>NZ_ML660086.1 GCF_007004665.1 Denitrobaculum tricleocarpae | reverse complement strand
TGCGATACAGCGATCGAAAGCTTCGGTCCAAGAGCTGAGCGAGCACTACGGCATCAACCCTAAGACGGTGCGGAAGTGGCGCAAGCGATCTTCTGTGGAGGATGGGCCGATGGGGCCGAAGGAGCGGCGCTCAACGGTGCTCTCGCCTGAGGAAGAGGCGCTGGTCGTCGCCTTCCGCAAGCATACGCTGTTGCCGCTCGATGACTGTCTCTACGCACTCCAAGCGAGTATCCCGCACTTGACCCGATCCAGCCTGCACCGGCTGTTACAGCGCCACGACATCAGCCGGTTGCCGCACGCGGAAGGCGACAAGCCGAAGAAGCGCTTCAAGGACTATCCGATCGGCTACTTCCACATCGACATCGCCGAGCTGCGCACCGAAGAGGGCAAGCTCTATATGTTCGTGGCGATCGACCGCGTGACCAAATTCGCCTTCGTCAAGCTCGAGCAGAAGGCCAATCGCCGAACAGCATCGGCCTTCCTGGAAGCTCTGATCGAGGCGGTCCCCTACAAGATCCACACCGTGCTCACCGATAACGGCGTTCAGTTCACCTTCCAGCCGCGCCATCGCGATGGGCCGACGGCGCGATATGCAACCCATATGTTCGGTCTGCGCTGCCGCGAGCACGGCATCGAACACCGCTTGACGAAACCAAACCACCCCTGGACTAACGGCCAGGTCGAGCGCATGAACCGAACGATCAAGGAGGCGACAGTGCGGCGCTACTACTACGACAGCCATGACCGACTGCGCACACACCTCACCGACTTCCTAAACGCTTACAACTTCGCAAAGCGGCTCAAAACCCTCAAAGGCCTCACACCATACGAATACATCTGCAAGCTCTGGACTGAACAAACCGAGCGGTTCACACTCGATCCTATCCACCACATGCCGGGACTAAACA
>NZ_ML660085.1 GCF_007004665.1 Denitrobaculum tricleocarpae | reverse complement strand
AGGAGGATAGCGACCCGCTACGACAAGCGTGCCGACACCTTCCTCGCGGCCATATGCCTCGCCGCTTCCATCACTTGGTGGATCAATTGAGTCCCGACCCTAGACCGGTCAGTTACCAGGCCTGACGGTGGCAAAGCGTCATTCAGCGGCGATCGAAATCGGCGGCGACGAGCCAACCGCTTTGCAACTGAAACGACGTGCCTGTTGGGAAAGAGCCCGAACCTTAAGACTTCGCCCTCAGGAACGGCTATCTCATTGTTTTATTGGAAAAAAATGACCGACCTTAGAGATAGGTGACGTTTTGTACCGGAGACATGGGTAACACTTTTGGCATGTATTTGCATGCCGGAGGTGTTGATGCCGTGGAAAGAAAGTTCGGTCATGGAAGAACGTCTTCGTTTTGTTGCCCGCCTTCTCGAGGGCGAGGGCATGTCTCATGTCTGCCGTGAGTTCGGGATTTCTCGTAAGACCGGTTACAAGATCCTGAACCGCTATCGGCAGGAAGGTGTGGAGGCTCTGGCGGATCGTTCCCGCCGGCCGGTCCGCTATGCCAATCAGTTGCCCGCACAGATCGAGCGGCTGATTGTCGAGAGCAAGCGGGAGAAACCGCACTGGGGTGCGCGCAAGATCCGCGAACTGCTGGTCAGGCGGCTGGCCGGAGAGGTCCGTATTCCCGCAAAAAGCACGGTTCATGCCGTGCTCGACCGGCACGGCCTGGTCAAGCGCGCAAGGCAAAGGCGGCGGCAAAAGGCCAAGGGAACGCCTCTTTCCAGCCCTCTGCTGCCCAATGCCCTCTGGTGCACCGACTTCAAGGGGGAATTCAGGCTCGGCAATGGCCGACACTGTTACCCCCTCACCATCACCGACCAGGCCGCGCGTTATCTCTTTGCCGTCGAGGCCTTCGACAGCATTCGTCAGCAGAGCGTCATCGAGAGCTTTGTCCGCCTGTTCAAGCAGTATGGTCTGCCACAGGCCATCCGCTCCGACAACGGCGTCCCCTTCGCCAGCCCAAACGGC
>NZ_ML660084.1 GCF_007004665.1 Denitrobaculum tricleocarpae | reverse complement strand
TAATGTATCCGGCCTTTGAGTGAAGCGGTCTTTGCTTCTGGCCACGATGGGTATCCGCGCGCGCTCGTCCTCATAAGACCTTCGGTTTCGCGAACCGATGTTTTGTTCAGGTTTCGGGCGCGCCGTTTGACTGTTGTGCCATCACGTTCTGTTCAGCCTTGCAGACCTCGGCGGGAGATGCTTGCTGTCAGATAATTGCGGGGCTGTAGCTCTCCTTTCGGGTTATGACGGCCCAGGCGATCCTGGCCATCTTGTTGGCCAGGGCGACAGCCGCGAGATTGTGGTGCCTGCGTGCCAAGAGGTTCCGGATCCAGACGCCGAGACGCCCCTGCTGGCGCTCGGCTGACTGCAGGACGGCGTGAGCGCCTTGCACCAGCAGACGCCGTATCGCGCGGTTGCCGCGTTTCGATATGCCGAGCAGTTTCGTCTTGCCGCCGGTGCTGAACTGACGTGGCACCAGGCCCAGCCAGGCCGCCAGGTCCCTTCCGCGGCTAAAGCCCGAGGCATTGCCGACGGCAGCGACCAGAGCGGTTGCGGTGATCGGACCAATGCCCGGGATACTGCGGAGCCGGCGGCAGATCTCATCACTGCGCGCGAGGCGTTCCAGCTCGCCGGTCAGCTCTGCGATTTCATGATCGAGGCTTTGCCATTCCTGCCAGAGACCTGAGAGCAGGCGCTGCATCAACGCCGACAGATCTGCCTCACTCTCCGGCTCCAGGATCGAAGGCATGCGCTGACGCAGTCTGCTTACGCCCTGTCCGACCGTCAGGCCGCGCTCCAACAAAAAAGCACGGATCTGGTTGATCAGCGCCGTGCGCCGGCCCACCAGACGTTCGCGCACCCGGTGCAGGGCCTGCAGGTCCAGTTGTTCGGGCGTTTTGGTCGCAACGAAGCGCATGGTCGGGCGCTGCACGGCCTCGGCGATCGCCTCCGCATCGCGGTAATCGTTCTTATGCGACTTGACGAAGGGCCGCACGTATTGGGGCGGCATCAAGCGGACATCATGACCCAGAGCCAAGAGAGCGCGGCTCAGGTGGTGCGCGCCGCCGCAGGCCTCCATGCCGATCAAGCAGACCGGCAGGTTGGCGGCGAAGCGGATCAGCTGCGTTCGTGAAACCCGGCGGCGCAGGACGATCTTGCCGTGCGCGTCCAGACCAATCAGATGAAAGACGGTCTTGCCGATATCGATGCCAAGGGTTTTGATATCCATGGGATGGTCCTTCCTTGCGTTGCTGATGTGGGCACATCAAGCATCGCACACCGAAAGCCCGGTGGGGCGGGCCATCCCATTAG
>NZ_ML660083.1 GCF_007004665.1 Denitrobaculum tricleocarpae | reverse complement strand
TGTCCGACCTGGAGACATAGGTAACAGCTTGTACCTATGACATGGGTAACACACTGGAGCCGAACGGTGTGTCGATGGTTTGCAGAGTTTTCTGCTCCAGGTCTATGTATCCCAAATCATAGTTCATAAAGCTTACGAGCCAAATACCGTCGTCGACTTCCTTTATGCCGACGCGTTGTCCTGCCATGACGGTTGAGAGGTTGATTTTCTTTCTGTGCATGCAGATGCGTCCGCAGGATGTGACGATGACTTCCTTGTCGTGGAAGGGGTAAGTCAGTTCCGGCAGGCCCTGATAGGGTCTGAGCGAGGGTTGATAGACTTCGGCGGGGGTTTTCATGTCGAGGGCTTCGTGTGGTCTTTCCTCATTGAATTCCCTGATGAAGTCATCGAACCGGGCCTGTTGCTGCAGGCTGTTCTGGCCGGCTGGCTTGGTGGTTTCTCTCTTAAGGGTGAGATGCATGCGTTCATGGCGGCCGTTTTGCTGAGGATGGCCGGGTTTGATGCGTTCGATGGCGATGCCCAGGCGCAGCCACCAGACGGAGAGGCGTGAGAGGTTATAGAAGCCGTTTGGGCTGGCGAAGGGGACGCCGTTGTCGGAGCGGATGGCCTGTGGCAGACCATACTGCTTGAACAGGCGGACAAAGCTCTCGATGACGCTCTGCTGACGAATGCTGTCGAAGGCCTCGACGGCAAAGAGATAACGCGCGGCCTGGTCGGTGATGGTGAGGGGGTAACAGTGTCGGCCATTGCCGAGCCTGAATTCCCCCTTGAAGTCGGTGCACCAGAGGGCATTGGGCAGCAGAGGGCTGGAAAGAGGCGTTCCCTTGGCCTTTTGCCGCCGCCTTTGCCTTGCGCGCTTGACCAGGCCGTGCCGGTCGAGCACGGCATGAACCGTGCTTTTTGCGGGAATACGGACCTCTCCGGCCAGCCGCCTGACCAGCAGTTCGCGGATCTTGCGCGCACCCCAGTGCGGTTTCTCCCGCTTGCTCTCGACAATCAGCCGCTCGATCTGTGCGGGCAACTGATTGGCATAGCGGACCGGCCGGCGGGAACGATCCGCCAGAGCCTCCACACCTTCCTGCCGATAGCGGTTCAGGATCTTGTAACCGGTCTTACGAGAAATCCCGAACTCACGGCAGACATGAGACATGCCCTCGCCCTCGAGAAGGCGGGCAACAAAACGAAGACGTTCTTCCATGACCGAACTTTCTTTCCACGGCATCAACACCTCCGGCATGCAAATACATGCCAAAAGTGTTACCCATGTCTCCGGTACAAAACGTCACCTATCTCTAAGGTCGGTCA
>NZ_ML660082.1 GCF_007004665.1 Denitrobaculum tricleocarpae | reverse complement strand
CGCGCTGAACGGTTCACGCTGCCCGCCAAGATGAAGTCGGCGTCCAATGTCAGACCCTCGTCGATGCTCAATGTCCGGTTCGTCGTGGCCGCATCCAGAACAGTGTCGATCCCCAGCGTCACATTCTCAAAGAGACCACTCACGATCTCCAGACGGCCCGTCTGACCCGCAGCAGCCTCGATCACCGCATCCTCGATCCAGCCGTCAAGTGCAACCGAGCCCGAACTCACATCAACCGCAAAGCTCTCACCCGCATTGTTGATGTCGTCCAGACGCAGGATACCGCCATCAATCCCCGCAAGCGTTCCAAGGACCTGAATCCGGTCGTTGCTGTCAGAGGCGTAAAGCCGGCCGTCGCCCCGGATCGTGACCCCGGCGCCAAAGGTCAGGACCTCCGCGGCATTCGACGCACCCTCGAAGTCAATCCGGTTGTTGACCGCACCGCCCTCGAGCGCATTCGCCCGGCTCAAAAGGATCTCACCGGAACCATCGACCGTCTGCTCATCCGCAAAGCGCAGCGTCGCTATGCGTGACTGGGATCCCTCAAGCGAAAGATCCGCATTATTCAGGGTCAGCCCCTGCTCGATCGTCAGCGTCTTGCGTGCCCCGCTCGCATCCAGAGCCGTATCGATCCCGAGCGTCACACCCTCAAGCGTTCCGGACACAACCTCCAGACGCCCCGTCTGACCGGCCGCCGCCTCGATCACCGCATCCTCGATCCGACCCTGAACCGCAACCACGCCGGCACTCGCATCAACCGCAAAACTCTCACCTGCATTATCGATGTCGTCCAGACGCAGGGCACCGCCCTCGATCCCCGCGAGCGTTCCCAGAACCTGCAGACGGTCGTTCGCACCCGTCGCATAAAAACGGCCATCCCCACGGATCGTTAGGTCCTCGCCAAAAACCAAAGTCTCCGCGTTCGTCGAAACACCGTCAAAACGCAGGCTGTTGTTCACGATGCCCGCATCTAGGGCATTGGCACGGCTCAAAAGGATCTCACCGGAACCATCAACCTGTTGCGAGCCGGAGAAAATAACTGCAGCCGTCCGGGACGCTCCACCCGCAATCTCAAAAGTCCCGTCAACGGTCAGATCCGCATCGATCGTCGCGGAGCGGCTGCTGTAGCCGTAGCCGCCACCGCCCGCCACATCAATCGACGCAGCCGAACCCGCGCCAACCGTCAGACCATCAATCCGGGAAACCGAACTCAGATGCGCCGTCCCAGCCCCCGTCAGAGACACAGACGTCACATCGCCCGATATATCGACTGCCGAGCCGGCCGCGATATCGACCACCGCATTCGACAAACCACGGCGCAGTACCAGTTCACCACCGTTCACCTCAGACAGCGAAAGCATCTCGCCACCGTTGTCCACATCGAGCAGTGAAAGCCGCCCCCCGTCCGCAATCACATCCCCAAGAAAACGCAGATGATCCCCGGTCTGTGACGCATAGCCGAAACCCGTCCCGCGCAAGGTCACATCAGGACCAAAGGTCAGAACCTCCTCAACACCAGACTGCTCACCAAAGAAACGGAAAACATGGCTCTGATAACCGACCGAAACATCCGAACCGCCAAGAACGAACGCTCCCGTCCCAGAAACCGTCTGCTCACCATTAAAGAAAACCGTCGATCGACCAAAGGAACCACCCTCGACACCCAAGACACCGTCAAGCGTCA
>NZ_ML660081.1 GCF_007004665.1 Denitrobaculum tricleocarpae | reverse complement strand
TTTGGGATTATCGGGTCAGCGATGATGCCGGTATCGGATTTGTTTCCGCGCGCGGGCGTGACTTTCTGGGACTGCGCGCATGAGACCAACGCGGGCATGATCTGCGACGGCTATACCCGCGCGACCGGCAAGATGGCCATGGCCATTGCCCAGAACGGTCCGGGGGTGACCGGTTTCGTGACGGCGATCAAGACCGCCTACTGGAACCATACGCCGATGCTGCTGGTCAGCCCGCAGGCGGCCAACAAGACCATCGGCCAGGGCGGCTTCCAGGAGGTCGAGCAGATGGCCCTGTTCCGCGACATGGTCTGCTATCAGGAAGAAGTCCGCGACGCCTCGCGGATCCCCGAGGTGCTGAACCGGGTGATCGAGAAGGCGATCCGCGGCTCCGCCCCGGCGCAGATGAACATCCCGCGCGACTTCTGGACCCAGGTGATCGATGTGGAACTGCCCCAGATCGTGCGCCTGGAGCGTCCCGCCGGCGGTGAAGACGCCATCGCCGAGGCCGCCCGCCTGCTCTCCGAAGCCAAGTTCCCGGTGATCCTCTCGGGGGCCGGTGTGGTGATCGGCAACGCGATCCCCGACTGCGTGGCTCTGGCCGAGCGTCTGGACGCGCCGGTCTGCAGCGGCTACCAGCACAACGACAGCTTCCCGGGCAGCCATCCGCTGGCCGCCGGCCCGCTGGGCTACAACGGCTCGAAGGCCGGGATGGAGCTGATCGCCAAGGCCGACGTGGTGCTGGCCCTGGGCACGCGGCTCAATCCCTTCTCCACCCTGCCGGGCTACGGCATCGATTACTGGCCCAAGGACGCCAAGATCATCCAGGTGGACATCAACTCCGACCGCATTGGCCTGACCAAGAAGGTCTCTGTGGGTATCTGCGGCGACGCCAAGAAGGTGGCCAAGCAGCTTCTGGAGCAGCTGGCCCCGACGGCCGGCGATGCGGACCGGGAGGCGCGCAAGGCGACGATCCATCAGACCAAGTCGGCCTGGCTGCAGGCGCTGAGCTCGATGGATCACGAGGACGACGATCCGGGCACGAGCTGGAACGAGGAAGCCCGGGAGAGAGACTCGGAGCGTCTTTCGCCGCGCCAGGCCTGGCGTGCGATCCAGGCGGGTCTGCCGAAGGAAGCGATCATCTCGAGCGACATCGGGAACAACTGCGCGATCGGCAATGCCTATCCGACCTTCGAAGAGGGCCGGAAGTATCTGGCACCGGGTCTGTTCGGTCCTTGCGGCTATGGCTTCCCGGCGATCATCGGGGCGAAGATCGGCTGTCCCGAGACGCCTGTTGTGGGCTTTGCCGGTGACGGTGCCTTTGGGATCTCGATGAACGAAATGACCTCGATCGGGCGTGACGAGTGGCCTGCGATCACCATGGTGATTTTCCGGAATTACCAGTGGGGGGCCGAGAAGCGCAACACGACGCTGTGGTTCGACAACAACTTCGTGGGCACGGAGCTGGATAAGAACCTGAGCTATGCGAAGGTTGCCGA
This sequence comes from Denitrobaculum tricleocarpae, assembly GCF_007004665.1. Taxonomy (GTDB): domain Bacteria; phylum Pseudomonadota; class Alphaproteobacteria; order Kiloniellales; family Kiloniellaceae; genus Denitrobaculum; species Denitrobaculum tricleocarpae. The sequence continues at coordinate 254 of NZ_ML660081.1, read as the reverse complement.
GGGTTGCGGCCTGAAGGGCGTGACGGTGACCAATCAGGAGGAGCTGACGTCCGCTCTGAAGACCGCCTGCGCGGCGCAGAAGGACGGGGTCACGACCTTCATCGAGGTGATCCTGAACCAGGAGCTGGGCGAGCCCTTCCGGCGCGACGCCATGAAGAAGCCGGTCGCCGTCGCGGGCATCGACCCCAAGGACATGCGGCCCCAACCTTCTCTTTAAAGGGGCCGAGCCTCTAAAGGGGCAATTCGTATAGACG
>NZ_ML660080.1 GCF_007004665.1 Denitrobaculum tricleocarpae | reverse complement strand
CCGACCGAAACATCCGAACCGCCAAGAACGAACGCTCCCGTCCCAGAAACCGTCTGCTCACCATTAAAGAAAACCGTCGATCGACCAAAGGAACCACCCTCGACACCCAAGACACCGTCAAGCGTCAAACCACCCTCAATCGTCAGGTTGCCAGCAGACACACCAGGCAAACCGACCGTCACGTCAGAGACCAGTTCAACATTTGAGAAGGTCGCCGAATTGACAATCGCCAGTGGACCGCCGGCAAAGGCCGCATCGATCACCTGGTCCTCGATCCGGCCTGACAGAACCGGCAGGACAGGATCAGCCGGCAGGTCCGAACGAGCCACCGACGTCCCGATCGCGGCGCCCTCGGTAACCCGCAGGAACAGGCTGTTCCCATCTTCAACAAGCTGGAAACCCAACGGACCGGCAAAGTCGAAACCCTGCAGGCTGTCAAACGCGCCGGCAAAGCCGCCCGTCGCCGTCGCAATCTCGAATTCATCCCCAAGTTCCGCCGCAAAGTCAGGCGCCACATCCAAACGCAGAACACCGCCACGATCCAACGAACCCAGAACCTCGATCCGACCCGCCGAGGCTCCTGAGCCAGAGCCACCGACCGCAATCGACAGCTCCGCCTGTGGCGCAAGCTGCAGGCTGTTCTCAATTTCCAGTGTGCCGTCCCGACGTGCCTGCAGCTCACCCGAAAGCGTTTCAAGTCCGCTGAATTCCAGGCGCCCGCCCTCGGCAATCGCAACACCCTGCAGATCGATCAAATCCCCGGCATCAACCGCATCGATCCGGCCTTCACCGCGCAGCGTTACCCCGGCATCAAGGCTCAAGGTCTCCGACCCCGCCCGCAGGCCATCAAACAGCAGGCTGTTGCGGGCAGTGTTGACCAGACCACGGATATTCTCGTCGCTCAGCAGGATCGTGCCGTCCCCGGTGACACTCTGCCCGCCACGGAAAGTCAGCTGCGACACTTCGGCCTGAGCGCCAGCCAGAGAAAGTGTTGCCCCTAGGAACAAACCACCCTCAACCGAGGCACTCCGAACTCCAAGCGATGTGTCGATGTCCAGGGAAACGCCCTGCAGAAGGCTGTTATCAGCCAGGTTCACCCGGCTGTCTCCAACACCCGTGATCACGGTATCGACGATCAGACTGCCGAGCGTTACGGCGCCCAAGCTGCTGTCCACCCTAAAGCCGGCGCCGGCATTGTCGATGCCGCTCAACTCAAAGCCGCTGCCCTCGCCAGCAACCGTCCCAAGCACACGGATCGCATCGCCGCTGTCCTGGACAGACAGGCTGCCCTGACCCCGCAGCGTCACACCCTCGCCAAAGGTCAGGATCTCACCGCCGGTGAGTTGGCCGTCAAAGACCAGGTCGTTGTCCACGATCCCGTCGCGCCCTGCATTCTCAGAACTCAGCAGGATCTCGCCCGTCCCGTCGATCCGCTGCTCACCAAAGAAGGTCAGCGTCGAGGTATCGACACGGCCACCGGCAGCCGCAAGACTCACATCGCCCAACAAGGTCAGGCCGTTCTCGATCGTCGCAGAACGGCCCGCACCCAGACGTCCATCAATCGCAAGCGAGATGTCATCCAGAATGGCGCTCGGCGCCAGCTCCACAGCAGAGCCCGCCGCTCCCTCAATCACAGCGTCCGATATCCGCTCACCCAGGATCACCGATCCCGCGGAGCTGTCGACCGTAAAGCTCGCTCCGGCATTGTCGATGTCCCGCAGCTCAAGACCACGACCCTCGCCCGCAACCGTCCCAAGAACACGGATCACGTCCTCGGTTCCGTTGGCAAACATCGTCCCCTGGCCACGCAGCGTGATGTTCTCACCAAAACTCAGAACTTCCCGGCTAAAAAACTGATTTTCAAAGCGGAGAGTATTGTTCACAACACCGTCGCTCAGCGCATTCTCCCGGCTAAAGAGGATCTCGCCGCTGCCGGAAACCACCTGCTCGCCGGAGAACAGCAGCGTAGAGGTCAAGGAGGCAGAGCCAGCCAATGACAGAGTGGCGTCTAATGCCAGGTCATCCTCGACCCGCAGGGTTGGAGAAAAATCGGTCGCATTCAACCGCACATCCGTCTGCAGGCTGACACCCTCGAGCACCCCGCCGGTCTCCACCTCAACCTGCGGTGCGCCGCTCTGCGTCCCGACAATGATGCTGTCGGCGATCCGGCCGTCAATTACATCCAGGTTCAGTTCCGGCAAGGGATCCGGCAGCGGCGGCGGTGGCGGAACAAAACCATCCAGGAAACCTCCATCCTGGGCCTCCTGGTCTGTCGAGACGCGCAGGGTGAGGCTGTCGGCGGCCTCATCCAGTACAAAGGCCAGATCACCCGCCAGATCGAAACCCTCAAAACCCTGGAATGCGCCCGTTACTTCGGGACGACCGTCGAGTATCCTCACAATCTCAAAGCTGTCACCCAGATTGGCAACGAAATCCTCGCTAACGTTCAGCGCGAGAACACCGGCGCGGTCTAGAAAGCCAAAAACTTCGATCTGTCCGGCGCCCTCATTCGAAACCCCGATCTCCAACCGCCCTTGTTCAAGCATTCGAAGGTCCTGTTGAACCTGTAGAAAGCCATCATGCGCGGCACTCAGCGTGCCATCCAATTCATCGAAAGCAAAAATCTCAAGAGTACCATCTTCCGCACGGACAGTTCCTTTAAGGTCAATCTCGTCCCCTGCGTTCGCCGTATCGATCCGCCCTTGCCCGCGCAGGGTCAGATCAGCGCCCAACGTCAGGAGTTCATCTCCACTCGAGACGCCCACAAAGCGCACCGCGTTCGAGACGCCACCCTCATCCAGCGCATTCTCGCGGCTCAGAACAATCTCACCAGACCCGTCCACCGTCTGCTCGCCACGGAAGTCAACTCGCGCTGAACGGTTCACGCTGCCCGCCAAGATGAAGTCGGCGTCCAATGTCAGACCCTCGTCGATGCTCAATGTCCGGTTCGTCGTGGCCGCATCCAGAACAGTGTCGATCCCCAGCGTCACATTCT
>NZ_ML660078.1:8525-9161 GCF_007004665.1 Denitrobaculum tricleocarpae | reverse complement strand
GCCGTTTGGGCTGGCGAAGGGGACGCCGTTGTCGGAGCGGATGGCCTGTGGCAGACCATACTGCTTGAACAGGCGGACAAAGCTCTCGATGACGCTCTGCTGACGAATGCTGTCGAAGGCCTCGACGGCAAAGAGATAACGCGCGGCCTGGTCGGTGATGGTGAGGGGGTAACAGTGTCGGCCATTGCCGAGCCTGAATTCCCCCTTGAAGTCGGTGCACCAGAGGGCATTGGGCAGCAGAGGGCTGGAAAGAGGCGTTCCCTTGGCCTTTTGCCGCCGCCTTTGCCTTGCGCGCTTGACCAGGCCGTGCCGGTCGAGCACGGCATGAACCGTGCTTTTTGCGGGAATACGGACCTCTCCGGCCAGCCGCCTGACCAGCAGTTCGCGGATCTTGCGCGCACCCCAGTGCGGTTTCTCCCGCTTGCTCTCGACAATCAGCCGCTCGATCTGTGCGGGCAACTGATTGGCATAGCGGACCGGCCGGCGGGAACGATCCGCCAGAGCCTCCACACCTTCCTGCCGATAGCGGTTCAGGATCTTGTAACCGGTCTTACGAGAAATCCCGAACTCACGGCAGACATGAGACATGCCCTCGCCCTCGAGAAGGCGGGCAACAAAACGAAGACGTTCTTCCAT
>NZ_ML660078.1:0-8515 GCF_007004665.1 Denitrobaculum tricleocarpae | reverse complement strand
TTCTTCCATGACCGAACTTTCTTTCCACGGCATCAACACCTCCGGCATGCAAATACATGCCAAAAGTGTTACCCATGTCTCCGGTACAAAACGTCACCTATCTCTAAGGTCGGTCAAAGCCCCCCTCGCGGGGGCTTTGGTGTTTGGATATCAGACCGGTCTCTAAACCTCCAGACCTCCGCTGGGTTGTGGGCCTCGCTCATAACTTGAAGGCTGAGACCGTCAAGAAAAGGCTCCAGTGGAGCCTTTTTAGGCCGAAGGTTGAGCACGGGCGAACAGCCCGCGCGCAGACTGCGCAAGGGACAAATCCATCAAACAGTCCACTGGACTGTTTGATCCCGCAACCAAATCCTAAACGCAACCAAACGCGACAAAGCCATCCATCGGATGGCTTTTTTGCGTTTCGGGCTACGCGGTCAGCATATGAACCTGTGCCCATGAAGGTTATAGCGGCAACCAAAGGAAGCGCCATCAGTAATACATCTGGTCGTCCAACTTCTTTGAATTCCTACACAATTTTTTCACGAAAATATCATTGACATTTGCACGCCTATGACTAACGCTAAAGGGGAAAAATAGACGCGTAAAGAACGTTTGGGGGGAACAAACTTATGGCGTTTTACAGGGATTTCGTCCTGGCGTTTTCAATTTCTTTCGGTCTGATTTGTGGGTGGAGCCTTCCATCCAGAGCAATGCCTCTTCCTGACAATGTGAGCGTGGCCTTCAGTTTTGGTTCTGTCTCAAGCGGTGATATGGGGCCAACAAGCTATACTCAAGCGCTTGGCGCCGCGGCGCCTCTACCTGCGGAAGGTGCCAGTGGTTCTTTCTCTAATCTTGGAGAGCCCCTAAACTTTCATTTAACTGGCGCATTTGAGGCGGACCCCTTTTTGGATCCCTTCACGGCCCTGGATAACTTTGTCTCTGCACCTTTGACGATCGTCATCACCAATCTTAGTGGCGCGCCTGTCATAGTAGATCTTAGCTTTGTTGCGGATGTCGAACTCTTCGGGTCGGCGGACGCGCTAGTTGATACCGCGCTCGTTGTTGGAGAGCCACCCAAAGTTGCTGATGAGGCTTTCGTCGACGCGATCCTTGGACCTGAGAGTATTTCGGCATCGCTGGATGCAGTCAGCCTGCTTTCGCCTATTGAGGTTGGCGTGGTCCCGGTTGCTTTAGCGCTTTCGATCGAAACGACACAGACATTCTTCGATCCCTTTTTTGGCGGTACCGCCGACTATGATATCGATGGGTCGATTTCAGTACGATCCGTCACACCCGCCGCCATTGTCGTATCTGAGCCGCCTGTCGAGATGCTTTTCTTGTTTGGGATTCTTGCCTTGGTTTCGAGCCGAAGGCGCGCCCGAGATTCAGCTTTTTGCGCCTAGGTACGGCGTTAGGTCTGTCCAGGTAAGACACGGACTATTTTTTTGAGCCGTCCCGGGCACCCCGGGACCATTCCAGATATTCGCGAGGCTGGGGGGTGGGTCATGTCTGACGATCAGGTGATTAATGGAAGCGATGCCAATGAACGCCTTCGAGGAGGGTTCGGCGACGACACCATATCGGGCGGCGGCGGAAACGATCTCATTACCAGCCGGGCTGGCAACAACACGCTTCTCGGAGGTGCGGGCAACGACCGCATCGCCGGTGGCCGCGACAGTGACTTCGTCGACGGCGGCACTGGCGATGATCTGGTCAATGCAGGATTTGGCGACGATACGGCGCAGTTTGTTGTCGGCGAAACCGGTGAGCTTGGCGATACCTATCTCGGCGGGCAGGGAAACGACATGCTTCGCATCAAGGTCACTGCGGCGCAACTCGAAGACCAGGCTCTGTTGCAAGAGCTCCGGGAACTTGAATCCTTTGTGATATCGGTTGGAGCGGCCGGCGGCGACACGGGTGAAGTACGCAGTTTTGCGAATCTTAAGCTTACAATTCGAAACTTCGAGGCGATCGAGTTCCGTGATGAAGATGGCAATCTCATTCAACTGCCGGAGCCGAATTCACCACCTCAACCTGGCGACAATGACGTCAGCTTAGACGAAGATTCGGCGGCACTCGAGGGCCAGCTTCGAGCTATCGACGCCGATGGCGACACTCTCATCTACAATCTCGTCCAGGGCGTCGGCGACGGCAACGGTGCGCTGATTCTGAACGAAGACGGCAGCTACAGCTTCGACCCTGAAGACGATTTCCAGGATCTCGCGGAGGACGAGAGTCGTCAGATTCAATTTGTTTATGCGGTCAGCGACGGTAAAAGCTCTGTCGAGCAAACGGTCATCCTGACAATCACGGGGCGGAACGACGCGCCCGTTGCGCTCGACGACGCTGGCGCCGCTTTCACCACGGACGAGGATAGCTCTTTTCAAACAGGCGCCGTGCTTGCCAATGACAGCGATGTCGATGGCGGCAGTTTGTCGATTCTCTCGTTTGATGCCAGCCAGGCGCGCGGCTTGGTCACGCAGAACACGGATGGAACCTTTACTTACGACCCCAACGGAGAGTTCGAAGATCTTGCTGCCGGGCAAACGGAGACGGACAGCTTCAGCTACACGCTCTCGGACGGACAGGGTGGAACCTCCGTTGCGACCGTCACGATCACCATCGAAGGCCGGGATGAGGGCAACACACCTCCGCAACCGGCCGGCAATGATGCGACGACCGATGAAGACACCGGCATCATCGAGGGTCAGCTTCAGGTAGCAGACGCAGAGGGAGATGATCTAACTTTCTCGTTGGTTTCAGGCGTTGGTGAAGGAAATGGCACACTCAACCTGTCGGATGACGGCAGCTATAGTTTCGATCCGGGTCAGGACTTTCAAAGCTTGAAAGAGGGAGAAGAGCGCCAGATCGAATTTACCTACGCCGTGACAGATGGTGAGGCCAGTGTCGAACAGACAGTTGTCATCACGGTGACCGGCAACAACGATGCGCCGCGGGCCGTTGCCGATCAAGGGGAAGGCTTCGAGACCGACGAAGACAACGGCTTCACCACGGCGTCAGTGCTCGGCAATGACAGCGACCCGGATAACGACCCCTTGAGCCTCGCGCAGTTGGACGTTTCTGAAACGCTTGGCCTGGTGGTCGACAACGGGGACGGTACCTTCAGCTACGACCCAAATGGACAGTTCGAGGCCTTGGGTGAAGGCGAGACGGCGAGCGACAGCTTCAGCTATCGCATTTCTGACGGGAACGGTGGCGAAGCGACCGCGACGGTGACGATCACTATCCAAGGCCGTGACGAAACCGTCGAGGACCTGGAAGCGCCGAGCTTGGAGGCTGCGCTAAACACAGACACGGGTCTTTCGGACAGTGACGGCGTCACGAAGACTGCTGCGATCTCAGGAGCGGCAGCGGATAACCTCGCCGTCACCGGCCTCTTTGCTCGAGCTTTGGAGGCGCAGTCGTCTGAGTTCGTCGACACTTCTGACGCCCTGCTGCCTGACGGCAGTTTCCAACTCGACGCGGCGCGATTGGCACAGATCCTTGGCTCTGACCTAACCGACGGGTTCCAGAGTTTCACACTTTTCGCCACCGATGCCGCCGGGAATGAGTCCGAGCGCCAGACCGTCGAGTTCACGCTCGATCGTTCGGGGCCCTCGGTGGAGTTGGCGCCAGCGGGCGATCTGACCACGGCGCCTGGTCGTCTGCAGGTTCAATTCGATGAGCCGGTAACGGCGTCTGCTTTCGAGAAGAGAAGCTTCGTTCTGACCGACGCTTCGGGGGCGGTCGTGGAGATCACCTCGGTGGATCAACTCAGCCCGACGGTTGCACAGTTGAATCTGGCTTCGGTTCTGCCCAATGGTGCGTTTTCCTTATCCGTCGATTCCAATATTTCTGACGCTGCCGGCAATGCGCTGGAAGGCGAGGCCAGCTTTGATTTCTCCGTGGCCAGCGCCACGCGGGTAATCGATGTGCAGCCGTCTGACGGTGATCGTCTGGTCAATCTCGATCGTCAGATCGTTGTGGAGTTCGACCGCCCGGTCGACCCTGACAGTGTCACCACGGAGAGCTTCCAGGTCATCGCGAACGGCGAGGCGCTGCCGGGCAGCGTGCGTGTCTCCAGCAACGGCCAGATCGCGACCTTCTTCCTGGAAGAAGGGACGATACTGCCGGCCTCTACCCAAGTGCGGGTGCAGCTCGATGGTACAACGATCCGCGATACGACCGGGGCGCTGGTTGATGTCGATGGCGATGGTGAGGTTGGCGGAACTCTGCAGGCCGATTTCTCCACGGTTTCTCTGACCCGTATTCCCGAAACCAACCTGGAAGGTTTCATTTTCGATTCCAACAATCGCGGTCCGAATGGTGAAGATCTGCCGCTTGTCGGCGTGATTGTGACGGTGGTTGGATTGCCTGGTGTGCAGGCGGTGACCGATGAGAATGGCCGCTTCTTCCTCGAAGATCTGCCCTTCCCCGACGCCTATCTGCACTTTGATGCTTCCCCCGTAACCGCCGAGACCGGCTTCAAATACGGCACCATCGTCAAGCCTGTGCATACGGTGGCCGGGCAGACGGTGGGCATGACCACGCCGGACGGCTCGCCTTTCAATATTTACTTCGCGTCAATCCCCGAGAGTGACGCTGTTGAGGTCACGGAAGGGGAGCCGACCGAAGCCGGTCTCGGTACCTTCGGCCTCCAGAACCTGACCGAGAGCTTTCCGGACATCGATCCTGCCCAGTGGGAGGCGCTGAAGGTCATCATCCCGGAAGATTCTCTTTTCTTCGATGACGGCACGCCTGCCGACTCGGTGACCATCATGGCCTTCGAGCCGGACCGGATCCCGGCGCCGACTCCCGAAGGTTTCGATCCGAAGATCGTCTTCACGGTCGTGGCCGATGGCGCCACCAATGTGGACGGCAAGGCCCAGATCGAATTCCCCAATCTCGACGGCCTCGCCCCCGGCGAAAAGCGCCCGATCATGAGCTTCGACCACGATGCCGGCAAATGGGTCCAGACCGGCACGGCCATTGTTTCCGACGACGGATTGCGTCTGGTATCGGAGGGCGACACGGGCGTGAATACGCTGGGGTGGAAATTTGTTGGGGACCAGCCGATAACTCCAACAACTGGCCCCATTCCGCCAGTTCCAGGTCGAAAACCGGGGGATGTACAACAACCCGGAGATCCAGAGCCTCCCGAAGATTCGGAAGAGCCTTGTGATGAAAATGACGCGTTGCAAAAAATTGATGCCTACAATGACTTAATGGGAGAGCTTGCTGGGTGCGTTGCTGATTTGTCGCCTGTAAAAGTAATTAGGGTGGTTGCGCAAATTACTGAAGCGCTTTCAGAGATTACTTCTGTCACTTTGGATGCAGTGCAGCGAGCTCAGGCATTACAGAACAGTATAAAAAACGGTGAAGACCCTGATATTATTTTAGATGCTTTTAATGGGCTTAAATTTATTTTAAAGGACGTATTTGTTGACCTGTTTAAGGCGGCAAAAGATGCGTTTAACACAGCTCCTCCACTTGCTGCTGTCGATTGTGCTGCTGATTTGACTAAATCTGCTGTAAATCTCTGCAATGCCTACGCAGATGATGAGTGTGTTGAACTTGGCTTCTGGGCTGAAATCTCATGCTTTTCTGCTGCAAAGCTGTTCACTGTTGCTGACGGTCTAAAGATTCTTAAAGATGGAGTGCAAGGCAAGTTACTTGGTGTATCCGTTGAAACTTTCTGCTTTATCATAGATAATACAGAACAAATAGTTCGCGATTATATTGAATTAAGAAGGCAAGAAAACGACTCAACGACCGAGAGTAAATCTATAAATATATCGATCGCGTCGTCTGTTACAGAAATTCAAGAACCTACGCTTCCAGAAATAGAGGCGAGGCTTTTAAATGCAATTGGGGAACTAACTTCATCTACTGAAGTAATACAAAATCAGCTTAATGATGCCAGTGGAGAAGTGAGTGGCCTCAATGATGGAGCAAGTGAGTTTGAAAGTGGATTCGCCGATCTCGCAGTGGATGTTGGCAATTTAACTGCTGCGATTCTGCAGTATACGGCTGATACCTTTTATCTGATCGAATACGCGGGAGTTGAATTGCGCGGAAAGCTTGATGGTTCCGGTATGCTTAGTGTTAGCCTTCCAGCCGAAACCGAGTATGAAGTAACTTTTTTTGACTATGAGAGGTCACTGATTGGTTCGGCTACAGGGGTTTCTGCTGGAGCAGGTTTACCTACTCACATTGCTTTCCCGCTGTACACAGATGCATCCACAGAAGTCGATACAGACGAAGATGGTCTTGTAGATGCTGCTGAGTTCGTTATCGGTACATTTGCTGATAGGAGTGATTCCGACGGTGACGGTATCCTTGACGGTGCCGAAATTGCACAAGGCCTCAACCCCTTAGACGGCGTCGGGTTCCCCACTGGCATCATCGCCTCCATTGCCCTTCCCGGTGAAGCTGTCGATATCGCCGTCGAAGGCCGCCTTGATGGTTCCGGCGGGCAGACTGCTTACATCGCGACCGGCTCGCACGGTCTGGCAATCTTAGACGCCTCGCAGTTTTCTAATCCGATCCTCCAGGGTCAGATCGACCTAGAAGGGGATAACCAGCAGGTCGCCGTCGATAGCGCGCGGCAACTAGCCTATGTCGCTGCCGGTTCGGCCGGACTGCACATCGTCGACGTCTCTGACCCGGCCATGCCGCAGCTTGTCGAAACTGTTCGCTTTACCGGTGGCATTGAGTCCCTGCTGGTGCGGGACGGGGTTCTCTTCGCGGGGGGGCGTGGTCTTTTTGCCGTCAATGCCGTCACCGGCGATATCCTGACCGATCTCTCAGTCGGCGGCGAAGTTCGGGCGCTGGCAGCGGAAGGGGATAGCATCTTCGCGGTGGTGGACAACGAGCGCCTGGTTTCCTTCGGTTTCGATGGTTCCCTTTTGGTCGAGTTGGATTCTGTCGTCATCCCCACACCGCCGGTCCGGCGCCAGCCTTTCGAGGATTTCAAGATCTTCATTGACGACGGTGTCGCCTATATCTCGAACGGGCTCGACCTGACCCAGATTGCCAACACCCGTCCGCTCGAGCGCGGCGGCTATGTCACCTTCGATGTGTCCGAGCCGGGTTCGCTTGAATTGATTTCCAACATCGATACGCCAAAGGTTCAGGCCGCAAACCTGCAGACTGTGACCAACGGTGCCGGCCTTGCCGTCGTGGCGGCCGGGCAACGTGGTTTGCAGATCCATGATGCTTCGGATCCGGGGAATACCTATGACCTGATTACCGAAATCAACACGCCGGGCGATGCGCAGGCCGTGGCGCTGGCGAGCGGAATTGCCTATGTTGCCGATGGCGCCGGCGGTTTGCAGGTCATCAACTTCCTGCCCTTCGATGCCGATGGCGTTGCGCCGACGCTCAGCTTCGACAGTTCGGCCATCGATGCTGACCCGGATACCGGCGGACTGCAGGTTGAAGAAGGCAAAACGATCCGCTTGAGCCTGGACGTCCGGGACGACGTTCAGGTCCGCAATGTCGAGTTGCTGCTGAACGGCCAGGTTGTCGTCAACGACGTCTCCGCACCCTATGAACTTTCTTTTATCGTTCCGCCCTTGAGTGCCGGCGCCACGATGCTTGAGGTCCAGGTGCGGGCGACCGACACGGGCGGCAATACGACGCTGACGGCGCCGCAAACTCTCGAGATTATTCCCGATATTACGCCGCCCGAACTGACATCAGTCGTGCCGGAGGACGGGCGTTTGGTTTTGATCGGCTCCAACATCGTCTCCCTGTCGTTCGATGAGAGTATCGATGTTAATTCAATCGATTTGTCCGATATCAAGGTTTTTGACCGGGCCGCGCCTGCCATTGAGATTCTTCCTATCGATATTTCTTTCCTAGCCGACGATCAAGTGCTGCAGTTCGCTTTCAACGATCTGCCGATCGGCATCTTCGATCTGTCACTCGATCTTTCCGGAGTGACTGACCGGGCGGGAAATCCGCTGGGCGAATTGCTGATCGAGCGCAGCTTCGAGGTCGTGGACGCCACGGCGGTTTGGATTGACCCGGCCGGCGGCAACTGGTCCGATGCAGACAACTGGCGTGATGGAGCTGTTCCGACGCCTGCGGATGGTGTGGCGCTTGTCGTGGATGACGACGCGAGTGTCGTGCACAGTTTCTTGACGACGGAAGTCGAGCGTCTGCGTTTGCAGGGTACGCTCGAACTGCGCGGCGGCGAGTTCAGCGCGGATGTGATCGAACTGGGTTCGAGCAGACTGCTTTTGAACTCTAATGCGCGCCTGACAAACTCGCTGGTCAACGGAGACGAAGGGTCACAGGTCCTTGTGTCGTCTGGGACTTTCTCCGATCTCCAAATTCTGTCAGAGGTGACGGTTGGTGAGTCTGGAGTTTCTCCTGGCACTCTGACGATTGAGGGTGGCCTGACGCTTGACGGTGTCTTGGGTGTCGAGGGTGGTTCCTTTGGTCGATCGACGGTTTTCTTTAATGGTGAGCAGACGGTTTCTGGGACGGGAGCGTTCGTTCTTGGCGGTTCGGATGTTTCGGTCGG
>NZ_ML660077.1 GCF_007004665.1 Denitrobaculum tricleocarpae | reverse complement strand
CTTCGCAAAGCGGCTCAAAACCCTCAAAGGCCTCACACCATACGAATACATCTGCAAGCTCTGGACTGAACAAACCGAGCGGTTCACACTCGATCCTATCCACCACATGCCGGGACTAAACACCTAGAGCGGGTTGGGGCCTTTAACCCTTGCACCTGCGCGCCGGAGGGCGCCGCGTTACTGCGGCCAGAGAGCCGTTCCGGGATGGAACTGCGACCAGGCGAACCAGAAGGCCTGATGGCTGCCGAGATCGGAACCGTCGGCGTCCACGGCCTTTATGCCACCGGCAGCCAGCTCCAGGCGGACGTTTTCGTAAGAGATCTCATCGCCGTTTTTCAAGGCCACGAATGCCGTACTGCGCTGAAAGGCCACCGGCTTGCCGGACGCCGTGATCACGCCGATAATATCCTCGTGAACCGGTAAGCGCGGATCGACATCGCCGACCGGAAAGATCGGGCCGTTGGCATCTCGGCCGTTGCGAAAGTCGGGATCGCGGCCCAGCGCGTAGCGCTCGAGCAGCACCGTTGTCTCAGGGTGCGCTTTCTTCCAGGTCCCCCAGTCGGTGGTCACCACAGAGGCTTGCTTCAGCTGCAGGTTCCGCTTCGCGAGCGGCCCCGTCACCGCCTTGCCCAGAAAGGTATCGAACACCGAAGAACTGGTGATGTCGTACATCACCTTGTTGGAGCGGATCAGCAGTCCTGAAGTGCGCAGGACGGGCCGGTCAACGCCCTCGGGCAGTTGGTCGGTGTAGTAGGCCTGGGCCGCGCCGCACAGAGTGCAGTAGGGAATGCCGAGGTCCCGTCCGCCGAGGGTGTCGTTCACCATCTCGCGCACCTCCATGATGCGCCGCGGATAAGCCCGGGCTTCGCCGTTCACCACAATACCGAAGACGATATCCTCGTCTTCCAGCCAGGTCGCGTCCTCTGCGCTGCTGACCTCGGGATTGTCCGCCGCGGGAATGCAATTGCAGAGTTCGTCCGTCGTGTCATATGCGCGATCATCGATCAGCACGCCGCCCCAGGATACGAGTCTCCAGTCGATGTCGCCCTCGACAAAGATATCGTCCCAACCGGGCACGACATTGGTAAAGATAGCCCGCTTCGCCTGCAGATAATCAGGAGGCGCCGGAATATCCCATGCAATGAGATGGTCGGTGACCGGCCCCCAGAAGTCTCGGCCCTGGAAGTCTTTACCCAGCAGCTTGGAAGCAGCGGTTGCGAGTTCCAGATGCAGGTCCCGATCCGACACGAAACGCATCAGATCGCTGACGATCCAGGCAAGCCGCGGATCTTTCGACTCCGAGATTTCGTTCAGAGCTATGGTCTGATCTCTCCCCCAGGCCGATTGCGCGATGGAGTCGATAAAGGCCACCTGCACGGCGGACTGCAAGGCCTCGGAGAGCGGACCTTCCGGCACAGCCGGAGGTTCGCCGAATTCCTTGATCACATAGTCTGGGAGCGGCGCCGCTTCCCGGGCCTGCGCCATTGCCGGGGTCTGCAGGGCGGCCGACCAGGACAGAGCGAGCGCGACCAGCGACGCAAACAAGAAGACGCGGGAGTGAGAAGCGGTTGCCGATGCCATTGAGGAACCTTTCGCGTGCCTGTTCAGTCTTCAGCGCACAAGCCGCCAAAACGTCCGCCTGTGCCACCCGCCGCGCGGAGTTCAAGTCGAGAACGTTCAACGAGAAACAACGCGCGGCAGGTAATCGTAGACTTGCCCTCAATTCTCTGTGCCGCCAATCACGATGACATCAAAATTCGGTGCGCTTAAAAGATGGAACTGCTCGGGAAAACAGAAGAACCTGTCGTTACTTACGATCGCTCCAAAAGGCCAGGAGCGGCTCTTCGCCGCAGTTCCAGCGGACGATAGCTATGGACAATCCAATCGGAATCGGTTGATTTGATTGCATGATTGTATCGCTGACAGTCTCAAAGGCGGCGCCTCCGGTGTCAAAGGCCCGCCAGCTCTTGGGCCTTCATCACAACAGCGAATGCTCTTTCCCAGAAGCTGCCATTCTTTGACTTGGACCGAACATCAGATGTGGATCAAACCAAAAACCGAGCGTAGCTACCCCTGGTATCTACGGCCCTTCTTTTGGAACCAGCGGCGGAAGTACGGAAACGTTCTCGATGCGGCTCTTCTCTGGGCGCGCTCACCGAAACTCTTTCTGGGCGTCGCCTTCCTCTATGGAATGATCGACCGACGGTCGTCGCAGATAAGCCCGGAGTTGCGGTCGCTTCTGACGGTAAGGGTTTCACAGATCAACCACTGTCCCTTTTGCGTCGACATCAATTCGGCGACCTTGATGAAGAGGGGCGCCTCTCTCGACAAGGTGGCGGCCCTGGCGGCGTGGCGCGAGAGCGAACTCTATGATGACAAAGAACGGGACGCTCTCGACTATGCCGAGGCAATGACGCGATCCGACCGCGAAATTGACGGAGATCTCATGCGTCGACTCAACAGCCACTTTGACGACGATCAAATCGTCGAGCTCACCGGGCTGATCGCATTTCAGAACATGTCCAGCAAGTTCAACAGCGCCCTGGCCGTACCGCCGCAGGGTTTTTGCCAGATCCCGCAATCTGGAGACGAATCCCCCAAGCCCGCGCAGGACGGCGCTAGAGCAGATCCGGTTTAGATGGAAACGCCTCCGGCGATCCATCGCAGCGGTGACTCCGCTCTGGCACTACGATCCGGTCTGATCGGGTACGGCGATCCCGCACAGCAAGTGGTTGAGCATGAACGTGACCCGCTCCGCCTGCGGAATTCCAGCAAAGGGCCCGGCAGCCTCGCCGAGCTGAATCTGCGCCATTGCCAAGCCATGCAGCAGCATCCAAACGGTTATCGTCAGCCGCTGTGGATCGTCGCTGATCAAGTGTTTCTCCGCGATCGCCGCTCCCACTTCCCGCTGGAGGATTTGCAGCGCTTCGCTTCCTTTGGGCGACAGTCGGCGTTCCATCCCCGGCGTAGCGTTCCGGAACATGACCAGCATGTGCTGGCGGTTCTCCATCGCGAAGCGCACATAGGCCTCACAGCCCGCCATAAGCCGCTCTTTCCAGTGCGAGTTCCGTGAAATAGCGGCTTCGACTTTTGCGCTGAGCAGCTCGAAACCATGGTCGGACACGGCAACCCACAAGGCCTCTTTGTCGGCGAAATGCATGTAGGGGGCGTTGTGGCTGACATCGATAGACTGCGCCAGTTTTCTCAAGCTAACGGACTCAAGCGGCTGGGTGCGCAGCGCGTTTACCGCTGCTTCCACCAGCCGTGGCCGCACGTCCCCCCGGTGATAGGATTTCTTCCCGCTGACCATATATTGACAATGCCCATATTAAGTGTATATTGACAGTATCAATATACACGGCAGATCGACAAGGGAAGCGTTTGTTATGATGATGCGGAAAGTCTTACGCTACGGTCACCTTTCCATTGCCACTCTCATCGCGGTGTACATCTACAGCCCGACGCTGAATGACAACGCGACCTATGAAGCATGGATCAAGTTCGGTGTGGTGCCGCTGGTCGTGATCAGCGGGCTCGCGATGTGGCAGCAAGGTCGGATCAAGCGCTGGTTGCGACGCGGCTAGAGCGGGTCATGTTTTAACGGAAACACTTCGTGGTTTCGCTAAAACATGTGAATCCGCTCTCAATCCTGTAGCTGCAGCAGCTTCGGGTTGACCGCCTGCTCCGGGCCGCGGCAGGCCCAAATGGCGGGGCCGAGACCGGAGCCGAGATCGGAGCCGAGCGCGGGGCAGAGAGCGGGACAAAGATCCGGGACGCCACTGGGAAAATGATCCTTGCGCAGATCAACTGACAACAGGCTGGCAGGTGGGGTGTGCGAACCTGGCAGAGCTAACCGCTCCGGGAAACCCAATCACCTCAGGAAAAAAGGACCCCCATATGCCCGATACGCCGTTCAACACTGCCGTCTGGTTCGAAATACCGGCAAGCGACCTCGACGCCTCCAAGGCCTTTTACGAGACGGCTCTCAAGATCACCATGACACGCGACGATAACGGCCCGAATCCGATGGTGATGTTCAGTTCCATGGAAGACAGCGGTGTCTCCGGTCACCTCTATCCGGGAAAGCCCGCAGATGCCGGCGGCGGCAACACCATCCACCTCGCCGTGAAGGACAAACTCGAGGACGCCATGGAGAGAGTGCCGGGCGCCGGAGGCAAGGTCGTCTCGGACATCATTCCGATCCCCGCGGGCCGTTTCGTCTATTGCGAAGACCCCGACGGTAACTCCATCGGCCTGTTCGGAAACTAGCTTGGGACCATCGAGGAACAGGAGTCCTCAACCTAGCGTTGCCCATCGAAAATGAGTCTTGCTGCGAGCCCACCAAATACAGCGCCAAGGAAGTAGCGTGACCACCTCGCAAAGACTCGTCCGTTTGAAAGCAGCAGGCTCATGCTTCCCGCCAGCCATATCACCACGCCGTGTACGCCCAACCCGACAACCTGGAGGATGATCGCCAGCACTATGATCTGAACCGCGACAGAACCATTCGCCGGATCCAGGAACTGGGGGAACAGGGCGAGATAAAAAAGCGCTACTTTTGGATTCAGAATGTTCGAAATGAGCCCTTGTTTGAAGATCACGAGCAGTGACATTTGCTTACCGCCAGGCGACTTGACAGAGAAGCTGTTCGTTGCAGTGAAGGCCTGCCAGGCGAGGTACAAGAGATAGGCCGCGCCCAGATATCTGACCAGGTCGTAGGCGTAGGGCACCGCCAGGAAGAGTTGGGACAGCCCGAGCGCCATGATAATCGCATGAAATGCCGACCCGGCTGCGACTCCGAAATGCGTAACCAATCCAGCCGTTCGGCCTTGAGCGGCACTTCTTGCCGCGACCAGGATCATATCAGGACCCGGTGTGGCACAGAGTGCTAAGCTCGCTGTGCTGAAGAGAACAAGGGTTTGAAGATCCAACATAGATGTCTTCCAGGTGAGAATGCGGACAGAGGGAGAAGACGGGGAATCTGGGCTGCTAGCGGATTTGAGATGCCGCAATCAACCTGATTTCTGCGCGTCCGGTCAGTTGCGCCAGCTGGGATCGTCGCGGTCCAGCATTCGTTTAATCGCATCGAAATGCGCCTGAACTTGGGTCGTATCGCTTTCTTCAAGGATCTGGCGCGCGGTCTGCTCCGCCACCTGCCGTGGGATCTCTCTGAAGGGCTTGCCGTGCATCTTGGCCAGTGTCTGCACCTGCGCGGCGCGTTCCAGGTAATAGAGGTCGTCAAAGGCCTTAGCCATAGTTGGTGCGGTCACGACAACGCCGTGATGGCCTAGGAACGCGATTGGCTTCTCAGCCATCGCATCAGCGATCCGATCGCCTTCCTGATGATCCAGCGCCAGCCCGCCATAGCCATCGTCGTAGGCGATGCGGTCGTAAAAACGCAGCGCGCCCTGCTCAACCATCTCCAAGCGGCCATCCTCGACGATGGTCAAGGAAGTTGCGTATGGCATGTGGGTATGGAGCACCGCTTTGGCGGCTGGTCGCCCGGCATGGATCGGCGCATGGATGAAGTACGCCGTAGGCTCGACCGTATGTTCGCCGTCCAGCACCCGGCCGTCGCGATGGCAGAGCACCATGTCCGAGGCTTTCAGCTCCGACCAGTGAAACCCCTGCGGATTCACCAGAAACTCCTGCCCATCGTCTGAGACGGCGAGGGAGAAATGGTTGCAGATGCCTTCACTCAGTCCCAGTTTGTCGGCATAGCGCAGCGCGGCGGCCAAATCTTCGCGCGCTTCTCGCAGATCGCTTCTCATAAAACTGTATTTCCCACATGGTCTCCCGTCCTGACCTTATGACGTGCACAGAGACGCTTTCAAGCATTTTGCATCTCCTTTGAAGGATGCCTGTCGCTTGCCGTAAATGCCATGTCCCGCCTAGAGCGAATTGCGTTTTTCTTGAATCATCGCATCTCAAAATTTGCGTTCAAGATCAGCAATTTGCTGATCGAGGGGCAACGAATTTCGAGTCTGATTAAATGCAAATTGCTTTAAAGCTGCCATTCATTTCGAACTTCACCAACTACGGCAGTGCGGGATGAAGCTGACATTGAAAATGGCGCAAGTTATCATCGCAGCGTTGCCGGTTTTGTGGAGGCTGCCTTGGAGATCAGGAAAGCGATTACGCCAGATGAAATCGCCCGTGCAGTCACAATAGATGAAGCTCTCCTTGGGTCGAATGACAGAGCTGACTACATCACGTCAGTGGCTGAAAAGGGTGGCTTGAGCGTGGCCGCCTTGCGTGGTGAAGTCCAAGCCTTCTGCTGCCTTGATCACGGTTACTTCTTTGGGAAGGCCTTCATTTCTCTACTCATCGTCTCTCGCGATGCAAGAAGACTTGGCCTGGGGGCGGGCTTGCTTTTGCATAACGCAAGCGCGCACCCAGAGGTCTGGACGTCCACCAACCAGTCAAACTCCGCTATGCGCAAGCTGCTCGACAAGGCGGGGTGGCGATACTGTGGTGAACTAAGCGGCCTTGACGAAGGCGATCCTGAGCGGTTCTACAGGACTGCTTGAAAGGCGCTTTGAGCTAATTCCGTTGAAAAAGCCTTTGGCTCAAGTGTCGGGCGCTTGACCTCGAGACTAGATGTGTAGGTTTCTCTCACGCTGGTTTGGGTGTTTTCAGCAACGGGAACAGCTTTGCGCGCTTTTGGAGGTTCTGGGCAGTTGCGGCGAGGAGGAATTCGTCGTTTGCGCCACAGGGGCCACGTAGTCTCAGCCTGCCGAGACCGAGAATGCGCTTGAGATGGGCAAGCAGCATCTCGACCTTCTTTCTCATCCGGCAGGAGATGACGTATTCCTCGGTCTTCGCGATATCGCGGGCCATCTGGCGCGCGGCTTCATGCTCCGAGCGCATGAGCCTGCGCGGCGCACCCCTCGGGCAGCATTGATCCTTCAAGTGGCAGGCTTCCAAGTAGCGGACTGCGCGTTTTCAAACAACTGCGCGACTTCGGCCTTCAGCCATTTCCGGAAACTTGCTGCGATTGGATCCCCAAGCATGTCCGGATGCTCGGAGACCCAGTAGTCGTCCCGTCCGTGCAGGGCGGTCCCTCCAACTCTCACCAGGTCGCCGCGCCTCAGAGCGTCCGCACAAAGCACATCGTCACCGATGGCGATACCCTGGCCGGCCATCGCTGCCCGGATTGCTAGCGCGCCGTTTCCCAACACGGTGCCCTGGTCGAAGCGAGTGATATTTTCCGCCTGCAGGAATGTATTCCACCAATAGCTGTCCACATCGTGGAGAAGCGGAAGTTCTTTGAGGGGATCGCTGGTGGTTTCGAGAAGGAATGGGCTGGCGACGGGAAAGACCCTAAACCCGCAGAGACGCTCGGCCGAAACCCGGCCCGGACGGGGGTGGCCGTAAGTGATCGACAGATCGCTTTGCGGCACATGCCGCCCCGGGACGGTGGGAAGGAATGTCACATCGGTTTCGGACAGTTGAGCGCACAGCCGGTCAAGCCTTGGCGTCACCACAAAGTCCAGAAATTCGTAGTCCACCTCGATTGTGATTGAGCGCCGGGACGACAGGGCAGTTGCGTCATCGAGGCCGGATTCGAGTAGTGCCAGCACGCGCTTGGCGACGGGAAGATAGGCTTGCCCGGCGGGGGTCACGCCGACCGACCGGTGTCCCCGGAAAAACAAACTGATGTTCAGGCGATCTTCGAGACTTGCCATCTGCTTGCTGACGGCTGCTTGCGTGACGTTCAAAGCCTCCGCCGCGCCGGCAAAGCTTGAACGCTCTGCTGCTTCGACGAACATCCGCAGCGCCGTTGGGGAAGGAAGTGCTTGCATGGTGCTACTTAACCAAATGGAAGTCAAAAGGCCAACAAATTCTCGCTGGACTTAGTTTTTGTTATCTCTAATTCATCGAGTGATGACGAGTGATATGAACGACATCCGTGACACACCGGGCGGCGGACCGGACCCTGCGCCCGATTGGCGCGAATTGCTCGCCCATGGCCGGGGATGGCGCATCACGGCTGTTCTCTGTGTCATTGTGGTACACGCTGGCGGAAATTACGCCGCCGTTACCCTCGCTCCGGCCATTGTCTCGGAGGTCGGCGGGGGAGAACTGATCGGTGCTCTGACCGCGCTCTTCAACATCACCACGGTTCTGGCCGCGGCGGCAACCGGCCCGCTGGCTGTCCGATACGGCACGAAATGGCTCTGGTGGATCATGACGGGGCTGGCCGTGTCTGGCGCGCTCATTTCAGCGTCGGCCGGGACAATGCCGGTGATCGCAGTAGGACGGGCAATAGCCGGTTTTGGTGGCGGCGGCCTGCTCGCGCTTGGTTTCGTTGCTCTGCGCTCTGACACGAGCGCGGCAGCTTTCCCTAAAATCTCGGCGATCTCCGGGGCCTTCTGGATTGGAGCAGCCTTTGCCGGTCCGATGATCGGCGGCATCTTTGCGGATTTCGTCGGCTGGCGTCCCGCTTTTGTCCTGCTTGGCGCGGGTATGCTGATTTATGGACTTTGCAATGCAGGCACCCTTGCCAGGCTTGAGACCGAGGGAGGCGCCGAACGCTTCCCGATACTGTCGTTCGCGGCCTTCGGCATCGGCATAGGTCTCATCAGCTTCGCTCCACAATACGACCGCTTTCTTGCTGGATTTGTTACGGCTGCCGGACTTCTCGCCTTGGCTACAGCGGTCTGGCGCGAGAGAGCGCATGCCCCTCGGATGTTTCCGCGGCGCGCCTTCCGGTTCAGGACGATGCAGGGGAGCGCGATTGCAGCGAAGACCGTCTTGGGAGCGAGCGCAATGAGCATCCTCGTCTTCGGGCCCCTGGTTCTGACTCAGGTTCATGGGCACAGTGCGACATTCGCCGGAGCCTTCGTTCTGATCGAAACCATAAGCTGGTCCGGCGCTTCATTCGCAATCGTGAGCATGCCTCGGGGGCGGCATTTGGCACTGGCCGGTCCGTTCGTGACGCTTGCCGGTTTGATCGGCTGCAGCCTCTTCCTTATCGACGGTCACTTGATCGGCGCAGCCCTATCCATTGCAGCCTGCGGTTTCGGTCTGGGTATGATCTGGCCGTTTCTAGGCGAACAGATGGTGGCAGGTGATCTTGATGGCGAGCAGACCAAAACGATGGCCATGGTCTCGAGCGTTGAGACCCTCGGGTTTGCCATCGGCGGCGCCCTCGTCGGCCTTGTGGGGGCATTCGTCGCCGGCGGCAGCATTGACGACAGTATGACGATTCTCGCGGCGGCGAGCGCAGGCATATACTTCTCGATGCCATTCGCGTTGCTGGGCGGGATCGCGGCAATTCAGGCGTTGCGGACGACGCCATGAAAAGGGAGAAGTGGAATTGCGCTTGAAAGCCCCCATTCGCTGAGACCGCGAGATCATCGCAGTGTTTCACATTAGCATTGAGATAAACTCTATAGGCGAAGGCGCACGCGCTCCTGTATCCGCGCGTAGAGTTGAACTTGGGCTTCGTGTTCTAATTCCACGACGATTGCATAGTTTTGCCTGACTTCCTGTTCAGCGGCCCAACCTCCAACACAGCGCACCACGAGATAGTAGTCTGTTCCATATTGTACGGTGTCTTGCGTGAATTTCACGCTTGAGGTTTGCAACGTGTTGCGGTCTCGGCGCATGGGACCTGGCTTTAATGCACAGTTGAACCGGCTTTGCATGTCAGGCGCGCCCGTAGCTTCTCCGATGTGGGAACGGAAATGCTCAAACACCTCGTCGATTTGGCATCCTCGGATCAGACGATAGTTCATGCGCGTCCCTGTATATTCTGCACGGGTCCGCTTCACAGGAGGATCGAACGCCAAGGACACACGGACCCAACGCCGCCCATTACCTTGGAATTCGGCAGGGATTGGCACCTGATAGACGGCGAACTGGTCCATACCGAGGCTGTCTTCGGCATAGAGAACCACCCGGTGGTCATCAGAAAACGCGGCCGCTGCTGGACTCACCAGACCATTGCCGAGGACCTGATCCTGCTCGGCCTCCGCCACGCCATTCAGTCGGCGCAACGCAGCCTCAGGCACACGTGCCGAACTCGCCATCAGAGCTTTGACCAAATTGGCAGATGCGTCAGGGTGACGTCGCAAGACCTGTGCCGCCTTGTTCGCGAGATGCGGGGCGGAGAACGAAGTTCCGGTTTTGCTGACAACCGCCTGCCGAAGGAAATCCGCATTGGTGGTCAGCACCCCGGCATTTGGCAGGGCGGGCGCGCGCTGCAAGCGTGCCGCCACGCCATCGAACACAAGTGTGCCGCCATAGTCCACAAAGTCGGGCTTCTTGATGCCTCCAGCGCCTGGTCCTGCTCGGGAAAACGGAGAGGGTTCATCGGGTTCAGTGATGGCTTGCGTATGCGCATCGAACAGGTGCTGTGGCCCGAGACCGTTTGAGTGAGCGATCGATCCGACAGTAAGCGCATTCACTGCCCCAGCTGGCTCGCATACACGATTGCCATTTTCGAGAAGGTATCCCGGATACTGGGTTATCGCCTGTTCGAGCCGTGTGCCGCCACGTGGGTCTCTGTTGCCTGCTGAGACAAAGATGAGGATGTCGAGCTCGCGCGCCAGCTCGTCCAGTGTCGCAGCCCATGGTCCGACGCGCCCGCGCTCAAAATTTGCCTTGATGTCTCCAAGCGACAGCACAAAGATCCTGCAATCGTAGTTGCGTCTAAGCCGTTCTATCGTGATGCGCATCTGCGTTGGCAGGGTACGTCGATCATAGAATTGCGCTTGGTCGGTGACGACCTTTGCCGAAATGATCCGCGCAGCTGGCTGAAGTTCAAGCCCATCGAGCTGGTTGCGGAGATCGCCAAACACGGCCACACCGGCAACTGCGGTTCCGTGACCATTCATGTCCGCGTCGCCGAGTTCTGCCGGAAAGGCTTCCCGCGCAACGATGGCGTCTACAAGCAGAGGATGGTCGTTCACACCTGTGTCGAGAACTGCAATAACTGGAAGATCGTCTGGCAGCGGCGCGACAGGCGGCACATCATCGATGGCATACTCCTCAGGCGGGTCAGTTGTTATGTCCGGCTCAGGTGGAAAGTCCACGAACGCCACCTGAGGAATTGCGAGAATTGGCCGGATAGTGCTTCCAAAGGTTTTAACTCGGATGATCGTAATTGATGGTCCGCTGTAGTGGTCGTACAGTTCGCCATCCTGGTCCTCAACCCATCTTATGATACGTTCGGCCAGCGTGCGCCGCGTAGCCTGAGGACCAAATTCCCAAAGCTCAATATCGACGACATATTCTGTGTCGTCTTGGAAGTCATCAACGTTGACAAACCCGTCTTCTCTCGCACGGACGCCAAGACGATCTCTCGGCTCAATCGTACCGACATCGCCGATCCGGTCGACGAACCCAGCATATCTGCGATTCTGCTGTTCGTCTGGGATAGGACCGTCATAGGCATCAAGTCGTGCGCGGAATTCCTCCAGGTCGTAAGTCGAGGCGAAGAGCACAAGGGTGTTATCGTCATCAGTGGATAGAACCGTGAGGCCAAGACCTTCCCAATCCTGCTCCATCGTGAGCCCGCTCATTTGAACGCGTAGAATGAGCGCAGGGTCTACGAAACGTGGGGGTCGTTGCTGCTCCCTTTGCTGCTGGATGGCGGCGTCAACTTCCTGCCGCACGCGAGCTCCATGCTCGCCGCCACGCCGCGGCGCTCCTGGCGCCCTCCCGGTCTTACGTCGTTCAAAATTCTGGGGAAGGCGCACCAAAGGCAAGTGTTGGTGTTGAGCCAAAGTTTATCTCACGGCTTACTGGTCAATTTGCGAATGCGCATTCTGCGTCGGTCGGCGTAGCGAATGGCATCACGGAAGTGCCTTTTGGAAATTGTTTTTCTGCGATCCAGAAGAGCTAGCTTCTTTGCCTGGTTGCAGATCTTCTCAAGCTCCGCATAGGAATAATCCATAGTGCCCTGCACCATATCTTCGATTTCGAAATCGAGTTTTGAGTTCTTAAGCGCGTTTGTGAGATACTTGCGCGTCATCGTTTCATCAGGGTGGTCGAACCACACAACTTCGTCGAAACGGCGCCAGAGCGCAGGGTCAAGCTGCCCGTCTAGATTGGTTGCAGCAATCAGGAAACCGCCTGGCTGAATCTGATCGATAAAGATGAGGAGCGAGTTGACCACGCGCCTTAGTTCGCTGTGGTCACTACCTTCCTCACGGGAACGAGCGATGGCATCGAATTCGTCGAAGAAAAGAATACACGGCTGCCTGCGTGCAAACTCGAATGTTTTTCGTATGTTTGTGGCTGTCTCGCCGAGGAATGAAGAGATTAGCCGGTCGAGCTTGACATGAAAGAACGGTAGGCCGAGTTGCCCAGCAAATATCTCGGCGCACAACGTCTTGCCTGTACCTGGCGGGCCGCAAAACAGCAGCTTCGATCGGACGGGGAGGCCGTGTCGCTTGATGAGATCGGATTTGCGGAATTCTTCAATCAGACCTTGGAAGAGGCTTAGGTTCTCAGCACTCAACTGAATGTCGTGGGGACTGTAGCGAGGCTCAACGCGCTGAATGAACTCGTTCGCTTCATCGGGAAACGAAACCAGCCTACTAAGGTTTTTTGGTTCTGGCGTGCTTGCAATCGTGTCGAGCGCCTTACGCAGGCCGCGCGCCAGGACCTTGTTGTTCTTCTTTTCCTCTTCAGAAATGATTTGCTCAACTATGGACCGGAACTCTTTGTCCCGCCCATAGTTGAGCAGCAGTTTCTTCATCAGTTCACCACGAGCCATGCGCATCCTCCGTTGACACGATTCTAGCGTGATTTTTTTTCTGGAACCACCAAAGATTGAGTTAATTCGGCGGATTTCAAAGGGTCACAAGAGTATTGAAAGATGTTCAAATCCAGCTAACGAATCGCGTCAAGCCATATAGTCCAAGTCAACCGAGTCGCCTTCGCTGTCGGAATGCCTGCTTTCGCTACGCATCCATGATACATTTGCAGCTTCGGCGAACGGGTGCTATCCGCCCGTTCCGGCCATCTAGTACACTGCAGCTAATTGCTCGTAAGGGCTCAAAGCAGTCCTTCGCCGCAGAGAGGATAAAGGGCTGCTGTGCGAGATCCTTAGGCGCGAAGACCGCTCCGGCTTGTGAAGTCTAAAGGCGCTGTGCCTGTCCGGTCTTCGGCATCACGGCATGAGCGCAAGGGCACCCTAGGGTCGGGACTCAATTGATCCACCAAGTGATGGAAGCGGCGAGGCATATGGCCGCGAGGAAGGTGTCGGCACGCTTGTCGTAGCGGGTCGCTATCCTCCTGAAATCCTTGAGCCTGCAGAACA
>NZ_ML660076.1 GCF_007004665.1 Denitrobaculum tricleocarpae | reverse complement strand
TCCGGGACCACTCTTCGTCGCTTAGATAAAATAACTTTCTGCCCATCCAAACCTCCTATCATCAGAAAGCTTGAATCACAGTTCCAATGTCACGAAAAGCACCAATTGAGTACAGACCCTAGAGCAGTTTGAGTCTCAACCTGGATCAGCTATAGAGTATCCGTTCTGGCGGCTGGCATCAGCGCGATGTCGATCTCAGAAGCCAGCTGCGGACTTTGAGCAGCGGGTTGCATGACAAGTTCCGGCGGCGGATGCTCAAGCCGGTTCGTGTAAATCACAACCCGCGATCTTGCGTTGAAATCGATCCGCGTGATCGAGGTGTTGCGGGGCTCCCGGTTGGCCCGCCAATGACTGCTGTAGTGTTCGCCCGTCCGCACCAGGCAGGTCCCGAAAGAGGCCAGATCTCGCCGGACCATGAGCGTGCATGATCTGGCGTTACTTGCTTGGCGATGAAGCTGCCTTTACCACGCGTTCCCGGTGCAGTGTATAGACGCCGGTCGCCACGATGATCAGCGCGCCGAACCAGGTCCAGCCGTCGGGCAGTTGGCCGAACACAAGCCAGCCATACATCGTGCCCCAGATCAGCAGGCTGTAGTGCACCGGTGCCAGCACCACGGCCTCGGCCAGCTCCAGGGATTTAATGATCATGGTCTCCGCCGCCGCGGCCATCAGCGCGATGGAGGCCAGCAGCAGCATCTCGAGGCCCCAGGTAGGTGTTTGCCACACGAAGGGCAGGGGCAGGCTCAGCAGCAGGATGGCGACCAGCGCTGTGTAAGCGACGGTCGTCTCGGTCCGGTCGGATCCGCTGAGCCGGCGCGAGATAATCTGGCGTAGGGCGAAGCAGCTCGCCGCGACCAGCACCAGGGACATGGCGGGATGAAAGACGCCTAGTCCTGGACGGATCACGATGAGCATGCCGACAAAGCCGATGGCGATGGCGGTCCAGCGCCGCGGTCCGACGTGCTCGCGCAGCAGCAGCGCCCCCATGACCGTCACCAAAAAGGGAGCGACGAAAGAGACGGCCACTGCATCGGCAAGCGGCACGAAGGCGACTGCCACGATGAAGAGCGTTGCGGAGGCCGCTGCCAGGGCGCCGCGCCCGATCTGCAGCCAGGGATGTGCCGTCCGCAGCAGGCCGGGCCCACGCAGAGCCAGCAGAACCAGCACGCCGAGGACGAGTCCGAGTTGGCGCGACCAGGCGATCTGTATCGGGTCCAGGCTTTCGGTCAGGAATTTCGCCACGGTGTCCACCGCCGAGAACAAGAAGAATCCACCCGCCATGAGGAGGATGCCGCGCAGGTTGTTGGCCTGGCGCGGCGCGGCTTTGGCCGTTCTAATGACGGGGAAGGCGATAAGGCGGCTCCGAAGGGCGTAAGGAGGGAAGCGGGATCTGCATCCGGTTTAGCCCCCTGCTGGCCGGAGGTCTATCTAAAAGACACCTACCGTGGATAGCCGTGAACCCGTGCAGTACCTGTTCTTCTACGCCCACGGCGTTTATGCCTCCAAGAAAAACAGCGTCCTCGATGACACGGGTGGCGCCCGAGCGCAGGGCGACGGTGACCTTCGCGCCAGAAGTAACAGCCAATCCTGTTCGTGAAAAAGATGGTTCCCGGCCCTTCAGTTGGATCGATTGCTGCGCAGCAGGGTCCGGAACGGCCAAAACCTGCACAATAAGAAGGGTTGTATCCCTTTCCCCGGCTATCGGCCGGAGCATCGCTCAGCACCGGTATCTGTGCTAGAAGGGACGCCAATCTCAGCACGCAGGCGTGGGGGATGAGACGGGAACAGCGCTTTGTTGGAACGTAAAAGGGAAGAGCGGTGGAAAGCTCGCGAATGCTTGACGACAGATCGGCGGCACGTCAGCGCGCCGATGCGATCTACGAGGAAATCCGCAAGCGGATCTGCACAAACCGCTATCCGCCGGAGACAAGACTGCATGAGGAGGCGCTGGCATCCGAGTTTTCAGTCAGCCGAACGCGGAAGGCTTTTAGATCTCATGATGAGGGAGTCCCGAGAGCTTGCTGGAATTCACATGATCCCAAGACTTGAAACTGAAAGACTGCTTCTTCGTGTCCCCGAAATGAAGGATTGGCCGGACTACGCAGAGCTGATGCTGTCGCCGCGCGCCGTCTACATGGGTGGACCCTTCACGACGCCCGTGGCCTGGGGTATGTTCTGTCACGATCTGGCTCAGTGGCAACTCTTCGGACACGGCGCGTTGATGATCGAAACGCGGGAAACAGGTCGCTGCCTGGGACAGGTCGGCATCAATTACGGCCCCCTCTTCCCGGAGCATGAACTGGGCTGGATTCTCTACGAGGACGCCGAAGGGAAGGGCTATGCCTGCGAGGCCGCCCGCGCATTGCGCAACTGGGCTTTTGAAGTTCGCGGCCTTAAGACACTGGTCAGCTATATCGACCCCGAAAACACGCGGTCGCGCCGGCTGGCGGAGCGGCTGGGTGCGACGCTGGATCCCGCGGCGCCCGGTCAGGATCCCACCGACCTTGTGTTTCGGCATCCGCGCCCCTGACCAGATACCTAGTTGAGGACTTCATGACAGGATCTGTCTTTATGAATTAAAGCTGCATGAATTAAAGCTGCCGAAGTCTTCCGTATCCTGTATCAGTTATGCTTATTCACCTTGAAGAAGCGCAGGCATGAAAAGACAGCGGCTGGATATCAGGGACTGGGAGGCTTTCGTTACGCTCACCAGGCTTCGTCACTTCGGTCATGCCGCTGATGAACTGGGAATCACTCAGTCGGCCATATCCCAGCGGATCGCGAAGCTGGAGGGAGATCTCCGCTTGAAGCTTTTGATCCGCTCGAACCAGGGTGTTGAGCCGACCGACGCTGGCCGCGCGCTCCTGCCCGAGGCACGGGCCCTGATCGCCGCCAAGCGCAACGCGTTGGAGGCCGCCGCGGCCATCCGGGAGGAGGGGGCGCGGCCGCTCAGATTGCTGCTTTCCAACGCGATCATTCATACCGCTATCCTGCCGAGGCTCCGGCACGCTCTGGAGGAGGCACAAGGATCGGCGTTTCAGGTCGATGTGGAAGCCGCCGACGAGGTCGAGTCCAGTCTGGCAAGCGGTGAGT
Source organism: Denitrobaculum tricleocarpae (assembly GCF_007004665.1). Lineage (GTDB taxonomy): Bacteria > Pseudomonadota > Alphaproteobacteria > Kiloniellales > Kiloniellaceae > Denitrobaculum > Denitrobaculum tricleocarpae. The sequence continues at coordinate 14,792 of NZ_ML660076.1, read as the reverse complement.
GCGATCTCGCATTGACCACCCTGCCCATGGCCCGGGAGGACATCGAGGAACGTCTGCTGACGCGTCTGCCCATGGCGGTCGCCGTTCCCGCGGATGTCGAACTCAAGCAGGTGCATATCAAGACCTTGTGTCGCCATCCGCTTCTGATGGTTCCGCGCGATACGGAACCGGATCTCTTCGACCGTCTGCTGGTTGCGGCCCGAAGTGCAGGTCAGGTGCTGCAGGTGGCCCAGCCCATCGTCGCTTTTCCCTCTATTCTGGCCATGGTGGCCATGGGGAAGGGGTGGGGCATCGTGCCTCTCGCCATGAAGGGCGCGACCCCGGATGGCGTAAAGGTTCTGCCATTGCAGATGCGTGAGCCTCCGGTAATCCGGGTTTTCATGTCCTGGCGTTCCTCCAATGTCTGGGCGGGCAAACTGGTCGGGGCTCTCAAGTCAGATGATTATAGGCCTGATTAGAGTTTCTAATACGCACCTCGCTCCAATTCATTAGAGTTTCTGATCCGGAGTGGGCTAAAACATGGCCGCAGCAGGCGGGAAGATTGCCGTCGCCACAACGTGGACCATGGAAAGCGGGCAGGAGAAGGAAGCGATGAAACGGCTTGAGCTCACTACGGGACTCAATGGCTTTGCCACCTGGACCGCCATCTACCGCGACCGGGTCGAGCTTTACCTCAGCCCGGCCGCCCGCACCGCCATCACCAAAGCGCACGAAGTCGTTCAGCGCGTCGTGGCGCAGGGCGGGGCCGTCTATGGCATCAACACCGGCTTCGGGCGCCTCGCGGGCAGTGTGATTGCGGACGATGCGATGGCGGCCCTGCAGAAAAACGTTGTCGTCACCCACGCCATCGGCTCCGGCCCGGCACTCTCGATTGCCGAAACGCGGCTCGTCATGGCCATGAAAATTGCGTCTCTGGCCCAGGGTCATTCGGGGATCCGGCCCGCGCTGGTCGAATTCCTGATCGGGATGTTTAATTGCGATCTCCTGCCGGTGATTCCTTCGCAGGGGTCGGTGGGGGCCTCGGGAGATCTGACCCCGCTTGCGCACCTGGCCGCAGCCATGATCGGTGAGGGCACAGTCACTTTTGGTGGCGAGATCGTACCTGCGGCCGAGGCCCTGGCCTCTGCCGGTCTGGAGCCCCTGAGCCTTCAGCCCAAGGAAGGCCTGGCCATGTTGAACGGCACGCAGGTCTCGACCGCGCTCGCCCTGGCCGGTACCCTGGAGGCGCGGCAGGCATTTGACACGGCCGTCATTGTTGGCGCTTTGACCACCGAGGGCCTGCTGGGGTCGGTCGGGCCCTTCGATGACCGCCTTCACCGGATCCGCCGACAGCCCGGCCAGATCGAAGTCGCCCGCCGCCTGCGCGCCTTGACCCGGGGCAGTGAATTCCGGGACAAGGACCTGGCCCATGGCCGCGTCCAGGATCCCTATTGCCTGCGCTGTCAGCCCCAGGTCTACGGCGCCTGCCTCGACCTCCTGAACAACGTGGAGGCCACGCTGGAACTTGAAGCGGACGCGGTGACCGACAACCCCATCGTCTTTCCCGAAACCGGAGAAATCATCTCGGGCGGGAATTTCCATGCCGAGCCTGTTGCCTTTGCCGCCGACAACATCGCCCTGGCGGTCTGCGAACTCGGCGCTCTTTCGGAACGCCGCCTGGCGATGATGACCGACAGCAGTCTCTCGGGCCTGCCGCCCTTCCTGACCGATGACCCCGGGGTGAACTCCGGTTTCATGAGCGGACAGATCGCCGCTGCGGCCATGGTGGCGGAGAACCGGCAAAAGGCGCACCCGGCGTCGGTGGACAGCGTACCGACCGTCGTGAACTACGAGGATCACGTTTCCATGGCGACCCACGGCGCCCGTCGGCTGTCGGCCATGCTCGAGACCCTGAATAACATCCTTGCGACGGAGCTTCTGGCTGCTGCGGAAGCCTGCGACCATCAGGGTCTGGAACTCTCCTCGCCCCTCGCAGAGGTGAAGGCCCTGGTCCGTAAGCATGTCGCGCGCATGAACAGCGACCGGGCCTTCGGTCCGGCTTATGAAGCGGCGCGCGAGATGGTGAAGTCCGGGAAAGTCGCTGCCCTTTGCCGGGGAATTTAGCGCGCCGCATTTCGGGCCGCTCGGCAGCCCTCACGTTACCTGCATAAATACATAGGGCTTCTGCAGCTCTGGGGCTTCACTTTGCTCCGATCAGCAATTAATTACGACACCAAAGATTTTCATTCGCAGGCATCTGATATTTCAAAGCCTGAATTTCTGTTTCATTCTCTCATCCAGGAAGGGAACGAACCATGCGTTCCACTACACATTTGCCCAAACTGCATTTGAAGGACCTGTTCGGCGCCGTTCGTCTTGCGAGCAATATTCCGGGCGGACCGATGCGCCCTGCCGCCGAAGCGGAGCGCGCAGGTGAAGGTAACGCCAAGGCGGCCAGAAAGAAAATCAAAGCCGCAAAATCCAAGCGGAAACGAAAATAAACGGATCTTTGGTTCTGTCGGCAGCGGGCTCCTGGTCATTGAAATTTCGTGACTTAGGAGCCCGCAGCGTGGAATTTTCAAAAAAAGAAATCCCTGTCGGGAAGGCCTTAGAGACTCCTGCCATGCGGCCCCGAATAGGCGCGTTCCACGCGGGCGACACGCAATTCGTACTGCGCGTACCATTGTTCCATACCGTGTTTCTGCGCGACCAAATGCTGGGAATCCGCTTTCCAGGTCTTGATGCTTTCTTCGTCTTTCCAATAGGAAACCGTGATTCCGACACCCTCGGCATCTCTTACGTTTTCCACACCCAGGCAACCGTGATTATTGATTGCCAGATCGACCATCTTGCCGGCCATGTCGTCGTATCCCGAGGGACTGCTGTCGTTGAGACGGCTGGTGAAGACGACGGCGTAGTAGGGGGCTTCGGGTGTTTTAGCGAGGCGTTCACTCATTCGAATCGTTCCTGTGCAATGTCCAAGTGGGTGATGAGTAACGAGAGAGCTGCCTCCCGATTGCCCGACTTGCAGGCCTTAAGGATGGCGTGATGCTCTTCGATACAGGTTTGCCGTGCTTTCGACCCGAGCGGCTGGCCGAGGTAGGCGCGAATGTTGGTGCGACGCAATTCGGTGATGAGCCGGATCAGTGTCGCACTGTTACAGGGGCGATAAAGTGCCAGATGAAAGTCGATGTCTCTTTGCGCGAGGTGCTGTGTTTCGGTCTCGATCTCAAAAAGTTCCAGCGCCTGCTGGGCGAGGAGCAAATCCCTTTCCGTGAGGTGATTAAAGGCCTGAGAAAGAGCCTGCGGTTCCAGCGTGCGCCGAATTGCGAGTATTTCTTGTGGCGCCGATCGCGGAAGGCCCCGGACTTCCAGTGATCTGTCCGCGCGGCGGGTCAGTAATTTTTTTTCGGTCAGAATCTCGAGAGCGGTTCGGACAGGTTGGCGGCTGACGCCAAAGCGCTCCGCCAGTGCGACTTGATGCAGGAGTTCGCCGGGGCGCAGTTGGCCGAAAACGATCTCATTTTCGACCGTCTCCACGATATGGTTCGCGGCTTTTGTACTCATGGATCCAAATAACCAATGTCGTTCAAAAAAGTCAACTTCAATCCATTTTCTCCATAGATAAGAAATGCTTAAGGGTGTACGAACGTGTCCCTCTCCGCCCCGGAGTCTTTACCGCTTTTAGGGTAGATAGCCTTTACGTCAGATCGCCGGAGCCGCGATTCTGTTTCCCTCTAAAGATGCGAATCCGTTCTAAGTTTTTTCGTTGGATCAGATTCACACGCACGCGTGATCGCCTTCGGCGACTCCATCACGACTTGATCTGACTTAAGCCGCCGCCGCTGCGTCCTTCACCAGTGAGCGCAGCCATTTGTGTTTCGGCGAGGCGTTGTCGCGCTTGTGCCAGTAGTGGTGAAAATTCAGGGTCGGGGCCGGGAAAGGGCAGGGGAAGCTGGCGAAGTCGCTCATGATGAAGTGCCCGAGGCGGGAGGGCAGCGTTGCGATCAGCGGTGTGCCGCGCATGAGGGTCGAGAGCGCGATGAAGCCCGGGACCTCCAGCGTGAAATTGCGCTGATAACCAGTCTTAACCAGCATCTCGTCCACCAGACTCCGGTTCTCGTTGGTGAAGCTGACCCGTGCATGCTGGGCCTGGACATAGGCCTCGAGGCCGCGGGGCGGCTCGATTACCTCGGCGTCGTAGAAGCAGGTGAAGCTCTCGGTGAAGAGCAACTGACCCATGATGTCTTCACTGTCACGCAGCGAGAGCGGCGAGATCACCAGATCCGTGCGGCGTGCCCGCAGGTCTTCGATGATGCGTCCGGCGGTATCGATGATCTTGAGCCCGGCCCTCGGGGCTTCTTCCCGGATCTTGCGGAAGACCTTGGGCATCAGCAGTTCACGCTGATAGTCGTGGGCGGAAATGACGAAGCGGTCGGTCAGCTCGGCCGCGGAGAAGTCCTCGGCCTCACCCAGGTCCTTCAGACCGTCCAGCAGGCTGTCCACCCGACCCGCCAGGCGGTCTGCCCGCTCGGAGGGAATGATATTCCGCCCCGACTTGATGAAAAGCGGGTCGTCCAGCAGATCGCGCAGCCGGGCGAGGCCGTGGCTGACGGTGGACTGATTGACGCCCAGACGGGTCGCGGCGGCCGTCACCGATTGCTCGTCGTAAACGGTCTTGAACATCAGCAGCAAGCGGCCGTCCAGGCTCAAATAATCGAATTTCTTCATATAATTTATCAAACACATGCGATTGATCGATACAAGATGAATTCGACATACTGCTGAGGCCGGGTGCATGCAGTGTCTGTTCCTGCGCCTGCTCTTGCGTCCCCTTCTCGATTTTCGGCAGCACATGACCCTCAACATCCGCCTTTTTGCCTTCATTCTGGCCGTTCTGTCGGCCCTGGCGCCTTTTTCCATCGACACCTACCTGCCCGCGATCCCCGCGATGGCGGACTATTTCGGCGCGTCGGTGCATCATGTCGAGTGGTCGATTTCCTCCTATTTCTTCGGTTTTGCGGTCGGGCAGCTTCTGGGCGGGCCGCTCTCGGACTCGCTGGGGCGGCGCAAGATCGCGCTCTGGGGCCTCCTGCTTTTCACCCTCTCCAGCATCGCCATCGCGCAGGTGGACTCGGTCGACTGGCTGATTGCCCTGCGGGTGCTGCAGGCCATCGGCGGCGGCTTTTCGGTCGTCGTTGTCACGGCCATGGTGCGGGACCGCTTCGAGGGCCGGGAGGCCGCGCGTATCTACACCCTGATCGGCTTTATCATGATGGCGGCGCCCTTGACGGCGCCCGCGATCGGGGCGGTGATCCTGGAGTTCCTGCAGTGGCAGGCGATTTTCATCTTCCTGGCGCTCTATGGCCTGGCCACGATCGCCGGCGTCGGCGCGTTGCTGGCCGAGACGCGCAGCGTGAAGCGAAGCGCGGCGAGATCTCTGGGGGAGTCGGTGCGCTCGACGCTCGTGACTTACGGGCGGATCCTGACCCACCGGGGCGGTCTGGCCTACATGCTGGCCATGGGTTTCTCCATGGGCGTGCTCTTCGTCTACCTGACTGATTCAGCCTTCGTTTTCATCAAGTATTACGGCTATTCCCACACCTCCTTTCCAATCTTCTTCTCGGCCAATGTGCTCGCGATGATGGCCTTCAACCGGGTCAATGCTCTGCTCCTCAAGCGGCACGAGCCCGACAGCATCCTGCGCTTTGGTCTGATCCTACTGGTGGCCCTCACGCTGTTGCTGTTGGCCAGCGCGGCCTTTTCCGGCGATCAGATCCTGGTGTTTCCGCTTTTGCTGCTCGCCATCGGCAGCCTGAGTTTCATCTCCACTAACGGCACCGCCTGCTTCATGGCCCACTTCGGCGAGGAAGCGGGCGCCGCCAACGCGGTGCTGGGCACCCTGCGCTTCGTTTTCGCCGCGATCCTGGGCGGCTTCGTCGGCTTCATCCACGACGGCAGCCTCCTGCCCATGACCGGCATGATCGCCTTTTGTGCCGCAGCGGCGCTGGCGTCCTACAAGTTCCTGCGGACCGAGGCGGTCGAGGGTAAGAAGCCTGTTGAAGCTTGAGCAAACAACGCGATGGTCTTGCCGCTGCCGCCCGCTTGATCGCAATCTTGTTACGACCGCTCTCCAGTTCTCTGCCCGAATCCTCCTTGAAGCCTCGAGGATTTTTAGCCTTACTTCTTTGAAGATGAATCTCGAGAGTAGGAATTTCCATGGCAGGACCACTGCAGGGTTATCGCATTATCGATCTGACCGCGATGATATCCGGACCCCTGGCGACCATGATTCTGGCGGATCAGGGCGCCGATGTGATCAAGATCGAGAGCCCCAAGGGTGGCGATTACACGCGGCAGGTCTCCAACCGCCGCTCCGGGCTGGCGGCCTCCTTTCTGAACAATAACCGCAACAAGCGCTCGGTCTCCCTGAACCTCAAGGACCCGCGCGGGATCGAAGTTCTGAAGAAGCTGGTCGCGGATGCGGATGTCTTCGTGCAGAATTTCCGCCCCGGCGTGATTGAACGCATGGGGCTGGGCGAGGACGAGATCCGCATGATCGCCCCGGAAATCGTCTATGTCTCGATCAGCGGCTTTGGCGAGAAGGGTCCCTATGCCCACAAGCCGGTCTACGATCCGCTGGTGCAGGCGCTCTCGGGCCTGACCACGGTGCAGGCGGGCTCCGACCAGGAGCGCCCTCGGCTGGTGCGCACGATCCTGCCCGACAAGCTGACCGGCGTCACAGCCTCCCAGGCCATCACCGCGGCCCTTTTGTCGCGCGAACGCACGGGGCGGGGGCAGCATGTGCGCCTCTCCATGCTGGACAGTGTCATCGCCTTTCTCTGGGGCTCGGACATGGGCAGCCAGACCTTTGCCGGGGCCGAGTTGCCCCAGCAGGCGGCGCAGAGCTTCATCGACCTGATCTATGAGACCAGCGACGGCTATATCAGCGTCGCGGTGCAGTCCGACAAGCAGTGGGAAGGCCTGACCCGCGCTCTGGAGACACCCGAGTGGCTCGAAGACCCGCGCTTCAAGACCCCGGCCTTGCGCCAGACCAACATTGACGCGCGTCTGGAGTTGACCCAGAGCGTCCTGACCACGCGCAGCTCGGAAGAATGGCTGGCCCGCCTGGAAGAGCAGGATGTGCCCTGCGTTCCGGTGCTGACCCGCAGCGACATGATCAGCCATCCCCAGGTGGTGGCGAGCGGGATCGTGATGGAGAGTGACCATCCCCACGCCGGACGTCTGCGCCAGGCCCGGCCCGCCCCGCGCTTCTCCGAGACACCGGCCGAGTTGCGCCACGGCGGCGCCCTTCTGGGGGCGCACAACGATGAAATCCTCGCCGAGCTCGGATTTGGTGACGCGGAGATCGAAGCTCTGCGGGAAGAGGGTGTCCTGGGCACGCCCGTGGAAGCGGCAAAGGCAGCGGAATGATCGATTTCTATTACTGGCCGACCCCTAACGGCTGGAAGGTCGCCATTCTGCTCGAAGAGCTGGGTATTCCTTACAACACGATCCCGGTGAACATCTCCAAGGGAGATCAGTTCAAACCGGAGTTCCTGGCCATCAGCCCGAACAACCGCATGCCCGCCATCGTCGATCACGACGTCACGGGGGATCCGATCTCGGTCTTCGAATCAGGGGCGATCCTCTATTACCTTGCCGAGAAGACAGGCCGCTTTATCCCCGCCGATCCGCTGGGCAAGAAGGAAACCCTGGAGTGGCTCTTCTGGCAGACCGGCAACCAGGGCCCCATGGCCGGACAGCTCAGCCACTTCGTGAACTACGCGCCCGGCGACGAGGCCTATTCCAAGACCCGCTATGCCAACGAGTACGACCGCTGTCTGGGGGTGCTGGAACGGCAGTTGGAGGGACGGAGTTTCATTCTCGGCGAGGACTATTCCATCGCCGACATGATCAACTGGCCCTGGGTTCTCATCGCCAAGCCGCTGACCCGCGACCTCTCCGGCTTTCCCAACGTCACCCGTTGGCGTAAGGCCGTCAAGGAGCGTCCGGCGGTCCAGCGGGCCGTCGACCTGGGCAAGGAGTTCCGCCGCTCCGCCCCGCCCAACGAGGAAGAGCGCAAGATCCTCTTCAGCCAGAGCGCGGAAACCGTGAAGGAACAGATTGGCAGGGGCGCCGGTGAAACATGAGAGGGCTGCGCCAGTCGAGCTTTCGCTGTGAGCCTCAAGCTCAAATATGATGTTTGATGATCTCTATAAAATAGATTGGGCGCATATCTGTCAGGCCCATGGAGACAGCCACGAAGTTCCCACTGCGATTGAGGGTTTAATTTCGCCTGATCCTGAGGTTCAAGAATCGTCATATTGGCGCTTAGACAATCATATTGTGCTTCAGGCAGATTTGCATGAAGCAGCATTTTATGTGGTCCCGTTTTTGGCGGAGATTTTGAAGGCTGGCTTACGACCGGGAAGAAAGTATGTTTATCGCTTGCTTATCGAAATCGCGAATGGTTCAGCACCGGATGATCGAACCTGTCACTACGACGGAACTGAAATGCCGTTGACTCAAGCTTGTAGAGCGTCGATCGGGGAAAGCGTTAATCTGTACCTCGATGAACTCAGTACCCGAGATCGAGACCTAAGAATTGAGGTGTTAGATTTATTGGCCTCCCTACAGGTTCATAGAGATAGGATTTTGTCACACCTCACGGCGATGAAAGCACGTGGCGAGTTTGATCAAATTGACAATGAGTTGGGGGAAGCCATCTCAATGATGAAAGACGGCTAAACCGACGTCTCGACAACGACTATTTTCATTTTATCCCTGCGCTGTCGCTCGTAGACCTTCCGCCTTGGCGGTTGCGCATTGCCAAGAGTAACGTCCCGATGCCGAAGAGGGTTAGTGGCAGTGTTGTAGGCAGCGGCACGGCAACCGGGCTGGACGCTCCCTCCGCGAAGACAAGATCGTCGATGTTGAAGCTGTCGGTCGACAGCACGTTGTCGTTTGAGAAAACGATGGTCTCAAAGGCTGTGTCGGCGACGAAACCGACGAAACCGATGAAGCCGCTCGAACTCACATCGCCGTTGATATCGTGGAGCAGGAAGCTTTCGAGCCCATCTCCTCCGTCGAACGTGACCTCTACGCCATCGGGCGCCGCTTCGGAGAGCCCGAAGCCAAAGCCGATGATCGGCATGGGGAAATCCCAGGTAATCGTGTCGGCGAGCTCGTTCGTCGAGTTGTTTACGGAGTTGCGGTAATAGCCGCCGTCGTGGAAAGGAACGACGGAATTGTCGTCGAGAAAGACCGAAACCGGCGCATTGGTCGAGACGATACCGCTGTCGAGGGTGATTTGCTCTGCGCCCGGGATGGGATTGTCGAAGGGGTCTTCCATCAAGGGCGCGCCGGCCACGGCCGCTTCGAAAGCGTTACGGTCATCAAAGGTCATGATCGCCGCGCTGGAGGGCGTCGGCAGGAGGTTCGTCACCGCCAAGGCGATAACGATCCATCCGATATTTTGGGAGAAGGTCATGAAAAATCCTTCCTAAATTTTCATAGCTAATTGAAATTAGTAATAAAAATTACTTTCGAGATTTGTATGCCTGTAAGCCTACATTTGAGGCTTCGCGCCGTGAACCCGCAGGGCCGCAGGAAGTTGCTGCAGTTTTGCATGGCAAATGAACGCCGCGTGTTTCCTCCCTATCGCCTTTGACGCTCACGTGAGCGCCGCTTATGTTGTGAATTCTTCTCATTCGCAACATTAAGGTAAAGATTGCCGATATGTTCACCAGGCGGGAATTCGTCGCGGCGGGGCTCGCCGGCGCGGGCGCGGTCGGGTCCGGGATTGCGCTGGCGGAAGGGCTGACGGGGCAGGGGGCGCGGGCTTCGGACCGGCCCGCCGATGTTGTGCTCAAGCCCCAGCAGATCAATCACCCGGTCCTGTCCGGCATCACCACAAAAGGCATGATGTCCTATGCTCCGGCCGGTCCGGCGCCGGTGCTGCGCATGAAGCAGGGAGAGGCCTTCGCCGCCGATCTTATCAATGGTCTCGATGAGGCGACGACTATCCATTGGCACGGCCTGCGTATTCCCAATGCGGTCGACGGCGTGCCCTTTCTGACTCAGCCCTATGTCTACAAGGGCGAGCGCTTCCGCTACGCCTTTACGCCGCCCGATGCCGGGACCTTCTGGTATCACCCCCACTGCAACACGCTGGAGCAGATGGGCCGGGGCCTGACCGGTCTTCTGATTATCGAGGAGCCGGAAGACCCCGGTTTTGACCAGGACCTGGCGCTGAACCTGCGGGATTTCCGGCTGGGTGACGACGGGCAGTTCATTCGCCAGTTCAAGCCTCGCCTCGCCGCCAGGGGCGGCACGCTGGGCACGGTGATGACCGCGAACTGGCGGGTCGAGCCGCGCTATGAGGTGAGCAGCGGCGGTCTGCTGCGCCTGCGCCTGGCGGCGACGGATGTGACCCGCGTCTACCGCATCTCCGTTATCGAGGAAGACACGCAGGCCGCAGCCGACGTCCGGGTGATTGCTTTGGATGCCAACCCGGTTCCGGTTCCCTTTCCGCTGGAGGTCTATCCGATCGGCGCGGGACAGCGGATGGATTTGGCGATCCGGCTTCCGCGTGAAGAAGGCAAGATCCTGCGCATCGAGACCCAGAGCGGCGCGGGGCCCCGCGTTCTCGCGACGCTGATCACCAGGGGACCCGATCTGGGCCGGTCCTTTGCGGAGTTGAAGCCGCTCCCGCCCAATCCGGTCCTGGAGCCGGATCTGGCCAATGCCACGACACTGCCCTTCACCTTCTCCTGGTCGGCGGAGAAGTCGGGCATGGAGAGCATCTGCGGCACGCTTGGCTATAGTTTCTGGGCCATCAACCGCGTGCCCTGGCCCGGAGATGTCCCGGACCCCGGCGGCCCGCTCGCCGAATTGAAGCAGGGGCAGAGCTACATTTTCCGCCTGATAAACGAGACCCCCAACAGCCACCCGATCCACCTGCATGGGATGAGCTTCAAGCTGCTGCGCTCGAATAAGCGCAAGCTCATGCCGCTGGTGAGCGATACCGCCCTTTTGCTGCCGAACGAGCATATGGAGGTGGCGCTGGTCGCCGACAATCCCGGCGACTGGGTCTTCCACTGCCATGTGATCGAACATCAGAAGAGCGGCCTGACCGGTTATGTGAGGGTCGTCTGAACAAAAAAAAGCGGCTGCTGTGGCAACCGCTTTCTCGACTAATGGGATCGGCTAAGAATCAGCTGTCCAGAGCCGCCACGACGATGATCTCGACCTTGAAATCAGGCGTGGCCAGGCGCGATTCGCCGGCGGCGCGGGCCGGTGGGTTGGCGGGGTCGACCCAGGCGTCCCAGACGGCGTTCATCTCGGCGAAGTCGTCCATGGAGTCCAGCCAGATGGTGGCCTGCAGCAGTTTGGATTTGTCAGAGCCCGCTTCGCCCAGCAGGCGGTCGATGCTCTCTAGGATGGCCGTGGTCTGCGCGGTGACGCTCTGGCCCGGTGCGCCGACCTGACCGGCGAGGTAGACCGTGTTGCCGTGGATGACGGCCTGGCTCATGCGGGGGCCGGATTCGAGTCTGCGAATGCTCATGGAGAAGTTCCTTTCGGTTGAGATTTGATACGTGGTTCCGCCTTTAGGTTCGGAAACGGGCCGGTGACAGGGCCGAGATGGTTTCATCTGAAACTATGTCCGACGTCGGCTGCCCCATGATCAACGCTGCGGCGACCTGCGCCATGGCCGGTGAGGTCTGGATGCCGTAGCCGCCCTGGCCCGCGAGCCAGAAGAAATTCTCCGCCGCCGGATCGAAGCCGACGACCGGCGTGCGGTCCGAGGCAAAGGTGCGCAGGCCCGCCCAACTGCGCAAGACCCGGGTGACCTCGACGCTGGTGGCGGTCTCGAAGCGATGCACACCCTCGGCCAGGACCATGTCGTCCGGATAGACATCGTGTGGCTCCACGGGATCCTCATCAGCGGGAGAGACGAAGAGATGCCCTGCATCGGGCTTCATGTACCAGCGCTCCTCGACGTCGCTGACCAGGGGCCAGGCCATGACGTCGTGACCTTCCGGTGCCGGGATCACGGCGATCGATCTGCGCATGGGTGTCAGCCCGACCGGCGCGAGGCCGGCCATCTCGGCAACTTTATCGGCCCAGGCACCTGCGGCGTTGACGATGGTTTCGGCCTGGAACGCCCCTGCGCCGGTCTCGATCTCCCAAATGCCATTCTTATGTGCCAGCCGGGTCACCCGCGCCTTGGTGCAGACCTCTCCGCCCGACCGCTTGAACTTGCGCAGCCAGCCCTGATGCAGGCTGTTGATATCGATGTCACGGGCGTCTGCCTCATAGGCCGCGGCAAAGATCGAGTCCTGTTTCAGGATCGGTATCCTGGCGACGGCCCTCTCCGGCGTCACCGGGTCGAGACCCTGGGACTCGCCCAGCAGCGCGTCGAACTGCGCGCGCCCGCTTTCCTCCGCCAGCGCAAGATGTCCGCGCGGGCTCAAGAGCGTGTGCTCCGAGATATCTGCTGGCGGCGATACGAGGTAACTCTCGCTGGCACGCGTTAGGGCCCGAATCGGCGCATTGCCATAGTTGAGGATGAAGACGGCGGCGGAGCGGCCGGTCGAGTGGTGGCCCGGTTGATCCTCTGCTTCGAGCAGCAGGCAGCGGCGATCACCGCACAGCATTGCGCCGGCTCCGGCACCTGCGATGCCGCCGCCGATAATCGCAACGTCGTAGGCCGCGGCCTGCGTCATGTTCGGAGTCCATTGTTGTTTGCACCGGAGGCCTGAAGCAGCCAGGCTGGTGTTCCGTCCCAAGCGGGCGAAGACCCGATGTGAAACCAATTCGGCGGCGGAGACAAGCTCTTTGCGGACGAATTTTTATCCTGACGCTTTTGAGATTCCGGCACATCCCTGTTTCCGGCTTGCCACGCGGAGGTTGTTGCTGACCCGTTCCCGCTAAGCTGCTATATCGCTGATAATGCAAGTGGATCCTACCGAAGCTTCACAACAGCCCGCACAACCGGAAAACAACCAGATCGTAGCCTTCTGCCTGCTGGTTGTGTGCGGCGGCGTGCTCGCAAAGCTCTATCTGGACCTGCATCTCGCGGGCTCGGTTGCGTCCATGGCTCTGGTCGCCTTTGCTGTTCTGGGCCGCCCCTTCTTCCGCTTTCGGGAGTTCTTTCTGCTTTCGCTGGCGGTGGCTCTGACGCTGACGGCGATCGCGACCCGCCCTGATGTCGTTCCCTTGGTCGCCGGGGCTCTGGACCGCGCGGCCTTTCTGGCGGCCTTCATGATTCTGCTCGCGTTGTTGCGGGATGGGGCCGTGACTTCACCCTCGGTTCTCGCCGTGGGCCGCTATCTGACCCGGCAGCCGCCGGGCCGGCGCTATGCAGCCCTGCAAACCGGCGGCCATTTTCTGGGGGTGATCCTGAACTTCGGCTGCCTTAGTCTTCTGGGACCCCTCATCCAGCGCGGGGTTCGTGCGAGCAACGAGGAAACCGGCGGGGCCAATCCGGATCGCGTTAAGCCGGATAACAAGATGCCGGATAACGCTATGAATGCCAGGGTGGCCGCGATCCGCGAGCAACGCCAGATTACCGCTCTCAGCCGCGGTTTCTCCTGGATCGTCGCCTGGTCGCCGACCACCATTTCACAGGCCTTCGTTCCACTTGTTCTCGTGGGTGTCCAGCCGCTGCGCATGGCCGCGATGGGGGCGGGCATCACGCTGATTTTCTTTCTGGCGGGCTGGCTGGAAGATCGCGTCAGAGGGCGGCGTATCCGCGCGGAGCTCTCGGAACTGGGGCAGCTGCCCGTACCGAACCCTTTGCCCTTTCCCAAGACGGGTTTTCTGCGCTTCGGGCTGGTTTGCGCCGTCCTGGCGGCCTTCAGCACGGCCGTTGTCATCTGGAGCGGCAGTGCGATCGTTCCGGCCCTGATGCTCACGGCACCGCTGGTCACGGTGGTCTGGATCTGGTTGCAGAACCGGACGCTCGAAGGTGGCTGGCAGGCCACGCTGAAGCGCGGCCAGGAGATCGTCACCCGGTCTATTCCGAACAGCTCACCTGAGGCGCTGACGCTCTCGGTGGCCGGCTACTCGGGCATCATGGCGGCGGGGCTGACCGATGCCGAAGCTTTGGCCGCCTGGATCGGCCTGGATGCCATTCCGCCCCTGGCCATTTATCTGGCCACGACCGCAATCGTCCCGCTGGCCTCGAATTTCGCGATTCCCGCGATGCTGGTCGTAACCTTTTTGGGCAGCCTTTTCTCAGCCCTGCCGCAGCTTAACCTGGACCCGACTCTGCTTGGCTTTTCCCTGATCATCGGCTGGGGGCTTAATCTGGTTGGCTCGCCTTTTAGTGCGACATCCCTGGTTCTTGCCCGCGTGACGGGTATTCCGGGCACCACCTTGTCATGGCGCTGGAACGGGCTCTACAGCTTGATTTCCTTCGGGATTTCAGCAATTTTTCTGGCCGTTTTGACATCACTTTGAAGACACATCCGGAATGAGCTGTTGTGTTTTCGGTTTTTCCTGAAAAAATGCCGCCAAACGGCAGTTAGGGCGGTCAACAGCCTAGAGCAGATCAAGTTTAGACAGAATCGCCGAAGGTGATCTGTCGAGCTTGTGAATCTGCTCTCGTTATATGAGATAGATCGGATTCACATGTTTCGGCGAAACCACAAATTGGTTCCGACTAAACATGATCCGATCTAGGGTCGGGACTCAATTGATCCACCAAGTGATGGAAGCGGCGAGGCATATGGCCGCGAGGAAGGTGTCGGCACGCTTGTCGTAGCGGGTCGCTATCCTCCTGAAATCCTTGAGCCTGCAGAACA
>NZ_ML660075.1 GCF_007004665.1 Denitrobaculum tricleocarpae | reverse complement strand
TCTGCAGGCTCAAGGATTTCAGGAGGATAGCGACCCGCTACGACAAGCGTGCCGACACCTTCCTCGCGGCCATATGCCTCGCCGCTTCCATCACTTGGTGGATCAATTGAGTCCCGACCCTAGAGCATATTCCGTAAGATCGGAACATGCTCTAGGCTTCGCCAGACGCTGGAATGAGAAAAGGGCGCTGCCGGGATGTCCCACAGCGCCCTTCCTTTTTGTTCAAACTGAAATCTCGGCTTAGCGGATGGTGACCTCCACCCGTCTGTTCCGCGGTTCCGAAACCTCGTCCGCTGTGGGCACCAGCGGATTGTTTTCCCCATGCGAGGTCGCTTCGACGAAGTCCGGGTCGAGGTCTCGACTGAGCAGAAGGTCGCGCACCACGTTCGCCCGGTCCAGCGAGAGGGCCGCATTGACGCTCGCGGCACCCAGGGTGTCGGTATGGCCCACGACGGCGATTCTGGGCGGCGTCTCGCGTTCGTCGATCGTACGCAATATGTCGGGGATCAGGGCCTGGGATTCAGGCGTCAGCTCCGAGGTGCCGGTTCTGAAGTAAAGCAGGAAGGTCACCGGGGGTTCCGGCTGGGCGTCGAGCGCTTCCCCGAAGACCTCCCGGATTTCATCCTCTTCAAGCACGAAGGGCTCGACCGGTTCCTGTCCGGCGCGGTCCAGTCCTGTTGCCTGACCGGCTTGATTGAGGGTCTGGGCCCCTGCCTCGTTCTGAACCTGGATCGCGCCGACCTTTCCGTCGTCGTCCTCCAGAAGAACGAAAAGGTTGTTCGGTGCACAGGCCGAAAGCGCCAGGAGGGCGAGGGCGGCGAGCCACGGGCGGATTGCGCGCAGCTCGAAGGCCTGCGACGGCCTTACTTGTGAAGGACTAGTCATCGACACGGGCCAGGAACTTGGTGCCGCGGACCGAGAGGGTCGCGACGGGCGTGACAACAGACACGGAGTCCGGCGAGAGCTTGGCGATCACGCCCGACACGTAAAGCAGCGTGCCTTTCAGCAGTTCGGTGACAAAGGACAGCTTCTCTTCCTTAGGCACAAACTCGAAGCTGGTCAGTTTAAGTTGTGATCCCGACCCCAGCGAAAGCTGGGAGTTGTCGATGAAAGTGATACCCATTGAGCCGCTGCCTTTGACGATCAGCAGGTCGGCGACGAAAACCGGATCACCGATGGCGATGGGCATTGTGCCTTCGCCGCGCATGACCAGCGTGGTTCCTTCCGCGCTTTTGAGATAGCCGATCGCATCATCGGCCCACGCGGATCCTGACTGCAGAAACAACAGCAGGATTGCGAGATTTCTGACTAATCGCACCCTAATTCCCCTCTCGTTTTTTATGCACTGTTTCACCACGGGGCACGACGGCCATGCGGCGAACCACAAGCCTTCTTATGCTGCGTGTATCGACGGGAAAAAACAAGAACGTCTGCGTGCATATGGACGCGTTTCCTCCTATGCGGGTATTTCTTTTGGAGACTTTTCAGTGTGTTGGAGAGATTTTTGCCGCGGCGGATCGCCGCAGGTTCAAGTTTGAGGCGACATTATGCCGCTCCGCAGTCCGCTTGGCAGCGGGTCTCATACTTTAGTAACTTCCGCCTGCCCGCCTCGGGCTCTTCAACTTCAAGACGCGGTTCGTCCGCGCCAGGCTTTGTGGTATGTTGTTTTGCACTTTTTTGCTCTGCGGAAAGCGAATCGAGATGAGATCTGACCGGATGTCTTTCAGGATTCCTGTTTCCGGCGCTTGCTCCTCCCGTGAGCGCAATCTGCGACATTTTCGCCAAATCGGACGATGTTGATTTATGTCAATGGATGAACAGGCCTGCCGATTTAGAAATAATGCATCTCTCACCTCCTTGTGCCAGAGGCGACGCCAAAGTTCGTCACCTCTGGTGCTTTTTTTGTTAGCATTCCGGGGGAACCGATGAATCCTTCCCAACATGCCGCTAAAGTACACCCGACGACTTACGTCGTCGGTGTCGCTCTTGCAGTGGGCTCGTTGCTTGGTCTTTTCCTGATGGCCAACGCAGCCGATCCTTACATGGCGTTTCACGGTCTGGTCTTTTTGCTCGCCTGTATCACCGGCGTGTTTTTATTAATTCACAAGCACTACAACGCTGCGCCCCTGGTCACGGCGGACGCTTCGAAGATCGAATACAACGAAGGCGTCGTGAAGGCAGGTATCATTGCCTCGGCTTTCTGGGGTATCGTCGGATTTCTGGTCGGCCTGATCATCGCCTTGCAACTGGCCTTTCCCGATCTGAACCTGGATCTGCCCTGGACGACCTTCGGGCGTTTGCGGCCGGTTCACACCTCGGCGGTCATTTTTGCCTTCGGCGGCAACGTCCTGATTGCCACCTCGTTCTTTGTGGTGCAGCGGACCTGCCGCGCGCGCCTGGCAGGCGAGGTTGCACCCTGGTTCGTCTTCTGGGGCTATCAGCTCTTTATCGTGATCGCCGCTTCGGGCTACGTCCTCGGCGTCACGCAGTCGAAAGAATACGCCGAGCCGGAATGGTATGCGGATCTCTGGCTGACCTTCGTCTGGGTGGTGTACCTGCTGGTCTTTCTGGGTACGCTCTGGAAGCGCAAGGAGCCGCATATCTATGTGGCCAACTGGTTCTACCTGGCCTTCATCGTAACCATTGCGATGCTGCACATCGTAAACAACCTGGCTTTGCCGGTATCGCTCGACGGGACGAAGAGTTATTCGCTCTTCTCAGGTGTGCAGGATGCCCTGACCCAGTGGTGGTATGGCCATAACGCGGTCGGGTTCTTCCTGACGGCGGGTTTCCTGGGCATCATGTACTACTTCGTGCCCAAACGCGCGAACCGGCCGGTATACTCCTACCGGCTGTCGATCATTCACTTCTGGTCGCTGATCTTCCTCTACATCTGGGCCGGACCGCATCACCTGCACTACACGGCACTGCCGGACTGGGCGCAGACCCTGGGCATGACCTTCTCGATCATGCTGTGGATGCCGTCCTGGGGCGGGATGATCAACGGCCTGATGACCCTGTCGGGAGCCTGGGACAAGCTGCGCACCGATCCGGTTCTGCGGATGCTGGTGGTTTCCGTCGCCTTCTACGGCATGAGCACCTTCGAAGGGCCGCTGATGTCGATCAAGGCGGTGAACTCGCTCAGTCACTACACTGACTGGACGGTCGGACACGTGCATTCCGGTGCTCTGGGCTGGGTGGCTTACGTCAGCTTCGGCGCGATGTACCATCTGATGCCGATCCTCTGGAAGCGTGAGCGCCTCTATTCGCTGCAGCTCGTTTCCGTGCACTTCTGGATCTCGACCATCGGCATCGTGCTCTACATCACGGCCATGTGGGTGTCGGGCATTCTGCAGGGACTGATGTGGCGGGCGTACGACAGCCTCGGGTTCCTTGAGTATTCCTTTGTGGAGACCGTGGAGGCCATGCATCCCTTCTACGTCATTCGTGCCGGTGGTGGAGCACTCTTCCTCATCGGAGCCCTGGTCATGGTCTACAACCTTTGGCGCACCGCCCGCGGCGACCTGCGTGACGAAAAAGGCCAGATCGCCACGACGCAGCCTGCCGCCGGTCAGCCGGCTGCGGCTCCAGCAGAATAGAAGGGGCGGAGACAGCTATGTTAGCCAAACATGAAATCATCGAGAAAAACTCGACCCTGCTGCTGGTTCTGATCCTGGTCGTGGTCTCCATCGGCGGACTGGTCGAGATTGCGCCGCTGTTCTATCTGGAGAGCACGATCGAGAAGGTGAAGGGTATGCGGCCATACTCTCCGCTGGAGCTGGTCGGCCGGAACATCTACATCCGTGAAGGCTGCTACAACTGCCATAGCCAGATGATCCGTCCGCTGCGCGACGAGGCCGAACGCTACGGTCACTACAGCCTCGCGGCGGAGAGCATGTACGATCATCCCTTCCAGTGGGGCTCCAAGCGGACCGGGCCCGATCTCGCGCGGGTCGGCGGACGCTACTCTAATGAGTGGCATGTCGCCCACATGATCAATCCCCGCTCGGTGGTGCCTGAATCGATCATGCCCGGCTATCCGCATCTTGCGACCACGGCCATCAGGACGGACGATATTGCCGCCCATCTGAGGGCCAATGCCGGTGTGGGCGTGCCTTACAGCGATGAAATGATCGAAGCCGCATTCGTCGACCTGATGGCGCAAAGCGATCCGGATGCCGACGGCGTTGATGAACTCATGGTGCGGTACCCCAAAGCGATCGTTGCCGACTTTGACGGCAATCCGGCCTTCGTGTCCGAACTGGATGCCATGATCGCCTATCTGCAGATGCTCGGCACGCTGGTCGATTTCGACAGCTACCAGCCCGAAGAAAACCTGCGCTGAGGAATGACGCCATGAATTATCAGGATGTTCTTTACTTCAGCGAGACCTACGGTCTGCTTTATCTGGTGCTGCTGTTCGCGATCGTGCTGGTCTATGCCCTCTGGCCGCGCAACAAAAAGAAGTTCGATGACGCGGCCAGAATGCCGCTGGAGGAGGATTGACCGTGGCAGGAATTAAAGAAACGGATGAGGTAACCGGCGTCGACACCACCGGTCACGAGTGGGACGGCATCAAAGAACTCAACAATCCTCTGCCACGCTGGTGGTTGTGGACCTTTTACGCCTGCTGCATCTGGTCCTTCGTCTATTGGATCTTCATGCCGACCTGGCCTCTGATCTCGGATCACACCCGCGGTTTTCTGGGCTACTCCAGCCGTGCAAACCTGACCGAGGCGGTTGCCGCGGCGCAAGCGCGTCAGAGCGTGTTTCTGGAGCGGATCGCGGCAGCGGAACTTGAGGAGATCCGCAATGACGCCGATCTTCTGAACTTTGCCCAGGCAGGCGGCGGTTCGGCCTTTGCGGTCAACTGTTCGCAGTGCCACGGCCAGGGTGCCGCCGGCTCGGTGGGCTATCCCAACCTGAACGACGACGACTGGATCTGGGGCGGCAGCCTTGAGGCGATCCAGGATACGATCCTCTACGGTATCCGCTCGGATCACGAGGACACTCGGGTCAGCGACATGCCCGCCTTCGGCCGCGACGAGCTGCTGAGCCGGGAAGAGATCCGCGACACTGCGGCTTACGTTCTCTCCCTCTCCGGCGCGGAGGCGGATGCGGAAGCGGCGGCCCGGGGCGAGGAACTCTATGTCGATAACTGTTCCGCATGCCATATGGAAGATGGAACCGGAAACCAGGATCTCGGCGCGCCCAACCTGGCGGACAGCCTCTGGCTCTATGGCGGCGACGAAGCCTCGGTGATTACCAGTATCAACACCGGTCGCGGAGGGGCGATGCCTGGATGGAGTACCAGGCTGGATCCGGTCACGATCAAACAGCTGGCTGTTTATGTTCACTCCCTTGGCGGCGGTGAATAAAGGCCGAGACACGCGATGACGGAGTCCGATTGCTTTTCTCTGGGGGCTGAGAAAGGCGGTAGTCGGATCCCGCATCGCCCGGTGGATCGCGTGTTGCATCCATCGGTGAAGGGGGTGTTTTTCGTTCCCGGCTGTTATGGCCGGGAACGATCGTGAGAAAGAGCCGGTCGCTTTTCACGGACTCTCTGTTGAGCGTGACTTAGTCTCTTACTCACTTGGATTGAGGACGGTACAGGATCTTGATGGTTTTTAATCAAGACGGGCCGTGCTCAGGTTACGCTTCGCACATATGGCCCTGCTGAGACGGGGCGAGACAAGGTGATGGTGGATCAAGTCAGAGAACAGGCCTATGACGGCGGCGGCGGTGTCGAACGCAGCCAGGCCACGGCGGTCAATACAGCGGAGCAACGCTCGCTCTACAAAAAGCGCGAGAAAATCTACCCCAAGGCCGTCTCGGGCACCTTCCGCAAGCTGAAGTGGGTGATTCTCGGCGTCACTCTATCGATATACTATCTGGCGCCCTGGATCCGCTGGGACCGTGGGCCCAACCTGCCGGATCAGGCAATCCTGATCGACATGCCCGCCCGGCGCTTTTACTTCTTCTTTATCGAGATCTGGCCGCAGGAGGTTTACTACCTGACCGGCCTCTTGATCATTGCGGCAATCGCGCTCTTTCTGATCACGACCCTCGCGGGACGGGTCTGGTGCGGCTACACCTGCCCGCAAACCGTCTGGACCGATCTCTTTTTCGCGGTGGAGCGTTTCATCGAAGGCGACCGTGGGGCGCAGATGCGGCTGGAGGCCTCACCCTGGAACGCCTCGAAGATCGGCAAGAAGGTCGCGAAGCATTCCATCTGGCTGATCATCGCCGCGGCGACCGGCGGTGCCTGGGTCTTCTACTTCGCGGACGCGCCGACTTTCCTGCCTCAGCTCTTTACCCTGGAAGCGCCCTTTGTTGCCTACGCCACCATCGCGGTTCTGACCGGCACGACCTATCTCTTCGGCGGACATGCGCGCGAGCAGGTCTGTACCTACATGTGCCCCTGGCCCCGGATCCAGGCGGCCATGCTGGACGAAGAGTCCCTGACGGTGACCTACCGGGACTTCCGTGGCGAGCCACGCGGGCCGCGGCGCAAAAATGCGCCTGTGGAAAACCTGGGTGACTGTATCGATTGCAACCAGTGCGTCGCGGTCTGTCCCATGGGGATCGATATTCGCGACGGTCAGCAACTCGAGTGCATTACCTGTGCGCTCTGCATCGATGCCTGTGACAATGTCATGGACAAGGTTGGTTTGCCCCGCGGTCTGATTGCATATGACACACTGGCGAACGTCGATGCGCGGTCACACGGCGACAAAGCGCGTATCCGCCTGATGCGGCCGCGCAGTATCATGTATATGGCTATTCTGGCGCTGGTCGGCGCGGTGATGCTGGTCTCCCTGGTCAGCCGTTCCGCGGTTGACGTCAACATTCTGCGCGACCGCAACCCGCTCTTCGTGACCCTGTCCGATGGCTCGATCCGCAACGGCTACACGGTCAAGATCCTGAACAAAGACCACGAACAGAAGGACTTTGCTCTGACGGTTGAAGGCGTGACCGGGGCGGAGCTCCAGGTGGTGGGATCCGAGCCTGAAGTTCTTGCGGTCCGGTCGGACCGCCTTGCGAGTTTCCGGGTATTCGTTACTCTTCCCCAAGGGGCGATGGCGGATGAGTCTCTTCCCTTTACCTTTGTCGTCACGGACAGCGCGACTCAGACCCAGACCCGTCACGACAGCATCTTCAGAGGGCCTGAACAATGAAGTTGAGCCTGCCGGAAAACCTGAATGGTTATCACGTCTTTGGTGCCTTCGCCGCGTTCTTCGGTGTGGTCTTTGCCGTAAATGGTTTCATGGTGTTTATGGCGTTGGACAGCTGGAGCGGACTCAGCACCGAGGATGCTTACCAGCGCGGCCTGCGCTACAACACGACACTCGAAGCGATGGAACACCGGGATGCGCTCGGCTGGCAGGAAAACGTCATCTACACGCCGGGCAGCCCGGATGCAGCGGCAACTGCTGATGCGGACTCTCAGAGCGAGAGTTATGGACGCATCACCCTGGAAATGCGCGACCGCGACGGCGCGCTCCTCGAGGGCCTGATCGTTGCCGGTCAGATCTGGCGCCCGACGAACGAGGGCTTCGACCGTCCGATCGAACTGGAGGCCGTCGGCGCCGGCCGCTACGAGACCGACGTGGCCTTTCCCCTGAAAGGCAATTGGCTGATCCGCCTTAGTGCACAACGCGATCCCAACCGGCACGACATTGCGCGCGCGGACGCCGCCGAGCATGAAGGCTTCATTTTCGGGATCGAAAAGCGGGTCAATGTCCAATGAGCGCCGGCATGGACTGCTGCCCCCCGGTTGACCTCGCGAAGGAGGCTGAACGCCACGAACACGAGGGTCTGCTGGCGACAGCCTGGTCCTTCGCGCGTTGTCTCGAGGGGGATCTCTACGATCTCAGCCTGGGGGTCTCGAACCTGCATTGCCCAAGCTGTATCAACCAGATTGAAAAGGGGCTCGCCGAACTGCCGGGCATCGAGCAGGCGCGGGTCAATCTCAGCACGCGGCGGCTCTTCGTGCGCTGGCGCGAGGATACGACCGGGCTCGCCGAGATCGTCTCGAAAGTGGATGGCATGGGCTACCGGCTCGCGCCTCTGGACAGCGGCAGTCAGGAAGAGTCGGGGAACCGCGAAGAGCGGGAGTTGCTGCGGGCCGTGGCGCTCTCGGGCTTTGCGGCGGCGAACGTCATGCTTCTGTCGGTTTCGGTCTGGAGCGGACTGGTTTCAGACATGGGGCCCGCGACCCGCGTCATGATGCACTGGATTTCCGCGCTGATCGCCCTGCCCACGGTGGTGATCGCCGGACGGCCGTTTTTCCGCTCGGCGGTGGGCGCTTTGCGCAGCGGCCATTTGAACATGGATGTGCCGATTTCGCTCGGCGTCACTCTGGCCGCGGGCATGTCGCTGGCGGAGACCATGCGCGGTGGCGAGCACGTCTATTTCGATGCTGCCGTGACCCTGCTGTTCTTCCTTCTGATCGGCCGCTACCTGGATCTGCGGATCCGCGGCAAGGCGCGTTCGGCGGCGGAGAACCTCATGGCCATGCGCGCCTCGAGCGCCACGGTGATCGATCCGGACGGCAGTCAACGCCGCGTGGCGGCGGCCCAGGTCGAGCCCGGCATGCTGGTGGCCGTGGCGGCCGGCGAGCGGATCCCGGTCGACGGCACTGTCGAGCAGGGGCAATCCGACGTGGATACAGCGCTGGTGACCGGTGAGTCCGTGCCCCGGACCGTGACCGCCGGCACGGAGGTCTTCGCCGGCACGTTGAACCTGAACGGCGCCCTGCGCGTCCGTGTGACCTCGACCGAAGATTCCACGCTGCTGGCCGAGATCGTGAACCTGATGGAGGCCGCCGAACAGGGCCGTGCGCGCTATCAGCGTCTGGCCGACCGGGTGGCGCGGGCCTATTCCCCGGTGGTTCATATCCTTGCCGCGGGAACCTTCCTGGGCTGGCTCTGGATCGGCGCGCTGGATTGGCAGCTCTCGCTGATGATCGCCGTGGCGGTGCTGATTATCACCTGCCCCTGCGCGCTCGGACTGGCAGTGCCTGCGGTTCAGGTGGCCGCCGTCGACCGTCTGCTGCGCAAGGGGATCCTGGTCAAGGCGGCGGATGGCCTCGAACGCCTGGCGCAAGCCGACGTGGTGGTCTTCGACAAGACCGGGACCCTCACTCTGGGGCAGCCGGAACTGATCAAGGGTTTGGAGGTTTCGCCGCAACGGCTTCAGTTGGCGGCGGGGATGGCCGCCGCCAGTAAACACCCCCTGGCGCGCGCCCTTTACCGGGCCGCCAAGGCGCAAGGGCCTGTGCCCACACTGCCGCAGACCGTGTCGGAGACACCGGGCATGGGGCTCTCCGTTCAAATGAACGGTTCGGAGCTGCGCCTCGGAAACCGGGTCTGGTGCGGGATCGGGGAGGGGGCCCAGGACGCCTCTGACGGCAGCGACCTGGATATGGAGCTCTGGCTGGCCAGCGAGGGCGAGCCGCCCGTCGCGTTCCGCTTCCGGGACGAACTGAGACCCGACGCGCGGCAGAGCATCGAAGCTCTGAAGGAACGCGGCCTGGCCGTCGAACTGCTCTCCGGCGACCGGCCCGGACCGGTGCGTCAGGTGGCCGAAACGCTCGGGATCGAGACCTGGCATGCGGAATGCCGTCCCGATGCCAAGATCGCCCGCTTGAAGGCACTCTCGGCCCAGGGCAAACGTGTGCTGATGGTCGGCGACGGCCTGAACGACGCGCCAGCTTTGGCCGAGGCGTTTGTCTCGATTTCCCCCGCCGATGCCTCCGCAGTCAGCCAGACGGCGGCGGATCTGATCTTTCAGGGCGACAGTCTGGATGCGCTGGTCGAAACCCATTCTGTAGCCGGTTCCGCACGGCGTCTCGTGTTGCAGAATTTCGCGCTGGCCTTTTCTTACAATGCGATTGCGGTGCCTTTCGCCGTTGCCGGATATGTGACGCCCCTGGTGGCCGCGGTTGCCATGTCCGCGTCCTCCATTGTCGTGACGGTCAATTCGCTGCGGCTTTATGCGATGAAGCGCCACACCGCGCCCGAGGCACCCCGGCAGAAATCGGCATCCACCGGCGTGCAGCCGACGCCGCCGGTCTCAGGTAGCCAGGCGGCCTCATGACGGCTCTGAGCTATCTTATTCCTGCCGCGCTCTTTCTGGGCCTGCTGGGCGTTGTGGCCTTCTTCTGGTCGCTCCGCTCGGGGCAGTTCGACGACCTGGACGGCGCGGCCCACCGTATTCTCTTCGATGACGACGAAGAGACCGATACGGATAAGAAAAAAACGCCCGGAGATACCGAGGCGGACAAGAAAAAAAAGACTAGAGAGCGCGGGGCTCTCTAGTCTTTTTGTCGTTCTATTCTCAGTCAGATCAGTGCCGTTCCTGGACCAGATCGCGGTAAGCGTACCACGTGGCGTGCCCGATCAGCGGGAAGGTAACGATCAGACCCACGAAGAGGGTGGCCAGTCCGCAGGCCGTGACCATGGCGACCAGCCAGGCCCAGACGATCATGGCTTTCAGGTTGTCCCGCACGGCGCGCAGGCTGACCAGAATGGCGGTGACTGCGTCGACGTTATGGAACACCAGCAGGGGAATTGAGACAACGCTGACGGAGAAGACCACCGCAGCGAAGAAACCGCCGACCACAGTGCCCACGGCCAGCATCGAGAGACCTTCGAGGGTGAAGAGCAAAAGCTGGGTTGCTTCTTCGAGGGGCGGTATTTCAAGGGTTCCGAAGAAGAGGGCGAAAAGCAGGGTGGCGATCCGGATCCACGCCAGGATCATCAGGGTCAGGAGGACGCCGATATAGGCGAGCTGACCCGGCGAGCGGGTTTTGACGAAAAGCGCGCTTTTCAGGTCCACGTCTTCGTTATGGGCATGCCGCCGGCTGATTTCGTAAAGCCCGACCGCCAACATGGGACCCAGGAGCATGAAACCTGCGATCATCGGCAGCAGCAGATACTCGAGACCAGAGAGGAAGAGGCCTGCCGAGACGCAAAAACTCGCGATCGTCAGCAGCGCACCATAGGTCAGCGATACGCCGGGCGCACGCCAGAGGTCGCTCCAGCCCGCTGCCAGCCATTTCCAGGGTTGTTCCATGGTGACGGGCCGGATCGTGAAACGCGGCGCGTGTCCGCTGACCTGAGCGGTATCCTGTGAACTCATTAACTCTCCTCCCTAGAAGTCATTCGCGCATGCCGATTGCAGGATAACGCAAAGCCGCGGTATCCCCCTAGAAGTTAATCTCGCCCAGGTCGGCCGGCGCATCATTGACGTGTATCAATGCCACGGCAATGAACGCGTCTTAGATTGAAACAACCGGATGCGCCCTTGCGTTACTCAAGCGCATCTTCCCTCAGTTAAGGAATGTAAGGAGAAGCTCATGAGTGAACATCGCCTTGTATCCTGGCCCTGGTCGAAGGCTTCCGGAACTCCCAAGGCAGCAACCCGTCCGCTGGTCGAACTGCAGGATCATATGAACCATCTCTTCGACGAGCTCTGGGCAGGTTTCGACGCTTCGGGTTTTCCGGGCCGGGTTTTCGCCGATAAGGGCGAAGCTGCCGGTTACCTGAATCCAAGCACCGATCTCAAGGAGACCGATGAAGGCGTTTCCATGGAAATGGAACTGCCCGGTCTTGAGGAGAAAGACATCTCTGTCGAGATCAAAGGCGACCGGATCGTGGTCACGGGAGAAAAGAAGGAAGCGAAAGAGGAAGAAGATAAGGAAAAGGGATACCGTCATATTGAGCGCAGCTACGGCAGCTTTCAGCGCAGTTTTGGATTGCCGCCTTCCGCTGACACTTCGAAGGCGTCCGCGGCTTTCAAGAACGGCGTACTGACGGTCTCCATCCCGAAGAATCCAAAAGAAGTGGAAGCGGCCAAAAAGATCGAGATTGCGGCCGGCTGACCGCGCATTAAATAACTGGCCGGGTGCGGGCACTCGGATGGCTTCAGCTTTGCGCCCGGCCTCACTTGAATTTCGAGGACTTTGCGTCCCCGCATTACAACCCCTTCTCTGTCATGCCAGACAGCGAAACTTTTGACCCTTTTATCACCGGAGCGATTATGACCTACAAAGACATCCTCGTTTATCTCGATGACTCTGCGGCCTGTGAGAAGCGCGTTCAGGCGGCCATCGAACTGGCACGGTCTCATGACGCTCATTTGACGGGGCTGGCGCTGGACGCCGGGATCACCATGGCGGCCTATATGGAAGTTCATGTGCCCGACGATATTCTCAAGCAGATGCGGCAGCGTGAGCACGAACGGGCGGATCTGGTTTCGAATGACTTTCGCAAGACCGTGGAGCGTGCCGGAGTCAACAGCGACTGCCATGTCGTCAGGACCACAGATGTGGACGCGGCCCGGACCATCGCCGAGATGTCCCGCTACGCCGATCTCGTCGTGCTGGGACAGGTCGACGACCGCAAGAGCGAGCCGCTTGGCGGCACCAGGCTACCCGAGGATGTGATCCTGGCGGCGGGCCGCCCGGTTCTGATGGTGCCTTACATCGGCGCCGGAAAAACCCTTGGCGAGCATGTCCTGATTGCCTGGAATCCGGGCCGGGAGTCCGCGCGCGCGGTTGCCGACGCACTGCCGATGCTCAAACGGGCGAAGTCCGTCACCGTCCTGTCGGTCAATCCGGTCGTGGGACGCGGCGCTCATGGAGAGCGGCCCGGCGCCGACATCGGCCGGCACCTGGCGCGCCATGGTATCAAGGTGACCGTGGATACGGTCAACACCGATCAGGTCAGCGTCGCGGACGCCATCCTGGCCTATGTCTCTGACAATGCCGTCGACATGATCGTGATGGGTGCTTACGGCCGCTCGCGTCTGCGCGAGATCGTACTGGGTGGCGTGACGCACGAGCTCCTGCAGCACATGCCGGTGCCCCTTTTGATGTCGCACTAGATCCAGGCCATCGCAGGTAGGGTTTTGAAAGAGGGATTGCAGCGGGCAATCCCTCTCTTTGTGACTCTTGCTTACCCAGCGCGGATCTTTGCGGTTGACCTGTCTCATTGATCCGCAGTCTGCGATCGGCAAGAGTTACGTCTCACCCTGTTCATCTACAAACACATGACGGCTTTGGAAGGAATCTATGGAGCGCGGCCCAATGGGCGGACAGACGCTGTCTTCAGCGGAGAAAAATCTCTCGGTATCGCCGTCTGAACAGATGTGTGCTCCCAGCCAGAAGCGTCCCTGGCATGCTATTTCCGTAACCGAGGTCATTGCGGCGCAGGACAGCGGGCTGAATGGTTTGAGCACGGCGGAGAGCGAAAGGCGCCTGATCGCGTTCGGCCAGAATCTTCTGCTTCAGCCCAAACGCCGTGGCGCGCTCTCCAGGTTTTTGGCCCAGTTCAACAATCTTCTCATTTATGTCCTCTTGGGTGCGGCCCTCGTTACCGCGGCGCTGGGACACTGGATCGACGCTCAGGTGATTCTGGCTGTCGTCTTGATCAATGCCGCGATCGGCTTTGTCCAGGAGGGTAAGGCCGAGCGTGCCCTGGAGGCGATCCGCAGCATGCTGGCACCCGCCGCCAGCGTGATCCGGTCGGGGGCGCGGATCACCATTCCGGCCAAGGATCTGGTGCCCGGCGACGTGGTATTGATCGAGGCCGGTGACCGGGTGCCCGCGGATCTGCGGCTCTTCGACCTCCAGGGGCTCAAGGTCGACGAATCGGTGCTGACGGGTGAATCCGTCCCGGTCGCAAAGGACACCGAAGCAGTCGCAGAGACCGCCACCCTTGGTGACCGTCTCTCGATGGCTTTTAGCGGCACCCTGGTAACTTATGGCCAGGCGCGGGGCGTCGTTGTCGCCACCGCGGGACACACAGAAATCGGCCGGATCAGCGGTATGCTGACCGAAGTCACGACTCTGCAGACGCCGCTGCTGAGCCAGATGGCGGTGTTCGCCAAGTGGCTGACGGCTGGCATTCTGACGCTTGCCGCGATGGTCCTGGCCTTCGGGCTACTGGTGCGAGATTACGGTTTTTCGGAAATCTTCATGGCGGTTGTCGGCTTGTCGGTGGCCGCAATTCCCGAGGGTCTTCCGGCGATCCTGACGATCACACTTGCGATCGGCGTACAGGGCATGGCACGGCGCAAGGCTATCGTGCGCCGATTGCCTGCCATCGAGACCCTTGGCTCGGTTTCGGTGATCTGTTCCGACAAGACCGGGACCCTGACCCGGAACGAGATGACGGTGGCTTCGATCGCGACCGAGCGGCGGATCTTCGATGTCAGCGGTGTCGGCTACGCGCCGCAGGGCCGGTTCTCGCTCGAGGGCGCGGACATCGACCCGCAGGCCTATCCTCTGTTGCGCGAAGTCTGCCTGGCGGGTCTCTTGTGCAACGACGCTGAGCTGCGGGAAGCCGATGGCCGTTGGGTCATCGATGGAGATCCGACCGAGGGCGCCCTGGTGGTCGCGGCAGCGAAAACCGGCAGTGATCTGGGCTTCGAGCGCCGGACTTGGCCGAGGCGCGATGCAATCCCCTTCGATTCCCAGCACCGCTTCATGGCCAGCCTGCATCATGACCATGAAGGCCATGTCCGGATCGTGGTCAAGGGCGCGCCGGAGCGTCTTCTGGAAATGTGTTCCTGGCAACGGAACGGTGACGAAGACGGCGCGCTCGACCAGCGGTACTGGAGTGAGACCGCGGAGAAAATCGCCGCGCGCGGCCAGCGGGTTCTTGCGGTTGCCGCAAAGCCCGGCAGAGATTCGCAGATTGATCTTAAATTCGGGGACGTGGAAGACGGATTGACCTTTTTGGGACTCTTCGGCCTGATCGATCCGCCCCGCGAGGAAGCGATCGCCGCCGTCGCCAATTGCCGTGCCGCGGGAATAGCGGTCAAGATGATCACCGGTGACCATGCCGGCACGGCGGTTGCCGTGGCGCGGCAGCTTGGCCTGGAAAACGCGGATGCGGTCCTGACCGGTGCGGAGCTCGACGCCATCAGCGATGAGAATCTGGGACGGCGTGTATACGAAACAGCGGTTTTTGCCCGGACCAGCCCGGCGCACAAACTGCGTCTGGTCGAGGCTTTGCAGTCCGAGGGTGGGGTCGTCGCCATGACCGGCGACGGCGTCAACGATGCGCCCGCCCTCAAGCGCGCCGACGTCGGCATCGCCATGGGGCTCAACGGCAGCGAGGCGGCAAAGGAAGCCGCCGAGATGGTGCTGGCCGACGACAACTTCGCGACCATCGCCGATGCGGTCTCGGAAGGCCGGCGGGTCTACGACAACCTGAAGAAGGCTATTCTCTTTATCCTTCCGACCAATGGGGCGGAAGCCTGTGTTCTGATCGGTGCGATCCTTCTGGGAAGCACACTGCCCATCACCGCCGTTCAGATCCTCTGGGTCAATATGGTGACCGCGGTGACCCTGGCGCTGGCGCTGGCCTTTGAGCCCGCCGAAGCCAACATCATGGAACGTCCGCCGCGGCCGGCCAAGGAAGCCATCCTGTCGCCCTTCCTCCTCTGGCGGACCGTCTTCGTGTCGCTCCTCTTCACAGGCGCGATTTTCAGTGAATTCATCTTCGCTCAGTCTCAGGGCGCATCCGTCGAGCAGGCGCGGGGCATCGCCGTGAACACACTGGTGGTTCTGGAGATTTTTTATCTCTTCTCCGTGCGCTATCTCAAGGGCCCCTCAATCACCTGGCGCGGTGTGATAGGAACACCGGCCGTCCTGATTGCGGTCGGCGTCGTGATCGCTCTTCAGGTGCTCTTCACCTACCTGCCGTTCATGCAGTTGCTGTTTGGGGTCCGGTCCCTCGATCTGCTGCAGGGGCTTCAGATTATCGCCATCGGCGTCGCGGTCCTGCTCGTGCTGGAGCTTGAGAAGTGGGGCTACCGCGCCGTCATGAACGCTGTGCAGAGGAGGTGATCGGACGGCTGCTGCCCGCCGTTTGTTTTCGTACAGTAGATTTTTGCGCGCTTTTCAGGCAGCCTTATGCATAGAAAGCGATTGGTTCGCTCGCAGGAATACTTGGGGAAGGGAGCTTATGTCTTGGTTCAAGCGCAAGGCGCGCAGTAAAGTCGAGAGCAGCGGTCCGGTGATTTCAGCGCCCATGGGTGCGGACTTTATGAACAATGCCATGGCCGGGGGGCAGGCCAAGCCGAAGGAAGTCGTCTTTGCGGGACATGGTTCCTTCAACACGGTGACCGACAAGAACTATCCCAAAGTGCGTCTGCCGCCGAGCGTGACCATGGTCTTCTGGTGTCATCATGGTGAGGCTCTCCTGAACACGGTCGGGGCTTACATCGAGTCGCGCAAGGACGTTCAGCAGCTTCCCGACCACCTTCTGGAGATGATCGCCGCCGACGGCAGCAACCCGGACGTGCCGGTCATCGTGCGCGGGGGCGAGGAAGTCTGGAATTACCGTCTGACCTATCCCTCGGGCCTGAGCCTGGGCAACAATCCCGCATCCGTTCCGTCATCGGTTTACAACCCGCCCGTGGCGCCCAGCAGCGCGGCGACGGTGCCGCGTGGTGTCGTCGGCGACCGCCGCTACTGCGTGGTGCCGCCCTTGTCCGGCGATATCGGCGACCGGGGCGTGCCGATCATTGCACTGCTGGCAGGCAACTGGAATATCTGTGACGGTGCGATTGTGCATTGGTGTGCCTGCCGCTCCATCGCCGACCGCTAGAGCAGATCCGGTTTAGATGGCATCGCCTTCGGCGATCCGTCGTACCGGTGAATCTGCTCTGACTATAAGATGTAGAGCGGGTTCACATGTTTTAGCGAAAACACAGAGTGCTTCCGTTAAAACATGACGCGCTCTAGCGTTCATTGCGTCAGAGCTTGTCGCGCAGGGCGTAGTAGAGCATGCCCAAGACCAGTCCCGGCCAGCGCAGCAGGGTGCCGCCGGGAAAACGCCGTGTCGGGATGCGGGCGAAGACATCGAAACGCTCGGCGGTTCCGGCCACGGCTTCCGCGATCAGCTTTCCGGCCAGCGAGGCCATGGCGACCCCATGTCCCGAGAAGCCTTGCACGAAGTAAATGTTTGAAGAGAGGCGGCCGAAATCAGGCATGCGGTTTAAAGTGATGGCCAGCGTGCCGCCCCAGGAATAGTCGATCCGTTTGCTCTCCAGCTGGGGATAGACCCTCAGCATGTATTTGCGCACGAAACCCGCGATATCCGGGGGAAAGCTGCGCCGGTAATTCTCGCCGCCGCCGAATAAAAGACGCCGGTCGGCGCTGAGCCGGTAGTAGTCGATGACGAATTTGGTATCCGCAACCGCCACGTCGTCGCGGATGAGCTCTCCGGCCAGTGCTTCACCCAAGGGTTCGGTGGCCAGGATAAAGTTGTTGATCGGCATGATCTTGCCCGCCAGCCGCGGCTCGAGACGCTCCAGATAGCCGTTGCAGGCCAGGACCACATGGTGGGCGATCACCTGATGGCCGTTGCAGGCGATCCGGCAGACCGCACCATCCTGATAGCCGGTAACGCGCGAAGCCTCAAACAGGCGTGCGCCTGCGTCATCGGCGGCCCCGGCGAGGCCGAGCGCGTAGTTGAGGGGGTGCAGGTGCGCCGAGTCACTGTCCAGGATACCGCCGTGATAGCGGTTGGTCCCGAGCATCGCGCCGATCTCTTCCCTCGAGACGCTGCGCAGATGCGCATAGCCATACTCCCGCGCCAGCTTCTCGACATAGGGCTCGAAGTCAGCGGCATCCGCCGGCTTGGAGGCCGCGTGCAGGATGCCCGGCTTAAGGTCGCAATCGATCTTGTGCCTGGCGATCCGCGTTTTCACCACAGTCTTGGATTCTTCGGCCAGATCCCATAGGTGCCGGGCGTCGGCGATGCCCAGCATGTCCTCCAGGACGTCCTGCTCCTGCCGCTGGCCGCTCCCGACCTGTCCGCCGTTGCGTCCAGAGGCGCCCCAAGCGATCCGGTTGGCCTCCAGCAGGATGACGTCGTACCCGCGCTCGGCCAAATGAAGTGCGCTGGAAAGACCACTGTAACCGCCTCCGATTACGCAGACATCGCAGGAGCTGTCCTCGCTCAGCGAGGGATAATCGCTGTGCCGGTTTGCCGTTGCGGCGTAGTAGGACTTTGCGTGGGCTTCCGCTGTCATTGCGCTTCGGTGATCTGATTGCGGCGACAGATCACCAAATAGAAGACTCCGGCTCTGGGGTAAAGACCAGAGTCGGCGATAAAGCCAGAGTTTGCGTGGGTGTCAGTCGAGGTCCGGGTAAGCGACCTCGGTCATGAGGTCCGCGAGCTCGACATAGACCTTGATCCAGACCGCCTCCGCTTCGGGTGTGAATTCGTCGCCGAGCATTTCGGAAAGTAACTGGATCAGGACTTCACCGACGATCGGATAGTGCTCTTTTTTCACCCCGTAGGCGACGTGCCGCATTGCCAATCCCTCCAGCATGGGCGCCAGGGATTCCATGTTGTGCAGTTCGGAGACGATAATGCCGAGCTTGCTCATCAGCATTGTGCCCTGGCGCCCGATGTCATTTGTGAACAGGATGTGCGCCTCGGGATCTTTCTCGAAGAGGATCTTGTAGAAGCGATCGCCGGCCTGCTCGCTCTTGACCGCGATTTCGCGAAAGCTGTCCCGTAAGAGCTGCACTTCTTGGATGGTGAGCGCCATTTGCATCTCCCAATGCTTCAGTTACACACTCACATGCGCAACTGCACTCAGGAATGCAATCCTGAGTGGTATTGTGCAGCTACATGCTTATTAAGTATTTGTATTATATGTATTTGTATCATATATGGTTTTATTATTGCAGACGCGTGACCGCCTGCGCGCGCCGCACGCCTTTGATTAGTTACACTCAAAGTTGTCGGGGTTGAACCCGCGAAAAAGCATAAGCATTATGCATTTTTGCATGATGTGTCCGGGGAGTTGGAGGAATGGACTGGGATAACTTAAAGGTGGCGCTGGCGATCAGCCGCCTGGGATCCTTGACACAGGCGGCATATATGCTCGGAATTGACCAGTCAACGGCCGGGCGCAGGCTTTCCGCGCTTGAGGCGGACCTCGGTGTCATTCTTTTTGTGCGTTCGAAAACCGGCTTTGCTCTGACAGACGCCGGTCAGGCTGCGATTGCAAAGGCGATCGATGTGGAGCGCCGGGTTGAGCAGTTAAAAGATGCGGTGACCTCGGCGGATTCCGGGCCGGTCGGCATTGTTCGTTTGCTTGGCAATGCCTGGACGATCAGCCGCTTGAGCCGCCTGGTCATGGCGCCGTTTTTAGCCAAGCACCCGCGCCTCGATCTTCGCACTGTCTCTCATGTCCCACGCAGCCTCGTCCGCGGCGAAGCGTCTCTGGCGCTTTGGTTTGAGGTCGAGCCGCGGGACGGCGCGTTTGCGATCAAGCTCGGCGAAGTGCCCTACGCGGTGTACCGCTCACGCTGGGCGAAGTCCGATCAGCTCGGCTGGGTGTCGTTTTACGACGAAGATGCTCTGCGCCCTAACATCACCCGCACCCAGAGCCGGATCAGGAGGCGGAATGAACCGGTCCGACTGACCGCCACGGATGCCGGTATCGTGTTCGAGGCCATCCGCAATGGCGTGGGCAAGGGGCTGGTGCCCATGTGCCTGGCCGAGCAGGACGATGAATTGGTTCGGATCGGCGAGGGGGAACCTGAACTGATGCGGGACCTTCATCTGCACGCGCATCCCGATACGGTACAGACCAAGCGTGTTCAGGCGACGATCCTCTGGCTCCGCGAGTCCTTTAATCAGGTTTTTCTGCCGCCGCAGTAATTGCAGTTTCAGCCTTTAAGAGGTTTCAGCCGGACCTACAGGTTTGAATTCCCGTTCAAACATCTCGGCGGTCATGAATCCCGTCAGCCCGTTTTCAAAGCGCAGAAAGTAACCGCCGTTCACCGGCTCATGGCGTGCTATCCACTGCTGTGTCACCTCGATCGGATCGAGAGTGATGTCCTCGGGAATCAGGCAATAGAGCGCGTCATGTTTTAACGGAAACACTCTGTGTTTTCGCTAACACATGTGAACCCGCTCTACATCAAACAGTTAGAGCAGACTCACCGGTACGACGGATCGCCGAAGGCGATTCCATCTAAACCGGATCTGCTCTAGATGTAAGTCGAGACGCTGGTGATCTTGATTGCGTCGACGTCCAGGGAGCCGTGGTGCCGGCGGTATTTTGCCATCTTCCTGCTGAGCCAATTGCTTCTCGGACCTGATCGCTTCACGGCGTGACGACGCCTTGATTCAACTCTGCAAAAAAGTCCGGCACCTGCGGGAAGACCCTCTGTGTGATTTGGTCCAGGTGCCGGAAGTCAGGTCATTCGAATTCAAAATTTCATTTGTCTTGCGCTGCTACCGCGCAGCTGTGAGATCTCAAAAAGGGGCCAAAGTCTGACGAAGAATTCCGGCCTCCAGACTGCCGTTCAGGTCGGAGTCGACAAAACGCAACGAAGCCTGCGCACTTTTGGCGCGTTGGCTTTCGCCGGCAAAGGATGGTGTTTCGGTAACTGTTGCGGCGCGGGTTGCACCGGCGGCAAATGTTGCAAGGGCCGCGACTGACACGGCGCCTGCAAAGCTTAAGGCAAATAGTTTTTTCATAACTGAACCCTCCAGTTTCTTGACAGGAAGGTAAGTTCGGTCATGTGTCGCGTCATTCCCCAAAAAGTGTATAGGGCTATGCGTTTATGAAGGACCGGGTTGTGCGGTGAAGAGGGGTGGGCATCGGAGTTTCTGCGCCCGGAGTATTGTCAGAACATCTCGAAGATCAGAAGCCGGTCCGGCGACGCAATTTCAACGCGGCAGACCGCCGCGCCCAATTTGTCAATCTCTGCCGTGACGTAATAAAGGCCGGCTTCGATGTATCCGGCATCGCAACCGCGCTCCTGCATTTGTGCGCCTGCGCCCGGTGTGATCCGGTATCGCAGGGTCATCTCCGTCTCGCCTTTGACAGGCAGCAAGATGGTTGCCTTGTCGCCCGCCGGCAGATTCTCGAGGGTTTCGCGCCCGCCTTGAAACTCGATCTCAATACCCTCGAGCGGCCAGGGACTCGTGTTGACGATTTGCAGCGATGTTCTGCCCGCCCAGATCAGGTTGGGAATGAAGAGGGCGGCCAGGAGACCCACCACAACAATGACGGCGGCGATGGTTTTGCGCCCGCTCATACCCTTGACCAATAGACCGCTCATGCTTTCCTGCACCTTTGGAAATCCCACCGCTTTGACGGTCAAAAATAGATCTGCTCGGTCCCGCATGCAAATCCGGTCCTCCAGCGCGGATCGCGTTCCGCCGAGGGGATCTGTTCTAGGGTCTGTTGAGGTTCAGGATACCGCCGGGGTTGGCCAGAGCTAAATCAAGATTAGGAGCGAGGAGGCAGAACATGTTGGGCATATTCAACGATGAGCGACGCGAGCTTGATTTAGCTCTGGCCAATCCTTTCAGGACGGATCATATATTTTCAGCACTTGCGTCGCGAGCGCCTTGTGTGGGGCCCGCCACATGGCGCCACTCGCTCCTAACCGCTGAAAACATATGATCCGCCACGACGATATCCTGAACCTCAACAGACCCTAGGGCCGGCCCGAGGCAGCCTTTGTAAAGCCTAGCGGGTACGGATGGATCGGCGAATGCCGCTCAGTACGACAGGCGCTGGGGGCGCTTTCCGTTGTCAGCTCTCCTGCGGTTCAAGGGCCCGGAAGCCCCCAGGGTGCCTCGCTTCGCGCTTCACGGGCCTTGATCCGCCATAGATCCAGATTCGGAAATCACTAGATCCAGTTGCCGCGACGACTGGCTTTTCCGGCACGCCATGTAATATTGGCTCTAGCGAACTCCTGAACTGGCCCTATCTGCCCGGCGTGACTCTCGTCATTTTCCCGGTGCCCCCAGGGTGGCCCCTGGAACAGAGGCTTTTCAAATGAGAGTTCAAGCAGGGAAGGACACGCCGATGACTTCGGGCAGCAAGCAAATTACCGTTGAGGATCTCGTCGCGACCTTCGACGCCTTCAACAAGCATGACGTCGAAGGTGTCATGAAGGCTTTTGCGGAAGACTGTGTTTTTTATCCGGTCGGCGGTCCCGAAGTCTACGGCTCGAAGATCGAGGGCGCGGACGCCATCGCGGCGGCTTTCTCCGGTGTCTGGGCGGCCATGCCCGATGCCCATTGGGACCATCACAGCCATTTCGTCTACGAAGACCGCGCGGTGTCCGAATGGACCTTCAGCGGCACCGATAAAGACGGTATGCGCGTCGAAGCCGAGGGTGCAGATCTCTTCACTCTGCGCAACGGCAAAATCGTCGTCAAGCAGGCGCTTCGCAAGAACCGCCCTCTCTTCAAGGCGTGACCCGCCATGTCCGTCGTCATGCAGCCCGGAGGCACGGCGCCTGAAGTGGGAGGACATCTGATGGCCGATCAAGTCCTACAAACCAGAGATACCGCAGCGCCAGGCGATAAGCGTCCGAAGCACTGGCCGAAAAGCAGTTACGATCCGCGCTACGACCCCCTTGTTGACCGGGGGCCGGGCCATAACCGTGACTATGCCCCGACCTATTGGGTCGGTACGGCGGGGGCGCCGCCCGAGGACGATGGACCCATCTCGCAGGATGTCGACGTGGATGTCGCGGTCGTTGGTTCAGGCTACACCGGGCTGAGCTGCGCGATCCATCTGGCCAAGGAACACGGCATCAAGGCCGCCGTGCTCGACGCCAACACCCTGGCCTGGGGCTGCAGCACCCGCAACGGCGGGCAGGCGCAGATCTCCTCCGGCCGCCTCAAGCGCTCCGAGTGGATCAGGCGTTGGGGTCTGGATGTCGCCAAAGGCCTGCATGCGGAAGTTTCCGAGGCCTTCGATGTGTTCCGGGACCTGATTCTTTCCGACGACTTCGACTGCGATCCGCAGCGGGGCGGGCATCTCTACATCGCGCACAATCAGCGTATGAAGGCGATGATCGAGCGGGAATCCGAGTTGCTGAACAGCGCTTTCGGCTACGGCACCCGCATTCTGTCCCGTGAAGAACTGCACCGGGACTTTGTCAAAGACGAGGAAGGCCTTGCGGCCATGCACGAGCCGGACGGCATCGGCATTCACGCGGCCAAGCTTGCCTTCGGCTACATCAAACTGGCGCGGAAGCTGGGTGCGACCGTTCATCCTTCCAGTCCCGTCATGGGCTGGAAGACGGTCGACGGCGTGCATCACCTGACCACGCCCGGCGGAACCGTGCGGGCCCGCGCCGTGGCGCTCGCGACAGCAGGCTACACACCGCCGGGCCTGCATAACCGCACCAAGAACCGTCTGATGCCGGTTCTCTCCAATTCGATCGTCACCCGGCCGCTGACCGACGAGGAGCGCGACGCCTGTAACTTCAAGACCAATATGGTGCTGACCGACACCCGAACCCTGCGCCACTACTACCGTCAGCTGCCCGACGGGCGGGTTCAGATCGGCAGCCGCAGCGCGATCACCGGCGCGGACGCAGAGAACCCGAAACATCTGGCGTTGCTGCAGGAAGGCCTATACCGAAAGTTTCCGGTCTTGCGCGGGATCGATCTGGATTATTCCTGGTGGGGCTGGGTGGACGTCAGTCACGACATGATGCCCAGGATCTTTCAGCCCGACCCCAGGCAGTCGATTTTCTATGCGCTGGGCTACGGCGGGAACGGGGTGATGTATTCGGCACAGGCCGGCCGGCGCATGGCGCAGATGGTGGCCGGGAAGGGAGGGGGACTGGATCTGCCGATCTTTACCTCACCCTTGCCCAGCCACGGCGTCCTGACGCCCTTCCGCCGGATCGGCCAGCGGGCGATGTATGTCTGGTACTACCTGAACGACGAGAAACGAAAATAGAAACCGAACCTGAACCCGTCGGAACGAGGGTTCAGAACTTCACCTCAGGGGAGCAAGGCGAAACGTCTTCCGCCTGATGACGACAAGAGAGGGATAGACATTATGAAGATGACGACGGAAGAAGCCTTTGTGAAGGTTTTGCAGATGCATGGTATTGAGCATGCCTTTGGGATTATCGGGTCAGCGATGATGCCGGTATCGGATTTGTTTCCGCGCGCGGGCGTGACTTTCTGGGACTGCGCGCATGAGACCAACGCGGGCATGATCTGCGACGGCTATACCCGCGCGACCG
>NZ_ML660074.1 GCF_007004665.1 Denitrobaculum tricleocarpae | reverse complement strand
AATGTTCTGCAGGCTCAAGGATTTCAGGAGGATAGCGACCCGCTACGACAAGCGTGCCGACACCTTCCTCGCGGCCATATGCCTCGCCGCTTCCATCACTTGGTGGATCAATTGAGTCCCGACCCTAAGAGGCAGTGAGTTTTGAGCCCATACAAACGTGAATTGCTTTATGAAAGCGGGCCTCTCGACCTCTTGAGCAGAAAATCCACGAAGGCTCGTGTTTTTGCTGGAACGTAACTCGCTTCAGGGTAAACCGCATAGATGCCGGTCACAGGGACCGACCACCCGGGCAGCACAGTCTCCAGTGCACCAGACTGAAGCGCTTCGCCCGTGATGAAATCCGACAGGAGCGAGATCCCGGCGCCAGCGCACGACGCATCGAGAAGCGCCGCTGCGTCATTGGCGCGTAACCAAGGACTGATTGGCACCAGTTGGGTCTCACCGTCTCTCTCAAGTAACCAGCGATCGCCGCTCGCCAGATTTGGGAAGTGAAGACACTTGTGCGCGAGGAGCTGCTCCGGCGAGGCAGGACGTCCGTGACGGTCGAGGTAGCGGGGAGATGCCACGAGACGACGCCGGTTATCGGTAAGCCGCCGTGCACGCAGAGAGGAATCCTTGAGCTCACCGATCCTGACGGCGACATCTATCCGCTCATCGACTAAATCGACGTAGTGATCCGTGAATCGAAGATCGACCCGGATCGCAGGATTCTCATTCATGAAGTCGGGAACTGCTGGCGCCACCCATAAGCGGCCGAAGATCCAGGGCACCGAAACGGTCAAGAGACCGGCCGGTCTGGCACCCAGCGATGTAGCGGCGGCATCTGCTTCCTGCAAATCCGCAAGAATGCGTTCAATATAGGTCAAATAGACCTCGCCCGCTTCTGTCAGAGTAACGCGCCGTGTCGTGCGCACAAGCAATTGTACTCCGAGCAGGTTTTCGAGCTTCCTCACACGGCGGCTCATCAGAGATGTCGTGATGTCGAGCGCCGCGGCAGCTTTTACAAAGCTCAAGCGGCGGGCGGTTTCGGTGAAAGCCTGCAGCAGAGACATTTTGTCTCCGGCCAACGTGTGCAGCTGATTGTTATCTGTCATGGGATTATCTGTCGCGTTTGGAAGCGATTATCACGTCACGTGGGAACCCTTACGTCTCTGTCCAAGTGGAAACAGACCAAGTGGAAACAGAGGAATGAGGAACATGACAGGTCTTCTCAAAGAAAAAGCCGGTGTCGTGGTTGGCGCCAGTTTGGGCATTGGCCGCGCTGCGGCGAGGCTTTTCGCAGAGGAAGGCGCAAGAGTTGCGATCGTCGCCCGGCGAAAGGACCGCCTGGACGAACTCGCTCAAGAGATCAGGGATGAGGGCGGTCAGGCGGTGCCCATCGTGGCAGATGTGACACGAGCTGAGGATCACGCCCGCATTGTCGCGGAAACCCTGGACGCTTTCGGCGCGTTCGACTTTGCCTTCAATAACGCTGGAACCATCGGCAGGTTTGCGCCGATGCTCGAGCAAACGCCGGCGGACTGGAACCATACGATCGAGACCAACCTGACGTCGGTGTGGATGTCTCTGCGGGCGCAGGCCGCTCAAATGAGCAAGACCGGCGGGGGCGCGATCGTCAATACCTCATCTTGGCTTGCCGTCGGCGCCCTGCCCGGGTCGACAAGCTATTCCGCCAGCAAGGCAGGAATGGACGGGATGCTGCGCGCAGCCGCCCTGGAACTCGCTCCTCTGGGCATTCGTATCAACAACATAAACCCAGGTGGCATCGACACGGACATGACACGCGCCGCCTTTAACAACGACGCGACACGTCTCGAGGAATTTGGGAAGGCGCATCCCACGGGCCGCTTGGGGACCGCGCGGGAGACCGCTCAACTGGCTGCTTTCCTCCTCTCCGAACGCGCCGTGAATATTACCGGCCAGGCGATCCTTATCGATGGCGGTTACGCCATAGCAGGTCAACGGTCATGACTGACCGGGCGGAGCAAGCCGCCTTCTCGCCAGGCGCGAAGGCGCTTCCTGATCACAAAGTCGACCTTATTCCAGCAGGAGATTCCCTCATGATGACCTCACGTCCCGATATGATTGCAGGCCTCGCCGCCTCGGCGCCATCCGGGAGGGCAGCCGAACGCCATCGCACCCCACCCTCAAGGCCCGGCCTTCGCGACGGCCTTTCATATCTGTTCTGCGCATTTCTGATCACAGCAGCGCTGGCCGGCATGGATGAGGCTCATGCCGCAGATAGCGTGAGGGAAATTCCGCTGCCGACCAGCTTCGATTACCCCAACGGGATAACCACGACCCCTGACGGGACCCTTTATGTCGGCTCTGTGACCAGTGGCGACATCTTGCGCATCACGCCCGAGGGGACAATCGAGCGTGCTTTTCAGGAAACGGAAACGGTGTTTGCCGGGACCGCGCTTCGCTTCGACCCGACGACCGGCCTTTTGTGGGTCGCATCTCCCGATTTCCTGGGCCAGGAGATCGATGGCGAGCAAGTCCGGCGCCCGCATCGGATTGGCGCGATAGACATCGCCCAACGCCGTGTTGTCTGGTCATCAACCCTGCCGGATGACGGTTTCGCAAACGATATGGCGCTCGATGGCACGGGAGGCATATACATAACCGACAGCATCAGGGATCGTATCCTGCATCTCGCCGCCCCAGGCGCGGCGTTTGAAACTGTCACGGACGCCCCCCTGCTGTCGCCTGGGGATCTGGGTCCGGCAGGCATTGTCATGACGCGGGACGGGGATCTGATCATCGGCCTCTACAGCGAAGGCGCCTTGCTTCGGGTCACTCTCGATGAGGCCGCCGCTCAGGTCGAACCGCTGGAGCTGACGCGCAGGATCGAGAATCCGGATGGCCTTGCATTGGCACCCGACGGGCGGCTCCTCGTTCTCGAGGGCGCGGTCCGAAGCGGTGACGGTAAGCTGCTTGTGATCGATCCCAACGGTCCTTCCCCCCTCGAGGTCGAGACACTCGCCGACGGTCTCGACATGCCCCTCAATCTCACCCTCCTCGGCAACGAGGTCGCCGTGAGCGAGGGCAGGCTGCGGCATCTGATGCTGGATGATTCAGGCCTGAGCGTTCCGGAGGTCTTTCGAATTGTAGTCGTCCCGCTTGACGAAACGTCTGCTGCCGAGACCGGGAGGTAAAATAGGTCCGCTCACCAGGTGAGCGGACGAAGTGAGCCCCAACCGCAGCTTCACCGGGCTGGGGCTCGCTTGACTCCACCCAGTGATTACAGGAGCACAATCGATCGCAGATCTTTGGTTTTGCACCTGTCAGTCATAGCCACTGTTTATAATTCCGCCTTTTGAACCAGCGTCAGAACCATGCGCTTTGACATGAGTCGCACCAATGGTCGGTTTTTTTTGACAGATCGCTATTCCACTTCTGCAATCACCGCCAGACAGTCACCCGGTTTGATCAGGCCCGGAAAGTGCCGGCCGGCGAGCAGTCCGGAAACTTTGGCGCGATATTCCAGCGGTGCCACGCCTGTACGGCCGATGGGATAGATTCGCGCGATGAGATCACCGGCCGTCACAGGATCACCCAGATCGACGCAGAGCTCGAGCAGACCCGGGTCTTCGGCGACAATCAAACAGTCCCCGGAGGACAAATCGAGCCAGCGGGTCGGCGACTGTTCGATCTCGCCGGTGAGAATGCCGGCGTGACGGAGCAGATTGCGTACCCCGCGCTTCGCGATGCTGACGGTCTCTGCGCTCGCGCTGCCGCCGCCGCCCAGTTCCGTGGTGATAAAGACCTTGCCCTGTTCTTCGGCGGCCGCATCGATCATGCCGGTCGAGTCGATGGCGTCCAGCCGCACGGACCAGGGCGCGCAAAAGGCGGCCACGGCCTCGAAACCCTTCGCTTCCAGATCCTTGTCACGACGCGAAAGCGTGGCAGCGAAGGGCAGGAAAGTCAGTGTCTTTCCACCGGCATGGATGTCCAGCACGATGTCGGAGACAGGCAGCAGAACGCGGGTGAAATAGTCCGCGATTTTCTCCGTAACGCTGCCGTCCGGCCGCCCAGGGAACATTCGATT
This sequence comes from Denitrobaculum tricleocarpae, assembly GCF_007004665.1. Lineage (GTDB taxonomy): Bacteria > Pseudomonadota > Alphaproteobacteria > Kiloniellales > Kiloniellaceae > Denitrobaculum > Denitrobaculum tricleocarpae. Next base: position 21,336 of record NZ_ML660074.1, on the reverse strand, counting down.
CATGTTGCCTTTGTCGATGGGCGAGGTGCGGGTGCCGGCGCAGAAGGCGGGATAGTTCATGGCCGGCACGATGATCACCCGGCCAGAGACCTCTTCCGCTGTGAGCTTTTGCGCCAGATCGAAAAGCGCGATGGGCCCTTCGTATTCATCGCCGTGATTGCCCCCGCTCAAGAGCGCGGTCGGCCCCTCGCCTCTCTTCACCACGGTAACAGGCAGCATGATTGCGCCCCAGGCGGACTCGTCGCTGCTGTAGGGCAATCGCAGGAAGCCGTGCTGAACGCCGTCGGCGTCGAAATCGACGGTTGCCGTGATGGGCGAGGGACGCAGATCGGATTCGGTCATGGGCTCTTTCTCAGTCCTTGATGAAGAGTTTGCGGGGGGTCGAACAGAGGCATTCCGCACCGGTCTCGGTGATCAGGATCGGCTCGGTGATCTCCAGGCCGCCGTCGTCCAGCCAGATCGCCGGCATGAAGTGGAAGGTCATACCCGGCTGCAACACCGTCTTGTCACCGGCCCGGAAGGACATGGTACGTTCCCCCCAGTCCGGGGGATAAGAGAGACCGATGGCGTAGCCGCAGCGGCCTTCCTTCTTGATGCCGAACGTGTCCAGGGTCGAAAAGAAAGCCGTGGCAAGATCTTCACAGGTGTTACCCGGTTTCGCGGCTTCCAGACCGGCGGCGGTGGCCTCCAGCACGGCAATCTCAGCGTCGAGATACTTTTGCGGAGGTTTGCCGAAGAAGATCGAGCGCGACTGCGGACAGTTGTAGCGGCGGTAACAGCCGCCGATCTCGAAAAAAGTTCCCTCGCCCTGTTTGAAGGGCCGGTCATCCCAGGTCAGATGCGGTGCCGTGGCATCCATCCCGGAGGGCAGCATGGGCACGATGGCGGAATAGTCGCCCCAATGACCGTCGGCGCCGCGGATCCCGGTGGCATAGATCTCGGCGACCAGCTCGTTCTTCGGCAGGCCCGGCTCGGCCAGTTCCAGGATCCGCGCGTGCATGGCCTCGACAATCCGCGCGGCGCGGCGCATGAATTCGATCTCGGTCGGGCTTTTGACCGCGCGCTGCCAGTTGACCAGCGCCGTCGCATCGCTAAAGCGCGCGTTTGGCAGGTGATTTTTGAGCGACTCGAAGGCCGCCGCCGAAAACCAGTAGTTATCCATCTCGACCCCGATCCGCAGGCCGTCCCAGCCCCGCGCTTTCAGGCTGTCGGAAAGATGATCCATGGGATGGCGTTCGGTGGACTGCACATAGTGGTCCGGATAACCAACGATGTTGTCTTCAGCCATGTAGACGGTGCGGCGCGCGCCGTTACCGTCCATGTTGCGGCCCCACCAGACCGGCTCGCCCTCCAGCGCGACGATCACGGCCTGATGGACGTAGAAGGACCAACCGTCATAACCGGTCAGCCAGGCCATGTTCGCAGGGTCGGAAACGATGATCACTTCAACCCCTGCCTTTTCCATGGCCGCGCGGGTCTTGATCAGGCGATCAGCATACTCGGCTCGGCTGAAGTTCAGGGCAATATCGGGCACGGAAGCACTCTCGCGGATAGCTGCAGACGTAACTTCGAATAACAGTCCGCGGGATGAATGTCTCGCTCAAACGCGCCAGTTCAGTCATCGCAAGCATTGATGACGGCGCGGTTTCAAGCGATGGTTTGCATAGACTTTCGGAAGCCGGGTAACGTTGAACTTATCACCGGACCGCCACAAGCGGTCATGTTCCTGGGAGGTCTTCCCGTGCCAACAGAAGCCCTGCCGCCGCAAAGGTCTCATTCCCCACCAGGTTTCCCTCGACGCGCTTGACGACCTTAAATCCTTCAGAGAGATAAAGCTCGAGCGCAGGTCTGTTGCCCTCGAGCACCTCGATCTGGATTATCGGCGCCGACGCACTCATCGCATGCCGGACGAGCGCGCGGCCTACACCTCTCCGGTAGAACTTGGGGTCGACGTAGAGCCAGGCGAGCTCTTCCTTGCTGTAGGCGACAAAACCCTGAACGAAGTGATCCACTTCCGCCACGACCAGCGTGTTGTCAAACAAGCCTTCGTTCTCGGCTGTTTGCTCCAGAGTGAGAAACGCGTCTCTGCCAACGCTGGCATCCAACTCGTCAAGGCGCGCAGAATCATGTATTTCGCACAGCCTGGACCAGTCTGTGGTGTCGTAAGGACGTATCGTAATCATGATCAACCAATCCGCCGGTCCGGCCATCCGTTTCCAAATCGTGGTGCTTGCCACCGCTTTTCCGCGACCCAACACGGGAAATGAAGTAGCCCGGCGGTTCCGAGCCGTTTCATCAGCCTCATGCACAGGCGCAAAAACACAGAAAACCTTATATTTTCATAGAGTTCAACCATGTTTCGCACGGCAGCGTATTGCCATGAAGATACCGCGGCGGCAGGAAATGCGGGCGGCTGCGCCTTTACGAAAACGCGCCTTCTCTCACCGAACGAATTTGATGCGCGAGGGAGATGACGGCGTTGCCAATCGCCGACAGGGCGCATAGCGTCTTTGCATCGTTCGTCCACGCGAACCGACTGTTCGCCCAGCACGGAAGCGACCGCTTTATGACCCAACGCAACGATCAGCTCGATCAGTGGGACCGCGCCCACTTCTTTCATCCTTCGACCAACATGGCCGGACACGCCCGTGGCGAGACACCCAACCGGATCGTCACCGGCGGCAGCGGTGTCCATATCGTCGATCGGGACGGCAGGAAGAGCCTGGATGCCTTCGCCGGGCTCTATTGCGTCAATGTGGGTTATGGCCGGACCGAGATCGCCGAGGCAATCGCAAAGCAGGCCCACGAGCTGGCCTACTACCACAGCTACGTCGGCCATGGCACGGAGGTCTCGATCACGCTGGCGAAGATGATCGCCGAGCGCGCGCCGGAAGGCCTGAACCGGGTTTACTTCGGCCTGTCCGGCTCGGATGCGAACGAGACCAACATCAAGCTGGTCTGGTACTACAACAATGTTCTGGGCCGGCCGGAGAAAAAGAAAATCATCTCACGCTGGCGCGGGTACCACGGGTCGGGTGTCATGACCGGTTCATTGACCGGGCTGGATCTGTTTCACAAGGCTTTCGACCTGCCGCGTCCGCCAATTCTGCACACGGAAGCCCCCTATTATTTTCGGCGCGACGACCGCGCCATGGACGAAGAAGCCTTCTCGCAGTCCTGCGCCGACAAGCTGGAAGAACTGATCCTCGCGGAAGGCCCCGGCACGATCGCGGCCTTCATTGGTGAACCGATCCTGGGAACCGGCGGCATCGTGCCGCCCCCCAGCGGATACTGGGCAAAAATCCAGGCTGTCCTCAAGAAATACGATGTGCTTCTGATCGCCGACGAAGTGGTGACCGGCTTCGGACGCCTGGGCTCCATGTTCGGCTCCCATCACTATGGCCTGAAGCCGGACATCATCACCATCGCCAAGGGTTTGACCTCCGCTTACGCGCCGTTGTCGGGGAGTATCGTTGCCGACCGCGTGTGGGCGGTGCTGGAGCAGGGATCGGACGCAATGGGTCCGATCGGGCACGGTTGGACCTATTCGGCGCACCCCATCTGCGCGGCGGCCGGGGTCGCCAATCTCAAACTGCTCGACGAGTTGGATCTGGTCTCGAACGCAGCGAAGACCGGCGCCGGCTTCAATCAGTTGCTGCGCGATGTCCTTACCGACCACCCGAAGGTCGGCGAGGTGCGCGGCGAAGGCCTGCTGGCCGCGCTGGAATTCGTCGAAGACAAGGATGATCGGGTGTTCTTCGATCCCGCGCAGAAGATCGGTCCCAGGGTCGCCGCAGCGCTCGCCGAACAGGGAGTCATCGGACGTGCCATGCCGCAGGGCGATATCCTGGGCTTTGCGCCGCCGCTCTGCCTGACCACCGAAGAGGCCGAAACGATCGTCTCGGCAACCAGGGCCGCAGTCGAGACGGTGCTCGGAAAGGGCTGAACCGCAAACCTTTCCGGGCAGTCTCCCATCCGCCGGCCGTCAAGCCTGATCGGGTGTCCGGCCGTCCCTGGGCGAGCTTTAGGATGGTGCTCAGGCTGGTTCAAATATGCACCAGGGCGACACATTCCCGTTCCACTAAGCCCCTCAAACTTTCCGTCTTGAATACCTATTTAAGGAACAATCGGTATTAAATTCAATTTCACATGAGATCGGATGATGCGAGTTCCGACGATGCGAATCTGGACGAGGGGGAAGTACATATGCTGCAAGGCAGTTGCCTCTGTGGTGAGGTAAAGTTCGAGATTTCCGGCTATGTCAGCCCGGTGCAGAACTGTCATGCCGCGCGCTGCCGCAAAGCCACCGGGGGCGCTTTTACGCCGGAGATGCTGGCACACGGTGGCGGATTCCGCTGGATCGAAGGGCAGGAGCAGATCCGCGTCTACAAGGCGCCCCTGCTGAAATCACCCCCGGCCTACGCACGCGCTTTTTGCAGCACCTGCGGATCGCCCCTGCCGGTCGAGCTGGAGGGCACGCCCTACATGATCCTCAACAGCGGTGTGATCGATATCGCACCCGGTGACCTGCCGTTGAAATATGCATCACCCAATGAAAAAGCCTGCTGGCATGAGATCATGGATGAGCTTGCGCCCTCTGAAGGACATCCGACCCGAAGCCGGAAAGAAAAGGAGTACGCCCTTGTATCGGCGGAATAGCGCCCACCAAGCCTGACTAAGAGCCGTAGCTTGGAAGTCTGTCAGCCAGAAAACTGTATTCCCGCCGTGTCGCCGCAATGCGCGCCGGATCGATTTCGCAGGTGATGAAGGCTTCTTCATGCTCGGGAAATCTCAAGGCCGGAGACACCTCATCGATCCAGGGCGGGCAGAATATCGAGTTCCCGAACGCGGTTCCGGCGCGATTGAGGCTCAGGAGGTAAAGCTGGTTCTCCAGTGCTCTGGCCACCACGAAATGATGCCAACTGTAAAAGGACGGGTCGCGCGCGTAGGCGCCGCAATGCAGGATCAGATCCGCCTTGTGCTCCAGCGCAAGAGATCGGGCGAGTTCCGGAAAACGGATGTCATAGCAGATGATCGGCGCGATTTTGACGCCACGAAAGGAAAAGGAAAAGGGCGCCTCGCCGCGCTGGAAGTATTCTTTTTCCATGGAGGCGCCATACTGCGCCAGGTGGAGTTTATCGAAGCAACCCATCACCTCGCCATCGGGGCCGACCGCAACCTGAGAAATACGATAGCCATCGTCCCCTCTGCGCGGAATACCGTAAACGACAGCCACGTCGAAACGCCTGGCTGTCTCACGAAAACGTTCGAACGACGGACCTGAAAGATCTTCGGCAAGCGCGTCAAGCCGGCTGAAGGAGTCCCGTGAATAGTCTATGGCCGAGAGCTCCGGCAAAACCACGAGATCAGCCGGGGTTTGAGCAAGCGCATCCGCCAGGTTCCGAGCGACAAGATCAAGATGCGCATCTCTGGCCGCTGGAGTCGGTGTCGGCGGAATCTCGATCTGGCAGGCAAGCAGGCGCATGCTTTGACCCTCAGTTACCGGACACGGAATCGATGGCTCCGAAAAGCTCTTCGAGCTGCGCGAGACAGTCGGGCGCGAGCGCTGGCGACAGGATCGACGCCACGTTCTCGCGCAGGTGGTCCGCATTGCCGGTGCCGGTCAGAACGACGTCGGCGCCGGGTTCATGCCGGCAAAAACGATAGGCGCCCTCGACCACAGACCCGGCGCCGCCCAGCGATCTTAGAAAGCCAAGGGGATCCTCCTCCTCGAGCGCATCGGACGGGATCAGGTCCTGCTGGACGAGATCGGCGATCAATTCCGTCAGGGCTTCCGAATTGCTGAGCGCGCGGCGCACGGCGAACATCACCAGGGTCCCGATTTCCTTGGACCTGGTCTGCGCGAAGACCCGCTGCCTGGCCGAGGGGTTGATCAGGTTGAAGCCGGCCATTACGACGTTCCAGATATCATCCTGCAGGGCCCGGCTCAGCATGACATGCTGCGGATCGTGGATGAAACGTTCCGTCAGTCCCAGGAAGCGTATCTTGCCCTGGTCACGAAACCGGTCAAGGGCTGGCAGGAGTTCCTCGCGGCAATAGCCATATTGATCCGGCATGACTCCGTGCAAATGCAGAATATCGACGTAGTCGGTCTTGAGGCGCCGCAAAGACTCCTCGAGGCTCGATGCCAGGCTTTCGCCCGTCACGAACTGCTGGCCCAGGGGAGACTCTCCAGGCGGCACGATGGGAAGCTTGGTGGAAATGATCGCATCATCGCGCCGCCCGGCAAGGGCATCGCCGACGATCTCTTCCGTCCTGTAAACGGCTGCCGTGTCGATGAAGTTGATACCGAGATCAAGCGCGGCCCTGACGATCCCGACCGAATGCGCCCGGCTCTCGCCGCTGCCCTGACCGAGACGGCTGTGACCGCCGCAACCAAGCCCGGCGGCGCTGACTCTCAAGCCTGTGCGGCCCAGTGGGACATAGTCCATTTTGTCTGCTTTAACCCTCGGTGACCGTTTGAGTTTTCTGCGCGCGGTACAGGAGGTAAAGGCCGAATGCGATCAGGCCTGCGGCCACGATCGGGCGCACCACCCCACCCATCATGAAAAGCGGCACCGAAAGCGACAGCATCAGAGCGGGCGGATAGAAACGGGTCCAGGGTTTCTTACCGCGGTCACGCTGGTAGAGCGTGAAGAGCAGAGAGAAGACACTGGCGATGACAAAGAACAGAGACCAGGGCTGGGTGAAGAAAAGCGAGACATCGGTTGAAATCGCCAGCGAGCGCGACAGCCACTTCTCGGCAATCGGCCCGAGAACGACACCCAGAATGACGGGTGCCAGCGGGAAACCCAGATTGCGCAGAATGTAGCCCACGATACCGAAGATGAAGAGCGTCCAGATGTCCGAGACGATGTTGTGCAAAGCGAAGACGCCGATCCCGCAGTACGCCAGGATTACGGCGGCGAGCACGTACATGCGCACCCGTGTCACCAGCACGAAGAGCTTCAGCGCACCGGATTGCAGGCCCAGCACCAGGAAATTGGCGATAAAGAAAGCCAGAAAGATCGAATAGGCCAGAACCGGTGCCTCAGTGATGAAACTGGGGCTTGGGATGACGTCGTGAATCAGCAACGCGCCAAGCATGACCGCAGTGATGATGTCGCCGGGAATCCCCAGCGCCATCATAGTGATCAACGAGCCGCCCGCCGTGGCATTGTTCGCGGACTCAGGCGCGATGATGCCATCGGCAAAACCGCTGCCGAACTTCTCCGGCGTTTTGGAGGCTTTTTTGGCCTGATCATAGGCGAGCACGTTTGAGATCGAAGATCCGGCCGCAGGCAGAATACCGGTGAAGACGCCGATCAGCGAGGAACGGATCAGATTGCCCCAGCTCTTCAGGACCGTGAGCGCCGCCCGCCGGTGCTCGATCCGGATACTGACATCCTGCATCTCGGTCAGGGCCATGGTCGCCGTTTTAGGATCGCGCACGTCGGTCATCAAACGGCTGAAGGCGAAGAGGCCGATCAGGACCGGCAGAAACGCGAAGCCCTCCTGGAGGTACTCGACACCGAAGTCAAAGCGCGAGACGCCGTTGATATCGTCTTCGCCAAAAGTCGCGATCAGAAGCCCCAAAGCGCCCGCGATCAGACCCTTGATCAGGTTCTGACCGGCCAGGCTGGCGGTGATGGTGAGTGCGAAGAAAACCAGGGAGAAGTAATCCCAGGGCTGAAACTCAAGCCCGACCCGCGCCAGCTGCGGCGCGACGGCGATCAGCAGAACCGCGGAGACGATGCCGCCGAAAAACGAGGCCCAGACCCCCAATCCCAGCGCAAAACCCGGATCGCCGTTGCGCGCCATGGGAAAGCCGTCGAAGGTTGTCGCGACCGAAGACGGCGTGCCGGGAATCCCGGTCAGGATGCCGGACATCAAACCGCCGGAAAGGCCGCCGACAAAAACGCCGATCATGGTCGCGATCCCCTGCGCGGGCGGCATGCCAAAGGTGAAGGGCAGCGTGAGGACAACCGCCATGGCGATCGTGAAACCGGGAATGGCGCCCGAGATCAGACCGGCTGTCGCACCGACGATCATGAAGGCCAGGGTTTGAATATTTCCGATTTCGCCAAGGGCGCCCAGGAGATTTTCGATCAACATGTTCTTGCGCTTCCTGTCCCTAAATCACTTCGATCCATGACTAGATCACTTCAAAGAGTGAGCCTCGCGGCAGGATCACACGCAGCCCGAAGGTGAAGATCGACCACATGGCGCCCATGGAAATCGTTGCGATGGCGCCGTGCAGCAAGAGCTTTTTGGGGGCAAAACCGCCCAGAACCGACAGCAGGAAAAACACCAGCAGGATGCCGCCGATCAGAGCGCCGAAAAACGGCAAGGTGGCCAGAAAAAGAAAGTAGATCAGGTAGCACCAGAGCGGATTGCGGTACTTCACGAACCAGCCCATGAGGCCGCCTCTCGCCTCGCTCTCCTCCGCACTCGCCGCGGCCGGAGCGGCCCGCAGCGACTGGAAGAGATAGATCAGGCCGAAGACCAGCAGGATCCCCAGAACGCTGCGCGGCCAGGCGGAGGGCGCAAGCGTTCCATAATCAGGGCTTCGAATATCGAAACTCGCCCAGATAAGTACGCCGGTAAAAAATAGCAGACCGATCGCAATGATCGTGTCGCGATTTGGCAGGGACATGATGGCGTCCGCTTTTCAGTTGACGAGGGTCTCAATTCACGAGGACCTCATTTTATGAGGACCTGGCGACACTCGGGATACCCGAGGTTGAAGCCGACTGACCGCACGCGCGCGCCAGCCGGACTTCACCATACAGGACCTTAGAGGTTCGAGCCTTACGGCGCGCGCCTACTGTTTCTTGTACATCCCGATGTCGATAGCGACCTTTTCATGAGCATCGTAGGTATCCTGGAACCAGGCGGCGTAGCCCTCCGGTCCGACCCACTTCACGTCCGTGCCCTTGGCTTCCAGAGCTGCGATCAGCTCGGGGTCTTCAGCCGCTTTTTTGAAAACCTCGCCCCAGTGCGCGATGATTTCTTTAGGCGTGCCTTTCGGTGCAACGATGCCGCGATCCAGAGCGTAGGTCATGTCCGCACCGAGCTCCTTGAGCGTCGGAACGTCCGGCAGGTGCTTGGACCGCTTGTCCGCTGCGATGGCAAAGGCCTTCAACTCCCCGGTGGCAACATACTTCCGGGCCGTCGGCACGTTGATCGTGGCAAGCTCGATGGTGTTGGCCAGCAGGGCGGTGATCCGCTCCCGGGTTCCATCGAAGGGCACATACTTGAACTTTGTGTCGGTCAGGCCTTCGAGCAGCACCCACATGAACTGGCTGGTCGAACCGAAGGTCGCGCCGAGCTTCAGCGTCTCCGGATTGGCTTTCGCCGCCGCAATCATGTCGTCGTAGCTGTTCCAGGGAACGCCACCCGCCGCGCCGATCAGCTCCGGCGTGCTGGTGACCTGCGCAACCATGTCGAAGGCATCCCAGGTAAAGTCCACGCGGCCGTTGAGATAGCCGACGATCGCGCTCTGGTGGATCGCAAAGAGTGTGCAGCCGTCAGGTTTGGCTTTACGGGCCTCCTTGGCGCCTTTATTGCCCCCTTGCCCGGGCACGGTGACCACCTGGATCTTGGGCTCGAGATCCAGCTTGTTAATGGTTTCCTCGAAGGTCGAGAAAATAATGTGGGTGCCGCCACCCGCTTTCCACGGCACGATCAGCTTCGCTGTACTGCAGGCAATGTCAGCCGCGTAGGCGCTGGAACTGGCGGCTACGAAGGTCGCTGCGGCAACCGCCGCACCCAGAAACGGCGTAAACTTTGTCATCAAAATCTCCCTGATATTCGTTTCGTTTTGTTTTTTGAATGCAAAGGCAAGAAAACCATAACATGGATTTTTGCTGGAGAGACACCCTATTATGCCGCCCGAGCGGCAGCGGCAACGCAGCGCAGTGAACCTATGATTGAAGAGAGAAACGGTGGATCGTCCTTTGCAAAACATACCCCAACAGCGCCTCGCGATCGCCGGACTGGGAACCATCGGCCTGGAGGTCGCCCGCCGGATTGACGCAGGAGCGCTGCCCGGCATAAGCCTTGCGGCCGTATCCGCGCGGGACCAGGCCCGTGCGGCGGAGCGGGTCGCGGGCTTCCGTTCGCCACCCAAAATTCTCTCTTTGAGCGAACTTGCCGACGAAGCGGACATTATCGTCGAATGTGCGCCCGCCGCCGTCTTCATGGAAATCGCCAACACCGCCGTGGCGCAAGGACGTACACTGGTGCCACTCTCGGTCGGGGTTTTGTTGAATCATCTAGAGCTGATTGACCGGCTGGACGAAACCGGCGCCAGGATCGTCGTGCCGACCGGCGCGCTGCTTGGGCTGGACGCGGTCAAGGCCGTGGCTGAAGGAGAGGTTGAATCCATCCGCTTGTCCACCCGCAAACCGCCTGCGGGCCTGAAAGGTGCACCGCACCTGGTCGAGAATGGCATCGACGTCGATGGGATCACAGCACCGACCAGGGTTTTTTCCGGTAATGCCCGTGAAGCCGCGAAGGGCTTCCCCGCCAATGTCAACGTCGGCGCGGCGCTGGCGCTGGCGGGCATCGGCCCGGAACGGACCGAAGTGGAAATCTGGGCCGATCCCACGGTGACCAGGAACACTCACACGGTCACGGTGGAATCCGATTCTTCACGCTTGAACATGACCATCGAGAACATCCCGACCCCGGAGAATCCGCCGACCGGCAAGATCACCGCGCTCAGTGTGATGGCGACCCTGCGCAGACTTACGGCACCGATGGTGGTCGGGACTTAGGTTCCTTCTGACCGGCGTCAGAGATGCCGAATGGGTGGCGTCAGGGCGTTGGGCGCAGATAGAGCCCGCTCAGCTTTCCGTCGGCGGCCTGACACAGCCCCCATTCCAGAGCGCCGTTTTCGAAGCGAACGTCAAAGACATCGAAGCCATCGGGGCCAACCCCCTTGAAGTCGACCTTTGTGACCTCTCCCAGACGTTCCAATTCAGGTACGATGATCGGTAGCTGCTCGCGAACCAGTTGAGCAAGCGGCTCATTCATCTGCTCGTAGTCCGGTTTTCCCACCCGGTGTTCGCCGATCACGCGGCGCAGGACCGCCTCGCTGCCGGGTGCAGACTCTTTCTTGCGGACGCGTTCAGCGAGAGCCGTTTCCGCAGCTTCGAACGCATCCGGTGCGGCCCGGTCCGCCCTTTGCTCAAAACCACCCTGATGCAGGATCATGGCCTCGACTTTTCCCGGCGTCGCACGGGAGAATGAGACCTGGGCGGGGACCACCTTCATAAAGAAGCGGTCCGCCCCTTCAGCATAGAGTTCGACCGGCGGCTGCCCGACCAATTGAATAAATAGTCGGTTCCGCTCCAATGTGATCCGGGCTACCAGCCCGTCGGCGAAAAGGAAGGAACCGACGTAGTCCGGCAAACTGCCGGGATCGGCGGGGACTTCGATACGCGGACGGGCCTGCTCATAGCGTTTCCAGGCCATAACATCGGAGGTCGGTTCGGACATCTGTGTTTCCTTCGCGAGTTTCAGGAGATCCTCGACGCTCAAAACTTCACCCCGCGCCGTTTTTTCGCGCAGCGCTGTCACTAGCCGCAGACTTTGCTCCATCTGATTCCGGCGCTCCGTGAGGTTGACCTGCTGAACCGCAAGCAGTTCGTCGAACCGGCTTTCCTGATTCACGAGCAGTTCCACAATGCTGCTCAAACTGAGTCCCAGTTGCTTCAGAACCAGAATCTCGCTGAGGCGCGCGATCTCACGAGCTCCGTACAGTCGCCAATTCTTCTCTGTGCGCCGCGGCGTCAGCAGGCCGCGTGCCTCATAAAGTCGGAGGGCGCGAACCGTCAGGCCGATACGGGAGGCGCATTCAGCCGCGGTCAGCAGCTTTTCGGCGTGGGGTTTGCTGTTCGAGGTTGCTTTCATGGCCGCTGTCTTAAGCTGTGACGCAGGGTCCGGCTCAAGCCCTTTTTTTGGCAAGGGCCGAGAACAGGCGCATCGTGCCCCGGCGTCGTTTAGTCCTCCTCGTCAGGCGTTATCATACCCGGGATGTGGCTTTCCGAGATCCGGGCAGCGCAGTGGTCTTCAAAGGCGCTCAGGAGTCGGGACGGCGTGATCTGAGCGGCGGTCGCGATGCCGATGGTCATGGGCCGATAGTCGCCCGACAGCGGCAAGCGGACTAATTTCCGGCCGTCCATGGCCTGATCGGAGCGCGGCCTGATGTTGGCCAGACTATAACCCTGACCGTTGGCGACCATGGTGCGCACCACTTCCTGCTGGGCGGAGCGAGCACCGATGTTCGGCTCCAGGCCCTCGCGCATGAACATGGCGAGGAAGTATTCGCGGCTTATGGGAAGATCCAGCAGGATCAGAGGTTCGGGCGCGAGTTCGGCCAGTTGAACCTGGTCCCGGCCGGCGAGCGGATGGCCATCGCTCACCAGGACATGGGGCGGCAGGCTGACCAGCGGGCGGAAGGTAATGTCGTTCGGGATCTGAAGATCATAAGTGATGGCGGCGTCGATCTCCGCACGCCGCAAACGCTCCAGCAGAGCTTCCTGATCGGCTTCGCCAGCGCGCAGTTCAGCCTCGGGAAAGGCCGTCGCGAAGGAATGGGAGAGCGCCGGAATAATCATCGGCGCAAGCGTCACAAGGCAGCCGATCGAGAGACTACCGCGGAGCTGCCCGCTGACCTCATCCGCCAGGTGATAAAGCCCCTCCGCCTGCTCCAGCAGCGCTTTCGCCTCGCGCAGCAACCGCCGCCCCGCAGGTGTCAGGGACAGGCCCTGCGCGTGGTGGCGGACGAAAAGCTGCACACCCAGCTCCTTTTCCAGCTGGGAAATCGCGGTCGAGATCGAAGGCTGCGAGATCGAGGTCCGTTCCGACGCACGGGTGATGCTCTCGGTCTCCCCGGCGGCAACGAAGTATTCGAGCTGGCGAAGGGTAAAGCGCATGAGGAAGCCTAACGGCGATTGCGGTCGAGGCTCGGGAGATCAATCAATTTCAAGATGCTCCCGATGCCGGATGAAAGGACTATGCGCCGGTGCCGAAGCCTTGATGCGCCCGTCCGCCCCCCATTCATCCAGGCAGTTGAAGGGAATTGTGGCTTCCTCTTCGATCGTCTGAAGGCGGTCAACATAGTTCGCCTGTATCTGCTGCAGCCGTTCCTCGATCTCACCGCTGCTGGAATACCTGAGGCCACTCTCCACGCCATAGGCAACGAAGGGCTGGAGCACCCCGAAACCGACATAAGCCAGGGTGAAGTTCACCGGCCAGAGCATGAGATCGATATCGCCGCTGCGGCCATTGAAGGCATAGGTCTCGGCACTGGTCGCGACGGTCAGGGAGAGCATCGCTTTCTTGCCCTGGAAGCGGCCTTTGTCGAAGCGGACATCGCTCTTGTAAACCTCGCCGTAAACGAAAACCCGGTCGAACCAGCCTTTGAGAATAGCGGGCGGCATATGCCACCACATGGGATACTGCAGGATGACCAGATCTGCCTGATCCAGCCGACCGATCTCGGCCTGCACCTCGGCAGGGATGGTTCCGTTCATGGCCGCATGGCGCTGTTCGGACTGCGTATCGAAGCGCTCGCTGTTCTGCAGGTTCCTATAGAAAGCCGCCCGCTCGCTGGGATCGAAGCCCATAGCGTAAAGATCCGAGACCGTCACGCTCCAACCCCGTTCCTCAAACGTCCGGCGCGCCAGGCTGGCGAGATGTCCGTTGAAAGACAACGGCTCGGGATGCGCAAGAACGACGTGGGCTTTCATGACGCGTGTCTCGACTCTTCCACTTGATCGATCGAATACCGCATCATGGGAAGGATCTCTACGCGACGCAAACTGATATCGGAACGAAAGCCGTCACTTATCTCCCGGCACGCCATAGCTCGGCGCTTCGCGGGGATCGAGCGCCCGGGTGACATAGGCTTCAAGCTGCGGTTTGTACAGGACCCAGAGTGCGGCAAGCGCCGTGATAGGATCTTCCTCATCCCAGTCGACCCGCAGGTCCGCCACCGGCCAGGAGACGTCCCGGACCAGGTACAGGCCGGCGGAATGGACCGGCCCGGCCTCTCCGCCTGCGGTCAGAGCCGCCTGCATTGCAGCGATCAGACGGTCTCCCAAATCGCCGTCCGAGCCCTCGAAGGCAGCGACCATTGCCTGGGGAACCTCCGTATTGGCCAACAGGTTGCCCGCGCAGACCACGTTGCGTCCCTCCGCCACCGCATGGGTTCCAAGGGTTTCGCTGCCGGAGAAATGCCCTGTCCGGCCGGCAGCGTCGATGACGGTTAGCTGGCGATACTGGATATAGGGCGTCTCCGCGACCAGCCGTGCAACGGCGTCAGGCGCGGAAACACCCTGCGCCATGAGATCCAGCGCCTTCGGGCCAAGCGTCGGGTCGGTGATATTCTGACTGGCCACCGCCCCGACCCCGGCGCGCGCGTAGGCGCAGCGGGCCGCAACGGCGGGCGAAGAGGAAGAAACCGCCAAGCCAAACATGCCGGTCTTTTCGCAACGGGCCGCAATGGAAAAGGTCATGGGGTCAACTCATTGATCTTTAGCTGGCTTCCTGCTGCAGGAAGAAGGACGCGCCGCGCGGATACTCGGGAATCTCCACCTCGTAGGCGGTGCTGCGGATGCGATTGGGCTCGACGCCGCGCACGATCTCGCCGTCCAGCATCGAGGGCACCGGATTGGGTGAACAGGCGGCGGCATCCGCCGCTGCGTAGACGGTGATCGACAGAGTGCGTGGCTGCTGCGAGAGGTTCGGCGCGGAGCCGTGCGCCAGTTTCGTGTGCATCAGGCAAACCGAACCGGCCGGACCAAAGCACTTGACGGCCTTTTTCTGAAATTCCGCCGCGACGTCGTCGGCCACCGCGCCGGTAAAGCGGCCGCCGTGCCAAAGGGAATGGATGGGGCCCTTGTGTGAGCCGGGAACGACCTCCAGGGGGCCGTTTTCCTCCGTCACCTCGTCGACCATCAGCAGGGCCGTCACCAGGTCCGGATTGCTGTGCGGGGTGAAAGGGAAGTCCTGGTGCCACTTCACCTCGGTCTTGGCGCCCGGCAGCTTCGAATTGATCTTGGAGTGATGGTAGCGAATGTCGGGGCCAATCAGATCGGCCACCATATCGACCATTCGGCTGTCCCGCGCCACCTGGCGATAGGCTTCCGAAACATCGACCGGCGCGTTGACCCGCCGCAAGCCCGGTCTCACCGCAGAGTGCGAGGCCTCAAGGTCGAAACGCGGCCTGCCGTCGACCGCTTTGCCATAGCTTTCAGCCTGCCCGCGGCTCTCTTCCACCCAGGCCGCAAAATCGGCGCGCAACGCCGCAAGCTGATCCGGCGTCACTGCATTTTCGACGGTCAGGACACCATTTTCATGAAAGGCGTCGGCCTGCGCCTGGGTCAAAACGCGAAGAGCTTGAGAAGACATGGTTCGCTCCTGTTTACTTCAGCCCGACTCCGGCACTATGCCGAATCGGGAATCACCGCGATGACGTCGATCTCGACCAGCCACTCGGGACGCGCGAGCGCCGAGACGACGAGCCCGGTCGAGACCGGAAACACACCCTTCAGCCATTTTCCCATGGTCCGGTAGACATCTTCCCGATAGCGGGGGTCGGTGATGTAGACCGTGACCTTGCAGATGTGGCCCAGCTCCGACCCGGCCTCTTCCAGAAGCTTTGCGATATTCGCCATGGCCTGGTCCGCCTGAGCCGCCGCGTCGCCGATACCGACGCTGACCGCCGTATCCAGGTCCTGTCCGATCTGCCCCCGTACGAAGACCATTGTGCCGCGCGCGACAACCGTCTGACAGAGATCGTTCTCCAGCTTCTGCTCGGGATAGGTATCCCTGGTATTGAACTTGCGGACCCTGGTATGCGCCATTCCGGTTATCTCTCTTAATCCAATTCAATCACAAGTCATGCAGCCGATCTCGCTGCAAAGGTGCGGGCGCTTTTTCCAACCCTGAAGAAACCCCGCTGACCGCCGAATTCGCGCGGCCCAGTCTCCTTCATAGCTCTGAATAAGGACAATAGTTCTTTTTGTGGAATTGCTTTCGTTTTTCTTAACCAAAACGGCAATTGAATAGCTGCGCACCGCACACGGCGTGTCACATTCCCGTCAGAATTAGGGGTTTGGTAGAGTTTCGCCTTTAAAGCCCATGGGGGTGGCGCCAATTGGGGTGCAGCCGCGACATTCACGCGTAACCTTGAGAAACGACCTTGAAAGACGGAGATCGGTTATGACTGCAGCACCGGTGAAGGTATTACTCTACAAATGGGCCGGCGCCTGGGGGCCCTTCAAGGTCAACATCCCTTGCGGCGAATGCGCCCTGACCACCGACGTCATTCAGGACACCTTCGAAACCGAGCTTGCCGGTATTCCGGTCGAACTCGAGACTCGCGAGTGGCTGAGCGAGTGGTGGAAACCCCTGCCTAAAGGCGGGTGGCACGCACCCATTGTCATGGTCGAAGGCAAGATCATCAGCCAAGGCCACGCCCTCAACCGGGGCCTCCTGACCGAAGCCATTATCGAGGCACACGTTAAGCGCACACCCATTGAAGGCACCCATGTCTTCGGCAAGGAATCCTGCCCTTACTGCGTGAAAGCCAAAGCCTATCTGGATGAGTCCGGCAGGGACTATCAGTATCACGATGTGGTCCGGAACCCGCGGGCACTTTATGAAATGATCGGCCGGGTCAAGCCTATCATCGGCCCGAAGACCCCTGTGACGGTACCGCAGATCTGGATCGACGGCACTTACATCGGCGGTGCGGATCAGTTGAAGGACGTCCTGCAGCGCAGCGAAGTCGAGGTCAATCCGCACCGTGGCCGCTGTTCCCTCTCCCCCGGACGTTTGCAGACCGCATAAGAAAGCGGCGGCCTCCTACATCCCTTTACGGCCTCAAGTTGATAAGGCACCCTCGGATAATCGAAACCGAGGCTGTGCGGGGAAGCGCGATGGCAGGTCAGTATTTTGTCGGCATCGACGGTGGTACGGAATCCATCCGCGCCGGTGTTTTCGATCCCGCGGGCACGCCCCTGGCCTTTGCCGCTACGCCCTACGAAACCCATTTTCCGAAACCCGGTTGGGCTGAACAAGACCCGGCTGACTGGTGGGATGCGCTGGGTAAGTCGGTGCGCAAGGCCGTCGCCGACAGCGGCGTTTCCAACAATGAGATATCGGCGATCTGCGCGGACACCACCTGCTGTTCGGTGGTCGCTTTGGACGCTGACGGCCATGCTGTCCGGCCGGCATTGATCTGGATGGACGTCCGCGCCGTCGCCGAGGCTCAGCGTGTCGCCGAGACCGGCGATCCGGCGCTGGGCGTTAACTCGGACGGCAAGGGCCCGGTTTCCGCAGAATGGATGATCCCGAAAGCCCTCTGGCTCAAGGAAAACGAACCGGCGAATTTCGAGCGGGCCTCGACGATCTGCGAATACCAGGACTACATCAATTTCCACCTGACCGGCAGGCGCGTCGCCTCCATCAACAATGCCGCGGTCCGCTGGCATTACATGGCGGAAGGCGGCGGGTATCAATCGAGCCTGCTGGAGAAACTGGGTCTCGGCGCCTTACAGGAAAAGTGGCCGCAAGAGGTGCTGCCCCTGGGCGAAGTCATCGGCGGACTGACCAGCCGGGCTGCGGAGCATCTCGGCCTGCAGGAGGCTCTGCCGGTCGCGCAGGGCGGCGCCGATGCCTTTATTGCAATGATCGGGCTGGGCGTGGTCAGGCCCGGCAAGATGGCCTTCATCACCGGCTCCTCGCACCTGCATTTGGGGCTCGCCGATCACGCCTTTCACGGCCAGGGGATCTGGGGCACCTATGCCGACGCCTTGCTGCCGGGCTATCATGTTGTCGAGGGCGGGCAGACCTCGACCGGGTCGATTGTGGCCTGGCTGAAACGCCTGCTGGACCCCGCCGTCAGTTACGATCAGCTCAATGCCGAGGCGGCCGCCCTGCCCCCCGGCTCCGACGGCCTGATCGTGCAGGACCACTTCCAGGGCAACCGCACCCCTCACACAGATCCTCTCTCCCGCGGCGCGATCACCGGCCTGACGCTCAGCCATGGCCGCGCGCATCTTTTCAGGGCGATGATGGAGGGCGTCGCCTACGGCACGGAACTGATTCTGGAAACCCAGCGCGCGGGCGGATACAAGCCGGACGAACTGGTGATCGCCGGAGGTGTAACCAACTCCGACCTCTGGATGCAGATCCATGCCGATGTTTCCGGCCTGCCCCTCACGGTCACGCGCGTCGCAGATGCGCCGGCTCTGGGTTCCGCCATACTTGCCGCCACCGCCGGCGGCGCTTACGCAAGCATTACCGAAGCCAGCGAAGCCATGGTTCATGTCGAGCGCAGGGTGGAACCCGATATGTCGGCCCATGACGCATACCGCCCTTTCTACGAGGCCCACCGCCGCGCCTATCAGGCGAACCGAGCGATTACCGACCCTCTGATATAAGGGCCTCAGTGTTTATACCCGGCGCGCGGCCGCCGTTAGAAAACCGGCGCAGATCATGAATCCGCCGCCAAGACGGTTCACCAGTTTGAGAGTCCCGGGCCTGCGGAGCCTTGCCCGCATTTCTCCGGCGGCCAGGGCCCAGACGGCCACCGACAGGGTCGCCAGCGTAAGAAAAGTTGCGCCGAGTATAACGAGCTGAGGAATAACCGCCTGTCCGGGTGATACGAACTGCGGCAGGAAGGCGATAAAGAAGACGATCCCTTTCGGGTTCAGCGCCGTCACAACATGAGCCTACCAGAACATGGAGCGGGCGTCCTTCCGCAAACCGTTACTCCCCCGTGAGCCGCGATCCCCTTTTGAGCCAACATCTTGCGGCAGTTCAAGTTTTGGTTCTGCGCGCCAGAGCTTCAGTCCGAGCCAAATGAGATAGGCCGCGCCAACATACTTGAGAACCGTAAAGAGTGTTGCCGAACTTGCCAGTACGGCCCCCGCGCCCGCCAGAGAAATGGTCAATGCGGTTAAGTTGCCCAGCATAACGCCCGGCACTGTGGCGAAGGCGCTGCGTTTGCCGTACCCGAGTGCGTAACTCACCACCAGCATCACCGTCGGACCGGGCACCACCAGCAAAACTATGCTGGCAAAAGAAAAAGTGACCCAAAGCTCCAGCGACACCTCAGCACCTCCATCACCTATAATCGAGAATCACTAAAGACAGCTTTTCAGCTAAGCAGCAAGCGACACAACGCGTGTCACAGGAATTGATTGCTCAAACCCATATTGCCTCCTCAACCTTGGCGACAAATTCGCCTTAACCATAGCCCAATCATCTCACTAAACCGCAGCGCATCGCGAATTTAATCAATGCCGAATTTCTCAAGGAAGACTCAAGCAACAGCTTACCCGCAAGTTGCGCCGAGATTATGGAAAGCGATAACGTGATAAGAACCGGAAGCAGGGGATAGCTGTACCGAGGAATAAAGTGGCTCATCCCGGCATAAGCCGCCCAAGCCCAGATCGCAAGCGATGCAAACACCAGGCAAGTATACTGGCGCTTGAGAACCGTTAAGACAAGACAGAGGAACATCCCCCCCCAATAGGTGAAGTTGGTGGCAAGCCTTATCAAGAAGCCCGCAGAATCTAAGGATAGAAAGTGTAAAACGATCCCATTTTCAGAGAACAACCCTCGCCAAGCTACAGGAACACTTACAAGTATGTGCTTTACCGGATCCGCAAGGATCATTTGCTTTGCTTCGGCTGCAACTAGTTTGCTGGCTTCAAACCTAGAAATTTGAAACTCGTTTGCAATCTCCGAAGAACGCTTCCGAGCAACTCTGTAGTTGCCATCTTCATAATTATCACGGTTCAGCCTTCGATAATCCTCAGCATCGAATATAAAACCTGCAAGTCTCTCGCGACCGGCCGCCGTCCAATAAAGGAATGACGCGAAGTATTCCCTGGAATTCATTTTATTGTGCTCGGCCCGGACACGTAAAACGATCTCTCCTCCTGAAGTAATCTGACTGTTGTCAAAATACTCAAGGTTTCGCGCAATCCAAGGTGTAGTCACAACAGAAAAACTCAACAAGACCGCCAAGACAGACGCGAATGCAAGTCTTGAGCGAATCATTTTGTGGCGAACCAGGCTTACTGCAAGAACAACAAAAGGCACAAAAATAGAATAAAGATAAATCGGCTGGCAAAGAGCCAAAACACCAAACACAATACCCGTAGCCGAGCAGTTTTTTATGTTTGGTCCCATCCAAATAAACAACATCATGAGCGATGCTATCAGCACCAGAAATGACGCTAATACCTCTGGACCAAATTTATCACTCGAATCAATAAGCGACTTGCTGGAAGCAACAAGAAATGCCGCCGTAAGCCCCACCAAGGCGTTTCCCGAAATACCTTTGGTAATAGCGTAGGTAATCAAAACTATTAGCGTCAGGATTACAACATTTACGATTTTCAGATCTTGTCTGAACGATTCACAACCAACCTCCTTTCCCTGGAAGCACGCCAGAGAAACGTTTTGGCTGTTGGGATGCAGGTGGAGTGATGCCGCTAGCAAAGCAAGGTAAGCAGGGCCTCGTCTTTGCGAAAGTGTTAGGATAACACCATCATCCATTTCAATCGATTCAAGCCCCGAGACCTCTCCGGTCAGCGAGACGACACCATACTTATACAGATTGTAACTAAGTGGGATGTAAGTGTTTTCATCACCCGACACATCCATCTTATCCAAAGACGCAAGAGCGCCAAAAAACGCGTAGGCGGCAAGAAGTACGAGCAACGTAAAGCGTACGCTGCGCGTGGTTTCGATCATTTGGCAGAAGGACGCGACACGGTTTTTCAGGTTAGTGAGAATCTGCAATTTTGGTATCCCGGTTCAACTGAACATTACGGTGATCAAGCAGTTCGCAACACTCGCTGAATGGCCTATCATCAAAGGGTTAGGTGAAAGCCGCGAAAAAGCTTATCGCTCCTATCGGCGGTTAGATAAAGACCACAATTTCAAAGGTTGACGACAAGATTGAGGAGCGGGCCTAATTCAACTGGCCGAGCTGAAGTCAAGAGATGTGAAGGCTTTAAACGGGTGACGGAATGCGCAAGAAACATTAGTAGACCGCTCGCGTAAAAGATGTCAATGGGCGAAAGTGCAAGCTCAGCCTGAAACGACAAAGCATTGTATGGCCCGCCCCTTTCTGACAAGGTGAAGGTTGCGTTCTGGCGACTTGCAGTCTGCGATAATGTATCCGGCCTTTGAGTGAAGCGGTCTTTGCTTCTGGCCACGATGGGTATCCGCGCGCGCTCGTCCTCATAAGACCTTCGGTTTCGCGAACCGATGTTTTGTTCAGGTTTCGGGCGCGCCGTT
>NZ_ML660073.1 GCF_007004665.1 Denitrobaculum tricleocarpae | reverse complement strand
GTCTTGCCGATATCGATGCCAAGGGTTTTGATATCCATGGGATGGTCCTTCCTTGCGTTGCTGATGTGGGCACATCAAGCATCGCACACCGAAAGCCCGGTGGGGCGGGCCATCCCATTAGACCTGATTCTGATTATTAGAGATTGTAATTTATATGATTTTATACGATAAAAAAGTGTAAATTATATTATTATAGTTGTTATAATACCCAAAAAATGAAAAAATGATGTATACGAGTGAGTATGGCTCGCTGGTCGTAACTACTCTGGTGTGTCTGTGTTTCGATGAGGCGGAGTAAAGTAATCATAAAATCAAAGTATGCTTGATAGGGGGAGATGTCATAATGGATCCCATAACTGCGATTGGATTGGTCGGGAGTATCGCTAGTGTCGTGTCTCTTCTTCGGAGTGAAGGGGAAACTCCGACACCCGAAACAGTGACAAACATCGTTATTCAAAATTCTGAAAAGGTAATAATTAGGGGCTCAACTCAATTAAAAACAAGCATACTAGATAAAGTTGACAGCGAAGATATTGAGGATATTTCTGTAGAGATCATTAATTTATTTAATTTTGATGCAAAATTAATGAATAGAATACATGAAAAGTGCCTACGAGAATTCGATGAAATTCTTGATAACCACGAAAGCAGTGATACTGATGCAGAGCTTGGTTACAAAAAGGCACAGTTTTGTGTTTGTAGGAACTTGAATTTAGTTCTGAGAAGCAATAACGGTGTTTTTCCAAACGACGATTTTAAAGTGTTGTTTGAACGATTCCAGTGCGGACTCATAAGCTAAAAAAGTTTGCCTGTCGATTTGAGGCAAGGTCTGAATTTGTAGGATCGAGATGTCGCGTGTGACCGAGCTTATGTATTGAAAGCTAGCGCGCAACTAAAATCCTAGTCGGGTAGTCGGGGTCAGACCTCGAATTGTGCAGCCCTTAATAGAGCTTAAGAAACCTTTGACGTCCCGACCTCGATGGCGAAGGCACAAAATCGGACTTGAGCTATCCCTGATAATTTTGACTCCGGCATAGTGAGCTGCGCAAAAGCGTAAAATGTCGCTCGATGACCTCAGCCAGATTAGAAGGAAAACATTGTGCAGTTCACACTGATTTACAGAGGAGACCTTCCACCAAAGGCAAGCGCGGACGATAAATGGCGAATCCGCCGCGAAATCGACCCGCAGTTGCGCAAATTGTGGAGTTTGGAACCTCTCAATGACATCGAAGATGTAACACGCCCCAATGATGCTCCAGCCTTAATCTATGTTGGAAAAACAGTTGGAGATATTGAGTACATTCCAATCGTATCAAAAGCACTCAAATTGCAAACCAAGCTGAGTATCCGCCTTCTATCCGCAACAAAGCCCGGTGGACTTGTTCAACATGGCGATATCGACAATCGACTAAAGACACTTCTCGATGCGCTTAGCATTCCCTCAAAACAGCAAATTCCCGACAATGCAGATTTAGATGCGGACGGTCGGATGTTTTGCCTGCTGGAGGATGACGATCTCGTGACAAGCATTGACGTATCTAACGATCGCCTACTGACCGAAGAGGATCACAGTAAACAGGCCATAGTGATCGTAGACGTTCAACCTGTGGCGCTTTCCGTAACCTTAAAGAACCTCGCCATTGCATTCTGATCTCAAACCGAACCGCTAATCAGAGCCAGGTTGTGTCACTTCTACCGAAATCATTTGGCGTAATCTTTCAATGAATGAAACAACCCCCTACTGCAACAATGTCCGTCAAAAACCGAACGTATGAAATAGTGTTGAGTTAACCCAATCACATTAGGCTCTAGCCCAACCACATCAAATCGTGTTGCAAACAAGTCAATGACCCGAACAAAAAAACAGCACTTCGTTCCACGCTTTTATTTGAGTAACTTCACGAACGATGAAGGAAAGTTATGGACACACGATTCTCTGAAAAACACGCTTCGCCAAACAACACCAGATAAAACCGCATACGAAAAAAATTTCTATTCTCCTGTAAACGAAGACGGAAGTCGAAGCGATTTCATTGAAGACAGTCTTTCAAAGATAGAAGGAGTCACGTCAAAAATAATTCCCGATTTGCTATCGCTCAAGGCTCTTGATCAGGAAACAAAGAGTGATTTCGCCATTTTTTTGGCAACCATGTTTAGCCGAAGCCCCGCACAACTGAGACAGATCGCAGCATTTTATGGAGAAGTCGCCGACTGGGTTGGAACGCAGTCCATAGAAACGGAAAACCGTCGAAAGGAAGAAGAAGGACAATTAACCGAGCAAGACATCAAGTTCCAAGAGTTCATACGAAACAAAGAGAATTACGAAATGAGTGTCGACCGTCGGGTTGGTCTTATGGCATTCAAACAGAGTGAAAATCTTGCCGCAATAATGGTTAAGATGAATTGGACGTTTGAAGTTAGTGATACTCAGGAACTGCTCACAAGTGACAACCCCGTGTTTTGGATAGATGCTGGGCCAGATCCTGTTTCGAATACCTATGGTTTTGGGTTGAAACACCCTCAAGCAGTTATCCCGTTTCCATTAAGCTCGAGCGTTATACTTCGTCTTGACTGGTTCGGCAGCGACGATTGGACAAAACATCGATTGTCTAAGCGAAAAGCAAAATTGGCCAATCAGTACCAAGCCAAACACAAGGATCGGCACTTGTACTTCAAGAATCGGTCCGAAGGTTTTCGTAAATTAGGAATGAAATATTCGGAGCCAATCCAGCAACTTCAGTCAGGTCGCAAATCTCCTAACATATCGGTTGTAAGAAAACTGACGAGCTGAGAGCGAATGAATTGCTACATCAAAGCTTGTGCATAGATGTCATGTTCTTTAGTGACAAAATCCACAACATTGATCAAACAGCTCAACGCCTTCGCCTCAGACCACACTACCCCTTAACCCGCACCATCCCCGGATCATACAGCGGCTTCATGCCCACCGCACACTTGACCCGCTCGGTCGCGACCTCCAGCTCGTAATCCCCCGACAGTACAAACTCCCGGTCCACCCCCTCCGGGTTCCGCACATAACCGTAGCCAATCGAAACCCCAAGCGTATGGCCGTAACCCGCTGAGGTCAGCCACCCAACCCGCTCGCCATTGCGGTAAATCGTCTCCCGCCCCAGCAGCACCACGTCTGGGTCCTCGACCGTAAAACACGCCAGCATCTTCTTCACCCCATCCCGCCGCTGGGCCTCGACCGCCGTCCGGCCTTTGAAGTCGATGTTCTTTTTCAGCTTCACCGCCCAGCCCAGGCCCGCCTCGTCGGGCGTGTGGTCCGGGCCGATGTCGGAGCCCCAGGCGCGGTAGCCTTTTTCCAGGCGCAGGCTTTCGATGGCGCGGTAGCCGGCGTCGCGCAGGCCGAGCTCCGCGCCCGCTGCCATCAGCGCGTAGTAGACGGCGGTGGCGTATTCCACGGGCAGGTGCAGTTCCCAGCCCAGCTCGCCCACGTAGGTCACGCGCAACGCGCGGACCGGGCAGCCGGCGATGCCCAGGGTCTGCATGCGGCTGAAGGGGAAGGACTCGTTGCTGAGGTCATGGCGGGTCACCCGGCTCAGGATCTCGCGCGCTTTTGGGCCCATCAAAGAAAGCACGGAATAGGACGAAGTCACGTCGACCAGCTGCGCGTTCATCCCCGCCGGAATGTTGCGGCTGATCCAGTCGAAGTCGTGGGTCGCGAAGCCGGTGCCGGTGACGATGTAGTATTCGTCTTCGGCGACTCGCGCGACGGTCAGATCGCACTCGATCCCACCCTTGTCGTTGAGCATCTGGGTATAGATCAGCGAACCTACCGGTTTGGCCACATCGTTGGCGGCGATCCAGCTCAGGGTGGCCTCGGCGTCCGGACCCTTGAGCACGAACTTGGCGAAGGAGGTCTGGTCGAAAATCACCGCCGCCTCGCGCGCCGCCCTGTGCTCGCGCGCCACCGCGCCAAACCAGTTCTGCCGCCCGAAACTATAGATATCTTTAGGTGCCTCCCCGGCACTCAGGTCCGCGAACCAGTTCGGGCGTTCCCAGCCCAGCTTCTCGCCGAAGCAGGCGCCTTTGGCGGCCAGGCGGTCGTAAAGCGGCGACTTGCGGCAGGGCCGTCCGCTGTCGTGTTCCTCGTGCGGCCAGGCCATGGTGTAGTGCTTGCCGTAGGCCTCCAGAGTACGCGAGCGGACCCAGTCCGTATCGAAGTGCGGCCGCCCGAAGCGGCGGATGTCGGCGGCCCAGAGGTCGAAGGGCGGCTCGCCCTTGTTGACCCACTCGGCCAGCGCCATGCCCGCGCCCCCGCCCGCCGCGATCCCGAAGGCATTAAAGCCCGCGCCCACATAAAAGTTCTTCAGCTCCGGCGCTTCGCCCAGAATGAAATTGCCGTCCGGGGTGAAGCTCTCCGGGCCGTTGACCAGCTCCTTGATCCCGGCGGATTCCAGCGCGGGCACGCGCCCCAGCGCCAGCTCCATCAGCTGTTCGAAGTGATCGTAGTCGGAGGTCAGCAGGGTATAGTGAAAGTCCTCGGGAATGCCGTCCAGAGCCCAGGGGATGCCGTTGGGCTCGTAGCCGCCCATGACCAGCCCGCCGACCTCCTCCTTGTAGTAGGTCAGGCGGTCCGGATCGCGCAGGGTCGGCAGGTCAGGCGCGACGCCTTCGATGGCCTCGGTGATCATGTACTGATGCTCGACCGAGACCAGCGGCACGTTGACCCCGACCGTGGCGGCAAAGTTGCGCGTCCACTGCCCGGCGCAGCAGATCACCACTTCGCAGTCGATGCGCCCCCGGTCGGTCTCGACGCCCTTGATTTTGCCCTTCTCCACATCGACCGAGATCACTTTGGTGTCTTCGAAAATCGAGGCCCCCGCCATGCGGGCGCCCTTTGCCAGGGCCTGGGTGATGTCGGAGGGATTGGCCTGCCCGTCGGTCGGCAGGAAGGCCGCGCCGACCAGGTCGTCGACGGTCATGAGCGGCCAAAGCTCCTGTGCCTCCTTGGGGGTCAGCAGCTGCATGTCGAGGCCAAAGGAACGCGCGGTCGTGGCCTGCCGCTTGACCTCGGTCCAGCGTTCTTCGTTGCAGGCCAGGCGCAGGCCGCCGTTCATCTTCCAGCCGGTCGCCTGTCCGGTCTCCGCCTCCAGGCGCTTATAGAGCGCGACGGACTCCCCCAGCAACTGGGTGATGTTGGCGGAGGAGCGCAACTGGCCGACCAGCCCGGCGGCGTGAAAGGTCGTGCCCGAGGTCAGCTTCTTGCGTTCCAGCAGCACCACCTCGCTCCAGCCCAGCCTGGCCAGATGATAGGCGGTCGAACAGCCGACGATGCCGCCGCCGATGATGACCGCCTTGGCGCTTGTCGGAAAAGAACTCATGTTACGGCCTCATATGTTTTTAAAGTCCCCGAACGCCGCCTCGTAGCGCGCCAGATTCTCGGCGCTGTAGGCGGCGTAGTCGAAGTCGAGTTCGGAATGAATTTCGGAGACCATGGACCACATGGCTTCCCGCAGCAGCGACGCGCACTTCATGGCCTGATAGCGGTGCCAGAGGCTATCATTCAGGGGCGTCTCGAAGTAGGTCTCCAGCAGCCAGCGCTCCTGCGCTTCCGCCAGGCCGTTGTTGGAAGCCAGCCCGCCCAGGTCGAAGAGCGGCGAGTTGAAGCCGCCGTAATCCCAGTCGATCAGCCAGAGGCGTTCCCCGTCATCCAGCAGGTTGGCGGGCAGCAGGTCGTTGTGCCCGAAGACGATCTCGACGGGCCCCACCGCCGCTTCCAGCCGGTCCGCCGCCGCCAGCAGCTCGGGCAGCTTCGCGGCGTAGGCCGATCTGCCTTCCCGCAGGGTGGCCGTGTAATCGCGGACCACATGAAAGACCCAGAACGTCAGGGCCGCGCCGCGCAGGTGTTGCGGGATCTCCCGGTGGCAGAGCCGCAGCAGGGGCACGATCCGCGCGAGTGTCTCCGGATCGCGCACGGCGGCCTCGTCCAGGGGCGTGGACTCGATGTAATCCAGCACCAGCACACCCGGTTCGTGGTGGACCACGGCGGGCGAGAGACCGGCGGCGTGCGCGGCGCGGCTGGCCGCCAGTTCGTTGAAGCGCATCACCTGATGCACCGGAATATCGTTGCCGATCCGCACCACGTAGCGCTTGCCCGCATCCTCGACCAGGAAGTTGATGTTGGTGATGCCGCCGGTCAGGGGCTCAGGCGTCACCGGGCCGCTCCAGATCGGCAGATCCCTGGCGCGTTCCAGGGCGGGGGTATCGTCATCCATGTAGGTCATGATCTCTCCTCTCCCTCCCTTCTTTCCCTATTCCGCGAGCCCCAGCCGCGCGCGGGCGTTGCGCGCGCTGGCGGCCAGAATGCGGTCGAGAATGATGGCGATGGCCGCGACCGACAGCCCGGCGATGATGCCCCGTCCGCTGTCCGCCTTGGTCAGGGCGATGTAAACCTCCTGCCCCAGGTCCCGGGTGCCCACCAGCGCGGTGATCACCAGCATGGAGAGCGCCAGCATGATGGTCTGGTTCAGGCCCAGCAGGATCTCGGGCAGGGCGAGCGGCAGCTTGATCTTGCGCAGCAACTGCCAGCGCGTGCAGCCCGAAACGATGCCCGCCTCGATCAGCTGCGGTTCGATGTTCCGGATGCCATGGGCGGCGTAGCGCACGGCGGGCGCCAGGGCATAGAGCACCACCGCGATCATGGCCGAGAAATCCCCGACCCGGAACAGCATCACCACCGGAATCAGATAGACGAAGCTCGGCAGGGTCTGAAGCGTATCGATCACCGCCGAGACGATGCGGTTGGCCCGCTCGTTCTCCGCCGCGAGCACGCCCAGGGGGATGCCGATCAGCGAGGCGATCAGCACCGACACCCCGCAGAGATAGAGCGTGATCATGGCCTTGTCCCAGAGGCCGTTGGCGGCGATGAAAAGCGCTAGCCCGCCCGCGAGAAGAGCCAGCCGCCAGCCGCCGAATTTCCAGCCCGCCAAAGTCACGATCGCGATGCCCCAGGGCCAGGGAATGCCGAGCAGGAAACGCTTCACCGGCAGCAACAGGTAGGTCAGCATAAAGGTCTTCGCGGCCTCGAACTGATCGAAGAAGTTCACGTTGATGAACTCCACCAGATCCGCCCAGAAAGGCCCGGTGGTGAGGGTCAGGCTTGCCGGATAGCTCTGGGCCGCGGGCAGCAGCAGGCCGACCAGGCCAGTGACCAGCGCGACCGCAACGACCGTCGTGCTCCAGGGATGACGCTTGATCAGGCCCGCCTTTTGAAGCAGGTCCGCCTCGTCGTGGGCCACCTGCTCTTCATGAGAGGGTGTGGGCCGCACCGCGAAGGCCTGGCTCAGGCGGTCCAGCGCGATGGCCATGACCACGATGGCGATGCCCGCCTCCAGCCCCGCGCCGATGTCCAGACGGCGCAGCGATGACAGGACCTCAAAGCCAAGACCGCCCGCGCCGATCATGGAGGCGATGATCACCATATTGAGGGACAGCATGATAACCTGGTTGACCCCGACCATCAGCCCGGGCGCGGCGGAGGGCACCAGGACCTTCCACATCATCTGCCACCGGGTGCAGCCCACCATGGCCCCGAACTCGCGGATCTCCGTCGGCACGCCGCGCAGCGCCAGGGTGGTCACCCGCACCATGGGTGGCATGGCGTAGATGATGGTCGCCACCAGCGCCGCCACCGGCCCGAAGCCGAAGAGGAAGAGGATCGGCACCAGATAGGCGAAGACCGGCACGGTCTGCATCAGATCCAGGATCGGCCGCAGGATCTTGTCGAACAAGGGCCAGCGGTAAGCACCGATGCCCAGCAGCAGGCCGCCCGCCACCCCGATGGGCACGGAGATCAGGACCGAGGCCAGGGTCACCATGGCGCTGTCCCATTGCCCGAAGACCGCCAGATAGAGGAAACAGCCGCCGACCAGGGCCGCGAGGCGCCAGTCCTTCGCCACCCGGCCGATGGCGACCACCACCGCGATGATGGCGATCCAGCTGAGCGCGGGCGCGATCTGCGCCGCGTCGCTGCCGACCCCGACCGTGAAACCGTCGATCACCGCCGAGCGCACAAAGTCGTAGGGCAGCTCGATCAGCCAGGCGATCCCGCGGGTGAATTCCTTGAAGGTGAAAAGCCCGAAGGTCGCATCCTCGACCAGCCACTTCATGGCGTCGCTGATATCCCGCTTGAGGGGCAGCCGCCAGCCGCTCGGGTACTTCATGAGCCAGCGCGCGTCGATGGCTCTGGAAAATTCCCGGCCATAGCTGGAAAAAATCCAGGTCACCACGAAGAGGCCCAGCCACAGAGGCGCACCCATGGGATTGAATCGGGTCAGATTGACCCGGGCCGGGTTCGGCCCTGCAGGACTGCTATCGGGGCTGGCCAGACTCATCCCGCCCCCTCGCGCCCAACTGGGTCACGCCTGACCGGGTCACGCCTGACCGGGTCACGCCCCACCAGAACATCGATCACCGCCTGCCGGTCGATGCTGCCGATTACCTCGCCCTCCTCCAGCACCCGGAAGGGCGAGTCAGCGGCCTCTATTCTCTCGGCGATGGCTTCGATCCGATCATCGGCCTGGACGTCACCGGCATGTATTTCAGGAGCCGGTCCACCGGCCATCATGCTGGGTGTCATCACACTGGGCGTCATCACGCTGCGCGCGGTCAGGATCTTGGCGCGCGGAATGTGCCGGGTGAACTCGGCCACGTAATCCGTTGCCGGATTCAGCACCAGCTCCTCCGGCGTGGCGGTCTGGATAATCTCGCCGTCCTGCATGATCGCGATCCTGTCCGCCAGCCGGATCGCCTCGTCGAAATCGTGGGTGATGAAGACAATGGTCTTGTGCAGCATCGACTGCAGTCTCAGGAACTCGTCCTGCATCTCCCGGCGGATCAGCGGGTCCAGTGCCGAGAAGGGCTCGTCCAGGAACCAGAGGTCCGGCTCCACCGCCAGGGAGCGGGCGATACCGACCCGCTGCTGCTGGCCGCCGGAAAGCTCGCGCGGGAAGTAACTCTCCCGCCCCTTCAGGCCGACCAGCTCGATCACCTCCCGCGCCCGCGCCTCCCGTTCGGCCTTGGCGGCGCCCTGGACCTCCAGCGGGAAGGCCACGTTCTGCAGGACCGTCAGATGGGGCAGCAGCGCGAACTGCTGGAACACCATGCCCATCTTGCGGCGGCGGACCTCGATCAGTTCCCGCTCGGGCATACTCAAGAGGTCGCGGCCCTCGAACAGGACCTCGCCGGCGGTCGGTTCGATCAGGCGCGAGAGGCAGCGGACCAGGGTCGATTTTCCCGATCCGGAGAGGCCCATGATGACGAAGATTTCGCCCTCGCGGATTTCCACATTCGCGGCCCGCACCGCGCCGATCAGACCGGCGGCGCGAATTTGCTCTCCCGTCAGCTCGAGATGTCGTTCGCTGTGACTTTTCTGTGTCATAACGTTTTTGACATCGGGGAAATCTGCGGCATTTGGGCCGTAGAGTTTCCAGACCGAACGACAGGCGAGCTTTACCGGCTTTTCCATAGAGACCTCGTGACCTGCCGCAGATCGCAGCGGCAAATCAGTTTATACCCCGAAACGGCAAGCGGACCGGGCCGCCTGCCGCCTCTTCGAACATCAGCTAACTATTTGGAAATCCAGCCATTCCAGCGGTCTTTATTGGCGTCCATCCATTCCTTGACCACGCCGTCCAGATCCTTGCCGTCCAGATCGACCTTGGTCACCATGGCGCCCATCTCGTCGTTCTCGACGTTGAAGGCCTTGATGGCTTTATGCGCGCCCGGCCACTTGTCCTTCACGCCGGACCAGGAAACCTTCCAGATCGGCCCGCGCGGCTTGCCGCAATCGTAGGCCAGGTCGGGATTTATCCCCGCGGATGGATCCTGGTAGCATTCCTTGGAATACTCAGGAAATTCAACCCACTCGCCGTCGAACTTAAAGGGCGCCCAGTGCGGTGCGTAGACCCAGAGCACGATCGGCGCCTTTCTCTGGTAGGCCGATTGCAGCTCCGCGAAGAGGGCCGCGTCGGTCCCGGCGTGGATCACCTCGAAGTCCATCTCCAGCGCCTCGACCCGCTCGTCGTCGAAGCCGCCCCAGGTCACCGGAGCCCCCAGATAGCGGCCCTTCGGCGCGGTTTCCGGCGTGGCGAACTCCTCGGCGCAGTCGTTCAGCGCCTTCCAGTCCGGCAGGCCCGGGCAGACCTCCTTCATGTAGGACGGGTACCACCACTCCTCGACCGCCAGCATGCCCGTCTCGCCGAGGTTCTCGACGGAGCCGGTCGCCACCGCTTCGTCCATGGCCTCGCGGCCGGTGGTTTCCCAGATCTCCATGGCGACATGCAGATCGCCGGTCTTCAGGCCCGCGAACTGCGCGATGTAGTCGGCCTGCACGTATTCGACGTTATAACCGCCCTCTTTCAGGACTTCGCCCATGATCTTGGTGGTCAGCAACTGACCGGTCCAGTCGTGCAGGGTCAGCTTGATCGGATCTTGATTTTCCGCGGCTTGGGCCAATGGCGCGAGCGGCCCCAGGTAAACGGCAGCCGAAAGGGCCGCAATCAGCGATAGGCTTTTTTTCATCTTTGGAACTCCCCGTTCTTTTTAACGCGTTTCGTGCTGCTTTTTTTGCAGCGCCCGTCCCTTTCATCGGCCTCATCACTTATCGACCTCAGTATTGGCGGTGCCAATCAGACGGAACCAACTTCGTTATCATCATCCATCATTTTCCGATAAAATCCACATATATCCGCAAATACTGTTGACTTTTGTGGGTTATCTGAGAGTTTTGCACAGTAAACAGTCATTTTATCACAGCCTTGAGTTCCGGAGGAGAGATGGGTCTCGCGCAAACCGAGACAGGTGCCAAACCCTCGAAAGATGCCCGTGCGGAGTCACGGCGCGCGACCCAACGCGAGAATGAGATTCTTCAGGAACTGCGGCGCTCGGGCGGTTCCAGCCGGATCCAGAACCTTGCCGACCGGCTGAAAGTTTCAGAAGAAACCATTCGCCGGAATCTGAAGTCGCTTGCAAGAGACGGTCTGGTGCGGCGGGTGCACGGCGGCGCGCACCTGCCCGATGCCCGCAGCGAAGCGAGCTTTCAGCAGCGGGTCGACGAGAACCCGGACGCCAAGCGCCGCATCGCCGAAAAGGTCGCGGAGATCATTGAGGACGGGGACTCCCTCTTTCTCGACATCGGCTCGACCACCTCCTACATCGCGCAAGCCCTGCAGCATCGCCGGGATCTCTTCGTGGTGACCAATTCCGTCTCGGTCGCTCACACCCTAGCGGCGCGTAACGGCAACCGGGTCTTCATGGCCGGCGGCGAACTGCGCGCCCATGACGGTGGGGCCTTTGGGGTGGAAGCCATTGAATTCGTGCGCCGTTTTCAAGTCGAGTACGCAGTGCTCTCGGCGGCGGCGATCAATGCCGCGAGCGGCTTCATGCTCTTCGATCTGCAGGAAGCCGAGTTTTCCCGCGAGATCATGCGCCGCGCCAAGACCAGCATCGTGGCGGCCGACAGCTCGAAATTCGACCACCGCGCGCCGATCTCCGTCGACGCGCCTTCTCTGGTCGATGTCCTGGTCACCGACAGCGCCCCACCCGCTGACCTGGGCGCAGCCTTATCGTCCTGGTCGGTGGATGTGGTGTTGGCCGACGAAGAGAGCGACGAGCGCTAGCCGGCGTTCTCTCGCACCGGCACCACGTAGTTCAGCCCCATCCGGCCGCCGTCCGGATAGACCGTCTGTCCGGTCATATAGCTGGAATAGTGCGACGCCAGGAAGACCGCGACCTTGGCGATCTCGTCAGGCTCGCCGGGCCGCTCCATCGGCGTACGCGACAGCACCGCATGCATCTTGGCCGGATCGTCGGCCACGGTCTGGAACATTTCGGTGTTGATCGAGCCCGGACCGATGGCGTTGACCCGCACGGCTTCCGGCGCCATGCGAATGCCCAGGCATTTGGTCCACTGATTGACCCCGCCCTTTGCGATCACGTAGGGCGTAATCGCCGGAATCGCAACCACGGCGTTGAGCGATGACATGTTGATGATCGTCCCCCGGCTGCCGTCGGCGTCCGGTGCCTGATCCCGCATCGCGCGCGCCGCGGCCTGTCCGGTCAGGAACACGCCTTTCAGGTTAACGGCAATAACCCGGTCGAAATCGGCTTCCTCCAACTCCAGGATATCCGAAGTGTGCACGATCCCGGCATTGGCGATGACGCAGTCCACCCGCCCATAGGTTTCCCGGGTAAAGGCGATCAGCGCCTCGACCTGTGATTTGTCCGTCACATCGCAGGCGCGGTAACAGACGTGGCCCCCGGACTCGCTCAGGCGCTTGGCCGCAGCTTCACCTTCATCGTCCATCACGTCGGCCAGCACCACCTTGGCGCCTTCCTTGACGAAACGTTCCGCACAGGCAAGACCAATGCCGCGGGCGGCACCTGTGATAATGGCGGTTTTTCCTTCGAGCATCATAGCTGGATTATCCTTCATTCCCGTCGCCTTGCCGAAGCAGGCGTTACTCCTCGGTTGTCGTCGCTGTTAGGTAACCGTTCTCGAGATCGCGCCGGACGGACTCCGCGTCACGTTCCGAAACGGGGCCATAACCGCCGCCGCCCGGAAGTTCCAGTACCAGCGTCCGTCCCGCGGGCACGAACTGCCGGCCTTTTGTCTTCAGGACGGTTCCATCGTCCAGTTTCACCGTCCCCGCCGCGCCGTTTTCTCCGCCCTTGCGTCCACGCGCCGGATTGGCGACCCGATCGAACATGGCGCTGAAATCGAATTCATGGCCTGGCGCCGCGCTGATCTCAATCACCTGCCCGAGACCACCGCGGTACTTGCCCGCGCCGCCGGATCCCGGCCGCAGCTCCTTGCGCCAGACCACGATCGGCCCGACATGCTCGGTCGCCTCGATCGGCATGGTATGCACGCCGCTGGGGAAAGCCGTGGCACTCAGACCGTCAAGGCCCGGCCGCGCACCGCCGCCGCCGCTGTTGAACATCAGGATCTCGGCCTTTTGATCCCCTCTGTAGCCGTCAAGATCGCTATTCGGACGCGCGCTGATGTGAATGTTCCAAAGCGCACTCGCCCCTTCCGCCGGCAGGCGGCCGGGCAGCAGCTTATGCAAGGCGCCCATAACGAGGTCCGGGATAAAATGCCCGGTGACGTGGCGGACCGAAACGGGCGCGGGGTGAACCGCATTCAGGATACAGCCAACCGGCGCCTTGACCGTGAAGGGCGCGAGCGAAGCCGCATTGTTGGGAATATCGGGCGCGATAGCGCACTTCAGGCCATAACCCGCATAGGCTTTGGTGTAGACCAGCGGCACGTTGATTCCACGCGCGATCGCGGGCGAGGTCCCATCGAAGTCCGCCTGAATTCCGTCTTCGCCGATGTTCAGCTTCACCTTCAATCTGATCGATTCGTCGTAGCCGTCGACCATCATCTCGTTCTCGCAAGAGCCCCTCGGCAAATCGGAAACCAGCGCCAGGGTCGCGCGGCGGCTGTGATCGAAAATGAAACGCGCGAGCGCCTCAAGGTCACTCAGTCCGAACTCGTCCATCATAGCGACCAGGCGTTTATGACCGGTTTCGTTGCAGGTCGCCAGGGAATAGAGGTCCCCGACGACCTGATCGGCTTCGCGGACATTGTTCCGAACGATCTTGATCAGATCGCGGTTGACCTCGCCGCGCAGCGCGAACTTCATGATCGGGATCAGCAGGCCTTCTTCATAGACTTCCCGGCCATCGGCCCCGAAGCCTCGTCCACCGACATCCACCACATGGGCCGTGCTGGCAAAATAGCCGACCAGCCTGCCCCGATAAAACGAGGGACTGACCATGGTGATGTCGTGCAGGTGGCCGGTGCCTTTCCAGGGGTCGTTGGTAATGTAGACATCGCCCTCGAAGATCTGATCTTCACCGATTTCACGGATGAAATGCCCCACGGCCTCCGCCATGGCATTCACGTGCCCGGGTGTTCCGGTCACCGCCTGCGCCATCATGGCACCCGTGACATCGAAGACCCCGGCGGAAAGATCGCCCGCTTCGCGCACGGAAGTGGAAAAGGCGGTCCGGATCAGGGCCTGCGCCTGCTCTTCCACCACGGAGATCAGGCGGTTCCACATGACCTGGTAGGAAACCGATTGCGCCCCTGAAGTCGTCATGTTGTCGCCTCCGATCCGGAGCCCGTCGCGTTGCGCCCCAGCATAACGCAGCCATCGGTCTGCATGACCGCTTGAAAGCCGGGTGGAACGATGATCGAGGTTTCGCTTTCGACGATAACCGCGGGGCCGGTCACCGCCACGCCGGGCTCCAAAGCACTCCGCTGGATGACCTGGGCTTCATCAAACCTTTGCCCGACCGGGTCGAACAGCGCTCTTTGCTGATCCGAGACCGCCTCACGTTGCGCCGGCACGGCTTCGACAGGCATCACGGGCGGTACGGGCGTGCTCACGCGCACCGACCAACTGGTGATCTCGACATCCAGGCCCTCGACCGTGCGCCCGAACAGGGCCCGGTAGGCACTTTCGAACCGCGCAGAAACCGCACTGCTATCTGCAGCCTGTGCATCCGCTTCCGAGAGAGACACAGGGATCTCCCAGCCCTGCCCGACGAAACGCATGTAGGCCTTGCGCTCGAGTGTCAGGGGCGAGTCTGTGTCGCAGGATCGGACGAAGGCTTCCGCTTCCTGCACCAGCTCATCGAGCAGGCGGCGCACCGCTTCAGGGTCGTAGGCCGAGAGGCGCATATAGCTGCTGCGGGTCGCCTCGAAACTGAAGGGGGCCCGCAGAAAACCGATCGCCGAGCCAACCCCGGCGCCGGGCGGTACCAGCAGCCGTTCTATGCCCAGCTTTTCGCAGAGCCGGCCGGCATGGAGCGGTGCTGCGCCGCCAAAGGCGATCATGCTGTAACCCGAGAGATCTTCGCCGTTTTCCACCGCGTGGACCCGCGCCGCATTGGCCATGTTTTCGTCCACCACTTCCGAGATGCCGAAGGCCGCCGTCGTTTCGTTTAACTCTAATGCCATCCCGACATGTTGTTTAACAGCGGCTGCGGAACACTCGCCTGAGAGGCGGATCGAACCACCGGCAAAATTCTCAGGATCAAGACGGCCGAGCAGAAGATCGGCATCCGTGACGGCGGGTCTTTCCCCGCCCTGCCGGTAGCAGGCCGGACCAGGCTCGGAACCCGCGCTCTCGGGGCCGACCCTGATCTGCTGCAGGCTGTCAACGTGGGCCAGGGAACCCCCACCGGCGCCGATCTCGACCATCTCGATCACCGGGATGGAAATCGGCATGCCGCTGCCCTTTTTGAAGCGGGTGGTTCGCGCGACTTCAAAGGTCGTCGAGGTTTTTGGCGTCTGGTCCTTGATCAGGCAGATCTTGGCGGTGGTGCCGCCCATATCGAAAGAGAGGGCTGAGTCTATTCCGTAGCGTGCCGCGATATCCGCGGCGAAGATCGCGCCACCGGCAGGCCCGGACTCCACCAGCCGGACCGGGAATTCCGATGCACTTTCGAGCGATATGATACCGCCGCCCGAATGCATCATGAAGACCGGACAGTCCGCGCCCATCTCGCCCAGGCGCGAGACCAGGCGGTCCAGGTAGGATTTCATCAGTGGTTTGACGTAAGCATTGGCGCAGACGGTGTTGAAACGCTCGAACTCGCGCATCTGCGGCGAAACCTCGGAGGAAACCGACACCGAGAGCGCGGGCAGCCGCGCGAGCAGGATCTCCCGAACCATTTCCTCGTGGGCCGGGTTCATGTAGGCGTGAATCAGGCCAATCGCGACGCTGTCATATCCACCGCGTTCGATCTCGTCTGTCAGGCGCTCGATGTCGCTGGGATCGAGCGGTTTCAGGACTTGTCCCTGCGCGCCGATCCGCTCCGGCAGGGTATAGCGGTGCGCCCGTGCGATCAGCGGTTCCGGCAGCACCAGATTCAAATCGTATTGCTCGAAGCGGCTCTCGCTCCGCATCTCGATAACGTCACGAAAACCCTGGGTCGTGATCAGCGCAGTCTTGGCACCCCGGCGCTCGATCAGGGCATTGGTGGCCAGGGTGGTGCCGTGAATGATGACGGAAATGTCGCCAGCGCTGAGCCCTGCCTTGGACAAAACCTCGCCAAGTCCCTCCAGGATCGCATTTTCCGGCGCTGACGGTGTCGTCAGCACCTTCGCGGAACAGACCTCACCCCCACGTTCAAGCACCACGTCGGTAAAAGTACCGCCGATATCGACGCCCAGTCTGGCTGTTGCTTCTTCCATCAATCCAACAAATTCACGCGAAGTCTCTCCCCGGAAAAGCCAACTGGCGGCTCTTCGGCGTCCGGCACCCTTTCCCGGAACGCAGCAAAGAACCGCCAGTAAACCTTACGATGCCCGGCGCAAGGACCAGGCAAATAAGCGCCTTACTTCAACAGCGAGATCGCCCATTTGTCGTCGTCACCAACGACATTGACACTGTAGATGCCGACGAC
The DNA here is from genome assembly GCF_007004665.1 of Denitrobaculum tricleocarpae. Classification (GTDB taxonomy): domain Bacteria; phylum Pseudomonadota; class Alphaproteobacteria; order Kiloniellales; family Kiloniellaceae; genus Denitrobaculum; species Denitrobaculum tricleocarpae. The sequence continues at coordinate 10,501 of NZ_ML660073.1, read as the reverse complement.
ATCACCGTTGGCATCGAAGTCGACCGGCCCCGACGCGCCCTCGTAGTTGATGTCTTTTCCGGCAGCAATCAGCGCTTTGGCCTTCTCCCACTCGCCGGGACGAATGACTTCCCCCGGTGCATTGGCAACTTCACGCAACGCCGCGGCGATCTTGCCACGATCTGCAGCACCCGCCTTTTCGATCGCAAGGGCGACCAGGAACGAAGCGTCATAGCCATGGGCGGCATACGGCGCTTTCGGGTCTTTGCCGGTCGCGCTGAAAGCCGTTTCAAACGCCTGATAGGAGGTATCCGCGTAATCCGATGCGGACTGCGTGATCGAGATCCGGTCCCGAAGGTTGTCGGCACCGATCTGCTCAATCACCGAGGTGTCGAACATACCGTCCGCGGCGAAGAACCTGTCGAACAGGCCGTTCTCGAGGCTGTTGCGGATAATGGCGATCCCACTACTGCCGTAGTAGGCAAAGATCGCAATGCCCTCCGCACCGCCGCTCGCAAGGGTGGAGAGCTCGGAACGATAGGAGGCCTTGTTCGGTTCGTGTGCCTGGTTGGCCGTGATGGTGCCGCCCATGGCCGCGAACTCTTTCTCGAACACCGTCGCGATACCGGCGTTGTAGTCATCGTTCGAGTAAGTCATGGCCAGTTTCCGGACACCGGCATCATAGGCCAGCTTGGCGAGCGCCGCGCCCTGATAGGCATCGGACGGCGCAACGCGGAACACCAGGTCATTGTCTTTGAGCTCGCTGATCGACGGGGCCGTGGCTGAGTCCGATACGGCAACAACACCAGCCGGGATCGTTACGGACTGGACCATGCCGTTTGTCGCACCAGAGCAGCTTGCGCCGATAACCGCAACAACCTGCTCCACATTGACGACCTTACCGCCGGCATCGACGCCAGCCTTCGGGTCGCATGCGGAATCGGACAGCACCAGCCTGAGTGTGTCGCCGCCAAGCAATCCACCCTGATCGTTGACGTGTTGCGCGGCTAGATTGCGCCCGGCAATGATCGGATCGACCAGTTCGGCAATCGGCCCGGTCACACCGGCAACAGACCCCACCTTGATCTCATCCGCACTGACGGCCGGCGCACTCATCGCCAGGGCCGAAGCAGCAAATAGAAATTTACCCATATATTTCATAATGACGTCACTCCTCTGCACTTATGGTTTTGTTATTGCAGTCTGGCTTCTCTTAAACCGCATGATGACCTGATCAAAATTTCTGTCAATATGCGCACCGGCAGCCGTTGCCCGCTCTATTTTACCTGATCCGCCAAAATTATCGACTCGCGGGAGTCTCAGCAGGGTTTACGCGCCGTTCCGGCTTCGGCCGCACCTCCGGGAAAATTCCTTTAGGATATCTCTGCAGGAATATCTGCAGGGCGAGACCGATCAGGAAAATCCGGATATAGGCCGTGCGAATCGCGAGTTCGTCCGGCAGACGGCTGGTCAGAATTTCCGAGGCCGACCAGATGGTCCACATCAGAAACGCGCCCAGAATGGCCCCTTTGTTATTCGCACTGCCCCCCACCACAAGCATCACCCAGACCAGAAAGGTCGAAGTCATGGGGTCCGTCGCATTGGGTCCGATAAACTTGAGGTAATGCGCGATGAAAGCCCCTGCCAGCGCCATCAGCATGCAGCCAACGACAAAGGCCTCCATGCGGAATTTCTCGATGTCTTTACCGGCGGCCATCGCGGATTTCTCATTCTCGCGGATCGCGGTCATCACCCGGCCCCAGGGCGAACGCCGCGCGGTTTCCAGCAGGAAATAGATCACCACCACCGTCGCGAGGATCAAACCCAGAAAGGCAAGTTGATTCCAGGGCTCCGGCAAGGATTCGAAGGGCTTTGGAATCATTGAGACGCCGCGTGGCCCGTTGGTCGCCCAGGTCTCGTTCTTCAGAATGAGACGGAAGATCTCGGCGATGCCGATGGTGGCAATGGCGAGATAATCAGCCCGCAGCTTCAAACAGACCTTGCCGACGCCCCAGGCGATGATCCCGCTGACGATCATGGCAACGAGGAAACTGACGACATAAGGCACCTCGAAACCGCCAAGATGCCGTGCGGAAGGCGCGGTGGTGAGAATAGCGCTGACATAGGCACCGATCGCGAAAAAACCTGCGATGCCGGCATTGAACAGGCCGGTAAAGCCCCATTGAATGTTCAGTCCCAGAGCCAGGATCGCATAGATACCGCCCATGGTCAGAAGGGAAATGACGTAGAGGAAGATCCCGTAGAATTGATCCATCTCAGAAAACCTTCCCTTTGAACAGGCCGCTTGGGCGCCAGAGCAGCATAGCGATCATGATGGCGAAGGCGACGCCGGCCTTGTAACCGGGGTTCAGAAGCGGTTCCGTGCCGATCCAGGGATAAGAGGAAATTTCCTCAACGACACCGATGATCAGCCCACCGGCAACAGCACCGAAGGGGCGCCCGATCCCGCCGAGAATAGCCGCGGCAAACATGGGCAACAGCATCTTGAAGCCCATGTTGGTATCGATGTGCGTATCGATCGCGAGGAACACGCCGGCCGCCGTCGCCAGGGTACCCCCGACGATCCAGGTCATACGGACGACCTTTTCCGTGTCGATACCGGTCAACTTGGCGAGTTCGGGAGAGTCCGACATCGCACGCATGGCCTTGCCGATTTTCGTCCGGCTGAGCAGATAGTGTACCGCCAGCATCAGTACGATCGTGGCACTGATGATCATCACGTGCTTGGGCGAAATCCGAAGGCTGTCGAAAAAGACCATTGGCCGCTGGATGCCCTGGGTCATGCCTTTCAATTGAACGCCCCAGATAAACTGCACGACGGAACGGATCATCAGCATCATGCCGAAAGACGCGATGACCACCATGATGGTCGGGCTGGTCCTGAAGGGTTTGTAGAACGCGCGATCGATGAAGAGCACAGCCAGCACGGTCAACATGGCGGCAACCGGAAGGACAATAAGCGGATGCAGGCCGGAAAACTGAACCAGGCTCCAGGTGATGTAGACCCCCAGCAGCATGGTCTCGCCATGGGCGAAGTTGGCGAACCGCAGGATGCTGAAGGTGAGCGTGATCCCGATGGCGCCCAGCGCATAGATGCTGCCCAGAACCAGACCGGGGATCAGATAAAAATTCAAAAATTCGATCATGCCGCTGCGCCGCCCCCGAGAAACATCTCCGCCACCTCCGGATCGTCCAGCAGGCTCTGGCCGCTGCCCTCGAACTTGTTCTTGCCATCGACCAGAACGTATCCGCGGTTCGCGATCTTCAGCGCCTGCTTGGCGTTTTGCTCGACCATCAGAATCGGCGTCCCGGTGGCGTTGACGGTCTTAACGATCGAGAAGATCTCGCCACGATACTTGGGCGACAGGCCGGCAGTAGGTTCGTCCAACAGAAGGATTTTCGGCTCCAGCATCATGGCCTTGGCCATGGCCACCATCTGGCGTTGACCGCCGGAGAGCGTACCTGCGGTCTGCCTGCGCTTTTCCGCGAGCGGCGGGAAGACTTCGTAGAGCTCCCGCAGGCGGGGCTGGAAGTCGTCCTCCCTGACGAAGGCTCCCATTTCCAGATTTTCTTCGACCGTCAGGCTCGGAAAGATGTTGGAGGTTTGCGGTACGTAGCAGACGCCGTGGCGCACGACCTGTTCGGGCGGCATGTTGGTAATGTCCTCGCCGTCCAGGCTGACCTTCCCGCTGCTCAGGTTCAAAAGACCGAAAACCGCTTTCATCGCGGTAGATTTCCCGGCGCCGTTCGGGCCGATGATCACCACAATCTCCCCGGGATCGACCTTCATCGACACCCCATGGAGAATCTGAGTATCGCCATATCCCCCGACAACCGCATCAAGTTCCAGAACCGACATCAGTTTTCCTCTCCGCCGCCAAGGTAGGCGTCCAGAACATCGGGGTTGCTGCGCACTTCGGTCATGTGACCCTGCATCAGGACCGTACCCTCCGCCAGCACGATCACCGGATCGCAAAGGCTCGCAATAAGATCCATGTCGTGCTCGATGACACAAAAAGTGTAGTCGCGTTCTTCGCGCAAACGGCTGATCATCTCGCGGATCTTCAGCAACAGGGTCGGATTCACGCCCGCGCCCGGCTCATCCAGCAGAACCAGCTTGGCATCGGTCATCATGGTCCGGCCGAGCTCCAGCAGTTTCTTCTGGCCGCCGGAGAGGTTGCCTGCCTGCTCGTCGCCGAGATGAGAGATGGAGAGAAATTCCAGTGCATCTTCCGCCCGGTCGCGGACCTCGCGCTCGCGCCGTTTGACCTGGCCCCGGGAAATCCAGTTTGCGAAGAGCCGCTCGCCCGGCTGTTCCGGCGGAACCACCATAAGATTCTCCAGAACCGTCATCTTGGCGAATTCGTGAGGAATCTGAAAAGTGCGCACGATGCCGCGATGGAACATCTCATGAGTCGGCAAACCGGCGATGTCCTTGCCCTCGAAAACAATCCGTCCCGAAGTCGGCGCCAGTTCCCCTGCGATCATGGAAAAGGTTGTTGTTTTCCCTGCTCCATTTGGTCCGATCAGCCCCGTGATCGTCCCCTCTTTGATCTCAAAACTGCAGTTTCTGACCGCCTGCAGCCCCCCGAAATTCTTATTGAGATTCTCGATTGTGAGCACCTGGCTCAATCCCTCCCCTGACTACCCAAGCGGTGCTACCATCCCGAAAAATACGCGCAGGCGCAATAGCGCACTGGCCGGTTTGAGGAATCTCCGCTCCCAACCAGCCGATCGTGCAGTTGACCTGCGTAGCCGCGAAATCCCGTTGTTCGAAGAGCGCCCAGCCACCTTTTCCTTTTGGGGCAGATTAACTGCAAACTCCGTCCCTGCCCAGCCGGACGAACAGCACTGGTCGAACAACACCAATCGACCAAAAGCCATGCAAGTGCTTATATCCTGCGGGTCCAACCACGATCTCTGGCGGGAACCGGACCCAAAGACAAAGCATGAAATGAGATAGCGCTATGACGGACAGGGATCGCCCCAAACACTCCGGCCCCGAACACCCCAGCGAAGGCACATCCGGTTTCACGGCACTGGTCACGGGCTCCTCGAGCGGTATCGGCGCGGCGGTCTGCCGAAGGCTCGCAACTTCACGCGGCCGCGACATTGGCATTGCTGTCCATGCCCGTCATAACCGTGCCGGCGCGGAGCAGGTGGCTGAAGAGATCCGCGGGTCCGGCAGCCGGGCAGAGGTCCTGCAGGGCGATATTGCAGAAGCGGGTGTCGCCGAGCGTCTGATCGATGAAACGGTCCAAAAGTTCGGCCGCCTCGATGCGCTGGTCGCCAATGCGGGCTTCCCGATCCTGAAATCACTCAATGAAGGCACTCGCAAGGATCTGGATTATGCCTTTCGCGGCAATCTCTTCAGCTTCTACGAGTTGCTGCGTGCTGTGCAGCCCCACCTGACCAAAGCGCGAGAGCCGCGCGTGGTCGCGGTCGGCAGTTTCACTGCACATGTCTTTCGGACCGATATGCGCAGCTTCCCCATGTCGGCGACCGCGAAAGGCGGCCTGGAGACCATGGTGCGCAGCCTCGCCGCCGAACTGGCACCGTCAGGAATCACGGTCAATTGCGTGGTTCCCGGTTTTATCGAGAAAGACCCCGGCACGGGAGACGGCCTGTCGCAGCAGGAACTCTCAGCCATGGCCGAGCGCATTCCCTTGGGGCGCATCGGCCGCAGCACAGAGGTCGCCGCCGCCATTGAATTTCTTCTGTCCCCCGGCGCAGGTTACATCACCGGTCAGGCACTACACGTGAACGGCGGATTGATATAGATCAAAGACAAGCCTTTTCTCCCCGGCCAGCCTGCCGAAAACAACCTATTGGGGAGAAGAGAATGACCGATGGAGAAGTCGCGTACCTGGCACTGGTTATCGGTGGAATGGTGGCCTTCGTCCTTGGGCTTGGTTTTGTGACCTGGGAAGAGAAACGGAGCCGATCGAAGCGCTAAACGGCCGCCCGCGTCACAGCATTTCCGCCTGCGCGGTCATGGCCAGACGGCCTGCCGGGTTGACGGCCCAGAGTTCAATGCCGGAATCCGCCCGCTTACCCATCAGGGTGAAGGCCGCGGTATCGAAAAGCGGACTCACCGCCCGGAACTGGTAGGAGGAAACCCAGCAGCCGGGGTTTTGTTCCAGCAAAAGATCGAACAACAGGGTCGCGGTCAGCGGGCCGTGAAAAACCAGCCCGGGATAGCCTTCGATCTCCATTGCGTATTGCCGGTCGTAGTGGATCCGGTGCCCGTTGAAGGTCAGCGCAGAGTAACGGAACAGTAGGATCGGGCTGGGCTCAACCCGCCGCTGCCAATCGGACTCCCGGGGCGCATCCGGCGGAACCGCAGCCACTGACCCCGGCTTCGGGTCCTCCCGGTAAACAATGTCGTGCTCTTCCCAGAAACAGAAACTTCCTCCGGCGAAGATCTCGTGCCGCACCGTGACGAAACACAGCGGTCCGCTGCGGCCTTCCTTGAGTCGCACTGATTTGATCTCCGAGATTCGCTGCGCGGACTCGCCGAGACGCAAAGCACGCTCGAACCCGAACCGACCGCCCGCCCACATGCGGCGCGGAAGGTCGACCGGTGGCAGAAAACCGCCCAACTTGGGGTGACCGTCGCGGCCGAGGTCCTTCTGCGCAACGACCGTCGGAAAGTAGAGCCAGTGCCAGAGCGGCGGCAGAGCATCGCCCGGTTCAAGGCTCGGTGTCCGGTCCAGCGTGGCCTGCATCAGGCGGGCCGTGCGCGGATCGATCAGGTCTGTTGCTTCCTCCCGCCTGCCGATCCAGCTTTCCAGAACGGACTGATCGAGGGTGCGTCCCGTCACAGCGTTACCCCTCCTGCCTGGCCGGCGAAAACTCCGCCCGCAGCGCGTTGGTGTGCGCACCGATCCGCGGTGTTCCTGCTGCATCTTCGACCGAATCCTCAACCCACTGAACAGGGGGTGCGGGCAAATCAATACGCGTCCCTTCACAGGTCGCGACAGACCGGCGTCTGAGCGCCCGGTGTGCGGAAAGCTGCTCCACGGAGTTCACGCCGGCGAAGGCGATGCCGGCCTCCAGAAGACGGGACCGAAACTCATCCGCCGTCAGCTTGCCAACCACCGCCAGGATGTCCGCATCCATAGCGTTCCGGTTGGTCACGCGCAGGCTGTTGTTTTCATAGCGCGGGTCCGTCGCCATCTCCGGGCACAAAAAGACCTGGGCGCAAAGCCGATGCCACTCCCGTTCATTCTGAATGGAGATCAGCGTGTCGATGCCGTCTTTGGTCCTGTAGGCGCCGTAGGGTGCAATCGAGGGATGGCGTAGTCCCTGGCGGGTCGGCGCGCCGGCCCCGAAGTCGGAATGGATCAAAGGCACCGTCATCCATTCCGCCGCCATATCGAAGAGCGAGAGCTTCAGGGCGGCGCCCTCCCCGGTCCTGGCTTTGCGGTAAAGCGCTTCCAGGATCGCCGCATGGGCGGTCATGCCCGTGCCGACATCGCAGACCGAAACCCCGATCCGTCCCACCTCGCCAGGGCCGCCCGAGATTCCCACCAGGCCACTCTCCGCCTGAACCAGCAGATCGTAGCCCTTCATGCCCTCCATGGCCTCGCTCTCACCGTAGCCCGAAATGTCGCAGGTGATCAGGCCGGGATAGTCCTTGCGTAAGCGCTCGCTGCCGAACCCGGCACGCGTGAGCGCTCCGGGCGCGAGGTTCTGTATGACGACATCCGCCTGCGCGATCATAGCCTCAAGCAGTGCGGCATCCCCGGGCTCCTTGAAGTTGAGGACCGCCGATTCCTTGCCCTGATTGATCCAGATGAAGTAGGAGCTCTCGCCATTGGCGGCCGTATCGTAACCGCGCGCGAAGTCCCCCTCGGGACGTTCGATCTTAATGACGCGGGCTCCGGCTTCGGCGAGACGCGCAGTGCAGAGCGGCGCGGCCACGGCCTGTTCGATCGCAATAACCAGGCACCCTTCCAAAGGCTTCATAACGACGGACTCTCTAAAAGCTGCGCGGCAGGCCGAGCACATGCTCGGCAAGATAACTGAGGATCAGATTGGTCGAGATCGGGGCGATCTGATAGAGCCGCGTCTCGCGGAACTTGCGCTCGATATTGTATTCGCGGCTGAAGGCAAATCCGCCGTGAGTCTGCATCGCCGTATCCCCCATTTTCCAGGAAGCCTCCGCCGCCAGCATCTTGGCCATATTGGCTTCCGCGCCGCAGGGCTGCTTTTCATCGAAGAGCAAAGCCGCGCGCTCGACCATCAGGGACGCCGCTTCCATCTCGGCATAGCACCTGGCCAGGGGAAACTGCACGCCCTGGTTCGCGCCGATGGGCCGCCCAAAGACTTCCCGCTCGCGGGCATAGTCCGTTGCCTTATCCAGGAAGTAGCGGGCGTCGCCGATACACTCCGAGGCGATCAGAATCCGCTCCGCGTTCATGCCATCCAGGATCACCCGGAAACCCTTGCCTTCCTCGCCCAGCAGGTTCGCAGCGGGCACCTCCAGATCCTCGAAGAAGAGCTCGCAGGCATGATGATTGATCATGGCGTCGATGGGTTGAACGCTCAGGCCTTTGCCGATTGCGTCGCGCAGATCGACGATAAAGGCCGAAAGGCCCTCGGTCTTTTTCGCGCAGTCTTCGCGGGGCGTCGTGCGCGCCAGCAGCACCATCAAATCGGAATGCTCGACCCGGCTGATCCAGACCTTCTGGCCGTTGATCCGGTAGACCTCACCGTCCCGTCTCGCCGTGGTCTTCAGGCTGGTGGTGTCCGTTCCCGTCGTGGGCTCGGTCACACCGAAGCTCTGCAGCCGAAGTTCGCCGCTGGCGATCCTGGGCAGGTAAGTCTGCTTCTGGTCTTCGGAGCCATGGCGCAGCACGCAACCCATGACGTACATCTGGGCATGACAGGCCCCGGCATGGGCGCCCCGGCGGCTGATTTCCTCCAGGATCGCGCAGGCTTCCAGCAGCCCGAGGCCTGAGCCGCCGTAGCTTTCGGGAATCAATGCGGTCAGGAACCCGGCTTCGGTCATTTCCGTGACGAAGGCGGTCGGATAGCCCTTTTCACCATCCAGACGACGCCAGTAGTCCTCGTCATAACTGGTGCAGAGCGCTGCCACCGCGCTGCGGATCTCCGTGATCGCCGCACGCCGTTCCTCTAGCGTTCCTAACGTCTCCATGGTCAAAGTCTCTTCCTCGTCAAGGTCCCGACAAGCTACAGAAAATCATCACATGAAAAAATTGATTTATTTTCAGATTTTTGATTAGTATTTTCGAACAATGAGAAACCTGCCGCCCTTTAAAGCCCTCAACGCCTTCGAGGCCACGGCACGGCTGGGCGGGGTACGGGCGGCAGCGGCGGAACTCGCCGTCACGCAATCGGCGGTCAGCCATCAACTGGCCAATCTGGAGAATCACCTCCGCGCAGCCCTGTTCCACCGGCAGGGTAAGCGGCTGATCCTGACCGATACCGGCCGCGACTACCTCAACCGGATCGGCCCGGTTCTGGATCATCTGGAAGAAGCGACCTTCGAGGCCGCCAATCACTCCCAGGTCGAAACCCTGACTGTGTCGGCACCGCCGAGTTTTCTGGCCATGTGGCTCCTGCCGCGCATCGCGAACTTCACAGCCGGACACGAAGACCTCGATCTGCGCCTGCTCGAACGCCTGACCCTAGCGCCGGAGGAAGAAACCATCGACTGCGCCATCGAGTACCGTCTGGCACCGGACAGCGCCTCGAACGCCACCCAGATTCTGTCCGATCAGGTCGTGCCCCTGGCATCGCCCGATTTGATCGCCCGTCACAGCATTCGCAGCCTGGACGATCTTTCAGAGGTCACCCTGATCGAAACCGAGCGCCGTCTGATTTCCTGGCAGGCAATATTGCGGGAGTCTCCGAAGCTGGAGTCCCAGCGCTTTTTGTCGGTCAGCTATTCCCTGCACGCCTTCGAAGCCGCCCGGCTTGGCCTGGGCGTCGCCCTCGGCAATCGCTATAACGCGCAGCGCTTCATCGACGAAGGCTCCCTCGCCGTGCCCTTCGAGATCCCGGAAGTATTGAAACCCAGGACACCAAAATACTTCCTGACCCTCCCTGAGAAGAAGTCGGCTCTAAAAAAAGTCGTGGGTTTCAGTGAATGGCTCCAAGCCGAAATCACGGCAATATCCTGACTCACCAAAGGCCTTAGTATCCCGAATCTAGTGTGATTCAGTCTCTAAAATTCGCCGCAGATTATGCGGCAAACTTCAGAAACATCACACTAGAGCGCGTCATGTTTTAACGGAAACACTCTGTGTTTTCGCTAAAACATGTGAATCCGCTCTACATCATATAGCTACAGCAGATTCACCGGTACGACGGATCGCCGAAGGCGATTCCATCTAAACCGGATCTGCTCTAGGGTCGGGACTCAATTGATCCACCAAGTGATGGAAGCGGCGAGGCATATGGCCGCGAGGAAGGTGTCGGCACGCTTGTCGTAGCGGGTCGCTATCCTCCTGAAATCCTTGAGCCTGCAGAA
>NZ_ML660072.1 GCF_007004665.1 Denitrobaculum tricleocarpae | reverse complement strand
ATCCGAGACCACTCTTCGTCGCTTAGATAAAATAACTTTCTGCCCATCCAAACCTCCTATCATCAGAAAGCTTGAATCACAGTTCCAATGTCACGAAAAGCACCAATTGAGTACAGACCCTAGAGCGAAATGTGTTTCGTTGAATCGGATCATCTCAAAACTTGCGCCAAAGAGCAGTTGGCGAGATCAGCAGATCGCTGATCGAGAGGCAGCGAGTTTTGAGGCTGATTAAACGCATTTTGCTCTCATTTAAGCTGACCTCTCCTGCTCAGCCTCCTCATCGGCCTCCGTGCCGATGAACCCGCCCGACTGGCGGGACCAGAAGCCGGCGTAGAGGCCGCCCAGCGCAAGCAATTCGGCGTGGGTGCCCTGCTCCGCGATCTGGCCGTCATCGAGCACGATGATCCGGTCCATGCGCTGGATCGTGGAGAGACGGTGGGCAATCGCGATCACCGTCTTTTCCGCCATCAGGCCGCCCAGGGCCGACTGGATCAGCGCCTCGGCCTCGGAATCCAAAGCCGAGGTGGCTTCATCCAGCACCAGGATCGGCGCGTCCTTCAGAACGGCCCGGGCCAGCGCGATCCGCTGCCGCTGACCGCCGGAGAGCTTCACGCCCCGCTCGCCCACATGGGCATCATAGCCCCTCCGGCCCTTGGGGTCGGAGAGACCGGCGATGAAGTCGTCCGCATAGACCAGCCGGGCCGCCCGGCGCATCTCGGCCTCACTGGCGTCAGGCTTGCCGTAGAGGATGTTGTCGCGCACGGAGCGGTGCAGCAGCGCCGTGTCCTGGGTCACCACCGAGATCGAGCGGCGCAGGGACTCCTGCGTCACACGGCTGATGTCCTGGCCGTCGATCTCGATCGCCCCGCCCTCCACGTCATAGAAACGCAGCAGCAGGTTGATCAGGGTGGACTTGCCCGCGCCCGAGCGTCCCACCAGACCGACCCGCTCACCGGGCCGGATCTCCAGTTCGATGCCATGAAGTCCGCCCGCGACCGGCCTCTTGCCGCCAGGTGCGCCCTCAGCCTGATGCGCCGGGTCCCGGCCATAGAGATGCACGACCTGCCGGAAACGGATCCTGCCGCCGCTCAGCGCAAGATCCGGCGCCTGCGGGATGTCGACCACACCATGCGGCTGGGAGATGGTCTCCATGCCTTCCTTGATGATCCCGGCATTCTGGAAGAGCTGCGAGGTCACCCACATGATCCAGCCGGTCATGGCGTTCAGCCGCAGGGTCAGGGCCGCCGCCGCGGCCACCGTGCCCAGCGTGGTCTCGCCCTGCTGCCAGAACCAGACCGCCGCCCCGACCGTGGTGACGATCAGCACACCGTTCAGGCTCGCCAGTCCCGCCGTCATGGCGGTCATGCGCTGCAGCAGGCGGGCGAAGCGCAGCCGATGCATGGCCATGGCCGTGCGGGCATAGGCCTCCTCCCGCGCGGAGTGGGCGAAGAGCTTGACCGTCTGCATGTTGGTGTAGGAATCAACGATCCGGCCGGTCACCAGCGAGCGGGCGTCGGACATGCGCTTGGAGGCATCTCCGATCTTCGGGATCAGCAGGTAGAGCAGCGTCAGATAGGCCGCCAGCCAGATAACCAGCGGCAGGATCAGCCGCTCGTCCGCGTTGACCAGGATCAGGATTGCGCCCAGCACATAGGCCGCCGCGTACCAGATCGCCTCGAAGAACATATAGGTCGAGTCTTCGACGGCTGGACCGGTCTGCATCACCCGGTTGGCGATCCGCCCGGCGAAGTCGTTCTGAAAGAAGCCGACCGACTGTCCCAGCAGATGCTTGTGCGCGCGCCAGCGCACCTGGTCCAGCAGGTTCACGGACATGCCGTGGTTCAGCAGGGCGATGCTGCCGACGATCACGATGGGCCGTGCGATCAGGATCAGCAGCACCACGACCGCCAGCTCGATGCCGTGACGCGCCGAGAAATTCTCCGGTCCGGCCGCCGCCATCAGGTCCACCAGACGGCCCGCATAGTAAATCAGGCCGGTTTCGATCAGCGCCACTGAAAGGCTCATGACGGAAACCGTGGCCAGCACACCCCGGAAAGGTTTCAGATTGTGCAGCAGGTAGGGCCACAGCCGGTCGGGCGGCGTGCCGTCGACGGATCTGAAGGGATCGATAAAGGACTCTAAAAAACGGAACATGATCTCGTATCCTGCATCGCGATGGCGAAGCGCTGCACACTGCAGCCTGCCGCCATGTTCGAATGATGATGAGGTTGAGAGGGATGAAAATCCGGCGCCGTCTGATCTAAATCAGAGCCCGATCTATGTCGGAATCCGATCTAAGTCGGGGCCGGTTCGAAGGCGGATCCGCCCCCGAAGGGCGAGATCACCAGGTCGGTGAGAGGTCGCGATACATTTTCATCTTCATGCTCCAATTAAAGGCGGTTCGCGTTTTTCCTGAAACGAAAAACCTCATAATTTGCGTTCGAAATCGGCACTATGCTGATTGAGAGGCAGTGAATTATGAGTCCGCTCAAATGCGAATTGCTCTGTGGGCAACAAAAACTATACGATCCTGGCGGGTAAGTCGAGTCCCCAAATGCCCGTAATCAGAGGCATTATTGTGGTCATGAAATGGATGGCGCATCTCGAAGACCGCCCCTGAAACAACAAACCCCGCAGGAAAAGCGGGGTTTGCGATGCGTTCGAAAGGGTTATCGGTGTCAGGCTCTGGCGCGGCTCTTGCGGCGCCGTAAAACACCCAAACCAGCCAGGCCCAGGCCGAAGAGCGCCAGGGTCGCCGGTTCGGAAACCGGGGTCGCCTCGATCAGCCCATACTGCAGCCGGTCGAAACCGATAAAGTCCGGCAGGCGCGTCGTCGCGGCGAAAGTCACGCTGGTAAAGCTTGAGTCCTCGTCGAAGAGGCCGAGAAAGAGTTCATTTCCATCCGCCCCTCTGAAGTTTTTGAAAACATCGAAGAATTCGTCGCCATCGATGCTGACCCGGAGCGTATTGCTGAAGAACTTGAAAGAACCGAAATCGGCGATGTCGATCCCGAAGGCATTGATTGCCGTGTCGAAGGTAAAGTTGAAGACACTGTAGCGATTGGCGTTCCAATGGACGGCGTGATCGCCCTCGGTGATGAACCGCTGGTTGTGTGTTATCAGGATGCCGGGGCCCGGCCCGTTGATCGTGACGCCGCCCGTGGTGACCGGGTCAGGCTGCAGGATGTTCAGAGACTCGAAGCCCTCCATGGTCATGGAGCCGCCGTTGACGGCTGCATTGAAGGCCGTTTCGTCAGTGTGGACCATGGGTCCCGCGCTCACCGGCGCCGTCTCTACGACGGCCAGCGCCGCGACAAATGCCATCGCGCCCAGAAGCGCCGCGCGGCCCTTGTTGTGCAGTTTCGTCTCGCGCCTGTACCAGAGATTTAGATTTAACACGTTCATTTTCCGCCGATTTTCTGTTTTGAGACTTCCCCGGACCGATTCCCCGCTTCGTACGATCACGTCGACGACACATCAGCAAGTTGCGTGCCAGAAACCACCAATGGTGGTTTTCGGGGAATTTGACCCTGCTGAGCGATGAGCGCGAAGGCGGTCTGTAAAGGAAAGCGACGCTTTCGCACGCCACTGTCTTAAAACTGTAAAAACCTCCGACAGAGATTTACCTTAAGTCGGCCTGAAGCGCCCGAAAACCCGCCGCGCTTGACCGTGTAAAAATGTAAAGCTACACGACAGACGGCATGGACAAGCGGCGTCTTTAACACCGTCCCAGCTTCAAAAAAATGGAGGGCCCAAGCGGGCCCTCCGGGAAGTTTACAGGGAGTACTGTTGGTTTCTGTCAGGCGCGCCTGGGCTGGAGCACAACGCTGTAGAGGTCCTGGTCGTCGATGTCCTTCAGGGTGACGGTCATCTCTTCGCTCTCGCCGTTGATATCGACCCGGCCGAAGAACTGCAGCTTTTCGCTCGGCGGCAGATTGGGTTTGCCGCCCGGGTTTTTGGTGAAGATCACTTCCGGGCCGAAGGTGTTGTCCATCTCGCCCGGACCGAAGGAGCCGGCGTGGATCGGGCCGGAGACGAATTCCCAGAAAGGCATGAAGTCCTGGAACTGCGCCTTGTTCGGGTCGTAGTAGTGCGCGGCGGTGTAGTGCACGTCGGCGGTCAGCCAGACCGTGTTGTCGATCCTGGCGTTCTTGATGAAACGCAGCAGCTCGGCGATGTCGTGCTCGCGGCCCAGCACCGGGCCGTCGCCGTTCGCCCCGTTCTCGAAGGTGTTCTTCTCCCGCCAGTTGTCGTAGACGATCAGGCCCAGCGGCATGTCGCTGGCGATCACTTTCCAGGTGGCGTTGGAGGCCAGCATCTCCCGCTTCAGCCAGCGCAGCTGCTGCGCGCCGAGGAAGGCGGTCTCCGCCGAAGGCTCCGGCTGGTTGTTGGCGCCGTTCGGGCCGCGGTAACTGCGCAGGTCCAGGAAGAAGATATCCAGCGAGGGGCCGTAGCTGATCTTGCGGTAGACCCGCTCGGGCTCGTAGGGGTTGCTGCGCAGCGGCATGTACTCGTGAAAAGCCTGCGCGCCGCGGGCGAAGAGCAAAGACGCGCTCTTGACCTTGTAGCGGTCGTCGGAGATCAGCATCTCGCCCGGATACCAGTTGTTGACCACCTCGTGATCGTCCCACTGGGCCAGCATGGGCACCTGTGCATTGAAGTTGCGGACGTTCTCATCGAGCAGATTGTATTTGTAGTTGCCCCGGAATTCATTGAGCGTCTCGGCGACCTTCGACTTCTCCTCGGTCACCAGGTTCTTCCACAGGGTCCCGTCGGGCAGTTCCTTCTGCGCCTCGATCGGATTATCCGCGTATATCGTGTCCCCGGAATGGATAAAGAAGTCCGGGTTGTTGTCCTGCATGGTCTTGTATCCGCGCATGCCGCCCCAGTCTTCGTTGATGCCCCAGCCCTGCCCGGCGGTATCGCCCGACCAGACGAAGCTGATGTCGCGCTTGGCGGCGGGCGATGTGCGCAGGCGGCCGGTCATGGGCTCGCTGCTGCTGTTGACGTTATCCAGATCCTGCCACTGGGCCCGGTAGAAGACGTCCTGGCCGGCAGGCAGGTCCTTCAGCGTCATCTTGGCGGTGAAGTCGCTGTCCTCCAGCGCCGCGGGACCGCGCAGCAGATGACCGTTCTTGAAGGATTCCGTCGTGGAGACCTCGACCATCAGTCGCGAGGGCCGGTCGGCACGCGCCCAGATCACCCCGCCGTCGGCGGAGATATCGCCGCTTTGGATACCGTGGGTGAAGAGCGGCCGGTTCAGCTGCGCGATGGCCGGTGCCGGGAAAGACTTGACGGCCAGAAGACCGGCGGCGGCGGTGCCGCCGACCAGCACCGAACGGCGGCTGACGCTGCGCGCGGAGGATTTGGATTTTTTCATGGATCGACGCTCCCTGGTTTGTCTCAGGATGAGTGCTCTGCGGGCGAGCGGTCTTGATGCGCCCGCAGCATGAAGCCCGTTTGACGGAAGCGTGAAGTTTTAAAGTCGGCGCTCCGCTCTGAGAGCCTGAACCCGAAGTCTGTCGGCCAAAACCTACATCTGCGGCGCGGTCGTAAAGGCCGCGAAGCTCTCGGCGGATCCGTTATAGATGTTCAGGTCCACCACCGATTCGACGCCCGGCAGCTTCGCCGTGCCCAGCAGCCACAGGCGGTAACCCTCCGCGCCCTCCGGCAGAGCCGGTATCGAGTTTTCGAAGTCCTTGATCCAGAGCGGCTTGGCGGCCAGCTCGGCGGGCATATCCAGCTCTTCGATGATCTCCCGATTGATGAAAAGCATTGTCTCCCGCCCGGTCTTTTCTTCCAGGATTGAGAGGAACCGGCTCACCTGGGCGAAGTAGTCTTTCTGGTTCTCATCGGTGATCGCGGTATCGTAAGTGTTGCGCGCCAGCCCCACCGCCGGCGGCAAGGCCCGCGCGGTTTTCTTATCCCGGAGCGCCGCCAGGAAACTCTCCGCCTGTTCTTCCGGCGGCTGGCCGAAGCGGAAAAAGTGATAGAAGCCCAGCGCGATATCGTCCTTCTTTTCGAAGGCGCTGTAGTCGCTCCAGTAGCTCTCGATCAGACGGTCCGGCGTTCTGCCGTAGGTCGCGCGCAGGATCGCGAAGCGCAGATTGCCCTGATGCAGATCCGCCCAGTCGATCGACTTCTGGAAGTGCGAGGCGTCGATGCCGAAGATCCGTGTATTGCCGCTCGCGCGCACCTGTTCGGCGATGGGCTTGACCGGCACCACCTTCCCCGGCGTCACGTCGAACCCGCTGACCCTGACCAGGGCACGGCTGTAGCCCAGCGACCAGGTCAGGTCGTTGCCCTTCTTCAGCGCGCCGGTCACCTCGAAGCGCGCCTGCTGGAACCCGCCCTGGGGCAGCCGCACCGATTTCTTGATGCCGTCGAGTTCAAAGAACAGCCCCTGCGCGCTGACCGGCGCCTTGCGGGTCACGATCCGGCTGGCGCTGGGCCGCAGGCTCATGCTCTGCCCCACCCGGTAGCCGCCTTCATCGAAAAAGCTCACCTTGATCGGCACCGGGTTCTTCTCCGTGATGCCGGCAAAGCGCAGCCGGAGCGACACCCTGCGCTCGCCGTAGAGGCTTTCGCGGCTGATCGGTGCCACCGGGTCGGCGCCCGGCAGCGGAACGGCCCTGAGCGTGACGCTGGAGGGCAGCTCCCGGACAGCGGCACCTGGCACGATACTCGGACTTGGTATCAGACTGGGGCTGGGAACCATATCCGGCGTGACAACCGTTTCTCTACCGGGTTCAGCGCCGGGAGTCTCTGTCGTCTGGGCATAGGCCGTGCCGCCGAAGGAGAAATTCCAGCTGCTGCGCTCGATGGGCGCGAAGGTCTCCGGATCGACCAGCCGCTCCTCTCCCGCCGGCGAGACCGGCGCAGGGCGGGGCGCGTTGTCCGCGTCCTTGAGGCCCGAGGCGATGGAGTTGATCAGGGCCGGCGCGCTGATCCCGATGATCAGGGCCTGGCGCAGGGACTTTTCCCCGAAGGCAAAGGCCAGGATCGCCCCGATCACGAAAAAGATCGCCAGCCCCAGGTAGATCCCGTAGGCCGGTTCGGGCGTGTAGGGATTATCGACATAGGTCGCCGCCAGCCGAGAGAGTGTCGGCAGCATCCCGCCCGTCCCCGCAACGATGGCCGGAAGTATAAATTCGGCCAGATCGCGGTGATGACCTGTTCCGGGCGCAACCGCATCAGCTATCTGTGCCACAGTACTCTCCCCCTTATCTCATACCCTCAAGTCTTTATTGTAATTGAATATTAACCATAATCACAGTCGAAAAGAAAATGACGCTCAGGCCGCTGTAATTCGGTTGCGGTGAACAGAAGTTAAACTGACGGGTTTAGAAAATCTTGTTTTAAACTTGTAGTGTTCGACAAGCGCTGAATTTGGCAACGGCATAACTTATCCGCCGGCGCAGGAGCATGGCCCCCACCCCATCACTACTTCGTGTTACCGAGGAATTCCTGTTCCCGCGCGAGCGGTTTGCCGACCTCTTCCAGCAGAAAATCCATGAAGACACGCACCTTCGCGGTCAGCACGTTGGACTTCGGATAGACGAGCCAGAGCGCCGTTTGATCGTCCAGGACGAAATCCGGCAGCACCCGCCGAAGCGCGCCGGCCTCGAGCTCTTTGTGAACGCTCCAGATCGAGTTCATGGAAATGCCCGCCCCTTCGACCGTCGCGATTTTCTGGCTCAGGCCGTCATTGAGAACCAGGCGGCAGTCGGCGGATTGCGGATCGAAGAGGCCGGTCCGACCGTCGGCCGCCTTGAGGCGGCGCGCAGTCTGGTTCCGGAACCCGATCAGCTGGTGACGGTGCAGCTCTCCCGGATCGCGCGGCACTCCATGACGCTCGAGGTATGCGGGCGAGGCACAGAGGATCCGGATGTCGTCCGCCAGTTTCCGGGCCTTGAGGCTCGAATCCGCCAGCGCCGCGTTGCGCAGCGCCAGATCGAAGCTGCCGTCGATCAGGCCGTACATGTTGTCGGAGAGTTGCAGGTCCAGCCTGATCTTCGGGTGCGCCGCCATGAAGCCCTTCAGCAGCGGCGCGATGTACATCTGCGTGAAACTGCTCGGCGCCGTAAAGCGCAAGGTTCCGCTGGCCTCAGGTGTTTCCAAACCCAGAGCGGTCCGCGCGGCCTTTTCCTGCGCCAACAGTTCCCGGGCGAAAGGCAGAAATTCGGCCCCTTCCGTCGAGAGACTGACCTTGCGGGTCGAGCGGTGCAGCAGGTCCGCCCCGAGGCTTTTCTCGAGCTTTGCCAGGCGCGTGCTGGCGACGGCGGGCGCCAGTCCCAGCCTGCGGCCTGCTTCGCTGATGTTCAGCCTTTCGGCAGCCAGGACAAAGAGGCGTACGCTTTCGAGATTCATTATTTTATCCAAAATGCGAATTATCAATTCAAATATTGCCAGTTTAATTTCGAAATCAATAAAATATCTTAAGCTTCAATCACAGAGAGGAGCACATTTCATGGCTGACGACAGCTTCGCCACCTTCACGCTATCGATCGAAAACGCGATCGCCTGGGTGACCTTCGATTATCCCCCCGTCAATATTCAGGGCCTGCCCATGCTGGCGGACCTCAACAAACTGGCTGACCGCCTGGAGCCGGACCGCGACATCAAGGTCGTCGTCTTCAAATCCGCCCATCCGGAAATCTTCGTAGCGCACGCGGACACCAATTTCCTGAAAGACATGTCGACCACCGCGGTTTCACGAGATCGGGTAGAACTGCTCGACCTGCAGACGACCCTCGAGCGGGTCAGCCGGCTGCCGCAGGCGACCATCGCCCAGATCGAAGGCTTCGCCCGAGGCGGCGGCCATGAATTCGCCCTGGCCTGCGATATGCGGTTCGCCGCCCGCGGCAAGGCGCGCTTCATGCAGATGGAAGTCGGCATGGGGATTCTGCCCTGCGGCGGCGGCGCCTCGCGCATGGCCAGACAAATCGGGCTGGGCCGCGCGTTGGAGATCATTCTGAGCGCGGAGGATTTCGACGCGGACCAGGCCGAAGCCTACGGCACGATCAACAAGGCGCTCGACGCCGACAGGATCGCGGCGCATGTGGCCGCGCTCGCCGAACGCATCGCCCGATTCCCGGCGGATTCGATCCAGGCCTGCAAGGAGACTGTCTATGCCTCGATCGACCTGCCCATCGCCGACGCCCTGAAGGAAGAGGCCTACTGGCTCTATCAGGCCATGAGCAAAACACCGGCGCAAAAGC
This sequence comes from Denitrobaculum tricleocarpae, assembly GCF_007004665.1. GTDB lineage: Bacteria > Pseudomonadota > Alphaproteobacteria > Kiloniellales > Kiloniellaceae > Denitrobaculum > Denitrobaculum tricleocarpae. The sequence continues at coordinate 26,806 of NZ_ML660072.1, read as the reverse complement.
GTTTCCAATACGCGGATGACAACGGGGCGCAGTTCGACATGGATAACCAGCGGGCCTGGAACGACCTGGTGATCTCCATTCAGGACGTGACGTAACCGGGCACCGCCCGGACCTTTCGAACGCGCGCAGAAATGACAGGGGGACAGCCCGCAGCGCCACCCGACTGGCGCTGCCCTTCCCCTCATTCCAAATAAAAGGAAAACCCGATGACCTACTATTCCGTTCTGGCCGTTACCCCCACCCGCGATGACTGGGTGCCCGGATACATCGGTCCGGCAAACCGGCTCGTGGCCAAGCACGGCGGCCAGTACCTGGCGCGCACCGCAAGCCATGAACAGCTCGAAGGCGAGGCCAGCGAGGCCGCCCTGCGGATCGTGATCCAGTGGCCCTCCGCCGAAGCGGCAAAGGCCTTCATGTCCGACCCTGAATACCTGCCGCACCTGGAGGCCCGCACCGCCGGCTCGAACAGCCAGCACTTCCTGGTCGAAGGTAAAGACGACCTCGCCCCATAAGCAGACAGCGCTGCCGGTCCTGTTCGAAACCGGCCCGGCAGCAAACCTCAATCTTCGCAAGGATGCCCCGATGCAAACGACCGCCATTGTGAACTATCACGTCAGAAGCGACGGGCCGCAGGCTTTCCAGATCGACGCGGGCGGCGAGCACGGCAGGCTGATTTCGCCGGCGCTGGCGCCAACGCAGGTGCGTCTCTCCGACCTGCGCGGCGGCGATGTCTCCGCAAGCTTTTCCGAGGACAGCCTGGCCATCCTCAGCTATCCCTCGCAGGTCCGGGATTTCGGCGCGGACGAAAGCTGGCGGGAGGTCTATGACCGGGAACTGCGCGTGCTCCTTGAACGGCAGGTCGGCGCAAGGGAGGTCATCGTCTTCGATCACACCCTGCGCATCGACGATCCTGACTCGGCCCGCAAACCTGCGCGGAACGTCCACAGCGATTACAGCCCCGCCGGGGCGCACCAGCGCCTCCGGGATCTGATCGGCAAGGAGCAAGCGATGGAATGGGAAGCCGGTCACTTCGGCTTCATCAACATCTGGCGGCCGGTCGGAAATGCGATCAACACCGCGCCACTGGGTTTCGTCCGGCCGGCCTCGGTGAAGCCCCGGGACTGGGTGGAGATCGGACTGATTTACCCCGACCGCATCGGTCAGATCATGGGCCTGGTTGCGAACGACAGCCATGACTGGATCTATCAGTCGAAAATGACCCCCGATGAGGTCGCTTGCTTTAACATCTACGACAATCGCGGGCTGTCCTCCATCGCCCACAGCGCCCTGGACCGGGTCGAGAATCCCGCCCTTCAGGTCACCCGCATGAGCCTGGAGAGCCGCACGCTGGTGAGGTACTGACCCGGCATTTTCTGACGAGACTGTACCCAGGCGCCCGGCGGAGAGGTTCGGTCCGCTTTTGCAGACAAAGGACAAGAGAGATGACAAAGACAATCCTGATCACCGGCGCCACCGACGGCATCGGCCTGGAGACCGCGAAGCTGCTGGCGGCCGAAGGGCACAAACTTCTGCTGCACGGTCGCAACCCGGAGAAGCTGGCCCGCGCCGCAGAGGCCGCCGGGGGCGACAGCGAGACCTATGTCGCCGACCTCTCGCGCCTGGCCGATGTCGAGGCCCTGGCCCAGGCGATCGGCGCAAAGCACGCGCACCTCGATGTCCTGATCAACAACGCGGGCGTATACAAAACCCCAAACCCGGTCACACCCGAGGGCCTGGACGTTCGTTTCCTGGTCAATAGCCTCGCCCCCTTCGCCCTGACCCGGCACCTGCTGCCGCTGATGCCCGCCGATGGCCGGGTCATCAATCTCTCCTCCGCCGCCCAGTCCCCGGTGAACATCCGCGCCCTCGCCGGAGAGGTTCAACTCGGTGAGATGGAAGCCTACAGCCAGAGCAAACTCGCCATCACCATCTGGACCCGCGAACTGGCCGCCAGCCTGCCCGACGGCCCCGCCATCATCGCCGTCAACCCCGGTTCGCTCCTCGCCAGCAAGATGGTCCAGGAGGGCTTCGGCATCGCCGGAAGTGATCTTGGCATCGGCGCGGACATCCTCCGCCGCGCGGCCCTGTCGGATGAATTTGCCGGGGCGTCAGGAAAGTATTTCGATAATGACCGCGGCGGGTTTGGAACGCCGCATCACGATGCACTGGATGAGGCGAAGGCGCGGGAGGTGATGACAGCGATTGAAGCTCTGCTGGAGGGCTTGAAGGGTTAGACGGGTTCATGCCGGATGCTGCTTCAGGATGTCCTTTGCCTGCCGGCAAACTCGATCGCGCGCTGAATCGGAGACCGGCCCCATCCACAAATACCGTTGGCGAGGCAGGTTAAAACCGGGCACGGGACGCCTTAATCATGACGTCCGTAGTACACGTCATGAGCCCTCCAAGCGCCGCTCAATCCTGCAACGCGTATCAGCGCTCACCCGCTCGCAAGCGTGACGCATTCCGGCCTGGCGGCGACATGGCCTCTTAGAGAGCGCCGGAAGAAGCAGTGGAGGCCGCAGGAGAGATCCGCGGTCCGGCTTCGACAGCGAGAACCCGGGTCTGGTGAAGCGCGGAACAGCTGCGTGGCCGGCTTTTCTTTCATCAGCCGCATGCCTGGCGCACCTCTATTGGGACTCTCCTCCACCGGGCCCGCGCGCGCCAGAGAATGAAAAGCCCGTCTGTGCATCTTCGATCCGAAGCAGAGGAATCCTGAAATGTTGAAGACCGCAAAATCGAAGGCCGAAGAGCAGTTCGCCGCGACCCAGAAGAAAGACCAGAAGGCCCTGCACGAGAGAGACCAGGCCCGGCAGAAGAGCGCGGAACACACCGCCAAGCTGCGCGCCCTCCGCCTGGCCAAAGAGGCGGCCGATAAGGAACAGAAAGACAATGGCTAGAACACCCAATTACAATTTCGAACGCAGAGAGCGCGAGCGGATGAACGCGGAAAAGAAGGCCAAACGCGCCGCTGCGAAGAAGGAAGCCAGGGAGAAAAAAGCCGCGCAATCCGAGCCTGCCGCGCAAAGCGACGCGCAGGATCTCCCCTCACCCACCACCGAGTGACCGTACTTTAGTGCGCTTTGTGTTTTCTTGAATCATAAAGCTTCAAAATCTGCGTTCGAGACCAGCAGCAAGCTGTTCGAGAGGCAGCGGATTTTGAATCCACTTAAACGCCCGGCTTAAACGCAAAATGCACCACCGCGTTTTGTGTTTTGCTGTCTCACAGCCAGGGGTGCGCTGCATAATATGACGGGTTCAGACGGCTTCGCTCCTGACGATCCGCAAAACCGGCGCCTCACCTCTCACCAGAAGAGAGCGCGCGGATTTACGTAAATTAACCAAACCCTAAAGCTCTTCCTTTAAAACCTGATCCGGCCGATCGCGCGCTGCGTTCAATCCAAAACATCTGCTCGAAGGCCGGTTCGGCACAGCGTTCGCACTGCGGACAGCGTTCAGACCGGCCGGACAATACAATTCATACCAAGGAAATATCATGAGTAACGAAACCAACTTCCTCATCACCTACGGCCTGCATCATTTTGTGACCCACGCCCAAAGCGCGGGGAAGCACATCTTCACCATTAGCGGCCGGGAAAGTCAGAAACTGATCCGCCACGCCAAGTCACTCATCGCGGGACACTACGGCAATACCGCCCGGATTCGAGTGGCCTGACCTTTACAGATTCGGAAAGAGAAACAGAGCAATGGCGCGCAAAAAACCCAAAGGCAAACTCGCCGGATTTTCGACGTTCAACGTCACCTACGAAGACGGCATGGTGACCTCGAACCGGCGGGTGTCGAGCGAGCTGCTCGACCAGTCCTTCGGCGACTCCCTGCAGGCCCTGGCGCGCACAGCCATCGAGGACCAGGACAACGAAATCGCCCAGCGCTCCGGCCAGCGCCGCGCCAGGATCAAGTCCATCGCCGAGGTCTGACCTCCGCTGGAGATGATTCTGTCTGGATCATCAGGGCCCGGCTCGGGTGCATGAAGGCTGACGCCTTGTCGTCCCCTGCTCTACGGCGTGTCGAGGGGCGGCGTGTTGACGTGCCGCGTAACGGTCGAGCGTCGCCAGGCATTGACGACAGCCTCAGATGACGGGACGTCTCCAGGAAGGCGGGCGGCAAGATCTCAAACTCTGCGCGTCTGCACGGAGACTGACGCAGACATTCAGATCCGCCCCCCACAGATTTGACCTTCTTGAACGACCGGACAGCGCAAACGCTGCCATATCTTATCCGTGACCTGCGGGGGCAAACCAACCACAGCTTCCCCCTTTCGGCCAACAGGAAACGCGCCCGCAAAAACAGCTTGCCAATCACATAAGTCAATGCTTATGTATTGTCATGATGGAGAATGAGATCTTCCGGGCGCTGGCCGATCCCACCCGCCGCAGTATCTTCGAGAAGCTGGCGGCCGGCGGCATGAACGCCAGCAGCTTGCGCGACGGGATGGAGATCAGCCAGCCGGCCATGTCCCAGCATCTCTCGGTGCTGCGCAAGGCGGGGCTGGTCCGCGAGGAACGGCAGGGGCGGTTCGTGAACTACGAGGTCGATCCCGACGGCCTGCTGCTGATTGCCCGCTGGCTCGGAAAGTACCGGGCCTACTGGCCCGCCCGGATCGACGCCCTGAAGATACTGCTGAAGGACATGGAACCATGAGCGAAGACAAGCATGAAGAAGAGGCAGCTGATCAAGAGACGGCGGATATCGTGCTTGACGCCGAGCTCGATGCGCCGCCCGAGAAGGTCTGGCGCGCGATCAGCCGTCCCGAGTTCCGCGAGCAGTGGTTACCCGGCCGGGATTTGCGCAATGCGGAACCGGTTTCGTCCGAAGCAGAAGCGGAAATCAGTTACCGCATGAAGGACGACGCGCCGCCTTTCCTCGAGAGTATCGTCACCTTTCGGATCACGCCCCATGCAGACGGCAGGACACGCCTCAGAATCCTCCATGTTCTGGCGGACGAACGCGTGACACCGCAGCCTCTCGAGGCCGCGAACAGCAACCGGCCACTGCTCATGCGGGCGATGCTGCGCGCCGCCTGACCTGCCGCACCGGTTAACAGGACAAACAGAAGACAGGAGTTCGCCCATGCGCGAAGCGATGCAACTCGTCCCCATGGTGGTCGAGCAGTCCAGCCGGGGCGAACGCTCCTTCGACATCTATTCCCGGCTGCTGCGCGAGCGGATCATCTTTCTGAACGGCGAGGTCAACGACACGGTCTCCGCCCTGGTCTGCGCGCAGCTGCTCTATCTGGAGGCCGAGAACCCGAAGAAGCCGATCCAGTTCTACATCAACTCGCCCGGCGGCGTGGTCACCAGCGGCTTCGCTATGTACGACACCATGCAGTATATCCGTGCGCCGGTGCACACGCTCTGCATGGGCACCGCCCGCTCCATGGGCTCCTTCCTTCTGATGGCGGGCGAACCGGGCCAACGCGCGGCCCTGCCCAACGCCAGCCTGCACGTCCACCAGCCCCTGGGCGGCTTCCAGGGCCAGGCCTCCGACGTGTTGATCCACGCCGAAGAGATGCAGAAATCCAAGCGCCGCATCATCCGCCTCTACGCCGAACACTGCGGCCGCAGCATTGAAGAGGTCGAACGCAGCCTCGACCGCGACCGCTTCATGACCGCCGGGGAAGCGTTGGAGTGGGGTTTGATCGACCGGGTTTTGCAGGAACGGAAAAAAGAAGATCCGGCGGAGGCTCAGTAAAGTGGGTGGGGATTCGAGTGGGGCGGAATCGCAGCCTAAGATCTGCGGAAACAAGCTCACCCGGTAAGTCTGTCCCTCATCGCACTGCGCAGGCTCTCCCCGAAGACTGCGTGAATGGTTGCTGATACATGAGAAGCGTTGGGGGCTTCCTCGTTTGAGCGGTGAAGCGAAATTGCGACCTCCGTCAACGGCGGCAATCCAACCTGCCCGTCTACGATGCGCAGACTGTCGGGTATGCAGGATGCTTCCATGACGCCCACCGCTGAGCCACTGAGCAGCGCGCTTTCGATCAGGCCGATGCTCCGGGTCGAATAGGCCACGCGCCATTTTCTGTCGGTTTGCCTGAGGGATTCCAGCGCGATTTCCCGGCTGATACACTTCGGCGGCCACAAGATCAGCGACAAGTCATCATCGGGGTCGTTGATGTAGCCCGGCGATGCCACCCAGTGAAGGGGTTCATAACACAGGATCTGTCCCGAGACCGCATCGGGTGCGTGAACCGCGATGGCAATGTCCAGGTCTCTGCTGTCAAGCATCCTCAGCAAATCGGGCGTGTTTTCGCAAACGACTTCAATCTGAAGCCGCGGGTGTTCCGCTTCGATGACGGACAGAATTTTCGGCAACACCAAAGTCGCATAATCGTCCGGAGCGCCAATGCGAATGCGCCCTTCGGCTTCGGGGTGCCGTATTTGAGAGAGTGCGGCGTCGTTCGCCAAGAGGATACGGTTCGCATAGACCTTAAGGGCCTCGCCTGTTGGCGTGATCGAGACGGATTGGCGGGTCCTGTCAAACAGCGGCCTGCCGACGATTTCCTCCAGCCGTTTGATCTGCAGGCTGACAGCAGACTGTGTCCGCGACACCGATTCCGCGGCCCTGGTAAAGTTCAGGTGGGCCGCAACAGCCAAGAACGATCTCAATAGATCGATTTCGAGATCACGTCTCATCGCGCGTTATTTCCATTCTTAATAACAATAATGATTATAACTCGTTTTGATAATAACGAGAAGGTCCGTAATGCTACGCCCCGGGATAGCGAGATATCCCGGCAGCTGTGTCTGGAACAACCGGTGACACAGGCACAGGCCCCATGGGCTTCGCTTGGCGGAAAGACAGGCCAGGACCGTCGGCCTTGCCACACGAGAGGCTAGGATGAAATGAATGCAACAGAGTTACGGGAGGATCTCGCGGCGGCCCATCGCATTTTCGCGATCGAAGCTCTGAACGAAGGCACCTGGACGCATCTCAGCTGCAAACTTGCTGCGGAAGACCGATACCTGGTCACGCCCGGCGACACGCATTTCTCGATGGTGCAGGCCAGTTCACTGCTGTTGTACGACAGAGCCGGGCAATTGCTGTGCGGAAACGGCAAGGCAAATCACGATGCCGTGCCGATACATCTTCCGGTCTATGAAGCGAGGCCGGACATCGGATGTATCCTGCACTTCCATTCCCCGCACGCGACGGCCCTGACGCTTCTGAAAGCACGCGCTTTTGATACGCGGCTTAGCCAGACGGCAGCCTATTTCCATGGGAAAATATCTTACCTAGACAGCTATGCCGTGCCACGGAACAACGCGGACGAGGGGCTGCAGATAGCACGTGCACTTGGCCGGAAGAAGGTGCTTTTCATGAAGAACCACGGCGTCCTGGTTGCGGCCTCCACTCTGGCCGATGCAGTGGTCTCGGCCTATCAGCTTGAGAGAGCCTGTCAGCTTCAGGTTTTGGCGATGGCCACCGGCGCGGACATGGCAGAAATGGACGAAAAATATGTCGAGTTTCTGGCGGCGGAAGACTGCAATGGCGAGCCTGGATACTTCGCGGGCATGAAACGCCTGCTGGACCTCAAGCAACCCGATTTCAGGCTTTAGGAAAACACTGATGAAGACCTTGGAAAGCCTTTTTCAGGACGCTGAGACGACGACGCTCACATTCGATTGCTATGGAACGCTGGTCGATTGGGAAGGTGGCGCCGCTGCCGCACTGCGGGGCATCTATGGCTATTCAAACGCGCTCGTTTCACAGGATCAGTTGATCCAGATGTTCCTGGCCCTGGATGCTCGGGAAATCAGGAAAAATCTTTTTCCTTACAGCAGGGTTCTGGAAAATGTCGCAGACCGGATTTCCGAAAAACTCCTGGGCCAGGCACAGCCGGGGCGTGGAACCGAGTTTGCCGGTTCCTTACCGGACTGGCCGGTTTTCGATGAAACCAACGCTGCGCTTGCAGAGCTTGCAACGCGGTTTCGCCTGGCAATCATTTCCAATGTGGATGACAGTCTTTTGGCGCGGACACTCCAAAAAATAGCTGTCCCGTTCGACGCCGTTGTAACGTCCGAGCAGGTGCGGTCCTACAAGCCCGACGTATCGATTTTCAAGGAAGCGCTGCGCCGGCTCGATGAAAGACCGGACAAGATCGTCCATGTCGCGGAAGGACTGTGCGAAGCCGTTCCGGCAACAAAACTTGGCATGCGCAGCGTCTGGGTCAGGCGTTCCAATCGCTCTTACGACGGCAGCGGCGCGAGACCTGGCGCAACTGCCCGGAATTTGGCCGAGGTGGTTCAAGCGTCTTTACCCCGGGTGAAAAGGATTTAAGTCGTGATCGATATCGAGAAACTCCGTTTGGACACCCCGAGCTGTGAGAAGGTGCTGCACTTCAACAATGCCGGTTCGTCCCTCATGCCCGCGCCGGTTTTCGACGCGCTCCAACGTGTGCTGCGCGACGAGAACGAGGTTGGCGGATACGAAGCCGAAAGGCGGGCGCAGGACGATATCCAGGCTTTCTACAGCGAGTTTGCAGCTCTTCTGAACGCCGAACCCGATGAGATCGCATTCGTCGAGAATGCAACGCGCGCATGGGACATGGCGTTCTACGGTCTGCATTTGGAACCCGGTGACAGGGTCATCACCCACGGGTCCGAATACGCGTCCAATTACCTCGCGCTCCTGCAGCAGTCGCGCCGCCTTGGGTTTGAAATCGATCTCGTCCCTTCGGACGAGTCGGGTCAGATCGATGTCGAGGCCTTGGACGATATGATCGCGCCACGGACGAAACTGATCGCGATCACACATGTGCCGACACAGGGCGGCCTGGTGAACCCTGCCGCCGAGGTGGGGAAAATCGCGAGAAAACACGGCGTTCTTTACCTGCTGGATGCCTGTCAATCCGTCGGGCAGATTGACTTGGATGTCGCGGAGATCGGCTGCGATATTCTGTCCGGCACGGGGCGCAAGTTTCTGCGCGGTCCGAGAGGCACGGGATTTCTCTATGTCCGGAAAAGTACCCTCGAGAAGATAGACCCGCCCTTTATCGACCTCCTGTCCGCGAAATGGACCGGGGCGAACAGCTTTGAGTTTGCTAAAGGTGCGAAGCGCTTCGAAAACTGGGAAAGCTATGTCGCCGGCCGCGTCGGTCTGATGGAAGCCGTCCGCTATGCGCGAAAGGTCGGACTCGCGAACATCGAGGCCCGCGTGACCGGACTTGCGCAAGACCTGCGCGCTGCGCTCTCGGCGATCGAAGGCGTTTCCGTCCATGACCTGGGCCGGAAAAAATGCGGGATCGTCACCTTTACGAAAGACGGCATCGCCCCCAAGACCATTGCGGACAGCCTACGGGCCGATCGCATCAACGTCTCCGTCTCCCCCATCACCTGCGCGCGCCTCGATCTCGAGCCGCGCAATCTCGAGGCTCTGACACGGGCGTCCGTGCATTACTTCAACACACACGACGAGGTCGCCCTCTTTGTCGACGCGGTAAAAGAGGCATAACCGAAAACGGCCGCCGGAAACGTTTTTGCGAAGGGGGAAAGTCCGCAGTGCGAGCATAAAACTGCTGCCAAAAGCATCCGGCAATAGCCGGGGTCTGATCTGATGTTATGAATGATACATCACTGGGTAACGCACAATTTCAGATCTGACCCCGATCACACAGATCTGACCCCGATCACATGATATGCTCTAGCCATCCATGAAGCCCTCGATCCGTGCGATCTGATGATGGGTTCCACGGATATTGAGTTCTACCCAATCATCGAACTGCCTCAGTGCCGCAAATTCCGGGACCGCGGCCAATCCGGCGCGCAGTGTCCGCACAACCTCTTCAATGTTGCGTTTGCTGGCAATTCCCTCAGCCACACCATCGCGCAATGCCTCGAGATAACGCCGCTCGATTCTCGCTTCGGCCTTCCCGCCAGTATCCGCATGGCCTGGCGATGCAATTTCCCAGTCCATGGCATCAATTGCGTAGAGCGAACGGATTGTGCCCTCCACGTCATAGCGGGCCAAATCGCGATAAGGCATGCGGTTGATAACCAGCCAGTCCACTGCGGATAAAAGCCGCTGATCTGGAACGCGCAAGCTGATTGAGCCGCGCCCGTCGTTGGGACCGTGGTAGCGCAGTTCCACCAGACGGCTTCCCAGACGCAAATCGAAGCCGTTGTCAAAGGTCATATCCGGCAAGCGGGTGTTCACGCCCATCCGCTCCATACTTTCGCGCGCAAAAGCGTGAGATAGATAGCGGGGAGAATGTTCTTCGAATGCCTGGCCGCCAGACACATGATCGGCGTGGTTATGAGAGTAAACAACCCAAGAAACGGGCTTGTTGAAGCGGTTTTTGATTTCGGCGTTCAACCAACCGGCAAAATCCGGGTTGAGAGTATCAAACACGATCATGCCTTCATCGGTCTCGATCAGCAGTCCAAAATGCCGATCTTCACGGGTCCGCCAGATACCGTCACGGATTGGTAAGACTTCACGCACCTGCTCCTGGGCGTTTGTAGAGCGGGACATCAATGTCGCCGCCGCGACTGTGCCCGCGGCACCCAAAACGAGTTGACGCCTATTGATGCTAACTGAGTCTGAGATCACGGTCTTCGCCTCTATTCTGTGAATTGGAATCCGGACGCAAGCGCCTGCCACTCGCACAGAGCTGGTCCTCTCGGTTGTAGTGTTGAAGGGCGTCATCAATCACGAAGACGTGAGACTTGCCAGGCGCTTGGCGACTGGAGCGCTTGGCTTTCCAACTCCTCCCAACCGAAACACAGTGTCCGGAGTCTGCTGTCCGGGGTCAGGTCGGAAACTGTGCGTCCGGCAAGATAAGGTCTCCCAAAACCTCCCACCACACTCCTGACAGCACGCTGTCAGCGCCCCTCCGGTAGCTTCTCGCAAACACCGAGAAACAACGACAGGCCCTCATGGCAGCCCCGCAAACAGGAACCAACATCGCGCTCGGCACGCTTTACATGATCCTCGCGGCGCTGCTGCTGGCGCTGGGGGCGACCTCGGCGCGCTTCGCGGCGGGCGGGATGAATGTCTTTACGCTGGTCTTCTGGTCGAACCTGGGGATGTTCATTCTGATGTGCGCCTGGGTCTTTGTCCGGCCGCCCGCCGGCGGCATCGGGACGAAGCGCCTGCCGCAGCATTTTCTAAGGTCGGTCTTCACCACTGCCGCCCTGGTGACCTACTTCTACGCCCTGGCGCGGATTCCCTTTGCCAATGCGGTGATCCTGCAATCCATGGGCCCGCTCTTCGTGCCCGTTCTGGCGCTGATCGTTTTTCGCCGCTTATCGGACCGCTACGTCTGGCTCGGCGTTCTGATCAGCTTTTTCGGGGTCGCGATGATCGTTCAGCCCGGGCAGCCCGGTCAGGCCGGCATGTCGCCCGGAGACGCCGCCGCGGTTCTCGCGGCCCTGGGCGGCGCGGCGGCGGCGCTGGTCATCTGGTCGCTCTCGACCACCGAGCCGCCGGTCCGGCAGATGTTCTACTTCTCGCTCTTCGCCCTGCTGCTCTCGGCCATCCCTCTTGTCTGGATCTGGGATTGGGCCTGGATCTGGAACCGGGCCTGGGACTGGGACCCGCCATACGCCGCGCAGGTGATCCCCATCCTCTGCATCGCAGCCTTCACGATCATCGGTCAGTACTTCTACGCCAAGGCCTTCGCCGCCGCTCCAGGGGATAAAGTCAATACCTGGAGCTACATGACCATCGTCTTCGCGGCCATCATAGGCTTTATCGCCTGGGACGAACCCATCCTCGCCATGACCGCGTTCGGCGCGTGTCTGGTGGTCGGCGGCGCCCATCTCGCAACCCGGGAACGCCGGTTAGCTGATCATGCGGATTCGGCGGGTCAAACAGAGTCTAGGGGGTCAAACAGAGTCTGGGGGCCAGCGGAATTGCGGCGCCGCCACAGGAGCTGAGAAGGCGTAACCTGTCCCGCCGTCTGGAAGCCTCCCCGTCGGCGCCGGAGGAACCGCCGGACGCCCCACACACAGAAAGACACACAAAAACACATCTGCATACAAATATAATTCTACATACAATACTTACAGTTACATGAAAATCAGCGTCGAAAAACCTTACAATACTTCAAAAAATTTTCTTTATCAGAATCAAATAGATAAAAGCAAAATATATGCGGTAATACAAATACTCTGATTATTTTCCGTCAGAAAGTTTTACAGTTTCAGCGCAATCCTTTTCTCGATCGTACAACTATTGATATAAATCAAATCCTTAACAAACTGGCACGTCTGTTGCTTAACCCAGATCTCGTAATCGGCGTTAAACAATCCACTCTCGGGGAAATTTGAATGTTCAGAACTTTAGGCGCATCGCTGCGGGGCAGCGGATGCGGGTCACGCACGTTGGCCGGCGGTCAGCGCAGGGGAAATCACCGCGCGGCCGGGATCAAAACCGGTCTTGCTCTCGGGCTCACCCTCGCCCTTGGCGTTTTCACCCTCGGCCAGACGGCGCAGGCCACGCCCATCCAGCTCGACGCCGCGCAGTTCACGGCACAGACGCAGGGGCTCACGGTCACGACCGAGGACTTCACGGGCGTGAGCGGCGAAAAGCCGAACCCTTACAGCTTTACGAACGGAACCTTCACGGGCCGCACCCCCATCGTCGTGGGGTCGGGCAGATCCTGTCCGAACAGTTTCTGGTGCCTGGCCGATGCAGGGCGGCCGCAGGAGACCAAGACAATTTCCGCGCTGCCGGCGGGGACTCAGTTCTGGGCTGCGGAGCTGTCCATGGAGTCCCGCACGGACAATCCCTTCGACATTACTGTGACCGGAGGAAGCGGAACCCTGGAGATCACCGGCCTGGTTATGGACAAGCTCAATTTTCTCGGTTTCTTCGATCCGCTCGGCATCCTCTCGGTTTCTTTTCTGAATAAGGGAACTCAGGTCGGAAACAGCAGGCGGTACAGCTTTTACAGCTTCGATAACATCCGCACGGCGGGCGGCCTGGCCGTCGACCCCGTCGCCGTATCCGAACCCGGCACGCTCGCCCTCCTCGGCCTCGGGCTGCTGGGTCTCGGCATGCTCCGGCGCCGCAAAGCGGCCTGACGCGACCCGGAGCGGTCTTAGAATTTGCAGACCTGTCACGTCCGAACAGAGGGCCGTCTCACTTAAAGTGGGATGGCCCTCTCTGTTGGTCCCCTGCGTGTCGCATTCAATGACAGAAACGTCTTCTCCAACCGACCCAAGGCATTGTTTGCAGAGCACAACGCGTTCGGGTCGGCTGGAGACTGCAATGTAACGCGCCATGCACAGGTGCGTGGCGCCTTTTCCCTGGTCCCGCCCGTTCTCTCTCAAGCCGCCCGGAACTCGGATGCCCGGAGCTCGGAGAAAGGCGGATCCGGAAACCGGCCGGCTACAAGGCTGGACGTCATGACGGAATCCGATTGAGCGCCCCCGGTCAGTTCGGTCCTTATGACCGCAACCCGGCCTCAATCACGCCTGCGGCCAGGGCTCCGGCGAGACGTGGGACGGCCTGTTGAGGCAGAGCAGCAAGCGTGTCTGACCGGTGCCTGCGACCGGCGGCGAGCGGTGAACGATGCCCCTGCCCGTCCCCGCGCGGCTGCCCTTGAAAACTGCCACCTCGTGCAGGCGCAACTGCTCCAGCGGTCCTTTGAATTGCTTCTGTTCCTGCAAGGCCTGCTCCGCCTGGCCCGGCCGGACCCACTCGGTCCCGGGCCCACGGTAGGTCGTCACCAGGCGGGCCTCCACGCTGTCGCGGTGAAACTTCCAGCAGGCATCGTGGCTGACGCGCTCCAGCCGGACATCGACGAGGTCGCTCCCGGTCACCTGGGAAAAGGCCGCGACGAGCGCGTCGGCATCCCCGATCAGCAGATCCCGCATGTCGCCTGGCGGCATGCCGCAGCCGTCCAGTTGCGGCTCGACGGCGGCCCGGAAATCACCGGGGCGGACAAGAACACGCAGGTCGGGCAGACACGACGCCTCCAGGCCTTCGAGCCAGGCCGTCAGGCACAGCGGAAGCGCGCGCGCCCAGATCACCAGGTCCCTATCAGGCCTGTTGATGGCCGCGAGGCCCGCCAGCCCGCCGCAGGTCTCTATGCCTGTCTCGGTTTTGGCCGCCGAGGCGCCTTGCCCGCTTGCTTCACTCTCGAGGGATGGCACCGGCGCGCTCATGACGGCACTCCCCGCTTCCAGACCGGGAAGGGATCTTTCAGATCTTTCCAGGCAGCGGTCTCCAGCGTCATGGCGTCAGCATCGCCGACAAGGCAGTCATCGAGGCGGCGGCGGAGTGCGGCCTCGTCCATATCGGTCCCGATGAAGACGATCTCCTGGCGCCGGTCTCCGTAGACGGGGTCCCAGGCGTTTGCAATGTGCTCGCGCCACTCGGGAATATCGGGCCAGCGTTCCTTGGGCACATTTGCCCACCAGAAGCCCATGGCTTCATGACGTACGAGCGCGCCGGCCTGGCTCAGTTCGCCGACCCATTCCGGACGGGTGGCGAGCCAGAAGTGTCCCTTGGCGCGGATGACGCCCGGCCAGCCGCTGTTGAGGAAAGAGTAGAACTTTTCCGGATGGAACGGACGCCGCGTCCGGTACACAAAGCTGCGCACGCCGTATTCCTCCGTCTCGGGCGCGTGGTCCGCGAAGCCGTAGAGCTCCTTGAACCAGAGCGGATGCTCCTCCGCCTTCTCGTGATCGAAACGGCCGGTGTTCAGAACCTTGTCCAGCGGCACGCGCGACATATTCGTCTCGATCAGCTCCGCGTCTGGATTGAGCGAGCGGATAATCTTGCGCGCGGCATCGAGCTGGTCCGGCGAGGCCGCATCGAGCTTGTTCAGGATGATGACGTCGGCAAATTCGATCTGATCGACCAGCAGGTTGACCAGCGTGCGATCGTCTTCCGCGCCCAGCGCCTCGCCCCGGTCCTTGAGGAAATCCGTCGACGCATAGTCGCGCAGAAGGTTGGCGGCATCCACCACGGTCACCATGGTATCGAGGCGCGAGACATCTTCCAGGCTTTCGCCCTCTTCATCGCGGAAGTTGAAGGTGGCGGCCACGGGCAATGGCTCGGAAATGCCGGTCGATTCGATCAGGAGGTAGTCGAACCGGCCGTCTTGCGCCAGCCGGCGCACCTCCTGGAGCAGGTCGTCGCGCAGGGTGCAGCAGATGCAGCCGTTGGTCATTTCAACCAGCGTCTCTTCGGTACGGCTCAGATCGGCGCCACCGTCACGGATGAGATCGGCGTCGATGTTCACCTCGCTCATGTCGTTGACGATGACCGCGACACGCTTGCCTTCGCGGTTGTTGAGGATGTGGTTCATCAGGGTGGTCTTGCCGGCACCGAGGAAGCCGGAGAGGACCGTCACGGGAAGCTGGGCGGAAGCGAGAGTTTCAGTCATGGACAGCGGCTTTCCTCTTGGCATCATGAGTTTCGGCTTTACGGGCCTGCGGCGCCCCGTCCGCATCCGATATCTCCTGGGCAAGCTCGCCCAGCATGGCCGCCGCGCCGTCCGCGCCATAGGCCTCGACCAGACGCGGCATGGTCTCCACCAGCAAGGCGGCGAGCGTGGTATCTTCGGGAATGCCCGCCGTATGGCAGCGTGCGATCGCCGCGCGCAGCTCCGTCAGGGCATCCGAAAAGCGCGGCGGCAAGTGGTCGTCGGAGACCTCATCGAGGGGCTCGAGCAGGCTCTCGACCCCCGTGCGGTCGGGTGCTCCTGGTTGGCCGGGCGCTCCTGATTGATCGGACATAGGGCGCGCTCCTCTCAAAGCTGGGTGGGGTTGGGCGCATCGCCATAGACGGCCTTCGGATCGAAGGTCTTCCGGGACTCTTCCAGACGGAGCCGCGCAGGTCCGCCCGGGGAGATGCCCGAAGAGATGCCCGGCGAGTCACCCGCCAGACTGCCGGATTGGCCGCCGAGCTCGACCGAGCGGTAAAAGCAGGAGCGGTATCCGACGTGGCAGCTTGCCCCGGAACCGGCGACCCGGACGCGCAGCCAGATGGCGTCCTGATCGTCGTCGACGCGCATCTCCTCGACCTTCTGCGCGAGGCCGCTGGTCGCGCCCTTGCGCCAGAGGCACTGGCGGCTTCGGCTCCAGTAGTGTGCCTCGCCGGTCGCGATGGTCTTCTCCAGGGCCGCGCCGTTCATGTAGCCGAGCATCAGGACCTCGCCCGTAGCGGCGTCGGTCGTGATGCAGGGGATCAGTCCCTCCGCGTCGAACTTCGGGGCCAGGGCGAAGCCTTCCTCGACCTGCTCGACGGAGAGGCGCGCCGCGAAGGCCCCCGAGCCTCCCGGAACCGCCGAGCCTCCCGAAACCGCCGACGCCCCCGAAGGTTTAGGGCCGTTCTGGTCAGGCTTCATGCAACGCGCTCCCCTGCCCGCTGATCATGGACCCGCCGATCATGGAGAGGAATTCCCGGCGGGTGGCCGGGTCGTCGCGGAAGGACCCGAGCATGCGGCTGGTCACCATGCTGACCCCCGGCTTGCGCACGCCGCGCGTGGTCATGCACTGGTGCGCCGCCTCGATCACGACGCCGACGCCCAGCGGCTTGAGCACCTCCTGCAGGCTGTCGGCGATCTGGGCGGTCAGCGCCTCTTGGATCTGCAGGCGCTTGGCGAAGACCTCGACCAGGCGCGCGAGCTTGGAAATGCCGACGACCCGCCCGGCGGGCAGGTAGCCGATGTGCACCTTGCCGAGAATGGGGACGATATGGTGCTCGCAGTGAGACTCCAGGCGAATGTCCCGCAACACCACCATCTCGTCATAGGTCACCCCTTCCTCGAAGGTGGTGGCCAGCAGGGCGGCCGGGTCTTCGCTGTAGCCCGCGAAGAACTCTTCATAGGCCCGCACGACCCGCCCCGGCGTGCCGACCAGCCCTTCCCGGTCCGGGTCGTCGCCGGCCCATTCGATCAGGGTGCGGACCGCCGCCTCCGCGTCCGTCCGGCTGGGCCGTCGCCGCTCGACCGGCTGTGGACGGCCAGACTCTGCGGATCCAGACTCTGCGGATCCAGACTCCGCTGACTCAGATTCTGGTGTTACAGGTTCTGGGGGCCGCTTTCCGGCCACGGCTGTATCCATTTTCACACTCTTTCCTGCGGCCGGGCCTCGGCTCTGGCGGGCTCCCGGCCATCTTGATTCCTAAAGAAGCAACGTTATAACGTATCATTTTCGAAACGCAAGAAGGGATGCGGACCCTACCGTCGACCACGTCGCCCCACCCCTCGCGCACCACCTCATCCGGCCCCGCCCCGGCCCGCCACAGCCTTCGCACTCCAGCCGTCTCAAGCTAGCCATCGCGCGCCACGCGTCCTGCCCCCCTTCGCTCCCCGGCCCCGCGGCGGTTAGGGCGGCTGGAGCCGGCGCGGGCCGGAGAAGAGGCGTGTCTTTTAAGTGGCTTTACCGCTTTTAAACGGGATCACAGCTTTAAAAGGGGGTACAACTTGCGGTTAGAGCGGGATGCGCTTTACTAAATCGCGCTATGTCGGAATCTGCGTTCGGGGCCCGCAACCTGCTGAGCGAGAGACCGTGAAGTTTGAAGCTGATCAAACGCAGTTGGCTCCGGGATCTGTCCCGCTGGGGACTGACGCGGACTTTGTGGTCCGCCCCGGATTAAGCTGTGCAACGACGCCCTGGGAGGGCAGCGAGTCATGTTTGAGTCTGGTTTTGTCACCGGCGTGGTCATCGGAAGCCTTGTGCTGATCGTCGTCGGCATCGCGACGCTTGCGGTCTACGGCATGTGGCGGGACGAGTGACGCAGAGGCGTCAGGGTCGTGACAGATGGCGCGGGAGGTGTTGCGGCCATCCTGATTCGGGAGCCCTGATGCGGCCATCCTGATTCGGGAGTCCTGATGCAGGAGGTTGCGATTGCGCGCGGGGCCATCTCTGGTGTCCGGCGGTGACAGACAGCAAACAGGATCTGACACCGACCTACCGTCAGCGGAACCCATGAGATTTAAGGTCTGTAGGGATCGGGATATTGCGGCAGACCCCAGACCCCAGATCAACGCGCGAAGGACCGATGAGCGAACATCCGAGGGACCCTGTTGGGAAGCCAGAGTGAACCCGGATGTCCGCCCATTCAATCAGCTTTGCGTCATTTACGACGGATCATCACAGAGGATGACTGATCATTACCGATCGTTACTGCGGGATCGTCGAAAATTCGGCTTCGCTGAGGTCACCGCTGCCGTCAGCATCGGCAGCCTTGAAAATGTCTTCCGTCAGGTTCGGCATGATGGATGCAGCTTCTTCGGCGCTGACGGCGCCGCTTGCATCGGCATCGGCTTCCGCGAAAGTTGCCGCATAGGCAGCCGACGAGGCGAAGAGAGAGATGAGAGCAACTCCAAGTACTTTTTTCATAGTTTATCTTCCTTGTATAGTTTCAGTATTCATCGGGCAAAATCGCCCCTTCCACAAAACGGCACTTCACCCGAATTGCGATATTCACTTCTGAATTTCAAAAGCGAAGTCTTTTTCTACTGCCTAGACAACTTCGATCACTAGGCGCCTTCGTGAAAACAAGAGTTAATAATTATTCTTTACTCATGCCAGTGGTAAAACTGTGGTCGATTTGGCGCTGAAGTAGGGCGCAACGACAGAGGCCTGGGCAGAGAAGCCCGGCCACAGAAACCGCCACCAGAAACCGCCCACAGAAATCCGGGCGCGAAGGATCCCACACAGGTTTCCTGAAACCGGACTTTTGTTGGGGTGAGAGAACGACAGTCGTTGCCCCATTCCTGCCTCCCCCGGTGGCCAGGTTGTGACCGGAGTCAGATGGAGCATCCCCGCTCAGAGCGGCAGTCTTGGAAGTAGACTGGGGTCAAGCCCTTGATTGCACGTCGGCAATCTCGAGGGCGCGCACAATCGAAGACGTTCCCCGTCGATCCTGACGCCGTGAAATCGATGATCAACGTCTCAGGGAAAAGCCTGGCACCCGAACGCCTGGCATACCCGCCGCGGGCAGAATTTCTGACCTGACATCGGAAAACAGCTTCCAACTCTAACGGCCCAAAGCCAACTGCGATGACAGCGGACCTGCTCTGTAACGACCATGGTCAGCGGTCAGAGTCAGGTCTCGTGGGATGGCCCCGCGGATTGAGGGGGAGTGAGACGTAGAACGTGCTTCCAGTGCCCGGCGTGCTCTCGGCCCATATGTCGCCATCATGGTTCATCACCATTTTTTTGACGATACTCAGTCCCAGACCGCTGCCTTTGTAGTCGCCCTCTAGATTTAATCGGGTAAAGGGGTCAAACACCTTTTCCAGAGACTCTGCCGACATTCCTATGCCGTTGTCCTTGATCGCAATCACGATCCGGCTTTTGGCAACATTCTCGCTGTGGCTGATGGTAATCTCCGGATCGTTCTCGTTATATTTAATGGCGTTTTCCAGGAGATTTTTAAACAACACCAGAAGCTGCGCTTTGCTGCCTGTGATGGTCGGTAATGACGTCCGCTGTACCTTTGGTTTCGTGGGGTCCTGCTGCTCACGCATGGAAAGTACCGTCGATATGATCTCCTCCAGGTCCACGGTCTCGTCGTGCGACACCGCCAGGTCGGCGACAAGGTACCCGACCAGACCCGTTGTCAGATCTGTCAGTACTTCAGAGTTCTTCAGGGCGTAACCGAGCATTTCGAACTCTTCCGGCGCTTCGATCCCGCCTTTGCGAAGATCCATCAACGCCAACTCAATAAGCTGACGGATTCGCCGAATTGGGCCGCTGAAATCGTGGGACAGACTTTGACAAAAGGCCTGCAGGTTTGACTGACGCTCCTGACTGCGGGCGTTAAGCCGACCGAGCTCCCGCGTTTGAGCCTGAAGCGTATCCCTCGCCCCCAGCAGTTCGGTGTAGAGCTGATCGCGGTTGACACAGGTCATGAACGCCCAGTCAGTCGTCTGGTCCGCGTTCATCCTGATATTGGCAACGATCGGCTTGGTCTCGCCAGCCAATGATTTGAGGATCAGCTGCACCTCCTCGGCCCTGCCCTCGTTCAAAAGCATCGGGTAGACATAGCTGTCCAAAAAAATCTGTGTTCCAACCGAAACCAGCTCGCTGATTTTGCGGCCGGCAATGTCGTCCACACTTCCACAAGCCAATAGATCCAGAGCGTATCGGTTGCAGTTGAGCAGATTTCTGTCTTTGCCGATCTTGGCGATGCCGCAAGGCAGGAGGTCGGTCTCGGTCCCGCACGGGCTCATCAGGTTGTTAACCTGCAAAATCGATGACAGACCTTGCCGCGACCTCCGGATCGGTCATATGCAGGCAGTGCCCTTCGGCTTCAATAATTTTCAGTTCGCTGTCGGGTACATGCTGATGGATGTATTCTCCTATGTGCACCGAAGCCAGAGAATCTGACGCCGATTGCAGTATGAGCGTTCGCGCGCTGCACTGAGGTAAGAGGCTGCGATGGTCCGAAAAAAACGTGGCTTTGGCAAAGGCCTTGGCCACGACAGGATCGGTAGAGCAGAAGCTGCCTGAAAGCTCTCCGATAAGCGCCTCCGACGAGTTCGCCCCCATGACGAGCGGCGCCAGGTAATTGGCCCAGCCAATGTAGTTTTTGTCCATAAGACTCAAGAGCTCTTCCAGATCGCTCCGGTTGAACCCTCCTTCATACTCCGGCAAATCGTTCAGGAAACACGGCGACGGGCACACCATTATCAGCTCTGCGATCGCGCCCGGTGAGGCGATGGATGCAATCAGTCCGATCATGCTACTGACCGAGTGGCCGACAAACGTCACATCTTTAAGTTCGAAGGCGTCAATGATGTCCACAGCGTCCTGCGCATATCCGTTCAGGTCGGCGTACTTATCGACGGAAAAGCTGGACAGATCGGAGTTGCCCGACCCGACGTAATCGAACAGCACAAGCGTATAACGCTCCGACAATGCGGGAAGGACAAACCGCCACATGCGTTGATCACACCCAAAACCATGGGCCAGCATCATCACTTTACTTCCGGTTCCGTGGATCGTGACGTTGTTTCGCTTGATGATCGCTTCTTTGGTCAAGGATAGGTTTCTCAAGCTACCAGCCTCCGATTGTCTTGCTTACGGAATTCCGCGCAATCGAACTCGTTTTACTACAACTGGAGCGAGATTACGGCCATTTCGCTTCTATCCATATTACCTATTTTCTTAAATCCAGTAAATCTGTAATTGGGAGGTCTCGCGACGAGCGCGCGTATAAACCGGGATCTGCCCCTCCACTTACCCTGCCTGCTGGGCACGCGGCTGTTTCAAGTGCCCCACGGATTGGCAGCGCAATGATTTTCGGTCATGGTTTGCAGCATGGCGTTTGGTGTCTTCATCCACAGAACTGATTCGATCTACGACGACGTGCCGTCGGAACGATATCAGTTCCCGAAAAATTATCTGTCACGGGCTCAAGACTGTGAGGGGGACTGGATCGTTTATCTCGAGCCCAAGAAGGTCAAAAACACCAAAGGCTACTTTGCCGTGGCCAAGGTTCAGGAGATCATTCCCGACCCGAGACATGCTGACATGTACCTGGCGATCATCGCGCCCGGGACCTATCTCGACTTCGGTGATCCCGTGCCGTTCCGTGATGCCGGTGATGTGGTCGAGCAAGGTCTTTTGAACGACCAGGGCAAAATCTCAGGACGGGCTCAGGCGGCGGTCCGACCGCTTTCTCCGGCAGACTTCGCTCGCATCCTCGAACGCGGCCTTGGACGTGACGATGATATCCTGCCCCGGATTGATTCGGCTGGAACTGCGGAGGGCTTCAGGGAAGAGCAGAGCCCCTTTCAACACCTGTCGGCGGGAGAGCGTGTCCGGCAATTGACCAACCGGGCCGTGCGCGACCGAAACTTCCGGAAAAATGTCCTCCGCGCCTATGGCGAACGCTGCGCCATCACCGGGTTACGGCTGATCAATGGCGGTGGCCGGGCAGAGGTTGAGGCCGCACATATCAGACCCGTCGAACATGATGGCCCTGACATCGTGAGCAACGGGATCGCGCTATCGGGCACGGCGCACTGGATGTTCGACAGGGGGCTGGTTGGAATAGCGGACGATCTTGCGATCCTGGTTTCCAGACAGACCAACGATCCTGACGCGGTGAAATCGATGATCAACGTCTCAGGGAAACTCCTGGCACCTGAACGCCTGGCAGATCGGCCGCGGGCTGAGTTTTTGACCTGGCATCGGGAAAACAGCTTCAAGCTCTAACGGCACAGAGCGAACTGCGGTGAGAGCGAATCTGCTCTGTAACGACCAGGGTCAGATTTTTAATTGTGCGTCGGCGAACTTGAAGGTACGGACAATCGAAGACCTGAGCCCGATCACCGATCAATAGCGGCTATTCAGCATGTGTCAAAAGTTGCATCGCGGCAGGCGACATGCGGACCTCTTAGATAGCGAATCTTAAAGTTGTAAATTTTTCAATCATACCCTACGATTGGTTGAATATCTGTTTAAGCGGGCAATTGACGCGAAGATTTTTTCATCGTCACTTTGGCGCAGACCCTGCAACCACGCAATTCGTCTGTTCAGGTTTGAGAGTGCTATGCGAATAGATTTTGTCGAGGTTTGCAATTTCCGGAAGCTTCAAAGTGTTCGACTGGAATTTGCGGAGAAACAGACGCTGTTGGTTGGGGCAAATAACAGCGGGAAAACCTCCGCGATGGTCGCGTTACGTTACTTTCTGAAAGAGCGTGGAGGGTTTTCTGTCAAAGACGTAACTGCTTCGAATTGGATAGCCATTGAGAAGCAAACAGAGATTTGGCGCCAGTTACCTGATGATCAGGAACCCGATCCCGAAAAACTATACGCACAATTGCCGCAGATGGATGTCTGGCTCTCCGTAAAGGACAATGAGCTACATCATGTCGCTCATCTGATACCTAGCCTCGATTGGGAGGATGGGTTACTTGGAGTGCGCATCCGGCTGGAGGCGAAGACTTTCGATGAACTAGTTTCAGAATACTTTAAGGAGCGTTCCAAAGCCGAAGCTCGCCTCAAAACACTCAAGAAAGACAAGAATTCGCCAGCCGGTTTTTCCCTTTGGCCGAAGTCATTTCAGGACTTTCTTGAGCGGCAGTTGTCGACCAAGTTTGAGCTAAAAGGCTACCTGTTAGATCCTAAGCAACTGAGTGCGAATGACAGTTTGAAGCCTCAATCTCTACCAGACAATGCAGTAGCTATCAGGGGCAACCCATTTTCAGGACTCTTGCATATCAAGGAAATTAGGGCGCAACGGGGATTTTCTGACGCATCGGACGGTAAGGCTTCATTGGACGATGATGGCGAGCAAATCAGCGGCAGAACTTCACGGAAGCTGTCCGACCAGTTGGCGGCCTACTACAAGAGGCACCTTGATCCTGACAAAGATCCAACTGAAGAAGACGTAAGCGCGCTGGGCGCCTTTCACGTAGCACAACGGACTTTCGACGAGCGCCTCAAAAAAGGGTTTGCTGATGCGATCGGAGAACTGGAAACGCTAGGATATCCTGGCATTTCGAATCCTAAGCTTTCTATTTCAACCCGTATCCGTCCGACTGACGGTTTAAACCATCCTTCAGCCGTTCAATACGATATTGGCGGCCAGGGCGGACCGATCCGATTACCTGAGAATTATAACGGGCTCGGTTTTCAGAACCTCATTTCTATGGTCTTTCTGCTGATGCGCTTTCGGGACGATTGGATGCGCGTAGGTAAATTTTCTGGCGACGAAACAGCAGAACCTCAAGGAGCGATAGCACCACTTCAGCTCATTCTGATTGAAGAACCTGAGGCGCATCTTCACGCCCAGGTTCAACAGGTTTTCATGCGGCGTGCCTATGACGTGCTGAGAAATCACCCATCTCTTGGCAAGAAGCCGCTATTCGTTACGCAGCTCATTGTCAGCACCCACTCCAGTCACATCGCCCACGAGGTTGAATTTGCGGATCTTAGGTATTTCAAGCGCTTGCCACCTAAACCGCCACTGGTTTCTACCTCTAAAGTGGCTAATTTGCGAGGTCTATTTGGGAAAGACGACGAGACCACCCGGTTTGCTCGACGTTATCTCCAGACTACCCACTGTGACTTGTTCTTTGCCGACGGTGTCATCTTGGTTGAAGGTGCCGCCGAACGCATTCTCCTTCCGCATTTCATCAGCAATCAGTTCTCTAATCTCGCGGAGCGGTACTTGTCTCTTCTTGAGATTGGTGGGAGTCATGCGCATCGACTGAAGCCGCTAATCGAGCTGTTGTGTGTTCCGACGCTCATCATCACCGATCTTGATGCGATCAATCCAGCCGACAACCGCAAATCGGTTCCTCCGAAAAAGGGTCAGGGCTATGCGACCAGCAACTCGGTTCTCAAGACATGGATACCGAAACAAGCCGCGGTTGATGTCCTTCTGGACGAAAACGATGTATCGGTCGCGACGGGTGAAGGATTCGGAGAAGTTGGGGTTGTTTACCAGCGCTCTCAAGCGGTCGAATTCCCGGTCGGCGCGCAAGCGGCAGACATCATTCCAAGTACTTTTGAGGACGCCCTTGTACTGGCAAATCACGCTGCCGTTGGAAATCTGAAGGGCGTTGCCATGACCAATGCATTTGCCACAGCAGTTAAGGAAAGCGGAGATGCTAGTGCGCTGGCGCAGGCGTTGTATGATCGGTTAGAAACACGCCCAGAAAAAGCAGCCTTTGCCCTAGATCTTCTCAGCATCAAAGACCTCAAACTGTTGCATGCGCCTAAGTACATTGCCGATGGCCTGACCTGGCTAGAGAGTCAGATGTTGAAGGCACAAGACCAGTGACGGAAGAACAGACCGACTTATTTGAAGACGATACGCGCGACGCGCCAGCGGATGAGAAAATTAGGCAAGCTCTTAATCCTCAGGAGCCCAAGAGTTTCTTTCTCTTTGCGGGAGCCGGATCGGGCAAAACGCGATCGCTGAAAGATGCATTGGAGTATTTGGCGCAGACATTTGGAGTTGAACTTCGACAGCGCGGGCGCCAAGTTGCCGTAATTACCTATACGAAAGCTGCGCGCGATGAAATTCTGCGACGTGTCAATCATGACCCCATCTTCCATGTAGCGACTATCCACAGCTTTGCGTGGTCGCTTGTCGAAGGGCGCAACAACGATATCCGACGTTGGGTGTTGGAGCGATTACCAGCAGAAATTGCAAAGCTTCATGAGGAACAGGCAAAAGGCAAGCCCGGGAAAAAGTCGGACGAACGTGCCCGAAAAATCGACTCCAAAGGCAGACGCCTAACGGATCTGCCAACTATCAGAACCTTCACCTACAATCCGAATGGCGACAATTTTGGGATGGACTCGCTCAGCCATGAAGAAGTGATATCGATGACCTCTGAGTTTCTGACGTCAAAGGAAACATTGCAAAAGATTGTATTGAGCCGGTTTCCTTTTATTCTCATCGATGAGAGTCAAGATACGCTGAAGCCTTTCATGACGTCCCTGCTACGATTTGAAGAAACCTATCGTGGTCGCATATCTCTCGGGTTGTTCGGCGATACAATGCAACGGATTTATCCGCACGGGTTACCAGAATTGGCGAATTGTGTTCCGTCTCATTGGAGGCAACCGGCCAAAATCATGAATCATCGAAGTCGGCAACGTATTGTCGATCTCGCGAATGCTATCCGTGCCGATTATGATGGTCGCAAGCAACGGGCTCGGAAGGATCGTGAGGGTGGTTTTGCGCGCGTCTATCTTTTTCCGAACTCCGAACTGGATCGAGCTTCAGCAGAAGCAAGGGCTCGACGGGATATGGCAACTGCAACCTGTGATGACAAATGGCTGGTGCCGGAGAATGTAAAGGCTTTGACACTTGAGCACCACATGGCCGCATATCGACTCGGCTTTTCGGGGGTGTTTGAACCAATCGACAAGGTGAGCTCGTTCAAAACAAGCTTTCGCGATGGAACGCTCGCACCGCTTCGCCTCTTTACCGAACGCATTTTGCCATTGATTGAAGCTGACCAGGAGGGCGACCAATTCACGCTCATGGCGCTGCTCAGAGCCTACTCGCCGTTGGTAGCTAAGAAAAACCTAGAGAATGAGGTTGCTGACATGGACTCGCGCCTCGACCCCGTGCGCACAGCTGTAAAGGAGTTGATAGCGCTTTTTGAGGGTGCAGCGGATCCAACCTGTGGCGAAGTCCTAGATTCTGTTGCCCAATCCGGGCTCTTCGAGGTTCCGGATGTACTGCAACCCCTGGTCGGAGCAGGCCTCGAAGATGATGATAAGGCCGATGAACAGCAGTCTGCGTTGCGATCATTCCTTGGGGCCAAATTTTCAGAGATTGCAAAGTACAAAGAATATGTCGAAGACCGGAGCGCTTTCGGGACCCACCAAGGAGTTAAGGGGTTGGAATTCCCACGTGTGATGGTGATGGCCGATGACGAGAGTGCCCGTTTCAAAGGCGCGGCCGCATACGAGAAGCTCTTGGGCGCGAAACCGAAGTCAAAAACCGATTTGAAGAATGAGGCTGAAGGCAAGGAGACTGCTATCGAACGTACACGTCGGCTTCTTTACGTCACCTGTACAAGGGCGGAAGAAAGCCTCGCACTTGTTGTTTACTCGGGCGATCCGACAGCCATCAAGAAATTCCTAATTTGCAAAGGTTGGTTCACTTCAGACGAGATATCTCTGTTCAACTAATAAATTACTCCGAATCCAGAAATTGCACTATCAACTGTATTGATTGCAAACCAATTGGCCGAGCTCGTTTATACACTCTATGTCTGCTTTAGGGTCTGTACTCAATTGGTGCTTTTCGTGACATTGGAACTGTGATTCAAGCTTTCTGATGATAGGAGGTTTGGATGGGCAGAAAGTTATTTTATCTAAGCGACGAAGAGTGGTCCCGGATC
>NZ_ML660071.1 GCF_007004665.1 Denitrobaculum tricleocarpae | reverse complement strand
CACAAACACAAACCATCCCAAAATCAACAAACAGCCAACAGAAATTCCCGCGGGGTGGAGCAGCCCGGTAGCTCGTCAGGCTCATAACCTGAAGGTCGCAGGTTCAAATCCTGCCCCCGCAACCAAACACCAAAGCCCCCCTCGCGGGGGCTTTGGTGTTTGGATATCAGACCGGTCTCTCAACCTCCAGACCTCCGCTGGGTTGTGGGCCTCGCTCATAACTTGAAGGCTGAGACCGTCAAGAAAAGGCTCCAGTGGAGCCTTTTTAGGCCGAAGGTTGAGCACGGGCGAACAGCCCGCGCGCAGACTGCGCAAGGGACAAATCCATCAAACAGTCCACTGGACTGTTTGATCCCGCAACCAAATCCTAAACGCAACCAAATACAATGACCCCCTCGCGGGGCCCTATGTATTTGGGTATGAGACAAGCTTTGAACCTGCGACCCTTGGGTATTCGGAGCGACCGTGAGCCCACTGGGCTCGCGTAAGCACGACGAATGGTTCAAATCCTGCCAACGCAACCATTTCGAGGAACCGGGGCGCCAGTGGCGCCGCGTAAGTCCGATGAAATCCCCCGGAGGGACGCCCGCGTCGTGCCGGGTTTTTATTGGTGCAGACTGGGAAAGGGATCAATCATAAACATCGAACCAATAAAAACACACGCTTCACAAACGCAGGTTTTTTGTCCAGGGTGAGTACGCCAGTTCTGATGCGCCCGGAGATTTCAAAGGCTCATCGTGGAAGCTTCGCTACAGAGATACGAAGCCTTTAGAATTCTGTCTGCTCGACGTTCGCGGCATACCTGATGCAGCGCGTCAGAAATCAAAATCAGGTTTTGCGCTTCTGCCCTCTGTGCCAGGATTTCAAGGGCATCGGTTTGTGGTTGGCGGCAATGCTCTGCCAGTCCAGCGAGAGCCAATTGACCGAAACCCGCACCCTGTGTGGTATTCACTGTCTCTGAAATCCGGCGCATTTGCTTTGCAAAGCCAGCACGAGCCTTCGAGAAAATGTTGCCGGCAGGTGCGGTGGTGAAGTGCAGGTCGATTGCCTCGACGCCGTTGCCCTTACGGATCAGGATGGAGACCGGCTCATGGGTCGGACCATCTGCTGTCAGTGTTGTCGTGATCAAGAGTGCCAGTGCGCCAGGAAACTGCTGAGGCAGAGTTTTCAGGCGAGACAGCCGCGAGGGCGGGGCGGAAAGGTGAAGAGTCGCTCCTGCTGCATCCCGCACAGGCCAATGATAGAGCTGGTTTAAGTCATCGAACCTGGCTTCGTCGACCCTTTCTGGTAAGACAAGTGATGGAAGTGGGGAAGCCGTACGCGCCATGCCAGTGCCGGCTCTGGCGCGCAGCGAGCTGTGTAGTTCATCCCAGCGTTGGATCAGATACGGGGAATCCACTACGTCGGACGCCTGGAGATTTCCGCGAACTTCAGCACGTGCTTTGCCGGAAGTCGAGAGTTGGTGATCCACGGACAGGAACGGCTGCGCAAAATGCACCTGGGTACCAGTCAAGGTTTCTACCGAAGGCACGCCCCATATGGGGCCTGCAAAAGCCTCACGGGCGGTAAAGAGAGGATCCTGGCCGGCGCCACGCGCGATCACGGCGCATAAGAATTCGCCGTTCTCAGGGTTCAGCAAATGCAGGGTCAGTCCTCGGGCGCCTGCCGCGGTCGCCCATCTTCCTGCGCCAAGCGCCCATAGGCTGATGGCGGGAGCCGGGTCATAGCTGCGCCGTGCAGTGCCGCATAAGACTGGGTCGTTCGGCCGGACAGTGAGCGCTTTGCTTAGGGCGTAAGCCTGCGAGAGATTAGATAGAAACCGGGAGCCATCGAACCGGATGTCGCCCTTGTCCGCCCAGTCGGCGAAGGCCGATAACGTCATCAATTGCGATGTCAGACGGGGCGCGGATTGCACACGCGCAGAGATGGCGAGATCAAGAAACCGCTCCGAGGCAAGCGAAGCAGAGCCGTGGAATACCTGACCGATTGCAGTTTCGATAGCTTCGCAAATCGCGATCAGCATCTCTGCTTCGGGACCGGTTTCGCTTGGCGCCTTGTCGCTATCAAGCTTTGAGCCTATGCCGGCCTGGAAGCGAACGGCGATCACTGCTGCTGTTATGACCAGCCGTTTGCGCGTACCTGGTCCTTTGTAAAGAGCCGCTTTAAGAGGCTGACCCGCGACAAAAGTCACTTGCGCCTCTGGCGTTGCGAAGCTGACAGCTAGGTTCTCTTCTTCATCGTTCCTCTCGGCCGATCCAGCCAAGACGAGAGCCTGATCATAGTCGGACCCGGCAAACTTGCGCAGTTCAGCCTCGGATATCTCAAGAAGCATCTGCCGCGAGGAGAGCACAGGTGGCGTTGCGCCGGCGCTCCGTGCTTCCGCTGGGAGATCGCGCAGGGTAATCACTGCCATCAGAATGTGGCTGCAGATCCCCGATGCCGGACAGCTACAGTCGGCAGCCTGCGGCCCAGTTATTGGGAGTGTCACCGTTTGACCGCTGGCCTCGACTTCCGCACCTGTTTCATCCAGGCGGATGATCTCTGCTTCACCTTCTTTGCAGGCTTTGTGGGCGCGACGCAGCAGGCCCTTGTTTGCCAAAGCGGCCAAGGCGTTATCGTCAAAGGATGACAGTATGCCGGCCAGCGTCATCGCATCACCTCCGCCAGCCACTGCGCGAGCCGGTCCGGGGTCATCGCGCCGATCTGCATACCCAGCGATGTCAGGCGCCCGGCAATCTGTTCATCGTGATAGGGGGCGCCCAGCTCGTCCAACGCGCTGAGCCCGATCAGGCGCACACGGGCTTCGTTCATCCGTGCGACGGCGCGGAAGAGCCGGCGGGGGCTGGCGCCTTCGGCGAAATCCGAGATCAGGACAAAAACCGTGCGTTCCGGTGTTTCGACGAAGCGCTCGCAGTATTCGACAGCGCGTCCGATATCGGTTCCGCCGCCAAGCTGCACGGACAAGAGCGTTTCCAGTGGGTCGGTCAAACGGTCGGTGACATCGATGATCGATGTATCGAACAACACCATGGAGACGCGTACGCCCGGCAGGCCCGAGAGAATAGCCGCCATCACCGCCGAGTGGATAATGCTGTCTGTCATAGAGCCTGACTGGTCCACGCAGAGCACCACCGACCATGGTAGCCTGCGTCGTTCGCGGGACAAGAAGCGCAGCTCTTCGGCGATGATGCGCCCGGCTTTTGGGTCATAGTGTTTCAGGTTTCGGCGAAGTGTGTTCCGCCAGTCGAAGTTGGCCGCCGAGGCGATGTGCGAGCGCTTGAAGGGATTGCGTCGTCCGGAAAATGCACGCTGCACATCCGACTTCAATCGTCGGAGGACGTCTTGAATGACGGCATCGGCGACCTGCCGCAGTTTATCTTTTATCTCCGGCCTGGCCCGCCCATGGAAGCTTAACAGCGTCTTCAGGAGATCCTGATTGGGCTCAAGGCTGTCGAGAGTCTTGGGATCATCCAGGAGTTCGGAAAGCCCGTATCTATCGAGTGCGTGGTCCTGCAGTACCTGGAAGACCGATTGCGGGAAGAGTTTGCGCGCTTCGCCGAGCCAATCGAGGGCCTTCATTTGAGTAGGATCGAGCGATCCGGGCCCGTCCGGGCGATGCAGTCCGCGTTTGTCGTACTCACGGCCATAAAGGTAGTCGAGCGCACGATCCGCCCGCCCGTCGCCTCCCGTTAACCCGCCGAGCTGCTGTTCTGCGTAGCGGCCGAGCGCGAGACGCCAGCGACGTTTGACCTGTTCGCTCATACCGCACCTTCGTTCTGCGCGAAGATCCAGTCTTCCAGCCCATCCGCCCGAATGCTCGCGCGCAGGGCCGCGTCGATTTCCGCCCCCCGCCGGGCATCTTCGTCAGTGACATCGTAATGATGCGCGGTGAAATCCCCGGCGCTGCCACCATGGCGGTGAACCAAGGCGGCGGCAATGCGGTCCGCCTCACGTGGCGAAAGCGTCGACAGAGCCAGGCGCAGATGGGGTAGCATGGCTAAAAAGGCATCATCGTCCAGTTGGGCAAGAAATTCGTCGACGACTGCGAGCACGTGGTCCGCTGTCCAGAGAAGGTTTGGCGCTACAGCCAGCATGCCGCGCAGGCCGCCCAAGCGAGCGGGAAGATTGAGGGCGGTGCCACTGAACTGGCCGGTCAGCATGTCTGGAAGCGTGGATGCCGGTTTACGCCCGCCTTCGACCGCGATTGCTGTCACTGCGCCGAGGAGTTCCGGTCTTGGATCTGCCTCGGCGATCCGATCGAGAGCTTCATCGAACAAGGCGGTTTCGAAAGAGCCTGCAGCGGGCCCGTGTAGGAGTTCGGTCAGCATGCGCAGGGCATCCAGGCAGGGGGGCAGGGCCTCTTCGCGAATCTTAGGAAGGTCATCGCAGAGATAGATCAGCCTCTCGAAGGCGCCTTGCATGACGCTGCGGATTTCCAATCCTTCGGGTAAAGACAAAGGTCCGCGCGAAGCTTCGATTGCATGGAGCGTAGTGATAGCCCTGGCGGTTTGGGGGAAATCACCGCTTCGACGCAGAGCGTCTTTGACCTCGGTCAGCAACCTGTCCAGGTCTTGCCCCAAACCGGCTAAAAGCCCCTGTTTGAAGAGAGCAAGCAGGGCGTCAAGGTCATCGGAGCGTCCATTCTCTGTTAGCGCGGCGCGGGCTCGCGCAAGCTGTCCCAGACAGGCAGCGGGGATTGTATCGCCAAAGACCGCTGCCTCGATGAGCTGTCCTTCCACCTTCGGAGACCAGGCGTAGTCCCAGTGTTCGAACAGCAAGCCGGTCTGTACGGCATTCAGAAAATCGGGTCCTCCAGAACGGCTGGCAAAATCGGTCTCGAGCAACGTCATGGCGTGGGCAAAGCGCGAGGCGGCGAGATGAGCGGGTTTGCGGCGGATATCGAGGCTGCGCTCTCGCCTTAGACCGTCGGAAACATTAAAGCGCAGGGCTTTGGCCCGGGCGCGCGCATCCGCGACGATCGGTGGCTGCCCCGCCATATCGCTGACCTCGCCGAGCGCGTGGCCGCGCAGAAAGACGACAAAGCGTTCTCTCCAGGCATCCGCGCTACTGGTCTCGCCCTTCACGAGGGCGGAGGTCAGGGCATCGATAAGATCGTGACGCAGAGCGCCCGGACGGTTCCTCAGACGCGCGAGCGTCTCGGCGCTGCGCAGTAGCTCCACCTGCGCCGGCAGAGAAATTCCATAGCCGGCTGTGCGCATTTTACTGGAGAAGCTCTGTATCAGTTCGCGGGCAATCACCTGCCAGTCGGGTGTGCCTTCCTTGGACTGCACATGGTTCCACAGCGCTTCGTAATAGGCTGGCTGCGGCAAACCGGCCCCATAACCCATCAAAGCATCAAGCTCTTTGTAGCCGTAGCGGATCAGATAGGACTGGGCATCCGACTTCCCGCCGGCCGAGGTCTTACCCGCGGTTTTGATCGGGTCGAGGAGTGGTGCGGTATGAAAGCCACCGATCACCACCACCACCGGACCGGAACCCAGGGCATCGCGCAGGCCGGCTGCCATGTGGGTTTCGCGCTCCATGTCGCCCGTGCTTTCGATCTCATCCGCGGGTGTCGAGGCGCGCAGGGCGGTGCAGTAGGCGCCGACGTCGGCGAGGAAGCTGCGCCAGTCCTGGTCACCGATCCGGGTTTCGAAGAGATGGTCCCATAACTCGTAACCATCCTGACACCCGAGACGGCTGCACAGAGCTCTGACGTAGTCGCCCTGATCGAAGGCCTGCTCGCGAACCAGAGGCCTGGGGCCGGTTTCCTGCTGATCGGCGGAGGCGATCTTGGCGTCTGATCCGAGATCGATGAAGCGCAGTTCAGCGCCCACTTTGGCCCCTTCGCGCAGGGCGACCCATTCCGGTGAATGGGCGCAGAAGGGATAGTAAGCGGCCAGCCTGGGCCCGTCCTTGCGATCAAGCAGGCTGGCTGCAGCCACCGGTGGCTCAGTGTCGGCGGCAAGGAGGTGAGGGATCAGATGTTCGAGGTCGTGGGGCGCTTCGATCAGTACTTTGGCGGGGCGGATCTCGCGGATCATCTTCTGCACAGCGCTGGCGCAGGCCGGGGAATGGTGACGTACCGGTGCGATGTAAAGCTGTGCTTCGGGTTGAAACACTCTCT
Organism: Denitrobaculum tricleocarpae; assembly: GCF_007004665.1. Taxonomy (GTDB): domain Bacteria; phylum Pseudomonadota; class Alphaproteobacteria; order Kiloniellales; family Kiloniellaceae; genus Denitrobaculum; species Denitrobaculum tricleocarpae. Next base: position 36,301 of record NZ_ML660071.1, on the reverse strand, counting down.
CACGCACGGCGCGAATGAGAGCTTCTCCGGTCATAGCTTTCTCGTGCTTGCTGTCGCCATAAAGCCGAATTGTGGGTCAGTCATCCGACTTTGCGGCTTTATGAAAGGATGCCCAGGCCCGGCTTCTGCGGCCCCTTGCGCGCGCGATCGTGTCCACATAGGCGCGCAGTTTGCGGGCGTCTTCGGCGTCGTCTTTGAAGACAACGCCACCCAGTTGCCGTGCTACATGAGCACCGGTCGGAGATTCCGCCGATAGATACCCTGCATCCAAGAGTGCCGCATGGGCCACGTTCACAGCTTCGGCGGTGGACATGACGCTTTTAGGCTGCGCCACTACCGCGCCGTCCTCGGCGCGGCCCGTTCGCAGGTCGCGAAAAACCGAAACAACCACGTCCAACACCTCCTCGGGCATCTCGGCTTCTATATCGTAATCCTCCATGCGCTCCTTGAGCTGTTTCGCAATCAATTCCTTTTCGAAGGCTGCATCCGCGATCGGCGAGACGGTCTCGAAATTGAAGCGGCGCTTGAGCGCGCTCGACATCTCGTTTACGCCCAGATCGCGCAGGTTGGCGGTGGCGATGACATTGAATCCGCGCGCAGCGCGCAGTTCGCGCTCAGCCCCCAGCTCCGGCATGGCGATGGTCTTTTCCGAAAGCAGGGAAATCATTGCGTCCTGGACCTCTGGTGCACAGCGGGTCAGCTCTTCGATCCGTGCAATCTTCCCGTCTTGCATCGCATTCATAATCGGCGATGGAACCAGCGCCCGTTCGCTCGGGCCTTCGGCCAGCAGCAGGGCGTAGTTCCAACCATAGCGCAGATGGTCCTCGATGACGCCGGCACTCCCCTGCACGACGAGGAGGGAATTGCCACTGATCGCCGCAGCCAGAAGCTCCGACAGCAGCGACTTTGCCGTCCCAGGTTCACCCACCAGCATCAGGCCCTGATGCCCCATCAGCGAGACGATACAACGGTCGACGAGCGGGTCGTCGCCGTAGAACTTCCGGCTGACATCCAATGCGGGATCGCCAAGGATGAAACGCCGCACCGCGCGCGGGGACAGCTGCCAACCTGCCGGCTTTGGCGCCCGGTCTTCGGCCTTCAGTCGAGCCAGCTCCTCGGCGTAGCGGCGTTCGGCCGGCTCTTTCTGGGTGTTTGTTACATCCATGGCATCTTCTTTTCCCAATCGGGATCATGGCTGCCTTTCGCCACCATGTCCCGGTAATCGTTCCAACACTCCGATAAGAGGACCGGCGGCACTTCCGCCAAGGAAACTGCCCGTGAACGTCTGTTATTGTTGAGCAGCTTGACGAACTCCAGATGTATCGCCGCAGCGGGAAGGTTCTCTTCCGGCAGGCAATTGCCCGAGAATTCGATCACGGCGCTGAGGCCGGCACTGCGAAAGTTTTTAATGTATTCGTTGAAGTAACCGGCATCCATGGCCTCGCCACGCTCATAACCCAGACGCGACGCGGCACCGCGCATCGTAAAGGTGTCGGTTGTCCAGCCTTTGCGATCCTCGATCCGGGTCTCCTTGCCCTGTTCCTCGGTCAGAGCCAGAAGGGGCCGGCCGAACTGGGTAAAGAGCGGCTTGACTTCATAGTCGGTCAGATGCTGCACCCAGGCTTCCGCCTGCTCGGCGGCGAGCAAAGCCCCGTGGGCAAGGCGGATAGAGGCGAAAGACTGGGGCTCTACTTCGTTGTCTTCGGCATCTACGTAGTCGCCTTCGGCAGTGGGACGAAATGCGCCGAGGAGCGCGCCCTCGCCATTCTCACCCAACCAGATGACCCGCTCTGTCAGGCGGCCCATAACAGGGTGGTCGCGGAAGTCGCGTATCCAGTCCTGGACGGGCCAACGCCTTTCGGCACAAAGCGCTTCATAAAGACGTTCGCCCTGCAGGGTGATGACTTGCTTCAGTTCCCGTTTCGAAGCCGAGAGCTGCTTTTTGCTGGCTTTGGTCGCATCGTCATCGCCCGCTGGCAGCCCTTTGATTTTCTTTCCGTCCGGATTCAACACGACGAGTTTAAATTCATCGTCCATGCGGGCGGAATAGGGCTTTTCCTCCCGTCCGCAGGGGAGCTCGAGTATGCCCTCATCGTTCAGGCCCGCGGAGGGAACAGTGCGGTCTGCGAGTTCGTCCATCGTCCAGTCGCGGGCATCGGCAACGGCCTCGACCAGTTTGCCTGCGTAGGCCTGAACACCCTTTTGCTTGAGGCGTGTTGCCGCGGAGATGACGATTTGCAGCGACAGGGGATCGCCCTTCGCAGCCAGCAGATCTAAGAGCGAAGAGGCTTGGGAGGTACGGGATCCGTGCGCCTTGAGGTAATTGCGCACCGAAGCCGCTGCATGCGCCGGGTCGGTGTGTTTTGTCAGCGCCAGAACGCCTTTCGTGGCCGCCCCCGAGTTCAGGTATTGGCTCTTGATCCCGTTGTAAAGCTCGCGAAAAGCCTGTTCCCGCGTGTAATCCTTGACCCAGCGCAGCATGCTTTTCCAGTTCTGATCGGCATGCTGTTCCGCATAGGCATTTGCCTCGGCATTGCTGGGACGCTGCGTGTCATAGTTGATCCAGGCATCGAAGATCCAGGTCGAGAGTTCCTTCGCGCTTTCGGGATCCAGTTGGTCGAGATAGATGTCGAAGAGCTTATTCCCACCCGGTTGTTTGAGCTTGTTGGCAAGGAACAACCAAGCCTTGATCACTTCCGACGGTACTTTCTGTCCACTTCTATACTTCATCGTCGGCAGATGGTCGTCGATCAGCCACTCCAGCTTATCGAACTTCGCCTTTTTCAGGGTCTTCTCGGCTTCAGCCAGAAGCGCCTTCGGACCCACATAGTCCGAAAGCTCGACCCCCAATCGTGATAGCGTGGTGAGAATTGCAGCTTGGGCCAGATCCGATTTCTCTTTCTTGAGGCGCGCCTGCAGCGCCTTGGTCGCCTCCTGCAAACCAAGATCCGCAATCCATTCGGCGGCACCCGCCCGCACGTCTTGCCGGGTATCGTCAAGCAGGGCGACGACGCGCTCTGCCAGACCGGGGGCGCCCGTCAGCATCTCCCGCGCTTCAGCCCGGCCGGTCTTGGTCGTTCCTGTGGCGACTTCCAAAAGAGGGCCGTAGTAGCGTTGCGGGGTTTTGGGCAGGAGATGAAGAAAGCGTATCGCGTGAAATCTAGAGGGCTTCAGGTCGTCGGCGCTTCGCAAACCAAAGGCCTGATCGAACACATCGAAGCTCTCGGCCAAAAGCGGCCAGATGGCTTCACGCGGCAAGTCCGCGACCTCGTAGTTGAACCAATCGCGCGACATCTCTTCGCGGATCAAATCCCCGGGACCGGCGTGACGGCTTTTCCGGTCCCCCCAGGATCCATATTGAATTTGGGCGACACCTGTTGCGTTCAGGTCCTCCAGGACACGGTAGTCGGCGCCTTCGCTGTTCACGTAGTACGAAATGTAGGCATCGCCCGCTGTGTAGTCACCTTGATGGAATGCGGCGTCGAAGTCTCGACTCATGCGCAAGGCGAAGCGCAGCGCCCTGTCTTGGGGCATGCGTTTCAAAGTCGGCAGTGTCCAACTGTCCCGCGCCGTATGATAGAGGAACATGCGCATCAGCTGGTTCTTCTCGAGCAGGAACTCTTCAGGCGGTCCGTTGAGCAGCTCGATGATCTGGTTTGCGAAGCCGCTTGAAAGCGAAGGTTCGACGTACTTGCTCAATCCCGTTCTCGTCTTGTTGCGGCGATCGATCTCGGCGTTCTCTTTTTTGATGAGCTCAGAAAGATGCTGCAGGTCTTCCTTGCTGAAGGTTATCTCAGGCGCGGTGCTCGGCATCCGTTTCGGCGGAATTTCGACACGGCTTCCGTCAAGGGCGAGGTAGCTGGTTGCGTCGTCTGCCTCCTCGGTCTCGCGGGTGTTCACTGTCTCAACTGTAAGCGCTGATTCGATGGCCGCTTTAATTCGGGCGGTCTTCTCCGTCTTTTGATGTTCGCGCAGTATATTTAGCGCTTCGGGCGCCTGGAGCCCGGCCAAGAGCGAGACCATGGCGCTGCGGACCGGCGCGCTACCCTCCGACAGATTTTTTTCGGCGACGGGCAGGACCTGCTCGTGCGGCAGGGTCATCATGACCTGGACCGCTTCCTGGCGGACCGATTTGGCGCCATCGGCGGTCATTTCGGTCAGATAGCCGCAAAATGCCGGTTCCGAAAAGAACGACCATTTGCGCATTTGCTTTATCAGGACCACCTTACCGCTGGCGCTAATCCGCCGTCCGGCTGAGAGCAACTCCTCGGGATGGTCGCGAGCCAAAGGTGCAAAGTCGAAGAGCTCCGGCAGTCTTCTGATTTCGGTTTGGGTCTCCCAACGGCCGTCATCCTGGAAAAGAATGTCGAAAAGATCCGTCGCCGAACCGCCTGCTGCCCGGCAAACGGCAAGGCAGAATTCAGGGGTCAGGTTACAGGCTGACCCGTCGATCACAGGACGCGGCCATCTATTCGAAGACTCAACCAGGCCAGTACCTGCAATTGTGAAGAGTGCCCTCAGGGGCAGGGGCGTGTGTTTCGACCCAGAGAGATCGCCCTGCTCCGAGCCAGTGGCCGCGCCCAGAACTTCTGCATATCGTGCGAGTATCTCGGCGTCGTTCGCCTGACGGGCTAGGTAAACGCGTCTTGCATGGTCTGCCTTGTCTTTGGAGTAGCGCGCTGTCAATCCAAGCGTCTCGCGGCAATCCAGAGTTGTCAGAGTGGATAAAACGGTCTCGTTAGTCCCATTGCTGACATAGGCCGCGGCTTTGTCTCCCAATCCGTTCTGCAAACCGTTCAATCGGTGTAAATCTCTGGTAATAGCGTCGGAAATCTTGAGATTCTTAAAAAGACTGGAGATTAGCGACCGCAACTGACTTTCCTCATGAAATTACTTTTGCACGATAGTCACGCTACCGGGACGCATCATTTAAACCAAGTGCTTTTCGTTATCTCTTAAGCTCATGAGCTGGGGCGGCTTTTTGCACACCTCGACACGCAGAAGATCCGAAAAGCCGTAATTTTTGACTTCAAATTGAGACACGATCCAATGTTATCCGGGGTTGCTGGTTGGTAGGCAGGTTTCTGGCTCTTCTGGTATTTTAGCTTCTTTGGTCGCACGAACCCGTTAACCGAGAACACTGCACAGAGTTGGTTGCGTGCTCCCCGCAACCAACCTACGAACTTACGATCCAATACAGTCATTTACCCCATCACGTATAACAGTTGTACTGGATGACTAGCGGGCTTTCGCTGCACTCAGGTCCAAGGTCTGATCAGCGGACGATCCGGATTTTGGGCCGTTCGTTGTCAATTGGTGCTCACGGCCCTTCGCCGACATCCAAAGCGACCCTCAGTTGCTGCGCCTGCATACCCGGTTCCGGGCATTCGCCGCGACCGCAAAGTATTGAGCTGGGCGTTTGTCAGCAGGGTGGACAAAGCTGTCCTTCTTGAGCCAGCTCAAACCAAGATAGACCGTATGATGTCTACGCTTTATTGTCGTTTCCATGACTCCTCACATCCGACCTGGACAACAATCTGACGTCGTAGCCTGCGTCGACATACTGCGCGATTGGGCGGACGAAACACTGTGGATGGCCGAGCTGGACGACCTTCAACCGATGCAGGCTTTTTGGAGGGATCTCTTCGAGACTGATTTGGTGTGGGTTGCGGAGATGGGAGACCGCATTGTGGGTTTTTGTACACGTGATGACGACAATATTGGCGCACTCTACGTGGTAGCCGAAGCGCGTCGCACAGGTATCGGCAAGCGTTTGCTGGACATGGCAAAAGCAGACCGCGACTGGATAACCGTATGGGTGTATGAAAAGAACATACATGCGCTAAGATTCTATAAGCGGGAGGGTCTGCTCGAAGTCTCTCGGGAAATCGAGCACGAATCAAACCTTATGAATATCGAGCATCGCTGGACCAACCCAAACTGACATTCGAATGTCAGTTTGGGTGGTTGCAGACTTGCGGCGTCGCAGAGAGAAAACCGCCTTTACGCCCACCTGAATGTCAGCTTCCGGCGAAGCCTTTTGTCTAGCGCGCACTTATGGCGAACGACCGCAATCCGCCCTCCAGGTAGAGTGCTGCGCTCCGAACCAAGGTCGCAGAATAGGCTTGCAGCTGCTGTTTGCTGTACCGTCAACGAAAGACCGCTTGTCGCGGTTTGAGAACTCTAAGGCCGTTGTTGGAGTGTCAGTGGTGAAGCAGTTCCGCTTCTGCATCACAATGCTTTCCACCGGAAACCATCATCCCCACAACCAAATCAAACATCAGGGCCAAGCGACGTTGCACGGCGAAGAGGCCCTGGGGGGTGTATCCGTTACACAACGGGTTTTTTTATTCGACATGAGACACATATGTGAAGCTGAAGCCGCCGTCGGGTGATGCGCTCGCAGAGCCTGCCAGCGCCCATCTGGCTGGAATGCAAAGGACCGTCATGACGAGAGAGCAAGGAGTGGCGCAATGACGCTGGACACTGGCGGAGATTCGGCCCATTGGGAGATGCAAGCACGTACACGTGTCACTGAAAATCCCAGGCTTGAGGTTATGGCACGGCGGTCTTTTCTCCTCGATTATGCTGTTGAAGAGGTATGGCGGGTGATCCAGGACCCGCTGCATTGGGAAGCCGATGCCTTTCACAACGAGATTGTCGACATGCAGGATGCGGGCGGCGTCGGCACCTATTTCGAGATGCTCCACACCAACAACCCGATTATCCCCTGGCCGATGCCGGACCAGCGCTTCGTGGGAGTGATCATGGACTGGGAGCCGCTCAAACGACAATCCGTCGCGGAGTTGAACATCGATAGCAGCGCCGGTTCGAAACGCACGCCGGATCACCGGCAAATCATTGAGCTAGAGCCGCTTGGACCGGCGCGCACCCGCCTGACCTATTCGGTCGCCACGATCAGGATGGAGGGAATCAGCCCCGTGACACGGTTTTTCTTTCGTCCCTGGGCACGGCTTCAGTTGCGCCGCGCGATCGGCAAGAAGCTCGCCCACATACGCGAGGATCTTGCGCAGGCTGCCTGAAAGCTGCGCGTATTCGATAAAACACCATGAACCACCTGCTTTATGATTCGCTCAAGATTCATGGGCTCTCGAGCAGCCACCCACGATTCACTGAAAGCGCAATTCCTGAAATCTCTCACCGGCGACCTGCCGTCTGTTGACATAATCCGGCCTCCTGCGGCTGGAGATGGGGGGAGACGGCGTCTTTGAGGGGGGCACCCATCGCATCTCTCGGTCTCGTCGAGATAAAGGCTGCGGTCCCGCCCTCTCTTACGCGAGCCGGACGGAGAGTTCTTCCAGCTCGCTACAGCCCGCATTGGCGAAAGCCAGCCGAAGAAACGCGTCCTGTCCCTCACCGAAGAAAGCGCCCGGCAGGCACAGGACACCGCGTTCGGCGGCAAGTCGGGCGGCGACATCGACGGATGCGCTGCCTTCAAAGGGATGTCTGATGTAGCTGAAGTAGGCACCGATGCTCGCGATCTGCCAGTTTGAAAGGCCGGAGACGACTTTTTCGAGGCTGTCACGACGGCGTGCGATTTCCGCGCGGTTGGAGTCCCGCCAGTCACCAAGCTGCGGCATGGCCTTGGCGACGGCACATTGCGGCGGCCTCGGCGCGCAGATCTGAAGGTTGTCCATCACTTTGGCGATCTGCATCACGATATCACGCCCGGCCGTTACCGCGCCCAGTCTATGACCGGGAATGCAAAAGGATTTCGAGAAGCTGTAAAGCCCGATGAGATGATTGCGCCAATTCGGGCGTTGAAAGAGCCTATGCGGTTGCGCTGCGTTCCCGGGCAAAAAGTCGCGATAGGTTTCATCGACGATAAGCCAGATGCCGCGTTCCACGCAGATATCGAACAGCACATCCATCAGATCGGGTGGATAGACCGCGCCGGTCGGATTGTTCGGGGTCACGCAGACGAGCGCTCTTATGTCCGGCGTCACTGCAGCCTTCACCAGGTCAGGGTCAGGCAGAAAACCATCCTCGGCCTTGGCGGCAACAGCCTTGGTTCCGATTCCCAGCATCGAAAGGGTGGATTCATGATTGAAGTAGAAGGGTGTGACGAGAAGCAGTTTTTCGCCCGGACCGGCAACGGTCAGCGCGCTTGCCACAAAGGCCTGGTTGCAGCCAGAGGTGATGTGAACTTCCGCGTCGCTGACATCAGCGTGATAAACCTGTCTCAAGTCTGCCGCGTAAGCGTCACGTAGCGTCGGTTCGCCTTCGATCTTTCCATAACCCAGGAGTTCAGGCTGCCGCGCGCTCTCCTGCAGGTGCGTGAGCAGAAGGGGATGGGCGGGATAGCCAGGTACGGCTTGGGAGAGATCGATCAAAGGCCCGTGATGGCCGTCATAGTTTTGCGCGGATTCCTGGACGGCGGGGATGGGCGGCATACTCAACCGCGTTACGGCACTGTTTAAGGGAGCGGAAGAGATGACGGGGTCTCCAAAATTCTGGGTGATCGGGATAGCCCGACGCCGCGAAGAGACTGAGGCCTCGGATTTGCGCACTTCAGTCTAATCGGCGCTGAAATTCAAGAAATATGCGCTTGCAAATTCTTACATTTGTAACCTTCAATGATTTTATGAAGATATCCGGTTCCGATCTACATCTCCTGACCGTTTTTGATTGCGTGGTCCGCAACGGAGGCTTTTCCGCGGCGCAGGCGGAGCTGGGCTTGAGTCAGCCGACGATCTCCAATCACATCACGGCGTTGGAGGAGCGCTTGGGGATCAGGCTCTGCCAGCGCGGCCGGCGCGGGTTCATGCTGACGGAAAAGGGGCGCATGGTACATGAGGTCAGTCAGGACCTCTTTACCGCGATCGGAGACAGCTCCAGCCGATTGGCGGAACTCAGGGGCAACATGGTGGGTTCGCTCCGGGTTGCGACGGTCGATTGCATATCCACCGACGACGCGATGAAGCTGCCGGACGCCATCAGCTCTTTCATCAATCACGCGCCCATGATCCGCTTCGAGCTCTCGCAGCAACGCCCGCAGGAGATTTTGCGGCAGGTTATGGACGGTGCCCTGCATGTGGGGATAGGCAGCTTCGACAAGGCAATCCACGGGCTGGAGTTCGTCGATCTCTACGCCGAGCGGCATTCCTTCTACTGCGGGGCCAGTCATCCGCTGTTTCATGTGCCGGACGCCGATATCACGGAGCAGATGATCGAAGACAGCGCCCGGATCGACCGCGGCTATTGGAGCCGGCAGCGCCAGCGCGCCCTTAATATCCGCGAGATCGATCTTTCGGTGCACGAGATTGAATCGCAGCTGATGATCGTGCTCAGTGGCCGTTACATCGGCCTGTTGCCGGACCATTTGGCAAGGTCTTACGTGGACGCGAAGCGCCTGCGAAAGTTTGAGCTCGATCAGGACCCCTATATCTGCCAAATGCAGATGGTGACGAAATCTGGCAAAAAGCCTGTTGTCATCAGGGCTTTTTGCGAAACCCTGGTTCAGGCTCACAGAGAGTGATACTGAAGCAATACATTTGTTTTTTCAAATATATCAGTTGACGGGCCTTTATTGAAGCCGTCTGCGCCGCGTCGCTATTCTTACAGCTTGTCATGACAGGAAGGCGCCGGTTGCAGGGATGAATGTAGAAGCGAACGAGGAACTCAATCAGCCGTTGGGCGGGAATCAGATGCCGCGTTTCGGCGGCAACGCAACCATGATGCGTCTGCCCGCACAGGAAACCGCGGCAGGCCTGGATGCCTGTTTCGTTGGCGTGCCCCTGGACATCGGAACTTCGAACCGCTCCGGAACGCGTTTCGGCCCGCGTGCCATGCGGGCCGAAAGTGCGATGCTGCGACCTTTCAATATGGCCACGGGTGCCGCGCCCTTCTCGGAAATGCAGGTCGCGGACATTGGGGACGTCGCCATTAATACCTTCGATCTGAAAAAATCGATCGAACTCATCGCCGAGGCTTACCGCCAGATCCTGAGCCATGGCGTTATCCCGCTGACCCTGGGCGGAGACCATACGCTGACCTACCCCATCCTGAGGGCAGTTGCAGAGCGGCACGGCCCGGTGGCCCTGATACACATCGACGCACACTCGGACACAAACGATGAAATGTTCGGCGAAAAGATCGCCCATGGGACGCCCTTTCGCCGCGCCGTGGAAGACAAGCTGCTGATCAACGACAAGGTCTTTCAGATCGGGCTGCGCGGAACGGGTTATGCCCCGGACGACTTCGAGTGGGGACGCAGCCGGGGCTTTACGGTCGTTCAGGCTCATGAGTGCTGGCACAAATCCTTGTCGCCGCTGATGGCGGATATTAGGGTCAGGATTGGCGACGCGCCGGTCTATCTGACCTTTGACATCGACGGCCTGGATCCGGCCTTCGCACCCGGGACCGGCACTGTCGAGGTCGGGGGGCTGACTTCCATGCAGGGCCTGGAAATCGTGCGCGGCTGCGCTGGCCTCAATCTCGTGGGGGGCGATCTTGTCGAGGTTTCGCCGCCTTATGACACCAGTGGGAATACGGCGTTGCTGGGCGCCAATCTGCTCTATGAAATGCTTTGCGTTTTGCCTCGTAAATCCAAATCGTGATATCCGAGGGATCTGTAGAAAAACAGGGAGAATATCATGCTTAAAAAAGCAACCAGACGACAGTTTCTGAAAACGACAACCGCGGCCGGTGTCGGCATCCTTGCAGCGCCGGCGATCCTGCGTGCTGCTGGTGAGCCGCTGAAAGTGGGCACCTATGGCGGTTACTTTCAGGACTCTTTCGATAAGCACATCTATCCGGAGTTCACCAAGGCGACCGGAATCGAGGTGGAATCCATCAGCGAACCGACCGGATCGGCCTGGCTGGTTCAGCTGCAGGCCGCGGCGCGTGCCGGACAGGCACCGGCAGACGTCTCCATGATGACGCAGACAGCGGCAACGAAAGGGGCGAATGACAAGCTCTGGATGCCGCTGGACAGCAGCAAACTGGAAAATACCACTGCGCTGCCCGAGCACTTTGTGCGTAAATACGACGACGGTTCCATCTACGCGATCGGCGCGCTGTCCTGGTACATTACCCTGGTCACCAACACGGAAGTCTATCCTGAGGCGCCGACCTCCTGGAAAGACATGTGGGATCCCAAATACAAGGACACACTTGGTCTTCTGGCCAAGGTCGATAATTCCTTCCTGCTCGAGGTTACGGCGACCACCTGGTTCGGCGGAACGGAGATCATGGATACCGAGGAAGGTATTCTCAAGGTCATGGACAAGCTTGCCGAGTTGAAGGACAACGTGCGGCTCTGGTACCGCGACGAGGGCCAGTTCCAGCAGGCGCTGGAATCGGGTGAGATCCCGATGGGCCAGTACTACCACGATGTCACCGGGCTCGCCGCGGCGGACGGTCAGCCGGTCCGTTCGACCTTCCCGCAGGAGGGCGGCATCCTCGATTCAGGTTCCTGGTGCCTCATCAAGACCTCCAAAATGAAGGAGCAGGCGGAGACTTTCATCAACTACATGAGCCAGACCGACATTCAGGCCAAGCTTGCCCGAAAGGTCGGAACCGCGCCGACCGTGCCGCGTGAGCTGACGGACCTGACGGATGAGGAATTTGCCGCGGTCTCAAGTGATATCAAGCCGATCATCCCACGTTACGACCTCTACAACAGCAAGGGTGACTGGCTGAACCAGAAATGGGCTGAACTCATTGCCAGCTGATTGAACGGTATGTCACGGGACGGGGGCAGCCCCGTCCCACTTTCCCAGAAGTCTTCCAAACAGCGATTGAATCGGTAAGGCCTTTTCGTGTCAGAGACACCCGGCGGTCTTGAGCTGCAAAACCTCACCATGAACTTCGGTTCCGTCCGCGCGATCGATGGGATCGATCTGACGCTGCCTGAAGGAAAGTTCGTCTGCCTGCTCGGCCCCTCAGGCTGCGGCAAGACAACCCTGCTGCGTCTGATCGCCGGGCTGCAGAACCCGAGCAGCGGCGATATTGTTTTCAATGGAAAGTCGATGACCGGCGTACCGTCTCACAAACGGGATTTCGGGATGGTCTTTCAGTCGCTGGCCTTGTTCCCTCACCTCAACATCGCTCAGAACATCGCTTATTCGCTTCGGATCCGGGGACAGTCCGCGGTGGAGATGAAGACGCGGGTCGAAGAACTCCTGGAAATGGTGCATCTGCCCGGTGTCGGGGACAGGCGCATCACACAGCTTTCCGGTGGACAGCGCCAGCGCGTCGCCATAGCACGGGCGCTCGCTATCCATCCGCGCCTTTTTCTGCTGGATGAGCCCCTGTCCGCCCTCGACGCCAAATTGCGTGAGGCGATGCAGGTCGAGCTCAGGCAACTACAGAAAAGCCTGGGCATTACGACCATCGTCGTTACCCATGATCAGCGCGAGGCCATGACCATGGCGGACCACGTTGTCATCATGAAGGATGGCAAGGTTCAGCAATACGGTCCGCCCTTGGAGATTTACCGCAAGCCGGCGACGGCTTTCGTCGCGGACTTTATCGGCGCCAGCAACCTCATGCCCTGCGCGGTGACGGACAGCGCCGCGGTTGAGCTCTACGGCCGGAAAATCGTAACGCCGGATCTTTCTGATACGCTCCGTCCCGGCCAGGGCGCGATGCTCTCGGTACGGCCCGAGGATATCCACATCTTGCCCGGTGTGGAGCGTGAGACGAACAGTCTGAGCGCCACCGTGACCTTTATTCGTGATCTCGGCGCCCAGGTCGAGATCATGCTTGAGCACGGCGAACAGCACCTCATCGCGACCATGACACCCAAAGACAAACCGGACGTTGCCGTCGGAGACGTGGTGTGTGTTGAGATCCCCACGGAGGCCTGCAGGGTGTTTCCGGCATGAGTGCCATGGAAGATGATGCCTCGGGAACTGAGCGCGGCTTTTCGCTGAAGCTGCTACCGCCCGCCTATGCGTCCGTGATGCTGGGCCTGTTCTTTCTCGTTCCCCTGGGCATCATGCTGGCGGTCAGCTTCTTTCACCGCGTTGAAGGCGCCTTCTACGAGCCGTCCTTCGAGTTGACAAACTACGCGCGTTTCCTGGATGCGTTCTTTATCAGGATTCTGGCTTTTTCGATTGGCCTCTCCATTTCCGCGGCCGTCATCGCCGTTCTGATCGCCTTTCCCTTTACCTACAGCTTGACCCGCGCGCGCCGGGGCACTCAGATTTTTGCGCTTGTCTTCCTCCTGGCGGTTCTGTCGCTGTCGGAGGTGATCATCGGCTTTTCCTGGTCGACACTGCTTTCCCGGACTGCCGGCGTGTCAAACCTGTTTGTTGCCGTGGGCTTGTTTGAACGAAGCGCGGCCTACTATCCGAGCCTTCCCGCACTGCTGCTGGGTCTCGTCTACTTGAGCTTTCCCTACACCGTCCTCGTGCTGTATCCGGCGCTTTCCAGACTGGATCCGGAGTTGTCCGAGGCGGCCCGAATGATGGGGGCTTCGCCGGTCAGAACCTTCTTCACCGTGGTCGTCCCGGTGATGAAACGCACGATCATCAGCACGATTATCCTGGCCTTTGTCTTTACACTCGGCGCCTACATCCTGCCACAGACGCTCGGAAAGCCCCCACATTGGACGCTCTCGGTCCATATCACCGATCAGGCGATTTTCGAGGCGAACCTGCCTTTCGCGGCGGCCATGGCGATCCTTCTGCTGCTTGTGTCCCTGGTGATGGTTGCCATCACGCTCTTGATGGGTAAAGAAGATGCGGCGGGAGGAAAGGCATGAAGGCAATCCGCGTCGTCTTCATGATCGCCGTCTTTTGTCTCATGAGCGCGCCGATTCTCGTGGTCGCCGGCGTATCCGTGAATGAAAAGAAGCGGCTGCTCTTTCCGCCCAAGGGTTTCACGCTGGATTGGTACGGCGAGCTCTTCACGCAGAGCGCCTGGTTCAACGCCCTGCAGAACTCAGTTCTGATCGCACTTTTCGCCAGTCTTCTGGCGGTCTCTGTGGCGCTGCCCGTCGCGCTCTATCTCTGGCAACGCAACTCCCTCTTCGGGCGCCTGCTCTTCAGCATCGGTCTCGCGCCCTTTATGCTGCCGCCGGTGATCACAGCACTTGGCCTGCTGATTTTCTGGGTTTCCGTTGGTGGCTCTGGACATATGGCGGCGACGATTGTCTCTCACGGAGTCTTTCTGGTCACCCTGCCGCTCGTGACAATTTCGCTGGGCCTGGAGTCCATCAACCGTCAACTGGTGGAAGCCGCGCGTACGATGGGCGCGGATGAGAGGACGGTTTTCTTTACCGTCATCCGGCCGCTCATTACACCTTACATCGTCTCGGGCTTTGCCTTCGCGTTTGTGCTCAGTCTCAACGAGTATATCATCGCCTATATGGTGGCAGGTTTTACGGTCGAGACTCTGCCGATTAAGATCTTTAATTCCCTGCGCTACGGCTATACGCCTGTGATGGCAGCTGTTGCCGTCATCTTTGCATTGGTTTCCGTTGTGGTCTTCGGGCTGGTAGCCCGCTACGGCGATCTGCCGCGTCTGCTCGGCGCAGCGGCTAAAGATGCGAAGTAAGGCAATGCGGAGATGGATGCCGGCATGAAACGCGTAGCACTGTCCCAGATGGCCGGCGTTCCCGGCGATATCGAAGCAACCATGGCGCGGGTGCTGTCGGATGTTGAGGCTGCCGCGAGGGAGAAGGCCGACCTCCTGATCTTCCCCGAAGGCATCATGACCGGCTACTACAGCGCCGATCTGACGGCCGCGCGCGTGCCCGATATTTCGGCCTGGCTCCCCGAGCTGCAGCGGCGGGCCAAAAGCTCTCGGCTTGCGATCATCATCGGGGCTTTGGTGGCGGACGGAGAGTCGATCCGAAACTTGGCCCTCGCGATCGATGAAGAAGGCGAGTTGGTCGCGCAGTACTGCAAGCGCGCGCTCTATGGCAAATGGGAGCAGGCCACTTTTACGCCTGGTGAATGCAGCGAAGTGGTGGTTCTGGCCGGGATCAAAACAGGCCTTCTGATCTGCTATGATATCGAGTTCCCGGAACTCACGCGCCAGTTGGCCCAAGCCGGCGCCGAGCTTATCGCGACACCTACGGCTTTGATGGCGCCGAGCACTGAAGTCGCGCAGGTCCTGGTGCCGGCCCGAGCGATCGAAAACCAGATTTTTGTGGCCTACTGCAATCGGGTCGGGCAGGAGGAAGAACTCGACTTTCTCGGCCTTTCCAGCATTGTCGCGCCCGACGGAAAAGTACTGGCCCGGGCCGGGGGAGATCCCGCGCTCATCCTCGCGGACCTGGATCTCTCGGAGGTTGGCAGCAGCCGCAGCAACTCTTGCTATCTCGACGACCTGAAGAGGCTCCAGCGTGGCGAAGAAAACTAGCGGTTCAGATGATGGTCGTGCGCAGGGCCACCACCATGATCAGGGCCACCACCATGATCAGGGCCACCACCATGACCATAAGCATGATCCGCTCGAAGAGGGTGCGGCCCTGCGGGTGCGGGCGCTTGAGGAGATCGTCGTCGCCAAAGGCCTTGTCGATCCCGAGGCGCTCGACAGCATCGTCGAATATTACGAGCGTGAAACCGGACCCAGGAATGGAGCAACCGTTGTTGCGAGAGCCTGGACCGATCCCGAATTCAAAGACTGGCTCCTGAATGATGGCACCGCGGCCATCAGAAGCATGGGCTTTGGCGGTGTTCAGGGCGAGCATATCCGTGTCCTCGAGAATACGGACGAGGTCCATAACGTCGTCGTCTGCACGCTTTGTTCCTGCTATCCCTGGCCAGTGCTGGGGTTGGCGCCCGCCTGGTACAAGAGCCCGGCATATCGCTCCCGCGTGGTTCGGGAACCACGAGCCGTTTTGAAGGAATTCGGATTGGAGATTCCCCGGACTGTGCAGCTGCGGGTTTGGGACAGCACGGCCGAGGTCCGTTACCTGATTATGCCGAAACGCCCGGCCGGCACCGAGAAAATGTCAGCCGAAGAGCTTGCCCAAATGGTGACGCGCGACGGCATGATCGGAACTGCGGCGCTTTAGGAAGATCATGGACGCAATTCACGATATGGGTGGCAAACAGGGTTTTGGAAAAATTCCTCTCGAGGATGACTATGTCTTCCGAGCCGACTGGCAGCGCCGTGCTTTTGCGCTGGTCGAAGCCCTGGCCTGGGCGACGCCCTACAACACCGATCAGCACCGACACGCTGTGGAACGCGTTCCTCCGGAGGAGTACCTGCGCCGCGACTATTTCGAGAACTGGATTATCGCGTCGGAAACACTCCTGCAGGAAGCAGGCCTGGTCGATCAGAGTGAGCTGGAGGCCGGTCTGAAACACTTCGATATCGATCGGACGAAGCACCAGCCGGTCGGCTCAAAAGAGATCGTGGAAGCGACGCGTGCCGGGGCGGCATTACGCTTTCCCGACGATAGCCAAGCGGCGCGCTTTCAGGTTGGTCAGTCTGTGCGGGTGTCGAAGGTTCAGACTGCCCGACACACGCGTGTACCGGGCTATGTCCGTGGCAAGATTGGTGAAATCGTCAGTGACGAAGGCGTCTTCCAATTTGCCGATGCCGTCGCGGCGGGAACGGGGCCAGCGCCGCAGCATTGCTACAACGTCGCCTTTTCGACGAGTACGCTCTGGGGCGAGGACGCGGAGGCTGAAGACAGGATTTCTGTCGATCTCTGGGAGTCCTACCTTGAACCCGTTTGAACAACACCGCGAAGCCCTCGATCTGGCGCAGGCTACTTTACCGGACAGATCCGACAGCGAACCGCTGTTCCGCACGCCGTGGCATGCACGTATCTTCGCGTTGATCGTGGCGCTGGTGAAGAACGAAGAAATTCCCTGGAAAAGCTTTCAGGAAAAACTGGTGTCGACACTCAAACAACATCAGTCGGCGGATGTCCAATTAACCGCTGAGGAAATCGATCTGCAGTACTTTGAATGCTGGCTCCTTGCCGCGGAGGAGACGCTTCTTGAAGCGGGTTTCGTGGAGACAAGCCAGGTTGCACGTCAGATCGAAGCGATCCGCACGTCTGTCGTCCAAACCCGCGCCGATCAGCTGACTTCCTGAGCAGTATACAGCGATGTCCTTTGGCGGGTCTCGTGAGTCCGCTCTGCGTAATTGAAGATGAGCGCACCAACGTGTTTCGACGAAACCACAAAGTGGTTCCGATCAGACATGAACCGGTTTAGGGTCTCCCGATCCTCACAAGACCCCGGAGGCGGTGTTGTTTCGCTGCCTGAGCGACGATCCCCGGGCGGTTGAAAACAGCGAGGGGTTTTGATGGATTGGGATAACTTAAAAATAGCGCTGGCGATCAGCCGGGCGGGTTCTCTGACCCAGGCGGCTCAGGTTCTGGGCATCGATAAATCGACGGCCGGGCGCCGTCTGTCCGCCTTGGAAGCAGACCTGGGAACCGTTCTCTTCGTTCGAACAAAAGCGGGCTTCGCTCTCACCGACGCCGGTGAGGCCGCGATCAATCGCGCTGTCGAAGTGCAGAGCCGGATCGAGCTGCTGATTGACGAAGTGACGCGATCTGACGAAGGCCCTGTGGGAACGGTGCGGCTGCTGGGCAATGCCTGGACGCTCGACCGCCTGACCGATATCGCCGTCCCCGGCTTCCTTAAGGCGCATCCGAGGTTGGATCTGCGCATGATCACGCGTGTACCTTACAGCAGGGTCCGCGGCGAGGCGTCCCTGGCGCTCTGGTTTGAGGTCGAACCGAAGGACGGAGAGTTCACTATAGAGCTTGGACAGGTGCCCTATGCGGTCTATCGGTCAAGCGATACCAAACTGCGCTCGTCCGAGTGGGTGTCCTTCTTCGATGAAGACGAGTCCCGCCCGATCATTGCGCAAGCCTACAGGCAATCCAGGCAGCAACGGGAGTCCGTGCGTTTGACGGCCACCGACGCCGCCATTCTTTTCACCGCGGTGAAACGCGGTGCAGGGAAAGGTCTCCTACCCATGTGCCTTGCGGAGGCGGATGAGGGGCTTGTGCGCGTAAACGATGGCGAGCCGGAATTGATTCGAACGCTTCATCTCCATGCGAATCACGACACAGTGCAGACGCTGCGTATTCAGTCGACGATCCGGTGGCTGCGCGAGACTTTTACGCCTGCATTTCAGCCGCCACGCTGGTCACCCTCTCCCCGCAATGGTTCTTAGACACACTCTGATTGAGTGATAGGGATGTAATTTTGAACCGCATCAGGTTTTCAAGGACTAAGAGATGTAACCTTCTCTTCGTCTTACGACCTCGTCTGGCGGTTCAAAGTGGCTATAAACAATAACGAAATCAGGGTGGATGATGCTTCGGACGTTTTGTTGTCCGAGCTTGTCGAAAGAGGCTGCCTTCTTCATTTGGTGTGTCCCAACTGCGGTAAGAGTTCGACGACCGAGGGCCGTTTCTTCGGCCGCCGCTACGAGGATGTCACCTTTGGAGAATTTCTGGATGCGCTCACCTGCCGCCGGGGCGGCGGCTGTGGAAACAAGGGCTTCGTGGGAGAGATCAGGCCGCGTCCGGTTTTACCGCGAGAAGACTACGCCGCGATCAGGTTTTAGCTCCAAACGCGGCGGACTCTGTTGGGGGGTTAACGATCGTTCAGGTCGGGTCAGGTGCGCCGGCGCGTTAACACGGACCATCGGCTACGGCAGGGAGCGGCGCAGCGTTTACCCGGCTTCTGCTGACTCAATGATATCGCTGCGCAGGCGGAGTTCTCGCAGGGTCTCTTCCAAGTTTTTGCTGTCCGCGCTCGAGCCGGGGGTTAAATGGTAGACGCCCAAGGCAGATGGGCCCGCGGTAATCGTGAGATCGGTTTCCAGAAGGAGTGAGCGAATGGCTTCTTCTGTAATCTGCGGTTTGAAAGTCACTTGCAGGACCGTTCCGCTTTCACCGCTTGCGAGTTGAGGGGAACCGTCGTTGCCGAATTGAGTGCTGAGAGTCACGCTGCTGATCACCGCCAGCGCCAGACAGGCCGCAACGGCCAGACTGCGCCACCACGCGGGAACCGGCTTTCTGCCCGCGCTTTCCTGAGCTTTCTGTGCGCTGTCGCTGAACCTTTGCCCGCGAAGGGCCGCGGGGTCCGCAGACCTCTCAGAGGCAGCAGCGGGAACCGCCTCGGTTTCGGAACCTTCGGGAGGTTCCTGCATGCGTTTGATCTCTCGCTGCAGCCGTTTCAAGCCAAGTTCACCGGGCGAGGTCGCTTCAGGCTGTGCTTTCAGGGACTTTCGGAGTTGCTTGAGATAGTCGACTTCTTTCCGCGCCTCTTCCGAGCGGGCCAGATAGTTTTCGACTGAAGCCCGCTCAAGTGGGTCGAGGGTCAGGTTGACATAAAACGGCAGTAGCTTCATGAGCTCGTGGTCGCTCAGACTTTTCTGCTCTGTCACGTGACGTCTCCAATTCAGGCGCGCGCATCGAGTGCGGTTTGCCCGGACAAATCAGCGGGGTGGGCCGGCAGGCCACAACCACCGCTGTCTGTCCTAGCAGAATTTTCTCAGATCGCAAGAGTGAGAAAGAGGTGTCGTGCGGGCTCGCGCTTTTGATATCGAGAGATTTTTCGGCAATTCTCACTGTCCAATGCGGCGTCCCACTCACTTTTGGGACACTCAAATTCTCTATCGGCGAGGACTGGGCTGCTCCGATTCCGCTAGGTCGGCTCCGTGCTCTCGAGTTCCGGCACAATGGTGTAGTCCCGGAATTCCTCCAGTTTCTCATCCATGTGTTCCGGGTTGTAGTAGCTCGGCGCCAGTTCTCTGGACTCTTTGATCAGTCCTTCGGCCCTTTTCAGGAATTGCTTCAGTTTCGCGTCGTGCGGTGGAACGCCGTTCTCGATGCGTTTTTGCGCCAATCCCAGATAGTACAGAGCATGCTGCTGCTGCTCCGCGCCGGGCTGGATCTCCAGCAATTGCTGCTTTGCGACCACGTATTCTTCGGCATGGGGCTCGAAACGCTCCAATGCTTCTTGAAGTGGATAATTGGCGTCATGCTCTTGGACTCGGGCGACGTTACGGGCGGTATCCCATATCATCAGCAGGCGTGCTTCCTCGCTCATACTTTCGCTGGCGCCGGTTTCCGCTGACGCTTCCAGGTCTTCGAGATTCTCGTATAGCCGGCGCACAAACTGCTGCGCCGGGCTCGCGACTTCTTTTTCTTTGTTGGCGAAGAAGACTCTGACCGACTGATAACGCTCTTTCAGGTCTTCAAACGTGGCGTGCGTGTCCTCGGGCATCTTATCCGGATCGAGGTTGCGCAGCTTCACGCGCACGAACTTCAGCTGTTTCGGAACGACGGTCCGGGCGACGCCGCCCAATGGCACGTTGGGCAAGGCTTCCTGCTGAATTTCTTCGAGAGCCGCCAACGATTTTTCCATGGATGTAATCGTCTCTTCGAGTCGCTGCTGGTAGCGGAACTTGTTTTTCCACTGGGTCTGTTTATCTGCCGCCACCGCGAGTTCGACGTTCAAAAACATCGTGAGCGCGGCCAGCAACAGGACGGAAATGCGATATGCGGTTTTCATGAAACGATCACCCGAAAAAGCGGAACAGGGGCGGTCTTGCGCCCCTGCTCCAGTTGTTGCCATGAGAGTTACAGGTACTGTTCCACCGCTTTGCAGTGGACTGTGTGATCAGGCTCCTTGCGGTCCAGCGAGAGACCGCCGGCGTATCCCGTGCCATCGAAGACCTGCTTCATCCACTGGACATAGACAGTGCAGCTGTTGTCCGCGTGCTTTTGCGCGACCGTCGTGGCGATGACCTTTTTCAGGGGAATGCCCAGGATGTTCTTCACCACGGTCATTTCCTTGCTGGTGACGTGTAGTACGTCGTATGCGATTTCGCTGCGCGCCATGGCCCGCGCGGCATTGCTGGCAAAGGCGTCATGCAACGGCCCCGGAGGGGTAACGCCGACCAGACCCTGGAGCAGATAGGTTTGTGCTGCATCGGTTGAGGCATCGAGTTTCAGGCTGCCCTTGGCGATCAGCGGACCGTCTTTCAAAGACTCGTCCACCCTATCGTCTCGGTTGAAAGCGTAGAGTTCAATGTCGAGAACCGCTTGTTCCTTGCCTGCGTCCATCATCGCGAAAAATACATCGCGCAGGTTCCAGTGATAGGCGCTATTCGTCGAAGGCGGGTAGGTCGTGATCAGCTCCGCCTCGATGTTCTGGGTGGTCTCGGAATGCTTCGGATAAAATGCGAAGAGTTCCTCGCCGTCGAGCTTGTAAACAGCTTTCACCGTAATGCCGTTGGGCACGCCGAGGGTGAGCTCATGATCGCGCGCCACGATGTAGGCATTGGCGGGAATGTCTTCGAAACCGGCCCGCATATAAAGCTTGTCGCCGATGATGTACTCAGTGATGAAGCTGGAAGGATCACACTCGAAGGTGAGATGGTCGCTACCAAAAACAACCTTGCCGGCGATGGCCGCCTGGCAGGAGGTATCGATTTTGTCGTAGGCGACGAGTTCGTGGCGGCTCGCTGCTTCAAGGGCTTGATGAATGTTCCCGAGCTCTGCTTCGAAGACCTGGGTGTTGTAGTAGGTAATGGTTTGTGCTTCCTGCTGGAGAAGCGGGATGTTTTTCTCCACCGCCGCAATCAATTCCATTAAGGTCGCGTTATCGGCTTTCGCCCGCTCGATTCTAACTTCGTTGAGTGTGAACTCAGCCATCCGGCCATCGATTAATAGTCGGAAATTGTCATAATGCATTCCAAGCACGTTTGCGTTGGTAATGGCTTGCGCGATCTCTTGCTGGGTTTTATAGCCATCCATATGCTCAAGAAGCTGGCCGGTCCCCTCAACGAAATTGCGCGCGTAAGGGTCGAATCTCTCCAGCAACTGGGTGAAGTCGTACTCCGGATCCAGGTTCATCGCCTCTGTCAAGTGCCGGGCGACTGTCTGTTCCTTAAATTCCCCTTCCGAGACGAACTCGTTGACTGGGGAGGGATTGAAGGTTCGGACGGCCCCGCCCTCGGCGTCTCTCTCCAAGAACTTCAAATCGAAAACCATGCTGCGGATCGACTGGGCCGCCGGGCTCTCCGTTTCCGCGGCCTTGTTCTCGAAGAAGGCCTTCAGAGGTTCGTAGCGTTCGTTGATTTCGGTCAGATCGTATTCCGGGTCGGCTTTCGCCAGGTTCTTAAGAGCGCGGTCCGCGCCCTTTATGGCTGAACTCACTTGCCTGCTGACCGGGCTCGTGAAGGACACCAGCGGGATCGATTCATCGACCGCACCCTCGAGCTTTGAGAGATTCTTTTCGATGTCCTTCAGGGCTTTTTCGACTTTCTTCTCCGCAGCGGCCTTTTTCTTGGCGGCTCTTTCCTCAGCCTTGAGGCGCTTTTTTTCCGCTCTCTTCTCGGCCTTGATACGTTTTTCTTCTTCTTTAATCCGCTTTTTTTCCGCGCGTTCCTTTGCTTTCTCTTCGGCTGTCGCGGCAAGCTGCACGCTGCCGGGGGCAAGCCCCGTGTCCGCCGACGTCGCGTAAGCCGCTGTCGCCGCACCGGAGGCGCTGCCGATCATCAGCGAGACGGCAAGAAAACAAGAGATCTGACCAAAGTTTCTCATTGGATGTTCCATTGCAGTTGGAAGGTATGGAAAGGGCTGCAGTTGCATGGCTCAGGGCTACGCGGCGCGGCGGTCCTGCTTGTTCGAAAAGTCCTGCCTCCGTACCGTGCTTGCCTTAAACCTTTGGTGTGCACTCAATCGCGCTCATGCCTCTAATTTGATGTATTAAACTTGCCATTCTATGTATTAAAAAAGCTTTGATTTATTAATTTTTTGGAAAGATGCAAGATTTTAATTGAAGTAGATAAATTATTTAATAATATCAGTAACTTAAAATAAAATTATCTTTGAAAAAATTCATCACACCTCCCTGTTTTCCGTCTTGTGAGCTTCAAGGTTTGGTTGTCGAAAATCAAAAATAATATATAATAAACAGTGATTTGATGCAAATTCTTTTGCGCTGAATGGTCTGGCGTGTTGATGTGAGCTAAGCGGCAAGCGGTAAGAATTATTTCTGATTTTTATTTTATATATTGAAATAAAAATTATATAATTTCTTAATTTTTGATTTAGTTTATTGATTTGATGAGAGCGTCTTTATTGCAGTTTTGGCGATCATGCGCTCAGCTTTTCTGAGAGTTCTGCGGTTTCCAAAGCGTTGTCCGCGGCGTTTTCGGTATTCCTGTACGATCCTAGTCAGATGGTCAGATTGAATATCGACTTGAAGATGAGTTTTAGTAATAAAGGTTCTGCATTTCACATTTAGGTGATTTGTATAAATACAAAAAATGGTATTAGTAATGGAGATTTTTAATAATTTCATTTGTAAACAAAAAACGTGTAAAATAATGATTTATAATTTTATGATTTTGGGTATAAGACTTATTATTATTTATAATTGAGATGTTGATTTTGTCGGACTCTGAGTTGTTTAAATTCAAAGGCTTTCAGATTGTCCTGGAGGTCAAAACTTTGGTTGACACTGCAGAATTCTAATTGAAAATTTTTCTTACATTATTGGTTAGAATTTATTCATTTTTGTTAGAAAAGTTCATAATTATACTCGCGCTTCATGTTTTGTCATGGAGACTGGAGCACCGGTTTGTCTCTGGAGAGGGAAGAGCTAGAGGTTGCGATCTGGCGCGGCGACGCGACCGGCGGCGGATTTGAGGCCTTCAGGGTGCCCGCGCAGGACAGCCAGACTGTCCTGGATGTTGTCGCGTGGGTTCAGCAGAACGAAGACCCAACCCTTTCCTACCGCTTTGCCTGCCGTGTCGGGATGTGCGGCTCCTGCGCGATGATGGTCAACGGCGTGCCGCGCTGGACCTGCCGGACGCATGTAAAAAAGGTCCTGAAGGATAAGAAGGTTACGGTGGCGCCGCTGCGTAATCTGCCCGTAATCAAGGATCTCGCCACCGACATGGATCCTTTCTTCGACAAGTGGATCAAGGCTGCCGGCGTGCACCATCCCTCCAAAACACGCGACGATCCGATTGAGCCGGTCGATCCCTCAAGCGCGACGCGGCTCGAGGCCGACACCGGGATCGAATGCATCAACTGTTCGGTCTGCTATGCGGCCTGCGATACCGTGACCGGCAACGCGGAGTATCTGGGACCCGCGGCGCTGCAGCGGGCCTGGACGCTCTACAACGACGCGAAGGATGCCGGACAACAGACGATCCTGGATGCGGTCGCGGGGAACGGCGGCTGCCACAACTGCCACAGCCAGGGAAGCTGCACGCTCCACTGTCCCAACGAGCTCAATCCCATGAAAGCCATTGCGGGCTTGAAGCGCGCCACCGCCGCGTCTTTCTTCAAGAAGCGGAAGTAGCCATGCTCGACATGCGACTCTACATGTTGCAGCGGATCACGGCCTTGATTATGGCTCCCCTGACACTGGGCCATATCGCGGTGATGATCTATGCTATTCAGGACGGCCTGACCGCGGCAGAAATCCTGGGGCGCACGCAGGGCAGTCTCGCATGGTTTCTCTTTTACGGCCTCTTCGTCGTTGCCGTTTCCATTCATGCCGCCATCGGCCTGCGGGTCATCCTGCATGAGACCTTGGGCGTCAAGGGAGCGGCGCTGCGTCTCTTCACCTGGGGGGTGGGTTTAGTTCTTCTGGCGATGGGAGGGCGGGCCGTCTGGGCCGTGACGGTTCTATGATCCGCCCGCACCGCAGTCACCCGCTCTGGTTTGCCTTCGCGTTACACCGTGTCTCCGGGCTCGGGCTTGCGCTCTTCCTCCCTGCGCATTTTTACCTGCTGTCCCTCGCACTCACCGACCCCGTAAGTCTGGACAGCTATCTGGCGCTGGCGGAAAATCCGCTGGTCAAGGTTGCCGAGTTCGGCCTGGTGTTTTTGCTGGCGGTACACTTTTTCGGTGGGCTGCGGCTGATCGCGCTGGAATGGCTGCCCTGGTCCGGGCGCCAGAAAAGCCTGGCCGCCGGCGCGGTCGCGGCGGCTTTCTTCGTCTCGGGCACTTTTTTTCTGCAGGCGGTGTAAAGCATGTCTTCGAACCACGGCATAGAGCGCCATGACACCGATATTCTGATCCTGGGCACGGGCGGCGCCGGCCTCTTTGCGGCCTTGCATGCACAGCAGTCCGCGCCTGCGGGCACCAGGATCACCATCGCGGTCAAGGGCTTGATTGGCAAGTGCGGCTGCACGCGGATGGTCCAAGGCGGTTACAACGTCGCCCTGGGCGGCGGCGATACCGTCGAGCGGCATTTCATGGATACCATCGTCGGCGGCAAGTGGCTGCCGGATCAGGATATGGCCTGGAAACTCTGCGAGCAGGCCGTGGTGCGGGTCCGCGAGCTGGAGAATGAAGTGGGCTGCTTCTTCGATCGCAATGCCGACGGCACGCTGCATCAAAAAGCCTTTGCAGGACAGACCGCGGACCGCACGGTGCATAAGGGCGACCTGACCGGGATCGAGATCATCAACCGCCTGATGGAACAGATCCTCTCGCGCCCCCTCGAGAAGCTGCAGGAACATCGCGCGATCGGGCTGATCCCGACCCGCGACGGCGCTTCGCTGGCGGGCGTTCTCTTCATCGATATGCGTAGCGGCCGCTTCCGCTTCGTGCGGGCGAAGACCGTTCTGATGGCCACGGGTGGCGGGCCCACCATGTACAAGTTCCACACGCCGTCGGGCGACAAGACCATGGATGGCCTGGCCATGGCGTTGCGCGCCGGCCTGTCCCTGCGCGATATGGAAATGGTGCAGTTCCATCCGACCGGGCTTCTGGCGGGTGAGCATACCAAGATGACCGGGACGGTGCTTGAGGAGGGCCTGCGGGGTGCGGGCGGTCAGTTGCTCAATGGCGCCGATCAGCGTTTCATGTTCGATTACGATGCGCAGGGCGAGCGTGCCACGCGCGATGTGGTCAGCCGCAGCATTTACGCGGAAATGCGCAAGAGCAACGTCACCGAAAACGGCGGTGTCTTCATTTCTATGAGCCATCTGGGCCCCGAGAATGTGCGGCGAAAGTTCCCCGGCATGGTCAAGCGCTGCGCGGATAGCGGGTTCGATCTGGCAGCGGGCAAGGTCGAGGTCGTGCCAACGGCTCACTACTTCATGGGTGGCGTTGTCGTGGACCCCGATACCCGCACGGAGATGGAAGGCCTCTACGTTGCCGGCGAGGATGCAGGCGGCGCTCATGGCTCAAACCGTCTTGGCGGTAACGGTGTGGCGAACTCCACCGTTTATGGCGGTGTTGCCGGTGATGTGATGGGGGCGGACATCCGCAAGATGGGCGCGCTGCGGGATCCCGATGAAACGGTGCTCAACCGCGAGGTCGAACGTGCCTGTCATCCGCTGTCAAGAAAACCGGCGAGGATCCAGGAACTCCGCAAGACACTGCAGGATGTCATGTGGGAAGATGTCGGCGTGATGCGGACGGCGCCGGGCATGGAGCGCGGCGTGCGGCGCGTTGGCGAAATCAGTTCTGAGCTGATGGAGTTGGGGGTTGATGGAAGCAACCTGGCATTCAATCTAACCTGGCACGACTGGCTGAACCTCAGATCCCTTTGCGATGTGTCTGAAGTCGTCGCCAAGGCGGGATTGGCGCGGGAGAACTCCCGTGGCGCGCATTTTCGCGAGGACTTCCCCGAGGCGGGCGCGATGGAAGACTCCTACTTCACGGTCGCCCGCAAGCGCGGGAATGATGTCGAGGTCGGCCGTGAAGATGTCCGCTTTACGATCGTACGGCCGGGCGAGACGATTTTGCCTGAGGGCGAGCCCGAAACACTGGTGGAGGCAGGATAATGATCTCCCTTGATTTGATTGAAAAGACCGCCGAGGTCCTGATGGCGAAGGCGGCCATCGAAATTCCGGACGATTATCTGCAGGGGCTGCAGGCCGCCGCCGAGGTCGAGGATGGCGACCTTTCTTCCTTTGTTCTCCATGCGATGCTGGAGAACTATAAGGCCGCAAAGGAGGATGGCCGCGCCATGTGCGGCGATACGGGAACCCCGCGCTGGTATGTGAAGATGGGTAACGAGACCCAGGTTGAGGGCGGCCCCATTGCTTTGGAAGCGGCCCTCAGGCGCGCAACCGCCAAGGCGACCAACGGTGTGCCGCTGCGGCCGAACCGGGTCCATCCGCTCTGGCGGACCGATCACAACAACAACGTCGGAATCGGCGCACCCGAGATCGAATACGGCTACGAGCCGGGCGGAGAATGGATCGATCTGATCACGGTACACAAGGGCGGACTTTTCGGCACGGACTACCGGATGCTGTTTCCGTCCGACGGTATCCAGGGCATCAAGCGCTTTTATCTGGACAGTCTCGTCGCCTTTGGCAAACGCGGCCTAGCCTGCCAGCCAGCCATCATCGGCATCGGCCTGGGCGGCTGCAAGGACACCTGCATGGTTCTGGGCAAGCGCGCCGCCTGTCTGAGGGTCGTCGGGTCCAGAAACCCCGATCCCAGGATTGCCGAGCTTGAGCTGGAACTAAAGGAGCTGGGTAACTCCATCGGTATGGGCGCGATGGGTTTTGTCGGCAAGTCCATGGTGATCGACGCCAACATCGAGGTGGGCTATTGCCATACCGGCGGCATGCAGATGTCGGTCCATGCCTTCTGCCTTTCCTCGCGCCGGGCCGTGGCGCGGGTCTATCCCGACGGGCGTGTGGAGCACCGCACCGACCCGGACTGGTTCACTGACTATCAACGCCGGGAGACTGTGGAATGGGAACCCCCTCAAAGCCACGAGAAATCCGCTTAAGCACGACGCCCACGCCGGAAGCGCTGGCCGAATTGAAACTGGGTGACATCGTCTATCTCGACGGCCTGATCTATACCGCGCGCGAAGGTGTCTACATGCGCGCGCTGGAGCAGAACGCGAACATCCCCATGGAGTTACCTGCGGAGAGCGCCGCGAACTTCCACTGCTCGCCCGCTGCCGCCATCAATCCGGACGGCAGCTACAACATGGGCGCGGTGACGGCCACGGCCTCCTTCCGTTTCTCCAAGTGGATCGGCGCGTGGATGGCCAAATCGGGCGCGAAGCTGATCATCGGCAAGGGCGGAATGAGCGCGCAGGACTACAAGGACCACTTCGTGCCCAATGGCGCGATCTATCTGACCACGGTCGGCTACGGCACCGGCGCCCTGCTGGGCCGCGGTGTGAAGCGGGTGAAGACCGTCCACTGGAACGAGGAGCTCGGTCTTGCGCAGGCCATGTGGGTGCTGGAAGCCGAGAAGATGGGCCCCTTCATCGTGGAGAGCGACCTCGCGGGGAATTCTCTCTTCGAGCGTGAAAATGCAAAGATTTCGGCCAATCTGGCCAAGGTCTACGAAGGAACCAAACCTGCCGTGCTGAAACGCTTCGGTGAGACCGACGACCGGAGCGATGAACTGATCGGCTGATCTGAAATGCGCGAGAGTGAGCCCGTTTAGCCCAGCGTCTCGCGGATCAGCAGCACGATGCCCGACAGAAACATCATCGCGATGATGAGGCGGCGGAACTGGTCATCGGTGAGTTTCTTGAAAACAAAAATGCCGATCTGCGCCGCGATCATGGTTGAGGGCAGGGCGATGGCGATCAGCTTCAACGTCTCCCAGCCATAGGCGCCCTGCAGCGCGAAAAGGAGGGCCGTGAGCCCCAGCACCACGACATTGTAAGGTTGCAGTGTCGCACGGGTTTCCGCCTTCGGCCAGGGCCGCATAGAACACCATATGGTCGGTAGGGCACCGGAGAGAGAGGCCGCGCCGCCGAGAACACCCCCGGCAAATCCGACGGTACTGTCAATGACGGGCGTGGGGCGGGTGAACTTCGGCAGGTTGCGCCGGGCGGTGAAGAAGCCGCCGTAGATAATCAGCAGGGCCGCGATCACCAGTTTCAGGACCGTAGGATCCAGAACCGCCAACGCCGCCACGCCACAAGGCGCCCCCACCAGCGCCGGCAGCAGAAACCGCAGCAGCCTTCTGGGCTGCGCCATCATGCTGTGGCGGACCAGCCAGACACCCTGAACGCCGCTGAACACCGACATCACGACGGCGATGGAAACCGCCTGGACCGGCGGCATGATCTGCAGCCAGAAGCCAAGAGCGAAAAGGGCCGTGCCGAAACCTGCCAGCCCGTTGATAAATCCGCCCGCGGCCGCGCCGAGAAGCAAGTAGAGCGTGAATTCAATCGTCACCGCTGGCGGCGCTCCTCAGTTTGCCTGGCGAGAACTGGCCGATCTCGACGGCCTCGCGAAGTTTCAGGCAAACTTCATCGATGACGCGCGCTTTCGCGTTGTCCTGACGGCTGATCAATCCCAGTTGGCGGACAGGTGCATCCGGGCCCAGAGAGATGCGTTTGAGGGGCAGCGGGTTCATCACCTGCACGCAGCGGCGCGGCACGATCGAGACCCCCATGTTGCAGAGCACCATACTGGAAATGGCCTCCAGTCCTTCCAGTTCCATCGAATCCGCCACCTCGATCTTTTTCTTCTGAAGCCAGTTTTCGATCATCATCCCCACCACGGCGTTGCGTGAAAAGCGGATGAAGGGATTGTTCTTGAGCAGAAAGACCGGATCGTCACTTTCGGTTTCCTGCGCGGCGAGCAGTTGCAGTGCTTCGGATGCAATATCGTGCCACGCGAGACCCCGGGGAATCACACCGGGCTTCGAAATGATGGCCGCATCCACGTTTCCGCGCTCGACCTGGTACAGCAAATCTGTCGTGAGGCCGGGTTGAACCCCGACATGAAGGTCGGGGTAGGGAGCCTTGAGCAGGGAGACCGCGAGCGGAACCAGGCCCGTCAAAGTAGTGGGCACGGCCCCCAGCATCAACTCGCCGGCCAGACCGTCATCGCCCAGGACAGAGGGGACGATATTCTCGTAAGCCTTTACGATCTCGCGTGATTTCGCCACCAGAGCCCGGCCAATCGGCGTGAGTTCAGGCGTGCGCCGCGAGCGGTCGAAGATGGTGACGCCCCACTCCGCCTCCAGGGCTTTCATCTGCTGGCTGACGGCGGCGTGGGTGACGAAAACCGCGTCGGCGGCCGCGCTGAAAGTGCCGTTTTCCTCGACGGCAATCAGCGTTTTCAGCATCCGAATCGACATTCCAGGTAACCCTAAATGTAAGAAAATCTTACAAGCAATGTAATCTATTGTGGCTTTTTACAAAATTGCCTTAACATTATAATTTGTCAAGAAACCGTATCTTCCGGGTTGGTCATTTGACTGTTCCAGATTGAATTCGGGCTTGTTTTGCAAGGGAGGAAAAAATGAAAAAGCTTAAACTGGGAATGCTGGGGGCCGCGGTCCTTGGCTTCACGGCAACGACGGCGCTGGCCGACGACTATCCGGAACGTCCGATCAACATGGTCATCCCCTATGGTGCCGGTGGCGCGACCGATATATCGGCGCGGACCATTGCTGAGCCGCTCGGGAACGCCGTGGGCAAGCCGCTCATCATGGCGAACGTGACGGGTGCAGGCGGCGCGACCGGCTCGGTCGCGGTTCAGAACGCAAAGGGCGACGGTTACACCATGCTGTTTGCACGGGTCGGTTCGCACTCCGTGAATCCCGCGATGAAGGCGACACTGCCTTACACCCTCGACGATTTCCGCTTTGTCACGGTCTATGAGATCAACCCGGTGGCCTGTGCCGTGCGGGTCGATAGCGGGATCGACTCCATGGAGGATCTCGTCGCCAAAGTGAATGAAGGCGGTGTGTCCTACAGCTCTTCCGGCGTCGGCTCGCTGCTGCATCTGGCAGCCGTTATGGTGTTGAAGGAATTCGGTGTCGAAAATCCGCTGGAGAAGGCAACACACATTCCGCAAAAGGGTGGTGGCGCGGCTGCAACGGCGGTCCTGAACGGCACGGCGGCATTCCTCTGCACCAACTCCTCGGCGATCGCCAGCTTCATCTCGAATGGCCAGTTGAAGCCGATCCTGGTTACCACTGCCGAGCCGGTTGCCGGCTTTGACGCGCCGACCGCGGCCGATCTGGGCAAGCCTGCGCTGCATCAGCTTGTCGGTTGGACGGGCATTGCCGGTCCGGACGATCTGCCCGACGAGGTTGCGAAAAAGTGGGGCGACTGGATGGCCACAGCCACCCAGGACGAAAAATTCCGCAGCACCATGGAAGCCCGAGGCTCTATCATTGAGCTCATGAACCCGGAAGATGCGAACGTCTTCATCCAGGGTCAGTACAACACCTTCCGCAAGTTGGTTGACGAGCTGGGCATGCGGATCGAAGGTTAAAAGAACGGCAAAAGTCGTCGAGGTGACAGGCGCCGGGCCCGGAATGTGCCCGGCGCAACCGTCTGGAGTCCGGTCGTCTTACTGCGCGGGAAGCAGAGGCGGGCGCGCACCCGGGGGGAGGGGCAATGCATAATCGTACGATTCAGATACAGCTGGGTGTTGGCGCACTCCTCGCTTCAGGTTTTCTGTTGCTGGTCGCGATTCCGAATTGGGTTTCATCCCCCAGCAACGTGCCGAACATTATCCTCTCGCCGCTCTTCTGGCCCAATACACTGGCGGGCCTGACCGGCCTCGTGGGCCTTGGGTTGCTGCTGACCTCGATCCGGAGTCCAAAGCTGAACACTGCGGCTGTTCCGGACGTCGATGATCGGGCGGCGGCCTACGTCCGTCTGTTTGCGATGGCCGTGATCATGGGGCTGACCATGTTTGCGCTGCCACGGCTCGGAATGGTCTGGACCTCCATGCTGGCCTTTGCATCGGTCGCCTTTCTGATCCGCACCAGTCACCCGGTCGCCGCCTTGATTTCGGCGGTCGTCATGCCGCTGGTTCTCTACATCTTCTTCGCGCATGTGGCCGGGGTCGCTATCCCGCAAGGCGTCTTTGTGAGGTTGCCGTGAGTTTTATCGACAGCCTGCTGGCCGGTCTCTCGCTGGTCGGAAACCTGGAGAGTTTTCTGGCGCTTGCCATCGGCGTCGCGATCGGGGTGATCGGTGGGGCCATCCCCGGTCTGTCCGCGACCATGGCGGTTGCTCTGACGCTGCCCTTTACCTTCACCATGCAGCCGATCACCGGCATTCTGTTGCTTCTGGGTGTTTACAAGGGCGGTATCTTCGGCGGGTCCATTCCCGCGATCCTCATCAAGACGCCTGGCACGCCGGCTTCCTCCGCGACGGTTTTGGATGGCTACCCCCTTGCGGAGAAGGGACAGGCCGGTAAGGCGCTGGGCATGGCGTTGTGGGCCTCCTGTACCGCCGACGTTATTTCCAACCTGTCGCTGATCCTCTTCGCTGGTTGGCTGGCGTCTTTTGCCCTGAGTTTCGGTCCGCCCGAGTTTTTCACCCTGATTCTCTTTTCCCTGACCATTATCGCCGGTGTCTCGGGCGAGAGCCTGCTGCGCGGCGCGCTGTCGGCCATGCTGGGACTCTTGCTGGCGACGATCGGTCTGGATCTGGTCTACGGCACCAACCGCTTCACTTTCGGCGATCCCAACATGATGGGCGGCCTGAACTTCATTGCCGTCCTGATCGGTCTTTTCGCGATCCCTGAAATTCTCGCCATGGTCTGGAACCCGCGTTCTCACGAGGGAACGACGCGTATCATCGGGAAAAACTGGGTCACCTTCAGCGAGTATAAAAGGAGCTTCAAGTCCATCGTGCGCGGCAGTTTTATCGGCGTCTTCCTGGGCTCTATTCCCGGGATCGGCGCGGCACCTTCTGCCTTTCTGTCCTATTCCGAGGCACGGCGGACATCGGCCAACAAGGAAAACTTCGGCAAAGGCGAGATTGAAGGCGTCGCTGCCGCCGAAGCCGGCAACAATGGTGTTGCCGGCGCCACGCTCATTCCGCTTCTGGCTCTTGGCGTTCCCGGCGATGTGATCACGGCGATTATTATCGGTGCCTTCATGATCCACGGGTTGCAGCCCGGACCCATGATGTTCATCCTCAATGTCGATATTATCTACGGGCTTTTCATCGGTCTGATCGTCAGTTCGGTCTTTCTGTTCCTGCTGGGCTCGGTCGCGATCCGTGGCTTTAAATACGTCGCCGATATTCCACGGGGTGTTCTGTTCCCAGCCGTCCTGATCCTCTGTGTCTATGGCGTCTTCGCGGTGAACAACAACATCTTCGATGTCGGCGTGATGTTTGCGATGGGCTGGGTCGGGTTCCTGATGTTGCGCTACCGGATTCCGGCGGCACCCTTTTTGATCGCCTTTATCCTCGGCCCCCTCCTGGAGGATAATTTCCGCCAGGCCATGCTGATGAGCGGGAGCTCCCCAGCCATTCTATTCCGCGGGCCGATCACCTGGTTCTTCTGGGCAGTGACCGCGATCACCGTCGTCGCCATTGTCCACACCGGTATCCGGGCGACGCGCAAAGGTCTTGATCAGCACAAGGAAAACGAAGAGTGAGAGAAGGATGCGTCCAGTGGCTTCACCAGGCACCTGGTGTTTCACCAGTTTTAGTTTCCGGACCATGGGCACAACACTGATATGACAAAGATGCGCGGCGCCGACCTTCTGGCGCAGACACTCGCGGCCGCTGGTGTCACAAAGATCTTCTCGCTCTCCGGCAATCAGATCATGCCGGTCTACGATGCCTGCATCGATGCGAAAATCGAGATCATTCATACCCGGCACGAAGCTGCCGCCGTCTTCATGGCTGACGCCTATGCCCAGCTGACGGGAGAGATCGGGGTCTGCATGGTCACAGCCGCGCCCGGCGCCGCGAACGCCTTAGGGCCGCTCTTCACCGCCCGGCATTCGGAGAGCCCGGTGTTGTTCCTGACCGGAGACAGTCCACTCTCTCTCGATGGTAGAGGGGCCTTCCAGGAGCTCGACCAGGTGCCCATGACCGCCGCGCTGACGAAACTTTCCTTCCGCGCGCAGTCGGCGGCCGGCCTGGGCACGGACATGGCGCGGGCGATCCGCATGGCGTTGTCGGGGCGTCCAGGGCCGGTCCATGTTGCCTTGCCCTTCGACGTCGTGGAAGGCGACGCCGATTCAAGTGCAGTTCCCGCTGCAGGGGCGCTGAAGCGCGAAGAGATGGCAATTCGAAGCGAGGAAGCGGCGATTGTGACGCAGGCCTTGGCGGATGCGAAGCGGCCGCTCGTCCTGACGGGGCCCGTTATGAACACAACCCGCCAGAGCTCGGCCGTAGACGCTTTGGCGGCGGCTGTGGATGCGCCCGTTGTCGCCATGGAGAGCCCACGCGGCCTGAAGGATCCTTCTTTGGGCGATTTTGCCAAGGCTCTGGCAAAAGCCGATCTGTTGCTTTGCCTCGGCAAGCCGGTCAACTTCACCCTCGGCTTCGGTGGAACCAAGGTCTGTGCCGGCGACTGCAAATGGATCGTGATCGACCCCGAAGCGCAGGAGCGTGATCGCGCTCACCTGAATCTTGGCGATCGCTTGAAGCTTGCGGTGGCGGCGGATCCGCGGGATGCGGCCGTGGCCCTCACGAACGCCGGTGACGGCAAGGGAGCACGCGCCGCGTGGCGGGCAGAGGTCGATGACTTAATCGCTGCGCGTCACTTCAGTGCTCAGGACCCGGCCCCCGATGGGAAGATCACGCCTGCCGCGCTCTCTGCGGCGGTTCAAAGACAGATCGATGCGGCTGGCGAGGCGGTGGTTATCTGTGACGGCGGCGAGTTCGGCCAATGGGCGCAAGCGGGCACAAGCGCTTCCAATCGCCTGATCAACGGGCCGTCGGGCGCTATCGGAGGCGGGCTTTGCTATGCTATCGCCGCAAAGAAGGCCAGGCCCGACGCTGCGGTCTTTGCGTTGATGGGGGACGGCACTGTGGGCTTTCACTTTGCCGAGTTCGAGACGGCGGCGCGGGAGAATACACCCTTTGTCGTGGTGATCGGCAATGACGAATGCTGGAACGCAGAGCATCAGATTCAGATGCGCGCGTACGGCCCGGATCGCCTCATCGGTTGCCAGCTGAGTGGTGCGCGCTACGACGAGGCGGTCAGGGGGCTGGGCGGGCATGGCGAATACGTGACCGATCTGGCCGATCTTGACGCCGCGCTCACACGCGCTGTGCAAAGCGGCAAAGCCGCCTGCGTGAACGTCGTGATTGCCGGGTTACCCGCGCCGAGCGGGGCTGGACACTGACGGGCTTGCGTCCTCGGCCTCCTGCGGCGAAGCTGCATCCTTGCCGACGATGTTGAGGGCTTAGCAAGAGGCAGGCGTGCGACCGGAGTACCATGTTCAGAGCGTTGTCGTCGGCAGCGGGGTGATCGGCCTCGCCATTGCGCGTAAATTGGCGCGCGCAGGCCGGGAGGTCCTGATCCTCGAAGCGGAGGACTCCTGGGGGCATCACACCAGTGCCCGCAATTCTCAGGTCATTCACGCCGGCATGTACTATGCGCCGGGGTCTTTGAAAGCGCGTTTTTGTGTCGAGGGTAAAAAACGACTCTACGATTTCTGCCGGACCCGCCATATCGACCACGACCGCATTGAGAAACTGATTGTGGCGACCGCGCCGGATCAGGTTGCGGCTCTGAAAGCCATCCACGACCGGGGCCACGCGAACGGCGTTACCGACCTGACGCTTGTCACTGCCGAGGATGCCATGAAGTGTGAGCCGGAACTGGCCTGCTGTGCTGCCATCCTGTCTCCCTCGACCGGTATCATAGATGCCCCCTCTTACATGAACGCCCTTTTGGGGGAGGCCGAGGCGGCAGGAGCTTTTATTGCCTATCATTCACCGCTGGAGGACGTCGTTGTCACCGACAAGGGATTCGAGCTTTCGGTCGGGGACGCCAACAATACCCGGATGTCCTGCGATCATCTGATAAATGCTGCCGGCCTCGGTGGCTGGGATGTCGCGCGCCGGACAGCCGGGTTCGACCCTACGCTGATTCCGCCCCAATGTCTGACCAAGGGCTGCTACGTCTCGCTCTCCGCTGGGAAGGCGCCGTTCCAGCGATTGATCTATCCCATGCCCGATGGCGCGTCACTTGGCGTCCATTACATCCGCGATATCGCGGGGCGGGTCACTTTCGGTCCGGATGTCAGGGTGATGGACGGCCTGGATCTGGACTACAGCAACGACGGTGCAAACATCGCCGCTTTCGAGCGGGCGGTGCGGACCTACTGGCCCGGTCTCCCTGATGACGCGCTGCAACCCGATACCTGCGGCATCCGTCCCCGCATCACACCGCCGGGCGCGCCGCTCGCGGATTTCATGATCTTGGGGCCCGACTCTCATGGTGTCACGGGCCTGGTCCAGCTTTTCGGAATTGAGTCTCCAGGCCTGACCTCCTCCCTCGCCATCGCGGAATACGTTGCCGAGCTGATCTAGGGTCTGTACTCAATTGGTGCTTTTCGTGACATTGGAACTGTGATTCAAGCTTTCTGATGATAGGAGGTTTGGATGGGCAGAAAGTTATTTTATCTAAGCGACGAAGAGTGGTCTCGGATCGA
>NZ_ML660070.1 GCF_007004665.1 Denitrobaculum tricleocarpae | reverse complement strand
ATGAACTATGATTTGGGATACATAGACCTGGAGCAGAAAACTCTGCAAACCATCGACACACCGTTCGGCTCCAGTGTGTTACCCATGTCATAGGTACAAGCTGTTACCTATGTCTCCAGGTCGGACACTTTGGTGTTTGGTTGCGGGGGCACGCAACCAACTTTGTGCAGTCTTTTCGGCCATCGGACTATCACGTAAATAGCAAAATCGCTGCAGCTTTTTTCTCGATCGGTCGCACAGATTGCAATAGACCGCTGTCCCACCGCAGAGCTGCGGGCTTGGCATAGCGTGTCGCGGTTAGCCTGCCACTTTAAAACTGAGATTAAACAGCATGACGAAGCATTGAGTCCTCTCGCGCTGAGCAACTTCTCAAAGTGTCGGCAAACGGGAGGCAGTTGATGAAGAGAGTGGAAAACCACCGGACAGCCTATCGCTGAAACCTGCGGCTGCGTAGTACACCCATAAGATGAAACGCGTACGGCCGTGTCAGAAAAGTGCGATCTATTGCGATACTGGCCATCCCGCTTTAAACGAAAGCGCCACCGAACATCTGACATTGTTCAGCAGCGCTTTTTTTGTTGCGGGCATCATCGCCGACCGGGTTGCTCGAGCGGCAGATTTTCCCGTGCGCCTTTGGCCGACGGCGCGTTCCCGTAGGGATCTGACCGCGAGCCTAAACGCACTTTCGGCTAAAGTTTCTCTTTCGTGTCCTCAGCCGTCTCGCTGATCGCTTCGCCACCTGCTTCGACATCTTCACCAATGCCTTCGATGGTGTTACAGGCACTCAGGCCGAGTGCGACAACGACGGCAGCGCCAATGTGTTTGAGGTAGTCCATTTTCTCAGCTCCTATCATCTGTTTGTTCTCTTTTTCAGGAGATTGGCCCTGGGCAACCTCGCCGCACGCCGGGTGCAGCAAAGCTGAAGCGCGATGGCCTTTAACCTTGAAAGAACGCGTGTTCGCTAGGAGCAACGTGCAGATTGA
The DNA here is from genome assembly GCF_007004665.1 of Denitrobaculum tricleocarpae. Taxonomy (GTDB): domain Bacteria; phylum Pseudomonadota; class Alphaproteobacteria; order Kiloniellales; family Kiloniellaceae; genus Denitrobaculum; species Denitrobaculum tricleocarpae. The sequence goes on along the minus strand of NZ_ML660070.1, from coordinate 48,381 downwards.
ACTTTGGTTCCAACTAAATTTGCAAATAAATTCGGTACCGTCAGCGAAACCTTGCGCGTATGGCCGCTCGCCGTGTCAAAGCTGTGGACAATGTCAGTGAGATCCCTTGAAGAGACAGGTTTCTCATAGACGGGGATGCTGCGCAAGCTGGCCGGGCGTAGAAAGTCGGTGTCGTATCCTGTTACGAAAACGACCGGAATGTCCCTTACAAGCAGTGCGTCAGCGAGTGCGAGGCTGTTTTCCGAGCCAAGTTTAACGTCCAGGACCACGCCATCGTAGTCGCAATGTAACAATGCATCCTGAGCCTCGCTTAGCTTTAACGCGATCGTTACGGCACTTGCACCGGCATCCTGCAAACGATCTTTAAAGTCGATCGCGATGATCACGGTGTCTTCTACCAGGAGCAACTCGGGACCGTCTGCCGCAGCACTCGTCATGGCGATCTCCGGACACCCGCCGGCTTTCGATTGCGCGACAGGCGGCGGAGGGACTGGTTCGTGATAGACGCTAGCCATCCTGCCCGCCTGTCAAGGAGGCGCGATAACAAAGCCCGCCGCAATCACGGGAACCAACACTGGACCACGACGTTGTCATTAGGGCACCTCATAGGATCCAGATTAACTCAAGCTTGCAACGTAGCGGTCCGGGGGTGTCGCTGAAATAAACTATGACATAGTCTCGATGAAAGTTTTCAGGACACAGAGGAGCGGCCCGTGCAACAAACCCGTAGCAATTTCAATGTTCGCTGCGTCACCTGTCCTTTGCGGAAACAACCCGCATTTCGTCCCATGGCGGACAAGGAAGTCGATTTCGTCTCGGGCTTCAAGGTTGGTGAAAAACTGTATCGGGCCGGAACGGATATCGTCGAGGAGGGCCTGGCCGATCATCATATCTACACGCTCTATAAAGGTTGGGCGTGCCGCTATCACATGATGGAAGACGGTCGGCGGCAAATTCTCTCGGTTTTACTTCCTGGAGACCTAATTGGCCTGCAATCGGCAATGTTCACCGAACCTGAGCACTCGGTGAGCGCGCTCACGAACGTGACACTCTGCGTGTTTGAGCGGAATCGCTTCTTCGAGCTCTATGAAAAACAACCTTCTCTGGGTTTTGATGTCACCTGGATCGCGGCGCACGAGGAAGCATTGGTCGATGATAATCTGCTGACCGTCGGCCGGCGTTCAGCCGCTGAACGCATCGCGTACCTGCTGGTCAGCCTTCACGACCGCCTGGAACCCCTAGGTCTTGTCGTGGATGACTCTTTTGATTTCCCGCTCACTCAGTATCACATCTCGGACGCTCTGGGGTTATCTCTCGTCCACACGAATAAAACGCTGAAGAAACTGATGCAGCGGCAGCTGATCGCAATCTCCGATCGCCGCGTCAGAATCGGGGATCAGCTACAGTTGCGGGAACTCGCGAAATATGAGGGAAACAAGCGCCGGCCGCGCCCGCTCATATAGCGGAGCAAACGAGAACACGCAGAGGAATGGCCGGACGCCGGTAAAACTCTTTAAATCGCTCCTTCGTGACCATCCGCAACAGCCGTCACGATAGGTTCATCCCTCAGCAACACACCCGTCATCTCTTACAAAATCGATCGCCCAACGGACCCGGCCGTCGGTATCACGACGGGTCAAGGTCGCATCCAGTTGTAACTCGAATGCCTTGCACAGCCGCTGATGAAGCTTCTCTTCGTCAGCGGATTTACTGTTGGCCTGAGGCACCGTTACCGTCAGTTCGCACGATTTATCCCCGCTCTCCCTCAAGACAATTTCCGAGTCCAGCAAAGGAGTCTGAGCGGGTGTTCGGAGTGCCGGGCTCAACATCTCAGTGAGCAGAAATGCGAGAGGGATTGCCTGGTCGAGCGAGATATCCAGCGGTTTTCCGGAATGGTCCTCGAAGTTCACGCAATCCACGGGGCGCCCAGCATGCCGGCAGATGTACCCACTCACCTCGTCAATCAGCGTGGCGACCGGGACAGACCCTATTTCACCGTTGGCATAAGACACGCGATAAGCTGTCGCCATCGCCTGGATGCGCTCTTCCGAGAACAAAAGAACGCTTTGTTGGGAAGGATTGAGCGATTTTTTCTGTAGTGCAAGAAGGCTGCCCATAACCTGGAAATTGTTTTTTACCCTGTGATGCAGCTCCCGAAGGAGATGAGACTGCTGGCGCACCGATTCTTCGAGGTCTGACGAGCGCTCGTGGATGGCGTCCGCCATTCTGTTAAAGGTCGTCGCAAACTCGGCAATCCCCAAGGGCATTTTGTCGACGTCTGCGACCCGGACCGAGAGGTCACCGTCGGCGTAAGACGCGGCGACCGTCCGCAATTTCGATATCCAGCGGACGACGAGCTTGTTTACGCCGATCCACGCGGTTCCGATCACAATCAACAGGGTGCCAAGCGACGTCGTCAGACTAGACCACAGCCGCCAGCGCTCGCTCCCGAAGACCTGCTCGCGCACCCCACCAACCAAGACACCGGCTCCCCCTGCAGTGATGGGCGCGAACGCATAGAGACGCTCACCATCGCCCTCCTCAAAACCGCTATCCACCTTGTTCCAGGCCGCTAGTGCTTGGTCAGATGCGGATATATTGCCGATAACGTCACCGTCTGCCGTAACCAAGGCAACCTCTAAGCCCCGGTTTGAGAACTCTGGGTCAACCAGAAGGTTGGGCAGGCGGTTTTTTACCCACCCGAATATGATGAGCGGGTCACTCGAGGCAGGCGTATACTCGATCGAAATAAGTGTTTCGTCGCGCCCGAACGTAAAGCTTCGCGATCCTTCTGACTCAAGATCGCGGGAAAACACCGCGGGCTGCGGGTTGGTGTTTGCAGTGGTCGCAATGCTGCGGGTCGAGCAGACAACCTCATTGCTCTGCCGCAGGATCGCGAGATCTTCAATATCGTTGTTGATCGCATGGGCGGTTTCGGCAAGCGCATGACAGGCGTTCTGAGCTCCAACCAGCGGACGGTTCACCAGGGCCTCGATGACCTCGGACGCTTTCTCGAGCCGCATACGCTCACGCTCTGATACCAGCGTTGCAATTTGCTCGATCGCGGTGGTCTTGAAGGCGCGCGTGTTGGAGTTGATTGTCAGAGAGGATATGACTGCGAAAACCGCGGCGGGTGCCACGGCGATCGACAAGAGGACCGCGAGACGAAACTGTAGTGATCGCGAATACCACATGGCAACCAGTCCCCTCTGGCTTCAAACTGCTTTCGCGTCGGACAGGTTGGTTGAAAGTATTGCCTGCGCGGTCGGGTCCGGTCCAAAGTCATCCCCTGACTCCACATCGAGAATCTGTGTGAGTTTAGCCCGTGCCCGGTTTACCCGGCTCTTGATCGTTCCCACCGCGCAGCCGCAAATAACCGACGCCTCCTCGCAGGTAAAGCCAGAAGCGCCAACCAGGATCAGGGCCTCGCGCTGGTCAGGGGGAAGTTGTGTCAGCGCGGCTTTGAAGTCCACGAGATCCATTTTGCCGGTCTGCTCGGCGTGAGATGAAAGCTTGGCAACAATGCTGCCGTCGGTGTCCTCAACTTCGCGCTTACGCTTCCTGAACTCGGAGTAGAAGGTGTTACGCAGGATCGTAAAGAGCCAGGCATGCAGGTGCGTGCCCTCCTCGTAGGAGTCGGATTTCGACCAGGCTTTGACGAGCGTTTCCTGAACCAGATCGTCGGCACGGTCGACATTCCCCGTGAGCGTAACCGCAAAGGCCCGCAGATTCGGAATCGCACCGACCAAGCTCTCCTTGAATGAAGCTTTCACCTGCATCATTCATCATCCCTTTTCTGACCCTGCTCCGCCTCTTCCAGAGACTTCAAGAGGTCCAGAAACTTTTCGGGGATTGGCTCGGTTGCAACCGTTTCATACATGCCTCGCAACTTCTCGCCAATTTTGTCCTGCGCATCAGTGCTCAGCTTGCCGCGGACCGCTCCTCGACCTTTGTCACCGCCGGCTTGCTCGTCGCTGGTCATTTCCATTCCTTACTCGCCTCAGTTCCGATCAGCGCCATCCTAAACGCACAATTTGGTACCGACAATCTTGCCGGTCTTGGCGCTGCAATGCCGCGGAATTTTGCCGTTAATGATGGGGAAATGCGCGAAAGCAAAAAAAGTTCCGCTTGCAGGGAACTTTTTTTCGCCCACGGGGTTATCTATCGGCTGAGCCGATGACAGTCTCAGCAAAAGACCTTCCGAACCTAGGGGATATCAAATGTCAATTTCGAGTGCGATCGCACCCCATTTACCCTACCTCCGCCGCTATGCGCGCGCGCTGACTGGGAGTCAGGCAAGTGGAGATGCGTACGTTGCCGCTGTCCTTGAAGCGCTTATTGCGGATCCCGCCTCATTCCCTGCGGACATGGCGCCGAAAACGGCTCTTTTCCACGTCTTTACCAAGATCTGGAATTCGGCGGGATCAAGGACCGAATACCCGACCGTTGACAGCATAATGCCCGATCAGAAAGTCGACAGCATCACGCCCAGGCCGCGTCAGGCCTTTCTGCTGACCGCCGTCGAGCAGTTTGAGCCAACGGATGTCGCCCAAATACTTGACGTCACGCTGGAAGAGGTAACTGAATTGGCCGACAAAGCAGCACTCGAAATCGCGCAACAGCTCGCGACCGAAGTCATGATCATCGAAGACGAGCCGATCATTGCCATGGATCTAGAATCCCTGGTGGAGGACTTGGGGCACAGCGTCACCGGCACGGCCAGAACGCACAAGGAAGCCGTGGCGTTGGCCGTGCGCACCAAACCCGGCCTCATCTTGGCCGATATCCAGCTTGCCGATGGCAGCTCCGGCCTGGACGCGATCAACGAAATCCTGGGCAGCTTCGAGGTTCCGGTCATCTTCATCACGGCATATCCGGAGCGCTTGCTGACAGGCGAACGCCCCGAACCGACCTTTCTCATCACCAAACCCTTCCAGCCCGAAACCATCAGGGCGGTGGTCAGCCAGGCGCTTTTCTTTGGTCAAAAAGCAACTCATGCCCAGGCACCAAGTTTGACCGGTGCGTGATTTAGATTAGCTTCGCTATAAGGCTAGGCATAAAATTGGAAATCAGCGGCGACCTACCCGGTCTGCCGCTGATTTTTATGCCCTATCGGTGGGAATGGACCATCGCGCCCATCTGCCGGCCAGGTACCAGTTAATTCTTAGGCGCGAAGTATTGCTCGTTCTTCGTGCGCCAGGCTTCGTCTTCGATCCAGTCATACCGCCCCGTCTCGAACCTCGGCGCTTTCTCAAGCTCCTCCTCGGTCATATCTACGAAGAAAGCTTCTTTGTCCGATGACACTTTCAGCAGTTTGAAGGGAATCGCGGCCTGGTCTTCGGCAACGCCCAAAAATCCGCCGTACGAAACGACCGCGTAGGTCGGTTGGCCGTTTGCGCCGAACACGATATCCGCGACCTCGCCGACGGTATCGCCCTTCGCACCGAACACGTCTGTTCCAATTATTTCTTCCGCCCGGATCCTCGATGTCATTTTCGAGACGGAAACTGCAGATGCGCGACGATCGTCGGCACTTTTCGTCGCGACCACGACCTCCTCACCCGTTACTCCGGCCTTCGCCGCTGCTGCAGCCTTCGGGTTCTCCACCATTTCTCTGATCGCCTCGGACACCGCCGCGCAGGCATCTTCCTTGCCGTAGGCGGTGAGGGTTCCCGCGGCATCACGCAACGACCGCGCATCCCGGAGCAGACTGGCATTGTATTCGGCCCGAAGCTGCTGGTTTTCCGAGATTTTCTTGTCCAGATCTGCGTCGATGATTTCGCAGTTCGCGAACGATGAGGCCGAGCCAGCTGCTATCAGGAATGCCGTGCTCGTCGACAAAAGGACCTTATTCATGTTTAACCTCGTAGTGTGTTTCGGTTTCAAGAAGACGATTACAAGCCGCTTCAGTTACTTTGGCTCTGCTTCAACCACTGATCGATTTCGCGTTCGGCTTCCTCCCGGGCAATTCCGTAACGCTCCTGGAGCTTGCCAGCCAATTCGGTCCGCCGGCCCTCCACCACGTCGAGATCATCATCGGAGAGCTTGCCCCACTGTTGCTGGACGTTGCCCTTGAATTGCTTCCAGTTTCCTTCGACCTGATCCCAGTTCATCGTTTTGCTCCTTTTGTCTGTTGATGGCCGCTCTATATCTCTTCGATAAACCGCCGGGATCGGGGCTTGGTTCCAAAGAAAAAATTACTTTTTTTCGATCAAAAAAGAAGGTGATCGAATAAATTCGATCACCCAAGAGTAATAGTCGTCAAGAAACGAGAAGTCGCAACCAGTTGAGGGGGATGGCTACGACGGTCCCGCCCACTGTGCAAACGGAAATTAGACGGAATAGTTCCAGTAAAAATAAAAAATCTATTTCGGCGCGATAAAATTCATCAGACTATGTCGTGCGACATAACGCTCTCGTTGCAACTGCTGTATATGCCCCCTTCCCTACCGAAATTGGACCACTCACGGGGTGCGGCTTCTTCGCCGTGCCCCGGTATTGAAACGCTGATTTGAGATAACAATGAGTTTTTGGATCGGCGGTTTGAGCGCCGTGCTTGTTTTTGGAAGTCTATTGGTCCTGATACGAATGTCCCGCTTCACAGATATACAGGGATTTGCCCTGCGTCATCGCGTTTGGATCTACGGATTTTCAATTGCCACGACAACGTTCGGCGTCGCACAAATCCTGAGTGCGGCCAAGGAAGACGTGTTTTCTATTCAAGAACTGATCATGACGGCCGCACTCGTGGCGATCGTCTGTTTGATCGTTTTGCTGCCCGTCGTGCTGTTATGGCCCTCTCGCAAGTTCTCTCCGGCCGGAGGCTCCCAATCCCTGTTGCGCGCTCCTGGATTCAACAAACGGGCGACCTCCACCGAACAGCAGGGTGGTGCCGGCGGTGGGCAGCTTGACACCGAGGGCCCTGAGCTTAACCTCCTGCTGGAACTGCCCACGATGATCCGACGTTTCGAACGTGCTCTGCTCGGATCTAAAATTACGATTTTCGCTCAGGACCAGGATCTGAGCTACACATGGATTCACAACGCGCCTGCCGGGTTCGGTGCGGCAGCGGTGATCGGCAGGAAGGATCACGAGTTACTTCCATTGGAGACTGCCTTACCTCTGATCGAAGCAAAGCGCCGTTCGCTGGAGGAGGAAAAGCCGCAGCGTATCGAGACGACAGTGGAAATAGAGGGCGTCGAGCATTGCTTCGACGTCAGCATCGAGCCGATGTACGACGAGGGAGGTGTGCTCGACGGCATCATCTCGATTGCCGTCGACATAACCGAACAGAAGGAATCGGAATCGCATCTTCGTCTGATTACGCGTGAGGTGAACCATCGGTTAAAAAACCTCTTGGCTGTCACCCAGGCAATGGCCCGGCAGTCGGCGGCCTATGCAAAGAGCCCTGATGAGTTCGTCGAGTCTTTTGTCGGCCGGCTGCAGGGTTTGGCCCAATCTCACGACCTCCTGGTTCAGGAGGCTTGGCGCGGCGGTTCACTGGTCGAACTGATTAATGGCCAGATCGGACATCTGTTGCCCGCAGCAAAGACCCAGATCATACTTGTAGGCAGCGATCTGCGTTTAAGCGTTGACGCAACCCAGAATATAGGCATGGCGTTGCACGAGCTTGCAACGAACGCAGCAAAGTATGGGGCTCTGTCAGATCCCCAGGGAAAGGTGAAGATCTCCTGGCGTAAGGTTGAGGACTCCGGGGACCAGGCGCATCTCCACCTTCAATGGTCGGAGAACGGAGGGCCACCGGTAAAGCCCCAAAGCAAAAAAGGCTTCGGCTATGCCATCCTGCAGAAAGTGACCGCGCGGACCTTGGGCGCTGAAGTCGAAACTGATTTTGCGCACGAGGGTTTGCGATGGGAAATTCGCGTGCCTTGGGAGCATGTCGTGGAATGAGCCGTCGATTGCAACTTTAGCAATGGCGTACTCCCCATAGTGGATAGCGAAAGCGGCATTTACCTTCGCGAGGCACTCGGTCAAACTGCCAATGAAGGATTTCGCGAAACCAGGGAGTTAACCCGGTACCAAGGTCCCTGGAAGAACACGACAGAGAGGACGATCCAGATGCTCGGCGACGCAAACCTGCGGCACCTCCAAATTCGAGAGGCCTTTGAGCGGACAGCGAGATGGCTTGCGGTCACAACGGCTCTCCTCCTCAGTCTCAGTGTTCACGCAGAAGCAGCGGATTTCGAGGGCATTCCTCTGCCTGACCGTCTGGATGCAGTCGACAGGAGCTTTTATCTGACCAGCTGCGGCATGCGCGAGGTGCTGTGGTATGACCTCTACCTCGTATCGCTGTACACGGAAGACAGGTCCAACGACCTGTACAGGTACCGTAGCACCGCGACCCCGAAGGCCGTCCGCCTGGAAATCCTCTATGACGGCAATGTGCCTGATCAGATTCCAAGCGAATGGCGTTCACATTTGCGGGAGGAGATTTCACGCGAGATGTTCATGGTGCTGCAGGATCTGTTTCAGGAGATTGAAACCAACGACGTCGTCGTCATCGCCTATGAGCCTCAGGAAGGGAATGCTCTCTATGTCAACGGCGAGAGACAGGCCTTCAAGCCGAACGGCGATCTCATTCATGCGTTGTTGGATCTGTGGCTGGGCCAAGAGCCCGTCTCAAAAAACCTCCGGCGATTGTTGCTGTCTGAGAGCTGCTGAATCGGACTGCTTAACGCCTCCCGCGCGCAATGTGCGAAACGAGAGAGACGACCAGCAGAATGAGGAAGATGAAAAAGAGGATTTGCGCAACGCCCGCCGACGCAGATGCCAGCCCACCGAACCCGAATACACCCGCAATTAATGCGATGACAAAAAAAACCGCGGCCCAGTAAAGCATAGCTATTCCTTTCTCTCACAACACAAGGAGTGGATGCCTCCAAAGCAAACCGCTCTAGCGGCCACACCCGATGTATTGACAACCTCTTCGGCAAGGCGGGGTTCCATAGTTTTTAGTCTTTGACGGGCTTTGTCCGGAAACGCCCAAAAAAAATATTCCTGTTAAAAAATTGGAACCAATTCTGACCTGGCAGTGTTTCTTAGCGGGTGCCGGAGCGTGGTGGACGGAGCGCGGCGTCCAGACACGTGAGGAAACATGGTAGACGATAGCCAAAGCCCTACCTTCTCGGAATCGGATCACCAGGACGTCGAGGATAAGCGCCGATTGAGAGCGGCGGTCGTCTACGAGGTGGTGCGACAGGAAGGCGAGGAAGAGCTTGAGCGGGAAGCCTCGGCACTCTGGTGGTCAGGGGTCGCAGCAGGCCTGACGATCAGCTTTTCCGTTATTACCCAAGCTCTATTGAAGAGTTTTCTGCCGGACACGGATTGGACGCCGCTCGTAGCGGACATGGGCTACAGCGTTGGCTTCCTGATCGTGATCCTTGCGCGGCAACAGCTCTTCACCGAGAACACGATCACGGTGGTCCTGCCATTAATGGCAGCGCCTTCGTTTCAATGTCTGGCGCTCATCGCGCGGCTTTGGGGCATCGTTCTACTGGCGAACTTTGCGGGGGCGGCGGTTGTCGCGGCGTTCCTGGCCTACGGAGAGCCACTTCCCGCCGCAACCATGGCCGCGATCACATCGATCGGCGAGCATCTCTTTGTGAACTCGCCTGGCGAGATGTTCATCAAAGGAATCGGTGCGGGCTGGCTGATTGCGGCTCTTGTCTGGTTGCTCCCGTCCGCGGAGCATATGGCGTTCTGGATGATTGGCCTTATCACCTACGTCATTGCGTTGGCGGATTTCACCCACATTGTTGCTGGCTCCGTTGAAGCCTTCTTCTTGCTGATGACCGGAAGAATCGATGTTCTGGAAACACTGTTCGGGTTCGCACTTCCGACCTTGGCCGGCAACGTTGTCGGCGGCACAGTCCTTTTCGCGATGATCAGTTATGCACAGGTCCGCAGAGAAATCGAAGCGGACGGCGACTGACTGTCAATCTTCGGCTTTCTTCGCACATCCCTCAGTCGAGACTTTCAACATCATGGCGCTTTTGTGGAACGATTTTCGAAATCATGAGTTAGCTCTGTACGAACTCGATGCCCAGAGCACCCCTGGCCATCCGTGCATATTTACAGTTACTTAGAAAGAGAACCTCTCATGGACCTGATCCGCATTCTGATCGCTATTCTTTTGCCCCCGTTGGGAGTTTTTCTTCAAGTCGGTATTGGCCCCCAGTTTTGGATTAATATCATCCTCACGATACTAGGCTATATCCCCGGGATCATACACGCAGTCTGGATTATTGCACGACGTTAACCGCCGGCCGACCAGCTATATCTGCTGCAAAATGCCGGATCACTGATCTTCTCGCTTTGAGTTGGCGCCTTTTATACGTTCGGCTATTTCTGTCAACACCTGCTTATCCAAGCCGAGTTGAAGGGATTCCAAACCCAGAGTTTCAGCTCGGCGAACCTCTTCCAAGATCAAGCCCTCGTATTCGGGCTCAACGCTCGCCGACAGCTCTTCCAAGATCGACATAATTGCGCAGATGATCTCAGCCACCCCTGCTCCGTCGCGAACGATAGGCCGGACGGAACGCACCAGCAGAGCCGCGAAGTCGGCCCTGGCAAATATGACACGGCCATCTTTAGAGTGTTTCGCTGGATAATGCTGCGACGGGCAACTACCCGCAAATGCAAGCAGACCACCCAAGTACTCGATGCATGCAAGTGCGGATTGCGGGTCGTTCACACCCGGTGACAGCGCCCGGCAGGCAATCTCCGTCAACAACTCGAAACCGAGCCGGGGATCAGCCTCCGGACTGCGTTCAAACCCAATAACGATCGCCATGCGCAACGCCCGAATCGTCGCGCCGTCAAGCTCCGGACCCTCATGCCGCAGCAGAAGGCGCTTCGGATGAACGAAGTCGCCTTCCTGAACCGTGACCTCGATCGAGATATCCTGCTCCTCGGCCACGGAGCGTATCTTCTCTTCATCAATAAGCTGGATGTAGCCGGTTCGGTTGGGATGAAGCGTCATGAGGGGCTCGCGCAAGCTCCGCCTCTCTCCTGCTTCGGATGCGTGGCGCTTGTCCAAATAGTATTTCAGAACCTCTTCCGCCTGAGAATGAATGCGGGATACGACGCGGTTCAGCTTTAAGGTCTCGGCCACATGGTGGATCCACTGCACCAGATAGCGCACCGAGGTCATGATTAAAATCAGGGCACAGAAGAGTGTGAGCGTGATGCCGGGACCGGCGACTGCACCAAAGCCCAACAGCAGCAAAGACGTCAGGGCAAAGACGAAGGTCGCAAGAAAGGTTCCCAAAGCGTTTTGCGTGACGGTATCTGCCATAATCTCGGGCACCGCACGCGGTGACGCTTGCCCGGCCGCGAGGCTAAGGACCAGCATCAAGACAGAAAGAGTGACGGTCGCGACCGTCAACATGGTGCCGGCCATGAGATTCAGAAGATCACGGAGCGTCGAGATCTCAACCTCAGGGAACCAGGCGAAGGCTTTGACCGGTAGGTAACCATCGACCAAAGCAACCGACATCGCAATCAACGCAGCCAGGACCGAAAAGGCCGTGGGCCGGAACCACAGAGCGCTGCGGATAGTTCTCACCTCGTTCTTCACGATCGGTAACATCGACTTCAGTGATGCAGCCTGCACGACACTTGCCCTTGCTCAAAAAAAGGAAACAGCGCTGCGGCATTAATGCCATCAGCGCTGTTTCATTGCGAAGTTTCATTGATTAATCGGTTGCATCTTCTACCGCACGACCCGCATCGTTTACGGCCTCGTCTGCGGACTCGCCGAGTTCTTCAAGCGGCCCTTGTTCCTCGCAACCGGCCACAAGCAGACCTCCGGCAAATACGAGCGGCAAAAGGAAAAGACGGTTCATACCGGCGAAAGTCATGGGTAAGCTCCTAATGATATCGTGTACTACATTCAAAGTGAAAGGCCGCCGACCATCAAGCTCGTATCGATGGTCGGCGACGTTGGCAACCCTGGGCTATTGATCCTGGGTGATTGTCGTCGTAGTCGTCTGCACCATCTCAGCCGATACGCCGCGGGCAACGATTTCGACCCGGCGATTTTCCGGCTCGCGCACACCGTCGGCAGTCACGACAGCCGGCTCGGATTCTCCCTCTGCTTCAATCTTGAGGTCCTCAATTTCGCCCACGTTCAAACCTTGCTTGATCAGCTGACTGCGCACTTCCTCGGCACGTTCTTTCGAAAGGCTGAGATTGTAGTCTGCGGGGCCGGAGCGGTCCGCATGGCCTTCGACATATAGCACGATGTTTTGCATCTCGCGCATCTCGTCGACGAACCGGTTCAGTTTAGCTTGCGCGTCCGGCTTTAGTTCCGCCTCATTCCAGTCGAAGTACACCACCTCGCGGGCGACTTCATCGTCGACCACGAGGGTCTCCGTCTGTGTGGTCGTCACCTCTGCTTCAGCGAGCTTTGGCTGCATTGCAGCATCGAGGTTTGCCATCGCGGCATCGAATTCGATACGGCAGGCCGCAATATGTGCCGGCTGATGGCCTTCCTCCTGCTGCTCGACCCAGCAATCGTAGCGGGCCTGTGCGATCGCCGCCTCACGGGGCGCCAGGTCGCGGCCGCCTTCGTCGAGTGCTGACACCAGTTTGTCGCGCGCGGCGTTCAGCTCACCCATGTGAACGCTATCGATGCTCCAGTCTTTCGGCTTCTCCGGCATGACACGCTGACCGCTGTTGGCGATCAGGGCCTTCTCGGCAAAATGGTCCGCGTCGGGCCAGTCGTACATCTTGTCGGCTTCGTAGATAAAGAAGTCCTTGTACTCACGTGCCAGTTCGCCCTCGAACGTAGAACCGGCAGGGGTCATGTTGCGTGCCTCGGACATGTCATCATCGTAAATGATTGCGCTCGCGGTCGTCGCCGACGCGAAAAGGACACTCGTTGCAACACCGGAAAACAGGAATTTCTTCAGCATTCTATCGCTCCTACAGTTTGACTATGAAGCACGAACCAAGGTTGTCAGTCATGCCTGGCGAAATTGAAAATCGCCGTCTAATTCGTACGCTGCGCAAATTCAGTAGTTATAAGCCCAAGAAGGCCAATAATCGCTGTGTAGATGCAGCACGCTCTGTAGTGGAAATGCACTAGTAATATTTTGGTTCCTATTTTTTTTAGGAACCGGACAAGATTTTTTTTTGAAAGAGTTTCTGGAGATTAAAGTCGCACGCGGTCAAATAATCGCAGGTTTATCTCTCTGTTCTGCGTACGACCGCGCGACGACAGCATAGGTCGCCTTGCATTCCGGGCATTCCATTCGGAACTCGTCGCGCTCCGACTCGGTGAGGCGCATCATAACGCCATCTTTCTGATGACATCTCGGACAGTAGGGTGCCCCCTCCGGCGACCCGTCGGATGCCTGGTCATAGAGGAAGCCCTCTCGCTCGATCGTGGTCTTTTGACGCTCCAGGTTTTGTTGCAGGGTCAGGATTGTCTCGTCCTTGCTGGCAATCTCTTGCTGAGTGGTTGCAAGAATCACTTGAACGGAGGCCAGGGCGGTCGTCAATTCGGCAATCTTTAGTTTTACCGATGGCAGATCGGACTCCTGATCGATCTCGTTCATCTCCTTCAAAACCTCCAGAGAAGCCGCAATCGCCGCAATTCCGTCAACGAGCGTATCCATCAGCAGTATCCCCAGCATGTGAAAGCAGTGACCGTGAACCGCAAACTCACGAACAATCAGCTGCCTGGCGAGAAGTCAAATGCGATTCTGCCATGGATGCGACGTCTGTACAACTTGGGATAAACTTGGGGTGATTTGCGCCAGCCGGTCGCGTGGCAAGCCTAGGATTGTGAGGGTTTCATAGGCAACGCGGTGACCTTGAATATAACGAAAGCACCTAGAGTTGCTGCGAGATGTGATATCACCGCGGCGATTTCACCGTGACTTCCCGCTGCATCTCCAGAGGAGTCGAGGTATTGCCGATCTGCTCGCAGGCAAGCGTATTCTGCTGTGGCGTAGAACCCCTTGAGAGATCCTTTAGCGCCTCGTCGTAACTGCGGAGTTTCTGATTGAGGTAGGGGCTGACATCACTCATCGCGCAGTCTCGTCGTACGTATTGCTTCTCCGGCTCAGCCCTCAGCCTTCTTCAGTGCCGAGTCGCAGCGCCTGTTTGGTAAACGGAGAACAAACAAAAAAGTTCCTGCTTTTCTGAAAGATACCCTGCCTTGGCTGAAACTCACGTGACTCCAAGAAAACCGAGAATTGCCAGAACGATGACGACAGCGCCAATGACGTAAAAGAGATTGTACATTTTACCCAATTACCTGCCCGAAGCCCCGGCTGCCGGCGCCGACGCAACGTTGTCCGCGACATAGGCGCCGCGCGAACCTTTTGGTTGCACCGGCCCGATGGTTGAATCGCGGCTGGTCTGCAGCTCAAGCTCCGCGTTGAGCCGTGCTCCCAGGCAAATGACGGAGGAGGTTAAATAGAACCAGATAAGCAGGACAACGACAGCGCCAAGTGAGCCGAACGTCTCATTGTAGCTGCCGAAATTGGCGGCATAGAAGGAGAAGCCTACCGATCCGAGCATCCATAGACCTGTGGCAAGAACGGCACCTGGCGTGATCCATTGGAAACGCGCCTCGCGCCGATTCGGACCGTAGCGGTATAAGAGACCCAGGGTCAGCATGACAATACAGGTCAGGATAACCCATCGTAACCACATCAACCCCGCTTCAAACAGCGGCCCTGCATCCATGATTGAAACCATGCCGGGCACAAAGGCCAAGGCGGCCAATGAGAAGATCGCCATAAAGATAGCGCCGACCGTAAAAAGCGCGGCAACGATGTTCTGCCGCACAAATCCGCGCGCCTCCTGTTCACTGTAGGCAATGTTCATGGCTGTCATCAGCGCTTTGCTGCCGTTGGTCTCGCTCCACAATGCCGCTAAGAAGCCGAAAAGGAGCCCCACACTGAGCTTCGTGTCCGTCGTCGACGTGATCTTTTCGAGTTGATCAGCCAGGATCGAGTAGGCTTCGACCGGAATAAAGTCACGCAGGGGGCGCAATTGCGGCTCCACCTGCCCCGGATCTGCAACGAGCCCGTACAGCGTCACAAATGCGAAAAGCGCCGGGAAAATCGCAAGAAAACCGTAGAACGCAACAGCCGCGGCGACTAACAGCAGATGATCCTCCAGCATTGAACGCCGGACCCTGAGCAGAGCCTGCCACCAACCCCTTACGGAAAATCCAAGCGGGCTGGCGACAGGTTCAGAGACGGAATCATCCGGCACGGTCTTAACCGGCGCTGGAGCGCGCACGCTGGCGTGACGACGTCGTCTTTTTCGCAGCAGCGCCTGAGGAAGCCTTTGACTTCTTGCTCTTCGACTGCGCTGTCTCCTGCTCATCCAGGTATTGGCTTGTCGCCGCGGAACCAGCAGCGCCGGCAATTTCGCGCCCTTCCTGAAGAAGGTCGTTGGCCTTCTCCTTTGCCTGTTTCTCGGTAAAGCCCCGCTCTACCGCCTCTTCCTTTGCACGGCGGGCTGCCGCTTCTGCGGCAAGCTTGACCTTTTCACTCTGTTCTTTGGCGGATTCCTTCACGATTTCCTTGACCCGATCGCTCTTCCCGCCAAGAAGTTCGTTCTCCTTGTTGCTTGAGCGCACCAGCGCTGCAACGCCTGCGCCGGCGGCCAGGCCGAGTGCGGCGAGTACGAAGGGATGCTCACCGGCAAAGCGCCCGGATGCCGAAGCTACCTCGCGGGCTTTGTCCCGGCTGCGGTCAACATAATCGACCGTGCGATCCCGTACCGCAGTGATCTTTGTTTTTGCAGTGTCAGCAATCTCCGATGTCTTCTCATCGAGGCTTTCCGCCGCGGCTGAGGCCGAGTCCACGACACGGTCACGCATGTCGGATGCGCGTCCGGGCAGCGAAGTCTCATGATCCGAACGGTCTGCGCTTTTTGCACCGGAAGAGCTCACACTCTCCGCTGCGTTGCGGGACGCGTTCGACGCCCTCGACAGCAGAAACAGACCGATGCCGGCGCCGATCAGTGTCGCAGGAATCGGATTTTCCCGGATTGTCCGAGTGATTCCTTCCGCGATATCCCCGCCAGACTCTCTAACGTAGCCCACGGCCTCGTCAATCAACTCACCCGGCGACACCTTGTTCTGCAAAGCATCAAGGTTTTGATCGATTTTCGAGCGGGTATCCTCGATCTCGCGTTCGATCTGATCTGGGGTCTGTTTATGAGTGGTCATTTCGTTTTCTCCATTACCAGTTCTTTGTCCCGGCGCACGGCAGCGATCGTGCGCTCGGGAACAAGGTTGGTGACTTTGAGTTTGCGTTGCCCCTGCTTGATTAAGGCAAACGCAACTGCGGCTGTCGTTAGGCTCACCAGGATCGCGGCCACTGTCGGCGGCATGATGTTGGATAGCGCCAGTACAAGTGCCTGAAGCAGGATCAGTAGGGCGCAGAAAGCGAGTAGCATCCCCGCAAAAACCGCAAGACCTCCGGCTTGTGCCTGCGCGATTTTCTGGGAGACCTCTGCCTGCGCCAGCCGCAATTCCTGCCGAACGAGTTGACTGATCTGGTCAACCAGGCCGGATAGCAGCGACTTTATGCTTAGATCCTGATTGCTCATTCAGCAGCCTCACTGCCGGTGCTGCCGGAATGCCCGCCTGACGCAGACTGTTCAGATGTCCTCCGATCTGGGTCCGCATTCAGGGACGCACTCCTTTTATCTGAATGTCGATGGGCACGGCCGCCTTGAGAACTCTTCAGGAAGCGAGTAGCGCCGAAACCCAAGAGGAAGGCAGCACCAAAGAGTGCAATCGGACGCTCTTGAGCGAAATCGTTTACCTCCTGCCAGAGATCCGGTGGAGAGGTGCGTTTCAGATGAGCTGTGGCGGCGCCGCACCTGTCCAGCGTCTCGTTTACGAAGGCGGCCGTTCGCGCGTGTCCCTTTTTGTCCAGCTCAGCGGTGCCTTGCTTCGCAGCACCGATGACGTCATCGAGGTAATCGGTGGCATCGTTTTTGCGGTCCTCGGCGAAGTCGGCACCTGCACCCTTGACCTCCGAGAGAATCCGCTGAGCTCCTTTCTGCACTTCCCCGCTCACCTGAGCCGCCGCTTCACGCGCAGCTTGCTTTACATCGCGGGCAGTTGTTGTCTCTTGGCGCATATTCGTCTCCTGCTTGTTCAGCGAAAGTCATTTGAAGAACCTTCACAAAGCGAAATGGTTCCGGAAGTCGCCTCGATTTGTTTTCCAGCCTTTGAAT
Source organism: Denitrobaculum tricleocarpae (assembly GCF_007004665.1). Lineage (GTDB taxonomy): Bacteria > Pseudomonadota > Alphaproteobacteria > Kiloniellales > Kiloniellaceae > Denitrobaculum > Denitrobaculum tricleocarpae. The sequence goes on along the minus strand of NZ_ML660070.1, from coordinate 31,143 downwards.
TCACTTAACCGCGGGCCATGCACATCCTGAGTGAGACGCAAAAAAGCCAGCAAGCTGCCGGTGGGGCTGCCTGCTGGCTTCGCTGCAGCTGTGCACAATGCGCTTAGGTCGCTGAGATGACCAAGCGATGCTCTAGTGGTCTGCTATCTGGCCATCCTTGAACAAAAACTCCTTCAGGTAGCCATCGAAATCGCTGTTGTTGCGCCTTAACCACTCCAGAACCATAGCAGCGTGCTCCATCTCTTCACGCATGTTGTGCAACAAGATCTTCTTCAGCGCCTCATCTTCACAATCGTCTGCGCGCTGACGGTACCAGTCGATCGCTTCAAGCTCTTCCATCAACGAGACGATTGCGTGGTGCATATGCATCGTCTCCTTCGACAATCGTTCACGAGGCGCATGAAGAGATCCGCTCGAATCACCCATGAAATTTCTCCCGGAATAGTGTTTGGTCAGAGATTGAAATGCGCATGGCCAACGCGTAAAACGTCAACTGGTTCCAAAACAGATTTTTGGAATTCTTGAGCACTCAGCGATCCAGACCCACTGGTTTTCAAGACTAATATCAGTTGGCTATCCAAGGGCGAAAGGTACACCTGTCTACCATCGCACGACCCGCTTTGGCGTCGACACGCAACCTCCGCTCGTCACCGTAGTGTTTGACGCGAAGTTCGAACACACAGCCGCTGCGCTTGATATTCTCAGTATCCGTATAGCCCCTGGCTCCCAGAGCAGTCGCTGAAACTCCCTCGCCTTTGCGTGAGCTTGCGGAAACCGGGTAAAAGAATTTTATTGGAACTCGAGGAACATCAGGCGCAACAGTTGCCGTCGACGAGACACCCGAGACACTGCAAGACTGAGTGGGAATTGAAAACGAATCAGAAGGATTGATCTGCGTTGAGACGAAAACAAGCACTCTTGGTCATAAACCCCCACAGTGGCAGCGCAGAAGCAGGATCTAACGGGATCGACGAAGAATTGCATCGTGCCGGAATTGAAACGAAAAGCTTCTTTCCGGAAGATCCGCAAAGACTGTCTGATGTTATTTCGGCGGAGTCTGACGGCGTCGATATGATCATTGTCGGAGGCGGCGACGGCAGCCTGAGTGGATCTCTGGACGCGGTTCTGAGCGCAAAGCTCCCACTGGGTGTTCTGCCGATGGGCACGGCAAACGACTTCGCCAGATCACTCGGAATTCCCCAGGACCTGACTCAGGCCGTTAGCATTATCGCCCGGGGGCAGACACGGCATGTCGATGTGGGCTTGGTAAACGACCGCCCCTTTTTGAACGTCGCGAGCATCGGGTTTAGTGTCGAAGTGGCGAAATTCCATAGGGGCGAACGCAAGCGAAGACTCCGTATCCTGAGTTACCCGCTCAGTTGGATCGACGCCTTCAAGAGCCATCGCCCCTTCGCGGTCCGCATCAGCCACGATGAGAGAGAGATGACGCGCCGCTGCGTTCAGCTTGCGGTGGGCAGCGGCCGTCACTACGGTGGCGGCTTGACGATTAGCGAGGCAGCGGAGGTCGATGACGGCTGGCTGCACGTCTACAGTATCGAACCTCTCACCCCTCTGGGCTGGTTGCGCCTCCTGCCGTCGCTTAAGTTCGGCACTCTCGACAAACACAGCGAAGTGGAACTCTTGCGCGCCCAGAGCGTTCGCGTTACGACAAAAAGGCCCAAATCCGTCAACGTCGATGGCGAGCTGGTTTGCTACACACCTGCCCGCTTCAGCATTCGGCCTAAAGCTTTGTCGTTGTTCGCACCGAACCAACAGTCGGAATGAGTAAACGGGTATGCAATGAGTGTTATACGAACCGAAGCGCTTGCAGGTTTGAACGACCTGATCGCCGCTTGCCGTGAGGCGGCTGGTACATACCGTCTCGCAGCGGAGAAACTTCAGGGTACCTCCATTGGTCGAGACTGCCAGGATCATGCCGCCCGAAGAGACTTTTCTGCGGATAAGCTCACCGAATTCGTCATTGCACAAGACGACGTGCCGAATTCTGCAAGTGGCGAAAAAGCTCTGGTCGAATCAGCGGTAATAACACTCAAATCCGCTGTTGGCTTTGATGAAGCCGCCGTGGTGCTGGAAAACTGTGCAGCCAAGGAAAAGCAACTGGATGACACCGCAAATGTGGTTTTGAGCGTGCTTGCTGCCCCAGAACTGCGCAACGTCGTCCTGACTCTGCGGACGGACGTGGCCAAGGCGCTGGAAAGCCTGGAACAGGCCAAACCTGAAGCTTGACACCAGGCTCAAGTGATCCACTTCGCGATCATCTTATGCTGCACGTTCGCCTGCGCCGCCACACGATAGTAGCTAATCATTTCCCGTAGCGGATTCGAGAGGCGATCGAACCCCGACACAAAGGCGACAATGGTGCCGATCGTGGTCTCGCCTTGAATGACCATGACACCGCCAAAGACCAAAACGCACAGCGGACCAAGGGCATTTAGAAAGTTTGTTATCCCCTTGGTCCCGAACTTAACGAAAAGAAGCTTAATCCGGTTTCGGTAGATATCATCGACCTGCTTTGGCAGCTGAGTGTCCCCGATCTCGCTCCCGTCGCTGCTCAACTCCGAGATGGTGTCGCTGAGATCACGCATCAGCCCGAGGCGGCGCTCCAGCAACCTGTTGATCCAGGATTGGAACCAGGGAACCAGGATCACTTGCGGAACCAGGAAGACGAGGCTTACGGCGGCGATGAAGGGTTCGACAACGAGCATAAAGCCGCCGACGCTCAGGAGTATGCCTATATTCACGACCGGCTGCGAAAAACCTTCACCGACGAAGCCGCCCAGCCTGTCGATCTCTGCGCCAATGATCGAAACAGCACGACCACCACTCTCTTCATCGTTTTCGGCCGTTCGTCTCTCATAGACACGGGATAGGTGGAGCCGGTTGTATCGGATCGCGCTCTCGCTCAGCCATGACTGGTAAAGTCTCAGGGCCACCTTCATCAGGCCCTGGACGACAAGCACGGCGAGATACAAAGAGCCCAGTAAAAGCAGCAGCTCCATGTCGCCAGCGACAATGACGTCGTTCACCAGACGGCGCTGCAGTTCGAGCGGCGCCATGGTTAACAGAGCCACGCAAGCCGCAACCAAGCAAACCCATACCTGATGATTTCCGCTCATGCGGATGACGTAACGAAAGAGGGTCGCGACGGGACGGTCGTCCCCGGTCTTCGGAATGTTATGCGGATCAATCGATAACAGCTGCATGCCTCCCCCGGAACAATGAGCTTTTGATGAGGTGAAGTTTCGCGCACCGATCTTGAACCGGTACGCAAGCATTGGAGCGTCTGGTTCAATGGGTGCCAGCGCGATAGCGCCGAGGCGCAGAAGCCATTTACTCAAAAAAGCATTGGCATCGGCACACTCGGCGCCCGGAACCCATCGGTCTTTTGCGCTACTTGAACAGTCGCAGCCGCGGGGATCACATCGAAGGGAGCACTAGACTTTCGCAGCCGCTGACCCTCGGGGGCCCGCCAAAAACCAGATAATCAGACCAACCACCGGCAGCAGCAGGACAAGCAATATCCAGAGGACCTTAGAACCCGTCGACGCGCCGGACCCGAAGATGTTGATAATCGCCCAGATATCCAAGGCCAGAATGATGATACCTAAAATGCCGCCAACTTCGATTCCCATGGGAACTTCTCCTCATTAAAAAAAACTGTTCGGCGCCTTTTGCCGCCTCTGCACAACGCGCGGACGAGATAAAGGTTCCAAAGCGCAATGGAACTTTTATGGATGCGACGCGTTGCTGTAGGTACGGTGTTGCAGTATTGGAGTTCTGGTGTGGAGGCTTTGCTTCCTGACGCGTTGCAGAGCCAACTGGGCGAGCTGACCAGGGCTTTCTGGCAAAGCCTGCCTCAGCTCGCACTGTCCTGCCTGTGCCTGATCGTAACCTGGGGCGTCTCCAGACTGGTGAGTTGGTCGATTGCGACCCTGCTGCGAAGAGCGCGGGCGAGACGGTCCTTGATCGAAGTCCTGCAGATGATCGCTTCGGTCGGCATATGGATCCTTGGCATCCTGATCGCCATGACGATCACCTTTCCAAGTATGACGCCGGCAAAAATACTCACAGCGCTCGGGCTCGGTTCAGTTGCCATCGGCTTTGCCTTTAAGGACGTCTTTGAGAATTTTCTCGCGGGTATCCTGATCCTGTTGAGAGAACCCTTCCGCCTCGGCGACTATGTGGAGAGCAACGGCATTGACGGGCAAATCGAGGAAATAACGGTCAGGGACACGCACATTCGCCAGACCGATGGGCAACTGGTCGTGATGCCCAACGCGCTGCTTTTTAAGAACCCGGTGACTGTTCGGACGAATAAGGATTTTCGCCGGACAACCATCATTTGCGGGGTTGCATATGGCGAGGACGTCGATGAAGCGCGGGATGTCATCGCACAAGCGGTGAAGAAGCTCGATAGCGTGCGGGACGACGTGAGGGATATCCAGATATTCGCCAGGGAGTTCAATTCTTCGTCGATAGACTTTGAAGTCACCTGGTGGACCGGATCCCGGCCTGTCGACATCCGGGCGTCGCGGGACCAGGTCGTTGCCGCCGTGAAACGGGCCCTCGATGATGCAGGCATAGAAATACCGTTTCCTTATCGGACTTTGACCTTCAAGGGATCCGGTTTAGATGGGGTTTTCGGCCAAACTCAACAATCCGACGGCGCGGGTGATCGCGTTTCCGAGACGTCATAGTCTCTCGTCGGAAGGCGGTGAACCGCCGTTCCTCTGGAGGACCTATACAAGCGGGAATCCGACGGGGAAGCCGGCGACGAGAAATCGAAAAGCCGCAGAATTCATCGGTGGCACAAACAGACACATATGATACGGATGAGAGAAATATGAGTTACCTGGACAAGCTGACAGTCTCAAAACGCATCATTCCCGCCCCACCGGCAAGGCGGAAGGCAGAGTCGGCTGACTACCGGCGTGAAAAACTTATCGCTCACGTTGAAGAACAAATCGAACTGGCGAAACTTGCGTTGGAGGGCCGTCCCCTTCAGTTACAACGTAAGCGGGGCCACAAAGTCGTAAACGTGAAACCTCGCTTGTGGTGGCAGGTCGACGCGGACGGCAACGTGATCACGCAAATTCGCTACAATAAAATACCCCTGATCATCAAAGGGCGGGGTAGCTCGATTGAGGTCGGCCAGCTCAAGAAGCTGCCGGCAACCTATCGAACGGTCATCAAGGCAATTAAGGCCGGGGAACTGGATCGGCAGATCCAAAGTGCGTATCGAAAATCGCGCCCCTAACCGGCAAGGGGCGGACGCCCCGCTGATCTTCGCCTGTCCCTATCTGACGGCGGCGATGTGATTACTCCTTATCGCCGGACAAGAGTTTCAGGATCGCGTCCTTGTCGTATGGTTTCGACATAAGGGGAATGTCTCGCAGATTGTGGGGGACAGCCGCAGTATCGCCGTAACCGCTCGCAAATGCACACTTCACCCCTTTGCTCACCAATTCTGCTGCCAACCCAAAGCTTGTGTTATGACCCAGGTTGATATCGAGCAATACGAAATCGAACGACTGTTCAGCCAGGGCGGTGTTCGCCTGATCAATGTTCGCAGCCATTTCGACTGTTCGTGAACCGATTTCCTCGAACAGGCTTTCAGCCTCCATGGCAATGATCAGGTTATCTTCGACGATAAGAACAGAGCCGGGCACGTCAATGTGACCGTTGGCGATGCCGCTTACCCTACCGCGGCCTTCCCGCTGGCTTCGCCCGGTTGGTTCGACAAACCTCGCGGGGATTAAAAAACGCGCTTCGACGCCGGCCGCATCAAAGCTGATACTCGCTTCACCGTTCAGCTCATGCGGAATTGAGCGTTCCACGATCGTTGACCCGAATCCACGTCGACTGGGCGTCTGGACTGCTGGGCCGCCTCGCTCCGCCCATTCGATAATGAGGTCACCCAACCCGTTCACGGAGGTCGAGATGGTTACCATGCCTCGCTGATCAGACAAGGCACCGTATTTCGCAGCATTTGTGACCATTTCATGCATGACCAGTGCTACGGACGAAAACGCCACTGGCTCGATCAGATAGTCGCGTCCAGTTAGGTCGACCCGCCCCGCCTTATCCAGCAAATAGCTCTCCAGCTCGGTGCGTACCATGTCGAAAAACGACGAAGCAGTCCAATTCTCCTGAGTGATTTGATCATGCGCGCGTGCAAGGGCTTGGACGCGATGGTCCAGGGCTCCGACATATTCAGCAATCGACTGCTTCTCCGATCTTGTTTGTGAAACCAGCCCTTTTACCAAACCCAGAATATTGCGGACACGGTGGTTCAGCTCGGCGATCAGCAATTCCTGACGCTCTTGTGCCGCCTTCCGCTCGCGCGCGGCCTCATCGGTCAGCCTTAAAAACACTTCCAGCAAAGCCCGCCGCAGTTGCTCGGCAGCGCGCAGATTTGATGGCGACCAGTGTTCGCTCTCGCCTTCCACAATCGAGCGCCACGCCTCGAAGCTTTTGCGCGGCGAGAGCCGCGAGCCGTTCAGCCCCGCACTCAAGGGTTTGTTAGGATTTCCCGCCCAGTTCACGGACTTTACGATCTCTCGGCGGAAGAACATGACATAATCCCGCGGCGAGCGCGAAATCGGTACCGCGATAACGCCGGAGACGCGTTGCGCAAACTGCTGTGCATCGGTCATCAAAGCGCCGAGCTGGTACGTCGAAAAGACCGTGTTCGCCGCGGCAGCGTTTAAAAACTTCACGAGTCGGCTAAACTCGTCTTCCTTTGGCGCACTTCCCTCGAGATGAACGATATTGTCCAGGATAACTCCAAATCCATCAGCGCCCAGCAGCGAGGAAAAGTCCTGCAACAATGGCACAAGCTGAGTAACAGGCGCGCCGCCCTCCTGCATCGATCGCGTGAAGGAACTTGTTATCTCCTGAACCTGATCGTCATTTTGAGCCTCAACATCTGAGAGTTTTCCCGCAAGCAAAAACGAAAACATCTGACCGAAGAGGTCTGCGGCATTCCGTTTGGCTTGCGACATCGCAATAGCTTGACGATGATGGCATGCGAACAACCCCCACAAAGCGCCGTTCACAATAATCGAAATGGACATCGAGGCTGCGACGCCCATATTCGACAGATATTCGAGATGTATGGGAGAAACGCTTCTCAACGTGCTCTGCGACAGGTCCAGGACATCTCCGCTTGGCGAGCGCGGGGGATGGATTTCGGCCCCTGCGTGACTTGAATCAGCAATGATACGTATCGGGTTACGGAGATAGAGTGCACGGGCTTGCTTGGGTATGTCAGAGGCAGGATATCGCAAGCCTAGAAACGATTCTTGGTCTGACGTCTTGGCTTCTGCAAAGACCTCGCCAGAGCCATCCGGTAAAAACCGGTAGACCATGACACGATCCAACCCGGTCAGCGCCCGCACGCTCTTCGCAGCGAAACCGCAGAAACGTGCGATATCAGAGATCTCGGCCAAACGCGCCACGGCAGATCTTACGAGCGTGAGGTCAGTTTCAAAGTCTGCCGACTGCGCGGCCGGCTCGAACTCCAGGACAATAGTCCCTTCAGACACATGAATTTGGGCGTCATAGAGCTCATCGCTGCCAACAAACAGCACTCCGCGTACGTATTCGGCACCGGATCTGCCGGTTAAGTGCTGGAGTCTGTTTCGAATGTTGTGAATTGACTGGCTGTTGAGCAGAGTCTCTAGCGGTTCACCCACCGCCTCCTCAGCCGACTTACATGCAAAATCCGCCAGGTTGACTGAGGCGTGCGAGATAAGCCAATCGGCAGATACACCAATCAAACAGCCAAAAGACTGAACACGTCCCAATTGATGAATAGCTTCGCGGTCACAATCCGTTAGATCCACGTTTTGCCGGTCAGATCCCGCATCGGGATTAATCATTACAGGGCCTCTTTCATCATCGCCCGAGTTTGATGTTCATAGAGTTCAAAGACTTTTCGCGCGGCCTGGGCCATTTCCTCCCAAAGGCGTGGATCGTGCGGAAGCTGCCCAAGCCGCTGCCGAAAACTCTGCCAAAGGCCCGTTTCACTGCCGTGTAACAGAAAGGATACAGGAAGAGGCTCGAGAGAACCTTCAACCGCCCGCGCCAAGACACGCCCCCCAAGCCGGGAGCCTTCCAGAACATACAGAATACCCATCTTTGCCGATAGGGATACGTCAAAAGACATAGCAACCGGCGGTAATGCAGATAAATTCAGAGTCGCAAGATCCTTTAGAAGTGCCGTCGAGCGTGCACGAAGCCGCCAATCAGGTAGGTCTGCCTCGACATCCCTACTCTCGAGCCAGGATTCGAGCGGAATCAGGACGGCTGACTGCATCAAGAGGAAGTTCGAATAGTCGAGCTTCTCGGCAAAATTCCAACGCGATACGAGCCTATCAAGACGAGCATGCTCAGCCTGGGTGGCACCGCGAAGCCACGCCCGGCAGTTGGTACGGTGTTTTGTCGATAGCCCGACAGCTGTGTTTTTATCTGGCGAATGCAAGCAACGAATCCTTCGATAACGCCGTAACGCTCTTCCTCAATCAGCGCGGACGCCGGCACCGCAATAGAGCAGACAAAGCGCTGATTGTAGTCTGGCACTCCCGCACCAGAAAGTAGCATAGGTCAAGTTTTTCGCTTTTCCAGCGGCGGTGACACAACTTTGGCGGCATCCGGGCCCACCTCGGATGACGCGATCGTGCGAGTGTGTAAATCCAGCAACGCCGGTGCATACAACACGCTGCAGATTGAACAGGCAGACTGTTGAGCAGCCATAAGGCAGAAACACTTAAGTCTCGAAACAGTCTAACCCGATCGAACAGCTTATAGAAGTAATCAGAAGCAGCGATTGCTTCGCCATCGGATGCGAGGCATGAGCCGTCAGCCATTCCGCCGTACGGCAGCTCTTTGCGTAGGCTGCAAAAGCAGGCCGCTAGCCGGAGGTCTTGCTGGTGGCCTTCAAGGCGTCGATACAGGACGCCTCGTCGCCGGACTGGAGGTGTGCGCGCGCGGCTGCTGAACGATTGGCTTTATCCTGCAGGTTTTTTTCCGAGACGAACCAGGCCTCGATCGGCTGAGATAGCTTTTCTTCGCCGTCAAGATAGACGAAAGACCCGTCTGCCATTTCAACAAGCAAAGGCATTTCCGCTGCCAATTTGGACATTTCCGACCTTTGGCCCGTGCGCTCTTCCTCTGCCCGGAAAAGATCTCCCTCCAGTTCCTCGAGCATCACTTGGCAGTTTGCCGGTGCTTCGGCATCTTTGCTGCCGGTTTCAGCCGAAACGGCCACGGATCCAACCAGAAATGGCGCGGCCACTGTCGCCGCGAGGAACTTTTTAGAGGCTGTTCGCATTATACATACTCCGGAAATTGACTTCCGGGGATAACGCCGCTCCGGGGAAATAGTTCCGGTTGACAAGGCCGCCGCGTGTTGAAGGGAGAAACTTGTGCAGGATAATCGAGGAACGGTAGCGCAGGAATTGACGGCGATTCGCTATCTGCTGACTGGTATCTTTGCTCTTCTGCTGATCGTATCCATGTTTTTTGCAAAGGACGTACTGCTGCCGATCGTCATGGGATTTCTCCTCTCCCTCACTCTGAGTCCGCTGGTGCGCGGTGCGTCAAGGGTCGGCTTCCCGGCTGCACTGACCGCACTCCTGCTGATCGGGGGACTGAGCCTGTCCATACTGGTGAGTTTTTACATGATGAGCGGCACCGTCACCGAGTGGGTCGAGGAAGCCCCATCATTCGGTGACAAAATCAGAGAACGCCTCACCCCGGTAAGCGAGTCCGTCGAAGCTGTAAAAGACGCATCGAAAGAGGTCGAGAAAATCACCGAAGCCTCTCCACGACCCGTCCAACGGGTGGTCGTCGAGCAACCTGGCCTGCTTGTTTCCGCAGTCAGCAACGTGGCCAGCGCCGGCACGTCGATCGCTGTCGCGTTGGTTTTGGCGCTCTTTTTGCTGGCCTCGGGAGATCTGTTTTACGCCAAGCTCATAGAGTCATTCTCTCTAATGAGTGAAAAGAAGAAGGCGTTGAAGTTGGTTTATGATATCGAGCGCCGTATCTCTCATTACCTTTTAACCATTACCTGCATAAATGCGGGTCTGGGCTTGACGATTGGGACCAGCCTGCATGTGGTGGGGCTGCCGGACGCTCACATATGGGGCACGGTTGCGTTTTTCCTGAACTTCCTTCCCTATGTCGGCGCCCTTGTCGGGACGCTGCTGGTCGCAGCCTTTGCCGTCGTTACTTACGACAGCCTGGCTTTCGCCGCTGTCGCGCCGGGGATATACCTGGGATTGGCAGTGCTTGAGGGACAGTTCGTCACACCCATGATCCTCGGGCGCCGACTTGAATTGAATACAGTATCGGTGTTGCTCACCGTCATTTTCTGGGGTTGGCTCTGGGGAATTGCCGGTGCCCTGATGGCTGTTCCCTTCCTCGTGCTGATCAAGGTCGTTTGCGATCATGTTCAGGAGCTGCAGCCTTTTGGAAACTTCTTAAGCGCTCGCGAAACATCAACCAGGGACACCGCTGTCGCAGCGCAATGAGCGCCCCGCATCCTATAGCCATGCCATACGGCAACGTCTCATCCATCCGGGTAGACGTTGGAGAGGCTGCTTCACCTCGTCCAACATCAACGCATGAAAACTAGTAAGAGGTAGTCAGTACACGCCTCACTTTTTGTAAAATGGGACAAGAGTATTGACGTCGACCTCTTGGTCGCGATGTTCTCCACCCAGCTTCGCCGCAAACCACGCTGCAGCAGCACCGATTGCCGCCGCTGCGGCTGTGGCGAAAGCAGTTATGATCGAGGCATTGCCCGCGATCCGCTCTGCAAGCTCGGATACGTCACCGGCGTTCCCGGCCGCCAAAGGCGCGTCGCTTAATGCTGCAAAGCCGGCCGCGATAAATAGCGAAAATCCTGCAACGAGGCTCGCGACAGCCCAAACTACAAGGCCGTGAATGCCGTCACGAAATTCCACTTCATGCTGGGGCGCGTGAACCCACCTGGATCTCATGCGTCCGGCGAGGTATCCGCCAGCGGCCGCACTGGCGAGCGCGACCCAGACGACCCATAAACCGGCGACCAAGACATTCCAGGACACGGTTCCGTCGTCCAGGAGGGGCGCGCCGGCAGACAAACCGACCGCCGTCCCGAATTGAAGAAGAAATGCCGAGATGGCCACGGCAACAACTGCCCCGCCCAACACCGCGCTCCAGGCAAGATGCGATTCACCGGCCCGCTCTGGCGCAGAGGCAAGCACGGTAACTTCCGACGTTTCTGTTGTCATGAGACTTACTCACCGTAAGCCAAGAAACGAAAGAATAAACAAGACAACGACAACGAGGCCGACGAGGTAAATTATGCTGTTCATCACTCTTCTCCAAAATTGCTGATGGCTACGCACTGCTAACGCGACCAGGTCCTGTTAGTTCCGCTTCATGCCGATCGTTTCCTTCCAGCGGTGATCGTGAAGCGTCAAAAAAAGTCAGCTTGAGGGGAACGCTTGAGTGACCTGCCCGTTAACTCTCCAACAGAGTGGTGGAGAAGCAGCACGCAGGCCGAACGAGGAGGCCGAGAAGGATCAAGGAGATGCAGAAAGGTTTAGGAATCGCCCTCTCGGGCGCGGCACTGATTGCGGCAAACACGGCCTGGGCGGCCTCCGCGATTGCCCAGACGAATGATATGACAACGCAGTCAGCCGAAACCTCCCGCATGTCAGACACCGCGTCAGCTCCGACAAAAAACTCGAACTCACTGATGACAGCCCGCTCGTTGTCAACATGACCAAGGACGACCTGAAAGCCATGCCCGAGTATGAGCAATCTGAGTCCTTCTGGGATGAGATCACGAAGTAGGTTGTGAACGATCGTCTGCCGAACGGCAAATTCGGGGAGGCGCTGGACCTGAGAAGCTTTTTAGAAGCTCATGATAACAAGAGGAAATCTGATGAATGTACTGATGATTCTGACGTCACATAGCGAGCTTGGCGATACGGGAAACAAGACGGGTTTTTGGCTGGAAGAGTTTGCTGCGCCCTACTACGTTCTGCGAGACGCCAGAGCCGAGGTTACCCTAGCCTCGCCGAAAGGCGGGCAACCGCCGCTTGATCCCAAAAGCGACGCAAGGGACGCCCAGACAAAGGCGACCGAACGATTCAAAGCGGATAAGGATGCACAAATCGAGCTCACCGCAACAAAGAAGCTCTCGGAAATCGTCCCCGAAGACTTCGACGCCGTCTTTTTTCCTGGCGGGCACGGACCGCTCTGGGACCTGACAGAAGACGAACACAGCCGGCGATTGATCGAGGCTTTCTGGGCGCGCGGCTTGCCGATTGGTGCAGTCTGTCACGCGCCAGCGGTCTTTCGGCACGCAAAAGGTTCCGACGGCAAGCCTCTGGTCGCTGATCGTCGAGTCACCGGCTTTTCGAACAGCGAAGAAGACGCCGTCGGGTTGACTGACGTCGTCCCCTTCCTGGTCGAAGACATGTTAAAGCAAAACGGTGGGCTTTATGAACGTGGGCAGGACTGGGAGTCCCATACCGTTGTGGATGGTATCCTTGTCACCGGGCAAAACCCGGCATCGTCCGAAGCCGCGGCGCGCGAACTTCTGGCACTGCTGGAATAGTTCTAATGACTTCAATTACCCCCAGGCTCTCGTCGTGCCGTATCCTCTTACGGCGTTTTGCGTTTCCTGATAATCCTGAACGCAAAAAAATCTCGCGCGAGGTGCATATGTCCCGATCGGCTGTACGCTGATTGCGAGGCAGCGGGTTTTTAAGTCGGTTTGAACGGGAATTGCGTCAGTTATGCGCGAGGTCTCATCACCCGGCGGAGCTCGCAGGTTCAGGGTCCGGTCTGATATCCAATAAAAAACCCGGCACGGGGCCGGGTACTTTTATTGGTTGCGGGGGCACGCAACCAACTTTGTGCAGTGTTCTCAGCGATGAGGCTACGCTCCCTGCGGTACTGAAGGAATACAGGTACTTAAACAAGACCTGGCCCTCCCGTGCTGTTGTTTACCCACCGCTGGCGCATAACGTTCGGAACGCCAACTTCTGCAAACCTCCGCCGGGTCTGAACCAACGCTATCTCACATGAACACCTTGATGAAATGGCGATCATGTCTCAGCGCAGCGCTATTGGCTGTCCTGGTCCGGTGCCGACAATGAGAGCGAAGCATTGGATTTCTTTGTCCATAGGAAGCGAGATATGTAGGGCGCGAAGAAGCTTATAACAAAACAGTTACTCAAGGAGCACGGCTTTGCGCACGGCACAGTCATGACAGGTGAATTTGAGTCCTACTTTGCGGCATTTCGAGCCGCAGGCCTCGTGGCAGAACACGACTTTAGTCTAAACGCTATCGACCCGGCTGAGAGCGTTCATCAGTCGCTCCGAGGACACGAGCGAAAGCTCAATGGTTTAGATCACCCGGCGCATCGCCGCGTATCTTCTTCATCCATGCGACGAAATGCAACAACACCACTGATCAACCGGGCCTCATACGACGCCCCTACTCTAAGGTGATCTGGAGGTAGAGTGTCAGAACCAAAATCGGACAAGCGGAAGGTTAGAATCTCCGCATGTGAATTCCCCAAAACTGGAAGCGTGCAATCGTTTATGCAACAACTTCGCGCCTGAACTCTTCTTCTTTCTGATGCGAAGGCACGACAGAGGTCACCCGATCCTCTGGGAACAAAATAGTCATTGTAGTTCCCTTGCCGAGAAAACTGTCGATAAAAATGTCGCCCCCATGCAGCAGTATAAGCTCTCGCGAAACGGCCAAACCGAGCCCTGTTCCTTCACTTTCCCGCGCGACCGTTGCATCCCCTGCCTGAACAAACGCTGAAAAGACCCGTTCCCGGTCGACTTTTGAAATTCCACAACCATGGTCTATGACTTTGATTTGAGGGTCACTTTTTCTGTGACTAATGATTCTCAGTTCGACCTTTGAGCTATCAGGCGAAAACTTGATCGCGTTCGATAGTAAGTTATAGAAGATCTGCGACAATCGAGTAGCATCCGCTTTGACAAACAAGCTCTTGCAATCGCAATGAAGCTCGATCGCCATGTTCTTTTGTGCTGCAATAGCTGCGGTCGTATCCATCGCATTTGAGAGGAGCTCTACTAAATCAAGATTCGTCTCGTTTAGAGTGAATTGGTCCGCCTCTATTTTTGACAGATCCAAAAGATCGTTCACGACATTAAGTAAATGAGTTCCAGCTTGTTGGATGCTCCCTACGTATTCAATATATCTTGGAACACCGATAGGACCCAAGATCTGCGACTCAATCATTTGCGAGTACCCTAAAATCGCATTTAGCGGCGTCCGGAGTTCATGGCTCATTTTTGCAAGAAAACTGGACTTGAGTTGACTCGCCCGCTCTGCTTGAGATTTCGCAATTCGAAGTTCTCGTACTTCTGAACGCTCTGCCGTGATGTCGCGCAGGGTCGCAATATAGCCAGGGCCTTTCTCCCAGGATGTCCGCATGATTCGCATATCGGCAACGGCGACGGTGCCGTCGGGGCGCACGAGATCAACAATCGTACGCTCCAAGCTCTCGAAAGGAATACCAAATGGCTGGCCAATCATGCGCTCGGCGGAGCGGCCAAACAAGGCTTCCGCGGACGGGTTTACGAACTGCACGACACCCTGCTCGTCGATAAGAACCAGGCTATCTGCGTTGTTTGTAATGATGCTCTGATATTGAGCCCGCTCCCGCGCTGTCTCTCTGACTTCGGCATTTGCTTCATGCATCACACGAAACCGCTGAACCTCCAGAAGAAGCTGCTGAATCAGATTTTTTCCTGTAAGCGAGCCTTTGACCAAGCAGTTTTGCGCCCCTAGGCGGACTGCATCTTCAGCAAAGGTCAGGTCTTCATGCCCGGTCAGAACCACGACCGGAATTGAATCTGCCACTTGTAGTATTTTGATGACAGTGGCGATACCGACAACATCCGGAAGATTTGCATCCAAGAGAACAAGGTCAGCGCTAGCTTGCTGCAGGTAGTCGACAGCTTCCGATGCACCTCGCACCTGAATGAGGTCAAAGGCCTCGCCCTGGAAGCCGTTAACATCCTCCCGCAGCAACCTTGCGTCACCGGGATTGTCTTCGACATGAAGGATTCGCAATAAAGATTTCGTCATTCTTTTACGAACTCGTTAACTCATTGCCTTGTTTAGGCATATTTAGTTAACAGTTCGTTACTAATGTCAATCTTTACGATAATATCTATTTAATTACTTACTTATTGGTGTGTAAATTTAACCGCAACAAGAAAATCTATTCAAATAATTGATTCAGTCTTCCCTGCTCTTCAACCGAAATACCTTGCGGCATTCCAGAAATGATTCCCGTCACATTTCTGAAAGGCTCCCCTAAGCTCATTCCGGTGGAGTCGATAGTGTACTCCCGGATATCTTTATCATGCCGGGAACCTCTCATCTTGATGACCGTCAATCCTCTGCGCATTTCACCCAGAAGCTCAACGTATCGCAAAAGAATTATGGAGTCTGTGATGGACGAGATGTGAGCTTCAGTCACGGAACTCCCCCCTAACAAGGAAGGTGTCGTCGCTGTCACCAGCATTGCGATATTCTGCTGTTTCACATGCGCGGTTATACTGATGACGAACTCGCGATAGGCCTTGACCGAAGAAACGCGTTCCAATGCCGACAGGCTGTCAATCGCGACCCGATCAGGCTGGAAAGCTTCAATCTCACGCCGTATACGGATGAGATGGTCCTCAAGAGTCGCTGATTCAGGGTAAAAGCAACTCAGCCGCAAACGGCCTCTGCGTTCAAACTCAGGGAAGTCCAACCCCCAGCCATCTGCATTTCGCGTCAGTTGCTCTCGGCTTTCTTCAAAAGCAAAAATCAAGCATTTTTCGCCTTTGTCGCAAGCCCCGGCAAACTCTGAGACCATAAGCGTTTTACCTGTACCGGTCGCGCCGGACACAAGAATAACAGAATCTCTGAAGAAGCCACCTCCACAGATGCTATCAAGATCTTCGTTGCCCGATGTGATCCGTGTGTTCGTCGAGCCTTGTTCCAGCTCGATAGCTGAGAGGGGAATAGCCTCCAAACCTGAGCCTGGCATGACGGTAAACGGGAATTCGCCCTTGTTGTGCACAGTACCCCGAAATTTCAAGATTTCGAGTGTTCTCCTGCGCTTCTCTCCTTCAAGAACATTTCGTAGAATTATGACGTTATCAGATACAAATTCTTCGACGTCATAACGTGCCACCGGTCCATATTCCGCTGTTCGTTCCGCGGTAAGTACCGCGGTCGTTTTGAGTTCCCGCAGTACGCTCACGATCCGTAGAAGCTCACGCCGCACAATGGCGGTATCGGCAAACTGCGCGAAGATCGCGCCGATCGAGTCAAAGGCGACCCGCCTCGCGCCGGTTTTTTCGATCGCAAATTCGATGCGCGCAAGAAGCCCGCCGAAGTCGTAATCGGCCATGACGATTTGTTCGTCGCCAATCTCCGGTGAAGCATCGACAAAAGTCCACCTTTTCTCAGCTTCCCATTTTTCGATGTCCCATCCGAAGCCAAGCATATTTTTCCGTATTTCCTTCGGCGTTTCCTCGAAGGTTATGAAGACGCAAGCCTCGTCGTACTGCAGGATACCTGCAGCCAGGAACTGACATGCGAACACGGTCTTGGCGCTGCCCGAGGTACCGGCAACCAAAGCCGTTCGGCCCAACGGAAGACCGCCCTGCGAAATGTGATCAAATCCAGGAATTCCTGTCGGAAGTTTTTCGATTGCATCAACGGGATCAACTGTTGTCGACATGTTTTCTTCATTCCTTCTCGGACTCTGCCCTTGAGCTATTGTATACGATCAGATCCAATCCTAGCAGCACTCGCTCCCGGTCCGACAGGTCTCCAATAATCCTGCGGACCGGTAGCGGTAATTCTTTGATGACAGCAGGTGTCGCGATAATTTTGTCGTCTTCAGCCAACTGCGGGTTTTCGACAACGTCGATTACCACCAACTGATACCGGCCTTCCAATTCGTTCATACAAATCGCGCGAAGATTCCGAATGGCGCGTTCGGATCTTGGTGTATGCCCTGTCACGTAGAGCTTTACTTGATAAAACTGTTCTGATTCTGTCATCAGCTCTCTCACTCTCTATCGGAACCATTGCCGGGGCCACCTGTCCACATTGCATAGGTTCGGTACCCTTCGGCCACAAAGCCCAGAACCTGCACGAGAACAACTCGCGCTTCCTGTGTTAAACTGAGTAACTGTCTTGGAGAGGGGTTCTCGTCGGTGACTTTCTTGTCGAGAACCGATAGATGGACATCGATAACGTCTTTGGGCCCTGCGCGATATTGGCAGAAGACATCAGCCAAACGTCTAAACTGATCCGTCGATGATGTTGCTACCCGATAAAGCTGTTCGGATATGGCAACATCAAATGTACTTTCATATTGTTTGACGAGCCCACTGAACGCGGTCGGAGCGGCCTCTTTAAGAGGTGGACTCTTAAAACGTTTGCGTGTTGCGCTCATCGAGGTTTCACCCACAATCGAATAGAGCGCATCCATCTCCCGCGTTCGGTTTTGAAGAATGCTCGCTTCTTCCAGTCGTTTCTTTAAGTCTGCGCGTTCGATCGCGTATCTCAAAGAACGTGACAACAGCTCGCTCGTCATCCGGTTTTTCACAAGATAATCCTGGGCACCCTCCGCGATTGCTTCCAACCCAAGGCTCTCATCATCGCGTCCCGTTAGAACAACAATTGCCAGCTCGGGGAACTCGGCAAGAAGCGCTTTCAAACCCTCGAACTCCCGGGCGTCCGGCAAGGTCAAATCCAGCAAGACTGCATCGAACCCGTTTGCTGCCAACTCAGCCAATGCACTGTCGAGACGAGCGACCGTCGAGATATGATAAGTCGCATTGTCAATGTCCGAGAGCATCTCCCTGGCAAGTACGGCATCCGCTGGATTGTCTTCGACAATCATGATCTGCAAGTCAGTACCCTGTTGCATGAGTCCCCGCCGGCGCTGGAATTGCGTTTACGCTGTTTGAAACACGCCCCTCCATTCAGTTGCCCTAAGGTAATCTGACGACAGTGAACCAGAAGTCCTCAATACCATTGACAACGTCGATGAAGCTACTCATGTCAACGGGTTTTCGGACGTAGCAGTTGGCGTGAAGATCGTAACTTCGAACAATATCCTCTTCGGCTTCAGACGATGTCAGTACGACCACGGGAATACGCCTGAGGTGTTCATGCTCTTTAATGCTCGCGAGCACCTCATGACCAGAAACACGCGGGAGGTTCAGATCCAGGATGATTAGATCGGGCCGTGGTGAATCGTTGAACTCTCCCTCCCGATGGAGAAACCGCAAGGCAGTCTCACCGTCCAGAACCGAGTTCATTTTTGTGAGGATCTTCGCGCTGGCGAGAGCTTCCTGTGTCAACCGCACGTCACCAGGATTGTCCTCGACCAGAAGTATCTCAATTGGAGTTGTGTCCATGATCCTTGCCTCTCGTCCTCCCACTCTCAAGCTACATTGATTTTCGGTAAAGTGAAAGCAAAGCACGAACCCGGCGAAGATTTTCGCTCCAGGGTTACATTCCCGCCATGCCGCTCGACGATCCGCTTGACGATCGCCAACCCAATGCCTGTGCCCGGATACTCCTCCCGGGTGTGCAAACGCTGGAAAACGTCGAAAATCCGCTCTGCATATTGATCGTTCACACCAATTCCGTTGTCGTCGACGCTAATCTTCCAAAACTGCCCGATATCCAATGCGCCGATTTCCACAATCGGGGCAGACTTGTCGTTAAACTTGATGGCGTTGTGCACCAGGTTTTGGAGCACCAGACGGATTTGTCCCCTATCACCCGTGACAACAGGCAAGTCGCTCGTCTTCACCTCAACGCTCTTTTCATCAATAAGCATCTTTAGATCGCTGCATACCGCTTCAACCTCATTGGCGATCTGCACCTCACTGAATTCAAGCTTCTGATTGCCTGCACGAGAGTACTTTAAGATATCATTTATCAAGTGTTGCATGCGCTTCGCGCCATCTACAGCGTAACCGATGAATTCCTTTCCATCCTCGCCCAGCAGTTCCGAATACCGGCGCTCCAAAAGGTCGCAGTAGCTGGCAACCATGCGAAGCGGCTCCTGCAAATCGTGCGAGGCAATGTATGCAAACTGCTGTAGTTGCTCGTTAGATTGCCTCAGTTCGTTTAAACCTCGCTCAAGCTCTTGTTCTGCCTTTTTTAACGGCGTGATGTCCGTGGCCGCGACAAGGATGTAACGCGCATCTGTCTCGGGGTCTGTGTAGGGCACTTTGTCGGTTCGAACCCACCCTTCTGAGCCGTGCTTAGGCGTAAACTTCTCCACGATACCAAGCATGGGCTTGCCGGATTTGATGACCCGCAGATCGTCTTCATGATATTTCGCAGCCATCGCTGGGAAAAGCTCGTAAGTATCAGCGCCCTCGACATCCTCGACGCTCATTCCCATTGCATCGGCAGCTTGCCGGTTCAGACGAAGGATCCGGTTTTTGTCGTCTTTGTACCAAATGCGCGCTGGTACGTTGTCAAAGATCAGACGCTGCTCTGCTTGCTGCATACGCAACTCTTCCCGGGATGCATTCAATTGAATGGCATTTTCACGAAATACCGAGATGGCGTGAGCCATCTCGCCGAGTTCGTCCTCAGCGTCGTCTTTCACTTCCACATCCAGTTCCCCTCGGGCAAGGCGCCGGGTGACAGCAGTCAAACGCTTCAAACGCTGGGTGATGCTGCGGGTTACAACGAACCAAGTAGCCGCTGTCGAAGCGGCAACAGATAAAACGGCGACAAAAATAAGCACGACCCGGCTTGAGCTGATGACCCCGCGAGCCTCGGTTGCTGCTGACTCGATAGATAGCTCTGCGCCTGACAGCAGTTGGTCGGTAAGGACGGAAATTCGAGCCGACTGGCGGACGCTCTCTTCCGACAGCCTTGCCAAGGTCTGACTACTCTCGATTTGCTCGAACTTTTTATCGAACAAACTATCCGGGCCAAGCGTAAATTTCGAGAGCTCGACAATACTTGTCGCAATTACATCTCTTGTCTGACTGTCGCGGCTGTCGATCGTCTCACGCAACACGCTCTCAAAATCTGGGTTAAACAGGGCGTGAAGCTTGCGTACGCTGTCCTGATCGCTGGCAGAATTAAGTTGATCCAAATATGACCCAAGGATCTCCGTTTTGAATTGCATCTCAGAGAGCTGCTGAAAAACAAAAATGTCAGCATTAACGAGTCTTTCGAGGCGCTCAGCAACAGCTTCCCTTGTTGAGCGTCTTTCCGTGTCCAGCATCGACAGGAGAGCTTTACCGTGTTCGATCAACGCTGCTGAATGTCCTATCGCCTCGGGATGCAGAGCCGATAAGATCTTATCGATCAAGTCACGCGTCTTCGTAAACTCAGTGCGAAGGGTGATATCGAGTGCAAGGCGTCGCATTGTCACTTCAAACTGCTCTTCCAGCGAAGCACGGAGTGTTTGAAGTGAATTCCGCAGTGCAGCACTGGTTGCAGTTGCGCCATTTGCGGACTCAATATCCGTGATCAGCACGCCTAACTGCTTTGCATCCTGGCGAATAGACCGGAATCGCTTCTCAACATCTGTAGCACTTTCAATTTGGGTCAGCCGCGATGTAGCAAAGACCAACTCAATTGCGCGGATTCGTATTTCCTGCGCATTCAAGGCCTCGGGAAGAGCATGTCCAACAACCTCTTCTTGCGCGGTTTCGATGACCGCAAAACTAATTAACGCGGCGACAACGGCAACAAGTGATAGGAATGCAATGCCGACGAATGCAATCCGCAGTTTGTTCGCGACTGTCAGGTTTCGGTTGAAACGCAAACCAAGTCCTTAAACTTGCACTCGTTGAACGGAGTTAAATGCTCGGGAATATTAAACTAATAAGAGTGGTTTATGGCGCACTTTAGGCGTATAGTTGTATTATCAACTGTTATTTGTCCAGCCTGGAATCAAGTTTGTGCTCCCTCATCTCCCACCAACACTCATGAATCGTCGACGAGCGATGTTCATCTCTCTCGCAGGTTTGATGTATCCTCCTGTTGCTGCAAAGGCTAAAGCTGATGACAGTCTGTCTCACTTGCACAGGCAAATCGTCCAACAAGCGAAGGCCCTGGCAGACAGCGGCACGTCGTCCCTGAGACTTCTACTTCCGAAAGGCTCGGAGAAGAATGTCCAACCCATTATCAGCCGTTTTGCAGCTGAAACTGGCATCGCTGTTCAGATCGATGTCGTTCCGGTCAACCAAGTCAGTGTCACTGTCTTAATCGACAAACTCTCCGGATCATCAAATTTCGATTTGGCGTTACCAGCAACGTTTGAACTTCCAGAGCTTATTGAAGCTGGTGCGATCCAACCGCTGGATCTCTTCGCAGCGCGGTATCAGCCAGAAGACTTCCAGACAACATCACTCTACTCCGTCGGCGACTACTACAATGGAAGGCTATACGGGTATCAGACGGACGGCGACGCCTACCTCATGTTTTTCCGCAAAGATTGGTTAAACGATAAGGACGAGCAAGCTCGCTTTGCTGATCGTCATGGCGTTGAACTTGCTCTTCCTCAAACCTGGGAGAGCCTTGACCTAATGATGGACTACTTTAATCGCCCAAATGAAGGCCGGTTCGGCGGCGCTCTTTTTCGCACCCCTGATTTTATTGTTTGGGAGTGGTGGATGCGCTTTCATTCAAAGGGCTATTGGCCAATAGACGATGACTTTCAGCCTCGGTTCGAAAGTGACGCGGGGGTTGCTGCCCTTGAAGATCTCATTCGCGCAACTCAGAGTTTGCATCCTCACGTATACACGGACAGTTTGTTTGAGAACTGGCGGCGGTTCTCGAAGGAGAATATTTTTTGCAACATTGGATGGGGTGGAACTCAAAAGTTTCTTAACAAACCGGGATCACTTGTAAGCAATAAGATCGTCCACGATGTCTTACCAGGCGGCATTATTGATGGCGAACTTATGCGCGTATCGCACTTTAACTGGGGCTGGAACTATACAGTTTCAAACCAATCGAATCATGCAGAACTGGCTTATTTGTTTAGTCTTTTTGCCGTAAGCCCTGCTATATCGACTTTCGCAGTTCGAGAAGCAGAGGGATTCTTTGATCCTTTCCGTTCAGAACACTATGACGATACGGCGGTGCAAAAGAGCTACTCGAAAGCGTTCCTCGATGTCCATCGCAGGAGCATGTTGCACGCGGTCCCTGATTTCTACGTCAAAGGCCAAGCGGAATACTTCGACGCTCTGCGCACGAACATAATTCAAGCAATACAGGGAGAAATCTCGTCTCGCGAAGCGATGCACAGGGCCTCTGACCATTGGCGCTACACGACCCAGCGACTGGGAGAAGCAAGACAAGCCAAGCAATGGGCATTCCTAAAGATGCAGTATCCCGAAATCTGCAAACGGCTTTTAAGATAGGACATGGCTACAGGCCCAACGGTTACATCAAAAACACAGTGTGACTTACCGAAAAACTCTGAGATTCAGGAGATTTGACTCGCTACAACTTCAGGAAAATAAGCTGGCTTGTTCGTGTCGCAGCCTTGCATCCATTCGACCAAATCGTCTGAGCACATGGGTTTACTAAACAAGTACCCTTGAGCTTCTTCGCAGTCCTCGTTACGCAAAAACTCGAGCTGCCGAGTTGTTTCGACTCCCTCACCTATAACTCGCAACCCAAGCTTATGACCTAACATGATCGTCGCAGAGACGATCGTAGCGGACTCAACATCGGTTTCCATATTAGAAACAAAAGATCGATCGATCTTTATTTGCTCGACAGGAAACTCCTTTAGCAACGTGAGTGAGGCAAATCCTGTACCAAAATCATCCAACGCAATCCCTATTCCCATTGAGCTCAACGCACCGAGAATTTGCGTTGCACGCTCCACATTATCCATGATCCCGCTCTCCGTTACTTCAAGTACGAGAGAGCGTGGCGAAACCCCCGTTTCGTTCAATATCGTCGTAACCGTCTCAATAAAACTCTCACGCTTGAGCTGAACGACAGAGACATTGACTGCCATTTTGAGCTCGGTCCAGCCTTCGTCGTGCCACTCACGCAACTGGGTGCAGGCTTCGCGAAGCACCCATTCACCGATAGGCACGATTAACCCGGTGCTCTCCGCAAGAGGAATAAACTCATTCGGGCTTAAGGCCCCCTTCTCTCTCGACTCCCATCGGATAAGGGCCTCGACACCTACAACCTCACCTCCGGAAATACACACCTGTGGTTGATACATAAGGTGTAGTTCATTGCGCGTTATGGCCTGCCGAAGCGCTGGTTCAAGCTCGCGAGTGCGTAGCAGGTTCTCGAGAATACTATGATCAAAAAACTCGTAACCGCCGCGGCTTACTTCCTTACTGCGATACAAAGCCATGTCCGCCTTCTTCAACAGATCCTCCGGCGTGTCGGAGTCGTCTGGAAATGTCGCGATCCCGATACTCGTCCCGGTAAAAACTGTTTCACCATTGATGCAAAATGGTTCCGACAATTTGTCAATGATGACCTGCGCAGGGATAGCTGCCGAGTCATTAGAGTCTAAGTGATTTAGGATCACGACAAACTCATCGCCCCCCAGGCGCGCGACGCAATCCGTTTCACGAACGGACGCCTTAAGACGCTTCGCAACGAGCTTCAAAAGCTCATCGCCGAAAGGATGACCCTGAGTGTCATTCACAATCTTGAAATGATCCAAATCCAAACAAAGCAATGCGACAGAATGCCCAGCCCGATTGGCATTGGCCTGGGCTTGGGATAGTTGTTCTTGGAGGGCGTTTCGATTGAGCAACCCCGTCAAAGGATCTTGTCTCGCCTGTTCCCTGGTCGAGGCTTCTATGCGCCGCCGTTCTGTGATGTCGACCGCGGTCACCAAGAGATCCAATGATGTTCCACCCTCTGCTGCCAGCGGCGAGCCAGAGAGGACTAAACGCTTTGTTTTGCCGCTGCGGGCACTAACAATTGCTGATTCGAAGGTCGACCCAATTCCTCTCTGCCATTTCGAGAACTCACACTCAGCTTCCGGTCTGCTGTCCACGGTAAAAAACGACAAGAAATCAGATGCTGAATGCGAGGCTGACAAATCGATTTCGAGGAGCGCTATCATCGCCGGATTTAGATATCTTGTTTTACCTTCGTTTGTGACATGCCAAACACAAATCTGGCAGTGTTCTGTCAGTTCCTGCAGGCGCTGATCCGTATCTTGCGGAATAATGTAGACAGTTTTCTCGCTTAGTTCTGACTGTGCCAAATGCTCTGTTAATTGCATCATATTGTTGGTTTGAGCTTCAAGCTGTGCCTTAGCCGTGTCCAACTGGAGATTTCGGCGCATCAGCTCCTCTTTGCTGCGCCGAAGCTCTTGCTCGATACTGTGCCTTTGGACAGAATATCGGATAGCCCTTTCAAGCTGTGTTGCCTGCAGGTTGTTTTTCGATAAGAAATCAGCGGCGCCGGCATTCATTGCATCGAGATCGATTGCTCTTTCAGAGTGACCGGTCAGAAGGATCGCAGGAACCGCGAGATCCTCTTTTGAAAAAAACCTGATTAACTCAATACCCAACCCGTCGGGTAGATTGTAGTCGATAAGTGCGACATCAAACTTCTCATTGTTTGCCAAGTGCAATGCCAGACTACAGGTGTTTGCTAAAGTAAGCTCGAATCCACTTCCATAAATTTCCTCAAGTAGTAACGAGATTAGACGCGCGTCGCCTTTGTTGTCCTCGACCAGAAGCACTTTAACATCCGGTCGCTTCGCCTTACTTAGATTCGTGGTGGGCATAGAAGTCATCCGATTTTTTCGGATATCAATGTCGAAATCCGAATAGCTGCAAATTCTGATCACCTGGTTGCAATGAGTATCGTATCTAACGGCTCTCAAAAAACCACCTGAAGGGGCACTTCTTTTAAACTTACGCGCAATAATATACTGAAAAAATAACTAATAAATTAATCAGGCGACGAGATTGGAAACTCAGGAAAAGTGAATTTGAAAACGTTTATAATATTTTGTAGGCATAATATTTAAGTATACACTTATACACCAATAAGTTAAAATCTCTCGTCAAGATTTTCACTCAAATTGCAAATTAATTACTGCAAATTTTCTATTTCCAGTCGTACATTTTGTGAAAATAAAATGCAATTTTGGAACCTGATGTCAGACAAAATTTTTCTTTTCTACTGTCTTCTTACAAGTTGATCCTCGATCGGGTGGGCTGAATTTTGCAATCGCTTGTAAGCCGGCATCGACGTTTCGCGCAGTTTCCACAGGAAACAAACTCGTTATGGAATAGCTTGGAGTTTCTTACGCAGGAGCGAGATAACGCCCCGCAAGAAGGGCATTTGAAGGACCGAAACACGTCAGGGAGTAATCATAAGACCGTTACAAGTCCGTAACGCGTTCAGCCTCAAAGATACGGGTTATTGCTCCCTGGGTAGGGTAAAGGTGAAACGGGTTCCTTTGCCAGCTTTCGTCGTCAAGGCAATTTGGCCGTTATGCCGCTCGATGACACGCTTTACGATTGCAAGGCCGATCCCTGTGCCCGAGTATTCCTCTCTCGTGTGCAGTCGATTGAAGACGTCAAAGATTCGATCAGCATGCTGCGGATCAATACCGATACCGTTATCGTCTATGCTGATTTTCCAGTGTCCTCCCTCCAGCTCTGCAGCGATATCAATTCTAGGGTCGGTGGCGTCGTTAAACTTTATCGCATTGTGGATCAAGTTTTGAAAAACCAGCCGTATCTGTCCACTGTCCCCCCATATCGTCGGCAAGTCCGAGCATTGGATTTCAACACCACGTTCATCGATGAGAGCACTCAGATCGCGCCGAACAGAATCCACCACTTCTTCAAGATCTACAGCGGTGGTCTGGTATTCATGATTACCGGCGCGTGAATACTTAAGCAGGTCATTGATGAGGCCCTGCATGCGCCGAGCACCGTCGACGGCAAAGTCGATAAACTCACGGCCATCATCGCCCAGCTTCTCGGCGAACCTTAACTTCAGAAGGTCACAATAACTGGCCACCATTCGCAGAGGCTCCTGCAAATCATGTGAGGCAACATACGCGAACTGCTGGAGGTCTCTGTTAGATCGCTCTAATTCCGATACAGTTTGTGCAAGCGCCGTTTCGGATTGTTTCTGTTTCGTAACGTCTGTGACAACAGCAAACGAACGCGAAGTTCCATCACCAACAGCAGGCTCCTGAATGGCAGACATAAGAGCATCGAAAACCTCGCCGTCCTTCTTGACGAATTGGTACTCCACGTCGGTGATTTCACCCTCCCGGATGAATCGCGGAATCACCTCGGCTTTCGCATACTCCCTCGATTGCTCCGTCAGAAAGTCCGTACTCGACCGCCCAAGCACCTCTTCCCGGGTATAGCCCATTTTTCGGAGCCAGAATTCGCTTACGGATATGAGTTTGCCATCCTTGCCGATGGAATGAAGCATCACGGGAGAGTTGTCATAGAGTTCACGATACCTCTTTTCACTCTCCATCAGCGCGGCCGCTAACCGGCGATGCCGCGACAGTACAATAGAAATCATCAACATCGGTACGGCGATTGCCACCAGAGTAATTTGAAGATTCTGCACACGTTCTGCGATCGACAAGCCCTCCAACGATCCAACAGGCCCAAGACCTTTGAGGGTTAAAAAAGTCAGCACAATACCCATCACCGAAACGGCAAGCGAGCAACCAGCGACGCTCGACTGAAACACAACCCACAGGAAAACCATCTGGAGCAATATGAAAACGACAAAGACGTTTTCCTGCAATAGAACCCAAGCGCTCCCAGCGACTACGATCACGAGAGCAACAGCCCTGGCCATTGTAGAGACTTGCCGTGACCAGCCTTCAGTGCGATGAACAACAAAGAAGGCAAGCGGGAAAAAGATGATCAGACCTGTTACATCAGCGATCCACCAGGTCTTAAACACATCGAAAAAAGAGGCTCCCATCATGTAAGAGATGGTGCATGCCCCGACAAAGGCACCGGCCGCTGGTGCTGAGACAGCGGACACCAGAAAAGACCTCGAGAAGTTAGTTACGTCGCCAAAAACCTCTCCCTCGCGCACGAGTTTACGCATGAGATAGAGGCCGACGGCGACTTCTACGATATTCGCAGTTGCGAGCAGCAAAGAGACGACGATAAGTGAACCGTAGACCAAATTGGCCGCCACGTTGGCGACAAAGCAAACGCTAAAAAAAACGATCCGGTGACCTGGCGTCGCATAAACCAAAACCGCAAGGAGTATTGCATTGGGCGGCCAGAGAGCGGCAACGTTCCCCGCCTCGCGCGTCCACTCGATACCAAGCAAAGCAGCTATGAAGTAGGCTAAAGCCAGAGCAAAAGCCCTTAAAGCCAGTCGTGCAGTTTCAGACAGTTTGTCAAAGACGCGCAGGTTTTCGTTCGCATTCGCTTCCTTCGTCATCTAACGCGCCTCTGTTTTGTACGGCTCAACCTTCGCTTGCCAGCCGATCATAACGTAGTGATGCACGGTTTGTTGAATAGTAATTTCAAGTAAGCGTACGGAGACGAAGCCCAGAAAAGAAATCCCATAGGTTTCATGCGTCATCAAAGTTGGTTTGAAGTCGCTCGTATCATCAATGTCACCGCAGCATGCCTGCGGCAGCCTTGCACACGAGTAGCCACTCTTACAACCATGGTGGATAGTATGCACCGACACGCCAAAACCACTAAACGGAGAGAGCTGGCGTTAACAGTCGGAGCAATAGCGAAGCTGCGGTTACGGGAGCAATGCGCTCGAGAGCACGAAGCACCAAACACCTCAACCTTCATCTCGAAATCAAAAGAAGTTGCGAAACGACAACTTCGCACGCTTACACTAGCAGGCGGCGACTAGCTTTCCATCGTTCGTGCCAACCTGCCAAAACTCCTGACGTTTCAGCCTTGAAGAAAGTAAAAGCTCGTCAAGTGACGCAAAACACGGTTGCCTCATTCCATGGTAGTTCACGATCGGTCCGAGCGAGTGAAAGTTAAGTCCGAAGCGGCTCAAAAGCCTGATCAACGCCGGCTCCATCACTGCACATAAATGAGAAACGCCGTGCTCAATAGCCATCCTCAGCACATTTTGCATGAGCCCTAATGTGATATGCGGCATGATCCGGCGGTTTGAGAATTGCTGTTTCGACTCTAACTCGTGCCAATTAATGTCAGCGTAACGTTCTTCTCCGGAACGGCGGCGGAATTCTCTCGAAATTGCGTACCGAGATATCTCGGCTGACGTTGCCACTGGAAAAGGCAAGGCTTCAGTTTCAACAAGATCATGAATTGGTAAGCAATGAGCCATTTCGCGGAGCGGCAAAACCAAGCGAACAGCGCCTACCGTTGTTTGAGAGGGACGATGGATGAGAAGACTGTGAACCGAATGTGCGTCGAAGGCGTCTATTTCCAATCCACTGGGATGTTCCTCCGGGTCTTCAAAATCGTTTTCGACGCAATAAACCTGGTACCGCAGCCGAAATGCTTGTTCGATTGCTTCAGATGTCTTGGCAGATTTCGCTTCAAACCAGTAATTGAAGAGTTCCACAAGTGGGGCACCTGCGGGCGGGGGAGAAGGTATCATATTTGAGCTGGTCACAAGCGGTCTCCGTTTTCCACGCTGGTGTCTGTGAAATTCCTTCCTCGGTGTTGATTGCAACCGAGCCCGCCTCCGGTGCTTTGCAAGCAGTTATCCAAAGCACCGGACTCCTTGCTTGAAGTTAACGTGCACGACTTTGAGATGCCCAAATGCCATGCAAATTCCTGAGTGCCTCGTTAGAGCGGTTCAAGCAATCCTCAGACACTTGGTTTCGAATTAGTTCGTTGCTGGCGTGCGCCTCGAAAAGACTGTCAAGAGCAAGGTGTATTTCAACCCCCGCAGGCGACGCCCTGACAAGTAGTAGTCGTCGGTCTTGTGTTGATCGGGCTTGCAACAAATAGCCATGTTTGATCATTTTTTTTATGTTGTATGAAACGTTTGACCCCAAATAGTAACCGCGCTGGGTCAAGTCACCGATCGAGAATTCATCGCGACCAATGTTGAATAAAATGACTGCTTGGACGCTCGTGAGATCGCGCAC
This sequence comes from Denitrobaculum tricleocarpae, assembly GCF_007004665.1. Classification (GTDB taxonomy): domain Bacteria; phylum Pseudomonadota; class Alphaproteobacteria; order Kiloniellales; family Kiloniellaceae; genus Denitrobaculum; species Denitrobaculum tricleocarpae. Next base: position 1,981 of record NZ_ML660070.1, on the reverse strand, counting down.
AGCGAGACGATCAAGTTCAGCCTTGACAACTTCCAAGCATTGTCGATGGAGACGCTCAATTAACTCAAGTGTTCTCGTGAATGATGTCCCCATGCGACAATCCTCATTATTTTAGAGAACCTAAAATACATCAATACAAATTTAAATTAAAAGCGTTACTAATTTGCTTAAAAATTAGAATTTGTCATTTTTTATGTAGGAAAAAAATAATATGCTTTAGAAATTGCATCCTCTAGATTGAATCAATACTAAAAGTATTTTTGATCAACGGTTGCCACAGAAAGTGCCACCTAGGTTGAGACGGCTGCAAGTTTTACAAGTCGACCCTGATTGTCGTTTTGATTTCAATGAACTCAAATTGAATGTCGACTCATTTGTGACTAACTAACCCCCTCTGCCACATTGATAGGCGGCAAAAGGCTCATTCAAACGTCGACGCGCGTTCCAATCAATCCGTTGCGAGGAGAATGAAACCGAAAATCGTCCCCATGATTGATGCAAGACTAGAGCGCGTCATGTTTTAACGGAAACACTCTGTGTTTTCGCTAAAACATGTGAACCCGCTCTAAATCATATAAGTAGAGCAGATTCACCGGTACGACGGATCGCCGAAGGCGATTCCATCTAAACCGGATCTGCTCTAGCACCTCGAAGTGATGCGCCCTTTACTTCGTGGGCAGATTCGGATTGCGGCAAGTTTGAGTAGGGTGAGATCGCTTGCCCCCTTCTTTTCGTATCGCTTGGCCATTCTCTGGAAATGCTTGATGCGATTGAAGAGCCACTCGATCTTGTTTCCGGTTTGGTAAGTAACGGGTAACCAATATGGGAAATGACTGTTCATCTTTTGCGCTCAGCGTTCCTGTCCATCTTCGGTGCAAAGTCCCGTGCCTTTTCCAAATGCTCACCCGGAATGTGGCGCGCAAGATCGCGGGAGTCATGCAAGACGCGGCTGATCGCCACTTCGTCATCATGGGGCAAAAAAATACAAGATGAAACGCCGGGGCGACTTAACGTCGGATGCAGACCGTTCCCGGCTCAGCGTGCTATGATAGCTCCTGATGTTTGGTCCAATTTCGGGGCGCTCCTTGCTGCCGGGACGAAACGGGTCTTGCCAGACATCACGGATGGCCTGTTTGAGGAGCGCATCATAGGCGCCGGCGCCAGAGCGGCCATAGTGATCGATGGTGTATTTACGAATATCGGTCAGATCGTAGCGAGCCGTAGCGGTGATCGAGAGTTTGCGCATGGATCACCGTCTACCTGTCATCTTTTGTCGGCTTCCTCGGCTACATCGCCAAAGAACGTATCCAGCGCAAGATCATCGGCAATGGGTGTGTAATCGCCCCGCTCGTATGCGTTAGCGCCTGTCTTGGCATCACGTCTGAGCGCTTCGAGCTTAGCCTCTTCCTCGCGCTCCTGACGTTCGAGCAGATGCAGGGCAGCGCGAACCACTTCGCTGGCATTCTTGAACCGTCCCCCTTCGATCTGGCGGGTCAGGAAGCTGTCAAAACGCTCGGTCAGGCCGAAGTCTATCAACCCTCGCTCAGACCCTATCAGCGCCTGCCGGAACTGACTTACCCCTTCCACGACAAGGAAGTCATCGTCACATCCTGCGGACGCATCTGCATGCACAGAAAGAAAATCAACCTCTCAACCGTCATGGCAGGACAACGTGTCGGCATAAAGGAAGTCGACGACGGTATTTGGCTCGTAAGCTTTATGAACTATGATTTGGGATACATAGACCTGGAGCAGAAAACTCTGCAAACCATCGACACACCGTTCGGCTCGAGTGTGTTACCCATGTCATAGGTACAAGCTGTTACCTATGTCTCCGGGTCGGACAGGATGTTTTTTGGTTGCGGGGGCAGGATTTGAACCTGCGACCTTCAGGTTATGAGCCTGACGAGCTACCGGGCTGCTCCACCCCGCGGGAATTTCTGTTGGCTGTTTGTTGATTTTGGGATGGTTTGTGTTTGTG
>NZ_ML660069.1 GCF_007004665.1 Denitrobaculum tricleocarpae | reverse complement strand
GATCCGAGACCACTCTTCGTCGCTTAGATAAAATAACTTTCTGCCCATCCAAACCTCCTATCATCAGAAAGCTTGAATCACAGTTCCAATGTCACGAAAAGCACCAATTGAGTACAGACCCTAGTTCTAATCCTTGCTCACGTAGGCCTGAAGCCGCGCGACGTCTGCGATCGCGGCATGGTTCTGTTTAATCTGCACGCCGACATCCTGAAGCCGGTGGAACGCCCGCGACAGACTTTCGGGTTTCATGCCCAGCCGCCCGGCAATCAGCACCTTGTCATAGGGTAGCGTGACCGTGCAGGAGCCTGACGAAACGGCGCAGAGCTCCAGCAGAAACGTGGCGACACGTTGCTGTCCGGTCTGCGTGGTCAGCTGCTCGATCTGTTCCACCAGGGTGTGCAGATGCTTGAAAATGGTGGTGATGATCGCGGTGCAGACTTCCGGACGCGAGGTCATGAGATCTGAAATGGTCCCGGCGCTCACCTGCATCAGCCTGCAGGGGGTGACGGCCTCGGCTCCAAAGGGGAAGACATCGTCATGGAAGACCAGGGTCTCGCCGAAGCTTTGGCCCCTGGTAAAGACCCCGACCACGGCTTCGCTGCCGTGCCGCGTATTGCGGAACAGCTTGACCCAACCCTCGAGGACGATGAACACGCTCTCCGCCGGATCGCCCTGCAAGAACACGATCTGCCCGCGGTCGTAGGTCCTGGTGACCGCACGGGCCTGAAGCGCCTCGGCAAGGTCTTCCGGCAGGCTCGCGAAAAACAGAGACGCATTTTCAATGCCTGTTTCTTTGGATTTCTGCCGAGGTGCCCTGCTCATGACATGCGGTTCTTTCATACTGCGACGGGTATGAAACCTGGCCGGTTGTTCACCGACGCAGTATATAGGCTTTTCCGCGGGGATAGAACTCTGGCGTGAAGTAAGAAACCAGAAGTTTCGGAGCAACCTCCGGGATCGCACGCAGCATCGAAGCCACCCGCGGCTTCGCCGGCATCACTTCCGACATCACTTCCGGCATCACGACGGTCTCCGAGACCGCCGCCGATGTCAGTCAGTCTTCAGACGGCATCCTGAGCATCACCGGTGACCTGCGCCAGAAAACCGACAGTCTCCGGAACGAACTGCGCGAGAAGGACTGCGGCTCACCCGGCCGCCCGCGGCGGCCGCTGAGCCTCGTCTGTCTCTGGGCCATAATGCAGCATCTGGGACGTGTCCTCACTCCGCCGCTTGCGTGGCTTCCTTCTTGATGCCGTGTTCCCATTCGTAGATGTAGTCGCGGGTTTGCGGCACGGCAGTGGGGTTCTTGGTGATCTGGATCTGGAAGACCACGAGGCCCTGGTGGCGGAAGCCCATTTCGCAGCCCAGCAGATAGGCTTCCCACATGCGGCAGAAGCGCTCGTCGTAGTGCTCGGCGATCTTCGCCCGGTTGGCCTGGAAGCGTTCCTCCCAGTTGCGCAGGGTTTCGGCGTAATGCAGGCGCAGCACTTCGATGTCCGTGACCTCCAGCATGACGTCCTCGATCACCGGCAGGACCTCGCCCAGGGTCGGCACGTCGGCGCCGGGGAAGATGTATTTGCGGATGAAGGGGTTCGTCGGTCCCGGATCGTTGATACGCCCGACCGAGTGCAGCACGAAAACGCCGTCGTCTTCCAGCATGTCGCTGACCTTCTGGAAAAACTCGTGATAGTTCTGCTTGCCGACATGCTCGAACATGCCCACGGAGACAATGCGGTCGTAGCGGTTCGTGTCTTCGCGGTAATCGCGCAGGTGAAACTCCACCTGCTTCTCCAGGCCCGCCTTCTGGACCCGCTCGCTGCTGACCTTGTGCTGTTCGCGGCTAAGGGTCACACCCGTGACATCGCAGCCGCCTTCCTGCGCCATGTAGAGGCCGAGCCCGCCCCAGCCCGAGCCGATGTCGAGCAGTTTCAGCCCCGGCCGGTTCAGGTGCAGCTTGGCGGCGAGGTGCAGCTTCTTGTCGGTCTGAGCCTGCTCCAGAGTCTCGTCGCCGTTGCGGAAGTAGGCGCAGGAATACTGCCGGTCCGTATCCAGGAACAGATCGTAGAGTTCGCCCGAGAGATCATAGTGGTGCGCGACGTTTTTCTGGGCCTTGCCCACCGGATTGTATTGCTTCAGCTTGCGCGTGTGGCGGGCCAGCTTGAAGCCCAGCATGACCAGCCTGTTCTTCTCCAGGACGTGATAGTTGCGCGCCAGCATCTCCAGAAAGATCCGCAGGCTGCCCTCTTCAATGGTGATCTCCCCGTCCATATAGGCTTCGGCGAGATAGAGCGGGGGGTTGAGCACCAGCTTGTACTCGAGACTTCTGTTGTGCAGATGCAGGGTTACGCGTTCCCCGCTGCCGTCGCCGCAATCGTAAGTCCGGCCCCGCGCATCGATCAGGCGCAGGTCGCCCTCTAAAATCACCTTCTGCATCAACTTCGGAAACAGCATACAAGCACTCCTAAATTTGACCCGGCCGCTGCGGTTTCCCCTGGGCGATTTTTGATCGGAGTTCCAGGCCCGGGGGCGCAGTGGATTTTTCTTAAGGATTCGTTACATCATTGTGGCGTCATAATTCTCATAGTGCAATTCTCAGTAGAATGCCTGGCTGCTGGATTTGACAAAAAAGAATTTGTCCTGCGTGTGGGTTGGGGGAACATGAGGGATATCGGGCGAGCATCCGGCTTCAAACCGATCTCTAAAATTTTAAATATGTATAGCCATTGCATAGTCATTGGCTATACTCTATATGAGTGCAGGAAGTGAGGTCCGAGATGGCCGCCAAAGAGAATGCGAAGAAAAAATCCAAGAAGGACAGTCAACTGGTCATTCGCATCAACAGCGAGGAGAGAGACCAATTTGTTGACCTCTGCGATGAGCTCGATTCAAGCGCTGCTCGGGAGATCCGCGCCTTCATTCGTGAGTTCCTTCGCAAGAACAAGCGCCCGGACTAATTGCTTCCGAACCTCCCTTAACCTCTGATAGGAGACAGATCCTTGTCTAAGAAATCGAAAATCAAAGACCTGAAAAAAGAAGTCAAAAGCCGCAAAGCCAAGGTGGCAGCCCAGTCAGCCAAGCTGAAAAAAGCTAAAAAAGCTCTGAAAAAAGCCGCCTAAAGCGGGTTCACGCGATCCGGCGGAACCGCACAGTAAGGCTTCCGCCGGATCGTGATTCGCCAAGTCGTGATTTCGCCGTCCGTCCGCATCGCCTCCGTCGCGGGCGTCTTAACTGCGGCGGTATTTACGGATCACCGCATCGAGAGTCAGGGAGAGGCCGGTCATCGCCGCTACCCTGTCACGTGCTGCTCCCGTTGACTTGCGCCCGTGCGGCGTCATCTCCAGAAGATCCATCAGCAGTTCGGCGTTGGGGACACTTGCCTCAAACCGGCTGACGGTTTCGCCCATGAGCTCATAACCGTTTGCCGTCGCGGCTTCATGACGGGGCGGGGCGTGGACCTGGAGTGTTGGATAGATGATCTCGCGCAGTTCGATCAGGTGCCGGGGGCCGGCATCCACCACCAGCACAAACTGCCCACTTCTTTGAAGCGCCGCCCAGTCGGGCCAGGTCTCAAATCCGAAGAGGCTGGTAATGCCCGTTACTGTCCCCTGAACCAGCGGCAGCCGCTTGTTGCTCGCCACCACCCAGGCCAGGTCCTTACTTCGCTTTGCGGCGGCCATCACGGCCCACTTGGAAATGTCGGCGCCGAGAATTTTCGGCGCGGCGTCCCCCATCCGATTGCGCAGGTCTGCAGCAAGGCGCGCCGTATAGAAACCCTCTCCGCAACCCGCGTCCACCAGCAGCGTCTCTTCTTGCCCGCGCGCCGCAAATTCTTCGAACGCAAGCCCGCAGACCGCGTCGGCCAGGGGATCGAACAGGCCCGCATCCAGCACCCGCCGCCGTGCCGCCACCATGGACTTGCTGTCCCCCGGGTCGCGGGACTTCTTAAACTGTACGGGCAGCAGGTTGATATAGCCGCGCGCTGAAATGTCAAAGCTGTGACCGCCCGCGCAGACCAGGGAACCCGCCCCTGGCATGAGCGGCTGACCGTCCAGCGGACAGACGAAGGGAATGGCGTTCAGGGGCGATGGCCGTGGCGAATGCAAGGGCGAATCAGGCGGCGGGGGTGTGGTCATTATTGAACTGCTTGCATTGAGAAAACATCCTGCCCTCCTGCCTTATCGGCTGGCGTCCGTTTCTGCAAACACTCCGCGCACTAACGACCATCAAGGAATAGGGGTCCTTAACCTAGGTTGAGGACTCCTATTCCTTGATGGTCTTGATCGTGTTTTGCCTGGTTTTAGGCAGGAGAGGTCTCGAAAGCGGGCCCGTAGGCCCGGTGAGAGGCGTCAACGCACCTAAAACCCGGCAAAATACGACCCATCCGGGCGATAAGATTATGAGTTCTGGGAACCACGTTCTGGACAGCGTCGTGTCGCCCTTCTTTCAGCTATGGGGTCACGATGCTATAGCATCGCTCCACTCTTAACTCCTTGCCAGAAAACATAATTTTATCGTCAAGACCGTCAAGAAATAGGAGTCCTCAACCTAAGGCCGTGGCCCATCCAAGTCGAGGGGCTGAGCTCCGGGAAGAGCGCAAGTGTGTGTCCCTCCCCAGCAAGTTCAGCGAAATTGATCCCCGGTAACGACCCGCCATCCCAGGGGCCGGCTCGACCCTCATTGTCGAACGTTCCTCACCAGGGGCAAATCGAACCAGTTCGCTTTTCGCGACCTCCCTGACCTAAGCCAGGTGCTCCTTGAAAAAGTCGATGGTCCGGGTCCAGGCGAGCTCCGCCGCTTCCTGGTCGTAGCGGGGCGTGGTGTCGTTGTGGAACCCGTGGTTGGCGTCTGGATAGATATAGGCCCTGTAGTCCTTGTCGTTCGCCTTCAGCGCGGCTTCATAGGCGGGCCAACCTTCGTTGATACGCTTGTCGAGCTCACCGAAATGCAGCAGGAGAGGGGCCTGGATGCGCGGCACGTCCTCGGCTTTCGCATGCCGTCCATAGAAGGGCACCGAGGCCGAGAGTTCGGGATAGGCGACGGCCAGGGCATTGCAGACGCCCCCACCATAGCAAAATCCGACGGCACCCACTTTGTCGCTGCTGTCGTCGCGGGCCATCAGGTGTTCGAAACCGGCGAAGAAGTCGTTCATCAGCTTCGTGCCGTCCACCGTCTTTTGAAGCGCCCGGCCATCATCGTCGTTTCCGGGGTATCCGCCGACCGAGGTCAGGCCGTCAGGGGCCAGCGCCAGGAACCCGGCTTTGGCCGTTCGCCGTGCCACGTCTTCGATGTAGGGGTTGAGACCCCGGTTCTCGTGAACCACCAGCACGGCAGGCGGCGGTCCGGAGACCTCCAACGGTTTTACCAGGTAACCTTTGACCGTGCCGTGGCCGTTCGGCGAGTCGTACTCGATGTATTCCGCCTTGATCGCCGGGTCGTCCTCGGCCACCTGCTGCGCCAGCGCATATTTCGGTGACAGCAGGTTGAGCAGGCCCAGCGCCGTCACACCGCCCACTGCGAACTTTCCCGCGCCCTCCAGAAATTCGCGCTTGGTAATTCTGCCATGCGCATAGAAATCGTAGAGGTCCAGAAGTTCCTGATCGAAGTCCTTTGCCGTAAGACGCATGATTCGGCTCCCTGTTATTGCTGATCGTTCGATGAGGCTTTAGCTACATCATCTTGCTGTTCGCCAGGCAGAATCAAGGGCCCGCCCCATTGATCCGCTCTTTTTACGAGCGGTAAGCGGCTGGACCCCGATCTCCCCGGCATCTCTATCGTCGCCGCATCTCTATCGTCGCGGCAATTCTAGAGGATGCTCTGCAAATCGGGACCCAGCGCATTGTATTGGCAGTGTGGGATTTGTGCGATGGCCGTTACCTTCATCCTCTCAGGGTCTGCGGGATAAGGTTGTCCACCACCGGCAGCTTGCGGAGGGCATAGGCGCCGTTGCCGTTCAGGGCGACGGCGATCGCGATCACGACCAGCAGCAGGGGAAATTCCCATCCGCCACCCTCGTTGCTGAAGACCCAGCCGTTGCCGGCATGCGTCCAGAACGCGCCCAGGAGGATGGGCAGGGAAAGGACCGCGGCGAGCCGCGTGTAGAGACCGAGTATGATCGCGGTACCGCCGACAATTTCACCGAAGATGGTCAGGTAGGCGACGATCGCCGGCAGGCCGAGGCTCTCAAAAAAGCCAACCGTTCCTGGGATGGTGAAGACGAAAAGCTTGAGCAGTCCGTGGGCGAGTAAAATCCCTCCCAGCGCCAGTCGCATGATGAAAGCACTGTGCCTGGCATTCATTTCCTGTGTCATGACTTATCTCCGTTTCTCTGTGGGCTTGGTGTCTGCATGACTGGAAGATTGTGTTTTGGACTGAAATTGATAATATTGAGTTTCAGAAAGAAATTATTTCCATTTGATTGATAATTAAATTGGACCAGTTATCGCGAGTCGGCATCTTCATTGCCGTGGTCAGGAACGAGAGTTTTATCGGGGCCGCCCGTGATCTCGGCATCACCAGCTCGGCCGTCTCCAAGCAGGTTCAGAACCTGGAACTCGATCTGCAGGTCAAACTTCTCAACCGCACGACGCGGAAGGTTTCCGTCACGGAAGAGGGGGCGGTCTTCTTCGCGCGCGCCGCACGGGCCCTGGACGACCTGCGCGAGGCCCAGGAACAGGTTTACGAGCTGAAGTCCCGCCCCCGGGGGCCGTTGAAGGTCAGCCTGCCGCTCAGCCTGGGGATCAAGTATCTGGGGCGGGCGGTCGCCGCCTTCGCGCGGCGCTATCCCGAGGTCGAGCTGGATGTCAGTCTGGATGACCGTTTCGTCGATATCTCCGCAGAGGGTTTCGATCTGGTGGTGCGGATCGGATCCCTTGAGGACAGCAGCCTGACCGCACGGCGTCTGGCCTCCTGTCCCTTCGTCATCTGCGCCAGCCCGGCGTATCTCAAGCAACATGGCACACCGGCCGCCCCAGCGGACCTGGCCCGCCACAACGTCATGCTCTACACCCGTAACAACGCACGGCACGAGTGGCGTTACAAAGGACGTGGCAAGCGGCCCGGCCAGGTCGATCTGAAGGGCAGCTTTAAATGCGATTCGGGCAGTGTGCTCTGTGATGCCGCGCTCGAGGGTATCGGAATTGTGGCGCTGCCGATCTTTTATGTCGCGGAGCATCTGAAAGACGGCAGTCTGCGGTCTCTCCTGCCGGGCTATGTCACCTGGCCCGAACGCGATATCCACGCCGTCTTCCCGCCAAACCGCTTTCTATCGACGCGGCTGCGGCTGCTGATCGATCATCTGAGCGCGGCCTGCAGGGATCTGCCCTGGGAGTAAGAGGCACGCCGAGGCTCACCTTGCGCGGCGCTTAACCCGGGTCCGCGTCCCGCGCCAGGTCACGGTAAAGCTGGAGAGTTGGCTCGGCGTCGGCGGCCTCATGGCATCGCCGTGGCATGGTAACCTCGGCGAAGTGCCCGGGATCTATGTTGGGCCAGTTCCGGCGTTGCGCTTCGATCAGGACCCTTGCGTCCTCCGTGCGGTCCAGGCCGTTCAGCAGGGCGGCCATCCGCAGGACGGTATCGGGCGTCTGGAAAATCTGATGGGTCCGCTGTTCCGCGGCCAACGCAAGATCCAGCTCGCTTCTGTTCAGATGCAGCATGCTGACCCAGGTCAGTGTCACCCAGCGCACGGGATTGTCCGGCGCGAGCGCGGCATCGTAGGCGATCGCTGCCTCCAGGACTTCGTCGGGGGGTGGGCTGCAGGTGTAGGGAAAGGTCTCGACCAGGATGCGCGCCAGGACGTGACTGGGGTCAAGCTCCAGGACCCGGGCCATGCTCCGCGTTGCCTGTCCGATCTTGCCCACGTGCCAGTAGTGAATGGCGAGGTTGAACAGAACGTCCGCGTCGCTGGGTGCCAACTCATGGGCCGAATGAGCATGAAACAGTGCCTCCTTCAGCGTGGCGTGGGAATTTGACGGCGGATCCACGGCGGCAAGATAGGCCAGTTTGTCGGCGAGAACCGCGTGAGCCTGGCCGAAGCGGGGCCGGAGCGTCACCGAGCGCCGCGCCAGTTCGATCCGTTCTTTCTCCCATTCCAGGCTGCTGAGCGCCTCGCCCGGTGCCCAGGTCGCCATAAGATAAAGTTCCCATGCCGAGAGGTCGTTCGGGTCTTTTGCCGAAATTGCGCGCTTTGAGGCGCTGTAGAGCTGTGGCCGCAGATCGCTTGAAACCGCCATGACAAAGCTGTCGCGGAAAGCTTCGACTTTCGGGGAATCCTCAGGGTAGGTCCGGGCCCAGATGACTTCTCCGCTCGTGCCGTCCAAAAGCTCCACGGCGACACGCAGACTGCCGGAAAGCTCCTGCACGCTTCCGGTCACGAAGTACGCGACCTGTCCGCTGCGGCCGAGCGCACGCAAATCCTCCGTGCTCGTGCCTTCGTTGAAGGGAATGTTGGTGATAAGGGACAGGGCCTGGTTTCTGGAGAGGGAACTGCGCAATTCCTTGGCCATGCCGCCGGAAAGCTGCGTCGCGCGCGCGCTGTCCGACAGGCTCCTGAAGGGCAGGACAGCGACCGTGATGGCGTTGCGGTCAAGCTGGTGGGTGCGGTCAAGCACGATTGGGCCTGTCGGCGCGCCCGGATCCAGGCCCGGCTTCAGCAGCAGCGTCACCAGGATAACCGCGGCGAGGGTTGCAAAGGCGGTCAGCGCCGCAAACCAATGCGAAGACCAGGAGCCGGCCTTGGGCTGAGCCGCGTGCCCCGAAGCATGCCCCGGTGCGTCACCCGAGGCTTCATCCAAGGCTGCCTCCGCTACTGATTCCGGCGCTGCCCCTGGCCCCGGCTTTGCCCCTGGCCCCGGCTTTGCCCCTGGTCCAGGCGGCCGGATGCCGAAGGCATGAAGCCGCGGCCGGTAGCTGCCTTTTGGGATATTGATCCTGAGCGACTCCTGCGCGCCCTTGGTATTATAGTAATGTTCCAGGGCCTGCCGCAGGCGGTTGACCTCCACGCGGACAATGCTGTCCGTGCCCGGATCAAAGTCGCTTCCCCGTCCCAGGGCCTCGGTTGCGATGGTGTAGGCTTTTAATTTTTCGCCCTGACCTTCGATTTCCATCTGGACGAGATAGCCGAGTAACTTTTGAATGCGGGACTTGCTGCCGAGCACACCGCTGTCGCGGATTCTGCCGAGTGCGGCCTGGGCCTCTTCAGGGCTGAAAACCTTGGGTTTCTGCTCATAGCTCACGTCGAAATTCTCCGCAGGCACTGCAGAATGCTAGAGGGCTGCGGGCGCTTGTCAACTGTCATTCGCTGTGGTGGCGCGACCGGCCCGCGGCCGTGGCGCACGGCGTTACAACGCCCGTTGTTCTTCACTTTGCCCGCCGTTCTTTGGTAACGACCCCCGACCAGATCGGATCATGGTTTGGTCGAGACCTGACCATCGACGTCTTCTCGACCCAGCGGCAGCCGCTTCAGTTCCACCACACTTCAGTTCCACCATACTGGGGTTCAGCCATACTGGGGTTCCGCCAAAACATGTGAATCCGATCCAACCCAAACAAAGCACGCGGATTTGCGGCTTCGGGGGTCGCCTATGGCGATTCGCTGTTGCCCTGATCTGCAGAAGAGGCGGCTTGCCGCCGTACGGAGATAAAGATGCTCGGACGATCGCGTTCCCTGCAGCAGAATCTCGTGATCCAGGAAGAAACCCTGGATCACGGGGTGCTGCCGATGCTGTTGAAGAGTCTTGGCGGGGATGCGTCCTGCCCGGACAGCCCTCAGCATGCGGTTCAGTTGCTGCAGGAGCGGCAATTTGACGTGGTCCTGACGGACCTCAATTTTTTGAACCTGAGCGGCATCGAACTGATCGACGCCGTCCGGAAAGGTGAGGGTCCCAACGCGCAGACGCCGATCCTGGTCGTGACCACCGATGACTGCGAAGAGACCCGAAAAGCCGCGCTTTCGGCGGGTGCGGACGGCTATCTGATTAAGCCGGTGCTTCGCACCACGCTGCAGCAGGAAATCGTTAACGCAGTCGCCCGGCGCGAGGCCTTGAGCGCGATCGCCCGCCGGTAACCGGAACCGGGCCATACGGCTTTTATCGACGAACTTTTAACAAAGGAGCTCTCGCCAGGAGAGCGTGAAGCATGGACAGCAGTCAAAAGAATAAAATCCTGAATCAATTCGTGGCGCGCCGCCTCGTCCAGTACCGGATTCACAACGGCATGAGCCAGGAGCGTCTCGCGAAGCACCTCGGGGTCACCCCCGAGCGGATCCGGCGGGTTGAGAGCGGGGCGCAGCATCTGGAAGCCATCAGTCTCTACGCAGCCTGCGAGGTTTTCGGCACGTCGATGGCGGCCTTCTTCAAGTGCTACAAGGGTTTCGAGGAACAGTACCAAAGCCGCGCGCGGTCATCTTCCGCCTCAGCGGCTTGCAGGTAAGCGGAAACGGGCTCTTTGGTGAGACCGGGGTCTATCGCTTCGGGCGGCGTCCGCTCAGGGCGCCCGTCACGGGCGAAGGCCAGACAAGGCACGAGCTCAGGGGGTGCGCGCAAGTGGGGCCGCCTTACCTTTGGACCTGCTCTGTTCAAAGCGACCGCCAGCAGGAGAGGAACGCAAATGAGCGCCGGTCCCAGATTGCGCATAAACCCGGATCCGGCCCGGCTATTTGCTGAGAATTTCGCGCGCAGCCGACCTCTATAGGTGGCGGCGTTTCCTTGCTCACGAAAGCCCCGGCTTTATCACAAGTTGTCACAGTTTATTGACGGAACTCAATTCGTTTAAATATCCACTAACCTTTTGTTATTTAAAATAAAAATTATTTACCTGACGCCAAGCCAGAGGAGGCCTGGATTTTTTACGCTCATGGGCATGACGCGAGCGGACATCTCACAAAAGCGTGACGCGCAGAATGGGAGAAGGCTTCTTAGCTGCTCTGCAATGGACAACCAGAGCGGAGCATTCTTATGCGTAATATCATCCCTAAAGCTGTTCTTTCCGCAGCTCTCATCGCCGGTGTCACCCTGCCGGCAGCGGCCCGTTTCGAAAACCTGCGCCCGGACGTTGAGCGGCACTTGAGCACGAAGGGCATCAGCGAGGCGGACGTCGATAAAATCTCTATCCTGCCGCGCCGGCGCGCGGGGGAAGGGAGCGACATCGTCAGAGGTTACAACGCCACGGTCAGCTTTCATAACTGCGATGGTCATCTCGTGATCAGCATGAACAGGGTCGGCCATATCAAAGACGTCTACAGCCGTGGCGCCTGCAGTTTCCCCGGCGTTCCTTCTTACTGAATTGAACGTCCCGGGAGCGCCTGGAGCGCGTCATAGTGTTAGAGCAGACTCACCGGTACGACGGATCGCCGAAGGCGATTCCATCTAACCTTGATCCGGTCCAGGGGCTGGCGCGATCGTCTGATCGGTGAGCGCTGGGCCCGACCACTGTCTTTCGTGATGACGCGGCTGCCGTTTACCGCCTGCCTTTTGCAAGCTGCAGAGGGCAGGCGGCCCAGCCTGCGCAGAAATTGCGTAGATCAGAAGAATAATGTTTACACAAATACAAATTGTTTAAACAGTTAGCAACCTTTGTATCGCATTGTGAGGATCGCAAATTCCACCTGAGAGTGCAGCTGATCCGGAGCCGCGGTTATGAATTGGTCGTCGATTAAAACGAAGCCGAAAGTTCTTTTCGGTATTTCTATACCTCTGATCTTTACGCTGGCTCTGGGCGTGATCGCGATTACCAGCATCAACAAAATCACGACGACGGCGGGCTGGGTGAACCACACCTATAAGGTTCTCGGCAAAGCCGACGCAATCGTCGCCGCCGCCGTGGATATGGAAACCGGCATGCGCGGCTTCCTGTTGGCGGGAAAGGATGAATTCCTCGAGCCTTATAACAATGGTGAGAAGGCCACTTACGAGGGCATCACGTCTTTGCAGGAGGTCGTAAGCGACAATCCGGGGCAGGTCGCCCGGCTGGGCGAGGTGGAAAAGGTTCTGCGCGAATGGCAGGCCGAAGTCACGACACCGACCATCAAGTTGCGCCGGGATATCGGTGATGCGGAAACCATGAACGATATGGCCGCCCTCGTCGGGCAGGCAAAGGGCAAGGCGTTCTTCGACAGGTTCCGGGATCAGATCGCCACCTTCATCGAGCGTGAGCGTGTGCTGCTGGTCCAGCGTGAAAGCGACTTTGCCGAGCTGCTGCGCGCGCCAAGCGTGGACAGCAGCCTTGCCGAGCAGACCATCGGATGGGTGACACACACCTACCGGGTGATGGCGCAGGCCAACGACATCATTGCGGCTGCCGTTGACATGGAAACCGGCATGCGGGGTTACCTGCTGGCGGGCAAGGAAGAGTTTCTCGAGCCTTACAACGCAGGTTCCGCCAGATTTTTCGATCTTACCGCTTCGCTCAGCGAAACCGTCAGCGACAATCCGGCACAGGTTGCGCTCCTGTCGGAAGTGAACGAAACCATCAAGTCCTGGCAGACCGGGGTGACCGAGCCCATGATCGGGTTGCGCCGCCAGATCGGCAGCGCCAAGACCATGGACGATATGGCCGATCTGATCGGTGAAGCACGCGGTAAAGTCTACTTCGACAGGTTTCGCGCTTTGATGGCCGACTTTTCGGCCGAGGAAGCCGCTCTGATGGAGATCCGCAAGCAACAAAACCTTGAAACCGAGACTTCCACCGACGTCGCTATCGTCTCGGGGATCATCGTTTCTCTGGTTCTTGGCGGCGGTATCGGCTGGATCATCGGCAGCAGTATCGCCGGACCGATCGGTCGTATGACCGCAGCCATGGGCCGCCTCGCGGAAGGCGAAAAGTCGACGGAAATTCCGGGCACCGAGCGCGGCGATGAAGTGGGCGCCATGGCGAAGGCCGTGCAGGTCTTCAAGGACAATATGATCAAGGCCGATGAGCTGACCGCGCAGCAGGAAACCGAGCGGGCCGCCCGTGAACAGCGGGCAAAGCGCATCGAGGGTTTGACCAGGGGCTTCGACCGGCAGGTCGGAGAGGTCATCAACAGCGTGGTTTCCGCGACCGAACAGATGGGCGCGACGGCGCAGTCCATGACCGTCATGGCGCAAAGCGCAAGCGAGAGCTCAGGCTCTGTCGCCGCCGCATCTCAGCAGGCGAGCAACAATGTCCAAACCGTGGCGGCCGCATCGGAAGAGCTTTCCGCCTCGATCACGGAGATATCGAGCCAGGTTGCCACCTCGTCCAGCACCGCGAATGCGGCTGTCAACGCAGCCGAACAGGCGACCGAGAAAGTCCAGGGTCTGGTCCTGGCGTCGCAGAAGGTCGGTGAGGTCATTAATCTGATCAACGACATCGCCGAACAAACGAACCTGCTGGCTTTGAACGCGACGATCGAAGCGGCGCGCGCGGGCGAAGCGGGCAAAGGCTTTGCCGTCGTCGCCTCGGAGGTCAAGAACCTCGCTTCCCAGACCAGCAAGGCCACGGACGAGATCGCCGAGCAGGTCTCGGGAATTCAGAACGCGACCGGCGAGGCGGTCGGGGCGATCGACGAGATCGCGAAATCCATCGGTCAGGTCAACGAGGTGGCTGGCGCCATTGCCGCTGCCGTCGAAGAGCAGGGCGCGGCGACTGGGGAGATCAGCCGGAACGCCCAGGAAGCCGCCAGCGGCACCGAACAGGTTGACCGCAACATCGCGGACGTGAGCAAAGCCAGTGCCGAGACTGGCAACGCGGCAAACGAAGTTCTGGATGCCTCGAAGGGACTCTCGCAGCAAACCGAACTTCTGCGCGGTGAGGTGGATAGGTTCCTGAGTGCCGTCAAGGCGGCCTGACCGGTCACCCACCCTGGAGCCGGGGGGGCGTCAATCAGCCCTTGCCTCGGGCACAGCGGACTGGACCCGAGGCAAGGGAACTGAAATCAGCTGCCCGGGATGATCACCGTATCGATAACGTGAATGACACCGTTCGACGCTTCGATGTCGGCCGCCACAACAGTGGCTTCATCCACCTTCACGCCACTGGAGGCATCGATTGCGACTTCACTGCCTTCCAGCGTCGCCGCGGAGAGCTTCTGGCCGGCCAGATCGCTCGCCATGAACTTGCCGGGCACCACGTGATAGGTCAGGATCGCGACCAGCTTATCCTTGTTTTCCGGCTTGAGCAGATCCTCGACGGTGCCGGCGGGCAGCTTGGCGAAGGCCTCGTCGGTCGGCGCGAATACGGTCAGCGGACCCTCGCCCTCGAGCGCCTCGACCAGGCCGGCTGCCTGCACGGCGGCGACGAGGGTGGTCAGATTTTCGGCCTCCGCCGCATTTTTTACGATGGACTTCTCGGAAGAGAGGTGTCCGCCTGCGATAGCCGAGAGGCCGGTGCCGGCCAGCACGACCGCGGCTGCGACCAGGGTGAAGATACGACGCATGGTTCTTTCTCCTATCAGTTTCCTGTGATTGATCAGCGAACCAGCGAGACCGCCTCCCGGTCGGAGGACGGGTCACGCCAGAACCTGTTCCTAATCAGGGCAGGCCGGGATGACATCGCGCGCGGCGGTTCATCGTGCCTGTGGACCTGATCTTTGTGGTCGTAAGAGTTTTTACGAAGCGCATCGCAGTTCGGATGATGTGAAAGTGTACTGTCTGCAATTTTCGGCCGGGCGCGCGCCCCCCATGCACGCCGCTTGCTGATCTGAACACCTGCGATCATCGTAAAGGCTATGACCCACATCCGAGAAACCGGCGGCAAGAGAGTTGGGCCCTGATGCCTGAAGGTCATACCATCCATCGTGCCGCCCGCGACCATGGCCGTGTGCTTGCCGGACAGGTCCTGGCTGTCTCCTCGCCACAGGGACGCTTCGCCGAGGGCGCGGCCCTTATCGACGGGCGGCGGTGCGTCGGGGTCGAAGCCTATGGCAAGCATCTGCTTTATCGCTTCGACAGCGGCGACGCGCTGCATATCCATCTGGGCCTCTTCGGCCGCCTGCGCAAACAAAAGCTGCCGCTCAGCGCGCCGCGCGGCGCCGTGCGGGTCCGGCTTGTCGGCAAGAGCCACGTCGTGGATGTGAACGGCCCGAACATCTGCCGGCTGCTCGACCCGCCGCAGATCCAGTCGCTTGTCGAGCGGATCGGACCCGATGTCCTGCGCAGCGATGCCGATCCGGAGCGTGCCTTCAAACGCATCGCAAAGAGCCGGGCGCCGATCGGGCGCCTGATCATGGACCAGTCTGTGATGGCCGGGATCGGCAACATCTACCGGTCGGAAATCCTCTGGCGGCAGGGTATCCATCCGGAGACCCCGGGGCGGGACATTGGCCGCGATCGCTTCGACCGCATCTGGAACGATGCCAAGGCCCTGCTGGCCATCGGGGTGAAGCACGACGCGATCATCACCGTGGAGAGGGTGGCGGAGGGGGCGGCACCCTCTAAGGCGCGTACCCGCGAGCGGGTGAACATCTTCGGGAAAGCCTCCTGTCCCACCTGCGGACAGAAAATCCGCCGGTTCGAAATCGACGGCCGCCGGGCTTTTGCCTGCGAAGCCTGTCAGCCTTCCGGGGCCGGGGCAGGGGCGGGGGCGGGGGCGGGGACAGGGTCAGCGCAGGATTGACCCTATGCACAGGCCCTCTCGACAGGTAAAATCTTAAACACAAGGAACCGACCATGGCTCATGTTCTCGTCATCGGCGCCAGCAAGGGGATCGGCCTCGCGACCGTGAAGCGCGCCCTGGCCTGCGGACACCGCGTGCGTGCGCTGGCGCGCAGCGCCGGGCAGATCCGGCTTCGCCACGAAGCGCTTGAAAAGGTTCCGGGCGACGCGCTGAAGGCAGACGACATCGCGGCCGCGCTCGATGGGATCGATGTCGTCATCCAGGCGCTGGGCGTGCGGCCCGGCCACAATATGATCTTCGGGCCGATCACCCTCTTTTCCAGGGCTACGCAGATCCTGGTGCCGGCGATGGAGGCCGCCGCCGTGAAGCGCTTGATCGCGGTCACCGGTTTCGGCGCCGGCGACAGCAAGGCCAGCATCAACTGTCTCCAGCGCATTCCTTTCCGCCTGGTTCTCGGACAGGCCTATGACGACAAGACGCTTCAGGAGCAGATGATCAAGGAGAGCAATCTGGACTGGACCATCGTCCGGCCCGTGGTCCTGACCCCGGGTCCCCGCAGCGGACGTACCCGGGTCCTGGTCGAACCCGAAAGCTGGCGCAACGGACTCATCTCCCGCAATGACGTGGCGGACTTCCTGGTGAAGCAGATCGAAGACGACAGCCTGCTCCACCAGGCCCCGGTCATCGCCTACTGAGCCTGGCCAGCCGCCGCGCGGGCCGGGTCTGCGGGGCGAGGGCGAGTATCCGGGGTAGCTCAATCCGACCCGTCATGGGCGGGTTCTTTGACCCCCGGCTGTTTTGCTTTTCTCGACCGCTGCACCCGTTCCGATTCTGGGGGCATCGATCTGAAGTCAGAGAGCTCTGCTGAAACGCCGCGCCGGGGCTGGTGTCCGAGAGAGACAAATACCTGCCATCCTTGGGGCGCGGCGTTCCAGTTCTCCTGTTGAGTTATCGGCTATTCTTAGAAGGGGTGAATGCGCGGCCAGTTTTCATCGCCCGCAACGATATGTGCGGGGATATCCGCCTGCCAGAGTTCCTGTGCGCGCGGATGGACCTGCACGTATAGCGTACCGTCCACAATTTGCCAGACATTCGGGTCGCCCGGTGCCTTGTAATTCTGGCTGGCCGCCCAGGAGCAATAGCCATCGTAGGCAGGTGCATAGCGCTCGGGATCCGCGGCAAAGCTGTCCCGGTTTTCCGTCGAAGAGAAGTACCAGATCGCTCCGTTCCAGAAATGGTTGATCCGGGCCTCACCCGGCACGGGACCGCCTTGATGATATGAGACTGTATCGTAGCCACCGATGGCAACGGCCAACTGGTTTCCAGCCGTAGCCGGCAAAGAGGCGAGGGCCAAGGTGATTGCGGCAGCGAAAGCCGTAACAAGTTTTTTGATCACTTCACTCTCCATTTTAAGTGCCCGCTCCCGCGGGCGATGGAGTGAACTAGGTGAACGAGGCGATCACTGACCATTCAAGTTGCCGGGGGAGAAAAGTGACTGAAATCCTGTATCTTGTGTATTGATCGTGAGGTGAGGAAACCAGGGGTCGGGGGTGAGCTCAGGCTGACCCCGACTCCGACCCCGACCCCGACCCCAACCCCGACCCCGACCACGATCAGGAGTGCCGGCAAAGCAGTCGCAAAAACCCAGTGCCGGCTCGGGTCCTGTCAGTTCAGGTTTCGGCCGCAATGGGGGCATTGGCCGACGAGGTTATCGCTGCGTGACTTCTGAACATCCGCCCTGATTTCCTCGGCGATGCGTTTGCTGAGCCCCAGTTCACGCCGCATCGCCTCGAGCTCCTGTTCCTCGTCCGCATCGATCACGCCGTCTTCCAGGGCGATGCGAAGCTGCTTGGTCAGGGCCGCCCGCCGGCGGCGCAAGAGATCGGCCAGGCCGCTTGCCAGAATACCGGCGGGCAGGGCAGCCATGCCGATGCCCACGACACCGACCAGGGACCCGAAGATCTGTCCGGCGGCTGTAATGGGCACGACATCGCCGTAGCCCACGGTCGTGAGCGTGGCCATGGCCCACCACATCGCCTCGGGGATTGAGCCGAATTTCTCCGGCTGAACCTGATGTTCGGCCAGATAGGCCCCGCTCGCGGCCAGAACCAGCAGAACGATCAGGATGAAGAAGCCCGCGAGAAAGGCATTTGCTTCTTCCCGGAATACATCCAGCAGCATCGACATGGCCGGCGAATAGCGGGTCAGCTTGAGAATCCGCAGCAGGCGCAGCACCCGCAGGAACCGCAGGTCCATGTCCACGAGAAAGCCCAGGTAGAACGGCAGAATGGCCACCAGATCGATGATTGCCAACGGCGAGGTCATATAGGCCAGCCTGGGATGTTTGCGGTCCCGGAACTCGGGATCTTCGGGGCTCGCCCAGACCCGCGCGGCGTATTCGACGCTGAAGACCGCCACCGAGATGACCTCGATCACCCAGAAGGCCATGCGGAACCGCGTCTCGATGCTGTCGACGGTCTCCAGGATAACGGCCGCGACGTTGATGGCGATCAGCGCGATCAGAAAGAGATCCAGTCCCCGGCTGATCGGACCGGACCTGTCGCTCGGATCGAGTTTTTCGTGGATGGTTCTCTGAAGCTGGCCCATTGCTTAACCCCCGGGTTCGCGAATGGAGTGCTTTGTACTGAAGCGGCTAGCGTTTTCTCGTATGGTGAAGCTTCTCACAATCTGCGTTTTGAGGGGCAGCGAATTTTGAGGCAGCTTAACCGCAAGTTGCTCTAATCCGGCATTTGCGGGGGGAGAACGCCTTTTACCGTTTGTCGCCGTTATTTTGTGGAGGAATCGGAGGTCTTGAGGTCTTACTGATGTATTTTAGGCAAAGGGCGCACGGGGCCAACCAACGGCGGCGGGTTTCAGGCTCAAGGCCAGGGCAATACTATTAGATCGGACACCATTTCCTTACATGCTTAAGCTGTTGTTAGGTAGGCAAAATCAAATACCCAACCTTAGGTACTCTTTGTTTGCCGGTCATCTCCGGAATCATAACTTTGTTGCTTTGCTTTAGGTCGGAAAGCCATTTCTTTAGATCGCTTTCCCAAACCAATGGCGTCTCCAAAATTATCCCAATCAGCTTTTCATATTTGATGCCTTCAGGATGTCTTCGCAGAGCTTCAGTCAGTTTAGATTCTGCGTGTTCAAGCTGCGTTTCTCGTTCAGCTTCGTATGTCTTATTAGATGCTTCCATAACAGCTTCTCCAAAAAGACTCTTTTGGCCTGTTTTTGCGACCTCTGCTGTATATTTTGCGGCATTTCTTAATCGCTCTTGTTCATAAATTGCCTTCTTTTCAACGGACCGAAATTCTTGAACACCTTTCCAATGCTGCGTTGCATATATTAGGTAAAAATATGAGCGGTCTGCTTTTGGTTTCAGAATCCTAGTGGAGGTTACGTGTTTAAAGTTACCTACTCTCTTTAGCCGTTGAGTATATACTTCGATTGCTGCAGCTTCCCTACTCAATCCGCTACTGTGCAGTTGACTCCACTCAGAGAACCAGTTTTTCCCAAACAGGTTATCAAAAGAACTAGCTATCTCGGGTCTTGGATCTTCAAGAAATCGAACAATAAAGTTCGACATAAAATTAATAAGAACCTCTCCCCGTAGATTCAAAAGAGGGGTGATTTTTTCAAGTGAGAAACCTTGCCAGCCGGTTGGGTCAATGAATATCAGAGAAAAAGAAGTTTTCGCGAATTCACTAATGCGGCTTACGTTATCTTCGAAGGATCCGTGAATCAGTTCAATAGGCACATCTTGAATGTTTCTAACGGTTTCTTCGAGTTCTTGAAACGCTTTCGGGGCTTTCTCGATGAACATACATCGAAAATTGACGTCCTTATTGCGGCTGTCTTTTATATTCGACCGCACTGCTCGCAACTGCGCAATTGCTATGAAAAACGATGTATCTTCGTAGCGCTCGTTCTCAGATTTCCACGGCCCTGAAAAGCCATCTACGTAGGTAAAGTCAGTTTGAAATGAGAATATGTTGTAGGCAACTCGCTCTAAATATTTTTCTAGGACGAAGTGCTTCACGTAAGTCTGTTCGCGATCGATATAAGCGCTAGGTTCGAGCATTAGTCTTAACCGCTAGCGATAATTTGCCGATCTGGCATTTTCGAAGTTATTAATACTTTGGGAAACTCATTCCATTCACGACCATCCAATTCACGACCACCCGATTTAGGTCTAAAACCTCCCCATTGCTTGAAGAAGAAGGGTACGCCCTGCTCGGTACACTGATCACGCGCAGATCTAGCCCATGATAGCTGCATCGGTCTTGCGAAAGGACCACTTTCTCCTCCAACGATCACCCATCGTATTTTTGAAAGATCAAGTTCTCCTGGAGGCCCAATCAACGGCTCGATAGACAGAAATCGCACCTCAGCGTTCGTATCTTGTAGGTGTTTGATTCGAGAACGTTTTGAGTGATCTTCAAGAGATGTACCAAGCCATATGTGACTCGGTACGGGCTTATCTCTATAGCGAGTGTTTACGAACCGTTTCATGAGCGAACTTCGTTTTGTCAACACTTGAAACACATGCCAGTTCGCACGTTCCATTGTTTCGAATACTTCGGAAATAAAACTGTTGGGCACCTTTTTGTGGAACAAATCGCTCATCGAGTTCACAAAAATCATTTTAGGTTTTTTCCAAGTGAGGGGTTGCTCCATCCGTTCAGGCCTAAGCATCAAGTCAAAACCGTGCTCAAAGGGGTGGTTAGGAACACCACGGAATCGCTCGGAGAAACGCTCAGCGTAACAATTGTCACACCCCGCGCTAATCTTTGTGCAGCCAGTCACTGGATTCCACGTTGCGTTAGTCCATTCGATTGCAGAGTTCTGTGCCATATTTTTATCCGTGAACAAAACAAGAACATTATGGGGAATTTGAAGACGCTAAGCAACAGAAACTCAGTGTAACTGTAACCATGGCACGATTTTCATACGAAAACTACCTTGAATGGTAGTGTTCTGGTGGTTTGCTATTCAGCAGTTTTAGTGAGATTGGCTGCTATTTGACTGGTGCAGTTTCTTGTGGATTGCTTTTTGTCACAAACGTTCAAAGCCATTTGGATAGGGCAGATATAATGAGACGGTCTCGATATTCACAAATTCAAGTGTTTTAAAACTTCAGTCCCTGTCCCAACCCGCCCTGCCGTCGCAAAATGCACAGCCGTTATAGTGGCTCATTTCCGACACTCCTCCGAGCTGTCCCTCACTGCACCAGCCGCACGTTCCAACTTCCTCCGAATACTCGAAGCACTCAGTGCAGACATAGCCATCGTGGTGTTCAACCACACTATGATATCCATTGCAGTGCGGACAGTTTATCGGGGTATGGTCAAAGTAGTTATCTGGCGTGACTGGATCGCCAGTGTCCAAACCTTCTGATATCCATTCCATAATGGTTGCGCCGCATGAGGGGCAATGCGTCGGAGGACCTACGTAGGAATCGAATTCGATTTGCTGATGGCATCTCTCGCCAGGGCAGTCTACGGACACGAATGACCCAGTATACCAGCATACGAGACACGATGCCGCTGAAATGGCACCTGAGACGGGCTCGACCAATAAGGCTTGATAACCGCAGCTATGGCACGATCGAACACTTTGCCCAGCGTCCAGATGTTTCTTGATGGTTTCCGCCAAAGAACCAAACTTAGCGTCGAGATATCCGCGATGTCTCTGCATCATTGTCTCGACATCCGCGATCTTAACCTCAAAATCCACGAAGTGCGGCGCCCAGCCACCCACAAGCAGCTGGTGCAGGTGCATCCATCCTTTGCACTGTTCAGCTACGACGTCATCAATTTCTTTTTGAGCTAGCTCAGGCGGTTTTGCCACTCCATGCACGAAATGAACCATGCGGTTCCTATGTTGTGCGATCTCTTGAAAGGTCTTTCTAGCCGCTTCCGGAATTGGGTCAGCACAGATGCTGTTTAGACGTTCCATAACCGCGTTGGGCGTGATTGTTTTCAATTGTCCTTGAACGAAAGCATCGGGGTTCGCTTTATCCAATCTCTCAACCAGAAGCGACCAGTGCTCTTTCATAAGGCGAGCTTTGAGGAACAATTCTAATGCGGCAGCGAAATGAACTGTTGAGAATTTAGGGCTGGCTTCAAACTCGTTGAGAGACTTGATAAGAAATTCAAACCCACTTTCGACAAGAGATCGGAACACCAGATCAGAATCGAAGTTTTGTCCTTGCAACATTTGAACTATTTCGTCCTCAGAGATGGTTCAATTTTAGCAGGAAACCGTACTCAGTCCTATGCGTGCAATACGAAGTTTGCTTAATGAACGAACCTTGTGTGGGTAACCTATTCTGTGCCCACGTTTTCTACGTATATCAAGTGCTTGTCTATAGATGTTCTGTCTAAAACCCAAACATATGGTCAAAGCTAAACGCGCTCTCCCCCTTAACCGGCCCATGATACCCAAATAACCTACAGGTCACGTCCCGGATCAGCATGTAACCGTCCCCGCCCGCGGCCTTCACTTCCTCGGCCTCGAACATCTCCTACACCCGCCGCAGCAACGACCCGCCGCAGGCGATCTGCACTTCGCAGGTGGCCAGCAGCTCGCCATTGCCGTTGTGCAGGATCAGCTTGCCGTCGCTCTTTGCGTGCCAGGGGGGAGGCCGGGTAGATCCGGTGGCGGGGATGGCTTCACAAAGATCCGGGGTTCAGCCGCGCCCGCAATGCCTCGGGCATCCGGGTGCGGATCTCTTCGGCGATGCGGGCGGTCTCGCTGAGGGGCGGGTAGCTCCAGCTTTCCAGTTCGCCGGTGAAGGGGCGGGTGATGCCGTCCCTGCGCAGGGAGTCGTGGAAGCGTTTGAACTTGGCCGAACCGCCCGCCAGCTCGATCACCTGGACCGGCTTGCCCGTGGTTGCGGCTTCCGAGACCATGTTGACGGAATCGCCGGTCACCAGCAGGTTATCGGCCAGGGCCAGGATGCCGAAGTAGGGGTTGGCGCCTGTGCCGTCCCAGATGTCCGCTGCCGTGTCCGCCAGCCCGGCGCGCAGGATCGCCTCGTTGGCAGCGCCGGTTCGCCGGGAGGTCGTGACCGCCAGCCCGGCGCCCTTGTCGCGGGCGAGCGCGGCCAGCTGTGCTGTCAGACGCTCGACCACCGGGGCATCCATTTTATAGACCCGGTTGGCACCGCCGATGATCACGCCGATCAGGGGGCGGGGCAGAGCGGCATAACGCGGGGCGAATTCCTCTGCCGCCTGGGCCAGGCGCTCCGGCGTGATGCCGTTGATGCTGCCGCGCCCGGTGATGACGTTAGGGCCTGAGATTTGGTCGTGCTCCGGCGCGACGACCACATCGAACCAGCCGAAGGGCACTCTGGGGTTCTGGATATGGATGGCGAAGGTCTTGGCCCCTGCCAGACCGGCTGAGCGGCGGCGGATCTCCGCGGCGGGCGCGACCGCCTGACGGCCGCAGGTGATGATGACGTCGGGCCAAGGCGGTGCAAGCACATCGCCATCGGGTCCGGCATAGGAGAGGGGGGCGGGCAGAAAGCGCGGTGGTATCCAGCGCCAGGGTTTGCGGATTTTCACCCGCTTTATCTCGGGCTCCAACCCCAGCGCCCGTGCCAGCGCCACCGCCGGGACTTCCATGCCGGCATGGCCCTCGCTCATGGCCCAGCAGGTCGCTCTCACGGCGTCGCTCTCACGGTATCGCTCTCTTGTCTGTCGGTCATGGATTTTCACTCAAATGCGCGCGCGACTATCGCCCCTCGATAAAGTCAGGGCAAGCTTTGCTTGCGCTTTCATGAAGGCGGAAATCAGCGCAGGCGAATGACCGGGATGACGCGGTTAAAACAGGCTCCCGGGACCGTCTGCGCTCTTGCGTATGCGGCGAGCCTGGGTAATATTGTTGCGCGAATCTGCGAGCGAATAAGCTGAATTGTTTTCCAAGGGATGGCCTATGCGCCGGGTAAAACTCGACCGGATCGATCTCCAAATTCTCCAGGATCTTCAGGAAGATGGGCGGATCACCAACGTGGAGCTGGCGCGCCGCGCGGGCATCTCCGCGCCGCCCTGTCTGCGCCGGGTGCGCGCGCTGGAGGAGGCCGGTTACATCCGCGGCTATCACGCCGAACTGGACGCCGAGGAACTGGGCTTCGAGGTCAGCTTCTTCGCCCTGGTCGGCCTGGACGCCCAGTCGGAAGCCGTGCTCTCGGAATTCGAGGCGACCCTGGCCGACTGGCGCGAGGTGCGCGAATGCAACATGGCACGCGGCCCCCATGACTTCGTCCTGAAGCTGGTCGCCCGCAACACCGCCCACGAAAACGAGCTGACCACCAAGCTGACCGCGTTACCTCACGTGGTCACCGTGCAGACCATCCAGGTCATCCGGACCTCCAAGTGGCGCCCCGGTGTGCCGATCGATCTGGAATCCGGCCTGGAGCCCGTCGCGGAGTAGCCGCCCGCCGGGGAATAAAAAGGCCGCCGGGGAATCAACAGCCCGCCGGGGAATAAGCCAAGCCGTCCGGGAACAGGAAATCGGTCGGCGCGGCGTTGCCCGGCTTGGGGTTGTCCGGCGTGGGGTTGTTCGGCGTGGGGTTGTCCGGCGCGGAATGGCTCCTGGCTGTTACCACGAATTCTGACTCGCCTTCCATAATTCTGACTTACCCCCCGGACTCGCGACTCACGCCCCCGACTTGCGCTCAAGCCCCCGACTTGTGCTCACGCCCGCGTCTGAAATCACCTTCCCGGCCTTTGGGGAAAATGCCCCCGCCCCAAAGAAATGACGATCAAAATGACGGCCGAAAAAATGCCGACCGAAAATGACGAGCGAAAAATGCTCACCAAAAACCGACGGCTGTCCCCTCTGAGATATCCCCCGACTTCAAGTGATTTGTGAGCACGGGCATGCTTCAGCGGCACCGATCGCCGAAGCTGTGGCATTTGGCCGAAGCTGTGGCATTTGTATGTCATAACGTTTTGTTTCTGGGGGATAAGAGGGCGCATCCGGGGGATAAAAACGTCAAAACGAAAAGGCCGGAGGCGGGCTTGCCGCGCGCGGGGACGAACCCTCAACGCAGCGCGCCGAGGGGCCGAACCGATCTCAAATCTGGGTGCTTGGGGCCGGGAGCAGAAGCCTGACGTCAGACGTATTTGATCGAGAGAATCTCGTAGCTCTTCTCGGTCGAGGGCGTGCTCAACTCGACGGAATCGCCGACTTCCTTGCCGATCATGGCCCGTGCCAGCGGCGCGGAAATGGCCAGACGGCCCTGCTTCACGTCCGCTTCCACATCGCCGACCAGTTGGTAGGTGATCTCTTCATCGGTGTCTTCATCGACGATGGTCACCGTGGCGCCGAACTTGACGGTGTCGCCGGAAAGCTTAGAGACATCAATGACTTCCGCGCGGGAAATCTTGTCTTCCAGCTCCATGACGCGGCCTTCGATAAAGCTCTGGCGTTCGCGCGCCGCGTGGTATTCGGCGTTCTCCGAGAGATCGCCGTGCTCACGGGCTTCGGCGATGGCGCGGATCACGGCCGGCCGCTCGACGCTCTTCAGTTGTCTCAGCTCATCTTCCAGACGGTTCAAGCCGTCCGCGCTCATTGGGAATCTCTCACTCATCGGCGTACGTCCGCCACCTAACTTATCACTAAAGGTTTGAAGAAACTGCGCGGTTCACTCAAATTCGCCGCGCTAAAACGAACTTCTAAAATAAGACTGTAGCGGCGCAACATCAAGCTGACCAGCTTTCATCGCATTTATGGCCTGCACCGCCGCCGCCGCGCCCGCCACCGTGGTGTAGTAAGGGATCGAGCTGTTGAGCGCGCCGCGGCGAAGTTCGAAGCTGTCGGCGATGGCTTTCGCGCCTTCGGTGGTGTTGAAAACCAACTGCACCTCGCCGGACATCATGCTGTCGACAATGTGAGGGCGGCCCTCGCGGACCTTGTTAACCCCTTGGACTTCGAGACCTTTTTCGACGAAGTAAGCGGCTGTGCCGTGGGTGGCGATGATTTTGTAGCCCAGATCGATCAGGGCTCTGGCCACCGGCGTCATGGCTTCTTTATCGCCGTCCTTGACCGAAATAAAGATGGTGCCGGTCTCGGGCAGCGGTGCGCCGCAGCCGATCTGCGCTTTCAAAAACGCCCGGTCAAAGGAGCTGTCGAGCCCCATGACTTCGCCGGTCGAGCGCATTTCCGGACCCAGCATAATGTCGACCCCTGGGAAGCGCGCGAAGGGAAAGACCGCTTCCTTGACTGCGACATGGCCGTTCTTGACCTGTCCGACGCTCCGGTCGCTCAGATCGAATTCGCCCAGCTTCGTGCCGGCCATAACGCGCGCGGCGATCTTGGCGATGGGAATGCCGGTTGCCTTGGCCACGAAAGGCACGGTGCGGCTGGCGCGCGGGTTGACCTCTAGAATGAAAATGTCGCCGTTCTGAACCGCGAACTGCACGTTCATCAGGCCGACGACCTTCAGGCCGAGTGCGAGCTGCTCGGTCTGGCGGCAGATCTCAGACACGATATCCTGCCCCAGTGTGTGGGGCGGCAGGGCGCAGGCGGAGTCACCGGAATGGATGCCGGCCTCCTCGATATGTTCCATGATTCCAGCGATGTAGACGTCGGCCCCGTCGGAGACCGCGTCCACGTCCACCTCGACCGCATCCCGCAGGTAGCTGTCGATCAGCACCGGATTGTCGCCGGAGACCTTCACGGCGGTCGCGATGTAGCGTTCCAGCTGCGCGGCGTCGTGGACGATTTCCATGGCGCGCCCGCCCAGCACATAGGAGGGCCGGATCACGATCGGGAAGCCGATGCGCTCGGCCACGGCATGGGCCTCGTCCCGGCTGGTGGCGGTCCCGTTGTTGGGCTGGCGCAGCTCCAGATCCTGAAGCAGCTTCTGGAAGCGCTTGCGGTCCTCGGCCAGATCGATGGCGTCCGGGGAAGTGCCGAGAATGGGAATCTCCGCTTCCTCCAGCGCCTGTGCCAGCTTCAGAGGCGTTTGCCCGCCGAATTGCACGATGACACCGCGCAGCTTGCCCTTGCGCTGTTCCACGCGGGCGATTTCGACAACGTCCTCGGCGGTCAGGGGTTCGAAATAGAGCCGGTCCGAGGTGTCGTAATCGGTCGAGACCGTTTCGGGATTGCAGTTCACCATGATGGTTTCGATCCCGGCATCGCTCAAAGCGTAGGCGGCATGAACGCAGCAGTAATCGAATTCGATGCCCTGCCCGATCCGGTTCGGACCGCCGCCCAGGATCATGACCTTGTCCCGGTCGCTGGGGTCGGCCTCGCACTCGGCAGCCTGCACGCCATCGCCCTCGTAGGCGGAGTACATGTAAGGCGTTGCCGAGGGGAATTCGCCGGCGCAGGTGTCGATGCGCTTATAGACCGGTGTGACCTCGAGGCTGCGCCGGCGCGCGGCCACCGCCGCTTCGCTCTTGCCGGTCAGGGTGGCCAGACGTGCATCGGAAAAGCCGAGCATCTTCAGGCGCAGCAGCTCCTGCCGGTTTTCCGGCAGGCCGTTGGTTTTCAGCGCGGCCTCCCGGGTGACCAGGTCTTCGATCTGGCGGACGAACCAGGGATCGAAGCGGGTTGCGGTGCAAACCTGTTCGACCGTCATGCCGTGGCGCAGCGCCTGAGCAATCGAGAGAACGCGGTCGGGCGTGGGTTTGGTCAGGAAGCTGTGGATGGCCTCGTGATCGACCATGCCTTCCATGCCGATGGCGCCGGGAATCTCGATGTCGTCCAGGCCGTTCAGGCCGGTTTCCATGGAGCGTAAAGCCTTCTGCAGCGACTCCGAAAAGGACCGGCCGATGGCCATGGCTTCACCGACCGACTTCATAGAGGTGGTCAGATAGGGATCGGCGCCCGGGAACTTCTCGAAGGTGAAGCGCGGAATCTTCGTGACCACGTAATCGATGCTGGGCTCGAAGGAGGCCGGCGTGACCTTGGTGATGTCATTGTCGAGTTCATCTAGCGTATAGCCGACCGCCAGTTTCGCGGCGATTTTCGCAATCGGAAAACCGGTCGCCTTGGAGGCAAGGGCAGACGAGCGGGACACCCGCGGGTTCATCTCGATCACGACCAGTTCGCCGTTATCCGGGTTCATGCCGAACTGAACGTTCGAGCCACCGGTGTCGACCCCGATTTCCCGCAGGCAGGCCAGCGAGGCGTCGCGCAGGATCTGGTATTCCTTATCGGTCAGGGTCAGGGCGGGGGCGACCGTGACCGAGTCGCCGGTGTGGATGCCCATGGGGTCCACGTTTTCGATCGAACAGACGATGATGCAGTTGTCCGCGCAGTCGCGCACGACCTCCATCTCGTACTCTTTCCAACCCAGCACCGACTGTTCGACCAGAACCTCCGTGGTCGGCGAGGCGCGCAGGCCGCCGGAGACAATCTCCTCGAACTCATCCCGGTTATAGGCCACGCCGCCACCGGTTCCGCCCAGCGTGAAGGAGGGACGGATGATCGCCGGCAGTCCAACGAACTCCAGGGCGTCGAGGGCTTCTTCCAGGGTCCTGACCACACGGGAACGCGGGCTCGACAGGCCGATCTTATCCATGGCCTCGCGGAACAAAAGGCGGTCTTCGGCCTTTTCGATAACGTCGGCTTTCGCGCCGATCATTTCTACGCCGTGGCGCTCAAGGCGTCCGCTACGAGCGAGTTCCAGGCCCGTATTGAGCGCGGTCTGTCCACCCATGGTCGGCAGCAGGGCGTCTGGTTTTTCTTTCGCGATGATCTTTTCAACTATGTCGGGCGTGATCGGCTCTATATAGGTCGCATCGGCCAGGCCGGGGTCGGTCATGATGGTCGCCGGGTTCGAGTTCACCAGAATGACCCGGTAGCCCTCTTCCTTCAGCGCCTTGCAGGCCTGTGCGCCGGAATAGTCGAATTCGCAGGCCTGACCGATAACGATCGGGCCCGCGCCGATGATGAGGATCGATTTGATGTCTGTACGTTTGGGCATCTTCGTAAGTTCCGCTGGCGTTCCAGTCGGCTTCCCGTTGACGTCTGCGTTGCAGCGGTCGGTTTATCAGTTACGTAATCAATTGCTCTTGGCGCGTTCGTCCAACAAATCCACAAAGCGCTTGAAGAGGTAATGGCTGTCTTGCGGACCCGGACTGGCTTCCGGGTGGTATTGTACCGAAAAGACCGGACGGTCTTTCACCCGCAGGCCTTCGTTGGTTTTATCGAAAAGCGAGATATGCGTTTCTTCGACGCCCTCTGGCAGGGACGTGGCGTCGACCACAAAACCATGGTTCTGGCTGGTGATTTCCACCTTGCCCGTGGTCAGGTCCTTAACCGGATGGTTCCCGCCGCGATGCCCCAGATGCATCTTGTGGGTTTTCGCGCCCAGAGCCAGAGCCAGGATCTGGTGACCGAGACAGATGCCAAACACCGGAAGGCCCTTGTCGAGCAGAGTCCGCAGCGTCGGGACGGCATAGACGCCGGTTGCAGCCGGATCACCGGGGCCGTTTGAGAGGAAGATGCCATCGGGCGCCTGCGCCAAAATCTCATCTGCGGTTGCCGAGGCGGATACAACCGTGACCCGGCAGCCTTCGGACGCGAGACAGCGCAGAATGTTGTGTTTTGCCCCGTAGTCGACAGCAACCACATGATGCCTGGCTTCCGAGAGCGTGCCGTAGCCATCGCTCAGCGACCAACCGGTCTGCTCCCATTTGTAAGTTTGCCGCGTGGTGACCTCCGCGGCCAGGTCCATACCTTCGAGGCCAGCCCACTGAGCAGCTTCCGCCTGATAGCTGTCGACGGCCAGATTGCCGTCCGCAGCATGGGCAATGCAGCCCTGCGGCGCGCCCAGGTCGCGGATACGCCGGGTCAGGGCCCGGGTGTCGACCCCGGCAATGCCGATCAGGTTTTGGGATTTCAGCCAGGCATCCAGATGTTGAACCGCCCGCCAGTTCGAGGGCTCCGTGATGTCAAGGCGAATGACCACGCCGCGGGCCGCCGGCGTCTTCGTTTCAATGTCTTCCTGATTGGTGCCGACGTTGCCGATGTGGGGAAAAGTGAAGGTAATGATTTGTCCGGCGTAGGAGGGGTCCGTAATGATTTCCTGATAGCCCGTCATCGAGGTGTTGAAGCAGACCTCGCCCACTGATGTTCCGGTCGCACCGAGACCCTTGCCCCAGAACACCGATCCGTCGGACAGCACCAGGGATGCGGTGACACCTTCGGGCTGTTGCAGGGAGGAGGGAGCGGGTTTGGCGGCTTCGGCTGCCGGACGCGCAGAAAGATTGGCCCCTGTCTCAATGGACGGGGACGTTTCGATTGGTGTTTGCGGCATCACGGCAGGTCTTTCAGATTTACGCAGGCCTCATCGCTGAGAAACCTGCGGTCGATCGAGGCTTTGATCTGGGCGGTTGGGGCGGTCGCTGGCACGTTTATGCGGTCGCCAATAATCGCGGACTTTGTTTACGGGAAAGGCCCTATCGGGTCAAGGGGAAGGCGACGATAAAAATACAGTAAAATCAGGTAGTTAGAAAATTCAGGATCTTTTGCATTTTCCGAGGCTATCGGCTAGTCTCTGCGCCTTTCCCGATCCGCTGGAGCAAAACGCATGTTGCGTAGCCGTTTGAACGATGCCCTGAAAGACGCCATGAAGGCGAAAGAGAGCCTTGCTGTGTCTACGCTTCGCCTGATTTTGGCGGCGCTTAAAGACCGCGATATCGCGGGGCGCTCGAAGGGCAACAGCGACGGCATCTCGGAAGACGAAATCCTGGAGATGCTCCAAAAGATGGTCCGGCAGCGCCGGGACTCCATTGAAATGTACACTAAGGCCGGCCGTGATGAGCTGGCGGAGCGGGAAGCGAACGAGATCGTCGTGATCGAACAGTTTTTGCCCCAGGCCCTGGGCGAAGATGAAATGCGTGCGGCGATCGACACGGTGATCGCGGAGCTCGATGCCTCGAGCATCAAGGATATGGGCCGGGTCATGGCCGAGCTGAAGCAGCGCTTCGCCGGTCAGATGGACTTCGGTAAAGCCAGCGCCACCGTCAAGGAATTGCTCGCCTGACCTGCCGTGCGGTCCTGCGGGACCGGATTGACGTCTTACGCCGCTGACAGACTGCGTGCTTTCTTGCTAGAGTGTTGTGCTCGCCGCGACGTTGGTAGCGATGAACCGCAAAGGCACCCCTGATCCATGAGTCTCTCCACAGAATTTCTCGATGAAATTCGCGCCCGTGTCTCTCTGGCGGGTGTGGTGGGGCGCAAGGTCAAGCTGGTGAAGCGTGGCCGCGAGCACTCGGGTCTCTGTCCTTTTCATAACGAGAAATCTCCATCCTTTACGGTGAGTGAGGATAAAGGCTTCTTTCATTGTTTTGGCTGCGGCGCCCACGGCGATGTGATCGGTTTCGTCATGCGGACCGAGGGGCTGGCGTTTCCTGAAGCCGCTGAAAAGCTGGCGAACGAAGCCGGGCTTCAAATGCCGGTCTCCACCCCGATGGACCGGGAAGCCGCGCAGCGGCGGGCAGACCTTTATGAGGTGCTGGACGCCGCAACCGGCTGGTTTCAGGAACAACTGCATGCTTCGGGCGGCGAAGAAGCCCGTGCCTATCTGGAACGCAGGGGCCTTTCGCCAGAGACCACGGCGCTCTTCCGCCTCGGTTTGGCGCCCGACAGCCGGGGCGCCTTGCGCAAGGCGATGAACGCGCGCGGCTATGACGACGACCAGCTGGTCGATGCGGGTTTGATGAAGCGCCCCGACAGCGATGAGGGCAGTCCCCGGAGTTCCCAGAGCCTGCGCGATTACTTCTTTAATCGGATTACCTTCCCGATCACCGACCGGCGCGGCCGGGTGATTGCCTTCGGCGGCCGGGCGCTCGGAGACTCAAAGGCCAAGTATCTCAATTCGCCGGAAACCACGATGTTTCACAAAGGGCGCGTCCTCTACAATATGGCCCGCGCCCGCCAGGCGGCGCACGATACCGGCGAAGTTATTGTCGTCGAAGGCTATATGGATGTCATTGCGCTCGCCCAGGCCGGGTTTCCGGCCGCCGTGGCCCCGCTCGGGACCGCGGTTACAGAGGAGCAGATCGAAGAGCTCTGGCGTATGGCGCCCCGTCCCACCATGTGCCTGGACGGCGACGCGGCGGGACAGCGGGCAGGTTTCCGGGCGGCGACACGGGCCTTGCCCATGCTCAAGCCGGGCTGTTCCCTGGGATTTGCCGTGCTGCCCCCGAATGAAGACCCCGATAGCCTGGTCAACAGCCGGGGCGCCGCCGCCTTTCGCCAGGTGCTCGACAGCGCGCAGCCGCTTGCCGAGGTGGTCTGGCGGATGACGCTGGGTGACAAGCCGATGACGTCGCCTGAGGACCGGGCTGCCTTGCGGGTCGAACTTCGCAAGACCGTGGCGCAGATCGCCGATCCCGATCTGAAGGCCGAGTATGGGCGCGAGATGGATCAGCGTGTTCAACAGGCCTTCGGCGGCAATTTTTCCGGTGGCGGCGGCGGTGCGCGCCATCGCGACAGGGGCGGCAAGTATGGCGGCGCAGGCAAGTATGGCCGGGGCGGCTCTTGGGATAAATCTAGCGGTCGCCGACGGGGCTGGGGAGACCAGGCCACTACAATGCGGATCGGCGCCCTGCAGTCACCGGAGTTTTTGCGGCGGCGTCAGGATCAGGTTCTGCTCGCGACTTTGGTTAATCATCCGAAGGTATTGCTGGATTATGCCGAGGATTTGGCCCTTTTGCGGCTTGAAGCGCAGGACCTTGACCACTTCCGCCAAGCCCTTTTGGACCTTGTCGCACGCGAACCAGATCTTGACAGTGATGCTTTGAAGTGCCACCTCTCCGAACAAGGGTATTCAGGACTTCTGGGCGAACTTTTGAGCTCGGATGTCTATGTACATGGAAAATTCGCTCGCCCCGCCACGGATTCCCTGGCGGCACGCGAGGGTATTGGCCATGTTCTTGCGGTGTTTCGGGAACGGCAGGCAGCCGAGGATACCGAAGAGGCCGCACGGCAACTGGCGGTGGATATGAGCGAAGATCACCTCGCGCGGGTGCGGGCTCGTCAAGAGCTTGGGCAAGAGGACGAAGGCCGGACGATCGATCTCGATCGCTTTGCGGCCGCGGGATCAAGCGACCTAGATTAACTGGTGGATGGACACACGTCGGCAGCTCGGGGGGAGCGCCGCGTAATTAGGGTATGGGGTAACAAACCGTATGGCGAGTAAGGCAAGCGAAAGCGCCGAAGCAACAGAAACGCGCGACGAAGCCTCCGATGGCCCGCTGATGGACGGTATGTCTGCGGCCGTCAAGAAGATGATCCAGAAGGCCAAGGAGCGTGGTTACGTCACTTATGACGAGTTGAACCAGGTTTTGCCGCCGGATCAGATGTCGTCCGAGCAAATCGAAGATACGATGGCGATGCTGTCCGAGATGGGCATCAACGTCATCGAGAACGAGGAGCAGGAAGAGGCGCCGGGGGACGAAGAGGCCGCGGAAACCTCCTCACGCGCGACCGGTAACCTGAACGACGATGACATCGGGCGCACCGATGACCCGGTGCGCATGTACCTGCGCGAGATGGGCTCGGTGGAGCTTTTGTCGCGTGAGGGCGAAATTGCGATCGCCAAGCGCATCGAAGCCGGCCGTGAAAAAATGATCGGCGGCATCTGCGAGAGCCCGCTGACCATCCGAGCCCTGCTGGAGTGGCATGAATCCCTGATCGAGGGGCGGATGCTGCTGCGCGACATCATCGATCTTGATGCGACCTACGGATCCGGGCCCTCGGCTGAAGAAATCACCGAGAGCGAAGAAGGTGAAGAGGGCGAAGACGGCGCGGTCGAGGCCGCCGCCGAGGGTGAAGTCGATGCGAAAGCGCCATCCGCGAAGGTGGCAGAGGCCCTAAAGGAAGCCAGCGCGAAGAAGGCTGAGGGGGCCGCGAAGCCCGCAGATGACGAGGCCTCCGACGGCAAGAAAGAAGGCGCTGCAGAAGGCGAGACGGCCGAGGGCGAAGAAGGCGCGTCCACTGACGGCGACGACGAGGAAGAGGAAGAAAACAATATCTCCCTCGCCGCCATGGAGCAGGCACTGCTGCCCGTCGTCATCGAGATGCTCGAGCAGATTGCCGACACCTATAAAAAACTCTCGAAAGTGCAGGAAAAACGCCTCCTGAGCCTTCAAAAAGGTGAAAAGGCGGCGTCCGCAACCGAGAAGAAATTCGAGAAGCTGAAGTCCGAGCTGGTCGACCTGATGGAAGGCGTCCACTTCAACAACAACCGCCTCGAGCAGCTGGTGGACCAGCTTTACGGCCTGAACCGCGGATTGGTCGGGCTTGAGGGTAAAATGTTGCGCATGGCGGAAAAGCGCGGCGTGAACCGCAGCCAGTTCCTGGACGAGTACTTCGGGCACGAACTGGATCCGACCTGGACCGAGCGGATCAAGACCATGCCGGGCAAGGGCTGGGCCTCCTTCTCCGAGCGCCATGCCGAGGACATTGTCTCCATCCGCTCGCGGGTGTCAGAGATTGCCGATCTGACCGGCCTGCCGATCGGCGAGTTCCGCCGCATCGTGAAAACCGTTCAAACCGGCGAACGTGAAGCCAGCAAAGCCAAGACCGAGATGGTCGAGGCCAACCTGCGGCTCGTGATCTCGATCGCCAAGAAATATACCAACCGTGGCCTGCAGTTCCTGGATCTCATCCAGGAAGGCAATATCGGCCTCATGAAAGCGGTCGATAAGTTCGAATACCGCCGCGGTTACAAATTCTCGACCTACGCCACCTGGTGGATCCGCCAGGCAATCACGCGCTCGATCGCCGATCAGGCTCGCACCATCCGTATTCCGGTGCATATGATCGAGACGATCAACAAGCTGGTCCGTACCAGCCGCCAGATGCTGCACGAGATCGGCCGTGAACCGACCCCGGAAGAGCTGGCTGAGCGTCTGGTCATGCCGCTTGAGAAGGTCCGCAAGGTCCTGAAGATCGCCAAGGAGCCGATCTCCCTCGAAACGCCGATCGGCGACGAGGAAGACAGCCATCTGGGCGATTTCATCGAAGACAAGAACGCGGTTATCCCGCTCGACGCTGCGATTCAGGCCAACTTGCGTGAGACCACGACCCGTGTGCTCGCCAGTCTGACGCCGCGTGAAGAGCGTGTGCTGCGGATGCGCTTCGGCATCGGCATGAACACCGATCATACCCTGGAAGAGGTCGGTCAGCAGTTCTCCGTCACACGTGAACGTATTCGACAGATCGAAGCTAAGGCCTTGCGCAAACTGAAACATCCGAGCCGTTCGCGGAAACTGCGCAGCTTTCTGGACACCTGACGGCACAGCGCGGGTTCGCAAGCAGTCACGAGGGAAGAGGGGGCGTTTCAGCCCCCTTTTTTCTGTTCGGGGGCTGCATTCTAAAAAAGGGCTGTGTTCCAAAAAATTTGAGGGAACTTCAAACAGAATAGCCTGAAGTATCCCGAAAGCGGCTGGTATGTATATGAATACAACCAGTTACATAGACATCGAAAATCTGTCGTGTCATAACTTATAGAGCGGAGTCCGGCACTGGAATTGGGGTGTGCTGAGAAACTCTCGCGAAACACCACGAAACTGGGGAACAGGGGCGGGGCGCTTTGCGTCCTGATACAATGCGAATGGGCCGTTTGACCACTCATGTCCTCAATACCGCCGAAGGCGTGCCGGGCGCGGGGATAACGCTTGAGCTCTATCTGGAAAGTCCGGATGAAGCCGGGGCCGGGCGGCAATTGATCAAGACAGTGGTCACGAACGACGACGGCCGTTGCGATAGCCCGTTGCTTGAGGGGGAAGCCTTTCAGAAAGGCACCTACGAACTGCACTTTCTGGCCGGCGATTATTTCGAGGCGCGCGGCGTTTCGAGCGCGGCGCCGCGGTTTTTAGACAGGGTTGTGCTGCGTTTCGGGCTTGCCGACCCGGATCAGCACTATCACGTGCCCTTGCTTGTCTCGCCCTACAGCTATTCGACCTACCGTGGGAGCTGAGCGCGCCGTGCGGATCATCTGGACAAAACTAACGGCGATTTCCGGGATCGAGTCCGGGCTGGATGAGTTTTGGCTGGATGCGATCCGGGGGACTGGGGCATGACGGGAACGGCCCCTGCATCCGGCGCAAGCGGCAAGACGGATACGCTTCGCTTTTTGCTGGGCGATGAAGTTCGCGAACTCAGGAATATCGATCCGACCGTCTCGGTCCTGCAGTATCTTCGCGAGACCGAGGGGCGGTGCGGCACCAAGGAAGGCTGTGCGGAAGGCGACTGCGGTGCCTGTTCGGTTGTGATCGCCGAACTTGATGACGAGAGGAAGCTGACGTACCGGGCGGTCAACGCCTGCATTCAGTTCCTGCCGACCCTCCACGGCAAGCAGCTGATTACGGTCGAAGATCTCAAGCCGCAGCAGCATGACGAAGTGAATGCCCAAGCCCTGCATCCTGTGCAGCAGGCGATGGTCGACTGTCACGGCTCGCAGTGCGGGTTCTGTACTCCGGGCATTGTGATGTCGCTTTTTGCCATGTTCCATGACGAGACCAGTGCGAAAGACCGGGGCGCAATCAACGACGCGCTGGCCGGAAACCTTTGCCGTTGCACGGGGTATGGACCGATCGTGAAGGCGGCGCAGCGTATGCGCAGTTATGGCGCAAAGGATCAGTTTGACGCGCGCGCCGAGGTGACGGTCGAAACTCTGGCGGGTCTGGCCGGCGCGGAAACGCTGGTCCTGAAACAGGGAGCCCGACGCTTCTTTGCCCCTACCACGGCGGACCAACTGGCAGGGCTGGTGATCGCCTATCCCGACGCCTGCATCCTGGCCGGGGGAACCGATGTGGGGCTTTGGGTGACCAAGCAGCACCAGATTCTGGAGACGGTGATTTACACCGGCGACGTCGCGGAGCTGCATCGGGTCGAGGAGACGCCTGACGGCATCCGGATCGGCGCCGCCGCCACCTATGTGGAGGCACAGAACGTACTGGCGCGGGAGTACCCGGACTTTGGTGAGTTGATCCGTCGCCTGGGATCGGTGCAGATCCGCAACAGCGGCACGATCGGCGGCAACATCGCCAATGCATCGCCGATCGGAGACTCGGCACCGGTTTTGCTCGCCGCCGGCGCCCGCCTCGTCCTTAGGCGCGGTGGCGAACGCCGCGAACTGCCGCTAGATCAGTTCTTCCATGCCTACCGGGAAACCGACCTGACTTCGGGTGAGTTCCTGGAGAGCATTCTGGTCCCCAGGCGAAATCCGGCGGCCAAACTGCGCTGCTACAAGATCACCAAGCGCTTTGATCAGGATATCTCCGCTATCTGCGCGGCCTTTGCGGTTGAGCTTGAGGGGGGCATAGTGAAGTCCCTGCGCACAGGCTTTGGCGGCATGGCGGCGATTCCGAAACGGGCGGATGCCTGCGAGGCCGCTCTAACGGGCAAGGCCTGGACACGGGAAAACATTGAGGCTGCGATGGATGCGCTGGACAGCGATTTCTCGCCCATGAGCGACATGCGCGCCAGCAGGGATTACCGCGCAACGCTCGCCAGAAACCTGCTTCTGAAGTTCTTCTTCGAGACCTCGGGCGCGGAGGGCGAGACCCGGCTGGTCGGTCACAAGGATCTGGCCCATGCCTGACGCCCGGAACCTGGAGACCGAGGCCATCTCGGGCGGTGTCCATCACGCGCTGAAGCATGATTCGGCGCATAAGCACGTCACCGGCGAAGCCGTTTATGTTGACGACATCCCCGCGCCGGCGAACCTGCTCCATCTCGCCGCGGGACAATCGGCCCGCGCCCACGCGAAGATTCTCTCGATGGATCTCTCCATGGTGCGGCAAGCGCCTGGAGTGGTGGCGGTTCTGACAGCCGAGGACATTCCCGGTGAAAACGATGTGGGGCCCGTCATCCATGACGACCCGGTCTTTGCGGAAAAGGTCGTCGAGTTCATTGGACAGTCGCTCTTCGCGGTGGCTGCCGAGACCCGTGAAGAAGCGCGCCGCGCGGCGCTTCTGGCAAAGATCGAGTATGAGGATCTGGAGCCGGTCCTGAGCGTCGGGGACGCGTTGGCGAAAGAGAATTTCGTGCTGCCGGATCACGTCATTCGTCGGGGGGATTCCAAAGCGGCCCTGGACCGCTCTCAGCACCGCCTCAGCGGCAGCCTGCAGGTCGGCGGTCAGGATCACTTCTACCTGGAAGGCATGGTCTCCCTGGCGTTGCCTGCAGAGGACGGCGACGTTCAGATCTGGTGCTCCACCCAGCATCCGAGCGAGGTTCAGCACAACGTCGCGCGCGTTCTCGGGCGGCCGTCCAATGCGGTCACCGTCGACGTGCGGCGTATGGGGGGCGGTTTCGGCGGCAAGGAAACCCAGTCGGCGCTCTTCGCGGCTATAGCGGCGCTGACGGCGGTTCGCACCGGCCGTCCGGCCAAGTTCTGCGTCGATCGCGACGACGACATGATCATGACCGGCAAGCGGCACGATTTCCGGATCGACTACGATGTCGGCTTTGACGATGACGGACGGATCGAGGCGGTCGACTTCATGCAGGCTTCGCGTTGCGGAATGTCGGCGGATCTCTCGGGCGCGATCAGCGACCGGGCGATGTTCCATGCGGACAATGCCTATTACCTGAACGATGTCACCATCACCTCGCACCGCTGCAAGACCAACACGGTCTCCAACACGGCATTCCGGGGCTTCGGCGGTCCCCAGGGGATGGTCGGCATTGAACGGGTGATCGACGAAGTCGCCTTCGCCCTGAGCAAGGATCCGCTCGAAGTTCGGAAGCTGAACCTTTACGGCGGCGAAGGCCGGAACATCACGCCCTATTCCATGACGGTCGAGGACAAC
The DNA here is from genome assembly GCF_007004665.1 of Denitrobaculum tricleocarpae. GTDB lineage: Bacteria > Pseudomonadota > Alphaproteobacteria > Kiloniellales > Kiloniellaceae > Denitrobaculum > Denitrobaculum tricleocarpae. Next base: position 12,977 of record NZ_ML660069.1, on the reverse strand, counting down.
GTCCTGCCTGAGATCATCGAGGAACTGGAGGCATCGTCCGACTATGCCCGGCGCCGCGCGGAAATCCGGACCTTCAATGCATCCAGTCCGGTGATGAAAAAGGGGATTTCCCTGACCCCGGTCAAGTTTGGCATTTCTTTCTCCACCAAACACCTCAATCAGGCCGGTGCGCTGATCCATATCTACGCTGACGGCAGCGTGCACCTGAACCATGGCGGCACCGAGATGGGGCAGGGGCTTTACATCAAAGTGGCGCAGATCGTGGCGGAGGAGCTGCAGATCGATCTGGAGCGGATCAAGATCTCGGCGGCCAGCACCGGCAAGGTGCCCAACACCTCGGCCACGGCGGCCTCCTCGGGCACCGATCTCAACGGCAAGGCGGCTCAGGCGGCGGCGCGGACGATCCGCGAGCGGCTGGTGGCCTTCGCGGCGTCCAGATATGACGTCAAGCCCAGCGAGGTGTTTTTCCACGCCAATAAGGTTCAGATCGGCCCGCAGACCATCTCCTTTGACGAACTGATCGGCCAGGCTTATCTGGCCCGGGTGTCACTCTCCTCGACCGGTTTCTATAAGACGCCCAAGATCTTCTACGACCGGGAGACCGCGAGCGGGCGACCCTTTTACTATTTTGCCTATGGCGCGGCGGTTTCCGAGGTCATGATCGATAGTCTGACCGGCGAACATAAGCTGCTGCGGGTCGATATCCTTCATGATGTGGGACGCTCGATCAATCCGGCGATCGACCTGGGTCAGATCGAGGGTGGCTTTATTCAGGGTTACGGCTGGCTCACCAGTGAGGAACTCTTCTGGGACGAGACGGGCCGTCTGCGGACCCACGCGCCTTCGACCTACAAAATTCCGGCCTGTAGTGACCGGCCGGAGGACTTCCGGATGAAGCTGCTGGAGAGCGGCTGGAACCGGGAGGACGTTATTCACCGTTCCAAAGCCGTGGGCGAGCCGCCGCTGATGTTGGCGATCTCCGCCTTTCTGGCGCTTTCCGATGCGGTGGCGAGTGTTGCCGATTACCGGATCCGTCCCGACCTCGATGCACCGGCGACACCGGAGCGTGTTTTAATGGCGGTCGAGAGGCTTCGCCGGGAGGCCGCAGGCGCTGAGCAGACCGAGGCCGCGCAATGACCGGTTTGTCATCCTCCAAAAACCTGGGCAAACTGGATTGGCTTGCTGCACTCAAGCGATTGGCGATTGCGGGCGAGCCTGTGATCCTGGTGACCGTGACCTCGGTGAAGGGCTCTACACCCCGTGAGGCCGGGACCAAGATGGTGGTTACCGCCGAGGACTTCCACGGAACTATCGGCGGCGGTCATCTGGAATACCGCTGTCTGGAGATCGCGCGCGATATCTTGCAAAAAAAACCGGATGGACGCGCGCGCCAGCGCGAGAGCTTTCCGCTCGGCCCCGCGCTCGGGCAGTGCTGTGGCGGGCATGCGGAGGTTCTGTTCGAAGCGGTTCTCGCCGAGGATGTTGAGGGGCTTGCGCCAGATGCGCACTCACTCTTGATAACCCCCCTGACGTGCGGGGATGGAGCGATGTACCTGCGCGCCCTTCTTGACGGCGAGGACATAAAGGGACTGCCCCGTACAGCCATGGAGGCCGGACGCGAGGTCTTCATCGAACGGATTGGTGGCTGGCGTCCGCAGGTTTTTCTGTTCGGTGCGGGTCACGTTGGTCAGGCCGTGGTGAGAGCCCTGGAGCCGCTGCCTTTCGAAGTGCGGTGGATCGACAGCCGGGCAGAGGTATTCCCCGGGGAAAGGCCCGCCCACGTCCGGGTCGAGGTCACGGATGATCCTGATCTTCAAGTGAAATCCGCTGAAGCAAACGCGCTCTATCTGGTCATGACCCATAGTCACCAGCTCGATCTGGAGATCTGCGAGCGCGTGCTGCGCCGGGGTGATTTCGCTTACCTGGGCTTGATCGGATCGGAGACCAAGAGGGCGCGTTTCGTGCGGCGTTTGCGGATAAAGGGCGTTACCCGCGAGGCCGTGGACCGCATGACCTGCCCGATCGGCATTCCCGGGATCTCGGGCAAACATCCGGCGGAAATTGCCGCGTCGGTCTCGGCTCAGCTTTTGGTTGCCTGTGAGCGTGTCTCTGCGGCACAAAGGAGATCTCGGGAGGAGGAACCCGGAGCAACGGATAAATCGCTGTTGCGGGGCTCGTGAACCGGTAAGACCGCATAAGCGGCGGCCGGCGTTCTTTGGGAGAGGTGGGAGTTAATGGTGCAAGAGACGGCATCGGGCGAGGGGACGGAGCCGGTGGTTCCAAGGCTCGAGCTCAGGGGGATCGAGAAGTCTTTTCCCGGCTGTAAGGCAAATGACGGCGTGGATCTGACGATCCTGCCGGGCGAGATCCATGCTCTTTTGGGAGAGAACGGTGCCGGCAAGAGCACTCTGGTCAAGATCATTTACGGCATTCTCCATGCCGATGCCGGAACCATCTCCTGGGAAGGCAAGGAAACCCATATCGCAGGCCCGAGCTTTGCCAGAAACCTGGGCATCGGGATGGTGTTTCAGCACTTTTCTCTTTTCGAAGCCCTGACGGTCGCGGAAAACATCGCGCTTGGTGTCGAAGGTGAGCACGACATGCGCCGCCTGGAAGCCCGGATCGAGGAAGTCTCGGCGGCCTACGGCCTGCCGCTTGACCCGCGCCGCCACGTCCATAGCCTTTCGGTCGGCGAGCGGCAGCGGATCGAGATCGTGCGCTGTTTGCTGCAGAACCCGCGGCTGCTGATCATGGACGAACCGACCTCGGTGCTGACCCCACAGGAGGTTGAGACGCTTTTCGGCACCTTGCGACGTCTGTCGTCCGAGGGCTGTTCAATTCTCTACATCAGCCACAAGCTGGACGAAATCAAACAGCTCTGCGACACCGCGACGGTGCTGCGCGGCGGTAAGTTCGTCGGCGACTGCGTTCCGAGCGAAGAGTCGGCGCAGAGCATGGCGCGCATGATGATCGGCGACGACGTCAAGGAGCCGAAAGCTGAGGGCAATTCCGAGCCCGGTGAGGTGATGCTGTCGGTTGCCGACCTCTACCTCCAGAGTGACGATCCTTTCGGCACGGACCTCAAGGCCGTCACATTCGATGTGCATGCAGGCGAAATCTTCGGCATCGCCGGGATCGCCGGCAATGGCCAGAATGAGTTGCTGGCGGCGCTCAGCGGCGAGCAACTGGTCCCTGACAGCGCCGCGGTGGTGATCGCCGGTGAGGCGGCCGGGCGGCTTGGCCCGCGGCGCAGGCGCAAGCTGGGACTGAGCTTTGTGCCCGAGGAGCGTCATGGTCATGGAGCGGTGCCCGCCTTGCGCCTGACCGAGAACGCCTTTCTCAGCGGTCATCTACGGGAGAAACTGGTGCGCTGGGGCCTGATCGATTTCCCTAAGACCGCGGCCTACGCAAAAAAAATCTGTGAATCCTTCGATGTCCGCACTTCGGGGATCCATTCCGAGGCCAGCAGCCTGTCCGGCGGTAATCTTCAGAAGTTCATCATTGGCCGTGAAATCCTGCAGAGTCCCAGTCTCCTGATTGCTGCCCAGCCGACCTGGGGCGTGGACGCGGGCGCCGCGGCGGCGATCCATCAGGCCCTGATCGATCTGGCGGCATCAGGCGCCGCGGTCTTGGTGGTGTCTCAGGAGCTCGATGAGCTCTTCGCCATCAGCGACCGGATCGCGGTCATGTCCTCGGGTCATCTCTCGGCGGCGCGCCCGACCCGTGCCACAACGCTGGAGGAGATCGGCTTGCTCATGGGCGGCGACGGAACCGCAGCCGGGGAGCCGATGACCCATGTTGCTTAAGCTGGAGCCGCGCGGCGAAACCTCCCGCGTGATGGTCTATCTGACGCCGCTGCTGGCGATCTTCCTGACTCTGATCATGGGGGCTATCCTCTTCGCGCTGCTGGGGCATGATCCCCTGGAGGCAATGCACGCCTTTTTTATCGTGCCGGTCTCCAGCGCTTATGGCCTGGGCGAGCTTGGGGTGAAGGCCACGCCCCTGGTGCTCTGCGCCATCGGTCTTGCGATCGGCTTCCGGGCCAACGTCTGGAACATCGGGGCCGAGGGACAGTTAACCCTGGGCGCGATCTTCGGCGGCGGGCTGGCACTTTGGTTCTACGATAGCGACAGCGTGCTGCTCCTGCCGGCGATGGCGCTGGCCGGAGCCCTGGGAGGACTTGCCTGGGCGGCCATCCCGGCCTTCCTGAAGCTGCGCTTCAACGCCAACGAAATTCTGACCAGCCTGATGCTGACCTACGTGGCGACGCTTTTGCTCAGCCTCCTGGTCCACGGGCCCTATCGCGACCCGGATGGATTTAACTTTCCCGAGTCCCGGCTGTTCGAGGACTCCGCCTTGCTGCCGGTGATGATCGAAGGCACGCGTCTGCATCTGGGGGCGGCGGTGGCGGTCTTTGTGGTGCTTGCGGCCTGGCTGATCCTGAGCCGCAGCTTCATCGGCTTCCAGATCAAGGTCATCGGCCTGACCCCGGCGGCGGCGGGTTACGCAGGTTTCCGCCAGAGCAATCTGGTGTGGCTGACGCTTCTGACCGGCGGTGCCCTCGCGGGTCTTGCCGGCCTTTTCGAGGTGGCCGGACCGATCGGGCAGATCACCCCGGTGATCTCTCCGGGCTATGGCTTTACGGCGATTATCGTGGCCTTCGTCGGGCGTCTTCATCCGGTCGGCATTCTGGGGGCGGGGCTCTTGATCGCCCTATCCTATCTGGGCGGCGAGACGGTGCAGATCCAGATGGGCCTGCCGCAGGCGGTAACCGGCGTGTTTCAGGGTTTGCTTCTCTTCTTCCTGTTGGCCTGTGACGTTCTGATCCGCTACCGCATCCGCTGGACTCTCGGGGCCGCAAAGGAAGGCCGGAGGACGGCAGCATGATCGAGACACTTGCAGCGATCCTGGTGACTGTCGTGACGGCGGCAACCCCACTGGTCTTCGCGGCGACGGGTGAGCTGGTGACCGAGAAGTCGGGTGTGCTGAACCTGGGCGTCGAGGGTATGATGCTGGTCGGCGCGGTTAGCGGCTTCGCGGCGGCCATCGCGACCGGAAATCCGGCGATTGCGATCCTCGTGGCCATGATCGCTGGGGCTGTGATGGCCTTTCTCTTCGGGGTTCTTACGCTTTCGTTGATGGCCAATCAGGTGGCCACTGGACTGGCGCTGACCATGTTCGGTGTCGGACTCTCGGCGCTGATCGGACAGGACTATGTGGGAACGCCCATCAAGGCATTGGCGAAGCTGGATATTCCGGTCTTATCGGATTTGCCGCTGATCGGCCCGGTTGTCTTCGGACAGGATTTCCTGGTTTATCTATCGCTGGTCATGGTCGCCGGGGTGGCCTGGTTCCTGAAATCAACGCGGGCAGGATTGATCCTGCGTGCGACGGGCGAATCCCACGATGCCGCCCATGCGCTGGGATATTCCGTGATCCGGATCCGCTATCTCGCGGTGATGTTCGGCGGCGCCATGAGCGGGCTGGCGGGGGCTTACTTGTCGCTCGCTTACACGCCGATGTGGGCTGAAAACATGTCGGCGGGCCGGGGCTGGATTGCCTTGGCGCTGGTGGTCTTCGCCACCTGGAAGCCCGGACGGGTTTTGGTGGGGGCCTACCTTTTCGGTGGGGTGACGATCCTTCAGCTTCACGCGCAGGGCGCAGGTTTTGCCGTTCCCTCGCAGGCTCTGTCCATGTTGCCATATCTGGCGACGATTGTGGTTCTGGTGGTGATTTCTCGGGACTCCACCCGTATTCGGTTGAATGCACCGGCCTGTATTGGCAAGGTTTTCCATCCGGAGACATAAGCCCCGACAGCCTCGCGCAGGGGCAAACCTGAAAACCGCAGATAACTGAAGGGCGGAGACCAGGGCAAAATTGAAACAGGGAACGATGACAAGGAGTTATGTGATGATACAGGGAGTATTCAAGACACTTGGCGCCGCGGCGCTGGGGATGGCGGTAACGTTGGGCGCGGCCTCGGCCGAGCCGACCAAGGTGGGTTTTGTCTATGTCGGGCCGATTGGTGACCATGGCTGGACCTATCGTCATGACAAAGGCCGTCTGGCGATCGAGGAAGCCTTCGGCGACAAGGTCGAGACCAGCTATGTCGAGAGCGTGCCGGAAGGTGCCGACGCGGAGCGTGTTATCCGCCAGCTGGCCTCAACGGGTCACGATCTGATCTTCACCACCTCATTCGGGTACATGAACCCGACGGTCAAGGTCGCAAAACAGTTTCCGAACGTGAAGTTCGAGCACGCCACGGGGTACAAGCGTTCAGACAATGTCAGCACCTACGCGGCGCGCTTTTACGAAGGCCGCGTCATTGCCGGCATCCTCGCCGGCCGGATGACCAAATCGAACGTGATCGGCTACATCGGATCCTTCCCGATTCCCGAAGTTGTCCGCGGGATCAATGCTTTCACGCTTTCGATGCGCAAGATCAATCCTGATGCCGAGGTCAAGGTGGTCTGGGTGAACTCCTGGTATGATCCGGGCAAGGAAGGCGATGCCGCCAAAGCCCTCATTGATCAGGGAGCCGATATCATCGTTCAGCATACGGATTCCCCTGCGCCTATGCAGGTCGCGCAGGAGCGCGGCGTCTTTGCCGTGGGCCAGGCTTCCGACATGACGCAGTTCGGTCCTAAGGCGCATCTGACCTCGATCATCGACGACTGGAACGGCTACTATGTCGAGCGGACGAAGGCCGTAATGGACGGCACCTGGTCGTCCGGTGATACCTGGGGCGGTCTGAACACCGGCATGCTTCGTATGGCGACGTATAATGAGGCTATCCCAGCCCAGGTCGTTGAAGAGGCCGAGGCGGCCCGCAAGGCGATCGAGGCGGGCAGCCTGCATCCCTTCGCAGGCCCGGTTCTCGATCAGGACGGCAAGGAGATGGTAGCGGCCGGGGCATTTGCCGAAGACGGCATGCTGCTTTCCATGGACTGGTATGTCCAAGGCGTTCAGGGCAAGCTGCCCAAGTGATGTGACGGTCTCTGGCGGCGATCTCTCGTGGTCGCTGCGTCCAGATAAAGGCACCCTCGCGACAGTGGCTCGCGGGGGTGTTTTTTTGCGCCCCTGTCCTATCTCAAAGGGACATCCCGCCTCAAAAAACGAGAAAGGCCGTGCTTTTGCACGGCCTTCTGGCAGCTGAAGCTTTTGCTTCGATGCCACATCCCGATAACAGCGTTTATACCGCCGCGCTGTTGAGAATTTGTTTCACTTCCGTGTGATTACGGATAACTCGTCAGGACCGGGTGCGCGGGAGATCGGCGGCGGTAACACTAAAGCGGTTTGCGCTTTCTTAGAATCACAGTGTCTTGGAATTTGCGTTCGAGATCAGCAGTTTGCTGATCGAGAGACAGCGAATTCTGAGCCAGTTAAAACGCAAACTGCTCTAGAAAACTGTACGCAAAGAGCGGCGCAGGCCGTGATGGAGCTTCTGTGGGGAGAGATTAATCTAGGGCCGGCAGGACTCGAACCTGCGACAGCACCGTTATGAGCGGTGAGTTCTAACCAACTGAACTACGGCCCCAGATGCCCTGATCGATACACGCTCCCCGGCTGGCGTTCAAGCGGTAATCAAGCGCCATCGCTCTCGAGGTGTTTCGTGCACGCAGGAAACGCCCCATCGTCAAATTGATCAGATCCTGATTTTTGCGAACTAGGTTGGGAACTCCTATTCTTTGACGGTCTTGACGATAAAATTATGTTTTCTGGCAAGGAGTTAGGAACGGAGCGATGCCGTAGCATCGTGACTGACGACACGACGCTGTCCAGAACTCATAATCTTACCGCCCCTTTGGGGTCGTGTTTTGCCTGGTTTTAGGGGCGTCGAGCCCTCTCACCGGGCCTTCAGGCCCGCTTTCGAGACCTCTCCTGCCTAAAACCAGGCAAAACACGATCAAGACCATCAAGGAATATGAGTCCTCAACCTAGGGAACAATCCCTGAACATCAACCGCTTGGACCGGTGAGCAGACGCCTGAAATACGTTGATTTTCGCCTGGGGCGATTCAGAGAATTACAACTAAAAAAAGAACCCCCACAACGGTGTTGAGGGGGTGCCCGAAAGCAAGTTGTACAGGGAGACTCAGGAAAACTGAGTGAGGCAAAGATAACCTCATATGGTTAACAATAGGTTAATGAAAGCTAAGAAAAAAAGCGAGCAAAAAATGCAGGCATCTATATTTTGTCATAACCGGCCCATTTAGGCGATGGACACAAAAAACTACTGAGTCTGATCGATTTTTTGAGGATTACCTGCACTCATATTACTTTGTTTTTACGGAATTTTTTAGAATCCATCCGTTCATGTCGCAAAAACTGAGAGCGCATCCCGCAGGTCCGGGAGGACCCGCTCAACTGCGGCCTCGCCTTCGGCGATAATCTCATCGGCCCGATGAAACTCGAAAAGCCCGATCTGTCCAAGCCGCGGCGTAATGTGTACGTCAGGCGGCTCGCCTGCGAGCCTGGAGCGTGCAATTCGGTCCTGGACGATATTCAGCGATGAGATCATGACGCCGAACAGGCTGGGCTGGTTGGGCTCCCGCCGAAAGGTGCGTCTGGCCAGGGCGTCCAACACGGAGCCTGAAGACGCGGGCGCGTTTTCCTTCATCATCTCAAGCAGATCGAAGCCGGCCACGGTGGGAATCTTGCCGCCGGGTTGGCGCGATTTACCGATGATGTCGGCATTCAGGTTAACCGCAATGATCATCTGAGCGCCCATTGCCTGACAGACTGAAACCGGAACCGGATTCACCAGAGCGCCGTCGACAACCCAACGGTCATTGACCAACATGGGTTGGAACACGCCCGGCAGAGAGAAGGAGGCCCGGACGGCCTCGACCAGGGTGCCTTCGCGCAACCAGACTTCGTGACCTGTGACGAGATCTGTTGCCACGGCCACGAAAGGCATTTCGTAGTCCTCGAAGGCGGCATCTCCGAGGTGTTTCTGCATAACCTCAACAAGATGCCGTCCGCCGATCAAACCGCCGCTGCTGACCTTGAAGTCCATGTAGGACAGCATGCGCAGCTTGGTGATGGAGCGCGCCCAGTCTTCGAGGGTATCGAGTTCGTCCGTCAGATAGGAGGCGCCGACGACAGCGCCGATCGAGGTGCCGGAAATAATGTCGGGTTTGATTCCACAGCGTGCCAGGGCTCTGATGACGCCGATGTGTGCCCAACCGCGTGCCACGCCGCTCCCCAGAGCCAGTCCTATGCGCGGGCGCCAGTTTTGTTCGGAATCATGTGACACAAACTGTCCTCTCTCCTCGTGGACCTAATCATCGACTGAGCCGCACACAAGATCGGTAACGATCAGTTGTTTGCCGCCTCCAGACCGGGTTCATAAGTATAGCGCCTAGATATTAACCAAAAGTCGACCGCTCCATCTGTGTAAAACAGATGTATCCGGTCCGGGCGTTTTCATTGCGGCCTATGGGTACGGTTCCGTGTTCTTGGACATGCTGCGGCTCAACTTGTTCCGAAAGCGCCGGGATGGCGCCGTTGGAGGCTGGTCCGGGTGGTCGGAGGTTGCCTCGGGGCTCTTGCCTCGCGCAGGATATGATGCATCTTCCGATTCAGAAAACGACTGGAGCCCGGGCCAGGTCCGGGAGTAATTGCGCCCCGGCAGGCAATGGGGTAAAACCCGCGCCCGTAACCCTTTTTTGCAGTCTTCCGGCTTCCTCGGAAAGTCGGCACTTGAGCTGTATTCGTTGTTGTCAGAGCCCCCTTTCCTGTCAAAGGGCGCGCAGTCCGGAGTGCTTCATGGCCGCCTATCAATACATCTATCATATGGACCGGGTCTCGAAGACCTTCCCCGGCGGCAAACAGGTGCTCAAAGATGTCCGGCTGAACTTTTTGCCCGGCGCGAAAATCGGTGTTCTGGGCTTGAACGGTTCGGGTAAGTCGACCCTGATGAAAATCATGGCCGGCCTGGATCAGGATATTAACGGCGAAGCCTGGGCGGCAGAGGGCGTTAAGGTCGGTTATCTGCAGCAAGAGCCGGAACTGGATGCTTCCAAGGATGTCGCCGGCAATGTCTTTGAAGGTGTCGCCGAGACCAAGGACCTGCTGGACCGTTTCGAGGCGGTGAATCTGAAGTTCGCTGAGGTCGATCCGGATGAAATGGATGATCTGCTGGCCGAGCAGGCGGATCTGCAGGAAAAAATCGATGCGGCTGACGCCTGGGACCTGGACCGTCAGGTCGAAATCGCCATGGACGCATTGCGCTGCCCGCCGGGCGATGCCGACGTCACAAAGCTCTCCGGCGGTGAGCGCCGCCGGGTCGCGCTTTGCCGGCTTCTGCTGCAGCATCCCGATATGCTGCTGCTCGATGAGCCGACCAACCACCTGGACGCGGAGTCCGTCGCCTGGCTGGAGCGTTTTCTCGAGGAATACAGCGGTACGGTCGTGGCGGTCACCCATGACCGTTACTTCCTGGACAATGTCGCGGGATGGATCCTGGAGCTGGACCGGGGGCAGGGGCTGCCTTTCGAGGGCAACTATTCAAGCTGGCTGGAACAGAAACAGTCCCGTTTGGCGCAGGAGGAGAAATCCGAATCCGCCCGCCAGAAAGTCCTCTCGCAGGAGCTGGAGTGGGTGCGGCAGGGGCCGAAGGGACGACAGGCGAAGTCCAAAGCACGGCTCCAGGCATACGATACCCTGTTGTCCGAAGCCGCCAACAAAGCCCCTGAGCCCGGTCAGATCAAGATCCCGCCGGGACCGCGTCTTGGCGATGTTGTCATCGATGCGGTCGGCGTGACCAAAGCCTTCGGCGACAAGCTGCTGATGGAGGACGTGAACTTCAAGATTCCCAAGGGCGCGATCGTCGGCATTATCGGTCCGAACGGCGCGGGTAAAACGACCCTTTTCCGGATGATCACCGGCCAGGAAACGCCCGATAGCGGTACGATGTCAGTCGGTGAAACGGTGAAACTCGGCTATGTCGATCAGAGCCGTGAGTCGCTTGAAGCGGGTAAGACGGTCTGGGAAGAAATCTCCGGCGGTCACGATGTGATCGAGATCGGCAAGCACACGATGGCGTCGCGGGCCTACGTGGGGGCGTTCAATTTCAAGAGCGCGGATCAACAGAAAAAGGTCGGTCAGCTCTCGGGCGGTGAACGTAACCGCGTTCATATGGCAAAGATGCTGAAGCGGGACGCCAATGTTCTGCTGCTCGACGAACCGACCAACGACCTGGATGTCGATACCTTGCGCTCTCTGGAAGAGGCGCTGCTGGAGTTCGCCGGTTGCGCGCTGATCACCAGTCATGATCGCTGGTTCCTGGATCGTATCGCCACCCATATTCTCGCGTTCGAGGGCAACAGCCAGGTGATGTGGTTCGAGGGCAATTACGAAGACTATGAAGCCGACCGCAAGCGCCGCCTGGGGGCCGAAGCCGACCAGCCGCACCGGATCAAGTACAAGCCTCTGACCCGCTAAGAGCTAGCGCTCAGGTCTGTATCGGTCAGCACGGAATAGTCGTCCGTTGCCTGCTCTTTGGCTATGAGACCGAGAATCCATTCCCGGAATGCAGAGACATTGGGGTTCTGAAGTTTTTCCTCAGTTGCGACCAGGTAATAGCCAAAGCGGGTGCGGTAGCTGACATCGAACAGCTTTACCAATCGTCCTGCAGCGAGGTCGTCAGCTGCCAGAAGGCTCGTGGCGAGCGTGATCCCCTGGCCCTGAATTGCGGCCAGCACGGCAAAGTCTTCATACCCGACAATCAGGGCCGTCTTTTGCCGGGTTCCTTCAATGCCTGCTGCGTGAAACCACTGCTCCCAGGAAAGATTGTATCTTGAGGGTTCCGATGGCCGGTGAATGAGCGTGTGGTGAGCCAGGTCTTCAGGGGTTGCCAGCGGCAGCTTCCCCTTGCGGAGTTCCGGGCTGCAGACCGCGATGATCTCCTGATTCGGATAGAGCGTATCGATTTCGACGTCCGGAAACTGACCTGCTCCAAAACGGATCGCAATATCGACATCGCCGTTGTGGAGGTCCGCCAGCGCATGACTGGGGTCTATGCGAATGGCGATCTCCGGGTAGAGTGCGCGGAAGTTCTCAAGGCGGGGCATCAGCCATTTGGTCGCGAAGCTCGGTTCGACCGAGACGACAAGAGGAATCTCTTTGTCGCGGCGCCGAAAATCCGAGACGGTTGTCGTCAGCCGCCGGAAGCCGGCCGTCAGGCCGGGCAGCAGCAAATCTCCCTCGCGCGTCAGTTCCACCGTCCGGTTGAGCCGGTGAAACAGCTTGCTGCCGAGCGCCCCCTCCAGTCCTGAAACCAAGTGGCCGATCGCGCTTGGGCTGACGTTGAGCTCCTCAGCAGCGGCTTTAAAACTCAAGTGCCGCCCCGCTGCCTCGAAGGCCCTGAGCGCATTCAGGGACGGCATCGGAGCCTCTGGCTTGCCGGGACTCTCTTCAGTGGAGATTTTCTCGTCTTGAATGGAAATCATATCGTTTGTGAAATTCCTGTTATGCCTCATTTTATAGAGAGTGAAGCAATTTTAGACTCAAGGATAGACGAGAAATTTTCAAATGATTACCTTGTCAGAATTCTCCCGCTCGGCGGAAACAGCCCGCGCCAGCCGTCTGATTTACGAGGACATGGCATTTGTCGCTCACTTCAGCGAACTGGAGCGTATCTCCCCTGTGGCAGACTGCGTGACTGAAGACCGCTCCCAGCCGCAGCTTGAGGCTGCAGGGAGCCGTTGTGCCGGCGGATACGGGCGGATTACCGAGCGGCTGTTGCGTATCTTCTGGCCAAACACGCCCGCATCCGCAAAGTAGTCCCTCAGCTATTCAAGCGTTTTGACCAAGAGCGCCGGATCTGAATGAGTCCTCAACCTAGTTGTTTAGTCCCGGCATGTGGTGGATAGGATCGAGTGTGAACCGCTCGGTTTGTTCAGTCCAGAGCTTGCAGATGTATTCGTATGGTGTGAGGCCTTTGAGGGTTTTGAGCCGCTTTGCGAAGTTGTA
>NZ_ML660068.1 GCF_007004665.1 Denitrobaculum tricleocarpae | reverse complement strand
GGCGAGCCCTTCCGGCGCGACGCCATGAAGAAGCCGGTCGCCGTCGCGGGCATCGACCCCAAGGACATGCGGCCCCAACCTTCTCTTTAAAGGGGCCGAGCCTCTAAAGGGGCAATTCGTATAGACGGGAAAACGAAGGCGGGATCACTCCCGCCTTCGTGCTTTTAGAAACAATTCCGCTGAAAGCCAAAACCGGGACTGACAGCCCCTCGCCGCAGACTGACATCTTCGCTCAGAGCGCAAGTCTTCAGGGGCGAACAACCTGACTCCTCCTGCCCGACTTATCCTGAAAGTGTTTGGCGTTGCAAAGGATGCTTTCCTCTGCAGATCGAGACCTGGTCGCTGTCGCCAATGACGTTGGCGGACGCGCCGCAGTCGATGCTTTGGTTACGCCACTTTTTGTTCCGATAGCGAGAAGACGTTTGCACCAATGCTGTGGGCGGCGTCCATGAGTGATTTCGGATCCTGCGTTTCGGAATCCAGCAGAAGCTCTGAGGTTTTTACGGGCGCGCCACAATAGTCAAAGATGCCGTGGTCGATCTGCGTCTTCATCGCACCAAAATATCCGTGCCGCGCATAGGTTCGTTCGCTTGCGCCACCAATTGCGATCAAGTGAACCGGAAGGTGTTGAAGGTTTTTTTTCAGCTTGAGGCCTGGAGCTTCATCGTAAGCCCACCCATTGGCAAAAACCCGATCTATCCAGCCTTTCAAAAGCGCCGGCATAGACCACCAGTAAACGGGATACACAAGTACAAGAGCGTCGGCGCGATCGATCCTGTCTTGCTCCGCGGTAACATCGGCCGAAGGAGGCGATGCGCGCAGGTGAGCGGCGATATCCGATGAAATAAACCTCGGATCAAACCCCTCTGCGGCCAGGTCCGCGATTTCAAAGGAATGCCCATGATCTGAATCGACGATCCCTTCCGCAACGCGAGCGGCGACGCTGCGCGTCCTGGATTTGGGATCGGGGTGGGCAAAGACGATGAGGGCGTGCATGCAAGAGTTCCTTCTTACGCGTTGTTTCTTGGCTAAAAATAATATACTATTAGTAACTTACTAATGGTATATAAGATATCAAGTGGTCCGGAAAAAATTGGATGGGAAGCCTCCCCGAAGGCAGCGTTTGGCAAGAGCGGATCGATTTCGCCAGCTTCTTGACGTTGCCTGGAGGATAATTCGAGAGGAAGGAACGGAAGCGCTTACGCTCGGTCGCTTGGCCGAGAAAGCAGGCGTAACGAAACCGGTGGTTTACGATCATTTCGGATCGCGGTCCGGGCTGCTTGCCGAATTGTACAGGGAATACGACGCGCGTCAGAATGCACTCATGGAGGCGGCCTTGAAGACAAGCGCCTCGAGCTTGGCGGGCAGAGCCAGAGTAATCGCGTCCTCCTATGTCGAGTGCATTCTGCTTCAGGGACGCGAAATTCCGGGCGTAATTGCCGCGCTTGCCGGGTCCCCGGAACTCGAGGCGATTAAACGCGAATATCAAATCGGGTTCATCGAAAGATGCAGGGCCGCACTTCTTCCTTTCGCCCGGACAGGTTCGATATCATCGGCTGGGCTCTGGGCAATAATTGGCGCCGCCGAATCTCTCTCTCATGCGGCTGCGACCGGCGAACTGACTTCCGTTCAGGCGCGAGATGAACTTTTCGAGATAATCTACGCAATTGTTGACAGGCCGCCGAGATGATCAAGAGTCGTGCAGCGACGACCACCTGTGATTCCGGGGGGCGATGTAGCGACCATCATCCAGTGTCCCGAATCTGAAATTCACTTCCTTGAATTTCAGATTCAACGGGACACTACATCATCGAATCTAGTGTGATCCTGCACCAGGAGGGCGAAGCCTTCCGCCGCGACGCTATTCGGAGGGCGCCTTCTCGCCAAAGAGTCCGGGCCCAAAAGCTGCCAACAGCAGCGACGATAAAAACGAAGGCAGGATCCCTCCCGCCTTCGTGCTTTTTGAAGCACAGCTTCCAAACAACCCGCATTCCAAATCTGAGTCCGCAACAGGACTCGCCGGAACAACTGAGCGTGATATTGAAACCGCGGCCTTGGAATATCGGACCCTCGCACCAAGTTAACCTTTCAAGACCCCATGACAGGCTGCGAGGCCCATGAACTGAACCGCGTACGCCCATACATGCCGTCCAGAATGTTGCCACCCGGCGCAGCGCCGGGGTCTAAGCCATTCGAGCGCGCCCGGAGCTCTACGCCCATCCCCTCGCCATAGCCATCGGCAGTTTGTCGACTCCGGTCCCGGGTCTGTTGAGCCGATGCTCAACAGGTTCTGGTTATCCCTTTGCCGACATTCAGGAGACTTCGATGATCCGATTGAACGTCAACAATGAAGAGATCGAGACCGATGCGGAGCCGGATACGGCGTTATTGTGGGTGCTGCGCGAGCATCTCGGCCTGACCGGCACCAAGTTCGGCTGTGGCGCCGGCATGTGCGGCGCTTGCACGGTACACATCGACGGCACGCCTTCCTTTTCCTGCCTGACCTCCATCGACAGCCTTGAGGGCGCGAAGGTCACGACGATCGAGGGGCTGTCCCCGGATGGAGGCCACCCCCTGCAGCGCGCCTGGGTCGCCGAGCAGGTTCCCCAGTGCGGCTACTGTCAGTCCGGCCAGATCATGCGCGCCGCCGCCCTTCTGGCGGAAAACGACAGTCCCGAACGCGCGGAGATCCTCGACTACATGAGCCCGAACCTCTGCCGCTGCGGGACCTACAACCGCATCGTCAAAGCTGTTCAGCGCGCCGCCAGGGAGGTGTAAGATGCAGAATCATTCAGCCACACCATCCGAAGCGCTTGCACCGCTCACCCGCAGGCGCTTCCTGCAATCCGCCTCCGCCCTGACCTTCGCCATCGGGAGCGCCGGCCTCGTTACCGTCTCTCGGGCGGGCGCAAATGAGACCACGCAAGAAGCCGCCGAAACCGAGATCACGGCCTGGGTGCGGATTGGCACGGACGACCGCGTGCACCTGGTCTTTCCCTCGACCGAGATGGGCCAGGGCAGCTCAACCGCGTTACCGCTGATTCTCGCCGAGGAACTCGACGCCGACTGGGACAAGGTGGAGATCGATCAGCTCGACCGCGACGACCGGAGCTTCGGCAATCCGATCTTCGGAAACATTCTCTACACGGCGGGCAGCACCGCCGTATACGGCTATTTCGACAGCCTTCGAATCGCGGGCGCACAGGCCCGGCGGATTCTCATGCGCGCGGCCGCCAAGTCCTGGGACGTGCCCATGACCGAAGTGACGACAGAACCCGGCGTCGTCCTGCACGAAGCTTCGGACCGGCGTATGACTTTCGGTGAAATCGCAGCCCTGCCCATAGACGATCTCTCGGTACCCGAGGTGACCGAGACGGATCTGAAACCCGCGTCCAGCTTCCGCCTCATCGGATCTGATTTGCCGCGCCGCGACATTCCGGCCAAAAGCACGGGACGTGAGACCTACGCCATCGACGTTCAGGTTCCGGACATGCTGTTCGCGGCCGTGCTGCGCGCGCCTGTCGAAGGCGTCTCTGCCGCCGGGGTCGAGGACAGCGAGAGCCTGGCCGTCCCAGGCGTCCTGCGCGTCCTCACTCTGCCGGAGGGGATCGCCGTGGTCGCCGAGCGGCTGGAAGCGGCCCTGGCCGGCAAAGACCGCCTGCAGGTCGACTGGACGGGCGCGACAGGCGTACTGGCGTCCGACAGCGAGATGACGCTCTCGGATTACTCAGCGGCCCTGAAGAACCCGACAGCCGAACGTGCGGTCTGGAGCGAGGCCGGCGACACGGACGCGGCCATTGCCGCCGCCGATCGGGTTGTCGAAGCGGAGTATCTCTCCGACTACGCCTATCACGCACAGATCGAACCCATGGCCGCCGTGGCCTCGGTGGACCCCGACGGTTTGGGTGCGGAGGTCTGGGTCGGTACGCAGACCCAGAGCTGGACGACACGGACGATCACGGAAACTCTAGGAACCACGGCGGACCGCGTGCGGCTCCATGCCCTGACCATGGGCGGCAGCTTCGGACGGCGCACGGCTTTGCAACAGGAGTATGTCAGCGATGCGCTGCTCATCTCGAAGGAAATGGGACGTCCGGTCAAACTGGTCTGGACGCGGGAGGACGACGTCAAGAACGGACGCCTGCGGCCCGCGGCGGCACAGCGACTCCGGGCCGGACTGACCGCCGACGGCGCGCTGTCCGGCTGGGAACACCGGGTCGCCACGCCGTCGGTGATTGCCTACTTCAACGCGCTGCGCTGGGAACAGGTGCGGCCCAAGGACATCATCTCCATGCGCGGCTCGGAGAGCAAGTTTTACGGCTTTCCCGACATGCGCGCGGAACACATTCTGACCGAGCGCCATGCCCCCCTGGCCCCCTGGCGCGGAATCGGCGCCAGCTACACGAGCTTTGCCGCCGAAGCCTTCATGGACGAACTGGCCCTGGAGGCGCGCAGCGATCCCATCGACTTTCGCTTGGCGCTGCTGGCCTCCAATCCGCGCGGCCAAAAGCTCCTGAAGCGGGTCGCCGAGATGGCGGACTGGAACAGCCCGCGGGAGGAAACCGCGCTCGGTGTTTCCTTCGCCGGTTACGGCGACTCCATGGCTGCCGGCATAGCTGAAATCGCGCTGGACCGGGAGAGTGGGGTCATCACGGTCCAGCACTTCTGGACCGCCGTCGACGCGGGGCTGATCGTCTCGCCCGACAATGCCCTGGCCCAGATCGAGGGCGGTATTGTCTTCGGGCTGAGCAGCAGCCTCAAGGAGCGCGTCACCATCAGCGGCGGCGAGGTCGAGCAGTCGAACTACTACGACTATGAGATCCTGCGGGCCAACGAAGTACCGGAGATCGAGATCCATCTGGAAGAAAGCGAGGCGCGGCCCACAGGCATCGGTGAGGTTGGAACCCCGATGGTTGCCGCCGCGGTCGCAAACGCTTTCCATGCCTTGACCGGGAGGCGTTTGCGCCATCTGCCCTTTATCCCGGACCGGGTTCAAACGGCCCTGGCCTAGAGTCTGAAGAAATAGCCGCGCGTTGTCTCACCCCGGTGAGGCAGCGGGTGCGGCCAACCCGCTTACGCCACATTCCAAAAACGGCCCAACAGTGAGACGAAAGGACGATCCTACGTGACCAAAGTACTGGTGCTTTACTACTCGACCTACGGACATATCGAAGCCATGGCGGCCGCCGTCGCGGCGGGCGCCGCCGAGGTGAGCGGCGTCACGGTCGCGACCAAACGCGTGCGCGAACTGATGCCCGAGGATGTTGCCCGTGCCGCGGGGGCCAAACTCGATCAGGATGCCCCCCTCGCCGAACCGAAGGAACTGGCCGACTACGATGCCATCATCGTCGGCACCCCCACCCGCTTCGGCAACATGGCTAGCCAGATGCGGAACTTCTGGGATCAGACCGGCGGCGCCTGGGCGCAGGGCGCGCTGATCGGC
The DNA here is from genome assembly GCF_007004665.1 of Denitrobaculum tricleocarpae. Lineage (GTDB taxonomy): Bacteria > Pseudomonadota > Alphaproteobacteria > Kiloniellales > Kiloniellaceae > Denitrobaculum > Denitrobaculum tricleocarpae. The sequence goes on along the minus strand of NZ_ML660068.1, from coordinate 51,562 downwards.
AAGGTCGCATCCGCCTTTACCTCGACCGGCACCGGGGGCGGCAGTGAGACGACCCTGACCTCGACACACAACACCTTTCTGCATCACGGTATGATCATCGTCGGCCTGCCCTACTCCTCGGCCGAGCTCACCGACGTCTCACAGGTCCGGGGCGGCTCACCCTACGGCGCCGCGACGCTCGCCGGTGCGGATGGCTCGCGCACACCGACGGATATCGAACTCAAACTTGCCCGCGATCAGGGCCGTCATGTCGCTACGATCGCAAGTAAACTGAAGTCCGGCAACGCAGCCTGAAATCGCGGTCGAACCCGCTGCCCCTGTGGGTCGGCACGCCGGGTTCGACCGGGCGATATCTCTGGCAGCTTGTCCTCAGCGGACACCGGACCTACGCGCTGTCGAGATGCAGCCCGGCCACAAAGCGCAGCATGTCGTCTTTCGGCTGATCGGACACCAGGGCGTAGACCAGACCACCATCCTGCCAGATCAGGTTCCGGTAGTCTTCGACCGCAAAGCTGGCGATTTCCCGGCTGGCAGCAGGCTCCCAGGTGCCTTCCGGAACCTCCAGATTTTCGCCGGTCATGACGTAAAGGGAAATCCGCGCACCGGATCGCTCGTACATCAAAGCGGAGAGCCGCCGTTTGAGGAAGTAACACAGGCGGCTGCCGACCAGGCGGTAGCCGTCGATCTCGGCGCCCTTCAGCGGCAAGCGGAAATCCACCTTGCCCTGAAACCACTCTTTCAGCGCGACGGGGTCCGAAGCGGCCATATCGAGCGGGCGCTCGCTGACCTTGAAGGTGATAAAGTCGTTCACCGGCTCGACGATCAGGGGATTTTTACCGCCGAGGCGACTCCAATAAGGTGACGAGAGACCGACCCCGAGTGTCAGCAGGACACCCGCTGCGATGCCCAGGCTCTGGCGGCGCCCGAATCGCGACGCGCCCCAGACGGAATCAGCCGCAGCCTCGTCATCCTGCTCCGATGCATCACGATCCATGGTGGCGACCGATGTCATCACCTTACCCCAGAGGTCCTCCGGCGCCCGCTCCTCCTGGCGCAGCGCCTTGAGGCGACGGTCCGTCGTTTTCAGGGCCGCCAGTGCGCCCCGGCAGACTGCGCAGCTCTCAAGGTGCGCTTCGATGAGCGTGGTTTCCTGAGGCGACAGCTCGCCGTCGGCGTAGGCCGAGAGAGCATCGCTGAGTTTATCGCAGTTTGAATTCGCCATTCTCTAGTCGCTTTCTCCGGCATTTTCAGCTCTGGCATTCTCAGCTCTGGCATTCTCTGCTCTGGCATTCTCGGCGGAGCGCCGCTGCGATGTCCCCTTTACGACGCCGGAAGCCTCGCCCGGGTCGGACCGTGCAAATCGGCTCAGGTCTTTTTTCAGGGCCTGCCGGCCCCGGCTCAAGCGTGAACGCACCGTGCCGATGGGACAGCCCACCACCTGAGCAATTTCCGCATAGGAGAACTCCTCGAAAATCGCCAAAAGCACGACGATGCGGAGTTCCTGCGGCAAAGCCTCGACCGAGCGGAGGGCGGCCGTCCGGAAGTCCTTCTGCTGAAGATCCCGCTCCGGATCGCTCCCGGATAAACCGGGAAACGGCAGAACGGTGCCTGCCCCTCCCAGTCCGGTGGCCTGCGATCCGCCAGAGCCCGCTTCACCGCTCCCCGCACCGGCCGGGAATTCTTCCAGGTCCATTGCCAGAGGCTCGGGCCGCGCCCGGCGCCGGTCTATGCAGGTGTTGGTCATGATCTTAAAGATCCACGCCCGGTAGTTTGTGCCAGCTTCGTAACGATGGAGCGCGCGAAAGGCCTTCAGACAGGTATCCTGCACCAGATCCTCCGCAGCCTGCGGTTCATGGGTCATGCGCAAGGCCGTGCGGTAGAGGCTGTCGAGTAGGGGCCGCGTCATTGCTTCGAACGCTTCCTGCCTCGCGTGCAGCGTCATGGCCATCCCAACTTGCTCCAGGTCATTTATCAACGTCGGCTTAAGACCGGCGCCGCCTCGGCTGATTTGACCTTCTTATACCAAAGGGCACGAACAACGTCCTTCGGTACTACCTGCTATAACGAGGCCACCCGAAAAGAGTTCACGGATTTTCCTGCAAAATCGCCGAAACCGCCAGCGCATAACGGATAAGAAGCCCCGTGAATAAAAACCGGACAACAAAAAAGCCCACCGCTAGACCGGATCATCTTTTGACGGAGCCACTTTGTGGTACCGTCAAAAGATGTGAATCCGTTCTAGACCTTAGAATGAGACCGGATTCACAAGCCCGATCAATCGCCGTCGGCGATTCCATCTCAACTTGATCTGATCTTGAGGGTGGGCTTAAGAAATCGGAAAGCAGTCTGTTCAGGGAACCGGGATCACTTCCGGATAGCTCACCGCCGTTGCAAGGTCGGGGCGAACCCGCTCGCCCGGCGCCTCGGCGGCGGTGCCGACGTACATCAGGCCTACGATATGCTGATCGGCGGATACGCCCAGCGCCTGCTTTACAGTGTCGTTGTAAGCGGGCCATTCGGTCAACCACTGGGCAGCGTAACCCATGGCGACCGCAGCATTCAGCAGGTTCATGCAGACCGCGCCGCAGGAGAGCATCTGCTCGGACTCGGGCACGGAGTGCTCCCGGTTCACGTTGCTGCTGACCACGATCAGGACCGGCGCACGCTGCGGGCGCTGACGCTCGAATTCCACCTGCTTATCGTTGGCCTCGGGAATGCGCGCCTTGAATTCCGCCGCCAGCACATCGCCGAGCATGGCCTGTGCCGCCTTGCTCAGAACCTGTAAACGCCAGGGGCCGATCTTACCGTGATCCGGCACGCGGATGGCCGCCTCCAGGATCAGATCCAGCTCCGCGCGCGTCGGACCGGGTTCGCCAATGTTGTTTGCCACCACAGAGCGGCGTTTGCGCAAAAGCTCCAGGGTGGAGTTGGCTTCTGAGCCCGTTGCTGTATCCATCGTCAAACCCGTCGTGTCGTAATTTAAGCGGCGGTGTAAAGCTACACGCCAGCCTTAATCGACGAAAGACTTCTCGACCACGAAATCGCCGGGTTTCGAGTTCGCGCCCTCGATGAAGCCGGCATTCTCGACCAGTGCGCGGACGTCCCGGATCATACCCATGGAGCCGCAGATCATCACCCGGTCGCGCTCCGGATCGAAAGGCTCGGTCCCGACCGTCTTGAAGAAGTGGCCGTTCTCGATCAGATGGGTGATCCGGCCCATGTTGACGTAGTCCTCGCGGGTGACGCTGCCGAAGTACTCAAGCTGTGCGGTCGCTTCCTCGCCCACCAGGGGGTCTTCCTTGACGTCATCGACGAGTTTCTGGCCGTAGGCCAGCTCGGCGATTTCGCGGCAGGTGTGGGTGACGATCACCCGCTCGAAGTTCGCATAGGTGTCCGGATCGCGGATGATGCTGGCGAAGGGCGCGATGCCGGTTCCGGTCGAGAGGAGATAGAGGTTTTTGCCCGGCCGCAGGGCATCCAGAACCAGGGTCCCGGTCGGCTTGCGCCCCAGCAGAAGGTTGTCGTTCGCCTGAATGGACTGCAGGCGCCCGGTCAGCGGACCTTCGGGCACTTTAATGGAGAAGAAATCCAGCGCATCATCCCAGGCCGGGCTGGCGATGGAATAGGCCCGCAGCAGCGGTTTCTCACCGTTCATCAGGCCGAGCATCACGAACTCGCCGGAACGGAAGCGGAAACTCGCGGGCCGGGTGATCCGGAAGGAAAAGAGACGGTCCGTCCAATGCCGCACGTCAATAACCCGTTCAGAGGTCACCGATTTCGGTAGCTGCGCAGATTCTGTACTCACCCTAGCACTCCAGTTTCCATCTCAGTAAAACGACATCGAGAACCCGGCCGATTCTCACAGATCCCGTGAAAATCGCTGGTCAGTCTCTATAGCTTGTGATCACGCTCTCGTCAGCGCGGCGCGCTGTTTTAAGCGCAGTGCGGACAGAGGAAAAGCTTTAAGTAAGCTTCGCGCCGGAGACTGCAAGATAACGATGTCGAGAATTTATGCAATTGATAATCATTATTAACTATAATTTTTAACGCCGTTTTCCCTGCGTAGCCGGCATGACGCCCTGGAAATGAGCGGAATCGGGGCCGTTATCCTTAACCGAGAGCGGCAGATTGCCGTCCTCCAGCAGCATGGCCGCTGCCGGACCGCGTGAGAGCCAGGATCCGACCCTCTGTCACAAATCCGTGAGGGGTCCATCGCCAAGACCGTCAGCCGAGAGCTGCAGGCCGCTTGTCCTGCGGCTCTGGCCTGCTACGACCTTATCGCGCCTCGTCGAGGGCCGCGAGTTTGGCGACCTTGGGCGCGGAGCGGCCGCCCTGAAAGCTGTTGCGGATGAAGATATCCGCCAGCATCCGGGCAACCGAGAGCCCCGTGATCTGCGCCCCAAAGGTCACCACATGGGCGTCGTTACTGGCGATCGCCCGCTCGGCCGTATAGGGATCGGTGACACAGACCGCGCGCACGCCGGGCACTTTGTTGGCGGCGATCGCCATGCCCGCGCCGGTGCCGCAGATCAGGATCCCGCGTTCAAAGGCACCCGCGGCCAGCTCCCGGGCCAGGCCCGATCCCATATCCGGGTAATCGACCGGCGTTTCGTCATGCACCCCCAGATCGACGACCTCGATCCCCTGGGCCGCCAGGTGGTCACGCAGATCGTTCTTCATGGCCAGACCAAGATGATCGCAGCCGATGCCCAGCTTTTTAACCTTGATGCCGCTGTCCGTCATGATGTCGTCTCCATTGGATAAAGTGCCGTTCCCAGACTGCCGTGGTCGAAGGCGAAGAGCTTGTTTTTGAGGATTGCGTCGAGCAGCGCGCAGGCGAGCGGAAAGGCCCCCGGATTGAGCGTGCCGCGCTCGAAAGCGCTGAAGAGCCCGGGTGCCAGGCTGCGGCCCGTGTCGAGCCCCTCCACGGTTTCGCCCTTCAGCGGCCCTTCCATCACCTGCGTGACGGCGAGGTTTGCCCCCAGATGCTTGCCCAGTTTGCTGTTGCGGCCGCCGCCGACGGTCACATGCAGATCGCCCGCCCCCGCCAGATCGAAGGCAGTCTCGCGCCGGCCGCCGATCCAGGCGGCCAGCCGCGCCATTTCCTGGATCGCCTGATTGAACACGGCGGCGGTCGGGTTTTTTGCGGGCGCGGGTTCGGCTTTGTCGGGGTTGACGTAGCGGCTGATCATCGCGCTGACCCCGATCGCGTAGAAATTCTTGAGCGCCGCGCAGGCCTCCACACCCAGCAGATCGTCGCTGGTATGCACGCGGTAGTATTCGGTCTGCATCATGCGTGCGAAATCGGCCGCGACGGAGAGCTCGTCAGACGCGAAAACCACCGAGGTCGGTTGGCGCAATGCCAACTCACGGGCAATGCAGGGCCCGCCGATTCCGATCAGGGCGCAATCGCCAAGGCCCTTGGCGCCCAGAGCGTTGCGGACCCGGTCGGTAAAGGCGCCGGGCTTTTCATGCCCGGTTTCAGCCAGACCCTTGGTGACCAGCGCAATCGGCTTTGGCCGGTCGACCAGCCGGATGAGCTGCCCGATCACCCAGTCAATGCCCGGGCTGCTGACCCCGACCACAATCACATCGGCTGCGGCGCCCTGTTCCGGTCCGACTTCCCCGATCTGAAGCGGGATCACCTCTGTAGGCAAAGGCGCCCGCAGGGTCGGGTGTTTGCTTCTGTCCGCTTTCAGCGCATCGATGATCTCCACGTCCAGATGAGTCCCGGCCAGGAGAACCTCGTGCCCATTATCCAGAGCGGGAACCGAAAGCGAGCTGCCCATGACACCGGCGCCGAGGATGAGAATTTTTGCCATCAGTCGATCCGCTTTTCGCTGGTCTGATCGAAGAGGTGCACCTTCTCCGGATTGATGGTGAAGTTCAGCCGGTCGCCGGTCTTCACCCGCAGGCGGCCCTGTGCGACGGCGCGGATGTCGTGTCCGTCGAAGTTGATGTGCAGATGGGTTTCCGCGCCGGTGTTCTCGACGAACTCGACCGTCCCCGAGGCCTCGCCGCTGTCGCCGACCTCGATGTCCAGCGGCCGCATGCCGTAAACGAGGGACTGCCCTTCGCGCGCCGAAGTATTCTCCGGCAGATGCAGGCCGCTCTCGCCGACCCGCATCACAGCCCTGCCGTCCTGACGTTCGACGATCCCCTTCAGCAGGTTGATGGAGGGCGAGCCGATGAAGTCGGCGACAAAGCAGTTTGCCGGACGGTCGTAGATTTCTTCCGGCGTGCCGATCTGCTCGATCCTGCCGCCGTTCATCACCACGATCTCGTCGGCCATGGTCATGGCTTCGATCTGATCGTGGGTGACGTAGATGGTCGTCGTGTTCAGCCGGTCGTGGATGCGCCGGATCTCGAAACGCATCTGGCCGCGCAGCTTGGCATCCAGATTGGACAGCGGCTCGTCGAAGAGAAAGACCTTGGGATGACGTACCAATGCCCGGCCCATGGCCACCCGCTGCCGCTGGCCGCCAGAGAGCGCTTTGGGATAGCGCTTCAGATAGTCGGTCAGGTTGAGGATCTCGGCGGCCTCCTCGACCTGCCGCTTGATCTCCTCGGGCGCCACCTTGCGCACCTGCAGGCTGAAGGCGATGTTGTCGAAAACCGTCATGGTCGGATAGAGCGCATAGGTCTGAAAGACCATGGCGATATCCCGGTCGCGCGGATGGATCTCGTTGACCCGCTCACCGGCCATGCGGATCTCGCCGGCGGAGATCGTCTCCAGGCCGGCGGTCATGCGCAGCAGAGTGGTCTTGCCGCAGCCCGACGGGCCGAGCAGCACCACGAACTTCTGCGTATCGATGGTGAAGGAAATGTTCTCCATCACCTTCACCGGACCGAAGCTTTTTCCAATCCCGTCGTATTCAACGGTCGCCATACCTGAATGTCCTCAATTCTGATCTTATCTGCGTCTTCGCGATCAGACGCAGCTCTGCGCGTAGCTCTCCAGCTGCCCGCTGTCGTCGGCCAGGTCGAGCGCGCTGAAGCGCTCCCTGATAAAGCGCGCATAACGCACCGCGTCGGAATAGAAGCCCGCCGGGAGTCCCAGTTCTTCGCCGGTAAGCTGACAGTGCGCGGCTTCCATCGCCGACTTCACCCGTTCGTAAGGCAGCATCACTGCGCGCAGCTGATCCGCGAAGCCGTCCCAGTCATCGGCAAAGAGCTGGTTCAGGCGGTCGGCCTCGCGCTGATCGAGCGCCTTGAGCCGGGTCTGCTCGATCATCATGTTGGCGTAGTCGGCGCCGAACTTCGCGTGCAGCTCCGCCTCGGGAATGACCGTCGGGCGCATCACCGGCGGATGATCCGCGTTCAGAAGCCTGTTTTGCAGCTTGGACAGAGACAGGGTGGCCACCCCGACCTGTTCGCCGTGCGACGTGCGCGGGTGCGCCTCGCCGGCAAACATGTCGATGTAGTGCGAGATCATATGCTCGGCCATGCTGCCGCAGTGGGTCGTGCCGGTAAAAGACGTGCCCAGCCCCATGATGGCGGAGATCCGAGTAAGCATGGCCAGGGATTCGACACTGCCGGAGAGCATCTTGTCCGCGTTGGCGATCATGTCCCCCTCGTCGTAATTCAACAGGACGTAAGGCGTGTCCGAATAGGGCGTATCGAAGAGAATGTGCGACATCAGCCAGTCGACCTGAGCGGTCGTGCGGCAGATCACATCGGCGAAGGCCGCCGAGATCAGCCGCGGCGGACACTTGGCGATCACGCTGAGGTCGTAGTAGATGCCCTTCGCCCCGTGACAGGGGATCGATTTCTTGAAACCGCCGAAGGAGACCGACGCGGTCGAGGTTGAATAGGCATTCATGGGCGAGGTCGCGAAGACCGAGTAGTCGCGCCCGTCAAGATACGTCGCGTACTTGATGCTGTCGTTGACCGTGCCCGAGCCCACCGCGATCAGAACCTCGGCGCCACGGGTGTCTTCCTGGAGTTGCTTCACGCCGTCTTCCGAACAGCTGGGTTTTGCCCAGACGTACTCCGTGACGTTGCCCAGTGGCTTGAGGGCTTCGAAGACGCGCCGCCCCAAGGCCTCGCGGGTGAAGCTGTCGCTGACCACCATGATCGACTTGCCCCGGTGGCGGGCGGCGATCAGGTCGGCTTCCGCCCCATCCAGGCTGGCCGCGATCACCATGGCCTTGGGCGGGATCCCGTGCCGCTCGCCGGTTTTCGGGTTTACCCAGTCTCCGGCAACCAATTGGTCGAGAACACCGCCGTAGCTCTCGATACTCACGCCGTCTGGGCTCGACATTTCCGGTTTAACGGTCACGCAGATGTTCCTTCCTCTGCAAACTGCACCATCCGCCTGTTGATGCTTGATGTGGCTTGATAAAGATCACGATAGATGTCGAGCAGCGCGCCGTAGCGCGCGCCCTTTTCGGCATCCGGTTCGATCGCGGTCGTCTCGCCGGACATGGCCTCTGCCGCGGCGACGATGGAGGGATACCAGCCAGCCCCGTAAGCGGCCGTCATCCCCGCGCCCAGGGCCGAGGCCTCGACCGTGTCGCTGATCCGCACCTGCTTGCCCGAGGCGTCGGCCAGCATCTGACGCCAGAGCGGACTGGCGGCGCCGCCGCCGATGGCAACGTAGTGTGAGATCGGATGTCCCAGGGCGCGCTCGGTCTCCCGCGTCCGCATCACCTGATCCAGAGTGATGGCCTCCAGGATCGCGCGGTAAATCTGCGCGGCGCCGTGGCTGCCGCTGAGCCCCAGGATGACCCCGCGCGCCTCGGTGTCCCAGTGCGGATCCATCACCCCCGACCAGTAGGGCTGAATGAGCAAACCGTTGGATCCGATCGGCACCTCCAGAGCTTCCGCCTCCAGACGGCTGAAGATCTCCGGATCGCTTCGGCCGCCCGGCATGAAGCGGTCGACGAACCAGTCGACCAGAAAGGTTCCGGAGCGCAGGCAATTCTCGAAGATGTAGCCTTCACCCTGCGCCGCGATCTCCGTGCGCCAGGCCGGGCCGACACGATAGTCCGGCGACCAGACACCCGATACCACCGCCGTCCCCAGGTTGATGTAAGCGCGGTCGGGCTGGACGCAGTTGGTCCCCAGTCCCGCGCACTGGCCGTCACCGCCCGCCGCGTAAATCGGAGTCCCTGCCTTCAAGCCGGTTGCCGCGGCGGCTTCGGATGTGATGCGCCCCAATTCCGTGCCTGGTGGATGGGCTTCCGGCAACTGGGCGACATCGATCTCAAGCGCGTTCAGCAGCTCCGCAGACCAACACTTGGCCTCCATATCGAACAGGCCCATGGGATCGGCGGAGGTCCAGCCGGTCCTGTAAGGGCCGCCGGCCAGCCGTTGCACCAGATAGCTCTGCACATCGACAAAGTGCGCGGTGCGGGCATAGATCTCGGGCTCGTTTTCCCGCATCCAGACCAGACGGTAGAGGCAGGGCGTAATATCCACAGGCCGCCCGGTGATCCGGTGAATACGTTCCGCGCCAAAGCTCTCGGAGAAGCTCGCCACCTGCGCACGGGAGCGCTCGTCGAGCCAGGTGATCGCCGGATAAACCGGCTCATGGGCAGCGTCCAGAAAGGCGATGGTTTCGCGCTGGTTCGAAATGGCGAGCCCTTCGATGCGTTCCGCCCCCACCTGCGCCACGCAGTCCGTCAGGGCCGTCACGCAGCCTTCCCACCAATCCAGCGGATCCTGCTCGAAGCAATCCAGCCGCGGATTGAAGAGGGGGATCGGCGCACGCCCCTCGGCCACAGCCTCTCCCGCCGCAGTCCAGGCAATCGCCTTGGTGCTTTGTGTGGAACTGTCGAGCCCGATCACCAAGCTGTCGGAAGCCTTGGACATCCGGTTAGAATTCCTGACGTGTCGGCGTCACGACCATTTCCTGGATCAGGACGTTCTGGGGCATCTGGTAGGCGAAGAGAATCATATCGGCCACGTGATCGGCGGAGATGCCGCCGCCGATACGGACCTTGTTGTCCTTGTAGTTCTTCAGGGTGGTTTCGTCGGTGACGTGGTCCAGCACCTCGGTCTCGATAATGCCGGGCGAGATCACCACCACACGCACGTTGTGGGGCGCCAGATACCCGCGGATACTCTCGGAAATCGCATGCACGAAGAACTTCGTGCCGCAGTAAACCGTGTGATCCGGATAGACCTTGCGTCCGGCGATGGAACTCATGTTGACGATGGTGCCGTGACCGCGTTCCTTCATGCCGTTCATCACGGCGTGCAGGGCATTCATGACGCCCTTGGTGTTGATATCGATGGTCTCGTCCCACTCGAGCGGGTTCTGCTCGCCGATATCCGCCAGACGGGCGATGCCGGCATTGTTAAAGAGACAGTCCGCCGGGCCGTAGAGAGCTTCGGCCTCTTTCACCGCCGCTGTGATGGCGTCGCGGTCGCGCACGTCAGCTTTGCGGCAGAGGCAATTGTCCAAACCCAGGGCTTCCATCCGTTCCAACCGGCGAGCAAGCAGTAACAGCGGATGACCGGCTTTCGCAAAGGCCTTAGCCGTGGCTTCGCCTATGCCGGAGCTGGCCCCGGTGATGACGACGAGCGGCTTTTCCATCCAGAAATCTCCTTTATCTTCGACTCTTTACGGCGCACTGGAGGGTCGAAAGGCGGCACTACCTGCACCGCCCCAACCGTCAGATTGCCCTGCCTCAGCCGCGATCGACGATGGCATCCACCTTCTCGGCAATCGAGTCCATGGCGGCCTTCGGCGAGTCGTAATCGCCTGCCCAGAAGCGGCCCAACTCGACCGGAATGGTGTCGTTGGAAAGTTCCGCCCATTCCGGCAGATCCGGCTCGGAGCCCATGTGGTTTGCGATGGTTTCCCGCACTGCATCCAGGTGACGGGTCGTACCGCCGATGCCTTTGATGGCGTTTGCCTTGACCCGCTGGTCGTCGTAGACGCTCTCGCGGGTTGGGCCGGTGCCGCCGCCCAGTGTCGTGATGTACACCTGGGTATCGTAGGAGGTCGCCCACTGCGCGAAGAGCCAGGCAGCATCCTGGTTCTTGGAATACTTGGAAACCGCGAGGGAAGAGCCGCCCTGATGGCCGACGCCGGGGATCTCGCCAAAGCCGGTTTGCTCCGTGGTCCTGAGCGGAGCCTTCGGCGCCGGGGGAACCGCGGCTTCCATCAGGCCCGAGACCTTCGAGGCTTCCGGGTTGTCCCAGAAGGGGAAGAATTCGCCCCAGCTGAGGGTCTGCCCGACGATGCCCTGAGCCATGGACTGGCCCTGCCCGTCCCAGGTCCAGGTGGTCACACCTTCGGGCATGTTCGCGAAGAGCTTGACCCAATAGTCCATGGCCTCGAGACCGGCTTCGTCATTGCCGGTGAACTTGCCGTCGGGACCGAAGATCGAGCCACCGTGGGACCAGAGCCATGCGGTCCAATCGCATTCCAGGCTGTAGTGACCGGACTTCATCTGCCCGTTGGTGCCGTAGATTTCGGGCTGCTTGGCCTCATGGATCGCGACCGCGTTGGCCAGGTACTCGTCCATGGTGGTCGGCACCTTCAGTCCCAACTCATCATAGATGTCCTTGCGGTACATGGTGATGAAGATCGGAATATCGTACGGCACACCGACCATAGTGTCCTCGTACATGGAAATACCGTCGACCAGAGCCGGCAGGAAGTCGTCCATGTTGTAGTTGGGCATCGCGAGATCTTTGTTCGCCGCGTACTTTTCACGCGGATCGATCACGTCGCCAGAGAAGCTCGCCATCCAGCTTTGGTCGATATAATAGAGATCGTAGGTGCCCAGCCCGGACGCCACGTCCAGGGTCAGCTTTTGAAGAACCTGCTCCAGCGGCAGAACTTCGATCTCGACATTGATTCCGGTCGCCTCCTCGAAGAAGGGCTTCAGCGCCGAGTTGATGGCATTCGAAGGTGGCGTGGATTCCGTTGCCAGGCGGACGGTCTGACCGGCAAAGGGTTTGGCCACGTCTTTCAGCCAGGCCATCATCTCCGCATCGGGCTCGATCTCCGCCGCGGCGGCCGGTGAGATAAAACCGCCCCGGCTGCCGAACGGCATCATGGAACTGAGACCCAGGACACCGGCGCCCAGACCGAGTTTGCCAGCCGCGCGCAGGAAACTGCGGCGGTCCATTTTGCCCTTCACATAGCGGTCGGTGATCGATGCAAGATACAGTTTTTTATCTATCGGATTCATAGAGTTTTCCTCCCATGTCATGGCTTATGTGCCGGAAGTCTCAGAACCTTGACTTCTCTGCGCGGTGTGGTCGTTCCAAGGTGGGTTAACGCTCCGGTCATTGTTTCAGTGATCCCAGTGTGAGACCGCGCACGAGATTCTTTTGAACCAGTAGAATGAAGACGAAGGCGGGCAGCATGGCCGCCGTGCCCAGTGCCGCCATGTTGCCCCAGGCCGTCCCTGTGGAGGTCACGAAGGTCGAGGAGACCACCGGTACGGTTTTCAGGGATGTTTGCGTGAGGGTCAGGACGAAGAGAAATTCGGTCCAGCTGAAGATGAAGCAAAGCACCGCCGTCGCCGCGATTCCGCCCATGGCCATGGGCAGGACGATCTTTCGAAAGATCAGAAAACGCGAGGCGCCGTCGATAAGGGCGGCTTCGTCGATCTCGGTCGGAATATCGTCGAAGAAACTCTTCAGCAGCAGGACCGCGAGCGGCAGGTTCATCAGCGCGTGGATCAGGATGATCCCGACGTGGGTGTCGAGCAGGCCGAAGTTTTTGTAGATAAAGAACATCGGGATTGCGACGGCCACCGGGGGCATCATCCGGGTCGACAGGATCCAGAAGACGAAATGATGCTGACCCTTGATGCGCATGCGCGAGAGGGCGTAGGCCGCGAGCACCGCGATCGCAACGGCAAGTATGGTGGAGAAAAACGCCACCACGATGCTGTCGACCAGACGCGGGGTCATGTAAAAATTACCGCCGCCCGGAATCACTTCCAGGCCGTTCTCAAACCCCAAGGAAACGCCAAAGACCTCCTCGAAGGATTTCCAGCTGGGAGTAAACTGAAAGACTTTCGGGGGCAGGGAAAAGATCTCGCGTTCCACTTTGAAGGCGACGGTGATCCAGTAATAGATCGGGAAAACAAAAAGCGCGACGACGGCCCAGGCGGCAAAGGCGCGCAATACGCGTTGGGTGGGACTGAGCAGCATCGCCTACCACCTCGTCTTTGTCAGGCTGACGAAGATGTTGGCGGCGATCAGGATCACAAAGAGCGCGAAAAGACTGATGGTGGCGCCGTAGCCCCACTTGATGAAACTGAAGGTCTGTTGCCAGGCGTAGAGGCTGAGTGTGTAGGTCGAGGTGCCCGGACCGCCCGACGTCATGACATAGACATAGTCGAAGGTCCGGAAGAGATCGATGCCGCGGATCAGAACCGCGATGGCGATCACCTTGCTCATCATCGGCAGAGTCAGGCGGCGGAAGATCTGCCAGCTCGAAGCGCCGTCGATCATCGCCGATTCGAAGGGGTCGGGCGGCAGGGCGCGCAGTCCGGCAACGAAAATCAACACCATAAAGGGCGTCCATTGCCATATGTCGGCCAGCATCACGCCCATGAGGGCTGTATCGCTGCTGCCCAGAATCGAGCCTTCGGTCAGGAAACCCAGGGATTCAAGGAAATAGGTGATCACCCCGAACTGGGCGTCCTCCATCAGCAGGAACATCATGCCGGTGATCGCCGGCGGGATCACCAGCGTCAGGGTCAGAAGACCGCGCAGAATGCCGAACCCCGGGTCATCGGAATCGATCAGCAGGGCAATGACCATGCCCAGCACGAGCTGAACGGCGAGACAGATCCCGGTGTAGAGCAGGGTAACCCAGAGGGACCCCCACATGCGGCCGTCCTGGAACAGGTTCGCCCAGTTCTCGACACCGACAAAAACCAGCTCGCGTTTCCGCGGCACGAACTCATGCAGGCTCAGATAGATGTTGTAGAAAAAGGGATAGAGCGCAAAGACGACCAGGATGAGGATCAGAGGCAGCAGCCACGGCAAAGGGCGGTCGGAAATGAAAACGCGCGGTGCCCGGAGCGAAAGCGACGCCATCGTTACAACCGTGGTTCAGACAAGCATGACAGACGCCGAACACGCACGAATGAACCTCCCTGGACTCTTTTTATGCCGATCACCGCCTGCGCAACGTCTGCTCACACAGCGCCCGCTTTCACGGATCCGGCCCCTTTTGTTGACAGGAAGCGTGACATAACAAATGTTCACACGCAATAACATTTGTTACATTGACGATCTGAGGGCTTCCAGTCAGGTGCCCGAAGAGGCCTCCGGGACCGCCGTCTCCCCGCTTTAGGTCTCGCAGTTGAAGTGTTATCCCTACGCCCTCAAAGGGGGTGTGGTGTTCGAGTCGGCGAAGTGCGCCGGACGCGCCAGAAGTTGAAAAGAGCCGGTATTCCCGTGGCGAAAGCATAGACGCCACGGTAGCCGATGGTTTGGTGGGGACATGGTTTCGATCAGTAACAGTGACGTGCGCGAGAGCAGCGACCAGCAGGACTGGCCCGAGCAACTCGCGGTCCGGATTGCCTGGTGCTACTACGTACTGGGCATGACGCAGCAGGAGATCGCGGCCCGGGTCGGCGTCAACCGCACGCGCGTGATCCGGCTTCTGGCCGAGGCGCGCCGGCGGGGTGTGGTCAGTATCTCGATCAATTCGAAACTGACCGAGAACGTGGAGCTCGGCGAAGCCCTGGCCGAACGCTACAGGCTGGACCTGGCGGAGGTCACCCTGGCTTACGCAACCGACGAGGACGAGCTCTCCCGCATCGTCGGCGCGGCGGCCTGCGAACCGGTGCTGCGGCGCCTGAAAAACGGCATGACCATTGGTCTTGGCTGGGGCGTCACCCTGAAGGAATTCGCCGACGCCGTCCCGGAAACGCCCATGCGCGATGTCTCAGTGGTCGCCCTCTTGGGTTCGCTCACCCGGCGCTCGTCGATTAACGCCTTCGAAGCCACGACCCAACTGGCGGGGAAGCTGCGCGCCGAATGCCTCTACCTGCCCGGCCCCATCGTCTGCGACACGGCGGAAAGCCGCGATATCCTCTTCCAGCAACCCCTGTTGCAGGACATCTACAAGCGCGCGATGCAGTCGGAACTGGCCGTCGTCAGCATCGGCGGCCTGAACAGCGCCACCATCCGGCGGGTCGATTTCGTGAACGAGGAAGACTTCGCCTCCGTCCGCTCGGCAGGCGCGATCGGAAACTTCCTGGGCTATTACATCGGACGCGACGCCGAAGTGATCGACCACCCGGTCAATCGCCGGGTGATCGGTCTGAGGCCCCGCGAGTTCGCCAAGATCAAGCAGCGCATCATGATTTCTGGCGGCGAGAACAAGGTCACGGCCCTGCGCGCGGTCCTGGACCAGGGTCTGCTGACCGGGCTTGTCACCGATCAGAACACCGCGCGGGCGCTTTTAGATTAGTCTTTTTGTTTGAGTGCGGCACCGGCCCGCTCCCCCTCCCGGCCACCCACGGCATGATCATATGGGTGGCCGGGAGGGGGAGCGGGCCGGAACGGGTCTCAGCACATCAAACCGTACCGCCGAGCGAACCCTCCAGTTCCGCGAGTTCCTCGCCGCCGGCCATCATTTCCTGAAGCTCTTCGGGTGAGATTTCACCACGCTTGGCGGTGCCCAGGGTCTGTCCCCGGTTCAGAACCGTGAAGCGGTCGCCCACCGCCATGGCATGGCGGACATTGTGCGAGATGAAGACCACACCGATGCCCTTCTTGCGGACCTTGTCGATGGTCGCCAGGACGTTCGAGGTCTGGCGCACGCCCAGGGCGGAGGTCGGCTCGTCGAGGATGAGCACCTTGGCCCCGAAGTGGACGGCCCGGGCGATGGCGACGGTCTGCCGCTCGCCGCCGGAGAGCGTGCCCACGGCCTGATTCGGCTCGCGCAGACGGATGCCCATCTTCGCCATCTCCTCCATTGTCACCCGGTTCGCCGTCTCGAAGTCGATGAACTTGAGCGGACCCACCCGCTTCTTCGGCTCCCGGCCCATCCAGAAATTCCGCGTGACCGACATTAGCGGGATCATTGCCAGATCCTGGTAGACCGTGGCGATGCCCGCCTCGATCGCGTTACGGGTGCCGCCGAACTTGACCTCGGATCCGCCCATCAGGATCTGACCCTTGGAGGGCGCATGGACACCGGACATGGTTTTGATGAAGGTCGATTTGCCCGCGCCGTTATCTCCCAACAGGCAATGGCACTCGCCGGGATGAACCGAGAGGGAAACGCCGGCCAGGGCAATGACGGCCCCGAAGTGCTTTTCGATATCGCGGAGTTCGATCAAGGGCGTGGACATATCAGCGTTCCCCCGTGATGATTCTGCGGATATAGGTGTTGAGGATCACCGCGAGCAGCAGGATACCCCCGAGGAAGACCCGGAAGAGCGAAGATTCAACGCCCGCGAAGAAGAGCCCCTGCTGCACGACGCCGAAGATCAGCGCCCCGAGCGCCGCGCCGATCACCGAGCCGTAGCCGCCGGTCAGCAGCGCGCCGCCGATGACCACGGAAATGATCGCCTCGAATTCCTTCAGCAGACCGCGGTCGGCGGCGGCGGAGCCGAACTCCATCACCTGGCAGGTCGCGAAAACCGTGGCGCAAAAGGCGGTGAACATGAACATCAGGATCTTGACCCGATCGACCGGCACACCGGTATAGCGCGCCGCCTGGGCATCGCCGCCCGAGGCGTAAATCCAGTTGCCGAACTGGGTGCGCGTCAGCAAGACATGGGCAAAGACGATCAGGATCAACGCCCAGACAATCAGCATGGGCACGCCGTCGACAATCGGCTGTCCCGCACGGCTGCCTGCGACGAACTTTCCGATCAGGCCCAAGTCGGCCAGCCAGACGAAGAGGCCGTTGAGAATCTTCCCGCCGAACAGGGCGGCAAGCCAATCGCCCTCCGCCTTGTCGCGGATTCCCCCGATGATGGTCTTGTTGGTGGTCGCGATGGCCGCGAAGATGGTCAGGCCGCGCAGGATGTAGAGAAACGCCAGCGTCACGATGAAGGACGGCAGGCCGGTGCGGATGACCAGGTAACCGTTCAGCCAGCCGATCGCGACAGCGACGATGAAGGCGGTGATGATGGCGACCCACATGGGGAAGTCCCAGGTCACGGACATCAGCGCGATGACGATCCCGGAAAAGCCGATCATGGAACCGACTGAAAGGTCGAACTCACCGGCGATCATGAGAAGGCAGGCGCCGGCGGCGATGATCGCGAACTGCGCTGAAACGACCCCCCAGTTCAGCACGCCCTCGGCGGAAAACATGCCCGAATCCCGGGCGACCAGAAGAAAGAAAACAAAAACCAGGATCGTGCCGCAGATCGAACCCAGCTCGGGGCGGATCATGGCCTTGCGGAAACCTGAAATCTCCTTGACCCGCTCGTCTTTTTCCGGCGCGCCGGATCGTGGAGCAGGTGACGGGTCTGGTTCTGCCTTTGTCGCAGTCATATCTTCCTCCCCACCGACAAGCCGATTTTTCTTATGATTTGCTTACGGCTGTCCGTTGGTCGCTGACCGGACGGCCAGGCAACGGGTCGGCAGACTCTTGGCGTTGATGAAAGTACAGACGGATAAAAAGTTGAAAAGCGCCCCGGGCAAAAAATGGCTGCCCGGGGATTTTCGCTTCAGAGCGCGCAGCCCGGGTTAGCGGTACTCGCCCGCATACTTTTCAACCTTCTCCAGGGCTTCCTTGGTGACAAAGCCCGGGCCCGAGTTGATGTTGTTACCCGGCAGCACGCCAAAGCGCTGATAGTTGGCAAGAATGATCACGGGCATGTAGGCCTGAAGGAAAGGCTGCTGGTCGATCCCCCATTTGATCGTGCCGTCCTTGATGCCTTTGACGATCTCGGTGCCCAGATCGAAGGTGCCGAAGTAGAGGCTGCCGGCCATGCCGTTTTCCTTCAGCGCCTCGATGGTCGGACCCGCCGATGTCGGGCCGAGGGTCAGGACCGCCTCGGTCGAAGGGTTGGCGGAGAGATAGGCCTTCACCTTGTTCTTGATTTCCGCCGGGTCCTGGCCGGAATCGATCATCGACTTGCCGAGATCAACACCTAGCCCATCGGCGAAACCGCGGCAACGTTCACCCACCACCGGATTGGAGACGACATGGTTCACGCAGAGGAAGGAACCAACGCCGTCACGCTTGGCGCGCATGCCGGCGGCAAGGCCCGCGTCGTATTCGGGTTGGCCGATATACATCAGCGCGCCCACCTCGGCGGCCTGCTCCGGTGTGCCGGAATTGATGATGATGACCGGGATGCCTTTCGCGACCGCATCCTCGATCGGGCCGCGCAGGACGTCAGGGTCGGCCAGCGTGGTGATGATGCCGTCGGGATTGGACGCGGCGGCCTGGGAAATGATCCGCGCCATGTCGCCGATGTCGCCTGTCGGCGGATTGCGGTACTCCACTTCGGCCCCGACCTGCTCGCCGGCGAGCGCCATGGCGTTTTTAATGGTATTCCACCAGGAGTCGGAATCCGGCGCATGACTTACCAGAATGAATTTCTCGCCTTCGGCCGACGCAGTGGAAATATTTGCTCCTACGAAGGCTGCGGCGGCGGCCACAGCACAGAGTAGTTTTTTCATTTGTTTTTCCTCCCGTAATTCAGGGCCAACGGCAAGCGCTGACAACCCACAGTTTCCATAAACCACAGATCGTTGTTTTTTGCAACCGGTTGCAAAATTTTCCACAAGAGGTCATCATTTCCTTGGCCGGACGCGTTTCACTCAGCTAAACCTGAGCCGGAGCGCGCCCCACTCACGCGGCGTCGGTGCAGAATAGCGAATGGCAGTCACACTCAAAGAAGTCGCGGAGCGCGCCGGCGTTTCCCGCTCGGCGGTCTCCCGGACCTTTACCCAGGGCGCCAGCGTCTCGGCCAAAACCCGCAAAAAGGTGGAGAAGGCGGCGCGCGACCTCGGCTATTCGCCCAGCCTGATCGCGCGCAGCCTGGCGACCAACCGCACCAAGCTGATCGGGCTGATCGCCAACAATTTTCAGAACCCGGTCTTTCTGGAGGTCTTCGATCTCTATACCCGCGCGCTGCAGGAGCGCAATCTGCGCCCGCTGCTGGTCAATCTGACCGATCAGACCGACCCTTCGGCCTCGGTTCAGCTTCTCAAACAGTACAGTGTCGACGGCGTGATCGTCGCCTCCTCGACCCTGCCGCCCCTCTTCGCCCATGCCTTCAAGGAGGCGCAGGTTCCGGTTGTCCATGCCTTCGGACGTTTCGCCTCGACACCGGACATCCATATTGTCGGCATCGACAACGAGCATTGCGGCGCGCTGGCGGCGGAAACCCTGCAGAAACACCGCTACAAACGCGTCGCCTTCCTCGGCGGTCCGCAGAGCGCGACCTCCGCCCAGGACCGGGCGGCCGGCTTTACCCGGCGCGCAAAAGAAATCGGGCTTGAAATCGTTTCCAGTCTCTACGCCGATGCCTACGCATACAATTCCGGCCAGCAGGCGATGCGCGAACTCCTGAATGACCGCAGATTCGAAGCGGTCTTCTGCGGCGACGATCTGATCTGCATGGGGGCCATGGATGCCGCCCGGGATGCAGGTTTGTCGATCCCTCAGGATGTCGGCTTTATCGGCTTCAACGATATGAACATGGCGGCCTGGCAGGCCTACAGCCTGACCACGATCCGCCAGCCGACCAGCGAGATCATCCTGAGCTCGGTGGATTTGGTGGTCTCCATGCTCGACACCCCGGAAAGAGCGCCGGAAGTGCGCCTCTTCCCCTGCTCAGTCGTGGAGCGCGGCACCCTGAAACCAATCGAGGGCTAACCAGTCACCGCCGCGAAGGCGGCCGCACTTCGGTCCAGCGGCTGCCGTTGCCCGCGGACTCCACAGCCGCATAGACCGCCGCCATGGAATTCAGCCCGTCAATGGCGCGCGGAGTGTGCGTGGCGGCGGGATCGGGTGCCCGGCCTTCTTTGCGCGCGGTGATCACCTCGGCGAGATCCGCGTAGATGTTGGCGAAGGCCAGAGGCATCCCCTCCGCATGACCGATGGTCACCCGTGAGGCACGGTCCGCCTCCGGCGAAAGCCCCGGCCCGCCACGCTCAAGCGTGCGGGTGGTCTCGTTCAGAGGCGTCCAGTAAAGCTGGTTCGGCCATTCCTGTGCCCAGCGTAGACCACCTTTTTCGCCGAAGACCTGGATATTCAGTCCGTGCATCCGGCCCACGGCGACGGCGCTGGTCCAGAGCCTGCCAACCGCGCCGCCGGTCATGCGGAAAGAGACCATGCCGTCGTCTTCCAGAGTGCGGCGCTCGATGCAAGAGGCGAAATCGGCGGAGAGGCTCGTCACCTCCTGCCCGGTGACGAAACAGGCCATGTGCAGCGCGTGAATCCCGCAATCGGCCATGACGGCGGAGACACCGGCCTGGGCCGGATCGTAGCGCCAGCGGACACGCGGGTTATCCGCGTCGGCGGCATCCGCGTGGAAGCCGTGGGCGAACTCCGCTTTGACCAGACGCACCTGCCCGAGGTCACCCCGCGCCACCATGGCCCGCATGTGACGGACCAGAGGATAGCCGCTGTAGCCGTAGTTCACCGCGCAGATCCGCCCGGACTTTTCCGCCAGCGCCACAATCTCCTCGCCCTCCTCCACGGTCATGGTCATGGGCTTTTCGCAGAGCACGTCAAAGCCTTGTTCCAGAAAGGCCCTGGTGATTTCGAAGTGCGTCGAATTAGGCGTCGCGACGGTAACCAGATCGATCCGGTCCTCCCGCGCGGATTCTCCGGCCAGCATCTCCCGCCAGTCGCCGTAAGCGCGATCGGGGGCAATCTCCAGGCGCCGGGCGTAGGCGCGGCCCTTTTTCGCATCGGCGTCCAGCGCGCCGGCAGTCAACTCGAAGAGGCCATCCAGGCCCGCGCCGAGACGGTGCGCCGGGCCGATCTGGCTGCCCTCGCCGCCGCCGATCATGCCCCACTTCAGCTTGGTCATAAGTCCGTTCCCGCTATAGCTCAGGCTCAGGCGAAGCCAATGGATTCAAGATACTCGCGGTTTGCGCGGGCGTCAGCCAATGCGGTGTCACGGATCTCCGGATCGCAGTCCTGCTCGACCGTGCACCAGCCGGTAAAGCTGACATCGTTCAAGTACTTATGCACCGCCGGGAAATCCGTCTCGCCCTTGCCCAGGGTGCAGAAGATGCCCTGTCCGCAGGCCTTATAGAAATCCGTCCGCTTGGCGATGACGTCCGTCTTCACCTGCGGATCGATGTCCTTGAAGTGCATATAGGAGATGCGGTCCATGTGGCGCTGCATGAAAGCAAGGGGATCGAAGCCTGCGTAGCGCGCGTGGCCGGTATCCAGGCAGATCTTCAGCAGGTCTTCGTGGACCTCGGATAGCAGGCGTTCGACTTCGGGTTCGAAATCCATGAAGCCCGCAGCATGGGGATGGATCGCCACGGTCAGGCCGTAGTCCTCGCTGCCGATCCTGGCGATCCGGCGGATCCGCTCAACGTAGCCCTTCCATTCGTCGGCACTCATCTGCTCGGCTTCGTCGGGCCGGCCCGCCGTAGGCGCCCGGCGCGGTGAGATGGAATCGATCAATACCAGATGCTCAGCCCCGTGCGCCTTCAAGGCGGCGCAGGTGCGGGTCGCACCGTCCAGAACTTCTTCCCACTTCTCGGGGTCGTGGAAGGGCCGGAAGACAACGCCACCGATCAGCTCAAGCTCCCGTTCAGCCAGGGCCTCGCCAAGCTCCTGCGGATCCTCGGGCATGAAGCCGATCGGCCCCAGTTCGATGCCTTTGTAGCCCGCCGCCTTGCACTCATCCAGAACCCGGGTCCAGCTTGGATTGCGTGGATCGCCCGCGAACTCAACACCCCAGGAGCAGGGTGCATTTCCAATTCTGATCGACATCGTCTTCCTGTTTTCTTTGAGTTTCTTGTAATGGACCGCTGTTCAAATGGAGTTCAGCGAGACCCATCTTCGTTCTTCCTGCGAAGCCCAGGCCGCCGCGATCACCCGATTGACCTCCATCCCGTCCCGGAAAGTGGGCCAAACGGCATCACCGGTCTCGATCGCCCGCAGGAAATCCCGCGCCTCGATGATAATCTGATCCTGATACCCGGTTCCGTGGCCCGGTCCCAGGCAAAAATGGACGTAATCCGGATGCTCGGCACCGGTCAGGATCTTGGTGTAGCCCTGCCGGTCACCCGCCGCATCGCCCTTGTAAAGCCAGAGGGCGTTCTGGTCTTCCTGATCGAAGCGCAGCGCGCCCTTCGTGCCGAAGACCTCATAGGCGTAGCCCATCTTGCGGCCGGTCGCGATCCGGCTGAAGTAGAGCATACCCATGGCCCCGTTCTCGAAGCGGCAGAGGAACTGGCCATGGTCGTCGTTGGTAACCGTCTCCGGCGAACCGCCGGAATCGGGGCGCGATCCGTGCACGGTCTCGATATCCGCCATCAGGCTTTCGATCGGCCCCATCAGCGCCAGGGCGCCATTGATCATGTGCGGCGCCAGATCCCCCATGGTGCCGTTGGCGCGTCCCTGGGTGCGCCAGCTGGCCGGCGCTTCAGGGTCGGACAGAAAGTCTTCGGTATGCTCGCCGCGAAAGTAGGTGACCTCGCCGACTTCACCCGAGGCAATGATTTGCCGCGCCAGCTGGGACGCAGGCGTGCGGATGTAGTTGAAACCGGTCATGTTGGCACAGCCGCTGCGCTCGGCCGCCGCCACCATCACCCGGCTGTCCTCCAGCCCGGCCCCCAGAGGTTTTTCGCAAAAGACCGGCTTGCCGCGTTCGAAGGCCGCCAGAGCGATGTCCCGATGGAAGGCCTGCGGCGACGCGATGACGATCGCCTCTACTACGGGATCCTCGACGAGAGTCCGCCAAGCGGCGGTCGAGCGCTTGAAGCCCAGTGCCCGCGCCTTCTCTTTCGCGCCTTCTTCCGTGGTTGTGCAGATCATTTCGCACACCGGCCGCAACGCCGTATCGAAAACCGCGCCGACCGCCTGCAGGGCCACGGCATGCGCCTTGCCCATATAGCCGCCACCGACGATGCCGATACCCAAATTCCGCATGATCGTTCCCGAAGAAGAGATTCTTTTTTGCAACCGGTTGCAAAAACAACTAAGCTCGTTTTAGCGTAAAGCGTCAAGCATCATTTCGACTTCGGGAGAACTCAATGTCCGGCAGGGGAAAAACCGTCCGGCTTACCATGGCCCAGGCGCTGGTCCGGCACCTTGCGAACCAGTTCATCATGATCGACGGGGAGAAAACCCGGCTCTGCGGCGGCGGTTTTGCAATCTTCGGTCATGGCAACGTCACCTGCCTGGGCGAGGCCCTTTACAACCATCGCACGGAACTGCCGCTCTGGCGCGGGCAGAACGAACAGTCCATGGCCATGGCCGCCATCGCCTACGCCAAGCAGAAACTCCGGCAGCGTTTCATGTTCACCACCGCGTCCGCAGGCCCCGGCACGACCAACATGCTGACCGCGGCGGGCATCGCCCACACCAACCGCCTGCCGCTGCTGATGCTGGCGGGCGATGCCTTCCAGACCCGCCTGCCCGACCCGGTGCTGCAACAGGTCGAACACTTCGGCGATCCGAGTCTCTCGGTCAATGACGCCTTCAAGTCCGTCTCCCGCTACTGGGACCGCATCACCCATCCGGCGCAGATCATTCAGTCCCTGCCCGCCGCCATCAACACCATGCTGGATCCCGCGGACTGCGGCCCGGCTTTCCTGGGTTTGCCGCAGGACACCCAGGGCTGGGCCTACGACTATCCGCTCGCCTTCTTCGAGGAGCGCGTGCACCGTATCCGGCGGCAGACTCCGGATCAGGAGGAAATCGCCGCGGCCGCCGAAATGCTAACCGCCGCCGAACGCCCGGTCATCATCGCGGGCGGCGGCGTGCAATACAGCAAGGCCACCACCGAGCTGGCCACCTTCGCCGAGAAGCACAACATCCCGGTGGTCGAGACCATCGCCGGGCGTGCCAACCTGCTGTTCGAGCATCCGCTCAACTGCGGCCCGGTCGGCGTGACGGGCTCGAACTCCGCCAATCAGCTCGCGGAAAAGGCCGACGTCATCCTGGCGGTCGGCACGCGGCTGCAGGATTTCACCACCGGCTCCTGGACCGCCTTCGATCAGGAGGCCCGGATCATCGGCCTCAATGTCGGGCGCCACGACGCCAGCAAGCACCTCTCCCTGCCGGTGGTCGGCGATGCCAAGCTCTCGCTGCGCCTGCTGTCTGCGGCGCTCGGCGATCACGCCGCGTCCTCAAGCTGGAGCGGCTTCGCGGCGGACGAGCGTGCGGCCTGGAACCACTATGTCGATGAGAACATCCGGCCCGGCAACCGCCCCATGTCCTACGCCCAGGTCATCGGCGTGGTGAACGAACTCTGCGACCCGCGCGACCGGGTGGTTGCCGCCGCCGGAGGCCTGCCCGCCGAGGTGACAGCGAACTGGCGCACAAAGTCGCTGGGAACGGTCGATGTGGAATTCGGCTTTTCCTGCATGGGCTACGAGATTTCGGGCGGCTGGGGTGCACGCATCGCGCAACAGGAAGACGAGCCGGAGCGCGAGACCATCATTTTCACCGGTGACGGTTCCTACCTGATGCTGAATTCGGACATCTATTCCTCGGTATTGTCGGGCAAGAAGCTGATTGTCGTTGTCTGCGACAACGGCGGTTTCGCGGTGATCAACAAGCTGCAGAACAACACCGGCAACGTCTCCTTCAACAACCTGATCAAGGATTGCAATCTGGCGGTTGAGCCCTTCGCGGTCGATTTCGAAGCCCACGCCAGGGCCATGGGCGCGAATGCGGAAACGGTTGAGTCCATTGCTGCGCTCAAGGAGGCTTTCGAGCGGGCCAAGACCTCGGACCGCACCTACGTGATCTCCCTGAAAGTCGATGCCTTCGAAGGCTGGACCCAGGAGGGGCACACCTGGTGGGAGACCGGCATTCCGGCGGTGACCGACAGAAAAGAAATCGATGCCGCACGCAAGGACTCCGAAGAAAGCCGCCGCAAGCAGAGGCAAGGCGTCTAACAATCATGGAAAAGCTCATCGACAAACTGAAGCGGAGGAGCTTCCTCGTCGTTGGCCGGGCCGGCATGGATTTCTATGCCGAGCCGCCCGGTACCGTCCTGGAAGAGGCGGACAGCTTTTCGGCTCATGTCGGCGGATCGGCGGCCAACACGGCGGTCGCCCTTGCCAGGCTGGGCTGCGGCGCGGAGGTGGTCACCTGCGTCTCGGATGACGCGGTCGGACGTTTTGCGACGGCGCGGCTCGCCAGGTTCGGGGTCGGCACGAAGTACTGCCGCAGCGTGGCTGGTGAAGCCCGCAACAGCCTCGCGGTGGTCGAAACCCGGCTGGAAAACTGCCAGTCGGTGATCTACCGCAACGGCGCGGCGGACTTCGATATGGGCCCCGGCGATGTGGAGTCCCTGGATTACGCCGCCGCAGGCGGTGTGATCCTCTCGGGGACCGCGCTCGCCGCCGAACCCTCGCGTTCGGCCATCTTCCGCGCCATCGAACTTGCCCGCGCCGCCGGAACACCCGTGATCATCGACATGGACTACCGGCCCTACTCCTGGGTGTCGCAGGAAGAGGCCGCCGAGGTTTACACCCGCGCCATCGAACACTGCGACCTGGTGATCGGCAACGATGTCGAGTTCAATGTCGCCGCCGGGCCCGGGCAGGATGGCTTCGAACATGCGCGGTCCCTGCTCCAGGCTTTCCCCTCGCTGGTCGTCTACAAGATGGGCGAGCGCGGCTCCGTCACCTTTACCGCTACGGAAAGCTTCGAGACCGGTATCTATCCCGTTCGGGCACTCAAGCCGACGGGCGCAGGCGACGCCTTTATGGGCGGTTTTCTGGCGGGACTGGCGGACGGCCTCTCACCGAAGGACGCCGTTCGACAGGGCTCCGCGTCTGCCGCGATTGTCGTGACCCGGGTTTCCTGCTCCACCGCCATGCCCGATCCCAAAGAGCTGGCCGACTTCGTGTCGGCCCATCCCATCCTATCTTCTCAAGAAACCACTGCCCCCGGAGAGCACCATGCACATTGCCCCGTTTGATAACCACAACAAGCCGATCATCGACCTCGAGGATTCGCGCGTTCCCCTCACCTACTTCAACATCGTCAAGCTGAAGAAGGGCCAAGCTTTCGAATACCGGACTCCCGGCTACGAAACCTGCATCGTGCCCGCGACCGGAACCGTCGATGTCGAGGTCGAGGGCGAAGCCTACGCCGGGATCGGCCTGCGCCGCAGCGATGTCTGGGACGGCGAGCCCGAGGGCGTCTATGTGCCGACCGCTGCCAAGGCAAACTTTGTCTGCGCTTCCGATGACGCCGAAGTCTTCATTGCCGGTGCCAAATACGACGACGTGCTCGAGCCCTTCGCGGTCCGGGCCGCGGATATCGACAAGGTGCAGTACGGTTCGGACGACACCAAGACGCACCGTAAGATCAAGCACATCTTCGGCACCAAGTATCACGACAAGGTCGGGCGCCTGCTGGTCTCCGAGCTTTACACCGTGGGCCAGGGCGGCTGGTCCGGCTTCCCTTCGCACAAGCATGACTCCGATCTGCTGCCCGATGAATCCCGCCACGACGAGGTCTACAACTTCCGCTTTAAGCCGGGGCACGGTTTCGGCATGCAGCTTTTGCAAACGGAAGAAGACAAGGTCGGCGAGGCCTTTCATATCGTCGACGGTTCGACCTTCATCATCGACAAGGGCTACCACCCCTGCGTCGTCGCGCCGGGCTATGAAATGTACTACTTCACGATCCTGGGCGGGCTCAGCCAGCGCTCCCTTAAGCAGTACTTCCATCCGACCCACGCCTATCAGGTCGAGACCATTCCCGGCATCAAGGACATGATCGCCAAGTTCAAATGACGGCGGCGACGCTCAGCTCCGTTCTTCGGGACGCGATGTCCGGCGGCTATGCGGTCGCCGGACTTGTGGTGCTGGGCTGGGAGGACGCCTGCGCCTATGTGGAAGCGGCGGAGGAAGCCGGAATGGCGATCATCCTGCAAGCCGGTCCCGGCTGCCGCAAACACACACCGGTTGCGGTTTTGGGCAAGATGTTCCGGCATCTGGCGGACCAGGCCCGCGTGCCCGTCGTCTGCCACATCGATCACGGCTACGCGCCGGAAGACTGCCTGGAGGGCATCGACCACGGCTTTACCTCGGTGATGTTCGACGGCTCGAAACTACCGATCGCCGAGAACATCGAGATCACCGCCCGGATCGTCGAGAAGGCGCATGCCGCCGGTGTTTCGGTCGAGGGCGAAGTGGGTTTCGTCGGCTATGCCCAAGGGGCGGCCTCGGCAACGACCGATCCTGCCGAAGCGGGACGCTTTGAGAAGGAGAGCGGCGCCGACGCCATGGCGATCTCGGTCGGCAACGTTCATTTGCAGACGGAAAAAACCGCCGGGATCGACTTCAAAGCCCTGGCCGCCGTGGAGGCGGCGACCTCGATTCCCCTGGTGCTGCACGGGGGCAGCGGCATTCCCTTCGAAACCCGCAGGAAACTGGCACGAGAGACCCGGGTCTCGAAGTTCAACATCGGCACTGAATTGCGCATGGCCTTTGGACAGGCGCTGAAAGAGAACCTTCGGCAACACGGCGAGATCTTCGACCGTTTGGAGATTCTCAAGCCGACCATCCCCGCCGTGCGCGATACCACCATCCAGGTCATTCAAAACATAGGACCTGAAGCATGAAAGCGGCGAGCGACGCGGAGTCTAACCGGCTCCCAGCCGCTTTCGAATATCACCGCGCAGCAGTTCACTGATCATGAGCTCGCCGTAACCCTGCGCTTCGGCCCGCGCGAAGATATCAAGCACCGCCTTGTTCAAAGGCGTTGCCAGACCCAACTCTTTGTTCATTTCCGCGATGTAACGCAGGTCCTTGTGGGCCGCTTTCACAGAGAAGACATATCCTTTGAAATCGTCCTCCAGCGCGCCGCCGATCATGCGCCGGAATACACCGGAATCGCCCGACCCGCGGATGACCACGTCGTAAAGCTTCGCCCAATCGGCGCCGGCCACGTCCGCGGCATGGAAGGCTTCGAGCACCAAAGCGGCAATGCCGAGCACCATGTAGTTGTTCACCAGTTTGGCCCGGCCGCCCGCGCCCACCGGGCCAAAATGCTGAACCGCCGCGCAGAAGGCCCTCAGCACTGGCTCTATGCGCTCGAACACCGCGTCCTCGGCGCCGACCAAGGCACCAAGCTCACCCGCCTCGGCCTGCCTGGTGCCGCCGGTCAGCGGTGCCTCGGCGAAGGAAACTCCGATCGCCTCCATCCGGCCCGCCAGCTTTGCGGTCGACGCGAGTGAAGAGGTTCCGGTGTCGATGAGAATCTGTCCCTTGCGCAGCTCTGGCTCCAACACGGCGACAACCCGCTCGACCACGTCGGAATCCGGCAGGCAGAGGATTACAACGTCGCTCGCTGCCGCAAGCTCCTCGTAGCTTTTTGACTCGCTGGCACCCAGCGCCAGCAAGGCTTCGACAGGTTGCCTGTTCCGGTTGGCGATCACAGAAAGACCGAAGCCTTTGGCCAGGAGATTTGCAGCCATCCCAAAGCCCATCGCACCCAAGCCGATAAAACCCACCTGCATCCCGCGTCCCTCTCGCTTCTCAAAAGCCGTCAAATCGTCCAGCCGCCGTCGACCACGAAAAACTGTCCCGTCGCCACCTTCGATTCGTCCGAAGCCAGATAGACAACGATCGGCGCGATATCTTCCGGATGCGTCATTTCACGGGTCGGCTGGCGGTCCAGCATTGCCTCGTAAGCCTTGTCATAGTCGCCGCTGGCCGCCATGCGCGCCTTGAGCGAAGGCGTGAAGACCGTGCCCGGGCAGACCGCGTTGCAGCGGATTCTGTCGGTCACATAATCCTTGGCAATCGACTTGGTCAGGCCCAGGACCGCCCCCTTGGTGGCGCTGTAGACACAGCGGCTGGCCACACCGGTCAGGCTGGAGGCCACCGTCGCCATATTGATGATGGAGCCGCCGCCTCTCTCGATCATTGCGGGCAGGAAAGCCTCGATCATGCGGGCATGGGAGCGCACGTTGATCTGAAAGGAACGTTCCCAGGCCGCGTCGTCCGCATCCAGCAGTGTCCCGTCGTGCACATAGCCCGCGCAGTTGAAGAGCACGTCCGGGACCGGAATCCGCTCCGGGAGCGCCCTGATCGCGGCGGCGTCGGTCACGTCGAGACGCAGGCATTTCAGGTTGGGATTGACCTCCGCCAGACTGTCGAGCGAGGACTGGTCGATGTCCGTCGCATGGACCTCGGCCCCCTCCTCGGCCATGGCAATCGCGCAGGCACGACCGATGCCCATGCCCGCCGCCGTCATCACAACCGTCTTTCCCGCCAGACGTCCCATTCAATCCCTCCAACCGTCAAAGTTTTCGTGTTAAGGCTGGAGTGTAGGTTGAGGTCCCGCGAAAGGCGATGGCTTTAATCGGAAAATTTTCCCGAAGACTGGAAGCTCTCAATGCGTTGGAAGAAAACGGTAAATCTTGTGGAAGCCCACGCCGAGGGAGAGATCGGACGCGTGGTCACCGGTGGTGTTCTGGATGTTCCCGGCGACAGCATTCTGGAGAAGCTGCGCTATCTGAACGAAGTCGACGATTCCCTGCGCAAGTTCCTGGTCTTCGAGCCGCGCGGCACGGCGCAAATGAGCACCAACCTGCTGTTTCCGCCCTGCCACCCCGACGCGGATGCCGGCTTCATCTGCCTGCAGGGCGACAAGGCCCATGCCATGTCCGGCTCCAACGCCATCTGTGTGGTCACGGTCCTGTTGGAGACCGGCATTCTGGAGATGCACGAGCCCGAAACCGTCGTCACCCTGGACACCGCCGCCGGACTGGTGACCGCAACCGCAACCTGCCGGGAGGGGAAGTGCGAGAGCGTGTCGCTCGCCATGACGCCCTGCTTCGCCGATCAGCTGGACGCAAAGGTCGAGGTCGAAGGCATCGGCGAGGTCTCCGTCGATATTGCTTTCGGCGGCATCTTCTACGCGCTGGTCGATCCGGCGGTGATTGACACCAAGATCGGTCCGGATACGGCGCGCCATCTGGTCGATGCCGGCAGCCGGATCCACCGCGCCATCAACCAGCAGCTCGAGATCTCACATCCGGAAATTCCGGGCCTGGAGGGGATCTCCTACGTCATGTTCGTGTCCCATAACGCTGAAGGCGAACTCAAGGGCGCGACCATCATGCCGCCGGGGCGGATCGACCGCTCCCCCTGCGGCACCGGCAATTCGGCCCGGCTCGCGGTCATGGCGGCGCGCGGTGAGGCCAAGGCCGGCGACAGCTTTACCGCACGCTCGATCATCGACAGCCGTTTCAAGGTTGAGATTGCCGGTGCTACGACTTTGGTCGGGCGCGCCGCGATCCTGCCCCGCATTACCGGGCGGGGATGGATTCACGGCTTCCACCAGATCGGTCTCGACCCGAGCGATCCCTATCCGGAAGGCTATAAGGTCGCCGACTGCTGGGGTGATGCCTTCGATCTGCTTAACTGAGCAGTTTCACCACCACAGACTCAGTCCGCACAGCCCGAACAGCGGCCGCGCAGTTCGACCATCGCGCTTTCCACCTGGAATTTCTGTTCGACCGCCCGGCGCATAATCTGATCGTTGATCACCTGGTCGTGCAGTTCGTTCACGTCGCCGCAGGTCCCGCAGATCACGAAGACCGTCGCGCCCTGGTGACCGTGGCTATGCTTGTGCTGGCAAGCGACAAAGGCGTTCAGGCTCTCCAGCCGGTGGATCAGCCCGCGCTCCAGAAGCTTGTCGAGAGCGCGGTAAACCTGCAGCGGGGCGCGAAAGCCGTGCTCGCGCAGCTGGTCGAGGATCGTATAGGCGCTCAAGGGCGCGCCGGCTTCGGCGAGGGTTTCGAACACGAGCGACTGATTCTTGGTCAGGTTGGGAAGCGGCGCCGTCATGTGGAACTCCCGTTAGAGGCGGTCAGGCGGGCTTTGAGCCTGCCGCCATATAAAAGGCTCAAGAGGAAGAAAGCCAGGGCCGCGACCACAATCGAGGGTCCCGAAGGCGTGTCGAAGCGCAAAGACCCGAAGAGCCCGCCCACGACGGCGGCGGCACCCAGGAACGACGCCATCACCGCCATCTGTTCCGGTGTCCCGGCAAAGCGTCTTGCCGTCGCCGCCGGAATGATCAGCAATGCCGTGATTAGCAGAATACCGACGATCTTCATGGCGATGGCAATGACGCAGGCCATCAACAGCATCAGGACCACACGCGAAACTTCCGGACGCATGCCCTCGGCCTCGGCCAGCTCCGTACTGACCGTCGCGGCCAGAAGCGGCCGCCACATCCAGATCAGCAGCCCCAGGATCAGCGTACCGCCGGCGTAGATCACCAGAATATCCGGCCGGGATACGGCCAGAATATCGCCGAAAAGGAAGCCCATGAGATCGATCCGCACCCAGGTCATAAAGGCGACCATGACCAGCCCCAGAGCCAGGGTCGAGTGGGAGAGGATACCCAGCAGCGCATCGGTCGAGAGCACGCCGCGCCGTTGGAGCAGCAGCAAGGCGACGGAGACCAGCGCCGCGACGAGGAAAACGCCGAGGATCAGATTGATATCGAAAAGAAACGCCAGGGCGACACCCAAGAGAGCCGAATGGGCCATGGTGTCACCGAAATAGGCCATGCGCCGCCAGACGATGAAGCAGCCAAGCGGTCCGGTGACCAAAGCCAGCCCAACACCGGCGACCAGCGCGCGAACGAAGAAATCATCGAGCATTGGCGGCCTCCGGGTCCCGGGTCTGATCCTTGGCCGCCGGTTCAGGCAGAGGGCTCACGCCCGCCCCGGCCTCGGGCAGCGTCTGAGGCTCGGCTGGAATCTGTTGGCTGTGATCACAATGCGCATGGTCGCCGTGCGCGTGCCCGTCGCCCAGGATCACGCCGTCCGCGCGCTGCACCCGGCCGTCGGGCAGATGTGTATGGTCGTGATGATGGCGGTAGACCGCGAGGGTCTCGGCGGCCCGGCTGCCGAAGAGCTGCAGGTACTCAGGGCTGGTCACGACGGACTCCGGCGTACCCCGGCAGCAGACATGGCCGTTAAGACAAACCACCGTGTCGGTCTCGGCCATGACCACGTGAAGGTCGTGGGAGATCAGCAGGATACCGCAGCCGGTCCGGTCCCGGATTTCCCGGATCAGATTGTAGAGCGCGACCTCGCCCGCGAAGTCGACACCCTGGACAGGCTCATCGAGCACCAGCAGATCGGGCTTGCCGATCATGGCCCGGGCCAGAAGCGCGCGCTGGAACTCGCCGCCGGAGAGATGCTGAACCTCGGCCTGCGCCAGGTGGGCTATGCCGACCTCCTCAAGGGCTTGCGTGACTTCGGGTGTGCCATAGCGGCCCGTCAGGGTCATCAGGCGGGCCACGGTCAGCGGCAAGGTCCAGTCGATGGTGAGCTTTTGCGGCACGTAGCCGATGCGCAGGCCCCTGGCACGCGTCACCTGGCCGCTGTCCGGCTTCTGGATCCCGATCGTGATTTTCGCGGTTGTGCTCTTGCCCGAACCATTGGGTCCGATCAGGGTCACGATCTCGCCCGCTTTGACCGCGAGATCCACGCCGCTGACCAGCCAGCGGCCCGCCCGGCGCAAACCGATCCCGCGCGCCTCAACCAGCGTTTTCGGTGCTGCTGCAGCCTGTTCCATTCTATCCTTCATATCCAAGCGGCCACCAAAACTCGTCTGCTCAGGCAATACAGGCAGTTTCCACCGCTCACTAACGCAGACGAGCAGCGTTCGTGAGGGATTCGACAGAACCGGCTCGCACTCGCGCTTGCGTCTCTGTATTGCATAGGTTATAGCGTTTCACAAATATGATGTAATGTCATAACATATCGACGCAAACGACGAAACGTTCAACAAAGGCTGCCAGGAATGCAAATCAACGGACTTCTCAAGGGCTTGACGGACAGACATCTGCGATCCACAGCCCTCGCCCTGGCTACGGTTTCTGTCGTCGCCCTGATGAAAATCCCGTCTGCCGCCGCCCTCGAGGAAGGCGCCGTCGTCACCTCCATCAAACCGGTGCACTCCCTGGTGAGCGCGGTCATGGAGGGTGTCGGCGAACCCGGCCTGATCGTAAAGGGCGCGGCCTCACCGCACCGCTACAGCCTGCGCCCGTCGGAAGCCCGGAATCTTCAAAACGCCAAGCTGGTCTTCTGGATCGGTCCTGACCTCGAGGCCTTTTTGGAAAAACCGATCGAAAGCCTGGGTGAAAATGCGAAACTGGTCACCCTGAGCGAAGCGCACGATCTGACCAAACTGGAGTTCCGCGAGGGCGGCCCCTTCGAGAAGCACGATCACGGCCATGAAGAGCATGGCCACGATGATCACGACCACGACAAACACGACCATGATGAACATGCTCACGAAGAACATGATCACGACAAACATGATCATGATGAGCATGCCCACGACGATCATGACCACGACAAACATGCTCACGAAGAACATGCCCACGACGACCATGACCATGACCATGACAAGCATGATCATGACGAGCATGCCCACGGCGAGATCGACATGCACCTCTGGCTCGATCCGGAGAACGCCAAGGCCATGCTGCATGAGATCGAAGAAGCCCTCGTGGCGCTCGATCCGGCCAACGCCGCGACCTACGAGGCGAATGCCGAGAGCTATGCCAAGCGCATCGACGCGCTGACCAGCGAAGTCGCAGCCGATCTGGCACCGGTCCGTGCCAAATCCTTTATCGTTTTCCACGACGCCTACCAGTACTTCGAAAACCGCTTCGGCGTGACGGCCGCAGGTTCCATCACCGTCAGCCCCGAGGTGATTCCCGGCGCCCAGCGGGTCGCGGAGATCCAGGAGCGCGTGCGGGCGCTCGGCGAGACCTGTGTCTTTGCGGAACCGCAGTTCGAACCCAAGCTGGTTCAGGTGGTGACCGAGGGCACCAACGCCCGCTCCGGCGTGCTCGACCCCCTGGGGACAGAACAGGCTGGCGACGGCCCGGATCTCTACCTCGACCTGATCCGCAGCATGGCGTCCAGCATGAAAAACTGCCTGTCTGGGAGCAGCTGACCCGCACCTGCGCCGGTTGAAGGCTCTGTCCACAATGTTGGTTTTTGCGCAACCGATGTTGCATTTCGCTCATTTTTCGCGATCCTAGGAAGGGAATGCGAGAAACAGAAAGCAACGCGGACTCCTGCCTGAATGACGAAAGTGATCTGCCTGGGGCTGGCGGTTTGGGACCAGATTTTTACGCTTGAACACTTACCGAGCGGCGGCGGCAAGAACTTCGCCAAGTCCTTTACCGAAGTCGGCGGCGGCCCGGCGGCGACCGCTGCCGCGGCGGCCGCACGGCTGGGTGCGGAAACGGCGCTCTGGAGCCGCGTGGGCGAGGATGACGTCGGACGGAGAATCCTCGCCGACCTTCAATCCTATGGCGTCGACACGGCGAATGTCCGCCGTTTCCCAAATAGAAACTCGGGCCTTGCCGTCGTTCTGATCGACGCAGCGGGCGAGCGCATGATCGTGACACCCGGCGACCCCGGCCTCGACGGCGACCCCGCCTGGCTTCCCCTGGAACAGGTGGCGGCGGCGGATGTCGTGCTGGCCGACCTGCGTTGGCCGCAGGGCGCAAAAAGCCTCCTGGCGGCCGCGCGGCAAAGCGGAACGACCTCGGTGCTGGATGCGGATCTGACATCGGAGCCAGAGGCCATTGCGCCGCTGGTCGAGGCCGCCAGTCATGTCGTCTTCTCCGCACCCGCGCTGCGGGCCTTTACCGGCCAGGAGGATGCGCGGGCAGGACTGGCGGCCGCGCGCAGCAAGACCCAGGGAATTGTTGCCGTGACAGCAGGCGCAGAGGGCTGCTTCTGGATCGACGGTGAGGGCAACAGCGGCCATCAGCCCGCCTTTCCCGTCACGGTCGTCGACACCCTGGGCGCGGGCGATGTCTTTCACGGCGCCTTTGCTCTCGCCCTGGGGGAACGGCAGCCTCTTGCCGAGGCAATGCGCTTCGCAACCGCCGCCGCAGCCCTGAAGTGCACCCGGCCCGGCGGACGCGCCGGAACACCCAGCCGCGCGGAGCTGGAGAAATTCCTGCAGGAGAACTGAGGTCTGAAGACGTGAGAGAGAAAACGTAATGAAAAGCAGCGAACGCCGCGAAGCGATTTTAGACCACGTGCGCCGGCGCGGCGTCGGGATCGTGGAAACACTGGCCAAAGAGTTCGGGGTTTCCACCCAGACGGTGCGCCGGGATGTGGCCGAGCTCTGCGACGCGGAACTCCTGGTCCGGCACCACGGCGGCGTCGGCCTGCCCTCCAGCGTGATCAATACCGACTATGCGCTGCGAAAAATCTCGCACCTGGAGGAAAAGGAAGCCATCGGCCGCGCGGTCGCGGACTACCTGCCGGATAACAGCTCGATCTTCATGACCATCGGCACCACCATGGAGATGGTCGCCCGCAAGCTGGTCGACCGCGAGGGCCTGCGGGTCATCACCAACAACCTGCACGCTGCGACGGTGCTGCATACCCGGCCGAACATCGACACCCTGGTGGCAGGCGGCAGCATCCGCCACCACAACGGCGGTATCGTCGGGACGGCGGCGCTGGACTTTGTGGAGCAATTCCGCGTTGACTTCGCGGTCGTCAGCGTCGGCGCCATCGACAGCGACGGCACCCTGCTGGATTACGACTATAACGAAACCATGGTGGCCCAAACCATGATGCGGAACGCCCGCCACGTGATTGTCGCTGCCGACCACACCAAGTTCGGGCGCACCGCTTCGGTCAAGATCGGTAGCATGTCGGATGTCACCGCCGTCTTCACCGATCGTATGCCCCCACCCGCAATGCAGAAGGTTCTCGCCAACTGCAGCGTCGAAATCATGACAACGGATTCGGCCTGAATCAGGGGCGATTTTCGCCGCGTTTCTGAAAATCGATCCAAAAAATGTTGGAATATGAAAATTCTTATGGAATTTTTTGTCCATATTCGAGCATTATACTCCAAAACAGCGGTATAATTTGAAAATCGGACAACCTGCCCAGGCACCAAGAGCCGAAACGGTAACAGCCGAGACAGGGTCAACCGATAACAAAGCAAAACTGCCGAAGCAGTCATAGCGCGTTGGGAGTCGCGACAAGCAACATGGAAATTTCCGCAGGCAAACTCTGGTCTCTGCGCCGTCTGGCCGACACGCAGGGGCGCTTCAAGATGGTGGCCGTCGATCAGCGGCCCCCGATCATGAACCTGATCACCGCGCAAAAAGGCGGTGAGTCCGCACCGGACGAGGAGGTCTCCGCCGTCAAGGAAGCCCTGACGCGCAATCTGGCGCCCAAGGCCTCGGCCATGCTCCTGGACCCCATCTGGGCCTACTCGGATGCGGTGCGGCACGTTCATCCGGGACAGGGCCTGATCGTCACCCTGGAAGATCATCGCTTCGAAGAGACCGGCGGCGGCCGCAAGTCAGCCAGCATCACCGACTGGAGCGTGGAAAAGATCAAGCGCATGGGTGCGGACGCCGTGAAGGTTCTGGCCTGGTACCGGCCCGACGCGGACCCCGAAATCTGCGCGCATCAACAGAGATACGTCGAAGAGGTCGGGCAGGCCTGCGCCCGCCACGACATCTGTTTTCTCTTCGAGATGCTGGTCTACCCGCTGCCCGGCGAGGAGGATCAGACGACAGACTACCGCGAGCATCAATTCAAACGGCCGCAGAATGTCGTGGACTCCGTGCGCACCTTCGCCGATCCCCGCTTCGGGGTCGATATTTTCAAACTGGAAAGCCCGATCCCGGCGGATCAGGTGCCCGACCCGGGGTCGCCCGATGCCGCCGAATGCCAGAAATGGTTCGACGCTTTGGGCGAGGCAACCACACGCCCCTGGGTGATGCTCAGCGCCGGCGCCAACCAAAGCTCTTTCAAAAACGTTTTGCGCTATGCCTATAACGCCGGTGCCAACGGCTTTCTGGCCGGACGCGCCATCTGGTGGCAGGCCATGCAGAACTATCCCGATATGAACGCCGTCGACCGCGCGCTGACCAGCGAAAGCGTGGCTTACATGGAATCGATCAACCAACTCACCGACGCCGAGGCCACACCCTGGCAGGCCCATCCGGCTTTCGCGGAAGGCTACCGCATCGCCGGGGCCGGGGCAGAATTTCCGCGCATGTATGGGGATGGAACCGCGGCATGATCAACGCGAACCTCGGCAGCCGCAGACTCTCCATCGGTGTCGTCGCCATCGGCAGACCGACCTTCGATGTGCCCTACGCGGAATCGCTACTGGCCACGGCCATGGCGGCGCTTGAAGGCCTGGATGCGGATATCGTGGGCTCTACCGCACTTCAGTTCGACGCGGAGGCCATGCGCTCGAACCTCGGCGCGCTGACCGAGAAGCCGCTCGATCTGCTGCTCGTACTGCAGGTGACCTTCACCGACGCCACCATGACGGTCGAGCTGGCGAAATCCGTCGATGCGCCCCTGGTCCTCTGGTCCTTCCCGGAACCCCGCAGCGGCGGGCGGCTGCGCCTGAACGGCTTCTGCGGTATCAATCTCGCCGCCCACGCGCTCGGCAAAGCGGGACAGTCTTTCGATTACGTTCACCGTGAAGCGGACTCTCCGGAGGCCCTGAAGGAGATCATGGCGCTCGCCCGCGCCGGCTATGTGAAACGGCGTCTGACCCAGACCCGGATCGGCGTGGTCGGCGAACATCCGGCGGGCTTCGACACCTGTTCCTACGATACGGCGGAACTGAAATCCCGCTTCGGCGTGGAAACCCAGACTTTGCCGATCGGGGGCTTCATTGCCTCGGCGGCGGCTGTCGACGACGCCAAAGCCGATGCGGTTCGCGCACGGGCCGCGGGTGACCTGGGTTCGCTCGACGATCTGGATCAGGACTCCCTGCAGAAAAGCATGAAGGTCTACGTCGCGCTGCGCGGTCTCGCCGACGAAGAAAACCTGCAGGCCCTCGCCGTGCGCTGCTGGCCAGAGTTCTTCACCGACTTCGGTTGCGCGGCCTGCGGCCCCATGGCTTTCATGAATCAGGACGGCACGCCCTGTGGCTGCGAAGCCGATGTCTTCGGCGCGCTGAGTTCCCTGGTCCTGCAGTGGACCGCCGGAGAGCCCGCCTTCAACACCGATCTGGTCGACGTCAACGTCGAGGACGACACAGCGGTTTTCTGGCACTGCGGGCAGGCGCCTATTTCCATGGCAGATCCGGAAGGCCCGATCGGTCCGGCGATCCACTCGAACCGCAAACTGCCCCTGCTGAACGAATTCGCCCTGAAGCCCGGGAGGGTAACTCTGGCCCGCCTGACCCAGGCCAAGAACGAGATCCGCCTGGTGCTGGGCGGCGCGGAGATCCTGCGGGCACCGCTGAGCTTCTCCGGCACCTCCGGCGTCGTGCGCTTCGACAAACCGGCAGGCGAGGTGCTGGAGCGCATCATGCGCGAAGGGCTGGAACACCACACCGGACTGGTTTACGGCGAGCACCGCCCCGCCCTGCGGCGGCTGGCCGCCATGCTCGACCTGCCCGTCATCGAGCTGACCTGAAGAGATAAGCTGTGCCCGAGCTAACGCCCCATGCCCTCTCCCCGCTTTCAGGCCTCGCCCTGATCGATTCGGATGAGCACGTGGCGCGCTTCTCGGTCGGCGGCAAGCCCCTGGAGGTTTCCTTTCCGCTGACCGGCATCGTCCGCATCCGGCTCGGCGAACCCGACGGGGCCGACTATCCGATCCTCGCCGACCTCGGCCCGGCGCTCGCCCTCAAAACAGGCAAGGTCGAAGGCGGCTATTGTCTTGCGGCCGGCGACCTGGAGCTGGATCTGCTGAACGATCCCCTTTGTTTTATTCTGCGCAAAGCCGGGAAGGTCATCTTCCATTCGACCACCGACCGGCACTTTCGGCGTTCCTTCAGGCTGCCGCCTTTCGCCGAAACCGAGCGGGGGCTCTTCGCCGCATTCAATCTGGATAGCGGCCATCCGGTTTTCGGTCTGGGTGAGAAGTACGGTCCGTTGAACCGGCGCGGTCAGTTGGTGGTCAGCCAGAACGAAGACGCGCTCGGGGTGAATGCCGAGATCTCCTACAAGAATACGCCCTTTGCCTGGAGCCCTGCGGGCTGGGGGCTCTTCGTCAACACGCCGACCACCGTGCGGCATGGTGTCGGCTACCCCCAATGGTCCCACCGGACTTACGGCCTGGAGGTCGAGAGCAGCGAACTGGATCTCTTCCTGATCGCCGCCGAGGGACCGACGGAAATTCTCGAACGCTATACCGCTCTTACAGGACGTCCCGCCAAGCCGCCGCGCTGGAGCTACGGCCTCTGGCTGAGCAAAGCCTTTTACAAGACTGCGGACGAGGCCCTATCGACAGCGCAGACCCTGCGTGAAAAGCGCATGCCCTGCGATGTCTTTACGCTGGACGGACGGGCATGGCTCGACACCTCTACGCGTTTCGCCTTTGAGTGGGACGCCGACCGCTATCCCGATCCCAAGGCCTTCACCCAAAAGATCAAGGACCTGAAACTGCGGGTTTGCGTCTGGGAATACCCGCTAATCTCACAGAAACATCCCCTCTTCGCCGAATTGGCCTCGAGAGACTGGCTGCTGAAAGACGAAGATGGCGCGCCTTACGTCTACCATTGGGATCCGGCCCCCTTCGGCACGGTTCTCACACCCTTGCCACCGAGCGGCCTTGTCGATTTCACTCATCCCGATGCCTATGCCTGGTATGCGAAAGCGCACCAGGGGCTCTTCGACAGCGGGATCGATGTGATCAAGAGCGACTTCGGCGAACAGGTGCCCAGGGATGCGCACGCGGCCAATGGCGACGATGGCCGCCGCCTGCATAATGTCTATCCCCTGCTCTATAACCGCTGCGTTTACGAAGCGACTCAAGACCACTTCGGCGCTGACGCCATGGTCTGGGCGCGGTCCGGTTGGAGCGGCAGTCAAACCGCACCGATCCAGTGGGGCGGCGACCCGGAAGTCAGCTGGGAAGGCCTGGCGGCAAGCATCCGGGGCGGCCAGTCCTGGGGTATGAGCGGCTGTCCCTACTACAGTCATGACATCGGCGGCTTTTATGGCGGCGATCCCGACCCGGAGCTCTACGTGCGCTGGGTTCAGGCCGGTGTGCTCTCATCCCACTGCCGGATGCATGGAATCGGCGAGCGCGAGCCCTGGGCCTTTGGCCAGGACGTCGAAGTCATCGTCCGCGACTGGCTCGAATTGCGATACCGCCTGATCCCTTATCTGGAGGATTGCGCGGATCAGGCGGAGATGGGACTGCCGGTGATGCGCGCCATGGCGGTCGCCTGCCCGGAGGATCCGGCGGCCTGGGCCTTCGATGAGCAGTATATGCTCGGTGACGATCTTTTCGTGGCTCCGGTGTTGCAGCCCGGCGGCAGGGTCCGATTCTACCTGCCCAAGGGCACCTGGTACGACTTCTGGACCGAAGAGCCCGTGACCGGCGGTCAGGTGCTGGAGCGCGACGTGTCGCTGCGCAAGGCCGTGCTTTTCGTGCGCGAAGGCGCGCGCCTGCCGCTCGGGCCAGTGGTCCAGCATACCGGTGCACTCAATGACTCGAACCGCATTGAAACGCTGCGGCTTTATGGACCGGAGGGCGGCGACGGATGAATACTGCCACCAGATGGATTGTCGTGACGGGTGCCGCCGGTGGTATTGGACGGGCCTGTTGTCCGATCTTCCTTGGCAAAGGGTACAGTCTCTTGCTGCTCGACCGGCCCGGCAGCAGCGTCATGGAATTAGCGTCCGAACTTCAAAGCTCGACAGAGCAACAGGTTCTGGCTGACGCACGCGATACCGCGTCACCCGCCGACTACGAAGCCGCACTCGCCGCCATCTCAGACCCGATATACGGTTTTGTCCATCTGGCCGGCGTCTTCGAGGAAGATCCCCAACTCGGGCGTGACCACGGAATCTGGGATCGTGCCCTGGCCAACAATCTGACCAATGGCTACGACCTGGCAACCGCCATGACGAACCGCTTTCCCGCCGATGAAATCGGCCGGGTGGTCTTCGTTTCCTCGCTCGCCTTCCGCCGGGGGGCTGTCGATCACGTCGCCTACACCGCCGCCAAGGGCGGGCTGGTCGGACTGACCCGCGCCCTCGCCCGGCGTTTCAAGACGAAGGCCACCGTCAACGCGGTTTCGCCCGGAATCATCAAAACTTCGATGCCCGCCAAGGTGATCGAAAAGCGGCGCGACATGCTGCTGCGGGAAATCCCGCTGGGCCGCTTCGGCGAACCCGAGGAAGTTGCATCCGTGATCAAATTTCTGCTCAGCAAGGACGCGAGCTACGTGACGGGACAAACAATCAATGTGGATGGTGGACAGGTAAACGACTGACGCGGGATCGACCGGAATGCAAGGCGCGGAAAAAAGCGCCGCCCGGCGATCCGATTGGGAGGAAAAATGACAAGCCTTTTGCTGCTGGTGATCAGTGGCCTCCGACGGGTCAACCGGGCCGCCGAGGAGGTCCTGAAGCCCATTGCCTGGATCGGCATCGCCATCATGCTGATCACGGTGGTCCTCTCGGTCTTTGGCCGCAAAACCGGCATTTCCATGCCCTGGACGGAAAAAGCCTTCATCGTGATGTTGCCGGTCTCCGCCTTCGTCATCGCGCCGATCGCTTATCGCCGGGCAGCTAACGTGTCCCTTGATTTTTTCCATGACATGCTCGGCGGGCGCATCGCCCGGCTGCATCTGCTGGTCATCCACCTTATCCTCATGCTGCTCTTCCTGATTGGTCTGGACCTCACCCTGCGCAAAGTCGGTATCCGCTTCATGCCGACCGAGATCTTCCTGGACTGGCTGTTGGGACTTGATCTGGCCTCGATCCGGCCCTTCAAGGCCCGGGTGATGATCCCGGTTATCAACATTCCCTGGCGCGCGGTCTACATCTCCATGCCGATCTGCATGACCTTGCTGCTGCTGGCCAACATAGAGCTGATCTTCCGTTACATCCTCGGACTGATCGATCCCTTTAACGAACAGGTCAAACCTGTGCGGAGCTTCGAGGAAGTCGAAGCCAACCGGGCGGAATAGGGGAATATAGCGTTATGCCAATGGCTTTTCTCTGGACTTTCCTGCTCCTGCTGGCCGTCAGTGTGCCGGTCGTCTTCGGGCTGCTGATCGCCTCGGGGGTCACGGTGGTGAACGACCTGGGCAACGACTTTAAACCGCGCGATCTCAATTCTCTGCTCAGCCAGCTTTTCTCCGGCATGTCGTCGGTGCCGCTGATGGCATTGCCCATGTTCATTCTTGCCGGCGAGATCATGAACACAGGCGGGATCACCGCACGGCTGGTGCACTTCTCGCAGACCCTGATCGGCCATGTGCGCGGCGGGCTGGCGCATGTCAATATCCTGTCGTCCATTCTTTTCGCCGGCTTGTCAGGCTCGGCGGTAGCCGACACTTCGGCTCTGGGATCGATGCTGATCCCCGCCATGGAGAAAAACGGTTACAGCCGTCAGTTCGCAGCGGCGGTGACGGCGGCCTCGTCAGTGATCGGACCGATCATTCCGCCCAGCGGCATCATGATCATCTACGCCTTTATCATGGGAGTCAGCCCGGCGGCGCTCTTTGCGGCCGGCCTCATTCCCGGTCTGATGATCGGCGGCGGGCTGATGGCCGTGACCTATTTTCTCGCCATCAAGCATGATTTTCCCGTCGCCAACGAGCGCGCCCCCGCCCGAGAAGTCGCGCGGGCCGCGGGCGCTTCCTTCTGGCCGCTGCTGACGCCGGTTATCCTTCTGGGCGGCATCCTCTCGGGCTGGTTCACACCCACCGAGGCGGCGGGTGTCGCGGCCTTCTATGCCTTCTTCGTTGCCCTGGTGGTGTTGCGCACCCTGAAGCTGCGCGAAGTGCCCCGGGTCTTCCTGCGCGCGGCGGTGGCATCGGGCATCATTCTTTTGCTGATCGGGGCTTCCAAATCCTTCTCCTGGGTCGCGGACCAGGTCGGCGCGGCGCAGATGCTGTCGGATTTTCTGCTGTCGCTGACGGAGAACCCGCTGCTGCTGCTATTTCTCTGCAACATCATGCTCTTCATCGTGGGCATGTTCCTGGATGCCGGTCCGGCGATCCTGATCCTGGGCCCGATCCTGGGCAGCGTCTTCGTGACGGACCTGGGACTCGATCCGGTCCACTTCGCCATCATCATGTGCGTGAACGTCACTGTCGGCCTGGCGACACCGCCGATGGGGCTGGTGCTCTTCGTCGCCTCGTCGGTCGCCAAGGTGCGCGTCGAGCTGATCGTAAAATCCATGCTGCCGTTCCTGGCGGTAGAGGTGCTGGTGATCCTCCTGATCACCTATGTGGAGGACCTGACGCTGTTTCTGCCTCGGGCCCTTGGTTTGATCCAATGACAAGAATAGGGAGGTAAATGGGATGATGACCTGGAAAAAACTAGCCGCCACCACGGCCGCCTTCGGCTTCGGGGCAGCGGCCCTGAGTGGGATAGCGATCAATACCACCCCGGCGATGGCCGCGGATACGACTTTGAAAATCGCGTTTCTCGGCTCACCGGACGACGAGGACTATGACGGCTCTCTGGTGCTTAAGAACTACGTCGAGAGTGCCTCCAACGGCGCGATCGAGGTCGAGATCTTCCCGTCGGGGCGCTTCTGCTCCAACGCGGACGAATGCTCGGAAGCTCTGCTGGATGGCCGGCTGGAGATTTACATCACCACCAACGGCGGTCTCGCGGGCTGGTACCCGCCTGCCCAGTTCCTGGATCTGCCCTATCTGCTGCCCAACGACCGGGTGGCGGAATGCGTCTTTGACGGCCCGCTGGTCAGCAAAATCCGAGCCGCGGTGCTGCAGGACGTCGGTGCGGCCAGACTGATGGTGGTCTCCAACACCGGCGGCTGGCGCAACATCGCGACCACCAGCAAACAGGTCAAAACACCTGATGACGTCGACGGTCTGAAGCTGCGCACCATCGGCGCCGATATTCAGATCGAACTGGTGAAGTCCCTGGGCGGCAACCCGACCCCGATCGCCTGGCCGGAGGTTTACACCTCGCTGGGCACCGGCGTCGTGGAGGGCACCAAGAACGGCATCACCGACATCGTGAACATGAAGTTCCAGGATCACCTCAAGTACATCTCGCTCGATGGCCACGCCTATATGGCCGCGCTCTGGTGGATGAACGAAGACGCGTTCCAGGACTTGAGCCCGGAACATCAGCGGATCGTCTATGACGGCTTCCAGTTCCTGAAGCAGACGGCCCGTGTCCTGCCCATGCGCAAGGGCGTGGATGCCTTCGAGACCTTCAAGGAAGCCGGAGGCACGATCTACTCACCGACCGCCGAGGAGAAAGCGGCCTTCCAGAAAGCCGCGCAGCCGGTCTGGGACTGGTATGCGAAGAACTTCGGCAATGAATGGATTAATGCCGCGCAGACCGCAGTCAACGACTGTGAAGCCAAGTTGACGGCCGAGTTCGAAGAAGCCGCGAAATAGCGGTCATACCCCTGTCGAAAACCTCAATGGGCCGCCGGATTCCACATCCGGCGGCTCTTTTTCTCACACAGCGCCGGACCGCACCGAGATCGCAATTTGGTGGATCTCTCAAAAAATGAGCTATACTCGCGGCCAATCATGCGAGAATACGTGCATTCGGACGCGGATGAGTCGGGGAGAAAAGACATTCGGCGCTTGATGGAGAGAGGGGACGTGATATGACGCCAAGAATCCAGGCGAATGATCTCAAGGCTTTCGGAAGATCCTTTCCGGCGCGAGAACTGACAACCGAATTGAACTGGCAGGACGTCGGCGCTTTCAAGAAGATCAAAGTCGAACTGGCGGAACTCCGCAAGGAAGAGCAAAGCCTGCGCCGTGCGGGCAAAGCGGAGAGCTACCGCGTTCTCTTTTCCGGCCCGCCGGGCACCGGCAAGACGCTTGCGGCGCTGCTGCTCGGTCAAAAGAACGGCCGCCGCGTGGTCTATGTCGATCTGCCCAATCTGATCTCACGCTATATCGGCGAAACGGAAAAAAA
The DNA here is from genome assembly GCF_007004665.1 of Denitrobaculum tricleocarpae. Taxonomy (GTDB): domain Bacteria; phylum Pseudomonadota; class Alphaproteobacteria; order Kiloniellales; family Kiloniellaceae; genus Denitrobaculum; species Denitrobaculum tricleocarpae. The sequence goes on along the minus strand of NZ_ML660068.1, from coordinate 6,567 downwards.
CCTCAGCAAACTGCTTGAACGGGCCGAGGCCGAGAACTGGCTGCTGTTCTTCGACGAAGCGGATGCGCTCTTCGGCAAACGCACAGAGGTCAAGGACAGCCATGACCGCTACGCCAACCAAGAGGTCTCCTACCTGCTCGAGCGGATGGAGCGTCATGCGGACCTGGTGATCTTTTCCACCAACGCCCGGCCGGAACGCAACGAGGCGCTGCGCCGCTATTTTCACCGCATTATCCGCTTTACCGGCGACGAGGACTGAACCTCCGCGCCATAGCGGTTATTGCATGCGCAGGACCGGCGCGATGCGCTCCAGGGCCCAATCGATCTGGTCTTTGTCGATGATCAGCGGCGGCGCGAAGCGGATGGTATCGACATGGGTTTCCTTGCAGAGGATTCCTGATTCGCGGAGCGCTTCGCAGTACTGCCGGGCGCCCCCTGCTTCACGATGGAATTCGACCGCAAGCATCAGGCCGCGGCCCCGCACTTCCTTGACCAGGTTGTTGCGGATGCTCTTCAGGCCGTCGAGGAAATGGTCTCCCATCTTCTCGGCGTTTTCGATCATACCCTCTTCGATCAGCACGCGCAGGGCCGCCCGGGCCACGGCGCAGGCCATGGGATTGCCGCCGAAGGTCGAGCCATGCTGACCCGGTTTGAGCACACCCAGCACTTCCGAGTTCGAAAGCACGGCGGAAACCGGATAAAAACCACCGGAAAGCGCCTTGCCGACCAGGGTCAGATCAGCCTCGATCTCCTCGTGTTCCTCGGCCAGGAGTTTGCCTGTCCGGCCCAGGCCGGTTTGGATCTCATCCAGGATCAGGACGACGTTTTCCCGGCTGCAGATCTCGCGGACCTGCTTCAGATAACCGTCGGGCGGAATGATCACGCCGGCCTCGCCCTGGATCGGTTCGACCAGGAAGCCGACGGTGGTGGGTGTGATAGCCGCTTCCAGGGCCTCAGCATCGCCGAAGGGAACCACCTTGAAGCCGGGCGCGAAGGGCCCGAAGTGGTTGCGCGCCGCCGGGTCGGTGCTGAAGCCGACGATGGTGATGGTCCGTCCATGGAAATTGTCGCTGCAGACGATGATTTCGGCCTGATTGTCCGGAACACGCTTGACCTCATAGCCCCACTTGCGCACCGCCTTGATGGCGCTCTCCACCGCTTCGGCCCCACTGTTCATGGGCAGGACCTTGTGAGAATTGGTGAGCTCGCAGACCTCCTGATAGAAGAGCGCCAATTGATCGTTGTGAAAGGCGCGCGAGGTCAGGGCAAGACGTCCGGACTGCTCGATCAGCGCTTCCCGGATCTTCGGATGGCAGTGTCCCTGATTGACCGCTGAATAGGCCGAAAGGCAATCCATGTAGCGCTTGCCGTCCGCATCCCAGACCCAGATCCCCTCGCCCCGGGAGAGCACCACGTCGAGCGGCTTATAGTTATGGGCGCCAAGTTCCGCCTCGACCGCGACCAGTTGTTTGGGATTCAGTTCCATCTCTCATCTCCAAAGATTTGCCGGCGCGCCGCACTTCAGCGGTGCAGGGTCGCCTTGCCGAAGAGACTGCCGGTCAGATCGACCAGCAGTTCGGCGGACTTGTTTTTTTCGTCGAGCAGCGGATTGAGCTCGACCAGATCCAGCGACCCCATCAGCCCGGACTCCGCAATCATCTCCATGCAAAGATGCGCCTCGCGGTAGGTGACGCCGCCCGGAACGGTCGTGCCGACGCCCGGCGCAATGCTGGGATCCAGGAAGTCCACGTCCAGGCTGACGTGCAGATGCCCCTTGGCCGCCGTCACCTCGTCCAGGATCTCGCGCATGATGGTGAAGGTGCTGCGCTCGTCGATCGCGCGCATATCGAAGACCTTCAAACCACTGTCGACCAGGGTCGCCTTCTCGATATGATCGACGGAACGGATCCCAAAGAGGTTGATCCTGCTGGGGTCGACGACAGGGGTCGGGACACCCAGATCGAACTCGGAGTCCTTGATGCGCCCGCAGAGCGCGGCGATCGGCATGCCGTGGACATTGCCGGAGGGCGACGACAGGGGCGTGTTGAAATCCGTATGGGCGTCGAACCAAAGCACATAGAGCGGCTGCCCAGAGGCGCTGCAGTGCTTGGCGATGCCGGCAATAGAGCCCATGGCGATGCAATGATCGCCGCCCAGCACGACAGGTGTCATGCCCTGACCGGCAACATCGGTCACGCGGTCGCGCAGGAGACGGCACCAGGTGCTGACCTCACGCAGATTGCGGCAGCCGTTACCCGGCTGCTCGTCAGGATTGGGGGGCCCGTCGAGGTCGCCCAGATCCGAGACCTTATGGCCAAGCCCCGTCAGGGCCTTGGCAAGGCCCGCGATCCTGAGGGCTTCGGGCCCAAGGCAGGCACCGCGGACACCGGCCCCGACGTCGGTCGGGACACCGATCAATCCGATCTGATTCGACATATCCGCCGATAAAGTACTCGAGGTATCGACCGCGGCATCGCCGCCAGAGGACGCACGCTCCAGAATTTCGGTTCCAGCCACCATGAAAAGCGATCCTATCGTTCAAACCCGGGTCAAGGATGCCAGATACCCGGGCTCATGTGCTGCCGAAGATATTGCGGCTGCAAGTAGGACCTGCCGGACAGCTCTGGCATGACAGCAGAAACTGCTGTAACTTACGAAAGCATTAAAAACCCAATAATTCTGGGAATTCAGCAGAATATCCAGGGCGCAAACGCTGGGAATTCAGCGAAGGAAGCTAAGTGACACAGCATAATGAACTGGACCGGATCGATCTCAAGATCCTGGCGACACTGCAGGATGACGGCCGGATCACCAATCAGGCGCTCTCGGAAAGGGTCGGATTGTCCCCCAGTCCCTGCCTGCAACGGGTCAGGCGGCTTGAAAAGCTCGGGGTCATCAAGGGCTATAGCTGCCACATCGACCTGGAACGCGTCGCGCAGACGATCACGGTCTTCGTCAGCGTCAGCCTCTCAAGCCACGAAAAAGGGGCGTTCGGTGCTTTTGAAGCCGCGGTCGCGGACATTCCCGAGCTGGTGGAATGCCACAAGGTCAGCGGTCAGTTCGACTATCTGCTACGCTTTGTCTGCAGCGATATCGGGACCTACACGGCGATCAGCGATCACCTGCTGGCCACGGGGCCGGAAGGCCTGAACCTCAGCAGCCATGTGGTGCTGCAGGCGACCAAGGAGAGCAAAGGCGTCGCGCTCGAACGCCTTGTCCGGCAATAGAGATCCGATCCGCTCTCCGTCAGCCTCTTTCTCTGTCAGCCCCCGGCAATCTTGTTCGGCAGCCACAGCACGATTTCAGGGAAAGCGATCAGCACGGCAACGGTCAGAACGTCCGCGATGAAAAACGGCGATGCCCCCTTGAAGACATCCTGCACCGATATGTCCGGTCTGACCCCCGCCACCACGAAACAGTTGAGCCCGATGGGCGGTGTGATCAGGCAGAGCTCGGCCATCTTCACCACGATGATCCCGAACCAGATCGGGTCGTAGCCCAGCGCGATCACCGCGGGATAGACCACCGGCAAGGTCAGCAGCAGCATGCCGATCGCGTCCATGAACATGCCCAGGATCGCATAGGCCGCCAGGATCATCAGCAGGGTCACGATACGGGGCTGATCCAGTCCGGCAATCCATTCCGCGAAGGTCTCCGGCAGGCCGGCGAAACCCAGGAAGCGCACATAGAGCAGGACACCCCAGATGATGGTGAAGATCATCACCGTCAATTTGGCGCTCTCCATCAGGGCGCCCTTGAGTTCGCCCCAGCGCATGCCCTTCCAGACGGCCATGACCAGCACCACGAAGGCGCCCAATGCGCCGGCTTCGGTCGGCGTGCCCCAGCCGAAATAGATGCAGTAGATGATGATCGCGACCACTGCGAAAATCGGCATGGCACCCGGCAGGCTCTCGAAGCGCTGACGCCAGGTGAAGCCGCCGACCGGCGGCCCGAGGTCTTTCCGCCACTTGGCGAGGCCGATGACGATCCCCGCGTAGATCAGTGCCGAGACAGCACCCGGCAGGAAGCCCGCCAGCAGAAGCTGCCCGACCGACTGCTCCACGATGATCGCGTAGATCACCAGGATCGCCGAGGGCGGTATCAGCGAGGCCAGTGTCCCGCCCGCGGCAACCACGCCGGCGGCGAAGGCTTTGTCGTAGCCGACCTTCAGCATTTCCGGGATCGCAATGCGGGCAAAGACCGCCGAGGTCGCGACCGACGCGCCCGAAACCGCGGCGAAACCGGCCGTGGCGAAGACCGTTGCGACGCCCAGCCCGCCCGGCAGCCAGCCGACCCAGCGCTTGGCGGCTTCAAAGAGGCTCTTGGTCAGGCCGGCGTAATAGGCGAGATAACCGATCAGAATGAAGGTCGGGATCAGCGACAGGGCATAGGTCGTGGACTTGGAATGCGGAATGGTGCCCGCCAGCTTGATCGCGACCAGCAGACCTTTGTCAAAGCCCAGGCGCTGCGCCTGAATGGTGATCAGGCCGAACAGGCCGATCAGAGCCGCCGCGAAGGCCACCCGCACGCCGATCAGGACCAGAACGACCAGCAGACCTGAAAAGAGGAGACCAATCTCAAATGGGGTCATGACCGTGCCCCCTTGTCCTTATCACCTCCATCAGGGTCTTTGCCACGTCCCTCGAGTTCATCGAGACTGAGCCCCATGGCTTCTTCCGCCTCGCGCTTGGCAACGGCGGCGGCGTCCTCGATCATGGGGACGGCGATGGGGATCTCTTCGCCGTTGATGAATGCCCGCCCGTAGCCAATCAGCTGAACCAGTAACCGCAGCCACAGCAGTCCCAGCGCAACCGGCACCATCAGCTTCGCGGGCCAGGTGGGCAGTGCGATGTCGATGGTCGAATCACCGATCGTGAGGGCCCGTTCGAAATGAAGATAGGAACCGTAGACCAGAGCCCCGACCGCAATCATCATGAGAAGCACGCCCACGACCTCCGCCAGCCAGAGCGGACGGCCACGCACCCTGCCGATCAGGATGTCCATGCGGATATGCCCGCCAAGCCGTTGGCAATAGGCCACACCCAGGAACGCGAAGACCACCATGAACTGCTCGACCCAGTCGATGAAACCGGGGATCGGCAGGTTGAAGACTTTGCGCCCGACGATCTGGGCGACCGCCAGGATCATCAGCGTGAAGACGACCAGTCCGGCCATCAGATTAAGGGTCGATTCGACACGGAAAATTTGCCGATCCGCTTTGGAGAGCAGCGAATCGTCAGTCCGTACGGTGGTGCTGGCCATGAGTGTCCCCCGGAAAAGGCAACGGCCCCCGCATCAGCAGGGGCCGAGGATATATGTCTGCCTAAAGCAAACTATTCGTTCAGGGTTTTAACAACCAGATCATAGAGTTCCTGAGCTGGAACACCTTTGGCTTCCATATCCTTGATCCAGGCTTCGCGCGCAGGCGTCGCCGCGGACTCGCGGAAAGCATCGATCTCAGCCTGAGGAAAATCAATTTTCTGAACGCCGTTCTCCTCCAGCACTGGACCCCACTTGTCATAGACCTCGCCGTATTTGGCCAGATAGTGGTCCAGAGCCTCCGGGATCGAGCTCATCAGGATCTCTTTGTTCTCGTCAGAAAGCGCCTCGAATGAATCGATATTGGCGACGATCGGGCAGTTCACAGTCCCCGGGTTCAGGTTGGTCGTCCACCACTTGGCGATATCGACGGTCCGGAACGCCAGATGGGCGTGCGGTGCGAAAGCGACCGAATCGACCACACCGGATTCCAGCGCGTTATAAGCCTCGGAAGAGGTCACCGAGGTTGGAACCGCGCCGACCGTCTTGAAGGCTTGGCCGATACCACCGGTCGCCCGGATGCGCATGCCGTCGAAGTCAGCGAGGCTGGTGGGCGCGGCGCCCGTGCCGGCCACGTTGTACTGCGGCATCGGCGAGGGCATCAGAAGCTTGGCATTCCAGCGGGCCAGGTCCTTCTGGGTGGCCGGATGGCTGTAGACTGCATTGGAGAGCTTGATCTCCTGCTCCAGTGTCGTCACACCCAGGAACGGCAGTTCAAGGACGGTAATGGTCGGATTTTTGTCGCGGTGGTAACCCGCGCAGAACTGCGCCATTTCGAAGGCACCGATGGAAATACCATCAAGGTTTTCCCGGTTCTTCGACAGCGCGGCACCGTAGTGAAGTTTAATCTGGAACTCGCCGTTGGATTTTTGAGCAACCAGTTCGGAGAGCTTTTCCATATGCTCGGTAAAGGCCCGGCGCTTGCCCCATAGCGAGGCGTTCCAGGTCGTGGCTGCCATGACCTCTGCACCCGCGAATGTGATGGCAAGGCCCGCCAAAGCTGCTGTTTTCCATGAAAAACGGATCATAGATCTCTATCTCCCTGTATCTGCATCCCGCGGCATACCTGCGCCGCGGAGGTCATAGTTTGCGGTCTGCGCCTGTGCAGACCGGTCGCGGCAGCTCTAGGGTCTGTACTCAATTGGTGCTTTTCGTGACATTGGAACTGTGATTCAAGCTTTCTGATGATAGGAGGTTTGGATGGGCAGAAAGTTATTTTATCTAAGCGACGAAGAGTGGTCTCGGATC
>NZ_ML660067.1 GCF_007004665.1 Denitrobaculum tricleocarpae | reverse complement strand
TCGATCCGAGACCACTCTTCGTCGCTTAGATAAAATAACTTTCTGCCCATCCAAACCTCCTATCATCAGAAAGCTTGAATCACAGTTCCAATGTCACGAAAAGCACCAATTGAGTACAGACCCTAGACTTCAGCTCTTTGGATTGGCCGCCAGAGCGGCACAAAAAACAGCAGTAGAAAACCGATGTTGAGGACGGCGTTCAGGGGCGCACCCGCCAGGATAGACCCAAGGCCGTCGGCCAGGAACCAGATACCGATACTGGAGAGGATAAGCGTCCGGGCCAGAGACGGGTCCTGGGGATAAAGGCGCGTGCTGATCTGCCAGAGCAGCAGGCCCCAACCCGTCAGAATGCCGCCGGAGATGGCCCAGAGCAGACGGGTTTCGGGGGCAGAAACGACCTGCCGGCCATCGACGGGCCAGAAAATCAGGTCCGTCAGGAAAGCCACGGGTGCGGAGGTCGCCGGAAGGGTGCCCAGAAGCATCACCAGGCCGAAGCCAATGACGATCGCGGATGCGGCTTTGAGCCAATTCTCTGTTTTCTCACGGGACATAAACCGGTCTCCTGCATTGTTGGGGAAGACGTGAGCATGATGATCCGCCCAGCGTGCCGCAATTACCTCGGAGGTAAGTGATTTAGCCGCCGCGATCTGTATGATGCGGCAAGTCATTCGCAAGGGAAGACGGGCCGCATGGATCAGAGTTTCGGAACGATGCTGAGAGACTGGCGCACACAGCGGCGCTTGAGTCAGCTTGCTCTTGGTTTGGATGCAAACGTCTCTGCCCGGCATATTTCATTCCTGGAGACCGGGCGGGCAAAGCCGAGCCGGGCGATGGTTCTGCAGCTCTGCGAGGTGCTGGACGCGCCGCGCGGCACACGCAATTCTCTCCTGAATGCGGCGGGGTTTGCGCCTGCTTACCGGCGGCGGGATTTGAACGAAGCTGATATGGCACAGGTCCGGTCGGCTGTGGACTGGACCCTCGCGCGGCACGATCCCTATCCGGCCCTAGCTCTGGATCGCCATTGGACGCTGGTCAAGATAAACCAGTCCGCCCGGCTGTTGCTGGGCGCGATCTCTTTGGAAGAGGGAGATAGTCTTCTCTCGGTTATGACGGATGTCGAGAGACTGACGGTGATGTTCGAGAACTGGCAAGAGGTCGCCCAGCACATGCTGGCGCGCCTGAGGACTGAGAGCGGTCATCTGGGCGGGGACAGGATCTTAGACGCGGCTTCGGATCGCTTGGCCGAGTCTCTCGGGACTGAGTACGCCGACCCCTCAGGCGTGCTCCCCGCAGTCGTACCTGCGCGTTACCGGGCCGGCGAGGATACGCTCTCGCTCTTTTCGACCATCGCACAGTTCGGAACCGCCGAGGATATCGCGCTGGCCGAATTGAAGATCGAACTGATGTTCCCGGCCGATGACGCGACGCGGCGGATGCTGCTCGCGATGACTCCCGGTCTTTAGCTCTTCTAGATCAGCCAACTCCAGGCCGCGGCAGTGGCCATAGCTGCGGTGACAGCGGCGATCGCACTGCGCGTCACCGCCATGACAGCAACCGCTATCAGGGTAGCGGTATTCTCGCGAAAGCCGCCTTGTGCGACGGCCGAGGCGACAATCGCCACCATGACCGAGATGGCCATGGATTTCAGTAAGGCTTCGATCCGCGGTGTGATGCGGATGAACGACATCAGTTCCGCCCCAAGGATTCGGGTGCCGTAGGTCACGGCTGCCATGAGAAAAATGGTCAGATAAGCAGTCGCTTCAGCGCCCATGCCAGAGTAACCCCGCGATACCGCCCGCGATTGCGGCAAGCACGATGTTCCAGCCGGGCGGCAGAAGAGTCAGGCCGAGAACCGCGACGGTGGCCGCCACAGCAGAGGGCAGAAGGTCTTGCAGCCCTTCCCATTGTCCAACGGCAATGGCGGCAAAAAAGGCGACCATCACCACATCGATGCCAAAGCGCTCGAGATTTCCCAGGCTGGCACCGGCGATGACACCGATAGCCGTTCCGAGCGCCCAGCAGATGCAGAGCGCGAGACCGCCTCCAACCAATCTGCCGACGTCCCGGTCGTCTCGGCGAAAGGCATCATAGCTGTCTGCGAAATTCACGTCGCTGAGCACCGAGAGCGCGAGCAGGCGCTTGGGGCGGCTTAAGCGGTTCAGCCAGGGCGCCAAGGTTGCGCCCATAAGGATGAGCCGGGTGCCTACCGCGAATACGGTCAGCAAGAGAGATATGGTGGGGAGCGGCCCCTCCCAGAAATCCAGGGCGGCAAACTGAGCAGCTGCCGAGAAGACGGAGAGACTCATCACAATCGACTGATCGGGCGTGACCCCGCGCTCGATGGCGGCGGCGCCGAACGCGATACCGAAGGGGATTACGAAAAGCGAGATCGGTCCGAGGCTTCTGGCGCCTCTTACCGCACCTGCCATCGTCAACCGGACGTTCGCGGTCTGGGAATTCGGCATCGATTTCATTCACTATAACTGTTATAATGGTTAGGTTAGTTTACGGCCGTTCCTGGGTCAACCAGAACAAGGGTTAGAAATTTTCATGTCTTATCAAACGCAACCTGTCCGGTTGATCGGAGGACGGCTCTGCCTTGATTTTCTCAACACCGCGGACTGGTCGGCGCGCGGTGACGTCGTCCACGAGAAACTGACAGGTCCAAAGGACCTCGCAATCTGGTGCCGCGCCGTGAGTCTGGGCAAGCGGCCCGACTTGGACGATCCGGCCGCGATGGGTGAGCTCAAGGCTTTCAGAGCCAGCCTTCGATGGCTGTTTCTGGCGGCAATCTCGGGTGAGAAGCCAAAGAAGAGTGATCTGATACGCTTTAACCAGGTGCTTGACTTCAGGACGCCCCTTGCACCCCTGGCCGTGCGCCGGGGCGCTTTTGCCTACAGCAAGGACCTCTCCGTTGCGCAGACGGTGGGGCTCTCGGCGCTCGCTACTCTGACTTTGCCGCAGGAAATTGAGCGGGTGGAGATCTGTCCCTCGAAAGACTGCGGATGGCTGTTCCTGGATGAAAGCAAGAACCGCCGCCGCCGCTGGTGTGCCATGGAGACCTGCGGGAACCGGGCCAAGGCACGCCGTCACTATCAACGGCAAATTGAGGGAGGCCTGGAGTAAGGCTGATTACGAAACGCTGGTGCCTGCCGCATCCTTAAGCGCGTCCGCGAGATCGCCGCGTTCGCGGATCTCGATCCGCTCCAGTCCAAGCCACGCGGCCATGGACTCCAGCTCCTGGCTGAGTGCCTTCGCGACCGTACCTTTTTTGACGCGCGCTTCCGCATGGCTGGCCTGAACCTTGAGGCAGCATGACTGGCGGTCCGCCTTCAGGTCCACGCGCGCCACAAGTTTGTCGCCGAGCAGGAAGGGCAGGACGTAATAGCCGTGCTGACGCTTCGCTTCCGGTGTGTAGATCTCCAGGCGGTAGCGGAAGCCGAAGATTCGCTCGGTGCGCGGACGGTCCCAGACCAGAGAGTCGAAAGGCGAGAGCAGGGCGCGGCTGGTGATGCGTTTCGGCAGTGCGTCGAGGTTTGTGAAGCTAGGGTCTAGAAAGGCGGGTTGTTCCCAACCCTCGACCTCGACCGGGATCAGGTCACCGGCTTCGGCCAATTCTGCGACCCGCTGTTTGGAATCGACGGCGCTGAGCCGGAAGTAATCCCGCAGATCGCTCTCGGAAGCGACACCCAGAGAACGCGCGGCGATCCGCAAGAGTCCGCGCTGTGCTTCGGCTTCATTGGGGGTTGCCGTGGCGATGACGGCCTCCGGAAGAACACGTTCCGGCAGATCGTAGATGCGCTCGAAATTCTGCCGCCCGGCGGCCGTGACCTGCCCGGTCCAGAAGAGCCATTCCATAATGCGCTTGCTGTCGTCCCAACCCCACCAGGCGGTCTCGCGCTTCCTGCCGGCCTGCGCTTTCTTCTCTTCGAGTTCCGAAACTTTGATGGGGCCACGCTCTGCCACCTGGGCCAGCACCGACGCGATGAGCTCCGGGTTCTTGCGGGCAAATTTCGCGATGTGCTTCCACACCCCTTCGCCCTCATGAGCCCGTTCCATGCGCCAACGCAGCAGAGGCTGAACCTCGAAGGGCAGGAGGGAGGCCTCGTGCGCCCAGTACTCGAACAGGCGTTTATTCTTTTTCGCCGCCGAGTGTTTCTCGGGCGTGAAGGCGGCCCTGTCCAGGATATCGGTCGCGTAGGGACCGAGCCTGGAAAAGAGCGGCAGGTAATGCGCCCGGGCCAGGACATTTACTGAATCGATCTGCAGCAGCCCGACTTTGTCGAGCACGGAGTCCAGGTGCCGTCGGTCGTGACGCTTGCGTTTAGGCTCCGACGGCGCGAAGCCCTGTGCCGTCAAGGCAACGCGGCGGGCTTCTTTGTTTGAAAGCGACAGCGAGTTGGACAGAAGACGGCTCCGGATATTGCGGTGATGGAAAATTCGAGTCGAAGTAAGAATAAGGATCGCGCCTCCTGCGCCGCTTTGGCAAGATGATCTCGTTTCGTGGGTAAAAAAACAGATGGACCGCCCTAACAGACGGCAGAAAGTCAGGAGCACCGCACATGGATAGGATGTTAATGGAACGCCTCTCCCTGACGCTCCGGTTCAGGGGTCTATGGCCCTGCCTTCTGGCGGCTGCGCTCTTCTCGGGGATGACGGCTTCTCACGGGCAGGAACGGAAACTTGAGGCCGCGGAAATTACCGCCTTGCTGAGCGGCCGGGCGGCCCTGGGCGAGAACCGCGGACTTGTCTTCGCCTCTCACTATGACCGCTGGCCGCGCACTCAGGTTCTGGCGCGGACCAGATTTTTTTAAATGACAGCACCGGAATATCCGGCCCAAGGAAGACGATGAAAGCAAAGAAGTCGGGTAAATCTGAAAAGCCAAAGGCCAAGAAGCAATCCCAGAGCCAGGACAAGCCAGGCGAGGCGTCCCAGTCCGACCCTTTGCTGGGGCCGGTTGCGGCGGTGCGGATCTTTTCGCAGCGTTTCGATGAAGCCCTGGGTTTCTATCGGGACAGCCTTCGGTTTCCGCTCCTCTATGAGGCGGAGGGTGTCGCTCTTTTCTCGACCGGCAACTGCGATCTCGTACTGGAAAGTCTGGAATTGGGGGATCTGGAGCACCGCAGCCTGACCGGCCGCTTCGTCGGCGTTTCCTTTCGCGTGCCCGATGCTTTCGATGCCTATGAAAAGCTGCAGCAGCGCGGCGTGCGCTTTGACGAACCGCCGGAGCTGCAGGAGTGGGGCGGCACGACGGCACATTTTTTCGACCCGGACGGCAACATCCTGACATTGGTGAGTGGTCCTAGGGGCTAGGTTCTAGGGGCCCTTTTTGACGATCAGCCGCAATCGGCGTCCAGACCTTTTGCAACTCTGAAAGACGCAGCACTTCGGACTTTGCCATCGGTGCAAACACGAGAGCCCGGCTCCGTATGTTCGGAATATGCTCGAACTGCTCTACTTCCTGTTCTAGGGGGAACTTCTCGTCCCAAAAGAATAAGCGGCCTACTGCAAAGACCTGAGGCTTGCCAAACGGGTCCTGTTTTCGTTTTTAGACTCAAATTCCATCTACGAGCACGCGTTTTATAAAAACAAATAAAGGAAGAGTATTTTATGAGAATTGAGAGCTTGAGGTTCGGTACTGACTCTTCGAAAAATTTCTCCTTAGGATATAGAGGGTGATCAGCGTTTATGGTGAACAACAGATATAATGTGATGTTTATCAACAAAATGTGATGCAAATTAGAATCAGAATAATTCTAGTGGAATCTATCTCAGATAGTTCCTACCTGTGGAATCTCCCGACTTCCCACAGGAATGGACGAACCAATGTACGTCAAACAGATATCCGGATTATTCGCCGCAGGCCTGCTGCTTTCGATGACGGGGCAGGCGGTGGCCGAGACACGCCCCACCATGACCCAAGACAGCGGGGCACCGGTCGGCGACAACCAGAACTCCAAGACCGCCGGCGCGTTCGGTGGTGTGTTGCTCGAGGACTTTCATCTGATCGAAAAGCTCGCGCGCTTTGACCGGGAGCGCATTCCCGAGCGGGTGGTGCATGCCCGCGGCATCGGCGCGCACGGTGAGTTCGTCGCCAGTCGCGACTTCTCGGAATTCACCAAGGCTTCCCTCTTCGAAGAAGGCAAGACCACGCCGGTCTTTGTCCGCTTCTCAACCGTGATTCATCCCAAAGGTTCGCCCGAGGCCTTGCGGGATCCGCGCGGTTTCGCAGTGAAGTTCTACACCGATGAGGGCAACTGGGATCTGGTGGGCAACAACCTGCCCGTCTTCTTCATCCGCGATGCCATCAAGTTTCCCGACATGGTGCATTCCCTGAAGCCGTCTCCGGTGCGCAACGTCCAGGACCCGAACCGCTTCTTCGACTTCTTCTCCCATATCCCCGAATCGACACACATGCTGACGCTGGTCTATTCGGACCTGGGCACGCCGGCTTCACTGCGCGAAATGGACGGTCACGGCGTACATGCTTTGCGGCTGGTCAACGCCGGAGGAGAAACGGTCTTCGCGAAGTTCAAGTGGACCAGCCTTCAGGGTGTACGGACGCTGAATGCGCAAGAAGCCGCGGCTGCCGAATTCAACTACGCGACCAGGGATCTCTACGAAAACATTACGGCAGGCAACTTCCCCAAGTGGGAGCTTTCCGCCCAGATCCTGCGGCCGGAAGATATCGCGGAGCTGGACTTCAACCCCTTCGACGCCACCAAGATCTGGCCCGGAATTGAAGAAATCAAGCTCGGCACCATGACCTTGAACCGCGTGCCCGACAACTTCTTCCAGGCCACCGAACTGTCCGCTTTTGCGCCGGGTGTCATGGTCCCGGGCATTGAGGCCTCGCCGGACCGCCTTCTGCAGGGCCGCCTGTTCTCTTACGCCGATACCCAGCGCTACCGCATCGGCGGGAACTACCAATCCCTGCCGATCAATGCGCCAAAGGTAGAGGTCAGAAACCATACCCAGGACGGCAAGATGAGCTTCGTGCCCCAATCGGGCGAGATTAACTTCCAGCCGTCACGTGCGCAGAACGACAATGTCTTCGTCGATGACAACAGCAAGCGTCAAAGCCGGTACCCGCTTGAAGGCCTGACCCAGCAACTTGCGATCAAGAAGCCGCAACCCTTCAAGCAGGCGGGAGAGGCCTATCGCGCCTTCACGCCGGAACAGCAAGGCAATCTGATTTCGAACCTGGCCGGCGACCTGGGTCAGGTGGTCAATCAGGAGGTCAGGGAGATCATGGTCGGCCACTTCTATGCGGCGGACAGTGACTTCGGCGAACGTCTCGCCAAGGCCGTCGATGTCGACATCGAGCGGGTGCGGCAGGCAAGACTTCAATAGAGCTGACGGGACGCCGGCCGGGCCCGGACAGTAGTGCTTCCGGGCCCGGCGGTTTCTTCACCAATGCCGACACGACACTCCAATCAAACTCAAAGGTCTCTTGCCATGCCGTATTTCAAATCAGTCTTCGCCGTTTTTACCCTGCTGCTGTTCATGGTTCCGGCGGGTGCGAGAGCCGAGAGCCGGAGCTTCACGGCAGAAGAGATTTCGGCGATCTACTTCGATGCGGCACGCAGTGGCCGGACCGATATCCTGAATGACCTGCTGGACGCGGGCGCTGAAATTGAAGCGCGCAACAGTGCCGGCTTCACGGCCTTCGTACTCGCTGCCTACAGCGGTCACATCGAGACGGTCGATTTCCTGTCCGAACGTGGCGCAGACGCCTGCGCGTCGGACCATCAGGGTAACACCGCTCAGATGGGTGCGGCCTTCAGGGGCGACGACACCATGGCGGCCCGTTTGCTGGAAACCGCCTGTGACGTGAATGCGACCAACGCCTCGGGGCAAACGGCCCTCATGATGGCGGCACTCTTCAACCGGACCGTTCAGGTCGATCTCCTGCTGGCCCAAGGCGCCGATCCTGATGTTCAGGACGCCGCCGGCAACACCGCGCGGAGCCTGGCCGAGCAACAGGGAAATGCGCAGATGGCGTCAAGGCTTGCGAAAGACGCGAACTGACCGGAGAGCTTCAAGGTCAGCTGGCGGCGGAGACGGGAATGATACGCGCTGTTGACGCACGCGGTAGACCGGAAGCAGTGAAGCGAAACGTATGAACGGGTTTGTGTGCCATCTGAGTCATGGTTGAATTTTTATCACATAAACGAATCTTTTAGGTTGAACTATCTGCTCCGTTGAGTCACTGTCGATTTAAGAACAAAAAGTGAACATTAGGTGTGGTGAAATGGCAGATCAGAGAACACAGGATGCGATCAGACGTAAAGCACGCTCCGAGAGCCTGCTTGAGGCACAGGGTCTGCCGGTCAACCGGGCTCTGCCTTTGATTGGCGTTGATGACGGCGAGAGACCGCGCCAGGTCGAAGAGATCGCTTACCGGGCTTTGTGCCTTTTACCGATCTCGGGACGCGGTTGCGGACTGGAGCCGGAGGACGAAGCCTGGATGATTCAAAATCACGGCCTGACGGCGCATTTTACGCCGGCGGAACAGGCCTACATTAAAGATTCATCGCCTCCGGACCCGGTCCGGGTCCAGTTTTGCTGGCATTTCGAATCCGCCTGGGTGCTGCTTTGGGCGCTGGGTTATGTCGAGGAGGGACTATCTCCGCCAAAGGAGGTTTGCGACGTGCACCGCGCTTATCAGATGGCTGCGGACCGGCCCGGGGGCGACTTCCTGGCTGAAGCCAAGCCGGTCGCTTTCACGGAGATATTGGATCAGGCTGATCTTGCATATCGTATGCACTGGGCAGTGCGCCAATCCTGGATAACCGGCGAGGACCTGCCCGATGACATCAACCCGAGCATTGTCTACGAGCGGAACTATGCCCTCAACTGGTTGATTGAACCTGACGTCAATTGGGACGAGGTCGAGACCGATACCTAGATCAGGCTTGCAGGGGCGATATATCACCCTCGGCAATGCCATCTAAACGTGAGTTGATCTTCTGCAGATCAGCGGCAGGCGGACCCGGTTCTTGGTCTCGGCGGGCTGCGTGAGTTCGATCCGGTCTCGAGCGAACGCAGTTTCCCGCCACGACAGGACTGGTTTGGAAGCTTCTTCCATCCCCGGCCTTTCTGCACGGCGATGCCCGGCCGCGCTCTAGGGGCAAAACCGCGCTTCCGACCGGCCTGGTATTCGATTCAGTTATCTAATTTTCTATGTATCACGGTGCTTTACTGCCCCTGCCTTGGGTTGGGCCGGGCAAACCTGCGGTGCCAGACCGCCCCGCCATTTTTTATTGAACCAATCCGGCGAACCTCCCGACAGATCTGCAACCGCCCGGTTTACTTATACCGCGCGCTCTATGAACAGAACTATGGAGTACGCTATGTCCGATCGGACCAGCCCAGGCGCTCAGCGCCTTCATCAGCCCTTGCCAACCCCCTGTCATACGCACACCGCGTGGCGCCGCGGTCTGTGTGCGGCGACCGCCGTCGGCGCAGTCTTTGCAATGACCGGGTCCGCGGTCGCGGACCATGCGGATGCGTTCGTCACGCAATTGAACGCTCCGCCGATCGTCGTGCAAAGTCAAGGATCGGCGTATACCCAAGTCTCGTCCCCGGCGATCCCTATAGAAGGCACGATTAGTCTTGAGGTCGATGCCGGAGTGTCCGGCCGGGTCAAGCGCTGGAAAGCCTGGCCCATGCTGGTTTTGCCAGACGGTGTTTCCAGATTGGATTTCAGGGATGCCGGGGGGGCCATGAACTACCAGAGACCCTACCCGAAGGCTGTCGATAGGGATCAGGACTTCGTTATTTCAAAGACGGACTATAGCTCCACAATGGCAACAGCCTGTATCCGGCATTCCGAGCGACTGAGGGCGCAGGGCCTGAGCAATACCCAGATCTTTGGCCAGGACCGGCAGGTTGAAGTGGCCGTTAAAGGTATCGTTGAGTATGAGACGACGGGTATTGTGGGGGCTCCAGTCCCGCCTGAAGTCCGGCCCGCCGACCCAACGGTTACGGTAAACTGCAAGGGTCACGAGCCGGTTGAAACGTCAAGCCTTGAGGTTGTCGAACAAGCTTTTATCGCTGGTGTCTGCAGGTTGCGTCTTAACGGTCGCATCGTCACCACGCGGCCGAATGAGGAGGTCAGTTTCCGCTACGCCGATGAAGTGGGTAATCAGAGTTCGGTCATCACGGTCCGGACGAATGGCACCAGGTTTGCGACGTTCAGTCATACCGACAAGCTGCCGAGTGGTCCCAACAGCGGCCGAGTCCGCATCATCGGCGTCAGTTCCGTCTTCAATACGCCCTGGCAGGACTATAACCTGGACTGTAACCAGGCCACAGGCATCACAACGGTCATGCCGCAGGCTGTTCCCCAACCCCCGGAAGCCTCGGTAGCGGGCTCGGTAGTGAGCGAGAGAGTCTTTCAGGGCTTCGTCTGCCCGGACCGGATTAGCATTGACGGCACGATCACCGCGCGTGGCTTGATGGCTACGGGCAGTGCCGCCATCTTGCTGGACAATCGCCACAAGTTACGGCAGGACTTCAGCGTTTCCGAGGATGGCACCGAGACGGTGAGGTATCTTGACAGTCTGACCTGGGGAAATCCCAGTGGTGGTCTCACGCTCGGTGCCGGCAGCAACACGGAGCCGCCGAAGAAGAGCGTCATGATGCATTTCAAGATCACTGATGCTCAGGGGCGTATCATCGATACGGCCTTTCGCAGGCACAGCTTCGCCTGCCGTCCGTCAACCCAATCGGGACAGATCGCCGGCAACCGTCTTGTGACGCCTCAGCAGGGAAGCGGTCATCAAATGGTCCGGCCGGGCGGCACGGCCAACGCCCAGCTTGCGCGTCCGGGAGCTGCGGTATCAGGCTTCGCGATCCAGGCGCCCCAGGGCCGGGTGCGAAAGGGTGAGATTCGTCTTTCCGGCGGCCAGGCCAATGCGAACTATAGCTTGCGCTTCTACCGCAAGACCGGCGGCAGCTTTCAGCCTGTCCGCTCGGCTCAACTGCCGGGACGGATGAGAGGCACGCGGGCCAACTTCGATCTGGGGGCGCTGAGCGGCAGCCGGGTCTGGCGAATTGAAATCTGTCCGGCGGGATCCACGGGCATCGCGAACGCCCAGAGCTGCAAGACGTCGGATTTCCGCCTGCCGAGAATGGGTGGAGCACGCTCGGGTGCCGATGCCCCGGTCAAGGAAGGCAAGACCCGGCGTCTTGCGCCACGCAACGCAAACTGAGGCCTGCGTGGATAAAGCCAGGAATGCGTTCACTGCGCATTCCTGGTTCAGCGCATCAAATGCGAAATCCAGACCGGCCGGCGGGTGGCGAGACCCAGGGCACCAATCCCCAGGAGTAACAGCGCCAGTCCGGATCCGCCGCCAAGATCCGCGGAGCGTGGATCCGGATAGGGCGTAACCTTGGGGGCATAGTAATCGGCCAGGGTGCCGCAGATGATAACTCCGGCCTTTCGCTGGGGCAGCCAGCCCCGGGAAAAGGCGCAGGGATCGCTGCTGACGTACTGCGGGCGCGATGGCGTTTTGAGGGGATAAAGCTCACGCAATGTGAAGCTGTCCTGTCCTCCAATTCCCATCTGTCTTCTTTCCCGGGTCACCAGCTCAGGACGCAGAAGCTCATTGTCAAAATGCTGCACGGGGATCGCGTCTGCCGGGCGGGACCCGGCTCCAAGTGAAAAACAGACAAGGAGAGCAGCGGCAAAGAGAGGACGTATCGGCAACGGCGGGCCTTCAGGGAAGCGGAGAAGATGGCAATTCCTGTGCCGGAGCCCGGCAACAGGGAACGATTAGAACCATGTTCCAGCGTGCCGAAGAAGTTGGGAGATTCCCGTATTCGCTTCAGAAGCCGTGACCAGATTGAGGTCTTAAAGTTTTTCTATGCTGTGCCTACGCGTGCAAGCTTGTCCGGATTGCGCACGATATAAATCCGGGAGGCTTTCAAGTCTTTATCGTAATCGAAGGACACGACGGCGACCGTCCGGCCTGCCTCTCTCGCGACCAGCGCACGGCGGGCATTCAGCTCGCTCGTAAAGACTTCTAGGTTTTGCCAGGCAGGGGAGAGAACTCTCGCGATGAAGGAGAGGACAGCGTCCGCACCTTCAAGCGTCTGCCGGATTGCGGTGACCTTGCCGCCGCTGTCGGCGCTCAGGGTTGCATCGCTGGCGAGCAGATCCGTCAGCTGGGCGACGGAGCCCTCCACGATCGCCGTTTTAAAGGCGGTTACCAGCTCATCCTGCCGATCAAGGGGCACGCTGTGCGCGCTCTGGCTTTTGCGAAGGTTCGCGCGAGCGCGCGAAACCAGTTTACGGCAGGCCGCTTCGGAGATCCGAAGGCCTTCGGCGAGCTCGGCATAGTCCATGGCGAAGACGTCGCGCAGCAGGAAGGCGGCCCGCTCCTTGGGCGCGAGACGTTCCAGCACCAGCAGAAACGCAGTGGTCACATTCTGCGACAACGCCAGCTCACTCTCCGGTGTCTCAAGAACCCGGGTATGGATCGGTTCAGGCAACCAGGTCCCGACGTAATTCGTGCGGGCGTGGTGTGCCGAGCGCAGGCTGTCTATGGCTTTGCGCGTGCAGACCGTCGCCAGCCAGCTGGATGGCCGCTCTATGCCGCTTCGCGCAGCCGCCATCCAGCTTAAGTAAGTATCCTGTACGACGTCTTCGGCCTCGGCCATCGACCCGAGGATCCGGTAGGCCAGACCCGTCAGCATAGGTCTGGCCGCCTCGAAGGCATCGTTGCTTCTGGTGAACTGCACCATCAGTGGTTCGAAATCTGGATGCGGTTCCAGAGGTTGATCATGGCGACGATCGACGTCAGGCTCGCAATCTCATGCTCGGAAAAGTGTTTTTTCAGCTCGCCGCGCAGAGCGTCGAGATCCGGTACCTTATGCAGCTCCGTGAGGGCTTCGGTCCAGGCGAAGGCGGCTTTCTCGCGTGCCGTAAAGTCGTTCACGCACTTCCAGACAATCAAATGATCCAGGCGCCTGTCGGTTTCACCGGCTTCTCTGGCATCGCTGGTATGCATCCTGACGCAGAAGGCGCAGCCATTGATCTGCGACGCGCGCAGCAGAACCAGGTGGTGCAGGGACGGCTCTATGCCGCGCTTCGCGATGACGCCTTCGACGTTCTCTAGGGCGCCGAGCACATCGGCGGATTCTTCGAGATAATTAATGGTATTTGCACTCGTCACGTTTCGTTCCTTCATTGACGTTTGTTTCGCTGTCAAAAAGGAGACGTTTGAGGCGCGCGTTTTGTGACACCTCTGCTGAAATTAATTTCATGAAATTAATTTCCTGTATGGGGTTTGCCGATGCCGGTATCGAGATAGGCCTTCAGGCTATCGGCAAAGAAGAAATCCCAACCCTGCCGGCAGATGTCGTAGCAGAGCAGTTCCGGCTTGAGGCCGATATGCTCCAGGGCGATCTCGGTCCTGTCACCTTCCCGCCAGATCTGCCAGATGACCTTGGTGCCGAGCCATTCCTGTTCGATTTCGCGCGGCTGGCCTTCGTGCAGGTGCAGGGCTTCGACGCACTTCATTTCCACCCGTTCGCCCGGGATAAGCGTCACCGCCTCGAAGGTCCAGTAGGACTTTCCGGGAGGAAAGGTGAATTTCGCACGGTCGCCGACCTTGGCAATGGGGTGGTCCGGCTTGGTCCACCACTGCGCAATGCCTTGCGTCAAAGCGTGATAGGCCGCCTCGGGGTTTGCGCTGACCGAGATGCATTCACTGTAGTTTTCCATCGTCATGTTTTTGCTCCTACTCTTCCTTTGCAAGGCACCAGTTGTCATGAAGACCGCACAGCCTTTCCAGGAGAGGTGCATATTTGGCGCGCAGGCCGTCGGCCTTGGGCGTCGGCAGCATGAACATCATGTAGCCGTGCGGGCCGCTGTCTCTGCCGCCATGGTTGAGAACAAAGGGGCCGCCGTTCATTGGCGTATCGTTGCCCAGTTGCGCCGGTGTGACATAGGGGGCATAGGGCATGTAGTGCGGCATGCTGACTGTGATCATCTCGTCAGAGGCTTCCGGCGCCATGTAGGCGCGATGGATCGGCGCAAGCATATAGGAGAGCCCGCCCTTCACCGGCGCCTTGTAGAAACCGTCGCGAAAATCCCGCTGAAGTCTTGTCTTGGCGTCTTTTGCGGATACGCCCTCAGCCCGCATTTTCGCGATAGCGAACCAGGGCCGCATGTGATGTTCGATGCCGACGCTGTCGAATGCCATCGGAATCAGCTGATCGGCGGGGTAGCTGTACGGCCATGCCGCGCTGTAAAAGCGTATGCTGGTGCGTGCCACGAAGGTCGCGAAGCCGTTCTTTCCCTCGCGGTGGAGCACATAGCCCTTTGACGGATCCAGCCTGTAGACGGTCGAGTCCGCCTGCAGGCGTTCCGGCAACGCACTTAGAGCCAGCTCGATCTCCAGATCCTGTGGCAGGTCGATCATGTCCTCAGCTGACGCTGCGGACGGCATTCCCATCGCGGAGAGAGTGAAGAGTGAGAGAAACACGGCGCATAGATCGCTGCGGGTTCGGGATACTCTCATTTTTGGCCTCTCGGGTTTTGTCATGCGGCGGGCTGCGCCTTCCAATGCGCGGGAAGGGTTTTTTCGAAGCCGGGAACTGCGGCAATGCGGTCCATCCAGGCGGCGAGTTTCGGATAGCTGAAGGGCAGGTTTGCAAATCCGATCGCCGACATCAGGGCCTGCCGGATCTCAATGCCGCGCTGTATGAGCCGGATTTCGGGAAACGCCACCGCGTCCGCGGCGCTTGGCCGCTCGCCCGCCAGGAAGGCTTGATCGCCAAGCAGACCTTCCAGAGCGCGGCATTCCGCGTGCAGACTGGCCGCTGCCTCCGAGAGCGCGGTCATCTCGTGGCTGCCGTCCACCGGCACGCTGCCGTCGCTGTTAAAGACGACGGAGAGCACGTCATGGATCGCGTCCCGCAGGTAGTGACAGGATTCCGATGTGCTTTGCCAGATCCTGGTGGCTTCTTCCGGTGTCTCGCCGAAGATGGGCTTCTCGGGATGCTGTCGTTCGAGCCAGGTCAGGATTGCCAGCGACTCCCGCAGGACGATGTCACCGCCGACCGCAAGAACGGGGACCTTGCCCCTGGGGTTCAGGGCAAGAAATTCCGCGGAGCGCTGCTCCTGTGCCGATGCCTGCAGATAGCGAATATCATAGTCCAGGCCCTTGAAGGTCAGGGCGAGCAGAATCCGCCAGCCGCGCGGGGCACCGCTGATCGTGTGAACTGTGAGTGTCATGTCTTTCCCTTCCGGCTCTTGGCAAACGCGGGAGGGCCTATGCCGTCCCGCAATCAGACTGCGGGAAAGGTGATCTTCTTGGTTTGTTTTCACAAGAAGGCAGAATTTTCGTAGATAGTATGCTTTTCAATACTATTGTGGGAAAACCGCCATAAATTTCTTCCCATGAAATTCGATGAGATCGCGCACTCCAGATCCAACCGGAGTCGTTTCTTGTGGCCGTCGGTTGATATTTGCCTTCCCAGCGGTTTCATGTCGTTATAGAACAAAGAAAGAACATTTGATTGTCTGCTGAGGGTGCTATGAAAATCGATTATGTGGAAATGCCGTCGTCGGATTTTGCCGCGACCAAGGCCTTTTATACTTCCGCTTTTGGCTGGGAGTTTGAGGAGTGGGGCGAGGAATATCTCGCCTTCTCCAACGCCGGTCTCGAGGGTGGATTCCGCAGGGCCGAGGGGCCGCCGCCGCGTGGCGGCAGTCTAATCATTCTCCTGGCGGAGGACCTGGGTGCGGCGGAGAAAGCCGTCACCGGTGCGGGAGGCGAAATTATCGAGCGGCACGAATTTCCCGGTGGCAAACGCTTTCATTTTACCGACCCATCCGGAAATGAACTGGCGGTCTGGACCAAGCTGCCTCTTTGAGGGGAAGGTCATTCAGGCTCCGGGCCGCTTCATCTCGGGGCGGCCTGGAGGGCCGGGTCGATATAGTCCCAGGGCTGGGCGGCTTGCTCGTAAACAACGAACTTCGGTTCGAAACGCGAGGGGTCGTCGAGCGTCGCGACATGAAGATAGAGGCGGTCCGGAAAGCGGACTGTCCTACTGAAAATCGGCGAACCGCATTTGGGGCAGAACCCGCTGTAGGTTGCCGCACCGTTGTCCGCCATCTGCTCGAACTCCCTTACCTCGCCGGTCAGTTCAATGTCATCGCGATGCAGAGCAAAGGCCGACGCATGCCCGCTGCCTGTGATGCGCTGACACTTGCGGCAATGGCAATGAAAAGCGAACTCGGTTTTGCCGCTGGCTTCGTAGCGCACGGCCCCGCAGGCGCAGCCGCCTGATTGTTTATTCATTATGCTGTCCCTTTATCAAGATGATGCCTATGCAGACTGATCCGCAAAAAAGTCTTCGAGGCATTCCAGTCCGCCACCCCACCCGCGGGTCAGGGCATCCCGGGCCATATCCGAAATCAGCTTCTCGTGGGTGACCGTGACCTTGGTACCCTCGGGGCAGGGCGTGAATTCGACCGTGACCACCGTCGGCGCGTTCTTCTCGTCACGCCAACCCTCCACCTGTTCTTCCGATGCCCAGGTGAAGACCAGTTTGCGCGGCGGCGTCACTTCTACGAACTGGCCGAAGTGGTGGTAGCTCTCACCCTCGACACTTCTCATGTTAAAGCGCCAGGTGCCGCCGACCCGGGGGTCGTGGGTCAGGATCCTGGCCGTGAAGCCGGGCGGACCAAACCAACGCGTCAGTGAATCAGGATTGATCCAGGCATCGAACGCGGTTTCGGGAGATACCCGGTAGGTACGTTCCACGAAAACACGCCGAGGATTACCGCCGCTTGCCCAAAGTGAGTCGTCAGACATCCTTGCCCTCCAGAAATTCGCCGAGTGCGTCGAGAGTCTGATCCCAGAAGGCCTGATAACCGGCAAGCCACGAGGTGGCCTCGCGCAGCGGCTGGGCGTTGAGGCGGCAGCGGATCCTTTTGCCTTCTCTCACCCGGCTCATGAGGCCGGCATCCGCCAGCACGTGAATGTGTCTGGAGACCGCGGCAAGCGACATGTCGTGGGGTTCGGAGAGCTCGCTGACGGTCGCGTCACCCTGAGACAGGCGCGCCAGGATCGCCCGGCGCGTGGGATCTGCCAGTGCTCCGAAGACGGAATCCATATCTGACCTCGATTGACGGACCATGCCGCGTTTGTCCTCGGTTGTCATTTAACAATTTTGTTGAATATAGCAAATCCTCAGATTCATTCAACAAAATTGTTAAATGAAAGAAAGGACCATGGAGTGCGATGAAACGCCGGCGCCCGGGGGGCATCCTTAGCGCGGGAGAGTGGCTCAGGAAGAAGTGCCGTTACTTGAAGGCGTAGGGAATGATGTTGCGCAGGTTCGGATCGACTTCCAGGCTGCGCTTCAGCGGTGGGACCGCGCGCTGGTGGCAGCTGCGCCGCTCGCAGATCCGGCAGGAAATGCCGATGGGCTCGAAGGCCTGGTCGCGCTCCAGATCGAGGTCCTCGGCGTAGATCAATTCCTTGGCGTGCTTGATCTCGCAGCCCAAGGCCAGGGCGTAGCGCTGGGTCGGATCGCTGTAACCGCCGCCGCGTTTGGTCACTGCCATGGCAAGACAGAGGTAACGGGCGCCGTCCGGGGTTTCCGCCAGTTGTCTGATAATGCGGGTCGGGGTTTCGAAAGCGCGGTGCACGTTCCAGAGCGGACAGGCCGAACCGAAACGCGCGAACTGCAGCTTCGTGGCGCTGTGGCGTTTGGTGATGGTGCCGGCCTGATCGACCCGCGCAAAGAAAAAAGGCACGCCCTTCTGTCCCGGCCGCTGCAGGGTGCTGAGCCGATGGGCCACCTGTTCGTGGCTCGCCCCGAAGCGATCGCCCAGCAAGTCCAGATCGTGTTTGAGTTCGCGCGCGGTCGCCGCGAAGCTCTCGTAGGGCAGCAGGGCGCTGCCTGCGAAGTAGTTGGCCAGGCCGATCCGGCAGACCGGCGCGGCATCCTGGGAGCGGAAATCGGCGGCTTCGGCGATGGCGTCGATGGCACGGCCGTGCTCCAGGATCGCGATCTGGTGGGCGATCTGAAAGGCATGGGTGGAGGGCTCAACTTTGGGGTTGAGCGTCAGCACCCGCCCGGTCGGATCGTAATGGCGGATCGCGCCCGGTGTCTCGGCATCGTTGCCGATCACGACCCGCACCCGGTGACGGCGCTCGATGTAGTCCGCCAGCACCCGCACCCGGTTGCGCGATCCGCTGGCCAGTCCCTTGGCCAGGTCTTCCGCTGCCAGATCGAGATCGTGGATGTAGTTGTCCTGGTAATGGAAGAAATCCCGGACCTCTTCATAAGGCGTCGGCTCGTTGAGCGCGCCGGAGCGCTCCAGGGTTTCGTCCAACTCGGCCAGCTGTTCCCCCGCGCGGCGCAGCGCCTGATGCATGGAGAGAAAGGCCCGGGCCATGGTGGGCGCGTTCTGGACAGTGACCTTCAGGTCCTGCTTGCTGGGTTGCTGCCCGCCGAGCAGGGGGTCGGCCACCGCTTCGGCCAGATCCGCGATCAGGCGGTCGTCGTCGTTCTCCGAAAGGCTGGCGATGTCGACCGAAAAGGCCTCCGCCAGGCCCAGGAGAACAGGGGCCGTCACATGCCGCTGGTTGTTTTCCAGCTGGTTCAGATAACTCGTGGAAATCTCCAGCCGCTCGGCGAAGGCCGCCTGGGTCAGGGCGTGGGCCTGACGGATCTCCCGGATTTTGCGGCCGACAAAGAGCTTTCTCGCGCGCATTACACAATTTTGCAAAATAAAAGTTGCAACATTATAGTTTTAACATTGCTACGCTTTCAAGCGTGAACTCCCCGGGGTTAAGGGTGTATAGAAAGATCTTCAGTTTTAGGATCTGGAGGGATCAAATGACACTGCATGCCGCGCTTTCGAGAAATTTCGACCATTCCCTGCTGCGCAATATCATCATTGTGGCCGCTGCCTCGCTGCTTATTACGCTCTCGGCGAAGGTCTCGATCCCTTTCTATCCGGTGCCAATGACCATGCAAACCTTCGTGGTGATCGGTCTTGGCCTGGCACTCGGTCCACGTCTGGGTTTGGCGGCTGTCGCCTTTTATCTTGCGCAGGGTGCGCTGGGTCTGCCGGTCTTCACAGGCACGCCGGAAAAGGGCATCGGCTGGGCCTACATGATGGGTCCGACCGGCGGTTATCTCCTGGGCTTCCTGATTGCCGTTTATGTATCGGGTATGCTGGCTGAACGCGGCTGGGACCGGAATATCTTCACGGCCTTTGCCGTGGCGGTGATTGGAACGGCGATCCTTATGCTCCCTGGTGTGCTGTGGCTTGGTGTTCTTTTCGGGTGGGATAAGCCGATCCTGGAATGGGGGCTCTATCCCTTCATCCTGGGTGGCTTCGCGAAAGCGGCATTGGCTGCTGCCGTATTCCCCGCTGCCTGGCGCTTCCTGAAGGCGCGAGGGCTCGGCTGATGCAGGAGATTCTCGAGCAGCTCGAGGAACGCCGCGTCCAGGCCCGCCTCGGTGGCGGGCAGCGCCGGATCGATGCTCAGCACGCCAAGGGCAAGCTGACCGCGCGCGAGCGGATTGAGGTGCTTCTCGATGAGGGCTCCTTCGAAGAATACGATATGTACAAGACCCACCGCTGCGTCGATTTCGGCATGGATAAGGTCGAAGTCCCCGGCGACGGCGTGGTTACCGGCTGGGGTACGATCAACGGCCGCCCGGTTTACGTCTTCAGCCAGGACTTCACGGTTCTGGGCGGTTCTCTCTCGGAAACCCATGCCGAAAAGATCTGTAAGGTCATGGATCTCGCCGTCCAGAACGGGGCACCCATCATTGGCCTGAATGATTCCGGCGGCGCACGGATTCAGGAGGGCGTTGCGTCGCTCGGCGGCTATGCCGAGGTCTTCTACCGCAACGTCCAGGCCTCGGGCGTGGTGCCTCAGATCTCCGTGATCATGGGGCCCTGTGCCGGTGGCGCCGTGTACTCGCCGGCCATGACCGATTTCATCTATATGGTGAAGGACAGCAGCTATATGTTCGTCACCGGTCCCGATGTGGTCAAGACCGTTACCAACGAAATCGTCACGGCGGAGGAATTGGGCGGGGCCTCGACCCACACCAAGAAGTCCTCGGTCGCCGACGGCGCCTTCGAGAACGACCTGGAAGCGCTGCTGGAAATCCGGCGGCTCTTCGATTTCCTGCCCCTGTCTTTCAAGGAAAAACCGCCGGTCCTGCCGACTGCGGACGATCCCGAGCGGGTCGAGATGTCGCTGGACACGATCGTGCCGGAGAACCCCAACAAGCCCTATGACATGCGTGAGGTGATCACAAAGATTGCCGACGAGGGGGAGTTCTTCGAGGTTCAGGAGGCGCACGCCGGTAACATTCTCTGCGGGTATATCCGCCTGAACGGCTCGACCGTCGGGGTTGTAGCTAATCAGCCCATGGTGCTGGCGGGGTGTCTGGACATCGACAGTTCAAGAAAGGCCGGCCGCTTCGTTCGTTTTTGCGATTCTTTCAACATCCCGCTGCTGACGCTTGTCGACGTTCCGGGCTTTCTGCCAGGTGTCGGGCAGGAATACAGCGGCATCATCAAGCACGGCGCCAAGCTGTTGTTTGCCTATGCCGAGGCCACCGTGCCCAAGGTCACGGTGATTACCCGCAAAGCCTATGGCGGCGCCTATGTCGTTATGTCGTCGCAGCACATCCGCGCCGATGTCAACTATGCCTGGCCGACGGCGCAGATCGCGGTGATGGGTGCCAAGGGCGCGACCGAAATTCTCCATCGGTCCGAGCTGGACGATGTTGAGAAGACCGCGCAGCGCACCAAAGAATATGAAGACCGCTTTGCGAATCCCTTCATCGCGGCGCAACGCGGCTTTATTGATGATGTGATCATGCCGCATTCGACGCGCCGCCGCGTCCTGCGTGCCTTTGAAGCCTTAAAAACCAAAAATCAACGCCTGCCTGAAAAGCGGCATAGCAATATTCCGCTTTAAGCAGAGATTGGGGAGCGCGTATGTTCAAGAAAATACTGGTCGCCAATCGCGGGGAAATCGCTTGCCGGGTCTTTAAGACCGCCAAGCGCCTGGGCATCGGCACTGTCGCAGTCTACTCCGATGCGGACAAGTCGGCCCTGCATGTGGAGATGGCCGATGAAGCGGTGCATATCGGACCCGCTGCCGCCGCCGAAAGCTACCTGATCATCGACAAGATCATCGATGCCTGCAAAGAGACCGGCGCCGACGCGGTTCATCCGGGCTATGGTTTCCTCTCCGAGCGCCGCGAGTTCGCCGAGCGCCTGAAAGCCGAGGGCATCACCTTTATCGGCCCGCCGCCCAATGCCATCGAAGCCATGGGCGACAAGATCACTTCGAAGAAGATCGCCGCCGAAGCTGATGTTTCGACCGTGCCCGGGCATATGGGCCTGATCGATGACGCCGAACACGCGATTAAGATCGCTTCAGAGATCGGCTATCCGGTGATGATCAAGGCCTCTGCCGGCGGCGGCGGCAAGGGCATGCGGATCGCCTGGAACGATGATGAAGCCCGCGAAGGCTTCGAACGTTCCAAGTCCGAGGCGGCCTCCAGCTTTGGCGACGATCGGATCTTTATCGAGAAGTTCGTCACCGAACCCCGGCATATCGAGATCCAGGTCCTGGCCGATCAGCACGGCAACTGCCTCTACGTCGGCGAGCGCGAGTGTTCGATCCAGCGGCGGAACCAGAAGGTGGTGGAGGAGGCGCCATCCCCCTTCCTCGACGAGGCCACGCGTAGGGCCATGGGCGAGCAGTCCGTCGCTCTGGCCAAGGCGGTTGGCTATCACTCCGCCGGAACCGTGGAATTCATCGCCGACAAGGACCGGAACTTTTATTTTCTGGAGATGAATACCCGCCTGCAGGTCGAGCATCCGGTGAGCGAGCTGATCACCGGTATCGATCTTGTGGAGCAGATGATCCGCGTGGCGGCGGGCGAGAAACTGGCCTTGCGCCAGGATGACATCAAGTTGAACGGCTGGGCCGTCGAAAGCCGGCTCTATGCCGAGGACCCTTATCGAAACTTCCTGCCTTCGATCGGCCGCCTGACGGGTTATCAGCCGCCGGAGGAGGAAGCGACAGAGACGCTCGCAATCCGGAACGATACGGGTGTGGTCGAGGGTTCAGAGATTTCCATGTTCTACGATCCGATGATCGCAAAGCTCTGCACCTGGGCGCCGACCCGGATCGAAGCGGTAGATGCCATGTCCGATGCGCTGGATCAGTTCGTGGTGGAGGGTGTCGGGAACAACCTGCCATTCCTCTCCGCGCTGATGGATCATCCGCGCTGGCGGGAGGGACGTCTGACCACGGGCTTCATCGCGGAGGAGTATCCCGAGGGTTTTGAAGGCGTCACGCCTGATGCGGGGACCGAAGCGCGGCTGAGCGCCTGCGTGACAGTGCTGGATCACATCGTGGCGAAACGTCGTGCCCAGATCTCCGGCGCCCGTTTCCAAAGGGGACTCGAGGGCGATAGCGCCAGACGCGTTGTCTGCTTCGATGAAAAGCGCACCTCGGTGGAGCTTGAGGAAAGCGCCGGCGGTTATCGGGTCTCTCTCGCGGCTGGACCTGAACTTTCCGTTGAAACCGAGTGGCGGCCGGGTCTGCCGGTCGCGGAGATGATGATCGATGGCAAAGCCTTCTGGTTCAAGGTTGCACCGATCCCTGGCGGCTACCGGCTGCGCCACCGCGGCGTGGATTGCAGGCTTCAGGTGCTGACGCCGCGTCTGGCCGAACTGATGGATCGCATGCCGCGCAAGGAGGCGCCGGATACGTCGAATCTGCTGCTCTGCCCCATGCCGGGCCTGGTGATAAATCTCCAGGTCAGCGAGGGGGACAAGGTCGAGGAAGGGCAACCCCTGGCCATTGTCGAAGCCATGAAGATGGAAAACGTCCTGCGGGCGGAAAAGTCGGCGGTGGTTGAGAAAATTCTGGTGAGCGTCGGTGACAGTCTCGCTGTTGACGCGGTCATGATGGAGTTTGCGGCATGAGCAAGAACCTTGAGGACTGGAAAACGCTGGCGTCGAAGGAACTCAAGGGCGGCGACCCTGCGTCGCTCGAGAAAAAGACACCGGACGGCCTGCTGCGGAAACCGCTCTACACCGCCGCCGATGTGCCGGGCGACGCCGCGGCCGAAATGCCCGGTGTCGCGCCCTTTACGCGGGGCGTGAAAGCAACGATGTACGCGGGACGGCCCTGGACCATCCGTCAATACGCCGGCTTTTCCACCGCGGAGGAATCCAACGCTTTTTACCGTAAGAATCTGGCCGCGGGACAGAAGGGGCTTTCCGTTGCCTTCGATCTGGCAACCCACCGGGGCTATGACTCCGATCATCCGCGCGTGGTTGGAGATGTGGGCAAGGCCGGGGTTGCGATCGATAGCGTCGAGGACATGAAAATCCTCTTCGACGGCATTCCCCTGGACCAGATGTCGGTCTCCATGACCATGAACGGCGCCGTGATCCCGGTTCTGGCCATGTTCATCGTCGCGGGCGAGGAACAGGGCGTGGACCGCTCCCAGCTTTCGGGCACCATCCAGAACGATATCCTGAAAGAGTTCATGGTGCGGAACACCTACATCTATCCGCCCGCGCCCTCCATGCGCATTATCTCCGATATTATCGTCTATACCGCGCAGGAGATGCCGAAGTTCAACTCCATCTCGATCTCCGGTTACCATATGCAGGAGGCGGGCTCGACCCTGGCGCAGGAGCTGGCCTTTACGCTCGCCGACGGCATGGAATATGTCCGCGCCGCCATGTCGCGCGGACTGGATGTGGATGCCTTTGCCGGTCGGTTGTCCTTCTTCTTCTGCATCGGTATGGATTTCTTCATGGAGGTCGCCAAGCTGCGGGCCGCGCGCCAGCTCTGGGCAAAGATCATGACCGACTTCGGGGCCAAGTCGGAGCGCTCGAAAATGCTGCGCACGCATTGTCAGACTTCGGGTGTGTCCCTGACCGAACAGGATCCCTACAACAACGTCGTGCGCACGGCCTTTGAGGCCATGGCAGCGGTTCTGGGCGGCACCCAGTCCCTCCACACCAATTCCTTCGATGAGGCCATTGCCCTGCCGACCGAGTTTTCGGCGCGCATCGCCCGCAACACCCAGCTTATTCTGCAGCATGAGACCGGCGTGACAGACGTGGTCGATCCGCTCGGCGGTTCCTACTATATCGAGCGACTGACCCAGGATCTCGTCGACGAAGCCTGGTCCATGATCCAGGAGGTCGAGGCGCTGGGCGGTATGACAAAGGCCGTGGAGCAGGGCCTGCCGAAAATGCGCATCGAGGAGGCCGCTGCCAAGCGGCAGGCCAGTGTCGATCAGCGCGAGACCGTCGTGGTCGGGGTGAATAAGTACACGCTGGAGAACGAACCGCCGGTCGATATTCTCGACATCGATAACGTCAAGGTGCGCGACGCGCAGATCGCCCGTCTGGAGAAGATCAAAAAGACCCGGAACCCTGCCGCCTGTAAGGCAGCGCTGGATGCTTTGGAGGCCGCCGCCGAATCCGGCGAGGGCAACCTGCTGGAGTTCGCCGTCACGGCAGCCAAGGCGCGCGCGACTTTGGGCGAAATCTCCAGCGCCATGGAACGCGCCTTTGAGCGCCACAAAGCCACAACACGAGTGATCGCCGGCGTGTACAACGATGCCTATTCCGGCGATGTCGAGTATGAGGCCCTTCAGCGCCGGATCCTGGACTATGCCGAGAGCCTGGGCCGCAAGCCCCACATTCTGCTCGCGAAAATGGGCCAGGACGGACATGACCGGGGCGCCAAGGTGATCGCCACCGCCTTCGCGGACATGGGCTTTACGGTAGATCTCTCGGATATGTTCGAGACTCCGCAAGAGGTGGCCAACCGGGCTATTGAACTGAAGGCGGACGTTGTCGGCGTCTCGTCGCTGGCCGCGGGACACAAGACGCTGATTCCCGAACTGATCGGGGATCTGAAGGCGAAGGGCGCCGAAGACATCACCGTGGTCTGCGGGGGAGTGATCCCTGAGCAGGATTATGACTTCCTGCGCGCAGCGGGTGTCGCTGATATCTTTGGTCCCGGCACCAATGTAATTGAGGCCGCCAACGCAGTCCTGGGCTGCTTGACGGGCGAAAGACGAAATCGCTGATCAAAGCCTGTGCGGTTGCGCTTACGCGTGCCGGGCTTTGAGCGGTGAAAAAAAGGGAGGGTCGAATGACGAATAGATCGAAGTACCAGGAAACCTACGCCAGCTGGAAGTCCGACCCGGAGGCCTTCTGGGAAGCCTGCGCGAAGGAACTCGACTGGTTCGAGCCCTGGAGCCGTGCATTCGATCCTGAAGCTGCGGTCTATGGTCAATGGTTCCCGGATGCGACCTGCAACACCTGCCACAACGCCGTTGACCGACATGTTCAGTCCGGCCGGGCAGACCAGCTCGCGATCGTCCACGACAGCGCCATGACCGGGAGCAAACGCAGCGTCACCTACGCGGAACTGCAGGCCGAGGTCGAGGCGCTCGCCGCTGTGCTCAAGGACCGGGACGTCGGCAAAGGCGACCGCGTCATCATTTACATGCCCATGGTGCTGGAAGCGGCGGTGGCCATGCTCGCCTGCGCGCGCCTGGGAGCCGTGCATTCGGTTGTCTTCGGCGGCTTCGCGGCCAACGAACTTGCGACCCGGATCGAGGACTGCACGCCAAAAGCCATCATCTCCGCCTCTTGCGGTCTGGAACCCGGACGAACTGTCGCCTACAAGCCGCTACTGGATGCCGCTATTGACATGGTCGAGCAAAAGCCGGGCTCTTGCATTGTTCTGCAGCGCGAGCAACTGGTTTGCGAGCTGATCGAGGGACGGGACCTGGATTATAAGACCGCCGTCGAAGCGCATAAGGCCAGCGGCACTAAGGTACCCTGTACCCCGGTCAAAGCGACCGATCCGCTTTACATCCTCTACACCTCCGGCACGACCGGTCAGCCCAAGGGGGTGGTCCGCGACAACGGCGGGCATATGGTGGCCCTGCACTGGACGATGAACGCCATCTACGGCGTCGACGCGGGCGAGGTCTTCTGGGCGGCTTCGGATGTGGGTTGGGTGGTCGGGCATTCCTACATCGTTTACGCGCCGCTGCTGAAGGGCTGCACCAGCATTCTCTTCGAGGGCAAGCCGGTCGGCACACCGGACGCCGGCACCTTCTGGCGCGTGATCGACGAGCATAAGGTTGCGGCCCTTTTCACGGCGCCGACAGCCTTTCGGGCGATCAAGAAAGAAGATCCCTCGGGTAGCCTGATCGCCAACTATGACATTTCGACCCTGCGCACGCTGTTCCTGGCGGGTGAACGCGCCGACCCCGACACCA
Organism: Denitrobaculum tricleocarpae; assembly: GCF_007004665.1. Classification (GTDB taxonomy): domain Bacteria; phylum Pseudomonadota; class Alphaproteobacteria; order Kiloniellales; family Kiloniellaceae; genus Denitrobaculum; species Denitrobaculum tricleocarpae. Next base: position 36,710 of record NZ_ML660067.1, on the reverse strand, counting down.
TCGAGTGGGCGCAGGAGAAACTGCAGGTGCCGGTCATCGATCACTGGTGGCAGACGGAAACCGGCTGGACCATCGCGGGCAATCCGGTGGGACTGGGCGCGTTGCCGGTCAAACTGGGTTCGCCGACCGTGCCCATGCCCGGCTATGACGTGCAGGTACTCGACGACGAGGGCCATCCGGTGCCGACCGGAACCCTCGGCAACATCGTGGTCAGGCTGCCCCTGCCGCCTTCCTGCCTGCCGACGCTCTGGAACGCGGACGACCGCTTCAAGGACGCGTACTTGAGCGAGTTCCCCGGCTACTACAAGACCGCCGACGCGGGCATGATGGACGAAGACGGTTATCTCTTCATCATGTCCCGCACCGACGACATCATTAACGTGGCCGGGCACCGGCTTTCGACCGGCGGCATCGAAGAAGCCATTGCCGGGCACCCCGCGGTTGCAGAATGCGCCGTGGTCGGTGTGGAAGATGCTCTGAAAGGACAGATTCCGGTCGGATTTCTGATCCTGAGCGCCGATGTCGACCGCGATACGGCAGATATTGAAAAAGAGGTGGTTCAGCGGGTGCGCGAGGTCATCGGTCCGGTGGCGGCGTTCAAGCTGGCGATTTGCGTGGAGCGTCTGCCGAAAACCCGTTCCGGAAAGATTCTGCGTGGTACCATGCAGAAGATCGCCGACGGCGCGGAGTGGAAGATGCCGGCCACCATCGACGACCCCACGGTGCTTTCCGAGATTTCCGAGACGCTCAAGGCGCGCGGGATCGGGTCCTTCGCACCCTGACCAGAGTTTGTCAGGCGTCGGTTTTTCTACGCCGTGTTTTTGGAGAATGAGGGAAGGTGAAGGCCTTCAGTCTTGAGCGCTGTTGCGCATCGTTCCTGGCCGCATGGCGACCGCGAAGAAACCCGAGGCCGCTGGCGGGACGGCTATGAATAGCGTCGCCGCGATGCAGACCAGGAGCCGGAACAACCTTTTTCGCGGCCGCGCTATCGGCTGAAAGTCGGCAAGGATCGTGGCTGCCTGTTCAGCCTGAGAGGCAGGGACTTGTATTTCGATCCCGCCGAAGGCGTGCGTTTTGCTCCAGGTTACACAGACGGTGTGCCAGGGGTGTCTGGTAACCAGGATACCGGCGGACTCGAGAAGCGCGGCGGCCATGGCGGCTTCCGGTACGCCGTAGGCATAGCCGACCGTCGTCAGATTGGGTCTTCTCACTTGCCGGGGAGTCCTACTCGAAATCTGGCGAGGTAAGGTCTTTTTGCTGAGGCGAAGATAGCCTTGGACAAAGCCACTGTCGATAGAACCTTGCGCCGTGATCTCCCGGATCGATCGCTTTGGGCGCAGAGTTCTCTCTTTCGATGGACGCGGTGGCCTCCAGTAATTAGTTTGTGCTCCTCGATAGCATTTTACAGCAGCAAACATCAGGGGCAGTATGGTACTCGGTGACAGTGAGCTTGCCGGGATCGGTCTGATCGGTCTCGGCACCATGGGGGCGAGTCTCGCTCTCAATATCGCGGAAAAAGGCTTCAAAATAGCCGTCTTCAACCGCACGACGGAGACCACCCGGAAGTTCCACGCCGAAGCCGGAGACCTGGCCGCACAGGTCGTGCCCTGCGAGAGCCTTGAAGACTTCGTCGCGGCCATCAAACCCCCGCGTTCCGTCATCATCATGCTGCCGGCCGGCGACATCCTGGATCAGCAGATTGGCGTTCTGCGCGGCATGCTGGACGCCGATGATCTGATCATCGATGCAGGCAACGCCAACTTCCATGACACCAACCGCCGAACCAAAGAGGCCAAGGCGGCGGGCGTGCCCTATCTCGGCATCGGCGTCTCCGGTGGTGAAGAGGGTGCCCGCCATGGTCCTTCCATCATGGGCGGCGGCGCACGCAGCGCCTGGGACCGGGTTTCGCATATCCTGGAAGCGATCTCCGCCAAACACGAAGGGCAGGCCTGCGCCCAGTGGATGGGCGAGGGCGGCTCCGGGCACTTCGTGAAATCGGTGCACAACGGTATCGAATATGCCGACATGCAGATGATCGCCGAGGTCTACGGCATCATGCGCGACGGGTTCGGCATGGAGGCGGCGCAGATCGGCGAGGTTTTCGCGCGCTGGAACGAAGGACCGCTGAAATCCTATCTGATTGAAATCTCCGCCGAGGTGTCGCGCTGCAGCGATGCCAAGAGCGGCAGGCCGCTGCTCGATATCATCCTGGACCGGGCCGGTCAGAAGGGTACCGGGCGCTGGACCGCGGTTGAAGCCCTGCATCTGGCGGCACCGGCAACGGTGATCGAGGCTGCGGTTGCCGCGCGCAATCTGTCCTCCAGGCTCGATGAGCGCAAAGCAGGCGAGAGCCTTTTCGGGGCGGCACCAACGGCGCTGGATCTGGACGCGCTCAGGATCGACGCGCTCGAGCAGGCCCTGATCGCGGGCAAGATCGTCTGCTATGCACAGGGCTTCGGGCTGCTCTCCTCTGCTTCGGAAGCCTATGATTGGTCGCTGCCCCTGCCCGATGTTGCGCGGGTCTGGCGCGCAGGCTGCATCATCCGCTCGACCATGCTGAACGACATGGCCGATGCCTTGACGCAGAACCCGGCGCTGAACCTCATGTTCTCGGATTTCTTTGCCGCGCTCCTGCGGGACAACGAAAAGGCCCTGCGCGAAGTGGTGGCTGTTTCGGCCAAGTCGGGTTTGCCTGCGCCCGCGCTCTCGGCGGCACTTGCCTATTTTGACATGATGCGCACAGGCCGTTCGACGGCCAATATGATCCAGGCCCAGCGGGACTTTTTCGGCGCACACAGTTTTGAGCGTTTTGACGAGCCCGGGGCGCATCACGGGCCCTGGCACAAGAGCTGATCCTTGCCGAAAACCTGATCCGGCGCGGTCCTTGCGACGTATGTTTTATGACGTCTGAAAATGAAGGTGCCGCTATGTTCAAAAGACCCCTGCGTGTCGTGCCGGGACCAGGTCAGGAATCTGTTTGGGATTACCCGCGGCCGCCGCGGATCGAAAAGGTGACGGACCGGCTCATTGTTACCTTTGCCGGGCAGACTGTCGCGGAGACCACCGAGGGTTACAGGGTGCTCGAAACCAGCCATCCGCCGGTCTACTATTTCCCGCCGGATAATGTGCGCGAGGATTTTCTGGTGCCGGAAGCGGGGCGTTCCTTCTGTGAATTCAAAGGGCCGGCCAACTATTGGTCGCTTGAGGTTGGCGAGGCGCGCTCTCAACAGGCGGCCTGGAACTATCCGGAGACCACTCAGCCCTTCCGCAAAATCCAGGGCTTTTATGCTTTCTATGCCTCGCGTGTCGAAGCCTGCTGGGTCGGCGACGAGCAGGTCCAGTCCCAGGAAGGCGATTTCTACGGCGGCTGGATTACCGGCAACATCGTCGGCCCCTTCAAAGGCGCGCCGGGTACCCGGGGATGGTGATGCTCGGTAACACGCTACTGCGCGGCGCCGGGAAACTCGGTCTGGCATTCGGCCTTCTGCTTGCGGTCCTGCCCCGTGACGCCGCCGTGGCCGACGACGAAGCCCTCCTGCGGTCCGTGGCTGCGGAGGGGCATATCGTGATCATGCGCCACGCCCTGGCGCCGGGAACCGGGGACCCCGGCAATTTCGCGCTGCGGGACTGCAGCACGCAAAGAAATCTCAGTGACACGGGCCGGGCACAGGCCGAACGGATCGGTGCGCGCCTGCGCGACGCAGGCCTCGGCTCCGCGCGGGTGCTCTCAAGTCAGTGGTGCCGCTGTCTGGAGACTGCCGAGCTTTTGGGGTTGGGACCGGTGGAAGAGCTGGAGCCCCTCAATTCCTTCTTCCGCCAGCGCGAGAAACAACCTGCTGCAACACAGGCGCTCAAAGACTGGCTGGCCGCTCAGCCCTCCGGGGAACCGCTGGTTCTCGTGACGCATCAGGTCAACATCACCGCGCTGACCAGCGTCTTTCCCCAATCGGGAGAGATGATCGTCCTGGAGCAGTCCGATGTGGGCGGTGGCCTTTCTGTCGTTGGGAGAGTTCAGACGGACTGAGCTGTTCGCTTCCTTGCCGGAAAGCTGTGATATTGAATGCTGACGCTACTTGATTGGCGTTTACTTCCGGCGTCTTAAGACGCAAAGTGCCACCAGGCAAAACACCAGGGCTGAGATACCGAAGCCGCTACCTGTTCTGTAGAAACTGGCGTAACCAAGAATGTTCATCAAGTCTAACGCTGCCGCAAAAAATAAAATTGGCAGCAGCACTTTCAACACCCAGGAAGTCCTCTCACGCTCCACCGCGTCACGACTGTCACGTTCTCGCCTGAACTCCTCAATGACCTTATCCATTTTTGATGAGCCTGTGCCCTGTTGTTCCTCGGGAGCGCCGGACGCACTTTTCCGGGATTTTTCTCTTGGATTTGATGTGTCCATGCGGCGATAGGCTCATGCTTGATATAGGTTAGAAACAACCTAAAGATTTATTTTTAACAAGATATAAACTACCTCGAGGTTCTCTTGCGGGAGAGATTGGCCCCGCCTCGAGAGTCTTGCGCTCCGGGACGCCGGCTTAAGATCCCTGAGTTTTTCATCTCCATAAGTTGAACTGCGAGATCTCGATGCACAGACCAAGCCTGAGGGTCATTTTACTCTCTCTCCTGCTCGTCATGTCATTGGTGCTGGTCCTGATGCCGGCGCGGGACGACAGGCCGGAAAGGGTCGTTGTCGACTGCGGCGGCGCTTCTGGTCTCTGCGGTTACGTGCTGCACAGAAGCAAGACAGAGGTGATCCCGCAGCGCTATGAGCGCGCAATGCCGTTCAGCGAAGGTCTCGCTGCGGTCCTTGTCGACGGCCGTTTCGGCTACATCGATCTCAATGGCGAGATGGTTTTAGAGCCTAGGTTTGATCTTGCCGGTGCGTTTGAGCACGGCCTCGCCGAAGTTCTCATGGGAGAGCATACCGGCGTCATCAACCGTAAGGGCGAGGTCGTCGTCGCGCCGAAATTCGCGCGCTCTATACCCTTCACGGAAGATGTTGTGCTTGTTCGCGAGGGAGAGTGGGCAGACAGCAGGGCGCCGGCCAAAGCCGTGCTGAAGAGAGATGCGCTCCTAAGCGGCAACATGGGTTTGTATCGCACTGGGGAATACCAAGAGGAAGGCTGGATTACGAAGCCGCACTTTACCTTCAGTTTTTTTGCCCATGCCGGAGAAGGTTACGGGCTGATTTGGGCCCAGGTTAGTAATACACGCGGTGCCCTGTTCGGCCTCATGCGCGCCGACGGCAGTTGGCAAGTCGAACCGGCTTATACGATGGTGCAGAGGCTGAATGCTGGACGCGCTGTGGTCAGAATGGGACCTTGGCCCTCCAAAGAGCGCTATAGAGCTGCAGGTACGAAGTTACATCTGATGGCGGGCTATGCAGGCGCGGTGGATGAAAACGGCGTCCTGGTTGTTCCAACCGAATACGAATCACTTTCCTATTTCCACACTGGTGGATATGGCTTGGTCCAGCGCGGCGAGCAGTATGGATTTCTGGACCGCTCGGGCCGTCTTCTCGGAGGAAAGTATTTCGACGAAGTTGAACGTCCGACCTATCGACGCCCTCCCAGGGGGCGGATTAACGGAGTCTGGTACGATCTGGAGTCGACGGATGAACCGACCACCTCAGTTGCACAATCTCGGATGACCAAGGTGACGCACGAACTGGTGCCGGCATCTGCGAGCATCGATACAGCCGGCAGCAGGAGAGAGGGGCCGCCGTCAAGCAGCCTCGATTGCCCGGGAGGCGGTAAGATTTTTCGAAGTGGCGAATTCTGGGGGTTCAAGGATCCATCGGGCGAAGAGACCATTGCTGCGACATACCCGGCGATGAATTGCTTTTATGGCGAGAGGGCCTGGGTCCCGATCGAGAGCCGGCAACGCTGGTGCCAGATCGGTTCAGACGGTGCGCTGCTTGAGCAATCCGAATGCCGTGCCGAGCACTATCCCTTTACAGCCCCGCAGCATGTGCCTGAGCGTTTTGACCCCGATCCCTACACCAACAGCGTTCTCTGGACGCGCGCGTTTCTCGAACACGGTGAGGACAATCGAAAGCGGCCACCAAGGGTTATTGGAAAAGGGTCCGACGGCAGCAGGGTGGAAATATCAATCCGTTGCCGGTCCGGATCCCGATGCGATTGATTGAACGCGAGAGCCGCACCAGATACCTTTGATCGAGGTGCAAATGACCGAATCAGGATGACGGTCGAAGACAAGAGAGTACAGGAAATGACACGTCGCGACTGGTTCGGTCTTGCAGGATTTTTTCTGCTGTCGTTTGCCGTATCAGGCGTCGGTGGCGCGATCACGGCGACGTCCGTGGGCAACTGGTATCAGACGCTCGAGAGATCGGTGTTCAGTCCGCCCGACTGGGTTTTCGGGCCGGTCTGGACGACGCTCTTTATCTTCATGGCGATTGCGGCCTGGCGGGTCTGGCGTCAGGAGGCGTCACAGGCACGGAGCCGGGCGCTTGCCGTCTATGGCGTTCAGTTGGCTCTGAATCTCTTGTGGTCGGCTCTGTTTTTCGGGCTGCAGCAGATCGGCTGGTCGCTGGTGGAGATCGTGATCCTGCTGCTCGTCATCGTCGTCAACACAGTGCTTTTCTGGCGCCTGGACCGTTTGGCGGGACTGCTGTTCGTGCCTTACGCCGCATGGGTCGCTTTCGCGACGCTTCTGACCGGTTCTTTGTGGGTGCTGAACAGTCCCTAGAGTATCCGTTTTACTCAAGTGTTTTAAGTTTCCAGTTTCTGTTGGCTCTGATGAGAGCGTTAGCGGTAATGATGAGTTTTCTCATGATGGCTGTTATGGCGAGCTTAGGAGGTTTTCCAGCTTTAATGAGCTGCTGGTATTTCGCTTTGAGGTCGGGATTGAATCTGGTTGCGACGAGAGCGGGCATATAGAGGGTCTGTCTGAGGATTGCGCGTCCGCCCTGAATGTAGGCTTTTCCGCGCCATGCGCCTGATTGGCGTGTGACGGGGGCGAGGCCTGCGAGGCTTGCGGCCTGCTTCTGGTTCAGGGTTCCGAGTTCGGGCATATGAATGAGCATGGCATGCGCGGTTAGCTTTGCGATGCCTGGGATGCTGACCAGGATGTCCCGGCGTTTGGTGCATTCGGGATCGGCGGTGATGATGTCATCGATTGCCTGATCGATCTCGGCTAGGTCTTTGTGGATCTGTTCGAGGCGTGCCTTACACTGCTGCTTGAGGAGGAGAGCCGCGAGGTTTTTTTGCCGGTTCCGGGCTGCGGTTCTGTCTTTGATAAGAGCAGCGCGTGCGGTCTGGAGTTCCTTGAGTTTGGCCAGGGTTTTGTCTGTCGCGGGCTGAGGCTGCAGTTTCAAGGCTTCTCCCATCTGTGCCAATGTGGCGGCGTCAGCCCGGTCGGTTTTGGCCAGCTTTCCGATGGCCTCGGCAAAGCGCCTCGCGCGGCGTGGATTGACCTTGACCAGAGGCAGGCCGGCCTCGCCCAGACGGCTCTCAAGCTGTCCATGGTAGCGGCCCGTAGGTTCGTAGACGATACGGGCAAGCGGCGTATCTGCGAGCCACTTGATGAGGGCCTTGTGGCCGGCTTTGCAGTTGGCGAACTGCCTGGTGGTGCCATCAGCCAGGCGGTGGGTATCGAGATGGTCTTTGGAAATGTCGATGCCGATGGTAGTCTGTATCATCTTTTCCATGTCCTATGCTTGTCATTCGGGCCGAATTGCCCGGGTATCCGTTCAGGCCTGATGGAAAAGACGGGGGAGATCATACTCTAAGACGGCCCGTTAAACGGCCTGCAGATCTCCGATCCAACCCCCGCCGCTGAGAGAGGGCGGCAACCCTCTCCCAGCGGGACATAATGGCCTGAAAAACGATAAAAAGCATAAGACAAGCAGATCCGGTTTAGATGGAATCGCCTTCGGCGATCCTTCGTACCGGTGAATCTGCTCTTATTATATGATGTAGAGCGGGTTCACATTTTTTAGCGAAAACACAGAGCGTTTCCGTTAAAACATGACGCGCTCTAGCGCGCGTCGCGTTCAACCGGATAAGCCCATTCTATGGCAGATCCGAGGCAGTGTTTGCAGAGCACAACGCGTTCGGATGGGCCAGAGAATGCGATTAAACGCGACATGCGTTAACGGTAAAACGCGATCTCGCTCACGGCGAGGTCGGCAGTAAAAGCCCGGCCGATGGCCACCAGCCCGATCCTTCGGAGCCTGGAGGTCACCAGGGGCGCTTCCAGCCTGTGGGGCGTGAAGGAGGCGAAGGGCAGTTCGAGCGTTTCCCACTCCGGTCCTGCAACGAACTGTGCCCGGTAGGACTGCCAGGGCCGGGTGTTGTCGGCGCTGCGCAGATGCAGCCCGTACTCTTCACCGTTGCCGCGGACCGTAAGGCGTAACCCGGTAAAGCCGGAGGCGTCGTACATCCCCCGGTCCGGCGAGAGATCGAGGGCCGCCTGAACGAAGCCGCCGTTGTTTTCCAGGCGCACGTCCCCGCGCAGCCGCATCGCCCAGCGTCCGTCGAGCTGTTCGCGCGTGACGGAGGCCTGCGAGACGCCGCCCATGACCCGATCGCTGAAACCCCGCCAGGTGGTGCCCAGTTTTGAGGTCAGGTCCGAATCGCTAAAGTCGTCAATTAGCATGTTTTCGATCTGCGCAGTGCTGTTGCCGGAACGCAACAAGATAGGGCCGATCAGGCCCGCGGCCAGAAATAATTTGCACCAGGACCGCCTTGTCAGAGTCACGTGAGGCTGCACCTTTCCGGCATGACTATCCGCTGTCCCCGCCGCGGAAGGCCCATCCGACGAAGCGCCGCTCGACCAGCACAAAGACCACATACATGCCCACACCCATGGCGGCGATCACCAGCAGACCCGCGAAGACCAGAGGCACGCGGAAGCTGGAGGACGCGGTGAGCATGAGATGTCCCATGCCGGCGTTTCCGGCCACCGTCTCGGAGATCACCGTGCCCACGAAAGCAAGGGTGACCGCGACCTTCAACGAAGCGAAGAAGTAAGGCATGGAGCGGGGCACGCCGACCTTGAGCAGGATATCGATCTTGCGCGCGCCGAGGGATCGCAGGACGTCTTTCAGTTCCGGCTCAAGCGTCGCGAGGCCGGTGGCGACGTTCACGACGATGGGAAAGAAGGAAATGGTGAAGGCGGTGAGGATAGCCGGGATTGTGCCGATGCCGAACCAGACCACGAGCACCGGTACGATGGCGACCTTCGGGATGGAATTAAAGCCGACCAGCAGGGGATAGATGGCTGAATAGACCACCGCCGAGGCGCCGGTGACCAGGCCCAGGGCCAGTCCGAAAACCACGGCCAGCGCAAAACCGACCATAGTCACCCAGAAGGTGTAGAAGGCGTTCTGCCAGATCGCGGGCCAGTATTCGATCATTGCGGCAATGGACGCGCTGGGCGTGGGCAGGATGAATTCAGGCACCGAGAAAAGCCGGCAGACGACTTCCCAGAACACGAAAAGACCGATGGTGGCGAGCCAGGGTGCGAGTTTGTTTTTCGAAATCATGATGCGCGCACCTCGCCGATGTGATCGCGCAGCTTATGCACCAGATCGACGAAATCCTGGTCGAAGGTGGACTCCAAGGTGCGGGGCCGGGCCAGGGGGATGGGCCGCTTATAGACAATCCGGCCCGGGCGTTTGCTGACCACGTAAACCCGGTCGGCCAGGTAGACCGCCTCGCGCAGATCGTGGGTCACCAGGATGACCGTGAATTTCCGCTGCATCCAGAGATCCTGCAGCACGCCCCAGAGCTCCTCGCGGGTGAAGGCGTCGAGGGCGGCGAAAGGCTCGTCGAGCAGCAGAAGATCCGGCGCATGGATCAGCGCCCGGCAGAGCGACGCGCGCTGCTGCATACCGCCGGAAAGCTCATAAGGGGCATGATCCTCGTAGCCTTCAAGCCCGACCGTCTTGAGAAGCGCTCTGGCGGTCTCCAGATGCTCGGCCTTCTTGCGCCGGAAGCTGCCCCGGTGTGTCCGGCTGACCTCCAGCGGCAGCAAGACGTTCTCCAGGGTTGTCCGCCAGGGCAGGAGGGTGGCGTTTTGAAAGGCCATCCCCACCATGGTCAGCGGCCGGGTCACGGGTTCCCCGGCGACACGGGTGATGCCTTTGTCCGCAGGCATCAGGCCGGAGACGATCTTCAAAAGAGAAGATTTCCCGCAGCCCGAGGGACCGACCATGGCGACGAACTCGCCCTGTTTGATGGTCAGAGAAGCGTCGGCGACCGCCGGTACCGTGCCGGTGCCGGGGCCGCCATAGGTCATGGTGACCTGCTCGAGTTCAACGAAGGCCGTCACAAAAAGTACCGCTCACAGAAAACGAAAGGAATGGGGAAAGGATCAGCGGCTCAGCATCCGGTCCTTCGCCGGCGGCAGAAACTCCGAGGTCCAGACAGCGGCGGGTTCCGGCGTGGACTCCAGGCCGTAGGCTATGGCGAGCTGCGCGATGGAATTGCGCAGGCGGGCCTCGTCCACATCGCCGATGCCGCTCTCGAGCACTTTCGGGGTCAGGACATTGACATCCAGGGCCAGTTGCAGCCGCTCCAGTTCCAGTTTCTTCTCGATCAGCGGATCGCTCTTGGCGACGATTTCGATGGCGCCTTCGGGGTCGGCAATCACGTCCTGCCAGCCGCGGACGGTGGCGCGGATGAAGCCGGCGACCGCCTCGGGCTGTTCGCTGATGAACTTGCCGGACGCAATCACGGCATTGCCGTAGAAATCCATCCCGAAATCGGCATAGAGGAAATACTTGATGTCTTCCTCCGAGACGCCCTTGGACTTCAGATCCAGCATCGAGGAGAAGAAGTGACCGGAGATGAAATCCACGTCGCCCCGCACCAGCATGGCTTCGCGCAGAGCCGGGTCCATGTTGACCCGCTCAACGGCTTTTTCGTCGATGCCTGTTTCATGGGCAAAGGCGGGAAAGAGCTTGTAGGAGGCGTCGAAGACCGGCGCGCCCAGCTTCCGGCCGACCAGGTCCTCGGCCTTGGCGATGTTGTTTTTCTTCAGGGTAAAGAGCGAGAAGGGCGGCGCGTCATAAGCCATCATCACGGCCTTGACCGACTGGCCGGGGTTTTTGGCGTTGAAATCGACCAGCGCGTTGATATCCGCGAAGCCCATCTGATAGGCGCCGCCTGCCACGCGGGTGACCGCGCCGGCGGAGCCGTTGCCGCTGTCGATCGAGACATCAAGGCCTTCTTCGGCGTAGAAGCCTTTATCGGCGGCCACCAAGAAGGCTGCCGTAGGTCCCTGGAATTTCCAGTCCAGCGTGAATTTGATGTCGACTTCGGCCGAGGCCTGGGTCGAGAAGCCGGCAAAAGCGGCAACCAGCGCGACGGCGCGCAGGGCTTTGACGTCAAACATTATCAGTTATCTCCCCGTTTTCTCGTGCGATTGAGTCAGGATCACGCACTGCAAACCCTATGCCATCTGTCAAGCTCTCGCCTGGAAACCCTTTACCGCTTTCCAGGTCGGAAAACCGCCCATAATCTGGGCAGTCCGGGATCAGGCCGATTGTTTTTGCCTGTTATTCGCCCGTTTTGCCTGTCAGGTTGGCACACTCTGTTCTCTTGCGAGCCTAATGCGGTGACGAGGCTTCGTCGAGGGGCATTGTCCTTTGCGCTTGCCGGAGGCCTTGCAGGGCGCTCAGAGAAGACGTTCGCTCAGCCTGACGCCCTCGATCACCCGGTCGCTGGGATAGAGCACGACCCGGTCGCCCTCGCTGAGGCCCTCCAGGATCTGCGCTTCCAGGTCCGTGCGCTGTCCGAGTTCGACCGATTGCAGGCGGGCCCGGCCCTCGCGCTCGACAAAGACCGTCCAGTCGCCGCCGTTTCGAAACAGCGCCGTGAGGGGTATTTTCAGCACGGACGGGTCCTCCCAAAGCACCACCTGCAGCTCGACCCGGTAGCCGTGGCCGAGGCGCAGCCACTTTTCGGGCGGATCGGTGAAATCGATGATGACGTTGACCCGCTGTTCCTCGATCCCCAGTGCGGAGACCTTGGTGAAACCGGTCGGCTCGATCCGACGGACCCGGCCGCTGAGATCCTCCGGGCCACCCCAATCCTCGATCACGACCCGCTGGTTGGCCTCGACCTTTACGGCATCTTCCGACAGCAGATCGACGACGATCTCCAACTGGCGGGGATTGCCGATGTCGATCAAGGCCTGGCCGGACTGGACCACGCCCGCGCTTTCCTGATGAATCTTCAGTACCTGTCCGCTGACCGGTGTCGTGAGCACGACACAGTCGCAGGCATCGTACTGGCGCTGCGCGGTGGCCGGAGATACCAGCTGCGCGCGGGCCTGCGTCAATTCCGACTCGCGCATGCGCAGGCCGGCGCGGGCTGTATCCAGGCTCGCTTTCTTGGTCCGGAAGACCCGTTCGGCGTCGTCCAGCGCCCGCTGAGAGATGGTGTCGGTGGTGATCAGCCTGCGCGCGCGCTTGACCTCGGCGTCCGCGAAGTCCAGTTCCGCCTCTGCCACATCGACCTCGGCCAATGCCAGACTGCGGGCCGCCTCGGCGGTTTCGATGGCGGCCTGGGCCTGGGCCGCGCTGCGCACATCCAGGAAGGTCGGGTCGATCGGCTCGATCCTCGCGACCTCGGTGATCTCGGCACGCAGGAGGTCACCGACGTCCAGATCGATCCGCCGCATATGTCCGGTGACCGGCGCGGACAGCACGAAGACGTCGCGCACGCGGGTCTCACCTTCTTCGGCGACCGTGACCACCAGCGGCCCCTGGGCCGCCGTGACGAAATCAACCGGGATCGGCCGGGGCCAGAAGGCGTAGGCCAAACCTGCCGCGAGAACCGCGCCGAGACAGCCCCAAAGTACCAAACGGCGTCCTTTCACCTGCATGTTGGCGTACTCCCCTCTTTCATTCGCGGGTCTTGAGAACAGAGATCAGATCGAGTTTGTCGAGCCGCTCCCGCACGATAAATCCCGACACCACAGCGGCCAGCAGCGCGATCAGGACTCCTACGCCGTAGGTCGAGGGTTCGATGATCATCGGAATGCGGTAGAGCTCGGATTCGAAGGCTGTGGTCATGAGCCAGGCCAGACCCAGGCCTGCAAGGCAACCGAGCGGCAGGCCGAAGAGAACCGTCAGGCCGACTTCACCGAGCAGTATGTAGGAGATTTCCCAACGGGAGAATCCGAGCACTCTGAGCGTTGCGAGCTCGCGTCCGCGTTCCGAAAGGGCGATCCGCGCGGTGTTGTAGACGACCCCGAAGGCCAGGGTGCAGGAGAAGGCGACAAAAAAGGAAATATAGACCAACAGGGTCTTGGCCAGGGTCTCGTAGAACTCGTCGACCGCCGCGCGGCGCAGCATCACGGCGGCGATACTCGGCAGTTCCTTCAACTCGGCGAAAAGCTCCGCCTGCTCCCGCTCATCGACCAGCAGATCGAGAAATTCGACACGCCGGGGCTCCAGAAGCAGACGGTTCATGGCCGACTTATCGATGTAAGCCGGCATACCGATGAAGGTCCCGAAGAGGCTGACCACAGGCAGCTCAAGTGTGGGGCGGCGTCCTTCCAAGACTTCGACCAGCACTGTATCGCCCGGGCCGACGGCCAGTTTCTCCGCCAGCTTGGTCGAAAGCACCAGCCCGCCCGGCGGAACCGCCACGACCCGGCCGGCATTGTCGTAGATCGGTTGCAGTCTGGCGTCCGGCTCAATACCGTTGAGGGAGCCTCTGTGCAGCCGCGTTCCCGAGCGGAAGTTCGCCGTGACGATCCGCTGGGATTCAACAGAGAGCACGCCCGGCAGATTGGCGAACTCGCGCACGACGCTCTCCTGCTCCGCCTCGACCAGACCGACCATGATGTCCTGATGCTGCGCCTGGAAAAAGTGGGTGTCGGCCATGTGGTCGATGGAATCGAGCCACTGCAGCGAGGAGATCAGAACCGCCACCGAGAGGGCGATCCCCGATGCGGTCAGGAAGGCCCGCAGGGGCCAGCGGATGATCTGCCGCAGGATCATGCGGCTGGGCTGGTCCAGCAGAACCGCCAGGGCCGAGTCCATCAGACCGCCCTTATGAAAGACAGGCGGTGCCGGGGGCCGCATGGACTCGGCAGGAGAAAGCGCGACCGAACTCCGCACGGCGCCTGCCGCGCCGATCAGGGCCGCGGCCATGCTGACGATGGCCGCGATGGAGAAGGAAGTGGGACCGGGGCGGAACAGAAGGAAGGGAAAGCGGAACTGATCCGCGTAGATGTGCGTGCTCCACTGCCCCAGGCCATAGCCGACGCCCCAGCCGATGACGATACCCAGCCCGGTCATAGCCATCACCATCTTGGCGTAATGCCAGCCGACCGCCAGATTGCTGTAGCCGAAGGCCTTGAGCAGGCCGATCTCGGTTCGCTCGATGGCGATGAGGCGCGCAAGCACCATGTTTGTCAGAAAACCCGCCACGGCCAGGAAGATCGTCGGCATGATCGTCGACATGCTCCGCAGCTGTTCCAGCTCGTTCATGAGGAACCAGTTGGAGATCTGGTCCTTGCGGGCGTAGGCGCCGACGCCGCCGTAATCCTCGAGCAGGTTGTCGAGCCGCTCGATCACGCCCTTGGGTTCGACACCGCGCAGCAGGGAGACCGCGACGCCGTTGAAGGAATCTTCCAGGTCATAGGCCGCCGCCAGGGCATCCCGGCCCATCCAGAAGATGCCGAAGCGCAGATCGTCGGGCATCAGTGCGCCCGGACCGATGGAGTAGACGAACTCCGGCGAGAGGGCCGTACCGACGATGGTCAGGGTTCGTTTATTGCCCTTGAGCACGGCCTGAAACTTATCGCCTGGTTTGAAACCATGGGCCTCTGCAAAGGGTTCGCCGAGGATGACTTCATCGACCCGGCCAGGCGTGACCCAGCGGCCGCTGCGCAGGACCAGTTGGTTCAGGTTCGGCTGTCCGCGTTCCGGGATAGAGACCAATTGGGCGATAACCGGCTCGCCGAAGCCCGCGATGTCGACGACCGCAAACTGAGCGATCCGCGTGTCGACCGCTTGAACCCCGGGCAGTTCCGCGATTTTCTTTTCCAGCGACCGGGGTGCGCGTTTGACCTCCGCGAAGACCTGCGCGAAGCGGTAGCGCTCATAGTAGGCATTGGCGGTTTCCTCCAGGGCCTCGAGCGAGCTCAGGGACATGATCAGAACGCCGACGCCGGAAGCCACGATCAGCGCGATGGCGATGACCTGGCCGCGCAGGCGCCAGAGGTCGCGGAAGAGCTTTTTGTCGAGGGGGTTCATGACCGTTACCAGGTCATTTCACTGACCCGGCGTTTGTCCTTATTGACGCGGGTCTCGTGAATTTTGCCGTCGGCGAAAATAATCACCCGGTCCGCCATATCGGCGATCACGGCGTTATGGGTGATCAGGGCTGTCGTGGTGCCGAGCTCCTGGTTGACCCTCTGGATCGCTTCCAGGACGATCACGCCGCTGGCGCTGTCCAGCGCGCCGGTGGGCTCGTCGCACAGCAGGATCCGCGGCTGTTTGGCGATGGCCCGGGCGATGGCGACCCGCTGCTGTTCGCCGCCCGAAAGCTGGGCGGGAAAATGATCCAGGCGTTCGCCGAGCCCGACCATTTCCAACGCTTCGGCCGGTGCCATGGGGGCCGGCGCGATTTCGGTCACCAGGGCCACGTTCTCGCGGGCGGTCAGGCTGGGGATGAGATTGTAGAACTGGAACACGAAGCCGACGTTATCGCGCCTGAAACGGGTCAGTGCCGACTCGTTGAAGGCCGTCAGTTCCGCGTCGCCAAAAAAGACCTTGCCGTGCGTCGGCCGGTCCAGGCCGCCCAGGATATTCAGAAGCGTCGATTTGCCGCTGCCTGATGCCCCCAACAGGACAACCAGTTCAGATTGGTAAAGCGTCAGATCGACGCCGTTCAGCGCACGCACCTCAACTTCGCCCGTTCGGTAAATCTTGGTCAGGCCACGGGTCCGGATCGAGGGCGTTTGCGGCTCGGTCTCTGGTAGAGTGTTTGCCTGAGAAACCACGCAGAATCTCCGCTCACGCAATGAGGTTTGCCATGAGGCTTCAAAATAGCGAAGGGAGTGGGCGCAGACCTTGACACAGATCAGATCTGGCCCGGTCAGATCTCGCCCTGTCGCCGCTGGCGCACGCGATCGACATCGCTGTGAAGAAGGTTTGACCTAACTCAAGTGCCTCATGCCAAGATTTGGATAGGTTCGGTGGAACCTCGAGTGAGGACACAAAATCCGAAAGGTAAGAAAACATCATGGCCGATATCATCACGCTGCACGGCGTTGAGCCCGCGGAGATCTTCCAAAGCGGATTGGAACACGCCGATGAGATTCAGGCTGTGGCCACCAGTATTCTCTGGAAAGACGGGCATATCACGGCGGGTTGGTCCAATCTGGATACCGCGATGCTGGCCCGGATGATCCTGGTGCTGGACGAGCGCCAGCGCCGCGCGACCCTGACCGACCAGGATCTGGATCTGTAACGCTGGTCCCAGGCGGTCCGGCGACGTTGCTTCGAATCACTGCTTGGAATCACTCGAGCGGCCCGCACGCAGGGACGCGGGCTGAAGCGTCGCGATCTATCCTGTCTTGGGGCCGATGCTTCCTCAGGCCCTCTTCTTCTTTAGGCCCGGATTCCTTAAGCCCGGCGCGTCGATTGCCGGGGACGGCCGCCGTTTGCGATCTGACGCATGGCCGGGACATCGATCATGAAAACCTGGTCGGCCGTCGGGATTGCGATGCGTTTTTCCTGCTCGAGCTTGCGGATCGCCCGGCTGACGGTCTCGGCTTTGACCCCGATGTAGTCGGCGATGTCGATCCGCATGATCGGAATATGCACGGTATCCCCGTCCCGTGATCTCTTTTGCCGCCCGGGCCAGCGCTTGAATTCGAACAACAGGGATGCGAGCCGTTCGAACGGCGTCTTGCAGGACAGGTCTGTGACGTGATCGCGCATCCGCGCGAAATGTGCGCCCTGTTGCGTGATGAAAGCACCGGCGATATCGCTGTGTTGCGCGATGCAGGCATCGATCTGATCTTGATCCAGCATCAGAAATTCCGAGTCCTTCAACGCAATCAGCTTGCCCTGGCGAATCCGTTCACTGCGGCGCACATCAACCAGGTCGCCTTCGTGGAACAGGCTGCAGAGAACTCTGCGTCCGTCGGACAGTTCTCGCTGAACGGCGAAGGCGCCCGAGATCACGATGCCGACATCCGAGCGCACTTCATCGCCGCGCGATAGATTTGCCGGAGTCGCAGTGTCCAGAAGGTCACACAGGCTCGCTGCCGACAGTCGATTCCAGGGCGAATAGTCGGGAAGACACGGTGTATCTATAGATAGAACGCGTGGAACCTTGTCCATTGCATACCCCCAAGGTTTGTTCCGCTGCTAGGTAACGACTCCCGGGACACACGACGTTGATCTGTATCAAATCGCGCTGCATCAGCGAAAAAAACTTTGGTGGTTTTATTGGCGTTACTACAACCTTTAGATCAAGATGTGTAACAAATCTTTGTTTTGACGTTTGATTTATTAAGCATCTCTGCAGTTTAGCAGATCAACTATAACGAGAACTGTAATATTTAACATGTTTTGTGACCCCGATTGATTTCAATCAATTACAGCCGGGAGGGCGTTCTATCTAGTTCCCGCTTCGAGCCGCGATCATCTTTTGCGGCTGTGTTTCGGGGAGATTGTCAATGAGACTGATGCTAACTCTCGCCTGTACTGTGCTGGCCGGATGCTCCGCGCTTGCGCAAGATTCAGGTAAGCTTAAGCCGATGGAGGTCAAGCCCGAATTGGCCGAGCTCGGTAAGCGGATGTTCTATGATACGAGACTATCGGGGGATACAACGCTGTCTTGTTCCAGCTGCCATCAGCCGGACAAGGCCTTTACGGACGGCGAAGCGCTCTCAGCCGCCTACACGGGCGCTGCTCACTTCCGCAATTCGCCGACCCTGGCCAATGTGGGATACCGCGCGGCCTGGTTTCACGACGGCCGGTTGGGCACCAACCTGAACGACGTCAGCCGTGAGATGATCACGGAAACCTACATGATGAATATGGATATGCGGATCATGCAGGAACGCATGAAGCAGGATCCTGTTTACGTGGAGATGTTCAAGAAGGCCGGTATGAGCGAGCCTTCGAACGGTGGAGCGCGGAACGCGCTGCAAGCCTTTATGAAGACCATTGTGTCGCGCAAGGCACCGATCGACGAGGGTACGCTCTCTGATTCGGCGAAGCGGGGCCAGGACGTCTTCAACGGCAAGGGTGGCTGTGTCGCCTGCCATTCCGGCACGCGCTACACCGACGATGCGACGCATAACACCGGTGTTCCGAACAATCCCGACATCTGGAGCGATCCGGAACGGCATTCGGCCTTCGTCACCTATGCCAAGTTTATGGGTGTCGAGAACTACATGAATCTTCGCCAGGATATGGGCGCCTGGGTCCGGACGCGTATTGCCGGCACCGAACGCAGCTTCCTGACGCCGACTCTGCGCGAACTGACCTGGACCGCGCCTTACATGCATAACGGCACCATGGCCACCCTGGAGGACGTTGTTGATTTCTACAACGCCGGCGGCGGCGATGACCCGCTCAAGGATGCGCGTCTGAAACCACTCGATCTGAGTGCGGATGAGAAGGCCGATCTGGTCGCCTTTCTGCAGTCTCTGAGCGGCGAGACTTTCGATACGGACGAATACGTCTGGCGGGCTGATGACTACGGTTATGAGCTGATCGAAAACTGGCGCGAGACGAAGAATTAATGGAGGCGACAATGACCTTATCCAGGACACTCACTGCCGCCATGCTTGCTTCGTGCCTAACGGTGCCGGCATTGGCGGACGGCCATCGACCAGAAGGCTTGGCGGCCCTTGGCCCGCCGCCGATTCCGGCCGACAATCCCATGACGGACGCAAAGATCGAGCTCGGCAAAATGCTGTTCTTCGATCCGATCCTCTCGGGCAACTACGGTATGCCTTGTTCCGCGTGCCATCTGCCCGAGGCAGGCTGGGCCGTTCAGGCGCCGATCAGCTTCGGTTATCCCGGAACGACGCACTGGCGCAACAGCCAGACCATCATTAACTCGGCCTACTACAACAACCTCTTCCTGGCCGGGGCCTCGAAGTCTCTTGAGGCACAGGCACGTTCGGCTGCCCGCGGCGGTGTCGCAGGCAACGGCGAAGACGATATGATGGAGGCGCGCCTCGCGTTCGTCCCGGAGTATCGCGAGCGCTTCGCCGATGTGTTCGGTGATGACTGGCCCAACGTCCGGCACGCTTACATGGCGATCGCCGCGTTCCAACGCACGCTCGTGCAGACGGACACGCCCTTCGACAACTATATGCGTGGCGACGACGCAGCGCTCACCGATCAGCAGAAACGCGGCCTCGAGGTCTTCACCGGCCAGGGTAACTGCGTCGCCTGCCATAATGGGCCGCTGCTATCCGATCAGCAGTACCACAATCTCGGGGTGCCGCCTTATTCCGGCTGGGAAGAAGACGAACTTGCGCAGATCACTTTCCGTTTCCAACTCTATTCCAAGGGTTCGAACGAAGAGCTGTACCGCAACACCAAAGACGACCCGGGCCTGTACTTCCGCAGCAAGGATGCGCAGCACAAGGGCAAGTTCCGTACCCCGAGCCTGCGCTACACAAAGTACACTTTCCCCTTCATGCACAACGGCATGATCGAGACTTTGCGCGATGTCGTGGTCTTCTATAACGAGGGCGGCGGTACGAACGAGTTTGCCAAAACCAAGAGCCCGCTGATCAAACCGCTTGGTCTCAGCGATAGCCAAATCGACGATCTGGTCGCGTTTCTCGAGTCACTCTCGGGCGATGAGATTCTGATGGATGAGCCGGAGCTTCCGGTAATGGAACCGCTGCCCACAGCGGCTCAAAACTAAGAGGAGAGGGACGAGATGACGATCGATCCCCGTGTAGCCGCCGCGATCAACGGCGAGAACGGCGAAGCCGAGAAAGCCGGCACCCGGTCCTGTCTGATGAACCGGCGCAGTTTCCTGCTTTCAGGCGGTATTGCGACCACCGTTGTGATGGTCGGTATTCCAGGTCTGGTACAATCGCAAACGCCGGCAGTGGTTGCGACCTATCCCAGGAAGTTCATCACCAAGCTTTCGAGCCTGGAGGTCGATGAACCTTTCGATTTCGAGTATCCCGATGAGGGGCTTTACGCGGAATCGATCCTGGTCAAACTCGGCAAGGAAGCCGGTGGCGGGCTTGGACCCGACAAGGATGTGGTTGCGTTCAACTACACCTGCACCCATCAGGGCGGCCCTCTGCAGGGCACTTACCAGGCGGCGGATAAGGCGCTGGGACCCTGTCCCCTGCACCTGACCACCTTCGACCTCACGCGTCACGGCATCTTTATTTCCGGCCAGGCTTATCAATCCTTGCCTCAGGTGCTTTTGGAGCTCGAGGGCGACGACATCTACGCCGTCGGCATGTTTGGCCTGATCTACGGCCGTTTCGATAATCTTCAGGGCTAAGGAGGCGAACCCATGTCCACCCCATATTATGTCCCCGAGGAATCGATTCCCCTGCCGCCGCCCGACGCGGACGTTATTTCCACGGCGTGCGACTACTGCGTCGTGGCCTGCGGCTACAAGGTTTACCGCTGGCCGGTCCGTGGCGGAAAGGTCGGCGGTCCCGCCGCCGATCAGAACGCCTTCGGCGAGGATTTTCCCGTCGAACCGCTCGGTGCCTGGGTCGCGCCGACTCAGCACAATATCGTGCTGCACAACGGCGAGCCCCACCATGTGGTGATCATTCCCGACAAGGATACGAAGCACGTTAACCCGCGGGGCAACTCTTCGATCCGCGGCGGTGCCATCGCGCAGAAGGTCTACAATCCGCAGACCCCGACGCGTGACCGTTTGAAGTCCCCCATGGTGCGCATGTTCGGCGTTCTCATGCCGGTGACCTGGGACTTTGCCCTGGATATCGCTGCCGAGGTCGGCAAGCACGTGCTCGAAAAGCACGGCACCAATGCCTACGGCGTGAAGACCTTCTCCTACGGTTACATGGAGAATACCTACGCCATCACCAAGTATGCGCTGCGGAATATCTCCACCGCCAACTTCACCTTCCACGACACGCCCTCCGACGTGACCTCCACGCCGGGTTTCCGCGATGCCGGTTTCGATAACTTCGGACCCAGTTACGAGGACTGGCGTGACGCCGATACGCTGCTGATGTGCGGTACGGACCCTTACGAGTCCAAGACGATCCTCTTCACGGACTGGATCATGCCGGGTATCCAGAACGGACAGAAGACCATCTTCCTTCTGCCGCGCCGGACCGCCGGTGTCGCCTATGCCGAGAAGAACGGCGGCATGCTGATCGATATCCAGCCGGGCACCGATCTGCCCGTGGTTCTGGCGATTGCCCGTGTGATCGTCGAGAAGGGCTGGGAAGACGCGGAGTGGATCCAGAACTGGGTCAACTC
Organism: Denitrobaculum tricleocarpae; assembly: GCF_007004665.1. Lineage (GTDB taxonomy): Bacteria > Pseudomonadota > Alphaproteobacteria > Kiloniellales > Kiloniellaceae > Denitrobaculum > Denitrobaculum tricleocarpae. The sequence goes on along the minus strand of NZ_ML660067.1, from coordinate 15,256 downwards.
CAAGTGGGAAAGTTCGTCGGGTTTCGGACAGGGCACCCGTAACACGCCCTGGCAATGGCGCACGACCTGGGGCAAGTTCCAGACCGACGGTTTCGAGGACTGGAAGAAATGGCTGCTCGAACAGGACTATGCCGTGCCTGAAAAAGCCGCCGAGATTGCCCAGATCGATGTCGAGAAGATCTATACAGCCGCCGAATGGATGGCGAAGCCGAAAGCGGACGGAACGCGGCCCAAGACCTCGATCATGATCGAGAAGGGCTTCTACTGGTCCAACAACACCGGCAACACCAATGCCATCTCGTCGCTCGGCATCATCTGCGGCTGTGGCGGCCGTCCCGGACAGGTGATCGGCCGTGCGGGCGGGCACCAGCGTGGCGGTTTGCGTGGCGGTTCCTATCCGCGCAACAAGAGCCCCGAAAAACTGCCGGGACGCCGCCGGCGCGCCATGGACACCGACCGCTACCTCATGTCGGGCCACACGCGTCTGGCCCACGTTATCGGCACCACCTGGGTTCAGGCCATGCTTGGCTCGCAGTCTCTGCAGTCCAAGTTCGATGAACTGACCACCCGGAACCCGCATCAGGTCCAATCCTACGACAAGGCCGAGATTATCGAGACCTTGAAGAAGCGCGCGGACTCCGGCGGCATGGTGGTGTGGGACCAGGATATCTATCTGGTGGATCCCATCGGGGCCCGCTACGCGGATATCGTGTTCCCGGCGTCGGGCTGGGGCGAGGAAACCTTCACCCGTGCCAACGGCGAGCGGCGGATCCGGCTCTATCCGAAGTTCTACGATGCGCCGGGCGAAGCCAAGCCGGACTGGTGGATCATCGCTCAGCTCTCCAAGAAGATGGGCTTCGAGGGCTTCGACTGGAAGGACTCCAACGAGGTCCTCGAGGAAGGTTCCCGCCGGTCACGCGGATCGCGCAAGGACTTCCATCCGGTCAAGGTTGCCGCGCATCGGGAAGGTAAGACCCTTCACGAAAAGCTCGGTGAGTTCGGCACCAACGGCATTCAGGGCCCGGTCCTGATGCTGGCCGACGGTTCGCTGGAGGAAACCAAACGCCTGCATGACGTCAATCGCGTCCTGCCGGAGAATGGCCCTGCCGGTCCCACGGTCTTCAACAAGAAGCTGACGCATTTCAACACCCAGACCGGCAAGTGCAATCTTCAGAAAGCGCCCTGGAGTCTCTTCTCCAGTTACTGGGAGTGGCTGAAACCGCGTGAAGGTGAGATCTGGATGACGTCAGGCCGGATCAACGAGCGTTGGCAGTCCGGTTACGATGACCGCCGCCGCCCGTACATCGTCCAGCGCTGGCCGGAAAACTGGATCGAGCTGCATCCCGAAGATGCCGAGATGTACGGTGTCGAATCAGGGGACTACGTCATGCTCTACTCCGACCGGATCCCGGTTCAGAAAGATACGATCATCGGCATCGAGGGGGATGACTTCGACTTCGCCTCCTTGCTGGAGAATGGTCATATCGAGTTGACCGAAGCGGCGATTACGGCGGTTGCCATGGTGACGCCGGCGGTGAAGAAGGGGGTCGGCTACATGGACTTCCTGCACACCAGCCAGCCGGCAAATGCTCTGGCCGGTCGGGTCGTCGACTGGATCAGCGGCAACTATAACTACAAGATGGGTATCGGCCAGGTGCGGCGTATGGGTGAGAGCCCCTACAAGAAGCAGCTCCGCTCGATGTCCTTCGCGCGTCGCGATATTGCCTGATTTGTATCCGGGGGCGGTCTTTCCTGATCTTCGGATTATGAGAGACCGCCCTTTGTTTCCACGAAGACTGAGTTAAGGCCGAGACGGTGTTTTCGCCGCGTTGTGAAATGCGATCTGCTCTTGCAGTGCGATTATTCTTGCCAAGGTCCGTCAAGATCACGGATCGCTCTGCCAGATAAAAATAATGAGGCTGATCGTTCTTGCCACGAGAGGCAGGAACCTGAACGAGCCGCCCTCTAGCAAGTATGATGAGGAGGAGTCCGCTGTGATGATCGCCGAAAACCTGCCACCGAAAGTTTCTTCCGCAGCTGTCGAGATCATTCTGCGCCGGTTGAAAGCGGAAGACGAGGTGGTGCGTTGCGCGGCCGCACGCGCACTTGCAGCGCTCGGCGATGCTGCCGCGGCTCCTCATCTGGTCGAGGCGCTCCTCGATGAGGACCCCGACGTGCGGACGGATGCGATGTATGCGCTGGTCCGCTGCGCCCGGCCCGAGGATGCCGACGCCTTGCGCAGGTCCCTGCTCGGCGACCCTGTGAAGGAAGTCAAAATCCTGGCGATTGAAGCCTTGGCCGCCGTGAAGGATGCCGCTTCCCTGCCGCTCCTGATGGCCTTGTCCAAAGACCGCTGCGACCACGATGTCGCCTGGGAAGACGAGGCCGGCATGTGGGACGACTGGCTCGACGTCCAGCTTGCCGCGATCGCCGCTCTGGGGGAGATGGCCGCGCAAGAGGCGGTCCAGGACATGCTGCTGGCCCGCGACGACGAGATGGGCCAGGAGCTCGATGATGTGGTTTTCGCGGCACTGGCCAAAATTCCCGAGAGCGGGATTACCACACTTCTCAGCCTGCTTCGCGACAGCAATCCGCGGGTTCGGGAGCAGGCGCTCATCGCCCTGAGCAAAGCCAACAGTGACGTCCTGATAACACAGGTCGAGCTCCTGGTTCAGGATTCCAGTCCTCAGGTGCGCCGCCTGGCGCTGAGTTGCCTGGACTCCGAGAGCTCCTGGGTCGGGCGCCTTCTGCGGGATGATCCGAGTGACCTCGTGCGCCAGGCCCTGGTGGAGACCTTCGCCGAGACGCGCCGTGATATCGCTTTGATGGCTCTCGAGGATCGCAGTGAGGGGGTTCGGTCTGCCGCGCTGGAGGTGGTGCTCTCCAGGCCGGAGTTTCAAATCTCCGAAGATTTGGCTGCCAATATGCAGGCCTGGATGATGATGTCGGGTCAGACGCTGGCGGCGACCTGCGCCAAGTTTCTTCCGCGCGCCTGTGGCACCGCGGCCCATGCGCCGCTGTGTGAAGTTGTTTGCGACCCGGAGCGGGCACTGGAGGTCCGTATTGCCGCCCTGCGTGCGCTCAAGGATCTGCCGCTGGATGCGGTCATCGCGGTACTGAAAACCTGCGTCAGCGATCCCACCAGACAGATCCGCGCCTCGGCGCTCAGCTCGCTGGCCACCCTCTCCAAAGCGGAGGACGATGCCGTTGCGCAGTCCGCGCGCGCGGCTCTGGTGGGCGCGATATCCGGGCAGTTTGCGACTGAAGAAGCAGCGAAACCTGTCCGGGCCGAGAGCGAAGAAAGCCCGGTCGAAGCCTCTAAGGTCGAGGACATTGCATCCCATCGGGTCACGATCTCGCAGGACGGCGATATTCTCTCCGAAGACGAAGTCCAGGCTCGGAAAGCGCGGGGTGAAGCGATCGAATGTGACCCGGCCCAGGAGAAGCCCGAAGACCGGGAAAGTGCAGGAGACCGGGAACGGGCGGAAGACGGCGAGAGTAACGTCATCGACGTGACCTTTCCCAAGTCGACCCTCGCGGCGATCCAGACAATCTCTACGGACGCCGGCGACCGGATCGTCAGTCCGCGTTCCGGTGATGCGCCGCAGGCTTCTTCGAAAAAGGGGGGCAAGGGTAAGCGCCGGGTGCCGGTCGACGGCCCGGACAGCTTCGCCATGGATTTGCGTCTGGTGGCCCTGCGCGTTTCTGCCGACTGCCACGGCGAAGATCTCGAGCAGGCCTTTTGCGACGCTGCCGAGGCGACCGATCTGACTCTTCGGATCGCAGCTTATGCGACTCTCGTGCAGCGCTCTGAAGTCCTGCCGCTCTCGGAGAGTCTGCTCCCGGCACTGATCAAGGGCCTGGGTGATGAAAACCCGCTGATCCGGGGCTATGCGGCTCAGGCGATTGGCAAATGCCTGCCGCACGGCGAAAAGGAACTGGAAGCCCTGCTCGACGATGCCGATGCCCTGGTGCGCGCCACCGCTTTACGCGCCATTGCCTCCTTGCCCGGGGAGCGTGTTCTTCTGGCTTTGCGCGATGACTCTTCTTTCGTGCGTCAGGCGGCCATGGAGCGGGTCCTGGCGGGCGGGTCCCCCAAAGAACTGACGCAGAGCATTGCGATCCTGTTGGAGGAAGGCTTCTCCAGTAATCTGGCAGAGGTCTGCCGCCAGAGTGCCGAGGCTCAGAAGTATCTGATCACGGCGCTTGCCGCTGAGGACCTGGCCCGGAAACCCACGCTCGCCGGTCTGGAAGCCATCGCTTCGGCTTGAACCGGATGAAGTTCTCTTTGTTGGAGGCCAGCTCTCGCGCTGGGAGGCTGTTTTTCAGCGCCCGGGCAGCACCAACACGGTTGGTTGCCGGGGCAGTGTGGTCAGCGAGATCTCGATGGTTGCGTCCTTCGCCATATCGAGCTCGAAATCCGAGAGCATGCCGGCCAGGAACAGCCGGAGCGAGCTGTCACTGAAGGAGTGCATGGGGATCACGAGACTGGCGCGGAGCTCCTTCAGCAGTTCGATCATTGTCGGCAGATCCAGGGTATAGCTGCCGTCGACCGGCGCGAAGACCACGTCCAGGCGCCCGATCATGGCCAGCTGCTCCGGCGTGGGTTTGTGATGCAGGTGACCCAGATGGCCGATGCAGAGATCGGCGACTTCAAAGATAAAGATCGAATTGCCGTCACGCTCGGCACCGCCGTCCCAGCGGCGGATATCGGTGGGCACATTCCGGATCAGAACGTCTTCCACCGTCAGGTTGTGTTTTGCCGGCCCGCCCTGCGGGTTCCAGCCGCGCAGCACGTGCCGGATCGCCGGATCGGGGAATGCGGTGTAGTGGGTCTCGTGGGCGTGGTTCATGGTGACCACCGTCGGCACCACTCCGGCCCCGGCAAAACCTGCATAATCGGTGGCGATGACCACGCCCTCCGGCGTTTCCAGGCGGAAGGTCGAGTGGGTGACGTAGGTGATCTGCACCGAAGGCGCCAGCTGAGCGGCGGAGAAAGCGGCGGGAATGAAGCCCGGCGCCGATGAAGGTGACGGCTGGAACTCGGGCACTTGTTCGACGTAGGCGAAACATTTGCTGGCCTGCGCTGTATTTGGGGTGAGCACAGCCGCGAGCGTGAAGGCGAGGCCGGCCAGCACTCCGACCGGTAATCCGACCAGAAATCCAACCGGTAATCCGAAACGAAACATGATCACGTCATTTCCCCTCGAAGCTCAAAGGTGGCCCGCTGCGGGCATGGTCTTTTCTTAATCTGTAATACCGGTCCCGGTTATCCACCTTAGGTTGGCAATAAATCTCCGATCGCGCCTGCGCGCCGCCGTGTCCGAGGCTGCCGCAAAGCCTAGCCGTTTTTCCGTGATCTCTTCAAGCGAGCGATGCCTAAGACGCGGCTTCAAAAGCGCATTCGACGGAAAAGCCGTTGAATTCATTTGTAAATCCGGCGCTCTGGGTTTTCAGTTTCCTCCGGGTTTTAAGGTGGAATATGCCCCCAGCCAGGCCCAAATCCATCGATTGACACCGCCTGCCATAATCATGAACATGCCCTTGGGCGTGGGGTTCAGGTCGAAGACTCCCTCGGTCGAGACCTCAAATTCTCTCTCAAAAGACGAACAGATAGTATGGCGATTATCGGCATTGATTTGGGCACGACGAACTCTGCCTGCGGCGTGTGGCAGGAGGGTGCGGCCAGGCTGATCGAGAACCGCCACGGCGATCTGCTGACGCCGTCAGTGGTCGGGCTGGATGGCGGGAAGAACATTATTGTCGGCAAAACCGCAAAACACCGGCTTATGACGCACCCCGACGCCACAGTCGCGGTCTTCAAGCGGCTGATGGGCACGAAACATGAAGTTGAGCTCGATGACCGGCGTTTCTCGGCAACGGAACTCAGTGCGTTTGTCCTGAAGTCCCTGAAGGAAGACGCCGAGACCTATCTGGGGGAGACCGTCGAGGAAGCGATTATCAGCGTTCCGGCCTATTTCAACGACAACCAGCGCCACGCCACCAAACAGGCCGGCGAGATCGCCGGACTGAAGGTGCGGCGGCTGATCAATGAACCGACCGCCGCGGCGCTGGCTTACGGACTGCATGAGCGCAAGGAAGGGATCTTTGCCGTCCTCGATATGGGCGGCGGCACCTTCGACGTTTCGGTGATCGAGTACTTCGAGGGTGTCATGGAAGTCCATGCCAGCGCAGGGGACAACTACCTGGGTGGCGAAGACTTCCTCGAGGCTCTGGTCGGCGACGTCCTGGCAAAAAATGACCTGGAGCGGGAGCAGCTTACCAAACAGGAGCTTCAACAGCTCTTCGAGGCGCTTGAGGAGGTCAAATGCAATATCAATGCGCCTTGGCCGAAGCGTCTGGCCTTGACTCTGGCAGGCGGTGAGATCGAATTCGAAGCCTCGGGTGAATGGTTTAAAACCTGTGTTACGCCGCTCCTTTTGCGCGTCCGCAATCCGATCGAGCAAGCATTACGGGATGCGCGCATTCCCCTTGCGGATATCGAGGAAGTGCTGCTGGTCGGTGGTGCGACGCGCATGGCGATCTTCCGGAATGCGGTCGGCAAGCTCTTCAGCCGGATCCCTTCCAGTCATCTGGACCCGGATCTCGCTATCGCGATGGGCGCGACGGTGCAGGCGGGTCTGAAGGCGAAGGACCAGTCTCTCGACGACGTCGTCCTGACCGACGTTTGCCCTTACACCCTCGGCACCGAAGTGGTCGATCCCGGCGGTTCGGGCCGTGCGGGTTATTTCCTGCCCATCATCGAGCGGAACTCAGTCGTCCCGGCCAGCCGGGTCGAGACTCTGCAGACCGTCGAAAACAATCAGAAACAGCTCCAGGTCAACGTCTATCAGGGCGAACACAGGCTGGTGGAAAAGAATGTCTTTCTGGGCGCGATCGATGTGAAGGTGCCACCCAACAAAGCGGGCGAGGAGACCTTCGATCTGCGTTTTAGCTATGACATGAACGGATTGCTGGAAGTCGACGTTAAGGTCAATTCCACCGGCACACTCATCAATCATGTCATCGAACAGTCGCCCGGCACCCTGAGCGCCGAAGAGCTGGAAAGGTCGAAAGAGAGACTGGCGGCGCTGAAGTTTCACCCGCGCGAACAGGAAGAGAATAGAGAGCTGCTGTCCCGGGGCGAGCATCTCTACAGCCTTTATCTCGGTAACGAACGGACCATGCTGGGTGAGCTCCTCGCGAACTTTGAACGCGTCCTGGACGCTCAGAACGCGACTGAAATCACGAAGGCTCGCCAGCAACTCAAGGAACTGCTTGATGCCATGGAAGCGGGGCCGTTGCAGTGACGGCGCCCTGGTCGGTTTTGGAGATTGCGCCCACGGACGACAAGCGCGAGGTCAAGCGCGCTTATGCCCGCAAGCTGAAGCAGACCCGGCCTGACGAGGATTCTGTCGCGTTTCAGCAGCTCCACGAGGCCTACAAGTTTGCGTGCTATCTGGTGGAAAACGATCTCGCAGTTCAGGATGACACTAAGGATGAAGCGCTTTCCAGCGCCGGTCCCGGGGTGTCCGAGGCGTCACACTCCGAGCCGGAGTCGGGCGATCGGGATCCGCAGAGCGAGAGCCTGCAGGACGAAACACCGGCCGAAAGCACAGCGCCGCCCGACTTTCAGTATCTTCTGGACCACATGGACGCGCTTCTTGCCTCGAAGAACGATCATTACTTCGTTGAGAACTGGAAAGCCTTCGAGCAGGACGAACATCTTCTGACCGAGGACTTCCGCACCTCCCTCGGCGATGCTGTGTTTGCGCGTGTGATTGCGCACTGGAAAGCCTGCGAAGAGCAACGGAACGAACCGGCAATGCTGCGGTCTGCTGTCCTGCATTACCTGGACAGCATCTTCGGGTGGAGCAACCGTTACTACGACCTGCTTTACGGTTATGATTACAGCGCGGAAGATCTTGAGTTTCTCAATGATTTGAAGGATTACGTGCCACAACAGGCATCGAAAAAATTCGGTGTGAAAGGGGGCGCCGCGCTCCACATTGAAGAAGAAAGGAAAACGGGGGCTGCCCTCTTCGATGGTGAGGCGGAGTCTTTGCCTTTCGTCAGGGGACTCGCGTTTTTGGCTGATGTGGTCCTGCTTGCCCTGATCGTATATCCGCTGGATCTTCTTTTCGGCCTCTCAGCGCAATATGACTGGCCCACCGTGATTTTTACGCTCTATGTGGTTCTGGCGCCTCCCTGCGAGGCTTCAATCTGGCGCGCCACACCGGGCAAAAGGCTCCTGGGTCTGCAAGCGCTCGACAAACACCGGCAACGCCTCTCTCTGACACACGCTTACCTCCGCGCCGCGGTGCTCTGGGCGATGGTGGGCGGCGTTACCTACATCGACAGCCTGATGCCGATCGATTCGCTAACCATACTCTTCGCTGTCGGAGTGTTCGGAGTGTATCTGCAGAAAAGCAAAGGCAGGTTCTTGAACGACGCCGCGTCCTTCTCACTCGTGTCCTTCGCCAGAAAGCCGGGCATCTAACCGACGTTGGCCGCTGGGGGGTGAGTCATACGGACCCCATCACAACCTCCGGACCAACAGCACGTTGAACTCTGATGCGGCCTTGAAGTCGCCGGGCGGCCAGGAGCCGTCGATCGCCCAGGCCGTGCCCGCGCCCTGGTCGTGGGCGCCTCAGAGCCAGTAGGTCCTGTTGGATGCTCGAACCAGGTCAAAAAAATCGCCCGCGCGCAATCCAGATGGATCGGCACGCGGGCGATCTTCAAGGCTTCTCTATGGAAGCGGATGGTCCGGGCGGTCGGTTCCGCCCGGACTACGATGATCAGGCCGCCAGATCGAACCTGTCGGCGTTCATGACCTTCGTCCATGCGGCGACGAAATCACGCACGAACTTCTCCTGGTTATCGTCCTGCGCGTAGACTTCCGCGTAGGACCGAAGGATCGAGTTCGAGCCGAAGACCAGATCCGCGCTGGTTGCGGTCCACTTGACTTCGCCCGACTTCCGGTCGCGGACTTCGTAAGTGCCGCCCTCGGCCGGGTGCCAGCTGTAGGCCATGTCGGTCAGATTGACGAAGAAGTCATTGCTGAGCGTGCCTTCCCGATCCGTGAAGACGCCGTGCTTGGAGCCCTCGTGGTTGGCCCCGAGCGTCCGCAGACCGCCGAGCAGAACCGTCATCTCCTGCGCCGTCAGGCCCATGAGCTGCGCGCGGTCCAGCAGCATCTCTTCGGCAGAGACCACATATTCGGTTTTCTGCCAGTTGCGGAAGCCGTCAGCCAACGGTTCGAGTGGCTCAAAGGACTCTGCGTCGGTCTGCGCATCGGTCGCGTCACCGCGGCCGGCCGCGAAGGGAACCTCGACGTTGACGCCCGCGCTCTTGACCGCCTGTTCCAGACCGACGTTGCCCGCCAGCACGATCACGTCCGCGACGGATGCGCCCGTTTCCGCGGCGATGGGCTCAAGAATGCCCAGGACCTTCGCAAGACGCTCCGGCTCATTGCCTTCCCAGTCCTTCTGAGGGGCCAGGCGGATCCGCGCGCCGTTGGCGCCGCCACGCTTGTCGGAACCCCGGAAGGTCCGGGCGCTGTCCCATGCCGTTGCAATGAGCTCGGCTGCGGAGAGGCCGCTTTCCGCGATCTTCGCCTTCACGGCGGCAACGTCGTAGTTGCTGTTGCCGGCCGGAATCGGATCCTGCCAGATCAGGTCTTCTGCCGGTACATCGGGGCCGATATAGCAGGCTTTCGGACCCATATCGCGATGGGTCAGCTTGAACCAGGCGCGGGCGAAGGTATCCTTGAAGTAGTCTGGATCGGCCATGAACTTCTGGCAGATCGCGTTGTAGGCCGGATCGACCTTCATGGCCATGTCGGCATCGGTCATGATCGGGTTATGGCGGATCGAGGGGTCGCTGGCATCGACCGGCTTGTCCTCTTCCTTGATGTCGATCGGCTCCCACTGCTGGGCGCCCGCCGGGGACTTTTTCAGTTCCCACTCATAACCGAACAGCAGGTCGAAATAGCCCATGTCGAACTTGGTCGGGTCCGAGGTCCAGGCACCTTCGATGCCGGAGGTGACGGCCTCGTTGGCTTTGCCTTTCTGGTTGGGGTTGCTCCAGCCCATGCCCTGTTCCTCGATGCCCGCGCCTTCCGGCTCGGCGCCCAACGCGTCGGCGTCACCGTTGCCGTGCGCCTTGCCGATGGTGTGGCCGCCGCAGGTCAGGGCCGCGGTTTCCTCGTCGTTCATGGCCATGCGGGCAAAGGTCTCACGCACATGCTGTGCGGTCCGTGCCGGGTCGGGCTGGCCGTTCACGCCTTCCGGGTTCACGTAGATCAGACCCATCTGGACCGCGGAAAGCGGGTTTTCCATGGTCGAGGCATTTGAGATGTCGCCGTAGCGCTCGTCACTCGGCGCCAGCCACTCCTTCTCCGAACCCCAGTAGATGTCGGTTTCGGGGGCCCAGATGTCCTCGCGGCCGAAGCCGAAGCCGAAGGTTTTGAAGCCCATCGACTCATACGCGATGTTGCCGGCCAGGATCATCAGGTCGGCCCAGGACAGCCTGTTGCCGTATTTCTTCTTGATCGGCCAGAGCAGGCGGCGGGCCTTGTCGAGGCTCGCGTTGTCGGGCCAGGAGTTGAGCGGCGCGAAGCGCTGGTTGCCGGTCGCGGCGCCGCCACGGCCATCCTGCAGCCGGTAGGTCCCGGCGGCGTGCCAGGCCATGCGCACCATCAGGCCGCCATAGTGGCCCCAGTCGGCCGGCCACCAGTCCTGGCTGTCGGTCATCAGCGCATGCATGTCCGCCTTGAGCGCGTCATAGTCGAGCTTCTTGACTTCGCTGCGATAGTTGAAGTCCGCGTCCATCGGATTGGTCCGCGCGCCGTGCTGGTGCAGGATCTCCAGATTCAGTGTGCTCGGCCACCACTTCGTGACCGGTTTGCTCATTGAGGTATTGCCGCCATGCATAACCGGGCATTTGCCTACGGTACTTCCGTCCATCGTTCTCTCCTTTATTGGCCTACGCCGAGATCCAAGAAATCAAGGGGTTGGTCGTTGAGCGCACTCACCTCTGATAGGTAAGGGATGCGTCTGCTCTTTAGTCTTAGAATAATTCTAATCACTATGGGACATTTAGAGAAGTTGAAAGAATTTACCGGTGTGATAAAAAATACTTATGATTGGATTGACCATGAAGCACCTGCGCTATTTCGATGCCCTCGCGCGTGCGGGGCATTTCGGCCGGGCGGCCGAAGCCTGCGCCATCACCCAGCCGGCACTTTCCATACAAATCAAGGAGTTGGAGACGATGCTCGGCGCGCCTCTGGTGGAACGCGCCGTGCGGAATATACATCTGACCCCGCTCGGGGAAGACTTTGCGCGGCGCGCCACTGAGATCCTCCGCGCCGTAGACGAACTTCAAGACCTGGCGCGCGCGGCCCAGGGGCCGCTGGCCGGACGTCTGCGTGTCGGCGTCATTCCCACGGTCGCCCCTTATCTGTTGCCCGAGATGATCAAGCTCATTATGAGCCGCTTTCCCGAACTCGACCTGCGCCTGCGCGAGGCGATGACCGAGGTTGTGATCGAGGACCTGCTGGAATCGCGCCTGGACATGGCGATCGTCGCCCTGCCGATCTCCGAACCCGCGTTGCGCGAGTTCGCGCTCTTCAGCGAGGATTTCGTTCTGGTGCGCCCGGAGGCGGATGCCGACAAACCTGTCCCCAGTCCCAAACAGCTCCTGGAGATGCGCCTTCTGCTGCTGGAGGAAGGGCATTGCTTCCGCGATCAGGCTCTGTCTTTCTGTGAGGCAAGCGGGTCGGAGCCCCAGAACCTCATGGAGGGCTCTTCGCTCTCGACGCTCGTGCAGATGGTCGGCGCGGGCCTGGGTGTGACCCTCATCCCGGAGATGGCCCTGCCGCTCGAAATCCGCTCCGCCGCGATCTCGGTTGCCCGCTTTCCCGACCCGCGTCCCTCGCGCAGCATCGGCATGGTCTGGCGCAAGACCAACCCCTTGCAGGATCAGCTGACCGAGATCGGCGGCGTCGTGCGCGCTGCCGGCAGTGCGCTCGGCACCCTGCCGGATCCCAAGGCTGAGTGATCTTCCACTGCTCTAGCTAAGGGCATAGGGCTGTGTGATCCTCTTGTTGAGGCAGACAACGACAAGGCCGCCGATGTTTCCTGACGCGGTCGGGAAGGGGCAGACCAGCTGGTATTCCTGCCCGTCCATCGCGATCAGTTTGTAGTTCGCCAGATAGAGGCGATGGCCGAGGTCGGTCAGTTCGCAGATCCCGTTGGAGAAGAGGAAGCTGCGCACGAGGGTCTCGCTGAGCATGTTGCTTTCCGGATCCGGCCAGTAGCCGCTCGCTTTGCCGTCATAGCTGATTGTAAAGCCGAAGGTGTTGTCCAACTCAAAGATCGCGGCTCCGGGGTTGGAGGGTGTGGGCCTCGAATCCCATTCTTCGAGCAAGGAGAGGATTTCGTCGTCGCAATGCGCTTGCGGGTCGATCTGTACCGCGCCTTGGAAGACGATCTCCGGTACGGAGTTATCGCTTTGGGTGAACTGGTTCATGTCCGCTCCCTCGCCTCTGTTGTCAGTTATTGTCTTGCTGTTCGCACGCGTTGCAGAGCATTCCACTGCACGACGTGAGGAGAGCGCCGACGGAATCAATGCAGCCTTTGATAGAATTCTGCCTTGGTTCCGCCGGGCCCCGAATCTTGCCTTAGCTCCGCTCCGCCATGAACTGGTGGATCGAGCTGATACAGACGGAGCCTTCGCCCACACCCGAAGCAACCCGCTTGACCGAGCTGGCACGTACGTCGCCGACAGCGAAGATGCCCTCGATCGAGGTGGCGAAGGGTGAGCGAGGCGCACCGGACCCGCTGGCCTGTCCCGTTTTAACGAAGCCGTGATCGTCAAGTTCGACACAGTCGCCAAGCCACTTCGTATTGGGGACGGCCCCGATCATCACAAAGACGTTGTGCACGTCGCGGGTCGAGGTTTCTCCGCTCTTGCGGTTCTTCCAGGTCACCTGGTTCAGGAGCCGCTCACCATGCAGCTCCGAGATTTCGCTATTGGTATGGAGCGTGATCTTCGAGGACTGTTCGATCCGCCGCACCAGGTAGTCCGACATGCTGGCGGCCAGGCCGTCCTGGCGCACCAGTACGTGCACATGGGCCGCGAAGCCGGACAGAAAGACCGCGGCCTGTCCCGCCGAATTGCCGCCGCCGACCACGATCACCTCCTCATCGCCGCAGAGCTGGCCTTCGATGGCCGTCGCCGCGTAGTGGATACCCTGACCTTCGTACTTCTCGTAGTTCTCCAGCGAGAGTTTCCGGTAGGTCGCGCCGCAGGCCAGGACCACCGCACGCGAACGCACCCGGGCGCCGCCTGCGATGGCGATCTCGAAGCTGTCGCCTTGCTTGCGAATCGCCTCGGCAGCACGCGCGATGGCGAATTGGGCGCCGAACTTCTGACCTTGAATCCAGGCCCGGCCCGCCAGCGCCTGACCGGAGATGCCGGTCGGGAAGCCGAGGTAGTTCTCGATCTTCGAGCTGGTGCCCGCCTGACCGCCGGGCGCTTCCTCTTCAATGACGATGGTGTCCAGGTTTTCCGAGGCAGCATACACCGCAGCGGAGAGGCCTGATGGCCCTGCGCCCACGACCGCAAGATCGAAAATGTGATCCTCATCGATATCTTCGGTGAGCCCGAGCTCGTCCGCCAGTTCCGCCGTCGAAGGGTTCTGAAGCACTTTGTCGCCGGGCACCACCACAGCCGGCAGGTTGTTCATATCCACGCGACAGCCCTCGATGACTTTCCGCCGCGCGGCATCGTCATCGTTCAGCACGCGGACCGGATAACCGTTGCGCACCAGGAAGCGCTGGATCCGCAGGCAGTTAAAGGTGTTGCCGTGGTCGACCAGCGTCACGCCCGCCTGATTGTGCAGCAGGAAGGCCGAGCGGCGCAGGATGAAGGCGCGCATGATGATCTCGCCGATATCCTGTTCCGTACTGGACATGCGGTTGAAGTCGGCGCGGGTGAGGCGAACGAGCTTGCTGTCTTCGCCGGTGCGGCCGCCGACCAGAATCTTGCGGTCGTTGAAGAGATCGAGCTCGCCGGTGAACTGGTGTTTCCGATGGACCGTGATGGTCTCGGTCCTGCCGTTGCCGAGCTCCTCGTAGATTTCAATGCTGCCCTCGAGCAGCAGGAAAAAGTCGGCGCCCCTGTCGCCGCGGGAAAAGAGGACGGTGCCTTTCTCGAGTTCTTCCGTCTTTCCGTAATCCGCGAGCCGCGCAATCTGGTCGTCGTTCAGGACCGGGAAGGTCTGCGCTTCCCTGGCGTAGGGATCGGAGGCGTTCAGGGGATCGACGGAGGTTTGGGCGGCTTCTTGCGCGGGGGAAGTCGTCGTCATGGGTGGGGTCACTCGTTTTCCGGTGGGCGATGGCCGTGCCAAAGTCAATATAGGTCCGGAAAAGGAATTATCACCTGGGTTGTTTTATGAAGCTTTCATTGCAGCCGAAAGATCGGAACTGCAATGGGTGCACCAACACTTCAGGCGTGAGCTGCCGGCATGCATACCCGTACGCAAAGCGCAGGCTTACTGATACTTCGCCGCGGTGATGAACTCGTTAAAGGCCTCGCACCAGACAAGCACGGTGGAGTAAGCGCTGACGTCCACGCCCGCCGGAACCTCGAGCAAAAAGCCGTCGAAGGTTTTCACGTCACCGATGACCTGCGCTTCGCTCTTCACCCGCAGAAACTCTTCTTCGTTCTCGACGAAGTCTTTCACCAGGTAGAGTTTGTAGTCGGGGCCGGGTGCGAGGTTTCCCTGATGCACAACGTTCTGCGCGGAAATGCTCACGCTGCCTTCCCCCCAGTGCAGAAAGTCGCTGCCCTTGAGCTCACGGCTGAAGCTCGTCTCGAAGAGGGCGCCTTCCGCCGTGCTGGCCAGCATGGCATCGTCCAGGCTTTCAGGCGCGGTCAGGACCGGCAGAAAATAAACCCCGAGCGCAAAACCGATCGCGAGCACGGCAAGATGGGTGGCCGACAGAATAATCCAGCGCATAGCTAACTCTCAATTCCGCGAAAGGGGCAGTGGCAGACGCTAACACTCGAACCTTTGGACCGCAACTCCCGCTCAACCTAGTCCTTTGAGTGATTCAAAGGACTAGGGTCGGGACTCAATTGATCCACCAAGTGATGGAAGCGGCGAGGCATATGGCCGCGAGGAAGGTGTCGGCACGCTTGTCGTAGCGGGTCGCTATCCTCCTGAAATCCTTGAGCCTGCAGAACA
>NZ_ML660066.1 GCF_007004665.1 Denitrobaculum tricleocarpae | reverse complement strand
TCGATCGCTGTATCGCAGCTCGGACAGCATGAGTCGTCGTGGCGCTGCCGTGTAGTACCTGTCCCATAGTGCTTCCTTATCGATGGTCTTCAATGTGATACCATCACACCGTGGGACTATACACCTAATCCGGATCTGCTCTAAGGGAGACAGGTTGCCCCCGGTCACCCTCACTCCGCCTGACGCTCTTTCATCAATCGGAAAAGCCGGCCGAAAGCATAACTGCTTTCGGCCGGCTTTCCTTCAACTGCCTCAGGAGTAAGGCCTCAAGAGCCCATCAGGCGCCGTTGATCAATGTGCTTGTATCGAGATCGACCAGGTCATTGATCGCATTGTCGATATCCTGGAAGACGATGGTCGTGCCGCTTTGCAGTTCCAACGTCACAACGTTGTCGGTCTTGGAGAAGGACGCGACCGCGTCTTCGATCGAGATATCTTCGCCGGCGTCACCGCCGTCCGTGACATCCTCGAACGACAGGAAGTCGCCGCTGCTGACCGAGAAATCGAAGATCGTATTGTTCCCCTCGTCAGAGCCCAGGTTGAACACGAATGTATCCCCATCGGCACCGCCGTAGAGCGCATCGTCACCCGCGCCGGCAATCAGAATATCAGCCCCGCCCTGGCCAAGCAGGATATCGTCGCCATCTCCGCCGTTCAGCAGGTCTGCTTCGCCCCGCGTATCGTGCGCGGCCTCTTCAATAAAGCGATCCTGATAATCCTGGACAAAGGTCATCATGTCCAGCTTGCTCGGCGTATGGCCAAGAGTCGTGGTCAGGTGATCGACCAGTGTCTGATAGCCGCCGCCAGTTTCACCGGCCGCGCCAAGGCCGCCATCCTCGAGTGAGTCCAACATCCAGTCACTGTTGATAACGTCGCCGAAAATCAGATCATTTCCATCACCACCGAGGATCTCGTCCTCGCCGACCGCATTCATGATGGTCAGGGTCTGCTCTCCCAGAAGCGCGGAGAGACTCTCGGTTTCCTCGACAATCGTTACGCTCGAGTCTTCGTTACCCTCGCCCGCAACCCTGGCAAGCTCTTCGGGGACGATCTCCGTGCCAACACCGAAGACCTGGATGTTGACGTCGATACCCTCGAACCCGACAGAAGCATCATAGCCATTATTGTCCTCGCCATCACTCAAGAAATAGACCTTGTTGACGGCATTCTCGTGCCGGTCGTCCTGATTCAGGAAGTCTTCGACAGCCTGGATCGGTCCTTCGAACTGCGTCGCACCGCTGGCGTCCAACTTTGCGATCACACTCTCCAGCGACTTGCCGGACGCATTCTCGAAGCGGTCGCTCGTCGGGTCGTAGGTGAAGACCTGGTTGATCGCGAGCCCACCGTTGAAGGCTACAAGCTGGAAGGTGGTCAGATTATCGTTGACCAATTGGCCGCGCAGGGACTCGTGCAGCGCCGTGAAGGCCTCCTTCGCCTCCACCAGTCCGGCCTCTGACGGTTCCACATGTTTGGTGATGGGGCGACCGACATTTCTCGTACCGAACCAGGTAAACTTAATCGGCTGGACCGTGACGTTAAAACCGGGCTCATTGATATCGAGCGCGCGGCCAGGCAGACGGATGATGAGATCGCCCATCTGCTCGTCGCGCAGGACCGCCGTTCCGGAGCTGTTTACATGAACTGAGTCCGCATAGTCATCGCCATACTGGATCCGGGCGCCAGGCGGCAGGCCTTTGAGGCGATAGCCGCTGGCGTTCGGACCCGAAGTCTGGAAGTCGGGTATATTGACGCGGACAAAGCTCATGGAGTCGGAGACGTCGATAACGTAGGACACATTGACCGGCACCTCTGTAGAACCAGATCCACCAACATCGCCGATCAGAATGTCGTCGCCATCTGCGCCAAGGATCTCGCCTTCGGTCGCGGTTTCAGAAGGGACCCTGTGCGCCGTCGTGCTCTCGTTGTCGTCGTCCGCATTGCTGCCGACGACAAGGATCGGATCGGGTTCTATCACCTGCACCGACGCGTAAGCCGTAGCTTCGGCGGTCTCGCTATTGTCGGAGAGATCCGTCTCGAACCCGCTGTCCCCGTTACCGCCGTTCAAGGTCGCGAGTTCAAGACCATCGATCTTAACCGTGAAGGCAAGATTCTCGGCGTCGGTGACCGCATCGGTGGCCTGGACAGCGAGTGTCATGTCGAACGGCAGCGCGACATCGTCGAGCGAAAGCGTAGACTGACCCTCTGCAAACTCCGTAAAGACGAACCCCTCCGGCAGTTCGATCTTCACGTTGTGCTGTTCGGACCCATCGACGCCGTCGCCCCAGACCGCCGCAATGTGCAATCTGCCGATTTCACCGGCTGTGAAGGTGACATCCTCATCACCCGCAGAGTCCGTCACCGTAAAGCTGGTGATCGTGATCGGGTCGGCAACGGCGTCGACAATCACATCTGCGGTGTCGCTGGCGCTCGCCGTCAGGCCGGTATGACAGTAACCCTCATCGCGCGCCGTCGCCGTCACCGTGACGGTGCCGAGATCGACGTCGCTGTCGTTCGGAGCGGTGACGTTGAAGCTGCTCTGCACCGACGCGGTATTCAAACCGGTCACTTGCGCTGATGTCCCATCGGCAGAGACCGCAACGCTCGCGCCCGGATGATCCAGTTCGATCTGGCTGAAGTTGTAGGTCGCGGTCGGATCGAGTCCGGTGACTTCAATCTCGGTGACCACATCGTCACCCTCTGCGGTCGCAGTGAAGTTGATGGTTCCGGTCGTGTCTTCCTTGATCACGATCGCGTCCGCTTCGCCCTCGAGGAGGATTTCTACTGAGGGCGCGGCAACACCCGGCTCGACACTAACCGTCAGCACCGCACTTGAAGTGTCGCCATCGCTGTCACGCAGCGTGTAATCAAAGCTCTCCTCAAGCTTCATTTCACAGTCATGCGCAGTCACTCCCAGGATCAGGAAATCGCTGTTGTGATGACTTGAACCGTTGTCGCTTTGGATCGGAGTCACACGGATCTGACTGAAGGCCTCATCGGCACTGACGTTGATGGATACGAGACCGTCGTAATCGCCGCGCACCGGATCGATCGTTGCAGACGTCCAGGTTTCGCCATCACTGGAAACCTCAACTGTTAACTGCTCGATGTTGCCTGCGTCGTAGAGCACACCGTCAAAGAGCGCACCCACCAGAACGCTCGCTGAATCCGTCTCACCAGGCAGGCCGATGTCGATATACTCGAACGGTGCGCCGTCCGGTAGACCTGCGACATTCCGATATGAGATCTCGGCGTCATTGCCGGCGTTGCCGTCTCCGTTTGTCCCAACACCGCCGTAGAGGTTACTGCCTTCAATGCGAATATTCTTGCTGGCAAGCGCAACGCCATCCTCGTAACTCTGAGTGTTGGGATTCCATCGTGACGCGGAGAGCGTGAAGCCTTCGCTTTCAAAGGATGCAACCCATTCGGCAGGCGATTTGCTCAGGCTTTCGCCCGCAGCGAAACCAGCCGTCACCGTTGTCGTAGCATGTTCGCCATCGACCGACTGATAGCTGTATTCGCCAGCATTCTCTCCGGTCAATTGGACAGTGAGCGTTCCACCCAACTCTGTCGAATTGATAACCAGCGCCGAGCCGTCGAAGCTGTAATCTGTATTTTCGACCGGTGCCGGGTCGCCCCCGGTCACAGCCAAATCCGTACCGTCGCTACTCAGTTCGTAAGAGACTCCCCGGTGAACGATCTTACTGATGACACCGGCCTGATCCGCTCCGACTTCGTCCACACCGTCTGGGCCGGCATCGGAAATCAGGCTGCCGGTTACGACGCCGCCTTCCGTTACCTCCGCGAGATTGTCTTCCGCGACCGGAACGTCATCGACCACTTTAACGTTGGCGGTTCCCTCGACGAAGTCGCCGTCGCCGTCCGTTGCCGTGAAGGTGATGCCCAGATCGAGAATATCCTCGCCGGTCAGGGGATGGTCGAGTTGTTCCGCCAGGGTGAAGGTGAATTCACCAAACTCGCCCGCTGCGGCGTCGAAGATCACCGTGAAGACGACGGTCCCGCCAGCCATCGCGGTTAAAGTCTGCTTAGCCGTATCGTAGCTGTAGCTCACAGCCTCACCCTGAGACATCAGTCCGTTCGGGCCGTCCGCGGCAATGATTGAGCCCGCGCCATCGGCGCCGAAGTCCACGCCAAGCACCGCAACGATCGAGGCCGCCTGGGATCCATCGCTGCCGTCCGGCAGGTCGTCTTCGTCGACAGCCGCACAGGGGCAGAGCGACACATTGTCGATGTAACCGCCGAGCGTGTTTTCCTTGCCGACGGCACGGAACTCAAGACGCGTTATATCTGCCTCCCCGCCTTTCACGTTCAAGGTGATTTCACGCCAGCCGGAGGTTTCGTCGGTCAGGGTGGCGACTTTCTCGCCATTCCACCAGACCTCGGCATCGCTACTGCCGCTGCCCCCGTCGCGTGGTCGCGGTGCGTACTGAAAGCTCAATTCGTACGTCTCTCCAGGCTTGGTATTCACATCCTGATAGACATGCGCGTTGGAGTCCGAAAAAGATCCCCGTGCGTGTGAATCGAGCTCCAGCTTGGCCGTACCGTCCTGGGCGCGAATACCGCCGAGGTTGCCGTTCTGGATTTCGATTGGAGCGTTCGAAGCGTCTAGGTCGGGGTTCCATCCTGGAATCCGGCCTTCGCCGTAGGTGTTCCAGTTTCGGCTACCGAGGCCGTGACCCTCTTCAAAGCTGCCGTTGACGATCAGATTGCCATGCACGCAGGGGTCAACCAGAACCGGTGCGTCATCCTCGATCGTGACGCTCAAGCTGCCTCTCGCAAAGTCAGGGCTATCACTATCCTGGACGATGAAGTCGAAAGTCAGTTCCAACGGGTCCGCAGACCCGGCCTCGCCCACATCCGGGTGATCGAGGGGACCAAGCAAAGTCACCCAGTATTCACCGGTCTGCTGATCAACTTTGATCTCGATGACATCTTCGTCGGCGGCAACGCCTTTCAAAACCAACATGCCGTCGATGACGGCCGTGGCTCCAAAGACCACGGGCGCGCCGCCAGACGTCAGAGGCGTCGCGGACGCATCCTCAGAGTCCTGCGCACCGGCATAGCTGACGCTGGAGATACTCCCCGCACCGTCGGCACCGAAGTCAAAGTCCAGGTCCCCATGGATAGCTTCGCTGCCATCGTCATGAAACCCGGCCTCGCTGAGTGGCTCATCCGCGATCGTGCTACCCGCGCGCGGGCCGTCATCCCAAATGTCAATCTGCAGCCAGCTCGCATCGCTGTCGCCATCAAAATCGCTGATGCTATACTCGAACCAAAGCCGGATCGGGTCACGGCTGCCGGTCTGATTGACATCCGGGTGATCAACCGGCTGCTGAAGCTCAACGCTGTAAGCACCCGACGACTTGTCGACCGTGATGGTCATCACCGGCAGGGGTGCGCCGCCTTCGCCAATCGGCGCGGAACCAGTCAGAATAATATTGCCTTCGCCATCATCGACAGCATCACCAAAGGTGACCGGCTGACCGCCGGATGTCAGCGAGAGTCCGCGGCCAAAGCGGCCTTCGGGATCGGCAACATAGCGCAAATCATCAACCGACACGCTCCCGGGGCCATCGGCGCCGAAGTCGATCTTGAGCTGTCCCTCAAGCTTTTCGAAGCCCTGGTCGTGCAGGTTGCTCTCCTTGAGCGCTTCTTCGGAAGCAGTCCAGCGGGCATCAGGACCATCGTCCCGGACAAAAACTTTCAGGAGATTGGAGTCGCTGTCCCCATCCGCGTCGGTGACGGTGTATTTAAAGGCAAGAAGCAGTTGGTCCAGGAACCCGGTTTGACCGGCATCCGGATGGTCCAAGGCCCGCTGCAGGTCGATGCTGTAGGCGCCGCTTGTCTGATTCACCGTGACGGAAATGACGTCGAGCGACGAACCGCTCTCGCCAATCGGGGCGCGACCGGTCAGGACGATATTCCCCAGGCCGTCTTCACTGGCCGCACCGAAAACAACCGCTTCGCCGCCGGCCGTCAGGACTCCGTCGAATACACCGTCCTGGCCGACGTCATGGGCCCAGGAAAGGTCCGTTACAGTGACGTCGCCGGCGCCGTCCGCGCCAAAGTCAAAACGCAGATGCCCGCTGACGGACTCCTGCCCCTGATTGTCGAGATCGGATTCCCTCAGGCTGCTCGCCAGCGTCCATCTGGCGTCAGGACCATCATCGCTGACCCGGACCGTCAAAAGCGCGGTGTCGCTGTCTCCATCGCCATCGGTCACGGTATATTCGAAAGAGAGATCGAGATTATCGCGCGAACCGGTTTCACCGGCATCGGGATGATCAATGGGCCCCAGCAGGGTTGTGACATAGTTGCCCGTCGCCTTCTCAACTCGTATCTCGATAACGTCGTTGCCGTCGGCCGAGCCCGTCAAATAGAGAAAGCTTCCAGTGTCGGCGGCAGCGGCAAAGACGACAGGCGCGCCGCCAGAGTTAAGACTGCCATTGAAGTCAGAGTCCGCGCCCGGATCGCCCGCCTTGGCGAAGCTGATATCCGTAACGCTTGCGCCGTCACGACCGCCTTCAAAGTCGAGAGTGCCGCTTGCCGAGTCATTGAAGGGATTGCGATCGGTCAGATTCCGTTCCGCGAGCGTCCTGTCTTCGACGACATCGCTTGCCGTCGGACCATCATCCTGAATCTGGATGGTGATCGCCTTCGTCGCGGTATCTCCATCGCCGTCAGTAACCGTATAGGCGAGGTTCTGCAAAAAGACCGACTCGTCCGCGGACCCGCCGTCGGGATGTTGAATCGCGGCCAGCTGCACGAACCAAAGGTCGTCGCCATCCAAGTGGACCGTAAAAGCAACGTCGCCTTCTTCACCGCCGATCCGGCCCTCGAGCGCTGTTCCGTCACCATAAAGATAAATAGACTCGCCGCCCCCGGTCGCGAAAAGACCGCTGTCGGTTCCGTCATGGAGCGCACCGTCTCCGTCGGTGATCTGAAGGAAACTGCCCAGATCATCCGTTCCGAAGTCATAGCTGAGCGTCGTCTGAGCCACACCAAGAACCTCGGCGTCGGCTGGAAGCGCCAGACCTTCCGGTAATTCGGCGTCCGTCTCATCCGCACCTTGCGGATCACCGTCAACAACACCGAGCCCCCGCGTCTCGTCATAGTCGATCGTCGCTACCTCTGCGGAAGGGCCATCGTCCCGGATCGCGACGGCGATTTGCGCAGAATCCTGATCGCCTTCGTCATCGGTAACCACATAGGTCAGCGACAGGCCGGGCGTTGCGTTCTCGTCGTGGGCTCCTTCCACCGCGGTGCCGGCATCCGGATGGTTGATCTGCTGAAACTGCACAAAGGTAAAATCCGCATTCTCATCTGCGAGATTCGGTTCAAGGTGACCGGCAAACACCAGTTCCCCGCCGCTTGTACGGCCCCAGACTATCGTCGGGTCGCCATCGTCGCTGAAGAGGAAGACCTCCTCCGGGTTATCGCTACCACCGGTAAAGAGGCCCGATGACTCGCCGTCGTAACTAAATGCAACGGCGTAGAGAGACGGTTCCGCCGTTTCCGCATCGACGATCCCGTCGGTGAAGATCTCCCAATTCACTTGTGTCTGAGCTTGCCCCAGGACCTTTGGCAGCCCCCCGCCACCCAAAGCAACCGCCAGATCTTCAGCAACAGCTTCCTCGAGCTGAGCGATGTCATCCGCATCCTCGTCGGGACCAGGGGTTTCGTCATAAACAACCGAAGCATTCTGCGCTTCGGGAACATCTTCAGCGATATTGATCTGGATCTCGGCGCGCGTGACCGCCACATCGTTCAGTTCAGTTAATTCTTGGCCCGAGAAGACCACTTCCTCGGCGATGGCTTCAACCGTAATGCCCGCATCGCCGGCCTCGTTGGGTGAGCCATCGCTTAAGCGCTCCGATGACCAGTCTTGCGGATCGAAGCTGACGGTCTCGACAAAGGAACCCTCAGTCACCGCAAAAACGTAGCTATCCAGGCCATTCCCGCCCACGACATGCGTTAAGCTGCCTTCCGCGAGTGTTTCGTTGTCGACCAGGCTCCAATCTGATGGAACGCCGCGTAGCACGATGCTGTGGCTCTCTGAACCATCTTCAAAGTCGGGGAAGGTCGCGGCGATGGAGAAACTCACCAGGGCTTCTTCCGGACGGCCGCCTTCTCGCCCGGACTGATCGCCGTCGCGCGTATCGAGGTCCTGGGCGTTCCGCTCCATGATCTCCGGGAACGAGGAACGGACCGAGAGGATGGGCTTATCCGCGGCCGCGTCAACAATGCCAACGACCGTTAGAGGCGCCGTCGTCGCCGTGATGCCGTCCGTCGGGTCGGTGACGTTTGCCGTCACCGTGAGGGAAATATCCGCATCACTGTTTTCAGGCGGCAAAATGTAAATTTCATCGAGGTCCGCCGCGTCGATCTGAATGACCGCTCCTGTCTGTGCGTTTGCAGGATTGCCCGGATCACCGATAAAAATCACCACATCTTCCGGGATATCGGTAATCGAGATGAAATTGAGAACCTCGTCGTCACCTTCCGGCTGATTGAAGGTCACATTCAGCCGCATCGGGCTTTGACCCATGTCGCCTTGATGCTGGTTCGGCTGCCAATCCTCAAAGCCACCATCAAAGGCACCCGCAACACTGCCCTCACCCTCGGGCACCTCGGTCACGACCGTCACGAAGTCGATGGAGATCGTGCCTTCGACAATATCAACCGGATCCAGGGAAGCTTCGAGATCAGGCACGCCAAAGGCCAGTGCGGTTCCATCGATCACACCCTGCGCCGAGAGCAGGCTCAGAAGATCACCGAGGTTGTCCCCATAGTTGGAGGCGCCGCCACCAATGGCTTCGGTTCCCGCTGCCGTCTCAAGCGGAGCACCTTCAGCGGAGAGCTGTTGCGCCTGCGCGATCAGTTGCGACACGGGGATCTGAACCGAACCGACTTGAAAGGTGGGCGCGGCATCACCGTTGGCCGAATCGACCAAGTTCAGAAAGACAATCCGGCTGTCGATGACATTGTCGCCATCATTGTCGAAGCCAAGAACGACGTTGTTTCCCTCAACCAGAAACTCGGCAGCCGAAGGGTCAAAGTCGAGAAAGAAGCTGCGCCCAACCAGGTTGCTATACTCCTGGGTGGCCCCAGGCGCAGGTTGCTGAACCGCAACACTCGCGAGCGCAGCCTGCCCGACCACATCGACCGAGTCGCCACCATACGCAACATCAGTCTGCGAATTCTCATCGGGATCTGCGCTGGTTTCGGGAAACCTCGGGGAAAGGTCGTCGGTCATTGCGGGCGTCTCCTTGACTTAAACCGCTCCGTCCTGGAGCAGCACTTCCTGTGTCAAACTTGAGGCCGCAGTTTGTTTGAACGAGATTAAAAAATCGATTAGAATACTTACGAAAACAACACATAAATATATGAGTTTAATAAATTTAATAAATATATTTGTATAAAATTTTAAATTAATTCTATTTTATTTTAGTAAAAATAATTAAAAATATAGTATTTACGAAATTATTACTATTTTATTTTCATTTAAAATAGATTTTAAAGACGATTAATCAAAAAAAATAAAGGCGGCAACTTGTACAAGTTGCCGCCTTTTCTAATGCCACAGACGCGCCGCGGCAAAAGCGTCTAAACCTAGCCGTCTTTCTTCAGGCGAACAGCCACCCACTGGAAGTCACCCTGGCGATACACCAGAAGCGTCACGACCCGATAGCCCTCTTCTTTGGCTTTTTCGACCCGTTGCTGGACCTCAGCAGGGTTTCCGACCTCTTCCTGATCGACCTCGACGATCACATCGCCAGGACGCAGACCTTTTTCCGCCGCGGTGCTGTCCTGTTCAACATCGGTGATCACCACACCGTTCGTCTTATCATCAAGCTCGAACTGCTGACGAAGTTCCGGCGTAATTTGCCCGAGCGCCAGTCCCAGATCCGAAACTTCGCCGGTCACGTCGTCCGGGGTCGGGTTTTGGGGCACTGCGGCAACCTGCGGCTCGTCTTGCAGCCGGCCCAGATCAACCTTTACGACCTTTTCTTCACCGCGACGCCAAACAACGACATCCACAGATTCCCCAATGGGGGTTTCCGCCACCATGCGCGGCAGTTTCCGCATATCGGGCACAACGCGGCCATCAAACTTCAAGATCACATCGCCCTGAAGAATGCCCGCTTCCTCAGCCGGTCCGCCCTCGGTCACCGAAGCCACAAGCGCGCCTTTTGAGTCTTTGAGGCGCAGCCCTTCAGCCAGTTCATCGGTTACCGTCTGAATATGGACGCCAAGCCAGCCTCGCTTTACTTCTTTGAATTCACGGAGCTGACTGACAATATTGCGAGCAAGCGTCGAGGGAATCGCAAAGCCGATGCCAACTGATCCGCCCGAGGGCGAGAAGATAGCCGTGTTGACACCAATCACATCGCCATCCAGGTTGAACATCGGTCCGCCGGAGTTGCCTCGGTTGATCGCAGCGTCCGTCTGGATGAAATCATCGTAGGGACCTGCATTGATGTCGCGCTGGCGGGCGGAGACGATCCCCGCCGTCACTGTTCCGCCCAATCCGAAGGGGTTCCCAATGGCAACCACCCAGTCGCCAATCCGGGTCTCGTCGGAATCGCCCCATCCAACCGCCACGATATCCTTCGGCGGATCAACCTTCAAAAGCGCCAAATCAGTCTTTTCGTCGCTGCCAACGACCTCGGCTTTCAGGGTCACACCATCATGCAGGCGAACCGAAACATCGTCAGCTCCCTCGATCACGTGATGGTTGGTAACGATGAAGCCTTCTTCTGAAATGATGAAGCCGGAGCCCTGCGAACCTCCACGGCGTCTCTCGGGCGGACGACCGCGGCGCTCAAAGAAATCCTTGAAGAATTCTTCGAAATCCTGTCCTGGCGCAGGTCCTTCTTGTTGATCTTCCGCCCGGCCGCCGCTGCCTGTTCCCCTTTGGCTCGCCGAGATGTTTACGACCGAAGGCAAAAGCTTCTCCGCCAGGTCAGCAAAACTCTCGGGCGCGTTGCGCGCTTGAGCGGAAAAAGACCAGAGCGTTAGCGCAATGATTGTCGTGACCGCTAACACCACAAGACCGGTGTTGCGGCTCTCCTGCGCTTTGGCCACGGCCTTCGCGCGGCAGCGTGGTTGGGATCGATGTCCGAGCGTCACCGTCATCACCTCATGTTTTGTGTTCAGAACGACGTTCCCTCGCCCGTCGCGTGGTAACCGGTATCTATTATTCTCTTCCCTGCGATCAAGGGAAAGCCTTTAAAATACGTACGGGCACGTCATCAATAAGCTGTGAGAGAAAAGGGGCGTAAATGTGGCGTTTGTCACAATGCTTTGTCAACACGCCGCCTGTTTGACCTCACATCGGCCGCCATCTGCGATTGCTTTAAATGCCAAAGAGTGGCTCAGCCACGCAGCAACCATACGCCCAAAACACCGATCGCCGCCGCTGTCAGACCGCCGATGCGCAAAGCGTCCGTCGGCGATCTCTCAAGCAGGGTCAGGATTTCCCTCAAACGCATCGGAAAAAGAGCAAGGAATAGGCCTTCGATCACAAGGACCAGCGCAAGTCCCGTCAGAAAGTCAGTCATAACTGTCTTCCGCCGGCCGCAAAGAAAAGCAATATTTTCTTTGCGGCCGGCTTATATCACGACAGCAGCCGCCTGCGCCGCTCAGTTCCCTGAACGCCGTGCTGCCTCTGCCTCTCTGCGTGCCGCATTTGCGTCTCTCCGCACCGTATCGCCAGCGTCGACACTATTGAAGAAGTCGAAGAATTCACTATCCGGTGAAAGCACGAGATAGGAATTGTCGTTCGCGAACGTTGCTTCGTAGGCCTGCATGGAGCGGTAAAAGTTAAAGAACTCCGCGTCCCGACCGTAAGCATCGTTCAGGATCCTGGTGCGCGCACCTTCGCCCTGACCTCGAAGAATTTCGGACTCACGCGTCGCTTCCGCAATGATAACCGTGGCCTCACGATCGGCAGCGGAAGTAATACGCTGCGCCAGCTCTTTACCTTGGGCCCGGAATTCCGCCGCTTCCCGCTCACGCTCTGACTTCATCCGATCATAGACCGACTGAACCGTCTGTTCCGGCAAGTCTGCCCGGACAAGACGCACGTCAAGGATTGCAATCCCGAATTTATCGGCCTCGGTGTTCACCTGCTCGCGAATCTGCTGCAGGATCGGTGTCCGGTCTGCCGATAAGACAGATGCCAAGGTCGCATTACCCAAAACACCACGCGTACTGGCGTTGATGATTGAGGACAGAGTCTGTCGTGCACCTGACTCAGTCCGAACCGTCTGGAAGAATCTTAGCGGGTCGGCAATCCGGTAACGCGCGAAAGTATCGACCACGACACGCTTCTGGTCGGTTAGGATGACGCTCTCGGACTGTGGATCCAGATTGAGTACGCGTTTTTCGTAGTACTGCACGTTCTGGATGAACGGGATCTTGTACCAGAGCCCGGGCTCGGTGATGACCCGCTTCGGGTTACCAAACTGCATCACGATCGCCTGCTGAGTCTGGTGGACCGTGAAGAGGGTCGCTGATACGACCACGCCAAGAAGGATGACGACAATGGCCGCAACGAATACTTTAGTTTGAGACATGTTTCCGGCCCTCCTTAATTGCCGAGCACGCGGTTGCCGCGCAATTCGTTCAACGGCAGGTAAGGAATAGCGCCCGTCGAGGAACCATCCATGATGACCTTATCGGTCTGGCTCAGAACGCCCTGGATCGTCTCGAGATACATCCGGCGCTTGGTGACCTCGGGGTTCTGTTTGTAAGCCTCATAGACTGAGAGGAAGCGCTGCGCTTCACCCTCTGCTTCGTTCTCCAACTGCTCTTTGTAGGCTTGAGCTCCCTGGATCATCTTTTGCGCTTCACCGCGGGCTCGGGGCAGAACATCGTTCCGATACTTGTCGGCTTCGTTTCGCGAGCGGTTTAGATCCTGCAGCGCACGCGCAACGTCATCGAAAGCATCCGTCACAGCACTTGGGGCCTGCACTTCTTGCAGCTGGACCACCGTGATCTCGATACCGGCCTGATAATCGTTGAGGATATCCTGCAGCAAGGTCTTGGTTTGCGCCTCGACGTCCTGACGGGCTTCCGTCAGAGCTGGCTGGATATCCGTCTGACCGATAATTTCACGAAGAGCACTCTCCGCCGACTTTTTCACGGTCTGGTCTGGGTCCCGAATGTTGAAGAGATAGTCGCCCGCGTTGCCGATGCGCCACTGAACTGACATATCGATATCGATGATGTTCTGGTCACCGGTCAGCATCAGGCTTTCTTCGGGTATATCGCGCTTTTGAGCAGTCGTTCCGCCCCGGCTTGTACGGGCGAACCCAATGTCGGTCTGGGTAATATTGGTCACACCAGGTGTCTGTACGGACCCGATCGGGTAAGGCCAGTTCCAGTTCAAGCCAGGCCCGGTGGAGTTGACCCACTTACCGAAAACGAGTTCAACGCCCTCCTGGTTACTCTCGACGCGATAAAATCCGCCGACAACGAACCAGACGGCCAACACCAGGGCTGCAATCACGCCCACGACCGGGCCGTTGATTCCGCCGCCACCGGGCATGATATCCTTGATTTTATCCTGACTCTTTCGAATCAGGTCCTCGATGTCCGGTGGCGTTGGACCGGAAGGCCCACCACCGCCGCCACGGCCCCAAGGGCCGCCACCATTGCCACCACCATTACCGCCACCGCCGGAGCCGCCGCCCCATGGGCCGCCGCCGCCTTTATTTTCCCAGGGCATTCAAGCTTTTCCCGTTAACTATTCAGACACTCAAAGCGCGATTTTTCGCACGACGATGTTCATATAGACCTATTTCGCCTCAATATCACGGGCGTAATGCCCGGATACGGCTCGACTCCGGAATTATTTGCATCCAGCGGACATTTATACCATGTCTACAGCCATAGACGGAATATTGGCAGAAGGGCGTTGGTTTCAAGGATGAGCCAGATCACCGAGCAGCAAATTCTCGATACATTGAAAAGTGTTCGAGACCCGGAAAACGACAACGATATTGTAAGCCTAAATATGGTCTCCGGACTTGTCATCAAGGACGGTAACGTCGGCTTCGCAATCGAAGTTGCGCCCGAACGCGGACCGAAACTCGAGCCCCTTCGCAAAGCGGCTGAAGATGCGGTTCACGCGCTTCCGGGGGTTCTCTCGGTCACAGCGGTTCTGACAGCTCACAGTTCCGGCGGCCAGAACGCCGGCAACCAGAATGCCGCACCACCGCCTCCCCCGGCCCGTGGCGCGCCTCAAGCAGCGGGCCAGCGTCCGCCTGCACAAGGCGGCGCGGGACAACAGCGTCAGATGGTGCCGGGCGTCGGTGCCATTGTCGCGGTCGCGAGCGGCAAGGGCGGCGTCGGCAAATCGACCACTGCGACCAATCTCTCTCTCGCTCTTTCACGCATTGGGTTGAAGGTCGGCTTGCTCGACGCCGACATTTACGGCCCTTCCCTGCCGCGCATGATGGGGATTTCGGGCAAGCCGACCTCTCCCGATGGAAAAATCCTAAAGCCGATGGAAAACTTCGGCATCAAATGCATGTCGATGGGCTTTCTCGTCGCCGAGGACACCCCCATGATCTGGCGCGGCCCCATGGTGCAATCCGCGCTTCAGCAAATGCTTCGGGATGTCGAATGGGGCGAATTGGACGTGCTGATCGTCGACATGCCGCCGGGAACAGGCGACGCGCAGCTCACAATGGCACAGCAGGTTCCGCTTGCCGGCGCGGTCATTGTCTCAACACCTCAGGACATCGCACTGCTCGACGCCAGAAAAGGCCTGAACATGTTCCGCAAGGTCGATGTTCCGGTGCTGGGTATAATCGAGAATATGAGTGTGTTTATCTGTCCCAATTGCGGCCACGAATCCCATATTTTCAGCCACGGCGGCGCGAAGAAAGAGGCGGAGACCCTGGGGATGAACTTCCTGGGCGAGATGCCCCTGAACATCGATATCCGCATTACCTCCGACGAAGGCCGCCCGATCGTGGTCTCGGAACCTGACGGAGAGCACGCCAAACGCTACATCGATATTGCAAAATCCATATGGGATCGCCTGTCCACCGGCACGACGGCGCCCCGGCAATCCCCCACAATCGTCATGCAGTAGACCGGGTCAAACTTTAGCTTCAGTGTTGAGGACAAATCACAGGCTTCGACAAGCCCTAACGCTTTGAGTGCTGCGAGCAGCCAGATTGCCGGATTTAAGCGGCCGGTGCGGTTTCTCGTTCCTTGACCGGCACTTGGGGCCAGCCGGCGGCCGCGATCAGTGCCGGTAGCCAGAAGGAGACCCACTCGTGGCTTAGATTGATCAGGACCGTCCGGTAGTCGAAGATGCAAACGCCGAGCCCAAAGAGGAGCAGCGCACAAACCACAAAATTACCGCTTCGGTGATAGCCCTGGATCGCCTTCAGCAGGGCAAAGGCAATCAAACCGAACAACAGAACGGTCGCGACCAGTCCACCGTAGAGCTGATTGGCAATAAAGAGACTGTGCGGCGATTTCACAAAATTTCCGTTTCCGAGCCTGAAGGCATATTCCGTCAGACCGCCTTGACCGATCAGCACGCTCTTGGCACTTGCCGAAATCAGATCCCATGACTGCATCCAGATCCCGATACGGTGTGTCGATCCGCGTTCGATCCATTTTCCCGTCTCAACCACATCGGCCCACATCAGCAGAAGGTATGCGAGCCCTGCAAAGGGGATGAAAATGGCGATCTTCCGGTGGCCCAGTGCAAAAAGATAGAGCCAGATAACGCCACCGATTACCAGAACCGGGCCGCGGCTGTGCGTGAGAAGCATTGCAAGGATAAGCACCAGAAAAGACGCCCACCCAAGGACCTTCATCTTTGGCTGCTCGGTGTCGCGCAGAACGGTACCAAGAAGGCACAGCGCGGCGACGCCGTAGAGCGTCGCACCGATAATCACGTGTTCTGCCCGGCCGGGCCCCGCCATCCGGGCACCGAGATCACCGACCATGATCAAATGATAGCCAATTGCAGCGGTGGCACCGATTGCGCCTGCCCAACCGAAATAGCGCAGTATCCTTGCAGAGAAGTCGGGACTCTTCGCCAAAAGATAGAGAGTTGCGGTGATAAAGAACAAAACCAGGAAGAGCAGTCGGGTTTGATTCAAGAATCCGGGAAAGTCTGGCTCGGCACTCCAGAACAGTGTCATCCAGAGATAGACGAGATAGAGAGCGGAAAACCGCCAAAATGGCGTTCCAATGACACGCCGCACTTCATCCCAACGGGCGAAAATCAGAAAAGCCGGAATCACACAAACATAAAAATACAAACGGTGATAGAGCGTATCGAATAGAAAAAAAGAAACGATCATGCCTAAGTACAACCATTGAAACAGACCGTACTTCTCGCAAATCAGCTGGATCGACGAATGTCTCTCGGAAAGAGTTCTATTTGTAACGCCAGCGGAGAGCATCACGCTTTTTATCTCAAACAGTTCAAAAAAATATCTATCCGCGGCCTTGCACCGAATTATCACGCAGCGTGTACGGAAAGAATGACTGATCGTCAAAGAAATCCGTTGCACCATTCCCCGTGTTCGCCCCTGCGGCGGATTCCACAACGCTATCTATCGGGGCTATCTATCCGGCGCAAGTCCCCATTTTCCAGCGGGAGTCCGCTGTCAACCGTTGCCGCCAACTGCGCCGTCCGACCCTATTCTGCAGAATTAGACATCCAACCTTCAAAAACCCTGTACGGCGCAAGTTGATTGGCTATAAATCTCGCATGCGCTGGAATCAGTGCGGCATGACCGCCGTGAAACGATCCGGTCGCGTCCGCAATGGCACCGGAAAACAGATGGAACAGAGTAACAAGCTCACAGGGCTGATCGTGGCGCATAACGAAGAAGATATGATCGAGGACGCGCTCAAATCGCTCGACTTTTGCGACGAAATCGTTGTGGTTCTCGATAAGTGCACGGATGGAACCAGAAAAATCGTCGAGCAGTACACGTCGAATATCCTGGAAGGTGCCTGGGATATCGAGGGCGTGCGCCGGAATCTCGGGATAGAGGGCTGCGCGGGTCCTTTCATCCTGGAGCTTGACGCGGATGAGCGCGTACTTCCGGAAACTGCAGAGGAAATACGACAGGTCGTTAAAGGGGGTGTCGAAGGCTGTTATAAGATCCGTTTCGACAACTATGTAGGACATCGTCTCGTCCGTTACGGCTGGGCCGGATCGTTCGGGAAGTCGGCGGCTTGCTGCCTCTTCACCAAAGGCAGTAAAATCTGGGGACTTCAACGTATCCACCCGAGTCTCGAAATGAAGAATTATCGCCACGAGCTGGATGGACACATCACACATCTCGTCGATCGCGACCTGAATGACATGATCCGGCGCCTGATGTGGTATAGCGATATGCGTGCTCTTGACATGGTTCAAAAGCCACTACCGCGGTTCAGAACGGTGCTTCGGCGATCTTGTCACCGCTTTATCAAGGCCTTATGGGGCCGCAAGGGTTACAAGGAAGGCAAGATGGGATTCCTGCTTGCCGTGATGGCAGCACTCTTCCAGCTTTTCTCCTACTACAAAGCGCTGTTCATCCAAGAAGAGCGTTCTGCAGAAGCGCGACGCGCCGCCAACGGAAAAGCTTGAAGAAAGCCCTAAGTATGGCCGTAAGTTCCGGATCGCAGCTTAGAGCTTTCTAGTACTTTTCAGTGGGCCAGCAATAATCAAGGGACAATTTTTTTTCGAAAGTCGTGTCCAGGATGTATTGCGTGACATTCTCGGCGGAAAAGGCTGCGTGAACCTTCTCCCATCCGTTCCTGGCCACCGCGCGGCGCTGCGCGTCATCCGCTATGAAAAGATCCAGTTTACGTAAAAGTTCGGCTTCATCGGCGTAAAAAGCCAAGTCTTCCTCGCCAAAAAATTCTTCGAAGCCGGTCCCGCTGCGCAGAAAGGTCACGAGACCGTTGCCCATATACTGGGTCATCCGATCCGACGAATACCAGTGGTAATCGTATGTGCGGTTCAGGCAGAGCCCCATCTTGCTTTTTGCCAAGCGGTCCATATAGGCCTTACCCGAGAGGTAATCCCTGTTGATCGCGCAGCCATGAACGGAAATTCGTAAATCCGAGCGGTTCGTCAGCAGGCTGTTCATGAGATCGCGACGCGGATCCTCCGCGCCGAGCGGCCCACCTGCAAAAAACAGATCAAAATCGCAATCGTTCTCGAAACTTCTTACCGTATCAACCGCGCTGTCGACCGGGTTTGGCATGAAGGTCACGAAGCCACCCGAGCTGCTGAATTGCTTCAGGCTCTCGCCTGCCGTCGTGATAAAAATGCCATCCACGACGCCGACCCGGCGCTGGATATCCTTCACATTCTGCTCATGAATCAAAGGATCGACATTACGGTAGACAATTTTTACCCCGGCACAGATCCCCCGGATCGCCTTGAGTGTCTCATTGGAAATCATTTCGCAATGGCCCAGAACGATCAGATCCGGCCCAAGCTCCTCGCAGACCTCGAGAAGCTTTTTATTCAGCGGTGCGATACCCCACTTCCGCGATCTGAATATGTTCGAGTAGCGCGCGAAGTCCCGGTCGTTAAAGCAGTAAACGTTGTGGCCGTTCCGGGTAAAGCCATTCACGAGTTTCTTGGGAATGTAATAGGATTTACCGGCTTCCCGAAATCCCTGACAGCTGCCAACGTATAGAATATTCATAAACTGGTTAGAAACCTTGAAAATACGCCGAAGTTAGACGGCATTCACACGCAGTGAGCTGGGCAACTTGATCACCTCGATGATCGCACTAACCCACCGCGTTCAATACGACGAAACTATGTGCCGGCTGTCCATCCTCGTTTGATCCGTGCTGCTCCCGGCTCGTCTCCAACCAGCCTTCCGGGTCGAACTCGGGAAAGAATGCATCCCCATCGAATTGACCGCTGATCTCGGTTATATAGAGACGCTGCGCCCGATTCAGCATCAAAGCATAGATCTCAGCCCCTCC
Source organism: Denitrobaculum tricleocarpae (assembly GCF_007004665.1). Lineage (GTDB taxonomy): Bacteria > Pseudomonadota > Alphaproteobacteria > Kiloniellales > Kiloniellaceae > Denitrobaculum > Denitrobaculum tricleocarpae. Next base: position 64,776 of record NZ_ML660066.1, on the reverse strand, counting down.
GATCACCATGATTTCGTCAGCCCCGGTCGCTTCGGCGGCCAGCCTCCCCTCGGCGATCGCGGCATCCACATCATTCACGACAACGATTCCCTCGGCACGATAGTCAGGTTGGCGCGTCACAATGATATTGGTACGGCCGGGCAACGGACGGCCAATGGATTCAAAAGTCCGGCGCCCCATGATCACGGGTTTGCCCATTGTGACTGCTTTGAAATACTTCAGGTCTGCCGACAAGCGCCACGGCAAGGCGTTGTCACGGCCGATGACCCGGTTTTCGCTCATGGCCCAAATCATGGCCAAACGGGGTGCACTGCTGCCCATTCCGTTCATCCCGGCCTAGACTGCAACCGCGGCAGCAATATGCGGATGCGCCTCATAGCCCTGCAGGTCGAAGTCATCATAGGAGAAATCGAAGATATCCCTGACATCCCGCTTAAAAAGCATCCTTGGCAGCGGCAGCGGTTGACGCGCGAGCTGCAGGTCCGCCTGCTCAAAATGATTGCTGTAGAGGTGCGCATCTCCGAGTGTATGAACAAATTCGCCAGGTTTTAGGCCCGTCACCTGTGCAACCATCAAAGTCAACAGGGCGTAGGACGCAATGTTGAACGGAACACCTAAAAAGATATCGGCGCTGCGCTGATAAAGCTGACAGGAGAGCTTGCCGTCCGCGACGTAGAACTGAAACAGGCAATGACAGGGGGGAAGCGCCATGGATTCGACGTTCGCCACATTCCAGGCGCTTACGATTAAACGTCGCGAATCCGGATTCGTGCGAATTTGATCAACCAGACCTTTAATCTGGTCTATCTGCTCTCCGTCCGGGCCGGGCCAGGATCTCCATTGCGCGCCGTATACCGGGCCCAGGTCACCATTTTCATCAGCCCATTCGTCCCAGATACGCACGCCATTCGCCTTTAAATAGGCGATATTCGTATCGCCGGCGAGAAACCAGAGCAGTTCATGGATGATCGATTTAACATGGAGTTTCTTTGTGGTGACCATCGGAAAGCCCTCTGAGAGGTCAAACCGCATCTGGTAGCCGAACACGCTGCGCGTCCCGGTTCCCGTCCGATCCGACTTGTCTACGCCGTTGGTCCGCACGTGGTGCAGCAAATCAAGGTATTGTCTCATTCGCTTCCGCTATTGGTTAATTCTTGTTTACCAGCGCCGAGATTGCTCTCTCATCCGCTTCAATGCGTTCATTTTTCGCCGATCCGGCGGCCTTACGGAGTCTTTCGACCGAGTTGTAAATCATAGCGTTCCCGGAGACGCGGCACCACCGCTTTAGCACGCTGCGGTGACAGAGCGAATTGTCTGCGTCTTTCCCTCGACCAAGGCTTTCAAGATTGATGGAATCCCCCTATATTAGAGAGGTCGGGAAACCGACTATGGTGCTACACAGGCATGTGGAATAAGCGTTACGGACCCGGGGGCAGTACCCGGCGCCTCCACCAAAACCGCCCAGCACATCACAAACCCGCGTTATCAGGGTTGTGAGGTTGGCCGGGATCGAGGGGGCGAAACAGGATCGACGTGCGTGGTAAAGATGTGTTTGGTACCCGGCATGGTACCGCCGTTATCGGGCCGAAACTATAGTTGCAAATGACAACGATAGTGGGCTTGCCGTCGCCGCTTAACAGCGGTTGGTAGCCAAATTAAGTCCTCGGCCTTCACACGTCGAGGCGGGGTTCGGGGCGCACCTGGCAACAGAAGCGCCCCACCGCTTGCCGTTTCAGGATTTTCCGGGGCTGGCGAGGCTGGGAGTATTGATCAGGTGTTGCCACAGAAAAAAATGCTGGGCACAGGGGGATAGGACGACCGGAGGATGGCGGACGATACAGATCGCTCAGAAAATGCGCTGCGTTACGACCGTATGGTCGAGGATGCGTTGTTATCGGTCGTGCATCGGTCTTTGACCTATGCGGCCGAAAAAGGGCTGCCAGGCGAGCATCATTTTTACATTACCTTCCGGACCGATCATCCCGGAGTCGATATCCCCAAGCATCTGCGTGAACGCTATCCGGGCGAGATGACAATCATTTTGCAATACCAGTTTTGGGACCTTGAAGTCGGTGACGATATTTTTAGCGTGACCCTGAGTTTTTCGGACGTCCCGGAGAAACTGACCATCCCATTCGATGCGGTGGCTGCGTTTGCAGATCCCTCCGTGCGTTTCGGCTTACAGTTCGATGTCGGGGATAATTCAGACGAAAGCGAGGCCAAAGCCGGTGACACGGCGCTGGTCACGGATGAGACCGCACTTGAACGCAACGTTGCGGATCATGAGCCACAAGACAACAGCAATCGATCGGGAAAGGTCAAGACCGAGTCGACGGAAACTGAATCCCAGGACACGGTCGCTGACGATAGCGATCCGGCACCCGATGATTCGGACAATGTTGTGACGCTGGACACCTTTAGAAAGAAATAGAGCGCCAAGCAGCAATAAAACCTGTCCGAAGCCGCTTCAGCGTCGGCGCTTGTGAGTCATGGGGTTCCACTTTTCGACGCGTTTCGGCTTGGCCGCCGGTTGGTTCGGAACCATACCCTGCGAGCGCATGATTCCGACGAACTCGTCGAAACGCCGTTTCAGTTCCTTACGCTCATCTGCGGTCAGCTGAGCGTCGGGTTTGCTGGAAAGATCCCGCTGTTTCAGGTCGTCATCCATCACTACAGCCTTGCAAGGGTCACGATTTCGATGGGCTCGTCCTTCATCCTGCCTCAGGGCGGGTTAACACTTCGTTAGCCACGGCTTCGAAGCTTTTATTGACGCTTCCTGCCCTGCCCGCCCCTCCCACACGATCAATATATGTGAGGGTTCGCCAACGCTCTCGAGGATTGCCAGTCAGATCTGACGGTAACGGCCGTCCCAGTATAGATGCGGGGGATAGATGCGGCGAATAGATGTGCGCGAAGATCTGCGGGCACTGGCATCACACAATCATTTGCGTGTAACCTAATGTCCGACGTTTATGCGGGGAATTGATCGCGGGCAGAGGATAGAGTAGATCAGGTTGCGGCGGAAGAACGCCAGCGCGCTAACGTTTGGTTGAATCTACTCTACACTTATGATGTAAAGCGGGTTTCGGGCACTGCCGCCGGCTTTTGGCGGTTTCCGGACGGCCGGTCGCTCTTGGGGTGGGCTCTCGATGAGGCCAGTGAGTTGATTTGGTGAAGCGAAGTGATGTGTTTGTGTCAACTCGGTGATTGACATGCCGGGAGGGGAACATGAGCGACAGAGTTGAAAATGTAACCATAGTGGGTGGCGGGACAGCCGGCTGGCTGACGGCCATGATCATCAACACCTTCATCAACACCTTCCGCGAAGGCCCTGCGGTGAAGGTCACACTGATCGAATCCCCCAAGATCCCCACGGTGGGCGTGGGAGAGGCAACGGTTGCAGGCATGCCTTCGCTGATGCAGCAGCTCGGCATTGATGAAGCGGAGCTGTTCCGGCGCTGCAACGCTTCCTTCAAGGTCAGCGTGCGGTTTGGCGACTGGGCGGTTGACGGTCGCGGCAAACCCTTTGCCTTTTATCACCCCTTCAACTTTCCCGGCACGGTCGGCGGCTACAACCCCGCTTATCACTTCAACAGGTTTGGCCCCTACGGCGGTGATCCCTCGATTACCGACAATATGACCGCGAACTCCGCCCTGATTCATGCCCGAAAGGGTCCGCGCGCGCTCAATGGTGAGAACTACGAGAAATCGATCGGCTACGCCTATCATCTGGATGCCGGCCTTTTCGGCGAGTTCATGCGGGATGTTGCCCTCTCGCGCGGTGTGCAGCACATCCGCGATGACGTCGTCGAGGTCTTTCAGGACGAGACTGGCGCCGTGTCAGGACTTCAACTGGAAAAAGGCGGTCGTCACCCGGTCGAATTCGTCGTCGACTGCACAGGCTTCAAAAGCCTGATCATGAAAGAAGTTCTGAAAGAACCCTTCATATCCTACGGTGACTATCTCCTGAACGATCGGGCAATTCCGGTGCAGCTGCCCCACCGTGATCCCACCAAGATTGAGCCCTGCACCCGTTCCACGGCTCTGGGGGCAGGATGGGTGTGGCGCGTTCCGCTGTACAGCCGCGTTGGCACCGGCTACGTCTTCTCGAGCGCCTTCAGAAGCGACGATGAAGCGCGCGACGAATTCTTCCGGCATTTGCGGGCGGTTGGCGACCTGCCGACGGGCGCGCCGGATCCGGACGTCAAGGTTATCAAAATGCGCATCGGCCGCAGTCAACGCTTCTGGGTCAAGAACTGCGTTGCAATCGGCCTATCCAACGGCTTCATAGAACCTCTGGAAGCCACCGCTATCTACTCGGTGGAGATGGCGGCGCGCTGGCTCGTAGGGCATTTCCCCGACAAGAAAGGAAGCCCGGCCCTTGCCAATCGTTACAACGGTCTTATGACTTCGCTGTACGAAGAAATCAGGGACTTTATCTCAACGCACTACCACACTTCGAACCGACCGGACCCTTTCTGGAAAGCCGCGCGTTACGACTGCCGCCTCTCGGAGTCTTTGCAGGAGAGGCTTGAGCTATGGAAGGCCCGCTTACCGGAAATCACTGATACCCAGGACCAGAAACTCTTCAATTTCTGGAATTACCTCTACGTGCTCCACCCCAAGGGCTTTTTCAAAGACCGTCACTTCCCGCTCGAGGGCTCTATACGCCACGAACACTGGCAGGCTTTTGGCCGCCGGCTGGAAGAACGCAAGGCGGAGCTTCTGCGCACCATGCCCGATCACTACCAGCTGCTTGCGAACATCCGGGGTGACGAGCCCCTGCAACAGGCACTCAATCTCGATGGCCTCGCAAAACCGGTCTTCGAGAGCAGAGCTTCGGTCCGTCCGACCATCTCGGTACCGACGGCATAGCGGCGCGTTACCTGAGTGTCCGAACTTACTCCGCTCGACTATATCTCTTTTGCCTGGTTTTTGTTCTGCTGGTTCGGCTACGCCTTCTATGTCGAGTACGGCCCACATAAAGCGAAGGGCATGAATCACTCACTGAGCCTCTACCGGCGGCGGTGGATGTTCGAAATGCTGAAGCGGGAGAACCGGATCCTCGACTCCACGCTTATCGGCAACCTTCTGAATGCTGCAGTGTTTTTTGCCTCTACCTCAATCTTTGTGGTCGGCGGATTGATCGCCGTGCTCGGCTCTGTTGACCAGGTGACCGCGTTACTCGATGAACTGCCTCTGAGTGTCGGAACGACTCGCTGGATCTGGGAGGTTAAGGTCCTGATCCTGGTAACGATCTTCGTCTACGGCTTCTTTAAATTCGCCTGGTCAGTCCGGCTCTTCAACTACTGCTCCATCCTGATCGGCGCGACCCCCATAACACCAAAGAACGATCTTGCGGCAGCCGAAGATCCGGAACGCCGGGCCACGGCCGAAAAAGCTGCAAAGATCATTGATCTCGCCAGCCTGCATTTCCAACGCGGCCTGCGGGCTTACTTCTTCGGCTTGGCCACGTTGGGGTGGCTGGTCCATTCCGCGATCTTTATCATCACCTGCACCTGGGTCGTGATCGTGCTGTACCGCCGCGATTTTCATTCCCGGTCGTTGCGGGCGTTTCAGGATGATCCTGGGTGAGACTGAGGGATCGATTTCCCGCTGGACGCTGTCGCCATCGAAGATAGACTTCGGTCTTCTTCCGGCGGACCCGGCGTTGTGCGTTCGCCAATGGCAAAGGGACGGCATCATGACAAGCTCGGAAAGTGCAACCCGGCTCGAAAGCGATTCGATGGGCGAGATACCGGTCCCCGCCGATCGTTACTGGGGTGCGCAAACGCAACGCTCTCTGCAGAACTTTAAAATCGGCGGCGAAAAGATGCCTCCGGCAATGGTCAAAGCTCTGGGCATACAGAAGCTTGCCGCTGCCCGAACCAATATGGATCTCGGTTTGCTGGACCGCGAGTTGGGAGCCGCTATCTGCGCCGCGGCCGAAGAAGTTGCGGCTGGTAAATTACTGGATCATTTCCCTCTGGTTGTCTGGCAGACCGGCTCCGGCACTCAAAGCAACATGAACGCAAACGAGGTGATTGCGGGGCGAGCCAACGAAATTCTAACGGGCAATCGTGGCGGTAAGTCGCCGGTTCACCCGAACGACCACTGCAATCTGGGTCAATCCTCCAACGACAGCTTCCCGACCGCCATGTCGATTGCCGGCCTCCAACAGATCACCGGCGAGACCCTGCCCGCTCTTGAACGTCTGAAGACCGCCCTTATCCAGAAAGCAACGGCCTTCGAAAAGATCGTTAAGATCGGCCGGACCCATCTCATGGATGCAACCCCTCTGACCCTGGGACAGGAGTTTTCGGGATATGCCAAGCAGATTGAGTACGGCATCGAACGCATCAAAGGCACCCTGCCCAGGCTCGGCCAACTTGCTCAGGGTGGGACTGCCGTCGGAACAGGACTGAATGCCCTGGAGGGCTTTGCCGAAGCATTCGCGCGGGAAGTCGCCGGCATCACAGCTTTGCCCTTTACCTCGGCTGAAAACAAGTTCGAGGCTCTCGCCGCCCACGATGCCATTGTCGAAACCTCCGGCGCCCTGAACGTTCTGGCCGCGTCTTTGATGAAGATCGCTCACGACATTCGTATGCTGGGATCCGGCCCGCGCTGCGGACTGGGGGAACTGCTGCTACCGGCGAACGAGCCTGGATCGTCGATTATGCCCGGCAAGGTCAACCCGACCCAGGCGGAGGCCATGACCATGGTCTGTGCGCAGGTCATGGGCAATCACGTCGCAGTGACTGTGGCCGGCTCGAACGGCCACTTCGAGCTCAACGTTTTCAAACCCGTGCTGATTTACAACCTGCTGCAATCGGCGAAACTGATCGGCGATGCCTGCGAGAGCTTCCGGAGCAACTGTATTGACGGCCTGGAAGCAAACGAGGAGCGGATTGCCACACTGATGCAGCAGTCGCTGATGCTGGTCACAGCGCTCAACCCGCACATCGGATACGATAATGCCGCCAGGGTCGCGAAGAAGGCCTACACCGAGAACACCACGCTCAAAGAGGCCGCTGTGGCACTTGACCTTCTCACTGCTGCGGACTTTGACCGGCTGGTCAGGCCCGAAGAGATGATTGCCCCGAAACCGCGGACGTGAGCGATGGGACAGGAACTGAAAAAGCGGTCGGTTGTGATCGCCGGCCACCGTACCAGCCTTAGCCTGGAAGACGCCTTTTGGTCGGTGTTGAAAACCCTGGCCAGCGAACGGCAGATGTCGATCAACGCGCTGATCGAGCAAATCGACGAAACGAGGACCGGCAATCTCTCCAGCGCCGTGAGGACCTATCTCCTCAAACAGGCGCTCATGCGACAGCCCGACGGCAAATAAGACAGATCCGGTGTTTAGAGCAGATCCGGTTTAGATGGAATCGCCTTCGGCGATCCGTCGCACCGGTGAATCTGCTCTACCTATAAGATGTAGAGCGGGTTCACATGTGTTAGCGAAAACACAGAGTGTTTCCGTTAAAACATGACGCGCTCTAGCGTATCAGGTCCTTAAGCAGTCCACGGATCGCTTCTTCGGGCTCGATCTTCTGCGGAGACGAGGAGCTCCCGGAACTTCCCGATTTATTCCGTTTGAAGGCCTCGCCCCTGACCTTGACATTGGGCGCGTCGAGCACGCCATTGGCCTCGGCGATCACATAGGGGTCCACCTGATTGGCATCGCCGCTTCGAAAGAGGTCGCTCCGTGAGCTCAGAAGCCATGCGGGCAAATCCGCTTTGCCTGCCGTAAAGATCGAGGCATCACGGCCATCGATCCTGGTATCGACCGTCTCGACCACGCCCTGTTGGACGTTAAAAGTGCCGCTCAGTTTGGCTGGGGCGCCGGCGAAAGCACTGAAGAGGGCGGTGGTAGCGTCGCTCACGCCCCTGATCTCCTTGACCTTTGTCCCCAGAATACCGAGAACGACGTTTCCGAGCTGTTCCTCCGCCTTCACCCGGGCCGTCATCTGGCCGCCGAGTTGACCGCTACCCTGTAAAGAACGCACCAGGGCGGCTTCGCTTTCGCCCTTTGTCTCAAGTGCGGCCGATAGATCCAACGTCCCCGAAATGCGGTCGGAATCGGCCAGATCCCGAATAAGCCGGCCCGCATTCAGCCCTGTGGCATCGAGTTTCATGACCAGAGTTGGAGCGCCACGACCATCTACAGTGCCGGTCGCCCGCAGCCGGCCACCGTACACGCCGGCGTCGAAACGCTTTACGGAAAGCACGCCATTTTCCAAAGCCGCCTCAAGGCTTGCATTATCCAGACGAAGGTCATCGACGATGATTGCCTTCGAGCGGACGGCGATATCGCCATCCACGGCACCAAGCCCTGAAAGATCGATCGGGTCGCGCGACCAGCGGCGGTGGACGGCGGAAAGATCGGCCGTCGCCCCTCCGCCTGAGCTGTCTGACCCAGACCCGCCGCCTGTGCGGCTTGGGTTTGCGGCCCTCGTCCCGGATGATGCGGTTTTCCTCGAAGCTTGCGTCTTATCGCCGGATTTGAGGTCACGCGTTTTGATCTCGCCCGTGCTCAAATCAACAGATACACGCGGGACATCTGCCGAGAAATCGGCGCCGACTTGTCCTTCGGCAGTCAGCGCTCCTGCACGGATCTTCAATCCGCTGAGGCTCATTGCCGACTGTGAACCGGCGAGCTGACCGGTCAGCGCGAAAGCACCGGGACCAGCGCTAAACTCCGCATCAGGCGCCAAGACGCGCAATAACCCATTGAAATCCGGGTGCTTTGCGTCAAGCGACAGGTCATAGGCGGGATTCACGGCGATCGAACGCAGCTGCCCGGCAACGGCCACCTGCCCGCCCTGCGCCGCGATACTTCCGTCGACCGACAGATCCTGCAGGCTCCCCGCCAACGTCGCCTCAAGATCGAAAGCACCAAGTCTCTCCAGATCGCGGGCCGTTTTGCCGAAGAGGGGCTCGAGACGCGAAGGATCATCGACCTTTACCGTAAACCGCCCATCGACAGCCGGCTCGCCGGTCAGATCGTCGATCCGGCCAGCCGCTTGAAGGCCAGCTCCCGAAACGTCGGCGATCGTGAGACTGCGGACAACCAGAGACGCCGTCTGCAGGGTACCATCCAGATGCAGGTTCCTGGCCGATGCGCCATTATAACTCAAGCTATTGACCCGAAGGTCCAGATTGGCGTCGAAACGATCCAGAAGCGATAAACCGGGCCCGGGTTCATCAACACGGGTGGAACCGCCATTCCTCGCCGTGTCATTCTCTGTTGCTTGAGGATCGCTTCCCGGCTGCGCCGCTCCAGCGGCCCGGCCGGAGGTCTCCGCGCCCTCAGTTCGAGGCAGATAGGCGTCAAGGTCCAAACGGTCGACCGCAAGGCCAATGCCGAATCCGGGACGTTCCCTTACGGCAACACTGATACCGCCATTGATCCGCGTGACGTCAACCAAGAGATCCAAGTCGCTGATGGTGACCAGATCGGGCGTCGCGGTCACGCGGCTGCTGAAGGTCGTTTTCCGCAGCCGGTCAGCCGGCACAGCGCCGACATCGACCCCAACCCACTGCAGGACGCCGCGCAGATTATCCGCAGCGGCATCAAGGCGTCCGTCAAAGTTCGGCACCCCTTCGGGCGTTGAGAGCATCCCGGTCAAGGCGATATCGGAGCCGCCCGGCAGGAGGGCCGCGGCTTCTGCGATCACCAGCCGTCCATCGGTGACATCGGCGCTGAGCAGAATCTGGCGCAGAACCTGTTGGCGGTATATCGCGGCGTCGACGACGATCTGGATGGAGGCCTCAAGATCTGACGGAATGAAAAAACCGGTCGTCTGAGGAATGGCCGCCCCGCTGGTTGAAGGCGCAGGTACGGGTCCTTGGCCGGCAGCATCGCTGCTGCCGGAAGTGTTCGTTTCTTCGGCGTTTGAAGCAATCTCGAAAAGGCTGTCCAGATCGAGACGCGATGCATTGATCGTCACACGTGCTTTGCGCGGCACCCGATGCTCAAGCTCGATATCGCCCGAGACTTCAACTTCGGCAAGCGCCAAAAGAATTTCGCTGGCCGCGAAGCGCTCCGAGTCCGCGGCGATCTGGGTTTCGAGCCTAAAGGGTTTGGCCAGAACATCGGACACTTCGGACAGAACCCCGCCAGCCAACAGCACCTCGCCCAGGTTCTCTCCCGAGAGCCTGCTGTTGCCGCGCAGGGAAATCCCCTCAATGTGGCGCGAAACGGTCCCGGAGAACTGTGCCTTGGCCTGTTGCGCCGGAAGGGCAAGGCTTGCGCTGAGCTGGGTAGCCCCTGTATCCACCCAACGACCGCTGGCAATCTCAAATTCAGTCTTATGGCCGCGGAAACGGCCCGTGCCCTTCAGGGAAAAGGGGCCTCGGAGTGACTCTGCAAGAATATCCGCATCCAGGTCCTGAAGGGTTTCTTCAATGCCACTGGTGGCATCCCGGTAAAGAAGTGTTGCGCCGCGTAGCGACAGGCTGTCGATGCGGAGGCTGTCTTCGGCATCTGCAGCTGTTCCCGGTGCCGGCTCTTCCCTCTGTCGTTGCGACGTGCGGGGATCCGCGGGCGCTTCAGCCGCCTCGCCGGTTTGCGCGGATAGCGCACCCAAGGTCCAATTGTTGCGGCCATCCGCATAGACCTCGAGCAACAGCTTTGGCTTAACAAGCGAGACGCTCTCGACCTGCACCTGGCCCTTCAACAAAGGCCAGAATGCGACCCGGACTTGCAACTGCTCGACGGTCGCCATATCGGCGTCGGAGCCCTGCTCTGCGTTGGCAATGCGCAAGCCTTTGGCTGAGAGTTCGGGGGCCGGCACGACCCGCAGGCTCACATCGCCATCGATCTGAACCGCTCGGCCGGTAATCTCGACAGCCTGCTGCGCGATCTGGCCCTTGTAGTTGTTCCAGTCAACAAAGTTCGGGCCAATCAAAGCAGCGGCGATCGCGAGCCCGAAAAGCACAGCAACGCCAAGTAGGATTTTCTTCAAAGCCGGTCCTTTACCTCGGGACAGCCGTCAGTCCCGCACCAATACCTTCGACAACGACAAGCCCTTAGATCACTTGGTTCAGCGGGCCTTTTGCGCTCTGGACACTCGTTGCAAGATATAGTGAAAGGAAGGCATCGCTGCAATCGCTGCAAGGCAATCAGAGTTCGGCACCTGAAAAGACAGCGGAATCAGTAAAAGTCTGTTTTTACGCGACGCGATCGAACAGGACCAAGAGCAGTGCGTGATCCGGTTATGGAATTACTACAGCGACGCCGCCGATCGCGCCGCCTGGTCATAGAGACCTGAGAGAGCCCGCAGAACGTCGGCGACCTGACCGATCTGCTGATTGAATTCGCCATCGCTGCCCTTGCCGAACGCCCCCATGGATTTCACCAGGCAATCCTCGCGGATCTGCCGGTAACGCTCGCAGGCCTCGCGCCCTTCATCCGTCACACTGTAGGAGATTTCCTTGCCGCTGCGGTTCCCGGCCACCAGGTTGAGCCGAACGAGCTTCTTCAGCGCATATGAGACCGTGTGCGTATCCTCGACATTGAGGACAAAGCAAAGATCCGCCAACTTCTTCTCTCTCGTCCGGTGGTTGACCGAATGGAGCACCTCGATATCCAGGGTGTTCAAGTCGCTGTAACCGGCCGCACTCATGCAGCGCACAATCCAGCGGTTAAAGGCATTGGAGGCGATGATCAGACCGAACTCGAATTCGCTGAGCTCTGACGCCTCATCCGAAACCAGATGAGATGATGAGACGATGCTGCGCCGCTTGGCCGTTTCCTCAGTCATAGTGCCGTCCTCGTCCAAAGCCTCCAACCAGGATGATCACGCCTTGCCGCTGCCATAACCGCCGCCACCGGGCGTCTCGATCACAAAACGGTCGCCGGGCTCCATATCGATCGAATCCGTCCCCGACAAAGGCACCTCGGTCCCGTCTGCACGCACGACCCAGTTCCTGCCCAGCGCACCGGGCTCTCCGCCCTCGAGACCGAAAGGCGGGATTCGGCGGTGCCCGGCCAGAACGGCTGCATTCATCGCCTCGCGGAACCGGATTTCGCGGCGCGATCCGTCGCCACCGCGATGCAGGCCCTTGCCGCCGGTCCCGGGCCGAACGCCGAAACTCTCGAGCAGCACCGGGAAGCGCCATTCCAGAATCTCGGGATCGGTGAGACGGGAATTGGTCATGTGCGTATGGATGACGTCAGTCCCGTCAAAATCCGGGCCCGCGCCTGAACCGCCGCAAATCGTCTCGTAGTACTGATACTTGTCGTTACCGAAGGTAAAGTTGTTCATGGTGCCTTGTGACGCTGACATTACGCCGAGTGCCCCGTAAAGCGTGTCCGTAATGGCCTGACTGGTCTCCACGTTCCCGGCAACCACCGCTGCGGGATACTGGGGTTTCAGCATGGAGCCCTCGGGGATATGAATATCCAGCGGCTTCAGGCAGCCCTCGTTCATGGGGATCTCATCGTCGACGAGAGTGCGGAAAACATAGAGCACGGCGGCCCTGCAGACCGATGAGGGCGCATTGAAGTTACTGTCGAGCTGCGCCGATGTTCCCTCGAAATCGACCGCCGCGCGGCGTGCTTCCTTGTCGATCCGGATACTCACGCTGATTTTGGCGCCCTGGTCCATCTCATAGGTGAAGCTGCCATCGGCCAGTTTATCCAGAACACGCCGGACCTGTTCCTCGGCATTATCCTGAACATGCCCCATGTAGGCATGAACGACCTCCAGGCTGAAGTGATCGACCATCCGCTGCAGCTCCTGAACGCCCTTCTCGTTGGCTGCGATCTGAGCTTTCAGGTCTGCGATATTCTGTTCAGGGTTTCGTGCCGGATAGGTCCCTGACGCCAGAAGTTCCCGGGTTTCCTTCTCCCGGAACCGGCCCTTCTCGACCAGGAGGAAGTTGTCAATCAGAACCCCCTCCTCGTCCACGGTCCGGCTTTGCGGCGGCATGGAACCCGGCGAGATACCGCCGATGTCGGCATGATGCCCCCGGCTGGCGGCAAAGAAGAGAATGCGTGAACCGCTTGGATCGAACACCGGCGTGATGACGGTGATATCCGGCAAATGCGTGCCCCCGTTATACGGCGCATTCAGGACATAGACATCGCCGGGTGAAATGACATCTGAACGCTCCCGGATAATCGTGCGGATCGAATCGCTCATGGAGCCAAGATGCACCGGCATATGAGGCGCGTTGGCCACGAGATTGCCCTTCGGATCGAAAACCGCGCAGGAGAAATCCAGGCGTTCCTTGATATTCACCGAGTAGGAAGTGTTTTCCAGCGTCGACCCCATCTGTTCGGCGATCGACATGAAGAGGTTGTTGAAGATCTCCAGCATGACCGGGTCGACTTCGGTGCCGACGGCAACCGTGCGTTCCAGCGGGATCACCCGATCCAGAACCAGATGGTCTCGGTCGCTCAAACGAGCCTGCCAGCCCGGTTCGACCACCGTCGTGGAGGTCGGCTCGATCACGATGGCCGGACCATCGACCAGATCACCGGCCTGCAGGGCTTCACGCTCGTAGACCGGCGCATCGTGCCAGGATCCATTTGCGTAGATCTCAACCTCCGCCGTGGCTTTCGGCTTCTCGGAACGTCCCGGCGTCTCCAGGTGCTTATCCTCAATGCTGTCGGTGGTTCCGACCGCTTCCACCGAGACCGCCTCGACGATGTGATCCTTGTCGGTCACGAAGCCGTAGCGCTGACGATGCGCCTGCTCGAAGCCCTCGATGATTTTTGCGCGGTCGCCAAAATCGACGACCAGTGCGGAATCCGTTCCGGCATAGCGCAGGTGCACCTTGCGCAGAACATGAATACGCTCCTCACCAATGCCTTGGGCGCGCAGTTCTTCCACGGCATCGGCCGCAAGATCGTCGAGAACGCCCGAAACCTGACTAACGATCGCATCGTCGAGCCCGCCCTCGACGGCTTGCTCCCGCAAGGCCCGCAGATCGGCGAGACCCATGCCATAGGCGGAGAGCACGCCGGCAAAGGGATGCAGGAAAATCTTGGTCATTCCCAAAGTGTCGGCCATTTCACAGGCGTGCTGCCCACCGGCCCCGCCGAAACTGCAGAGGGTGTATTCGGTGACGTCGTATCCACGCTGGGTCGAGATCTCCTTGATGGCATTGGCCATGTTTTCGACCGCAATCCGGCGGAAGCCCTCGGCCACGTCCTCAGGACTGCGTTGATCTCCTGTCGTTTTATGAATTTCGTCCGCAAGGGCCGAAAACTTCTCGCGCACGACTTCTGCATCGAGAGGCTGATCGGCCTCCGGTCCGAAAACCTTGGGGAAAAACGCGGGAACCACCCGGCCAAGCATGACGTTACAGTCGGTCACCGCCAGCGGGCCACCCCGGCGGTAGCAGGCCGGACCCGGATTGGCGCCAGCGGAATCCGGACCGACACGATAGCGCGCTCCATCAAAATGCAGGATCGAGCCGCCGCCCGCGGCAACGGTATGAATCTGCATCATGGGTGCACGCATACGCACGCCGGCAACCTGGGTTTCGAAGGCACGCTCGTATTCGCCGTTGTAATGCGCAACATCGGTGGAGGTGCCGCCCATATCGAAGGTGATGATCTTGTCCAGCCCCCCCATCGCGGCGGTCTGGACCGCACCGACAATGCCGCCTGCGGGACCCGACAGGATGGAGTCCTTGCCCTGGAACAGCTTCGCATCGGTCAGTCCTCCGTTGGACTGCATAAACATCAGGCGGGCATCGCCGAGCTGACCGGCCACCTGATCGACGTAACGCCGCAGGATCGGCGAGAGGTAAGCATCGACCACGGTGGTATCGCCGCGCGAGACCAGCTTCATCAGCGGCGACACCTCATAACTCACTGAGACCTGGGGGAAGCCGATGTCCTTGGCCAGATCGGCGATACGCCGTTCATGGTCGTGGTAGCGGTAGCCGTGCATGAGAACGATCGCAACCGAACGGAAACCGGCATCGAAGGCCGCTTGCAGATCTGCCCGCGCCCGCTCCTCGTTCAATGGCTTTAAAACCTCGCCCTCTGCACTCATACGCTCGTCGATCTCGACGACCTGTTTATAAAGCTGTTCCGGGCGAACGATTTTACGGGCAAAGATGTTCGGACGGTTCTGGTAGGCAATCAGAAGGGCGTCCCGGAAACCCTCGGTCACGATCAGGAGAGTCTGTTCACCCTTGCGCTCAAGCAGTGCGTTGGTCGCAACCGTCGTTCCCATCTTCACGGCTTCGACAGCCGCGGTTGGAATCGGCTCGTCCATAGTCAACCCGAGCAGATCGCGGATACCCTGGATAGCCGCGTCTTTGTATTGCTCAGGGTTTTCCGAAAGCAGCTTGTGGGTCATCAGTTCGCCACCGGGACGGCGCGCCACGATATCGGTAAAGGTGCCGCCGCGATCGATCCAGAACTGCCACTCGCCCGCCTGCTCGATCTGATCCGAAGTGCTTTTTCCCGACATGTCCGTCGCTTTCGCTTTGTTGGAGTATTATATATTTTATAAACAATTTATAGATAAAATGTCAATATAATGTTGTTTCGAGTGGAAAACTCGACACTTCACTTTAAGTTGCCTTTATTAGGTCACAGATGCATGGCAGCGTTTTGCGATGAAACGGAGTGTTTTTAAGAGTGTCGCCCGTATCCTCCGAAATCTGGGGCTCGCGGTTATCCTGCTTTTGGCGGGTCCGCTGATGGCTGCCGTCACCGGACAGGTCAATGTTTCGCGCAGTTGGTCCGAGGCAAGCCGCGCGAGTACGGGGCTGGCGCCGGACCCGGCGTTCGTTCGGGAACCGGTGGTACAGGTCTATGGCGCGCGCGCGTTTGGCTGGCGGGGTGCTTTTGCCGTCCACACCTGGGTTTCGGTGAAACGAGAGAATGCAACTGAGTTTTCGACCTATGAAGTGATTGGCTGGCGCTTTTGGGGCGGGCGCTCTCCCCTGGTTCGCCGTGACGGAGCTCCGGACCGGCGCTGGTTCGGTTCGACGCCAGAGGTCTATGTGGACCTGCGTGGCCCGAAGGTAGAGGCGGTCATCGATAAAATAGAGCTGGCCATCCAGAGCTACCCCCATGCAAATGACTACAAGACCTGGCCGGGGCCGAATTCAAACACCTTCACCGCGACAATTGGGCGCGCAGTCCCGGAACTGAGGCTGGAACTTCCTCCGACAGCCGTGGGCAAAGACTATCTCGGCGCCACCACTTTGGCCGCAAGAACCCCTAGTGGGACCGGTGTACAGCTCTCAGCCTTGGGTCTTTTGGGGGTCATGGCCGGTCTTGAAGAAGGGCTGGAAGTCTCCGTACTCGGGCTGGCTTTTGGCGTAGATCCTCTGGATCTGGCAATCAAACTGCCGGGAATCGGACGTATCGGCGGGATCGACAAACCGCAAAGACGGCTTCAGTAATCTCTTTGCCCGGGGCATCCGGGCCGGATAGAATATAGCCGCGATCAGCTTGCCGACATCTTCTGCGCATGAAATAACACGTCAGACAACAGCGTTGAGCTGCACTTGATTACGGGCGGCAGTTCGTTAAAACGGCCGTGGTTTGTTAAAACGACCTCGGCCACCAGCCGGCCTGGCGCAACGGCCAAGACACCCAAAAGATGAAAGAGACGGACCGGAAGACACCGAGATGAGCATTTGGGGCAAAATTCTTGGAGGTGCAGCCGGCTTGGCGCTCGGTGGTCCCCTCGGTGCACTGATCGGTGCCGTTGCGGGTCATGCCGTCGACAAGCTGCGCGAGACACCGGCAGACGAGAACGCCGGTGACGCGACCAAACAGATCGCTTTTACCATCGGCGTTATCGTCCTCGGCGCGAAAATGGCCAAGGCCGATGGTGTCGTCACCCGCGATGAAGTCACGGCATTCAAGCAGATGTTTCGCATTCCGCCCGATGAGGTCAAAAACGTCGGGCGGCTTTTCGACCAGGCCCGAAAAGACTCCCAGGGTTTTGAGCCCTACGCGAAACAGATTGCCCGCATGTTCAAGAACAATCCGGCGGTTCTGGAAGAACTGGTGCGTGGCCTGTTCCATATTGCGCGCGCCGACGGCAAGGTGACCGACGACGAGTTGCAGTTTCTGGCGAACGTCTCCGAGATATTCGGCTTTTCGGAAAGCCAATGGGAGCGGATTTATGGCGAGAACGTAAGTCCCTCCAGCTTTGATCCCTTCCAGTTGCTCGGCGTTTCGCGCGACAGCAGCAACGACGAGATCAAGTCCGCTCACCGCAAACTGGTTCTCGAAAACCACCCGGACCGCCTGATGGCCCAGGGTATGCCGCAGGAGTTCGTTGATCTGGCGAACGAAAAGCTCGCCAATATCAATGCGGCCTACGACCAGATCCGCAAACTGCGCGAAATCAGCTGACGACAGTCCGGATCAAAGTAAATGGCTCCCCCCGTTCCTCTTCTTGCGCTTCACGAAGCCAAGGTCGCTTTCGGCCCGCGCCCCTTGTTCGACAGCCTCTCCATGGGCCTGTCCCGCGGAGACCGGGCCTGCCTGGTCGGACGTAACGGCAGCGGAAAATCGACTCTTCTGCGTGTGCTCGCCGGAGTCCAGGAGCTGGACGGCGGCAGCCGCTTCGTCCAGCCGGGCGTCACCGTTGCCTATCTGCCCCAGGATCCGCATTTCGAGCCCGGCGGAACGGTCGCCGATCACGTTGCCGCCGGTCTGGGTGCGGATCATGACCAAGACCCGACAACCCGGCATCAGGTCGACGCGATCCTGGCCAGGCTCAACCTGGGTGGCGATCGTCAGCTGGCGGAACTCTCTGGCGGCGAGGGACGTCGCTGCGCCCTTGCCCGCGCCCTGATTATCGAACCTGACGTGTTGCTGCTCGACGAGCCGACCAACCATCTGGATCTGCCCACCATCGAGTGGATCGAAGATGAACTGGCGCGTTTCAAGGGCGCCCTGTTGGTGATCAGTCATGACCGGACCTTCCTCAACAACCTGACCCGCAACACGCTCTGGCTTGATCGCGGCCGGATTCAGCGCCTGGACAAAAGCTTCGCGCACTTCGAGGACTGGTCACAGGAACTGCTGGACCGCGAGGCGCAGGAACAACATCGCCTGGACCGGCAGATCCACCGTGAGGAAAAATGGCTGCTGCGCGGCGTCACGGCCCGGCGCAAGCGCAACGAGGGACGTCTGGCGCGCCTGCAGGATCTGCGGGCGAAACGCCGGGACTGGCTGAGCGCTCCGGGCACGGCAAAGTTGGCGGTCGACACGGCCCAGGGCGGCGGCGATCTGGTGATCGAGGCCAAGGAGATTTCCAAATCCTACGCAAACGGCACCGGCGGTGAGAAAAAGATCATCGAGAGCTTCTCCACCCGGATCAAACGCGGGGAGCGGATCGGTATCCTCGGGCCCAACGGTGCCGGTAAATCAACCCTGGTCAAGATGCTGATCGGCAAGCTGGCGCCGGACAGCGGGTCGGTCAAACTCGGAACCAATCTGAAGCCGGTGTACTTCGACCAGCGGCGTGAGTCTCTCGATCCGGACACCACGCTCTGGCGCGCGCTGGCGCCGGACGGTGGCGACTCGATCATGGTGCAAGGCGTTCAACGCCATGTGGTCGCCTATCTGCGCGACTTTCTCTTCGATGACGGTCAGGCCCGCCAGCCGGTGCGCACGCTCTCGGGCGGTGAAAAAAACCGGCTGCTTCTGTCGCGCCTCTTCGCCAATCCCAGCAACCTGATTGTCTTGGACGAGCCGACCAACGACCTGGATATGGAAACGCTGGACCTGCTGCTCGACGTGCTCGACAGCTACAAAGGCACCCTTCTTCTGGTCAGCCATGACCGCGACTTTCTCGATCGCCTCGTCACTTCGATCATTGCCGTAGAGGGCGATGGCGAGGTGCAGGAATATGTCGGCGGCTACAGCGACTATCTCGCCCGGCGCAACGGGAAGGCCAGCAAGAGTGCAGCCGACAAACCACCTAAACTCCAGCCGCAGCGGCAAGTCAAACCGGCCGGTAACAAGAGCACTTCGCGTAAACTCAGTTACAAGGACCAGCGGGAGCTCGATAGCCTGCCGCAAAGAATGGAAGAGATATCGGCGCGGATGGCGGAGCTGGAGACCTCGCTCGCCGACCCGAAACTCTATGAGGGCGACCCAAAGCGCGTGTTCGGCCTCGCCGCGGAACTCGAAACCGCGAGAAGTGAACTCAGCACCGCCGAGGAACGCTGGCTGGAGCTCGAAGAGCAGCGCGAGGCTCTGTCAGCAGACCGCGCGCCGCGTTAATGCCGGGAAGCATCTCGCCTCTGCATCTGGCCATCTTTTTGGCGGTGGCTTTAGTTTGGGGTTTGAATTTCGCGGTCGCGAAGATCGGCCTGACGCATTTACCGCCCCTGCTCTTCATGGCGCTGCGCTTTGCCTTGGTCGCCATCGTCCTCATTCCATTCGTCAAGCCGCCAAAGGGGCGCTGGCGGCAGGTCATGGCCATTGCCTTCACCCTTGGGCTTTTGCACTTCTCCCTGATGTTCAATGGGCTGAAAGATCTCGATGCCGCCACGGCGGCAATTGCGATCCAGCTTCAGGTTCCCTTTGCAGCACTGCTGGCAGCTGTCTTTTTCAAGGACAAGCTCGGCTGGCGCCGCGCGCTGGGCATGGCCATTGCCTTCGTCGGCGTCGCCCTGATTGCCGGTGAGCCCCGGCTCGATGGCCAGTATCTCTCACTCTTCATGGTGATCGCGGCCGCCTGCACCTGGTCCGTTGCGAATGTGCAGATCAAGTTCCTGGAGGGCGTCGATGGCTTTGCCCTCAACGCCTGGATGGCCGTCTTCGCCACACCGATGCTGTTGGCCGCATCGCTGGTTTTCGAAGACAACCAGATCGAGACTGTCGGCCAGATCCCCTGGCCCGCCACCTTCGCGGTCCTGTACCAGAGCATCATGGTGGTGGTCTTCGGCTATGGCTGCTGGTATTGGCTCCTGCGGCGCTACAGCTTTAATCAGGCCATGCCCTTTACCTTGCTGGTGCCGGTTATCGGTGTCTTTGCGGGCGTCTTTTTTCTGGGCGAAGCCCTGACACCCTATCTCATCGCGGGTGGCTGCTTGACGGTGGTGGGGGTTGCCATCATCGTACTGCGGCGCCCGAAGACGGCATCGCCCGGCGCCGAGCGTCAGTAGACGCCGCACCACGACAGCAACAACGAGATCCAGTTTATGCGTATCGTCGAACGGCCTTCGCCAAACCATGACACCCGCGGCGGCCAGGCCATCGACATTCTGTTGATGCACTACACGGGAATGCGCAGTGGTGAAGAAGCGCTTGAACGACTTTGCGATCCCAACGCGGAACCAGGGCGGGTCAGCGCGCACTACTGCATCGATGAAGACGGTGTCACCTACCGGCTGGTTCCGGAAGAACAGAGGGCCTGGCACGCCGGGGTCGCTTCCTGGGCGGGCGAGAGCAACATCAATGCCCGCTCGATCGGGATCGAACTGATCAACCCGGGTCACGAGTTCGGCTACCGTCCCTTTCCCGAAGCCCAGATGGCCTCTCTGATCGCGCTCTCGAAGGATATACTTCAGCGCCAGGCAATCCCGCCGCGCCGGGTACTGGGACACTCCGATGTTGCGCCGTTGCGCAAGGAGGATCCCGGTGAATTCTTCGATTGGCCGCGCCTCGCCGCCGAAGGTATCGGCGTTTGGCCAGATCTCAAAACACTGCCGGAACACGCCGATGCCGAGTGCGATATCGCGCAGCTGCAATCCCTGCTCCATGACTATGGCTATCAGGTCTCCCGGGACGGCGTCCTGAACGACGACACCCGCGCGGTCATCCGGGCCTTTCAGCGGCATTTCCGGCCAGACCACCTCTCCGGCGAACCCGGTCCGGCCACTTGTGCCACCTTGAGGCATCTGCTCGAGACCGCCTAAAACCTCTCCGGCAGGCAATGTGGCGCCGCGAAAGCATTGACGCAGGGCGCGAATAGGCCTAACTCTGAAGTGTGTCAGACGGTCGGATGGCCGCCCCCTGGCAAGCAGCGGACGTGGTTCGCGAGGCTACCAGGCGGGAGGAAAGTCCGGGCTCCACGGAAATACGGTGCCGGGTAACGCCCGGCGGGGGCGACCCCAGGGAAAGTGCCACAGAAAGCAAACCACCTGCCGGGGTCCGACCGCATATGGGATTTCATGGGACACCCCTATGGGATTTCATGGGACGGGCCTGCAGGCCAGGATGAAAGGGTGCGGTAAGAGCGCACCGCGCGCACGGCGACGTGAGCGGCAAGGTAAACCCCACCGGGAGCAAAACTATGTAGGGACGGTAGGTTTCTGTTGGCTTGTCCGACAGGAATCAGGCGGATTTTCGCGTCGCCGTCCGGGTAAGTTGCGCGAGGCGCCCGGCAACGGGCGTCCCAGATGAATGGCCATCCATCCGCGGAAACGCGGGGGACAGAACCCGGCTTACAGATCGTCTGACACCTAATTTCTCACTTTTTCTGAAATTTCACCACAACGGTGAAAACCCTAAAATACGCCCTATATCATAGAGATAAGCTACGTTTCCAGTGTCTGAGGCTCTGAATCACGAGATACCGGAGAAAGAGAGCCTGATCGTTTTTCGTTGAATTGCGGCACAAGGTGAATCAGACTCAAGAACAGACGCCAAGAGGCAGAAAGAGCCCTGTTCTTTTGCTTCGGTAGCGCGCAAATCCCGGTTTTGGTGTCGTTCTGAGAATTGTCCGAAGATTGCTTCTGTACTGGCAAATTGGATGATCAGAACATAAAGTGAACACAATTAATCCACATTCTTAGTACAAACTTCTGCCACCCGGTAAGTGAAGACAAGTTTAAGGAGGAAAAACGATACTGCCATAGGCGTAAAAACGACTGTTAACCCTTTATTAATGCGCATAGTTTTACTTGCGTACCATTGACACCCATAAGAACCCATGATATCCCAAACTGTCCCAATGGGCACTTAGGGCACTTCGTGCGTCCAAAAATGGGGTCCGGATGTCCGGAGCTGGGTTTGTGAATGGAGCGGCAATCGCCGCAGGAGTAACGGGTCGTGGTGTTCATTGGCACCTTCGAGAACAAGGTGGATCGCAAGGGGCGTGTTTCCGTTCCTGCGACGTTCCGCCAGGCGCTCGCGTCCCAGTCCTATAACGGCATCGTGGCCTTTCGCTCATACCGCGCGGACGCCATCGAAGCCTGCGGCATGGATTTCATTGAAAAATTAAACGACCAGGTTTCGAGTTACGATTTTTTCTCGGAAACCCAAGACGATCTGGCGACCATGATCTTCGCTGATTCGCTGCAGCTGCCTTTTGACAGCGAAGGCCGGATCATTCTGCCCGCGCCCTTGATCGAGCATGCCGGCATCACCGAACGCGCCGCCTTTGTCGGCAAAGGTCGGCAGTTTCAGATCTGGCAGCCGGCCGCTCTTGAAGAGCAAAAAGCCCAGGCCCGTGAGCGGGCGCGGCAGCAGAACCTAACCGTTCCCATGGGAGATAGCGGAGGCGCCGCAAAGTGACGGAGCCACGTTCAAAGACATTCGCAGCCAAGCAAGACGCCCCGCACATCTCTGTCATGCTGCGCGAGGTGCTGGCCGCACTCGCCCCCCGCGACGGGGAAACCTATACCGACGGCACCTTCGGCGCCGGTGGTTACAGCAGTGCGATTCTGGAGAGCGCGGATTGCCGTGTCGTTGCAATCGACCGGGATGTCACGGCGATCAGGGCCGGCCAGGAAATGGTCGCGCGCTTCAACGGCAAGCTTTTGATTGTCGAAGGCTGCTTCGGAGATATGGACAGTCTCTTGCAACGGGAAGGCATCGATAAAGTCGATGGCGTGGTCCTGGATCTCGGCGTTTCCTCCATGCAGCTCGACCAGGCGGAACGCGGGTTTTCATTCCGCTACGACGCCGAACTGGACATGCGTATGGAGGGTTCGGCAGACAGCGAGCGCCCGAGTGCTGCCGACGTGATCAACAGCCTGTCCGAAGGCGAGCTCGCGGACATTATCTTCCACTTCGGCGAAGAACGCCGGGCCCGTCAGGTTGCCCGCGCGATTGTCAACGCACGGCGCGAGAACCGCATCGAGCGGACCGGCCAATTGGCTGACATCGTTCGTAAAGTGGTTCGCCCCGCGGGCGGAAAGAAGCGCGACGACAACATCGACCCGGCAACCCGCACCTTCCAGGGCCTGCGGATTTACGTCAATGACGAACTGGGCGAACTGCATCGCGGCTTGCGCGCTGCAGAGCGCTTGCTGGCCCCTGGCGGACGCCTCGTGGTGGTCTCGTTCCACTCATTGGAGGATCGCGCCGTTAAGCGGTTCCTGATCGAACGCTGCGGCGCTGCACCACGCGGTTCGCGGCACCTGCCCGCCAACAACGACGATCGCTCCCCGGCAGCGACCTTTGAATTGCTGTTCAAGGGCGCAAAGGGTCCGGCGGACGACGAAACTGCCGTGAACCCCCGCTCCCGTTCGGCCCGGCTGCGCGCCGCACGGCGCACTTCAGCGGCCCCCTGGGTGGAGGAAGCCGCATGAGCATGAACAAGCTAGCCCTCTGTGCCTGGCTGGCAGCCTGCGCTCTGTCGATCTGGTTCGCCTTTCATATCAAGTACAAGGTTCAGGAACTTGAGACCGAGCTGGGGATCGCCCGCGCCGAAATGCAGCAGGACAGCGAAGCGATCCGGGTGCTCGAGGCGGAATGGAGCTTCCTGAACCAGCCCTCGCATCTGGCGGATCTGTCCGAACGTCATCTGGATTTTGCGCCACTTCTTGCCGAACAGGTTGTGCATCTGGACGACCTGCCGGTTCGCGAATCTCAGGTGAGCGACAGTCAGGACAGTGAAGGTCTGGAAGACATTATCGAAGAAATTCTGCGCAATGCACCTGAGCCCCCGAAGAAGGCCGGTAACAGCGACAGCAATGGCAACGGTAAACGCACTGTGCCTCTGATGCGGACGGGGGCTTCACAATGACAATCCACGTCAACCCCTCGGACCGCCTCGACGGCCGCGGCAAGACACGCGCCGCATCCGATACCGAACAAACGGGCGCAGCCTGCAATCCCTGCGGGTTGGACCGGCACATCGATCACTCCGCCTACACGGTTCTGGATGGAACCGTGAAGCAGGCGTTGGAGGTTGGCAAAACCCGTCTGATCGCGACTGGATTGGTCATCTCCGTGGCGTTCTTCGCGATCGGCGTTCGGCTTGTCGATCTCACTCTGCTGCAGGGCAATACGCGTACAGCATCCAGCCAGACGGCGAAAAACCTGCCCGGCACCGCGGTGCGTGGCGATATTGTCGATCGCAACGGCGTCATTCTCGCCACCAGCCTTCCGACCGCTTCGCTTTTCGCCGATGCGCGTCTCGTACCCGACGCCGAGTTTGCCGCGCGCGAGCTGCAGAAAATTCTGCCGGGCAAGTCGCGGGCGGAGTTGCTCGCGAAACTAAAGTCCGGGAAGCAGTTCGTCTGGCTTCAGCGGCATCTGACACCGCGTCAGCAGTCACAGATCAACAGCCTTGGCATCCCGGGCCTGAACTTCCGCCGCGAACAAAGGCGCTTCTATCCGCACGGCGCACTGACCGCGCATGCAGTCGGTTTTACCTCGATCGACAACGAGGGTTTGGCGGGCGTCGAGCAGTCTTTCGACGACATGCTGAACGGCACGGACGACCCGCTGCGGCTCAGCCTGGATGTCCGAATTCAGCACATCATGGCCGAAGAACTCTCGGCCGCCATGGCGGAGTTCAGCGCGATCGGCGCTGCCGGCATGGTCTACGACGTGCAGAACGGCGAAGTCGTCTCGATGGTGTCGCTGCCGAGCTACAACCCCAACGAAGCCGGCAGCGCCGTCGACGACGCGCGCTTTAACCGGGCGACGCTCGGCGTTTACGAAATGGGTTCGGTCTTCAAGCTCTTCACCGCAGCGATGGCGTTGGATGAAGGCATCATCAGGATAAGCGACGGCTATGACACAAGCGACCCGATCCGGGTCGGCCGCTTTACGATCAGGGACTACAAACCCAAGAACCGCTGGCTCTCGATCCCGGAAATCCTGATCTATTCGAGCAACATCGGCACCGTGCACATGGCCATGGAAGCAGGAACTTCCAAGCAGAAGGCCTTTCTCTCGAACCTTGGCCTCACCCGCCCTGCCAAATTCGACATTTCGGAGATCGGTCACCCTCGCCTGCCCAACAGATGGCGAGACGTGAACACCATGACAATCTCCTTTGGCCATGGCATCGCCGTGAGCCCTCTGCAGCTGGTGCGCGCGGCCGGCGCGCTGGTGAACGGCGGCGAGCTGAAACAGGCAAGTCTGGTAAAGCGTTCCGACGACGAGACGGTTCCCGCGACCCGCGTCATCAGCGAGCGTACATCTCAGCAAATTCGCCGGCTCATGCGATTGGTGGTCTTGCATGGCACGGGCCGCAAAGCGAACGCCGAGGGCTTCATGGTTGGCGGCAAATCCGGGACCGCCGAAAAGATCCGGGATGGCCGTTACGTCAAGAACGCACGGATGTCGTCGTTCCTCGGCGCCTTCCCTATCACAAATCCACGCTACGTCGTCTTCGCCATGATCGATGAACCGAAAGGCATCAAGCGGACCCATGGCTTCGCAACAGGCGGGTGGGTTGCAGCACCGGTCATCAAACGTTTGGTCGAGCGTATGGGTCCCCTGGTTTCGATCGAACCGATCGAAGACCACATCGCCGACGACCGCATCGAACAGTTCCTGGTTGACGTAACGGCACGGTCGGGAGGGCACAGCCTTGCGTCTCAGTGAACTGACCAGAGATTGGCCGCAGCAAGACCCGCACTCGGTCGCACCGCCCCTGGTGGGACCCGACGTCGAAATCACAGGTCTGGCAATCGATAGCCGGCAGGTTAAACCAGGGTACCTCTTCGGTGCCCTGCCTGGCTTTCAGGTGGACGGTCGTGAGTTTATCGGTCAGGCCGTGAAACAGGGTGCGGTTGCGGTCCTCGCGGCAAGCGGTACGGAATTGAAAGACGACGCCGGCAGCGTCAGTCTGGTTACGGATGACAACCCGCGCCGTGCGATTGCCATCATGGCGGCGCGGTTTTATGGGTCTCAGCCCCATGTGATCGCGGCCGTTACGGGAACGAACGGCAAAACTTCAGTCGCCACTTTCACGCGCCAGATCTGGCAGCAACTGGGATACGAGGCCGCCAGTCTCGGGACCCTGGGTGTCGAGCCGGAACGGCCGAATGCGCCGGCGGCTCTGACCACACCCGACCCAGTCGAGCTGCAGCGTTGCCTGGCGGAACTGGCGCGCGACGGCTTCGACCACCTGGC
Source organism: Denitrobaculum tricleocarpae (assembly GCF_007004665.1). Lineage (GTDB taxonomy): Bacteria > Pseudomonadota > Alphaproteobacteria > Kiloniellales > Kiloniellaceae > Denitrobaculum > Denitrobaculum tricleocarpae. Next base: position 38,507 of record NZ_ML660066.1, on the reverse strand, counting down.
CATGGAAGCATCGAGTCACGGTTTGGACCAGTCCCGTCTGGATGGTGTCGCCGTCACCGCAGCCGCCTTTACGAACCTCTCCCGGGATCACCTCGACTATCACGGCGACATGGCGCAGTACTTCGCGGCCAAATGCCGGCTTTTCGACAGCCTCCTGGTACGAGGCGGCACAGCGGTTCTGAATGCCGACATTCCAGAGTTCGCGAAGCTTGCGGCGATCTGCGAGCGGCGCGATCTCCGCATCCTTTCGTTCGGGAGTGAAGGACAGGACATCAAGCTGATCGAACGCACACCTACCGCCGCTGGCCAGCGGCTCACAATCGAGATTTATGGCAAAGCGCATCAAGTCACTTTCCCGGTCGCCGGGTCTTTCCAAGCCTGGAATCTGCTGGCGGCCCTCGGACTTGTGATCTCCGGCGGCGTTAAGCCTGAAGACGCGATCTCAGCGGTCCCGGCCCTCTCGGGCGTTCCAGGCCGCGTCGAATATGTCGGCAACAGCCCGGCGGGCGGCACGGTTTATGTCGATTACGCCCACACACCTGATGCGCTTGAGACCGTCCTGACCGCCCTGCGTCCGCACTGCGATGCGCGGCTCTGGGTTGTGGTTGGCTGTGGTGGTGACCGCGATCCGGGGAAACGCCCGATGATGGGCGAGGTCTCGAACCGCCTGGCGGATGTCGCAATCATCACGGACGACAATCCGCGCAGCGAAGATCCTGCCCGCATTCGCGCGGCGATGATGGCTGCAGCCCCTAATGGGCGCGAGATCGGCGACCGACGCGAAGCGATCTTCAGCGCGATCCGGGACATGACCGAGGGCGATCTTCTGGTGGTCGCCGGCAAAGGGCACGAGAGCGGCCAGAAAATCGGCGATGAGGTTCATCCCTTCGATGACCGGGATGTCGCCCGCGAAGCGATCGCGGCGGCGGCCGCGCCCAAGCCGGAGGGGAGCGGGGTTCGATGAACACTCAGCCACTCTGGACCTCGAACGAAGTTGCTTCGGCGACCGGCGGCACCAACACCCGCGATTGGCAGGCCAGCGGTCTTTCCATCAACACCCGCACCATCGCGCCAGGCGAACTCTTCATCGCCCTGCAGGGACCGGTCTTCGACGGTCACGACTTTGTTGCTGACGCTTTGGCCAAAGGCGCCGCCGGCGCTCTGGTGCATCGGCGTCCCGAGAACCTCGACGATGATGCCCCTCTGTCTCTGGTGGACGATACTCTCGGCGCGCTGTGGCGTCTCGGTGCCGCGGCCCATGACCGCAGCTCCGCAAAGTTCATCGCGGTCACCGGCAGTGTTGGAAAGACCGGCACGAAGGAAGCGCTGCGCAGCTGTCTGGGGCCGCAAGCGGCGACCTTCGCGAGCGCAAAGAGTCTCAACAACCACTGGGGTGTTCCCCTCTCGCTGGCGCGCATGCCCCGCGACACCGTCTACGGGGTCTTCGAGCTGGGCATGAACCACCCCGGCGAAATCCGGGAGCTGGTGCGGTTGGTCAAGCCGGATGTGGCCATCATCACGACGATTGCCGCCGCGCACCTTGAGTTCTTTGAATCCCTCGAAGCCATCGCCGATGCGAAGGCAGAGATCTTTGAATCTTTGAAACCTGACGGCACCGCCATCCTGAACATCGACAATGCCCTCTACGATCATCTGGTCAAGCGTGCCAAAGAGACAGGCGTCAAAACGATCGTGAGTTTCGGCCGGGACGCAAAAGCGGATAGCCGCCTGATCAAGTTCTCGGCCGGAGAGCACGGCAGCGATGTCACGGCGCTCATCGGCGGGCAGGAGTTGAGCTATCACGTGGGCCAGCCCGGCGAGCACTGGGCGATGAACACGCTCGCGGTTTTGACCGCTGTCCATGCCGCCGGGGCGGATGTAAAGCGGGCCGCAGCCGCGCTCAGCGACCTTTCGGCGCTGGCCGGACGCGGCGAGCGCCACCGCATCGACGGCCCTAAGGGTAAGTTCCTGCTGATCGACGACGCTTACAACGCCAATCCGGCATCTGTGCGCGCCGCCATTTCGCTCCTCGCACAGAGCGCGCCGGAGAAGGGTGGCCGCCGCATCGCGGTTCTGGGCGATATGCTCGAACTGGGAAAGACGGCCGGCAAGCTTCACAGCGATCTCGTTCAGCCGCTCGTGGAGGCAAAGGTCGATCTTGTCTTTACCTGTGGCCGCCACATGCAGTCACTTCATAAAAATCTGCCAACCAAAATGCAGGCTGTTCATGCCGAAGACTCAAGCGCTGTGGCTCCGCTGGTATCGGATGCGGCGGCAAAAGGAGATGTCGTTCTGGTAAAGGGTTCTTTGGGCAGTCGCATGGCGGTTGTGATCGAAGCATTGAAGGCATTGGGTGCTTCCCGTTCAGACAGCGGAGCCGGAAGCACGGGAGGCCAGGATGCTCTTTAATTTCCTCGTCCCGCTGTCCGACGATTTCTTTGTCTTTAATCTCTTTCGATATCTCACGTTCCGCAGCGGCGGTGCGGTGATCACGGCCCTGGTGATCAGCTTCATCCTAGGCCCGAGAATCATCTCCTGGCTGAAATCCAAACAGGGCGAAGGCCAGCCCATCCGTGAAGACGGTCCTGAAGGTCATCTGCTGACCAAAAAGGGCACGCCGACCATGGGCGGCTTTCTGATCCTGATCGCGATCACGGTCTCAACCCTGCTCTGGGCTGATTTGACCAATGGTTACGTCTGGTCCGTGCTGCTTGTCACCGGCGGTTTCGGCATGATCGGCTTCGTCGACGATTACCTCAAGCTCACCCAGCGCAACACAAAAGGCCTCCCCGGCCGAGTCAAGCTGATCGCGCAGATCATTATCGGTGCCGCCGCGACCTTCTGGGTGATGCAGCTCAGCCCCGATACTATGGCGACCCATCTTGCGGTGCCCTTCTTCAAGAGCCTTCTGATCAATCTCACCTGGTTCTTTTTGCCGTTTGCGATCCTGGTCATGGTGGGTTCGTCCAACGCCGTGAACCTGACCGACGGATTGGACGGCCTGGCGATCGTTCCCGTGATGATCGCAGCCGTCTGTTTCGCACTGATTGCCTATCTGGTCGGAAACTCCGTCTTCGCGGAATACCTTCAACTGCATTTCGTTCCCGGCAGCGGCGAACTCGCGGTCTTCTGTGCTGCTCTGGTGGGTGCCAGTCTCGGGTTCCTCTGGTTCAACGCCCCGCCCGCCATGGTCTTTATGGGCGACACCGGTTCTTTGAGCATGGGTGGCGCGCTCGGCAGCATTGCGGTCGTGACCAAGCACGAACTGGTGCTGGCGATCATTGGCGGTCTCTTCGTTCTGGAGACCGTGTCGGTGATCGTGCAGGTTGCCTCCTTCAAACTGACCGGCAAGCGGGTGTTCCGCATGGCACCCCTGCACCATCACTTTGAAAAGAAGGGCTGGGCGGAACCGACCATCGTCATCCGTTTCTGGATCATTGCCATGATCCTCGCAATCGTGGGTCTCGCGACCCTGAAGCTGAGGTGAGATAATGGCGCAGATCGATCTCGGTTTCTTTGGTGGTTTGACGGTGGCGGTGCTGGGTCTCGGTAAGTCCGGACTTTCGGCTGCGCGCGCGTTGAGCTCCGCCGGAGCCGAGGTCTGGGCCTGGGACGACAACAAGGACAGCCGGCAGCGTGCCGCTTCCGAGGGCCTGCCGATTGTCGATCTGCATGACTGCGACTGGAGTCAGCCGGTCAGCCTGATCCTCTCCCCCGGCATACCCCACAGCTTCCCGGCGCCCCATGAGGTGGTCGAGCTTGCGCGTCACAGCGGCTGTGAAATCATCAGCGACATCGAACTTCTGGCCCGCGCGCAACGGGGCGTTCGCTTTGTCGGCATCACCGGCACGAACGGCAAATCGACCACGACCACCCTGATCGGGCATATCCTGAAGCAGGCGGGCCGCCCGGTCGCGGTCGGCGGCAACCTGGGTGTTCCAGCGCTCGAATTGGAGGCCTTGACCCAGGACGGAATTTACGTTCTGGAAATGTCGTCCTATCAGCTTGAGATCACCCGTTCGATCACCTTCGACATCGCCGTCCTCATGAATATCAGCCCCGATCATCTGGATCGGCATGGTGGCTTCGACGGTTATGTCGCAGCGAAGAAACTGATATTTCATCGCCAGGCACGGCCTTGCACGGCAATCGTCGGCACAGACGACGATACCTGTCGCAAGATCTTCGAGGACCTGTCCGAAGCGAATGAGCAAAACATCGTTCCCATTTCCGGCAGTTCCGCCGTCAAGGACGGTGTGTACGTCGCTGGTGGCATTCTGATCGACAACAGCCAAGGCGACGAAGAGCAGGTTCTTGACCTTCGTGACCTTCCGAACCTGCCAGGCGAGCACAATGCACAGAATGCGGCAGCCGCTTATGCCGTGGCCGTCACGCTGGGTGTAAGCCGCGTGCAGATCGTCGAAGGCCTCAAGACCTTCGGCGGCCTCGAGCACCGGCAGGAGATGGTGGCTGAGATCGACGGCGTGCGCTATGTCAACGACTCCAAAGCCACCAACGCGGACGCCGCCGCCCGCGCGCTTGCCTGCTATGACCTGATTTACTGGATCGCAGGCGGCCGCGCCAAGGAAGGTGGCCTTGACGGTCTCGAGAGTTTCTACCCGCGCATCGCGGAAGTCTTCCTGATTGGCGAAGCCGAAACCGCCTTCGCCTCGGTGCTTGAAGGACGTTTCCCCGTGAAACGTTGCGGCACCCTGGCGAAGGCGGTGAGCGCTGCAGCCGCAGCGGCCAAAGCCGCTCATACACAGCAAGGCTCTTCCCCGGTCGTTCTGCTTTCCCCGGCCTGTGCGTCTTTCGACCAGTTCCCGAGTTTCGAAGCGCGTGGCACGGCCTTTAAGGCTGCAGTGGCAGAACTTCATGGATCGCAGCCTGCCAACGACGACGGTGCCGCTGGTCAATCGGTCGGAGGCGATGCCGCATGAGTAGTTTCGCCCGCACGGATACATCTGTCCTCGGACGTTGGTGGTGGACGGTCGATCGCTGGACCCTGATCGCGCTGGTCATTCTGATGGCGCTTGGCGGCGTATTGATGCTGGCGGCTTCGCCCGCTGCTGCGGATCGGATCGGCATCGAGTCCTTCCAGCTTGCCCAGCGTCAACTGGCTCTTCTGCCTTTTGCCCTGATGATCGTCGTCGGGGCCTCGCTGCTTTCCCCGCGCGGCGTGCGCCGCTGCGCAGTGATCGGATTGCTCTGCACCCTGGTGCTGTTGCTGCTGACCCTGCTGGTCGGCACGGAAATCAAAGGCGCGTCACGCTGGCTCAACATCGCCGGCTTCTCATTGCAGCCATCCGAGTTCGTGAAGCCTTTCTTCGCGGTCACCATTGCGTGGTTCCTGGCAATGGCCAAGAACGATCCGAGTGTGCCCGGACTGCCGATTGCCGTTGGTATCTGGCTGGTCATCGTCTCGCTTCTGCTCCTTCAACCCGATCTCGGCCAGACCGTTTTGATCACAGCCATTGGCGGCATCCAGCTCTTCCTGGCAGGCCTGCCCATCCTCTGGGTGGGCCTGTTAGGCGCGCTCGGCATCGCTGCCCTGATCGGCGCATACTTCAGCCTGCCTCACGTCGCGGCGCGCATCGACGGCTTCATGGATCCATCCGCCGGCGACCGCTACCAGATCAACCGCTCCATGGAAGCCTTCATGAATGGGGGCTTCTTCGGACGAGGTCCCGGCGAGGGTACCGTAAAAGCGCATCTGCCCGATGCCCATTCAGACTTCATCTTTGCCGTCGCGGGCGAGGAAATGGGGCTTATCGCCTGTCTGGTGATCGTCAGCCTCTTTGCCTTCGTTGTCCTGCGCGGCTTCACGCACATGCTGCGCGAAAGCAGCCTCTTCGTCATGCTGGCCTGCAGCGGCCTGCTGGCGCAGTTCGGCCTGCAGGCCCTGATCAACATGGGTTCCGCGTTGCACCTGATTCCCACCAAAGGCATGACCTTGCCCTTCATCAGCTACGGCGGGTCCTCCCTGCTCGCTCTGGCGATGGGGATGGGCATGGTTCTTGCCCTGACGCGGCGGCGGGTTGGCATGGGGGAAGCGATATGACGTTGCAGAACCCGCGCCGCGTCATCCTTGCCGCCGGCGGCACAGGCGGACACCTATTCCCCGCCGAAGCCCTGGCGCAGGAGCTTCTTGCCCGCGACATCGAAGTGCTTCTGGTGACAGATCAACGCGGCGGCGGCTTCGGCAACAAACTGCCCAATGTCAAAACACTACGCATTGCTGCGGCAGGTATCGCAGGCGGCGGAGTCTTGCGGAAAGTAAAAGGCGTCATTCAACTCGGCATCGGCTATCTGCAGGCGCGCAAGATCCTGAAAGCGCAACGGCCTGATGCAGTGGTCGGGTTCGGTGGTTATCCCTCCGTTCCCACGGTCCTGGCAGCCGCGCACCTGGGTCAGCCGGTCATCCTGCACGAACAGAATGCCGTGTTGGGGCGGGCGAACCGTCTCTTGGCACGGCGCGCCAACGCAATCGCGACATCCTTCGAAAAAGTGGATGCAATCTCGAAAAGCGACCTGAACAAGGTCGTGCGTACCGGAAACCCGGTCCGCGCGGCAATTGCCGCGGTCGGCGCCGAGACCTACGAGTCGCCGGAAGGCTCGGATGTTTTCCGGCTGCTGGTCATCGGCGGCAGCCAGGGCGCTAAGGTCTTCAATGAATTGGTCCCCGGCGCAGTCGCGCTTCTACCAGAAAGCCTGCGCGCACGTCTGGCGGTGATGCAGCAGGTTCCCGGCGGCGAGATCGAGAGAGTCACGCAAGAGTACGACGACAGCGGCGTGAAGCACGAGCTGGCCGCCTTCTTCAGCGACATGCCGGAAAGGCTGAAATCAGCGCACCTGATCATCTGCCGCTCCGGCGCCTCGACGGTTTGTGAACTGGCCGCTGCCGGCAGGCCTGCAATCCTGGTGCCCTACCCTTACGCGATCGACAATCATCAGACCGCCAATGCCCAGGCTTTGACCAGCGCCGGCGGCGGCTGGCTGATGCCGCAGGGCACCTTGACCGCCGAGAGTCTGGCGCAACGCCTGCGTTGCCTGCTGTCTACGCCTGCCCTTCTCAAACAAGCCTCTCAAGGCGCGGCCTCTTGCGCTGAGAACAATGCGGCGGGCCGCCTGGCGGATGTCGTCTGCGGCACCTTCCAGGGCACGGCCGGCAAGAGCCTGAACGGCGACACCAGCACCGCGGAGTCGGAGCAACGCGCGGCTGAAAACAAAAACACCAATAGGGAGGCCACGGCATGAAGGTCCTGCCTCTCGACATCGGCATCGTTCACTTCGTCGGCATCGGCGGCATCGGCATGAGCGGCATCGCCGAGATTCTTCATAATCTGGGCTATCAGGTTCAGGGCAGCGATATCGCGGAAAGCGCGAACGTCCAGCGCCTGCGCGACATGGGCATCGACATCAAGATCGGGCATCGGGCGGAAAACGTCGAGAATGCCAAGGTCGTGGTGGTCTCCTCCGCCATCAAGCTGGAGAATCCGGAAATCGCCGCCGCACGCGAGAAGTTCGTGCCCATCGTCCGGCGCGCCGAGATGCTCGGTGAGTTGATGCGTCTGAAGTGGTCGGTTGCCGTCGGCGGCACCCACGGCAAAACCACCACCACGTCCCTTGTCGCCGCCCTGCTCGACGGTGGTGACTTCGATCCCACCGTGATTAACGGCGGCATCATCAACGCCTACGGTACCAACGCACGTCTGGGCGCGGGTGATTGGATGGTGGTGGAAGCCGACGAGAGCGACGGCACCTTCACCAAACTGCCGTCCACGATCGCTGTGGTGACCAACATCGACCCGGAACATCTGGATTTCTATGGTTCGGTCGAAGCCCTTCACGAAGCCTTCGAAACCTTCGTGAAGAACATTCCTTTCTACGGCTTCGCCGTTGTCTGCATCGACCATCCGGTGGTGCAGTCCCTGATCGGCCGTATCCAGGATCGCCGTTTGGTGACTTACGGCACCTCTCCGCAGGCAGATGTCCGCGCGACCGAGCTCAGCGTTGCCGGAGTCGAGACCCGGTTCGATGTCATCATCACCAGCCGCAGCGGTGAGGAAAGCCGCACCATCAGCGCCTGCAAGTTGCCCATGGTGGGAGAGCACAATGTTCTGAACGCCCTGGCCGCGATTGCCGTCGCCGAAGAGATGGGCATGTCGGACGAAGCGATCCGAGAGGCCCTTGCAAGCTTCGGCGGCGTTAAACGGCGTTTCACCAAGACCGGTGTCTCAGGCGGCGTGACCATTATCGATGACTACGGCCACCATCCGGTCGAAATCTCGGCGGTTCTGAAAGCCGCGCGCCAGGCAACGGACGCGCAGGTGATCGCCGTCGTTCAACCCCATCGCTACACCCGCCTGCGCGATCTTTTCGAAGACTTCTGCAGCTGCTTCAACGATGCCGACCATGTGATTGTCGCCGATGTCTACGAAGCCGGGGAGCAACCGATTGAGGGCGCGAGCCGGGACGATCTCGTGGAAGGTTTGCGTGATCGCGGACACCGCCACGTCTCAGCCTTGCCGAGCTCTGACGCACTTGCTGAAATGATCCGTGACATTGCGAAGCCGGGCGACCTTGTCGTATGTCTCGGCGCCGGCAACATCACCGCCTGGGCGCACGCGCTCCCGAAAGCCCTGGACGCACTCTCAGATCAGGGAGGCGCAGCGGGATGATGGCCACAGCACAGACCCCCGATACGCCGCTTATCGACCGCCTGCCTGAGGTGCGCGGGCGCTACAGTGTCAATGCGCCCCTGAACGGTGTGACCTGGTTCCGCGTCGGCGGACCGGCTGAAGTCATGTTCCGCCCCGCGGACCGGGACGACTTGATTGCCTTTTTGCGCGACAAACCCGAGGACGTGCCGGTCACGGTGTTTGGCGTCGGCTCAAATCTGCTGGTACGGGACGGCGGCATTCCCGGTGTGGTGCTGCGCCTTGGCCGCGGCTTCGCCGACATCTCCCGCGATGAACAGGACATGCTCTGCGGTGCTGCGGCGCTGGATCTGAACGTCGCAACTGCCGCGAAGCTCGAAAGCATCGGCGGCATTGAATTTCTCTGCGGCATTCCCGGAACCATTGGCGGCGCGCTGCGCATGAACGCAGGCGCCTACGGCCGCGAGATCAAAGACGTTCTGGTCTGGGCCGAGGCGGTCGACCAGAAGGGTTTAGTCCATCGCCTGTTGCCCGCCGATATGGGGTTTGCGTACCGGAAATCCTCAGTTCCTGCAGAATGGATCTTCCTTGGCGCGCGCCTGAGCGGGCACACGGACGACCCGACCGTGATCGCCACCCGCATGAGCGAGATCCAGATCTCCCGCTCCGAAAGCCAGCCGATCAGAAACCGGACCGGTGGCAGCACCTTTAAGAATCCTCCGGGCGAAAAGGCCTGGCAGTTGATCGATCGCGCCGGATGCCGCGGATTGAAACAGGGCGGCGCCATGGTTTCGGAGTTGCACTGCAACTTCCTGATCAATACGGGGTCGGCCACGGCAGAGGATATCGAAACGCTCGGCGAGACGGTGCGCGCGAAGGTCCTCGAGACCAGCGGCATCACCCTGGAATGGGAAATCCGCCGGATCGGCGTGCCGCTTCAATCAGGAGGGACAGCATGACCAAGAAGGTCACCGTGCTCATGGGTGGTTTTTCAGCCGAACGCGAGGTCTCGCTGACCAGCGGCCGAGCCTGCGTCGAAGCTTTGCGCGACGCCGGTTACGACGTCAAAGAAGTTGACGTGACACGTGACATGTCGGCCTTGATCGCAGCGCTTGATCCAAAGCCGGATGTCGTCTTCAACGCGCTGCATGGACGCTGGGGCGAGGATGGCTGCATCCAGGGCCTGATGGACATGCTCGAGCTTCGCTACACCCACTCGGGCGTGCTGGCCTCGGCTTTGGCCATGAACAAGGACCGTACCAAGACCCTGGCCGCCGAGGCCGGCATCACCGTGCCGCATGGCATCGTGGTTCCGCTCAAACGGCTGGCGGGCGAGGACGTCCTGCCACGCCCCTATGTGGCAAAACCTCTCGATGAAGGCTCCAGCGTCGGGGTCCAGATCGTCGAAGAAGGCGACAACGGTCCGGTGCTGCCCGAGAATCCCGGAAAGGCCGATGACCTCTGGCTCGTCGAGGAATACATCGCAGGCCGGGAACTGACCGTCAGTGTCATGGACGGCAGGGCCGTCGCAGTCACGGAACTGCGCCCGAAGGTCGGCTTCTACACCTATGAAGCCAAATACACCGAGGGCAAAACCGAGCACATCGTTCCGGCTCCAATTCCAGAGCAGATTTATAACGAAGCGCTGGACGCAGCCGCCAAGGTGCACGAGATCCTCGGTTGCCGTGGCGTCAGCCGCTCGGACTTCCGCTACGACGACACCGGCGGCGAGCCGGGAACGCTCTATTTTCTGGAACTCAACACCCAACCGGGCATGACCGCCCTGAGCCTCGTGCCTGAGCAAGCTGCTTACAAAGGCATGTCCTTTCCCGAGTTATGCGCCTGGATTGTGGAGTCTGCGTTTAACGAGACCGCCGGAGAAGCCGTATGAGCCTCAAAGCCAAAACGCAGCCCCGTAAGAAAGCCAAGCCGGGCCGCCGCCCGGCACGGCGCCCGCAGCGTAAGTTGCTCACCTGGCGGCGCGCGCGCATTGGCGGAATGCTGTTCGCAGCAACCGCTTTCATTGGCGGGGTATCCTGGCTCTCGATCGACGGCTGGTTCACCCGGCAGGCAGACGCCGCGGCACAAGGCTTCTACGCGCTCTCTGTCGATGCCGGTCTTGGTGTCGACGACGTACTGGTCGAAGGCCGGAACAGGACGCAAGCGGAGCGGATTCTTGAGACCCTGGGCGTGCAGCGCGGCTTCCCGATCCTGGCATTCGATCCTGAGGCCGCGAAGATCAAGCTCGAAGCTCTGCCATGGGTCAAGACCGCCGCCGTCGAACGGCGCTACCCGCGCGACGTCTATGTCCGGATCGTCGAGCGTCAACCTTTGGCATTGTGGCAACACAACGGCAACATCACCGTGATCGATCAAAGCGGCGACCTGATCCCCAACGTGCAGCCGGAAGGCTTCACCGGTTTGCCGTTGGTCGTCGGTGCCGATGCCCCTGAACACACCGCCGCATTGCTGGATGTGGTCAGCAGCGAACCGCGCCTGCACGAATTGGTAACGGCGGCCGTGCGGGTGAGCGGACGGCGCTGGAATCTGAAACTCCAGGGCGGGATCGATGTGCAGCTGCCCGAAACCGACGCGGCCGGCGCCTGGGCGCAGCTCGCCCGGATTGAACGGGAACAAGGGGTTCTCGAGCGCGACGTGGTCGTGATCGATCTCCGTCTGCCCGATCGCCTGGTGGTCCGCACCAACTCAAAGACAAAACCGAAGTCCAAGCGCAGCGCAAAGGGAGAAGAGACCTGATGTCCGAAGGTAAAGCCTCGTTCCTGCGCGATACGAAACATCGAGCCACTGCTCCAGGCTCAGCACTTGATTGATGAACGATGAATAAGCGACTGGATAAAATTCACAACGGTTTGGTTGCCGCGCTCGATGTCGGCAGCAGCAAGGTCTGCTGCTTTATCGCCAAGGTCGAAGGCAACCAGCAGCCGCGCATCGTTGGCATCGGTCATCAGGAAAGCCGCGGCATCAAGGCCGGGGCGGTTGTGGATATGGAGGAGCTTGAAACCTCCATCCTCAACGCCGTCCACGCCGCCGAGCAGATGGCCGGCGAGACCATCGACCGGGTTGTCGTCAATCTTTCGGGCGGGTACCCCGCGTCCAGTTCCGTCGGTGTTGAAGTGTCAATCAACGGTCATGAAGTTGGTGACGCCGATCTCCGCCGCGCTTTGGAATACGGTCAGGAACTGCAGACCAGCAACGGGGATTCCGAACCCGGACGTCAGTTGATCCATTCCATCCCGACCGCTTACAGCATCGATGGCAGCCGCGGTATTCGTGATCCGCGCGGCATGCACGGCGAGCAGCTCGGCGTTCATATGCACATCATCACGGCCGCCGCGGGCGCGGTGCGCAATCTGGCGACCTGTATTCGCCGTTGCCATCTCGACATCTCGGGTTTCGTGGTTTCGCCCTACGCCGCGGGCCTCTCCGCACTGGTCGAGGACGAGATGAACCTGGGCGTTACCGTCATCGACCTGGGTGGCGGCACGACGACCATCGCCGTCTTCTTCGAGGGCAACGTGATCTATACGGATGTCGCGCCGATTGGCGGCATGCACGTGACCAATGACATCGCGCGCGGCCTCTCCACACCGCTGGTCCATGCCGAGCGCATGAAGACCCTGTATGGACATGCCCTTGCCGCCGCTGCGGACGACCGCGAGATCATCGATGTTCCGCAGGTCGGCGAAGACGAGCAAAACGCAACCCAGCAGGTTCCGCGATCCCTGTTGGTGGGCATCATCCAGCCCCGTCTGGAAGAGACCTTCGAACTGGTGCGGTCCCGCCTGGAGGCGAGCGGCTTCGACAAAATCGCCGGGCGCCGCGTGGTCCTGACCGGTGGCGGCAGCCAACTCTCCGGCATAGGCGACCTGGCCGGACTCATTCTCGACAAGCAGGTGCGGATCGGACGGCCGCTGCGCGTCACCGGTCTGGCCGAAGCCACGGCAGGTGCCGCCTATGCGACCTGTGCCGGACTCCTGCTGTACGCCATTGCCTCGGACATTGCGGTGCCTCGCGATGTTCCGCAGCAGATCAAAGAACCCGGAAACCTTGTCGGCCGCGTAGGCCATTGGTTTCGCGAACATTTTTAACGAGAGCGAAGTGGTAACAACGGCGGTTCCGGCCGTATCGGAACAACGAGCGACTGCCAGAGCGGCAAAAGTAAATACGAGCAGACTCTAACAATTGCGTGGGTAAGTGGAGGCGATAATGACGCTGAATTTGAATGTACCGACCTTGAAATCCGACCTTTCCCCCCGCATCACCGTGATCGGTGTCGGGGGAGCCGGCGGCAACGCCGTCAACAATATGATTCAATCCAACCTGGAAGGTGTCGAGTTCCTGATTGCGAACACCGACGCTCAGGCCATCAACGGATCCAACTGCGAGCGTTGCATCCAGTTGGGCCGGAACATCACCCAGGGTCTCGGCGCCGGATCGCGCCCTGACATCGGGCGGGCTGCCGCCGAGGAAGCCATGGATGAAATCCTTGGCCACCTGGAAGGCTCGAACATGGTCTTCATCACCGCCGGCATGGGCGGCGGCACCGGTACAGGTGCTGCCCCGGTCATTGCCCGCGCGGCACGGGAGTCCGGTATTCTGACCGTGGGCGTGGTCACCAAACCCTTCCACTTCGAGGGCGTGCACCGCATGCGTCTCGCGGAAGCCGGGATCGCCGACATGACCCAGTATGTCGACACGCTGATCATCATTCCCAACCAGAATCTCTTCCGGATCGCCAACGAAAAGACGACCTTCGCGGACGCCTTCAAGATGGCCGACGACGTGTTGAAATCGGGCGTCAGCGGCGTGACCGATCTGATGGTCATGCCCGGCCTTATCAATCTGGACTTTGCCGACATTCGCGCGGTTATGACCGAGATGGGCAAGGCCATGATGGGCACCGGCGAAGCCGAGGGCGAAACCCGGGCTATCGACGCGGCGGAAGCGGCGATCTCCAATCCCCTGCTGGACGAAGTCTCGATGAAAGGCGCCCGTGGTGTTCTGATCAACATCACCGGCGGACCGGACCTCACCCTCTTCGAAGTCGACGAGGCCGCCAACCGGATCCGCGACGAAGTCGATCCTGACGCCAACATCATCTTCGGTTCGACCTTCGAGCCCACGCTTGACGGAAAAATGCGGGTGTCAGTTGTCGCAACCGGTATCGACATCGATGAAGCCGCCGCACCGCGCCCGGCACCGATCAGCCTGGTTTCGGCCCGCGCCGAGACCGTAAAGACGGATACGGCTGCGACCCCTGCCCCTGCAGCAGCCGTCTCGATCGCATCCGCCCCTGTCGCGGCCATGCCGGCCGTTTCCAGCGCACCTTACGCTTCGGCTGCCGCAACGGCTCAGGTTGCGGACTACGAGCCTGAGCTTGAGAGCCAGCTTTTCGACGAGCCGGAGCAGACCTCTGCAGATCCTTTCGAGATGCCGGAGCCGATTGAGCAGGAAAGCATCGCTCAGCCTGTTACCGACAGCTTCATGGCACCTGCTCCGGTCACCGCTGAAGACGCGCCGGCGCCTCAAATGGAACAGCCGGTTCCAGTGAGCCCGGAACCCCAGGCTCCTACCCGCCAAACGATCGAACCATCTGCTGAGGTATCCGCGGAAGCCGCGGCTCCGGCCACGCCAAAGCGTCCGCGTGGGCTCTTTGCCAAGATGACCGGAGCGGCAAGAGCCTTGAACGCGGGCAAACCCCTCTCACCGACGAGTTCGCCCGTGTCACGGCCCGCGATGACGGAGTCTCCCATGGCCTCTTCACCGCAGCCAACCCCAATGCCGCCAATGCCTCAGCCACAGCAGAGCCTGCCATCGTCTCCCGCAGCAACGCCGGCGGCGCCGGCTACGGCACAAACGGACCAGCAACCCCGGCTTTCCGGCCTCGATCCCGCAGAACGGATCGGCACCAGACAGACGGACGAAGATCTGCTCGACATCCCCGCATTCCTGCGGCGTCAGGCAAACTAAGGGATCATGCGTGTTTGCCGACGTGTCGCTCCGGCGGCAAAGGCGCTGGTCGGGGTATTAGAGTTATTGAGAAATTGCTTCTAATACATTGATCTAAAGAGATTTAGGTCAACCCACGCAAAAATCACCACCGGAGGGCCATACTTGCCCTTCGGTGGTGATTTGTTTTAGGGGGACAGCTTTCGGATCACCGATCGCTCCGGCGCGCTAGAGTAGGATCAGTGACGGAAAAAACCAAATACGAGAATTGATGCACAACCCTGAAATCCTCCGAGCCACCAACCAGAGATCGCACCGTTCACCGGCCGCAATCATGATTGTGCAGTGCAGAACAAGCAGGGCACTTCAAACCGTAACATATTGCAACAAAGAGTGATTTGAGTTGTTGCAAGGCTGCACATACTGTGACGTTAAGCAATACTGTTAAGTAAGGTCGTCGTTCCGGGGGGAATTCACAAATACGACGTAAGTCTATCGGGCAATACGATACTGATCGTGTAGCCCGATGAGAGTGAGTTTGAACATTTGTTTGCCAAACACGATGCTTTGGCAAACGCAGGAAGCGGATAGTTAGTGAAGATCATGACGGATCATATCAGGACCCCAGGTGAGTTTGTCTTCCAGAAAACTCTGAAGAACTCGATTCATTGCTCGGGAGTCGGTCTTCATTCGGGGGCCAAGATCAACATGACTTTGCTGCCGGCCCCGGCCAATACAGGTGTTGTCTTCAGACGCGTCGACATTCAAGGCGGGCACAACGAGGTTAAGGCAAGCTGGGAAAACGCGATTGAGACGCCTCTGTGCACAACGCTGGTCGGCAAAGACGGTCTCAAGATTGCGACGACGGAACATCTGATGTCCGCTCTTGCGGGCTACGAGATCGATAACGTCATCGTCGAGCTGAACGGCGCGGAAGTCCCGGTTATGGACGGCAGCGCGGCACCTTTCGTCTTCCTGATCGAATGCGCGGGAACGGTTGAGCAGGATACGCCGCGGCGTGCCCTTCGCATCCTCAAACACGTGGAAACAGCTGAAAGTCACCGCTCCGCCTCCATGGCGCCGGGCAAAGGCTTTTCGATTAATTTCGAAATCGACTTTGACAGCCGCGCGGTTGGCCGCCAGGAGTGGTTTGTTGAAATGTCGCAGACCGCCTTTAAACGGGAAGTGTCGCGGGCACGGACCTTTGGCTTCCTGCAGGAGTTCGACAAGCTGCTGGAACTTGGCCTCGCCCGCGGTGGCTCGCTTGATAACGCAGTTGTTATCTCCGGCGATACCGTGATGAACGAGGGCGGTTTGCGCTACGATGACGAGTTCGTCCGCCATAAAGTGCTGGATTCGATCGGAGATCTATACCTGATCGGCGGCCCGATCATCGGACATTTTCATGGCGTCCGCGCTGGTCATGCCCTCACGCTGCGGCTGATTAAGACCCTCTTTGCCCAGGAAAACGCCTGGGAATGGGTCGATATGACCCACGGCGACCTGATGACGCCGCCGCTTGCCGCGCCTGTCAGGCTTCAGCCTGCCGTCGCTGCTCAGGCCTGACCCCGAAGGGGCTTGATTGGACGTCGCAGCCGGGTCCATGGGCGTTCCTGACGTCTTCAGACTTTTCAGAAGCTTTTGAAAAGGCGACAGCGTTGCTTGAGGGCGCGGATTGTTGGCCTTATAGTCGCGTCTGAGGCGCACCGGCTTGTCGCCTGACGACCTTAACAACAGCCCTGAGACGCATGAAACAGCCATTTTTCGAATTTTCAGCAACGGGAACTTCCTCGCACGGACCAGGCTCTCTGCGTAGGATGACGATCCGTATGGTCGCCGCGCTTGGCATCCTGGGTCTTGCAGCGGGTTGTAGCTCCGATGATGAAGCACCCTACCTGGAACAGCCCGTCGAAGAGCTCTATAACGGCGCGACAGATGAGCTTCTGCAGTCGAACTTCGAGGAAGCGGCCCGGCTTTACGACGAGGTGGAACGCCAGCACCCTTATTCGGTCTGGGCCTCCAAAGCACAGTTGATGGCCGCATACGCCTTTTATCAGGACAATAAGTACGACGACGCCATCAATACTCTTGACCGGTTCATTCAGCTCCACCCGGGCAACAAGGACATCGCCTACGCCTATTATCTTAAGGCGATCAGCTACTATGAGCAGATTTCCGATGTGGCGCGGGATCAAAAAACCACCCGTCAGGCGCTCGAAGCTCTCGATGAGGTGGTCCGGCGCTTTCCCGAGACCAAATATGCCCGGGATGCCGAACTGAAGATCGACCTTGCCCGCGATCACCTGGCCGGCAAGCATATGGAGATCGGCCGCTACTATCTGAACCGCGGAGAGTACCTGGCCGCAATCAACCGTTTCCGTACGGTCGTCGAGGATTATCAGACCACTACCCACGTGCCGGAGGCGCTCCACAGACTGGTCGAGAGCTACGTCTCGATCGGCGTCGTGACGGAAGCACAGGCAACCGCTTCGGTACTGGGATACAACTTCCCCGGAAGCGACTGGTATATCGACAGCTACGCCCTTCTGACCGGTGAGGATCTGCGACCCGTGGAAAGCGAAGGCTCCTGGATCTCCAGGGTTTGGAATTCCGTCATTTAAAAAGGCTCCGCCAAGCCATACAGACCCTAAAGGGCCGATGAGATGCTTGTCAGTCTGTCGATACGCGACATCGTCCTTATAGACCGCCTGGATCTGACCTTTCAAAACGGCCTTTGCGCCCTGACAGGCGAGACCGGTGCCGGAAAATCGATCCTCCTAGACGCGCTGGGCCTGGCCGTCGGTAATCGTTCCACCTCCGGCCTGGTGCGCGCCGGGGCCAAGCAGGCCTCGGTGACTGCCGTTTTCGATGTCGGCGATGAACACCCCGCCACGCGGATCCTTGCCGAGCACGACATTGAACCCGAACCCGGCAGCCTGGTGCTGCGGCGCATTATAGCTGCGGACGGGCGCAGCCGCGCCTACGTCAACGATCAGGCCGTATCGATCGGGCTTCTGCGGCGGCTGGGCGATGGATTGATCGAAATCCAGGGACAATTCGAACAGCGCGGCCTACTTGATGCCGCGACACACAGAGCCCTCCTCGATGCCTTTTCAGATCAGCCCGCATTGGTCGCCAAGGTCGCCAGTCTCTGGAATGCGCTGGGCGACGCTTTGAAGGCCCGGAATCTCGCCGAACAGGACCTCGCTCAGGCGCGCAGCGACGAGAGCTACCTGCGCCACAGCGTCGAGGAATTGGCGGTTCTGGACCCCCGATCCGGCGAAGAACAGGTCTTGGCGGAGCGCCGTAAACTCTTGCTTAATCGCGAGCAATTGCTCGAAGCCGTCAACGCGGCAGCCAACGACCTGACGGGCGGAAACGGCCAGTCCGGCGCCGAAGACGCGCTGATTGGGGCGCGGCGGCGGCTCGAGCGTGTCTCAGGCGCCGCCGGAGACCGACTGGATCCTGCGCTTGCCGCCTTGGACCGGGCAATGGCAGAGACCGAGGATGCGCTTGGTCAGCTTCAGTCTCTCGCCAGTGATGTCGATGTTGAAGGCGGGAGCCTGGCAGAGATCGAAGAGCGCTACTTCGCGCTGCGCGATATGGCCCGCAAACACGGGACCGAGGTGGAACAGCTGACCGACTTACGGGTATCGCTCGAAGCGCGTCTGGCAACGATTGACTCCGGTGGCGAAGTTCTGGAACGCCTCGAACAGGACTGCGTGGCGGCGCGGTGCGCCTTCGTCAAGCAAGCGGAGGCCTTGAGCAAAGCCCGTCGTAAGGCGGCAAAGGCCCTGGATCAGGAGATTTCCGGGGAGCTGCCCCCTCTAAAGCTCGACAAAGCCAGCTTTCAAACGCGCATTGAAGCGCTTGAAGAGCGTGAATGGGGTCCGTCAGGACTGGAGCGGATTTCTTTTGAGGTCGCCACAAATCCGGGCGCGGCTCCTGGGTCTCTAGCGAGAATAGCCTCCGGCGGCGAACTTGCGCGCTTCCTTCTGGCATTAAAGGTGGTGCTGGCCGGAACAAGCCCGGTGGAAGCGCTTGTCTTCGATGAAGTGGACAGCGGTGTCGGCGGCGCCACGGCACATGCGGTCGGCGAACGGCTGGCCCGCCTCGCCAGGGAACGGCAGATCCTGGTGGTCACCCATTCGCCTCAGGTCGCAGCCCGGGCGGATTACCATTTGCAGGTCAGAAAAACCACGCTGAACAGCGGTGCAAAGAAGCAGACAACAGCAACCCAGGTGCTGGACCTGAACGACGGAGAACGTCGCGAGGAACTGGCGCGGATGCTGTCGGGCGCGGAGGTCACCGACGAAGCACGAGCCGCAGCAGATCGCTTGATGGGAGTTTAAGGAAGACTATGGGCGAAAAGTCCGAGACGGAAAACTGGGCGGCCCTGGGGCCTGATGAACTCACTGAACCACAGGCCGCCGAGGAGCTTGCCCGGCTCGCCGCTCAAATTTTACATCACGACCAGCTCTATCATCAGCAAGATGCGCCGGAGATTTCCGATGCGGATTACGACGGGCTGAAGCGGCGCAACGACGCCATAGAAGCCCGGTTCCCTGACCTCGTCCGCGAGGATAGTCCCTCGGTGCGGGTCGGGGCTGAACCCGCGGCCGGTTTCTCAAAGGTTCGTCATGCTGTCCCCATGCTCTCCCTCGGCAACGCCTTTGCCGATGAAGACATCACAGAGTTCCTTGCCCGCATCAGGCGGTTCTTGGGGCTCGCAGAAGATACGCAAATCGCTGTCCTCGCGGAACCGAAGATCGATGGCCTGTCCTGCGCCCTGCGCTACGAAAACGGAAAGCTCGTCCAAGCCGCCACGCGCGGCGATGGAACCACGGGCGAAGATATCACGGCGAATGTGCAAACCGTCGCAGGTGTCCCCCGGGCTCTCTCGGGCAGCGGTTGGCCACAAACGCTCGAAATCCGGGGCGAGGTCTTCATGCGCCGGGATGATTTCCGTCAACTGAACGAACGTCAGGAAGCGCGCGGCGGCAAGGTTTTTGCCAATCCACGAAACGCGGCCGCCGGCTCGCTGCGCCAACTGGATGCTTCGATCACTGCGTCCAGACCCCTCACCTTCTACGCTTACGCTTGGGGTGAAGTTTCCGAACCGCTCGGCGCCACCATGATCGAAGCGCGCGAAAACATGACGGCCTGGGGTTTCACGATCAACGAACCCGGCCGGCTCTGCGAGAGCGTTGAAGAGGTCCTCGCGTTTTACCGCGAAATCGGCGCGGCCCGGGCAGAGATGCCGCATGATATTGACGGTGTGGTCTATAAGGTCGACCGTCTCGATCTGCAGCAGCGCCTGGGCTTTGTCAGCCGTGCCCCCCGCTGGGCCGTCGCTCACAAGTTTCCCGCCGAACAGGCGCAAACCCTGTTGCGGGAGATTACGATCCAGGTCGGGCGAACGGGAGCCCTGACCCCGGTCGCGAACCTTGAGCCCATCACAGTCGGCGGCGTCGTCGTCTCCCGGGCAACCCTTCATAATGAGGATGAAATTGCGCGCAAGGATATCCGCGAAGGCGACCGCGTCATAATCCAGCGCGCAGGCGACGTCATTCCCCAGGTCGTCTCGGTCCTTCTCGAACATCGGCCAAAGGACAGCAAACCTTTTCAGGTGCCGGAGCATTGTCCCGAATGCGGGAGTGTCGCCATAAGAGAAACCGGAGAGGCGGTACGGCGCTGCACAGGCGGCCTGATCTGCCCCGCACAGTCCGTTGAACGCCTCAAGCACTTCGTCAGCCGCAACGCCTTCGATATCGAGGGGTTAGGCGACAAGCAGGTGAAGTTCTTCTTCGAAAAAGAACAGATCAGGAAACCCGGCGATATCTTTCGTCTGGCGGCCAATGATGCTGACAGCCTCACCCCCTTGCGCAACCAGCCCGGCTGGGGCAAGCAGTCTGCCGAGAACCTCTTCGCGGCAATCGAAGCCCGCCGGCAGATTTCACTGGATCGGCTTATCTACGCTCTGGGGATCCGTCAGATCGGCCAAACGACAGCCCGCCTTCTCGCCAAGACCTATGGCAGCCTTGAAAAACTGCGCGCTGCCATGGATCTGGCCAACGACCGCGAGAGCGATGCTTTCGAGGATTTGATCAATATTGACGGTATCGGCCCGGCCATGGCGGACGACCTGCTGGGTTTCTTCGCGGAACAGCACAATCGCGAAGTGCTGGACGATCTCGCGTCGGAGCTGACGGTCGAAGACTTTGTGGTCGAAGAGGCCAGCGATTCACCTATCACTGGCAAAACGGTCGTTTTTACGGGCAAGCTCGAAACCCTGGGCCGAAGCGAAGCAAAGGCAAAAGCGGAGTCTCTGGGCGCAAAAGTGGCGGGCTCGGTCTCGAAGAAAACCGACTTCGTGGTGGTCGGCGCCGACGCCGGATCAAAGGCGCGCAAGGCGGAAGAACTCGGCTTGACGGTGTTGAGCGAGCTCGAATGGCTCGAGTTCATCGCGCCGAGGGGTTAGCGCCGGATGTTTTTCGATCTGAAGAGATAAAGAACGACGCACGCGAGGCGCGAGCTTGCCCGCAAACCAATCAGTCTCCCACCGCCTCGCGTTGAAGGCTCATTGCGATACAAACGCACACACCTGCCCCGCAAACAGCCGGCACCGCCGCCGTCATGGCTGCGCGAATGAGAATTCTCTGCCAAGCTCTTGAAGAATAGGCATGAAAGCGTAATCACGGCGACCGAATACAAGTACTTATTGCCACACTCTTATCAGCACTCCGATGACACAAAATTCTCACGCATCAAATGTCTTTCAAATTGCCGACTTCCAACATATAGAGCATTGTATTTTAATTTTATCGGAAATATAATTTATTTAATTATTAAACCTTATCGATCTTTATACTTAAAATACTTGCATTATATACTCGAGTAACGCCTTATTAATGTCTCTTGCCTAGGTTGTTTGCGGAAGTTAAAGGCGCAGAAAGGCTTAGAACCGTTATCCGCAAAGGTAACAGTCCGAAAGCGAGCGCATAACTTGCGGAACAATGGATCGGATACGGAACAAATACCGCTTTCGATCCTGCTGGATCATCGGCACCAGGCTGGACCGCTTGAAAAAGGAGCGAGAGACGAATGCGAGTGTTGGCGGTTTCCTCTCAGAAGGGCGGTTCGGGTAAAACCACCCTTTCGGGGCACATAGCCGTACAGGCCCAGAGGATGGGCTGCGGTCCGGTGGCGCTGGTCGACACCGATCCGCAGGGCAGTCTGGCCGACTGGTGGAACGAACGCGAGGACGACACGCCTGTCTTTGTGAGCACCTACGTATCTCGTCTTGCCGGCGACATCGAGCGCATGCGCGAGGCCGGCATCAAGCTCCTGGTCATCGACACGCCACCGGCGATCACCGATACGATTGCCGATGTGGTTGACGTCGCCGACCTGATTGTGATCCCGACCCGCCCCAGCCCCCATGATCTTCGGGCAGCCGGTGCGACGGTCGAATTGGTCGAGAACATGGGCAAACCGCTGGTTTTTGTCATTAACGCCGCCACACCCCGCGCGCGGATGACATCGGAAGCCGCCTGCGCCTTGTCCCAACACGGCACGGTCGCCCCCGTAATGATCCATCATCGGGCGGATTTCGCGGCCAGCATGATTGACGGACGTACTGTCATGGAGATTTCCAAGGCGACGCGCTCGGCAAACGAAATCGAGAAGTTATGGCAATACCTCGACAGCCGTCTCGTAGAGAGTGATCGCAAGACGATCATGCCTTCTTCGTCGGCTGTGTCGCCGGCGGTTGAAAAACCAACCTTCAACGTCGGCACGCATTAAGGGGGCGGGAGGAACATGAACATGAAAGCAGCAAGCCTCACCAGTTCATTGCTGGTACCCAAGGGCGCCGCGATACCAACTGGCGTAGAGCCTTCGAACGATTCCGAGGCGCCTCAGGCCACGTCGACGCAGAATGAAAAGATTGCGGCCGCCGTCGCACGTCCTTTCCATTCGTCGCAGCGGAACAGCAAGCCCGTGGTGGTTGCGCAGCAGGCCAAGATTATGCGGATGACGTCGCGCCGGGCTTCCAAGCCGACGCACAAAGCCCGCCTGGCCGGTCTGGGCAAGACCAAGATGCTGAAGGCCCAGGACAGCCTGGAATTCATCCTGAACCGGATCCAGGAGCTTGGCCGCGGCAGCCAGCCTCATGAACGCGCAGCCTACCGCGCCCTGATCCACATGATTCAGCGCTGGGCGGAGCCGACGGACCTCTTCATCGATGAGAACCTGCAAATGGCTGAGCGGATCGGTCAGGATCTCGCCGATATCACGCGACACATCAACGACGTGCAGCACGCCTACATGAATGCGCTCTTCACCGAACGCAAGTAGAACCCTCGGCTGAACGGCCTTGAGAATTCACGTCAAACACAGCCTCTGGCGCTAAGACGCCAGAGGCTGTGTTGCTTTCCGCAGCCAGGCGGCATCCTCGCCCTCAAGCTGCCCGAGCAAAGCTTCGCGGACCCGCAGGTGATAGGCATCCAGCCAGGCAACCTCGATGTCGGTCATGAGCGACCGCTCGACCAGGCTGGTGTCGATCGGCGCCAGGGTCAGCGTCTCAAACGCCAGCATGGCCCGATCCTCGCCCGGTTGCAGGCCCTGCTCGACGACGGTCACCAGATTCTCGATCCGGATGCCGTATTCTCCGGCCTTATAGTACCCAGGCTCGTTGGAGAGGATCATACCCGGCAGCAAAGCCACGGTGGAACCCGCCTTGGCAATTCTCTGCGGGCCCTCATGAACGCTCAGATAACTGCCGACGCCGTGTCCCGTGCCGTGGTCATAGTCCAAACCCGCCTGCCAGAGCGAATAGCGGGCCAGGCTATCCAACTGTCCGCCATTGGTGCCCTTTGGAAAACGCGCCAGCGCCAGCGCAATGTGTCCCTTCAAGACGCGCGTGTAGCGATCCCGCATTTCCGCAGAGGGTTCTCCGATTGCGATCGTTCGGGTGACATCGGTCGTGCCATCCAGATACTGAGCGCCGGAGTCTACCAGGTAGAGTTCTCCCGTCCCGAGCCTCCGGTCGTTCTCCGAACTGACCCGATAGTGGCACAGCGCGCCGTTCGGTCCCGATGCCGAAATGGTCTCGAAGGAAGAATCGCGAAACCGCGAATCGCCTTCGCGGAACGACAGGAGCTTCCTGACCAGATCGAGTTCGCTCAGTTCTCCCGCGGTGATTTGCGCCGGTGCTTCCCGATCCAGCCAGGAGAGAAACCTTGTCAGGGCGGCGCCGTCGCGCAAATGGGCGTTCCGGGTCCCCTGCAGCTCGACCGCATTCTTTTGCGCTTTCGGCAGCTGGCAAGGATCAGCCGCCTTGAAGATCTCGCCCCCGGCCGCTTCCAGACGCTCGAACACCCACACAGGGGCCGAGGCCGGATCCACCATCACTTTGGCCTTGCGTGCTCCCAAGGCATCGAGTGCATCTGCCAGCCCAGAAGGGTCCCGGACCTCGATGCCATTGCCCAGCTCCTCGCGCACGGCATCGGAGAGTTTACGCTCGTCCACAAACCAGCTTGCCACACCGTCATCCCCGAGAATCAGAAACGACAGCGGCAGGGGCGTGCAGGGAACATCGCCGCCGCGAACGTTTAAGAGCCAGGCAATCGAATCAGGCAGCGTGAGGACTGTCGCGTGACAATCGGCTTCTTTCAGCTTCGCCGCAATCTCGGCCCGCTTCTCGAAGGAGGCCTTTCCGGCAAAGTCCAGATCCTGCAGGATCACCGGCGCCAGCGGGGCTTCCGGCTGGTCCGGCCAGGCGGCGTCCAGCGGGTTCGTCTCACAGGCAACCAGTTCACCCTGTGCCGCGCCAACGGCCTTGCGGAGTTGCTGGACCTGGCTGTCCGTATGGAGCCAGGGATCAAACCCGATGCGCTGCCCCTCGGAAAGGTTCTCTTTGAGCCAGGCCGAGAGCGGCTCCTCGGTCACATGACGCGGCTCGAACTGAGCGAGATCGATCTCTTCGCGCACCTGAACCGTATAGCGTCCGTCAACAAAGACGGCAGCCTTTTCCGGCAGAACAGCCGCAGCACCGGCGGATCCGGTGAAGCCCGTCAGCCAGGACAGGCGCTCAGCTCTTGCGGGGACATACTCTCCCTGGTGCTCGTCGGCGCGGGGCACGATGAAGCCGTGGAGGTCGCGGCGGGCCAGTTCGGCCCGCAAGGATGCAAGGTGATCGCCGCCGCCAGCGCCGGTTTTGGAGGCTTCGGGAGCTAAAGAGCCGGTGGCTTCGGCGGGCGACGCCATAGAGGATGCTGACACGACGACCTCGTTATCGAATGAACTGATCCTTAAAAGCTAAGCGTCGGGCCATAGCTTGACAAGCCTGCTCCAAAACAAAGCCGTTAACCAAACCAGCCGCCCGCAGGTTAAAAAACCCTATATTTTGAGCCAATTTTTGCCATGTTTGAAATGCAATGCTGCGCTGCAATAAATTCTCTGTTCAGAAATATAAAAGAGCATAAGTTGTTTTACATCAAACGACGGAAACAGATCTGCACAGACGTCCGTCCAAGACAAATTAAACGGAGAACAAAAGATGCCCTATGTAAATGCGTCCAAGGAGTTCGATGCTGCGAACCAGCCGCACGACCTCGAATGGATGATGGTTGACACCCGCCGCCGCCAGAGCGAAGCCGCCCGCAAGCTCGCTGCAAAGACCAGCAACTGGTGTTTGCGCGCCACGGGACTTGCCGTCTTTGGCCGAGTTGTAAAGACTGCGCTGGTCAACCCGCTTCGCGTTGCGATGCTTCGCCGGCGCACGCTGGCCAACCTGCAGCAACTGGATGACCGTCTTCTCGCGGACATCGGCATCGAGCGCACCATGATCCCCACGGTCGTCAAGCAGCTGGTTTCCCGTGACAACCTGTCGGCCGGCAGCGTCGACCACCCTGCCACAGCCCACAACCCGCTGGTAGCCGGCGACATTGAGCTGGTGAAGTCGGTAGGGTCGGTCGCACCGAAGGCAGCAGCCAACAGCAACCGGACTTCGCACCGCGCCGCTTAAGCGCCTTCACGACTCGCAGATCTGTACAGACTACACTCCCAACTGACACGGCGGTCTTCCATTCGGAAACCGCCGTTTCTTTTTTTTGTCGGTCAGTCACTTAGAGTATCACCAGCTGCGGCACTTACAGGCGCGTCGGTGTTTATCCCTGTAGAACCAGCGTGGTCCATTCGCCGAAATGAAGGCGCTGAACCAGACGCAGCCCCTGCCCCCGGTGCCGCGCGACGACCTGGCGCTGCTGGCGAGTCAGCAATCCCGCAAGAATGACGTAGCCGCCGGGCGCGAGACTGCGCTTCAGGTCCGTCGCCATCGCACAAAGCGGCTCTGCGAGAATGTTCGCGACAATCAGATCGAAAGGACCGCGGCGCGCAACCAATTGGCTCTTGTAACCATCGCCGCAATGGGGCTCGATCCACTCCGCAACCCGGTTTTCCCGCGCATTCTCGCCGGCAACCCGAACGGAATCCGCATCATTGTCGACCGCCAGAACCGGGCAGCGCCAGAGGTGTGCCATGGCCATGGCCAGGATCCCGGATCCGCATCCCATATCGAGCGCATTGTGAAAGCGGCGGCGTTGCGCCAGTTGGGTCAGCGCAAGCAGGCAGCCAAAGGTGCTCTCGTGACGCCCTGTGCCGAAGGCGACATTGGCCTCGACCAACAAAGGAATACTGCCGAAAGGCGGCCGTTCGGTGACGTGAGAGCCGTAGACGAAAAACCGTCCCGCCGAGATCGGCGGCAGGGCTTTTTGGCTCTCGGCGACCCAGTCGACATCCGGCAACTGCGCCAGGCTGTAATCCGGCAGCGGTACTTCGGCGATTTCGGAGGCTGTCGTGAGCAGTTCCTTGACCCGTTCGCCGGACGGCGGCTCGGCAAGGTAAATCTCCAGTGTCATCGCACCAACGTGATCCGGCGCACCGGTCACCATGGCCCCGTCCAGAACCTCGAAAATCGTCTCGAAGAGCGGTAAGGCTCCGGCGTCCACGGGAAAGGAAAGGCACCAGGCGGCGTTCGAGCCTCTGGATTGTGTCACGACCATCGGATCAACCCGCCTGATCCGCAGGCACGATAAAACTCGCAATCACTTTTTTCTCCCCGGCGACATCGAAGGTTATACTCAGGCGGTCTCCCTCGACTGCCGCGATTGTGCCGTATCCGAACTTCTGATGAAAAACCCGCTCGCCCCGGGCAAACTTCGCGCCCCCGGAGGAAGCTGCTGAAGACGCCTTTCCGGGAGTGCGCGTGGTGGCCGACGAAGAGCGGAAGGACTGGGCCCGCATCATCCCGGGGCTGAGAGACTTCTGCCCCCAATTCTCACTGAAGCCGCCGCCATAGCCGCTCTGCATCTGCTGCCCGCCACCGTAAACGCCGACATCGCTCTCGCGTTCGACGCGCTCGTCGGGCAGTTCCTCGACAAAGCGGGAGGGAATGGCGGACGCCCAGGAACCGTGCATCCGGCGGTTTGCCGCGAAGCTGATAATCACTCGCTGGCGCGCCCGGGTCAGGCCGACATAGGCAAGCCGCCGCTCCTCCTCAAGCGCCCGCAGACCGGATTCATCCAAAGCCCGCTGGTTTGGAAAGAGGCCTTCCTCCCACCCCGGCAAAAAGACCGTATCGAACTCCAGACCCTTGGCCGCATGCAGGGTCATGATGCTGACCATTTCATGGCTGTCGCTGCCCAGCGCCTCCATGACCAGGCCGACATGCTCCAAAAAGGCAGGCAGATTTTCGAACTCGGCAATCGCGTTGACCAGTTCCTTCAGGTTCTCGAGCCGACCGGGGGCTTCCGGTGACTTGTCGTTCATCCAGAGCTGCGTGTAACCCGACTCGTCCAGGACGATTTCCGCCACCTCATGATGGGGCAGGTCGTCCAGCATCACCCGCCAGCGCTCGAAGTCGCTCAGGAGATTGCCCAGAGACCGGCGCGCCGCCGGGCGCAGCTCATCGGTGCCGACCACCATACGCGCAGCTTTGCTCAGGGGGATCTCATTGTGACGGCCGATTTCGTGCAGAACCCGCAGCGTCGCGTCACCCAGACCGCGCTTGGGTGTATTGACGATACGCTCGAACGCCAGGTCGTGCTCCGGGACGATCAGCAGTTTCAGATACGCCAGGGCGTCTCTGATTTCCATGCGCTCGTAAAAGCGCGGACCGCCGATCACCCTGTAAGGCAGCCCGAGCGTAATAAAGCGTTCCTCAAACTCGCGGGTTTGCGCGCCGGTGCGGACCAGAATCGCGATCTGACTGAGGTTTTGGCCGCGCCGCTGCGCGTCCTCGATTTCCTCACCAACGAAACGGGCTTCAGCCTCACCGTCCCAAAGACCGCGTACCCGCAGCAACTCTCCGTCGTCATCATCGGTCCAGAGGGTCTTGCCGAGCCGGCCTTCGTTGTGCGCGATCAGGCTCGACGCCGCCCCCAGGATGTTCCCCGTCGAGCGGTAGTTACGCTCAAGCCGGATCACCTTTGCGCCCGGAAAATCCTGTTCGAACTTTAAAATATTCCCGACCTCGGCACCACGCCAGCCATAGATCGACTGGTCGTCGTCGCCGACGCAGCAGAGGTTTTTATGCCCCTGCGCCAAAAGCCGCAGCCAGAGGTACTGCGCAACGTTGGTATCCTGATACTCGTCGACCAGGATGAACTTGAACCGCTGGTGATAGCCCGCCAGCACATCGGGATGGTTTTGGAAAAGGGTCAGGCAATGCAGCAGCAAATCGCCGAAATCGCAGGCATTGAGGGTCCGCAGACGCTCCTGATAGTCCTTGTAGAGTTCAACGAGCCGCCCGTTGGCCAGATCGCCGGCCTCGCCGCCGGAAACCTTATCCGGCAGAAGCCCTCGATCCTTCCAGCGTTGAATGACCGCCAGGACGGTCCGCGCGGGTGATTTCTTGTCATCGATGCCCGCCGCCTGCAGCAGTTGCTTGATCAGGCGTAACTGGTCGTCGGTGTCGAGGATCGAGAAATTGGGCTGCAACCCGACCCGCTCGGCATTGATCCGCAGCATCTTGGCGGCAATCGAGTGGAAAGTGCCCAGCCACCAGGCATCGACCGGCTGCCCGACCAGCGCCGCCACCCGCTCCTTCATCTCCTGTGCCGCCCGGTTTGTGAAGGTCACGGCCAGGATCTGGCCCGGGAAGGCTGTCCCGGTGTTCAGCAGGTGCGCCAAACGCGTTGTGAGTGCTCGGGTTTTACCCGTGCCTGCGCCTGCGAGCATGAGCACGGCGCCCTCGAGCGTCTCAACGGCTTCCCGCTGCGCCTCGTTGAGACCATCCAGATAGGGATAGCGGGGGTTTGGATCGGCAAGAGCTGTCGCCGAAGGGGCGGATGCGGAGTCGGTTTCAATCATGATCCGCCGTTTATACCCCAGCCCTTCCGAGACCTCAGCCCCAAAAGCAGATGTGACGAGAATAATGTCTTTAGGACTTCGACAACATGAGGTGAGACGCGCTACCTTTCTGGCAACGCGCTTCGGGAGCCCCCCAGGAGCGCGCTTTGTGTAACCGAGTTTGGATACAGGTAAAGATGGCAAGAAAGATCGAGCGGATCGCGCTCAAAGGCACCGCGCCCGGAACCCGCCAGGAACTCATGCTGCATCGCTTCGGAACAGCAGGAAAGGGACCCAAGATCTACCTGCAGGCATCGCTGCATGCCGACGAAACCCCGGGGATGATGGTTCTGCACCATCTCATACCGATGCTGGACGAGGCCGATCATGCCGGCAGGCTGCGCGGTGAAATCGTCCTGGTTCCCTATGCCAATCCCATCGGGCTTGGGCAGATCGTCAATCAGATTCAGCTCGGCCGCTATGCCCTGAACGGCGAGGGCAACTTCAATCGCAGCTGGCCGGATTTACTCTCGCTCGTGGGAGAAGAGGCGTTGGAGCGGCTGGAATGCGAGCTGACCGGGGACGCTGAAGAGAACACAGCGAAAATACGAACCCTCTTCCGGCAGGCTCTCAACGATCATGAGCCTCGGGACACCATGGAGAGCCTGCGCTTTGCCCTGGCGCGCGAAGCCGCCGACGCAGACTTCGTGCTTGATCTGCATTGCGACGACGACTCTCTGATGCATATCTTCCTGCTGCCGCAACACTGGCCCGACGCCCGTGATCTGGTCGCCGAGCTCGGCTGCCGAGCCGCATTGACGGCGGAAGATTCGGGCGGGGCGTCTTTCGACGAAGCTTTTTCGACGCCCTGGGTCCGGCTGGCAAAACGCTTTCCGAAACATCCGATCGATCCCGCCTGCCTGGCGGTCACTATTGAGCTGCGCGGCCGCGCCGACGTGTCGGATGAGCTTGGCCGTCAGGATGCAGCGGCACTCGCCAACTTCCTGCGTCATCGGGGTTTCATTCTTGTGGAGGCCCCTCAACCGGCCATACCCGAACCGCTCTGTGAAGCGACGGAGCTTGCGGCAACCGAGGTCGTTCGCACGCCTGCGGCCGGCTTGTTGTCTTACGAGGCAGCGCCGGGCGATAAGCTCAAGAAAAGCGATGTCGTGGCCTGGCTGATCGATCCTACCGCGGAGAATCCTCTGGAAGGCCGGCAGGCAATCCCGGCCGGAACCGACGGCCTTCTGCTCTCGCGCAAAAGCCACAAATACGTGTCTGCAAACGAGTCCATCGCAAAGATCGTCGGCACGGAACCGCTCGAAGGCCGCAGCGGTGGATATCTCCTGGAGGATTAGTACAGTCCAAAAGGCACTTACGCTTCGCCGCGCTCTTCGGCCCGGGCCTGGTCCAAAGCCCTGTGGTAGGCCAACATGACCTCATGTTCATGCGCAACGCCGCACATGATCATGGAGGTGCCGTCCTCGACAATCGGCACATGCACTTCACCCGTCGAACCGTAAACCTTGACCGCGGTCTCGAGGTCGTCGTCCCGCTTGAGAACCACAGGATGCTCGCGTGCCACGTTGATCGCAGTCCACTCGGCATCATGGCAGGTATCAAAAGCCGCTTCATGCAGGTCCGAAAAGGTGATGGTGCCAACCAGCGCGCCTTTTTCATCAACCACGAAAAGCTCCCCCCAAGGCGCCTCCTGAAGACGTACGCGCACGGTCTGAAGATCTGTTTCCGGATTGACGGTCTCGTAGGTGCCGTCGAGCACGCTTCCCACCTTGATCGACCGCAACAGGCCGAGCTCCTGCCCCCCTTTGATGACGACGCCGCGCCGTTCAAGCTGCCAGGCGAAGAAAGACCGGCCAAAGGTCTGGTGTGTGATGATGCTGGCAACAGCCGTTGCAACCATCACCCCGATCGTCAGAGTGTAGTCGTTGGTCAGCTCAAAAATCATCAGGATCGTGGAAATCGGCGCGCCGAGGACCGCGCCTGCGACCGCCCCCATCCCGATCATGGTATAGGCCCCATGTCCGGACGAGAGCTCCGGAAAAGCCGAGGTCGCGATGATACCGAAAGCCCCGCCTATCATGGCGCCGATAAACAGCGAGGGCGAGAAAACACCGCCGCCAAACCGGCAGCCGAGCGAAACCGCCGTCGCCGCCGTCTTGGTCACTACAAGCGCAATCAAAAGCCAGAGTTCATATCTCGCCGACAGAGCCGCGTCGGTCGCTTCGTAACCGACGCCGAGCACCTGCGGAAAGCCGAGAGCAATGACCCCGACGACGAGACCGCCTGCGGCCGGCTGAGCCCAGGGGGGAATACCAATCCGCTCGACGACGTCTTCCGTGAACATCACCGAGCGCATGAAGAGGACCGCCGCCAGCGCGGAAACCACCCCCAGCAAGGCGAAGGCCGGAAACTCCCAGAAGGACACGATGGTCCAGGTATCGGGCAGAATAAACGCAGGAAAATCGCCATACTGTATTCGGCTGACGATCGTGCCGGCCACCGAGGCGATGACAATTGGCGCGAAAGCCGAAATCGCGTAATGCCCGACCACCACTTCCAGGGCAAAAAAGGTCCCCGCGATGGGTGCATTGAAGGACGCGGCAACCGCCGCGGCAACGCCGCAGCCCAGCAATGTGCGCGAGAGAGATCGCCCAAGATGCAGGCGCTTCGAGACCCATGCCCCGAGGCTTGCGCCGAGATGGACGATCGGGCCTTCACGTCCGACCGACGCGCCGACACCGATTGAAGCCGCGCTGACCACGGCGGCCTTGATCCCCAGAGTCAGCGACATCCGCCCCCCATGCAATGCAGAGGACTCGATAACCTGGGCGACCCCCTGAGGGCGGCGGTCCGGCATGAAAAAGTGAATAAAACAACCGATCAGCAGGCCACCAACCGTAGGCACCAGAAGCAACTGCCACCAGGGCAGCTCGGCAGCGAGGCTGGCAACTTTCTCACTTGAAAACCCATAACCAAGTTCCTGCACCAGGGCGATGGCACTCCGGAAAACCGTTTCCGCCAGACCGGCGGCAACGCCGATTATCAGCGCCAGCACGGAAAGGATGACCTGATCGTTCCTGCCAAACTTTTTCAGAGAACTGACAGTCGTTCCAATGGAGATTTTCTTCGGCTCTACTTCGGCCATAGGGCTGTCCTTGCTCCAACGCCGTATAAACCATAATGGGAGGCACGTTAAGGCCCTGTTGCCCTGACACGAAAATTTGCTCGCCAGGCGAAAGCTCTGTCGACGAGGTAAATATTATCTCGGATCGAATGCGAAATGCGTGAGCCGGGACAGGTTCTGAGCTAATTTGCGGCACCAACCCGCACTACCGAATCTGGCCAGACACGAACGAACCAATTCATCACAGGACAAAAACAATGCCCGAATCATCTGTAAGACTGGCAACCGCGGACGATGTCCCGACGATCCTTCGGCTCATCAAAGGTCTGGCGGCATTCGAAGATCTCGGCGATCAGGTCAAAGCCACGGAGGCAGATCTGCTAAGGGATGGATTCGGAGCTCAGCCGCGTTTTGAGTGCCTGATTGCAGAGCATGCGGGAAAAGCGGTTGGCTTCGCGCTTTTCTTTCACAGCTACTCGACCTTTGAAGGCCGCACGGGTCTCTATCTGGAGGATCTTTTTGTTTTGGAAGACGCCCGAGAACTTGGCGCCGGCCGTGGGCTCATCCGCGCGCTCGCGCAGCTGGCCCTTGAGCGTGACTGTGCCCGCCTGGAGCTCTCGGTCCTCGACTGGAATCCTGCCCGCGGCTTTTATCAAAAGCTGGGCTTTCAGCATAACGAGGAGTGGCTGCCCTACCGCATCAAGGGCCAAGCCCTGGAGAACTTGGCCTCCGAGGCTTGAGAAGTTGATGTGATCGTCGAGCCTCTGGCTTTTAATCAGTCCTGCCGAGGCATCAAAAATCGTTTGAGAAATTCACATTGAGATAGACCCAAAATTCGCTGCCTCTCGATCAGCAAACTGCTGATCTCGAACGCAAATTTTGACGCGCTACGTTTCAAGGAAAATGTGAAACGCTCTAGTTGCAGCGGCCGATCGAGCCCTCAGCGCAGATCTTGGTCCCCGAGGTCCAGGTGGCGCCCGAAAGATCTGCGCGTGTCAGATCCGCGCCCTGAAGCCTTGCGTTCGTCAGATCTGCCCCGCGCAGATTTGAACGATTTAGTTTTGCCCGCCTCATATCGCTGCCGACGAAGGAGGCGTTGCTCAGATCCGCCTTGGTAAAGTCGGCTTCTGAGAGCTTGGCCGATTCGAACCGGACGCCGGTCATAACGGCATTCACGAACTTCGCGCGGAAGGCGTCAGCCCCCGTCAGATTGCTCTCGATGAGCTCGGCGCGGAAAAAACTCGCGTCCCTGAGGCGGGATTCCTGAAGGTCGACGCCGTTCAGACTATCCCCGTTGAACAGACAGCGGCGCCAGTCGACACCCGGTTCCGGGGGGTCTGTGCACGCGGCTTGCGCGATTGCGGGGGTGAAAAACAGGCAGGAAAAAACCGCCAGCTTCAGCATTGGATTGGATTTCATCTGCATAGATTTGGACATCTTCGCCGGATCGGCAATGGCAAAAGTAAAAAAACGCAACTTCAGTCGTCTATTACCGTGCAAACGAACGCTTTACTCCGGCCTGTCGATCCCGCGAACCGACCGCCCGGCTTCCTTGGGAATATCCAGCGTCTCATGTTTTGCCCAAATTGCCGCAAGTCTCCGCTGAATCGGCTCAGGCATGGGTGCGACGCGCCGGATATTAAGGTCGATGTGCAGATTCAGCCACTCAGACGTTGCGGCAAGATAGCCCTCCCTTGCGTGGTACATCTGATGGAAAAAATGAAGCCGCTTTGGATCGTATGCAAGTAACTGCGTCGTTATGCGCAGCGGATCGCCCAGCATCACCTCACGCTGGTAGGTGACGTAAGATTCCACGGCAAAGGTCGACCCCCCGGTTTGCTCACGATAAGCGTCGTCCAGGCCGATGTAGTCGAAGAAGAGGTCCGTCGCGTGGTCAAAGGCCAAAACATAGTAAGCAACGTTCATATGACCGTTTACATCGATCCATTCCGGCAGCACCTCGGTGCGGTGCTGATCGAAAGGCGCCTCAATTTCCATCCGTAACTCTCCCAATTTCCCACTCCTGAATCAGCTGTAGCGCTCCCCGATCGAGGCGGATACATGCGGCTCGACTGGGTTGAGCCGCGCCCTCAGCATGGATTCGAGGCAAGATAGTCCATTGGCTAACAGCAACAAAGCGGTTAGCGTCTGCCTCCTTCATCCGTCGGGAATTGCATCTATGGTCGAGACGTAATGGTGTGGCTCCTCACAGCTATGGGGCGCCATGCGACACAGTTTCTGTTTGTCGGCGTCTTTATTGGTCTTGCGCTGCCGGGCCTGGCAGATCTCTTCCGCCCCTTACTGGCCCCCTCTGTTGTGATGCTGTTGTTTGCAGCTCTCCTGCGCGTCGATTGGACGGCAATGAGCGGCTATATCCGTCGACCCGGCATTGCCGCAGCTTTAATTGTTTGGCTGCTGCTGTTCTGCCCGATCGTGACCTGGTTCCTGCTGAAAGCGATTCCAGCCCCGCAATCCCTGAATGCCGCGATCATCCTGATGGCGGCTGCACCGCCCATCCTCGGCTCCGCCTCGATCGCCATGATTTTGAAACTGGATGGCGCTTTGGTCGTGGTCGGCGCATTGTTGGCAACCCTTTTGACACCCCTCACGGTCCCCCCTCTGGCCCTGCAGCTTCTGGGCATCCAGCTGGACATCGGCCTTGGCGATTTTATGCTGCGACTCGGGCTGGTCGTGATTATCGCCTTTGTCGGCGCCCTGATTGTGCGCCGTTTCGTGACGCCCGCGGATCTGGCGTCACGCGCTCAGCTGCTGGACGGGATTGTCGTCACGATCATGCTGATCTTCGCAATCGCCATTATGGCCGGCGTGACAGATGCCATTTTTGAGCGCCCAAAAACCGTAGCGCTTTGGACAGTTGCCGCCTTCATAGCCAATCCTGTCCTGCAATTGCTTGGTATTGCCGCGTTTTCCTGGCTTGGGTTGCGCAAGGCGTTGAGCATTGGATTGTTGAGCGGCAACTGCAATATGGGGCTGATGCTTGCGGCCTTGCCCGCCGAGCGAGACGCGGACGTGCTCCTGTACTTCGCGATCGCTCAGTTGCCCATGTATATGCTGCCGATCGTCATGGTGCCGCTTTATAAACGTCTCCTGAAACATGAACTGGCGGCTGGCGGAAATCCTGGTTAATTTTTTGTTAGAGACTGCTGCATAAATGCAACAATAGCGCAAATTGACGCCAGTCGAGATTTTGTCACCACTAGCGTTTCACGGCTCGGTGTGATACGCAGTTTTTCACAAGCAAACGAAAGAAGAACGACCTCAGATTGGTGGAGTCGGAAATTTTTTGCGCTAATCCCGCGATTTGTCGCCGACCTGTAAACTAATCGTAAAACTGTCCGGATCATCATGCACCCGGGCAAAGAGAGGCTGTTGCTTCTGCTGTATGGATTTGAAGTTAGGGCGGTATATCGTGATTTCACAGTTGTTTGGACTGTTCTTCTCTCACGTTTCGGGCAAGGCGCTGAGAGCATTGGCCATTGTGCTGATGGTCTCTGGGTGTGCCAGTACGTCCCAGGGCCCTGATGATCAGTGGGCGCAGGCCGATGGATCGGCTGGCGCGTCGGAAGTCTCCGACAATGACCCCATCGAATTGCTGAACCGCTTCGTCTTCGCGTTCAACGATGCCGTCGACGTGACCCTGTTTCAGCCGGCCTCGGCGCTCTATCGCTTTGTGCTGCCGGAGGAAGTCCGGGATTCGGTCCGCAATTTCATGCGCAACATCTCGTCTCCTGTGATCCTGGCAAACGATTTGCTGCAAGGCGAGTGGGAACGGGCGGAGTCCACCACGACCCGCTTCTTCGTCAATACCACCATCGGTTTGGCGGGTTTATTCGATGTCGCCGACGATATGGGATACGAGTATCACGACGAAGACTTTGGCCAGACCCTCGCGACCTACGGAACCGGTGAAGGCTTCTATCTGGTTCTTCCCTTCCTTGGGCCGTCCAACGTTCGCGATGGCGCCGGCTTGGTTGTGGACAGCCTTCTGGATCCGCTGACCTACATTCTATCCTCGGAAGCCGCAATCGGCCGCCGTGCACTCTCCAGCGTGGATACGCGCTCCCGGAACATTGAACTGGTCGAGGATATCAAGCGCGACTCGATCGATTATTACGCAAGAGTCCGCTCGCTCTATCGCCAACGCCGTGAGAGTGAAATCACCAACGGCGTCGAAGAGGACGATTTCCTTCGTCCGGGCCTGACCTCTCTGCCGCGCGAAAACGAGCAACTCGGCTTGCTCGTCCCGCGCAGCGTCCCCTTGAGTGAATAAGCCGATGCTGTTTTCGAAACGTCAAATCATATCAGGTATCAGTGCCGCCATTGCTCTGAGCGCCTTCGTTTTGCACATGCCCGTTCGGACAGCGGCGGCGGGTGACGCCGGTACCTTTGTCACTGAACTCAAGGATAACGCGGTTCAGCAGCTCACGGCGGCCAACGGGGATGAAGCGCTCAAGGAAGAACGCTTCCGGACACTCTTGAACGGCAACTTCGAAGTCGAGGATATCGGCAAGTTTGTGATCGGCAGATACTGGCGCAGGACCTCCGACGAAGACCGGAAAGCCTTTCTGTCGGTCTTTGAAGACGTCCTGGTTCAACGGTTCCTCCCGCTCTTTGATGACTACGCGACCCAGACCTTCAATGTCGAAGCGGTTCGCGCGGATGCCAAGCGACCGGAATTCAGCACCGTTGTCTCGCGCGTCGGCCAGCCAACCGGATCCGATGCGACCGTTTTGTGGCGCATCCGCGAAAAAGGCGGCGCCTTCATGGTGTCCGATGTGAAGGCCGAGGGCATCAGCCTGCGGATCACCTATCAGTCGGAATATGCGTCGTTCCTCAAGAACAACAGCGGCGACGTAAAGAAACTGACCCAGCTCCTGGCACGCAAAGTCAAGGCCGGCGCCTTCGCCCCCAAGTGAGCAGGCGGACCGGCCCCCTGCCGGCTTAACTCCCGCTTTCAGATAGCGATGCAATAGCAGCCTGGGTGCCGCCGGCGCCGTGCGGGATTCCGCAGACAGCCAAACAGGTCTCAACGCTGGCGATCGCGCCCAGGATCATGGGTTCGTTGAGATACCCCATGTGGCCGATCCGAAAAGCCCGTCCCTGTAAGCGGCCATAACCGGCGCCCAGCGACACATTGAACCGAGACGAGCAGGTTTCTCGCAGTGCTGTTGCATTGTAGGCTTCGTCAACCAGGATGGTCGTGACTGAATTCGCCCGCTCCTCTGCGGCTGTCACGTTGAACGAGAGCGCGCCGCCCTCGCACCAAACCTCGACCGCACTGCGCACCGCGCCGGCAAGACTCTGATGGCGGGCAATAATGGCCTCCATCCCCTCTTCATGCACCATATCGAGGGCCTCACGCAGGGCGAAAAGCTGATGCACCGGGGCCGTTCCGCAAAAGTGCGAGTAAAACTCCCGACCGTGCCGGCGGCGCCAATCCCAGTAGTTGCGCGGCAGTGTCGCTTTCTCTGACATCTGCAGCGCCTTCTGGCTCACGGCATTGAAGGCCAGGCCGGGGGGCTGCATAAGCCCCTTCTGAGAGGCCGCAACAGCGACGTCGATGCCCCATTCATCGAACTTGAAGGGGACCGTCGCCAGAGCGGCGATGGTATCGACCAGCAGCAGCGCCGGATGCCCCGTATCGTTAAGCGCTTTGCGGATGGCGGGAATACTGCTGGTCACCGACGTCGCGGTATCGGTATGCACCATCAGAACCGCCTTGATACGGTGCCCGCTGTCGGCGCGAAGCCGCTGCGCGATCATGTCGGGGTCGATTGCCCGCCGCCAGTCCGTCTCGACGTAATCGACCTCCAGACCGAGTGATTCCGCCATAACCGACCAGTTAAAGGAGAAGTGGCCGGTCTCCGGCACCAATACGCAATCGCCGGCCGAGAGCACATTTACCAAGGCCGCTTCCCAGGCTCCGTGCCCGTTGGCGGAATAGATATAAACGTTGCTCTCGGTCTCGAAGACCTTCTGGAGGTCGCCAAAACAACTCAGGGCCATGGCCATGAAGTCAGCGTCATTTAGATCAACGGCCGGACGCACCATCGCGCGGAGCACGCGGTCGGGAATATTCGTCGGTCCCGGAGTGTGCAGGAAGTTACGTCCACTCTGTATCGTCATGATGACCCTCTATCCGCCAAACAACCTATCAGCCGTTATTAACCGGCGGGCGGGTAAAAACAAGTCCGGTAACCTCGACCACACGAGGATATGACGTATCAGGGACGACTAGGTGTATAGTCCCACGGTGTGATGGTATCACATTGAAGACCATCGATAAGGAAGCACTATGGGACAGGTACTACACGGCAGCGCCACGACGACTCATGCTGTCCGAGCTGCGATACAGCGAT
>NZ_ML660065.1 GCF_007004665.1 Denitrobaculum tricleocarpae | reverse complement strand
TACAACTTCGCAAAGCGGCTCAAAACCCTCAAAGGCCTCACACCATACGAATACATCTGCAAGCTCTGGACTGAACAAACCGAGCGGTTCACACTCGATCCTATCCACCACATGCCGGGACTAAACACCTAGGCCGCGAGGCATTCTTCTTCCTCCCGGCTCGAATGGACTCTGAAACGTAATCCGATCTCGCTGCTCCCTCTGTAAAGGCTTTGCGCTTTCGCCCCAACCCAGTCCGCAGCCGTTGAAAGGCGGCTTTCTCATTTTGTGGTGCCTGCGTGATGAGCTGAGTCCGTTTCGCTTGTGATCGGGCGTCTCTCCGGCGATTTGAGGCAGGCTGGAGTGATGTCCGCAGACGCAATCCAAACGGGCGACAGGATGGCGAGCCTTCGCGCCAGGCCGCGGTTCCAGCCTTGTTTGCCACACCACGCCTGAAACCGGGCGCAATGACCAGGCTCGTCACTTTCACCGTCTTTCGAGGTGCTTCGTGGTGGATGAACTCATGCAGCCGAAATCGAGTTGCAGACTCCCGGATGCCGGTGTCACGGCTGCTGTTCGAATGCAAAGAAAAACGCGTAAAAAGAGAGTGTTTTGGAATCTCCCGTCCGGACAATGGGACACGTCTTTTGATAAGTGCGTGAAGCTTTCGCTTTGCACTCTATTCATAACTCGACAGATCAATTCTGTTTATATTCTTACAAACATAAGTAGGCAATTAATGGTAAACAGGCAAAAAATATTCTCGCATAGATTTTGTTCGCATTAATACAATTTCGATGCCTGCCTATAATTGGTTGTGCCATAAACATCTTATTGGTGTACAAATAGGCAAAAATTTCCACAAAATACTCTGAACGGCAAAAAATTCCTGCCGAAGACCGGCAAAATTTGCCTCAAGAGAATTTCAATAATTAACTAACCACTTGAAGTTGTTAGATTCTCTTAGATCAAAAATTAGGAAAAAAAACTGGCACTATATTTGCGTGTAAAGCCCGGGCATGAATGTTCCGTAATTGGATCTGTTTGTGTGCTGGCAACCAAGTAGGTTGTCGTTTTCCGGGGCCTTTCCAAGAAGGAGAGGTTGGCCACTTCAAGTAGAAGGATTTCAACATGCCAGTAGTTGCGACAAATACGGCCGCCAACACGGCCACACGTTTCCTCAACAACAACTCCTCCATGGCTGCGGGTTCCGTCGGCAAGCTTGCCTCCGGTTCGCGGATTGTTAAGGCGTCGGACGATGCTGCCGGTCTTGCGATCGCGTCGCGTCTGAATTCGGATATCGTTGCTCTGCAGCAGGCGGCCGTTAACGCGTCTCAGGGTTCTTCGATGGTTCAGGTCGCCGACGGCGGCCTGGCACGTATCGGCGACGTTCTGCAGCGTATGAAAGCTCTGGCGGCGGCCTCGCTGTCCGGTGTTCCGACCAATGACGAACGCGCTTTCATCGATGCAGAGTTTCAGCAGTTGACGCAGGAAATCGATGGTATGGCCGCCACGACCAGCTTCAACGGTGCATCGCTTCTCGATGGTACCGGGGCGACACAGGCGAGCTTCTTCGTCGGTACCAATGCCGGCGATAACATTGATGTTACCTGGGTTTCCCTTGCGGCGGGTGCCACTGACTTCACGACAGGCAGCCTGGGTATTGCCTCTAGCGTTACCAACGTTGCAAACGCTACCGCGGCGATGGGCGAGGTCGATGCCGCGATTGACATCATCTCGGAAGCCCGTGCGAATGCCGGTGCTTTGATGTCTCGTTTTGAGTTCCGTGGCCAGCAGATCGCGACCTCTACGGAAAACATCCAGGCCGCGGAATCGGCCATCTCGGATGTCGATCTGGCGGCTGAACAGGCCAAGCTGGTCTCTTCCCAGGTCCTTGTGCAGGCCTCCGTCTCGGCGCTGTCCCAGGCCAACCAGATCCCGCAGTCACTCCTGCGCGTTCTTCAGTAAACGACTGAGACCGCCACGTAGGCGATCTCTGAGACACCTTTCCAAGAAGGAGAGGTTTTTAACTTCAAGTAGAAGGATTTTAACATGCCAGTAGTAGCTACAAATACGGCCGCCAACACGGCCACACGTTTCCTCAACAACAACTCTTCCATGGCAGCGGGTTCCGTCGGCAAGCTTGCCTCCGGCTCGCGGATTGTTAAGGCGTCGGACGATGCTGCCGGTCTTGCGATCGCGTCGCGTCTGAATTCGGATATCGTTGCTCTGCAGCAGTCGGCCGTCAACGCGTCTCAAGGTTCCTCGATGGTTCAGGTCGCCGACGGCGGCCTGGCACGTATCGGCGACGTTCTGCAGCGTATGAAAGCTCTGGCGGCGGCCTCGCTGTCCGGTGTTCCGACCAATGACGAACGTGCCTTCATCGATGCTGAGTTTCAGCAGTTGAGGCAGGAAATCGACGGTATCGCGAACACGACCAGCTTCAACGGTGCATCGCTTCTGAATGGTCAGGGGACCACACAGGCGAGCTTCTTCGTCGGTACCAACGCCGGCGATAACATTGAAGTTACCTTTGCTGCCTTAGCGACGGGTATCACGAACTTCACCGTAGCGGGTACCGATGGCTTGGATGTTACCTCCAGCGTTACGAACGTGGCCAACGCCACCTCGGCGATGGGCGAGGTCGATGCCGCGATTGACATCATCTCGGAAGCCCGCGCCAATGCCGGTGCTTTGATGTCTCGTTTTGAGTTCCGTGGTCAGCAGATCGCGACCTCTGTCGAGAATATCCAGGCCGCGGAATCGGCGATCTCGGATGTTGATCTGGCCGCAGAGCAGGCCAAGCTGGTGTCTTCCCAGGTCCTTGTGCAGGCGTCGGTCTCGGCGCTGTCCCAGGCCAACCAGATCCCGCAGTCACTCTTGCGAGTCCTGCAGTAACGGCTTTCGAGCCTGGCCGTTCTTGAGGAAATTCCTTGAGAACGGTCGGGTTCTGAAGGTTTTCAACGGAGAGGGCGGTGTGGTCATCACGCCGCCCTTTTTGTGTCTGTGACCTCGAGTCCACCGGATTTCGGGGTCTTCACGCTTTTAGCCCTCCAAGACCATCCCCTCCCGACTCTATAGCTTCGGGCGTCCGGCTTTCCCAGTTTCAAACTTGCTCAGTTTCAAGCTTATGGGGGGCTGTTTCCTGGATTTGACGGCTCTCAAGGTTCCAGGACTTCCGGAGCCCCCTGGATTTCAGGGCGTCTGGGGGCGCGAGGGCTCAGAATGTCAGGCGTCCGGATTTGGGCGCTCGGGGCAGGTCACTTCTGACTCTACCATTCCAACACTATAAGATATTGATATATAATGAAAAAATAGAAAAAACTCGCTCATTTCAGCTGATTTTTCTCCTTTTTATCCCTTTGCACGGAAAAATCTGCCGCTTAGGCATGCTTCCGGCAGAAATTTCCTACCTCCAGCAGGCAAATTTTGCCGGGCTAAAAAATAGACCGTATGCTAACCAATTGAATTTATTTATTACTCAACAAACGATTTTTGCGTAAAAAGCTGGCATCGGAATTGCGTGTAGGCATGCGGACCCGTAAGCCTGCGTTTTGGATTTGCGGGTCTGGGAACGCCATGTAGGTGCTCCCTAAACGGCCTTTCCAGGACGGAGAGGTTTCCGACTTCAAGTAGAAGGATATTAACATGCCAGTAGTTGCTACCAATACGGCCGCCAATACGGCCACACGCTTTCTGAACTACAACACCAACATGGCGTCTTCGTCTGTTGGTAAGCTTGCTTCCGGTTCGCGCATCGTGCGGGCTTCGGACGACGCTGCCGGTCTCGCGATCGCTGCCCGTCTGAATTCC
Organism: Denitrobaculum tricleocarpae; assembly: GCF_007004665.1. Taxonomy (GTDB): domain Bacteria; phylum Pseudomonadota; class Alphaproteobacteria; order Kiloniellales; family Kiloniellaceae; genus Denitrobaculum; species Denitrobaculum tricleocarpae. The sequence continues at coordinate 96,875 of NZ_ML660065.1, read as the reverse complement.
GACGTCGTTGCGCTTCAGCAGGCCTCCATCAACGCCTCCCAGGGCGCTTCGATGGTTCAGGTTGCCGACGGTGGTCTGAACCGTATCGGTGACGTTCTGCAGCGGATGAAAGCCCTGGCAGCGGCCTCGCTGTCCGGTGTTCCAACCAATAACGAACGTGCCTTCATCAATGCGGAATACTCTGAGCTGCGAAACGAAATCGACGGTATCGCGGCCACAACCCGCTTTAACGGTGACTCGCTTCTGGACGGTACCGGTACGACCGTTGCCGAGTTCTTTGTTGGTACCGATGCGAACGACACAATCACTGTCGGGTTCGGTTCCCTGGCCGCGGGTTCGGCCAACTTCACGTCCGGTACTTTGGCCGTGACGACGGCTGTCGATACGGCGGCCAATGCTGCGACGGCCATGGATGAAGTCGATGCCGCAATCGACGAAATCTCCGAAGCCCGGGCGAACGCGGGTGCGTTTATCTCGCGTTTCGAGTTCCGTGGTCAGCAGATCGCGACCTCGACCGAAAACATCCAGGCGGCGGAATCGGCTATCTCGGATGTTGATCTGGCGGCTGAGCAGGCCAAGCTGGTGTCCTCGCAGGTTCTTGTGCAGGCCTCCGTCTCGGCGTTGTCTCAGGCAAACCAGATCCCGCAGTCACTCCTGCGAGTTCTTCAGTAAACGACGGCGATCGCCGCTTAGGCGATCTCTGAAGTGCCTTTCCAGGAAGGAGAGGTTTCCGACTTCAAGTAGAAGGATATTAACATGCCAGTAGTTGCTACAAATACGGCCGCCAACACGGCCACACGCTTTCTGAACTACAACACCAACATGGCGTCTTCGTCTGTTGGTAAGCTGGCCTCCGGTTCGCGCATCGTGCGGGCTTCGGACGACGCTGCCGGTCTCGCGATCGCTGCCCGTCTGAATTCCGACGTCGTTGCGCTTCAGCAGGCCTCCATCAACGCCTCCCAGGGCGCTTCGATGGTTCAGGTGGCCGACGGTGGTCTGAACCGTATCGGTGACGTTCTGCAGCGGATGAAAGCCCTGGCAGCGGCCTCGCTGTCCGGTGTTCCAACCGATAACGAACGTGCCTTCATCGATGCGGAGTATCAGGAGCTGATCAACGAGATCGACGGTATCGCGGCGACAACCCGCTTTAACGGTGACTCGCTTCTGGACGGCACCGGCACCGGGTCGGCGGAATTCTTCGTCGGTACCGATGCGGACGATACCATTGACGTCGACTTCAGCGCGCTTGCCAGCGTGACCAACTTCACGTCGGCAACAATGACCCTGACCGCAGATGTGACCACGGCTGCAAACGCAGAGACTGCCATGGGTCAGATCGATACGGCCATTGACGTGATCTCCGAAGCCCGGGCGAACGCGGGTGCGTTTATCTCGCGTTTTGAGTTCCGTGGTCAGCAGATCGCGACCTCTACGGAAAACATCCAGGCCGCGGAATCGGCGATCTCGGATGTTGATCTGGCGGCTGAGCAGGCCAAGCTGGTGTCCTCGCAGGTTCTTGTGCAGGCCTCCGTCTCGGCGTTGTCCCAGGCAAACCAGATCCCGCAGTCACTCCTGCGAGTTCTTCAGTAGACGACGGCGATCGCCAGTTAGGCGATCTCTGAAGTGCCTTTCCAGGAAGGAGAGGTTTCCGACTTCAAGTAGAAGGATTTTAAAATGCCAGTAGTTGCTACAAATACGGCCGCCAACACGGCCACACGCTTTCTGAACTACAACACCAGCATGGCGTCTTCGTCTGTTGGTAAGCTGGCCTCCGGTTCGCGCATCGTGCGGGCTTCGGACGACGCTGCCGGTCTCGCGATCGCTGCCCGTCTGAATTCCGACGTCGTTGCGCTTCAGCAGGCTTCCATCAACGCCTCTCAGGGGGCTTCGATGGTCCAGGTTGCCGACGGTGGTCTGAACCGTATCGGTGACGTTCTGCAGCGGATGAAAGCCCTGGCAGCGGCCTCGCTGTCCGGTGTTCCAACCGATAACGAACGTGCCTTCATCGACGCGGAATTTCAGGAACTGGTCAACGAAATCAACGGTATCGCGGATACGACCCGCTTTAACGGTGACTCGCTGCTCAGCGGGACCACAACCAACACCGCGTTCTTCGTCGGCACAGATGCCAACGATACGATCTCGGTCAACTTTACCTCCCTTGCGGGCGGTACGGCTGGCACAACTTTCGGCGCAACCGCCCTGGGTATTGCCTCGAGTGTTGCGACGGCTGCAAACGCAAGTTCCGCAATGACACAGATCGATACGGCCATCGATACCATCTCCGAAGCCCGGGCGAACGCGGGTGCGTTTATCTCGCGTTTCGAGTTCCGTGGTCAGCAGATCGCGACCTCTACGGAAAACATCCAGGCCGCGGAATCGGCGATCTCGGATGTTGATCTGGCGGCTGAGCAGGCCAAGCTGGTGTCCTCACAGGTTCTTGTGCAGGCCTCCGTCTCGGCTCTGTCCCAGGCAAACCAGATCCCGCAGTCACTCCTGCGAGTTCTTCAGTAGAAGGCGTTTCGGCGCTTTAAACGGGAAGGGCGGCGTGGTTTTCACGCCGCCCTTTCTGATTCTGAACACCGGAGCATCTATCTCACGTGACACCCAGGCGCTCGCTCGCCAGCTTCGTGCCTTCGACCCGGGCCTTGATCTTGGCAAAAGCCGTCGCCCGCGCCGTGACAATGTCATCACCGAAAGGCGAGAAGCCGCAGTCGTCGGTCGTACCCAGATTACTGACCCCGATATGTTCCGCTGCCTGCAGGGTCCGTTCGCAAACGGTCTCGGCGGTCTCGATCTCCTCATTGATCGGATCGATCACGCCGATATAGATCTTCTGTCCGGCCCGGCGTTCATGCGCGATCAGATCGAGCACCCGGGTTTTGTCCGGCTCGCTCGCCATCTGGATGAAGAAACGGCCCGCGTTCAGCTTGAAGAGATCGGGCAGCAGTTCGGCATAATCCACCTCCGCGGAGTGGGTGGAATCATGGTCGCCGCCGGGGCAGGTATGGACGCCGATCATGGATCTCTCGTCTTCGGAAAAGCGATCGAGCACCGCATTGTTGAGTGCAACGAACTCGCGCAGCAGACCGCGTGAGGGATCGAGCTTGCAGGACAGGCGTCCCTCGGTGAAATCAATCTGGACGCTCAGTGCACCCGCGTCGATCGCCGAGCGGATGTCCTTGGTGCATTCCTCGGTCAGATCCCTGATGAACTGGTCGCGGCTGTAGCCTTCGATCCCATCCGGCGGATAGATCAGGCTGAGCGCCGAAGGTGCGATCACGGCCTGCTTGATCATCTTGTGGGTATGCTTGCGCGCCTGTCTGACGTAGTCGCCGGTCGTGGCGCCGTAGCGGAAGGGGCCCTTGGTCAGCCGGGGCAGTTGGCGGGTATGGCCGTCTTCAAAGGAAATGACGACACCGTCGCCTGCCAGGTTGTCGAGGCCGGCCAGCGGGTAGGAGATAAAACTCGGCTTCGATTGCTCGCCGTCGGTGATGATCTGCGAACCCGTAGCCTCCATCTCTTTAAGGGTTTCGGCCACGGCCCGCTCCGTGACGGCCGCGAAGCCGGCATCGTCCAGCGCTCCGTCCGCGTGCTTCTGCATGGCTTCGAGCAGATAGGCCGGACGCGGCACACTGCCGATTGCCTCTGTCGGAATCCCCATAACAGCCTCCCGGTCGTTTTCTCATTCGGATCTTTGCGCGCACGATCAGGCTCGCATCTCCACAGTGGAAACACAATCTTTCCCAGGCGCTTGAACGGAAAAATGCCAGATCAGGCGCTCGCCAATTCCGCGACTCACGCCTTTCACTAAATCACCCGAAGATAGCTATTGCTGTCCGGGCGGGAAAAGGAGTATCGCTCGCTGCACTAACGCTTCCCCTCGGGGAAGTAAGAGGGAACAGGGAACGACTGAGCCGCCGTCAGATGGCGTGATCGAGGCCCTGGCTGCCCCCGCAACTGTGAACGGTGAGCGTCTGTCCGATGCTCTGGCAAGAGGGACGGAACCGGAGTCCTACCGTTCCCCTGAAACGCGGCTTGGCCGTACGGCCCTTCGTGTGACCCTGCGTCAAGCCCGGCAGATCGATGGCGGGAATCCAGCCGTGGAAAGCTGGTCGCGAAGCTTCGATACACCGAAAGGCCGGCGGCCCGAAACGCCGAAGTGATATGCCGTCGCAGCCGTCGGAACGCCGACAGGTCCCGATTGACAGAGTAAAATGATACGTTATAACATATCATTTTACTGATTGACTGGATTGAACAGCTGATCGGTGGGGCGGCGGACTCCGTCTGGGTGTTTTTAAGGAAGCACCTGGACGGATACATCAGCCCACGGTTTGTCGTGACGGTGTCGTGGTCACTCGGCCGGGGGTCAGGAATAGAAACTTGACTCAATGCCCTGTTTCCTCGAATTCTGAAGGTGATGGTTCCCGGAGTCTGAAGCTGCCTCTGGGATTAAAAGGGAACACGGTGCGGCGTACCCATCAGGGACCAATACCGTGGCTGCCCCCGCAACTGTGAGCGGTGTGTTCTTCCGCCCTAAGCCACTGACCGGGAAGCATTCGGTTGGGAAGGCGCGGAAGAATGGAAGCCGTGAGCCAGGAGACCTGCCGTCACATGTTCAATTCGACCCGGACGGGGTGTTCCGGTGGAACGACGAGCAAGACCGGGTCCCTTATCCCTCCCAAGCTTAGTCCGTTCACCCGTCTCATCCTGCCGCGTCGCGGAGGTGTGAATGGAAAGCTCTGGACCAATGGAGACCGGACAGGCGCGGCAGCGCCATCGCATTCTTGTCTGCACCAGCTGCAAGGGCGAAAAGCCTGACTGTCGGCCGGGCCAGGCATTGATCGAAGACCTGCGCGCCGCGCTAACAGGTGAGGGCTTCGAGGTCACCGGCGTGGCCTGCATGGCGGGCTGCGGAAATCCCTGCACCCTGGCGTTCCAGGCGGAAGACAAGGCCTTCTATCTCTTCGGCAGGCTCGACCCGGCGCGCGATGCTCCGGGCCTGGTGGAATTCGCCCGGCTCTACCGGGCACGCGCGGACGGCTGGTCAAATTCAACGGAACGTCCGGCCTCCCTGCGCTCCAAGACGCTCGCCCGCATCCCGGCCTTCACCGCGCTTCGGGAAGAAAAAGATGAGCCTGTTTTTCTGACTGCGGCGAATTCCTGATGGCGGCAGGGATCGAAGTTCAAGGCCTCTCCTGGCACGCCGGCGGCAAGGCCATCATATCGGAGGTTTCCTTCTCGGTCCCGGCCGGCGAGACCCTTGCGGTGGTCGGGCCGAACGGGGCTGGCAAGTCAACCCTTCTGCGCTGCCTCTACCGCTACTTGAAACCCAGTGAAGGCAGCGTGCGGATCGACGGCGCGGACATCTGGTCGCTGGGCGCGCGCGACTGCGCCCGCAAGCTGGCCACGGTGCTGCAGGAACAGCCCGCCGACTTCGGACTCACGGTCCGGGACATCGTCGCTCTGGGACGCACACCCTACCGCAAGGGCCTCGCCGCGATCGGCGCCCGCGACCGCCGCATGATGCAGACCGCCATCGAACGCATGGAGCTGAGCGAACTTACGGAACGCCATCTCTCCTCGCTCTCCGGCGGCGAGAAGCAGCGGGTCATGATCGCGCGGGCTCTGGCCCAGGAGCCCGATGTCATCCTTCTCGACGAGCCGACCAATCATCTGGACATCCGCCATCAGCTCGAGCTCCTGACTCTGATGCGCGGCCTGGGGCCGACCGTGATCGCCAGCCTGCACGATCTGAACCTGGCCTCTGTCTTCGCCGACCGGGTTCTGCTCTTGGCCGGTGGGCATGTGCTCGGCGTCGGCAAACCCGCCGAGGTCCTGACCGCCGAGCGGATCCTCGAGGCTTTCAGGGTCCAGAGCTTTATCGACGCGGAGCCCGTGACCGGCGCGCCGCGCTTTTCATTTCAACTGCCCAACCAGACTTAAAGGAAGAAACAGATGTTTCGAGTCCTCCCGACGCTCACGCTCACTCTGACCGCCGGTCTTGCCGCCGCGCTGCTTCCCGCCGCCGCCGCCGCCGACCCGGTGACCGTCCAAAGCTGTAATCGGGAGGTGGTCTTCGACGCACCGCCGCAGCGCGCGGTCTCGAACGACGTCAACCTGACCGAGATGATGCTGGCCCTGAAACTCCAGGACCGCATGGTGGGCTACAGCGGGGTGTCCGGCTGGAAGACCCTGGACGAGAAGCTGCGCGCGGGCGTGAAGGAACTGCCGGAACTCTCGCCGAAGTACCCTTCCAAGGAAGTGCTGCTGGGCGCCGACGCGGACTTCTATTTCGCCGGCTGGAACTACGGCATGAAGGTCGGCGGCGAGGTCACGCCGGAGACCCTGGCGCCCTTCGGCATCAAGGTCTACGAGCTCACCGAGTCCTGCGTCCACATCATGGAAAAGGACAAGGCCTCCATGGAAGACATGTACGCGGACCTGCTCAATCTCGGCGCGATCTTCGACGTGCGGGAGCGGGCCGAAGCGCTGGTTGCCGGCTACAAGGCCGACCTGGCCGACTTTACCGCCAAACTTGGCGCCAAGGCGGAACCCGTCCGCGTGTTCGTCTATGATTCCGGCGAGGACCAGGTCTTCACCTCGGGCCGCTACGGCATCCCGACCGCCATGATCGAGGCTGCCGGCGGACGCAACATCGTGGATGACGTCGAAGCCAGCTGGGTCAAGATCGGCTGGGAAGCGGTGGTCGAGCGCAATCCGGAAGTCATCGTCATCGTCAACTACGGCCAGGTCACGGCGGCACAGAAACGCGCCTTCATGATGAAGAACCCGGCCTTCAAGGACATCGAGGCCGTCAAGAACGACCGCTTCGTCACGCTGGAATACGTCGAGGCAACCCCGGGCCCGCGCAACATCGGCGCCATCAAGCGTCTGGGGGCGGCCTTCCACCCTGAAATGTTCTAGCGGGCAGTATTGTAGGAAGTATTGTAGGAAGTGTTGTCGGAGGTGAGTTCCCTGTCAGAAACCGAGCGCGTGGGGTCGAGACGCGGCCTGTCCGGCCTCGGCTTCTTCGGTCTGGGCAGCCTTCTGCTGGCGGTCTCGGTCCTGGCCGCGGTCAGCCTGGGGGCGGTGACGATCCCCCTGGAAACCGTCTGGTCGATTGTCGCCAACAAACTCTGGTCCGGCGCCTTCGAGGTCACCTGGTCCCGGGGGCGTGAGAATATCATCTGGGAAATCCGATTTCCGCGCGCTCTGCTCGCGGCTCTGGTGGGGGCAGGGCTCGGCATGGTCGGCACGGCGCTGCAGGCGATCACCCGCAACCCGCTGGCCGACCCGCACCTGCTGAGCATTTCCTCCGGTGCCGCTTTCGGGGCCATCCTGGCGCTGCTGCACACCGGATTGTTTCTGGGCCTGGCGACCGTGCCGCTCTTTGCCTTCCTCGGTGCGTTGGCTGCGACGGCCATCGTGGTCCTTGTCACCCGCGTGACCGATGCCACCAGCGTCGGGCGTCTGGTGCTGGCCGGTGTTGCCGTCTCCTTCGTGATCATGGCGCTCGCCAATCTGCTGATCTTCCTGGGCGATCCCAAGGCCACCCACACGGTGGTCTTCTGGATGCTCGGCGGCCTCGGTCTCGCGCAGTGGAGCCATCTGCTCTATCCGCTGAGCGCTGTGCTCCTCTGCGGCGCCTATCTCCAGTTCCATGCCGGCGCGCTCAACGCCATGACCATCGGCGACGAGACCGCCACCACGCTGGGCATCCAGGTCACGCGCTTTCGTCTTAGGGTCTTCATCTGCACGGCACTGCTGACCGGCGTTCTGGTGGCCTTCTCCGGCACCATCGGTTTCGTCGGCCTGATGGTGCCGCACATCGTGCGTTTCCTGGTCGGCGGCGACAACGCCCGCGTCCTGCCGCTCGCGGCGCTGTCAGGCGCGATCTTCCTGGTCTGGGCCGACGTCTTCTCCCGGCTGATCCTGGCACCGGAAGACATGCCCATCGGCATCCTCACCGGTTTCGTTGGCGGGCTGTTCTTTATCTTTTTGCTGGGACGAAGAAGGACTTAACCCGTCCCCGGCCAGTAGTGACTATCCGGGGTCTTCCGTGGCCCGAAGATCGCCTGTCCCACGCGCACCACGGTCGCGCCTTCCTCGATGGCCAGCTCGAAGTCGCCGGACATGCCCATGGAGAGTTCGTCGAAGGAGAGGCTCTCCGGCGCATCCTGCCGCAACATTTTCCGCAGATCCCGCATGCGCTGAAAACAGGGCCGCACGCGCGCTTCATCACGAGAGAAGAGCGCGAGGGTCATGAGGCCGCGCACGCGCAGAGCGCCAAAGGCCGGCAATTGGCGCACGAAGTCCAGAACGCCTTCGGGCGGCAGGCCGAACTTGCTGTCCTCGCCCGAGGAGTTGACCTGGACGAAGACATCCAGGCTCCGGCCCTCGATCTGCAGGCGCCGGTCCAGGGCGCCCGCCAGCTTCAGGGAATCCAGTGCCTGGAATTCCTGGGCGAAGCGGGCGACGTACTTGGCCTTGTTGCTCTGCAGGTGTCCGATCACCGACCACTTCAGATCGGTCAGATCCGCCATGGCCTCGGATTTCTCCAGGGCTTCCTGGACCCTGTTTTCGCCCAGAAAGCGGCAGCCGGCGGCGTAGGCCATGCGGATGCGGGCTTCGGGCACCGTCTTGCTGACGGGGAGCAGCCGGACGTCCTTGGGATCGCGGCCGCTGCGTGCGCAGGCCTGCGCGATCCTTTTGTGAACCGCATCCAGATTGGCGCGGAAGTCCTCGACGCTCGACGCGGCGACGCTCGGTGGGGCCTGGGCCGCTGTCATCTCTGCTGGCTTGGATGTTTCAGACGCTTCGGGCATTGGACCGATTCAAGGGGATTTTGTCACGCTCAGCAAATGGTAGCCTCTGTCTCGAGCGCTGCAAAGCGCCACTGCGGGTTCTCCAGCAGGGCCATGTCGGCCTCGGCGGGCCGGAGAACGTAGTCGCCGGATAGGTTGGCGAATAGCCAATCGAAGTCCGTGTCGTTGGCGCGGTCGCTCCGGCGCCGCTCCGGGAAAATCGCTTTCAGACCCTCGGCGGTCTCCTCGGCGATGGCGAAGCGGAAGACATAGGCGGGCGTCAGGCCCATGCGCAGGTCCGAGACCACCAGCTTGCCGTCTTCCCGGTCGATCCGGTAAAAGCCCCCGCTGAAATCCGCTAGCTTTCGCAGGCTCTCCGCGTTGTCGAGACAGCCCGCGGCAGCGGTACCGCGCGGATGGGCGTAGGCCGTGATGCTGTCCGTATCACCCAGCAGGGGAACATAGAGATTGAAGTAGCGGTCGCCTTCGATGGCGGTTGCCTTCCAGAAAATCGTGTTGAAGGGCCCGGCGGTCGCAATCATGCGGTCCGGCGTAATGCCGTGGCGCGCGAGCACGTCACCGGCCTTCGAGAGTGCGATCTGCTGCGCGACCAGGCCCCAGGCCATGTAGGCCGTGGAAATTGCCAGGCAGAAGGTCACCGCGCGCCGGAAGCGATCCGTCCAGCTGCTGACACAGAGTGCCCAGACCGTGATCACCACCAGGGGAATTGTGTAGAGCGGATCGATAATGAAGATCGAGCCGGTGCCTAAGGGTTCCTTCCAGATCGGCCAGAAGAGTTTGGTGCCGTAGATCGTGGCGGCGTCGGCCAGAGCATGGGTGACGAAACAGAGATAAACTGCCAGGTAGGTCATGATCCGGTGATCGCGCAGACCCTTGAAAAGCCGTATCAACGCCTCGCCGAACAGCGGGGTGACCACCGCCTGCATGATGACCGAATGGGTGGCGCCGCGGTGCAGGACGAAGGAATCAATCGGATCCTCGAAGGGATAGAAGACGTCCATATCGGGGATGGTTCCCAGAAGTCCGCCGGTCAGCGCCGCTTTACGCGGGCCGATCTTGCGCCCGAGAACGGCGAGTCCGACGCCGGAACCAAGTACGAACTGTGTCAGGGAATCCATAAAACCTGCGCTGCGCTTAAGAAAAACCGGATCTGCCGGTCACAGGACATATAGTGCGGGCGGGTCCTTTGTCACGCCTTCCGGCTGATCACGAAGACCCAGACGATCCCGAGGGCGGCCGGCAGCAGGATCCAGTCTTGGGGAAGCGGCAGTAAAGTGGCGAAGAGACTCCCGGTCAGGCAGCAGAAAAGCGGGATGATCAGGAGTCCCCAGAGGCGTCCGCCGCCTGCAAGGGCGAGAAGGCCGAGGGTCAGGAGCAGGGTGGGCGCCGGACCGGTGCCCACCCAGGCGATCTCCGCCAGCCCCCGCCCGAAACCCGCCGCGAGCAGGGGGTAGATGACCAGGGCGGCGGCCAAGGTGATCTGACCTGCGCGTGAGATGGCTTTTGGTGCTTTTTGCGCAGGGTTCAGGCGGTTCCGAATGACGCCGCTCCAGAGGAGAAGGAGGGCCTGGAGCAGAAACAGGACCCCAAAGCCCAGGTCCCAGAAGTTGATCAGCGCGAAAAAGTTCAGGTGATAAACCGTCCCGGTCCAGATCCAGAAAAAAGCCAGTATCGCCGCGATGATGCGTCCTGAGTTCTGAAGGGGCCAGATCACAAGACGAACAGCTGCCAGCGCCATAAAGCTGGCGACAAGCTGCGCCGGCCAGATCGCGGCATTGTACTGAGCCAGAAAATTGAAAAAGACGTCGGCTGAAAAAGGGATCACAGGGGTTTTTCTATCCGATAGTGATTTTGACAAACGCGCGTGGAACAGCGAGCGGAGACACTCAAGGTACCAGGAGTTTCAGAAAGGCATCAACGATCGCATTCGCGGGCGCGGTTTTGCGGCGGATGGCGCCGATGGGGCGGTGGAACTGCGGGTGGTCGAAGTCGACGAAGCGCAATCGTTTCGAGAGATAAGGGCGGGTTGTCTCTCTGGGCATGGTGGAGATCAGGTCGGTCGAGGCGACGATTTCCAGCACCGAGCGGATGGAATCCGTTTCGATGGTGATGTGTATCTGCTCCAGCCCCATGGCGATCAACGCGCCCTCCGTCTGGCGGCGCAGCATGCTGCCGCGCGAGTGGGCGACCCAGGACTGCGCTTCGAAGTCTCTTGCCGTCACCTTGGCTTTCTTCAGCAGAGAATGCCCCTCGCGGCAGAGGATACCGACCCGGTCATCCACCAGAGGCACAAACACGGAGTCCGCGATGGACTCCGTCAAACCCCGTGGCCCGATGACCAGGTCGATCTGCGCGCGTTCAAGCATCGTGCGGAGCTCGTGGACCAGGCCGACACGCAGCTCGAGCTTACAGTCGGGCCGGTCGCTCACGAACTGCGCGATATGATCGGTCAGGAATTGTCCCGCGATAATCGGCGGCGCTCCGATGCGCAGTTCCCCCGCCGCGCCGGTCGATGCCAGCTGGGAATAGGACTGCGCCTGTTCCTCCGCGACACGGATCGTCAGGCCGCTTTGGGCGAGCCGCAGCCCGAGGTCGGTGGGCATCGCCTTTCGGGCGCTGCGGTCGAAGACGGGGGCGCCGATCCTCTGCTCCAGCGATCTGATGTTCCGGCTGAGCGCAGGCTGACTCAAGCCCAGGCGGTCCGCCGCGGTCTGGAAGGACCCGGATTCGACGATCATGGAAAGCTGGGTGAGGTGGCGTGGATCTATATTCATACCAAAAAGTAATCTATGGGACAAAAAAAGGCATTATTTTTTATTAAAGGAATCCCGTAGTCTGAAAAAAAACAAAAGGTGAGGGAGGGAAAAATGATCAAATTCACGAAGGCGGCCGTTCAGGCTGCCGCGGCTGCGTCGCTGCTGTTCGCCACAAGCGCTGGTGCCGAGGTCTTCAAAGGGGAAACCGCCGGTGTCGGCGACCCCGTGCACACCATGTTCGTCGCCTTTGCCAATCAGGCCGGGAAGGCGGACGTCACCATTCAGGTCAATGCCGGACAGACGCTGACCAAGTCGATGCTCAAGGGCGCGAAGGGCGAGCTTGCCTTCTTTTCGTCGGTGCCTTCGCTGGTCAACCTGATGGCCGGCCAGAAACGCATGTATCAGAAGATCGACGCGGCGCCCGAGCTGTCGAAAAACCTGCGGGCGATTCTGGGGTTCAAGGCCGGGGCCTACCATCCCGTGACGCTGGCGGGCTCCGGCATCGAGAACTGGGAAGACATCAAAGGTAAAACCGTCTTCACGGGTCCGCCTGCGGGCTCCGCCTCCGCCACTTCGGAAGCCCTGATCAAGATCATCACCGGCTATGAAGCCGGATCGGACTACAAGGCCGTTCGCCTCTCCTGGGGCGAAGGTTACGCCGCGCTCTCGGACGGCAAGATCGATATGATGGTGCGTCCTGCCGAGGTCGGTTCGGCCAATATCGAGCAGTTCGGCCTTTCAGGCGAATTCCGGGTCCTTTCCATTCCTGACGGCGCGCGCGACAGCGACGCCATGAAGGCGCTGTTCGGGCGCCCCGGACGTGGTATGGCCAGCTTCGACGGCGGAATCTACAAAGGTCAACTGACGGGCGGCGAGATCACGGCCCTCGGCTTTTTCCAGTTTGTCGGTACCCATGCGGGCATGGACGAGGAGGTGGTCTACAAGGCCACCAAGGCCTTCTGGGATAACATCGAAGAGGTCCAGGCCACCGCCTTCTTCCTGAAGGAAGTGACGAAGGAGACCGCCTTTACCGCCATCAACGTGCCGCTGCACCCGGGCGCTCTTCGCTACTACGACGAGGCCGGTTTCGCGGTCCCGGACGCGCTACGTCCCTGAGTGTGCGTCCCCGAACGGGAGCTTCCCTGAACGGGCGTCCCTGAACCGGCGTCCCTGAACGGGCGTCCCTGAGTGCGTCTCTTGATGCGTCACCGGGTAGAATGTGAGGGCAAAGCCGCCTCGCTGCGGCGGCGCCGGATCGTTCCATCCCTGATCCAGACTGCAGGACCGCGGCCATGACAGAACCAACACCTCCTTCTGGCGTAACGGCGAAGGCTTTATCCGCCGCGTCCATTCTCTCCTGCGCGCTTCTCGGCATCATCGCGCTCTACAGCTCCGGCCTCGGCCTGCTGGATCCAAAACTGCACCGCGCGGGCGGCTTTGCGCTGGCTCTGATCGCCGGTGTGGCCGTGTCGGCGGCGATGCGGCAACGCCTCGCCGAAGAAGCGGGCCGGACGGTGAACCTGCTGCACCCGCTCTCGGATACCGTGCTGATCCTGGCGGGTCTCTGGTCCATCTGGTCCTTCCACTTCGTGCAGACGGAAATGGAGACTGCGCTTTATGACGTGACCAATTCCGACGCCTGGCCGGCCCTCGCGGGCCTCGCTGTCTTTTTGGAACTGACGCGCAGGCTCTGGGGCTGGGGGCTTTTTTCTGTGGGCGCACTGGCCGTGGTCTACCTGCTGTTTGGGCAGGACCTGCCGGGCATCATGGAGCATTCGGGCTTTTCGCTGAAAGAGGTGGCCGAAGCGCTCTGGTACAACACCAACAAGGGCGTCTTCGGCTCGATCACGAACATCGTACTCTCGACCGTGTTCATCTTCATCATCTTCGGGGCTTTGCTGGAGGGAACCGGGGCAGGGGATACACTTTTGAAGTTCGCCTTCCTGGCAACCCGGCGGACCCGGGGCGGCCCGGCCCATGCCGCGATCCTGGCCTCGTCGCTCTTCGGCACCATGTCGGGCAGTACCGTCGCCAATATCGTGGGCACCGGCACCTTCACCATTCCCATGATCAAGAAGCGCGGTTTCTCGCCGACCTTCGCCGCCGGGATCGAGGCGACCGCTTCTTCAGGCGGGCAGATCATGCCGCCGATCATGGGGGCGGCGGCGCTGGTAATGGCGGATCTGACCGGCGTCGGTTATCTCAACATCATCGTCGCCGCGCTGTTTCCCGCGCTCTTCTACTACTTCAGCCTCTTCGCGGCGGTCACGGTGGAATCCCGGCGGCAGGGGATCGAGGTGCAGGCCCTGACCATTGACGACAGGATCACGCGCGTGGATCTGATCAACTCCGTCCTCTTCCTCGGGCCTATCGCGACGGTGATCGGCTCGCTTTTGCTGGGGCTCTCCACCTCGGCGGCCGGTTTCTACGCGGTCATTGTTTTGCTGGTGCTTTCCGTCATCAATCCCGAGGTCCGCAACAATCCCATGCGGGTCTGGCGCTCCTTCATCAACGGCAGCAAATCGGGCGCGACCCTCCTGATCGCCATTGCCGCCATCGGGATTCTGGTCGGCTCACTGGACACCACCGGGCTAGGGCTGAAGCTTGCCAACGTGATCGCCTCGGTGCGCGGCGACAGCCTTTTCTCCGCGCTTGCCGTGGCCATGGTGGGCGCCTTGATCCTGGGGATGGGCATGCCGACCCTGCCGGCTTATCTGATCATCATTCTGGTCATGGGGCCGGCCATCCAGGCCCTGGGCATTTCCATGCTGACGGCGCATATGTTCGTTTTCTACTACGGGGTTGCCTCTTCCCTGACGCCGCCGGTTGCGATCGCCGCCTATGCCGCCGCGCCCATTGCGGGATCCAACCCGCTTATGACTGCCTTCATGTCCTTCCGCCTGGGCATGGCGAAGTTCATCATTCCTTTCATCTTTGCGTTTTATCCCACAATCCTGATCGTCGAGGAGTTTCATCTCCTCCCGTTCCTCTGGATCCTCGCGCGCACGCTCTTCTGCATCTGGCTCTTCTCATCCGCGCTCTCGGCTTTTGACCGGGGCCGGTTGACCTGGGCCGAGGTGGTCTTGCGGTTTCTCGCCGCCTTTATCTTGCTCGCACTCGATCCGCTTTACCACCTGCCGGCCCTGGCGCTGGGCGTTGTGCTGATCCTCTGGGACTGGCGGCGCGGACAGGCGAAGGGCCCCGAACTGGAGGGTTCGAAATGAAGAAACAGCCGAATTTCCTCTTCATCGTCACCGACCAACACCGGGCGGATCACCTGGGCTGCTACGGAAACAAGACCGTCCGCACGCCGAACATCGACGCCATCGCCGCCGGGGGAACGCGCTGGGACCGCCTCTACGTCGCCAACCCGATTTGCATGCCGAACCGCGCCTCTATCATGACCGGGCGCATGTCGTCGCTCCACGGTGCCCGCCACAACGGCATAGCGCTCTCGCGCGATCACACCACCTTTGTGGAACTGCTCAAGGATGCGGGCTACCGGACCGGCTTGATCGGCAAGTCGCATCTGCAGAGTTTCACCGGACTGCCCGCGACCAACCGCTACGAACCTGATCCTGAACTTCATACCCCGCGTGAAGAGTTGCGGGATGCCTTTAAAGACAACCGGCACTCCAAGGACTATGACCTGGAGATCGCGCTGAAGTGGGATCGCCCCTTGGCTCAGCGGCTAACGGGTGACTTTTACGGTTTCGAGGATGTCGAAATCGCCGCCGACCATGCCGATCAGGCCTCGGGCGACTACCTGCTCTGGGCCCGCGAACAACGGCCCGATTTCGACTCTCTGGTCGGGCGTAAGAATGCGCTGCCGGACAACCGCATCAAAGCCCCCCAGGCCTGGCGCACCGCCGTGCCCGAAGAGCTCTATTCGACCAGCTGGGTCGCGGAACGTTCCCAGGCCTGGCTGAGCGCGCGGGCCTCTTCGGACGCGCCCTTCTTTTTGCAGATGTCCTTCCCCGATCCCCACCATCCCTTCACCCCGCCCGGCAAATACTGGGACTTGTATGACCCCGCCGACATCGTCCTGCCGGACTCCTTCGGCAAGGGCGACCTGCCGCCCATCAGGGCCATGCGCGAAGCCATGGAGAAGGGCAGCGATCCGCGCGACAACCAGAACCCCTTCACGGTGACCGAAGCCGAAGCGCGGGCGCTGATCGCCCTGACCTACGGTTCGATCACCATGATCGACGATGCCATCGGCCGGGTGCTGGCGCATCTCGATGCGCTGGGGCTGGCGGAGGACACGGTCGTGATCTTCACCACGGATCACGGCGACTACATGGGTGATCACGGCCTGATGCTGAAGCTGCTGCTGCACTACCAGAGCACCATCCGTTCGCCCTTTATCTGGCGGGATCCGGCAAATCCGGCGGGCGGTGTGGTAGAAGGTGGCGCGGTCGAGAGCGGACTTGCCTCCAGCATCGACATTTCCGCCACGATCCTGGCGCGTGCCGGGGTCCAGAGCTTCAACGGCATGCAGGGCCGGAATCTCCTCGGATCGTCACCGCCCGATTGCGTGATTGTGGAGGAAGACAGCCAGCGCCGGATGACCGGCTTCGACCGGCCGCAGCGGGTCCGCACGCTGGTCACGGAGCGCTATCGCATGTCCCTGCGCCACGGCGAAGACTGGCACGAACTCTATGACCTGCAGGCGGATCCGCAGGAGATGGAAAATCTCTATGACGACCCCGCCAGCGCGGAGATACGTCATGACCTGACCGAGAGGATGCTCAAGCGCCTGATCGACCTTCAGGACCGCGCACCGCTTCCGGCCTACCGGGCGTAAAGACTCAGCCGCGCCTGCGCTCAGAGAGCCTCGATATCGGTGATCATGCGCTTGCGCAGGGCGGCGTCGGGCAGGGGACCGCGGCAGGCGGCCATGTTCTCGCGCATATGCTCGACCCTTGACGTGGCGGGGATCGCGCAGGTCACCGCCGGGTGGGAGATCACGAATTTCAGCAGTACCTGCGCCCAGGTCGTGCAGCCGATCTCGGCGGCCCAGCCGGGCAGGGGGTGCTTCTCCAGCTGCTGCGGCAGCTCGCCCCGGCGGAAGGGACGGTTGACGATCACCGCCCGCCCGTTGTCCATCGCCAGCGGCAGCAGGCGCTCCTCCACCTCCCGGTCGCGGACATTGTAGGTCAACTGGATGAAGTCGAAGGGCTGCCGGACGATGATCTCGGCCAGCTCCTCATGACGCCGCCCGTGCGAGGTCGTGATGCCGGTGTAGCGCAGGCGGCCGTTCGCCTTCCAGTCGGTCAGGGTCTCCATATGCGCTTCCCAATCCAGCAGATTGTGGATCTGCATCAGATCGAATTGATTTTCGCCCCAGAGTTCTTCGGACTCTTCCATCTGGCTCACCCCGAGCCACTTGGAAACCGTCCAGACCTTGGTGGCCGAGAAGAGGCGCTCGCGCCCGCCGATCCGCTTCAGGCAGTCGCCGACCACCTCCTCCGCCGAGCCGTACATGGGCGAGGAATCGACCATGGCGCCACCGGCCTCGAAGAAGGTTCGGAGCACTTCGGCCCGCTGCGCCCGCAGCGCCTCGTCGGCACCGACGTTAAAGGTAATCCAGGTGCCCATGCCAAGCTGCGGGATCTGTTCGCCGCTGGCCGGGATCGGCCGGGTCAAAAGTCCCGGGTTGGCTGCGAGGGCGGGCGCAGGGAGGATACGGCTGGCGAGGGCCTGTCCGGCGAGCGCGGTTGCGCCGGCTAAAACCGCTCTTCGGCTATGTCGAATGGTCCGGGTCGTTCCGCTCATCTTATCCTCTCGTTCCGCCCCAGCTTACCTGATGCCAGGTTCATTCCGCTTCAAGATTCCGCGAGCTTGCGGCACTCCAATTTCAGATAGTTCATACTTCGGGACCGTCCATCCGGAGTGCAACATGCTCAAATCGTTTTCTGTGGCATTTGTATGTCATGTCGTTTTGCTTTGTCCCCTCTATCCCCTGTCCGCGGTGGCGGAAGGGGCCTTCGATCTGGTCGATATTCCGGCGGGTCAAGTCCAGCTCGGCGATGCACAGGGGGACGACAACGAGGTCGTCCGGCGCCTCGAGCTGCCCGCCTTCCGCATCATGCGCTTCGAGGTCACCAACGCGCAGTTCCGCCGTTTTCTTGAGGAAAGCGGCTATCAGACCGACGTCGAGCGGCAGGGCGAGGGTTACACCTGGTGGCGCCGCTGGGAATCGGTCGCCGGTGCAGACTGGCGGCATCCGCAGGGCCCTGAAAGTTCCATCGACGGCAAGGCAGATCACCCGGTCGTCCAGGTCTCCGCCCGGGACGCCGACGCCTTCTGCCGCCACTACGGCCTGCGCCTCCCAAGCGACGAAGAATGGGAGTATTCCGCGCGTAGCGGCGATGGCCGCCGCTTCCCATGGGGCAACAACGCGCCTTTATCGCCGTCTGAAAAACTGGCCAATGCGGGCAGCATTGCCTGCTGCGGACCGGACGACGGCGACGGCTACGCGCGCACCGCACCGGTCGGCAGTTTCCCGGCCGGGCGCTCGCCCTTCGGTCTGTTCGATATGGCGGGAAATGTCTGGGAATGGACCTCGAGCAGCTTTCCCGGCAAGCCCTCCGAACGGGCGCTGCGCGGCGGCGGCTGGGGCAATAATCCCTATTGTCTGCGGACCGCTTACCGCCACGGAAATCCGCCCGACATCGGCTTGGATATGGTTGGTTTCCGCTGCGCGGGCGACCTTGAATGATCTTGAAGGCAGTGACGCCGCGCACCCACCCAGTCTTAGCTTGACATGCCATGGTCTTGCCACGAAATACGCCTATAAGTAGGTGTTATTGAAATGGATTCGTAGAGAGTAAGGGGTGTCGACCATGAGTGAGCCGGACAAGGTCAAAGGCGGAATCGTTCGTCGCCGCGGGCACAGCCGCCGCGCGTTTATGAGGCAGGCGGGCGTGTCGGGGCTTGCCGCCTCGGCGTCTCTCTCGCTTGCATCCAACGCCTGGTCGGCGCTGGTCACCCCCGATTACATCGATATCGACACCAGTTCTCTCAACGCAAAGATCGACGATAGGGATGTGGTTTTCTTTGCGCAGGACAAAGCGAGTGATGAATACTATGTCGTGCAGCGCGACCGGATTCATGACCGGCATTCGCCCTGGTCGACTTTCAAGATCCCGAACCTTCTGATCGCGCTGGAGACTGGCGTCGCCGCCGACCTTGAGCACAAAAAGGCCTGGGATGCCGAGAAGTACCCGCCAAGGGACTACTGGCCGAAAGCCTGGCAGGGCGATCAGACACTACGGTCCGCCTTCAAGCATTCTGTGGTCTGGTACTTCAAAGAGATTGCTCTGGAGGTCGGCCCCGAGCGCTACCGCAAGGACTTGGCCAACTTTCGCTACGGTAACAGCCAGGTCTCGGGTAAGGTCGATGAATTCTGGCTTGGCGAACCGCTGCAGATTTCGCCGATCGAACAGGTCAAGTTTCTCAGTACCCTTCTCGCAGGAGAGCTCGAGATTTCGGAGCGCAGCATCGACGCGCTCAAGGAAGCCTCCATCTCAAATGCCAGAGATGGCTTCGTGCTGCATGGCAAGACCGGGGCCGGACCGGCCGATCTCACCAACTTCCAGGGCGAGTTTGAAGGCTGGTTCACTGGCTGGGTCGAGCGGCCGGATCGTGCGCCCCTCGTTTACGCGCTCTACGTGCGCGGGAAGGACTTTCCGTCGATCCGGACCTTCCGGCGTGAAATGTCCGAGGATCTGCTTATGAAGATCGGCGCTCTGCCGCCGGACTGGAAGTAGCGCTCTGGTTCCTGCAAGCCGTGTTGAGGTGGCCTTGACCGGCTAAGCGGCAGCTTCTTGTTTCAGCCATGCGATAGCCGCCGTAACGGCAACGCGTTCAGGTGTGCTTGGGTCACGGAGAATCCAGTAAGCGTCGGGTAATGTGACTTGCTGCCCCCCGAAGGGCCGGATCAAGGTACCCGCGGCGACGTCGTCACGGGCCAGTCGATCGCGCGCAAGCGCCATTCCCTGACTCTGAGCGGCGGCACGCAAGACCAGATCGGAAGATGCAAAGCGCGGGCCGCTGCGCAAATCCGAGGCCGCGAGCGGATAGTGGGCCTGCCAGAGCTGCCAGGCTGCATGGGGATCACGATCGTGGATCAGGCGGACGTCATCTGTCTTTCCTGCTCCCAGTGACTTCGCATGCTGATTCCAGAGACTGCGGCCGACGACGGGATAAAGCGCGTCGTCCATCAGAGGGTCGCAGGCAAAGCCCTGCCATGGCCCATTTCCCATGCGAATGGAAAAGTCCACGCCACCATCGGCCAGTGCCGTCAGTCTTTGCTCTACCACGACGGAAACTTCGATCCAGGGGTGAGCCGCCTCTAACGCCGGGAGTCGCGGAAGCAGCCATCTGGCCGCAATTGAAGGGGTGGTTTCGATCGTGATTCCATTGCCCTTACGCTGCTCGCGCAGGCGGGTAACGGCGGCACTCAAATCCCGGAGACTGGCGACGGAGCTGCGGCCCAGAGCTTCACCCGCAGCGGTGAAGGCCAGACTTCTGTGCCCGTCGCGTTTTTCCATTAGTTCCACACCAAGCCAAGCCTCCAGCTCGCGCAGATGACGGCTCACCGAGGAGTGGGCGATGTCCAGCAGGCGCGCGGCAGGCCGCACACCGCCGCATTCATAGACGGCTGCAAATGCCCTGAGTGCGTTGAGGGGTAAATCCTTCATGGTCGGAATATTAGACCAAAAATACCGGATTTGAGAACAGTGGATTCGCAGGAAGATCGCTAGTCTTCACGCGGTATCAAGAAGGCGAGGTAAATCAGCGATGGGAATGGTGATTGACGGCCAGTGGGTCCAGGAAGACCGGATCTATGAGAACGGAGGCTTTGAGCGGAGGGCCAGTCTGTTCGATGTACCCCTTGGTAAAGATTTGGCCCGATCGATCCGCGAGGAGCCGGGTCGTTATCATCTTATTGCATCGCAGAGTTGCCCTTGGTCGCACCGCACCATCCTGCTTCGAAGCTTCAAAGGGCTGGAAGGGGTGTTGCCGATGCAGATTGCCCATGGACCCAGGATCGAGGGCTATGCCGTGAACGGCGGCGCGCCCTGGCGGGTGCCGGGCAGCGACCAGGAAATCATTCACATGCATGAGCTCTACCGTCTTGCCGATCCGGGCTATACCGGCCGCTCGACGGTTCCGGTGCTCTGGGACTCTGTCGGGCAGCGCATTGTGAGCAACGAGTCCGCCAGGATCATGCGGCTTTTGGACTCGGTGTCAGGCGAACCGGGTGGCTTGGACTTTACACTGCTGCCGCCCGGGTTGACCCCCGAGATCGATGCGTTCAATGACCGTCTGCAGACTGAGTTCTCCAATGCCGTCTACCGGGCCGGGCTTGCTCGGCGCCAGGATCACTATGAAGCGGCGGTTGAAGAGGTCTTCTCGATCCTGGCGGAACTGGAGCAGCGCCTGGCGGCGCGGCGCTATCTTTTTGGCGCGGTTTTGACAGAAGCGGATCTGCGTCTTCTCCCGGCTCTTCTGCGGTTCGATCATGTCTATCACAGTTACTTCCGCTGCAGCCGCAAGTGTTTGGCCGATTATTCCAATCTCTGGGCTTACACCCGTGATCTCTATGGCTGGCGCGGCGTCGCTGAGATGACGAACTTTCGGGCTATCCGTGAAGGCTATTTTCTGAACGATGGGGACGGCAATCCCTTCGGTGTTATCCCTGTCGCGCCGGAGATCGATTGGTTCGAACCCCATGGCCGTGACGTCCAATGGCCTGCGCAGCTTACCCTGCGCAACGGGGATCTCGTGACTGTCGACCCGGTTACGCTGCAGCCTATCGGCGAAGCTTGAGGGGATGGACGCGTACCTTGCCATCGCCGGTTTGATCACCGTTGCCGTGATCACACCCGGCCCCAACAATTTCATCGTTCTGGAACGCGCACATTCCGGCGGATGGCGGGCCGCGGCGCCTGCGATTATGGGGGTCGTTGCCGGGACGCAACTCCTGCTGCTGGTTATCTGGCTCGGTGTTGGGGCCTTGATCACGCAAGACCCGCGCTTGCAGATACTCCTGACCTTCGCGGGCGCAGGCTATCTCTGCTGGCTCGGATTGCAGGTGATTTGGCGCAGCTTCGCCACGACGCGAGAGGGACGGGCTCCAACGTGTGTGGCCTTTACGTCCTTTGGCGGAATGGTCCTGTTCCAGTTTCTCAATCCGAAGAGCTGGGTGCTGGTCCTCACCGCAACGGCGGCGGTATCCGGGGGACTGTCGGCAAGTGCTGACCTTGCCGCGCTGGCGTTTTTGTTTCTGGTCGTTCCCGGCGGCTGCCTGATGCTCTGGGCATTCATGGGTATGGGACTGACCCGCTTCCTTGCTGAGCCGAGGCGGAAGTAATGGTTCGATCGTCTCATGGGAGGCCTGTTGGTTGTCTCCGCCATCATGCTCTTTGTTTGACCCGGAGTGCATGAAGTGATCAAGGGCCCAGGAAGTGATCCGGGAGGCGCTCATTTATCAAGTAAGATTGGACCTGGACGTCGTCGTGTCTTAACAACAAGGCATGTTCGATAACTTTACTTCTTTCGATATCGAAGGCGATGGTGCGACAATCCATGGCGTGAAAGGCGGGCAGGGGCCGGCGCTTCTTCTACTCCACGGCTATCCGCAGACCCACGCCCTCTGGCACAAGGTCGCGCCGGCACTGGCCGAACACTTCACGGTCGTGGCGGCGGACCTGCGCGGTTATGGCGCTTCTTCGAAACCGCCCAGCGTTGCCGATCATGCAAGTTACTCAAAGCGGGCCATGGCCAGCGATATGACCACGGTCATGCAGGAGCTCGGCTTCGAACGCTTTTTTGTCGGCGCTCATGACCGGGGCGCGCGGGTAGCACACCGCATGGCGCTGGATTGGCCTGAGCGGGTCGCGCGCCTGGCGGTTTTGGATATCGCACCGACGCGGGAGATGTACGCCAATACGAGCGACGGCTTCGCGCGGGCTTACTGGCACTGGTTCTTTCTGATCCAGAAGGCACCCTTTCCCGAGAGGATGATCGAAGCGGACCCCAGGGCCTTCTGGCTCAAGAAGTGTGGCTCGGGCTCAGCCGGGCTGACGCCCTTCAGTGAAAAGGCCCTGGAAGCTTACCTTGAGGCCTTTGCTGACCCGGAGGTCATTCGCGCATCCTGCGAGGATTACCGTGCGGCTGCGGCGATCGACATCGCCCACGACGACGCCGACGGCGAGCGCAAACTGTCCTGTCCGCTCCTTGCGCTCTGGGGCAAGACGGGCGCAATCGAGGCGCACTTCGACTGCCTCGAGCTTTGGCGTCTGCGGGCAGAGGATGTGCGCGGTCACGCGCTGCCCGGCGGGCATTATCTTGCTGAAGAACTCCCCGATCTCGTGGCCAAAAACTTCATCGACTTCTTTTCCGAGGACCAAACGCTGTGACAAAAGCACTTTACAAAATTGCCTCAATTCCCGGCGACGGGATCGGCACGGAAGTCATTCCGGTCGGCCAGAGAGCCGCGGATGCGGCGGCGGCGAAGCACGGTTTCTCCATCGAATGGACGGAGTTCGACTGGTCCTGCGAGCGATATGCCGAGACCGGCAGAATGATGCCCGAGGATGGCGTGGAGACCATGAAGGCTTTCGACGCGATTTATCTCGGCGCCGTCGGCTGGCCGGGGGTGCCGGATCATGTTTCCCTCTGGGGTTTGCTGATCCCTCTGCGCCGGGAATTGGATCTCTACGCCAACGTGCGACCGGTGCGGCTGCTGAAAGGTGTGAGTTCGCCTCTTGCCGGACGCGGCCCTGAGGATATCGACTTCATCGTCGTGCGTGAAAATGTCGAGGGCGAGTACTCCGAAATCGGCGGGCGGATCTACAGCGGCACGGAGCAGGAGATGGTCTCACAGCAGGCGGTCTTCACCCGCCGCGGCACGGACCGGATCATGGATTATGCCTTCAGGCTGGCGCAGAACCGCAAGCGTAAGCACGTGACCTCCGCGACCAAATCCAACGGCATCGTACACACAATGCCTTTCTGGGACGAGCGATTTGCCGAAGTCTCGAAAAAGTATCCTGAAGTGGAAACGGCGCAGTTCCACATCGACATCCTGACCGCCCATTTCGTCCAGCACCCGGACTGGTTCGACGTGGTGGTCGGCTCCAACCTCTTCGGGGATATTCTGTCGGACTTGGGACCTGCGGTAGCAGGGTCCATCGGTATTGCGCCGGCGGCCAACATCAATCCGGAGGGCGTCTATCCCTCCATGTTCGAACCGGTTCATGGTTCGGCACCGGATATTGCCGGACAGGGGATCGCCAATCCTGTGGCCGCTGTCTGGACCGCCGCGATGATGCTCGATCACCTGGGCGAGAAGGACGCTGCGCAGACCCTGGAGACGGCAATGGAAGCCGTTCTCTCTGACCCTGCATCCCGCACGAAGGATCTCGGTGGTACCGCGAATACCAAGGTCTGCGGCGCAGCGATCCTCAAACACATTGAGCGCTAAAACAGTCTGTGCAGGGATGGGCACAGACTGCTCTCGCGTTTGTTCGCTGCCAGGCTCTCAGCAGACTACTTCAACGGCATGTAGATATCCGTGAGAAGATCGGTAGGCGCCGTGTCCTGGGGACTGTTAAGATAATCCTCGAAACCTGGTATGTCGGCGGCTTCCCGGCCTGACTGGGTCAACCAGGTCCCGTAAAACCAGTTGTAGGCTGCGGATATGCCCGCGTAAGGCCCTTTGTGGCGCAGCACGGCATACTCACCGCCTTTGATATCCGTGTATTCAAGCGGAGCCGGGAGCTCTGGTTTCGAGGCGAGAACCGCGCCTGCGCGTGAGCGCAGCTCGGCCTCCGGAACCGCGCTGGGGTCATCGTAGTAGATGCCGACCATCCGCTGGGTGTCGTTCATCAGATCGTTCGAGACCAACCAGCTGAAGACGCTCTCGAAGGCCTTGCCGACCTCCATGTAGGATCCGGTGTGTTTGATGGTTGCGGCCCTCATGTCGGGGACGGTTTTGAGTTCGATGTCGTACATGGCATCAGTCCTTTCCGGCGTTGCATTGGTAAACCGTGCGTGGCTGCCGTTTTTCCGGTACTGGGCCGGCGGCATGCCGTAAACGGCTTTGAAAATGCGCGTGAAGGACTGAAGGTTCGGATAGCCGCTGCGCTGCGCAATCTCCTCAATCGGCATATCACTGTAGACCAGATAGCCCACCGAGCGATGCAAACGCAGGCGCTTCACCGTTGCCGTGACTGTCTCGCCCTTTACGGCGTGATAAACGCGGTGCCAGTGATAAGGCGACATACAGGCGACATCGGCCAGTTTCTGGAGGTCGATCTCCTCGTCGAGGTGATCGTAGATATAGGCGATAACGCGGTCGAGCCGCTCTTCGTAGTTGCCTCGTGATGCCACGGGATCTCCTGTCTTCAGTCTCTCAACGTGCGGAAGGGACATAACCACAAGTCGATTTGACAAATCTTGCGGACTTGAAACTGTGGCTTAAGGTCCGTTGCGGCAAGGCCCGTTGCAGGAAGTTGTGGGCGGCAATATCATGCCCGGCAAGCTCTTAAGTTTCCATCAGGATTCCGGCCATGACTGACCGTGACGCGCTTACCCGGCACTACGACCACGGCGACTTGCTGGGTTCCATTGAGCGTGGAATTGAGATCCTGGGAAAAACACCCGAGAGCGTGACGCTCGACGATCTCGCCGCTGTTGACGAATTTCACATCGGAGGCCGGCAGGCTTCGATTGCGTTTCTCGACCAGATGGGGCTTGCGGCTGGTCAGCGGCTTCTCGACATCGGATGCGGCCTTGGCGGACCCGCGCGCTTCGTGGCGGACCACTACGACTGCCTTGTCACCGGTATCGATCTGACTGCGGAGTATATCGAAGCCGGCCGGGTTCTGTGCGATTGGACAGGGCTGGCGGACAAGGTCTCTCTTCGGCAATGCAGCGCGCTTGATATGCCCCTGGCAGATGCGAGCTTTGATCATGCCTACATGATGCATGTCGGGATGAACATCGAGGATAAAGCGGGACTCTGTTCCGAGATCCACCGGCTGTTGCGCCCGGGCGGCTGTTTCGGGATTTTCGATGTCATGCGCATCGGTCCCGGAGATTTGATTTTCCCAGTTCCCTGGTCCTCGCTCGCTGAAACCAGCTTTGTGCGCAGCGCGGAAGCATACAAGACTGCCTTGCAGGCGGCGGGGTTTACCGTGACGACCGAGCGCAATCGCCGGGACTTCGCGCTGTCCTTTTTCGAAAGGCAAAAAGCAAAGGCGGCCGCCGCTGGTGGGCCGCCGCCTCTCAGTCTTCATCTTGTGATGGGTGAGAGGACCAGCGAAAAGCTTGGCAATCTGGTTGCCAATATTATCGCCAATCGCGTCGCGCCCATCGAGATTATCGCACGAAAAGCGCCTTGATTAACCGGCGGGCGCCGTATCCTCGGCGTGGCGGTCGTTCTGGGCTTTCGAGACTTTGCGGGTCCAAAGCGTATCCAGAGAGAGCAGGCCCGGCCCGCGAATGACGAGGTAGATCAGCAGAAAGACCCAAAGGCTGCGCTGGTCGACGATGACCGAGTCGGAGAAACGATCGAAAAGTGCGCCGGTGGTTTTCTCGTCGACGCCATGAAAAGCAATATCCACGAAGCTCTGCACGGCGACGAACCCGATCATGCCCAGGGCTGCCAGGCGGGTGAAAAGTCCCACTACGATCAGGATCGGCAGAATGAACTCGCTGTAGGTCCCCGCCGCGACGATGATGTCGTAGGGAAAGAAGGGCACCTGCGATGCGTCATAGTCAAAGCGTTCAACCACCGAGGGGAGAATCTGGAAGTAGGCGTTGTCCGTAATCGTGAAAAAGCCGAAGACGCCGTCTCCAACTTTCGTCAGCGCGGAGTTGAAGAGATAGACAAAGAGGACGCCCGCGAACACGAAGCGGGCGGCAAGACCCAGAAACCAGTCTTCAAGGGTGCTTTGGACCTTCTCGAAAACGAGATTGTACGTTCCGGCAAGTCGGGAAATCATGGCGCGGGATCCTTCCGTGCGGTTTTATTGTTTGCTGTTGCGAAGTTCGACGGCGCACACCGCGCCGAGACCGAAAAGCCCCTCAAGATGATGGGCGAGATTAAAGTTTTCCGTGGTTTGCGTTGCCTGTTCGGCGGCTTCACCCAGAGAGGCGCCACCTTGCAGAGCTCTCAGGAAGCCGTAACCGCCTGACGGCAGGCAGCGGACATCGACGTCGTATTCCGGCCGGATCACGATGACGTCTTCGCCCGTGTCCAGGTTTACATCCTGAGCAGACTGTTGTTCCGAGCTGGCGGCCCAGAGCGAGAAGACCGGCCAGCGCGACGTCAGCAGGGTCAGCGATGGATGAAGCTGAAATTCTGCCCCGCCAAGCTGCTCGGGAGGCAGGGTCGAGAGATGCGTGAGTGCAATCGCAGCGCGGTCTTGCGCGTGATATGCCGTCAGCCGGGCGAATTCGAGCCTCGCGACATCGCCGAGATAGGGGACGGAGGCAGCCGGTGGAAAGGCGTCGAGGAAACTGCCGAAGGTTTCGCCGTATTGAAACATCAGCGGCGAGCGCGGCGGTTCATGATCGATATAGGCGCGCGCGGTCGCTTTAAAGAACTCTTCGCCGACCAGACGTTCGACGACCGGGAAGCTGCTTCTTAAGGCTTCAATCAGGCTGACAACGACATTGTTGCGGTAGACGTTGAAGCGTCTGTTCGGCCGCATCCCGGCGGGCGCGGCCAGTGACTCCGGTGCTGCCGCCGACGGCGTGCGCAGGCTGGCGATAAAGCCCGATTGAAGTTCAGCGAGCGACATGTTGCTGCTCCGGCGGATCCTGCAACAGGATCGCGTCCGCGGCCTGCGCCTCGGCAAAGAGCTCCTGCCAGCTTGGAAGCTCATTGTCCCACTCGATAAGGGTCGGCAGGTTGCCGCTGCGCCCAATCACACGCGCATAGAGCATCCAAACCGGATCAGCGACGGCACGGTCATGCGCATCTATCAGCAGGGGCGCGCCTGCATCGTCCTGGTCCCTGGCGTGGCCGCCGAGGTGGATTTCGCCGACCCGCTCAATCGGGAATGCATCCAGGTAGTCTTCTGGAGAATAGCCGTGATTGGTGGCCGAAACAAAAACGTTGTTCACGTCGAGAAGCAGCCCGCAGCCGGTCCGTTCCGAGAGGCTGCGCAGGAATTCGATCTCGCTCATGCTGCTGTCTTCAAAGGTGACATAAGTCGATGGGTTTTCGAGCAGCATTTGCCTGCCCAGTGTCTCCTGGACCTGGTCGATGTGATCCGCGCAGCGTGCCAGGGCTTCCTGCGTATAGGGCACGGGCAGCAGATCATTGAAAAAAAATTCGTCGTGGGTCGACCAGGCCAGATGCTCGCTGAAAAGGCCGGGTTGATAACGCTCGTTCAGGCGCTTCAGACGGATCAGGTGATCCTGGTCAAGCGGTTTGTCAGCGCCGATCGACAGGCCGACACCGTGCAGGGAGAGAGGATAGTCCCGTCGGATCGCCTCGAGATAACGGTGCGGCGGACCGCCGGCACCCATGTAATTTTCCGCATGAATTTCAAACCAGCCGATATCGGGATGCTGCTCCAGAATTGGGGTGTAGTGGGCAGCTTTCAGTCCGACCCCCGCGCGTGGGGGAACGGCAGAAGATGTCTTGGCCGGAGTATCCATCGTGGTCCTCCGAAGAGAGAGCTGTGGTGAGAGGGGGAGGGAAGAGGACCGGTAAATCACCGGCCCTCTCTCCTGGTTTTCAGGCCTGTATCTCAGGCCTGTTTCAGCCGTGCCCCGGGATCAGCCGGTCGGCAGATCGCGCTTGAGGGCCTCGAGAGAACCCTGGCGCTCACCGGGAAGTTCAAACTTGGCTTCCTGCGACTCGACACCGTACTTCACGCAATCACCCTTGGGGACCAGTGTCCAGGCGTTGCCCTGATAGTCGATGGTCGAGGTCCCTGCGCAGGTCGTGCCCGGACCCGCAGCACAGTCGTTCTGGCCCGCGAGCGAAATGCCGTAGCATTTCTCTTTGCCTGCGGCAGCAGCGGGTGCGGAGATCGAGGCGGAGAGGGCAACCGCAACCGCGCCTGCGACCATGGTTGACGTCATGACTTTGGTTTTTGCACTCATTTCACTTCATCCGTTTTCTGTTAGTGGAAGAAAGGGGTGACTCAAGCTTACTTGCTTGTCGGGCTTAGCTGCCTTTTGGGGCAGTCGTCGAATAGGTTCCGTCGTTGGCGCTGATCGATTTCCAGCTCTTGGAGGAAGCTTCCTGACCTTCAAGTGTGGTCCACTTGGTGCCGGCGGAGGAGATGTGGCCTTTGATGTCTTCCTCCCAGAAACCAACAACGTTTGGTGTGATATTCAGGAACAGCTTGCCGTCGACAATGCGCCAGAGGTTCGGGTTGCCCGGAACCTTACCGCCTTGCGCGATACCATATGCACAGTGGCCGTCGAACTGGGGTGCGTACTTGGCGGGGTCCGCCAGGAATTTATCGCGGTTCTCCTCGGACGAGAAGGCCCACTTCGAACCGTTGTAGTCCGCGGTGATGCTGGCTTTACCCGGAATTGCCTCAGGCTGTTTCTGGCCGACAGGAGCCTGCTCAAGGGAGAAGTAGGCGACCGGATCGTAACCGCTCAACGCGTATTTCGACTCATCGACGTATTGCTCTCCGGCGAATGCGGAACCTGCTGCCATGACAGCAAAGGCGGACGAAAGCATCAGGGAACGAAACATGTAATCCTCCAGAAAGTTAGAGCCGTAATTGATAATAACTTGTGGTGCAGACTTGGCGACATCCTTAACACGGGTCAACGCACGTGGCGGACACATAGCCGTGAAGACAGCGCTTAAATCTGTTCACAAAACCGTGGGTTTGCTGTGATGAGAGGTGCGGTGACAGAAAAAACCGATCCCGCTTGGTTTTTATTCACTATCACAGGGATTGCGACGTTTTTTCGACGGCTTCTCGTGGCTCATAACTGTTGCAGATCGTAGTCTGTAGAATTTTTAAATAAAACGTAAATAAATACAATATTTTAATTAACTTATTGTAAAAATAATGAATTTGACCCTGTATATCTACTGTATTAAGCTTGAAATTAAGCGCAATTGGTGGAAGTTTGCTGGGAAAAATTTGCCGGTTTTTGCGGGTGAGAGGCAAAAAATTCCTAGCTCAACCCGGCAGATTCTGCCCACATCAAATACGTGTACGTCTAAAGCGCTGAAACAAAAGCAAAAATTATTTTCCCAGACAAAGCATTTTTTGGCATCAAATTTGCGACGGCCAACCTGGAGTCATAAGCTTGCAAGCAAAGCTATGGCGCTGAGGTGACCAAGTAGGTGATCTCATTAGGGCCTCTCCAGGACGGAGGGGTTTCTAGCTTCAAGTAGAAGGATTTTAGCATGCCTGTAGTTGCTGCACGTGTCGCCGTTGACGCGGCCAAACAACCCATAAGTCACACTGCCGCTACGGCGTCATCTTCCGCTGGTATACCTGCCAGCGGCACGCAAATTGTGCGGGTTTCCGCCTCGGCTTTAGCCCGGGCCAACCAGATGCCGCGGCTATCCCTGCGAATTCTTCAATAGATGGTTGAGGGGCCGGTCAAGCTTAACCAGCCTGCCCCTTCTGTTTTTTAACCCAGTGAAGGATGTCGTGAAAATGGTCGACACCTCAATAAACCCGACGGGTCAGAAAAATACCGCTCCCGCGTCTGTTGCACCGGCGGCGGTTCCCAAAATTGCAGCCGCGCAACCGGCGGCCGGCACGGCGGACGCGCGCGCTGAAAGTGGCGGTGCGTCGAAAGCCGCGGCGGTCGCAGATTCCGCTGCCAAGCAGCCTGCTTCCCAGCCGGCAGCGCCGCTCGTGTCAAAGGTTTCCGGACTTGCCACTTATCGTGATTCCGAGTCCGGTCGCTTGGTCGTGCAGATCTTCGACCAGAAGCGGGGCGATGTGATTCTGGAGTTTCCGACGGAAAACATGTTGCGGGCCTATCCCACGTCGTCCTCGCAACCGGCAATTGACCGTGTGATCGAGACGAAGGCGTAGAATCTTCAAAAATTTAACGAATTTTAGGGATTTAGAGGGATAGTTACGCCGTAAAGGAGTAGGTTATGGCACTCGCAGGCACGCAAGGCTCACTATCGCTGTCGAACGGCAGACCCGTTCTGAGCGGTTCATTCTCAGGTCTCGATACGGCGGCCGTCGTTGATGCTCTGGTCCAGGCCAAGAGCTTTCCGATTGTCCGGCTGAACCAGAGGATCGAAGAGAGCGACATCAAGTCGGCAGCTTATTCGAATTTACAGGCCCTGGTCGAAAACCTGCGGGTTGCTGCAGACGGCCTCCGAAACCCGCCTGGTCTGAACGGTGCGCTCGCCAATGTGTTTGAGCAGAAATCAGCCTTCCTGACCAGTAGCCTTGGTCCCGGTGGAACCGGCACACCATCGCCCGCGACCGATCTCATGGGCGTCACAGCAGCGAACACCGCTGTCGCAGGCATCTACGAATTCGAGATTATCAATATCGCGGCAGCCCATAAGATCACTGGTGGAACGCTCGCGGATAATACAACGGGCATCGGTGTCGCGGACACGCTGACGATCGGTCTCGACGGCGGCGACACGGTGGATATCAATGTCACCGCAGATATGAACCTTGATAGCCTTGTGGCGGCTATCAATTCCCAGTCAGACACCACAGGTATCCGGGCATCCGCGTTGAAGATTGCCGACGGCGATTTCCGGATTGTCATGACGGCCGAAGAAACCAACAAGACCATTACCATGAGTGCCGCCGGCGGCAACGCACTCCTTAATACCCTCGGAATTTCAGCTGATAATGGAGCCACCTTTGATAACGTCATCGAGGAGCCCCGGCCTTCAGAAATCAAAATCGACGGTATTGCGGATCCCATCACGCGGGATACGAACGAAATCAGCGATGCGATTACCGGTTTGACCATTGATGTCTATAAGGCAGAACCAGGCACCATAGTTCAGGTTGAAGTCGATCAGGACCTGACGGCCGTCAGTCAACGCATCACGGATTTTGTGACGGCCTACAACGAATTGCGCGCCTTTTCGCTCTCTCAGCAGCAGGTTTCGACCGACGGTGAAGTCTCTGCAGACTCCATACTGTTCGGTGACAACACCCTGCGCAGCCTCGACGGCGCACTTGGGAACAACATATCCGGTTTTACCGACAATCTCCCCGCTGGCGCATTGTCGACCCTGCGCGATATCGGCATCGAGCTCGACAGCAATAACTATCTGACGATCGATAGCGCCGTCTTCGATTCTGCGTTGGTCAGTAATCTGGGCGAAGTCAGAGATCTCTTTGAATACGGCTTTACCGCTGATTCTCCCAATGTTGCCGTCATCGCCCGCTCGAGCGCAATCTCGGTCGGCGATTTCGAGCTCAACATTGATGGCACCGATGCCAGTGGCGTTCCGACGGGAGTCAGTGTGACCGGTTTCGGCAACGTGTTCGATATCGACGGCGCGCGCTTGATCGGCAAGGAAGGCACAGCCTTCGCGGGCATGACCCTGGCATATTCCGGAGCAGCCTCGGCCGGCCCGGAATCGATCCAGATCTCGACCAGTTTGGGATTCGCGGAAAAGATCTATCAGACGGCCGACGCTTACGCTAAGCCCAATGGTGGCATCATCGCTGAGGACATCAGCAATCTGGGTGCTCAGAAAGAAGACTATACGGCTGAGATTGCGAAAATCGAAACCCGCATGGTCACATACCGTGCGTTCCTGATGGACAAATTTTCCAAGATGGAACAGGCCGTTGCCTTCGCCGAGAATCAGACCAATCAGTTAAAAGCCTTTATCCAGCAGGATAGATAACACGCCAGGGAGGTGTGAGAGTATGAGCTATCATTCGCAGGCAAACTCTGCCTACGCCGCGGCCTCGAATACCGTGTCGCCCTTGCAGGCAGTTGTTATGCTCTATGATGGCATGATCCGATCAGTTAACGCCGCCAGGATGGCGATCGAAGAGGATCGGATCGAGGACCGCTTCAACGCCACAAAAAAGGCTTCGCAGATTCTCCTCGGCTTGCAGGCCAATCTGGATTTTGAGAAGGGCGGGGATATCTCGCCTATGCTGAGCCAGTTTTACGATACGATGTTCAGGCGGTTTCAGGACATCAATTCTTCAAATTCGATCGAGATCTGCGATGAGGTCGTCCGAAGCTTGAGCAACGTTCGCAAGAGCTGGCACGAACTCGCAACCAAGCCGAACGGCTCTCAGGTTTCGGTCGCAGATGCGATTCAGGAAGCCGGCGGCAGCATCGGGCTTTCCGCTTAATCCGCAGGGCGATCTTACCCTCATTTGTGATCCGCGTGTCCCTCGGGTGCTCGGGTTCGCGATCGATACGCCATCGTTCCGACATTAAAAACGCCGCCCGAGAGAGCGGCGGTTTTCTTGTGAGAGTGGTGTTGAGCGAAAGTCGCACCATCTGTCCCTCGCGGGACGCTGTGCGAACAGAAGACGCAAGGCGCGGCCCGTTCAGAGCATATGGCGTACGTCGTAGCGATCGTTGCGAAAGATATGCTGCCAGGCCTGCCTTGAAGCTGAGTCGATCAAAAGCGGAGCACGCAGGTTCACAGACTGTTTGAGACCTTCCGGGGTGCGGTGGAAGGTTGTGAGCAGCAGGGTAGCCCCACCTTTCGGATCGATGGAGAGCGTGTCGAAGGCTGCGGCAATGTCTTGCTCTTCGATCAGTTTCATGCTCGCGTCGTAAGGGCGAACCACAAATGTAAGTTCGGCTGTCTCAATCGATTGCAGGAGCAGGAGAGGGGCCAGTTTTTCATTTGGAATCGCCGTGATTCCGAAATCCCGGTAATCGCTGAAGCCCAAGAGACCTTTGGGCATCGTGATGCAGAGATTGCGGTCGAACTCGAACACGCCGAAGCGCGATTCGACAGTGACGAGATCGGCGTCGCCAGTCATGGACGAAGAGTTTGCCATGCCTACCAAAATACTTGGCTCCTCAGAGTAAACGGCTTGCGAAAAGGCATTCATGTCTTGTTGTGCTCACTAGATTAGACGGTCGTGGTTAAGGAAAGGTGTTCGCTAGTGCTTTTGTTTTATTGCCAAATTGCTAGAGCATGCTCTAGTTCAGGAAGTTAATCAGAGTTAATGACGAAAGCCGCGAAAGTGTGAGATACGAACCTTGCAAGGTGAGCTCGTCCATGGAGAGCTGGGTCGTTGCAGCTGCGATATCAGTGTCTTCCAATCCCGATACGATATTCTCGGCATAGGTCTTGAAATTCTCGTGGCCTTCCTTGGTCTTTTCGAGCACCAGAGAGTTTGCGCCGATCTGACCGCGAAGATCTGCGAGGCCGTCGACGGCTGATTTCATGAGCGTGTAGGCTTCTTCAAGCACATCGGTGTCGAGGTTGGCCCCGGCGTAATCCATATAGGCGAGGGCACGCAGCATTTCTTCGAAGGCCGGGTTGTCCCCGGTAATGCCGTAATCCGTTTCAAAGGCCTCGTCGGCGCGCACGGAGAGCTGCGTCTGATCGCCATTGTAATAGTCGAAATCGGCCGTAAAGACGCCCGGTAGACCGGCCGCCGGTGTGTAGGCAGGGTCATTGAGGTCGACCGGCGGTGCGTCGGTCAGCGACCCGGCGAAAAGATGGCGCCCTTCGTGCTCGGTGTTGATGAGCGCGGCTGCTTCTTCCAAAAATGTTGCCGAGAAAGACTCGAGCGGCAGGTCATCGATGTTCGAACCGCTGAGCCCCTGGCTCATAATGCCCAGTACTTCCGTGGCCCGGGTCACCATGGTTGCGATCGAGCTTTCCATGATGTTCAGACGGGCGATGACCTGGTCGATGTTCTGCGTGAACTTCTCGGTCATCTGGATGTCGCGCTCGAGACTGACCAGTTGATTGGCGTCGCGCGGGATCTCGGAGTACTGCTGTGCCACCTTACCGCTCGCGATCTGAATCTGCGTACGCGCCGCATCCGATTGAGTCGAGAGCGTGTAGGAGAGCGTGAGCTGGTGCTGGGCGTAGTTTGCAACCCTAAACATAATGCGTTCCTTAGTTGCCGAGGCTTAGAAGTGTGTCGAACATTTCATTGGCGGTCTGAACGATCCTTGCCGAGGCCTGATAGGCATTTTGAAAAATGACCATGTTCGACAGTTCCTCATCCACGTTCACACCCGATTCCGAAAGGACCCGTGTCGTGATGTCCTGGTGCAGGAAAGTCTGGTACTCGGCATCGGATTCAGCCGCTGAAGTGATGGCGGAATTGTAGGAAAGAATCGTACCCGCATAACCCGAGAGGGATGTGGTCAAACCCGGGGGGCCGTTCGCAATACTTGCGAAGACAAAATTCTCGCCGAATATGTCCGCGATTTCCTGCGCAACTTCATTGTTTCCGTTACCCAGAACCAGGTCGGGTGACGTCCCGGAGATCCGGCCGCGCGACAGGAATTCGGGACTGTCCACCAGATCGCTGCGCACTCTGATGGTTCTTGAGATACCGGTCTGGTCGCCTTGCAGCTCCATCGCCGTAACCCCGCCGGCAAGCTGAGGCGTTTCATAGAGATTGTTAAGCCCGAAGAAATTGGAGAGGCCGAAGAAGGTATCGGGCGTCGCATCTCCATCGGCATCGAAATCGATCTGGGCATCACCGGCCTCTGTTGCGGGACCGTTGTCGAGAAAGGCCAGCCGATGGCCTGGCGCCAGCTTGATTTCCATCTGGTTGTCGGCGGTCCACTGGGCTGAACCGAGACCGCCTAAGAAGGTGTCGATGTCGTTGCGGATCGCGTCCGGTGTCGTTGCGCCGGCTGAAATGGTACCCGGCGCGCCCACGGCGTTGCCGTCCGCGTCCAGGATCACCATGGTCACATCACTGCCCAGCGTGAGGGCTTGGGCGGTATTTGTGAAGGCTCTCGTGCCCAGCATGGCGGCAGGATCTGCAGCACCGGTGCCTTGACCAAAAGGCGTGTTGGCGCCGCGGTTATGAGCGCGATTGAGCTGATCCCGCGTGCTGGCAGCTAGCTGGTCGATCTGGGCGGTCAGCGAGGGCAGGGTGACATCACGCATCTCGAAGAGGGCGTTGAGGCGTCCCGACAAGATCTGGCTGGTAATATCATTGGCAGGGGTCAGAACACCGCCGGCATTGAGATGCACACCGCTTAGATTTGTTGGATAGCTCTGTGTTGCCGTGATGAGCGTCGACTGGCTGTGCTCCAACACGCTAGCGTTCGGGCCGCTGACAATCTGTGACCCGCCGCCCGTCAGGACCGTCATCTCACCGTCTGTGTTGACGAAATGCTGGACGTCCATGTAATCGGCGACCTTCTTCAAGGCGGCATCACGCGCGTCCTCCAGGTCACCGGTGGGCTGCTCCAGGGAGAGGGCTTGCGGCATTTTCGAGTTGATCTCGGCAATAATTTCCAGCTGCTGGTTGATGATTGTGACCGCATTGTTGATTTCGATGTCGGCCTGCAACCGCATATCCTCGATGTTCTCTTGCATCTGGTTGAAACGCTGCGCGACAGAAATCGCCTGATTGACCGCGGTGAACTGATGAGCAGAAATTTCCGGACTGACGGCAACATCTTCAAACGCTGTTGCGAGTGCGGTGAGCGAGTTGCCCAATGCGTTGTTGTCGCCGACCGAGCCGAACAGGGTTTGTGTTCTGTTCAAATACTCAGTGGTGACGTTGGCGTAGCCGAGAACCGTGGTGTTGGCGATCAGGTCGCGCTGCAGGAATTCGTTGACCTGACGATTGATGCCGGAGACCTCAACACCTGCACCGATATTGGCCAGTGTACGGGTCTGCTGTTGAAGAACTTTGCGCGAATACTCGGGTGTATTGACGTTCGCAATGTTGTTCGAGATGACCGTCAGGGCCGACTGGTTGACCTGCAGTCCGCTGAGCGCGTTATTCAGTGCGAGGTTCAGTGACATTTGACGGAGCTCTTAGTTGTTTCTGATCATCGTCAGAGGAGAGAAGGCTTCTGGTTGGCGCAAAGCCCTAAAGGAGGTCAGAGTTCTTGATTGACCCGAAGGGATACCGCACCGGTTGCCTCCTGCCTGCCCTGCTTGGAATAACCGATATGACTGTTTTGTGCGGTCTGGACGGCAGTTGTGATGACTTTCACCAGCTTTTCGTTGGTTGTCTGAGCCGCCCGGATCGCTGCTTCGTTCTCGCGCATCGTCTCGGTCATGCGGCCGACGACGTCCCGCAGTTCTTCGCGCAGTCTCTCGTCGAGGCGCTCCGTCGCGAATTTGTCCTCACGCAGTGCGGCGGTCTCATCCTCATAGGCGCTGATCAGTTCCAGCTTCTGGCCCTGCAGGACACCGAACTCCTGGATCTGCATCGCGCGTAGCAGTTCGATCTCCCGGCTCATAAGGCTCGTCAGGTCACGCACAACGTTAATGACCGAATGGATCGAGTTTTTGTCGTGAGGAACCTCGGAATAGTCCTGGCGAACATCGGTGATCTGGGCGTCTGCAATTTGAGCATCTGTGATATGGGGGATTGCGGCTTGCATCACTATGCGACCTCTTGAAGTTGGAGAATCTCACGCTGGACGGCGTCGGAGATGCCGATACCACCGGACTTGGCAATCGATTTGCCGTATTCCTGAACCAGCATGGAACGGAAGATCTTCTCACCGGGACCACCGCCAAACGGACCTTCGGTTTCAAGGCTGTCAAAGATCGGGCCCAGCATCTGCGCCAGAAACACCGCTTCGAAGTCCTCGGCTGCCTGTTTGGCGTAGGCGATTTTCTGCTCGGAGGGTCCGCCTTTGCTTTGAGTGGCGTTGCTTAGGTTGCGGACGTCGGCAGCGGCTTTTTGGACGCTGGCGTTACCCGCAGCGTTGGAAAAGAGGGCGTTGTACTGGTTCAGGTTGTCCATTACATCACCTCGATTTCAGCCTGCAGTGCGCCGGCGGCTTTGATCGACTGCAGGATCGTAATCATGTCCCGTGGACCGACACCCAGCGCATTCAACCCGTTGACCATCTCCTGAAGACTGATCCCCGAGGGCAGGACGGCCAGGCGGCGGTCTGCGTCTTCGTCGACTTCGATGGTGGTGCGGTCGACCACTTCGGTATCGCCGGTGTTGGCAAAGGCGTTCGGCTGACTGACCTGGGGCGTTTCCGTGACTCTGATGGTCAGGTTCCCCTGGGCGATGGCAACGGTGCTGATCCGGACGTTTTCGCCCATGACAATGACACCCGAGCGCTCGTCAATCAGCACCCGTGCAACCTGATCCGTCGTCACCCGGAGTTGTTCGATATCCGTCAGCATGGCGACCGCGTCGCCGTCGTAGCTGTCGGGGACGGCCACCTGAACCGTCGCCGGATCGAGTGAGCGCGCGGCCGGGGCCTTCAGGAAAGTGTTGATCGTGCTTGCAATCCGCCGTGCTGTGGTGAGATCAGGGTTGCGGAGCGCGACCTTGACGCTGCGCAGCTTGCTCAGTTCGAAATCCAGTTCCCGCTCGATGATGGCGCCGTTGGCGATCCGTCCCACGGTGGGCACGCCGCGTGTGATCGTCTCAGCGTTACCGCCTGCGGAGAAACCGGCAATTGCCACAGCACCCTGGGCGACGGCGTAGACTTCGCCGTCTGCAGCCAGCAAGGGAGTGACCAGCAGAGTTCCACCGAGCAGACTCTCTGAATCCCCGATTGCCGATACGGTCACATCGAGACGGGTGCCCTGGCGGGAGAAGGGTGGAAGGTCCGCGGTAATCATGACCGCAGCAACGTTATCGGTATCCAAGGCCGCATCCCGGGCGTTCACCCCCAGGCGCTCAAGCATGCCAATCAGGCTCTCGCGGGTGAAGACCGCACTCCCCAGATCATCGCCCGTTCCATTCAGGCCCACGACCAGGCCGTAGCCAACCAGCATGTTTTCCCGGATGCCCTCGAAGTCAGCAATATCCTTGATCCGATGCTGCATCTGAGCGGCGGCGGGACCGGCGATGCAGAGAAGCAATACCGAGACGACAAGCCGTTTGGCCGTCAGCCGGGCTGTTTTCGCTGCTGTTGCGATCGTGCCGCTGTAGAATTTCTGGACCTGCTGAAACATTCAAATCTCTCGGTTCTGGTTCATGTCCTGGCCGATGCAGTGGGGCCGGACGTCTGACCCCATGCGAATCTCATGCCAAAAACTGAAGTGGCTGCTTTTCTCAGGAAACCCGCTGGCTTCCGCCCGGTGTGCCCGGCTCAGGCCTACCTGTTTTTCACTCCACCGGTAATTCGTGACCAGCGGGCGGGTAAAAATTTCCCCATTAACACAATAAGTTAACTGCTTCTTAACGATAAAAGGTCAGCTTGGCAGTGGTATTTGATCGAGCGGTAAGCAATGAAAATAGGTCACGTATCCTCTCCGAGGACGTCAGCGACAAAACGCAGCGAGCGCAGCGGGTCCGCAAAAGCAGGCGGCTTCGCGCAGGCACTCGGCTCCGGGAAGTCCGCTCCGGCGGGGCTCGAGAGTGCAGCGCCTTTGGGCGCACTTGACGCCCTGGTTGCGCTTCAGGAAGTGGACGACCCCACGACGGGCCGTGCAAAGGCGCAGCAACGCGGCGAAGACCTTCTGGACCGTCTGGATCAGTTGCGGATGGGGCTTTTGCTGGGGCGCGTCTCGGTCAGCGAGCTGGAGCGCTTGTCGACTCTGGTCAATCGCGAAACCGCCGCGACCGCCGATCCGCGACTCAGAGAGATCTTGAGTGAGATCGAGCTTCGGGCCGCAGTCGAGCTGGCTAAACTCGGCCAATAAGCCGGCGCGCGTCGTTCACAGACGGAAAACATGAACGTACCATGAACATTTGAGTCTGTTTAACCGCCACTTCGGGACCTCAATGGGCGGAATTTGGACAAATGTCCGTTATTCCGCACCGAAGTTGCTTCAGAAG
The DNA here is from genome assembly GCF_007004665.1 of Denitrobaculum tricleocarpae. GTDB lineage: Bacteria > Pseudomonadota > Alphaproteobacteria > Kiloniellales > Kiloniellaceae > Denitrobaculum > Denitrobaculum tricleocarpae. The sequence continues at coordinate 57,386 of NZ_ML660065.1, read as the reverse complement.
CTTGTCGCGGGCAGCAAATTTCATATACTCCGCGGCGCTGCAATTTGACCATGTGTGGGACCAGGAATGACGATACCATTGCCGCACGACTATCGTCCTGCTGATGACGAGAGTTTTATGAATCCGCTTATGCTGGAGTATTTCCGGCAGAAGCTGTTGAGTTGGAAAGACGAACTTCTCAGGGAATCCAGTGAAACCCTGCAGAATTTGCAACAGGATAACGTTCCGGAAGCCGATGTTGCGGATCGGGCCTCGACCGAGACGGATCGGGCGCTTGAGCTCAGAACACGGGACCGGGAACGCAAGCTCATCGCCAAGATCGATGAAGCGCTTGAGCGAATCGAGACAGGTAACTTCGGATATTGTGAGGAAACCGGCGAACCCATCAGTCTGGGCCGTCTGGAAGCCCGGCCGATTGCGACCCTCTCGATCGAAGCTCAGGAACTGCATGAGCGTCTGGAACGGACACATCGGGACGACTGACGCTCATCAAAGCAGGCACATTTGCTTCGCCTGCGTGATTTGAATGCAAGGCTGGCCGCCTAAGTGAGCGGCCAGCTTTTTTTTTTCGACTTTCGGAGCTTTTGTGGCGGTTAGGCTCAGAACGGCCAGATGATGTCGAAGACCTGTTGACCGTAGCGTGGCTGCTGGACATCGGAGATCTGGCCACGGCCGCCATAGGCAATGCGGGCCTCGGCGATCTGGTCATAATTGATCTGGTTGGTGGAGGTAATGTCCTCGGGGCGGATCAAACCGGCGACCTGCAGTTCGCGAACTTCGTAGTTGACTCGCACTTCCTGACGTCCGGCAACCACCAGATTTCCATTGGGGAGCACCTGGGTGACCAGAGCGGCGACACGCAGATTAATCGATTCGTCGCGGGCGACGGCGCCGGCCCCTTCAGAACTGCTGGTACTGTCCAGATCGACCAGGTCGGTAGCGTCCACAGCAGAGGGCAGAATACTTGCCAGGCTGGCTTCGTAGCCCAGAAAGGATGTCGCTGACGCGTCTTCGGCATTGGTCCGGCTGCGGTTGGTTCTGTTCGAGATCGCTGCCGAATCATTGATTTCGATGATCACCGTGAGGATGTCACCGACTTCAGTGGCCCGCTGATCCTTCAGGAAGGCCCGCGATCCAGGCCGCCAGAGAGAGCTCGGCGAGCGCTCGACCTCGACAGGTGCAGGCATCGGCAGGCTGATCTCCTCTACGCCCGAGGCGATACTGGCCGGGTTTTCGATGGTCGAAAGAGCGGGAGCGCTGCCGACTTCCGAGAGCCGGTTGATCATGTTGCAGGCGCTGAGGCTGACACCGACCAGGGAGACGGCGAGCGCTTTTTTGAACAGCGACAGAGTTGGATTGTGATGCTTGGACATTCTCAATCCCTCCTTCAATTAATGACGACGTTGTTGGTAAGGGCGGCTCGGACGGTACCCCGGCCAACGACTTCCGCAGAGATAATGCTGTTGGATTTCGTGTTCATGACCTGGATGGCCTCGCCCATGGTGCCGGCTTCCAGGGCGCGGCCCTGCGCGGTAAGGACCATCCGCTCGGTTTCCAGACGTATGGTGACCAGGCTGTTCTTGGTGATAACCTGGGGTGTCCGAAGCTCACTTGCCTTGATCACCACACCCGCGCCGATCGGGCGCCGGGCGCTTTTGCCGACGATCGAGTCGCTGTCCATGAGCGCGTTGCGCATCAGACGGTCGGCGCGGTGGCTGATCCAATCCAGGTCGTCAGTGCGGATAACTTCTCCCGCGTCTATACGGCGGCGCAGGACCGGCACGTCGACAACCCGGATCGCACGTCCGCGCAGGGTCGCTTTGGCCACTGGAACGCCCTCGGCCGGCGCCGCGACCTGAGCGGTAAAGCGCCCGCTTGTGGCGTCGAAGGATAGGTTCGTGACCGCAACACCGTCGCCCTGTTCGCGCGGCAGGAGCAACTGAACCGACGGGGTGTCGAATTCCAGCATTGCGTTTTGCTGCATGCCCTCGTCAAACAGGGCTTCCTCGACACGGGCCTTGATTTGCTGCGGTGGTATGATGGTGACCGCGCGCTGAATGATCGCTTTGTCGAGGCGCGAGTTCGCGCGCCAGGGCAGGGCGTACTTCTGTGCCACCGCGGTCAGCCAGCGCACACCGACGGGGACCTTTTTGCCCAGTGCCGGGGTGCGGGCAATCGCAGTCTCTGATTTTTCGCCCAGTCCGCTGAAGATATCGCCCAGCCTGACGATGTCACCCTCGACGACCACGTCGCGGTTCAGGGTGATGATGCCATCGCCGGTTTCCGGGGTATTACTTCCCTTGCTTTCGGCCGCGGCGAGCGGTGCAAGAAGGCCGAGAGCCAGAAACACCAGGCCGGCCAGCGAGATCCTGCGCATGATCAAACTCCTCTTAACTTAGCGAAGGTTGGAGACGCTTTGCATCATCTCGTCGGAGGACTGGATGACCTTCGAGTTCATCTCGTAAGCACGCTGCGCGGTGATCAGGTTGGTGATCTCGGCAACAACATTGACGTTCGAGGTCTCCAGAGCTCCTTGAAGAAGGGAGCCGGTTCCGGTCGAAGTCGGAGTGGCCACGCTTGCCTGACCCGAGGCCGCGGTTTGCAGGAACATATTGTCTCCGATCGCATCCAGGCCGGCGGGGTTGGGGAAGGTGGCCAGCTCGATGTTTCCAACCACCTGCGGCGCGACCTGACCATCAATATCGACAGAGACCTCGCCGCTGGCGTTGATGGAGATCGATGTCGCGTTGATGGGGATCGTGATGCCGGGCTGAATGACGTAGCCGTCCGGTGTCACGATGTCGCCGTCGGGAGAAAGCTGAAACGCGCCCGCACGGGTGTAGCCGGTTTCACCGGACGGCAGTTCGATGGTGAAATAGCCCTCGCCATTGATCGCAACGTCCAGGGGATTGTCGGTGATGGAGATATTGCCCTGTTCGGTGATCCGGTAAACGGCGGCGGGTTTGACACCCAGGCCAACCTGAACACCCGTCGGCACAATCGTGCCGGTGTCCGACGAGGTGGAACCGACCCGGCGCAGGTTCTGATAGAGCAGATCGTTGAACTCTGCACGCTGGCGTTTGAAACCGGTGGTGTTCATGTTCGCGATGTTGTTCGAGATGACTTCGACATTGAGCTGCTGTGCCAGCATGCCCGTAGCGCCAATGTTCAATGATCTCATGAGTTTATTCCTCTACTTCTACTGCTGTGACGAAGCCAGAACCTGGATCGCCCGGCGTTGGCGCTCGTGTTCCTGATCGACGAGTTTGCTTGTGGAGCTATAGCTGCGGACGGTTGTGATCATCTTCGTCATCTCGACGATGCCCTGGACGTTCGAGCCTTCGATCATGCCCTGGGCGACCTCGGCGCCTTCGGCGACCTGAGGCTCCTGTTCTCCCCGAGCGAAAAGGCTGTTCGATTGCTTTTCGAGCTCTTGCTCGTTTTCGAAGCCGACGATTTGAATGCGGCCGATTAGTGTCTCACCGGCTGAAATGCTGCCGTCTCGGGTGATGGAGATGTGCGGTTCGTTCGGCGGAATGGTGATGGCGTTGCCGTCGATGCCCAGCACGGGATCGCCCTGCGTGGTGACGATCTGGCCGTCCTGGTTCAACTGAAAGGTGCCGTTGCGGGTGTAGCGTTCACCGTCGGGCGTCTCGACAACGAAGTAGCCGTCTCCGTTGATGGCAAGATCGAGCGGATTGTCGGTTTTGGTCATGGGGCCGGCGTTGAGGTTCCGCAGGAGCGCAAGGTCCTGTACCAGGCTGACCCGATCGTTGTTGGCGGTCTTTTTGAGATGCTCGACAAACATCATGTCCTCGCCCTTGAAGGCCGGGGTGGTCATGTTCGCCATGTTATTGGCAATGATGTCCATCTGGCGCCGCAGCACCGACTGGCGGGAGAGAGCTATGTAACCGGTATTTTCCATCGCAGACCGTCCGAATTTTTGCTCGTGTTTCCAGCAGCGCGTTACCGGTCACACATGATCGCACTGGTCTTTGCACGACCCGTGCCAAAAGCAGTCTTCATGAAAAACCCCGGAAAACAGCCGGTTGGCGTGGGGAGACAACGCCTGGCTTCGCCCTTGCGGCAGGGCTTGCCGGGTAGTTCTTGCCCCGGCTTGCAGGATTAACGCTCTCTCTACGGCGGGCCCCGATTTCAACGACTTTTTAACCATCAGAGCGTAGGCTTACCGCCAGTTAAGTTTATGAAAACCAAAGAGTCCTGCGTATATGTCCGATCAAGCGGTATCTGAAGACGTCGGCGAAGAGTTTGAGGTCGAAGCGCGCCAGAAGGGTGGCATGAATGGGAAGAAGCTCGTTCTGTTTATCGTTCTGCCGATCCTTCTATTGGGTATCGGAGGCGCAGGCGTTTATTTCTCGGGGCTTGCCGACTCCTTCCTGGGAAAGGAAGAGGAAGCCGCTGAAGAGGTGGTGGAAGAAATTCCGGTCGGACCAGCTGTTTTCTATGACCTTCCGGAAATGCTGATCAACCTGACTTCCGGTGAGCGCCGCGCCAACTTCCTGAAAATCTCCGTTAGTCTGGAGCTGGAATCTGAGGCCGATGTTGCCACGATTGAAGCAGTTCTGCCGAGAATCCGCGACAATTTTCAGGTCTATCTCCGCGAGCTGAGGATCGAGGATCTTCAGGGGTCCGCCGGTCTGCAGCGCCTCCGTGAGGAACTCCTGCTCCGGGTGAACGCGGCGGCGCGACCTGCAGTGATACAGGATGTGCTGTTCAAAGAAATGCTTGTGCAGTGACGGTTGACGTAAATGGCTGAAGAAACAGAAACCGAAACCGAAGAAGTCGATCAGGATGCAATGATGGCCGAGTGGGAGGCCATGGCGGATGACGACGAAGAGGGCGGCGGCGAAGCTGAAGGTGACGGCGATGAGATGGGGGGTGCCGCCGGTTCCACCCGGGTTCTCGATCAAAGTGAAATCGACAGTCTGTTGGGGGTCGATACCTCCGCGGACGACGATGTTGCGCAGTCCGGCATCCAGGCAATCCTCAACTCCGCGTTGGTGTCCTACGAGCGGTTGCCGATGCTCGAGGTCGTCTTTGATCGCCTTGTGCGGATGATGTCGACGTCTCTGCGTAACTTTACCTCCGATAACGTTGAAGTCAGCCTGGACAACATCACCTCGGCCCGCTTTGGCGATTATCTGAACTCAATTCCCCTGCCGGCGATGCTCTCGGTCTTCAAGGCCGAGGAGTGGGACAATTTCGGTCTCATGACCGTCGATTCCGCCCTGATTTATTCGATCGTCGACGTGTTGCTTGGTGGGCGCAGGGGAACCGCGGCGATGCGGATTGAGGGTCGGCCATATACAACTATCGAGAGAAACCTCGTCGAGCGGATGGTTCATGTTGTGCTGGCGGATCTTTCCAGCGCCTTCGACCCGCTTTCACCGGTGAATTTCCGCTTTGAGCGCCTCGAGACCAACCCGCGTTTCGCGACGATCGCACGCCATGCCAACGCAACCATCGTCATCACCTTGCGGGTCGATATGGAAGACCGGGGTGGCCGGATCGAACTCCTGATCCCTTACGCAACTCTGGAGCCGGTTCGTGAACTGCTGCTGCAGATGTTCATGGGCGAAAAGTTCGGACGGGATTCCATCTGGGAAGGCCACCTGACGGCGGAACTCTGGCAGACCGACGTTCCCATCCAGGCCGTCCTGGAGCAGGTCGAGCTGCCCCTGGGTGAGATTATGAACTGGGAAGTCGGGAGCCATCTCGAGCTCTCCACCACACCGGCCTCCGCAATCGAGATGCGGTGCGGGGATGTGCCGATGTTCCAGGGGAACATGGGGCGCAAAAACGGCAGCATTGCCGTCCGCGTGGTTAACAAGCTGGCGCGGGAGAGTGAAGCGTCGTGAGCACAGGGTTTGATTTCACTTTGATAGTAGATCTGATTGTGGCGGGCCTTTTGGTCGCGACCATCGTTTATGCAGCAATCCTCGACCGGAAACTGGGCGCTCTTCGCAAGTCGAAAGACGAGATGGAGAGCTTGATCAAAGACTTCGCTGATTCAACACTCAAAGCCGAGGAGGGCTTGGCGGAGTTGCGCTCTCACGCCGGCTCGAGCGGAAACGAGCTCCAAAAACAGGTCGAGGGCGCCGCTAAAATGCTGACCGATCTCAAGTTTCTGGTTGAGCGGGGCGAGACGCTTTCCAACCAGCTCGAAAGTGCTTCGGCTACGGCTCGTGACAGTCTGGGCGGCAGTGGTTTCGGCAGCACACGCGGGGGCGGCCGGAACGTCGTGTCGACGGGACAAAGAGATGCGGGCGCGCGACAGCTGCGCCCGAACTCTGACATGGGCGCTGGCCAGAGCTCCGCGGCACCCAAGGTTTCGCCCGGGATGCATGACGAAGATGCCGATCCCGATGTGCCGATTTCGGAGCGGCTGAACCTGTCATCCGAAAATCCAGGCGCACAGGCGTTGCTGAAGGCTTTGCAAAGAATGCGTTAATCCACCTGATGTAATCTCTCCATGGCGGGCTGACCGGCTCATTTAAGAGATATGCAATTCAGTCAGTTAACACTACTGGCAGATTAAAAGCTCTGACTATTCGGGCGGAACAAGAGCGAAGCCGCCCAGATCCAATAGGATCCCGTACGAGGAAGGTATCCATGCGACTTCGTTTGCTGCCATTTGTTATTCTTGCCGCCGCCGCCTTGTTCACGGTGAAGGTCGGCAATATTTGGCAGGGAATCTCCTCCGCAACCGCCGCAAAAACCGGATTTGAGCAGCTTGCCGCCAAACCGGCGGACGAAGAGGCGGATGAGGGCGCTGAAGCTGCCGGAGACGAGGCTGCCGAACCCGCTGCGGCAGGCGAGACAGTTGAAACGGCTGCCGTCGCGCAGGATGAGGACACAGCCGAGAGCGGCGACGTCCGGGCTGATTCGGCTGAAAGCAAACAGCCCCGCGATCCTTTCTCCCTGACCGACGAAGAAATCAACCTCTTGCAGTCCCTGTCCGAGCGCCGCGAGGAGATCGAACAGCGCGGACGGGCCCTTGATCAGCGTGAAGTCCTGCTGAAGGCCGCGGAGAGCCGGATCGACGAGAAAGTGGCGGAGCTGGAGGCGCTGCGTAAGTCGATCGAAGGACTGCTCGAGGAGCATGACGAGGAAACCGAGGCTCAAATGAAAAGCCTCGTGAGGATATATGAGGCGATGAAGCCCAAAGATGCGGCGCGCATCTTCGAACAGCTCGACCTGGCGGTGTTGCTGGACGTTATCGAGCGGATGAAAGAGCGCAAAACCGCGCCAATCCTAGCGAAAATGGATCCTGAGCGGGCAAAAACCATCACCTTGGAACTGGCCCAGCGCCGGACCCTGCCCATTGCCAAATAGTAAACCGAATTCAACGATTTGAGCGCCGTGCCGTTTACGCTGCGTTAATCGAATACCGTTAATGTTCAACAGGTTTTACGAGCCGGTTCAGTGGAATCGCTCTGAGGGGACCGCCGGTAATTAAAGGAGACTAATATGTCCGCTGTCGACATGAACATGCCGATTTTGATCGTCGATGATTACAAGACGATGCTTCGTATCATTCGTAATCTGCTGAAGCAGCTGGGTTTCAACAATGTTGATGAAGCCGCTGATGGCAGTGCCGCGCTGCAGAAACTGCGCGATAAGTCCTACGGTCTGGTGATTTCCGACTGGAACATGGAGCCCATGAGTGGTCTGCAGCTTCTCAAGGAATGCCGCACCGACAATCAGCTTCAGGCTCTGCCGTTCATCATGATCACCGCTGAGAGCAAAAGCGAGAACGTCGTTGCCGCCAAGCAGGCCGGTGTGAACAACTACATCGTCAAGCCGTTCAACGCCGCGACGCTGAAAAGCAAGCTGACCGCCGTCCTTGGTGCGTTTTAAGGATCAGACAGATGTCAATGCCGGCGGGCAAAGAGACCGCTGTGGATAATGCCACGGCGGTCGACATGGAAGCCGCTGAGGGGGATCTCTCAGCGGTGAACATGCGCCTCTTTGCTGAGGTCGAGTCGGTCGCCGAGTTCATTACAAACGCCAAAGCAGAGATCGCCTCGCTTCGAGCAGATGAAATCACCAGTGAGCATCTGCCAACCGCGACGGACGAACTGGCGGCGATCGTCGGCGCGACCGAGGCTGCGACCAATACCATACTGGGGTCGATGGAAGAGCTCGAAGCTTTGGCTGAGACCGTCGATCAGGAGGTTTCCGACAAAATCAACAATTCGGTGACCCAGGTCTACGAAGCATGTAGCTTTCAGGACATTACGGGACAACGGATTGGCACGGTCGTCAACGCCCTTCAACATGTCGAAAACAAGGTTACGGCCTTGCTGGCGGCATTTGGTGAAGAGTTCAAGGCTGCCGGTGTCGAACGCCCGGCCACGCCCAAGCGTGCCGACGGCAAAGCAGAGCGGCCGGATGAAGACCTTTGCAATGGTCCTCAACTGCCGGGAAATGAAATCAGTCAGGATGACATAGACGCCCTTATGGGCTTCGACTGATTCGCGATGGCTGGTCCGCTGCCAAGGACCTTCGTGGGGCAAAGCGATCCCAATGTAATCGCCCTGCTGAGTCTCAAACTCCTTCTTCTGGCATTCTTCATTTTGCTCAACGCCCTCTCGGTGATTGAGGAGGATAAGCAGCGCGTCGTTATCGACAGCGTGAGCCAGGCCTTTGACGGCCGCATTCAAGCCTACAAAAATCTTTCCGAACAGGCTGCAGGGTCCGGACAGCTCTCAGGCGCCCGGGAACTGGCGAACGAACTCGCCGATCTCCTGGATACGACCCTGCCGGCGATCCGCCTCAACGAAGGGGCGCGCAACAGCGAAGTCCGGGTCGAGTTACCTTCCAGCATGCTGTTTGCACGCAATGCGACCGAATTGAATCCAGGCCGTGATCTTCTTTTGCAGCGGCTGAGCAAGGCGCTGCTAGCAGCAGGCACGAAGGGTAATGCGTTTCTGGTGGAGGTACGGCACGGCGTTCCCGAGGACGCACTTGCGCGCCTGGATGGGGCGCAGGAGCGCTCCGTCGAATTGCGGCGTCTTGGGGAACTTGCACGGCACCTCGCCAACGCCGGTCTGCCGGTCGAGCGCGTTTCGACGGGGCTCGAGGTTGGCCGGCCCGGTGCGATCTTCCTGAATTTCCGCAGTGTCGAGGTTCCTGCGGACGAGGCTGGAACCCCTGCGGCCGGCAATCCCCAAGCTGGCGCGGAGACGCAGCCATGACCCAAGCGGACCTCAACAGCGAAGAAACCTTGAAGGTGAAGGTGCAGCCGCTGCGGATGTCACGCCCAGCCTCAACCGCGGCTGCACGCCCGGCCGCGTCGCCGAACGCTTGGATGGTAACCTTTACAGATCTGGTCGCGTTGATGCTGACGTTTTTCGTTCTCTTGTATTCGATGTCCAGCCTCGACCTGGTGAAGTGGCAAAACCTGACCGGTTCCCTGGCGGAGAGTCTGGATAGCGTCGAGGACTCCACGGTCGTTGAACCCAAGTCGCAATTGGACATTGTGCCCGTCAAGTCCATACCCGGAACCGATCTGGACTATCTGGCGAATGTCCTTTCGGAACGCTTGGAAGAAGATGCGGTTTTGCGAGGCGCGGACTTTGTCAATCTCGGTGATCGCCTGATCGTGTCTTTGCCCGATGCGCTCGTCTTCGAGGGACAGTCCAATGAACTTGGCGCGGCGGCGGAACGCACGATGTTGGCCTTAGGCGGGCTTTTTCGGAGCCTTTCGAACAGCGTCGAAATTGTCAGCTATCCAATCGACGACCTGGACCCGGGCGCTGTTGGCGCAGAGCGAGAAGCCGTTTGGACGCAAACCCTCGGACGCTCGATCCGTCTGGCGCGCCTGCTGGAAGACACGGGCTATTCGGGAAGCATTCGCCCGCGCGGTGTCGCGCTGACACCCCAAGCATTCGACACTCAGTCACCGGAGGCCGATGCGACCGGGCAGGGGGCTCGGGCTTCGGTGCAGCGCCGCTTTGATGTGGTTCTGCTCGATACCGCGGGGGAGAGATGATGCGCGGTCTGCGTTTTGCCCGGCTTTGGCTGGCGTTTTTCCTGCTGACGGCAACCTCGGCATTTGGTCTCGCCGCAGAGACCATTACGGTCCGTGGCGGTGTTCATCCGGACTTTGCCCGGATTGTGTTTGATACGCCGCCCGAAGCGCCCTTCACCGTCCAGGCCGAGAAGGACGCGGTTGTGGTCCGATTTCAAGTTGGCGCCGAGTACGACTTGTCCGCTGCCCAGAAGGCTTTGTTCCGGTACATCGGCGCGGCGACGGTCAGCGCTGAAGGGCGTGAAGTCCGCTTTCCCTTCAAGAGAGAATTCGACGTCCGGTCCGCGCGGATCGACGGCAAAGTCGTGGTCGACCTCTACGCACAGAAGGCAGCTGACCGGCGCGTCCGGGTGCGGGCAGGTGAGCACCCGACCTACAGCCGCATCGTGTTCGATTGGGACAAGCCGGTTGCGGCGCGCCTGGAGCAGTCTGAGGGCGAGGCCACTATCGTGTTCGATCAGGCGGCGGAGTTTGGCCTGGAGCGCGTGCAAAGGAATTTACCGGCTGGAATCACTCGCGTTTCCGTCCCGAAGTCTGATAAAGGCAGCAGGGTCGCGATTCAGGCCTCTGAGAACTCAACCTTCCGGCTCTTTCGCGATGGTAACAAAGCCGTCCTGGACGTAACACGCCCAACGCAAAAACAAGCGGCCGAAGCCAATAAGGCTGAACCTGAACAGACTGAGGGCAAGTCGCTCGTAAACACGGCTGCTCCCAAGGCGACTGCAAGTGCCGAAAAGCCTGAAGATCCCAAGGCGTCTGCGGTCGATAAACCGACATCTCTTCTGCCACAAAAGCCGCAGGTTGATTCAACTGGACCGGCCGGCGTTGCACCGGATGCTTCCGCAGCACAAGGCAACGCTCCAACACCAAGCGCCGCTACAAACCAGGCGACCGCAACAAAAGACGCTGATGCCAATCCGCTCGAGCAGGAAGACAAGAAAGCCGTCAACCGGCCTGCCCGCCAGGAGACGGCGGCGGAGGCCCGACTGGCCAAGGGCGTAGTGCGTTTTGCGACGCCCGAGAGTATTCGCGCGGCTGCCGCAGCACAGCGGGCAGGTGCTCCGATACCTGAAGATAATCTTGTCACTCTTGATGCCTTCAGGACCGAGCTCAATGTCGAGGCGGCACTCGCTCAGGGCCAGGATGTCGGTGGTGATGCCGGACTCGTGATGCTGGCAGACGATCCCGACCTGCCACTGCTTACACCGGCTCCAGGAAAGGCGCCGGAACCCATCGAGCCGACTGTGCTCAAGTTCGGCTGGGATCGCGAAACCGGCGCGGCCGCTTTTCAGCGCGGCAACCGTCTCTGGCTGGTTTTCGACCGGCTTGGGCCTTTCGACCTGACCCGGCAACTGCGCAGGATTGCGCCGCATCTGGAGCCAATCGACCGTGTGCCGGTCCAGGGCGGTACGGCCGTGCGATTGACGCTTCCGCCGCTTTTCGCGCCGCGTTTGGCCTTTGACGACAATGTCTGGACTGTCGATATCAGACGGCGCGTGCCATTGCCCGAAGACGCCGTTTCGGTATCTGTCACCACGGGGGCAAAGGGACCAGAAGTCGTTTTCACGCGTGGCGATGCCCGGACTCTCTTATCGATCGCCGACCCTGATCTGAATGACCGCATCATCGTTGCGCCGGTCCGTCAGCCCGGCCTTGGGGTGGCATCCGTACAACAGTTCGCGCAGTTCAGGGCTCTTGTCAGCTATCAGGGCGTGGTGCTGCAGCCGACTGCTGAAGGCCTTGCCATGAGCCTCGAGAAGCGAGGCGTCGTGGTCTCGGGACGTGAGCCGCTCCAGGTCTCCGGTTCCGACGCCCGCGCCTTGCCCAGCACTGGAGAACGTAACCCGCTCGCGGGCGGATCAATGTTCGATCTGGAGCAGGCCCGGCGTGGAGGTGACGAGGAATTCACCGCCAACAAGCAGGAACTGCAGCGCGATGTGGTGCGCAGGGACGCAAACAAGGTCGGGATCGCGCGGCTGGATCTGGCGCGCTTTTACTTCGGCCACGGCCGGGCGCCTGAAGCGCTTGGAATGCTGCGTCTGCTCGACGCGGAAAATCCCGCCCTCGCGACGGACCCGGAAGTGGTGATGATGAAGGGGGCCAGCCAGTTTCTGACCGATAACTTCGATGAAGCCGCTCGCAACCTGGCGCACCCGGCCTTGGTCGGCGAACGGGAGGCGGTGCTGTGGCAGTCGGCTCTCGCGGCAAAAGATCAGGACTGGGAAGCGGCCGCGACCGGCTTTGCCGAGACGGACGATCTCATTGATCAATACGCGCGTCCGGTGCGGACCCGGCTGCGTCTCCTGGAGGCCGAAGCCAGTCTGGCCACCGGCGACACTGGCGGGGCAAGCCTTCAACTGCGCAAGATTGAGGCGGACGAGCCGACCGAAGCTGAACTGGCGCAAGTCGGTTATCTTCGGGGCCGGCGCTTGCTGCTGGATGGCGAAGAAGAGGAAGCAGAAAAACTCTGGAAGCAGATTGCGCGCAACCGGCACCGGCCCTCCAGCGCCCGCGCCCGGCTCGCGCTGGTCGATATGGGGCTTAATAAAGAGACCATTACGGACACGGAAGCCATCGACGAGCTTGAGAACCTCCGTTTTGCCTGGCGCGGTGATAAGTTCGAGTTTGCGCTCTTGCGCCGCCTCGGGGATCTCTATCTGGCCGGGGGCGACTATCGCCAGGGCCTGAAATCCATGCGGCAGGCCGCTTCGCACTTTCCATCCTCGAAGCGGTCCGAAGAGGTGACGCGGCGCATGCAGCAGGAGTTCAAGGATCTTTACCTTAGCGAAAAGGGGCAGGACGTGCAGGCGGTGACTGCTGTGGCCCTTTACGAAGAATACAAAGAGCTGACGCCGCCGGGCGAGGAAGGTGATGCGATTATTACCAAGCTGGCGGACCGCCTTGTCGAGGTCGACCTTCTGGAGCGCGCCGGAGACCTGCTGGAAGATCAGGTCACTTATCGTCTCAAGGGCGAAGAGAAGGCCAAGGTCGCAGCCCGCGCCGCGCTGATCCGCTTGCTTGAACGCAAACCTGAAGACGCCTTACGGCTGCTGGCCGAAAGCGAAAGCGATGAGCTTCCGGGTGGGCTCGTGCAGCAGCGCCGCCACCTGCAGGCGCGCGCTCTGGCCGAGGCGGAGCGGGAAGATGAGGCATTGGCATTGCTGGAGGGTGACACCGCCTCGGATGCCCTGCAGCTTCGCGCGGAGATCCTCTGGAAGCAGCGGAACTGGAAAGATGCGGGCCTCGCTTTGGCGCGTCTGGTGCCGGCCGAGCCCCCCAAACGGGAGCTGTCCAATAAAGAGGCGCTTGCGGTGCTGAATCTTGCGGTCGCGCTCACCCTCGCGGACGACCGTCCTGCACTGGAGCTCCTGGCGGAGAGCTATCGCGATCCCATGGACGAGACGCCTCAGGCAGAATCCTTCGCGCTGCTGTCGGGCGATCTGATCGGTAACGATGTGAAGTCGATCACCGAAGAGCTTGCCCAGATCGGTCAGATCCAGGACTTCGTGACGAGCTACCGCCAGCAACTCAACTCCACGCAGTTGAGCGAACTGGAATAGTTGAAGGACGAATCACTGAAGTCGTGGAGGGCCTCACGTGGTTTCCAAAGAAGATACTCACTCGGCCGATAAGCCGAACTCCGCTGATGTATTCCTTCGATTTGTTATCCAACGAAATCATCCCGAGTCAGGCGTTTTCTTGGGCGTATTTGGTGCAGCCTACGAACTCTTGGATGATAACACGACACCACACTGGGATAACGAGAGAATTACTGCTCTATTGTGTTGGTTTGGCGAAAACCTTGCACGGCCAACCCGCTTCAATCGCACAAAGTCAAAGGGTCATTACCACAGATCGGCAAAGGGCATTTCATGGCTGAAGTCGTCGGCGCAGGATCACATCAGTAAAATGCGCGAACTCATCACTTTGCTTGAGAGTTATGGTCATGTGACGGAGCAGATAAGGACACAGCGGCCAGGTTACATCGTCTATGAGGATGAATACCAGATTGTTGCCGAACCCTTCTCGGATACATTCCAGTCATGAGAATCTGTTGCTCTTGTGCAAGGGAAGATTGCGCCTCAATCCGCACGATGCCGCAGGATAGTGTGTTCAGATGAGTGATACACTTTTCGATGATAATGCGAATCAAATCGAGATGGCATTCAAGTCAGTGGGTATGACTAGTGGCAACTAAAAATTGTATATAGTTGTATTATTTCTCTAATTTTAACTTATGCTGTGTTATTCGGATACCACCTGAAGGGAGTGTCCGGATATGGGTATTTTTCGGTTTGGTGTAAGTATCTTCGCGAACCTCATCATGACGGTGGTTGGCGGTTTCTTGCTTTATTTCGGAAGCATGAGCCTCGTCATAACAGCATTGGTTTTCTTCGTTCAGGACACCGAGATACTGGACACTGAGTTCACGGCCAGGGAAGCACTTGCCACTATGAATGCCGGCCCGATGGATCTTTTTGCAGATCTGACGCCCTGGCTGATCATGTTCGGTCAACTTCTTATCGGTTTGCCGCTTGTCGTCTTCGGCATTCGCGGAATCCTGAAACGCTTGCAGGCAGGTGTACCGGACGAAGACGATGGTCTGCCAAAAACCTCGCTCGGGCGGATCGGTAACACCCTGGTGTTTCTCGCCGGCGGGCTCATCGGACTTAAGCTCATGATTTTTGCCATGCTTGATGTGGCGGATCATTTGCATGTCGCCGCGAGCTACGTTCGCGCCCAGGCTGTAGTCGAGAAAACCTGGAAATCCCTCGGCGTGGAAGACGAGCAGCGTGGTGCCTACTATAGTGTCTATCGCTTCCGTACCCCTTCAGGTGAGGTCTTTAAATCAAAAATCAGAGTCCCGCACCATGCCGGCAATCACTTTGTCGAAGGCAACCGGGTTTGGATAAAATACTTGCCGAGCAATCCCAGTGTTACAGCATGGGAAGCCGGCCAATCGCTCTCGGACTTTATTTTGCCCCTGTTGTTTTACGCTGTGCTCGTGGTGGGTGGCTTCTGGGGAGTGAAGATAAACCTGTTCGGCGTGTCTAAAGCCGCTTAGCGCGGTAGCCTTGCCTGCGTCCGTGCGATCAGCGCTCATCCTGGACAATGCGACCGTCCTCCATGGTGATAATCCGGTCTGCCAGATTGAGAATGCGATTATCGTGAGTGACCATCAATGTCGTTGTCTGCCGGACCCTGCCCAGGTCTTTCAGGAGCTTAACAACCTGATAGCCGCTCTCCTTATCGAGCGCGGCCGTCGGCTCGTCCGCGAATACGATCTCCGGATTTCCGACAAGAGCCCGTGCAATCGCCACTCTTTGTTTTTGCCCTCCCGATAGATTGCCAGGCAGGTAGTCGAGACGCTCTCCCAGCCCCAACAGCCGCAAAAGATGACTTGAAGCCTCATACCAGTTCCGCATCGCCGCCGGGCCGTGAACTTCCAGCGCCATGCGCACATTCTGCATTGCGGTCAGGCTTTCGTGCAGATTGTGAGCCTGGAAAATGAATCCGACCTGCCGGCGGCAGGCCACGAGCAGCTCTTCACTTGCGCTGTTCAGTTCCTTGCCCAGCAGCCGGACACTGCCCTCGTGGACCTCCCGGAGGCAGCCTACGAGCGTAAGGAGCGTGGTTTTTCCCGATCCTGACGGGCCCATCAGAATAACCAGTTCACCCCGTTCGATCTCAAGGTTTACATCGTACAGTGCCTGTTTCCGTGCTTCCCCTTGGCCGAACCAGTAATCAAGGTTTTGAACGGCGATTGGAGCGGCGCGCTGACCACGGCCTGGTTCCGTCATAAGATGAGACGCCGGGGAAGCAATCATGGCGGCTCCTAGAAAAGATCTGCCGGATCGGCACCGGCGAGCCGCCGGGTCGCAATGGCGCCCGAGATCACGCACATCAGGATCGTTCCTGCCAACACGAAAAGCGGCCGCAGGCCGGACATGACCACCGGCAGGCCGGTTGCGATGGAAACCAGCTCATAGAACCCCAGTGCAATGAGCAGGCCGGGCACGAAGCCGAAGAGCGCCAGTATCAGGGCCTCCTCAAAGACGATCCCTAGAAAGAAGCTTTGACGATAACCGACGGCTTTCAGCGTTGCATATTCACCCAGGTGATCGGTGACATCCGTAGAGAGCACCTGGTAGACGATGATAATGCCTACAAGGACACCGATGATGATGCCGAAGCCGAAAACAACGCCGATGGGACGTTCGGTGGTTTGATATTTCTGATCGTCGGCAGCAGCTTGGGCCAGAGTCCGCACGATACTGTCGCTGCTCGGAAGCCTATCGCGGAGACCTGTGACAACTGCGTCAGGGTGGCTGCCCGGTTCCACGTTAATCGCGATGTGGGTCGGCGCACCGGGAACACGTGCGGGAAACAGCCGCAGGAATGTCTGGTCCGAGACGATCATGTAGCCATCGGCTTCGAATCCCGAACCGACTTCGAAGGTTTCAGCCAAGGTCAGAGTCCGGTCGTTGATTTCCCGCAGAACCGGCGTGCCGCCATCGATCTCGTCAAACACAGCCCGTTCCATATTTCGGGTCTTGCGGTCGATCAAGGCATAATCGAGAAGTTTCAACTGCTCAAGCGCCCTGTTGATCCTTTCGGATGCGAAGATCTTTTTGCCGGGATCGACGCCGAAGACGTGCAGGCTGACCGCATTCCCGTCCTTGGGTTGCCAGTCTATCTTGCCGAGGTGAATGGCTGCGGCGTCGGCGACACCGGGAGCAGCCAGGGCCTGGTAAAGACGTTGCCGTGGCAGGTTGCTTCCGTCCGACAGGGTATTCGCGTCCGAAGCCGAGATCAGGATGTCCGAGGCGAACAAACCATAGGGTAGTTTTGTGCCCTCCATCAGTGCCCCCAGGAACCCAAGCTGCATGAAGATCAGGATGTTGGCGAAGGCAACGCCTGCGATCGCGGCGGCGAAGCGTGTCCGGTTGTGGATGAGCTGCAGCCAGCCGATGGGCAGACGCCCGAACAGGACCGTCAAAAGGCGTGTCATGGATTGCCGCCGGGGTCTCTGGTAGCGGGGTCTCTGGTGCCGGGGTTGTCGCCGCCAGGGCCTAGGCCAATGAGATCTTCGCCACTAAGATTTGCGCCAACCGCGATCCGGGCAATAACCTGCAGGTTCGTGTAACGCGACGCGGTTGCGGAGGAAGCGGGATCAAGAGCTACGGTCACCTCGATGACGCGCGCGTCCGTATTGGCGGCGGGGTCGTCGTCAATCAATGTCTGCCGGCCGATTTCCAGGCCGATCTTCGAAACTCTGCCGGTTAACGGCGTGGTCAGGGCGTCGGCATCGATCGTCACCCGGTCGTTCAACGAGACGGCACTGATCTGGGCTTGATAAATCTCCACCTCAGCGGTCATCCGATCGATGTTTCCGATGTTGAGGACGCCTTCCGGGCCGGGTTTTTCGCCTTCCTGCAGGTGGATCTTCAAGACCACGCCGGACAACGGCGCGCGGATGTAGGCTCGTTCCAGGTCCTGAATACGCCGGGCCAGGTCGATGTTTGCCGCTTCCAGATTGCGTCGCGCGACGACCACGTCGACCTGTTGTCCGATGTCGTCGGTTTGATAGCGCGAGAGTGTTGCAATGGCCCGGTCCACCTCCCGACGCGCCTGATCGTGGGTTGCGAGCCGTTGATCGAGTGTTGCCTGGGAGATGACTTTCCGTTCCACCAGCACCCGGCCGCGTTCGTATTCCTGTTTCGCATTCACCGCCGCCGCCTCGGCCTGCGCCAAAACGGCTTCGGCCTCCTCAATGCTGGCGCGGACAGAGGTCCGGGTTTGTGCCAGCGTCGCTCTTTGCACAGAGACGCTTGCCTTCGCGGCCTCGGCCAGGGCCAGGAGTTCAGGCTCGTTATCCAGGACGGCGAGGATTTCGCCGCGTTCAACACGATCGCCTTCTTCCACCTTCAGCACAGCAATCTTTGCATCGTTTGAGCCAAAAGGAGGCGCCAGGGTGACGATGTCCCCGTCCGGAAGCAGCCGCCCCAGGCCGACGACCACCTGCGGTCCGGGCGCTATCCCTGACAGCGGGCCGGTGGCTGCAATCGCACCGGCGCCGTTACCTTTTTGAGCCGGTACCGCGATTGGCGTGCTCGTTCCAGCGCCGGGCTCGAGATTGAGCAGTTCCATCGCTTTTTGAAGGCCGGGCGGCTGAAAATAGAGGCCGATCACGCCACCGGTTGCGACAAGAAGCAGGATCAAGGGCACGTATCGCAGCAGGCCCAGCGAGGTCAAAAACCGCGAAGTGGGGGTAGGGGCGCCGAAACCTTGCCCGGGCGCAGACCCATGCTTGATGATAGGCAGGGGCAGATCCTGCTTGTCCGTCGGCGGAGCGCTGGTCTCGCGCTCGGGCGCAGCCTGGGGTTCTATCTTCTGCCGGATCGGGCTATCCATCTCGTGCGACCTCTTGTATGGCGGCCAAGTCGCCGTAAATCACTATTAATGACTTTTGAGTCATTAATATATAGGATCGGAACCGATAACTGGCAATGATTGAAAAAAACGAACAGGCTGCCGAGGGCGAGCCTGGGAAATCAGATCGGATGAACACGCCAAAAACGAGGCGTCGGCGGAAGGCCGCACGGCCCGCGGAAATTATCGAGGCCGGCCTTCAGGAGTTTGCGGAGCGCGGCTTTGCCGGGGCGCGTTTGGAAGATGTCGCCGCCAGGGCCGGGGTCGTGAAAGGAACGATCTACCGCTACTTCGAGAGCAAGGAGGCGCTGTTTGAAGCGGCTGTGCATTCACGGATTGTGCCGATACTGGATGAGGTTGGGGGACTCGTTGATGCTTACACCGGTTCAACCGAGGATCTTTTGCGGATGGTCCTGCAGAGAATTTACGAGCGGATCGTCACCTCCGATGCGCCGGTCCTGATGCGCATCATCATCGCCGAAGGTAACCGCTTTCCTCAGATAACAGGCTACTACCATCGAACCACGCTCTCGAAAGGGCAGGCGCTTCTGAAACGGATTGTCGACCGCGGTATTGCAAACGGCGAGTTTAGGGCCGGGCCCGCCACGGAACTCCCGATCGTCCTGATGGCACCGGCCATCGTCGCGGCAATTTGGAGAATGACGTTTGAACGTCATCAGCCCGTCGGGTCCGAAAAATTCCTGGAGGCCCATCTCGATCTGGTTCTGAACAGCCTCAAGCAGCGCTAAAGAGTGTCGCTGCGCAATGAGGTGTCTGCGGGACCAAGCGGAGCTGATCCCAGCTTTGCTAACCGAAACTCTTCACCAGACTTCCCGATACGAGATACCAGCCATCGACCAGGACGAAAAAGATCAGCTTGAAGGGCAAGGAGATCACGATCGGCGGCAGCATCATCATACCCATCGACATCAGGATTGAAGCGATCACCATGTCGATGATGATGAAGGGCAGGAACAGCAGGAACCCGATCTCGAAGGCGCGGCGCAGCTCACTGATCATGAAGGCCGGGATCAAGGCGCGCATCGGTGTGTCCTCGGCGGTCTCAATCTCGCCGATGTCCCCCAGTTCGATGAAGAGCTTGAGGTCCTGCTCGCGTACGTGAGACAGCATGAAGTCGCGCACCGGCACCACACCGCGCTCGACGGCCTCCATTTCAGTGATTTCCTCCTCGATCAGGGGTTCGATGGCCTGATCGTAGACTGCCTCCATGGTCGGCATCATGATGAATGCGGTGAGAAACAGGGCCAGGCTGACCAGCACTGTGTTCGGCGGGGTCTGCTGAATGCCCATGGCGCTTCGCAGGAACGACAAGACCACAACGATCCGCGTGAAGGAGGTCACCATCATCAGGATTGCAGGCGCGAGGCTCAGGATCGTGATCAGGGCGACGATCTGAAGGATCCGGCCGGTGCTTGATCCCACGGAATCGCCCCCAAGATCGAGAGACAACTCCTGTGCCATGGCCGGCAGAGAGAGCAGGCTGAACGCCAGAGCCAGGGAGACTGCGGGCAGAAGCGAGCGCAAAACGATCATGCCTGACCCCCTTCTTGTGAGATTGCCGGGGGAACGTCGTTTTCTACGACAAGCGTGTTGGCCGGCCCGATCATCAAGAGGTGCTCGATCCCGTCGCGTTTGACCAGCACCAGTTTGTGACGTCCGTCGATCGGACGGACTTCGGTAACCGAGAGGCGTTGTTTCTGCCCCGCCTGAATGATCATCCGACCGCCAAAACCGAACCGCCGGGCCAGAAGAGCGAGGCCGCCGATCAGGCCGAGGACAAAAATCAGGGCCAAAACAAAGCGCAGGTATACTTCTAAATCCATGACGCCAATTCAGAGACTTGATGTTTTCCGGGAGTGGGACTCTTGCAGTCGATGTATGGGACTGTTGTCGTCAAGGTGCCTTGCCGTAGGCGGAGACCGCACGCTGCCGCTCAGAGAGATCCTTGAGCTCGTTGCGGATAATGACCAGCCCCTGATTGAGCTTGTCCGAGAGTGTGGAGAGTTCTTCGACCAGACCAATGACGTCACTCTGCACGGCGTCGCTCTCGTCCTTGGGGAGCGCCGCCAATGCTGCGCAAAGAGAGTCAACCTCGGCCTGCACAGGCAGTAGGTCGATCACGTCGCCTTTCTCGGCGGCCTCGATGCCGCGGCGAATCTTGTGACGCAGATCACGGGCGGATTCTGTGACTTGAGCAAGGTTTGTCATGAGCTGCTTTCCGGAGCTGAGGGCTGTTCTGCGCGATAGATGTAGCTGAGGATGTTGGCGACCGCGGTGAGTGCCTCGAGCGGGATCTCGCTTTCCACCTCGACCGCAGATAGGATTGTTGCGAGGTCCGCATCGCTGCGCACTTTTACACCATGCTCGAACGCGAGCTGGAGAATCTGCTCGGCAACTTCGCCGGTGCCTTTTGCGATCACCTGGGTGGCTTGTGCCTTTCCGCCCCTGGAGTTCAGCGCGATCGCCAAAGACTGTGATTCGGGCGCTTGGGCAGCGCTATCCGCCGGCGGAGCCGTGACCGTGCTCGGGGGAGAGGGCGCCGTGCCGCGCGGTGTATCTGGCTGCTTGGCCAAATCAACTTCCTGTAAAGCGAGTGCGCGATTTCTGTCGCTGCACCTCGGATGATCCTGAGTCGATTATCAACGGTTATGCTTAACGAATGGTTTAACGAATCGGCTATGCTGCTGATTCGCATCTGTTTTTGGGATGATCTGTCGTTGCGGTCATTCATCCCGGGGGCCAATCCCGACAAAGGGGCAGGGGATTTTGTGAAAACCGCCGTCTCAGATTGCCATGCAAAGATCTCTGCAGGCGCTTCGTCAGGCGGTGGAAGACGCCGGGACGGGCAAAAGGAAATTTGATGGAGAGTTCGGTTTATGCCCGGAAATCAACGCAGGTCAGGGCATCAAAACATGCTTTTACGGGCGGAAAACAGCCGTCAGAGGGTCATGATCCCTTATCGTCACTCGGCGTGTCGTCGTTTTCAATTCCCGCGATGGAGAGGGCAAGGGCTTCACTGCCGGCAGCAGCGGCACGGTTTTCTTCCTGAATCCGTTCGTAGATCTCGCGTCGCAGTACGGTCGCATCTTCCGGGAATGTGAACCCGAGCTTGATCGACTTGCCACGAATATCAACGACGGTGACTTCAATATTGTCGTTGATGATCACGGATTCGCCGATTTTCCGCGTTAAATAAAGCATCGGCTTCGCAAAAACTCCCTGCCCCTAGCCGGATTCTGACCGGCCCCCGAACCATACTCTAATACGCGGATTGTTCCATAACAAGCGAACCCTTTTTACCGAATCTTAACACGAGGTAGTGGAAAATTAAGACAAATCCAATCTAATGGTCGCGAAAACAGGTTTGTGTGGGCGCTATGGACGGCAAACTCAGCATCACAGATGTGATCGCCAAACGCATGCAATGGCTGACCGCGCGTCAGAATGTGCTGACGAAGAATATCGCCAATGCGGATACGCCGAAATACATCCCCCACGATCTGAAAGACGGTTCCTTCCAGCGCGCGGTGGCCAGGCAATCGCAGCCCATACGGCCCGCGGCGACCAACAGCAGTCACATTCAGGGCGTGTCCATGGGCGGGTCCGATGGCAGGGCACGTGAGCAGGAAGAGCTCTACGAAACGGCGCCTGCCGGAAACGCTGTGGTGATTGAGGAACAGCTGGTCAAGATGACCCAGAACCAGACCGACTTTCAGACCATGACGCAGCTCTACCGCAAGCACGTCGCGATGATCAGAATGGCGTTAAAGGGGTCCGCATAACGTGCTGGTTTAAAGAGAATTTCGTAAGCAGCCGGCTGCGGAGACCGGCGGCTCCGGCATCCGAGCTTTCCGGTTGAGCCGGGCAGAGGAGAGAAAATGGATCTGTTCAAGACATTGCATATTGCCGCTTCGGGGATGCGGGCGCAGGGCACTCGTCTGCGTGTGATTGCCGAGAACGTGGCGAATGCCGAGTCGCTTGCACAGACGCCGGGCGGCCAGCCGTATCGCCGCAAACTGGTCTCTTTCGCCAACGCCATGGACCGGGAACTCGGCGCCGAGACCGTCCGGGTCCGCAAAATCATGACCGATAAGAGCGAATTTTCGCGGGCCTACCAGCCTGGTCATCCTGCGGCCGACGACGATGGTTATGTGCTGCGTCCGAATGTGAACACCCTGATCGAGATGACGGATATGCGTGAAGCACAGCGCAGTTACGAGGCGAATCTTAAGGCAATCGAGGCTTCCCGGAGCATGCTTCAGAAGACCTTGCAGATCTTGTCGTGATACCCGGACTTTAGAGCCCGCGCAGACTGATATGGCCGCCAGGAAGGCGGCTTTGAATGAGCCATGAAGGCGGATGCGACTGCCCCAAAAGAACTTTGGGCACGGAGTTGATCATGCCAGTGAATTTTACCGATGCCATCGGCGCCTATCAGAAGGTAGCGGGCAAGGATTCCATTAAGCCGCTTGATTCAGGCGCCATGACGCCGAAGCAGGACTTCGCTTCAACGCTGCGCGGAATGGCCGACGAGGTTGTCGGCACCTTGAATGAAGGTGAGACGCAGAGCCTGAAGGCCGCTGCCGGGACCGCTGACCTGACGGACGTCGTGACGGCGATGTCCAAGGCCGAGGTCACCTTGCAGACTGTCGTCACGGTGCGCGACCGTGTTGTCCAGGCCTACCAGGAGATATTGCGCATGCCGATCTGAAGGCATGTTTCCACCCAAGTCTCCAGGCCGGTTTCTTTCACAGTCCGACACCCCGTCCGGCTTTTCCTCGCGTCCAGATTTGTATTTCTCCGGCGCCTCTCTCTTTGAGAAAAAACAGCATGAATCCAGTTGAAGTCATCGAGGTCTCCAGGGAAGCGATCTACGTGACCCTGAAAGTCGGCGCACCGGGGATTTTGATCGCTCTGGGCGTCGGTCTTTTGATCGCGCTTTTCCAGGCACTCACGCAGATGCAGGAGATGACGCTCTCCTTCGTGCCCAAGATCGTCGCCGTATGTCTCGGAATTATTGTTTTCATGCCCTTCATGCTGGCAACCATGATGGCCTTCACCAAGACCTTGATGGACCGGATTGTCGCACTGGGGTAACGCGGAATGCTCGACGAGCTTCTATCGGCTGAACTCTTTGTTGTGATCTTCGTGTTTGTTCGCGTCGGCGCAACCATGATGCTGTTGCCGGGCTTTGCCGAGCCTTACGTTGCGCCCCGCACCCGTCTCATGCTGGCACTGCTGATTTCAATCGTTATTGCGCCGGTTGTCGGCGATACGGTTCCGCCTTTGCCCGATGCGGTGCTGACCCTGGCGTTGCTGATTATCGGGGAACTGGTGATCGGTTTTTTCCTTGGCACCGTGACACGCCTGTTTCTGGCCACCATGGCGACCGCAGGGATGATCATCGCCTTCATGTCGTCTCTGGCGAATGCTTTGGTCGACGATCCCAGTTCACAACAGCAAGGTTCGATCATGGGCTCGTTCCTGACCACCGTGGCCGTTCTCATGATGTTTCTGCTCGACCTCCATCATGTCATGTTGATGGCGGTTGCTGACAGCTACACCCTGTTTCGGCCGGGAGAGGCTCTGCCGATGGGGGACCTGAGCGAAATGATCACCCGCGTCGTCGCAAAGACCTTCCTGCTCGCGGTTCAGCTTGCCGCCCCCTTCATCGTTGTGGGAACGATATTCTATCTTGGTCTCGGTGTTCTCGGACGCCTGATGCCGCAGGTGCAGATCTTTTTCGTCGCCATGCCCCTGCAGGTTGCCATGGGCGTGATCATCCTCTTCCTGTCGCTGCCGGTCATGATGGGGTTCTACATCACCCAGTTCAGCGACACCTTGATGCCTTTCCTGGCGCCGTCATGAGGATGCGGTGCCTTTCGGAAACCGCCGGTTTGTTTGCGGCTTTGGGAGCGGAGCGCAATGGCCGACGATAATACGGACGACTCCCAAAAAACCGAGGAACCGACTCAAAAAAAACTCGATGAGTCGCGGCAAAAAGGCCAGGTCGCCAAGTCTCAGGAGATCTCGCACTGGTTTATGCTGCTTGCCTTTACGTCGGTGATCGGAGTGTTCGGCGCGTCTTTGAGTGCAGGTCTCGGGTCTCAGATGCTGCGCTTTATCGAGAGCCCGCACACAATCCTTATCGACCCTGGGAGTCTTAAAAGTCTGTTCGGCGACGTATTGCTGGGTGTCGGCGGACTGGTGATCCTTCCGGCTATTGTCGCGATCGCCGCCGCGGTCGGTGCCTCATTTCTCCAGATCGGCTGGCTGGTCTCCGCCGAGTCCCTGAAGCCCACACCCGATAAGATCTCTCTTCAGAAGGGCATGAAGCGGCTGTTCTCCGCCAAGTCGATCGCCGAATTCATCAAGGGAATCGCGAAACTCACAATCGTTGCCGTTGTTATCGTGCTGATTATGGCGCCGCGCCGCGAAATGATCCCGCAGATTGCGTTGATGGAGATGTCACAGCTGCTGCTGTTGCTGCAGGAGATGGCCGTGCAGATCATGATCGGCGTGCTCGCGGTTATGGCGGTTATCGCAGGCGGCGACTTCCTCTTTCAAAAGTATCAGCATACCAAGCAGTTGAAGATGTCTTTGCAGGAAGTCAAAGACGAGTTCAAGCAGACCGAGGGCGATCCCATCGTCAAGGGACGCCTGCGCCAACTGCGCGCCGAGCGTGCGCGCCAGCGCATGATGGCGGCGGTCCCCGAGGCAGACGTTGTGGTGACCAACCCGACCCACTTTTCCGTCGCGCTGAAGTACGATGCGGAAACCATGGAAGCGCCGGTCTTGACGGCGAAGGGAGCCGACGAGATCGCGTTCCGGATCCGTGAAGTCGCCAAGAAGCACGATGTCCCGGTTCTCGAGAACCCGCCTCTTGCGCGTGCTCTTTATGGCGGTGTCGAGCTCGATCAGCAGATCCCGGCTGAACACTACACCGCCGTGGCGGAGGTGATCGGCTACGTGATGCGTCTGAAGGGCAAGCTGCCGAGCGCGAGGAAGACGTGATCGGGCGGAGGGGAATGACAGGCGTTACAGGCATCGTCACCGGCATGGGCAAGGAACACGCGCTGATCTGGCGCCGGCGTGCCGCAGAGTTTACCATGCCGCAGTTTTTTAGCGCCGAATCGTCGAAACCGATTCGGCGGTATCGGTGCAGCGACGCGGGAACAACAACAGAGGGCAGTGGGCGCTCGTGGGAATTGAGATAGCGTATTGGAGTGTGATCGCCGTCCTGGCGGCACTTGCGATCTACGCCTTTGTCGGATGGCGTCGGACCAAGATGGATCTCTCGATCTATTCCGCCACCTTCGTCTCCGTTTCAAGGCCCCGCCAGATCGTTGCACCGAACGGCAAGGTCGTTCAGTCCAACTCCGCTTTTTACGAACTCTTCGGACAGGTCGATAAACCGATCCCGGATCTTCTGGTCGCGGAAACCCGCGGCGATCTGGAGGTCCGCGAGCAGATTGAGATGCTTGATGCCAAAGCCAAGAGCGGACTGGAAGGCTATGCCGAAGTTCGGATTCCAGGCCGGGCAGAGGCGGGAAAGGGCGAAGACGCCGGCAACGGCGAGGTCGAAACCCAATGGCGTTACGTTGCCGCCTATCCGGTGAAGGGATGGCCCGGTTACGTCTTCTGGTTCGTCGACGATATCACCCTGCGCCGGCAGATGGAGCAGGTCATCAACGACCAGCAAAACCGCTTCGCCGACCTGCTGGAGAATGCGCCCATTGGCTTTTACTCGGTCGACGGGGAAGGGCGGTTCCTCTTTGTCAATCAGATGCTGGCCGAGTGGCTTGGGCGGACCCATGCGGAGCTGGAGAGCGGTACGCTGCGGCTGCACGACATTCTGGAAGATGACGGCGACTTCCTGCCCTACAGCCCGTTTCAGGATGAGTCCGTTTCCAAAGGCGAAGTTACGCTCAAAAAACGCGACGGCGGTAAATTTGTTGCCTTCATCAGTCAGGATGTCGTGCCTGCTGACGAGCGCGGTGGGCTTTGCACGCGCTCCGTCGTGCGCGATCTTTCCAGCGAACGCGCGGTCGCGCGCGCTCTGGAGCGGTCTGAAGAACGCTTCAAGAGCTTCTTCGAAAAAGCGCCGGTCGGTATTGCCCTGATCGACCCGAAAGGCTGCGTCACCGAGAGCAACCGGGCGTTCCGCGAACTCTTGCGTGAGCCGGGGAATGTACATGGTCTGTCATTGATCGAGCTGGCCGTACCCGATGACCGGGCAGCTTTTCAAAGCGCCCTGAACGATCCTCAGAACACCAGTCGTCAGACGGTGTTGGAGCTCGGCTTTCACGGCGGCGAACTTGTGTGCACGGTCTACGTGACCCGGATGGCGGGCAGTGGCGGTGAGACGGCCGGCTTTATCGCACATTTCATCGACACAACGGAACAGAAGAACCTGGAGGAGCAGTTCGCGCAGTCGCAGAAGATGCAGGCCGTCGGGCAGCTGGCGGGCGGTATCGCCCATGACTTCAATAATCTGCTGACCGCAATGATCGGCTTCTCCGATCTGCTGCTGCTGCGGCACCGGCCGGGCGATCAGTCCTTCGCAGACATTATGCAGATCAAACAGAATGCCAACCGGGCTGCAAATCTCGTGCGGCAGCTTCTCGCGTTCTCGCGGCAGCAAACCCTGCAGCCCCGTCAACTGATCATCACCGATATTCTGGCCGAGCTCTCTCATCTGCTGGCGCGGCTAATCGGCGAAAACATCGAACTGAAGATGATTCACGGCCGTGATCTGGGCATGGTCAAAGCGGACCAGGGGCAGCTCGAGCAGGTTGTGATCAACCTCGCGGTCAATGCGCGCGACGCCATGGTCGACGGCGGAGCTCTGACCATCCGGACCGCCAATGTGACGGTCGAGGAAGACAAGAATTACAAAGGCGAAGTCATGCCCAAGGGCAACTACGTCGCCGTAGAGGTCGAGGATACGGGGTGCGGTATCCCGCGCGAGATTCTGGACCGCATCTTCGATCCCTTCTTTTCGACCAAGGAAGTCGGCGCCGGAACCGGCCTGGGCCTCTCGACCGTCTATGGCATCGTCAAACAGACCGGCGGCTTCATCTTTGTTGATTCCGTGGTCGGGCGCGGAACGATTTTCTCGCTCTTCCTGCCACACTACGTTGCGGGGGCCGAGACGGAAGCAGTCGCTTCTGGCGGCGAAGCGCAGGTCCAGAAGGATCTGACCGGGATCGGGAATGTACTGCTGGTCGAAGACGAGGATGCGGTCCGGGCCTTCGGCTCCCGTGCCCTGCGCAACAAGGGCTACACGGTCCTTGAGGCGAACTCGGGTGAACAGGCGCTTGAGGTATTGCGTGACGCGGCAGAGCGGATTGATTTGCTGATTACGGATGTGGTGATGCCGCGCGTCGATGGCCCGACCCTGGTCAAGACGGTGCGGGAATCCTATCCCGACCTGAAGGTGATTTTCATCTCCGGCTACACCGAAGACAACTTCAGGCAAAAACTCGGTGAGGACGAGCGGATCCACTTCCTGCCAAAGCCGTTCAGCCTCAAGCAATTGGCGGCGAAGGTGAAGGAAGTCCTGGGTGGCGAGTTGGTTTAATGCCGAAGCCTGCGCCCGGATGACAAAAAGGCCGGGCCTACTGGGTGTAGAGCCGCCCGACAAATCTTCCGATCGGCGCCGAGAGTTCGATCCTGACGGGCACCATCTTTTCGTTGGGCAGGCGCCCAATCCAGATGATTCGCCGGATTTCGTCCTGACGATCCCTCCACTCCGAGTCTTTTCGGAAACCACCGATCGGCGTGTAGGTCAGACTGCAGCCAATCGCAGTGCCGTTATAGGTCCAGGGCCGGTCGCGAACCAGCTCGGCCCTGCCGATATGTCCGATCTTGAGGTCGTAGAGCCGCCGGCCGTCCCAGACACGGGCTTCGGCGTCACAACGTTCACCCTGTTCCAGGCGGTTCAAAGTGCTCAGAAGCACGGTGAAGGGGTCGGCGGTTCCGGCTGTGGCGTCTTCGGGCACAGGCGTCACTTCGGTGAGATCCGATTCCGGTTCCGCCACCAGTTCCGGAAGCGGTGCATCGGGGCGCCAGATGACACTTGTGCGGCGGGTTCGGTCTCTAAAGCTTCCCTCGCTGTCGTGCCGGGAGACCTGAAATCCCTTCTCCGTCGTCAGGCCCACACTGCGCGCTGAGCCTTTCCAGGGGAACAGAAAGGCGAGGGTGCCCTGGCTTTCGCCGCTTCCCTCGATCTCATAGCGCGTGTCGTTCAGAGCATAGTTCACCTTGGCTTCCGCCAGGGTCATATTACCCCAAGCGACCTCGTAGCGAAGCTGCATGGACTCATCTGCGGCCAATGAGCCTGCTGTTAAGGGGAGCGCAGCCACCGCTCCGCAAAAGATGCCCGCGAACAGCTGGGGCCTATGTGAATTTTTCAAACCAGGCATTCCCGTCCTCTGCAGCTTTCCTGAACGCACATCACCGGGGTTTCGTGGGAGCGGTCTCGAAGATCACTGATGGTAATTTAGTTTGCGGTAGCGAATCGACCAGTCCCCGTCATGTTGAGTTCTCAAGTGGCGATATCCCGTTCCTGTACCAGGTCATTCTACGCCGCTCGCCGATAAGTGATTAAAATGCAGGAATGTTCCTGTTTTGATCTTTGTGCTTGAATGTGAGAACAAAAGAGGTACAATCCGCACATTGCAGTTCCGATACCCCTATGAGATAAGGAAGGCATCACCATCATGTCACAGAGCGCATTGCGTTTGGTCGAGGAAAAAAACGTGGACAAACAGAAGGCATTGGATGCCGCCTTAGGCCAGATTGAGCGCGCCTTTGGCAAGGGTTCCATTATGCGGCTTGGCGAAGATCAGGTCGTGGAAACCGAAGTGGTTTCAACAGGATCCCTTGGGTTGGATATCGGCCTGGGAATCGGCGGGTTGCCGCGCGGTCGTATTGTAGAGATCTATGGTCCCGAGTCATCGGGTAAGACGACACTTGCGCTTCATGTGGTTGCCGAGGCGCAGAAGGCTGGCGGCACCTGCGCATTCGTTGATGCGGAGCATGCGCTTGATCCGGTTTATGCGGCAAAGCTGGGCTGCAACGTCAGCGAACTTTTGATTTCGCAGCCGGATGCCGGTGAGCAGGCCCTTGAAATCGTCGATACGCTCGTGCGATCCGGGGCTCTGGATGTTCTGGTGATCGATTCGGTGGCGGCTCTGGTGCCGAAAGCCGAACTGGAAGGCGAGATGGGTGATTCGCTGCCGGGTCTTCAGGCACGCTTGATGAGCCAGGCCTTGCGGAAGCTGACCAGCTCGATCTCGAAGTCTCAGACACTGGTGATCTTCATCAACCAGATTCGTATGAAGATCGGCGTGATGTTCGGCAATCCCGAGACCACCACAGGCGGTCATGCCCTGAAGTTCTATTCTTCGGTGCGTTTGGATATTCGCCGGATCGGGGCGATTAAAGATCGGGATCTGGTGGTAGGTAACCAGACCAAGGTGAAGGTCGTGAAGAACAAGATGGCGCCGCCCTTCCGGATCATCGAGTTCGATATTATGTACGGCCAGGGTATTTCGAAAACCGGGGAACTGCTGGACCTGGGGGTCGCGGCCGACATCGTCGAAAAGTCGGGTTCCTGGTTCTCCTACGATGGCCAACGCATTGGTCAGGGGCGTGAGAACGCCAAGAAATTCCTTCGTGACAATCCCGAAGCAGCGAACAAGCTCGAGCGCGCGATCCGGCAAAATGCGGGCTTAGTTGCATCAGCCATGCTGGAAGGCGGTCCCGAAGAGGAAGGGAAAGAGGCTTAAGCGTTCCGCTGCCGTCGGACTTTGATGCCGGGCCGCCTTAAACCCAGTCGCCCTAAACCCGGTCTAAGCCCCATACACCGGGTGGAAATGGACCCATTCAAAAGGGCCGGAGAAAGTGATCTCTCCGGCCCATTCACTATTGGATCCTGGGGCGTTGAGCCCGGGTTGACTTACTTGATTCCTGCAAAGGCAGCTGTGAAACCCTGAAGAGAGAAGGGGAGCGCGCCTGGCTTGCCGTTCAGATCGTAAAAGAGGATACGGCCGTCCACGCCCGCCTTGAATTCACTCAAAACCGCGTCGTCAATCAGGAGCTGTGCCTGGCATCCGTTGCGCAGACACCGCTCAAACGGCAGTTTCCGGCGCTCTCTTCCGGTGACCTCGATGGCGAGACCCGGCGGCAATCGCACGCCCAGCGGCAGGGTAATCAGCGCCAGATCGCGCTTTTCAGGTCCGAATTTGCCGATTGCGAGTTGGAGAACGCCCCTCCCGGTTTCCCTGGAGGTGACGCTTTGGACCATATAGCAGACTTCGGTCTGTGTCTGCGGATTAGGCCCGCAGCGCAGAGTCCAGTCTGCATGGGTCGCCACGGTCCTCGCGCCGTCCGGGGATGTGTTCTCTTCTTGAGCGGGCGCCGTGCTCTGGGCCATCGCCGTGCGGGTCAGGGGTTCCGCCAGGGGACCGAAAACCGCGAGGGCGACAACGACGGCCATTCCACCCGGGAGAGTCTGCGCCGCGCGGCGGACCGCAGAGCAGGCGGTGTCCCCGACACGTTGTGCGGCCCAGAAGGTGGCTGTTTGAAGCTGTTTTATCATGGCGCGATCCTAGAGCTTTTGCTGGGCATTTGGAACCATCTCACCGGGTTAATTTCGTGTCAGGAAGAGCGATACTTCCAATCAAATCTGCGTTGGAACTGCGCGATAGCGGGGATAACCACATATTTCGCCGATAAAGAAGCAGCATTTCCCTTACTTCAGCGTGATTAAATCAAGGAAACGCCGGGAGCAATCCTGATTCCGGGCGCGGATGGCCGGGACTGCCGTACAGGCGTGCTCGCTGGACAGCTCAGACATGGCAGGCTACAAACCGAGCCCTTATGTTAGTTTAGTTCTAGACCGGATCATGTTGCGGTTGAGACTCCACGGCTATGAGTTCTCAACCGGGCCGAAATCAAAGCGTGGCTTGATAACGGCATGTCACTCCGGTCTATTTCATATAGCTAGAGCAGGTTATCCGCTGCGATGGACCGTCCTGGGCGCTTCTATCAAGTCGGATCTGCTTTCGCGTCGGAAAGAGCCGGTTACGGCGGTTGAGAGATGAAGTCAGGCCATGAGCAGCGGTAACGAGATCAGAACTACATTCCTGGATTATTTCGGCAAGAACGGTCATGAAATCGTAGCGTCGTCACCGCTGGTACCGCGGAACGATCCGACGCTGATGTTCACCAACGCCGGCATGGTTCAGTTCAAGAACGTCTTTACCGGGCAGGAGAGCCGGCCCTACAGCCGGGCGACGACCTCACAGAAGTGTGTGCGGGCCGGCGGCAAGCATAACGACCTGGAAAACGTGGGGCACACGGCGCGCCATCACACCTTCTTCGAGATGCTGGGTAACTTTTCCTTTGGCGACTACTTCAAGGATCAGGCCATCGAGATGGCCTGGGACCTCATCACCAAGGTCTACGGCCTGCCCGCGGACAAGTTACTGGTTACGGTTTACTCCGAGGATGAAGAGGCCGCAGGGCTCTGGAAGAAGATCGCCGGTCTGGGCGATGACAGAGTCATCCGCATTCCGACCTCAGATAACTTCTGGGCCATGGGTGACACCGGCCCTTGCGGGCCCTGCTCGGAGATCTTCTTTGACCACGGACCCGATATTCCAGGTGGCCCTCCCGGCAGTCCGGATGAGGACGGTGACCGCTTTATCGAGGTCTGGAACCTCGTCTTCATGCAGTTCGAGCAGCTGGATAAGGAAAGCCGGGTCAGTCTGCCCCGGCCTTCGATCGATACCGGCATGGGGCTGGAGCGCCTGACCGCGATTCTCCAGGGCAAGCACGACAACTACGATATCGATCTGCTGCGCACCATTATTGAAGCTTCTGCCGAGGCTTCAAACGTCTCTGCGGATGGCGAACACGCGGTTTCTCACCGTGTGATCGCGGATCATCTGCGTTCGACCGCGTTTCTGATCGCCGACGGTGTGCTGCCGTCGAACGACGGACGCGGCTACGTGCTGCGCCGGATCATGCGCCGCGCGATGCGGCATGTTCATATGTTGGGCGTCAAGGATCCGATGATCTGGCGGCTGGTGCCGACCCTGGTGGAGATGATGGGCCAGGCCTTCCCGGAGTTGAAGCGGGCGGAGGCGCTGATATCCGAGACCCTGAAGCTCGAAGAAGGCCGTTTCAGCCAGACGCTTGACCGGGGTATGAAGCTGCTCTCGGGCGAAACCGAAAAACTGGGTGAGGGGCAGGCTCTGAACGGCGACGTCGCCTTCAAGCTCTATGACACCTTTGGCTTTCCGCTGGACCTCACGCAAGACATCCTGCGGAACCAGGGACAGACGGTCGATGTCGAGGGTTTCAACACCGCCATGGAGCGTCAGCGCGCCGCAGCTCGCAAGGCCTGGAGCGGTTCGGGCGAGGCTGCGACCGAGACACTCTGGTTCGATTTGCACGACCGGCTCGGCGGGACCGATTTCCTGGGGTACGACACGGAATCCGCCGAGGGCCAGGTAACCGCAATCCTCGTAGACGGTAAAGAGGTGCAATCCGCCGATGCCGGGCAGGAGGTAATGATCATCGCCAACCAGACGCCGTTTTACGGCGAATCCGGTGGTCAGATGGGTGACACCGGTGTCCTGACCGACGGCGATACCCGGGTTGAAATCACCGACACGCAGAAGAAGCTGGGTTCGGTCTTCGTCCACATCGGCAAGGTGACCACCGGTAAGCTGACAGTCGGTACGGCGGTCGAGATGACTGTCGACGGCGTGCGGCGCAATGCTTTGCGGGCGCATCATTCCGCGACTCACTTGCTGCATGAAGCGCTGCGCCGCCGCCTGGGCAGCCACGTGACCCAGAAGGGCTCTCTGGTGGCACCTGACCGTCTGCGTTTCGACATCAGTCATCCGAAGGCCATATCAAGTGAGGACCTCCAGGCGGTCGAGAATGAAGTCAACGAGCGGATCCGCGACAATGCTGCGGTGACTACCCGTTACATGACGCCCGACGAGGCCATTGCCGCCGGTGCGCTGGCTTTGTTTGGCGAGAAGTATGGCGACGAGGTCCGCGTGCTCTCGATGGGGGGAGAGGACCACGATAAGGCCGGTTCGGTTTACTCCACCGAGCTTTGCGGTGGGACTCACGTCAACCGCGTTGGTGACATCGGATTTCTGAAGATCATTGGTGAGGGCGCCTTGGCGTCCGGTGTGCGCCGGATCGAAGCCGTAGCTGGACAGGCGGCCATCGATTACACGGCCCGTCAGGACAATCTGCTGAGCGAGGCAGCCGCGACCCTCAAGGTTGCTCCGGGTGATTTGCCGGAGCGTATTCAGAGCCTAATGGAAGAGCGCCGCAGACTGGAGCGGGAGCTCTCGGAGACACGCCGTAAGCTCTCGACCGGAGGCGGTGCGTCCGACGACGCGGCTAAAGACGTCGCTGGGATCAAGCTGGCGTCCCGCGTGCTGGAAGGCGTCCCGGCCAAAGATCTCAAGGCCACAGCGGACGATTTGAAAAAACAGCTCGGCAGCGGGGTCGTGGCCCTGGTCGCGGTCAACGATGGCAAGGCCTCTATCGTCGTCGGTGTCACCGAAGATCTCACCGGCCGCTACTCGGCGGTGGATCTGGTGCGCGCCGGTTCCGAAGCGCTCGGTGGGCGCGGCGGCGGCGGCCGGCCGGATATGGCGCAGGCGGGCGGCCCGGACGCATCCGCGGCCAATGCGGCGATTACAGCCGTGGAGACTGCGATTGCAGGTGGCTGACGATCACTTGCCGTAGATGACAAAAAAGCCCCGCCGGGCGGTCGATCTCTCGGCCTGCCGGCGGTGCTTTTTGATCTCTGCGGCCCTTCTTGTCAGGCCGCGTGTCTGATTAGGCGTCGATGTCGGCCTTGATGCGTACGCGGACCATGGCGTCCGGATCTTCGACCTGACCGCTCTGGCTGCCCGCGGGGGCTTTCTTGATCCGGTCGACGTGTTCCATGCCTTCGGTGACTTCACCCCAGACGGTGTATTGACCGTTCAGGAAGCTGGCATCGTCCAGGCAGATGAAGAATTGGCTGTCACCGGTATCAGGGTGGTTGGCACGGGCCATACCGACCGTGCCGCGACCAAAGTTCTCCTGCGTGAACTCTGCGCCGAGCTTCTGGCCTGAACCGCCGGTTCCCGTGCCGGTAGGGTCGCCTGTCTGTGCCATGAAGCCGTCCATTACGCGGTGAAAAACAATACCGTCGTAAAAGCTTTCGCGAACCAGTTCCTTGATCCGGGCAACATGGTTCGGTGCAAGGTCCGGGCGCAGATTGATGGTGACCTCGCCCCATTCAAGCTCGATGACCATTGTGTCTTCGGCATTCTCGGTCATGGTTGGTCTCTCTTCTTGGCAATGGGGCGCACCGTGGTGCGCCCCGTGATTAATCGGTTCCGGGGTTTCTCCCGGACTTTCGGCTGATGAGCCTACTGAACGTCCGCTTGGATCCGCAGGCTGATCATGGCATCCGGGTCATCGACGGAGCCGCTCTGACGACTGCGTGGAGCTTTCTTCAGCTTGTCGACGAACTGCATGCCCGAGACGACTTCGCCCCAGACGGTATACTGCGTGTCCAAATGGCTGGCCCGTTCGAAGACGATGAAGAACTGGCTGTCCGCGGAATTCGGGTTGCTGGAGCGGGCCATACCTACCGTCCCGCGCCTGAAGGGTTCGCGTGTGAACTCGGCCTCGATCTTTTGGCCGGACCCGCCTCTGCCGGTTCCCGTGGGATCGCCGGTCTGCGCCATGAAGCCGTCGATTACACGGTGAAACACATGGCCGTCATAGTAGCCTTCGCGAACGAGTTCCTTGATCCGGGCAACATGCTTGGGCGCCAGATCCGGACGCAGGGCGATCAGGACTTGGCCGGTCGGAAGTTCCATCACCAGGGTGTTTTCAGGATCGGCCGCCTGTGCAGCACCAATGCTCAGGACTGCGCTGAAAAGCACAGCCGTAAGAGTCGTAAAAAATCGCATGGATTTTCCTCAGCTCATCGTTTTCTTCAGATTTTCGTCGATCTTGGCCATGAACTCTTCCGTCGTCAGCCACTTCTGGTCCGGCGAGATCAGCAGCGCCAGGTCTTTGGTCATATCGCCGCCTTCGACGGTCTCGATGCAGACCTTTTCGACGGTTTCCGCGAAGTTGGTGACCTCGGGCGTGTTGTCAAAGGCACCGCGGTACTTAAGGCCGCGGGTCCAGGCGAAGATCGAGGCGATGGGATTGGTCGAGGTCGGCTTGCCCTGCTGATGCATCCGGTAATGCCGGGTGACCGTGCCGTGCGCGGCTTCAGCTTCGACAGTCTTGCCATCCGGGGTCATCAGAACCGAAGTCATCAGGCCAAGCGAGCCGAAGCCCTGGGCAACGATGTCGGACTGAACGTCGCCGTCGTAGTTCTTACAGGCCCAGACAAACCCGCCGGACCATTTCAGCGCTGCCGCGACCATGTCGTCGATCAGGCGGTGCTCGTAGGTGATACCCTTTTGCGCGAACTTGTCGGCGAACTCGGCGTCGAAGATCTCCTGGAAGATATCCTTAAAGCGTCCGTCGTAGGCTTTCAGGATGGTGTTCTTGGTCGAGAGGTAGACCGGCCAGCCGAGATCCAGGCCATAGTTCATGCAGGCCCGCGCGAAACCGCGAATGGATTCGTCCAGGTTGTACATGCTCATGGCCACGCCGCCCGCCGGAAAGTCGAAGACTTCGTGGGTAATGGTTTCGCCGCCATCGGAGGGTTGGAAAGTCATGGTCAGCTTGCCGGGGCCCTGAACAACCATATCCGTTGCGCGGTACTGATCGCCAAAGGCATGACGGCCGATGACAATGGGCTGGGTCCATCCCGGCACGAGGCGCGGGACGTTGTTCATGATGATCGGCTGACGGAAGACGGTGCCGCCCAGGATGTTCCGGATCGTGCCGTTCGGTGAACGCCACATCTTTTTCAGCTTGAATTCTTCAACCCGGGCTTCGTCGGGGGTGATGGTCGCGCACTTTACGCCGACGCCGTATTCCTTAATGGCATTGGCGGAATCGATCGTGATCTGGTCGTCCGTCGCGTCACGGCTCTCAACCGAGAGGTCGTAGTACTTAAGATCAATGTCCAGGTAGGGCAGGATCAGGGTCTCTTTGATCTTTTCCCAGATGATGCGGGTCATTTCATCGCCGTCGAGTTCAACGATGGGGTTTTGGACTTTGATCTTAGCCATATGCTCCTCCGGAATTACGCCTGAAACGCCTCTTTCCGGCGTGTCGCGCGGTGAGGCCGATATCGAAAAGTCGGCGGAAACATAGCAGCCTTTTACGCCCACGCAAGGCGACTGACCTCGCACCTGCAAAAAGTCGCAGAATTGTTATGAAAACCGGCGCTTGTCCAGCTCTTGAGTAAGGCTCAAAGGAAGTCTGAAGATATTTGCAGACTGTTTGGAAGAGTGCGAAAAGTTCAGCCATTCAAAGGATTTACGCGGGATCTTCACCTAAAGACGCGAACTGTCCGGCGTTACCCTGCTATCCGCGGCCGACGCAATTGCAGAAAAGACACCTTCGACATCATCCGCGAGTGAGAAAAGAGAGCCGGGGTCGTTGTGAAGATATCCGCCCTCGACCTGGCGTCTGATCATGTCCATCAAGGGGTCCCAAAAGCCGTGTAGGTTCAGCAGGACGATCGGTTTGTCGTGCAGGCCAAGCTGTTTCCAGGTAATGATTTCAAAGGTTTCATCGAGTGTGCCGAGACCGCCCGGCAAAACGCAGAAGGCGTCGGATCGTTCGAACATCTTCTGCTTCCGGACGTGCATGGAATCGACCACTACCATTTCCGTCACGCCGTTATGTGCCGCCTCGCGGTCCTTGAGATGCTCTGGGATGATCCCGATCACCCGTCCGCCCGCCGACAGCGCCCCATCGGCTGCCGCGCCCATCATGCCGGAATGACCGCCACCGTAGACCAGATCTATCGCTTTCTCGGCGGCTGTACGGCCAAGTTGATCGGCCGTCTCAAGATGACGAGGATCAACGTTCTGGGAGGCACCACAGTAGATGCAGAGGGCTTTTATCTCGGGCATGAAGGGAGCGTCCTTGTGTAATTGCATGAAGCAGGTATTTCGCCGGACCGTACCAAATCCGCTCGGCGGACAGCACAGATCTATCGAATCGAACCTGGGTTTGAAGCCTGCCCGCAGGCCTTTGGAAAGGCTATCAAGTGCCCGGACCTGGTGCGGCTAATCTTCTACCTTAACCCATGAGAACAGACTGTTTCTCAGAAAAAAGCGGTAGTGTTATGATATTGCAAGGATTTTGACCCCAGTCTTCGGAGCATCGGGAGGCTTGCTAAAGGATCGGGTGATGTAATTGCATACACGGAGGCAGCGTACTAGGCTAGTGACTTACGAAGGGAGTCGGGCGTGTGCGTTTTCTTGGTCTCGTAGCTGTCGTTGTAATCGCGATATTTGCGGCGGCTTTTGGCGTTTACCACTGGCTGGGCGGCAGTTCAGACACTGATGTCCAGATTGCACGCTCTGAGTCTTCTTCTACAGTTTCACCGGACGAAAACCGATCGGACGGCTCTGTCGCGCAGAGTGGGGCAGAAGGAGGCTCCACCGGCACTACGGCGGGCAGTGAATCGGCGGTATTAAGCGAACCGGCGGTATCGAACGATCCCGGCAACGCATCTTCCGCACCCAATGAGGTCGCAAACACTGCCTCATTGGATGAGACTCAACCGCGGCCTGTTCAGGCGCAATCAGGCAATACAGTCTCAAGCGAGGCGACGGCTTTAAGTGAAACAACGGCGGGCGCGCCCGGGGCCGGCGGGCTGGTTTCCGGCGAACCAGGTCCGGCCCGTCCTACGGGGCCTCAAGTTGTTGCCCGGGTGGTGGAAGAGGCGGAGCGTGAAGCAGCTTCGAGACCGGCTGGCGACTCGCCTTCTTTTGACGTTGTCCGTGTAGAAAAAAGCGGTGAAGCCATCTTGGCCGGGCGTGCTCCGGCAGGAAGCGAAGTCACGATTTACGACGGCGATACACCCCTGGGTATTGTCACGGCCGATTCTCGTGGTCAGTGGGTGCTCGTTTTGGAGATTCCTCTCAGCCCGGGCAGCCACAGACTGGGGATCATCGCGCGTCTGCCCGATGAAGCCCCAATCGAGTCGGCGGAGCTCGTGATCGTCGCGGTGC
The DNA here is from genome assembly GCF_007004665.1 of Denitrobaculum tricleocarpae. Lineage (GTDB taxonomy): Bacteria > Pseudomonadota > Alphaproteobacteria > Kiloniellales > Kiloniellaceae > Denitrobaculum > Denitrobaculum tricleocarpae. The sequence continues at coordinate 18,680 of NZ_ML660065.1, read as the reverse complement.
CGGAGCCCGAAGAGCGTCTGCTGGCGTCCGGCGGCGCGCTGCCTGACAATGGTCAGCCGCAGACCGACCCGGTTGGCGGGGTTGCAGTTCGGGTCGACGCGGGTGATACCGATAGAAGTACCGTTCCTGATGACACCGCCGGCAACGGCGATGCGCCCGACAGCCTGATTGCGCCCAGCCCGATTGCGCCCAATCAGGTCGCTGCGGCGGGTGCGGGCGTCAGTGAACCAATTGCCGTCGTCGTGCCGCGCCGGGGCAGCGGTCCGGCACGGATCCTTCAGAAGCCCGATACCGCCGGTGAGGGTATCGGAAACGGCAGTTTGTTTCTCGACTCCGTGGACTACGATGACGACGGGCGTGCGGTCATCGGGGGACGGGCGAACGCGGGGGCGGCCCTCATTGTCTATCTCGATAATATCCCGATAGGCGAAGCCTTGACCGGCGAAGACGGCCGCTGGGCCATGACCCCCGAGGATCTGGTTCCGGTCGGGTTGCATCGGCTGAGGGTTGACCAGGTCGAGAGCGACGGAAAGGTGCTGGCGCGGGTTGAAACGCCCTTCTCAAGGGCAGAGAGTGTCGCCAGTAATCCGGACGAAGACTTTGTGACCGTGCAGCCGGGCAACAGCCTCTGGCGGATTGCCCGTACGACCTACGGCCAGGGAACGCGATACACGGTCATCTACGAAATCAACAAGGAACAGATCCGCGATCCTGATCTGATCTATCCGGGTCAGATTTTCCGCTTGCCCAGTGACGGTTAACGGCTAACGAGTGATGGCGAGAGATTGCTGGTCTGCCGGGTTTGCTGACACTTAAGCGCCAAAGGCAAAGTCAGAATTGGTGAAAACCGATTCGGCCCTGCACGTTTCCGTTGTTCCGCCGAGAAGCCGGATTGCTCTCCAGCGCCGGGCACAAAAGGCGGCCCTCGAAGTCTTACGGCGCATCGCGAAACCTGGACTTGCGCAGGTTGAACGCCGACTGGCCCTGAGCGTTGAATCAACCAGATCAATCGCCATGAAGGTGCGAATTCCCGTGACACCGTGTTTGCGGTGGTTTAGGGCGGTCTCTATGATGCGCTGAGGATTTACAGGTTTCTGTGTGATGGAAAACAATGTGCTGAAATACGTGCTGGTTCCGATAAACCGGGCCGGCTGGCCGTTTATCGCTGGCGCGCTCTTGCTGTCAGTGATCTTTGCCCTGATCTGGCCGCCCCTGGTGGTACCTGGTCTGCTTCTTTCGGCATTCTGCACATACTTCTTTCGCGACCCTGATCGCTATGTGCCGGTGCGGCCCGGCCTGGTCGTCAGTCCCGCCGATGGCCTTGTTTCTGCGGTTGAACCCGCCACGCCGCCGGCGGAACTCGGCATGGGTGACGTGTCGCTGATGAGGGTCAGCATCTTCCTGAGTGTTTTTGATGTGCACGTCAACCGCATCCCGACCGGTGGCGAAATCACAGAGTTGGCCTACCACGAAGGGGCCTTTCTTAATGCAGCCGAAGACAAGGCTTCTGATCTCAACGAGCGTCAGTCGGTGCGCATGAAGACAACGGACGGCCGCGATATCGTGTTCGTACAGATTGCCGGATTGATTGCACGACGGATCATTTGCACCTTGAAGCATGGACAATCGGTACGCGCCGGCGAGCGCTTTGGTTTGATCCGTTTCGGCAGCCGCACGGATGTTTATCTGCCCGATGGTGTCGCGCCCATGGTGGCTGTCGGACAGCGGATGATTGGCGGCGAAACCGTGATCGCCGATCTGACGTCGGACGAAGAGATCCGGGCAGGGGAGGTTCGATAGATGGTGAGGCGTCGGCGCCGCCTGCGCGGGCTTTCGATCAATCGGCTGATTCCCAACGCAATCACCCTTATGGGGCTCTGCGCAGGCATGACCGCGATCCGTTGGGCGCTCGAGGAGCGCTGGGAGGTGGCTGTCGCCGCTGTGGTGGTGGCAATGGTCATTGACGGTCTTGATGGGCCGGTTGCGCGTTTGATGAAAGCCACGAGTGAATTCGGTGCTCAACTCGATTCCCTGGCCGACTTTGTCAATTTCGGCGTGACGCCGGCGATCATTGTTTATCTCTGGGCGATGCATGAGCTGGGTGGACTGGCCTGGGCTCTGGCACTGGTTTATGCCATGTGCTGTGCGCTCCGGCTCGCGCGCTTCAATGCCGGGCTTAATCAGGAAGACGCCCCTGCTTGGTCCAGCAAGTTCTTTGTCGGGGTTCCGGCCCCTGCCGGTGCCGGACTCATGCTTCTGCCAATGGTTCTCAGCTTCAAACTCGGCGATGACATCTTCCGCTCCCAGCTTCTGAACGGCGTTGTTTTCATCGGGGTTGCGGCGCTGATGGTCAGCCAGATTCCGACCTACTCCTCGAAGCGGATTAAAGTGCCGCTGAGGTCTGTCGGCTTTGTGCTGATCGGTGCTGGTGCTTTTGCGGCTTTTCTGTTCAGCACGCCCTGGGTGACCCTCAGTGTCGCGGGGCTTGCTTATCTCTTGAGTATTCCCCTTGCACAGATCTCTTTTCGGAAGATGCGCTCCGCGATGCCTGAGATCCTTGAGGCGGATGCGCCAGATTCCGAGAATAACGACACGGATCCCTCTGGTCCGCGTCCGGACGAGCCCGGTTCCCGCTAGGGACATCTGAGGCGACAACATTAAACGCCGGCCAGCGTCGTGCGCTGGAGAGCGGACATGGGGCAGGGGCGCCGAAATGCTGGATGCCTGGATGCGGAGTCGGATCGATCCTCCGCTGAATAGAGTCGGACGTTTGGCGGTCCGCGCGGGTCTTCGTGCAAATCACGTCACCTACACAGGCGTCGCGGTGGGGATCGCGGCGGCGGCTGCGATTGCCCTCGAGGCCTATATCGCCGGGATGTTGTTGTTCTTCGTCAACCGGATCCTCGATGGCCTGGATGGTGCGGTGGCGCGTCACAGCAAGCTGACAGACTTTGGCGGCTACATTGATATCGTCGGCGACTTTGTCATTTATGCATTCTTCGTGTTCGGATTTGCGCTCGCCCGGCCGGAAGAAAACGCCGTTGCGGCCGCATTCTTGATCCTGTCGTTTGTCGGCACAGGATCATCTTTTCTTGCCTATGCGATCTTTGCGGAAAAGCGGAAAATCACCACCGACATCCGCGGCCGTAAGTCACTCTTTTATCTGGGTGGCCTGACTGAAGGCAGCGAGACGATTGCAGCCTTCGCGCTGATGTGCCTTTTCCCGAGTTACTTCGCGTTGATTGCCTGGATCTTCGGGGCGCTTTGCTGGATCACCACCGTGACCCGCGCGGTGGCCGCCGCCGGCAGTTTTACCGACGGTCCCCAGCGCTAACCTCAATAACACTCTGCGTTCTATTCGGCGATTCCAGGGATCTCATCGCCACCGCCTTTGCGTCCTCTCGACAAATCAGGAAAGCCGGGCAGCTTGCTCCGTGCGCTGTCCGCTTTATCGCTATCGTCCGATGCGAAGCGTGCACGCAGGTTTTCCCGCAGCATCAACGCGCAGGGCGTAAAGAGCAGCGTCAGGACTGTCGCGAAGCTCAGTCCAAACACGATGGCCGACGAGAGTTGCGTCCACCACTGCGTCGATGGTGCGCCGACCTGCACGATACGCGACGCGAAGTCGATGTTCACGGCCAGCACCATCGGCATAAGACCGAGGATCGTCGTGATGGTCGTCAGCAGCACCGGCCGCAAACGCTGGGCGCCCGTCCGCAAGATGGCCTCCCGCACCGGCACACCGGTCTCGCGAATACGATCAAAGGTATCGATCAGCACGATGTTGTTGTTCACGACGATACCTGCGAGGGCAATGACACCAATGCCCGACATCACAATGCCGAACGGCTGACCGGTGAGCAGCAGGCCCATCATCACGCCGATCGTCGACATGATCACGGCCGTCAGGATCAGGAAGGCGCTGTAGAAGCTGTTGAACTGGGTCACCAGAATGATCGCCATCATGAACAACGCGACGATAAAGGCCTTAACAAGAAACTCCTGAGCCTGTTTCTGCTCTTCGTCCTCACCTTTGAAGGTGATCTCGACGCGCGGGTTGATATCGGCCGTCTGCAGCCACTCGCGCACTTCGGTGACCTTGTCATCGGCAAGAACGCCCGGCGCAACGTCGGCCTTGACGGTCATAACCCGGTTGCCATCGGTTCGGCGCAGCAAACCGACCTTGGGTTTGGGCGTACGGGTGACAAAGTTCGAGATCGGGATCAGACCGGCATCCGTCTGAATACGGATATGGTCGAGTTGATCGATGTTGCGGTAAATCCTTGGAAGGCGCACAACGATGTCGATCTCTTCGTTGCTGTCGTCGGGTCGGAATTCGCCCAGCTTAGTGCCGTAGGTGACCATGCGCACGTAGCTGCCGATCAATGTTACGTCCGCGCCGAACCGCGCGGCCTGTGCCCGGTCGACCGCAAGCTGCCATTCGATCCCAGGCACCGGGCGGCCATCTTCGATATCGACAAAATCGCCCATACCGATCATCGCCTCGGCGATCTGACGAGCCACCGGTTCGATCTCGTCAGGGAAAGCGGAGGAGACCTGCACCTGCACCGCTTTGCCGACCGGCGGGCCGGCTTCCTGTTTGCGCGGCTCGACGAAGATGCCGGCCAGAGGCGCGGTCCGCTCACGGATATCCGCAATAACTTCGTCTGCGGGCCGTCGGCTGAACCAGTCGGTAAACTCGAGCTGAATGACCCCGATCAGGTCCTCGGCTTCGTCATCACTTGTTCCGGATGATGCCATGCTTTTGGCAAAGATCGTGTGGAACTCACCGTATTCCTGCTGCAGTCCGATCACCTCGTCTTCCACCTGACGCAGCAGGCTATCGCGCTCCTCAACGGAGAGGTTGCCGCGGCCGTGAATCTGGAGGATGACATTCTCCGGCTCGACGTCCGGGAAAAACTCGACGCCCTTACCATACATTCCGTAGCTGACCTGCGCGGCCACCAGCATGAGGACCGCAATCGTGATGACGATCGCGGGGTGCCGAAGCGCGGTTTGAAGCACGCGCAGGTATGTCCCGGTGAAACCTCTCACGCTGTCCGGCTCGAACACGGCATCGGCGGCGAGGGATTGATCTGCCCTTTCCTCAAGAGGCCGCACGGCGTTCAGGCTGTGGTAGGCCATGCGTCCGAGCTTCAGTCCGAAGTAAAGACCAAGAACGACACCCGGCAGTCCTGCGAGCAGAGAGAATGCCATGGGGGTTGCCGGGCCCAGGCCAATCGCCGAAGTCAAAGCCGGGATACCTTGCGCGAAAATCACGCCGCCGAGCGCCGTCGACAGAATGGGCAGCAGGAAGCGCATGAACCCCGCGAGGTTTGCCCCCAGTGCCGGGATAAAGATCAATGCCATGAACAGGGAGGCGCTGAGGGTCGCGATCAGCGTGATCGGCAGGAACTTCATGAATTCACCGACCACGCCAGGCCAGAACATCAGCGGCAGAAAGGCGGCCAGGGTTGTCGCCGTGGCAGCGATGATGGGCCAGGCCATCCTTTTCGAAGCCAGGGCATAGGCTTCTTTGGGCGTAAAGCCTTCACTCATTTTCCGGTCGGCGAATTCCGTCACCACGATGGCGCCATCGACCAGCATGCCGACAGCCAGGATCAAGCTGAAGAGAACCACCATGTTTACAGTGAAGCCGATGGCATAGAGCACCAGGATGCCGGCCAGGAAGGAACCCGGAATTGCAATGCCGACCAGGCCTGCGGAGCGGAGACCCAAGGCAGCGACGATGACGACCATGACCAGCAGGATCGCACTGATGACGTTGTTCTGCAGATCGAGCAGATTGTTGCGGATGTCGTTGGATTTGTCCTGGCTGAAGGACACCACGACGTCTTCGGGCCAGAATTTCTGTTCGGCTTCCACGACCCTCCGCACGTTTTCAATAGTCTCGATAATGTTTGAACCGGTGCGTTTCGAGACTTCCAGAGCAATGGCCGGGCGTCCGTTGGTGCGGGCGTAGCCGTCGCTGTCTTTAAAGGTCCGGCGTAGAATACCGACGTCACGGAAATGCACGATCGCGTCGCCGTTGACCTTCAGCGGCATGTTCAGAATGTCTTCGGATGTCTCGAACAGACCGGGCACCTTGACGGAAAAGCGGCCCTGACCGGTGTCCACTGATCCGGCTGCGATAACGCGGTTCGAGCGTGACACCAGGTTGATGATATCGGTGACGTTCAGATTATAGCTTTCGAGTGCGAGCGGATCGACGACCAGTTCGACCAGTTCGTCCCGGTCGCCCGCAATCTTCGCCTCCAGAACCGTCCCGATTCCCTCAATCTTGTCCTGAAGGTTGCGTGCGAGCTGCAGCAGAGTCCGTTCCTGGACGTTTCCCGACAGTGAGACAACCAGGACCGGGAAGAGGCTGAGGTTGACCTCGTTAACGCTGGGCTCGTCGGCGTCGTCCGGCAATTCAGGTTTCGCGATATCAACCTTTTCGCGCACATCGGCGATGGCGATGTCGACGTTAAACCCGGCTTCGAACTCGAGCAGAACATTGCCGCCGCCCAGGTAGGCGGTGGAGCGCATTTCCTTGACGCCCTCGACGTCGCGCAGCTCCTGTTCCATCGGTTTGATCAACAGCCGCTCGGCATCCTCTGGCGAGATACCTTCGTGGGATAGGCTGACATAGAGGATCGGAATGTTGATATCCGGTTCCGACTCCTTGGGGATCGTGATGTAGGCATAGGTGCCCGACATCAGGATCAGGACAAGGGACGCAATAACGGTTCGCGCGTGCGTGACGGCTGCCTCGATAATGGCGTTCACGAATTGCTCCCGATCTCTATGGGCTCGAGCGTTTCTTCGTCGATCGGCAAGACCTCCTGCCCATCCGTGACAAACTCCTGTCCAACGGTGATCAGGGTAATCTCTTCGGGCAGACCCGAGAGCCACACGCCGGTCGCGCCGTTGGCAACGATATTCGCCGGAATGAAGGTCACAAGGTTGTCTTCATTGACCACTTTGACGCCGACTTCGCCGCTATCCGTGAGCGAGAGAATGGCAGGGGAGACCAGGTGGGCCGGAATCTCCTGAAGCGGAAGGCGCACGTCGGCCGACAGGCCGTCGGGAATCTTCAGGTCCGGGTTCGGGACTTCGATCTCCACGCGAAAGGTCCGTGTCTGCGGATCGGCCACCGCCGAAACGAAGCGGATTTTGCCTTCGACCTCGTCACCCGTGATCAGGCGGGCATAGCCTGGTTCGCCCACAGAGAGCTGTTTGATCGAGCGTTCGTTGACCTGCGTCACGATCAGGATCGGATCGAGATCGACAACTTTGGTGATGGGATCGCCCTTGTCGATGAAGTCGCCGATCTCGACCATGCGCTCGTCAACGTAACCGTCAAAGGGAGCTCTGATCACGATGTTTTCCAGGGCGACCTTGGCGCGCTGCACGGCGGCGTCTGCGGCTTCCAAGTCGGCTTTGGAGGCGGCCAGCTGCGTTTCCGCCCGGAAGCCTTTCTTGGAGAGTTTACGTGCGGCTTCGTACTCGATCCGGCGCTGTTCGTAGAGCGCGCGTGCTTCGTCGAGCATGGCCGGCCGCTCTTCCGGTGACAGCCGGACCATTACTTCTCCGGACTCGACGCTCCCGCCACGTTGCGCGTTCAGTTCAACGACCCTGCCGAAGGTTTCGGCTTTTACGTTGACTTTCCGAACGGCTTCTGTGCTGCCGCGCAGAACAACATCGACCCTGTAGGGGGTCGCGGCTTGCGTGCGAACGCGCACGGAGGCGACGTTTGTGCTGGCCTCCAGGTTCGCCGGCGGCTTTTGAACTTCGGGGCCGCTATCACCATGTCCGATCTGCCCGGACGCGATCCATCCGACCGCGGCCAAACCCAGAAGACTTGCGATGACGATTGAACGTTTCATCATTGGATCCGTTCTGCTTTTGCTGTGAGGCGCGTTGGCGTCATGAAAATCCTGCTCCTAGGCCGACGCCGTTCGGGCGAGGTAGGAGGTTGTCTGCGGCGCGTTTTCGGCCTGCTCCGCCTCTATCTCGCGAAGCAACTGATCCATATTTGCTTTTAAGTACGAGATTTCGGCCCGGTAGTGCGCGAGTCCAAGTCCGTGGGTGAAACGTTCACCGGCAGGACGGATGGAGAGTTCGCAGTCTTGCATACGCGCCACTACGCCCTCGTACCACGCGATACGCCGCTCCAGGATCGCCCGCAGGAAATCGGCCGGAATCAACTGAGCGAAGAAGGTCATAAAATAAAAATCCGAGTTGACCTTGTCGGGCGAGGGCGGGACGACCAAAGCATCGAACAATGCCGTCCGGCCGCTTTCCGTGATGGAATAGACTTTTTTATCCGGCCGCTTTTCCTGGCTCATCTGGTAGCAGTCGACCAGCTTTTCGGCTGACAGTTTCGCCAGTGCCGGATAGATCGAACCGAAGCTCGCGTCCTGAAAATGGCTGAAGGGGCCTTCTTCGCAGGCCTTCTTGATCTCATAACCGCTCGCGTCGCCACGGCTGAGAACACCAAGACAGAGTGTTTTTACATCCATTCACCTGGTCCTACTGCAATCCGGTTCGGCGTCTCAACTGCGCGTTTCGTCACAGGATAGAGGCCGGGATCTCTATACGTCGGATATATATATTGCAGTTCGATATAGGTCATGCCAGCTTTATGTCCAACCGATATAGGTGTATCTGCTGTGCGCCGAAAGCATAGCTGCAGAAAGAACACAGGATTTTAGAAAAATATTGTTTAAAAACAATTATTTGAGATCTTATTTTTGTTCAGATAAGATTGCAGATCAGATAATTCGCAGGGTCGGTCATGGCGATCAATTTTTCCAACTCGGTTTCTGGATTGCAGGCGCAGAGCAAGCGCCTGGCGGTGTCCGCAAACAACGTAGCGAACGTATCCACGGCAGGGACGCCGGGGGTAACCGAGGGCGAGAACGCTGTTTATAAGCCGCAAGAGGTGATCCAAACCACGACGGCGGGTGGCGGAGTGCGTGCGGAAACGCGCCCGGTCCAACCCGCGTCTGTTTCGGCTTATGCGCCGCAAAATCCTCTTGCGAACGATGAGGGGGTCGTTGATCTGCCGAATGTCTCTCTTGAGGCCGAGTTTACCGACCAGTTACTTGCGAAGCGCGCCTATCAGGCGAATGCATCCGTCATTAAGACGCAGGATGAAATGCTGTCCAGCTTGATGGACATCAAGAGTTAGCGGTTAACGTCGCGCCGGTGGTGGCTGCGCGAGTGCCTGCAAATGACTGGCAAGCTGCGGAATAACCAAAGGCGGGCCACCCGTTGTTAACCCCGTCTCTTAGCAACATCCTAACTTTCTTCATTCATGGTGCATCGTTGGGAACTTGCGTTTTCAGAGAATTGAGGGAATGAGGCTGTGGATAACCAGCATGTCGAGAGTGGGGAGGTCGTGTCCCTCATGAAAGACGATGACAGGAGGCTTTGCAAGCGGGCCTATGTTGTTGTTTCGGGACAGGTGTCTGATCGTTTTCAAAGCGAACAAAAGGTTGATTGTGTCATTCTCAATCTCTCAGCCAGTGGCGCGAAGGTGCGTTTTGACGACCCGCTGATGAGCGATCAGATCAAGAGTATTACCCTGGCCGGCACGGTCGAGTTTGAAGTTGAGGTAGCCTGGACCAGCGGCGTCTTCGCGGGTTTGAAGTTCCTCGACACGCCGGTGAAGGTTGCGAGCGTTCTCGCCGGCGTTTTGCCAGACGGTTGTCTTGAATTTAAAGTTTCCTGACTTTGCGTGTTGGGAATTTCACGTCTGTAAATTCTCTCTGCGCATATTCCGAGCCGTCAGATTCCGAGCCGTCAGATTCCGGGCCGACCAATTCCGAACCGACAAATTCCGAACCCTGTGAACCCTTATCCGACCGGAATTGATTTCACTTCTCGGCGCTCGCGAAAAGGCGATCCTTGCACGAGCGAATCGGCATTTCAAATCTCGCTGAAAAATCGCGTTTGCCTGCAGACTATTCTCACAAACCCGCATTTTTGTAATATCCGCAGAAGATTCTCTGAAAATCAGTTCTTTTTGCGGCGAGTCTGGCAGTTTTTGTTTCATTAGGGTTAAAATCAGGCCATTCATAATACATCTAGGAGGCGCCACGCTGGTCGTTGACCAAAGCATGCCGGCGCGAATGACCGGAGACCATTGATGGCCAGAAAACCTGTTTCTGCAAAACCAAAAACTTCCAGTACAAATTCAACTAAACCAAAGCCCGCCGCTTCAAAGACCACAGCTTCTAAAGCAGCGGCTTCGAAAACCACCGCAGCAACGGCGCCCAAGAAACCTGCGGCCAAAGCCAGAGTCACGGTGACGTCAACACGCGCGAAAACGACAGCCTCGAGAGCTGCACGCCCGGCACGGTCAACGGCAGCCCGTTCTGCCGCGGCAAAAGCGACCGCTTCAAGCCCTGCTAAGCCGGCGGCACGAGCGCGGCCCAAGACGACTTCAGCCGCCAAGCCGAAGTCGACATCCGCGGCAAAGGCGCCGGCGGCCCGGCGGACGACGGCTGCGAGGAAGGCGCCTGCCGCGGCAAGAGCAGCGGCAGCCAAGAAAACAACGTCAGCAGGCAGGGCTGCTCCAGCAAGCAAGGCCCCGGCTCGAAAGGCACCGGTGGCACGCAAAGCTGCAGCGCCGAAAAAAGCACCTGCGGCCCGAAAGACGGCTGCGACAAGAGCGACAGCTGCGTCCAAGGCACCTGCAGCCCGCACGAGAACTACCGCAGCCAGGAAGGCGGCTCCGTCAGCGGCGAAACCGGCAACCGGCGCAGCGAGAAAGGCAAGTCCCGCTAAAACGACGGCAGCAAAGGCCAAGGCGAAACCGGCTGCGACAAAGTCTACTGTGACAAAGTCTACTGCGGCTACGTCCGCCGCGGCGAAAACAAAGGCCGCTCCACCTAAAGCTGTGAAAGCGAAGACAGCAAAACCCAAGGCGACGAAAGCAAAGCCGGCCAAAGCTAAACCCGCGAAGGCTGTTAAGGCTAAAACGGTGAAAGCCAAAGCTGCCAAGCCCAAGCCAACTAAAGCCAAGCCCACTAGAGCCAAGACGGCGAAACCCAAAGCGGCAAAAGCCAAGAGCGGAACGTCAAAGGCGAAGGCCGGTAAAGGCGATTTTTCGGTTTCGCTCAGTGTCACGGACGGCCGGGTCAAATCCGTGATTGCATCTGCTTTCATGAAGCGCGGTCAATAACGTGATGCTTCTAAACCGCGCCGTGCTCTGCGCGGAAGACTCCGCAGCGCGTGTGTCGCAAACTGCGTTATAGAGCGCCCTTCGCATAGTTTTTGCGTTGGTTGTAAGTACGAGGGAACGGGGCCAATCGGCCCCGTTTTCTGTATCTCCAGTCCTTTTTCAACTGCCGCCGGAAGCGCTCGGGAAGAGGCGGCCGGATCAATCGGGAAGCTTTACCTTGCCAAGTTGCTGGGACACATGGAAGCAGTGCCCCTTGTCGCAGTAGCGCACGGCGCCTGTATCGACATTCACAACGTAAGCCACACCGTTGCTCGAGGCGACCGCATATTGGTCGTCCCGCTGCTGCGATTGAGCGGGTTGATCTACGACGACAAACACGCCGAGCAAAAGTAATGCGCAGCCAAAAATGATGCGTTCAATCATATTCAGAACTCCTAATTCCCTGGTTCGAGGGTACTGTTTTCCCGCTCGTTCCCCGAGCGGTACTCGCGCCTCGCGTTGCTGTTGTTAGCGCGGCAAGTGGTGCGGACCGACAGGGAGTTTGCTGGAAGAGCCGGGATCCGGTTCTTCACATGCGCGCTATTGGTCGTTTCCTTGCCTCGCTTCTGCGCTATATTAGCCTTAATCCAGCACGAGGGCCTGTGGAATTTGGCGGCAGGGAGCCGCAGCTGGGTCTAACGGGAAACGAGATAGGAGATCCGGGGTTATGGCAGCGGTAGAAGCGGCGAGCGTTGACAAGGTCGGTTTGGAACTCCAGGCGATCCTCGGTGATAGGGTCAGCCGGTCCCAATCGGTCCGCGACCATCACGGCAAGGATGAGTCCTGGCATCACCCTATCGCGCCGGACATTGTCGTCTTCCCGCATTCGACGGAAGAAGTGGCCGCCATCGTCAAGATCTGTGCGGAGCACGGTACACCGGTCATTCCTTTCGGTGCCGGCACCTCGCTTGAGGGGCATGTCATTGCGGATCGCGGGGGCGTCTGCATCGATCTTATGCAGATGGACCAGGTTCTCGCGGTCAACGCGGAAGACCTGGATTGCCGCGTGCAGCCCGGTGTGACTCGGAAACAGCTCAATAGTTATTTGCGGGACATGGGACTCTTCTTTCCCATCGACCCCGGTGCCAATGCATCGATCGGCGGAATGACGGCGACCCGGGCCAGTGGCACCAACGCGGTGCGCTACGGTACCATGCGCGAAAACGTTCTTGCGCTGACCGTGGTTTTGTCCGACGGACGCATCATCAAAACGTCGCGCCGCGCCCGGAAGTCGGCAGCAGGCTACGACCTGACACGTCTTTTCGTCGGCTCCGAGGGAACGCTGGGTGTGATCACCGAGATTACCTTGAGGCTGTACGGGATCCCGGAGTCCATTACCTCTGCCGTGGTTTCCTTCCCCGATTTGAAGTCGGCTGTGGACTCGGTTATTTCCACCATCCAGATGGGGATACCCATCGCGCGCATCGAGCTGCTCGACAAATTGCAGGTCCAGGCCTGCAACAGCTACTCGGGCCTTGGGCTGGCGGAGCAACCCACTCTCTTCCTTGAATTTCACGGGACGACGGCTGGGGCCGAGGAGCAGGCCAAACTGGTTGGGGAAATCTCGGGTGAATTCGGCGGCAGTGACTTTCAATGGACCGGACAGCTCGAAGAGCGCAACAAGCTCTGGGAAGCGCGGCACAATGCTGCCTACGCGGCGCAGTCCCTGCGCCCGGGTTGCCAGCTCTGGGCAACAGATGTCTGCGTGCCCATTTCACGCCTGGCCGACTGCATTATGGAAACGCAAGCGGACCTCGAGGGCAGCTATCTTCAGGCACCCCTGGTGGGCCACGTCGGCGACGGCAATTTCCACCTCACGCTCCTGATTGATCCGGAGAAGCCGGAAGAGCTGGAAGAGGCGAATCGGATCAACGATCGTTTGGTGATGCGGGCGCTTGCCATGGAGGGGACCTGCACGGGTGAACATGGCATCGGCAGCGGGAAAATGAAGTTCCTGCAGGCGGAGCATGGCGATGCGGTCGCTGCCATGCGCACCCTCAAACTTGCCTTCGACCCGCAGAACATCATGAACCCGGGCAAGATCATTTCTCTATAGAAGCGCAGCGACACGGATTGCCCGGAGAGCCGGGCGGCGTCGCGTATTTTCAAGTCGATGAGGGCTGCTGTCCGGGGAGCGCTGTCCGGGCGGCGGCGAGGATACGCCTGCCGCCCTGAGCCGGGGTTGCTACTTCACATTGAAAATGGCTTGCTGGGATTTTCCTGTGGTGCCGGGAATGCGCAGAATAAAGGTGCCGGGACGGATCGTGACAAAAGAGATTTCTGCCGTGCCTTCGTCATCGAATTCCAGGCTGTCAATGCCCAGCGGGCGTACTTCGATGTCGTTGATGACCACCTCATTCACCCAGACATTCCGGAAAAACTCCGCACCGCTGATGGCGATCTCGGCGGAACCATCCGCGATGATTTCAAGCCGATAGTATTTTCCTGACTCCAGCTCATAAGGCTTTTCAATCATAGGCTTGCCGGAAGCCAATGTGATGGGATCGAGCTCTTGAACGCCGCCGAGCAGACCGGAGAAACCGAGGTCGTGACCGCTTGCGTTCATTGGGGCGAAAGCAAGAGCTCCCAGGACAAGGGCGGAATATAGAGATTTCATCGAGGCGTTCTCCCATCAGGTTGTTGTTTATTCGCGTGTTCGCTATTTCGCTTAACGTACCGGAGGAAGAGTTGCTCTCAAGGCTCCGGCCTTAAACCACTTTAGATGGCCAAGTCTGGAGATGCCCTGGTTGCTTGTCTATTGCCAATAGGTTGTATGAGCCGGGCGTTCGATCGGGTTAAATCAGGCCCAATGACCGGAAACTGCTCTCGCCGCTGCGGGTGACGATCAGGTGATCATGCAGTTCGATGCCCATGCGGCGCGCCGTCTCCCGGATTTCCTTCGTCATATCAATATCGCCCTGTGAGGGCGTGGCATCGCCGGAAGGGTGATTATGGACCAGAATGACGGCGCTAGCAGAGAGCTCAAGGGCGCGTTTGACGACTTCGCGGGGATAGACCGGCGTGTGATCGACGGTCCCGCGTTGCTGCTCTTCATCGGCGATCAGCCGGTTTTTGCGGTCGAGGAACAAAACCCGGAAATGCTCGACCGAGGAACGCCCCATGATGCTCCGGCAATAGCCCACCAACTGGGTCCAGGACTCGATAACCGGTTGTTCCAGGATGTCTGTGCGGGCAAGCCGGGTCGCGGCTTCCCGGATGATCAGAAGCGCCGCCGTCGAAGCATCGCCCATGCCTGGCACTTTCTGAAGATCCCGCGGCGCGGCGGAGAGCACGCCCGCCAGGCTGCCGAACTGCGCGATCAGGGCTTTGGCGAGGGGTTTCACGTCACCGCGCGGCTTGGCGCCGAAGAGAAGGAATTCGATAACTTCGTAGTCGCTGAGGGACCCCGGACCTTGCTCCAGAAGCCTGCGCCGCAGACGTTCGCGGTGGCCGTGAAAATGCGGCTTGGAGTGATTTGCGGGCGCGCTGTGACCGCCCTCCGCCAATTCATCCATCTTCCGCCGACGCCCCCAATCCGATGCTGCCTTTGCCTCTAACGCCTCAGCTCATTCCGGTCGCACCGCCTGGTGTAGCAGAACTGGCTCAATCCACGAAGGGCGGGCAGGTCCAGCCCTTCGGTGACTTGGTGAAAATTTCGTAACCATCCGCCGTGACCCCAAGTGAATGCTCGAACTGGGCGGAGAGAGAGCGGTCATTGGTCACCGCTGTCCAGCCGTCTTTCAGGATCTTCACATCCAGGCGGCCGGCGTTGATCATGGGTTCGATTGTGAAGAACATGCCTTCGCGCAGGCGTGTCCCGGTTCCGGGACGGCCATAATGCAGAACGGATGGCGCTTCGTGAAAAATCCTGCCCAGGCCATGTCCGCAAAAATCCCGTACGACGGAAAAGCGGTTCTTTTCGGCGAAGCTCTGAATGGCAAAACCGATGTCGCCAAGAGTCGCGCCCGGCTTCACGACTTCGATACCACGCATCATGGCTTCGTAGGTGACCTCAACCAGCCGCTTGGCTTTGATGCTTGGTTTACCGACGTAGAACATCCGGCTCGTGTCACCGTGCCATCCGTCCAGGATCACGGTGACGTCGATGTTCAGAGCATCGCCGGTATGCAGCTTTTTATCCGCGCTGGGAATGCCGTGACACACCACGTGATTGACCGACGTACAGATTGACTTCGGAAATCCCCGGTAATTCAGCGGCGCCGGGATCGCCTCGTGGGCGATGATGAAATCATGGCAGAGCCGGTCCAGCTCCTCGGTCGTAACGCCCGGAACCACATGTGGCGTAATAAAATCAAGGGTTTCGGCAGCCAGACGCCCGGCCTTGCGCATACCCTCAAAGCCGGCCGCGTCATGGATTGTGATCCGCCGCTCCTCCGCGCTCATTTGGAGGGCTAGTTCTTCTGATTCTGCTTGGCCGTACTGCATATCTCTCGTCCTGCGGTTTGTTCCCGTGGGGGTGGTGAAACCTCCCGGACCGTCATCTACGTGGTTATTCCCACTTTATATATCCAGAAGTCTTAAACTTCCAGGAAGTGATGGCTTGAGTCAGCGCCTAAGGCGGTAAAATACGCTGAAAACCCCGGAAACTACCGTGGCTGCGCTGCAATGCGGATGTGCGGAGCCACGGGGAAAGCCTCAAATCATTCAAATGTTGATTTCAAGCGCCCGGTTTATCTCAACTGCCTCAGGCGTGACCTTGCAATCGTAGCAGACCGTCTCGACACCCCTGGCAAGAGCCCGTTGGATTGCGGCCTCGTAGTTCGGATCGATGTCGCCGGCCACGCCAAGTCTGCTGCAGTCGCTCCGTTGAACCAGAAAGAACATCACGGCGCGGTAACCCGCCTCAACGGCATCTCCGAGCTCTTCCAGGTGCTTTGCGCCGCGGCTGGTCACGGAGTCCGGAAATTCAGCGAGGTCGGCGCCGCGCTTCAGTGTTACGTTTTTCACCTCGACATAGCAGGGGCGCTTTGCGTTTTCCGGGGAGCTGTCCTCGGCGGCGGAGGACAGCAGAATGTCGATCCTGGAATTCTTGCCGTACCGCACTTCGCGTTTCAGGTCCGGGTAACCAGTCAGTTCGGGGATCGCCCCAGCTGCAATGGCATCGGCGACGATCCCATTGGGCAGGCTGGTGTTAATGCCGACCGGTTCGCCGTCGGCTGACGCGATCTCCCAGGAGAAGCGAAGTTTACGGGCGGGATTGCGAGCGGGCGAAAGCCAGACCTGCGATCCAGGCTCTGCCAGTCCCATCATTGAGCCCGGATTGGCGCAGTGCGCGGTCACAATGTCACCGTCCCGCAGTTCCACGTCCGCCAGAAAACGTTTGTAGCGTTTGATCAGTCGTCCAGGGATGAGCGGATCTGGAAATCTCATGCTTTTTGCCTTTTGTCCGGGTGTTCCCGCGGCGTGACGCTGCGTTTGCCTGTCAATTTTTTTTACGTCGTTGTGCTGTGAAACCTTGGACATAATTCCCTTATCTTTCCGTTGTTTAACGCGTGGATTGTAAGGGAGAGGGAGTCTTAAGTTTTGTGAGATATGTGTGCTGCTTCTTGCTTCAGGATCGTGAAGCGACCAATTTACCTGTTATCGCGCCTGCATCCACCCGATTCGCCGACAATCTTTAGTTCCGAGAGAGTTCCAACATGGCACGGACCACCCCAATTCATCAAATTGTGCCGGCATTGCTTGTGCTTGCTGTCGGGCTTACGGCGTGCTCGTCTTTCCAGGAGCAAGAGTACCAACGCCAGCCCGCGGCCAGCAGCACGCTGGTGACGCCACCTGCGCCGACCGAGCCGGGCAAGCCCGTTGAAGTGCCGCCGACCACGGGTACCTATCCTTACGGGACTGCTAGTGAAACGCCCGCAGAGGGGGCAGCCGATCAGGACGAAGCCTTTGTGCGTGGGCCGGACGGCTCTCTTTGGAAAGGCGCTGCCCAGCACGCTGAGGCGCACAATGCGGATATCGAATCCTGTTATCGCTATGCGGCGGCGCAAACAGAAAATGATGCCCGGATTGAACAGGATCGCCGCGCCGTCTACGGCGATGGCTTCAGCGACACACAGAGTGTAGGTCTGCTGAGCTCCAAGCTGCGCAGTTATGATCACGAATCGCGGCGCCGTTCCTTGTTTTCGAGCTGCATGCGCTCCAAAGGTTACGCCGCGCGCTGAATTCTTCTGGAATTCCGGTGCTTGAGGAGGTTTGCTTTGTCTCGCGCCTTTGCGTGGGCATGGCGTCCTCGTCCGTCAGCCTTTAACATGCACTCACAACATTTTGGCTGAGACGGGCAGATTTCGTTCCGTCTCGTCGACCCGCCCGGACACACATCGGAAGACTGTTATGCCCTCAGAGTCTTATCATCCCGCTTCTGTTCCCTCCAGCGCGTCTGTTCCCTCAAGTGATTCTGGGCCGGCCGGCGAAAAACAGGTCGTGACCGCCTGCCTGATGATTATCGGCAATGAAATCCTGTCGGGGCGGACCAAGGACGCCAATCTCGCTTTCCTGGGCGAGCAGCTCAACGAAATCGGCGTGCGTCTGATGGAGGCCCGCGTTGTCCCAGATATAGAGGCCGTGATCGTCGACACCCTGAACGAGGTGCGGCAGAGGTTTGATTACGTCTTCACCACCGGTGGGATCGGACCGACCCATGACGATATTACCTCCGCCTGTGTTGCCAAGGCCTTTGGCGTCGAGTGGTCATTGCACCCGGAAGCGCATGCACTTCTCAAAGCGCACTATGCCGAGGGAGATCTCAACGAGGCCCGGCTGCGCATGGCTCATACACCCGAGGGCGCGTCCCTGATCGAAAACCCGATCAGCAAGGCGCCGGGCTTCCGCATGGGGAATGTCTTTGTCATGGCCGGAATCCCGCGGGTGATGCAGGCCATGTTCGAGAGTCTCAAATCCAACCTCTCGGGCGGCGCACCGGTGCGCAGCGTGACCCTTGCGGTGGCGCTGCCGGAAGGCGCCATTGCAAAGGGGTTAGGTGAGGCGCAGGACCGCTTTCCAGGCGTCGAAATGGGCAGCTATCCCTATCGTAACGGCGATCGTTTCGGGGTCCGCCTGGTCTTGCGCTCGACCGACGAAGCAGACCTGGAAGCGGCCGTGGAAGCGGTTGCGGGAAAGGTCCGGGACCTGGGCGACGAGCCTGTTCGCGAGCCGTAATGCGTCTTAGAGCAGATCCGGTTTAGATGGAATCGCCTTCGGCGATCCGTCGTACCGGTGAATCTGCTCTCACTATACGATTTAGAGCGGGTTCACATATTTTAGCGAAAACACAGAGTGTTTCCGTTAAAATATGGCGCGCTCTAGGGTCGGGACTCAATTGATCCACCAAGTGATGGAAGCGGCGAGGCATATGGCCGCGAGGAAGGTGTCGGCACGCTTGTCGTAGCGGGTCGCTATCCTCCTGAAATCCTTGAGCCTGCAGAAC
>NZ_ML660064.1 GCF_007004665.1 Denitrobaculum tricleocarpae | reverse complement strand
CGATCCGGGACCACTCTTCGTCGCTTAGATAAAATAACTTTCTGCCCATCCAAACCTCCTATCATCAGAAAGCTTGAATCACAGTTCCAATGTCACGAAAAGCACCAATTGAGTACAGACCCTAGAGCAGGCTGTTTTGCAGGCCTTGCGGAACTCACGCTTCGGCTGCACCATCGAAACAGAAACCGGCTGCTATCACGCTTGTCCGGGGGGTGGTGGCCTAGTGCTCACGAACTTGGCCCAGGTGTTGCCGTGCCTGCGTGAGCTTGCCGTTCTGCGGTCCATTGTAACCGGCCACCTACGATTATCCCCCTTATACCGCGAGGGTAAGCGGGAGACGCAATGTCGTCAGGCCGCCATTTCAATTGCTGAGAGTGCACAGGAGAGCACCGCCGACATACCGACAGCCGAACCTACCGTGACGCCGAAACAGGACCACAACACGATCCAGGTCTTAATCGGAATATCTCTATCTAAACTCGAAACTCTCGTCATTTTTCTGCCCCCTTCATCGACGTTTGCTGTCAAACGAAGTCCGTCCTAAATCCGCGAAATCCGGACCTTTTGCCTGTTTATTGACCCGCGGCCCTGATTCGCATTCATCCTATTACAGTTTCCGAATATGGCAAAAACAGGGCGCATCACTGAAACATCCGGGAACATAGTAGCCGAAGTGGGAAAAATCATCAAATATCAAAGGATTGCACGAACTCGTGAAGAGAGAGGTTGGGACCGTCCCCGGGCGCAGGTGTCCGTCTGAACTTCGACAGACCCTATAATACGGTGACAGAGTCGCGCAGGCTGGAATCGTCAACGACGATCTGAATGATGTCTCCTGACGTGATGCCCGGCAGCATCGCGAGCGCGACGAAAGCATTGCCCGCACCCGTTGGATCCACCTCCAAAACACCTGTTGTGGCGTCCGCGCGAACGAAATCTTCCAGGCTTTGCACGCCGGGATCGTATCCGCTCAGCAGATCCGACAGATCGACGGCATCCTGAGCCGCATCGAAGTCGAGGATGTCATCCACGCGCAGGGACGGTGCGGATGCGTCGGTCAGCGCCTCCTGATCAAACACAAAGAGATCCCGGCCGCTTCCGCCTGACAGGCTGTCATTGCCCAGGCCGCCAAGCAGGACGTCGTCGTCGTCGCCGCCCAGAAGAAGGTCGTCGCCGGGACCGCCGGTCAAACTGTCATTCCCCGCGCCACCCGACAGGGTCTCGCCATTTGGATCACTCGCGGTCAGCACGTCGTCGACGGCTGAGACACTGACCGTGAGGCTGCCCGGGGTCGACGCCGTATCTGCGTTGCTTGCTTCCTCGGCGACGGCGGTGACCGAGAGAGTGAAATCGTCGGCACTGCCTGCCGGCGGCCGAATCGCGAGGCCGGTCAGGTCATCTGCAGGGACCCGATAGGAGCTTGCGCCGCTGAACTCGTTGCCGCCATATCGAACCGTCGCGCCAAGGGGAACGTCGGAGAGATCGATATAGGCGATTTCGGACCCGTCCTGGTCCACCAGCTCGACCTCGACGGCCAGGGGAATAAAGCTGTTTTCGTTGCCCTGTGCGTCCTGAAGGCTGAGTAAAGGTGCATCCGCGACAGCTTCGATCTCCAGATAGAAGTCCTGACTGACGTCGGCAACATCGCCATTGCTGAGTTCCAGGACACTTGCGGTAACCGTCAGGGCGGGAATCTCACCGGCCTGCGCGCTGGCGTGTTCGGTATCGAGAGACAGCACCAGAGCCGCATATTGAGCCGGGGTGAGGGTGTAGCTGCCGTCGCCGTTGTCGATGCCCGCGGACAGTAGAACAAAGTCCGGAACATTGGAGACCGTCACCGACATGACCTCGGAGCCGTCCGTATCAATCGGCGTAAAATCGATACTGTCGCTCAAGACACTGCCGATGTCCTCCATACCCGTGGCCACAGGCAGACCGTCGAAGCTGTCACTGGTGATCACATCAAGCTGTGGTGCGTCGGCGACCGCGGCGAAATTGACCGTCGCGGTGGTCGAACTCTGCGCCGTGTCACCGTTCGAATCCCGGGAGGTCGCGGTGATTTCCACCTCGACGGGGCCGTGACGCTGGGCGATGGGTTTGACAAAAACCGCTGCGCCAGTGGGCACGACCGCAGCGCCGGAACCATCGAGCGGGTAGGGGATGCCGGCGGCATCGACGATCTGACCCTCCGCGGGATCGACTGAGATCAGCAGCGGATCCAGACTCTCAGAACCATCCTGGTCGATCACCGCGGCTGAAATCGTGAGAGCCGCGTTGACGTCTTCCAGGCCTTCGACATCCGCAGCCGAGAGCGCGGGTGTGTCGGCGACAGGCGTCACGCTGACGATTTGCGGCGGACTGGCCTTGGTGCTGAACGTGCCGTTGCTCTGGTTGAGGACCGAGGTGACCGTGAAGTCGAGATCACCTGCCAGGTTCTCCGGCGGTGTGTAGAAGAGTTGGCCGCCGGCCAGCGCCGCCAGGTTCACGGTCCAGGAGCCGCTGATCGGATTGAAGACGACGGCACCGGGGACATCCGAGGAGATTTTCGCGCCCGGGTCCAGGTCGCTGATCACCAGATCCAGCGCCGGGTTGTCCAGACCGATATTGTCTGCGCCAGGATCCAATACAGCGAGCGTGATCGGAAGGTCCTGATCTTCCAGATTAGAGTCAGGACCATTGTCCAGAGTGATGCCGATACAGGGCGGATCCAGGGGCGTGCCGCCACCACCACCACCGCCGCCACCTCCACCGCCGCCGGGCGTGCCTTCGTTTACGGTCACCGTGAAGGCTGTGGTGTCGATGGCCAGGCCCTTGTTGCTGGCAGGATCCGGGTTCGCAAAGTCGGCATCGTCCTCGAAAACAAAGGCGGTCAGTTCAAGGGCGAGATCGCCCGTGAAGCCGTTTGGCGGAAGGATCTGAAGGGCCGCGAGCTGGTCCGGCGTAAAGGTCCAGGTCCCGTCACCATTGTTAAAGCCGCTGTTGAAGGTCGTCCCCCAGCCGGCGTCCGAAGGTCCGCTCGGCAGGCCGGACAGCAGGAAGAACAGCGATTCGGAGCCGTCGCCCGTGGTCTCGAAGGTTTCGCCCGAGAGCGCAATGCTGCCCGTGGTGGCATCCAGCGGGAAGCCGTCCCAGGTGCCTTCATAGCTGTCTGCGGCATTGGCTTGCGCGCCGTCGGCCACACCTTGCACAACGACCGTGAAGCTGCTGCTGTTGCTGCTGGTCTCGCCACTGGCGACTTCCTGATGGAGCAGAGTCAGGCCGAGTTGGAAGTCTTCGTTGCTATCCAGGGGCGGACGGACTTGCACCGCGTCGATCAGATTCGCCGGTATGTCGTAACTGCCGTCTGCCGAGGTCGCCTGTTGAACACCGCCGATCCAGACTTCAACCTCCGTAGGGACGCCGGTCAGGCTGGCGCTGACCAGCTGCTCGGATCCGTCTCGATCGATCAGTCCGGCGTTAATGGAAACGGCGATCAGATCGTCTTCACAGCCGCTTGCGGACGCACTCGGGTTCGCGACATCGACGGAGGGCGTGATCTCAACGGGGAAGGGCAGGTCGGTCCGCAGGGTGTCGCCGTTGCTGTCTTCCGTGATGGTGGAGACGGTCAGATTGTATGTGCCGCTGAAATGCTCGGGGATGCCGCGCAGCTGGGCGGATTCCCAATCGCCGTTTTCCAGGACCCAGACGGTGGTGAGTGGCGGACCGCGGTCGATGCCCTGCAACAGTGGCGTGGTGCCGTCGGGGAACTGTACCACCAGACCCTGAGGGACGCCGCTGATGATCACGGTCGTCACCGTCTCGGACCCGTCAATGTCGGTATCGGAAGCCCGCAGGTTCAAGTCCAGCACGCCCCCGTTGGCGTCGACCTGAGCTTCGGTGACGCCGGGGAAGGGATCGATCTGGCCCGGGTCGGCCACTTCCTCGACGTCAATGTCGATGCTGCGGGACTGGGTGCGGGTTGAGGAAGCGTTCGGTGTGCCGGGGGCGTCGTCCCGGGCCGTGACGGTCGCGCGAATGTCGCCGCCCATGATTTCGCTGACGTCGCGTCCGTCATCCGGGTTTAGGCTTGCGCGCAGATCGCCGCTCCAGACGGTCTGGCTGCCGTCCAACAGGATAGTCAACTGGCCGCTGGCGGGATCGTAAAGCGCGCTCTCGAAACTGCTCGCGCCGGGCTCGAAGGTTGCAGGGAAGGGCGCGGTTCCGCTGGTGTCGTCGTATTCCAGCCAGCCGGGTGGAACATTTTCCAGGATGATTTGGGTCAGGCCTTCCGAACCGTCGCGATCCGGCGTATTCGCGCGGACGCGCAGGACGAAGTCGGTGTCCTCGCTGACGATGTGCTCTTGGTTCGAGATTCGTTGATCGGTCTCGAGCGCGGTCAGTCTGATGCGTGGCTGTGCGATGGGGTTGACGAAGACGGTGAAATCGCGTGAATCGGCGGCGCCCTCGTCGGTCGCGGCGTCCAGCTGGCCGGTAATCACCCCTGAGTAAAATCGGGGCAGGATGAGCCGAAGCGCGGCAACTTCGCTTTCCCCATTCGCGAGATTGCCGGGCGTCCAGACCCCATTGGCATCCAGATTTCCGACATTCACCTGCGTGCCCGGGGGCAAATCGCCGAAGGTAACCGAGAGCGAGGAGAAGGTCTCAGAACCGTCGATGTCGGTGGGCCGGGCTTCCAGATCCAGATCGACGCTGTTGGGCCGGCCCCGCTCGCGCACCACCACATTGCCGGCGTCCAGGCTCAAATCACCCTCAGGCGTCACGCGGATGGCAAAGTCTGTTGAATCCAGGCCGTTGCCGGGGGTGCCGTCGCCTTCGTCGCTGGTTGCGGACAGGGTCGCCTGAATCTCACCGCTCCAGTCTTGCGGCAGGGTCAGAGCGAGAGCGCTGAGCTCCTGTTGCGCATTCGCGAGATCGCCCGGAGTCCAGATGCCATCTGCCGATAGATTTCCGATGTTGACGCCGCTGCCGGCCGGCAGTCCGGCAAAAACGATCCGCAGATCCGTGAGGGACTCGGAGCCGTCTGCATCCGAGACGTTGAAAGTCAGATCGGTCAGCGGGATCGTAATCGCTTCGTCTGTCTCGGCGTCCGAGAATTCGGCGGGCGCGGTGACCGAAACATCACCCTCGGAGAGGATGGAGACGTTGAACAGGCTGCTGGCTGTCGCCTGGTTGTTGTCTGTGGTGAGCTCGCCGTCCGTGGATGTCTCTTCGGCGATGGCGGTGACCTCAACCGCAAAATCACCGCTCCAGTCTGCCGGAGCGATCAATTCAAGGCCCGAGAGGGCGTCTTCTCTGAGCAGCCAGGAGCCATCAGGTTGCAGGGCTCCTGCGGAGAGAGTGAGTTCGGCCGGAATTCCGGTCAGGATCACCCCAGTGATACTCTCGCTGCCGTCCAGATCGGTGACGGCGGCGGCAATGCTCAGGGGCACGCGGACCTCTCCGTCGGTCTCGACGCCGTTTACATCGCTGGAAGTAACCTCCGGTACATCGGCAACCGCGTCGATAACCACCGTGCCCTGCGCGGTGATGACAGCTGTATCGCCGGAATCACTGTCGAGAAGCGAAAGCTCAACCGTGAGGGGAATGTCGGCATCGCTATCCGGCGGCGGGAGAATGAATGCGCCTTGCTCGATTTGTGCTGGGGTCAGGCTAAAGCTGCTTGCAGGTGGTTGGATCGCGCCGGGATCGGTTCCGCCGATATAGAATGTCGCGCCCGGCGGGATCCCTGCGATCTCCAGCCCGGTGACGACCTCGTTGTCGCCCGGCGCGATATCGAAGGTGATTTCAATCGGGAAGGCGCCGGTTCCGTTCGGATCGGGGTTTCCGTCCTCAAAGCCGCCCGGGAAAGTGATAGTACCGTCGGGATTGCTGCCGAAGCCGATACTCAGGCTGCCGCTGGCGGGATCGAAGTCCGCAATCTCCTCATCCGGAGTAATGGTCGTGAATTCGAAGACGACGCCGGGAATCGGCGGTTGCGGGTTCAGAAGGTCGATGAGGCTGCCCAGGCCGTCGTCATAGACGTTAGCGCCGCTGCCCTGCAAAGGCGGTCCGGCAACGGTTTCGATCGGGCTGGCATTGTCGTTCACCAAAAGTGCGAGGTTTTCGCCGGGAATTACTCGTCCGTCCGCCAATACAAGATCCGGGAGACCCGTCTGATTAGCAAAACCGAGGAGCATGACCTCTCCACCGTTGGGGAAGGAGAAAACTAGACTGTTGCCGACCAATTCGACGTTGACGGATTCGTCGTCAAAGCCGACACGAATCTCGGATGCATTGTTGGCCGGGATGCGTATGTTCTCGCCGGCCGATGCCGCCGGGACGGTGACAATGCCGCCTTCTTCGCCGGTCTGCGTCTCTGCTGTTCGGGACTCAGTCGACCCTGCCGGTTCTTCGGGAGCCGGTTTGGGTGATAACGTCTCTACCTGATCTGTCATAGTGCCCACGCTATAGTGCGAAAAAAGCAGTGCCGCCTGCCTGCTTTTTTAGAGATTTCATCCCGCTAGTAATATTGGGGATTTCCCTCACTAAGGCTATGTCAATCAGCTGAATTTCAATGTCAAAAAAAGGGTATTGTGTCTGCTTTCCGGACCGGTTTCACAGTTTTATTTATTTTATAATTGTTTATCTCGCCTCTAGCGAACAATCTCAGGTTTGTGTTTTTGTTTTGATTGGATAAGTGTATTGGTCGCCGGCACTGCGCTACCGCCAATCCTTTAAGCTTACTGGAGAGAAGGCGACCGTGCCTGCATTTGCCTGCAGCTTCAATCCACGATGGCGCCGCGTTTCGTGACGACATAGGCGGCAAGTCTGTGACCTGCTTCCGCTGCTTCAACTGCCGATTGACCCAGCAGTCTCGCCGCCAGATAGGCGCCGTTGAAGGAGTCGCCCGCGGCGGTCGTATCGACGACATTCGATGCCTTTTGAGGCGTGACGACACTCACCGTGCCATCCGCGAGAACCAGGCAGTCTTCCGCGCCGTTTTTAACGACGGCCTCGCCGACCCCCAGCGCCTGCAGACGCGCGACCGTGTCCTGTGGGGATTTGTCGCCGAATAGACTTGCTTCATCGTCGAAACTGGGCAGGGCGATATCGCAGCGCTGCAGCAGTTTTTCCATCTCGGCACGTGCGATTTCGAAGCTTGGCCAGAGGGCCGGGCGAAAGTTACCGTCGAAGGCGATCAGTCCGCCCTTGGCTTTGACTCGATCCAGAAGAACGAGCAGTTCCGCACGGCTCTCGTTATCCAGTATCCCGAGCGTGATGCCGCTGAGGTAAATCAGATCGTAGTCCACGATGGTGTCCAGCGCGCTCCGGCAGGCGGGGTCGCTCAGGATATCCCGTGCCGCGGCTTCGCCGCGCCAGTAGAAGAACGAGCGTTCGCCGGTCTCGTCGGTCTTGATCACGTAGAGGCCGGGACGGCGACCGGGCAGGCGGACAACGTGCGAAATACCCACGCCCTCGTGCCGCCAGGCGTCCATCATTTCCTCGCTGAAAGGGTCGTCCCCAAGGGCGGTGACGTACTCCACTGCCGCAGTATCTTCCAGCCTCCGCGCCATGTAAACCGCGGTGTTGAGAGTGTCTCCGCCGAAGCCCCGGCTGAGGGTCCCGTCGCCGAGATCTCTCAATTCGACCATACATTCGCCGATTGCGGCGACTCTCTTTAGGGAGGCGTTTTCCATCGTTCTCTCTCGGGTATCTGCTCTTTGTCGATCTCAGTGAGGCAAGGCCGGATCTCGGCGCGCGGACCATAGCGCCGCTGCTCCGGCGATGAAAGGTGCCTGCGATGGATCTCGCCGGTCGTGGGGACCTTGTCGGGCGTTGACTCGCTCAGAATTGGCCTGACCACCTTGCCACTTGACCATCAAGCTTATTTGGGGATTGATTGCGTGTCGGGCGCCAGAGCAATAACGCGAGCGCCCACCGGATCTCCAAGGACTCGCAGGGAGCCCATGCCGTCATGCCGCTGCAGGCGATTGCGACCGAACGACTCTACCAGCAGGTCGCGCGCCAGATCGCCGATCTGATCCGTTCCGGCGAATGGCAGCCCGGCGAGCGTTTGCCGCCGGAGCGGGATCTTTCCGCGACACTGGGGGTCAGCCGTCCGACCGTGCGAGAA
Organism: Denitrobaculum tricleocarpae; assembly: GCF_007004665.1. Lineage (GTDB taxonomy): Bacteria > Pseudomonadota > Alphaproteobacteria > Kiloniellales > Kiloniellaceae > Denitrobaculum > Denitrobaculum tricleocarpae. The sequence continues at coordinate 117,987 of NZ_ML660064.1, read as the reverse complement.
GCCATGGTGGCCCTTGAGCTCGCGCAGCTGGTCGAAGTGCGTTCCGGCGCCGGAATCTACGTGCGTGATTCCGCGTCGGACATCACCGCCAGCCTGCAGAACGGCATCGATACCGGCCCCAGCCCCTTCGATCTGATTGCCGCCCGGCGGGTGATCGAAGGCGAGATTGCCGCCATCGCAGCCGCACGCATCACCAAATCCGAACTCAAGGCCATCGCCGATGCGATCCGTAAGATGGAGCGGGACATCGAAAGCGGGCAGCAGGCCATTTCCAACCATGAAGATGCCGACCTGATGTTTCATCTGCGTTTGGCCGAGGCCACCGGAAATACGGTGCTCTCCTCGTTGGTTGAGCCGCTTTGGGAAGGGATGCGCAAACCGATGTTTGCCGCGATCAGCCGCCGGGTGAGCCTGCCGGACAATGCGCGGCGTGCCGCCAGAGAACACTGGGCGGTCCACGCCTGCCTTGCGAACGGCGACGCCACAGGGGCGCGCGATGCCATGCATGCACATCTTGATACCGTTCGCCGGATGCTTTTGAAGGATTGAAGAATGTCAGTTGAAGGAAACCCTGGCCGCCGCTTGTTGGATGAAGACCGCCTCTTTTCGAGCGATCCCTCCCAACGAAGCGTGGCGCGCAGGCTATACGCTGAGATTAGGGATTTGCCGATCGTCAGTCCCCACGGCCATACCGACCCGCGCTGGTTCGCGGACAATGAAGCCTTCGAGAATCCGGCGAAGCTTTTCGTCACGCCGGATCATTACGTTTTCAGGATGCTCTACAGCCAGGGCATCCCGCTTGAGAGCCTTGGCGTGGCACGGCGCGATGGCGGTCCGGTGGAGAGCGATCCGCGCAAAGTCTGGCGGTTGCTGGCCGAGAACTATGGCCTTTTCCGGGGGACGCCATCGCGTCTCTGGCTGGATCATGCCCTGTCGGAAGTCTTCGGCGTTCAGGAGCGCCTGAGTGCTGCGAATGCAGACGCGGTTTATGATCAGGTGCAGGCTTGTCTCGACAAACCGGAATATCGCCCCCGGGCGCTCTTTGACCGCTTCAAGATCGAGGTCATCGCCACGACCGAATCGCCGCTGGACCCCCTCGAATCCCATGCCAGGGTGCGCGACAGCGATTGGGACGGCCGGGTGATCACGGCCTATCGCCCCGACCCGGTGGTCGATCCGGAATACGAGGACTTCACCGCGAACCTGGAGCAGCTCGCGGAAATGACGGGCGAGACGACCTCTGGCTGGAAGGGCTACCTGGCGGCCCTCCAGCAGCGGCGTGGCTTTTTTGCGGAAATGGGCGCCACCTCGACCGATCATGGACATCCGAGCGCCGCCACGGCGGATCTGGATCCGGCAGCCTGCCAGTCCCTGCTGGACCGGGCCTTGTCAGGCGCGATCACTGCGGAGGATGCCGAGCTCTTCAGAGCGCAGATGCTGACTGAAATGGCGCGCATGAGCCTTGAGGACGGGCTGGTCATGCAGATCCATCCGGGCTCCTTCCGGAGCCACAATCAAAAACTCATGGCGGGTTTTGGCCGTGATATGGGCGCTGATATTCCCACCCGGACTGACTATGTCCGCGCGCTACGGCCTCTGTTGTCGCGCTTCGGTAACGAACCGGGCCTCGACGTTATTCTCTTTACCCTGGACGAAACCAGCTACAGCCGGGAGCTCGCACCGCTCGCAGGGCACTATCCCATTCTAAAGCTGGGGCCCGCCTGGTGGTTCTACGACAGCCCCGAGGGCATGTTGCGCTATCGCCGTTCCGTCACCGAGACGGCTGGCTTCTACAACACGGTGGGCTTCAACGACGATACCCGCGCCTTCCTCTCGATCCCGGCCCGGCACGATGTCGCGCGGCGGATCGATTGCGCCTATCTCGCCGAACTGGTGTGCGACCACCGGCTCGACGAAGACGAGGCTTTGGAAGTCGCGGTCGATCTCACCTATAACCTTGTGAAGAAGGCGTACCGCCTGTAATGCCGCGTTTATCTTCAGGCACAGCCGCACAATTGCCCGCCTCGGTGCGTCAGCCGGGATACGACCGCAGGGCCTGCGGCGTGGGGATCGTCCATCTGGGGATCGGCGCCTTTCACCGCGCGCATCAGGCGGTTTACACCGACGACGTCCTGTCAGAAACAGGCGGAGACTGGGCGATCTGTGGTGTCAGCCTGCGCCAGCGCAGCGTGCAGGCGCAACTGGATCCGCAGGACGGTCTCTATTGCGTTGTCGAGCGGGATGGGTCGGGAGATGCCCGCCGCATCATCGGCGCGGTGACCGAAACTCTCTTCGCCCCGGATGATCCTGTTGCCCTGGTGGCGCGGATGGCGGATCCCGGCACCCGGATCGTTTCCCTGACGGTCACCGAAAAGGGTTATTGCCACGATCCCGCCAGCGGTCGTCTGAAGCTCGATGACCCCGGGATCGCGCGAGATCTGAGAGATCCGGCCAAACCCTCTACGGCCATCGGTTTCCTCGTCGCGGCACTGGCGGCGCGCCGGCGCGCCGGGCATTCACCCTTTACGGTCATGAGCTGCGATAACCTTCCGCACAACGGCAAGATGCTGGCGGGTCTGGTAGAGGCCTATGCCCACCAGCTCGATCCGTCTTTGGCGGGTTGGATTGGCCGGGAGGGGGCTTTCCCCAGCACCATGGTCGATCGGATCGTGCCCGCGACCACCGACGAGGACCGCGCCGCGATCGAAACGCAGCTTGGACTGCAGGATGAGGGGGTCGTTGTTTGTGAACCTTTCCGCCAGTGGGTGATCGAAGACCGCTTCACCCAGGGCCGCCCGGCCTGGGAAGACGCTGGCGCGCAACTGGTCGAGGACGTCGCGCCCTTTGAAGATATGAAGCTCCGCCTGCTCAACGGCAGCCACTCCATGCTGGCCTATCTCGGGTACCTCGCGGGCTACGAGACGGTCGCGGAGACCATGGCAAACGCGGATTTCGAAAAGCTCGTGCGCCGCTACATGCAGGAAGAGGCAGAGCCGACGCTTGCCTTGCCAACCGGCGTGGACACTGACGGCTATCAGGAGCAATTGATTCAACGCTTCAAAAATCCGGCGCTCAAACACAGGACCTGGCAGATTGCCATGGACGGTTCGCAGAAACTGCCCCAGCGCCTCTTGTCGGTGATTCGGAAGCAGATGGAATGCGGAGGCTCGTTCGAGTTGGCGTCTCTCGCCGTGGCTGCCTGGATGCGCTACGCAAGTGGCCGGGACGAAACGGGGCAGGGCATCGACGTCCGCGATCCCTTGGCCGAACGTCTCGCCGCGCTTGCCGCCGATGTGGATGGTAATGCCGATGGCGAGCCCGAGGCGCTGGTTGCCTCTTATCTCACGGTGAAGGAGGTCTTTGGCGAGGATCTGCCGAGATCCGAAGCCTTCCGGGAGGCGCTTGGCGGTGCCCTGACGCGGCTCTATGCGGAAGGCGCCCGAAAAACAGTTTCGAAAACCGCGGCGTCCTGATCAAATCCGCGCTGCGGTGGTGACAAAAGGCCAAGCCTCGGCTATCCCAGTATCGAAGAAGAAAAATTCAACGCAGGGAGCGCCGCCGCAATGAGCCGTTACGCGAGCAAGAGTCAGACCGTCCGCAAGCCAGCCGTGGTCAGCAAAAGCGGCATCGTCGCCGCACAGAACCGGCTCGCCGCCGAGCAGGGCGCGGAAGCAATGGTGCGCGGCGGCAACGCGATCGATGCGGCGGTGACGACGGCATTTGCGCTTGCGGCCACGGAACCCTGGATGAGCGGCCTGGGCGGCGGCGGCTCCATGCTGATTTATCTGGCCAAGGAAGACCAGGTGAAGGTGATCGACTTCGGCATGGTCTCGCCATCGAACCTCGATCCCGCCGATTATCCGCTCAGCGGCGGTGTCGCCTCCGACCTCTTTCCCTGGCCTGCGGTGGTCGAGGACCGGAACCTGCTGGGGGCGAAATCCATCGCCGTTCCCGGCGCCGTCGATGGTCTGGGCAAGGCCCTGGAAGCCTACGGTACCATCGCGTGGCATGAAGCGATTCAGCCTGCCATTGATCTCGCGGAAGCCGGCCTCTCGGTCGATTGGTTCAGCGCGCTTGTGATTGCCTCTTCGGCAAAAGACCTCAGCCGCTTTCCCTCTTCGGCCTCCGTCTATCTGGATGATGGTTTTCCGCCCTCGCCGACATGGCACGCAGTGGGGCGCTCGCCGACCCGCGAACTCACGGGACTGACCAACACACTCAAGCATCTGGCGGAATACGGGCCGCGCGAATTCTACGAAGGCGCACTGGCCAAGGTCATCGCCAAGGATGTTCAGGAGGCCGGTGGATACCTCTCTGAGGCCGATCTTGCGGCTTATGAAGCGCGTGAACTGGAACCTCTGGTGCAGGATTACCGGGGAGCAAAGATTTACGTGCAGCCGGAGCTCAACGGCGGCCCGACGATGCTGAAGGCCTTTGACGAAATCTCCGGGCAAGACCTTGCCGGCGATCGTCCCGGCGCGGCCACTTACAAAGCCTACGCCGAGAGCCTGCTGAAGGTCTACGAGGAGCGGCTTGCCACCTTGGGTGACGCCGATGAAGCGCGCGGCGAATCCTGCACCACTCATCTCTCGGCGGTCGATTCCGAGGGCAACATGGTGACGCTCACCACGACCCTGCTGTCGATTTTCGGCTCCAAGCTGGTCCTGCCGACCAGCGGCATTCTGATGAACAACGGCATCATGTGGTTCGATCCGCGTCCCGGTCATCCCAACTCGCTGGCACCTGCAAAACGCTGTCTCGCGAACTACAGCCCGACCATTATGAAGGACGATTGGGGCAGGGTGGCGCTGGGGGCCTCCGGCGGGCGCAAGATCTTCCCGGCCGTCTTCCACATCCTCTCCTACATCAAGGACTTCGGCATGAGCCTGGACGAGGCCATGCATCACGCCCGCATCGATGTCAGCGGGACCGAACGCGTGGTGATGGATGCCGCGCTTCCACTCGCTGTGAGGGGTGATCTGGTGTCGCGCTTCAATACGGCGGAAACGCCGCGCGATGTTTTCCCGCTGGCCTTTGCCTGTCCCTCAGCCGTTTTGCGCAAAGGCAACGAGAATCAGGGTGCGTCAGAGGTCATGCATCCCTGGAGCGACGCTGTGTCCGCGGAGAGCCGCGCGCATACGGTCCCGACGATCAGGGAGTAGTGCAGCCATGACCTCTCTGACCCTTGTGGAAACACCGGCTCTGGTTTTGGACCGCGGCGTGCTCGAGCGGAACTGCGACCGGATGGCCCGGCGCATGACGGACGCCGGAGTGCGTTTGCGTCCTCATCTTAAAACTGCGAAATCGGCGCGCGTTGCGGAGGTTGCGACCCGTGGCCACTTCGGCGGGATCACCGTGTCCACCCTGGCGGAGGCACGCTATTTCCTGGAGCAGGGAATTTCGGACCTGACCTACGCCGTCGGCCTTGCCGCCGGCAAACTTGATGTCGTGGCGAGGCTTCAGGCTGAGGGCGCGCGGATGAAGCTGCTAACCGACAGCCTGGACACGCTCGTGGCGGCTGAGGGCAAAGCGGACGAATTGGATGCGGACTTCAGCTTTTTGATAGAGGTTGATACCGGCGGTTTGCGGGGCGGCGTGCCGCCTGAGTCGGGGGTGCTGCTGGAGCTGGGACGCTATCTGCATGAAAGTCCTCGCCTCGCGCTGGCAGGCGTTTTAACCCACGCCGGACATTCCTACCACTGCCATAGCCCGGCGGAGATCGAGCAAGTGGCGGAGGACGAGCGGGCCGGTGCTGTACGCGCCGCGCAGCGCCTGCGGGATGCCGGATTGCCCTGCGAGATCGTCTCGGCGGGTTCGACCCCGACCGCGATCCGCGCAAAGTCCCTGGAGGGCGTGACCGAGATGCGGCCCGGCGTCTACACCTTCTTCGATCTGGATCAGATGGCGCTGGGGGTCTGCGCCATAGAAGACATCGCCCTGAGTGTCGTGGCAACGGTGATCGGCCATAACCATGCGGCGGGGCGGATCCTGATCGACGCCGGCGGCCTGGCGCTGTCCAAGGATTTGAGTGCGGCAGAGTTCCTCGAGGATGCGGGCTATGGTCTGGTCTGCCCGCTCGACGCGACACGTCCGCTTGAGGGCGTTTATGTCGACTCGGTTCATCAGGAGCATGGCCTGATCGCGGCAAAGGACGGCCCACCCCCGTATGATAAACTGCCGGTCGGCACCCGGGTGCGGATTCTGCCCAATCATGCCTGTATGACAGCCGCCGCTTATAACAGCTATCATGTCGTGGAGGATGGTCTTGAGGTTGTCGACACTTGGGATCGCATCAACGGCTGGTATTAGACGCTGAACGAAGCGGTAGAGCGAAAAACAACGAAAAAACTGGCACCGCCGAGGCAGAGAGGGAGATGGAAATGTCGCAGGAAAACGCAAGTATCTACGAGCGTGGTCTGGGTCAGAACGCAGCCAACTACGAACCGCTTTCGCCCCTGTCCTTTATAAAGCGCACCGCCTCGGTCTATCCGAACCGCCTCGCGGTCATTCATGGCGAAATCAGGCGCAGTTGGGCGGAGACCTACATCCGGTGCCTGCGCCTCGCCTCGGCCTTGCGCAAGCGCGGTATCGGCGTCGGGGATACAGTCTCGATCATGGCGCCGAACGTTCCGGAGATTATGGAGGCCCATTTCGGTGTCCCAATGGCGGGGGCGGTTCTCAATGCTCTGAACACACGCCTGGACGCGGAGCTGATTGCCTTCACCCTCAGGCATGCCGAGACCAAGGTCCTGATCACCGACCGGGAGTATTCGGGTGTGATGACCGAGGCCCTGAAACTGCTCGACGAGAAACCTCTGGTCATCGACATTGACGACCCTTTGGCTGAGAGCGGCAGCCTGATAGGGGAAAAAGACTATGAAGCCCTCTTGGCCGAGGGGGATCCGGCGGACCCCTGGTCACCGCCAAGCGACGAATGGGCGGCGATCTCCCTGAACTACACTTCCGGTACGACAGGCGATCCGAAGGGCGTGGTCTATCATCACCGGGGCGCCTATTTGAATGCCATGGGAAATGTGCTGACCTGGTCCCTGGAGCAGCACCCGGTCTATCTTTGGACACTGCCGATGTTTCACTGCAACGGCTGGTGTTTTCCCTGGACCATCACGGCAATGGCCGGCACCCACGTCTGTCTGCGCCGTGTCGAAGCCAAGGCGATCTACGACGCGATTGCAGACAACGGCGTGACGCATCTCTGTGGGGCACCAATCGTGATGGGACTGCTGATTTCGGCTCCTGAGGAGGACCGGCGTCCCTTACCGGGTAAGGTGAAGATGATGACGGCAGCTTCCGCACCGCCGGCCGCGGTATTGGCGCGGATGCAGAAGCAGGGGTTCGAAATCACCCACGTTTACGGCCTGACTGAAGTCTATGGTCCGGTCACCGTCTGTGCCTGGCATGAAGAGTGGGACGACCTGGAAATGGAGGAGCAGGCCCGGCTGAAGTCGCGCCAGGGCGTGACCTATCCGGTCCTCGAGGGTCTTATGGTGGCCGATGCCGACAGTTTGGAGCCGGTTCCCTGGGATGGGGAGACCATGGGCGAGGTCTTTATGCGCGGCAACGTGGTCATGAAGGGCTATCTGAAGAACCCCCAATCGACGGACGCGGCTTTCAGGGGCGGCTGGTTTCATACCGGCGATCTGGGGGTTATGCATGCCGATGGCTATATCGAACTCAAAGACCGCTCCAAGGATATCATAATCTCCGGTGGCGAGAACATCTCGACCATCGAGGTCGAAGGCGTGCTCTACAAACATCCGGCGGTGTCGGAGGCGGCGGTGGTCGCCAGGCCGGACGAGAAATGGGGGGAAACGCCCTGCGCTTTCGTAGCGTTACAGTCAGGTGCCGAGGCGACTGAAGCCGAGATCATCAAGTTTTGCCGCGATAACCTCGCCCACTACAAGTGTCCCAAGACCGTGGTCTTCACGGATCTGCCCAAAACCTCGACCGGGAAGATCCAGAAATACGTTTTGCGGGAGCAGGCAAGGGCGCTCGGTCAAGCCTGAGGTGAGGGGGTCAATCGTCAAACTTGCGGCTGCGGAGCTTTTTGATGGAGCCGCGTTTGGTCTTGGAATCCATCCGCCGCTGTTTCGATGCGCGCGTTGGCCGGGTCGGGCGCCGGTAGGCCGGGCGCTCGCAGGCTTCTCTGAGCAGCTCGACCAGACGCGCAACGGCGTCTTCCCGATTTCTTTCCTGGGTCCGGAAGCGCGCGGCGGTCAAAACCAGAACGCCGTCTTTGGACAAACGTTTGCCGGCCAGCTGCTGTGCGCGTTCGCGCACATAGGCGGGCAGAGACGGCGAATGGCGGAGGTCGAAGCGCAACTGAACCGCGGTTGAGACCTTGTTGACATTCTGACCGCCCGGGCCCGAAGCGCGGACGAAGGTTTCCTCGACCTCGGAAGGATCGAGGTGAATCCGCTCGGTGATCTCAATCATGGTCACAGCTTAGAACAGGATTTCCTCTGACGAAAGTTCTTGCCCGTCAGAGCTTTTGCGCGATCAGCCGTCCGCAGTTTGAGATGTGCGCGTCTATGACGCGCTCGGCGCGTGCGACATCTCTGATCCGCGCGGCATGGAGCAGTTCAAGGTGTTCCGATTGTTCGGTCCCGATTTCGTTCAAGACGGCACGCTTAAAGCAAAGATAGCGCTCGGATGCGCGGATCCTCTCTTCTACAGCTCTGATAAGTGCCTCATCCGCGGCAGCGTAGAGAGCAAGGTGGAAGGCGACATGGGCATTTGACCGGTCTTCGACGATGGCATTCTGCAGGGCGCGATAGGCTGCCTCGGCAGCAAGCACCTGGTCCTTGGTGAGCTTTGGAAAGGATTGCCGTGCGGCCTCGACTTCAAGCTCCGCACGGGATTCAAAGAGCTGGATGGCCTCCTTCGCCCTCAGGGGGGAAACCACGGCACTCTGCCTGCTGACTGAGTCGATCCAATTGTCGCGTTTCAGCAGAGCAAAAACCTCATGAACGACGGTGGCTTTCACTTCATAGCTTTCCGCGACTTCGTCGACCAGGATCACTTCATCCGGCGGCAGCGTTCCCATAATGATGGCGTGACGCAAAGTTTCCGAAAGCCAGAGGGCTGTGGAGGACGTCTGTCGTGTCGGCGGGCGGCGCATGCCCCAATCATGTGACGTGGTTAAGATATAATCAACCCGGAATTGTTATGAGTAATCATACGATTCAAACGATTTAGTGTGTTGTCGTAAATTGTTTGTATTCACTATCACTAAGTAATCTGCATGTCATTGGCTTCATTTCTACTGTTTGAGCGGCAGTGACGAGTCCTGTTTGAGTGTGCAGGATGTTTACTTGTTTCAGAAAGTCTTAAAATGCATCTCTATCAATCAATTATGGCTATAGTCGTTTAAACAGTCTCGCGATTCTTGCGCCATAGCTTGATGAGCCGCGCATAGTTGTCCGACATTGCCGACATCGTATCGTCATCGCTCGCTTCGCCCGAAAACCAGGCTTCGGCTGGCACACCAAAAATGCTTCTGCCCACGGCGAAGCCTTTACAGACTTCATTCTTTGCGGCTGCGGCGAACGCAGCTTCTAACTCGGTCTCGGGGGCATCCAGGCCCAGGAGCAAGACGCCGCGGCAGTAAGGATCGTTTTGCGCGATGACGCGCGCGATGTTTTCCCAACCTTCCTGGGCGCTGGGTGGTTGCAGCTTCCACCAGTCGGGAAAGATCCCGATGTCATAAAACCGCTGCATGGCACGCGCGACGGTTTTGGTGTCCACGTCACTCCCGTTCGGGGGGATGACCTCCAGCAGGAGTTCGAGGCGGGCTTTGCGGGTGGCTTCGAAAAGCATTTGCAGTTTGCTTTCCTGATCCGACCGGAGGTTCTCCGGATCATCAGGGTGATAGAAAACCAGGCACTTTACGCAGTGCTCCACGGGCCACTCCCTGAGGGTGGCTGCGACGTTACCGCCACCTTCGAAGCGGAGCGGCCGAGACCCCGGCAGTTCAATCGGACGGCTGATCCAAAGGCCCTTGCCGCTTGCGGCATCCAACGCGTCCTGGCCAAGGCGCCCGTCGCAGAGGATACCGCCGCCTTCGTTACGCAGGACGCCCGCGTTCTCGGCGGCTTTCCATGCCAGCAATTTGAAGCGGTTGATCGCGCTCTCATCCTTGCCGTGGCGCTCGGCAATCGCTTCCAACTGAATACGGTGGTCAAATGCAAAGGCACAGATCTCCGGCCAGTCCTTCGCCCTATTGCTGGCCCAGTGCAGCTGCTCGAGACGAGCGTCGTCGCGCAGCCGAAAGTGCGGGCTGCCTTTTTCCAGAAAATCGGAGAGTTCGTCCCAACTGGGACAGGCCGGCGAGCAGCCATGCCGGGACACGGCAAAAGCGCCGCAGGCATTCGCGTACGCGCAACAGGTTTCATAAGCTTCGTCGCGCAGCCAGCCGCGCAGGAAACCCGCCATGAAGGCATCGCCTGCGCCCAGCACATTGAAGACCTCGATCGGAAAGCCCGGACCTTTGATGCCGTCTTCGATGTCCTGCGGGATGGCACCGGGGAAGACGACGCAGCCCATGGGGCCGCGCTTGACCACCAGAACGGCGTCGGTCAGCGTCCGCAGGTGCCTCAGAGCGGTCAGCGTGTCCGTATTGCCGCCCGCGATATGGATCTCTTCTTCCGTGCCGACGATCAGATCGCAGTCCGGCACAATGGATTGCAGGTGTTCGCTGACCGTGTCGCTGGCCACGAACCGCTGCTCGCCGAGGCCGCGCGCGGTCAGGCCCCAGAGGACGGGGCGATAGTCGATGTCCAGCGCGACCTTGGTTCCGGCTTCGCGCGCGTAGCGCATGGCGGTGCGGCTGGCATTGTCGACCTGGGGCGTGGAAAAGTGCGTGCCGCTGACCAGCAGGCATTTGGAGTCGGCGATGAAGGCCGGATCGAAGTCGGCAGGATCGATGGCCATGTCCGCGCAGTTCTCGCGGTAGAATATCAACGGAAAGGTTTCACGGTCCCGGATGCCCAGGATGACCAGCGCGGTGAGACGCTCCTTGTCGGTTTTCAAATGACTCGTATCGACCCCCTCGGCATCAAGGGTCTCGCGGATGAAACGGCCCATATGCTCATCGCCCACACGCGCCAGCATGGCCGGCCGCAAGCCGAGGCGGGCAGCGCCGATTGAGGTGTTGCAAGGACTGCCGCCGACGTACTTGGCGAAGCTCGCCATATCCTCGAGGCGGCCGCCGATCTGTTCGCCATAGAGGTCGACCCCCGCGCGGCCCATTCCGATGACATCGAAGCGGCGCTCCGTCATGCTCTTATGCTCCCACTTGGCTTTAACTCCCAGCGTTTGCGCTGGCCCGGATAATAGGGTTATGAAACAAAAATTCTATTTGACTATCAAGTTGAGAATAGAAATTTTGATAGAGCGAATGACGCAGTCCGGTTTTTCTCCGACAGGGATGAGCGGAGAGGGTAAAATGCTGCATCAGGTCCCTGTCACAAGGAAACTTCAAAGTGCTCGAGTTTTGCCAGTTTGGCGCCGGTCGGATCGGCGCAATTCATGCCGATAACATCGCCCTTCATAGCGGGGCGACGCTGCGTTATGTCGTGGACGTCAACGAGGCGGCGGCGCGGGCCATGGCGGATAAATATGGCGCGCAAGTCGTCTCGACGGAGACGGCCCTGGCCGACCGGGCTGTTGGCGCCGCGATCATCGCCAGTTCGACCGACACCCATGCGGATCTGATCGAAGCTGCGGCACGGGCTGGGAAGGCGATCTTTTGCGAGAAGCCGATCGATCTGAGCCTGACGCGGGTCGAGAGCTGCCTGGAGGTCGCGAAGGAGGCGGGTGTCCCTCTCGCGCTGGCGTTCAATCGGCGTTTCGATCCAAGTTTCGCCACGCTGCAGCGGCGGCTTGCGGAAGGGGAAGTCGGCGAAGTCGAAATGGTCTGCATCACCAGCCGGGATCCTGCACCCCCGCCAATCGACTATATCAAGGTGTCAGGCGGCTTGTTCCGGGACATGATGATCCACGACCTCGACATGGCGCGCTGGCTTCTGGGCGAGGAGCCTGTCGAGGTCGCCGCCACAGCCAGTTGCCTGGTTGATCCAGCCATTGCCGAAGCCGGTGATGTGGATACTGCCCTGGTGACTTTGCGGACAGCGAGTGGACGCCTATGCCAGATCAGCAACAGTCGCCGGGCGGCCTACGGCTATGATCAACGCATCGAGGTGCTGGGCAGCAAAGGTATGCTGCGCGCCGAAAACCACCGGCCGACGACGGTGGAAGCCGCGACCGGGGACGGTGTCTCCCGAGATAAGCCTCTCTATTTCTTCCTGGAACGCTATGCAGCCGCCTATAAAGCCGAACTCGATGCCTTCATCGATGCGGTCTCCTCCAGCACCGAGCCAAGTCCGGGAGGATACGACGGTCACGCGGCTTTGCGTCTGGCGGATGCGGCCCTTCAGTCCTTCAAGGAAAAACGCACCGTTACCCTGGTTTGGTGAGGCGTCTTAGGCAAAGAGACGGTCAAAGTCTGTGGTCTTCTCCAGGCGGTAACCCAGGCAGACGACGAGCGACAGAGACAGGCACATGCAGGCCGAGAGCGAGCGGAAAGATTCGACCTGTGCTTCCTCAACTTCGAAGCAGACATCCGATAACGCTGCAAGCGGACTGAGGGGGCCGTCCGTGATGGCGATGACCTTGCTTCCCTGTTCACGGGCCTGGGTCGTAATCGCAAGCGTATCAGGGGCATAGCTCTGAAAGCTGATGGCAAGAAGCAGATCGTTGGACGAAAGGCTTCGCGCTTGTTCGAAAGCCATCCCGCCCACTGAATCGATCAACGAGACCCGGCATCCCAGGTGGCTGAGCATGTAGTTGAGGTAAGCTGCGACCGGAAAGGCCCGGCGCTGCCCCATGATGTAAGTCTGTCGGCTTTCGGCCAGATGTTCGATGGCCCGCTCCAGCAATTCCGGCTTGGTCTCTTCGCGCAGGTGATGGAGTGCGTGGGATGCGGCCTCGGTGAAGCGGTCGAGGACGGTGATGGCTGTCAGCGGCGCGTCGCTTTGCTCTTTTAGAGCTTTGATGCGTTCCCGGTAGCTTGGTTGCCGCTCTGTCAGGCGCTCGCGAAACACCCGTTGCATGGAACTGAAGCCATCGAAACCAAAGGTCTTGGCAAAGCGAATCAGGCTGGAAGGCTGGACTGCAGCGCGTGCGGCAATTTCCGAGACGGTTTCCAGCGCCATATCGTTGGGATTGGCCAGGGCGAAAGCCGCGATCTGACTGAGGCGCTTGCTCAAGCCATCGTGTCTTGTCGAGATGATCCTGCGCAGGTCTTCGTAGCTTGAAGGCGGTGTTGTCTGGGACATGATCTTCCGGCAGAGGAAATGGAATGATTTTTCCAATTTAATGGAATGTGTCGTCAAACGCCAGAATCGAGAACCGATTCCTCAAGGTGAAGAAGATAAAATTTTATTTAAAATCAATTGGATAAAAACGCGATCTTAAAGTTTTAACGGCAGTATTCCGCCCTCAAGAGGGCTAAGCTCTCTGATGGAGCGAAACGGGATCGCAGGAAGCGGCCGGTTGATATGCGTTTGATTTCGATAGCACTTCTATGGAGCGCGCTTCAGGTGACGCCGGCCCAGGCGGTATCCTACACGGAGGATTACTGGCGCGGCGCCGATATTCTGACCAAGCGCTTTATCTGTGCCAGCTATGGCGAAACGCCCGAATGGTGTGACGAACTCCCTGGAAAAGTCGAGGTGCCCAAGTCCATTGCCGGCGTCTTGGCGGCACGGCAGCAGGCGGCTCAAGAGCGCGAAGCCGCGGCAAAGGCGGCGGCCGACATCATTGCGGCCCGCACCGCGCTGGCAAAGCGCGTAAAATCGGGCCGGGCGTCATCGAAAGACGTCGAAATGCTCGTGGAGCAGGCCAAAGCGGGCGAACAGGAGGCCATGGAGCTGATTGCCTGGATGTACGCGCAGGGCCTCAGTCCCGAGCGGAAGGACGAGGATGAGCTGAGCGAGCTGGCCTATATCTGGTACGGTAAGGCCTATCTGGCGGGCGCCAAGGAGGTCAAAGTGAACATGGATCAGCTCTGGCCGACCTTGAGCGAAACCCAGCAGAACCGAATCGTGGCGTTTTTTGACAAGAAGACTTAAGTGGGCTCGCGGCGCCTACATTTATCAGGTCTTTAGGATGAAGTCTCGTCACCGAGTATGAGCTTTTTCAAAGACCCGGCAAGCCCGTCCGCGGCTGCCATCACCAGCGCACCTTTGACCAAGCCATCGCCCTCAAGAGTCTCATTCGCCCAGCCACCGGCTTCTCTGATGAGCAAAACGCCTGCACTGGAATCCCATGAGTTCATATGGGGTTCAAAGAAGGCATTGAGCCGGCCACAGGCGACGTATGCCAAAGTGAGGGCCCCGGATCCGTTGCGGTAAAACATTCCCCCCTGGCTCAGGAGTCTCTCCAGCACGCCCGTGATGGATTGCGGCGTGGCCCGGTGGGAAAAGCTGAACCCGGTCATGCCGCCGGTAAAGTCTTGCGCCTTCGCGACGGCTATGGCCTGACCGTTCAAGAATGAACCCTGGCCATGAGAGGCCGAGAAAAGCTCGTCGCTGTTGGGATCGTAGATGACTCCGATCTCGATCCTTTTGTTGCGGACGAAGGCGATCGAGACGCACCAGGTTGGAATACCGACGACAAAACAGGCGGTTCCGTCGATCGGATCCACGACCCAGGTTCCGTTTGAAGACTCCAATCCGGAGGGCTCGGTCTCCTCGCCGAAAAAGCCGTCATCGGGAAAGGCGGCCGCCAGCTGCTCACGGATGAGCACTTCGGTCTCCACGTCCGCCTGACTGAACATGTCTTGGACGCCCTTGCCCTCGATATTGAGCCTGCTGCGGTCGGCGAAGTAGGAGAGGGCGTGTTTTCCGGCTTGCCGTGCAACCTCGCAGGCCACTTCAAGCCGTCGTTCGTTGGAATTGCGTGTCATTGAAAGAAACTTTGAATCCGTGACCAGGGTGACGGGTCTACGCTCGGTGTGAACAGGGGCGGGTACAAGAAAATAGAGATTACAGTTTTATGACAATTTTATTGCAATGTGTATGGAAACGATATTCCATTCCTATGACTTCGTGGAAAACGAATTCCGCAAATCCGGTACCGGCGCCTTAGACAGGAGCAAAGGTTCCCTGAAGGGGTGCATCATAATAAACGGCGATAGAGATTTCAAATAACGGTTTGAAAATAAAAAGTAATATCGCCAACAGGGAGGAATGAATCATGAATGAAACAACACGCAGCTCGCAGTGGCTTTTCGGCGCGGCGGCTGCTGCAGTCGTCGCCCTTTCAGGCTTCGCAACATCGACGGCCTTCGCAGCCGACAAGCTCACCTACTATTGCTCTGCCCAGGAAGACTGGTGCCAGCTGATGGTGCAGGCTTTCGAGAAGGAAACCGGTATCAAGGTCGCCATGAGCCGTAAGAGCTCGGGGGAGACCTTCGCCCAGATCAAGGCTGAAGCCCGCAATCCCAAGGGTGACATCTGGTGGGGCGGGACCGGCGACCCTCATCTGCAGGCGGCGGAGGAGGGACTGACCGAGGCCTATGTTTCGCCCATGCGCGGTGAACTCCATGATTGGGCGCTCAGTCAGGCCGCCTCGGCCAACGACAAGACCATCGGGATCTATGCCGGCGGTCTGGGATACGGCTACAACACGGAACTGCTGAAGGAGAAAGGCCTGCCGGTGCCGGCGAGCTGGATGGATCTGACGGATCCTGTCTACAAGGGTGAAGTTCAGATGGCGAACCCGAATTCCTCCGGCACGGCCTATACGACGCTGGCGACCATCGTTCAGCTCTTCGGGGAGGAAAAGGGCTTCGAGTTCATGAAGGCCCTGCATAAGAACATCAACCAGTACACCAAATCCGGATCGGCACCGATCAAGGCTGCGGCCCGTGGCGAAACCACCATCGGCATTGTCTTTATGCATGACGCGGTGAAACAGGCGGTCAGCGGCTTTCCGATCAATGTCGTGGCCCCCTCGGAGGGTACCGGTTACGAGATCGGATCCATGAGCATTATCAAGGGCGCCCGCAATCCCGAAAGCGCTCAGAAGTTCTACGACTGGGCGCTCACGTCGGCTGTTCAGTCGCGGTCCCTGGAGGTCAAGGCCTACCAGGTCATGTCGAACAAGGCCGCCGACTCTTCGCCAAGCGCGCCGAAACTCGATGAGATCAAGCTGATTGATTACGACTTTAAAAAGTACGGATCTTCGGCGGAGCGCAAGCGTCTGCTGAAGAAGTGGGACGACGAAGTAAAGTCTCTGCCGCGTTGAGCTGCGAGGGGCTGATCGGCCGGATCTGGCCCGGTCGGCCCCGATCAGCCCCTGGCGACGCCCAATTCAGACAGCTTTGAGAGACCGTCTCCTTGATGAACAGAACCGTTGCTCTATGGCTGGCCGTGGGCTGGCTCGGTTACGCGCTCCTGCCGTGGTACGCCATAGAGGACGGCTTCTGGATTTTCGAATGGCTTTTTGACGGCTACCCCGCTGACCGGGACTATGCGCCCGGTATTCTTCAGGTCTTTTTGGACGATAAGATCTGGCTGGCCCCGATCAGCTTCTTTCTGCTCTTGCCTCTGGGGCTGATCGGCCGGGCCAAGAACGATCCGCT
Source organism: Denitrobaculum tricleocarpae (assembly GCF_007004665.1). Lineage (GTDB taxonomy): Bacteria > Pseudomonadota > Alphaproteobacteria > Kiloniellales > Kiloniellaceae > Denitrobaculum > Denitrobaculum tricleocarpae. Next base: position 101,321 of record NZ_ML660064.1, on the reverse strand, counting down.
TTTCGCAAGTATTCTCCTGATCTCTGGGCTCGGCGGACTTGCTTATGTCGGCCTCCAGGGTTTTTCCATCGGGATCGACGGCTGGGAGTTCGCGGGCCTCGAGCAGCTTTTCGGCCCTTTGGAGCGGCGCCAGTTCGGCCTCGGCTACGGGGCGCTGCTGACTTCGGCGGGGTTCCTGTTTTTTCTGACCCAGGGAATTGCGGCCCGCGGTGCGATCAACGGCGATGTGTTCGTGGTCGGCTCCATCGGGCTGGTCATCGCACTCGTCGGTATTTTCATTCTCTTCCCGGTCATTCAGATCCTCCTCAGTGCTTTAAAGGATGACGCGGGCCTCTATGCGCCTTCGGTGTTCCTGACGAAGTTTTTCGATAAGAAGATCTGGGGTCTGGGCTGTCTGAGCGGCAACGTCTCCTGCGGTGCGGCCTGGAATTCCCTGTTTCTGGCAGTGACGGTGGGAGCTGGCACGACGATCCTGGGGCTCGCCTTTGCCCTCGTCGTCACACGGACGCGCTTTCGCGCCAAGAAGCTGCTGCGGGCGCTCACAGTTCTGCCGATCATCACGCCCCCCTTCGTCATCGGCCTGGCCATCATTCTGCTGTTCGGCCGCTCGGGCAGCGTGACCCAGTTCGCGAGCGATCTTCTGGGCATTCCCGCGGGGCGCTGGATCTATGGTCTTCCGGGCATATGGTTCGCGCAGATGCTGGCCTTCACGCCCATCGCCTTTCTGGTGCTGATTGGTGTTGTCGAGGGTGTGAGTCCCTCTATGGAAGAGGCCGCGCAGACCCTGCGTGCCGACCGCTGGACGACCTTTACCACTATCTCGCTTCCCTTGATGCGGCCGGGGCTCGCCAACGCTTTTCTGTTGGGTTTTATCGAGAGCATGGCCGATTTCGGTAATCCGCTGGTTCTGGGCGGGAACTATGATGTGCTCTCGACCGAGATTTTTTTCGCCATTGTCGGGGCACAGAACGATCAGGGCCGTGCGGCCGTTCTGGCGCTTATCTTGTTGGGCTTCACGCTCTCTGCCTTCTATGCTCAGCGCCGCTGGCTCGGGAAGAAGTCCTATACGACCGTGACCGGCAAAGGTGATTCGGGCACGCATCCTTACCTGCCCAAACGTCTGACCTGGCTTGTCTACGGAACCGCGGTTCCCTGGGCCGTCCTGACCATCATTATCTATGTCATGATCGTCTTCGGCGGGTTTGTAGAAACCTGGGGCAGGGACCACAGCCTGACGCTGCGCCATTACATCGCGGCATTCTCTGTCTCATCAGGAGAGGGCGGCATGCTCTGGACCGGATCGGCCTGGAATTCCTTCTTCACCACCATGATCATCGCGGGCGTGTCGGCGCCACTGACCGCCGGCATTGGTCTGGTCACCGCATATCTGCTGGTTCGGCAGAGGTTTGCGGGCAAGGATAGTTTTGAGTTCGGCACTATGTTGAGCTTCGCCATTCCCGGCACGGTCATCGGTGTCAGCTACGTTCTGGCCTTCAATGTTCCTCCGATCGAGTTGACCGGCACGGGTGTCATTCTGGTGATCTGTTTCATCTTCCGGAACATGCCGGTCGGGGTCCGGGCAGGCATCGCCTCCATGAGCCAGCTGGACAAGAGCCTCGACGAAGCCTCTCTGACCCTGGGCGCGACCAGTTTCACCACTGTGCGGAAAGTCATTTTGCCCTTGCTGCGTCCCGCCATCGTCGCGGCTTTGGTGTACAGTTTCGTGCGCGCCATTACGGCCATCTCTGCGGTGATTTTCCTGGTCAGCGCGAACTACGATATGGCGACCTCCTACATTATCGGCCGGGTTGAGAACAATGATTACGGCCTCGCGATTGCCTATTCGTCGGTTCTGATCCTGGTCATGCTTGTGGCGATTTCCATGGTGCAGTTCGCAGTTGGAGAACGGCGCATCAAACGGCGAAACCAAGATAGCGGTGTTGCATCACCAATTGCGGAGAGTAAGGCGGCATGACAATCGCGAGTAAAGCAGCATCGGTCAGCTTTGACGCGGTCACCAAGGCCTTCGGTCCGGTGGTGGCCGTGGATCAGGTTTCCTTCCGCGTGGAAGCAGGCTCTCTGGTGACTCTGCTGGGGCCGAGCGGATGCGGCAAGACAACGACGCTGCGTATGATTGCCGGTCTGGAAATGGCGACTCATGGCCGGATTCTGATCGGCGATGAAGAGGTGACATCGCTTCCCGCGACGGATCGCGATGTCAGTATGGTCTTCCAGTCCTATGCGCTTTTCCCGCACATGACTGTGCTCGAGAATGTCTCCTATGGTCTTCGCGTTAGTGGCCTGGCGAAACAGGAGGTCGGCGAGCGCGCGCACGACGGCCTGGAACTGGTGGGGCTGAAGGGCTACGGCGACCGGCTGCCGAGTGAGCTTTCAGGCGGCCAGCAACAGCGCGTTGCGGTGGCGCGGGCACTGGTACTGGAGCCGCAGGTTCTTTTGTTCGATGAACCCCTGTCGAATCTCGATGCCAAGCTTCGGCGTAGGGTCCGGGAAGAAATTCGGGAGATTCAGCAAAAGCTCGGCCTGACGTCGGTCTATGTGACCCATGATCAAGAGGAGGCGTTGGCGGTCTCGGACCGGATCATCGTGATGAACCAGGCCCGTATCGCACAGGAAGGCTCGCCCCGTGAACTCTATGACGAACCGGCCGATCTCTTCGTGGCTGACTTCATCGGCGATGCCAATCTGCTCGACGCGGAAATCCTCTCGCTCGAGGGCACGGAAGCGCTGGTCGCGCTTGGGGATATCCGGCTCAGGCTGCCCGCCAGAGGTTTAGAGACTGGCTCGGTCCGAATCGCCATTCGTCCTCAGGCGATTACGCTGCAAACTGAAGTGCAGGGCGAGAGCCCGAGAGGCGTTGTGCGCAAAGCGACCTATCTGGGCAGTCATATCGAATACAGCGTCGAAACGCCGATCGGTGAGCTCTTCGTGATCTCTGGTGACGTCGCCCGGCCCATTGCAAAAGACAGCGATGTCTCGGTCGGTCTGTCTCAACAGGGGGTGACCCTGGTTGGGAGCTGAGGGGCGGGGTCATAGAATCGGCGTATTTTTCGGAGAATTCGGCCAATAGATTGGACAATCCCCTCCTGATTGTGAAAGATCGCACCGCGCTGGCTGGAAACAGGCGGCGGCCCATCATAAAAGACCGGGAAGCGATCATTTTGCAATATCCTCAGTTACCGCCACTTTTGAGTTTGAAGCGCCTCGCGCCCGGCGAAGATCCCTTTGAAACAGCGGTCGCCGCGGCCGGTTCCGGTGAGGGTGAGGCCGGCGATTTTCACTGGTCTCAACGTTTGGACCGGGTCGAATTGGCCATCGTGCTGGAGCCTGAGTCGCCGGTTGCCGAATCCCTGACTATGCTGCCTCTGGCCATGGTGGCTTTCGGCGATGCTCTGGGCGCCATCGGACCGCCTGTGCTCGCGGTTCACTTTCGCTGGCCGGACGCGGTCGATGTGAATGGAGGCTTCGTGGGTGGTTTCCGCGTGGCTATGGCCGAAGTCGAGGACGACGATCAGGTTCCCGCCTGGCTGGTGATCGGCTTCAGCATTGCGGTCCAGATGGATCTCACGGACGACGCGCCGGGGCGCAAAGTCAACGAGACGACACTCTACGACGAGGGCTGTGGCGATATCACGGCCGATCAGCTTACCGAGAGTTTTGCCCGTCACTTTCTGACCTGGGTCCACCGCTGGCAGGAGGAGGGGTTTGAGCCCGTCCGGCTGGCGTGGCTGGCGCGCCTGAAACAGAGCGAGGAGCCCAAAAAAGAGATCGACTCCCAGGGGGGACTCTGTCGCGAGGGGAGTAAGACAAGACCGCTGTCGGACGCGTTGGCCGGGCCAAGCTGGGTGTCCCGATAGCATGACCGAGAAGCCCTTGCGCTTTCCGCGCAGCATACGCCTCGACGAATCGGACGTTTCGGTCTTTGAGTCCGCCGCGGCGCCCGGAGAATGGGCTGTATCAGGGGCATTTGCCTTCTCGCAACTGACTCCGGAGGATCTGCAGGGGAAAACGCGTCAGGCCTTTGCCCATGGCTTTCTCGGCCTGGAGTCCTTTGGCCGTTCGACGCTTGTGACCGTGACGGACATCGACCGGGAGAGTTATGAGGGCATTATAGATCTCTTGGCCCGGCATTTTGTCGAGCACTACGGCGCACCGGATATGGCCGCGGCTCGGCCCGCTGCCGAGGAAGAGGCTGCCTTTGCCGCGAGCCTGTGCGATCATCCCATTAACACCTTGCTGGCGGTGTCGCGCGAACTCGAAGACCGGGGTATCGTCGAGTCTTTCCGGGTCATTACCCCGGAAGGTCCGAAGTCGCACGCGAAGATTTGGGAAATCGTCGAACAGGAGAGCGATCCCGACGATGACGCCCTCCAGAACGAGAGTTGATATGGAACAGAACGAACAAGCGGGTGGTGCGGAGTTGCCGCCGTCGTTGGATGCTGAATTCTGGCTGACGAGCGGCTATCATTTACTGCGGCGCGGCGAAGACGGGCGGCTCTATGTCACCAATGAATACCTTCGCGCGTTCTTCCAGCGCCCGGAGATGGCCATCGTCGAGGAATCCTGTAAGTCGGAGCAGGCATTGCACGCGCAGCTTCTGGAGGATCCCCGGCAAAAGGTGACCGCAGCACGGCTCGCGGAGCTTCAGGACCCGGATGCGCGCGATAACTATCAGATCGTCCTGGACTTTCGCGACGTCCTGATCGCCGAAAAGACGTTGGAGGCAGCCTATCTTAAAATCCTGCGCAATGCCGTCACGGTCCCGCCGCTTTTCATCGATCAGATGGTCCATGCCATCCTGCGGACTATTCTCGAAGGCCGGAACGACGCCTTCCGTGCGCGGGCGGCGGAACTGCTGTTTCGGAGCCAAAAAGTCAGCATCCAGGACAGCGGCATCATGTTGGCGGATGAGGAAATCGTCGAGATGTATACCCGCGACGGCGGCTTCGGATCTCTGGGCAAACTGCTTGCCGACAATGCCACACCCATGCGCTCCGTCGAGTTGGATGTGCTCAGTGCCGAGAACGCCGAGATCTACTGGCCGAGAAGCGACAGCTTCGACACGGTGATCGATGTGAGCTTTACCCGGCCGGGGCTCGATGCGCTTTGCCGCGTGCTCGAAGCCTGGGTTTTCCATTTCCTGTCCGTCGAGGTGACGATCTATCCGGTTCAGCAGATCAGCGACCCCAAATGGTCCTGGCATATCGGCCTGGATGCGGAAGCCAATCAGATCCTGAACGATCTCTATAACGGCGAGGAGATCGAGGAGTCGCGGAACGCACGCCTGCTCAGTCTCTTCCGGCTCGAATTCAAGGATGCCGGCGACATGCGGCCCGACCTGGAGGGCAAACCGGTTTATCTGGGCATGGCCATGACGGCTGACGAACTCTTGAAGCTGAAGCCACAGAACCTCTTGATGAACCTGCCCATTGCCCGGGCGGTATAAGGTGCATCGCTGGCGGCTGTTTCACTCCGGCGTTATGTAGATCAAAGCGTGCATGAAGTTCGGAACTTCACGTGAAAGGCGAGGTCTGCAGTTCAGTGCGTTGGAATTCTGAGGCCTGATCAAGTATAGTGGGAGGTCTGCGGTATGTGATCCCGCCTGCCGAAGAGACGCGGGAACCGCAGATTTTAAGATACTTCTCTCCGGCAGACTGACCGGCAGTCCCTGGAACAACTTTTTTTTTGTGTAAATGGAATATCCGGCGCACCCGCCGTGTTGGTTAAGCGGAAGAGGGGTGCAAGGAACAAACAATGCCCAGCATGCGCATGCAGCTTTTAGGTGGTTTCCGTTTCGAAACCGACGACGGCCGTCCGATTGCCGTGTCGGCGAAGAAAGCGCGTGCGCTGCTCAGCTATCTCGCCTTGACACAGGGCATGCCCCAATCCCGCGACATGCTCGCTTCATTGTTCTGGGGCAACAGCGGTGACGCCCAGGCCAGGTCCAGCCTGCGTCAGGCATTGATGACGCTGCGCAAATGCCTGCCGCCGAACGACGCCGATGCGTTGCGGTCGGACAGCGAATTCGTGACTCTGAACGAGGCGGCCGTCACGGTCGATGCCCTGGAGTTTCAGCGTCTCGTTCAAGATGACACCATCGGCAATCTGACGGATGCCATCGCCCTTTATCGCGGTGATCTGCTGCAGAACCTGACCGTTACCGCGCCCGAGTTCGAGGACTGGCTCGTCAGCGAGCAACGCCGTTATTGCCAGATGGCGCTGGGGGCGATGGAGCGCCTCGGCGAGCTGCTGGAACTTGACGGTCAGATGGACCGCGCCGTCGAGGTTGCCTCCGCCCTTGTCAGTCACGACCCGCTCAATGAGGAGGGGCACCGCAGGCTCATCAGCCTGCTTGCGGATCAGGGCAAGCTGAACGATGCACTGCGCCAGTATCAGATCTGCAAGGACGTACTGCGCAAGGAATTGGACGTCGCGCCGGCAAACGAGACAGAAGCGCTTCAACGGAAGATCCTGGACCGCCGGCGCTATGGTGCGAAAGCGGACGGCACCGCAGTTGCAGAGCCTGTACAGGCTCCAAAGGCAGTGCCAGGCGAAACCGAACCATCCGGGCAGCCATCCGCTGCCCGTCCCGAGACCGCTGGAGCTTTCAAAGGTCCGGAGCGCCGGCGGCGGGCCACCGACCTGCCGCAACCCGATGCGCCGGCGGCTGAACTACGCCATGTGGCGGTGATGTTTGCCGATCTATCGAACTTTACGGCTCTGTCCGGACAGCTCTGGGCGGAAGACATGCATCGGCTGCTCAATCGCTACTTCGACGTGACCGACGAGGTCATCACACAGTTTGGCGGCACGATCGACAAACACATGGGCGACAACGTCATGGCGATCTTCGGGGCGCCGGTGGCCCACAGCGATGACTCCGAACGGGCGATGCGCGCAGCCCTGGAAATCCGTCAGCGTATCGCGGCGCTGTCCGAGGAAGTCGGTCATGAGCTGAAAGTTCATGTCGGTATGGCCAGTGGACAGGTGATTGCGAGCAAGACCGGCAGCCGCCTGCACCGTGCCTATACGGTGCTTGGGGAATCCGTCAACCTCGCGGCCCGCCTGCAGGACCTCGCCGGACCCTCCGAGATCATCGTGTCGGATAGCTTTTACCAGTCTGTCGTGCATGCGGTGGAGGGCGAGCTGATGGATGGCCTGCTGATCCACGGTATCCCGAGCGAGACCAGAGCCTGGCGACTGGTTCAACTGCGGCAGGAGCGGGACGAAAGCCAGGAGACAAGCTTTGTCGGACGGGAGGTTGAACTGGAGCAATTCGCGGGCATTGCACGCAGCTGTGTGCAGTCAGGCAAAGGGCGCGTGGTCTATCTGCGCGGCGAGGCCGGTATCGGCAAAAGCCGTTTATCGAACGAGTTGCAGAGGATTGCACGGCGGGAAGGTTATGACTGCCACATGGGACGCCTCCAGGATTTCGGTTCCGAACGTGGCCGTGGGGCCCTTAAGAACCTGGCCCTGTCCCTTCTTGACCTCCCATGGGGGGCCGAGGCCAGAGCCGTCGACGCGGCTTTCGAAGATGCTGTCGTGAAAGGCTGGCTGCCTCAGGATGCCCGCGCTTTTCTCTACGACTTCCTGGATATGCAACAGCCGGCCGAACTTGAATCGCTTCATACAACGATTGAAAATGCATCGCGCTTGAGCAGCAAAATCCAGCTCCTGTCCAGCTTGATCGAACGCCGCTGCCTGGAGCAGCCGGTCATGATTCTGGTTGATGACATCCATTGGGCAGACGACCGCACACTTACGATCCTCGCTGGCGTTGCTGCTCAGTTGCGAGACGCGCCTGTCATTCTTTTGATGACGTCGCGTGTCATCGAAGATCCTCTGGACCGCAGCTGGCGCGCAAGTGCGCAAGGCGTGCCCCTGACGACATTGGACTTGATGCCGCTGTCGAGTGACGAATGCGCGGTGCTGTCCCGCCAGTACCTGGATGTCGACGACGCCTATGCGCGGGCCTGCATCGCGCGCTCAGAGGGCAACCCCTTGTTCCTGGATCAGTTGCTGCGCGCCTACGGACATGAGACCAGAGAACTGCCCGGCTCGATCCAGTCCATTGTTCTGGCACGCCTGGACGTCCTGTCCGCCCGCGAAAAACATGCTCTGAACGTTGCTTCGGTCCTGGGACAACGCTTCGGTCTTGCCGATCTGAGAGAAGTCCTCGGCGATGCGGAATACAATTGCGCGAATCTTACGGAAATCGCGATCCTGCGTCCCGAAGGTGACAACGAATTCGCTTTTTGCCATGCGCTGATCCACGAGGCCATCTACGGTGCCATTCTGAAGTCCGAGCGCGATAAGATGCATATCGAGGCATCGAAGCTTTTCGAGGGCAAGAACGCCATTCTCTACGCCGATCATCTGGACCGGGCCGAGAGCCCGGAAGCTGCCGCCGCGATCCTGCAGGCCGCCCGTCATTCAGCCGCGAAGTATCATTTCGGCACCGCGCTTGAACTTGCGTCGCGCGGGCTGGAGCGGTCGCGCGACCGGGTGTTGAGCTATGATCTCTCGCTGCTCAGCGGATTCCTCCTGCGCGTGCCGGGCAGTGTCAGCAAGTCTGTCGAGGTTTATGAACGCGCATTGAGTTATGCCGAGAGCGATGCCGAAAAATGCCGTGCCTGGACAGGCATGGCGGAGGGCCTGCGTCTGATCAGCAAGTTTGATCAGGCCCTGGATGTGCTTGCCAAGGCCGAGGAGGCGGCACTGAACTGCGCTGACGACCGCAGCCTTGCGCGGATCTATTCCCTGACCGGTGCCGTCTACTTCCCGCTGGGCCGGTTGGACGAGTGCCTTGAGGCGCATGAGGGCGCAATTCTCGCGGCGCAGCGCAGCGGCTCGGTGCTGGATGAGGCGCGGGCACTGAGTGGACTTGGAGACGCCTATTACCAGCGCGGCTGGTTCAAAACCGCCTATGGCTACTTCGACAAGTGCATCGGTCTCTGTGAGCGGGAGAACGTCCGCGAACTGCTCTGCACGAACCTGCCTATGCGTGCGATCATTGCTTTTTATCTGCTCGATCTTGAACGGACCGAAGAAGACGCGCTGAGGGCAATTGAGATCGCCCTGCAGGTCAATAACTACCGCGCGGAGATGCTGGCGCACTTGGTCATCGGTCCGACGATGCTCTACATGGGAAACCCCGCGGGTTCCTATGAGCATGTTGAGCGTGCTTACCTGCTGGCGCAGCAGTTGGGGTCGAGCGTTTTCGAGGGGGAAAGCCTCATGCACAAGATGCAGTCGCTGGCCAGGCTGGGGCACGGCGAATCGATCGAAGAACGCTTGTTAGAGGCCTATCGCGTGGCTTCCAGCGCCCGGACCTACGGTGCCGCATGGATCCTTTCCGCGCTAGCCGTCGAGACCAAGGACGTGGCGCTCAGAAAGTGGGCGCTGATCGAGGGCGAAGTGCTGTTGCAGGAACGCTGTGTCAGCCATAACTATCTGCATTTTTACCAGCACGCCATTGACGCGGCCCTGGATGGCGGCGACTGGGATGAAGCGGATCGCTATGCCAATGCGTTGGAGGCCTATTCGAAGGGAACCGAACCTACGCCCTGGAGTGCGTTCTACGTGGCCCGGGGACGCGCACTTGCAGACTTCGGACGCGGTCTGCGCGATGGCGCTGAACTGGAAAGCCTGCGTGAACTGAGCGAGGATGCCGAGCGCGTCGGGCTGATGTCCGCAATACCCCGCCTGCAGCAGGCACTGGCCGAGGCCAACGCGCTGAGCGGCGCGACACTATAGACCCCGGCGCTCCCGGCAAGACTTGGTGCTCCCGGCAAGCCTTGGCACCCCTGGCTAAATGTAGCAGCCGTGGCGCTTGGTAGCGCAGGACCTTGGCGCCGCGGAACCCGGCATGACCGTCACACAGCGCCCGAAAGCGCAAAGGAACTTGCGGGTGCCTTTTAACCGCCGGTAACGCTCATGTGGCGGCCGACGGCAGGCTGGTTGTGTTCGCGGTCAATGATGAAGTCGTGACCCTTCGGCTTGCGCGTGATGGCTTCGCGGATGGCGGCTTCTAGGACCGCGTTATCGTCGCTCTCGCGCAGGGGAATGCGCAGATCGGCCGCGTCTTCCTGACCGAGGCACATATAGAGCATGCCTGTGCAGGTCAGCCGGACCCGGTTGCAGCTTTCGCAGAAGTTATGGGTCAGGGGCGTGATGAAGCCGATCCGTTGCCCGGTCTCAATTACGTCGACATAGCGGGCGGGACCGCCGCTGTTATGCAAGCTCTCGTTGAGCGTCCATTTCTGCTCGATGCTGGCGCGTAACTGGCTGAGCGGAAGATATTGATCGACCCGCTCGACTTCGCCGATATCGCCCATGGGCATGACTTCGATGAAGGTCAGATCGAAGCCTTCGTCGCCGCACCACGAGATCAGCTTATCAACCTCGTCGTCATTCACGCCTTTCAGCGCGACGGTGTTGATCTTGACCTTCAGCCCGGCCTTTTTGGCGGCATCGAGGCCCATCATAACCTTGTCGAACTTGCCCCAGCGGGTGATGGCGGCAAATTTGTGGGCATCCAGGGTGTCCAGGGACACGTTGATCCGGCGCACGCCCAGATCCGCCAGTTCGTCCGCGAAGCGGCTCAGTTGACTGCCGTTGGTGGTCAGCGTCAGCTCTTCCAGCTCGCCGCTTTTCAAATGCTGCGACAGCCCGCGGAACAGATGCATGATATTACGTCGGACCAGGGGCTCCCCGCCGGTCAGGCGAAGCTTCTTGACGCCGAGATGAATGAAAGTCTCGCAGAGACGTTCCAGCTCTTCCAGGCTCAGAACCTCGGATTTCGGCAGAAACGACATGTCTTCCGACATGCAGTAGGCACAGCGGAAATCGCAGCGGTCGGTGACGGAAACGCGCAGATAGTTAATCTTGCGTTGGAAGGGATCGATCAGTGGCGCCGACAAGATGAGCTCCCGTGAAATACGCTTTTCTTGCGTTTGATGTTGGCATTTTACTGAATATTCTCAAGGAGTCTATGGCTCCCGGAGGTAGAATTCCGCAGATTTTCCGCATGGTGGGAAAACGCGGGTTTTAGCCGTTTGATTGAGGAACACGTCGTAAAACCTCTATTCCTTTGCCGCCCGTTTCGATGCGGACTCGTTCGTCTACATCCCGCCAGGGTTCGATGGTGACGAGCATGTGGTGTCCCGAGGCGTGAACGACCGTTTCCTGGTCCAGAACGATGGCCACGTGGCCCGGCCAGTAGATCAGATCGCCGCGGCGCATGGGATAGTTACCGTCCTCTCCGGGGATTTCGATACCCAGCGTCTTTGCCTGCATGTACGTGTCACGCGGGCAGGCCCGGCCGCTGCGGGCGAGCGAAACCTGCACCAGTCCCGAGCAGTCGATCCCCATATTGCCTTTACCGCCCCAGAGATAGGGCATTTCCAGGAATCTCAGGGCTGTGGCCACGAAATCGGGCTCATGGGCATCGATCGTCATCAGGTGGTCGGAATAGATCCATCCGCCGGTCGAGAGCAGGCTGAAACGTTGATACTGATCATTGACCGTCACCTGCGCAGCCATGTTGAGGGTCGCAATCGGCGGGGTTTTGATATCCGGTTCCGGATAGAGAAAGCTCCGAAGAACGCTGACGCAATCGGTTGCCTCGGTGACTTCGTCACGCAGAGCGGAGGTGCGAACGTAGCCGACGTAGCCGTCGAATTCGCTCTGGAGCCACGAATAACCACCGGCTTCATCGTAAACCTGGACGGTCTCGCCGACCAGCAGCTGGCTGTCTTGGGGACTGTCCGCGCTTGGATTGCGCAGGAGCGGTGCACCGCACTGCACGACCTGTGCCTGACGTCCCATCACGAAACGCCGCGAATCTACCTTGCCTTCCAGATAGCTGGCTGCGAGGTCGTCACGGTAACAGTTCACCCGCGGGTCCAGTTTTGAATCTACGGCAACTGACATGAGGCACTTTTTTTCTTGAGCACGATCGTTCCTGACCTAAAACAGCGAAATTCGCAAACCCTTGTCTACCTGCACAATAAGGAGCCTGCGCCGCGTTTTCACTGATTTAGCTCAAACGATCAGACTCTATCCGCCTCAATATTTCGCTAATTTTACCGGTTTCTCCAATAGCTGTAATGAAAAAATCGCTCCGCTGTTCCATTGTATTTTTCTATTAAACTGGTGAGTACCGCGGGTTCTTGGCCTGTAAGAAGCTTATCTGTGATTTAACTTGTGGCTGCAGCCTTGCCTTGTGCGGGTGCGGATGTCTGTGATCTCATTGCGAAAGCCCGATCAGGCACCTATTTGTTGCACCGGACCGGGATCAAATAAAACTGGATGGAAGTAAGGTTCTGAATGAGCAGTCAATCCCCGAACGATGCGAAGGAGGCGGCCCCGGTAACACCGGCGGGCAGTCGGACTTCAGCCGGCAATGCGGCGACAGTTGGCTCCGCTGCGAGAGGGCGGGCGAAGCTCAAGGATCCGGAACTTCTCAGCGAGTTTCTGGTGCGGCCCGATCCGTCTGATCCGCGCCTGACTGAGCGGATTTCGGGGATCGACCAGGACGGCACGGCGATTGAAACGGCGGTCGTTGTGGAGCGCCCCTTGACCCTTTACCTGAATGGTCAGGAAATCGTCACCATGATGACGATTAACGACTATCCGGACTATCTGGCGGTCGGTTATCTGCTGAATCAGAACATGCTGCGCCCGGACGATGTGATCACGGATATCGATTACGACGAGGAGCTGGAACTGGTCGTGGTCCGCACCGAGCGGGAAACCGACTACGAGGAAAAGCTCAAAAAGAAGACCCGGACTTCCGGCTGCGCGCAGGGCACGGTCTTTGGTGACCTGATGGAGAAATTCGAGGACATCGAGCTTTCGACCGACGCTCTCTTAAAAACGTCATGGCTCAACAGCCTGAACCGCAAGATTAATTCCGCGCCCAGCCTCTATCTTGAGGCCGGCGCTATTCACGGCTGCGCCCTCTGTGTCAAAGACCGTCCCTTGCTCTACATGGAGGACGTGGGCCGGCATAACGCCGTCGATAAGATCGCGGGCTACATGTTTCTGAAGAATATCGCGCCGGAGGATAAGATCTTCTACACCACAGGCCGCCTGACGTCGGAGATGGTCATCAAGACCGTGCAGATGGGAATACCGATTCTGGTCTCGCGTTCGGGCTTCACGGCCTGGGGTGTGGACCTGGCGCGCCAGGCCGGTCTCACTCTCATCGGCCGCTCCAAAGGCAAGCGCTTCCTGGCGCTCTCGGGTCTGGACCGGATCGAGCACGACTTCGATGCCTCGGCCGCCGGTGAAGAGGATAAACGCCATCAGCGCAAGTCGAGCCGCAGCCATGACGAGTCCTGAGACCTTGAAGCAGAATGTTCCCGCCGTTGCCGGAGTCATCCTCGCGGGCGGTCAATCACGCCGCATGGGGGGTGGCGATAAATGCCTGAGGCCGCTCGGCGGCAGGCCTATTCTGGCGCAGATCATTGAGCGGGCCGCTCCTCAGGTCGGCCCTTTGGTTCTGAATGCGAATGGCGATCCCGCACGCTTTGCGGACTACAAGTTGCCCGTCGCGGCGGACGTGATCGAGGGTTTCGCGGGTCCGCTGGCGGGAATCCTCACCGGTATGGATTGGGTTGCCGCTCACGCCCCGAAGGCGGAGTGGATGGCGAGCTTTGCCAGCGATGCGCCCTTTTTTCCGAGGGATATGGTCCCGGTGATGCTTGCGGCCGCCGAAAGGGCGGGGGCCAATCTTGTCTGCGCCGAATCAAACGGGCGCAGCCATCCGGTTTTCGGGCTCTGGTCGATGGCGCTGCGCGAAGATCTGCGTCAGGCCGTGGTGGAAGAGAGTCTGCGCAAGGTGGATCTCTGGACGGCGCGGCACAAGCTCGTTTCCGTCGGCTTCGAGCCAGTGGAAACCGGAGCCGGCGCGCTTGATCCTTTTTTTAACACCAATCGACCCGATGATTTGCTGGAGGCGGAGACTTTTGCAGCGGCGGCACTTTAAACGCCGCTGTCGTCCCCTGACGGAGTAACCCGGCAGATCACGCGACCTGGTAAACGAAAAAAATCACACGCAAATGCGGTTCGCCAATGGTGTAGGCACGCACCGCCTCACTCTGCTCAACCAGTTTCCACTTGCCGGCGTCTGCCAGGCTATCCTGCTTCTCTTTGAATCCTCGCTCCCAATAGATGTCATCGCGGACACTGAAGATCATGTGGCCGCCCGGCCGGGTGATCCGGAGCAACTCGTCGAAGCTCGACGCCGGCGCATGGCCTTCGGTAAAGACGCCTGTTGAAATCACGCCGTCGAATTGCCGGTCGTCAAAGGCCAGCGCGCTGCCGAGCTTCATTTGTATCAGGTCACGATAGGCTTCCGTCTTAGCTGCCTGATCGAGCATTTCCCGGGAGAGATCGATGCCGGTCAGATTGCGGTAGCCAAGCACGGCCAGACTCTCGCCACCGAGGCCCGTACCCGCACCGGCGTCCAGAATTTCAGCCTCTGTCGAAGGGATGTGCCGGGCCACGAACCCCGTGAGCAGGAAGGGCAGGCGGTAACCGCTGCCGGCGGTGTCTGCGTCGTAACTGACGGACCACTTGTCGTATTCGGTTTCCAGTGCGGCTTCGTCACCGGTCTCGTAAATGCTTGCAAGCGGGTTGTCGGACTCTTTTCCGGTCATCAGCGCCACCTTTCATCGAGGTTTTAGCTTACCAAGAGTGGTATCTCACGGAACAGAGAACAGGTCCAATTCCATGAATTGCATCACATCGCGGAGTTCCGGCGGACAATCGTAATAGGGTTCGATCTGCCGGAATCCAAGGGCGGCATAGAGAGCCTGCGCCTCGTGATGCCGAATGCCGGTATCCAGGCGCAGGGTGCGATATCCCAACGCTCTGGCTTCCGAAATAAGGCCTCGGCAGAGGGCCCGGGCGATGCCGTGCCCGCGGCAGTCGTGATCAACGAACAGCCGCTTCATCTCGCAGACCCCGGGCTCAAGCCTCTGCAGCATGACGCAGCCCGCCGGCTGGCCGTCCAGACATGCCAAGAGAATAAATCCCACAGGGCGCGCATGCAGGCGGTGAAGGCGTTCCATGAGGCCTTCCCAGCGCGCAGGGGCGTAAAAGGGGTCATTTTCCCAATCGTGCTCGGGGTAGCGCGTGCAGAGCCAGGCCCGAAAATCCCGGCAGAGTCCGATCACCGCATCGAGATCGGTTGGGGAATCCGCATTGCGCAGCTCGACCTCCGGACGCGCCGCCGAACGGCTTTCAGATGTGCGACTGCTCACCATTTTTCCAGACTAGACCACCCAAGGCCGGGGTTCGAGCCTGAAGGCCGACGGGCCCGGTGTTTTGCACCTGGGAGAGAGCTATGCACGGCTGAATTTATTTTTGACTTGTTCGCTTTAAAATTAAAGATTAACGCCTTGTTAACTAACGAAAATACGGAATTGCGCCATTTCGTCTCGAGCTATGCAGGCGCCGCAATACTGCAATGCACCATTGCATGCGAATTCATCTTGAAAACGCAATAGAAAAGAAAGAAATAGGCTTCAGTGTGCAACTGCGAAAACGCAGTTTTTTATGGAGTAGAAACAATGACTGAGACTTTTGGCCTGCGCGGCCTGATCAACGCCTACATCATCGACCCGCTGTGGCGTCTGCAGAAGCGCAACGAACTGCGTCGTGACATGGAAGCTATGGACTCCCGTGCCCTGAACGACATCGGCATTTCGCGTGCGGATATCTCCCGGATCGTCAACGAAGCCTATCCCGCCGGTGCAACGCGCACTGGTCGCCGGGTTTCTGTTTCCGGTGCCCACGCTGCATAACTGCAGCCCGGCTTTGGAACGGTGGCGCCAGTTGGGCGCGCCGTTCGGTGGCAGGAGGATATGATTATGTTCGGTTCTGATGATTCTGGGGGTGTCGTGACCCGCACCGGCCTCGGCTATGTTGCCGCACTGGTGATCGTGGGTTTGCTCGTCACCGCATTTGCCTGATGGTGGATGGCAATCGACGTAGGTCGAGGCATCTGCCAAACAGGCTCTCGCCTGATGGTGAGACAAGACGAAAGCCCGCACAGCGCGGGGACTTCGGAAGAAACCGGCACTGGATCTGATCCGTGCCGGTTTTTTGATTCTTTACCCGGCGACGTTCTGTTGCTTCGGGAGTGTCTCGTATAGGGCCTTGTCCTCGGCCGCTTCGCCCCGGACCCATTCCATAAAAGCTTTGATCTTCGGCTGCCTGGCGTTCTGCGGCGGGTAGACGGCATAGTGATGAAACGCCGTCGGCATATCCAGGTTGCCGGGGAAGGGCTTGACCAGCCGTCCCGCCGCGAGATCCGCGATCACGAAGGCCCGCGCGGCCACGACGATACCCAGGCCGCTGATCGCCGCGCTGACGGCCATATCGTCCATGGAGAAGCGGATGCCCCGTGTCGTATCCACGCCTGTCACACCGGCATATTCAAGCCATCTCGGCCAGGTCGGCGCAGATTCGCTCTCCATGACCCAATCGACGTGCAGCAAGGCCTGTTCGCCCAGATCCTGCGGTTTGCTCAGTCTATTGGGCGGTGCGACAAGCGCCGGGCTGCAGACCGGAAAGGCCACGTCCTCGATCAGCAGTTCGCTGGTAAGCTTCCCATATTCGCCTTTGCCATAGCGCAAGGCGACATCCACGGTCCCCCGGCTGAAATCGGTCAACTGGTTCGAGGCGTCGATCCTGACTTCGATGTCAGGATGTGACTGCTGGAAGTGCTCCAGCCGGGGCAGCAGCCATCGCATGCCGAACGAGGGGCTCACACTCACCGTCAGGATTCCAGGATCATGATGCGCCTGCAGGCTGCGCATGCCCTCGTGGAGGCTGTCGAAGCCGTTGCGGATGGCGGGCAGGGCGGCGCGGGCCGCTTCGCTCAAGGCAAGGGCGCGCGTGGTCCGGATGAAAAGCTGGACCCCCAGCGTGGCTTCCAGTTGTTTGATCTGCTGGCTGACAGCAGCCGGGGTGACGTTCAACTCCTCGGCTGCCTGACGAAAGCTGAGATGGCGCGCGGCCGCTTCGAAGGCACGGAGGCTATTCAGGGGTGGAAGCTTATATTTCATGCGCTTTATTGATTAGAAAAACTAATTAATACAGAAGAAGATCTCGTTTGTCCATCGCCGCCAGGCGACACATCTCTAGATCCTGTTTGAGAGAATCTAGAGGTCTATGCGCCATTTGGTGTGAGCCTCTCTTCACGAGACCTGGAGAAAGCAGATGCTGGATAATGTCATTGGTAAGGTGAGCTACATAGTCCGCGATGCGGCGCGTCCGGTTATTCATATCGGTGAGGCGGGTGACAAGCCGGAGCGGTCCGCTGATTACGTTGCGCAATCCGTGCCCATCTTTAATGCCCGTGAACTGGAGGAGACCCCCTCCCTGAGCGCCGAGGGTTTTGCCTTGCTCCATCACCCGACCGGTGTAAAGGACTTCAGCGACAGTCATGAGGTCGAGAGCCGATACTACGATGAGGTCGTCGATCTGGTGAAGTCCGAGACCGGCGCCTCCTTGGTGATTCCTTTCGATCATACGACTCGGGTCGATGCGCCGGAGGACGGAGTCCGTGGCCCCGCCCGGCACGTGCACAACGACTACACGCCAAAGTCCATCGCACAGCGAAGCATCGATCTGCTCGGCGAAGCGAAGGCGGCAAAAGCGCTGGAGGGCCGCGTCGCGCAAGTCAACGTCTGGCGGCCCCTGGAGAACCCAGTGAAGACGTCACCTTTGGCCCTGATCGATGCCCGTACCCTGGCACCGGAAGATCTGGTTGCCACCGATCTCATCTTTCCGGACCGGGTTGGGGAGATCTACAGCGTCGCCTACAATCCGGAGCATCGCTGGCTGCATTTCCCGGAGATGACACCGGAGGAAGTCCTGCTGATCAAAGGTTACGATTCGGCTGGTTACGATTCGGGAGGCGAGGGGACAGCCCGCTTTAGTCCGCATACGGCCTTCGAATTGCCGCGCGCGGCCGGCTTCGTGCCGCCCCGCAAGTCGATCGAAATCCGAACCATGGCGTTCTTCGATCTGGACGTTTAACGGGAATCATAAGCCGGGGGCACATGACAAAGGACCAGACACTCTACACAGGCGGCTGTCTCTGCGGGGCGGTCAACTACGAAATCACCGGTCCCTTGCGGCCGGTGGTTGCCTGTCACTGCAATCAATGCCGGAAAACCTCCGGGCACTACGTGGCAGCGACCCAGGGGCGTTGGGATCGCTTGCATTTGAAACGCGAAGACGGGCTTGCCTGGTTCCGTTCGTCCGAGACTGCGAGCCGAGGGTTCTGCAGGGACTGTGGCAGCAGCCTGTTCTGGCGGCGGCATGGCGATGAACTCTTTTCCATCATGGCGGGCACGCTTGATTCACCCACGGGCCTCAGCGTGGCTTGTCATATTTATGCGGATACCAAGGGCGACTACTACCAGATAGCGGATGACGTTCCGGTCGCCGGGCAAGACGACTTGGAGGCCTTGAGGCCTTAGGTGCCGCCGGATCATTCTCCTTGAACTGGCGGCACCCCGACTCTGTTGGGCTTTGCAGCGATTAATTCGTGCCCTCTGCAATTTCATGGGCCCGGATCATCGCCAGGAGCTCGTCTTTCAGCTGAATGCGCTGTTTCTTCAGATCTTCCATGGCGAAATCGCCACGGGCCTCGATTTCCTGCTCAATACGGCGGATTTCCCGATCGACTTCGTGATATTCGTCGAAGAGTTTCGCAAAATGGGCGTTCGAGATTTTCAGCGCATGGATGGCGTCTTCGTGCTCCGGAAGGTCGTGCCTCAGGTCGTGGTGTTCTCCGTACATATCATCTCGCTTTGCCGTGTGATTATTGTAAAGAAGTGTAGTGGATGGAGAGATGCGGGCTTTGATGTGGCTCAACTTCGGAGAGTGGCACCCGGATGCTTCCGAAGAAAAAGGCCGGTTCAGCATTTCCCGTAAGAAAATGCCAAACCGGCCTCGTTTCTGCGAGGACTGAACCGGCTTGCGTTATCCCGCGAGGGATTTCCCGGTCGAACCCAGATCGTCAAAAGCCTGCTTCAGGCGTTCGACAACGCTGACCTCGCCTTTGCGGAGCCACTCGCGTGGGTCGTACTGTTTTTTATAGGGCTTATCGCTCTCAGGATCGATCTGGTACTTGAAGGCCCGCTCGTTCTCTTCGACGTACTTGCCGACGGCTTCAGCGAAGGCGAACTGCGTGTCGGTGTCTATGTTCATCTTGAAGACGCCGTAGCCGACAGCCTCGGTGATCTTGGCTTTCTCGGAGCCCGAGCCGCCGTGGAATACGAAGTCGAAGTGCTTGTCGGCGCCACCCAGCGTTTTCTGTGCGAGCTCCTGGGAGTGAGCCAGGATTTCGGGACGAAGGACCACATTGCCCGGCTTGTAGACACCGTGAACGTTGCCGAAGGCAGCCGCGACCGAGAAATGGCCGATCGGCGAGAGCAACTCGTGCGCCCGCATGACCTCTTCCGGCTGGGTGTAAAGCTTGCTGTTGTCGATCTGATCGACGTCCTGGCCGACGCCGTCTTCCTCGCCGCCGGTGACACCCAGCTCGATTTCCAGGCTCATGTCGATCGGCGCCAGGCGCTTCAGGATACGTGCGCATTCCGCAAGGTTTTCCTCGATCGGCTCCTCGGAGAGGTCCAGCATATGGGAGGAGAAGAGGGGACGGCCGGTTCGGGCGTGCTCCTCTTCACTGGCTGCGATCATGCCCTCGACCCAGGGGATCAGCTTGCGGTTCGCGTGGTCCGTATGCAGAACCACGCAGACGCCGTAAGCCTTGGCGACCGTGTGGACGTGGCGGGCGGCGGAGATCGCCCCCAGAACCTTGGCCTGCTCGCTGTCCTTGATGCCTTTGCCGGCGAAGAACTGCGCGCCGCCGCCGGAAAGCTGGATGATGACATCCGAGCCGGCCGCCGCCGCGGCTTCCAGGACGGCGTTGCAGCCATGCGTATTGACGACGTTGACCGCAGGCAGCGCGTAACCGCCGTCCTTGCATGCCTTGACCAGGGCCAAATAGTCGGATCCGGTGACCACACCCGCTTCCAGGCCGGTCGTTTTCGTTGAAGGTACAGCTGACATCTCAACCCCATATTCTCGTGGCGGAACCGTTAGGCCGACTGCATTCGGGCGGGCTCACGGCTGGCCGACAGATATTGATTCAGTATGTTTGGGCACAGTCTTGCCGGGCAGGACTGCGCGATGGCCGGAATTTATCTGACCAGGCGCTCCAACGCACGCGATTCTCGCAGCGTCGCGCGTTAAATATGACCGAGATTACACTTCACCGCCGAAGACCCCGATAAATCCTGTCCTGATCTATCGAGGGCTCTCGAAATTAACCAAACCGGTCAGCGGCCTTACTCTCTGTGGCGGACCTGTGCCTACTGTGCCGCCACCGCCTGCACCGGTTCGATCCGGGCTGCGCAGAACTTGAACTCGGGAATTTTCCCGAAGGGATCGAGCTGCGGATTGGTCAGGACGTTGGCCGCGGCCTCCGCGAAGCAGAAGGGGATGAAGAGCATTCCCTCGGGCACGTCCCCATCCTGGCGGACCTTGAGCAGGATCGTGCCGCGCCGGGTCTGGACCTGAACGTAATCACCCGGCTCCACGCCCATGCGCAGAATATCGCGCGCATTCACCATCACGACGGCTTCCGGCTCCAGCATGTCGAGCGCGGTGGCCCGGCGGGTCATGGCGCCGGTGTGCCAGTGCTCGAGCATCCGGCCCGTGGTCAGGACCATGGGATAGTCGTTGTCCGGCAGCTCATCCGGCGGAATCAGCTTGGCTGGAACGATCTTGCCGCGGCCGCTGGTGGTGGGGAAGCCGTTAACAAAGATGATCTCGTTGCCCGGCTCGTCCGGCGCATCGCAAGGGTAGGTAACCGAGTCCTCGCGCTCCAGGCGGTCCCAGGTGATGTTGTTCAGCGACGGCATGACCTGCGCCATCTCGGCGAAGACATCCTTGGGGTGCAGATAGCTCCAGTCGAGGCCGATACCCTGGGCCAGGGCCTGAGTAATCCACCAGTCCTGACGGGCTTCGCCGGGTGGGGGCACGACCTGCCGGGCCAGTTGGACCTGACGGTTGGTGTTGGTGAAGGTACCGGTCTTTTCGGCATGGGCCGAGGCCGGCAGGATCACGTCCGCATGCCAGGCGGTCTCGGTCATGAAAATGTCCTGAACCACGAGATGCTCGAGCTTTGCGAGCGCTTGCCGGGCGTGGTTCTGGTCCGGGTCGGACATGGCCGGGTTCTCGCCCATGATGTACATGGCTTTGACCTGGCCGTCGTGGATTGCGTTGATGGTCTCCACCACGGTCAGGCCGCGTTTCGGATCCATGGGTTTGCCCCAGAAGGATTCGATGGATTCACGCACTTCGTCCGTCTCGACCGAGCGGTAATCCGGATAGAACATCGGGATCAGGCCGGCGTCGGACGCACCCTGAACGTTGTTCTGACCGCGTAGGGGGTGCAGCCCCGTGCCCGGCCGGCCGACCTGGCCCGTGATCAGCGCCAGCGTGATCAGGCAGCGCGAGTTATCGGTGCCGTGCACATGCTGGGAGATGCCCATGCCCCAGAAGATGATCGAGGTGCGGGCGGTTGCATAGGTGCGCGCGACGTCCCGGATGACGGCGGCTTCAATGCCGCACACCTTCTCCATCTCTTCCGGCGAATAGTCCTTTACCCGCTCCTGGAGTTCCTCGAAGCCCTCGGTGTTGGCCTGAACGTACTGCCGATCGTAGAGCTCTTCCTCGATGATCGTGTAGAGCATGGCATTGAGCAGAGCCACGTCGCGGCCCGCCTTGAACTGCAGGCTGTGGCTGGCGTAACGCGAGAGGTTCTGGCCGCGCGGATCCATGATGATCAGTTTGGTGCCGCGCTTGGCCGCCCGCTTGAAGTAGGTCGCCGCCACCGGGTGGTTCTGCGCCGGCCGCGCGCCGATGACGATGGCGCATTCCGCATCGTCGATGGCCGTGAAGGGCGCCGATACCGCGCCGGAACCGACCGTCTCCATCAGGGCGGCCACGGAGGAGGCATGGCAGAGCCGGGTGCAGTGATCGACGTTGTTGCTGCCGAAGCCGGTGCGCACCAGCTTCTGGAAGAGGTAGGCTTCCTCGTTGGAGCCTTTGGCGGAACCGAATCCGGCCATGGAGAAGGGCCCGTGTTCGTCACGGATAGCTCTCAGACCGCCGGTGGCCCGTTCCAGGGCTTCCTCCCAAGTGGCTTCCCGGAAGACGGCGCTATAGTCGCCATCCCGCATCTCGGCCTGCCAGTCCTTAGGGGCATCGTCCCGGCGGATCAGCGGTTTGGTCAGGCGGCCCGCGTGGTCGATGTAGTCATAGCCGAAGCGGCCTTTGACGCAGAGCCGGTTTTCGTTGGCCGGTCCGTCCCGTCCGTCGACAGAGATGATCTTGTCGTCTTTGACATGGGCCGTGGTTTGACAGCCGACACCGCAGAAGGGGCAGAGCGTGTCCACATCCCGGTCTTCGAACTCCGTGCGCACGCCTTGATCGTTTAGTAGGGAAGACTCCATGAGAGCGCCGGTCGGGCAGGCCTGAACGCATTCGCCGCAGGCCACGCAGGTGCTTTCACCCATCTCGGTGTCGAAGTCGAAGATGACCTTCGCATGTCCGCCGCGGTAGGCCATGCCGATGACGTCGTTGACCTGGACCTCGCGGCAGGCGCGCACGCAGAGGCCGCAGTTGATGCAGGCATCCAGATGCACGGACATGGCCGTGTGACTGATATCGGGCGCATGATGCTCTTTGGCCGGGAAACGGCTTTCGGTGACGCCGATGTCCGAGGCCCAGTTCCAGAATTTGGACTCCGGATCATGCGCGACCTCGCGCGCCGGCTGATCGGCGACCAGCAGCTCGAACACCAGTTCGCGGGATTTCTTGGCCCGGTCGCTGGCGGTGTTGACCTTCATACCCTCGGTCGGGGTGCGGATGCAGGAGGCGGCGAGGGTACGTTCACCCTCGATCTCCACCATGCAGACCCGGCAGTTGCCGTCTTCCCGGTAGCCGGGTTCCGGCGAATAGCAGAGGTGCGGGATCTCCACGCCCTGGCGCTGCGCCACCTGCCAGATGGTCTCGCCGTCTTGGGCGGTCACGTCCTGGCCGTTGAGGTTGAAAGTGACGGCTGAAGTCATGGTGTCGTTTCCTCCGGACATCACAGATCCTCCGGGAAGTATTTCATCACGGTGAGCAGGGGGTTCGGCGCGGCCTGGCCCAACCCGCAGATCGAGGCGTCGCGCATCACGACCGAGAGGTCGTTGAGCAAGTCCTGATCCCACTTGGGTTCGGACATCAGTTTGACGGCTTTTTCCGTTCCGTTGCGGCAGGGCGTGCACTGGCCGCAGCTCTCGTCCTCGAAGAAGCGCATGAGGTTGAGTGCCACATCCTTCATATTGTCCTGATCCGACAGGATCACCACGGCGGCGGAGCCGATGAAGCTGCCATATTCCTCGAGCGTTCCAAAGTCGAGCGGGATATCGCCCATGGAAGCCGGCAGAACACCGCCAGATGCGCCGCCGGGGAGGTAGCCTTTGAAGCTGTGGCCGTCGGCCATGCCGCCGCAGTATTCCTCGATCAGTTCGCGCACGGTTATGCCCGCTGGCGCCAGTTTAACACCCGGCGACTTGACCCGTCCGGAGACAGAGAAAGAGCGCAAACCCTTACGGCCGTTGCGGCCTTCGGAGGAAAACCACTCGGGGCCGCGCTCGACCAGATCGCGCACCCAGTAAACCGTCTCGACGTTATGGGTCAGGGTCGGAAGACCAAAGAGGCCTTTTTCGGAGGGGAAGGGCGGTTTGTGACGGGGCAGGCCGCGCTTGCCTTCGATGGATTCGATCATCGCTGACTCTTCGCCGCAGATATAGGCACCCGCGCCCCGGCGCACTTCGATGCGCCGTCCGGCGGTCAGGCCCGCCGTCTCCAGCTTGGCAATTTCCCGCTGCAGGATCTCGATGACGGCCGGATACTCGTCGCGGATATAAACGTAGATGGTCTCGACCTCAGCCGCCCAGGCGGCAACCAGCATGCCTTCCAGGAAGCGATGCGGGTCGGATTCCAGGTAAAAGCGGTCCTTGAAGGTGCCCGGCTCGCCCTCGTCGCCGTTGATGGCGAAGAGGCGGGGTTTGGGCTGCTGCCGCACGATCTTCCATTTCAGGCCGGCGGGGAAGCCCGCACCGCCCAGACCGCGCAGGCCGGAGTCTTCCATGACCTTGATCAGTTCGTCGGGGGTCTTTTGCCCGGCGAGGCAGTCGCGCAGCAGGCTGTAACCCCCGTCGTTCTGATAAGCTTCGAAATCCTTGTAGGCGGGAATTTCCGGGTGAGTGTGTTTGCTTTCGACCGCGCTGGTGATGTTCTCGACGTTGGCGTTATCGACATGATAATGCCCGACCTCGGCGACCGGCGCCGTGTCGCAGCGGCCCATGCAGGGCGCGCGGACCACGCGGATCGACGCACCGGAATTGGCTTTGAGGCCTTCGAGCAGAGCCTGCGCGCCCTTCAGCTCGCAGGTCAGGCTGTCGCAGACCCGCACGGTGATCTCGTGATCGACTTTCTCGCCGTCCTGGACGATATCGAAATGGGCATAGAACGAGGCAACCTCGTAAACCTCTGACATGGGCAGCTTCATGATGTCGGCCAGGGCATGCAAATGCCCGGCCTTCAGGCTGCCGAACTTGTCCTGAATCAGATGCAGGTGTTCGATCAGCAGATCCCGCTGGGTCGAGCGCTCGTCGAGCAGCTCCAGGATCTCATCGAGGTCTCTTGGATCGAGTTGACGGCCCTTGTTGAAGGCCGGTGCCTTCCGCCGTCCGGAACCGGGATGAATCTTACCGCTCGCCCCTGTCACTCCACTTGCTGCGCCCTGCGCCATCTTCTCTCCACCTCTGTCTACCGCTTCGCAGCGGCTTATTTCAGCGCACGCCTGATTCCCCTGGCATGCTGAATCTCAAGCAATATTGCCGAGATGCCGGAAAAATAAGCAAATCGCTATTTCGAATGAGGTAATAGGGGAAGCTGATTACATTGCCGTTTAAGCAATAAGCGCCCTGTAAACATGACTTTAGGTTGAGGGCTCACCTGCGATGCCCTCCTGTGATGCCCACTGGCGTTCGAAGGCTCTCGGCGCGGGATGAGCCCTCATGGTCAAAAGAGTGTCAGGTCACTCTAAACCTTTGCTTTTAAGAAAACTCATGAGAGTCGGAAAACCTGGATGCTTTATCAGGCTAATGTTTTCCCATTCGGAAACCGTGTGTTGGAGCTGAGCGTACAGCTTCGACAGGCTGGTGAAGAACTCAGTCAGACCCTCATGGGTCTCTCCTTCAAAATACTCTAGATTGGGATCGAAGACCTGCCAGCTCTTGTCCGGGTTCACGGCGATCCCAACGGCGTGAGCGCCGCCCTTGGCGAAATTTAAGACGATGTAGTGGGCTCTGCCAGGCGCACTTGTGCTGACAGCGAGTGTTTTCTCGACGTTTGGGTCGGCGGCGTTGGCTTTCGCAATGAACCCGGTGTAGGGGCTGACCCCGGTCAGGGCTTTGAATTCGGCATAAACGTCGTGTTCCCTGACGCCCTCCTTAAACTTCTCGTCGAATTTATCCTGTACCAGTTTTGCGTAGTAAACGTTGTTCGTCATCAAGTCCTCGGTGACGCGAACGCCCAAGTAGTAGAGTTGAGCGAAGCGTATGACCAGGCCCGCGCAAACTCCCTTGTCTGCGGTCCTATCGTCGTAGCTTTTCGCCAGCACAGCCTTCTGCTGAAATGCGAATACCACAAAGTCATTCAAATCCATCGAAACCTCCCGTTGTTTGGCCGCAGCAACCCATCAGCAAAACTGCTGAGTTAAGGGCCATGACGTTGCGGCATCCGACTCGAGATGTTGGTGCGCGGGTCAGGGATTTTGATGAGTCAGTTTTAGACGTATGCCTATACAAAAATGTATGAACGCGGTCGGTGATGACGCGCCAATTAAGTGCTCTGCCGGAAGGTCAGGGATGCAGGATCTGCTTCGCCAGCTCGACCGCGCGGTCCCAGGAGATGCCGTCGACCACGTCGCCGTAGAGCGGGTGGTCGCATTCGTGGGGGAACACCAGCGGGCGCGTGCCCTTGTCCTGCCACTCGACGTTACAGGCAAGATGCTCGAGAGGTTCGCCCTCGCCGGTGCGCTTGTAACCGGGCATGGTGACCGCCAGCCAGCCGAAGCTGCCGTCTTCGGCCTGGTTCTCGTGGAAGGTATCGATGTAGCGGTTGAAGCTCTTCTCGCTCTGGCTTACCCAGACACCCCAGCAAAAGGGGTCTTCCGCGTCGTCGATGGGGATCTCCAGGGTGGCCCGGATGAAAAAGCTCTCGCCGTTGATAACGCAGGTGTCTTCGGTCAGTTGCGCCTGCGTCGTGCGCTCGCTCTTGGTTAAGCGATAGTAACTATAAGGCGCATCGTTTGCGAATGAGGGCGATCCCTTGTGCAGGTCTCCGCAGAGATCACACTGGAATTCAAAGGGTTTGAAAGGGTCGCTACCTGCGGTTAACCAACTCAAAGCCATTTTATCTTTCCTGAGCGTGTTGTGTTTCCGGCAATATGCACAGGAAGAGTTTAAGAATAGCTGAGCGTCGCGAGCCTTTGCGGGATATGCCTAAGCCTTTCAACCGGCATCACAAAGAGGGCACAGGCGAGGGTTTCTTTTTGTCCCTATAGTCCGGTCCCATGATCGATTTCTTAAGGCTGCGCCGCCGATTTTTCCTTCCGGTTATCATCGTCTCCATTGCCGCATCGCCAGTGTTGACCGCCGAGCAATCTCAGGCAGACCAACGTCAGGCAGATCAACATCAGGCAGATCAACATCAGGCCGGCCAGCTTAGGACTGAAACGCCCCTGGATGCGCCACTTGCCAATGCGCTTCAGCGGGCAGCCGCTTCCGCGGATCCCAACGCCTTTGACGCGGCGGTCCGGCAGGCACTCGAGACGAACCCCGAACAGCAACCCGCGATCCTGCGCCTCGCCATTGTCCTGAGGCCCGATTGGGCTGCCGCGCTGGTGGGTTCCCGTCTGGCCGCGAAACCTGACCCGTCCGGGCCCGGCAGAGCCCTGACCCAGCGGGCAGTCCCGGCCACTACTGCCGGAGTGGCGCCTATACCCGCGCCTGATACCGAGGCCCCACCGGAACCGGCGGCGGCACCTGCAGCGAAAGCACCCTCCAACCCGGCCTTTACCGGCAGTGTGGACTTCGGCGGCATCCTGCGCACCGGCAACACGGAGAACGCGGGCGTAAAAGGACAGTTGAAGCTCGGCTACAAACCGGACCGCTGGGAACACAAGGGTAAGGCGGAGGCTTCTTATCTCAGAAGCGAGGCCGAAACCCTCGAGCAGCGTGCGGTGCTGGAGTACGAGGTCAATTACGAAATCACGGACAGGCTTTTTGCATTTGGCCTGGCCAACTACACGGATGATCGTTTCAGCGGTTTCGATTTCGAGACCTTGAGCTCCGCTGGCCTGGGGGTGCGTCTGTTCGAGGGAGATCCCGTGACATGGGAAGTCACGGCCGGTCCCAGCCTGCGCTATGCCGAATTCTCGGATAGCGACGAGAGCGAGACCGCGCCGGGCGCTCGCTTTACCAACGATGTCAGCTGGCAGGTTTCGG
Organism: Denitrobaculum tricleocarpae; assembly: GCF_007004665.1. Taxonomy (GTDB): domain Bacteria; phylum Pseudomonadota; class Alphaproteobacteria; order Kiloniellales; family Kiloniellaceae; genus Denitrobaculum; species Denitrobaculum tricleocarpae. The sequence goes on along the minus strand of NZ_ML660064.1, from coordinate 73,641 downwards.
AGAACGCTTTGCTGGCCAATGAAACCGAGGTGCTGTGGGATCGGGAACGGGTCACGCTGGAGAACGATGCAAGCGTGAAGCTGCGGATTGTCGAGAAGCTTTCGGGCAAGCTCTCACTGAACACCCGTTACCGCAGCAACGTGCCCGAAGATACGAAAAGCACCGACACCACAACCCGCGCGTCGATCGTTTATGACTTTTGAGGGATGTGCCGAAGTCTCTCCGATCCGTCGAACCGCAATGTCCGGCTATTGCATCTGAGAGAAGCGGACCAGAAGACTGCCTTCCCCGTCTTTCAGTGAGAGTTTGTCGCCCGTAATTGCAAACTGTTCCGAGCTGTCCAGCGCATTCAGGAACCGCATTTCCTGCTCGTCGATCATGTCGCCGCAGGCTTTGCGGGTCGCGCCCAAAGGACCGATCTCGATGCTGCCCTCCGGCCCGGTTACCGGATCCAGTTCCATGGGGCCGAAGAAGCGGTTGCATCCGCCGTCGCCGCCGACCCGGTCCTCGCTCTCAATCACCAGGGTAAGGCGGGTGCCCGGCATCACCTTGCCGCCATTCAGACTGTCGACGAACCAGTCGCCGACTACGCTGAGCGTCTCATCAGGTTCCGGCAAAAGGCGCTCCAGCTGCGCAATCCGTTCGCGGGTCATGTCGATCCAGCAACCCAAAAAGAAATCACCGGAACCGGTGCCCGCACCGGCCTGCAGCTCGTCCTGGTGACAGTTCAGATCGCGGTAGAGTTCGAAGGCCTTTTGGGCGCGTTGCAGTGTACGGCTTGCCTGCCGCTGGCCGACGATATCGTCGATTTCCGCCTGCGCCTCCAAAGCTTCGTCATAGCTATTCGCGAGGCTTCCGTCGACGTCGCTTTTCAGCGTGCGCAGGCAATCTCCAAGTTCGAGCTGATTATCGGATCCGGCCCAACATTCGTCGAGTGCAGACTCAGCGGCCGAGGCGCTTGTGGAAAGGGTGATGACTAAGACTGTGGCTGCGATGGCATAGGTCGGTTTCATGCGAAGTCTCCATCTTGATTGATGCGAGCCTGATCGGACTTTGTGCCCCCAACACTTGGGATTTCCGGGTAGGAAGATCCATAGTTGTGATGCATAAGTCTATGCTGAAGCGACGCCTGTGGGAACTGAGCGAGATCAATGCGCTGAATCCTCTATCGCGTCACCTTATTAACGGAGGCTGTGACCCGCTTCCACCTGGCAATACCTGCATAGAGAGGCTGCGAATTGATGACGGAAAAGACACACACCAAAACGGGAACTTGTGCCAAAACGGCGATGCTGAGTCTGGCTGCTTTTGGCGTGCTGCTGATGAGCGATACGGTGACGGACCGGATGCCGGCCTACGCGGCCAGTGACTCCAAGGAGGCATCCAGCGATATGCAACCGGCGTCTCCCCAGGCCATGGTGCTGCCGTTGGCGGACGTCGCGCATGGCCGGCAGCTCTTCGTTTCCAAGGGCTGTGTGATCTGCCATTCGATCAACGGAGTTGGCGGTCGCGCTGCGCCCGCGCTCGATGCCATCGCGTTTGAACAAGGCGACGAAGTGCCCGCGGTCGATCCGCTCGATTTCGTCGCGCGCATGTGGCGCGGGGCTCCGGCCATGCTTGACCTGCAGGCCATCGAGCTTGGCTACCAGATCGAGCTCACCGCCAATGACCTCGTCGACCTTGCGGTCTTCGCCAGTGACGCAGGCGCACAATCGGATTTCACTCTGGAGGATGTGCCTGAGCCCATGTGGGACTGGATGCTCAACGAACCCTACTGGGAAGACGAGAGCTGGCCGGAGCGGCTGCTGGAAGGCTTCCCCGACAGCGAGGACAGCGACACGGCGGACTGACGCCAGCCTGCACCGGTCTTTGCAGCACGTCACAGGCTCGCGCGATTTTGGCAGAGGATCTCCACCGGAGACCTCTGCCGCTTCCTCGCATCGTTGAGTAAGGCCGTTACAATTCGTCCGCAGGCGGGCTCGGACGCGTAAAAATGAAGATCGCAACCCCAAGCAAAACGGCGACCTGAAGCATGAGAGCCTCTTTTGGCGCACCGCCCAGCCAGGCGATCACGAAAGCCAGGATCAAGGCAATGGCCGCCATCCATTTCGCTTTCTTCGAGATCGCCCCGTGATCGCGCCACTCCAGAATGGGCGGGCCGAGCCGAGGGTGCGCCAGCAGCCAGTCGTGCAGTTTCTGCGACCCGCGGCTGAAGCAGTAGGCGGACAAAAGCACGAAGGGCGTTGTCGGCAATAGCGGCAGGAAAACTCCGATCACCCCGAGCACAAGGGATATCAGACCGGCGACCTGCCAAAACAAACGTGCGCTGCTTACGAGCACTCTTGCTCCCCTCAATTTCCGCCGGTCTTCCGTCGCGCGAGACACGCGCGCGGTCAAGACCAGCCTGATATCGGCCAAAGACCTGCGTCAGGAACCGGTGACAAGCTTCAGCCGCAAAACCCGGCGCGGGAGCTTAATCCCGGTTGGCCGAATAAGTCGCAGGGCGAAAGCGCGCAGGGCAGTTTTCGATTCCCTGCGGCTGGCGTCAACCTGACTATCAACAGGCCATCATTGAACCAATGAAGCGCAACTGCACACTCACGATCACAGGTTCAAGTCCCGATGACGATCCAAAACGTGGCTTTGCCTTGCGTTCTAAACGAAACTCGAAGACCCCCTCCAGGTGGTTGATAACCGCCTTTTGCGCGGCCAAGCTATTTTTTTCTGCCTTGAGGAATTTTTTTCGTCTTTGAATCGTTGTCTGGTCACATCCGGCACTGAACGCGGTGTTGATAACAGAATGAGATTAAAATGACCCTAAAACACTGGCAGTGCCGTCTTGCAACCCCTGCGGATGAGGTCCATGTCGTTGCGCTTCAGGTCGAATGCACCCATCAATTGGGGCTCGCGTTTCACAAGGACTTGCTGCTCAGCAGTTACATCCGTGAAATCGGGGGCCTCGACAAGGATCTGATCAACCGCCGAACCTATTATGTCGTGGAACAAGACAACCACATTATCGGTTCCGGCGGCTGGAGTGACCGCAGGGGGCGGCCGGCATCCGACTTGGAGGCGCAGAAATCGAAGTTTCTGCCGCCATGCATCTGTACGGTTTTTGTCGATCCGGACTACATCCGGCGCGGTGTCGGAACCGCCATATTGAACGCCGCCGAGGAAGATATCCGACTGGCCGGGTATCATTCCGCCGAACTGGTGACCATTCTCTCCGCCGTGAATTTTTACGCTTCGCACGGTTACAGGAAACTGGATAACTCCGTTGTTGAACTCTCCAACGGCTCCCTTCTGCCGGCTATCAGGATGAGTAAGCATTTTGATGATCACAAGTCGGGGGATGATGTAAAAGCGAGCGATGGGGCGAAGAAGGGCGGGGACACGCAGCCAGGCAGCGGCTCTCATTCAGAGAGCTGAGGTTCAGCTTCGCCGCCGCGCTATGAACCGGCGCCGAATGTTTCGAGCTGACGGCTTTCGCGCTTCGGCAAACGGCCCTCGATCAGATCCCGTTTCGCCGCGATCGCACCGGCAATGAAGTCACGAAAAGCGCGCAGCCGGGCCGTGTCGCGCAGATCGGGGTGGCTGAGCAGCCAGATATCGAAGTTGGGCTTGGGCGGACTCAATCCGACGCGGTTGAGCAGGGGGTCCAGGTCACCCAGGAAACAGGGCAGGAGGGCGAGACCCATCCCGTGACGGGTCGCCTGATATTGAACCATGACGTCGTTGATCCGGTCGCGCGCTGGTGTCTGGGGAAAAGCGCTGTTCTTGACCCAACCTGGAAAGGCCTCCCGGTCGCCCCAGCCGATCCATCGCGCTGACGCCGGATCGGTCTCGAGCGACACGCTCTCCAGATACTCCCGCGTCGCATAGGCGGCACTGTGAAAGCGGGCAATACGCCGTCCGACCAGATGCTCGGGCGGGCTCTGGCCGATCCGCACCAGCCGGATCGCCACGTCGGCCTCACGCCGGGTCAGGTCAGCGAAGTCATGAGATGTGATGATGTTCAGATCTATATCGGGATAGTCCCGGCCGAAGCGCACGAAGTCCGGCATCAGCAGTCCCTCGGCCACCACGTTCGGCATGGTGACGCGTATTTCACCCGAGAGCTTGGCGTCGGTACCCAAGACCCTGCGCTCGATGCCCGCGATTTCTTCTTCGACCTTTTCAGCGGCCTCGATCATTTCCTCGCCGGCTGCTGTCGGCGCGTAGCCTTCCGCCGTCCGGTCGAAGAGCCGCACGCCCATCATACCCTCCAGCTCGACAATGCGCCGCGCAACGGTGGAGTGGCTGACACCAATCGAGGTTGCGGCTGTCCGGACCGACCGGTGCCGCACCAGTGCCAGAAAAAACTTCAGATCATCCCAATTGGTCACACGATTTCCACTGTAACAGATTTGAACCACATTGTTCGAGATATGGTCGTTGCGTGAGCAAATGGAAGCTTCAATATGGCGAGGCATTCGACGGGGCGGCGACCCGACTGTGAGAACCGAGTACCCAAAAGGAGCCATCCCGTGAGTCAGTCACTGCAGTCCGCCCGGCGGTCCGGGGCGTTGGGCGAGTCATACCTCAAAGTCAGAAACGAAACACTTGCTCTCGCGCGTGGTCTCTCCGACGCCGATGCGACCGTACAATCGATGGAGGACGCCAGCCCCGCCAAGTGGCACCTGGCCCACACCACCTGGTTCTTTGAGACCTTTCTGCTCGAAACGCAGCTTGCTGGCTACCAGTCCTTCGACCCTTCTTTCTGTTATCTCTTCAATTCCTATTACGAACAGGTTGGGGCACGCCATCCGCGCCCGCGCCGTGGGATGTTGACCCGGCCGTCGCTTGAAGAGGTTTGGACTTACCGGGAGCATGTTGACGGCGCCATGCTGCGTCTGCTGGAGACCGAACCGGCAGAAGACATTCTGAATCTGGTTGAGCTTGGCCTCAATCACGAGCAACAACACCAGGAATTGCTGCTTACCGACATCCTGCATCTTTTTGCCCAGAATCCTCTCAGACCTGCCTTTCATTCTCCCGAACCGCTGGCAGTTGACGAAGAAGGTCCCGCCGCGCTGAGCTGGAAAAGCTTTGACGCCGCGATGGCCGAGATTGGCCATGAAGGTGAGGGATTTGCGTTCGATTGCGAAGGGCCGCGCCATGACGCCATCATCCGGCCCTTCAAGCTGGCGTCGCGTCCTGTCCTGAACTGTGAGTGGCTCGAGTTTATGGCCGATGGCGGCTACCGGACACCGACTCTCTGGCTCTCGGACGGCTGGGCCATTGCAAACGAGCGCGGCTGGAACGCACCCTTCTATTGGGAAGACCGCGCGGGCGAGTGGCAGGTCATGACCCTGCGCGGGATGCAGCCGGTCGACCCTGCCGCACCTGTTTGTCACGTCAGCTATTTCGAAGCCGATGCCTTTGCGCGCTGGACGGATCGGCGGTTGCCCACAGAGGTCGAGTGGGAACATGCTGCTTCCCTTCATAAGCTGCAGGGTAACTTTGCGGACAGCGGCCGCCTGCGTCCGAAACCGCCCGTGGCCGGGCAGGGTGATGACGAGCTCTTGAGCCTTTTCGGCGACGTTTGGGAATGGACACAGAGTCCCTACACGGCTTACCCACGCTTCAAGGCCTCGGCCGGTGCGGTGGGTGAATACAACGGCAAATTCATGAACGGCCAGTATGTTCTGCGCGGCGGTTCCTGCGTGACGCCGGGCGGTCATGTCCGCGCGACCTATCGGAACTTCTTTCAGCCCGACAAACGCTGGCAATTCTCCGGCCTCAGGCTCGCGGACGACCTATGAGCACCCTGGAACGGCCCGAGGCCGGACTGCGGCGTGCAAAGCCCGCAGTCATCGATGAAGTCTTCGCCAGCGATGTTTTGGCCGGACTTTCGAAGCCCCAAAAGGAACTGCCCTGTCGTTGGTTTTACGACACGCGCGGGTCGGAGCTTTTTGAAGCGATCACCGGTCTGCCTGAGTACTACCCCACCAAAACGGAGGCGAAGATTCTGACGGCCTGTGCCTTGGAGCTGAGTGGTCTCGCCGGGCCGCGGGTTGCGATGATCGAATATGGGGCTGGGGCCGCGGTCAAGACCCGTCTGCTCCTCGATGCGTTGGAAGCACCGCTTTACTATGCGCCGGTCGACATTTCCGCGGCGTTCCTGAGAGGGGTTGCTGAGAATCTGGCGCGCGAATATCCGGCGATCGCCATGCGCCCGATTATCGGGAACTTTCTTTCCGATCTCGAGATTCCGACAGAGCTGCAAACCGCGCAAAGACGGCTCGGCTTCTTTCCGGGTTCGACGATCGGCAATCTTAGTGACGATGAAATCACAGCCTTTTTCAGGCGTGCTCGCCGCCAGCTGGGCGAGGACGGTATGCTGGTGATTGGCGCCGATCTTCGCAAGAGCCCGGACATTCTCATCCCGGCCTATGACGATTCGGCGGGCGTGACGGCGGCCTTCAACAAGAATCTTTTGGCGCGGATCAATCGTGAACTGGGCGGAGATTTCGACCTGGAGCGATTCAGCCACAAAGCGGTCTGGAACGATGCGGACAGCAGGATCGAGATGCATCTCGTCAGCGACATCGCTCAATCCATTACGCTGCTCGGCAAAAGCTTCGATTTTGCCGGGGGCGAGAGCATTCACACCGAGAACTCCCGTAAATTCTCGGTGCCGGGGTTGCAAAGCCTGGCCGAAGACTGCGGCTGGCGGCCGGTACGGGTGTGGGAAGATCCTCAAAAACTCTTCTCGGTTCAGATGTTCGGCTGACCGATGCTCTTCGAGGCTGGCCCTCTTCAGACAAGCAGCTGTTGACTGATCGCTGACCAAATCGGTACTAGAGAGTCACGATGAGGGCAGTCACCTGCGCTGGCAGGTGATGTTCTACATTTCCAGAGAGACTCATTTCGTAATTTCAATAAAGTGAGCTGACGCCCGAACGGGCGACGGCACTTTGGTGGCCGTGGTTGCACATGCTTCTGCAGTGAGGTGCTGTGCCGACCGTAGGGAGGAAGAGAAGAATGAATACAGGACGTCCGATCGATCATATTGTTCTAGCGGTCCATGACCTGGATGCCGCCGCTGCAGTCTACCAAGAGCTCGGCTTTACACTGACGCCGCGGGCCACCCACGAAGACCGCATGGGAACCTCTAACCGTATTGCGCAATTCGCCGGCAAAAACTTCATCGAAATTCTCGAGGTTGACCGTCCTGACAAGCTGGAACCGCATGACTTCTCAAAGGAACCGCCGTTTTTCAGCTTCGGCGGCCAGAGTAAAGCGCTTCTGGAGGAACGCGAGGGGATCTCGATGCTGGTTTTTGCAGGTGAGGATGCCCATGCCGACGCCGCCCGTTTCAACGCGGCCGGCGTTCCGACTTACGAGGTCTTCGACTTCGACAGGAAGGCGCGTCTGCCGGGTGGTGACGAGGTGACGGTTTCCTTCTCTCTGACCTTCGCGACCTCGCCTGATATGCCGGAGATCGCCTTTTTCGTCTGCCAGAACCGGGCGCCGCAGTACTTCTGGAAACCCGAGTTTCAGCAGCACGAAAACGGCGCCCAGGTGATCTGCGCGGTTTACATCGCGTCGCCGGATCCGGCACGGGATGCGGCTTTTGTCTCCAGGATGTTCGATGGCGAGGTCTCGGGCATTGATGGCGGCAAGGCGGTTGCCTGTGGGGCAGGGCAGGAGGTTCGTATTCTGACCCCTGAGGCCGCAATGGAGCGCGATTCTTCCCTGAAGCTCACGAGCGAGTGCAGCCCGGTGTTCGTCGGAATTGCGCTCACGTCGCGCGAGCCGCGTGTAACCACGCCGGCCGCGGCAGCCTGTGGCATATTCATCGAATGGATTGAGATCTCATAATTGCCGGCGGCCCTGCCTTAGGATCGCCACATCTTGACGTTATTGCCCTCGGTTCCAAGGTGTAGAGGCTCGTATCAATGCGGGAAACGGGCCTCTATTCCAGGCTATTAAGGGTGTTTGCGGCAAGATGAGACGGGATTTTGACTGACCGGTTGAGTATAAATGAGCGGGCGCGGAGTTTCAGGTTGAAGGCCGTTCTGCTTGTGCTGATCAGTTGGGGAGCGGCGCTTTTAGCGGCAGCCCTGGCGTTTGGCTTTCTGGCCCCCTGGTTCCCGGTCGCGGATTCCTTCGCGCACTTCCGCTTTCACCTTTTGGTGGCCTTGGCTATTTCGGCAGTCGCGCTTGGGCTGCTGCGCGCACCGGTTCATGCGATGTTGGCCGCTGCGCTGATCCTGCCGGGAATTGGCGGTCTGGCGCCGGCACTGCCTGCGGCGCACACGTCATCCATGCCCGACAGTGAGCCGGCCTTTACGCTTGTTCAACTCAATCTCAACTTCCGCAATCGAAACGTTCGTGACGCCATTACGATGATTCGCGAGAAAAACGCTGATGTTGTAACGTTACAGGAGGTCTCTTCCTACGTGTGGGTCGAGGTTGCCAGACTTTTCAAAGACTATCCCTACAACGTGGTTTGCCAGTTTGGGCGCGTCGGGGCCGTTGCGGTTTTCTCGCGTCTTCCATTTGAGCAGGAAACCGGCTCCAGACGGGGGTGCGTGGTTGGGGACGGACTTGGCTGGATCCGGGTGATGGTCGGCGATCGTCCCGTTACGGTCGCGAGCCTGCATTTGAAGTGGCCTTTTCCGTTTGGTCAGAGCGCGCAGCTCGATCGTCTGGAGGCGCATTTGCAGGCTCTGCCCGGCCCTGTCGTAGTCGGCGGCGACTTCAATGCGGCACCCTGGAGCCACTCGGTTAACCGGGTTGGAGGCGCTGCGCGCGCTTCGGTGATTGAAGGCCTGCGCCTGACACTTTACCGCCCCTCGCTGAAGTGGGTGCCCGGGTTGGGCCTGCCCATCGATCATGTGCTTGCGGCACCTGGCATGGCAACCTACAGCATAAAGCGGGGGCCCTACGTGGGATCCGATCATTTGCCGGTGATTGCGCGCCTGGGGTTTGAGCCCGAAGACGGCCGCGCGCAAGAGCAGTAGAGCAAATCCGCGCAATCAGGCTTGCAGCAGAGCTTTCAAATCGCTCTGCGGATCCGCAACGAGATTGCGGGTGGGCGAGATACCCTTCTGCAGGAGCCGCTTGGCGGTCATGAAACTGCGGGCATCGTTCATGGCATCGACCGCAAGCAAGCGCTCATCTTTGTAGTACCAGACTGATATGGCTTGATCCCGGGTGCCGGGACGGATGACGCTATCGCTGTAGCCTCTGTTCAGGCCGGCGATCTGAAGTTTCACGTCGTATTGATCCGACCAGAACCAGGGCACGGGCTGGTAGTCGGTCTCGTGACCGGCAAGTGTTGATGCAACAGCCTCGCCCTGATCTGTTGCGTTCTGCACCGATTCCAGCCGCGTGCGCTGGCCGTTCCAGATAAAGCTTGCGCAGTCACCGGCGGCCAGGATGCTGGGATCCGAGCTGCGGCAGGCGGCGTCGACCACGATCCCGCCGTTTACCTCAAGTCCGGCGGCTTCCGCCAGTTCCGAACGCGGATTGATTCCAGCACCGACGATGACGAAGTCGGCCGCAAGTGTTTCGGTCTCCGGATGGCCTGCTTGCGAAAGCTCGACCTGCGAGACCCGGCCGGCGTCACCCGTCATGCAGATCAACTGCGTGCTTTCAAGAATACGCACGCCGTGCCCCTGATGAAGTACCCGAAAGTAGTCTGAGGTTTCCGGTGCGGCGACGCGCTGTAATATGCGTTCGGCCATCTCGACCAGCGTGACCTCAAGGCCGAGCTGTGCGCCGACCGCAGCGGCCTCCAGGCCGATGTAACCGCCGCCGATAATGGTAAGGCGCCGGCCGGCAGTGAAGAGCGGGGCAAGCTTGTCGGCATCGGCCACATCGCGCAGCGTGTAAACCCCTGACAGCTCACCGCCGATCGCCGCCGGCAAGCGGCGCGGCTCGCCGCCGGTTGCCAGAACAAGGTCGCTGTAATCCTGAGTCGACCCGTCGGCCAAGCGGATCCGCTTTTCCGCCCGCTCAATGGCCTTGACGCGTTGCCCGAGCTTAAGTTCGACCGCGTGTGCCGGATACCATTCCGAGGGCCGCACCATCAGGTCGCTCAATTCGAGTTCGCCCCGCAGGTACTTTTTTGACAGGTTTGGGCGTTGATAGGGTGCGTGCTGTTCATCGCTAAAGAGGACGATGGAGCGCTCGTCGCCGAGGGACCGCAGTTTCAGGATCATGGAAGCCGCTGCTTGGCCGCCGCCGATTACCACGAGAGGCGCGCGCGAGGTCATGCCCGCGGATCAAGCGCCAACCGCCAGACTCCCTGAAACGCCGCCATCGTATTTCCTTCCAATGGTCTCTTTAGACCTGACGGTCTCTTCAGGCCTAGGGGTCTCTTCAGGATGAGCCGGCCGTCTCCCCGCGGGCTTTCACGCGCAGATAGATCGACGCGGTGTACAGCAAGAGGAAGTAGAGCATGATCATCTCGCGATGTTCCTGAAACCCGATACTGTAGCCTTCGCCGCTGAGCAAATCGGTTTGAACCATCAGCCGGTCCAGCAGCCAGACGATCAGGAAACAAACCGCCGTCACCCGCACGACGGAGTTCGGCCAGAGCCAATACCAGTCACCTTCGACGTTCTCGATCTTCACGCCCCGGTAATGGCTGAAGAGCGGCCAGACAATACCTGAGAGCACGATTCCGACGCCGATAATAGTCTTGGGGATCCGGTCGAGCGAGAGATGCAGATTATGCAGATTGGTCTCGTTCTGGCGGTTGGCTTCTCCGATCCACTGGGGGGTGTCCCATTTGAAGAGGTGCTGGCCCCAACTGATCTCCTCACCCGCAATGTAGAAAAAACCGAGCGCGAAAAGCAGCATGAAATAAGTCATCCAGGGGCGCGGGCAGGACTTCCGGTTGGCTACCACCAGAAGGGCGAAGACAAAGCCGAGAACGCTGAAGAGCACCGTGGCGTGTTCAATGAGGCCGGCCTCGGTGATCATGCGGGTGCGGTAAAAACTGTAGTCCTCGCCGATCAACAGCGCGGCAAAGGGAACGACGACCAGAAGAATAGGGATCACGAGCGTGAAGGTCCGGGTCAGTTCCAAAGACTCGTCGTGGGGCGAATTGATGGCCGTCATGTTGCAATAACACTCGCTTGATTGGTGAAACGGGAGTCCTGTAGCGGCATGCTCTCGCGAACGCAAGTGTCGAAAGCGGCACTGCGGGCGATTGTCAGCAGGCCCTAAGGAATCATCATTGTAAAAATCCGATCTTTCTGCAATCACCCCTATCGGCGTAAGGGCGACTGCAATAGACTCTACCCGATTGACCTCAGCGTCAAATCCACATTTGCATAAGCAAGAAGACCGGGACAGCCGTGCAAGAGAAAAAGATATCCGCGAGTGGCCGGGGCGCCGGCATGGCGATGCTGGCCTACGGCGTATTCGCCACCCACGACGCGGTGATTAAAAGCCTGGGCGCCAACTACGCGGTCTTTCAGATCATCTTCTTCTCGGTGCTCTTTGCTTTTGTGCCGGTCATGGTGATGCTGCTGGTCGACCGTTCCGAGGCGAATCTGCGGCCGCACCATCCCTGGCTGGTGGTGGTGCGCACCTTTACCATGATGACCTCCATGGTCTGTGCCTTTTACGCCTTTTCGGTGCTGCCCCTGGCGGAGACCTATGCGTTGCTCTTCGCCACGCCTCTGATGATCACCGCCCTGTCCGTGCCGCTGCTGGGCGAGACCGTGCGTCTGCGCAGATGGATCGCGGTCTTCGTGGGCCTGATCGGCGTGCTCGTGATCCTGCGGCCGGGTTACAGCGATTTCAGCCTGGGGCACGCGGCGGCGCTCACGGCGGCTACTGCGAGCGCCTTCTCGGGGATCATCGTGCGCAAGATCGGCTCCGAGGAGCGCAGTGCCGTCCTTATTCTCTTTCCGATGCTGGCGAACATTCTCTTCATGGCGATGCTCTTGCCCTGGGTCTATGTGCCCATGCCGCTGACCGACCTCGGCCTGATGGCTTCGGTTGGCTTGCTCAGCATGGTGGCGCAGCTTTGCGTCATCGGCGCGTTTCGTGCCGCACCGGCGGCCATGGTGGCACCCTTTCAGTATTCCCAGATCATCTGGGCGGTCCCCTTCGGTTTCTTCCTTTTCGGCGACGTTCCCGACCTTTGGGTTGCGGCGGGCACAAGCATCATCATCGGCAGCGGTCTCTTCGTCGTATGGCGTGAAAACCGGGCGGAGGTCTCCGATACCGCACCGGTCTCCAGCACCCGCAACGCCCGGCCCGACGCCGGCCCGATGCCGCGGCCACGGGAAAAGGACCACGTCCTGCCGTGAGTGGTTGAAAGGCAAGTTCCACCTGAAGACAGCGGTTTTTCGATTTGACCGCAAGGATCGGAGTGAATCGCAAGCCGGTAAGCTTCATCTTCCTGCTATGCCAGAGGCCTTCAGAGCCGTTGGACAGCAGATTGAGGAAGAACCATGACGATGATCGACGCAGATATCTTTTCACCTGGATCAGAGACTGGTCCGACCGGTTCTACGCGGGGATACCGGAGTGACGATGCCCGCTGGACCGCAGTTCTTGCCCGTGATGAGGGGGCGGAAGGACGTTTTTGGTTTTCGGTCATGACGACCGGTGTTTACTGCCGTCCCTCCTGCGCCGCGCGCCAGCCGCGCCGGGAGAACGTCGCGTTCTACGACCACAGAGCTGACGCGGAAAGGGCGGGTTTTCGGCCCTGTAAACGCTGCCGCCCGGATCTGCCGCCCCGGGCCGAACGTCACCGTGATCTGGTCGCCGCCGCCTGCCGGAGCCTGAGTGATGCGGAGACGCCCCCGGGCTTGGCCGAGCTGGCTGCCGACGCGGGCCTGAGCCCGCATCATTTCCACCGGATCTTCAAAGCGGCCATCGGCGTAACGCCGAAGCAGTATGCGGCTGCGCGCCGCGCGGATCGCATGAAGAGGGCATTGCGGTCCGGCGTGAGCGTGACGGAAGCCATCTACGACGCCGGTTTTGGAGGAAACAGCCGTTTCTACGAACAGGCGGACGCGAGGATCGGGATGACGGCGACGACGTTCAAAAAAGGAGGAGAGGGGATGTCCATCAGGTATGCAACGGCCCACAGCTGGCTTGGGCCGGTGGTCGTCGCGGCAACAGAACGCGGGATCTGCGCGATCCTCTTTGGCGAGAATGAAAGGGGCTTGAAAAGCGACCTGCACGCACGCTTTCCAGGTGCGGTCTTCGAGCCCGCCGAACCCGGTTCCGATTTCCAGCAATGGATCGACGATACCCTGGCCTTTATGAAGGCGCCGGAAGCGCAGTTTTCCCTTCCGCTCGATATTGCCGGTACGGCCTTTCAGGAACAGGTATGGCAAGCGCTGCGCAGAATTCCTGCCGGTCAGACCGCCTCCTACGCCGATGTTGCGCAAGCTATCGGTAAACCCAAATCGGTGCGTGCCGTGGCGCAGGCCTGCGGCGCCAACCCGGTGGCTGTCGCGATCCCCTGTCACCGGGTGGTTCGCAGCGATGGCGGCCTCGGCGGTTATCGCTGGGGGCTTGAGCGCAAGAAGGATCTGCTCGCGCGGGAGCGGGCGGCGTGACGGATAGCGCCCAGTCTTCAAGGTCTCGCTCGGCGGACCTCGCGTGCGCCGGGACCATCGAGGCCCGAGTTGCGGGCTTCGATTGGGATCGCCTTTATGATGAACTCGATGAACGGGGCTACGCGCTGCCGGGCAAACTCCTGAGCCCGCAGGAGTGCGAGAGACTGGTCGGGGACTACGACAGGGAGTCGATCTACCGCAGCCGTGTTGTCATGAAGCGCCATAACTTCGGTCTGGGTGAGTACCGCTACTTCTCCTACCCCTTGCCCGGTCTGATTGAGGGTCTGCGCGCTGCGGCCTATCCCTTCCTGGCCCCTTTGGCCAATCGCTGGGCCGCGCGCATGAAACAGAACCTCCGCTATCCCGAAGACCTCGGGAGCTTCCTTGCCGACTGCCATGCCCAGGGCCAGGAACGTCCGACCCCGCTGATCCTGAAATACGCTGCAGGGGACTACAACTGCCTGCATCAGGATCTCTATGGCGCGACGTCGTTTCCGCTTCAGTTGGCGGTTCTGCTGAACGAACCGGGCCGGGACTTCGAGGGCGGCGAGTTTATCCTGACCGAGCAGCGCCCGCGCATGCAGTCGCGCGCCGAAGTCGTTCCCATAAAAAGGGGCGAGGCGGTGATCTTTTGCGTGAATGAGCGGCCCGTGCAGGGCGCGCGCGGCGACTACCGGGTCAAAATGCGCCACGGTGTCAGCCGGATCAGGCATGGCAATCGCCACACCCTCGGTATGATTTTCCACGATGCGTCTTAGCCCTGCGGGAGGGCGCGTGATCAACCGGCCTATAGCGGAAGCGACTGAATGATAGTGCTCAAGGAGCCTGTGATGAGCGGGGCGAGCAGGGTGAAGAGCGTCGTCAGATGGGTTTTGAAGTTTCCGAACAAGGCGGTGTCGCTCAACCATTCCGGAAGGCCGCTGCCGTCGGCGCTGCGCTTCAGCGCCTTGGCGTAGCTTTTGCTCAGACTTCGCAATCGAAAGAGGTGCGGCGCGTAGGTTGCAATGAGGGTGAGGGTAAAGATAGCGCCCCAGAAAATCGTGACCTCGTCGGCATAAGCCGTGACGATTTTCTCGCCGTCCTCTTTGTAGAGCCGTGCGGGCAGATGAAAAAAAACCGCGGCGGCGATGGTCGTTGATACCAGAACGATACTCAGCGACTGGAAGCCGCGCTTCAGGATCGCGATCTTTGCTTTCAGTTCCGCCTCACTCAGCTTCGGCGCTTCCTTGTCGAAGTCTACAAAGAGGCTCTCTGCGCCGGTGGCCGCGAAGATCACCGCCGCGATGCCGAAAAGAGTCGGGACAATAACCTGGACCCCGAGCATCGTTTGGAGCACGTCGAAGAGGTGGCTGCCGGCATAGAGTTCTCGAAAATTCAGAAAGGTAATCTTATAGGCCGCGAGCCCGGGGTGATTCGTTGCGATCAGAAGCCCGGAAAGCAGCAACAGATAGGCGATCGCAATCGACAAGAGCCTTCGGCGGCTGCTCTTCTCGCAGGCGCGGATGTGATAGAGATTAAAGGCGATGACGACGATGCAGATCAGGATGTGCACGCTGACCGCCGTTGCGTAACCGATGAAACCGCCGCTGTAAGCTGCCGGCTTAAGTTGGGATTGCCACCAGCTTTCCGCCATCGTCGCGCGCAACTCGGTGTCGGGCACGAAGAACTGCAGCGCCAAAAGCGCAATCATCAGCGGGACAATCGTAACGAAAATACGCCAGGGAAAAATCACGGGAACACGCCCAAAAAATCGAAACGTCTACAAACAAGTTCGCACGTTCCAGCGATTTGGGCCAGAGCTAAGAGGTTTCTGCGCCTGTACATCCCGACTGCAGTTGCTGCCTGTACACGCTAACTGTACACGCCGCCTGGGCCTCAGACTGTGCTCAGCAAATCCGTAAGATCCAGCTTGGCGGTCTCCGCCATGATCGCGCTGGCCAGGGGCGAGGGAGGATCGCGGTCGGAGGCGATCAGGCCCACGGAATGCGACACCGAAGGGGCTGTGATGGGAATAGCCTCGAGGCTGTCACCCAATCCGACCATTGCGCTGTAGGCTTGAGGCAGGACGCTTGACCATCGGCCGAAGCGGACATGAGAGTAGAGCGCCGTGATCGAGTTCGCCTCAACCTGCGGCGACACCTCGCAGTTTGCCTGCCGGAACGCCTGATCGACGATCCGCCGGTTCTGCATGTCCGTGGTGAGCAGGCAAAGCGGAATCGCGGACACATCCTGCCAGCTGACGGTCTCACGTCCGGCGAGCGGGCCGTCGGTCGCGGTCACCAGTATATAATGCTCCTGATACAGCGGCAGGGTTTTGACGTGCTTGAGCGGCTCGTTCTCGACATAGGTCAAGCCGATTTCGATCTCGAAGTCTTGAAGTTGCCGCTGGATCTCCACCGAGCTGCGCGAGAGGACCGTTACTTTGACCCCGGGATGTGCCACGCAGAAGGGGGAGGTGAGCAGGGAGACAACCGGCAGGGCCGAGGGGATCACACCGATCGTCAGACGGCCGGATAAACCACCTTTGAGTTCGCTGAGTTCCTGCTCCAGGAACTCGCAGTCCGCCAGAATGCGTTTGGCCCACTCCAGGACGCGGGTACCCTCGACCGTTAAACCGATGTAACGCTTGTCACGCTCGACGATCGGCACACCCAGTTCTTCTTCCAGCTGACGGATCCGCGAGGACAGAGTCGGTTGCGAGATGTTGCAGACGGCAGCCGCGCGCGCGAAGTGCTTCTCCTGAGAGAGCGCGACAAGAAATTGAAGCTGCCTGATGTTCAAAGCTGTCTCCTGGGGCACCGCACGATCGGGCCGCCGTGCAAGCTTTGCTATAGCGCCATTCGTTGAAGCGCTATTCGCTAAAGCCTGGGCGAACCCGGGTCACCGGTGATTTGTCGCATAGCATCTGCTTCAACAAAATTAATAAAAGTCTGACCGCAGGTCAGGCGCGCATTTTCCTGCTCACGGTGCAGATGGCCCAGCCGCTCCAGCAGCCCCTGCGGCAGTGGGCAATGGTGATACCTGAATATGGGTGCGTGACAGCTACGCGAAACGCTCAGGGCTTTTGATCTCTGCAGACCTCAAGGTCTACTTTATCTATATTTATCAGGAGTTTGCCTGCGTTCTCAAAGTTCACCGTGACGCGTGCGCCAATCGAGGACTGGATTTGGCCGACGCCCCAATCCGGTTCGTCGGGGTGGCGGACGAAAACGCCGGGAACCAGATCGTATCGCATTGGCCTCTTGAGCGGAAAAATCCAAGGGTTTTCAATTCAGAAGTTAGTGTATAAGGAGCATTGTATGAGGGGAAGCGCAAAAGGCGAATCGCGCCTTTCCCATCTATTCAGGAGTTTCGTGCGCTGCCGGGCATAAACGCTCTGGCGAGGGTCTATTGGGGTGTTGCTGACGCGGATTGCTGGAACCGCCGATGCGGCAGGACGGTGCGAGGTTGCTACGGCGTTGGTCGGGAAAAAACGAAAGTGGAAGCGTAGTCATGACGTCGCAAATTGATTTCCGGGTTCTGGAACTTCTTTCTTCACGACTCTGTCACGACCTGGTCGGGCCTATCGGGGCGGTCGGAAACGGTCTCGAACTGCTTGAGGACGAGAGTTTCGATATGGCGGATGACGCCATGAAGCTTGCCAATGCCAGCGCCCAGCAAGCTGCCAACGCCCTCCAGTTCTATCGCTTGGCCTACGGCGTGGCGGGCAGCCGTATCGGTTCGGATTTTGGCACCCTGCGCACGCTGGCGGCCGGTTTTGTGTCTCATTCAAAAGCGGAATTGGACTGGCCGGACAGCCCTGCGCCGGACGAAGGCCCCGAAGATCTTGGAAAGCTGATCCTGAATATGATCGCTCTGGCAGCTGAGGCTTTGCCCCGCGGCGGCCACTTGACGGTTGACGTGATCGCCCGGCCGGATGGCGTCACGCTGTCGGTTCTGGCGGCAGGGGAGAACGCCGGTCTGCGGCCCGAAGCCGAGATCGCCCTGAAACCCGACGTTGCTATTGAAGATCTCACCGCGCGCAATGTTCAGGGCTATTTCACCCGCTTGCTCTGCCGCCGGATGGGGAGTGACCTCAGCGTCGAGGCCTCGGTTCCCGGACGGGTTCGTTTTCTGGCGGAGTTCTGAGTGAAGGAACTTTCCCTCGTCTCGTCCGGTCTGATCTCGTCCCGCCGCGTTACGCCACAGTGATCTTGTAACTCTGCTTCTCTGCTTTCGCGCGGAAGAAAAACCTGCACGAGCGTTTCTTCTGGAAGCGAGGCCGGCTTGGGCAGGGCGGCAGAGCGAAACCGGATTCCCAATTCATGATCCAAGTCGTTGTTCCTGCTGGGATGCCTGATTTTCCCAGGTTTCTTCTGTTATTTCTCCTCGTAATTCGACTTGCGAAAGCCTCTCAATTGCACCATAGTCGCGATTGAAAGTGATTTGCAGTTTCTTCTCTCCATGCCTCGGAGCTGATTGGAAGAAGGTTCATTGTCCGGCTAGGGACAGTGGGGGAGGAGATCCGCGCGACGCTCAAAAGCTTCAGACGGACTTACAGGAGACCAAGTAATGAACAAACTATTCCGCAGACTGGGCGCTGGTGTCGCCGGCGTGGCTCTGGCGGTCACCGCCGCTGCGGCCGGCGCAGAAGAGCTCAATCTCTACTCTTCGCGTCATTACTCCACGGACGAGGCGCTTTACGATAACTTCACCAAGGCGACTGGCATCAAGATCAACCGTATCGAAGGCAAGGGCGATGCCCTGATCGAGCGGATCAAAAGCGAAGGCGCCAACAGCCCGGCCGATGTTCTGCTGACTGTCGATGTTACCCGCCTGTGGCGCGCCGACCAGGCCGGCCTGTTCCAGCCGACGTCTTCCGCGTCCCTGGAAAAGCGCGTTCCGGAAAACCTTCGTCATCCCGACGGTCATTGGTTCGGTTTCTCGACCCGTGCCCGCCTGATCTATTACGATAAAGCCAAGATCGAGGCCGGTGAAATCAAGTCTTACGAAGACCTCGCTGATCCCAAGTGGAAGGGCAAGGTCTGCATTCGCAAGAGCTCGAATGTCTACAACCAGTCCATGCTTGCATCCATCATCGCAGCACACGGCGAGGCCGCGGCTGAGGACTGGGCGAAGGGCGTTGTCGCCAACTTCGCGCGCGACCCCGTATCGGGCGACACCAACCAGCTTCGCGGCATCGGTTCCGGTGAATGCGAGATCGCGGTTGCCAACTCCTACTACTTCGTCCGTTTGCTGACCAATCCGAAGGATTCGGACAAGGGCCTGACCGACAAGCTCGGCTATGTCTTCCCGAACCAGGATGATCGTGGAACCCACGTCAACGTATCGGGCGCAGGTGTCCTCGCGAACGCACCGAACCGTGACGCCGCAGTCAAGTTCCTCGAGTACCTGGCGAGCGACGAAGCCCAGGGCTACTTTGCCAACGGCAATAACGAGTATCCGGTGGTGGCCGGTGTGGCACCGGCCTCGGCAGTTGCCGGTCTCGGTGACTTCAAGGCCGACCCTGTGAATGTTGCGGTCTTTGGTGACAATCAGCCTGTTGCACAGAAGATTTTCGATCGGGCCGGCTGGAAGTAACAGCCTCCCATCAGCGTTTTCTGACAAGAAGCCCCGTCGGTTCGGCGGGGCTTTTTTTGTGTACGCTTGCCAAAGCACCCAAATGACACAGGTTGTTGTGTACTGTAAAAACACTACTGATAGTTCGGGAGGGTACTGTGCAAGATCTTCATCAAGCCTGTTCATGTCTCCGTGCAAAAAAATCTCAGTTAAACCACTTTTTCTCACGTCGTCGAACCTGGTTTTCGGCGACCTCGCTCGCCGCGGTCACTGTTGCTGTGACCATGGCTGCTGTTCCGCTTGCCCAGGCAGCGGACCTGGTGGCCAAGGAGCTTCGTGGGTACCGCAGCCTCGAGGTGATCCTCGATGACGACGCTGCGGATTGCGCCCTTGATGTCCGCGATAAGGAAATTCGGGCCCATGCGGTTTCGGCCATGGAAAAGCTCGATCTGATTGAAACCCCCGATGCCCAGGTCGATGCCTCGCTGGTCGTGGGCAACATTGCCTTCGGCGCGCTCAACGTTGAATGCGCGCTGCATGTCGAGCTGTCGTTCCATACCGGCATCCCGGCGCAGAACATCACCGGGGTGGACGCTGAAACCCGGGCCATCCTCGACCGCATGGGGGCCTTGCCGGTCACGGTGTGGAACCGCAGCGCCTTCGGCGTTGCCGCGCAGAGAGGCCTGACGAAAGAAGAGGCTTTCGAGAAAGCCTATATCCGCGTGACCGAGATGACGGATTTGCTCGTCGATATCATTGCGGAGCAGCGCCAGTAAAAGACCGCAAACATAAAAAGGCTCCAGAGGTCAAAAGACCGCATCGCTTCGGCATGCTTTGGGGCCGGATTAAAAAACCGCGCCATCTTCCGGCGGCCGCCAGGCCGCCGGCTTTTTTTGCGGTTCGGGGGAGACCATAGACCAAGGGACGCGTCATCTTCAGATATGATATAAATGTCCATATGAACGTTCATTTGAAATAAATCCTTCATTGAACTGTGCCCGGTCTGAAGCATTGCAGCGGTACTTTGCAGCATGATGAGGAACGCGTTACCTGCCAATACGCCCGCCACCACGTCGGCCACGGCGATGGATGATGCCATTTCGGACCGTCAGGCCCTGATTGCCGAGCGCGTGCGCCAGCGCGGGTTTCAGACGATTGCCGAACTCGCCGCGCACTTCGAAGTGACCGGCCAGACGATCCGCCGGGACGTGCATGAACTGAGCGAGCGCGGAATCCTGAAGCGCCGTCACGGCGGTGTCGAACTGCCGGAGCCGGGTGCGAACCTCAGCTTCGCCGACCGGCAGATTCTCAATCTCACAGCGAAGGAACAGATCGCCCGGGCTGCGCTCGGGCAGATCCCCAACGGCGCCAGCCTCGCCGTCAGCATCGGGACGACGCCCGAAATCGTGGTGCGGCATCTGACCCACCACCGCGATATGAAAGTCTTCACCAACAACATCATGGCGGCTTTGAGTGCCTGCACCCTGCCGAGTGCGGAGGTGCACATCCCAGGCGGCATGATCCGGGCCGGCGCGCGTGATCTGGTCGGCCCGGCGGTCGAGTCCTTCTTCGCGCAATACAAGGTCGATATCGGCATCTACGGTGTCGGCGGTGTCGATGCCGACGGTGGCTTGCTGGACTTTCATGAGGATGAGGTGCGCGTGCGCGAGGCCATCCGCCTGAACTGCCGCAAAGCCTTTTTGCTGTTGGACGCCACCAAGTTCGGACGCGCGGCGCATGTGCGCGGCGGCCACATCGCCGACGCCGACGTGGTTTTCTCCGACTACCGGCCGCCGCAGTCGGTCGAGGCGGCTCTGGCTGACGCCGGCCGGGAGTTTGTACTCTGTGGGGCGGAGGAAGCAGCATGAAGGGAGTGGGCATTGAAGTGCGCGCGCTTACCAAACGCTGGGAGGAAACCACCGCGGTCGATGCTGTGTCCTTCTCGGCTTCGGCGGGCCAGTTCACTGTATTGCTGGGACCCTCGGGCTGCGGCAAGTCCACGACCCTGCGCCTGATCGCCGGTCTGGAAGAGGCCAGTTCCGGACAGATTCTGATCGATGGCGACGACGTCACACGTCAGCCTCCGAACAAACGCAAGATCTCCATGGTCTTCCAATCCTACGCACTTTTTCCGCACCTGAGTGTCGCCGAAAACATTCTCTTCGGCCTGAAGGTCCGCCGCGTCCCAGCGCGCGAACAGTCGGATCGTCTCGAAAAGACCGCGGCTCTGCTGGGACTGAGCGATCTGCTCAAGCGGCGGCCGAGTCAGCTTTCGGGCGGGCAGCAGCAAAGGGTTGCGCTCGGACGTGCGATCATCGCGGAAAAGCCGATCTGCCTGATGGACGAACCGCTCTCGAACCTGGATGCCAAGCTGCGCCACGAGATGCGGATCGAGCTGCGCGCGCTTCAGCAGAAACTCGGACTGACCATGGTCTACGTGACCCATGATCAGGCGGAGGCCATCAGCATGGCCGATAAGATCATTGTGCTGAATGGCGGGCGGGTCGAGCAGGCCGCCACGCCACGGGCCCTCTATGAAACGCCCGCCAGCCTCTTCGCCGCGCGTTTCATCGGCACCCCGCCGATGAACCTGCTGCGTCTTGCCCGGCAGGACGGCGGTTGGATGATTGCCGGAGACGCGGCGCCTTTCGCTAAGCAATTCGAAGGGCCGTTGCCGGACGAACTCTATTTCGGCGTGCGTCCGGAGGATCTGAGCCTTGCCGGCGAGGGAGGTGTGCCCGCTGTGGTCGAGGCTGTCGAATACCTGGGCGCCGACAATATGATCGACTGCCGTATCGGAACCGAGCGGCTGACGGCGCGCCTGCCGCACCATTTTAAGATCACGCCGGGTGAGACCATCCGGCTGACCTGGGCGCCCGGTGCTGCCCACCTTTTCAATGCCTTGACGGAGGAGCGGCTGGAGGAAGCGTCACGGCTTCTCGCCCGATCAGCCGGGCCGCCGCGTGACGAGACGAGAGAGCTGTCGGCGCCGCCCGCGTCGGCAGCACAGGGACCTCGGTAAAGACGAAATCAACCCGACCATAAAAGTCCGTAAGAAAAGACCAAAAGGAGACCAGGAAAATGTCGTTTATGAGCAGATTTGGAGTGACAGCCGGCGCGCTTGCGCTGAGCGGTTTTCTCGCCGGCGGCGCGTCTGCCGTTGACCTTCAGTTCTATTTCCCCGTGGCGGTTGGCGGTAAAGCCGCGGACACCATCGAGGAACTGACCGCGGAATACGTCGCCGCCAACCCGGGCGTCAATATCGATGCGGTCTATGCCGGCAGTTATCAGGACACCATCACCAAGACCCTGACGGCGGTCCGGGGCGGCACCGCGCCGCAGCTTTCCGTGATCCTCTCGGTAGATATGTTCACCCTGATCGAAGAGGATGCCATCGTGCCCTTCGAAGATCTGGTGACCTCGGCCGAGGGCAAGCTCTGGATGTCCTCCTTCTATCCGGCCTTCATGGAGAACAGCCGCACCGGTGGCAAGACCTACGGCATTCCCTTCCAGCGTTCGACTCCGGTTCTCTACTGGAACAAGGAAGCCTTTAAGGAAGCGGGCCTGGATCCCGAGACGCCGCCGGCGACCTGGCAGGAGATGGTCGAATTCGGCAAGAAGCTGACCAAGCGCGATTCCAATGGCAATGTTTCCCAGTGGGGCCTGCGGATTCCCAGCTCGGGTTTTCCCTACTGGCTCTTCCAGGGGTTGACCACGCAGAACGATGTCATTCTGGCCAACGATGCGGGAAACGAGACCAACTTCGATGACCCGGCAGTGGTCGAAGCGCTGCAGTTCCTCGTCGATCTCTCGACGGAACACAAGATCATGCAGCCCGGCATCGTCGAGTGGGGCGCAACACCCAAGGCCTTCTTCGAGCGCGAGACGGCCATGATGTGGACCACGACCGGTAACCTAACCAACGTTCGTGCCAATGCCCCCTTCGACTTCGGCGTGGCCATGCTGCCCGCCAACAAGCGCCGGGGCGCACCGACCGGCGGCGGCAACTTCTACATCTTCGCCGACTCCACCGACGAGCAGAAAGCCGGCGCGCTGGACTTCATCAAGTGGATTACCGCACCGGAGCAGGCGGCGCGCTGGACCATTGCGACCGGCTATGTTGCGCCGCGTCCCGATGCCTGGGAAACGCCGGCGATGAAGGCCTATGTCGCCGACTTCAAACCGGCTCTGGTGGCCCGCGATCAGCTGGAGCACGCGGTTGCGGAACTCTCGACCTATCAGAACCAGCGCGTGACCAGGATCTTCAACGATGCGCTGGAATCCGCGATCACCGGCAAGAGCAGCCCTGAGGCCGCGCTGAAGGAAGCCCAGGAAAAGGCCGACCGCATCCTGAAAAAGTACCGGTAGGAAAGACCGGATTGAGCCGGTGGACCGGGGGCTGCAGCCCGGTTCGCCGGCTCATCTTTCTCAATTCATGATCAAGTTCAATCGAGGATAAGGGGAGGGCGGATGCATCGGCGCATGGAATGGATCTACGCCTGGCTGTTGCTGACGCCTGCCCTGATCCTGCTGTTTGCCTTTACTCATTACCCCGCGGTCACGACTTTCTGGGCGAGCTTCTTCTCGACGCCGCGCGGCCGCCGTGAGGCGGAATTCGTCGGGCTGGAGAACTACGTCACCTTGCTCGAGGACGAGACCTTCTGGCAGGTGCTGGTGAACAACGCCTGGTATGCGGGGATCACGATCCCGGTCTCGATTGCTTTGGCGTTGATCATGGCTCTTTGGGTTGACGGCAAGCTGCGCGGCCGCTCCTTCATCCGCATGGCGTACTTCGCGCCCACCGTGCTGCCGCTGATCGCGGTCGCGAACATCTGGATGTTCTTCTACACCCCCGGTTTTGGATTGATCGATCAGGTGCGCGGCCTCTTCGGCCTGGGCGAAGTGAACTGGCTGGGCGATCCGGATCTGGCGCTGGGCTCCGTCATCGTGGTCGCGATCTGGAAGGAAGCGGGCTTTTTCATGATCTTCTACTTGGCGGCCCTGCAATCGATCCCGCCGAGCCTGCGTGAGGCGGCTGATATCGAAGGCGCTAGCCGCTGGACCTATTTCCGGCGCATCGTCTTTCCGCTCCTGATGCCCACCACCCTCTTTGTCTCGATCAATGCCGTGATCAATTCCTTCCGGCTGGTCGACCATATCTTCGTGATGACCAACGGCGGACCGGACAACGCCAGTTCCCTGCTGCTGTTTTATATCTACGAGACCGCCTTTCAGTACTGGGAGACCGCTTACGCCTCGACGCTGACGGTCGTGCTCCTGCTCCTGCTGTCGCTGCTGGCGATCGGGCAGTTTTTCTTCTTCGACCGCAAGGTGCACTACAGATGAGCCTCCAGGATCTGAATGCTCCCTCCGCCAAAAGCCGCTTGTCTGCCGTTCCCCGCTTCGACTTCGACAGGACGCTGAACACCATCGGCGCCTGGACGCTCGGGCTGCTGTGGTTCCTGCCGGTCATCTACGGCCTCTGGACCGCGATCCATCCCGGCGAGTTCGCCACGCGCTTCGAGCTCTTCGCGCCGCTGACCACCGATAACTTTGAGCGCGCCTGGAACGCCGCGCCCTTCGCCCGCTACTTCCTGAACACGATTCTGCTGGTCACCTTTATCCTGATCGGACAGTTCATCCTCTGCACACTGGCCGCCTACGCTTTTGCGCGCTTTACCTTCCCGGGACATAACCTGCTTTTCACGCTGGTGCTGCTGCAGTTGCTGGTGATGCCCGACATTCTGATCGTCGAGAACTATGCGACCATGCGCGTCCTGGGTCTGGTGGATACCATCGTCGCCATCGGCCTGCCCTATATTGCCTCCGGCTTCGGTATCTTCCTGTTGCGCCAGACCTTCAAGACCGTGCCCAAGGAACTGGAGGACGCGGCGCGGGTCGAGGGGGCAGGGCCGCTGGGTATTCTTTGGAAAGTCTATGTCCCGTTGGCCAAACCCACCTATCTGGCCTACGGACTGGTCTCGGTCAGCCACCACTGGAACAACTTCCTCTGGCCGCTGATCATCACCAATTCCGTCGAAACCCGTCCGGTCACCGTCGGGCTCTCGATTTTCGCTTCTGTGGATCAGGGGGTGGACTGGTCGCTGATTACCGCGGCCACCCTGATGACCTCCGGCCCGCTGCTGATCGCCTTCCTGCTGTTTCAGCGGCAGTTCGTTCAGAGCTTCATGCGCGCCGGGATCAAGTAGGCCCGAGCCCAGACACGAACCAGGTCACGAACCGGGTTACGAACGGGGGCCCGAGCCGGGGCGCGAACGGGCGATGGCGCGGGTCAAAAGGATCAGGGGCGGAATAGAGACAATCACGATGGCGAGGGATGGGATCGAAGCTTCCGTCAGCCTTTCGTCCGAAGCCAGGTTATGGGCCTGGATGGCGAGGGTGTCGAAATTAAAGGGCCGCATGACAAGGGTCGCCGGCAGTTCCTTCATGACATCCACGAAGACCACCAGACCGGCGGTCAGCAGGCTGCCCCACATCAGGGGCATATGCACCCGCCAGAGGGTGCTGGCCGCGCTTTGGCCCAGGGTGCGCGCGGCATCGTCCATCGAAGGTCTGACCTTGCCCAGGCTGGCTTCCACCGTATTGAGCGAGACGGCCATGAAGCGCACCAGATAGGCAAACACCAGGGCCGCGATGCCGCCGGTGAGCAGCAGTCCTGTCGAGATGCCGAAGCTGCTCTCCATCCAGGCGTCGACCGCATTGTCCAGGCGCGCGAAGGGGATCAGGACTCCCACGGCGATGACCGTACCGGGCACGGCGTAGCCCATCGATGCGATCCGCACCGCGAACCTGGAAAGGCTGTTCGGGTTCAAGCGCACCCCATAGGCCATCACCAGGGCGATAACGACGGCGATGCTTGCCGTTATGGCTGCAAGGGTGAAGCTGTTGAAGACAAGGTCCAGAAAACGGGACGTGATCAGGGCGGTTTCACTCTCCAGCGCCATGGAGATCAGGAGGATGCAGGGCAGCAGGAAACCCAGGGTCAGGGGCAGGCCGCAGGCCAGAAAAGCAAGGATCCCCCGGCTTCCTCGCAGCTCATAGCGCGGCAGGTTCTGATAACGGTTCGTGGCCTGATGATAGCGGGCGACCCCCCGGTTGAGGCGTTCCATCAGCAGAATGGCGAACACGAAGGCGAGCAGGACGGAAGAGAGCTGACCGGCGGCAATCCGGTCGCCAAAGTCGATCCAGGCCCGCACGATCCCGGTGGTAAAGGTCTGAACCCCGAAGAACGACACGGTTCCGAAATCGGCCAGGGTCTCCATCAGAGCCAGGGCGGTGCCGGCGGCGATCGAGGGGCGGGCCAGGGGCAGGGCCACGCGCAGGAAGCTGCTGCGCGGGCTGCAGCCGAGCGTCCGGCTGACTTCCAGTGCGCAGATCGATTGTTCGAGGAATGCCGCGCGCGCCAGCATATAGACATAAGGGTAGAGCACCAGCGACAGCATGGTTATGGCGCCGCCCAGCGATCTGACCTCGGGAAACCAGTACTCCCGGAAAGAAAGATCCCAGGTGTCCCGGATCCATTGCTGCAGAGGGCCGCTGGGCTGCAGGAAGTCCGTATAGGTATAGGCCATGACGTAGGCAGGGACCGCGAGTGGCAGAATCAGCGCCCACTCGAAGATACGCCATCCCGGAAACCTGCACATGGTGACCAGCCAGGCGGTCGTGGTGCCAATAATGGGAACGCAAATGCCAACACCCAGAATGAGCAGGGTCGTGTTAATGGTGTAGTTCGGCAGAACTGTCTCAACCAGGTGTTGCCAGGTTCCCGAGCCACTGGAAAAGACGTTGGCCAGGACACTGATCACCGGGATTGTCAGCAGGCAGGCAATCGCCAGCGACAGCCATGTAAATGCGGAGAGTTCGCCGAACGAGCGTATGACGTCGCGCAAACGAAGGCTGATAGCTTCCCCTAAGCCTGCCCGCGTATCAACTCCCGGCGGGCCCTGGCGCACATCGTCCGTCACGAAGATCCCACCTTTACAAGCATTCCTTAACCACCCGATCCCTCTCGCCGGGATGGTCAAGAGACTGAATCGTCTACACATAAGCTTCTTGAGGCCCGGTGCGTTCGCGCCGCCGAGTTGACGGAAAGCGGCCGGATCCCATAGCACTGGCTTCAGACCGCGGTTTCCGAAAGCTCGGGATTTCACACCGGTCTGTGCGCCTCCGTTTCACATGCCTTCATTCCGATTTTGGTCACGCACTCTTGCGCCCAAAACACCTGTCTTCAGGCTCTGTGAAGCAGAAGTGATTTATAACTAACAACGCGACGCGTTCGCAAACAATGCTTTGTTCAAAAATTTGTCTCAGGTCTCTGTGGAATTAAAGAGCGGCGGTCGCATTTGTAGACGTTTGAATACGCGTCAACCTGGATACGCTGCCCCCATGGATTCTCTCCAGGGTTGGAAAGGGCAATTTTCAAGAGAAAAAATTTAAATTTTTCAGTGATTTATCTATCGCGGGTAGGAGCATTGCAGCAGTAAGGGCTTATTAAGCTCTGTTTGGCACTCTAACGCTGAAGCGGAGGCTTAGTTAACACCTGCAAAGTTTCCCGTTTAAAATTCAAATCACTATCATGGGGCAGCGGTCATGGACGACCTGTTGAGTGAATTTTTGACCGAGACCAGCGAGGGATTGTCGACACTTGATGTCGAGATCGTGAAGCTCGAGCAGAATCCAAATGATGCGGACTTGCTGGGAAACATCTTCCGGCTGATGCACACAATCAAGGGAACCTGCGGGTTTCTCGGATTGCCGAGGCTGGAATCGGTTGCACATGCGGGGGAGAACATCCTTGGTAAGGTACGTGACGGCGAACTGGTCGTCACCGGACCGATCGTATCCCTGATTCTGGAATGCCTCGACCAGATCCGCGACATTCTCAACGCGCTTGAGGCAACAGAGGCCGAGCCCGAAGGTGATGATAGCGAGCTGATCAGCCGGTTGAATGCGGCTGCAGAAGGGAATATGGCGGACGCGCCTGCGGAGGCTGCTGCACCGGCGGCGGCCCCGGCGGAAGCCGCGCCTGCAGCAGCTGAGCCCGAGGCGGAAGCCGAGGAAGAGTTCGTCCCGACGCCTGCGTCCGAGACCGGCAATATGAACGTGATGGCTGAAGAGCCGCAGGCCGAGGCCGTGGCCGAAGAGCCGGCCGCCGAGGCCGCGCCTGAGCCTGTTGCCGAGACGCCGGCACCCGCCGCGCCGGAAGCACCCGCCGCTGCGCCGCCTGCACCGGCGGCAGCCGCGAAAAAACCGGCCGGAAATCAGGAGGTTGCCAAGGAATCTTCCGTTGCCAACCAGTCAATCCGCGTCAACGTTGATCTGCTCGAAAATCTCATGACGATGGTGTCCGAGCTGGTGCTGACCCGGAACCAGACCCTGCAGATCCTGCGCGGGCAGAAGGACAGCGAGTTTGCCGCGCCGCTCCAGCGCCTGAACCACGTGGTGTCGGAGCTGCAGGAAGGCGTCATGAAGACCCGGATGCAGCCTATCGGCAATGCCTGGGCGAAGCTGCCCCGTATCATCCGCGATCTTTCGCTCGAACTGGACAAGAAGATAGATCTGGTTATGAAGGGCGCCGAGACCGAGCTTGACCGTCAGGTTTTGGAACTGATCAAGGATCCGCTGACCCACATGGTCCGGAACTCCGCCGATCACGGCCTGGAGATGCCGGAGGATCGTATCAAGGTCGGCAAGCCCGAGACCGGTAAGGTTTTGCTCAATGCATTCCATGAAGGCGGCCACATCATCATCGAAATCGTCGATGACGGCCGCGGCCTCGCCAGCGCCAAGATCAAGGAAAAGGTTCTGGCGAACGGCCTCGCCACGGAAGCCGAACTGGAATCCATGAGCGAACAGCAGATTCAGCAGTTCATCTTCAAGGCCGGTTTCTCCACCGCCGCTGCCGTAACTTCGGTATCGGGCCGGGGTGTCGGCATGGACGTGGTCCGGACCAACATCGAGAAAATCGGTGGTACGGTCGAGCTGAAGTCAGTCGAAGGCAAGGGAACAACCTTTACCATCAAGATCCCGCTCACACTTGCGATTGTATCGGCATTGATCGTGGCCTGCGGCCGCGAGCGCTTCGCCATTCCGCAGCTTTCGGTCGTCGAGTTGGTCCGGGCGTCCGGCAACTCCGAGCACTCGATCGAGCGGATCAACGATACGCCGGTTCTCCGCTTGCGTAACCGTCTTCTGCCGCTGGTCAATCTGCGTGAGCTTCTCAAGCTGCCGCCTCAGGAAGCCGAAGGTCCCGTCGGCAGCGAGAGCGATGAAGCTTCCGAGACTGCGGAGCACGCGGAAATGGCCGATGCGGAGAGCAAGAGCCCAGAAGACACGACAGGCCTTATCAAGAACGACAACTTCATCGTCGTGGCCCAGGTCGGAACCTACAGCTTCGGCATCATTGTCGACCGGGTCTTCGACACCGAGGAAATCGTGGTCAAGCCTGTCGCACCGATCCTGCGCGACATTCAGCTCTTCTCGGGCAATACGATCCTGGGCGATGGAGCCGTTGTCATGATCCTTGATCCCAATGGAATTGCCGCTGCAACCGGTGAAATCGCCGTTTCCGGTTCTGCCGCGGAAGGCGCGGCCGAGCGCCATGCCGGCAACAATGCGGAAACCGTTGCCATGCTGGTCTTCCGGGCAGCAGACGAAGCGCCCAAGGCGGTGCCTCTTGGTCTCGTTGCGCGGCTTGAGGAAATCGATCTTGCGAGCGTCGAGAATTCCGGCGGTCAGCGGGTCGTTCAGTATCGTGGCGCCCTGATGCCGCTGGTGCAGATGGACGGCAAGGAACTGAAGTCGGAAGGGCGCCAGCCCGTCCTGGTCTTCAGCGACCGGGATCGCACCATGGGCCTCGTGGTCGACGAGATTGTCGACATCGTCGAAGACCGCATGAACATCGAGCTCGGCACCGAGAAACAGGGCTGTATCGGCAGTGCCATCATCGACGACAAGGCAACCGACATCATCGATGCCAGCTTCTACCTGCAGCAGGCCTTCTCGGATTGGTTTGCCGGCGGTGAGCGCGGTGACGGTGCTGAAGAGGGCGGATCCAAGATCCTGGTGGTCGACGACAGCCCCTTCTTCCGGAACCTGCTTGCACCCCTGCTTTCAGTCGCCGGCTATGAAGTCACGACGGTCGAATCCGCGGCGGAAGCCTTGGAGCTTTGCGAAGCGGGCAAGGTCTTCGACGTCATCGTCTCCGACATCGAAATGCCTGGTATGAGCGGCTTCGAGTTTGCCGAAACCGTCAAGAACAACACGCGCTGGGCCAATGTTCCACTGGTCGCGCTGTCGTCCTTCGCTTCGCCCAACGATCTGGCGCGGGGCCGCGAAGTCGGCTTCACGGATTATGTGTCCAAGAATGACCGTGATGCCCTGCTTCACACCCTGAAAGACACCCTAGCTGAAGTAAGAGGTGCCGCATGAGCGAGCAAATGGAAGTTTCCACCTCGGCCTCGGTCGCACAGACCGACGAGTACATTACCTTTGTGATTGCGGGCCAGCTGTTCGGCGTTCCGGTTCTGAAGGTCCAGGATGTCCTCAGCCCGCAGCAGATCACACCGATCCCGCTGGCGCCGCCTGAGATTGCCGGATCGCTCAACCTGCGTGGCCGGATCGTGACCGCGATCGATGTCCGGCTTCGTCTCGGCCTGAATGGCCGCGATGAGGGGGACGAGGGCATGAGCATCGTCGTCGAGCACGACAGCGAGCTCTATAGCCTGATGGTTGATTCGGTCGGTGAAGTCCTTCAGCTGAAAGCAAGCCACTTCGAACGAAATCCTCCGACATTAGATCAAAAGTTTAGAGAGTATTCAGACGGTATTTACCGTTTAGACGATAAGCTACTGGTGGTGTTGGACGTAACTCGTCTTCTCGACTACGGCCGCGAGGTCGCCGCGTAAGGCAAGTTATCGAAGGCACGTGAAAAAAATGTTAGAATTTCATGAGTTTACAACTCGATCCGGAGTCTCAATATGAAGTCCTGCCTGATCGTCGACGACTCTAAAGTCGTTCGAATGGTGGCCCGAAAAATCCTCGAGGGTCTCAACTTTGCAATCGACGAGGCTGAAGATGGCCAGAAGGCCATTGAGGCGTGCGAGAAAAACATGCCTGATGCCGTACTGCTCGATTGGAACATGCCTATCAAAAGTGGCATCGAGTTCCTTGTCGACCTTCGCGCCATGAAGGATGTCGAGCAGCCTGTCGTGGTTTTCTGCACGACGGAAAACGACATGTCGCACATCCAGGAAGCCATCCAGGCCGGTGCGAATGAGTACATTATGAAGCCGTTTGACAGCGAGATTATCGAATCGAAATTCACGCAGGTGGGTTTGATTTGATCATGGCTGTTGGTGAAGCTTCAGCAACCGGTCTGACGGGTCCTTATAAGGTGATGATAGTCGATGATTCGGCTGTGATCCGGGGCCTTCTGACGCGTGCGCTTGAGTCGGATCCACAGATATCAATCGCTGCTTCCGTTCAGAACGGCAAAATCGCCGTCTCGACCCTGGAACGTCAAAAGGTCGATGTGGTGGTTCTCGATATCGAGATGCCCGTTATGGACGGAATGACCGCTTTGCCGCTGATCATAAAGACTCAGCCCGGCGTCAAAGTGATCATGGCTTCGACCCTGACCCTGAAGAATGCCGAAATCAGCATGCAGGCACTGCAGGCTGGCGCGGCTGACTACATTCCCAAACCGACTTCGACCGGGAGCATATCTACCGCCGGCGATTTCAAGCGGGAACTGACGGAGAAGGTCAAAGCTCTGGGCCTCGCGGCCCGGGGGGGAACACAAGCGCCGGTCGCGGTTCCGGCTCAGACGACTGCTTCGGACACTGTCGTGGCCAAGCCGGTATCGGCGAAGAGACCGATACAGCTCCGGCCGATGCCGACGATGATTCCGGACATCATTGCGATCGGCAGCTCGACTGGCGGACCGCAAGCGCTTTTCGAGGTGATGAAAAGCCTCTCGGGAAAGGTGACGCAGCCGATCCTGATAACACAGCATATGCCGGCGACTTTTACGAAGCTGCTGGCGGAGCATATTTCACGAGTGAGTGGGATGACCTGTAACGAAGCAACGGACGGTGAAGCGATTGTGGGGGGGCAGGCCTACGTGGCGCCTGGCGATTACCACATGGTGCTTGAAGCCGAGGGTGGAAACAAAGTCATCCGTTTAACGCAAGATCCACCGGAGAACTTCTGCAGACCATCGGTCGATCCGATGCTCAGAAGTTTGAGTAAAATCTATGGGCCCAAACTTCTCGTCATCATTCTGACGGGGATGGGGTCTGATGGGCAACGAGGCTCTGAAGTTGTCACTGCGGCCGGTGGCGCAGTGGTCGCTCAGGACGAAGCGACAAGTGTTGTTTGGGGGATGCCTGGCGCAGTAGCCAGCGATGGTCTTTGTTCGGCTGTTTTGCCGCTCAAGGAGATCGGTCCCCAGGTGCTAAAGCTTGTTATGAGGTCGGCGGCATGAACGTGAACGATTTCGAACTCATTTCTCAACTCCTGAAAAAGCGTTCGGGGTTGGTTCTTTCGGAAGACAAGGCATATCTGCTGGAAAGCAGATTGAATCCTGTCGCGCGCAAGTGGGGCCTCAGCGGCTTCGACGAGTTGGCGCAACAGGTCCGTAAGACCAACGACGAAAAGCTTTTGGTTGATATTACCGAAGCCATGACGACCAATGAGTCGTTCTTCTTTCGGGACCAAAAGCCGTTTGATCAGTTCCGGGACGTCGTACTCCCGTACCTGCTCGAACACCGGGCGCCGAAAAAGTCGATCAGGATCTGGTGCGCTGCCGCGTCAAGCGGGCAGGAGCCATATACCTTGGCGATGCTTCTCAAGGAAGCACAAGCCAAGCTGGCCGGCTGGCGGGTTGAGATTGTGGGAACCGATATTTCCCAGGAAATTCTCGATAAGGCCAAGGAAGGCGTGTACTCGCAGTTCGAAGTGCAACGCGGCCTTCCGATCAACCTTCTGGTCAAGTACTTCACCCAGGTTGAGGATCGTTGGCAGCTGAACGATGAAATCCGCAACATGGTGACGTTCAAGAATTTCAACCTTCTGAACAGCATGTCCGGGATGGGCCAGTTCGATGTGATCTTCTGCCGGAACGTTCTGATCTATTTCGATCAGCCGACCAAGACGCAGGTTCTGGATCAGATGGCGGGTCTTTTGGCGAACGACGGGTTCCTCTATCTCGGCGGTGCCGAGACGGTGCTGGGAATCTCCGACCGCTTCCTGCTGATCCCCGGACAGCGCGGAATCTACGGTCTGGCCAACGAAGGCGCCGTCAAGAAAGCCGTGTGATCTTAAGAGACCGCCGCCGCCCGGTCTGGATTTGAACGGCAGGTGACTGCCTGTAGGAGAGGCTGATCGATTTACTTTGTCTGAAGTGAATCGGTCAGCTTTTTCTTTTGTGAGGGCGCGATTGTGTTTTGCCGGCAGGGCGGAACACGGTCGCGCTCTTTGCATCTGCGTCCATGTCCAACCTGCTGCACCGCAGATGACATCGGAACAAGCCTGCGACTGGTCGTGAACCGGCACAGGGTCTTTTCGTGGCGAGGGAAGGGGGGACAGGAGAGTTTTTACCCCCACCGATCTGAGGCGGCTTCCGGGTCGCGCCGGGGCCTAGGAGCACGGCCGCCGGCAAACGCTTCCAGCAAGACCCGGCAAGACCCACCGTAAGGCCTTGAGGGGCACCAGTGGGAAGGAACCAGCCTTTTGCGGAAGGCAGGACAAGTAAAGGGCCCGCACCGAGAGGAGCAGGCCCTTTACTAACCGGACGTGTGGCGGAGAGGCCGAAGACCAGGAGCAGCAAACCCTTCTCAAAGCGCATGCGCCCGAGAACGGGATTGAGGCTCTAAGCGGAAACAGCTTCCTGTTCTGGCTCTGACTTGGTCTGAGGCTGTGCCTCTTGCCCGCCGACCGGATCGCGCAGCACGTAGCCGCGTCCCCAAACGGTTTCAATGTAGTTCGCACCGCCCGTCGCTGCGGAGAGCTTCTTGCGAAGCTTGCAGACGAAGACGTCGATAATCTTAAGCTCAGGCTCGTCCATACCGCCGTAAAGGTGGTTCAGGAACATTTCCTTGGTCAGGGTCGTGCCCTTGCGCAGAGAAAGCAGCTCCAGAATACCGTATTCCTTGCCGGTGAGATGCAGCGGCTGGCTGTCGACCTCAACGGTGCGGGTATCCAGGTTGACCGTGAGCTTGCCGGTTTGGATGATCGAATCCGAGTGGCCTTTGGAGCGGCGGACGATTGCCTGGATCCGGGCGATCAGCTCGCGCTTGTCGAAAGGCTTGGTCAGGTAGTCGTCGGCGCCGACACCCAGTCCCTTGATCTTATCATCAAGACCATTCAGGCCCGATAGAATGAGGATCGGGGTTCTGACCCGCGCGGCCCTCAAACGCCGCAACACCTCATAGCCGTCGATATCCGGCAGCATGAGGTCCAGAATGATAATATCGTAATCGTAAATTTTACCGATCTCGAGGCCATCCTCACCCATATCGGTGGTGTCACATACATAGCCCTCGGACCGCAGCATCATTTCGATGCCTTGTGCCGTCGCAGAATCGTCCTCGACGAGAAGTACTCTCATAGCTCCAACCCAAATGGTTAAGATTAATCAAGATTAAGACCGTTAACCATTTTGGGGAAGCTTTATTAACAAACCCTTACTCAAAGACGGTTATGTACGAACAAATTTTCGCAAAATTTCCAGTAATAATAAGCAGGCGCATATAACACTTTGATAATATTAATAAAAACACTCTTAAGCGAAATCTGTAAAATTTCCGGGACTCAGATCTCGACGCAGCCGGCCGGGGATAAAAATGAGTCGGCGGCGGATTTTTTTAAACAAACCTTAAGCGTAATCGGACATCTTTATCTTCTGCAGGGTTAGCCATAACCCTTTGAATTTCGGATGGTATCGTGCCTCTTTTGTCTTCCTCTCTTCTCAACGAAATCGAACAGGTTCCTTCTTATCAGATCTATGGTCGCGTTGCCGGGATACTGGGCATGCTGGTTGAGGTCGCCGGCCTGGACCGGGTCCTTTCCATCGGCGCACGCTGCAACCTGGTGGCCAGGGGCAACCGGCGCGTTCCGGCGGAAGTCATCG
The DNA here is from genome assembly GCF_007004665.1 of Denitrobaculum tricleocarpae. GTDB lineage: Bacteria > Pseudomonadota > Alphaproteobacteria > Kiloniellales > Kiloniellaceae > Denitrobaculum > Denitrobaculum tricleocarpae. Next base: position 38,346 of record NZ_ML660064.1, on the reverse strand, counting down.
GCTTCCGGGAGAAACGGGCCCTGGTCCTGCCATTCGGATCTCTGGACGGAGTCGGCCTCGGCTGTAAGGCCGAGTTGGCGGATTCGGACCCTGTCATCAGACCGCACCATGCCTGGCTCGGACGGGTCATCAATGCCATGGGCGAGCCGATCGACGGCAAGGGGCCCTTGCCGACCGGCATCGAGCCTTACCGCTTGAGGGCGTCGCCGCCACCCGCACACAGCCGCAGCCGGGTCGGCGCGAAGCTGGATCTCGGCGTGCGCGCGATCAATACTTTCCTGACCTGTTGCAGTGGCCAGCGCATGGGTATCTTCGCCGGTTCGGGCGTCGGCAAGTCCGTTCTGCTCTCTATGCTGGCGCGCTACACCCAGGCCGACGTCAATGTCATCGGCCTGATCGGGGAGCGCGGCCGCGAGGTTCAGGAATGGCTTGAGGACGATCTGGGCGCAGAAGGGCTCGCCCGTTCCGTGGTGATCGTGGCGACCTCGGACGAGCCGCCGCTGATGCGCCGGCAGGCCGCTTATCTGACCCTTGCCGTTGCCGAGTACTTCCGCGACCAGGACCGCGACGTCCTCTGCATGATGGATTCGGTCACGCGCTTCGCCATGGCCATGCGCGAGATCGGACTGGCTGCCGGCGAGCCCCCCGCGAGTAAAGGCTATACCCCATCGGTTTTTGCCGAGCTGCCGCAGCTGCTGGAACGTGCCGGTCCGGGCGTCGGCAAGGGCTCGATCACCGGTCTCTTCACGGTTTTGGTAGAGGGCGATGATCACAACGAACCTGTCGCCGATGCCGTGCGCGGTATTCTGGACGGCCATATCGTGCTCGAGCGTGGCATCGCGGAGCGCAACCGCTATCCCGCAATCAACATTCTGCGCAGCATTTCGCGTACCATGCCCGGCTGCAATTCGGACGCCGAAACCGCGCTGGTGACCCGCGCGCGCGGTCTGCTCTCGACCTACGAGGATATGGCGGAACTGATCCGCATCGGCGCCTACAAGCAGGGCAGCGACGCGGCGACGGACGAGGCGCTCGCCTACTACCCGGCGCTGGAAAGCTTCCTGTCTCAGGGCCGGACTCAAAGGTTCCAGATCGAAGACGGATATGCCGAGCTCGCGCGTCTGCTCAACGAAGCCTGGCCTGCTGAGGAGACAAACGCTCAGCCTGGCGTGGATGCTCTGCAAGGGGCAAATGCCGAAGCTCAAGCCGAGAGAGTTGCCTGAGCGGGGGGACTTGATCCAAGAGGCGCATCTGGTAGGCCGGCCAGGGGGCGAACCGCTTCAGGTTTTTCCTGACGAACAGACAAGGTTCTCGATGCAAGTGAGAGAACGACTGACTCGAAAAAGGGTGTGGAGACTGTGACAGCATTAAACAGCCTGGTGCGGGTGCATCAGTGGGAGCTTGACGAGAAGCGGCAGAAACTCGCCGATATGGAGCGGCTGCTCGATAAATTGCAAAATGACCTGATGCAGATCGAACAGGCATACGAGTCGGAGAAGAAGATCGCGACGACGTCACCCGAGGCGGCTGCGGCTTTCCCCAACTATGCCGATGCGGTCAAGCTGCGGCGTAAGCGCATCCAGGATTCCATGCAGGTGCTCAGCGTGTCGATTGAAGACGCTCGCGAAGAAGTGCGCGCGTCTTTCCAGGAACTCAAAAAGTATCAGACGGCCGAGAGCAACGAACTGCGGCGCGAGAAGGCTAAACGCGCGAAACGCGAGCAGCAGGCGTTGGACGAAGTGGGACTGAACCTCTATCGTCGACGAACGGCGCGGCGGGCTTAACCTGCCAGTCCGGGGAGATTCCTGCGGATCAATCTCTCTTTAAGTTTCAGTGACTATGTTTAGTTAACATCATGAAGTGCCGGACGGAATTTCGAAACTGGGTTTCAGAACGACAGGCTTTCCAATGACCGGCTTTCGGCGGCGATCGGACAACGGTGGTGAAAATGGATAAAGGCTGCATTCTCGTAACGGGTGGCGCCGGTTTTATCGGCAGCAACTTTGTTCATCTTGCCTTGAGTGAGGGATACCGGGTCGTGAACCTGGACGCCCTGACCTACGCGGGCGGCTCTTTCGTTCTCAATGACTTGCTGCGTCATCCGGAGCACCGATTCGTGAATGACCGGATCGAGAACCGCGAGGTTGTCGATATCATTCTGCGCCAGCACGCCCCCTCAGCCATCATCAACTTCGCGGCGGAAACCCATGTCGACCGCTCGATCGACAACCCGGGGATCTTCGTTCAAAGCAACGTTGTCGGTGTTCAAAATCTGCTGGATGCGGCCGTGCGGTATCAGGCCGGGCTGGCGGATCACGAAAGCCGCAGTTTCCGGTTTCTGCAGATCTCGACCGATGAGGTATTCGGCTCGATCGACGGCGCTGCCGCGACGGAGGAGAGTCCCTACCAGCCGAACTCGCCTTATTCCGCGAGCAAGGCCGCGGCTGACCATCTTGTGCGGGCGTACCACACCACCTACGGCCTGCCGAGTTTGATCACGGTTGCCACGAACAACTATGGTCCGATGCAGTTTCCCGAAAAGCTGATTCCCCTGATGATCCTGAAGGCGGTGCGCGAACTGCCGCTGCCGGTCTACGGCGATGGCGGGAACGTGCGTGACTGGCTCTATGTCAAGGATCACTGCCGCGCCGTGCTCGCGGTGCTCGAGGCCGGACAGCCGGGCGGGACATATAACGTTGCCGGCGGCAATCAGGCTTCCAACCTCGATGTGGTGCGCAAGATCTGCCGCTCGCTGGACCGCCGAAAGGTCATGACCGGCGGCGGGTCCCATGAAGAACTGATTTCCTTTGTCACCGACCGGCCCGGCCACGACCGACGCTATGCTTTGGATGCCATGAAGCTGATGACGAAGCTGGACTGGAAACCAGAGGCCGATTTTGAAACCGCCCTGGAAGAAACCATCGACTGGTACCTCGACACACCCGACTTCTGGAAGCCGATTATCGGCAGCAGCTACGATGGCCATCGTCTCGGTCTCGGCAAGCCGGAACTCGTGGAGCTAACGCCTGCGCGTGCCGCCACCGGGTAACGAAAGCCCGAAAGGGCCTCAGATCATAAGATCGGGCGAGTCCGTCAGCCCGGCACTTTCGATCGTCTTGGAACGCCAGTCGCCCGACGCCTCAAAGACGATCTGACCGGCGAGTCCCAGGCTGTGATTGCTTTCGTTGAAGATCCTGATGATTTCGTCACGCATGCTTTGCGGGAAGGGGCTGCGGGTCCTGAGGATCAGATCGAACAGCTTTGAGCGGATCAGGCCATCAAGCTGCAGATCGCCCGTTTTCGTTAATTCGATTTCCAGAACGAAACGGGTCGTATCCGCTCCCGATTGCTCCTGGCCGTCGCCTTCGCCGTCTTCCTGGTCACGGCGGATGAAAAGACGCAGTTGACGGATCTGCTGATCGTCGAGAAACGGCAGGATGAGTGTCCGCCATTCGCCGCCGGCCGCGTCCGAGATCCGCCCCGCCTGCGCGAGATCCTGATCCAGTTTGCCGACCAGGTCGCGATGGCCCTCGCGTTGCATCTGATCCACCGTCGCGCGGCCCAGCCAGCCGTTGAGCTGCCCCGTGTTGAGCGCGGAGAGAAGAAAGAGCATGTTGGAGCTCAGGGCCGCGCCGGCAGTGGGCACGCGGCTCATGATCTTGGATGCCAGGGAACTGGAGAGAGCATTCGCTTCGCCCTGGCGCGCGATCACGTCCAGGCTCGGCCAGGCGAAGTTTGAGCCTTGAAGGGGGTGCGCGAGCGGATTGAGCGGTGCGGCGGATCCGGCGGTTGCTTGGGGAAGGCTGCTGCTCAGAATTTGAATCTGAACTTTGGTGCCCAGGGGTAACTGAACACCGTTTTCCAGGGACAGGATGCCGAACGGGGTTTGCAGGACGGGGCGTCCTTTGGCCGCCGAGGCGATGACAGTGCCCGAGAGGATCGGATCATTTGCCGTCACCGAAGCGCCGGTGGCCGCCGCCGGGCCTGCCGGTCCCGCCGCAGGGCCTTGCGCCGTCACGCCGGGCGCCGTTGCGCTTGCGGGCGTTGCCGTGGTCGTCGCTGTCGGGTTCGCCTGGACGCCGGCCGCGCCGCCATTGATCGCGGTCAACTGAACCTGAAACTGGGCGCCGGCGGTGAGTTGCCGGAGGACGGCGGGAATCTGCAGGCTCGCCGCGGCGGCATTGCCCGGCGGGGCCGCGCCGGGGACAGGACTGCTGCCCGGAGCGTTGCCCGGAGCGTTGCCGCCCTGCAGGGTGTTTCCGGCCGCAGGGGCCGGTGACGGGTTGCCTCTGGATTGGAGCGTCGCCAGCAGGATCTGGTTCGGCAGGCGCACCGCCGCGTCGGCAAGGGCCTTCGCGGCTGCATCCGGAAGGTTTGCCGCGATCTCGGGTTTGACGATCTGCAACTGAACCTGGCCGCCGTCGCGGATCTGCAGCGCGACCTTGGTGCCGCTCGCAAGGGCCAGTTTTGAGTCCAGTTCAAAGCTGCCGTACCTGGTCATGATTTTGAGCAGCGCGGACTCTTCCGCCGTCGCCACTGTGCCGGACAGCACGGTGCCGCCGGGGAGCGTCGAGAGCGGTTCCGGGGCCTTGACGATCGGAATCTGGACGGGCTGGGTTGCCGCGGGGGACGTGGCTGCGGCGCCGGTAGCGGGCGGCACGGGCGTGACCGTGCCGGAGGAGGAGGCCGTCTGGCTGGGCGCCGCCGTGCCCGAGGGCTGTGACGGAGGGGGAGAGGGTGAGACGCTTCTCATGGACCGTTGATCAGGCGACGGGCCAGGGCTTCGATATCCTCGGCCGCTTTAGAGTTGGGATGCCGGGTCAGCAGGGGCGTCTGGTGCCGGATGCTCTCCTTGACCGAACTGTCGCGCCGGATGATACCGGCCAGCGGCGGGGTGAACTTCAGGAAGGACTCACAGGCCTTGCGGATCGTTCCGTAGGTTCGCTGGCCCTCGCTGACGCTGTCCGCCATATTGACGACCACGCGCAGGTCCATACCGGGGAACTGCTGGTGCGTCAGTTTGATGAAGGCATAGGCGTCGGTCAGGGACGTCGGCTCGTCATTGGTGACCACAAGACAGGTGCCGGCGAGGTTGGCGAACTGACGGACGGTGCGCTCTATCCCCGCGCCCAGATCCAGAATGACGTAGCCATAGTTGTTTGACAGCACGACGAGATCTGAAATCAGGCCGCCCAGCCGGTTATTGGGCAGGTTGGCCAGATTGCCGGAGCCGGAACGCCCCGCGATCACGTCGAAGCCACCGATATCATAGCGCACCTTGGCGGCTTCCAGCGCGTAGCGTCCGGCGATCACGCCGCCCAAATCCCGTTCCGGGGCCAGGTCAAGCTGAATGTCCACGTTCGCAAGGCCGAGATCGCCGTCAAAAAGCATCGTCGCCTTGCCCGCATTTGCCAGCGCCTGGGAGAGGGACACCGACAGCCAGGTCTTTCCCACGCCGCCCTTGCCGGAGGCGACGGCGACGATGTTTGCGGATGACTTTCCGTTATCGGCAAGTGCGTTCGATACTTCCATTATCACAGTGTTCCCAAAACGAGCGACAGATGCTCTTGCGTGTTCGTGGCGGGTTGAAGCAGGCGGGCCATGGAGACCGGATTGATCGGGGCAAGTCCGTTGCCGATCTGGGCGGAGATGCCGACACCCATCAGGCTGAAGCGGCCGGCATGGGCGGCACAGAGCAGCCCGCCGTAGCGGCGGCTGGAATCGAGCCGGGTCATGATCAGGTGGCGGGTTCCGGCGTCCCGGAAGGCGAGGGCGCACTCGGCCTGTTCGTAGCAGTCTCCACCCGAGGGCAGAACCAGGATGGTCTGCGCGCCAACCTTGTCGGCGGTCTCGCGCAGTTCCTGCAATGCGGCTTCGTCGTAGGGCGATACCCCCGGAGTATCGATCACGATCAAGGGGTCTTTCGACGAGGCCGCGATCACCGCCGAGAGCGCCGTCGCCGTGTCGGCCCGCTGCAGCGGAACCTCGAGGGCTGCCGCAAAGGTCTCGGCCTGGGACATGCCGCCGGCTTTCTCTGCGTCCATGGTGATCAGACTGGCGTCCTGTCCGGCCAGGCGGGCCAGCGCGCAGAGCTTCGCGGCTGTTGCCGTCTTGCCCGACCCGCTCGGGCCGATGATCATCACCGGGTGCTTGCTGGCGGCCGTGGGCAGGGGGGCGAAGTCGAAGGCACCGTCCAGAACGCCCGCAAGGGCCATGACGTTGTCCTCGGCGTTCAATCCCGACGCATTGCTCAGGAGGCGGTTGGCGAGCGGGGCTGGAACCTGGTGGTAATCGAGCACCTCCGACAGGCCGTCGACGGTTTCGATCAGGTTCTCTGGCTCCTGCAGATCGAGTTCGTCGTCCAGATCGCTGTCCAGGGCCGCCATGACCTTGACGCCGAGCGCGCCGCCCAGCTCCTGGGTGGAGAGGATGACGGCATCCAGGCCCAGTTCCTCGCGGACCTGATGCATGGCATCGGGCAGCGTTTCCGCGGTGAAGCTTCTAAGCCGCATGGGACCTATCGCCTCCCCGGGATCCGCGCGGGCCGGCGCTCTGCCCCGGCTGTATCGTACACTTCCAAATCACACTCAATAAACTCAATCTAGAGTTGGCAAAAACTGGCTATAGCTGGCCAAGGGTTTTGATCTTGGCCCTGGGGTGAACTTCGTTTTGGGAAAGCACCACGGTCGAGGGCCGGAAACGTTCGACGATCGAACGCACGTAGGGGCGGATACCCGGGCTGGTCATGAGCACCGGGGTTTCGCCCATCATGGCGTGCTGCTCGAAGGTCTTGCGGACTTCTGCGATGAACTCCTGCAGTTTCGAGGGGGCCATGGAAAGCTGACGTTCCTCGCCGTCGCCGATGATGGCTTCCGCGAAGGCCTGTTCCCAGTTCGGTGTCATGGTGACCATGGGAATGAAGCCGGCTTCGTTGATCTGCGCGTTGGAAATCTGCCGGGCAAGCCGCGCACGGACATGCTCGGTAATCGCCGTGACGTTGCGGGTGTAGCCGCAAGCCTCGGAGACGCCTTCCAGGATGGTCGGCAGGTCGCGGATCGAGACCCGCTCGTTCAGCAGGTTCTGCAAGACCCGTTGTACGCCGCCGACCGAGATTTGCGCCGGTATCAGATCCGCGATCAGCTTCTGCTGATCGGAATCCAGTTCGTCCATCAGCTTTTGCGTCTCGGCGTAGGACAAGAGCTCGGCGACGTTGTCCTTGACCACTTCGGTCAAATGGGTGGTGACCACGGTTGGCGGATCCACCACGGTGTAGCCCCGGAAGAGCGCTTCTTCGCGACTGGCTTCGTCGACCCACTTTGCGGGCAAACCGAAGGTCGGCTCGATGGTGTCCTCGCCGGGCAGGGAGATCTTTTCACCGCGCGGGTCCATGATCAGCAGCATGTTCGGCCGCAGCTCGCCGCTGCCTGCCTCGATCTCCTTGACCCGGATGATGTAGTTGTTGGCCGGCAGCTGCAGATTGTCCTGGATACGCACCGACGGCAGGATAAAGCCCAGGTCCTGAGCCATCTGCCGCCGCAGGGCCTTGATCTGATCGGTCAGGCGCTGTCCGCCCTGGCCGTTGATCAGGGGCAGCAGACCATAGCCCAGTTCCAGGCGCAGGTTGTCGATCTGCAGGGAGTTCGAGATCGGGTCTTCCGCAACCGGCACGGCCTGGGCTTCGGCCTGCTTGGCCGCTTCCGCGTCCTGTTCGGCTGTGTCGATCCTCCGGTTGGATTTCCAGGCCAGGCCGCCGGTGACCGCCGCGATCATCAGGAAGGGGACGGCGGGGATGCCGGGCAGCAGGGCAAGGGCGACCATCAGGAAGGAGGAGAGCCCCAGTGCGCGGGGATAGCCGCCGAGCTGTCCGAACACCGCCTGGTCCGCGGAGCCGGTCTGGGTCGTCTGCGAGACCAGGATACCCGCGGCGGTCGAGACGATGATCGCGGGGATCTGACTGACCAGGCCGTCGCCCACGGTCAGCATGGTGTAAGCTTCCGCCGCTTCACCGAAGGAAAGATCCATCTGCGCGACGCCGATGATGATGCCGCCGATGACGTTGATGAAGGTGATCAGCAGACCGGCGATGGCGTCGCCGCGCACGAATTTCGCGGCACCGTCCATGGAGCCGAAGAAGTTGCTCTCGTCCTCCAGGGTCTTGCGCCGGTCGCGCGCCGCCTGCTCGTCGATCAGACCCGCCGAAAGGTCGGCGTCGATGGCCATCTGTTTACCCGGCATGGCATCCAGGCTGAAGCGGGCCGAGACCTCGGCGATACGTCCGGAACCCTTGGTGATGACGATGAAGTTCACGATCACCAGGATCGAAAAGACAATGATCCCGATCACGAAATTGCCGCTCATGACGAAGCCGCCGAAGGCCTCGATGACCTTACCGGCGGCGGCGGTGCCCTCGTGGCCGTTGGCCAGGATCAGTCGCGTCGAGGCCAGATTGAGCGACAGCCGGAGCATGGTCGCGATCAGCAGCACGGTCGGAAAGGAGCTGAAATCCAGCGGCCGGCTGATGAAGAGGGCGGTCATGAGGATCAGCACGGAGAGAGTCATGGAAAGCGCAAGCGCGACGTCCAGCAGCCACGCCGGCATCGGCAGGATCAGGACGACCAGAATGCAGACGACGCCCAACGCCAGGGCAATGTCGCCGCGCTTTAAAAAATCCAGCGCGTTGTTGAATGACTCCCGCGAACCGCTTGCTTGGGGATCATCCGAAGTGCTGGTCTCGGACATAAACTAATCCAGTCGTGATACCGGGCCGCGAAGTACCGTCGGCCAATCGCTGTTGTCTTTTTTCGGGTCAGGCGGTCGTGCGTTCGGCTTCGCCGGGCATGGAAATCGGCAATCCCTTCTCGCCGTAGAGCTTCAGCTTGTTGCGCAGGGTCCGGATCGAAATGCCGAGAATGTTTGCGGCATGGGTGCGATTGCCGAGACAATGCTCCAGCGTGTCCAGGATCAGATCCCGTTCCACGTCCGCGACCGTGCGTCCGACCAGTTCGCTCGCGTCTCCTGTGCGCGCGGGTGAAGCCGCCGAACCCGCTGCCGCTGTGCCGTGAGAAGGCGCAGCCTGCGATGCCGGGCTTCCTTCCGGTGCGAGCATTTCGCCGGTCAGCATGATCGAGTTTTCGGTGACCCGGCCGTCCTGCGCCAGCAGCACCGCGCGATGCATGGTGTTCTCCAGCTCCCGCACGTTGCCGCGCCAGTGATGGTTCAAGAGGATCTGGCGGGCTTCCGGGGAAATTGGCGGAACCGGAACGCCGTTGGCTTCGGCATACTTTGCGATGAAGTGATCGGCCAGAATTTCGATGTCCCGGGGGCGCTCGCGCAGCGCCGGCAGCGCGATGTTGACGACGTTCAGACGGAAGTAGAGATCCTCCCGGAAGTTGCCCTGCCGGACTTCGTCTTCCAGGTTCCGGTTCGACGTCGCCAGCAGGCGGATATCGACCTTGATCGGCTGGCTGCCGCCAACCCGGTCGATCTCACGTTCCTGGACGGCGCGCAAGAGTTTGGCCTGCAGACGCGGATGCATTTCCGAGATCTCGTCCAGCAGCAGGGTGCCGCCGCTGGCTTCCTCGAACTTACCGATGCGGCGGCCGACTGCGCCGGTAAAGGCGCCTTTCTCATGGCCGAAGAGTTCGGACTCCAGCAGGTTTTCAGGAATGGCCGCGCAGTTGACCGAGATGAACTGGGCCTTGGAGCGGCGGGACTTGCTGTGCACGTAGCGCGCCATGATCTCTTTACCGGTGCCGGATTCACCGGTGATCAGCACGCTGGCTTCGGAGGGGGCGATTTGTTCGGCCAGCTTCAGGACGGCGTTCATGACCGGATCCTGGAACACCAGCGAGGTCGATTCCTCGGTGACGGCGGCCAGAACCGCAGCGATCAGCTCTGCGTCCGGGGGCAGGGGAATGTACTCTTTCGCGCCGGCTTTGATGGCCTCCACGGCGCGGGCCGGCGAGGTATCGATGCCGCAGGCGACGACCGGGATGGAGATCCGTTCCGCTTCAAGGCTGGCGCAAAGCTGAGCAATGTCCAGATCGACATCGACCATCAGCAGCTCCGAACCCTGGCCCGAGCGCAGAGCATCCAGGGCTGCATCAATATCGTCGACGTTGGCGACTTTCGCGCCTCGATCCAGGGCAATCTTGCCTGCGGTAACGATGTGACCCTCGAGTGATCCGACGATGAGGAGTCTCATATTTTTTCTCCAAGTCCCTTTTAATCGAAGTACTCCACCCGGCGCGCAGGTGGCAGAATCGTGTTGAGTTCAACTTCCAGACGGCGGGGGTTTTCCTGCCGGCTGATCGATGCGATGCCGATGGCGTAGATCTGGTTGATCATGCTTTCGGCTTCTGAATTTCGGTCGAGTTTGTTGGCCAGCGGCAGAAACAGCATGTTCGCCAGCACGGCCCCGTAAAAGGTGGTGAGCAGGGCGATTGCCATGGAAGGACCGATGGTCGAGGGGTCTTCCAGGTTGCCCAGCATCTGTACCAGGCCGACCAGAGTGCCGATCAGCCCCATGGCCGGAGCCACTTCCCCGGCGCGGCGCAAGACGCCTGCCGAACGGATGTGGCGCTGCCGGATGGCATCGGCTTCGCGCATCAGAATACTCTCGACCTGTTCCGGCGGCATGCCGTCGATGACCATCGCCGCGGCGCGGTAGAGGAATGGCATGGTCTTCAGGTCTTTGAGCGTGTTCTGGATCGCCAGGATCCCGTTCTTTCGGGCGTGGTCAGCCAGGGTCAGAACGTGGCGCGCGGCGTCGTCAGGCTCGACCACCTGATAGAGCACGGCCTGCAGCATCACGCGCTGGGCCTGCACGACCTCCGTGATCGAGAAGGATACGGATGACACCAGGAAGGTTCCGCCCAAGACGATCAGCATGGCGGGAATGTCGATAAAGGAACCTGGAGAGCCGCCCAGGGTCATGGCCGCGCCGATGACGACGAAGGCGCCGATAGCCCCGACGAGAGTCGCGAAATCGAGCGTCGGTCCGGCCGGTGCCTTGCGTTTTTTTGCAGGCCGGCGGGCCCTTGGCGGATTGGCTGCTACATTAGCCATGACGGACTCTTCTCGGCTGTGAACGCGCGTTCGGCTGTGGGTTCAGGTGGCGCATCGGGATCAATTGCGGTCCATTTTGATGATTTCCGTCATGGTCACACCCAGACGGTCTTCAACGACAACCACTTCGCCGCGCGCGACCAACCGGTTGTTGACGTAGATATCGATGGCCTCGCCGACTTTACGGTCGAGTTCCACCACGGCTCCCCGGCCGAGCTTGAGAAGCTGGCTGACCTGCATGTTGGCTTTGCCCAGGACAGCGGAAACCTGAACCGGAATGTCGTAAACCGCTTCCAGTTCCTTGGCATTGGTCGGCGGGCGGCCCGCGACCTCGGGAACCTCGCCTTCGTCGATAAGGGCAACCTGATCGGGCTGCGCCATATCCAGGTCGTCGAGCGTCAGTGTTTCAGAATCAGTCATGGCTAGGCTCCTGAGGGCCGGCGGCGGGGGCTGCCGGCTTTTGAAGGGTCTGCGGTGTGTTTTCAGTAACCGGCGGTTCGGCGACCGGCGTTTCGGTGACCGCTGCTGTATCCGGCGCTGTTGCTGTATCGGCCACCGGTGCAGTTTCGGCTACCGGTGCTGTGTCGGGTACAGGCGGCGTGGCCGGAACGGGCTGCGCCGGTGCGGTTGAGATGTTCCCGGCGCTCGAGCCGTCTTCCACGGTCGCCAGACCCATTTGTTCCATGGGCGATACCAGAGGCGGTGGCGTCTCAGCCGGTTCGGGCTGCGTTCCCCCGGGGGTTTTTACCTCGGGCTGATGCTGTGGCGGTGCTTCTGTTGCGGCCGCGGGGAGCGGAGGCGCCTGCTGAACCGCCGGCTGAACTTGAGGTGCCGACACCGGTTGCCGGGAGAGACTCTCCGCCGGCACCTTGAGAAAACGCCCCAGCACCTCGTCGATGTCGCGCCAGATCTCATCGGTTCTGCGTTCCGCGCCGCCGTCGGCCCACTCGACCCGAACGTCGCTGTCGCCGAGATCGTCGGTCGCGAGGAACACGACTTTCCCCTCGAAACCCTCGGCCTTGACCAAGGCGTCAATTCTCGATTTGACCGGTTCCAGCATCGGCTCGGACACCCGTACCACAAGGCGGGGTTCGTCCTGGGCGCGCTCGAGGCATTCCGAGACCACGGCCTCGATCTCCTTGAGAGCGGCCGATTTCTCCAACGAGGGCACAAGCTTGCGCAGGATCGTCGAGGCCGCTTTCAAGGCTTCTTCTGCGACCGTCTCATGCATCCGTGGCTGCTCCGACAGCAGCTCGCCGACACGGCCGGTCAGGTTCAGCAGCAGGGTCTGCGTGGTTTGCTCGATCCCGGTAAAGGCCTCGGTACGGCCTTCTTCCCGGCCCAGAGCAAGACCTTCCTGCCGTCCCTCGGCCCGGGCCTGCTCCAGGTCCGCTTCCGAGATTTCCGGCTCGACAACTTCCGGCTCCGGCGGCGGGGCCGAAGCTGCAGCCTGGGCCTCGGCCTGCCGCTCTGTTGTGAGCGGGGCTTCGAAGGCATCGTTGAAGAGGAATTTTTGTCCTGCTGACATCCGGTGGCGCCCCGATTAATAGACCAACTCGTCGTCGCCCTTTGAGTCGGCGATAACGATTTCGTTCTTGGCGGCGAGGTCCTTGGCGATAGTGACCATGTACATCTGGGCTTCGTCGACATCGCGCAGGCGAACCGGTCCCATGGAGGCCATGTCCTCCTTGAGGATCTTGGCCGCGCGCTCGGACATGTTCGAGAAGAAGAGGTCCCGGACCGTTTCCGATCCGCCCTTGAGGGCGAGGGCCATTTTGTCGTTTTCAACATTGCTCATGAGGGTCTGAACGCCACCCGGATCCAGCTTGCCGAGATCCTCGAAGGTGAACATCAGGGCTTTGATTCGCTCAGCGGAATCGCGGTTGCGTTCTTCCAGGGCCGTGATGAAGCGGGACTCCATGTTGCGGTCCAGGAAGTTGAAAATATCCGCCATGAGCTCGTGGGAATCGCGCCGGTTGGTGCGGGCGAGGTTCGACATGAACTCGTTGCGCAGGGTCCGCTCGACGTCGTCCAGGATTTCCTTTTGCACCGATTCCATGCGCAGCATCCGCATGATGACCTCCATGGCGAAGGGCTCGGGCAGCAGGCTCAGGACGCGCGAGGCGTGCTCCGGTTTGATCTTCGACAGGATGACGGCAACGGTCTGCGGGTATTCGTTTTTCAGGTAGTTGGCCAGCACCTGCTCGTTCACGTTGGCGAGCTTCTCCCACATGGTGCGTCCGGCGGGACCGCGGATCTCCTCCATGATCGAGCTCACGCGGTCCTTATCCAGAACCTTGTTCAGCAGGCGTTCCGTATTGTCGTAGTTGCCGATCACGGTCCCGGTGGTCGAGATCTGGTCGGCGAAATCCATCAGCAGGCGTTCGATGATTTCGGAGCTCACCGTGCCCAGGCTCGCCATGACCTGCGAGATCTCGCGGATCTCGTCGTCTTCCATGATCGAGAAAAGGCGCGCGGCGTTCTCGTCGCCGACGGTCATAACCAGCAGAGCGGCCTTCTCCGGGCCCGTCATAGTGCGGTAATCGTCACGCATTGCTTCTGTGCTCGTTCATCGTTGTCGTTCGTTTTTCAGTTACGTCTGGTGCAGCCAGGCGCGCAGGATGTTGACGGCCTCGTCCGGATGCTTTTCGACGATCTCACCGATCTTGCGGACGGAGGAGGCGCGGACACGGCCCTCGACCTTGTTGATGTCGATCATCTGTTCGATCTCTTCGGCAACCGTCGGGCCGTCCTCGCCGCCGCCGCCGTCGCCGACGCGGCGGGCGACCGTGGTCGTCGTGCCGTCCGGGTTGGTGATCAGCATCGGGCCGCTCTCGGTCGCGCCCGCGATCGCGCCGCCGCCGGGGCCGGCAATCGCGTACTGCATACCCTCGGGACCGCGCAGCAGACCGGTTTCCGGATCGATCGTGCCGGCCTCGAAATCACCGTCCAGTACACGGGCGATGAGGGGGCGCACGACCAGCAGCAGCACGAGGATGGCAACGACGCCCAGGACCAGAAGCTCGACGAAGCGCATCAGTTCGGCCTTTTCGAAACCGAAGATGGTGTCGTCGGCCTGCAGGCCCGCATCGATACCGGTAAAGCGCAGATTGACGATCTCCAGGGTGTCGCCGCGCTCTTCGTCGTAGCCCACCGCCGCGCGCACGAGCGCCGCGAGCTGGGCCATTTCTTCTTCGCTGCGTGGTTCGTAGACCGTCTCGCCGTCTTCGCCGACCGAGGTCAGGCCGTTGACCGAAACCGCGACCGACAGGCGCCGGACCAGACCGGTTTCCCGCACCGCCGTCTTGACCGTGCGCGAGATCTCGTAGTTGACGGTTTCTTCGCTGCGTGAGGAGTTGGACTGACTGCCGCCGCCTTCGCCGAGCTGATCGAGATCGGCGTCGGGCAGGTTGTTGCCGACGGTAACGCCGGGGTCCTGTCCTTCGTTCGAACCCGCGTTTTCCTCTACGACCTGGGTGGAGCGCACGACCTGCCCGTCGGGGTCATAGGTTTCCGAATTCTCAGTGATGCGGTCGAAGTCCATTTCAGCCGAGATTTGCACGCGCACGTTGCCGGGGCCGACGGTGCGCTCCAGCATTTCCTCGACCGTGCGGATCAATCGGGTCTCGTGGGCGATCCGGCGCTCTTCCGCGGTGGTGGCAAGCTGCGTGGGGTCGTCATCGGACGCGCCGCGCGCCAGCAGAGTGCCTTTGTCGTCGATGATGGAAACCAGGGTGGGCTTGAGCCCCGGCACCGCCGCAGCCACAAGATGCTGAACCGCGGCAATCTGGTTGCGTTCCAGCCGGCCCGTGTTGCGCATGACCAGCACGATGGATGCGCTGGGTTCCTGCCGTTCGCGGCTGAAAAGCTCGCGCTGCGGCATGACCAGATGCACGCGCGCCTGCTTCACATTGGCGATGGATTTGATGGTCCGGGCCAGTTCGCCTTCCAGGGCGCGCAAATGGTTGATGTTCTGAACGAAGTTTGTGGTGCCAAAGCCTTCGGAACGGTCGAAAATCTCGTAACCGATGGAACCGCCGCTGGGCAGGCCTTCCTGCGCCATCTGAAGGCGCACGCGCGCCACCTGGTCTTCCGAAACCATCAGGCGGGAGCCGTTGCCCTCGATGCGGTAGGGGACGTTGAGTTCTTCCAGGCGCGCCACGATCTGTCCGCTGTCCTGATTGTCCAGCTCGGCATAAAGCAGGGACATGTCCGGCGTTGCCAGGCGGCTCGTGAGGTAGACAAAGAATGCCAGAACGCCCGCGGCGACGGCTGCCATGATCCCCAAACGGATGGGGCCAAGACTGCGGAAGGTGTCGACGATTGTTGAGTTCACGCTGCGATGAATCCTGCCTGGAGGGGTACTGATTTTTCAGGCTCCTGGAGACCGCGCAGATGTCCTTGCCTGTTTAAGAGAGGCTAAGGCGTTTGGGTAAATAGGGCGTTAACGGTGAGGCAATTATTGCCTAGCTTTGGGAAAAAATTGCCGACATCCAAAGGTAGGTAAAAAAGCCAATGAAAAAGCCGGCGAACGCGATGTTCGCCGGCTTTGTGAGGAAGAATCTTGAAGTTGAATAAAGGAACTAATTCAACGGTTTCTCTATGCTTTTCAAAAGCGGGCGATCTCGCTTTCCGTTACGATGACGCGCCGGAGGTCGCGCTGCCTGAGTTCGGCGTCGCGTTTTCAATCTTTCGGCGATATTGCTGCAGCCTGGTTGTCCGCAGGCCGCGCATGCCGTGCGAATCAATAAGGCGTTGCCAGGACAGCAATTCCTCCATCGAAAGCTTATAGCGCTCACAGGCTTCCTCAATGGTGATCAGGCCATTGCGGACGCCGGCGACGACTTCTGCTTTGCGCCGGATAACCCAACGCTTTGTACTCGGTGGCGGCAAGTCATTAAGGGTCAACGGCTCTCCTGCCGGTCCAATGACTCGTGTTGGCCTACCTGGGCGATCTGACTCCATCAAGACGCTCCAAATTTCCTCACAATTGATGGTCTGCACAAACTATCGCTTCGGTGTTGAAAAACCCTTAATTCAAGGGTTTAAGGAAGTTTTATCTATGTTTTTACCCGCCCCGCCTTGAGTTACTGCGCTGCGGCCCAAACAAGAGCGGCCTGAGCGAAGGCTTTACTTCACTCAGGCCGCTGTTTTCTGTCTTCAAGTGATCAGGCGTCAGATCTAACGGCTGATTCTGATCAGTTCCTCAAGCATCTCATCGGCGGTGGTGATGATTTCCGCGCTTGCCGAATAGGCCCGCTGAACCACGATCATATTGGTGAATTCATCGGCCAGATCGACGGTCGAGGCTTCCAGGGACGACGGAGCAACCGTTCCTGCACCGCCCAACTGCGGCAGGTTCAGCAGGAAGGGACCGGAGCGTGACGTCTGTTGATAGACGTTTCCGGACTCCGCGCTCAACCCGTTGGGACTCTGAAAGGTTGCGATGGGAAGCTGATAAATATCGAGGGTTTCGCCGTTATCGAACAGGGCGGTGACAATCCCTTCCTCATCGATCGATACGCCCGAGAAGTTGCCGAAACTGACACCGTTCTGGTTTGACTTCCGGACTGTGAATTCGCCGGAGAACTGGGTGATGCCGTTGGGCTGCCCGATGGCGCCGGCGTCCACGACTATGCTGCTGTTTGTGGCGCCGCCGATCGTCCAGGTTATGTCGATGTCAGGCATCGTGATGGTTGCGGGCAAGCCGTCAACAAAGGTGATGCTGCCTGCGCCGCTGGTGACGTTACCGCTGGCGGCACCACTTGACGTGAGTGTGGGGTCCTGCGGTGTGATCGACCAGTCGTTGTCCGCTACCTTGGTGAAGAGCAGATCGAGATCATGGGAGTTGCCCAAGGAATCGTAAACCTGGATGGTCAGAGTTTCTGTGTCGCCGTTCGCGGCGGTCGAGGGCAGATTCAGTCCGATTTCAATCTCAGACGTCCGGGTGGCGGCGCCGGCCAGGTCGGCAACGTTGACGGTCTCCAAACCAGTGACCGTGCTCGCGCTGGTCGTTGCCGGACCGTTGGCAAGGTTATAGCCCTGCAGGAAGAAGCCCGCCGTGTTTACCAGATCGCCGTTCTGGTTCGGAAAGAACGAGCCGGCCCGTGTGAAGAGATATTCATCTCCAACGCCCGGGGTGGCGGATTCGTTGACAACGAAGAAGCCATTGCCCGCGATCGCGATATCCGTGGCTGACGCGGATGCCTGCAAGAGTCCCTGCTGGTCAATGTGGTTGAAGGGCTGGGACCTGACACCGCCAGGCGAATGCAGAGTCTGTGTGGCCTGCTGGGTGACCAGCGTCGAAAAGCGTGCACTGGTTCCCTTGTAGCCGACGGTGTTCACGTTGGCGATGTTGTCTGAGATGATACCGATCGCATTGGCCTGGGCCGATAGACCGGAAACACCTGCGTAAAGTGCGCCGTATAAGCTCATAGTCGAATCTCCCTGGTTGACTTGGGAAGCGAAGCGCTTGTGATGTT
This sequence comes from Denitrobaculum tricleocarpae, assembly GCF_007004665.1. Taxonomy (GTDB): domain Bacteria; phylum Pseudomonadota; class Alphaproteobacteria; order Kiloniellales; family Kiloniellaceae; genus Denitrobaculum; species Denitrobaculum tricleocarpae. Next base: position 20,797 of record NZ_ML660064.1, on the reverse strand, counting down.
AAGTTCGTTCTTAAAGAAACGGTCGAACACTCTGAAACCAATAGAGTATTGATCAAGGTGTGAATTAGGTTGCGGCATCGGCGGGCTCCTCATCGGCGGGCTCCTCATCGGGAGGCGTTTCCGCCGTCTTGGTCTGTTGGACCGAGGAAATCTGGTCCAGAGGAATGACGACCTTGCCGATGGCGAGCAGGAGCGTGCCGTTGTCGGATTCCACGCCGGTCACTTCGCCGACAATGCCTTGGGTGGTCTGGACAGGTTCGCCTTCGGCGTCTTTCGCCACCACCAGGAAGCCGTATACGCCTTCCTTCATCTGCTCGCCTTCGGAGTTTTTGCCGTCCCACGTCACCTCGTGGGTGCCGCCGGTTATCTTGCCTTCGAGGGTTGTGACCGTGTTCCCGTCTTCGTCGATAATTCTGATCTCGGTGGTCTTCGCATTGCCGCCGAGGCTGTACTTGATGGTGGCACCGTTCTCATCGAGGTTCAGGGCCAGACTGTTGGCGGTCACGGTTTTTCCGATGTAGCTGACCACCGAATTCAGCTGATTGCTGTACTGCAGCTGGATCAGGCTATCGAGTTTGTTGTTGGTCAGAACGGCCTGCTCTGCGCCGGTGAATTCGACCAGCTGCGAAGTGAATTCGTTGGATTCCATCGGCGAGAGCGGGTCCTGGTGTTTGAGCTGTTCGGTCAGCAGTACCAGGAAGTTGTCGAAGGTCTCCGCGAGCGACTGTGCGCCGGCGATCCCGGTGCTGCCGCCACTGGTGTCGACGTAGTCCACACCATTAACGGGTGCTCTGGTTGCGGTCGTTTCCATAGATCTGAGTCCTCAGTCGCTGCCGTTAAACGGAGATGTCGAGCGCGCCGTCGTGCGACGACCTGCCGTTTGCTTCATTCCCGGTAACCGGGTCGCCGGAGGCGGTATCATCTCCTCCGTCTCCGGATCCCGCGTTCGATGCCGTGTCGAATTCGTTCGCGTTATTGTTGCCTTCACCGCGCAGGCTGAAGTTCAGGCTGCCGCTGTCGGCCTGCAGGCCCGCGTTCTGGAGTGCCCGTTCCAGGCCTCTGGCATCTTTCTGGAGCATGTCGAGGGTCTCGGATTTCTCCACGGCGATGGTCGCCCGAAGGGTGCCGTCGTCGGAGATCTCCATTTTTACGTCGATTTTCCCGAGTTCCGCCGGATTGAGCTTGATCGTGATCGAGTCCTTGCCGGCGGCGACCCCTTTGCGGATCTCTACAGCGACCTGGTCGGTCGGGGTGGCTGCGCCTGCCGAAGCGTTCCCCGATGCCGCGGCACCGGCCCCGGTTGCGTTCGCGGTCTGCGTGACCCCGCCGACCGGTGTCAGACTGGTGAAGGCCGGGGTGCCCGTGCTGGTGGCGGCCTGCGGCGCACTCACGTTTGCCAAGGCGTCAAGCGGTGCGGCAGAGGGGGCGGTGGGTGCCGTCTGGACACTCTGGGCTGCCGCCGGGTTTACTGCGGCGTTCGGAGCAGCCTGGCCTGCGTTGGCTTGAGCAGCGGGATTACCCGCTTGCTGGGCCTTCGCGGCCTGTGCGGCGGCATTCGCCGGCTTCGGTTCTGCCGCGGCCTCGGGTTTCCCATCCATTTGAGCTGTCACCGCGGCATCGCCCGCAGCTATCTGCCCGGCCGGCGCGCCGGTTTTCGGGTCGACGGACTGCAGGGTGATCACTGCCGAGCCGCTGGTCAGGGCCGTGTTCGACTGTGACACCAACGCATTGTTGGAGACGCTGGTGGTGGTTGCGGTATTCTTTTCGCTGCTGCCCTTGCCGGCCTGATTCTGATTGGCTGCATTGGCATTGGCCGCCTGTTGCGCCGCTGCTGCGGTGTTCCCGGCGGCCTGGGAAGCTTGCGCACTCGCCGGATTGTTGCCTGCGGCGGCAGCCGATGACGCGGCGCCTGCCGACGCGTTCGTGCTCGCGGCGGCAGCCGCGGTTGCGGCCGGATCTGCGGTCGCGTCAGCAGCACTGACAGCGTCTGTTTCCTGTGTCCCCGGACGAGCATCGGAGCTTTCTTCCGTTTGAGCCGCTTCATTATTGCTCTGCGCAGCGCTCGCTTCCGGGTGTTCGTCCTCGGTCTCGCTTATGCCGGCTTCACGCTCGGGAGCATCTGCGCTGAGATCTTCTTCATCGTCCCAGTGACTGTAATCATCACCCGTGTCTTCGGTTCGACTGCTCGAATCTACCTTGGTGTCACGCTCGTCCGTCCGGCTTGACTTGTAATCACGGTCGTTATCGTAACCGCGGTCATTGTCGGCCCGCTCAGAGCGCAAGGCCGTGCTCGCTTCATACCTGCTCTGGTTTTTGGCCAGAAAAGAGTCGAACGACAGACCTGCCGCTGCGTTGGCCGCAGACCTGGAGGTGTTGTGCGATCCGGCGGAATGACCGGAAGATGTCGCTGGGTCGAATAGGATCGAACTCATTGCGGTGCTCTGCTCTCTAACGTTTGCTCTTGAGATCCTGTTTGCAGACGGGCCTAAGTCAGACGGGCCTAAGTCAGACGGGCCTAAGTCAGACGGGCCTAAGTCAGACGGGACTGGGCAAGACGGGCCCGGGTCACAGGTGACCGGCTTGCGACTGGACTGCACTTGCTTTTGCGCCCGAGATAACCTTCCGTACCGGGGCAACGGGTTCCTCTTCACCGGCCTCGCGCCGGTCCAGGCCGTCCCAGGCATCGCGCAGGGGCTTCAGGAGATCGATCGATTCCCCGGCAAGCCTTGCCGGATCGCTGTCGAAGGAAATCCGGCCGAGCTTGGTGAGCACATCGTGGTAGATGCGTCCCAGATTGACCGCGAGCTCGCCACCATTGGTCTGATCGATCATGGTGTAGAGGGCAGTGACGGCCTGCATGGCCGCCGCGGTTTCGTTGAAGCGTTCCTCGATCTTCTGCGCGCCGATGGCTTCAACCGCAGCCAGGAGGGCCGTGATTGCTTCGTCGTGCAATTCGACCATGGCGCGGCCAGGGCGGGATTCCATCATCTCGCCGTAGTCTGTATGAGCAGCGGGTAGTGCCATTGCTTTACTCCATTCTTGTGTCGGACCCGCTGATCTGATCTGCCGATCGGATCTGCAGGGTCCTCCGATACCTCCTCGTATGGTCCCGGCGAAGTACTGCGCCGATACAGGGACGGATTGGTTCGGCCAAGTCTTTGCAAAGGGCGGGCCAAAATTCGAGAAAAACATAACTCATTGTATTTTATATATAATTTATGATTTTGGGCGTGAAAACCCAAGCAGGTAGGCGGACTTTTCCTAGCTGCGCCTGACCTCGGGGTAAAAATTTCCGCAAGGGACCGGGCAGGGCGGAAACCGCATGTCCTGGTTCCGGGAGAGGCGTGAAGGGCACTATCAGCGCCACAACCCACCGCAGGTAAAGCGTTCATTAACTCTGTTTGGTCAAACTCTCTTCACCATCATTGCAAAGACGCTGGCATGTCCTTCTGGCATCCGCTGCTTCGCATGGGCAGAAAAGCAACACGATTTATCCGTAAAGAGGGCTTAATGGCCGGAAAATTTCAGGGTGCAGCGGCCGTGCCGCCGGCAGGTGGCAATGGAACCCCCGCGCGCGGGGATCTCGCCAGGCAGTCGATAGAGCTGGCCTTCGATCATCATCACGCGGGCCGGATCCGGGAGGCGGAGAGTCTCTACCAGCAGGCTCTCGCGATTTCTCCCGGGCAGATCGACGCGCTGTATTACCTGGGCGTTCTCTATTTGCAGAACGGTGTGAATGATGCTGCGGCGGAGTACCTCACGAAAGCCCTGCGGAAGCAGCCGAAGTTCGCGGAGGGGCATTTCAATCTCGGTGTGGCTCTTCAGGAGCAGGGCAAGCTGAAGGAAGCGTCCAAGGCTTATAGCCAAGCGATCAAAGGTGACAAAAACCTTGCGCCGGCCCACCTCAATCTGGGCAACGTCTATATGGACCTGGAACAGTACGACCGGGCATCGTCGGTCTTCAAAAAGCTGATCAAGCTTGCTCCGGAGTCGGAGCAGGCGCACCTGAACCTGGGACGGGCGGCGAGTCTCAAGGGCGATAAAGATGTGGCGATGACTGCCTACCGCAACGCTCTGGAAATTAGTCCCGACTACGCAGATGCGCATCTGAACATCGGTGCGATTTTGCTTGAGCGTCATGAAACCGAAGATGCCAAGACCTACTTCGAGCAGGCTCTGAGCTTCGATCCTGGAAACGCCGAGGCCTACAATAACATGGGTGTGGCCTGGCGGCGGGATGGTTACCTGGATAACGCCATGAGCTGTTTTGCCATGGCATCGGAAATCAAGCCGGGCTTTGGCGACGCCCACAACAACATGGCGGCGACCTACAACGCTTTCGGCGATAACGAGCGCGCCGAAGCCGAGGTGCGTAAAGGGATCGAACTGGCGCCCGACTCCTCGGCCGCTCATTGTGTGTTGGGAAAGATTCTCAGGGCACAGGGCAAGAGGATCGAGGCCGTCCAGGCCTTGAACAAGGCCATCAAGCTGGCTCCCGAAATATCTGAAGCCTATCGTGAAATGGGTTTGACGCTCTCCGAAAACGGGGAATACGAACAGGCTTTGAAGGCCTATACTAAGGCGCTGGAGAAAGATCCGGAGGATTGCATCGCCCACAACAATATCGGGATGACCTATATCCTTTTGGGCCAGCTCGACAAGGCGCTCAAGAGTTTCGACGACGCGATCACTGCCGCTCCCAAGTTCAGTCTGGCGCATTCCAACAAGTTGTTTTCCTTGACCTACGTACCTGAGGTTTCCTTGTCGGAGAGCAGAGACCAGCACTTCGAGTACGGTGAGCGCTGGGATCTCCCGTATGACGAAGCCAACTTTACCAACCAGCCCGATCCGGACCGCCGTTTAAAAGTCGGTTACGTCTCACCGGATTTCCGGCAACACGTCGTCATCAAGTTCATCGAGGAAGTGCTCAAGGCGCACGACCGGGACCAGGTCGAATTGTACGCTTACGCCGAGGTTCACAATCCTGATCATATAACCGAGCGTTTGAAGGGTTACTTCGATCATTGGTATTCGACCGTCGACCGAAACCATACCGAAGTCGCGACACAGATCGTCAATGACGGGATCGATGTTCTGGTGGATCTGGCCGGGCACACCGGCAACAACCGCTTGCCGGTCTTCGGGGCAAAACCTGCCCCCGTGCAGGTGAGTTGGATCGGTTATCCCAACACCACCGGCCTGAAAAACATGGACTACATTCTGACGACGAAGAACTACGTTCCGCCCGCGCTGAAGGAGTACTTCAGCGAAGAGGTCTACTATCTGCCGCGTGTCCCGACGACATTCAGGATTCCGGATGATGTCCCCGAACTCTCCGGCAATCCCTATGAACGCAACGGTCACGTGACCTTCGGCTGTTTCAACAATTGCATCAAGGTCGGGGCAACGGCGATCGAAACCTGGAGTGGGATTCTCCGTGAAGCACCCGACACCAAGTTGTTGTTAAAGGCCCATGCTTACCGCAGCGAAAGCGTGGTTGCCACCAGCAAGGCGGCGTTCGAAGCCCACGGTGTTGATCCCGAACGTATTACCTGCGAGGGGCCATCAGGGCATAAGGACTACCTGAAGCGCTACGACGCCATCGATATTGCCCTGGATCCCTTTCCCTACAACGGCGGAACGACGACGCTCGAAGCGCTCTACATGGGCATACCCCTTCTGGCGCTCGAGGGCGAAACCTGGGTTTCGCGCAACGGCTCCGCGATCCTCGACGCCATGGGTATGCAAAGCCTGATTGCATCGTCCCGCGAGGACTACATCGCCAAGGGCGTGGACTTCGCGAAGCACCCGGAGAAGCTGGGCGCCATGCGCGGCGGATTGCGCGAGCGGTTCGTGGCGACCGGCATTACGGATCCGGTGGCACAGACCCGCGATGTTGAAAATGCCTATCGTGACATGTGGCGGCGCTGGTGCGACAAGCATAGGGCAGGTTGAGGCAGGCGTGGTCGAGGGATACGGCGACGCCGCCATTTGATAAAACTGCCGCCTGGTAAAAAGGATTCCCGGTTGTGACCCGGATCGCAGTCATGCAGCCCTACTTCGCACCCTATGCCGGATACTTCCGGCTGGCGGCGGCGAGCGACATCTTTGTCATTTTCGATTGCGTCCAGTTTCCGCGCCGCGGCTGGGTTCACCGGAACAGGCTGCCGGACGGCGAGGGTGTGGTCCGTTGGCTCACTCTGCCTCTGGCAAAAGCGCCCCAGAGCACGGCAATCAACGCCATGCGGTTTTCGCAGGATTCCTTGAGCCGCCTGGAGACCGAGGCCCGCAGCTTTCCGGATCTTCAGGACAGGAGTCATCCGCTCGTCGCGCCTCTCTTCAAAGCCGAGGGCAGTCTGGGGGATTGGCTGGCGGAATACCTCGAGACGACCTGCGCACTTTTGGGCTTCGCTCCCAGGTTTGTGAGGTCCAGCGACCTTAACCTGCCGGTCGGGCTCAAAGGCCAGGCGCGCATCATCGAGATTGTGAAACGCCTGGAAGGCAGCTCTTACATCAACGCGCCTGGCGGCCGCGATCTCTATGATCCCGAGACCTTTCGGGCCGCGGAGATCGAATTGGGGTTTCTCGCGCCTTACGAGGGGGACTGGGGCAGCATTCTTCACCGGCTGCGCCGCGAAGGTCCCGCAAACCTGACCCGCGAAATCATCAGCCAAAGCAAGCCGCTCATCGCCTGATTGGTGTTTTGTTAACCATATGTAAGCCTCGGAGGGCTAAAGCTTCGGTATGACAGATCAAGCTTATCAAGACCGCGTCGGCGGCAGCGTCCGGACCGATTACGACGCCCGCGACGCCGCGCACTGGGAAAAACTCGAAGCCCTGATCGCCGGAGCCGGCCTTTCGATCCGCGATGTGCTCAAGAGTTATCCTGCGTTTATTCAGCGCCGCGACCTGCCGCGAATCCTTGGCCACTACGAACTCTTCAAACTGATCGCCGACATGCCGGGCTCGGTGGCGGAACTGGGGGTATTCCGGGGCTCAGGACTCTTCACCTGGGCAAACCTTCTGGAGACCTTCTGCCCTGGCGACCGGACCCGCAAGGTTTTCGGCTTCGATCATTTTGAAGGCTACGCCGCCTATGAGGAACGCGACGGCAATGCCCAGCCCTGGGTCGAGCGCGTCCTCGGAAAGATGGTGTCCGACGGGGATCTGGCGCATGGTCTCGTCGATCTGCACAACCAGGACAATCTGCTGCCCGGCGTCGAGCGCTGCCGCATCATCGATGGAGAGATTTCACAGACGCTCCCGCGTTTCGCCGCCGAGAACCTCGGAATGCGCCTGAGCCTCCTGTACTTCGATATCGGGCTCTACGAACCCACGATGGCGGGGCTCAAGCATCTTTATCCCCTGGTGATGCCCGGCGGCGTGGTCGCGTTCAACGGCTATGGAATGCCGCCCTGGCAGGGTGAGGCCGAGGCGATCGAGGAATTCTTCGCCGATAGGGGCGGCGTGCCGGAAATGAAAAAATTTCCTTTCTCCACCGTGCCCTATGCCTATTTCGTCAAGGAAGGGGGAGGGGGATGACCCTGGCCTGCGATAGTTCGGACAGCGCCCTTGCGGACCTGCGTAACCGTTTCGATGAGCAGGGGTTTGTGATCCTGCCGAAGCTTCTGGCGCCCGAACAGCTGGCGGCGTTGCGCGCTGACGTGGCGGCCGTCTTTTCGGCCCGCGCGGACGTCTCGAACCATGGCCGGGGCCGCGAGAGCCTGGACGAGACACTGCAGTGGTTGTTCGAGAATGACTTCGAGGGCTATCTCGGCGCGGCAAAGCTCTGCAATCATCTGATCAGCCTGCATCGTCTGGGCACCTCGGACGAACTCGTGGAGAGCCTGAAGATGCTGGGGCTCGAGTTTCCCGCCATCTGCGCGCGTCCCCTGATGTGGTTCCATTCGCGGCGTCTTGCCAAGACGGAACGTTATCATCGCCTGCCGGCCCATCAGGAGTGGTCGAACATGCAGGGCAGCCTTGACGGCGCGGTCGCCTGGCTGCCGCTTGTCGAGGTCAGCCCCGAGATGGGGCGCCTGCAGGTCATTCCCGGCAGTCATCGGGACGGCCTCCTGCCTTTCGCGCCTGATGACGAGGCTGACTATCCCCTGGCGCTCAGCCGGGATGCCGTGCGCGAGGAAGACTTTGTCGAGGTCGAGGTGCCTCTGGGCTCGGTTCTGTTCTTCTCGTCCTTCCTCGTCCATCGTTCGGGAACGAATACAACCGACCGGACGCGCTTGACTGTGAACTTCCGTTACAACAACGCGCTGGAGAGCAGTTTCGTAGAGCGCTCTTTTATCAATCCCTTTTCTTACGCCGCGCCGGAAAAGCTGATCCATCCGGACTTTCCGGGACCGGGCCGCAGCAAAGACTGAAACACCGCTCACGTTGCGACATTTTGACCGGCGGTTGTAGTGCGGGACCTAAGTGTAAGCCTTTATTAACTATGAATGTTATCTAATGGATAACGGAGCGGACCTGCGGTTCATTATACCCAGCCAGATTGAGGTGGCTGTGCGCAATCTCTAAAGGACATTTCGGTCAATGAGCGAGCTAGAAGTAGAATTCATCTCTCACGCAACCCTGAAAATTCGCGGTGACTTCGGAACCTTCCTCTGCGATCCCTGGTTCCTGAACGAACCGGTCTACAACCTGAGCACCTGGAAGTTCCCGGCTGCCGCCGTGCCACCGGAAGAGGTCGCGCGCGACGTCGACTACCTCTACATCACCCACTCCCACGAAGACCACTTTCACATTCCCTCGATCGATTACATCGACCGGAACGTACAGGTCTATCTGCCCGCCTATAACGAACACCCTGGAATGCGCGCCCTGACGGTCGAGCGGGTGATGCGCGAGCTCGGGTTTCACAACATCAAGAAGCTGCATTCCTGGGAAACCGTTAAGCTTGGCGGTGTGACGCCCTTTACCGTTGTGCCCTCCGCCAAGACCCGGGACCAGGATTGGGAAAACAGCGGCTTCGTGATCGAGCATCCCGACTGCACGCTCCTGAACATGAACGACAACGTCAATGACGAGGAACTCTGCAAGGAGATCAAGGCGCGCTGGCCGAAGGTCGATATCGGATTTATCCAGTCCGGCGGCGTGACCATGTTCCCGGGCTGTTTCCGCATGGATGAAGCGGAGATGCGCGAAGCCGCGCAGAAGCGCAAGGTCGCCTTCCGCGATCAGCGCCGCCTGATGGATTTTGTGACGCCCGCGCGGATCGCGCCCTTTGCCGGCGATTTCTGCTGGCTCGACGACAAGTACTTCCACAACAACTGGGCCAACCGGACCACTCTGAAGCTCTTCTGGGAAATGATCGAACAGGACTACCCCGACAGCGGCACGGAGGTGGTGGTGCTCTATCCTTCAGACACCTGGACCATGAGCGGCGGTGTCACCCGGAACCATCCCGAGATTGATTGGGACGACATGCTCGGCGAGGTCAAGAAGATCAAGAGCCTGTTCCAGCCCAAGGTCGATGCCTTGAACGAATGGCTGCACGAGGTTGATCTGGACGATCTGGAGGCCCGGTCCCGCCGGCGCTGCGACATCGTCCAGAAGTGGATGACCAAGGACTACATCGATTTCACCTCACGCTTCCGGCTTTTCATCGAGGGCGACAGGGCGGATTTCAGTTTTGTGCTGAAAGCCAGCCCCGAAGACGGCTTTGCGTTCGACTGGGACGATGACGAACCCGTACAGCAAACCCTGTACGTGCCGCAGCACATCTGGGCAGGTATCCTGCAGGGCAAGCTGATGTGGAATATCATCCAGTGGGTCGGCCAGGCCGATCAGCACGTCGATTTCACCCGCGACATGGGCCGCTTCTGGTTCTGGCTGGAATACCACGTCGATCTCGACAGTAAGAATATTCAGGCAGTGCTCGACCGCAAATCGCACCCGGGCATCGAGAACTATATCCGGCCGCAGTACGCGACCTTCCCCCAGGACTGGGAATGGAAGAAGTTCAAAGAAAGGAAAAACGTGGCGTGAGCCTGCGGTGGGCCTTTGCGGGATGTAAGCCGCAAGCCATCCGGGTTTTGACCGCACTCGAAGACCGGGGCTTTGTCCCGGTCTTCGTCGCGTCTATGCCCGAAGCGCCCGAGAGCGACCGTGCCGAACTGGCCGGCTGGTGCGCGGCGCGCGGCGTCGAGCTGCTTGAAACCTCCGACCTGCGGGATGAGACTGCGAGGCTGCAGGATCTCGACCTGCTGCTGGTCTGCCGCTTCAACCTTCTCTCCGAAGAGGTTTTCAGCGCGCCGCGTCTTGGATCGCTCAACATCCATTCTTCTCTGCTGCCGGCATACCGCGGTGTCCATCCGGTCTCCTGGGTCTTGATCAACGGCGAGCGGGAAACCGGCGTGACGCTGCATCGGATCGATCCGGGTGTTGACACCGGCGGGATCCTGGCTGCTCGTGCTATCTCCATCGCGGATCACCATGACCTGTGGAGCCTGACCGGGGATCTCGATAATCTCTCGGCTGCATTGGCCGTCGAGGTCTTCGAATACATTGAGAAACATGGGACGCTGCCGAAGGAAAAACAGCAACAAGGCGAGAGTTCCTATGCCCCGCGCCGTAGACCTGAAGACGGCAGGATCGATTGGTCGCTCAGCGCACGCTCGATTTTCAACTTTGTCCGCGCCTTGCCTGAGCCGTTACCCTCTGCCTTTGCTGTGGGGCAGGAGGGCCGCGAGATCAGGGTCAAAGAGGCGCGGCTGTCCGCCGTTCACCGGGCTTCGGACGCCCTGCCCGGCGAGGTCCTCGCCTGCAGCGCCGGCGGCTGGTTCGAAGTTGCCTGCGGCGCGGGCGATATTCTGAAGTGCCGGAGTGAGCCGCCGGTGACGCTGGGGGAGCGTTTGGCATGACGACGGAAATGCGAACCCGTCTGGTCGGCCTTAAAGACCCGGCGGCCTGGAGTGCAGCCCTCGAGGGCTTGCCGCATTCGATAGCCCATGAAGCGGCCTTTCGCGCGGCGTTGGACACCGGTCGCGACGATGCGCAGTGTGTCCTCTTCGTTGCAGAGAGCGAGCGCGGCAAAGCGGTCTGCCCGGTTCTGGAACGTCCTCTGGAGACGCGCGCGGATATCGCGACACCCTACGGCTTCGGTGGCTTCATCGGGGTCGGCGATCTCACCGGTCTGGACCAGGCCTGGCGGGCATTTGCCCGAGAGCGGGGATATGTCGCGGGATACCTCGCGCAGCATCCTTCCCTGTCCTGCAGTGCCATTGGCGCCGATGAAGAGCGTTTCGAATCGAGCCCCGTATACCTCCTCGATCTACGGCCCGGCGAGGACGATATCATTGCCGGCATGTCGAAGCGGCGCCGCCCCAGCCTGCGCCGCTGGCTGAAAGAGGTCGAGGTTGCGACCGGCCGCGCCGAACTGGTCGATGCCTTCGTGAAGCTCTACCCGCCGCATATGTCACGTCTGGGCGCGGCGTCCGTCTATTTCTTCGGTGATGATGCTCTTCGCCGGATGGCCGGGCTGGATTCGGTCGTTCTCTTCGGCGCGCGCAACGAGGCCGGTGAAATCGAGGCCGTCTCCATGACCGCCGTCACCGCCCCCTGTGCCGATTACCTCTTCTTCGCCGCGACCGAGGACGCCCGCGATCATTCCGTCGGCCTGATCTGGTGCGGGATGCGCGAGGCCAAGGCGCGCGGTGCCGAGTGGATCAATCTGGGCGGTGCGGTGAAGGAAGGGGACGGCGTGGGCGAATTCAAACGCCGCTTCGGCGCCACCCTGACCCCGACGCAGTGCCTGAAACAGGTCTACGATCTGCAAGCTTACGACGCGCTCTGCGAGGAAAATGCCTGCGATGCGCAGAACCGGAACGGTTACTTCCCGGCATATCGGGCACCGCGCTAGGTTGGGCCTTACCTCAATCTGATTTGATTGCGAGAAGTCTGTCTGTTTCCGTTCAAGCCGCAAGCGTCAGGCCCTGCAGAATGTGCTGGTTCAGGATGTCGCGGGACATGTCTTTGGCGGTGCCGATGTAGTCGGCTTCGACCCCCTCATCCGCGAGCTGCTGCTTGGCCTGTTCCAGGCTGCGCCGGTTCTGCCGGGTCGGGGCGGGAATGCGGACGCCGGCGATGCCGTCCAGCAGCTCGATGGGCGCGCCTTCGCGTAAGACGCCGCTCTGCTCCAGGGCATAGCGGACGCTGCTTTCATAATCTTCGCGCGGGATTCGGCAGCTCAGTTCCACATTGGCGATCCGTTTGCCCTCGGGCGCGCCGCTGCCGCCGAAGGAGAGGCGGTAGGCGGGATTATCCGGGTCGTGGACCGTGACGTAGCTGGCGAGGCTGTTGATATCCGCTTCATCCACTTCGGCCCAGGCGATACCCAGACTCAGCATATCGATCTCCGCCGCGTGACCGTTCAGGCCCACGATGTCGGCAACCGAAAGTCCGAGCACCAGCTGTCCCGCCGCCTCGGCGGTTGCCTCGCGGTCTTCGAAGGTCAGGCTGTGGCCGGCCCCCTGTGGCCTAAGGCCGAGCAGTCTGCCCGTGCGCTCAAGTTCGATGCCGGGCGTGGTTTCGATCCGGGTCATCAGGCGGTCCACGAAGACGCCGAAGTCGCCATTCCTGACGGTGCTAAAGACCAGGGTTTCCCGGCCCCGTTCCAACTGGCCGTCGCAGGCCTGGTTCAGGGTCTTGGGGTAGAAGAGCGGCGACCAGATCTTGTGGCGCAGGTCGGCCGGAACCTCCTGCCAGTTCTCCGGATAGATCTTCGCGCTGTAGGGTGCGATGAAGGCGTCGTGAAATGCCCGGCCGTGATTGGTCAGAGAGAGTGACTGATAGTCCAGTCCGGTGAAATCGAGCTCGCTGGAGCGGCCCAGAACCGGAGTACCGTTCAGCTCCTGGGCGAGGATCTGCGCGGTCTCTTCGCGGATCCGCGCGATCTGGTCCTCATTGAGGAGCCGCGGCAGGCTGGAGAGGTCCAGGCTGGCCAGGAACTCCGGCACCAGTTTGCCGCCGTAGGACAGTTCGGCGGATGGCAGGTCCTGCAATTCACCGTCGAGCAGTTCTTCAACGAAGGCCCGGATGTGCGGCATGTAGAGGCGAAAGTCCTCGTTGCCGCGGTATTCGTCGAGACCCGTCGCCGGGGCCGCGGCGTTCGGATGGGCATTGAGGTCGAAGACCCGGGTGCCGATGTCCAGGCGCCGGCCCCTGAAAGGCCGGGCGCCGAAACCGCTGCCAACCCCGCGTTCGGGCAGGAAGAGCTTGACCTGCTTGCCCGCGCGCGCGGCCTGCGCCGCGGCGACCAGGCAGCCGATCGAGCCGCCGACAATGATCAAATCGAACTGCTTCATCGCTGCTTCACCTTTGCGGGCTTCGGTAAAGGTAGGTTGTGTATTCGTAGAGACCGTAGTCGGCCCGGATAACGGCGTGACGGGTCAGCTCCCTGGCGGCGAAGCCGAGGACCTCGTCGCAGGACCAGTGGAAAAGATCGTCGCGGGTCCAGTCGACCTGGGTCGACATCACGTTGAAGGCGATGCCGATCTCCGCGGCATGAAAGGCCGCGGCGATGATTTCCTTCGCGAAGGCGACCATCTCGGCTTGCGGCAGTTCGCGTTTTTCAGTCAGCACGCCATTCATGATCACGTAGTCGACGCAGCGTTCCTTCAGCGGATCCGCGAGCAGATCGCGTGCTTCGAAGCTCTCATCGGGGTGCCGTTGCCGGGCCGCCGCGATCATCTTTTCCGAGAGATCGATACCCAGATAACGGATCGGGGCAGGGGCGGCTTTGTCCCTCAGGTGATCGAGCAGCAGGCCCGGGCCGCACCCCAGGTCAAGCAGTCGGCAGGTCTTGGTGTCCGGGCGGATCACCCCGGTCATGACGTCGAACCTGGTGGCGAGGTCCCCCGCATCCGGCCAGTCGACTCCCTGGGGCGTGGCGCCGTGCCGCTCGAAGCAGTTTTCGTAGTGTTCGACCAGTCGGCGGTAACCGGGCGCGGTCTCCTGTTTCCTGCCTTTGCGGTCCAGTACGGCGTCCTTCATAGCCGGCTTTCCATCAGCCCGGCCAGGTACGCGCCGTAGGGAGAGTTGCCGTAGTTTTCGGAGAGACACAGCAGCTGCTCGTCGCTGATCCATTGCTGGCGCCAGGCGATCTCCTCGATACAGGCGATCTTGAAACCCTGCCGGTGATCCACCGCCTGTATGTAGGCGGCTGCTTCGGCCAGCGCATCGTGCGTCCCGACGTCCAGCCAGGCGATGCCGCGGCCCATACGCTCCACGGAGAGATCCCCGCGTTTCATATAGCTGCGGATGACATCGATGATCTCGGTCTCCCCCCGTTTCGAGGGGGTGAGATTGCGGGCGATCTCCACCACGTCGTTGTCGAAGAAGTACATGCCCGTCACCGCGTAGTCGGAGCGGGGGCGCCGCGGTTTTTCGGCGATGGCGATGGGGGTGCCCTCATCGTCGAAAGTCACGACCCCATAGCGTTCCGGGTCGGTCACGACGTAGGCAAAGATCGTCGCTCCGTGGTTCGAGGTGACGGCCCGCCGCAGCTGCTGAACCAGTCCCTGACCGTAAAAGATGTTGTCGCCGAGAATCAGGGTGACCGGATCGTCGCCGATAAAATCTGCGCCGATCACGAAGGCCTGTGGCACGCCATCGGGGTTCTCCTGAACCGCATAGTCCAGATGAATACCGTACTGACTGCCGTCGCCAAGCAGGTTGCGGAACAGATCCTGCTGATCCGGCGCGGTGATAATCAGGATCTCGTCGATTCCCGCGAGCATCAGATTGGAAAGCGGGTAATAGATCATGGGTTTGTCGTACACGGGCAGAAGCTGCTTACTGACCGAAACGGTCAGCGGATGAAGGCGGGTGCCCGAGCCTCCGGCAAGGACAATGCCCTTGCGGCTCACTTTATCGACTTTGGCCATATATACCCGTTATCGGCACGTTTCACGCCGAGGCGTTAACAGTCCCTTGTTTTTCATAGAGTAGAATTATTAACGTTACTGCTTAAAACTGTCTTAAAGACGAGGAAAGTCAGTCTCTTCGTCGCAGGAAAAACAACCAGCCGAGCGAATCCCGTGGCACAATCATTAGGCGAATCCGATCTCATCCAAGACTCTTTTCAAAGAGTAGAACAGAACCCGGCCTCTCCAATACCTCTTATGCGGCCGCAATTGCCGACTGCGGCACGGATCGCGCCTTATCTGGAGGAAATCGACGCGAGCCGCTGGTATTCGAACTTCGGACCTCTGGCCGGCCGTTTCGAGGAGCGGCTGTCTTCGCAGTTCGGCAGCGGCGCGGGCTCTGTCCTGGCGGTCGCGAACGGTACCCTGGGCCTGACGCTGGCGCTTCAGGCGGCCGCGGCGCTGCCCGGCGATCTCTGTATGCTGCCTGCCTTTACCTTCAGCGCGTCGGCGTCCGCGGTTATGGCGGCGGGTCTGACGCCCTGGTTCGTTGATGTCGATCCCGGGAGCTGGGCCTTGGAGCCCGCGCTTGCGCGCGACTGCTTGCCGAACGCACCGGGGCGTGTTGCCGCGGTCATGCCGGTATCGGTCTTCGGGCGGCCCGTCGACGTGGCCGCCTGGGATGAATTCAGCCTTGAGACCGGGATTCCCGCCGTGATCGACGGGGCGGCGAGCTTCGATGCGGCCCGGGTCGGGCAGTCGCCGGTTATGATCAGCCTGCATGGTACCAAGGTTTTCGGGGTGGGCGAGGGTGGTTTGATCCTGTCGCGCAATAAGGCGCTTATCTCGCAGATCCGCAGTCTCTCGAGCTTCGGCTTCCCGCTCGATCCGGCAAAAAAGACCGAGCCGCGTGCTGCGCTCCTGCCCGGCCTGAACGCCAAGTTCAGCGAGTACTGCGCCGCCGTCGGCCTCGCGGGGCTGGAGGATTGGCCGGCGACGCGCCAGCGGTTCCTTGACGTGCGCGATGCTTATTACGCAATACTGGAGAATATCCCCGAGCTGCAGCCGCAACCCGGCGGCCTGGAACCCTGGGTCTCGGCGACCATTAACTTTGCGGTGCCGGATGTGAGTGCCCGGACCCTGATTGCCGCTCTTGCCCAGCGCGGGATCGCCGCCCGCCGCTGGTGGGGTGACGGCTGCGCCACGGCGCCGGCCTTTGACTCCTGCCCACGGACCGCCTTGCCGGTGACGGAGGGTCTGACGGACAGCGTAATCGGCTTGCCTTTTTATATTGATATGACCCGTGACGACATCCACAGGGTTAAAACCGCGGTCATTGCAGCCCTGCGCGGATAGCGCCCGCTGCCAGATTCTCTCTTATTCTCCCCCGCAGATCTTTGCTGATGCCATAAGCCGCGATCCGGCAGTCTTTGCCGGGAGATGGAGGTTTTTACCTCTACCGCCGTGCAGAGACTGCAGCTCTCTCAGAGCGGCCGGTTATTTCGTTTGTAGTCAAGTGATTGAATGCAAACGAAAAAGGCAAATCAGAAAAAAGTGGCATGTGGCTTGCGCAAGAGCGGTTGACGAACTCTCCCTGTCCTGCCCGGGGTCAAACCGACCACGGTAGAGCAGCGTAAGAGATTTAAACCAACCGCTTGGCGACGAGCAGATACACGAAGGAGATGCGGAATGCCGACAGTCACGACAAATACCGCAGCAAACTCTGCCCTGAGATTTCTGAACTACAACTCAATGCAGTCGGGCAAATCGGTGTCCAAGCTCGCGAGTGGCTCGCGGATCGTGCAGGCTTCCGACGATGCTGCCGGTCTGGCGATCGGCACAAGGTTGAACTCGGACGTGACGGTTTTGCGCCAGTCTGCGATCAATGCCTCCCAGGGCGGCTCGATCATGGCCGTCGCCGACGGCGGCCTGGCGCGGATCGCCGACGTTTTGCAGCGCTTGAAGGCGCTGGCCGCGCAATCGCTCTCGGGCGTGCCGACCGACACGGAACGCGGTTTCATCGATGCGGAGTTCCAGAGCCTGCTGGCGGAAATCGACGGCATGGCGGCCACGACCCGTTTTAACGGGGACTCGCTGCTGGACGGTACGACCACACAGCAGAGCTATTTCGTCGGCACCGACCCTACCGATGTGATTCTGGTCGATTTCTCAAGCTTTGGCGGAACCGGCATTACGAACTTTTCCACCTCGACGTCGGGCGGGCTTTCGCTCTCGGTCGAGGCTGTATCGACCGCGGTATCGGCGACAGCGGCCATGACAGCAGTGGACACGGCGATCGACGTGATTTCCGAAGCGCGTGCCAATGTCGGTGCCATTCTCTCGCGCTTCGAGTTCCGCGGGCAGCAGATCAACACGGCGCTCGAGAATGTGGCGGCGGCCCGTTCGGCGATTATGGATGTCGATCTTGCCGAGGAACAGAGCAAGCTGGTGTCGTCACAGGTCCTTGTCCAGGCATCGGTTTCGGCGCTTTCCCAGGCCAATCAGCTACCCCAGAGCCTGCTGTCACTCCTGCAGTAATCGGCCTTGCGTGCATCTTGGGCCGACGGGATATCGCAGGCGCTCCGGCCCCCGCTATGACCTCGCCGTGCCCTATCGCATCGGCCTGTGATCTCAGACTAGCCCCGGGCAATTGTCCCGCCCGTCCGCGACGCGGCCTTCGCTCCGCTTCAAGAGGTAAACGTCAGAATCACGTCAGATCTGGTACAGGCGTCTCGCGTTTTTACGTCCGCTGGCGGTGTGTCTGCCGTTTGGCATGGCTCTGCGCAACGCTGTCCGAACCCCTCCGGCGGCATCTCATTTCTCTCTGCGCCCGATCTCGGCCGCCAGCCGTTTCAGGCATCCATCCCGGCGATTTCTGTCCTGCCGGCGGCAGTCTTTGCCGGGGCAGGGGTAGTTTTTGCAGTTCCTATCTCGCCCGAAACGGCCTGTGCCGGGGGCCGGAATTTTGAATTAGTCGTATAAGTATATGAATACAAACGAAAAAAATTAGACTACATACAATTTGGCACGTAGTTTGCTCAATTGCTTATACGAACACTCATGTGTCATGCCACGAATCCGCGAAGACCGGAGCGCCGCGGCAAGGGGTGATAGCCAACCGCTCGGAGACGAGCCGATAATTTAAGGAGATGCGGAATGCCGACAGTAACGACAAATACCGCAGCAAATTCTGCCCTAAGGTTTCTAAACTACAACGCCGCCCAGTCGGGAAGTTCGGTGTCCAAGCTGGCAAGTGGCTCACGGATCGTGAAGGCATCCGATGACGCTGCCGGTCTGGCGATCGGCACGCGGCTGAACTCGGACGTGACGGTTTTGCGCCAGTCTGCGATCAACGCTTCCCAGGGCGGTTCGATCATGTCGGTCGCGGACGGTGGCCTGGCCCGGATCGCCGATGTGTTGCAGCGCTTGAAGGCGCTGGCCGCGCAATCGCTCTCCGGCGTGCCGACCGACACGGAACGCGGTTTCATCGATGCGGAGTTCCAGAGCCTGCTGGCGGAGATCGACGGCATGGCGGCCACGACCCGCTTTAACGGTGATTCCCTGCTGGACGGTACGACCACACAGCAGAGCTATTTCGTGGGCACCGACCCCGCCGACGTGATCCTGGTGGACTTTACGAGCTTCGGCGCGACCGACTACACGACGGGCGGTATATCGCTCGCGGGTGAGAGCGTCTCCACCGCCGCGCTCGCGACCTCGGCCATGACGGCGGTCGACTTGTCGATCGATCTGATTTCGGAAGCGCGTGCCAATGTCGGCGCCATTCTCTCCCGTTTTGAATTCCGCGGACAGCAGATCAACACGGCGCTCGAGAACGTGGCGGCGGCCCGTTCGGCGATCATGGACGTCGATCTTGCTGAGGAGCAGAGCAAGCTGGTGTCGTCTCAGGTCCTTGTCCAGGCGTCGGTTTCCGCACTCTCCCAGGCCAATCAGCTGCCCCAAAGCCTGCTGTCACTCCTGCAGTAAGCAAGTAGCCGGCGCTCCTGTCTTCTTGCTTGGGACGCATGCCACGCAAGATCTGTCCGGCAACTTCCCGACCCTTGGTATTTGACGTACTCCCGCCGGGCAGTTCTGTCCGGCAGACGGCAGTCTTTGCCGGGAGCAGGGAAGTTTTTTCTGGAATGGGGGGCTGTGTGGCGCTCACCGTTTCACTTCGTGTTGTGCGAGAGCCGGCGCAAACCTTTGATTGAATTGAAGAAAAGGTGGAATCTAAAATTTGGCACGTAGTTTGCTCAATTGCTCACAACGATACTCTCATGTTGTGCCATTGGGTCAGACGGATCGGGGCGGCGCGGCGTGAGGTCAAAGCCAACCGCTCGGAGACGAGCCGATAATTTAAGGAGATGCGGAATGCCGACAGTAACGACAAATACCGCAGCAAATTCTGCCCTAAGGTTTCTAAACTACAACGCCGCCCAGTCGGGAAGTTCGGTGTCCAAGCTGGCAAGTGGCTCACGGATCGTGAAGGCATCCGATGACGCTGCCGGTCTGGCGATCGGCACGCGGCTGAACTCGGACGTGACGGTTTTGCGCCAGTCTGCGATCAACGCTTCCCAGGGCGGTTCGATCATGTCGGTCGCGGACGGTGGCCTGGCCCGGATTGCCGATGTGTTGCAGCGCTTGAAGGCGCTGGCCGCGCAATCGCTCTCCGGCGTGCCGACCGACACCGAACGCAGTTTCATCGATGCTGAGTTCCAGAGCCTTCTGGCGGAAATCGACGGCATGGCGGCCACGACCCGCTTTAACGGTGATTCCCTCCTGGACGGTACGACCACACAGCAGAGCTATTTCGTCGGCACCGACCCCGCCGACGTGATCCTGGTGGACTTTACGAGCTTCGGCTCCGACAGCTTTACATCAGGCGGCCTCGCGCTCACGGGACCAACCGACGTCACGTCGGTCACAACGGCAACTTCCGCCATGTCGGCAGTGGATATCGCGATCGATCGGATCTCCGAAGCCCGTGCCGAAGTCGGCGCCATTCTTTCTCGCTTCGAGTTCCGCGGCCAGCAGATCAATACGGCGCTCGAAAACGTAGCGGCCGCACGCTCCGCGATCATGGACGTCGATCTGGCCGAAGAACAGAGCAAACTGGTCTCCTCCCAGGTCCTTGTGCAGGCGTCGGTTTCGGCGCTCTCCCAGGCCAACCAGTTGCCCCAAAGCCTCCTGTCACTGCTGCAATAAGCCATCTCCTAGAGTTACTGTCACTGCGAGTGGGATGTACGTGCATCCCACTCTTTTTTTAGCGGCGGCAGGTTTCAAACTGCGACAGCGGCAGGGCGTGCCTCCCGATCGCACGACTTTAAGTCATAAACAGTCTCACGCCACCCGCCTTGAATCTCAAGAGCAGTACTCACCGGCATCTTTCCGTTCTTGACGCTGCCTTTGATCATCGATTTTTCGGCGCTGATCATTTATAAAATATACTGTCCCTAAAATAATATCCGGCATAAGTCGTATACCGGATGCAGGCTTCAGCCGACAAAGTCCTGGGCAGTGGCCTGGCGAGACCGCTTGTGTGTACCGGTTCGACGTTACACCGAAGCACTATTGCTTCAACACGCCTGGCCGAACCTCTGCGGCCCAGAGCTCTCTCGACTCCGAACGCCCATGCCTCGATCCCGTATGAGGCACTAGGGCAGCTCCGGTTTAGATGGAATCGCCTTTGGCGATCCGTCGCACCGGTGAATCTGCTCTCACTATATGATGTAGAGCGGGTTCACATGTTTTAGCGAAAACACAGAGTGTTTCCGTTAAAACATGACGCGCTCTAGGTGTATAGTCCCACGGTGTGATGGTATCACATTGAAGACCATCGATAAGGAAGCACTATGGGACAGGTACTACACGGCAGCGCCACGACGACTCATGCTGTCCGAGCTGCGATACAGCGATCG
>NZ_ML660063.1 GCF_007004665.1 Denitrobaculum tricleocarpae | reverse complement strand
AAGACGGTCTTGCCGATATCGATGCCAAGGGTTTTGATATCCATGGGATGGTCCTTCCTTGCGTTGCTGATGTGGGCACATCAAGCATCGCACACCGAAAGCCCGGTGGGGCGGGCCATCCCATTAGGCCTAACTTACGGCGTCGCTTGAAAAGCTGCACATAGTGCTGTTAGATCTTTCGATATCGTTCAGGTACAGAAAATGCCATCGCGAAAACAATGCCGTCAGCGAGAGTCGTCTGCAATCTCATAAAGATAGCGAATGCGAGCGCAGTGGCTTCGCCCAGTTCAGGTGAAAGCTGGGCGACTATAATTGCCTCCCGGACGCCCAGCCCCCCCGAAGCACCGGGCACAACATAGCCAATTAGCCAGGACATCAAATAAACCGCAGCGATGTAAAATAACTTGAGGTCACTGTCGCTGAGAATGGTTGAGGTAAAAGCGGCAACG
This sequence comes from Denitrobaculum tricleocarpae, assembly GCF_007004665.1. Taxonomy (GTDB): domain Bacteria; phylum Pseudomonadota; class Alphaproteobacteria; order Kiloniellales; family Kiloniellaceae; genus Denitrobaculum; species Denitrobaculum tricleocarpae. Next base: position 137,739 of record NZ_ML660063.1, on the reverse strand, counting down.
AGTCCAACAGCCAGAAAAAACAGAAAGTTTAAAGCGAAGGCGGTCGCAAACGGGACTGTTGAGACTTGATCGCAAAACCTTGATAAACGGCCCAGGTTTCGATTGGCAAATTTCGGCCAGATATAAGGGAAGGCGCAGGCCATTCCAAGTAGGAGTATTGTAAAACAGAGCAATAGCTGGCTCTGAGCCGGGTTGATCAGGTTGATAGTGTTGTCAGGATGTGAAAAAACAGCGCTGGTCAGCAGAATAACGGAAAGAAGCGAAAAACCGATCTCCACGAAGGACGCCAAACCAAGTCTGATCTGGCTTTCGCCCAACGCCTTACCCAGTACCTGCCTGCCAACAAAATGCAGAACATTGCTAGGCAGATATTTGCCGATACTCGATCTTCCGTAGACACTGAAGACCTGAAGCGCCTGTCGCGGACTTGGCATTTTACCGAACAATAGAACGGCCCATGACAACGCCAGAAACAGAAAGCTTGCCGCATAGACGACACTCGTCAGCAGCAACGTACTCCAGACAGTTACGCCCCACTTAAACTCTATTAGAGATTGATAATGGTCAGCGAGCGCGTTTCCCAGATACCAGAGACAAAACGCGATAACGCCATACCCTAAGAGCCGCGCCGCAAGCTTTAGCTGTCTTTGGAACGGCATAAGACCATTGTCCATGGGAGCGGCCGGCGGATCTCAACCACTTCGAAGTGATCCTGAACAAGGGCAATGAATGCCTTGCTGCTCCATCGCTGAACGTGTCCCGGCGTATTTCCAAAATCGCTCCAGTATTTACCGCGAGCGAGGTTCATATAACTCCAAATCGGCTCTCTGGGCACGCTCAAGATGCACCACTGCTCACACACGTCGACCAGCTTCGTCAACGCAGCTTTAGGTTCCTCCAAGTGTTCGAGCACTTCACAACAAACGACCAGTTCGGCTGAATCGCTATCGGAATTCAGATCATAGATACTTCTCGCCGTGAACTCGATGTCATCGTTTTGCAGCTGTCGGGCCTGCTCGACAATCTGGACGGAGAAATCGCTCCCGCGCACCTTGCATCCATGGGCTCGAATGCGGGCACTGAGATGTCCCTCACCGCAACCGACTTCATGAACGTCTCGCGCGGCCGACAGCTTCAACAATTCATCAAAGCTGGCAAAAAAGCCCGAGAGAAGGTGTCGGGCAATTGGATTCTTCGACTCATATTTATTGTAAACGTTGCCGATTACTATTCCGTCTTCAACCGCGATCGGATTGTCGGATTTTGAAAGATCGGTTTTCTTCGTCATGCTCAAGCCTGTTTAAGTGAAGTTCGATACGACGCGTGCTTTCCAGCGTCCTCTCTATTAGCCGCCGGTTGAAGTTTATGAGATCGGCGGCCAGACCGATCAAAAACGTAACAAACCCGATCACAAGCAAGCTACTGCCAATCACCAGCGACTGGATATGTCCTACTCCGTCTCCAAGCGCAAAAGACACAACGAAGCGGACCAGTGGGAAAATGCCGATGAACGAAAGAACAAGACCGATGCCCACAAAAACGCGCAGCGGTTGATACATCGCATAAGTGCGGATCATGCTCATCGAAGACATTTTGATGAAGCCGGGTATCGAACGGAAAAGCCTAGAGTCCCGGGTTTTCGCGTTCACACCGACCGGCACCGACTCAATGGCCATACGTTTCTTGCCAGCCTGTATCAGCATTTCGATTGTGTAGCTGAACGAAGATACGATGTTTATTTTAAGAGCAGCTTCGCGCGAAATTGCTCGAAATCCGCTAACCGCGTCCGGAATATCCACGCCGGAGAGGTTTCGGACGACGAAGCTCCCGAAACGCTGGAGAAATTTCTTTGTAGACGAAAAGTGTTCAACCTCAGAGGTTTGCCGGTCTCCAACAACAACATCTGCCTTACCATCCAGAATTGGCCGAACCAATGCGGGTATGTCGCCCCCGGCATATTGGTTGTCCCCGTCAGTGTTGACGATTATGTCCGCCCCCAGCTCCAGGCAACGATCCACGCCCTTTTGGAAAGACCCCGCCAATCCGATATTTCTAGTGTTTTCAACTATATGGTCGACACCGATTTTTTTTGCGACTGCGACAGTATTGTCGTGAGATCCATCATCGATGATTAAAATCTCGACCTTTTCAATCCCCTCAATCTGCCTTGGAATATCGGCAACGGTTTGGGGCAGTGTATCTTCTTCGTTAAAACAAGGAATTTGAACTATTAACTTCATTTAAATGACCTAAATACTGGCGTCAACCTGCCGGGCATCCATGCACGGACATAAAAACGCTCTCGAATATTAGAGGCGACGCTGATCAAAACAGCTTTGGTCATACCGCGCACCTGGATCGGGTGCAGTTTATGCTATGTTTTCCGGTCTATTGTAAAGAAATATTGCGCCGCCGAAATGGGCGATACACTGCCGATGGGCGCTGGTGCTCATTTTAGAGATACTTCCGAAACGACAGCACGAAACACCTCTTATCTGCGCCGACGCTGCTGTCAATTGCCGTCTAGGAAGGCAAGCGCGCCCGGCCCCGCTAGGCCAGAAATCAACCAGCTCAAGTCACAAAAACTCAACAGCCAGGTGAGGTAACTGATTTGTTTGATTTTCGATCTCGCTTCACAGACACTCCGCAGCTGTTGGTTTTGCCGATTTGGAGAGTACCCGCGTGAAAGCAGCCGTTTGCCGGTCGTTTGGAGCCCCGCTCGTCATTGAAGAGATTGAGATCGCCGCGCCGCAGGCCGGGGAAATCAAGGTCAAACTCGCTGCCTGTGCGATCTGTCACAGCGATATTCTCTACGCCGAGGGGGCCTGGGGCGGCGAGCTCCCGGCGGTCTACGGTCACGAAGCCGCCGGTGTGGTCGAAGCGGTCGGTCCGGGCGTCACGACGGTGGCACCCGGCGACCATGTGGTGGTCACCCTGATCCGCTCCTGCGGACACTGTCACTATTGCGCACAGGGCGCGCTCGTAGCCTGCGAGACGACATTTCCGCTGGATGAGACCTCACCTCTCGCCTCTAAGAACGGAGAAGCTCTGGGACATGGGCTGCGGACCGGGGCCTTCGCGGAGTATGTTGTGGTCGAGGCATCGCAGGCCGTAAGCATTCCGAAGGATATTCCGATGGAATCCGCGTCGCTCTTGGCCTGTGGCGTGATTACCGGCCTGGGCGCTGTGGTGAACACTGCTAGGGTCGAACCCGGATCGAACGTAGTTGTCATCGGCACCGGCGGCGTCGGCCTGAACGCGGTTCAGGGTGCGGCCCTTTGCGGTGCGACTGAGATTATCGCCGTCGATCTGGCGGACGACAAGCTGGAGGCGGCGCTGAAGTTCGGCGCGACCTCAACAATCAATCCGGGCAAGGAAGATGTCGGCGAGGCCGTGCGCGCGAGGACCTCCGGCCGGGGCGCCGACTATGTCTTCGTCACCGTTGGCGCTAAAGCCGCATTCGATCAATCCTACAGCCTGATGGGGCCGACCGGCACGGTCGTGCTGGTGGGCATGCCCGCCAGCGGTGTCATGTCCGAGATTGATCCGGGCAGCATCGCTGCTTACGGCCAGAACATCATCGGCTCGAAAATGGGTTCGGCGCGAATCCAGATCGACATCCCTAATCTGGTCTCGCTCTATAAGCAAGGCCGCCTGAAACTGGATGAGCTGGTCACAGGCCGCTATGCGCTGGAAGACATCAACGAAGCGATTGATTCGGTCAAGCGCGGCGAAGCCCTGCGCAACGTCATCCTCTTTTAGAAATACAACACGCACGTCCGGGAAAAGGCGAAACGCGCATGAAGATCACCGACGTCAAAACCTTCGTGGTGGGCAATCCACCGCCCCATTTCGGCGGCAGATACTTTATCTTCGTCAAGCTGACCACCGACAGCGGCATCACCGGTATCGGCGAAGTCTATGCCGCCACTTTCGGCCCGCATGTTGTCGCGAAGATGATCGAGGACGTCTGCGCGCGTCACGTCATCGGGAGCGATCCCTTCAAGATCGAGAGGCTCTGGCGCAACGTTTACGGCGCGGGTTACACCCTGCGCCCGGACGTTTCGGTCATGGGCGTGCTCAGCGGGATCGAGACGGCCTGCTGGGATATCGTCGGCAAGGAACTGAACAAGCCGGTTTACGAGCTGCTGGGCGGTCAGGTGCACGAGCGTCTGCGCTCATATACCTACCTCTATCCCGGCGAGAACGAGACCGAGGACTTTTATCACGACGCCGACCGCTCCGCGGAACGGGCGGCGGAATACGTCGCCCAGGGTTTTACGGCGGTGAAGTTCGATCCGGCCGGCGCCTACACCGTCTATGACGGGCATCAGCCGAGCCTGGAGGACATCGCCCGCTCGGTCGAGTTCGTCAAAAAAATCCGCGAGGCCGTCGGCACTAAGGCGGATCTTCTCTTCGGCACCCACGGGCAGTTCACCACCTCCGGCGCGATCCGGCTGGCGCGTCAATTGGAGCCCTACGATCCGCTCTGGTTCGAGGAACCGACACCGCCCGAAAACCCGGCTGAGATGGCGCGGGTGGCGCGCCAGACCTCGATCCCCATCGCGACCGGCGAACGCCTGACCACCAAGTATGAATTCGCCCGCGTGCTCGAGAACCAGGCCGCGTCGATCCTGCAGATGGCGCTCGGCCGGGTCGGCGGCATCCTGGAAGCCAAGAAGATCGCAGGCATGGCCGAGACCTATTATGCCCAGATCGCGCCGCATCTTTATTGCGGTCCCATCGAAGGGGCCGCCAACATTCAGATCAGCGCCTGCACACCGAACTTCCTGATCCTGGAGAGCATCCAGACCTGGGGCGGCTTCCATTCGGAGATCCTGAAAAAACCGATCCAGTGGGAAGACGGCTACGTGATCCCGCCGAGTGAACCTGGAATCGGTGTCGAACTGAATGAAGAGGTCGCACTGGCGCATCCCTATGAAGGCAAGGCCCTACATCTTGAAATGTCAGAAACGCCCGCCACGCCCTGATGAAAGACACAGAAGGCGGTTGTTGGGAGAAGAAACACATGAAAATCGGATTTATCGGCCTCGGCAATGTCGGAGGCAAGCTCGCCGGAAGTCTGCTGCGCAACGGTTTCGATCTGACCGTGCGCGATCTGGATAAGGAAGCCGCGCAGCCTTTCCTCGACAAGGGCGCTCATTGGGCGGAGAGCCCGAAAGCCATGGCGGAAGCGGTCGACATGGTCATCACCTGCCTGCCCTCGCCCGCCATCTGCGCCGCCGTCATGGAGGCCGAGGACGGCATTCTCGCCGGGCTATCCGAAGGAAAGATCTGGGCCGAAATGTCCACCACCGACGAGAGCGAAGTGCGCCGCATCGCCGAGCGCGTGAAAGCGGTCGGGGCGGAGCCCGTCGACTGTCCGGTTTCGGGCGGTTGCCATCGGGCGGCGACCGGCAACATCGCCATCCTGGCCGGCTGCTCCCGCGAAACCTTCGAGCGCGCATTGCCGGTGCTCAAGGCTATGGGACGGCGCATTCTGCACACCGGAGATCTGGGTTCAGCCTCGGTTCTGAAGGTCGTAACCAACTATCTTGCCACAGCCAACCTGGTCACGCTTTGCGAAGCGCTGGTCACTTCCAAGGCCGCGGGCATGGACCTCAACACCGCCTATGAGGCCATCCGTATCTCTTCGGGCAATTCCTTCGTCCATGAGACGGAAAGTCAGGTCATCCTGAACGGCTCTCGCGACATCAACTTCACCATGGACCTGGTGGTGAAAGATATCTCCCTGTTCCAGGAGGTCGCGGAGCGGGCGAACGTGCCGCTGGAGGTGTCCCCGCTGCTCAAAAGCATCTTCCAGGACGGCGAGCAGCGCTATGGTTCGCGAGAGCTCTCGCCGAATATCATCCGACGCCTGGAGGAGGCGACCGGCCTGGATGTTCTCGCACCGGGCTTCCCGCCCGAGATGACCGACGACGAACCGGAAGAGGCCGGGTATGAGGTCAAAGTGCGGGGGCGCGAGGCCGCGTCTTGATGCGGCCGGCAGCCTTCACGCAAGCCGGCCAGATGGCCCTGAATGCGTAGCCTCCGCACACCGGTCGTTGCCGTAGCGGCGATGTTCTTTCTGAACGGCGCCTTCTTTGGCGGCTGGGCCTCGCGCATTCCCAGTATCAAAGAAGGCTTCGGCCTCTCCCCCGACGCGCTCGGCCTGCTTCTCTTACTTCTGGCCGCCGGGGCCATTGTCTCCTTTCCCTTTGCAGGCGCCGCGACCGATCGTTACGGCGCGGCCCGCGTCACCTGGTGGCTTGCGGTTTTTTATGCGGCTGCCCTCATGATGATCGGCGTGGCGCGGGAGATCTGGTTCCTTGCCATTGCTCTTTTCTTGTTCGGCGTTACCCATGGCGCGATGGATGTCGCCATGAACGCCTGGGGCGCCGAGGTTGAACGGCGGGCAAGGCGTCCCATCCTCTCCATGCTGCACGCGATCTTCAGCCTCGGCGCGGGCGTGGGCGCTGCCTTTGGCGTCGGCGTCTTGAAGTTGGATTGGTCCGTCACGCAGCACTTTCTGAGCTTCGCGGTTCTGGCCACCCTGCCCTGTATGGTTCTGGCCAATATCGATTGGACCTCCGACACATCCGCGAAAATAGGCGGCGGCAGGCTCTTTAACCTGCCGAAAGGCGTATTGATCCTGGTCGGCATCATCGCATTCTGCTCGGCGATGGGCGAAGGGGCTATGGCCGACTGGAGCGCCCTCTTCCTGGTGGAAACCGTCGCTGCAAGTGAAAGCCAGGCGGCGGCAGGCTACGCGGTCTTCTCGGTTGCCATGGTCCTTGCACGTTTGTTTGGCCATCGCGTGATCCAAAGCCTGGGCGCGTTCCGCACAACACAGCTCAGCGGTGTTACGGCATTCATCGGCATCCTGTTGGCGGTCTTCGGCACATCCGTTTTCGTTGTGCTCTGCGGATATGCCTTCATGGGGCTCGGCTTTGCCCTGATCATGCCGCTCGCCTTTTCGAAAGCCGCGAACGACCCCGATCAGCCCTCCGGAACCGCCATCGCCAGCGTGGCGACGCTCGGCTACGGCGGCTTACTGCTTGGCCCGCCCATCATCGGTTTTCTAGCGGAGCACACGTCCTTCGAGACCAGCTTTCTCCTGCTCGCGCTCCTGGCCGTAATGATTTCGCTCCTGGCAAAAGCCGTCGAGACAAAGCGCTAGCGCTTAAAGCAATACAAAAGCCGAAGGCCGGAGACTGGTTTGCCACTCTTTCCCGCAAACGGACTCTGTTCCAAAAATCTTACTCGCTAAAGGCAAAGCACCCTCATTCCAGGCCACCTTGTTCAGCGCGATTTCATCGCAGCGTCAGCGAGACACTGCCGGACATTCTTCCCGCCCTATAAAAGAACAGTCTGCGCCAGTACCAATATCGTAGAAATCCCCGCGTCCACCTGGGTTCTTAATTTCGGTAACGCCAGGGGATATGAAGAATGTAGCACTGTCTTTTCCGTGAAGCCCCTTTGGGAGGCGCACATTTTCCAAAATCACGTAAGTCTGAGATAATATCAGAGCCTGAGGGCGGGGCACCGGCGCTAGATGTCCCGTGGAGCTGCGCTCTGTCGCCGCTGCAAGCCATGCCTCAAGATCATCTCCATTGGCCTTCCGCAGTTTACCGCGCCGCACAAGCTCTTTGACCCCGGCCAGGCCATTCGGTACATCGAGCTTAACAACCCTGACATCCGACCGAATTTCTCCTTCTATGGCGGGGTGGGGCGCTACAACATCGGAAGGAACGGCCTTGGACTCATATTGCCCAGAAAAACGGTCAATTGGACGCCCAGTAACCTGCTCAACGCGACTATTGAGGTCTTCGAGACGCTTCCCACCCTGATGTGCAAATGCCCAAAGCTCACATTTAGAGTTACCGCGGGATTGATAACTTGAGATAATCGCCGGAGTATCCTTCGGCAGATTGGCAACCGCCTGTCCATGATATCCCAGCACCAAGACACCGCTTACCCTTGAGGCAAACGCAGGATCCATAACCCAGATGACCGGGTCGTATGCGGTCAACACCAAGAATACATCGTTGGCCTCGGATGTCATCCGAACCGCTATTTCACGTGTTTCATGGCCGGTACTATCATCGAGATCCCATGACGAGCGCACCCCGCCCTGGTAAGAACCGAAGGCGACGATCTCCGTTTCTTTAGAGAGCTTCATTCGGCACGCGCCGGACTTGACCGCAAGTGTTTTTGCAGGCTGGAGCTGCGCAGCCTTTGCTATCTGAGGAGAGGGTGTCGCGCGGGTTTCTTTTAACGAAAAGGTGGCAGAGGCTGCACCAGTCATAACCACCAATGCAAATATGGAGAATACAATCCGCATTTAGCTAAGTTCCATGAGATAATAAATTCTAGGTTGTATAGGTATTTGATAAGTCCTAACAATCCATTTAGAGATGTTTCCCACTCAGCATTATACCTTTCCTGTCAGAGTCCATGCCGACACGCTTCTCCCTCTCTCCACGCGTTCAGGGCCTGCTGCTGATGCTCGGCGCGGCGGCGTTGATTGCCGCCACGTCCCTGATGGCCAAAGCGCTCGGGCGCGGACTGGGCGGTCCGGAGCTTCATCCCGCGCAGGTTTCGGCGGGGCGTTTCTGCTTTGCCTTCGCCACACTGGTTCCGATCCTGATCTGGGTGCGCCCGAGCTTTCGCGCTGTCCCCTGGCCCGTGCATATCGGACGTTCGTTTTTCGGCTGGATTGGCGTCAGCTTCCTCTTTGCCGCCGCCGCGCAGATGCCTCTGGCCGATGCCAACGCCATCTCATTCCTCAGCCCGATCGTCACCATGGCACTCTCGATCCCTTTTCTGGGAGAGAAAGTCGGACCGAAGCGCTGGAGCGCGGCGGCGCTCTCGCTCTTCGGCGCGCTGGTCCTGACCCGGCCGGGTACGGAGGCCTTTCAGCCCGCCGCGGTACTGGCCTTACTGTCCGCCTTTTTCATGGGCATCGAGGTGATATTCATCAAGAAACTGAGTGACGGTGAACCGCCCCTGCGCATCCTGGCGATCAACAACGGCATTGGCGCGAGCATCTCACTGACCGTCGCGGCTTTCTTCTGGATCGCGCCAAGCCCGTCCCAATGGCTGCTGCTGGCCGCCCTGGGAATGACCATGGTCACGGCGCAGTTCTGCTTCATCCTCTCTATGCAGCGGGCCGACGCGAGCTTCGTCATTCCCCTGCTCTACGCAACGCCGGTCTTTGCGGCGCTCTACGACTTTGCCGTGTTCGATCAGCAGTTGACCGCGTTGAGTGCTGTGGGCGTCGCCATTATCATCACCGGCGCGCTCATCCTGGTCCGGCGGGAACGCGCTGCTAAACTTCGGGCGCAAGCGCGGAAAGACTAAATTTAGAGGCTTGAAGCCAGGCGTTAAGAGAGGTTCTTCGCCGCTGCCATGAAGGCCTGCGCCCGCGCCGCGATGTCTTCAACCGACCGGCCCGGCTTGAAGAGGGCTGAGCCGATACCGAAGCCGAGGCAACCGGCGTCCGTGTAGGCCTGCAAGCTGCCCGGTTCGATCCCGCCCACTGCAAAGAGCGGAACTTCCGGCGGCAGGATCGCGCGCATCGCCTTGGCCCCCACGGTCCCGATGACCTCGCAGGGGAAGAGCTTGAGCGCTTTCGCACCTGCGTAAGCTGCGGCGAAAGCCTCGGACGGCGTCATGCAGCCGGACATGACCGCGATGTTCTTTGCAACGGCGGCCTTGATCACGGCGGGATCGCTGTTCGGCGTCACGATGTAGGTCAGGCCGAGTTCACTCAGGGCCTCCAGCTCGGAGACCCGCGTCACGGTGCCGGCCCCGAACTTCGCCCTGCCCGCATGGTTCTCCTGCAGAAGCTTCAGAGTGACATGCACGTCGGGTGAATTCAGAGGCACCTCGATCCAGGTCATGCCCGCGTCGATCAGGGCCTCGACAACGCCCGGCGCTTCCTCTGGCGTGATGCCGCGCAGGATTGCCACCAGATAGGGGGCGCCTTCTTTGAAAAACATGCTCATTTTCTCCAGTTCAAATGTCCAGCAGTTCCGAGGCCTGCAGCAGCCCCGCGATCACCGCGGTATCGCCGTCCAACTCCTCAACCCTCACACCAGAGTGGTGCAAGGCTGTCCGGTAGAGCGGGACCAATCCATGGGCACCGACGATCACGATAGGTCCTGGCGCCCCGACTCCTGGGCTAAACCTCGGCAAGGCTTCGCGAATTTCGAAACCGATCAGCAGGCCCGACAGGTACCCCGGACTCTCCGCCTTCGTCATGAAACCCGCGAGGACATCCGCGCGCGCCGAGAAGAGCGAACCGGTCAGGCCTTCCGCGGCCTGAGCCACCCGCAAACCGCGTTCAAAGCCCTCGGGCAGAGCTGTTTCCGCCTCGTCACCCGCCTGTTCCATCAAACGCCCCAAAAGCGAATGACGGATCAGAACGCTGTAAAGCTCGCCGGTAAAGTAGGTTGCGAAGTCCGCGCAGCGACCGGCTTCGACACGCGCCCACTTGGCGTGAGTGCCCGGCAGACAGAAGGTGGCATCGCTCCGCTTCAGATGCCGCAGGGCGCCGAAGATTTGCGTCTCTTCGCCGCGCATCACATCGGCTTGCATCAGCTCACCCCCGAGACGCCGGTGACGGGTCAGGCCGGGCAGGATAAAAACCTCCCGCCCCGCCGCAGAGGTTACTTTTTGCGCGCCCTTAGGCAGGTCCGCCGGGGCCGCCGGGCAGGTCACGTAGGGCACTTCCGTCCAGCCGTTGATGCTTCCGACCATGCCGCAGAGCACGGCGGGCGCTCCCCTCAAACGCTCGCTCCAGGGGGCCGCCAGTTGGTCCAGAAGCGCCGGCATATCATCGGGCGGGACACTCAGGATCCCCTGATCCGACGCCTGACGTTCCAGGATTTCCCTTGACGCATCGACCAGAAAGGCGCGCAGGTTCGTGGTGCCCCAATCAACGAGCAATCGCGCGCCGGTTTCCGTCATCTCAACTGTCCCGAATTAGGATCTGTCAGAGCTCTGTATTTAGACCCAGCCGCCGTCGACAATCAGGCTTTGCGCTGAGCACATGCTGCTTTCGTCTGCGGCAAAAAACAGCGCGGCATTTGCGATATCTTCCGGCTGAACGCGGCCTTTCAGGCACATCTGTTCGTCCATTTGGCGTTCTCCCGCCTCATCGACCCAAAGTGCAAGCTGACGCTCGGTCATGACCCAGCCGGGCACCAGGGTGTTAACACGGATCCCGTGCGGCCCGAGATCACGGGCGAAGGAACGGGTCATGCCCTGTACAGCCGACTTGGAACTGGTGTAGCAGGGCATACCACCCTGGGCGAGCATCCAGGACACGGACCCGAGATTGACGATCGAACCGCCGCCGGCCTCGATCATGCCAGGCGCCACGGCCTGAATCGCAAAGAAGAAATGCCGCAGATTGACCGCAACCCGGTCATCCCAGTATTCGGGCGTCACGTCGCGCCAATCGTGCCGGGTATCGTTTGCCGCGTTGTTGATCAAGGCTTCGAAAGCTCCGGTTTCCTTGGCCAGTTCGGCAATGGACTCGCGCAGGGCTTCGATATCCGTCAGATCGCACCTGGCAAAGACAACCATTGAACCGGTCTCTTCGCGCAGATCGGCCGCGAGCTTTTCTCCGGCTTCACCGTCCAGATCCAAAAATGCCGTTTTCGATCCCTGACGGGCGAAAGCCTCAACCATGGCCTTGCCAATGCCCGACGCACCGCCGGTGATCAGAACAGGTTTTTCTTTCAGGCTGTGAAACGACGCAGCTTTCGACATCTTTTCCGGACCCTTCCGGCCGCGCGTGTCAGCGGCTGTTTGTCGCAGCGCCAAAGCGTGCCGCGACCGTTAAGAGATTTTGCAACAATGACACTCTCCGCCGGAGAACTCTAGAGTGCGATGGCAAGCCAGCGCTGCGCCTGGCGCACTCGCCTCACAGTCTCCCGAGCGAGATGCCTGTCTTGCGGGTGAAGCGCAACATCGAGTAAACAGGAGCTCGAAGTCGACAATTTGTAATATGTATTATTAATGACTTCAAGATCGCTCTTGCCCGAAAACCGGGCTTCCTGGATTGTGAAAGCTGAAGGGACGCCGGAGTGCCGCTGCAGAAACGTCCTTGACGCAAACCGCCCATAACGTCGATCGTCCAGTGAGAATGGAGCGCGTGGCAACCTCAGACTGACCAGAACAGGTGCAAACTCGCGGTCCGTTTTAGAAGGAAAGAGCATTGGAGATACAGCGCAAACGCTTGAACCTCCGCGACACCGTTGTCGAGGCGCTGGCGGTACGGATCATCACCGGGACCTATGTTCCGGGCACGGCTCTGCCCCACGAAACCAATCTGCTTGAAGAGTTCGCGGTCAGCCGAACCTGCCTGCGCGAAGCTCTCCAGCTCTTGTCCGGCAAGGGTCTCATCGTTTCGCGTCCGCGGATCGGCACGGTCGTGCGCGACCAGATCGACTGGAACTTCCTTGACGCGGACATGTTGCGTTGGCGCCGCCAGGTTATTCCGCCGCAGACCTATCTGAACGAGCTCTTCGCCATGCGCCGGCTGGTGGAACCGGAAGCGGCCGCGCTGGCGGCGGAGCGCGCGACGAAGGACCAGATGATACAGATCCGCAGCGCTTATGAAGCCATGGGCGCCCGCAGTCCCCACTATTCGGACGACGCCATTGAGGGCGACGTCACGTTCCACCGCCTGATCCTGACGGCCAGCGGCAATGCGCTCTTCTCCGGTGTGGGTGCCTGCATCGAGGAAAGCCTGCGGGCCTCGATCAGGTTGACCTCCCAACCGACGGTCGAAGCTCCGGACTCCCGCTCGTTGCACGGGGCCGTCATTGACGCAATTGAAGAACGGGACAGCGAAGCGGCCCGCCACAGGTCACATCAGTTACTGGATGTGACACTCCAATCCCTGAAAGATGCCGGCTATGCCCCAAGCTGAATGAGAGCCTGAGCCGGTCTCCTCGGCTATGCAACCTGTCCATCGGGACGCTGCAAACGCCGGTAGGTCGCCGGTGCCGTATTGAAATGACGCTTGAAGACCCGTCCGAATGCGGCCTCGGAATGATACCCGCTCTGTTCCGCCACCTGGTAGATCGAGGCATCGGTTTCGACAAGGTTGCGGCGGGCAATCTGCATGCGCCAGGCCGTCAGATACTGGATCGGAGTCATTCCCATCAACTCGTGAAAGCGCATGGCAAAGGCGGTGCGCGACAGGCCGGCGTTTCGCGCCATGGCGTCCAAGGTCCAGGCCTCCGCCGGATTGCGGTGAAGTTCCGCGAGGCTGCGGCCAATATGCTGATCCACGACCCCCTTGAAAACCAGTTGCCGTTGGCCGTCGCCCGTCAGGTAGGCCCGGATTGCCTGGGTGAAGATGATCTCGGTCAGCTTGAGGGCGATGAGGTCGCCGCCCAGATTGGCGCGGCCCGCCTCGGCGCCGATCAGTTTCAGGGTTGATTCGAGCCAGAGGGTCGAAGACTCACCAAAATCCTTGATGTGCAGATAGGGTGGCAGCTCTTCGATCAGGGGATGGGTTGCATCCCGGTCGAAGGCGAAGTGTCCGCAAACCAGTTGCGTCTCGTAGCCACTGCCCTGCTCCCCGACAACCAGAGCACCTTCGCCTGTAAAGCCTGCATCAGAGACCACTTGATCGACTGTCTTGAGAGGCCGGTCGGGATGATCCCGCATGCTGTGTTGCGCGCCGTGGGTAATGATCGCGAGGTCTCCCTGCTCCAGCAGGAGAGGTTCCTCCACACCCTCAACACGCAACCAGCAGCGGCCACGATGGACGAAATGAAAGCGCGAAACATTCTCAAAGGCCGGAACCAGGACACCCCAGGGCGGATTAAAGGATGTTCTGAAGTAAAAAGTGCCCTTTAACTTCAGCAATTCGAGTATGTCGCTCAGCAAGTCCATATCCAAAACCTCCGGCCAAAAGATGACCTCAAAAGTTCCGAAAAGCACTATGCCGCGGAGAAAGCTGTACGATCGATCAAGTTTTCTGGACGTTCTGTGATCGATCAGGCTGTTCGACGACCAATCCGGCAGGATGCGTGAGGGCCCCGGCGCAATGGTGCCGAGACGGTGAGGTAAATCAATGGCAGTAGTTCAACGCACCCGCCGCCAGGACGGCCCAGGGCTCACCACCGACGTCATCGATGGTTTTCACCACCTTGCCGCGGATGACATCGATCACGGCCACCTGGTCGGTCTCAACCAGCGCAACATAGACCTTCAGTCCGTCGGTGGTGGTTGCGGCGGTCTCGGGCATCGAAGGCAGGTCAAAGCGTCTGATGATGCGCTGTTCGAGCAGATCGATCATGGTGACGCCTCTGTCCGCCCGGCTGAAGGCGAAGGCCACACTGCCAAAGAGCGCCGTGTTCACGCCCGTCATATCCCGAATTCCCTGGAAACGAGCGGATTCTCTCCGCGTGCGCGCCGAGATCACCGAGAGGCTGTCATCGTTGCGGTTGGGCACCAATACATACTGGCTATCCACCGTGGGAAAGCCGCGCCAGTGTTCGCCGGGCAGGACGACAGAATCAATCGCCGTTTCCTTTTGCAGATCGAGGACGCTCAGACCGCCGCCTTCGCGGTGCAAGGCAAAACCGTAGCGGCCGCCGGGTGTACGGGTGAGATGCGCGATACCGCCGGTTTCCGGCGAGATGTTCTCAAGAGAGATTGACCCCGAAACCCTGCCCTCGACGACATCGATCACCGAAATCTCACCCCTCGCACGGTGCGATAGGAAGAGGCGGTCCCCTTTGGCGCTGAACATGGAGTATCCCGGCTCCGGTAATCCTTCAATCCGATGCAACTCCCGCTGCTCTTCCAGGGAAACGATTAACAGAGTGCCCCGGTCGTCGCCAACCGCCAGCAAATGATCGTCCGGCCCCAGTTCGATAAAGCTGGGCTCGAAACCCAGCTCAAGCCTGAAAAGCGTTTCCCGGCTGTCAAAATCGATCAGAGACAGAGTTTGCAGCGCTCCATTGGTGGCAATCAGCTGCCGACGCTCTTTGGAGGCCAGAAGATGGAGAGGCACGCCATGCGTCGAGATGCGGGAAACGACTTCGTCCTTGCGGATATCGATGACCGCAATCTCGGCTGTGGTTCGATTGGCGACGAAAATGAAATTGTCCATCGCTTCGCGCGCGGAGACGCCTGCCGCGGCCGAAAAAAGCATCAAAACCGCGAGCAAAGCGGCGGCACAGGCCCGCATCTTGGAGTGAAACGTCGCAGACATCGCAAATCCCGCCAACAAAGAGATCTTCAGCAAGAAACAATACATCGCGCGCGCGGAATCCGATAGAAAGCAAATCCTGCAAAGTTTCTTTCAAGCGACGTAACCCACGGCAAAGATCAAAACGGGCTATGTACGACGGCGATTCCTTTTACACACTCTCGGATGGCGGCCAGATCGGCCTCACGCTTCTTTCGCTGTTTTTGACGGCTGCAATGCTTGTTGCCGCCGGACGCCTGTTCCGGTTGGTGCCGGACAAGGGTCTGCCCGCTCTGCTCGCCGCAAGGATAGGAGTCGCGGTCTTCATAATGTGGATCTTCGTCTGGCTGTCACCGCAAGCCTACTATCTCTACTACCAGATCATCTTCGAGGGCTTGCCATGGCAAATCGTGATCCGGCCTCCACCTGAATTCCACGCGATCCTTCAGCCCCTCACCTTCAGTGGCCCGGCGACCCTCTCCGCTCACGCCAAAGGCGCGCTGGCCTGGCTGCTCATTCTCTACGCGGCCGCCTGGCCAGTCTTTCAGCATCTCAGGCAAGCGCAAGCCAAGCCTCCGCGCAGCTGACGCATCGAAGCACGACCCGCTGGCTCAGGGTTTCTCTTCAGGCTTTTCGATCCCATAGGGTTCGTGCATGCGCTCGGCGGCAGCGTAAACACCGATCGTTTTTTGAAGCCGAAGACGCTCCGCGTCCCTGCGCCGGAATTCGTTTACGGTCTGCTCAACCTCGGTTTCGCTGACCCCCAGGCGCAAAAGCCCCTCGCGCGCCATCAGGACGCTGGATTCGAAGGTTTCGCGCACGATTAGTCCGTTGGTCCAATCCATCAGCTCCATGACATGCATGCGGTCATAGGCGCGAACGACGGTCTTGACCTTGGGAAAGGATCCCTTGATCCGTTTCACCATCTCGGTACAGGTGTCCTTGTCGTCGGCACAGACAAAGATCACCTCCGCTTCGTCGGCGCCCGCGGCCCGCATGACGTCGATCCGTTGCACGTCGCCGTAAAACACCTTGGTCCCGAAGGTTCGGGCGATTTCGATCCTCTCGGGATCGGTATCGATCATGGTCGCGACAATCCCCCGCGCCGACATCAGTTGCGCCACGACCTGCCCGATCCGCCCGAACCCGGCGATGATCACGCGGGCATCCTCGACCTTGCGCACGGGCGGTTTCTCGCCGGCGGGCTCCCTGGCGGCCGCCTTTTGCGCGATCCGCCCCACGATCGCCGTCGCCAGGGGCGTCAAGGCCATGGAAATCGTCACGCTGGCGGTCATGAGATTTGCGATCAGGTCGGAGAAGATCGCCCCTGCGGACGCCGCCGAGAAAAGGACGAAGGCGAATTCGCCGCCCTGACAGAGCGTGGAGGAGATCGTCAGGCCCTCGATGTTCCCATTACCGAAAAGACGCGCGAGGATATAGAGAATGGCCGCCTTCACCGCCATGGCCGCTATCACCGCCAGAAGCACGAGCACGAGGTTCTCAAACACCAGCCCCCAGTCGACGGACATTCCGACCGCCATGAAGAAAAGGCCGAGCAAGAGTCCGCGGAAAGGCTCGATGTCCGCTTCCAACTGATGCCGGAATTCCGAATCAGCCAGCATGACACCTGCAAGGAATGCCCCGAGGGCCATGGACAGGCCCGCGGCATCCATCATCAGCGAGGTGCCGACAACCAGCAACAGGGAAGCCGCGGCAAACACCTCGCGGGAATTGGCTTTCGCCACGAGCCGGAAAATCCGGTTCAACAGGAAGCGGCTCAGGAGGAGGAGACCACCAACCACGGCGATCGCCTTGATTGCCGCCAGCCAGAAAGGATCCGCGGACTCTCCGCCGACGGTGCTGAATATGCCGACCAGTGCCAGCAGCGGCACGACGGCGATGTCCTGGAACAGGAGAATGGCGAAGGCGGTCCGTCCATGGCGGGTGTTGAGGTCGCCCCGCTCCTGCAGGATTTGCAGGGCAAAGGCGGTCGACGACAAGGCGAGACCGAACCCGGCGATGATCGAGGCCTGCCAGCTCAGGCCCAGCAGATAGGCCGCACCCGAAAGAACAAAACCCGTCGTAAAGACCTGAGCGAGGCCAAGGCCGAAGATTTCCCGCCGCATCACCCAGAGACGGCTGGGTTTCAACTCAAGGCCGATGATGAACAGCAGAAGCACGACCCCGAACTCGGCGAAATGCAGAATATCCTCGGCATTGCTGATGATCCCGATGCCGAAGGGACCAATGACCGTACCTGCCGCCAGAAAGCCCAGAACAGACCCAAGGCCGAAACGCTTGAAGAGCGGCACTGCGACAACCGCCGCCGCCATGAAGACAGCAGCTTCGGCCAGGAACCCCATTTCACCGGGCGCTTCCGTCATCTTGCAAAACCCGCAGAAGCCACAGGCCGACAAGAGTTCGCATCATCCTGATATTGAGCGGACTTGAAAACCCCAACACCTCTTCGTCGATGCATCTGCCTGTTCAATCCCCCGAGCTTCGCGATCGCAGTCGATTGGTGACCGCGCGGACAACACTCCACAGGCGGACACCCCGATGAGAGATATAGCGGACAAAGGCCATCCGCCCAAACCTAATCGGTTCCTGCCGGGTTCGATTGAGGAACTGCGTTACTCTTTTACCGCACCGGTCATCGAGGAAACGTAGTGTTCGACGAAGAAGGAATAGATGATCGCAACAGGCACTGAGCCCAAAAGTGCACCGGCCATCAGGGAGCCCCAGTGATAGACGTCGCCGTCCACCAACTCCGAAAGGACGGCCACCGGCACGGTCTTGTTGGAGGAGGTGCTGATGAAGGTCAGGGCATAGATGAACTCGTTCCAGCAGAGCGTGAAGGAAAAGATACCGGCGGAAATCAGGCCGGGAACGGAGAGCGGCAGGACGATCTTCACCAGGATCTGCAGGCGGGACGCGCCATCGATCAGGGCGCATTCCTCGAGCTCAAAGGGAATCGTTTTGAAGTACCCCATCAACAACCAGGTGCTGAAGGGAATCAGAATCGTCGGATAGGAGAGAATCAGCGCCAGAGGACTGTCGAAGAGTCCATACTCGAAGATCACGGTCGAAAGCGGAATGAAGAGGATCGACGGCGGCACCAGGTAGGCCAGGAAGATCAGACCGCCGATTGTTTGAGCCCCCTTGTATTTAATGCGGACGATCGCGTAGGCCGCCAAGACGCTGGCCACAACCGACAGGAAGGTTGCGACCACGGCAACCAGCATGGTGTTCCACATCCAGGCGGGATACTCGGTCTCGAACAAGAGTTTTTCGAAGTGCTGTAAGGTCGGGGACGACACCCAGAGCGGATTGTGGTTGCTCATATCCAGCAGTTCGCTGTTGGGTTTCACCGAGGTGGTCCCCATCCAGTAGAAAGGGAACAGCAGAACGAACATGATCAGGATTAGCGGCAGGTAGACGGTCACGAACCGCGATTGCCGCGTGATCAGATAATCCATGCCTTCCGAATCATCGGAGACCGGCTCGCGGGTCTTGGCGGTTTTCAATGCGGCTTCAGTCATCGCTTTCACCCTGTTGCCATTTGCGGCGTTGCAGGCCAAACCAGGAGAACATGATGGCGGACAGCAGGAAGGGGATCATCGCGGTGGAGATCGCCGCGCCCTCGCCCAGGTTGCCGCCAAGGATCGCGCGCTGATAGGAGAGGGTCGCCATCAGGTGCGTCGCGTTGACCGGTCCACCGCGGGTCATGGCATAGATCAGCTGGAAATCGGTGAAGGTGAAGAGCACCGAGAAGGTCATGACCACCGCAATAATCGGGGTCAGCAGCGGATAGGTGATATGCCGGAACATCGCCCACTTGGAGGCGCCGTCAATGGTCGCAGCTTCATAGAGAGACTGCGGCACCGTCTGCAACCCGGCCAGAAGCGTAATGGCCACAAAGGGCACGCCACGCCAGATGTTGGCAAAGATGACCGATGCCCGCGCATTGTTGGGCGTGCCGAGGAAATCGATATTCTGCTCGATGATGCCGAGCTCGATCAGCGCCCAGGAGATGATCGAAAACTGCGAATCGAAGATCCACCAGAAAGCGATGGCGGAGAGCACCGTGGGAACGATGAAGGGCAGCAGCACGATGGCCCGGATGAAGGCCTTGAAGGCAATATTATTGTTGAGCAGAAGCGCCAGATAGAGCCCGATGGCGAATTTGATGACGCTGGCAACGATCGTATAGAGCAGGGTATTGAAAACCGACAACCAGAAGACGCTGTCGCCCCAAAGCCAGACAAAGTTCTCGATCCCGATGAATTCGCCGGCGCGCCCGATCCGCGCGTCGGTCAGGCTCAGCCATATTCCGAGGCCGAGCGGATAGGCCAAAAAGAGAAGCAGGAATGCCGCGGCCGGCAGCATGAACCAGAGACCAAGAACGTTTCGGTTCTCGTTGAGCCTGGTCCAGAAGCTGACCGGGGCGACCGCGGTTTGTCTCGCTGCGGCGTCAAGCATATTGGCGGAGCATCCCGAAAGCGAAAAAGACTGAGAGCCGATGCCGAAACACCGGCTCTCGTGAAGTTCAGACTATGACTTAACTTCGATAGATCCGTTTCGCTTTGCGGGTGGCCTGTTTCACGGCCTCCTCGGGCGTCGTCTGGCCGGTCGCTGCCGAGGCCAGCATGTCCACGACGATGAAGTCGGCAAGCGCCGCCGCCGCCCGCTCACCGACCGACCCCTTACCGCCGGCGGTCAGCGTCCGCTTGGCACAGTCACGGAAGATCGTGCGCTTGGGATCCGAGGTCCAGATCGGGTTGTCGTCGTAGCCGTTCAGCGGATGCGTCAGGTATGCAACCGATCCAACCAGCCAATCGTCGTACTGCGGTTTGGACATAATGAATTCGAAGAGCGCCTTACAGGCATTGGGATACTTCGAATACTTGAAGGCCATCAAGGACCAGGCGACATGCAACTCCGTCGGTTTGCCCGAAACACCGACCGGATAGAAGGCATGATCCATGTCTTCCGAAATATCGGTCATGCCCTCGGTGAGCGCTTTCTGGTAGATCGAGATTCCGTTGTTGGTGACCGAGACCTCGCCTGCCAGGAAGGCCTTGTTGTTCGAGCCGTCGTTCCAGGAGGCCGTCCCCGGGATCCAGCTGTCATAGAGCGCCTTGACGTACTCGCAGGCTTTGACCGCTTCCGGTGAATCCAGGATGACCTTGTCGTTCTCGTCGACCACATAGGCGTCGTGAGCCCAAAGCGCCCAGTGAGTCCAGGCATTGCCGTCGCCCGAAGCATGCCCGAGCGCCATGCCCATGGGGGTGCCGTTCGCCTTCAGCGCTTTCGACATCTCCAGGAAACCTTCGAGGTCTTCCGGAACGCTCTGGAAGCCGGCCGCCTCGATCATGGAGTTGCGGTAATTGAGATAGTTACCGCCAAAACAGATCGGGATGTTGATCCAGGTTCCGCCGTCGCCCTTGCCGTAGGTCTCCGCGGCTTCAACCCAGCCGCCATAGAGACCACCCAGATGATCGGCGACATCGGTGAGATCAATCAGCTTGTCGGGGAAAAGATGGGCCGTGGAGTAGAGACCCCAGATCAGATCGGGACCGGAACCCACGTTCGCGGCGACCGAGGCCTTGGGCTGAATGTCATCCATGAACTCACTCTCGACCGTGACCTTGACACCGGTCGCCTGCGTGAAGGCATCGATCAGGGCCAGGAAGGCGTCTTCTTCGGATTGAATGAACCGCTTCCAGCGCAGCAGGCGAAGCTCCGCGCCGGCTTCCGGCTTGAATTTCATATCGGCGGCCCAGGCCTTCGCATAGCCGAGCAGTTGAGCGGGTGTCAGCGCAGCGCCTAACGCCAGCGCGGTGCTCCCTTTGAGCAGGGAACGGCGATCAATGTTAAACATCTATTTCCTCCCATTATTTATCGGCGCTTTTCGGCGCCGTTTTATGACTTATCGCGATCACTCCTTCTCCCGCTGCCCGGATCGGGCAAGGGAAGTCCTCCTCCTAAAGCCGCTGTCCGTTATCACTGTCGAAAAGATGGACGAGCTCCGGGTTTGGCTGCAGATGAATCTTCTGCCCTGGCTTCAAATCATGCCGTTCCCGGAAAACGGCAACGATGTGGTCGCCGCCCATATCGGCAACGACCTGAATTTCGGATCCCGTCGGCTCTACAACGACAACCGATGCCTCGGCGCCCTCGTCGGACAGGACAAAGTGTTCCGGACGCACCCCGTAGACGGCCGGACGGCCGTCACTGGCCGCAGGTGCACTCGCGCCAAGCGGCAAGTCAATGCCACCCTCCGTGCGCAGGCGCGCGGAGCCGTTCGCTCCAGTGATGTGGCCGCTCATGAAGTTCATCGCGGGCGAACCGATAAAGCCGGCGACAAAACGGTTGGCCGGGTTGTCGTAGAGATCAAGCGGCGCACCGATCTGTTCGACAATCCCGTCGTGCATGACAACGATCTTATCCGCCATGGTCATGGCTTCGATCTGATCATGGGTCACATAGACCGTGGTCGTGCGCAAACGCTGATGCAGTTCCTTGATCTCGGTGCGCATCTGAACCCGCAGCTTGGCATCCAGGTTGGAGAGCGGTTCATCGAATAAAAAAACCTGCGGATCGCGGACGATCGCCCGCCCCATGGCGACGCGCTGACGCTGACCGCCCGAGAGCTGGCGCGGGTAGCGGTCCAGCAGCGGCATGAGCCCGAGTATTTCCGCGGCAATATGAACACGCTCGGTCACAATCGCGTTTTCCGTGCGCCGCAGCCGCAGCGAGAACGCCATGTTCTCCGAGACCGTCATGTGGGGATAAAGGGCGTAATTCTGGAACACCATGGCGATGTCCCGCTCCTTCGGAGGCATCTGGTTCACGACCCGCTCACCGATGGAAATCTCGCCGGAGGTGATCTTTTCCAGACCGGCGATCATGCGCAGGAGAGTGGATTTCCCGCAGCCGGAGGGGCCGACGAGGATGACGAATTCTCCGTCTTCGATCGAAATGTCAACGCCGTGAATAATCTCTACCGGTCCGAACGATTTCCGAACATCGTGGATACCAACCGAAGCCATCGTGCCACGTTCTCCCCTCGATTTGGGCCGAATTCGGTGCCGGCCTTCTCAATCCCGCTTATACCGCGTTTACGGATTCAGTAATGTACACATTATTATAAAATCGTCGCCGCGTCTAATTCTTCGCCATTATGCAGGCTCTTGAATGTCTGTGCAGCCTGCGCTCCGCTCCCGTCACGATTGTTGTTAAGTCTTTGGCAAAACTATAATATTCAGATTTCAACAACGGTAGTCATAGGACTTTCGTTGACGCGGGAAACCGCATCTAGGTTTGCGCATTGACCTCTCTTTGCGAAGCGTCGATCACGTCAAAGCTGCGGTCCGACATGGCCTTTTGGACCTGATAGATCGATCCGAGCTGGGGTGGCTTTGGGATCGGCAAACGCACAGGAACCGGCTCCAGGCGCGGGGCGATCGTCGCATCCCCGCAGAGAATCCGGGTATCATAGTCTTCCAGTGTTCCCATCTCGCTGAACGAGCCCTGCAGCGGCCAGGCATCCACCGCCGTCATTTCATAGAGCAGCAGGGCGCGATCCCGCGTAGAGCGGTTCAGGTCCGAGCCGTGCACCGTCCGGCCGTGATGGATGGAGATCGATCCGGCAGGGGCGGTCAGCGGGACTGCGTCCGCAGGGTCCAGGCCTGACTTTTCCAGGGACATCGCACCGCAGAAATAACCCTCCGCATGGTGGTCAAAGATTTCGCCCCGGTGACTTCCCGGATAGACCAGCAGAGGACCGTTCTCCGGCCCGACATCGTCCAGCATGACACCGACGGCCAGGACGTCGTCGTTGGTGTGAGGATAGAAGGCCCAATCCTGATGCCACTCGACGGCCGCGCCGTACCCGGCGGATTTAAGATTGAGTTTACTGGTGTGCAGGCGCACCGAACCTCCGATCAGCGCCCGGACCGGGTCGAGTATCCATTTGCTCCGCATCAAATCTCCAAAGACCGGGCTGACCGCGTGGGGAAGCTTGACCCTGCGCAC
This sequence comes from Denitrobaculum tricleocarpae, assembly GCF_007004665.1. Taxonomy (GTDB): domain Bacteria; phylum Pseudomonadota; class Alphaproteobacteria; order Kiloniellales; family Kiloniellaceae; genus Denitrobaculum; species Denitrobaculum tricleocarpae. The sequence goes on along the minus strand of NZ_ML660063.1, from coordinate 114,476 downwards.
CCGCGGCTGGTCCGGCCGGTGGCTATCCTCCAGATCGAGAACGTCGTTGCTCTCGTCTATGCCACGCGCGAGTTCGATAAAGTGCGCCAGCTCTGCCCGGGCGGCAGCGATCAGATCCTCTGGAATCTGTCGCTCCAGAACCAGGTAACCTTGCGTCCGGTAAAAATCGATCTGTTTTGCAGTCAGCATACAGCTCTCCCATGGAACGCAGTTTGTCCCCTCCGATTGTTAACGATAATATAGCTCCACGGCCGAAAAAAGACAGTAAGCTCTCGCTCCCACCTCACTTCACGACACGTGCGTCCGCAAAGAATCTGCAAACGCCGAGCGTTACAGGAAAAATCATGATCGAAGACCCTCCCATTCTCACAGTGCAGCGAGATGTCACCCGCGCACCGGAAGCCACAGTCGCAGCTTTCAAAGGCGTCGCCACCAGCAATCTCATCGACGCCCTGGGCGGCACCGGGGCGCTGCAACACTCCATCAAACCCCTGGGCGTGGCGGACGGCCTGCCTTTCAAGTTCTGCGGCTCGGCGGTCACCGCGCTTTGCGGGCCATCGGATAACCTGGCGCTCTTTGCCGCTCTTAGTCTCGCAGGGCCGGGCGATGTCATCGTCGCAGGAACGGAGGCTTTCGAGGGCGCAGCGGTCGCGGGCGATCTCGTGCTCGGCATGGCCAGGAACAAAGGCGTGGCCGCATTTGTCACGGACGGGATGCTCCGTGACTACGAGGCCATTCTGCAGGTCGGCCTGCCGGTCTATTGCGCAGGCCTCACGCCCAATTCACCGTCGCGGACCGGCCCGGGAGCCGTCAACCTGCCCCTCGCGATCGGCGGTCTGGTGATCGAACCCGGTGACATTCTGGCGGGTGACCGGGATGGTGTGGTCGTCATCCCGCGCACAAGGTCTGAGAGCGTCAAAGCCGCACTGCCGGCGCTCCTCGCGGCGGAACAGGAGCTTTTGTCGAAAGTCGAGGAGGGCCTGACGGTTCCCGGACACACCGAGGCGCTCATGGCCTCCGACCGCGTGAAGTATCTCGACTGAGGCTTTTTAGTCCACGCCTTTGAGGCGGTGTCCGGGCGCTGCCGTCTCCTGCGCCGCCGTTGCCATCAGGATCGCATTGGTACGCCGCAAGGACTCCTGATGCGTGTCCCAGGCGGTCGGCGAAAGCGCGGCATCGGGCCGCGGCGGAGAGTCGAAATGGCGATAGTCATCACGGCCCCGCGCGAGCACCGCAAAGGTTCGCCCGCCATTCTGCCGGACATGGGTCGGGATATAGCGGACGGCAAAACCGACCCTTGGATACCGCGCCCGGTTCGGTTCGGAGCCATGGACCAGCCGGACGTGATGCAGGCTCATTTCCCCAGGCTGAAGCTCGATGTCCTGTGCTTCGTCTTCGGTTACATCGACCGCGATTTCCTGTCCACGGCTCAGCATGTTGGTCTCTGCGAAGCTGTCGACGTGGGCCACCTGCCCCTGGGTGTGACTTCCCGGCACGACCCTGAGGCAGCCGCTTTCCGGAACACTCGGCGTCAAGGCGATCCAGGCCGTGGTGATCTCCGGCGGCTCCAGGCCCCAGTAGGTCGAATCCTGGTGCCAGGACACGAATTTTTCATCGCCCGGATCCTTCAGGAAAAAGCCCGACGACCAGACCAGCAGATTTGGCCCTAGCACCGCTTCCACCGCATCCAGCACCTTTTCGGAAAGCGCGAGATCGTAAAAGCTCGGCAGCAGCAAGTGACAGTTCGTGCCCAGGAACTGCCCGGCGTCAGAAGGATGTTCGCGCCGGAGCCGGGCGACCTCGTCTCTCAACACCCCGGTCTCCGCGTCGCCCAACACCCGGATCGGCGCCGCAAAACCATTCTCGTGATAGTCGGAAACCTCGAATGCCACCGGACCTCTCCTAAACAGGTTCGCGCGCCTCCTATGTTACCCTACCGGAAGAACATCGTCAGTTCCGGGAACAGGAATATCAACGCGAGCACGAAGAGCTGCAGACAAATAAAGGGCAGGAAGCTGCGGAAAATATCGACCAGCGAGATATGCGGCGGTGCGACGGACTTCAGATAAAAAGCCGCCGGACCGAAAGGCGGACTCAGGAAACTGACCTGCATATTCACGCAGAAGAGAATCCCGAACCACACCGAAAGGAACGTGGGCGCGGCAACCAGAGCGCCAGTCAGACCGATTTCATCAATGGGCAACTTGAGGACGATCGGCAGGAAGACCGGCATCACCAGCAACACGATGCCGACCCAGTCCATGATGGCGCCGAGGATCAGGAAGATCACCATCATCACCAGCAGGATACCAAAGGTCGGCAGATCCGAGCCGACGATCAGGTTGGCAACATAGGTCGGGCCGCCGGCCAATGAATAGGCGCCGGCCAGGGCCGTTGCGCCGAAGGTGATCCAGAGGATAGTACCGGTCGATTTATAGGTCCGCATCAAGGCTTCTTTGACCAGTGTCCAGGACATCTCGCCCCGGATTAAAATCAGCACCAGCACCGCAACCACACCCATACCGGCGGCCTCGGTGATCCCGGTGATGCCGCCGTAGATCGAACCCAGAACCACGAAGACCACGGTCAAAGGTGCCAATAGACCCGGCAAAGCCCGAAGCTTCTCCGCCATGGTAACGCTCTCTCCGCCTTCAGGCAGCGGCGCGAGTTCCGGATTCAGTCTTGTGCGCACAATGATATAGAGAATGTAGCAGCCACCCAGAATCAAGCCCGGCACAAAGGCAGCCTTGAAGAGCGCATGAATCGAGGTTTCGGTAACCAGCCCGTAGATGATCAGAACGATGGACGGCGGAATCATGGTTCCCAGACTGCCGGATGCGCAGATGGTGCCGATCGCAAGGTTCTGGTTGTATCCCAGGCGCAGCATATTGGGCAGCGCGATCAAGCCGAGCAGAACAACTTCGCCCCCGATAATGCCGGACATGGCCGCCATGATGATAGCCATGATGGCGGTCACGACGGCAAGACCGCCACGCGTGCGGCTGAGCCAGATGTTCAGGCTGTCGAACATCGCTTTCGCGATATTCGATCTCTCGAGCAAACAGGCCATAAATATGAAGAGAGGAACGGATATCAGCACATAGTCGGTAAGCAACCCGTACATGCGCTGGGCAAGAATATTCAGAATGCCGGTTCCAAAGGTTTTGAAAAGAGCTTCCGGGCCAAACTTCATGACCAGAACGGCAACCGCGAGGAAACCCGAAGCAAACCCGAGCGGCATACCGATTGCCAGCAGGACGAAAATCCCGATCAACAAGACCAGTGAGATCGTTCCAATATCCATTTATCTTATTTCCCCCTGCCCGGCTTTTGTGGCATCAGGCGCACCGCCGGTCATCCCTGTACCGCACGTTTCATCGTGCTCGTTTATCGCGTGGAATTGCTGTCGAGACCAACGCTATCGCTGTGTAAGATTTCATCACTCAGCTCAGGCGTGATGTCTTCGACAATTTCATGCGTCTCTTTGTCCTTGTGCCAGTCGGAAATCAGGTTCATGACCGCCTGAAGAGCGATCAGAACGACCGTGATCAGAACGAGCGGCTTCATGGTCGCCGGGATGGGTGGGTCCCAGGCGGTGCCGAAGGCTTCCCAGCGCATCAGCTTGACCCAGGCTTCGTTGAAACCGCCCCACACCACGGCAGCCGCGAATATGCAGATACAGAGAGTAGAGATCACATCGAAGATGCGCTGCCAGGTGCGCGAGACCACATCGTAGAGCATGAAAATCCGGATATGGGCGCGCTGCTGCATAACATAGAGGCCGGCCAGCAAGTAGACAGCACCCGCCACCCAGAGCGACATTTCGTTCACCCAGAGCGTCGGCTTTTCGAAGATGTAGCGCATCACCACTTCGTAAAAGATGATCGCCACGATAAAGGCGACGATATACATCGTTACGCGGCTGATCGCGATGGAGATGCGGTCCATCCAACTCGTGACTTCGTGTTCAACCATATCCTGCTCCGTCCTCCGCCTTCACCAAAAAGCAGATTTCTGCGCCTGCTTTTTCCACTGCATTCATCTTCCGGGAAGTGAAGGCCCCCGGCACAAACTAAAGCACTAAATCGAGCGCCGCTAAAGCCCGAAACAGGGCAAGATCGGATGCGGATAACTGCCAGAGGCAATTGACCCCACGCATGAACCCGGGTTGCAAGCCGTCGCCGTTGTCGGCGATTTGCCGAGACTTAGTGCTGAAAATGAGATGCTGTGCCTCTCGGCAGGAGCGCACATTTGCGTGCATGCTCCATGAATTCCTCCCTGCGAATAACTTTTATGCACCGCCGAAAGTAACCTCTTTCGACTTAGCTCTATTTTTATCAGTGCTAGCATGCTAGCGAACCACGATCAAGCCACGCGCCGACCGGTCTGGCCTCTGAAGGCACCTGCTTGACCGTGCAAAAGGACGTGGCTCCCGGAGCGAATCGGGTCTATTTCTCCGTCCTTACTTAAGGTCGGTCTTCACTCAAGCTTTGCCCTGACTTGAAGAGCCACCCTACGCGCGCGGGCGCAGCTTTTGCGGATCGTAAAACGGCAGCGGCACCTGCTTCACAGCAAGGCGTTTGAGCTGACCATCGAGCTGTCCGATTTCGAAATCGGCCTGGTCTCTCTCAGCAATCGCGGCCTCTACGGCGACTCGCGCCATCGCAATCGGATGCCCTAGATGCGGAGAGCGGCAGGCGCTGGTGACCACCCCGACCTGGGTGCGGCCGCGAAACACCGGGTCGCCGTGACGGGGACAGTCCTGCCCGGAAACGACCAACCCGATCAGTTGATTGCGTTGGGCCGAAGCGTTGCGCAACAGGGCCTCACGGCCGACGAAATCGCGGTCCTTGCTTTTCAGCGGCACGGCAAAGCCTACCCCTGCTTCGAAAGGATCAATGCTATCGTCGAACTCATGTCCAGCCACCGGCAATGCCGCCTCGATCCGAAGAAGATCGAGGGCGTCCAGCCCCATAGGGACTAAGCCATGGGGCTGACCGGCTTCCATGATTGCATCCCAGACGGCTGGCGCGTCTTCGGGCGCGGTGAAGACCTCATAGCCCAGTTCTCCGGTAAATCCGCTGCGCGACACGAGCACCGCAGGCCCGTTGAAGTCACCAATCCTGCCAACCAGGAACCGGAACCACTTCAGTTCGTCGAGGCGCGGATGCCCCTCTCCCGTCCAGATCAGCGATGAGAGCACATCCCTGGACCTGGGCCCCTGAACCGCCAGATTGCAGAGACTGGAGGTCGCCGTGCGGATCTGGACATCGAGTTCCAGGGATGCCGCAAGTTCACGCAACCAGGCGGCAGCCTGGGCATCGCCCGCCATCCAGCGAAAGCCCTCCGGCGACAAACGGAACAGCGTTCCATCGTCGAACATCGCGCCGGTCGAGCGGCACATGGGGCTGTACACGACCTGCCCGACCGCGGCCCGGCGCACATCCCTGGGCAAGGCATAATCCATCAGCGCCTCGGCGCCGGGACCGGTAACATCGACCTTGCCGAGCTGCGACATGTCCTGGAGGGTCACCGAATCGCGGCAGGCCCAGTATTCGGCGACTGCACCGGACGCCGTGTAGCTGCCCGGGATCCAAAAATCCTTGGCCGCGCGATAGTCCCGGGTCAGGGCAGAGGTCCGCGTGTGAAAAGCTGTTTCCTTGGTCATCACCGCATCGGAGTCCGGCTCTGCGCGAAAAGCGATCGATTTACGGAACATCTCAGTCTCTTGATATATGCGAAGCTGAACATCGGTCGGATTCCAGCCATTGATCGGCGAGGTATCGTCGGGACAGGCCGTGGAAACACAGACCAGATCCGTCAGGGCCTTCATGAGGACGTAGTCTCCGGGCAGCGACCAGCCCTCGTCCGACACGATGACGTTGCCGGCGTCAACCTGGGTGTTGAAGAAGTAATTGATGGCCGGCCAGGCCGCGCGGGATGCCACGTCCCAGGGCTGCATGGCCTCGGAAATGTTGGTCGAACAATTGACGTGTCCCGGGAAGCCCTTGTTCTCGTAGACCCGGGCCGTGCAGGCCAGGCCATAAGTATCGTGGCGCCCGCAGGTGTCCTGAATGATCTGGACCAGCGGCTGATTGTCCTGGTCGTAGAACTTGTCGGTCAGACCCGGGTTCGGGTAGGTCCGCCCAACCATGGTGCGCGTAACCGTCGAATCGATAAAGCGCTCAAGACCTTTATCCAAAGCCCGCGCGGAAAAGGCGATGAAATCTGAGCACTGCCGCCCGGCGATATCCACCACCTGAATGTATTCACCGGCTTTCACCTCATAAGCCCGGCCGCTTCGGCGCGGCACCATCATGTCGAGACGTGGCTCCGCGAGCGGCGGCGGAGGGCGAAACGCCGCTTCTTGCCCGGCTTCGCCTGAGCGGATGACGTAAACACTCAGGTCGCTGGGCTGCGGACCGTCGATCGGCGCATCCGAAAAATTCTCGTCCACCGCTTGAGGCGGCGCGGCGAAAAGCACGACACTCGAGCGGAGAAGCTCGAAACAGACCGAGTCACCGGGTCTAGTCATGCCCCCCAAAACTGCGAATGCAGTCGCAGCCGCCTCAGGTTCAATCCGGCGCCGCTGCAGAGTGGCGGCCAGCGGCCCATTCAGCACCGACTGCAATCCCGACGTGGACACAACCCGAAGTGCCGAGGGATCACCGGAGCCCAGCGCTTCTGGATCCCAGCCACCATCCGTCGCGAAACTGGTCAGGTGACAAGCCTGTTGCCCTTCCGGATCGACGATTTCCAGTCTGTCGCCGCTGTTCAGCTCAAGAACCAGATGGCCTCTGGCCGGAACGAGATAACGTTCCCGTCTCGGCTCGAGATTATCAAACCCCGGACGCCGGACCGCGGCGGTGCTGCCGGAGCTTTGCAATGCCGGAAAGAGCAAAGTCATCGGGCCTCAAATGCTCCCTGGTAAGACTGAAACAACGCTAAAGATCCGAAGAAAAATCCGCCCGAAATACGCAATAAGCCAAAGGGAAAACTGCGCAATCGGGCGGAGGACAGGTTTGCTCAGGGAAAACCTCAGCCGTTAATCCATTTCTCGACGATTTCCGGATTCTCTTCGATCCACTCCTCAGCCACGTCCTGGGGATCGAGCTTGTCCCGGCCAACCGCAAGAATCCAGCCGTTGACCGTATCGGGATCGAGTTGGATGTTCTTCAAAAACTTCGCGACCTTTGGGGCGCGCTCGTACAATGACTTGGAAAAGGCCACCCAAACCTGGGCATTTTCGCTCGCACAGTTAAAGGTCGACGCTTCGAGCCAGTCTTCACGGTCCTTCGGCTGATAAACCTCCATGCATCCCTCGGTAAACGCGGGCTCTTCGATCGGCACAATGTCATAGGCGGCGTGCAGCCACTCCGGCGTCCAGTAGTAGAAGAGCATCGGCTCTTTCTTTTTGTATGCACTGTTCAGCTGCGCCTTGAAGATGGCGTCATCGATGCTCACGGCTTCCCACTTCGCATCGAGGCCATAAGAGCGGAATTTGATCATCCACATGTTGGTGGAGTTCCAACCGGGCGCACCCGGCCAATACTCGCCCTTGCCATTGCCGTCACTGTCGAACATCTCGACGACCTCGTCTTTTTTCAGGTCCTCGATGGTCCGAACGCCGTATTCCTCCTGGACGTACTTGGGGATAAAGATCCGCTGGGTTCCCTGGTAGGGCGTCGTATTGTGGTCGACCGTGCCGCGCTCGTCGATGTAGGTTGCCCACTTTTCACCCTGATTCGGCATCCAGACATCGGTGTAGACGTCGAGCCCGCCATCGCCCTTGTCCATGCCGGCGAAGATCACCGCGGCTTCGGCCTTCTTCATTTCGGCCTTACCGCCGAGCTTGAGTTCAATCACCCCCTTCATGACGTAGCCGATCGCCCGCGCGCCGTCCCAGGACAGCTCTCCGATGGCAATGGTTTCTTCGGCGAGCGACGGTCCTGACGCGACAGCGGTCATCACCGCGCCCGCCAGCGTCGATTTCAACAAGGTCTTCATCTTTACCTCCATGTTCTTGACTCCCAGTTTTTTGTTTCCGGGCCCAGAGCGTACTGAACCCCCTTTGGCCAAACCCCTTGAGTGCTTTTGCTATGAGTTGTCGGGTTTGCGGGCACCCTGAACGATCCGGTCCATGATCATCGCGCAAAGTGCGATGGCTGCGCCGGCCAACAGCCCCAAACCATGCTCGACGTGCTGCAGGGCGAAGAGGACATCTTCCCCAAGCCCCTTGGCCGCGATCAGGGCGGCCACCACGACCATCGAGAGACTCATCATGATGGTCTGGTTGATTCCGGTCATGATCGAGGTCACGGCCAGCGGCAGCTCAACCTTCCAAAGCAGTTGCCGAGGGGTCGCGCCGAACGCCAGCGCCGCCTCCTTGACGCTCTCGGGTACCTGCGTAATGCCCAGAACCGTCAGGCGGACCATGGGCGGCAGCGCGAAGATCACCGTGGCCAGAATGCCCGGCGGTTTGCCGACGCCGAAAAAGGCAATAGCGGGGATCAGATACACGAAGCTCGGCAGGGTCTGCATGATGTCGAGAACCGGCCGGATAAAGGCGTAGATCCGCGGTGATTTCGCGCACCAGATTCCGATCGGAACACCCAGCAAGACACAGATCAGGGTGGCCGCGCCCACGAGTGACAGTGTGGACATGGCCTTCTGCCAGAACCCGAACATACCCAGGTAGAACAGTGCCAGGGCGGTGAAGATCGCGACGTTCTTCCCGGCGGTCCGCCAGGCGATCAGAACCAGCATGAACGCCATCACGGGCCAGGGTGTCCCGACGAAGATCAGCTCCAGCAAGTTCAACACACCGCGAATACCGATCGTGATCGCGTCGAAAAAGGTGACAAAGGTAATGGTCATCCAGTCAATCAAATCGTTGATGCCGCCGGCGACCGGCTGCTGGATGTTTTTTCCGATCGGCACCTCGCCGATGACCCAGCAGTTGAAACGGTCGACGGCGCCGACTTCATCTCCCCTTCCCATGGCCCGCCACATGCGCCTGCATTCACGCAGCGTCGGTGCGATCTGGGTCGCACGGTAGATCAGCATCGGACCAATCGCCAGAATCAGCGCAATTCCCATCTGGACACGCGCCGAAGAGATACCTGCGTTCACCGCCCGGTTAATCCGCCAATTCTGGTACTGCTTGTAATAGAGTTGATCGGCAAACCGCGCCGTCAGAAGCCGGCCACAGATAAAGACCCCGATGCCCCAGAGGAGATTGAACTCGCCGGATTTGTCGGGATCCGCGAACAGTCCCCGCGCCATCAGCATCAGCCCCGAGATATCGAGCAGCAACGCAATCCAGAAGTGAGTCCAATTTCCGCGCCGCGCCCCCCAGAAGGGTCCAGCAATGAGTGCCGAGCGATTGATATGGGTCGCGCTCAAGCGGTTCTGCTGCAGGTGAACGAAGGTGTCGCTGTAGTAGTCGGCTTTATCAGCCGCGAACTCGGAGACGAGCTTGCGCTCCTGTACGCTGGGGGCCACATCCCCTGCTTCGAGGCCCAGTTCGGTATCTGCCGGCGTATCGGTCATCACGGCTCTCCCTGTATGCCGCGCAGCAAGGCGGTTTTGGTGACGACACCAACCGCTTTGCCATCGTCTTTGATAAGGATCGGATGCTCGCTGTCGACCGACAGATCGACCAGCGCATTGAGATCGGTTTCCGGATCGGCGACCGGGCAGACAGTCTCGTCCAGCCCATTTCCGCCGTTTGCCCTGTAAGCCTCGAGCGGCTGCATGACCGTATGTGCAAAGACCAGCTTCAGGCGCGAGATACCCGCCACGAAGTCGGAAACATATTCATCGGCCGGCTTGGTTACGATGTCTTCCGGTGTGCCGATCTGAACGATCACGCCGTCCTTCATGATGGCGATGCGGCTGCCCATCCGGATCGCCTCGTCGAGGTCATGGGTGATGAAGAGCGTGGTCTTATGCATCACCTGGGAAAGCGCCAGGAACTCGTCCTGCAACTGGCGCCGGATCAGCGGGTCGAGTGCCGAGAAGGGCTCGTCCATCAGCAGAATGTCGGGATCCGCGGCCAGTGCGCGCGCAAGGCCGACACGTTGCTGCATGCCCCCGGAGAGCTCGGAGGGATAGCGGTCGCCGTAGCCGGTCAGATCGACCTTGGCGATGGTTTCATCGGCGGCAATGCTGCGCTGATAACTGTCGACACCGCGAAGCTCCAATGCAAAACCCACATTGTCGCGCACCGTGCGGTGCGGCAGCAGCGCCATGTTCTGAAAGACCATGCCGATGGTCTCCGCGCGCAACTGGCGCAGCTCTTCATCGTCCAGAACGTTGACGTCGCGGCCGTTCAACAGAATTTCGCCGGCGGTCGGCTCGATCAGCCGGTTGATGTGCCTGACCAGGGTCGACTTTCCCGAGCCTGACAGGCCCATGATGCAAAATATTTCGCCCTGCGCGACGGCAAACGACGCGTCCGCCACGCCGACCACGCAGCCGAACTGTTGCAAGACATCGCTCTTTGTCAGATTGTCCCTGCGAATAGCTTCGAGGGCTTCATCCGCCCGGGATCCGAAGATCTTCCAGACAGACCGCACCTCAATCACCGGAGCCCCTGCATCCGTATTTTTCATAACCCGTCCCTGCGTTATCGCTTTATGTAACCGGTTACATAAAGCATAGTCGCAAAAGTTCTCCGGGCGCAAGGCACTTTGAATCATCACCCCGACTCGGGTCGATAGAGCTCGGGTTGGACGGGCTTGGGTCGAGAGCGCTTGTATTGAACGGGCTTGGGTTGGACGGGCTTCGGCGATAAGCTCTCGCAAGCAGGAAAAACGCAGCATACGATGCATCATAAAATTCGGAAAAAAGTAATTGGGTAAGCAGCTTTCCGGGAGTGGCCGGCGCGCGACGGGCAGTGTGGGCGTGCGGGATGTGGCCAAAGCCGCAGGCGTATCGACCGCCACGGTCTCGCGTGCGCTCAACCAGCCTCACCAGGTTTCCGAAGAACTTCGCAAACATGTGGCCTCGGTTGCCGCTGAACTGAACTACATCCCCGATCCGGCGGCCCGTGCGCTCTCGTCGCAAAAAACCTTCAGGATCGGCGCGCTGATCCCGACCATCGCGAATTCCATCTATTCGCGCTTTGTGGAGGCCCTGCAACGCCGCCTGCGTCAGTCGGGTTACAGCCTGGTCCTCGCCAACTACGATTTCGACGAGTGTCTTGAGATGGAAGAGGCCCAGGCGCTTGTGGAATCCGGGATCGACGCCCTTGTGCTGGCCGGCGAGCAGCGATCACCGGAGCTCTACGATCTCTTGAACCGGCGAAAGATCCCCTATCTCCTGATTTCGATTTATCTCCCCGACAGCCCCCATCGCTGTGTCGGCTATGACAATCGGGCCGGAGCCGAGGCCATGACCCGCTATATTCTCGAACTCGGGCATCGGGAAATCGGCGTTCTCGAGGGTCCGTCCAGTGTCAGCGACCGGGCCCTGCTGCGCACCAAGGGCATTATGGACGCGCTCAAGGACTTCGGCGTCACACTCCCTGCAACGCGCATCACCGGCCGCTCCTTCTCCGTCCATAACGGTCGCGAAGGGCTCGCCGAATTGCTGGAGGCCGCGCCGGAAATCACAGCCGTGATTTGCGGCAACGATGTCCTCGCCATCGGCGCTCTGATGGAGGCGCAGGCGCGCGGCCTGACCGTTCCCCAGGACCTCTCCATCTGCGGATACGACGGCCTCGACATTGCGCAGGACATGGTCCCCCAGATCGCGACCGTACATGTCCCCACGGCACAAATGGGGCTGAAAACCGCCGAGTCGCTCGTAACCCTGCTATCAGGCGAAGAAACGCCGCACAGTGTTCTGATCGAAACCCGCCTGGTCCCCGGTGGCTCGACGGCGCCGCCCCGGACGCGCTAGCTGCAGGGCTCAGTGCCCGCCTGTTACGGGCAGAAGCGCGCCGCTGACGGCCCGCGCCTCGGGCGATGCCAGAAACGTCACCGCCGCTGCCAGCTCCTCGGGCTTGACCCATTTGTCAGGGTCGGCACCCGGCATAGCCGCGCGGTTTTGCGGCGTATCGATAATACTCGGCAGCACCGCGTTTACCGTCACACCCTTGCCGGCAAGCTCAGCCGCCATCGCCTCCGTCACGCGCATCACGACGGACTTCGTGGCGGTATAGGCACCCATGCCCGCGACGCCACTGCGTGCAGCGGCGGCCCCGACCGTCACGACACGCCCCGCGCCCTGGGCGACCATGCCGGGCACCAGGGCCTTCACGGCGGACAGCAGGGTCCGGGCGTTGAGCCCCAGCATCTGATCCCAGACCTCCGAGGGCGTTTCATGAACAGGTTCGCCCATGTGAAATCCGCCCGCGATCGCGCAGAGCACATCGCAGGAGCGGCCATCGGACAGAGCGTCCGCCAAAGCTGCCGCCGTCACCGTCTCATCACGCAGGTCCGTCGCGAGCTTTTCGCGGGTGTCAGATGTGCCGGGAAAGACCTCGTCCAGTCTTGCGGCATCGACGTCAACCAGAAGCAGGCGAGCGCCTTCGGCTTCGAAGGCCGCGGCAACGGCCTGCCCCAGATTACCCGCCGCGCCCGTGACGACGACGGTCTTGTTCTCAAATCTCATGACGCCTCTAGCCTTTCTTTCGGATGACTGCTGCAGTTGCCAATAAATTGGCACGGCCACACTAGATACAATGAGGTAATGTCCCGTTGAATCTGAAATTCAATGAAGTGAATTTCAGGTTCGGGATACTAGGGGAAAAAGCGGCGCAACGTGCGTGCTTTTTAGAAGTTTTCAGATCGAGAAATACAGGATTCAGGCAGGACTTGCGGCCTTGATGCAAGAATGCATCGTTCCGCGAGTTTTAGGTCCGCCACACTACAGCCCCGACTTCCAGCGTTTCAGGAAGAGAGAGTTGGTCACGACACTGACACTCGAGAAGGCCATGGCGGCTCCGGCGAAGGCCGGGTTCAGCAGCCCGGAGACCGCCAGCGGAATGCAGATCAGATTGTAGATAAAGGCCCAAAAGAGATTCTGGCGGATTTTGACAATCGTGGCCCGGGCGACCCGCAAGGCAGCGGACACCAGGCGCGGATCCGGCCGCATCAGCGTAATCGACGCCGTCTCCATCGCGACATCGCTGCCGCTGCCCATGGCGATGCCGAGGTCCGCCTCCGCCAGGGCGGGCGCATCGTTGACGCCGTCCCCGACCATCGCAACGACCTGCCCCTCCGCCCTCAGGCGCGAGAGTTCCGCAACCTTATCCTCGGGACGCAGAGGCCCGAGCGCCCGGTCGACGCCCAGGTTCCGCGAAATGAGGTCGACGACAGTCTGATTGTCGCCGCTGAGCATGAGGGTTCGGACACCGGTTTCCTGCAGGTGCGATATAGCCTCCGCGGAGGTCTCGCGCAGCGGATCACTCAACGCAAAGACGCCGCGCAGGCTGCCATCGACAGCGACAAAAACCGGCGTCTCTCCCCTCGCCGCCATGCGATCGCCCTGCGGTTTCAGAGCATCCAACGCAATCCCGGCCTCTGCCATCATCGCTGGATTTCCGATGGTGAGCGCCTGATTTCCGACCCGCGCCAGAATTCCCCGCCCCGGGCGGCTCTCAAAAGCGGTCACCGGCAAGAGCTCCAAGGCCTCCTCTTCGGCGCGGCGCAGAAAGGCTTTCGCCAGCGGATGCTCGCTGCCCCGTTGCGCCGAGGCCGCCAGTTGTAAGAGCGAGAGGTGATCTTCATCCGTAGTGGCGCCATCGCTGATCGCGGGCAGGCCCTCGGTAACGGTGCCGGTCTTGTCGAAGGCCACTGTGGTCACGCGATTGGCATGCTCCAGGGCTTCGACATCCTTGATCAGAATGCCCGCCTTGGCGGCCGCGCCGGTGCCCGCGACAATCGCAGTCGGGGTCGCCAGTCCCAAAGCACAGGGGCAGGCAATCACAAGCACGGAGACCGCCGCGACCAGCGCTGTCTCAAAGCCGGCACCAGCAAGCAGCCACCCAGCCAGCGTCGCAACCGCGATCAGCACGATCACCGGCACGAAGACCGCGGAAATGCGATCGACGAGTTGCTGGACCGGGGCTTTGCCGCTCTGGGCGCGTTCGACCAGCCGGATGATCCGGGCCAGAGTCGAGTCTTCGCCGACCGCCCGGGCTTCCAGCTTCAGCAAGCCACTGCCATTGAGCGAGCCGCCGATCACAGCCGCCCCTTCGGCGCGCAGAACCGGCAGGCTCTCGCCCGTGACCAATGCTTCATCAACATCGCTCGAGCCTTCGACCACCTCACCATCGACCGGTATCTTCTCGCCCGGCTTCACAACGATCACATCGCCCCGCTGCACTTCCGCGATCGGCAGGACAACCTCGGCACCGCCGCGCTGCACCCGCGCGGTATCGGGCCGCAGAGCCATCAGCTCCCTGATCGCGGAGGCGGTGCTGCGCTTGGCACGGGCCTCAAGAAGCTTCCCGGCCAGAATCAGTGTGATCACGATGACGGCTGCTTCGAAGTAGAGATGACCGTCCGCAAGCGCCGGCGGCAGGAGTCCCTCGGCAGAAAGCAGGACCGCGAGGCTGTAGAAAAAGGCCGCCGAGGTGCCCAGCGCCACCAGCACGTCCATGTTCGCCGCGCCCGCGCGCAACGCGCTCCAGGCGCCGAGATAAAAGCGCTTGCCGATCCAGAACTGCACGGGCGATGCCAGGACGAATTGCATCCAGCCGGAAAGTCCCCAGTCCGAACCCGCCATCATCAGGAACATATGCGCCATGAACGGCACGGTGATCAAACCTGCGATCACCAGCTGCCAAAGCTCCGATGACAGTCCGGCGGTCTGCGCCCCGACGTTACCGGCAGACACATCAGGTTCGACCGCGGCGTAGCCCGCGGCCCGTACGCTTTCGACGAGCGTCGCGCGATCGACGCTTCCGGTCACATCGGCTTTTTCCAGGGCGAAATTGACATCCGCACTCAGAACCCCCGGCACTTTGCGCAGTGCCTTCTCCACCCGCTGAGCACAGTTGCTGCAGGTCATGCCCTCGATCGCGAAAACGTATGAACTCACGGGATTATCCAGTGCCGGGTTGTGGATTCGACAGTAAGATAAGAGTTCCAGTCACTGGAAGGTCAAGAGCTAGAAGTGACATCCGAACCGCAGCCCAAGAATCGGCGCGGGGCGTGGTCAAGACGGCTTGACGCGCGCACAGTTCTCCGCTCCGATGGCAGCATCATGATCGTAGCCCAGATTACCGACACCCATATCAAACCGCGTGGCGCCCTGGCCTATGGCCGGCTCAACACAGCCCCTTTCCTGGCCGCGGCCGTTGCCCACATCAACACGCTCGACCCACTGCCGGATCTCGTCATCCTGACCGGTGATGTCACCGACGGCGGCGCTCCGGAGGAGTTTGATCACGTCCGCGAACTCCTGGCGCCATTAACACCCCCATTGATCGCCCTTCCCGGCAATCACGACAGGCGCGAGACCTTCCGCGAGGCCTTCAGGGATCGCGCGGACATGCCCGAACACGGTCATCTCAGTTACGCTGAGGAGCGATTTCCGCTCCGGCTGGTGATGGTCGACGACACGGTCCCCGGGCAACCTCATGGCGAAGTAACCGCCGAGCTCGCAGACTGGCTGGAACACACCCTGGCGGCAGCATCCGGCAAGCCAACTCTGGTTGCCATGCACCACCCGCCGTTCATCACCGGTATTGGACACATGGATGTCCAGAATTGCCGCGGTTCGGAACGGCTAGCCGCGGTCCTGGAGAAACATCCGCAGGTCCTGGGCCTCGTCTGCGGCCACGTTCACCGGAACATCCTGACCGCCTTCGCCGGCAAACCCGCCAGTGTCTGCCCCAGTCAGGCCCATGCGGTCAGCCTCGCCCTGACCCCTGACGCCCCTCCCAGCTACCACATGGAGCCGCCCTCGCTGCACCTGCACAGATGGCACGACGACGCCACGCCCTTCGGCAGCCTGCTCACGCATCAGAGCTTTATCGGCGACATCGACGGACCGCATTCCTTCGCGATGAAGTGAGATGTTCTCCGCCAAGCCTGATGTTCGGGATGACCGGGTGGTCAGTCTTTCGTTTGTTCAGCCGCCGAGGAAACAGGCAGGGTATTTCCGGTGGTGAGTAGAAACAGGATCACAAGAACGATCGGGACCAGGATCAAAGCCGGGATAATGATCGCCGGATAACCGAATGTGATTGCGGCAATCAACCACGCCAGCATGAGGTTCACCACAAACGCGATCTTTTCGGTGTCGCCGCCGCGCAGCGCACTGCGCAGGAGGACGCCGGATGCCGACAGCACCAGGGCGATGACAAAATATAGAAACATAGACTCTCTCACAGTGCAGTATTATGCCTCTTGACGGGTGACGGCACGCCGACCCGCCGGGCCTTCGTCCAGATATTGGGCACAGGCCCAATGCCACCAAGAGCGACCAACTGTCTCACCCTTCGGCGAATAAACCACCGGACGACGTGAAAGCTCCTGATTTTGCGGGATTGCAGAGAGTTGGAGTGCGGGTTGAAGCTGGAAAGGCCTGGCCGGTCACTCAGGATCGGCGCCGCCGCTGCCATAACCGCTTAAAAACAGCCTGACGGCAGAACTGACGGCCTTCTCGATATCCGCCTCATCCGGCTTTGGACCCACGCCAAGAATAAGGCGAATGAAAACGTCGCTTTTTACCAGGGCAAAAAACTGGGCAGCCGCCAACTCGGGGTCCGGCACGAGAAGTTCGCCCTCTGCCTCGCGAACACGCAAATAAGTCGCCAGGTTATGGATCGAGCGCTTCGGACCGGCCCGGTAAAAGGTGTCGCCCAACTCCGGAAAACGCTCCGATTCAGCGGCGGCAATCCGGAAGGTTGTGAGCACAATGTCGGAGGAGACGGTTTTCAGGAACCCCAGACCAACCCAGGTCAAAACCTCTTCCGCGGGTTTGTTCGGCAGCTCATTGTTGGCCATATCGGATCTGTTCTCGCAGACATCGGTCATGACCGCTTCGAACAGGGCATCCTTGCCGGAAAAATAGCTATAGACGGTTCGCTTGGAGACTTCGGCAGCGGCCGCGATCGCGTCCATGCTGGTCTCGCCGTAACCGGAGTCCAGAAAGAGCTGCGAAGCGGCGCGGACAATCGCGTCGCGCTTGGGCGTCGATTCCACGCAGTAATGCTCTGCCGTATGACCGGCCGCCGCCTCCATCGCTCGCATGCTTCCGCCTTTCAGGACTCGTTCCTCCTCTTGGATCTACCGCGTCTCACCAACTGGCACCGGTATTTTGGCATCAAACACCGAAGGACAGATGCAAGCGGCGCCCTTACCCTTTGCTTTGCACCTATTATGCAGGTTTTTTGGAAAGATCATGATGACATAAATCAGCATTGCGCGAATACAAGGAATTTACGCATATCCTACGGGTAAATCCTTACAATTCCCGCCACCAGGCTGTGTTTTTATCTCTTCCGGCACCCGCAAAGATAGGCTTGACGCATTTAAATTTCATATGTAAGAAATTTATTACATATGAAATATCGAAAGATGAGCCGAGTGGAAAACGACGGTGATAACCTGCTGATGGTGCTCGCAGCGCTAGCCAATCCGCACCGGCTGCGCATTCTTGCCGTGCTCAGCAGAGGGGGCCGGAATTATGTCAGCCAACTGGCGCGCGACGTCGGTATCAGCCGGCCACTCCTCCACCTGCATCTCCAAAAACTCGAGGAAGCCGGTCTGGTCACCAACGAGTACGAAGTCTCTGCGGAGGGCAAAGCCCTCAAGTTTTTTTCAGTGACTGATTTCAGCCTGACTCTGACTCCAGCCATTGTCGCGGAAGCCACCACGTCACTGACGCCAAAGATTATTCAACCCCCATCGACGGAATCGAACTAACGAAGGAGTTCATCATGTCCCAAAACGCCGATACCTTCCTGCTGCTCACAATCCTCACCTTGGTCACCATCCTTTTGATCTTCGGAATGAAGTACTTTGCCGCCGCGCGGCAGGCCCAGCAGCGTCTCGCACATGAAGGCGCCTACCAGGAGCTTGCTGACAAAGCGGCCGTTGCACAAACGGCGGGGGCAGCGACCCTCGCAAAGCTGGAGCAGGACGTGAAAGAGATGAAGACGAAGCTGGCGGGCATTGAGAAGGTTCTGCACGAAGTGGAATGATGGGTGCCGCAACAGAAGACCTGCAGTCGGCTGCGCGTCAGCAGCTGCAGTGGATCCGCACGGCTTCCCTGCTCGAAGGCGTCACGCTGGTCATTCTGGTATTCGTCGCGGTGCCCCTGAAACACCTGGCGGGTATCGACGCCGCGTCCGCGACCATGGGTCCCATCCACGGCACGGCGTTTCTCATTTACATCTGGACACTTGCTCACACAGCTTCATTCTTTGGCTGGCGAAAAGGCGAAATTCTTCGGCTCTTTCTCTTTGCCTTTGTACCTCTGGGCGCAATCGCAAACGCACGCTGGTTAAAACAAAAGGAAGCCGCAGGGGCTTTCGGCAACTCGTGTGGTGGAGCTGAAGTTCCACCACACCAAACGGACCACCGCGATGGAGTACCTCTGGCTTAAGGCCTTCCATGTCACCACCTTCGCCGTCTGGATCGGGGGCATGCTGATATTGTCGCTTGCTGTCTCAAGCCTGCCGGCGGCCAGCGGCGGCGGCGCAGCCGCGCCCTCCCCATTGATCGATGCGATATCGCGCTGGAACCGCTGGGTGACGTCACCGGCGATGCTGCTTGCCTGGGTTTTCGGCATCGCCCTCGCCGCTCAGGGAGACTGGTTCAGCGCACCCTGGCTTTGGATTAAGCTGGTGATTATCACACTGCTCTCGGCGCTGCACGGCGCCCTCTCAGGCCGGTTGCGGCGTCGGACAGGTATTTTGAACGCGTCGCCAAACTCGTTCCTGCGCTTTGCGGGACCGGTCACGGTTGCGAGCTTTCTCATTGTCGCGATCCTGGCCGTGGCCAAACCTGTTTAGGTGCTCAACCACGCCGGCCCGCAACGCATTCGGCAAGCAGACACAAAATCTCGAACATGATGGTCACGCCCACCAGAGCCGTGTTGCCGCTGGGATCGAAAGGCGGCGATACCTCGACCACATCGCCACCAACCAGATCCAGGCCGCGCAGTCCCCGGATCATCCGCTGGGCATCGTGGGTACTGAACCCGCCGATTTCCGGCGTGCCCGTGCCCGGCGCATAAACCGGGTCCAGTCCGTCGACATCAAAGCTGACATAGGTTTTGCCGTCGCCGACCACACGGCGGGCTTCCGCGATCACCGCTTCGATCCCCAGATCGAAGTACTCCTCGATGGTGATGACCCTGATGCCTTGCTCCAAACCCCAGTCGTTGTCGAAGTCGCCGTAGAGGCCGCCGCGGATACCGATCTGAACCGTGCGCTTTGGATCCAGCAGCCCTTCCTCGATCGCCCTGCGGAAAGGCGTGCCGTGGGTGTATTTCGATCCCCCGAAATAGCGGTCCCAGGTGTCGGTGTGGGCATCGAAGTGAACCATGCCGACCGGGCCCTGGTCACAGATCGCCCGCATTACCGGCAGGGTGATCAGATGATCCCCACCCGCCGTTAAGGGCACCACGCCAGCGTCATGAATGGATTTGTAGTAGGTCTCGACCCGGGCCAGCGTGTCTTCGATATCGATCGGATTAACCGGCGAATCCCCCAAATCGGCACAGTTGGCCAATTCGAAGGGTTTCAGCTTCGAGACGTGATGGACAGAGCGCACCATGGTCGAGAGATCGCGCATCTGCCGTGGCCCGTGCCGTGCACCCGGCCGGTTGGTGGTGCCGCCGTCCCAGGGCACGCCGCAAACCCCGATCTCCACATCGGACAGATCGTCCAGCGCAATGTGCGGCAAACGCATGAAGGTCGGAATGCCCGCATAGCGTGGCAGAACCGCGCCTGACACAGGTTTAAACGATCGGGTTTTCGTCTCTTCAGTGCTCACTGGCGGCTCCCTGGCTTTCGTCGCCCATCCAGTGGGGCGCTTCTCAGGACAGACTAATGAGAACCGCCACGGCTGCAAGCAGGATCACACCGACCACCCAGACCATCGGGCTGAGCCCGCCGGACTTCTCGGGTTCCGGCGGGCTTGCGGGCGGCGCGGCGGGCGCGGAGGCAGCTTCCTCAGCAGCGGAGGTAGTCGCAGGCGCGGCTTCTTCCGTGGGAGGAGCAGCGGGTGCCACGGGCTTCGCGGCCTCCTGCGCTTCCACTGCTTCTGAAGTTTCTGCCTTGCCGCCGTCGACCAGTCCGGCAAAGGTTTCAAAGAAATCCTTCGCCATCTTCTTCGCCGTGCCGTCGATCAGACGGCTGCCGAGCTGGGCTAGTTTGCCGCCGATATCCGCATGCACTTCGTAGTGCATCAAAGTGCCTTCGCCATCCTCTTCCAGACGGACCTTGGCGCCCCCCTTCGCAAAACCGGCGGCGCCGCCCTTGCCTTCGCCGCTGATGCTGTAGCTTTCGGGACGATTGAGATCTGAGAGGGTGACCGCGCCGTTGAACTTCGCCTTAACCGGGCCGACCTTGGCCACGACCTTTGCCGTCATCTCGGTATCAGAGGTCTTTTCGATCTCCTCGCAGCCGGGAATACACTGTTTGAGTATCTCCGGATCGTTCAAAGCATCGTACACCGCTTCACGCGACGCATTGAGCCGATATTCACCCGTCATATCCACCGGCAGATTCTCCTTACCTCACATAATTTCACATACCGCAGACTCCGGATCGCCGGAGATCTGTCAAGTTATCAAAAGTTCAACCCCGCCAGGCGGGCCGTTACTTCTCCTGGCTTTCCGGCCCGCAGGCTTGAGCGGCCGGGCCTTCCTCATCAACAGCGATACCGACCCCGCGGCGACGCAGTTCGGTGATTTCCGCCAGGATTGAAAGCGCGATTTCCTCATGCCCGATGGCCCCGATATTGAGACCCGCAGGCGCCTTCAACCGCCGGGCAAGAGTCTCCTCCAGCCCCTGCTCGATCATCTGGGCGGTCAGCACCTGCGCTTTCTTCCGGCTTCCGATAAAGGCGACATAGGGAACCGCCGAACGCAACGCCGCCGCTAGCGCCTCCCGGTCCCGCCGCCCCTGGGTCGCCACCACAATGAAAGACTGTTCCGGGCGGGTCAGGTCTTCCAGCGCATATTCCGTAACCCGGACATCCGCGTCGGCACAGCGTGCCTGCATTTCTTCGGGCGCGACGACGACAAGACTGTAGCCGAGCCGCCGCCCCAGTTCCGCCACCGCGACGCCGACCGGCGACAGACCTAACACAACGAGCTGCGGACGCGGCAGCATGGCCTCGATAAAGATCTCAACTGTCCCGCCGCTGGGACAGGCGCTCTTATAGAGTTCGACACCGTCCACATCGACCGGTGCAGCCACCTGTTCTTTGGGACGCACCCGGATGAGACGCGCGTCGGCGCCGCTCAGGACTTCCTTTGCGGTCTTGCGCACCGCGCCCTGGACGCAGCCCGAGCCGATCCAGCCGACGATCTCGCCGCCGCGGCGCACAATCGCCTTGGCGCCCGCCTTGGCGGACGTGGCATCCTGGGTCCGCACCACTGTGGCAAGCGCGAAAGCCTCACCGCTGGCGCGCAGCCGGGCCATCTCATCGATGATGTCTTTTTTGCCTGCGGGACTCGTCATCACAGTTTCGCCAGATAGGGTTCGAGGGCCGCCAGGCTCTCCAGGTTATGGGCCGGTGCAAAGAGATCGATGTGCGGCAAGGCCGCCGCCATGCCGCCGGCCACCGGTTCATAGCCGGACCAGCCGATCATGGGATTGAGCCAGACGATGCGCTTGCAGCGCCTGCGCAGTTTTGCCAGGGACTCCCCCAGCTTCTCCGGATCGCCGGTGTCGTAACCATCGCTGACCAGCATCACGACACTGCGCGAGTTCAGAACACGCGCCGCGTGCTGGCGATTAAAGGCCTCCAGGCTCTCGCCGATCTTGGTCCCGCCGCTCCATCCCTGGGAGATCAGGGTCATGCGTTCCAGCGCTCTCTCCGCGTTGCGTTCCTTCAGAGTCTCCGAGATTTGCACCAGACGGGTGTGGAAGACGAAGGCCTCCGCCTGCCGGAAATTGTCCAGGACACCCAGAATAAAGCGCAGGAAAAAGAGGCTGTAGTGGTTCATGGATCCCGACACATCCAACAAGACCACGAGCCGCAGCGGCTTGTCCCGGCGCTGCCGCTTGAAGAGTTCGATCGGCGTGCCGCCGTGCGCAATGTTCCGGTGAATGGTTCTGCGCAGATCGATCCGCCTGCCTTTGCGCCGCTCCCGCTCCCGCCGCGAAAGACGGCTGCGCATGCGCTCGGCGAGACGCGCGGTAAGAGCGTGAACCCGCGCCAGCTCGTTGGGATCGTTGATCTGCCGCAAATCGGCTTTCTCGAGAGACTCCGCCTGGCTGGCGCCTCCTTGCCGGCTGCCCGGCTGCCCGGGGCTGCTACCGCTTTTCCCGGCTGTCCGCTCGACTGCCGCCGCCAGCACGCTGGGTTTAGCCTTTGGCCCGCTGCCCGGCAGGCGGCGCAGTCCCTGCTGGCCGGTCCCACTGACCGCAACCACGCGCTTGACGCCGAAGCGGAACCAATAAGCATCGAAAATCTCGTCGAACCGCGTCCAGTCCTCCGGCGTCGTACAAAGCAGCGCACGCGTACCCTGGCGCAGTTCGTCCATCGCAGGCATATCGCCCTCGTCCAGGAACTTCGCCGCATCGCGCATTTCCGCGGTGCCGACAGCGAAGCCATTATCGCGAAGCCTGCGCAAAAAGCCCACCATGCGGACCAGCGGTCCGGGCGGCATGGGCAAAGTGCTCGAGGTTTGAGCTGCGGGCATGGCTCAGGCCACTTTGCCGACAATGCGCTCGGTGACCTCACCGGAGATCGCCCGCCGGTCATGATCGGTCTTCAGCAGACAGAGCAGACTCTCATGCACAACTTCAGAATCGGCGCGAAGGTCATCGACTTCCAGTCCCACCAGCGCCGCCGCCCAGTCCAGCGTCTCGGCCACGCCGGGTTTCTTGTCGATATCTTCCTTGCGGATCGCTTGAACGAAACGCACCACCTGCCCGGCCAGCCGCAGATCGATACCGGGCATGCGGGCCTGCAGAATGCGCACTTCCTTCCCTTCGTCGGGATACTCCACGTAGTGATAGAGGCAGCGCCGCCGCAGGGCGTCGGAGAGCTCGCGCGTGCCGTTGGAGGTCAGGACAACATAGGGAATCGACTTCGCCTCGATGGTCCCCAACTCGGGGATCGAAATCTGGAAGTCGGAGAGGACTTCAAGCAGGAAGGCCTCGAATTCCTCGTCCGCCCGGTCGATCTCGTCGATCAGCAGGACCGGCGCCGTCTCTTGACTGATCGCCTCCAGCAAAGGCCGTTGCAGCAGAAAGTCCTTCTGGAAGATGTGCTCTTCCTTCTCCGTGGTACTGGCCTCCTCCTGCTCCCAGATCTTGATAGCAAGCAACTGGCGCTGATAGTTCCATTCATAGATTGCGGCGTTGGCATCCAGGCCCTCGTAGCACTGCAGGCGGATCAGGCGGGTATCCAGAATACGCGCAAGACCCTTACCGACCTCGGTCTTTCCGACACCGGCGTCGCCTTCCAGCAGCAGCGGACGCTGCAGCCGCTGCATCATGAGCACCGCCATGGCGAGCTGGGGATCGGCGACATAACCTGTCTCAGCAAATTGCCGCAGGATGTTTTCGCGCTCCTTTTTCATCGCCGCCTCCCTAGCCTCAACGCTTCCCTTTACTTGGTGAGACCGAGCTCATGGCACTGTTGCCACACCCGCCAGGCCGTATGCGGCATCGGCATATGCTTCACACCCAGATGCGAGAAGGCATCAATCACGGCGTTGGAGAAGGCGGGCACACCACCGACGTTCGGGCTCTCGCCGACACCCTTCGCGCCGATCGGATGATGCGGGCTTGGGGTCACGGTAAAGTCGGTTTCCCAAACCGGGGTCTCGACCGCCGTCGGCAGGAAGTAGTCCATCAGGCTCGCGCCCTGAACGTTGCCCAATTCGTCGTAGGCGATCTCCTGCCCCATGGCGATGCCGAAGGCTTCGGTCAGGCCGCCGTGGACCTGCCCTTCGATCACCATGGGATTGATCCGCGTGCCGCAATCGTCGAGGGCATAGAAGCGCCGGATGGAAGTTTCGCCGGTATCCACATCGATATCCGCAACACAAAGATAGGCGCCGAAAGGATAGGTCATGTTGGGCGGATCGTAGTAGTCGACCGCTTCCAGTCCCGGCTCCATGCCCTCGGGAAGGTTGTTGTAGGCGGCCCAGGCGATCTCCTTCATGGTCGCCTCCTTCTCTGGCAGGCCCTTGACCTTGAAGCGGTCAATCTCCCACTCCAGATCGCCTTCCGCGACCTCGAGCAGATGCGCCGCGATCTTCTGTGCCTTGGCCCGGATTTTCCGGCCCACCCGCGCGGCGGCGGCACCCGCCACCGGGGTCGAACGCGAGCCGTAGGTCCCCAGACCGTAAGGCGCGGTATCGGTGTCGCCCTCTTCGATCCCGATGTCCTCGGACGGGATTCCGATCTCGGTCGCCAGGATCTGCGCATAGGTGGTTTCGTGCGCCTGCCCCTGAGACTTGGTCCCCAGGCGGGCGATGGCGCTGCCGGTCGGATGCACCCTGATCTCGCAGGAATCGAACATGGCCACGCCGAGGATATCGCAGTTGCGGCTCGGACCCGCGCCAACGATCTCGGTGAAGAAAGAAACCCCAATGCCCATCAGCGTGCGGCTGTCGCCCCGAGCCACCTTCTCGCGCTGTTCCGCCTGCTCGCGGCGCAGGCCGGCATAGTCCACCGCCTGCATCATCTGGTTCATGGCGGTGGGATAATCGCCGCTGTCGTACTCCCAGCCAAGCGCCGAGTTGTAGGGGAACTGCGCCGGCTGAACGAAGTTCTTCAGGCGCAGTTCCGCCGGATCCATCTCCAGCTTCTGTGCCAGCACATCCATCATGCGTTCGATCATGTAAGCCGCTTCGGTCACCCGGAAAGAACAGCGGTAGGCCACGCCCCCCGGCGCCTTGTTGGTGTAAACGCCATCGACCGAGACATGGGCCACCGGAATGTCATAAGACCCGGTGCAGATATTGAAGAAACCCGCCGGCCACTTGGTGGGATCGGCACAGGCGTCGAAGGCGCCGTGATCGGCCAGGACGTGGCACTTCAGGCCGGTGATCTTGCCGTCTTTCGTCGCCGCCAGTTCGCCGGTCATGTGGTAGTCGCGGGCAAAGGCGGTCGACGAGAGGTTTTCAATCCGGTCCTCGACCCACTTCACCGGAACGCCCAGAACGATCGAGGCCACGATGGAGCAGACATAGCCGGGATAAACCCCAACCTTGTTGCCAAAGCCGCCGCCGATATCCGGCGCGATGACACGGATCTTGTGCTCGGGAATGCCCGACAGAAGAGAAGCGACCGTGCGCACCACATGCGGCGCCTGGAAGGTGCCGTAGAGCGTCAGTTCGCCCTTGATCTTGTCCATGGAAGCAATCGACGCACAGGTCTCCAGCGGCGAAGGATGGACCCGCTGATAGGTGACCAGTTCCTTGACCGTGACCTCGCCGTCCGCGAGAGCCTTGTCCGCGCCCTCTTTATCGCCGATCTCCCAGGTGAAGATGTGGTTGTCGTGCCGTCGCGCGCCATGGGCGCCTTCGGTCTTGCCCTGAATGTCCTCGCGCAGGCAGATCGCCCCCTCGTCCATGGCCTTGAAAGCATCGACGATGGGCGGCAGTTCCTCGTAGTCCACTTCGACCAGCTCCGCCGCATCGGACGCGATATAGCGGTCCTCGGCGATGACGAAAGCGACTTCCTGGTTCTGGAACAGCACCTTCTCTTCCGCCAGAACGGCCTGAACGTCGCCCGCCAGGGTCGGCATGTAATGCAGGTTCAGGGGTTTCAGATCCGCCGCGGTCAGGACCGCCTTCACGCCCGGCACCGCCAGCGCCGCCTCGGCATTGATCGACTTGATGCGGGCGTGGGCGTAAGGACTGCGCACAAAGTCTCCGAACACCATGCCCGGCAGCTTTACGTCGTCGACGTAGTTTCCGGCACCCTGGATAAAGCGGACGTCTTCCTTGCGCTTGCGGGCCGTGCCGACACCGCCGAGAGTCGCTTCACGCTCTTCCAGTGTCATTGTTGCTGCATCACTCATTATTCAGCCGCCTCCCGCGTGGTCTCGTTCAGCTTCTTGGCCGCGTAACGCACGGCCTTGACGATATTCTGGTAGCCGGTGCAGCGGCAGAGGTTGCCTGAGATGCCCCAGCGGATTTCCTCATCGGTCGGGTTGGGGTTTTCCTGGAGCAGACGGTGTGTGCGCATGATCATGCCCGGCGTACAGAACCCGCACTGCAGTCCGTGCTCCTGCATGAAACCCTCCTGGATCGCGTGGAGGGTTCCATCGGCGGCGGCCATGCCTTCGACCGTGGTGATATCGGAATCCTGGGCCTGAACCGCGAACATCGTGCAGGATTTTACCGAGCGGCCGTCGAGGTCCACCGTGCAGGCGCCGCAATGGCTGGTTTCGCAACCGATATGCGGACCGGTCAGCCCAAGGTTCTCCCGCAGGAAATGGATGAGAAGCGTGCGCCCCTCGACCTCACCGGAAACCTCGGTCCCGTTCACGGTCATTTTGACTTGCTGCTTACTCATGTTTCCGTTCTCCCGATCGCAATGTCACAGTCCCGGTTCTCTGGTGTCTTTCTCATTGCGCCCGCTCCCTGGCTTCCTGAATCGCCCGGCGCACCATCACGCCCGCCATCTTGGTGCGGTACTCGGCCGGCCCCCGGCCATCGGACGCCGGCTCGGTGATGCCTTCCGCAAGCGCGACGGCCTGATCGACCGCTGTTGCATCGATGGTTGTTCCCACGAGCGCATCAGCTGCAGCCGACGCGTAGAGGGGCGTATCGGCGACATTGGTCAGCGCGATGGAGGCTGAGACGCAGTTGCCGTCCTTCATCGACAGGATCACTGCGGCCGCGGCCGTTGCATAGTCGCCGACTTTCCGCTTCAGCTTTTTGTAGGCATAGCCGTGACCGGCCGGGGGCTTGGGGAAGCGGACGCCGGTCAAAATTTCGCCCTCGTTCATCTCGGTGAAATAGGCGGCTTCGTAGAAGTTGCGCGCCTCGACCTCTCGAGAGCCGTCGGGGCCTTGTAGGATGTAGGCCGCGCCCAGGCACTGCATCAGAGCAGGCATGTCGTTGCCGGGATCTCCATTGGCGACATTGCCGCCCAGCGTTCCGCAATAGCGCACCTGGGGATCGGCGATCAGCAGCGCGGTCTCGCGGATGATCGGGCAGCTTTCGGATAAAACCTTCGAGGCGATCATCTCGGTTTGCGTCGTCATGGCACCGATCGAGATGTTGCCGCCCTCCTCCGAAACACCGGTCAGACTCGCGATATTGCTCAAATCGACCAGGTGCTCCGGTGCCGCGAGACGCAGCTTCATCATGGGTATCAAGCTGTGCCCGCCCGCGAGAACACGCGCATCATCGCCGTGCGTTGCAAGCAGGTTAACGGCCTCGTCCAGTGAGTTGGGTCGGTAATACTCGAAATCGCCCGGTATCATGCCAGTCTCCTCATGAGCTGTGGCTCCCTAGAAAGCGGTGGCACGCCAATGGTGAGCGTCAGATCGAGAAGCCTGCTCCGTCAAGTCGCCGGGAGTTGAACCAGATCAGATCCTGGTGCTGCATCGCCTGCGAACATCACCCTTCGCTGAAAAGGCCGCTTTTATGATTTTCGGAACAAATGCACACGCCTCATCATCGGAGCCGATCGCACTGACCGAAGTTTTCCTCCCGGCACGGTTGGGACTCTCGCCGGACCCTCGTTGCGTGCACGTTGGCCAGATTCACCCACAGGCTGCATCCCTCCGCTAGTGCCCGGGCACGAAAATCGCCTATTTTTTAATGAAATGCGTTTCGTACACACCAATGGCAAGGGCTCGAACGTACAGCGCGCTGAGGAATAGTACTATCATCCAAGAGCTTTGAACGTACAAACGCGGACGTACACATCGGAAGCTTATAAAAAAGAGAGTAGAGCAAGTCGCATGGCCGAGACCTGGTTTCAGCTCTCCGCCCCACACGTACGAACGCCAGACACTTAGTGAGGGAGCACGGCTTGCAGCAGAGTCACGTTTCCCCGGCTGACCGGTACAACACGATGCGCCATGCTGCGCAGCATGACGGCACCCTTTTCGTTTTTCCGCTCGAAGGATTCGATCGCCTCAAGTTTTACGATGTGGCTTCGGTGGACCCGCAGAAACTTCTCCGGGTCCAGAAGCGATTCCAGTTCCGAAATCGAGAAGGCGCAAAAGAAACTCTGTTCCGTCGTAAAGACCTGGGTGTAGCGGCCGTCGGCCTGAACCGCAACAACCTCCTCGGCCTCGAGAAACAGAGTTTTGTTGTTGCTGTCGACGGGGATCTTGACCCCGGAGCTTATCGAAGTTGAGGCTTCCTGAAGAGCTGCAGCCGGAAGCTCCAACCCCACTGAAGCCATGGCCTTGCCTGCGGTTTGCGTGGAGAGCCCCTGGCTCTGGCCATCGGGCAGCACGGAGAGGATCGCGAAGCCCAGAATAAAAAAGGTTGTCAGCGCCACGATGATCGCGAGTGTCGAGGGATCCAGTATGGGCTCGGCCACTGAGATCAGAAAAGTCACCGGCACGAAGGTCGCGGCGCCCATGGCGACATAGTGCATCCCCGCCATCGCCAGCCCCATGACAACCGCCGCACAAACGACCTGCCAGCGCTTCTTGTCCCGTGATGCCAGATAAAGCGCGAGCGTCGATGCCAGCACCCCGATCAGAACGGAAGCAATCACAAGCCATGGCGTGTAGGCAATGGTACAATTGGCGCGGACCGCTGACATTCCGACGTAGTGCATGGTCGAGATACCGCCGCCCATGGCAATACCGGCGGCCGCGAGCTTAAGGGGCGTCACCCGGCCGTAACTGACCAGCGCCAGGCCCACCCCTGTCATCAGGATCGAAACGAGGGCCGATATCAAAGTGGTCAGAATATCGTAGTTGATCGAAATCGGCAGCTGCAATGCCAGCATGCCAATGAAATGCATCGACCAGATGCTGACCCCGATCGCGACCGCGGACGCCGCGAGAATCGATTTACGGACGGCTCCCGACAACAGCACCATGCGTTCGACCATGTGCAGCCCTGCGTAGGACCCGATAATGGCCACAGCGAGAGAAAGGGCAATTAGAGCCGGGTCATACTGAACCAGCATCAAATGTCACCCAGGACACTGATTTGCGAAGGGCAAGCCGCCATTTCACCTCCCTGCACCACCTCGCAGCCAGCAAGGCTCTCCCCCACCATGAGCCAAAGGCCGCTTTTTCTGTAGATTACCACCCTTGAGCGGAATCCTGAAACAAATCCCGATTGACGGCAAAGTGGTCCCGCCAGCATAAGAGAGCGCTGCGAAAATCCGAGCCGGGCAGGAGCCGGGCTGAAGTCGGACAGGACAGCATCCGACTTTTTATCCGAAACCCGAGAGAGCGGGAGCCTTGTAAAATGCCTGCGCCCAGAGCCTGGCAACGCATGCTGAGCGGACGCCGCCTCAACCTGCTTGACCCTTCACCGTTGGATGTCGAGATCGAGGATATTGCCCAGGGTTTGTCGCGTGTCGCACGCTGGAACGGACAGACCTCCGGCGACTGGGCCTTCAGCGTCGCCCAGCATTCACTTCTGGTTGAAGAGCTTGTCCGGCGGCTGAAGCCTGATACGCCATCAAAATGGCTACTTGCGGCGCTTTTGCATGATGCGCCCGAGTATGTGGTCGGTGATATGATCACGCCTTTCAAATCCGCTATCGGACCAGACTATAAAGCGCTCGAGAACCGCTTGCTGGCCGCCATCCATCTGCGGTTCGCCCTCCCGCCTGTTACGCCGCGCGAACTGGCGCGCGCCATCAAGCAGGCAGATCGGACCGCGGCCTATCTGGAAGCGACCCAACTTGCCGGTTTTTCGCCGAGCGAGGCCAAACGGCTCTTTGGAAAACAGGTTGAGGGCGAGGAGATCCGGCTGACACCGGTCCAGCCGGATCAGGCCAGGAACGCCTTTCTCGCCCGCTTCGCGGAACTTAGTGAATAGTTGGCCCGGGAATCCCGGGAAACACTGGGTTTGCGTCCTGCCATACCACCCGGTTACAATCGCGAAATTCCCTCGCGTCGCAACCCGCAACTCGCAACCCGCCGTAACTCAGAAGACGAAGATGCATCGTGCCGCATAGTCCCATGCCACAGCCGATCAGAACGCCGCATGCCGAGGCTCGTCTTGCCGATCCGCCAGTGATCGCGCGCGCGCCCGGCAAGACAGCACGGGATGAGAATTTTCCAGTCGGTTCCTGGCTGATCGAGGCGCGGTTGCGGCCCCATATCATGGCCTACTATCGCTTTGCCCGGGCCTCCGATGATATCGCCGACAACCCCGATCTGACGCCCGCGGACAAGATGGCACAGCTCTCTACTTTTGAAGAAAGCCTGATCCGTGGCGGCGACCAGAACGCGGATGTGGTTGCGGAAATGCGGAGGAGCCTGACCGCAACGGAAATTGCACCCGAGCGTTGTCTCGATCTCCTCTACGCCTTCATGCAGGATGCCCGAAAGTCACGCCGCGAGTCCTGGGATGATCTGATGGCGTATTGCCGGCTCTCGGCCAACCCGGTCGGCCGCTACCTCCTCGATCTTCACGGCGAGTCGCCCGACGCGTACCCGGCATCCGATGCTCTCTGCAGCGCTCTTCAGGTCCTCAACCATCTGCAGGACTGTGCCGAGGACTATGAGCGGCTCAATCGCGTCTACCTGCCCATGGATTGGCTGCTGGCAGAAGGATTGACCGAAGATATCCTCACCGCAGGGCAAATGCCGGTCTCGATGCGCCGGATCATCGACCGAAACCTGGATGAGGTCGATGTGCTGCTTCAAAGAGCTGAGGATCTGCCGTTACGCCTGTCCAACCGTGGCCTCGCCATGGAATCGGCAGTCATTCTGAGACTGGCGCGGCGACTGTCGGCCCGGCTCCGCAAACACGACCTCCTGGCGAAGAAGGTGTCTCTTCGAAAACTCGACTTCCTCGACTGCGGTCTGCGTGGTGTTCTGAGTGTCCTGGCCAGCCGCCTCTTCACACGCGGCGTGAACCGCAATGGAAAAGCAACGGGCCCCCATGGCTGAGAGTCTCGAACTGCAGCAGGCCATAACCCGCGATACGCCGGAAACCTATGTCCGCAAGATAGTGGAGAAAGCGGGCTCGTCTTTCATTTGGGCCATGCGTCTCCTGCCGCCGTCGCGCCGGCACGCGATGTATGGAATTTACGCCTTTTGCCGCTGTGTGGACGACATTGCCGACGGACCGGAAACAGAAGCACAAAAACATGCAAAACTCGAGGCGTGGCGCGAGGAGGTCGAGCAGCTTTTTGCCGGAACGCCGAAACATCCGATCATGCAGGCGCTCCAGCCGGCCAAAGACAGCTTCAACTTGCCCAAAGCCGAATTTTTAGCCGTGATCGACGGCATGGAGATGGACGCACGGGCTTCTATCCGTGCGCCGGTGCGGGAAGACTTCACACTCTATTGCCGCCGCGTCGCCGGGGCCGTCGGACTGCTCTCAATTCACGCCTTCGGTGCCAGAGGCCCTGCAGCGGAAGAACTTGCCGTCGTTCAAGGCGAAGCCTTGCAGATCACAAACATCCTGCGCGATCTGTGGGAAGACGCCGCGCGCGGGCGCCTCTACGTCCCGAGGGATCTGCTCAAACAAGAGGGCATTGAGGATACAGACCCCCTGACCGTCCTCAAGCATCCAAACTTCACCCGCGTTCATGCGGCACTCTGCGCAGAAGCAGACAGGCTTTTTTCGCGCGCGCGAGAACTCATCGCGCAGTCTGCGGGTTCATCGCTCCGCCCGGCGCGGCTGATGCTGGAGGTCTACGGCCGCTTGCTCGAGCGTGTGAAAGAGACCGGCTGGCCGCACGACGAAAACAGGATCACGCTCCGGCGCGCGGAAAAGCTCTGGCTGGTGCTCCGCTATGGGTTGATCTAAGTCTTGAAGCAGGTCCACATCGTCGGTGCCGGCCTCTCCGGTCTTGCCTGCGCGCTGCGCCTGACCCGTACGGGTGTTCCGGTCATCCTCTACGACGCGGCGGCGCAGGCGGGCGGACGTTGCCGGTCTTATTGGGACAGCAAGCTGAAGCGGCAAGTCGACAACGGCAATCACCTTCTGCTTTCTGCCAACTATGCAGCTCTGGACTATCTGCGCGAAATTCGCGCGCGGGACCGCTTTGTCAGTCCAGCGCGCGCCAGCTTCCCTTTCGTCGATCTGGCCAGCGGTGACCGCTGGACGGTCTCTCCCGGCATCAGTCCGCTTCCCTGGTGGGTTTTCCAGAACCGGCATCGGGTTTCGGGCACGAACCCACTGGATTATCTGTCGATCTTGCGCATCGCGGCGGCGCGCAGCGACGAGACTGTTGCCGAATGCCTGCCGAAGCGTGATCTCCTCTGGCATCGCTTCTGGCAGCCCTTCTGCACTTCGGCTTTGAACACACCTCCGGAAGAGGCCTCGGCCCAACTGCTCTGGCGCACAATCCGCGAAACCTTCGCCAGAGGGGGCAAGGCCTGTGTGCCGCTGGTGCCGAAAAAGGGTCTCAGCGACAGTTTCCTCGACCCGGCATTGGAGATCGTTCAATCCGCCCCCAACCAGATCCTCTTCAACCACCGGCTCCGCAGCCTGGACTTCGAGGGTGATCGGGTTTCGGCATTGGAGTTTGGAGGCGGAAGGGTCGAACTCGGTGAGTCGGATGCCGTGGTCATCGCCCTGCCGCCGGGGAACGCCGCACAGATTCTGCCCGGGCTCAAGGCGCCGGACGACAGCCGATCCATCGTAAATGTTCACCTTCGGCTCGCGCTAGCCCCCGACACACCGCCACCGCTGCCGGAGAACCTGCCCTTTCTGGGGATGGTCGGTGGAAGCTTCGACTGGGTGTTCCTGCGCGACGATATCGCCAGTCTGACGGTCAGTGCAGCAGACAGGCTCGCCGGGCAGCCCGCCGAGGAGATTGCGCGTGTGGCCTGGTCGGAGACCGCGCAGGCGCTCGGATTAGACCCGAACTGCGAATATGAGGCTCGCGTCGTAAAGGAACGCCGCGCCACCTTCGCCCAGACACCGGCCGCCTTGAAGCTGCGCCCGGGTGCAAGAACCGCATGGCGCAATCTTCTACTGGCCGGCGACTGGACCGATACCGGCTACCCGGCCACGATCGAGAGCGCGATCCGTTCCGGAAACAACGCTGCTGCGCTCGCCAGCGGGTTCTGACCCGGTTAAGAACGCGCAGAGCAACGCTCCAACAGGATCGTAGGACCGCCGTGATAGCTTGTGCGGAAATACTCCCGATAGCCGCATTTTTCCGCGACACGGATCGACGCAGGGTTTTCCGGATCGATGAGGCAGACCGTCCTGCAATCCGGACCGAAATGCGTCTCGACCCAGCGTAAGGCTGCTTGTACAGCTTCGGTCGCATAGCCCCGGCCATGGCACCAGGTCGCCAGCACCCAACCCATCTCGGGCGTGCCCTCGATGGAAGGTTCGATATCGCGCTTGAAGTCGCCCAACCCGACCTGGCCCGCGAAGCGGCCGGTTTCTTTTTCGATCAGCGCCCAATACCCAAACCCCATAAAACTCCAGTGTCCGCAGGTACGCAAAAACCGGTTCCAGGACTCCTCCCGCGAGGAAACCTTCCCGCTGATGTGGCGGACCACATCAGGATCCGCCCAAAGCGCTGCGTGGTCATCGAAATCACCGAGCTCGAAACCGCGCAGAAGCAAGCGGTTCGTCTCGACAACAGGGATTGAGGCTGAGGACTGAGGTCTTGGGTTCACGTCGGTTTCTGCCTGTAAAATTTTCCGCCTTGTTGGCGCAGAGCATCTACCCGTGCGAGCGGGCTTCCTGCAAACGGTCCAGCCATTGATAATACCAGTAGGTCATCTGCGCCGCGACCGCTCCTATGACCCGGCCGCCGGTCCATTGCAGACCGTAGCGCGAAAAGAGGCGATAGCGGTCATCGCGCTCTGCAATGGCGGCGGCAATCAGCTCGCCGCCCATGGTGGTCGCCGCCATACCGTGGCCGCCATATCCCATGCAGTGCCAGACACCGGGCGCATGCCTGCCCAGCTGCGGCATCTTGTGTATCGGGTAGCCCATCAGGCCCATCCAGGCATCCTCGGCGCGTACCCCGGCGAGCTGCGGAAACACCGACAGCAGATCATCGATCATCTTCTTCGCAAGTTGCCCGGGTTCGCGGGTGCGGGCCGTGATGTCGCCTCCCCAGA
Organism: Denitrobaculum tricleocarpae; assembly: GCF_007004665.1. Taxonomy (GTDB): domain Bacteria; phylum Pseudomonadota; class Alphaproteobacteria; order Kiloniellales; family Kiloniellaceae; genus Denitrobaculum; species Denitrobaculum tricleocarpae. The sequence continues at coordinate 80,115 of NZ_ML660063.1, read as the reverse complement.
GAATCCGTCCATCGCTCAGCGCCCGAAAATAGTTGCCCGCCAGCCGGGTGTCGGAGATCGCGTAGGGAACCCGGATCGCTTCTTTCAGCCGGGCGCCGAGCGGCTCGGTCGTCATGACATAGGTCGCGACCGGCAGCGTGGCACCCGAGAGCAAAGGCTGCAAACCAGCGATGTAGCCGCCACAGGCAATCACGATCTCTCTTGCAAGGACGGCGCCGGACGGCGTCTCAATTCGTTTTTGCGGACTTTCCAGATTCAGCCAGACCGCCGGTGTGTCCTCGTATATCTTTACGCCTGCGGTCTCCGCGGCCTGCGCAATTCCCAGGGCATAATTCAGGGGATGAAAGTGAAACCCGGAAGGGATGTAGAGCGCGCCGTGATAGCGTTCGCTCAGCAGCACCTCGCGCAGCCGCTCGCGCGGCCAGACCTCGGACTCGATCGCGAGAACCTCGGCCATGAAATCACAGTCCCGGGCCAACTGCTCGGGATCATGATAGCGCAACACTTTCATGCGGCCATCGACCACCGGTACACCGGGCAGCTCAAGGTCTTTGATACGCCGCCGGATCAGGGCCACAGCATCGCGGCTGAGATCGTAAACCTCCCGCGCCTGCTCGCGCCCGAGGTCCTTCACGATTTGCCTTGGCGAGAGGGAGAACCCCGCGGATACAAAGCCGCCGTTGCGCCCCGATGCGCCCCAGCCAACCCGTCTGGCCTCGATCAGAACAACCTTGACGTCACGTTCTGCCAAACCCAGCGCTGTAGATAGCCCGGCAAGGCCGCCGCCGATCACACAGACATCGGTTTCGGTGTCACTTCGCAACGGCGGGCGCGCAGTGTGCGGCGCAATTGTCCGCGCGTAGTAGCTATCGATGTACGCTGATGGTGATTCGGATTTAAAGGGCACTCAAATCAACTGGTTTTGCTGTAAATATCGCCTCACAGCCATCCTAATTTAGGAATCCTCGGTCTCGCAAACTATTCCGGCTTTCGCGCGACGAAGGCACACTCCTCTGGATTCACGGCATAGCGCCGGTAGGTCTTAAGAGCGTCAAGTTCCAGCATCTGAACATCGAAGCCAGCCTCTTTCAAACGCCGGACGTAGTCCTGCTTCTCGTAGAGTCTGACATGATCGGACTGACCGTAGCGGGCAATACGCTCGGCATTGGTGATCACGGACAAATCCTCTTCGGTCGTCTCGATCACCTCTGAATAGGGAACCTGCAGCAAGGCCTTGCCCCCGGGCCTCAAAACCCGCTTGATTTCAGTCATCGCGACGACATCGGCAGGGATGTGCTCCATCACGTGATTACAAATCACGATGTCGAAACTGCCGTCGTCAAACTCGAGTTTGGTCAGATCCTGCTTGATGATATTGGGCACGCCGGGACGGTCGTCAGGGAAGAGATCACAGGCGACCAGGCGGCCGGTGACCGTCTTGGAAAGATACTCGTAAAGCATCGGCTCGGGCGCGACATGCAATGTGTCATGATGCGGACGCAACCCCATCTGTTCCGTCAGCACGAGCCGCGCAAGGCGCTCCCGGTCCATGGAACCGCACGCAGGACAGACCACGTTGTCGCGCAAGCCACCGGCGACGATCTTCTTCTCCTTGATGACCGGATAGTCCAATCCAGCCTTCATGAAGCGCGCGTAGCTGTGATCGCAAAAAATACAGCGGTAGGCATCACCCTCGTTTTGCGATGAAAATCGCCGTGCCCTCAACTTACGGCGGCGCTCCTCAATTACCTCCTGGGTTCTTTGCGGCAACTCCGCCGCCAAAAAGGCCTTCAACCCCTGTACCAGTATCATCCGCCGCCTCTGTTGTACGTACGGTCACTGTAATTTGCTGGAAGTACGGTAACCTATCTTCCAGCCATCAGCTAAGGTAAAAACAGGGCAAGGGTGACAGTCGCCCTGGCTGCAAAGCCATGCGCAAACGGTCCCCTCCCTTGGAGGGCAGGCGTTGGTGCATCAAAGTCAGATCTGACCGGCTGAGTTCGGCACGGCTCTCAGGATTGCAGTGCCTGGGCAATGTCCTCTTTCAAGTCCTCGACATCCTCCAGCCCGACCGAGAGTCTGATCAGGCCTTCCGTGATCCCCAAAGCCGCCCGCTCTTCCTCGGAAAAGCGCTGATGGGTTGTGGTGGCCGGATGCGTCGCAAGGCTTTTGGAATCGCCGAGGTTGTTTGAAATATCGACATTCCTGAGGGCATCCAGCAGCGCGAATGCGCGTTCCTGCCCGCCCTCCACCTCGAAGGCGATCAAGGTGCCGCCTTTTGCCATCTGCCGCATGGCCAGTTCATGCTGCGGATGGCTGTCCAGACCCGGGTAGATCACCTTGCGCATGCCCGGCAGCTTCTCCATGAAGCCGGCAAGCTCAAGCGCGTTGGCACAGTGCCTCTCGACCCGCAGGTCCAGAGTTTCGAGGCCCTTGAGCATGACCCAGGAATTGAAGGGACTGGCGGCGGGTCCGGTATGGCGCAGGTTGTTCGTCAGATGATCGTCGGCGAACTGCTGCGAACAAAGGATGGCACCGCCCAGACACCGGCCCTGCCCGTCGACATGTTTGGTCGTCGAATAGACAACGATATCCGCCCCCAGTTCGAGCGGACGCTGCAGGACAGGCGTGGCGAAGACGTTGTCGACCACGACCAGCGCACCGGCCGCATGTGCCATTTCCGAAACCGCGCGCAGGTCGACGATTTCCAGGGTCGGGTTCGAAGGAGTCTCCAGGAAAACCACGTTCGCAGGACGAGAAAGCGCCTTCTCCCAGGCGCTCAGATCCGTCCCGTCGACAAACTCGCTCTCAACACCAAAACGCGGGAGAATTTCGCCGATGATATACTGGCAGGAACTGAAGAGAGCGCGGGAGGACACGACTCGGTCGCCTGCTTTCAGCTGGCTCATCATCGTCGAGTTGACCGCCGACATGCCGCTGGCCGTGGCCCGGCAGACTTCCGCGCCCTCCAGGAGACGCAAACGCTCCTCGAACATACTGACCGTCGGATTGGCATAGCGGGAATAGACGAAACGCTCGATGTCTCCGCTGAAGGCCGCCGCGGCCTCGGCCGCGGAGCTGTAGACATAGCCCGAGGTCAGATAAATCGCTTCGCTGGTCTCATCGAAAGCGCTACGGGTTAGCCCACCACGGATCAATTCTGTCTGCGGTCGTCTCGCTGGCTTCATATCTGTCATTTTCCTGCCGTGTCCCAACACATGCCCCTCACCGAAGGGACGCTGCCTGCCGGTCACGAATGTGAAGCGGCACGTCGCTTTCGTCGGAGGCCAAATAAAAAAAAACCGGCTGCAAAGTCGCAACCGGTCTCAATCCAGACACGGCCCTTTTAGCGACTTTTTTAACGTGGCTGCAAGCCGGCCGGCCCAAATCACCACGAAGACGGTGTTAGCATGCAAGGATCAGGCGGGCAACGGAAAAGAACGATCCGCCGGCCCTAAGACGCTCAGGCCTGTTCCCAGGGCAGGCCTGCGGCTTTCCATCCGTCCACATTGCCCCGATGCCGCTCATCATCGTGCGGCCCCTCGAAGCCGCCCAGAATGTTGAAGCAGTTTTTGTAGCCGGCAGCGGTCATGGCCGCTGCCGACGACATGGAGCGCACACCGGAGCGGCAGAGCATCAGGATGGTATCGTCCTGGCGGATACCATGTTGCGCCACGTCCTCCACGAAAGACCCGTTCACCTGCATGGACGGAAAAACCTGCCATGAGACCCGGATGACGTTTTTGCCGACCCCGGCCAGCGCGGGAAGTCCGACGAACATCCACTCCGGCTCCGTGCGGACGTCGACCAGCACGGTTCTGGCATCGCTCTGCAGGAGGTCCCAGGCCTGTTGAACCGTCATATCGCCTTTGTACTGGCCACTCATAGCCTTCCCTTTCGTCGTGCAACCGCCGCGCCGTTCCGCCGCAGGATCTGCGGCAGAGTTCGGTGGCGAAAATAACCAGAGGTAATCATGCAGATGTACCCAATACGTGCAAGGGTGAAGCCGGGGTAAAATACTGGCCCTCAAGCCCTGGAAACCAGCCTGGTACTTAGCAGATTTTAAGAGAATGTAAATGAGTGAAGTCCAATCATACTGCGCGTTTGAGCCCTCAATGAGGCTCCGGAACTAATAGATTGGGGTGATTCTTCTCATGAGCGATATCAATGAACTCCGCCTTCGCGTGGAAGCGGCCGAAGAACAGTTTGGCCTCGTCGACGACCGCCAGCGCAAATACGGAGAACGCCTCCTCAATCTGATCAACACGGTCGAGGGCGGCTTTACCCGCAAGCAGACCGAACTCGAGAAGTCCCAGTCCGAGATCGAGCGGATGAGCGCCGAGCTGAAGCAGGCAAACTCCGAGAACGAGCAGCTCCGCGGAATGCTTCATTCACTGTTGCTTGCGATCGAATCCAACAGCGAGGATCGACTCGACCAGACCATGCACAGCCTGGACAGCGTTGTGACGGCCCTCACCGCCGGCACCGAAGACGTCACAGAAGACGCCGTTTCAGAAGAGGTTTCCGTGGAAACGGATGACTCTCTCGACGCCGCTCCCGAGCCGGAAGTGATCGAGGAAGAAGCGCCCTCGGAAGAGGTGGCTGCAGAAGCCGATGAAACTGCGGAGCCGGAAGAGGCTTCAGAAACCACGGAACCCGGCGAGGAATCCGGCGCGATGGCGGAAGCCGAAGATGCCGCGGAAATCGAGGCTGCCGAAATGGAAACAGCCGAGATGGAGGCTGCAGAGCCTGAGACCGTTGCCGAAGCCCCCGAAGAAGATGTGACAGCTACGGACGAGAGCGAAGAAGCTTCCGAGCCCGTGGCGGAAGAACCGGAGGCGGACGCGCCTGCAGTAGAGGAGCCGGAAGCCGCTGCCGGGGATGAGGCTGTCGCACCAGAGGAGCCAGAGGCAGAAGTCATCGCCGAGACCGGTGTTGCTGAAGGGGGCGAAGCTGAAGCGGAAGCTCCGACCGGGATGGAACCGGAGGCGGAAGCACCGGCCGAGCCCGATGTCGCTTTGGCGGAAGAGGCAGAAGCCGTCGCAGCAGACACTCCAGAGACCGAAGCCGAGGCCGAAGCAGAACTCGATGTCGAGGCGGCTGCCGAAGCAATGCCTGAAGCCGCCGAGGCCGAGGTTGCCATGGACGAGATCGCCGCGGACGAGACTGCCGCTGAAGAGATTGCCGCTGAAGAGGTGGTTTCCGAAGAAGCCGATGCTCCGGAAGCTGCAACAGAAGAGCAGGTCGAAGTCGAGCCCGAGTCCGCCGCCGATGCACCCGAGGAAATGACCGAGGAAGCAGCGCCGGCAGCCGCCAAGTCCAAGTCACCGGTTGGTGATATCATCGAGCGCATCAGCCAGAAGACCAAAGACTTTCCGAGCGAAGAGGTCGTGGTGGCAGACCTGGAGGAAATCGAGGCCGGTGTCGCTGCGGCGCAGGACGAGATGGACGCCGCTGGAGACGACGACGCTGTCGCGGACGACGGGAAAACCGCCGCCGCCTCGTAACCGCTATCTGTGTTTTATCGAAAACCCCGTACCGTCTCCCGGCGGCACGGGGTTTTTGACATTCCGACAACCGAACTGTGCGCTGAAAACCACTAGATCTGGAAAATTCCAACACCGAACACACAAGACTTGACAGGAATCTCAAGAAATGGCGCAGTGGTTTCATTGGTGCAACAGAGAAAGGAGGTGATCAGATGTCTAACCTTATGGTGAGGCCCAGTGCCGCGGAGACTTCGATCACGTCCCTTGGGGACAAGGCCTGAAGTCACTGGTACCGGGTTAGCCGAATGGCAGATTGCGGACCAGAAATGCGTCCCTAGTCTCACCTAACGGTACAAGATCGACCGCCGAGCCCGACCGGGTTCGGCGGTCTTTCCTTTTGAAGGGGGCCCTTTTCAAGACCTGGAGCGGCCTGCGCGTCTTCCGCACGGACGGGTTTGTGCCGCGCACGCCGCTGGTACAAACCTCAGACCAGCCCCCGCAGGCGCGTGCATCTCAAAATCCTGCGGCGCTTTGTCCTTGGTTCCTGAGACTTGAAGAGGATAGACTGCGCCGTCGTTTGCAAGATCAGATCAGGTTCAGACCGGACGCCTCTGGCGACCTGTCGTGCCCGTGACACTGATCCAACTGTAAGATTTAGAGCGGATGATTTAGTTTGGTCCGGTCTAGGGTGCCCCATGGTTCTTCAACGCCTCACCGCGTGGATCGCACTGTTATGCTTCGCAACTATGGTTGCGCTGCCGGGCTTTGCCGCCTTCCTGCCTCAGGACGACGGTACCATTTCCATTGTCATTTGTTCGCCTGACGGCCTCAAAACCATCGAGATCGCTGAAGAGAGCGATCCCGGCACCGCCGAGAACCATCCGCGCTGTGATGTCTGTAAAATCCACTGCGGGATGGGAGCCGTCACCCAGCTCAGCGGGTGGGCTTTCCCGCAGAGCGGCCACTCGTCGAAAACAGAGCGGCCTTCCGATGTGAAGGTGACAAGACAGCTGACCGTCGAGCAGCGATTGCCCCGCGGCCCGCCGGCTTCGAACAACGCGCGCCTGCAGCACGCATAGTCTTCCGGCAGGTTTTGGACCGGCAGATCGCGGGCTGGCAGGTATCAGGCTGGCGGATCTTAGGCCACCAGACCGACTTTCCAAAAAAAACGTCACGAGTCTCCGCGCCGCTATTGGCAGATATGCAGGAACAGCACCCAATAAATGGGCTTCTGGTTCTGCACCTGCGTAGCTGAGGCTTTCAGAGCAAAAACCCGTCCGGTTTTCGGACGCTCCACAGATTTCAAAATATAACCAAGACTGACCCGTTTCGAGGGGCAGTCGTCCAGGAGATTAAAAATGCTGAAGTTACGATCCCTCTCCATTGCTGTTATGACCGGCGCCCTGGTTCTGGGTGGTCTCGCCCTGAGCGGCAGCCTGTCCTCATCAGACCTGCAGGCGCATGAATTCAAGAAGGGAGACCTGATGATCGATCATCCCTTCGCCCGTGCCAGCATTCCCGACCGTCCCGGCGCGGCCTATGTGACCATCAAGAACATGGGTGGTGAGGACGACCGTCTCGTCTCGGCCAGCTCTCCAAAGGCGGGACGGGTTGAGCTGCACACGCACATTATGGAAAACGGCGTGGCCAGGATGCGCAAGGTCGAGGCGATTGAAGTGCCTGCGGGCGGGACGGCCGAGCTCAAGCCCGGCGGCGATCACATTATGCTGTTCAAGCTCGACAACGCTCTCAGCGAGGGCGAGACCTTCCCCATCACGCTGACCTTCGAAAAGGCGGGTGATGTCGAGGTCACGGTGAATGTCGAAGCCATGGGCTCGGGTGGTATGAACCACGAAGGCATGAAGCATGAGAGCATGAAACACGGCGACGACATGAAAAAAACCCAGTAACGCCTGTCGTCTGAGCGTGAGATGGAAAAAGGGCGGTTCTAACGATCCGCCCTTTTCTACGTCTAAGCCCAGCGGAGTGGAAAGTTGAAACCTCAGTCCAGTTCGAAAACGCGCAGCAAAAATCCATAGACCAGTGCGACCTCTTTCAGCCGGTCGAAGCGCCCGGACGCCCCGGCATGGCCCGCATCCATGTTCGTCTTCAAAAGCAGCAGATTTGAATCGGTCTTGACTTCGCGCAGTCTGGCAACCCACTTCGCGGGTTCCCAATAGGTCACCCGCGGATCGGTCAGGCCCGCAGTCGCAAGGATATGCGGGTAGTCCTGGGCCGTGACGTTATCGTAGGGGGAGTAAGAGGCGATGTAATCGTAGGCCTCGGCCTCTGCGATCGGATTGCCCCACTCGGGCCACTCCGGGGGCGTGAGCGGAAGGCTGTCGTCGCACATGGTGTTGAGCACGTCGACGAAGGGCACCTCGCCCACCACCGCCTTGAGAAGATCGGGGCGCATATTGGCAACGGCCCCGACGAGCATCCCGCCGGCGCTGCCGCCATGGATGGCGATCCCGCCCTTCCGGGTATAACCCGCTTCAATCAGCCCCTCTCCCGCCGCGACAAAGTCCAGGAAGGTGTTCTTCTTGGCGAGCAACTTGCCGTCGCTGTACCAGTGATAGCCCTTGTCCATGCCGCCCCGTATGTGCGCGATAGCATACACGAAACCACGATCAACAAGGCTCAGCCGGTTGGCCGAGAAACTGGCCGGCATCGAATGTCCATAGGACCCGTACCCGTACAGCAACAGGGGTGCCGCGCCATCGAGTGCCAGGTCCTTGCGGTACAGCAATGAGACGGGAACAGCTGCGCCGTCGTGACTGGGAACCGCAATCCGTGCGGTCATGTAGTCACCGGGATTATGCCCGCTCGGGATCTCCTGCTCCTTACGCAGGACCCGCTTTCGCGTCGCCATGTCGTAGTCGTAGACCCTCGGCGGCGTGGTCATGGAGCTGTAGCTGAACCGCAGGACCGTCGTATCGAACATGAAACCGGGCTGCATTCCCAGATCGTAAGCCTCCTCATCGAAGGCAATGGCGTGCTCTTCGGCGCTCGTCAGGTCGGTGATCACGATGCGCGGCAGGCCCTCGACGGTCTCCAAGCGGACCATATAGCTGGCAAAAAGCCGAATGTACTTGATCAGGCGTCCGGGCTCGTGCGCGACCAGATCCCGCCAGGACGCCGGGTCTGTCTCTTCAAGCGGACAGGTCGCAATCTTGAAGTCTTCGGCACCCTTGATGTTGGTGAGGATGTAAAACCGGTCGCCGCGGTCCGTGACATCGTATTCCACGTCAACCTGGCGCGGTGCGATCAGCCGGGGTGTATCCGCAGGCGCATCGGCGGGAATTACCCGGATTTCGGAGGTCGTGTGATCGTGGCTGGAGATTGCCACGAAGCGCCCGCTCTCCGTCTTGCCGACCCCGACGAAAAAGCCGGGATCCGCCTCGCTGTAGACCAGCTCATCCTGCTCTGGGTCCTCGCCGAGCCGATGACGCCGAACCTCGCAGGGGCGGTGATTGTCGTCCAGGATCGTATAGAAAAACGTCGAGCTGTCCGCAGACCAGGCTACATCGCCCTGGGCACTGCCGATCTCATCGGCCAGCAGTTCGCCGCTTTCCAGATCCTTGACCCGGATCGTCGTGTATTCCGATCCGCTGAGATCCACCGCATAGGCCAGCAGACGGTGGTCCGGACTGTGGCGGCACGCGGCAATCCGAAAGAAGCTGGTGCCCTCCGCCAGAACATTGCCGTTTAAAATCACCTGCTCCCCGGCCTCGCCGCCATCGCCATTGGCCCGGCGGCAGAAGACCGGATGCTGCCCGCCCTGCTCATAACGATGGTAGTAGTCGAAGGGGCCGTCAGGCGCAGGCACCGAGGAGTCGTCTTCCTTGATCCGGCCCTTCATCTCCTCGAACAGGCGGTCCATCAGGTCCTTTTGCGGGGCCAGGACCGCTTCCGTATAGCTGTTATTGGCCTCGAGATACGCGCGGATCTCCGGATCCAGGATCTCCGGGCTGCGCATCACCTTCTGCCACTCGGGATCCTTCATCCAGCCGTAGTCATCATTGCGCATGCGATCATGCAGGCTGTGTGCCTCCGGGCGTTTGGGAGCTTCTGGTGGCAACTGCATGACCGTTCTTCCTCGACTGATCTCGTTCACAAGGGGCATTTTAACTCAAACCAGCTTAAGCAAATGTCCCCGATCCACCTGAACGTCAACCGCTAATCATTACGCGCCATCCCTGTCCGCACCTGCGGCGGAGCGCGAAAATCCTTTAAGATACCTGCCATTTAACAAAATCGTTAATTAATAAAACTGCTAAGCAGGACCCGGACTATCCGGGCGACGCCACGCCATCTTTTAATTAACATTTTTGTTAAATAAAAGATGGCGTCCTGTGGCTTCCGTACCGGTTCGCTGCGGCAAGGCACGCGCCAGCGCGACGGATCCCTCGGCCCGTTCTCAGGAATTGATGATGAAAAGCTCGCTCTCGGGGCCTAACCTGACAGACTTCGCGCCCTATATGGCAAGGGAGCGGATTCACCTAATCTCTGGTTAGGTGACAATGATCAAATTCCGGGAGATCTTCAACGTGGGCGACGTGATCAATCTGCGCCAGGAACGCAAGCGGCGGAAGCGCAACGCCAAGGAAGCCGAAGCAAGCAACAACCGGGCGAAGTTCGGCTTGACCAAAGGCGAAAAGACGAAAAACAAACTGGAAAGCGACCGGGCGGCGCAACGGCTGGACGATCACCGCAAGGATGATCCGGAAGCATAGGGGGTGCACCGGAGGATCGTCTTTCAAGCTGTCCCGATAGGAGAGACTGCATGCCGGGCCCGCGACAGCGCGACTAAATGGCGTCGATCACCACGTAAAACCCGTTTGTCTCGAGCTTGAATTCGATACTCTCCTTCGTGATCAGACCGAGAGTATCGTCGACAACTTTGAAAACAGCTGTAAATTCCTCGCGCCCACCAAACATGAATTCGTTGCTTGAAGCGAACCTCAAGGTATTTTCCGGAAGCTCTCGGTAGTGATCGAACGCGACCCCGCCCGGTTCGCTTGCGGCATCATCTCCTTGTAAGGAGCGGTTTTCACTACGCCTACTAACGATAGTTACCCTCATCTCTCCGGTAAGGCGCGTCTTATCGATCTCGAACCTCAAGTCGTAGGAGTCACGCTTTAGAAGATAAGCAAGCGGCATCGCGTTGTGAAAAAAGAGGCGATCGTCCGTCAGTCTCCCTACTTCTATGATTTCGAGTCCCTCGATAAGATTCAGAGAAACATAGCGATACTTGAAGAACGCGGGGGCGCAACCGGTCAGAGGAATCATGATTGCCACGCAAAGCAGGAGATGGGCAAGCCGCTGACAATTGAGCTGCATCGTGACCCCGCTTTGCTGAAAACCGCTTCTATTATCACCACCGCGCACGATGGGATAAAGCGAAAGGCTCCATGCCGACTGGTTTATCAGACTTCGAAAGCCATAGTCTGTTACCCGGCCTCTTCCAAATGCAGTTCGGCCCGCGACAAGCGCGGGCCGATTCACGTCGGGTCTCGGATTAATGAGGATCCTGGAGGGAAATCCTGATCAGTCCTGGTCGGCAGCCGTGCTGGCCAGCTGCGTTCCCTTCACTTTTTTGGTCGGCGTCTTGTAGGTGTAGAAGATATGCCGCCCAATGGTTGGACCCTTGTTGAAGGCTGTACGCCACCGCGGTGATACATAGTCAGCGTGATAGAAGAGTGCACCACCGGTCATGTCGATCGACAGACCCCAGTAAACGAAGCTCGCAAGACGCTCGGCATCCTGCCAGGATTTTGCATTCGTAACATCGTCGCTCTGACCATCGCACCACCACGAGAACTGGCAACGATGTAACCGGTCCTCGCCCCCTTGGCGCACGACCTCACAGACCGTCGATGGAAAGCGGGAACTGGCCACACGATTCATCACCACATGCGCTACCGCACGACGACCAGCGGTAGGTTCGCTCCGCGCCTCAAAATAGATATTCTGTGCCAGACAGAAGAGTTCATCCTCGACCTTGGCCAGCGTCGGGGCACGAGACGCCTTTACGCTTGCCAGGTTCACACCACGGCCAACATCGGTGACCTTCGGCAGCACAGGCTCCGCGGCGCCGGGCTCCTTAAAGCTCTCAACCGTCTTGGCGACATCGGTCGTCCCGGCAAAGGCGCCCGACGCAGCGTTGCCGCTGGTCAGATGAAGAAGCCACCCGGAGTCGACGTGTTGGGCGATAGGGGTCGCAGCGGAAGCGTCGACAGAGGTCTTGGAAGCCTCAAAGGCCATGACGGCGGGCGCGCGGTCGGAAGCGGCCGCACCCATAAACACGGCCCCCGCCAGAAAGCTGGCAGAGATCGCTACCCATGGGGTCCGCTGGATCCGGCCCAGCATTTCTGTCTTCTTCGCAAGAACGTTAATCATCGGTCTTCACCACAGTGTTATTTCCGTGACAAGGCCACCGCTAGGACCTCTGCACCGTTACCAATTTCGTTAAGAAACTGACCCCAACCCGATGCGTGAGAAATGCTTTACAAGAGATTAACATGCAATGTCAAAAAGAATTATCGCGAATTAATATCGAATGCCGTACAATTTTTTTTGCAAAAATCAAATATAATTACTTATTTACTTTTGATATTTATCGATTTTTATTTTTATAAATAAGTTATTTCGCGTTAACGTATTTGCACGCCATAAAATTGCCTTAATTAAGACAAGGCCAAATAGTAGATATACTACTTGGAATCTCACTGTCGGATTTTTATACATGTTGACACATGAGGCGTCCGAGGTGACCACAAACCTCAATGAATCAATGTCCTTACACTATGGTTCCTGAGGTGATTTCAGAGGCACGCAGCGCGCAAGTTACGGCGGCGAGTCACCCCATTCAATTTGCCGACGGCAAGCATTCGTTTGCCATGCGTAAAACGCAATCCTGCTAGTCGGAAGGGGATAAAATTTTTGTGCTTAAGCAATTAAGGATTTCTATTAACCATACCGGGCAAAACTTAAGGTTAACAGCTACCGATCCCGGATGCGGTTCCCGCTCACTTTTGTTAACCATGAACACGGATTTTTTAGTTCGGGTGGCCGGCGCGTTTCGTGCCGCCCGCCAGGCCGAAAGGAAGGCTTTTCGCTTCGAGCGACACCAGACCTGAGCCGCATCCGGCATCTGGCCTCAACGCGGACGCCCTGCTGCGGTTGATGCCCTCACTGTCGACATAAGAAAAACGAGAGGCATAAAGCCTCCCGTTTTTCAGTGCAGGGCCTCAAGAAAGCCGGCAAGAAACAACAACTTTTGTTAGAAAAATGCCTGAATTCCGGTTTGCGCCCGCCCGAGGATCAGTGCGTGCACATCATGGGTGCCCTCATAGGTGTTGACGGCCTCCAGGTTCATCACGTGGCGGATCACGTGATATTCATCCGACACACCGTTTCCGCCGTGCATGTCACGTGCGACTCGGGCGATATCCAGGGCTTTGCCGCAGGAATTGCGTTTGGCCAGGGAGATGGCCTCCGGCGCCGCCCGGCCCTCGTCGAACAGGCGGCCGATGCGCAGGCAGGTCTGCAGGCCCAGGGTGATTTCCGTCTGCATGTCGGCCAGCTTCTTCTGTATCAGCTGGTTCGCCGCCAGGGGCCGGCCGAACTGCGTGCGCTCCATGGTATAGCTGCGCGCCGCCTGCCAGCAGAACTCAGCAGCGCCCAGCGCACCCCAGGAAATGCCGTAGCGGGCCCGGTTCAGGCAGCCGAAGGGGCCTTTAAGGCCTTGGACGTTGGGAAGGAGATTCTCGTCCGGCACAAAAACGTCATCCATGACGATTTCGCCGGTGACCGAGGCCCGGAGCGAGAATTTACCCTCGATCTTGGGCGCGGACAGGCCGTCCATGCCCTTTTCCAGCACGAAACCGCGGATCGCATTGTCCGGATCGGATTTGGCCCAGACCACGAAGACATCGGCAATCGGGGAGTTGGTGATCCACATCTTCGCACCTTTGAGGATGTAGCCGCCGTCGACCTTGCGCGCCATGGTCTTCATGCCACCGGGATCGGAGCCGTGATCCGGCTCGGTCAGCCCGAAACAGCCGACCATCTCGCCGCTGGCGAGCTTGGGCAGATACTTCATGCGCTGCTCTTCATTGCCGTAAGCGTAGATCGGATGCATCACCAGCGACGACTGCACGGACATGGCCGAGCGATAGCCGCTGTCGACCCGCTCGACCTCGCGCGCCACCAGGCCGTAGCTGACGTAGTTGGCGCCGGCGCAGCCGTACTTCTCGGGGATTGTCGAGCCGAGCAGGCCCAGTTCCCCCAATTCGTTCATGATTTCGCGGTGGAAAAGCTCATGCCGGTTCGCCTCCAGCACTCGCGGCATCAGCTTGTCCTGACAATAGGAATGGGCGGCGTCGCGGATCATCCGCTCTTCATCACTGAGCTGGTCGTCCAGCAACAGAGGATCGTCCCACTTAAAGTCCGGCTTCGATGACATGGCAATCTCCAATAATTCCGCTATGCGGAATATTTTTCCGCAAATCTTGACGCTATGTTTAAAGCGTGAGACCGTTAGGTTCAATGTTTTTGTGGGTTTTGCTGGCAAATGCCGCGTGAGTAGAGATGCGTTTGCCGGGAACGGCATGGTCTCTGTCGAAGAGACAGCAATCAGGAATGGACAAAGGCGTGCGAAAGAGACGCGACGGAAATCCAAAGCTCGACGGATCGCTGAAGGACCAGCTTCAAACCGATGGCGTCATCAAGGGCGTGGCGGGTGACCGGCAATTCGTCACCGCACTGGCCCGCGGCCTGGAAATCCTGCGCGCCTTCGAACCCGGCGACGGGCCGCTCGGGAATCAGGAACTGGCCGAGCGCACCGGGCTGCCCAAAGCCACCATTTCCCGCCTGACCTACACCCTCAGCGCCCTCGGCTACATCACCTATCTTGAGCGGCTCGGGAAGTACCAGCTCGGCACGCCGGTGCTGGCGCTTGGATACGCCAGCCTCGCCGGCATGGAGATCCGTCAGACCGCGCGCGCGGCCATGCAGGAGCTGGCCGACAAGGAGAGTGTCTCGGTTGCTTTAGGCGGACGCGACCGCATGAGCATGCGCTACCTGCAGACCTGTCACCCGGAGAGTCTGGCCACGCTCCGCCTGGAGATCGGCGCCCGCGTGCCGATCGAAAGCACGTCGATCGGCCTGGCGTTTCTCTGCGCCCTGCCGGAAGGCGAGCGGGGTTATCTGCTGGAGCGGATAGAGGAACGCAGCGGTGAGGAGTGGCCCGAGATCAGAGACGGCATCGCCCAGGCAGAAGAAGACATCGCGAAAAAAGGCTTCTGCACGTCTTTCGGCAAATGGCGCTCGGACGTGCACGCCGTCGGCGTACCGCTTGTTCCACGCGACGGCGCGCCTGTCATGGCCTTTAACTGCGGCGGTCCCGCCTTCATGCTCGACCAGGACCGCATGGAGCAGGAAGTCGGCCCCAGGCTGGTCGATCTGGTCCGCAGACTCGCCACGAACCGCGGCGACATCAACTTCTGAGAGCGCCGGGCCTCCTCCCGGCCAGCCGGGCCTTTGTACCTCTTAAACCCGCCCGCGCCGGCGGCCGTAGGCCAAGGCTGCAAGACCGGTGAGCAACAGCAGCGCGCTACCCGGTTCGGGAACCGGCACGGTGACGGGTGTGGAACTGCGGAACAGGAAACTGCCCACGGTCAGTTCCGCCTGATCGAACGGGAGACCGTTATCGTCAATGGTCGCGCGCGTCGCGGCGCCGTCACCGAAGGGGATCGTCGGCTCCAGGCTCGCCAGACCCGCGTTGAGTGCGGGGCCCTCGAGCAGATAGTGGCCGAAGGAGATGAAGAAGAAGGGCTCCGTGATGCCCAGAAGGTTCGCCAACTCCCAGACCGGGAGCTCAGGCGGCCATTGGAAACCGGGTGTGATACCGGCGGAGTCGTAGAAAAGGGTCTCTATGTCGCTGCGGGTCGCAAAGGTGAAACCCTCGTAGAGTCCGCCCGCGCCGAGTTCCGCCTGAACCTGATTGACCGACAGCCCGGTGCTTTCGGTCAGGTCCAGCCACTCCAGACCGGTGTCCGTGTCGTAAGTGATCGTGTCGGCGCCAAAGCTGGAGTTTTGTGAAATGAAAGCCGCCTCGGCGCTTGAGATATTCAAACTGAGAAGCAGAGCAGCCGCCGAGGCGGAAAAACCCGCCAAAACTTTTGTCGTATCGAACATGGAAATCGCCTTTGTTGAAATGAAATCGCTTTAAATTTTTCTCGCATGCAAGTTCCGAGACCGAACTCTTCCTGAGGCCCGCCTCGCCATGACAAACCCGGCCAGGCCGAGCCCGAATAGCACCAGACTGCCGGGTTCAGGGACCGCGGTATGCCTAGCGACGATGTTGAAATCCTGGAAATATGTAAGTTCGTTGGGGAAAAAGATGCTGCCCGCGACAGAGAATAAACCCCACTCAAAGGTAATGGTGTCGTGCGTGAAACCAATCACCTCGAAATAGCTCGTCGTGCCGCCGACATGAAGCACGTCCACGATCTCACCGGGCCCGCCAAGCCATGCAATATCGCTCAGTGTCACTGTTACGGTGGGGAAGACATGAGTATCTTCGTCATTCAGGTTGATCGATTGCGCCGTGAGCCGCAAGCTGTCGTTGTCCAGTGCCTCCACAGACATGTTGAATGCACCTTGATCGATGTCCCCGCCATTGAATTCCGTCTCAAGAAAGCCGCTGAAAAAGGACGTGGTCCCGCAAGCTTCGAAGCCTGGAGATTCGAATGTCGGCGTGACCGTCTGGTTTTCGCGGGGAAACTCCGTCCAGTCGGTCGAAATAGACGTGCCGCAGAGGCCGGCCTCCGCTGTACCGGCTGAGGCCAAAAAAAGGCCAAATGCCACAACCGCTATCAACCTGAAACGTTCAAACATCACACTGCTCCTTGCGCCCGAAGCACCTTGGTCCGGATCAATTGCGCCGCGGCCTGAAGGGTTGCTGATGGAGTTACCGAGGGGTTCCCACACGTTTGCGGCGTGCCGCAACAAAACCCAGCAGACCCGCACCAAAGAGAGCAAGAGTGCCCGGCTCGGGCACGGCGGTCGGATTGGCAATGCCGAAAACCACATTGTCGATCAGCTCAGCAGCCAGGTCTTGATTGACACCTTCGATGGTGAATTCCCGCAACAGAAGACTCTCATCGATCACTCCGAAGAAACTGCCGAGAGGACCGGCTGTGACCTCTATTTCCGTGACAAATTCGTCAAAGCTGTCGCGGATGGGAATGCGAAAGACCTGCTCGCTTTCGCCAAGATTAAAGAGGTCGAAACCGAATGCATTGATCTCGGTGAAGAGGTTTATCGAGAGATCACTGGCAACGTCCTCGGGGCCAATCGCAACTCCGGTCGAATTGGGCGAAAAGCCGCCGGCGACAGCAATCTGTTCGCCAGGGAAAGCGGAGAAGCGGATGCCCTCCACGATTCCACCGGGACTGAACACTGAATCGTCACTTTCACTGTCCCAGGACTCTGATCCAGTCGCACTGCCTCCGGGGCCGATATTGGCGGCCTCGAAGCCCTCGAAACCCGCCAGCGCACCGGCCGCAGCCATGAAAGCCTCACGGTCATCGAAAAAAATCGGCGCCGCGGATAGATCTGAACTCGAAAAAAACGGCAGGGCTGCGATACAGGCCGCACCCGCAAGTCGTGTTGTCCTGACCCACATGATTGAGGTCCTCTCAGTTCGCTTAAATCAAAAAATTTGAATGTAAAATCAGCCTGCACAACCCGCAGTCGGAATCGGTCTGCAAGAGACTTTGTTCGCTTACAAGCATCAGGCTGCCATGTACCTAGCAACTGGCGTAGCCGCAGGGAACCCGCATGCCCGCACAAGGCATATGTAGTTTTACCCTTACGACGGGCGGCGCCGCAGAAAGCAGCACTTAACCGGATCTACTGGAATGTTTGCATAGCCCTCTGAAGCAGGGCAGCGAGAAATCCGCAAAGGGAATGTGAGAAAACCGCGGCGGCCTGGAAAGCCGGGAAGGAAACGACCCGTGGAAGACAGGCAGGAGTAGCTTTCGGCCAGACGCGGCGGTTGGTTGGTCAAGCCTGTGCCTGTCGGATACGCCACACACAAAGGGACGATAGAGTGATGAGGCCGTGACAGTTTGCCGGCATCAGCCCTGGCAGCCGTCCCACCGATGCAGCGAAAAAAACTTTACACCCGTCAGAATGGCAAGACTAACGAGCGCGACCAGATCCGCCCGAAACCTCGCTCATGTCATAGGGCCCGCTTATGGCAGGAGGAACAAGTGGTCAGACGGGGTCTTTGATGAAACGCCCTGGATTCTCCGGGGCGCAGTGCCCGCCGGGCTTCAGGCTTCCATCTCCAGCTCGCTGTCCAGCTCGTTCTGAAGCCGCGAGACATCGGAGGAGACCTCTTCCAGCAGCGAGGAAAGTGCGACCTGCATTGCCATGGCCCGCTCCAGTTTCTGGGATATCCCCATGGTCTCCTGGAAATCGAAGCCGCGCTTCATTTCCTTCGGCGCATCGCCAGTCAAGAGCCAGGTCGAGGGAATGTTCAGAACACCGGCCATCATCACCAGCTTGTTCGCGCGCGGCTCGCTGCGGTCCTCTTCCCAGTTCTCGAGGGTCTTGGTGGTCACGGCCAGGCGGGTCGCCAGTTGCCGCTGGCTAAGTCCGGCTTCACTGCGGGCCTGTCGGATGCGGCCGCCGATGGTATCTGAAATCATAATCTGGAACGTTCCTACTTACATGATCGTTTACAGTTTTTTTTCACGTCGGCGCTGGATGCCGTCTCCACAGTTTCCCAGCAGCAAAGCGGCAGTGTTAGCGCTTTTGCGGCTGAATTCTGTGGAGCTTGCGACAGCTTGGTCTTTTCTGCGACCTTTAGGTTGAGAATTCAGAAGCGACGATCATCGTGATCGTCGTTTTTGAATTCTCAACCTGGAATGACAAACCCAGAACCGTTTTGTGACGCAACTGGGCTATGAAGCGGCGCAGAAGCCGGCGACGGGGCCGTCACCGGGCGGACCCTGGGCGACGACTGGAAGCTCCATCATAAGGTTTTTCGCTGTTGCAGCAACCTGCAGATGGTAAAGCGATTATGAACAGAAGATTATGAAGGCATGATTAAGCTATGACCGCAAACAGCCGTGGATTCGAGTTGGCCAACCTGAGTCCTGAGTTTTATCAGGCCCCGTACGGCGTCTACCGCGAGGTTCGCGACAACACCCCGCTCAGTCAGCAATCAGACGGCAGCTTCTTCATCAGCCGCTACGAGGATGCCGCTTCGATCCTGAAGGATCATCAAAGCTATAGCTCGGACAAAAAAATCGACTTCAAACCAAAGTTCGGCGACGGCCCGCTGTACGAACATCACACCACGTCTTTGGTCTTCAACGACCCGCCCTATCACACCCGGGTTCGGCGGCTACTGGCACCCTTCTTCACGCCCCGCACTCTCAAGGCCCTGGAAGTCAACGTCGCGGACATGATCGACACCTTGCTGGACCAGGCCGAGGACGCCGGAACAATCGATCTGGTCAACGATTTCGCCAACGCCATCCCGCTCAATTTGATCGGCGATATGCTGGGCATCCCCGGGGACGAACGCGAGCCCCTGCGCAATTGGGCGAACGTGATCCTGGGCGGATTGGAGCCGCGCCTGACCCCGGAGCAACTCGCAACCGGCAATGCCTCGGTTGAGGCCTTCAAGGATTATCTGCGCGATTTGATCGCCTGGAAGCGCAGCAGATTGAGCGCGCGCGCGGAGACCGATATTCTCTCCGCACTGCTTGCCGATCACGACAGCCCGGACGGCCTCAGCGAACTGGAACTGATGCACAACTGCATCTTTCTGCTGAACGCAGGCCATGACACCACCACAACGCTGATCTCCAATGGCATGGACCTGCTGCTGCGCTTCCCGGATCAGATGGCACTGTTGCGCAACGACCCGGCCCTGATGAAAACCGCGGTCGAGGAAATGCTGCGCTACGAGAGCCCCCTTCAGATCGGCAACCGGCGCGCCACAGTCGATGTCACTCTGCATGACCAGCTTCTACCCGCGGGCACCTTCCTGCACATCGGCATTGCCGCGGCCAATCATGACGAACGGCAATTCCCGGAACCCGAGGCCTTCGATATCACCCGGACGCCGAACCGCCACCTGGCGTTCGGAAACGGCATCCACATCTGTGCCGGCAATTCCCTGGCCCGCATGGAAGCCAGTCTCGCTTTTTCCAAACTGCTCGCGCGCTTCGCCAGGATCGAGCAAGCCGGACCGACCCTGCGGCCGGACCGCGCCCGCTTCCGGGTGATATCCAAACTCCCGCTCAGCCTTGCGGCTTAAGGCTGATACTGCGGGGCTGCTTCCAACAAACAGCAATCGTAGGCACCGTTTCCGGCCTTACAACGTGGCTCTGACGTGCCCGGCGTGCTACAAATCCAGCGGAGTCTGATCGTGAGGCAGAGCTGTCCGCAGGTGCGCCGGCGTGCTGCCTTGACCGGAAGAGCGGGACGCGGCGGGTATGGCATCGAAGAAACCGGGATCTAAGAGCGGGCCGGCAGAGGCATCGGACGACAAGGTTTTGACCACTGGAGATCTCAGCCTGATCGCGGATATAGGCGGCACAAACGCCCGCTTCGCCATCGTGACCGCAGACGGCAAGATCATAAAGGCCCGCACGCTCGCCTGCGCCGACTACCGCGACCCGGCCCACGCCGCGCAATCCTACCTGGAAGGCGCAGGACTCCCGCAACCGCGCGAGGCCTGTTTTGCCTTCGCCTGCCCGACCCACGAAGACCGCATCCGCATGACCAACAACGGTTGGGACTTTTCGCGGGCACGCACCAAAGAGCAGCTTGGGCTACAGCGTCTCGAAATCATCAACGACTTCATGGCACTCGCGCTCTCCCTGCCGCATCTGCCCGCCAGCAGCCTGCGGCAGATCGGCGGCGTCCGGCAGGTCGGGAAATTGCCGGTCGGCGTGGTTGGGCCGGGAACAGGTCTCGGGGTTTCCGGCCTCATCCCCCATAAAGGAGGGTGGCTTCCGCTGGACTCGGAGGGAGGCCACGCGTCGCTCGCGGTTTCCGGCCGCCGCGAAACCAGCATCCTGCTGCATCTGGAACACCACTACGGCCGGGTGTCGGCGGAGCGGGTTCTTTCAGGTCCGGGGCTGCAGGCCCTCTATCAGTCGATCAGCCTGCTGGATGGTAAGGCACCGCAGGAACTCGCACCCGCCGAGATCGTGGCCCGCGCAACTGCAGACGATGACGAGGCCTGCCGGGAAGCTCTGGAAATATTCTGCGCGCTCCTGGGCAGTTTTGCCGGTGACTTCGCACTTACTCTGGGTGCCAGAGGCGGCATATACATCGGTGGAGGGATCATCCCGCAACTGGGCGAGGTCTTCACCGCCAGTGACTTCCGCAAGCGCTTTGAAGATAAAGGCCGTCTCTCGAGTTACGTCGCCGCGATCCCCTGTTACGTCATCACAGCGGACTATCCTGCGCTTACCGGCGCGGCCGCTTACCTCCAACACTCCTGAACGTCTTCGGCGTTCCTCTATTCGGCATCCGGCTGTAAGGCGGGAACAGTTGCGGCGATGGCTTCGTGCGCCAGACAAGCCGCGTTGACCGCCTGAACCTTCGGAAAAGCCGAGAGATCCACGTTAAAGCGCTCGGCATTAAAGACCTGAGGGACGAGACAGGCATCCGCAAGTGTGGGTTCAGCGCCGAAACAGTAGGGACCGTCTCTCCCTTCCAACAGTTTTTCGACCGGCCGGAAGCCTTCCTGGATCCAGTGCGCGTACCAGGCAAGCTTTGCGTCCTCGTCGCACCCAAGTTCGCGCACCAGATATTTCAAAACCCGCAGATTGTTGAGCGGATGAATCTCGCAGGCAATGGCCTGGCAGAAGGCACGGATCCTGGCACGGTCCTGAGCGTCGCCGGGCAGCAAAGAAGGGGTAGGATGGGTTTCCTCCAGATACTCCATGATCGCCAGCGACTGCGCGAACACCGCCCCGTCGTCTTCAAGGGCCGGCACCAGCCTCTGGGGATTGGTTTTCGCGTATTCGGCCCCCAGATGTTCACCGCCGCCACGGAGCAGGTGAACGGGGATGAGGTCGAAGTCCAGCCCCTTGAGGGCAAGCACGATACGGACCCGCCAGCCGGCCGAGCTGCGGAAATAACTGTAGAGCTTCATGCGGCACCTGCTTTTTTGAACGTGGACCGGGTTTGGATATGGATAGGTTTTCGCGCATCACAGAGCCATGATAGTTTCACTTGAAACTATGTAAACCATCGTTTGATATCTCGCGGAGGTATGAAAAAAGAAGCTGGCGCCGGCAGGTCGTCAGATGCCGCTGTAGATGGCCGACATGCCGATGGTTTTCTTGTACTGCGGCACCAGTTTCAGTGCAGCGCGCACCTTCGAAACTTCTACAGCAATAGCCGCTGCATTCTTCTTCCCGATGATCGCCACCGCCGCGGCGTAGGCAGCGGCATACAGCCGATCGGCAGCGGGATTGCCCCTATCTTTCATACGCTCGGTCTTCACGGGGTGATTGCGATAGAGATAAAGCGCCTGCGCGATATAGGCTGCGGCCTCGTCATCGATGTTCGGCGTCCGGCCGAGTTTGCGCATATCGTTGATGGCATGCGTCGCCTCATGGACGATGAGTGCACGCTCGAGAAGACCGGGCGCTGCGACGTTACGCTTCAGTTGAAGCTGATTGCTCTTCGCATTGTAAATCGCGTCGTGGGAAATGGTCGGATCGATGACGACCTTGATCTTTCCGGCTGCCACCGCCTTCCCGACGTCAGCCAATAGAGCCGTTGTCACCTGGAGGGGGCCCAGGGTGAAGTTGACCAGGCTGGTGGCGGAACGGTCCTTCAAAAGTTTTTCGATCGCGCTCACGGTCGCGGGCGACGCAGGGGAAGCGGCCATGGAACTTGCCTCTTAAGTACAATCCGTCAGAAAGCATTATCATTACATATTATATGTAAACATACAATATACCTATGCCCGGATCTGCGGAAACGCCAGTTTCAGGGGGCGTTCAGGAAACGTAGCAAAGGGTGAAGCTCCTGGAAGACTTTCATGCAGAATCCAACCGCGCCACGCCCTATCAGCCCTTGGTGACCCGTGAAATCACGCCAGAGCGTCAGGCTTTTGCGGCGCAGCAGGGGCGCATGCGGATGGTCCTTTTCAAAACCGGCAGGCACCCGTTTTAGCTCCGCGGGCTCCAAACGGTATCCGTTTTGAACCAGCCCGGACACTAGGGAATCGATTGCAGGTCCTTGTGTCTGATCAAGCAGCTGGTGCCTGAAGCGATCCAGACCGGAAGGAGAAAACCCCGTCGCGCCGCCACCCAGAACAAAACCTTCCGGCTCCAGCGAGAAATAGAACCCCTGGCCCGCGTGCGCATCGCCGCCGGGAAAAAACGCCATGCGGAGATGGCTGTTGTAGGGTGTTTTGTCTTTTGAGAAACGCAGATCCCGATGCAGGCGAAAGATCTTTCCGGTGAAGGCTTCATCGAAACATCGCATGAGCTCCCGTTCCACCTCGCTCAGAAACAGCTTGGCCGGCGCTTCCAGCGCGTCCTTGTAGCGGGCGCGGTTTTGCGCGAACCAGGGCCGGTTGTTGTTCTCCATAAGCTCTTGCAGGAAAGTGATTCCCCCCACAGGAAAACCGTCGAATCCGCGCTCTATCATCATATCTCCTTGGAAGATTTTAGCTGCGTAGGGGCTTTACTTCGGCGGCAGAGAGCCGGCGAACTGCGAGGCCAGATCGATCCAGCTCTCCAGTCCGGTCTCCAGGCAGGCATCCGCCTCGACCCATACAATCCCGCCCATGCGCCGCCCGCTGAAAACCACCTGCTCGGCCCCCGGACGCTTTTTAGCTTCGGCTTCCCGCTCTTTGCCGACCCGGAACATGAAGCGGCCAACCTCGACACCGCAAAGCATATTGCCGTTCAGAAACCAGCAGAATCCGCCAAACATGGCTTTCTCGGTGATGCCGCGGCGCGGCTCCAAAGCCGCACGCATGAGATCGGCAAGATGAGGATCGTAAGGCATAGGGCTTCCCTAACTTCCGAGAGCCGGCGAGGTCAGCACGGACCAGACCAGAAAAGCACCAAAGACCGCCATGGGCAGGGTTGTCATCGCCATACCGATGGCCCGGCCGGGCGCCGTGCCGTACTTCATGATCGTGTAGGCATGAAGCATACGGCCGGCGAGCAGCGCTGCACCGCCTGACCACAGCAGAACGGCGGGCGCTCCGCTGAGCTCGGCCAGCACCATGAGCAACAGGGCAATAGGAACGGTCTCGATGAAGTTACCATGGGCGCGCATGCGGCGGGTCATGGTTACGTCTCCGCCATCGAGAAATTCGATACCGGACTTGACGCGGTACAGCCCGACAAAGGCGGTCATGAAAACCTGCAGCACGATCAGAAGTCCCGCAAAGAAGGGTGAGATGGCAAGCGTCATGGCGATTTTCTCCTCTTTTTCTGTTGAAACCGGCTTGAAAAGCCCCCCACGGAAAGGCCTTTCGTTTCCGGAGTTGCTTATTTCCTAGACGCAGCAGAGGTTTGAAATCCGACAGGCGGCAAAAATTTTATTTCCCGCGTCCAGTGACGTAGTCTTGCTTCCTATTTAAGTCAGATGGACGTTAGCGGCATGACTGAAAGACCGATTCCCGCGGCACTCGCCGTTGTCGTTCGCGGCGCGCAACTCCTCCTGGTGCGCAGAAACAACAGGCCCAACGCCGGCCTCTGGGGCTTTCCCGGCGGCAAGATCGAACTGGGCGAGACCGTCATGGAAGCTGCGGTCCGCGAACTGCAAGAGGAAACCGGCGTCGAAGCCGAAGCCCGCGAGACCCTGACATCAGTCGACGTAATCATTCACAACAATGAGGGTGCGCTCGAACATCACTATGTTCTGGTTGCCATCCTATGCGAGTACATCAGCGGCGCCCCTCTGGCCGCCGACGATGTCTCGGAGGCCGAATGGTTCGATTACGAAGCTATCCTCGCGAACCCTGACGCCCAGAGCCCCGCCGTCGGCGACGTGGCGCGGCAGGCGATGATGCGGTTACGGGGCTCCTGATTTATCCCAGCTTCAGTTGCACAGTCCGCTCTTTTATGGCGGCAATATCCAATGCATTCGGCGTGTGTGAAAGGCCGTTTGAAGGGGATTTCCATGCAGGCCGCTGGTTCCGCCATGATGACCCTTACGAAATTCAACCGCTTCTCCTGGATGGAGCGCGCTCCGGGATTACGGCGTCAAGGAGCTGCCCGGCAGCCTGTGCCCGCGAAATCGTCTGGCGCTGACCAGGGGAGATCATGACATGCAGAAGAGTCCTTTCACTTCGATGCTCGCACTTTTCCTTGGTTTTGCCTGGTTTGCTGTACCGGTCCGGAAGAGGCCCCGCCTGAGTCAAGAATCGGGGCCAGTAGGGCGCCACCGCCCCTCACGGAGAGTGAACAAAAAGCGCCGCAGTACGCCATGAACCGCTTCCTCGTTGCGCTGAAAGCCGCGGATACGGAGGCTTTTTTTACGCTCTTCCCCCAGCGCGGGGCCTGGACCTTCGAGAGCACCACCGGCGACGCGGAAGCCCATAGCGTCCATAGTCTCCTCGACCTGCGACGGGACTTGAAAGACCGCATCGGCCCTTAAGAGAGCTTTTTCGAGGGCGACGGCGATAGCATCCGGGACTTTGTGCAAAGCACCCACGGCCACCCCTGGCAACGCGCCGAAGACACACGCTTTTCACCACCGAACCGGCCGGATATGCGCGAGCTGATGTTCATCCGCTGGCGGCTCGAGGACGACCAATGGGTCGTCGGCGCGGTCGCTGCGCCTTTTGCATGGGGGTTGCCGTTTTAGTCGGAAGACTCCGGCTGATCGCCTATCTCGTTCACTTCCGCATCAATCAAACGCTCGTAGCGTGAAAGGATGTGATCAGGGAGAGACAATGTGTTTTCATCATTACGGTCAACCGATACACACTCGCAAGCGAGGTTCCTCCGGGCTTTGAGGTTGCGACATTTTTGAACCGTAAAATACTTGCTGGTAGGCCAGTCTCCACGTTGTTCGGCGGCCCAACCCCTATAACTCAAAGCTCCGTTTTCGTGATCCCAAGACAAACAAGCCGCAAGGCTTTTAAAACCTCCTCCACGAGTCTCTGAATTTCGATAAGTGCTGATGTGTTCGATAAGCCTGCCGCGTCGATCACTTTTCCACTTGCCATCCTTCGCAAGAATGCTGGCCATGATGTCACTATAGATCCGATCGAGCGCAGCCTGCTTCTCCTCATCGCTGAGCTCGACCTGGGGATCAGTGCCATTTCCCTCGTCACTAGGCTCTACCTGGGAACCAGTGCTATTTGCAGCGTCCTGCGCTTCAAGCGCGCGCACTTCTTCAAGAAACTCCTCCAGGTTTTTCTTCAAATCACCGCAGGCGAGACGCACCCGGTCGTACTTCTGGAGATCGTTTTTGCGCCGTCCCGTCCTGAAATCCCGATAATCGCCATAGCGTGCCTGAAGTTCCGAGACGAGATCGCGGTGACCGCAATGACTGGCGTACGCAGCGGCACGGCCGATCTTGTAGAGGTTAGATTCCTCTGCCTGAACGTGGTTCGGACTCAATAAGACAGCGATTACAGCCAGAAAAAGCGCTGGAGCATATGGGCGCGGAAACTTAGAAATCATGCCGATACCTTACTGACTAATACCGAAAAGCACGGAACTTACTTCGCGTCCTCAGCCTTCACTTCTTCCAGGAAATCCACCAGAGCGTCCTCGACTCTGCCGCAGGGGAGGCGGACGTAATCATACTTTTGCAAGTCGTGCTGACGGCGGCCGGACTTGAAATCTTCAAGGTCGCCGTAGCGCGATTGAAGCTCCTTGGCCAAGGAGTGATGACCGCAATGACGCGCATAGGCCGCGTACTTCCCAAGGGTGTAAAGTCCCGACTCCTCCGCCTCGAGCTGGCCCGGAGCCATAGCAACCGCCGTCGCGCATAAGAAGAGCGCCAGACAAACCTGACGCGATGCCGCCGAAAACATAGGCCACCCTTGCCAAAATCAATCAAAAATCGAATTTCTATACAAACAATATCGCCAAAATGCAGAAATACAAGTCGTTATGACATACAAATGCCACAGCCTTCGCTATTCGCGGATGCGTTTGTCCAGTTTTGCCAGGATTTTGTCGAAAGCGGCGATTTCGCGTTCGCTGAGCACGGAAAGGAACTCCTGCTCCCAGGCCAGGGCCATGGGCGCGATCTTGTCGTAGATGCGTTTGCCCCTGGCGGAGAGCTTGAGACTGCTGACCCGGTGATCGCGCGGATCTGTCTCGCGCTTCAAGAGACCCGCGCTCTGCATCCGCGAGATGGCGCGGCTGACCTTGACCTTGTCCATGGAGGTACGCTCGGCGACCTCGTTCGCGGACATGGGCGCGGCGCGGCCCAGGTTGGCCATCACCCGCCACTCCGGGATCGAGAGGCCGAAGCGCGCCTGATACTGCTCGGCCAGCGCCCGGCTGACCATATTGTTCAGGACCGAAAGCCGATAGGGCAGGAAGCTGTCGAGCTGCAGCTCCGCCGCGCCCGGTCCCGTCTTGGCTTCCGCAGTCTTGTTCCGGACGCCCGTCTTGCCCGGCGCCGGGTTTTTGCTGTGGGGTTTTGGCGCGCTTTGGGGTTTCGGCTTGCTTTGGGCTTTGGTCTCACGAAGCGTCCGTTGACGCCCCTCGCGCCCGCGCGCGCCCCGCGCGTCCTCGCCACGTCCGCGTTTTTGCGCGCTGCGGCCCCTGCGCTCGCCTGGCTCTGTCTTACCCGTCATGAAGTCTCCGAATTCCGGTCTTTTGTTGCGGGAATCTGCTTCGCCCGCGGGAACCGAACATACGCGTGAACCCGGCTCGGTCTCAAGTGGCTAGAACGCTGGCACAAGTGGCTAGAACACAGGTCACCGCCCGAAGAGCGCCGCTCCCCCGCATGGCCCGCCGCATAGAGGCGAACAAATCTCCAGGCCTGGGCGGCCCCACGGGCAGCCCATTGACGATCAGGGACCGGCCAAAATCCTCAAGCCGGCGCAACGTGCAACTTGACATTAGTTTCATATGAAACCATTTTGACTGCAAGAAACAAGAGGCGGAATGAGGTCGCACGCAGAGCCTGTAAGAAGGCCGCCAAGGGGAGAGAACCAGCACCGGAAGACCCGGCGCATTTATCCGGTGTCCCGCTCCTGGGGAGCCTTTCGCGGAAGCGGAGGATCCGGCCGACGCATCTGGCCTGAGACGTTCCTGGCCCGAGCTGCAGCTGGCCTGAGACACATCTGGCCTGAGCTGCATCGGGCGGCGCGAAGCCGGCCTGATTTCCGTCAGGGTAAAAAGCTGTTGTGTGCTGTCAGACGATCGGACGCGGTATGCCGGGCAGGCTTGCCCCGGTACGGGTGATCCGGAAATTCCGGCGGCACGGGACTTGAAGTCTGGTCATCCGCCAAAGGAACACAGACCCAAGCGAGACGGGTTGGCGCAAGACCGAAGGCCGGATCAAAGACAAAGGCCGGACCAGAGACCGAAGGCCCGACTGAAATTCGAAGGCCTGACTGAAATTCGAAGGCCTGACTGAAATTCGAAGGAACGTGAGAGCATGAAAAACTACATTTCCTTTCCCCGGGTCGAGGGGCTTTCTTCCCGCCAGGCCCACACCAATCTGCCCGAAGGCACCTATGAGCGGGAGATGGGCAAGGAGGGCTTCTTCGGACCGGCGGCGCACATCTATCACAAGAACCCGCCGACCGGCTGGATCGACTGGGAAGGTCCGCTGCGCCCGCGCGCCTTCGATCTGACCTTGATCAACCAGATCGAGGCCTCGCCCTGGGACGCCAAAACAGTGCTGCACAATGCCTCCGTCCAGGTACGCTTCTGGCGTGTGCCGGAGACCATGGAGAAACTCGCGCGCAACGGCGACGGCGACGAGCTGATCTTCCTGCATCAGGGCAAGGGCGATCTCTTCTGCGACTTTGGTCATCTGGCGGTGGAAGCCGGCGACTACATCATGATCCCGCGCGGCACCATGTGGCGGCTGGAGTCATCAGAGCCCATGACCGCCCTGCTGATCGAGGCCACCAACGGCAGCTACATGCTGCCCGACAAGGGCATGCTCGGCCCGCACGCGATCTTTGATCCGGCCATGCTGGATATCCCCACGCTGGACGAGACCTTCAAGGACCAGCAGGAAGACATGAATGGTTCGGGCGAAAACGGCTCCGGCAAAACCTGGCAGGTCGCCATCAAGCGCCGCAACGCGGTCAGCACCGTCACCTTTCCCTTCAACCCGCTGGATGCGGTGGGCTGGAAAGGCGATCTGGCGCCGGTGCGTATCAATGTGCGCGACATCCGTCCGCTGCTGAGCGACCGCTATCACCTGCCGCCCTCGGCCCACACCACCTTCGTCGGCAATCGTTTCGTGGTCTGCACCTTCGCACCGCGTCCCTTCGAGAGCGACCCCGACGCGCTTAAGGTGCCCTTCTATCACAACAACGACGACTACGATGAGGTGCTGTTCTATCACGCCGGAGATTTCTTCAGCCGGGACAACATTCATCCGGGTATGATGACCTTCCACCCCTGCGGCTTCACCCACGGCCCGCACCCGAAAGCCCTGGCCGGGGCCTTCACGCCCAAGAAGGCCGCGACCGACGAATACGCCGTGATGATCGACACCCGCGACGCCCTGGAGGTCGGTGACCTGCCCAGCGGCATCGAGCAGCCGGACTACGTGAAGAGCTGGCGCGTCACTTAACGTGGGTCACTTAACGTGCGTCACCTGACGGCCCTCAATAAGAAACAGACTAAAACAAACTAAAAACGCAGAGAGATCCCTATGAAACTCGCCAGCATCAAATCCGCCAGCCGCGACGGCACCCTGATTGTCGTCAGCCGCGATCTGACCAGCGCCGTGGAAGTCCCCGGCATCGCCACCAGCCTGCAGGCCGCCCTGGAAGACTGGGAGACCAAAGCCCCGGAACTGGAAGCGGTCTACGCCAAGCTGAACGCCGGTGACCTGTCCGCCGCATTCGAACTGGACCCGGTGACCCTGGAATCACCCCTGCCCCGCGCCTACCAGTGGGCCGACGGCTCGGCCTATGTGAACCACGTAGAGCTGGTGCGCAAGGCGCGCGGCGCGGAGCTGCCCGAGAGTTTCTGGACCGACCCCCTGATGTACCAGGGTGGCTCGGACAACTTCCTCGGCCCGCGCGACGACATCATCGCGGGCAGTGAGGACTGGGGCATCGATTTCGAGAGCGAAGTCGCCGTGATCCTGGATGACACACCCATGGCCGTGACGCCGGAAAACGCCGGGAGCCACATCAAGCTGCTGATGCTGGTCAACGACGTCTCCCTGCGCAACCTGATCCCCGCCGAACTGGTCAAGGGCTTCGGCTTCTTCCACGCCAAACCCTCCAGCGCCTTCTCCCCCGTCGCGGTCACGCCGGACGAGCTGGGCAATGCCTGGGACGGCGGCAAGGTCAACCTGCCCCTGGTCACGCATTTAAACGGAGATTTGTTCGGCAAGCCCGACGCGGGCACGGACATGACCTTCACCTTCCCGCAGTTGATCGCCCACGCCGCGAAGTCGCGCAAGCTGATGGCGGGCTGCATCGTCGGCTCGGGCACGGTGTCGAACCTGGACCGTTCCTCCGGGTCCTCCTGCCTCGCGGAAAAGCGTATGCTGGAGATCATCGACGAGGGCGCGGCCAAGACCCCCTTCATGCAGTTCGGCGACCGGGTCCGCATCGAGATGCTGGCCCAAGACGGCCATTCCATTTTCGGCGCCATCGACCAGCAGGTCGTGAAACACGAAGCTTAAAAGAATACCCCCGCAGGAGAGAGAACAATGACTGATAAATCCGCTTCGCCCACCTTCGCGTCACAAGCCGACCTGCAGGAAAAGAAAATCACCTTCACCGAGCTGGCCGAGGGCGTTTACGCCTACACCGCCGAGGGCGACCCCAACTCGGGCGTGGTAATAGGCGACGACAGCGTGATGGTGATGGATGCCCAGGCCACCCCGGTCCAGGCCCAGTCCCTGATCGACTGCATCCGCGGCGTCACCGACAAGCCGATCAAGCATGTGGTGCTGAGCCACTATCACGCCGTGCGCGTCATGGGCGCCTCGGCCTACGGTGCGCAGGAAATCATTTCCAGCCAGGGCACCTATGACCTGATCGTCGAGCGCGGCGCGCAGGATTTCAAATCGGAAGTCCAGCGCTTCCCGCGCCTCTTCGAGTCCGTCGAATCCGTGCCCGGCCTGACCTGGCCGACCATGACCTTCGAAAGCGAGATGACGCTCCACCTGGGCAAACGCGAAGTGCAGCTCAAGCACATCGGGCGCGGTCACACCAAGGGCGACATCATCGCCTGGCTGCCCGAGGACAAGATCTGCTTCTCCGGCGACCTGGTCGAGTTCGGCGCGACGCCCTACACCGGCGACGCCTACCTGACCGACTGGCCGACCACCCTCGCAGCGCTCCGCGAGTTTGGGGCCCAAAAGCTGATCCCCGGCCGGGGCGACGCGCTGGAGACTCCCGAGGACGTGGCCAAGGCCATCGACGGCACCCAGGCCTTCCTGAGCGAGATGTTCGAAGCCGTCAAACAGGGCGTGGCCGACAAGAAGGAACTGAACGCCGTCTACGCCGAGACCTTCGCCAAGCTGTCGGAAAAATACGGCGAGTGGGTGATCTTCGAACACTGCATGCCCTTCGACGTGACCCGCGCCTTCGACGAAGCCCAGGGCATCACCGACCCGCGCATCTGGACGGCAGAACGCGACATGGAAATGTGGGCCGCGCTTGAGAGGGATAAGGAAGTTAAGTTTGCGGAAGCGTAGGTTTGATTAAGTTCGGCTCACGCCGAACCGGCTCCGGCAAGTTGTTTGATTAAGTTTCGACTGGCGTCGAAACCGGCTCCAGCCCACACCCCCTCCCGACCACCCAATGCGATTATCCTGTGGGTGGTCGGGAGGGGGTGTGGGCCGGCACCGAAACTAGATCAAACCAAACCCTTGGCACCGAGCCAAAAACAAAAAAAGACTCGGCAACAAGATCGAGCGCGTAACAGCAACAAATACGACTGCCACTTAGGGAGTATGCGGTCATGAACTCGGGTTCAACAGACACAGCTTCAGCAGCAACCGATTTCACCTACCAACCTTCGCCGGATCAGTCCGCCACGACACCCGTGCGCCATCCGGTGGTGATCATCGGCGCAGGACCGGTCGGGCTCGCCGCCGCGCTCGACCTCGCCCAACGGGGCCGCAAAGTGGTCGTGCTGGACGACGACAACACGGTCAGTACCGGGTCGCGCGCGATCTGCTGGGCGAAGCGGTCGCTGGAGATCATGGACCGGCTGGGTGTCGGGGATGCGCTGGTGGAAAAGGGCGTGACCTGGAAGAAGGGCAAGGTCTTCTTCGGCGAGGAACAGCTCTACGCCTTCGACCTGCTGCAGATTGAAGAAGGCCACCGCATGCCCGCCTTCATCAATCTGCAGCAGTACCACTTCGAAGCCTTCACCGTCCGCGAAGTCCTGAAGCATCCCGAGATCGACCTGCGCTGGAACAACAAGCTGGTCGGTGTGGAGAATCGGGAAGACGGCGTGACCCTGATCCTGGAGACCCCGGACGGCGAGTACCGTCTGGCCGCCGACTATATGCTGGCCGCCGACGGCGCGCGCAGCGCCACCCGCCGCCTGCTCGGCCTCGACTTCAAGGGCCAGGTCTTCAAGGACCGCTTCCTGATCGCCGACGTGATCATGAAGGCCGACTTCCCGACCGAGCGCTGGTTCTGGTTCGACCCGCCCTTCAACAAGGGGCAGTCCGCCCTGCTGCACAAACAGCCCGACGACGTCTGGCGCATCGACCTGCAACTCGGCTGGGACGCCGACCCGGAGGAAGAACGCAAACCCGAAAACGTCATCCCGCGCCTGAAGGCCATGCTGGGCGATGACGTCGAGTTCGAGCTGGAGTGGGTCAGCGTCTACACCTTCCAATGCCGCCGCCTGGAAAAATTCCGCCACGGCCGCATCTTCTTCATCGGCGATTCCGCCCACCAGGTCTCGCCTTTCGGCGCGCGCGGCGCCAACAGCGGCCTGCAGGACATCGACAACCTGATCTGGAAACTGGATCTGGTGCTGGCCGGCAAGGCGCCGGAAAGCCTGCTGGAAAGCTACCACGCCGAGCGCGCCTACGCCGCCGACGAAAACATCCTGAACTCCACCCGCAGCACCGACTTCATCACCCCCAAAAGCGCCGCCAGCCGCGCCTTTCGGGATGCGACGCTGGAGCTTGCAAGGGATCATGACTTCGCCCGGCGTCTGGTGAACAGCGGACGGCTGTCCCTGCCCTCGACCTACAGCGAGTCCGCCCTGAACTCGCCGGACAGTCTGGGTTTCATTGGTGCGATGGTACCGGGCGCGCCCTGCGCCGACGCCCCGGTGACCACGGCGGAGGGCCGTGAAAGCTGGCTGCTGCACCACCTGAGCGGCGAGTTCTGCGGCCTCTACTTCGCCCGCGCGGATGAGACCGAAGACAGCCTCGCCCAGCTGCGCGAGACCCTGGCCGGGTTAGAGGTCCCCGTGCGCCTTGTCCCCATCTTCCCGCCCGGAAGCAAAGCCCCGGCAGGCGCGCTCATCGACAGCGAACAGCTCATGACCGAAGCCCGCTACGACGCCCGCCCCGGCAGTCTGTATCTCATCCGCCCCGACCAGCACGTCACCGCCCGCTGGCGCGAAGCCGACCCCCAGGCGATCCGCGGCGCGCTGCACCGGGCATTGGGGAAAGGTCTGGCGGCTGCCGATGCCGAGGCCGCAACAGAAGGAACCGCCGCATGAGCACGCAGTTGAAGAGCGATCCCCGCCTCACCCGCCCGGACGATATCTATCAGGTCCTGATCGATGCGCACCGGGACCTGTCGCCGGAACAGAGCCAAGCCTTCAACAGCCGGCTGGTGCTGCTGCTGACGAACCACATCGGGGATGAAGGGGTTATTGCGGAGGCGGTGGAAGCGGCAGGGAAGGGTTTGTAGGGAACTGGGCAATTGATTCGGGGGAACACGTTCCCCCGCGCCCCCTCCTTGTTAAGGCGGTTCAATGGCAAAAAATAGACCGAGGTTATGTGCTTTAACTAAGCAGTTTGAGCTACATCTAGAGTCCAAGAATATCGCGCATCGCTCTCTCAAAAACATCACACATCGATGTCCTTTAGCCACAATGCCGGTCCTTCAACTCCGTTTTTTAAATATTTGCTAACAATATCACGTGCTTCTCGTTGCCCCTCCGCTCCTACGGCAACCAAGTTTGATAGCATGCGGCGAATATCTTTTTCGGGATAAGTCGGTGTATATCGCTCGAGAATCTCGCTCCATATCTTGTTAACTTCGAGCGGTTGCTTGTTGCTCAACCTCGCCAAATTCTCGATGAACTCGTGAGAATTGTAGGCCTCCTCGGCGTACGGTGCCACAGCCATGAGAAGTCTTCTCGTCTGTTCATCTATTGAGTCAACGTACACTGACCACAAACATAAATTAGACGCAAATACTCGCCCTTGCTCCGATGATGGATTGACTATTTGCATCATCCTTAACCACAGGCGGATGACTTTAGGCGATGTTTCGATGTCATTTTTCTTGTGGTAGGTCCAAATAAACCAAATAAGATGTGACAACTCCTCAACATCTTGTCTAGCTAGCAAAATGTTGATCGAACTATCATTATCATCTACGCCCTCAAAATCACTCAAATAAGCCAACGCAATATTTTGTATTAACTTCCTCTTAACTTCCGAACTTAAAACATCTTCATCGAGTGCTCTAAATAAAGAATTACTCTCTTTTAGATGCTCATAAACTTCTTGATACACTTGATTCACATAACAATACCCCTGCATTGCACAGAGCCATCTTAAATGATCATCTTGGCCAAAGATGACTTTCAAATTTTCAGAAACCCAAGACTTTGACATGTAAAGGAAATTTGGGAGATAGTTCACTACTAAAGTTGCAAATTCGTATTCCCCAATTGTTGTTCGCTTTAGCTCTTCTTCGTAGTATGGCTGAAAATGACTCCACGCCGCTATGTGCTCTCCATTTCCACGCTTGTCTTCCAATCGGCAAGCCCGAAGTGACAAATTGATAAGCGCCTCGATACATCGGCCTCGAGGACTGTTTATTGCCACCATTACAGCATCACTATTAACATCAAACTGGCGCCCTACTTGCCGCTCTAAGATCCGTTTCAATATGTTTTCGACCGCCTGATGGTACTTTTGGTCAAAAGCGTGGTCATCTGACTTAGCTCCTGCCTCCAGAAGGCGACCAATCGCACCAACCAACTCATCACGATTGGCGATGTAATGACCATGAGATGTATTGTTTTCGTCGGTCCAAAACGCATCATTCTCTGCAAGCGCTGCTACAAATTCCAAAAGATATCGCCAAACATCATCCCAAGGTAACGTAGCGCGTTCACCCCAAAGGCTGCTATAAGCTTCAATAATAGAGTAGACATACGTGTTATCTAAAATCGCAAATTTTCCAAGATTCTCGTAATACTGAAGTGGTGATTCTTTAAATAATTGCCCAATTGCTTTGGATAACCCCTCAACACTTTCTCCTTCATAGAACGATCCGCCCTTACCTTCATAACCACGGACTTTTTCGATAAGCTCTTCGTGAGACAGCGACTTCAGCTCATCAATTTCATAAGGAGATATGTGCGTCACCCAACCTACAGAGACATAGTATGAAAAATCTGGGTGATCCGGCTCACTACCCGCGACCGCAACGGCTTCGTTGTAAAGAGCTTGTTCGTTTAAACTGTGCCCTTTGATTGCGGACAACCAATTACATTTCTCATAAGCAGTGGCACTTACAAGATCTTCTCCGTCATCGTCGCGCACACGGATAGCTTCAATCAAATTCAAAACACTTTGTTTTTGAATTTCAGAAAAATCACCGTAGTTTATGTTCAAAAAATGCCATATTTCGTGCCTATAACCTGAATTGAAATACTTTTCATCAAACAATAAATCGAACGTTTTCATCGATTTATTGAAATGTTTATTTGCAGTGTGAATGGCGATTCTATTGAGAATCTGATACGAGCTTTTGAGCATCGACGCGATACATTCGAAGGCTCCCTCTGGGTCAGCTACAAGATACCCTTCCAAGGAGTCCCGACACCCAGCGACCAATATGTTGACAGCATCATTCTTGTGCTTGTTTTGCTCATGCTCCTGGACTGCTGGCTGCCATATACAAGACCAACTATCGTTATCCAGAAAGTCTACCGCCTCGATGAGTCCAGATTGAAATACTAAAACACCAGATTCGCCGAGGCGCCTTCCCACTAACGGAGAAACTACCTCAACTATTTTTTCTCCGTAGTAGTGCTCATATCGGAAGGATACATTTTTCTGATCTCTACCATTTTGTTCATTAATTTGGCAATTAACGGCAAGGAGAACACTCAGGAGCCTTTCAGCCAATGCTAGCGAATGATTTGTAGATCCATTGAGTAAACTTATGAGCCACTTTTCACCAATAATTTCCGCGACAAGCCCAGCATCGTACTTATCATCAAGCCAGTAATCTACGCATTCAATATCGTCTAAAGAAATGCAATCAGGAGGGAGAATCGACAGAACCTTCGATAGCTGACACCAAACTCTATAGTTACTGAATTCGTTTATTCGAGAAAACTCCGTTGAATCACGAATTATCTGCATGAGCTGCGGCGCTAACTCGCGAAGCTCATTTTCGGATAAACTTTCGACTGTATTGAGAAGATAGATTAAAGCATCCCAGTTTAGAATTTGTATGTATTTTCCATCTTTTACTTTTTTTGGTTTTGGAATTCTCGTTTTATCAAAATATCCACGTTCAAAAAGTGGGACAAACCACTTAAGCCCCTTAGCCTTCCTAAAAAACACAGATTGCAGAGCATGTTTCGCGTCGATACGCTCTAAAAGATCAAGCTCGCTAGCATTAAGTCCATTCATCCCCAAGCACCTCATTCATGAAATTCAAGTCTTCGACTAATGGAGGCTCTCGAATTTCAATTTGATCTGCCCATGACCTTATTATTTCCTCTAATCCGTCATAGTTTTCGAAATCCCGAATAAAACCTAGCAAATGCACTCCAAAAGAATTTTCATAATATTCGCTCAACTTTTCATACAAAGGCAACTCACTCCGAAAAAAGCCTTGAATTGCAAAACGCTTGCGCTCCTTTTCGCCTTTAACACGCCCCCTTCTCAATATAGTTTCCAAAATTTCGGCTTCCGCCAGGCCATAGCCCAGAAAAAGAACTGTTTTTTTCTCAAAAAGTTCACCTAAAAAACTTTGTACCTTTTCGCTATCATAGTGCTCTAAATAATCTTTAGTTGTAATCACCATCGAGTCAGCGTTTTGGATACATCCGTGCAAGTGCACCACAGAACCGGGCTCGTTAAGCAATTTCGCGTACATTCTTTCTCTATCAAATACTCTATTTGCCTTCGGTGCTGTTTTAGACCCATCTTTTTTGTTAACGAATTTTGGCTCAAGAAATTCATCATAATTTGTAGTTACGCATGAAGATCCGATTTTATTTAAATGCTCGTAAACAGCGCTATTTCTATTTTTTTTATTTAAATATTTTTCTGTTTCTATTCTATATTTATTTTGCTTAGCTATCAGGAACGCAATAGAGAGTTGTTTTTTGGGGTCAAGATTCTTTAACTGTTCTATCTCAGAGTAATTTAGGTATTTGTTTGTCCTGAGCTCCTCCAGCACCGACGCAGCGAGCCCGTGCCAAGACGGCAAACCTAGCAACATCGAAACTCCTGCTCCGACAAACAAGACAAGACTTCCGTCCAAACCCGCCTGCTTAATCTCGTCGGGAACATCAATTTTTTCTCTCAATTCTCTTACGCCCGACATCAAAACCTCAGATAGAAAATTCCCCACAACATACTTACCGACTTAATTCGGCGTTTCAAGATTTCTTGCGAATCTCACATAGAAACTGAGGGCGGAAGAGACGAGGCTAAGCCCCAATTCGTACATCCACTCGCTCTCGATTTATACCACCGGCTTTTTTCAACAAGTTGCCTAGCCCTACATCTACACGGGATATCGAGCCAAACGCCCGATAATTGACGCAACTCGTGATCGGGACCGGGTTGAGCTTCCCCCTTGTTCGAAAAATAAGAGAAGCTCCAGCTGCAGAGCGGGAGGGGGATGCAGAAGCAGCATGGCTAACCGCACGCCCCATCGGTTAGTCTCCCCCGCCTATGCATAACCTTTCCGACAATGTCCGCGGCGCGCTCTTCATGTCGATTTCCATGGCGGGCTTTGCGCTGAACGATGCGACCATCAAGCTGATCTCGGGGGAACTGGGCTTCTATCAGATCATCTTCCTGCGCGGCATCTTCGCGACGCTGCTGATCGGCCTGCTCCTGCGGCAGCGCGGCGCGCTCTTCTATCTGCCTTCCCGCCGCGACGCCGGGATCATGGCGGTGCGGGCGGCGGGGGAGGTCGGCGGCACGCTTTGTTTCCTGACCGCGCTCTTCAACATGCCGATCGCCAACGCGACGGCCATTCTGCAGGCCCTGCCGCTGGCGGTCACCCTGGCCGCCGCGCTTTTCATGGGCGAAAAGGTCGGCTGGCGGCGCTATACGGCGATCGCGGTGGGTTTTACCGGCGTTCTGATCATCGTGCGCCCGGGTGGTGAGGGCTTTAACGCCTATGCGCTCTGGGCCGTCGCGGCGGTCGGCTTCATCGTGCTGCGGGACCTCACGACCCGGCGCTTGTCCGCCGGCATTCCCTCGGCCTATGTCGCGCTCAGTTCCTCCTTCGTCCTCACCCTGGTCGGCGGCCTGCTCGCCCTGACCGTGCCCTGGCCGCCGGTCAGCACCAGCGCCCTGGCGATGCTGGCGGGTGCCGCGGGCTTCCTCTTCTTCGGCTACCTCTTCGCCGTGATGACCATGCGGGTGGGCGAGGTCAGCTTCGTCTCCCCCTTCCGCTACTCCGTGCTGATCTGGGCGATCCTGCTGGGCCTGCTGCTGTTCGGCGAGGTGCCCGACGGCTGGACCCTCTTCGGCAGCGCCGTCGTCGTCGGCATGGGGATCTACACTTTCTACCGCGAGCGGCGGGTGAAGGAAGAGAGCTTGTAACGTCGTTAAGCGGCCAGATCGGATCGCCGGTTACCGGGGTCTGTCGGTGACGGACAACAGGTTTTCGATTGGGCCTCAAGTCCGCTCCCTTGCCTCAGGCCGCGTCGCGCGGGCTTCTTCGAGCAGCCAGGTGCGGAAGGCCGTGACCTTGGGTTGCTCGGCGCTGTCATTGGTGCTCAGCAGGTAGTAGGCGAAGGTGAGCGGCGTGCTGAGGCTGGGGTCGAAGGGGCGCACGAGGCGGCCGGCGGCGAGGTGGTCGGCCACCAGGATGTCGCCGACCAGAGCCACGCCCTGGCCGTCGAGCGCAGCCTCAACCGCCATGCTCTCCTGGGTGAAGTGCGGTCCGCGGGTCGGGTCGATGTCGGGCAGGCCGGCGGCCAGCAGCCACATGCGCCAGCTCGCCTCGGCGTCTTTCCAGACGATGTGCAGCAGGGTGTGGTGGCGCAGGTCTTCCGGACTGCGCAGGGGTTGCTTTGCCTGGGGAGATTTGGTCATGGGCTGGGCACCGCGCAAGAGCGCCGGACTGCAGACAGGGGTGTTGACCTGACCGAACAGCCGGTCGACCCGCACCCCGTCATAGCCGCCGGGACCATAGCGCAGCGCCACGTCGGCATCGCCGCGCGTCAGGTCGACCCGGCGGTCGGTACCGTCGATGCGGGTCTCGATCTCCGGGTGCCGGGCCCGAAAGCGCTCGAGCCGGGGCACCAGCCACAGGGCGCCGAAGGAGGGGCTGACGCTGATGGTCAAGAGCCCGCTCTCGCTGTGGGCACGGATCTGCTCGACCGCCTGGGACAGCTTTTCGAAGCCCTGGCCGAGGATCGGCAGGGCCGCCTGACCGGCATCGGTCAGCCGCAGCGCCCGCGGCAGGCGGCGGAACAGAAGCACGCCGAGCAGCTCCTCCAGCGCCTTGATCTGATGGCTGACCGCGGCCGGGGTGACGTTCAGCTCCGCCGCCGCTTTGGTGAAGCTGAGGTGCCGGGCGGCCGTTTCAAAAGCCCGGAGGGCGTTCAGGGGTGGGAGCGGTCGCATCATTCTCTAGATCTTCGCCCCGGTCTACATCTTCGCCAGGGTCTGCATCTGTGCCCAATTCTGCGCCTGGATATATAACTTAGATTTTCTAACAGATAAGTGCAGATCTTCTCGTTTGCTGGAGATCACAAATATTCATACCTTTCAGGTAATTCAAGACCTCATTGTGTCAAGGCAAGGCGCAATATCGATGATCCTATAGATCAAATGTATCTAAATATTATCACCCCGGCAAAGGGTCAAAGCGGAATCCGATGACGCACTCCATGAACCCAACCTGCGGGCTGCCCAATCCGGACAGCCGTTTCCGGGGGAGACGTGCCGGGTGTCCGGAAGCGGTGGAACTGGAACCGGTGGAACCGGAACCGGCGGTTCGGTGGCAAGCCCATCTGAGATCGGCGCATCGGGAATTGACGCATCCGGAATCCCCGCTGCAGCGGATGATCGGCGGGATCGTCCGCTGGCACAGGCGGCGCGCCGCGATCCGCGCGCTCCGGTCCTTGAACGACCACAGTCTGGCGGATATCGGGCTGGAGCGCGTCCGGACCGTCCCGGCACTGGAAGAGATGATCCGTGAGACGCCCCGCAGGGCAGGAGGCGCGATCGCCGAGGGCAGGACCCAGCACGGCGGCCGGCAGGGATGAGTCGATCACCGCGTTCCGCACACAGCGCCGGCGTTTTTCTTTTGGTGATTTCGGCGATCACCTTCAGCACGGCGGGCCTCTTCACCAAGGGCGTCGACGCCGGATCGTGGGAGGTGATCTTCTGGCGCGGCCTCTTTGCCGCTGCCTTCACGACCTTCTGGACGGCAAAGCGTGGAAGCCTGCGGCAGAACTTTCTGGGCATGGGCTACGGCGGATTGGCCGTCGGCGTCGTCGGCGCCTTGGGGACGGCGGCCTTCATCCCGGCCTTCAAACTCACCTCCATCGCCAATGTTTCGCTGATCTATGCGGCCTCCCCGCTGATCGCCGGGCTGCTGGCCTGGATCTTCATTGGCGAGAGGGTCTCGACACGAACGATGGCGGGATCTGCCGGCGCAGTTGCAGGCGTGGCGATTATCGTGTCGGGTTCTCTGGGAGAGATCAGCCTGACCGGAGATTTGCTGGCCCTGTGGATGACCATCGCCATGGCCGCGATCATGGTCCTTTACCGGAAATATCCGGCGACACCCGGGGCGGGCCCTCAAGTTCTGCAGTCGCTGCTTCTGCTGCCCGTTGCCGCGATGCTTGGGAGCCCCTTCACTGTCGAACCTGCGGAGGTCTGTATCCTCGCCGCGTTCGGACTGCTGTTCGCCATCGCATCGGTCACCCTGGCGGAAGGCGCCAAACGGGTTCCCTCCGGACAGACCGCTCTTTTAAGCACTTTGGAAACCCCGCTTGCACCGGTTTTCGCGTTCCTGCTGTTTGTGGAGATTCCCACCACTGCGACATTTCTCGGCGGCTCGCTCGTGCTGATTGCGGTGCTCTTCTCGATAAAAAGACGATAGTTGACTGACGGAGGTCTGGTCTCACTCTCTACATCACTGCAACGACTGCCTGTGACCGGATTTTTTTGAATTCTCTCAAGAGATAGAATACCTTGAGTTGAAGAGGCAGCTTCGGACACCCATCTCTAAAGCCCGCAAGGAGGGCATCAAATGAGTGATCAGCAGCGGATCGACAATCCCGTGACCTATTACACGGGCATGGGTCTGGCTGTCGGCATGGCGGTTGGCCTGGTGTTCGGGGCGGCCATCGGCGATACCAGCATCGGCCTGGCTCTGGGTTTGACTTTCGGCCTGATCGTCGGTGCCGCGCTCGGCAAATCCAAAAAGCAACAGCAGGCTGAAGCTCAGTCTGGGGCCCAGAGTGATGGCCAGACAGGCAAGCCGCGCGAATGAGCCGCACTCGGGCGCTCTAGGTCTGCCCCCCCCAAGACTTCAGCTTTTCCGCGCCTAAACCACGCCTTCCGGCCATCCTCACGCGCGTCCGTCAATAAAAAAACGCTTTTCCGCGAACTCTTTTCCGCGCCTCTCGTTATAGCGATTGGGGCCTTGTGGCTTGGCCTGGGTCATAGAGGTTAAGCAGCTTCCCAAGTCTGACAGATCGCGAATGGCGGTTCGCGAAAGACCTGATCTGTTCCAGGCCAGGCCGGCAGGGCCCCGCTCAGGATGATGGGAGTCTCAAGAAGAGAAGCGATGAAAAGCGATGAAACGAAAAAAGCATAAGACCAAACCGGCCGGCAGCCAGAAAACCGCGCCGACAAACAGCGCCGGGACCAATGCCGGTAACGCCTCGAAGAGGAGCCGGCGCGAGGCCATGCGGCGTTTTGGCGAGTGGGGCCTGCTGGGCGCGGTGATTGCCGGCGGCGGGATCTATGCCATCGGGCATGTCAGCGCGACAATCAGCGAGCTGGATCTCACGAAACTGGGCAACGGCATGCCGACCATCGTTCAGATCCATGACCCCAATTGCCCGCGCTGCGTCGAGCTGCAGGGCGAGACCCGGGATGCGCTGGCGAAGTTCGACGGCGAACTGCAGTACCTGGTCGCAAACATCCGCAGTGAAAAGGGCCGCGACTTCGCCCAGGAACATGGCGTTGGTCACGTCACGCTGATCCTCTTCGACGGCAAGGGCCGCAAGCGCGATGTTCTTGTCGGTAACAATTCGAGCGCAACTCTGACCCGCGAATTCCGCCGTCTCCTGCGGTCGAGCAGCGCCGCGAACTCCTAGAGCAATTCATATTTAGATGGAATCGCCGAGGGCGATCACTCGTATTTATGAATCAGGTCTGGGGAAATCCGGGACGGGTCGTCTCCAGCCACGGTTTCCAGGGGTGGTTTGCAATGAGCCAGGGCGAATCGCCCCTGCACCACCTTGTGTGATGCGAGCTGAATAGAGGTTACGAAACTGTCCCTGAAACTGATTTCAGGACTCCCGGTCAGCGCGAGCCTTGTCTTTGCGCCACGCAAGCAAACATCTCCTCTCACCCCCGTCACGCAAGATTCCGCAAGCGTCGTGCGCACAGACTTTCCCAATCGGTCTTTTCGCGGTCCGCACCCAATTCACGGTTGATTTCGGAATCGCTTCCGGATTATACCCTGCCCCTCGGTCGCAATAACGCCGCCGATCAACGCGCAAGAGAAAGCCCGCCGATGATACGGGAACTATCTATTCACCCAGCGAACTGGGCCACAACAACCGGGGTCTAGACCCGCGTTCCGCGCGTGTCCTGCCCCGGCTTGAACAAAGCAACGGAGGCAGGACGATGATGAAATATTTGCAGACATAAACGACCACGAGAAGTATCCCTCGCGAGAGGATCAGGAGCCTTCATTCGTTTGGTACTTTTTACCGGCAAACGCCGGTAACAGACCGCTCTATGGTTCGGGTTCAAAAGCCCGTCCGGCGCGCTCGGTATTGGTAATGTGCTGTGCGTGTATCGAGCATTAAGTGCCGGGTTGGCCAGACTAGCTCAATTGGTAGAGCACCGGCTTTTTAAGTCCGGAGGTTGCGGGTTCGAGTCTCGTGTCTGGCACCACGATGTAGCTCATTGGGTAGAGCACTAGACTTATAATCTAGCGGTAGAGGGTTCGAATCCCTCCATCCCACTCAGCCTTCCAAGCTGATCATAAACGAAGGATACCGGAAGGGCGCCAGGCTCTGTTCGGACGCGCGTGCCTTTGGCTTCGGTCAGGGCGCGCGCCAGGAACAGCGCCAGGTTGCGGGTTGCTTCGTGCGGCCTCTCCACGCGCTCCAACGTTGCCTGAAAAGGGCCCCGGCACGCCGTGCCGCCGCTGCAGCTTTGTCCTTCGGGAGGAAGCCCGGTGGCGATCGGCACCCCGGGGGTCTGCCCGGGTGACGGAGGGAGAACGTCGAGGCCGTCCAGAGCCCAAAGCCGGGGCTCTTCCGGTACGCCTGACTCAGCCTGGTCTTAAAACAGGCCTCGAAAAATATTTTATAGGAACTTTCTTCGGTTCCGGTCCTTCGCGAGGACGAAAAGAAAAAGACGAAAGAAAGAAGAAGAGAAAGGACAAGTTCGATGGTTTACAAGACCGAGAAAATTGCAGACTTCGAGCTCGGTCTCCTGTACCGGAACCGGGCATTCCAGCGGGTGCTGGGGCCGGGTGTCCACCGCTTTGCGCGGGGGCGGGGCAAGATCGAAGTGATCAAGCTCGACCTGCGGGCCATGTCCGTGAAGGATCCGGAGCTCGCCGCGCTTTACCTGACCCATCGGCAGGTCGTCGAGGCGCACTTTGCCGTGGCCAACATGGGCGACGGCGAGCTGGGCCTGGTCACCGTCGACGGCAAGCTGGCCGGCCTGGTCGCACCGCGCAGCGTGGCTTTCTACGGAAAGCGGCTGCGGGAGGTAACCATCGAGATCCTGGACGCCGCCAACGACTACGTCCTGCCCGAGCGGCTGGTCGCACCCCTAGTGCGGCTCGGTGTGCGGGAGCTGGTGGCGGTCGCCGAAGTGGTCTCCGACCATGTCGGACTGCTCTACGTCGACGGCGTGCTGACCAAGCAACTGACGCCGGGCCGCTATGCCTTTGTGAAGGCGCTGCGGCGCATCGATGTCGTGACCTTTGACCTTCGGCTGCAGAGCCTGGAGGTCACCGGTCAGGAGGTGCTGACCAAGGACCGGATCGGCCTGCGGGCCAACGTGACGGCTGTCTACCGGGTCGCAGATCCGGTCAAGGCCGTCGCGCTGACCGCGGACCTGAAGGACTTCCTGTACAAGGAGCTCCAGTTCGCTCTGCGGCAGGTCATCGGCACCCGGACGCTGGAAGAGGTGCTCGGCGACAAGCTGGGCATCAACGCGGCGGTGGCGGACTTGCTGCTGCCGAAGCTCGGCGACGCGGGCCTTGAAGTCCCCTCCGTCGGTGTGAAGGACATCATCCTGCCCGGAGACGTGCGGGAGCTGATGAACCGGGTCATCGAAGCGGAAAAGACCGCTCAGGCCAACGTCATCAAGCGGCGCGAGGAGACCGCGGCAACGCGGTCGCTCCTGAACAC
This sequence comes from Denitrobaculum tricleocarpae, assembly GCF_007004665.1. Lineage (GTDB taxonomy): Bacteria > Pseudomonadota > Alphaproteobacteria > Kiloniellales > Kiloniellaceae > Denitrobaculum > Denitrobaculum tricleocarpae. The sequence goes on along the minus strand of NZ_ML660063.1, from coordinate 35,393 downwards.
CGCAAAGCTGATGGAGGACAACCCCATCCTGCTGCGGCTGAAGGAACTCGAGGCGCTTGAGAAGGTGTCCGAGAAGGTCGGCAACGTCATCGTCGGAAACGGCATGGATGGCGTGCTGGACGACCTGGTGCGAATCCGGCCGCGCTAGAGCCTGATCGTCTTTCGCTGCTTCAGTGAAAGACGTGAATCAGCCTCTTGACTAAGAGCTAGCCTCTTGACTGTGCCGGTGACGCTCCGCGCTCTCATGGCTCCGGGTCAGGCAGACCCGGTTCCGGAGAAGGCAAACCAGGGAGTCCGGATGGCCGGAGGGGCCGGGAGCGGAAAAGCTCCCGGCCTCAATGGCCATGCCATTATAGGGACATAATTACGACTAAGATAAGAATGAACCGCGGCAGGTAGCGGCCGCACGCAGGCTGGAACTGATCGATGAAGAACACACGGGATCTGATCACTTACCTGAGTACGGGCAACCGGGTGAAATACGTCTACTTTTGGGGCCACAGGAAAACGGAAGGTCTGGTCACCAAGACCTGTTTCAGCCAATGGTACGACGCGCCCTTCACCCATGACGGCGAGCTTTATAAGACGGTCGAGCACTTCATGATGGCCGCGAAGGCGCGGCTTTTCGGAGATGCGGAGAAATCGGCCGAGATCCTGGCAGCGGAGAATCCAGGTAAAGCGAAGGCCCTGGGGCGGGAGGTGCGTGACTTCGAGCAATGCCTCTGGGACGAGAGGAAATTCGAGATCGTGGTGCGCGGCAATATCGAAAAGTTCAGTCAGAACCCCGAGCTGAAAGTGTTTCTGCTCAACACCGGCGCCCGCGTTCTGGTCGAGGCCAGTCCGCTCGATCAGATCTGGGGCGTCGGTCTGGCCGCGGATGATCCCCTGATCGAAGATCCGCGCAACTGGCAGGGCGAAAACCTGCTGGGTTTCGCCCTGATGGAAACCCGGCGGCGGCTGCGCGAGAGGGAATGACCCGGGAGCAGGTCAAAATCAAAGTTACCCGCAAAACACCCGCGTGATCGTGCCTTTATCATCAAGCTCGAAGTTGATCCGGTCCTCGGCATAATCCTGCGTCACCAGATCGCCGGGCTGAATGATGCGGCTGTTCAGCGATGCGGGCAGGGTGACGGCGGCAAGCGAGGTTCCGACCAGAGACTGATAACCCTCCGCGCCGCAGGCGTCCTTTGCTTCGGTCGCCGCGCAGCCGGACAGGGCGGTCACAGCGAGGAGAGTAACGACGGTGGGCAGAGATCGCTTCGGCAAGAACTTCATGTCGGGTGTTTCCTTTTTCATTTGAAATGCGTTTTGGCGGAAGAGGAGGCCCGTGGCTCGGAACCCAAAACCTGCGCCGCTATTCGATTTCCTCCAGGGTGACCCTGTACCAGTCCTTCCTGGTAAAGAGGTGCAGCGACGAACCGCGGCCGATCAGGGTTACATCCTTGGGGATCTTGCCAGCGGGCAAGAGCAAGCGGCCTGTCCGGGACTTCGCGCTTTCGTCTCCTTGGAGCGACAGCAGATAGACGCGATCGGGCGGGTCGTCGTATTGGCCTGAGAAGAGAACTCTGTCCGGCGAAATGGCGAAGGCGTGAGCGCCTCTGATATCCGTCTTTCGGTAGAGGGCCGTAAAGTCGCTCGAGACATGCCCCAGATCGAAATCCGAGTAGAAATAGAAGTGGGTCACGTCCCGGGTCACGTTCAGCGCGTAGCAGTCGTCGATGAATTGCTGCTCCTGATCGTGCTGCCAGACGATGTCGCCACGCCGGTCGAAACAGTTGAGACCGGAGGCGCCGACAGGCGCAGGCGTGCGCTCCCCATTCGGATCAAGATTTCCCCAGCCAAAATTACCGTAGACTCCCTCGTCGAAGTAGGAAATCCAGAGGCGGTCGCTTCCATCCACGCCAATGTCCTGAACACCGTCGCCCGCGAGGAAGCGTATTTCCTGTCCCGTCGCGCGATCGACAATCATGCCGTTTACATCGTAGTCGTCTTTTGACCGCCATCTGCAGCGGCTGCCCACAATAGCGGCGGATCCGTCCGCGAAGACGTCAACCATGGGGAAAGCAAACTCGAAAGGCGGGAAGTCGATTTCACGCGAGTTCTCACCACCCGTCGTCACGAGTCTGTAGCGAAAGGCGGCCCCCATGTCCGGCACGGGAAACACCGCGAAACCATCGCTTTCTGTTTGCCGGTGCACCAGACTTTCGGCCTTGGTCTCGATGTAGAGAAGCTGCGCCGCGCCCTGGAGCGAGACAGAGACCGAAACGAATTTGAATCCTTTGGGCGGAGGCGGGATTTTGGCGACGTGCCGTAACGCGATCTCTTTCATATCGGGTGATCACCCATCCGTGTTCTCCGCAATCCAATGGGCATACTCGGGCGAGGTCTGCGCGATATCGACCCGGAGCAGCGGCGGCAGTTCGTAGGGGTGCAGTTCATCGACCAGTGCCTTTACCGCCGCGAAGCGCGCCGCAAGGCTTTTCGCGGTCAGGACGATCTCCGGTCCCCGCCGGACCGCCCCCTGCCAGCGATAGACCGAAGCGATCTCCGCCATATGGACGGCGGCGGCCAGGCGCCGTTCGACCAATGCGGTCGCGATCGACCCGGCAACCGTTTGGTCGGGCACAGTTATCTGGATCAGAACCGGGCGGTCTTTTTCGGCACCTTCAGTTTTGGCGCCTTCAGCTTCGGTGTCTCCAGTTGCAGTGTCTTTCTTCGCCACGCCTTTTCGCCCCTGCCCTCCATCACATCCGCGGGTTGGAAGCTTACGACTCCCAACCCGGACATCGCCAGCGCATTTCCACGTTCGCGTGTCTCAGGCTTTCCGGCCGAGAGCCTGTACGAGCGGCAAGCCGGAGCAGCCGAAGGGGTCACGGGCGAGGTCGCGCCAGGCCTCGACGATTTCATCGCGCTCTTCGCGCGTGCACCAGCCCTTTTCCAGCGCGCGCGCACCGAGACTGCCGCTTGCCAGTGTTTCGACCAGATTGCAGAAGTAGTCCGCACGCTGCTCGCCCCTGGGCGCCTGCTCCCAGTCCAGCGACACCTCGATGGCTTCGAAGCCGTTATGCTGGAGCAGCGGGCCGAGAACACGCCCGACATCCGGGTCGCCGCCGGTCGAGATAATGCCCTGGCGGACGATCCGGTTCAGCCTCTGCAATCGCGCATCCCCGGGCAGGATGACGACCTGCTCATTGATGATATCGCGGAGCGCGACGTGACCGCCCGAGGAAAGCACGCGATGGATCTCCCGCATCGCCCTGTCCCGGTTCGGAATGTGGCAAAAGACGGTCTGGGCAAAGACGAAATCGAAGCTTTCGTCGGCAAAAGGCAAATCGAAGAGGTTGGCTTCGCGAAAGGAAACGTTTTCGACGCCCATGGCCTGCGCCATCGCCTGCGCGCCGACCAGCTGCGCCCCGTTGATGTCGATCCCGACCGTCTGCCCCTTCGGCGCCCATTCCGCGAGACCGACCGTGATGGAACCGGGACCGCATCCGCAGTCCAGGATCCGGCTATCCTCCCTGATCCGGTCCCGGGCGAACCGGACCGAGGTCTCGGCGTTCCTGAGCCGCAGGTACCCCAGGAAAGCGCTCTCATGACCCAGACTGTAATCGGATAGGGATGCTTCGGACATATCTGTTCCTTTTTTGTTGGCGACAAAGCCGCGCAGCGGGGCGGCAAAATCCAGACCGGCAAGGGTTCAAAGCCATGAATTGAAGGCGAATCGGCCACCCAAATCAAATAACATAAAGCTTTCTTTTAAGTAACAACATCCACACATGATGATTTTGTTAATTTTAATGTTATATTTCAGATTCTTACAAATCCCTTTAAAACCCGCATTTTGTTCGGCAAAGAGATGAATAGAGTTTTCGTCAAGCCGGAGGCACGCCCCGGGCCTTGACGAAAAGCCTTACCGCAACACGCGGCGGGAAGCCTGCATTCAATCTCCTGCCCGGAAACACTTATTTGGAACACTTCAATTTTTATAACTATTTTTCAATATTTTAAATAGGTTTTTCAAAGATCCAGCTGTGAAAACCCCTTCGTTGGGAAATGCGGTGGCCAGGTTCAACAGCGCAGACGCTTGCAGCAAGTGACGGCTGTGCGACGCTCGATCTCCTCAAGACAGTTGATCAAAAACTGAAGCACGATTTTTAAATAAAATTCATGTATAAAAAGGAGCTTTTATTTATATTATGCGTATTTCTAAATTTTATATTTTCAGAAGATGTCCCGGAATTCTCTAGGAGCATGTCGGAACCCGTTGCATAAGCTTCGCGAACAGCCGTTTAATACCGATCGCGGCGCATCTGCCGCGTAACCCGACAGAGTCAAATCACGGAACCGGGCGATCAAGAAGCTATGACTGCGCCGCAAGAAAAATTGCGGAGGTCACAGTCTCCTCTACCCTTGATCGGAAATACTCCGGAGCAGCGGCGAGTCACTGACGGGCGAAGGTGCAGTCCAACACAATACCACGGCAATGAAACTGCCGCTGAGCTCCGTTGCCTCAAGTAACCCGAGGCGAACCACGTCGAAATTTCTGGACAAAGACGGCATCAATCCTTCGAAACGACAAAAAAGACCTGAACGCCGGCCTGCCGCGGGACTGCAGTGAAAAGGGCTCCAGGTGGCGCCTGGCGCAGTTCGCTCTTGCCCAAATTCCCCGGATTTCGATACAACTTCCTTCCTGTCTTTCTGAAAACAAACAGCCGGAGCCGCGCTTTGCCATCATAACCGCCGGTCTCACCCGGGTCATGAACGCATGACCTAAATCCACCCGTTGCATGACCGCATCCTTTTTCAGGGCGCGGGCCATGCAGTTTGACAGCGCTTCGCAGGGGTGGCGGTTCGAGACCGGTATGGCATTTTCCAACGCGTTCTCCGGACCGCTGCGCTCAACTTTTTTGAGGACCATCCCGGCGATCAACCCGCTCTGTTCGCGGACCGTCGGCCCCAAGAATAAAACGTCACACTGCGCCGCTTGATCAGACCTCCATACCGATCATCGGGAACTCAGCAAAGATTCCCTGACCGTCACCTCGGCGGACTTCCAACAGGAAGACCGAAACGAGATGACTCGCCTTTTTTACGGCCACTGGCTCTCCGTCCGCTGGACGGTGAGCCCCCTGACCGCGCCGCGGCCCCTGCTCTTCTGCAGCGGCTGCGGACAAACCGCCGCCTTCGAGACCAGCGGCAAATTCCGGCTCAACGCGAACGGCAAGCGCCTCGACGCCTGGCTGCTCTATCGTTGCAGCCTCTGCGAAACGACCTGGAAACGCCCGGTCGTCGAGCGTCAGGCTGTGCAGGCGCTGGATCCTGGCGTCCTCGGCGCCTTGCAATCCAACGACGCCGCCTTGGCTAAGTCTTTCGCCTTCGACCTGGCGGGCTTGCGCCGCTTCAGCGGAGAGATCGAGATCTGCGGCGACGTCACGGTGCAGAAAGCCGTGATCTCAGGCCCCAACTGCACCACATCGCGCATCGAGATCGAGTTCTCCCTGCCCCACCCGACCGCGGTGCGGGCCGACCGTGTGCTGGCCCGGGAACTGGGCCTCTCCCGCACGCGGATCGCAGGATTGGCAAGGCAGGGCAAAGTGAGAGCGGCTTTGAAGGGAGCGTATCAGCTGCGCAAGCCGGTGACCGACGGGTTGCAGGTTCATATCGACCTCTCGGATCTTCAGGATGCCGCGCGGGTTCTCTCCCTGGCATCCGGACAGCGTCCGCGAGACCTCTAAAGGGCAGTGGGCCGCTCATGTTACTGCCCGTTTACATTGCAAGACATCACTCTAATTCTTTTATGGCGAAGACCAGCGGTCTGAGCACGGGCAGTGCATGCTCATCCAAGCTTGGGGCCAGCGTCCGTGTAAACCTGACGAAAGACTGCAAAAAAGGGGGACAGAACGGAGCAAGTGGGCGGATGGGGCTCCCACGCTGTATCAGACAAAGGCAAAACCTGGAGAAGGAGAAGGAGACGGCCTCGATGAAACAGACTGTAATTCTTGCAGGATTGACCCTGCTGCTGACGGCCACCGGCCTATCGCACGCCACGGCGCAATCCGAAAATGAACTCGCGACACGCGCCGCTTTCGAGGCAGCCGATCAGAATGGCGACGGCCTGATCGACGAGGCGGAATTGGCGCACGATACCATTGAGGGCTTCGTCGCAATCGACAGCGACGGTAACCGCAGTCTCGAAAGCGGCGAGCTCGGAGCAGATTTTCAGGATGCGATCGCCCCGATGGACGGAGACGGCAACGGCAGTCTCTCTTTCGAGGAAGTCATGAAGCGGAAACTCAATCAGTTCAAACAGGCCGACAGCAATGCGGACGGCACACTCACGATAGAGGAGGTCTTGACCCATGACGGCGTTCAATAGTGCGAGCCGGCAAAGCAGATCTTGGCTGTCTCCATCTCCAGCGCGCGCGGTGGCGGGGCGACCACGTTCAAAGCCGCACGTACGCGCTGCCGTCGTCACCGCGGGACTGATCGCCGCTCTCGCACTCGCGGGTTGCGCCTCGGACTCAGGTGAGAGCGAACCTGCCGCCCCGGCGCTTGGAACGATCGGCGGAGCAGCTGCAGGCGGCGTCTTGGGTTCGACCATTGGAAAAGGCAAGGGCCAGTTGGCGGCGATTGTCGGCGGCGCCATTCTGGGCGGGGTGATCGGAAATCAGGTCGTGGACCGCCCGGTGGAAGAGCGCAAGAGCAAGGAACGTGAGACCTCGCGTGACCGCGAAATGGAGCGGCAGCTCGAACTGGAGCGTCAGCGCGATGCCCGGGCGGAGGACGCGCGAGACCGCGATGTGCAGCGCCAACTCGACTTCGACCGCCAGAGCACCCTGCAGGAAGAGGAATTGCGGCGCGAACTCCGCGAACGGGAACTTTTCGAGCAGTGGAAATCCCAACGGGTGGGCGGTGCGCCGCTTGTGGCCGCACCCGATATCCAGGCCGCGCAGCGGCTGCTGGTGGCGCTGGGGCATTATCAGGGCCCGATCGATGGTATCCAAGGCGGCGGCACGCGCGCGGCAACCCGGGCGTTTCAGCAGATCAAGGGCTTGCCGCAGAACGGCGTCCTGACCGAGGATCTCGTCAATCTGATGCGCGCCAGCCTTTAGCGCCCCGGCAGGGAGCGAACGGGCTCTGCTCATCAGGTCCCGCCCGCTTCGCGTTGCACCCAGCGGTTTGCCGCGGGTGCGGTTATCAGTCCTGGGACCGTCAGATCACCACCTGCGCGCCGATCACCAGAATGGCGGCCCAGGACACCAGATAGGTCGGCGTGCGCAGGTAGGGGATGCCGAGCGTATAGACCACCGCATGCGCGAGACGGGCGAGGAAGAAGATCTGCGCCCAAAGTCCGACCGTGGAACCTGCCGTTTCGCCCCCGAAGAAGGCAACACCCAAAACGACCGCGATGAAGGCGGGCATGGTCTCGACCAGATTGAGGTGCGCGCGCTTGGCCCGTTCCGCCCAGAGCGGCGGCGCCGGCTGCTCGACCGGGAAACCGGCGGGGTAGTTGTTCAGAAAGGTCGGCAGGCCCCAGACGAACACCCGCGCCAGAATGTAGGGCGTCCAGAGCAGAACCGTGAGCATCCCGCTCAGGGCGAGATAGAAATAAGCTGTTTCCATGAGTCGTGTCCTTGTGATGCGAGGTGCCTCTCCGGCACATCAAATCCGTTGATCCGAAAGGACCGCGCGAAAAGACAGGGGACATCCGGAATTGCTTTTCCGGGGAAGATCCGATGCAGCTTTCAGCGCGGCTGTCTGACGAGTTGCGGAGCGCTGGACGGGAAATCAAGTTTTCTCGCGAAATCTGAACTCTCTGCACAGATTGACGTACGATCTGCAAGGAATCAGGGGCATTATATAATGTCACGGAGGGATGCACCGCCTCACGGCGGTGCGGCCAGCATCCGGGCGGCGCCGTCTTTACCCTAAATAAGGGAAGGCCATTTATCGTTCCGGTTGCAGCTTTTCTTCAATCCGGAAACGCCAGATTATGACGCATGACAGCGCCCCGGCGATGCGGCCCAGGCTCTCCTTTGGCCGAACCTTCCGCGAGGCCTTCTCGCAGGTCTTCGGGCAGTTCAGGGGTCTGGCGAAGCTGGCGCTTTTGCCGATGATCCTGAGTGTCGGGATTTCAGCCGTCATCTTCGCAATGACGTCCGTAGACCCCAAGATTAAAGGACTGTTTCTCTATACGACGGCGTTACACCTGTTGGGCTTTTTGCCCTTCACAATCTTTGGTGTCGCCTGTTGCCGACAGATGCTCCTTGGCGAAAAGGCCGGGCTGATCCCCCGCCTGCTGCTTGGGCGGCGGCAGCGTATCTGGTTCACCTACAGCTTGTTATCTATTGTAATCCTCGCCCTGCCCTTTACGGCATTGTTCCTGCCCTGGATTTTGTTTTCCATCTTCACGAACCCAATGCTTGCGCTGGTGCAGCTGATGGCGGTTCCGGTACGCGTGATCATGCCCTGGCAGCTTTTCACGTGGGCGTTTAAGGGGGATGACCTGCTGTTCCGCCTCGGCTTTTTCCCCCAGTCAGGACGTTTTGGCACCTTCTTTCCCTACGCAGGAGAAATAAGTTTTATGGTTACCAGCCAGTATCTTTGGTTTTGGTCAGGTTTTCTGGTGCTCATGCTGGTGCTGATGCGCTTTAGCCTCGTGCTCCCAGGCCTGGCAGTGGATGACCGAAAGGGCGAGACTGAGGATTACCGGTTGGGCCTATCGGGGGCCTGGCGATTGGCCAGAGGAAATGGCCTGAAACTCATTGCGATACTATTTGTACTGGCAGGCTTGGCTATGGTCGCAAGATCGCTTTTCCTGTTTGCAAGCCCCAAAGTCTATCACTTCCTCAACAACCTGACCGGCCTTCTACCAAGGTATGGAGACGATTACTTCACACTGGCCTTCTTTGCACCGATTCACATAGGTGAGTTCGCCATTATTTACATCTGCATCGCGGTGGTCTGCGCCGCTCTCTGCTCTGCTTATGCGCAACTTCGCGGCTGGAACGCGCTCGGCGCAGCCCCCTCAGAAACGAAAAATCCCGGCGCCCACCCCGCATAACGGGACAAGCGCCGGGGTCTTTGCCGCAAGCGGTGTTAGTGCGCTTTTCCGATCTTGCTGAAGTCGACCTCGCGGCCTTCCGGTGAGGTGCGGATCGCCATGACCTCGCTGCGCTTGGTGGTGATGATGTAGGCGAGACAGGCAAAATAGATGCCGATGACGATCGCGCCGATCCACTGGATCTGCAGGAAGTCGAGCTTGAACAGCAGGGTCAGACCGAAGAGCAGCGCCACGTGAATGGCGATGTACTTCATGCGCCCCAGGCGGGCCACGGTCAGCGAGAGATTGTCCGAATAGAGCCGGGTCAGGGAATCCAGCGAGTTGATCACGAAGGTCACGCCGACGACGATCATGGCGATGCTGAAGAGGCCGGCAATATCGATGCTGTTCAGATGGTAATAATAGAGCACCGAGAACCAGATCGCGAGCGGGATCGAGGGGAAGACGAGGAGCGCGAAGAGCACCTGCCAGGTCTTCAGTCCGCCGACGAAGCGCGAGGTGAACTGGCCGATCATGATGCTCCAGGCGAACCACCAGAAAAGATAGAACTCATGGTAGTCGTTGATCGGCAACACGAACTTGTGGATGTTCGTAAAGTAGCCGCCGATCAGCCCGGCGCTCTCGGCAATCGCCGTGCCGCCCATGCCGGCGGCGATAGCCATCAGCGCGATCAGCCCCAGGAAAAGCCAGGTCGAGGCCAGGCTGAGGATCTTCACGTACTTGATGTCGGTGCTGGAATAGACCGACGCCAGGATCACCACGAAGACGATCAGATAGAAGGTCGCGGTGATGCTCTGGCCATCGCCGATCTGCGGCGCGTACCAGGGCAGGTTGGTCAGGAAGAGATAAGCCGTGAAGGCGCAGGTGCCTATTATGACGATGTTGTTGAGCAAGCGGACCCAGGGGATCTCGAAAAAGCCGACCCGGGGCTCAATGACGCAGAAGTAAAAGCTGGTCAGGAAGTAGAAACCCCAAATCATGAAACCCCAGAATCCGAACTCGATCGCGAGCGGATTTGTGAAGGCATATTCAGGGCTTGCCGCGACATCGGCGTAAACCGGAAACTCGGTCAGCGGAAACATGATCAGGCCGACATCCAGGCCCGAGGTAAAGAGAATCGCGATAAAGGTGAAAAGCGGCACCGGCGTCACACCGATGCATTCGAGGTTCCCCCATTTGACGAGGCTGAACACCACCATCGCCAGCGCGAGCAACACACCCGCGGATAAAACTAAAGTCACGGCTTCCTCCCACTTGCAGGGCACAATCGCTCTTAAGTATGGCGATCCAGAGCGAAGACCGCCCTCCCCCGATTTATTGAGGCACTGATTCCCGCCCCGCTTTGCATCAGACGCGACGATCAGGCTCTTTTTGTTGGGAGACTGATTCACGTCTCATTTGGTTCAAATGAAACGATCAGGCTCCTGTTATGTGAGAGACTGATTCACGTTCCATTTGTACCAAACGGAACGATCAGGCTCTTGTTATGTGAGAGACTGATTCACGATCCGTTTGTCTCAAACGGAACGATCAGGCTCCTGTCATGTGAGAGACTGATTCACGTTCTATTTGTACCAAACGGAACGATCAGACTCCTGTTATGTGAGAGACTGATTCACGATCCGTTTGTCTCAAACGGAACGATCAGGCTCTTGCTCACCCCAAGTCTCAGAGAATCATAGTCTCCTCTGAATACCCCAGTGTGTAAAATTTATATCTTAGTATGCCGAATTTTGCACGGTCGTGCAATTTAAAATTCGCTTGTACAACTTGAAGCTCGTTCTGGAGCTGTGTAAACTCGGGCCACCGGGTTGTTTTCCCTGGAACAAAGCAACAAGGGCCGCCATGCCTGCAATCGCAGCAGGACCGGCCTTTCACGGCGGTGCACTCCGTCACGAGGGAGAAGATGGGCCGACAGCGCATCAAGGATGTCCGCCGCGAGGAACTGATCGACGCCGCCATTTCCGCGGTCGCTGAGCACGGCTTTGCGGCGGTCACGGTCAATCAGATCGCGGCGCGGGCCGGGGCCTCGGCGGGCAGCATCCACTATTACTTCGGCGGCAAGGAAGAGCTGCTGGAAGCCACCATGCGCCGGTTCCTGGCCGCCCTGAAGCGCGAGACTCTGGAGCGGCTCGCAAAGGCAGAGGATCACCGTGCCCGCCTGAGCGCCCTGATCCTGGCGAACTTCAGCGACACGCTCTTTACCGGCGAAACCTGTAACGTCTGGATGCAGTTCTGGGCCTATGCGCCTTACAGCAAACCCCTGGCGCGCTTGCAGCGGATCAACCGGAGCCGCGTCCGCACGAACCTGAACGCGGAGCTCGGCCAGCTGCTGCCGCCTGACCAAAAAGACACGGCCCGGCGCGCCCTGCAGGCCTATATGGACGGCGCCTGGCTGCGTAAGGCCCATAGCGCAGATGACTCCGGCGGCGAGACCGCCCGCCAGGAGGCCGAGCGGGTCATTACCATGCTGATCGGCTGAGGTCCCGCCGCAGCTATGCCGCGCCGCTCCGCAACGGCGACAGCAGTTTGACGAGCAGCACAAATCCCGCCTGCAGCGCCCCGCCGACAAAAGTAACGCCATGAATCGCCACAGCGACCGCGAGAGCGTCGGCGGTGGAGAGTCCGCCGAGTATCCCGCCGAACGTCCAGGCCGCTTCAAACGGACCGACCTGGGCAATGCCATTGATCGGCAGAACAAATGCAATTGAACCCAAGGTGCCTGCGAAGAGTGTAGTGTCGACCGGCATGCTTGCCGTGACTGCCAAAGCAGCGACGTGATAGGCCGCAAAGAGCGCGAGCCAGACGGCCAGGCTCGAGACTTGCGCAAGGAATAACCGCCGCGCCGGGATCGCGGCGCAGGCGCGCAGGATCTTGATGATCAAGAGCATGAGTCTGCCGCCCTTTTTGCTTCGGGTCCGCAAGGCGAGCCGGTCAGCCAGATGGGCGGACCCGCGGCGCAGATACTGCATCGCCAGAAAGGCCGCAATGGCGCAGAAACCGCCAAGCAACCCGAGACCGCGGAGCCACCCAAGCTCGCTGCCGGCAGGAACGACGATCCAGAAAGTGATGCCGGCGACGCTCAGAATGATCAGCAGATCAAGGATGCGGGCGCCCAACAGAATGCCCGCCCCCACCGCATAGTCGATGCCGTAGCTGCGCTTGAGCATCGCAGGCAGGGCCAGTTCCCCAAGACGGGCCGGCAGTAAAGACGCCAGAAAGTTATGAAGAACGGAGATCCGGTAGGCGATAAAACTCGGTGCCGCGCGCGGGCTCACCAACACGGCAATGCGCCAGCCCCTGAAGAGCTGGCCCAGAACCACCAGACAGAATGACGACGCCAGCATCTCCGGCGAGGCCGACGCAAGCGAAGCGACCATCAGATCGAGAGGCGCGAAACGCAGAAACAGGAAACCGAAAACAGCGGTTACCACGACGGCCAGGAGAATCCGCAAAAGACTCTTCCTCCGGCCGGCCTCCGGCTTCATCTGACCGGACCCATCGGGGCTTTTGTTCGCCGTTGCGGCGGGTGCCGCCTCGGCCGGGCCGCTGTCGTCGGAAGGATGCGTCATTGGGCGGGCGGCGCTTTACTCACGCTTCAGGTAATACTGAGGCCGCTTACCGGCCTCGAAGAGAATGCGGCTGATCACCTCACCGACCAAGCCCTGACAAATCAGGATCACCCCGACCAGAACCAGCAGCGCGGAGAGGACCAAGAGTGGCCGGGTCCCGATATCGGCACCGGCGAAGAGTTTCAACAGCACGAGATACCCCAGGCCGGCAGAGCCGGGGATCAGACACACAAGGCCGGCGCCGCCAAAGAAATGCAGAGGCCGCTGCAGGTACTTTCGAAGAAAAACCACGAAGACGATATCGAGCAACACCCGAAAGGTCCGGTCAAGGCTGTACTTCGAATGACCGTGAACCCGTGGCTTGTGATTGACCTCGCTCTCAGCAACCTTGGCACCGACCTCGCCCAGCAGCGCAGGCAGAAAGCGGTGCATTTCACCATAAATCCGCGTCCGGATCAGAAGCTCCCGCCGGTACACCTTCAGCGAACAGCCGAAATCATGCAGATCAACCCGCGTCAACCGCGCGATAATCCGATTTGCGACCCGTGACAACATCTTGCGCAAAAACGGGTCCCGCCGTTGCCTCCGCCATCCGGACACAACGTCGAGGTCTTCGCGTAAAAGACGCTCGACCATCATGGGAATATCGGCCGGGTCGTTTTGCAGATCGCCGTCCAGGGTCACGATGACATCCGCCTCTGAACTATCGAAACCGCACTGCATGGCCGTCGACTGACCGTAATTGCGCGCCAGAAAACGCGGCTTTATCTCCGGGAAGCGTTCCGACAGAAGCCGCAGCTCCCTGGCTGTTTCGTCCGTCGAGCCGTCGTCGACCAGGATCAGATCGAAAGCATAGCCCATGTCCCGCAATTGCCGGATCAGTTGCTCCGTCAGCTTGGCAATGGAACCGGCTTCGTTGTAAACCGGAACAATCACGCTGAGCGATACATCATCAACGCCGGATTTGTTAATGCTTATGCGTTTACTTTGGACTTGCATGAATAGAGGGACTTCCCAAAATCGACGGCTGGCGACTTAAAACATCGGAAAAAGCACGGGAATTAGAAGGCTTTTGGCAGGAGCCGTCGCCTGTTCGGCAAGGTACAGGACAGAGTTTCAAAAAAACATGAATAAATTCATCCGGTACGAGTACATCCTCTACATTGTTTTATTTGCGTTGGCCGCTGTCTTTTTCCGTCAGTACACGATCGTCAGCCTGATCAGTAATCAGGTCTCCCAAATGCCGCTGGTGATGCGTGAACTCGATCCCGGGTTCCTGGTCAATGACTGGTACGTCAACGAGATGAGCGGGCTGAACGGGCGAACCTTTTTCGTCGCGCTCGTCGCAGGCACGGCGCGTATCCTCGGTCTCGAGAGCGCTTACTTCGCGCTTTATCTGCTTGGTGTGCTCTTTTCCGCCAGCGTGATCTATTACGCGACGGCCCGGGTCTTCAAGGGCGGCGAAACCGCCGGACTGATCGCCGCCCTGCTGGTCATGTCCTGGGAACTGCACGACTTCGGGGAGGTGCTGCAGATTGTCAGCGCCGACCTGATCCCCGCTCATCTGGCCAAGTCGCTCAGCCTTCTGGCAATCCTTCTGGCACTGCAGGGGCGCGGCGCCGCCTGTGGCATCATCGCCGGTGTGACCTCTTTGCTCCAACCCTTACTGGGCGTCGCCTGCGGTATCATGGCGCTGGGCACCTTGCTTGTCGTCGCAACGGTGACGATCGAGGCCAAATGGCGGCCGGTCATCAAATTCAAACGCTCCGCTCTGATGTCCGGAGCCGCCGGCTTTCTATGTCTTCTGCCGTTTGCCGTCTTCTGGGCCCGCCTCAGTTCCTCGACGCTCGACCTGGAAAGCTACGTCCATGTCGTGGCAACGATCCGAAACCCACACCACTATCTGCCGAGCACCTGGGGTCCGACCCAGTACCTTCTGACGGCATTATTCCTCTGTGCCACGGCCATTCTCTTCGCCGCCTTGCGGAGATCGCCCCTGCCCGAAGCCTCCGCCCGGGTTCCGGGAACCGAGCCGGCCACAGCCGACAGTCCAGCCAAGGCGATTCTGGCACACCAGACCTACCTGTTCATTTTTGCTGCCGGGTTGGTCCTGCTCTGCGTCCTCGGCTACCTCTTTGTCGAGGTCTGGCCGATCCGGATGTTCGTGACCCTGCAGGCTTATCGTTATCTCTACATCTTCCTGTGGTTCGCGATCATTTTCGCCGCCATAGCCGCGGCACAGATCGGACGTGAGGGCAGTTTCGCCAAGTGCTGCGTCTTTTGCCTGCTCCTGCTGGGCGCCAACGGCACGCTCCAGCCCGTGATCTTTATCCTGGGCGCCGGTGCCTATTATCAATGGACCCGCCATCCGGAACGGCGGCTGCAGGTGAGCGAGATGGCTCTGGCGGCCGCAGCGGGTTTCCTGATCCTGGTAAGTTTCCGGGACTATCATCCGCAGATGGCAGGCATCCTCCTGTCCCTGGTCGTGGCGGCCCTTGCCGTCTTAGCCATGAGTTTTCGCCAGACCTGGCTCCGTCTCGCCCTGCTCGCCTGTCTGGCGGGCAGCATGGGGATGGTGGCAACATTTGCCGGACAACGGCTTTCGACCGCCGCAGCACAGATGAGCGAACGCTTCAACATCCGGAGCTATCCGACCTTTGACGCGGTGATGACCGACGACGAGGGTCAAAACAGAACCATGAGAGCTTTGCTTGAAGCCGCCGCCTTTGCGAAACGCGAGTTGCCGGAAGACGCCGTTTTTCTAACGCCGCCCAATTTCGGCGCCTTTCGAATCTTTGCCGAGCGTGCGATCGTGGTCGACTTCAAATCCTGGACCTTCGGTGACCCCGCGGGCTGGCTCGCACGGCTCGAAAACGCTTACGGCGCGCTTGACGGCCCGGGTGTGGATACGGGTGAGGCTTTGGATGAGAGTTCGGGTCAGGGCCTGGGCGGCTTTGCCCTGATGCGGCGCCTTGACGCGCGGTACAAGGAGATCAGCGACCGTAAAATAGCCGGGATCGCACAGCAGTACGGCGTCCGCTACGCTGTCCTTTATCGCGCCACGGAAACCAACTATCCGGCAGTCTTCGAAGGCCGGCGCTATAAAATCGTCGCGCTCTCGAACAGGCGGGAATAGAGCCCGCTTGCTGTCTGGAGAACTGTTAAATTACCATGGCGCTGATCGTGTTTTGAGCGTTTTTGGGCAGGAGAGACATTATGACCGAACGGCGCGTCAGCTTCGACTTCGAGGTCGATTTTTCCAACGGCGGCGGGATCCAGGGTCAGGGCTTCCGCCTGGATATCGAAGGCGAGGATATCGCCGACGATGCGCTGGCCACGGCCATCATCGAGGACATGCGCCTGCTGATGGTCGGCGAGGTCCGCATCCTCAACAAAGAGATTATCGAGGAACGGCACAAGCGCGGCGGCGCAGTTGCGGACGAAGCGGGTGAAGAGACCCCGGATCAGAGCTTTATCGATCTCAGCCATACCATCAAAGACGGCATGATCACCTATAAAGGCCTGCCTGCGCCGCTGATCTGCGATCACATTTCTTTTCTCGACTCCCATGACCACTACGCGGAAGGCACGGAGTTTCAGATCGGCAAGATCGAGATGGTGGCGAACACCGGCACCTATATCGACACACCCGCGCACCGCTACCGCGACGGCCATGACCTGGAAGGTCTGATGCTGGAAAAGGTCTCGAACCTGCCGGGTCTGGTGGTGCGGGTCTCGGGTGCGCAAGACCGCGCCATCGACTGGCAGGCCTTCGCCGCCAGCGACGTCAGCGGCCGCGCGGTTCTGGTGGAGACCGGCTGGGACCGGCATTGGGGCAGCGACCAATACTTCGAAGGTCACCCCTTCCTGACCGAGGCGGCGGCGGTTTACCTCCGCGATCAGGGCGCGACGATTGTCGGGATCGATTCCCTGAACATCGACGACACCAGCGGCGGCACCCGTCCGGTCCATTCGGTGCTTCTCAAGGCGGAGATTCCCATCGTCGAGCACATGACCAACCTTGCCGCCCTGCCCGTCGAAGGCTTCCGCTTCTTCGCCGCGCCGCCAAAAGTGCGCGGCATGGGCACCTTCCCGGTGCGGGCCCATGCGCGGCTGGAGAGCGACTAGACGCGCAACCGACCCGTTATCCCGACGCCTTCTCCCGCATGGCCAGGAAGCGCTGATCGCCGACGACACTCCATTTGCGCGCGCCTTCCAGGTATTCGCTGTAGGAGGTATGGATTTTCTTGGTGGTGCCATCTGTCGCAGCCAGTTCGGCGACCACCTCCCGGGTCGCCTCGCCCAGGGCAACGACAATCTCGTCCGGCCATTCGCGCAGAATCACACCGTGGTCCCGCACCAGCGGTTCGAGGGACACGATGTTATGGCGGGTGAAGTCGGCCAGAGTTTCGTTGGCGGTCGCGGAGCAGGCCGCCGCGACGATGGCCTGCAGGTCACCGGGCAGAGCCTCGAAGAGCTCCTTGTTGACGATCGCCTCCAGGGCCGGACCGCCTTCGTGAAACGCGGGCAGGTAGTAGTTTTTCGCGACCTTGTGCAGGCCGAAGGCCAGATCGTTCCAGGGGCCGACCCACTCGGCGGCATCGACCACCCCGCTCTGCATGGCCGGGAAGATCTCGCCCGGCGGCGTGAGTACCACCGTGACACCGAGACGCCGCAAGGCTTCGCCGCCGATGCCCGCGATGCGCATCTTCAGGCCCTGGAGGTCGGCGAGGCCGGTGATCTCGTCGCGGAACCAGCCGCCCGCCTGCACGCCGCTGCTGCCCGCATAAAAACCTTTCAGGCCAAAGCCGCCATAGACCTCGTCCCAAAGTTCCTGCCCGCCGCCGTAGTAGAGCCAGCCGGTCATTTCCCAGGCGGTCAGGCCGAACGGCAGACCGGTGAAATAGTGCAGCGCCTTGCTCTTGCCCTGCCAGTAATAGGGCGTCGCGTGCGCCATCTCGGCCACGCCGTTGCGCACCGCATCGAAAACCTCGAAAGGCGGCACCAGTTCACCCCCGGCGAAGAGCTTCACGGTCAGGCGTCCGCCGCTCATGGCGGTGATGCGGTCGGCAAGGCGCTGGGCATTGACGCCGACCCCAGGCGCATTCTTCGGCCAGGGCATCACCATGCGCCATTCGGTCCGTTCCTGTGCGATGGCGGGTGCGCCCAGGATACCCGTTGCAGCTGCGGCGGCCGTGGTGGCGGCGGCGCCCGCGACGGCGCCTTTTGCAGCGGTTTTCAGAAAGCGGCGTCGTTTCATGTTGCGTCCCCTGTTGCGTTGCGCAAAGAAATTCCACACCCCGGATGCTGCCGTAAAACGCCGCCAGGTTCCAGTGCAGACTGGGCGGCACGCAGGTACGCGATGTGTTTTTGCCCCCTGCCGGGCAGGAAAAAATTCGGTAGCGACCAGCGTCATTTTTTACATTAGATTACGAATGATTTTAAAAAGGGGCGCCTCTTCAGCTCCAAAGGAATTTCCTCGGCAAAGAATTAGGGAGACCATCATGCTGTTCATCACCAACCGATTTCCCAAACAAAGCATCAAGACCACCAAGGGCCGGAGCTTCGACTTCGACCTGAAAAACAACGCCGCCAGCAACTCGGTGTTCTTTTGCGAGTATCACAAGAAGGGCGACTGCACAGAGCTCGGCAGCATTCCCTTTCTGCAGAGGCTCAAAGACGCCAAGTACCGGCAGGTCCTGATCTATATCCACGGATTTTCAAATCTGCCCGAAGCGGTTTTCGACGGCGCCATGGAGTTTCAGAGACTCTGCGATCAGAAGAAGAAGGGCGAAATCCTGGTCATCCCCCTGATCTGGCCCTGCGACGACGACCTGGGCATCGTCCAGGACTACTGGGACGACCAGAAGGCCGCCGACCAGAGCGCCTTCGCCTTCGCGCGGGTCCTGGAGAAATTCATGAACTGGCGCAGCGATGAGAAGCATAATCCGCAGTCCGATCCCTGCCTGAAGCGGATCAACGTTCTGGCCCACTCCATGGGCAACCGGGTCCTGCGGCAGACTCTCGCCGCCTGGAACAAATACGACCTGGCCAATGGCGTTCCGCTGCTGATGCGCAACACCTTCCTGGTGGCCGCCGACGTCGTGAATGAGACCCTTCATGTGGGCGAACGGGGCGAGCTGATCTGTCACGCTTCCCGCAACGTGGTGGTCTACTACGCCTCCGACGATCTGGCGCTGCGCGCGAGCAAGGCCTCGAACCTGAAGAACAAGATCGCCTCCCGGCGCCTGGGCCACAGCGGGCCGGAAAACATGGACCTGACGCCGCGCAACGTCTATGCGGTCGAATGCGACGACGTGAACAATGCCTACGATAGTCCCAAGGGCCACTCCTACTTCAGATCAGGCCGCAAGAAGGGCAAGCCCGGTCTGGTCTTCGATCACATCTTCGCAACCCTGCTCTCGGGCCGGGTCTTCCCCGAAGACGAATTCCGGCGCACGACCATTATCCGGGAGTAAAGCCCCGGAGGCCGGCTGAGCGATGCACCCCGACTCAAGCTATAACTTGAGCGGCCTGATTTAGGCAATCGGAAGCGAGGCAAGCGTCTCGACGAAGGTTTCCTTCCGTGTCCGCCGATAGAAAACCAGCTCCGCGGCCTCCGGCGTGAAGGCCCCGAACTCCCGCGCGCGGTTCTGATCGATGAATTCCACGAAGCCGGCGGGGTCCGCCAGAGGCCCATTGAGCAGCAGAAGCGAAGCGTGCGCGGTGTTGCGCACCCGCTCTGCCGAGATCTCGCCGCCGGGCACGGAAATCTCGATCCCTTCGAGGGCCTGGAACAGAGCAACGCGAAAAGCCTGCAGATCGACGCTCGGCCAGCCCTGCACCAGCACCGATGAATTGCCGCAGGTCAGTCCCTGCAAGGTAATGGACAGTCCGCGCAGGTGCGGCAGCAGCTCTGCGACCCGCTCGGCATAGATCCGCGCGCGCCGGTCTCCGGTGGGGATATCGCCCCGATAGCCCTCGATCGAACGCAGAGTCATGTGAAAGTTGCTGCTGTCGTAGCAGAACTGCCCGCCTCCCGCGTGTGCGATCAATTCGGGGCAGATCCCGGCAATGGACTCGCGGAAGGGAACGCGCAGGATCAGACTCAGGCCCCAGCGCGTTTCGCCGAATTCCGGCGGCGAGTCACAGGCCATCGCGTTGCCGAGCGCTCTATCCCGTGCGCCCGACCAGATGCGGTCATAGATCCTTTTAAGATCTTTGTTGGATGTCATGTCAGTATTGAGTTGGCGGAAAAGAGAGAACAAACACACATAACTTCATACGATGCTTCACCATTTGGTAACTGCCGGGATTGGTGACGCTGACGCGAAGCACCAGGAAAAAAATATCCTTAACCACTACCACCTAAAATAGATGAAACACCAAAGGAATATTTGAATGCTTACGAATCTGGATCATCTGCCCGGCTGGCGCATTAGAGAACACAAAGGACTGGTGCAGGGCAGCACCGTGCAATCCAAGCACATTGGCCGCGATATTTTCGCGGGCCTCAAGAACATCGTCGGCGGCGAGCTGAAGGGCTACACCGAGCTGCTGGAGGAAGCCCGCAACGAGGCCTTGCGGCGCATGATGGAGCAGGCCAAGACCGCGGGTGCCAACGCCGTCCTGAACATCCGTTTCGCAACTTCGACCATTACGCCCGGCGCTGCGGAAATCCTGGCCTACGGCACCGCGGTGATCGTCGAGCAGGAGGGCGTCTGACGTGGGTGCTCTGGAGATTGCCCTTTATTTCGGCACACCCGCCGTCTTGATCGTGATCGGCCTGATCGTCGGAACCTACAACGAGCGCCGGCACTACCGTTCGATCAACCGGCGGGAAGAGGAATTCCGTTCGCTGCTGATCCATTCCGGCGAGACCCTGCCCGAAGGCTTCGAGGCGGCGGAGGTCAAACTCGTCAGCGGCGGAACGGTGATCGCGGAAGATCGCTTCAAGGCTCTGCTGGCCAGCATCCGGAACATCTTCGGCGGCCACATGAGAAGCTATGAGAGCCTGCTGGACCGGGGCCGGCGCGAGGCCGTGCTGCGCATGAAGGCGGCTGCCCGGAATGACGGCTTCTCGGTGATCGTCAACACCCGCTTCGAGACCGCCCGGATTGCCCAGGGCATCGAGATCCTCGCCTATGGGACCGCCGCGAAACAACGTTAGCACACTCCCCCGGACCGGCGCGGGATCGTCCCCGAGGCGACGGCACAGCGGCCCCAAAAAAGCCGGAGCCCGCGCTGCAGCCGCGTTCGCATCCGCAAGCGCGGCGTCTCTCAAGCCGCCCGGATGCTTGCCAGAAATTCCTGCACGGCCCCGCGCAGGCTCTCCGATTGCCGGTCGAGGCCCTTGGAGGCTTCCAGCATTTGCGCGGAGGCGTCGCCGGCCTGCTGCGCGGTCTGGGTGACGCCCCCGATGCTGCCGGAGACGCTTCGGGTCCCGGCGGCCGCTTCCTGAATGTTGCGCGAAATCTCGCCGGTCGCAGCGCTCTGTTGCTCGACGGCGGAAGAAATGCCGGTCGAAATCTCGCTGACCGATTCAATGGTGCCGACGATCTGCCCGATCGCTTCGGCGGAGCTCTCCGTCGCCGCCTGTATCTCGGCGACCTGGGCCGCAATCTGATCCGTTGCCTGCGCGGTCTGGTTGGCCAGCAGCTTGACCTCGCTGGCCACCACCGCAAAGCCTTTGCCCGCCTCACCCGCCCGCGCGGCCTCGATGGTCGCGTTCAGGGCCAGCAGATTGGTCTGTTCGGCAATTTCCTGGATCAGGTTGACGACCTGATCGATTTTCCGGGCGGCTCCGGTCAGGCCCTCGACCTGTGTGTTGGTATGACGGGCCTTTTCCATGGCCTCGCCGGAAATCCTGCTGGAACTTGTCACCTGCCGGCCGATTTCCTCAATGGAGGAGGTCAGCTCCTCCGACGCCGCAGCCACGGTTTCCACGTTCTGCATGGCGTTCCGCGAGGTCTCCTCGACCGAGGAGGCCTGGTCGCGGGTCTGCCCGGCAATAGCCGACATCTTCTGGGCCGTCGTAAGAACTTCCGCCGAAGCCGAGGCCACGCCGTCGACCACAGCCTTGATACTGCCCTCGAACTGCTGCGCCAGGGTTTCGAGCGCCTTTTCCCGCGCCTTCTTGCCCTCGTCCAGGTAGATCGAGATCGCCAGGTTCATGTCGAGCAGGGCTGCCTGGTTGATCGCCGCCAGCGCATCCGCCCGCCTGGCCCTGATCCGGCTGTTGGACAAACGGCTGTCGAAGTGATCGCTGATACGGCGCTGCAGCTCGGTGGTGATATAGGCATAGCCGCCGATGTACCACTCCGGTTCCAGCCCGATCCTGTTGTGGACCCGCCCGACCACACGCACGGACTCGATGTAATCCTGATCGAAATTTCCGGACGCGATCAGTAACCAGTGCTTAAGCTGCTGCGCCTCGGCATGTTTCTTTGCATCTTCGCTGTCAAAGAGCCCATCGGGCACAGAATAACCTGAAATGTGCTGGTAAAAATTCTGCAGGATTGGCGGGAGTTCTTGCTCTAGAAAAGGCTTCATTTGCCTGAGCGTCTTCTTCGTTCCTTCGTCGATACGGTTAAACTTAAGCAGCTCTTGATGATTATCTTTAGTGGTCACGATCGCGTTCCGTATTCCGATAATGTCAATAGGATCAACCATCTAGTTAAAAAGCAAAATTCCTAAGTATTTGTGAAAACTTCCCGCTTTGTTTGTATTTGAGCTGTCAATATGGAAGTGGTGCGCCTCTATTTCATCCGCGCACCTGCTTACATCCTCACCCCGCAGCTTTGCCATGCGCGCGCCGACCCGCACGCAACAACAGCGCAGCCGGAAATGGCATTGTGGGAGCTTTCGCCGCTCCGTCGTGAAAGCTATTCTTCCGCCATGAACATCAGCGTCAGCCATATTTTCCTGAGCGAAAACGCCGCCATCAGCCTGCAGATGCGCCTGCGCGAGACCATCTCCGGGGCGATCTGGTCGGGACGTTTCGCGCCGGGTGACAAGCTGCCGTCCACACGGGCGCTGGCGCAGCACCTCAAGATCGCGCGGATCACGGTCTCGGCGGCCTATCAGGAGCTGGTCGCCGACGGCTATCTGGTCTCGGCGCCGCGCAGCGGTTATCTGATTGCCGAAGCCTCCCCCAGCCTGCGCCTGGCGGCGGAGGAGAAGACGCAGGACGACCGGCTGAAAGTGGATTGGTCTCAGCATCTGCCTGGCGATTACGCGGCGGTGGCCGAAAAGGTCAAACCGGCGAACTGGCGGGCCTACCGCTACCCCTTTGTCTATGGCCAGGCGGATCAGAGCCTCTTTCCCCATGACGCCTGGCGGGACTGCGCGCGCCGCGCTCTGGGCAAGCGGGATTTCGACGCGGCGGCGGGTGACTTCCGGGACACGGACGACCCCATGCTGGTCAAGCAGATCGTGATGCGCAGTCTGCCGGGACGTGGGGTGGCCGCCCGGCCGGAAGAGGTGCTGGTCACCCTGGGCGCCCAGAATGCGCTTTGGATCGTCGCCCATCTGCTGATGGCGCACCGGGCGCAGGCCTGTGCCGCCATCGAGGAGCCCGGTTATCCGGAACTGCGCGAGATGCTGCGCCGATCCGGGGTAAAAATCGCACCGATCCCGGTGGACCGGGAGGGCATGTGCGTGGAGGAAATCCCGCAGGCTGTGCAGGTGGTCTTCATCACCCCCAGCCATCACGCGCCGACCGGCGTCAATATGTCGAGAGCACGGCGGCGGCGCCTGTTGGAGCTGGCGGAGGAACGCGACTTCCTGGTGGTCGAGGACGACTACGACTACGAAATGAATTACCTCA
This sequence comes from Denitrobaculum tricleocarpae, assembly GCF_007004665.1. Classification (GTDB taxonomy): domain Bacteria; phylum Pseudomonadota; class Alphaproteobacteria; order Kiloniellales; family Kiloniellaceae; genus Denitrobaculum; species Denitrobaculum tricleocarpae. Next base: position 11,929 of record NZ_ML660063.1, on the reverse strand, counting down.
AGCCGCCCCTGCCCGCCCTCAAATCCATCGACAGCCAGGACCGGGTGATCTACTTGGGTAGCTTTTCCAAGACCCTCTTTCCCGGCCTGCGCCTGGGCTACATCGCCGCCGCCGACCCCCTGATCACGGAAGCGCGCGGCCTGCGCACCTTGGTGACCCGGCACCCGCCCGGCATCACCCAGCGCGCCACCGCCTACTTTCTGGCGCTGGGCCATTACAATGCCCATGCCGCCCGCCAGCGCAGCGAGTTCAAAGCCCGCTGGCTGATTCTGGAAAAAGCACTGACGGATGCAGGCCTGAAGGTCGCGAACAAGGACAGCATCGGCGGCGCCAGTGTCTGGCTGGAACTGCCGGAAGAGATCGACAGCGGCGCCCTGGCCGAGGAGTTGAAGAACGACAGCGTGCTGATCGAACCGGGCGCGCGTTTCTTCGCCTCCGAAACGCCGCCGCGCAACTTCGCGCGGATCTCCTACTCTGTAATCCCCAAAGACCGGATCGCGCAGGGCGTGAAGCTGATCGCAGATGCTATCAGGCGTCGGCAAAGCTGAGCGGGAGACGACGCAGCCAATGAGAAGAGCGTGAGAAACACAAAGACACCAAGCTATGTGAAAGAGCTTCATCTGCTGCGGAATAAGGTAACGTCTTTCGAGGAATACCCTTTCTCGCTTCCGGTGGTCAGAAACCTCGACTCGCTCAAGCTGCACCCGAAGGTCACTTTTTTCGTCGGAGAAAACGGCAGCGGTAAATCGACACTGCTGGAAGCCATGGCGGCCGTCTGGGGATTCAACCCCGAGGGCGGGTCCCGGAATTTTCGTTTCTCGACCCGCGAGTCACACTCGGAACTCGACGCGTTTTTGCGTCTGTCAAAGAGCCATGTAAGGCCAAAGGACGGCTTCTTCCTGCGCGCGGAAAGCTTTTTCAACGTGGCGACCGAGATCGAGAACCTGGACGCGCATCCGGGCGGCCCTCCAATCATCAACTCTTATGGTTACACGTCACTTCACAAGCAATCCCATGGCGAGTCGTTCTTCGCTCTGCTCATGCACCGCTTCTTCGGACAGGGTTTCTATATTCTGGACGAGCCGGAAGCGGCGCTCTCGCCCATGCGGCAGATGGCGATGCTCTCGCGCATCCATGATCTGGTCGAGGAGAATTCACAGTTCATCATCGCGACCCATTCGCCCATCATCATGGCTTATCCCGACGCGCAGATCTATGTCATCTCCGACACGGGACTCACCGCAACGCCCTACGAAGAAACGGAACACTACAGAGTCACGAAGGACTTCCTGAACAAGCCCGGGAAAATGCTGTCCATCCTGATGGATTAGACCGAAACACCTGAGTCCGTTCATGTGCGAAACAGCGCAACCACCTGGTCTGCAAGCCATTCATACCCGGGATCACCGGAAATTCGCTTGTGCCTCGCGAGCGAGATCGTGAACCGCGGACTTGGGAAGGGAGGCGCCTCGGTTCGATAACCAAGCGTGTCACTCAACGGGCTCAGCACGCGGGAGGGTTCGGTGGCAACCAACCCGGACGAAGCCACAAGTTGAGGGACCACGAGAAATGTCCCGATCTTCAATTTGATCGATCGCTTTGCGCCGCGTGCCGCCAAAGCTGACTCCGTTAAACCGGGTTTCGCCGGATCGCGCACGACATCGAGGTGGTCCTGCGCAAGATATGTTTGCAAGGTAAGCGGGTTATTCCAGATCGGGTGACCTTCAGCCGCGGCAACGCGCAAAGCTTCGTCGAACAGGGGAATGGTTTCTATGTCGGCTGACGCAGTGGGAATGTTTCCAACAGCCATACTGACAACACCGCGATCAAGACTTTCCAGGACCTTGAGACTATCGGTCTGTCGAATTTCGAGCCCGATACCGGGCGCGCTGCCTGCCAGCCTGTTTCTCAGAGCCGGAAGGACCGTCAACATCGCGTAATCGGGCATCGCCAAGGCAAAGGTCCGTGTTGATGTTGCCGGGTCGAAGTCACGCCCCAAGTGAAGGATCTGCGTTGCCTGCATCAGGAGATCGCGGATGCGGGGTTCAATTTCACGGGCAAAGGGCGTTGCTGTAAGGCCACCGTGTTCGCGCACAAATAGCCGGTGGTCGAAGAGATGACGAAGGCGGGATAAGGCGTGGCTGACCGCAGACTGGGTCAGGCCCAGGTCGTTCGCCGCCTGCACGGTACTGCCGGACTCCAGGAGCGCGCCGAACACTTTCAGTAGATTGAGATCGATCGCCCTTAAATGAATATCGTTCATTTAACTTATCCAAAATGTTCATTTCATTCATTTTTCTGCTTCTAGTACAAAGCTGTCAAGGCAGGCGGCAATGCAATGACAGAGGAAACTTACATGGTGAACAGAAAGTGGTCACAGGGCAGTCGGCGAGCGTTCCTGAGAGCCGCCGGCATAGGGTCGGCAAGCTGCATTATCGGCGGCAGTTCGCTGGTGTCCGCAAGAGATGAGGCGCAGAAAGAAAGCGAGCGCTACCGGCGTGGTTTCAAGATTCTGCGCGATGTCGGAGGTGCCGACTTTGACGCAGCGATCAATGCGGTGGCAGAGGTTTCCCCTGACCTGGCCCGCTTTGTCGTGGAGTATGGTTATGGCGATGTTTTGGCGCGCCCCAATCTTGACCTCGTGACCCGCGAAGCACTGACCGTTGCGTCTTTGATCGCACAGGGCAACCATCCACTCCCCACCCGTTATCATATCGACGGCTTTCTGAACGTCGGCGGCAAACCCGAGGTGTTGGTCGAGCTCTGCTTTCTTGCCATAGGCATCTGCGGCTTTCCCGCTGCGATCGACACAACCGCTGTCATTCGGGATGTTTTGCAGGAACGGGGTCAGCAAATGCAGCCGGTGCCGCTCGGTAAAGGCGACGGCACCGAACGGCACCTGCGCGGGCTTCGGCACCTCGCCGCTCACGGCGAAAATGCACCGCAGCGTCTTCGGCAACTCGCCGAAACCTCGCCGGTTTTTGCAAAGCTCTTGGTGGAGTTTCTTCACGGCGAATTGCTGACGCGGGACGGGCTTGACGCAAAAACGAAGTATCTGTCGGCCATCTCGATGCTCGCAACAGCCGGGAACAGCCGACAATCGCTCAGAGACTATGTGTTGTCCGCTCTGCGCCGGGGTGTTGCGCGTGACGAAATCATTGAAGCGATCATCCAGCTGACAGTCTATGCCGGCTTCCCAGCCGCGCTTGTCGGCTTTTTCACCATTGCAGAGCTGTTCCGCGAGATCGATGCGAAAGCCGTTTTGCTCTCTGAGTCAGACGAAACACCCGACAGCGAGCCGTCGGAGGCGCATGCGTCACGCTTCAAACGGGGAGCTGATACTCTGTCCGTTATCTCCGGCGGCACCGGTCAGGCGATTGTCGCCGGCTTTGAAAACATTGCGCCGGAAATCGGACAGATGATCGTCACCCACTCCTATGGCGATATCTTTTCACGGCCGGGCATCGACAAAAAAGTACGCGAGCTGACCGCGATTGCAAGTATGGCGTCGGTCGGAACCATGACTTCGGAAACGCCATTGCGGGTCCATGTTGAGGCGGCGTTGAATGTCGGCGCAACACCGGTCGAAGTGATCGAGACACTTCTCAATCTCATTCCGTATGTCGGATATCCGAAGGTCGAGCGCGCCTTGGCGCTAGCAGGCAACATTCTTCAGGAAAAGGCCTCAAATTAAACCCTGAAAGCCATACACCTGCGGCAAGCCCCACATCCGGTCTCATATTCTAAGCGGCTGATCAAACCAATCCACGCATCCCGTTTCATGAGACCGGACCACGAAGTATCTGGTCGCGGTGTCGAACCGCCCTCAGCGGCCGCTCTCCATAACCGCATTCGGCAGCCAGGTAACCAACTCCGGAAACACCAGAAAGAGGCCGAGCACGATGGCCTGAAGCAGGAAAAAGGGGATGACGCCGCGGTAGACCTGGCCGATCCCGATCCCCGCGGGCAGGACCCCCTTCAGGTAAAAGAGAGTGTAGCCGAACGGCGGTGTGATGTACGCCATTTGCGCCGTGATCATGAAGAGAACCCCGAACCATAGGGGATCGAAACCAAGGGCCTTTACGATCGGCAGAAAGACCGGAACACAGAGCAGGATAATGCCGATCTCGTCGAGAAAGAGCCCTAGGAAGATCAGGATCAGCAGCATGGCGAGCAGAATGAACCAGCGCGAGGCCTCGACGCTCTCGACGAAGCCCAGAATGGAATCCGCACCGCCCGTGGCAACGAAGGCTGAGATAAAGGCCCGCGCCCCGATGGTGATCCAAAGGATCATGGCGGTCACCCGCAGGGTATCGCCCGCGGCTTCGGAAAAGCTTTTAAGCCGGCACTTGCCCGACACGACGGCCGAGAGGATCGCGCCCACCACGCCGACCGCAGCGGCTTCGGTGGGGGTCGCCAGCCCCAGATAGATCGACCCAAGAACCGTGAAGATAACGAACGTCGGCAGCACCAGCGCCCGCAGCGAGGCGAGACGCTCGCCCAGCGGCACCTGGTTCCCGCCGGCGAGTTTGGGCGCGATCTCCGGGTTCAGCGTTGCACGCAGGAAGATGTAGAGACTGTAGGCGGCGGCCAGAATCAGGCCCGGCACGATGCCGGCAATGAACATCTTGCCGATCGATATCTGCGCGGTGATCGCGTAGATGATCGTGACCACGGAGGGGGGAATCAGGATACCCAGGGTGCCGCCCGCGCAGATCGCGCCCAGGGCGAGAGGCCGGTCGTAGTTGCGCGCCAGCATGGAGGGCAGCGCGAGAATACCCATGGCGGCGACCGCGGCGCCGACCACGCCGGTCATGGCCGCCATGATCGTGCAGATGACGATGGTGCCGATCGCCAGACCGCCGTTCAGGCCGCCGAACCACTTCTCCATGGCCACGTAGAGGTCCTCGATGATTGCCGACTTCTGCAGGATCGACGCCATCAGAACGTAGAGCGGCACCGCCATCAGGGCATCGGAGGTCATGGTCTCGAAGGTGTTGAGGACCACGACCAAGAGTGCGCCCGGTCCCCAGAGCAGGATCGTCGCCAGGAACGCGATCGCCCCCAGAACGAAGGCCAGCGGCGCGCCCGTCAGCATCAGCAGCACGAGCGAGAGGAACATGCCCAGAAGGATAGCCGCGGATTCCATCACTCGGCCTCTCGCTCGTGCAGCCGGAAAATAATCTCCGCGAGCGCCTGAAGGATCAGAAGAAAGGCCGAGAGAGGCAGGAAAGCCTTGGTCGGCCAGAGCACCGGATTCCAGGAGGAGTAGGAGGTTTCACCATATTCGAAGGACTGCAGCACCAGCGGCAGGGCGAACCACAAAAGAACCGCGCCGAAAATCATGGCGAGCAGCGCGCCGATGATGGCGAGGGTTTTCTTCAGCCTGCCGCGGGCCCGGCCGGACAGGAGATCGACCGAGACATGGCCGCCTCTGTGCAGGAGGTAGGGACCGCCGAGCAGGAAGAAGGGACCGAAGATCAAGGCCGCGAGTTCCGGCGCCCAGGACGTGGGCGAGGACAGACTGTAGCGCGAGACGATTTCGAAAAGCATCAAGGCCGCAATCAGATAGATCAGCCACTTTGCGGCGGCAAACAAAGCCCCGTTGACGGCGGTAACGGCCCTGGCGAACTGCAACATGCAATAGCTCCGGTCCCCTCCGTGCCACTGCTGTCCGTGAAGCGAGGGGAAGAGGAAAAAGTTACAGAGGCTGATCCTGCGAAGGGCCGGAACAGCCAGGCAGGATCAACCTCTATCTCATAAGATCAGAGCAGACGGAAATCACGCATCAGATCGCGCTGGGAGGCAAGCACTTCCTTGGCCAGCGCATCCTCGCCGGCAACGCTTTCCCAGGTGGTGACCGCCGTGGCGCGGGCCGCGGTGATATCCTCCTGATCCAGGGTGATGACCTCGACCCCGGCCTCGACGAACTTGGCCAGATACTCGCCGTTCGACACCAGGATATCCTGGCGCAGCGCCCCCGAGACTTCGCGCGCCGCAAGCGCAATCGCCGCACGCTGCTGATCGTTCAGCCGATTGTAGGCCGCCGTATTCGCGACATAGCAGGTCGCGGTGGTCGGCTGATGCACGCCCGGCAGGATCAGGTACTTGGTCACCTCATGCAGACCCTGCTCGTAGTTGGCTTTGATGTCGCCACGGTCGGCAAAATCGATCAAGCCCTTGTCGAGCGCCGAGTAGACTTCCGATGTCGGCAGGGGCGAAACGGCAACGCCGAATTCCGCCATCACCGCGGAGGCGAGACCGACAAAACGGCCCTTCAGGCCCTTCATGTCGGCGATCTTGCGGATGGGCACCTTCGAGTGGATCGGCTCCTCGCCGTAGACCGTCGGCGCGATGTAGCTGAGACCCGCCGGCGCATAGGATTTGCGCGCGAGCTCCAGGCCGCCGCGATTATAGAACCAGGCTTCGTACTGATCCGCCTCCGGGAACCCAAAGGGCACGGAGGAAGTAAAACCATGGGCGGGGATTTTGCCGGCGGTGTAACCGTCGTAGGTTTTCATCAGCTCGAACGCGCCGCCCCGCACGGCATCGAATGCCTGTGCCGCGGGCACGATCTGCCCGCCCGCAAAGGGTGTGATCTCCAGGCTGCCGGCCGTCAGTTCGGCAACGCGGGCGCAGAATTTTTCCTCATAGATCATCGGCGTGGTGCCGCCGCCCCAAAGGGCCTGCATCCGCCACTTGACCGCGCTCTGGGCCCGTGTTTCGAGACTTGAGACCGCGACGATGGCCGGTGCCGCAAGCGCAGCCGCGCCGGCGCGGCCCATGAGTTTCCGCCGATTGATAGTGGTCATTTTTTTCACTCCCTAACTATTAGATTTGATTGTGGCCGCGCCCGGCCCGTTACAGCGTTCTCAAGACTTCCTTCGCCTTATCGACGCTGACCTCTCCGGCCGCCGCGATGGCCTTTGCGACGCGGTCGACGTCAGCGCCTTCCGCACCTGCCAGAATGGCGATGTTCCGGGCATGCAGGGCCATATGCCCTTTCTGAATGCCCTCGGTCGCGAGCGCGCGCAGTGCCCCCATGTTCTGGGCCAGACCTACGGCGGCGACCACCTCGGCCAACTCGGTGGCGGAGGTCACCTGCATCAGGCGGAGCGCCGCCTGGGCCGCCGGATGCGTCTTGGTCGCGCCGCCCACCAGGCCCAGCGCCATGGGCATCTCGATACTGCCGGCCAGCCGGCCCTCGGCATCGATCTCCCAGCGCGAGAGCGAACTGTATCTGCCGTCCCGTGCCGCATAGGCATGGGCGCCCGCCTCGATCGCACGCCAGTCGTTGCCGGTCGCGACCACGACCGGATCGATCCCGTTCATGATGCCTTTGTTGTGCGTCGCCGCCCGGTAAGGGTCGACGATCGCCAGGGCGCAGGCCTCCACCATGCCTTGCGCGACATCGGCGCCCTGCAGGGTCTTGGTGCTCAGCGCTTCGGGCGTGATCTCGACCCGCGCGCGCACCAGGCGCCGGTCCGCCAGGTTGGAGAGAATGCGCAGCCGCACGTCGCCGCCGGTGATTTCGGCGACGCGCGGCGCGATCGTCTCAGCCATGCTGTTGACCGCATTGGCCCCCATGGCGTCGCGCACGTCGACCAGTAAATGCAGAACCACCATCGGGCCAACCGGCGAGTCCTCGAAGACCCGGACTTCGATGTCCTTACAGCCGCCGCCCAGGGCGACCAACATCCTGTCGCGTTCGTTGGCCATGCCGATCAGTTCGTCGCGGGCGGCGAAGAGACGTTGCCGCGCCGCGAAGGGATCGGCGACCCTCAGAACCTGAACCTGTGCCTGCATGATGGGCAGGCTGGACGAGGTGAAAAAGCCGCCGCACCCCCGGGCGATCTTGGCCATGTAGGAGGCCGCGGCCACCACGGAGGGTTCCTCGACCGCCATCGGGATCAGGTAATCCCGGCCGTTGACCGTGAAGTTGGAAGCGACCGCCAGAGGCAGCTCGAACTTGCCGATGACGTTTTCGATCATACCGTTGGCCAGGGCCAGGGGCAGCGCGTCGCGGCCCGAGAAGACCTCCTGATCCTCGCTGGCCAGCCCGGCGGCTGTGCAGACCGCCTCGCAGCGTGCCTGCGGCTGGAGATCGCGGAATTTTTCAATCCGGGAGTTGACCTCGCGATCCGCGCGCCGTCCCGCCTCTTCTGACATCGAACCTTATCCCCTCAATTGCCTGGATTGATTATGGGAAGTTTCTTCGGCAAAAATAGGTACAATTATCGACACAATACCTTTACTGTACCCCTTCATTTTTAGACACAATTAACACCTCAGGCTGAGGCGGGAGATGAATAAAACGGAAAAGGTGATCGCGGCGGTCACCAGGGGTATCCGCGATGGCATCCTGCCGCCGGGCGCCCGCATTGCCTCCGTGCGGAATGCGTCGGAAGACTTCAAGGTATCGAAGAACACGGTGATCGAGGCTTATGACCGCCTGGCGGCCCAGGGCCTGATCGTCGCGCGGCGCGGTTCCGGGTTCTTTGTCGCAGAGCGCCAGGAGCCTATCGGCGAAACCGAAGCGCCGCCGCCCCGCCACCTCTCGGAAGCCGCCGACCGCATTTCCCTGCTCCGGTCGCAACTGACGCAGGATTTTTCGGTACGCGTGGGGGACGGCCGCCCGCCAGCGTCCTGGATGGATAGTTCGATACCGGCCCGTCTCGGCAACGACCTCTTTCGCCGCGAGGCAGGCGACCGCTCCGGTTACGGCAGCGCATTCGGTCATCTCGAGTTGCGCGAACTGATCGCCGCGCGCCACAGAGCCGAACAGATCCACATCACGGCGGATCAGGTGGTGACCACCTTCGGCGCCAATCACGCGCTTGACCTGATCATCCGCCGCTACCTCTCGCCCGGCGACTGCGTTCTTGTGGACGACCCGGGATACTATCCGCTCTTCGCCAAGCTGAAGCTGGCCCAGGTTCGTTTCGTCGGTGTGCGTAGAGCGAAAAACGGTCCGGACCTGGAAGATCTCGCCGCCAAGACCGCGCGCGAACGCCCGAGAATTTTTTTCACGCAATCCACAGGCCACAACCCCACAGGAACCTCGTTCGACCTGCCGACCGCCCACGGCGTGCTGCAGATTGCAAACCAGGCGCGGATGCTGGTCGTGGACGACGATCCCTTTGTCGATCTTCCGGGCCGCGGCGGGATACGCCTGGCCGCACTGGATCAGATCCGCTCGGTCATTTTCGTCGGCAGCTTCTCGAAGGTTCTTTCCGCCAGTTTCCGCTGCGGTTATATCGCCGCGCCGGCGGAGATCGCCACGGATATCGCCGAGCTGAAAATGATCACCGTGGTCAACAGCTCGCGCTTTTCGGAGATGATGATCGCCGAGATGATCAAGAGCCGCCGCTACCACAAGCATCTGCTGAAGCTGGGCAAACGCCTGGACGAGGCGAAAGCCGAATACGGCGCGAAGCTGGAGAACCTGGGACTGGACGCCTTTTCGGCGGAGACCGACGGTTACTATTCCTACCTCATGCTGCCGAAGGGCCGCTCCGACCTGGAGCTTGCAAAGACAGCCGGGCGCGCCGGGATCTTCATCGCCCCCAGCACGATCTTCTCCGCCGACGAGAGCCAGCAAGACCCCGCGATCAGGATCAACATCACACGGGTGAACGACTCACGATTCTATAACTTCATCCGGCAGCAAATCGGAAGTTAAGCGATAGAAGGAGCAGCTTGAACGGTGGTTCTCCGTAGTCACAGGCTTTAAAGCTCTCCGGCAAGCAAGCGCTTTACGCAGCTTTAGGCCTGCGCAGTACGCCGAGGCCCAAGAGCCCCAGCCCCAGGATCGCAAGGGTTCCCGGCTCCGAAACCGCAACGGCGTCCGATACGATCGTCAATTTGGCAAAGTCCAGGCCCATGCCATTGCCGCCCTCCGGTTCTTCGGGCACGGCCTGCATGGTCAGGGACATATCGACGATCCCATCGGCGAGATCACCGAGAATCGACCCGAGATCGACCGTCACGATGTCATAGGAGGCATTGATGAAGGTGCCCGTGGCCTGGAGGGCCGCATTCAAGGCATCAGTCAAGTCGGTGCCGTCCACCTCGAAGGATCCGACCGGGGTACAGGTTGCACTTCGGCAGTCATGGTCGAACAGCCCCAGCATAAGGTTGGCCGCCGTGATCGAGGCATCGGGGGCGAAACTGAAGCTCCAGCTTTGACTGAAAAAATTCCCCCGCTGATTATCACGGCCCCTGAAGGCGTTGAAGGGCCGCGGTTCGCCGCTCTGCGCCCGGTTATAGACGGTAAGACTGATGATATCCCCGTCGTTGAAATCCTGTTCTCCCAAAGTGATCACGGTCGCCGTGGAGACGCCCGCCGTCGAAAAAAGAATGAGCGCGGCCAGCAGTGCGCTCTGCAAATGAGATGAAATCCGATTGAACACTCAAAACACTCCCCAATTTACATCCGTTCCGCGGATCGGGATATCTCACCGCGACCGGACAGCCGATTTTATTATTGTACGCACACTCTAGGTTGATGGAACCTGCATGAAGTCCGCCGCTACGAAGGAATCAAACCAGGGATACTATTTGTTTTAACTCAAATAGATATGAAACGCGCGAGACTTCAATTCACCTGAAATATAAAACCAAGCGTCGGAATTTTACAGATTCCAAGAGTAGCTATAAATTCTACCGAGAGTTATTGCAACCCCACGAAAATCTGATCAGCTGGCGCAGGCAGGGCTCGCTCAACAAGCTTCATGAGGCGTTAACCCAGTCTCTTAGAAACATCCTAATGGTTTTTATCTAAAATTTTCGAGATACACCGACAGTGTCACCTTTGAGAGGCGCAGGCCATGGCCGCAAACGATCAGTATTTCCAGACCTTGCAAGAGCCCCGAAACGCCGAAAGACGGGCATTTGAGCGGGCTTGCGTCCTTGTTTCGGCACAAATGTCGGATCCGGGTGAAACGGAGCAGGTCACCGACTGCGTCGTTTTCGATCTCTCCGCCAACGGTGCGAAGATCCGGATCGCCAGACCTCTGGCGGGCGGTCCGATCAAACAGCTCACGCTCTATGGTCTTGTCGATTTTGAAGTGCGGCCCGCATGGAACCATGGGGGCTTTGCAGGCCTGCAATTTATGGCGAAACCCGAGACTGTGGCGGAAACGCTGGCCGGGGTTCTGCCGGGCAGATGTCTGGAGCTTTAGTCTTCCCGGCGCCATCCGCAGAGAAAGAATAAGAGAGTCCCCTGGGTTCAAACAGCACGTGGAACGCGTCGAATCCGGTGCCAGCTGTCTCGCAAGGAAGTCATCGCTAACGCAGTCTGCTTCGTTTAAGAGACTGCTTCTTCCGTTCTTAAAAATACCGACGATGATGCATCACGGCTCGTGCGATCGGATCACGAAGTGCTTTGTGGTGGTTTCGATCACGTCCCAGAAGCCGCGGAAGCCGTTGGGGATGAGGAAAGCGTCACCGGATCTGAACTCGCGGGTAAAGCCTTTATCGTCGATCAGGCGGCAGTGACCGGAGACGATATAGCAGAACTCGTCGCGGTCGGTGAAAGCATGCCACTTGCCGGGCGTGCTGGTCCAGGTGCCCGATACCAGGGCGCCGTCTTCGCTCTCGAAGAAAAAGCGGGTGTGATGTTGCGGGTCGCCGGAGACGACGCGTTCGGCGTCGAGGGTCCGGTGGACTTCGCGTTTGGGTTCGTCGGTGAAGACGGCGACGGCGACGGCGACGGCAAAGGGATTGTCGGTCATGGCTTTTTTGTTCCGGTAATAGCTTTTCAGAATGACGAAGGCGGGAGTGATCCCGCCTTCGTTTTCTCGTCTATACGAATTGCCCCTTTAGAGGCTCGGCCCCTTTAAAGAGAAGGTTGGGGCCGCATGTCCTTGGGGTCGATGCCCGCGACGGCGACCGGCTTCTTCATGGCGTCGCGCCGGAAGGGCTCGCC
>NZ_ML660062.1 GCF_007004665.1 Denitrobaculum tricleocarpae | reverse complement strand
AAACCTGAACAAAACATCGGTTCGCGAAACCGAAGGTCTTATGAGGACGAGCGCGCGCGGATACCCATCGTGGCCAGAAGCAAAGACCGCTTCACTCAAAGGCCGGATACATTAGCGCAGACTGCAAAATGCCAGAACGCAACCTTCACCTTGTCAGAAAGGGGCGGGCCATACATTTTGTGATCGGGGTCACGTCTGATTTTGTGCGTTGAGTGCAAAAAAATCGCGCACAATCTCAGACCTGACCCTGCACACAGATTCACAAAAACCTCTATCTGTCCGCTATCGATGCAAGCTGTTCGCGTACGATTCGTCTGTAAAACTCAGCTTCACACGAATCCAGGTATTCCAAGTAAACCGCACGCGCCTCTTCGTACAAGCCTGCCTCAATAAATTTGCCTGCTTCTATGAGAGCATCGCCAAGGGCTCTGGCTCCACTTTGTTTTAGGCTCGAGACCTTTCTTACCAACTCTACGAAGTTATCCGGCAGAATCTCAACGTCCCTATGCTTCTCATCGGCAAGCTCCTGCAGGATTCGCTTTAGGGCTGCTATTGCATCCTGGTCAAACTGTTGTTGAAGGTCGCTATCCGACAAGGATTTCCAGTAATCAAGTCGATCAAAATCCTTGGGCTCAAACATCGTTGCTCCTTAACTAACTGTAGCGATCAGAGTCTGATCCGGTTTTGAGCGTTGGGTCCTGCAGTATCCCTCGCAAACGGCAACCTGACCTCGCGTTCAAAAGCTATTCCCACACCGAAGAAACTTCGGCCTCAAGCGCTTCTTTGAGGCTGTAGCCGTCAACGGCAAGTCCTTCCCGGGACTTGTTATAGAAAACGCCGAAATATATCTTTTCCGAGATCATATCCGGGACGCAGTTTTGCAGGAAAGAATCCAGCGGGATCGATTGAGGTTTGGCGCCCATAGATCTGTGCTCTCCGAAACAACAGACTTCAGCCAAATCCTTGTGCGGCCAGAGCGGGAAAACTTCATCCCCATCGGAATCCTTGAAAATCACCCAGCCGTCTTCACCGACCGTCAGGCCCCAGACTTCCTGGAAGTCAGCACAATATCTCACAAAGTATTCGTAGCGCTCCTGCGCTGACTGATTGAGTAGGTTCTCGATCTGCTTTTCGTTCATTTTTGCTGCTTCGTGGCTACGGACGTTTTAGCGACACATTCAAATTGAGGTCTGCCCGATTCTTTACGCACAGCCTATGCATCATATTCGAGGAAATAATCATAGCTTTCGATGTCGAGTTTAATTTTCGCAAACTCATAAAAGAACTTTGCCTGCGTTTCGTGAATGGGAAAGCATTCGTACATCGGGTCTTCAGGTGGCGTATGAAATAACTCTTGAAGCTTATTCAATGGAATATCCGCCAGTTCCAGCTTTCCGGCGTACGACTCGTCGGCTTTATCAAAATATCTTATGACATGAGGCATGGCGTTGGCGCTCCAGCTGGGTGCACAGTTTCATCTCGCAGTCGCTTCTGAATGGGCACGGGGTGAGTGGGGCACGGGGTGAGGTCTAATGGGATGGCCCGGCCCACCGGGATTTCGGTGTGCAACAATTGATGTGCCTATATCTTCACTGCAAGGAAGGACCAACCCATTAAACCTGACCCCCGTGACCAGATGCGTAAAGCAATGCCGACCTCAAAATCATCAGTGACAGTATCAGCAGTCTTGAAGCTATAAGCCGCTTGCGGCGGTGGTAGTCATCTCTGCTAACTTGCGTGATTTATAGTGCGCGATGCAGCCTTCAATCCGGGACAGCAAAGGAACAAAACCGGCAAAGTCAATCTTGTGCGTGTTGGGACGAACTACGCTCTCAGCAAAAATCACCTTTCCATAGGCAGTAGTATCGCCGTGGTCTTTCTTTCGGTTAAAAGGCTTTCCATTGATCTTGACGTCAAACCATTCATTGGGAAACAAATCTTCGAGCTCTCGGATTCCTGGAGGATCACCTTCGGGCACTTTTACGAGATAAAGATTTTCTACGAGGTGATAAAATGAGTCGATTGTAGTTTTTGAAACATCCTTACCGGTTTTCGACCTTGCGTTCTTAAAGACCGTTTTTGGACCATCATCATTGTCGCACAAAATAATGACCGGATGATCGATTGGTTTGTGTGTATACTTTTTTAATTGGTTTGCGTAATTGCTGATAAGTGAGGCTTGGCCTGTCGCTCCATGTGCCAAATTCAGAATGTCTCTTGATATGCCTGTTGGCTTCAGGAACTTTATGGCTACTTGACGCATACCGTTATTGTTCTCAACCAAGTTTGGAAATTGGTTTGAGAGCGATTTAATCGCACACTTCAAATAGGTGATGTCCGAAACTCCCTCGGTTACGATCAGCGGTGACGCAAGCGCAACAAAATGCTTATAACAAAGGAACTTGCGGTAAAGCTGAGTTGGCGCCTCAGGAACGACTAGTTCGTTTGCGAATTTCGCGAGTTTGTTGACTCCTGGCTGCCTGTCGCGCCTCGCTTTGACAAAATAGATATGGGAGAGCATGCCTTCCAACGGATTGAGATTATTTAGAAATATAGGCTCCGTCTCTTCATCTTTGATTGGACGATAGTAAACGCCTGTTTGGAATACTGAATTGCACATTACCCGGACAGTTCGGTAATACTCTTGCCTAATGTTGACTTTCTTGTTGACTATAAGACCGGTAACTGTCTGGCGGGATTGTCGATGTGACATTCTGGTTTTAACTGAATTTAGGTTGAAGCCCGCGCGGCCAATTTCTGTCACAAGCCTATCTCCAGCAACCCATTTGCCTTGTTCAACGCTGATCGCGATTTTTGACGGGAACCGTTTCAGATTTGTCGAAAATGTCAAATCATCAGCATACCGGGTGTAGGTACACTTTGCGTTCTTGGCCAAGGCGATCAACCTAAGATCAAGAATGTTTCCGATTAGGTTGGAGATGATTGGCGAACAAGGGCTACCTTGTGGCAGAGCGTTTTCGTGGCAAGCGATTTGAGCGATGATGGTTGCGACTTTGGGGTCAAGCTCGAAGGCACGATCTTTAATGAAGTAACCTCGCACCCGGCCGAAATTGATTGCCCCAAAAAAATCTTCAATATCAACATTAAAAACAAAGCGTCGACGTCGATGCACTTGGGCGTTCGAGACGATGGTTCGCCCTTTGTGGAACCCATGTGAAGCTGCCCACAGGTATGGCTCCTTTTTTTTAAGTTCTAAAACAGATTGATAGAGATGTTCGCCTAATCGCTCTTGCAATAGAGCTAGCTGCGAAGTTGGTGCGCAAATACTTCTCGTGCCGCCTGTTTTCTTGGGAATCTCGAAGTGTTTATATTTTTGTTCAGGTTTTTGCTTGTACAGAACGTACGCTAGACCCTTTGGTGAAAACCCAAGTAGCTGAGCAACGTCGCTCAGATTTTTTGCTGCTTTTAGTTTATTAAGTTCCGACAATTTATTCTCTTTGCTTAGGTGAGCTTGCGGGCACTCTTATGCGAGACGACCGAATATTCATAGATATTCGCAAAGGGATCATGGACGGAAAGCAGCATGCCTACCATTGTTGTCATTTGCCGCGATTGCGCGGCAGTAATTCTGCCCGCAAGCTCCCGGAAATTATGTAGAAACCTGTAAGGTATTGCAATCATGTGTGATGTGAAAACTCACCTCAGGATAGTTGAGATGCGGTTTTTTAGCAAAGACTTGGATGCTAGGCTATGAGCATGTAGGAGCGTATTTGTCTATGTTGATAGAGGTCAGTATTTGTGTATTAAATCCCGTTTCGTTTTCTTTCAGAGAATAGGCGTTAAATTGGTTCTAAAAAATAATGCATGATTTATTAAAAATGAGGAATTATTATGTATTTTCGATATTTATATTATTAGAAAGGAATTTTGTCATCTAGATTTTTTGGAATAAGTTTTCGTCTCTCCTTTTGTGGAAGTGCCTCTACTTCCTTTGCTCCATCCCAAATTAGTTTCTTTATCCGTTCCAACTTATCCAGAAGCGGGGTAAGATTTTCGGCAACTTGTCCTATCGTTTTTGATAGGCTGAGAACTCGTCCAAACAATGCATCTATAGTTGTTTGATCGCGGTCTACCTCCAGCTGAAGGTCGGAGATTTTCGAAAAAATTTTGTCTTTTTTACATGTGTCTGTAACTTCTTGGTTGACTATTTTCCGTATAGTTTCGAGCAGTTTTCCTATCTCAGACTTATATGTGGATGTAATCAATATTGTCGTGCCAACACTGCCATCCTCTATTCTCACTTTTCGCAGACTGAATCTAGTTACTGCATAGTGTATTTTGTATTTAAAATTATTAAGCTCCGCTAAGAAGTCGTTTTCTTGCTCTCTTGTAATATTATTTAAATCTGGAACATCAATATGAAGATTATATTCATCTAAAAAAGCTAATATCGCAGATATGTATACTCTCTCAGGTTCAAGTCTACCCACATAATTATTGTTTTGATCGGAATGGAAGTCTCGATCATCTTGAACTGATCTTTCATGCTTGTCTCGGACAGATTTCTCAAAATACACGAATGCTTCTTCGCGACCAGACGGCAATTCTGTCAAGTCTATATCGCTAATATCCACGGCACGAGCCTAATTATTCGTGTTTTACGGGCTATAGCATCACAAATTTACGTTTATTACTCAAGGTGGGACTGCGTGCTATATTTGCAGTTTCTCAAGTGGTGATCTGGGTCAGGTTTTCTTTTGTGCGTCAAATGCCTGCACCTGGAAGCTGCCTGCCTCTTCATCAAGTTCCCTCTGTAAGGCAACCATGTCGAAGTTCTCGGCTATACCGCTCTCAAAACCTTCGCTGATAGCGATTTGCAGAGCTTGGCGTTTTGCCTCAATTCGATCCAACGACGACAAAGTTCAACCCCCTACCTCAACCTCACCAACAGCTCCATCAACACCTCCCGCTCGCGCTCGCTCAGCGGTTCCAGCGTCTTATCCGTAATCTCAAAGGCCTTCGGAAAGGCCCGCTCCGCCAGCGCCCGGCCCTCATCCGTCAAACCCACCAGCAGACGCCGGCTATCTTCCGGGTCGGTCCAGGTCTGCGCCAGATCGCGTTTGGCGAGCCTTGCGATGACGCCCTTGATGGTGGCGGCGTCCATGGAGGTCAGGCGGCCCAGGCGGTTTTGGGAGCAGGAGCCCAGCTCGTAGAGGCGGGCGATGGTGGCGAACTGGGTGGTGGTCAGGCCCTCGGGGATAGTTTGAAACAAGTTAGTTTAAAACACAGGGACATAATACTACTTATGATCACTCGACAACTGCCCTGGAACATCCATACTCTGATGTAGCACGCGGACGATTAGAATTCCCTTTTCTTCCAGGACGTAAACGATCAGATGCTTTTCGTAGGGGTGGATCCGGACCGGCGGCTCAAATTGCTGTCTCTCGGCGGCGATTGTGGGTGTGACCGACAGGGTTTTGAAACCGTCGTTGAGACCTTTCAGATAAAGCCGCCGCTGTAACCTTCCCCATTGTTTTTCTGTATAGCGGCCGATACTTCGGAGATCCGCAAGCGCCGCTTTACTGACGCGAAAACCGGTCACGCCTCGGCGTCCAGCTCTTTCTGTAGTGCGTCCATATCAAAATCTTCCGCGATACCGCTCTCAAGGCCTGCAGATATCGCCTTCTGCAGGGCTTGATGCCTTGTCTCAAGCTGCTCCAAAGACCGCAAGCCAGCCCTCACCACCTCGCTCGCAGAGCCGTAACGCCCCGAAGCGACCTGCTGTTCAACGAAGTCATTGAAATGATCTCCCAGGGAAATACTGGTGGTTTTGGCCATGTTGGTTCCCATCGCTTAAACAAGTAATGTTACCAATATATAGTAAATATGAGTAATTTGTCAAATTTGGGAACAGACGCCCTACCGCAACCGTACCAACAACTCCATCAGCACTTCCCGCTCCCCTGCACTCAGCGGTTCCAACGTTTTATCCGTAATCTCAAAGGCTTTCGGAAAGGCCCGTTCCGCCAGCGCGCGGCCCTCATCCGTCAAGCCCACGAGCAAACGCCGGCTGTCTTCCGGGTCGGTCCAGGTTTTCGCCAGGTCGCGTTTGGCGAGCCTTGCGATGACACCTTTGATGGTGGCGGCGTCCATGGAGGTCAGGCGGCCCAGGCGGTTTTGGGAGCAGGAGCCGAGCTCGTAAAGCCGGGCGATGGTGGCGAACTGGGTTGTCGTCAGGCCCTCGGGGATGGTCTCCGCGAAGATCGCCGTGTGGCGTTGGGAAACCTGGCGCAGGATGAAGCCGAACTGATCGTCGAGCTGATAGGACTCCTCCGCCGTCTCTGGGGATGCGGGGCGCGCATTGGCGTTGACTGCGGTTCTCTTCACGGTGTTCTCGTTGTTGTTTTTGCGGTTCGCGTTTGATCCGCAGTGTCTCACATTCAGCGGCGCAGTGCCGGTTGGTTGTTATCCGTGTGGCTCGGTGTCGGGTCTGTTTGTTTAGTCTAGCTCGGTGCAGGCCCGCTCCCCCTCCCGGCCACCCACATGATAATTCCGATGGGTGGCCGGGAGGGGGAGCGGGCTGGTGCCGGTTTCGGCGTCAGCCGAAACCTAATCAAACACTCAAATAAGCCTTACGGACCTCTTCGTTATTTTCCAGCTCCTCAATCGTCCCATCGTACTGCACCGCGCCGCGTTCGATGATGTAGGCGCGGTCGGCGACCAGTTTGGCGAAGTGCAGGTTCTGTTCCGACAGCAGGATGGTCAGGCCGAGTTTTTTCAGTTCGCGGATGGTGAAGGCGACCTGCTCGACGATCACCGGGGCCAGTCCTTCCGAGGGTTCGTCCAGCAGCAGGAATTTCGGATTGCCCATCAGGGTGCGGGCTATGGTCAGCATCTGCTGCTCGCCGCCGCTCATGGCGCCGCCCAGATTGTTGCGCCGTTCCTCCAGGTTGGGGAAGAGCTCGAAGAGCTTCTCGGGGGTCCAGTCCGGCGCGCCCTGGCGCGGCGGCTGGCGGCCGACCTCCAGGTTTTCCAGGATGGTCAGGTCGGTGAAGATCCGCCGTTCCTCCGGCACGTAGCCCATGCCCAGTTTGGCGATGCGGTGCGCGGGCAGGGCGGTGATGTCCTGCCCGCCGTAGGTGATCTTTCCCGACTGCGCGCCGACCAGCCGCATGATGCTTTTCAGGGTGGTCGACTTGCCCGCGCCGTTGCGGCCCAGCAGGGCGACGACCTCGCCGTCCGAGACCGACAGCGACAGGTCATGCAGAATGTGGGCGCGGCCGTAGAAGGTGTTGATCCGCTCCAGCTCAAGCATCGGCCAATCCCTCCTGTTTCCCGCTTGCTTCTTCGCCGGCCCCTTGCTCCCCAAAGGTCGAGCCGCCGCCCAGGTAAACCTCCTGCACGCGCGGGTTGGCGCGCACCTCCTCGACGCTGCCGTCCGCCAGGATTTCGCCCCGGTTCAGCACCAGGACTCTGTGCGCATGAGAGAAGACCACATCCATATCGTGCTCGGTGAAAAGCACGCCGATGTTGCGTTCCTTCACGATGTCGGCGGTCAGTTGCATCAGCCCGACGCGCTCTTTGGGCGCCATGCCGGCGGCGGGCTCGTCCATCAAGAGAAGCTGCGGACTGTGGGCCAGGGCGATGGCCAGCTCCAGGCGCTTGAGATCGCCGTAGGCCAGGACCGAGGCGGCGCGTTCCGCCTGGCTTTCCATGCCGACCAGCTCCAGCAGCGCTTTGGCTTCCGGACGATGGCGGCGCGAGGCGGGCGGCCAGACCGAGAAGATGCCCCGGTGATGGGAGATCAGCGCCATCTGCACGTTCTCCATGACGGTCATGGAGGCATAGGTCGCGGTGATCTGAAAGGTGCGCCCGACCCCCAGGCGCCAGATCTTTCGGGGCGTCTGGCCGACCAGCTCCTGGCCGTTCAGCTTGACCGAACCCTGGTCCGGCTTGAGCTGGCCGTAGAGCATGTTGAAGCAGGTGGTCTTGCCCGCCCCGTTCGGCCCGATCAGGGCCAGCAGCTCGCCCTGCTTGAGATCGAGCGAGACCTCGTTGACCGCGCGCACGCCGCCGAAGGATTTTGAGAGGCCGCGGACTTCCAGGAAAGACATCAGCCCGCCTCCTCTCGCGCTTCTTCAAGCCTGTTGGCTGGCCCGCCGAAGCGCCCGCGCATCCACTGGCCGACCCCGACCAGCCCGTTGGGCAGCAGGATCACGATGCCGATGATCAGCAGGCCCAGGAACAGCCGCCAGTACTCGAAGCGCGACAGCCAGTCCTGCAGCAGGGTGAAGACCACGCCGCCGGCCAGGGGCCCGAAGAGCGACTGCACGCCGCCCAGGAAGACGATGATCAGCGCGTCGAAGGAACGGGCGATCTCCAGCTCCGTGGGGAAGATGCTGCCCTTGGCGAAGACGAAGAGCGCGCCCGCCAGCCCGGACATGAAGCCCGCGAAGATGAAGGCCGACCACTGGACCAGGCGCACGTTGATGCCGATGGCCTCGCTGCGCAGCGCCGAATCCCGCCCGCCGCGCAGGGCGTAGCCGAAAGGGGTGTAGGCCATGAACAGGAGCGTGGCGATGCCGCTGAGGCCGACCGTGAGCACCAGGTAGTAGTAGGCCGTGGTGCCGCTGGCCCAGGCGCTCGGCCAGATGCCCAGAATGCCGTCGTCGCCGCCGGTGACCTCGCCCCACTGGAAGGCCACCGACCAGACCACCTGCGCGAAGGCCAGGGTCAGCATGGCGAAGTAGACGCCCGACAGCCGTACGCAGAACCAGCCGATGACCAGGGCCAGCAGGCCGGCGGCGAAGGGGGCGAAGAGCATGGCGAGCTCCATGGACGCGCCCGAGAACTGCACCAGCAGCGCCGCCGCGTAGGCCCCGCCGCCGAAGGTCGCCGCGTGGCCGAAGGAGACCAGGCCGCCGAGCCCCAGGATGAAGTGCAGGCTGGTGGCGAAGAGGCAGGCGATGATGACGTCCGCCAGCAGCACCTGCAGGAAGGTCCCGCCGAAAAAGGGCACGGCGGTCAGCGCGATGACGGCGGCGGCGAGCGCCAGCCAGAGGCGGCCGGAGAAGGCGCGCAAGGGCGCTTCCGGCGGGCCCTGACTGCCGTGGCTGCCGACGATCTCCGGACGGCCGAAGAGGCCCCAGGGCCGGAAGATCAGCACCACCGCCATGACCACGAACATGAGGACGAGCGTGCTCTGCGGCAGGAACTGGACGCCGAAGACGTTGAGCTCGGAGATCAGAAGCGCGGCCACGAAGGCGCCGGGGATCGAGCCCATGCCGCCGATCACCACCACCACGAAAACAGGCGCCAGGATGTTGAAATCCATCAGCAGGTCGGCACCGCCCTTGGGCAGCTGCGCCGCGCCGCCGATGCCCGCCAGGGCCGAGCCCAGAAAGAAGACGCCGCTGAAGAGCCAGGACTGGTTGACGCCCAGCGCGCCGACCATCTCGCGGTCCTGCGTCGCCGCGCGCACCAGAATCCCGACGCGGGTTTTGTTGAAGAGAAACCAGAGGCCGCCCAGGACCAGAAACGAGAGGAAGATCAGGACCAGGTCGTAGCTCGGCAGCAGCTGGTCGCCGATCTTCACCACGCCCTCGAAGCCCGGCGCCCGCTGGCCGATCAGATCGTCCGGGCCCCAGATCAGCAGCGCGAGATCCTGGATCACCAGGATCACCCCGAAGGTCGCCACCAGCTGAAAGAGCTCCGGCGATTTATAGATCGGCCGCAGCACGCCCAGCTCGACGATCAGGCCGATCACTCCGACCGCGACACCGGCCAGCAGAATGCTCGCCCAGAACCCGATGAAGCCCGGCAGCACCGTCATCAGCGAATAGGCGATGAAGGCGCCCAGCATGTAGAAGGAGCCGTGGGAGAAATTGACCACCCGGGTGACACCGAAAATGATCGAGAGTCCCGAGGCGACCAGGAACAACGCCGCCGCGTTCGACAGGCCGGTCAGAATTTGAACGATGAAGAAATCCATCTGATCTCGCTAAGGCTAAGGCCCTTACTTCACGCAGAGCTGAAACTTACGAAGAGTTGTGACAATTGTATGTCATAACGAAAAGAATCCGGGGGATAACAGCAGGCTTTTCGCTCATACCGGGCCCCTGCCCGGCGGAGCGGAGCGCGATCGTTCTTGATTGAAGCAATCAAGGACGTGAATCGCCCTCCCACTACCTGTTTAGCTCCGCCGGGATTGCATCGAGGCTGCGCCGGATCAGTCCGTCGCCGGGCGCAGTTTCCGGACTTCCTCGTCGGAGGGCAGGTAGTTGGCGCCTTCCTTGTAGGCCCAGTTGACCATCATGCCCTTGCCGTCCTTGACGGTGGTCGTGCCGACCCAGGCGCCCATGGTGGATTGATGATCGATGGCCCGGTAAGTGATTGAACCCGAAGGCGTGTCAAGAGTTAACCCCTTCATGGCCTCGACCATGGCTTCGGTCTCGGTGGAGCCCGCTTTCTCGATTGCGGCGGCGATGCTCAGGATGGTGTTGTAGCCGACCAGGGAGCCGATCCGCGGGTAGTCGTCCCAGCGGGCCTGATAGGCTTCGACGAAGGCCTTATGCGCCGGTTCCTCGATCGCGTACCAGGGATAGCCGGTCACCACCCAGCCTTCGGGGGCTTCGTCTTTCAGCGGGTCCAGATACTCCGGCTCGCCGGTCAGAAGGCCCAGCACCAGCCGGTCCTTGAAGAGTCCGCGCAGCGCGCCTTCGCGCACGAATTTCGCCAGATCTCCGCCGAAAGTCACGTTGTAGATCGCCTCGGGCTTGGAGGCTTCAAGCGCCTGGATCTCGGCGCCGGCATCGATCTTGAAAAGCCCCGGCCACTGCTCCGTCACGAATTCCACGTCGGGGCGTTTTTCCATCAGCGCCTTTTTGAAAGCCGCGACCGCGTCCTTGCCGTAGGCGTAGTTCGGCGCGATGGTCGCCCAGCGTTTCGCCGGGTTTTCCGCGGCGATTTCGGCCAGCATGCTCGCCTGCATGTGGGTGGAGGGCCGCAGGCGGAAGGTGTAGCGGTTGCCCTTGCCCCAGACCAGGGCATCAGCCAGGGGTTCGGCGGCGAGATAGAGCCGTTTCTTTTGTCCGGCGTAAGAAGCCAGTGCCAGACCGACGTGACTGAAGAGCGAACCGGTGATCATCACGACTTCGTCGCTGGTGAAAAGTTCTTCCGCGATCTTAATGGCTTCGCCGGGTTTGCCCTGGTCGTCGCGCGAGATCATTTCCAGCTGCTTGCCCAGCACGCCGCCCTTGGCGTTGATGGTCTCGACCGCCAGAACGGCGCCGTTCTTGTAGGGGATCGTATGGCCCGGCAGACGTTTGTAGCTGTTGATATCGCCGATTTTGATGGTATCCGCGGCAAAGGCCGCCGTTCCCATGACGTTTGCGGCCATCGCGACCGCCGCCGTCAGGCCAACCAGTTTCCTGTACATGTCTTCTCTCCTGTTTTGTCCATTCTTGTTATTTTCTTTTGCCCAAATCGGAAGCCCGGTTCGGCCCTATTGGGCGGCCGTTTGCGATGCACCTCCTGTGGTCTCCACATCAGGCTGTTTTTCCGCCGCGATCATCTTCTCGACGATCCGCCGGTAGAAATTCGGTCCCTTGTCGATGGCGAGCCGGATCGGGCGGCGGCTCTGGGGCCGCAGTTCCTCCTCCTGGATCGCTTCCAGAATGACCTTGTCCTCGGCAAAGGCGACCCGGAACATCTCGTCCATCTGCGGTGCCGCGGTCTCGTCTTCCATCGCCGTGTTGCGCAGGTGCATCCAGCGGTCGATGGTGGTGGTGGCGTTGACCGGCGTCATGAAATGCAGCGCGAAGATCCGCACGCCCTCGTCCCGCTTGTCTTCCGGCAGTTCGAGCGCGGCATCGGCGCTGCCGAAGTCGATCGCCGCCACGCAGGGCGGGTGCAGGTAGTAGTAATGCCAGCGGTCCACGTTGCCCGTAAACCCGCCGAACTTCTGGAAAAAGCCGATCGGCGGCGCATCGCGGATCCAGCGCGAGGTGACGATGACATCGCCGTCTTTCTCGGTGCTGACCGGCACCTCCTCGCTGGCGGAGTTGCCCAATGTGGTGGGGTGCACGAAACTCACATGGGCCGGATCGCAGAGGTTCTCGGCGACATTGAGGTAGTTCGATTTTAGATGCAGCGCGTCGCCGTGATGCATCGACCATTTGGGATCGGTGAACTGCGGCAGATCGAAAATCGAGTTGGGATCGGCCTTCTCGGCGTCACCCATCCAGATCCAGACGATGCCATGGCGTTCATGGGTCGGATAGGCCCGGACGTAGGCACTGGCCGGGATCGCCTCCTGTCCCGGAATGCGCACACAGTTGCCGTCCTGGTCGAAGGTCATGCCGTGATAGCCGCACTGGATACAGTCGTCTTTCAGCTTGCCCTTGGAGAGCGGCATCAGACGGTGCGGACAGCGGTCCTCGAGGGCGGCAACGCCACCCTCGCTCTTGCGGTAAAGGACCACGTTCTCCTCAAGGATCGTTGCGCGCGTGAGAGAGCGGCCGAATTCGCTCGACCAGCCCGCGACGTACCAAGTGTTACGAACGTACTCCATTTCCCTGTCCTCCAATGGCCACCCAGGCCGGTCCGCCCGGCCTGGCCCAGAATCCGGACCTTTAAAAACTAGTCCCAGTCAGGCGCGATCACGACCTTCAATCCGTCCGTCTCTTCCGTCAGGGTGATCTGGCAGGACAGGCGCGAGTTCTCCTGAACGTCAAAGGCCTCGTCCAGCATGTCCTGCTCTTCGTCCGCCGGTGCGTCCAGCTTGCCGTACCAGTCGTTGTCGACATAGATGTGACAGGTCGCGCAGGCGCAACAGCCATCGCATTCCGCCTTCAGCCCCATGTCCGCGTCGCGCAGGACGCGCATCAGAACCTGCCCCGGTTTGGCGGGCAGTTCATGGCTTTTACCCTCGCGGTCGATCACCGATACAATCATGTTCCCCTCGTCGTTCCAAAGTTGTCGCCAAATTGAGCCACCTGTAATGCGGTATTTCGGGCTCTATGGCTATTCGTTTGTGATCTTCGGAACGTCAAATCCTGATCCACTACAGTTCCTGGTGCGCCTTAGTGCTAACGCAGACCGTCCTCGCCGACGGCATCGCCCGCTTCCAGGCCGCCAACTCTGGCGTGCGGCCGGCCGGAATCCGTAACCGAAACCGCAACCATGATTTCATTGGGGCGCGGTGCATCCGGAACGCGCACTTCTATGCCGTCGAAATGGCTGCGGACGTAAGCCGCGTCTTTGTGGCCCAGCGGCACATCCAGGGCCTGACCGGGCCCGCCCATCTTCTTGGACGAGGGCACGAGAGCCGCGCCCTTCTCAACCGCCTTGCGCAGCGGCGCGCCCAGGCGCGGATGCAGAATGGCGGCGGCATGCTCCAACTCGCCGTTTTCGCCCACCATAGCGGCCTTGCCGTAGCTCTCGGCCTCTGCCGGTTCGATGCCCAGCGCCGCGACGCAGGCGTCACCCAGCAATCCACCCAGCTCGGCGCCGATCTCCATCAGCGGATCCAGGTCTTCCACGTATTTGCCGGCAAAGGGATTTTCGATGACCGCCACGGCCACGGCCTTGCGCGTGGGCGGGGAGACTTCGCGGCCGATTTCTTTATGAGTCTGTTCGACCGATGTGATGATTTTTCTGATCTTCGCGCTCATCGCAATCCGTCCTCTCCCCTGATATCCGCGGCCGCCAGACCGCCGACGCGGTTGTGAATCCTGGCACCCGTGCTCATCACCAAAGCCAGCAGCATTTCGTCCTGCCGCGGCGAGTCCGGCAGGCCGACCTCAATGGCGTCAAAGTGGCTGCGCACATAAGACGCATTGATATGGGTGATGGGGATATCCAGACGGGTGCCGGGACCGCCGACCTTTTTTGTCGAGGGCACGATGGCTTTGGAATCGCCCAGACGCTCGCGCATGGAGTAGCCGCCCGGCACATGCCAGAGCGCACCGTGCTCCAGCTCGCCGCCAGTGCCGACAATTGCGCCCTTGCCGAAACCCTCGACCACAGCCGGATCCCCGCCCAGCGCAGCGATGAGCCGGTCCGCCATGTCCAGACCAAGTGGTTTCAGGTCGTCCATGAAACCGGAAATCTCTTCCACGTAGCCGCCTGCAAAGGGATTTCGGATGATCGCAAGCGCAGCCGCGCGCTGCAGTGGTTGAGCGGGGGCGGGGCCGAACTCGTGGTAGATGGTTTCGACCGTGACCAGCATTTTACGCAGCTCGACGTCAGGCATGGGCCGCTCTTTCAGTTTTTGGGGTTTCAAGGATCAGGGGGAAGGCTTTGTTGCAAACCTCGATCTGGTTTTCCAACGTCAGCACCGCCGCATGGATAAGTCTGGCGTCCCGGAGCCTTTGGGCTTCCGCGAGGCCATTCGCAAGGGCGTGCGACACCTCTTGAGGGTTCAAGAACCCCAGTTCGACGGTGACTTCGCGCGCACCCAGATCGCTGTCCGGGTCCAGCTCGCAGGCGGCTTGCCGCTCAATGGCGGCGTGTCCGGGAAGATCGACCGCGTTGGCAATCATCGTTGCCGCCGCGTCCGCCGCCGCCGCAGAGGACGCAAGGACCGTGACCGAATCGGCAATGCCGAGCGACAGGCTGCGGCCGTGACGTCCGCTGGTGGCGATGCCGCGCACCGGCTCTCCGGCGTTCACGGTAAAGCGCCCGTCGAGCTGCGGTCTCCGCGGGTCGGCGACCAGTCCGGTGGTAAAGGATTGCCCGGGGGCAAGATACAGGGCGATATCGCCGCCGTTGTTGACGTAGGCCTTCTCAAGCTGCGCGCCATGCGTCATGGCATATAGAATGTCATCTGCGACGGCGCCGGCAACCGCGGCCATGGGCGTGATAAAGTGACGGTCGGCGAGCGGCCATGTCGCCTGGGCCATACGGCGCGCAATCTTGCCGCGGAACGCCTCGCCGGTGGTCGTAACGGGCTGGCGCAACGCGGTCAGTTCCTCGACCAGTTCGGTCAAGACCATCAGAAACCGCCGTTGTGCCGCGACGAAGGCAAGCGCGCGCTGATCCTGATCCGCAACCGCTTCGATGATCAGGTCGATCGGTCCCTGCTGGAGATGCAGACGGCCGTCGCTCAGGATGGCCGATTGAGGACTGGCCCAGCTCATGACCCGCGATCCCTGTCCCAGCGATAGAGCTTGCTCGTTGTCGGCCAGGGGTTGTCGTCCGGATTTTGCACCCGCCGCGAGCCGCTTTGCGCCAGTACATCCTCCATGGAGACCACTGCGTCCATATAGCCGCCGAGCTGTTCGTAGTCGTCGAGGCGCATGGTGAATTCGATGGGGGCGACGATGGCCGGTGTCGGGACGTAGCCAAAGGAGTTTTCCGGCATGCGGGTCACGTCCACCATAACCGTGATACCGCCGCCGGGCCAGACATAGACCGGCGCACCGCCGCAGGAAACGTATGTCAGGGTGTCTTTGACCGAATGGGTTAGCCGCACCGGATTCTCGGTGACACCGGCCCGCAGCGACCCCCCGGCACCGCCCATGAAGAGCACTGAACAGCAGGCCGGTTCGCAGTTCTCGGCGATGCGTTCGACCGAAACCTTGAGGCTGGCGGGTAAATCCTTTTCGACCGGCTTCAACTCGTCGTCCAGCTCAAAGTAGGCGTATTGTTCCCCGGTGGTCGAAACCATGAGCAGGCTCTGACCCGCTTTGGCGACCTTGGGGTCGAAATCGCCCAGGATCGCAAGGGGGTCGTCAACGTCTGTCCCACCCCAACCGGCACCGGGCTCCGCAACCTGGAAGTAGCGCCCGGGGGTGGAACGCCGGCCTTTGATCCTGATGCCGGTGGGTTCGACGCCCAGGACTTTCCCGGCCTGATGTTCCGAGAGCACGCCCGTGATGTGGTCATCGACCACCACCACCTCGTCGCTGTGACCGAACCACTGTTGCGCGAACATGCCGATGGTGGCGGAGCCACAACCGACCCGCATGCGCTCCTCCTGGAAGCCGTTGACGATCGGCGGTTTTCCCGCCTGCACCACAACGTCGGAGCCTTCGTCGATGGTCAGCTCGACCGCTTTGCCGTTACAGAGGTTCAAGAGGGTGTCGCAGGTGATCCGGCCTTCTTTCTTCGACCCGCCGGTCAGGTGATTGACCCCGCCGAGCGAGAGCATCTGCGAGCCGTACTCGCCGGTGGTGACGTGGCCGACCGCCTCGCCCGCGGCCCGGACCACGGCCTGTTCCGGTCCGAGATGCCGGTCGGTGTCGATCTTCACCTTGACGCCGCAATAGCTGAAGATGCCTTCGGTTACCACGGTCACCATGTCCACATCGTCGGCTTTGCTCGAAACGATAAAGGGCGCGGGTTTGTAGTCCGGGTAGGTCGTGCCCGCGCCGACCGCCGTGACGAAGCCGCTCTGTCCGACCAGATCGCCGCTCCATTCCTCCTCGCGGTTCATGAAGGGCACGAGCTTGTGGCCGTCGTCCTTGGCCTGTTCGATTATGGTCAGCGGGTCAAGGCGCACCAGCACACCCGCGTGATTTGCATAGCGGTCGCAGGCGCCTGATTTCCCGTCGGCGATATAGCACATCACCGGACAGGCGTCGCAGCGGATCTTTTCGACCGCCGCGGCGGGTTTTGTCTGCGCCCTGCGCTGCTCAGCCTGATCCATTTGACACCTGTTTCTTCTCTCGTGCACGGAGCGCGGCATGGACCTTGTCCGGGGTCGCCGGCAGGTTCCGGATGCTTGCCCCGGTGGCGTCCCGAATGGCGTTGAGGATCGCCGGTGCGGTGGCGACGAGCACATGCTCTCCCAGGCCTTTGGCGCCGTATGGGCCGTGGAGGTCAGGCTCTTCCAGAACGACCGATTCGATCTGCGGAATGTCGCCGATGGTGGGAATCAGATAGTCATGCAGATTCTCGCTGCGCCCGGGTATGAATTCTTCCATCAGCGCAAGACCGATCCCCTGCGCCGAGCCGCCTTCGATCTGCCCCTCGATCAGGGTCGGGTTGATGGCGCGGCCGACGTCATGGACGGCGGTCAACTTGATCAGTTTCACCGTGCCCAGGGCTTCATCGACCTCCAGCTCCATCATCTGCGCGCCGTAACCATAGGCCGCGTAGGGTTCGCCCTGTCCGTTCTCGTCGAGCGGCGAGGTCGGCGGGTCGAAGGTGCCTTCACCCATGGCAACGAAACCTTCACCGTCACTTGCAAGGCCCGACAGTGCGATGCGATGGCTGCCGTCGTCATCGTCTGCCAACAGATGATCGCCGTCCAGCCAAAGCCGTGCATCGCTTGAGACGTTGGCGAAGCGCAACAGCTTCTCGCGGAGACTTTCGCCCGCGAGAAAGGCCGCTTTGCCGGAAATGAAGGTCTGACGCGATGCCGAGGTTTTACCGGCGTCCGACGTCAGGTCGGTGTCGTCGTTGACGAAATCCATTGCCTCGACCGGCAGTCCGATGGCGTCGGCGCAAATCTGCGCAATCACGGTATTGGCGCCCTGGCCGATGTCCACCGCACCGTTGAAAAGCACAAGCCGTCCGTCTGCCTTCAGGCCGACCTGGATGGTCGAGGGATTCGGCAGAGAGGTATTGCCGCAGCCGTACCATAGCCCGGAGAGACCGACACCGCGCTTCAATCCGGCATTCCTGGGATCGGCGTTACAAGCGGCCGCTTTATCGCGGGCGTCCCGCCAACGGCTGCGGAGGGCCTCCAGGCATTTCTTCGCACCGCAGCCTTGCCCGAAGACCTGACCCGTGACTGTGGGGACACCGTTTTCCAAGGCGTTGATGATCCGGAATTCGAGCCGGTCCATGGCCAGTTCGTCGGCCAGTTCATCGAAGAGACTCTCCTGCGCAATCGCCGACTGGGGGACCCCGAAGCCCCGGAAGGCGCCTGAAACAGGTCCGTTGCTGTGGATGCCCTGTGCCACGGCCTCATAATTCGGAATGCGGTAAGGACCGGAGGCGTGGACCGGTACGCGGTTGGCCACGGTCGGACCCCAGGAGGCGTAAGCGCCTGTGTTGAAGATGCCATCGAATTTCATGGCACAGAGTTTGCCGTCCCGGGTCGCGCCGATCTTTGCTGTGATCTGCGACGGGTGGCGCTTGGTGGTGGACGCCATGGACTCGCCGCGGGTGTAGACCATCCGCACGGGACGGCCCAGTTTCCAGGCGGCGATGGCCAGGAAAGGATGGGTCGAGAGGTCGAGCTTGGAGCCGAAGCCGCCGCCCACCGCCGTGGGAATCACGCGGACCTGCTCTGGCGCAACGTTCAGAATCGCCGCGATCTCATCGCGGTTCATATAAGGCGCCTGTGTGCAGACTTCGATCTCAAGCCGGTCACCGATCCGCCGCGCCATTCCGGCTTCCGGTTCGATATAGGCGTGTTCGATATAGCCGGTGGAGAAGCTGCCCTCGACGGAAGCGGCGGCTGCATCGAAACCGGCCGCGATATCCCCGCAGCGCACCCGTCCGACGGCCATGCGGTTGCCGGGCCGGTTGGGGTGAAGCTGCGGCGCGGACTCGGCCAGCGCGTCTTCAGGCGTCAGGCTATGCGGCAACTCCTGCCACTCAACCGGAAAGTCTTCGAGGTCGAGTCCCTCGATAGCGGTGGGCGTGCCGACCACTGCCGCGACCGCCTCGCCCCGGAACCGGGTTTCGTTTTCAGCAAAGACCGGCTGATCCGCGAAAGGCGGGATCACGCCGAAGTTGTTCTTCCCGGGTACATCCGCCGCCGTCAGGACCATCTCGACGCCCGGGTGCGACGAGACATAGGCCTCCAGGTCGTGGAAGATAAAGGCCGCGCGGTGGTGGGGTGAGCGGATCACGCGGATCAGCAGGCTTTCGGAAAGCCCGGTATCGGCGCCGAAAATCTCCGTGCCGCGAACTTTGGCTTCACCGTCGACCCGGTTGAGGCGGGCGCCGACGGCGGCGCCGGAGTTGCTGCGCAATGGGGCTATCGCAAAGTCCGATGCCTCCATGACCGCGCTGATGATCTTGCGGTAACCCGTGCAGCGGCACAGCACGCCGCCCAGGGCGTCCTTGACTTCCTCTTCGCTCGGCTTCGGTGTTTTCTCGAGCAAGGCCGCAGCGGACACGATAATGCCGGGTGTGCAGATCCCGCATTGCGCCGCGCCGTGATGAAGCATCGATTGCTGCAGCTTGGAGAGTGCGCCGTTTGCGGCCAGACCCTCGATGGTGGTCACCGCGCGGCCCTCTACCTGGGCCGAGGCGGTCATACAGGCGCAAACCGGCTCACCGTCGATCAGAACAGTACAGGCGCCGCAGTCACCCGCGTCGCAACCCACCTTGGTGCCGGTTTTGCCCAGGCGCTCACGGAGCAATTTGGTCAGGCGTTCCGCAGGCGGCGCTTCGAGCCGGGTCGGCTCACCATTGAGTGAAAAGGAAAGCACGACGTTCATGCGGGTCCCGCCTCACCGATCGGTGCAACGGCGCGCTCCAGAGCGCGCCGAACCAGCTCTGCGGCGATATCCGTGCGATAATCGGCGGTTCCCCGCACATCATTGATCGGAGCAAGACCTGCGACATGTTCAGCCGTGACAGCTTCGGACAGTCCGCTTTTCGCTGCCTGTCCGATCAGACTTTCCTCCAGGCCTTTCAGGCGCTGCGCAACCGGCGAACAGGAGCCGACCGCAACACGGGCCTCCGCGATCTTACCCTGCGCATCGGGCGTGATCATCACGGCGACCATGGCGATCGAGATCACCAGATAGCGCCGGGCCCCGAGCTTCAAAAACGAACCCTGGCTCTGCGGCCCGACGTCGGGAATGAACAGGGCACTGACCAGTTCGTCCTGACGGCAGGCCGTTTTCCGGACTCCGGTAATGAAGTCCGCCAAGGACAGGCGGCGGGCACCGCTGGGAGAGGCGAGTTCGACCTCGGCGTTCAGCGTCAGGAGGGGCGGCACGCCGTCGGCGGCGGGCGATGCGTTACAGATGTTTCCGGCCAGGGTGCCGCAGTTTTGAATCTGGATCGAGCCGACTTCCCGGGCCGCCGCCTTGAGGCCGTTGAACGCCGCGGGAAGCCGCGCTTCTACGACATCGGTCCAGGTTGTCAGGCCGCCGATGCGCCAGCCGGAGTCTTCTCTCGTGATGCCGCGAAGTTCGGGGATGGCGGTAAGGTCAAGCAGGCTCTCGGAGATCGGTCGATCGCCCTGGGCAGGATAGAAATCCGTGCCACCGGCGAGAATACGCCAAGAGCCTTGTTTCATGCACTGCAAGGCTTCGTCGAGCTGAGTCGGCCTCGAGAATTCCCCCATACGCTTAACCACCACCTCGTTGATTTGCGTGTGCTTATTTATCGTATGTATACCAATGTAGCATTGGTGTAGCAACATCGTGACTGCTGTTCGGGTTCTGCGTCAACTAAAAACTGAAGGGTGGCGATGTCGCCGGGCCTGTGCCTCTGGCGCAGGACCGGGGACGCGCAAGTCCGGGGGCGAGCTGGACCGGGACCGCAGATGGTTTGCTTCCAAAGTTGATGATAAAGCAGCGAGAGGCATCACCGACTGGCGATGAAGGACGCAGTCATCTGCCCGGAATGCCACGGGAGTGATCGGGGTTCCCAGCGCAGATACAAGCCATTGTTCCGGCTGAAATCGTCTCCCGCAGTCGCTGACAAGTTCAAGTAAAACACCAGGAAGGACAAAACAGGTTAAAAATATCTCGTATAGGGCGTATAATTTCATTCGTATGCAGCATTTAACGAAATGACTTTTTGTTTGTATGGTTACGGCAACACATCGGTGACCCTCTCCAGAACTGTGATGGCGGGATGAAATCGTGGATTTACGCAGAGTTGCGGTTCGGCATTTAACACCGGGGCGGGGCTGCCGCCTGAGGGTCCTTCAAGAGGGGGCGATGTAACCCGTTCAGGGTTCGGCGAGAGTATGGACAGTGTTCGCAACGGGAGAAGAGCTTACATTGCGGTTGCTGTCTGTTTGATCAGCCTGCTGGTTTTTGTCGGTTTCTTCATCCACAGTTCGGAGCGCGAGCAGCAGAGGTTGGCTGAGGCTGAGTTGACAGCCGTGGCCAACGGAATCGCAACACTCGCCGTGTTCGAATTAAAAACATCGCCGGCACCGAACCTGCCTCGCCTGCTGCAACAGCTCGCGGTGGCAGATGATCTGTTGCGCATCGCTTTCCAGGACAACGAGACTGCAAAAACCTACGAAGTCGTGCGGTCATCCAATGATCTTTTCCCGGACCTGGACGACCCGCGCCGCGGGATGAGACTTGATGTCATCTCGCTCGAAATTCCTGTGTTCCTGGAGGGAAAGCTGCAGGGGCGCCTGGAACTGGAGAAACCGGTCTTGCCGCCGCCCGGGGCGCGTTCGATGTGGGAACATCTTTTTGTGTCCCTCCTGACCTTGTTTGCGGCGCTTACGGCCGTCCTGATCGGTCTCAGAATCTTTGTCGTTGCGCGCAGTTCCGCAAGTTCCGACTCACGGCGTCCTCTCTCACCGCTGGAAGCCATCGTAAGTCCATTCCGCAGTCACGATTCGGCGGATTTCGCGGCTTTGAGACCGGATCAGGTTGCAGCTGTTGTGCGGCAGGCCGGTTTTACGATGATGGTCAATCTTGCCAATATTTCGTTTCTGCTGGCGATCCTATGGCAGGAGGTCCCCTTACCTCTGCTGATTCCCTGGGCGGTGTTTGTGTACCTTCTGGTCCTGGCCGCGCTCTGGTCTTGGTGGCGAAATCACAAACGTCCGTTACCTGATAAGGTGTCCAAGCGGGCCTTGCGCCGCATGACTTACCGCGCCGGTGTTCTGGGCCTGGCGTGGGGCATCGCGCTTTCCGTCTTCTTCACCGATGCCAGTGCCGTCGCACGCTACATTCTGATTGCGGTCGGGCTCGGGACAGCGGCCGGCGGCACGGCCGCACTGGCCCCAGTGCCCTCTGCGGCGATCGCCTTCACCAGCGCTATCCTGGTCCCTGCAGCTTTGCGGTTTGCGACTCTCGAGGGCGACGGCTTCATTACGCTGGCTGTCCTTTGTGTGCTCTTCGCCTGCGCGATGGGGGCTTTCCTGAGCCAGGTCTATCACGCCTTCGCCCGTAACGTATTGGCGCGGCTGGATGAAGCCCGCCATGCGGAAACCCTTGCACTGGTGATGAATACCTATGAGGAACAGGCTTCCGACTGGCTGTGGGAAACGGATTCCGACGGACGCCTCCGTGCGGTGCCAAGGCGCATGGAGTTGCTGTTCGGAAAGAACACGGGCGGCTTGACCGGGCGGACCTTCAGAGAAATCGGGGCAGGCTCGGAAGGCAACGCCTGGTATGAGCTTTTGCAGAAGCTTGATGCAGGCCAAGGCTTTCGCGGCGAAGTGATTGAGACACTCGATCACCTTGGTGAGCGGCGCTGGATATCTCTCTCCGGGCGCTGCCGGCCCGGTGGCGAATGGCACGGCGTCGGTTCGGATGTGACGGAGCGGGAGCGGGCCTTGGCCTCGATGCGTGAGGCGATCGAGGCTGCTGAAGCGGCATCGCGCGTCACCTCGGCGTTTCTTGCCACCACAAGCCATGAACTGCGGACACCCCTCAATGCAATCATCGGCTTTTCGCAGATGCTGACAATCGGTCAACTCAAGCCGGAGAAGGTCAAGGACTACATCCAGACGATCAATAGCGCGGGACAGCACCTGCTGCAGATCGTCAACGGTATCCTCGAAATGGCGCAGATCGAAGCTGGCAGTAAAAGGCTGTTTCGGGAAACCTTCGATCTGGAGGAAATTGTCGGCGCATCCGTCGAATTCCTCTCGTTCGAAGCCAGCAAGGCGAAGGTCACGGTAAGAGTGGCACCCAGCGCCGCACCCATTCGCATTTGCGCTGACCGCCAGGCGCTCCGGCAGGTTCTGTTGAACATCATCGGGAATGCGGTGAAGTTTACCCCCGAGGGCGGATCGATCGACGTCGCGGCCCGAACGCTTGACGACAGCGTCGAGATCACCGTGGCCGACACCGGGATCGGCATTTCTCAACGCCACATCGACCGGGTCTTTCAGCCATTCGCCCAGGCCGACGACCGCTTGGCCCGGCGCTACGAAGGTACCGGCCTGGGGCTCTCCATCGCCAAGGGCCTGATCGAGCTCCACGGCGGCAGCTTGTTAATCAGGAGCCGTGTCGGTGAAGGCACGACGCTCACCGTTACCCTGCCCCGAGGCCTGTCTGGAAATCAGTTGGAGCGGCAGGAACCGGCCTCCCAATGACCGGTAGGCTTTATCTTCGCGTCTCGATCATCGCCAGGACGCTTTTTTTCTCTTCCGCGGTCATAACAGGCCAGTCACGGATCTCATCGACGTTCCGGAGGCAGCCGATGCACAGACCCGAGCCATCGTCGAGCTGGCAGACACTGATACAGGGCGAGGGGATGGAGCGGTCGATGCCGCGCAGACGCGCCTGTTTTCGCCGCTCGCGGCGCGCCATGCGTTCTGCGTCCTGTTCTTTGTTCAAGGTTTTGAAACCTTCGCTCTGCGTATTATCCCAAAATCGGCTCACTTCGATTAAGGCACTGCGATCCCGACCTTAAAGTCCCGCCGTAGGGAAATGCCTAACGAGATCGTGTTGATTGCAGATTTGCCTATCTGCGAGCCCCCAATATATCCTCGTTGGCGCAATTGCCAGCCAAAGTCGTGAGAAGCAGGTTTTTTTATGGTCCGTCGATTACGCCTTTGGAGCGGCCTGTTTCTGATGGCGTTTGTCTTTACCCACTATGCGAACCATGCGCTTGGGATCGTATCGCTGGAGTGGATGGAGGCCGGCCGCCGGGTCTTTCTCGCCTTCTGGCGGTTCCTGCCGGTCAGTGCCTTGTTCTACACAGCGTTGATTCTGCATGTTCTCCTGGCCTTCTGGGCATTGTACCAGCGTCGACGCCTCAAGATGCCGCCCTGGGAGTTCTGGCAGACGCTGCTCGGCTTCGCGATTCCGCCGCTTCTGGTAATGCACATCCTGGGAACGCGATTTGCCCATGAAGTCTATGATCTCGACGGCAGCTATTTCAGTGTTCTCCTGGTTTTCTTCGTTCTGCGTCCCGACTACGGCGTCAGGCAACTCATTACAATCGCGGTGGTTTGGGTTCATGGCTGTCTCGGCGTACACTTTTGGCTCAGGCTCAAGCCCTGGTATCCTCGCGTCTTACCATATCTCGCGGCCCTTGCCTTGCTGGTGCCTGTTCTGGCCGCGGTCGGCGCCTTCGTCGCCGGACAGCAGATTGCAGTCCTGGCGCAGGATCCGGCGTGGCTGCGGGAAGTTGAAGCCACAGTGCAGCTCGCGACCCGTACCCAGGCAGCCCAGATTGCACTGCTCGACAACATTGTCCTCGGCGTTTTGGCGGCGCTCCTGCTTCTCTCGCTGTCCGGGCGGGTGATCCGGCGGATGCTGGACCGCCTGCGCGGCCTGGTCCATCTGACTTATCCCGACGGGCGCCGTGTCGCGGTGGTTCAAGGCACGACGATCTTGGAGGCCAGTCGCGGCGCCGGGATAGGGCATGCGTCGGTCTGTGGCGGCCGTGGCCGCTGCTCGACCTGCCGCGTGCGTATCGGCACGGGCTCCGAGGATTTGCCCCCGCCCAGTCTGGAGGAAAAGCGGGTCCTCGAGCGGGTTGGCGCGCCGCCCAATCAACGCCTTGCATGCCAGACGCGGCCACAGGCCGATCTGGAGGTCACACCGGTGCTTCCACCCAGTGTCAGTCCGCGCCAGGCCGAGGGCGGGGCCGACTACCTGCAGGGCCAGGAGCGGGAAATTGCCATCCTTTTCGCGGATCTGCGCGGTTTTACCACTCTGGCTGAGCACAAGCTTCCCTATGATGTCGTCTTCATCCTGAACCGGTATTTCGCGGCCATGGGGGCAGCGGTCGAGGCCAGTGGGGGCCGGCTTGACAAGTTCATCGGTGACGGCGTCATGGCCCTGTTCGGTATCGAGCGCGGACCCGAGTCGGGCAGTCGCAACGCGCTTGCCGCCGCGCGCGCAATGGCGGAGCGCCTTGAAGATTTGAACCGGGCCCTGGCCAACGACCTCAAGACGCCGCTGCGGATCGGGATCGGAATTCATGTCGGTCCTGTGATCGTCGGCGAGATGGGGTATGGTTCGGTAACTTCGGTGACCGCGATCGGCGACGCGGTCAATACCGCCAGCCGGCTTGAGACCATGACCAAGGAATTCGGCGCGCAACTGGTGATTTCCGACCCGGTGGCTGAGTTGGCCAGCCTCGACACGACGGGCTTCTCCAGTCATCGCATCGAAGTTCGGGGCCGCGAAGAAGGCTTGACGGTCAGGGTCATCCCGGCTGCGACGGATCTAAAACTGCCGGAAAAGCCCCAAGACGCCAAAATCACCAAAGCTGCGAAGAGGGTCGCCGCAAAGGCCGATTAACGTGTCTCGCCCGCAAAGTCTGCTATGGCCGCTTTGAGCTCGAGATACTCGTCGCATTTGGTTCCGCAGGCCTGTTCCAGAACCTGCAGCCGCTCTTGGGCGCGCGCCAGATCCGACGTTTCCAGATAGAGCTCACCGAGATATTCGTTGGCGCCCAGATGTTCCGGCTCGAGCTCCAGCGCTTTTAAATAATAGTCTAGCGCTCTGTTTCGGCGACCCAGCTTCCGATGGCTGAAACCCATCAGGCTGAAAGCATCTGGGTTGCGCGGGTTTGCTGCGATCGCTTTTTCCAACAAGGGGATCGCCGAAGCATAGCTGCCCAGGCCGATCAGCTTGATGGCCTTCGCCAGTTCCTTGTTCTCGTCTGAGGCGTCGTCTGACTCGTAACCGCCGACAGGACCTGCCGCTTGAACGACGGGTATCGGACTGGCCGGCGCGCCTAGCAAGAGGACGACCAGAGCCGCCGCAAGCCTGCGCGAGGTGAGTTTGGCGATCATAAACCTTTCCTTATGCCTGGGAGTTAGTCCCGCGCCGCAATTCGCATGGTCTCGACGTCTTCGGGATTCTCAGCATCGATGATCCGACGCACCAGGTCATAGCTGAACCCCTTTCGCCCGAGTGCCGCCATGTCTCTGTCACGTTTTTCCGCACGCTGTGCTTCAGTCCGATATGGACCGAGCCGCCGCTTTCTTGCGTAGACAATGGCTGCGGTGACCTCCGGGTCGGCGCTCTGCTCTCTGAGGCCGGTGAGAGCGGACTCGATGAGATCTGCCGCGACACCCTTTGCGGCCAAATCGGCGCGGATGCCGCGCGCCGAGGTGCCGCGCCGATGCAGACTGCGTGCCCGAGTCTCGGCATATCCCTGATCGTCGAGCAGGCCGTTGCGCACCAGCTTCTCGAGAATCGCGTCAATCTGCTTTGCGCCTTCCTCCCGGTCCGTGCCGTGTGCACGCGCCGAACGTTCAACTCTCATCATCAGCAGGCGTGCCAAATGTGCCCGCGAGGTCGCGTAGCGGTCCAGGTGGTAAAGTGCAGCATTTTCGAGGTAGCGCGCGGTTGCCTTCTTCGGTCCTGTTCTGCGGCGCCGGCCCTGTTGCTGCGGACTATCAGTTTCGTCAGTCATTAATACGCAAGATGACATGAGAAGCGCCTGGATTCACTGATAATACGCACCGCCTGTATTGAGCCGCGACGCAGCAAGGCCGACCGGGCCTTCAATGCTGATCGTAAAGGTATCTAAACCATATGTGTGCATTGTGTTTTGCGAAAACTCTATTCGATGAAATCGCCGCTCTATTCAGGGGTGAAACCTGGTCTCTGGTTGATTCTATCAGGAATAGTGCGGGGCGTCGGGCCTGGTCGTTCTCTGCCTTGGGCCCGGGGCGTTCAAAAGGCTGAAAAGACATATTGAAACAGGGGCGTCCCTGTTTCGATGCATGGGAAATATGACGACAAGCGGCAGAAAACTGGTCGATGCACAGGTCTATGCGTTCTTCGCCGCAATGCTTGTTGTGTTGATGTTGCTGTTCGGGTTTTTCGTCGACAGCGCCAATATCGAGCAACGGAACCTTGTAAAGGCGGAGCTCTCCTTGGTGGCGCGGGAAACTGCGCAAGTCGCGGAACGCATGCTGCGTGAAAAGGACTTCTCGCGTCTTCGAGAAGTTCTTGGTGAAATTCAGTCAGATCACGAACTCGCCTATCTTTCGGTCTCGGATGTCCGGAACGCTATAATCCTGAGCCTTCCCGAGGGCCGGCAGCCGGCCAGCAACCCGCTTCAGACCCTCTCTTTAATGCTTCCGCTGGGACCGGACGATGCGCGGCTGGGCTCTCTGGTTCTCGAAAAAGATCTGGTCAAGACCTCTGAGCTCCAGTCAATCGGCAGTCACCTTGTGATGTCGCTGGGGGCACTGCTAGCGCTCGTTCTCGCAGCCTGGATCGGCTTGAGGTTCTTCGTGATCACCCGCAGATCCAAAGACGCGAACCACCCTCTGCCCTTTTCGACACTTGCCTCGATTGCCAGTCCGTTCCTCAAGTCCGATCATCCGGAGTTCGCGGCGCTCAGGCCCGATCAGGTCGCAGCTGTTGTGCGGCAATCCGGCTTCACCATGGCACTGGTGCTCGCGAATGGTGCATTTCTGGTCGGCAGCGTTTGGTCTCAGGTGCCGCATTGGGTCCTTGTAAGTTGGGCGGTTTTTGTGGGCGCGCTGGCCACGGCCAGCCTGCGGGTCTGGCTGCGGAACCGCAATCGCCCCTTGCCGGCTGCCGTTTCCAAGGCAGCCTTGCGCCGGATGACGTATCACTCGGGTTTGATGGGGCTGGCCTGGGGCATTGCCCTTTCGGTGTTTTTTGTCTCCGTCGACACCAACAGCCGCTTTATTCTCATTGCCCTGGGGTTGGGCATGGCGGCTGGCGGAACGGCAACACTTGCGTCGGTTCCTTCCGCAGCGCTGGCGTTCACCGGTGCGATACTTGTTCCGGCACTCCTGCGCTTCGCCACTCTGGAAGGCGATGGTTTTACGACACTGGCTATCCTCTGCATTCTCTACGCTGGCTCGATGGGCGCTTTTCTGGGGCAATCCTATCACGGTTTCGCCCGCAACGTTCTGGTGCGCCAAGCCCAGGAACGCCAGGCGGAGACCATTGCCCTCGTACTCAATACCTACGAGGAGCAGGCGTCGGACTGGCTTTGGGAAACGGATAGCGCCGGGCGCCTCAAGTCTCCGCCCGGGCGCATGGAATTCCTTTTTGGCTGCCAAGCCGGAACGCTCGCGAATACCCGTTTGATCGGGCTTTCTCCTAAGGGTGGAGATGAAGGCTGGCCGGAGTTCTGCACTGCGTTCCGGGAAGCGGAAAGCTTCCGCAGTTTGGTCGTGCGCGCCACCGACATTGAAGGGCAGGACCGCTGGATCTCACTCTCGGGCCGCAAGCGGGAAGATGGCGGTTGGCATGGCGTCGGCTCGGATGTCACGGTCCGGGAAACGGCCCTGATACAGCTCCGGGATGCGATGGAAGAAGCGAAATCGGCATCTCGAGCGACGACGGCGTTTCTGGCGGCCACCAGTCATGAACTGAGAACGCCCTTAAATGCCATCATCGGGTTCTCACAGCTTCTCACCAGCATCGAGGTTCCCAAAGAAACAGCCAAAGACTATTTGGAAACGATCAACGGCGCGGGCACGCACCTGCTCAATATCGTAAACGGTATTCTCGAGATGGCCCAGATTGAGGCCGGGCATAAAACCCTGCGGTATGAGGAGGTTGATGTTGCGGCTGTGACACAGGAAGCCGTCGTGTTTTTGTCGTTACAAGCTCAAACCGCAGGCGTAGCCCTCAGGTTTACGCCTCCCATGCCGGTTCAGGCAATCGAGGCAGACCGCCAGGCCCTGCGCCAGGTTCTGCTCAACGTCATTGGCAACGCGCTGAAATTTACACCGGAGGGCGGTGCCGTCGATATCGAGATCACCGGAGGCGTTGATGACATCCGCATGACCATCTCGGATACCGGCATCGGCATTGCGCCCGAAGACGTGGACCGCGTGCTCAAGCCCTTTGCCCAGGCCGACGACCGGCTGGAGCGTCGCTACGAAGGAACCGGGCTCGGCCTTCCGATCGCCAAGAGCCTGATTGAGCTGCATCGCGGCGCGCTCTCCATCGAGAGCGATGCAGGCAAGGGGACCACAGTAAGCATCGTGCTGCCACGCAGCGCAGCCGTGTCACCGCAGCTCGCCCGCGTCAACTGAGTCAAACCAAGCGAACTCCCTAGTATCCCGAATCTGAAATTCACTTCATTGAATTTTAGATTCAATCGGACACTAACTCATTGAATCTAGTGTAATTCAGTCTCTTAAATTCGCCGCATATTATGCGGCGAACTTCAGAAACATCACACTAGCCGACGGGCCGTTTCGCGTTTCGCCGAGTTGCCGCCACGTCGCGCTCGTACTCGTTACATCGCAAAAGTAACGGATATCTTGCAAGCCGCGTCTCGGGGGATTATTTCATCCGCTATGCAATCTTCTCCGACAACCAAGCCCTTGTCGCCCCGCAAGATGGGGGTGATCAATGGACGCGGACTCTGGACACTCTACGTTAAAGAGGTCCGCCGCTTCATGAACGTTTTTTCCCAGACGCTACTGGCGCCGATGGTAACCACCCTGCTGTTCCTTGCTGTCTTCGCCCTGGCATTGGGTGGCGGCGGGCGGCAGGTTGGCGGTGTGGATTACATCCTGTTTCTGGGGCCGGGCCTGATCATGATGTCCATGGTCCAGAACGCCTTCGCGAATACCTCTTCCTCCATCCTGATCGCCAAGGTGCAGGGCAATATCGTCGATTTACTCATGCCGCCGCTATCTCCGGCAGAGCTGGTGATCGGGGTTGCCGGCGGTGGCGTGACGCGAGGGGTCATGGTGGGATTCGTTGTGGCACTGGGCATGTCGGTCTTTATGCCGCTCTCGGTTCACAACGCAGGCTTTATCATCTGGCACGCGGTGAATGCGTCGCTGATGCTGGCGTTGCTGGGAATGATCGGCGGTATCTGGGCAGAGAAATTCGACCACATCGCCGCGGTGACCAACTTCATCATCACGCCCTTCTCCTTCCTCTCTGGAACCTTCTATTCCATTGAGCGCTTGCCGGAAAACTGGCGGTTTATCGCGGATTTCAATCCCTTCTTCTACATGATCGACGGCTTCCGCTACGGCTTCATCGGACACGCGGATTCCTCGCTGACCGTGGGCTTCTTTCTGGTCCTTATCGTCAACATCATCCTCGGGTTCACGGCCCACCGCATGATTGCGACCGGCTATCGGCTTAAGGCATGATGCTGCCGTGACACGCAGTGCGCAGCTTGCCTCACGAAGCGGCGGTGCTGCGCCGAAGGCGGATAAAATATGAGTCTGGGCGCGGCAAGAGAAACTGGAAAACCAAGAGCCGCCCGCCGCTACGGGGCCGTCAACTGGCGTGGTCTCTGGGTGCTTTATTCCCGCAAGGCCGTGCTCCGGTTTCTGCGCTACGGCTTGGAATCGATCGCCGGCCCGGTCGCCTCGAGTTGTATTTTCGTTTTGGTCTTCGTTCTTGCGCTGGATGGCGGCAGGGCAATGTCGCCTGATTTGACCCTTGCGCAGTTCGTTGTGCCCGGAATCGTCATGTTTACGCTGGCCCAGGTCGCCTTTGATTCCGCAGCCGTGATGATTATTCACGACAAGCAGGACGGGGTCATACAGGATGTACTGATGGCGCCTCTTACGCCCCTCGAGATTGTCGTCGGCTATAGTCTGGGCGCTGCCACCAACGGACTGCTGACCGGCGGTATATTGTTGCTGATTTTTGCGATTTTCATCGACCTTCCCTTCGTGAACCCGCTCATGGCAATCGCTTTTGCGCTCGGCGGGACAGTGCTTTTTGCCATGGTCGGCATGATCGTTGGAATCTGGTCTGAACGCTGGGATCACTTCAGCGCCGCCGAGACTTTTCTCGTCATGCCGTTGGGGCTGCTCTCAGGCACATTCTTTTCTCTCGAACGTGTGCCGGCCGGGTTTGAATGGTTGCTGCTGGGCAATCCGATGTTTCATGCCATAAACGGCTTAAGGGCTGCTCTGACCGGCCACAGCGATGCTTCGCTTTGGCTGGGTGCCGGCATGATTGCCGGACTAAGCCTGCTTCTGGCCGCGATAACCTGGCGTCTCTTCGCTCTGGGATACCGGATTAAGTCTTAGTCCGGAGGCAGCCCTCCCGATGCCTCAAATCCAAGATTTAATCGAATCTCTACTCTTTAGGGTTGAAGCTATGCTCAGGTAGGATTGCATAGAGAAGCTGTAGGGGCGCGGAGCACCATGTTTTTAATGAGATTTTTCGAACTTTCGTCACATCCCGAGATTGCTGTTCCGCGGGACTTGCGTACCCGATCCCTCCCGTTTTTGCTTCTTCTCGTTCTCTGTTGGTCCGACGTAGTTCTGGCACGCGCAGTCGAGCAGCCCTTCGGACAAGGTGTGTTATGGAAAGTCGAGGAGCCGAACAGCGACGCCGCTCCGAATTATGTGTTCGGTACGATTCACGTCACTGACCGACGGGTTTTGAACCTGCCGATGGAGGTCCGAAAGGCCTTCGCCCATGCGCGCGCTGCTATCTTCGAGATCAGGCAAAGCGGTAACGATGCCGCTGTAATGAGAAGTATTATGATGCTGGACGAGGATAAGTCGCTCAGCGACTATCTTACTCGCGATCAGCTTCGACTCTTGGGCAAGGCGGCTGAGCTGTATGGCTTTGAGGAGCGTGACCTCCAGCGTCTAAAGCCTTGGGGTGTTTACTTGCTCCTTTCCGCGCCGCCATCTGAGGACGCGCGGCAAAGGCAAGGCAGGAAAATACTGGATTTTGCAATGCAGACCCGCGCGCGCGATTTCGGGTTGCCAGTTTACGGGCTTGAGACACTTGAGGAACAGATGGCTCTTTTCGATGGGATGCCGGATAGCGACCAAGTTGCGGTTTTAGACTCAACCCTGCAGCAACTGGAGCAAGCTGAATCACTTTATGAGAACATGTTGCAGCTCTACCTGGCCGGCGATATCAGCGGTATTTTCGCTATGATCAGCGACAGTCCGGGGGCGCCGGACGCCGAAGCCTTGGCTAGTTTTTTGGATAGCCTTCTCGACCAGCGCAACCTCAACATGGTCGATCGCATGCAGGAGCACCTGCAGGAGGGCGGCGCCTTTG
This sequence comes from Denitrobaculum tricleocarpae, assembly GCF_007004665.1. Classification (GTDB taxonomy): domain Bacteria; phylum Pseudomonadota; class Alphaproteobacteria; order Kiloniellales; family Kiloniellaceae; genus Denitrobaculum; species Denitrobaculum tricleocarpae. The sequence continues at coordinate 160,444 of NZ_ML660062.1, read as the reverse complement.
TCGCGATCGGCGCCTTGCATCTGCCCGGCGAGCTGGGCGTGCTGAACCTGCTTCAGTCCAAGGGTTACAGGCTCACGCGGGTTTACTGATCCCTTCCGAGGCTTGAGACCCGGTCCTTGCGATCCGGCACATGGCGGGATTGCGGAGCGTCCGGTTGACAGCGCCGGGGTTTCAGCGAATATTCACGAGATATCCGGGGTGGCTTCGGCTTTCCCGGGCATTTTTTTTGGTCGACGTGTAGCCAGAAGGAGGATCTCGTGAGCCAAGCACTTATGCCGACCTACGCCCGCGCTGACCTCGCCTTCGAAAGAGGTGAGGGCCCTTACCTGTACACGGCCGACGACCGACGATTCCTGGATTTTGCCGCAGGGATCGCAGTGAATTCGTTGGGTCACAGTCACCCGCATCTGGTCAAGGCGCTGACTAAACAGGGCGCCAAGCTGTGGCACGTTTCCAATCTTTATCAGATCCCCGATGGCGCGCGCCTGGCCGAGCGCCTGGCCGAGAACAGCTTCGCGGACCGGGTTTTCTTCTCGAACTCCGGGGCCGAGGCGATGGAGGGCGCGCTTAAGCTCGCGCGGAAGTACCATCACGCAAGGGGCAATCCCGAGCGTTTCCGGGTCATCACCTGCAGCAATGCTTTTCATGGCCGGACCATGACGACACTCTCCGCAGCGGGTAACCCGAAGTACCTGGAGGGTTTTGGGCCGGAGCCCGAAGGCTTCGATCATGTGGCCTTCGGCAATATGAACGAGCTGCGGGCGGCGATCACGCCCGAGACGGCGGCGATCCTGGTTGAGCCGGTGCAGGGCGAAGGTGGTATCCGACCTGCCTCGGTGGAATATCTGCGCGCATTGCGCGAGGTCTGCGATGAATACGGCCTGCTGCTGATTTTCGATGAGATCCAGTGCGGCATGGGGCGGACCGGGAGACTCTTCGCCCACGAGTGGGCCGGGATCACGCCGGATGTCATGGCCCTGGCCAAGGGTATCGGCGGCGGCTTTCCCATGGGGGCCTTTCTGGCAACCGAGGAGGCGGCCTCCGGCATGCAACCCGGATCGCATGGAAGTACCTACGGCGGCAATCCACTGGCGATGGCGATCGGCAACGCCGTGCTGGATGTCATGCTGGAAGAAGGTTTCCTCGCCAAGGTGCAGAAGACCGGCGACTTGCTGAAATCCCGCCTGGAGGCTCTCGTGGCGGCCAATCCGCATGTCTTCGAAGAGGTGCGTGGAACCGGTTTGATCCTGGGTCTGAAGGCGGTGCCTGCAAATGTGGAGATCATTGCCGCCCTGCGTGACCAGGGACTCTTGACGGTGGGGGCAGCGGAAAACGTTATCCGGATCCTGCCGCCTCTGATTATCGACGAGATACATGTTGACGAAGCTCTGGCGGCTCTCGAGCGGGTCTGCGCGAGCTGGCCGGAGACGGGCTCGGATGGTGCGGCATGACAAGCCCAAAACACTTTCTCGATCTGGACCGTTTTTCGGGCCAGGAGCTTCACGATATCCTGGATATCGGGACGAGCCTCAAGCAAGGTGAATCCCTGAACGGCGAGAGCAAGCCGCTGGCCGGCAAGATGCTGGCCATGATCTTCGAGAAACCCTCCACGCGCACCCGTGTTTCCTTCGAGGTCGGTATGCGTCAGCTCGGCGGTGACGCCGTCGTCCTGGAACCCAGCGGTACGCAGTTGGGCCGCGGCGAAACGGTTGCCGATACGGCACGGGTTCTCTCGCGCTACGTGGATGCGATTATGATCCGCACCACGCGGGAGGATATCCTTCTGGAAATGGCCGAGTATGCGACGGTGCCCGTGATCAATGGCCTGACAGACCGTACTCATCCCTGTCAGCTCATGGCGGATGTCATGACCTTTGAGGAGCACCGCGGCGGTATCAAGGATAAGGTCATCACCTGGTCCGGGGACGGCAACAACATGGCGACCTCCTGGATTCACGCGGCCACCCGCTTTGGGTTCGAGCTGCGCCTCGCCTGTCCGGAAATCCTTAATCCGCCACAGGATGTTCTGGATTGGGCCGAGCGGGAGGGCGGTAAGATCGTCGTTACCCCGGATGTCGAAGCTGCGGTGGACGGGGCGGATTGCATCGTGACGGATACCTGGGTGTCCATGGGCGATGATGACGGCACGACGCGTCACAACGTCCTGCGCGGCTATCAGGTCGATGACCGCCTGATGTCGCTCGCCAAACCGGATGCGATCTTCATGCATTGCCTGCCGGCCCATCGTGGCGATGAGGTAACGGCCTCGGTGATTGACGGGCCTCAGTCGGTGATCTGGGACGAGGCGGAGAACCGCCTGCACGCGCAAAAAGGGATCCTCTACTGGTGTTTGGCAAAATGAGTCCGGATAGCGGTTCTGCCGGGGATCCCGGGGAGAATCCGATCCTGGATGATCTGGTCCAGCCCTTCATCCTGGAGACCTCCGGCATCCGCGGGCGTCTGGTAAAGCTCGGCGAAAGCCTGGATGCGATTCTTGGACGCCATGACTATCCGCGACCGGTTGCGACTGCGCTCGGCGAGCTGTTGCTGCTCGCATCCGTTCTCTCGAGCATGCTCAAGTTCAGCGGCGTTTTTACGCTGCAGGTAAAAGGGGACGGCCCGGTCAACATTATGGTCGCCGATATCACCTCCGAGGGTGAATTGCGCGGCTACGCGGGTTTCGACGCCGGTAAGATTGCGGCCCTGGACGCTGTGCCGCCGGAAAGCGGTGGCCGGCAGAGCGTTCCAGCCTTGCTGGGCAAGGGATATCTGGCCTTCACGGTGGATCAGCGATCCGACAGCGATCGTTATCAGGGTATCGTCGAGTTGGACGGCGAGAGCCTGGCGGATTGTCTTCTGCACTACTTCCGCCAGTCGGAGCAGATCCAGACCGGTTTGCTGGTGACCGTCGGACAGGATGGAGAGGGCCGCTGGCGCGGCGGCGGTTTGGGACTCCAGCATCTGCCCGATGAAGCCAAGGCCAGTGGCCAGAACGAAGATCTGCGCGAGGAAGACTGGCGCCGCTCCATGATATTGCAGGCCAGCTGCACCGAGGCCGAGCTTCTTGATGCTGATCTGCCTGCCAACGATTTGCTCTTTCGCCTCTTCCACGAAGAAGGCGTGCGGGTTTTCGAACGCCGGGCGATCGCCTTCGGTTGCCGATGCTCAAGCCGCCGCCTTGAAGCCGTGCTTGCGCAGATGCCGCGCGAAGAGGTGGAAACCCTCAAGGTCGACGGCGTGGTCGTTGCGACCTGCGAGTTCTGCAGCACCGACTACCGATATGACGATGCGGCACTGGACCGCCTTTACGAGTAGCTGGCGGGTGTCCTCTGACGCCTGTGAGTAGCTATTTCGACCTCTGCTGTATTTTGATCAAAGTTTGCTTCTAGACAGGATCACGTTTTGGCGGAGCGACTAGAGCGGATTCACATGTTTAGATCAGATTCACCGGGTGAATGGATTGCCATAGGCAATTCCATATAACCCGGATCTGATCTAGGTGGTTCCGACGAGGTTGAGAATTCGTAACTGAGAATTCTCAACGGAAACGTATGAATCCGTTCTAAATCTGATAGTTAGATCAGATTCACAGGCACGACAGATCGCCGATTGCGATTCCATCTAAACTTGATCTGATCTATAAGCCTGTGAACACTCCAATCGTTTCGAGAGGACTCGGGAAAATGCGTTTTGCTTTGCGTGGTACGGCCCGTGCGGCCCTGATGGTGATATTCGGCCTGGTTGTCGCTGCCTGCGAGACACCGCCGTCACAGAACAACTTTGCGGAAATCACCTTTAGTCACCTGCCCGAGATCAAATTAAACGTCAGCGAGATCGTCTATCAATCCGACTATCAGGCACCCAAGGCCCTGCCCAATGTCGACCACGTTTTTCCCGTCCCGCCTGAGCGTGCGGTGAAACGCTGGGCCGACGACCGGCTCCGTGCTGTGGGGCCTGCGAACAAAGCCGTGTTTATTCTAAAAGACGCGTCGGTGATCGAGGAGAGGCTTGAGACCAAAGGTGGCGTCACCGGTGCTTTTACGACGCAGCAGAGCGAGCGCTATACCGCCCGTATGTCAGTTGAGATGAATATCGTCGATAACTTCGGCAACACACTCTCAACGCTGAACGCCCGGACGGAACGCTCGACAACGACCGCGGAAGACCTCTCGCTGCGCGAACGCGAGGAAGTCTGGTTCAAGCTGACAGAGGACGTGATGCGCGACCTGGATCAGCAGCTTGAACCCACGATTCGGCGGGTGTTTTTTCCTTATGTGACCCTCTGAAGAGACATCGAATCAGACGGGATTGAGATTGACGGTTTGTTGCCGCGATCGCCCGTCCACGGGTGTCGTGAGCGTCACACCATCGTCATGCGCTTGAAACGCCTGCAGTGTACCTGTCTGGCGCGGTCGATCGCTTGAGTTTGATTCCTTTGTCATACGGCAAAGCAGCATTTTCTGCTTTTAGGCTATAAAGCTGAAGCTGCTTCATAGTGTCGCGTCTGTTCTTTGGGAACGGACGCACACCCGTTTTCCGTGCTTTTTTGTTACGAGTGCCGGGACGCGGTCTGGGCAAAACGAAAAATCCAGACGCGGTTTTCTGCAGGGTGTAATTCTCTTCAATCATTTGAATTACAACAGTTTACTGTCTTTGTCTGGTGCGCGGTTCTTTCTTCTTACTTGTCAAGACAAGAAATGCTTTATTAAATTTATTTAATTTTTTATCCGAGATGACATAGCGCCACTAATAAGAGTGTATATCAGGTGTAAGTGTACAATAACGAGTTTGTAATGCGGCAATTCTTTTCTTACACTAGAAAAAGTCTCTCGGAATGTTCGGATGCGCACGAATGGTTGTGCAGAAATTTAAAACTCAGAGGAATTCATGAAAGCGTTACTCATCGGCTTATCGGCTCTAACCCTCTTGGGGTTCACCAGTGCCGCTCAGGCACAATTCTACCTCGGCGCGCAAGGCGGCGTCTCGATCCAGGACGACAGCGATGCCGACGAAGACGGTATTAGTGGCGAACTTGGTTATTCTGAAGGCTTTGCGCTCGGAGCTTTAGGGGGATATCGCTTCGGACTTAACGACAGCGTTTCCCTCGATATCGAGGGTGAAGTCACGTACCGCGATAATGACGTAGATGACCTCACGATTGAGGGTGTGGATTTCGACGCGGATGGCGATCTGACCTCCTTTGCTTTCATGGCAAACGGATGGTTGAATTGGCATGTCGGATCCGGCTTTTCACCCTATGTCGGCGGTGGCGTCGGGGTTCTTCATGTCGAACTTGAAGACTTAGATGTTTCTGGTGTCAATATTGCTGACGATAGCGATACGGTTCTAGCGGGACAACTCGGCGCCGGTGTGGCCTATGCGGTTACGGAAAACGTCGAACTTTCACTCGACTATCGGTTTTTGATTGCCGATGACGCCGACTTCGAAGGCACTGAGACAGAAATGCAGAACCATTCGGTTCTGATTGGATTCAAGTATCTCTTTTAGATCCTGACATCGGCTTCTGCCCTGACGAGTTAGAGCACGACGGATGTCCTTTGGTTGCTTCGATCAAAGGCCCTCGTGCTCTAACCGTTTCTGACTGCGGGAAAGACGGCCTGCTGGCTACGTCCATATGCTTCAGTCGCCTGCCGCCCAGTCCGCCAGTTTGTTCAGGAAGGCTTCGCAGTGTTCCACCTGGGCAATGTCGATGAATTCGTTGGGCTGGTGCGCCTGATCGATTGAGCCCGGGCCGCACATGACGGTGGAAATCCCGATTTCCTGAAACAGCCCCCCTTCGGTCGCGAAGGAGACGACTTCACTGGCGTTAAGGCCGGTCAGCAGGCGCACGAGTTGCTCGGCCGCGCCGTCATCTTCCGGTGTCAGTGCCGGGACGCTGGAGTGGAGTGCCGTGACGATCTGTGCGTCGGGCGCAAATTCGCGCAGTTTCGGCAGGACCGTTTCCGCGGCATAAGTCTCGTAGCCGGCCAGGATACTTGCCGGATCGTCTCCGGGCAGCGTCCTGTGCTCCCAAAAGAAATTGCAGTCCTGCGCGATGATGTTCTGCGCCGTTCCGCCGTTGATGACGCCTACGTTGAAGGTGGTGTAGGGCGGTTCGTAGCCTGAATCCGGCACAGCATTGGCCCGCTTGGCCTCGGCCATTTTCCGGATGAAATCGATCAGCATGGAGGCGGCGAAGATCGCGTTGCCGCCCCGGTGCGGCTGGCTTGAATGTGCTGCTTGTCCGGTGACCCGGGTTTCATAGACCGCGATGCCCTTGTGGCCGTTGACGATCCGCATGGATGTGGGTTCGCCGATGATGACCATGGCGGGGCGCGGCAGGTTGGCTTTGAGATCTGCGATCAGGCTGCGCACCCCCAGACATCCGACTTCCTCGTCATAGGAAAGCGCCAGATGGATCGGCTTTTTGAGCGGACGGGCGAGAAAGGAGGGAACCAGCGCGAGGGCGGCCGCACTGAAGGATTTCATGTCAGATGTCCCGCGCCCATACAGCCGCCCGTCTTTTTCCACCACAGTAAAGGGATCGCTGACCCAGTCCTGGCCTGCCACCGGAACCACGTCCGTGTGACCTGAGAGAACGACACCGCCCTCGATGTCCGGGCCGATCGTGGCGAAGAGGTTGGCCTTGCTGCCGTCCTCGTTGCCGGTCCGCCGTGTCGTTACGCCGTAGCCCTGCAGATAGTCGTCGACAAAGTCGATCAGGGCGATGTTCGAGAGCGCTGAGGTGGTATCGAACGCAATCAGGCGATCGATCATTTCGCGCGTAGTGAAGGTATCTCGTGCCATGATGTGACCACTTCCGATGTGTTTGGAATTTAGCCCCGCCAGAACGCCGGGGTCAGGAGGACCAGTACGGTAAAGAGTTCAAGCCGGCCCAGCAGCATGCCGGCGCTCATCAGCCATTTGGCGCCGTCCGGCAATGGCGCGAAGGTGCCGGAAGGGCCGATCACCTCGCCAAATCCAGGACCGACATTGGCAATCGCGGTTGCCGCGCCGGACATGGCCGTGATGTAGTCGAGGCCGAACATCGAGAGACCGATGGCCAGCAGTGCAAAGCTGACGGCGAAGAGGAAGAAGAACCCCATAACCGACTCGGCGACGCCTTCCGCCAGCGGCTTTCTGTTGTAATAGGGAAAGAAGATGCCGTGGGGCTGCATCAGGCGGAGCAACTGTGTCTTGGCTGTCGCGTAAAGCACCTGAAAGCGAAAGATCTTGATCCCGCAGGTGGTCGAGCCCGCGCAGCCGCCGACACACATCAGCATGAAGAAGAGGATCACGACGAAGCCGCCCCATTGGCCGAAATCGGCCGTCGAGTATCCGGTTCCGGTGATGATGGATATCACGTTGAAGGTGCTGTAGCGCAGGGCGGCAGGGATATCCATGATGCCCTGAGCGACGACCCAGCCTGCCGTCGCCAGGATCGCGAGCACGACCAGGGCCATCAGTCCGCGCACCTGGGCGTCGTTGATCAGGGAGCGGAAGTTTCCGCGCACCGCGCGCAGATAGAGCACGAACGGCAAGCTGCCCAGCAGCATGAAAAGGCTGATTGACCAATCGACGGCGCTGCTGTCGAACTGTCCGACCGAGGCGTCGTAGGTCGAGAATCCGCCGGTCGCGATCGAGGTCATGGCGTGTGCGATGGCGTCGAAGCCCGAGAGGCCCAGGCTCCAGAGCCAGATGGCGGCGAAGACCGTCAGGGAGACATAGACAATCGAGATTTCAGCAGCGATCTGCGCGGCTTTGGGGAGAACCTTATCCGTATCGAAGGCTTCCACCCGGAACATCTGCATACCACCAACCTGCAGGATCGGCAGGATTGCGACCGCCATGACGATAATACCGATGCCGCCAAGCCATTGAAGGATCGCGCGCCACAGCAAGATACCCGGGGGTGCGTTGTCGAGGCCGACGATCACGGTCGATCCGGTGGTCGTGACGCCGGACATGGATTCGAAAAAGGCGTCGGTGAAGCTCATGTTGAGATCGCTGAACGCGAAGGGCAAGGCACCGACCGTGGCGATCATCAGCCATGACAGGTTGGTCATGACGAAGGCCTGCCGCAGCGTAAAGGTCAGAAACCCCGAGCGTGTGGTGAGCACCATGGATACACTGAGAAACAGAGCGATCGCCGAGGAAGCGGCAAAGACCTGCCAGTCTGGGTGACCCGCGGCGGCATCCACGACCGCGGGGATCATCATGGCAACGGCGAGGACCGAGAGCAGAATGCCAGCGACGAAGACGACCGGGCGCAGCTCCATTACCTGCGGGCCCCATCATCAGTGGAGCTAAGGGCCTGGGCAGACGCATAGGTGTGCACAGGCCGTTGCGCGGGAAGACACGGCGTCCGTTCGTCGATTGCTGTCATGCTCCGATTCGTCACAGTGCCATTACGCGCATTTGAGTCCCGAAACTCAAGTCTTTCGGGATCACCTTGTTTGCGGCGAACCGACCAGGGCCAGGAACTCCCGGCGGGTAGAGGCATTGCTGCGGAACAAACCAAGCATACGGCTGGTCACCATTGTCACCCCGGTCTTGTTGACGCCGCGGGTCGTCATGCATTGGTGGGCGGCTTCGATAACGACTGCAACGCCCTTGGGTTTCAGGACCTCGTTGATGCTGTTGGCAATCTGGGCCGTCATCTTTTCCTGAATCTGCAGGCGGCGCGCGTAGGCTTCGACGATGCGCGCCAGCTTGCTGATTCCAACGACCCGGTTGTCGGGCATGTAGGCAACGTGTGCCCGCCCGATAATCGGTGCCATATGGTGTTCACAGTGGGAAACGAAGTCGATGTCGCGCAAAAGAACGATTTCGTCGTAGCCTTCAACCTCCTCGAAGGTCCGCTGAAGCACTTCATCCGGATCGACGTCGTAACCGCCAAAAAACTCGTCATAAGACCGCACCACCCGGTCCGGAGTGGCCAGCAGGCCTTCTCTGTCCGGATCGTCCCCGGCCCAGCGCAAAAGTGTCTTTACCGCCTGCAGCGCTTCGTCACGCGTCGGTTTGTCTGAGGAATCCGGTCCGGTCTCGGTGGACGGAGAGGGGGAGGGGTTTGTATTCACGTTCGAAACTCCATGTTGCTGCGGATCGGTCCTGCAGTGGTTCGGCAATGAAGTGGATGCAAGTCCGCAACAGGCAAGGGGGATGCGATGACTTAGCCCGCTCTAACCTACCCGGCCTCACTCAAAAGGACCGGCATGTCTTCGGCGCGATCGCTTCCACGAAAAACGACCCGAGGGTGGGCGCTGCCATGATGTTCTGCTAGTTCAGCTGCACCGCCTGGTGGGGGCTGTCCAGAGAAAAGGCCGGGACCTCGACATCGAAACGCTCGCCGTTCGCGTATTCCATCTCGTAGGATCCGACCATGATGCCCGAGGGGGTCGAAAGCGGCGTTCCGCTGGCGTATTCATAGTCATCCCCCGGATTGAGCTGCGGTTGTTCGCCGACAACACCGGCGCCACGGACCTCCTGAACCCGCCCCAGGGAATCGGTGATGCGCCAGTAGCGGTTCAGCAGCTGGACCGTTTCGTCTCCGGTGTTCTCGATGTGAACCTGATAGGCCCAGACGAAGTGACTGTCAGACGGCGAGGATTGCTCTTCCAGATAGACTGGTTTGACCGTGACGCGGATACCGCGTGTTGTCGCGGAATACATGGCCTGTAGAACTCCTTACCTGGCTATCGCACTCGCAGGCCCTCTCGGTCCTGCCAGAGTAGATCCAGGTATGGTGGAATCCCTCTCGGTGATCCAGCATCCTGGTGAACCGCCACTCGCTCTCCGAGTTCAGGCGCATTCACATGTTCCACGGCCCCACAACGGGTTCCTGCCAAACATGATCCGGTCTTAGAGCCCGGCTTTTTCTTTGATCTCACGAAAAAGGAACGGATCTCTATTTATTTCGTTAGAGATCAATTCAAGCCCGTAACGGATTCAGGCAGGCCCGATTGTGCTCTAAGCGCTTGGCGGACCTTAGTATATCGTCACTCACGATCAAGTAAAAATAAGAACGGCGCCGCTCTCGCGACGCCGTCCTCTTCAATCAACCCGGGGATATTCCCCGGTCGCGAGCCGATATCCGGTTACTGGATAATGACTTCAACACGGCGGTTTGCCTGTTCACGTACACCATCGGCGGTCGGAACGGCCGACTCGGCCTCACCGCGTCCACCAACCGAGATGGCATCCGGCGCAACACCCCGGTCGATCAGAGCAGCACGAACCGCATCCGCCCGCTGGAGCGAGAGGTCTATGTTGTACTCCTCGGAGCCCGCGCGGTCAGCATGACCGGTGACGGCAAATTCTGCATCATCCAGTGCGCTTGCAGTTGAGACGGCTTCGTCGAGCTTGGCGAAGTCTCCGCCCCGAACGCTGGAGCTGTCGAAATCAAACAGCAGCACGAACGGCTTCGGTGCATCCGTCGCGATCACTGGGGCAGGCGCCGGAGCGGCGGCGGCAGGGGCCGGCGCAGGGGCTGGTTTGGCCTCCAGATCCGCGAGCGCGGCGAAGAACTCATCGCGGCAGGCAGCGATGTGATCAGGCTGGTGGTTCTCTTCCTGTTGCTCGATCCAGCAGTCAAAGCGGCCTTGCGCATGAGCGGCCCGCTCTGGCTTGTTCTCGCGTCCACCGTTATCCAGCGCGGTGACCAGACGGGCACGGGCGTCGGTCAGTTCACCGACCTTGTCGGCGGGCAGGTGCCATGCAGAAATCTCTTCAGGCAGGACGACTTCGCCGCCTGCGGCGCGCAGACCTTTTTGAGAGAAGTAGCCGGCATCTTGCCAGTCGTACATTTCGTCAGCCTCGAACAAGGTGATCTGACGATACTCCTCGGTCAGAGCCTGGGTGAAGGGCGTACCGCCCGATGCATTGGCATTGCGCATGTTTTCAATGTCGTAGCCAACACCGAAACCAGCACAGCCGCTCAACAGAGTCAGAGCGGCGAGAGCGCCAAGTAATTTAGTAGGGAACATATTCACACTCTCCTTAACGGCGGCTCCATGTGGCGCACCGAATATAAAACGACGTAATTCTGAACCGGATCTATGCGACTTCGCAATGCGTGTTGTTACGGACTTGATGCTGACGAAAACACAGTCTATGTGCGGCGAGTCTTACTGTCAAAACCGTTCGATGGCAAATATACACGCCGACATTCGATCCTATCGCGTTACAGTGATAGTTTTTTTATTATCCCGACTTCTCTGTGATCAACTGTGGATATTTCATGATTTTTTTGCGGCGGCCGAGAGGCCGATGAATTATCAACCATAGCGGGCTGAACTTCAACAACCCTTTCACCCGTTGCCGCTGCATCCTCCGGATCGTGCGTGACCAGCAGTGTCGGCAGGCCCTCCGCTCGGGCGTGGTCGAACACGAACCGCCGGACCCTCTCGCGCAGATGAACGTCCAGTTTCGAAAAGGGCTCATCAAGAAGCAGAGCCCGGGGTTCGGACAGCAGAGTGCGCATCAACGCCACCCGGGCCCGCTGGCCGCCGGACAGGGTCGCCGGGTCACGGCGCGCAAAGCCTTCCAGATCCGCTTCTACCAGGGCTTGATTGATGCGGGCGTCGCGCTCCTGCCGGTTTTTGATGTGTCGCGGTAAACCGAAGGCGAGGTTCTCACCTACTGAGAGATGTGGGAAGAGCAGATCGTCCTGAAACAGGATCCCGGCCCGGCGCCGCTCCGGTGGGAATCCCGTCATATCTTGACCGTTGATAAAAATTTTTCCGGTCGTGTCGAAAATTGGGTCCAGAGTCCCGCAAACGCACGCCAGGATGCTCGACTTGCCGGATCCGCTCGGTCCCATGAGGGTCACAATCTCGCCGCCGTTAACGTCGAGATCCAGCGGCGCGATCAGGGGACGGCCTGCGATTGCAAGACTGACGCCCCGCAAGGCCAAGCTGCTTTGCGCCTCGATTCGGTCCTTTGTCCGATCCCTTGCCGGATCTCTTGACCCATCTCTAGACTGACTCACGCGATTCCCCTCAAGCCGCGGCGGTGACGATAGAGTAACGCCGGGATGCCAATTGCCAAAACGAAGGCAATCATTGGCATCAGGGCCTGCAGTAAAGCAAAGACGCCAGCCACCCGGCGATTGGCGCCGGCCGCCAGGCTCACGGCTTCCGTGGTGAGAGTGACATAACGCCCGCCGCCTGCAAACAGGGTCGGCAGGTACTGCGCGACGCTGACCGCGAATCCGATGGCCATCGCATAAAGAATCGGTCGTAACAGCATCGGCAGCTTGACCCGCCAGAAGACCCTGCCGGGCGACGCTCCGAGACAGAGCGCGCTGCGGACATAGCGTTCGTCGAGATTACGGTAGGAATCCGAGAGTGAGAGAAACACGTACGGCAAGACAAACAGCAAATGCGTCCAGACCAGGGCCAACCAGGTGCCGTCGAGATTCAGATGTACGGCCAGGACCTGGGTTCCGAAGAGAAAGCCGATTTGCGGTACCAGCAGGGGCGCGTAGAGCAACCAGATGGCGCGCCCGTTGCTAGGGACCCGCTGGCGGCGTTCATTCTCGAGACAGGCGACGACCAGTATGGTCGCGATGGCCGCGGCCGCCAGGCCGATGGACAGAGTGTTCAGGCCCGCATTCAGGATCGAGCTTCCCTGCCGCATCCAACTGTCGAGCGAGACGGCGCTGGGCAGGACGTCCGGATAGCGCCATCGCCTGGCAATCGACCAGACCGCCATACCCAGAATGCTCAAAGCGCCCAGTCCGCAAATGGCGCCGGCCGCCAGACTGAAAACCGGTGCGAGAGCGCTTCCGCTTCCGCCGCGCCGGCCGTCGGTCAGCCAGGACCGGGCGAGCTTGGCAACCAGGATTTCGAGCAGTCTCCAACTTCCGATCGCCGCGGCGACGATACCGAACTGCAGGCTCGCGCAGGCGGCCGCGACAAACCGCATGCTCAGATCCGGATCATTAAACCAGCGCAGGACCAGGACCGCGAGCGGTGGCGGAGTGGTGGGCGCCAGGATCAAGGCCATGTCGACGACCGACAGCGAAAAGGCGAGCACTGCATAGATTGGCAAGCGGATCTGTGGATAGATCGCAGGCAGGACCGTCTTGATCCAGGCCGTTACGGGGCCGTAGCCCAGCGAGCGGGCGATCGCTAGGCGGCGGTCCGCATGGGTCTGGTGAAGCGCCGCCAGGGTCATGAGGAAAAGAAACGGCATTTCCTTGACCACGAGCCCGAGCGTCAGTGCGAGCCCGTAAGGGTCCTGTACCGTGGCTATATCAGGCGGTGTGTCCCAGCCGCTCGGCCAGGGCGAAACCAGTCGCACAAACCATCCGCTGGGGGCGATCAAAAAGGCCAGGCCGATTGCCACTGCGACGTGAGGGACTGCCAGCAGTGGGGCGATGAGACGGCGAAGCGCTTGAAATGACTTGCGTTCGCCGCAGGACGCGACGAAGCCGATGACCAGCGCCAGGGACAAGAATGTTGAGAGAATGCCTGAGACCAGTGTCAGTCTGAGGGCGGAACCCAGACCCGGATAGGCAAAGAGTTCGCGCCAGCCGGCGAGGCTGAATTCATCCCCCCCAAGTGCAGGAAAAATCCCGAAAGCAGGCAGCCAGGTTCCGATCAGTCCGGCGCCGACCGGCGCCAGAAACAGCAGCATGGTAAGGCCCGGGGCGGCGCGCAGAATCCCACCTCGCCTGAATCCGTTCACAGGCGTTTCCCCGAGGCCCGGGGTGCAATGGAGATCGCAGGCTCAGGCAAGTGCATTGCCGTCAGTGCCGCCTGATCAGCGGCTATAGCGCTGCTGCCATTCCGCCTCAATTTTGGTCATCCATGCCGGGTGGGGTTCCAACAGCGTCGCGCCCAGTTGCTCGGGCGTAAGTGTTGCGACACCGCGCGGCAGATCGTCAAAGCGCTGCCGGTCTTCGTTCGAGAGTTTCGACATGGCAAGCACCGTGTCGTCACCCCAGACCGCCTCGTTCTGCTTTTCCGCCTGAGCCTCGGGACTCATGAGAAAATCCGCAACGACCATGGCGGCCTCCTTGGCCGACGCGTTAAAGGGAATGGCCACAAAGTGCGTGTTGCCGATCGTACCTTCTTCCAACACGAAGACCCGTGCGGTATCCGGCAGCAGGTCGGTCGCGATCAGTGATGATGCTTCCGATGGATAGAAGGAGATGTGGATGTCGACTTCGCCGTCATCCAGCAACTGCCTTTGTGCCGGACCGTTGGCGGGGAAAAGTGCACCCTTGCGCCAGAGATGTGGATGCAGAGCGTCGAGGTAATCCCAAAGAGGTGCCGTCACCTCGGCGAAGCGCGCGTCGCTGGTGAAGGGCTTTTGAAGTTCGTCCCGATCCTCCGCCAGTTCGATCAAAACCTGTTTCAGGAAGGTCGAGCCGATGAAGTCGGGTGGGGTCGGGTAGGTGAAGCGGCCCGGGTTTGCTTCTGCCCACTCCAGAAAGCCCGGAATGGAGCGTGGAGTCGTCTTCACGCGGGCGCTGTCATAGATGAAATTGATCTTGGCCATGCCCCAGGGCGCTTCCAGGCCTTCGACGGGAACCGTAAAGTCCACCAGCGTGCTGGGCTTATGTTCGACGTCGACCCCGGCGAAATTGGGAAGCTCTTCGCTGAAGGGACCGAACAGAAGTCCGTTTTCCTTCATGGCCGCGAAGTTCTCGCCATTGATCCAGATGAGGTCGATCGAGCCGCCGGATGTGCGGCCCGCTGCCTTCTCGGCCAGAACCCGGGAAACCGCGTCGGCCGTGTCCGAGAGTTTCACGTGGTTCAGCTTGATGCCGTAATCGTCCCGAACGCGCTGGCCAACCCAGGCGATGTAAGCGTTGATGCGTTCGTCTCCGCCCCAGGCGTTCCAGTAAACCTCTTGCCCGCGCGCCGCGGCAAGGGTCTCCTCCCAGTTCGCGGCGACAGTCTCATCCTGAGTCTGGGCCTGGCTCGCAGCAGCGGTGCCGAGCAGGCAGATAAGGCCGATGAAAATCTGGCGAATTCCGGTCTGAATACTGCGCATCGTTGCTTCTTTTCTCTGATTTCGGGCGAGGGGCAACCTAGCCTGCGTGCTCGCCAATGTCAGTAGCTAGAAAAACGCCTTCACGCGGCTTTTACCGGGAAGTTACCGCTTGCATCGATTATCTGCAGCGTCGGCACAGCTTCAGGTTTGTGTTGTGGCGGTCCGCAGCAAAGGTGTGCGCCATTGCATCCCGCGGCGCCTTCGCTTATACAAAAACCGGCTGCGGGCGTAGCTCAATGGTAGAGCAGAAGCTTCCCAAGCTTACGACGAGGGTTCGATTCCCTTCGCCCGCTCCAGCTTTCCTGTCATCTTACAACACTCCCTGATGGCGGCTGTGCGTCCATGACACTTCCGGCACGGCATGCAGGGCGCGCTGGAATTCGATGAGAAAGACTGCGGTTCTCTTGACGGCTTCATCAAATTTGCCTTTGGCCCGTATCTGGATCGTCCTCTTCTGCGCTTTGATTTTCGCCATGGCGCAGTTTCACCGTGCCGCCGGCGGAATTATCTCACCGGTTCTGACCGAAGAATTTCAGCTGACCCCCACGGCGATTGGCGGCGTGATCGGTGCGATGTTCATTGCGACGGTGATCATGCAGGTACCCGCGGGTATCGCACTGGACCGCTACGGCGTCCGACGGGTCGTACCGTTTTCGCTCGCCCTGTCAGGCTGCGGCAGCCTGCTTTTTGCGCAGGCGATCGACGTCCAGTGGCTGCTCGTGGCGCGGATTCTCCTGGGTGTCGGGTTTGCATCGCTCACGGCCGGAGCTTACCTCCTCTTCGCACGCTGGTTCCCGCAGGACAGGTTTGCCACCCTGTCCGGTCTCATGGTCGCGATCGGCGGCATCGGAGGCTTGACCGGAACCTACCCGCTCGCCGAATCCATCGGGATCTTCGGCTGGCGGTCGAACTTTGCCGCGGTCGGTTTCCTTATTCTGGCCGTATCGTTGCTCGGATACCTGACGATCCGCGATGCACCTCCTGACTATCGTGACCAGGGCGGCCGTCCCAGGTCAATCAAGGAAACTCTGACCGGATATCGGGAGATCTTTGGCAAGCGGGACTTCTTCAAGATCCTGGCGCTTGGGCTGGTGACCTTTGCGCCCATCACTGCGATTGCCGGACTTTGGGGTGGGCCTTATTTCCAGGAGGTCCACGGCCTCAGCCGGACTGAAACCGGGCTGATCCTCTTTGTGCTCTTTCTGTCGACCAGTTTCGCAGGTTTGGTCGTGGGGCCTTTGGACCGCCGCTTTGGCACACGCAAGGGCGTCATCTTGGGATGTACCTTCTTGTCGTTCAGCAGCCTTGCCGTGCTCGCGCTTTGGCCGCAGGCGCCTCTGGGGGCCGCGATTGCCTGCCTGGTCTTTATGACCTTCTGCCAGCAATTCTATTTGCCATTGGCTGCGCACAACCGTGCGCTCTTCGGCGATCACCTCGTTGGCCGTGCTTCGACACTCCTGACCCTGGTTTCCGTGGCCGGTATTCCCCTGCTGCAGGGTGGTTTCGGTCTCGTCCTGGATCTCAGCAGGCGCTCAGGCCTGTCGGACGAACTGGGTTATCGCCTTGGTTTTGCATCCATTGCCGTTGCGCTGTTTCTGGCGTCCTCGATCTACGCCACGGCAAAAGACATTAAGCCGCAGGGGGGAGAAGGCGCGTGACCCCGGGAATGCCCAACAGTAATCGGTGGCGCCTGTAAAACTAGGCGCAATACATTCAATGCGAAATTATAGCTCTCATCTGAAATCAGTTTCTGTGATCCTCAGGTGTCTAATGGATGTCAAATAAATGGCATTCTGTGATATAAAAATAGCAATGTAAAAAGCGATTGAATGTCACTTTACGGGCGCAAATATTCGATTCATAACGATGTTGTATTGTTATGAAGGAGATTACGATGTTTGAAGTGAAGCGTTTCGCCCCGTTGTTCGCGGTTCTTGCTTTGGGTGCTGCGGTGTCGGCGTGCGACGAAGTTCCGCGGGAACAGCAAAGTGAAGCGCCGGCTCAGCTTGAGCAGGTGCCTGACAACCAGCAGCCTCAGGATCCGTCGGTTCCTACGCAGTAAGGGGCCGAGGCGCAGGGTCTTCTGTACATTCTTCTGCGCATTCTTCCGCGTGAAGTTAGGGAATAGGGTCTGGACTGCGAGCCGGGCTGGTCCGGCTGGCAAGCTCTTACTCGGGTCGAGCGACGTGCCCGGGTAGCGAGGATTGACCCAACAGAAGTGACGGCGGCCCTTTTGGGCCGCCGTCTTTTGGTTTCTGCCGGCCCGGTGATCCGCGGCATAGCAACGGGGCGTCCGGGCGCAGAGGGAAATTCTATTCTCGCAGGCTTTCGTACCGGGCGGTCAGGCCCGGCGAACGAGAGACTTTCCAGCGGGGTCAGGCTGCGTTGGCTGCCGACCTGCGATCATTGTTCTCCGCAACAGTGGGCAGAACGTCGATCACGTCCTGAATAAACTGGCTGCGGGCGATGACCGACCATTCGGAGTCGTAGGCACAATACCAGCCGTGGTCTTTGCCAAATGCGCAGAGGAGATATTCGTCGTCCTGATCCAGGATTGCGACGACAACCTCGCCGTTGTCGATTTCAACCGGAACACAGGATCCGGCGCGCTGATCGTCGACCAAGTGGGTGCCCGCTTCGACGAGCACATTGATATCGGCCTTGGTAAACGCGAGATGTCCGATAGGCAGTATCGACACGTATTTTCATCCTCAATTGCCGTTGTTCAGCTTGACCAGTCTCGCAGCAGTTTATGACCAAGACGTAAACAGGCTGACAGTTAAATCCGGCACTAGTCTTGAGTGAATATGGTTAACGAATGCACCGGTCTAGTGGCAAACATTGCCGGAAGTCAAGTGCTTACATTCAATCGGGGAGAAGTCAGGCCGTGCCTTCGGGATCGGGGATCCGTGTCGCGATCTGGCCACGGACCAAAACCAGACTATCGCCGGATGCGGCGATTTCCGGTATGAAGCTCCTGGCCGCAAAGGCTTGAAAATCGCCGGGACCGAGGGTGTTTTCGCCGATTTTGACCCGGCCTTCCACCACGTAGATTTCTTCGATCCCGCCTCTGCGTTGAGGCTGTATGCGGCCGCCGGGAATCATACGAAGCAGATAACTCTGCCGGTTGAAACTGTCGTCCCGGTTGAGTCGTTTTTTGTACACCCGTGGCGCAAGCGCGTCCCAAATGCCGTCCTCGGCGCGCAGAAGCGATGGTGCCGAATCCCCGGGCTCATCCTGAGCCGCAGGGGTGGCGCCAGAGGCCGCTTTTGCCGGCAGCATTTCCTGGGCCGCTGTTGTTTCATGGGCGGACGGATTTTCCTTGGCCTTTGGGGAGTCTTGGACCGGCAAGGTTTCCTGGATCTTGGGTGTCTCTTGAACCTTTGGTGATTCTGAGACCTTTGGTGATTCTGGGGCTTTTGGTGATTCTGGGACTCTTGGTGATTCTGGGACTCTTGGTGAGTCTGGGACTGGCGTTGTGTCAAGGACGGGCCGCGTCTCTTCGGCCTGAGACGCCGCGCCGGCCGGGGCATTTTCCGTCACCTGAGATGTCTCTTTCCCCCGGGGGGGCTGCTTGGCCTCTGAAGCCTGCTTCGACAAAATGTTCCGGGCGGCTTTTAAGACGGATTGGACCTTCAAGGCTGCCTGGTCCCGCGCGTGCTTCTCGGTCTCCTCGGTTTTGGTATCGTTCTCGGCTTTGGTGCCGTCCTGCGCTTGCGGTGCCTTTGGAAGCTGTTTGGTCGTTTGCTGCCGGCGGACTTCCGGCTTGGTCTCCGGATCGGCCTTTGGGCCGGTCTTAAAGTCGGCGTCCGGGCTGGTCGCCGAGTTGACCTCTTGTTCGAGGGCCGACACCAGGGCGCGCGCCGTGTTTCCCGACCGGCTGGTTCGCGGCGGTGATTGACTGGGCGTTGCAGCCGTTACTCTGCGGGGGACCCGCTGACCCGCCTGTCCGCAGCGCACCCGGCTGGCAAGGGTCGAATCCAGCGATATCTGCTCTAAAGTGGCCTGCACTTCGCGTTGGGTCTTTTGATCGAGAATGGGATCGGCTTCGCTGGCGCTGTCGCCTTTGCGGCTGAAAGATGTTTCGTTCTTCGGTGTTTCGTGCGGTTCCGAGGCCGGATCAGGCTTCTCACGGTGAAGCGGCGCACCACCGCGCTCCATCCCGAAACGCCGTTCCCAGTCTTTCACAGCCGTGCGCAACGCCGGATTCTGACTCAGTTCGTTTTTGAATTGCAGCAGCATGGCCCTGTTCAAGGTGCCGAGCACAAACTCCGCCGCCAACATCTGTACTTCTTTGTGGTCCATCGAACTGGGATCAAACCTTACGCGACAAAAAATAAAATCCACCTGCAACCTGTGACTGCCAAGCTCCGCAGATGGCGGTAGAATGTGAGTCTCTGCAATAAAACGCGCACACTAACCACTTCCCTGCGAAGGTTCCAGACTAAGCTGTATCGCCTTCGGATTCGCCCGCGCGACTCCATTTGTTTTGGAGGCTGCGTCCTCAGCGAAACATACGTTTGGTCAAGCGAATTTCTGGAGTCGGCAAAGTTGCTCGGGCATATAGAGCCCGATCCAGTGTATTTGAAGCTATAATGGAACCACGGCCTCAGATTTTGACTCAAGACACACGGTTTTGGCTCAAGAAATTAGAAAAAGGGGCCGGGCTCTAACTAAAAAAAGGGAGCGTGAGAATGCCGGCAGCAGACTCAAAGAACGGCCGCAAGACTTTCCGGAAAATTCTGGTCGCGAATCGGAGTGAAATCGCGATCCGGGTACTGCGCGCGGCCAGCGAACTGGGGATTCGCACGGTCGCGGTTTACTCCCATGAAGACCGTTTCGCCCTCCATCGCTTCAAATCGGATGAGAGTTATCTGATCGGCAAGGGCCGTGAGCCGGTCCAGGCCTATCTCGCGATTGATGAAATCCTGCGCGTCGCCAAGGATGCCAAGGTCGACGCGATCCATCCGGGCTATGGCTTCCTGTCGGAAAACCCGGACTTTGCCGAAGCCTGCCGCCGGGAAGGCATCACCTTTATCGGCCCGTCTCCGGATGTCATGCGCAGCTTCGGCAGCAAGGTCGAGGCGCGCGACATGGCTGAAGCCGCCGGCGTTCCCGTCATGCCCGCGACTGGCCCTCTGCCGGGCGACAAGGAAGAGATCGCCAGGCTGGCTGAACAGGTCGGCTATCCGGTCATGTTGAAGGCCAGCTGGGGCGGCGGCGGCCGCGGGATGCGGATCATCGAAAGTGCGGACGAGCTTTTCGAACAGGTCGCCGCAGGCCAGCGGGAAGCCCGTGCCGCCTTTGGCCGCGATGAGGTTTTTCTGGAGAAGCTCGTGCGCCGCGCCCGCCATGTCGAGGTGCAGGTGCTGGGCGATCTGCACGGCAACATCGTGCACCTCTTCGAGCGTGACTGCACCATGCAGCGCCGCAATCAAAAAGTCGTGGAACGCGCCCCCGCGCCCTATTTCGATGAAGCGCAACGCCAGGACCTCTGCCAGTCGGCCGTGAAGCTGGCGCGCTCGGCGGGCTATCAGCTCGCCGGTACGGTCGAGTTCCTCTACGACGTGGATACCGCCAAGACTTACTTCATCGAGGTCAATCCGCGTATCCAGGTTGAGCACACGGTGACCGAGGAGGTCACGGGCGTCGACCTGGTGAAGGCTCAGATCCGTATTGCCCAGGGTGCGGTCATCGGCAGTCCCGAAAGCGGTGTTCCGGCCCAGGAAGATATCACGCTGCGCGGCCACGCCCTGCAGTGCCGGGTTACCACGGAAGATCCGCAGAACAATTTCATCCCCGACTACGGGCGGATCACCAACTACCGCGGCGCCAATGGATTCGGGATCCGTCTGGATGGCGGGACCGCCTATTCCGGCGCGTTGATCACGCCCTTTTACGACTCTCTGCTGGAGAAGGTCACGGCCTGGGCGCCAACGCCGGAAGAAGCCGTGCACCGCATGGACCGGGCGTTGCGCGAGTTCCGGATTCGCGGCGTGGCAACTAATCTTTTCTTCCTGGAGACGCTGATCGGGCATCCCAGCTTCGTCGAGGGCGACTACACCACACGCTTCATCGATCAGACGCCCGAGCTCTTCGAGGTGCAGTTCCGACGCGACCGGGCGACCCGCCTGCTGTCTTTCATTGGCGATGTCCTGATCAACGGCAACCCCGAGGTCGAAGGCCGTCCCGCCCCCGGTCCTATGCCGGAGGCCCAGGTGCCCGCCACCAAGATTCTGGTGACCACTTCGCCGGACAGCGACCAGGGTCCGCGCGGCAGCCGGGATCGCCTGGATCAGCTGGGTCCCGAGGGCCTTTCCAAATGGATGCTCGACCAGAAACAGCTTCTGGTCACCGACACCACCTTCCGCGATGCTCATCAGTCGCTCTTTGCGACGCGCATGCGTACCCACGACATGCTGGCGATCGCCGAGCACTATTCCCGTTCACTGCCGAATCTCTTTTCCCTGGAGTGCTGGGGCGGGGCCACGTTCGATGTCGCCATGCGCTTCCTGAAAGAGGATCCCTGGGAGCGCTTGGTCGCGCTGCGAGAGCGGATCCCGAATATCCTGTTCCAGATGCTGCTGCGCGGCGCGAACGGGGTGGGTTACAAGAACTATCCCGACAACGTGGTGCGCTTTTTCGTCCAGCAGTCCGCCGAGGCCGGAGTCGATATCTTCCGGGTCTTCGATTCCCTGAACTGGGTCGAGAACATGCGGGTCGCCATGGATGCGGTGGTCGAGACCGGCAAGGTCTGTGAAGCCGCGATCTGTTACACCGGCGACATCACCGATCCCAACCGCAGCAAGTACGACCTTAAGTACTACGTCGACATGGCGAAGGAACTGGAAGCTGCCGGCGCGCACATCATCGCGGTCAAGGACATGGCCGGGCTCTGCAAGCCGGCGGCTGCGCGCATGCTGATTACGGCTTTGAAGCAGGAGGTGGGGCTGCCGATCCACTTCCACACCCACGACACCAGCGGCATTGCCGCCGCCTCGATCCTGGCGGCTGCCGAAGCCGGCGTGGATGCCGCCGACGGGGCCATGGATTCCATGAGCGGGCTGACCTCGCAGCCGAACCTGGGATCGATCGCCGAAGCCTTGAAGGGACAGCCGCGCGATCCTGGTCTGGACAGAACCGCGTTGCGCGAGACGGCAAACTATTGGGACGGGGTCCGGCGCTACTACCAGGCCTTCGAGAGCGACATGCGTGCCGGATCCGCAGGCGTTTTCGAGCACGGCATGCCCGGCGGCCAGTACACCAATCTCAGGCAACAGGCCCGCTCCATGGGATTGGAAGCCCATTGGCAGGAGGTTGCCGCAGCCTATACCGCGGTCAACGAGATGTTCGGCGACATCGTGAAGGTCACCCCTTCCTCCAAGGTGGTCGGCGACATGGCGCTCTTTATGGTCACCAACGATCTCACGCCCGCCGAGGTGCTCGATCCGAACCACGATATTGCCTTCCCGGAATCCGTGGTCGAGCTCTTCCGGGGTGACATGGGACAGCCGCCGGGCGGTTGGCCCAAGGCGCTGCAGGAGAAAGTGCTGAAGGGCGAGACAGCAAACACTGTACGCCCGGGCTCGGTCCTGCCGGATACGGATCTGGAACAGGAGCGCACGGAGATCGAACGCAAGCTGCGCCGCAAGGTCGACAACCGGGATCTCGCCTCCTACCTGATGTACCCAAGTGTTTTCGAGGAGTACGCAAATCACCGCCGCAGCTTTGGCAATGTCGCGATCCTGCCGACCCCGGCCTTCTTCTATGGGCTGGAGCACGGTCAGGAGATCAACGTCGACATCGAGCGCGGCAAAACCCTGATCATCCGCTATCAGGCGACCAGCGATGCCAACGTCGAAGGCCAACGTACGGTCTTCTTCGAGCTCAACGGACAACCACGTACAGTCAAAGTGGCTGATAAACTGCTTGCGGCAAACGCACGTACACAGGTCAAGGCCGATGAGAACGACCCCGGACAGATCGGGGCACCCATGCCGGGCCTGATCGTCTCGGTCTCCGCCTCACCGGGCAGCAAGGTGGAGCCGGGCGACCGTCTCTTCACCATCGAAGCCATGAAAATGGAGACCGCGGTCTACGCGGAGATCGGCGGCAAGGTGCTCGAGGTGACGGCGCCCGCCGGCACCCGTGTCGAACCGCACGATCTGGTGGTGGTCATCGAGGCGGAGTGACCGGCGTTACAGCTTCCTATGAGATTTGGCCCTTTAACATCCGGATGGCGGGGCAGACTAGCCGATCACGTGAGTCCCGCCGGAGACCCGGACGCTCTCGCCCTTCGTCGGGCCAAGCGTAACCGTCAGGGCAGAGGGGGCGCCCATATCATGGCCCTGCAGGATCTCGATGGTGCCGCCGTCTTTCAGCCAGCCATGGTCACGCAGGAAACCGCCGAGGGCCGCCGCCGCGGCGCCGGTGGCCGGATCTTCGTAGACGCCGCCGACGGGAAAGGGGTTGCGGGCGTGGAAGCGCCGGTCGTTTTCAGCCCAGATCAGGCTGATGGTGGTCAGGCCAGCCGAGGTCATCAGGCTTTTGACCTCCTCATAAGGGTAGGACATGTCCGCCAGGATGCCGCGGCTCGCCAGCGCGATGACCAGATGCGACGCCCCTCCATTGGCAATGGTCACCGGCAGGCGTGTGTCCAGGTCCCCTGCGGTCAGGCCAAAGGCGGCCAGGACGGCTTTTTTCAGTTCTTCAGGCGCCGGTTTCGACCAGGTTTTCGGTGATTGCAGGGCTGCGCCCCAGCCGCCGTCCGCGGTCGCTTCGGCCTCAACCGTGATGTTGGCATCGTTGAGTTCCAGTTTGTAGGTGCCTGCGCCGAAGCGCTGGCCCAGGGCCGCGCCGGTTGCGATCGTGGCGTGACCGCAGAAGGGCACCTCGGATTCCGGTGCAAAGTACCGCACGCGCCAGCCCTCGCTGGTCCGGGTGAGAAACGCGGTTTCAGAGTAACCGATCTCGGCAGCGGTTTTCAGCATCTCGGCGTCCGGCGGCATGGCTTCGACAAAGGCAACACCGGCTGGATTTCCACCGGCGTTGTTTTCTGAAAAGGCGGCAATTCGTGAGACATCCATCACTCAGTTCCTCTCGTCTAACGATCCCGACGTGCGCGAAGCGCCCATGTTCGCCGGTTGTTCAAACCCAAGCTGATCAGAAGAAGAGACTGCGCTTCCTCATCGTTCCAGAATTATGCGCCGTTTAATGGGTAGAAAAGTTAAACCTTATGACGACATGCGTTAGCAGGACTAATCGTCTTATCTGCGCTTCTTGAGCTTTGATACAGGGCTTGCCGCCCAGTTGGCCTGGCTTCCGACCCCATTCCCGGATCTTCGTCAAACCCCCATCAAACGTCCTCGCCTCCGATCAAGCCGAAGAAACCGACTATTTCAAGAATACGTCCGTCACTCGAGAGGCGCCCAAAATCGATGCTCTCGGGCAGTTGCTTGCCCTCGCCCGTCTGCATTTTCCAGGTGAAGCGAAAGGTACCGTGATGGCTATCCACCTCGCTCAACCGCACGACCTCACTTCCTGGGAAACGGGCCTGGGTTTCGCCGATGAGATTGCAGAGGGCGATGCGTCCTTCGACCTCCACTGTGGGGTCGCTGTAACGTCCGTCGTCATGCCAGACGGCCTCAAGTATTGCTGCCCTCGCGCCCGCGTCCCTCTCCCGCCAGGCTGCGCAATAGCGGTCGATCAAAGCCGCAAGTTCGGTGTTTTTCATAATTTCGCTTTTGGTTAATTAATAATTAACAATAATGTTAAATGCGTTAATTTACCGGGCTTGCCGACAGAAAACTCCGTGAGACCTGCTTTTCATGAGTTAACTATGTTAATCTATTTATAGTTATCGATTAGTTGGAATAACGATTATGGATTTGAACAGACTCCGCGCTTTTCAGGCGGTTTATCAACATAATAGCACGGTCGGCGCCGCGCGTACGCTCTCGGTCACCCGATCGGCGGTCAGCCAGTCCTTGAGCAAACTGGAGGCCGAGATCGGGGTTAAACTCTTCACCCGCGCGGCGAAAGGCTTGGTCCCGACCTCGGCGGGACACAGCCTCTTCCGGCGCATCGATCCTTTCCTGTCGTCACTGGAAAACGAGGTGCGCGCGATCAAGTCGGCGGGTGAGCGTCCGTCCGGTCTGCTGCGGCTTGGTACTCCGGTTGCCTTTGGCCGCTGCTACTTGCCTGTGAAGCTTGCCGCCTTCCGGGCGCGCTATCCGGAGGTGGAGTTCGCACTTGAACTGGGCAACCAGACCCGGCTGCTGTCCCTGCTTGAAGCGGGGGAACTGGATTTCACTATCGCCGATGTTTTCGACGATCCCAGCCCGTCACGCCTGCGTTCGTCGCTCTTCAGTCTGGAGACTCTGTTCGAGGAGCGCATGACGTTGGTGTGTTCGCGCGCGTATTTCGAAGATCACCGGCTCGAAAATGCGACGATCGAGACGCTCGCGGCCTGCAATTTCCTGACCTATCAGAGCCAGAACTTCGATCTCAAAAGCTGGTTCCGGCATCACTTTGCCAAGGTGCCGCCGCAGCTTTCGATTGCTCTGACGGTTGATGACAGTCACGCGCTGATCGAAGCGGTGAAATGCTCCCTCGGGCTTGCGGTGTTCGGGTCGCATCTGGTGGAACCCGAGCTTGAGAGCGGCGCATTGCGCGCCGTGCTCTCGGGCCCTGCCGACGAGATCAACCGCATCTCATTGGTGCAGCTTCTCGACAAGAAGCCGTCGCTCACCGAACGGGCTTTCGTCAAACACCTGCTGGCGGGCTGAGTTATTCCAGGTTCAGATCCAGGAAGAAGTCGTTGCCCTTGCCGTCGATCACGATGAAGGCGGGGAAGTCTTCCACGTCGATACGCCAGATAGCTTCCATGCCCAGTTCCGGGTATTCGATACATTCGACCTTGCGGATGCAGTCCTGCGCCAGCCGTGCCGCCGGACCGCCGATCGAACCCAGATAGAATCCGCCGTGCGCCGCGCAGGCCCGGCGCACCTTGCTGCTGCGGTTGCCTTTGGCCAGCATGACCATGGAGCCGCCTGCGGCCTGAAACTGTTCGACGAAACCGTCCATGCGGCCCGCCGTGGTGGGACCGAAGGAGCCTGACGCATAGCCTTCCGGTGTCTTGGCCGGCCCGGCGTAATAGACCGGGTGGTTCTTGAAGTAGTCGGGCAGCGGCTCACCGGCTTCCAGACGGGCGCGCAGCTTCGCATGCGCCGCATCGCGGGCGACGATCATCGGGCCGGTCAGCGAGAGGCGGGTTTTAATCGGGTGTTTGTTCAGTTCGGTGAGGATCTCGGACATGGGCCGGGTAAGATCGATCTTAACGACATCGCCGCCCAAAGCTTCGCCGTCCACATCGGGAAGGAACTTGGCCGGGTTCCGCTCAAGCTCCTCCAGGAAAACGCCTTCCTTGGTAATCTTGCCCATGGCCTGCCGGTCGGCGGAACAGGAAACGCCCAAGGCAATAGGCAGGCTGGCGCCATGTCGCGGCAAGCGCACGACCCGCACATCGTGGCAGAAATATTTACCGCCGAACTGTGCACCTATGCCCATGTTCTGGGTCAGCTTGAAGATCTGTTCTTCCATCTCCGTATCGCGGAAGGCATGGCCCTGATCGGAGCCCTGCGTCGGCAGGCTGTCCAGATAGCGGCAACTGGCCAGTTTGACGGTCTTCAGCGCCATTTCCGCGGAGGTTCCGCCGATACAGATCGCCAGATGGTATGGCGGACAGGCTGCTGTGCCGAGCGTGCGGATTTTTTCGTCCAGGAATTCGATCAGCCGGTCGGGAGTGAGCAGAGAAGGAGTGGCCTGGAACAGGAAGGTTTTGTTGGCCGAGCCGCCGCCCTTGGCGACGAAGAGGAACTTGTAGGCGTCCTCGCCCTCCGCATAGATCTCGATCTGGGCCGGCAGGTTGTTGGCGGTGTTCTTCTCTTCATACATGGTGACCGGCGAAACCTGGCTGTAGCGCAGGTTCCGCTTGTCGTAGGCGTCGAGCACGCCCTGTCCCAGCGCGGTGTCGTCGCCGCCTGCGGTCCAGACGCGCCGGCCCTTCTTGCCCATGATGATAGCGGTGCCCGTGTCCTGGCACATGGGCAGTATCTCACCCGCCGCGATATTCGCGTTCTTCAGAAGATCGAAGGCGACGAAGCGATCGTTTGGGGAGGCTTCCGGATCGTCCAGAATTTTGCGCAGCTGCTCCAGATGACCGGGGCGCAGCAGATGGTTGATGTCCATGAAGGCCTGTTCCGACAGCAGGCGGATGGCTTCCGCGTCGACCTTCAGGATCTCTTCGCCGTTGAAGCTTTCGACCGAAACGCCCTGATCCGAGAGCTTGCGGTAAGGCGTGGTATCCTCTCCGAGCGGGAACAGGGTTCCAAGCCCTTTGACGTCCTGGTTGCTGCCTGCGTTTTCACTGCTCATGAGTCCACCTCTGGATCTGGAAAGACCTGTCCGGGAACGTAAATGCGCGTGGCGTGTTTACGTCCCCGGTCCGACGCGCCTTGAATATCCGATCTGCGCCTCACTGTCCAAAGGCTATCTATCCAAAGGCTATCAATTCGGGGGCGCAAAGTCGCGGTGAGCGGTCAACGTATGAAATAGATGACGGAGCCGGCCAGAAGCGCGCCCATGACCAGATTGAAACGGCGCTGGCTTTTGGAATCGCGCAAGACCTGCTGCAATGCCACCCCTGCGGCAAGCCAGATGAAGCTGCTGGGCAAGGCGGCAAGGACGAAGACACCACCCAGAGAGAGGGATTGCGCCAGAGCCCCGGCGGCATCGCTCTGCAGGTAGGTGCCCGCAGCCCCGGCACAGACCAGCCAGGACTTCGGGTTGACCCATTGAAAGCCCGCGGCACCCAGGAAGCCAATGGGCTCTCCGGCTTGCCCCTCATCATCGCCGGACTCCGGTGCCGAGGGCTGCGCCGTGGCAATTTTCCAGGCGAGCCAGAGAAGAAAGGTGGCGCCGCCCCACTTCAGCGCCTCCATAATCTGCGGGCTGTCGAGCACGACGCTGCCCAGCCCGAAAGCGACGATCGACATCATGAAACCCATGCCTAGCACCACGCCGAAAAGGCAGGACAGGCCCCGCATCAGACCTGCATTTGCACCCGTGGCAGTCAGCAACACATTGCTCGGGCCCGGCGTCACCGCGGCGACGAAGGCAAAAATAAAAAAGGCGAGCGCTTGTTCAAGAGACATGATTTTGGCTCTGCAGATGGGCTTTGGCCCTCAAGACGGGCTTCGGTGTTCCGGACGATGCGTAACGAGAGGGGCTCAGATCCAGGGCGGGTCCTCGACCGTCCGGCCGTCATCTGCATTGCCCGTGTTCAAGGTGCCGGCCGGTTCGATCATGATGATCTCGCATTCCTCCTCGGCCACGGGCAGATGTTCGACTCCCTTCGGCACAACGTGGATATCACCTGGCGTCAGCCTGGCGTCGCCGTCCCGGTAGCGAATCGTCAGCCGGCCTTTGTTGACCATGAAAAGCTCGTCGGTATCCTCGTGGGCATGCCAGACGAATTCGCCCTGGATCTTCGCGATCTTGATGTGCAGGTCGTTGAGTTGGCCGATGACTTTCGGTGACCAGTGCTCGGAGAATTTGCTGAACTTTTCAGCCAGGTTTATTGTGCCGGGCTCGTAAGACATGCGTGGGTATCCTATCTGTTTGAGGACGGCGTCCTCTTGTGGAATTCATGACCGGTAAGAAAAACAGATCGGGCGGCGAAGGTATTGAACGTTTGTGCGGGCACGCTTCTGTCGCGCAGCGGCCAAGACGCGACTGGTTCCGTAACGTCGCCTCGGCGCCGGGTCTGGAATTGTTCGAAGCCTGGTTCCAGGGACATGCCTACGACAAGCACCGTCATGACACCTACGCCATCGGTTTGACCTATCTCGGTGTGCAGGCCTTCGATTACCGGGGCGCCGCGCAGGTCAGTACCGCGGGTAAGGTCATCGTTTTACATCCCGACGAAGTTCATGACGGTCACGCCGGAAGCGACGAGGGCTTCGGTTACCGCATGCTGTACGTGTCACCCGTGCGTCTCTTCGAAGCCGTACGTTCGCTCTCCAGTGATGCCGTCCTTCCTTTTGTTCCCGATGCTGTTTCCAGTGATCCCAAATTGGCGCGTGTGATCGCATCGGCGTTCGATGATGGCCGTGCTGCTGGTTTGGAACCGCTTGCCACAGACAGCCTTATCCTGGAACTGGCTGAGGGGCTGCGGCGGAATGACCCGCGCAGCGTTGCGCGTGCGTCGGGACGAAGTCTGGATCTTCCTGCCTTGCAGCGTGTCAGAGAATTCCTGGACGCCGCGTTCGACCGTGTCGTTTCCTCGTCGGAATTGGAGGGCGTCAGCGGACTGAGCCGTTACGATCTCGCACGTCAGTTCCGCGCGGCCTACGGCAACAGCCCCTACCGCTATTCCCTGGCGCGCCGCCTGGATTTCGCGCGTTGCCGCTTGAGCCGCGAGGGCTCGCTGGCGGAACTGGCGGTCGAAGCCGGTTTCGCTGATCAGGCGCATTTCACCCGCATGTTTAAATCGGCCCATGGCATCACCCCGGCGCGTTACGTGCGGCTGCACAAGTCCCTGTAGCAACAACAGCCTGTTTCCGTTCACCCGTCTGGAACCAAAATCGGCCTCCAACCGCATCGATTGGAGGCCGACTGTTCAAAGCTGGCTTTGCAGCGGCAGGCGTCAGCCGCGGCCTTTCCAGGGGATCAGCCAGTTTTCGGCCATGCGCATGAGAATATCGATCGCGTAACCGATGACGCCGATCAGAATGATACCCATGATCACGATGTCGGTGAGCTGGAAGCGTGACGCAACCATGATCATCATGCCGGCGCCTTTCTCGGCGGCGACCAGTTCGGCGGCGACAACCGTTCCCCAACAGACGCCCATTGCCACACGCGCGCCGGTGAAGATTTCCGGCAGCGAGTTCGGAACAATGACATGCCGGAGGATCTGCCACTTCGAAGCGCCCAGAGAATAGGCCGCATGGATCTTCGATATCCGCACGCCCGATACACCGGCGCGGGCGGCAATGGTCATGATCCAGAGCGCCGCGAGGAACAGCAGGATGACCTTGCCGACCTCACCGATCCCCGCCCAGATGATCACCAGCGGGATCAAGGCCAGGGGCGGTACAGGCCGCATAAACTCGACGATCGGATCGAACCAGCCCCGGAACCAGTCGCTCAGGCCCATGGCATAGCCAAGGGGTATTCCAACCAGTGCGCCTGCCAGGAAACCGGCGATCACGCGGAACAGCGACCAGCCCACGTGTTCGGCCAGAGTAAAGTTCTGGTAGCCGCCGCCCATGATCTCGATAACGCGCCCGGCAACGGCCTCGGGCGGCGGCAGCCAGACCGGCTCCATCTGCCAGCCCTGCTCCGGTTTATAGTTAGGCGTTCCCTTCGGCGTGAGTGTGACCTCGCCCGAGGCGACCTGGACCGTCTCGCCCGGCGCAATGGCCTGGCCGTCGATGGCGACAACCTTGGCGCCTTGGTCTCTGCCGATTTCGTCGTTTCTGTCGACCCGGATCAGGACGGACCGCCAGGCGGCGACCTTTGCCGCATCGTCCTTGGCGAAGCCGTCTCCCGGTTCTATTTCCGGCACGTCCGCCGCCGCGTCCCGGGGAAAGACCCTCACGTGGACGGTCCCGTCGTCCCGTTGACCGTCGGGCGTCTCGACTGTGTAAGTGAAGGTCGCGTCGCCGACGAAGGGTCCGGGAGCATGGATTGGTGACAGGCTTGATCCGGTGAAGGCGCCCCAGATCAGGAAAATGGCGATCACCGAGATGACCGAGGCGGCCCGGTTCGCCGTGACCGCGCTCTCGTCGCCGAAGGTGACGGTCTTCCTGGAGGTGAAGTCGGACCGCTTGGTCAGATGGCCTGCAACCGCTTTGACGGCAAAAAACGCGCCGACGAAGATTGCGATGTAGATGAGAAGAATAGTCATGCCGCGGTCTCGCCTCTGCCCATGATTTCCTCTTCCATATCCCAGATCATCGACAGGATCTCTTCGCGCGTCGTGCTGTAGTCTTCATGGTGCTTCACTTCGCGCAGATCGGCACCAACGCCCATTTCGGCAAAGGGCAAACGGTATTCCTTGTGGATCCGGCCAGGCCGCGGCGCCATGACCAGAAGCCGTTCACCCAGCAGCAAGGCTTCTTCCACGGAGTGTGTGATCAGGATGATGGTGGTGCCGGTCTTTTTCCAGATTTCCAGAACCAGGGACTGCATTTTTTCCCGGGTCAGCGCGTCGAGTGCGCCGAGCGGCTCATCCATCAGGATCACTTCCGGATCATTGGCCAGGCAACGGGCCAGAGCGACGCGCTGCTGCATGCCGCCGGAGAGTTCATAGATCATCTTTTCGCCGAAGTCGTGGAGGCCAACGATCTCCAGAAGCTCCGTGACCCGCGCCTCGGTCTCAGCGCGTGGCGCGCCCTTCATTGCGGGTCCGAAACCGATATTCTTGCGCACGTTCATCCACTCGAACAAGGCGCCCTGCTGGAACACCATGCCGCGCTCCGGTCCGGGGCCGTGCACCACCTCGTTCCCCAATTTGATGATGCCCTCGGTCGGTGCCAGGAAGCCCGCAACGATGTTCAGAAGTGTTGTTTTTCCGCAGCCCGATGGACCCAGCACGGACATCAGCTCACCGGTTCCGATATCCAGGTTGATATTCTTTAGTGCCTGTACCGACGCGCCGTTCGGCAGCTCAAAACGCATCGAAACGTCTTCGATCGTAAGTGCAGTCATTGCTCTCGCCCCCATTCATGAAAATGGGCCTGGAGATTGCTCTCCAGGCCCGGATTTCCAGCTTACTGAGACTCGCCCAAAGGACCTGCGTTGACCGCGTTCTCGTAAGTATCAAGGGCTTTGTCGATCGAGCCTGCCTCGACAAAGACGTCCGCTACACCCTTCATGAAGGTCTGCGCGTTGCCGCCAAGCCATTTCTCTGAGAGCTGCTCTTCAGCAGACGGGAAGGACATCGTGGCAATGGCGCCTTTGGCGGCTTCCAGGTCCATGCCGGCTTCCTTGGCGATGACTTCCAGCATGGCTTCGTCTTTGCTGGCGTTCCACTTTGCGTTGGTTGTCGCGGTGACACCCAGGAACTTCGACACCAGATCGGGGTTTTCAGCCACGAAAGCCGCCGGAGCCGAGGTGACGTCGAACACCAGAATACCAAGCTCTTCCTTCTCCGCACCCGTCAGCAGCACGTTGCCGTGTTCCTTCATCCGGGTAAGGCCGCCGCCATAGCCACAGGCAAAGTCGACCGCCTTCTGGGCCAGGGCCGCAGCGCCCTCGGGTGGGGGCATGTTCACCACGTCGAGGCTGGCGATATCGATGCCGAAGTGGTCCATCTGGCGCAGGAAACCGTAATGCGCCGCGGTCCCCAGGGGCACGGCCACTTTCTTCCCGGCCAACTCCGACGCGGAAGCCTTATCGACTTCCAGGTCACCATGGACGACGCAGTTG
The DNA here is from genome assembly GCF_007004665.1 of Denitrobaculum tricleocarpae. Lineage (GTDB taxonomy): Bacteria > Pseudomonadota > Alphaproteobacteria > Kiloniellales > Kiloniellaceae > Denitrobaculum > Denitrobaculum tricleocarpae. The sequence continues at coordinate 127,942 of NZ_ML660062.1, read as the reverse complement.
TCGTTGTCCGAATAGCTCACGGCCACGTCGAGAACCTGGATGTCCTGGCCCGCCGAAGCTGCGACAACGAAGGGCGGCAGACCCTGGCTGACCGAGATCTGGACGTCACCCGAGGCCATTGCGGCTGACATGGCGGTGCCGGTTTCGAACGAGCGCCAGTTGATCTTTACGCCGAGCTCGCGCTCGTAGGTGCCATCCGCCTTCGCGGCCAGCATTGGCATCGGCCACTCGAGGAAGTAAGCGACCGTGATCTCGTCCATTGCTTTGGCCGAGGATACGGACAGCGCCATCACCGCCGCTGCCGCTGAAACTAGCATTTTTTTCATCTTTGCTCTCCCAGTTAAAACTTCTGTTCCGCGTCCGTTTGAAAATGACGCGGAACCCTTCGCCTTGTTCTCGCCTTCACACCTGCACCGGTGCGAGACGTTTTTTTGACAGTTATCGAGGAACTCGGGCAGGTCAATCTTTTTTGCTTCTCCTCTCTCGTAAGTGGCGGATATCGTTTAACGAAACTCAAACCTGTCGCGCACAGCCATTGCGGATATGCCGATGCTGGCCCCTGCCAATTGCAGGTTGCGAAATGCCGCGGGATGGATTGGTGAGACCGGCAGGGGCAGTGATTCGGGGGCCGCCCCCAGCAGCCGCTCAGCAAGAACCCGGCCCATCACGAGCGACATGGCCACGCCGCGCCCGTTGTAGCCGAGGCCCGCAACCAGACCCGGCGCAGGTTCGTGAAAGTGCGGGATACGGTCGTCCGTTATTGCGATCTGGCCACTCCAGCGATAGCGCCAGCTCTCAGGCCGGATCGACGGGAAAATGCGTCGCGCATCTCGAAGCAGCGCGTTAAACCTGGCCGCTCCGCCAAAGGGTTTCCGGTACCCGATGCCTCCGAAAACCATCCGATTGTCGGGTTCGCGCCGGGCGTACATGATCAGGCGCCGGGTGTCTGAAATGGTGTGGCCCTCGGGCAGAACCGGGCCGATTTCATTATCGCCAAGCGGATCCGTGGCAATCTGGATCGGATTGAGCGGCAGGATCGAGCGTTTCAGGCCCTTGAAGAGGTTGTCTGTGTAGCCGTTTGTTGCCAGCAGGACCCTGTCTGCCGTAACCCTCTGTCCGGCCGCCGTCATGTTCCAGCGCTGGTCGTGCCGCTCCAGATTCCGGACCGCCGAGCGCGCGTAGATTCTCACCCCGAGAGATTCGGCAACATCTGCCAAACCCCGCACCAGCGCCAGGGGTTGAACCGCGCCGCCCCTTGGCGAGAGGGTGGCCGACTGGTAGGCGGGTGAGCCGCTCAGTCTTTGGGTGTCTTCGGCTTCCAGAAACTCGAAGCCGGCCCCGAACTTGTTCCATGCTCTGGCCCCGGCCCGGGCCTGTTCCCGCGCTGCGTGGCTGTGATCTGCGCGAAGCCAGCCATGTTGCCGGGCGTCGCAGTCGATCTTGTATTTGCGGACCAGTACGAAGAGTTCGTCGGCGGAGCCAAGCGAAACCTGGGCCATTCTCTCGAAGTAGGTGTCTCCAACCGCCGCGCGCAGGTCTTCCGGCCGTGCCACCGGCAGCATCGGGTTCACCTGCCCGCCACTCCGGCCCGAGGCGCCATATCCCACATCGCCGCCGTCGAAGACGGCAACATGGCTTCCCGCCTCGGCCAGGGCAATCGCCGCCCGCAGGCCGGTAAAGCCGGCCCCGACCACGGCAACGTCGCAGCGGAGGTCTTCGTTCAGTGGTGAACCAGCCGGCCGATCCGGCGCAGTCACCTTCCAAACTGCCGTTTCTGAGACGTCGGTTCTCATAACTTGGCTTCCTGTCAGTCCAAATGAGCTACAGTTTTAAAATACAGAACTTAAGTTCTTTTATTCAGAATTGAAACAAAATTCCACAGAGGCCGGTCGATTTGAATTGATCCGGTCCTCGAGCGGGATCCGAATCCTTCTGTTGTGTCTGTGAAAAAGGCGAAGCGTGAGCCTCTACAGTCTGCGGGTGATCGCAGCTGATTCATGGGGTTTCGCGCGTGAGAGTTCCGAGAAAATCTTCGAGCTAGAGCATATTCCGATCATCCGGAATCATTTGACCGGGAAGATTTTTCGTTCTGACAAGGCGCGGCTCGCAATGCGATGCAGCGCATCGGATAAGAGCCGCAACGCAGTCAGAGCGTAAAAGAGCCCGGCCTACGGTGGGCCTTGAAGGCTCATCGGCGGCGTTGCGCTGCTTGCCCGATGCGCCGCATCGGATGCCGCCGCATCGGATGCCGCCGCATCGGATGCCGCCGCATCGCGCTTCACAACGCGCCTTGCCGAATGAGACTTCAAAGCCCATCAAACTGATCCCGTATGATCGGAACATGCTCTAGGCGCCGATGTGATGCCCCATTTGCGCTGAAATGCGTTTGGTCATCTCAAGCAGTTCGGGCGCCATGAGCTGCAGCTCGCCGATGCCCGCCTGGGCGACCGGGCACCAGATCGAGACGGCTGCCATCACGGCCCGGTCCGTATCCAGGATCGGCGCGGCGACGCCCGCCACCTGCAGGGACTCTTCCCGGTCCGCGGTGCCATAACCCCGCAAGCGGGTCAGCTTCAACTCGCGTTTCAGAACCTCGGCGGAGACGATTGTATTTTCCGTCAGGCGCTCGAATTTCAGCTCGCCCATCAGACGATCCTGCTGCGACTCGCTCATGTGGGCGAGAAAGACTTTGCCGGCTGCCGTGCAGTGCAGCGGCGCGCGCTCTCCGGCGCGCGATGCATAGCGGACCGGCACCGAGTCGAGGGTACGAAGATAAAGCACTTTATCGTCGTCTCGAATCGATAGGGCGACGTTGTAACCGTTTTTTTCGCAGAAAGCCTCAAGTTCTGCGCCGGCAACATCCTGCAGATCCGTCTTGCGCCAGGCTGTCTGCGCCCAGTAGGAAAGCTTGGGACCCAGCCTGTAGGCTTTCAGGGATGCGTCTTTTTCGACGAGGCCTTCGCCCTCCATGACGGCCAGAATCCGGTGGGCCGAACTCTTCACGAAGCCGGTCTTTTCGACAATTTCCATATAGGCGAGCGGACGTCTCGCGTGCGCCAGAACGTCCAGAATCTGTGCGCACTTGTGGACGATCGAGCTCTGCTGCAGTTTCGTCATTTTGAACTTCTTGGAAACAAACCGGTCAAAAATCCATATTACGGAACTCCGTGTAAAGACAAGCGGAGAATGTATCCGGGGGCTACCTGCGTCGAGTTACGATAAGATGAAAAATAAAAAATTAGACATTTTGTAAAATTCCTGCTCAATAGATCCTATGAGCAATTTATCTTCAGACTATGCCGCGGTGTGCAGACTGATGACGCGGCTTTTCCCGGGCCAGCTGGAGGTCGTTCTGCATGACCTGCGGACCGGAAAAATCGTCGGGATTGAGGGGAATCTCTCCAATCGTGCCGTCGGCGACGAATCGCTTGTTGAGACCGAAAGTCTCGAAGCGGACGTGGATGATGCGGACATCATCGGACCCTACGCGCAGACAAACTGGAACGGCGAAGTCTTGCGATCCTTTACCGCCGTGGTGCGGGATGAGGACCGCCGGCCGAGCGGGCTGATCTGCGTGAATATGCGCACGGCGGCCTTTGCTGCCGCGGCAGACCTGCTGGCGGCTTTCAGCGCCGTTGGGCAAAAGCCGCGCTCGAAGGCTCTCTTCGCGCAGGATTGGCGGGAGGCCGCGAATGCGCTGATCGCCGAAACACTGTCGGAACGCGGCGTGACCCTCGTGACGGCGCGCAGGACCGATAAGGTTGCACTGGTCGCGGCGCTTGACCGGGCTGGTATTCTTGAGATGCGGGGTTCGCCGGACTATGCGGCCAAGGCGCTGGGGATGTCGCGCGCCAGCATTTACAACCTGCTGAAAGACGCCCGCCGCGAGGGGGCTTCGGCGGGTGATAACGAGACGGCGGAGGTTGCTTAGCTCCATGCGTAATTTCGAACTCGAAACCTACTTTTCAAAATGGGAATTCACGGCCCGCCATCACATGACGGCCTCCGATGTCCAGAGCATGAGCCTCAATGACCTGCTGGCGATGGCTGGCACCTCGGCGGCGGAAAGCCTGGACGATCTCTGGCTGGGCTACACCGAAACCTGGGGGGCGCCGGACCTGCGCGCGGCGATTGCCGGCACTTACGAGGGGATGCAGCCGGACAACATCCTCTGCTTCGCCGGTGCGGAAGAAGGCGTCTACGCCGCCATGCGGGTTCTTCTGGGGCCTGACGATCATGCCATCGTCGTGGTTCCGAACTACCAGGCCGCAGAGACCATTCCCCTGAGCATCTGCGCGGTGACGGGTGTTCCGCTTGACGCAACGCGAGACTGGCGGCTGGATCTCGAGGATGTCAGGCGTGCCATCCGGCCCAACACAAAGCTGATTTCCATCAACTTTCCGAACAACCCGACCGGTGCGGTGATGCCGAGGGAAGATTACGACGCCCTGATCGCGCTCTGCCGGGAACAGGATTTGTATCTCTTCAATGACGAAGTCTACCGCCTTCTGGAACTGGACGAGACCAAACGCCTGCCGCAAACCGCTGATGTCTACGAGAAGGGACTTTCCCTGAGCGTGATGTCGAAGGCCTATGGTTTGCCGGGCTTGCGTATTGGCTGGATCGCGAGCCAGGACAAAGAGGTTCTCCTGAAACTGGAGCGCTACAAACACTACCTTTCGATCTGCAATTCTGCGCCGAGTGAACGGCTTGCAGTCATCGCGCTGGGGGTTCGAGACAAGATCCTCGAGCGGAACCGAGCGCTGCTTCGGCGCAATATCGCTGAACTCGACCGCTTCTTCGCTGACTATCCTAAGCTCTTCGAATGGCGCCATCCGGACGGCGGCTGCATCGCCTATCCCCGCTACATCGGGCAAGGCGATGTCGAGAGCTTCTGTCATGACCTGATCGAGGAGAATGGTGTGCTTCTGCTGCCCGCTTCGATCTATAGATCGGAGCTGATGGAAGCTCCCACAGACCGGTTCCGGATCGGTTTCGGGCGGGAAAAGATCGAGGAAGGCGTCACGGCGTTTCGTGACTTCCTCGACCGCAATCACAATCGTCTGGCTGTTTAGCGCGTGTCGCGTTAGAGGGTTTGAGCCATGCGAGTGATTGCTCTGGACGAGATTCAGCCCCTGCTCGACAAGGCACCGATCATCGACGCCGTGCGTGAAAGCATCATCCTGCACAGCCGTGGCGAGATCGAGACGCCGGCGCCCATTCAGATGCTCTTTGGAGCGGAGGCGCAGGACTTGAGAGGCGACTGCCACGTCAAGTCGGCCCTTTCCGCCAAGCTGCCCTACTTTTGCATCAAAGTCGCGACTGGCTTCTACGGCAATCCAGCACGTGGCCTTGAGGTGAACAACGGCCTGCTGCTGCTTTTATCCGCCGAGACGGGTGTGCCGATCGCCCTGCTTCAGGATCAGGGGTATCTGACATCCGCCCGCACTGCGGCGGCGGGTGCGCTTGCTGCTTCCGTTGTGGTGGATGCGACGCCCCAGCGTCTGGGGGTGATCGGCACCGGCCAGCAGGCCGACCAGCAGGCGCGTTGGATTTCCGCCCATGTCGGCATCTCGCAAATCACGATCTTTGGCCGCGATGCGAGCAAGGCCGCCGGACTGGCGGAGCGGTTGAACGACAGCGGCAGGCCTTGCCTGGTTGCGGGTTCGGCAGCGGAACTCTGCGCGCAATCGGACATCATTGTGACCACGACGCCCGCCAGCACGCCGGTCCTGCAGTCTTCGGATATCGAGGGCGGCAAACACATCATCGCGGTCGGGGCGGACAGCCCCGGCAAGAACGAATTGGATCCGGAAATTCTGGCGCGCGCCGAAACCATCATCACCGACGATCACAAACAGGCCTTGCATCACGGCGAATTCGGCGTTGCGGTTCGCGCCGGTCTCGTGGAGGAGAGCGGCGATCTCCCTCTGGGGCGTGTCCTCGAGGACCCCGCAGGCTTTACGGTGGGTGGGAATACGATCTCCGTGGTCGATCTGACAGGGCTCGGTGCCCAGGATCTTGCGGTTGCCTCCCTGCTTTACGAAAGACTCTCGAAGTCTCACGCGCCGCTGTAGGAAATCTCCAGCACTTCGATGGGCTCCCGGCCGTTTGGGGTGCGCACCTCGACGGTATCGCCCTCCGAGGATTTCAGCAGGGCGCGGGCGATAGGCGATATCCAGCTGACTTCGTTATGCTCGCTGCGGGCCTCGTCGACCCCGACGATGCGGATGGTGCGCTCGGTGTCGTTGGAATCCGCATAGGTTACGGTGGCGCCGAAAAAGACCTGCTCGTGATTGGTCTGACGGGCCGGATCGACCACCTCGGCAATCTCAATGCGTTTAATCAGAAAGCGCATACGCCGGTCGATCTCGCGCAGGCGCTTCTTGCCGTAAATATAGTCGCCGTTCTCGGAGCGGTCGCCATTTCCCGCTGCCCAGGAGACCACCTCGACGACCTTCGGCCGTTCCTCGACGCGCAGGTGTTTCAGCTCGTCACGCAGGCGCTGCAGGCCCGCGGGCGTGATATAGTTCTTCACCCCGCGCGGCAGCGCTTCCGCCTCTTCGGGCAGATCCTCGTCTTCAGTTTCTGTTTCCTTGGTGAAAGCTTTGCTCATGGTAGCAGCAGCCTAGGTCAGATCCGACCCGCCCGCAAAGGCTTCCAGGGTGTGCTCGAACATCTCTTTCTCAAGATCCCGGGTGATGAAGACCAGCCGTGATCGGTGATCCGCATCGGGCCAGCTCTCCAGCTGACTGGGCGGATGGAACATATGCTGCACGCCGTGGATCACCACCGGACCCTCGCAGTCTTCGATGTTCAGGATGCCCTTGATACGCAGCAGATTGCCGCCGTAGAGCATGATCAGCATCTCGACCCAGGAATTGAGCCGGTCCCAGTTCAACGGTTCCTCCCGGGTGATGCAGAAGGCGCGGATGCTGGCATCGTGCCGGTTGACGTCGTGGTGATGATCATGCCCGTGATCGTCGTCGTAAGCTTCGGGTTTCAGCCAGCGCTGCACATCCAGGGTTTTGGTGGTCGGATCGTAGAGGCCGGCATTGAAAAGCGCGGCGGCTTCGACTTCGCCCTGCGAGACCGGCAGGACGGGCGCCGCCGGGTTCAGATCTTTCAGGCGGATCTTCAGGGCCTCGGCCGCATCCGGCTCGGCGGCATCGGTCTTGGTCAGCAGCAGCCGGTCGGCCACCGCCGCCTGCTTCACGGATTCGAAGTGATTGTCGAGTGTAGTGCCGCCGTTGGCCGCATCGACCGTCGCGATCACACCGTCCAGGCGGAAGCGCTCGACCAGGAAGGGATCGTTCATCAGAGTCTGCAGGATCGGTGCGGGATCCGCGAGGCCGGTGGTTTCGATCACCAGCCGGTCGAAAGGCGGAATTTCGCGCCGGACCCGCTGCTTGAAGAGCCTGCGCATGGTCTCGACCAGATCGCCCCGGACCGTGCAGCAAAGACAGCCGCTGTTCAGCAGGATGGTATCTTCCTTGGCATTCTCGACCAGCATGTGATCCAGGCCGATCTCGCCGAATTCATTCACGATCACCGCGGTGTTCGCCATATCCGGCTGCGCCAGGAGATGGCGTAGAACCGTGGTCTTGCCGCTGCCCAGAAATCCCGTCAGGACCGAGACCGGCAAGGGGGCATCAGGAATGGCCAGATCCTGGTCTTGTGCTTGCTCCTGCCCCTGCCCGTGCCCCTGCCCTTGCTCTGGCGCAGTCATGATGCCGTTCTGTAGCTTGTTTGCAGAGTCTCCCCCGGGTTTTCCTGTTCCACCGGGGCAGCGCGAAGATGATGCAGAACCCAGAACGCCAGGGACAGCAGCAAAATCGCGCCGGCCTGATGCAGTGCGCCGAGCCAGATCGGTACTACCAGCAGCAGGGTGGAGATCCCCAGGATCACCTGCGCCACGACTCCGGCCAGCAGCAGCGTGAAGGCGTTTTGTGCGGTATCGGACAGCGCAAGACGGCGCGACCAGATCCACAGTCCCAGGACCGCGGCGGCGCAGATCATGGCCAGCGCCCGGTGATTGAACTGCACCGCGGCAATGTTCTCGAAGAAGTTCAGGGTGAAGGGCGAGAGCGCGCCGTAGTCACTCGGGATCCAGTCTCCGTCCATCAAGGGGAAGGTATTGTAGATCATGCCTGCGTTCAGCCCCGCGACGAAGCCGCCCGAGGCAATGGTGACCAGCAGCAGGGCGATCAGGGCGATCACCGACCGGCGCAGGCCGCCGACCTGGACGGCAGGGGATGGGGGCGGTGCAGGCACCAGCAGCCGCAGCGCGACCCAGAGAATGTAGGCATAGATCACGATGGCCAGCAGCAGGTGTGCCGTCAGGCGGTATTGGCTGACGTCGGTCCGGTCGGCGAAGCCGCTGGCAACCATGTACCAGCCCAGACCACCCTGCAGGCCGCCGAGCAGGAACATCGCAATCAGATGCGGGATCAGATCGCGCCGGAGCTTGCCGCGAATCAGGAACCAGATGAAGGGAACCGCAAAAACCACCCCGATCAGGCGGCCCCAAAGCCGGTGGATGTATTCCCACCAGAAGATGGTCTTAAATTCCTCGAGACTCATCCCGGCATTGACCTGCTGATATTCCGGGATCTGGCGATAGAGCGCGAAGACGCGTTGCCATTCGGCGTCGCTGAGGGGCGGCAGAGTTCCGCCGATGGGTGCCCATTCCATGATCGAGAGGCCGGATTCGGTCAGGCGGGTGATGGCGCCGATGACCGCCATCGCCAGAATCATGGCACAACAGCTTAAGAGCCAGAGGCCGACGCTTCTGTCAGAGCTGTTTGGAATTGTCCCTGCGGAGACTGAGGGGCTCGCGGTCATGGATGCTTCTTGCTGAACTGGATTTCTGACGTCCGCTAACGCGAACGCGACATAATCTAGTCCGACAACCCTGTGCGGCCAAGTGCCCACTCACTGTGGCAAAGCGCCGCCACCGGCGTATTTTGCGGCTGATGATCCTTAAAGGGTCATGAAGCGGGCACGGGCGCCGCGCTCGATGGCGGCTGCGGGCAGGCGGCCGACCGGCAGTTGATGCCGCAAGAGTTCAAGCAGGCGGAGCTCTTCCTGGCTCACTTCCCCGTCCGAGGCCGCAACGTCGCAGGCCAGGGCGTAGGCGGTTTCGCGCAGCTTTTCGGGCAAGCTGGCCAGAATCACGTTCAGCACACGCTCCAGACCGTCGTCGTTGTTCATCAGCTCCGCGCAGTCGCGGGACGTCTCAAGCAGTTTGGCCTCTTCGTAGTCCTCGAAGATCGGCAAATGCTTGACCACATCGCCGATGGTCAGCAGTTCGGAGTCCGTCATCTCACGGTCGGCAGCGGACACCAGAACCATGGTGTAGATCAGGGCGGCATGATGGTCGATCATAAGGACGGCTCGCTTCTTTCTATGCTGATTTCGCCAACGGGGTGCGTTTCGGAAAATCTCTCGAACTAAACTGCCGCTGCAGTGACCGTGAAAGGCGCGAAGGCCTATCCGCAAGCCGCTTGGCAACGACACTCGCTATATACTGCCATCCTACGAAGTTGCAAGGGAGCGATGCAAATTCCGCACTCGACAGATGGAGAATAGGAAGGCAGTTTCCGCCGCTATGGATGCTGTATTGAACGTCGTTTTACCTGTTTTCGGGATCATGCTGGCCGGTTATGCCTGCGGACGCTTTAACGTTTTGGGGGAATCCAGCGGCGAGGCTCTGAATGCATTCGTTTACTACGTTTCCCTGCCTGCACTCTTTCTCGTTTCCATGTCGCGCGTCGAAGTCTCGCAGATTTTCAACATTCCCTACCTCCTGGCGATCGGCGGCGGCATGTTGGGAACCTTCGGCATCGCCATGCTGATTGCCACCTATCTCTTTCCGAACCGGCTCGGTGCCCTGGGCTTGAACGGTTTGACAGCGATTTTTTCCAACACCGGCTACATGGGCATTCCGATCCTGCTGCTCGCGTTCGGGGACCGCGCGACCATGCCGGGTGTAATCGCGACGGTTCTGAACGGAACCGTGGTGCTGGCGGTCGCGACCGTGATCATTGAGATCGATCTGAACCAAAAGAGCGGCGGGCTCGCCATTCTGCGCAACGCCTTCGCCGGCGTCTTCAAAAGCCCGCTCGTGGTCTCGGCCCTTGCCGGATTGCTGCTTTCGGCAGTCGAATTCCCGCTGCCCGGGGCGCTGGCGACCTTCTGCGACCTCTTGGCGGCGACCGCGGGTCCCTGCGCACTCTTCGCCATGGGCCTCTTTATGGTGGGGCGGTCTTTTACCGCAGGTGCCGGCGAGATCTCGATCCTGGTGTCGCTCAAGCTCATTTTGCAGCCGATTATTACCGCCTGGCTCGCGTACGGCGTGATGGATATGGAGCCGATCTGGGCCGCGTCTGCCGTCATCATGGGGGCCTTGCCGACCGGGGCTCTGGCCTTCGTCCTGGCCCAGCGCTACGGCATCTATACCCAGCGTTCCACGGCGGCGATCATGATCTCCACCCTGCTTTCCGTTGTGACCCTGACCGTCCTGCTGAACATCCTGGGGATCAGCTAAAGCATGTCGCGTTAAAAGGGCGAATCCCCCTCTGCGTCTTTGCTGAAAAACGCACTGATCTCGTCGACCGCTTGAGCCAAACCCACTTTCTGCGGCACAACGCCCTTGGGAAAAGCGCCGTGCAGGCGCGAGGGCATCATGGGATCGAGCAGCACGAAAATGCCGCGGTCCCGGTCCCGGCGGACCAGTCGTCCGAAGGCCTGGCGCAGTTTCAGGCGCACCAGGCGATCGTCGAAGGCACGCCCGCCGAAGAGCTTGCGGCGCTCGCGATGCTGAATATCGGGCCGGGGCCAGGGCACCCGGTCAAAGACGATCAGGCGCAGGGCATCGCCGGGCACGTCCACGCCGTCCCGAACCGCATCGGTCCCCAGCAGGCAGGAATCCAACTCGTCGCGGAAGATATCCACCAGGGTGGAGATATCCATGGCGTCCACATGCTGGGCATAGAGATGCAGACCGGCCTGCTCCAGCGGTTCCACCAGCCGCTGCCGGACCGCGCGCAGGCGGGATATCGCGGTAAAGAGACCGAGCCCGCCGCCGCCGGATGCCAGGAAGAGTTCGCGGTAAGCCGCGGCAACCTGGTTCAGATCGTCCTTCCGCACATCGGAAATCACATAGACCCGGGTTTGCTTCTCGTAGTCGAAAGGTGACGTCACCAGGGCGCGGATCGCCGGATTCTCCAGGTGCAGCGCGCCGGTGCGCTGTTCCGCGGCCTTCCAGGCCGCTTCGCCCAACGGGCTCTCGGGATCCGGGCTCTCAAGCTCGGCGCTATCCGTCGGCTTTTTTGATGGCGTGCCGCCCGGGTCATCGGTCAGGGTCGCGGAGGTGATGACCAGCCCTTGGGCGTTGCGCATGACGGCGTCGGCGAAGGGAATGGTCGGGTCCTTCCAATGGCGGAACATTCCGACATCCATGTCGTTTCCGCCGTTGCGTTCGACCGCGAACCAGTCGGTGAATTCCGGCGGGGTGTCCGCCTGCAGAGCGTCCAGCATGGCGCACCAGGCCGTGATCTGCATCTGGCCGCGCCGCTCCAGGCTGCGGGTCGAGGCCTCGATCCGGCGGCGCGTGTCGCTGTCCAGCTTGTCGGCATCGTCGTCGAGCCGTGCCTGCAAACCCTTTTTCAGCCCTTCCATGGGTTTCAGCACCGTCATGAGGGCGTCTTTGAGTGTCGCGGCCGCCTCGATCACGTCCGGTTCCGCCGGGCGGGCGTCGACTTCCAGGCTGTAGGGGCTGTCATGGCCGCCGCTGCGGGCGTAAACCTGTTGCCGCACACCACGTAAAAAGGCCTCCGCCGGGCCGTTGGTGCGACCGTCGGCGATCCTCTGATGCCAGGCTTCGGCCGGCAGCACCGTGGCTGCCCTCAGGGTCTGGTTGAGCAGATCCGTGAGCTCGGCATCACCCGCGACCAGGTCTTCCAGGCGCTTGCGCAGGCCCCGTGCCCGGCCCGCCGAGCGGCCTGCCGACTCGCTGCCGATCAGCCAGCGGCGCAGGTCATAGGTCTCCTGCCCGGAGAGGTGGGCGGCAAAGGCGCTGTCGGCGGCATCGAAAACATGATGGCCTTCGTCGAGCACGTAGTGGGTCGGCAGCTGGCCGTCCTCACCGCCGCCCAGGGCCGCCTGGATCATCACCAGGGCGTGATTGGCCACCACGATCTCGGCCTGTTTTGCCTTGCGCAGATTGCGCTCGATAAAGCATTTCCGGTAGTGAGAGCAGGCGGAATAGATGCATTCGCCCCGCCGGTCGGTCAGGCCAAGGGTTCTGGCCCGGCCCAGCAGATCCGCCAGCCAGCCCGGAAAATCGCCGCCGACCATGTCGCCGTCCCGGGTCCAGGCGGCCCAGCGGGCCATCAGCCCAATTGCAACGCCGTCGCTGCCGCGGCTGGCCAGCCCCGTCACGGCTTCGTCGAAATTCAGCAGGCAGAGATAGTTTTCCCGGCCCTTGCGGATCACGACCCGTTCGGACTTCAGGCGCGGTTCCGGATAGAGCTTGGAGAGTTCGTCGTCCAGTTGGCGTTGCAGGTTCCGCGTATAGGTCGAGATCCAGACCGGGCCCTGGTTCTTCTGCGCCCACAGACTGGCCGGGGCGATGTAACCCAGGGTCTTGCCGGTTCCCGTGCCGGCTTCGGCCAGAACCAGATTGGGCTGATCGGCTTCGCGCCTGGGGCCGAAGGCCTGACTGACGGCGGAAGCGTAGTCCGCCTGTTGCGGCCGCGATTCGGCCTCGCTATCCAAGAGTTCGCTCAGGCGGTGCCGGGCTTCGTTCGCGGTGACGGCCTCGCTGCCGGGCGGGGTGGCGGGCGGGACTTCGTTCCACTCCGAGAGAAAGTCCCAGACATGCAGGCCGCGCGCCATGTGCCGCTCGTCGCCGCTGTCGGTCAGCTGAACGGCGGAGAGCACGGCAGGCCCCCAGCGCCAGCCGGTCTGGGCCATGGCCCAGGCGATGTCGTGGGCGGAGGGGTCGCGCCGGCTGCTTCCTGCCGCCAATTCGCGCAGGAGGGCCAGAGCGATCTGTGGCAGGACACTGACATCCGCATCCAGACTGTCCGGTGTCAGCAGGCCCAGTTCGTTGGCAAGACCGCGCGGCGTCGGCGTGCAGAAGCGCGCCGGGCGCACGAAGGCAAAGAGCTCGAGCAGATCGTAGGCCGGGAAGGGATCGCATCCGAGCCGCCGGGCAATGGCCCGCGCGTGGCAGAGAATAGGAGCTTCCCGGCGGGCGCGTTCGCTTGCGTCACGCAGAGAGAGCTCGTTCAATTCCCCGTCCTGGTCGAGCCAGACGGCCCGGGTCAGGCCGACCGCGAGCATCGGCGCGCCCGGCAGTTGCAGGCTACGGTCGCTGATCGGGGCCGCGTCGAAATCAGGGGCGCGCACCTGAGGGGGCTCATGGCTGTGTGACATGGGGCGGAGTATATCGACAGAAGGCAACGAAGGTCACGGCGGAAGACGCCTGCCGTCTGCCTTTAGGAACCAATCGCGGCGATCAGGGCCGATGCGGTGACGGCTTCCTCAAGCCGGATAGGCTGCACCTGTTCATGCAACGTTGACCTCTCGCCGTTGCACGCCTAGGTTCGCCTCCGACTTCTGCGGTTGTTTCCCGGAAACGGCCGGCCTTTTCCCAACAGAAATAAGTGACGGAACCCATGTCGAGCGAGAGAGAACTGGCCCTCCAGGCAAAGGCCTGGCCCTTCGATGAAGCCCGCAATCTACTGGCGCGCATCGGTGGGAAAACGCCGGAAAAAGGCTACGTTCTCTTTGAGACCGGCTATGGCCCTTCGGGCTTGCCGCACATAGGCACCTTTGGCGAGGTCGTTAGGACCTCGATGGTGCGCCGGGCCTTCCAGGAGATTTCGGACATTCCGACCAAGCTCTACTGCTTTTCGGACGATATGGACGGCCTGCGCAAGGTGCCGGATAATGTTCCCAACAAAGAGATGCTGGAGGCGAACCTGGGCCGGGCGCTGACCTCCATTCCCGATCCCTTCGGCGAGTACGAGAGTTTCGGCCACCACAACAACGCGCGTCTGCGCGGCTTCCTGGACAGTTTTGGCTTCGACTACGAATTCCAGTCCTCGACGGAGCTCTACAAGTCCGGGCGGTTTGACGACGCGCTGCGCAAGATCCTGCATCAGTACGATGACATCCAGAAGATCATGCTGCCGTCCCTCGGTCCGGAGCGCCGGGAGACCTACAGTCCCTTCATGCCGGTGTGTCCCAAGACCGGACAGGTCCTCCAGGTTCCGATCCTGGAGCGCCACGCCAACCAGGGCACCGTCGTCTACAGGGATACTGACGGTGAGCTGGTCGAGGTGCCGGTCACCGGCGGACAGTGCAAACTGCAGTGGAAGCCGGACTGGGCGATGCGCTGGTACGCGCTCGATGTCGACTACGAGATGTCGGGCAAGGACCTGATGGATTCCGTCAAGCTGGGCGCGCGGATCACCAAGGCGCTCGGCGGCAAGCCGCCGGGTGGTTTCACCTACGAACTCTTCCTGGACGAAAAGGGCGAGAAGATCTCAAAGTCCAAGGGCAATGGCCTGTCGGTCGAGGAGTGGCTGCAGTATGCGCCGCAGGAGAGCCTTGCGCTTTTCATGTACCAGAAGCCCAAGACGGCGAAGCGCCTCTACTTCGATGCCATTCCGCGTATGGTGGATGACTATCTGACCTTCGCCGGGAAACTTCCCGATGAAGAGCCCGCGCGGAAACTCGAGAATCCGGCCTGGCATATTCACGGCGGTCAGGTTCCGTCCGCCGACTCGCCGCTGAGCTTCGGAATTCTGCTCAACCTCGCGGGTGTCTGTAACACTGAAGACAGATCGGTTCTCTGGGGCTTTGTCGGCCGTTACGTTCCGGAGGCGTCACCCGAGAAGACGCCCTTCCTGGATTCCATGATCGGTTACGCGATCCGCTATTATCAGGATTTCGTCAAGCCTTCGAAGAGCTACCGGGCGCCGGACGAAAAAGAGCGTGCGGCCATGGAAGATCTTCTGGCGAAGCTGAAGGCCTTGCCTGCGGAAACTCCTGCCGAGGACATCCAGACCCAGGTTTACGAGGTTGGCAAGACGCACAGTTTTGAAAACCTTCGGGATTGGTTCAAGGCGCTCTATGAGGTGCTGCTGGGGCAGTCGCAGGGTCCGCGCCTGGGCTCCTTTTTCGCCTTGTATGGCTTGGAAGAGAGTTGCCGGCTGGTCCAGCGCGCGCTTGACGGCGAGGATCTCGCTTAAGCTCACCGAGAAGCCGGGGCGCACCGGTCGCAAGGCGTAAATCGCGCGGTGTCAGCCACCCTTGGTCTTGCAGTGTTCGCAAGGCGTGGTCACGCCGGGCGGCGGTTTGGGATGCTCTTTGTTGGCCAGCTTGCTTGCGCCGCCGAAGTTATGAAAGTTGCGGCATTCCTTGGAATAGGCGGCTTCCGCGTCACGGGCCAGACTGAATTTGAAAGCGTTAATGCGCTTCTTGCCCCCGAAGACCCGCGCGAAAAAGCCCGGCTGCCCGGTGCCGCGCTTCAATTCTTGCAGGAGTGTCTGCTGCAGATTGCCGTCGCTACGCCCGACAATGCGAACCGCGAAGCGCTTGTTCTCCGACATTGTGCCCAGTGCGAAGTTGCCCGGATTGTCGCCGACCGTGTTTTGAATGACTTTGCGCTCTAAGGCGAAAGGGCCATCCATGTCGAGTGATGCCACTTACTTGCTCCTGTTTCATCCCCCGGGGCGGAGGCTTTCTCGGGAGCGTGATCAAAAATCCTGAGTCTTGATCTCAAGATGAATCGCGCTCCAGCAGACGGCTAACAGCTTGGCTTGTCTGCATTCTTATGAGTGAAACCTGAGTAAAAAAGCTTAGGGTTCGGTTAATCGCACAGAAAAAGCCATGTCAACTCGAGAGAAATCCCGCCAAATTCAACCTCCGTGGGCCCAATTCCAGTAGAGTTCTCGCGCTTTTTGATATATCGGGCCGGTTTGAAGGTTTCTGTCGCCGATCTTCGTGATGGGCACGACCTTGGCATGGTTGCCGGTGCTGAAAGCCTCATCTGCATCCATGACGTCGTCCCAAGTGATGCAGCGCTCGTAGACGGGAATGCCTGCATCCTTCAGGAGTTTACCGACCCGCTGGCGGGTGATGCCGTTCAGAAATGTCCCGTTCGGGGCGGGTGTGTGCGCGGCGCCGTCCTTGGCGATCCAGATATTTGCCGTGGCCAGTTCCGCCACGTTCCCGAGCCCGTCCAGCACAACGGCATTGTCGAAACCATTGTCGATCGCTTCGCGCAGAGCACGGCCCGAATTGGGATAAAGGCAAGCGGCCTTGGCCTGGGTCGGGGCCATGCTCGCTAGGGGGCGCCGGAAGGATGAGAGCTGAACCGACATCCCCGTGGGCTTGGGCATCGCCGCGTCAAACACGCTGAGGCAAAAGCGCGTGCTGTCCGGGTCCGGCGCGACAAAGCCTGTCTCAGCCCAGAGCATGGGTCGGATGTAGAGCTCGGCATCGTTTGCGAACTTTGAAACGCCTTCCCGGGCGATTTCGAGGATCTCGCCTGCCGCGATGGGCGGTTGAAGTCCGAAGGCGAGGCCCGACGCGATCGTCCGCTCGCAGTGCAGGTCCAGATCCGGCGTGACACCCTCGAAAGCCCGCGCACCGTCAAAAACGACCGATGCCATCCAGGTTGCGTGTGTCATGGGACCAAAGATGGCGGGATTGCCCTCTTGCCAGCTTCCGTCAATGAAATGCACGGCCCTCATACGCTCTTCCTTCGTTCGGGGGTACCGGGGTCTGATCTGACCCCTGGGATTGGGTGGATCACGTCCGCAAACGCTATCACATTATAACCTCTTGCCAAGCCCTGTTCCCACAGCGGCAATCCGATGTTGGTGATATTAAGCTGGTCTGCTCGGCAAGGGAGGATACGGCTCAGACGACACGCGGCTGACCGGTGGGGAATACCTGGCCGGTCTATTCTATCTACTGGCTCGCCCAGATGATGCGCGACATCCAGGCAACATCGCGGTTCTGCAGATCACTCGAAGCGGCCGCATTGCCGACCTGCGCCAGTTCGATGCGGCGGGCGCTCTCGCGGATGAGTTGGCAGATCATGATGCTGCCATCCTGCTGTTTGACCAGCACGCGGTCGCCGCGCCGGATACTCGCGCTCGGCGATACGACGATCAGATCACCATCGCGGTAGACAGGCTCGTAGCGGTTGCCGTTGATCTCCAGGGCAAAGGCATTCCGGTCTTCGATATGCGGTGCAAGAACTTCGTCCCAATCGTCACCTGACGGCGTTCCATGGGCGTCGAAGAAGCCGTCTTTGGCAGATTGCGAGATGTCCAGACTGGGGATCCGTTGCGCGATTGCGCTGGCGTTTTCCTCACCGACGATATTGACGAACTCGGCAAAAGACGCTCCGGTTGCCGCAAGGATTTTTGCGATTGATTCCGTACTTGGCCAACGCATTTTCCCTTGCGGTGTGATGCGCTTGCTCTTGTTGAATGTGGTTGGATCCAGACCGGCTTGACGCGCAAGTCCCGATGGCGAGAGATTGTACTGTCTCGCCAGAATGTCGATGGCCCGCCAGACGTCGTCATGCTTCAACATGGGAAGATTATCTTATAAAAACCGTTTGCGTGCATTAGGAATAAATAACACCTCGTCCCACCGAAGATGTGGGAACTCTTGGAGGGTGAGTCCAGGAGAAACTCGAAGCTGGACCTTCAAATCGCGGCTTTGTTGGCTTTTGCCGGGTAACGAGACGATCTCTCACCGACATGGGCTGTGTGTTTGTGCAGGTGCGGCGAGAGACCGCCCGCACAGCTTTTTCGCAAGCGAGAGAAGACCGGCGGTAGATTGCAGCAACGGGCGAGAGGCTCACCGGCGCTTATAAGAAGTCAGCGGGTCATGTCTGACCGCGTCACGCACAGAGGAGGTTCGGACCATGCTGCGGCGGTACGGTCAGTGTCCGGACTCGCATTTCGGGTCGTAGATTTTACGGCTCGGTCGTCTCGCCGAGCATGGCCCGGTAAATGACACGGGCAAGATCGGGGCTGACATGACCTGCTTTGGCGCCTGCCATCATCATTTCACGAGTAGGCGCACTCGGTACAAGAATAAAGCCGGAGTCGCCGACGGCACCCACCGCGTCGAGCGCTTTCTCAAGCGCGCGGCTGCCCCGGATATCATTTTTTTCTTCACTTTTGACTACCATAGTCCCCTCAATAGCGGTTTTTTGTGAGCGCACTGCTCGCTATGCTTGTGCAAGCTACGTGCCAGCTCAAAATTCGTCTTGTTTTCGCTGCCCCCAGTGTTAAACGTCACGGCCACGCAGGCTTTGGATCACAGGCTATCGCATTTTGCAACGCAGAATTCACCGATAGTTGCAAAATGCGATCGAAGTTATGCAACTGTGAGGCGATAAGTGTGGCGAGGCAGATTCTGAATTATGCACGATACTCTGATTTTCCATATGTGCCGGCGTGACGAATGGACCGCAGCGCAGGCGTCCGGCAGCTACGCTGGATCGTCTCAGGATCTCGCGGATGGTTTCATTCATTTCTCGACGGGGCTACAGCTTGAGGTCTCTGCCGCAAAACACCGCCGAGGTCAGGATGGGTTGGTTCTCTTGACCGTCGACAGCGCGAAGCTCGGGACAGCGCTGAAGTGGGAAGCATCCCGCGAGGGCGCTTTGTTTCCTCATCTTTACGGTGAATTGCCTGCTGATGCGGTGGAGCGGGTCGACGACTTGCCACTGGGACCCGATGGACGGCATGTTTTCCCCGCGTCTTTGAACATCGGCCACAATGATGGCGACCCGCTGCCGGAGCAGCCGGCCGGCAGGAACCCGCTGAGTGAATAGTTACCAGATCCTGGGGCCCTTGCTGAGGCTCTTAAACCCGGAACAAGCACACGATCTGACACTCTGGGCAATGGCGCGCGGCCTGGCGCCCAGAGTAGCCAGCGAGAACGATCCGCTCCTTTCCATCGATCTTTGGGGCCGGTCCTTTCGCAATCCGATCGGTCTTGCCGCAGGGTTCGACAAGAACGCGGCCGTGGTCGGACCCGCTTTGGGCCTGGGTTTCGGTTTTGTCGAGATCGGCAGCGTCACCCCTCGCCCGCAGCCGGGCAATCCCAAGCCCCGCATCTTTCGTCTGAGCGAAGACCGGGGCGTCATCAACCGGCTGGGATTCAACAATCTGGGTGTGGAGGCCGCCGCGCGGAACCTGCGGAAATGGCGCGCGGCCCCCTTGCCGGGTCTTCTCGGTGTCAATCTGGGTAAGAACAAGGATACCGGGGAGGCCGTGACCGACTATCTCGCCGGCGCCGCGGCATTGGGGGGCTTCGCCGACTACTTGGTGATCAATGTTTCTTCGCCCAACACGCCCGGACTGCGGGCCTTGCAGGGACGGGCAGAGGTCGATCGGCTGATCTCCGCCGTTCAGGCCGCACTGCAGGAGAACTTCGCCGAAAAAGCGCCGCCGCTGATCTTGAAGGTCGCACCGGATCTGACCGAGGATGACAGGCAGGATATCGCCCAGGTCGCGCTGGAACGGGATCTGGATGGTTTGACGGTTTCAAACACCACAATCACCCGGCCCGAGTCCTTGACGGCAGATGATCGCAGCGAAACCGGCGGACTGAGCGGCCGGCCGTTGTTCGATCTCTCGACCAGAGTGCTTGGGGATTTCTACCGCCTGACCGGGGGCAGGATCCCGTTGATCGGCGTGGGTGGTGTCGGCAGCGGCGCCGATGCCTACGCCAAGATCCGTGCCGGAGCATCGCTGGTTCAACTCTACTCCGCCCTGGTTTATGAGGGACCGGATCTGGTCGAGCTGATAAAGCGCGAGCTTGCCCGGCTTTTGCGGCGCGATGGTTTCGAAACGCTCAAGGATGCGGTCGGCGCGGCACACCGCTAGATAAGATCAAGGTTAAGTGGAATCGCGAGGTCTTTCCGTCTCAACATGATCCGTCCTACGGTTACAGGATTTCGAGCACGGCTTCCGGTGGCCGTCCCAGCGCGGCTTTACTGCCGCTGCTGACAATCGGCCGTTCGATCAGGATCGGGTTTTCGACCATGGCCGCGATCAGCTGATCATTGCTCAGCGCCGGATCGGCCAGATTCAGTTCCTTATAAACTGCTTCGCCACGCCGCATCAGTTTCCGGGGCTCCAGGCCCAGCTGTGTGAGAAGCTCAGTGAGCGTTTCTCTGCTGGGCGGACTTTTCAGGTATTCGACGACCTCGGGCTCGATGCCTTTCTCCTGCAGCAGCGCGAGCGTTTGCCGTGATTTGCTGCACCTCGGATTATGATAGATCTTGATCGACATTCCCGCCTCCGGATTGCGTCATTCGTTTTTGCTTGGGTGACCGCTGCTCAATTCCATGCCGCGCCCGCGCATAGAGGTCAAGGCCATCGTTATCCGTGAACGCTCGGCAGGGTCCTTTTTGAGCTGGAAACCCTTGGTTAACCATCTTTCAAGACCTCGCGGGGCAAACTGTTGTCACTGGATCATCAAACCCTGGGGAACTTCGCGCAGGCATGTCCGTGGCCCGCAACATTCTGCTGTTCATCATCTATACGGCACTGGCGATTGCCGTGGCCGTCGAGGCGCCCTTGCGCGTGCCTCGTCTGGACCAATCCGTTGCGGTGATGATCGGCCTGCTGATTTTCCTCGCCGGGGCCCTGGTTCACGAGATGTATCAGCGGCTCTCGCGCGAATCTTTTCTCGGCCGGCAGATACTGGCCCTCCGGCACGCGCAGTCGGAACTCTATGAGCAGCTCAACTGGTCCCGGCGCGAGAACAAGGCTTTGGCCGAAGCCGTTCAAGCGGTGGTCCGTTCGGGACGACTGCCGAGCGAGCCCGGCACGGTCGATGAAGCCATCACCGAAGTGCGCGTGATCAAGTCCCTTGGCGCCTCACAGCCGAGGCCTGACGCTCAGCAGAAAGTGGTCGCCGAGCCTGCCATCACACTGGTTGCCGATCCGGACGGCTTCGGCCCCATCAGCGCCCGGGCCTCAGCGGCTCATTCAACGCAGGGCGAGCAGGTTCTCTCCAGTCCGCTGCACTCCAATCCAAAGGCCGCCGATGCCCATGTGCCCGTCACGAAAACATCCATCGAAGCAGGATTGAAGACCGCACCCAATGAAAAAGCTGGCAGTGAAAAAACCGGCAATGAGAAATCCACCAGCGAGAAAACCGGAGCTGGGGATTACATCCTGCCCGAGGTGATTCGCAATCTCAGCGAAGACGAAATTTTAAAGCAGGTCCAGAACGCCCTCCGGGATGACCGGATCAGTTTTGTGCTGCAGCCGATTGTCAGCCTCCCGCAGCGCAAGCGCCGCTTCTACGAGTGTTTCTCGCGGGTCCGCACCGAAGAGGATCAGATGATCCTGCCCGAGGAATACATCGGCGTTGCCGAGCGCGAGGGCCTGATCACGGCCATCGACAACATGCTGCTGTTTCGCTGTGTTCAACTGGTCCGCAAGATTCAGCGCCGCAGCGATAACCTCGACTTTTTCTGCAACATTTCGCCCCACACCCTGCGCGATGATGATTTCTTCGGCGACTTCGTGGAGTTTCTGGAGAGCAACGATATTCTAGGGCCGAACCTGATTTTCGAGTTTGCCCAGTCCGAGTTTGCCGCTTTCGGGGAGGTGGAGATGGCGCACCTGGAGCGCCTCGCGCGGGTCGGCTGCCGTCTTTCGCTGGATCAGGTCACGGACCTGCGGATGGATCTGCCGGCCTTGGCCGCGAGCAACATTCGTTTCGTCAAGATCCAGGCCGATCTGCTCACGGCGGGAACGTCTGAAGTCGACGCCTTGCTCGCGGCTTTCAGGGATGTCCCGGTCAAGCTGGTTGCGGAAAAGGTCGAAGCAGAAGATACGCTGCGCAAGCTGCTCGATAAGCAGATCGATTTCGGCCAGGGGTATCTCTTTGGCGAGCCCCGTCTGGCGCGCCCCGCGGCGTAATCACGCCGCCTAATCAGACCCGCCTGATCAGACCGATGGCGTAATCACGCCGCCTTGCAGGCCGCTCGTGCCCGGCTTCCGGCAAGAAGCTTTCTTTCAATCCCCGATCCTCTGTGGCACAAGACTGCATCTTTCCTTTTGGCATTGATTTTAGGTTCAGGTGGTTTCGCTTCTCGACGGCCTCTCGGTCATCTCCGACAATTACGACGGCTACATCATCGATTTATGGGGCGTCATGCACGACGGCGTGCAGGCCTTTCCGGAAGCCCTCGACTGCGTTGCGCGCTTGAAGCAGGCGGGCAAAGGCATCGCGATTCTCTCTAACGCGCCGCGCCGCGCCGAAGCGGTGATCGCGCGCAACGCGGACCTGGGGATCGCGCCGGATCTGGCCGATGTGGTGATGTCGTCCGGCGAGGATACCTGGCTGCACCTCAATGAGCGCCCGGACGCCTGGTATCAGGCTCTGGGCCGGCGTTGCTATCATCTGGGACCGGACCGTGATCACGGCATGCGCGAAGGTCTCGACTACGATTTCGTCGAGCGCCTGGAAAAGGCGGATTTCATTCTCAATACCGGAACCCTGGCCTTCGACCACACGATGGAGGATTACAGCGAACTTCTGGAAGCGGCGCTGGCCTTGAAACTGCCGATGGTCTGCGCCAATCCGGATCTGGTTGTGATCCGCGGCGGCGTCATGGAGTACTGCGCGGGCAGCGTTGCCGAGCGCTACGAGCAGCTTGGCGGTCAGGTGCGGTCTCACGGCAAACCCCATCGCGGCGTCTACGATCGCTGTTTTTCGATGATGGGCGTGACGGACCGAAGCCGGATCGCCGGGATCGGCGATTCCCTGCGCACGGATATTGCGGGCGCCGAGGCCGTTGGAATCGCAAGTATTTTTGTGGCCGATGGCATCCATCGGGCGGAACTGAACGTAGACTCTTCGGGGATACCCGAGCCGGACAGGCTTAAAAACCTGTTTTCTGCGGCACGGGCGAGACCGGTGGCAGCCTTGCCACGTCTCCGTTGGTAGAGTTACCGGCGGCGCAACGTTGACTATGCGCCAGGCGGCCGTTTCCTGTCGTTGCCGGTCTGGTGATGAAGGTTAGGCCTTTTGGCGGAACAAAGCCCGGGGTGGAGCCGGTTTATGGGTAAGCGTTACAGCCGAAAGTACGAGTGGCACTTCGATGCGCCACGCGAAAAACTCTGGCCCAGCCTTGCCGATACCGCCCGCTTCAACGAGGCGGCAGGCCTTCCCAAGCACGACATCGAGGAAATTCCCCAGGAAGACGGTTCGGTCGTCTATCTGGGACATGTCCGCATGGGCCCCATCTCCATGAGCTGGCGCGACTGGCCGGTCAACTGGGTCACGGGCGAGTGGTTCGAGCACAGGCGGGATTTTTCGAAAGGGCCGCTGAAAAAGCTGAACGCCCTGCTCCGGTTTATCCCGGAGGGCGAGGGCTGCCGCTGCGAGTATTATCTGGAGGCCGAGGCTGCAAACCTGCTGGGTCATCTGATTCTCAGTACCAGTTTTTTCAAAGGTGCGGGCAAGACCTTTGGAGAATTGGCCGAGGATGCCGGACGCTTTGCGGTCGGCGACATGCCCATGGCTTTTCGTTTTCAGCCGCCGCCCCCGGAGCCGGATGTGCAGGCCCGGATCGATGGAATTGTCACCACCATTGAAGAGTCGGGCCACGGCCACGGGCTTGCCAGGCGCCTGGCTGATCTGGTGCAGAGCGCGCAGGAAGTCGATCTCGTTCATCTGCGGCCGGTCGGACTGGCGCGCGAATGGGGCGAGCAGGAGCGTAACGTCATCGAGCTCTGCCTTGAGGCAGCCCGTGCCGGATTGCTGGCTCTGCGTTGGGATGTCCTCTGTCCGCGCTGCCGGGTTCCCAAGGCATCCGTGGCCAGCCTGGACGCTTTGCCGCGTGGCGCGCATTGCGACACCTGCAACATTGATTATGACGGCGATTTCTCACGGAACGTGGAGCTGAGCTTCCATCCGGCGCCGGCCCTGCGCTCGATCTCGGCGGGAGAATACTGTCTCTTCGGGCCCATGAGCACACCCCATATCGTGCTGCAGTTGACGCTTCAGGCAGGCGAGACCCGGACCGAGGCCATGGCACTTGCGCCTGGAAACTACCGTTTGCGCAGTCTGGAACCAGGGCCTGAGGTGGATTTTGACTTCGAGGACGGCCAGGCGCTTCCTGAACTGATCGCGGACAGCGAGTGTTTCGAAGCTGTGGCGGGATCCCAAAGGGACAGCATCACGCTGCATAACCGCAGCCAACGTCCCCTGACACTGGTGCTGGAGGAGCGTCCCTGGGTGCGGGACGCCCTGACCGCGGACCGGGTCACGGCCATGCAAGCCTTCCGCGACCTCTTTTCGGATCAGGTTTTGCGCCCCGGCGACGAGGTGGAGGTCAAGCGGATCTGTCTGCTTTTCAGCGATCTGCAGGGCTCGACCGCCCTCTATGGGGCCATCGGCGATGCCCGCGCCTATCATCTGGTGCGCGATCATTTCGCGTTCTTGGCGGCGATCGTGCGCGAGAACAACGGTGCCGTGGTCAAGACGATCGGCGACGCGATCATGGCCGCCTTCGCCGACCCGGCCGATGCGGTGCGCGCAGCCCTCGCGATCCAGAGCAAGGTCGAGAGTTTCAACGCGACCCGCCCGGGTGAGGGGATTGTGATTAAAGTGGGTATTCACGAGGGCCCGTCCATTGCCGTCACCTTGAACGGCCGCCTGGATTATTTTGGCTCGACTGTGAACATGGCGGCCCGGCTCCAGGGCACGTCGCGCGGCGGCGATGTGGTGATTTCCACGAACCTTGCGGAGGATCCGGCGGTCGCCCCCCTGCTGGCGCCTTTGGACCCCAAAGTCGAAACGACGCATCTGAAAGGCTTCGATGCGCCGGTCGAGTTTCTCCGAATCGCCCCGCAAAACCCGGCTGTCTGATCTACTCAGGCCGCTTCGTCCTCCAGGTTGGACTTGCGCCGCTCGAGCGGCTTATACTGACGCGCAAAAGCTCAATAAGGCGAGGCACATAGGGCGTGATTCGTCATTCTAGCGTTTGAATCAGAAGTGAAACGGGGGGGCTTGTGAGGCTGAGCTCGGTCATTGCCGGGATCGTTGGGCTGCTGTTGACGGCAGCCTGGCTTGGTGCCTGTGCCTACTATGTCGAGACCTTTGTCGGCTGGAACGGGCTGCAGCGCCTGTTGCCCCATGAACTCGCCATGGGCGTCGCCGGCGCTTGCCTGCCGCCCACTCTGCTGTGGCTGGCACTGGTCTATTTCATGCGTGGCCAGATGGTCAACGAGGACGTGGAAAAACTGCTGCGCCATTTCCAGGCCATGACCTATCCGGACGATGAAGCCAGAACCCGGGTTCAACAGGTCAGCGCAGCGCTCAAGGCGCAGGCCGGCGAGCTGACCGAGACGACCGACGAGATTTTCGAGCGCATGGACGCCATGCGCCATTCCTTCAAATCGCAAACCAGCGAGCTGGCCGGCGCCTCCGTCCGGGCCGCGTCCCAAGCCGAGCAGCTCAAAGAATCGCTTGCCGCGCAAACCCAGGAGGTCGAAGCCGCCTCGACCCGGATCAATGGCCTGATGGCCGCGGCGCGGGAATCCGTCGATAGCCAGCTCAAGGCTCTCGAAGATACCGCCGATCGGGTCGACTCCATGGTGCATCAGATTTCCAGCAGCCTGAAGCAGCCGGTTGCCGATTTGCAGGCCGCGGCGGCGCAAACCATTGCGGCGACCGAAGATGTCGCCAGCCATCTCGCGCGCCGCAGTGCCGAGTTGACCACGGCGCGCGAGGGCGTGCAGGCCAGCGGCGATGCGCTGCATGTCGAACTCGAACGGGACCTGAAGGCCTTCGAGGGCGCGGGTGAGAAGGTTTCCGCCCATGCGCGGCAGTTCAACGAGAATATGCGTCAGCAGATCGAGCTTCTGGGACAGGTCTTTACCGATACGGAGCATAAGGTCGGTTCCGTGCGTGCGGCGTTAGCCGAGGAACGCGCCCAGTTCGGCAGCATGACAACGGAGTTGGCGGAGACTTCGCAGAAAATCGGCGAGGACCTGAAACACGATGCACGGGACGTGCGCAGCGCGTTCGAACTGGCGGCCACCAGGGCCAAGTTGATTACCGAAATCCTGCGCGAACAGGGCGGTGTGCTTCACACAGAAACAGATCAGGTCGTGGATCGCCTGCGTGAAGCCGCCGCGGGGGCCGCCGATGAGATCGAGGCGGCTGGTACGCAGCAGATTGACCGCCTGCAGGATGCCGCCACTGCGGCCCGTGAATCCCTGAGTGAAGTGGGGGCTGAGATCGAGCCCATGGTCTCCGCCATCGAGGCCGCAGGCGCACGGGCCGTGATCCAGGCGGGTGAGGTGTCCAAGTTGCTTGGGACCCATTCGGAGAGCCTGGGCATGCACGCCGAACGGGTCAGCGAGCGGGTCGACCGGATTGCCGAGACCTTGAAGAAGGGCACCAACGACTTCGACGAGGCGGCGCACAATGCGGTCGCGCAAAGCGCCAAGGTTGTGGAGATTTTCCGCAGCCAGGGACGGGTCCTGACCCAGGCTGCCGAAAACGCCAGCAGCTCTGCCGGTGAGCTGCGGGCCCAGGTCCGCGAGGAGATCAGCGGCTTCGGGACCATGAGCGAGGACTTCAAAGGGCTTCTCCAAGAGGTCAAGGACACGCTTGCGCAACAGGCTGAGGCCATCAAGGCCGCGTCCGCTGCGTCCAAGACCACCTCGGGTGAGATTGGGGAGCAACTCAAGACCCAGGCGCAAGAGGTCGACAACGTCGCTGCGAGCAACCTTGAACGCCTCCGCAAGATGGCCGAAACGATCGATGGGATTTCGCTGCAGGTCCGCACTGCCGCCGACCGGGCTATTTCCCGCGCCGAGGATCTCGGCGGCAATCTGGAGGCCCAGGCCAGCGATTTCGGCAGCACGGTTGAGACGGCCTTTCAGCAGGCGCGGGATGCCGGACAGATCTTCCGGGACCAGGGCAAGGATATTCTGGCGGCGGCGGACGAGGCCGCGATCCAGGCGCGGCATCTCAAGGAGAAGTCCATCGAGGCCAGCCGCGACGTCTTCCTGCGCACGGCAACGGTGATGATGGAGGATTTGAACTCCAGTGCCATCGACCTGAACAAGTTCATCGAGGAAGACCTGCCGCCCGAGTTCTGGAAATCCTACCGCTCCGGCGATAAGTCGATTTTCGCGCGGCGCCTGCTGCGTAAATCGGACCGCTTCGCCTCGCCCGAAATCAAGGCGCGCTACGACAGTGACGAGCGCTTTCGGGATCAGGTCACCCGTTACCTGAACCAGTTCGATTCCCTGATCAAGCAGTCGGCGGACTGTGATCCGGAACATATTCTTTCCGCTGCCTTCATGACCTCCGACGTGGGTAAACTATATCTCTTGTTGTCGCGCTCGCTTGGCCGCAAGCATTAAGCTGCCTCTGTCAGACGCGATAAGACGGGTATAAGGATCTTCTGAGCCATGCGGAGTATGTCGACGAAAACGCTCTCCAGCGACGCCGCAAGCGGTGAGACCTCGACCCGCGAGCAGCTGGCCACGCTGCGCAATCTGTTGCCCTATCTCTGGCCGGCGGGACGAAACGATCTGCGGCTCCGGGTTCTGATCGCACTGGGATTGATGGTCGGGGCGAAGGTCACGACAGTTTACGTCCCGCTGCTCCTTCGCTCGGCCGTCGACAGACTGTCGCCCGGCGGCGGTGCGTCCGCCGCGAACCTGGTGGAGAGCGAACCCCTGATCGTCCTGCCGCTTGGCCTGCTGCTGGCATACGGTCTCGCACGCATCCTCGGGGTGGCCTTCGCGCAGGTCCGCGACGCGGTCTTTTCCAAGGTGGCCCAGCATGCCATCCGGCAGGTCGCGCTGCAGACGTTCGAACATCTGCACCGTTTGTCTCTCCGTTTTCATCTGGATCGTCAGACCGGCGGCCTGACCCGTGCCATCGACCGGGGCACCAAGGGCATCGAGTTCCTGCTGTTCTTTGTTCTCTTCAACATTCTGCCCACCATCCTGGAGATCCTCTTTGTCAGCGGCATCCTTTGGTATCTTTTCGACTGGCGCTTCGCGGCGGTCACGCTCGTCACCATCCTGCTCTACGTCTTCCTGACCTTCGTTATTACCGAGTGGCGGATCAAGCTGCGCCGGCGCATGAACGATGCGGACAACGATGCCAACACCAAGTCTATCGACAGCTTGCTGAATTTCGAGACGGTCAAGTATTTCGGCAACGAGCGGCATGAAACCCGCCGCTTCGATACGGCGCTGCAAAGCTATGAGAAGGCGGCGGTCGACAGCCGGGTCAGCCTCTCGGCCCTGAACAGCGGCCAGGCCATCGTCATTTCAATCGGTGTTGTTGCGATCATGGTCATGGCTGCCATGGGCGTCGTCGCCGGAGTCATGACCCTGGGCGACTTCGTCATGGTGAATGCCTACCTGATCCAGCTCGCCATGCCGCTTAACCTGCTGGGTACGGTCTATCGGGAGATCAAGCAGTCCCTGATCGACATGGAGGTCATGTTCAATCTGCTGCACACCGGCGCGGAAATCCTCGACCGTCCGGATGCAAAGCCCCTGCTGCCCGAAGGCGGTGAGGTGGTCTTCCGCAACGTGAGTTTCGGATATGACGCCCGCCGCCCGATCCTGCGCGGCGTCGACTTCACCGTTCCCGCGGGGAAAACCGTTGCAATTGTCGGTCCCAGCGGCGCGGGCAAATCGACCATCAGCCGTCTTCTTTTCCGTTTTTACGATGTCACCGAAGGCCAGATCCTGATCGATGGCCAGGATCTGCGCGCCGTGACCCAGGATTCTCTGCGCGCCTCTATCGGGATCGTGCCCCAGGACACGGTTCTTTTTAACGATACGGTCTACTACAACATCGCCTATGGCCGCCCCAGCGCGACCCGCGAAGAGGTCGAGGCCGCCGCCAAGCTCGCCCGGATTCATGAATTCGTCCGGGGCCTGCCCGATGGCTACGACAGCATCGTCGGCGAGCGCGGCCTGAAGCTCTCCGGTGGTGAGAAACAGCGCGTGGCCATTGCGCGCACCATTCTGAAGGGCCCGGCGATCCTGCTGTTCGACGAAGCCACCTCAGCACTGGACACCAGGACTGAAAGGGCGATCCAGAACAGTTTGAACGAGGTCTCGCGGGACCGCACCACTCTGGTGATCGCGCACCGTCTCTCCACGGTCGTGGACGCGGACGAGATTATCGTCCTGGAGGCGGGCCGGATCGTCGAGCGCGGCCAGCATGAGAACCTCCTCGACCGGGAAGGGCATTACGCCACCATGTGGCGGCGTCAGCAGGAATCCGCGCAGCAACGGCGCCGGACAGATGCGGAGCCGCCTTTACCGGCTTCACCTCAGTTGCCTCTGGATGTACCCTGAAACCTGTCTCTTGCAGTGCCCGGAGGAGGAGATGACGCCCCGCCTGACCCACATTGCCCTGCATCTGCGGGATCTTGAAGCCTCGATTGCCTTTTACCGCGACATTTGCGGCATGCGGATCGTGCATGAACGCAACGACGGCGGCACCCGTGTGGTTTGGATGGCAGAACCGGGCCGGGAGACGGATTTTATCTTTGTGCTGCTCCCCGGCGGTCCGGGCCGGGATCAGGCTGAGAAGGATTTCAGTCACTTCGGTTTCGCGCTCGAAAGCCGGGCCGCCGTGGACCGGGTGGCGGCCGCGGCAGAAGAGGCCGGATATCTGGCCTGTCCGCCGCGCGACGAGCCCTATCCGGTGGGTTATTATTGCGGTTTGCGGGATCCGGACGGTAATTTCGTCGAATTCAGCTATGGCCAGCCGCTCGGGCCAGGCGCAAAACCCCTCGATGTTGGCAGCTAAAGCTTCTGCCACAGGCGGCTAAGCCGGGAGAAATGCGCGGAATTTGCCTCTGGAGTGCGATTCCCGCCCTTCCGGCGCGGGTTCCGGCGGGATTCGCCTTTTTCACCTTGACGCCGCCGGGGTGCTGCCGTAAAAACCGCCCCGCACCGGGCGCTTTCGCCCGGATTATCGTTTTATGCCTGCTTTTTAGCTTAACTGGGAATGGTATCATGGCTCGTCGTTGCGACTTCTCCGGCAAAGGTGTTCAGACCGGAAATAACGTAAGTCACGCGAACAACAGGACTCGCCGCCGCTTTCTGCCGAATCTTCAGCAGACCTCGATGCTGAGCGACGCCCTTGGCCAGACGGTTCAGTTCCGCCTGAGCACGCAGACCATCCGCACCATCGAAAAGCGCGGCGGCCTCGATGCTTATCTTCTCTCGACCCCGTCCGCAAAGCTGGGCCAGCGCGCGCGGCAGCTCAAGCGCCGGGTCAAGAAGGTCCTCGAGAGCCAGGCTGCTGCCTAAGGGGTGGTTAATGACTGAGGCTCACGCCTGACAGATTTGAAGAGGCCCGTTTTCGGATGGGCCTTTTTTTGTGCCTGCCGTCCGGATCCGGCTTTGCAAAGTCACTCTTCAAGCTCGAAGAGCAGCAGAAGGTTCCGCTGAATGATGTTGAAGTTGTTGTCGGACAGCAGATAGACCAGCGTTTCGCCGTCCGGACCGCGCTTCACATCGATCCCCTCCATATTGTCCACGGCCAGGGGCGGGCGGATCACCGCCAGTTCCTCGCCCTTCAAGGTCTTGCCGGGCCCGATATCGGCCTCGGCGATCCGGCGCAGACGCATGGCGACCCCGATGATCGGTGTATAGGAGCGCTCGAGCACTAGGATGTCGCCGTTGGGCAGCCGCGCCGCGCCGGTGGGCTTGAACTTGCCCTCGCGCTGAAACCGCAGGACGGCCCATGTCTTATCGCTCTTTGGCACTTTTCCATCCCAGAGATAGGCCGCCACCTGGTTGGCGCCGCCGCGAAGCTCCTGGGCCTCGGTGATGGCCAGAACACGCCCGTCCTTCAGGGTGACCAGCGATTCGATACCCCCGTTGCCGAAGGTCGTGGTCAGCGGCAGCGGCGTGGGCAGGGCGGTCGGGGCTTTCTTGTTCGTGAAGGGATCCGCCGGATAGCGCCAGACCCGATGGTTCCGCTCGAAGCTCACCAGCAAATCGCCGCTGGCGTGACGGGTCAGGGATTCCGCGTCGCGCTCGCCTTTGTCGCGGAGCGGCTGGCCGTTAAGTCCGGTGATCGGGATCATTGCGGCGTCTGACAGGCCGGTCAGACGGCCGTTCGAGTCATAGGTCAGTTTGGCCTGAAACCACTGACCATCGTCGCTTGCGGCGGTTAGGCGCGAGAGGTCGTCGGAGACCAGGAGGCTGGAGAGTCCACCGAAGGCCGACACCTGGGACTTCAGTTCCAGCCCGCCGCGCCAGATCAGCTTTCCGGCCTTCCGGCGGTCGGGGAGTGTGGGGTGGAAGGGGATGGCTGCGGACGAGACCGCAACCGGGTCCGCTGCGACGTTCCTGACTGTCCCGAAGCAGGCACATAGCGCGAGCGCCAGCAGAAGGCCGAGCGGGCGCGAAAATGTCTGTGTCAATTCCCTGAAACTCTCCTGAAAACGCACGCGATTGTGATGCTCCGCGGCGGTCCGCTCCCCAGCGCCAAGTTGAAAACATCGTCTTACAGGTTAACTATAACCCGGTATTCCGATTTCATCACTGACATCCGCTTTTCGTCAAACCTTGCCAGACACACAACAGCTTTTCACAAAACAGCTTTGCGGTTGGCAACTACAGGAGGTTACCATGCAGACATTGGCACGCAGACAGGTTCTTAGCGGTATTGCCGCGACGTCGTTCGCGGCTGTCTTGGCTGACCCGCGCCTGGCCAAGGCCGCGGCGTCTGAGCTCAAGACGGTTTCCATTACCACCGAAGACGGGCGTTCGGTAAAGGCTGCCCTCGCCATGCCAGCGAAGCTTCCCGCTCCCGCGGTGTTGCTGATCCACGAGTGGTGGGGCCTGAACGACCAGATCAAGGTCGTGGCCGCTGAACTGGCCAAAGAAGGCTACGTGGCCCTGGCGGTCGATCTCTACGATGAAAAGGTCGCGACCCAGCCGGATGACGCCAGGGCCTTCATGCAGGCAGTCGATCCGGGGCAGGCCACCAACACGCTGCAGTCCTGGGTCGCCTGGCTGCGCGACCACGATGCGGTTGCCGGAAAGATCGGCACGGTCGGCTGGTGTTTCGGCGGCGGCTGGTCTTTGAATGCTTCCATCGCGGCGCCCGTCGAGGCCACGGTGGTCTACTACGGCCGGGTGGAGCGTTCCGCCGAAGACCTCAAGGCTCTGAACTCACCGGTGCTGGGCCACTATGCCACCGCGGACCAATGGATCAACCAGGAGATGGTCAGCAAGTTCGAAGCCGAAATGGCCAAGGCGGAAAAGTCCAACCAGTCCTACTGGTATGAAGCCGACCATGCCTTCGCCAATCCGACCTCGGCCCGTTACGACGAAGCCGATGCCAAGCTGGCCTGGGAACGTACCCTGGCGTTTTTCAAGGAACACCTTGGTTGAGCCAGGGCTAACCCGGGCGAGACGGCTTTAACAGATGTAGAGCCCGTCAGATCTCTATCGGTAAAGGTCTGACGGGCCTGTTTCTTGGCCGATCCGGCCCGGGTCAGGAAACCTTGCGCCGGCGATGATGATGCGTGGTGGCGTTGGGGCCGCCCTCGTCGAAGAGCTCTGCCAGCTTCTCCATCACCGTGCCGCCCAATTGCTCGGCGTCGACGATGGTGACCGCCCGCTTGTAGTAGCGGGTCACGTCATGCCCGATCCCGATGGCCAGCAGTTCGACCGGCGAGCGGCTCTCGATGTAAGAGATGACTTCGCGCAGATGTTTTTCGAGATAGTTGCCGGGATTGACCGAAAGGGTCGAATCGTCCACCGGCGCGCCATCCGAGATGACCATCAGAACGCGCCGCTGCTCCGGACGGGTTACGATCCGGTTGTGGGCCCACAGCAGAGCTTCACCGTCGATGTTTTCCTTCAGGATCCCCTCGCGCAGCATCAGCCCCAGGTTCTTGCGCGCGCGGCGCCAGGGGGCATCGGCGGACTTGTAAATGATGTGACGAACGTCGTTCAGCCGGCCCGGATTGGGGGGCTTCCCGTCGGCGATCCAGCGTTCGCGGGACTGGCCGCCCTTCCACATGCGCGTGGTAAAGCCCAGGATTTCCACCTTCACGCCGCAGCGCTCGAGTGTGCGCGCCAGGATATCGGCGCTCATGGCCGCGACCGTGATTGGCCGTCCGCGCATGGAGCCTGAGTTGTCGATCAGCAGGCTGACCACCGTGTCGCGGAACTCCATATCCTGTTCCTGCTTGTAACTCAGCGAGTGAGTCGGGCTGACCACGACACGGGTCAGGCGCGAGGTGTCCAGGATTCCTTCTTCGAGATTGAAGTCCCAATTACGGGTCTGCTGGGCCAGCAGGCGGCGTTGCAAGCGGTTGGCGAGCTTCGCGATCACGCCCTGCAGGTGCGCGAGCTGCTGGTCGAGCATCTGACGCAGGCGGTTCAGTTCATCCGCATCGCAGAGTTCGGCGGCATCGATGGTTTCGTCGAAGACCGAGGTGTAGGGATGATAGGCCGCCTGATCCAGCGCGTTCCGGCGATCCTGGTGCTGCGGCGTTTCCGTCGGCTGACCCGGCTGGTCCTCGCCGGCGTCGGCCATCATCTCGCCGTCCGCGTCTGCGTCCTGGCCCTCGCCGGAATCGTCCTCCATGGCTTCGCCCTGTTGGCTTTCCATGCTGGCCTGGTCTTCCGCCGACTCCTGTTCCTCTCCGTCGCCCCGCGAATCCGACGGCGCATCTTCGGAGCCGTCGCCGTCTTCGTTCTCGTCCTGATCGTCGCCCAGATCGTCCTCGCTGGTCACGTCCAGATCCAGATGCCGCAGCATCTGCTTGACCACCTTGGCAAAGGACTCCTGGTCTTCCGCGTTCGCGCCCATGTCGGCCAGGTCGCGCAGAACATCCGCATGCAGATGCGGCCGCCAGAGGTCGACCAGGTTACGGGCAGCGGGTGGAGGCGGTGTTCCTGTGATGGCCTCTCGCGCCAGCACCCGCAGGGCTTCTGAGAGAGGCACGTCCTCGTGACTTGTCACGCGGGTCAGGCCCTTGGCGTGGCATTGTTCGGCGAGCGTTGCTTCAAGATTCGAGGCGACGCCGGTCATGCGCTTCATGCCCAGGGCTTCGCAGCGGGCCTGTTCGACGGCATCGAACACCTCGCGGGCCGAATCCTGCTGTGGCCGCTGGACCCGGTGCGTACTTTCATCGTGGTACTTCAGGCGCAGGGCGACCGCATCGGCCTGACCACGTACCTGTGCAACGTCCGAGGCAGGCAGATCGCGCGCAGGCATCGGCAACCTGACCTCCGTGCCCGAGAGGCCCTGGCCGCTCGGGGTGAAGGCCGCGGTGATTTCTTCACGCTCCGAGATCGCGCGCATGGTGGCCGCCGTGACGCGCTTGAACTTCTCGATGGGGCTTTCGCTGTTGTCCATGGTCTTTGCCTGGCGCTCTGCATCCTGCCGACTGTCCTTTGGCGGCTGTTGGCCGCCTCCGGCAGTCAGATGATGATTTCGTTCGCGGGTCCGGCGGTCTTAACCTTGACCGGTCTCTCCTTAAACGAGCGACGCACTTCCTTCCTGAAGCTCGGTGCCGAAGCAACGCTGATAGTATTCCGTCACGACGCCGCGCTCGATCTCATCGCACTTGTTCAGGAAGGTGACGCGGAAAGCAAAACCGACGTTGCCGAAAATCTTGGCGTTCTGCGCCCAGGTGATCACGGTCCGCGGGCTCATCACCGTCGAGATATCGCCGTTGATGAAGCCGCTGCGGGTCAGATCCGCCAGGGCGACCATGGCCGCGATCGTCTCCTGGCCTTCCTTGCTGTCGTAATCCGGGCACTTGGCCAGAACGATGTTCTCTTCTTCTTCGTGCTCCAGGTAATTGAGCGTGGTCACGATGTTCCAGCGGTCCATCTGGCCCTGGTTGATCTGCTGCGTGCCGTGATAGAGGCCCGTGGTATCGCCCAGTCCCACCGTGTTGGCGGTCGAGAACAGCCGGAAGGCGGAATGCGGCTTGATGACCTGGTTCTGGTCGAGCAGGGTCAGCCGGCCTTCGACTTCGAGAACCCGCTGAATCACGAACATCACGTCCGGGCGGCCGGCGTCGTACTCGTCGAAGACCAGAGCGGTCGGGCGCTGCAGGGCCCAGGGCAGCAGCCCCTCGCGGAACTCGGTGACCTGCTTGCCGTCTTTCAGGACAATCGCGTCCTTGCCGATCAGATCGATACGGCTGATGTGGCTGTCCAGGTTGATCCGGATGCAGGGCCAGTTCAGGCGCGATGCCACCTGCTCGATATGGGTCGACTTACCGGTACCGTGATATCCCTGGACCATAACCCGGCGGTTGAAGGCGAAACCCGCCAGGATGGCAAGCGTCGTATCGTGATCGAACCGATAGGCCTCGTCCGTGTCCGGGACGTAGCTGTTGGGTTGGCTGAACGCTGGAATCTGCATGTCGCTGTCAATCCCGAAGGTCTGACGTGCCGATACAGTGATATCCGGTCCCGCAGTGGGCATTTCTGAGCCGCCGAGGGCTGGTGCTGAAGACATAAGTTACGGTCCGTTGGTGAGATGTTCGAAAAGAATAGAAGCCGGTTTCTACGGGCTTTCGCGGAAAGATACTTTAAGCAGGGCGTAGGCCCGTGTGACATCCTTAAGTCGCTCCTCCGCCTCCGGATCACCGCCGTTGGCATCGGGATGTAATTCTTTGGCCAATGCACGGTACTTAGTGCGGATTTCCTGAAAGGTCACGGGATGTTTCAGTCCGAGGGCCAGGAGAGCTTCGGTTTCCTCACTCACGGGCTGTTTTGGCGCTTCGGATTTCGCCTGGTCGCCAAAAATTCCAAAATCGTCATGCAGGTTTTCGCCCCGCCAGCGCTTGGCCTGCGGCTTGTCCTTGCCCAGGGGCCAGGTTTCGCGCTGCCAGACTGAATCGGCGCGGCGCTCCCGTTCGATTTCCTGCTCGCTCATGCCCTTGAAAAAGTCCCAGGCCTGATTGTATTCGCGGATATGCTCCAGGCAGAACCAAAGGTAGCGGTCCAGCTGGTTCCGGGACTTCGGCGCGCGGTAAGGCCCTTCCAGCTCGCAGCCGGGAAAATGGCAGGCATACTGGGCGGCGGCAGCCCGCGGGTCAGGCGTGCCCTGATATTTGTGGGTCGAACGAGACATCAGTAAATTATGGAGGCGGTAACCGGGCGAGGCAAGGATTGTAGCGCGAAATTCGTATGTTACGCTTAACATTCACGATGCCGGTCACGCGCTGGACCCGGGCTCCGACAGGGCGCCCGGCCAGAGCAGGTTCCGGTCTCGCGGATTCATTTGACCGGGGTGATTTTATTTCCCGGCACGGCGCGGTTTGAAGAGCGGTGCGCGCGCATCGCGCGGGGCACACGCCTGTGCGACTGAGCGCCTTTGACCCACCAGATGAGTCCGTAAGATCGGAATATGCTCTAGTGGCATTGATCGGCATCAAATACAGTTCGTCTGTCGCACTGATAGAAAGGCTTGGTCTTGACCTTCGCCGGGCCTGATCCTCGGCCCGAAAGACAGATTAAGCACCGGCAGAGCCGACATTCCCGACCGCAAGGCCCTCTTAACGGCAAACCACCTTGAATTAACGAGTAGGCAAAAATGACCGTGACTGACCGTATGAACGAAAAACTGACGGCGGGGCTCTCTCCCTTGCATCTGTCAATTGTGGACGACTCCCACAAACATGAAGGCCATTCGGGCTGGCGGGAAGGCGGGCAGACCCATTTCAGGGTCGAAATCGTCTCCGAGCAGTTCAGCGGTAAATCCAGGGTCGAGCGGCAGCGCATGGTTTATGCGCTTTTGGCGGACGAGCTTGCCGAGACTGTTCACGCCTTGCAGTTAAAAACGCTTGCGCCATCGGAATACACGAGGCGATAATTTAATTGCACTAATAAAGTGTATTATGATTTTAATCATACATCTAATGTGGGTATTGACGAAAAATGATCCATTCATAATAGTGTATTTGAAGTAAAATACACCCATAAGGATAAGTGCGGCGGCGTATCAGGCGGTATGAGTGGTTGGTAGGAGAAGTAATCTGACTCGGTCAGGGGCGGAAGGACGAGACGGGCAGAACCAGGAAGCGCGGTCTGAGAGCAGTCTGGTAAGCCGGAACATATTGGTGTCTGGCCGAAGGACGAGCTTGCGTCTTGAGCCGGTTATGTGGGACGCACTGGGGGAAGTGTGCCGACGTGAATCCAAGAATGCCAACGAGCTCTGCACCATGATCAACGCTCGGCGGAACGAATCGAGTCTGACGGCGGCGGTCCGGGTTTTTATTCTGGCCTATTTTATGGCTGCCGCGACGGAGGAAGGGCACGTGAGCGCCGGACATGGGACGTTGTCCGAAGGCGCGGATTCTGATAGCGATCCAACCTAGAGTAGATGCGTTTTGGACAGAATTGCCAAAAGCGATCCGTCACTCTTGTGAATCTGCTCCTAAACCGAAACAGGGTCGATTCGACATCTTACAGTTAGATCAGACCCATAAGCACGATCAACCGCCGCTCAATGGGCGAGATCAGATTGCTTTCCTTGCCGCTTACTCTCCCACGGTCTCTTTGTTGCCTGTTTCCTTGTCGCCTGTTTCCTTGTCGCCAGTTTTCTTGTCGCCGGTGTAGAAGGCAGGCCAGCTCGTGCGGGCGACTTCGCCATCGCTTCGGAAGGTATGACAGCTGTCGAGCAGCGGCGGCTTTGATGGTTTCTCCGGAGGCGACGACTCCCGGCGTTTTTTCGCGAGCGTCGGATAGAGGGTCTGGTAGGCAACTGTCGCCATGGCCGTCAGCATCTCGACCAGATGGGTGCAGCCTTCCACGCCGCCGACTTTGCCGCGCAGCTTCTGCCGCCATCCGGGCCCGATCCTCAAGCCAACCACCTTTTGAAAGTTCGGCGTTATTGCCGGGCAGATTTGGTAGGGGCCGGCGTCAGTCACCGCTTCGATGGCGTGCACCAGAAATTCCTCGTCGATGGTCAGGCGGATCCACATGTCGTGCAGGGGCTCATCGGCTTCGATGTAGCCGCGGAAGTCATTGGGAAAGCCATAGGGTTTGGTATCGGTCATATGACCTTCTATATCCCAAAGACCGTCCTTGCGCGCGAAACCCTTAAAGTCGAAGCGCCGTGTGTGCTGAAGTTCGCGTTCGACTGCTGGTGAGAGCGCCATGTAATCCTTCCGAAGTAACTGTTGGAGCCGCAGGGTTTCGCAGGTTTTCGCAGCGTCGCGCCGGGTTTCTCTCGCGTTTTTGCGCAACCTGGTCTAAGGGGCGGAATATAGTGCTGTCTGGCGGGCCGTCAACTGACCCGGGCCATTGCCGCCACTCTGCTGAGTTCATGTCTAGGCCGGAGACGTTTCCTGGCGCCATTCCCCAGAGCCCAGGTTATGGTTAGAGAAATTACATTTCCTTTAAGAGGCGGGAAGGACCGGACGGCGCCCGTCTTTTGTATGCGTAACCTCAACCGGCAGCAGCTGTCTCTTCCTCGCCTTCCGAATCTGCTTCATCCTCCAGACGTTCGATCTTGATCGAAGTGATCTGGTTGCGCATCCGTCCGACGATCTCGAAACGGCAGCCGTGGAAAACGAAAACCTGCCCGATGTCGGGGATGCGCCGGGCCTCGTGCAGGATCAGGCCGGCAATGGTCGAGGCCTCCTCGTCCGGAAGATACCATTCGAACTGGCGGTTGAGGTCCCGGATCGTCACCTCGCCGTCGACCAGCAGGCTACCGTCTTTGTCGGCCTTGACGCCTTCAATGTCGACGTCGTGCTCGTCGGCAATGTCGCCCACGATTTCCTCGAGGATATCCTCCAGGGTTACGATCCCGAGCATCTCGCCGTATTCGTCGATGACGATGGCGAAGTGTTCGTGACGGCTGCGGAAGGCTTGAAGCTGTGACAGCAGGTCGGTCGATTCCGGGATGAACCAGGGTTGGGCGGCAATGGAGAGAATATCAAGACCCTCCAGGTTGGTGGAGCTTGCCTGGACCGCCCGCAGCAGCGCTTTCGCGTGCAGCACGCCCACGACATTGTCGCTTTCACCCTGCCACAGCGGAATCCGCGTGTAGGGACTGGCAAGAATGTCGTCGACGATTTTCGCAGCCGGCTGATCTACATTGATGGCCACCACGTTTTTCCGGTGGGTCATGATCTCTTCCACTTCGACATCGCCGAGGTCGAGGATGGATCTCAGCATCTGGCGTTCGTGGCGGATTTCCTCGCCGATGCCTGAATGCAGATCGATGGCGCCGCGCAGTTCTTCTTCCGCGACGTCCTGCGCAAGGCTGGCGGAGAGGTCGATGCCGAAGATCTTCAGCGTGGATCCGACGATCCACTGGATGGTCAGCGTGATCGGTCCCAGGATCAGGACGACCGGGCGCAGGATCGGCGCGACGGTCAGGGCCGCCTTGTCCGCGTTGTGCAAGGCATAGGTCTTGGGCAGGACCTCCGCGAAGATCAGGATCAGGAGGGTCATGCCCAGGGTCGCGTAAGCCACACCGGCTTCGCCGAACCAGCCGATCATCAGGCTGGTGGTCAAGGCCGAGGCCGAGATGTTGACCAGGTTGTTGCCCAGCAGGATGGCGCCGATCAGGCGTTCCTTGCTGTCCCACAGACGGTTGACCACGCCTGCGCGTGGGTTGCCGTCCTGCTCCAGGGTGTGCATGCGGGGCCGTGACGCCGCAGTCAGGGAGGTTTCAGAACCCGAAAAGAAGGCCGAAATCAGCAACAAGGCGAGGATGGCGGCCAACATGATGATCAGTTCAGTTTCCATGAGCGGGGCTTTGTTTCGTCCTTTTCGTGAGCGTGCTTGGCAGTAGGGCTCGGGGTGAGTGTGGATTGGGCAGCAGTTTATCTGTTGCGGGTTATGCCTTTTTTGAGCCGGACATCACGCCGCAAGGCTTGTCTTGAGCAGCGCATCGACTCTCTCCAGTTCGACGTCGCGCTCCAGGAAGGCCTTGCCAATGCCGCGTGCGAGCACGAAGGTGATCCGGCCTTCCGAGACTTTCTTGTCGCGCATCATGTGCGAGACCAGTGTCGCGCTGTTCCAGCCGGCGCCGGTGCGCGCGTTTCCGCCGATGGCCGTCAATGCGACCGGCAGGCCGCAGGCCTGAAGATGCGCGCGGACCCGCGCTGCGTCGTCCGGCGGGCAGAACCCCATCTCGACAGAGAGATCGAAGGCCATCACCATGCCCAGCGCGACGGCCTCGCCGTGGATCAAACCGCCTCCGTAACCGGCCTCGGCTTCAAAGGCGTGCCCGAAGGTGTGGCCCAGGTTCAGAAGAGCCCGCAATCCGGCCTCGCGCTCGTCCTGGGCGACGATATCTGCTTTCGCCCGGCAACTGACGAGCACTGCTTCGCGCCGCAGGTCCCGGTCGCCGGCGATCAGGGCAGGACCCTTTTCCTCGAGCCAGGTGAAAAAGACCGGGTCATTGATCAGGCCGTACTTGACCACCTCGGCATAGCCGGCCAGGAACTCGCGTTGCGGCAGGGTCTCCAGCACATCCATATCCGCCAGCACCAGGCGGGGCTGATGGAAACTTCCGACCAGGTTCTTGCCGCGTGCCGTGTTGATGCCGGTTTTGCCGCCGACCGAGCTGTCGACCTGTGCTAGGAGTGTCGTAGGAATCTGAATGAAGTCGAGGCCGCGCAGGGTCACCGCCGCCGCGAAGCCGGTCAGATCGCCGATCACGCCGCCGCCCAGCGCGACCAGGGTCGTGCCCCGCTCGATCCCGCCTTCCAGCAGGCGGTCGATCACCTCTTCCAGCTTGGCGAAGGACTTGGTCGCCTCACCCGCGGGAAGCACCAGGCTGCGATGGGCAATGCCGGCGTCGGTGAGGGAGGCTTCAAGTGCTGGCAGATGCTGTGCCGCGAGGTTCTCGTCGGTAACGACGACCGCCGAGGGCTGGCGCAGAACCGGCTTGATCAG
This sequence comes from Denitrobaculum tricleocarpae, assembly GCF_007004665.1. GTDB lineage: Bacteria > Pseudomonadota > Alphaproteobacteria > Kiloniellales > Kiloniellaceae > Denitrobaculum > Denitrobaculum tricleocarpae. Next base: position 86,966 of record NZ_ML660062.1, on the reverse strand, counting down.
CCCACCGGCCTGCGCGATCAGACCGCTGCCGATTTTGATGTCATACGCCCTGTCGCCGAGCGAGACCTCGAGCGTGTCGATGGTTGTCATGTCTGCTATTCCCCGGCCTTGCGCGCCGTGTGGTGTGTTTTGCTTTCGCTTTGGGCGACAGCCTGTCCCGACGGGTGATCCGACAGGAAGGCGGCAATGGCGTCGACCGCGCGCTGCACGGTTTTCTCGACCGGGCCATCGACGGAATCGATCACGATGTCGGCCTCACCGTAGACGGGGTAGCGCGTATCGATCAACGCGCCGAGAATTTGACGCGGATTGCCCTTGTTGAGCAGAGGCCGGTGGTTCCTGCGGCTGGTGCGCTTCACCAGCAGATCAAGGTCCGCACGCAGCCAGAGCGAGGTCGCGTGCCGGCGGATGCTTTCGCGGGTTCGCGGGTCCATGAAGGCGCCGCCGCCGGTTGCCAGGATCTGAGGCTGACCATCCAGAAGCCGCTCGATGACCTTGCGCTCACCATCGCGGAAGGCGGCTTCGCCGTGCCGTTCGAAGATCTCCTGCACCGTGCAGCCCGCTGCGGTTTCGATTTCCGTATCGGCATCGACAAAGGGTAAACCGAGGGCGTCGGACAAGCGTCGCCCGATACAGCTCTTTCCCGCACCCATCAGGCCAACCAGGACAAGCGCCCTTGGCAGGGGCAATGCTGCTGCCTCGCCTTTGGCCGCGCTCGCCTGGCGTATCGGATCTGCCATCTCTGTCTTCACGTCTTCGAACCGTCTGTTCCTGGCATCAACTCTTTGTGTCAAAGGACCGGATGCGCTCCCGCGGAAGCCCTGTCCCCCGTCATCTCCAGCGCCATCACCCGTGTCATCGCCAGGGTCTCTGGACCAATAGTATGTCGGGTCGCGGATAGTAAATCACGCGTTAACCCCAGAGTGCGATAAAGGGGTGTCATTCACCCTTATCACTGATCCCTCAAATTGGACCAAAGTCTAGGAAAACTGCCGTAAAGTCGCCATACTCCAAAGTTATGGTCATTTCGGCTGAGTGATGCAAGCTTCGCGCGTTACTTGGCCGGTGATGACGGCGGCTTACTCGACGGCACTTCTGTTGCGATCCCGGATCCTTGCGGATCCTTCGCGGTTCGATAGAATCACCGGATGTGGAGAGGTTAGAACGCTGAAGTATTCCATGAAATATGACCGCGAGCGGCGATCCGCTCTTTTCGAGAGAGTCCAAGCATGCCACTGTTTGTTTTTGCACGAATCCAAAGCTCGCAGTTCCGCCCATGAGAAAAGTCAGTCTAATCGCCGTCGTCCTGCTGTTCGGTTTGGTCGGCGCGGGTGCCCTGTTCCTGACGACCTGGGACATTCCGGCACCCTCAGCCCCAGTCGAAAAAGTCATTTCCAATGAGCGTTTTCCCCGCTGATCGCCGGCTTTCACCGTCTACGGCCCTTGCTGCTTTTGCAGCCGCACTGATCGTGAGTGTGAGTTTCGGTGCCGTTCCCGTAACGGCGCAGCAGGAGACGGCTCCGCAACAGCCCGGAAATCCCGTGCGCCTGGCGCCGCCGGTGTCCCTGGTGCCGGGCCAGCGGCCTTCCGCGCCGGCACCGAATGTGCCGTCGTCGAGGGCCATCGAAGGCCTGACGGTCAAACAGCCCGGCAATCAGCCGTCGATCCCGAGCAAGAAGGGCATCGAGATCGATTCGCTGTCCGACGTTGATCCCAATTCTATCGGCGCGATCGATGCCGGGCGTGGCGGACTGGGCACGGATCTCTGGCGCGGCAGTGACGGCGCGACAATTGCGGGTCTTTTGCGAACTGCGCCCGAAGGCGTATCCTCGACCGCCCTGCGCGATCTCCTGCGCCGTACCCTTCTCTCGGTGGCTGATGCGCCGAGATCTGCCACGGGCGGGAACAGTCCCTCGTCGTCGGCGCTGGCACAACTCCTGCCACCCGGAAGCCTGAAGACAGGTTTGACTCTGGCCGGAAGCAATGGCGGTTCAGATGCGGGCTTCCTGTCGCTGCGCGCGGAGGCCCTTGCCGAGCTCGGCGAGACTCAGGCGCTGAAGGACCTGCTCGCCGTGGTGCCGCGCGGCGATGTCAACGAATCAATGTCGCGGGTGCAGGTTGAAACCCTCATGCGGCTGCAGGAGGATGTGTCCGCCTGTGCAATCGTGCGTGACGCGGTTGTGTCCTATCCGGCAGAGCCCTTCTGGCCCAAGGCGCTGATGTATTGTCAGATCCTTGATGACGATCTTAAACGGGCGATCCTGGGGCTGGATCTCCTGCGCGAGGGGGGCGGAGACGACACCACGTTCTTCATGCTGGTCGAGGGTGCTGAAGCTGCGATCGCCGGTCCGGTCAATGACGTGACGGCTGCCGATCCCTCCACTTTGCATATGAGTCTGGCGCGCGCGACCAATCAGCGGATCGTACCGGAGGACATCACGTCGGTGCAGCCGGCGGTTCTGGCGGCGATGGCGGCTTCGTCCGCTTACGAGCTGCCGGACCGGGCCGCTGCCGCCGAGCAGGCTGTCAGGTTCGGCAGCCTGCCCGCCTCTTCTTTGGGCGAAATCTACAATACCTTTACCTTTGGCGCGGATGAACTCTTCGCCCCGATTGAGGCGGCATCGGTGATCGACGGCGCCCGCGCCCGTGCGCTGCTCTATCAGGCGGCGGTCAAACAGGAGCTGCCGGCCGCGCGCGCGGAAATTCTCAGTGAAGCTTTTGCGCTGATGCGCAAAGACGGGCTGGCGCCGGTCGGAAACAAACTGCTGCTGCCGCTGCTGGCTGATATAGAGCCGAACCGGGCCCTGGTGTGGTTCGCCGAAACGGCGGGACGGGCGCTCTATCTCGCGGGCCGCACGGAGCAGGCTGATGCCTGGGCCGCGCAGGCAGACCGGCTCGCCCCGGTCGACGACCAGGCCATGGGCGCTGCGCTCGGCCTCTGGCCATACCGGCGGCTTTCCGGCGCTGTCACAACGGGTCCGGCACAGGCAGGAGGGAGCGGGGGCGCAGATCTTTCGAACCTCGAGGCCAGCAAGCGCGGCGCAACCCGGATCGCAGCCGCACAGCCGGGCGCGGCCGGTCTGTCCCCGGCTGCCCAGGACAGCGTTGCGGGCGTAAGCTTTTCCGATTGGATCGCGCAGCGCGCCGGTTATCTGCGTGATCTCGGAGCATCCGGCGAGAGCGATGTGGCTGCATCGCCGGGCCTCTCCGCACGCCAGGTTATCCTCCTGCGCGCGCTTCTGGGCGCATTGGGCGAGAGCGATACCCCTTCCTGGTCCGAGATCGCACTCTTCGACGCCGCGCGATCGGATATTGACGGGACTCAGACACAAACGCCTGCGGTCCGCGACCCGCTTCTGCTTCTGGCACTCGAGGAAGCCAGCCGGGCGAACCGGAAGGGTGAGACCATTTTGCTGGCGGCCATGAGCGCCGGGGATCCGTCCCTGGCCCAGGGTGACCTGCTCGCGATCGTAACGGCGATCGAAAGCCTTCGCCGCCTGGGGCTGAGCCGCGAGGCCCGCGCTCTGGCGATGGAAGCTGCCCAAGCCAGCGGGCTCTAAGCCATGGGCAAGGCGGGCTCCGCAGGTTTGACCGCGGGCCCGTCCGCAGGTCTGGCCAAAGGTCTGCCCGCCGGCAGCGACGCCTTTCTGGAAATGCTGGCGGCCGAGCGCGGTGCCGCCGCCAATACCCTCGATGCTTATCGCCGGGACCTCGAAGACTGTGCGGATTTCCTCTCCGGGCGCGGCCGGGACCTCGGCGATGCGCAGACCGATGATCTGCGCGCCTACCTGCGTTTCCTGACCGCCAGCGGCATGGCGCCGCGCACGGCGGCGCGGCGGCTGTCGGCCCTGCGGCAGTTCTATCGCTTTCTCTACGAAGACCGCCTGCGCGCGGACGACCCCACCACCGGTCTGGAGGCGCCGCGTCAGGGGCGGGCCCTGCCCAAGATTCTCAACGAGGCCGAGGTTGAACGCCTGTTGGATGCGGCGCGCGCTGACGGCTCACCCGAGGGGATCAGGCTCGTGACCCTGCTTGAATTGCTCTACGCCACCGGTCTGCGGGTCTCCGAGCTGGTGTCCCTGCCGCTTTCCGCCACCGCCCGTGATCCCCGCGTCCTGCTGGTGCAGGGCAAGGGCGGGCGCGAACGTCTGGTGCCTCTCAGCGGACCGGCCCGCGAGGCCCTGTCGTCTTACCGGGAGATCCGCGCGCGCTTTCTCATCAGCAAGCAGTCCGCAAAGCAGGCAAAAAACCTCAAGCTGCGCGTGCCGGATTCTCCCTGGCTCTTTCCCTCGCGCGGCAAGTCGGGGCATCTGACCCGCCACAGGGTGGGGCAATTGCTGAAAGACCTCGCGATTGCCGCCGGGATCGATCCGGCCAAGGTTTCGCCCCACGTCATGCGGCATGCCTTTGCCAGTCACCTGCTCGACCATGGCGCCGACCTGCGCGCGGTTCAGAAAATGCTCGGTCACGCCGACATCTCCACGACCCAGATCTACACCCATGTGCTCAGCGAACGCATGAAGACCCTGGTCCTCAACCACCATCCGCTCTCGGGCGCGCCTGCCGAAAAGAGACGTTAACGGGCGTCACGCGGTGTTTTGGCGCTGTTGAGGGCGACCGTCTTCTGATCCGACTTAAGTCGGGTGCGCGCCGCACAAAAAGCTCCCTTGCGGCGCGAAACAATCTGTCTATACTGCGCCGCAACATTTGCCGGAAATTACCCGGTAGACACGCGATTGAGATCATTTCGAACCCGTAATTTGAATGCCGGATGCTGCGCAGCACAATCCGGTTGGCCCAACAGAGCCGATATGGCTCCAGAGCGATCGAGGAAAATCATGAGTTTCACCATTGTTGAGCCCGCCACCGCCCGCCTGAACCGCAGTGAATTGGCCGTGCCGGGCAGCAGTCCCGCGTTTTTCGAAAAAGCCGCGAAGTCGGCTGCCGACGTGATCTTTCTGGACCTGGAAGATGCGGTGGCGCCGGACGACAAGGTGCAGGCGCGCAAGAACATCATCGAGGCCCTGAACGATGTGGACTGGGGCGAGAAGACCATGTCCGTGCGCATCAACGGCCTGGATACCCATTATATGTACCGCGATGTGGTGGACCTGATCGAACAGGGCGGCGAGCGCCTGGATATGATCATGATCCCCAAGGTCGGCACCGCCGCCGACGTCTATGCGCTCGACATGCTGGTCACCCAGGCCGAAGACGCCATGGGCCGGAAGAAGAAAATCGGCTTTGAAATGATCATCGAGACCGCGCTGGGCATGTCCAATGTGGAAGAGATCGCCGCCGCATCCTGGCGCAACGAAAGCCTGCACTTCGGCGTCGCCGACTACGCGGCCTCCACCAAGGCCCGCACCACGGTCATCGGTGGCCCCAACGCGAACTATGGCGTGTTGACCGACAAGGACGGTGATAAGCCCCGCGATTATCACTGGGGTGACATGTGGCACTACGCGGTCTCGCGCATGGTGGTTGCCGCCCGCGCCCACGGCCTGCGTCCCATCGACGGTCCCTTCGGCGACTTCTCCGATCCGGACGGCTTCAAGGCCCAGGCCTACCGTGCGGCGGTGCTGGGCTGCGAGGGCAAGTGGGCGATCCATCCCAGTCAGATCGACATTGCGAACGAGGTCAACTCCCCTTCCGAGAAGGAGGTCACCCAGGCTCAGCGTATCCTGGACGCCATGAAACAGGCCCAGGCGGAAGGTAAGGGCGCCGTCTCTCTCGACGGCCGCCTGATCGACATCGCCTCGATCAAACAGGCCGAGGTCATGGTCAAGAAAGCCGAGCAGATCGCCGCCGCGGGGTGACGCCACAGCACATCAGCAGGAGAAGGGCTCTGCGGAAGGCAGGGCCCTTTTTGTTTCGGCGGGAGCCCTGAGTAGGGTCTTGTCCCGCGGCTTTGCCGGACATGGGAAGCGGGTTTGATTTTTAATGCAGCGCTTTTCTCGTTGAAGTGACGGCAAGGTTAGTCGAGCCGGCTAAAACATAAAAAAACAACCATAAGAGTATTTTGTATTGTTTCCTGAACAGAATGTTTCTTTTGTGTGCAGGAGTTTATTTCCGCTCTATTTTACACAACAAAGTGTCGTTAAATCTTACAGATTATAATTTCAAGAAAAATAAATTAAAACAATTATTAAAATATGTTTTCACGCTCTCAAGAAAAGGAATTTTCGCGCAAAAATGTCGGAATTGTTTACAATTGATACGGGCTCTCGATCCGCGCATGATCTAACGCCTTGCGGCTTAACGATCTTTCACGTCGGCATGGTTATTGCACAACCCCGGGTTCTTGAAATCGGGCCGTGTTCGGCCTCATGAATTGGGGATGTATGAGTCATGCAAAAGTTTCTTTCGGCGTTCGTTCTTGCGGTGGCGCTGCTATCAGGCGCATCGTTTGCGCAGGCAGGCGTTATTACCAATGCTTCAGGGCATGCCACTGGGATTACAGGACTTAAAATTTCGGGTGGGTTTTATAACGTTTCCTTCAAGATCGGTTCGTTCGACGATGTCTTCGGGTCGGACCCTGCGCCGGCTCTGACGCCGACCTTTGCCGGTGACAACATGACTCCCTTCACGGCCATCGAGGCGATCGTCGCGGAACTGAACGGCGCTGCTGCGCCCTTGGTCGCTGACGAGACGGGCGCAACGGGTAACGTCGTCTTTGTGCCCTATTTCTTCGATACGAACATGTTGGCGGCGATCACGCAGTTGAGCGAACCCTTGCCTTGGGTGCGGGGCGGGACCCTTACCGGCGGCCGGGATAATCCGGGCTTTGGCCGGCTCAGCTTCGCCTTTGCGGTCTTCACACCGGCCATCCCCGAGCCCGGTACCCTGGCGCTGTTCGGTCTCGGCCTCGCCGCCTTCGGGTTTGCGCGGCGTAAGCAGCTCGCCTGATAAAACGCCTCATAGGCGCCGCCGTATCAAGCGGCGGGCAGTCCAGGTGAAAAGGGTCCCATTCTTGGCGGGGCCCTTTTTTGTCTTTCCGTGACTGCCCGCGTCCTGAGGAAGAGACCCTGCGCTGTTTCTTTTCAAAAAACGGTCCGGCAGTTGACATCCGTCAATAGCTCACGGGCCGGAGCGCGTTAATCTCCCGGATACGCTACTGGAGTTGCGTGATCATGAAACCGCGGTTTTCAATCGTTCTTGCTTTGCTTTTCCCGTTCTTGGCCGCTGCCGGCCCAAGTGCCGTGGCACAGTCGGCCGATCCACATGATCTCTATGAACAGCGCTGCGCCGGCTGCCACAGTGAACACGCCGGTGAATTCGTTCAGGAGTCTGTTCTGCGTGAAGATGGAAAGCTCATGGGCCGCGATGGCGGCATGAGTGTTCGGGCCCTGCTCTCGCGCGGACACGGTAAGCTTACGCCTGCCCAGGTCGAGGTGGTGCTGGCGCATTTTCATGAGATTCTCGATGCGGGCGCGCTGTTCCGCGACAACTGCGTTATCTGTCACGGGCGTGCGGTACTTTTTGCGCGCAGTCATCTGGGGATGAAGGACGGTGTTCTGGTTGGCCGCTACTCGGACCGTGCGGTGGACGACTTCTTGAAGTCTCACGGCCGTTTGGAGGGATCCGAAATCTCGGCTGTCGTGAAAGCGCTGTCCAACCAGGTGACGGGCGAGACCTACCGTCTCAATTGATCTCGTAACCTAAACCTGATCCGGCAGCGCGCCGAAATTCATGTGGAGCCGAAGGGGACCGCTGCGCCCGCGCGAACCCTGTGCGGAGTTCCGGAAGCTCCTGCCGCCGCCGTGAAGATGAACGGGCCTCATCATAGTGCAACCTCATAGGTGCTTCGGTCACATCCTGTTTCAATGAAGCGGCGAGAGGGGCTTTTGTCGCGCGCGCCGTTTCAAGGTTGCGTGCAGAATCCAATTTTTAGAAAACATGCGCAGCTATTGTTCTATTTGATTACTATGGTTATGTGAAAAACACTGAGAAATCATAGTATAAACGCAATGCGCGTGAATTTTAACTCTGTTTTTATACTGTCGGTTTATTTGTTTCAACCACGGACAACTGGGTTGAAAAACTTCATTCACAAAGAGGGGCCATCATGGCTGTTAATGATCAGACCACTGCAGGTGCCACAACATCATCCGAAACCGAGGCCGCGTTGCCGCGCGGCGGCACTGCCGATGGGCTCTTTTCCAATTTGAAGGTCGGCAAGAAAGTGGGTCTTGGGTTCGGCGCGATCCTGATTTTCCTGACGATTGCGAGCGGCGTGTCCTATTTCGGCCTCTCCGGTGCGAACCAGGAGTTCGGAGATTACCGGTTACTGGCGCGGCAAACCAATGAGATGGGCAGGATCCAGGCCAACCTCTTGTCGGCACGTCTGGGTGTGAAGGACTATATCCTCAAGAACACCAAGGAAGCGGCGGATACTGTCCGCCAGCGGGCGGAGACCACCGAACAAATCATCCAGGACGCCCAAGCCCTGTTCCAGGGCAGCCAGCATCTGCCGACGATTGTCGGTGCGGCAGCGCAGATCGCGGACTACCGCTCTTCCTTTGAGGGGGTGACCGGTCTGGTCATTCAGCGGAATCAATTGGTCGACCAGCTCAACACCATCGGTCCGGAATCCGAGCGCACGCTGACCAAGATCATGGAGAGCGCCTTCAACGATGGCGATGCGACGGCCGCCTATCGTGCAGGCATTGCTTTGCGTCATCTTCTGTTGGCGCGGCTCTATTCGAACCGTTTCCTGGTCGATAACCAGCAGGCAAGCGCGGACCGTTCCAATCAGGAGCTCGGCGACTTCAAAGACTCTGCGACGGACATGCTTGCTGAACTTCAGAACCCGACGCGCCGGGAGCTGGCGACCAGGGTCGTCGAACTGGCGACAAGTTACCAGAGCACTTTCGGTCAGGTTGTCGATGTGATCTTTGAACGCAACGACATCATCCGGGGGACCCTCGACGTCATCGGTCCCAGGCTGGCCGATCAGATGGAGCAGATCAAACTCTCCAACAAGGGAAAGCAGGACGAACTGGGGCCGCTGGCGACCAACCATATGCAGGATGCCGTGATATTGGTCGAGGTTGTATCCGGCATCGCAATCCTGCTCGGCGTGGTTCTTGCGGTATTTATCGGGCGGGCCATCTCGCGTCCGATTATCCAAATGACCGGGGCTATGGAGCGCCTTGCCGCCGGCGATATCACCTCGGAGATTCCGGCCCAGGGCCGCGGCGACGAAATCGGCGTCATGGCGAAAGCAGTCCAGGTCTTCAAGGAAAACGCCAGTGAAGTCGAGCGCTTGAAGCTCGAAGAACAGGAGCGGGCGGCACGTCAGGAGCTGGAGCTCAAGCAAAAGCTGAACGAGCTGGCCCGGGAACTCAATGACGAGGTTCAGGTGGCGGTCTCGCAGATCAACACTCAAGCCGAAGACATGCGGGGAAGCTCCTCTGAAATGAACGACGTGATCAGCCGCTTGAACGAGCGCACGACGGTTGTTTCCGAGGGCGCGACGCAGGCCAATGGGTCGATCCAGACCGTTGCCTCGGCCACCGAAGAGCTCTCCGCCTCGATCAGCGAGATCACGCGGCAGGTTGATCAGTCTTCCAGCATTGCCCAGTCTGCGGCGGAAGAGGCGGCGCGCACCGATCAGACGGTGGGCGGCCTGGCCGAAGCTGCCGAGAAGATCGGCGATGTCATCAGCATGATCCAGGACATCGCGGAGCAGACCAACCTGCTGGCGCTTAACGCCACCATCGAGGCGGCACGCGCAGGCGAGATGGGCAAGGGTTTTGCCGTTGTCGCCGCCGAGGTGAAAAATCTCGCCAATCAGACCGGCAAGGCCACCGAGGAAATCAGCAGCCAGATCGGCAGTATCCGCAACGAAACCGAAGGGGCGGTTGAAGCAATCCGCTCGATCAGCGGGACCATCAAACAGATCAACGAAATTTCGGAGTCCATTACCGAAGCGGTCGGACAGCAAAGTCAGGCCACACAGGAGATCAGCGCGAGCGTTCAGTCTTCGGTTCAACATATGAACGATATTTCGAATCAGATCTCCGACGTGGCCAGTGAGACCGAGCAGGTACGCGGACATTCGGGCAGCCTGATGGAAAACGCCAATTCAACCTCGGAAAACATCACGCAGCTGGATCAGCGCATGGAGATGATCATGTCGTCCCTGCGCGAGTCCGGAAACCGCCGCAAGGAGGAGCGGATCGAGGGGTCCTGGCAGGGAGATGCCCGCGTCAAGGGCACGGCGCAGACCTGCCGAATTGCAAATCTCTCTGCTGGCGGCGCGCTGCTGGAGGGAATGGGTGCTCAGGAAGCCGGCGAGACAATGACCTTGATCGTCGAAGGCCTCCGCGCGGAACTGGACGCCTCCGTCGTCGCCTCGTCGCCGAGAGGCCTGCACATCCAGTTCGATATCGGCGAGAGCTGTAAGGAGGAAATCCGCAGGTTCCTCAAGGTGCAGGCGAAGAGTGCGGCCTGATCAGCACCGGGATCTGATCAGGTTTAAGGTGAATCGCTGGCGGCGGCTGATCATGCTTGTAAAGCTGGCCTAGATCTCGATCAGATGGTCTGGCAGTTCGTTCTTATCGCCGGGCTGGATTGGGAAGTGTTCGGCCAGCAGGGCCCCGCAAGCCTCCACCGCCTGCTCGAAGCCTTCGGCGTGGCGGCCCGCCTTCACGGCCTTTACAAAATCGGCGACGATGGCATCCCACTGGGTTTGCTTGATTTTGTCGCTTATTCCCTTGTCGGCCAGAATCTCCACATAGCGTTCGCCGACCGAAACGAAGAGCAAAAGACCGCAGCGCCCCTCGGTGTGGTGGAGACCCTGCTCCAGGAAAACCTCACGGGCTGTGCGCGCGGCCCGGCGTTGTTTCACTTTCGCCGGGATCAGCAGCAGCTTGACCGGTGGCCACCGCAGGGCGAGGCCCAGGACGACAAAGAGCCCCATCTGAAGGACCGAAACCAGTGACAGCGACCAGGAAAGACCCAGAACCACGACCATAACCGGGACAGCAAGGACCACCACGGCGGCCCAAAGCAGCGGGATGTAGGAGTAAGGGTCGCTCTCGCGCGCGATCACCGTCACCAGCTCTCCGCTGGTCTTCTGCTCGGCTTCCTTGATTTTAGCCCGCAGCCGCTGCTTCTCTTCCGCGTTCAGAAAGGCCATCTCACCAACGCCCCCATCTCACCAACTTCCCGACGATCCGCCGCCACCGAAACTTCCACCACCGCCACTAAAGCCGCCACCGCCGCCACCGCCGCCGCCAAAGCCGCCGGTGCTGCTGCCGCCCCAGCCGCTGCGGCGATAACCGGTTCCGGTCCCGCTGCTGCCGCCGACTTTTTCGAGATAGGCGAAAAGAATAACCGCCAGGGCCAGCAAAAAGAGAATGAGCGGACCGAAGCGTTCCTGCGGCGACGCGGATCGCGGTTGCGGGGCGTAGCTGCCCGCGATGGCGGCCAGGATTCCATTGACGCCCGCCGCAATGCCACGGGGAAAGTCGCCGTCCCGAAAGGCCGGCAGGATCTCCCGTTCGATGATCGCCTTCGTAATAGCATCGGGCAGGTCCCCCTCCAGTCCGTAGCCGACTTCGATGCGCACCTTCCGCGATGCGGGGGCGACGATCAGCAGCACCCCGTTGTTGCGATCCGCCTGTCCGACCGCCCAGTGTCGGCCCAACTGATAACCGTAGTCTTCGATCGTTGTGCCCTGCAGGGAAGGGAGGGTTACGACCACGACCTGATTGGACGTCTCCGCTTCGTGCCGTTCCAACTGCCGGGTCAGCCCGCGTTCCTGGTTGGGGGGCAGCAAATTGGCGTTATCCACGACCCGCCCTGTTAACGCCGGGAATTCGAGAGCCTCAGCAGCAGCCGGCGGCAAAAGCAGGGCAGCAAGCATCAGCAGGGCCGGCAGCAGAAACGGGGGGCGCGAAAAAGGCTTGAGGTTACGCATGCTGTTCAACTTACCAAAGACACTCAGTTGAACGTGACTTGCGGCGGTTCCGCCAGGGACTCGGGCTGGGTGAAGGTCTCGCGGATTTCCATCTCGGAATAGAGCAGCGAGGCCCAGATCCGGCCCGGGAAGGTGCGCAGCTCGGTGTTGTAGACCTGGACCGCCTGAATGTAATCGCGCCGCGCCACGGCGATGCGGTTTTCCGTCCCTTCCAGCTGCGCCTGCAGGCTCAGAAAGTTCTGATTTGATTTCAGATCAGGATAGCGTTCCACCACCACCAGAAGCCGGGACAGCGCCTGGCCTATGGCGCCCTGGTTCGCCTCGAACTGTCTGAAGGCCTCCGGGTTGGAGAGGATATCGCTGGGGAGCTGCGTCTGGGTCGCTTTCGCCCGTGCCTCGACCACAGCGGTCAGGGTATCTTTCTCCTGCGCCGCAAAGCCCTTGACCACCTCCACCAGATTGGGAATCAGATCTGCCCGGCGCTTGTACTGATTGTCCACCTGGGCCCAGGCCGCCTTGACCGCCTCGTCGTAGGTCGGGATGTCATTGACCCCGCAACCGCTCAGAAGGGACAGCAGCAGCCCGCAGGCAAGCAGGCGCGGAAAGAAACGGCGAAGAACATGCATGGAGGGGCTTTCGGTAAATCTCGGTCGTGCAAACAGATCTCGAATCTATCACTGGGTTGGGCCGAGTTCTAGGACAGATCACGTTTAGGTAGAATCGCCGGATGCGGTCAGGTTTCCGGAGCGCTACAGACTGCGACACCTGCCTGCTTCCATCTGTCCGGCCCCTCCACACGGCTCCTTCGCACATCTCCGAGGATCCTACTTCCCCTTCTCCGCCAGGTCGTAGATGACCGCGGCGGCATCGCTCTCGTCTCCCCAGATCGCAATGGCATTCGCACTGTAGGCAAGCGCGCTGCCGGTCAAAGGCTTATAGCGCAGGGGCGTGGCCGGTTTCGGGCCGATCAGGACGTGGGCCGTCTGATAGGCATCGATGTTCCGGTCGGGCGGCCCGACACGTCCGAGCATCCAGCTCCGGAATTTTCTATGGTCCCGCCGGGCGTCTTTGAGGATCTTATTGAACCCCCGGTCGTGGTTTTGCTTTGCCGCCCGCTCGACCGCCTTCCAGTTCTCATTGACGGGGCGATGGGGAACGGTCATGCAGCGTGACTGCGGCGAATCCTCGTGCACGATATAGCTGACACGCGCCTGTTTGGGGGCGTGGGCGAGGGCCTGGGCTTCGTAAGCGATAACCGCGACGCCGTCGAGCTTGACGCCCTCGGCAAGCTGAAGCGACCAGATCGTGGTGTCGTAGGCGGCCAGGACAAGATAGACCGGCTTTTCCACCTCTGTGACGAAAACATCCACCTGGCGGGCATTGCCGGAGCTCAAGAGGCGATCGAGATCGGGGCGTTTATTCTTGGCCTCGATATAGCGTTTAACGCCTTCGACGTCCTTGGGGGTGACGAGAAACAGCGGCGCATCATCCCGGCCCGAATAAATTTCCACATAGACCACCTCGGCGTCGGCAGAGGGTTTCGGCAACGAACAGCCCGCTGATTTGCGGGCCTTCACCAGCTGCGCCGGGGCATCACTCAAACGCGGTGCGCTGTAGTCAAGCGCGAGATCCTGCGCCCAGTAGCTCACGTCACGATTCTCGGTCGTGACCGCCGGGCGTTTGTATATCGCCCCGTAAATGTCGTTACGTACCCGGGATTCCGGGAAACCCTCGGGCTTGGCATTGTCGTCGCCGCAGCCCGCCAGTAACACCCCCAGCGCAATTGCGCCCAGTGTCTTCAAACCTCTCATCAGATCACTCCGGTCGATACCTCAGGTTGCAAGGTCATGACACAGTAGAGTGCTTAATAATTGGTGTAGCGGCAGGGAAAATTACTATCCCGGGTATTGATTTGCCATGGGAGAGAGCCGACGGGATCCGGGTGATACAAAAGCCTTTGTAACCCGGCCGGCACCACGACAGGCCTGTTTGCCGTGGCGCCGGGGATCCTCACTCGTCGCGGAATGTGCGCGCGAAGCTGTCGAGCAGGGGTTTGATGAGGTAGGAAATGACCTGCCGTTCGCCGGTTTTGATCAGGATCTCCGCCGGCATACCCGGCACCAGTTGCAGGCCGCCGATTTTGCTGAGTTCGGCCTTGGATATGGAAATCTGGGTCCGGAAGAAGGAGGTCTGCTTGACTTCGTCGTACACGCTATCCGCCGAGATCGTCTGGACTTTGCCGGTGATTTCCGGGGTCGTGTCCTGATTGAAAGCGGTCAGGCGAATGGTCGCGTCGAGCCCCGTGCTCACCCGGTCGACGTCCGCAGGTGGGATCTGCGCCATCAGCACCAGCTCGTCTTCGCTGGGGATGATGTTCATGATCGGATCGCCCGCCGTGATCACGCCGCCCCTGGTGTGGACCCGCAGGTCCAGGATCCGCCCGGCCTGCGGTGCCCGGATTGCACCGCGCTCCAGCCGGTCTTCGGCGGCTGCCCGCTGTTCGGTCACAGTGTAGAGTTGCGCCTGAACCGTTGTCAGGTCCCGGCTCACCTGTTCCCGGAAATCCTTGTCGGCGCGGGCGATCTGCGCTTCCGCTTCGTGGATTTGTGCTTTCAAGCTGGCGATCTGCGCCCGGCCGCCGGCCCGTTGGCCTTCCAGCCGCGCAAGGCTGCGCCGCAGTTCCAGAACCCGGGTCACGGGCACCAGCTCTTTGCGCAGCAGGCCCTCCAGGACCTCCAGCTCGTCACGGGAGAGCTTGAGTTCCTTGGTCACGGCACTACCCTGCTGCTTCAGGCCCTTGATCTGCTCGCTAAAGGCCGCGATACGCTGCTGTACCGAGGCCGCTTCCGCCGCCCGGGCTTCGCGCCGCGCGGTAAAGAGCTGATCCTGGGCCACGATCATCTCCGCCACTTCGCTCTCCGCACTGCGGTCCAGCAACTGCGTGGGGTAGACGATACTCTCCCTGCCTGTCAGCTCGGCGGTCAGACGCGCCCGCTGGGCCAGAAAATCGTTCTGCTGATTGACGACGATCGACAGGTTTGCCTGGGTCAGAGTGTCGTCGAGCCGCATGAGCAGCTGTCCTGCCTGCGCGTAATCGCCTTCCTGGACGTAGATTTCACCCACGATGCCGCCCTCGAGATGCTGCACGGTTTTGCGGTTGCTCTCGACCGCCACCATGCCCGGCGCGACCACCGCGCCTTCGATGCTGGTGCCGATGGTCCAGCCGGCGATGCCACCGAACATCAGGACCACGACCAGCAGTCCGAAAACAACCTGTCCGGTCATCCGGTCGGAGGGGGCAGGTGGTTTGTTTGACCGTGGGGCGGGTTTAAGCTCTGTGGTCAGTTGGGTCATGACGCTTTCCTTTGCTGAACAACGATCCTCGGGCCGGTGCTGAGACCTGCGCCGGGACCTGTGATGGCATTTGTGGAAGTGGCGGCTTTTCCATCGCCTGCGTTGCGCTCGGACAGGGCCGCGAAAACCTCGGACTTGGGCCCGAAGGCCGAAACCCTGCCCCGGTCGAGCACCAGGACCTTGTCGGCCTGCTTCACGGCCGAGGGACGATGCGCGACGACCACAACGGTCTGTCCGCGTGTCTTCATGTGTTTGATGGCCTCGCTGAGCGCTTCCTCCCCGACCGCGTCGAGGCTGGCGTTGGGTTCGTCCATCACGACCAGGGCCGGATCGCCGTAGAGCGCGCGGGCCAGGCCGATCCGCTGCCGCTGACCGCCGGACAACAGGCGTCCGCCCGCGCCGATCGTGGTGTTATAACCCTCCGGCAGTCCCAGGATCATTTCATGGGCACCGGCGTTCATGGCGGCCGCCACGACGGCGCTGTCGTCGATCTCTTCGCTGAAGCGCGCGATGTTTTCCTTCACCGTGCCGTTGAGCAGCTCCACGTCCTGCGGCAGATAGCCGATGTATTGGCCGAGCTGCTCGCGGTCCCACTGCCAGAGATCGGCGCTGTCCAGACGGACATGCCCGTGGTGCGGCGGCCAGGCACCGACCAGCAGACGGGCGAGGGTCGATTTCCCCGAAGCGCTCGGACCGATCACGGCCAGGACCTCACCGGCGTTCAGAGAAAAGGAGATGTTGGAGAGGATCAGGCTGTTGCCTTCCTTGCCCGGAATACCGGCGAACAGCTTTTCCACGCTCAGCCTGCCTGAGGGGGCCGGCAGCAAGGTGCGCGGCTCCTCCGCGGGCACGTCTTCCAGCAGTTGCCTGATCCGGCGGTGGGCTCCGCGCGCCGCAATGAAATGGCGCCAGGACCCGATGGCCTGCTCGACCGGCGCGAGGCCACGGCCCATGATCAGCGACGCGGCGATCATGGCACCCGGGCTGATGACACCACTGATGGCGAGGTAAGCACCGGCGCCCAGGATCGCGGACTGGAGCATCAGGCGGATCGTCTTTGTCATGGAGGTAAGGCTCGCGGAGCGGTCGCTGGCCTTGTTCTGCAAACGCAGCGCCCGGT
The DNA here is from genome assembly GCF_007004665.1 of Denitrobaculum tricleocarpae. Lineage (GTDB taxonomy): Bacteria > Pseudomonadota > Alphaproteobacteria > Kiloniellales > Kiloniellaceae > Denitrobaculum > Denitrobaculum tricleocarpae. The sequence goes on along the minus strand of NZ_ML660062.1, from coordinate 70,563 downwards.
GCTGCAGCTTCTGCCACTGACGGTAAAGGCCGGGCAGCATGTGCATGGAGGCCAGGACCTCGGCATTGTTCCGGCTGTCGGCGACGATTTCATTGCTTTCAGCCAGGGCGTGCGTGGCCTTGGCCAGATTGCCGCGGGTCATGAATTCGTTGATCAGGGCCAGCAGCAGCAGCAAAACCGCGCCGCCGGTCGCAATCCAGCCCAGCAGTGGGTCCAGCAGAAAGACGACGGCGATGTAAACCGGCGTCCAGGGGGCATCGAAGAGGGTGCTGGGACCGGTGCCGGACAGAAACTCGCGCAGGGTCTGCAGGTCCCGCACACCGTCCTGGCCCTTGTTGTTCCGGGCCGCGGACTTTTTGATCTGCGCCTCGAAAACCCGCTCGCTGAGGCGCAGGTTGATCCGGCTGCCGATCCGGATGAGAATCTTGGACCGCACCGCCGACAGCAGCCCCATGATGACGAAGAGGCCCGCGATCAGGAGGGAAAGATAAACCAGGGTGGATGTGCTCTGGCTGGTCAGAACGCGGTCGTAGACCAGCATCATGTAAAGCGGGCCGCTCAGCATCAGCAGATTGATGATCAGGCTGAAGGTGCCGGTCATGAAAAAGCCGCCGTTGCAGCTTCGGAATGCGGCCTGGAGTTCGGATAAACCGCTTCGCTTCTTGCTCATGTCACACTCCCGATCTTTTAAGTCTGCGCCTGCGGTAATGCCGCGCCCGTGGACTTGCCCGCAGACGCGCCGAAGGAACACGGCGCCGAATGAATGGATTGATGTTTGGAAAAGGGGGTGGGCCCGGCGTTACACCGGGCCCACGTCATGTCGCCTAGATAGCGATGTCGTTCTCGCTCAGGTCGGCTTCGGACACGCCGACCAGGGTGACCGAGTCACCGTTGCCAAGATCGATGACCGTGTCGTCGCCCTGGTCTTCGGCTGCGTCCAGAACATCCTGGAAGGATTCGAAGCCGAAATCGGAGAGGTCGAGCTCATCGCGGCCGACCTCGAAGTCGAGCACGGTGTCGTCGCCGGTGCCCTGCTCGAAGATGAAGACGTCGTTTCCACTTCCGCCTTCAAGCTCGTCATTGCCGGCACCGCCGTTGAGCACGTCGTTGCCACGACCACCGTCGAGGACGTCGTTTCCGGCACCGCCCTCGAGCACGTCGTTTCCACGTCCGCCTTCCAGCTGGTCGTCGCCGCGGCCACCTTTCAGGATGTCGTTTCCACGCCCGCCTTCGAGCTGGTCGTCTCCGGCACCGCCTTTCAGGAGATCGTTTCCACGGCCGCCTTCAAGCACGTCGTCTCCGGCGCCGCCTTCGAGCACGTCGTTTCCGGCACCGCCCTCAAGCACGTCGTCGCCTTTACCGCCTTTGAGGAGGTCTTGCGCGGAGCCGCCGATCAGGACGTCGTCGCCGTTGCCGCCGAAGGCCTCGATGCGGGTCGTGGCTTCCGATCCGTCGAGGAAGTCGTCGCCGTCGCCAGCATCGAAGGTGACTGTCTTCAGGTCGGTTTTGGAGAGGTCCCCGACTTTCAGGTTGTCGTTACCGCCACCGCCGTTGACTTCCAGGCTCTCGGTGTTCTGGATGTCGAGCTGGAAGAGGCCCAGGTTGGTGCGCTTGAACTCGACGTCCGAGCCACCGGCTGCGACTTCGAAGTTGTCTCCGGCCGCGGTCGCGCCGTTGACTTCCACGGTGTCGAACCCGGCACCGCCATCCATGAAGTCGGAGCCGTCGCCGTTGTTCCAGATCATGCGGTCGTCGCCTTCACCGCCTTCCATGGTGTCATCGCCTTTGTTGCCGATGATGACATCGTCGCCTTCGCCGCCTTTCAGATGGTCGGCAACCGAACTGCCTTTCAAAAGGTCGTCGCCTTCGCCGCCGTCGGCGATGATGCTGCGGGTGGCTTCGTCGCCGTCCAGGGTGTCGTTGCCCTTGCCGCCGTTGAAGATCACGGTCTCAAGGTCGGTGCCCTCGAGATCGCCGACTTTGAAAGTGTCGTCTCCGGCCTGGCCGTTGACTTCCAGGGTCTCGGTGTTCTGGATGTCGAGCTTGAACTGACCCAGGTTGGTGCGCTTGAACTCGACGTCCGACCCGCCGGCGGCCACTTCGAAGTTGTCTCCGGCACCGTCGGCACCATTGACCTGCGTGGTGTCGTAGCCTTCGCCGCCGTCCATGAAGTCGGAACCGTCACCGTTGTTCCAAATCATCAGGTCGTCGCCTTCACCACCTTCCATGGTGTCATCGCCTTTGTTGCCGATGATGACATCGTCACCCTTGCCGCCTTTCAGATGGTCGGCAACCGAGCTTCCTTTCAAAAGGTCGTCGCCCTCACCGCCATCAGCGTTGATGGTGCGTGTGGCTTCGGTTCCGTCCAGGGTGTCGTCACCCTTGCCGCCGTTGAAGTTGACGACCTGCAGGTCGGTACCTTCCAGATCGCCGACCTTGAAGCTGTCGTCTCCGCCGCCGCCGTTGACGTCCAGTTCCTCGGTGTTCCTGATGTCGAGCTTGAACGGGCCCAGGTTGACACGCTGGAATTCCACATTGGAACCCTTGGCTGCGACTTCGAATTCGTCTCCGGCACCATCGGCGCCGTTGACTTCCGTGGTGTCGTATCCGGCACCGCCGTCCATCAAGTCGGAGCCGTCACCGTTGTTCCAGATCATCCGGTCGTCGCCGTAACCGCCGAAGACAAAGTCGTCGCCTTTGTCACCGATCAACACATCGTCACCCGACTGTCCGAAGATCGCGTCGACGCCGTCGCCACCGCTCACAGTGTCGTCGCCATTTCCGGCAAATACGATGTCATTTCCACCATTGGCTTCGATGGTGTCGTCTCCGCCCAGACCAAAAATAACGTCTGTGCCCTCTCCACCCTTGAGCGTGTCGTCTTTGTTGCTACCAATCACGAAATTAATTTTGAAAGGCATTCCATACTCCATAATTTGGCTCTTAATGCTCTAGCGCATGCTAGGCTCGAGCGCTTGGTAGTGATGGAACAATCGAGCCGTTAACTTTATTCCGAAATATTTTCGATAAATTTTATTTAGTGAAATGGGCGCTCTCGATTCGGCCTGGAGATGCGTTCTGGAGACGTGTCGAATGATTGGAAAAATATCATTTCGATTGGGTGTAAGTCACAAAGCGCTGAAGTTCGGTGTTGTGAAAAAAATTATAAAATACTGAAAAATATAATATATTTAGAATTTTATCTCGCGGATTGTAATTTATTTTCATAGTGTCACCTTATTTCTTCAGGCGACTGCTTTGTGCTGATGGATAGCTTTATCTGAATCAGGAAAGTCAAAAATATGATTCATGTGACGCAAAAAAACTTCTCAGAAATGGTATATTATTATGCTGTCCCTTTTTTAGAAAGGAAGAGTTCTACTATGGAACCTCGCGGCATCCGTGCCGATGGGTGTTGACTCGAGACGCGCATGTTTTGCCGGCTCCGGAATGTTGGTGACCTGCGCCTCTGGCGCCTTGTCTTTAGCCGGGTTGGAAGGCCGGCTGTCCGAGATGAGCTCGATTTTCGCCGAAAGCAAAAAGAGGCCGCTGTTCTCAACGCGGGTGCTGTCCAGGAAAGTCAGTAAAAACACGCCGCCCTCTCCGAAGGAAAAGGCACGGGGTGTGTTGTCGAAATCCACGGAGACCGAGAGAGGGTTCGGTAAAAACCGGGCCACTGGAGAACCCTGCATCGAAACGGTCCCATCCGCAGGGGAGATGTCGAATGAGACCTGGAAGCTGCCACCGCTATATTGGGCATCGCTGTATTGGGCGCCGCTATCGTGAGCGCCGCTATCGTGAGCAAGGGCGGGCGGCAGGCGAAGATCGTGAATGATCAACGCGCCATAGATAACGACCGCCTCTTCGCCCGTCTCGAGATCGAAGCGGGAATCCGGGGCCCACTCGACAGACCATTTGAAGCCCTGGTCGTTCCCGGCTTCGTTGCTGAACACGATGTTGGAAATTGCGAAGGAAGCAGCCTGGGCTGTGACAGGTGCGTACAGCCCGAGGACTGCCAAAACCCATGCAAATAAACGCGTTGCCATGATATCCCTGCTTCTTCTCTCCGGCATTTGCGCCGGCTCGAGGACGGGCAATGGGCCCGTTACAGAGGGTCAACAACTCACGCGTTCGTTTTATTCCGTTAAAAACGACAGTTTCGCGGGAAAACTTGCCCGCACGAGGTCTTTCATCCTCTCTCAGGCAGGTCAACGGCCGGTTTGCCGCCTTCAGGCGCTAGGTTTTCCGGCTTTTTGCCGAGTTCTTGCGCCGAACTCTTGCGCCGAGCTCACGTGCTGGGTCCTGATGCCATGAGTCTGTTAGTCCCCAAGATGAATCTTGACGTCATTGGGATAGGGACGGCCCCTTCCGGTCTCGATGAAGTCCCGAAGGCTCAGCAGGTAGCAGGTCCACTTCGTGCTGAAGTAAAGAAAGTCTTCCTCGGACGCGGCTGCGTTCTCATGCTCCAGCCTGACCCAGACCTGACCGGCGTCCTGCTCGAAGGAAAACTCCAGCCTGCAGTCCCGCCACGGCCCTGGCCCGGAAACGCAGTGCAGGCGGATCCGCGTATTTTCTTCCAATGCTTCGATCCTGAACGACAGGGTGACCACATCGGAAAAGTGCAGGTCCAGAACCCGCCCGATTTCCGGCGTGCCCTCACTCCGTGTCGACCACCAGCCGTCCAGGCCAGCGGGCTCATGCATGGCGCGGTAGATTTCCCCGATCTCACCGGCAATACCGACTCTGTGGCTGACGCGTGCCATTTCCATACCCTCCGCGGCGGAACCTTACCAGAATAGGCCGCCGCGCGGGAGAGGTCAGGTACCCGGGAGGATGGCGGCTCAGAGGACGTCGCGGATGCAGCCGGGCACTCAGCAGGTTCGGCAATTTATCCAGGATTGTCCGACCGACCGCCGAAAGTCCGGAGCTTCGCTGCTAAAAGCGCTCGGCGCGCAGGACGTCGCAATCGGTGACGCAGACGACCCCGATATGACGCTCGACCACGGCGAAGGCGGCATCGAGCAGGGCGTCAAGGCGGTCCGGCCGGACGATGCAGACCACATGCACCATATCGCCCGCCTCGCTCACCTGTCCGGCACGGCTCCACTCCCCGGACCGGCCCGAGCCGCCGAGGACCGGCAGCACCGAGTAGCCGGTGACATCCGCGGACTTTAGCGCTTCGGTCAGCCGCGACTGCATGACTCTTTCGATGGTGATTTCCACCCTTCTGGCTTTGTGCGTATCCATATCAGCCTCCGGTCGTAGCCTGCGCCATGGCAAGGTAAAGCGGGATCCCCAGTATCAGATTGAAGGGGAAAGTCACGCCCAGTGATAACGTGAGATATATGGAAGGGTTCGCCTCCGGCAATGCCACGCGCATGGCAGCCGGAACGGCGATATAGCTGGCCGAGGCCGAAAGAACCATCATCAGCAGCATTCCGCCGGTCGAGAGGCCCAGCAGCAGAGCGGCGGACAGACCCGCGACACTGCCCAGCACCGGCATGGTGATGCCGAAGACGATCGCGCCGATGCCGATCGCGCCATGGCCAGACCTCATGCCGCGTCCCGCAAGCAGCCCCATGTCCAGGAGGAAGAGGCAGAGAACGCCCTTGAAGGGGGCCACGATAAAGCTTTCGATGTCCTCCAGGCCCTTGGGGCCGGTGATCCAGCCGATCAGGAATGCCCCGATCAGCAAAACGATCGAGCTATTGAGCAGGACTTCGCGCCAGAGCTCCGAGTCCATGCGCCCTTTGCTGCCGCCCTCCTTACTACCGCCACTTGACGCGAGCCAGAGCGCCGAGAGGATCGCCGGCGCTTCCATGGCCGCCGCAACCGCCACCATATAGCCTTCGGCAATGATTCCCTGGCTTTCCAGCACGGATGTGGCCGCGACGAAGGTAACGATCGAGATCGATCCGTAGTGTCCCGCGACCGCGGCGGCGTTCAGACGGTCCAGTTTCGTGAGCACGCGCAGCAGCAGGAAGGCGAGAACGGGCAGCGCCGCCGAGAGCATCATACCGGCGATCAGCGACTGAACGAGGGATGCATCGATCCCGTGTTCGGCGACGCTGACGCCTCCCTTGAAGCCGATGGCGAAGAGAAGATAGACGGAGAGAGTCTTGGCGGCGGCTTCCGGTATGGAGAGGTCGGATCGCGCCAGCGCAGCCGCGAGGCCGAGCGCGAAGGAGAGGACCATCGGAGAGACCAGATTCTCCGCGGCGAGGGAAAACACCTCGGTCATTTTCAGTTTCCCAGTCGTCTGCGGTCGGTTTCAGCTCAAGTTCCAAGGATCGGTATCATTCCGCCAGATCACCAGACCGCCAGACCGTGACACCGCCAAAGTTCCTGCACCCGCTTCCGGGGGCTGGGGGGCTCTTCAGGACAGGTTTGGTTTCTCGCGGCCGGATGCCGCCGCGGGAGGAGCAGACGCGATACATTACCCAGGAGTTCAATCGGTTTCGCCGATCCCCGGCAACTGCCCGGGCGACGGCACCTAGCATTTGGCATAATCCCGCCCGGCGTCAAGAACTTCTGCACTCGAAGGTTCATAGCGCGGCAGCTTCAGTCCGGCGGGCCGTAATCGGTCGGGTGCGGCACGGCGGCGCCCCGGATCAGCGCAGGTCGGAGTTGTTTGACGCGTTCTAAGGTTTGAGCACGAGAGCCGTTGTGTACCGCGCACAGACTTGGAGCCGACCCCAAGTAACCTTTATCCTCGTTGAGGACGCCCAACCAAAGATCTGCCGCAAAGCGGAACGGGCGAGGCGATGCTGGAGCGCCCGCTTCACTTGATTTACCGCAAGGAGATGCCTGTGCATAAGCGATATCAAAGATGTACCGGGACGCTGAACATCGGGGACGCAGCACATCCGGTACGCAACAGCTGACAATTGGGAGACAAGTCGAACATGATCACCACGTCGATTTTTCCAGGGCGATACGTCCAGGGCGCCAACGCTCTCGGCGTGCTGGGCGAAGAAGTAAAGCGATTGGGATCCAAGCCGCTCGTTCTGGTCGATCCCTTCGTCCAGGCGAACCTGAACGACGAGGTCTCGGCCGGTTTGAAAGGGGTGCCGGACGCCGTCATCGATGTCTTCGGCGGCGAGTGCAGTGATCCCGAAATTGCGCGGATCAAGGCTGTGGCGGAGTCGGCCGGGGCGAACGTGATTGTGGGTGTTGGCGGTGGCAAGACCCTGGATACCGCCAAGGCGGTGGCCCATGAGGCGGTCCTGCCGATCGTCATTGTCCCGACCATAGCCTCGACCGATGCGCCCTGCAGTGCGCTCTCGGTCATCTACACAGAGGCTGGCGCGTTCGCCAGATATCTCGTCCTGCCGCAGAACCCGAACGTGGTCATTGTCGACTCGACGATCATCGTAAAGGCCCCGCCGCGTTTCCTGATCGCCGGCATGGGCGATGCGCTCGCAACCTGGCTGGAAGCGGAATCCTGCCGGATTCGCATGGCCGCGAATATGACGGGCCGCCCGGGGACCATGACCGCCAATGCCCTGGCCCGTTTGTGCTTCGACACCCTGCTGGAGTACGGCCCTCTGGCGCTGACGGCCTGTGAGGCGAAAGCCGTGACTCCGGCGTTGGAGCATGTGATTGAGGCGAACACACTGCTCAGCGGCCTGGGTTTCGAGAGCGGCGGTCTGGCCGCCTGTCACGCCATCCACAACGGCCTGACGGCGTTGGAAGAAACCCACAGCTACTGGCATGGGGAGAAAGTGGCCATTGGCGTTCTCGCCTCTCTGTTCCTGACCGATAAGCCAAGAGACATGATCGATCAGGTTTACGGCTTCTGCGAGGCGATCGGCCTGCCGACGACTCTCGCCGACATCGGCCTGGAAAGTGCCGATGACGAGCAACTGATGATTGCCGCGACAGCGGCCTGTGCCTCCGGCGAGACCATCCACAACGAACCGACCGAGGTTTCGCCCCAGATTGTTCTCTGGGCCTTGAAAGCCGCCAACGCGGAAGGGCTGCGCCGTAAGGGTTAGGCGTGGTCATTTCTTTTGGGGTGAGTACGCCGAACAGGTTCGCAGGGTCGTGTGTGTGTCTGCTGTCATCGCCGATAACGTGCGAGCGGAGACCTGACTCTGACAGCGGCTAGGCGTTGGAATAGCGCTTGCTTCGCTCTGCCGCAGGCGCCTTGAGCCTGCGTCAGGCCGCCTGGTTCGATTGCACTCCTGACCCGAAATTCAGGGCCTTACTATCCATCCAGACTGTGATATGTGGGATGAAGTAACGAACATCCTGGCGGCTATGGGTACCCTTTTAAATTCCATCGGTGATTTTTTCCTGGAAAAAGCGATTGCGGCAGAGTCCAGGCGCGCTGGTCTGGTGAGAGACTCCCTTCAACTTTCCTTTGGCGATGTCGAATTCCTCCGCAGCGCGAACAGCGCGTCCGGCGCTTTATCGGAAGCCCTCGTCCTGCTGCATGGCGCGGCTGCAGACAAAACATCCTGGCTTCGTTTTGCGCAGCACCTCAAAAGCGGCCTTCCTCTGATCATTCCGGATCTACCGGGACATGGCAAAAGCGTCTCGGATATTGGGCTGGACTATGGCATCCAGTATCAGGCGGCGCGGCTCAAAGAGTTTTTGGCTGCACTCGGGATCAAGCGGGCACATCTGATCGGCAATTCCATGGGCGGCGCCATTGCAATCCAGCTCGCCGCAACATCACCCGCTCTTGTCGCATCCCTGGTGCTGATCGACACCGCCGGGGCAGACGTAACCCCGAGCTGGTTACGACAGCATGTGGAAAAGACCGGCATCAATCCAATGCTTGAGGTGCGCGATGCTTCAGACTATCGGGCGATGATGCGCATTGGTATGGAGGCTCCACCCTATATCCCCGGCATTATGGTCTCTGCCTTGGCCAGAGAGTTTGTCAAACGCACCGCCATCAACCGCAAGATTGCCGAAGATATCGCGCAGGATTTGGATCAAACGGCGCATCTTCCAAAAATCACCACACCAACTCTCATACTCTGGGGCGCGATGGATAAAATTTTCCACGTCGACAACGCCGAATTTTTACATCGAGAGATCACCAACAGCCGAAAGATCGTCATGGAGAAAGTCGGTCACGTCCCCATGGTCGAAGCCCCGAAAGAGGTTGCCCTGGTGTGCAGCGAATTCTTTCGTGATGTGGTGGAGTGACCTCTGATCGCTCCGTGGCTGCGCCGGGTGGGATAGTTCAATCTGACACTCATTACATAGGCGGCAAGCAAGTGTAAATGGGTCAGCGCAACCTGCCACCGGTTGTTTGTGTATTTGACGATACGAGTCGTGTATTGTGCTCAGTGTAAATACATCGATGCCCGGCGAATGAAGTAAGAGGATAAAAATTGCAAATTAAAATTTCAGACTTCCGGTGTTTTCATGAGCAGCAGGTTGTCGAGGTTCGCCCAATTAACCTGCTTGTGGGTGAAAACAGCGCTGGCAAAACATCCTTTTTGGCGGCGACCCGATTTATATTTGACCTCTTTGATCGAAAATCAAAAGCATCTTTCAATAAAGAGCCTTTCCACTTGGGGGCCTACGAAAATATTGCGCACTACAGAGGTGGGAGATTCGGTAGAGCAGATTCGTTTTCTTTTGAAGTTGAAGATGTTTTAGTGGCTAGTAGGAGTAGAGGTGTTGAGGCGGACTTGTTTGGCAAGGAGGATGGAGAAAACAGGAAGATTCCATTTAAGCTATTTATTGAATTTTCAGATAAAAAATCTCAACCGCACTTGCGAGAAGTGTCTTTTAGCGCTGGGTCTTACGGATTTGAATTGCGGTCAGAGGAGCGAACAAATTTTAGGGTGAATTTGCCTTCAGCTAAAATTGTCGACTTTGAGCCTGAGTTTCCAATTTTGTCGTCAGATTATGGGAACCTAGATTTGTCTATAATAGAGTTTTTTCTTAGAAATATTTTGTATGACGAGATTGAGAGCTTGAGCGATGAAGACGTGATGTCTTCGCAAGGGCATGCAAGAGCGCTTCGATCCGAGATGTCAGTTCTTGGTCGTATGTATAGAAGTGCTCTTAGATTGTTGCCGTCGGGGGTTTATTCCTCTGCTCCTGTTCGTTCTAGGCCCGAAAGAACTTATAATCCTTCGGATATCTCTCAAACGCCAGATGGCGGCCACATGCCTTTCGTGCTTGCTCAGCTAAACTATTTTGATGCTGACAAATGGCTGCGAATAAGAAAAAGCCTTATCGAGTTTGGGCGTGCTTCAGGTTTGTTTCAAGATGTCGTTGTCAAGAAAGTTGGTGCTTCCACAGGTGGGCCATTTCAAATCATCGTAAAAATGGAGAAACGTGCGTCCAATCTCGTAGATGTGGGCTACGGTGTTAGCCAAGCGTTGCCCATTCTGACCGATATACTGAGAGCAAATCGAAAAACGTTATTTTTGTTTCAGCAACCTGAAGTCCATTTACATCCTAAAGCACAGGCAGAATTAGGTAGCTTCTTCTCACACATGGCTAAGTCGAGAAGGCACAGTATTTTTATTGAAACTCATAGTGATCATTTGCTGGACAGAATAAGAATGGAAGTGAGGGAGGGTGTTGTATTGTCACCGAAAGACGTTGGAATTCTGTATTTTGAACGAATTGGCCACGATGTAATTATTCATGAAATATCGATCGATAGTAGTGGAAATTTGGTGAATGCCCCAAAAGGATATAGACAGTTTTTTCTTGACGAGGAAATGCGATCTTTGGGCTTGGAAATTTAAATATGTGTCTGATTATTGATGCGAATGTAGCAGATGAGTGCATCAGGCCTTCCGAAGCAGCGAAGCCGATAATCGAGGCGCTACAAAGAGACACAATAAGATGTGTTTCTGGACATGATCATAAGAAGGAAATGTTAAGGTGCAAATTTAGAGGTTTATACATTCAACTCTTGAAATCTGGAAGATTAAGAGAAGTGAATGATGATTTGGTGGAAAACAAAAAAAATACACTTCCCGATGGCGTAAAATCTGATGACCAACATATACTTGCGCTTGCGTTGGTGTCAGGCGCTAGAGTGCTTTTTTCGAGAGACACTAATCTTCACGATGATTTTCGAAATCCAAGAATTGTAAATAACCCTAGAGGACATATTTACCAGCGCCCAGAGCATCGCAGATTGTTGAAGTGCCCGAACTGCAAATACTGCAAATGAGGGCTGCATAATTCGAGAAACGTTATGGGGGCGTTCCGGAGACTGGGAGGGACCTTTGAAGCAGCAAAACCCGATCTGGTCCGCCACCGGCTAGTGGGTCCCAAGCTTACTCAACTTCCAAAAGCATCCTCAAAAAACGCCGCTTCCAGCTCCGTCACCTTCCGGAAGAGCGCGACCAGAGCCTCCTGCCGCTCTGCATCCAATCCCTCGCAGGCCCGGTCGGTCTCTTCCCGTAGCCACTCCACGAAGCCGATGAACTCGGCCGTCGCATGCAGTTCGATCCATTCCCGGTATTGTGGCTGGGGCGGCTGGGCGTCGGCGACCGGCTCGGCCCAGGCCTGGTAGACCCATTCGGAGCAGAGCAGGACGGTCATGGCTTCGGGGTATTGGCCTGATCCAGCGTGGCCGCTGGCGCCGCCGACGATGGCCTCCGAGATGGCTTGCGTAACAGGTGAGGGCGGGGTGTTGCGCCAGGTGGCCTCATCCACACCCAGGCGCGCGAAGGACTTCAGGAAGAAATCGTTTTCGGCGTTGGTCAGGACCGAGAGGAAACCGGCCAGAGGGCGGCGGGTGGCCATGTCGGGGGCCAGCGCGACCGCGAAGCCGACCGCCTGCGCCAGACAGTCCACGTAGTGATAGTCCTGGATCAGATAGCGGATGAAAACTTCGTCCGGCAGGGTCCCGTCCGCGAGCTGCCGGGTGAAGCGGTGGGTGGTGGCCTGGGTCCAGAAGGGTTCTGATTCGTCGCGGAGGCGGTCGGTAAAGCGGGTGGTGGTTAATTCATTCTCGTTGTTTGACGAGCTCATAGGTTCTCACTCTTGAATGGAGTTTCGGTGCCGGCCCGCTCCCCCTCCCAACCACCCACAGGATAATCGCATTGGGTGGTTGGGAGGGGGAGCGGGCTGGTGCCGGTTTCGGCGTCAGTCGAAACCTAATCAAACCACGCCAAGTGGCCGGGAGGGGGTGCGGGCCGGCACCGAACTAGGCGTCAGCCAAAACTGGGCCTACCTCTCCAACTCGACCGCGTAGCTCTCCACGGGGACCAGCTTGCCGATCATCTTGTGCTCCTGCAGGAACGCGGCGAAAGCCTCGTAACGGCCCTTGTCCAGGGCGGCGGGGCGCAATGCAAAACGCGGCAGCGTGTCGCGCCAGGCGCGGCGGTTCAGCTCGTCGTCCAGTTCCTTGCGGTAGCTGATGAAGTCGTTCCAGGCTTCGTCCGGGTGGTTGATCATGAAGGTCACGGCCCGCTCCATGGCGCGCAGGACTTTCGGGAAGCGCGGGTCGTCGAGCTTGGCGTTGTTGGCGACCATGATCAGTTCGTCGTAGGTGGCGACACCCTCCTCCTCGACGTAGAAGGCCCGGCCCTTGTGGCCTTCGATGTCCATCTGGTTGAGCTCGAAGTTGCGGTAGGCGCCGATCACCGCGTCAACCTGGCCGGAGAGGATCGCCGGGCTGAGCGAGAAGTTCACGTTGATCAGTTCGATGTCGTCGGTGGTCAGGCCGTGGCGCGCCAGCATGGCGGTCATCATCACGTCCTCGAAACCGCCGACGGAAAAGCCTACCTTCTTGCCCTTCAGGTCCGCGATGGATTTGATCGGGCCGTCGTCCAGCACCAGCAGGGTGTTCAGCGGTGTGGCGACCAGGGTGCCGATGCGCGTCAGGGGCAGGCCGGCCTCGATCTGCAGATGCAGCTGCGGCTGGTAGGAAATGGCCAGATCCCCCCGGCCGGCGGCGACCAGCTTGGGCGGATCGTTGGGATCGGCGGGCTCGATCAGCTCGACCTCCAGGCCTTCCTCGGCGAAGTAACCACGCTGCTGCGCCACCACCAGCGGCCCGTGGTCCGGGTTCAGGAACCAGTCCAGCAGGATCGTGGTCTTCTCGGCGGCCTGGGCCGGGGTGATGGAAAGGCTTGAGACCATCGCCAGCGCCAGGGCGGCGAGGGTCGGGCGGAAAGCGCGCAAGAGCGGCTTGGATGAAAAACGGAACAACATGGCGGACCTCCTTAATCCGTTATGCGCCTCGCGTGCGAGACTCAGACGATCAGTGCTTTTCCATTCGAAAAGTCACCAGGAGATCCGGGAGTGAGTAGCGGAGGGTCTTTGCGGAGTGTTCTCTCGTGGTGAGAACCGGTTTCCTTCCCTGCGCCGGCATTACCCGGATCAGGTTCGAAGGGTCACTGGGGGCGTTGCCGCCTGCCCAGTATCTCAGCCCGTCAATATCAACCCGCAGGCTGATAAAAGGCCCCCCTAGGAACGGCTCCGATCATCAGCCGCCCGCGGCCTTGCGTCAAGCTTGGGTTTTTGTGCCGGTCCTTGTTAGGTTGGTCTAGATGCGGTTCCGGCCCGCACCCCCACCCGGCCACCCACATGATCATTCCGATGGGTGGCCGGGTGGGGGTGCGGGCCGGTGCCGGTTTCGACATATGTCGAAACCTAACCAAACCACACATGTGGCCGGGTGGGGGTGAGGGCCGGTGCCGGTTTCGACACGCGTCGAAACCTGGTCAAACCAAGCGGCCTGGCCGGGTGGGGGCGAGGGCCGGATGCAGGTTCCACGCAAGGCCATCACTCTCCCGGAGACGGGGGAGGAATTTTCAGGATCCATTTTTTCGCGAATTGTTACAGAATCTTTGCCGCGATTGCTTTTACGCTGGCGCCGGCCTGTGTTAGACAGGCCCGCACTGTGTGTTTCTTCTGTCGAAGCCTTCGTCTTAACCCGGTGACATCAGCGGTGAGAGCCGCGCGTTGGGTGCGCGTGGAGAGGGCTGGGCAGGAGACTGTTGGGGTAAATGGGTTGAGGAGCCTGCGCCGGGCTTTGAGGAGCAAACGCGCGCCGGATCGTCGGGAATTAGGTCATGCATAACTTTTTGGATTTCGAAAAGCCGATCGCCGAACTCGAGGGCAAGATCGAGGAGCTGCGGCATATCTCCGACAGCGGCGACATGAATATCGCCGAGGAAGTCACCAAGCTGCAGGAAAAGTCGGACCGGCTGCTGCGGCAGAGCTACGCCCGCCTGAGCGCCTGGCAGAAGAGCCAGGTGGCCCGCCATCCCGACCGCCCGCACTTCAACGACTACGTCGAACAGCTGATCGAGGACTTTACCCCGCTGGCGGGTGACCGGGCTTTTGCCGAGGATCACGCCATCGTCGGCGGGATCGGCCGTTTCCGGGGCCATTCGGTCATGGTGATCGGCCAGGAAAAGGGCTCCGACACCAACGCCCGGGTCAAGCACAACTTCGGCATGGCCCGGCCCGAGGGTTACCGCAAGGCCCAGCGCCTGATGGAGATGGCGGACCGTTTCGGCCTGCCGCTGGTCACCCTGGTCGATACCGCGGGGGCCTACCCCGGCATCGGCGCCGAGGAGCGCGGCCAGTCCCAGGCCATCGCGCGCAGCATCGAGGTCTGTCTCGGCCTGAAGGTGCCGGTGATCTCCGTGATCATCGGCGAGGGCGGCTCCGGCGGCGCAATCGCTCTGGCCTCGGCCAACGCGGTCATCATGCTGGAGCACTCGATCTATTCGGTGATCTCGCCCGAGGGCTGCGCCTCTATCCTCTGGCGCAGCGGCGATCAGGCCAAGGAGGCCGCGGAGGCCCTGAAGCTTACGGCGCAGGATCTCAAGCTGCTGGGCGTGATCGATCAGATCGTAAGCGAACCGCTCGGCGGCGCCCACCGGGGCGTCGAGAAAACCATCACCGCCGTGGGCAACGCCATCGAGGCGGAGCTGGAGCGGATGCGCGGCAAGGACGGCACGGTTCTGAAACAGCAGCGCCGCGACAAGTTCCTCGGCATGGGCCAAAAGGGCCTCTCCTGACCCCGGCCTCGCGCGCTCTGCAGTGTTTTTCCGAGAGCCGCCATTTCCTTTAAAGCCGCGCGCTTGAACGCCGCCCGGCTGTCCCTCAGCCCGTGCGCCTGAGCTGCTGCGCGCCGGCGCGCTCGCTGCGGCTGCTGGGGAAAATCGTGGCCAGCCCGGTTTCCGGCAGTTCGCCGACGTCGCAGCCCTCCAGGTTCGCGCCGGTGAGCACGGCGCTGCTGAGGTCCGCGCCGCGCAGGTCGCTGCCGCTCAGATCGGCGCCGCGCAGGTTCGCGTGCTGAAAGCTGCAGGCGGCCAGCACCATGTTGGAAAAGCGCACGCCGCTGAGATTCGCGTAATCGAAGGACACCGTGGCCAGGTTATGGCCGGCCAGGTCGTGGCCCGAGAGGTTCTGCTCGTCGAAGCAGGCGCGGGTGCCCTCCCGGCCGTCGGACGCCACCCAGGTCTCGTGCCATTGAATAATGGCGTCCAGGTCCCGCCGGCTGGTGGGAGTCATCTGGGCCGCCGCGGCCAGAACCAGCGCACTGTCCCCCAGAGTGACGTTCTCGAAGGAGGCCGCGCGGAAATCCGCGTTCTGTACCAGGGCCTGCGAGACATCCAGGTTGCGGATCTGCGCACCGTGAAAGCGCGACCCGGTCAGATCCGCGCCCTTTAGGTTCACGTCATCGATCCGGGCGCTGGAGAAATTGACGTTGCGCAACGAGGCATCCTCGAAATCGGCCCCGATCAGGTCCGCTTCCCGGAACGAGGTTTCGATTTCCCGGTAGACCGCCGTGCCGTTGCGCTCCTGGCCGTGGATCAGCGTGCCCTTGCGAATGTCCGCCCGGGTCAGGCGCGTGCCGTGCAGGGTGGCATTGTCGAAGATCGCCGCCTGCAGGTTCGCGATCTCGAAATTCGTCCTGGTCAGATCGCTGTTCTCGAAGCTCGAGCCGAACAGCACGGTGCGGCTGAAGTCGGCATTGCGCAGGCTGGCGCTGGAGAAGTCGCAGGCGATGAAGTGGGCGCCCGCGAAACAGGCCGAGGAGAGGTCCAGGTGTGCCAGATCGCACTTTTTCAGGATCACCCGCCGCGCGGCCTTGCGGCCCCGGGCGAAGCCGCGCTGCACCACCATCAGCTTTTCCAGGGCTTCCGTGGTGATCCGGCGGTCGACGATGATGATGTTGTTGCTCTCTTTGAGCATGCCGTCTCCACGGAGGTTGCCGATCCACCCTTATCAACCCGTCCTGCCGGCTTTTGGCGCGGGCCGGCGGCGATCAAGGCGCAGATAGGGGCGTACGCTGCCTGGAAGAGGCAGCTCCAACCCGGAAGTATCAGCCCTAAGTGTTTGTAAAACGTTGAGTATGCCTACAATTGTAGAGGCTTTTCGGGCTGCGGCGCAGACCTGCGCGCTTTGTTTGAGGCCAGAGCCCCGTTTCAGGCTGTCCGGAGGGGCACCTCCACCCTTGGATCAGCCTCTTTCGCCCGGACACTGTTCCATATTGGACAAAATTGCGCAGATTTGGGACAAACTGCGCCCGCCCCCTTCACTTCCCCGGGTCACTCTGATGTGATCCCTCGCGCAATCTAAGGCTCGCGGGAGCTTCGGCGCTTTTTCAGTTCCCGGCGGGCTTTGATCCAATCTAACCTTGATCCAATTTAACCATGATAAATGCCCAGCACGGAAATCTTGTCGCAAGAGAGACCGGAAAGCTGCGGCGGCGAGGGGAACTCAATGAAGGGATTTAAATCATACGCAGCGGGCCTGGTTCTGGCCCTTGGGATGAGCGGGCTAACCCTGGGTGGCAGCCAGGCGGCGCCCATAACGGTAACCAGCTTGAACGACTTCAACAGCGCCATCGGCGCCGCGCCGGTGACCACTGAGACCTTTGGCAATCGCATCACGGGCGGGGTCGAAATCACCTTCGACAGCGGCGTGGCCTCAACAGCGGCAGGCGGGCTTTCGGGGGTGGTTGGGTCTGATAACGCAGTTTTTAACGGTCTCTTTCGTGGGGCCCTGGACGGCGATGGCAGCTCCGCGCCCTTGACCCTGACCTGGACCTTTCCCGTCCCGGTGATCGGTTTCATCGCGGATTTTGGGTCTAACAGCCTCATCGACGTAACCATACCCGGTTCGGGTGAGATCTTCGATATCTTCACAGTGATAGGGGCCGCGAATGGTTCATTCGGTCTGATCGATAGCCAGACGCCCTTTACCCAGATCCAGTTCAGCATTCAGAATAGCTCTTTTATTGAGATTTTCTCTGTCGACAATTTGCGCTTCGCAGCGGCACCCTCTGTGGTGACAGTTCCGGAGCCGGGCACGCTGGCGCTCTTCGGTCTCGGTCTGGCGGGTTTCGCCCTGGCGCGGCGGAATGGCAGGGTGCGGGGGCAGCAGAATGCGGCGTCTTAAATCATACGCAGCGGGCTTGGTTCTGGCCTTGGGGATGACCGGCCCGACCCTGGGTGGCGCCCAGGCGGCGCCCATGCCCGTGACTAGCCTGAATGACTTCAACAGTGCCGTCGGCGCCGCGCCGGTAACCACTGAAACCTTCAGTAATAACATCCCAGGCGCGGTCGAAATCACCTTCGACAGCGGCGTGGTCTCAACGGCGGCAGGCGGGTTTGGTGATAACGGAGTTTCTAACGGTCTCTTCAGAGGGGGCTTGGACCCCAATGGCATCTTCGCGCCCCGGACCCTGACCTGGACCTTTCCCGTCCCGGTCATTGGTTTCATCGCGGATTTTGGGCGTACCAGCGCCCTCGAGGTGACCATACTTGGTTCTGGTGAGGTCTTCGATATCTTCACAGAGATAGGGGCCGGGAGTGGCGCATTTGGTCTGATCGACAGCCTGACGCCCTTCAGGCGGATCCAGTTCAGTGTTCAGAATAGTAATGGTGGTGACAGCTTCGACATCGACAATTTGCGCTTCGCAGCGGCGCCCTCCATCGCGGCGGTTCCGGAGCCGGGCACGCTGGCGCTCTTCGGTCTCGGTCTGGCGGGTTTCGCCCTCGCGCGGCGGCACGGCAAGACACGGGGGCAGCAGAATGCGGCATCTTAAATCACTGACGGCTGGCCTTTTGCTGGCTCTCTGCGGCTTCGCCCTGTCGGTCGGAAGCGCCCAGGCAGCGCCCATAACGGTGACCAGCCTGAATGACTTCAATGGCGCCATCGGCGCCGCGCCGGTAACCACTGAAACCTTCAATAATAACATCGCAGGCGCGGTCGAAATAACCTTCGACAGCGGCGTGGTCTCAACGGCGGCAGGCGGGAACTTGGGGACTGTTGTGTTAGATAACGCAGTTCTTAACGGTCTCTTTCGTGGGAGCCTGGACGGCTCTGGCGGCGGTGCGCCCTTGACCCTGACCTGGACCTTTCCCGTCCCGGCAATTGGTTTCATCGCGGATTTTGGGTCTACCAGCCTCATCGACGTGACCATCCCCGGGTCGGATGTCTTCTTCGATATCAACACAGTGATGGGGGCCGCGAGTGGTGCATTCGGTCTGATCAACAGCCAGACGCCCTTTACCCAGATCCAGTTCAGCATTCAGGGCACTGGTTTGGGCAGGTTCTCAATCGATAACCTGCGCTTCGCAGCGGCGCCCTCTATGGCGGCAGTTCCGGAGCCGGGCACGCTGGCGCTCTTCGGTCTCGGTCTGGCGGGTTTCGCCCTGGCGCGGCGGCACGGCAAGACACGGGGGCAGCAGAATGCGGCGTCTTAAATCACTGACGGCGGGCCTCGTCCTGGCCCTCTGCGGCTTCGCCCTGTCGGTCGGCAGCGCCCAGGCTGCGCCCATTACCTTCACTAACATTTCTGATTTCGTGACCGCCGCTGGCCCGGCACCGATTACGAACGAGGGATTTGACACTGAAATCGCAGACGGCACTTCAATCACTTTCGGCAACGGCGTGGTTTCAACCTTGGCCGGTGGGCAGCCGAGTTCGAGTCAAAACACTGTTCGCAGTGGTTTCTTTCAAGCCGACTTAAGCAGTAATGCCAGCACTGGGGCCTTGAACCTGATCTGGACCCTTCCCGAGCCTGTGACGGGAGTCGGCCTGGGGTTCGCTTTTCTGGGCCCGCTTCAATTGACCATCCCCGAATTAGGCCTGGTCGTTGATGTCATAGACACACTGGGGGATACCGCCGGGTTCTTGGGGGTGATCGACAGCACCGCGGCTTTTTCGCAGATCCAATTCAGCGTTCCCCCAGGTAACACTCAGAGCTTAATGGCCGTGGACAACCTGCTGTTGGTTGCGGCGCCCGCCATGGCGGCGGTTCCGGAGCCGGGCACGCTGACGCTCTTCGGTCTGGGTCTGGCGGGTTTCGCCCTGGCGCGGCGGCATGGCAGGGCAAGAGGGCATCGGGCGGGATAGCCGCGCCTATCGCAATGTCCGGCGCGAGGAGCTCACGTTGAGCCCCGCGATCAGATCCAGACTGGTGCCGTCCTTTGAAAACGGCAGGCACAGCCCTTCCACATCGAGAAAGGGCTTGTCCCGCGCCGCGCTCATGGGCCAGTAGGCGTAGGCGGGCCGCTGGCTGTCCCGGCAGGCGTCAAAGATCAGGCGGTTGCGGTCCCTGATCGCCGGGTCGAGTTCCGAGATCTTCCGGCCGGTCAGCTCGCCGTAGGTCTCAACCAGCTTGCTGCCGAAAAACCGGATGCGATAGTCGTCGTTGAGCACATCCATGAGCGCCAGGTAGCGCCAGAAGCGGGTCGCGTTCTCGGGCAGGAAGTCACGGCGCAGCGGATAAGGCCGCCCGCCCTTGAGGCTGTGCCAATGACTGAGGGCATCGCTGACCAATGGCGAGATGAACTGCGCTTCTTCGGGTGGAACCGGCCCAAAGACTCGCTTGTCCAGGGCATACTCGGGAAGGGTCAGCATAGGCACCAGTATCGTCAGCAGCCGGGGACCAGCGGCGTTTACTTTTTCAGCGTCGGGTCAACATCATATATACACCTATTAATGCAAACAAAGCTCTAACAAGGGTGGTGGTTCCCACACACCCTAGGTATTTCTGTGGCGGTCGCGCTAGGAAAAGTTCGATGAAACCGGGCTCGAGGTCTTAACGCCCAAGAGATTCGCTACCCTGTCGGCAGACCGGTTGGGCAGTCGATAAAGTATCCCCAGCCGCCGTTTTCCAGCTTCCTGGCGACCTCCGTCGAGCGGCCTGCTGTGAGCATCCCGCCCTCCGCATCCAGAAGCTGCCATTCGGCCTGCAGGAGCGCGATGTTCCCGTTGATCACTTCCGACGTAACCTTTGAGATCAGGGTTGGGCGCAGGGCAACGAATTCCGCGAAAACCTCGCGTGCGCCGGTCTGCCCGTACTTCGGCGTTTCGTTCGGCGGAAAGAAGATCTGACACGCCGGGTGGAAGAGCGACACAATCCCCTCCAGGTCTCCGTCTTTCAGGCAGGCGGCGACGCAGGTGGCGATGTCCCGGGGACGTTCGGCGGTTTTAGCGGTCATGGCGGGCTCCTCTCGGAAACAAGATCAGGCGTTGTTGTCCATATCGAGGAGCATTTTCCAGGACCCGTCGGGATGACGGCGGTAGATGAGCCCGAGGCGCCCGGACCCGCCACCGATCTCGCCGGTTTTTTTGTTGGTGGTTTGCGCTTCGAAATGCCCGATCAGGACAGCGAAATCACCGTAAACCGCCAGATGTTCGGTCTCGAAACCGGACTTGAAGCGCAGGGCGGCAATCCGTGGCGCGTACTTGTCGCGGATCGCGTCGAGGCCGATGGTGGTGGGCGTGTTCTCGTTGGCGACCACGACCTCCGGATCGCAGGTGTCGAGCATGCCTTGCAGGTTGCCGCTGTCCAGGCTGGTCAGCCACTGGTTCAATGCGGCGTTGATGGCGTCTTTGTCGTTCATGGCAGGGGCCTTTCATTTGCTGGTCAACTTGGTTCGTGTTTTGGCTTCCCTTCCTATCTACGCTCTTCTATCGTTATATAAACCCGATATAAATTGAACAAATTGATCGAAAAATAGAACAATGAAGCGAAACCAGCTGAATGACGTGAGCGTCTTTGTGGAGGTTGCGCGCAGCGGCGGCTTCCGCGCGGCGGCGGGCCGCCTGCAGATCGGACCCGGCTCGGTCAGCGAGGCGATCAAGCGCTTCGAAGATCACCTCGGTGCGCGCCTTTTCGAGCGGACCTCGCGTCAGGTGGCGTTGACCCCGGCTGGGGCAAAGCTCTACGAGCTGAGCCTGCCCGCGGTGACAGAATTGGAGAAGGCGCTGCGCGAAATCCACAGAGACGACGCAGTGCCTTCGGGCACCCTGCGCCTGAGCGCGCCGCGCAGCTGCGGTGCATTTTTCCTGGATCGGATGATCACGCGTTTTGCCAAAGCCTATCCCCGGGTGGACGTCGCGCTGATCTACGACGACCGGAAGGTCGATCTGGTTGGTGGCGGCATCGACGCTGCGATCCGCTCCACCGCGTTGCTGGAGCAAGACACCCACGCGGTGCCCATCGGCCCGACGCTGGAGATGTCGATCATCGCCGCGCCTGAATACCTGGCGCGCGCAGGCCGTCCGGAAACACCGGCCGATATCACGGATCACGACGGTATCTGCTATGCCTTCGGCGATGAGACTCGCCTGGCTCCCTGGAGCTTCAATGGACCCGAGGGGGCCTACGGTGTGATGCCGAAACCCCGTTTCGTGGTGAACGACGTAACAACGCTACTGAGCTTCTCGGAGGCGGGTCTCGGCCTGGGCTACGTCTACACGAAGGCAGCGGAACCCTTGATTGCGGCAGGTCGCGTGGTCGCCTTGCTCGAGGGCCAAACCACGCCCCAGCACCGCTATACCATCAACTATCTCAGCAAACGCCACATGCCGGCCCGGCTGCGGGCCTTCATCGATCTGGCGAAAGCTACGCGCTAGTCCCGACCGGTCCCGATCTCAGTCGTTTCTCTCAATAACTGTGCTTAACCCGGTGCCCGGCAGCGCTCCAGTGATGCAGCTCTCCAGCTTTGCATTGGTGATCACGGCATGGCTGAAATCCGCTCCGCGCAGATCGCTGCCCGTCAGATCCGCGCCGCGCAGATTTGCATACTGGAAACTGCAGGCCGCCAGGACCATTCGGGAGAAATTTGCCCCGCTGAGGTTTGCGTAGTTAAAGCAGATCGTCGCGAGGTTCCGTCCGGCCAGGTCGTGGCCGGAGAGATTTTGTTCGGCAAAGGAGGCCCGCTTTCCATCTTTGCCGCCCGATGCCACCCAACGTTCGTGGTCGGCGATGATGGTCTCCAGACTTTCTTTCTCCATCGGTGCAGCCGGGGCGGCGGCCAGCAGCGACAGGCTCTCGCCCAGTTCGACTCCCTCCAGGGAGGCAGAGCGGAAGTCGGCGTCCTGGATCAGCGCCTGGGATGCGTCGACATTTTTCAGTTCGGCTCCGTGAAAACTCGACCCTCTCAGGTCGGCTCCCTTCAGCTTGACGTTATCGAGCTTTGCGCCGTCGAAGTTCGCGTTCCGCAGGAAGGCGTTTGTGAAGTTGGTGCCGCGCAGCTCGGCCTCACGGAACGAGGTTTCGATCTCCTGATAGCTCGCCGTGCCTTCCTTCTCGCTGCCGTGGATCAGCGTGCCTTTGCGAATGTCGGCCCGATCGAGACGCGTATCTTCCATGGTGGCTTCATCGAAGGTGGCCGCCTGGAGATTGGCGCTCTCGAAGTTTGTGCGGGTCAGGTTGGCGCGCTCGAAGTTGGATCCGAACAGCATTGTTCTGCTGAAGTCGGCATCGGTCAGGTTGGCGTTCGCGAAGCTACAGGCGATGAAGTGGGCGCCGGCAAAACAGGAGGACGAGAAATCCAGGTTCGAGAGATCGCATTCCTTCAGGATCACCCGCCCGGCATTCCTGTCGCCGCGCGCAAAGCGTCCTTGAACGACCCTCAACCTGGCCAATACTTCCGCGGTGATGCGGCGGTGACTGATCTCGATGTTGTTGCTCGCGCCGAGCATACTGTCTCCGCTCCGGCCTAATGTTCAGTTCCATGGTTCTGAGCAGGCCAGTCTCTTCTCATGATTACCGTGCGATACAGTCATGACGGGCGGACCAATCAAGTGGGATGTCGTGCCGGGCGTTTCTTCCGGGTCGCCGCCGCTTTTTCATGATCCCGCCTTTTCATGACTCCGGGGCTTGCTGCCATCCGGCTCGTCTCCTTCCAGGACTATCGGCAAAATTTCTATACAAAGCCTTGAGATTATTTTGGGTTGTGCTTTAGGTGAAGCTATTTCAATTAGGTGAAGTGCCGTTTTTGCTTGGTTTTGTTTATGTGAGTGTGGTGTTTTCAGGCCCGATTACACTTTTTTTCTTGGACCGCTTTGCGCGCCCGGACTCGGTGCGTTCCTGTCAAGCGCCGCCTTTCGCCCTATCAAACTCCGGTTACCACAGGCTGTAGGAGATGCACTCCCGGTATTGTGGCTTTCATTTTTGTGCGTATACTAGTATTCTTGTAAAAAGAACGGTGCCAAAGGTGCCGAAAAATAAATGAGAGGGAGGTCTCATCATGAAATTCAAAACGCTTCTTGGCGGCGCTTTCGCCGTTGCGCTCCTGTCGACATCCGCGCAGGCCGAGGGTTGGCCGGAAAAACCGATCACCCTGATCGTGCCCTGGGGCGCGGGCGGCGCGACGGATCAGGTCACCCGGGTCGCGGCGGGTGCCCTCGAGGGGCCGCTTGGCCAGAAGGTCGTGGTGGTCAATCAGCCCGGCGCGTCCGGTTCCATCGGCTCAAAAGCCGCGCTGGATGCAGAGAAAGACGGCTACACCTGGACCGCGGGCGCGGCCAAGGACCTGGGAACCTACGCGGTCACCGGAAAACTCGATACCTCGATCAAGGACTGGCACCTTTTCCTGAATTCGGCGCTGGTCAACGTGATCAGTGTGAATCCGGATTCCGACATCAAGGACATGGCGGGCTTCCTCGCTGCTTTGAAGGCGGGCAACGGCACCGCTGTCGGTACGTCGGGTGTGAACTCAGCCGGTCATTCGGCGATGGAAGCGCTCATAACGGCCTCGGGCGGCGGCTACAAGCACGTCACCTACGACGGCGGTGCGAAGGCGGTGCTTTCCACCGTCTCCGGCGAGACCCAGGCCACCAGCCAGCTCATCACCGAACAGATCGAGATGCTGAAAGCCGGGCGGCTGCGTCCTCTGGCGGTCCTGGCCGATGCACCTATTGAGGTTCCCGGTCTCGGCACCATTCCCGCCATCACCGACGTCCTGCCGGACTTCAAACCCACGCCGATCTACTTCGGGATCTTCGTGCCCAAGGGCGTGCCCGACGAAGTGGTCGCCAAGCTGGAGTCGGTCTGGATGAAGGACATCGCCAAGTCCGACGCACTGATGGAGTACACCACCAACAAAGGCTCCGTCATGACGGTCCACGCCGGCGACGACGCGCAGGACCGGGTCTGGGCCTCCATCCAATCCAACGCCTGGTTGCTGCATGACGGCGGCAAGTCGGTGAAGAGCCCCGACGAACTCGGCATTCCGCGCCCCTGACGCGCGATCTGAAGAGACCGTTAGGCCATGGCGAATCAACGGGCCGATAGAGTCACCGGCATCTTTTTCTTTCTGCTGGGGGTCGCCGTCCTCGGCGGCTCCCTGGCGATGCCGGACTTTCAGGAGCAGGGGGCCTCGGTCTATGAGGCCCCCGGTCTTACTCCTGCACTCCTGGGGTTTGCGCTGGCGGTCTCGGGTCTCCTGCTGGCGTTCCGCCGGTCCAGAACGGCGCATGAAGAGTCTCTTCCGGATCTGCGGATGCCGGAGTCCCGGAAACGGGTTCTGCTGGCGGTGGTGCTGACGCTGATCTACGCCCTGGGCCTTTTGGGCCGCGTTCCCTTCATCGCGGCGACTGCCATCTTCGTTTTCAGCTTTACGCTCAGCTTCGAACACCTGATCGACAAAGACCGCGCCAAGCTGCCCAGGCGCGCCGCCATTGCCGCCCTCCTGGCGGCGGCCGTGAGCGTCGCTATCTCTTTTCTGTTCCAGGATCTCTTCCTGGTTCAACTCCCGTAAGCCGCACAGATGGGGCCGCTCGATCTCATTGGAAATGCGCTGGTGAATGCCGCCGCACCCCTGCAGCTTTTCACCATGCTCTGGGCGACGCTGCTGGGGATCCTGATCGGCATGCTGCCGGGCCTGACCGCGACCATGGGTCTCGCGCTGCTGACGACCCTGACCTTCCACATGGACAGTCACACGGCCATCGTTTCGCTGCTCTGCATGTATGTGGGCGCGATCTTCGGCGGCAGCCGCAGCGCGATCCTTTTGAACATGCCCGGCACGCCCGCAAGCGCCGCCACAACCCTCGATGGTTTCCCGCTGGCGCAATCGGGCCGCGCCCGCGAAGCCTTGGGGCTCGCGACCATCGGCTCCTGTTTCGGCACCCTGGTCGGCGTGGCGCTCCTGGCCTTGGGCGCGCCTTTGCTCGCCGACTACGCCCTCAGGTTCGGCGCTTTCGAATTCTTCTGGCTGGCGGTGTTCGGCATCGTCATCTCAGGCCGCCTCACAGCGATGGAGGATCCGCTCAAGGGCTGGATTGCGGGTCTGCTGGGCCTGATCATTGCCATGATCGGGCAGGAAAGCGTCTTCGCCTACGCGCGTTTTTCCTATGGGATCACGGACCTGACCGGCGGGATCAATCTGATCCCGGCCATGGTCGGGGCCTTCGGTTTCGCCGAGATCCTGACCTCCATTGCCGGACGCGAGGGACCGGTCGTGGCCAAGGCTTCGGGCCGCCTGCTGCCGTCCTTCTCCAAGCTCAGAAAACACTGGCTGACCATCCCGCGTTCCGGGGCCGCGGGAACTCTGATCGGCGTGATCCCGGGGGTGGGCGAGGACATCGGCGCCTGGGTTTCCTATGCGCTGGCCAAGCGCTTCAGCCGGGAGAAGGACCGCTACGGCAAGGGGTCGGAGGAAGGTCTGATCTCGGCGGAGACCGGCAACTCCGCGGCGGTGCCCGGCGCGATCATTCCGGTGCTGACCCTCGCGGTTCCCGGCTCCGCGCCCGCCGCCGTTCTTCTGGCCGCCATGGTGATCCACGGGGTCCGCCCGGGGCCGCTGATCATGATCGAAAACCCAAGCTTCGTTTATGACGTGGCGGCGACCCTGATCTATGCGGCCTTCGCCATCACGTTTCTGGGTCTGCTGTTGAGCGGCAGCCTGCTTCAGGTTCTGCGCATTCCCCGCGAGCGGCTGATGCCGGTGATCTTCGTGCTCTGCACCGTGGGCTCCTTCGCCATCGCCAATCGGCTCTTCGATGTGCTGGTGATGGTCTGTTTCGGTATCGCCGGATTCCTGCTCAGGCAGATGAAATTTCCCATGGCGCCGATCGTACTGGGTCTGGTTCTGGGCAGCTTGCTGGACAAGAACCTGCGGCGGGGGCTCATTCTCTCCGATGGTTCGCTGGAACCCTTCCTGACGCGCCCGATCAGCGCGGTGCTGATGGGGGTGACGCTTCTGTCCGTCGCGCTGGTGCTCATCCCCTTCGGGCGGCGGAAAAAGACTGGACCCTCCTGAGACGAGAGGCGAAAAAAGCCCGTCCCGTTCAATCAAGACCAAGTCTGAGAGAAACCCATGCCGAGGCCCCGCAAAGATCAGAGCGACCAACCCGACTTCAGCCGGGATTTCGATCACCTGGAGCTGGACCGCACCAAGCCCATTGGGCCACAGGTCTACGAGGCCGTGCGTCTCGCGATTATCCTCTCCAAGCTGCCGTCCGGCGCGCGCCTGAACGAACCCGAGCTCGCCGGCTATCTGGGCGTCAGCCGCACACCGGTGCGCGAGGCCTATCTGCGTCTGGTGGGGGACGGGCTGATTCAGAGCCGCCCGCAGGTCGGATCGATCGTCGCGCCCCGGGATGAAAACCGGGTCATCGAGGGCATCATCGTCCGCCGCGCGCTGGAGTGCGAAGTGGTGCAGATTCTGGCGCAGAAGCAGCCCTCGCTCGACAGCCTCAATCCCTTGCTGGCGCTACAGGAAAGCGCTGTCCTCATGGGCGATCCCGTGGCCTTCTTCCGGGCCGATGAGGCCTTTCATGCCGAGCTCGCCCGCCTCGCCGCTATCCCCACCGCCTGGCGGCTCGCCCATTCCGCCAAGGCCCACACGGACCGGGCCCGCATGCAGCTGATGAGCGGCATCGAGAACCGGATCGGACTGGCTCTGGAGGAGCATCGAAAGCTGCTGCGCTTCATTCAGGCCGGCGATGCGGCGGCGGCGCGCGAGACCGTCTCCAATCACATCAACTCCGTCTTCGATGCGGTGGGGAAGCAAAGCTGATCGTGAAATTCTATCAAGCGGCCTCGCCAAGTCGAGACCTCAGCCGCTAGACTGCCACAGTCGTGAACCGGCGCGGACTGATGCCGGAGGAATTCTTGAAGGAGGCTGCCATGCCGGAAATCTTGTCCGGGGATCAAGTGGAACTGCGGGCCAGGGCGCGCGCGTTGGCGCAGGATGTCATCGCGCCCCGCGCCGCAGCCATTGACCGTGAGGAGAGCTACCCCTGGGACAACGTCCGCGCGCTGAACGAAGCGGGGTTTTTCGGCATGACCATCCCGAAGACCCACGGCGGACCCGGTTTGAGTTACCTGGACGCCGCGCTGGTGATCGAGGAGATGGCCAAGGTCTGCGGCGTCACCGGGCGCATCGCGGTCGAGGCCAACATGGGGGCCATCGGGGCCATCATGGCCTATGGCAGCGAGGCTCAAAAAACACTGGCCGCCGAGATCGTGCTCAGCGGCGACAAGCCCGCCATCTGCATCACCGAGCCGGCGGCGGGCA
This sequence comes from Denitrobaculum tricleocarpae, assembly GCF_007004665.1. Lineage (GTDB taxonomy): Bacteria > Pseudomonadota > Alphaproteobacteria > Kiloniellales > Kiloniellaceae > Denitrobaculum > Denitrobaculum tricleocarpae. The sequence goes on along the minus strand of NZ_ML660062.1, from coordinate 42,835 downwards.
GCGCGGCCACCGAGATGACCACGCGCGCGGACCGCAAGGGTGACTATTACATCATCAATGGCGGCAAGCACTGGATTACCGGCGGCGGTGTCTCGCGGCTGCATCTGGTTTTTGCCCGCGTTTTCGACGGCGGGGCCGAGCAGGGGATCGGTGGCTTTATCGTCGTGCGTCAGGGCGCGCCCGACCTGGAACCGGATCAGCCGGAAACCGGCCTCATCATCGGCCGCCGGGAACCCACCATGGGGTTGCGCGGTATTCCCGAGACCGAGGTGCTGTTCAAGGATCTGGCAGTGCATAAAGATATGCTCCTGATGCCGCCGCAGGGCTTGCGCCGGGGCTTCGGTGCACTCATGACCGCCTACAATGCCCAGCGGGTCGGGGCGGGCACGGTCGCCCTCGGACTGGCGGCGGGTGCTTACGAGCAGGCGCTGGGCTACAGCAAAGCCCGCGAGCAGTTCGGCCGTCCGATCTGCGAATTTCAGGGTTTGCAGTGGATGCTGGCGGATATGTCGATCCAGATCGACGCCGCCCGCGCGCTTCTGCACAAGGCCGCCGCCAGTGAAGGCTTCCCGGATGTTTTGGAGGCCGCGCAGGCCAAGGTCTTCGCCTCCGAGATGGCCATAAAGGTCACCAGCGATGCCCTGCAGCTCTTTGGCGCGGCGGGCTATTCGCGCAACAATCCCATGGAGCGCATGCTCCGCGACGCGCGCATGTTCACCATCGGCGGCGGCACCGCCCAGATCCTGCGCACGGTCATCGCCTCCAACATTCTGGAACGTAAGCTGCCGCAAAGCCGCGACGGCTATCTGAACCTGCCGAAGTAGCTTCACCGCCTCTTTTGTCTTTTTGGAGTTTCGCCATGACCACGGCCGCGGAGATTCTTGCTCAGGCACTTTACGACGCAGGCTGCCGCCATGCCTTCGGGATACCCGGCGGTGAGGTCCTGACCGTCATGCACGCGCTGGCCGATGCCGGTCTCGACTTTACCCTGACCAAGCACGAGAACTCCGCCGGCTTCATGGCCGAAGGCACCTATCACGCGACCGGCGCGCCCGGCGTTCTGATCGCGACCCTGGGACCCGGCGTGGCCAACGCGGTCAACGTGATCGCCAACGCCGAACAGGACCGGGTGCCGCTGATCTTCCTGACCGGCTGCGTCGATGAAGCCACCGCCGCCGGCTACACCCACCAGGTCTTCGATCACCGCGCATTGTTGGCGCCGATCACCAAGGCCAGCTTCACCCTGGTCGACGGCGCGGTCGAGACCATCGTTGCCAAGGCCCTGACTATTGCGATGGAAGGACGGCCCGGTCCCGTGCACATCGACGTGCCCATGTCGGTCGCCGGCGCCGAACAAGTCAACCCGCGCAAAGCCGTTCCGGTGACCTACGCGCCCGTCGTGCCTGCGCCGGGACCCGATCTCGAGAAGGCCCGCGCGCTCTTTGCCGCCGCCGAGCGCCCGATCCTGCTGGCCGGTCTGGAGGTTCTGGCCCAGGGCTGCGAAGAGGGCGTCGCCGACTTTGCCCGCCGGCATCGGATTCCGGTGATCACGACCTACAAGGCCAAGGGGATTTTGCCGGAAGACGATCCGCTCGCGCTCGGCGCCGCCGGACTCTCGCCGCTCGCCGACCGGCATCTGCTGCCGCTGCTGGAACAGGCCGATCTGATTCTGCTCGCGGGGTACGATCCGATCGAGATGCGCCAGAACTGGTGCCGTCCCTGGGACCCGGAAAAGACTCCGGTGATCGAATTGACCGCCGCGCCCAATCATCACGGCATGCACGAAGTGACTGTGACATTTGTATGTCATATCGAATTGGGATTGGGGGAGATTGGGAACAATTCCGGGAAGTTTGACACCGTCCGTTGGCTCGGGGGCGAGGCGGCGGCGGTGCGCGAAGCCCTGCGCGCGGCCTTCCGCACGAATGAGGACTGGGGGCCCGGCGCGGCGATGGAGGAAATGCGCCGCCTGCTGCCGGAGAACGGCGTCGCCACCGCCGACAGCGGGGCTCATCGTATTCTGCTCAGCCAGCTCTGGGACTGCCCGCAAGCCCGCGGTTTGCTTCAGTCCAGCGGCCTCTGCACCATGGGCTGCGCCCTGCCGGTCGCCATGGGTTTCAAGCTCGCCGCGCCGGACCGACCGGTGGTCGCTTTTACCGGTGACGCCGGTCTGGAGATGATCCTGGGCGAGCTCGCGACCCTGCGGGATCTGAAGCTGCCGCTGGTGATCGTGGTCTTCATCGACCGCTCGCTGGGCCTGATCGAGTTGAAACAACGGGCCCAGGGCCTGCGCAATCTGGCGGTCGATTTCGGCGGCACCGATTTCCCGGCCTTGGCTCAAGCCCTTGGCGGAAAAGGATTTTCAGTCGACACCCGGGCCGATATGGCCGCCGCGGTCGAGGCCGGACTGGCGGCGGAAGAGGGCTTCACCCTGATCGCCGCCGAGATCGGTGCGCGTGCTTACGACGGCCGCTTCTGACGGCCGCTTTGACGATTGACCGGTCTGCGCTATTCGGCGGCATCCCTGCGCGGTAAACGCCAGTTCGGCCGCGGGAAATGGCAGGTGTAGCCGCCCGGGTGCTTTTGCAGATAGTCCTGGTGCGCATCTTCGGCTTCCCAGAAGTCGCTGGCCGGAACCACTTCGGTCACCACTTTCCCGGGCCAGAGACCGGAGGCCTCGACATCGGCAATGGTCTCGCGCGCGACGCGCTCCTGCTCGGCGTCCGCATAGAAGATGATCGAACGGTACTGGCTGCCGATATCATTGCCCTGGCGGTTTGCGGTCGTCGGGTCATGGATCTGGAAGAAGAGCTCCAGAATGTTGCGGTAACCGATGCGCTCGGGATCGAAGGTGATCTCAATGCTCTCCGCATGCCCGGTCATGCCGGTGCGGATATCAGGGTAAGTCGGGGACGAGGTCGTGCCGCCGCTGTAACCGACGCGGGTCGAGACGACGCCCGGCAGTTTGCGGATCAGATCCTGCATGCCCCAGAAGCATCCACCGGCGAGCGTTGCTGTTGCCGTCATCTCGTTCCTCCTTCTGGACTACGGTCGAAGCTATGTTTACTCGACACATTACTTAGGTCGGTTATCACCGAATTGACAGGGCTTTGGCATCACGCCTGCGTCAGGAACGGCAGTTTAGCGGGCATTAATCCTCATTTTCCGCCTTTGGCGCTTCGCCCTCGATCTCATATTTCTCCGGGAGGTTTGGCGGTTTGTAAGCACCGACGCGTCTCTCGCGTTCGATCGCGGACCAGTGTATCCGGGCGCCTTCAGCGATAAACCGCGGCTCCGACTTCGGCAGATACCAGCCTATCCAGGATTTGCGTTTCGGCCACTCCTTCAGCTTGTCGCTTTTGGGAATCCACTCCAGCAGCTTCCAGAATCCGCGCATGGAGTTATGCAGCGTGCCGCCCGGATCCGGCGGGATATAGCTGTGCTGGCTGCCTTTGCGTTTATGGCCCTTGATCAGATGGTTCATCATGGAGGTGTTCACCGACAGCCCTTGTTCTGAGGCCTCGTCCAGCAGCCACTGCAGGGGATACTTCGAGAGTGCGCTTTCTTCCTCCGGATAACCTCCGCCCACGTCCGAGTGCACGCCGGCAAACCAAACCTGTTTGATGTCTTGTTCGACCTCCTCCTCGCTTTTGTCGAAGGGATTGGCGACGAATTTTTGCGGCTGCTCCCAATGATTGAGACGGAACATACGTCGCCGCTCGTCGATCGCCATGGCATGACGGAAGATCTCGACGCTGGGGTTGCGCCGGGTGTAGGGCAGTTTCTGCAGGCTGGGAATGAAGAAGCGGTCCCGGCGCGGGACCAGGACCGAGCTGACCGTATCCCAAACGCCGAGAAACTTGATTCGGATTTGCCGCGCGGAAGCAACGCGTTGAAAGTGCCAGGCAATTTTTAGATCGTGGTTCTCGCCTGCCTGCTTATAAGCACCGAGGGCATAGTCGCAGAGGTTCGCCTGCTCCGGCCTCAGCAGGCCGATGGTGTGCAGCAGCCCGGCGAGGACCCGCGCGGTGTAGGCACCACGGCTGAAACCGAAAAGGTAGAGGCTGTCGTCTGTTTTGTAATTGTCGATCAGGAAGCGGTAGGCGCCCAGGACGTTGTCGTCCAGTCCATAGCCGGTCGCCAGCCCCAGAACGGTCTTGGTGTCCTGCCGCAACTCGGCCCAGGCATCCCGCACGGCGAGGGTGCCGACCCCCGGGTCATAGAAGACGCTTTGTTTCTGGTTCTTGCTGACCACACGGAAAAGCTTCAAGACGTTCGAGAGATTTGTCTCGATCTGGTTTCCGGTGCCATCGCAGCAGATGACAATGTTCTTCGCCACCGATTCGTCCCCCCCCTCGCGCGTATCCCTGCCTGATCGTACAACTAATTGTGCTCAGGCCAAAGCCCTCTGCATGGTTCTGGGCATACTTCTGGAGAATAGACATTCCCGCCGCATCCGGTAGTCTATGGCAAGAGTGCTCAACCAACGGCTGTTGCAGGCCTCGGCCTTGGAATTGCACTCAGCAGAACAAGAACGAACAAGCATCGCGGACAGCACCGTCCGCCCGCGACATACGGGAGGAAGAGACATGTTGAGAGAGCTTAAGTTCACTGTCGGCAGGACAACAGGCGCCGTGCTGATAGCCGCCGCAGTCTTTGCGGGGTCCTCATTCCCGGCTTATGCCGAGGGTGAGATCGTCGGCCTTATTACCAAGACCAATACCAATCCCTTTTTCGTCAAGATGAAGGAAGGCGCCGAAGCCAAGGCCGCGGAGTTGGGGATGGAACTGCGCAGCTTTGCCGGCAAATACGATGGCGACAACGAAGCCCAGATCTCTGCGATCGAGAGTCTGGTTGCGGCCGGCGCCAAAGGGATTCTGATTACGCCCTCCGATCCTGCGGCTTTGACCGATACGGTCCGGCGTGCCCGTGAGGCGGGCGTGCTGGTGATCGCACTGGATACACCCTTTGATCCGATCGATGCGGCGGACGCCACCTTTGCGACCGACAATTTCAAGGCGGGGGAGTTGATCGGCCAGTGGGCGGCGGCCAAGATGGGGGCTGATGCCGCCAACGCCAAGATCGCGACGCTGGACCTTTCGGAAGCCCAGATTACGGTGGACGTGCTGCGCAATCAGGGATTTCTCACCGGCTTTGGCATCGACGTCAAGGACGTGAAGAAGATGTATGACGAGGACGATCCGCGTCTCGTCGGCGGCGATTCGACCCGCGGCTCCGAGGAGGGCGGACGCACTGCCATGGAGAACCTTCTACAGAAAGATCCCGGGATCAATCTCATCCACACCATCAACGAACCGGCGGCGGCGGGTGCTTATGAAGCGCTGAAGGCCTTCGGGAAAGAGCAGGATGTTCTGGTGGTTTCCGTCGACGGTGGTTGCCCGGGTGTGCAGAACGTCGCCGACGGTATCATCGGGGCCACCTCTATGCAGTTCCCGCTCAAGATGGCGGCGCTCGGAGTCGAGGCTATCGCCGACTTCGCTGCCACGGGCGCAAAACCCAAGAACACACCGGGTCTCGATTTTCTCGACACCGGCGTGACTCTCATCACCGACCAGCCTGTCGAGGGCGTGCCATCAGTCTCCTCCAAGGAAGGGCTGACCCAGTGCTGGGGCTGATCTTAACGGCATGACAGCCGCAGTGTTGCGCCGGAGTTTGCTTGGCCGGGGTTCGGCTGCACCGACTGGCGGACTTCGGCCGCAGCAATAGCCAGGAGAGAGGGGGACAGTCTCCATGTCGGATAGGGAAACGCCCAGCCTGGCGCGCGACAGGGCAGAGGTCGCATCTTTCCAGGACGAGGCCCATGGGCCGCTTGCCAGGCTGCACTACTTTCTCCATGCGAACCCGACGGCCGCGCCTTTAATCGTGCTGCTGCTGAGTCTGCTTGCCTTTGGTCTCGTCGCGGGGGAGCGTTTTTTCACTCCCTTCAATTTCTCCCTGATCATACAGCAGGTGACCGTGATCGGGATCCTGGGTGTTGCGCAGACCCTGATCATCATCACGGCCGGCATCGATCTTTCGGTCGCAGCGATCATGGTGCTGAGTTCGGTGGTCATGGGGCGCTTGGGGGTGGTTTACGGCCTGCCGGTCGGCTTCGCCCTGATGGCGGGATTTGCCGTGGGCACGCTTTGCGGGCTGGTGAATGGTTTCCTCATCACCCGTTTGCGCCTACCGCCGTTTATTGTGACGCTCGGTACCTGGTCGATCTTCTTTGCGCTGAACCTCTGGTATTCCGATGCGCAAACCCTGCGCAGTTCCGACATCGACCGCCTGGCGCCCCTGCTCAAGTTTTTCGGCGAGCGTGTTGGGATCTTTGGCGCACAATTCACCTACGGGTCTTTCCTCATGATCGGCCTCTTCGCGCTCTTCTGGTACATCCTGAACTGGACCGCCTGGGGCAGGCACATCTACGCGGTGGGCGATGATAAGGACGCCGCCGAATTGTCTGGAATCCGGACAGACCGAACGCTGATTTCGGTTTACGCCGTGGCCGGCGCAATCTGTGCGCTGGGGGGATGGATCGCGATCGGGCGTCTGGGATCGGTCAGCCCGCAAAGCTTTTATGAGGGAAATCTTGATGCCATCACAGCGGTTGTGATCGGCGGCTGCTCGCTCTTCGGCGGGCGCGGCTCGATCCTGGGTACGCTCATTGGGGCGCTGACGGTCGGTGTCTTCCGCTCGGGCCTCAAGCTCGCCGGCGTCGAGGTGCTGTGGCAGGAATTTACGGTCGGACTTCTCATCATCGTCGCCGTGGCCCTGGACCAGTGGATCCGGAAAGTTTCGACATGACGGGTCGCGAACCAAAACCTGGCGCGCCCCAACCTGTGCTGCAGGCGCGCGGACTGGTGAAGCGCTACGGGCGCGTGGTCGCCCTTGATCATGCGGAATTCGAGCTCTATCCGGGCGAGGTGCTCGCTGTCATCGGCGACAACGGGGCGGGTAAGTCGACCCTGATCAAAAGCCTGAGCGGTGCTGTGGTCCCGGATCAGGGCGAGGTCCGGCTTGATGGGCAGCCGATCCGGTTCCGGTCTCCGATGGAGGCTCGCGCGGCGGGCATCGAGACGGTTTATCAGAACCTTGCCCTTTCGCCTGCGCTTTCCATTGCGGACAATCTTTTTCTGGGGCGGGAAATCCGCGCCGGCGGTCTGGCGGGGTCTTTGTTCCGCAAGCTTGACCGGTCAGAGATGCGGCGCATCGCCCGCGAGAAACTCAGTGAACTGGGCCTCACGACCATTCAGAATATCGATCAGGCGGTGGAAACCCTCTCGGGCGGACAACGCCAGGGCGTCGCCGTCGCGCGGGCCACCGCCTTCGGGTCGAAGGTGGTCATTATGGATGAGCCGACCGCCGCGCTCGGCGTTAAGGAAAGCCGCCGGGTCCTGGATCTGATCCTGGACGTCAAGGCCAGGGGCCTGCCCATCGTCCTGATCTCGCACAACATGCCCCATGTCTTCGAGATCGCGGACCGCATTCACGTCCACCGGCTGGGCCGGCGGATCGCTGTCATCCGGCCGCAAGACTGTTCCATGTCAGACGCGGTTGCCATCATGACCGGCGCCATGGAGCCGCCCTAACCGGCGGTTTGACGGGGCTTCTCACCGACGATCCAACCGTCAAGCGCGAGTTAACTGCCCGCATCCAACGCGTCGGAATTTCTGTCTCGGACCTTTTGGATATGAACCTGCCTGCCGATGTAGATGATGTCCAGATCATTGCGTTTTAGCCTCATGAAAGCGTTGATGGCTGCGCAGGGGTTATCGGATGCGTGTGAATAAAAATGCCAAAGGTAGTCATCGAATATCATGATGCCGCCGACTTTGAGCAGTTTGAAGGCCCTCACGGCATCGACCACGACATCGTCAACGTGATGGGATCCATCAATGTAGATGAAGTCGTACTGCGGTTTGCCGTCGATGCTCTCGAAAAATGCGAAAGAAGTGCCTTTAAACTTCTCGATCCGAGAAGCGTATTCGCTCAGGTTCTCGTCGAATTTCTGTTCGATCAGTTCAAGGCCGTCGTGGCCTATATTCTCTTCACCGCCTTGCCAGGTATCGACGCATGTCAGGTGCATATTCTTAAATTCAGATACCAGGAAAACAGACGACGCGCCTTCGAATGAGCCGACTTCGAGAGCTTTGATCGATTGTTTTTCGTGAAACTTCTTGTCTTCAAACGTCAAAAGCCAATTAGGTATATTTACTGAAAACCAATCGGAAGAGAAATTTCCATTGGCATACCTGGAGCGATAGTCTTTCCGCAGGTCGCGAAATTTTGAAAGCCGGATTTTCCGAAATTTCCCCAGCATGTACTTACAAATCGAAGCAACGGGCGCACCCGTTCTATACATGAAAAAACAGTTGCCGAGACTACTCATGCCTTTAGCCTTTATTGCTCAAAATCACCGATTCCTGCCGGCCTCATGGTTCTGAGTTTAAACCGGACACGACAGATCGGTTGGCGCTGTTTCATTATTTTTGGAGGTAACCGCCGGAAAAAGGGGATGGTGCATCTTGGATGCTGCCAGATCACAGCGGTTTGTATAGCGCAAGTACTGACCGGGTGTATAGAGCTGCAGGTGATACTGTAGCCGTCAAAAAGTGAGTGAGTGTTGCGCCGTCAAGAAGCTGTGCGGCCCGGATACTGTCTGTGATCTCAGTACCGGAGTCTGTTTGCCGGCAAATGCTTAGAGTTTGCCGTGGCAATGCTTGTACTTTTTGCCTGACCCGCAGGGGCAGGGCGCGTTACGTTGCACTTTGCCCCAGGTGGTAGGGTCGTTTGGATTGAGATTAGCCGAGGCTGCACGGGTCTGGGTTGGTTGAGCACTTTCCGCGGCTTCTCCGGCTGGCGCACCGGCGCCGACGAGGGCCGGGTCCTGGCGGGTTTCGTGCATTTCCTGCGGCGCGCGCTGAAGCTGCACGGCTTCCGGATCTGCGACGCGCAGTTCAAGACGGCTGAGCATCATGGTGACCTCGTCACGGACCTCGGACAGCATGGCCTCGAAGAGTTCAAAGGCTTCTTTTTTGTACTCGTTGAGAGGATCACGCTGACCGTAGGCGCGCAACGCGATGCCGTGACGCAGGTGGTCCAACGACAGGAGATGGTCTTTCCACTGCTTGTCGAGTACGGACAGCAGGACCTGCTTCTCCACGGAGTGCCAGATTTCAACACCGTGGTTAGCGGTTCTGGCGGCCATTTTCTTGTCGGCGGCTTCGGTGATGCGCTGGCGGATTTCCTGATCCGCAATGCCTTCTTCCTTGGCCCAGTCGGCAACCGGCAAATCAAGATTGAACAAGCGCAGGGTTTCTTCGTGAATGCTGCCGACTTCCCACTGTTCGGCATAGGCATTGGCCGGGATACAGCGGGTGATAAGGTCTTCGATCACCTCGTGGCGCATATCGACGATGGTTTCGTGGACTTCGGTCGCCCGCATCAGGTCCTTACGCTGCTCATAAATGACTTTACGCTGATCATTCATGACATCGTCGAACTTCAGGAGGTTCTTACGAACTTCGAAGTTGCGGGCTTCGACCTTCTGCTGGGCTTTCTCGAGCGCTTTGTTAACCCAGGGGTGGACGATGGCCTCGCCCTCCTGCAGGCCGAGCTTCTTCAGCATGGAATCCATGCGCTCGGAACCGAAAATGCGCATCAGATCGTCTTCCAGGCTGAGGAAGAACTTGGAAGCGCCCGGATCGGCCTGGCGGCCTGAACGGCCACGGAGCTGGTTGTCGATGCGGCGGCTTTCGTGCCGTTCGCTCGAGATCACGAACAAGCCCCCGGCTTCTCGTGCGACTGCGGCCTTGGCTTTCACATCGGCTTCGATTTCGGCGATCTTGGCGGCGCGTTGAGCCTCGTCTTCGATCGCTTCTGCTTCCTGCTTGACGCGCATATCGACGTTGCCGCCAAGTTGAATATCGGTACCACGGCCGGCCATGTTGGTGGCGATGGTCACAGCACCTGGCGCTCCGGCCTGAGCGATGATGAAGGCTTCCTGCTCGTGATAGCGGGCGTTCAGGACCTTGTGCTCAATCTTCTCTTTCTTCAGCAGCGCGGCCAGATGCTCAGACTTCTCGATTGAGACGGTGCCGACCAGAACCGGTTGCTTACGCGCCGTGCATTCGCGGATCAACTCGATGATCGCATTGTCTTTCTCGGTCGCGGTGCGATAGACCTCATCGTCGTGATCCAGACGGATGAAGGGCAGATTGGTGGGAATCTCGATAACGTCCAGATTGTAGATGTCCGAGAATTCCGCGGCTTCCGTCATGGCCGTACCGGTCATGCCTGCCAGCTTGGGATAGAGGCGGAAGTAATTCTGGAAGGTGATGGACGCGAGAGTCTGGTTTTCTTGCTGGATCTTCGCGTTTTCCTTGGCTTCCAAAGCCTGATGCAGGCCTTCGGAGAAGCGCCGGCCCTCCATCATTCGCCCTGTGAATTCATCGATGATGACGACTTTGTCTTCCTTGACGATGTAGTCTTTGTCGCGCTGGAAGAGCTTGTGGGCGCGCAGGGCCTGATTGACGTGGTGCAGCACGCTGACGTTATCGATGTCGTAGAGCGACCCGCCCTCCAGCATGTCGACTTCCTGCAGAAGCTCCTCCATCCGCTCCGTGCCGGACTCTGTCAAGGTAACCGCGCGGGCCTTTTCGTCCATCTCGTAGTGTTCGGGCTCAAGTTTCGGGATCAGAACATTGATCTTGATGTAGAGCTCCGAGGAGTCTTCGGCAGGACCCGAAATAATCAGAGGCGTACGTGCTTCGTCGACGAGAATCGAGTCCACTTCGTCGACAATAGCGTAGTTGAAATCCCGCTGGACCATGTCTTCCAGCTGGAACTTCATATTGTCGCGCAGATAATCAAAGCCGAATTCGTTATTGGTTCCATAGGTGACGTCACAGCCGTAAGCCGCGCGGCGCATCTCGTCCGGGAGGCCGGAGACGATGCAGCTGACCGTCAAACCCAGGAACTTGTATACCTGACCCATCCATTCCGAGTCGCGCTGGGCAAGATAGTCGTTCACAGTCACGACGTGGACGCCCTGACCGGAAAGGGCATTGAGGTAAACCGCCAGAGTCGCGACCAGGGTTTTACCTTCACCGGTCTTCATTTCCGCGATCTGACCGCGGTGCAGAACCATGGCGCCGACCATCTGGACATCGAAATGGCGCTGTCCAAGGGTTCGCTTCGCCGCCTCGCGAACGGTCGCAAAAGCCTCGACCATCAGATCGTCCAGCTTTGCGCCGTCATTCAGCCTTTGGCGGAATTCGACAGTTTTTGCTCGTAGATCTTCATCGCTAAGGGCTTCAAGCTCTGGTTCGAGAGCGTTGATGGCGTCGACAGTCTGACTCATACCTTTGACGTAACGGTCGTTAGCAGAACCAAACAGCCGCTTTGCAAGCGCGCCGAACATTTATGACCTCGAACAGAAATTAATCGGGAACTGTGCAGAACACGGAGTGACAAATAGGCGTCCGCGAGGTGCCTGTCAACGCTGGCAGCCCGCAGCAAGAGGGGATCAAGTGGCCTTTTGATTCCCACCTGCCGGGATTTAACCATAATCGTGAAGGCAATTGAGTTCTCTGTGTAATTTTCCTGACTGCGCAGTGACGGGGCGCGCGCCGGACTGGAGTTGGGGGTGCGATGCCCTTGTCGAGGCTGGTCTGACATGCAAGATGAGATGGCAGAAGGGTAATCGGCGGCTCCGGTACAATGGCTGAGGGGCGCGCGAATGCGCTTCTGAGCAGCCGAAGGCGCCCTTTGACGCAGTCGGCAGTAACTTCCTTCACCGCGGATCTGGAAATTTAAGGAACTCATTGTGACGCGACCATACGACCGGAGCCCCTCGCGCCAGAGACTCCCACACCAGTCCGCCATGGCCGCTTTTCTGGGCTTATGTGCCCTGGCGGTGCCTCTTAGGCTTCAAACGCTTGCGGACGGGGTCGGCTTGAACGTCCGGGTTGTTTCCCTGGCTCAGGCCGAGTCGGATTTGGCTCCGTCGAACGCGGAAAGCCTGCCGAACCTGGAGTATTCGGCAGAATCGGACATCCCCGGCTCCGGTGCTATCCCGAAATCCGGCTCTTCCGTGCCCGCAGGCCGCGCGTCACCTCTGGTGATTGAGCCTATTGCGCCACCAGCCGGTTATGTGGGCAACGCCGTAAGTAAGCCGGGTGGTGCGGCGGATGTTGACGTCCTGACCCTGGGGAGCGCCATGCAGGAGATGATCAGGCGCAATCCCGTCGTTGCCGAAGTAGACGGCGAGGAAATCCGGTGGAAAGACGTGATCGAGTCCGCGGGCGACCTGCCGGAGGAGTATCAGAGCCGCCTCGAATCTGTTTTTCCTGCCCTCTTGGACCGCCTGATTGACCTGAAGTTGCTGGCCAACGCCGCGCGGGAAAAGGATTTGGATGATGACAAGGATCTGCGGCGCCGGGTGAAGTCCTACGAGGATATCCTTCTCAGGGATGCCTATATGGCCCAGACGGTGGCGCCTGATATCGCCGAAGCGGATGTCCGCGCCCGCTATTTCGAGGTCTTGCGGGCCAACGCCGGAATGACGGAACGTCATTTGCGCCATGTCGTGGTTGAGAGCCGCGAAGAAGCCTTGGCCGTCGTGCAATCTCTAAATGACGGGCTGGATTTCTCCGAATTGGCGAAGAATTATTCGATTGGCGGCTCGGCGGCCGACGGTGGAGATCTTGGCTTTATGCGCCGGGACAGCCTGGCTCCTGACTTCGCGGCCGCCGCTTTTGATTTAACTGTCGGAAGCTACAGCAGCCGGCCATTGAGGACCGAATTCGGGTGGCACGTGATCAAGGTCGAGGCCGAGCGCAAGGCCAGCCTTCCGGTCTACGAGGAACTGGCACCCAAGCTGCGTGACGAGTTGGCCAGAGAGCGTATCGGCGCGGTTCTGAAGAAATTGCGCGCCGACGCGGACCTGGATCTGTTCCCCGAGAACTGAAGCGCGCGGATACAGAGCCCTCATCTGCCCCGGATCCGGAACTTAAGACGTCGTTGCGGGTAAAGCGGGGTCTCGGTTTGACTGATTGCGCTGTCAAACCTCCAGGGTTCTTCCCGGTTTATTCGGCGAGAGAGAAACGTCGGGAGTCACCCAACTGTTATACGAGCGGGCTTGTGCCCGGACGGCCCGCGTGCAACAAAAACGCTCAATTCAAGAAGAAAGGTCCGGATTTCGGCTTTGTTCCGAAGGTTGGCCTGATAAAGGAGTCGCTGACATGCGCATCAAGCATCTTTTGGTCCCAGCATTTTGTGCCCTCTCGGTCGCATTTGCACCACCGGTTCAGGCACAGGACAGCGCGGCTGAAGATCCCGTTGTAGCCCGGGTCGGCGGTGAAGATATCCTGCAATCCGAGGTTCTGGCACTGGCCCAGACCCTGCCGCCGCAGCAGCAGGCGCAGATTGCCCTGATTTTTCCACAGCTCGTCGAACAGGTGATCGATCTCAAGCTGGTTGGGGATGCCGGACGTGCTGCCGGCCTGGCAGAGGATGAAGAGGTCGTCCAGCGTGTGAAGGAGTCGGAAGACCGCATTATCTCGCAAACCTACATCGTGCGTGAGATCGAGGCGCAGGTGACCGACGAAAAGCTGCAGGCCGAGTATGATAAGTTCGTGCAGGAGAACCCGGCGTCCAAGGAAGTGCGGGCCCGCCACATCCTGGTCGAGGAAGAAGAGCAGGCCAAGGCGCTCATTACGGAGCTTGATGGGGGCGCTGATTTCGCAGCTCTTGCCGGCGAGCATTCGACCGGTCCCTCCGGCGCGCAGGGCGGTGATCTGGGCTATTTCGGCGAAGGGCAGATGGTGCCGGAGTTTTCCGAAGCCGCCTTTGCCATGGAAGTCGGTCAGCACAGCGCAACGCCGGTACAGACTCAGTTCGGCTGGCACATCATCAAGGTTGAAGACAGCCGGCTTGCCGAGCAGCCCTCTTTCGAAGAGATGGAGGAGAACCTGCGCTCCGAGCTCTCTCGCGGTGTGTATCTGGAGATGATCGCGAAACTCCGCGAAAACGCCGACATCGAAATCGTAACGCCTGAAGCTGCAGAGCCTGCGGAAGGTGATGAGGCGCCCGCAGGCGAGGGGACCAGCCAGTAAATTTCGGCGGTTGTTCGCCGCATCGGCGGCTCGTATCGTCTGAAATCGCGGTTTCAAGAGTCCCGGCCTTCCGGTTTCTGAAGGGCGGGGATAAGTTGCCGCGTTGTCAAGCACGATAGCCGCAGGAGTGGAAGTGCGATGTCTTTGAAAGTCTCTCCTCTCGCACCGGCGGCATTCCCTGCGATGCCGCCGCTTGCCGGGCTGGAAGTTACGACCGGGGCCTGCGGCCTGAAGTACCGGGACCGCACGGACGTCTGCGTGATGGTCTTCGATCCCGGCACCACGGTGGCCGGGGTCTTGACCCGTTCGTTGACTGCCTCGGCGCCCGTGCTCTGGTGCCGCGAGGCCTTATCCCAGGGCAGCGCCCGGGCGCTTGTGGTGAATTCCGGCAACGCCAATGCCTTCACGGGCGCGGCGGGGACCGGCTCGGTGGAGCGGACCGTTGGCGCTGTGGTGGACCTTATCGGCTGTGCGCCGGAAGAAGTCTTTATCGCTTCGACCGGCGTCATTGGAGAGCCCCTGCCAGACGATCGCCTGACCTCGGCGCTCGCGGATCTGGCCAAGCTTCTGCGGACGGACGCCTGGCCGGAAGCGGCGGCGGCGATCATGACCACCGACACCTACCCCAAGGGCGCAACCCGCAGCACCGAGATCAATGGAACCCAGGTCACCATCAATGGCATTGCCAAGGGCTCCGGTATGATCGCGCCGGATATGGCGACCATGCTCTCCTTCATTGCCACCGATGCCGCGCTGCCCTCGGCCGTGTTGCAGTCCCTTTTGACACAAGCGAATGAGCGGACGTTCAATTCGATCACGGTGGATGGGGATACCTCGACAAGCGATACGCTTTTGCTTTTCGCGACCGGTAAGGCAGATAATCAGGCGATCTCGTCGGCGGAGGATCCCGCCCTCACAGCTTTCCGGGAGGCGCTCGAGGATCTGCTGCAGGATCTGGCGATCCAGGTGGTGCGCGACGGCGAGGGCGCCAGCAAGTTCGTGACCATTGATGTGTCCGGTGCCGAAACGCCCAGCGCGGCGCGGCGCATTGGCCTTGCAATCGGCAATTCGCCGCTGGTGAAGACGGCGGTGGCCGGCGAGGATCCCAACTGGGGGCGCATCGTTATGGCGGTCGGCAAGGCCGGCGAGCGCGCGGACCGTGACCGGCTCTCCATCCAAATCGGCGGGATTGAGGTGGCGAAAAACGGCTGGGTTGTTCCGGGATACGATGAAACCCCTGTCGCGGCCCATATGAAGGGCCAGGACATCGATATTGCAGTGGACGTGGGCGTCGGCGAGGGCGCGGCGCGGGTCTGGACCTGCGATCTCGGTCACGGCTACATCGATATCAACGCCGATTATCGCAGCTAGAGATAAATAACATGGCAGACGAAACGGATCTTGGAGGCTGCTGGGCGGCCGGTGAACGGGCGACGGCAACGGCGAAGCCGCTGGTTTTCGTTGCGGCGGTTGCGTTGATCGATACCGATGGCCGTGTCCTGATTGCGCAGCGTCCGCCGGGCAAGTCGATGGCCGGGCTATGGGAGTTCCCGGGCGGCAAGCTGGATGCTGGGGAAACCCCCGAGCAGGCTTTGGTGCGTGAGCTAGAGGAGGAGCTCGGGATCGACACCCGCGAGAGCTGCCTGGCCCCTTTGGCCTTTGCATCGCACAGCTATGATGATTTTCACCTGCTGATGCCGCTGTTTGTCTGCCGCATCTGGCAGGGCACGGTGACACCCAGGGAAGGTCAGGTGCTCAAATGGGTACGTCCCGCGCGCATTGGCGACTATCCTATGCCTGAAGCCGATGTGCCCCTGGTCGCGCAGCTGCGCGACCTCCTCTAAGCCACCGCGCAACTGCGCGACCTGCTTTAGGTCACCGCGCAACTGCGCGACCTGCTTTAGGCCCCGCGCACTTGCGCAACGGATTCTCAAATAATAACCGCAGGGTTCAGTCCGGTTTGTCCCGGCTGCTGATCGGTAAACCGGTGCTGTCATCCGTGCCCCGTTCGGGCACGCCCAGCGCGTCGGCCAGCCTGCTGCGGGCACTGCCCGGACGCAGCGGCTGCTGCTGCGAAGCGTCGGGGGCCCAGCCGGTCAGCGTCAGAACATCGAAGGTCGCCGCTATGCGGCCTTCGGAATCCCCATACTCTTCCTGATAGATTTCTGCGGCGCGAAAGAGTGTGGCGCGCCGCGTGAGCGTCCGGCGCCGGTCGTGGATGGCATTGGTCTCGCCCATGCCGCGCAGATCCTGCATCAGCTTCAGGGCATTCGGGTAACTCACGGTGATCCGGTCCGCGTCGGCGACAGGCAGGGCAAAACCAGTGCGTTGCAGCAGGGCCCCCGCGTCGCGCAGGTCCGCCAGGGGCGAGAGACGCGGACTGGCGCCGCCTTCCTGCTCGATCTCGGCCTGCAGCCAGGCGTTTCTGAGCTCGTGCAGGGTCTCGCCGCCCAGCATTGTGCCCAGAAAGAGACCGTCCGGCTTGAGAACCTGCCGGATCTGGATCAGTGCTCCGGGCAGATCATTGGTCCAGTGCAGATTGAGGTTTGAGGTCACAAGCTCAAAGCTTGCCGCGGCAAAAGGCAGGTGTTCCTCATCCGCGGCAACGACTGTACGGGGTGAACGCCCCCGCTGCGCCGCCTCGGCCATCGCGGGGGAGAAGTCGCTGCGCACCAGTAAGCCGGTATCGGCCTTTTCCGCGAGTATGTCTGCCAGTTCGTTGCCGCGAGAGCCCAGGTCCAGGCAGGTTGGAAAGGTCCGGGCGATATCCAGCAGCCGGTCCGCCATGCTTTGGGCAACGGCGTCGAAGAGAAAGCTGAAGTCGCCGATCCGCTCCGCGGCGCGATCCCGGTGCCGGCGCACCAGTGACCGGTCGAACACGTTCATTGCATCGCTCATGACGACATCCGTTGTCTCTGGCCGATTGTTCTACTTGAGTAGCGTTACTTATGCCTGTTTCGGGCGATATCAAAGTTCCGGGGTCTTGGCAAACGGCCACTGCCCCAATTGAAGTTTCCAAAAAAAAAAGCCGCAGCCGTCAGGCGCGGCCCGCAAGAACTGAGCGATTGATTTCCCATGGTTGCACGGGGCATGTTTCTATTCATGCAATCTGTTGTGGAGATCGGGCGCCGCGTGCTGGACGCCGTTTTACCGCCCACCTGCGCCAAGTGCCGCGTGGTGGTGGAGCGCAACGGCACGCTCTGCGCCGATTGTTGGAAGGATCTGCGTTTTCTCGCCCCACCCTGGTGCCGGAGTTGCGGTTTCCCTTTTGAATTCGACGGGGCCGAGGCTGGTATGTCTGGGACTGCGAGCTCTCGGGATCCCACCGGCAATGCTCCCCTCTGCGGCGACTGCCTGCAGAGCCCCAAAGCCTTCGATCGGGCGAGATCGGCTCTGGCCTACGATGATGCCAGCCGGAGTTTGATCCTTGCGTTCAAGCATGCTGATCGGACAGAGACGGTTCTGAACCTCGCGGGCTGGATGGCGCTCGCCGGCGCGGAGCTTCTCGATGACGCGGATCTTATCGTCCCTGTCCCACTGCACTGGGTGCGATTGTTCACGCGCCGCTACAATCAGTCTGCGCTGCTGGCGCAAAAGCTCGCTGAGCGCTGTCACAAACCCTTTCATCCGCGGATTCTCGAACGGCGGCGCGCGACACGGCCGCAAGGGCATCTCAGCCGCGCCGCACGCCGCGACAACGTGGCTGGCGCGTTTCGTGTCCCAGGATCGATGGTGCCGGAAATCCGGGACCGCAGAGTGCTCTTGATCGACGATGTCTACACAAGCGGCGCAACGGTCGCGGCCTGTGTCGCTTCGTTGCGGAAGAACGGCGCCGGGGCGGTCGATGTTTTGACGCTCGCCCGGGTTCTGCGCAGCTGAGGCGCCGCTGGGCGACCGGAAGCGGTAAAATTAAGGTGATTTGAGCATTCGCAGCTGTAAATTGGCGGTGACGACCCCAAATCTCCAGGGTTATATAAGATTCTGTGTCTGGAGTGCGTTCGCTCCCCTATGAGAGTGGTCCGCTCCTAACACTTTGTTTTACTTTGCGGTTTTTTCGCTAAAGCAGTGAAAAAGCTGCGCGCCACGGGCGTAACTGAGATTTAGAGAGTACGATGTCGGAACAACAGTCACCTGCGATCGAAGTCTATTCAAGCATGCTGTGCGGTTTTTGCGCGCGGGCGAAACGCCTGCTCGAAGCGAAGGGCGCGAAGTACGATGAAATCGATATCATGCTGCAGCCCAGGCGGCGTCCTGAGATGATCCAGCGCGCGGGCGGCCGCACAAGTGTGCCGCAGATCTTCATCGATGGCCGGCATATTGGCGGCTGCGACGACCTATATGCCCTTGAACAGCAAGGCAGTCTTGATCCGCTTTTGATGAAAGCCTCTTGAGCGCAACGCCCAATAGCGGGGCGCCCTTTACCGCGGCCTGCATCCAGACGAACACCGGGCCTGATCATGCGCCGAGCCTCAAAGCCGCCGAGGCGCTGATTCGTGAGGCGCATGGCGCAGGTGCAGACCTGATCATGACCCCCGAGGTGACGTCGCTCCTGGAGTCACGGCGCGCGGCCGCCCTGGAGAAGTCACTTCCGGAGGAGAGCCACCCCGGTATCCCCCTCTTTCGCGCGCTGGCCGCCGAGCTGCAGGTCTGGCTGCTTGCCGGTTCTTTCGGGATCGGTTTGGGCGACAACAAGATTGCCAACCGCTCCTTCCTGTTCGGTCCTGATGGCAACGTCAAGGCGCGCTACGACAAGATCCACATGTTCGACGTGGAGATTCCCGATGGCCAGACCTACCGGGAATCTGCGACTTATCGGGCCGGCGAAAAGGCGGTTGTGACCGATCTGCCGTGGGGGCGGCTTGGACTGACGATCTGCTACGACCTTCGCTTTCCTCCGCTATACCGGGTTCTCGCGGAAGCGGGAGCGTCATTTATCACCGTGCCGTCCGCCTTTACCCGACTGACCGGTGCCGCCCACTGGCACACGCTGCTGAAGGCGCGCGCGATCGAGACCGGCTGCTACATCTTCGCACCGGCCCAGTGCGGGACACATGCCGGCGGGCGGGAAACCTACGGCCATTCGCTGATCGTATCGCCCTGGGGAGAGGTGCTGGCAGAAGGAGGCGAGGAGCCCGGAGTAGTGATGGCGAAAATCGACCCCGCGGCCGTCGGTAAAGCCCGCTCGATGGTGCCTTCCCTGACCAACGTGAGGGACTACGCACCCCCGGACTGAGGGGGCCGAGGTCTAAACCCTTCCTCCCGCTGGGCGCAGATACGCTGGATTGCTGCCGGTTTCGGCTTATCCACGATGAGATCTTCGTAAGCCAGGACACGCAGTCGTCCCGCGACAGCCTCCAGCAGTTCGCCCGGTTCCAGCAGGAAATCCGGGTTCGAGGGGCGCCCGAACTGCTCGTTACCTCGAGCGAAAGTCTCATAAATCAGTACGCCGCCCGGCGCGATGGATTCCACGATCTGGGGCAGTATTGGGCGGTAAAGATAGTTTGTGACGACGACGCCTGCGAAACTGCCTGGCGTGAATGGGAAGGGACCGCCGCCTTCCAGATCGCACTCAAGGGTCTCGAAGCGGCCCGGCGGTGTCGCATTTTCCCGCAAATCAACGAGGCGGCTCAGGTCCCGATCGGCCGCCTGCACGGGATGTCCCAACCCCAGGAATAGACGGCTGTGGCGGCCCCCGCCGCAGGCCAGGTCCAGGACGCGGCCGCCTGATGGAACGTGACACGCGAAACGCCGGACCCATTCCGAGGGATTGCTGCCCGTTAACTCGGATTTTGGGGGCGGTGCGGGCGTTTCAGGTGTCATTTTTCTTGATCCTATGGTGTATCGCGAGTCTTATCATTGATTGAGTGCCTTGGAGATAGCATTTTTTGACCTGCCCAGGGATCTGAGTGCCTTCGATCGGATGGATTTGGCGGAATGATAGTTTTTGATCTGAGATGTAAAAAAGAACATGTCTTCGAGGCATGGTTTAAAGACAGCGCCGCCTACCACGAACAGGTCGAAGCGGGCGTTGTGCGTTGTCCCGTCTGCGGGTCCAGCCGGGTCGAAAAAGCTCTCATGGCGCCAAACGTCGCAACGCGCCGTCAGAATAAGGAGCCTGCGCAGGCTGAGTCCGACCAGAGCTCCGCGCAGATGGGGGAAGTCATCGCACCCGCGGCATCGCCCGCGAATTCCCTGCAGGCCCAGGGATCGGTGACCACAAACGCCGATCTGGAAAAGGTGACGGAGGTTATGCGCGCACTCACCGAGTTGCGCGAAAATGTCGAGCGCGAGTGCGACTACGTGGGAGATGACTTTGCCGAGGAAGCGCGCAAAATTCACTACGGTGAGCGAGAGCCCCGCGGCATCTATGGCGAGTCCAGCGATGAAGACGCCAAAGCCCTGGAAGAAGAAGGGGTTGAGTTCGCCCGGGTCCCTTGGGTTCCCCGTCACGACTCCTGAAGAAGCCTGAGTTCTGGCGCTCAATCGCGGCACCTGCCGCCCGTGCCACGCCAGAGAGAGACCTAAGGCTTGGTCGCGAACAGCATATAGTTCACATCCAGATCCCGCCGGGAGAGACGCCAGCGGCCGTTGACCGGGTTGTAAACAACACCGCTCATATCACCGATATCCAGTCCCTGGGCGCGCAATAGGCCCGCCAGCTCCGACGGGCGAAGGAACTTTTGCCAGTCATGGGTCCCGCGCGGCAGCCAGCGCAGGACGTACTCCGCCCCCAAAATGGCCATGAGATAGGATTTTGGTGTGCGGTTAAGGGTCGAGGCGACCATCGCGCCGCCCTCTTTCACCAGAGCACAGGCGGCTTTGGAAAAAGACGTCACGTCAGCCACATGCTCAATGACCTCCATGTTCAGGACCACATCGAAACTCTGCTTTTCCGCAGCAAGATCTTCGGCGGAGGTGTGACGGTAGTTGATTTGGAGGCCGTTCTCGGCGGCATGGGTGCTCGCGGTTTTGATATTCTTTTCGGCTGCATCGATCGCGGTTACGTCTGCGCCCAGCCGGCAGAGCGGCTCGCTCAGCAGGCCGCCGCCGCAGCCGATATCCAGTATACTGAGACCGGCAAGAGGCTGGTCCGACAAAGGATCTTTCCCGAAGTGCCGGGCGGCAAGATCGCGAATGTAGCCCAGACGGGTTGGATTGAGCTGGTGCAGGGGTTTGAATTTACCTGACGGATCCCACCATTCCGCGGCGATGGCTGAGAATTTCTCGATCTCCTGCGGGTCGACGCTCGTGTGGTCCTGCAGCTTGGTCATATCCTGGTTCCGATAATATTACAGCCGGGCCCGGGCGGTTTACTTGCCACCAGCCCCTCGTAAAGAGTATGGATAGCCGCCGCACTGCGGGCAACCTGATCGTTCTCTTTTTATTTCAAGGTCGTTATGTCCCGAATCGTGATGAAATTCGGTGGTACTTCGGTGGCTGATCTGGATCGCATCCGCCACGTCGCCCAACGGGTCAAGGCTGAGGTGGATGCCGGCCACGAGGTCGCCGTTGTTGTGTCCGCCATGTCCGGTGTCACCAATCAACTGATCGGCTACGTGGATTCTGCCGGTAAACTGGCTGATTTGCGGGAGTACGACGTCGTTGTCTCTTCCGGTGAACAGGTGACCAGCGGACTGCTGGCCATCGTCCTGCAGTCGATCGGCGTGAATGCCCGTTCCTGGCTGGGCTGGCAGGCGCCGATCAGAACCGACGGCAGCCACGGCAGCGCGCGTATCCGCGAAATCGAGGTGGAGGATCTGATCCGGCGCTTCGGCGAAGGCCAGGTCGCGGTTTTTGCCGGGTTCCAGGGGATCGGCCCGGATGGCCGCATCTCAACTCTTGGCCGTGGCGGGTCTGACACCTCCGCCGTTGCGCTGGCCGCCGCGCTGAAGGCCGATCGCTGCGATATCTATACCGATGTCGATGGGGTTTATACGACGGACCCGCGCATCGTTACCAAAGCCCGCAAACTGGACAAAATAACCTACGAAGAGATGCTTGAGATGGCGTCGCAGGGCGCAAAGGTCCTACAGACGCGCTCGGTTGAGATGGCCATGAAACATTCGGTGCGCGTGCAGGTGCGCTCGAGTTTCAACGACGCCGAAGGCACGCTGGTTGTTGACGAGGATGAAATCGTGGAAGACGCACTTGTAAGTGGAATCGCCTATAGCCGGGATGAGGCCAAGATCACTCTGATCCGGGTTCCCGACCGCCCGGGTATCGCCGCAGGGATTTTCGGACCTCTGGCGGACGCCTCGATTAACGTGGATATGATCGTTCAGAGCTATTCCGCGGATGGTAACTCGACCGATATGACCTTCACTGTGACGAAAACCGATATGGATCGGGCCGTTTCGGTGCTGGAAGAGCTCCGGGATGAGCTGAAGTACGACGCCTTGACCTCCGATCCCAACGTCGTCAAGGTTTCGGTGATCGGCGTCGGAATGCGCAGTCACGCCGGTGTGGCCAAGAAAATGTTCACCACATTGGCGGACAAGGGCATCAACCTGCAGGTTATTTCCACATCGGAGATCAAGGTCAGTGTCCTGCTGGCGGAGGAGTACGCCGAGCTGGCTCTGCGCAGCCTTCACACAGCCTACGGCCTTGATGCTGCATAAAACGCAACACATTTTGTCGCGATCTCGTGTAAGATCATCGCATCATGAATGCACCGCCTCACAATCCGAAGACACAGAAAGATGCGGGAAAATCGGCATCCTTGCGCGATTCTACGACTCCCGAACCGCTGGGCGATAAGCCGCCTGCCGGCGCGCCTGTGCCTGTCGAGGAGCGGTTGCCGCCGGGCCCGCAGCGCCTGACCAAAACACCGGATCCAAAGTCCCTGGACATTAAAGCCCACGATGGCCGGGCCCATGAGTGGGCCGGATCGCGGCGCTTGCTGCGCCTGCTGCGGGATTTGATGAAGGAGCGCGGCAGTAGCCAGGCCAAACTCGATAATATCGTCAAGCTGATCGCTCAGGATATCGTGGCGGAGGTCTGCTCCATCTATGTCCTGCGCCCGGGCGATGTGCTTGAACTCTTCGCGACCATGGGTCTGAAGCCTGAAGCTGTGCATCAGACACGCTTGCATGTTGAAGAGGGTATTGTCGGACAGGTGGCTGCGCTGGCTTTGCCCTTGGCCTTGTCCGATGCGCAGAAACATCCGAATTTCGCTTATCGGCCCGAGACAGGCGAAGAAATCTATCAGTCGCTGCTTGGCGTGCCGATCCTGCGTGCCGGCCGTGTGCTCGGCGTTCTGGCTGTGCAGAATGTAACTTCCAGGAATTACACAGACGAAGAAGTCGAAGCGCTCGAGACAGTCGCCATGCTTCTGGCCGAGCTCTTTGCAGGCGGTGAAATCGCCCTGCTGGAAGATGAAACAGCTGGTACCGGCGGCGGCAGGCCGATGCGCCTGGACGGTTTGATGCTCAACGAAGGGCTGGCGACCGGGCAGGCCGTTCCGCATACACGCGGTATTGTGATCTCTCAGGTGATTGCCGATGACCCCGAGGTTGAACGTGGGCGCCTGATCACGGCTGTTGCCGAGATGCGCGGGGCAATTGACGGCCTTCTGGCGCGCGCTGACATCGCGGAGCTGGGTGAGCACCGGGAAGTGCTCGAGGTCTATCGCATGTTCGCCGAGGATAGAGGCTGGATCGGCCGGATCGATGAAGCCATTCTCAGCGGCCTCACGGCCGAAGCGGCCGTTGAGAAGATTCAGGTGGCAACCCGCGCCCGCATGGCAAAGGTCAAGGACCCTTACCTTAAAGAGCGCCTTTCCGATCTGGAAGACCTCGGCAACAGGCTGCTGCATCATCTCCTGGATCCCGAGGGTACGGACACGCAGGATCTGCCCGAAGATATGGTCCTGATAGCACGGAACCTGGGGCCTGCGGAGCTTCTGGACTACGATGCCGAGCGTTTGCGGGCTGTGGTGCTGGAGGAGGGCTCGCCGACGGCTCACGTCGTGATCATGGCACGCGCCCTGAACATTCCTGTGATCGGGCGTTGCCGGGATATCGTCACTTCAGTGCGCTTTGGTGATCAGGTTGTTGTCGACGCCGACAACGAACAGGTTCTCTTGCGGCCCAACGAGGAGGTTCAGGAGAGCTTCTCCAGCATGATCGCGGAGCGGGACCGCCGTCAGGAGATGTTTGCGGCGACACGCGACCTGCCGCCCGTCACCGCCGACGGACAGCGGGTTTCCCTGAATATCAATGCCGGGCTTCTGATCGATATTCCGCACCTCCACGACAGCGGCGCCGATGGGATCGGGCTTTATCGCACGGAAATTCCCTTCATGGTGCGCGATACCTTTCCGGGTGTGACGGCACAGACTGAGCTCTACAGCCGGATCGTGGAACAGGCGGAGGGAAAGCCGGTCGTCTTCCGCACGCTGGATGTCGGCGGGGACAAGGTGTTGCCTTACTGGCAAGGTGAGGTGGACGAGAACCCGGCCATGGGCTGGCGGGCCATTCGAATCGGTCTGGACCGTCCGGCGGTTCTGCGGCAGCAGATCCGGGCCTTGCTGAGGGCGTCCGAAGGGCGCGAATTGCGGATCATGTTTCCCATGATCAGCGATGTTGCCGAGTTCGACGATGCCCGGGCCTTGCTGGAGCGCGAAATCGAACGGGCCGCGAAGAAAGACGAGAAGCTGCCGACGGTGGTGAAAGTCGGGCTGATGCTGGAGGTTCCGTCGCTGGTCTGGCAACTGCCGGCGCTCCTGGAAAAAGTCGACTTCCTGTCCGTGGGCAGTAACGACCTCTTTCAATTCCACTTTGCCGCCGACCGCGGGAATCCGCGGCTTGCACGGCGCTATGACGTGCTTGCGCCGGGTTTCCTGAAGCTCCTTCACAGCGTTGCCAATCAGGCACAGGAAAAGGATGTAAGCCTCTCGCTCTGCGGCGACATGGCTTCGCACCCGCTGGAGGCCATGGCCCTGCTCGGTTGCGGATTCGAGAGTCTGTCCATGCCCGCACCGAGTATCGCCCCCATAAAAACGATGGTCCGCAGTTTGAAGCTTGATCCTTTACGCGATCTGCTGCCGTCGTGGCTGGAACTGCCGGACCACAGCTTGCGGAGTCACCTGAAAAGCTACGCCGAAGAGCAGAGGGTTGATCTCTAGGCAGGAGATCGATCTCCACCTCAAGAAGCCATGCAACACGGCCTCAACAAATGCCAAGGTGACGACTTCTCGATCCAGACCTGTCCCGAGCGCAGGCCCTTGAGTGCCCGCTTTGCAAATTTTCGCGTTTTGCGGCAGGTTTTGTGGTAAATTCCGGACACAAAGACGGATAAACGCGGCTCAAATGGGACATCCGCACAAATTTCCGAAAACTGCATCAGAGGTTTTGACACTGAAAATAAAAACCCATTGTTAACCAAGATGATTTAGTTTTCTGTGATGCTTAGCTTTTCCATGTCACTAACATCATGGCGTGAATCCTGTTGTGAAGCCTAAAAAAGACAATCAAGAACCCATTCTGAACGCCGGCGAGACGAGCCTTGCCGCCCCTGAACCGGTTTCTTCGCTCCTTCGACGTCACCGCAAGCAAACGGGCCAGGACCTCAAGACGGTCGCCCAGGCATTGCGCATCCGCTATGTCTACCTCGAGGCGATTGAGCAGGGCCGTTACGATGCCCTGCCCGGATCGACGTACGCGCTTGGTTTCATTAAGACTTATGCCGAATATCTCGATCTCGACGAAGAAGAAATTGTCCAGAGATTCCGAGAGGACGTCGATGGCCTCGACGATCAAACACAGCTGGTGTTTCCGTCTCCAGTCCCTGAGGGCAAGGTGCCCGGCGGCGCGATCCTGCTGGTCGCGCTGATCATGGGCGCGCTGGCCTATGGCGGCTGGTACGGGCTTTCCAGCCGCGACTCAAGGTTGGTGGACTTCATCCCCGCCCTGCCGGATCGCTTGCAGGCTCTGTTTCAGGATGAGTCTGCAGAGCCCGAAAGCGCCATAGCCACTGTCGAGAACACGCCTGCCGAGGCCCCGGTGGCGGAGAACAAATCCGAGGAGAACGCGTCGGGGGAAAGCGCAGCCGAATCCGGGACGGGCGGCGCTCCGGCTGCTGCGGAGAGCGCCGTCGCGGCGGTTGCCACGGCACAGCCTTCGGCACCCGCACCGAGCCCCGAGCCATCTCAGACCAGCCAGACCGCCGCGCCGGCGGCCACGCCTGCGCCTGCGGCGACCACTTCCGAACCCTCCAGTACGCAAACCACGGCGAGCATCGCCGCTGTGCCTGCGGCCCCCGCCCAGACCCAGGCCCAGGCCCCCGCCCAGACCCAGGCCCAAAGTCAGCCGGCTACCGCGGCTGGGAGCACGGTGCCGCAGACTGGTACGACGGTCATTTCGTCTGAAACGGTCACAAGCCTGAGCTCGAGCGAGACCGAGATTCCCGCGGCGCCCGCTGCACCCATTCCGACCCAGACCGTGTCGGTTCCCGATGCAACGCAGCCGCAGGTTTACGGCGAGGACAATGCCGATGCGCGCATTATCCTACGTGCGACGCAAGATGCCTGGGTCCAGGTCAGGGATCGTTCCGACGAACTGCTGCTCACCCGGGTTCTGCGGGAAGGTGACGTCTACCGGGTTCCGAACGAGGAGGGGCTGACCCTTTTGACCGGAAATGCCGGTGGCATCGAGGTTCTTGTCGACGGCACGCTGATGGCCCCATTGGGACCCGTAGGCTCGGTCCGACGGGATCTCGCGCTTGATCCCCAGGTTCTCCTGGCCGGCGCCACGCAGCAGTAGCACCCGCTATTCAACAAGCGATCTTGTGCCGCGCTCCCTGCGCCCTTGAAGTTTGGGTGCAAAGAGCGCATTTTCCGCCTTGAAAACAGCCGCAGGCCATGTGGCAGGTTTTTGTACGCCAAGAGTTGAGACGGTCATCGACAGGCCGGAGGCTTTGGGCGGTCAGACGTCCGGGGCCTGCGCCTGTTGCCGTGAGCATCCGCAGAGGTCAGCGGGTTTGCTCTTGAGGGAAACGGTCAGACTTCAGGACCAGGCATAAGAGCGAAATCATGAGTGTTCGGCCCTATCGCGATATCTACCGCCGCAAGTCACGTCAGATCTCTGTTGGCGATGTCAAGGTGGGCGGGGACGCGCCTATCACGGTGCAGTCCATGACCAATACCCTGACGACCGATGTTGCGGCGACGGTTGCGCAGGTTCGGGAGATGGAGGCGGCAGGTGCGGATATCGTCCGGATTTCCTGCCCGGATGAGGAGTCGACCGAGGCGCTTGGCAAAATCATTCCGCAGGTCTCGGTTCCGATCGTCGCCGATATCCATTTCCACTACAAACGCGCCATCGAAGCCGCCGAGGCCGGCGCTGCCTGCCTTCGGATCAATCCGGGCAACATCGGCAGCAGCGAGCGGGTCCGGGAGGTGGTGAAGGCTGCGAAGGACCACGGTTGCTCCATGCGGATCGGGGTCAACGCCGGCTCTCTGGAGCGCGAACTGCTGGAAAAGCATGGCGAACCCTGCCCCGAGGCGATGGTCGAATCGGCCCTCAATCACATCCGTATTCTTGAAGATAACGACTTTTTCGAGTTCAAGATCTCCTGCAAGGCCTCGGATGTCTTCCTGGCCGTCGCCGCTTATCAGGGGCTGGCCGATGCTTGCGACTATCCGCTTCATATCGGTGTGACGGAGGCCGGCGGACTGCGCATCGGGACCATCAAATCCTCGATCGGCCTGGGCGCTCTGCTCTGGGCGGGTATCGGAGATACGGTTCGGGTCTCGCTTTCCGCGGATCCCGTTGAAGAGGTTAAGGTCGGGTTCGATATCCTGAAATCCCTCAACCTGCGGCACAGAGGCGTCAATGTGATTTCCTGCCCGTCCTGTGCCCGGCAGCAGTTCGACGTGATTAAAACGGTCGAGGTTCTGGAAAAGCGCCTGGCCCACATCACGACGCCGATGACGGTGTCCGTGATCGGCTGTGTGGTCAATGGTCCCGGAGAGGCGCGGGAAACGGATATCGGCTTTACCGGCGGCGGCAACGACACCCATCAGGTCTACATCGCGGGCCTGCCGGACCATCGGCTGAAAAATCAGGATATCGTCGACCATCTGGTTGAACTGGTCGAGGCCAAGGCGGCCCAGATCGAGGCGGAGACGACTGCCGAGGCCGAACGGAACGCCGCTGCCGAATAGCGTGCGGTTTGTCTAAAAAAGCGACCGCCCAGAAGATACATGCAATTCAGAGAATTCCGGAGAAGTTAAAGTGTCAGCCCTGCAACCTGTTCGCGGCACGCGCGATATACTGCCTGAGGAGATGCGGCGCCAACGGGCCGTGATCGAGACGGCGCGCGAGATCGCCGAACGCTATGGGTACCTGGAGATGGCCACGCCGATCTTCGAGTTTACCGAGGTCTTCAAGCGCACGCTTGGCGACACCTCGGACATCGTCACCAAGGAAATGTATACCTTCTCCATGAAGGAAGGGGAGCAAATCACCCTGCGGCCAGAGAATACGGCCGGGGTCGCGCGAGCCCTGATGTCCGGGGGCCTGAGCCAGCAACTTCCCCTGAAATTCTTCTACGCCGGCCCCATGTTCCGGCATGAACGCCCCCAGAAGGGCCGACAGCGTCAGTTTCACCAGTTCGGGGCTGAGTTGCTCGGGGTTCCGAAAGCCCAGGGCGATATCGAACTGATCGCCCTGGGAGCACATATCCTGACCGGGCTCGGCGTCTACGAAAATACGTCGTTGGAACTCAACACTCTGGGTGACAGCGACAGCCGGACCGCCTACCGCGCGGCCCTGGTGGAGTACTTTTCGGATCACAGAGATGACCTGTCAGGCGACAGCCGGGACCGGCTTGAACGCAATCCTCTGCGGATCCTCGACTCCAAGAACGAGGGCGACCGTAAGATTGTTGCCGGGGCCCCGGTCTTTGGCGATTACCTGAATGCCGAGAGCGGGGAGTTCTTTGCGACCGTCAAGGAAGGCCTGGAAGCCCTGGGGATCGCTTATAATCTGAATCCGCGCCTGGTCCGCGGCCTGGATTACTACTGCCACACTGCCTTTGAGTTTACGACCGATATGCTGGGCGCGCAGAGCGCGGTTCTGGCCGGTGGCCGTTATGACGGTTTGGTCGAGACCATGGGCGGTCCCGCGACAACGGGTGTCGGATGGGCGGCGGGGATCGAGCGGCTTTCCATGCTGATGGACAAGGAAATCCCGGCCCCGAGGCCGATCGCCGTCATTCCGGTCGGCCAGGCCTCGGAAGCTGTGGCCCAGCCGCTTGCGCACAAGCTTCGGCACGCAGGATATGGCATTGAGCTTGGATTCAGTGGTAATGTCGGCAAGCGGATGAAGCGGGCGAACAAACTGGGTGCCCGCGCCGCCGTGCTGTTGGGTGAGGACGAATTGGCGAAGCAATCCGCTACAATCCGGGATCTGGACACGGGCGAACAAGAGCTCGTATCCCTTGACGCGGTTGTAGAGTACCTCGTCCGCTTCCGATAGCGGACCGATTGTGGTCGGCCCGGACCAAAGTTCTTCCGACCGTCTTGTCGTGATTGGCGTAAGCCAGCGGACAGCGTCCATGACGCTGCGCGACCGTCTTTTCGCTGAAGAGGCCGATCAATCGCAAATCCTGAAGGAGTTGAGCGAGGCCGGTGTTTCGCAAGCCCTTGTGATCTCGACCTGCGAGCGGCTCGATATCCTTGCGGTGCAGGACGCCGATGAGGCCTCAAGCGCGCAGGCGCCGCTTCAGGGAATAGAAGCCCGCCTGCGCCTGGTCATGGCGCGCCGGATCGGTGAGGATCCGCGGGTCTTGGATGAAGAAGGCTACTTTCACCGGGGACGGGCGGCTTTACGTCATGTCTTTGCGGTGACCTCGTCGCTTGACAGTCAGGTGATCGGCGAACCGCAGATCCTCGGTCAGGTCAAGGCCAGCCATCGGCAAGCCCTCGAGCAGAATATGTCGGGCCCCTTGCTCGAGGCGGTGATGCAGGCAGCCTTCGGAACCGCCAAGCGGGTCCGCAGCGAGACACCTGTCGCGCAGCAGCCTGTGTCTCTCATTGCGTCGGCGCTCCAGACCGCCCGCGACCTGCATGGTGACCTCTCGCGCTGCGCGGGACTGCTGGTGGGGCTCGGCGAGATGGGTGAGCTGCTGGCCATTGAATTTCAGGCTGCCGGTTTGTCGGAACTGACGGTGCTGCACAGTTCGGACCGGCGCGCCGAGATTGCATCCCATCGCTTTGGGTGCCATACCCGCCCCTGGCAGGAGCTGGATCGGGCATTGGAGGCGGCGGATGTCGTGATCACCGCTGCCGGCGGCGGGCGCTACAGCCTGGAGCCGGCCATGATCGATGCGGCGCTCCGGAAACGGCGGAAAAAGCCGATGTTCCTGGTTGATGCGTCGGTTCCTGGTGACGTCGCGCCTGCGGTCGGAGAGATGGATGGCGTTTACGTCTACGATCTCGACGATCTGGAGAGTCTGGCGCTGGCCGGTAAGGTCTCGCGCGAGACAGCGACCATGGCGGCCTGGAAAATTCTGGGCGAAGAGCTTTTGCGTTTCGAGCGCAAATGGGCGGAGCGGGCGGCTGCACCCAGTGTCGCTCAGCTCCGGCGTCACTTCGAAGCCGTGCGCGACCAGGTTTTGAGCGAAGGAAAGCTGGACGCCGATGCTGCGACCCGCCTGTTGATCAACAGGCTGCTGCATGAGCCTTCGAAGGCGTTGCGTGAGAATGCGGCGGAGGTTACCCAAGGTCCGGACCATGACGCCCTGGTGAGGGCGGCGAGCCACCTTTTCGGGTTGGGCGAGTGTGCTGACCTGGTGCCGGGTGAGATAAAAAAAGATGAAGACGCTGCCGGCCATCCCAAGGATGCATCCGGATGCGGCGGCGAGAGTGTGAAGGAGTAGTTGGGCGTGAACCTGGACCAAAAACTGGATGCCGTTTCGGCGCGCCATGATGAACTGCGCGATGTCTTGGCCACCCATCACGATCCCGGCTCCAGCGATTATACGGCGATGCTGAAGGAGTTTTCCGAGATAACGCCGGTGGTCGAGGCGATTGCGGAACTCCGGCAGGCGCAGACTGAGTTGGCCGATCTGGCCGAAATGATGACGGATTCGGACTCCGACGCGGAGATGAAGGCGCTGGCTGAGCAGGAGTTCTATGAGCTCAAGGAGCGGATTCCGAAACTGCAACATGACGTCCAGGTCCTTCTGCTGCCTAAAGACAGAGATGACGAGCGCAATGCGATCCTGGAGGTCCGGGCCGGGACCGGCGGCGATGAGGCGGCGCTTTTTGCAGCCGAACTCTTCCGCATGTACCAGCGGTTCGCGGACTCCCATGGCTGGCGGTTTGAAGTTCTGGACATGTCCGAGACCGGTATCGGCGGTCTCAAGGAGGCCAGCGCATCGATCGCCGGGCGCGGGGTCTTCGCGGAACTCAAGTTCGAATCGGGCGTGCATCGCGTCCAACGGGTGCCCGTCACGGAGTCGGGCGGTCGGATTCACACTTCGGCGGCGACAGTCGCCGTCTTGCCCGAAGCGGAAGATGTCGATGTGCATGTGGAGGAGAAGGACCTTCGCATTGACACCTATCGTTCCCAGGGCGCCGGCGGTCAGCATGTGAACACCACCGACTCCGCTGTTCGCATCACCCATTTGCCCTCGGGCGTGGTGGTTCAGTGCCAGGACGAAAAATCCCAGCACAAGAACAAAGCCAAGGCCATGAAGGTCCTGCGGGCGCGCCTCTACGACCACATGCGTCAGCAGCAAGAGGACGAACTGGCGGAAAACCGGCGCAGTCAGGTCGGCAGCGGCGACCGGTCCGAGCGGATTCGCACTTACAACTTTCCGCAGGGACGGGTGACGGATCACCGGATCAATCTGACGCTTTACAAGTTGGACAAGGTCATCACCGGTGAGGCGCTTGGCGAGCTGATCTCTCCTCTTATTGCCGAAGACCAGGCGGCAAAACTCGCGGAGATTCAATGATTTCCAGGACTGAAGAAGCCGGGGAGCCTCTGACGGCGTCTTGGGACCTGTCAAAGCACGTGACCGCGGCTTCGGCTCTGCGGGTGGCCACGGCCCGGCTCACCGCCGCCGGGATCGAGGGGGCACGGCGGGATGCCCGCCTTTTGCTCTCGACGATTCTGCCTGGAGGAGCCTCGGCGTTGCTTCGAGAACCCGAGCAAGTCCTGAGCGGCAGTGAACTGAGCCGCTTTCAGGCTGCAATTGGCCGCCGAGCGAAACGCGAGCCGGTATCGCGCGTCGTCGGAGTGCGGGAATTCTGGAGTCTCCCCTTCAGAGTTTCGCCCGATACACTTGACCCGCGTCCCGACAGCGAGACCCTCATTGAGGGAATTCTGGAATGGGTCCAGGATACGTCCAAGCCGCTGAGAATACTGGATTTGGGAACCGGGACGGGTTGCTTGCTCCTGGCGCTTCTCTCAGAGCTGCCCGCGGCCTGCGGGCTCGGCGTGGATATCTCCGAAGAAGCTTTGGCGGTGGCAAGAGACAATGCCGGCAATCTGGAGCTCTCGGGGCGTGCCGACTTTGCCTGCCACGATTGGACAAAGGGCCTGACCGGCGCATGGGATATCGTTTTGAGCAACCCGCCCTATATCACAGAGGGTGAAGCGGCGCTCCTTGAACCCGAAGTGTCGGATTACGACCCGCCCGCAGCCCTGATCGCCGGCGTCGATGGTTTGCGTGATTATAGGATTCTCATCCCCGGTGCCGCGGACTTGCTTCCTGCACACGGGCTGCTGGCGCTTGAAGTGGGGCGGGGGCAGGCAAACAGCGTCGAGGAGATGCTTCTGGCCGCCGGATTGAATTCTCCCTGGCGGAAACGCGATCTTTCGGGTGTTGAGCGCTGTTGTTTTGCAGTCAAGGTAAAAAAGTAGTTGGAAATGGTGAGTCGGACCGCTAGTTTGAATTCGCCGAGCAATTGCTCTCGCGTCCTAAGGGCGCCCCACGATCCTGAAAAGTGTGCGTGGTTCAATCTCGCTAGACTGAGCTTTCGAAGCGAAGACAGTGATGCGAGCGGCATTTATTCCGTTCTTAAGTAAGTGAACGATGAGACAGCAAAATTCTAATGGCGGTCGGCGACCGCGCGGTCGTACGAACAACCGCAAACAGCACGGTGGTGGCCAGAGTCGCTCTGGTACATATGACAGCAACGGTCCCGATGGCCGAATTCGCGGCAACGCGAGTCAGGTCTACGAGAAGTATATCGGGCTGGCGCGGGATGCGACTTCGGCCAGCGACAGGATTGCTGCGGAAGCCTACTATCAGCATGCCGAGCACTACTATCGCATCGTGAACGACAGCACTGACCCTGAATCGCCCGGATCGCAGCGGGCGCACGGCACCCAGTCGAGCACGGCACAGCAGCCAACCGCCGATGTCGAAGGCAATCAGGCTCTGCCGCACGGCAATCAATCCGGGCGCAGTCATCAGGATCGTCAAGAGCGGCATGACCGGTCGGGACGCAATCATCAGGATCGTCGCAGCCGTGGACCCGCACGGGACGATGCCGAAGTGCCGGGACTCGAGCCGCAGCCGGACATCGCGCCCAGTAACGGAGCGGCAGGGGCGGAGCGTGCTTCACAAAATGAGCTCCCGCTTGACGGGCGTGAGGGGCAACGCAGGTCCCGGGGTGGCCGCTATGGTGACCGGAACAGGTCCAGATCCGCTGAGTCGTCTGACTCCTCTGGACGGCCGGATCAAGCTGCGCCGAGGCAAATGGCTTCACGCCAGGACGAGCCGTCGCCGGCTCCGGACGCGTCGGCACCTTCGCTTGAAGACAGCATCCCGGCGGCGATTGTACCGTTGGACAGTCCTGCTGAAGAGGCACCCGCACCGCGCCGCCGCGGCCGGCCACGCAAGCGGCCCGTCGAAGAAATGCAAAGCACTGCCTCGTCCGAAGACAGCGCCGGCGAGACTGCGCCCGCGTCGGACGCTCCGACCGATGCTGCGGAAGCCGCCCCGGCTCCCAAGCGCCGTGGACGCCCTCGCAAGGTCGTGGTTGAGGCCGCACCCGCGGCGGAAGGCGAGGACGCGACCTCCGAGGGGCCGAACGCCGCTAACGCTTGACGGCCCGAAAATTACGGCGTTCGCGTGATCGCGGATGCGCAGGCTCTCAAGGCTCTGTCATGTCACTCTATTGGTGGCCCGACGGAGCCTTTTTTGATGTTCAGAGGGCGGCGAGTGATCCGCGGCGTGCCCGGGTCTGACCGGTTGTGCAGGTTCACAAGCCCGGCAGATTGCCGAAGGCGTTCGATCTCTACTTGATCTGCCCTATAGCTGGAGGCCGTCGCCGACCGATATCCTGCCGTCGTTCAGAACCTCGGCGTAAATGCCCATGTGAACGTGACCGAAGCCGCGCTGGAGCGTCTGCGGGACGTTGATATCCCGTTCTGCCGTCGAGGGATTGACACTGGTTGCGGGGCAGCGCCGGATCTTGCTCAGGACCTTCAGGCGAACGCCGGAGATCTCGATCTCCTGCCCGACCCAGTCAAACTCCTGCCAGGGCTGCGCGCCCTCGATCATGACATTGCCGCGAAAGCGTAGCGGATCAAGCTCGCTGCGCGCGACCCGCTCGAGATCTTTGATCGAGGCGATATTGATGATGGAGACGCATTTTTCGCGCACATCGCTGAACATATGCCCCGGCGCTTCGATCAGTTTCGGTGCGCCGCGGGCCTGATCGCCCAGGAAGCCCGCGAAAAACTGCGCAACGATCGTCCGGCCCATGGGTTCGGTGATCTTGCCGGCCACCACCTGCTTGCCGCCGCGCTCGATCGTCAATTGACCGCTGTCCGAATCGAAGCTGGTCTGCAATTGAGCCAGCTTCTCGTTCTTCGCCAGCATCAGGAAGTTGGCTTTCGGCATCCATTGCGGTGCTTTGATATCAAAGGCTGTAGAGCCGTGGGACAGCGCAAAGCGGCGGTCGTCGGGGAGACCCAGGCCGGTGGTCAAGGCAACATCGTTGAGATGTTCGCCGGACATTCCCTTGACCGGATAGCGGACAATATCAGTGATCTTGATCGCCATCGAACGGCGCTCCTTGTATGTCTTTTCTCTCACAAAACGCCGGCTCTCTCACAAAAATTCCGCGTGGAGATGCCATCTCTTTCCAGCCCGTTCGATCGGCTACAGGCATTGCTGCGGACAGCGATCTGTTGGAATTCTCATTGAAATGCCGGATTTTCCTTCTGAAGGTAGGAACCCTAACAATTCAAAGAGATAAGGTCCAATTGTGATATGTCTGCCGGGGACAAGGGTTGAGACGGGACGTTGGGGTGAAATAGTGTGATTCACACCTTGTGTCTTTTCTGCAACAGTCCCATATGCTGTGGGACGGGTGATGTTGATCAACGTCGTGGTTACCGTGTGCTGCTATCCTGCGGGCATGGTCAGAGAAACCCTTTGCATCGTCGACTGTGGGCCGCATGGACCGGGCACGGACGAGGGAGGCACCTTATATGGACTTGAACAAGTTTACCGACCGGGCCCGCGGCTTTATCGAGGCCGCGCAAGGCTTGGCGCTGCGCAGCAATCATCAGCGTCTGACCCCGGAACACCTGCTGAAAACCCTGTTGGATGACCGTGAAGGTACGGTTGCGAAGCTGATCGCCTCCGCTGGCGGCGACCCCGCCAGATGTCTGGAGATGGTTGAGCTCGATCTAGGCAAGATGCCGAAAGTCGAGGGCAGCGGCTCAGGTCAGATGTATCTGACACCTGAATTTGCGCGCTTGATGGATCAGGCACAGCAGGTCGCTGACAAGGCCGGCGACAGTTACGTCACGGTTGAGCGTCTGCTGCTGGCGCTCGCTATGTCGGAGGAAACGGCGAGCGGCAAGGCTTTAAAAGAGTCAGGCGTGACGCCGCAAAAACTCAATACGGCAATTAACGACATCCGTAAGGGCCGTAAGGCCGAGTCGGCCTCGGCCGAAGACAACTACGATGCGCTGAAGAAATATGCGCAGGACCTGACCGCAGCGGCCCGCGAAGGCAAGCTGGATCCGGTCATCGGCCGTGACGAAGAGATCCGCCGAACCGTGCAGGTGCTCTCCCGGCGGACCAAAAACAACCCGGTTCTCATTGGTGAACCCGGCGTTGGTAAAACGGCGATTGTCGAGGGGCTGGCTCAGCGCATCGTCAACGGCGACGTTCCCGAGACCCTGAAAGACAAGCAGCTCATGTCTCTGGATCTCGGGGCCATGATCGCCGGTGCCAAGTTCCGCGGCGAGTTTGAAGAGCGCTTGAAAGCGGTGCTGCACGAAATCGCCGAAGCCGGTGGTGAAATCGTCGTTTTCATCGACGAATTGCATACCCTTGTCGGGGCGGGTAAGGCCGATGGCGCCATGGATGCCTCCAACATGCTCAAGCCCGCGCTGGCGCGCGGCGAACTGCATTGTGTCGGCGCGACCACGCTGGATGAATACCGTAAGCACATCGAAAAAGACGCGGCGCTCGCGCGCCGCTTCCAGCCCGTGGTCGTCAGCGAGCCCTCGGTCGAAGAAACCGTATCCATCCTGCGCGGCTTGAAGGAAAAGTACGAACTGCACCATGGGGTGCGGATGACCGACGCGGCCATCGTCGCTGCGGCGACGCTCTCGAACCGCTATATTTCGGACCGTTTCCTTCCCGATAAGGCCATCGATCTGGTCGATGAAGCCGGCAGCCGGCTGCGCATGGAGGTCGACTCCAAGCCCGAAGAGATCGATGAGTTGGACCGGCGTCTCATTCAGTTGAAGATTGAGGAAGCGGCCCTGGGCAAGGAAAGCGACGAGGCCTCCAAGGAGCGGCTGAAGAAGCTCGAAACCGAGATCGGCGATCTGGAGAAGCAGTCGGCTGAACTGACCGCCCGCTGGACCGCGGAAAAGAACAAACTTGCGGGTGCGCAAAAGCTCAAGGAACAGTTGGATCACGCGCGCGGCGAATTGGAGATTGCGCAGCGGCAGGGACAGCTTCAGCGCGCCGGCGAGCTGATGTACGGCGTGATTCCCGATCTCGAGCGGCAGCTGGAAGAGTCGCGGAACGCCGAGGGCCGCAAGATGCTGAACGAAGAGGTCACGCAGAGCGATATTGCCGCCGTGGTCTCCCGCTGGACCGGTATTCCGGTCGATAAGATGCTCGAAGGTGAGCGTGACAAGCTTCTGCGTATGGAATCCGTGCTGGGCGCGCGGGTGATTGGCCAGGATGAGGCGATCTCCGCGGTTTCCAATGCGGTCCGCCGGGCGCGGGCCGGTCTGCAGGATCCGGATCGTCCGATTGGCTCCTTCCTGTTCCTTGGCCCGACCGGTGTCGGTAAGACCGAGCTGACCAAGGCACTCGCGCAGTTTCTGTTCGATGACGAGACCGCCATGTTGCGGATCGATATGTCCGAGTACATGGAAAAGCACAGTGTGGCGCGGATGATTGGCGCTCCGCCGGGCTATGTCGGTTACGAAGAGGGCGGCGCCCTGACCGAGGGCGTGCGTCGGCGGCCCTATCAGGTCGTGCTGCTCGACGAGATTGAAAAAGCGCACCCGGATGTCTTCAACGTTCTGCTTCAGGTCCTGGATGACGGTCGTCTGACCGATGGGCAGGGCCGGACCGTCGACTTCAAGAACACGCTGATCATCATGACCTCCAATCTGGGTGGCGAGATTCTCGCGGCGCAGTCCGAGGGCCATGACAGCGATGAGGTGCGCGACCAGGTGATGGAGGTTGTCCGGGCGTCTTTCCGGCCTGAGTTCCTGAACCGTTTGGACGAAACCCTGCTGTTCCACCGCCTGACCCGCGATCAGATGAGTGGTATCGTCGAAGTCCAGCTTGCGCGTCTGCACAAGATGCTCATTGAGCGCAAGATCACGCTGGATCTGGACGGGCAGGCCCTGGCCTGGCTGGCCGATAAGGGTTATGACCCGGTCTACGGCGCGCGTCCTCTGAAGCGCGTGATCCAGCGCGAACTGCAGAACCCGCTTGCGGGAATGATCCTCGGGGGCAAGGTTGCCGAGGGCGATACGGTCCATGTCTCCACGGACGAAAGCGGTCTGACCATCAATGGCGAGTTGGTGGCAGCCGCTTAACGCCCGCAAGCTGAGGTGTTTGAGCCGGAGGCCTGTTATTCCGGCTCAAACTTCCAGGCACCATCCGGCTGGCGGCAGGCCCGGCCATAGATCTGTTGTTCGCGCCCCGCAATCCGTGCCGTGGCGGTGTACTCCCGGCAGGGACCTGCTCCGAATTCTTGAGATGGAATGGAGACGCTCTGGTCGGGCCTGACAGGCTCTGGCGGATTGCGCCAGACGGCCGCGGTCTCCGGCCGGATATCAAGCGGGGGGCTGTCTGCTTCGTCGTACGCGTAGTTATCTTGGACGTAGTCCGTATCATCTGACCAATGGCCGTGGTGTGGCCCGTGCCCGTGTTTATGGCCATGCCCGTGTTTGTGCCTATGAGCATGTTTATGGCCGTGTTTGTGTTTATGGAAGTGTTCTTTGCCGCGATGCGTCTCGTGAGGATGCCACGCACTCTGCCGGTAGCCTGGCCGGTCATCGTCGTCGCCCCAGGAATCGGCCCAGGAATCGGCCCAGGAATCAGCACGTGCGCCTGACGCATCGAGCAGGGCGGTAAGTGCCAAAATGACTCCCAGCAGAAGGCAAAGGACAGGTGTTTTAATACGCTTC
This sequence comes from Denitrobaculum tricleocarpae, assembly GCF_007004665.1. GTDB lineage: Bacteria > Pseudomonadota > Alphaproteobacteria > Kiloniellales > Kiloniellaceae > Denitrobaculum > Denitrobaculum tricleocarpae. The sequence goes on along the minus strand of NZ_ML660062.1, from coordinate 4,071 downwards.
ATCGTTCTCGTTCCCAAAACATCGCGATCCCCGTCGAGGACTGTGATCGGGATGTTAGGGAGTTGGAGCTGAGCCCTTGGTGAATGCGCCGTTCATCTGACGTTCAGATTGGCCGGAAATCAGATCATGTTTGGCCCCTACCACGCGGATCAAGAACCGGCGGCCAAGGCCTCTACAGTCGGCACGCTGAGCTGTATCGCACGTTGACCGGCAGGACTCGATTAGCAGCCGTTAGGGCTTGCGGCACTGGCTGTTGCGGTGCCGCTCTCGTCCACCGACTGCGGCGCGTTGCAGTTGGCCGGGGCGGCTTGAACGATCTGGGCGTTGCCCGCGATGATGTCCTGACGCAACTGGTCCATGTCGGCGCGGTGCGCCTGGAAGTTTTTCAGGTCCTGCTTTTTCAGCTTTTCACCGGCCGGCAGCTTGATCTTGCGGGGGTTGACCTGCTTGTTGTTGACCAGGACCTCGTAGTGCAGATGCGGACCGGTCGAACGGCCGGTGGTGCCGACGTAGCCGATGATCTGGCCCTGTTTGACGCGCTTGCCCTTCTTCACGCCTTTGCCGTAGCCCTTCATGTGCGCATAGGCGGTCTTGTAGCCGGAGTGATGACGAATACGGATGTACTTGCCGTAACCGCCGTTCCGGCCGATCCGCTCGATGACACCGTCACCCGCAGCGTAGATCGGCGTGCCGCTGGGCGCCGCGAAATCCAGACCTTTGTGCATCTTGTTGTAACCCAGGATCGGATGCTTGCGAACTCCGAAACCTGAGGACAGTCGCGCACCGTCCACCGGAGTCCGCAGCAGGGCCTTGCGGACGGCCTGACCCTTTTCATCGAAAAAGTCCGTAAATCCGCTCGATGGCGTGAAGCTGTAAAGATTGAGTGGCGTGCCGGACAGGGACAGCGACGCGACCAGAATGTTTCCGGTCTTCGCCATCTTGCCTTCGTTGTCGTAGAAGGCCTCGTAAACCAGGTCGAATTTGTCGCCTGGCTGAATCTCACGCTGAAAGTCCACGTCATAGCTGAAGGCACGCATCAGCCCGATCATGACCGAGTTGGGAATGCCGGCATTTCGGGCTGCGACAAAGAGGCTGCTCTCGATGGTGCCGCTGCCGTGCAGAACCTGACGTTCAAGCGGACGGGCAATGGCTTCCGCGACGAAATCGTCGCTCGCGGCAGCGCGCGCCACCTGAACGATTTCATCGACCGCGCTCTGCAGGCTAAGGCCCATCAGCAGGCTGTCGGCGTTGGTGTCGTCGGCGCTGCCTTGCGCGTTTGCTTCTTCCTCGTCGATTGCTGAAATCGTCGAGAAGGTCAGCTCGATTTCCTGGCCGGGCCGCAAACGGCGCGGGCTGTAGACCTCGCGCAATGCCGTGATGGCTTCGTGGGCATCGGAGCGTCCTGCACCGGCGCCGACCATCAGACCCATCAAAGTATCGCCCCGTGAGACCTTCACCGTCTTGGGCTCCAGGGCCGGCGTATCGGGGCTGTCAGCCATGGAAGGCGCGCTCGGGCGCTGCGTCGCTGCGATGGAGTGCGCGCCGCTGCCAATTCCCACCAGGGCTTCGGCATATTGCGAGGCGATGTTCGATGCGCGGGCGATGACATTATCGCTGAGCTGGTCCCGGTCCTGCTCTTGGTCCGCGTCCTGTTTCTGCACCACGTTCTGTTTCCGCTCAGTATCCGCCACTTCGGCAAGCGCAGCCGTCTGACTGATTTCAGGCTTTGCGGTGGATGCGGGGTTTTCCGCGTTTTCCCCGGTGACTTTCACCACCAGTTCACCGGCAGCTTTCGGAGCGGTTTGACCGGACGAAGCAATTTCCGTGCTTTGCGTGTCGGCTGAACCTGATCCGAAAACCCATCCGCCGATGGTCCATGCGCCGACACCGAGTGTGAAAACGCCCACTAGACCTGCAGTGACGATACCGCTCGCGAGGAGCTTGCGGTTGAACTGCGAGGCGCCGTTCGTTTGAAAAGTGCCGTTGCTGAAAATACTTGTGGCTTTGCCCAGGACAGACGGGCTCGTTGGTTGGCGGAACGTCAAAACTCGAACTCTCCGTAAAACTACAGCCGAATCCGAGTTTCGGCCCCCGTTGTAAGGTTAACCATATACATTAATTTTCGATGAAGGCTCAAGGTTAATTGCGATTGAAAGCAACGCCTTAGCGCTCTTTCCCCGCGTACGCTCTCTATTTGCCCTGTGTTATTGTTGGGGCATGACAGATTGGCGGCACAAGTCATGCGCTCAATTGGCGGGATCTAACTGCTTGTCGTAGGGTGATCTTTACTGATCAAACGGACGGTTGATTGTCACCGGTCGGGTTATTCGAAGCAATGCCGCGCGGTTCTTCTGTGTTGAATGAAGTCCCAGTCGTAAACGACACCCAGGCCCGGGCCCTGTGGTACGGGCATGCAGCCCTGGGCATCGACCGCGTCCAATTCGTCGCTGTAGCCGCAGGCGTAGACCGGCGGCACGGCGTTGGGGCAATCCGGTCCGACCAGGGCGACTTCGTAGAAATTCGAATTCCGCATCGCCGACATACAGGCCCGGTGGGCGGGGCCACAGGCGTGGATCTCGCAGTCGACCCCCATGGCCTCCGCCAGGTGGGCGATCTTCATGCAGCCGGTAATGCCCATATCGTACTCCGGGTCGGCGCGCAGGAAATCGGTGCCCCCCGCGATCAGGAAGTCGGCCTTGGGCTCTATACCGCGGATATGTTCGGTCTGTAAGAGCGGTGTTTTGATCTTCTCCCGAAGTCTCTTGTGCGCGAAGGCGGAGGTGCCCGCATCGCGAAAAGGATCTTCCAGCCAGAAGAAGCCGGCGTCGTCGCAGGCATGTCCGACATAGAGTGCATCCGCGAAGGTGCGCAGCTCGCAGGCAGGGTCGATCATCAGGGTCATGCGGTCGCCCATCCGTTCCCCCATGTAGCGTACGTTGTCGGCTTCTTCACGCGTGTCACCGTCATGCCAGCCGTGGATTTTGAAAGCCCGGTAGCCGGTCTCAAAGCACTGTTCGGCGAAAGCGACGAAGGCTTCTTTGCTGTCCAGACCGCCACGGCGGTCGGCATGGTAAGTGCTGGCATAGGCGGGCAGGCGCTCGCGGTAACCCCCGAGCAGTTTTGCGACGGAGGTTCCGTATTTCTTGCCGGCGAGGTCCCAAAGGGCAATGTCCAGAGGTCCGTGTCCCATGTGGTCGTATTGCCGGAACTCGCGTTTGAGATCATCGAAGATGCCCTCGCGCTGTTCCGGATCCCGGCCGATCAGGTTTGGGGCCATCATCAGGCTTTGAGCCAAAGCCGCCTTGGTGCCGACCCAATGGGTGACGTACTCGCCGCGTGTCCCGTCGTCGGCGCGAATCACCACGGCATACTTCGAGAGCTCAATTTTACCGCCCGGTTTGTAGCCGATGTTGTAAACGGCCTTCTCCGATTCGCTCTCGAGACCGAGATTCTCGACGTCAAAGGTGAACTCATGAATCTCGATTCGGTCGATCTTGCTCACAGCGGCTCTCCTCATGGCGATTGTCGGATCAATCTAGCAGTAAAGACGCCCCACTTCGAATGCACCGGAGAGATTTGCGCGCCGGACAATGACTTTAAGGCGTGAAATTCCGACATATGACCACCTGGAAGGGAAGGCTTGGTGCGAGTTCCGGAATCGGTCTTGAAAAGAACCCGGCGAGTCGCCATCTACTGTCTACAAAAGCGGCACTGTTTCCGCAGTGCCGATCTGCCCTAAAGCTGTTAGACCGAATGGCGATTTTGCCGAAAAAGCCCATAAATCCTAGGCTTTTGATATCTTGTCTTCGGTTTGTCTGACGAGGGCAAAAAAAATGCAACAAAAGGGTTTGACACCCTAGGGCCTCAGGCATATAACCCGCCCCGCAGCACGGGGCTGGGTCGCCTCGCCGGATCGAACCGGCAAGGAGATTGGACGCCGTGTTGCCTGTTCTTTGACATAGTGAATATGATTTGGAAGGGATGCGCGGTCGGCGGTCTGTGTGGGGTGGTATTGTCTCATATTTAGGGCCTATGCTTTGCGCATCTTGTGTTACACAACTATGCGTAAGA
>NZ_ML660061.1 GCF_007004665.1 Denitrobaculum tricleocarpae | reverse complement strand
GTTCTGCAGGCTCAAGGATTTCAGGAGGATAGCGACCCGCTACGACAAGCGTGCCGACACCTTCCTCGCGGCCATATGCCTCGCCGCTTCCATCACTTGGTGGATCAATTGAGTCCCGACCCTAGTGCAAGCGACGGGGCAACCTGGGAATAACCAAGTCTTCACCAATCCTCAGCCTCGCCCCAAAAGCCGCTCAATCTCAAGCATCTGCCCTTCCTCCAGCGGGCCGAAGTCAATCGCGCCCAGGTTTTCCTCGACCTGAGCCGCCGTCCGGACGCCCGGGATCGGAAGAGTCCGCGCGCTTCGCGCCCAGATCCAGGCGAGCGCGCCTTGCGCGACCGTTCGGCCTTTGCTGGCCAGGATCTCACGGATGGCATCCAGGCGCGCCTCCCATTCGGCCTTTGCGCCGCCGCCCGTTTCGAAGTAAGGGAGCCAGTCCGGCGGCGTTGCCCGGATGTCCGTTTCGGAAAGCCGGCTGCCGCTCGAGAACTTGCCGCTGAGAAACCCCATGGCCAGGGGCACCCGGGTCAAGCCGGCGCAATCATAGACCGAGCAGGCTTCAAGCATGCCGGGCGCATCGGAAAAGACGTTGAGATCGAATTGAACCGCGGAAACACTCGCGCGCCCGCAAAAGACGGCGGCCCGCGCCGGATCGTCGGTGCTCCAGGCATAGGAGCGGATCAAGCCTTCGTCACAAAGCCCGTCGAGTGTGTCCGCAACAGCTTCGGCTTGATCTACAGGCAGGTCTCCCAGATGCAGCTGATAGAGATCGATCCAGCCGGTTTGCAGGCGCTTCAGCGACGCCTCACAGGCCCGGCGAATGTAAGCCGGCGAGACATCCACACCGGTCAGGGTCTTGGTCGCCTCATCGTAGGTATTGCCGAACTTTGTGGCGATGAAAACCCGGTCTCGCTTTCCCTTCATCGCTTCACCCAGGATACGCTCGCCGTGACCGGTCCCGTAAGCGTCCGCAGTATCGAAAAGCCTTGCGCCCAGATCAACCGCGCAGTGAAGGGCCCGAATAGACTCCCGGTCGTCGACCTCCCCGTAGCCAAGCGGCGCGCCCGTAGCATAGCGGCAACCTTCACCGCTGAAGAAGGGACCGCCGATCGCCCAGGTGCCGATCCCGAGGGGACCTAGTTCGGGACCCGCCGCTCCCAGACGGCGATTTGACCAACGCTCATTCATACGTATCTCCTTATCGGCGATCTGATTTCCATTTTTGGAATACACAGAGATCTAACCTGCCTATAATTTGTGAGTTTTTGTCTTTTCAGAAGAACCGATATCGGAACAATTGTTTCATGAATGAAAGATGGAACTGGGATGATCTGCGCCTGTTTCTGGCGGTCGCCCGGGCGGGCGGTCTCGCCGGCGCGGTATCGCCCACCGGGGCCAGTGCACCGACCTTGAGCCGGCGCATGACGGCGCTGGAGCAGTCACTGGGTGTGACACTCTTTATCCGGCGGCGTGACGGTTATGCCCTGACCGCCGCAGGCAAAGATCTCTTCGGTCACGCCGAAACCCTGGAGCAGGGTGCACTCGGCGTCGAGCGCTGGCGGACCGCCAGCAATCCGAAGCCGGTCATTAAGATCGCCGCCGGAGCCTGGACGAGCGGCTTCCTCGCCCGCCGCCTGCCCCAACTCCTCGAGTCGGAAAACGACCTGGACCTGGAAATTCTGAGCGGTTCCGCATCGGCGGATCTCCTGCGCCGGGAAGCAAACCTCGGCCTGCGGAACCGCTGCCCAAACGCGATCGGACTGGCCGGGCGGAAACTGACACGGGTTGCGTTCGCCGTGTACGGAAACATCGAGCTTGTTCGGGATCAAGCTGATCTCAGCGATGATCGGCGCTTCACCGACTGCCGCTGGATTGCCTTTTCTCCGCCAGGCCCGAAAGTGCCTTCAGCCGGTTGGCTGGACCGGCGGGTACCCTCAGGCCGGAAGACTGTGTGCTCGAACGCCCACGCGGTTTTGGAGGCAGTGGCATCAGGCGCCGGGTTCACTGTGCTGCCGTGTTTCGTCGGCGATACCACATCCGGGCTCGCGCGTGCTTCGGAGCTGATCGACGAGCTCACCCACGAACAATGGCTGGTCACTCATGACGACGACCGGCATGACCGGCAGATCAAAAAGATGGCGAAGCGTGTCGCTGACCTGATCCGCTCACAAGCGCAGCTTTTTGCCGGGAATGCCGGACTTTAGGCGAACTTCAAAAATTGAATCACACTAGTTTCAACGGGATACTATGGCGTCACCGGGTTCCGGCTGTCGGACAGGATACGCCCGCCGATGGCCACGAAACAGACGCCCGCCGCGCGCTCGACCCAGTGCTGGGCGTCGCGGAAGCGCCGGATCACCGGAGAGGATGACATGAAGAGGCTGACGATCGCGTACCAGGTGAGGGAAGCCGCGACGACCAGGGCAATCATCAGGGCCATAAGCCAGAGCGGCGTCGTCTCGGTAACCGCAGTCGCGAAAACGCTGGTGAAGAGCACAACGGCCTTCGGGTTCGTGAGGGTCACGAGAAAACCGAACAGCAGCGGATTGCCGCGGGGCCTCCCGGCGTCTGCAGTCACGTCAACCGGCTGCGGTTTGGCGAAGAACAGCCGAACGCCGAGGTAGATCAGGTAGCAGCCGCCCAGAACCCGTACCGTCCAGGCCAACCATTGATATTCAACCAGAATTGCCGACAGCCCCAACAGACTGAGGGTCGCGTAGAGTCCGAGGCCGATCGATACGCCGAGCGTGGTCAGAAGCCCGGCCGCGGTTCCTTTGGTCATGGAGGATCTGACCACAGCGACGAAGTCAGGTCCCGGAAGCATAAGCGCGGGAATGAAAATCGCGAAGACCGAGACCAAAACAAGAATTTCACCCATACCGCACCCTCGAGCTGTGACTTATTTTCAGCGGTCATCAGATCACAGGCGGGACGGAATTACAATTGAGCGAAAGCCGCTCCGGCTCCAAGTCAGGTGCTTTCTTCAGGCACTCCTTTGCATCTCGAACGCGCCGTTCAGATCCTGCATTGTGAGTGTCCCGACCACCTCAAGTTTGTCGTCGAGGATCTCAAACAAGAGATCGCCGTCGGCCCTGATGCTGTAAAGCACGATCGCACCTTCCGCGCCGCCGCCTTCGGTATGCGGATCCGGATCGGCGGGAGTTGCAGTGTAACGGCCAACCGGGCGTACATCCTTAAGCGTCCCATCCGGTTCGTAGAGACGGTGCTCGCCCTGAAGCACCAGGGTGTTGGTCTGCTGGATGTGGCGGTGCATGAAGATTTTCTGGCTGGGCTCGTACTTCAGGACCGCATCGACGATCCGGCGGTCATTGTCGACATCGAGCACGGCAAAAACGAAGTGCTTAAAATCACCCAGGGGAAACCACTTGATGTTGCTGTCATCAAATCCCATCGGCGCATAATCGGCGGCAGCTACAGTAGACATGAGCGTTCTCCTGACCAGTTCGGTTTGACGCCTGACTCTCATTTTCAAACTTGATAGCGGTGCTGCGGACGAAGACATGGCGCAACCGGCAACGCCCGGGACCAAGGCGCAATTAAACCGCGCATGATGACCGAGCGTAAATTGGCCAATGGTAGGAGGTTTTTCGAAGCGTCAGAAAGGAGTCTCGAGAGAGACCGCAAACCTCGACCTCAGAAAAGCCAGCCTGCTACGGCCACACCGAGATTTATCAAAGCAGCGGCAATCAGCACGAAAAAGGTCACTGCCATGCCTATGACGCGGAACCGAAAATTTTCGGTTTCCTGTGCGACCCCGAAAGCATGCAGCGCACGCGCAGCGACAAAAAACGCTGCCAGAAGATGAATGATGACAGCAGGCACTCCCTGCAACTCGGCGAAGGCGATCAACAAAAATGTCAGAGGCGCATACTCTATGAAGTTCGCCTGCACGCGCATGGCGCGGCGCAGCGCCGGGTTTTCACCATCGCCAATCGCCACCTTTTGTAGCCTGCGCTGACGGATTACGCGGATGGACAGCACGACCAGAAGAAGCGCCGCCAGCGCGGCATAGAAAGGCGTAACCGTAATCGGCATTTCCAGGTCGTTCATATCGGCAAGCTGCTCTCGGAAGTGACGGGTCAAAACTCTATACGCACACCCGACGATCCGCGATCACAATCCTGACGACACAAAATGCGCCCTACTGCTGCAGCATCAGCCGCGTCCCATAGCCGGCAAAAATCACGCCGGTCGCGCGCATAATCACGGAGCGCAGGCGTGCATAGGTCCGTTGAAAGGGCGAGGTCGAACCAATGACGGCGACGACCGAGTACCAAACCAGCGATATGAAGCAGACCAGCGCGACCGCCAGCAGGGAGACGGCAATGGAAGTCCCGCTGGGCAGGGCAACGGCGAAAAGTGAAGCCGCAAAGGCGGCGGTCTTGGGATTGGCCAGATTGGTCGAAAGGCCGAAGAGGAAGGCGCGGCCGATACTCGGCACTTTAGGCTGACGGCCCGCTCTCGAAGCGCCTGCATTACGCCAAAGCCCGATACCGATCCAGATCAGATAGGCCCCGCCGGCCAGCTTGATAAGGGTCGCCGCAGAAGGAAAGACCGCAAAAAGCGCCTGGAGACCGAAGAAGCCCGCCAATGCCCAGGCCGCGGTCCCAACCACAACGCCCAGGACGGCGGCGATAGAGGCTGCACGCCCCTTCTCCACGGCGGTATGGACGACGGCAAAGAAGTTCGGACCGGGCATTGCAGCCGCAACAAACCAGAGCAATCCCAAAGACACAAAACCCTCGATCATACCGCCACCCTTTTTTGAACTTTAATCCGCCCCCGGTACCCTCTCAGAAGGCACGGCGTGACATCATAGCCTCAATCAGGTGAATTCAAGGCACGCCAGATTGGCATGGCAGCTTTGAGGGAAGTGGACGTCGATCTTTAGCCCCATTTGCACCATCTATGCTCTGTCAGATGAAAAGACAATCCAAGGAATGCCCCATGCGCCTGCTCGTTTTTCAACACCTGGACTGCGAACATCCCGGACAGCTGCGCCAATACCTGAAGCAGGATGGTATCGACTGGACCGCGGTCGAGCTGGACGAGGGTGAGCCGATCCCTCCGTTGGAAGACTACGATGTGCTATGGGTCATGGGCGGCCCCATGGATGTCTGGGATGTCGATGAAAACCCCTGGCTGGTGGAAGAAAAACAGGCCATCCGGCGCTGGGTGCGCGATCTGAATAAGCCCTATCTCGGCCTTTGTCTCGGTCACCAGCTTCTGGCGGATGCGCTGGGCGGCACCTGCGGCCCGCAGCCCATACCGGAGATCGGCGTCCTGGACGTGGAACTGACGGCTGAGGGAGAAGCCGATCCCCTCTTCAAAGACATGCCCGTAAGGCAGAAGGCCTTGCAATGGCATTCGGTCCGGGTCGCGCAACCGCCTGAAGGCGCAACGGTTCTGGCAGGATCCGACAGTTGCCGTATCCAGGCCATGCGGATCGGCGAGAATGCCTGGTCCCTGCAGTACCATGTGGAAGTTGAGCCCGACACGGTTGCCAACTGGGCTGAAATCGAAGCCTATCGCGCGTCTCTCGAGAGAACCCTCGGCAAGGGTGCTCTGGAGGCTATGAAAGCCGATGCTGACGCCAATATGAAGGGTTTCGTCAGCAACGCGGAGAAGCTCTACCGTAACTTCATGGCGGCGATTTCCTGAGCATCGCGATGACGCTTCTTCGGGACGCAACTTACTTCGATGCGATCGCCGCGGCAGCGGCCCCCATGACGCTCGCGCTCACCCGGTTTGCGATCCGCATGGCGCGCGGGCTCTTCATCCAGAGGCGCGCCCGCCCTGCAAGCACAATGTAGCCCAAATCGATCGCCGCCAGAACCACCAGCATGGTGAGTGTCAGCTCAAGCCATGCAACGAAGGTGACCCCCGCCAGGTCGATGATGGTGGGCAGCAGCGCCAGATAAAACACCATGATTTTGGGATTGCCCAGGGTAACGGCCAGCCCGGCAAGAAACATGCGCGTTGCCGACTTCGGCTCGAGGACGCTGCCGTCTCCACTCACATCAACCGGTGCGAACCACATCTTCCAGGCCAGATAAAGCAAGTAACCCACACCGAGATACTTTAGGATCACGAAAGCCCAGTGGAGCGTCTCGGCGAGGGCAGCCAAACCATAGACCGCCATGGTCAGCCATATGGCTTCGCCAATCCACATGGCCGCCGCAAAAGGCAGGACATCCCGCCAGCCGCGAGTCAGAACCCGCGATACCAGCGCCGCAATGCTCGGGCCGGGCGACCCGGCGGCAATCATCAAAGCACCGGCAAAAACCACTAGAGCGGCGAGATCCATTGGACCGCCTCCTTCATCTTCCTTGCACCGGCAGGCCGGCAAACACTGGAACAGCGCGTCTCATCATTTCACCGCCGGCGTTCCACCGTCCAGAATGGTGGCAAACCATTCGCGGTCGATGTTCTGTCCGCAGAGGATCACGCCTGCCTTTTTGCCCTGCATTTTTGAGCGCTCCTGCAACAGGCCTGCCAGCGGCGCGGCGCCCGCGCCCTCGGCGATACTGTGGGTCGCGGTGTAGTAGAGACGCATGGCGTCCGCGATCTCGATCTCACTGACCCGCAGAATACGGGCCGCCCCGGCGCAGACCACCGCAACCGCGTCAGGATCCGGTGTCCGGACCGCCATACCGTCGGCGAAGGTCAGCGCGGAATTGGTTGCGACCGGCCGCCCCGCCTCAAAGGAGAGGGCATAGGCATCTGCGTGTTCCGAGACGACACCCACGATCTCCGTCTTGAGGTTCAGCGCATCCCGCGCCGCAATCAGGCCGGAGATTCCAGAACCCAGACCGATCGGCACATAGACGGCGTCAAGGTCGGACTGCGCGGTAAAGAGCTCCAGAGCGTAGGTCCCCACGCCGGTCACCAGATCACGGTGATAGGAGGGCACGAACTCATATTCCATTTCCTGCGCCAGGCCGGCGGCATGGTGCTTGGCTTCGTCGAAGTCCTGGCCTTGGATGCGCAGATCCGCGCCGAAGGCCCGCATGGCCGCGTTCTTCTCGACGGAGTTTCCATGCGGTACAAAGATGCTGCAGGGCAGACCGGCGGCGCGGGCGGCAAAGGCCAGGCTCTGGCCATGATTGCCACGCGTCGCCGAGACGATGCCCTTCACCCGCGGCCGCTCCCGCTTCAGCCGATCCAGGTAGACCAGACCTCCACGAACCTTGAAGGCGCCGGTCGGTGTATGGTTCTCGTGCTTGACCCAGACTTCGGCGCCGACCGCGTCCGCCAACAGCGGCCAGGCATAAGCGGCGGTTGGAAGCATTGCACGATGGACCAATGCGGCCGCCTGCTCCAACTCCTCCTTGGAAATCGACTTCATGACTTACACCCACCTCAGATCCTCAAGCGGGCACGGCCGGGACAGCCGGACCCGAGACCGGATCACGTCTTGACGGAACAGCTTGTGGTTTCGTCAGGACGTGTGAATCTGTTCCAAACTTCAGTGTCAGATCAGATTCACAAGGTCGAGTGATCGCCTTTGGCGACTTCATTTAAATTTGATCTGATCCAGCTCTGCTCGCACCCAGAAACTGGCAGGGATGATAAGGCGAAGGCATGGCGAGGGGTCAACCGAAACATTGTTCCGTGACAATCATGGCCCGCAGAAGCCACCTCTTCAGGCGAACAACAAGCGCTAAGCGCAGAACTCGATTTCCGAGACATAGCCTTCCGGCAGATCGAGTTTCTCGGCAAGGGCGGCAAGCTTGTGCACATAATCCTCGTTGGGTTCTTCGGACTCGAACTTCATCAGATTATAGCACAAGGCAGGCGAGCTTTGCCCTTCAGGCCCCGAGACCATCACAGCCTCGGGACTGTAGGCGGAGACCGAAGCACCGCCGTAGAGACGCTTCACTTCCGATGCGGGAAGGGCCATGACCACCCCCCAAACCGTTTGTCCCTCCGCGGGCACCAGAGTGGCCCGCTCGCCGACCTGCAGCTCGTATTCGTTGAGAAACACCGTGCGCGCTTCACCGGGGTGATACCCTTCCGCGATCAGAGCCACGCGATCCATAAAGAGACCATAGAAGAATATGTCCAGCATTCGTTCGGTCATTCTGACTTCTCCTCGTTATCAAAGAGTACGCCTGACTGAGTCTCTCCTTCGTTTCACATGACAGGATATTGCCCATCGTATTTTGACGCGATAGGGTTTTTTATTAAATTTTGAATTCTGAATTCCACATGAGAAATGCTGAATTCATAAACTGCATGCCATGGCGGATTGTCGCAGATACGCTGAAGCCAGGACGCGTTAGGATGCTTGAGACATACTCCGGAAAGGCTGCAAGCTGGAGGATCAGGCCCTTAAGCAAAGATCTGCGAAAAGCCCAGATCCATGGCAAGAACTCAGGACCGTCAGGAAATTATGGAGAGAGCGGAAAAATTCGACCCTTCCAAACACCCGGCTTACAGCTACCGGACGGATGAGAATGTCCCCGCCTTTACGGACAACAAAGCCCTGATCGTTTTTGACGGGGTCTGTATTTTCTGCAGCGGGTTCGCCAAGTTTGTTCTCAAGCACGACCGTCACAACCGCCTGAATCTCTGCACGGCCCAGTCGGATATCGGCCGTGCGCTCTATGTCCACTACGGCCTGGATCCTGACAACTACGAAACCAACATCGTCATCCGCGATGGCCGCGCGCACTTCAAGTCGGACGCGTTCTTCGAAGTCATGAAGCTGCTGGGTGCGGGCTGGCCCGTCCTCGCGCTGCTGCAGATTTTCCCGCGCGGACCGCGAAATTGGCTCTATGACCGCATCGCGAAAAACCGCTACAAACTCTTCGGCAAAGCGGAGAGCTGTATTCTGCTTCCCCCGGAACACAGAAACAAGATCCTGGACACGCCTTGACGCCCATACCGCCAGTGCCCCGTTTCCTGCGCTTTGTTTTTAAACCTGCCGCTTTGCCGCTATGAGTCTTTACCGCCGCGTCCTCGGAGAGAAATTCGAAACCCTGCCGGAGACGCTCCAGGTGGCCCACGAGTTCGAAGGCCAGCGCTGCCTTACCGGCAGAGTGGACGTGCGGTGCAGTGAGACCATCATCGGTAAAGTCTTGCTGCGGCTCCTCAAGCTGCCGCGTCCGGGGGTAGACCTGACAGCGAGGATCCTGCTTCAGGAGACAGGACAAGGCGAACGATGGCACAGGGAATTCGGGGACGACAGCTTCTCCAGCCGCGTCACACCGCATCGAGCCAAAGCGGGCTGCATTGTCGAAACCATGGGCGGGGTATCCGCAGTCGTCAGATTGACCGCGGTCCCGGACGGTCTACAATGGAATGTCGAATCCCTCTCGCTTCTGGGCCTCCCGTTGCCGCACGCCATCGCACCGGTTACGCAAGCGGAGGAACGCCAGATCGACGGACGCTACAGATTTGAGGTTGTCATCACCCTGCCCCTGCTCGGCCTGCTGATTTCCTATCGGGGCTGGCTGCAGCCGGACAGCCTGCCTGCGGAACAACGCATCGCATAGGGCGGGCGCCCGTCGTCCGGGATGCCCCCTGCGCCCAGCTTAGAGCAATCCACATTCAGATGGACTGAGAATTCACTGCCTCTCAGAGCAGCTTGCGTCTCAACTGACTCAAAATTCGCTGCCTCTCGATCAGCAAACTGCTGATCTTGAACGCAAATTCTGAGGAGTTACGTTTCAAGATAAGTGTGAAACACTCTCGTCGACCGCAGCTCTAGTCAGCCGCAGCTCTAGTCAGCCGCAGCTCTAGTCAACAGCAGACATGGCCGTGCCCAGCAGCTGCCGCAGCTCCGCCGATTCTACACGCCCCATGGACGCACGAAACGTCCGCTCCGCCTGCTGCCAGGCCGGAAAGGCCCGCTCAGCAACCGCCTGCCCCTCCGGAGTGATCGCCACCGCGCGGCTGCGCCGGTCCGGGCCGGGTTTTATGCGCAGCCAGCCGGCGGCCTCCAGCGGCTTCAGGTTCCGCGTCAGGGTTGTACGCTCCATATCCAGGAGTTCGGCAAGATCCGTGATGCTGATGTCTTCATTGCGCAGGAGATTGGCCAGAAGCGAGTACTGCGTAAGACGTAAGCCAAAGGGCTTTAAGGCCTGATCATAGACCTGCGTGACCCGCCGGCTGGCCCGGCGCAGCATGGCACAGGTGCAGTAACTGGTTCGCGAACCGCCAATCGCGTCCAGCAGGGCCTCGCGTTCTTTCGCGCCGACCGCAAGCCGAGCCGGAATGCCGTCTTTTTCCATAAGCGGCCGATCTGCATAGCCCGGACCTGAGTCACCCGGATTGGAATCACCCGGATTGGAGCCACTAGGATTGGGAGCGGCATCCGCCCGGTCGTCACGCGGCGCGCGGCTCCGCTCGTCGGATTGACCACGCCGGGATTGGGGTCGACCGGACTGGGGGCGGCCGGATTGGCGCGCGCGCGTCCCCCGGCCTCTGGCTTCATCTCCTGCTTTTCCCACTGCCGTTGACCATCCTATGCATATACACTAGTGTAATTACACTATTATAGGGATTGTCGGGGTTCCTGTCCATCGCGGCACTTTGTACGGCCCAACCGTCCAACAGTTATTCCTTCGTTCTCTCAAGCCTGGATGCCTGCGATGAATTCTTCGACCGCCACTCCCACCACGCCCTTCTGGCATACACCGGTCATTGTCATCATTGTCGGCTGCCTGATCGCCATGGTGGGCTTTGGCGTGCGCTCGGTCTTCGGCCTGTTTCTCGAGCCCATGACCTTTGCCAGAGGGTGGGACCGGGAGACCTTCGCCCTGGCCATGGCAATCCAGAATTTACTCTGGGGCATTGGCGTGCCGATCGCCGGAGCACTGGCGGATCGCTTTGGTCCTTCGCGCGTGCTCGCGTTGGGCGCGGTCGTCTATGGCGCGGGCGTCTGGGGCATGGCGGCGGCGGAAAGTGGCCTGGAACTCCACCTCTTTGGCGGGATCCTGACCGGACTGGGCGTTGCCTTCACCGCCTTCTCGATCGCCATTGCAGCGATCGCGAAAGTCGTCGGCCCTGAACGCCGGTCACTTGCGCTGGGTCTGGGCACGGCGGCAGGTTCCTTCGGGCAGGTGGTCTTTTCGCCTCTGGGCCAGGCTTTCATTGCGAACTTCGGCTGGCACTCCGCCCTGCTGATTCTGGCGGCCTCGGCCTTGCTGATTATCCCGCTCGCCTTTTGCCTGCCGCACATCACCACCGGCAAGGGTGAAGCGCACAGCGATCAGACCCTGCGCGAGGCCTTGCGGGAGGCGACCGAACACAAGGGCTTTATTCTGCTGACCATCGGGTTCTTTGTCTGCGGGTTCCATGTCGCCTTCATCACGGTTCACTTCCCGGCTTATGTGCAGGATCTGGGCCTGGGCGCGGAAGTGGGGGCCTACGCCATCTCGCTCATCGGGCTCTTCAACATTATCGGATCTTTCCTCTCCGGCGCAGCGGGCCAGCGCTGGAGCAAGAAGTGTGGCCTGAGCACGATTTACTTTGCACGGACCATCGCCATCACGGCGCTGCTTTTGCTGCCCAAGACCGAGGTCACGATCTATGCCTTTGCCGCGGTCATGGGCATTCTCTGGCTCTCCACGGTGCCGCTGACCACAGGCATCGTGGCCCAGGTCTTCGGCGTCCGCTACATGGCAACGCTGTTCGGCATTGTATTCTTCAGCCACCAGGTCGGCAGTTTCCTGGGTGTCTGGCTCGGCGGTTACCTTTACGACAGCATCGGCACCTATGACCCGGTCTGGTGGGCGGGCATTGTGCTGGGCCTTTTGGCCGCCGCGATCCACCTGCCGATCGATGAAAACCCGCTGGTTCGCAAGGCAGCCGCAGCGGCCCAGTAGCGCAATTGACCCAGTTTGGACCGGGTTCAACTCACTGCATTTGAAGGGGTGACAGGCGCCTCCGATTGCGCTAGAAAAATTCCGCGCCGATTTGTCTCAGCTTGCGGGCGCGGAAGAAATGCAGCTAAACCGAGAGGCGAAATCCGCCTTTTCTCAGTTGCCCCCTTCCCCGCAGATGTCTCCGTAAAAGCTGGCCGCCCGGCGCGATTTGGAAGCCAAACCGCGAGGTGAGCCATGAATGCGCCCGATATTTCGATCAAAAGCAAGATTTCCAGTGAAAGCCGGAGCGAGGCTGCAAAACCCGAAACCCGCGCGGGCAACCGAAGCGGAGACGGCCTCGACGATGTCGCAGCGCTCTTCCCGGGAATGGAAATCTCGCATGATCTGCGCATTTCAGGACAAGGCGATGCGCAACTGCTCTGCAGTGTTTCCCCTCTGTTGAAGGGCAAGGGCGCGAAGATTATCACCCTGTCTCTGCGCAGCGGCAACGCCGGTCAGACCTCGATCAAATGCCGGCTCTCGGGCCTGACCTCCAGGGCCGCCCGGGAACTGGTCGCAGACCTGCTGCACCGGGCGGAAGTCACCTCGGCGCAGGTTGAACATGTCATCTTAAAGGCCGGGTGAATGACGGTCGGCTAAACCTACTTCCAGAATGCGGCGCTCTCGTCGTTCAGCATCTGGGAAAGCCAGCCGTTCAGCTCCGCATCGATGCCGGCATCGATCAGCCCCTCAAACCCGGACTCTCCCGGCGCGGCCAGCTTGAGATTGTGACTGACGCCCGGCGCGATGAAGGCCGCGCTGCCGTTATCCTTGGCCAGCAGGATGGCCGAAAGCGGCCGGAAGTCACGCTCCGGAGAGACCTGAAGATCGTTGCCGCCCGCCAGAACGAGGCTCGGGCCATCGTACAGTTCAAGCGCCTTGGCGGGATCGAACTGAAGCAGGGACTGATAGTAGCGGCCAAGATACTGAGGATAGATCGGCTGCAGACCCGGCGGCACATCGTCGGGGATCTCGCCCGTTGCCACAACCGCGGCGCGGATGCGTTGATCCGCGCTCAGGATCTCAGCCTGTTGCGCATCGGTGGCTCCCTGACGTTCCATAAGACCGGTCAGCTGATCCGCGATGACAGCCCCAAAGGGCCGGCCCGGCGTTGAGAGCAAAACCAGAACCTTGGGAGAGCTTCCGCCCTGCTGCGCGATGCTCAAGGCAATCAGGCCGCCCTCACTGTGCCCGGCAATCCCGACCCGCTCACCATCAATCGAGGAATCGGCAGCCAGCCAGCGATAGGCCCGCTCCGCATCCCCGACAAAATTCTCCCAGGCCACGAACGCGCGCAGCGCATCGAAGTCCTGCGGCAGTTCCTTGGCGTTGGCGTGCATGCCCCGCTTGTCATACCGCAGGGTCGCTATGCCCGCATCGGCCAGGTTTCGGGCCAGCTGGCGCAAAAGATTGGTTCTGACCTCGGGAAGCTGATTGCCGTCCCGGTCCGTCGGCCCGCTGCCCTGGAGCAGAAGCATGGCCGGAAAGGGCGCCTCGTCATCGTCGTCCGGCAGGGTCAGGAGCCCGGCAAGGGTCGCTCCGCCCGCTCCCTCGAACATAACGAACCGCTCGACGGGCGCCGCCGAAACCGCAAGAGGCACGGAGAGAACAAGGAACAGCAGAGAAGAGACGACGGCAGAAACCCGGTGCATTGAGAACCCTACACACGCCAAAGATATTCGCATAAAGAAGAGCGCCGGCCGCAGGGTTGGCACAGAGGGCCTTGGTCCACGGCGGGAGCTTAACCTACTGATTTAGTCAAGATTTTCCCGGCTGCAATAGGCTAAAAACACGATTGCGCAATATAATTTATGCGCGACAAAGTTGCAGCACCCACAATGGCGCATTTCCGCGTTTTTCAGACCCGATCCCCCATCCGCGCCCTCCCTGACAACAGCAATTTGTGAAGATACACACAAAGCTGTGATCTGGACGCAAGAGGGTCATCACAGTCTGCGACACACGGTCCGAAGGATTATGCCTCGACCTTCTGGGTTTCGATCTTTTGGGCCTCTGTTCCCTGTGGTTCTGGTTCCCGTGGTTCTGGTTCCTGTGGTTCTGGTTCCTGTGGTTCTGGCGCCTGCGGCTCTGGCGCCTGCGGCTCTGGCTCCTGAGACTTTGCCGCCAGGACCTTGAAGGGCGCAGGCAGTTTAGCCTCGGCCTCATGCATGTAGTCGCGGGTCATGGGCGCGGCCAGGCACTCCTTGGAGAGCTGCAGCTGCAGCACCATGGAAGACCCCCGGCGGAAGGCCATCTCGGCGGAGATCAGATAGAATTCCCACATGCGGCAGAAGCGCTCGTCATAGATCTGCGCGATCTCGGCACGGTTGGCCTCGAAGCGGTCACGCCAGGCCTTGAGCGTATCGGCATAGTGCATGCGCAAAACCTCGACGTCCGTGACCCAGAGATAAGCCCGCTCGGTGGCGGCGCAGACCTCGGAGAGCGAAGGCGAGTAGCCGCCGGGAAAGATGTACTTGCGGATCCATGGGCCGGTGGTGCCCGGCGGCGACATATGGCCAATCGAATGGATCAGCGCGAGGCCGTCGTCGGTCAGCAGGGACTTCACCTTGGTGAAGAACTCGTCGTAGTGCCCGACCCCGACATGCTCGAACATGCCGACCGAGACGATGCGGTCGAAAGGCCCCTCCAGATGGCGGTAATCGCGCAGTTCGAACTTCACCCGGTGATCCAGCCCCAGTTCTTTGGCGCGCGCCTGAGCGACCTCCAATTGCTCCTTGGAGAGGGTGACACCGGTGACTTCAACCTCCGCGAGGCTGGCGAGATAAAGCGCCATACCGCCCCAGCCGCAGCCGATATCAAGGATCTTCTGTCCATCCTCCAGGCGCAGCTTGGCCGCGATATGGCGTTTCTTGTTGGCCTGCGCTTCTTCCAGGGAGTCCTGTGGCGTGCGGAAGTAGGCGCAGGAATACTGAAGATCCTCGTCCAGAAAAAGCTCATACAGCCGACGCGAGAGGTCATAGTGGTGCGCCACATTCTGCTGCGATTTTTTTGCGGGATTATGCTGCTGCAGGGTCCGAAAGGTCTTCCAGACTTTGCGCAAGACATTCTGCAGCGGGTAGCTGCCCAGGCTGTGCCGGTTCATCCCGAAGAGCGTCAGCAGATCGTAAACCCCGCTGTCCTCGAAGGTCAGCGTGCCATCCATATAGGCCTCGCCGGTGTGCAATTCGGGATTCTTGAAGATCTTGAAAGCCAGCGATTTATCGTGAAAGCGCAGCGTCACGACGGGTTCTGTCTCGTCGCCGAAGCTGTAAAGCTTCCCGTCCGCATCGTGGATACGCAGCGTACCCTTGCGGATGAACTTCTTGAGCATGTGAGACAGCAAAAACACGGCGATCGGCCCCCGGACAAACGGATTCGATGAAGAGCCGCTAGACTAACGACTTCGCAAGGCGCTGCAAATGGAATGGCGGACCGCTCGGCATTGTACAACCTTTAAATGGGCATTTGTATCACCACTTAACTATGCGAAAAGCCGTCACGCGGCTCTCAAAAATAACTTCGGCGTCGACTCCTTTATGAATCTAATTCTTCATTTTTTGTTTTACGAAGTCCTTTGGTTTTTTATTGACCTTCTCTTTGCAGTAGATCGGGCCGCAAAGGCCGAAAAAGACTTCGTGAAGGTCAAAGAGAAGGTTGCGGCCCTGATCAGGGGCCGGGAACATGAGCTCTCAAACCTGTCGCAGGAGATTGTTGAAGTCTTCAGGCGGCATAGGTTCAAGATCATCGAACGTTCGGACGACGAGATCGTTTTCCGACATCGATTCAAAGACAGCGAACGGGTGACAATGCGACTACGTTGATCTCAATCCCTGACTACTTCGTTCGTTCACCCTGGCCGTTGAGTTTCGCCACGACATCGACCAGCTCAGGGATGTTCCGCTCGCCGTAGCCCATGGTGTTGCCCAGTTTCAAAAGCTGCAAGGCCCCGTCGGACATGAAGGTCGCCGCGCCGTTCCGCGTGGCCAACCGGTTGTAGTAGGTGATGTCCTTCAGGCAGTTCGACAGAGTGAACTCATGGGCCTTGGGATCGCCCTCGCAGACGTACTTGGAATAGTTCTGGAAGTTGCCGCAGTTCATTCCCGAATTGCTCACGATCTCCCGGAAGATTTCCGGCTCCACACCGATCTTGGAAATCATCGAGTAGCACTCTGACCAGATGCTTGCGTAGCCGATGGAAATGAGATTGTTGATCAGCTTGATCGCATGCGCCGCGCCGACCGGTCCCCGGGCCGGGATCACGACCGAGGCCCAGGTCGAGAGCAGCGGCCGCCACTTCTCGATCAGCTCCTCCGGGCCACCGACGTAGGTGCTGAGCTCCCCTTCCCAGGCATGTGCCGGGGTGCGCGAGAGCGGTGCGTCAAAGAAAGTGATGCCGCGCTCGCTCAGCTCGGCGTGCAGGCGTTCCGTCAGATCCGGCTCGGAGGTCGAGGTATCGATAATGGTCAGGCCATCGCGCGCACCCGCCAGAATTCCGTCTTCACGGCGCAGCAGGTCCTCGACCTGCGGCGCGCCGGTGACACAGAGCACGATGACATCGGCCTTCTCCGCCATTTCCTTTGGCGAAGACACCTCGCTGGCGCCACGGCCGACCAGGTCGTCCACGGCCTCGCGCTTGCGGTGCGCCATGACCAGCAGGGGATAGCCCTTCTCGACAACGTTTTTAGCCATACCCCAGCCCATCAGGCCAACCCCGATGAAGCCAACCACTGCTTTGCCGGTCATTTCCTACTCCAGTCACGTGTTTCCAAAGGATACATTCCTACAACAGCAGCGGGTCCGCGCAAAGCGGGGAACCCGCATGGCTGCCGTCGGATGGCAGCATAGTGACCGCAGACCTCGAGCAAACCCAAGAGACGCTCGAAACCTCATATCAGGCGTCCGACACGTCAGGGCATCCCACCCTGCAAGACGGACTCTCGCCCGATGTACTGCGCCATGAAGTCCCTCAGACAGGCGGCACGAAGACTTAAGAGACGACCGGTGGGCCATACGGCGAAGAACTCCCTGTCGGGACCTTGCCAGGCCGTCAGAATACGCCGCAGTTTGCCCCGCCAAATCTCGTCAACCACTTCACTGACAGGCAGAAGGGCAACGCCGTGCCCGTCCCGGGCCAATTGCTTGACCAACCCGATATCATCGGCCATGGACGAAGGCGACAGCCGCAGCGTCACTTCGGCATTATCGGCACGATGGGTCATCACCCATTGCGGAAAGGTCGTGTTTGCGACGATCCGGTGATCCTGCAGAGCATCCAGGCTCTCCGGCGTTCCGGCTTTTGCCAGGTAATCAGGCGAAGCAACGATGATCGATGCCGTACTGCCGAGACGCTTTTGAAAGAGTTGAGAATCCCGCTGCGGACCGATACGCAACGCCAGATCAACGCGTGAATCAAGCATATCCTTGGTCTCGTTGCTGAGATAAAGACGCAGCACTATTTCGGGATAGCGCGCGATGAATGCGGACCACATGGGTTGAAGAAAACCGACTGAAATGTTTGTCGGCGCAAGCACGCTGAGCGGTCCCTTGAGTTCCGACCGCTGGGCCTCGAGATCGCTTGCGACGCCTTCGAACTCTCTCACCAGATCGGCGTAGGCGCGATAGTAGGCCTCTCCCTCGCTCGTCAGACGAAACTTGCGCGCCGAACGCAGAATGAGCTGACAGCCCAGCCTCTCTTCGAGTTTTTTTAGCCTGCGCGTGACTGTCGCCGGAGGAACATTGAGCGAGGCCGCCGCCGCGGAGAGTCCGCGCCGGTCCGCGATGTGAATGAAGAGCGCAATATCGTCCAGCATGATTCCATTTTTGGAAATTATAAAACCTTTATTGTCCATATTATCTATTTTTGCAATCTTGTACTCCTCCGCGCCGTAAGAGTTTTTTGCGAGGAGCAAGATATGCAGAATTTATGGATCAGCGCGGGAATCGCCTTGAATGACGGAGCTGACCTCATCAAGGCACAGACCGAGCTGCAGCACCTGATGGAAAAGACCGCCTTGGAACCGGGCTGTATTGCCTTTGAAATCCGGCAGAACCTGGAGCGGCCTGAACACTTCACCCTCTGGGAGTGCTGGACTGGCGAAGATGCTCTGAAAGCTCATTTCGAGGCACCACACACGGTGGCCTATTTGAAGCTTGGACTGACCAAGGTCAATTACATCGAGCGGCTCGGTCCAATCGGGAACCGCCCAACCGGAACCCAAAGCTGAGACGGGCCCAAGACCAAATTATGAAACAGCGCCTTCTGTCCGCTGCCCTCATGTCCTTCGCCCTTTCGCTGCTGATGACCTGCTGGGTGACTTGGATCAACCTCGGCTGGAACCCCGATTTTATCCGGCAATGGCTGTCCGCCTTTTTACTGGCATGGCCGGCCGCCGCGGTGATCGCCTTTGCGATCGGACCGGCCGTTCAGAAGCTCAGTCTCACCCTCTTGAGCCCCACCATTAAGAAGCAAGAAACGAGGCCACTGTGACGGTACAACGCATAAATCTTCCTGAACTCGGCCTCCCGGCAGGCCCCTACAGCCATGCCGTGATCCAGGGCCAAACGCTCTATACATCGGGCTTCACGGCCTACGGAACAACGGCACAAGCAAAGCCGGTCAAGGAACAGGCTCAGGCCATCTTCAGGCAGTTCGAAATCATTGCGGCCAGCCAGAACACAACGCTTGCCAACTTAATAAAGGTAACAGTTTTTCTGACGGATCCCTCAGATATCCCCGAGCTTCGGGAGGCACTCGTCGCGCTGTACGGGCCCAACGTCCCGGCCAGTTCCATGGTCATCGTCGGATCCTTGTTTGCCCCTGACCTGGCGGTTGAAATCGAAGCCATATTGGCTTTGTAGCAGATCGACCTTCGAACTCACCCGCTGTAAGCTAAGTCTTGCAAAAGGAACGGCCGTTCAGTCGTCGCGGAAAGTCCGCGCAAAACTGTCGAGCAGCGGCTTGATCAGGTAGGAAATCACCTGACGTTCGCCGGTCTTGATCAGGATCTCGGCAGGCATGCCCGGCAGCAACTGGAGACCGGCGATCTTGCTCAGTTCCGATTTGGGGATCGAAATCTGGGTGCGGTAGAAGGAAGTGTCATTGGCCTGATCGTAGACACTGTCCGCCGAAATCGTCCTGACCTGACCAGTGATCTCCGGGGTCGTATCCTGGTTGAAGGCCGTGAGCCTGATGGTCGCTGCCTGACCGGCGGACACGCGATCCACATCGGACGGCGGCACCTGGGCCATCAGAACCAGCTCATCATCCGAAGGCACGATATCCATAATCGGCTCTCCTGCGATGATGACGCCGCCCCTGGTGTGAACCCGCAGGTCCAGGATCCGGCCGGCTTGCGGCGCGCGGATTTCGCCCCGCTCCATCCGGTCCTCGGCGGCAGCCCGCTGGGAGATCAAGGTGTAAAGCTGTGCCTGGACCGTCGTGAGATCACGGCTGACCTCTTCACGGAAGTCTTTCTCCGCGCCCGCAATCTGCGCTTCCGCCTCGTGAATTTGTGCTTTCAGGCTAGCGATCTGGGCCCGGCCACCTGCACGCTGTCCTTCCAGGCGCGCGACGCTGCGCTGCAGTTCGAGCACACGGGTCACGGGAACGAGTTCTCTCTTGCGCAGATCCTCCAGGACGGCCAGCTCATCGCGGGAGAGCTTCAGTTCCTTTGTAACGGCACCGCCCTGCTGCTTTAAACCCTTGATCTGCTCACTGAAGGCAGCGATACGCTGGCGCACGGCGTTGGCTTCAGCGGCACGGGCTTCACGGCGCGCGGTGAAGAGCTGATCCTGCGCCTCGATCATTTCCGCAACCTCGGATTCCTGACGCCGCTCGACGAGTGAAGCCGGGTACGCAACTGCTTCCTGGTCCGTCAGTTCGGCGGTCAGGCGCGCCCGCTGTGCCGTCAGATCGTTCTGCTGGTTGACCACGATCGCCAGATTGGCCTCGCTCAAGGTGTCGTCCAACCGCATGAGAAGCTGCCCGGCCTCGGCGTAATCCCCTTCCTTCACGAAGAGTTCGCCCAGAATCCCGCCCTCGAGATGCTGCAGGGTTTTGCGGTTGCTCTCGACCGCGACCATGCCGGGCGCAACCACGGCCCCCTCGATTTTGGTGCGTATGGTCCATCCGGCGATGCCGCCGAACATCAGAACGACAACCAGAAGACCGAAGATAATCTGTCCGCGCATCCGGTCCGCCGGTGCGGTCGCCTTAGTGGGCGACGTGGTTTTGAGTTCCGTGGTGAGCTGCGTCATGACGCTCTCCTCTGTTGGGAAACAATTCTGGGAGCGCCGCTTTTGGGCGCGTCCGCCGTGACGGCTTGTCCACCGTTGGCCGCTCTGTCGGAGAGTGCTGCAAAGACTTCGGCCTTCGGACCGAAAGCCGCCACCTTGCCGCCATCAAGCACCAGAACCTTATCGGCCTGGGTGACGGCGCTGGGGCGATGCGCGATTACGACGACGGTTTGGCCGCGCGCCTTCATGCGTTGGATGGTCTGACTGAGCGCCTCCTCACCCACCGCATCGAGGCTGGCGTTGGGCTCGTCAAGCACCACAAGAGCCGGATCGCCATAGAGCGCCCGAGCCAAAGCAATCCGCTGACGCTGACCGCCCGAAAGGAGCCGGCCACCGGTCCCGACTGCCGTGTTGTATCCGTCCGGCAGCGCCAGAATCATCTCGTGCGCGCCGGCGTTCATCGCGGCTGCAACGACACTCTCATCGTCCGCCTCTTCATTGAAACGGGCGATATTCTCGAACACCGTACCGTTGAAGAGCTCCACGTCCTGGGGCAGGTAGCCGATGTAGTGGCCGAGCTGTACCCTGTCCCATTGCCAGAGATCAGCGCTGTCTAAGCGGACCTGCCCGTGATCGGGCGGCCAGGCGCCCACCAGCAGGCGGGCGAGTGTTGACTTGCCGGATGCGCTTGGCCCGATCACGGCCAGCGCTTCGCCCGCATTGAGACGGAAGGAGATGTTGGACAGGATCAGTTGGTTTCCCTCCTTACCGGGAATACCTGCAAAAAGCTTCTCGACGCTCAGATTTCCTCGGGGCGCCGGGAGCTGCGTGCGTTGCTCTTCAGCCGGCACATCGTCCAGCAATTGCTTCGTGCGCCGATAGGCCCCGCGCGCAGCGATGAAATGCCGCCAGGATCCGATCGCCTGTTCGATCGGCGCGAGGCCGCGGCCCATGATGAGAGATGCTGCAATCATGCTACCCGGGCTGATGACATCATTGATGGCCAGGTACGCACCGGCGCCCAGAATCGCCGACTGAAGCATCAGGCGCAGCGTCCGGGACATGGATGAAAGGCTTGCCGAGCGGTCGCTTGCCTTGTTCTGAAGTTCGAGTGCGGCGTGTTGTAGTCTTTGCCAGCGCCGGTAAATACCCGGCAGCATATGCATGGAAGACAGGACCTCTGCATTGTTGCGGCCGTCCGCGACAATCTCATTGCTTTCCGCAAGCACCCGGGTGGCCTTTGCGAGATTGCGCCGTGTCACGACCTCGTTCAGCAACGCGATCAGCAGCAGGACCACTGCACCGCCTGTGGCAATCCAACCAAGCAGAGGGTCGAGCAGAAAAATGACGCCAATGTATACCGGCGTCCAAGGCGCATCGAACAGTGTCGCTGGTCCGGTGCCCGACAGAAACTCGCGGAGTGTCTGCAGGTCCCGGACACCGTCCAGCCCCCTCGCACCACCCGAAGCGGCTTTCTTGATCTGCGCGCCGAATACGCGTTCGCTGAGGCGCAGATTGATCCGGCTGCCAACCCGCACGAGGATCTTGGAGCGCACGCTCGAGAGCAGGCCCATGATGATAAAGAGCCCCGCGATCAGAAGAGAGAGCGAGATCAGCGTCGTTTCACTTTGACTGGTCAGAACGCGGTCGTAGACCAGCATCATGTAAAGCGGACCGGTCAGCATCAGGAGGTTGATGACCAGGCTGAAAACACCGGTCATGAAAAGTCCATTGCCGCAGCTCCGAAATGCCGCCCGGAGTTCGGATGAACCAGGTTGCGTCTTACTCATGTCAGACCTCTGTTACGGGAATTGCGATGGGTTTTGCGGAAGAGAATTGGGCCCGGCTGCTTCACCGGGCCCAAGTCAAGACGCCCTAGATGGCAACATCGTCCTGGCTCAGTTCACCTTCGGACACACCAACCAGCGTGACCGAGTCTCCATTGCCAAGATCAATGACAAGATCGTCACCATCTTCCTCGGCCGCAGCCTGCACATCGGCAAAGGACGCGAAACCGAAGTCGGTCAGATCGAGCTCGTCACTGCCACTGTCGAAGTCGAGGACTGTGTCCTGACCGGTTCCCATCTCGAAGACAAAGATGTCATCCCCGGAACCGCCTTCGACGCGATCGTTGCCCGTGCCACCATTGATGATGTCGTCACCGGAACCTGCGCAGACGAAGTCATTGCCCGCACCGCCATTGATGTTGTCATCGCCACGGCCACCTTCGATCACGTCGTTGCCGGCACCGCCCTCGATGTTGTCGTCACCACGACCGCCATCGATAAAGTCGTTGCCGTCGCCGCCGTTGACATCATCGTCGCCACGGCCGGCCGTGATAACATCATCGCCGTCTCCGCCGTTGATCTCGTCGTCGTCACGGCCGCCATCGATGGCATCGTCGCCGTCGCCACCGTTGATCTGATCGTTGCCGCGGCCACCGCTGAGATCATCGTCGGCTGCGCCGCCATTGATCTCTTCGTCACCGCGACCGCCTTCAATGACAACCGGATCGATCTCAACCGGTCCGTCACCGGCAATAAAGCTGTCGGCATTAAGATCCCCGACGTTGACGCCAATCAGGGTGATTTGATCGCCATTTCCCAGATCGATCACCGTGTCGTCACCATCCTGCTGGGCGGCAGCAATCACCGCATCGCCATCAACAAAGTTGAAGTCGCTGACGTCGATGAAGTCACCGGTTCCGACAAAGGTGTCGAAGTCGAGAACCGTATCGGAGCCGGTGCCTTGCTCGAACACGAAGGTGTCGCGTCCGCCACCGCCTTCGAGACTGTCGTTCCCGGCACCGCCGTTGAGGATGTCGGCACCGCCCTCGTTGGACAGACGATCAACCACAATGCGCAGCAGTTGCTCATTGCCGCCGTTGCGGGTGAAGTCGCCTTCGACCGGATCGACGATGGTTCCGGCCGCCGTGGTTCCGCCCAGAATGTTCTGCGGCGTTGCGTCCGGATTGCCTTCCGAGCCGTTGAAGCCGGGATGGAAATCGACAACACCGCCTTCGGTGGTACCCTGGTTGGCCGCCGTCTGGTTCAGAAACGCTGCATCTTCCTCGTTGTTGACCTCGGTACCTGCGTCAAGCACATCGTTACCGAAACGCTCAATGACCAATGGGCCAAGGAAGTTGCCGTTCTCGTCAAAGATCGCGTCGGTGTCGGCGGCGTCGGGCGCGGCAAGGAAAGCATCATTCGACGGAATGATCATGGTCGCCCAGGTGAAGAAGCCCTGGCCAACCTGGCCCGGGTCCACATCCAGAACAAAGGAAGCGGTCTCGCCCGGATCGATCGGACCGGGAACACCTGCGCCACCGCCAAGCGTGGCATCGACACCGTTGTCTCCGACCTGCTGGTTGAACTCAGCAGCGATACCTTCGACGGTACCGTCTTCTGCCAGACGCTCGAGACCCAGACTGGAAGCCTCTCCGACAGTGAAGAGATCGAAGTTCTCGGCGTCGTGGAAACCGAACCAGACCGGAGTCAGGAAGGTTCCACCCTCACCCAAGGTGTTAGTCACGGAGACCCGGACAGCCGTCCCGGATCCGACTTCGTCGCCGCGCAGCACGTCATTGCCGTCACCGCCAGAGAGCTCGTCGTTCCCGGCACCGCCGGCCAGCAGGTTGTCTTCCGCATTGCCGGAAAGGGAGTCGTCGTTCTCCGAGCCGGTCAGGTTTTCAATGCTGGTCAAGCTGTCCTGAACGATGTTGCCGTTGACTTCGTAGGAAGCCAAGCCAGTTCCGTCATCCTCCAGGCTCGCGGTGACACCCACGCCGATATCCTGGAAGTCAGCCGTATCGATCCCTTCACCACCGTCAAGGGCGTCGTTACCGCCACCACCTTGCAGCACGTCGTTGCCTTCACCACCGGAGAGATCGTCGGCACCGCCGCGTCCCACCAGCAGATCATCTCCGCCGTTGCCAGTCAGGACGTTGTCGCCCCCGTCGCCGAAGAGCTGGTCGTCGTTCTGCGAACCGTCGAGGTTTTCGAAGCCGTCGAACTGCTCGAAGACCGTTACACCAGGCGCCGGTTGATAACTGGCGTTTCCGGATGCCAGATCAGCGACAACCTCGGCGCCGATATTGATGAAGCTGTTGGTGTCGATACCCTCACCGCCGGAGAGGTCATCAACGCCACCACCGCCAGCGATGAAGTCGTTTCCCGCACCGCCGTCAATCGCGTTCGGCGCACCACCGTTGGCAATGATGGTGTCGTTGTTGTCGGAACCTTCAACATTTTCGATAGCGGTGAAGCTGTCGGTCACAGTGTTGCCGTTCACGATGTAGTCGGCGGAACCGCTGCCGTCAGCATTTAGAGTGACACTTACGTCGACACCGATATCGCTGAAGCTGATGGTGTCGATACCATCGCCACCATCGATGACGTCATTGCCCCCGCCGCCGCGCAGGAGATCATTGCCCTCGCCACCTAGCAGGGTATCGCCACCGCGGCCGCCGCTCAGTTCATCATCGCCTTCCAGGCCCGAGAGTTCGTTCGCGGCGTCGTCACCGGTAATGACGTCGGCGTCGTTCGAGCCGACGACAATTTCGATGTTTTCCAGGTTGTCGGTCTCACTGACGACAAGAAATCCATCGGTTCCGGCATCGCTGGCAATGTCCACAACGACAGGACCACCTGCTCCGGCAGGCGCGTTGTGCAGGTGGATCGGGCTCAGTGTGCCGTTCCCGATATTCACCGGCAGCAGATCCGCCTGATTCAAACCCGAGACCGAGAGTTCGGTCATATAGCTGACGCTGCCATCCTCAGCGATGGTAAAGACCACAGTGGCCTCACCGGATGCGTCGGTATCCACGGGCGCCGGGGTTTCCTGGGCCCCATCCAGCATGGATGAAAAGACCACGGAGCCGTAACCGAAGGCATCCCGGTTGTCTTCTACCAGAGACAGCTGGCCACGCAGTTCACCCGTTGGAAAATCGGAGGTGTGGATGTTGAAATAGAGATTTCCGGCCACGCCTTGCTCTATGATGGCGGAAGGTTCGATGCCATCGTTGGGGTTAACCAGCGAAAGATCTTCGATGGTGACGTCGAAACCCGTTTCACGGGTCGCTTCGCCGACTGCCAGATCGACCGAGACCCCGACATCAAGATCATCGAAACGTGCCGTATCGATCCCTTCGCCGCCGTCCAGATCGTCATCGCCGAGACCACCGGTCAGTTCATCATCGCCGGAACCTGTTTCAATGGCATCATCGCCTTCGCCGCCATCGACAACATCGGACGCACCAAATGCCGAGGAGGTAAAGTCGTCGTCACCACCGCCAAGACTGACAGTGCCATTGACCTCGCCGCCTTCGATCTCGACGTTGTCGTCGCCGGATCCCAGACGGACGTCACCGTTGATCTCGCCTTTCGTTTGCTCGACGTTTGTCGATCCCCCGGACCCGGTCGCGTCGATAGCGACCTCGCCGTTGATCGAACCGCTGTTGGTGATATCGGCATCTTCACCCATGATCGAGATCCCGGTTTCGCCGCCGGATACCGAACCTTCGTTTGTAATGTTCGCTTCATCTCCTGTCACCAGGATACCGGTCTCGCCGGCATCGACCGGACCTTCACTGGTCACGTCGGCTTCATCGCCGGAAACCAGAATACCGATGTCATCGGCTCGAACGCGCCCCACCGTCACGTCCGCTTCGTCCGCGGCTACGGTGATGCCTATTTCTTTACTGTCGAAAGCCATCAAAATGCTCCTTGAGAAAGTGTTAACGACGGGCAGTCAACACCGCTCATCCGGAGTTTTATGCATTTATTTTCAGTCACATATTTGTTAGCTTGGAGTGATTACTGATCCAAATATCTTACGGCGGCGTAGAAGCGTTACGGGGTAGATCGCTGACCGGTTTCGAGTCATGCGATAGCTTCAAGATTTGCCAGATTCCGGGAGCTTTCACAGCCGGTCATGCGGGTATCACGCTTGAACCAGCCTTCTCAGTCGGCGATAACTGAGCCACAGCGATGCGGCGCCCCTGCCTTCACGCAGGCTCATCGCGCGAAAGGACCCTGCTCCCCAGCCGCGCCTCGAACAGTACAAACGAATAGGAGGATGAACTGAAATGAATCAGCTTCAGTGGGGTATCGTTGGCTGCGGTGACGTGACGGAAGTGAAAAGCGGTCCGGCTCTTCAAAAAGCTTCACGTTCCAGCATTGCCGCCGTCATGCGGCGCGACGGAGAAAAAGCGGCTGACTACGCCCGCCGGCACGGCATCGCCAAGTCTTACGATTCGGCTCAAGCACTCATCGGCGATCCGGATGTGAACGCGGTCTACATTGCTACGCCGCCGGACAGCCACTGCGAACTCACACTTGCGGCACTGAAGGCAGGCAAGCCGGTGCTGGTCGAAAAGCCCATGTCGCTGACTGTAGAAGAAGGCAAAACCATGGCCGAAGCTGCCAAGGCGGCCGGACAGTCACTTGTTGTCGCGTTCTATCGGCGCGCGCTGCCGCGTTTCGAGCATATGCGCGAAATTGTCCAGGATGGCACGATCGGCACTCCGCGTTGCGTCTCGGTGGTTCATCGGATGCAGGCGCCGGACAGCAGCAACGACACCTGGCGGCTCGATCCCAAAGTCGGCGGCGGGGGCTTCTTCGCCGATATGCAGTCCCATACCATCGACTGGCTCAGTCACGTCTTCGGGCCGGCACGGGAGGTGCAGGCCCAGGTTCGCCGTCAAAGCAAAAATCACGCGGCGGAAGATCTCGTGAGCTTCAGTCTTGGCTACCAAGACGTCGTTGCCGCCGGCCTCTGCGCTTACAGCGTCGGGGAACAGGAAGAATCCGTGACGGTCCTGGGCGACAAGGGGTCTGTTTCCATGGGGTTCTTCCGGCCCAGCAACATCACCGTCAAAACCGCGGACGGCATACGCGAGATCGAACGGCCGGACCCGCCCCACGTCCACCAGCCCTTCGTCGAGAAGATCGTTGCTCATCTGCTCGATGGGGAACCAAACCCCTGTTCGCCTGAGGTTGGCCTGCAAACGATGGAAGTCCTCGCGCAGGTCTATAAGGGGTTCGATCAATCCTGACCTGCTGATCATAAATTGCGGCGGTCACGCGAAGGTCAAATTTCGACCAAAATCTCCTGAGATACTCGTTGGACTACTGTAAGTCTCGGGGAAGACTGATCCATGTTCAAAAAGAAACCGGCCAATCACAGGCGTCTATTCTTAACAGGAGCCTTAACCGCCGCCGCCAGCCTCACTCTGGGCAGCATTTACGCCTTTGGCCGACCCTACTGGGTGCCGACGATGCGAAGTGTGACGGGCAGGCAGACGGTCAGATCCGTGCTGGATCATTACGGAGAGAGCGCCTCAGCCCGCCTTTTGCCGTTCTTCGAAGAGGCGCGCGTTTCTTTTCCCCCCAAGAGGGTTACGCTGCTGGCGCTGAAGCAGGAGCGGAAGCTCGAAGTCTGGGCGCAAGGAGACCCCACAGGCACAGGTGAGAGTCCCTTTACCTTTATTCGGGACTACGACATCCGCAAGGCCAGCGGCGTCGCAGGGCCTAAACTGCGCGAAGGTGACCGGCAAGTACCGGAGGGTCTGTACAAGATCGTAGGCCTGAACCCGAACAGCAGCTATCACCTCTCCATGAAGCTCAATTACCCCAATAGCTTCGATCTGAAACATGCGCAGGCAGAAGGCAGGACCGAGCCGGGAAGCAATATCTTCATTCACGGCAATTCTCTTTCCGTGGGCTGCCTTGCCATGGGCGATGAGGTCATCGAGGAACTCTTCGTTCTCACCGCACTCACCGGCCGCGAAAGAGTAAAGGTCGCAATCGCCCCGCGAGATCCGCGTACGAAGGTTCTCAAAGCCGATCCGAATTCCATGCCCGCCTGGACGCCGGAACTCTACGATTCCCTTGTCGACGAATTTAAGAAGTATCCGCGACCGATCTGATGTTTGTCCAGAAAGCCTAGTGTGATGTTTCTGAAGTTCGCCGCATAATTTGCGGCGAATTTTGGAGGCTGAATCACACTAGATTCAATGAGGTAGTGTCCCGTTGAATCTGAAATTCAATGAAGTGAATTTCAGATCCGGGATACTAGAGCGCGTCATATTTTAACGGAAACACTCTGTGTTTTCGCTAAAACATGTGAACCCGCTCTACATCATATAATTAGAGCAGATTCACCCGTACGACGCATCGCCGTAGGCGATTCCATCTAAACCGGATCTGCTCTAGGCGCCGAAGACTTCGGGAAAAAGCTGTTTCAGTATTTGCCGCGGCACATTCTTGGTTCGGTCGTAGAGCCTCGCGGTCTTTTCGATCGGCCCGACCGCAAATCCCTGCTTGCGCCGGTAAAGCACCTCTGCAGGCAAGGCTTCTGTATAAAGGTGCTTTAACACGCCCTTGAGTTCGCCATCCCGGTAACGCAAGTCTTCCGGCAGAGACCAGGCAGTCGCGATCGACTTTTTACTCAAAAAGGGAACACGGGTTTCGAGACCGACCGCCATACTGGCCCGGTCCACCTTCGTCAGCACCGAATCATGCAGATAGGTATGGAAGTCGAGGGACTGCGCCCGGGTCTTCGGGCTCAAACCAGGATCATCGTGTTTTCTGTAATACCAGTAGTCGTCATAGTCCCGGGAAATCCCGTTCTTCTTGGCCCAGGTGCGCTTGAAACGATCACTTTTTAAGACCCCGCCCTTGGCTTTCGCCCAGCGCTCGATCGGGTCATCGAGCGTCTTCGATTCGTAACGCTGAGCCTTCTTGGCAATCAGACGCAGCGGCGCATGGTTCTTCAAAGCCACGACAATCGGTCTGACCCAGGCCTTGGTACTTGCAACCGGGTCGAAGATCCGCTCGGCATCCCGGTAATGCGTGTATCCGCCGAAGAGCTCATCCCCGCCGTCACCGGTCAGAACCACCGTGACCCTCTCGCGCGCCAGCTTGCAAACTTCATTCGTGGGGAGTGCCGAGACATCCCCGAAGGGCTCGTCGTAAAAGCTACGCATGAGCGGAAAGTTCTTGTCAGCTATCTTTGAACTGAAGACCTTGCTGTGATGATCGGCCCCGATCTGCTGCGCAACCATGCGGGCATAAGGCGCCTCGTCAACCGACTCATCTGCATTCCCGATCGTAAAGCTGGAAAGCTGCTCGATACAACGGCTGGCTTCATAACACACGATACTTGAGTCAATACCACCGCTCAGAAAGAAGCCCACCGGCACATCGGAGACCAACTGTTCCTCGACGGCGCCGTGTATCGCGGCCCGAATAACCGTTTCATAATTCGCCGCGTCCAACCCGACCGGCTCAAGGCCCGCGAGAGACCAGTAACGCGTCTTCTCAAGCTCCTGCGTGCCAAGATCGTAGGTCAGGAAGTAACCCGGCTCGAGCTTGAATATGTCTCGGTACAGTGTCTTTGGACAAGGCACGTAGAGATAAGTCATGAAGTCATAGATCGCGGTCTTGTCGATCACGAGATTCGAGGTGCCATAAAACCGCTCGAGGGCCTTCAGTTCGGAGGACCAGGAAAGACCGCCCTCTCTCAGACCATAGTAAAGCGGCTTAATACCGGCGTGATCGCGGGCAAGAATGACTTTCCTGATACGGCTGTCGAAAAGTGACAGGGCGAACATCCCGTCGACCCGGTCTAAAAGCCGTTCGATCCCCCAGTGGATGTAACCATGCAGCAGCACCTCGCTGTCGCTCTGGCTGACGAAGTCTGCCTGGTGATTTTCGATAAGTTCCTGCCGCAGAGCGCGGTAGTTGTAGATCTCACCGTTGACGGTCAGGTAAACACCGTCAGCCTGCATGGGCTGCCGGCCATTCGGCGAGAGATCCAGGATACTCAGCCGCCTATGGCCAAGATACAGACCGTCTTTCGTTTCAAAGTGCCAGCTGTCGGGCCCACGGTGCGTAAGCGTATGAAGCGCGGAATGGGAGTTTTCGATTTTTTCGTTCTGCAAACCAGTGTGGCCAAAAATACCGCACATCTACTCACTACCCGCTGCGCTTTCTCCCAGAGCCGCCACCTTACATAAACTGTACGGGGATGACAGGAGAGTCTTTAGCGGATTTCCGGTTTTCCATTGCTTGAGCCGCTTCGCGATTTGATGTATCGCTTTGCGCACCGACGCGCTTGCTGTGATGCGAAACCAACGGGAAGCGGCCAGATTTAGGAAGTCATTGCCAGCAAAAAGCCTGGTTTCCGGCCATGGATGAGAGAGCTGTGCAGGTTTCATACGTTATCACCGTCTATAACAAGGCCCCTTACCTTTTCGATGTTATCCAAAGCCTGGCTGCCGAGCACTCAGAGCCTTGTGCAGCGGCAGAGTATGTTTTCGTTGACGACGGATCGTCGGACAACTCGGTCGAGACCATTAGAGCCCACCAGCATCTCCTTCCGGGGAAAACCATTGTCCTGGAACAGAGCAACCAGGGTGCCGCGGCAGCTACGAACTACGGCGTGCGGGAAGCAAGCCATGACTGGGTGCGCCTGCTGGACGGCGATGACATCGTCTGTACGGACTCGACAGCGATCATGGCCCAACTGGCGATAAGGGAGAATGCGCCGTTTGTAATCGGCAACTTTGGATACTTTTCGCAGGAAAAGGAGCTCCTGCCGCAGATCGAGCAGGTTAACGAGGACGACTACGTCGTGATGTCGCAGGATGACGCG
This sequence comes from Denitrobaculum tricleocarpae, assembly GCF_007004665.1. Classification (GTDB taxonomy): domain Bacteria; phylum Pseudomonadota; class Alphaproteobacteria; order Kiloniellales; family Kiloniellaceae; genus Denitrobaculum; species Denitrobaculum tricleocarpae. The sequence goes on along the minus strand of NZ_ML660061.1, from coordinate 210,903 downwards.
CTACAGCGCTTCATTCGGAATTTCTCCCACAATTCAAGCTGCATGCTGATCAAAAAGGCATTTTTCCAGAGCATCGGCGGCGCTGACACGCGCCTGATGTCGCCGGACTACACCCTCGCTTTGAGAGCGACCGCGCATTGCCGGAAGATGGTCCGCCTGCAGTGCAACGTCACGCAGATGGTGGAGCAAGCGCCCGGGCGCCTGTCGTCGCAGATCGGACGAAGCCGGTACGATTCGATTATGGCGATCTATCTCCTTGCTCACGAGCTTATGCCAGCGCGCCGGGATGTCGCAGAGGCCGTTTACCGGCGGGCCTGTTCACGGGCTTACCGTTACGCGCGGATCCTCAAGAACCGGCCAACCCGGCATTTCCTGCGCTACATCGGCTCGCGCCTCTATCTGCCGAAAGATTTGAAAAGCGCGACTTATCAGTGCCTGAGTGCCTTTACGCCCGATGCCACGCCGGAACGCCCGATCGAGTGGACGCCCGGAAAGAAGTAAACAGCGCCAAGGCGGAACCTCAACGCCCCCTCCTGCCCGGATAGCGCTCTATCATCCGCTGCAGACTGACGCTTTTTGCGTTGGCTTTGGTCCGATCAAGCTCCACGACTCCCGGACGGCGCCACCGCGCTACAAGCAGCTGGCGATCATATTGACCCTTCGTTCCAATCTACCGGTAAACTCAGCCGGGACCTGCGAAAGGCGTTCGGGTGTTTTCGCCAAATCTCCCAGCAGGCTTCCGGCGCGGCGCTCTTTTCCTTCGGAAATCAGTGTCCGCACGGACTCAACCGAGGTTAAGAGCCCAGCCTTGTCCCGCTGGAGCAGATCGCTGTCATTGATTTCGGCGCCGAGTTTCTCCAGCTCTTTCATCGCGTCAATCGAGACCTCTATGCTTGCGGTCCCATGAAGCGGCGCTCTCCCGGCGGAAGACACCACCACATGAACGTCTCGAGTGCCACAACGTTTCGGGCGAAACCGCGACAGAGTCCGGTAACTGCTGTTCGAGGGCACGAACGGTATGTATTCGTGATCGAACGGCATGGCATCGCTGTTTCTGGGGTCATCATCGTAAAAAAACACGTTTGCCGGTTTGAGCGGCTGGCCAGATGTGTTGATGCTGGCACGTATCCCGACCGAGTCGTTTCTCAAGGCGGATTCCTGATCGAACCCGATCTGGTTCAGTGAAACCGCGGCCGACTTTTGCCGGGTCGCGGCGAAAGCGTCGCTTGTCTCGTCACACTCATCCGCCTTCTTGCAAACGTAGTAGGACTGATTGTAGAAGCCGACATTGTTGGAATAGGAGACAGTACTTCCATCCTCTGACTTCACTGTCTCAAGCGGGACCGCGGTAATATCGTTCAGGTCGTCTGACGGAACTTTCGTAAGGCCGTGTCCCACCATTTCCGCTTGGAGCTTACCTGCGGTATCCTCAGCCCAAACCAGGACCCAGAATACGAGCTCTTTGCCCGCGCAGCTGACTTTGCTGCCGAGAGGACCGCAGCCGTATGCGGGTTTTCCGGCATCCGGTTCCGTGTTCCAGAGCTGAGACGCAAACTTCCAGTTCTCTGTCGCGGCGTTCTCCATGTCTCCACTGGGATAGGGCGGCAGATCCGTTGCGGACAGGCTCGCCGTGCCCAGTTCGAAGCTTTTACCGATAAAGTGACAGTTGGCCGGCTGTGGCGTTTTGCGACACGCTGGCGAAGTCCCGTCAAACTCCTGCCCAAAAAAGCGCACCTTAATCGTTCCGGCCTCGAAGGCCGCCAGACTGGTGTTGTACACACGCGTCAATAATGCAACAGGCTCACCCGGTTTGAGGACGGTTAGATTGGGGCCGGACGCTGCAAGCAGATCCGGTGTGACGGCCTCGCTGCTTGGTTGCGTAACGAAAAGGCCACGCATTGCATGGAACCTGCTCGTGGGAATTTCACCCATCCCCGGAGGATTGATCGAGATCTCGAGAGTGTCGGCATCCCAGTCCCAACGAGCCGGATGGTTCAGGGCCACATCAGGAAGATTATAAGCGTCGAACCAATTCAAGTCGGTCGCTTCGGCCGTAAAATGCGCACTTAAGATTCCACTGGTCGAAACACCGCTGACTGGCTCCAAGGGCGCGGACGAGATACTACCAACAGGAGGTGTCTGGCCAAAAATGTAGTTGGAGAGGTTGTACGAGAACGCGCTGATCGACCAGACTTTGGAGCTGTCGAGGGCGGGAATACCGACTTCGATCCCGCTGTTTTCGGCCAGGGTCACATTACCTGTTTCAAGCGTGGCGAGAGACTTGCTGCCGCTCACATCAAGCCCGGCCTTGAGGCTTGCGCCGAAGCCGTCGAAACCGGCTTCAGCCGCAACCGATAGTGACGTACTGTAGGAATTCGTACTTTTCGCCGCCACGCTTTGTGACTGGCTTTGCGTATTGCTCCAGGTTGAACCTATCGTCTGCGAACTTTCACCGGGCGTCTGCCTCGCCGGGTTTGGGGTGGCCAGGATTGCGTTTCTGGGAAAACGGCTCTTCAGCACGCTCAGATTCCAGGGATAGGTGAGGATGTTACCAGGTTCATGGACCGGCTGGTACCACTCCATGTTCTCGCCACTCATCACCATGATGACCTTGCTTGCCTCGGATATGCTGCTCTCGTAGTCATCAGGTCCCGAATACTGCACCTGCATCGGTTGCTTCTCGGCCTCGGTACAATCAGGTTTGGACAGCGGACAGACATAATGACCGAGCACCGGATAAACGTAGGTATAAAAGTCCTTTGGAGTGAACCAGACCAGATCACCCAGGCCGGTGGTCGCCCGCTCTTTGGTGTCCCTGCTTGTGGTAAAGCTATTTCCGGTTTCAGCCGTATTCGATTTGGTTTGCTCAAGCGAAGCCTTGAACTCGATGCTGACCGACGCGATGTCCGGAACACCGTAAGATACCTTTCCCGAGACGGATTCTTTGGTCGAGGCCGTGCTGCCGACGGTGCTCGTCGAGGTCGACTTGGTCACATCGCTGGTCGCAAAATTATAGGTCGCGCTGAAGTCTTTCACTTCGGCTGTCGAATGCGGGTTGGTCGGCACCACCGAAACGTTCACGACACTGGGTTCGTCGCCACGGCTCTTGCGCATGTAGCCGACGTGCATCGGGGGAACGCCCAGGACCATTGACGGTTGGATGTGTCCGCTCATTTTAATCTTGGTCGGCGGTCCCAGCCTGAGCGAACGTCCCTGCAGATCCCCCACCTGCAGGGGCGATGAGTGTCTTGGACGGTTCGAATAGAGCAGTTGATCACTCACTTCAAAGCTTTGGCTAAGCACAAGTTTGAAGTCGCTTTCGACCCTATGAATTTGTAAATGAGTTCCATCCGGGTCGAATTGTGTGATCAGCGTTGCGACCTGCTGGGTAAAATCTGTTGTCCCTTTGCTCGTGAGCTTCGGATCGAAGCGACCGATGGCAATGCCCCATCCGCTGTATTCCGCGTTACGGTTAACGTAAGGGTCAGTCGTTATGACATCGGCCACCATCTTGTCGTCAAACCCCAGCACCAAATTCTCTAACAGGAGTCCCGTCTCATTGTTGCAGGTGTTTTGAACAAGAATCTGCTCTTGGGTTTTTGCCCAATTCAAACGGCCTGTATCCAGAAAAAAGCTAGCCTCGTCTGCAACAGTGAAGCAATTCTGAGCGCCGAACCCCCGGTTGCCAGGGGCCTGGGTGGCTTTGAGATCGGCATCAAAGGTATAGGCATAGAAGTAGAGTCCCTGGTTGTTATGAAGACTCAGTCTTCGGTGCAGGACGACGAGCTGATCGCCCTCTCCCGGTGCGGGATTTGGCTTGAATTGACCAGCTGCCAGCTTGAAGCGCGGATACACGTTCAGATCCAAGCCACCTCCCCCTTGCGCAGTATAGGTCTTCCAATCGTAGCCTGTTCCAATTGTATGCGTTGCCGGGATAATCTCGAAGGGCTTCGCGCAGGTTTTGCCGAAGACCTTGGCGCCTGCCGCTGGACAGACTGACACGAAGTAAATCTTCATGGCGCCGCCGTCCGCCGCGCCAACCCAGGCAATATCCTTGGCTCCGTCGCCATTGAAGTCGCCGGTAACCGGATCACTCCGAGGCAACTGGTCGGCCTTCAGGGAGAGAAATTCTTTGTAGACCATACCGCGCGCGGGGTCTTTCACGTCTGCCGCCGTGTAGGTCGCGATGTAATAGATCTGGTGCTGAATGTGACCGAGGACCGTAACATCGTCAAAACTATCGCCGTCGAAATCGGCAAGGGCGAGCCGTGTAAACAGCGTCTTGTAGCCCATGGGAAGGATCGAGTTATTCTTGGGGTTCTGACTGTCCTGCACGAACAGCTCGGTCGTCCCGAGACACCCCGGTCCCTTCGCAGTTTTTTGTGGAATCAGGTTTACGATGACGTCGTAACCCAGGTCAAAAACGCGGCCCACCCTGGTATGTATCGAATTCGGCACGCCCTTTTCGTAGCTGCATGGCAGAGTTTCGAATGTCTGCTCGCCGGCGGCGTCACTGATGGCCCCGTCTTTTGTGTACAGCCAACGAGTCTCAAACCTTTGCTGATCCCTGGAAATCGATTCCCCCAGGCTCAGAACAATGTCGTCATTGGGCAGCAGTTGCCGCTGACCGTTCAGGATATCCGGGTTATCCGCGAAACAGGGTGACTTAGAGGTCGTCGAGCCGCACCCCCCCGCTTGTCCGGCAATTTCCTGCGACGATGCAGGACCGATCACATGGGATTCAGCAAAGAGGAATGTGCCCAGAGCGGCAGCAAGGGCCAGCACGGAGGCAAAACGCGCTCTGGCACAGGTTGACTTTGGCAGAGTGTTTGCTGACGGCTGACTGAACATAGCTACGCTCCCGTTACAGTGACGAAAATGACTATCCGAAGGAGTTCGGGCGTGTTTTGAGCCTTGCCGCCGCCCGTTGCTCCCCATCGGGGCCTCAGGCAGGAGCTCAAGAACTACTCTCTGCTTGGGAAAACACCCTGCAACGCGATGAGCCAGCGCACCGCGAGATAAGGCTGCCGATTGTCTATCGGCTTTGACTGACCTGCACTTCCGACAACGACCTCGACAGCGTCAGATGCCATCTTCACAGGGTTTGGAACCTGCCCGGTGTAGTAGTTGTCGTCACGCTCATCCGTCGCCCAGACTGCACCCTCAGGCATATTTGTGTTGCCGACGGTCTGGGTTGCAGTTGTCGTTACCGCTGCAGCATGGGTGTGGGCGGGCAATTGGCTTACGTCCAGCGTTATGCTCTCTGCTCCCCCGGTTTGCCCCTGCTCGTAAGGGCTCAGTCCTGGCCCCTGACCCATACCCGTCGGCGCGCGCCCTCGCAGATCGGGCAGGGCAAAAGTTGTGACACCATCTCCGCCATACATGTTTCCGAGGAGCGAGAAAAGCGCTAGGTTTTCAGATATCACAAGCAGACGCCCGTCAGCAGGTACATAGCCTCGAGGCGTAAAATTGCCGGCGAATGCACAGATACTGCCGATGAGAGGTTGGATGCCGCAAGCTGGCGCAGGGGTACTCGCGAAGCTTAGCGGCAGGGCAATGAGCGCGGTAAACGTTAACCTGGTAAGCATTCTGGAACTCCGGTTTGGCATCGATTGACTCCTTGGAATGCGCGTAGTGAAGGTGTCGCCCGGAACGCGGGCGTGCCGCGCCTCCGGAACGTTGAAAAGTGTGTCTTATCGTATTAGACGCGCCCCCGTTTTCGCTAAGGCAGGGGCCGCTTCGTCACAGCTTCTGTATCAAGCGGCGTCTTCGCCGGCTGTAGCCGCAGAGGCCTATAAAGCCCGCAGCGAACAAAAGCAGGCTTCCCGGCTCGGAAACCACGACCACGGCATCGTTGGGCTCGGTGACGGCGTTGGCGAAATCCCAGGTACCCTCCAAAAGGACTTCGACGGAGCCTATGTTGTCTTCCAGGAACCACTGAGTTTGGCCGGTGAACTCACCGACGGTCAGATCAGTAAAACCGCCAAATGCAAAGCCGTCGCGCTCAAACTCGATCCCCGTGAGCGCCCCGTCTGAAAATTGGAACCGCGGAAACCCGCTCCCGAAATCGTCGTCGTCTGACGCTTCAAACGTAAAGTTACCGAAGGTAATGGTCAGGGAAAACGTCGGGTCGCTATCGAAAGCCAAATTGGATGCACCCACAGCAGGGATTCCCGCATCGTCGTACGTGGCGATTGCCGTTACAACGTCACCAGCCGAGAGGCCGAAAGGGTTGCTCGCATCCGCAAGATCGACGCTCCCCTGCACAGTCGTGGTGACCGGCACGGCATAGGCAGCCGGCGAGGTCAGGAACACCCCCAACCCGGCTCCGATGCCCGCGGCCATACTGCAAATTTTCAGATAACTTCTTGTCATTGGTCTTCCCCGAAAAGAGAGCACACGCGATGAACAGACTGGCGGAATTCGTTTGCCGGATGATTGAGCACCCGAGAGAAACAAAACCTAAAGGACGCCCTCAACGCAAGTGGACGCAGCTTTTGCGGGAAATTTGAAGAAAAAAGTCGGATTTGTCCGTTATGTGGGCAATTTTGTCCAAAATGAACCAATACCGAGCGGCGCTCCGATGACGAAACGGCTTTTTTGTCTCTGGGTCACCCGGCTTGCAAAAGAGCCAGGCGGCAGAGAAAGGGGAAAGCGCCCGGCCGAATCAATCGGCAACTCGGTTGTTCCAATTGCCTGAGTGCGGCTACGCCCGACGCCACGCCAGAACGCACGATCGAGTGGACGCCCGGAAAGAAGTAAACAGTGCCAAGGCGGAACCTCAGCGCCCCTTCCAGACCGGGTCGCGCTTTTCGGCGAAGGCCAACGCCCCCTCTTTGTTATCCTCGCTGTCGTAGAGTACGTCCACGCTGGCAAACTGGCGTTTGGTGATCTTGTTCATCGCGTCCTGGAAGGTCATGGCCTCCGCCGCGCGGGCCACCTCTTTTATGGAGGCGAAGACAAGAGGTGGACCGGAAGCCAGCATCCGGGCGGTTTCGCGTGCGCGTGCCATCAGCTTATCGCTTGCCAGAACCTCGTTCACCAGTCCCCAACGCTGAGCTTCCTGCGCATCCATCCAGCGGCCGGTGAAAAGAAGATCCATCGCCACGTGATAGGGAATCCGTTTCGGCAGCTTCACCGTCGCCGCATCCGCAAGAGTGCCGGCCCGGATTTCAGGCAGGGCGAAGGAGCTGTGCTCGCTGCAGTAGATCAGATCCGCAGAGAGCGCCAATTCAAAGCCGCCGCCAACCGCCATCCCGTTGACCGCGGCGATCACGGGTTTGTTGAGATCCCGCAGTTCCTGAAGACCGCCGAAGCCACCGACGCCATAGTCGCCATCGACCGCATCGCCGTCCGCGGCGCTCTTAAGGTCCCAACCCGCGCTGAAGAACCGATCTCCCGCCGTGCTGACGATCGCGACGCGCAGATCCGGGTCGTCGCGAAAAGCCTTGAAGGCTTCACCCATCTCGCGGCTGGTCGCCAGATCGATGGCATTGGCTTTCGGCCGGTCAAGTTCCAGTTCCAGCACGGCACCATCGCGGCGCAGTTTGACGACTTCACTCATTCTTCGTCCTCTCTCATTCGGATCAGAGCATCGGCTGCGAAAGCGCCATGCCCTTCCTCACAGACTATCAGCGGATTGACCTCAAGCTCCTCCAGCGCCGCCGCGTTGGCAAGACCGAAGGCCTGAAGTGACTCGATTGACGCAACCGCTGCCGGCACATCGGCTGCCGGATGCCCCCGCCATCCCTCCAGGAGAGGATAGATCTTTAAACCAGACAAAGCCGCTTCGATCTCGGCGCGCCCGGCGGGCAGCATCAGGATCTTTGTATCCTCCAGCACCTCCGCCATGATGCCCCCGGCGCCAATCAGCAGATGAAGTCCGAAGGCCGGATCACGGCGCAGACCCACGATGAGTTCGGCAATGGGTTTCTCGATCATGCGCTCCACGAGAAGCGTCTCTCCGAGCGCGCTGAGCCGGGCGTAGGCCGATCGCACCTCGTTTTCGCATCGAAGGTTCAAAACCACGGCGCCCGCCTCGGTCTTGTGCGCAAGATCGGCACTGACCACCTTCATGGCGACGTTGCCCAGACGCGAAGCCGCTTCCAGCGCCGTCTCGAGACGATCGCAGACTTGCGATTCAGGAACGGCGACGCCCGCCCGCGCCAGAGCCGCCTTTGCGCTCGCCTCGTCCCAGGATACGACTTTCCCGTGGATCATCGCGGGCAGGTCCTGCGCGATGGTCCCAGGCGTCCGGCCAACGAAAGCACCCGCCCCGATGGCCGCCATGGCTTCTTCCACCCCCAGTAAAGGCAATACGCCCTTCGCCAGCATCGAAGCGGCACGCTCCTCCGGCAGGCATTCGGGCAGCGTCGAAATCACAGCAGCCCGCCCGCCACTTCGCTGCGCCGCAGCCGCCAGGGCCTCCAGAGTGATATCCCAGGTTTCGGAATTCCCCACATCCGCCTTCGGAAAGTCCAGGATCAAGACAGTCACCGCCTGCGCACCGCGCATCACCGCCGAAAAGGTATCGCTCAGGCGGGTTCGATCCCCCCAATCGAAGGTGTGATAGTCAAAGGGGTTTGAGACTGTGACCAATGGCTTCACGGTCGCACGGATAGCGGATGCCTGCGCCGCTTCGAAAGCCGGCATGGGGACCTCCAGACGTTCCGCGGAATCTGCGATGATGGAGGCTTCACCGCCGGAGCAGGACATGGAAACCAGCTCTGCCCCGGGCAGCGGCCCCCAGAAGTGCAGGAGCTTCAGGCTCTCCAGAAACGCAGGGATCGATTTCACGCGCGCAAGAGAGAGCCGGGCAAAAAAAGCATCCGCGACCGCATCCGAGCCCGCGAGCGAAGCCGTATGCGAAAGCGTCAATTCGGCCGCCTGCGCCGAGCTGCCGGATTTCATCACCACAATGGGCTTGCCGCTTGAGCGCGCCGCAAGCACCGCGTCGGCAAAGGCCGCCGCATCGCCGACCCCCTCGATATGCAGACCGATGGCGGTCACCCGTTCGTCTTCGGCAAGAGCCCTGACCGCCTCAGCCATGCCGACCACGGCCTGATTGCCGAGGGTGAGCATATAGGCAAGCGGCAAGCCCCGTTGCTGCATGGTCAGGTTGATCGCCAGGTTCGACGACTGCGTGACGATGGCAACACCCCGTTCGACCTGCCGACCGCCATGCACATCGGGCCACAACAGCGCGCCGTCCAGATAGTTGATCAGGCCGTAGCAGTTCGGGCCGATGATCGGCATGTCCCGAGCAGCGGCGCGTAAGCGTGCCTGCAGGTTCGCGCCCTCGGTTCCCGCTTCGGCAAAACCAGACGCGAAACAGACTGCGCCCCCGGCCCCACTCGCTTGCAGTGCCTCAACGATGCCGATGGTTAGATCGCGATTGACCCCGATAAAGGCAACGTCCGGAGCCGATGGCAAAGCCTCAACCGAGGAAAAACACGGCAAGCCCCTCATTTCCGCCTTCGAGGGGTGCACAGGCCAGATATCACCGGTAAAGCCCATCCGCTGGCACTGCTCGATCACGGCGTGCGCCCATTGCCCGCCAAAAACCGCAATGCTCTTTGGCCGGAGAAGCCGAGTCAGGTCTTGCCGAACAGATGACGTCATAACGGCGCGCCCTTAAGCACCCAAGCGCCGCAGTATATCGCGGCTTATGATGTGACGTTGAATTTCGGAAGTTCCGTCCCAGATGCGCTCGACCCGGGCATCGCGCCAGAAACGCGCGAGCGGCAGGTCGTCCATGAGCCCCATGCCGCCATAGATCTGGATCGCTTCATCAGTCACCCGCGCCAGCATCTCACTGGCGTAGAGTTTGGCCGAAGCGATTTCGCGGTTGGCTTCCAGCCCTTCATCCAGCCGCCAGGCCGCCGCAAGGGTCAGCCAGTCCGCGGCATCGATCTCGGTGATCATATCGGCCAGTTTGAAGCTGACCCCCTGGAACTTCCCGATCTGCTGACCGAACTGTTTACGCTCTGCCGCATAAGAAGTCGCGTAATCGAACGCCCGGCGCGCCCGGCCGACGCACATGGCGGCAACCGTGATCCGGGTGGCATAGAGCCAGGTATTCATGACCTCGAAACCACCGTCCACCTCGCCAAGGACCTGCCCCTGCGGCAAACGGCAATCGTCAAAGCTCAGAATCACGTTGTCGTAGCCGCTGTGCGAGACGGAATTGTATCCGGCACGGATTTCGAACCCCGGATGATCCCGATCGACAAGAAAGCAGGTAATCCGTTTTTTGGGTCCCTTTGGCGTTTGATCCTCTCCCGTCGCGATGAAGACGATTAAGAAGTCCGCGTGAGTGCCGCCGGAAATGAAGTGTTTGGTGCCGTTCACGATCCAGTCACTACCGTCCTTGCGCGCGAAGGTCTTCATGCCGCGCACGTCGGAGCCTGCGTCCGGTTCCGTCATCGCCAGCGCGTCCATCTTTTCACCGCGTACAGCAGGCAGAAGATAGCGCTCCTTTTGATCCCCTTCGCAGGCCATGAGAATGTTCTGCGGACGCCCCCAGAAGTGATTGAGCGCCATCGACGCGCGACCGAGTTCACGCTCCAGCAGCGCGAAGTCCAGATGACCGAGCCCCCCGCCGCCGACTTCGACCGGGAAGTTCGGGGCGTAAAATCCCAGATCGATGACCTTGCGCTTGATCTCATCGGCAATCTCGGCCGGCACCTCGCCAAGTTTCTCCACCAGATCCTCATGGGGGTACATCTCACGCTCGACAAAGCTGCGGACGGTCTCGACAACCATCTCCTGTTCCTGGGTCAATCCGAAATGCATCTTTCCGCTTCCTTCTAAACGCCACCGCAGGCGGACATCCCAACCTCGAGCGAGCAACGCTGATGCGCGCCCACTGCGCCGAACAGCCTCTGGTGAACGCCGATCATTTGCTTTACGATTTTCGAAGTTTTGTTGATATTTTCCGAAACGCCATGACAATATTCGCGCCTCCGCCGTCCGGTCAGGAAGACCCACTCGAGTTGGAGTTCCTGCTCCTTCCAGACACCTCAATGCTGTTGCTTGCCGCCATGGTCGAGCCCCTGCGCGGCGCGAACCGTCTCATGAACCGGCAGGTCTACAGCTGGCGGCTGACATCGCCGGATGGCGCGCCTGTCACCACCATTTCGGACTTTCCGATCGCGGTGTCGGATCGCTTCGACCCTGCGACCCCGCGCGATGCACTGGTCGTCATCGCCGGCTACAACATCGAGACGCACGCAACCCGGGACCTGATCGGCAGACTTAGGCTGGCGGGCCGCAAAGGCGGTGCCATCGGCGGCGTGGAGTCCGGCGCCTGGCTTCTGGCTATGGCGGGTCTGCTCGACGGCCGTCGGGCCACAACGCATTGGGAAGACCTGGAGGCCTTCGAAACCAGGTTTCCTTCCGTCATTCTGCAACAGGATCGCTTCGTCATCGATGGCGACCGTTTCACCACTGGCGGCGCCACGCCCGCGCTGGATATGGCACTGGAATTGATCCGGCAACGCCAAGGTAATGCTTTGGCCATGGATGTAGCCAGCCTTTTCATCTACGAAGAGAGCAGCCTGCCCAGTGATCCTCAGCGCAGCATTTCACTGGGACAACTGGCCAAGCGTGAACCCCGGGTAGCCGCCGCGGTGCGATTAATGGAAAGCCACCTGGAAGATCCGCTCAGCATCAACCAGATTGCCGAAGCAGTAGACCTGAGCAGCCGCCGCCTGGAGACTCTTTTCAAGCGCTTTCTCGGACAGCGCCCGCGAGACTACTACCTCGGATATCGGCTCAAAGCCGCCCGCCGTCAGCTCGTCGCGGGGGCCGCCAGCACACTCCAGATCGGCACGTCCTGCGGTTTCAACTCGGCCTCGGCCTTCTCTCGCGCTTATCGCGCCCGCTTTGGCGAAAGTCCAAGCGAGACCCGTCGAGGGCTAAGTTAAAGACTCCTATCGAAGGCTCTCAAAAGCGGAAGCGAAACGGCCCGAACGACGGAATTTTGACGCTGCGGAGGCGTGACAGGGCGTGAATCGCCGCCAACTCTAAGACTTAGACGGGAGTTCTTCAGGAGGAAAATGGTGCCGCCGGCGTGAATTGAACACGCGACCCCACCCTTACCAAGGGTGTGCTCTACCCCTGAGCTACGGCGGCACTGGGGACTGGATTGGCGGGAAAATGCCACCAGAGGCGCGTCATGGCAAGCGCCGAATTTACTGAGGGGTTTTTCACCGGATTTCAGCGGTTTTGAGCCTTCTCCGACAGTCTTGTGGGCTCTGGTGTTTATCAGGCAGGCCCCGGACTGTGGCGAGCTTGAGAAAAAGCCGGGCAACGCTGCCTTGACCTTGCCATCATCGCCTTGCACTCTGCTTCATATGAGTAGGGAATCCAGCAGTCACACACGCCTGTCAGACAAGGGGCGGGCTCAGCTTGACGAACGCCGCAGCCGGCAGGCCCAGGCGCTGCGCGATAATCTGCGCAAGCGAAAAACCCAGATGCGGGAGCGCAGCGATTCGTCGGCGGAAGATGCGGAGACTGCGCTGAGAGATGCCGAAGAGGGCAGTGGGGAGCCTTGAACGCAGCTTATCCTTGAGATTTGCCCAATTTTTGCAGTAGAAGACGCGCAGTTTGCGGTGCCGGCCATTGAGGCACGGGCGCTTCGTTTACCGACAACACAACCACCCGGGATCACATAGCCCAACGGTCCCTCCGTTTTTCACAGGAACTTAAGAAAGTACGCCGAGATGTCGATATTGCCCGACAAGTGGATCAGAGAGATGGCCGAAAAAGAGGCTATGATCGAACCCTATGTCGAAGCGCAGCGCCGGGAGGGCGTGATTTCCTATGGCGTCAGTTCCTATGGATACGACGCGCGGGTGGCCGACGAGTTCCGGATTTTTACCAACGTGGACAATGCGCTGGTCGATCCGAAGAACTTCTCCGATCAGAGCTTTGTGGAACGCAAGACCGACGTCTGCATCATCCCGCCGAACAGTTTCGTGCTGGCCCGCACCGTCGAGTATTTCCGGATACCGCGCGATGTTTTGGTGATCTGTCTGGGTAAATCGACCTACGCGCGCTGCGGAATCATTGTAAATGTCACCCCGCTGGAGCCCGAGTGGGAAGGCCATGTTACGCTGGAGTTCTCCAACACGACGCCCCTGCCCGCCAAGATTTATGCGAATGAAGGTGCCTGCCAGTTTCTCTTCCTGCGAGGTGAGGAAAGCTGCGAAACCTCCTATGCCGACCGCGCGGGCAAATACATGAAACAAACCGGTGTGACGCTGCCACGTCTGTAAATAAGCGGATCAGGGCACAGCAATCAGGTGCTGACCGCCCAAGCGGACGCCGACAGCGAAGCCAGTGGAAAGAGTGAATGGATAAGATAAGGATACGCGGTGGACGGCCCCTCAAGGGCCAGATCAGGATCAGCGGCGCCAAGAACGCGGCGCTGCCTCTTATGGCGGCCTGCCTTCTGACGGATGAAACCCTGACCCTGTCGAACCTGCCGCATCTGGCCGACATCACGACTTTGGCCAACCTGCTGGTACAGCACGGTGTGGATCTGCACATGAACGGCGCGACCGACGGCGGGCATACCGGCCGGGTGCTGGAGATGACCGCGCGCAATATCACCTCGACCCGCGCCCCCTATGACCTGGTTCGGAAGATGCGCGCCAGTGTGCTGGTTCTGGGACCTTTGCTCGCCCGCTTCGGCGAAGCGCAAGTCTCCTTGCCCGGTGGCTGCGCCATTGGAACCCGGCCTGTCGATCTGCACCTGACCGCCCTCGAGCTGCTGGGAGCGGAGATCGAAATCAAGGAAGGTTACATTTACGCCAAAGCACCTAACGGGTTGCACGGCGCCGAGATCACTTTTTCCAAGGTGTCTGTCGGCGCGACCGAGAATCTGCTGATGGCGGCTTGTCTGGCCAAGGGTACCACACGCCTGATGAACTCGGCCCGCGAGCCCGAGATCACCGATCTGGCTGAATGTCTGGTCAAGATGGGCGCCAAAATCGAGGGCATCGGCAGCGATACCCTCGTTGTCGAGGGTGTCGAGCGTCTCGGTGGTGCCGATCATAGTGTAGTGCCCGACCGTATCGAAGCCGGGACATACGCCATCGCAGCTGCAATCACCAACGGCGAGCTGGAACTTCTTGGCGCGCGCATCGAACATCTGGGCGCGGTGATTGAGATTCTAACCAAGGCCGGGGTTGAAATCACCGAGACGGAAGAAGGGCTGAAAGTCCGCCGCCTGAACGGAGAGCTGACCGGCGTGGATGTCATGACCGAGCCTTTCCCGGGTTTTCCGACCGACCTTCAGGCCCAGACCATGGCTCTGATGTCCGCCGCCGACGGCGCAGCGATGATCACGGAGTCGATTTTCGAGAACCGCTTCATGCACGTTCCGGAACTTGCCCGTATGGGAGCGAACGTCAATGTCCACGGGGCATCGGCGATGGTGCGCGGCCAGGAAAAGCTGACTGGGGCAGAGGTCATGGCAACGGATTTGCGCGCCTCGGTATCGCTGGTGCTCGCAGGGCTTGCAGCGGAGGGAGAAACCATGCTGAATCGGGTTTACCACCTGGATCGCGGTTACGAGCGGGTCGAGGAAAAACTGGCCGCCTGCGGCGCCGATATCGAACGGATCAAGGGTCCCTGAACGTGACTATGACTGAATTCGTCAAGCCCATGAAGCTGCGGGCGCACGATACCGAAGACATGCGCGTCATTGCCGGCGTCTTGCAGGACGCTTTGGTGCCCCTGAGTGATGTGACCTATCTCAAGGCGGAAAAGCGCTTCGTTTTCGTGGCAAACCGTTTCCGCTGGGAAACCGACAGCGGTCCGCGAGAGCAGGAGGCAGAGGCGGTCCGCACGCCTGAGCCGGCGCACGCGTCCGGAGCCGGTGGAGAGGCGGCGCAGGACGCTGCGGAAGCCGAAGACGCCAGCTTCGCGGAAGAGACACCCTATGAGCGGGTCAACTGCGGGGTCTGTTTTGACAAGGTCCGCTCTGTCCAGGTCCGCAACATCGATATGAGCCGGAAAGATCAGATCCTCAATCTTCTGACCGTCGCCGCTGCGGACAACGCCATTGCCCTGCATTTTTCCGACGGTGGCGTGATTCGGCTTGAGGTTTCGGCCTACCGTTGCCATCTGGAAGACCTTGGCGAGCCCTGGCCGACCTCTTCGCGCCCCCATCATCCCACGGACGACACTGGAGCCGATCAGGCCTGAAACGGCCGGAGCACGGCAAAGTCCCCGGTGCGGGTCTGATTGAGACCGGGTCTTGATCTGGCTGGCAAGCTTGATCCACTGATGCACCTGGTGCATATGGTCTGCAGAACAGCGACTGTACGGAAAAACTGAGCAATGACCGCGAACGAGAAGCTGGTATTGGCCCTTCCCAAAGGGCGTATTCTGAAGGAATTGGCGCCTCTTTTGTCAGGTGCCGGAATTGAGCCCGAGGCGGCATTCAATGATGAGTCCGCCCGCCAGCTCCGCTTCGCGACCAACCATCCCAACCTCGAAATCGTGCGCGTTCGCAGTTTCGACGTGGCGACCTTTGTCGCGTTCGGCGCGGCTCATTTCGGCGTCGCGGGCAACGATGTGCTCATGGAGTTCGACTATCCGGAGCTCTATGCCCCTGTGGATCTGGATATCGGGCACTGCCGTCTTTCAGTCGCGGCGCCAAAGGAGTTGCTGGCCGAGGAAGATCCGGCGCGCTGGAGTCATATTCGGGTGGCGACGAAGTACCCCGAGATCACCCGCCGGCACTTTGCGGCGCGCGGCGTGCAGGCCGAGTGTATCAAGCTGAATGGAGCCATGGAGCTGGCACCGAATCTCGGGCTTTGCAAACGTATCGTCGATCTGGTGTCCTCCGGCGCGACTCTGAGGGCCAACGGCCTGGTCGAAGTGGAGGAAATTGCGCAGATAACCTCGCGCCTGATCGTGAACCGGGCTGCGCTTAAAACCCGGCCCGGCGAGATGAATGGCTGGATCGACCGTTTTTCGGAGGTCGCGGATGCCGCTTAAGCTGAATGCGGCGGATGCCGGCTTCGAGGCGGCGTTCCGGGAACTCCTGGCGTCCAAGCGCGAAGATTCGCTCGACGTGAACGAAACTGTCGCCGCGATCTTGAAGGACGTTCGGACGCGCGGAGATGCGGCGCTGGTTGACTATACCGAGCGCTTTGACCGTCTGACCCTGACCGCAGAGACCCTGCGGGTTTCGGCCGACGAGATCATGGCAGCCGAAGCAAAGTGCGTGTCCGAAGACCTGGCTGCCCTCAGTGTGGCCGCCGATCGTATTCGGGACTACCACCGGCGGCAGGTGCCCGAGGATTTGGACTATACCGATGCAGATGGCGTGCGCCTTGGGCATCGCTGGACCCCTGTCTCGGCTGCCGGTCTCTACGTGCCGGGCGGGTTAGCGTCTTATCCTTCGTCAGTCCTGATGAACGCAATTCCGGCGGCGGTTGCCGGGAGTGAGCGGGTCGTTATGGTCGTGCCGACGCCTGACGGTGTGATCAATCCGCTGGTGCTGGCGGCAGCCAAACTGGCCGGGGTGACAGAGATCTACCGGATCGGCGGTGCTCAGGCCGTCGCGGCGCTGGCGTACGGCACGGAGACGATTGCGCCGGTGGACAAGATCGTCGGCCCGGGCAACGCCTATGTGGCGGCCGCGAAGAAGCAGGTTTTCGGAAGGGTCGGCATCGATATGATTGCCGGGCCCTCGGAGATCCTGGTAATCGCCGACGCCGGTAACGAGCCGCGCTGGATTGCCGCGGATTTGCTGTCGCAGGCCGAGCACGACACCGCGGCCCAATCGATCCTCATCACGGACGATGCTGACTTTGCAGTGGCGGTTGAGCGCGCTGTCGAGGTCCATTTGCAGTCCTTGGAGAGGACCGGGATTGCCAGTGAGAGCTGGCGGGATCACGGTGCCATCATTCTGGTGCCGGACATGAAGGTGGCCGCCCGGCTTTCAGATCGCGTGGCGCCGGAACATTTGGAGTTGGCGGTCGAGGATCCCGACGCCCTGGCGGCACAGGTTCGCCATGCGGGCGCGATTTTTCTCGGCCGGCATACGCCCGAGGCTATCGGCGATTACATTGCCGGACCCAACCACGTTTTGCCGACCGCGCGCTCGGCGCGGTTTTCCTCCGGTCTTTCCGTGCTTGATTTCCTCAAACGCTCGTCCCTGATTTCCTGCAATCCGGATAGCCTGGGCGCTATCGGACCTGCAGCAGTGACACTGGCACAGTCCGAGGGTCTGGGAGCGCATGCCCTTTCCATTGCCCTGCGCCTGGAAAAAAGCGAGATGACCTGATACTCCTCCGCTCGAGTGTGAAGGGGTGTCGAATTTCGCGCTCCGGTTCCTGCAGGATTGATAATCTCTTTATTCTGAACCAATGTGGGCCGGGTTTGGAGTACTACGACACCGGAAATTAAACGGATTCAAATGCTTGGTGCAGAGCTCAAGACGCTGGTCGTGCCGGGCCCGGGAGCGGTGTTAATCAGGTTCTAAAGGGATTGCGGTTAAAACCCTGCTTTGGATGGGAAACGGGGGGACGGGATGAACGACGGACATGATTGCGGCGGGGACAAGTCGACAGAAACCGCGGATCAGCGTCTCATAGACATTGTGCTCGACGAGCGGACCATGGTGCGCCGGAGTGCCGATGTGGAGCAGGAACGCACGATCGCGATCTTCGATCTGCTTGAGCAGAATTTCTTTGCGCCCACCGGCGATTTTACAGGACCCTACCGGTTGAAGCTGGGAATCGCGGAAAATCGTCTGCAATTCGTCATCTCGAACGCCCAGGAAGCGCATCTGCGCACCATCGAACTGTCGCTCATGCCTTTCCGGCGGATCGTCCGTGACTATTTCAGCGTCTGCGAGACTTATTTCGAGGCCATCAAGGTGGCCAGCCCGGCAAAGATCGAAGCGATCGATATGGGACGCCGCGGGCTCCACAATGACGGCTCCGAGCTCTTAAGAGAGCGGCTCGCCGAGAAAATCGACATTGATTTCGAAACTGCGAGACGGCTTTTCACGCTGATCTGCGTTTTGCATATCCGGGGTTAAGCGCGGATGCGCGATCTGCCCGATGCTGTTCTCTTCTCCTGTACGATGAACGCTGTGCGCTCGCCGATGGCAGAGTCTATTCTAAAGCATCTCCTGGGACATCGGATTTACGTGGATTCCGCCGGTGTGCGCGGCGGCGAGCTGGATGGTTTTGCCATCGAGGTCATGGACGAAATCGGTATCGATATCTCCCGGCACAAGGCAAAAACCTTTGATACGCTTGAAGATACCTCTTTTGATCTGATCATTTCGCTCTCGCCTGAGGCGCAGCACCGTGCGGTCGAGTTAACCCGGACCATGGCCTGCGAAGTCGAGTTCTGGAACACCTTCGACCCCTCGATCGTCGAGGGAAACCGGGAAGTACGCCTGGATGCCTACCGGCAGGTCAGGGATCAGCTTTTGAAGCGAATTACCGAGCGCTTTACCCTGGATCTCAAGCCCAACCTGTAACGCAGCACGGTAAAACGCCTGTTTTGGGCCCAAATTCTTCGGATTTGAAGAATTTACAGGATCTGTATATGATCCGCGCGCTCGACGTCCGCGTTAACTTCCTCTATACAAGCGCCGGCGTTGAATGTTTTGGATGTACCACATTGGGTGGTGCCACCATATGTATGACCGCAAACAGCGGAAAGCGGAGTGAATGGCGAAGGAAGACTTACTGGAGTTTCAGGGCACGGTTCTTGAACTGCTGCCGAACGCGATGTTTCGTGTGAAGCTCGATAACGACCATGAAGTTTTGGCGCATACCGCCGGCAAGATGCGTAAACACCGCATTCGCGTGCTGGCTGGTGACCGCGTCAACGTTGAGATGACGCCCTATGACTTGACCAAGGGCCGTATCACCTTCCGATTCAAATAGACCGGCCCCCGGCGATGGCCGAGCGGTCTGTTCCCCTTGTTCTGGCTTCCGCGTCACCGCGGCGGCTGGATCTGTTGCGTCAAGTCGGCATAGAGCCAGATACCGTCGACCCGGCGGAAATCGATGAAACACCCGGCCCCAGGGAGCTTCCGGCGGATTATGCCCGGCGAATGGCTCAGGAAAAGGCGCGTGCGGTAGCGCCCCGGCACGCGGGCGCTTTTATTCTGGCGGCCGACACGGTGGTGGCGGTCGGACGAAGAATCCTCCCGAAAGCCGAGGATGAACAGGATGCACGCTCTTGTCTGGAACTGCTGTCGGGCCGGCGCCACAAGGTCATGGGCGGTGTTGCCCTGATCGACCCGTCGGGCAAGCTGCGCTGGCGGCTGGTCGCGACCGCGGTGGTCTTCAAGCGTTTGCATCCCGATGAGATTGCTGCCTATATCGAGAGTGGCGAGTGGCAGGGTAAAGCCGGTGGTTATGCCATCCAGGGACGGGCGGCGGCATTGATCCCCTCGATCAACGGTTCCTATTCCAATGTGGTCGGACTGCCTCTTGCCGAAGTCACCACATTGATGACGGGATCCGGATTCAAGCCATGAGCGCCCGGCAGGAGCGCCCGTCGGGACCGGTGCGGATCCTGATATCCCGTTTGCCCGGCGAGGTGCGCGTTGCGGCGCTTCGGGAAGAACGCCTGGAAGACCTTTTAATTCTGCGCGACGACCGGCCGCGTGTGTTGGGAAACATCTATCTGGGCCGCGTTCAGGAGATCAGCACGGGCCTCGAGGCGGCGTTCATCGACATCGGCCTGCCCAGGCCCGGTCTTTTGCCGCGTGGAGAAGCGCCCGGCAAAAAGCAGCTTGGCCATGCTCTGTCCGAGGGCGACACCGTCACGGTCAAGGTCGTTCGCGAGGCCGGTGAGGACAAGGGGGTCCGCCTCACCGCACGCATTCATGACCCGCCTGCCGGCCTGGAGGCTTCAGCATCCGATGCCGACTGTCCCTCCCTTCTGACCGAAGGGGCAGACCCGCTCTTGGCGCTCATCGCCCGCCAGAATGAAATCGAAGCAATCGTTGTGGATGACAGTGGATTCTGCCGGGATTTGGCGATGAGGCTCGAAGCGGCGGGGATGTCTGGTGCAGAGGTGACGTATGACCCCGCTCTGCGGCCGCTGTTCGAGCGCGAGGGCGTCGAGGAGCAGATCGATGCGCTCCTGTATCCTCTCGTCGAACTGCCGGGTGGAGGGTCGCTTTTGATCGAGCCCGTACGCACTCTTACCGCCATTGACGTCAATCTTGGCGCCATGGCTACCAGCGGAACGGCGCAAAACCAGGCCCTTGAAGTCAATCTCAAGGCCATGACTGAGATTGCAAGGCAGCTTCGCCTGCGGGCGGTCGCCGGTCTGATTGTTGTCGATTGCCTTGAGATGAGAGACAAAAAAGCCCGCGATCAGGTCGTCGCAAGCCTTCGGTTGGCACTGAAAGATGACGATCAACCTTGTCAGGTGATGGGAATGTCGCCTTCGGGCCTGCTTGAGATGACCCGGCGTCGGGCGGGTCCGACTTTGGCGGAACTCCTCACGGAGCCCGGCGGCGAAGAGGGATCAGGCCGGCAGCGGGATGCAGCTACCCTGGCCTACGAGGCTTTACGCCTTGCCTTGCGGGAAGCCGAAGCGGCTCCTGGCTCGGAAATCCTGGTCAAGGCACCCGACAGGGTCGTTCAGCTTTTGCGGAAAGGCCAGGTTGCAAAAGCCAGGTCTCTTGTTGAGAAACGCCTGGGCCAGGGTTTGCAGCTTGAATGCCTACAGCACAACCCGGAAAAAGACGGCTATGCCGCTCTTCCCAGGCTTGAGGTCCTGGCGGTTCAGCGCTAAGAATCCGTCATGACCGACAAACCAAAAGAGATTAACGTCGCCGCTGAGCCGATTCATACCATCAAAACGGCGGGGCGCTGCCCCATCTGTGAAGGGCCTGTAGAGCCAAAGTACCGGCCGTTTTGCTCTAAAAGATGCGCAGACGTGGACCTGGGGCGCTGGTTCAAGGAAAGTTATCGCATCCCCACTGACGAGGCGCCCGGTGACGGCTCGCTTGGGGATAGCGAAGACTACTGAAAAGGCTGTCGTGCGCCGAGTCTAACGATCCTGTTGGGCCGCCGGACCAGCCATGAGGCGGGCGTGGGGCCGGGTTCGAAAAATCCTCTGGACAGAAAGCGTTAAATCGCGGCATTTGCTCTGGACAGACGGCGGCACATTTTCTATAAGCCCTCGTCCGCGATTTCGCGGCGATGCCCAGGTAGCTCAGTTGGTAGAGCAGCGGATTGAAAATCCGCGTGTCGGTGGTTCAAATCCGCCCCTGGGCACCATTTATCTCATTCAATAAAATGACGGTCTGCGGTGTGCTTCAACGCTCGAGCCGCAACTTGTAACGGCTACGAATATGGCCGAAACCGTGGCGCTTGAGTGCCGTTGGTCTGCTGTGTACAGCGCCTTGCGGATAGTTATCACGAAAAAAAGCCAAGGCTGTGTCTGCAGAGACAACACTTGCAGAGATGACGGCTATCCGCTTCGAGCGGCGCGCCTGGCCCCTGCCAGTCTTACTCCTATCTGTCTGATCCCGATCAACCTTTTCCCGATCAGCTTGGCCACTATCAATTGACTGCTGGTTTTTCTGTCAGCCTTGGACTGACAGCAGGTACGGGGTCCTGAGTCAGATTGATCCGCTCGACAATGATTCCTGCATCATTCCTGATCACCACTTCGTCCTGAAAGTCGATACCATGAAGCGTGAGAAGCTTTCGGAAGGCCCAGGTCTGCTTTTTTAACATCCCGACCATGGCCTCGGACTGTGCCAGGTCGACCGCCGCTTTCTTGTACAGCGCCTGATAGTTCACCTCCTGCGCGGCAGCATCGCCTGAAATCATCAGCAAAACGGCGAAACAGCAATACTTCAAGCTCAGATTCCTTCTTTGAGACGTTCAAAACCAGATTTTGAGTTGTCGCAACCCTGAGGTCACTTCATCGAGCAAACCAACATAAACGTTTAAAAACCAAACGTCAGATCAATTCTGAATTGTAATTGAAGCTCGGTGGCTGTGCAATATCCACCATTTTGCAAAAGAAACGGAACTTTATGGCCGAAACGGAAGCTTACTCTATCGAGCCCGGGGCCCGAACGAATTCAATGCGGCTCTGGTTAAAACGGCGCTTCGATCAAAAACGTCAGGCCAAGAACTA
Source organism: Denitrobaculum tricleocarpae (assembly GCF_007004665.1). Classification (GTDB taxonomy): domain Bacteria; phylum Pseudomonadota; class Alphaproteobacteria; order Kiloniellales; family Kiloniellaceae; genus Denitrobaculum; species Denitrobaculum tricleocarpae. The sequence continues at coordinate 188,745 of NZ_ML660061.1, read as the reverse complement.
TTTGTTCATCATTTGGTCTCCTTGTTGTGAGAGCCTTTCATCGAGATAAGCCTGCGCGACATTTGGAAGCAGGCCCCAAGATGAGACACCCGGTTACCTGTTGTAACACTCGATGTGGATTTGGATGGCGCTGTTTCCCGGAACTTTTATGGATCAGATCATCCGGCCGCCGGTTTGCCCCGGGTTTCCGCAAGAGCCCTGTATTTGAAGAGCTTCTTGTGATACTAATCGCGCACGAAAGCCCAACGGAGAGAGAACGAATGAAAAACAGTTTTAAGGCGATTGCGCCGGTCGCACTGGCATTCGCGGTCGCTTTGACCAGTGGAAACGCCTTTGCAGCAGGTGATGCCGCAAAGGGAGAGAAAGCCTTTAAGCGCTGCTCCGCCTGCCATTCCCTCGAAGAAGGTAAAAACAAAGTAGGGCCATCCCTGCACAATATCATCGGCCGCACAGCCGGTACCGTGGATGGCTACAAGTACTCTGATGTTTTCGCCGAAGCCGCTGAAAAAGGTCTTGTTTGGGAGCCCGATCAGTTGGTCGCTTATCTCGAAGACCCAAAGAAGTACCTTGCCGCGTTCGTTGGCAAGGACAAGGTCAGATCGAAAATGGCGAACAAGTTCAAGAAGCTTGAACTCCGTCAGGACATCGTCGCTTATCTGGAATCACTGCAGTAGCGTCGAGTTTTTCGAAGCTGCCAGGAACCAGGCAGCCATGAATTAAAAACGGCCTGGAAGCAAAGTTTCCGGGCCGTTTTTTTGTGCTCAGAAGGATCGAAGAACTCTTTAAGAGCCTGCCGTCCAGACCCGGGAGTGCCTCAAAGAGAATTTGATCTGCATCAAGGATCGGCGCAGGCCTGCTCTGTAGCATGCAGCCATCTCTTTCCCAATTGCGGAGCAGGTCATGACCCAAGCGATTCAGACACTGCGATCCGAGCATAGAACCACCGCACGGATGCTCGACCTGCTCGACCGGCAAGTCACTCTCTTTGAAGACGCTCAAAGACCCGACTACGACCTTCTCAAGGATGTCATAGACTATTTCCTGACCTATCCGGACCTCTATCACCACCCGAAGGAAAACCTGATTTTGGAGGTTTTGCGCAAAAGAGACCCCGAAATGGCGGCACCGGTTGGTGACATCGACAAGGAACACGCCGAAATCTCCGGGCGGCTGCATGAGTTCGCGCAGGCCGTGGTCGAGGTTCTGATGGAGGTTGAAATCTCCCGGGACGCCTTCGTAAAAATCGCCAGAGACTTTATCGACGAACAGCGCCAGCACATGGTCAAGGAAGAGCAGGTCTTCTTCCCTGCGGCGCTTGAGGCGTTGTCCGACAAAGACTGGGCAGAAATCGACAAAAAGGTTTCACGTTTCCAGGACCCGCTGACGGCCAGCGAAGGAGAGCTGAAATTCGACTCGCTCCGCCAGATGCTGCGCACATAACCCTGGCGTCAATCTCTCAGGTCCGGCGCCGGTCCGTCAGGATGGCCGTTTCACAATAAAATCGATCTCCACCAGCGCCTGAACCGCGAGGGCGGTCACGCCAACACAGGTGCGCGCCGGCAGGCGGCCTGCGGGAAAGTAGGACCGATAGACGTCGTTCATGGCCGCATAGTCCCGTTCGAACTCCGTAAGGAACGCGCGCGCCGAGACCACGTGCTCAAGGCCGAGCCCGAGCCCTTCGAGAACCAGCACCAGATTATCCATCACACGGCGGGTTTGCGCCTCGATACCAGCGGCCAGCGGTGCATCCGGATCGGTCGGATCGGTCGGCATCTGGCCGGTCAGAAACACCCAGCCGTCGGCCTCAACGGCATGGGAGAACGGAGCCACGGGGCGCGGCGCCCGGGCGATCATGTGAAAAAGAGGATCCGGCATCTTCGTTGCTTTCTCATCGAGCCGTATCCGCAGTGGCATCCTGCGAACCGGGAATTGGCCTTTGGAATCGGCTTGGCTTCAGGCATCCGGGCAGATTTACAGCGGAAAATCAACAAACAGACGCAGGATTACGTCACGAACTGCCATCCCGCCAGGTCTCCCGGCGTTCAACAGCTGGTGATCGCTTGTGAGTTGCCGAAATCAATAACAGACCCAAATTCGTGGGTGACCGCAGTTTACAACACAAGAGACCAGCCCAGTGACCCCGAGAGCCCTGAGACGATCCGCGCTTACACTCATGGCAGCCGCGATAGCCGTGGCCGCACCGGCACTGGCGGCGCCCTCTACTGTGCCGCCGGCCTTCGAGGATTGGGAGCTGCTGGAACTTCCGGACAAGGACCCGGCCGAGTTCAAAATATCCGAAACCGGCAGTCTTCAGATTGAGGCAGAGAACGCCGTCGCTTTCCTCTATGCCCAGATCGAAGGTGCCCCCTCTAAACGCCTCGCCTGGCGCTGGCGTGTCGACCAGAATATTCCGGCCACCGATCTCTCCAGAAGCGGCAAGGACGACCGGCCGCTCGCGCTGCACATCTGGTTCCCGCCGAAACCCGAGGATGTCACGCTTGGCAACCGTCTGGGTTCCCTCTTCGGTTATCCCATGATCGGTCAGGTTCTGACCTATGTCTGGGGCGGAACCGCGGAACGCGGCGCTAAAATGTCGAACCCGCACTTCGAGAACTCGAAGCTCATCGTTTTGCGGTCCGGGTCGACGCCGACCGGTATCTGGTTCAGCGAAGAAATCGACATCACCGCCGATTACCAAATGGCATTCGGGTCGCCGCCGCCGGGCAAGGCGTATATTGCAATATCGGCAGACACCGACGACGCAGGCGGTACATCGGTCGCGCAGTTGGACGATCTGAAACTCCTGGAGCCCGAGACGCCTTTACCCGCCCGCGGCTTCAAGCCATGACCAGCCTGAATGACCAACTCCGCAGCCTCGCTGCCAAAGGCGGGAAGGCGGATTCAGAGCACCCCGAGTTGGATTGGAGCCACCCCGCTCCGCGTCTCGCTTTTTGGCAACGGCCGATCGCCTCTGGAATAGTCAATCAGTTCATCGGCGGCGAGGAGGCCACGGCCCGCCTCTGCGCAGCTGTCGCGCCGCAAATGGATTTACAGGCCGCTCGGGATTGCCTTCTGGTACAGGTAGAAGACGAACGGCGTCATGCCGACATGTACCGGCGCTACCTTGCGCGGCTGAATGGCCGGCCTTCACAACAGAACCTCCTGGATGACGCGGTGACACGCTCGCTCTCCTGGAGGGGCGCGCCGGAAGCCGCGCTGCTTGCCTTTCATGTCATCGTCGAGGGCGAAGCCCTCGCGTTTCAGGAAACAGCCCGCAATCAGATCCCGGACCCTCTGTTCGATGCCATGAGCCGCCAGATTGCCAAAGATGAAGCACGGCATATTGCCTTTGGGCGTCTTTATCTCTCACAGTCGCTGCCGCACCTGCCACTGCAGGAACGTATCGAACTCTATCGATGGCTGCGCGCCCTCTGGTTTGAGGGCACTGCCCGGCTTTCATCCGGTCCGCTTGGCAATGTCATCGCGACCGCGATGCCGCGGCGCTGGATGCAAAAGAGATGGGAACACTGGCACACCGCGCTTGAGGCGGCAGGGCTCTTTGATGGCGCCGAAGCGTCGGACTTTCCCGTCTCATGAAGATCTCGATCGTAATTCCAACCCTGAACGAAGCCCCCCGCATCGGAAGCATCATTCATGATTTGCGTCTTCAGGACAGCGAGTGCGAGATCATCATTGTCGACGGCGGCAGCCAGGACGGGACTCTTGAGCAGGCGGAAGGGGCCGGCGCCCGCACCTACCCCGCGCCACGCGGCCGGGGTCAGCAACTCGCTCTCGGCGCGGCGCAGAGCACCGGCAATGTCATCTTATTTCTGCACGCGGACACGCAGCTTCCCGCAGGTGGACTGCGGGCCATTCGTCAATGCCTGAAAGATCCCGAAATTGTCGGCGGCAACTTTCGCGTCCTCTTCAACGGCAACAGCGATTTCGCCGAATGGCTGACGGGCTTCTACGCCCGTTTCCGGCGCTACGGACTCTACTACGGCGATTCCGCAATCTTCGTGCGCCGTTGTATTTACGACACGCTAGGTGGGATCAGGCCGATCGATCTCATGGAAGACTATGATTTCACGCGCCGGCTGGAACGGGTTGGCAAGACAGTCTGCATCGATACACCGGCAGTCGAGACCTCATCCCGCCGCTTCGACGGCCGCCGCCCGATCGCAATCGTCGCGGGTTGGCTCCTGATCCATGCCCTGTTTCATCTGAAGCTGCCGCCGCGCCTTCTCGCGCGCCTCTACGATTCCACACGCCGGAAACATCGCCCTGCGTCTTCGGTGGCAGAGCGGGTTCACAGGCAGAGTGATCACGTTTGAAGCGCGCTTTTATCAACTCTGCGGACCCGTTACATCGTTGAGATTCCAGTCATATTCAGTGCCCTGGATATCACCGATGGTGCCCAGGCGTTCCGCGAGTTCGGGGGCCGCATAGCGTTTCAAGTGCGCTAAAACCGATCGGGTCGAGCTGCCGAAGTCTTCCTGAAACCAGTCGTAAATTTTGGACACCGTTACGGTGTCACCCGCGATCGTCACGCCGCGCGGATCGTTGATGTAGGCTCGTGCAGCCGCCTCCAGCATGGTTTCCAGCTTCACTCCATCATAGGCATCGACGACCAGGTTCGGGCAGCCTATGGACGCGCAGTTCACCGCGTAGTGAATACGCGGGTCCTGCCATATGGGCCGCAGAATGCGGTGCTCGATATCGTTAAGACTGAGATCTTCGCCCTCCACCGAGACCAGATCCTTATCCCAGGGGCCGGACGCAAAAAGGCCAGGGGAGATATCAATGTCGCGAATAGTCTCGACCGGATAGTGGTCCAGGATCACCTGAACCGTTACGGCATTGTAGAGATTGACCCAATAGGCGAACTGCTCATCACGATTGTAACTGCTGATCGGAAGCCCGGTCAGATCCTTAATCGCCTTTTCCAGCTCTGTCTTGCCGCTGGCGCGAAAGGCAGCATAGTCAACCCGGTTCACGCCATCAGAACCTACCTGTACATAGCGTTTCAGAAGCCCGTCCCACGCGGAAAAGTCGATACGTGTGTTGCTTCCCGGATCATGACGTTCCCACCGGGGCCATAGATCTGCGGAGGGCGCGAAGAGGTTTTCGATAGACGTAAATCCGGCCAGCGGGACGATCAGAACGATAGAAAGCGCAACGCGTTTAGCGGCACGGATCGACGAGGAAAAGGCTTCTGCAGCAGGCATTTTCTGATTCCACAATACCAAGAGTCCGATCCCCGGTATTTTGTGTCACTGCCATGGAAAGGAAATCAAAGAATTGCGATGACGGCGTGAGCCAGGTCCGGTCAGCTCTTATCGTTTTGGTTTTTGAAGGCCAGAAGATAAAAGTCGTAGCTTGCCATACAGAGAACAATAATCGCGATAATGCGCAGGTCCCAGGCATCCACAAACCAGAGAATGATCGCGATAAAGCTGATCATGCAGAGCATTGAGATACACGCGAAGAACTTATCGAACACCGGACGTCTCCTCCCCGGCAAGTGCCAGCTTCCTGCAGTTAATCATGATGTTCCTGTCCCGTCACTCTCTTCCGTCACCTGCTTCATCAGCCAGTTCGCACTCCGCAACAGCCGGCCGTCGTCATGGCGCGGCCCGACCAGCTGCACACCCATTGGCAATCCCTGCTCTCCCTGAAGCAGCGGCAGGGTAACGGCAGGTGTGCCGCAGAGCGTCCAAAGCGCACAAAAAGCCGGGTTTCCCGTAGCATCCAGTCCCAAGGGCGCTTCGCCGGGTGCCGCCGGCGTCAGGATCGCATCGTAGCGGTCGAAAATCTCCGTCAGGCCGGCATTCAGCACCTCGATCCAATCGCAAGCCGCCATGTAATCGTGGGCCAGAATTGATCGCCCCTCCTCCACAGCAGCGCGCATTTGCGGGCTGAGTTGATCCTTGCCACGATGGTAGTAAGGACCGAAATTCTTCGCCAGTTCGGCCAGCATGATGGTGCGGTGGATCCCATGGCCCTCGCCGAAAGGACTCGGCAGGGACACCTCGTCGCAATTGCCCCCAAGAAACGCCGTCAATTCGCCAAAGGCTTCCTGCGTTGCGTCTTCTGCCTGATCCCATACCGGCGACTTCACGAAGGCAAAGTTCGGTGCGAGGGGCGGGCTTGACGTCGCCGTCCTTTTCAGGGGCGGACTGGGGATTGCGCTGGTGGCCGGGTCGCGCGGGTCATATCCGCTCAGGCACTCCGCCAGCAACGCGGCATCTTCCACAGACCGGCCAAACACGCCGACCGTATCCAGATGCGGCGCCTGCGTCACCACGCCGCTGCGCGGTATGAGGCCAAAGGTCGGCTTAAACCCGACAACACCGCAAAAGGCGGCCGGGCGTATGACAGAACCGGTGGTCTGCGTACCCACCGCAAGAGGCACCATCCCCGCGGCTACGGCTGCTGCCGAGCCGGATGACGATCCCCCCGGTGTGCGTTCAGGGTCTTGCGGGTTCCTGGTTTTGCCCGGCGCGAAGTAAGCAAGTTCCGTCGTGACCGTCTTCCCCATGATGATGGCCCCGGCCTCGCGCAATTTCGAGACCAGCACGGCATCATCGCCCGGACGCCGTCCTGCATCAAGTGGAGTGCCGTTCTCGGTCGGAACGCCTTTGGTATCGATGATATCCTTGATGCCTACAGGCAAGCCATGCAGCGGCCCGGTCGGCCGTCCACTCGCGCGATGTTCATCGGCGCTGCGGGCCTGCGCGCGCGCAAAATCCTGATGAAGGAAAGCCCAGGCCTGGACCTCGGGTTCCCTCTCGGAAATCCGGGCAAGGCAGGCCTCGACCAGTTCCGTGGCCTGTACATCGCCCTTCGCAAGACGCGGAAGCAGCGCGCTTGCCGTCAGATCTGCCAGGGACTCCATCAAATCACCTTCACGAACGTACGCTGTCTCAACCCGTCCCCCCTGGTCAACCGTAGAAAAACTCAGGAAGGCCGAGAGCCAGCGCCGGGAAGAGATAGAGCAGGACCATGGAAAGCACGATCATCGAGAGGAAGGGCATCACTCCCTTGAAGATCTGAACCAGCGTGACTTGCGGCGGCGCCACCCCTTTCAGGTAATAGGCCGCCATCGCCATGGGTGGCGTGAGGAACGAGGTTTGCAGGTTCAGTGCGACCAGAATACCGAAGAACAGCGGGTCGACCCCGAAGTGCGGCAGCAACGGCAGGAAGATCGGCACGAAGATGATGATGATCTCCGACCATTCGAGCGGCCACCCCAGCAGGAAGATAATGAGCTGCGCCAGAATCAGGAACATGATCGGCGAGAGCTGCAGACCGATCACGAATTCACTGACCAGATGCTCGCCGCCCAAATACGAGAAGACCGACGAGAAGGTCCAGGATCCGACGAAGAGCCAGCAGACCATCGCCGAGGTCCGCACGGTCAGATAGACCGACTGGCGCAAACGCTCCCACGTCAATGAGCGGTAAGCGACGGCGAGAACCAGCCCGCCCAGCGCGCCGATTGAGGCTGCCTCCGAGGGCGTCGCGAGCCCGAAGAGGATCGCACCCAACACCGAAAGAATGAGGATCGCCAGAGGAAAAAAGGACGTCAGGAGCATCCAGGCAACCTGCAGTCCCGAGTAGGTTCCCACCTCCTCGTCAGTCGCCTTGGGTGCCAGCGAAGGATTGAGCCAAGCCCGTCCAATGACATAGACCATATAGAGGCCCGCCAGCAGGAATCCCGGAATCAGAGCACCCGCGTAGAGCTTCACGATAGAAACGTTCGACGCCGCCGCATAGACGATCAGCATGATGCTCGGCGGGATCAGAATCCCCAGACAGCCGCCGGCGCAGATCACACCACTGGCAAAGCTGGTGTCGTACTTGGCCTTGAGCATGGCCGGAAACGCCAGCATGCCCATCAGCGTCACGACAGCGCCGATGATGCCTGTCGCGGTCGCGAACATCGCACAGGTTGCCAGCGCGGCAACCGCCATGGCGCCGGGCAGATTTCGCGCGGTCAGATACAAGGTGTTGAAGAGGCGATCGACGATATTCGCCCGTTCAACTATGTAGCCCATAAATAGGAAAAGGGGTATCGCCGTCAGGACGTCGTTCGCCATCACCGAGTAAGTCTGGTTGACGAAGAGGTCGAAGATCCGATTGTCGAAGATCGTCTGCATGCGCTCGGGGTCGTAGTAGGCGTAGTAGCCAAAGGCGACCCCCATCGCCATGAGCGTAAAGCAGATCGGGAACCCGAGGAAGATGGTCATGATGAAGATGCCGAGCATCATGACGGCAATTTGAGGGTCGGTCATTTGCGATCTCCTTTGGGCGCGATCACATCGACGGCCTCACTGCCATGATTCAAAATTTCACGCTCATGCTGTTTCAAGAGCACGTCTTCCATCTCTTCCACGTCTTCCTTGGCCTTCGGCCAGGCGCCGTCCCGCATGCAGATCAGGCAGCGGCAGATCTGTGCCAGGCCTTGAATGAACAGAAGAACGCCAGCGGCAACGATGATGGTCTTAAACTGAAAAATCGGGACATTCGCCGGGCTCATCACACTGACTTCGCTGTAGCGCCATGATCTTGACGAATACTTCCAGCCCGCGAGAATCAGCGCGATAACACCGGGATAGAAAAACAGAAAATACAGAACGAGTTCGACCTTCGCCTGAGTCTGCGGCTTCCAGAGCCGATAGAGAAAATCGCCGCGCACGTGGCCGTCCCTCGAAAGGGTGTATGCCCCCGCCATCATGAAGAGCGTGCCGTACATCATGTAGCTGATATCAAACGACCAGGCTGTCGGGTCGTTCAGAACATAGCGGACAAAAACCTCATAACCGACACCAAAGGTCATGATCAGAATGCACCACGAAAAGGCCTTGCCGAACCAGGCCGTGATACCGTCAACGATTTCAATAAAGCGTTCCATTTCAGCTCCGCATGCGGCCCCGTCGCAAGTCAGCAGTCGACAATCCCGTCGATGGCAGAAAAGCAAGCGTCAGGGACGGCGCACTGCGCCGCCCCTGGCTTATCTATCCAGCCCCGATGGATCCCGGCTCTAGAAGCCGAGTTTACCTGGGAAGTAATGCTCGTACGCCAGCTTATAGTCAGCTGCGTTCATCAGATCGTAGAACGCCACCCGCTCGGCCCAGGCCTTCTGGCTGTCCACGACCTTCTTGAAGAACTCATCCTTCAAGAGACCTTCAAGAACCTTGTCCCATGACTCCAGCTGAGCCTTCATCACAGAGCTCGGCGTGCGGTGAACGTTGACGCCATCCTCGTTGATCAGGGTCTGCAGGTCCTTGGAGTAGCTGTCCATGGCGAGGCCGTAGTTGGCCGTATTGGTCGCCTCGGCGGCATATTCGAGAATCGCCTTCTGCTCATCCGCGAGCGAATCGAAGCGCTGTTTGTTGAAGATGATCTCAAAGAATTCCGCGGCCTGATGGTATGACCCCATCATGTAGTCTTTGGAGACATCCTGCGCGCCGAACTGGCGATCGGCGGTCGGGTTATTGAACTCGAAAGCCTCGATGACGCCACGCTCCAGAGCCGGAACGATTTCACCACCGGGCAGCTGGGTTACCTTCAAGCCCATGCCCTGCATGATGTCCGTCGCCAGGCCAACCGTGCGGTACTTCAAGCCCTGCATGTCCTCAGCCGACGTGATTTCCTTTTTGAACCAGCCGAGAGGCTGTGTCGGCATCGGCATGGCAAAAAAGCCAACCAGGTTCAGACCCAATTTTTCCTGGACGAGCTCCTGATAGAGTTCCTTGCCGCCACCGTAGTGGATCCAGGCGAGAATCTGTGACGCATTTGCGCCAAAGACCGGACCTGTGCCGAAGAGAGAGGCAGCCTTGCTCTTACCGTACCAGTAGGCGGTCACCGTATGGGCCGCATCCAGAATACCGTCATGGCAGGCGTCCTGAACCTGAAAGGCCTTCACAACCGCGCCGGATGGCAGGTAGTCGATTTTCAGACGGCCGCCGGACATTTTACCGACACGCTCGGCATATTGCTTCGCCATGTCGGAGAAGATCGACGACGGCCCCCAGGAGCCCTGCATTTTTAACGTGATTGTTTCAGCGCGCGATACCTGAGGCATTGCAAGAGCGGCTGTCGCCGCACCGGCGGCACCGGCACCACCTTTGAGAAAGCGGCGACGATTCACCGTTTTCGGATCTTTAGCTTTGGACATAGTTTCCTCCCTGGTTGATTCTTTGTTCAAATCAAAACACGGCGGAGAAGTTTTGTCTTGTACGCCTTGGCCGCCGTGAACAGCATTCGCCTTCGAAACCTAGGAACCTGAGCGAGTTTAGGCAGACTTTGTCACGCGGCACAATAAGCCGCATTCCACATCGTGGAAATGATACAGAAGAGATGACGGCGAACCGCGGATTTGTGATTTCTCACAGGATTGTGACACCGGCGGAGAAAGCGGTAACGCCTTGAACACTACAAGCAAGCCGGGGTGTGCTCGCCAGCTCTAGCGGCAGATAAGACGGCACCTGTGCGGCTTAGTGGGAAAATCCTGTATACGAATGATCTTGAGAAGGACGCTTAGGTGGCGAACCTCCGGGAGGCCGGTAAAATACGTTGCAGCGCCGCGTCGGAGATATCCTTGAGAGGTTGCAGAGAAACACCGCTGCGGGCTCTGACCATCAATCCCTGGCTAAAGCTCACGAACAGCTGCGCAAGAGCAGTGACGTCTTCGTCTCGTGGCAAGTCGCCTGAAAGCCGAGCCTGTTCGAAGCGACGCACGAATGTCTCGTCAAGGCCTGCGAGGCACTCAATCAGTTTTTCCCTGAAACGTGGCGAGCTCTCTGCAGCGTCGGCGAGCACCACGGTTACGAGGCAGCCTTTCGGCCCTTCAGGCCGGCATGTCAGCGCCAAAAGACCATCGAAAAAATCGGAAAGATCCGCAGACAGTGCCCGGCCCTTTTCCAGCCGTTCCAGGCAGGGCGCAACCTTGACCGAGAGATAATAATCCACCGAGGCAAGAAAAAGCGCCTCCTTGCCGCCAAATTCATGGTAAAGGCTCGAACGTCTGATGCCGAGCGCTTCCGTGAGCTCTTCAATCGATGCCGCGTCATAGCCCCTCGTCCAAAAGACCTTGGTGGCCCTGCACAGCACCTTATCCCGGTCGAAAGACCGGGGGCGGCCACGCGCCCGACGCACGCCCTCCGACCCATTTGGCGGTTGTTCCTGCATCTCTATCCAATCCACGAAACTCAACTGCCCCGTCACGGGCAAAGATCATAATTTGACTAAAATTTGGGCGTTTCTGTGATCTAGTCTAACTTTCTTGACCGCTCTTTCCAGCAGTTTTCAGGTCGTTGCGGCTTCACCACCCGAGTTCGACAATACAAATGGCCGAAATACATCGAAAACCGCAATCTGGACTAGGTTGGGAACTCATATTCCTTGACGGTCTTGACGATAAAATTATGTTTTCTGGCAAGGAGTTAATAGTGGAGCGATGCTGAAGCATCGTGCTTAGCCAGAATTGGACCGATGACACGACGCTGTCCAGAACGTGGTTCCCAGAACTCATAGTCTTATCGCGCGGGCGGGTCGTGTTTTGTCGGGTTTTAGGGGCGTGGAGCCCTCTCACCGGGCCTTCAGGCCCGCTTTCGAGACCTCTCCTGCCTAAAACCAGGCAAAACACGATCAAAGCCATCAAGGAATATGAGCCTCAACCTAATTCCCGAAACAGCGTTTATTTGCCTTGATTTTGCTGGAATGCGGGCCAGAAGACCATCACTGGGCTCGCCTCATCTCTGCGAGGTCGCGGGTTTGGAGGTGACAAAAGACTTCAGGTCACCGTATCCGCGAGAGCGGTCTTCTCAGGTTAGACCAAGATGCCTGGCCGTTCCCACGCCTGAAGCAGTAGTCTTCGGCAACTTCCATTCCGATATGCTGAACACTCTAGCGGTTCTCTGTCGAATACAGAGAACCGCTAGAGAATTTACCGATCAGGCCGCCGCCTTTACCTTCAGGCGCAAGGCGTGCAAGGTCGGCTCCGTATAGCCGGACGGCGCTTCGCAGCCGAGCAGGATCAGGTCCCGCGCGGCCTGGAAGGCGTACCCGTTGCACGCGGGCGCCATCGGAGTGTAATGGCTGTCGCCGGCATTCTGGCCGTCGACCACAACTGCCATACGCTCCAGGGTCTCCTGGATCTGCTGTTCCGTGCAGATGCCGTGACGCAGCCAGTTGGCGAGCAATTGGCTCGAAATCCGTAAGGTCGCCCGGTCTTCCATCAAACCGATATCATTGATGTCCGGCACCTTGGAGCAGCCCACACCCTGATCGACCCAGCGCACGACATAGCCCAGGATCGACTGAATGTTGTTGTCCAGTTCCTCCTGAATCTCTTCTGCACTCCAGTTCGGGTTCTCGGCGAGAGGGATGGTCAGGATATCGTCCAGCGAAGTTCTCGGCCGCTGTTTCAATTCCTCCTGCCGTGCATGCACGTCGACCTTGTGGTAATGCAGTGCGTGCAGGGTCGCGGCCGTAGGTGACGGCACCCAGGCGGTGTTCGCGCCGGCCATGGGATGGACTGTCTTCTGCTCCATCATGTCCGCCATCTTGTCGGGCATCACCCACATGCCTTTTCCGATCTGGGCATGGCCTTGAAGACCGCAGGCGAGCCCGATGTCCACATTCCAGTTTTCATAAGCGCCCAGCCAGGTCGCCGCTTTCATATCGGCCTTGCGCGCCATCGGTCCGGCTTCCATCGAGGCATGGATCTCGTCTCCGGTCCGGTCCAAAAAGCCCGTATTGATAAAGACAATACGGTCCTTCACCTTGCGGATACACTCTTTCAGATTGACGGTGGTTCGGCGTTCCTCGTCCATAATGCCGATCTTCAGGGTCGAGCGCTCCAGCCCGAGCAGGTCTTCGACGCGCTCGAACAGCAGATCGGCAAAGGCCGCCTCTTCCGGTCCGTGCATCTTCGGCTTTACGATGTAAACCGAGCCTTGGCGCGAGTTACGCAACCCGTCTTTGGCGCGCAAATCGTACATCGCAATTAATGAAGTCACGATCCCGTCCAGAATACCTTCGGGCAGCTCCTGACCTTCGGCATCAAGCACCGCAGGCGTGGTCATCAGATGCCCGACGTTGCGGATCAGCATCAGACTGCGGCCCGGCAACGTCAGCTTGTTTCCCGTCGGGGAGATGAATTCGCGGTCCGGATTGAGCGCACGCGTGAAGGATTTCCCACCCTTGCTCAGATCTGCCGTCAGGTTCCCCTGCATCAGACCCAGCCAGTTTCGGTAAGCCACCACCTTGTCTTCACCGTCCACGGCAGCAATGGAGTCTTCGCAGTCCATGATCGCGGTCAGCGCGGCCTCGACCTTCACGTCGGAAACGCCGGCAGGATCTGATTTGCCCACGGTCGTCGTGGGATCGATACAGATTTCCAGATGCAGACTGTTGTTGACCAACAGGATCGACGTCGGCGCGCCCGGCTCACCCAGGTAACCGGCAAACTTAGACGGATCCTGAAGACCAACGACAGTCCCATCCTTCAGTTCGGCGGCCATCTTCTGATCGGAGACCCTGTAGCGCACTACCTCCTTGTGTGAACGCCCATCGGCCAGGGCGACGGACTCGTCGAGAAATCCGCGGGCGTAGTCTATGACCGCCTGACCGCGCACAGGATCATAGCCCTGTACCGCTTCGCCGGTCGCGGGAATGACGTCCGTTCCGTAGAGTGCGTCGTAAAGGCTGCCCCAGCGCGCATTCGCCGCATTCAGGGAATAGCGCGCGTTCATCACAGGAACCACCAGCTGCGGTCCGGCAATGCGGGCAATCTCGTCGTCTACATTCTCCGTCCCGACGGAAAAAGCATCGCCCTCAGGGACCAGATATCCGATATCCGACAAAAAGCTCCTGTAGGCTTGCCGGTCGATCGGCTGTCCGGCATGCGCGCGGTGCCAGCTATCCATCTCTCGTTGAATGCGCTCGCGTTTGTCGAGCAGCAAGCGGTTTGTCGGCCCAAGATCGCGCATGATTGCGGCGAAACCCGACCAAAACGAGCCGGCGTCAAGACCAAGGCCGGGCAGGGTTTCCTGCTCGATGAACTGAACCAATGCGCGGTCAATCGATAGACCATTGATGACCTTATAGTCTGACATAACTATCCCCAGTTTCCTGAAATGTGGAGCGCAGTGCAGGCGCACCCGAAACTTAGGGCAGGCTTACGGAGATTTCACCCTGCGTGAGAATGTTTTTCACGATGCGGTATGCGTATTTTTTATCTATTTATTTCAATTTATTAAACCATGCCTTCGAAGAATCCTGTCATTACCAAAATGATATGAAACACTTCCCGTCCTCCCCTCCCGGTCGACGAAAACCCGCAACAGGCTGCGGACGAAGAAAACTGCCTCTCTGTGCCGCCTCACTTGCGGGTCACAGATTGCGGTGTCCTCGGCACCGCCGTAAGTCTCTGGTTTACCCATGCAAGTAACTGGATTGTAATGCGGTCGGCTGACAATCTGAGGAGAAGCGCGTGGACGCGGCTGAAGAAAAAAGGATTGCCCGGAAGATCTTCACCGCGCGTCGGTCGAGGCAGCGGTTTCACCCCTTACGTGGCGCGGACACCCCGCCATCGCTCGTTTCCGCATACCGGATCCAGGACGAGGTTGACCGGCTGTTTCAGACCGAGGCCAATGCAGGACCGATGGGCGGGCATAAAATTGCGCTGACATCGAGGGCCATCCAGGAACTTTGCGGCGTGGATCAGCCGGCTTACGGGACTATTCTCGCTGAAACGATCCGCTCAGCCCCTGCAACAATCCAGCTATCAGCATACGCGCGGCTCGGGCTGGAATTCGAAGTCGCATTCGAGATAAACCACGACGTAGAGCCTCGGGGACCGGCGGCTGAAACGATTCACGACCGTGAGAGCATTGCTGAATTTGTGGCAAGCGCCATGCCGGCCTTCGAGCTGATTGACGACGGCAACGCAGATTACGGCGATCTGGATGCCGCCTCGATCCTGACCGACCGCTGCTGGTGCGGCGGTGTCGTGCTCGGCACAAGAGCAACAGCATGGCAAAGCCTGGATTTGGCCGCAGCGGCCGGCGAGCTGCTGTGGAACGGTGAAGTTATTGATCGAGGTTTGGCAGGCGATGCCATGGGACACCCCCTTGAGGGTCTGGCCTGGATCGCCAATCATCTGCATTCACGTGGCCGGCGCCTGCGTGAAGGCGACATCGTTATCACCGGAAGCGCCCTCAAAACCCAGTTTCCGAAATCCGGTGACGAGGTCCTATACCGCATAGCCGGTCTGGGTGAGGTCAGCCTGAAGGTCGAAGACTGACGACGGCTTTCGACGAGAGTCTCAGAGCATGGCTTTTGCGACCAGATCCAAACCCGAAGCATAAGGCTCGTCGTGCCGGATTTCGAACGCACGCGAAGGCCCGTTCCCATATCCCAGCGCCTGCATCTGCTCGCTGTCGAGCATCACATGATAGAGACCATAAGGAACGCGGCTGAAAATAAAGAAGCCGTCATAAGCACTGATTGTTTCGGCAACCACCTGCCCCTCTTCATCGACCAAAAGGACCCGCAGTCCGGCACCGGGTTCGCCGGTTTCTGCCGGCGCACCACTGATAATTGGCTCTGCGCCGACCCTCTCATCGCCCTCACGCAGCGTTTCACGCAAGATTATCACCCCGTCGACCTCCCCGGTTTCAACAACCGGAAATTCGAGGTGCGTGGTCATACCCGGTCGTGTCGTGACCAGACGGGGTCCGTTGGCAGAAGCCCAGTAAGGATCCTCCAGCGTCGCTTCACTAAGTCCGATTTCGATCTCGCGGTAAGGCTCCATTCCTACCATGAAGGCAGTCCCATCCGCCTCGGTCTTGACCTTGCGCCGCACGCGCGGGCCGGTAAAGCCAGCGTTTTCGATGACTTCGTCTCCTTCGGTGAAGGTGCCGTCGTTATCCCGGTCGAGAAAGACCCTGGTCGAAATCGCGCCCCGCCTGGCAAAGGGTTTCGCGCGCATCTCCAGCCGGTCCGCCGCCGGATTATGTCCCAGCGCGAAGGAGAGCCCAAGCCGCGCGTTGTAATCGCGGCGGCTATCGGCTTCGAGGTTAAGTCCCAAAGCGAAGGTATCAAACTGCCGATTGATGCCCGCCGTCGCCGTCGTCAGTTCGCTATCCCCCGCGATGTGGCGCAACCCGATCCGCGCGCCGAAGTCCTGGTTGATCCGCCAATCGGCGCTCAGCGAAACTTGATCGAACTGCGCATCGGGCGCGATGTCGTAACCGACCTCACCGCGCAGGCGGAAGTCACCCAAAAGCGTACCGACCAGCAAGCGGAGATCACTCTCAACCTCCTCACCTTCGCGGACACGGGCGTTCGACGACAATGAAAAGTTGAAGGGCCGCACGACACTGGAGAGCCGACCGAAGAGATTGGTCTGCCATTTACCCTCTTCCGACTCTTCGTGTGTGAGCGTGGCCGAGAGAGGCTGATGCCCCAGGCCAAAGTCCGGAACGTGGCCATTGATCCGCGCGACACTGCGGCTGCGCAGATGCCCCTGAACCCGGCCGTCGTCCGTCTGCTCGGAATGGAAATCCTGAAACCAGCTTTGTTCCGCAAAGACGGACCAGGACCCCAGTTGTGTCTGCGCGCGGCCGCCAACGGCAAGTCCGCCGGAGTCCTCAACCGCAATATCGAGCTGGCCGAGTACACCGTGAAATGACGACTGCAGGCCCGCGGTCGCGTAGTTCAAGCGATCGCCCTCGACCGAAAGCGAGGCTAGACCGCCGGAGACCGAAAGCGTTTCGCTCAAACCATGCTCGCCCTGGAGGATCAGGCGATGCTCTCCGTCGTCTTGCGCCCTGCGTTCCTTCGGATCGGTCGAAATCAGGTTCCGGTTCAGTTGATTGTAGGCAAACCGAAAGGAGCTGCGTCTCGGCTCCGAGAGTTCGGGTGTCACGAAATAGCGTTCGACCTGTTCGCGGGTCTGACCCTGGGGTCCGAAGAAAACCAGGCGGAATTCATTTAGTCCGGCCAAGGTGGGCAGGCCGGAAAACTCATAGCGACCATCCCCGGTGTCCTGTTCGCTCTGGAAGTCGATCAGTTCACCGTTCCGATAGACTTCCACCTCCCAGCCAACCGGTAACTCTCCGCGCAGGGTCACCCGGTTGGTCTGTTCAAGCCGATCGAGGTCGAAGGTGGAAATCTCGATTCCGCGACCGACCGCATTCTCCGCAATCAGCGGCAGGTCAGGGGTGGTCACGTCGCCCAGAGCAAACTCACGTGCATCAAGAGGACCTAGCAATCCTCCATCGAGAGACTGGCGGCTGAGACGGACCCGAAAGTCCGGCGCATCCTGTTCGCTGTCCATGATCGCCGTAGCCTCCCCGTCCAGGCCGCCAACAACGCCCGCGACCGTGGTCGTCATGCGTGCCTGGCCAAGATGCTCCTCCGCCCGGCTGCGGCCGGAAGCTTCAAAGGAAGTATCCAAGAAAGGCCACTCGAACCACCCGGCATCGGCGTCGACACGCTCCATCTCTTGTTCAGCAGCGACCCGGCGCAGGCGCGACCGCCGCTCAATGCGTGCGGTCCGCTCCTGAAGGGGAAGAGGCTCCAACGCCTTCACGGAAATCTGCAAGCGCCGGAACCGAAGATCCAGCAAGACCGGAAACCAGGCCTCGAGCTCGGTCATCGCGACATAAAGATCATCGGGGTGCCGTTCAATGGCGCTCGGATCAAGCGGCACGACACGATCACGGACCCTGACCTTGCCGGCACGCATATCAAGTTCGAAAGCCCGGTCATCGTTCAGGAACCAACCCAGTGCCGTGCCATTCTCGGGATCGACGGCAATCGGAAATTCAAGCGCTTCCGCAAATCCGCCCAGCGGCACGAAGGCCCTGTCCCCGTCATAGAAGACGATGAGACCTTCAGTGAGATTGAAGCGGTCCAGTTGAAGTCCGAAAACGTAGACTTCATCGTCAGGCCGTTCAACCCATCTCAATAACCCGGATGTCGGTGAATCCAAATCTGGCCTGTCACCGGAGGGCGGGCTGGTCACCGCGTGACCGATGTTGCCCTGTAGCAGGCAGAGTGCCACCGCGAAGCACGAGCCAACGATATTTGCCGCACGCATGACGGCCGGGCTCTCACTGCCGGTCCCGCTTCCGCGCTACTGGAGCACCACCGAGCCCGATGCGATCGGGGGGCCTGCATTGTCGCCGCGCGGCCGGTATTCGACGACAACCTCGCGTCCTGCAGCCGCCTTTGCGACTTCGGGACTCAGTGGCAGCACAATCTCCCGGTAAGGCGTGGAGAGGTAGACGGCGACGTTGTTCAAACGCCCCAGGTTCTCACCATCGACTGACGCCACGAGATCGCCGCGCAAGGACTTGCTGCCGCTACGCGCAATCCGTAGCGATATGCCGGTACCGCCATTTACAGACGTCGTGTTCAGATCGGTCAGTTCTCCGGTCGCCTCAAGCTTGCCATGGCGCACGATCACCGGCACGGTGATGCCGAAGATCGGCTCGATCGCAATTGAAAGGCCGGCAGCGTTATTCCGCGACGCCGTCGCGGGCCGCGCCTTAGGCACCTGCTGGAACAAAAGATGCGAGCGGTACTCGCCCTCGCCCAGGTTTGCCGGGCGGCGATAGAGAATCCGAACCGTCTGGGGCCGGCCAGGCTCCAGGGTAATCTGCCTTGGCGCATACCGAAAAAGGCCGGTCGCGAAGCCTTCACCGGCAGAGGGCGTATCGGCCGGATAAAGACTGCCATCCGGGTCCATGCGGTAGTTGATGACTGAAATCCGGTAAGTCTGCGTCTCCTCGCCCCGGTTGGCGAGCGTGAGCACCTTGCTGCGCTGGCGGCTGTCGAGCTCGACAAGCTGAGGAGAAATCACAAGCCCCCCGGCAGCCATTGCCGCCCCGGGCAAAACCAATACCAAGCCGACAATCGGCAACCATCTGGTGCAGTGCCGAAGACCTTCGACAACAGTGCGCACAAAGAGACCAAGTACCTGCATCATTTCCCCCGTATCGTAGACCGCAGTCAAAGACGACCAGCCCTGGTCGTCCGATCATCTCAAAAGCGCTTCCGGGGCCGAGAAGTGACTCCCGGAATGACGCGCCCACTAAAAAACGGGGTCGGTTCTGGCATGAACAGAACCGACCCCCAACGCACGAATATGCATGCGCCTGTCGCCGAGGCTGACCCATTGCCTTTGGATCAAGGTCAACCTTGGGGTCAGCCTCGTCGTCAGTCAGCTAAAGCGAAATTGCGCCTTAGTAGTTGACAGTGACCGTGTAGGTTCCGGCGTAAGCGCCAGAAGCCTGGGCAGCGTTCACCACCAGATCGGCACCGACGTTGAATGCCAGATCACCCGCACCATCCGTCGTCGGCGTTCCGCCGGCGTCGTTGGTGAAGTTATTGATGGTCATGGCCGTTCCCGGACCGGTCAGCGTGCCGGCGGTGAAGCTGATCGTGACAGCCGTGCTCGCATCACCGGACGCTGTGAAGTTACCGGCAGCGGGCGAACCCGAGAAAGAATAGCCAGCCGGGCCGGTGACAGCGCCTGCTGTAGAGATCGTAACCGTACCGCCGGAACCATCGACAGCAACGTTACCGAAATCCATTGGCGTATTCTCCACGATGGAAATCGCCTGCTGGATCTGAGCGGAAGCGTTACCCGTTTCGTCGGTTGCAAAAGCCGAGGACGCAGAGGCCGCAACGGCAACACCAACGGCACTTGCCGCGGCAAACTTAAAAAGCTTATTCATTGATTAATACCTTTCCTACTTGGAGTAGCGTCAATTCATAACCCGCCGGACCGTTCATCGAACCATCTGCACAAGTCATAGGCATTTCTAAAAAATAGGAATGAATACTTTGTAAATTTACAGATTAAACTTATAAAAATATAGTTTTTAGTTGGTTAAATAGGTTAAAATTCATTAATCAGAATTGAGAATTTATGAGTCTTCTATATATTGAATGAGTTGATAGACTCTTTAAAGAAACACACTAAAAGATATATTTGTGAACACAAACAATCATCTTTTAGCGATAGATTTCATAAGGCACTTCTATCTCTTTGGTGGGTTTTAGAGAATGCCCTTTATCCGTTCAGGTTTCATCTTCGGCCCCACGAGCCGCTGCTCTGGAATGTTTTCCAGAATCTTCCTGCTACCGGAGCGGGGTCGTGTCGGCCATCATGGAAGCATGGGATCTAGCTGCTTCAGCATCGCTCCACTCCCAACTCCTTGCCGGAAAACCAAAGCTTATCGTCAGGACCGCCAAGTCTATCCGTCCGTGACCTAGGCTGATTAGGCTCAGGATTTACTGCATGAGCATAGGTATCGGGCGTTGCCAGGGTCAGCTGGATCTAGCGGGTGATGTTGATCAGTCCCCGGTATTTATCGAACTCGCTGATCACCTGCTCGAGCGTCTCGATTCCGCGCGCTTCGAGCATGGGCACAAGTTTATTCAGCACCTGTGCCGTTGCCTCGGCATCGCCCAGTGCGGTATGGCGGCCTTCCTCAGGGATATCGATATCAAGGCGCTCCGCAATCGCATCCAGGGTGTGATCGACGTCATACCCGAACACGATGGCGGACAGGAGCACGGTGTCGAGGATCGGCTGATCAAAGTCGATGCCAAGCCGCGCTCCATGACGGCGCAAAAACGCCATATCGAAGGGCGTATTGTGCGCGACCAACACAGCATCCGAACAGAAACGGTGAAAGTCTCCGCAGATGTAGTCGATCGTCGGAGCATCAACGACCATTGCTTCAGTGATGCCATGAATACGGATCGATGACGCAGGGATCGACCGTTCGGGATTGACGAGGGTGTCGTATACCTCGCCGGACATGATCCGGCCGTTGACAACGCGCACGCCGGCGATCTGGACGATCTCGTCACCGGCGTCCGGTTCGAGGCCAGTGGTCTCGGTATCAAAAACGACATAGGTGAGCTCGCGAAGTGGACGATCATCCTCCGTATGCGCCCCGGCGCGGCCAAGCAGGTCGAAATCATAGAACTCCGGCCGAACCGCCAGCTCGGTCACGTTTTGATCCGGTGATGTGGCACGAAGAGGCAGCCTCAGCAGCGCACGCCCCCCTGCGGCCCCCTCCCCAGACACCCGCTCCGGCCAAACATCAGTGCGGTGGACCTCTACCGCATCCTGCAGCGTGTAGCGGTCGTAGGAAGCGCCAAGCGGTTCCTCGAGCCAAGTGTCGAGCGTTTCGACCGACAGCACCTCTCCTTTCCAGCTAAGATCGAGCATCGCCCCATCGTCGTCCGCTTTTATGGAGAGCGCCAGGTCTGTGCCGATCTGCTCCTGATTGAGCCGTTCGACGAGGCGTACCAATAGCAGGATGAGCATAAATCCTCCGCAGTGGAGGATGAGTGGGGCATAATCGGTTCTGATATCCAGGCCGCGCGCGGAAAGCTGTGCCTTCAATCCGGCAACGATGTCGCCCGCCGCAATGTCGGACATCGGCCACCAGGAGGTCTCGATCGCATCAAAGCGCGCAACGAACCTGTCGATGACGGACACCAAAGCCTGTGCCTCCTCGTCGAGCGCAGCGTGAATCTGTTGCCGCTGCAACGCCGAGAAACTGCCCGGCGATTGGAGCACGGCCAGCGAAGTCTGCAAATTTGCAGCAGGGCGGCGGATCGACTCCACGACATCACGCAACAGATCATCATGCTCGGCCCGGGTCTTCAGATCCTCCGTGACATCATGCAGGATGAGCACGTAACCACCGGTTTTTGAGCCGGGCCTGATGGCGCTCTCAAGTAACCGGAGCTGCCCTGTGAACACGCGGTCCCCGCTTTTCGAAGTGCAGAGAACTTCCGCCGCCTGGTCAGAGCTCCCGGCCCGGTCCAGCCGATCAATGGCCTCCAGCAGCGGCTCCGGCTGCAAGAGTTCGAAGAGCGGGCGGTCAAGGCCGAGCGCGGCAGGCCGCTCCAAGAGGGTGACCGACTTCATGTTGTAGAGCATAATCTTGTGATCGCCATTACAGAGCAGCACGCCGGCCGGAAAATCTCGTAAGATCGCCGCCAGCCTCGCTTTTTCCTGCGCGATCCGGTCGGTCTCGCGCTTCACCGCTTCCTCCAGCGCGGTCTTGGTCTTGTTGAGATCCCGGGCAATCTCAGAGGCGGCCGGCGCAATATCACCGAGATACTGCGCGGCTTCATGATCGATTTCACTCTGCACTTCGGCATGAACACGCGCTCTAATTTCGCCCGCCAGATTCGAGAGCGGTTTGGCAACGTTCTCGTCGAACAGCAACCAAATCCAGGCGACCATTCCGGTCAACGCAAAGCTGGCGATCGCTCCGGCCGAGATAAAGGCGCCCATTGCCTCCGGATCCTTTAAGCGCCAAAAGCCGAAGAATGCCGCCGCAAGGAAGATCGCAATGCCTCCAAGCGCCATAAGACAGAAAAACAAAAAGATGCGCAGGCGGAGACTGAGTTTTGTGCCGAGCCCGCTGGTCATCTTAGCTCACAGCCTCTTCCAGGAGGTCGCGGACTTTCGTTTTGAGATCCTGAATCACGAAAGGCTTCCAGACAAAGTCGTCAGCGCCGAGCGCCAGGCCCTTGCGGCGAATCATGCTGCTTCCCTTTGCCGTCATCATCAGGATTCGAACCGCCTTCAGGCGATCATCCAGACGGATGGCCTGGCAAACTTCGAACCCTGAACAGCCCGGCAGCGTCACATCCAACAGCACGAGATTCGGTACTTCGCTTTCAATGGCCGCCAGGGCATCGGTTCCGCTGCTCACACGCCGGACACTGTAACCTTCTTCTTCCATCATGAATTCGAGGGCGAGTGCAATACTATCCTCATCCTCTACCAGAAGAATGGATTTTGGCATCTGAAGCCTCCTCCCTCGAAGCTCGAGTGTTCTATACCAAAAGGACCGGACCCTCGTCCTCCAACAGCGCACATTGCGTCGACTGGACGCAACACATGCTATTTTGCCGCACAGACCGTCTTCAGGAGTGGATCGTCCGACGTCAGCTGAAACCAGTCAGCATCTACCAGCGCCCCGGCCTCATCAAATTCCATGCCGTCACTCAAATCGGCGCGACGCGTCCCCGGACAATCAATCAGCACAGGCAATCTGGCATTTCCGGTATGGCGCGCGACCATCAGAACCTCCGCCATGACCTGACCCGGTACCTGCTCGTTGCGCCGCAGGGCATTTTTATCGATCGCCGAAAAGCGGTCGACGAAGGGTGTCAACTTGGTCCAGGGCCGGAAAATCGAAGTATGTTCGTGTTGGGTGACGACCTCGAAGCTCTCCGGCAACCCCGCTTCGGTCCGGGAAAACCACGTGTACTCGCTCCAAAGTGTGAAGCTGATCATGGCAAGCCCCGCGGCTAGCGGCGTGCTCCAACGCGGCAGGCGCCCGGAGGTGAAGCGGCGCAGAAGCATCACGACGCCGGCAGCACAAAAACCGAGTGCAAAGGTCGCGATCAATTCCATTAACATGACAAGTCGTCTTTCATAAGATCATAGCCTTGCCCTGGGCCAAAGCGGATTGCATCGTCTTGACCACGACAAAAGCGTCGCGCAGATGACTGCGTTCCAGGTCCGAGAGCGTGCTGGGAATCATAAAATTGTCGGGCCTTCCGCCGGCTTGAATACAGCCGAGTTGATGCCGCAAACGCGTCATGGCAATCAGGTCATAAGCGTCGAGGAGATCGCGCGCGCCCGACGGACTGAGCACATCGGTCTCCGCCGCCGCCAGCAGGCGCCCGCGTGTGTTAACGACCTGCAGCTTACCTTGAATAGCGTAAATGCGCGCCAGGTCGACAACCGGAACCACTCCGTTCAGCTTGAGATCCACACTGTTTTTGTGTTCGCCGGACCTGATGGTGGCGAAACTCCGGAACAGGCTCAGGGGCGGCACGTGCTTGACGGAATTCGCAATCATGTGTGCAACGAAGATACTGTTGCCCGACGCCCGGTCCAAAGTCTCGGCGATCAATTCCCCATGAAGGCTTGTCTCGCCGCCGATCGGACGCAGATCGAACATCACAGACGCCAGCATCTGAGCCATCGGATCGGGCTTCCGGATCCAGCCCGCGAAGTAATCGCGCCAAACCGACAGAGGCTGGCACCAGCGCGGATTGGTCGCCATCATCTCACCGGGGCAATAGTAATAGCCGCAGGCGTCGAGACCGTCGGAGACGAACTTGGCGAGCGCGTGGAAGTACTCCATATCCTCCGGACGCGCTGCATCGTCCAGGATCAGGCAATTGTCCTGATCGGAGACACCGGTTTGCTCGCGCCGTCCCTGACTGCCGCATGCCAGCCATAGGTAGGGAACCGGCGGTGCCCCGAGCTTCTCTTCGGCAAGGCTGAGCAAACGCCGGGTGGCCGCATCGCCAATATCGGTGATCAGGCGGGTCGTGATGTCGTGCCGGGTTCCCGCCGCGACGAGTTGGACAAGAAGGTCCGGAATCTGTGCAACGGTCCTCGCCAGCGCGGATTGATTGCCCGCAGAGGCAATCTCGCGAATCAGACTCCCGGACGAAACCACGCGGTGCCGCGTCAGATCGGTTTGAGTCACGATCCCAACCAGCTCGTTATCCCTGGTGATCGGCACATGCCCGATGTTCCGTTCCAGCATTTCATGCAACACATCGGCGCAGAGCGCATCGTGGCTGAGCGCGACCGGATCCGATGTCATGATCTCGCCCACCGGCGTGCTGCCGGGCAAGCCCTCGGCAAGTCCCTTTTCGGTCAGGTCCTGGGTCGTAAGAATCCCCACCGGCCGGCGCCCTTCCATCACAACCAGACACGAGATGCTCCGGTCACGCATGGCCCGGGCAGCGGCAATCAACTCCGTTTCCGTTCCACAGGTCATCGGATCGGACGTCATGAGCTCGGAAACCGGTAAGGTGTAGAGCGTGTCGACGGAGACATTGGACCCGCGCGACCGATTGAAAAAGCGCGCAAAGTCAGCGCTTTCATGGAGAAGCTTTTGAAAAACGTCGGAAGGTAAAACATAAAGCAGCGAGTCCGACACCGCCTGCGCCGACGTTGCCGCAAGGCCGTCGCGCATCAGTCCGCGTTCGCCGAAAGAATTACGGGGTCCCAGAATCGAAACCAGCGATCCGTTGGGCTCGCGCACCTCGACTTCACCCGACGCGATCAGATAGATGCCATCGAGCGCGTCACCGGCACTGTAGATTTGTTGGCCTTTTGTGACTTCGGTCGGCACCAGACGAGCAGCCAGCTCGCTGCGCGCTTCACTCGCCAAACTGTCATAAGGATGCAGCAAGCTGAGGAATTCCGCAGTGACTGTGACCTGAGTGTTCATGCTCAACTCGTTGTGTGAAAGACCTCTTGAGAGAGGGGATGCAGCCCCTTTTGGATCGTCTATGGGACGAGGGGCTGCATCATCTTACAACGGACGCCGGTTACGTCCAGGTGACGTCCGTCGGCTGCATACGCAGGGTTAGTGCGTCGTGGCCGCTCCCGCACCACGGGGAATCCGGATGCTTTCGACCAGGTCCTGGATCTCCTGCGGCGGCTCTTCGGTCATCCGCGAGATACCGATGGCAACAGCGAAGTTGAGCATTGCACCGATCGCGCCGATCGAGAGAGGCGAAATACCGAAGATCCAGTTCTCTGGCGTATCTGCCAGGAAGTTGGTACCCGGAATGAACAGCCACCCCTTGTAGGAGAAGATGTAAACCAGGGTGAAGATCAGGCCTGCCAGCATACCCGCGACCGCACCTTTGTTGTTCACCCGCTTCGAGAAGATTCCCATCATCAAGGCCGGGAAGATCGAAGCGGCTGCCAGACCAAAGGCCAGGGCAACGGTTTGCGCCGCAAATCCGGGCGGATTGAGCCCGAGATAGGTTGCGACCACGATTGCAACCGCCATCGCAACCCGGGCCGCCAAGAGCTCACCCTTCTCCGAAATATTCGGATTGATTGCACCCTTGATCAGATCATGACTGACCGCCGAGGAAATCGCGAGCAGCAAACCGGCCGCCGTTGAAAGCGCGGCGGCAAGACCACCGGCCGCAACAAGAGCAATGACCCAGCCCGGAAGCTGTGCGATCTCCGGATTGGCCAGCACCAGAATGTCACGGTTCACATTCAATTCCGAGCCCTGCCAGCCGTTTGCCGCCGCGGTTGCTGCAAAGCTCTCGGACTTGTCGTTGTAGAACTGGATCCGTCCGTCACCGTTCTTGTCCTCGAACTTCAGCAAGCCGGTCGCTTCCCAGTTCTTCATCCAGTCGGGACGCTCGTCGTAGGCCAGCGAGTCCTGGGTCGGTCCGTTCGGATAGATGGTATCCACCAGGTTCAGGCGTGCCATGGCGCCAACCGCAGGTGCGGTCAGATACAGCAGCGCAATAAAGACCAGTGCCCAACCGGCAGACCAGCGGGCGTCGGCCACCTTCGGCACGGTGAAGAAGCGGATGATCACGTGCGGCAGGCCCGCCGTACCGATCATCAGCGACAGAGTGAAGAGCACCATGTTGAAGGTATTGGTATGATGTCCGGTGTAGCTGTTGAACCCAAGATCGGCGATGACCTGATCCAGCTTTTCAAGCAAAGGAACGCCAGACGCCACGTGCTCGGAGAAGAGTCCCAGCGGCGGCAATGCCATACCGGTCAGCTGCAGCGAGATAAAGATCGCCGGCACCGTATAAGCCAGGATCAGCACGCAGTACTGCGCGACCTGCGTATAGGTGATCCCCTTCATACCGCCCAGGACCGCATAGAAGAACACGATGGCTGCGCCAATCAGCAAACCCCATGTCACATCAATTTCGAGGAACCGCGAGAAGGCGACACCAACACCGGTCATCTGACCGATCACATAAGTGATCGAAGCGATAATCAGGCAGGCCACGGCCACCAGACGCGCGGTGGGGCTGTAGAAGCGATCCCCGATGAATTCAGGCACGGTGAACTTGCCGAACTTGCGCAGATAAGGCGCAAGCAGCAACGCCAGCAGCACGTAGCCGCCGGTCCAGCCCATGAGGAAAGAGGAGTTGTCGTAGCCGGTAAAGGCAATCAGCCCGGCCATGGAGATAAAGGACGCAGCGGACATCCAGTCCGCGGCTGTCGCCATCCCGTTTGTGACCGGATGGACACCGCGGCTGGCCGCATAGAATTCAGAGGTCGAACCCGCCCGGGCCCAGACCGCAATGCCGATGTAGAGCGCAAAGCTCGCTCCCACGATCAGCAAGTTGAGTGTGTATTGTTCCATTGTCGAGTCCCCCTACTCTTCGTCGACGCCGTGTTCACGGTCAAGGCGGTTCATGCGGAAGGCGTAGAAAAAAATCAGCGCCAGAAAAACAAGGATCGAGCCTTGCTGCGCAAACCAAAAACCTAAATCCGTGCCACCGATCGAAATGCCGGAGAGCAGCGGACGCAGGACGATTCCAAAACCGAAGGATACCAGTGCCCAGATGATGAGACAGACAGTCACGATCCGGATGTTTGTCGCCCAATAGACATTGTTCGAGGGCTTATCCGACATTGTTTCACTCCCTTTTAGTTAATGGTTTTCACTTACGGGTTCGTACCGGCGCGAGCGCCGTCACGGCAGATTCGCCTTAAAACAAGCATGATCCGATTCCTTGTGGTTGCAAAGCGTTTTAGAAGCACAGCTGTTTTGAAGCCGCCCATCACCTGCGGCCGCACAAGGGCTGCAGCCTCTAGTCCCGGTTCATTCGAGTCTCGATCAGGTTATCGACAACCTGTGGCTCAGCGAGTGTCGAAATGTCTCCGAGCGCACCGAAATCGTTTTCGGCGATCTTGCGAAGGATCCTGCGCATAATTTTGCCGGAACGTGTTTTTGGCAGGCCCGGTGCCCATTGAATCAGATCCGGGCTCGCAATGGGGCCGATCTCCGTGCGGACCCAGGTGCGGAGCTCCTTGCGCAGTTCTTCCGAGGGCGCCTCCGAAGCCATCAGTGTGACAAAGCAATAGATACCCTGTCCCTTAATATCGTGGGGATAGCCGACAACGGCGGCTTCAGCGACCTTGGGATGAGCAACCAGAGCACTCTCGACTTCGGCGGTACCCATCCGGTGGCCCGACACGTTGATGACATCGTCCACGCGTCCGGTGATCCAGTAATACCCATCCTCATCCCGGCGGCAGCCGTCACCGGCGAAATAGTAACCCGCGTAGTTCGAGAAGTAGGTCGACATGAAGCGCTCGTGATCGCCCCAGACCGTGCGCATCTGCCCCGGCCAGCTGTCCTTGATCGCAAGCACGCCTTCCGCCTTGGTTTCTGTCACCTCGGCCCCGGACTGCGGCTCCAGCACCACCGGCTGCACCCCGAAGAAGGGGGTTGTCGCAGAGCCGGGTTTTGTCGGAGTCGCTCCGGGTAACGGCGTGATCATGTGTCCGCCGGTCTCGGTCTGCCACCAGGTGTCGACGATGGGACAACGGCCCTTGCCGACAACCGTATTGTACCAGTTCCAGGCCTCCGGGTTGATCGGCTCGCCGACCGTCCCAAGAACCCGCAGCGAAGAGAGATCACAGCTTTCCACGAAGCTCTCGCCCTGTCCCATCAACGCACGGATCGCGGTTGGTGCGGTGTAGAACTGGTTGACCTTATGCTTCTCGCAAATCTGCCAGAAGCGGCTGGCATCGGGATAGGTCGGCACGCCCTCGAACATTACGGTGATCGCGCCATTGGCGAGCGGTCCGTAGACGATGTAGGAGTGCCCGGTCACCCAGCCGACGTCAGCTGTGCACCAGAAAACATCGCCGTCATGATAGTCGAAGGTGTACTGGTGAGTCATGGCGGCGTAGACAAGATAACCGCCCGTCGAATGCACCACGCCCTTCGGTTTGCCGGTCGAACCTGATGTGTAAAGAATGAAGAGCGGATCTTCGGCGGCCATTTCTTCCGGCACGCAATCGCCACTCACGGCGGCCATCTCTGCCAACACATCCACATCTCGGCCTTCGACCCAGGTGGTCTGGCCGCCGGTATGCTTGACCACCAGACACTTAACCTTGTCCGAGCAATGCAGCAGCGCGGCGTCGGCATTGGACTTGAGCGGCGTGACCCGGCCGCCGCGCGGCGCTTCGTCCGCCGTGATGACGAGCTTGGCCTCGCTGTCGTTGATCCGGTTGGCAAGCGCGTCCGGTGAAAAGCCGGCAAAGACAATGG
Source organism: Denitrobaculum tricleocarpae (assembly GCF_007004665.1). Lineage (GTDB taxonomy): Bacteria > Pseudomonadota > Alphaproteobacteria > Kiloniellales > Kiloniellaceae > Denitrobaculum > Denitrobaculum tricleocarpae. Next base: position 159,592 of record NZ_ML660061.1, on the reverse strand, counting down.
AGTGGATGGCGCCGATTCGAGCACAAGCCAGCATCGCGTAGGCTGCCTGAGGAATCATCGGCAGATAGATCACCACACGGTCCCCTTTGCCAACGCCTTGGGCCTTAAAGACGTTCGCCATCCGGCAAACCTGATCATGAAGCGCGCGGTATGTAATCTGTTGCGCAGGCGTGGCGGGGTCGTCCGGCTCCCAGATGATTGCTGTCTGGTCGCCACGCGTTGCCAGATGCCGGTCGATGCAGTTGGCCGCGACGTTCAGCGTGCCGTCTTCATACCATTTGATCGACACATCGGGGATCTGGAAGTTAGTGTTCTTGACCTTGCTGTAGGGCTTGATCCAGTCCAGCCGGCGCCCTTGCTCGCGCCAGAAACCTTCAGGGTCGGACACCGACGCAGCGTACATCGCCTTGTATGTCGCGGCATCGGCATGGGTTTGCGTCGCAGCAGAGGCGGGAACGGGAACAGTATCGCTATGCGCGGAATCGATCGTTGGTGCCTGCGTCATATTGCTTCCTCCATAGGGTCTCGAAGTCTTAAGCTTCGTTAACCAATAGAAAAACAAACATTGGTCAAAAAATCAAATATTTGTTTATCTTCAACATCTTATTTGTCAAAAAATAACAGGCCTATATATATTTTTTGTAAAATTCTTCCAAGAGTTGAAACAGCCGCCGACAGTAAACCGGGGCTCCTTAAAGCTTTCGTCCGCCGGAATTCAGGTGACTCTGCCGTAACCGCAACCGAGTTGCGGCGCACAAATTCACGTTTTTAGAGGCCATCACGAGCTTTTGGCGCAATCCACTCCATCAAATCCGTTCAGGCGTAGAGCCCGGAACAGGCAACCAGGTGGCATTGTCAAAGCTCGAGGCCTAAATGCCGGGAATGAGAACTCTGTAGCTCGAAGCCCCACTTCATTTGGCTCAATGCCCGGCTAAGCGCTGAGACTTCTCTCACGGCACAAGGGATCCGGGGGCGCATGGGCGAGCGCGGCAGTATCACCAAAACTGCAAGAAGATACTTTGATGGCGAACCAATCGACCAGGCCGAACTCCGGTCGAAGTGAGCAACCGCCGTTACGGGTGGTTACAGAGAAGCTGTAAACCGGACCAGAACCTTTAAGACCCGTTTGCTCTCAAATGAACACCAGCTGGATGACCGCTAAAGGCCGGCGCTGATCCTGGTCTTCGCATTTGACCCAGGAATGCGGCAATCCCTCTCTTGTACACCGAAGACAGATCCAACGCCGATGAGGACAGGTTCATCCGTGAGAAGCGCCTGAACGCCTGCGCCAAGCTTCTCGAGGTTGCCGAACCAGGTCTTTTGCGTCGCTCGCGACAATCCAGCGCAGGCAACCACGGGCGTTGCCGGGTCCATGTCGTTGTCAATCAGCGTTTCGGAGATCTGAGCGGCTGTCCCCCGTCCCATGTAAAAAACGGTGGTGGTCTTGGGATCAGCTACTGCGCGCCAGTCGATGTCATCAGGAAGCATGCCTTTGCGCGAGTGGCCGGTTACGAAACGCAGCGATCGGGCATGATCACGATGGGTCAGAGAAATTCCGAGCGCAGATGCCATCGCCGCGGCCGCAGTGATACCGGGAACCGTCGAGACGCAAATGCCCTGGTCTTGCAGCCATTCGATTTCCTCTCCCGCTCGGCCGAACACCATCGGGTCGCCGGACTTCAGCCGCACGACGTTTTTACCCGCCTTTGCCAGCTTCGCCATCATCTCGTTGATGCCCTCCTGACGGCAGCTTTCCCGGCCACCACGCTTACCGACCAACATGCGCTTTGCTTCTCGTCGGGCGAGTTCAAGCACTTCGTCGGAAACCAGATTGTCGTGGAGGATGACATCCGCGGACTGTAAGGCCCGAACCGCCTTCAGCGTCAGAAATTCAGCATCACCCGGTCCGGCGCCAACCAGGGTCACCTGCCCGAATTCCGGTCCCTGCGCCCGGGATTTACGCTGGATCTCTGCCAGCAGAGTTTCCTCGGTGTTTGGACCCGGTGGCACTCCAAAGGCAAGGCTGGAGAATTGCTCCCAAAACCAACGCCTTGGCCGTTTCGATGTCAGCCGGCCGGAAACCTCCCCGCGCAGAGCTTTGGCAATCCTGGCCCAGTTCGCCAGCGACGGGGGGATCAGGGTTTCAATGCGTCTTCGGATCGCTTGCGCCAGAATAGGCGAGGATCCATCGCTTGAGATGCCGATCACCACCGGCGAGCGGTTAACGATCGATCCGAACTGAAAGGCACAGTACTTCGGTTTATCAATGATGTTGACCGGTACGCCCGAGGCCTTCGCCGCCCGCCAGAATGCGTCCGCCTCTTCATCACCCGCGATATCGCCAATCGCGACAGCGGCCCCGCAGAAGCTCTCATCTTTCCATGCCTGCCGGTGCCAAACGATGTGCCCTGGTTGCGTGCTGTCTCTCAAAAGCGGACGAAAGCCGGAATCGAGCCTTTCGGCATAGAGATGAACCCGCGCACCCGCGGCTGTCAGAAGTTCGACTTTCCAGGCAGCCGCTTCAGACCCGCCAGCCACCAGAACCTTCTTGCCTTCCAGCTTGAAGAATAGCGGCACTGTCGCGAGTGGCGCGATGCGCTGCGTCGCTGGACGATTGGCCCCCGCCTCCCGGTTATTCGGCAGCAACGACAGACTCTGCATCGACAATCTCCTGTATTTCCGAGCGGCAGGAGCCGCAGTTCGTTCCGGCCTTCAGAGCCCGGCCAATCGCATCTACGGAGGAACTGCCGCTGCGCACGGCAGCCCCGATATCCTTTGCGCCGACGCCAAAACAGGAACAGACGATAGCGCCCGGGTCGCGACCGTCTCCCAATGGCCTGCCGGCGATGATGCGGTAACGTGACTGACGCAGATCGTAACCCTTGTCCAATTGCTCGGCCGCCCAAAGACGGGACACGGCTACGGGTTCCGCCGAGAGATAGAGGGCGTTGAGCAAACGACTTCCATCAAAACTTGCGCGCCGCTCGTCGTGTTTTTCCCGGTCGCTGTAGGCCAGGGTCTCCAGCTGTTGGGCCGCAGCTTCTCTGAACAGTCTTGCTGCGAAACCATCGATGTCGTCGGTGGTGCGCGTCAACGCGAATTCGAGCCGCCAACCGCCCTTGCAGCGTGCCAGCGCCCAGTAATCGCAGCCGTTGGGGTCGGGCTTATTGCTGGAAACCGCAAAGCCAAAGAGACCCACTTTGAAAGGTCGTATCGCGACACGCCCGCTCTTCAGGGCCGGCTGCCCCGAATGCGGGTCCATGACCGGCGGGATCAAGGCATTGATACGTGCGGCGGACGCGAAGAGGCCGTTCCAGTGCATCGGCACAAAAAGCCGTCCTGCTTTTTGACGCCGCGTAATCAGAGCCCGGAGGCGGGCTTTGTGGTCACCACTTATCACTTCGACGATGGAGGCTTCTGTGATCCCCAGGCGTGATGCGTCATCGGGATGAATTTCGGCGAAGGGCTCAGCGGTATGCGCGGAGAGCCGTGCGCTCTTTCCCGTCCGGGTCATGGTGTGCCAGTGATCGCGGACCCGACCGGAGTTGAGTCTGAATTGCGGAGAAGCTTCGGAGATCTCACGTCCAGCGGGCGCGACCGGCACGAAACGTGCCTTGCGGTTCGCCGTGAAGAACCCGCCTTTGGCAAAGAAGCGCGCATCTCCGGGCGCAGTGTCCTTTGGACGCGGCCACTGAAAGGGCTCGAGCCTCTCATAATCGTGCAACGTCATGTCGGCGCAGTCACCGATGTCGAAGTCGCGGGCCCCTGCGTTGTCCTGCGCCGAGAGCGCGGCAACCTCGCGAAAAATCGATGCAGGATCGGGATAATCGAACGCCTCATGATGCCCCATAAGCTGCGCGACCTGTCCCATTTGCCACCAATCCGGCTTGGCCTCTCCCGGAGCAGGCAGGAAGGCTCGCTGCCGCGAAATACGTCGCTCGGAGTTGGTCACGGTACCGTCTTTTTCACCCCAGCCCGTGGAGGGTAACTTCACATGGGCATGGCGGGCAGTGTCGGTTTCGGCAAGCAGATCGGAGACGACCACGAAAGGACAGGAGGCGATGGCAGCCTGCACTCCGTCCGCATCAGGAAGACTGTCGACCGGATTGGTCGCCATGATCCAGAGGGCTTTGATGCGACCGTCGGCAACCGCCTGGAACAGTTCGACGGCCTTGAGGCCTGCCCGATCCGCGATGACGGGCGATTGCCAGAAGTCGCGCACCAGTGACCGGTGATCGTCGCGTTCAAGGTCCATATGACACGCCAGCATATTCGCCAGGCCGCCCGCTTCGCGCCCGCCCATGGCGTTGGGCTGTCCGGTAATCGAAAAAGGGCCCATGCCGGGACGGCCGATCCGGCCGGTCGCAAGGTGGCAATTGATGATGGCGTTGACCTTGTCGGTCCCGCAAACCGACTGGTTGACGCCCTGGCTATAGAGGGTGACCGTTTTTTCCGTGGCCGCAAAAAGACTGTAGAAGCGCTCAATCTCGTCCAGCGTCAGACCGGTCTGCGATGCGACCTGCTCCGGTCCGATATCCGCCGCGGCAAGGGCCGCATCCAGGCCTTCCGTATGATTGGCTATGTAGGCCTCATCAAGTACGCCGGCATTTTTCAAATGACTGAGAAGGCCGCAGAACAGCGCTACGTCGCCGTCCGGGTCGATCGCGAGATGCAAGTCGGCTGTATCGGCGGTCACCGTACGGCGCGGATCCACCACCACAATTTTCATCTCAGGCCGAGCCGCCTTGGCCGCGACGATCCGCTGGTAAAGAACCGGATGGCACCAGGCGAGGTTCGATCCGACCAGCACGATCAGATCAGCGAGCTCCAGATCCTCATAACAGCCCGGCACCGTGTCCGATCCGAAGGCTCGCCGGTGCCCCGCAACACTGGACGCCATGCAGAGCCGGGAATTGGTGTCTATGTTCGCCGAGCCGATGAAGCCTTTCATCAGCTTGTTGGCGACATAGTAGTCTTCGGTCAGCAACTGGCCCGAGACGTAAAAGGCGACGGACTCTGGTCCGTGCTCGGCAACCGCCGCACTAAAACGCTCAGCAACCAGAGACAAAGCCTCATCCCACGTCGCGGATGCGCCATTCACCTCCGGCGTGAGCAGCCGGCCTTCAAGATCAAGGGTTTCACCCAGGGCAACGCCCTTGGAACAAAGCCGCCCGAAATTGGCCGGATGCGTGGGGTCACCTGAGATAGTGACCGTACCCTCTTCATTTCTGCGGGCAAGAATGCCGCAGCCCACACCGCAGTAGGGACAGGTCGTTTTGACGGTCCTGCAGTCGGAAGGCGCCAGCTTCATCAGCGTCGTCCTGCCCGATGCACGTCCTTCAAATCCAGAAGAATGTCATCCCCCTTGAGTTTCACTTTGAAGCTTGCGGAGCGTCCGCTGTCTGCCCCCTGGGCTTCACCATTTTCGAGAGAGATCACCCAGTTGTGCAAAGGACAGGTCACACAGCCGTCATGGACGATCCCCTGACTGAGCGGACCATTCTTGTGCGGACAGCGGTCTTCCAGGGCAAAGACACGGTCATCGGCCGTCCGGAAAATCGCGATCGTCACATCGCCGCTCTTGATACAGCGCGCGCCACGGCGTGGCACATCGCCGAGCTTGCCGACTTTAACCCAGCCATCAAACACCGCACTCATTCCGCTGCCTCCAGAGACAAGGTGGCCATGGGCTTAAACTCATGCTTGTCCAGGCCCGAGACGCGTTCCGACCAGGGGTCGACCTGCGCAAACTTCTGAGAGAATACGAAGCGGTCGAAGTAGGCTTCGCGCCGGTCGGTATCCTCCAGGATCTGCCGGCGGATTTCCTCCACGCCGATCCGCGCCGCCCATTTGTAAATCCGCTCGAGATAGTGACCCTGCTCGCGGTACATCTGCACCAGCGCGACGATATGTTCGAGCACCTCATCTTCTGTTTTGACCAGGCCCAGAACCTCGGTGCCCTTGATATCCAGGCCGGCGGCACCGGCGAAGTGAATCTCGAACCCGCTCTCGACACAGATCACGCCGACATCCTTGCAGGTGGCCTCGGAACAATTGCGCGGGCAGCCGGAGACGGCCATTTTAAGTTTGGCCGGCGTCCAGGAACCCCAGACGAATTTTTCGATGCGAATGCCAAGCCCGGTCGAATCCTGCGTGCCGAAGCGGCACCAGTCAGTCCCGACACAGGTTTTCACTGTGCGCACACCCTTTGCATAGGCGTGCCCGGAGACAAAACCTGCCTTGCCCAGGTCGGCCCAGACGGCCGGCAGATCTTCCTTCTCGATGCCCAGCATGTCGATACGCTGGCCGCCTGTGACCTTGACTGCGGGAATCGCAAACTTATCGACCACATCGGCAATGGCCCGCAGTTCCCTCGACGAAGTCATGCCGCCCCACATGCGCGGCACGATGGAATAGGTTCCGTCCTTCTGGATATTCGCGTGGACGCGCTCATTGATGAAGCGGGACTGATAATCGTCGGCATATTCGTCCGGCCAGTCCGATACCAGGTAGTAGTTGAGCGCGGGCCGGCACTTGGCGCAGCCGCAGGAACTCTTCCACTCCAGTTCCTGCATGACGGCGGGAATCGACTTGAGCGCCTTGGCCTTGATCAGGCGGCGCACTTCGTCGTGCCCCAGATCCGTACAGGCGCAGAGCGGCCGAACCGCGGCGGGTGAATAGCTGTCACCCAAGGTTAGGCCCAAGAGCTGCTCCACCAGACCGGAACAGGTTCCGCAGGACGCTGAAGCCTTGGTGTGGGTACGGACCTCGTCCAGCCCACTCAGACCCAGGTCGGTAATGCTCTCGACGATCTTGGATTTACATACGCCGTTACAGCCGCAGATCTCTGCATCATCCGGCAAGGCTGCAACGGCCGCCATAGGGTCCAGTGGGGGCCCTCCCTGATAGGCCTGACCAAAAACCAGCGTCTCCCGCATCTCCGCGATATCGAGTTGTTTTTTGAGCAGATCGAAGAACCAGGGACCGTCACCGGTCTCCCCGTAGAGCACAGCGCCGATAATCCGGTTGTCCCTGAGCACCAGGCGTTTATAGATCCCTGCGGCCGCGTCGCGCAGTACGATCTCTTCCCGGTCCTCGCCTTCGGCAAAATCGCCCGCGGAATAAAGATCGATGCCGGTGACCTTTAATTTGGTCGCCGTGACGGATCCGGTGTAGAGAGACTCGCCGCCAACCAGCTGATCCGCGAGCACACCCGCCATTTCGTAAAGCGGCGCAACGAGGCCGTAACACTGACCGCGATGCTCGACGCACTCTCCAAGCGCAAAGATATCGGGATCGGAAGTCCGCATGTCATCGCCAACCACAACGCCCCGGCCAACATTAAGCCCCGAGTTTTCGGCCAGTTTCGCCGAGGGCCGGATGCCGATCGCCATAACGACGATGGCGGCGTCAATCTCTGTTCCGTCCTCCAGGCGCACGCCGGAAACCTGCCCATCACGCCCGAGAATTTCACTGCTGTTGGCCTGAGTGACCACCTCGATCCCACGTTCTTCGAAGGCTTTCTCGAGCAGGTATCCGGCGGCCGGATCAAGCTGACGCTCCATCAGTGTCGACATGAGGTGCAGGACCGTCACCTCCATGCTCTGTGCCTTAAGTCCGGCCGCAGCCTCGAGACCCAGGAGGCCGCCGCCGATCACCACGGCCCGTCCGCCCGCATCCGCCGCCGCGAGCATGCGCTCAACGTCGTCCAGATCCCGGTAAACCAGCACACCCTCCAGGTCGTGCCCGGGAATGGGAATGATGAAGGGATTGGATCCGGTGGCTATGACCAGTTTGTCATAGTCCGCGGAAATACCGGTTGCCGACGTAACCCTTTTGCGGTTGCGATCGATCGTCTCGACTCTCGCCGACTTGTGCAGCGTCACACCGTGGGCGACGTACCAGTCGTCATCATGCGTAACGATATCCTGATAGCTTTTCTCGCCCGAAAGCACCGGCGACAGCATCAAGCGATTGTAGTTTACGCGTGGCTCGGCATTAAAGATCGTGACATCGTAGGTTTCGGGCGCCCGCTCAAAGAGATGTTCCAGCATCCGGCCCGGAGCCATCCCGTTGCCGATAATGACCAGTTTCTGTCTCATCATCGCCTCCCTCAAGCCGCGCTTGTCACGGCAGATGAATGCTGCCGCGCAAGCCGTTTGGCTCGCTTTTCTTGAATGGATTTCAGTTGCTCCTCGTCCGGGTGCGCCCCGCCCTCGTAGGCATCGAGGAAGCCAAGGAGTTCTTCCCGGTACGCGTAGTAGTCCGGGTGTGCCAGCAGTTCCTTGCGCGACCGGGGCCGGGGTAAATCGACTTTCATAATATTGCCGATCCTGGCGTTCGGGCCGTTCGACATCATCACCACGCGGTCGGCCAGCAGGATCGCTTCATCGACGTCGTGGGTGACGCAAATGGCCGTGACCTTGCTGCGCTTCCAGACATCCATTAGAACGTCCTGAAGCTCCCAGCGAGTCAGGCTGTCCAGCATGCCGAAGGGCTCGTCGAGCAGCAGGAGTTTAGGCGATAAGGCGAACGCCCGTGCGATGCCGACCCGCTGCTTCATGCCATTGGAGAGATCCGCGGCCATCTTATGCATGGAGTCCGCGAGACCGACACGGCTCAGGTAGTATTCGGCGACATCCTTGCGTTCGGCACGGCTGGCGCGCGGATAGACCCGGTCGACCCCAAGCGCGACATTGTCGTAGGCGCTTAACCAGGGCATCAGCGATGGTGCCTGAAAGACAACCGCGCGGTCGGGTCCGGCCTTGGTCACATGCGTCCCGTCCAGAATGATGCCGCCCCGGGTGATCTCGTTCAGGCCGGCAACCATGGATAAGACCGTCGACTTGCCGCAGCCGGAGTGCCCGATCAGGGTGATGAACTCGCCCTTCTCGACTTTCAGATCGAAGCCGTCAACCACCGTCAGCGGCCCCTTGGGAGTGGGATATACTTTTTTGAGTTGACTGAATTCCAGGTAGCGCTCCTGCCGTGGGGAGTCCGATTCCCGCTGATACGCCACGGGCAGGTCTGCACTCGGCTGCTCTTGAGCCTGTGTGATGGGAACGATGTTGGGCAGCACGATGTCGCGCTCCACATCGGCGCTGCGTTCCAAGCCGACTTCCATCAGGTATTCGGTGACGGCGGCACGGAGCTCGATGAAGGCAGGATCGCTGTTCATCGCGGCCCGGTCGCGCTGCTTCGGCAAGTCGACCTTGAATTCCTTGCCCAGGGTCGCCTTGGGCCCCGGCTTCAGAGGTATGATCCGGTCGGCCAGCAGAATAGCCTCGTCCACGTCATTGGTGACCAGGATGATGGTCTTCTTTTCTTTCTGAGAAATGGCCGCGAACTCGTCCTGAAGCTTCGCCCGGGTCAGGGCGTCAAGCGCTGATAGCGGCTCGTCCATCAGCAACACTTCCGGCTGCATGGCAAGCGCGCGGGCGACCGCCACGCGTTGGCGCATTCCGCCTGAGAGTTCGGCGGGCTTACGGTCGCGGGCCGGCGCCAGGCCGACCATCTCGATATACCTGTCCGCAATCTCCCGCCGTTCGGCCTTCGGTCTGGAGGTAAAGACGCTATCGACCGCCAGCGCGACGTTGGCCTGAACCGACAGCCAGGGCATCAGGGAATAGGATTGAAAAACCACGCCCCGCTCCGGCCCGGGGCCATCAATCTCCTTGCCCTTGAAGATGACGCCGCCCTGGTCAGGTTCGATCAGGCCCGCAAGCGCCGAGATGAGCGTCGTCTTGCCGGAACCGGAGAAGCCGACAATCGCAATAAACTCGCCCTCGTTCACTTTCAGGTTCACATCGGAGAGAACCTCTGTGCGCTCGGTCCCTTCACCGTAGTGTTTGGACAAGCTCGAGATTTCGAGAATGCTCATAGCGCCCTCCTCACCGGTTGGCCGAGAAAGTAAAGGCGCGCTGCAGTGCGTACATCACCCGGTCGAGCATGAAACCGATCAGGCCGATGGTGATCACCGCGACCATGATCCGGGCGAGCGACTGGGAAGAGCCGTTCTGGAACTCATCCCAGATGAATTTCCCCAGGCCCGGGTTTTGGGCCAGCATCTCCGCCGCGATCAACACCATCCAGCCCACGCCGAGCGAAAGACGCAGCCCGGTAAAGATCAACGGCAGCGCCGAGGGCATCACCACTTTCGTGATGGTCTTGCGCGTGGGCAGTTGAAGAACACGCCCGACATTCATCAGGTCTTTGTCGACCGACAAAACACCCAATGCCGTATTGACCAGTGTCGGCCAGAGCGAGCAGAGCGTGACCGTCACCGCCGAAATCAGCATGGATTTTGGCAACAGCCCGGTGGGGTTCACGTAGAGCGCGGAGACCACCATGGTCACGATCGGCAACCAGGCCAGCGGTGAGACCGGTTTGAAAATCTGGATCAGGGGATTGATGGCGCCGTTGAAAGTCTTCGATAACCCCGAAGCGATCCCGATGGGAACGGCAATGATCGTGGCAATCAAGAACCCCAGTCCGACTGTGAACAGGGACGTCAGAATCTGATCCAGGTATGTCGGCTTGCCGGTGTAGTTTCGATGCTTGACCTTCTCTGCCTTCCCCGCAGCTACCAGCTTTGCATTGCGGACATCCTGGCGCTCGTAAAAGGCTGCCGCCTTTTCACGCTCGCGCAGATGATCCTCCCAGAGGTTCTCGGCTTGCTCCCAGACCTGCGCAGGCCCCGGAATGGCGCCCAGAGAGGTCTGCACCTGCGGCGCTAGACTACTCCAGGCCAGCAGAAAGAGCGCGATACCCAGGAGTGGAATGACCAGAACACGGGTCAGTTCACCGACCTGTTCGCGCGGATTGTCGCCGGCGATCATCTTCAGGATCGGCGTCAGCCAGGAAAAACCCAGCGCATCCAGCCAGACACTGGCCCGATTGATGGCGGAAAAGAACCGCTCGCGGGTCGCAGAGCTTTGCCGGGCGTCGATGGCATCGGTCGCATTGGCCATGAAGGTCGTCCTTACGTCATTCTGTTTTCTGGTTCAGCAGGCCGGCGTGAAACCGGCCTGCTGTTGACTCGCTCGCGGGCTTTCGTCAGCCGCCGACAAGCTTGTTCCCGGCCACCACCTGCTTGGACTTCAAGCCGATCGAAAGAGAGTCGATATAGGCGTTAGGCTTGGTTCCGTCGTAGGGAATGCCGTCGATGATGTCGGCGGCAGGGGTCGGTGCGCGGTAGCCATCGCTCTCCCACGGGAAGTCGGTTTCGCTCACGTAACCCTCGTCGACCAGCATGCGCGCGGCCTTCAGGTAGATGTCCGGCAGATAAACGGACTTCGCCGTCTCGTCATACCAGGCATCGTCCTTGTGTTCTGCGATCTGACCCCAGCGGCGCATCTGCGTGAGATACCAGATGGCATCGGAGTAGTAGGGATAGGTCGCGTAGTAACGGAAGAACACGTTGAAGTCCGGTACCGCGCGCTTGTCGCCCTTTTCGTACTCGAAGGTTCCGGTCATGGAGTTGGCGATGACTTCCGCATCGGCGCCCACATACTCCGACCGCGCCAGAATCTCGACCGCTTCTGCGCGGTTGGCATTGTCGTTTTCGTCGAGCCACTGCGCCGCGCGGATCAGAGCCTTGGTCAAGGCAAGCGTGGTGTTGGGATTCGTTTCGGTAAAGGTTTTGGTGAGGCCGAAAACCTTCTCGGGATTGTTTTTCCAGATCTGGTAATCGGTGATGACCGGAACCCCGATCCCTTTGAACACCGCCTGCTGATTCCAGGGCTCGCCCACGCAGTAACCGTGGATCGTTCCGGCTTCCAGAGTGGAAGGCATCTGCGGCGGCGGCGTCACGGACAAAAGGGCTTCGGCCATGATCTGTCCGGACACATCCGTTGTCGAATAGAACCCGGGATGAATGTCCCCGGCAGCCAGCCAGTACCGCAGCTCGTAGTTATGAGTGGAGACCGGAAAGACCATGCCCATGTTGAAGGACTTACCCTCCGATTTGAACTGCTCGACAACCGGTTTCAGGGCATCCGCCTTGATAGGATGCACCGGCTTGCCGTCTTCATGGGGAATGTGTTCCTTCATCATCGCCCAGACTTCGTTGGAGACGGTGATGCCGTTGCCGTTCAAGTCCATGGAGAAAGGCGTCACGATATGCGCCTTGGTCCCAAAGCCGATCGTCGCGGCCAGCGGCTGACCAGCCAGCATATGCGCACCATCGAGTTCGCCGGTGATCACCCGGTCCAGAAGAACCTTCCAGTTGGCCTGCGGTTCCAGGGTGACAAACAGACCTTCGTCCTCGAAGAAGCCTTTTTCATACGCAATCGCCAGGGGCGCCATATCGGTCAGCTTGATAAAGCCGAGTTTGAGTTCATCCTTTTCGACGTCGAGCATTTCGGCCATGGCGGGCAAGGCTGTCGCCGCAGCGGTAAAGGCGGTCAAGCCCGCCGTTAAAAGCGCTCTTAGTTTTCTGGTCTTTGGAAGCATCTCATCTCCTGTCTGGCCCACTTTCACGGTCGGCCGAGCAATCCCGTTAGAAACAAAAAAAACCGCCAAACCAGTCGGCGCATCCCGGGAGGAGTGGGAATACGAGACCAGTTCGGCGGCTTTGCCTGATGCGCCCGTCGTTGGACGCGAAATCTATGTTCCTTCGTGGGGAACTGGAGTTACCTCAGCAGGATCCGTGCCAACTTGAAACTTTTAAGATCTTTCGTTTGAATTCAGATGCTTGAAGCAAAGCGCGTGTACCATGACCGGAGAAATATCACCTTCGCATCTGCACAAGAGGAAGTCGCTCTGATCATTTTTTGTGCACTGCGGCAAAAATAAACACGGCAGACGTTGCGTCACACCTGTTGCTCCTTCACATAGGCTTCGACCTGCTCCGGATCGAAAATCCTGTCATCGAAGAAGCCGTCGGGCCCCAGGATCAGGCTGCCCTCGGACGACCCGACATGGGTGGGTGTCTGCAGCGCGCCCTCGACTTTTGAATTGGCCGCGGGAACCGCCGCGCCCAGGGGGGAAACCGCGGCACGATAGAGGTCCGGGCGATAGACTTGTGCCGCACCTTGAGCGTCCTCGAGGTTCCAGGTCGCATGCCCCCAACGCACCATCTGGCTGTAAAACCAAAGCGCGTGGCTCTGCCAGGGAAAGGTGGCGGCTTTGTCGAAGGGAACAAAAAAGTCCTGAACCTTCGCAACATCACCGCCCCGGTGTCGCAGCCTGCCCTGTAAGGCCGGCAGGAGGAGCTTTTGATCCAGACCAACATATTCAGGGCGCGCCAGGAGAGCCGCGAGTTCTTCGTGATGATCCGCATGACCGCACCATTCGGCGGAACGATAGAGGGCGCGCAGGATAGCCGCCAATAGATCCGGCTCCTCAACTTCGAGGCTTGAAGAGACGGCGAGGACCTTTTCGGGACTCGAACGCCAGATCGCCGACTTGGTCGTCGCAATGACACCGGCACCCAACGATACCGCAAGACTGTTCCAGGGCTCACCGACACAAAACCCGTCGATTTGACCGGATTTAAGCGCGTCAGCCATGAGCGGAGGCGGAACGATGACAATCTGCACATCCTGCTCCGGATCGATGCCGCCCGCTGCGAGCCAGTAACGCAGATCGTAGTTGTGTGCCGAAAAGGGGTGCACCACGGCAAAACTCAACGGCGGTCGATGTCCCGATTTGCGGTCCCTGACAACCTGCGCCAAACGCTCCACGCTTACCGCGGCATGAAGGCCCGAAAGGCCCCCATGACCAGCCATTGCCTCGGCGAGATCCACGGAAATCGTCACCGCGTTGCCGCCCAGACCGAGAGCCATGGGTGCGATGACATCAAGCTGCAGGGGTGTCAGACCCAAGCGCGCGGCAATCGGCATGGGGCCCAGCATATGCGCGATTTGAAAGTGCCCGACCGCCATGCGGTCCCGGATGTTCGCCCAGGAGTTTTCGCGGATCAGCGTCAGGTTGATTGCCTCGTCCTCGGCAAAAGCCTTTTCCCGTGCCGCGACCAGAATGGCGGAGTCCAGGAGGGGCAGGAAACCAGCGCGGATCTCGTGCAAATGGGGTGCGGGCACAGACTAATCCTCCGGATCGAGCAGGCTGGAGGCGGTCACCAGGCTTTGCGCAATTTCGGATAGGCGCCGATTCTGGTTCATGGCGGTCTTACGCAGCAAGGCGTAGGCTTCCTGTTCATCAATGGACTTCGTTCGCATAAGAATTCCCTTTGCCCGCTCGATCACCTTGCGTTCCGCAAGCTCGCTGCGCGCCGCATCCAATTCGCTTTCCATCCGTGAAAAGGCATTAAAGCGGCTGATCGCCATATCGAGGATCGGTTTGACCCGCTCCTGCCGCAGGCCATCGACAACATAGGCCGAGACACCCGCCTCGACCGCAGCCTCGATGGAGGCCTGATCGGAGCGGTCGACGAACATTGCGATCGGCCTTTTGACCACGCGCGAGAGCTGAAACATGTTCTCCAGCATGTCCCGGTTCGGATTTTCAAGGTCGATCACGATCACATCGGGCTCAAGATCTCTAATCCGCAGCGCGACCGCCTGCACATCACTTACCAGCGTCACCTGATCGTGGCCGGCATCGCGCAAACCCGCTTCGATGATGGAAGCCCGTATCCGATTTTCATCGATGACAAGAACTGAGAGCTGCGCGTTGGACATCGAATTATTGTGCGCATGCGAAAAAATTGTGCAACGCAAAAAAATATGCGCGATTCGGCGAAACTGCGGTCCGGGCCTGCAGTCAGCAGCGGATGTCCGGGGCGTGCGCTTGATCCTACCGAGACAAATTCTGAGGCAAATCAATCGAGGGAGATGGTGCAGAGCCGGTCAGGGCCGGTCAGGACCATCAAGGAATAGGAGTCCTCAACCTGGCCTCGTTCCAGCCACGCGAATGATCCAGTCAATCTTCCCGCCAGGCCTTATCCATACTCTCTTTGATCGGCTTGATCAGATAGTTCATCGGTGTGCGGTCACCCGTGATAATCAAAACGTCCGCGGGCATGCCCGGCTGCAGGGTTTTGTCATCAAGGCGCGCAACCTCCTCCTCCGGGATCGCAATGCGGGCGGCAAAGTATGGCGCCTTCGTATCCGGATCGGTCAGGCTGTCTGCCGAAACATAGATCACGTCGCCGTGGAGCTTGGGCGTGGTTCTTTGCGAGAAGGCCGTAAACTGAACGTCTGCTCCCAGACCGATCTGGATGTTGTCGACATCGATCGGCAGGACCTTTGCCTCCACGATCAGGAGATCATTCTCCGGCACGATTTCCAGCAGAGTCTCGCCAGGCTGCAGCACGCCGCCGACTGTATGAACCGCCAGACCGACAACCAGTCCTTTTGCCGTCGCGGTAATCTGAGTCTGCTCCAGCGAATAGTTGGTCGCGTTCAGGCGCTCCTCCAGATCGAAAAGCTCACTCTCTTTTTGCTGGAGTTCCGTGACGACCTCTTCGTTAAAGGTTTTCTGAACCTGAACGATCTCAAGTTGCGCTTCGCCGATCAGGCGCCTGGACTGGGCAATTGCGGCCAGATGTTCGCCCCGCTCGCCGCCCAGGCTGGCCGCTTCACGCTCCAGCGACAGAATGCGGGTCCGGGTCGTGAAGCCTTTTTTGTAGAGCTCGCGCAGCCCCGAAAGCTCTTCCTCGATCAGCTTGAGCTGACGGTCCTTGGAACTGACCTGCGCATTGAGACCCTGGATCTCTTCCTCGAGCTGCCCGATCCGTTCCCGGACGATTGCGGTCTGTCCGTTCAAAGCCGCCCGGCGAACCGAAAAGAGCTTTTCCTGCGCCGAAATGATCTCGCTGACGCTCGTCCCCTCCAGGCGCTCGGCCAGGCCTTCTGGATAGTCGATGTTCTCGAGACCGTCGCGTTCCGCGCGCAATCTGGCAACCACGGCCAGGGAAGTGTCGTAATTGCTCTGCATGATCGAATGCGAAGCCGCGGCGCGGGTGCGGTCCAGCGTCACAAGAATGTCGCCGACTTCGACCCGGTCGCCGTTCTTGACCGCGAGTTCCGTGACGACGCCGCCTTCGAGCGTCTGAACCTTCTTGCGGTTCGAATAGACCTTGACTGTCCCCTGCGCCACCACGGCGCTCGAGAGGTTGGCAAGGGCGGACCAGGCGCCAAAGCCGCCCAGCGCGCCGAAAACGACAATGAAACCGACGATAATCGACGGCCAGGGATTGGTTGGGGCGGTCATATCCGCGTTGTTTGAACCCTGCGCCATGAGTTACCCCTGTGCTCCTACAGCGACGGCCTGGCCGGGCTTCGGACTATTGTTGGCCACCGAGCGCGTGACCTTGGGCAGCACCTCTTCCTTTGGCCCGAAGTGCTCGATCATACCATCCTTGAGCACCAACAGCTTTTCGACCACGGAGAGCACTGAGGGCCGGTGGGCAATGACGATGGAGGTTGCCCCCCGCTCCTTCAAACCGATCAAGGCCCGCCGCAAGGCCTCTTCGCCCTCCGCATCCAGATTTGAATTGGGCTCGTCCAGAACCACCAGGCTGGGTTCACCATAGAGCGCACGCGCTAGACCAATGCGTTGCCGTTGTCCGCCGGAAAGTACCCGGCCACCGGGGCCGATATTGGTGTCGTAACCCTTTTCCAGCTGCAGGATCAGTTCGTGAACACCGGCTTTTTTAGCCGCCTCGATCACGGCCTGAGGCTCGCCATCGTCGAAACGGGAGATGTTTTCCGCCACGGATCCCTCGAAAAGCTCCACATCCTGCGGCAGGTATCCCAGGTGCGGGCCGAGTTCAAGGTGGTTCCACTTGGCGATATCCGCGCCGTCCAGGCGCACCTGCCCGCTGGTTGGTTTCCAGACCCCGACCAAAAGCCGCGAGAGCGTCGATTTACCCGCGGCGCTTGGCCCGATAATGCCAACGCATTCTCCGGGAGCGACGGAAAAGGACAGGCCTTTGATTACGGGAACCGTGCCGCCGGGCGCCGGTGCAACAACGCGTTCGACCGACACCGCGCCGAGAGGTTTCGGCAGTGAGGACTGGGTTTCAGCGGTCTCGGTGGCGGCAAAAAATTCGGCCAGCCGGCGGTGTGCCGCGCGCGCGAGAACGAAGTTCCGCCAGGAGTTGATCGCGCCCTGAACCGGTGCCAGCGCCCGGCCCATAATGATGGAACTGGCGATCATGCCACCGGCCGTGATTTCGAGATTGAGCACCAGAACCGCGCCAGCCCCCAGCATCGCGACCTGGAGCAGCGGCCGGATGAACTTGGCGCAGGCGGTGAGTAAGCCGGAGCGGTCACTCGCCCGTGCCTGGGAGGCCTGGCCACTTGCATAGCGCTGATACCATCGCCGCTGCAGCCCCTGGAGCATGCCGAGGGCTTCGATCACTTCGCGGTTACGGATCGCATTATCGGCGAAAGACATCGCCGCGCCACTGTTCTGGGACGCCTTGACCAGCAGGTTGCGGGTAAAAACCTCGCTGGCAATCGCCAAGCCGAACAGCAGGACAGCACCGGTGAGAGAAATGAGCCCCAGAATGGGATGCAGAGCAAAGATCAAAACCAGAAAGATCGGCGCCCAGGGCGCGTCGAAAAAGGTGATAAGGCCGGGGCCGGTCAGAAAACTGCGGACAGTCTCCATGTCCCTGAGCGGCTGTGTCGAGTTGTTTTGTTCTTCGAGGGGAGTCTTGAAGATCCCGCTGAAAAGCGACTCGGTCAGGCGCTGTTCAAGCCCGCCGTTCAGACGTACCAGAATCCGGCTGCGCAGAAATTCAAGGATCGCACTCACCAGGATCAGGCCGACCGCCGCAACCGACAGATACACCAGCGTCGGGACGCTGCCCGAGGTCAGGACCCGATCATAGATCTGCAGCATATAGAGCGGACCGACGAGCATCAGGAGATTGATAAAAAGACTGAAAAAACCCGCAGCGGCAAAAATCGACCGCGATTCGGAAAGCGCCGCCTTTAATGCCGTGCGATCGGATGAACCCAACATTGCCTGCTTTTTTGCTGAAGTTGAAAAGGCGGAAGGAGGCGGACACTTCCGCCTCCTTCCGAGTCATACTGCAGTTTGGTTACGCTCAGATGACAATGTCGCCTTCCGAGAGGTCATCCTTCTTGATGTCCTCCAGAACGAGAACGTCGCCAGAGGCTTCGTCAAGCGTAATGATCAGCGCGTCACCGGCCTCGACTGCGTTTTCGACGGCCGTTTCGACCAACGCAGCGTCAAAGCCGTCGAGCGTGATGCTGTCGATACCCGGTTCGAAGTCCCGGATCACATCCCGGCCATCACCGGCGTTGAAGACGAAGAGATCTTCGTCGGCACCGCCCAGCAGCAGGTCGTTTCCGCGCCCGCCTTCAAGAACGTCGGCGCCTTCACCGCCCTGGAGAATATCGTTGCCGTCACCGCCGAGGAGTTCGTCCTCACCGTCACCGCCCTTGAGGATGTCGTTACCGTTGCCACCGTCGAGTTCATCGTCACCATCGCCGCCGTAGAGCCGGTCGTCGTCATTCTGGCCATAAAGCCGGTCATCGCCGTCACCGCCTTTCAGACGGTCGTCTCCGTTGCTGCCTGTGATGATATCGTCACCGCCGTGGCCGCGTAGATTGTCGTCGCCCCACAAGCCAAAGAGGGCATCCGGCAAGTTCGTGCCATCGGTTTCCATATTGGAGTCAGAGTCGATTTCGCTCTCGATGACACTGCCGGGCTCGCCGTCTTCTCCGGTCTCGCCGTCCGGGTCCGTTCCGTCTTCGATGCCTTCAAGCACCGTGTCGTCGCGAACGGCCAGATTCTGGACCCGGGTATCTTCTTCCGGTGCCGTTTCTTCATCGCCGAACGCAGTTTCGGAGAAATTGTCCAGAAGATACTCGGCAAGAGCATCCTGCTCGGTTCCAGCCGCCGCGAAGTTGGCATCGCCCTCTTCGAGACCGGCATCGGCCAGATCGACCCGGTTCGCGAAGGTCGGATCGGCATTGACGAAATCCTGGAAGGGATAGTTGTCGCCGCCATCGACAAGGAAGCTCAGGGTCACGACCCGGACGTTTCGGCCCGCATCCACGACCTCGCCGTTTTCGACCAGCGCTTCCGTCGGATTTCCATCCTCGTCTGTCAGGGCCGCCGAGACGATACGTCCGCCTGCGGGCTGGCTGGGATCGAAGCTGAAAGCGATACCGCCGAACTGACCGAACTGACCCGGAGTCGCCCCCTCTGCCGTCGCTGCCACGGCATGTTCAAGCACCTGGAGCAACTGTTCGGACGTCAGGGTCAGAGCCGTCAGACCGTTGTTGAAGCGCAGAGAGTTGGCGATATCGAGCTGGGAGATCTCACCCGCTTCCTTGCCTGCGTCCGGGTTGGCCTGCGGTGGCAGGAAGTTGCCTTCCGAGTCGACCTCACCGATCGGTGCCCGGATACCGCCGCCGTTCTTGATCGAGACCTCGACCGTGTCGTCGAAGGCCTTGGCGGCGGCAAGGTTGGCATCGGCGGTCAGATTGCCGAAGTTCGTCTCTTCGGTTCTGACCTCCGTCCGACGGCCGTCCAGGAAGACGTCGCTCTTACCGAAGATGTTGCCGTCCTGCTCTTCAACGACGCCCGAGACCACATCGACCAGGTCCTTGACCAGATCACCCTTGCTGCCCTCGGCAAAGGCATCCTGGTCACCGTAGAGGGCCTCGACCTGCTCGTCGGTGGTGGCAAAGACCCCGGAGACATCCTCATCCGTCGCGTCACCATCTTCGTCGAGGATCAGCACGCCGTCCTCGTCGAAGTCGACAACCAGGCGTCCGACGTAGGAGTACTCGCCTGCCGTTGAGACCACGACAACCGGATCGCCGTCTGCGTTGGTTGTCGTGAAGGGATAGTCTCCCGCAGCCGTGTCACCGTCCTGGAGACCGCGTTCGATATCCTCTTCATCCGCCAGCAGAGTGTCCGAGCCACCGGCGATGATGACGTCGATCCCCCGCAGAAGCGTTGCCAGTTCCTGCTCCAGGGAAATCTGCTGAAGGTGGCTGACCAGGATAATCTTGTTGATCCCGTCCGCGACCATCTGATCGATGATTGGCTGAAGGACCTCCGCCAGGGCCGGCATGTTGTTTTCCTTCGGACCGATCACTTCCGTGCCGCTCGGCGAGGAAAGCGATTCCAGGACCTGGGTCGTTGCCCCGATCACACCGATCTTCTCGCCGCCTTCCTCGATGATGGTGGCGGGAGCAATCTTCGGAATACTGCCGTTACCGGCCGCAGACTGTTCCGGACCCGACTTGAAGGCGTCGCTGACCAGGATCTGATCGGTGAAGAGATTGCCCAGATCAGCATCTCCGGAAAAGTCGAGGTTTGCGGAAAGATACGGGAACTGGGCACCGACCCAACGGTCGTCCCCAAGACCGTCACCCCGGAAGTCCTCTTCGATGATGTTCTCGAAGGCGTCGGACCCCAGATCGAATTCATGGTTACCGATTGCGGAAGCGTCAAATCCGATCACATTCATGATCGAAACATCCACCCGTCCGCCGCCCTCGCGCAGTCCGGCATAGACATCGTTGCCGGTCAGCCCGAAGAGCTCGTTGTAGACATCGTTGAAGATACCGTCATCCCGGAAGGAGCGATCACTCGCCGCGTTCAGGAACGGACCCGGCAGATAGTTATCACCGGCGGAAAGCGTGATGCTGTTCTCGTGCGTATCCTCGAGCAAGTCGGCAATCGCCGCGAAATTCGGCGCCGACTCGATGGCGTCGACACCGCCCTCGAGATCCGACGCATGCAGGATCTGCAGGGTGAAGGCAGGCTCTTTCGGAGGCACGTCGATTTCATAAAGGGCAGTCGTACCGCTCTCTTCGTGCGCTACTGCCAGCATCGGCTTGCCGTTCGGGCTGTCCTCGGCGGAGATGAAGACCAGGCCCTCTGGCGAGATATCTGTTGCCGTGCCGTCTTCGTTGGCCGTGTTGATGTACTGCACGAACTCGGGGTTCTTCGGATCCGAGACCTTGTAGACCATGACACCGCCGGCCCGCTCCAGGCCGATGAAGGCAAAGGTCTCACCCTCGATCTCGCCGATGGCGATTCCTTCGGGCTCTGGCCCTTTGTTGTCGGAGCGACTATCGAAGCTGTCGGCTTCACCCTGGGAGTTAAAGAGATCAGGCCGCTGTTCCGCGATGATCCGTTCGAAATCGTCGCCGGAGTCAAAGACCAGATTGCCCCGGTCATCCCAGATCGAGAAGGATCGGCCGCCGAAGACGAAGATCTGATCGATGTCGCCATCGCCGTCTGTATCCCCATCGATGGCGGACACTTCCAGACGTCCCAGAACCTCGTCCTGCTGCAGTTCGGCTGCGTTCGGGAAGGCCTCGGGATCGAGCACCAGGTCTTTCAGGCGTACATCCTCGTCCCGGGCATCACCTTCATTGGCAGTCACGAAGTAGGTTTTGCCGTCGGTTTCGTAGGCTGCAATGCCGTCAGGCTGGTACATGCCGAAGATCGGATAGTTCTGCAGGTTGATCCCGCCGTCCCGATCACTGGCATCCAGACGGTTGCTGTCGCTGAAGTCGATCAGGCCGAGTATGACCGGCAGTGTCTCCGGTGTGATACCGACTTCGCCCGTCTCGGTGTTCAGATCACCGGTCAGCGAGAAGTCGTTGTCGTTGATGACCGCAAGACGGCCATCGGGCAGCAGGGTCAGGCCTTCGGGCTTATCCCCAGCGTTGTAGCCGATCGAAGGCAGGTTCAGGACCTTCATTTTGTCCACCGGATCGATGCCCAGATCGATCAGTTCATCAACCGAGAGACTCTCGAGTGTCCGGCCCTCGGGAAGTTCCGGCGCATCGTCGGCCAGCAGATTGGTGGCGTTGCTCAGGTCGATCTCGAAGATCGGCTTCTTGGCGTTCTCTTCAGTCGAGGAGTCCCGCTCGATCACGAAGATCTTGCCGTCTTCGGCGTAAACCGCATCGCCGATCTTGTCGACGTTCTCGGATCCGGTGTCAAAAGCCGGGTCTTCGAGAACATAGACGTGTTCGGCAACCGGCTCACCGGTGGCCACATCGATCCCCAGAATACGGATGATGCTGGAGGCATCGCTGGTCGCCCGGTCAGGGTTGGCCAGCGGGGTCTGGATAAAGGCGTAGAGAACACCGCCCTCTTCATCCAGGGCCATGGCCTCGAAGCCGCGGTTGGGGCGCCGGCTTAGATATTCTTCGGGCAGAGTCTCCAGGCCAAAGGTATCGGCCGGCACGCCGCCGAAGGCTTCCGCCGTGCCCTCCGGAATGAAGCGGTTCAGCAGGATGCCCTCGGAGTTGAACTTGTAGATCGCGGGACGGTACTCGTCGACCATCCAGAAATTACCTTCGGAGTCCGCAACCACGCCTTCCAGATCGGCGCCGAAGGGGTCGTAGGGCAGTGGATCGCCGTTGGCGTCCACCGGCTCTTCATCCAGGCCTTCGGCGTTCGGCAGGCCGCTGATCGGCTGCTCCTGTCCGAACTTGTCGAAACGACGCAGCATGATCGTGTCGGTGAATTCAGCTTCACCGGTCTCCGGATCGACCTCGATCTTGTGGACGCGGGCCTGATAGTCAGGCAGTGCGAAGGGGCGCTCGTTGCCGCCGTCGCCATCGACGTCCTGGCTGTCCGGGTTCGGGCCCCGGTCGGGCACGGTGTAGAAGACCAGCTTCCCGTCGTCGGTCGTCCCGGCGTAGTCGAGACCGGAGAGACCACCCAACTTGATCTCCTGCCCGGCTTCGGTAACACCAAGGGTCGGCAAGGAGTCGGTCAGATCGATGTTGGTCAGCACCGGCTGGCCCTTCGAGTGGTCCTTGTAACCGAGCGGAATGATATCCTTGACCACACCCGCTTCCAGATCCAGCAGGGCCAGCGCATTGGCTTCCTGCAGGGTGACCATTGCGATCTTGCCATTTGGGGAGACCGCGATGTTTTCCGGCTCCAGAGCCTGCGCGACGGTGGCGCCGTCGGGGATGCGGATCCCTTTGGCTTTAAACTCTTCCTCGCGGCCGTTGAAGATCGTGAAGTCGAGTTCCTGGACCTTCTCGTCCAGCCCGACAAAACCGCCGGAAAGATCGATGATGCTGACTGAACCGTCCGGATCGGAATCGTCGAGCGGCTCGCCTTCGTTGGCCACCAAGAGCTTGCTGCCGTCCGGGGTGAAGGTAATGGCGTCCGGAAGGTTGCCGACCTCGACACTGCCCAGGAAGAAGCCTGCATTGGTGAAGAAGAAGACCTGACCATCGTTTTCCGGCGTGTCGGAAGGTGCGGCCACGGCGATTACACCCTGGCTTGCGGCCACCGAGGTAATATCATCGACGGCAACGCCATCCGGAAGATCCAGGGTTGCGATCTTCTCAGGTTCGCTCGGGTCGGAGATATCCAGCACGTCGACCGAGTCATCGCTGCCGTTGGTGACGAAGAGGCGTTGAGAGGCCGGATCATGGGCCAGGATTTCGGCGCCGTCGCCCTCGAAACCGCCGATTTTTTCCAGGACGATTTCGTTGGTCGGCTGTGGGGCGGGTGGAATGTCGACAACCGGCTCAAGGGTCAGGCGGGCGATGATCGGCTCGTGGTCGCTGGCCGCGCCGTTGACAACGTCAGGGTTGCTGCTGCCTGTATCGCCGAAATCGCTGTTTACATGCACGATGTCGAATTCGGTCTTGTCGGTCAGGCTCTCGGTCACCAGGAGATGGTCGAGGACCTGGGAGTTACCCTCGAAGTTGAAGGTATAGCGTCCGTCTAGCGGATCGATCGTGTTGATCTGGTCAAAGAGTTCCTGTGTGTCGTCGTTGCCGGATTCCATGATCGCCTGCGGCTCGGCGAATTCGAAGTCGTTGTGGTCGCCCAGCACAACGATCTTGGCGTCGGCATCTTCAGCGAGCTCACCTGATACGAACTCGTTAATCGCCAGGGACTGCGCCTTGCGCTCTTCCAGGCCTGCATCGATGAAGGGCTGCGTGTCGCCGTAAACAGGCGTCGAGCCGAACTTCGACGAAAGATGGTTGTTGATGGTCGTGACCGTGTGACCGTTGAACTCCCACTGGGCAAGCAGCGGAATGCGCGATCCGTTGAAGGCGTCCGGATCGGAAACACCGGCTTCGGTGAGGACTGCCGGGGTCAGGGCCGTCAGCGAATCTTCGACCAGCGACGTCCGCTCGGGATTGTAGAGATAGGCGTTGCGGATGTTGCCGCCCGGCTGACCGCCCTGCTGGTTTTCGAACTCCGGATCGACATCGACGAACTCGTACTGCGGCCCGCCCGCTGCCACGATGGCGTCGACCAGCAGCTGGAGCGTTACGTCGGCAGAGAAATCCCCACCGGTGTTGGTGCCGTTGTTGTCCTGGATTTCCTGCAGCGCGATGACGTCGGGACTCTTCAGGTTGTTGACGATCTGCTGAGCCAGGCGGTCGAACTGTCCATTACCCACATCGTCGCTGCCGTCGGTCGCGTCGGGATCGAGGTTCAGGACGTTGTAGCTGGCGATGGTCAGCTGGTCGTCGGTCGCCACCAGCCCGGTCTCTTCGCGCTCCAGACCGCCGGGCGTGACCGTAAACTCTTCGGTCGGCTTCAGTTCGAAGTTGCCGAAGCTGTAATCGACCACACCGGTGACGTCGCCCAGGTCGTCGCCCACGTTCACAGCAGGCGAGAAGTCGGGCAGAATGCCGCTGTCGAGCTGGATCTGCATCTTCTCGGGATTGTTGTCCCCTTCGGTCAGCTGAATGCCGCCCCGGTCATTGATACCGGTCGCATTGTCGCCCTGGTTGGCCACGGCCCAGGCTTCACCGAAGCGGTTGGTCGCCGAAGTTGCCTGTGCGTCCGGGATGGTGACCCGCATGCCTTCCAGGCTCTCATAAAAATCGATGCCGTCGGTTTCCGGATCAAAGGAACCGAAGGCGTCGTCCTCGACAACTTCCGTTGGCGGCAGGCGGCCACCTTCGCCCAGCACCACCGCATCGGGCAGATCAAGGTTATCGACTTCGACGGAGACCTCAGCCGCAACGATCTGTGTGACGGTCAGATCATTGGGCCGGTTGTTGCCTTGAAATTCGATAACGGAACCGGTGACCAGAACGCCGTCACCGATCGAAACTTCGGCAGGGTTTCCGGCAACGAAGATCGCATCAGAGGTCGCGATGTCGCCGTCGCCGATCAGGTCCTGAATGTAGAATCCACCACTGTCGATGGCGGTGACCACACCGGATGTCTTGACGAATTCGCCCTCGACCGACGAGCGGTGACCCGCACCCTGAATCTCGAAGATGGACATAAAAGCGGCATCACCGCCGCCTTGATCGAGCTCGGTGGTGTTTTCGGCGCCCGGCGTATTGACTGCCTCGCCCTCCACGAGCGATCCGGGAAAGCCGTCGATCCCGGCGAGATCGAAGTCGTTGCGCACCCAGTCTGCAGTCGTGTCCGTGTCAGTGCCGTCGGGAATGCGTGATGCCCCGCCCGGCGTGAACTGTCCGCCGTCAAAGCCCGCCGTCAGGACAGTGTCTGAATAACTCAAGTCCCCCGCGCCGCCATCGTTGACCGCGACCGAATCGACGAGATTGCTCCAGGGTGCGTTGTCGATGACACCGTCGCCCGAGGCATCGATATCATCGCCGACGGCGCCGGTGAAATTCTCGACCAGAAGGAGCGTCGAAGATCCATTTTGGAAGAGGCCGTTGACGAAACCCGTCGTGGCGTAGCCTTCATCGTTGGTCGTCCCGAGCTGTGTCGCACTCACGATCGAACCGGTTGTGGCGTTCGAATCACCCTCGATTTGCAGGATCCAGAAACTTGAAAGGTCGGCGAGTGGATCGCCCAAAACTTCGACAAACTCGTTGGTGTCGCTTCCAGTATGATTGAAAACAAATTCATTGATGACCGGTGGCATAGTGAGTCCCCTTAGAGATTAATCGTCGCGGGGCACGCATTGCACGCCCCCACTGCAAACGCCGCTTGCTGCGCCGCAAACAGGGTTAATGATTCCTTTGCAAGACCATCTCTAGAGCAGCCATGTGACAGAGAGTTTTCGGAAAGATTTTGGTTATGTGACGCAATTTGAAGGGAGGCAAAGAGGAACCAGCCTATGAGTTCCAAGTCTGATTCTTGACCGATGCAGGATGAATCCGGCGCTCCCGGACACTGCGTAATTCTGCCGCACAAACTGAACCGTAGTCACCGCGCAGCGATCCCCATGCGCCCATGGGCAGAGATGAATGACGGCTTCGTCACGATGTGTCCTGGTGCTTCTTCCCAAAGGTGCTGCCGTGACAAAACTGCGCGGGATTTGACCTTTTCCGGATTCGCAGCGTACTTCTGTTCGTAAGCTACAGAATTCTGAGGAGAAATTTCCAATGGCCAAGAAACCTGTGAAGAAAGCCACAGCAAAAAAAGCTGCCCCGAAAAAAGCTGCTCCCAAGACTGCCCAAGCCGCAAAGAAACCAGCGGCACGCCGTTACAAGGCAACACCTGAGGGCACCAGCGACCGTCAGCATCTGATCGAAGTTATTCAAGGCGGCACCGGTTGTTCAGCCGCGGCGGCCAGAGAGACCCTGGGAGATCTCATCGGAACGATCACGACGTCACTGAAAAAGAACCAGAAGGTTCAACTGGTTGGGTTCGGCAGCTTCTCCGTCGCGAAACGGGCGGCGCGTAAAGGCATCAATCCGAGAACAGGTGACGCCATCAAGATCAAGGCTTCGAAGTCGGTCCGCTTTAAGGCAGGACAGACCTTGAAGGGCGCCGTGTGATAGCGGCCATCGCTGTCGTCTAACGAGATCTCGAGGGTGACAGCAAACACCGCCTCGGACTAAGACCTGCCTGACGTCTTGCGCCACGTGTTATGTAAGCGTGACTTGTGTCTTGGAGCAGCTCCAAGTGAAATGGGCTCGCTCACAACGACCCCGCGTCTCGGTGAGTCTGCTCTAACGATGTGAGCCAAACACTGTCCCTGTCGGCCGATTGAACTGCCACGGCCATTTGGATTGCCGTGACGTGCTGACGTTGTACGACGGCGGCGTAACAAAACCGGGGGACCATCTCACGTTTGACGTAAGTTCAGCTGTCAATGCGCTGAAGCTCAGGTAAACTCCTGCGGTATTTCCCGCGGTGTTGCCACCGCACTCATGTGAAGCCGGGCTTTTGGCCGGAAAGCCCGCGAGCGGATAGAGATCGGCATGGTATTCGAAGTCTTTGCGATCGGTTCAGCCTTCATCTTTGGGCTCGCGGCGCGGCAAGTGGGTTTGCCGCCGCTTGTCGGTTTTCTGGCTGCCGGCTTTTTTGTCAATGCTGTCGGCCCAGAGTTTGGGATGCCTGCGACGACCGGGCCGATCCTGGACTACCTCGCCAATCTGGGCGTACTGATGCTTCTGTTCACGATTGGCCTGAAGCTGAAGCTGGGGCAAATCGCAGAACCACCGGTCGTCGGTGGTGCTCTTATTCACTTCGGGCTGTCCATCGTCCTCTTCACGCCCATCACCCGGCTGTTTTTCGTCGATGACTGGACGGTTGCGCTGCTCGTCGCCATTGCCCTTGGTTTTTCCTCCACGGTCCTCTCGGCGAAGATGCTTGAGGCCAAGCGAGAACTTGGCAACTTCCACGGACGCACCGCGATCGGAATCCTGATTGTCCAGGATATCATTGCCCTGGTCGTTCTGGCAATTTTCGCAGGCAAGCTTCCAGGGCCCTGGGCACTGCTCATCTTCGCCATGCCGCTGTTGCGGCCGGTGCTCTTTAAAATCCTGGATTCCGTCGGTCACGACGAGGTGCTGGTTCTCACCGGACTCTTGCTGAGCCTCGTCATCGGCGGTGTCGGCTTCGAGTTGATCGGTCTCAAGGGTGAGATTGGCGCTCTGGTCATGGGCCTGCTTTTATCGACTCACACGCGCGCCAAGGAGCTTTCAGAGTCCCTTTGGTCCCTGAAAGAAGTATTCCTGGTCGGGTTTTTCCTCTCGATCGGGATGTCCGGATTGCCGGATTGGAATGCTATCGTCTTCGCCCTGGTTCTCGGGGTCCTGCTGCCGCTGAAAGGTGTCCTCTTCTTCTTTCTCATGCTTGCTTTCCGTCTGCGTGCGAGAACGTCTTTTCTGGCCGCCCTGTCCCTGACGGCCTACAGCGAATTCGGCCTGATCGTCGCCGCCGGCATTCCGGCGGCAGAACCATTTATCGTGCCTTTGGCGATAGCCGTTTCTTTGTCTTTCCTCATCGCCGCTCCCTTGAACCGGATCGCCCATCCGCTGTTCGAACGCTTTGAGAATCAGCTCCAGCGTTTTGAGCTCAAGACACGCCGGCCCGACGAACAGCCAAAAGACCTTGGCGACAGCAATGTGATCGTCTTCGGCATGGGGCGGACAGGCTCAGCGGCTTATGAATCTCTGAGCAAGGCCGGCAAACTGCCCGTGGGACTCGACGCTGACCCCTACAAAGCCAAGGCGCATGCCGACGCGGGACGAAACGTAATCTTCGCGGATGCCGAAGACAGCAGTTTCTGGAGCGGCGTCCAGCTGCATCGCATTGAAGCTGCAATCCTGGCAATGGACGATATTGAAGCGAAATTGATCTCAGTGCGGACACTGCGCGCCCGGGGCTTCTCCGGGCCGATTATCAGTCATGCCCTCTACGCCGATCATGTCAAACGGATAAGGGAGGCAGGCGCGGACCAAACCTACCTCACCATGCATGAGGCTGGCCGCAGTTTGGCGGCATACGCCGTCGACGCGATGGATGTGCCTCTTCGCGACTAGAGCGCGTGATGTTTTAACGGAAACACTCTGTGTTTTCGCTAAAACATGTGAACCCGCTCTACATCTTATAGGTAGAGCAGATTCACCGGTACGACGGATCGCCCAAGGCGATTCCATCTAAACCGGATCTGCTCTAGATCGCACCGGATAAGCCCATGCCATACACCGGTGTATCAAACCTGATTCAAAAAGACCCCTCCATCGCCCGTATCTATCGGGCGCAGGTTACATGGAGCGCAGGGCTCGACATCGAGCAAATGGCTCAGCGGCCCATCGTCCGCTCCGGGGCGAAAGGCACAGCCCTCAGCCTCGGCCTCAAGACTTGAAGCGGCGGGCAAACGCTGGTGAGGATGTCTCGGAGAGGCTCTCGCCGTTGCCGGTGATGAAGAAGGCTGCAATATCCTGCTCAACCGCCAGCTTCATGCCTGCATCGGGCCCAAGCACCAGGAGCGAGGTCGAGAGCGCATCGGCTTCCATAGTCGTCGGTGCGACAACCGTCGCGGAAGCAAGACTGTGCTCCACCGGACGGCCGGTGCGCGGATCAATGATGTGCGAATAGCGCCGGCCATCCTGCTCGAAGAAGATCCGGTAATTGCCGGAGGTCGCAAGAGCTTCTCCTTTAAGCTCGATAACCTGCTGCAGATCACCTGGAACCCCGCTCGGCCGCTCGATTCCAACGCGCCAGGGCTTTCCGCCGGGGCCGACACCTTTGCTGCGCAGCTCGCCGCCAACCTCGACGAGATAGTTCTCCACTCCCTCCCGCTCAAGGTATTCGGCAACCTTGTCGACACCAAAGCCCTTCGCAATGCCGGAAAGGTCCAGATTCACTCCCCGGGTTTGCTTGGCAACGGCTGAATCGCCCGATCGCGTCTCGACCTTGGAGAAACCGACGACCTCCCGGGCGGCTGCGGCATCTTCCGGTGACGGTAACTGCGGATCGTCGTGGCCTGCGCCAAAGCCCCAAAGCTCGACAATCGGGCCGACGGTGGGGTCAAAGGCTCCAGCGGTCAGCCGGCTGACCCGCAGGGCCGCGTCAATGACGAAGCGCGTATCCGCAGAGGTCGACACCCAAGCGCCCTCGTCGGCCGCGTTGAAGCGTGAAAGCTCTGAATCCGGCCGGTAGGTGGACATCTGCAGATTGACGCTCTCCAGAGTCTCCTCGATGTCTTGCGCGAGTGCCCTCTCGTCGATGCCCCGCGGGGTGCCGGCGAGTTTAACGCTGTAGGTGGTTCCCATCGTCTTGCCATCGAGCGTGACCAAATCCTGGGACGCGTCGCTGCAGCCCATCAGGCTTAAGAATGGCGTAGCGAGAACCATGCCTTGCGCATGGCCGATAAATTTTCGTCTGGAGAGACTATGAGCCATTGTCCCGAATCCTCAATCGAACAGTCACGGTTGTTTATCTCAATCCGTCTCGGCCTTGTCTAGTTTGTCGTGGCCTCTGGTTTGATGGTTTTTGGCGAAATAGTGATGTGATCCTCCAACGCGAAGGCGGGTAGGAAGGATGCCAGGCTTTGAAAAATGACCGTAAAAGCCTTAATGGGTCTACCCATCAAGCGGTTTTAGGCTGTATTCTCTCATTCAGTGTCCCGGCTGGCCGCAAGATCGACGGCTGGCCCAACAGGCAGCGCCTAGCTGCCGGAAGAGGATGAGATCAATGGCGCCGATTTCTTACAAAAGCCCGATGGCCGAAGACGAAAAGCACGAGCGAACTCATTCGCAGACCGCCGAAGCGAGCGTGGGGGCGGGACTGCCGAGCCTGACCGTGGCCGCTATCCTTGCCGATAAGGGCGGCGAGATTTTCACAGTGCCGCCTGAAATGACAGTCAAAGAGGTCGTTGCGGAGCTCAATCGCCGGCGGGTCGGGGCGCTTGTCGTCGTGGACGGCGACAACAAGCCCGTCGGGATCATTTCCGAACGCGACGTGGTCCGCACCCTTGATACAACGGGTCTGGAAGTCTTCGACAGTCAGGTTCAGGAGATCATGACAGCCGATCCCAAGACCTGCACACCCGCCGATAACTTGGAAGACGTCATGAAACGCATGACCGATGGCCGTTTCAGGCATCTGCCTGTTGTCGATGCGGGCAGGTTGTGCGGACTGGTCTCCATCGGCGACGCGGTCCGGCACCGCATGCTGGAAATAGAGTACGAGAACCTGAAAATGAAGCAGGCCATCGTTGGATGAGCATGGAACTGCGGAACGGCTTTGCGCCTCCCAGCCACTCGTATTATAAGGATGGAATATCGCCGCATTGAGCGGGGCTGCGACGCGAGTGAGAGTAACGAGGCCAAATGCTTGAGCCACAAACAGCACAACCGACCCGGGGGATCAGCCCGGGCGAATCCGGTGGGGAAATCCTTGCCTTTCAGCTCAAGAAGGGCCTCGATCTGCCGATCGACGGATCGCCGGAGCAAAAAATAGAAGACGGGCCGGCCATCACCAGCTGCGCCGTGGTTGGCACGGATTACCATGAACTCAAGCCCAAGATGATGGTCGCAGAGGGCGATACGGTTCACCGCGGTCAGGTGTTGTTCGCAGACAGGCGGTTTGAAGGCGTTGTCTATACAGCGCCTGCCGGCGGACGGGTCCGGGCGATCAACCGTGGCGCCCGGCGCGTCCTGGAATCGGTGGTCATCGATATCGACGAGCAGGACGAGCCGATCTCTTTCGCCAGTTACAAAGCGGAGGAGATCCCGAATCTCGACCGGGACCGGATCAAGGACAATCTTTTGACCTCCGGTCTTTGGACGACCCTGCGAACACGGCCCTACTCCAGAGTTCCAGATCCCGAATCGGCTCCGGCGGCCATCTTCATCACTGCGATGGATTCGAGCCCGCTCGCGCCGGACGCCGCAACGGTCATTGGCGAGGCGCCGGGGGATTTCCGCAACGGCGTGCGCCTGCTGGCCAAACTCACCGACGGAACAACTTATCTCTGTCATCGTCCAGACGCGGAGATCCCGCCGGTTGGGGGCGAGAATGTCGTACGGGCGACTTTTGAAGGTCCGCACCCGGCAGGTCTCGTGGGCACCCATATCCACCTGCTCGAGCCCGTGCACGCCGAAAAAACCGTATGGCATGCCAACTATCAGGATGTCATGGCGATCGGTGCCCTTTTCCGCACAGGTCATTTGCCGACCGAACGTGTGATATCGCTCGCCGGCCCGGCGGCCAAACGACCTCGGCTCATCCGCAGCCGGGTCGGCGCCTCGACCGCGACGCTGGTTGAAGGCGAGACAGCGGACACTGAAGTCAGGGTGATTGCCGGAAACGTCCTGACGGGCCGTACAGCGGACGGGCCGTTCGCCTATCTGGGCCGCTTTCACCATCAAATCACGCTGATGGAAGAAGGCCGCAAACGGGAACTCTTCGGCTGGCTGATTCCCAGTATGCGGAAGTTCTCGACGGCAAACGTCCATTTTTCGAGCCTCTTTGGCCGCGGAATTCGCTTTCCGTTCAATACCAGCTTGAACGGTAGTCCGAGGGCGATGGTCCCGATCGGACTTTATGAAGACGTGATACCGCTCGACATTCTTCCGACCCAGCTGCTGCGTGCTCTGCTCATTTTGGATACGGAGGACGCGCAAGCGCTCGGCTGCCTTGAACTCGACGAGGAAGACCTCGCACTCTGCTCTTATGTTTGTCTGAGCAAATATGAGTATGGTATGGCGTTGCGCGCAAACCTTAAGAAGATTGAAGCGGAAGGTTAGTTATGGGTCTGCGGCAATGGCTTGATTCGATCGAGCCGCAGTTTCTCAAGGGCGGCAGGTACGAAAAGTATTATGCCGTCTACGAGATGGTCGATACGCTTCTTTATTCCCCGAGAACGGTCACTCAGGCCGCCCCTCACGCACGCGTCAGCCTCGACCTCAAGCGGACCATGACCTACGTGGTCCTCGCCACCATCCCCTGTATTCTCTGGGGTATGTGGAATACGGGATACCAGGCCAATAGCGCCCTCGCTCAACTGGGCTTGGAGACGGCCGGCGGCTGGCGCGGCTGGATACTGGATATTCTTGGGATCGGCTATTCACCAGACAACCTCTTTGCCTGCTTCGTCCACGGCTTCCTCTACTTTTTCCCGATCTACGTAGTGACGCTGGCCGCCGGCGGTCTTTGTGAAGTGGCCTTCGCGGTCATTCGAGGTCACGAAGTCAACGAAGGCTTCTTCGTCTCCTCGATGCTCTACGTGTTGATCCTGCCCGCGTCCACGCCGCTCTGGCAGGTCGCCCTGGGCATCATTTTCGGCGTCATAATCGGCAAGGAAATCTTCGGCGGCACCGGCAAGAACATTCTCAACCCGGCACTTACGGGCCGTGCTTTTCTGTACTTCGCCTACCCTGCGCAAATGTCCGGCGACGCCGTATGGGTCCCGGTTGACGGCTTCAGCGGCGCAACTTCGCTGAGTGTCGTCGCCTCGCAAGGTCACGGCGCGCTGGGGAGCATCGGGCTCGACTGGTGGGACGCTTTCTTCGGCTTTATGCAGGGTTCACTGGGAGAAACCTCGGCTCTCGCATGTTTGATCGGCGGCATCTTTCTCGTCTACACCCGAATAGCGAACGTCCGGCTGATCGCCGGCTGCGTGCTTGGTACGGTGGCGATGAGCACGCTGTTCAACCTGATCGGCAGTGATACCAACCCGGCCTTTGCTATGCCCTGGTACTGGCATCTCGTTGTTGGCGGCTACGCTTTCGGCCTCGTCTACATGGTCACCGAACCGGTCTCCGCAGCCATGACAAATGCCGGTCGCTGGTGGTACGGTGCCTTGATTGGCGTGATGTGCGTGCTGATCCGTGTGGTCAACCCGGCCTTCCCGGAAGGCATGATGCTGGCCATTCTTTTCGGCAATGTATTTGCGCCGCTGATTGACTATGTAGTGGTTAAGGCCAACATCCAACGCAGGCGGAGGCGACATGGCTGAGCAGCCATCCTGGATACAGAGAATCCTCGCCGTACCGAACGATAACCCATGGAAAATCGTGGGCGTGGCGGTGGTGCTTTGTTTAGTCTGTTCCGTTGTCGTCTCGGCGACAGCCGTGGGCCTGCGCGATCTGCAGGAAGCCAACAAACGCGAAGAGGTTCGCCGGAACATCCTCGAGGTCTCGGGGCTGATGCGCCCGGACGCCGATATCGATGAGCTCTTCAAACAGGTTGAGCCGCGCATCGTCGACCTCCGCACAGGCTCTTTCACCGACGCCGTTGATTACGAGGATTACGTTCAGCGGGATGCGGCGCGTGACCCCGCGATGAGCGTCGCGCTTTCCTCCGATCAGGATATCGCGTCGATACGCCGGAAGGCCCATTACGCAAAGGTCTATCTGGTCAAAGATGGCGAAGGCAGCGTCAACACGGTCATCCTGCCGGTCCACGGCTATGGGCTCTGGTCGACACTCTATGGCTATCTCGCGGTCAAACCCGATGGCCGCGAAGTCATCGGGCTGCAATTTTACGAGCATGCGGAAACGCCCGGACTGGGCGGCGAGGTCGATAATCCTTCCTGGCGAGGTCAATGGCCGGGCAAGCAGCTGTTCGACGACGACGGGACCCTGCGCATCGAGGTGGTCAAGGGCGCCGCGGCCAGCGGGCCGGACGGCATTCATCAGGTGGACGGCCTGGCAGGTGCGACCCTGACCTCCCGTGGGGTCAGCAACCTCGTACGGTTTTGGGCAGATGAAAACGGCTTCGGCCCCTTTTTGAACAATCTGCAAGAGGAGTTGGGCGACAATGGCTGAAACCCGGAAACTGGTGACAGACCCGTTGATCGAAAACAATCCGATCATCCTGCAAACCCTCGGTATCTGCTCAGCGCTGGCGGTGACCTCCTCGCTCGAAGTCTCGCTGATCATGTGCATCGCGCTCACCAGCGTCTGCGCCTTTTCGAACCTTTCGATCAGCCTGATCCGTCACCAGGTCCCAGGGAGCATCCGCATTATCGTGCAGATGGTGATCATCGCCTCGCTGGTGATCGTGGTGGACCAGATCCTCAAGGCCTATGCCTATGAGATCTCCAAAACCCTCTCCGTTTTCGTCGGCCTGATCATCACCAACTGCATCGTCATGGGCCGCGCCGAGGCCTATGCCATGCAGAACCCGCCGATGGCGAGCTTCCTGGACGGGATCGGGAACGGGCTTGGCTACAGCGTGATCCTGATTGGCGTCGCCGTGATCCGCGAGCTTTTCGGCGCCGGCACATTGCTCGGCCTGGAAATCCTGCCTCTGGTCAAGAACGGCGGCTGGTACGAGCCCAACGGGCTGCTCCTGCTGCCGCCGAGCGCGTTCTTCATCATCGGCTGTTTTATCTGGGTTCTGCGCACGGTTAAAAGCCAGCAGCGGGAGAAGATCTCCTTCCAGATCATGGACGTGCAGGTCAAGGAACACGCCTGATGGAAGCCTATCTCAGCCTCTTCGTCAAAGTCATCTTTGTCGAAAACCTGGCCCTCTCGTTCTTTCTCGGGATGTGCACCTTCCTGGCGGTTTCAAAGAAGATCGAAACCGCTTTCGGCCTGGGAATCGCCGTGGTCGTCGTCCAATCGATTACGGTTCCCGCCAACAACCTGATTTTCACGTACTTTCTGCAGCAGGACGCCTTGAGCTGGCTTGGTGTGACCGGGACCGATCTGAGCTTTGTCGGCCTGATCAGCTACATCGGTGTGATCGCCGCCATGGTGCAGATCCTCGAGATGACACTCGATCGTTTCTTTCCGGCGCTCTACAACGCACTTGGCATCTTTCTGCCGCTGATTACAGTGAACTGCGCGATCCTGGGCGGCTCCCTCTTTATGGTGGAGCGGAACTACGATTTCGGTGAGAGCGTGGTCTACGGCTTCGGCTCGGGAGTCGGCTGGGCGCTGGCCATCGTCGCGCTGGCCGGCCTGCGCGAGAAGCTCAAGTACAGCGACGTGCCTCCGGGCCTGCAGGGCCTGGGAATCTCTTTCATGACAGCAGGCCTGATGTCTCTGGCCTTCATGTCCTTCTCCGGCGTTCAGCTCTGACGGACCCAGCCATGGAAAACTTCATTTTCGGTGTCACCCTCTTCACAGCCGTTATCCTGGCGCTGGTCGCGGTTATCCTCTTCGCCCGCTCGAAGCTGGTGGCCAGCGGCGAGGTCGAGATCCTGATCAACGACGAACGCACGATCCACGTGCCGGCCGGCGGCAAGCTCCTGGGTGCCCTGGCGGCCGAGAACCTCTTCGTGGCCTCAGCCTGCGGCGGCGGCGGCACCTGCGCGCAGTGCCGGGTCAAGATCGACGAAGGCGGCGGATCGATCCTGCCCACCGAGCTGTCCCATATCACCAAGCGCGAAGCACGCGAGGGAGACCGGCTGTCCTGCCAGGTCTCGGTGAAACAGCCGATGAAAATCCGGATTCCGGACGAGGTCTTCGGCGTCAAGAAGTGGCGCTGCCGCGTGCGCTCCAACGACAATGTGGCAACCTTTATCAAATGTCTCGTGCTGGAGCTTCCCGAAGGCGAGAACGTGGACTTCCGCGCTGGTGGCTACATTCAGATCGAATGCCCGCCCTACAAGCTCGACTTTAAGCAATTCGATGTCGAAGAGGAGTATCGCGAGGATTGGGACAAGTTTCACCTCTGGGACCTCAAGGTCGACAACCAGGAGGAGGTGATGCGCGCCTACTCCATGGCCAACTACCCGGAGGAGAAGGGCGTGATCATGCTCAACGTGCGCATCGCCACACCGCCGCCTCACGCCGACCCTAAATCCGTTCCGCCCGGTCTCATGTCGTCCTACGTCTTCAATCTGAAGCCGGGCGACGAGGTGACCATCTCCGGTCCGTTCGGTGACTTCTTTGCGCGCGACACGAAAAAGGAAATGGTCTTCATCGGCGGCGGCGCCGGCATGGCGCCGATGCGCTCGCATATCTTCGACCAGTTGATGCGGATCGACACCGAGCGGAAAATCACCTTCTGGTACGGCGCGCGCAGCCGCCGCGAGATGTTCTTTGTCGAGGATTTCGACAAACTGCAGGCGGAACACGAAAACTTCGAGTGGCACGTGGCGCTCTCGGATCCTCAACCAAACGACGACTGGGACGGCGATACCGGTTTCATCCACAACGTGCTGTTTGAAAACTATCTGAAAGATCACCCGGCTCCGGAAGACTGCGAGTACTACCTCTGCGGACCGCCCATCATGAATATCTCGGTGATCAACATGCTGCTTGACCTTGGGGTCGAGCGTGAGGACATTATGCTCGACGACTTCGGCGGCTAGACGAGACGCCGGGAAAGGGTTGCAGACAATGCTTTTAGAGACTATTGCCGCTGCTTTCGTTGTGTTGCTGCTGGTGGTCGCCGGGATGGCGGTCGGTGTCATTCTGTCGGGCCGCCGAATTGCCGGAAGCTGTGGTGGTCTCAGCGCCATCGATGGCGTGGACCGTTGCGACCTCTGCGGACGGGATGTCAGCGACGCGGCCCAGAGCGATTGCGGAAAAAAGGTCTGAAACAGGCCGCTTTTATTTCAAGCCGCGCGCGCGGAATCGCCTGGATATAGGCAGAACTGACGCGATTCTATTCAGCCGCGATCTGCCCTAAAGCTGAATTTCGAAAAACGCTACGATGAGAAAGCAGGCAAGGCAAAGGCCGCCAAAAAGGACGCGTCGCGTGGTCCCGCCCGGCGCCTCATCGCGCCAGGCATCAAGGAACTTACGACCTGCTATCACGAAAACCGCAAGAACAAGAATGTAGAGATAGCGGCCCTGTTCCATTCGCTCTTTGCCTTCTTTATCAGTTCGCGGGCTTGACTGGCATCAAGACTATCAGACGAAACGCGATTGAAACGCCCGAAAGCCCGCCGACAAGCTTTAGGCGCAATTACCACCCCTTGTCGAGCAGGGCAAGGGGGTCGAGCAGGGCAACGGGGTCGAGCAGGGCAACGGGGTTGAGCACGGCGACGGAGTTTTATTCGAGAATGCCTCACCGGTTCATATGATGCTCAAGAAGAGAGGGTCCCCCCAACGAGCTGCGGATGGGCCTGGACTTTCGAAGTCTGTGTCTTGTTCGAAACCGCAGCGTCGGAGCCTCACTCTATCGGGACGGGTGGGGCCGTTTTTGTATCAAAGGGTTTAAGCATTTTCCGGATTTCAGTTGCTCAGGACTGTCCGCCATCCACGCAAAGCACCTGCCCCGTGATCCACGCAGCTTCGTCCCCGGCCAGGAAGGAAACCGCATTCGCGATGTCTTCAGGCCTGCCCAGACGGCGCAGATGAATGCGCTCGATCAGGGCTTTCTGGCCTTCATCACCGTAGCTCTCCCATTGCCGGCGGGTGGCTTCGTTGGACAATACGAAACCCGGAGCGACGGAATTGACGGTAATGCCCTGTGGACCAAGCTCAAGCGCCAGCTGACGCGTCAGGCCGACCAGGGCATGTTTGGCTGCGGTGTAAGCCTGTATACCCGTCAGGCTGGGCCGCAAGCCCGCCCCCGAACTGATGGTGATGATCCTGCCTTTCCCTGAAGCGCGCATTTCCGGCACCAGAGCCTGGGCCAGGAAGAAGGCGCTGTCGATGTTGGCGGCAAAGACGTTGCGCCAGTCTTCCTCGGGCACCTCGTCGACCGGCTGGCGGATCTGACCGCAAACGCCCCCCGCCGCATTGACCAGAACCTCCGGCGCTCCCTGCTCGGCCGCGACCTTTTCCGCAAGCCGCATAACCTCGGCTTTATCACCCAGATCGGCGGCAAAAGCCGGGAAGCCGAGTCCGGTTGCGGCGCGCTCAAAGGCTTCGCCGGGCCGGTCGGTGACAACCACCAGAAAACCATCCTCTGCGAGCCGCCTGGCGATAGCCGCGCCGATGCCGCCGCAGATTCCCGAAACCAGCGCAACGCTCATGAGGCCTGCTCGGCGGAAAGAACCGACGTGAGCTCGGCGAAGGTTTCTGCTGACTGGGGCCGGCGGCCCTCCTCGATATCGTGGATCAGGGCAACCAGCCGGGACAGAAGCGGTACCTCGATTGCATGCGATGCGGCGATTTCAGTGATCACCCCGATCTGCGGATCGACTTCCGTCCGGCGACGGCGAACGGCCAGATCGCGCCAGATTCCCGAGTGAGTCTTGGCGGTTTTGGAGGTGAAATCGGCCAGTGCCGCAATCGACTGCCAGGCGGCCTGGTCCGGCGCACCAGGCGCAAAAGCACTCGGATCGAAGCCGTTGAACCCGCGCGGCTTCACGCCTTCGGCCCGGGCGACGGCCATCACCTCGCGTCCCAGCGCGATCAACGCGGGCACGCGCGCCGGGTCGGCAAAGTTGGCTGACATACTATCAGGGGTCAGTGCCGTCGCGAACAGCATGGCGCCGTACCCCAGTTTGCCCCAGAGATAACTCCAGATCTCCTCCGTCAGAACCGCGTCAGGCTCGAAAATCTGCAGCAGCCGGTGCATCTCCCGGGTACGCGGCCTCACCGCACCATCGATTTCACCGACGACAACGGCACCACGGTTGCCGAAGAGAATCCGGCCCGGTGCCTGCCAGTCACTGCCGTAGTTCACGAAGGCGCCCATGACCCGCTCGCGCCCCGCCATCTCGGCAATCAAACGCTCATTTAGTCCGTTTTGGGCGGAGAGGACAAAACCGTCCTCCGCCAGATGAGGAAGCAGCATGCGCATGGCGTCTTCCGTTGCCTGTGCCTTGACCGCGAGCACGACACAGCGATAGCGGCCCTCCACAGCATCCGGCGTAACGCAGTTTACGATCTGGCGGAATCCCTCGACCGGACCTTCAATCAACACCCCTTCCGTCGAACAGGCAACGGCATGGTCGGCGTCGATGTCGGCCATCATCACCGGAACACCGGCCCGCGCCCAGTAGGCCCCGAGGATCCCGCCGATGGCGCCGGCGCCCCATATCAGGACCGGATCGCGGGACATCAGCTCCGCTCCAGCTCCGGCCAGGGCCCCTCGATTGCGGCGCGGGTTTCTTCGACGCCGGTCTTCCAGAGCTCCAGCGCCGCCTCGTCGTCAACCTGCCAGGGACCGCCGAAGTTGCCGTCTCCCAGGATCTCCCGCGCCTTTTGAGGTGTCGCGGCACGGATTGCGGCCATATCGGGTGCCGGCTTTTCACCCTCGGGTGCCGGAGCATGCGCCAGGCGCGTCCAGGGAAAGTTCTCCATCCAGTTGGCATGGGTGCCGATAGGATGGATCTCTCTCGTCTTGGCCGCTGTCAAAGGCGCATTCCACCAGTTGTGCAGCCGGATCGAAATATCACCATAATCGGCCATCAGTTCCTGACCGAGCGCACCGACTGCGGAGTTTCCACCGTGACCATTGACGATCAGAATACGGTTGAAGCCGGTCCGGCGCAGGGAAGCAATAATGTCGCGCATCAGGGCCATCAGGGTCTCGATCCGCAAGGTCACCGTGCCGGGATAGGCGGTAAAATACGGGGTCATGCCGTAGGGAATCACCGGATAGACGGGAACACCAAGCGGTTCTGCTGCTTCACGCGCCACGCGCTCCGAATTGATGACATCGACGCAGAGGGAGAGCTGCGCGTGCTGTTCGACCGAACCGATCGGCAGGACACAGCGCGTGTCCCGCGCGACCTGACGTTCGACATCCATCCAGTTCATGTCCGAAATCATCATAGCTACTTATTCCGTCGCGGAGGGGTTGAAGTCTTTGGGAAACTCATCCGAAAGCGGCGCGCAGTTCAGCACGACCTTGGCAAGCAGATGAGACAGAGTCCGCTGTTCATCGTCGCTGAGACCGGTCAGCATCTCTTGCTCGCGCCGCTCGAAGGCCGGCAGGGTTCGCCGGAAAAGCGCTCGGCCTTCTTCACTCAAAAACAAAGCCTGCCCCCTTCCGTCGC
The DNA here is from genome assembly GCF_007004665.1 of Denitrobaculum tricleocarpae. Lineage (GTDB taxonomy): Bacteria > Pseudomonadota > Alphaproteobacteria > Kiloniellales > Kiloniellaceae > Denitrobaculum > Denitrobaculum tricleocarpae. Next base: position 119,112 of record NZ_ML660061.1, on the reverse strand, counting down.
CGGTGCCGCGGCGCCGGGTGATCAGTCCGGACTCTTCGAGTTTCGCGATCGCGCGCGACAGGCTGTTTTTCGGGAAGCCGGAGGAGCGGGCAATGTCACGGGCCTGACCGCCCTCGCAGAGCGCCAGGGAATAGACGACCATGTATTCGATCCGGCTCAGGCCTTCGGTTTTCTGAACCCAGTCATAGCAGGCACTGTTGTAGCGGAGAGCCAGATAGTTCAGCCGAAAGGAAAAGGGACAAGGGTTCCGCCAGAGCTTGGCTTCGGTCATGAGATCCATGCCCGACACACACACTGGCCGCGACGGTGAAGGCGGTGGAGACTGAATTGACATTGCGCCCGATTGCTTTTTTTAGAGTTTCATTAGTTCCATATAGAACTTGACAGACGGACTATTCCTGAACATCGTCAGGATTACAAGTTCCATATGGAATTAAAAATAATGTTTCCACATTCCGTAACAGGGGGAACCATGAAAACGAAACGACTATTTGCATCCGCGGCATTGGCACTGGGTTTAACCTTTGCAGCCGGGTCCTTTCTTGCCTCGGCACAGGCCCAGACACTCACCATGGGTGTGCGCGGCGGCCCGGAGTCTCTGGATCCGCACTTCTCGGCGCTGGGCAGTCATGCCGAAGCGGCGAAGCACATCTATGACACGCTCGTCTGGTCGGGCGACGATCTACAGATTGAACCTGGCCTGGCGACATCCTGGAAAGCCCTCGACGAGACGACCTGGGAGTTCAAACTCCGCGAAGGGGTCAAGTTCCACGACGGCTCCGACTTCGATGCAGAGGACGTCAAGTTTTCGATCGAGCGCATCCCGGTCGTCAGCGGGCCGACCACAACGACGATCTACGTCCGCCGTGTCGCAGGAGTCGAAATTGTCGATCCCTACACGCTTCACATCAAAACCAACGGTCCGGCGGCCACCCTGCCCTACGACTTCGTGCGCCTCTTTGTCGTAAGTTCAGACGCGGCCAAGGATTATTCCACGCCGGAAACGGCCGCGGAAGGCTTCAACGGCGGTCCCGCGGCAGTCGGCACCGGGCCCTACAAGCTGGTCAGCTGGGAGCCGAAAGGCGATCTGGTTCTCGAACGCTTTGACGACTACTGGCGCGGAAAAGGTCCCTGGGCCAGGGTCATCCGCAAGGAAATGCCGAACGACAGTTCACGTCTGGCGGCCCTGAAATCCGGCCAGGTCGACGTCATCAATTACGTGTCCTCGATCGATTATCTGGCCCTGCAGCGGGATTCCAGCGTCGAGGCGGTCATTGGTGACAGTGTTTACATCATGAACCTGCAGCTCGATCAGCGCGAGGACACGCCGCTGGTTCGCGCCAAGGACGGTTCCAAGCTCGACAAGAACCCGCTCCGCGACCCGCTGGTGCGCGAGGCGATCGATCTGGCCATCGACCGCGACGCCATGGTGAGTATCGTCCTCGAAGGCCTCGGCAAACCGGCCAATCAGATGATGCCACCGGGCTTCTTCGGCTCCAGCGAAGAGATTCCGGCGCGCAAACATGATTCTGCTCAGGCCCGCGCACTGCTCGCAGAGGCGGGCTATCCTGATGGATTTGAGTTCGATCTCTACTGCACCTCTGACCGGCTCCCGGGCGACGGCGCGATCTGTCAGGGGCTGGGCCAGATGTTCAGCCAGATCGGCATCAAGACCAACGTCAATGCCATTTCGAAAACCGTTTACTTTCCCGCGCAATCCCGCCTGGAGTATTCAGTCTTCATGAACGGCTGGGGAACGCTCACGGGTGAGGCCTCCTACACCCTTGGATCCTTGGCGCATTCCAATGACCCGGAAGTCAAAATGGGTGCCTTCAACCGCGTCGCGTACAAGAATGACGAGGTTGACCGCCTGATGCAGGAAGGCGCGACGACCCTCGATCCTGACGCCCGCCGCAAGCTCTACGAGCAAGCCATGATCGCGACCATGGCCGATCGCGTGTACATCCCGGTCGTGCAGCTGCAGACTGTCTGGGCTGCAAAGGCCAACAGCGTGATCTTTGCACCCCGCTTCGATGAAGATACTCTGGCATTCTTCATTAAGGCCAAGAACTGAGACGGCGCTAAGAACAGAGACGGCGCGAAGAACAGAGACGGCGCGAAGAACTGAGACGGGCGGGCTGGAGGTCTCTTCTCCGGCTCGCCCCTCCTCTGAGCGGGTAATGTGCCAAGTAGGTATTGGGCGGGTAACAGATTGAATGCTGGGTTTTGTGATTCAACGCCTACTTCAGGCGGCGGTCGTCATGGCCGTCATGTCGGCGGTCGTCTTCGTTGGCGTCTATGCCATCGGCAATCCGATCGAAATCATTATCCCGCCCGAGGCGACCCAGGAAATCCGTGAAGCCACCATCAAGCGCTTCGGCCTCGACCTGCCGCTTTGGGAACAGTACTTCATTTTCGTCACAAACCTCCTGCAGGGCGACTTCGGACGCTCCTTCATTTACAACGTGCCTGTGTTGGAGCTGATTGCAGGACGTCTCCCCGCGACCCTGGAACTGGTGCTGATCTCGGTCGTCACGGCGACCCTGCTCGGGGTCGGTCTGGGCGTCTACGCGGGCTATCGGCCGGAGAGCTTGATCGCGCGCGGGATTATGGCGGTTTCGGTGCTGGGGTTTTCAGTGCCCAGTTTCTGGGTGGGTCTGATTCTCATTCTGATTTTTGCCGTCAACCTGGGATGGCTGCCGGCCGGCGGCCGGGGCGAGGTGGTGAGCTTCCTGGGAGTGGACTGGAGTTTCCTCACCCCTGACGGCCTCTCCCACATCTTCCTGCCGGCCCTGAATCTCGCTTTTTTCAAGCTGGCGATGATGATCCGTCTTGCCCGGGCGGGAACGCGGGAGATCATGCTGACCGACACGATCAAATTCGCCCGCGCCGCCGGAATTCCAGAGCGTCAGATCCTGACGCAACATCTTCTCAAGCTGATTTCGATCCCGATCATTACGGTCTTCGGCCTGGAGCTGGGGTCGACGCTGGCCTTTGCCGTCGTGACCGAAACGATTTTTTCCTGGCCGGGGGTCGGTAAACTCATCATCGACAGCATCACGGTGCTCGATCGGCCGGTAATGGTGGCCTATCTGATACTGACGGCGCTGCTTTTCGTTCTGATCAATCTCACTGTGGACCTGGTCTTTGCTCTGATCGACCCACGCATCCGTGCGAGAGGCGCATAGTGACCGGGCAGCAGTCTCCTCTCCGCCGCTTCTGGGTGGAATTTCAGGAAAACCGCTTCGCGGTTGTGGCACTTGTCGTCGTTGTCGTCATGGCGCTTCTCGCTTTCTTCGCACCTTACGTCGTGCCGCAAGATCCTTACGACCTGGAAAACCTGTCGCTGCTCGATGCACGCCGGCCGCCCGGGTTTGTCGGCTCGGGTGGCTATAGCCACCTGCTCGGGACCGACCCACAGGGACGCGATTTGCTCTCGGCCATCCTATACGGTCTGCGCATTTCTATCCTGATCGGGCTGGCGGCGGGCGTTGTCGCCCTGGCACTCGGCACGACCGTCGGGATTGCCGCGGCCTATGTGGGCGGACGTCTTGAAACGGTCCTGATGCGGATCGTCGATCTTCAGCTGTCATTTCCCGCCATCCTCCTGGCGCTGGTCCTGGTCGCTCTCCTGGGCCAAGGCAAGGGACAACTCATCACCGCACTCGTGGCGGCGCAGTACGCCTATTTCGCACGAACCGCGTACGGGGCAGCCAAAGGCGAAAGACGCAAGGACTACATCGAAGCGGCTCTGGCGACGCCCCTCTCGGGCCGGCAGGTCGCTTTCCGTCATTTGCTGCCGAACTGCCTGCCGCCGCTGATCGTGGTGGCGACGGTCCAGATTGCCAACGCGATTTCCCTGGAAGCCACCCTGAGTTTTCTCGGCTTGGGTCTGCCGGTCACCGAACCAAGCCTCGGAATGCTGATCTCCAACGGCTTCCCCTACATGATGAGCGGCCGCTATTGGATATCCGTCTATCCCGGCATTGCCCTGATTATTCTGATCGTCGCCATCAACATGGTCGGCGATCAGATCCGTGATCAGTTCAATCCGAGGCTCCGCAAATGACCGTTGTCCTGGAGGTGCGGGATCTGCGCACGGAATTCAACACCCGGGCAGGTGTGATCCGTGCCGTCGATGGCGTCAGCTTCACCTTGAAGCGGGGCGAGATTCTGGGACTGGTCGGTGAGTCGGGCTCCGGCAAGAGCGTAACCGGGTTTTCCCTGCTGGGTCTGGTCGATCCGCCAGGCCGTATCACTGGAGGATCTATACAGCTGAACGGCACTGACTTGGTGGGCCTTCCGGAGAGCGAACTGCGCGCCCGGAGGGGAAAAGAGATTGCGATGATCTTTCAGGATCCGATCGCGACCCTGAACCCGCTTCTGACCATCCGCAAACAGATGATGATGGCGCTCGAAGCCCACCAGAACATGACCACGAAAGCCGCCGAGACACGCTGTATCGAAGTGCTGCAGCGCGTTGGCATCCCTGATCCCGCGGCACGGATCAAAGCCTATCCCCATGAGTTTTCGGGCGGTATGCGTCAGCGTGTCGCCATAGCCATTGCCCTGCTGCACGATCCGGCCGTGATCGTCGCCGACGAACCCACCACCGCGCTTGACGTCTCCATCCAGGCTCAGATCCTGCATGAAATGCGCAGTCTCGCGGCAGAAACCGGCACGGCGATGATCTGGATCAGCCACGACCTGGCCACCGTCTCAAGCCTGGCAAAACGTTTGCTGGTCATGTATGCGGGTAAAGTGGTCGAAGAAGGTGCTACGGGAACGGTGTTGCGCGACCCGCGTCATCCCTATACCCGCGGCCTGATTACTTCTCTTCCGGCCATCGCCAAGCCGGGCGAGGACCTCCTGCAGATCCCCGGAACGACACCGTCGTTTCTCTCGTTGCCGCCGGGTTGCCCTTTTGCGCCACGCTGCGATTCCGCTGAAGCGAGCTGCGAAAAGATGCCGGAGATCACCTGGGATGATGAGCGTATGTGGCGTTGTCATCACCCTCTGGGCCGGCGCGGGACAGACGTGCGCGGAGCCCAGCAATGACAGCGTTCTTTCGGATAGACCAAGTCTCGCGCGCTTTCGCACCTGAAATCACCTTGGGTGACCGGATCGCCGCGAAGCTTGGCGCAAATGTCGAAACCCGTTCGCTTCAGGCGGTCAATGCGGTAACACTCGAACTGGCCAAGGGGGAGACACTGGGCCTGGTTGGGGAGTCCGGTTGCGGTAAGTCTACGCTGGGCCGGGTCGCCGCCGGTATTCTGCCGCCCAGTTCCGGCACAGTCGCGCTGGAGGGCAAGCCGGTCCTGCTGAACGGACACAAGGCGACAACCCGAATACAGACGGTCTTTCAGGATCCCTTCGCCTCGCTCGACCCAAGGATGAAGGTTGGTGAAACCGTCGCCGAAGGGCCGGTCGCCCACGGCCTGGTTTCACGCGCGAAGGCCGGAGACTATGTCTCGGAATGGTTTGCGCGCGTTGGACTGGACCCCGCCTTCGCCGGCCGCTACCCACATCAGTTCTCCGGCGGCCAGCGCCAGCGTATCGCCATCGCCCGCGCCCTGGCGATGAAGCCCGATCTCCTGATCTGCGATGAGCCTGTCGCCTCCCTCGACGTCTCGATCCAGGCCCAAATTCTCAATCTCTTTTTACATCTGCGCCGCGAACTGAATCTGACCTGCCTTTTCATCAGTCACGACCTTTCCGTGGTGCGGCACGTCAGCGACCGCATGGCGGTCATGTATCTCGGACGCGTCGTCGAGCAGGGCGAGACCGCGCAGCTCTTTGAAACGCCTGCCCATCCCTACACCAAAGCTTTATTGGCCTCGGTCCCCAAGTTGACGCTCGACGACGAGGCTATTGTCCACTTCGAACCCATTGAGGGCGAAATTCCGTCTCCTCTCTCCCCGCCGCCCGGCTGCCATTTCTCCCCGCGCTGCGCGTTTGTGCAAGAGCGTTGCCGCAGGGAAGCGCCGGAACTGCGCGAAGTTCAGGAACGGCGCTTCGCGGCCTGTCATTTTTCGGAGAGCCTGGTCGAGCAGGGGTCGCGTGATTTCAAAGGCTTCGACACCTAAACCCGGGCACGTGAGCCGCACCGGGGCGAAAGCCGTGTCGTAGGAGCCGACGGGAAGTCGCCCCGCAATCGCTCGATGGCATCAGGTTCGGCACTCCCTCACCAACGCCGTACTGCTTTCTGTTCGCGGCACGTCAGGAAACCGCGGATTTCAGGAGTTTTTCGCGGAAACCGCGCCAAAGCGGAAATCGGTCGACCCGACCGAGAACCTATGGCCTAATCAATTGATTTTAAGAGGAAAATAATGGTAGCGGAGGAGGGACTTGAACCCCCGACACGCGGATTATGATTCCGCTGCTCTAACCAGCTGAGCTACTCCGCCACAAACATCGGATGATGTCGTCAGAGGCAGGCGTATAGGGCGTCGGATGCCCCTCTGTCAAGGGTCTTCAGAGAGTTTTGTGACCTCACGGAATGCCACACCGCCCGACAGGCAACCGGGTTTTGACGGAATTGCCGCAAATGCCCACTGGCCCGGCCAGATATGCATAAGCGCCTCTATCCCGCTCGGTCGAATTCACAGGTCGCGGCGCCCATCGTTCCGCCAAAGGCGCAAAGCGGACATTTGCGCCATTGGATTATCGGGAAGGCCATGTTAGCTATCGGGCGTTAATTGGTACAGGGACCTCTGGAATGAACAGTAAGCCTTCCGCCGCCACGGCGAAATTCGACGATCTGGTGCGTGAGATGCAGGAATTCGGTGCCGAGCATCTGATCGCAATCGGGTTGAAAGACGACGGAAGCGGCGGCTACGACGTTCGGGGATTTGGAACGCTGCAGGACAAGGAATTTACCTGCGAAGTCCTCCGCCAGATGCTCGCGAGCATGGAACGCAGCTAAACCAGGCTGGGGGGGGGGTTATACCGCGACAGAGCGTCGGTTTCAGCGCACTCACGTCGCGCAGCTTTCTCCCCGCTCATCATGCAAAACACGCCCGCAGCGGAAAGCTGAATAAACAACCGGCGAATAGTCCCGCCGGCTTGACGCAATCCTGATCTCGTCAGCTCAGATTGGCGATGGCCATTACGAAGGCCAACCAGATCACTACACTTATAAGCAGGATAAATGCCGTCGAGCGCAGCGCCGGCCATTTGCCGTTTTCACCCGATCCCGCATAGTTGCGGAGATCCTGATGATCCATCTTGTCCATCCTCAATTCCCTCAAACGGATCCGCTATCTATTTATCGTTGGCGAATCTCTGATTGAAACAAGCGTAACACGTTCTTATTCAAATTTTAAATATCTCGTTTGAAAAAAAATCAACCAGGTGGACAAAAGAAAACGTCTTCAAATCAAAGAGTTCTATGCTTAAGAAACAGCCAGAATACCTCTATTTATGCTGGAATTACAAAGCGATACTCGCGCAATGCGTCATTGGTTTTTCAGTGCGCGCCCGACAGTTCACCCCGCGCCGGAACACACTTTTTTTTCGAATCCGTCGCATTGAGATTTGCACAAAGGTCTGGAACGGCACTTGGAAAACAACCGCGAATCGTGCCTCATGGCGGTTGTTTTACCTGGTTGGTTAGGCCCCCAAGTCGCCGGAAAATTTCATGAACACCCCCGGGGTTGTTTTGCCCTTGAGGTATTGCTACCCCGGCGTCTCTCGAAGAGGAGTCGCTGACCGGAGGAGTATTATTCGCCTCAAGGGATTCCGAGGCGGCCTGAAGGGCGGACCCGTCACGGAAGTGAATTAGCCTCAAGCCGGATCTTGACCCCACGGCCGTGCTCATATCCGCGTGACGAAACGTCCCGCTGATTTAGATGTTATTCACCGGACGAAAACTGCAAAATGCCGAGGACTTAGAGCTTGAAGAACATCTCGTCCTGTTTGTGGCGATCGAACAGAGCGGGTTAGCCTCTTTCAGCTGACTCTGGGGGAAATCTGGGTATGGCGTATGCGTAAACAAGAATATGGGGCCGACGAGAGTCCATCGTCTTCGACCGGGCAAACCCTGGAAAACCAAACCACGCTGCCCGGCGGGGGGACCGCGATCCATCCTTTGCGCCACGAAGTCATGGCCGAGACCAACGCCCGGCCGGCCCTGCCGGCGGCATCGCCCTGCATCTGCGAACACCTGGTCTTCCTGTCCGGGGAGCTTGATGCGCAAAAGGATTGGGAAAATGTCCGCCGAGTCGCGCAACAACTTGGCAAAACACTGGGCGACGAGGCCGAACAGCAGCTGGTTCTCGAGAACGACAGCGTCATCTTCAAATGGGAACGTCACACGGAGTTCTGCTCTTACACCGCCGTCCGCAGAAATCCACCCGGCGGCGAGGACAGTGTGTTCGGCAGGGTCATCAACATTGACCTCATCACCGGCAGCCATGCGGCCGCACCGGCGCGGCAGGACGCGGAGTCACCCGGCAACCCGATTCAAACGCCCGCCATTAAGCAAAGCGGCAAACCGGTTGTCGCACTCCGCTTCTACGTGGATACACCGCAAAATCCGCGCTGGTCCGCGACGGGCGAGACAGACCTGCTGACGGACACCCGCATTGTCGCGGTGACAGCCAATGGCGGGAAAACGAAAATCATGACCGACTTTCGTTTTCACGCAGACGGTTATTCGCGATTTCTGGTGCAGGACACGTCCGGCAATGTCAATCGGCTGGGACGCGTGATTCAGCGTCTGATCGACATTGAAACCTACCGCACTCTGGCGCTTATCACCTGGCCGTTGGCAAAATCAGCAGGCCAGGATATCGGCCACATTGACGGCGAATTGCGCAGGTTGATCCAGGAGATCGGCAGCGAGGGGAGCGACGGTCCGGAAGACCAGGCCCGCCTCCTCTCCGAGCTGACCGCTCTGGCCGCCCGCGCCGAAACAGTCGGCGCCGAGACCAACTTCCGCTTCAGTGCGGCCAAGGCCTATTACTCTATCGTCACATCGCGTCTCGGGGAATTGCGCGAGGAGAGAATCGAGGGTTATCAGCGGATCTCGAGCTTTATCGAACGCCGGCTTGGTCCGGCGATCCGGAGTTTCCAGGCGATTTTGGATCGCCAGAATTCGACCTCCGAGCGGATCGCCCGTGCGTCCTCGCTCCTGAGAACAAGAGTCGACGTCGAACTGGAACGACAGAATCAGGATCTGCTTGCCTCCATGGATCGCCGGTCGCAACTGCAGTTGCGGCTACAGCAGACAGTGGAGGGGCTCTCGGTTGCGGCGGTAAGTTACTACTGTATCGGCATTCTCTCCTGGCTGCTGAAAGGCATCCCCAAAGCCTTCATGCCAATCGATCCAGCGGTGATTACAACCGTGGCGGCGCCCTTCATTATTCTCTCGATCTGGCTGATGGTCAGGCGCATTCGAAAGTCGGCACACGACAGCGGCAAGAAATCCTAGACCGGACTCACAATTACGATAAATCGCCTTCGGAGGTTCCACCTAAACTTGATCTGGGCTTCTGAGTGGTCATCCAAAGGCAAGACACCGCTCTGGTGACGCCGGATTGAGGAAAGCAATAAAACGCCACGATGCATCTGCTTGATCGCGGCTGCGACATTTGTTACCGGTAACATAATGCGGAAGCCGATACTTGACTGCCGGATCATGGACTGCACAACGTTCATCCCCGCACCCGGAAGTTAGACCGGGTTTGTCCTTTCTGGACCTGGCAGGTCACCTCTCGCCCAAGGAATCGGCACCTGGCCGCAACTGGTGAAACCGACGACGAAACGGAACGAGCAATGGCCGACGACGTGGTGGAGCAAGACAGCAGCTCCAGATTACAACGCTCGATCATTTCGCGTCCCACCATGGCCGACGTCGCCCGCCTCTCGGGCTTCTCAGCTATGACCGTTTCGCGCGCGCTTAAAGACGGTGCCTCAGTTTCCGCGAAAACCCGCGAACGGATACTCGAGGTCATTGAGGAGATTGGCTATGTGCCGGATTTGAGCGCGGGCGGCCTCTCCTCCAAGCGCTCGGGCTTCGTGACCGCCCTGGTCCCCACCATCAACAATTCGAACTTTTCCGACACCGCCTGCGGCCTGACCGATGCACTGTCGAAACGCGGGCTTCAATTGCTGCTCGGCTACACCGATTACTCCGCGGCCCGCGAGGAAGAACTGGTTGCGGCCATGTTACGCCGGCGCCCCGAGGGCATGATCCTCACCGGGGGCTTTCACACGCCGCGCGCCCGGCATCTGCTCGAATCCGCCGCGATCCCGATCATTGAAACCTGGGATCTGCCTGACAACCCGATCGATCAGGTTGTCGGCTTCTCGAATGCGGAAGCAACCGGCGCGATGGTGCGCGACCTCACCGCGCGCGGCTATCGCAACATCGGTTTTATCGGCGGGTCCAGCAAGCGCGATACCCGCGGGGCCGACCGGCGCGCAGGTTACGAGGCCGCCATGGTCGAGCTGGGCCTGGGCGAAGGCCATGTCATCACCTTCGGCACGCCCCCGATCTCCATGGAACAGGGCGGACAGGCCATCGTGCAGATGATCGGGCAGTGGCCCGAAGTCGACGCAGTGATCTGCGTGTCCGATCTCTCGGCTTTCGGCGCGATTATGGAGTGCCATCGGCGGGGCTGGGCGGTGCCTGGCCGGATCGCGGTTGCGGGCTTTGGAGATTTCGAGGTTTCGCGATGCTGCTGGCCCTCCATCACAACGGTCACGGTGAACAGTTACGATATCGGTAAACAGGCAGGCGAGCTGCTGCTTTCGACCCTCGACAAAATCCGCTCGGGCGCTGAGATCCAAGCCGCCACACAAAAGATCGACTTCAAAGTCGTCGCCAGGGAAAGCACGTAAACCGGCGTTCTCTGAAACCAGAAAAGGAGAAGACATGTCCTGGGAGAACATTGAGATCCTCGACCCAAGGATGAAGGATCTGCTGTTGCCGGACTCGCGCCTTGAACGCCATTGCACCGGCGCGGTCTGGAGCGAAGGCCCGGTTTACTTCTCCGAGGGCGATTATATTCTCTGGAGCGACATCCCCAACAATCGCATGCTCAGGTGGTCTCAGGTCGAGGGTATGAGCGTGTACCGCGAACCCTCGAACTTTACCAACGGTCACACCCGCGACCGGGAAGGACGCCTGGTCAGCTGCGAACACGGCGGTCGGCGGATCAGCCGGACCGAACCCGACGGCAGCGTTGTCTGCGTCGTCGACAACTATCAAGGCAAGAAGCTCAACTCGCCCAACGACGTGGTGGTGAAGTCGGACGGCACGATCTGGTTCACCGATCCGCCCTACGGCATCATGAGCAACGAGGAAGGCTATCAGGCCGAGAGCGAAATCGGCGCGAATTACGTCTATCGCTTCGATCCGGCGAAGGAAGACTTGAGCGTGGTCGCCGACGACTTCGACAAGCCCAACGGTCTCGCCTTCTCACCGGACGAGAGCCTGCTTTACATCTCGGACACCGGGGCGTCGCACGATCCGGAGGGCGCGCACCACATCCGGGTTTTCGATGTGATCAACGGCAAGTCACTCGCAAACGGCCGGGTCTTCGCGGTGGTCGATCCGGGACTGGCGGACGGCTTCCGCCTCGACACCCATGGCAATCTCTATACCAGTTCGGAGGACTCCATACAGGTCTATACCGCGGCCGGCGATCGCATCGGCAAGATCCTGGTGCCGGAAAAGATTGCCAACTGCACCTTCGGCGGCCCGGAGAAAAACCGGCTTTTCATTGTCGCCTCCTCGTCGCTTTATTCGATCACTCTTAACACCCGCGGAGTTCAGCAGCCATGAGCGAAAACGAACCCTATGTGGTGTCCTCCCGGATGCTGACGCATCGTGGCGCACTCGCCATGCTCGCCGCGGCGGCTGATCACGCAGCTCAGCTGCAGGTTCCCCAGTGCATCGCAATCGTGGACCGCAGCGGCGAGGTGATGGCTTCTCTGCGCATGGACGGAGCCAAGTTCCTCAGCCTGCGCAGCGCAACCGCAAAAGCCCGAACGGCGGCCTCCACGAACGCAGCGACCGGCAACCTCGACATGACGATTGGACTGGCGCTTGGAGCCGCGACGGAAGGCGGCATGACGCCCCTGCCCGGTGGCCTGCCGATCCGTTACGAGGGCGAACCCCTTGGCGGCATCGGCGTGGGTTCAGGCAGTGGCGATCAGGACCGCGCGGTCGCTGAGGCCGCACTCGAAGCAATCGGCGCAGATCTGGATATCTGACGTAGAACCTGTGTCAGACCGGCGTGGGCCACTGCCGCTGAGGTGTAAGATCCGCTAGAGCGGGTTCACATGTTTTAGCGAAAACACAGAGTGTTTCCGTTAAAACATGACGCGCTCTAGTCAAACGATAGCTGCACCTTCATCGCCTTCGAGCGGTCACCAGCGAGATCAAAGGCCTGTTGCGCGTTATCGATGGAAATCACATCGGTCAGCAAGGGCGAGGCATCAATCAGGCCGCGTGACAGAAAGTCGACCGCCCAGGCGAACTCCTCGTGAAAGCGGAAGGTGCCGCGAATGTCGATTTCCTTGGAGACGATGAGCCCCAGCGGCAGGCTGACATCGCCGCCAACACCGAGCTGCACCAGGATACCGCGGGGTTTTAGAGCGCCAAGCCCGGCCACGATTGCCCGGTCGTTGCCGCTGGCCTCGATCTGGATGTCGAAGGTGCCTTTGTTTGCCGCGTAGGACTCCAGACGCTCCGGATTCTTGGCCACGTTGATAACCTCGTCGGCACCGACTTTCTTCGCGGCGGCCAGCGGTTCGTCCATCACGTCGGTCGCAACGATATCCTTGGCCCCTGCCCGGCGCACGGCCGCCACGGCCAGCGCCCCAATGGGCCCGGTCCCGGTCACCAGGACCTTCTTTCCGATGACCGACCCGGCGCGTTTCACCGCATGCAGGCACACCGAGAGCGGTTCCGCAAAGGCAGCCGTGGTCAGATCGACGTTCGCCGGCACTGGAAAACACTGCGATTCCTTGGCGACCAGCATCTCCCGGAAAGCGCCCTGAACATGGGGAAAGCGCATGGCGCTGCCGTAGAAGCGCATGTCGAGACAGTGATTGGGCTTCCCGTCCAGGCAATAGCCGCATTCACCGCAAGGCACACTGGGATTGACCGCGATCTTATCGCCGACCGCAACAGCGGAAACATCGGCGCCAATCGCGTCCACGGTGCCGGAGATCTCGTGACCCAGGATCATCGGCTCGCGAATGCGCACCGCGCCGAAGCCGCCGTGCTGGTAATAGTGCAGATCCGATCCGCAGATACCGCCGACACCGATGCGGACCTTCACGTCCGTGGCGCCGATCTCACCGGTGGCAACATCGTCAACCCGCAGGTCGTTCGGCGCATGTATCGTAACCGCACGCATGACAGAAAATTCCTTTCAGCTTCGCGCCGCAAACCGCGAGCGCGCTATTGTGGATCAGACGACCGGCGTCAAAAGCTCCGCGCCCTCGAAGTGCGCGACCAGGTTATCGAGAACCAGTTTGCCCATGGCTTTGCGGGTCTCCACGGTCCCGCTGGCGTGATGCGGCTGGACCACAACGTTCTCGAATTCGAGGAGCCGCCGGTCCATATCCGGCTCGGATGCAAAAACGTCCAGCCCGGCGCCGCCGATGCGCTTTTGGGCCAGGGCGTCGATCAGCGCCGCCTCATCCACCGTGGAACCACGGGAGATGTTAACAAGAACCCCCTGGGGACCCAAGGCCTCCAGGACGGAGGCGTCAACGATGTTTCTGGTCCCCTCGCCGCCCGCGCTCGAGATCACCAGGAAATCCGAAGCCGCCGCAAGGGCCTGCGGCGTTTCCATGTATGTGGCATCAATGCCCTCGCGCGGCGTGCGGTTGTGATAGGCAACCGACATGTCGAAGCCACGCATGCGCCTGGCCAGGGCTGCACCGATCCGGCCCATGCCCAGAATACCGAGGCGCTTGCCGGTCACCCGGCTGGTCAGCCCCATCGCACCCTCGTCCAGCCATTTTCCCGACCGCACATGAGCATCGCCCTGTGGAATGCGGCGGGCGGCGGCCAGGATCAGCGCGACACCCATGTCGGCCACATCATCGGTCAGCACATCCGGTGTATTCGCTACCCGGATGGAGTTGGCACGCGCATGGTCCAGGTCGATCCCGTCAACCCCCACGCCGAAACAGGAAATCATCTCCAGCTCCGGCAGGCGCTTCATGAGCGCCGCATCGGCGCCCAGGTCTCCCCGGGTCGCAATGGCCCGGATGTTACCGGCCTGCGCCGATATCAGGGCGTCGGGATCCGCGGCTTCCCAATAGCGGTGCAGAGTGAAGCGTTCCTCCAGAGCCGCCATATCCCATTGAGGCAAGGCCCCCATCACCAGAACATCAGGCTTCGACATGAAAAGCTCCCGCACACTCGATCGGATCAAACTCAAATAATGGGAGAAGATTCACCGACCCGCCGAACTGCCAATGGCGATTCCATCAAACCGGATCTGCTCCAGAACGTTATCGATAACATTGTAGGGTAAAACCTCGCTTTGACAAGGCCGCTCGCCCTCCTCCGCCTATCTTCACTGTCACTGACTTTTGATCTCCGCCAACTTGACAGCGCATTATTGTTATCGATAACATTATCACTGATTTTCAACGTTGCTGCTGCATGCAAACGGGTCCGGGAAAAGCATCACACAATGACGTAAAGTGAACGGACAGTTCGGAAGACCCGTGCTAGAAGAATAAGAAACAAGAGCGAAAACAACGCAGTCACCGCCTTTGAGTTCCGAGTCATCGGCTTGTTCAACATCTTGTCACTTGGAGCCCGCATGAGCGCAGCCCTGTTCGACCTCTCCGACCGCATCGCGCTGATTACCGGCTCAAGCCAGGGCATCGGGTACACCCTGGCCAAGGGACTGGCAGGCGCCGGCGCGACCATCATTCTCAACGCCCGCAACAGTGAAAAGCTTGAGGCCGCAGCCGAGCGTCTGCGTGCCGAAGGTGCAACGGTCCACACCAACGCCTTCGACGTCACCGACCAGAAGGCCGTCACCGCAGGGATCGAAGCCATCGAGACCTCGGTTGGCCCGATCGACATTCTGGTGAACAACGCGGGCATCCAGCGGCGTATGCCGCTTGAGGACTTCCCCGCCCAGACCTGGGATGAGCTGATGCGCACCAACCTGGACAGCGTATTTTTTGTCGGTCAGGCCGTGGCACGCCGCATGATTCCGAGAGAAAGCGGTAAGATCATCAACATCTGCTCGGTTCAAAGCGAGCTCGGACGTCCCTCCATCGCCCCTTACACCGCCTCCAAGGGCGCGGTGAAAATGCTGACCAAGGGCATGGCGATCGACTGGGGCAAGCACAACATCCAGGTCAATGGCCTGGGTCCGGGATACTTCAAGACCGAACTGACAGAAGCGCTGGTCAAGGACGAGGCCTTTACGGCCTGGCTGGTCGGCCGGACCCCTTCCGGCCGCTGGGGCAACGTCGAAGAACTGATCGGCGCTGCCGTCTTCCTCGCTTCTCCCGCTTCCAGCTTCGTGAATGGCCATGTGCTCTATGTTGACGGCGGTGTCACAGCAACCCTCTGATAACGGCTTACCGCTCGGCATCGTCATCATGGGCGTGTCGGGATGCGGTAAAACCACCATCGCCCGGTCGCTGGCGCGCAGCCTGCGCGTCAAGTTTCTGGACGCAGACAAATTTCATCCTGCGTCAAACATTGAGAAGATGAGCAGCGGAACGCCCCTCACCGATTCAGACAGAGAGCCCTGGCTCGACGATGTCGGCGCAAGGCTCGCAAGGGAAGCACAGGATCGCGGCATCGCGGTTCTCGCCTGTTCCGCCCTGCGCCGAACCTACCGGGAGCGGCTTAAGCGGGCGTCCGGCCTGGATCTCTTCTTCATCCTGCTGGATGGCTCAAAGGCCGTTCTCCAGCGCCGGGTCGGGCGGCGCACAAGCCACTTCATGCCCGCCACGCTGCTCGACAGCCAACTGGCAACCCTGGAACGGCCGGATCAGGACGAGCGCGCCTTTACCGTAAACATCTCCCAACCAGTCAAGAAAATGATCGAGGAGATCCTGAAGGCTCCGGAGATCAAGGATCGCCAGTCTCCGTAGACTTTGCGCTCAAGAAATCTGATCTGGAGCGCTGGACAACCGGCCAGGAGTTGCGCGGGCATTACCCTGCATTTCCGTGACTCTTCGCGGCGGCATTGTTAGTTTTTTCTGCAAATTTGCAGAGATTCGATATGATGGACTGGAATGCTCTTCAACTCATGCTCGCGGTTGCACGGGCCGGAACGCTCTCCGCTGCCGCGCGACGCCTTTCGGTCGATCAGACCACCGTCTCGCGGCGTTTGAAGGCGCTTGAGGCCGATCTCGGCACCGCACTTTTCAGCCGGATCGACGGCTGCCTGATTCCGACCCAGGCCGGTGAACGCGCGATTGCCGCAGCCGAGAGCATGGAGTCCTCTGCCGGGAAGCTCCAGGAACGTCTCTCCGGCGCTCTGCAAAGCTGCGAGGGCAGCGTCCGCCTCACCGCCGTCCCGATCCTGATGAACCGTCTTTTGATCCCCAATCTGGAACCTCTCCTGGCAAAACACCCGAGACTCCAGCTCGAGACCATCGCCGAAACCGGGAACCTGAGTCTGAACCGGCGGGAGACCGATCTCGCCTTGCGCTTCGCCCGGCCGCAAAAGGACGCCGGCCTTTGTCGACACCTGGCCGATGTGTCCTATGCGCTCTATGGCGTGGCGGCGGGAGGACGCCGGTCCGACGCCCTGATCACTTACGAAGAAACTCACGCCCATCTTCCCCAGGCCCGTTGGATGTCCCGGCAGGCGGAACGGGGCGGCAACGGACAGCTGCGCGTCAACGATGCCGAGAGCGCGCTCGCCGCAGTACAGGCAGGCCTCGGCCTGTCGCTTCTGCCCGAAATACTTGCTGCCAGTGACCGGTCTCTGGTGCGCATGACCGAGGGTCCGGCGGTTCTCTCCCGCGAAGTCTGGCTGTTGGTCCATCCGGAGGTCCGGCAACTACCGCGTATTCAGGCGGTCATCGATTGGTTGGACAAACTCTTCAAATAGTGTTTGAAGGGATAGCAAACTACAGCCGCCTGCCACGATCTTCCCTCTGCAAGCCGCGGTAAGGAGCGACATGACGAAAAAGCCCAACATCCTCTATATTATGGCGGACCAGCATCGGGCGGATTACCTCGCCTGTGCTGGACACCCGACCCTCAAAACACCGAACCTGGATCGCCTGGCGGCGCAGGGCGTGCGCTTTTCGCAAGCCTACGTGCAGGCCCCTGTCTGCGGCGGGTCGCGCATGTGCAGCTATACCGGGCGCTACGCCTTTTCGCATGGCGCTTACTACAACAACTACCCCCTGCGCATCGATGAAAAAACCATCGGCGACTACCTGCGCCCGGAGGGCTATCGGGTCGCACTGGTCGGCAAGACCCACATGCGGCCCGATATGGAGACCTGCGAACGGCTCGGTCTCGATCCCGAAAGCGCGGACGGCGTGCTCATGCGCCAGTGCGGTTTCGAACCGGTCGAGCGGGACGACGGTCTGCATCCGGATCAGCTGGTCGATCCGAACCTGGCATATAACCGCTACCTCAAGGAACAGGGCTACGAAGGCGATAACCCCTGGCACGAATACGCCAACGCCGCCGAGGGCGAGAACGGCGAATTGCTCTCGGGATGGTTCCTGCGCAACGCCCGCCGGCCCGCACGGGTGAAGGAAGAGCACTCGGAAACCGCCTACATGACCGACCGGGCCATGGACTTCATCCGGGAAACACCGGACCGGCCCTGGTGTCTGCATCTTTCCTACATCAAACCCCACTGGCCCTACATGGCGCCGGCGCCGTATCACAGCATGTACGGACCGGAGGACATCCTTGAGGCCAACCGGACCCATGATGAAAAGGCCGACTGCAATCCGGTGCTCGCCGCCTTCATGCAGCATGAGGAAAGCCTCAACTTCTCCAAGGAGGAGGTGCGTAAGACAGTCATCCCGACCTACATGGGCCTGATCAGTCAGCTCGATCATCACCTGGGACGGATGCGCCGATTCCTGGAGGAGATCGGACAGGCGGAGAACACCATCATCCTTTACACCAGCGACCACGGCGACTACCTGGGTGATCACTGGCTTGGCGAAAAGGACCTCTTTCACGACGAGATCATGCAGGTGCCTATGATCGTTTACGATCCCCGCCCCCAGGCCAACGAGACGCGGGGCCGCACGATCGATGATTTCGTAGAAGCCATTGATCTGGCCCCCAGCTTCCTGGACTGGTCCGGCGGCGAAGCGCAACCGCACCGCCTGGAGGGCCGCTCCATAGCGCCTCTGTTGCAGGACAGGAAGCCGGACGACTGGCGCAGCGCCGTCTTTGCCGACAGCTGTTTCGCCTTGCGCGATGCCCGCAAAGATCTGGGTCTGGAGCCGGACGGCGCCCGCGCCTTCATGGTCCGCACCAGCCATTGGAAGTACATGCGCTTCGAGAATCAGCCGCCCGTGCTTTACGACCTGCAGAATGATCCGAAGGAGCTCAAGGATCTGGGCGGTTCCAACGCCCATGCCGGGGTGCGCGCCGAAATGGACGGCCTGCTGTTCGACTGGATGCGCAAACGAAAGCTGCGCACGACCGTCAGTGACGCGGAGCTGGAACGGCGCACCGGGGGCGCCAAGTCCCGCGGAATCTATTTCGGGGTCTGGTAACGGGGTGCGTGCGGTCGCTTTTGACGCCTTTCGTCAAGAGCGTGAATCGCCCTCCGATTACAAGACTTAGAGGCTGATTCACGTTTTTCACTTTTTCAGTGAAAAACGATCAGGCTTTACTCTCGGTCTGGTCGGGTCCGGGCCTCACCTCGCTATGCGACGGCTCCAGCGCTGCGGTGATCGCCACGCGCCTCCGCCAGGTCCGTATCCACATCAGCATCACCAGGATCGCCCCGAAGGCGAGCGGCAGCCGAAGTCCGATGTATTCGGAAAGCGCGCCCATGATCAGCGCGCCTGCGGCCGGTCCGCCGATGAAGATGATGCCGTAGAGACTGAGCACACGCCCGCGCAGATCGCCGTCGACCGCCATCTGCAGCAGAGTCTGCATGCTGACCCCCGTCGCCACCATCGCCATCCCGGCGATTGCTGCACTCGCCAGTCCCAGCCAGATCCAGTCACTCGCAACAAAGGCGAGCATAGAAAACGACAAGAGCAGGGTATTGAGCAGCACCAACCGGGTCAGACCACCACCGCCGCGCCGGGCAACCCACAAACCGCTCATCACCGCACCTATGCCGACCGTAGAGGTCAGGAGAGCAAGCGTATCCGCCCCGCCGCCGAAAACCCTGTCGGCGAAACCCGGCATCAACTCGACGAAAGGCCGCACAGAGAGCGATGCCGTGGCGAGCAGCAGCAACATCGGCCCGATGCCCGGGTGACGCGCGGCATAGCTGAAACCCTCGCCGAGCTGCACCCAGATCGAGGGCGGCACCTTGCCTTTGCCCCGGTCCGGGCGGCGCGGCACCCTGATGCGCAGCAACGCGATCAGAAAGGCCGAAAAGGTGAGCGCATTGGCGCCAAAAGCCCCCTGGACGCCCACGGTCACGATCAGAAGGCCCGCAACCGCAGGCCCGATAAAGCGCGCCAGGTTGAAGATGATGGAGTTGATCGCGATCCCGGTCGAGAGATCCTCGCGCGGCACCAGACTGGGCATCAGTGCCAGACGCGAAGGCTGATTGAAGCCCATTGCAATCCCATTGATCAGCACCAGTAGCGCCAGCAACTCGACCGTCGCATTCCCCGTTGCGGTCAGCGCAAAGAGCGCGATCGCCTGGCAGAGCGAAACAGACTGCGCGGTCAACATGATCTTGATCCGGTTATAGCGGTCCGCCACCACACCGCCGAAGGGACCGACGAATACTGCCGGCAGGAGGTCTGCACAGGCGACAAGCCCCAGCCAGAAGCCGGATTCCGTCAACTCCCAGGTCAGCCAGCCCACGGCAACGCGCTGCATCCAGGTGCCGATCAGCGAGATCGAGGCGCCCGAGATGTAGATACGGAAATTCCTGTGTTGCAGGGTGCGAAGAACCCCGCCGAACCCGGCCTGACCTGGCATTAATGTTAAGGAGCTTTGATGTGAACAGAGAGCGCGCATTGAGCCACATCCGCCCGAGTCTGGCAAAGCGGCAATGGCCGTCTGCCCATATCGTCTCAATGGCGTCATGCGCTTCTGCGTCTTTACGCCTCGTGATTTCTGCTTCAGATTCTCTGATATGTTGGAAATCGTCCCTTGCACCGGCATTGAATTCGGCGCACTTCACGCGGCTATGAACGCAGCTTTCAGCGATTATCTGGTACCCATGGCCCTCACGCCGGATCGGTTTCGTCTCATGTTGCGCCAGCGCGGCTACGACGAGGATCTCTCCTGGCTGGCGAAATCGCAGGGCAGGGTCGTTGGATTCTGGCTAATCGGCTCAAACGGCGAGACAGAGCGAGAGGCCGCTTACGTGATCGCAACCGGTAGCCTCCCCGAGCATCGGGGTCAGGGGATAGCAACGCGGATTTTCGAATCAGTGTCAGGAAACCTCGCCACTCAAGGCATCGAAACTCTTGAGCTGGAAGTCATCGATCAAAACACTGCCGCGCGAAAGGCATATGAAAAACTCGGATTCACTGCCTGGAGAGAGGTGGTTTGCTTCAAGCTGCCTCTGCCGGAACCCGGCTCTTCGGCCCACATCCAGGTGACGGCCCGACCAATCCCGTTTGAGACGATACAACGTGCTGGCCCTATAGCATGGGACTGGCAGCCTACCTGGCAGAACAGTCTTGATGCGCTTGGCCGGATCAGAGACCACATCGAGATCCAGGGCGTTTACGTTGCGGAGAAATTAGCAGGTTACGGAATTGTCATCCGCCCGACCGCCACGCTCGCGCAGTTGGCCGTCCACCCGGAACATCGAAGGCAGACCATTGGGACCAGCATTCTTGCAGCCCTGTCGCTGCGGCTTGATACTGATAGTGTCCAGATCATCAATGCCGAGGCCTCTGATTCCGGTTTTGCCGCCTTTGTCGATAGATGTCAGGGAGTTGCCTCGACACGACAGATTGCCTTGTCGCTCAAGGTCTGAAAGAACAGAGAAGTCTCGCAACAAGGTGCCCTATGAGCCAATCGCCCGACCGTCCTTTGCCCACCTTTTCAGCCAGAGAAACCTTCTTCGGAACCGACAAGACCGGGGACGCCGCAATATCCATAGCGGGCGTACCGATGGACATCGCGACCACAAATCGCGCCGGGGCGCGGGACGGGCCCGCGGCGGTCAGACGCGCGAGCCGCATGGCCGGCGGGACCTATCCGGATCTCTGGCCCGATCTTTACAGTCTCGACTTCGCCGATGTCGGCAACTTCTCGCTCATGATGGGCAAGCTGGAGGAGTCCCTGGCGCTGATCGAACGGCAGGCCCTCGAGCATGACCACCTGATCTCCGTGGGCGGTGACCATCTCGTCACCCTGCCCCTGCTGCGCGCCGCGGCAAAAAAACATGGTGCGCCGCTCGGCCTGGTTCACTTCGACGCGCATGTGGATACCTGGGACGAGAACTACGGGGTACCCGTTACCCACGGGACCAACTTTCGCATCGCCATCAACGAAGGCCTCGTCGACCCCAAACGCATGATCCAGATCGGCATTCGTTGCCGCGTCGAGCCAGAAGTCTGGCAGTGGACCCTGGATCAGGGCGTGACCATCATCACAGCCGAAGAGGTGCATATGGGCAATCCCGCCGATGTCGCCGCCCGCATTCACCAGGTCGTCGGGAACCAGGACAAAACCTACCTGACCTTCGACATCGATTGCCTCGATCCCTCCTGCGCGCCCGGCACCGGCACGCCGGAAACCGGCGGTCTTTTAGCCTGGCAGGCCCGCTCGATCCTGACCCGCCTGGGCGGGATCAACTTTATCGGCATGGACGTGGTCGAGGTCGCCCCGGCCTACGACGTGGGTGAGATCACCGCCCTGAACGGCGCCTCGGTGATGGCCTTTTACATGGGCTTGCTCGCAGCATCAAAAAGTCAGGCAGAGTGATGCGCTACCCCATGCACGCATCACCAAGGATCATCGGGGCGGTCTTCTCGCGAATGATTTCGACCAGTTCAGGATCCATGAAAGCGTAGTCGTCTGGGATGTCGAGAACGTGAAGAGCCTTGAACCTCACCTCGTCACGAAACTCGGCTCTGATCCTGGATTTGTGTTTCTCTTCCATCACCAGTATCAGGTCGGCCCAGCGAATGTCGACGAGGGTCATTCGGCGCCGCGCGTTGCGGCTCGTACCGGTCGAGCGGACTTCGACGCCAGGCGTTTTACGCCAAACCTCTTCGCCTGTCGGACTCCGCCACTGATTGCGGCTGCAAACGAAAAGAGCATTCATGGATGCTGTAATCCTCTGGAGTTTGTCGTTACACCCGGTTGCGGCATCACTTGTATTCCGAGCCAGCACGGCGTCCAATCGTACCGAGTTTTGCTTCAGGCAGCTGGGAAAGAGTCAGGTGTGCCCGCCCGCCCATGCCACCGTCGATCATGAGAAGCCGGATCACATCGCCCAGCGCTTCCGCGGCCCGAAAAGCAGCAGGTCCGGACCCGAGGTCAACCGCCTTAAAACCAAGATCTTTCGAAAGTTCCGCGACCTGCGATTTGGCGCTTGCGCTGTCGCCTGCGATGAAGGTCTGGGCATTGGAAGCTTCGAGGCTGGCCGGATCGGTATCGAAGCTTTCCATGGCGATGGTGTTCCAGGCTTTCACCACAAGAGCGTTCGGCGCATTGACCTGCAGGCCTTCGGCAATAGCATGATCAAACCAGGCGCCGTTGCGCACTTCCTGGCTATAATCGCGATTATTCAAGTCGATCACGATCTTGCCTTTTAACAGGTCGGGATTTTCAAGAACCTTCGACGGATCTTCTTCGCGTATCGTCCAGATCAGAATATCGCCATGAGCCGACGCCTCGTCATTCGTTCCGGCGCGGGCATTTGCCCCCGCCCGAGTGGCCGCGGCCTCGGCCTGTTGCGACCGCCGTGCACCAAACATCACGGAATGCCCAAGCTGGGCAAGCCGGACACCAAGAGCGCGGCCCATATTCCCCGATCCAATAACAGCTATGCGTTTCATCAGAATCTCCATCGAGTTGTTGCGATGGATCTAACTTGCGCCCGACAATAAATTCTTCCACAGTGAATATTATGAATGAAAAATTCACTGAAATTGAACTTAAAAAATATGACCTCAACGCATTGCTGGTCTTCACGGCGTTAATGCATGAGCGCTCGGTAACCAAGGCGGCAAAGCGGCTGCTGGTGGGTCCTCCTGCCGTCAGCATGACGCTCGCCAGACTTCGCGAGCTCTTCGACGACCCTTTGTTTGTGCGCGCAGGAAAGGCGATGGAGCCAACATCGCGCGCAGAGCGACTTTTCGCCCGTATCGGACCCGCGCTTGGAGAAATCAGCGATGTCATCAGAAGTCATAGCGGCTTCGATCCTGCTACATCATCCAGAACAATCCGCTTCGCTTCCCCCGACGACCTTGAGGTCGTGCTGGTTCCCGCGATTCTTGAGGCAATGGCCGACTGCGCGCCCGGTGTGAAGCTGGTGGTACGCTCAGCGGATTTCCGTAACGTCCCTGATCTGCTCGACGATGGCGAGGTCGATGTTGCACTGACAGCGACGCCACCCCAGCTTGAGAAACGCCATCGCTACCGCGTGATCTATGAAGATACGTTCACAGCACTCTACGATCCGGCGCAAACAGCAATCACATCGCCTGTTACGCTTGAACAATACATAGAGGTGCCTCAGATCCTGTTATCAACCAGAGGAGACTGGCGTGGACCGATCGACGACGCGCTCGCCACGTTCGGTCGAACACGGCAGGTCCTGGCCAGCGTGCCGAGATTCTCGACGATCCCCTTTATCCTGAAATCACGCTCGTCTCTGGTGAACATGCCAAGCAAATCAGCGAGTCATTACGCCAAACTCTATGGGCTCGCCACCTCGGCATTGCCTTTCTCCAGCCCACGCTTCAGCGTCTCCATTCTCTGGCATTTGCGCGCCGAACAGGATCCCGCCGTGATTTGGTTTCGCAACTTGACAGAATCCTGTCTGAAAAAACTGCTGTAACGGACATCGGCAGCAAGAAGCCGCCCGATCGCAGCGTCCGGCTTCTGTCGAACAGCAGGCTCGCGCCGGCGCTCGTAAAAACGGCGAACAGCTATAGCCTGTAATTCTGCAATTTCACTGCCGCATAGGCATAGCTCAATTCTGCCTCGTCAGGTTTGCATTCGCCCGATCTTGCTCTGTTCCGGACAAAATTGTGCTCATTCTGGACAATTTCAGCAATTGCCCTTCAATTTTCACTTTTTAGAAGGCTCAATCCACTCCGGCTCAAACAAAAATGAAAGGACCCGAGATGAAGCGTTACCCCAGTTACAAAGGGCCTTTCAGTGTGCGCGCCGTAAAGATCGCGCGGGTGGTCAGCGCGACTGGATGTCTCGTTCCGGACGAGACGTCGCTGCTCCCGATCTATGTTTCCGAACAATGGTTCGATCACAACAGCCCGGTTGATGGCGGGTATTATCTCGTGCTGGCAAACGGCACGACAGGCTACATGGAAGCGGAACTCTTCGAGAACGAGTTCACGCCCGACCACTGAGCCTCAAAGACTCTGATTTGCACAGGCTTACTGCGCCGTCCAGCCGCCATCGACCGGCAGAGTGGCACCGGTGATCGAGGCAGCGCTCTCCTGGCAGAGGAAAACGGCGAGTGCACCCAGGTTCTCGACCTCGACGAATTTTTTAGTCGGCTGGCCGGCCAGCATGACGTCGCGCTTGACCTCTTCCTCGCTGATGCCCCGCGCCTTGGCGGTATCGGGAATCTGGGCCTCGACCAGGGGCGTCAGAACGTAACCCGGCGCGATCGCATTGACGGTGATGTTCTGCTGCGCCACCTCGAGGGCCACGGTCTTGGTCAGGCCGGCAATGCCATGCTTGGCCGCCACGTATGCCGACTTGTAGGGCGAAGCCACCAGGGCATGCGCGGAAGCGATGTTGATCACCCGGCCCCAGCCCTTTTCCTTCATGCCCGGCAGAGCAGCCCGGATGGAATGAAAGGCCGAGGTGAGGTTGATCGCAATAATCGCGTCCCACTTCTCGATCGGGAACTCATCGATCGGCGCGACATGCTGAATGCCGGCGTTATTGACCAGAATGTCAGCTGAACCGAAGGTGCTTTCACAGCCCTTGACCATGGCCTCGATCTCGTCGGGCTTGAGCATATTGGCGGGCGAGTAAGCAACCTTGACCGCGTACTTTTCCTCCAGTCCGGCGCGAATCTTTTCGATCTCGGCGGCGTCGCCCAGGCCGTTGAGCATGACGTTCGCGCCCGCAGCCGCAAAGGCTTCGGCAATCCCAAGTCCGATCCCGCTGGTTGATCCGGTGACGACGGCATTCTTTCCGGTCAGCATATTCGTTTCCTCTTGCCTGGGGGTCGTGCCACACGGCCCCGCGCCAAATCAATTGTGCACCGCAATATTTGGCGAGCAGAGCCGTTCATGCAAGCTCCTTTTCACCTCCTGGGGCGGCCCGAAAGCGTTCGGGAAACCATCACCGGCCGCAGTGGATCTTTTCAAGATAATCCAGAACCGCGTCATCTTTATGATGCCCGATGACCGCGCTTGCTTCTGCCTTGACCGCGGCCGTGGCATTGGCGACCGCGACGGCGTTGTCGGCAGCCATCAGCATCTCCAGATCATTGGAGCTGTCACCAAAGGCCGTGGTTTCACGTATGTTGACGGCCCGCTCCTCGCGAAGATGGCTGAGGAGCCGCTGCACGGCATGGCCTTTGTTCGCCCTGGGAGCCGCAATTACGATCTCCCAGCCGCCGGCATAGTGATTGGCATAGGTCACAATCAGAACGTCCGGGATGCGGTCGGCAACGGTCGAGGCAATCTGGTCAATCTCGGTTTTCGTGCCGAGATAAACGAAGCAAAAGACATCTTCCATATCCGGATTGGCGGCGATGGGATCCTCTGGCGCGTCCTTAAGCCGGGGGTCGCCATAATGGACTTTCTCATCGTAAAACCACTGCATTCCCGTGTTCTGCAGCGGCGGGACAAAGAGCGGGTTTTGATCGCCGATCAGACCGGAAACATAAGGCGCAAATCCCTGCTCCGCGAAACAGTCGTTGATGCTTCGGGCGGCCGCCATGCCCAGACCATAGTGCTCAAGAATATGGCCGCTTTGCAGGTCGCGAAGGATGGCACCGTTTAACTCGATCACGGGCAACTCGAGCGCAACGCCGCTGAGCAAATGCCTGATCGAGGGTGCGGACCGGGCGGTCGCAACTGTGAAAATCAGGCCGTCGGCAATCAGGTCGTTCAGGCGCCGGGTGGCACGGGAAGACAGCGTTCCGTCCGCCCCCAAGAGCGTGAAGTCCAGATCGGAAACAAACAACTTCAACGAGGCACTCCGTTCTGCACTGCCGCGCCGTGAGATCGCACGATCTTTTGCATCAAGTCATGGTCTTCAAGCTTCGCAGAGACTTTGTCAAAGGCTTTCAGGCAGATCACGCATCTGTTGCTCAAAGGACCCGGGCACCAGCGCTCTGACGGCCGTGCCGATTGGAAGTTGCAGGCTTCTTCAATTCAGAGTTTGCGCCAAAAGCTTTTTTGTCGGGAAATTTGCCGAGAAGCCCGGAATTCAGCCGATTGTTAGCCTTCAAGTAATCTTCTGGGCACTTACTCATAACCGAACACATGCGTTTACCCAAACCCCGGGGCGTTTCCGGCGACGACAGCCGCGACGCGCTTGAACCGGCTCTGGGAACGTTAGAGACCTCGGCGGACGGAATTTGATGACACAGGACAACCAGGGCGTACAAAACAAGGTGATCTTCTCCGGCCTCTTCGGTGCGGTGCTGGCGCTGCTGGTGGCCGGTGGCATCTTTACCGCCAACATCACGGCAAACCAGATTATCGCGGCCCAGGCGGAGAGAACATCCCTGGCGTGGGGAGCTTACATCAGTTCCGAGCTTACGCGGATCGACGCGATCGCCGCAGGCGCGGAACTTACCGGGGACGAAAGAAGCTTCCTCCTGGGCGTGAGCCGCTTCGGTGACGTCTTCCGCTTTAAGATTTTCGACAGGGAAGGACAACTGAGCCTGATATCGGATCACCTGGGCACCACGGCGCCCAGCGCGGGTGATCTGGGCACCCACAACAAGAAGGCCGCGTCAGTGCTCGCCAGCGGCCGCCCCTACACCGAGGTCGCCAGCGGTCTGGAAAAGCCCGACCGGCCCGATGTTTACGTCGAGAGCTATATTCCAATTGTCCGGGACGGGAACACCGTTGCCATTGCAGAGGTCTACGTCGATCAGTCCACGCAGGCGGCCACTCTGACTGCGGAGTTTTGGGAACTCGGCCTCCAGCTCGTGGGTTTGACCCTTGCCGCCTTCCTTCTACCCTTTGCGGCACTGGGCATCCTGCTCCGCAAACAGCGGCATCAAAACAGTCTTCTGGCGGAAGAACGCAACAAGGCCCTCAGTGCGGAGCGTGCCAAGTCAGCTTTCGTTGCGAACATGAGCCATGAGATCCGCACACCGCTCAATGGCGTGCTCGGGATGGCAAGCCTGCTCCTGGATACAAAGCTCGACGACAATCAGCGCCACCAGGCCAACACCATCCTCTACTCGGGCGAATCGCTGCTGACGATCCTCAATGACATTCTGGACTTCTCGAAGATCGAAGCGGGGAAACTCGAACTGGAGGATACCGAGTTCGAACTGCTCCCCATGCTCGACAGCGCCGTCGAACTGCTCTCGCCCCAGGCCCACGGCAAGGGCCTGGAGATCCCGACTTTTGTCGCGGCGGACGTTCCCAGCGCCTTTATCGGAGACGAAGGCCGTATTCGCCAGGTTCTGCTCAACCTCATCAGCAACGCGGTGAAGTTCACTGATGACGGCGGCGTCTCCATCGAGACCGCTGTGCGCCTGGAAACCGCGCCCTCAAAGAACGGCTCGTTCGACCCGGTTCAGGACGACAGTGTCGTGTTACGTTTCGAGGTCGCCGATACCGGCATCGGTGTGCCGGCCGATATGCAGGAAAAACTCTTCCAGGAATTCTCTCAGGCCGATGGTACGGACAAGCGCGCGCACGAAGGCACCGGTCTGGGGCTCGCTATCTGTAAACGCCTTGTCGGGCTCCTGGATGGCGAGATCGGCTTCGAGCCGCGCGAAGGCGGCGGCAGCCTTTTTTGGTTCACGGTCGGCATCAAGCGCCAGGAGAGGTCGTCCAGCTGGGCCGAAGATGTCAAAGACCTGATACAGGGCCAAAAGTTCCTGGTGGTCGACGACAATCACGTCAACCGGGCGGTCTTTGAAAAGCAATTGCTCGCCCTGGGTGCCGATGTGACCCTGGCCATCAATGCGGAGACCGCCCTTGCGAAGTTGCGTGATGCGCAAGCCCACGGCAAAGCCTTTGATATTGCAATTATCGATCACTTCATGCCCGTGACCGACGGCTTGGATCTTTGCAGTATGATCCGCGCTGTTCCTGAGCTGGAGACCATGCGCCTGATCTTCTCTTCCTCCTCCGGGCAGTATAACTCCAACGCCCTCGCCCGCGCGCAGGGCTTCCATGCCGCTCTTCCGAAGCCGCTGCGTCCAGGCGCGCTGCTGCGCTGCGTCCGCGACGTCTTCAGTCACGAGGCCGCCCCGGTCAGTCCAGGGAAGACCCAACCCGCAGACGCCGAAGAACCTGCAGGCGCCGAGGCAGCCGAGAGCCAGCAACTCAACCTGGGACTCCCAGGCCAACAGCTGGACCAGGCGCAGCCGAAATCGAGAGAGAAACCGGAAAGCGACGCTGGTTGCGGACCGCAAGAAGTGCAAAACGCCAGGGCCCGCATCCTTCTGGCCGAAGACAATCACGTCAATCAGAAGGTCGTGCGCGAAATGCTGTATGGCGAGGGTTACAGCGTGACGGTCGTCGCCAATGGCGCAGAGGCCATTCAGGCCGTCCGGGATCTGCCCTTCGACGTGGTCCTCATGGATGTTCAGATGCCGGAAATGGACGGCATGGAGGCGACGCGCAGAATCCGCCAGCTCGGGAAAAATGCCGCATGCCTGCCGATCATCGGCGTCACCGCCCGCGCTCTGAGGGGGGACCGCGAACGGGTCATGCAGGTCGGCATGAACGATTATATGACCAAGCCGATCAACCGGGTGGAACTGATCGAAAAGATTGCCTACTGGACCGAAAGTGCGCGCGATACGCCCTGTCCCTCGATGGATGAGGACGAAGATTTGCATCAGACGCCGCGCAAAGACGCCAGTGCCTGACGCCAGTGCCTAACCCGGGATGGGGCCGGATCTGACGGGCCGGATTCGGCGGAACGGGTCTGGCGGAACGGGTCTGGCGGAGAGGATCGGATCAGAGCACGCCGTCAGATGACTTTCGGCACGACGTAGTGGTAGATCGAGAAGAAGTGGAAACCGGCGGCGGCAACCACGAAAAGATGCCAGATCGCGTGACCAAAACGCAGTGACTTCCAAAGATAGAAGATCACGCCGATGGAGTAGGCCAGGCCGCCCGCGACAAGCAGTGCAAGCCCCGTCGGAGCCAGGAGCCCGAAGATCACTTCGCTGATGTAAAATACGGGCAACCATCCCATCGCGAGGTAGAAGACATAGGCGAACCTCTCGTAGCGCTCGCTGTGACCGATCACGAAGGCGGCCATCTGAACGGTGATGCCGGCAAATGCCAGAGACCAGATCAGCGCCAGAAGCTCCCACCCTTCGCCGTCGGGCATCAACAGACAAAAGGGTGTATAGGTGCCCGCAATCAGCAGGTAGATCCCGCAATGATCCAGCGCGAGCAGAAATTGTTTCAATCGGGGGCGCAGGACGGCGTGGTGCAGGGTCGAGAAGAGAAAGAGAAAAATCAGCGCCGCTCCGTAAACCGCTGCGGCGGCGAAGCTGCCGTCACGCCCGACACTCTCGGCCTGCATCATCAGAAAGATCATGCCGGTCACGCTGAGCAGCGCGCCGAGACCATGGGTCGCGGCGTTCAGACGTTCTTCTTCGCGTGAGAAGGTTTCGATGTACATCTTGGAGAGTCTATCCGCGAAGTGTGAAGATATCTTGACGTCCATGTGGCACTTAAGCTGGCGCCGGGGCTTAAACATGTGGCGCTTGAGTTGGCGCCGGGACCTATCGGTGCCTACTCTAGATGCTCGTACCCTTTCACCTGAGGCGCCGTGCGCAAGAATACAACAGCGATCAGGGCGGCCGCCAGTGGCAGGAGCGACAGCAAGCGCAGGGTCATGACCGGATCACCCCAGAAATCGAGGGCGTAAGACACGGGAACCGGCCCGACGGACGCGCCGACCACCGCCACCATTTGCCCGGTTCCCTGAATGCGTCCCAGGTTCAAACGTCCGAAGTAGCGAGGGAAGATATATCCGAACAAGGTCATCGAGAACGCGTTGTTCAACCCGAACGCAAGGGAATAGGCCAGCAGCGTCGGGACTGACGTGACAAAGGTCACAGCGGTCAGCGTCGTTGCCTGAACACAGAGTGCCGCCGCAAACATATAGCGTGTGCGGAAGCGGTCGAATCCGCGTCCGACCAGCGGCATGGCCAGGACCATGGAGATCGCGGTGAACCAAAACCCCAGGGTCGCCCATTTGGCTTCTAGTCCTTGGGAGGCCAGAATATTGTATTGATGAAAATGCAGGGTCGTGACCAGGCCGGAAATCATGAAAAGGCCCGTCGCAACGATGTAAAAGCTCGGGTGATGCAACGCTTCGGCCAGAGTGGCGCCGCCAAGGGCCGGCACGTGGCCTCCCGCCGCTTCCGGTTCCTGCGTATTATCCGGGCGAAGCCCTAGATCCTCAGGTTTGTCCTCCACCAGCAGAAACAGCAGCGGCAGCATCATTACCCAGGTCATGAC
This sequence comes from Denitrobaculum tricleocarpae, assembly GCF_007004665.1. GTDB lineage: Bacteria > Pseudomonadota > Alphaproteobacteria > Kiloniellales > Kiloniellaceae > Denitrobaculum > Denitrobaculum tricleocarpae. Next base: position 88,137 of record NZ_ML660061.1, on the reverse strand, counting down.
ACCCAAGCCGATCCAGGCCTCCCGCCAGCCGAAGGCTTCGATCAGGACTCTTGCCAGGGTGGGATGGATCGCCATGGAGGCTGCAAATCCCAAGGCCATCAGACCCATGGCAAAGCCGCGCTTGAGCGAAAACCATTGGGCCACCAGGTTCGCTGCCCCCAGCATCATCGATCCCTGGCCGAAAAACCGCAGCAGTCCGAAGCCGGCCACCAGCCAAAGGAAGTTGGCGGCCGCGCCAAAGAAGAGACAGGCAAGCCCGAGCGCAAGCGAGACCCCCATCAGACTGCGCCGCGACCCAAAGCGCTCGACCTGCCGCCCGAACAGCGGCAGCAAAGAGGCCGCGCCCACTGTGGCCAGGGAATAGGCAAAAGCCAGTTCAGTGTTGGTGATGCCGAGATCGGCGGCGATCAGCGCGTTGAAGGCGCTGAAGGTATGGGACTGTCCAGGTCCGCTGGCGAAGATACTGAAACCGGCGACGAACACCATGATCCAGCCATAGAAGACCCGCCGGTTCACAGACTGCGCCAGCGCCTGACGGCCCATCATACGCTCACCCGCCCCTCGATCACCGACCCCTCGCTCATTGCGCCCCCCTACTCTGCCGCATTGATCCGAAATCCATAGCACAAATTCTTCCGCTCCGCCGGAGGCAGCGTTTAGATCAACGAGCGGGCAACCGATGCAGATTTTTCAGAAACGGCCTTGAAAATCATTGATTTCGCGCACTGCGCGCAACACATCGGAAGGGACACGCTAATCGGCAGTGAGTTGAATGAGCACCCGGATCGAACCGATAAAGAGTCTCCCGCCGCAAGTCGCCGCGCAAGTGGCGGAACGCGCGCGAAATCTGCATGCCTGGCTGGTTGGCGATGCCCGTTTCATTGACGATCCGGACCTGGTTGTCGAGGGTTTTGTACAACGCCTGATCGACAGCGGCCTGCCACTGGACCGAATGTCGAGTGCGATCCCGACGCTCTATGCCGTGCGCAGCGGCCTGGGCCGGAACTGGAACCGGGAAGACGGCGTGACAACCCAGGAATTCCCCTGGGACAGTGAAGAGATTTATCAGGACAGTCCCTTCTACAAGGCGCATCAGACCCGGGCCTGGGTCAGTTTCCGTCTTGATGAAATCGACGATAGCGCGTTCGGCATCGTGTCCGAACTGCGCAGTGCCGGCTTTACCGATTACATCTGCATGCCGGTCTTTTTTCGGGATGGCACCGAGGGTGGTTTGACCTTTGCGACGCGCAGCCCGGCCGGCTTCTCGGATGCGGACATGGCTCTGCTGCACGCCATCGAGGACGCCATGGCGCTTCTTCTCGACCTGAACCGGGTCTGGATTCTGCTGCGCGAGACGCTGCGTATGTACGTCGGTGACGAGCCGCAAGCACGTATTCTCTCGGGTCAGGTTCGGCGCGGCGACGTGGTGCATATCCGCTCCGCCATCGTCTTTGCCGATATGCGCGGCTTTACCGCCCTGTCGGGTCAGATGAGCGGTGAGGATACCGTCGCCTTGCTCAACCGCTACTTCGACTGCGTCGTCCCGCCCATCGAGGAAACCGAGGGCGATGTTCTGAAATACATGGGCGACGGCGTGCTGGCGATATTCCGTGCCGAGGAAGACGGCAAGAGCGCCTGCACCAAGGCCCTCGCCGCGGCACGGGAAATTCTGGAGCGCGTCGAAAAGGACAGGGCCCAAGCCGACCCCTCAGCGCGTTTCGATATCAAGATCGCGCTCCATTTCGGTGCGGTTGCTTACGGTAATATCGGTTCCGGCGCGCGTTTGGACTACACGGTCGTGGGTGGCAGCGTGAATCTTGCGAGCCGCCTTGCCGACCTCGCAGGCAATCTCGACAAGCATATCCTCGTCTCGTCGGACTTCGCGGAACGGCTGCCGGAACAGGCATTCAAGCCGATGGGCGAACACAGCTTGCGCGGTGTAGCCGAGCCGCAAAAGGTCTTTGCACCTGTGGCATAAGCACAACTCTCGGACGGAGCGGGTTTTGCCGACCCTCATGTCAATAAGCGCGTGTCACCTTCAATCAACGGGATGGTTTCGAAGACAGATCCAGAAACACCTGGAAAATTGGTTTCTCGGCCTTGCCCCAGGCTCACGCGCGACGCATGAGACACTGTGCCAGCGCGAGTTTGGCGTTGGAGCGACTGATATCGTGGGCTTCGTCTTCTTCCAGCGCCATCGCCGTCGCAACCCCCAGACCGGCCCCGCCCTCGACGCTCTCCAGCAAAACCGCCTGCCCCCAGGTAAGACTGATGACCGAAACCTCGAAGTCGCGGCGCACCATGAGCACGCAGGTTGCGTCGTTGATCGAACCAAGGCTGGAGAGTTTTAAGGGTTCGATCCAGTGGGCATGCCAGAGTTGCGCGACCGCATAGTCGGATACAAAAACCCGCGCGGCGGGAACCAGGGAGAGCTCTAATCGGATCAGGGCCTCCTCCGACAGTCCGGTGAAGTCATCCTGTGTCATTGCCGGCACCTCCGCCGCATGACGGACCTGATGCATGTCCCATTCGAATGCCGCCATATCGGCGAGATACGGCAGATCCCGCACTGCCGGATAACGGGCGATGAAACCGGGAAAGGCGTCACCGTAATCCATGATCACGGGTGAACCGGGTGGTTCGGCAAGGATAAAATCCCGTGCCATGACAGCAAAGAACTCCGCGCCGACAAGGGCCTCGACCGTCGGATAGACATCCATCAGTGCTCTGCGGGTCGCATTGAAAAAGTTATTGCGATGAATAGCCAGCGCGGGATGCTCCGACATGGCCTCCATGACGGGTTCCAGCCCCGGCGGCGCGAGCAGGGCCTCGCGCCACTGCACCTGAAGTTCAGACAGCGATAGCATGCTTGGCCGCCTTTGGTTCAATTGCATCGATACAAGCCTGCGCCTTTGCCGCCTCGTCCAGCAAGCGGTCCAGCGCGGGGACATCGGTATCCCATTCGATCAGGGTCGGCACCGGACCGCTGCAAGACAGCAGGTCGGCATACAAAGCCCAAACCTCTGAACAGACTTCACTGCCATGATCGTCAATCAGGACCCGGCTGCCATTCCATTCGCTTTCCGTATGGCCGGCGAGATGAACTTCATCGACCCGCGACAGATCGATCGCCTCGAGATAGCTCTTTGCATCGAAGTCCAGGTTGTTGGCGCAGATGTAAATGTTGTTGAGATCGAGCAGCAGACCACAGCCGCTGCGCCGTGCCAGCTCGTTCAGGAATTCCGTCTCATCCCGGTCGCTCTCTCCCAGCGGAGAGTATTGGGTGGGGTTTTCGATCAAAATGCGCCGCCCCAACCGGTTCTGCACCAGATCGACCGAGTTGCAAAAGCTGTTCAGGCTGGCCGAGGTGTAAGGCAGCGGCAGCAGGTCGTTGAAAAAAATGCCCCCACTGCTGGTCCAGGCAACATGGTCGGAGACCTGAAAGGGCTCATAGCGCTTCACCAGTTGCGCAAGTCGCTCCAGATACGCCAGATCCGGGCCTTCCGCGCGGCCCAGCGATAGTCCGACGGAGTGAAACGAGAGAGGATAGCGCTCGGCAATCTGGGATAGCGCCCGATGGTTCTCTCCACCCGCGTTCATGTAGTTTTCGGGGTGCAGTTCAAACCAGCCGATCGGCAGGTCCCGTTTTAGAATCTCGTCGTAGTGCTGGGACTTTAGGCTGACCCCAACCGCGGGATCCGGAAAACTCATGCTTTTCATGCCTAATCAACTCCCTAAACGGCGGTGCGTAACGCCTGCATCAAAGTGCCCTGCCAGCGGTTTGTTGCTGCGCCAGTCCTTGCCGGCGGTTTCGCTGGGCGTCGCCATGCCGTCGCACGAGACCACTCACCCTCCAGAAACCTCTCGACGAGCTCAATCCAGGATGGAATTGAGTGAACCTGAGATGGATACTATGGCGAGAAGGCTAAATATCCGTTTATTTTCAACATACTTAACGAAAATTTACCGAACGGCGCCGGGAGTCCGCAACGAGCCTGATCGGCACTCCTTTTCGCGAATCGGTACCTCTAGAGCAGATCCGGTTCAGATGGAATCGCCTTCGGCGATCCGTCGTACCGGTGAATCTGCTCTTATTATAAGATGTAGAGCGGGTTCACATGTTTTAGCGAAAACACAGAGTGTTTCCGTTAAAACATGACGCGCTCTAGAAAGACCCGTAACCGGCTCCTGCCGCAGAGGGAATACCTGCCTTCGCGCTCCTTTACGAGGAATGCGTTCTCTGGAAAGCACCGGTTCTTAAGGGAGGAAGGTTTCAGCGTCTTGCATGGAATGGCGTAACAGCCAACGCCGACAGGGCCAGCGGATCATGCCCGAGAGCCTCTCCAGGTCGGCCATTTCAATGACTTTCCAGACAAAAAGCCGCAGAGAAAATCAGTCGCCCGGCTGCTTCGGCTTGGGACCGGGTTTTTGACGCATAAGCGGCCGCTTCAAGCGTTTTTCAAGACGCTTGGTGAAGCGGTCGGAGCCCAGCGGGCGGCCGGTACGTTCAGCCGCCTCGATCACATCGAGTTCATCCTGATAGAGTCCCTGGCGCATAAAGTCCCGCCACGCGTTCTCGCCGGGTTCGGAAACCCGTGTGATCAGGGGATCGACCTTCACCACGTCATCATCTTGGCCTGCAAGATGCGCCCGCAGGCTGGACCATTTCCAGTCGCGCGCCCGGCGGACCAGTCCCTCTCGGACCGGAGCCGTCTCGACGTAGCGTGCGCAAGCGAGCAAATGGTCTTCATCCATCGGGAAGGACGCGAAGCGCCCCTGCCAGAGGTATCCCCGCCATCCTTCGCGCTGGTTCACATGCCAGGTATAGCGCCGGTGCGCTTCCCCGAGCGCGGCCCGCAAACCGTCCGGGTTCGACGGCACCAGGATCAGGTGCACATGAGTGGGCAGCAGGCAATAAGCCCAGACCTTTGTCTTTGCCGCATTGCAGCCTTCCGCCAACAGCTCGCAGTAATCCGCGTAATCCTGCTTGCCAAAGAAGACGTCCTGTCCACGATTGCCCCGCTGGGTTACCAGATGCGGCATCCCCGGTGCGACGACTCTTGCTAGTCTTGCCATTGGAGAAGACTAGCCCTTGGCCGGCGTATCGTCAATTTTTCATTGTGTCCCTAGGTTGGGAACTCATATTCCTTGATGGCCTTGCAACGAGTTAGCCCTGTGGCGAAAGCTCAGAGTCCCCAGGGACCACGCCGCCGCGACCAATCCGCCCAGAATTTCGCGACTTCCGCGAAGGCACTGTCCGAAGAGAGCCCGACATCGCGCAGCAGGCGGTCATCTCCCCGCTCCAGCAGCTTTTTGAGTGCCGGGTCGAGGGGCCGCAGGACCGTGGGTGCTTTGGCTTGTCTTCCGGAGTTCGCTTCGTCCGATACAGGCGTCCGCGCGGAATGATCCCGCTCAGTCTGCTCCGTCTCGTATTCGTCCCGCTCGGCAGGGCCGAACCAATCGCTGACCATCGTCATGACACCCTCCGCTCCTCATCGGTCCCTTGTGTCGGGCCTGACGTCCGGCCCCTTCAACTCAAAATAGGATCGCCTTTGACATTTGTGAAACGAATATCCATGATGACTGACATAAACAAATGGAATGCCTTTCTCATGAGCCTTCAACTTGAGAGCGACCTTTTGCGCAGTTTTGTCGCCGTCGCTGAATCACGGAACTTCACGCGGGCCGCAGACAGTCTCGGCCGCACCCAATCCGCGGTCAGCATGCAGATGAAGCGCCTGGAGGAACTGGTTGGCGATCCGCTGTTCGAGCGCGGCCCGCGCGGCGTCACCCTGACCCGCCGGGGCAACGACCTGCTGGTAAACGCGCGGCGGATCGTCGATCTGCTCGACGAGACGGCCGCCTCCCTCACCGCGCCGGCACTGGATGGGCAGGTGCGGATCGGGATCCCTGAGGAATATGGCGCCCTGGTCCTGTCACGCGCGCTGGGGAATTTCGGCAAGCTGCACAGCAACGTCGAAATTATGGTCCGCTACGGCTGCTCTTCCGTGAATAAGGAGATGCTCGAGCGCGGCGAACAGGATCTCACAGTGGTCTTCGAGTGGCAGGGGACTCCGCGCGGCGAGGTTCTGATGGTCGATCCGACCGTTTGGGTTACCTCGGATCAGCACCGGGTCCATGAGCAGTCACCGATCCCGGTCGCCCTCTACGAGAATTCCGGCTGGTGCATGGAATTCGCCCTGCGGTCCCTGGAAGCAGCAGGCCTTCAGTCTCTTGAGAACCATGGACACAGCTATCGCATCACCTACCGCAGTGACACCAACGGCGGCCTCAAACTTGCGGTCTCGTCCGGCCTCGCGATCGCGCCCCTCTCACGCAGCAACATCCCGGAAGGCTGCCGCGAACTCACCGAAGCCGAGGGTTTCGGCGACATCGATTCCTCCAATGTGGTGATGTACTTGCGCCGCAACGAATCCCGCGAGGCCGTTCTTGCTATGGCCGACGCCATCCGCGAGGCCTTCCGGGCGAGCATCTCCTCCGCCTAGAGTCCAATCGCTTTTCACGGATTCATGAGCTAAACTCATGTGTCTCATGACGGGTGCGGTATCGCGCGCCCTGACTTTAAATCACCGCAGGAGAAGCATTGCGCAACACGGCTGTCGCATGTTCGCAAAACCAAGTCGGTTTGCATTCCAGAATCAAAACAACAGAACACTCGGGAGGAAGAAAATGACGACGGAAGAGTTCAAGGAAACCGCCGAGCCGAAAACCCCGGCCTCAAAACAGACCGCCTTTGACCGGCGGACGTTTCTGGCTGCGGCCGCAGGCGTGGCGGGCGTCTCCGCCATGGCTCCTGAGGCCTTTGCCCGCAATTTCGGCGAGGGCGCAGAACCTGTGCGCTACCCGGATCCGGATATCATCGGGCTGGATCCGCGCTTTACCGCCAAACTGGGCAACACACCGATCCGCCGTCACTACACCGGCACGCTCTGGGCGGAAGGCCCGGCCTGGAATGGCGTCGGGCGCTACCTGATCTGGAGCGACATTCCCAACAACGAACAGTTGCGGTATATCGAGGAAGACGGCCACGTCTCACGCCGCTTCCGCGCGCCCTCGGGCAATTCCAACGGCAACACCTTTGACTTCAGCGGCCGCCAGATCTCCTGCGAACACGGCAACCGACGCGTTGTCCGCTATGAATACGACGGGACCCTGACCGTCCTGGCCGATGGTTTCGAGGGCAAGGGCTTTAACGCCCCCAACGACGCGGTGGTCCACCCGGACGATGGCTCCATCTGGTTTACCGATCCCGGTTACGGCGGCCTGATGAACTACGAAGGCGAGCGCCTGAACACCGGCTCGGTCCAGCCCCTGCAGAAGGAAGCGGTGTACAGGATCGACGGTCAGAACGGCGGACTCACCAAAGTCACCGACGCGCCCTTCAAACCCAACGGTCTTTGTTTCAGCCAGGATTACAAGATCCTCTACGTCGCGGATACCGGCGTCTCCCACTATCCGGATGCGGAAAGCCAGATCTGGGCCTTCGATATTGACGGCGCGACCCTGAAAAACCCGCGCCAGTTTGCCTCGATGACCTGGGAAGGCAAGACCGGCTTCGCCGACGGCATCCGCTGTGACGAAGACGGCAACATCTGGTCGTCCGCGGGCTGGGTCGGCGACGGCTATGACGGCGTCCACATCTTCGCACCCAACGGCGACCGCATCGGCCAGATCCGCTTACCGGAAATCTGCTCGAACGTCTGTTTCGGCGGCACCAAGCGCAACCAGCTCTTCATGACCGCAAGCCAATCGCTCTACTCGGTCTTCGTTGAGACAAAGGGCGCGCACATTACCTGATTTTATAAGGCGTCATGGGCGAAGTCTGATGGCTTCACTCCCGGGCGGAGTGAAGCGGTCAGCTTCCGCTTTCCATCTGTCCCGGCAGATGTGCCTCGACCTGCGTGACGACCTGCTTCGCATTCGGCGCGGTCGATGAAGGGAACCAGCCGACAAGCGCGCCGTCGGGGGCGATCAGATACTTGTGAAAGTTCCAGCGCGGCTTTGCCTTCGCACCGAGCTCTTTTGCCGCCCAGCGGTAAAAGGGATGCGCATCGGCGCCCTTGACTTTCACCTTTGACGTCATGGGAAAATCAATGGCGAAGTTCACCTCGCAGAATTCTTTGATCTCGGCTTCCGTGCCGCGCTCCTGACTGCCGAAGTCGTTGGAGGGAACCCCAAGAACCACGAGGCCCTGATCGCGGTAATCGGACCAGAGGGCTTGGAGCGCATCGTATTGATGGGTAAAGCCGCAGCGCGACGCCGTGTTGACCACCAGGACCGCTTTCCCGCGGAACTGTTCCAGGGGCAGCGCTTCACCCTCGATGGAGATGAAGTCAAAACCGTGGGCATTTACCGGCGAAAGCGTTTCCGCGGCCGCCATTGAGGGCAGGAAGGCGATGGCGGCGATAAGTAAGCTTTTCATCTTCATGACCGAACTCTCAATCCAGGTTGCATCACGCCACAGGCTTCTTCGCGGCGCCGCGGTCTTGCGCTCTATCCCGGCTTTCAGCCGGAAGCGCGCGCTTTCCGGCGGGCCGGTGCAAGGCGTTTGAAGCGCGCTTTTCCGTTGCCTCGCGTTGACAGGATGATGAAAAGCGCCACAAGCGCTAAAGGAAAAAGTATTTTAATCATATATTATCTACGCTCATTGGTCGCAAATGGATCACTGCGCGCCCTCGTCGGACAACGGCGGGCGATCCAAAGACGCTCAGTCCGCGTATAGACTCGCGAGTTATGATGGAAACCCGCCGAGACCGCGGGAAAACAGTCCCCAACCTGGAGGCTCTCAAGATCTCGAACGCATCTATATCCGACGCAGACAACGGCAAGGTCACGGTGTTCTACGATGGCGCCTGCCCGCTCTGTGCCCGTGAGATCGGCTTTTACCGCGAGCGCGCGGGCGCAGAGGCGGTGACTTGGCTGGACGTCAGTGCCGTCGAAGACAGCGAAATCATACCCGGCCTCTCGAAGGATCAGGCGCTGGCACGCTTTCATGTGCTCGCCCCTGAAGGACAGCTGCACTCCGGCGGCGCGGCCTTCGCGCAGCTCTGGCAGGCCCTCCCCGGATTTCGGCTGCTCGGCCGGATAGGCCAGACGGCCCCGGCCGCCTGGGTGCTGAACCATGCTTACAACGGCTTTCTCAGGTTGCGGCCCCGGATCCAAGCCTGGTTTCGAAAGCGCGAAGGCGCGTGAAGCGCATGCTGCGCCGCGAGCGCCGCGCGGAGCGTCACCCAAGATAGGAAGCCCCAATCAGCTTGATAGAAAGCACCCGCGATTGATTGTGGTTTGCGTTTTCCTCCCCATCTGACTCCCTGACGCAGAGTGTGTTTACCGCCCGCGGCCCCCGTGAGAGCGGGAACAAGACTGCGCAGATGAATTTTAGCCGTCAAGAATCGGCAGTTAAGAATTGAACGAGGGAACATATGAATCCGCAGAGCCTTCTTGAACAGTTTCTTGGAACCGGCGCGGGCCAGGGCGCAGGCCAGGGTAATGACGCCGGTCAAGGCGGTCATCTCGCCCAGGGCATGGGCGGCGCACTCTCGAATGCAAAAGACAAGCTGGCCGGCAGCGGCGTGGGCGGCATTGCCGGCGGGTTGGCCGCGGGTGGTTTGATGGGTCTTTTGCTCGGCAACAAGAAAGCCCGTAAATCAGTCGGCAAGGTTGCCGGTGGTGTGGCAGCCTATGGTGGTGCCGCGGCCCTGGGCGCACTTGCGTTTCGGGCCTACCAGAACTGGCAATCGGGCCAAACGGCGGGCCAGGGCGCAGGACAAGCCGCCGGCCACTCCATGGGCCAGCAGGCCAACACGCAAATTCCACGCTCAGCGCCGCAGGCCCATCTGCCCCCTCCGCAAGAGCTTCCTATGGACTCGAAATTTCTGCCCGCCGCGGCACCGGCGCAGGACGGCCGCCCTTTCGAGCTCGCCATGGTGCTCGCCATGATCGGCGCGGCGAACGCGGACGGCCACATTGGCCCGGACGAACAACGCCACATTTTCGATCAGGTCGGCAAACTGCCGCTCGATGCCGAGGACAAAGCCTTCGTCTTCGATGCCCTGAGCAGCCCGCCGAGCCTGCAGGACATTGCCGGTCTCGCCAAGGGTCCGGAACAGGCCGCCGAGCTCTACCTGGTCTCGCGCCTCGCGATCGACCCGGACCACCCCATGGAGCAGGCCTACCTGGAGGCTCTGGCCAGCAGGCTCAACCTGCCCAAGGAGCTGGTCGCACATCTGGAGGCTCAGGTCGAGGCCCAGGCCAGCACAGTGCCGGTTTGAGTCCGGCCTCACAAACGCCCGGAGACTGGCTACAGGCGACCGGTTTCGGGCGCGACTTCGAGTGGCCTGTATGAGTCTTAATGAGAACGGCGGCTTTTCCAGGCCGCCGTTTCTGTTTCACTGCAACTGCACGAAACTGCGTCAGCGGCGCTTTCTGCGCGCAGCAAAGCCAAGACCGGTAAGGCCAAGGCCAAAGACCGCCAAGGTTCCAGGCTCAGGCACTTGAACCTCATTTTGCAGCCCACCTCGCAAGCGAACCTGAACGAGGCTCTCGTCAGAGGCATCCCAGCGTGTGCTGCATTCAGGTGAAGTCGCATCGAGCACAGTTTTGAAAAAAAAGTTGCAGCTGGCCCCTTCGTATAAAAACCACCCGGTTGGCTGAATTTCACCCGCCGTGAATGCGCCAAAAAACAAATTGAAGGGAGAGAGGAGTCCGCCCGAACCGTCTTGCCGGAGAAGCCCTGTATCAGCTTCGAAGTTGAAGTTAATGATAAAATTCTTGGTGCTGAAAATCGAGTAATCGCTTGTTGAAAAAGCATAGGTCTCGAGCGCTGTACCGTCAGGTTTGAACGCTGTCGCTTCGAATGAGAGAAGGTCTGGAAATTGAACGAGCGGCGACGCAGCCAGCGTCGAATCATCAAACGAGAACATGCCCGTCATGGAGTAGCCGCCATCGCCGGTCCAGGACATATCATAAGTCATTACTGTTGCACTGGCGCTTCGGCTCCAACTCACAGTGCTCAACCCGATTGCGATAACCGTAAAAAGTATTTTAAGTCTCATGTTCGATACCATCCCCAGTGTTGTATCAGCAGAATTCCACCTCTGCGGATACACTACCTTGGGTAGCTGTTCTTGGATAGTATCAATCGCTTACTTTTTCTCCTCAGGGTTTAGGGCCAGCGATCGGGATAAAGCGCGCGCGGAAACCCCGCCCGTCGCCAAGGTGACGGGGGAAAAACGCATCGATTCTATGGCTTTGGTGCTGCTTCCCGGGCGTTAGCAGGCACGGGCGTCTCAATGGGCGCCCCCTTGTCACCGGCGGCAACGTCTTTCTGCCCGCCCTCACCTTGCCCGGCCTCACCCTTCCCATCCTCTTCCCCGATAAAGTCGGGCACCGGCGGACATTCACGGAAGACGCGGGTCGTGCAGGTGGCACAGATATCCGGGTCCAGGTTGGCCACCAGCTTGGGCACCATCTCGGTCTTGCGGCGGAAAATGTGCTTGCGGCCGATTTCCCGGGGTACATGGAAGCGCGCGAGCTGGCGCCGGATCGGGGGATAACGCACACCGATGTAAAGATGCCCGCCACGGGCCTCGCGCCGTTTCGCCTCCTGGATCAACAGATCCGCACCGGCCAGATCGACACCAACCGCGCCGTCAAGCATCAGGCCGAAGTGCTTTTGTCCCGGGCGCTCTTGCTCTATCCGCCGGAATTCCTTCTCAACGAACTCCACCGCGCCGAAATAGAGCGAGCCCTGGAGCCGGGCAAAGACGGCCTGGGGGCACTCCGGCAGGTTCCAGAGGATCGGGCTCATGAAGGGCCGCCCGGAGACCTTGGCATTGGGTACGTTGATGGGCAGGCCGGGCCGCATGGAGCGCCGCAGGAAGATCGAGAGCGACAGGATCACGCCGACGTAGATCGCGAACTCCAGGTCGATAGCGACCACCGCGAAGAAGGTTGCGATCAGGACCACGGTGTCCGACGCACTCGAAGTCAGGATATGCCTGATCTCCTGGAAATCGATCAGCTTCCAGGCGACCAGCATGATCAGCCCCGCCATGGCGGGAATGGGGATCCGCTCGATAAAGGGCGAGATCGCAATCAGGATAATAAAGAGAAACAACGCCGAGAGCAGGGCCGCCACGGGGGTTCGGGCGCCAGACTCATAGTTTAAGGCCGAACGCGTAAAGGAGCCGGACCCCAGATAGGCGGAGAAAAACGACCCGCCGATGTTCGAGAGACCCTGACCGATGATCTCCTGGTTACTGTCCAACGGCTGCTTCGATTTGAGTGCGATTGCCCGCGCGATTGAGACCGCTTCCAGCAGGCCGATCAACGCAAGCGCAAAGGCGCCGGAGGACAAGGTTCGCAGGTCGTCGAGGGAAAAACTCGGTGCGGCAAACTGGGGAATTCCGGTGGGCACGCTCTGGACGAATTGAACCCCATGCTCCTCGGCATTCAGCACATAAGCAAGCCCGCTACCGAACACCAGGCCGATCAGGTAGTTCGGCCATCTCGGCCAGAATTTCTTGCTCAGCGCGGTGACAAGCAAGGTGCCCATCGCGATCGAGAAGACATAGGGATCCACATTCGGCAAGGCATGCCAGATCGCCGCCAAAAAGGCATCGATCTCTTCGGGCCGGGGCAGTTTCTGCCCCAGGAACCCGGAAACCTGGCTCAGCGCAATCAGGATCGCCGCACCGGCCGTAAAGCCCACCATGACCGAGTGGGAAACCAGACTGACCAGCTGTCCCAGACGGACCAGCCCCATAAGCAGCTGGAAAAGCCCCGCCAGCAAGGTGATGGTCAGGGCCGCCTGAATGTATTCTGCGCTGCCCGGTTCGTGAATACCGCTCAGGGTCGCGAAGACGACCACCGAGATCGCCGTGGTCGGTCCTGAAATCAAATGCCAGGAACTGCCGAAGATGGCGGCAATGACCGGGGTGACCATGGCCGCGTAGAGACCGTACTGCGGCGGCAGACCGGCAATCGCGGCAAAGGCGATAGCCTGCGGCAGAACCACGGCGGCATTGGTGAAGGCCGCCGCTGCGTCACCGCGCAGCGTTTCCCTGTTGATAAGCCCGACCCACAAGCGGAAGGGCAGAAGATTCTTGGCTTCGAAGGGCTGGAAAAACGGCTCTTTTTTGATCCTGGGCATCAGACGCTGGCGCCCCGGTTATTGAGGGAGGTCGCACCAGCTTGAGAGGCGGGCAGGATCGGGGTCGTCAGAGCTGAAATTTTGAAAAACAACATACCGCTGCCAGCACGCCCCCTTGGCCAAACCTCTTCAAAAAATGATGAGAGCAGAAGTCTGCTCAAAGACTGCGTCCGACTGGAACCAGGCGTCCCCGGGCTGCCAATAAAGTAAGATAGGGTTTAAAGGTTAATTTATGGCTGGCGCAAGGTTTATGAGGCTAAAAACCCGGATCTATCCCTCTTGTGATCGGTTTCCCGACCGGCACCCGCATTCCAGCCTCGGGTCGCGATTGTCCTGCACGTCAAGAAACCGAACAGCAGATCGCGTGTTAGCTGTTTCACCTGAGAGTATTTCACGTTTTCTTGCAGGGCTCGGCCGAAAAAAAACTGTCCACTGGAGAGCCGGCTCAAGCCTCGTCCAACATGTTAAATACAGAGGCGCACAGAGACGCCCCGCGCGCGCTGCAAGGTTGGGAACTGTGCTAGAGCGGACCATGTTTTGCTGCCCGCCCCCCTGCGGTCGCAACACAACATAGTGATCCACTCTAGCAAGACACCGGTGCCCGACACACCGGTCCCTGTAAAATAAGTCTCAGACTGTCAGCGGGAAGGAAGGCTCAGGCGGCTTTCTCTGTATTGGCTTCCAGGCGCGCATCAACGATGGCAACCGTCTTGTCGATCTCGGGATGGCTGACGCCGAGCGCCTTGCCGATCAATTGGACCAGACGGTCCACCCGTTCGATCGTCGCGGCGCCGGCAGCGATAGCACGCGCTGCCGAAGAAGGTTTCACGAGACCTTCGGCGGCCTTGGCGTATTTTTCGAAAGGCACCAGGTCCGCGGGGTCAGCCCCAAGACGGACCACAAGCGCGTCTACAAAACCGTAAATCTCGCGCGAGAGCTCCAGGTCTTCGTGGACGGCTTCGCGGATCGGGCGCACGGCATCGTTCATCACGCAACGGTAGTTGCCGGTTGCCAGCATGCTCCACTTTGCGAAAGGCACGAAGAGCGACTCATGGACGCGCAACTTCACAGGCACGTCCTTACCTTCGACACGGACATCGGCAATATCCTGGGCCAGCGCACGCAGCTTCCGGTCGGTTTCCGCGTCTCCGAACTGGGCGACCTTGAAGTTCGTCGGCAAGCCGACGTGCAGCACGTTCGGCTTTTCTTCCGGCGGGCGGAAGGCCTGAGGATCGGGCGAACACAACGTGACGCAGCCGGGATCAAAGCGTTGCCAGACCTTCGCATCCGTGAAAGCGGCTTCGAGACCCTCGCAAGCCAGGCCGGGAATCCGCTTGAGGTAGGGCAGCGGCGGCATGTTCATGATCGAGATGCAGGGCACGCGGGCTTCGGCGACCCGGTCAAGAAGTTGACGCAGGGATGGGTCCGCATACTGCGGCTCCTGCATGGCAAGCCCGACAAAATCGTACCCCGCGGGATCGACTGCATCTGGCGTCTTGGCGTCAAGCCGGCCTTTGAGATCCTTCGAGAAGAAACTGCGATGCGTATCCTCATCCTTCAGCTTGATCCGGACTTCCGTGCCTTCGCTATTGATGAGGCCTGCCGTTGCCGCGCGGCACACCAACGTGACGTCGTGGCCCGCCATAAGCAGCTTTGTGCCCAGAAGCGATCCGTAAGACGCGCCCAAGATCAGAATTTTGCAGGTCATGATCACCCCGTATGGTGGTTGTTTTATCTTGAAAACTCCGGGTTCTAGCTCAAAAATCCCGGCGAAACAGGCTTGGGGGGAGTCGTAGCCTCATCAGAAATTGCGGTCACGAAAATTCGTGTTAATGTGTTACCTCATAAATTAACATACGTATATTTTGTTAATTTGTTAAAAGTATTATGTTACAATTCTCGCGCGCCGGAAAACGGACAGGAAATGAAGAAAACCTTTGTCGGCCGTCAGCTCCGAAAGTTGCGTCACACACGGAATGAAACCCAGACCGACGTCGCGAAGACGCTGGGTGTAACCCCCGCCTACATCAATATGCTGGAAAACAATCAGCGCAGCCTCTCGGTCAAGATGCTGATGGCGCTCTCAGACGCCTATGATCTGGATTGGAAGGAATGGGTCAGAGACGACTCCCCCAATCTGCTCGCCGATCTGCGGAACGTCATGCAGGATCCGATTTTTGGAAGTGAGCCAGCCGATCTCCAGGAGCTGCGGGCAGCGGTAGAGCATTCCCCGCGCCTGGTCAGTGCGTTTGTTCAGCTCTTCAAAACCCACCGCACGACCGTGGAGAAGGTCATGCGCCAGGGCGAAGCGCAAAACCGCTCGGACCTCGTGGCAATGTCCCCGGAGGCCACGCTTCATGACTTCTTCCGCAACCACTCGAACTACTTCCACACGCTTGAAGAGGCAGCGGAGCGTTTGCGCCGTGAGGAACCCTGTGAACCGCATGACGTGTACGTCACCCTCAAAACCCGCCTGAAACGCAAACACGGCATCTCGATCCAGACGAAATCCGTCGAGACCCTGAACCAGACGCTCAGGATCCACGACGAGGAGAATGCGCTGCTCGTCCTCTCCGAAGCTCTCGATCATCAGAACCGCGTTTTTCAGCTGATCCACGTCATCGGCCTGCTCGAAATGGACCATCTGCTGGAGGATCTGACAGTGGGAAGCGGCATTCGCAGCGAGACGGGGATCGCCCGCTGCCGTGTCGAACTGGCCAATTACTTCGCCGCGGCTTACCTCATGCCCTACGGCCCCTTTCTGGAAAAAGCCGAAAACACGCGCTACGACGTCGACCGGATTGCCGCGGCCTTCGGCGTCTCCTTCGAGCAGGTCTGTCACCGCCTGACCACGCTTCAGCGTCCCGGTGCGACCGGCGTTCCGCTGTTTTTCCTGCGCATCGACAAGGCCGGAAACGTGACCAAGCGCTTCAATGCAACCTCGTTCAATCTGGCTGAATATGGCGGCGCCTGCCCGGTCTGGAACATCCACACGGCCTTCCGCACACCGGGCGTCGTCCTGCCGCAATTCGTCGAACTGCCCGGCGGCGAAAAGTACTTCACGATCAGCCGCACCATCGACCGGCCGGTCTACAGCCGGGAAACCCAGAACCATCGCCTGGCGGTCGCCCTGGGTTGCGAATTTCAATATGCCGACCGCATCGGCTACGCCTCATCCTTCAATCTGCGCGACCCGAATCTAATGCACCCGATCGGGATAAATTGTCATTTGTGTCCCCGTAAAGCCTGTTCCCAACGGGCGCATCATCCCATCTTCGTCGAGCTGCACATCGACCCGAACCGGCGCGGCAATACGCGTTACGAGAGTTGATGGAATCGAACGGCCTGCCTTGCGGCGGACCTTAGAGGCCAGCCAGTCTTGGAGTGGGAATTCGAAGGGTGGGAATTCACGAAACCGCGAAACCAACAGGTACAGTAAATATAGTGTGATAACACAACCCATGTTTTTTTGTTTCAATCTATAACTGAAAAATATAAAATAGATATAATTTTACCGTGCATTTTTAAACCCTTCATTCCGCGAGACAACGCGCTGGGTACCACCGCTCCATTGACTTGGAGATTCAAATGTATAGGACCAGGCATCAGGACATTGTCGAGTTGGTTCTGGAGGCATCGCTCGACGATACACTCTGGAGCGCGGTTGCTGACGGGGTGCGACAATGCGTGAACGGAAGCCGGTCTCTCTTCTTCACGCCCGGTACCAAGCTGAACGAACCGGAGAGTCTATGGGCGACCAGAACAATTTCTCACGACGAGTTGTTACCCTACACAGACTATTACTGCGATCAGGATGTTTGGGAAATTGAGGGCCGGAAGAAGGGTTTGCTTCGCTCTGGATTGGTGTTGACCGGTCAGGACACGGTCGATGAAACTACGTTCAGGAAGACCGAGTGGTTTAACGACTACCTTCGCCCGCTGGACATTAAGAATCTGATGACAGCGGGTTTCAACAAAGGTCGAAAAACTTCGGGTGATCCCGATTTTTACTTGAGCATATACGGCAGCGTTTCGTCCGAACCCTTTTCCCAGATTGCCTGCGAAACCTACAAACGCCTGGTGCCTCATATACAAAACGGTCTGCAGCTTCGCGGAAATTTCATTGCCCTGGAAAATCGAAATCGGACCATCGAAGGTCTCCTCGACAGTTTCACTGATGCCGTTTTACTTCTTGACGAGTACGGGAACATTATTGAGACCAATGCAGTTGCAGACCGCCTTCTGGCCACGAGCGAAAGCCTCTCGCTCATTGGGGGACAACTTGTGGTCCGGCGCAATGATGAACAACAGAAGCTACGGCAGGCGATCCGGAACGCAACACGGGTCGGCCGAGCTTTCAATGGCGACGAAGCCCGTTCGAGCCAGGTCTACATATCCAGGTTAAACTCAAGCCGTCCTTACAGTGCGACCGTCCATCCTCTGCCCCGCAGCCGTTACTGCTTTTCAAAGTTTGCTGCAGCCGTCGTCTATGTTCTGGATCCCGACAAATCCTGTACGCGCGGTCTTACAGGACTCGCGGCTTTTTTCGGCCTTCAACCTTCAGAGACCGCGCTCTGCCGCCATCTGATCCACGGCAAATCTCTGATTGAAGCGGCAGACATTTTGTCCATCACCCAGGGCACAGCTCGCCAACGGCTGAAATCCATCTTCCGCAAAACCGATACCCATAGTCAAAGCGCATTACTGCGGTTGATGCTGACCTATAGATAGAGAGATCGGGATTCTTGCAGCCAACCTCCCATATGGGAGTTGGCCTCTCCCCTCCCACCCCTCATCCTACGACCCATTCTGACATGGGCAAACACTATGCGTTGTCCTCCGACCGGCGATGTCGAATAGAAATCATACTCTCGAACATTCAAACGAGAAGAACCGATTTTGGGGAATCTATAGATAGAACACAATTTGTAAGGAGGGGAAAATTATGAATAATCACAAAGGCTTATTGATATCTCTGGGCAGTTTTCTTCTGATTCTTTCGGGCTGCGCGACCGACGAGTCTATCGACTACGAGACCCCGGTCGAGCTGGCGCCGATGGCGAAAGTTTCCGAGCCTTCGGAAAGTCACGGGACGAACCAGGGAAAACCGCAAATGGAACAGCGGATATCGAAAGAAGGAGCTCTCGAAACCTGGAAAGTTTCCGGCGGAGCGGTAGACGGATGTCAATGGACCGGTGAGGGGTGGTTCTCGCCCGCGGTAAGTTGGAAAAACTGCCGCAATGGTTCCACTGGCTCCCAGACGGTCACCAAGTCGGGAGAGATCTGGCCTCTGGTCGTCGGTAAGACTGTTTCTTACGACGTGAAAGGCTCGGATCAAAAATACAACTGGACCGACACGCGTGAGTGCGTGGTCAACGCCGCCGTTCACGTTACGGTCGAAACCCAGAAGATTCCGGCCTACGAAGTTGTCTGTAAAGACGAGTGGAACACCCGCACCTGGTACGTCTCACCTGATCTGAAACGCACGATCAAATTTAAGAAGAGACACAAGAAAAGAGGCTTGGAATCCCATTGGATTGCCGATCTTAAATAGGTCGGCATGACCAAACTCTTGAGCGGCCTCAATCGATCGGTGCGAGGAATACGCTTGGCGGGGGCTGTCGAGCCATTGAGGTCGCTCTACCTTTTTTTCGGCCGAATATTCAGATCTGTTGAACCGGGGAGGGCTATGTTTTTCAGCACACCATACTCTGCAAAGACATTTCAGAAACCTATAGTCATGGCGCTGGCTGCGATGCTCCAAAGCGTCATCGCCCTCCCTGCCGGCGCAGCCGTTATATTAGACGGCGACTTCGATCAGACTCTGAACCCTGGCGGCGACCTGCGCGAAACCCGGGTCGGACTCACCGCTCCCGGATCGCTAACGGTGACCGACGGCAGCAGTTTCAATCTGAACTCGGGAGCCGGCTCATTGGACGGTGCCTTTTTGGCGTTTGGCAGACGCGCCGGGGGCATCGGAACCGGGCTGGTCGAGGGTGTCGGCAGCTCGATCAATCTCAGAGATAATGCCAATACCATAGCCGACGGCGCCAGTGTCGACATCGGGCGCGACAGCGGCAACGGAACGCTCACCATCCGCAACGGCGGCAGCTTGAACGTTACCGAGCCTGACGTGCCGGACGGAGCCGATCAGATTGGCGGGTCAAATGTACTGACGATGGGCCGCAACGGAGGGATAGGCACCTTCGTCGTCGACAATGGCTCGGCAAGAATCAGCGGTATCGGCGCCTTTATGTTTATGGGCCGGGACGAAGGAGGGCTCGGCAATGCCAGCGTCGTCAACGGTGGTTCGATCCTGGTGAAAGACCGCGGCGGCGCGGGCGGAGACGGTGCGAACATTACGGTTGGCCGCAATGGCAACAGCTCCGGCAATCTCTCTGTTGTGGATTCGCGGATCGCGGTCGAATCCGCAAATAATTTTGCAGGCCTGTTCGTGGGGCGTGACGATCTGGAAACCACCGGCAGTCTTTTGGCCAGCGGCATTGAAACCAAGATCGCCATAACCGGTCCGGAGGCTGGATTTACGATCGGCCGGTCGGGTCAGGGCCTTGCGACAGTGACCAACGGCGCCGACGTCACGATCAGCGGCGGCGACTCCTTTGTATCGATCGGACGGGAGGTCGGCGCTTCAGGAGCTTTGACGGTCGCTAATGGCGCGTCCATAACTGTCGGCAAACCCGGAGAACTCGACGGCGACATCGGGATAGGCGCTGCGTTCGCCGATTTCGGCCGTCCCGCCGGCGGGACCGGGTCTCTGCTGATCACGGGAGCCGACTCACAGGTTTCCGTTCTCGACTCTGTCTTGATCGGCGCACCCTCGAGCCTTGGCGGCGGCTCCGGGTCCGGGAGCGTCATCGTCAGCAACCAGGCAACGCTCTCGGCATCGAGAGTCCTCGTGGGGGCCGGTGGCATCCTCAGCGGGAACGGGACAATCAATGCCAACGTAAGCGTCGAGGGTGGGCTTGTCGCACCGGGACTCTCGCCGGGTGAACTTATGATCGACGGTGACTTCACCCTGTCCGACGGCGAGCTCGTCATCGAAATCGCGGGCCTTGGACCGGGTGAATTCGATCTCCTCAATGTCTCCGGAGCGGCAAACTTTATCGGCGGCACCATTCTGTTCGACTTTATCGATGGCTTCGTACCTTAGTTCGGTGACAGCTTTGGATTTCTGATCACTGCAGATCTCTTTATCTCGCCGCAGGTCACTATGATCGTCGACGGACTTGGAGCCGGCCTGGCCTCGGAGATTGTGACCGCAGGAGGTAACAGCCTCGCGCTGACCGTGCTGCGTGATGGCCGCCCTACCGCGGTGAACGAACCGGCTTCTCTCGCCCTCCTGACGTTTGGCCTGGCCGGTTTGGGTTTCGCTTCGCGCCGGAAGTTCCGGTAAGCCGGAACCAACTTGCAGATCCTGAAGCTTCTGGCGACCGGGACGGTCCGGAGGCGGAAGTTCCGGCCCTCGAATCCGACCGCTACGAACTCTATGCCGCACGCTCCGGATATACGAAAACCTGTCGCGCGGAAATGACCGGCAGAGCGATTTCCAGCTGACTGACCGCATGCCAATCGGGCCGGCCGGCCTGACACGACCTTGACCGCAAAGCTTAAAAAATCCGAAAACGGAACCACGCACGCTGGCGTCATTCACTGTGACATTTGTATGTCATAACGTTTTCAAATCTCCTGATTCGGCGGCAAAACTCTGTCATAACGAAATCGCAGCAGCCCTCAGGGTCGGGTCATAGACCCCGTGGCAGACCACGAGCGCCCCGCAATCTCAATGATCTGGTGAGCGGCGTCCGTTACCCTGCGCTGATCCTGAGCCGGACCGGCCGATGCTCCAGTTTTACCTTTGGAATCAAAATTTTAAGGCGAATGGAATTTGGAGAAGGTTCTGGAGCTAGTAAGTGAATGCGGCACATTGAGCTATCTCCTGCTCTTTGCCTATTGCGCCCTGAAAAGCGGGACTCTGCCGCTTTTCGCGGGTTATGCGGCACAGGCCGGCGCGCTGCCGGTCGGCTTGACGGACATGACCTGGCACCGCTTTACCGGCCTGAATGCAGCATCCGCTGACCTCTGGATGGCACTGATGGTCGGTGCGGGTTACCTCTTCGGCGCATCCATTGAGCAGGCCGTCAAAAGTGGTTGGACCGCTTGGAACATGGCCCTGCTCGGCGTATTTCTGCTCCTCTTTTTCCTGGCCTGGTGGCGCGTCGGACGCCCGGCGGACGTCCGCAATTCAGGCCTGTAAGATACCCGTTTGCGGCAGCCGAATCCGCCTGCGACAATTCGCAACAACAGCTTGTCTTGCGCCGCAGCATTTTTAGAACAATTGTAGATCCATGGGAATAACGTTTTAGGAACATCGCCTTAGGCGATGCACTCGATATGCCCGATTATTTTGATGCCGTGCTTCTGGCACGGATACAGTTCGCTTTTACAATCTCATTTCACATTGTTTTTCCGGCTTTTTCCATCGGATTGGCAAGTTACCTGGCCGTGCTCGAAGGCCTTTGGCTCTACACGAAACGCGACGTTTATCTTCAGTCCTTTCGCTATTGGATGAAAATTTTCGCCGTGGTTTTCGGCATGGGCGTCGTCTCGGGGATTGTCATGAGCTATCAGTTCGGGACGAACTGGAGCGTCTTCTCCGACAAGACCGGGCCGATCCTCGGGCCCCTGATGGCCTACGAGGTGCTCTCGGCCTTCTTCCTGGAAGCCGGGTTCCTGGGCGTCATGCTCTTTGGCATGAATAAAGTCGGCCCGCGCCTGCACTTCTTCGCCACGGTGATGGTTGCCGTCGGCACCTTCTTTTCCGCCTTCTGGATCCTCTCGGTGAACTCCTGGATGCAGACTCCCGCGGGCTACGGCATTAACGAGGTTGGCCAATTTATCCCCGTCGACTGGTGGGCGGCTGTTTTCAATCCCTCCTTCCCTTACCGTCTGGTCCATATGCTGCTGGCGGCTTATCTCACCACAGCCTTTGTGGTTGGCGGCGTTGCGGCCTGGCATCTGCTGCGTGACCGTGGCAACGAAGCCGCACGGGTGATGTTTTCCATGGCGATGTGGATGGCCGCCATCGTTGCTCCCATTCAGATTTTCGCGGGCGATCTGCACGGCCTGAATACACTGGAATATCAGCCCGCCAAAGTCGCCGCCATGGAAGGGCACTTCGAAACCCGGAAAGGCGCGCCTTTGATCCTATTCGGTATTCCCGATCAGGAAGCGGAAGAAGTGCGCTTTGCAATCCAGATCCCCAAGCTGGGCAGCTTTATTCTGACTCACGATTGGGACGGCGAAATCAGGGGCTTAAAGGAATGGGCCCCGGAAGACCGGCCGAATGTCCCGATCGTTTTCTGGTCCTTCCGCATCATGGTCGGACTGGGCGTTCTGATGATGCTGTTGGGCGCCTGGAGCCTTTACCAACGCTATCGCAGGAAACTCTTTGAAAACGATCTCCTGCTGCGCGCGGCTATTGTGATGGCACCAAGCGGCTTCATCGCAATCCTCGCCGGCTGGGTCACAACCGAGGTCGGCCGGCAGCCCTACACGGTTTACGGCTTGCTGCGCACCGCCGATTCAGTCTCCCCCGTTGACGCCCCGGCGGTCGCGCTGTCACTCCTGGCCTTTGTCGTGGTCTACTTCACCGTCTTCGGCGCCGGTGTCTATTACGTGCTCAAACTCATGAGCCACGCGCCGCACCCGGGCGAGAGCGGGCCATCGGAGAATAAACCAATCCGTGCGGCAGGCATAACGCCCGGACCAGCCCAAAACCAACCGGCGGAATAGGAGGACAGACAGCATGGAATTCGATCTTCCCCTGATCTGGGCTTCGATCATCGCATTCGCGGTTCTGACCTATGTCCTGCTCGACGGTTTCGATCTCGGGGTCGGTATCCTCTTCCCCTTCTTCCGCAAGGGCGAGGAACGGGACTACGCCATGAATACCGTAGCGCCGGTCTGGGATGGCAATGAAACCTGGCTGGTCATGGGCGGCGGCGGTCTCTTCGCAGTCTTTCCCCTGGCCTACGCGGTCGTACTGCCTGCGCTTTACGCGCCCATAACACTGATGCTTCTCGGTCTGATCTTCCGCGGGGTAGCCTTCGAATACCGCTGGCGCAGCGGCCCGTCGCAGGGGCTCTGGGATCTGGCCTTTACGGTCGGCTCCATCACGGCCGCGTTCTGCCAAGGCATCGCTTTGGGGGCGCTGATCCAGGGTATTCCAGTTGCTGATCGTGCCTATGCAGGCGGTTGGTGGCACTGGTTGAGCCCCTTCTCGTTGCTGACAGGCGTTGCCGTCGTAGTGGGATACACCCTGCTGGGTGCAACCTGGCTGGTCATGAAAACCAACGGCCCCGTCCGCGAACGCGCCCATCGCTTTGCCTGGCTGACCGCCGCGGGCACCCTGGTGCTGATCGGCATCGTCAGTCTCTGGACGCCCTTCCTCGATCCGATTTTCATGGCGCGCTGGTTCGTTTTTCCACAGATCCTTTATGTCGTGCCGGTACCTCTTTTGGTGGCTGCCGCCGCTTTCGTTTTGTTCCGGGGGCTAAAGAAGAACAATGACAGCCAGCCTTTCCTAGCGGCACAAGCGCTCTTTATCCTGTCCTATCTTGGACTGGGGATCAGCTTCTTCCCCTACATCGTGCCGCCCACCGTGACCATCCGGGAAGCCGCGGCACCAGACGAGAGCCTGCTCTTCCTGCTCGTGGGCGCGGCGGTTCTGATCCCGCTGATCCTGGCCTATACCACCTACGCCTATTGGGTGTTCCGGGGCAAGGTGGACCCTTCGGAAGGCTATCACTGATGCCGCAGTCT
The DNA here is from genome assembly GCF_007004665.1 of Denitrobaculum tricleocarpae. Lineage (GTDB taxonomy): Bacteria > Pseudomonadota > Alphaproteobacteria > Kiloniellales > Kiloniellaceae > Denitrobaculum > Denitrobaculum tricleocarpae. Next base: position 64,121 of record NZ_ML660061.1, on the reverse strand, counting down.
TCTGAAAACAGCACATTTACGAAACTGGCGTGGTTTATTGGTTTATGGATCGCGGGAGTCGGCACGCTCGCCGCGATCGGCTACGGCATACGCTTTTGGCTGGGTCTTTAACGCCGTTCAAGCGGCGAGTTTAAGGCCTGTTTCGGCGATCCAGCCGCCACCGAGAACGCGCGGGCCGTCGTAGAAAACAGCCGCCTGTCCAGGCGAGATCCCAAACTGAGGTTCAAGGAGAAGCACCTCTGCGCCACCGTCGGCCGCGCGCTGAATGCGTGCAGGCGCGGCCTCGGAAACGGACCGCAGCTTAACCTGAACCTCGATCCCCTCGGCCGTCAGAGGCTGGTCGCCCAGCCAATTTACCTGGCCGATCCGCACGACGTCTCGGGCGAGCGCCTCCTTTGGGCCGACCACGACCCGGTGCGCCTCGGGCTCCAGACGCACAACAAACAGAGGCTCCGCCGTGCCGCCGATTCCGATGCCGCGGCGTTGTCCGATGGTGTACTTGATGATGCCCTCGTGTCGGCCCAGCACACGCCCGTCCACGTGCACGATCTCGCCGGGTTCAATGGCGCCGGGCCGCAGCTTTTCGACCACGCTGGCGTAGGAACCGTTCGGCACGAAGCAGATATCCTGACTGTCGGGCTTGTCTGCGACTTCCAGCCCCATCCTCTCGGCCAGAACACGGGTCTCGGTTTTCGGCATACCGCCAAGCGGAAAGCGCAGAAAATCAAGCTGTTCGTCCGTGGTCGCAAAGAGGAAGTAACTCTGGTCACGGCTCGGATCGACCGCCCGGTGCAGTTCCGCACCATGAGCGCCCATGACTCTCTGGACGTAGTGCCCGGTTGCCAGGGCTTCCGCCCCGAGATCACGGGCAGTGGTCAGCAGATCCCGGAACTTGACGGTCTGATTACAGCGAACGCAGGGGATCGGTGTGTCGCCGCGCAGATAGCTGTCGGCGAAGTCGTCCATCACGCTCTGACGGAACTTGGACTCGTAGTCCAGCACATAGTGCGGAAAATCAAGGCGTTCCGCGACCCTGCGTGCATCGTAGATATCCTGCCCCGCGCAGCAGGCGCCTTTGCGTTCGATGGCGGCGCCGTGGTCGTAAAGCTGAAGAGTGACACCAACCACGTCATAGCCTTCGGCGTGCAGCAAACCGGCTGTAACCGAGCTGTCCACGCCGCCTGACATGGCGACCACCACGCGGGTATCCGCGGGCGCTTTATCGAAACCGAGTGAGTTCATAGGCGCGAATATAGGAGAAAGCGTCCAACAAGCAAGGGCATAGCCCATTCAAAAATCACACAGGAGATCAGGGCTCGAGGCTTTCAGCCTGTCATATTGGCCACAACCCGCTGCAAAACCGCATTATCACGATAGAGCCCGAGAGAAGCCGAGAAATGCCCCTGGTTTGGCCTGAAGATATTGTTTTCCGGGACTTTCCAACGCCGCAGGAGGCTCTCGCCGCCCCTGACCGGCGTTAGATCATCCGCCCGCCCGAGCAGAACGACGATGCGCGCAGCCTCCATGACGGGATCACCGTGTGGCTCCAATAAAGGCGTCCAGCGGGCGAGGTCGGCCTCAGCCCACCCCGCGGCGGCGAAGTGTTTCGGCATCTCCAAGAGGCTTGCCATGCTGCCGTGCAGTGCAATATCCAGCAGATCTTCACTGGTTGTAATCAGAAGCAGATGATCTGGACGTTGCTCAGGGCGCCAGTTGCGCGCTTGAGTCGCGACAAGTTGAGCCGTCAAAGCTCCCAGGCTCAAGCCGCCGACCGCGACCTGACTGGAGCCGTTGTTGCGCGCCCATTCGATCAACTGCGCAACTTCCGTGACCCAGGCATGAAAGAGTTCGATGAAACCAAGAGGCCCCTGCGCGATCGCCGGTTCACCGCCAAAGCGTCCGCGCAGCCGGCGATGCGCATGCCAGGGTGCTTCAGGACGAATGACACGAAATCCTTGCCTGGTCAGCGCATTGACCGGGTCGGCAAGTTCACCCCACAAGTCCGTCTCCATGCCGATTCCGTGGAGAAAAATCAGACAGGGTGCGCCCTCGCCACCCTGCTCAGGCTCATAGACCTTGGCCCAGGCTTTGCCTTTCTCGCCCGGGCTCGCCATGACAGCGCTCTCTTCCCCCGACGCCAGTGAGGGAAAGCGAAGCCAGTATTGGCGGTAGGGTGACATCGCATCCCAGGCGCCGCTCAGACCCTTGGACACTTCGAACCCGGGGAACGCGGGCACTTCGAAAGCCGAAGCCGGATGGGCCAGCCGCTCGCCATGATGCTGCTCTACATCGTCTTTCAGAGGCACTGCCCAGTGCAGCTTTGGAAATTTCCGGCGCCAGGGCAGAAATTCCTTCCGGCGCATCATCCGGTGTTTTGACGCTGACTGCCGCTCTATTTCAAGCCTGACCAACTCACCCTCGGCGACGGCAGCCTCGCTAAAAAACCGCTCTTCCCAGAGTGTTTGACGCTCGTGATAGGTCTTGTCCGCCTGCGCCGTGCGTGCCAGTGCCGAGCGTATCCGGCCCGAGTCCTGAAAACCGGTGCCAAGTTGATCATTAAAACTCTGGAGATCGCCATCTGCCTCCAGGGCTGCCGCCCAGGCGCGCGAAAGCGGGAAATACCAGTTTACGATAGCGCGAACCCCGCACCAGTCGTACCAGGGACGCAGTAAGAGTTTGCCCTGCAGGCCATCAAAGGCTCTGATTCTCAAAGGCTCGGGAAGACGGGCAGATTCTGTACCCGCAAGAGAAACTGGAACGTTCACAAACAATATCCTAAACTGACCAAGTCCGAACCTCAATGCCCCTGCAAAGCCCAATTCGTTGGCGCTTCACAAACATGTCACCGCTGATGGTCGAACCTATAGCTATGATCACCGCAGTTATTGTTAGATTACAGGATACATAAAAATGCACCGGCTTTTTCTCACGATAGCCTTTTCGCTTGGGCTTATCACCTCTGCTCCGCTCTCAGCCGCCGCCGAAAACGGACTGGTCGTCAAGGAGAGCACCCGTTCTGTGAGCGAAACGATCAGCCTGCTCGAAGAGACGCTCAAATCGAAGGGCATCACAATCTTTGCCCGTGTCGACCATACAGCCGGGGCCGCGAAAGTGGATCTGGATCTGCGTCCGACCGAACTTCTGATCTTCGGCAACCCGAAACTTGGCACACCACTCATGCAGACCAACCAGACGGCGGGAATCGACCTTCCGCTCAAGGCGTTGGCCTATGAAGACTCGGATGGCAAGGTGCTTCTGGTTTACAACGACCCGGCCTATCTGAGTACGCGGCATGGCCTGAGCGAAAAAACCAAGGTTCTCGAGAAAATCTCGGGGGCGCTAAACAACTTCACCGACATCGCGACAAAGTAAACTTCTTGCTCAATCTGCGGCGGTGCTAAGTAATTCATACTTGGTCCAGCAAAAATCATGCAGTGCGACCTGAAATCCGGTTGTACACACGCATTTTACAATCCGATTTCTGGAATTCAGCTGCACCGTCGCCAGATTTTGCTTCCCATACAATGCCATATACGGAAAACTGAGTTTGTTCTTTTTCAGGGCACAGTTCTTTTATGCCCGCGATAAACTTTTTTTCGTTATTGGTCGCGCAATGTGGGGCACGCTTAGACTAAGATATCTTCTGGCCTTCGCATTCACACTTGTGGCGACGGTTCCGGTGCTGTTGCTCGGGTCCTGGGTTGAGAAGAACGCACTCCCCAATGAAATTCAATCTGCCACCGAAAAGCACCTGCTTCTGGCACAGAACATCACCTCGAGCCTTGAGCATTATCTTTTCGACGTGGAAGCGGCGTTCGACTATTTCATCGAGTCCGCGGAAGGCGGGCGGAGTTCAGCCGCTCTTGAGACCTTTGCCAAGAGTCTGGAGTTCAGATCCTTCTATATTGTCTCCGACCGGCATCAAATCACCTACGATCAGATCCTTTCGCACAATGAGATTTCGGGAAGTCTGAAACAACTGATCGAAAAGACACGCAGCGAAGTAGCCAACTCAAACCTTCGCTTCAGTGGCGTCTTGCCGAACGAAGCCGGTGAACCGACAATTTATCTGTTAAAACCGCTCCCGAACCAGAGCCTGGCTATAGGCGAACTCGCCACCGACTATATCGTGAAGGTACAGAAATCGATTGCCTTTGGCGAACAGGGCCATGCAGCGATTGTCGATGCCCAGGGGCGGGTCATCGCTCATCCGATGGAGAACTGGCAGCGGGAGATGCGTGACCTCTCGGCGCTGGAGCCGGTTAAACGCATGATGAATGGCGAGACCGGAATCACGCGATTTGTATCGCCGGCTCTGAATGCAGAGATGATTTCCGGTTTTTCCGTCGCAGAGAACGTTGGTTGGGGCATCATGGTCCCCCAGCCGATCAGTGAACTGACAGGCCAGTCCGACAGGATTCAGAACGCGGTCTTGGCGATTGTCGCGGTCGGGCTCGCCGCAGCGGCCATCCTGGGCTGGACACTCTCGGGCATGCTGACTCATCCGGTCGAAGCTGTGGTCGAGGCGGCTCAGGACTTTGCAGCCGGGAATCGCGACCGGCGTGTCCCGGGACTCTCGGCGCTTGCGCCGATTGAGTTCAAAACCCTAGCGCGGGGCTTCAATGCCATGGCGCAGGAAATCCAGGATGACCATGAGGCGCTGGCGGAACGAACGCGTCAGGAGAGCATGGAGCGCCTGGGCAGTATTGCGGCGAACATCCCGGGTCTACTCTACCGCCGGGTCAAGAGTGCGGATGGAACCATCAGCTATCCGTTCCTGCGCGCGGGTGCCCGAAATGAATTCGGACTGGCGCTCGAAGGGCATCGTCCGGTGATCGGGGATCTGACCCAGGTCGTGCACCCTCAGGATATCTCTTCCCTGATTTGGGCCATTGATGAATCCGCAAGCAACCTTGACCCGCACGCGCATGAATTCAGAATCATCGGACAATCCGGCAAGGCCCGGTGGGCGCGCTCCTTCGGCATCCCGCGAAAACGCGACAACGGCGATATCGTCTGGGACGGGGTCATCGTCGATATCGGAGAAACGAAAAAGGTTGAACAGGCGCTTCTGGAAGCGAAGGAAGAGGCCGAAAACGCCAACCGGGCAAAGAGCGAATTTCTCGCCAATATGAGCCACGAGCTACGGACACCGATGAATGCCATTCTGGGCTTCTCCGAGGCAATGCAACTCGAGATTTTCGGAAAACTCACCCCGACTTACAAAGAGTATTCAGAGAATATCCATGACAGTGCCGAGCACCTGCTGAGCCTGATCAACGACCTGCTGGATCTCTCCAAAGTCGAGGCCGGCAAATTCGAGCTGGATATCGAGGAGATCGACATCAGCGACTTCGTCGACGAAGTCCACAAGCTGATGGAACCCAAACTCACCACCGGACGCCTGCAACTGCTCAATGCCGTACCTGCGGACTTCCCGCACCTCGATGCAGACCGCCGCGCACTCAAGCAGATGCTTCTCAATCTGGTGTCCAATGCCATCAAGTTTACCCCGGCGCAGGGGCATATCAAGATCAGCGCCAGACTCGAGAGCAACGGTGATCTGAGACTGGCCGTCGCCGACACCGGGGTGGGCATCGCCCCCAACGATGTGAAGACGGTGATGGAACCATTCGGGCAGGTAAAGAACGGGCTGGAACAGGTTCCACCGGGAACCGGCCTTGGTTTACCCTTAACCAAATCCCTGATTGAGCGTCACGGTGGCGAACTGCGCCTGCACAGTGTCCCGGGCGAAGGCACGGCCGTCGAACTGGTTTTCCCGCAGCATCGCGTTCACGCATCTCAAGCCGTGCCGCAGGATGAGGGTGAGCAAAAGCGCCTGATTCACTAGAGCGGATTCACATTTAGATGGAATCGCCGAGGGCGATCACTCGTGATTGTGAACCTGAGCTAACTCTAAGATTGAGAATGGACCCACCGGAACGATGCATCGCTCTCAGCGTTTCCGCCCCACTCGGCTCTGCGCTTCAAGCGCGCGTCGGCGGAACAGCCGTCAGGATAGGCTTCGGAATTCCCTAATGCGCCCGGCGTTGGGGCAAAAGCGCGGCGGATGCGCGTGACGCCGGCCCTCGGCCAACCATTCCTTGCACTTTTCTGTATCCTGGCATCCGGCACAGGCATACATCGCGTTCCTGAGCTGCCCCTCCATGGTCGGGCCAAAGCTGTCAAAATTTCGCAGGGCATCGGTTTGAGCGAACATCTCGCCCATGAGATCGACGCGTTCCGTCAGTTTGTTGAACCAACCCATAACACACTTCCTCTCGCCTCGCGGCAAAGCGACTGATGATGCGAAACGACCAGACTCCCCGCCAACAGCTGGAAAGACTGCGGCCACGGGTCTCATCATGCATTGATCTATCTCAAGATCTTACCGCACATAGTCGCTGTTTTTGGGATGCTATGCGGGCCAGCCGCTTCACTCAGCCTGCGTGATTGGGTGACAGGCCCATATCCCAAAAGCCGACCTCCAGCCGGGTTGCCGCACCGAAGGTTTTGCTCAGGGATTTCCAACGCCCGGACCGACAGATATCGCCACCGATTCGGGCCGAGGCAACTCTATCCAGTTGCGCAAGCGCTGCCGTCACGACCGACTGATATCCGTCGCCGGCATAGGTTTCAATCCAGTCCCGGTAGGGGTTGCCTGCAATGTCTGCGCCGCCCTGCGAGGCCAGCCTCAGTCCGATTTCGCCATAGCCCGCCACACAGGGCGCCAAGGCGGTCAGGAGGTCGAGCAGATCGCCTGAAAGCCCGGCATCGAGCACAAAACGTGTATAGGCCAGGTTCCCCGAAGCCTCTTCGGTTTGCGCCATCTCGGCTTCGGTCAGACCCCACTGGACACAATAGCGCAGATGCAGCTGCATCTCCTCGTTCAAGAGCGCATCCATGGTCGCGGCCGCCTGACGCATGTCTTCCAGACTGTCACTCTTGTAGACCGCAAGCGCGTAGGCTCGGCTGAAGTGAATGAGAAAGAGATAATCCTGAACGAGATAGTGGCGGAAACAGGCCTCCGGCAGTGTTCCATCCCCCAGGCCGCGCACAAAGGCATGATCGGTGTAAGCCCTCCAGTCGGCGAGATTCTCAGCTTTCAGTGCGGCGAAAACGCCCTGTTCCCAGGGTGGAGTCATGTCCGACATGGAGGGGATCAATCGAGCAACATGCTGGGCGAAGCGCCCGGCAGTGTCACTGTCAGACCGTCCAGAGCCTCGGTGATAATGAGCTGACAGCCCAGGCGGGAGGTTCGGGTCAGGCCGAACGCCAGATCCAGCATATCTTCTTCGTCTTCGCTGGCTTCGTTGAGTTTGTCATACCAATCGGGATCGATCACGACGTGGCAGGTTGCACATGCCAACGAACCTTCACACGCGCCTTCGATATCGACATTGTTGCGCTGTGCGATTTCCAACACCGAGAGTCCGAGCGGCGCGTCCACTTCTTTGTGGTTACCGTCTCTCTCGATGAACACCATCTTCGGCATTTAGCCAAACTCCTGTCTCGTATCTTCCGGCGTAAATACCGGATGCTGATTGAAGCGTATTTGCAGGAAATACGAGCGCACTCGCATCTCGACAACAAAAAACAACAAATTAACCTTGTTTCTCTTCCCTGATCCGCGAAACCGCCTTGGCCAGAAGAATAACGGCCTGATCGATCTCGACCTCCGTATTGAAGCGACCAACGCCCACACGCAGGCTTCCGCGGGCGAGGTCCGCGTCCAATCCAAGCGCCTGAAGAACGTAGGAGGGTTCCACCGATGCAGAAGTACAGGCCGATCCGGTCGAAAGGCAGAGCTCCGGAACCGCCCGCAGCAGAGTTGCAGCGTCCACGCCCTCAAATGAAAGATTGAGATTGCCGGACAGACGCTGCCCCGGATGGCCATTCAGGTGAATGCCGGGTATCGACGCCAGCAGACTGCTGTGCAACCGCTCGGTCAAGACCTCGACGCGCGCCCTTTCTTCTTCCATCTCAGCATGCGCGATACGGGCCGCCTCACCGAAACCCACACACAAGGGCGTCGGAAGCGTTCCGGACCGCAAGCCGCGCTCCTGACCACCACCGTCGATTTCAGCCTCCAGGCGCACGCGCGGACGGCGGCGGACAAAAAGAGCGCCAATACCCATTGGGCCGTAGACCTTGTGGGCCGAGATCGACAGCAGATCGATCTGCGTCTCGCGGACACTCAGAGGGATCTTACCCACCGCCTGAGCGGCATCGCAGTGGAAGTAGGCCCCTTTTTCATGGCAAATCGCTGCAATCTCATCGATGGGCTGTAAAACCCCGATCTCGTTGTTTGCCGCCATCACGGAGACCACGGAGGTCTCCTCATCAACAGCGTCCGCCAACGCAGCCAAGTCGATCAGTCCATCCGCCAGCACCGGCACGAAGGTGACCCGATGGCCCTCTCGCTCCAGCCTGCGCACACTTTCCAGAACACACTTGTGCTCGGTGACACAGGTGACGACATGAGGTTTCCGGTCCTTGTGAAAGCGCGCAGCGCCCTTGATCGCAAGATTGTTTGACTCCGTAGCACCCGACGTGAAGATGATCTCACGCGGCTCGGCTCCGATCAGTTCGGCGACCTGTGCCCGGGCTCGCTCTACGGCGTCTTCAGCATCCCAGCCGTAAGCGTGGTCCGCAGAATGTGGGTTACCGAACTTCTCGGTAAAATAGGGTAGCATCGCCTCGGTCACCCGGGGGTCCGTCGGGGTGGTGGCCTGATTGTCGAGATAAATCGACACCGGCACCCGGTTCTTTTCGGCTAAATCCAAGGATCCCTCAATCATCGGTTCCACGCGTTCCCGTGTTTCCATTTCGCTATCCGTATCAGCGTCTTGAGACATAGCCATTCCCTACGCAATCGAGCCCGTGGCAAGGTCCAAGGATGCCTCGCGACCCTCCTGACGGCGATACAACGCCGACCAGGCATCAACAAAAGCCTCGACGTCCCCGAGTGTGCTCGACCAGCCCAGACTGATGCGCAGCGCGCTTGCCGCCTCCGCGTCGCTCGCTCCCATCGCCCGGAGCACGTGGGACGGCTGGACTTTACCGGATGAGCAAGCCGATCCGGAACTGACCGCAACGCCCGCCAGATCCAGCGCCATAAGCTGGGTTTCCGCGGGAACGCCAGGCATCGAAATACAGCTGGTGTTCGGTAGCCGCTGCGCTGCACTGCCAAAGACTTTGCTCTCCCGTGAGAGCGAGGTGAGGCGTATCTCGATCTCATCCCGCCAGTCAGCCAGTCTTTGGGTGTCCGTCAAGTGGCTTACCGCAAAATCCGCCGCGACGCCAAAACCGGCGCAGCCGGCGACATTCTCGGTTCCTGCTCGCCTGCGCCGTTCCTGCCCGCCACCCAGCAACAACGGTTTTAACTCCAGCCCAGGGGTCAGAACCAGAGCGCCGATGCCCTGCGGGCCACCGATCTTATGGGCGGAGAGACTCAGCATATCAACGCCAAGCATCGCAATGTCCAAGGGAATTTTCCCCGCAGCCTGCACCGCATCGCAGTGGACCAAAGCCCCGTACCGCCGGGCGGTCGCCGCGATTTCCGGGATGTTTTGTATGACGCCGGTTTCGTTGTTCGCCAGCATGACTGAGACAAGGATCGAATTCGCCGCTGTCTCCGGCAAGCTTGAGAGAAGGCACTCGAATTGCGCCATGTCCAGGGTACCATCGGGATTCAAGGGAATGGTCTGGGCGGCGGGTTCTGCCTGCAGCACCGAATCATGCTCACCAGCGCTCACGAGAACATGCGGCCTGCCGCTGCCCTTGAGGGCCAGATTATTGGCCTCCGTACCGCCGGAGGTAAAGATCACGTCCTGGCTCCGCCCTCCGGTCAGCGCGGCAACGGATCGCCGCGCTTCTTCCACAAGCCGCCGCGCACCACGCCCGAATCCATGCACTGAAGAAGGGTTTCCAACGGTCTGTGACGCGCGCACGAAAGCCTCCACCACCTCGGGGCGGATCGGAGCCGTCGCGTTGAAGTCCATATAGTGCTTCTGCATCTTACTCTTCGCTCAGACCCTGTTTTGGCATGACCTCAAGCCGGATCGGATCACTCTGCGGCATGGGCCGGGTCATTCTCATCCAAATCGGAGGGCTGGCAAGCCGACGCTGGGATTCCGCCACTCCCGGCGGTGCCAAAGCAGGCGTCTGCAAAGAGACCGCTGCTCCCCAGCACCCGTCGCTCCACGACATCTGCGAGGCTGACCGAATTCAGATAGAGATAGATCTGATTACCCAGTTCTTCCCAGAGGTCGTGCGTCATGCACCGGCTGCTGTTGCCACGGCATCCGACCGGTTGCCCGGGCATGCAGCGCGTGGCACGAATTGGCTCGTCGACCGCCAGAATAATGTCGGAAATCCGCGTATCCGATGCGTTACGGGCGAGCAGATAACCGCCACCCGGGCCGCGCACCGACTGCACCAGCGCACCGCGCCGCAGCTTAGCGAACAGCTGCTCGAGGTAAGACAGTGAGATTTCCTGCCGCTCCGCGATTTCGGCGAGAGGAACGGCGCGGCGCCTGGGGGCCTGCCTTCCCTCCTTGTCATCGACCGCCTCATCGCAGTTCGCCGCAAGATCAACCATCGCCATCACGGCGTAGCGTCCTTTGGTGTTCAACTTCACAGCGCGCCCCTTTTTCGATGTTCAACCCGCGGCGTTTTCTCGTCTTGTTTCTCTTCCAGCGCCTTGAGCTGGGCGCGCAGCATCTCGATCTCTTTCACAAGGCCCTCAAGCGTCTTGGCGACAGGGTCGCCGATTTCACCCAGCGGCGTGCCGTAGGCGGCAAAGCACGCCTCGTCCTCCTCACCGCGACGATCCGGCGTTGCCTGAAGCGCACGCGCAGGGATGCCAACGACCGTCGCACGGGCAGCGACATCGCGGGTCACGACCGCATTCGCGCCCACCTTTGCGGCTCTCCCAATCGTCACAGGACCAAGAATCTGCGCTCCCGAACCGACGATAACACCAGACTCCAGGGTCGGGTGCCGCTTGGCGCCCCGCTGACTGTCGCTATCGACACTTGGGGCGACGCCGCCCAAGGTTACACCGTGATAAAGCGTCACATCGTCGCCGATCTCGCTGGTCTCCCCAATCACGACCCCCATGCCATGGTCGATGAAGAGGCACCGACCGATCCGCGCACCGGGATGTATTTCGATCCCTGTCAAAAAGCGGCCGAGATGCGAGACAACACGGCCCAGAAGGTACAAGCGCCGCCGCCAGAGCGCGTTGGACAGCCGGTAGACAAGAACGGCTTGGAAACCGGGATAGCAAAGCACCACTTCCAGCCAGGAACGCGCGGCCGGATCGCGAGCCATCGCGGAGTCTATCTCACGCCTTACACTCTTGAACATGGCTCTATCCCTCGTGCTATGATACACGCTTGTTTCCAGGCAATTGGCGCGAACCAGCCGTTTGTCTGTCAGCGGACAGCATAAGGACTTGTTCTGGCGATATAGTAAACCTGACTACAGGGGTCAAGTATATCGCATTTCGCTTCCTGGACAGATGAAACCTTGACCCAGCTCGCTGCTGGGTTATACCCGCGCAGCCCAGGTGTAAAAGAGATTATGATGAGGAAGATTGGCTAGATGCCAGACGTGATCATAAACGGCCCGGAAGGCCGACTAGAGGGACGCTATCACCACAATAAGTCCCCGAATGCCCCGATTGCCCTTATGCTGCAACCACACCCGCAACATGGCGGCACCATGAACAACAAGGTGGTTTACACCCTGTATCATGCCTTTGTGCGGCAGGGTTTCTCGGTTCTCCGCTTCAACTTTCGCGGGGTAGGCCGTTCTCAGGGTGTCTTTGATCGCGGCGAAGGGGAGCTCTCCGACGCTGCTTCCTCACTGGACTGGCTGCAGTCGGTCAATGAAAATGCCTCGGCCTGCTGGATTGCCGGATTTTCCTTCGGTGCCTGGATCGGCATGCAGCTTTTGATGCGCCGGCCGGAGATCAATGGCTTCATCTCCGTTGCACCGCCGGCAAACATGCACGACTTCACTTTCCTGGCTCCCTGCCCCTCGTCAGGCCTGATTCTGCAGGGCGACCAGGACGAAATCGTTCCCGAGCCCTCAGTCGCGAAGCTGGTTGACAAGCTCTCCAGCCAGCGGGGTATCGAGATTGATTACCGCGTTCTGGCCGGAGCCGGTCACTTCTTCGGCGAGCAGATGGACGAGTTGAACGGTCATCTCGACGACTATCTCAACAAGGCATTGAAGAGCGGGGATCAGGCGGCAGTCGCCCCCTGACATCTCTGGTTGTCTGCTCGGGGCGCGGGTCGGTCAGGCCGGCGTGAAAACGCCACCTGTTGTCGCCTGCGTGACGCCGGTTGTACCCGGGAGCGAGAGCGGCAGCCCGAGACGCGAGCGCACGGCCAGGTAAGCGAAAGCCTGCGCTTCGAGCGCATCGCCGTCCCAGCCGACGGCTTCGACCGGCTCTACCGGTACGGCCAGCTCCTTCGCGAGCATTGCCATCAAAGTAGGATTGTGGCGCCCGCCACCGGTCACAAGCCAGCGCCCGGGGGCCTCGGGAAGCTGAGGGACGACACGGGCGACAGCTGCTGCGGTAAAGGCCGTCAGAGTGGCAGCCCCATCCTCCAAGGACAAGCCGGCCACCGGAGCCGGATCGAAATCATCCCGGTCCAAAGACTTGGGCAATGCCTGACCGAAGTAATCGTGCTCGAGCATCACCTTCAAGACCCCCGCATCGACCTCGCCCGCCTCTGCGAGCACGCCACCTTCGTCCATCGCGCGTCCCGTATGGCGCTCGACCCAGTCGTTAAGCAGGGCATTTCCAGGGCCCGTATCGCAGGCCAACAAATGATCTTCTGACGGGTTGGAGGTCTCGCTTGATCCGGGGATCCAGGTCACGTTGGCAACACCGCCGATATTGAGCACGGCCAGGGGTTTCTCCAGATCGCGGGCCAGCGCCGCGTGAAACAGCGGCGCGAAAGGGGCACCTTGTCCGCCCAGCGAGACATCTCGGCTGCGGAAGTCAGCCACCACATCAAACCCGGTCTCCCGCGCCAAAAGAGCGGCATCACCGATCTGCCAGGTCCGCCCCTGGTCCGGCGCATGAAAGATGGTATGGCCGTGAAAACCCACAAGAACGATCTCGCTGCGCGGGATACCGGCCTGCGCGACAAGCTGCGTCACCGCCTCGGCATGGCGCAGGGTCAGCGACCGCTCCACAGTTTCTATGGGTCCTTTGCCCCCAAGAGCCGCCCGCAAGTCCTCGCGAAAGTCATCATCGTAGGCCAGTGTCAGCCGGGGCCCGAATGCCAGAATCCTCTGCCCATCGCTTTTCAGCAGCGCGGCGTCGATACCGTCGAGCGAGGTGCCGCTCATTAAACCGATGGTCCAGAACTTGGCGAAGTCTTGCATAAATCCCCTTGCGCAACAGGTCCGATTGAGGTCTTGCCGCGATTGTGTTAAATCGGCCCGCCCAGGGCAAGGCGAGGCTTCAGGTGCGAAGCGGCTGGACGTGACCCAATGAGACGTAACTTAGAGAGACGTGATCAGTCAGTTATGACCCAGTCAGGTTTCAGAAGCCTTACTGCCTGCGCCCGTGAACCTGAAATTTAGTGTAGCGAACCATGACTTCCTCGAATGCGAACCTGAAATCGGACTTTTTGCGTGAAATGAGCCGTCGCGGCTTCATTCATCAGTGCACGGATATGGCGGAACTTGACGCCCTGACCGCGCAAGGCCCGATTGCTGCCTATATCGGTTTCGACCTGACGGCGGACTCTTTGCATGTCGGAAGTCTGGTTCAGATCATGATGCTGCGCGCGCTCCAAAAAGCCGGGCATAAGCCGATCGTCCTCATGGGCGGCGGGACGTCAAAGGTCGGCGACCCCTCCGGCAAAGATGATGCCCGGCGCTTGCTGACCAGTGAAGACATCGCCAAGAACGTCGCGGGGATCCAGCAGATTTTCTCGCAGTTCCTGACTTTCGGCGAGGGACCCAGCGACGCGATGATGGTGAACAACGCCGATTGGCTCGAGGAACTGAACTACATCGACTTCCTGCGCGATTTTGGCCGACACTTCTCGGTCAACCGCATGCTCGGTTTCGATTCCGTCAAACTGCGGCTGGACCGCGAGCAACCGCTTTCCTTTCTGGAATTCAACTACATGGTCCTGCAGGCCTATGATTTTCTCGAGCTGAACAAGCGCCACAAATGCATGCTGCAAATGGGCGGCTCGGATCAATGGGGCAACATCGTGAATGGCGTCGATCTCACGCGCCGGATCAATCAGACCACGGTCTTCGGCTTGACCACACCCCTGCTGACCACGTCATCCGGTGCCAAGATGGGCAAGACGGCCGATGGCGCGATTTGGCTTAACGAAGAACGTTTATCGGCCTACGACTACTGGCAGTTCTGGCGCAATACCGAAGATGCGGACGTTGGCCGCTTCCTGCGGCTCTTCACCGAACTGCCCGAAGACGAGATCCTCAAATTGGAAAGGCTGGACGGTTCGGAGATCAACGAGGCCAAGAAAGTGCTCGCGGCGGAGGCAACAGCGCTTTGCCGTGGACGCGAGCAGGCCGAAAAAGCCATGGAGACCGCCCGCAAGACCTTTGAGGAAGGCGCCCTCGCTCAGGATCTGCCGACCATCGAAGTTGCGCGCGGCAGCCTCGAGAGCGGTATCCTCGCCTACGAACTCTTGCGCCAGGCCGGGCTGGCCGGCAGCAACGGCGAGGCGCGCCGGCTGATAAAGGGTGGAGGCGGCCGGATCAACGATGTCGCCATTCCGAACGACCAATGCGCCGTCGGCCTTGACGACCTGAACAGCGACGGCGTCGTCAAGCTGTCCGCAGGCAAGAAACGCCACGTGCTGGTTAAGGCTGTTTAAGCGCTTACGGCTGTTCGCGCTCGTCAGGCAGGTCCACGGGCTCTCCGCCGCCGCTGAAGAGGCGGCGGAGAAAACCGGGAGCCAGAGCAGATAAGGGATTGACCGAAATATCGGGCTCTTCGAAAGTCCCGCCGATACTGTAGTTGACTCCCAGCACGCCGCCGCCGTCACCACCGGTCAGGATTGTTCCGAGCACCGGTATCTGACCAAGCACCCGATTGACGGTGTATGCAGGAATGACCGCTCCCTCCACGTCCATATTCTGACTGTCGAAGTTGAGTGCCCCCTTGGCTGTAAGCCCGATTGCAGGACCATAAGCGCGCATCGACTCGGAGCTGGCAATGCCGTTATTGAGCACAAAATCACCGATCAGACGCTGGAATTCGATCCCCTCACCCGAGAGCGTGTCCAGTGCGCCCGTCAGGGATCCGAAGGTCAGTATCCGTGCCAAAATCGATGCGTTCACCAATCGGTAGTCACGGGCCTGCAAGCTGGCCCTGATCGGAAAGGCCGGTGAGGGGCCATCACTCTCGCCGCGAACCTCCAACACGCCGCCTTCGACTGTGTCGAGAACATTCAGGACCCGAAGCGCAGCGCCCAGGTCGTTTGTCCTGGCGCGCAGGCTGTGTTTCGTGCCGATCAAAGGGCGAAAGTCGACACTGACCAGTTTCTTCTCAGGCAGCGCGGGAACGGCAGGTTCCTCGGTCTCTGCGTCATCTTCCGCTGTGCCGAGGACCGGTGGGGTCCAGAATTGCTCCGGTATCTCGCCATCCAGCGCGATTCGATCCCAACCCGTCGTCAATTGCTGAAGCGAAAAAGTAACGGACTCCAGATACTGCTCCTCCCCGAACAGTAACGCATCCAGCGTGCGTGCGGTCGTAATCGAGAAGGCATCTCGCGGCTCCTCGGGTTTGGGCGCAGATACATCCGCAGATGCATTGGCTGGCTCGGCCTGATCGGGAGACGAGGGATCACGCGCCAGATAGGGTTGTGCATCAACCGTCCCGCCCCCGATTGAGACCGCGACTTCTTCGGGTAAGCGCCGCATGTGCACCGCTGACACAGCCGTGCGTCCAAAACGCAAACTGTCGGCAAAAATCTCGGAGATGTCCCGCCCGGCCTCATCCATGGTGATATGGCCGGATGCCGTCAGATCGCCCGCCGTCAGCTCTATATCCTTGATCCGCGTGGCCCGGTCGTCGACCAACTCGATCACCGCCCGAATTTCGCCCGCAACCCCTGGATCCTTTGTCCACAACAGGGGGGCGGCTTCGAGCTTCGCGGTCGCCAGGTTAGCGATCAGTTGAACTTCATCAGGCAGCTCCCGGCGTGCGGTGTAGACAATGGAAGCAGAGACAGGGCCGTCCAGATAGGGCAGGAAGTCGAAACCCATGCGCTCGCGGCCGGCATTGTCGATCGAAGGCACCAAGGCCCTAATCACGCTGCCGGTCGGCAGGCTGGAGTCAAAAGGCTCAAACCAGTCCACCGTGCCTGGAACGCCCCCAAGTTCGACCGGTCCTTTCAGGTTCATCTGCGTATTGGTGACCGCAACTTCGAGCTGGCCCTTTGTCGCGTCCTGACCGAACAGCACCTGCTTGACCGACGCATCCTGCACCGCCGCATTCGCCGAGAGATCGACATCGTCAAAGCTGAGAGCTGCGATCAGCGGAAAATCGAAACTCAAGTCTGTATTGGCGGTGCCGCCAGTATCCTCGGGCCGGATCCCAAGACCGTCAATCAGCTTGAGGCGCTCGTGATTCAGCAGGAGAAGAGCATCGCGAACCGGGCCTTCGACGCGGCTGCGGATCGACATGGACTCCGGACCGTCGCGATCAAAACCGCCAATCCTGATATCCGAAGGCTGAACGATCAGATCGCCAAGCCGTCCGCCGGCAGGCTGGAAGTGCATTCCGGCAGCGTCGAATGTCGCCGTGCCATAAACCCCTGTGATCGGCGGCATGGGCCGCAGAAAGTGAATATCCAGCCCGCTGTACTTCAGCGTGCCTTTCACATCGTGGATTTCCACAGCCTCAAGGTCGTCTTCGGGCACCGATGCAGACACCTCAACCCGCGCGGACTCCGCGACACCTCGGTGCACGTTCTCCAACACCCATTCGCGCCCGTTGGGACTGGCAATTGGCGGCCAATATCTGCCCAGCTCGTCGGCTTTTACGTTTGCTGTCTCAACACTGCCTGAAGCATGAAAGATCCGGTCACGGACCTGAAGCTTTCCCTCGAACTTGATCTCGGGTCCGGCTTCTTCCTCCGAGCCGAGGCGCAGACTGCCACCGTCTACGAAGAGTTCCTGCGTCGGGCCGTCGAACCGGCCTTTGACCTCCATTCCCCGCACGGGGAGGACTTCGGGCAAAATACCTGCTACCGCCAGATCACCGGCGCCCAGAGTGAGCGTAAACCGCAGAAAATCGACCCGGCCGCCGAGGCTCATCGACGCTGAAACATTGCCGCCAAGGGACGCAGAGAAACCGCTGAGCGGCTTGAGTTCCGAGGCTGCAGGCACGAGGGAGGCCGGCGGCAGATTCTCCAGGGTCGCCGCCAGATCCAGTATTTCGGTCGAGCGGTCGTATAGAAAGGCGCCATCCAAAGTGGCGCGTTCCCCCCCGACGTCGAGCGCCAAATCAACCTCGCCCGCGAGACCCGCCGCGTCGCGCCGCAAGGAAACGCTGGCGTCCGGCGCGTACCAGAGAACATCCGCACGCCGGTCGTCGAGGAGAATAGTCCCGCCAACGATCCGCACTTCACGCAGGAAAGCGAGAGGAAGGCTTGGATCAGGTTGAGACAAAAGCTCATCCAGCACGCTTTTCAGCGCCGCCGAACTTCCTGCGACTTCATCACGCCCCTTTGGAGGTGCAACCGTAACAGGGCCCTCGGTCTGCTGGGCAATGACTTCGCCACCCAGCAGAAACCCGCCATCGGCATCGCGTACCAGGTTGATCGCGGCGCCTTTGATCTCGATAACGGTCGGGGCGAAGGTCCCCTGCACCAGGGCGCGCAGACTGAGCTCCACGCCGACGCTTGGAAAACTGGCAATGACCTCGCCGTCAGCGCCCCTGGCAACCGCGTTCAGAACCCGGACTTCGACAGCGCGCTGGTCGGCATTCCAAGCGACATAGGTTTCGGCGACCTCGACGGTGGTATCCTCAACAACCTCGCTAAGCGCCTCTTCGGCGTAGGGCACCAGGAAATTGATCGCAACCGGTCCATCGGTCAGCCGCCAGAAGACGATGCCGGCAAGCAAGGCAATACCGGCGATCAAACCGATACAGCATTCAGCGGCATAGATCCAAAATCTGCGCATTTCTCCGGAAACTTCCCTTATGACCCCTGTCGCAAGCTTGACCCGCCGCGCAGGGTCTCGCAGTCTTCCGGAAAGCCGGAATTGAGAGACGATGCTGTACCTGGATCAAATATCAAAAAACAAACTGCCTAAAGTGCGTAACGCCGAGCGGGTGGCGCTGGGTCAAAAACTCTGGGCCGAAGAAATCGGCTGCTTGGAAGATCCGGATCTCAAGCACTTCGCAGAAACGCTTCCATCCTCGGAGTCCGGACAAGCTCTCCTGGACGCGGTGTTCTCGAACAGCCCCTTCCTGACGCACGCCCTGACCTCAGATATTGGAACACTCTATTCCGTTTTAAAGTTTGGCCCCACAAAGGTTCTAGGCGAGCTTCTGGAAGGCCTCAAGCAGGATCTTCCCGTGTCAGGGCCGATCACGAACGTTTCAGAGACCCTGAGGCTCGCCAAACGGCGCATTGCAATCTTGACCGCCATCGCGGACCTTGCAGAACTCTGGAGCGATACCGAGGTCGTTGAAGCCTTATCAGACTTCGCCGACGCGGCACTCTCCGCCGCGGTCCGGTACCTGCTGCACGCGGCTCATGATCGTGGTGAGCTCGTACTGCCGCACCCTGACGCCCCCGAGAAAGACTGTGGCTACGTGATCCTGGCCATGGGAAAACTTGGCGCGGGCGAGCTCAATTATTCATCGGATATCGACCTGATAGTACTGTTCGACCGTGAGAAGGTTGACTACCACCACCATCGGGGCCCGCAGGAAGGCTATGTCCGCCTGACCCGGGATCTGGTCCGGCTTCTCCAGGACCGGACGAAAGATGGCTACGTCTTCCGCACCGACCTGCGCTTGCGGCCCGACCCCAGCGCCACGCCCCTCGCCATCTCAACCCAGGCTGCAATGGTTTATTACGAAAGCCTGGGGAAAAACTGGGAGCGCGCGGCCATGATCAAGGCGCGGCCCTGTGCCGGTGATCTGGCGCTGGGGGAGTCCTTCCTGCGCGAACTGCACCCCTTCATCTGGCGCAAACATCTGGATTTCGCAGCAATCCAGGAAATCCACTCCATTAAACGGCAGATCAACGCCCACAAAGGCAGCGACGCCATTGCTGTGCTCGGCCACAATGTCAAACTCGGCCGCGGCGGTATCCGGGAAATCGAGTTCTTTGCCCAGACCCAGCAGATGATCTGGGGCGGCCGCGATATCCGTCTCCGGAATGCGAAAACCGTCAAGACACTCCGGGATCTCGTCGAAACCGGTCATCTGGAGCAAGCCGCCGCCGATCAATTGACGAACGCCTATTGGTTTTTGCGGCGGGTCGAGCACCGGCTGCAAATGGTCGACGACCAGCAGACCCAAAGCCTGCCGGATAGTGATGAGGGCTTGGCCGAAATCGGCGCTTTCATGGGCTACGATGACAGTAAAGCCTTTGGAGAGGCGCTTCTGGAAAAACTCCGATGTGTCGAGAACCGCTATGCGGAGCTGTTCGAAGACGACACTGCGCCGGAGTCGGACATCAGTTTTATCGCGACCGACAGTGATCCCAGTGAGCAAGACCTCAAGATCCTGGAAGGCTACGGTTTTAGCGATGGCACGAAAGTCGTGCACCTCATTCACTCATGGCAGAGCGGGCGCTACCGGGCGACACGTTCGACACGGGCACAGCGGATCCTCGGTGAAATTTTACCGTCGCTGCTCAAGGCCCTGGGCGAGACGGCGCAGCCAGATTTCGCGCTGGCCAAATTCGACAGTTTTCTCGCGGGCCTGCCCGCCGGCGTCCAGCTCTTTTCGATGCTGCATGCCAATCCGACACTTCTGGATCTGATTGCCGAAATCATGGGCGGGGCTCCGGTTCTGGCAGATCAGCTCAGCCGGAACAGCGGCCTGCTCGACTGCGTTCTGACACCCGGCTTCTTTGATCCCGTCCTTGGTCGGGAGGAGCTCGAGGCAGATCTCACGTCTGTCTTGAACCAGGCCCGTGACTTTCAGGACGTTCTCGACTTCTCACGGCGATGGGCTAACGATCAGCGCTTTCAGATCGGTGTACATATCCTGCGCCACACGGGGGATGCGCAGGAGACCGGCGAGTCTTTGAGCAATGTCGCCGACGCCGTCCTGCGCAGGCTTTACCCGCGGGTATTGGAGGAGTTTTCGCTACGCCATGGCAGGTTGAACGGTCCCGACATGGTGGTGATTGCCATGGGCCGCCTGGGCGCCCGCGAAATGACCGTCTCTTCCGATCTGGACCTTTTATGCCTTTACGACCCGCCGCCCGATGGCAAGGACTCAGATGGTGACCGACCTCTGGACCCAGGCGTTTACCACGTACGTTTTACCCAGCGTTTGATCAATGCCCTGACCGCCCCGACCGGCGAGGGACGGCTATACGAGGTAGACATGCGTCTCAGGCCCTCGGGCACCGCCGGTCCTGTTGCAACCACTCTGGCCGGCTTCGTGAAGTATCAGGAAAGCAGTGCCTGGACCTGGGAGCAGATGGCCCTCACCCGTGCTCGGGTCATTGCGGGCGATCCGGACCTTGGCGCGAGATTTGAGACCGCAAAGCGACTGATTCTCTGCCAACGGCGCGATCCGGAAAAACTCCTGCGGGACGTCGCCGAGATGCGCGCACGCATCGACCGCGAGCGGCCCGCCAAAACCCTCTGGGACACAAAACATCGCCGGGGCGGCCTGGTCGACGTGGAGTTTTTGGCCCAATATCTCCAACTCAAACACGCCGCTGAATCCCCCGACATCCTCTCACCTTCGAGCTGCGAGAGCTTTGCGGAATGCCAAAAAGCCGGAATTATCGGAGAGAAGGAGGCCGGTCGCTTGATCGCGACGCACAAATTGTTGCGTGAAATTCAGGGCCTGCTGCGTCTCACGACCGGCGAAGCCTTCGACGATTCGACGGCGTCCGACGACCTCAAGATCGCACTGTGCCGGGCGACGGGCCTTGAGAGCTTTGCTCAAGTCAAAGACGCCCTGATCACACAGACCGATGCGTGCTACGAGATCTATCAGGAATACATCGAGCGGCCCCATGCGTCTTTAGCGCCAGAATAGTTAGCGCCAGAATAGCCTGACCAGTCAGGCACATTCGATCCTGCCGGTAACAAACAGGCATGTTTTAACGATCCGGCCTATTGACCGGATCAGGGTTGCGAACAACCTTTGTAACCTGTCATACAACCAGAAAAATACGGGAGAACGATTAAATGGTCGAAGTCGGGCAAAAGGCACCAGACTTTAAAATGGCTACGGATGGCGCGGGTGACGTCAGCCTTAAAGCCCTCAAGGGCAAGAAAGTTGTTCTTTACTTTTACCCGAAGGACGATACACCGGGCTGCACCAAGGAAGCCTGCGGATTTCGCGATTCCCTGCCGGACTTCTCCAAGGTCGATGCCGAGATCGTCGGCGTTTCGAAGGACACGGTCGCCAAGCACGACAAATTCAAAGCCAAGCACGAACTCAACTTCATCCTGGGATCCGATGAAGACGGCAGCGTTTGCGAGGCCTATGGCACATGGGTCGAGAAATCCATGTACGGCAAAAAGTATATGGGGATCGAACGCGCCACCTTCCTGATTGATGAAAAGGGCTTGGTGCAGAATGTCTGGCGCAAGGTGAAGGTCAAGGGGCACGTGGACGAGGTTCTCGCCGCAGCCCAGGCCCTTTAGTTCAGCAGCAGATTACAATGGAACAGGACAGCCTGAGCGCGGCCGCGGTTGTTATCCTCACGACCGCAGATCCGGCTGAAAAAGTCAGGCTGTCCCGAACCATCGCGGCCCGCTGGCGGTCGGGGGAACTTCGCGCGATCGGAAACACGGTTCCTCCCACGCGGCCCCAACGGCCAGACCATCCGCTGCTGATGGCGCCCCGCGATGTGCCAAAGCGGAAGATCAATCAGGGCAGCAAGGGGCGGATCGCGCTCCTGCATGCCCTGGCGCATATCGAACTCAATGCAATTGATCTGGCCTGGGATATCATCGCGCGCTTTACCGGCGACGATCTTCCCAAGGCCTTCTATGACGGCTGGGTTCAGGTCGGCGACGAAGAAGCCAAGCACTTCGATCTCCTGGCCGGGCGTTTGTCTGAGCTGGGCGCAAGCTATGGCGACCTGCCCGCCCATGACGGGCTCTGGCGGGCTGCCGAAGAAACCGCACACGACCTTTTGGCCCGCCTTGCCATTGTGCCGATGGTTCTGGAAGCCCGCGGCCTGGACGTGACACCGGCGATGATCGCGAAGCTGGACGCGGTCGGCGACCGCGACAGCGCGGCGATCCTGCAGATTATCTTCGATGAGGAAGTCGGCCATGTCGCCTGCGGCAAGCAGTGGTTCGACTTCCTTTGCGCGCGGCAAGAACGTTCGCCCCAGGAAACCTGGCGGGATCTGGTCAGACGTCATTTCCACGGTGCCCTGAAGCCGCCCTTTAACGAACCTGCCCGCAGTGCGGCAGGGCTTCCGGCGGATTTTTACAGCGCACTCTGATGTCAGCTATGCGGTTTTGGCATCGGGGGTAGGATTTGCCGCTCGCAAGTCCTTCCGATATATCAAATCCATGTCCGACAGCCTGCGCCTTAAGCCCCCTGAAGCTCCAACTGAGCCGGAAAAGCATTTCTTTGGGCTGACCGAGCGGCAACTCGCTTTCCTTCTGCTGGCCCTGGCGCCGGCCTTTTTTTGCAGCAACATGCTCGTCGCCCGCGCGACGCACGATCTGATCCCGCCCGTGGCCCTGGCCTTCTGGCGATGGGCGGTGACTTTCCTTCTCTTGTCACCCATTACACTCGCAGTCCTATGGCGCCATCGCGATGCGCTGCGGCGTGACTGGCTGGACCTTCTGGTCCTTGGCGCCCTTGGCATGGGGGTTTGCGGGGCTTTTGTTTACATCGGCGCCGACAGCACAACGGCGACCAATATTGGTCTGATCTATGCGGCCTCCCCGATCCTGATCGTGGTCTTTGCACGCCTCTTTTACGGCGAGTCGCTCTCCATGCGTCAGGGTCTGGGCGTTGCCATCTGTCTGCTGGGTGTGCTCGCGATCATCTGCAAGGGTGACCCGCGCATCCTGCTCGAACTCCTGTTTGTGGTGGGAGATCTCTGGATCACAGCAGCTGCGATCGCCTGGGCCGTCTATTCGCTCCTGTTGCGGCACCGCAACAGCGAATTGCCGATGATTGCCCGCTTCGCCGCAATCACGGCCGGTGGCCTCATCATCCTGCTGCCCTTTTACATCGGCGAGATGGCAGCGGGCGACCTCGTCACCTGGAACGGTACAACCATCGTCACGATCCTGTTTCTGGCGCTGGTGCCGTCCTGCGGCGCCTACCTCTCCTACGCCAAGATCCAACGCACGCTCGGCGCAGGTCCGACCTCACTGCTGATGTACCTCGTTCCGCTTTACAACGGCGTGCTTGCCTTTCTGCTGCTCGGCGAAACCCTCGAGATTTATCACCTGGTCGGCGCAGCCATGGTCTTACCCGGCATTTATCTCGCGACGCGAAAAGCGTAGCCTCTCTCTTCTCCATCGACCGAGCAGGCCCTGAGCGGCAGCCCTACGGAATGCTGCTCGGGGCCTGCTGCGTTGGCTTATGTTATGTGGATGAAGTTTCCTCGTGACGCCGACCTCGGCGGCTGGCAACTCCCAGACCGAGCAGCGCAACACCGAAGAGCAACAGGGTTCCGGGCTCGTCAACTTGGATCGGGCCGCCAGAAGCCAGAGAGAAGACCGCAAAGGTGTCGCTGGTAAACGTAAAGTAATCCAGAGATGGTTGCGTGAAGGATCCTGACGCAAAATCAACAGCATTGTCGGCAAAGTTTCGCGCGATCATTGCTTCGAACCTGTTTGCGCTGGTGACTTGATAAGGAATCGAGGACCAGCAAACAGCAAGGCCTTCGCACCCTCGTGTCAGCTCTGGATCAGAACTGAACAGGCCCTCGGCTGTATCCTGAAATACCTGCTCAAGCAGCGCGGTCGCCGCCTCAAACGCAGTTTGGAAAGATGTAAAGGTGAAATCCGACGCTGCGTTGTCGCAACCGGAGAAAAGACCGATGCAAGTGCCGTCGGTGAACGAAACATCGTATAGCGTCCCACTAACATTGACATTCTGAGCACCGACCAGTTGTCCATCAACAATATCGAGAATGACTGTGGCATGAGCGTTGGAGGTAAATCCGAATGTCGCAGCAACGCCGACGAACGTCGAAATCGCAAATGCGTAAATTTTCTTCACGCCTGTCGCTCCTTATCTATGGTTTTATTTAGGTCAAAGCGCGTCGAATCAAGCTTCGGCGCGAAAAACCTCCAAAGTTGTTTTTGTCCTTATCTTTGTTCTATCAAGGAAAAGATTAACGAGGCGTAAAATTAATTTAAAATTCGTCGAAAAATCCGCCTTCTTACAAATAATCATGCATTTTCAGTATTTTGGCGCACCTGCAATCGGAAACCCTTAAAAATTCGGTTCATAGAAACACCTGTTTAGGCTGTGAGGTTCAGAAGAAGCAGAGGAGTTTTACAGTTCGAAAAAGTGTATCTTTTTGGTTGAATTCAGCCAAAAACCTGCGAGAAGTGTGAACTTTCAAAAAAGTCTCCGGTTGCAGGATCCGAAGCCTGAAAATCAGAGATCTAAAACAACCTCACCGCCCTCTTCGCGGGCGCGCGAACAACAGGTCATCATCTTTTCGACACGTTCTTTTTTGCCCAGCACAAAATCCCGGTGCTCGACATCGCCTTCCGTGTAGCGGGCCACACAAACGCCGCAGATGCCCTCGGAACACTTCACATCGATATGAATACCCGCCGCACCCAGCACGTCGACAATGGACTTCTCGGCCGGAACGTCAAAACTGCGGCCGTCATTCGCAAGACGCACTGTAAATTCGTGGTTTTCATATTCGGCGTCATCCGGCACGGAAAAGTACTCCCGGTGCAGCGCATCCTCGGGCCAGATATTCTTTTCTGCCGCTGCGAAGACCGCGTCCATGAAGTTTGACGAACCACAGGTATAGAGCTGATCACCGCTGCCGTAACCCGCGAGCAGGTCGTCAAGATCTGCGCGTTTGCCCTCGGCGGAAAAGAAAAAGCGGACGCGGTCCCTCCATGGCGCCTGCTCCAGATCTTCGACAAATCCTGCCCTCTCACGCTGGCGCGCGCAGTAAAAGAGAGAAAAGTCGGCGCCCTTGGCATGCAGTTGGTGCGCCATGGCGATCAGGGGCGTCACGCCGATACCGCCGCCGATCAACAGGGTTTTGCCCGCGCTATCGGCCAAGGGAAAATGATTGCGCGGCGGTGAGATGAAAACCTTTCGGCCCTCCTCAAAGATCCGGTGCATCAGTTTCGATCCCCCCTTGCCTTCTTTTTCCTCCAGGACACCAATCACGTATTTGGACCGGTCTGCCGGATCGCCGGCGAGGCTGTATTGCCGGAAGTATTCAGGAGCCACCACCACATCGATGTGCGCGCCTGCATCGAACGACGGCAGGTCAGCACCATCGGGCGCGACAAATTCGTAGCAGGCAATGTCCTTCGCCATCACGCGCTTCTTCGACAGCGTCACCGGCATCACCGGCGGGGGTCCCTCCGGCATCCGGAATTGCGGCACCAAGTCCTCGGTCTCTCCCTTTGCCAGGCGCGCCTTATGCTCCTCCGGACTGAGAAGAGCCTGAAAAGCCTCCAGACCGGCTTCCCGGTCCATCGGGAAAGGCACGGGATAGGGCGGTGGCGCCAGGTGCGCGGGGTAAACCGCGAGGGTTTGGTCTTCGGGTTTCAAATCCAGATCGAGGCTCAAGGCCCGGGCGTTGGTTTCCTTGGCCGGGATGTAACGGCCGTCCGGCTGCAGTTCCAGGTCCCACCACCACTTTTTCACTTTATTGATCTGGCCGTTGCCGACCCTGTCGTCGAGCCTGGCCAGCCATTTGGCCGCCTTGGGATAATGCATCGCCAGCCAGCGGAAGGGCGCCTCTTTGAACAGCCCCTCGAGGTTCCAGGGACAGGTCTTCATGCAACGGCCGCACATGCTGCCCAGCAGGTTGGTGATCCGATAACGCGCGCAGCGTTCCGAATCCGACTTCCAGATTTCGTAGCCGTTGAACATGACCTTGGGACCGGCGGTGATCGCCCCGGCCGGGCACTCGCGCGCACATTTGTTGCAGTTCTCGCAGAAGGTCTGCATACCGAAATTGATCGGCTTGTCATAGACAAAGGGCATGTCAGTGGTCACGACGCCCGATTTGAGTCTCGGTCCCAGGTAGGGGTTCAGGATCACCTCACCGATCCGGCTGACCTCGCCCAGGCCGGACAGCAGCAGCAAAGGTGGCTGGAGGACCTCACCGTCCAGAACGGAATGCACCCGCGCACCGTAACCCAGGCGGCGGATCTGCTCGGCCACAATGCCCCCGATCAGGGAAGAGCGCAGATAGGCGCGCATGGACTGCGCGGCGGAAATCCAGTCGTCCCCGCTGGTCGCGTCCATGGTCTCGTGGCCCTGGTCGATCAGGATCGAAATCGCGTTCTTATGATAGGGCTCGATTTCGTTCCCGGCGGCGTCGTGGGAGTAGTAGGTCCAGTCGGGCGCGGGAGAGAGTCCGACGGCATCGGCCCCGAGGTAGTAAAGGGAAGCTTTCACGTTGTCGGCGTTGCACTGGGAATCTTGCGCAGACTTCGCGATTTCCGCCGCCGGCTGCCCGTCCTGTAACAGAATCAGCGCGCCCAAGGCCCGCCGGGAGCAATAACCCATCGGGTTTTTCAGAACGTAACAACCGTTTTTCGAGCCCTCCTGCACCACCTTGCCCATGTCACCGAAGAGCGCACGGGCAAACATATCCGTGCGCTTGGGCACACGGGGCACACGGGCAGAGTCGATGAAGGTGGTGGGTTCTTCCTGCTGCCTGATCTTCTCAAAAGGCAGAGCGCCCTTTGCGAAGGGCCGCTTGCGGTAAGGGGTTCGGTTAAACAGGCTTTTGAAGCTGCCTTTGCCGAGCCACCAGGCCGGACCGTGCGAACGCCAGCGATCGCCCAAACCACGCGGCGCGAGCGGCAGATCGGGTGCCAGCTCGAGCGTCGTGGTGATGGCCGCGAGACTGTAGCGTTCGCCGACATAGGGATTGCTCAGTCCAATGGACCCGTCGGCGCGTTTCTTTTTTTCGACCAGCCCAGCCGCCAGCGCCAGCTTCCCCAGATCCACATCCGAAGAACTGGCCGTATGGGCGCGCGCTTCAAAGCCCAGAATCCGAAGGTAGTTCGCCAGCACAACGGCGGTTTCCGCCGCTCTGACCGCGGAGCGCTGCTCCAGGGTCCCGGTGATCCAGTCCGATCCGGGCTCCTCCGGGTCCGGATCACGCGGATGTTCGACCAGATAGACCACGGCATAGCCGTGATGGTCCATCGGCGCAGGCTTCGCTTTCGCGGACTCTTTCACGTCCGCCATCACCACATCGATGCCGGATGCCAGCGTCTTGGGCTGGCTGCCCTCCAGTTGTGCGAGCAGTTGATCCAGCACTGGGTTGCGGAACGACTGCTCGAGAAATGCCGCCTTCGGCAAGGCGCAGATACCGGCCTGCGTCGCATCGAAGTAGTAGCCCGCGGCTTTAAGATGATCGCTGCGCTCCTCGAGACTGGATGGAATTTCCGAGCGTTTCTCTGCGATCAGGCCGTCCCTGATCGCGTCCAGCATTCCGATAAAGAGCGCCATGGGATTGGCGAGGCTCTCCGGACTTTCATCGTCGAGAAACGCGAGAGGCTGCATGACAGGGACGTCGAAGAGATCCGGCTGCGCCTCTTGCCGTTTCAAACGCTCGAGCGGATACGGCCCCAGGTGGACCGGCCTGTTTTTATAGGAAAACAACCGCATAGATCTCGTCCCTTTTGATCCGCCTGCCGTGACAGCAGCCCTGCACACCTGCAGAGAGCCCAGCCTCAGATGCCCGGCAAGGCGCCCTCTTCCTCCGCGAGCAGTTTGTCGATCAAGTGCCGGAAGATGTCGACCTCCTCGCCACTCAGTTTGCTGCTGAAGTGATTGGTCGTGCCCATGGATTGCGGCAGCGCCGCGTCCAGGCAACGCGTACCCTCTTCGGTCAGGGTCACATGGGTCGAACGTCCATCGCGCCCATCTTTATCGCGTCGAACCAGACCTTTGGCCTCCAGTTCACGGAGCACCCGCGATAAAGCCGTGCGATCGACGCCGATATGACCGGCAATCTCGGATGGCCGCACGATCCCTTCCAGGCCCACTGTCGGCAGCACACACCACATCAGGCGCGTGATCCCGAGTCCCGAAAGCCGGCGTTCGAAATCCCGTTCCATCACCCGGGCCAGGCGCGACACCCGGTAGCCCAGGCCGTCCCGAAGCCGGTGTGGCGCGATCGTTTGCTTCATGCGCTCAAGTTTCGGCAAAGTAATTAACATTGTCAACTATTTGCCGTTGCGTTCCGTCAGTCTACGGTCCGGCCGACTCGAAATTCACTGTCTCCCAATCCGCACACTGTTGATATGGAACGCGGTTTTGAAGCTCCGTGGATCAAGAAAAGCGTAAACCGCCACAAATCATCACCGCCGCTTCCAGCCAGCGGGTAGTGTGCCCTTTCGATAAGCTCGATCGCGTTTGCGGAGGTGCTGAATCTCGGCAATTCTGAGCATCGTATTGGAAGCACAAAGCCGGAGCCGCCGTGGTCACTCTTCTCACCGATGAAATTCCCTCGCCCATCGGCGGCATTATCCTGGTCACCTTAAGCGAAGGCAGTGAAGCAGACGCGGCACCCCCGCTCTGCGCCGTCGAATTCGACGACTGCCTTGACCGCCTGCAGCGAAACCTGACGGCACGCTTTGGGCGCTACGAACTATTGAAGGTCAAAAACTCCGGCGGACACTCAGATAAGATGATGGCCTATCTGGAAGGTGACGTGACAGCGATCGACGCGCTTCCCGTCGACAGTGGCGGCACGGAGTTTCAGCAGCAGGTCTGGAACGCGTTGCGGCACATCCCCGCCGGGCAGACCTGGCAATACGGCGAGATGGCAAAAAAGCTGGGACGCCCCGATGCGCCGCGCGCTGTAGGTGCCGCCAACGGGCGCAACCCCTTGTCGATTGTCGTACCCTGTCACCGCCTCATCGGCAGCACGGGTAAGCTCACGGGTTACGCCGGCGGGCTGAAACGCAAAGCCTGGCTGTTGGCGCATGAGGGCGCTTTGGCCGCTAACAGCTAAGGCGTCCGTCATTTGAAACCGGAGGAATCAGGACATCAAACCCTTCGCAAGGCCGGTCCGCAGGTTCGATTCCTCGTAGGCTTTACGCTGAAAGACCTCGCCCAGCATGGGCTCAAAGAACTCCAGCGGCTCGCTCGGATAATCCGGGTCAAAGGAAGCCTGATCCCAGCGCTCGCAAAAATCCACGCAGGTCTGGTAATAAGGATGGGCGCGGTACTTTTCGCGTTCGTACTGATCCCAGCCGTAGTGATGGGCGTAGTAGACCATCTGAAAGGCGCCGTGGTGTTCAACCACCCAGGTAACTTCGTCGCGCACAAAGGGGCGTAAAATCTCCGCAGCGAAGCGGTCATGATTCTGTGGGGCCAGGCCGTCGCCGATATCATGCAGCAAAGCCGCCACCACCCAATCGAGGCCGGCGGCATCGCGATAAGCCCGCGTCGCCGACTGCAAAGCGTGCTCAAGACGGGTGATGCGGTAGCCCGGGATCGTTTCTTCCGCCTGCAGACGCAACGCGCGCAACAGGCGCTCGGCCGTTCCCCGATTGTGTGCTTCCTCCAGCCCGCGCAGATAGAGATAGTCTTCCCTGGTGCCCTCTTTCATCTGCGTGAAAGAGACCACCCGCTGTTCAGACCCTGTTTGGGTGGCGGAACCAACTTCAGACATACCTTCCTCCATGGTGTTCTCTCTTCAATACGCGCCCTTCATCAAAACATCACCAGGCATCGTGAACCTGGGCATCCTGAACCTGGGCATCCTGAACCTGGGGCATCGTGAACCGCGACATCATGAACCGGGCACCATGACTAGCCTAAAGATCGTGTCCCAGAAATTACGGATTCCAAATTTCGAATTCCATATTCAGTGTTTTAAACACAAACCTTTAATCTGTGAGTTTCACACGTCGAAGAACGGCACTGGCCGCAAGCGACCCGTCACGCAATCAGCTAGGCGGTAAACCCGGAGACAAGATCCTGCAGGACCGGTTTGGCATTCTGTGTGATCGACACGCCGTCGCCCATGATCAGACAATCGAGCTCGAGCTCCAGCAGGGTCTTGACACTGGCACGTAAGCGCGCCGGATCGTCCATCTTCTCGTCCGGCAGAAGCGAACAACGCCCTGGAGGATTGCCGATCACCAGATCGCCGATAAAGGCCAGCCGCCGCTCGCGCCAGTAAAGCACCACCTCACCCGGCGACTTGCCGGGAGCCGGCAAGACATGAAGCGGACCGACCCGGCTGCCCGGTGTCAGTTCGCCATCGATCTCGCAGCCTTGGCTACGGGCATGCCGGGCATCCTCGGCGTGGATCAGGGTTTTCGCCTTCGTCGCCTCACGAATACGGTTCGCGGCGCGGCTATGATTGCGGTTGGTCAGCAGGATCTCTGAAACGCCCTCAGAGACCAGGCGCTTGAGATCCCCATCTTCAGGCTCGACCGGATCAATGACGAGGTTACCTGACGGCAGAGTCAGGAAGTAGCCGTTGAAGTCGTAGCCATGGGGTTGCGACAAACGCGACCAGCAATGAATACCCTCGAGGATTTCGCGCATCGCCACTCCCATCTCTAGGCAACTGCAGGTCTCACGCCCACAGCCTGGACGCATTCTATCGAACATAGCCATCTTGGACCAGCGGGCGATGGTCTTGAGGCTTCAGGCGCCGGACAACGGCAACTTACGAGGCTTCCGCCTCGCTGTTGCTCCCCGAAATTCTGCTGGCCAGAGACGCCTCGAGGAAGCCGTCGATATCGCCATCCAGAACCGCGCCGGAGTTGGTGGTCTCATGGCCGGTGCGCAGATCCTTGACCATCTGATAGGGCTGCAGGACGTAAGAGCGGATCTGGTGCCCCCAACCGATGTCGGTTTTGCCGTCGGCTTCCGCCTGGGCAGCCTCTTCGCGCTTTTGAAGCTCATGCTCGTAGAGCCGGGCCTTCAGCATCGCCATGGCCTGGGCCCGGTTCTTGTGCTGTGACCGGTCGTTCTGACACTGCACGACGATGCCGGTCGGTTCGTGCACGATCCGGATGGCACTGTCGGTCTTGTTGACGTGCTGCCCACCCGCGCCGGATGCCCTGAAGGTGTCGACCCGCAGGTCCTTATCCAGAACCTCGACCTCGATCGTATCGTCGACAACCGGATAAACCCAAACGCTGGAGAAAGACGTGTGACGCCGGGCCTGAGAGTCGTACGGCGAGATGCGCACCAGGCGGTGCACACCGGATTCGGTTTTCAGCCAGCCATAGGCATTATGGCCTTTGATCTGAAGCGTCGCGGACTTGATCCCGGCTTCTTCGCCGGCGCTCTCGTCCAGCCATTCCACCTTGCAGCCATGCGCTTCCGCCCAGCGGACATACATGCGCAGCAGCATTTCCGCCCAATCCTGGGCTTCGGTGCCGCCTGCACCGGCATTGACCTGCAGGTAGCAGTCGTTCGCATCCGCTTCGCCGGACAGCAAAGAGGCGAGCTGTTCCTTGGCCGCCCGGTCCCGCAAAGCGATCAGAGAAGATTCTGCCTCCGCGACCGTATCGGCATCCTCTTCAGCCTCGCCCATTTCGATCAGCATGACGCCGTCTTCGACACCCTGTTCGAATTCCTTGTAGTTGGCGATGGACTGCTCAAGCTGCGTGCGCTCGCGCATGATTTTCTGCGCGGCGTCGGGATCGTCCCAAAGCGAGGGATCCTCGGCCAGGGAGTTCAGTTCGTCTAGTCGTCGTGTTGCGGCATCCAAGTCAAAGATGCCTCCTCAGCAGGGTCAACGACTGCGTAATGTCGTCAACCACCGCCTGGATTTCGGCGCGCATGCGGCCTCCTGTGCGGGTATTGGTTCGATCCTTTGCGACGGCATCCGTCAGAAAGGGCCTCACTCCGGATTTACTGCTGTTCTTTTACGGAATTCAAAGGCTTCTGTACAGACCGACATTTAGGATCAGCCAGGGCCGGGATCAGCCGGGGCCAGGCTCGGCCGGGGCGTTAAAACCCAACGTCGAACGCGTCAGTAGAGTCCGCCCGAAAGGCCTTCATTTCGTGGCTGAACCGGGAGCGCTCCGCCGCCGGTCTCGCCCGTAGCAGGCGAACCGCCGTCGATCAGCACCTGCTGTCCGCTGGGCACGTTATCAGGCTTGAAGGCCTCCAGCATCACGTTCCGGTCGCCGGGACGCGCAAGCTGCCCCGTCTCCGCGTTCAAGCGTACGATCCGTATACCGGGCGGAATACGGAAGGGGATCGCAGGCTGATCCTTCAGGGCTTCGGCCATGAAATCCCGGAAAATCGGGGCGGCGACCGCAGACCCTCCTTCACTCCGGCCCAGAGTCCTGGGATTATCGAAGCCCGTAAAGATTCCGACAGCCAGATCAGGCGAGAAGCCGACGAACCAGGCATCCATATAATCGTTGGTCGTACCGGTCTTACCGGCAAGCGGCTTGCCCACCGCTTTGATCTTGCGACCGGTCCCGCGTTCGACCACACCCTGCAGCATGGAAACGACCTGATAGGCGCTGCGCGGATCGGCAATCTGTTCGCGCTCATCTTCCAGTTCAGGAATCACGCCACCGGACTGATAGTCGGTCATGCAGTCCTCGCAAAGGCGCAAGTCGTGACGGTAGATCGTCGCCCCGTTGCGGTCTTGAATCCTATCGATCAGGCTGGGCGTAATGCGCTTACCCCCGTTGACCAGCATCGCGTAAGCCGTTGTCATCTGCATCAGCGTGGTCTCGCCCGCCCCCAACGACATGGAAAGAACCTGCTGCAGGTTCTTATCGATCCCAAAGCGCTGCGAATAGTCAGCCACCCTCTCCATGCCGATGGTCTGGGCCAGACGAACGGTCATCAGATTTCGTGACTTCTCGATTCCAACGCGCATGCGGGTCGGTCCGTAGAATTTCTTGGTGTAGTTACCGGGTTTCCATTTTCCGAGGCCCGGCCCCTGGTCGATCACAAAAGGCGCATCGAGAATGATGGTTGCGGGCGTGTAGCCACTGTCCAGTCCGGCCAGATAAACGAAAGGCTTAAAGGACGAGCCCGGCTGGCGCTTTGCTTGTGTGGCGCGATTGAATTGGCTCTGCTCGAAGGAGAAACCGCCCGACATCGCCAACACCCGGCCCGTGTGGGGATCCAGCGCCACCAGCGCGCCGTCGATCTGGGGCAATTGACGCAGGGCGAAGGTCCCGGCTTCGTAGGCCTCACCCTCTTCATTCGCCTCAACCGGCTCAACCAGAACCACGTCCCCGACAGCAACAACATCGGAAGGCTTGCTTGGTTTCTCGCCAAACCTCTGATTTTTAAGCCATTTACGAGCCCAAACGAGCTCACTCATCGGCAGTGTGCCCTCTGTGCCGTCCGCCAGTTGCACAGCGGCCGACTGAGCACCGACCTCGAGCACGGCGGCGAGACGCCAGGGCTTCGCGCCGGCGGGCAGTCTGATCTCCGCCAGCTTCTCTTGCCAGTCGCCGCTTTCCATGTCCAGCTGTGCCACCGGACCGCGCCAGCCATGTCGCCGGTCGTAGGCCAGCAGCCCGTTGCGGAGGGTCAGATCGGCAATCCGCTGGAGCCGTGGATCCAGGGTGGTGCGAACCGACAGGCCGCCTTCATAGAGCTTGTCATTGCCGTAGAGCTCAACCAGTTCACGCCGGACTTCCTCGCTGAAGAAGTCGGCATCGACGACCTCGGTAACATCCCGCCGCCGGACCTCAAGTGGAGAGTTCCGCGCGGTTTCGGCCTCTTCAGGTGTGATCTTGCCGTCTTCAAGCAGCCGCCGGAGCACCCAGTTCCGCCGGGCGACTGCGGCTGCATGTTTACGGACAGGGTGATAGTTGTTCGGCGCCTTGGGCAAGGCAGCCAGATAAGCCGCCTCGGCAATCGTCAACTGATCGAGCGGCTTGTTGAAGTAGTTCAGGGCCGCTGCTGCAACACCGTACGAGCCGCCCCCCAGATAAATCTCGTTGAGATAGAGATCGAGGATACGGTCTTTGGAAAAGGTGCGCTCGATCCGGAAGGCAAGCAACGCCTCCTTGATCTTGCGCTCGTAGGAAACCTCGTTGGTCAGGAGGAAATTCTTCGCCACCTGCTGCGTGATGGTCGAAGCACCAACCAGACGCCGTCCCTGGCCGATATTCGCGACGTTCGTCACGACCGCGCGAAGCAGTGAGACGAAGTCGACCCCGGGATGCTCGTAGAAATTCTTGTCTTCCGCCGAGAGAAAACTATTCACGACACGCTTTGGAATCGCCTGAATGGGAACGTAGACACGCCTCTCGATGGCGTATTCGCTCATCAGACGTCCATCGCCCGCGTGAATGCGGGTCACCATCGGCGGTTCATAGTCCGCAAGCTGTTTGTAATCCGGCAAGCCGCGGCCGTAGTGGTGCAGCGCGTAAAATCCGCCGACCACAGCCGCCAGGCCCACAAAAACCAGGAAGCCCAGACTGAAGACAAAAAACCTAAGCATATTCTCCGTTCGCTCTGCAGCCGGGTTTGGTAAAGCAGGCTGTCGTTTACCGGCGAGCGATGCCCGTTCCGTTAAATAAACGCCGAAAGACCGCGCAACATCCTGTCATTATCATAAGCTGGCGTATGCTTTCAAAACATACGCAATAATACCTAACAAATGATCAGTGCCACGCTTCCCACCCCGATCTGTTAACAGACTAACAAATCAATGCGCGAGAGGGTTCCTGAACTTTTCCTCACACCCTGGATATTGGGTCGTTCAGTAACGATTAAAAGTCTGATTTTGCTGAAAATAGTTACCGATCGATCGCGATAGTGCGGACATCAGCTTCTTGCGGTAGCCCTTATCGCGCAACCGTTTCTCCTCTGCCCGGTTCGAAAGATAGCCGATTTCAATCAGCACCGAAGGAATTGTGGGCGACTTCAAAACCGCGAATCCGGCGTAGCGGTGCGGGTTTCCGAGCAGGTTCGCGACCTGGCCCACCTCATCAACCACATCCGCGGCAAACTGATTCCCCTGGTTTTTCGACTCGCGCTGCGCCAGATCGATCAGGATATCGCGCACCACTTCGGTTTGCTCGGAA
This sequence comes from Denitrobaculum tricleocarpae, assembly GCF_007004665.1. GTDB lineage: Bacteria > Pseudomonadota > Alphaproteobacteria > Kiloniellales > Kiloniellaceae > Denitrobaculum > Denitrobaculum tricleocarpae. The sequence continues at coordinate 28,703 of NZ_ML660061.1, read as the reverse complement.
AGATCGAAACCGGCGATGATATCCGCCTTGTTCTCTTTGGCCGCGAGACTCCTGGCCTCGGCATCGGACGATTTCTCAGACAGTGTATAAACCGAAAAACCTTTGATCTTTCTGGATTTATGGTTGTTCGCATGCAGCGACACGAAGAGATCGCCGTTTGCCTGGTGCGCGATCTTGATCCGATCGCGCAACGCCAGAAATACATCCCGGTCCCGGGTCAAAACCACGCGAAACCGTCCGGTTGCCTCCAATTGACTCTTCAATTCCTTGGCATACTCCAGAGCCAGGTCTTTCTCCAGCAGCCCACTGACACCCGTAGCACCAGGGTCTACGCCGCCATGGCCGGCGTCAATTACGATGGTCGGCCGCCGGTCGCCCGCCGGCTTGGGTTGCACCGTAGCCGCGGCTGCCGTTTGTGTGGTCCGGAGAGGTTTTTCCGAAGAGGCGCCAAGACGCTCCGCAGGGGCCGCATTGAAAGCCGCGAGGGTGACGGGTTCGATGTCGACCACAAATCGGTGCGGACGTCCGTCCTTGGGGGGCAGAACAAAGGCGCTTTTGACCAGGACCGGTTGCTTAAGGTCCAGGACCACGCGGCTGGTCCCCGGCGCAAAAAGCCCGAACCGCAAGGCGTTGATGGCGCCGGCGCCCTCCGGAATTTTGCTCTCGGGCACCGACCAATCGAGTTCGGGCAGGTCGATGACCACCCGAAAGGGGTTCGGCAGCAGGAACACGCGGTAGTTCGGGGCTTCGGACAATTCGAGAACGAGTCGCGTCTTATCCGGGTGCTGGCCGACACGAATATCCAAAACGGCAGGCTTGGCCGCCGCCTCATGGGCTCCAAGCAGCATGACCGCCAAAATCAGGACTAGACGTTTCATGGGCCGAATCTCATGGTCCGAATCGGGTAGCAAAGGCTGGTTCAAGCGGCAGCATTCTCACGAGATGTATCCGATTCACGGGATTGCAACCAGAAAAAACGTCAGGAATCGCGGCTTCGCAGAAGCAGCTCCCGGCCTTGCGCCGAGATCGCTCTCAACGACGGACGGGTCTGCCCCAACTGAGAACCGAGGTCCGGAGACTGTCGCGACTCTGGTCAAGACACGCCAGGTATCCGCCGAAAAAATAACGAAAAATTAGGGTGTGACACATACAGGGCAGTACTGTTACTCTGCACACGGAACGTTCTTAACCACAAAAGATGCCGCGCTCCTATGGGATCGGCGTCGGAACGGTTATCCTCGACGGACTGACGGCACGGCACCTTAACACCCAAGACGGGTCCCAACAGCGGGAAGGAATGGCCGTCATCACCGGACGCGGAAGTGCCGAGAGTAAAGAACAGCGACAACGACCAGCGAAGCTTAAGCAGAATCGGCCCGCTTCGCACAAAATTCAGTGTTTGCGCGCCTTGCGCGCAGACAAAGGCAAGCGTTCTCCGCCGCCGACGGCCGCGTTTGAACGCAATATCGTGAGACCCTTGGATGGTTTGTAACCAACCACTACAGATTTACGCGCCCCGCCCCGCCATAGCTGCGGCCGGCGTAGGATGCGCGTTGGAGTTTCCAATTAATGGCAAAGCGTATGTTAATCGATGCCACCCACCCGGAAGAGACGCGGGTGGTGGTTCACAATGGTTCTCGTCTCGAAGAGTTCGATTACGAAACAGTCTCTAAAAAGCAGCTCAAAGGAAATATCTACCTCGCAAAGATCACGCGGGTAGAACCTTCGCTTCAGGCGGCTTTCGTAGAATATGGCGGCAATCGCCACGGTTTCCTGCCGTTCAGTGAAATCCATCCCGACTACTATCGGATCCCCATCGCCGACCGCGAGGCTTTGCTGGCTGAGGAGAAAGCCCTCAAATCCTCCGTTCGCACGGGCGATGAGCAGGTTGATGGTTCGGATGACCCCGATGACGAAAGCCCGGCAGGCGAAGATCAGGCCGGTGACGCAGGGGCTTCCGACGGGGACGGCCCCGGGCTTGAGCCAACAGATCAGGAAACTGCCGGTTCCGACGACACCCAGCCCGAAACGGTAGCAGAGTCCGAGACCGCTGATCAGGAAGCTTCAGACGGCTCCGCTGACGAAGCCACCGAAGCTGACAGTGGCGAGAACGACGCTGCGGAGGTCGAGCAGGATGACACCGTCGAGGAGATCGAAGGCGAATCCAGCGTCGATACCCTGAGCGAAGATGACGACGACGAGATCGTGCAGCGCAGCCGGGCAAAACTGCTCCGCAAATACAAAATCCAGGAAGTCATCAAACGCCGCCAGGTCATTCTGGTGCAGGTTTCCAAGGAAGAACGCGGCAACAAGGGTGCGGCGCTAACGACCTACCTATCCCTGGCCGGGCGCTATTGCGTTCTGATGCCCAACACCAACAAGGGCGGCGGGATCAGCCGCAAGATCAGCAATGCCGGTGACCGCCGCCGCTTGAAGGAGATCCTGGGCGAACTCAAGATCCCTGAGGGCATCGCGGTGATCGTGCGTACAGCGGGAAGCCAGCGCAACAAAACCGAGATTCGCCGCGACTACGAATATCTGATGCGGCTTTGGAATGAAATCCGGGAGCTCACGCTGCGGTCCAGCGCGCCCGCCCTGATCCATGAAGAAGCGAACCTGATCAAACGGGCGATCCGGGATCTCTATTCCCGCGATATGGAAGACGTTCTGGTCGAAGGCGAAAACAGCTACAAGGCCGCGAAAAGCTTCATGCGGACCCTGATGCCGAGCCACGCCAAGAAGGTTCAGCTTTACAAGGATCCCGCGATTCCGCTGTTCCATCGCTACAAAGTCGAGGGCCAGCTTGACGCCATCCACAATCCCACGGTTCAGCTGAAATCAGGCGGTTACATCGTCATCAACCCAACGGAAGCGCTGGTTGCGGTCGATGTTAACTCGGGCAAAGCGACGCGTGAGCGACACATCGAGGAAACCGCACTCAAGACCAACCTCGAAGCGGCAGACGAAGTCGCTCGGCAGGTCCGTCTGCGCGATCTCGCCGGTCTGGTCGTGATCGACTTTATCGACATGGAAGAGTCGCGCCATAACCGCGAGGTCGAGCGCAGGCTGAAAGAAGCCATGAAGAACGACCGGGCCAGAATCCAGCTTGGCCGGATCAGCCCCTTTGGCCTGCTGGAGATGTCGCGTCAGCGCCTGCGTCCAAGCCTGGTCGAGAATTCGACCCTGATCTGTCCAACCTGCCAGGGAGTGGGCACGGTCCGGACCACCGAATCGACCGCCCTGCATGTTTTGCGTGCGGTTGAAGAGGAAGGCATACGCCGTGCGGGCGGAAGCCTCCTGATCAAGGTTCCGACCGCTGTCGCGCTCTACATGCTCAATCAGAAGCGCGCGCTCCTGTTCAACATCGAAGAACGCTACGGTTTCTCGATCGAGATTGCCGCTGACAATAGCCTGACTGCGCCCGACTACAGTCTTGAGCGGGTTGGCGAAGCGGGCGAGCGTACCAGCGATCATCGGGCCGAACGGCCTGCGGAACGTTCATCCGAACGCTCGCGTGATCGCAACAGAGACCGTCAGGCTTCAAGATCACGCGATGACGAAGACCTGCAAGACGAAAGCGTCGAAAGCTCTGAAGAGGCCGGAAGCGAGCGAAAACGCTCACGCCGCCGCCGCCGCCGGAAACGCGATGACGAGACCGTGGCTTCACCTGCGGAGGAAACCTCCGTCGTTGAAGGCGAGGAGAACGATGCGGTCTCTGCCGAAGATGCCGCGCGGGACGAAAACGGCGAAGGCGACGACGAGGAAACCAAGGCACGCAAACGCCGCCGTCGCGGAAAGCGGGGTGGCCGCAGACGCTCCCGCCGCAAGGAAAACGAAGACGGCGAGACGCTTGAGGGCGATGCCTCGTCAGAAGAAGAAACCGGGCAGGACGGCGCGATTGCTGCCTCCGGAAGCTCTGAAGACGAAGCGGCCGGCGCCCCCGTAGAAACGGCCGCGTCACCTGAAGCCGTGGTGTCACCTGAAGCCGTGGTGTCATCTGAAAGCGCGGGTTCAGATGCAGCAGCCGCTGATGCCTCCGAGGAAGCCCCGGCCGAGGAAACCCCGAAACCTAAACGCCGCCGCAGCCGCGCCAAGAAAAGCAGCGACAGCGATAAAGCGGCACCGGAAAAACCTGCCGAGGCGAAGCCGGCGGACCCGTCGGCATCTGCAGATGAGGTGGCCCCAGAAGAACCAAAAGCAGAAGAACCCAAAACCGAAGAAGCGCCGAAGAAGCGGGCAACCCGAAGCCGTTCGGCAACGGCCAAAACACCGCGTAGCCGGACTCGAAAGCCGGCGGCCGCGAAAGCGACCGAAGATGCAGTATCGGAAGAGACTATGGCTGCTGAGCCGCGGCCGGCTGAGCCCGCTGAGCTGGTCGCTCAGGACACTGCCGTGCGGGAACCTGCGTCGCCGGAGCCCGTAACCGCGGCGATTTCCGAACCCGTGCAAGAAACCTCTGGTGCCCAAGGCGGCGAAGACGGCCAGGCCGGTGAAGAAGGTGAAAAACGCCGCGGGTGGTGGTCGCGTTGGGTCTAACGACGCAGTCCGGACCTGAATGCTGCTTGGTAGTTTGACGCACAAGTGACCCGCGATTACCTCTTCAAGATCTGCGGGTGAAGAGAATGAAGCTCCGCTTTGGGTCGAGAAACCCGAAGCGGAGCTTCTTTTTATGGATAGCGACCCGTCGCTGGGCGGCGGGCAGCCGTTAAACCCAGGCCTGCAGCCGCTTGGCTGCTTCGGCAATGTCGGCTTCCGGCCCGGCAAAAGAAAACCGGAGGAAGTGATGTCCCCGTGCCGGGTCGAAGTCGACGCCGGGCGTCGCCGCAATCCCGGTCTCGGCCAGCATACGGCGGCAATAGGCTTCACTATCATCGGTCAAATCCGAGATATCCGCGTAGATGTAAAAAGCACCGTCGGCAGGGGCCATGGTTGAGAAACCGGCTTTGGGCAGTTCCTCAAGTAGAAGCCGACGGTTCCGCGCGTAGGTTGCCACATAACCGTCGAGAACATCGCCGCAATCAAAGGCCGCTTCGCCCGCGGTTTGAGACAAGGCCGGAGCCGAGATGAAGAGGTTCTGCGCCAGACACTCCGCAGGCCGAAGCAGATCTTCAGGCACCACCATCCAGCCCAGCCGCCAGCCGGTCATGGAGAAATACTTCGAGAAACTGTTGATGATGATGGCATCGGGGCTGTGCGCGAGCGCGGAAACCGCCCGATGGCCGTAGCTGATGCCGTGATAGATCTCATCCGAGATCAATCGGATATCATTTGCCGTGCAATAGCCCGCGAGGGCAGCCAGTTCCCCGTCATCCAGCATGGTACCCGCAGGATTTGAAGGGCTGGCTACAATCAAACCGTCCAATTGCCCGGCGCGTTCGAGCAGACCGACTGTCGGCTGAAAGCGGTGTTCCAAAGTGCTGGTCAGAAGCACCGGCTCCACGCCGAGGGCTTGGAGAATGTTGCGGTAGGCGGGATATCCAGGGGCCGCGAGAGCCACGCGGTCGCCCGGGTCGAACGCGGAGAGAAAACTCAGAAGAAACCCGCCCGAGGAACCCGTGGTCACCATGACCCGCTCCGGATCGACCGGAAGGCCATATTGATCCTGGTAGTGGCGGGCGATGCGCGCCCGCAGGCTCGCGGTGCCCCTGGCATCGGTGTAGCCGATCAGGTCTCTGTCCAGGGCGTTTTTAGCCGCATCGATCACCTTTTCCGGTGCCGGTGTCCCGGGCTGCCCGACCTCCAGGTGCAGAACCTCCGCCCCTTCCGCTTCGCGCTGGGCCGCAGCCCGCATGACGTCCATCACGATGAAGGGCGAGACCGCACGCCCGCGGGAGGCCACCTTCAACACCATCTTTCCCTCACACCCTTCGCTCTGAAGCTCGATTCCCTACCCAATTGGAGGTCGGGCTTGTTTATTGCACAAGGCTGGACAAACCGTGCCCGCGGGGATCGGCCTGGACCTCGCATGCGGCAGGCGATTGCACGATCCCCCTGGGACAGTAAATGGCGTTTGCCTGACCGATCTGCGGCACGATCTGTGTCACATGACCTTTAGCCTCGAGGTCTGCGACGGCACCGCTTCCTTCTTCATAGAAGGTGATGTCAGGCGCACCGCCGTGATGCACACGGGGCTCCGCCATGGAGGCGGACAACCCCTTGTCCGTAGCCAAACTATCCAGCATCAGCCGCACCAGAGAGGTCGAAGCCGCCGCGCCGCCGCTTGAAGAGCCCAGGAAGCGCAGCACACCCGTATTGGTGTTGGCGACAATCACGGCACTCAAAGTGTCGCCTCCATCGGAGAGCGCGCGCCGCGGCGCCGGAAGCAGCACGCCCGTGCCCGGTGCGACCCTGCCGGACCCGAAGAGCCCGTTCATGGTGAAGCTGCAGGAAACACCATTGCCGTAGGCATCACCGATCACAAACCCCGCCGCGCCCGGGTCACCGGGCGCTGTTCCCGGCACTGGAGAAAGCTGATCTGCCGGAGTGTGGCGGCCGGAATTGAAATTTGCCATGACCGTCTCTGCCCGCGCCTCGCTCAACAGCGTTTCCAGATCCTCTTTGGAACGGCCATCGGGCATTATCCAGCCGGTGCGCTGCGAAAAAGCCCGCATCGAGGCTTCGGCGAAAAGGTGCGAACGCTGTTCTTCGCTCGCATCCTCGTAGTCCTCGGCGGCCGTTAGCATCTGCCAGATCTGGGCGGCTACAATGCCGCCCGCGGCTGGCGGCGTCGAAAAGTAGGCGACATCGGAATTCACCGGAAAGCTCGCAGCCGGACGGATGCTCGGCAGACTGCTTCTGATATCTTCGACCGTCAGCGGAAGCCCTGCACGGGTGGATGCCTCTGCGAGCCGGTTGGCGAAGTCGCCGCCGTAAAAATAAGCAGCGCCGCGTTGCCGCACCCCGGCAAGAACCGCCGAAAGTTCAGTCTGTGCAATGGTGTTTCCCTCACGGGCCAAAGCTCCATCTGGCATTTCGAAGCGGCGTCTGAGGTCGGGAACTTGCTGCAGAGCCTGTCCTGCGACAGCCAGGTCCCGGGCAAAGGCGCGGCTCACCGCATGGCCGAAGCGCGCATATCCCTCGGCGGGAGACAGCATCTGAGCCCAGCGCAAAGTCCCGTACCGCGCGTGCAAGGCAGCCATCCCCCGCACATTTCCCGGAACCATGCCTCCCGAGGCACTCTGCCGGGGCAGGAATTCGAAGACTTCACTGGAGAGGTTGGGGGCATCGAAATAGACACAAACACCGCCACCGCCGATCCCGGCGCGCGAGGGCATAGTGACGGCCATCGTGAAATACATTGCGACGGCGGCATCGGCGACGGTGCCGCCATTGCCAAGCACATCGCGCCCGACGACCACGGCACGCGGTTCATCGCCCGCAATCAGACCCGCAAAACCATCGACGGGGGCAAACACACCCCCGGGTTCCGGGTTACTCTCGCAAGCGGCGACCAACAACATGGCGCTGCCAGCCAATAAAATGCGTCTTCCCGCACTAAAACGCAGGGATTTAACCATGTTCAGGGAGGTGCGTACGCTTGAGAAGAGTCCTTGCGCCTTGCCGATGGTGGCGTTTGCTGAAACTATATTCACGGTAACCTGATTAATCTGTGGGTCTAAGTTGGGATCTTGTGGAGCGCCTCGTTGAATCGCACGAATACCGACCTTAGGTTTATCTTTTGATGTCGAGACTTGACTTGTGATCAAACGTATCTTCTCCACCTTCGCGGCTCTCGCGGTTGTCCTCGCCTTTCTGGCGCCGGCGCCGCTGTCCGCCCAGGGCTTGAGACTGGTGCGCGACGCGGAAATCGAAACTACCATTCGAATCTACGCGACGCCACTATTCCAAGCGGCGGGCCTTAGCCCCCAGTCGGTTCGGATCTTCCTGGTCAACGACGACTCGCTCAATGCCTTTGTCACCACCGGCAACAGGATGTTCATAAACACCGGCCTCCTGATCAAGGCCGAGAGCCCGCTGGCGGCAATCGGCGTGATCGCCCATGAAACCGGCCATATGGCGGGCGGGCATGTTGCAATCCGCGGCCAAAGCATCGAGAACGCGCAATCCACGATCATCGCCAGTTACCTTCTGGGTATCGGCGCGGCGTTGGCCACCGGTCGTGGAGAGGCGGCCTCGGCCATCATCAGCGGCGGACAGGACGTCGCACTCAAGGGCTTTCTGGGGTACAGCCGCAGCCAGGAATCAGCGGCGGACCAGGCCGGCATCCGCCTGCTCGAAGCGACAAAGCTCTCTCCACAGGGCCTGCTCGACTTCATGGGCGTCCTGCGCGGTCAGGAAGTCCTGTTGGCGACCAGCCAGGATCCCTACCTGCGCACGCACCCCTTGACCCAGGAACGGATCAGTTTCCTGGAAAACGCCGTCGCCGCATCACCCTACAAGGATAGCCCGCCGCCGGAAGAACTCGTGCGGCTTCATGAACGCGTAAGGGCCAAGCTGATCGGCTTCCTCTGGCCGATTTCACGGGTCTTTCAGTCATACCCGGAAGACGACAATTCACTCGAAAGCCGCTACGCGCGCTCCATTGCCCATTACCGCGAGGCGGAACTGGACATCGCGCTGCCCCTGATCAACGGCTTGATCGACGAAAACCCTGACGATCCCTATTTTCATGAACTCAAAGGGCAGATGCTCTACGAGAATGCCCGCGGTGCCGAAGCCATACCGGCCTTTCAAATGGCCGCGGATCTGTTGCCTGACTCGCCGCAACTTCGTTTCGCACTGGCCCAGGCTCAGATCGAAGCGAACACACCGGAACTGGATCAGAGGGCGCTCGAAAACCTGACCTTCACCTTGCGCAGCGAACCGAACAATTCCTCGGCCTGGCGCCTATCGGCCATTGCTTATGGCCGCAGCGGTGACACGGGAATGACGGCCCTGGCGCTATCCGAAGCCGCACTGGCACGCGGTCGGGCACGCGAGTCCCTGCAGCATGCCCGCCGCGCGGTGAAAATTCTGCCCAAAGATACGCCCAGCTCCCTCCGGGCCCAGGACATTGAAGGCTTGGCTGAGAGACTGGTTGAAAAGCAAGACCGTTGATGGTCTGGGCGACACAGCAGTGCCAGCCATGCACCACAGCGACTGAGAATACGAGTGCGACACTGAGATAAACCGGGAGAGTTCCTGACGTGTTTTTAGAATCCACACGGGCCGTCCGCCGACCATCGGCAATCGGCCTCCATCTGTCGCTGCTCATGATCGGGATAATGCTTTACGCATTTCCGGTAAAGGCGCAGGATCAATCGACCGCTGCGGCACCAAGTGCCGAGGTCGAAAACATCGAAAAGATCGTCCGCGACTATCTGTTGCGCAATCCGGAAGTGCTGGTCGAGGCTTTGACGCTCTACGAACAGCGCCGAACCGAAGCCGAAGAGCAGCGCCGCCTCTCAGCCGTTTCAGACAACAAGGAGAGGCTGGAAAACGATCCCGCGTCACCGGTCGCCGGAAATCCGGATGGCGATGTCGTGGTGGTCGAATTCTTCGATTACCGCTGCCCCTATTGCCGCCGATCCGCCGATACCCTGGAGACAGCCATGAAAGCGGACGGCAACGTCCGCGTCGTCTTCAAGGAGTTTCCAATTCTGGGCCCGGAATCGGTTGAAGGCGCGAAAGCCGCCCTCGCGGCTGAAAAGCAGGGAAAGTATGAAGCCTTCCACTTCGCGCTGATGCGCGAACCGGGCGATATGAGTGCGGCTCATCTTCGCAGAATTGCGGAAGAGGTCGGTGTTGATGCCGACCTGATGGAACGCGACATGAAATCTGAAGAGATCAATGCTGCGTTGCGGAACAATTACGCGCTTGCCGAAGAGCTCTCGATCCGCGGCACGCCGGCCTTCGTAATTGGCGGAACACTTGTGCCGGGCGCGGTCAATCTCGAGGAGATGGAGCGCCTGATTGCCGAAGCCCGAGCCAACGCCAGCTGAAGCCGGCTCGCCGCGAGGGGTTGGGAAAACAACACCGGTTTCGGTCCTTGACTCCAAGGCGCTTGATCGGGTCTCCCGGGGAGCAAAAGAACTCTGGGAGACCACCGCATCATAGGGCCGAACTCAGAAATTGCCGCAAAAGCGCAGTTTAAGGTGAACCCCGCATTGCGCGCTCACGGCGCCCTGTGCTAACGCTTGGAAATCCAAGTCTTCCAGGAGTCATAAGTGGCCAGCGCGCCGAAAGTCCTGATTCTCAATGGCCCCAACCTGAATATGTTGGGCCTCCGCGAACCGCAGATATACGGGCACACAACCTTGAACGATATCGAGGAAAGTTGCCGGAAGCGTGCGGCGGCATTAGGTCTTGTGGCGGATTTCCGTCAATCCAACAGTGAAAGCAGCCTGATCGACTGGATTCAGGAAGCGCGCAACGACCAAAACGGCCTGATCATTAATCCTGCGGCTTACACACATACTTCCATCGCGATCATGGATGCCCTCAAGGCCGTCGATCTGCCGATCATCGAGGTGCATCTTTCGAACATTCATCAGCGTGAGGCGTTTCGAAACCTCTCTTACGTCTCAAAAGTCGCTCTGGGTGTCATCTGTGGCTTCGGCGCTCAGGGTTACCTGATGGCCCTGGACGCGATGGCGCAGCAACTTATCAAACAGCAAGAAGCATAATGTCGAAATTCGAAATCAATGAAGAAATAATCCGCTCTCTCGCGGGTTTGCTCGACGAAACCGGCCTCAGCGAAATTGAATACGAATCGCAGGGCCATCGCCTTCGTGTCAGCAAGGGCGCAGTCGCACAGTCAGTTGTCGCCGCACCTGCACCGGCGGCGGTTGCGGCAGCGGAGTCTGCCCCCGCAGCTGTTGCCGCTGACCAGCCGCTGGCGGGTGCCGTCAACTCACCGATGGTGGGCACGGCATACATGGCGCCCGAGCCCTCGGCACCGGCCTTCATCAAGGTCGGAGACATGGTCACGGAAGGTCAGACTCTCCTGATCATCGAAGCTATGAAGGTGATGAACGAGCTCAAATCGCCTCGCTCCGGCAAGGTAACAAACATCATGGTCAGCGACGGTCAGCCGGTAGAATTCGGCGAGCCACTGCTGACTATCGAATAGAGACGGGCGGAAGCCCCATGTTTGAGAAAGTTCTTATCGCAAATCGCGGTGAAATTGCGCTCCGCATCCATCGTGCCTGCCGTGAAATGGGCATTCAGACCGTCGCCGTCCACTCGACCGCGGATTCCGACGCCATGCACGTGCGTCTGGCTGACGAAAGCGTCTGTATCGGGCCGCCGGCCAGCAAGGACAGCTACCTGAACGTCGCGGCCATCCTCTCCGCAGCCACCATCACGGGCGCGGATGCCATCCACCCTGGCGTCGGCTTCCTCTCCGAGAACGCCGATTTCGCGGCGATGGTCGAGGAACACGGTTTCGTCTTTATCGGCCCGACGCCGGAACACATCAACCTGATGGGCGACAAAGTCGCGGCCAAGCAGGCCGCCGACAACCTCGGGATCCCGGTCGTACCGGGCTCCGACGGTGAGATCATGACCGCGGAAGAGGCTCTGCCCGTCGCCAATAAGATCGGCTATCCGGTCCTGATCAAGGCAGCGGCCGGCGGTGGCGGCCGCGGCATGAAGGTCGCCAACAACGATGAAGAACTGCGCCAGGCGGTTCAACTGGCCAGGACCGAGGCCAAGGCCGCGTTCGGCAACGAAGCGGTCTACATGGAAAAATACCTTGGCCGGCCGCGGCACATCGAAATCCAGCTCATGGCCGATGGCCACGGCAACGTCATTCACCTCGGCGAGCGGGACTGCTCCCTGCAGCGCCGGCATCAGAAGCTGCTCGAAGAAGCACCTTCCCCCGCCCTGAATGAAGAAGCCCGTGCCTGGATCGGCAAGCGCTCGACCGACGCCATGAAGAAGCTCGGCTACAAGTCGGCGGGGACCATCGAATTCCTCTACGAGAACGGTGAATTCTACTTCATCGAGATGAATACCCGTCTGCAGGTCGAGCATCCCATTTCAGAGGCGATCACCGGGGTCGATATCGTCCGCGAACAGATCCGGATCGCGGCAGGTCTGCCGATGAGCCTCACCCAGGAGGACGTTACCTTTTTCGGCCATGCCATCGAATGCAGGATCAATGCGGAAAATCCGCAGACCTTCATGCCTTCACCGGGAACACTGACCGATTATCATGCGCCCGGCGGCCTGGGTGTCAGGGTCGACTCAGGCATCTACGCGGGATACCGCGTACCGCCGCACTATGACAGCCTGATCGCAAAGCTCGTGGTTCATGGTCAAACCCGGAACGAATGTCTGATGCGCTTGCGCCGTGCCCTGGAAGAGTTTGTCATCGACGGAATCGACACCACGGTGCCGCTGCATCAGAAACTGATCGTCGACAGCGAGTTCATCAATGGTGACTATGATATCCACTGGTTAGAGAAATTTGTCGCGGAACAGGCCTAAAAGCCTTTTGGTTCAAAAAGATAGGCCGAAAGCAGCGTAGCTGATCCGGCGGTCTGAGGTGAAGGTCCCTCTTGCACTCTGGTCACACCGACCAATTTTAATTGAGAGCGGCCTTCAGCTCACCGGGCGATCGTTGTACAGAACCCGGGTTTTTGTAGATAATTGCGGACGGACATGGAGCTCACGCCGGACCTTCTGCTTAAAGCCTATACCGTCGGGGTTTTTCCCATGGCGGAAAGCCGGGACGATCCGGTTCTGCATTGGATCGACCCGGATCTGCGCGGCGTGCTTCCGCTTGATGCCGTCCATATCCCGCGCAAACTGCGCCGGAAAATCCGTCAGGGCGACTTCGAAGTACGTTGTGACACGGCTTTCGACCAGGTCATTCGGCTCTGCGCCGCCCCGACCGAAGGCCGGCCGGATACCTGGATCAATCCGACCATCGAGACCCTCTACAATCAGGTCTTTGCCCGCGGCTTTGCGCATTCGGTCGAGTGCTGGCAGGACGGCAAACTGGTCGGCGGCCTCTATGGAGTCTCGCTGGGCGCGGTCTTCTTCGGAGAATCCATGTTCAGCCGGGTTTCCGACGCCAGCAAAGTCGCCCTGATGCACCTGGCGCTGCGCCTCCGCAAAGGCGGCTATAAACTGCTCGACACCCAGTTCAACACACCGCACCTGAGCCGTTTCGGTGTGCAGGAGATCCCCCGTGACGAGTACCAGAAGCAGTTGGTACGGGCGATCAACACCCAGGCCCATTTCCCGGCCGAAGTGACCGGCGATGAAGTCGAAGCCTTCCTGAAATCCTCCGCCCCACCGCCGGAACAGGTCTAAGGAAACCTCAGGGCTTCACGAGAAATTCGTGATCATGGTCACACCTGTTTCGGTGAAATTTCCCATCTGCTCCAGGACCTTGGCACCCTCTGCCAGATCGACACTCCGCGTGATCAGTTTGGAGGGATCCACTTTCCCCGAGGTCACCATGGCCATCATATTGCCGAAGGTGTGGCCCGCCATGGCGTGACTGCCGACGATCTCCAGCTCGTGGGCAATCACCCGGTCCATGGGCAGCGGCGGGTTGTTCTCACCGCCCAGCAGAAGTCCGACCTGGACGTGGCGCCCTTGACGGCGCAGGGAGAGGATCGAGTTCTTGCAGGTTTCAGGATTGCCGAGCGCATCGACGGAGACATGCGCGCCACCTGCGGTCAGATCGCGGACCGCTTCGGCGACTTCGTTGGTCTGCCGCGCGTTGATGCTTTGCACCGCGCCGGCAGCACGGGCAAGCGCGAGCTGGTCGTCGTCGATATCGACCGCCACCACATTCGCCCCCATGGCCGCCGCGATCATCACCGCCGAGAGCCCGACGCCGCCGCAGCCATGGATCGCAACCCATTGACCAGGCTCTATTTTTCCCTGCTGAACCACGACACGGAAGGCGGTGGTAAAGCGGCATCCGATACTGCCGCCGACCTCAAACGAAAGGCTTTCCGGGAGCTCGACCAGATTGGCGTCGGCGTAGGGCACGGCGACGTATTCGGCAAAGGCGCCCCAACCGGTAAAGCCGGGCTGATACTGATCGGGACAGACCTGATGCTGGCCGCTGTGGCAGTAGCCGCACTTCCCGCAGCCGGAGACCACCGGCACGATCGCCCGCATTCCGGGTCGCCAGTTACGCACCTCGGGGCCTACGTCCATGATAATGCCCGAACATTCATGCCCAGGAACGTGCGGCAGGGATTTGATATCGGGATCGTGCCCCATCCAGGCGTGCCAGTCGCTCCGGCAGACACCGTTGGCCATAACGCGCAGCACGACGCCGTCGCCGGGTGGCGTGGGATCGGGCGCGTTTTCCACCCCGATCGGCCCCATAAACTCGTGAAAGAGCGCAGCGCGCATAGAATTCTCCCCGTTTTCTTATGGCCTTAGCTTAACCGCTTGCACTTCCGCTTCAGGCCTCTGGTTCGAGCTTAGCAAAGCAAATGCGTCCCGTCAGACCCGAATGGACCCCGGCGCACCGGCACAACGGAAAGGAGTGAGTTACCCCCTGAAAACGCTTCGAAAAGCCATACAAATGTCACAGCCTTCCGCACCAGATTTGTTCCCTGCCCTTGATCTTAATCAACGCGGCGTTGCAGCAAAAAGGTCTGAATGAAAAGAGCGGATCCCCCCGCTTTGGATGTTCACGATCAAAGGAGAGTCCGATGACCAAAACAGGCCGTTCGTCCGTCCTCGCGATCACGCTTGCATCACTGTTTCTGCTCGGTGCCTGCGCAAACGATGCGGAAATGACGACCTTGCGCAGTGAAGTCACTGCCGCAACGGAAACCGCCCGCATGGCGGAACAGCGCGCCATGGAGGCAGAGAAGTCTGCAGCAGAGGCCGCGCAGCGCGCGGCGGCGGCGGAACAGCGCGCCGCTTTGGCCGAAGAACAGGCCCGTGCCGCAAATGCAAAGGCCGACCGGAGCTTCCAGCAGTCGCTGACGAAGTAAGGGCAGCCGCTTCAGGCACGCCTGACGTCAGTTCAACTCCGGCATCGTGATTCGGACAGGAATGCCGCGGCGTTCCTGTGTGACCCGCCGGATCACAGACCAGTTCAGGCGTGCCGCCTGCCCTTTCGCGGCCTCCAGCACCAGCGCCGTGGTTTCAGGTGGATCATAGGGCGTCAGCCGCCCGGTGGCCGCCAGGGCATCGGCCTGAAGCGGGGTAGGATGAACCTCCAGATAGAGTTCGTCGCCGACCCAGCCGGTTTTCACCTGCTGGTTCAGGATCGTGACCTCGGTGCCGGGCTCCACCGCCGCGAAGAGGGCGGCGATGTCTTCGGGGTAGAGGCGGATACAGCCGCGGCTCACCCGCCGCCCGATGCCGTAAGGCCGGTTGGTGCCGTGAATGACGTAGCGCGGCCAGCCCAGGTTCAAGGCATGGGCGCCCAGCGGATTGTCGGGTCCCGGCGGAACGAATTCGGGCAAATCAGGGTCGTCGCGCCGGGCGGAGGCCGTTGGAATCCAGGTCGGGTCGGCGCGTTTTTTCACGATCCTGGTCTGACCGCTCGGCGTTTCGTGCGCCGTGCGTCCGATGCCGATCGGAAAGGTGAGCACCTCTTCGCCATCCGGCGCAAAGTAGTAGAGGCGGAACTCCGGCAGATTGATCACGATGCCGGAGGGCGGTGCTTCCGGAAGAAGATGGCGCTTTGGCAAAAGCAGCTCTGTGCCCGCCGCCGGAATCCAGGGATCGACCCCCGGATTTGCCAGCAGCAGTTCCACGTAGCCCAGACTCTCCGCGACCGCCAGATCCAGGAGCGTGTCGCCGTCGCGAAGGATGATGCTTTCCTCCTCGCCGACGATCGCCGCCTCGGCGGTCACCTGTGATCCGGCCAGGATCAGCAGGAAGGACAGGAAACCGAGGCGCAGCCGGGCGGTGCGGCTGCCGGTCATTGCACGCTGTCAGCGCCGTTGATCATGGCCTGAACCTCCTGAGCAACAGTTTCGAGCCCGGCGCCGCTATCGACCTGGCGCCAGGACAAAGCGCCGAGGTCGTAGCCCGCCTGCTGGTCGACGACCGCAGGGGTCGCGTCGGATGCATCGCCATGGCGCGCGGCCACGCGGGCTTTGAGTGTTTCCTCCGGCGCCCGCAGCCAGAAGCACTGCGGCGCAACCGACCGCCCCTTGGCCATGGTTTCAAACGCCTCCCGCTCCGCCGGCTTTGAAAAAACCGCGTCGACGATCACGCTGTGGCCCTTGCTCAAAACCTTGTGCGCCCGCTCCAGCATAATCGAATAGACCCGTTCGGTCACCGCGCTGCTGTAGGCGGACTGGGGCAGCCGTTCGGTCTCCGGCATGCAGAAGAGTTCTTTGCGGATGACGTCACTGCGGACATGCACGGCGCCGGGCGCCGATCCGATCTCAGGCGCCAGCGCTCGGGCCAGAGAGGTCTTGCCGCTGCCGGACAGACCGCCGACGGCGACGCAGCGGCGCTTGCCCGGCTCCAAAAACCGCACCGCCTGACGGAAATAGTCACCGGCTTCGCCAGGCTTTCCCGAGGCCGCCGCAACCTTGGCCCGGATTGCGGCCCGCACCGAGAGAAACAATGGCAGTAAGGGCAAGGCCGTGGTGTCGTCGGTGATCGAGAGGTAACGGTTGAAAACCGCATTGGCCTCGCGTTTCCGCCCATCCTGCCAGAGATCCATCAGCAGAAAAGCCAGATCGTAGAGCACGTCGATGATGGCGATCCGGTCGTCGAACTCAATCGCGTCGAAAAGAACCGGTTGCCCATCGATCAGAACGATGTTGGCCAGGTGAAGATCACCGTGACACTGCCGGACCTTCCCCCGCTTTTGACGCGCCGCGAAAAGAGCTGCGTTTGCGGCGATTGCGGCCAGGGCCTTCCCGGAAAGTGCGCGCGACTCAGCGCGTGGAAAGATCCCCTGGTATTCCTCGAATGCGAGATCATTGCCCGTAACGATTTCGGTAAAGCCGGCGGCATGATCAAAGCCCGTCACATGAGGCACCGCGGTCTCGTGAAACGCCGCGATGACGGAGGCCAGATCGGCAAGAAGCTGATCGTCCAAAGCACCGCGTTCGGCGATGCGGTCAAACTCATCCTCGCGGTTGAAGCGTTTCATCACCACAGCATACTCGAGGGTCAAAGCTGCTGTCTCGCCCCCATCTTCCTGTTCCAGGGTCAGCTCTCCGGCCGCCGTGCGCCGGACCGCCGCAAGCCCGAGATAGAGCGCGGGCGCGGTCCTGAGATTGAGCTCAAGCTCATGCAGGCAGGCATCGCGCCGCTTGGCCAGAGTGGAAAAGTCCAGGTAGGGATATTTGACGGCGCGCTTTATCTTGTAGGCGCGGTCGCCGGCCAGGAAAACGACAGCGGCGTGGGTGTCGATCCGCTCCACGTCACCCTCCAACAGACCATGGGCCGCCGGCGACGCCAGGAAGGCCTCGACTTCGGACTGGTCTTCCATCTGATGCGGATTCGAAGACCGGCTCACGCCGCGCCCGCTGCTGTCAGCTGTCCCGCGATCAGGCTGCGGAGACATCGTCATGCCGCCCATCGGCATCGCCCTCCCCGGCTGAGAGGTCTGTCGGGTCTGGCTGGTCTGTCGGGTTTGGCCGGTCTGCGGGGTTTGGCCGGTCTGCGGGGTTTGGCCGGTCTGGCGAATCTGGCCGGTCTGGCGAATCTGGCCGGTCTGGTGAATCTGGCAAGGCGGGCAGATCCCGGCTCGAGAGTGTCTCCTTCTCCAAGAGGCGTTCCGCGCCATCCTCGAGTTGCGCGGCGTAGCGGCTCAGGACCTCCTTCGCCCTTTTGAGCGCCCGATCGGTGAGATCCCGGACAGAACGGTCAATCTCCGCAGCGGTTTCCTCGCTGTATTCGCGCGCGCCCGGCCCAACAACACCTCCATCGCCAAGAAAAGCCTGCTGCCGCGTGTCATAGGTCACCTGGCCAAGCTTCTCGGACATACCGAAGCGGGTAACCATATGGCGCGCGATCTCCGTCGCCTTTTCCAGATCGTCGGCCGCGCCGGTGGAGATCTCTTCGAAGATAATTTGCTCGGCCGCGCGTCCTCCCAGCAACACCGCCATCTTGTTCTCAAGCTCAGCCTTGGTAACCAGGAAGCGATCTTCCGTAGGACGCTGCATGGTATAGCCGAGTGCGCCGACACCGCGGGGGATAATCGAGATCTTGTGCACCGGATCCATTCCCGGCAGGGCCATCGCCACCAGCGCATGCCCCATTTCGTGATAGGCCACGACCTTGCGTTCATGCGGATTGAGCAAACGGCTTTTCTTTTCGAGACCACCGACAATCCGTTCGATCGCCGCCGTAAAGTCTTCCATGGCGACGGATTGGGCGCCGCGCCGGGTTGCCATGATTGCCGCCTCGTTCACGAGATTGGCAAGATCCGCGCCCGAGAACCCCGGCGTCAATCCGGCGATCTTTTCCGGATCGACATCGCCGGCCAATTCAATTCCCTTCACATGCACATCGAGGATAGCAACACGTCCCGGCTTGTCGGGCCGGTCGACCAGAACCTGACGGTCGAAACGTCCGGCGCGCAGCAGGGCCGGATCCAGAATCTCAGGCCGGTTGGTCGCCGCCAGAAGAACGATGCCTTGGCGCGTGTCGAAGCCATCGAGCTCGGACAGCAGCTGGTTGAGCGTCTGTTCCTTCTCGTCGTGCCCCCCGCCGAAACCGCCGACCCCTCGCGCCCGGCCCAAGGCATCCAGTTCGTCGATGAAAATGATGCAGGGCGCCGCCTTTTGCGCCTGCTCGAACAGGTCGCGCACCCTCGCCGCCCCGACCCCGACAAACATCTCGACAAACTCGGAACCGCTGATCGAGAAGAAAGGCACGCCGGCCTCGCCCGCCACGGCGCGCGCAAGCAGGGTTTTACCGGTGCCCGGCGGTCCGACCAGCAGAATTCCCTTGGGAATCCGGGCCCCCAGGCGGCCGTACTGGTCCGGATGTTTCAGGAAATCGACAATTTCCTTGAGCTCGCCAAGGGCCTCGTCGACACCGGCAACATCGCTGAAGGTGACCTTGATATCTGTTTCGACGTAGACCTTCGCCTTGCTCTTTCCGACCGACATCATGCCGCCGAACCCCTGTTTCTCGGCAAAGCGGCGAATCACGAACAACCAGATCGCAACGAAAAAAACAACCGGGAGGATCCACGAGAGTACGTCCCGCAGAAAGGTGCTTTCGATGACTCCGCTGTAGGTGACGTCATACTTGCGCAGTTGTTCGGTCAGCCCCGGCTCGACCCGGGTCGTTCTGAAGAGCCCGGCTTTTTCGCCCGCACTGCCGCGCAGCGTGCCCTGAATCGTATTCTGTGAAATCGCGACCTCAGCAACCCGGCCCTCCTCCAGCAGCTGCTCGAACTCGCTGTAGGGAATCTGCTGTATCTCGCGCGAACTGATCCACCAGTTCTGGAACAAAAGAATCGCCCAGACGGCGAGCAGGGCGTACGCAAAATTGAATCTATGCTTCTTATCCATGCTGGCGTCACCTCTGAGTCGGGTTGGTCAGCCGCGAGACGCGCGCCTTCCTCAAACGCGACGGCCCTGCCGGGTAAGCTTCACTATGGTAGAGTCTATGTCTTCGGCGATAAAGGCGGCTATGACCTGCATCAACTCCTCCAGGTTGAATGATTGATGCGTATCAATGCCCGGAACCGCGCTTTCCGGCTGAATCAAGATATCGCGGAACAGTGGAGGTGTGACCCTTTGAAGTCCGAACAGGCGGCGCAGAATCCGGATACCGATGCCAATGCGCCGGCAAGTATTTACCCGCTCGAATGGACGCAGTGAAGCATGGGATATCGGCTCGAACCGGCTTTGGTGAATGGGCGCTTTGGCGATCCGGTCCTCTATGTCGGGTTTGAATTCGAGAAGCGCGGCCTTCTGCTTGATGTCGGCGATGTCAGTTCGCTGGACCCGGCCAAGCTCCGGCAGGTGAGCGACCTCTTCGTCTCGCATGCCCATCTGGATCACTTCGCCGACTTCGACCGGCTGTTGCGGCACCTCTTGGCGCAGGGGCAGCAACTTCGCGTCTATGGTCCGCTGGGCATCATCGAAAAGACGAAACACAAGCTGGCCGCCTACAGTTGGAACCTGGAGCCCCCAGCGCCCGCCAGCTTGCGCATCACGGTCACGGAAATCGGCTCTGCCGAGACGGCGCAGCGTGCGTCCTTCGCGCTCCGCGACCAATTCCGGCAGGACAATATCGAGCGAGTGCCGCTAAAAAAAGGCCGTCTTCTGGAGGATCACGACGTGACCGTCGACTGCACCCTTCTCGATCACAGGCTTCCCTGTCTGGCTTTCGCCATCCGCGAACAGGCGGTGCCGCATATTCTGGAGGCGAAACTGGCGGCGGAGAGGCTGCCGGCCGGCCCCTGGCTCCACAGCTTTAAGCAGGCGCTGCGACAGAAGTTGCCGGGCGACAGCATGATCGCAATCGACGAAGAGCATGGTGAAGTCGCGCTCGGCGTTCTGAAGCAGGCGCTCACCGAGGAGAGCGTTGCGCGAAAGATCTGTTACGTCACCGACTGCCAGTTCAATCCCAAGAACGCAGCGCGGATCGTTGAGCTGGCCAAGGGCGCGGATATCCTCTTCATAGAAGCCAAGTTTGCGCGGGCCGACAGCGCGCTCGCCCGGGAACGCTATCACCTGACCACCGCGCAGGCCGGTCAGTTGGCCGCCCGTGCCGGGGTCAGCCGGGTCGAGGTCTTCCATTTCTCGGAACGTTACGAGGGTGAAGAAGCCCGCATGCTGGCCGAGGTTCAATCCGCTTTTCGGGAAACGCCATGACGTTGAAGATCAAGTTTTGCGGCGCAGCCGGCACGGTGACCGGATCCTGTTTCTGGATCCGCCACGGCAACAGTCAGTTTCTGGTCGACTGCGGCATGTTCCAGGGGTCCAAAACCCTGAAGGCTCTGAACTACGAAGACTTTCCCTTTGACCCGAAGGAGATTGACTACGTTCTTCTGACCCACGCGCACATCGATCACAGCGGCCTGATCCCACGCCTGATCCGCCGGGGCTTTTCCGGTCCGGTCTATGCGACCGAGGGCACCCGGGACCTCCTGACCTACATGCTGCCCGACAGCGGCCACATTCAGGAGATGGAGGTCAAGCAGCTCAACCGCCGCCGCCGCCAGCGCGCTCACGGCCCCCTGACGCCGATCTACACCCATCGCGACGGCGAGAAGGCGCTGGATTGCTTCCGCGCGGTTTCCTATGAACAGTGGCATAACGTCGGCCCGAAGGCCCGCGTGCGCTTCTGGAATGCCGGTCATATTCTGGGGGCCGCGTCGATTGAGCTGGAACTGAACAGTGACGGCGTGAACGCGGAGCGGCAGCGCCTGCTGTTTTCCGGCGACATCGGCCCCGATCACAAACTCTTCCACCCGGACCCCGACGGGCCGGCCGGGCTCGACTATGTGATCTGTGAATCGACCTACGGCGGACGCAGCCGGACCGACATCTCCCCCCAGGACCGCCGGGACGCCCTGTTCAGGGAAGTCCGGGACGCCCTGGAACAGGAGGGCGTGCTCCTGATCCCCTCCTTCGCCGTGGAGCGGACCCAGGAACTGCTCGCCGATCTGGCCATATTGATCAATCAGGGCGCCCTGCCCCGGGTCCCGGTCTTTCTGGACTCGCCGCTGGCGATCCGGGCAACCGAGGTCTTCGCCAAGCATGCGGAAAGCCTGGAAGACATCGAAGACCACGGCTCGGTCTTCAACCACCCCTCCTTCCACTTCACGGAAAGCGTCGATCAGAGCAAGGCCATCGGCCGTTACAGCGGCGGCATTATCGTCATCGCGGCCAGCGGCATGTGCGATGCCGGGCGCATCCGCCACCACCTCAAACACTTTCTGAGCAACAAGAAGACCACGGTCCTGATCGTCGGCTACCAAGCGCCGGGGACCCTGGGCCGTCTGTTGCTCGAGGGCGCATCGGCGGTGCGGATTCAGGGTAGCGATATCATGGTGCGGGCAAGGATACGCTCGCTCGACGTCTATTCCGGACATGCCGACGGCGACGGCCTGCTGGAATGGATCAAGACCCGCTTTCCCATCAAGCGCGGACTGTTTCTGGTTCACGGCGAACGGACCGGGCTGCAGGCCTTGAGAGACGGCGTCATCGAAAGCGGCCTGACGCCGAACCGTGTCGTGATTCCGGAACTCGACGACAGCTTCGATCTGACCGCCGGGGATCTCAAGCCCATCAAGACCAGGACACCGCGGCGCATTGCCCCTGAAGCGGTCGGCAATCTGGACTGGCACAACCGGCTCGCGGCCTTCTCGCTGGATCTGCGCCGGAAACTCGAGGCTGCCCCGGACGACAAAACCCGCGAGGCCATACTTTCTGAAGTGGTAAAGTCACTGGAAAAAGAAAATGGGTGAAAGACCGGACTGGAATTAAAGCAATTTGCGTTTAAACAGACACAAAATTCGCTGCCTCTCGATCAGCAAATTGCTGATCTTGAACGCAAATTTTGAAGTGTTGTGATTCATGAAAAACGCAATTCGCTATAGGTCAGGTTAAGCGCCTTCGGCAACGAGTTGGGAAAGCTCGTCCGCTGCCTGACGCAGCCTAGCAAGGTGTTGCTGCGCCATCTCGATGGTCATGCGCTGCACCGGGGCATGAAAGGCGATTGTGGACAGCAGCCGGCCCCGTTGATCGTTGATCGGCACCGCGAGCGCCACCATCCCCTCCATGAACTCTTCGTTATCCTTCGCATAGCCATTGCGGCGCACGCTTTTGAGTTCCTGACAGAGGCGGTCACGGTCCGTGAGCGTATGCGCCGTGTGCCGTTCAAGCTTTACGTGATGCAGGTAGCCATCCAACTGCGTGCAGGTCAGGCTGCTCAGGTAGAGCTTTCCGCTGGCGGTACAGTAGAGCGGGACGCGGCTGCTGACCGGGAGACGGATTCGCAGGGGCCATTTGGTTTCCACCCGCTCGAGATAGAGCATCTCGTCACGGTCCGGAACCGCCAGATTACAGGTCTCGCCGATATCGTCCGCAAGCGCCCGCATGACTCCCAGACGCGCGGCCCGGAACCTGCGCGACGAGAGCACATCGACCGCGAGGGACTGAAGCCGCGCCCCCGGGGCGTAGCTCTTGCCATCTAGATTGCGTTGCAGGAAGCCCTCCGCCTCGAGCGTGGCGAAGAGCCGGTGGATGGTGGGTTTCGGCAGGCCGAGATGCTGGTTGATCTCGGATGGCGTGACGGGAACGCCCTGTTTTGCCACCTCCTCCACGACCAGGAGGAGGCGCAAAACTGTCGGAATGCTGTCCGGCTTCTCTTTCTGTACGGCCGTTGTCACAGCACTGACTCCAGGGTCCTCTGTTTCTTGTCCCGTTGGCTGTTATCTGTTGGGCAGCAGAACTGTCGAGAGATCCGGCACGAGGGCCACGACAATCCAGACAGCCAGCAGGGCCACCAGGTACGGAACGGTGTAGCGTAAGAGCTTGAAGTAAGGGACACCGGTCACCCCGCTGGCCACATAGAGGTTCAAGCCGTAAGGCGGTGTGATAAAGCCGATCGAACCGCCAACCAGGAACAGCACCGCGAAGTGGACCGGATCCACGCCGATGGAGTGCGCGATCGGAGCCAGGATCGGAGCCAGGATGATGGTATTGGGCAGGCTTTCGAGCACCATGCCCGCGACGAAGACGATGATCATCGCCGTAAAGAGCACGGCGTAATAGCCGCCCATTCCGGTCACGAACTCCTGAATCGTGTCCCGTGCACCCAGCAGCGAGAGGATCTGCTGCATGACGACCGAGACGGCGATCAAGGGGGCCAGGATGCCGGTGATCTGGGCCGAGCGGATCACGATGCCCGGGATCTCGGTAAACTTGAAACCCTCGACCAGCGCCATCTCGCTGTAGCTTTTTTCGTCCGGCGAGCGGTCCGGATCCAGGGAGCCCATCAGGCGGTAGAGCGGCAGGGAGATCAGGCCCACGATGATACAGAAGCCGACGGTCACGCCCGCGGCCTCGGTCGGCGAGAACTTGCCGGTGTAGATGCCCCAGAGCACGAGGCCGATGGCGAAGAAGCCGAGCCAGGCACCGAAAGCCGTCTTGAGCACGCGGTTCAGCTTGAGCTGTATCAGGTGCCCCCAGCCGTTCATCTTGCAGATGATCCAGCAGGCCAGCTGCATGCCGATCACCATCATCAGGCCGGGAATGATCCCGCCGACGAAGAGATCGGAGATCGGCAGGTTCATCAGGAAGCCGTAGACGATGAAGATGATCGAAGGCGGAATGATGATACCGACCGTGCCGCCGGCGGCGGCGGTTGCCGCGGCGAAGCGCTCGTCGTAGCCGCCCTTGACCATCTCGGGATGCATCATGGCACCGATGGTGGCCGTGGTGGCCGAGTTCGAACCCGAAATTGCGGCAAAGAGGCCGCAGGCGCCCAGACTGGCCATGGCGAGGCCGCCGCGCAGCCAGCCCAGACAGGCATAGGCGAAGTCGGAAAGCCTTCGGGCGATACCTGACTTGTTGATCAAGTCACCGGTCAGGATGAAAAGCGGCATGGCCAGGAGCGCGAAACCGTCAGTGAAAACGTCCGACAGCGCGACGCCGATGTTATCGAGGGTCAGGCCGAGCACGAAGCTGGCCCCGACGACCCAGAAGCCGATCACAAGAAAGATCGGCACACCCAGCATGAAAAAGACCGTCACGCCGATCGAGATCAGGAGTATCCAGTTACCGTCAGTCATGTCCGTTCCCCCTAATCGCTGATCATTGCGGATTGCTGCACGACCGGTTGGCCGGCGCGGAAGCGCGCGATGTCTTCGATCAGATTTTCGATGACGCGCGCACTCAGGATCAGCCAGCTGGCCGGAACGCAGGCATAGAACCACCACTGCAGAATATTGTCCGTGCCCAGCAGAATCTGGAAGTTCGCCGCCGAGTTGGCGGTTTGCTTCGTGGTGGTGACGATCACGATCAGGGCGAAGGTCAGCCAGAGAACCGCATCCAGGCAAACACAGAAGAGCTGCCCGGCCGGCGGCATGCTGGCCCGGAATTCCGAGAAGGAAAGATGCGAGCGGAGGCGCGTGTTATAGGCGCAGCCGACCCAGGTCATAATCAGGAACAGGAAAGGAGGAAGCGTTGTCGACCAGGGCACCTGCGACTGGAACACGAAGCGCCGGATGACCTCGACGAAGATCACCATGGCGATGACCAGATAGCTGGTAATCAGAACGGTCCGCTCCAGATGATTATCCAGAAGAGGAACCGCCTGAAGAATTTTCAAAACGATATATCCGCCGACCAGAACGACGATTGCCCCCAGAATGTATGCCGCAGAGTGATTGAGCGATTCTGCGAACATCCATGAATCGCCCGCAAGGATGGCGTCGAATATCGCACCGGCGCCCTCGGAAAATGATGACATGCTCGGTTCCTCCCACCGTCAGACTTTTTTTGTGTCTGCTCTTTTATAGAACCTAAAAGAACACCGCGCCCCGAAAAAGACCCCCGGGACGCGGTGACAACTTTAGATCAGGACTTCCACCAACGCCGTGGCTCGACGTTCTCCGGCAGCATGTCCGCAGGAACTTCACGCGCGATCTTGTGAATTTCCTGATAGGTGTCGATGCCGCCGGCCCAGCCGTTGAGCCGCTCGCGCCACTGCTCCCAAGGTCCGGGCTGGAACTCGGGCGAACACATTTCTTCGGCCATCTTGACCTGGTCGTCCGGCAGGAAGGCAACGCGAACGTTGTTTTCCGCAAAGAGCGTGTTGGGCATCTGCGGATCGGAGAAGCCGACGGTCTTGACCAGGGCCGCTTCGTTGGCGGCCTGGACATGGACCTGTGCCAGATAAGAGGATTCCATCACGGCATCCTGCAGATGAGGTTCCAGAGCGTCGAAGACCTTGGAGGACATGGAGGTGTGCTCGGTGCCGCAGAAGAACTTCAGATCGACGCACTGGGACACCACCGGCGACATGTTGGCGTAGGCCACGGCCGAGGCCCAGGTCTCGGCACCGTCGATCAGGCCCTGTTTGAGGCCGTCGAGGGTTTCTTCCCAGGCAACCGGAACCGGGTTCAGGTTCAGAAGCTGCATGGCGATCCGGCCGAGCTGCGTGCCCGTGACGCGGTTCTTGGTGCCGAAGAGGGTCTCCAGCTTGGTGACCGTCGGCTGATCTTCCCACTTCAGACCCAGCTGAATGCCGCGCAATTCGCAGTGGCTGAAGAGGAACTTCAGGCCGTGGCGCTTCTCCAGAGGATCACGCAGGATCTTCATGCTGTCGGGGTGATAGAGGAAGTAATACTGCGATGCCCGGCCCGGGAACATGAAAGCATAGTCCAGGACGTTGAGGTAAGGCGCGCCGCCGGCAGAGTTCTGCGTGGAGGCCGCATAGATGTCGACGATGCCCTGCTGGGTTTTCTTCACACAGGAAAGCTGACCGCAGATCTGGTTGTCGCCGATGAATTCGATCCGGATTTCGCCGTCGGTCCGGGATTCGAGATCACGGGCAAATTCCAGCGCACCCGCACGTTCGATCAAAAGGTTCCGGGCGTTGAAACCGGACGCTCCGAACTTAAGGTTATGTTTTGCCGGCTTTGAAAAACGGCGCTCGTAAGTCGACTCCGCCGCCTTGGCGAGGCTCGCCAGTGACATGGCGCCACCGAAGCTGGCCGCGGCCATCAGAGTCGAAGACATTCCGTATTGGCTCGCGAGCCTGAACAGGTCGCGACGCGATATTCTACTGAGCTTATCCGAAACAGTCACGTTATCCTCCCTTGCATTTATCTGCGCTTTATGAGACTTATGGTCTCAAAAATTACACGTATTACAAAAAAACGCAAGCCAATCATTATGGCAATTTGATCGGGAGGACAGCGGCAATGCAAGAAAATGAAGCTGACTTTGTAGTCGTTGGCGCTGGATCGGCCGGCTGCGTCCTGGCAAACCGGCTGAGCGCCGATCCGAATCATCGCGTCATCCTGCTGGAAGCGGGTGGAAAGGACTGGAATCCCTGGATTCATGTTCCGGTCGGCTACTTCAAGACCATGCACAACCCGAGCGTCGACTGGTGCTACCGGACCGAGCCGGATCCCGGCCTGAACGGACGCCAGCTCGATTGGCCGCGCGGCAAGGTTCTGGGCGGTTCCAGCTCGCTGAACGGTCTGCTTTACGTCCGCGGCCAGCCCGAGGACTATGACCGCTGGCGGCAGATGGGCAACGAAGGCTGGGGCTGGGACGAGATCCTGCCGCTCTTCAAGAAAGCCGAAGACCAGGAGCGCGGCGAAGACGAATTCCACGGCACCGGCGGCCCGCTCTCGGTCTCCAACATGCGCCTGAGCCGGCCGATCTGCGATTCCTGGGTCGCGGCGGCGCAGAACGCGGGCTACCCCTTCAACAACGATTACAACGGCGCGACGCAGGAAGGGGTCGGCTACTTTCAGCTGACCGCGCGCAAGGGCCGCCGCTGCAGCACCGCCGTGGGCTACCTGAACCCGGTCAAGAAGCGCCCCAATCTTCAGATCATCACCAAGGCCATGACCACGCGCGTCGTGATCGAAAACAAACGCGCCGCGGGCGTCGCTTATCTCGGTCCCGACGGCAAGGAGCATATCGTCCGCGCCAGGCGCGAGGTGGTGCTCTGCTCCGGCGCCATCGGATCGCCGCAGATCATGATGCTCTCGGGGCTGGGTGAAGCGGAACAGCTGAAAGCCAACGGCATCGAGGTCGTGAAGGACCTGCCCGGCGTCGGCAAGAACCTGCAGGACCACCTGCAGGCGCGGCTGGTGTACAAATGCAACGAACCGACCCTCAACGACGAGGTCCGCAGCTACGTCAATCAGATGCGGATCGGCCTGAAGTACATTCTCTTCAGGGCGGGCCCCATGACCATGGCCGCCAGCCTGGCGACGGGCTTTTTGAAGACCCGCGAAGAGGTGGCGACGCCGGACATCCAGTTTCACATTCAGCCCTGGTCGGCGGACAGCCCGGGCGAAGGCGTGCATCCCTTCTCGGCCTTCACCGCATCGGTCTGCCAGCTGCGTCCGGAAAGCCGGGGTGAAATCAGACTGAAAGGGCCGGATCCCAAGACCTATCCGACCATCCATCCCAATTATCTCGCGACCGAGACGGACCGCAGGACGATTGTCGACGGGATCAAGATCGCGCTCGACATCTCCAGGCAGCAGCCGCTGGCCGGCAAGATCGCGGAGCAGTTCCGGCCCGGCCCCGAGGAGACCAGCGACGAACAACTGCTCGAATGGGCGAGGAACAACGCGACCACGATCTACCACCCGACCGGCACCTGCAAAATGGGACAGGACACCCAGGCCGTGGTCGACGCGCGTCTGCGGGTCCACGGCATCGAGGGCCTGCGGATCGCCGACTGCTCGATCATGCCGGAGATCGTGTCGGGCAACACCAATGCACCGGCCATCATGATCGGGGAAAAGGCCTCGAAGATGATTTTGGAAGACGCGCGCGTCCCTGCATAGAGAAGCCTGTGTGCCCGGCCAGACATCCGGGCCCGTGAATGAATTGCGCGCAGATAAAACCGCACAGAAACACTTAAATTTGGACGACTGGAAGGAAGCGTTGAAATGAAGATGACGACGGAAGAAGCCTTTGTGAAGGTTTTGCAGATGCATGGCATTGAGCATGCGTTTGGGATTATCGGGTCAGCGATGATGCCGGTATCGGATTTGTTTCCGCGCGCGGGCGTGACTTTCTGGGACTGCGCGCATGAGACCAACGCGGGCATGATCTGCGACGGCTATACCCGCGCGACCG
>NZ_ML660060.1 GCF_007004665.1 Denitrobaculum tricleocarpae | reverse complement strand
CTCGATCCGAGACCACTCTTCGTCGCTTAGATAAAATAACTTTCTGCCCATCCAAACCTCCTATCATCAGAAAGCTTGAATCACAGTTCCAATGTCACGAAAAGCACCAATTGAGTACAGACCCTAGTTCCCGAACAGCCCCTTCAGGGCATCGCCGGCGCCTTCGGGCAGTTTCACCCCGCCGCCTTCTTCATCACCACCGCCCAGGACGCCCTCGAGGGCTTTACCTGCATCGCCGCCCAGGCTCTCCAGAGCCTTGCCCGGATCCTTTGCCAGGCCCTCGACGGCGCCGGCCAGATCGGGTTGGTAGGAGAGGTCGTGCCAGGGTCCGGAGACCAGAACCGGCACAGCCAGGCCGCTGGCATCGCCCGTTCCGCCCTGACCTTCCAGGCTGGCGACAGCCTTGGGTTCGACACGGTAGTCGACGGTCCGGGACGGCAGGTCCGATGTGCCCTTGCCTTCGACCCGCAACAGCGGGCTCAAAAGCTTCAGGTCCTGATTGCTCAGCAGGCCGTTTTTGATGTCGAAGCTGCCGGAGAGTTCGGCAAAGTCGGTTTTCTGGGTCTCGCTAGCGTCCGGGTCCAGGAAGGCATTGGCCGCATTCCGGACCATCGCGGCCAAGTTGATGCCCTTGATGGCACCGTCATTAAAGGTCACCTGGCCCTTGCCGTTCAGGTTTTCGACCATCTGCCGCTGGGACGCACCCGTGGCCGTAATCGCAAACTCCATATTCCCGGTGCCGGAGAGCCGGTCAAAACCGGCTGCATCGGTGAGCAACGGCTCCGCGGAAATCCCGGACATGGCAAAGCTCTTCGAGATTGCGGGAGCCGCATTGCGGCCGTCAACGCTCAGCTTGCCCTGACCTTTACCGTCGTAAAGGTTCAGCTCGGTCAGATCGACCCCCAGCAGCCCGTCCTTCAACGCGACGTTCAGGGCGCTTTGGCCGACCTTGATCTCCTGCACCAGAATGCCGGCGACCGTCAGCGCGAAATTGGCGTTCATCGCCCGCAGACCGCTCGCATCGATCGGATCGTCGCTCCAGTCGGCGGGCTCGGCACTGCCGGACCCCGCGGCGGAATCGCCACCGGACGCATCGCCGCCTGCGGCTTCACCCTCCTTCGCAGGGGGCAGATAGGGATTGAGGTCTAGTACACCCAGGTTCAGGGCCGCGTCGATCTGAGGCTTGGCGCCCGCGGTCGCGATCGAAACACTGCCGTCGCCTTCAATTTCATCGATCGCGATCTTTGCGTCCGTGAAGCTGTAGGTCGCGCCGTCCACATCAACCTTGCCCGCAAGGCTGAAGGGACCGAGTCCTGTGCCTTCGAATTCGATCGGATTGCCTGTCCAGGCCGCCAGGTCGCGAATCGAGGGCGTCGAAACGTCCAGCGCACCTGCGACCAGCAGCTTCGCCGCCGTGGCAACCGAACCCTCGAAGCCGAGTTTGATGACGTCGGTTTCGACGGAGAGGCCGACAGGGGCTTCCTCACCGGTGGTCAGGCCACGCGGCTTCTCGCTGGTGACCGCCATGTTGATTGTTTTGGCGTTCCATTGCAGCGAACCATCCGCCGTGAAGGGACTGTCGAGATCCGTCAGGGTCACGGCGAGATTTATGTCCGAAACCTCCTGTACGGTCCCCGATGCAGCATCGGTAAACTTCAGATTGCCGTTGACCAGCTGAATGTCCCCAAGACTGATGTCACTGATGGCGGAGCCGGCACCGCCCGAGGACTCGGCTTCACCCGACGGCGCAGGTGCCGCGTCAGCAGCGGGCGCAGAAGCGAATTCCCAGTTGGGTTTGCCGTTTTCGTCAATCTCAAGATTGATTACCGGGTCCACCAGGACGAACTCGTCGACCTGCACGTTGCCGGAAATCAGCGGCAGGATCTGCAGCTTAAGGCGCAGCGCCTGAAGCGATGCCATATTGGGGTCAGCGGCGCCCTCGGCGTTCGAGAAGGAGATATCTTCCGCGACAACCTCGAGGCTGGGCAGAACCGAGACACTCAGGTCGCCCGCGATCACCAGCTGTCGGCCGGTCGCACTCTCAACACCCTGGGTGATCCGTGTCTTGATCTCTTCCGTGGGAACAAAGAAAGGAATGGCGACCGCGGCGGCCACAACGACCACGACCAGAACTGCAACGCCGATCAGGACCTTTTTCATTTTTCTATCCTTTGTTAACGGGAACACTGTCCCCTGCCGGTGCCATCTGCTGAGCAGAGCCGCGCGCAAGAAGAGCCGCGAAGGTGCCCGGCGGGAGGAACGTCATCCCGAAACCGGGTTAAAGGCCGGCATTCTCGATTTTCTTATCCGTCTCATAGCTGCTCAGCGCGTAGACCGCCCAGATTGCAGCCGGAATCCAGCCGATCAGCGTCACCTGCAGGATCAGGCAAATGATACCCGCAATCGGGCGGCCAATCGTGAAAAACAACAGCCAGGGAAGAAGAAGCGCAATGAGGAGTCTCACAAAATCGTCCTTTGTAGTTGCCAAAAACTAGTGCCGCACCTTTAAGCGCAGCTTTGTTGCCGGTTAGTCCGGCTTGCCGAAATGCAGCCGGAGGGGAGCGCCACCAGGTAACGCCCCCTCCAACCCCATAAGTCTACAGCGTCAACTTCAGTTATTCGACACCTTAACCACCACACGGCGATTCAAAGGTTCCTTAACCTCATCGACGGTTGCAACAGCCGGGTCTTTCTCACCCAGGCTGATCATTTGAACTTCGCCGGTGGCGATTCCCTGGTCACCCATTGCCTTGGCGACCGCGCTCGCACGCTCGACGGAGAGCAGGTTATTATAATCATCCGAGCCGACCCGGTCGGTGTGTCCAGTCAGTGACACTTTCGCGTCGTTTTCCTTGGCGTAAGTGACGATCTCTTTGATTTTCTCGGCATTTTCCGCACTCAGGTCGGCACTGTCGAAGCCGAAGTAGATGACCCAGCTCTTATCCTCCGGCTGTGGGACGGGTTTGGGCTCGGGCGCGACTGCGGCAACGGCCTTCGGCTCCTCGAGATCGGCCTCGACCTTGGTCAT
Source organism: Denitrobaculum tricleocarpae (assembly GCF_007004665.1). Classification (GTDB taxonomy): domain Bacteria; phylum Pseudomonadota; class Alphaproteobacteria; order Kiloniellales; family Kiloniellaceae; genus Denitrobaculum; species Denitrobaculum tricleocarpae. Next base: position 296,308 of record NZ_ML660060.1, on the reverse strand, counting down.
GGCCGACGAGAAGGCCGCCTGACAGGCGTCGATATCCTCGGGCTGCCGGTTTTCCTCCTGCTCCTGCATCCAGCAATCGAACATGACCTGCGCCTCGGCAGCGCTTTGCGGTGACTTGGCGGCGGCCCCTGCGGCCATAGCGGACATCAGGCGCGCCCGCGACGAGCTCAGAGCGCCAACACGGTCTTCAGGCAAATCCCGGTCGGAAATCTCGTCAGGCATCACCTCGGCGCCGGTGCCGGCGAGGCTCGCCTTTTGTGCAAAGACATCGGAATCGGCGAAGTCGTATTCGGCATACTCGCCCTCGGAAAGACCGAGGTAGCCATCGTAGAGACTTTTCGAAAACTCGCTTCCCGTCGGCGTCTGGTCTTTCGCGCTTTCCAGGCCGGTGCCGGCGCAGCCGGCCAGTGCCAACGATCCTATACCTGCGATGAATGCATTTGCGATCTTGTTCATTGTTATATCCCTCCGTGTAGGTTCTCTGTTTACCGCTTAGTTCAGAACCGGCACTTAATCCCCCAGCTTCTTCAGCTCGCAAACCCTGTCCCGAATGTGATCCTTCATGATCCAAAGGATCATACTCGCGATTCACTCCTCTCCTCTTTTCGCCGCTTACCTGGACATCAGTATCCGCTCTTATCAGGATGGGCCCACGCCGGTTTTCGCCCCCGGCGCGCCAAGACTTGGCCTCATCCTGCACTCAGCCTAACCTGTCGAAAAAATTCCAATAGTAGGGAAATATACTTAGATTGACTCACGCCAATATCAACTCTAGCGCGCCAAAGTTCAGCTGGAAATTACTAAAAGGATTCTCGTGAAGGATTGTCTTTTCGCCTGCTCCGGCGCAGGTGAGACGCGCTCCAGACAGAAAGGGTCGTGAAGGTGGCGCGCAGTCTGGCTTGGATGGAGCAGAGACTGATTCACGTTTTCACTCTGCTAGTGAAAACGATCAGGCTCAGAGCGCGATCGTTCCCGGCGCAAAGCGACGTGAACGTGAATCGCCCTCTGATTTCTTGATAGAGCAGAGACTGATTCACGTTTTCACTCTGCTAGTGAAAACGATCAGGCTCAGAGCGCGATCGTTCCCGGCGCAAAGCGACGTGAACGTGAATCGCCCTCTGATTTCTTGATAGAGCAGAGACTGATTCACGTTTTCACTCTGCTAGTGAAAACGATCAGGCTCTGGTTTCTGCTCTGCGCGGCGGGCTGCGATGCCCCGGTCCAGAATATCGAAGATCTTGTCGCCGTCGAGAGGCTTCAAAAGAAGTGCGAGAGCGCCTGCGCGCTCCGCCTCGACCCGGACAGCTTCGCTCGGCCGGCCGGTCATGAGAATAACCGGATCGTCAAAGCCCGCGGCGGTCAATTGCCGCAGAACAGAGATCCCGCTGACCCCGGGCAGATGAATGTCAAGCATGACGCAATCGCACCTGGCATGAGGGTGACTCGCCAGGAATTCTTCGCCCGATGCATAGGTCAGGACGCTTATATCATCAGTTTCGAGCAGTATTCTGAGGGAATCCCGGACCGCGTCGTCGTCGTCAACCACAACGACCACTGCAGAGTTCCGCTCATATCCACAACTATTCATGGCGCGAACCTTAAGCAGGTTTGAACAAGCGACAAATAGGGGAATCTACGTATCCTGGCTGAATCTGGCGGGAATCCGCCGTTCCGGCGTCATTATTCCTCATTGAGCTGCAGTCCCGCGCTCAAGGCCATCCGGACCAGATGGGAGAGGCTTTTCGCCTTCATCTTGTCCATGACCCGGGCCCGGTGAACCTCGACCGTGCGGGGACTGATCCCCAGCTCGTAGGCAATGATTTTATTGGGCCTGCCGATAATGAGCTGATCCAGGACGTCGCGTTCGCGTGGTGTCAGCGCCTCGATCCGCTCCAGAATTTCGCTGTCGCTGTTCTGCTCCCGCGACTCGGCGGCATCCCTGTGCTGCGCCCACGCGCGCTGAAGGCTCTCCATGAGAGCGTCGTCGGTAAAGGGCTTCTCGATAAAGTCGAAAGCGCCGGCCCTCATCGCCTTGACCGCCATGGGAACGTCGCCGTGACCTGTAATGATAATGACCGCCAGCCCGGGATTCGTCTTCGCCAGACGCGCCTGGATCTCCAGGCCGTCAATGTCGGGCATGCGGACATCAAGCAGGACGCACCCGGAGCCCAACTGCTCCGCCACGCCCAGAAAAGCTGTACCGGATTCGAAGACCTCGGGCGCATAGTCATAGGACTCCGCCAAAATCTGCAGGGAGTCGCGCACGGCCTCGTCATCATCGACAATATATAGTTTACGCTTGCTCATATCGTTTGGTTTTTCTGACATAAACAACTCTACAGAGAGCTCTTACCCCGCGACCGGAAGCGTAAAGTGAAAAGCTGCGCCGCCATCGGCACTCTCGCCCAACCACATTTCGCCGCCATGCATCTCAACGATCGAGTGGCAAATCGACAACCCAATCCCCATTCCCGAATCCTTTGTCGTGACAAAGGACTTGAAGAGTTTTCCCTTCACTTCAGGCGTAACGCCCGGCCCGGAATCGGCAACGACAACCTCCAGGTTCTCCGCCGATCGGGCAAAGGCTTCAACCGTCACGCGGCGCAGCTGCGAGTCGCTGACCGCCTCAACCGCGTTTCTGACCAAGTTCACTATCACTTGTTGCACTTGAATTCTATTGACGTCAACCGGTGGCAAGTTGGCCGAAAGTACAGTTTTCACGTCAACGCGATTGCGCGTGGAGCCGATCTGTCCCAGCAGGATCGCCTCCTCGATAATAGGCGCCAGTTCCTCGGGCGCACGGGTTGCCTCGCGCTTTTCGAAAGTACCCCGCAGCCCCCGGATGATGCCGCCAGCCCGCTCCGCCTGGGTCAGCGCTTTTGACATCATTGAACCGACCCGCTCAATGGTCTCAGGCCCGGAGGCCCCTGCCCCATCCGGCGGCGCCGCCTCGGACGCCTTGGTGATCACCCTGCGGCTCGCCTGGATGTAATTGATGATCGCCGTCAGGGGCTGATTCAGCTCGTGCGCCAAAGCCGAGGAAAGCTGGCTCATGGCGCTGACCCGGCTGACATTGATCAGTTCGTCCTGCAGTTCGCGCAGGCGTTCCTCGCGCCGCCGCCTCTCCCGCTCCTCGCGCAGAAAACCGCCACTGATCAGAAAGACGTAGAGCAGCATGGCAACAAACAGAGGGTAGGTCGCGTCGAGCAGCAGGCTTTCCAGCGCGAACAGCAGCCATGACGATCCGACGACGGCAAAGGCCAGAACGAGAGAAAAGGCAATTGTCGAGATCGCTTTGCCCCGGGCATGGGCAGACACCAGAAAGATGCTGATGATCAGCGTGACGGCGATCTCAGCGGTCACGGCGAAGTTGGGGCGGAGCAGCAGGCCGCCGGTCAGGAGCGTCTCCAGCATCTGGGCATGGATTTCAACGCCCGACATATTCTCCCCGACGGGCGTGGCCGAGAGATCCCCGAGCCCTGCGGCGGTCGTTCCGATCAGCACGAACTTTCCGGCAAGCAGGCCGGGATCGACACTGCCGTTCAGCACGTCGCGCGCCGAGATGAATCTGGCCGGGTCGTGTCTTGAGAAATGCGGCCAGAACTGACCGCTGCCGTCGGTGGGCATGAACTGTCCGGCGAGAGACAGTCCCTTTATCCCTGCGCGCTCGGTAAAGACAGATACAGAATCCACCCCGGCCGCGACACGCAACAGCTCGACAGAGAAAGCGGGGAAAAGTGATTCGTTTACACGCACGACAGCCGGAAGCCGGCGCACAACGCTGTCACGGCGCGTCGCAAGGCTGACGATCCCCTGCCCCCGGCTCTGATCCCCAATCAGGGCGATATTTCCAAGGACGCCCCCGTAGCGCACCATGAATTCGCGTGGATTATCTCCCTTCTCGAAGACCGCCGTGCGCTGAGAAAGGGAGTCCACCTCAGGCAACCCGACCGGTGAAAGCGCGACGCCGAGCACGACCGGCGCGCGCGCGATTGAATTGGCCAGAACGGCGTCGTTGGACGGCAAAACACTCAACGCATCCTGAAGGTCCGGCGCCAGCTGCTGATATTGCCGAATCAGATTGTCGGGAGAGAGCCGGTCCCGGTCGGGGAAGAGGATATCGAAACCGATGGCATGAACTTCGGCGCCTGCGGCGAAATCGACCAGTTCAGCCAGAAGACTGCGCGGCCAAGGCCATTGCCCGAGGGCGCTCATACTGGTTTCGTCAATGTCGATCACCACCACAGGATAGGACTCAAGGGTCCTGGGACTTATTTCCTGGTAGAGATCGAAGAGCTGCAGACGCAGTTGCTCGACCGGCCAGGGATCGAATATGCGCAAGGCGATCGCCAGCGGCAGGAGAACCAGGGCGACACGCCAGTTCCGGAATGTCAGGGCGAATGACCGAGGAAGCATAACCGCCGAAGTGTCCGTTCCGCTTTGCAGCAACAATGGCCCGAAGTAGGCCCAAGCAAGGCCAGAGAGAGCCTGTAAAGGTCTCAAGACTTCCGAGGACAGCCGGCTGCTGATTGCGCCGATCGGAACCTGACGCTGCCTTTTGCCCCGTAAGAAGACATACGATCAAGGACTAGGCTACCCTGAGGAGACGCGTCGCGACAAAGGGAATTATGTCGGGAACAGCACCTTAACCGCGAACATCTCGCCTCCCCACCCGCGAGAATCGGCGTTGCCGGGCCTGGCCAGGTCTGCGGGCAAGCCGGAAATGATGAGAATCACGCGGTCTCAAAGGGATTGTCGGCCTCTCCGTCGCTCCAGACGGCTCCCCGAGCCGGGTCTGCTCCCTCAGCGGAGCCTTCCTACCTAAACGCAGTGGGGCCCCAGCAGCTTGCAATAGCCCCAGGGTTCCCGCCGGTGCCCGGCAGCGGCAAAGAGCTCGGCATAGGGAATACAGATATCCTCGCAGGTGGGTGGCATCACCGTGACGGTGTGGATCGCGGAACAGCTGTTGGATTCCGCCAGTTCATCCATGGTTTCCACGATCGTGCGCAGAGTCTGGCACCGCTGATGCTCGAAGAGAGCCAGTGTGACCAGATCCCGTGCCACCAAAACCCTGCCATGTTGCAGATTGAGTTCAATGAGATAGCCGAAAAGGCCGGCAATATGCTGCGAAGCATCCTCAATCAGCAAAATCCCGCCTGGCTCTGTGACTTCACTCTGGGTTCGATAGGCGACATAGCGTTGCCAGCCATCGAATGACAGGTTCGGGTTTACCAACTGCATGAGAGGAAAGGCCTGGGCCATTCGGTCAGTCGTCAATTCGCGCGCCTGCAAGTCCATCTCCAGCGGTCCATCCTATCGGTTTAGCCAGCGATAATTGATGAACGATGCTGTGGTACATCCCGCTTGTCTTTGATATGTATCAAAGCAGCTGTGGCATTCACGCAAAGGGATCCATGGCGGTTAAATTCGTGTTTTCGAATATAAGATTGCCGCGGGCTACCACATTTCTGTTGTAACCCCCTTCACAACGAGTGAAACTCTGACCGATATCGAACCCGACCGATTTGAGGTGGATAGATCCTTGGCAGGACAAAATGAGCATGGAAACGGTGCTGTGAACCTTCTGCGTGACGCGATTCCGCGACCGCAGGGCAGCAGTGTGTCCTCCTGCGCCGCCTGCCCTGTCCGCGACCTGAGCTTCTGCAACGCGTTGAGCGATGAGGAGCTTGATCATCTTAACCGGGTATCTTCCGACGTTTCCCTGACCACCGGCCAGAGTCTGTTCGACGAGGGTGCCCCGGCGGATCATGTCTTCAACGTCACCTCAGGTGCGATGAAGGTCTACAAACTTCTCTCAGATGGCCGCAGGCAGATCACCGGTTTCCTCTTTCCGGGTGATTTCCTGGGATTGTCGACCCGGGATGCCTACGCTTACAGCGCGGAAGCCGTTTGCAGCACACAACTCTGCCGCTTTAACCGGCAAAAGCTGGAGCATCTGCTTAGAGACTTTCCCAAAGTTGAGCGGCGCCTGCTGGGCATTGCCAACGACGAGCTTGCGCTGGCACAGGAGCAGATGCTGATTCTGGGCCGCAAGACGGCAAAAGAGAAAATCGCCTCCTTTTTGCTGATGTTATCCAGGCGCGCGAAGAAAAGCGGCTCTCAGTCCAATCCCATCGCCCTCCCCATTACCCGAACCGATATGGCGGATTTCCTGGGGCTTACGACGGAGACGGTGAGCCGGACCATTACCCAGCTCAAGTCGTCCGGCCTGATTACCCTCCTGCCCGGCAACGAAGTGCGGCTGGAAAGCCTCGAGGCGCTGGAAGACATGGCCGAGGGCGAATAGCTTTTTCGGCCTTCCCCAGGCGCTGTTTCTCAGACCCTCCGGTACCGGGGACGGTCAGCAGTGTCCGGGTCCGGCGGCAGCCAAGCGCCGGACCCGCAACATCTTCGGACGCGTTAATCGCACTCCTTCCCCGAATAGGTGATCAGACAGATCGCCGCGCCGGTGGGATCCGCGACCGCCGCAATCCGTCCCACTTCCGGGACGTCCATGGGCGGCATAAGGACACTGCCGCCTGCGGCCGTGGTCATCTTCAGGCGCTTGTCCACATCGTCAACCGTGACATATACGGCCCAGTGGGGTGGCGCGCCCTTGGCCTCTTCGGGCATGGCCATCAGACCGCCAACCGATGTCTCTCCGGCTTTCAAGACCGTATAGGTTCCGCCGTCCGCCATAGACATTTCTTCCGTCGTCCAACCCATCACGCCGGTGTAGAAGGCTTTGGCTTTCTCGACATCGTCGGTGCGCAACTCCGACCAGCTGAAAGCGCCGTGGGTTTGAAAGGGATCAATCATGAAATACTCTCCTGTCTGCGTGCTTATAAACTTCGCGGACGCGATCTCGACGCTTCATCGTGGACCCTCCGGCAATGAAGGCTGAATCCGGCCGTCTTTCGATCTGCTCCACAGATTATAGACGCACACCCAGGCAGAAGTCCGACAGAACGCGTAAAATAACTTCAGGATCGGAGAGCTATCCCGCCTTGTCTTGGCCGAGCAGAGCCGTGACCTTGGACTGCAGGTATGCACGTTCACTCGGATTGCGGGTCAGCAAAAGCGCCTGCTGAAAAGCCGCAATCGCCTCGGACGCTCGGCCGCATTCCGCCAGCAGAGCGCCAAGAACCGAATGAAAGTAATGATAGCGCTGCATATCGGGCAGATCTTCAATCGTCGCAAGCAGCGCGAGGCCGGCCTCCGGCCCGCGCGCCTTGGAGACTGCCGCCGCTCGGTTCAGGGTGACAACCGGTGACGGCTGTCTGTGCTCCAGGGCTGCATAGAGCTCGGCGATCTGGGGCCAATCGGTTTTCTCCGCATCCCGGGCCGCGCAGTGCAGCGCCGCGATCGCCGCCTGGATCTGATAGGGGCCCGGTTTTTTCTGATGAAGGGCTTTTTCGACCAGCGACCGCCCCTCGGCGATCATACCGCTGTCCCATAGCCCGCGGTCCTGCTGATCCAGCGTGACGAACTGGCCCTGCGCATCCGTGCGGGCGCGGTGCCGGGAATGCTGTAACAGCAGTAAGGCCAGGAGGCCGGAAACCTCGGGTTCACCTCTGAAGAGGCGGACAAGCATGCGCGCCAGACGGATCGCCTCCTTACAAAGATCGACGCGGATCAAATCCCCCGCACCGGATGAGGCATATCCTTCGTTGAAGATCAGATAAACTACACTCAGGACGGCACCCAGGCGTTCCGGCAGATCGGCCGGGCGCGGCACCTCATAAGGGATGCGCGCTTCGGCGATCTTGCGCTTTGCGCGGATCAGGCGCTGTTCCATGGTCTTGACCGGCACCAGAAAACCACTGGCGATTTCCGCAACGCTAAGGCCAGCAATGGTCTTCAAGGTCAGGGCCGTCTGTACCGGACGGGCCAGTGCCGGATGGCAGCAGGTGAAGATAAGACGCAGCAAATCGTCCTGGATATGCAAACCCAAAACCGCCTCTTCCATACCCTCTTCCGCATGCAACCCGGCAGATGGCAGTTCGTGTAAATCCTGTTGGGATTCGCTGTAACGCCTTTCCAGGACCCGGCGGCGCTGCCGGTCGATCGCCTTGTTCCGCGCCGTGGTGATCAGCCACGCCAGAGGGTTGTCGGGTCGTCCGGCTCTGGGCCAATGCTCTAATGCCTGCGCAACGGCCTCCTGCAAACTGTCTTCAGCAAGTTCGATATCACCGAGAATCCGGATCAGCGTGGCAAGCGCCCGCTTGCTGTCCGAACGCACGATGGCGGCGACCGAGTCCATGCTGTGAAACTAAGTGAGAGTTTCGAATTGCTCAGCACCGATGCCTGTCTCCGGGTCGGGCATCACGACCTCGTTGTAGGCCACGGGCCGGATCTCGATAGCGCCGGTGACGGCATGGGGAAGTTGCCGGGCGTAGTCCATCGCCTCATCCAGGTTTGCGCAGTCAAGCAGGTAGAAGCCGCCGAAATGTTCCTTGGTCTCGGCAAAAGGGCCGTCGATCACGCCTACGCCATCGCGCGCGCCGCGCAAAGTCGTCGCGGAAGAGGTCGGCATCAACTTGGTTGCCGCCACGAACTGCTGCTTGGCCTTGGCTTTTTCCTGCATCTGCCCGTGGGCTGCCATAACTGCGTCCTGTTCGCTTTCGCCGTAGGCTTCCGTAACCTCTTCGGCTTGATAAATCAGTAGTGCATACAGCATGTTCCGGCTCCTCCTCCATGAGTGGTTCTCTTATAGACGAAAGAGAAGCGGCAAGTCCGACAGTTGAAGTGATTTTTACCGGCACGCCGCCTCTTGCCGTGCCGAAGCCGTAAAAAATCATCCGGAAAGCCGCAATTTCCGATAGATTCAGGGCGCTAGAGTTTTTTTGACGGCTTTTTCACGCCTCATCCTACAGCGGAGTCACGCCCGCAGCTTAGAACCGGGTCATCGCAACAAACAAAAAGCCCCAGGAGAGAATATATGTCCGCCAAAGACCCGCAGGGTTACAGCCTGACCGGCGCGAACGAAAAAGCATCGGAGCTTTACGCGCAGGCCCTGACCGAGCTGCAGTGCTACATCGACGACCCGGTGGCGACCATCGATGCGGCCCTGGCCGAGAGCCCCAACTTCGTCATGGCGCACTGCTTCAGGGCTTACCTGCACCTGCTCGCGTCCGAGCGTGCCGCCATGCCGGAAGCGGAAGCCAGCTTCAAAGCCGTGACACCGCTGCCCGCGAACGACCGTGAAACCGGGCACATCGCCGCCATTCAGCAATTCCTCGCGGGCGACATGCAGCGTGGCATCAATGCCCTGGAGAGCGTTCTGATCGACTATCCCCTGGATATCGTCGCCCTTCAGACCGCACATCTGTTCGATTTCTTTGTTGGCGATGCCCGCAGTTTGCGTGACCGCGTTGCCCGCCAGTTGCCCCAGTGGTCGGGCGGCATCACCGGCTACCATGCCTTGCTGGGCATGTATGCCTTCGGCCTCGAGGAAATGGGCGACTATCGCCGTGCCGAAGACTATGGTCATCAGGCGATCGATTTGAACACCCGCGATGCCTGGGCACAGCATGCCGTTGCCCATGTCTACGAGATGGAAGGCCGCCAGCAGCAGGGCATAGACTGGATGGAAAGCCGTCAGGTCCAGTGGTCCACCGACAACTTCATGTCCGTTCACAATTGGTGGCATCTGGCCATGTACTATCTGGATCTCGGTCAGATCGAACGGGTTTTGAATCTCTATGACACAAGAATCCGTGTGGAGCGTTCGGAGGTCGCCCTGGATATGGTCGATGCTTCGGCCATGCTCTGGCGCCTGCATCTGCGGGGTGTCGAGCTCGGCGACCGCTGGAATGAAATCGCCAAGGCCTGGTCACCGGTCGCCGAGGACGCATTTTACGCCTTCAACGACTTCCATGCCATGATGGCCTTTGTCGGCAGCGGCAACGCCCAAGACGCTAACCGGGTGTTGACGGCGCAGAAAGCACGGATCGGCAAAGGCGGAAGTAACGACGCCATGACCGCCGAGGTCGGGTATCCACTCTGCATGGCGTTGCAGGCGTTCAGCCACGGCGATTATGCCCGCACGATCGAACTGATTCGTCCGCTCCGCACCATCGCCAATCGCTTCGGCGGCAGCCACGCCCAGCGGGACGTCATCGATCTGACACTGATCGAATCTGCCTTCCGCGACGGCCAGCATGGCCTGGCACGCGCTTTGTCAAACGAGCGCATGGCGCTCAAGCCGACCAGTCCGCTGAATGCGAAATTCCGGCGCCGGCTTGCCCAGGGCACGAGCGCGCAGGAAGAAGCAAGTGTTGCCTGACGAACCAGGCCCAATTGAACGGGCCTGATTGATTGAGCGGGGGAGCATCCGCGGCGGATCTCCCCCCGCCTTTCCTGAACAGAAAAAACCACGAACGGCCTGCATCGGCAGGGCGAAGGACCGCGCTGTCCGCAGCTGCGCCCCGGCGCCCGCCCGTTTGTCTCAACACAGGTGGATCAAGATCATGACTGATTGGAAAGTTCCCGCTCTGACTCTTGCCGCGACAGCACTAGCGATCGCTGTGACCTTCACCCCCTCTTCCGGTGACTCGAAAGCCGAGACCGCGCCCGAGACCGAAACCTCACCGGAAACCGAAAACCCATTGGAAACCCAGCTCGCGTCGGCAGCAGGCGTTTCGCAAAGCGATCTCTTCGACCCGCGTCTCATCGCGGGAACGATCTGCCGCGGCAAAGCGGCCCGGAAATCCCTGAGCAGTGCCGCCCCGCAACCCGCCCGTGCCATCCTGGCCGGCCTGCGCAACAGACAGGCAGCACAAGACGACGATCCCAGGATGCCGCTGCTGGAGGGTCTCGGAGACCTCAGCATTGCGATCACAACAACGACCCCTGAAGCCCAGCGCTACTTCGACCAGGGCCTTCGGCTGGCCTACGGCTTCAACCACGCCGACGCCATCCGCTCCTTTAAGCAGGCGCAAAAACTCGATCCCGGCTGTGCGCTGTGTTTCTGGGGCGAGGCCTGGGCACTGGGGCCGAATGTCAACGTCCCGATGCAGCCCGAAGCCCTGCAGCCGGCCTCTGAAGCCATCCGCGAGGCGCGGCGCCGGGCGGCGGGTGCCAGCGATAAGGAACAGGCTTTGATCGCGGCGCTCGACGCGCGCTACTTCGATGCCTCGAACGCCGATCCTTCCGACCAGGAAGATCCTGGCCGGGCGATCCTGGATCAGAATTTTGCCAACGCCATCGGGGCGGTCCATCTGCGCTTTCCGGAGGACGACAATATCGCGGTGATGTTTGCCGAAGCGATGATGAACCTCTCCCCCTGGGATTATTGGGAAGCCGATGCGCAGACACCCAAAGGCCGGACCCATGAGATCGTATCCGTGCTGGAGACCGTTCTGGCCCGCAATCCGGATCATGCCGCCGCAATCCACCTCTACATCCACATCGTTGAGGCTTCCACCACGCCCGAGCGCGCCGAGAAGCACGCCGACCGCTTGAGCGCCCTCATGCCGGGAGCGGGTCACATCGTGCACATGCCCTCGCACATCTACACCCGTGTCGGCCGCTACATAGACTCCGTGCGCGTCAATGAGGCGGCGATCGAGGCCGACGAAGCCCTGATCGCCAAGCTGCAGTCCAGCGGGATCTATCCGCTGGTCTACTATCCGCACAATGTGCATTTCGTCATGACATCGGCACAGATGGCCGGGGCCGGAGAGACCGTGCTGAAGGCGGCAGGCAAGCTGGACGCCGTCCTGCCGATGTCGGCGGCCGAGGCAATCCCTCTTGTGCAGCCGATCAAGGCCGCACCGATCCTTGCTCTCGCCCAATTCGGCAACCCGGCAGAGATCCTGGCCATTCCGGACCCCGGCGGTTCCGTGCCCTTCATCAGGGCCATGTGGCATTACGCCCGCGGCAGCGCCTTTGTCATGGAGGGCGCACTTGAGGCGGCCCGTGAAGAGGCCGGCGCGATCGAGCAGATCAACGCCAGGACCGACTTCACGCCATTGATTGAATCCGCCGTGCCCGGTCCGGAAGTCGTCGCCCTGGCCCGCCAGGTTCTGCTGGGACGGATTGCCCAGGCAGAAGACAGATATGACGAAGCGGTCGGCCGTTTTTCCGCCGCTGTCGAGATCCAGGCCGGCCTGCCCTATATGGAGCCGCCCTACTGGTACTATCCCGTCAATCAGTCGCTCGGCGCGGCCCTGCTGCAAAGCGGGAGGCCCGACGACGCCGAGCGTGCCTTCAAGGCCGCCCTCTATGAAACACCGAACAACGGCTGGGCGCTCTACGGTCTGCGCGAAACCTATAAAGCGGTGGGCGACGCCAAAGCCGCCGCCGAGATGCAGCGCCTGCTCAACGCCGCCTGGGCGGGCGATGCCACGAGCCTCAGTCTCTCCCGGCTCTAGACTCTCGGCTCTAGACTCCCGGGTTCTAGGCCCCCGAGTTCTAGACCTCGGGATACGCGTAAGGCCCTGAAGATCTGGAAAACAACATCTCGAACACCCTTTGCCTCCCACTCTCCCGGTTCCGCCTCTCTTCCATGGCGGAGCCGGTTTTTTTTACTCAGGCTCAGATTCAGAAAACCAAAGGCACAGTTTTGACAGATTTTTCACGCCCGGCCTCTAAGGAGCCTGCTGAAAAATCACAGCCGCTTCACGGCGGACTTGGAGAATAGCCAATAACAGAATGACGGATCTTGGCTGCGGCCGGCTTCAGACGCGCAGCGATTGTTCCGCAAAATCGGCAAGAAGACGAAAGGATGGATCCCATGTCCGCTTCAAATCGCGGTGCAGGGCAGCGGCAAGTTTTCAGACTGTTCAAACACCGGATTGCGTGCGCGGCAAAGCCGCTGATCACTGATTTCAAAATCGCATTCGCGCAGTTCAAAGCGCAAAGGGTTGAGAAACGCCGGATGGTTAATCTTGAGGCTTTAAACGATCACACCCTGCGCGATATCGGATTGCTGAGAGACCGTCTCACAGGAACCATCCTGAATGACGTCAGCGGCGAGGTTCTCGATGTCGAGACAAGGCAGGCCTCTGACGCTGGAGAGCGGACTCCGGTTGGTTTCGGTCCCGCGCATCTGAATATGATCGAACGGCGGCAGTCAGATCGCCGCAGGGCAGAGCGTCGGTTTCTTGTACGCCGCAGTGGAGCTGAAAGCGGCGCACCCGATGCCCGGACGGGCTATTCAGCCGGGGACAGGCGCGCCTTCGACCGACGCGCGTCCGATCACCGGGTTCTGGACTGCCGCAGGGTTTTCTCCGGACCGCCCAGACTCCTGCTGGCCTGAAAACCAGACCCCTGTTGGCTTGAAAACGAGACTCCTGTCGGCCCGAAAAGAGGCCAGCATTCGGTCCGTTTGAGGTTACACCTCTGCGCGCGCCTGCCTAGGTTGAGGACTCATATTCTTTGATGGTCTTGATCGTATTTTGCCGGATTTTAGGCAGGCGAGGGCTCGAAAGCGGGCCCGTAGGCCCGGTAAGAGGCGTCAACGCACCTAAAATCCGGCAAAATACGACCCATCCGGGCGATAAGATTATGAGTTCTGGACAGCGTCGTGTCATCGGTCCAATTCTGGCTAAGCACGATGCTTCAGCATCGCTCCACTCTTAATTCCTTGCCAGAACACATAATTTTGTCGTCAAGACCGTCAAAGAATATGAGTTCCCAACCCAGCGGTCACTTCAGGCGGGCTCCGCGAAGGCCAGGTAGTAACCATCGGGATCGCGGAGCGCAAATTCGCGCTGGCCGTAGTCCATGACCTCCGGTCCCCATTCAAACAGCACCCGTCCCCTTAACTCCGCGGCAAGCCGTAAAACGTCGTCGGGGTAGAAATAGAGCGTGCCGGTCAGACCGGGACGGGACGGGAACCCCTCCGGTGCAAAGTCCGCAGAGAAGACCTGCAGGGCGACAGCGTCGCGTTCGATTTCGGCCCAGAGCGGGTCGCCCATCTCAGGATAACGGCCCGTGACCTCGAACCCTAACTTCTCGACATAGAAGTCGAGAGTCACATCCAGATCGCTGACCATCAGGCTTGGAACAATCCGGTCCCCGAAGCTCGTTCTCACGGCATTTATTCCCTGCAAGATGAAGACGCTGAGAAAATACAACCCATGGTAAATATAACCATCATAATTCTGCAACATAACGCCGGAAATGCGTACAGCGGAATTGCGATTTCCTGCAAAAATTGATTAGCCTACAAATTAGAAAAACCAAAGCCGAGGCAAAATTCGGGCTGACGGACGGGAGGGCGGTCATGTGCCGCATCATCTACAGACTTGTCGTCGCACTGGTTCTGGCTGGCACCACGGTCACGGCCCATAAAGCCGCGCATGCGGACGAAAGCCAGTCGTTCCTGACCCAGGAGGAGCGCAGGAACCTGCTGGTGGGAACCTGGTTCGGCGAGACACCGCCCACCGACGGGGGGCGGATCCAGTGGGTCGTCCACTGGAAGAAGGATGGCACCTACAGCATCCAGTTCCGGATTTACGCGCCGGACGGCCGCACCCGCGCGCATATGGAAACCGGTATCTGGGGCGTCTCGGGCCCGGTCTATTTCTCCGCAACCCAGGGCTGGCGCCAAGGCGATCAGATGGTGGGGACGGACACGGCCAAGGCGAGGTTTTACGACGCCTATGAAATCCTGACCCTGAAACCCAAGCTCTTCGAATACCGCCACTACGTGACCGGTACCAGCTATAGGGTCCGCAAGGTCAGAAACGGATTCACGTTCCCGAAGTGACCGGAGGGGCTGCGCGGAACGGGGGAGCAGTCAGGTGACCAAATACACCGGCGGGCTGATACCAGGCATCGAGACCTATCTTCAGGGCAAAACCAACCGCAGGTTCGGCCTCCTGATTATCGACGAGCAGGATAGCAGCAACACATTGAGTCAGCGCACGATTGACCAGCAACGGATCATCGCCTTTGCCCAGGAAATGAAATTCAAAAGTGTCATGATCGAGCTGAACCCGGCAATGACGACTGCGGGCCGTCACCCGACCAACAACGACCTTGCGAAGATGCTGCCGCCGGACACTCCGGTCTTTTTCAAGATCGGGATGAATGCTTTTGGCATCATAGACGCGAGCGGCAAATCCCTCGGAAACAACAGAGGCAAAAGCCTCCTGGACACATTACTGCGGTCGGCGGGTATCAACGAACTGATCGTCATGGGTCAGATGGGGGAAATGTGCGTCAACCGAACCGTTGTCGGCGGCTACGACAATCATATGAACCAGGGTCCCCGGATCGACGGCGCCATCGACCTCGGCTACCAAGTCTGGATCTGTCCGCAGATCATCAATAGTGACAAGAAGTCTTGGCTAAGCTGGTATGACGATTTTGGGGTAAAGTGCTACACGGCGGTGTCTTAACATCGCTGTTCCGGAATGCGGGCCGTGCTTTATCGATCGCCTGCCAGACGTCGCTCTGGGTCAGGCCGTCACGCTGCAGCAGCAGATCCACGATCGGATCTTCAAAAAAGGTCTCAAGAGTTGGTTCCTCGCCCTGTGCGCTCCAACTGCGGTTCATACTCTGCTTCCTAGCTTTCCTGGTTTCTTCTCTGCACAAGATGTAGGCATCGAACGCGACGAAACATCACCTCAGATGGTGATCGTTTTGTGGCAGTTTCTGGAAGCTTTGAAGTCCGCCGCGACACGCACATCTATCTGAAGAAACTGATAGATCGGCAATCCCTAACAAATGGTTAAGACGTCGGTATCTTGCTGAAAGGACTTGGTTGAAAAGAAAATAAAGCGATAGAGATCTTAAATTGAATGCCGGGCGCGAGAGCCGCGGAAAAGCGGCTATTCCGGCCCCTCGGCGAGGTAGGCGATGATGTTGTCGATGTCTTTCTGTTTTTTCAGTTTCGCGACCATTTTGGTCCCGGGAAGATACTTCTTCGGGTCCTTCAGGAATTCACCCAGAGTTTCTGGCGTCCAGACAATGGCCGTCGAGGACATAGCCTCGGAATAGCGGTAGTCCTTGATACTGCCGGCCGCCCGGCCGACCACGCCGACCAGATGCGGGCCGACTTTATTCTTCTCGCTTTTGACCTCATGACAGGCCGCGCAACGGCGGAAGGCTCTCGCCCCCGCCGCAGCATCGCCGGTGACCGCGGCCGCGACCGCGGAGACTTTAAGTCCCGCGGGCACGACGGCGGGGGAAAGCCCCGCGCTCTTTTCGTCGGCAGTGAACACAAGGCGGATCGAAATCGGTGCCGCCTGCGCGATCGAGCTCAGCTCCGCCGCCTGGCGCAGCTTCTCGACACCCTCGGTCAGATTGAAATCCGCGGTATCGAGCATCAGCAGTTCGTCGCTGGTCACCAGCACCTTTCCGTCGCTCAGGCGGGCCACGAAGAGGCTGGCGTCGATATCGCTGCTCTGACCGGCCAGCGCGAGCGTCGCTGTCACATCCATGGAGAGGGTTTCGCCGGGCTCCAGCGCCTGCAGCTTACTCATATCAAGCTGGGTGGAGATGACCGCTTTTGGGAAGTTGACCGAGTCGAAGACCCATTTCAGCATGCGTTCGTTGCGGATATCGATCCAGGTTTCGACGCTGGCGACATCGATCTCGATTTTGACCGCACCGTCGGCGGCGACCTGCCCGCTGACCTCGCCGAAGTGATGCACTTCGCCGATCGTGCCTTTCTTGATAGACCCGAAGGAGACCTTCGATTCGCCGGAAGACAGACTCCAGCTCTCCGCCTGCGCGGTTCCCGTAAGGACCGCCAGGGCAAAAACCGCACTCGCAATGGCTTTAACCATGTTCCTGTTTCCTCTCTGTCCAGCCCCCTTGAACAGCCGACAACAGAGACCAAACGCCTGCCATCGAAACCGGGAGCAGTTATCGATTTACAGGACGCCAACACGCTACCCGGCGTTTTATTCGATTTTTTTTTTGGAGAAAAATGCCACGGCGGTCGATTTGCCGGCTGCCGCGGCCTTCTGCGAGGCTTCTGTTCCGGACTCAGCCCTTAACCCGAAGCTTGTAGTCAGGTGTCGGATTGAGCGGACAAGAGAAGACGTAATCGCCCTCCTCCAGAGTGATCTGGTAATCCGCGGTTTGCCCCTCGGCCAGACCGCCCCCGGATACGCTCGGAAGCATGGCGCGGTTCGCAAGCCCGTCCCCGCGCAGCCAGAAGCCCAGGGTGTAGGGGACATTCTTGTTGGACACCCGGAAGATATATTTTCCCGGCTTGAGAACGAGATTTTCCGACTTTTCGAGCCGTTCAGCGCCCGAGGCATCGTTGATTTTCATGCAGTCCGCCCGTTTCTCTGCGCTGTAGCCATGGTCGACACCCTCGGTCTCAAGGAACTGGCATGGTGTCTGGGTCAGGACAATCACGGTCGCATCGCCTGATGCCTGCAGTTCGCTGCTCATCGAAAACGCGCTTAAGGTCACAGCGGCGGCAGCAAAAGCCACGGCAATACCGTGACGCGCTGTGGATGCAGATGTATCGATGGAAGGCTTTTTCATAAGAGTATCTCCAGAACAACAGTGGCCCGGACGCAGCCCATCTGAGGGGGCGGTCGGAGGGATGGACACCGCCGGGTAGGGAGCCCGAAACAGATAAAATTAATGAAGAAAAAGACTAAAAATCTCTTTAAGGCCGCCTGCTATCCCAGGTAGAGGGCACATCAAAAACCTGTGAAGAAGTAAATTTCATTTGATCGAAATCAAGGCGGCGAGCTTGCAGCCCTCCTAGCTTCACGCCATGGACAAAACCCTCGCCAAATATCGCGACGCCCGGCTACCGCGCTACACAAGCTATCCGACCGCGCCGCATTTCACACCTGACGTCACCTCACGGGATTACGCGGCATGGCTGGGTGCGATCCGACCTGATCAGAAACTCTCGCTCTATCTGCATATCCCCTTCTGCAGTCAGATGTGCTGGTATTGCGGCTGTCACACCAAGGTGGTCAACAGCTACGCCCCAGTTGCGAATTATGTGAAGCTGCTGCGTCAGGAGATCGAGCTGGTCGCCGCGGCCCTGCCTGAGCGCCGCCAGGTTGGCCACATTCATTGGGGCGGGGGAACGCCCAATCTGCTGTCGGACGAGGATTTTACGGGCCTGATGGATTTGCTGCGCGCGCACTTCGATTTTGCGCCGGACGCGGAAGTCGCGGTCGAGGTCGATCCGCGCAGACTCGGCAAGACTCAAGCCAAGGCTCTCGCCGCGGCCGGGGTCAACCGGGCCAGCCTGGGGGTGCAGGACTTCAACAAGGAGGTCCAGGAAGCGATCAACCGGGTTCAACCCTTCGAAATGGTCGAGAAATGCGTGGCCGACCTACGCGCCGCCGGCATTCCCTCGATCAATTTCGACCTGCTCTACGGCCTTCCAAGCCAGGACCTGAGCAAGCTGGAACGAAATCTGCGCCTGAGCACCGCGCTCAGGCCCGACCGTATCGCCCTTTTTGGCTACGCCCATGTGCCCTGGATGAAGAAACACCAGCAATTGATCGACGAAGCGGCGCTGCCGGACGGCCCCGCGCGCGTGAAACAGGCGGGCTTTGCCTCCAAGATGCTGGGATGGCTCGGTTACACGCAGATCGGCCTGGACCACTTCGCCTTGCCGGAAGATCCCATGGCCAAGGCGCTCACCACGGGAGGGCTGCGCCGTAACTTCCAGGGCTATACTCTGGATGATGCGGACGTCCTGATCGGCTTAGGCGTCTCCGCGATCGGCAGCCTGCCCTTGGGGTACATCCAGAACAGTCCGGATTTCGTCGCCTATGCCAGGGACATCCGGGAGGGGAACTTCGCCGTCGCGCGAGGCCGGGAGCTCAGCGATGACGACCGCCTGCGGCGGCGTGCCATCGAAGAGCTTATGTGCCAGGGCGAACTCGACGTCTCGGCACTCTGCGACGCCGGGCAGGTGAGCAGCGGAGCCTTCGACAAGGAACTGAGCGATCTGAAGCCTCTGATCACCGACGGCCTTGTCGAGGTGGCTGACCATAAGATCACCGTGACGGAACGCGGCCAGCCCCTGGTCCGCGCCGTGTGCGCCGTCTTCGACAGCTACCTGGAGCATGGCGAAGCACGGCACTCGCGGGCGATCTGAGTCCGATTCGAATCCGATTCGAATCCTCTGCCCGCGCTATTTTTCGCGACGGTTTGCGCGCGCTTTGCGGAGCTTGACGACGGCAAAAGCGCCAAGGGCGATGGCGAGCAGCAGTCCGCCAGCGTGAAACGGCTCCTGAACGAAGTGGGCGATAAAGCCGCTCACGTCCAAACCGCTGTGGTCGCCCGGATGGGCAGCAAGCGGTCCCGCCGCGAACAGCGTGACGGCGGCGGCAGCGCCGGAAAGCGTAAAGCTCTTAGTGATCATGGGTCTCTCCCTGCAGTGAAGTTTCAACGCGTTCGGCCAGCATCGACAGAAGGTCGACATCCGTCCGTTCGCTCAGCGATACGTAGGTAAAAGTCATGCTTTCCCGGCTGTCAATCATCTTGCCGGGAAACGGCATATAAAGCAGTTCGCGCGACGCGAAGGCCGGCGAGGCCGTGCCGATCTGCCAGTTGGCGACAATGGCGGCATCGACCAGATACATGATCAGGCCGTCGGACCCCTTGCGCTGGAAGGGCACACCGGCGAGGCGCAGATAGCTGGTCTTATCCTCGGCACTTCGGAATCCCTCCAGGAAACTGGTCGCCAGGACTTTGACTTCCTCCGCCCGTTCCTTGTCCGACTGGCCGTGCACATGACTGTGCAGGTGTTCCGTGCCCTCGTGCCTGTGATTATGTCCCGGGCCGGGATGGCTGTGATCCTGTGAATGCCCATGCCCATGCCCGTGCCCATGATCGTGTGGATGGTCATGCGCATGCATGCTGTCGAGTTTGGTCATGTCACGCGACCTCCGGGCCGGCGGGAATGCTCACCGGCTTGTCGATCAGGCCCTTGTGCGCGCCCATCTTGCCATGGGCCACCAGGGTGCCCAGCACGTCGACGATGACGCGGGTGGCCAAAAGCGCGGTAATGTCCGAGGTGTCATAGGGCGGCGAGACCTCCACCACTTCAAGACCGCAAATCCCTTCCCGGGCAATCAGCGACACCAGCTCCAGCGCCTCGCGGGGCAGAAAGCCGCCGGGCTCGGGCCAGCCGGTGCCTGGAACGAACCCGGCATCGACACAATCGATATCGAAAGAAAGGTAAACCGCGTCGGCATCCTTCCAGGCCAGTTCCAGCGCCCGCGCCGCCGTTTCGGCCAGGCCCATCTCCTCGACATCGCGCATGGTGAAGATGCTGGTGTTACGCTTGCGCGCTTCCTCGACGCCTTCGCGCGGCACCTGCCAGCCGCCGATGCCGATCTGCACCAGATTGACCGCGGGGACATTGGCCAGGTCGGTCGCGTGGTACCAGGGCGTGGTGTGCATGCGTTCGTCCAGGTCCTTCTCCTGGATATCCACATGGCGGTCGAAATGCACGATCCCGATACGCTTGGAGGTGCACTGCGCGATCCCGCGCACACAGGGAAAACCGATGGAGTGATCGCCGCCGATGATGATCGGCAGCGCGCCGGACGAAGCCACATGGCTGACCGCGCGGGTCACCTGGTCGAAGGTCTTTTCGATGTTGGCGGGAATGGTGAAGACATCGCCCACGTCGCAGAGGGTCATCTGCTCGCGCAGATCGACGCCCATCTCGTAATTGTAGGGCGTGTAGAGCGCGGAGATCTTGCGCACGCCCTGGGGCCCGAAGCGCGTGCCGGGGCGGTAGGTCGTGCCGCCGTCGAAGGGCACCCCCAGAATCGCGGCGTCGTAATTCCCGACCGCGGTCACGTCCTCGATGTAAGGCGCTTTCAGGAAGGTATTGATGCCCGCGTAGTGGGGCAGCTCACCCCGCGCGAAAGTCGGGATGGACTTATCCGTCAGAGAGTCCGATCCGGTCAGGCCCATGCGCAGCGCCCACTGCTTCTCTTTTTCCCAGGCTGCCGTCGGCAGGTCCTTTTCCTTCTGCACCGCCTTCCAGCCACGCAGCTGCAGCTTGTCGAAGTCCGGGTGGTGGTGGCGAACCGCGGCAGGGGGAAATGAGAAGCAGGGGCCGCCAATCGGCCCGGCGGCCCGATGCGCGCGGCGGGTCTTGTCTCGAATTCTCTCGTACATGGGAAGGGAGTCCTCTGTTTTACGGGTTTGGTCGTGAAGGGAGAAGTTCGTCCAGCGAGGGACGTGTGCTCTCCTGGTCGTTGGCCCGGTCACTGGTGAGCGGAAGGTCATAGGTCACGGTCGCACCAAAGGCCTCGGGCGCATGGGGGTCGTGGCGCAGTTTGTCGAACACCAGCATGCGAGTGCCTAGCTTGAAGGCCTCGTTGATGTCGTGGGTCACCATGAAGACGGTCATGGAGAGCTCTTCCCAGAGACCCAGCAGCAATTCATGCATGTCGGCCCGGATCCCGGGGTCCAGCGCGCCGAATGGTTCGTCAAGCAGTAGAATGTCGGGCTTCTTCAGGAGCGCCTGAGCAATGGCGAGGCGTTGCTGCATGCCGCCGGAGAGCTGCGCCGGATAGCGATGGCGGGCAGCGGTCAAACCGATCCGATCCAGAGTATCGCGCACGGCCTCGCGCGCGGCCTTGCGTTCCGCGCCGAACAGCCGGCCCGTCCAGCGGGAGGCTTCGAACTCGGACACAATGATCAGATTGTCTTCGACGCAGAGATGCGGGAAGACGGAATAGCGTTGAAAGACGATCCCCCGGTCCGGCGTGGGTTCCGGCGGCAAGGCGGTACCATTCAGCTCGATCGTACCGCGCGTCGGCGTTTCCTGAGACAGCAGCAGGCGCAGAAAAGTCGACTTCCCGCAGCCGGACGCTCCGACGATAGTGCAGAAAGCGCCCTGCTCCACCTCGAGATTGACTCTCTCCAGAACCAGGCAAGGGCCGTAGGACATGGAAAGATCCCGCACCCGGATCTGCGGCGACGCGTTCACAGACTATCCCCCTTGAGATGATGCCAGGGGAAGGCCCGCTTGGAGAGCAGACGCAACAGACGGTCGATGATGAAGGCAAGCAGCGTGATCCAGGCGACGTAGGGCAGGATCACATCCATCGCCAGAAAGCGGCGCACCAGAAAAATGCGGTAACCGAGACCCGAGGTGGAGGCGATGGCTTCAGCCGAGACCAAAAAGATCCAGCCGGGCACCAGCCCCAGCCTGAGCGCCGTAATCAATTGCGGCAGGGTCTGCGGCAACACGATCCGGGTGACCATTTGCCAGACGGAGGCACCCAGGGTTTCGGCCTTGATGATCATCTCACGCGGAATATCCATCACCGCCTGCGAAACGCCGCGTACCATCACGGGGGCGGTGCCGACCACGATCAGCATGATCTTGGAGACCTCGCCCAGACCGAAAATGATGAAAAGGATCGGCAGGACCGTGATCGGCGGGATCAGCGAAAAGGTCGCGACGAAGGGCGCGAGCCCGCTGCGGACATGGGCGACGAAGCCGATGGAAATCCCAAGTATCAGGGCAATCGCCGTGGAAATCAGCATCCCGGAGCCAAGCCGCCAGAGGCTATCCCAGGTATCCAGCCACAGCAGATAATTGCCCGAGCGCCGGTCCGCCTCGAACGCCATGCGCATAAAGGCCGCGCCCATGTCCGAGAGGGACGGCAGAAGCTTATCAGCCGGATTCTCCAGACGCCGGTAGTGGCTGGCCACCGCGTAGGCGATCAGCACCCCGAGAAAGGGGGTCAGACCCAGCAGAAAGGCCGTCGGACGGCTCGGCTTTCGATTGGTGATGCGCATGGTTGCGGTCCCTGCCTGCCCCGCCCAAGCCCAGAAGAGGCATGGACGAGGCAGGGTTAGCTCACTTACCTAATGAGCACCGAAGTTACAGCGCACCTTCGGCAGCCATCTGCATGTAGGTGCTGTCGAACCGCAGCTTGACGTTATTGGGATCGCCATACACAGAGCCGTCCGGAAAGGCGACACCGACGAATTCGGGACTGGGCGCGCCCTCGCCCAGGATGCCCTTATCGAACAGGAACTCCGCCACGAACTTCATGGTCTGGGGCAGTTCCCTCGACTGATTGAAGGCCACCGCGTCGGCAGGCTTATAGAACATCTCCGTGGTCGCAAGCTGGGCATCGTATCCGGCCAGATCGGTGCCGGAAGCTTCGGCCATCGCCGTGCGGGCGGCCTTGCCTTCCGCGCTGTCGGACGCCATGAGCGCGGCCACCTCGTACCAGGCGCCGGTCAGGGCCTTCCCGAACGACGGGTTGGCGGCCAGGGTCTCGGTGTTGACCATCATGACGTCGATGATCTCACCGGGGATGCCCGCGCTGTCGAAGACCTTGGTCGCGTTTTTCTGCGCCTCGATCTCCGACAGCAGGGGATTCCAGGTCACCACAGAGGTCACGTCGGAAGTGCTGTAGGCGGCGATCATGTCCGCATCGGACGTATTGACGACGGTCACATCCCGCTCCGACATGCCAACCGAGTCGAGCGCGCGGGCAAGCAGGTAATGTGAAACCGAAAGTTCGACCAGGTTCACATTCTGTCCCTTTATCTCCTGCAGCTTGCCTTTGTCTTTGAGGATGATCCCGTCGTTGCCGTTGGAATAGTCGCCGACAATCAACGCCGTCGTATCGACGCCGCCCCCGGCCGGAATCGAGAGCGCATCCATATTGGTCATGGAGCAGCCGTCATAGGCGCCTGCAGTGTATTGGTTGATCGATTCCACGTAGTCGTTGATCTGCACGATCTCGACGTCGATTCCATACTTATCGGCCCACTTTTTCATGATGCCGGAATCCTGCAGATATCCCCAGGGCATCCAACCCACGTAGATCGACCAGCAAACTTTGAACTCGGTTTTTTCGGCGGCTGTTGCGGCGGGCGGCGAGGCCGTGAAAGTCAAGGCCGCGGCAAGACAGATCGCTTTGGTGAATGTCCGTAACATGGCTGTACGCATCTCCTGTTCGTTGGGCCGGACCTTATGGATCGGCCTTGCAATCAGGTTCTCTGCGCACAAACCGGGAGAAGGTTTGCGCGCGCAAACCTATGCAGTTTACTCCCGGGTTTTTATCCCGCCGTGTCACCGGACCTATGTCATGGCCGTCCGGTTTGCACCTCTCGGTCCTGCGTTTCCCAGACTCTGATCGTTTTCCACCCTTTCAGTGAAAAACGTGAATCAGTCTCTGTTTGTTAAACTGAGAGGCCGATCCACGTTCCTGGCGTTTTCCGTCAGGAACGATCGCGCTCTGAGAAACCGGAACCCTAGGCGCGCTGCATCCCTGTGGCTTCGCAAGCTCTGTGCCAAGCCATGCCGGCATCTAATTCCGCATGACTTCACAGATAGATAGATCTCTTCCAAAAGAATCCCGTTGCCGGGCAGCAGATTGAAACACCTGGTCACTGCTCAAAAAATATCGCATTGCACAATTAGTGAGCAGAAATACCGCCGCGCGCCGCAATTCTGATCTGCTGAGCGCCGAGCCGCGTATCATCCATGGATAAACCGAGCGCGCCCGCTATCTCACAGAGCATGACACTTCCCAAACACCCCCTCCAGATCGTCTGGTTCAAGCGCGACCTGCGCATTGAAGATCACCGCCCGCTCGCCAAAGCCGCGGCCGAGGGGCCTGTGTTACCGCTTTACGTGGCCGAACCGGAACTGTGGCAGCAACCGGATATGTCAGGCCGCCAGTGGGCCTTCGCAACGGAGTGCCTGAACGAGCTGCGGGAAGCGCTCTTTGCGCTGGGCCAGCCACTCATCGTTCGTTCCGGCGCGGTCACCGAAGTCCTGGAAGATATCGCCCGGGCCCATCCCATCGCCGCGCTCTGGTCCCATGAAGAGACCGGCAATCTCTGGACCTATCAGCGGGACAGGCAGGTCGCGGCCTGGTGCCGCGCCGCCGGCATTCCCTGGCATCAGGAGCGTCAGAACGGTGTCATCCGCCGCCTGAAGACACGGGACGGCTGGGCCCGGCGCTGGGACAGTTTCATGGCAGAGGCCGTGACGCCCGCGCCGCCCGCACTGCGGCCCATCCCCGGGTTTGATCCGGGCGGGATAGCAACCGCCAGCGCGCTGGGCCTCGCTCCCGATCTCTGCTCCGAGCGGCAGAGCGGCGGACGCCGGAACGGCCTGGAGCGCCTCGAAAGCTTTCTCAACAGCCGGGGCGAAGCCTACCGCACTGCCATGTCCAGCCCCGTGACCGCCTTTCGGGCCTGTTCCCGGCTCTCGCCGCACCTTGCCTGGGGCAGCCTCTCGCCGCGTGAGATCGCGCAGGCCACCTGGTCGCGGCAACGTTTGCTCAAGGAGGCGCCGAAGGGCACGACCGGTTCCTGGCGCGGTGCGCTCAGTTCCTTCACGGGCCGCCTGCATTGGCACTGTCACTTTATGCAGAAGCTCGAAGACGCGCCGGATCTGGAACACACCAACCTGCATAGCGCCTACGATGGGCTTCGCCCCAATACGCCAGATACGGAACGGCTCGCCGCCTGGCAGAAGGGCGAGACCGGCCTGCCCTTCGTCGACGCCTGCATGCGCGCGCTGGCTGCGAGCGGCTGGATGAACTTTCGCATGCGCGCCATGCTGATGGCGATTGCCAGCCAGCATCTCTGGCTGGACTGGCGCGCACCTGGTGAGCATCTGGCGCGCCTTTTCACCGACTACGAGCCGGGCATTCACTGGCCTCAGGTTCAGATGCAATCCGGCACCACCGGGATCAATACGGTGCGGATCTATAATCCGGTCAAACAGGGTCACGATCAGGACCCGGACGGCAGCTTCACGCGCCGCTGGCTGCCGGAGTTGGCGGAGGTTCCCGATGCCGCGCTGCAGGAGCCCTGGAAATGGGACGGCGCGGGCCGCGTTCTCGGCAGGCGCTATCCCTTCCCCGTCGTCGATCATTTGGCGGCGGCAAAGGAAGCCCGCCAGAAAATCTGGGCGCTGCGGCGCGGTCCCGCCTTCAAGGAAACCGCGGACGAGATCCAAAGCAAACACGGCAGCCGCAAAAGCGGCATCCCCATGACCGGGCGCAAACGCCGCAAGAAGGAAAACCCGGACCAGTTGACCCTGCTTCCCAGCGAGGAGCCGCAGGGATGAAACATCGGAAGAAAGCCGATCTGCCCAGCAAGCTCTGCCCGGTCTGCGAACGGCCTTTCACCTGGCGCAGGAAATGGGCGAAAGACTGGGACCAGGTCCGCTACTGCTCGGAGCGCTGCCGGCGCGCTGCGAAGATGGGCGGGGCTGGCAGCCTGACTAACGCTTCCGCGGAATAGCCAGCCTGATCGGCCCTTTCGCGGACTGCGGATCGACCTCGCAGCCGCCTTGCAGAATAGAGATTTTGCCACACCTGTGCAGATCAGCGGCGACGGCACGGACCGAGGGCATTAGTTCGCGCCATTCGTCGAGATCTTTTATCAGCGCCCGTGCCACCTCCGAAGGACAGATGGATTTCTCCGGACCACGGGCCGCGCAGAGCCGCAGGACAGCCTCTGCGATTTCCCCCGGCTCAGGGCGTTCGGTCACGCCGCGCTTTCACTCGAAGCCTTGACGTCATTGTAACCCGCCAGGGCTGCCGCCCGCGCCTGTGCATGATCGACAATGGGTCTGGGGTAATCCCGGCCCAGTTTGAGTCCCGCCGCGG
The DNA here is from genome assembly GCF_007004665.1 of Denitrobaculum tricleocarpae. Classification (GTDB taxonomy): domain Bacteria; phylum Pseudomonadota; class Alphaproteobacteria; order Kiloniellales; family Kiloniellaceae; genus Denitrobaculum; species Denitrobaculum tricleocarpae. The sequence goes on along the minus strand of NZ_ML660060.1, from coordinate 269,741 downwards.
CGAGCTCGATTTCGGTCAGCTCGAAGGGCGCGTGGATCGCTTTGTTATCCAGCTTGGAAAGCTCCGGGCAAAAGCGCCTGACATAAATCCCGTCCGGGTCGAACTTGCTGCCCTGGGTCATGGGATTGAAGATCCGGAAATAGGGCGCGGCGTCGGCGCCACTGCCCGCGACCCACTGCCAGCTTGCCGAGTTGTTGGCCAGATCCGCGTCCAGCAGGGTGTCACGGAACCAGGCCTCGCCGTGCTTCCAGTGCAGGCGCAGATGCTTGATCAGGAAGCTGGCAACCACCATGCGCACCCGGTTGTGCATGTAACCGGTCTGCCAGAGTTCGCGCATGCCCGCATCGACGATGGGATAGCCGGTCATGCCGCGCTGCCAGGCCTTGAGATCTTCCTCGCTCTCGCGCCAGGGGTAGTTGTCGAAGGCCGGGCGCCAGTTCTTCTCGGGCAGGGTCGGAAAGTGGTAAAGCAGATGATAGGAGAATTCGCGCCAGCCAACCTCGCTCAGGAACTTCCCGGCGTCTTTGCTGACCTCCGGGCGGTCTTCCTCGAAGAAACGCGTGCGCGCCCAGATCTGACGCGGCGAAATCTCCCCGAAGTGCAGGTGCGGCGAGAGGCGTGAGACATTCAGCAGGTCGGGCCGGTTGCGAAGCGTACCGTAGCCCTTCAGGCCTTCCTCCAGGAATTCCTCCAGGCGGTCTCGCGCGCCCGCCTCGCCCGGCTGCCAGAGATCCTCCCAGCCTTCCGCCCAGTTCGGGGCCGTCGGCAGCAGATCAAAATCCTCGAGACTCTCACCAAGGCTACAGTCCGCCAGTTTAGTCTCGCTGGGCCGTGGCAAAGGCGCCTCGACCTCCCGGGTCAGCGCGGCCCGCCAGAAGGGCGAGTAGACCTTGAAGGGGCCGCCGGTCTTTGTTTCGAGCTGCCAGGGCTCATGCAGCAATGCGGCTTTGAAGCTCGTCGCCTCGATACCCTGCGCCGTCAGGCCGGCTTTGATCTTGGTATCACGATCGATGCCGTGCGGTTCATAGCAACGGTTCCAGTAGACCGCCGTCGCGCCGGCCGCCTCAATCACCCGCGCCAACTGCTCCGCCGGATCGCCGCGCAGGAGAACGAGCCCTCCCAGATCATCGCCAAGCGCCTTGAGGCTGTGGTGGAGCCACCAGCGCCCCGCGCCACCCAGAGCAGGAGAAGCGCCCAGCGCCTCCGCCTCGTCCAGGATGAAGACTGGGACGACGTCACCCTGCTGCGCGGCCTGCGCCAGCGCGGGATTGTCCGCGAGCCGCAGATCCTGCCTAAACCAGACGATGGAGGTCATAGCTTATCCAACTTTCTTTCAAGACTTCACACCAGCTTTTCCAGGAAACGATCCGCCGAGTCCAGATAGTCGGCGCGCTTTTCGTCACTCATCCGGTCCCAGGTCCGGTAGACCTGCCCCAGGCGCGGATTGCCCCGCAACTTATCCCCATTACGCTCCAAAAAGTGCCAGTAGAGCGGATTGAACGGACAGGCCTCCTCGCCGGTCTTCTGCTGCACCTTGTAGCGGCAGCTGTGACAATAGTCTGACATTTTGTTTATGTAATTGCCGCTCGCCGCATAAGGTTTCGAGCCCAAGAGGCCGCCATCGGCGAACTGACTCATGCCCAGGGTGTTGGGCAGTTCCACCCATTCATAGGCGTCCGCGTAGACCATCAGGTACCACTCATGGACTTCCTTCGGATCGACACCGGCCAGCATGGCGAAGTTGCCGGTCACCATAAGCCGCTGGATATGATGGGCGTAGGCCTCTTCTCTGGTTTGCATAATGGCGGCGCGCAGGCAGGCCATGTCGGTTTCGGCAGTCCAGTAAAAGTCGGGTAAGGCCCTCTTCGCATTGAAGAAGTTCTCCCCCGCGTAATCCGGCATCTTCAGCCAGTAGATGCCGCGCACGAACTCGCGCCAGCCGATGATCTGGCGGACAAAGCCCTCCACGGCATTCAGGGGCGCGCGCCCGGCGTGGTATTCCGTCTCGACCCGGCGGCAAACCGCCAGGGGGTCCAGCAGGCCTGCGTTGATGTAAAGCGACAGGATGGAGTGATAGAGAAAACGCTGATCGGTCAGCATAGCATCCTGAAAATCACCGAACTTCGGCAGCGCCTGCTCGATAAAGGTCTCCAGCGCCTCTTCCGCCTGCGCCGCCGTGACCCCAAACCAGAAGGGCCCAAGCTCGCCGAAGTGATCCCCGAAGCGCTCTGCGACAAGCTTCAAAACGTCCTTGGTGATTTTATCCGGTTTAAAACCAGCGGGTTGCGGCATGAAGAGATCGCTCTTCGCCGGCTTGCGGTTCTCGGCATCGAAGTTCCACTTCCCCCCAATCGGCTGGTCGCCCTCCATCAGCAAACCGGTCTTGCGGCGCATTTCCCGGTAAAAGAACTCCATGCGCAGTTGTTTTCGGCCCTCAGCCCAGTCGGCGAAGTCATCATGCGAAGCGATAAAGCGCGTATCCGGCAGGATCTCGACCGGCAGTCCGAGCGCATCCGACCATCCCTCCATCGCGTCCCGCAGCCGCCATTCACCGGGCTCGGTAACCGTGACAGCCGCCGCGTCATGCTGCTTAGCGGCGCGCGCGATCTCTCCCCCTAGCGAGCCGCTATTGTCCGGATCGTCGAGTGTCTGGTAATCGACGGTCCAGCCATCGGACCGGAGATGTTCGGCGAAATGGCGCATGGCGGAGAAAAGAAAAGCGATCTTCTTCTTGTGATGCCGGACGTAGGTCGCTTCCTCGACGACCTCGGCCATGACCAATATGTCACGCTGACGGTCCGCCGCCTGCAGCGACGAAAGTGCTGGCGTCAGTTGGTCACCGAGAATCAGAACGAGGCGGCGTTGGGACATGAAGAATCGGGCGATCAAAATCCGGAATACGAAGCATTAATTGTTACGGGCGCGGGGCATCACTAGATCACGTGACACCGACGCCGCTTAGGGTTTCTGCCCGGTCCCTCTCCAGATCGCGAGCCCCGGACAACGCACACCATTAGAGATTGTAAAGTCGTACAAAACCGGTTTTAAAACCGGGAATCATGTCATTTGAATGCAAATATCCGCGTATTTTGAGAAAATATTGACCACAAGTAACGGTTTCAGCTCCTGGTTTTAAGGCCAATTTACCGAAAAGACTCTCGCTTCAGAAACTTTCGGCACTCGCGAGAAAGATCACGAAACCACGGCTTGAGGCTCCATGCATGCCAATGGCTAGTCAACATGTTGTTTTCAAATCAATTATTGAGAACTCCACAATATGGCGTTTGACAAATCACCAAAAGAAGCGCAGAAATAGAAAAAACAAAACCGGTTTTGGAAATATCAATCCAAACCATAGGGACGGAAAAACACGTGGCCCCGAAAAAGGGAAAACTGACTCTCAAGGAATTTTCCGAGACGCTCGGGCTGTCCAAATCGACCGTCTCACGGGCGCTCGGCGGTTACAGCGACGTAAGCCCGAAAACCCGCGCGAAAATCGAAACAGCTGCGCAGGAGCTCGGCTACACGCCGGATCCTCTGGCGCGGGGTCTGAAGCGCGGGCGGGTCGAATCTGTCGGGATTGTCATCGTGCGCGGCACCCCGGCCCCCTACGATCCCTTTCTCTCGGAATTCCTCGGTGGCGTGTCGCGCAGCCTGAACGCCCGTGGCCGCGACCTGCTGGTCTCGACGGCGGGCTCCACCCAGGAAGCGGTCCAGGTTTACCGGCGTTTGATCGAGGCACGAAAGGTTGACGGCTTTATCCTGAGCCGGACCGAAACCCATGACCCGCGCATCGAATTCCTGCGCAGCGCCGCTGTACCCTTCGTCTCGCACGGCCGCAGCGACACGGCGGACGACTACGCCTGGTTCGACATCGATAACGAAGCGGCCTTTGTCGAGGCGGTCGCTCTGGCCGTACAACAGGGTCACCGGAATATCGCCCACATCGCCGCACCGCCCCACATGAACTTCGCCCGCCTGCGCCTCAAGGGCTTTCTGCGCGGCATCGCGGCATCGGGGATCGCATCGACGGATGCACCGGTTCACACCGCATCGAACCTGGATATTGAAAGCGGCGAAGAAATCGCCCGGCGGCTTTTGCTATTGCCGGAGCCGCCGACCGCCATTATCTGCGCCGTCGACCTCCTGGCGATCGGCGCCTATACGGCGGTCAAGTCTCTGGGCCTGACCGTCGGCCGGGACGTTAGCATACTCGGATACGACGGCCTGCCGTTCGGCGCCTATCTGGAACCGCAGCTGACGACCTTCGATCAATCCGGCGGCGATCACGGCGCGCAAGTGGCCGACATGCTGCTGGACGTGATCGAAGGGAAGGATCCCGCGACGCTTCAGGTTATCCGTCAGGCAAAACTCCTAAAACGGACCTCGGACGGTCCGCCCGCTCAAAGTACTGAAGAACTGGCGCGCAAGATCGCCTGCGGCAACGCCGCCTGACGCCCGGAGTAATCAAGAACGCGAAGAAACAACCGCTGAACGAGGGAGGAAAGAAAATGAAAGACGTCAAATCCATTCGACCCCTGGCCTTAAAAAAATCCGCCCGTCTGATCGCGACCGCCGCGATCGCACTGAGTATCGGGAGCCACAGTCTCGCCGCCGAAAGCCTGCGCTTCTGGACCACCGAAGAACAGCCTGAGCGGCTGGCGCTGCAGGAACAGATCGCCGCCGACTTCAAGGCCAAAACCGGTATCGAAGTACAGGTGATTCCAGTCACCGAGAAAGACCTGGGCACCCGGGCCACGGCGGCCTTCGCCGCCGGTGATTTGCCGGACGTGATCTATCATACCCTGCAGTATGTTCTCCCTTGGACCGAGGCCGGTATCCTGGACGGCGACGCCGCCTCGGATGTGGTCGAGGACCTGGGCGCAGGCACCTTCGCGCCGGGCGCTCTGCAAATGGCCGCGGTCGATGACGGCTATGCCGCCGTACCAGTCGACGGCTGGACTCAGATGATCGTTTATCGCAAAGACCTCTTCGACGAAAAAGGCCTCGCCGCGCCCGACAGCTACGCGGACATCACCAAAGCCATCGAAGCTCTGCACAATCCGCCGGAGATGTTCGGCTTTGTCGCCGCCACCAAGGTTGACGAGAACTTCATGAGCCAGGTGCTGGAGCACGTCTTCCTGGCCAACGGCGTTTCCCCCGTCGGCGAGAAGGGCTTCGCGCCCCTGGATGAGGCAGCGACAACGGAAGTCCTCGACTTCTACAAAACCATCGCGAAAGCCTCGCCACCAGGCGAGCTTTACTGGAAACAGTCCCGTGAGATCTACTTTGCGGGCAAGGCGGCCATGATCATCTGGTCTCCCTTCATTCTCGACGAGCTGGCCGGCCTGCGCGACAGCGCCCCGCCGACGATCAACGACGACCCGACGTCGCGCGAACTGGCTTCCAAGACCGCGGTCGTGACCACCTTCGCCGGACCTTCCAACCCAGAGGGCGCGGCCTGGGCCGACATCCGCTATCTGGGCATCACCGCGGATGCGGATACGGACCCGGCCATTGAGTTCGTCAAGTTCTCCATGGACGAAGGCTATACCGGCACGCTTTCTCTGGCACCCGAGGGCAAGTTCCCGATCCGCCGGGGCGACGGCAACGACGAGACGAAATTCGTCGAGGCCTGGTCCAAGCTTCCCGTCGGGGTCGACCGCAAAGCTCCCTTGAGCGAAATCTACCCGGCCCAGGTTATCCAGACCATCGTCGCTGGACTGGAGACCGCCAACCGCTGGGGCGTCGCCGACAAGCAGCTTTCGCTGGCCTCCAAGATGATCAATTCACAGGTCATCAACCGCGCGGTGCGCGAATACATCGAGGGCGAGCGGGATGCTGCCGCGACGGTCGCCAAGATGAACGAAGAACTGGCCCGGATCGAATAACCCAGGCGGGCGACTCGATGGGTGGCCCGGCCTGTCCGGGTCACCCGCTTCTTCCCGCGGTCACCCCGGCAGCGGCGAGAGCAAACGAGCCACCCGCAATTTCTTTCTCTACGCGTCTTTTCTTTTCGAAGAGGAGCAGTGTGTCATGAGCAGCCTTGAACCGACCTCCGGACCGCCCAAGGGCATAGGGCCGATGCAAAGGCGGGAAGCGCGCCTGGCTTACGGCATGCTGGCGCCGACCTTCCTCATCATTGCAAGCATTGTCCTCATTCCCTTGCTGGCGAACTTCTGGATCAGTTTCAAGCCGGTCCAGCTGGCCGACCTGCGCCCGCCGACACCTGTCGCGAACGAGCGTATCCGGGGAGACGCGAACGCAGCGGGCGATCAGGTCCGGATCGAATACCGCCTGCGCAATTCCTCCCGGGAGCGCGGCATCGCCGATGTGGTCATGACGGACAGCTGGCCTGCTGGTCTGACTCCAGTGGAACTCGACGCCCGCTGCGTCATCGAAAACCAAAGCCTGCGTTGCGACCTGGGCGACCTGGAGGGCGGTTACCGGGAACGCCTAAGGATCGAAGTCACCGTCGGGCAGGCGTTCCTCGACGCTTCGATCAATCCGCGTGACAGCAAACCGGTCCTGAGCGGCGACTCCGAAAACATCCTCACCAACGCCGAACTGACGCTGGAGAATTTTCGCAAGGTCTTCGCGGGTTCCGAGTTCTGGAGCGTTCTGAAGGTCACCATCTACTACACGGTTTTCGGGACTGCCGGCGCGCTGGTGCTGGGCCTCTTCGCCGCCCTGCTGATGAACCAGGCCTTCCGCGGCCGTGCCATTCTGCGCGGACTGTTTCTCTTCCCCTATGTGGCACCGGTGATCGCCGTCGCCTTTACCTGGGTCGTCCTGCTCGATCCCTTCTCCGGCGCCCTGAACGCGATTCTGCAGCAGACGGGCGCAGCGGGCGGTCCGATCAACTTCTTCGGTCAGCGCGAGGCCAGTTTCAAGCTGTTTGGTTTCGAATTCACCTTCCCGCTTGCCCTGACCACCGTGATCGCCTTCGAGGCTTGGCGTTACTTCCCGCTCTCGTTCCTCTTCATCCTGGCGCGCATGCAATCGATCAGCGGCGATATGTACGAGGCCGCCGAGCTGGACGGCGCGTCGCCGTTGCAGCAGTTCTGGTATCTCTCGCTGCCGCAGCTCGCGGGCATCCTGTCGGTTCTCTTCCTGCTGCGCTTCATCTGGACCTTCAACAAGTTCGACGACATCTTCCTGCTGACCGGCGGCGGCGCGGGCACCCGGACTCTGACTGTCGACGTTTATGAACAGGGTTTCGCCCTGGCCAACCTCGGTGCCGGTGCGGCAGTCGCCGTCGTGGTCTTCGTGGTCCTCTTCACTTTCTCGATCGTTTACTTCCGCTTCTCGCCAAAGGACGAAGGATGATGGCAGTTCTTCGCAACGGGCTATTGCTCGCCGTTTTCTCCGGCACCCTCTGGGGCGTCCTCGCCATGATCGTGTTGGGCGTCACCTTTGCCCTGGTCTCGGGCGCGCCGGCCCAGCCCTCCGTCAACGCAGCCGCCCTGGCGGGTCTGTTAGGGGCACTGGTGTTGATGGCACGGGAACCAGCGGAGCGAACGCCGATGATCCGGTCCCTGTCAGCGGCGACTGTCCTTGTCACTCTCTTCGTGGTGAGCTTTGCCAAACCCTTTGGCCTGCCGCTGGATGTCGCACCGTTGTGGCAGATTGCAGCGGTTCTGCTGATCGTCGGCAGCGTCACCTTCACCAACTGGGCCTGTCTGCACGATGCGGCCCGCGGCACCCTGCGGCGCTACGACTTCGAAAAGGTTCTGATCCGGGTCTTCAAGGGCTTCGGTTTTGTCTTTTTCACGGTTATCGTCGCCCTGCCCTTCTACGTGCTGGTCATGACCAGCCTGAAGAGCCAACAGTCTCTGCTGGCCAATCCGCTCGACTTTTCGATCGACTTCTCGGGCGGTTTCGGCGGTCTCTTCCGCTCCTACGGAGAGCTCTTCACCCAGTTCAACTTCGGGCGTTACCTGCTGATTTCCTCTATTGTATCCGTGGCGACGGTGATCCTGACCCTCCTGTTCAGCGTCCCCGGCGCCTATGCGGTCTCGCGCCTGCGCTTTCCCGGACGCGCGGTGCTGTCGCGCTCGATCCTGCTGATCTACATGGTGCCCGCCATCGTGCTGGTGATCCCGCTTTACGCGGTCTTTTCGCAGCTCGGTCTGCGCAACACCGTCGCGGGGCTTCTAATCATCTATCCGGCCACCACGATCCCGGTCGCGCTTTATATGCTGCAGGGGTATTTCCAGGGCCTGCCCGCCGAGCTGGAGGAAGCAGGTCTGATGGATGGCCTGTCGCGGCTTGGTGTGATCATCAAGATCACCCTGCCGCTGTCGCTGCCCGCGATGGCCTCGGTCTCGCTCTACGTCTTCATGATCGCCTGGAACGAGTTCCTCTTCGCCTTCATGTTTCTCGACGACCCGGACATCTTCACTCTGTCACGCGGCGTCGTCTCTCTCAATTCCTCGGAAGTGCCGCGACAGCATCTGATGGCAGGCGCGGTTATCGCGACCCTGCCGGTGCTGGGCATCTTCCTCTGGTTCGAACGCTATATGGTCCAAGGTCTGACAGCAGGATCCGTCAAAGGATGAATATGATGATAAACCCCGAGCGTGCAGCAGAGCTGGACGCACAAGCCGCGCAAATCATGCAGGCCAACGATCGTGGCGGCTTTACGGTCCCGACCGCGCGGCTCTATCCCTATCAGTGGAACTGGGATTCCGCCTTCGCCGCGCGCGGCTTCGCGCAGATCGACAAAGACCGCGCCTGGCAAGAGCTGGAGACCCTGCTGGAGGCGCAGTGGCCCAACGGCATGGTGCCGCACATCATCTTCCGGCGCGACGATCCCGATTACTTTCCCGGCCCGCGGATCTGGCAGTCCGGCACCACGCCGCCAAGCTCCGGCTATTCCCAACCGCCGGTCGCCGCCACGGTGACGAGGGACCTTTTCGAGGCCGGACCGGACGAGACCGCGATGCCGCGCGCCCGCGCGCTCTTCCCTAAGCTGCTGGCCTGGCATCGCTGGTTCCATGAACAGCGCGATCCGGACGGCCAGGGCGTTATCGCCATTGCCCATCCCTGGGAATCGGGCCGCGACAATTCACCCGACTGGGACGAAGCCATGTCGCGGGTCGACACCAGCAAGGTCGAGCCCTACGAACGCCGCGACACAGATCAGATCCACGCCGAGATGCGGCCGACTAAGGCCGACTACGACCGCTACATCGCCGTGATCCAGTTCGGGCGCGATTGCGGCTGGGATTCCATGGAGATCGCCAGAAACGGCCCCTTCTTTGTTGCAGATCCGGGATTGACCTTTGTTCTGCTGCGCGCCGACCGGGATCTTCTGGCACTGGCGGATGCCCTTGGAGAACGCGCCGCCGTCGGGGAAATCGAAGGATGGATCGCGCGCGCGGAGGCCGGCGCGGGATCGCTCTGGAATCCGGAGGCCGGTGCCTACTGCGCGCGGGATCTACGCAACGGCTTGGCGTCGGACGGCGTCTCAAGTGTGTCCTTTCTGAGTCTCTACGCCGGCCTTAAGGCGCCCGCGCAGGAGACGGCGAACATCGCCAGCCTGACGCGGGTCCTTGCGGCCTGCCGCTTTGCAGTGCCCAGTTTCGATCCGGAGCATCCGAAGTTCGACTCGCTGCGCTACTGGCGCGGCCCGGCCTGGTGCGTGGTCAACGAGCTGATTGGCCGGGGTCTGGCCGAACGCGGCTATGGCGATCTCGCTGGGCGTGTCCGTGGCGACACCGGGGCGCTGATCGAGCAGGCCGGGTTTTACGAATACTTCTGTCCGCTCACGGGGCGCGGCGCGGGGGGTGGTGACTTCACCTGGACGGCGGCGACCTGGCTGGCCTGGGCCTCGCCGAAACACTTCGCAGCAAGCGCATAACGCAAGGGGAAGATCATGGGTGCGATCCAACTGGAAAAAGTCGAAAAGTGGTTCGGTGATCTACAGGTGATCAAGGGCGTCGACCTGACGATCGACGACGGCGAGTTCGTCATCTTTGTCGGGCCCTCCGGCTGCGGTAAATCCACATTGTTGCGTCTCGTCTCGGGCCTGGAGGAGACCAGCCGGGGCGCCATCAGGATCGACGAGCGGGACGTAACGGGCGAGCCGCCCTCGGGTCGCGGCCTGGCTATGGTGTTCCAGTCTTACGCGCTCTATCCCCATATGAGCGTGCGCGACAACATGGGCTTCGGCCTGAAGACCGCAGGTGCGCCCAAAGCGGAAATCGCCGAAAAAGTCGAGGCCGCATCGAAGGTCTTAAAGCTCGACGACTATCTCGACCGGCGGCCCAAGGCGCTCTCAGGCGGCCAGCGTCAACGGGTCGCCATCGGCCGCTCCATCGTACGCGAACCCAGCGCGTTCCTCTTCGACGAACCCCTGTCGAACCTGGACGCCGCCCTGCGCGTGGACATGCGTTTCGAGATCGCCAAGCTGCACCAGACCCTAAAGGCTACCATGATCTATGTGACCCACGATCAGGTCGAGGCCATGACCCTGGCGGACAAGATCGTGGTGCTGCAGGCCGGAAAGATAGAACAGGTCGGTTCACCCCGTGCGCTCTACGAAAGGCCCGACAACCTCTTCGTCGCCCAGTTTATCGGCAGCCCAAAGATGAACGTCATGAGCTGCACGGCGCAGGGCGAGCGCTTCAGTCTGCCGGGCCATGGCGAGGGTGACTTTGCCCACGCCGCAACGGGCCGGGCACCGGCGCACCTGGGTATCCGCCCGGAACACATTGAGGTGGCCGCGCCCGGAGAAGGGCACTGCAGCGGCGAGGTCGAGGTGACGGAATACCTCGGCGCAGACGTTATGCTCTACATCAACTGCGGTCCTTTAGGGGTCCTGACAGTCCGACATGTCGGCGACATCGATGTCCGTCCAGGGCAAAACCTCGGGCTTCGCTTCGACGAAACCCGGCTGCACTTCTTCGGCGACGACGAACAGGCCATTAGAAGCTGAGTTCTTCTGTCAGTCTTTCAACAGACCGCGCTTTGCCAGGTTTCGCATGAGAGCCCCGGTGCCGAACTGCCAGGGCGGGAGCCGGTCCGAGAGATTGACGTGGTTGATCAGGGCGCCCAGAAGCGGCGTCGAGATCGTCACCCGGTCGCCTATCTTATGGGTAAAGCCCTGGCCGGGATTATCCCGGTCGTCCGTCGGCGCGAACATGGTACCCAGGAACAGCATAAAACCATCCGGGTACTGATGGTGGGCGCCGATGGTCTGGCTGACGATATCAGCAGGATCGCGGCTGATCTTGCTCATGGAGCTGACCGCCTCGAGGCGGTAGTTGTCGGTGCCTTCGATAGTCATGGAGAGATCCAGGCCGCAGACGTCCTCCAGCGTAAAGCCGCCGTCGAAAAGGCGCAGGAACGGCCCGATCGAGCAGGAGGCGTTGTTGTCCTTCGCCTTGCCCAGAAGCAAAGCCGAGCGGCCCTCGAAATCGCGCAGGTTGACGTCGTTGCCGAGCGTGGCGCCGACGATCTCGCCCCGGCTGTTGACTGCCAGGACAACTTCCGGCTCCGGATTGTTCCAGGTCGATTTGGGGTGCAGGCCAATCTGCGCGCCGAAGCCCATGGATGACATGGGCTGTCCCTTGGTGAAGACCTCGACATCGGGGCCGATCCCGACCTCCAGATACTGCGACCAGGCGCCTTTCTCCAGAAGGACTTCCTTGATGCGTGCGGCCCCGTCTGACCCCGGTTCGATCTTGGAGAGATCGTCGCCGATGATCGCGGTCATATCCGCGCGAATGGACTCCGCCTTGCTGGCATCACCGCGCGCCTGCTCCTCGATCACCCGCTCCAGCATGGAGGCTACGAAGGTCACGCCCGCCGCCTTTACCGCCTGCAGATCGCAAGGGGCCAGAAGATGCAAACGCTCTTCCGCCGCCGTCTCTTCCTGGCTGCCCATGAGGGCGTCGTCCAGGGCAGCGATCAAACGCAACTCGCCGGCCGCCTCGATCTTATCCCCAAGACCTTCCAGCTCCAGAAGGTCGCGCATGGTCGGGGCGACGGAACTCAAATCGAAAAGCGCGCCATCCCGCAGCAGACAGAGAGTGGGTCCGCCCAGCACAGGCTCCCAGACCCGTCCAACCAATAGTGCGTTGTCACTGTCTTCCGGCAAAAGGATGGAGGTTTCAATCGCTTGCATCATATCGCGTCGCTTTCCTTAAGACGCCGGTTACCCGGCATAGAGCACATCGGGGAGGCCCCGGTTTTTCAGTCCACCGGGAGCCAGGTCGCAAACGAAGAGGCTGCCGGCATGAGGTTGCGCCACGCGCTGCTCTTCAGTCAAACCCTGTTGCGCCGAGGTGATAAAGAGTTTGCTGAGTTCGGATCCGCCGAAGGTGCAGCAGGTGATGTTGCTGACCGGCAGTGTCACCCGCGCCACGATCGCGCCATCGGGATCATAGCAGGTCACTTGGTTTCCGCCCCACTCGGCATTCCAGAGATGATCCTGCGCATCTATGGTCGATCCGTCCGGGCGTCCGCCCTTTTCCGGTAGAGCCGCGAAGAGAACCCGCTCTCCCAGTCGTCCATTCTCGATGTCATAGTCGAAGCGATAGATAAAGCGGTCGGAGGTATCGGCAAAATACATCTTCCGGCCGTCGCTGCTGAAGGCGAGGGAGTTCGTGCAGCCGACTTCGGAGATCAGAGGTGAAACATCACCTTCCGCGCTGTAGGAAATGACGGAGGAAAGCGGACGGAGGCTTTCCTCATCAAGCCCGCCGACAATGAACCGCCCCTGCCGGTCACAAACGCCGTCGTTCATGCGGGTCGAAGGCAGATCGGGTTCGAACTCGGTCAGCCGCTTTGCTTCGCCGGTCTCCGGATCGAACTCGTGCAGGCCGCTCTCGAGCGCAACAAGCATCATGCCGTTGCCCTTGAAGGCAAAAGAGCCGATACGTTCGGGCAGCGTCCAAGTCCGGGTGGCATGGTCTTCCGGATCGAGCGACCAAAGCTCGGCCCGCTCGATATCCACCCAGAAAAGCTTCTGAAGCGCGCCGTTCCAGCGCACGCCTTCGCCGAGAAAATTCCGGCAATCCAGCAGCAGTTCCGCTTGTAAGTGTTTCTCGGTCACAATCCTGAAGACACTCTCTGTTCCCCGCCTGTAAGATCCACTGAGCAATGGCGTCGGCACTTCGGCTGAATGGCCCGAAGCTCGAGGTGTCGGGCCGACGGACGCAAGACGTGACTTTGCCGCCGCCATGGCTTATTTCTATTAGTATTACTTTTTACGATAACGAACCGACCCTGTCGATAGCCACTTCCGATGGCTTGGCCGGGCCGCGATCAGCAGGAAGTCAGGCACATGGCGAAAAAGCCCCCGAACGATGCCCCCAAGTCCTCCGGAAACGGCACGGACCGCAAGCCGCTGCGCAGTGAGAAGTGGTTCAACATCGCCGGCGACCCGGGGATGACAGCGCTCTATCTGGAGCGCTATTTCAACTTCGGCCTGACGCCGGAAGAACTGCAATCCGGACGTCCTATCATCGGCATCGCCCAGACCGGCAGCGACCTCTCGCCTTGCAACCGCATCCATGTCGACCTGGAAGCACGCCTGCGCGACGGCATCCGTGATGCCGGCGGCGTGCCGCTTGTCTTTCCCGTGCATCCGATCCAGGAAACCGGCCGCCGCCCGACCGCTTCGCTGGACCGCAACCTCGCCTATCTGGGCGCGGTCGAAGTCATGCACGGTTATCCCCTGGACGGCGTCATTCTGACCACCGGCTGCGATAAGACCACACCAGCGCTGCTGATGGCCGCCGCCACCGCGAACCTGCCCTCCATCGTGCTCTCCGGCGGGCCGATGCTCGACAGTTTCCGGGACGGCAAGCCGGGTTTCGGCTCCGGCGCCATCGCCTGGGAATGCCGCCAGCGCTTTTCCGCGGGCGACATCACCGGCGAGGAGTTCATCAAGCTTGTCGGCGACGCCGCCCCGAGCCTCGGGCACTGCAACACCATGGGCACGGCCTCGACCATGAACTCCCTGGCGGAAGCCCTGGGCATGAGCCTGCCCGGCTGCGCCTCAATCCCCGCGCCCTACCGTGATCGCGCGCAGATGGCTTACCGCACCGGGCGGCGGATCGTGGACATGGTTCACGAAGACCTGACGCCTGATAAGATCATGACCCGGGAGGCCTTCGAGAACGCCATTGCGGTCAACACCCTGATCGGCGGTTCCACCAATGCCCCGATCCACCTGGTCGCCGTCGCGCGCCACATGGGGGTCGAGTTGAATGTGCAGGACTGGGAGAAGATCGGCTTCGACCTGCCGTTGCTGGTCAATTGTCAGCCCGCCGGTGAATATCTGGCTGAGAGTTACCATCGCGCCGGCGGCGTGCCCGCCGTCTTCGCCCGCCTGAGAGAGCTGGGCAAGCTGCGCGGCGAAGCCCTCTCGGTCAGCGGCCAGACCATGGCCGAGGCCTACGCGGACGCCAAAGTCTACAACGACGATGTCATTCGCCCCTTGGACAATCCCCTGAAACAACAGGCGGGGTTCCGTGTCCTCACGGGTAACCTCTTCGATTCCGGAATCATGAAGACCAGCGTGATCAGCCCCGACTTCCGCGAACGCTTCCTGTCAGATCCCGAGGATCCGGATGCCTTTGAATCCCGTGTCATCGTCTTTGAGGGGCCGGAGGACTATCACGACCGCATCAACGATCCGGCGCTCAAAATCGACGAGCGCAGCACCTTGCTGATCCGCGGCGCCGGGCCGATCGGCTATCCGGGCGCCGCAGAGGTGGTCAACATGCAGCCGCCGGACGCCCTGATCAAAGCGGGTATCTCCGCTCTGCCGACCATCGGCGACGGGCGCCAGTCCGGCACCTCGGGCAGCCCCTCGATCCTCAACGTTTCGCCGGAGTCAGCCCTGGGCGGCGGTATGGCCATCGTGAAAACCGGCGATATCCTGCGCGTCGATCTGCGCAAGGGCCGGGTCGACATGCTGATCTCAGACGAGGAGATCGCCAGCCGCAAGGCCGCGTGGCAGCAATCGATCCCGCCGCATCAGACCGCCTGGCAGGAGATTTACCGCTCCATGGTGGGTTCGCTCTCGGACGGCATGTGTCTGGAGCCCGCGACCAAGTACAATCGGGTCACAGAGGTTACGCCCAGAAATAATCATTGATGGGAAACCATCATTGATGCGGAAACAAGCTCTGGCGGGGAGAGAAACCCGTCAGAGCTCCGCCTGGGCCAGCAGCCAGTCCCGGACTTCCTCGGCGTGGGGAATCAGGGCGATGGCTTTCGGCCAGACCACGTAAAAGCCGAACTCGCTTTGCAGCGTTTCCCGCACAGGGTTCACGAGGAGCCCCTGCGCGATCAGGCGATGGGTCAGGTGCTGCCAGCCCAGCGCCACGCCTTCACCTTCCTGGGCGGCCTGGATCACCAGGGCATAGTCGTTTAAGCGCAGGCCTTCTTCCCGGCTCCGGTAGTCGATCCCCTGCGCGGCGAACCATTCGCGCCAGCCCGGCCGTTCGCGAAAGGGCTCGTCCAGGTGAATCAATCGGGTCCGCGCAAGTCGCTCAAGCGTCGGATCTTCAAGTTCCCTGGCCAGATAATCGGGGCTGCAGATCGGCCGGATATCCTCCGTCGCGATCAGCGCCGAGTGATAAGCGGCCCAATCCCCAGTGCCACGCCGGATCCCCAGGCCGATCCCCTCCATCGCCAGATCGCTGTCCCGGTCCGTGGTCTGAAGCCGCAAATCCACATCGGGGCAGTCTGCGTGAAACCCGGCCAGACGCGGCAGCATCCACTGACTGGCGAAAGCCGTGGAAACCGAGATCGTTACGTGCCGCCCGGTGCGATCCTGGTGCAGGGCCTCCGCCGAGCGCCTGATGTGCGTCAGACCGATAGAGACATCGTAGAAAAACCGCTCCCCTGCCTCGGTGAGGACGACCTTTCGATGCTGTCGCCGGAACAGAGCCTGGCCCAGGGTTTCTTCAAGCTGCTTTATGGCATAACTCACCGCCGCCTGAGAGACATTCAGTTCTTCCGCCGCCCGCGTGAAGCTGGACAGCCGTCCGGCCGCCTCGAAAACGAAGAGAGCCCCGGGTGAGGGAATGAGTTTGCGCAGACTTCGCATAAATACAGCTTATCTTTTGACCAAGGATTTTCAAGCGTCACAGGCGCTCGGGCCCGGATTAGAGTCGTCATTGTTCAGTTAGGCATCGTGCCAGCGAGCGTTGTCGAAGAGTGCGATGGTTCTTCATTGAAGCGGAGCAGGATCATGCCGGCGCAAACGGACGAAGCGGTCAAAACTTCCGGCGAAAAGAAACCTGCGCCGCGGGACGGCCGCAGAGGCAGAAAAGCCAGGCGGGCGCAGCGCGCGGAAGGCCACGCGGCGGCGCCCGCATTCATCACGCGCCGGATTCCGTACTACGAACTCCTGTCGGAAGAAGGGCTTCAAAAGATCGACGACACTGCCGATACGATCCTGCAGGAGATCGGGATCGAAATCCTCGGCGACCCGACCGCACTGGATCTCTGGCGCGCGGCCGGCGCGGATATCCAAGGCGAGCGGATCAGGTTCCCGCGCGGCCTGGTGCGCCGCATCATCCAGGCGACGGCGCCCCGGTCTTTCGTTCAGCACGCCCGGAATCCGGCCCGCTCGGTTACCATCGGCGGTGACAGTATCGTCTTTGTTCCCGCGCACGGTCCGCCCTTCGTCAGCGATCTGGAGGGCGGCCGCCGCTACGGCAGCCTCGAGGACTTCCGGAACCCGATCAAGCTGGCCTATGCCTCACCCTGGATCCACCACTCCGGCGGCACCATCTGCGAGCCGGTCGACGTGCCGGTGAACAAACGTCATCTGGACATGGTCTACAGCCACATCCGCTACAGCGACAAAGCCTTCCTCGGGTCGATCACCACGACGGAGCGCGCCCTGGATTCCATCGAACTGGCGCGGATCGCCTTCGGGCAGGAATTCACTGACGAAAACTGCGTGATCATGGGCAACGTCAACGTGAACTCGCCGCTGGTTTACGACGGGATGGTGACCGAAGTGATCCGTGCCTATGCCGCCGCAAATCAGGGCTGCGTGATTTCGCCCTTTATTCTGGGCGGCGCCATGGGGCCGGTGACCTCGGCGGGCGCGATTGCGCAGGCGCACGCCGAAGCCATGGTCGATGTCGCGCTCACTCAGCTCGTCCGGCCGGGCGCGCCAGTGATCTACGGAAACTTTCTCAGCTCCATGTCGCTGCGCTCGGGCGCGCCGACCTTCGGCATGCCGGAGCCGGCGGTCGCGTATCTGGCGGTCGGCCAGTTGGCGCGGCGTCTCGGCGTGCCTCTGCGCTGCGGCGGATCCCTGACGTCTTCCAAAGTCGCGGACGCGCAGGCCACCCAAGAAAGCGCGGACTCCCTGACGCCCGCTCTGCTCAGCGGTGCGAACTTTATCCTACAGGCCGCCGGCTGGCTGGAAGGCGGACTGGTCATGGGATACGAAAAGTTCGTCATGGACGCCGATCATCTGGGCATGATGCACAGCTTTATGAAGGGACTGCCTCTGGACGACAACGCCCTGGCGCTGGACGCCTTCCGCGAGGTCGGCCCCGGCAAACACTTCTTCGGCTGCGCCCACACCATGGCCAACTATGAAACCGCGTTTTTCGACTCCGAGCTGGCCGACTCTTCCTCCTATGAACAATGGCGCGACAACGGCAAACAGGACGCGGTGAAACGCGCGCACAGCCGCTGGACGGCAACGCTGAAATCCTATGAGGCTCCGCCGCTGGACCAGGCCCTGGACGAGGAGCTTCAGGCTTTCATCCGCAACAAAAAAGACGCCGTGGAAGACGCCTGGTACTGAGCAGCGGGGAAACAAGCATTCATGAAAATTACGGACATTAAAGTCACTCACGTCAACGTCCCCTTCGACGCGCCCTTCTGGTGGACGGCGGGCCTCTATCCGGGCGCCTCCAAGTCCATCATCGAGGTGGAAACCGATGCGGGAATCGTCGGGCTGGGCGAAGCGCCCTGGTGGCACTTTGGAGAAGTCGTCGAGAAGGAGATCAAACCCGCGCTGATCGGGCAAGATCCGCTGGATCTCGCCAACGCGGAATCGCTGTGCGTTCCCGCCTACCAGATCACCGCCAACACGGGTGAGAATGCCTCGACCGTGGCCTTCGGCGCGGTGGAACTGGCGCTCTGGGATATTCGCGGCAAGGCCATGGATCTGCCGCTCTACAAGCTGCTGGGCGGCGCGGTCCGCAAGGCGATTCCCTTCACGGAGTACTTCTCTTTCAGGCCCGCGTGGCGGGGCCAGGATGGCACTGCAACGGGCGGCGAGATGACACCCGAGGCCATCGTCGACTACTGCCTGAAGATGCGCGAGCAGCACGGGAGCACGTTCTTCGAGGGTAAGCTGATCCAGGGCGATCCGGAGCTGGAGATCCGGACCGTCAGGCTGCTGCGCGAAGCTCTCGGGCCGGAGGCCATGATCCGGCTGGATTCGAATATGCAGTGGTCCCTGACCACGGCGCGCTGGGTCCTGCGCGAGATCGAGGCCTACAACATCCGCAATTACGAAGACCCGGTCGCGAGCTTCGAAGAGATGGCCGAACTCCGGCAACATTCCCGCATTCCCTTCTCGACCCATATTCCCGACCTGCGGCGTGCCGTCGCTTTAGGAGCGCCAGATTCTTTCGTCTGCAACTTCGCGGCCTTGGGCGGGATCGCCAGGACCCTGAAGTTCGTCGCGGCCTGCGAAGCCATGGGCAAGGGTTTTTGGTGTTACTCCAACGACCTGGGGATTATGACCTCGGCTTATCTGCATGTGGTGGCCGCGACCCACTGGATCACCGAACCCTCCCAGTCGCTTTTCCGCTGGCAGGTCGGCGACGTGATCAAGGACGGCCCCTTCCGGCAGACCAATAATGTGGTGCATTTGCCTAAAGGTCCGGGACTTGGCGTTGATCTCGACCCCGCAGCCATGGAGCGCTGGCACCGGCACTTTGCCGAGAACGGGCCCATGAGCCATTTTCACGATCCCGCCGCACCTGGCCGTTTCCGCCGGCTGCCCCTAAACTGAAAGCCCGCGACGACACAGGCGAATCATGGCAACACAAGACCCTCTGCTGCAAAGCTACCAGCTCAAACACCTGACCCTGCGCAACCGCATCATGTCCACGGCCCATGAACCGGCCTATTCCGAAGACGGCATGCCGAAGGAGCGCTACCGTCTTTATCACCAGGAAAAGGCCAAGGGCGGCATGGCGATGACCATGATCGGCGGCTCCTCCATCATCTCGCCCGACAGCCCTGAAGCCTTCGGCAATCTGCATGTCTACAAAGACGAGATCGTCCCCTGGTTCCGGGAACTGAGCGACGCCTGTCACCAAGAAGACACCGCCGTCATGTGCCAGATCACCCATCTGGGCCGCCGCACCTCCTGGAGTCAGGACGACTGGTTGCCGGTCCTGGCGCCCTCGCCGGTACGCGAACCGGCCCACCGCGCCTTCCCGAAGCAAGCCGAGGACTGGGATCTCGCGCGGATTACGCGGGACTACGCCGCAGCCGCCGCGCGCTGTCAGGCGGGCGGACTGGACGGGGTCGAGATCGAAGCTTACGGCCACTTCATGGATGCTTTCTGGTCCCCAGCCACGAACCATCGCGACGACGATTACGGCGGATCCTTGGAAAACCGCCTGCGTTTCACCTTTGCGGTCATCGACGCCATCCGTAAGGAAGTCGGCGCGGCCTACATCCTCGGCCTGCGGCTGGTGGTGGACGAAGACTGGGACAAGGGCCTGAGCCGGGAAGAAGGTTTGGAGATTGCTCAGCGTCTGGTCGGAAGCGGCCAGGTTGATTTCCTGAACGTCATTCGTGGGCACATCGATTCGGACGAGTCCCTGTCCCATGTCATTCCAAACATGGGCGCCCGGTCCTCGCCCCACCTGGACTTCACCGGCGAAGTTCGGGCGGCAACCAGGTTCCCGGTCTTTCATGCGGCGCGCATCAACGATGTCGCCACCGCCCGCCATGCCGTAGCGGAGGGTAAGCTCGACATGGTCGGCATGACCCGTGCTCATTTGGCGGACCCGCATATCACCCGAAAAATCATGGCAGGCCGCGAGGAAGAGATCCGGCCTTGCGTCGGCGCGGGCTATTGCATCGATCGCATCTATGAAGGCCGCTCCGCCTACTGCATTCACAATCCGGCGACCGGGCGGGAAGCGACTATTCCGCAGGAGGTGCAGCGCGGCCCCGGCCCCGCAAAGAAAGTGGTCGTCGTGGGGGGTGGTCCCGCCGGACTGGAGGCCGCAAGAGTTTCAGCGGCGCGCGGGCACGAGGTGGTGCTGTTCGAAGCCGCAAGCGAACCCGGCGGACAGGTCCGCCTCACGGCGCAACTGCAACGCCGCAGGGAGATAATCGGAATTGTCGACTGGCGCGTGGAGCGCTGCGCCGATCTGGGTGTGACCCTCAAGACCAGCAGCTATGCCGAGGCGGCGGACGTACTGGCCGAATCGCCCGATATCGTGATCGTCGCCACCGGCGGCCTGCCCAATACCGGCTTTCTGGAGGCAGGGGAAGACCTGGTGGTCACGTCCTGGGACGTGCTGGCCGGCGACAGTAAAGCCGCGCAGGAGATCTTGCTCTTCGACGACAACGGCGCACACCCCGGCATGATGGCCGCCGAGTCTCTGGCCTGCGCGGGTGCGACACTCGAATATGTTACGCCGGAACGCAGCGTTGCGCCGGAAATCGGCGGCACGAACTCGCCGATATACCTGAAAGCTTTTTCCGAGTGCGGCGTGAAGATCACGCTGACGGAGCGTTTGACCGCCGTGCGGCGGGACGGCAATCGTCTCGCCGCGACACTTTTCAACGAGTACAGCAAGACCTCGCAGGAACGGCTGGTGGACCAGGTCGTCGTGGAACACGGAACCCTGCCGCTGGATGAACTCTACTTCGAACTGAAACCGGACTCCGTCAATCAAGGTGCGGTCGACTACGACGCCTTGATCACCATGCAACCGCAGGCGCTCGCGGCCAATCCGGACGGCAGTTATCAGCTATTCCGGGTCGGTGACGCCGTCTCCAGCCGCAATATTCACGCGGCCATCTATGACTCCCTGCGGCTTTGTCTGACCTTTTGACAGCAAAGACTCCACTTGCCCCGCCGCATCGGACCCCGCATGATGATACTTGCGAGGTTGACGCACCCCGTCCGCGGGAAGGGCAGCGCCCACAACCATTAGAGCATGCCCCCGTAAGATCGGAACATGCTCTAGACGACATATTGGGATCTTCCCCTTTGGCCTGAAGATGCGGACCCAGGTGACAACGGAGGGGGTATTATGCCCGAAGACACGACCCGGACCGAGCCGGTCCTGAGCGACGATCAGGTTCGTCTCAATATCGAACAGCAGAAAAAGCGTGCCCGCGAGCTGCAACGCGCCTTGAAGTCGAGCGCCCCGGACGCCCTGCGACGCGCTGCTGAATTTCACCCGAAAGCACGTAATCACGCGCCCGAAATCATCGCCGAGAAATATGCAAGGCTTAGCGATGCTCAGTTGATTCTCGCCCGTGAACTGGGCGTCGAGAGCTGGCCGAAGCTCGTGAGACATATAGAGAGACTTAATGGTGCCAGAGAGGCCATCGCCGAGGGTGCGGCGGCACCTGATGCGCGCAGCGATACAATCCATGTCCGCTGCGGCTCGGATATCAGGGACGGCCTCAAGACCGCGGGATTTGCAGGCGACTTCATAGAGTTCGCGGATCCCTACTGCCATGGCCCCGTCCCGGCGGGAGACGACCTGCCCGAAGTCCGCGCGCAGTTTATCTCCGGCGCTTACGGACTTCCAATCGAGGATGTCCGAGCGCGCCAGAGTAGAGAGACCGCGGAGTTGAAGGAAGCCATGACCCGTGAGCGGATCATCCTCTGGTTCGAGCACGACAGTTACGACCAGCTGATTCTCGCGCGGATCCTCGCGCTGCTTGCAGAGCAAGAACATCGGCGCCGACGCTCCAGCCAAGTGGAGCTCATCTGTATCGACCGCTTCCCGGTGATCACGCGCTTCAACGGCCTGGGGCAGCTCTCGCCAGCGGCACTACGCATGTTGTGGCAGCAGCGTCAGCCCGTTACGCCGCAGATGCTGAAACTCGGAACGCGTGTCTGGGATGCATTGCGGCAGACGTCGCCCGAGAGCCTTTTCGAGATAGCCCGAACGGGCACGCCCGCTCTGCCGCAAATGGCACCGGCACTGTTGCGGCACCTGCAGGAGCTTCCCGGTCTCGATGACGGTCTTGGTTTGACTGAACGCCTCACCCTGAAAATGCTCGCGGAAGGTCCCATGACCGGCGGCCAGCTTTTCCGGAAGCTGCAGCTCGAGAGGGAACCGCTGCCCTACCTGGGCGATCTGATGTACTGGTCATTTCTCGCGAACCTGAACAAGGCCGAAAAGCCACCCATCAAAACCGGGACAAACCCCAAACCGCAGCTCTGGCCGGATCGAAAAATCTTCTTAACACCCCTTGGCAAAGAGCTTGTGGCGGGTCGGTCTGACTTCCAGTCGCACGGGGCCGTCGCCCGCTGGGTCGGCGGTGTCGAGGTCTCCCGGCACGCCGCGTCCTGGCGCTGGGATCGGACGGCACAGCGACCGGTTTTGAAACAGGAATGACCTGTAAAAAAACCGGGCCCGCCAATAAGACGGGCCCGGTTCTCGTTTCTCCTGGAACGATCGGATCAGGTGCCGGTGCGCACCGTCTTCAAGAAGCCGCCGACTTCTTCGTTCAGGGTTTGCGCCTGACCGGAAAGCTCCTGCGCCGAGTTGAGGACCTGAGCGGCAAGCTGGCCGGTTTCATCCGCAACGTCTGCAACGCGCACCATGGTCTGGGTCACTTCACCCGTACCATTGGCCGCCGTCTGGGTGGAGCGGGCAATCTCGGTCGTTGACGCTTCCTGCTCCTCGACAGCGGCTGTCACCGTAACCATGGTTTCCGTCATCTCGAGAATCAGGCTGTTGATTTCCTTCACCGAGTTTACGGCCTCCGAGGTCCCCTCCTGGACCGCTGCGATCTGCTGGGTGATCTCCTCGGTCGCCTTTGCTGTCTGGCTGGCGAGGCTCTTCACCTCACCGGCAACCACCGCAAATCCCTTACCTGCATCGCCGGCGCGCGCGGCTTCGATGGTGGCGTTCAAGGCAAGCAGGTTGGTTTGCTCTGCGATACCCTGGATCAGCTCGATCACCGAACTGATTTTCTCGGAGGCGTCACTGAGCGAGACGACAGCCTCATTGGTTGTCTGTGCTTTTTCAGATGCCGTCCGGGCTTTATCGGTGGTCTGGTTGATCGAGGCACTTATCTCACGGATGGCTGACGTCAACTGATCGGCAGCCGCTGCAACGGTCTGAACGCTGCCCGATGTCTCTTCGGCCCTCGTGCGTCCGGTGTTCGAGGCTTCCTTCGTCTTATCCGCTGCACCGCTCATCGAGCCGGAGTTGTCCTCCATACTTTGGGCGGAAGACAGCAGCTGATTGACGATGCCCTGGACCGACTCTTCGAAACGGTCCGCCATCGCAGTCATCGCCTGACGCCGTTCCTCGACAGAACGCTTCTCCATCTCTTCCTGCTCCGCCCGCATGCGCTCCATTTCAGAGGCATTGTCGCGGAAGACGACAAGAGCCTTGGCCATGTCGGTAATCTCGTCCCGGCCCTTGGCATCGATGTCGACTTTCAGATTGCCGGTCGCAACCTCGCCCATTCCGTCGGCAAGGCCAACCAGACGGCGCACGACCTGACGCGAAATCAGGAACCAGCCAACCAGCAAGCTACAGGTTACGTTCAACACCATCATGAGGATCAGCACGAAACGGCTACTCTCCATGGCTTCACGCGCCGTCTCGCTCCCATCGGCCGCCTGCTCGCTGGAGGTGGCAACAACCTTGTCCACGGCGACCTTGACGGATTCGGCAAGATCACGGCTGTTCGCAAGGGATTCATTGGCCGCGGTTTGGGCACGCAGCAGGGCTTCGCGGACAGTGAAGATGCCTTTCTCACCCGAACCGATCGCCTTTATCGCGGAAACGGCCTCGGTCGCCGGCGCTTCAAGTTCGGTTCCTGCGAAAGCGCGCAATGCGGTCGAGATCGTATTGGCAGCCGAGGTATAGCGCTCCTGAATCGCACCGAGCGCATCCACGTCGGGCGCACCCACGGCTGCACTCAAAAGACCCGCCGCCAGGTTCACGTCGGCACGAAGCTCAATCAATGCACGCAGCTCCGCAACGTCCTTGTTGACGAAGGTCGAAATCGACTCTGTCAGTTCGCCCGTAAGATCGTCCTTGCCGATCTCCAGATTGAACTCGGCATCGTCGACAACAGGCTCAAGCGTTTTTTCGAAGGTAAAGCTGAACTCGGTCAGCGCTTCCTGAAAGTTTTTGCGATCGTTGTTGAGCGCTTGCAGCTCAACAAACGACAGAGACTTGGACCTGAATTCCCGCGCCCGCAGATCAAACGCGGAGTTATCTCCGTCCCCCAACTTTATAAGATTCTGGGCAATGGTGATAACGGCGGTAGCAGCATCCGTCTCTGGCAGGCTTGCCGAGGCTGTCTCGATCGAAGCCTTGATCGCGGTGAAACGCTCTCTCAAAGGCACCAGATCATCCGGGCTGCCGGCGGCACCGATCTGCACCATCAGGCCAATAAGCTGATGTCCTGCCGCTTTGAGGCTCAGTGCAGACTTTAAGAACTGCACTTCTTTGCCAACCAGCTGTTCGATGACGTTGCCGGCGCGCGCGGTTGTCTCTTCGCTCGAAACTGCGAGCAAAAAGTTCTTATCGTCGACAACGGGCACCACGAAATTCAAGAAGTTCTCGTGAGCCGTCTGAAGCTGGCGGTTGATTGCATCGGCGTCTTGACGAAAGCCCTCGCGCTCATTGACCCGGTTGCTCAAATTGTCGAGCGACGTCTGCAATTCGCTGACCAGGGTTCCGAGTTTGGCGCGGCTGTCGTCGTCCAGAATGCCTGCGCGCAACGTCTCGAGCGCCTGCAGTCGTTCTGTAATCACTTCTTTGATTTTAGCGCGCTCGTCGGCGGATTGGGCGTTGAGCAGGGCAGGTGCGGTCGCAGCCAGTGCGGCGCTCTCGGCGGACATGCCCATGGAATTCATAATACCGGTGACGGAAGTCTGCGTCAGTGCATCGAGAGTGGTTCGCACGCGCTCGAACGTGAGCAGGGTCATGGACGCCGCTACAAGGGTAATAAGCGTAATTGCCCCGAGCGCCAGATAGAGTTTTTGGCCGATACCGAATTTCTTTACGGCCTTTGAGTCCATGGACTCCGCCTGAGAATCGGCCGGGTTTCCGTTCGCTTCAGATTTCGTCGCCGATTTGACCCTGTTACGCCCCTTGGTCAAACCGTCTTTGACAAACCCCATAAAATTACCACTCATCCTGAAGCTCCACCTCGCAGGAAAAAAACCCGGGTGACCCAATGGTCACCCGGGCACACACTTTGGTTTAGCGGGTCAAGGTCTCAACGGCCTTGAAGCTCCCGTCCGGCTGGATCACCGTCAGGAAGACGTTGTCCATGCCCTGGTTGTCACCATTGCCGTAGTTCAGCGTGGCACCACCCAGATCGAACGAACCCGTGCCGTAAACCGAGCTCAGGAAGTTCTCGCGCGAGAGTTCCTTGCCGGCTTCCTGAAGCGCCATGATCGTCAGACGACCGACCATGTAGCCCTCGAGCGACACGAAGCCAGGCTCCAGCGAAGGATCGTAGGCCTTCAGAGCTTTGTGGTAGTCGGCAACCAGCGGGATCGTCGTGTCCTGCGGGAACGGCACGACCTGGCTGATGACAACGCCTTCACCCTGATCGCCCAGCTCGTTGGCAAGCGCGGTGGAACCGACGAAGGAGATGGTCACGAAAACCGGATCCATCTTCAGCTTCTTTGAAAGCTTAACGAACTCAGCCAGGGGCTTGTAAGCGCCGACCATCACAACCGCTTCCGGCTCGGCCTTACGTATTTCCAGCAAAGCGGATTTCACGGCGACGGTGTTACGCTTGTAAGTGCCTTCGGCAACCAGCGACATGCCGCGGGCTTCCAGAGCTTTCTTCACGCCGGACAGGCCGACACGGCCGAAACCGTCATCCTGATAGAGAATGGCAACCTTTTTGATGCCGAGGTCTTCGGTCAGGTGCTTGATCCAGGTCTCAGTCTCCTGGTCGTAGGTCGCACGCACGTTGATCACGTTGCTGTTGTTCGGGTCACGCAGGAAGCCTGCACCGGTGAAGGGACCGATAAAGGGAACGCCGGCTTCGGTTGCAATCGGCTGCGTCGCCTTGGAAGTCGGCGTGCCCACAGCGCCGATCAGAGCGAACACGTTGTCCTGCTCGATCAGCTGACGGGTGTTGGCGATCGAACGATCCGGCTCATAGCCATCGTCCATCTGCTTGACTTCCAGCTGACGGCCATGAACGCCACCGGCCTTGTTGATCTCCTGGAACGCTGCCATCAGGCCATGGTTCATGCCGGTGCCGAGCGCAGCAGCCGGACCACCGAAAGCGGCGGATTGGCCCATGATGATGCGGTCAGCCGAAACGCCGGGCGTTTCTGCGTTTACAGCGCCAACACCGGCGAGAAGGCCGGCTGCCGCGAGAGGTACGAGGATTTTCTTCATAGACTATCTCCAATTGTTGGTTCACCCCCCGCTTCGGTGGATGATTGCCAAGTGATGCGAACAAGAACCTTTATGCGCAGTGGCTTCTGCTTGCCCCCCACTCCACCTGTTCGTTCCACCTCGAGGTAGAGTGCTTGCTTTGCCTACACGCGTTTCTTGACCGCTTATTAAGCAAAATCAGAGAGTTAATCCGTGGAGAACAAAAACGATGACGCATGTCGGGATTCGCCGCTTCAGATTTCAGTAAATTATTTGTTTCCCTACACTTCGAACCTTCGATCTGAATTCACACAAATTTCGCCTTATTTTCTTAAATCGCAGTTAACTTGACCCCAAAAAGTAGATTGTGACTGGCCTACTACTTGCAGTTACAAGCAAAACCGACAAAGACACTTCAGCTATGTCGCTGTAATCATGTTGATTATCGGGGGATGTTGCGTGGTGTGAACGAATCACCTCTGGCAATCGCGCCGGTCATACGATACCGCTATTCATGAGCCGGCTTTGCGGACTGCCGTATGCGCGGGCTCACCATGCCTATTGCAACAGACAGACTGGACGGAGACAGGATCGGGGATGGCGAAGAGCCCAGCTTCCCAACAACGCCGTAAAGGTCGCAGCCGGGGTACGGCGGCAAAGGAAAGCCCGGCCAAGCAGGAGGGATCAGCCCGCCGCCGCAGCGGCCAGGTTCAGTCGCTGGCGCGTGCGATTTCACTTCTGAATGCCTTGACCGACGAAGACTATGGCCTGAGCCTGAGCGATCTCGCCCAGAAAGTCGGACTGGCTCCCTCAACAACACACCGGCTCTTGACCACCCTGCAGGAAGAACGCTTTGTCCGTTTTGATCTGGAGCGCAGCGTCTGGCTGGTCGGCGTGCAGGCTTTTGTCGTGGGCAACGCCTTTGTCAGATCGCGTGATCTGGTCGCCATGTCGCGACCACACATGCGCAACCTGATGGAAGACAGCGGTGAAACCGTCAATCTCGCGGTGGAAGACCAGGGAGAGGCGATTTATCTGGGACAGGTGGAATGCCGGCAGATGATGCGGGCCATCGCGAAACCCGGCGGCCGCGTGGCCCTTCACTGTTCCGGGGTCGGCAAGGCGCTGCTCTCGGGCCTGCCGGATATGGAGGTCAACAGGATCGTCCAACGCCGGGGCCTCGGCCGCTACACCGAAAAGACAATCGATACACCGGTGCGGTTGCGCCAGGCGCTCAGTCTGGCAAGGCAGCGGGGCTATGCCTTCGATGACGAAGAGAACGCAATCGGGCTGCGCTGTGTCGCGGCCGTTATCTACGACGAATATGGCCACCCCCTGGCCGCCATCTCCTTGTCCGGCCCGACCGCGCGTTTGACGGACGAACGGGTGCAGGTCTTGGGCGGCCTTATTGTCAAAGCGGCTGCAGAAATCACCACTGCCCTCGGCGGCGCGAAACCGGACTTCGCGAGCCACGGCTGATGTCCGGGGCCTCGGGAAGCCAAGTGCCCGCAACAGCGGCGACAACCGGGTTCGGGGCAGGACTGAATGCCCAAGTCAAGGTGCTCTTCATCCGGCTATTGACCGGAATTCCAAACGAGCCTCCAATGACAGGATCCGAACGATGAAATCGGTGCCACGAACACGAGACCGCGCAGAATGCCCCGGCAGTATTACGAGCTTCCATCCCTGACCAGCCTCGCTGCCTTTGAAGCTTCGGCCCGGCACTTGAGTTTCAAGCGCGCCGCCCATGAACTCAATGTCACACCGGGCGCTGTCAGCCGGCAGATCAAAGCGCTGGAAGCTGACATCGGATTGCCTTTGTTCCAGAGGGTTCATCGGGGCGTTGTTCTGACAGCGGAGGGCACCAAGCTCTACAACATCCTCGCCCAGGGCTTCAGTCAGATCTCTCAGACCTACCAGGACATCAGGAACAGGGAACGCCGCGCGTCGGTTACCATCGGTGCAACAACGGCCTTCGCCTCTCTCTGGCTCATGCCGCGATTGGGCGGTTTCGCGCGAAGCCATCCGGAGATCACGCTGAACCATGTCATTGCCGACCGGGCTCATGAGCTGCGGACCTCGGAAGTTGATATCCGTGTGCGATACGGCAAAGGCGTCTGGCCGGATGAGCGGGCACTCAAACTCTTCGACGACCGCATCTACCCGGTTTGTGGCCCGGACTTTGCCCAGGCGCACCCCACCAGAGATCTTGAGGGCGTCACCGGACTCCCTCTCCTGGTTATGGATGGCGTTGATCCCGAGTGGACCGACTGGACCGAATGGTTTCAGCGTCAGGGCCAGACGCCTCAAAACCTCGACACCCGCCGCTTCAACAACTACTTCATCGCGCTTCAGGCCGCGCAGGACAACCTTGGCGTAGCGCTGGGCTGGAACAGTCTGGTGAAGCCACTTCTCGACTCGGGTAAGCTTACACGTCTCACCAGGCTTGAGATCACGGCTCCGGGTGCGTTTTACGTGACCAGTAACGCCAGCCGGAATCTGACCGGACACGCTCAGATGCTCATGGACTGGCTGCTCCATACCGCCGAGCAGGCCGCCAGCCGTGCAACAGCCGCGTCCTGAGTACCCCAGCACAGGGCTGGCCGAGAGGCTTGACGACAACGGCTTCAGTTGAGCGGCTTCAATTGAGTTGAAGTCGCGTTTGTTGATCTCAGATCATCCGATACATGACCATTTGGCCTATTGATCCCGACGCCTTGTTTGCCGTTCTGTAACAGTCAAAACAGACCACGCTCGTCAACCGGACCGAAACGAGGGGAGGCACTCATGAAATTGGCGGAAACTTCGGATCTGAATCATGCCCGGCTCCCGATTTCACCCCCGGCGCCCGGCCTCACCCGAGTGGCCGAGGGCGGATGTTTGCCAAACGCCTTCTACACGGACGCATCAATCTTCGAGGAAGAGAAAAAACGGGTATTTTCGCCGAACTGGTCCTGCATCGGCTTCGGTAAGGAAATCCCGCAGGCCGGCGATGCCAAACCGGTCACCTTTCTGGGAATTCCGCTGCTGCTCCTGCGTGACAGGACAGGGTGCATCAGGGTCTTCCAAAATGTCTGCCGCCACCGGGGCATGATCCTGGTCGATGAGCCGGCCAACTTCCGCGGCGTGATCCGCTGCCCCTATCACTCCTGGTGCTACAGTCTGGACGGTGAACTCAAGACAACTCCGCATCTGGGCGGCCCGGGCCGGAACGACCACCCCGCCGTGACCAAGAGCGAACTCGGCCTCTACGAGGTGCGCTCGACCGTCTGGATGGACCTCATCTTCGTCAATCTCTCGGGCGATGCACCGGGCTTCGAGACCGCCACCAAGACACTGACCGAGCGCTGGTCGGAATTCGAAGGGCAAAGGGTTTATCACGGTGGCCCGGAGTCCTCCTTCAGTTTGACAGTGAAGAGCAACTGGAAGCTCGCCATCGAGAACTACTGTGAGAGTTACCATCTGCCCTGGATCCATCCGGGCCTTAACAGCTACTCGCGGCTCGAGGATCACTACAACATTATTGAGGAGGGCCAGTTTTCCGGCCAGGGAACGACCGTCTACAATCCGAAGCTCGACGATTCAGGCCGCAGCTTCGCCCACTTCAGAAACCTGCCGGAAAAATGGTCCACCTGCGCCGAGTACATCGCACTCTATCCCAATGTTCTGCTGGGAATTCACAAGGATCACTTTTACGCAATCCTGCTAGATCCCTTGTCTCACGACAGAACGCTGGAGCGGGTCGAGATCTACTACACCTCACCGGAGATGACGGAGGCACCCTGGCAGGATTTGCGCCAGCGCAACAGCGAAATGTGGAAAGGCATCTTCATCGAGGATATCGGCGTGGTGGAAGGCATGCAGCGCGGCCGGCACGCGCCGGATTTCGATGGCGGCACCCTCTCCCCGGTCATGGATAGCGCGACCCATGCCTTCCATGCCTGGGTCGCGAGTCAGTACAGCGGGTACCAGGCTTAGCCCGCCAGATCCTTGATACGCCGGCCGGCTGCACCGGGCTGCTCCAGTTCGGCATGCGCTTCCGCGATCGCCTTTACCGGCGCGAGCACCTCGGGCAAAGCGGCGCAGGCCTTCTGCGCCCTGGTATTCACATGCAGCATCATCTGCTCCGCCGTCGCCAACTCCGCGCCGTCTTCGCAACGGACGATCGTGTGAAACAGCCGCAGGCGCTTTTCATCGTGCCCTAAAAGCTGCGTCTGCACCTCGATCGGTTCCTCGGCATGGACTTCAAGCAGATGCATGATGTGCGTCTCGACAGTGTAGTAGCTGTGCCCCGCCGCCAGATAGGCCGCGTCCACGCCGATGTAGCGGTAGAAGGCATCCGAAGCCTCTCCGAAGACCTGCAGATAGCGGCTTTCCGTCATATGTCCGTTGTAATCGACCCACTCAGGATCGACCGCCGTCTGCAGTAGGACCAGCGGCTGACTGAGATCGTCGTCCGCCGCCATCACCCGCACCTGCGCCTGACCGAAGAGCTTCGCCTCGTAGTCCTTCAGCACGGAACCGGCGGCAAAATCGTTCTTGCGCAGGCTCTGAAGGATCGAGACCAGGCAATCATCACGCTTGCGCTCGTAATCGCGGATCGAAACACCAGCGGCCTGCGCGTCGGATTGGGTCACCACCTTATGGATCAACTCGTCGGTCAGTTCAGGCGCTTCGAGTTTGGTCCAAGGCAGCTTCAAAGCCGGCCCGAACTGCTCCATGAAGTGGCGCATGCCCGCCTCGCCCCCGGCAAGCCGGTAGGTCAGGAAGGAGCCCATGAACGCGAAGCGCAGCCCTGCGCCGTAGCGGAAGGAGTCATCGATCTCCTCGACCGTCGCGATGCCATCATTGACCAGCCAGAGCGACTCGCGCCAGACCGCCTCCAGCAACCGGTCCGCCAAAAAACCGTCTATTTCCTTGCGCAGGATCAACGCCTTCATCCCAAGTGATTCGTAAATCGCCGCGGCATCCTGTTTGCTTTGCGCCGAGGTCAGATCCCCGCCGCAGACCTCGACCAGAGGTAGCAGATAAACCGGGTTGAAAGGATGCCCGACAACCAGCCGCTCCGGGTTCTGCATCTTGCTTTGCAGGCGGCTGGGCAAGAGGCCGGAGGTGGAGGACCCGATGATCACATCGGAGGCGACCGCCTGGCTGACCTGGGCCAGGACCTCGATCTTCAGGTCTTCACGCTCGGGCAGGCTCTCCTGCACAAAGTCGGCCTTGCCGACTGCTTCCTTGATATCACTGACCACCCTGAGGGTTCCCTCCGCGATCTCGGAGCTGTAGGTCAGTTTCTTCTGCGCCCGGCGGGCATTGGCGATCACCTCGCCGATCTTGCGTTCCGCCTCTGGATCAGGATCGGCGACGGTCACATCCATACCGTTAAAGAGGAACCGTGCGGCCCAGCCCGCACCGATGACGCCGCCGCCGATTAAGGCGACTCTCTGAATTTCGCGCATAGCGGATCTCTCCCTGGCGGTTGTCAGCCTCTTTTGGTTTTCAGCCGCGTTTGACCAGTTTCAGCTTCGACCGCACCTCGTCGGGTCCCAGCAGCTTGACGTTCATCCCCTCCAGGATGGTGACAGCCCGCTCCACCAGCGACCCGTTGGTCGCTTTTACGCCGCGCGACAGGTAGAGATTATCCTCCAGCCCGACCCGCACGTTGCCGCCGCAGAGCGCGGCCTGCGCCACGAAGGGCAGTTGCATGCGGCCAATGGAAAAGCCGGAGAAAACCGCATCCTTGGGCAGGGCGTTGACCAGGGCCTGAAAAGTCATGGGGTCATCCGGCGCACCGTAGGGAATACCCATGCAGAGCTGGATCATGATCGGGTCGTCAAGCAGCCCTTCGGAGATGAGATGCTTGACGAAAACCAGATGGCCGCTGTCGAAGACTTCCAGCTCCGGCCGCACACCCAGCTCCTGAACCCGGCGCGCCATGGTCCTCAGCATAGAGGGTGTATTGGTCATGACGTAGTCGCCGGCCAGGAAATTCATGGTCCCGCAATCAAGGGTGCAGATCTCGGGCAGTAACTGCTCAACATGCGCCAGGCGCTCCAGCGGGCCGACCATATCGGTGCCTTCCGGGTTCAGGGGCAGTGGGGCTTCACCGGGGCCGAAGATCACATCGCCGCCCATGCCCGCGGTCAGATTGATCACCACGTCCGTGTCCGCCTCCCGCACACGCTCGACCACCTCGCGGAAGAGTTCGGGATCGCGGGAACCCAGCCCGGTTTCGGGATCGCGCACATGGATATGTGCAATGGCAGCACCCGATTTGGCCGCCTCAATGGCAGCGGCGGCGATTTCCTTCGGCGTCACCGGCACATGCTCGCTTTTATCGGCGGATTCCGCAGCGCCGGTCACGGCACAGGTCACAAAGACTTCCCAGTTCATCAGCTTTCTCCCTCTTGCCTCCCGAATATAGCGGCAGCTTCAATCCAAAATCGTATGATTTTCATTCTGAATCGTATTAAATTCGCCAAAGCATGCCGATCAAGCCACTTCACTACGCATTTCTTCTGCTGCCTGAGTTCAGCAATCTCTGCCTCGCGAACGCTGTCGAGCCTTTGCGCGCCGCCAATCACTTCGCGGGAGCCCGGCTCTACGACTGGTCGCTTCTTTCCCTGGACGGCAAACCGGTCACGACCTCGAGTGGTCTGAACATTGCCGCGGATGAGAAACTGAGCAGCCTGAGCAAGCCGGATATGCTCTTTGTGGTCGCCGGTTACGGTTACCGCCGCCAGGCATCGCGCAGGCTCAAGCAGGAGCTTCAGTATCATGCGCGCGCCGGCTGCGTTCTGGCGGGCCTGGACACCGGAAGCTACCTGCTGGCCTCAGCCGGCCTTCTTGACGGTCACAAGGCCACCATCCACTGGCAGGAACTCGAAGCCTTCACGGAAGAGTTTCTCGAGATCGAAGTGGTTCCCGACCGCTATGTCATGGCGAAGAACCGTATCACGGCGGGTGGTGCCACCACGACACTGGACCTGATGTTGCGGGTCATCGCGAGGGATTACGGTGAAGCCCAGGCCCTCGATGTGGCAGGCGTTCTGATCTACGATCAGCATCTCACCGCTCAGGACCCCCAGACCGGTCTGGCCCTGCGCGGCGCAGGGCGCCTGACGCAGAAGCTGGTCGAAGCCATAGCCGTCATGCAGGATACTCTTGAGACGCCCCTGAAGCTTGGTGCACTCGCGAAGGCGGTCGGCACATCACAGCGGGAGTTGCAGCGTTCCTTCCGTGACCAACTGCAGACCACGCCGCAGCGCTACTACCTGCACCTGCGGCTCGGCCTTGCGCGCGGCCTGTTGCTGGAGACAACTCAGAGTCTCAGCGAAATTGCGGCACGCAGTGGCTTCAGCTCCGCAGCTACGCTCTCTCATGCCTACGTTCAGCACTTCGGACAGTCTCCGATTAGCTCTCGACGGACATGGCGAGGGTCCGGCTGATCTCGGTGAGTGACCGCCCACTCTCCCGGGACCAGGTATTAAAGGCATCCTGCACCGCGCGCATGGAGGACTTGGATCCGGGCGTCTTCTCCACGACACCCTCACGGATGAGGGCCGTGACGACGTCTTTGGAAAGCACAAAGCTGTCCTTACCGATTTGGCGCAGGAAACACTGGGCGGTTGTGCCGCCCAAACGGCCGCCGCGCTTCTTCAAGAGTTCCAGCAGGCCGATGTAGTCGTCGGGTGGCCAGTTCCCCAGACACTTGGCCGCGGTGCCGTGTTCGCGGGCAAGGTCCGTCAGAAAAATCGCGTTGTCGCGCACGGACAGGATCTTCACGGCGTTGCGCACGATGCGCGTATCCTTGACCAATCGATCGAGATCCTCGTCGGACATCAGCGACCAGCGCCTTGGATCAAAGCTCTCGAAGGCCTCTTCGAACCCCGGCCATTTCTTCTCGATGACCTTCCAGTTGAAGCCAGCCTGAAACACAGACCGGGTCATGCCCGCAAGCCAGCGGTCATCGCCCAGCTTGGCGAGCACGTCGGCGGATTTGGGTTTCGAGAGCAAGTCCTCGAGAACCCCGCAGCCGCCCTTGCGACCGGCGGCCAGTTCAAAAATCTCATCGTAGCTGCGCATTGCTGAACCCCTTGCAGTCAGTCCGCTGTACCGGCACCCGGTTGAAACATGAGGAAGCATATTCCAATAGCAACGTGGATGAGACGAGGCAATCGGCCCGAGACCGACGCAACGTGATCACGCTCACAGGTTTGTGAAGGATTGAAGCAAGTAAAGAACCCTGTCGGCCTTATGTTACTTCAATGCGAAAACCGATCTCCCGTCTCTCGCTTGACACCAGGTTTACCGGGTTTCTCGCTGCTGCGATCCTGATAGCCGGTTCGTCGTTCGCCGCCGGTCAATCCCTTCCCTCATCGGTTCCGGAGCTTCCGGTTCTGACGCAGACGGGCCCATGGCCCGTGATCAGCCAAATGGCGGTTTTCCGAGACCGGCTCTGGTTTACCAACAGCGTCAAAGGCGTCGATCATAACTCCGCGGAGATCTACAGCTACAACCCTGCAACTCAAGAAACGCGCTACGAGCGCCACCTTTGGAGCCAGGACGCAGGGACCCCCTTTGTCACCAACGGACTGCTTTATTGGCCGTCCGAGGATCCGCGCCTCTCGCCGGGTTGGGGCGATTTTCAGGTCACTAACGGCGAAGACTGGGCGACAGGCCAGATCACGACGGCGCGGATGTTCCACGTCTTCGCCATGGCGGAGTTGAAGGGGAAGCTGGTGGCGGCGACTTCAGGCTGGCGCGCGGGACTGCAGGTCTCGTCCGATCAGGGACGGACCTGGCGCCAAGCCTACGATCACCCGACGCCGGATCGCCGTGTATCGAGGATCGTCGACCTGGTTGAAGTCGGCGGGGTCCTGGTCGGGCATCTGAGAGGCCCTGAAGGCCGGAAAATGGTCCGCTACGATGGAACGAGAGTCAGCGACTTGCCTGACTGGCCCAGGGATCTGCCCATGTCGGAAGTGGTTCGCCACGGTAACGAGGTTTACGGCATCATCCGGCGAGAGGACGGTGCGGCGGTCTGGCGCAGTAACGGCGCGCGTTCCGAAGCAGTCACCGAAACCCGACCGGGCTGGCGGCCCTTCGATCTCGCATCCGACGGCAGCCGGCTTTGGGCGATCTCGGACAGCGCCAGCGGCGGCCAACTCTGGCGGAGTGAAAATGGCACCGACTGGACCTTGGCCGGGAATCTGGCGGACGGCGAGCCCTTTGATGTGATCGCTTCCGCAGATTGGGTTTACATCGGCGGCGCGGGTGCAGACGGACAAGGTATCCTCTGGGGTTTCCAGCACGGGACCTCAAGGTCTGGCGGCAGTGAAATCACGCCACTTCCGGAGCTTAAGCCGAAACCCAAAATGCGCATCACCGACTGGACCGCTCAGGCGCAGGCGCTGGATGAAGCGCTTCGTGATCCGCAGAGCTACGCCGCGTTCGGGCGTCCGATCCGGAACCTGGCGTACGATGCCGCAACCTCATCACCACCGAAAGACTTCTTCAATCGACTCCTGGAGACGCCCCGCCCCGCCGGGCGCATGAATCCCTTTCGGGACGTCGTTGTCGAGCCTGCGGGCGATATCGGCGCCTCGATCACGCTCTGGGCCATGGCTGTGTCAGGTCAGGGCCGCGTGCCACCGGACATGATCGCAGCCCCCTGGACCAAGGCGGAGAACGGCGCGGCAAAGTATTTCGATCCTCAGCAGGCCGCCATGTGGGCCGCCGCCGAACTGGCGCAAAAGGACGCGGAAACCATCGATGCGCTCATATCCCGCCTTGTGCAGCCCAACGATCCTCTGTGGCTGAAAGGCGACGCAATCGGCGCCTTGAGCATCCTGACGGGCCAGCGCTTCGGGTTTAATCTTCAGAACTGGCAATCCTGGTGGCGGCAGGCCCGGCCGGATTGGCAAAAAAGCTGACTTTTCCGGGCACTTCTCGCCATCTGTCGTGCACCTGCCGTGCCGGGAATCACCACCCGCGCTGATTCCGCCTGTCCTCACACATCCAATTCCCGCCCCCCGACGTATAGAGACCGTTCAAGAGAGACGGCAAGCCATTGCAACCGCTCGCAAAGCTGGCCGCAGAACCACTCAGTCAATCGGGTAACGCGACCCACTGGAAAGAAGCAAAGAGATGGCACAGACAGACCGGAGCAGTGAAGGACAGGCGGACGCAGCAGCGTCGGTCACCCCTTCGTCATCTCCGACTCTTGAGAAACTGCCTCTCGGCATTATGGCCGGCTACGGGTTTTTGGCCTTTCCATTGGCGGCGACCGTCCTCAGCCTGCAGGTCTTCCTGCCCACCTATTACGCCCAGGCCACGGGCCTCAGCCTGACGATGATCGGCGGTGTCCTGCTGATCGCGCGGCTCTGGGACACCATCACCGATCCGATCGTAGGGTATCTCTCGGAAAAGACCCCGGCACGCCTGGGACGGCGCCGTCTCTGGGTTCTCATCGGCAGCCCCCTGATTGCACTCTCGGTCTGGATGCTGTTCCAGCCGCCCGAGAACCCGAGCGCCTTTTACCTGCTGGGTTGGGCCATCCTCATCTACCTCGCCGGAACCGCCGTGGTCGTACCCACCTACGCCTGGGGTGCGGAACTCTCGCCGGACTACCATGAGCGCAGCCGGATCAGCGGCACGCGCGTTCTCTTCGGCCTTCTGGGAAGCCTCGCAGCCCTGACCTTACCCTTGGTCCTGGGCATGGACGCCGGCACAACGGCCGCTAACGACGCCCCGGCGGGAGAAGCGGCCGAAAACCTCGGCGCGATCCTGCAGGGTAATAGCGTGATGATTGTCGTCACCCTTGCCCTCGCGGTTGCGGTTTGCTGCCTGTTCGTGCCCGACAACGGAAAATCGAAGCTCCCAACCGGGTCGATCCTGGCCAGCTTTTCGCTCTTTAAAGAAGCCCCGCCGGTTCGAAAGCTGATGGTGAGCTACCTGCTGAACGGGATCGCGAACGCCCTGCCCGCGACGCTCTTCCTGCTCTTTGCAACTCATGTGCTGGGCGCCGCCGATCAGGCCGGCTTCCTGCTGGTGGTCTATTTCGGGGTCTGCGCTCTGTCGGTTCCGGTTTGGGTCGTGGCCTCGAAGCGCTGGAGCAAACACGGCGCTTGGCGCATCGCCATGACCACGGCCTGTCTTGCTTTCGTCTGGGTTCCGTTCCTGGGGACCGGCGACACGACCGCTTTCCTCGTGATCGTCGTGATCACCGGCATTGCGGCGGGTGCGGATCTCGCGCTGCCGGCAGCCTTGCAGGCCGATCTCGTCGACTGGGACGAAGACAAAACCGGCTACCGGCGCGCCGGAATCTTTTTCGCGGTCTGGGGCACCGCGTCGAAATTGACCTTCGCCATTGCCATCGGTCTGGCCTTCCCGCTCCTGGACCTCGCGGGCTTCTCCGCAACCGGAGAGAACACGGCGGTCGGGCTGCTCGTGCTGTCCCTGCTGTACGGCGGCCTGCCGGTCGCGCTCAAGATTTCAGCGGTTCTTCTGATGCGGAACTATCCGGTCACGCACGCCGTGCATGACGCAATCCGGATACGCCTGGCCCAGAGAGAGAGCAACGGCCAGAGCGAAGGCCTGAACCCAGAAAACGAAAACCAAATAGGCGCGGTGACAGCCGTAACCGGAATAGAAAAGGGCTTTCAGCCCGCGGAACAACGCTGACGCCATGACAAAGGCGAAGGCAATGAGGAGACGGGGAAAATGATTCGGGGGGTTCTTTTTCTACTGACCGCACTGTCGGTCGCATCATGTGGTGGATTGAAATTGGAAGACTTTAAACAGGCGGAACCCGCGTTGAAACTCGAAGAATACTTCGTTGGACAACTCAAGGCCTGGGGACATTTCCAGGATCGCTTCGACAATGTGAGGCGGCGCTTTACCGTCGATATCGAAGGCACCTGGGACGGCGAAACGCTGACCCTCGTAGAAGATTTCGTCTATGACGACGGCGAAACCGAACAGCGCATCTGGACCCTGCGTAAAACCGGTCCCGAGGACTGGGAGGGCAGCGCGGCAGGCGTGGTCGGCACAGCCAAAGGCAAAGTCTCAGGCAACGCCCTCAACTGGACCTACTACTTTGATTTGCCGGTCGGCGACAGCACCCTGCGCGTCAAGTTCGACGATTGGCTCTGGCTTCAGGACGAGCGGGTCATGATCAACCGCGCTTATGTGTCCAAGTTCGGCATCAAAGTCGGCGAAGCCCTGATCTTCTTCTCCAAAGAACCGGCGCAGGAGAGCGGTCTGGAAGGGGAGAGCTCAGATCACATCGAGACGCTGGCAGAGTTTGAGCCGCGTGAACACCTCCGCAATGTAAAAACAGCCGTTGGCGGCGGCCGGTTTTAAAACCAGATGAAGGAAAGACCCATGACTGCACGGACTTCGAGCCGCACATCGTTTGCCGGTCAGGCCTCAAAGGCTCTGACGGTCACGCTCTTCGCCGCACTCTTCCTGGGCCTGCTCGCCAAGCAGGCATCCGCGGGTGATCTGGATCAGGTCAGCGCCATCCACAAGAAGAGTGACTTTGGCTTCAGCGTCCTGCGTGAAGGTGATGCGATCGGGAACCACAGCATCGATTTTACCCGGCGCGGCGAAGACTTGGTCGTTGATGTGAGCATCGACCTTGAGGTCAAGTTCGCTTTCATCACGGTCTATCGCTACACGCACCGAAACCAGGAAATCTGGCGCGACGGGCAGCTCTACTCGATCAAGACAAAGACCGATGACGACGGCACCGAGCACTGGGTCAAGGGCCGGGCCAGCGCCGAGGGCTTCGTGGTCGAATCTGACAGCGGCAACGCGGTCCTGCCGTCCGACGTTATCCCCAGCAGCTACTGGCACCCGGATACGCCCAAAGCCGAGACGCTCCTGAACACCCAAACCGGCGAGCTCGCACAGATCAACGTGGCAGCAGCAGCGAGCAAGAGCTATGTCCCCATGCCCTGGGGACAAGAAGCCGCGCGCAGTTTCGAAATTTCAGGCGATGTCGATCTCAATCTTTGGTACGACGACAAGGGCTGCCTGCTGAAGATGAACTTCGCTGCGCCCGGTGACGGCTCGCAAATCGACTATGTGCCCGCGCGGCATCCCGTGTCGGCCAGCGGTCCAAGCCTTGCGGGTTACCCCCTGATCGGAGACTGCGTTCGGCTCGAAATGACCAGCATCGGGCCTGCACAGCACTGAAAATAAAGCGGTTTGAGAGACCGGGACCGGCCCATGGCCGGGCCGGCTCTCAAAACCCCTGCGAATAGATTAAGCTTGACTTCTGACGCGGGATACCACATTTGTGCATTGCATCATCATCTTATGATAGCGCGATACGCACCAAACATAACCGAGTGCGTCGTATCATGAGACAGTATAATTATTTTGTTTTCGTCCCCCGTCGCGCACGGGACGCAATGAGAGCGTCGCACAGTAGATCGAAGAACAGTGACGATTTACCGTGATAAAGCGCAGAAAGACACTTCTTGACCACTAGTACTTTTGCCGAGCTCGGCATTGTCGAGCCCCTTCAGCGTGCGTTGCACGCGGAAAACTACCTCAATCCGACTCCCATTCAGCAACAGGCCATCCCGCTCCTGCTTAAAGGCAGGGATTTGCTCGGGATCGCTCAGACCGGAACCGGTAAAACCGCCGCCTTCGCCCTGCCCCTGCTGCAGCGACTGTCCGAATCGGACCAGCGCGCGCCGGCGCGCGGCACCAGGGCACTC
Source organism: Denitrobaculum tricleocarpae (assembly GCF_007004665.1). Classification (GTDB taxonomy): domain Bacteria; phylum Pseudomonadota; class Alphaproteobacteria; order Kiloniellales; family Kiloniellaceae; genus Denitrobaculum; species Denitrobaculum tricleocarpae. Next base: position 229,423 of record NZ_ML660060.1, on the reverse strand, counting down.
ATCCTGGCACCGACACGAGAACTGGCGATCCAGATCGGTGAAGGCATCGAGACCTATGGCACGCACCTGAAGCTTCGCCACAGCGTAATCTTCGGTGGAGTTGGCCAGAACCCGCAGGTGCGGGCCTTGTCAAAAGGGCTCGATATCCTGGTTGCGACCCCAGGCCGCCTTCTGGACCTGCTGTCGCAGAAGCACCTGCGCCTGGACGCAGTCGAGATCCTGATCCTGGACGAGGCCGACCGCATGCTGGACATGGGCTTCATCCGCGATGTCCGTAAGATCGTCGCGGCTGTGCCGAAAAAGCGCCATTCGCTGCTCTTCTCGGCCACCATGCCGAACGATGTCGCACATCTTGCCGCAGACCTTCTGAACGACCCGCAACGGGTTGAGATTACCCCGGCGGCCACGACGGTCGAGCGGATCGAACAGCAGGTTTATTTTGTCGACGGCAGCCGGAAACGCGGCCTGCTGGCAACACTGCTTGCCGACACAGACTTTGCCCGCGTGATCGTTTTCACCCGCACCAAGCATGGCGCCAACCGGGTGGCCGGCCATCTTGAGAAGGCCGGCATCACAGCCCGTGCAATCCATGGCAACAAGTCGCAGTCGGCCCGCCAAAAGGCGCTCTCCGAGTTCAAGGAAGGCTCAGTCCGGGTTCTCGTGGCGACCGATATCGCCGCGCGGGGCATCGATGTGGATAACGTCACGCACGTCATCAATTTCGAACTGCCGAACGAGCCGGAAAGTTACGTCCATCGGATTGGCCGGACCGCGCGCGCCGGCACGACGGGGATCGCCGTCTCCTTCTGCGATTCGAAAGAGCGCAGCTACCTGCGCGACATCGAACGTCTGACCAAGAAGCGGTTGAGCGTTGCCGGGACCCCTGAAGGTTTTGCCCAGGCCGCAAGTCCTGAAGCGGACCGCGACAACCGGGACGAACGCCGGGGCAACGGACCCAAACGCCAGCGCAACCGGGGCCGCAAACCAGGGCGCCCGCAACAAAAGCAACCTGCAGGTAAGAAGCAGGAGCGATCGAAACAGCCGGTGGCCGCCCAGGGCGCCCAGAAAGCGGCTGCGAAGCAGAACGGCCAGGCGGCCGATCCCGCAAAACCGAGGAATCGCAGGCGGCGGTCCAGGCGTGGTCCTGTCCGTACCGCGGCATGATAGGCACTTTTTTTGAGGCACGTTTCCAGATAGGGAACGTGGAGATTTCCACCCCGTGATCCAGGTCGGATCACATTCACACAGAAGACTAGGAACGATAAATGGCTACTGGTACCGTAAAGTGGTTTAACGCCCAGAAGGGCTTCGGCTTCATCCAACCTGACGATGGCGGCAAGGACGTTTTTGTCCACATTTCCGCAGTCGAGCGCTCCGGCATCGACCACCCGCAGGAAGGTCAGAAGATCGAATTCGATCTGGAGAATGACCGGCAGGGCCGTGCGTCCGCCGCGAACCTCCGCGTAGAGTAAAACCGGTTTATTGACCGCCGTTCAAACCCGCCATCGGGTCTGAACGGGCAGGAATAGAAAAAGCGTCCCGCATAGCGGGGCGCTTTTTTTGTCTCCGCACAGGCTCCCGGAAGAGTGCAGCAAAGAGAGCATACCTGCGTCTTTCCGCAAAGCAGTCTGCTGGGAGAGACATAGCGCGGCGTGCCTCCGTCGTTTAGACTTTGCCTCTAAATCTCCTTCAGTCGGGAGAGATGGTGAAACTGCGCCCGACTGCCGGCACAACAACGAACAGCACCAGGGATAGGAAGATATGAGTAAGCAACGCATTGGTTTTGTCGGGATCGGGCTGATCGGGCGGGCCATGTGCCTCAACCTGATCAACAAAGGCTATCCGCTCACGGTCATGGCGCACCGCAACCGCGCACCCATTGATGAACTCGTCGGCAAAGGCGCTCAGGAAGCGGCCAACGCCGGCGCGCTGGCACTGGAAGCAGACGTCATCTTCATCTGCGTGACGACTTCGGATGCCGTGGAAGCGGTGATCACCGGCGAGGCCGGCCTGCTCAGCGGAATCCAGCCGGGCACGCTGGTGGTGGACTGTGGTACATCGGATCCGACTTCGACCGCGCGTATGGGCGCGGCCCTGGAAGCAAAGGGTGCAAAGCTGATCGATGCTCCATTGGGCCGCACGCCCCTGCATGCGGAACAGGGCCTGCTCAACATGATGGTCGGCGGCGGTGAGGATGAGGTGCAGAAGGTCTGGCCGGTTCTCGAAGACATGGCCGAGAACATCTTCCATGTCGGCCCCCTGGGCAGCGGGCACAAGCTGAAACTGATCAACAATTTTTTTGCCATGACCACGGCCTCGGCGATCTCGGAAGCCGCCGCAATGGCGGTCAAGACCGGTGTCGATCTGGAAAATCTCTACAAGGTGATGGCCGCCGGCCCCCTCAAAAGCGGCATGTTCGATTTCTGCATGACAAATGCCATGAAAGGCGATGCCTCAAACCTGCAATTCTCGGTCGCGAATGCCCGAAAGGACGTCGGCTACTACATGCGCATGGCCGAAGCCGCCGACATGCCCTCTTTTATCGCGCCTGCCACCTATCACCTGCTTTCCATGGCCAAAGCCGACGGGCGAGGCGAGGACTATGTGCCGACACTCTGTGATTTCGTCGGCGATGTGGGCGGCGTCAAACTGCGCGATTGAGTTTCCGGGTCAGACCAGAAAATCAGACCGGCAGCGACCGGCTAAAGCTCTGGCGGTATCGGGTCGGTGAAACCCCGACCTGACCGCGGAAATGGTGCCGCAGAGTCATCGCGGTGCCGAAGCCGACCCGGGTTGCGATCTCCTCGACCGAGTGGCTTGTGGTCTCGAGAAGCTCCTTACCGGCGGCCACCCGCTGATTGATCAGCCATTGCTTGGGGCTGACGCCGGTGCTTTGCCGGAACTGACGGTCGAAGGTGCGTCGGCTCATCGCTGCCAAATCGGCCATTTCATCGACCCCGATATCTCTCTGCAGATGCTCGCGCGCCCAATCGAGCACCGAAGAAAGCTTGTTTTCTTCGGTGCGCAGGGGCTGCTCGATAAACTGCGCCTGCCCACCCTCGCGATGCGGCTGGACAACCAGCCGGCGCGCGACCGCATTCGCTATGCCCGAACCAAAATCGCGCCGGATGACATGCAGGCTAAGATCGATGGCCGAGGCGCTGCCCGCTGCCGTCGCGAGACCACCTTCATCGATGTAAAGCACGTCTGGTACAAAACTGACCTTGGGAAAGAGTTTTTTAAAGCGCTCGCCATACCGCCAATGTGTCGTCGCACGCCGCCCGTTTAACAGTCCCGTTGCCGCCAGAACAAAGGCCCCGGAGCAGAAGGAAAGCAGCTCCGCGCCACGCGCATGCGCGACCCGCAGGTCGTAGAGCAGTCCCTCCGGTGGACGTTCGTTCAGATCCCGCCAGCCGGGTATGATTATGCGGTCCGCCTTCCGCAGCCCCTCCAACCCCCGGTCAGGCAGGATCTTGAGACCTCCAAGCGAGGACAAGAGCCCCGTTTCCAGTCCGCAGATGGAAAAGTCGTACCATTGTTCGAATTCAGGTCGCGGCAAACCGAACAGCTCGGTCGCGATTCCGAACTCGAAAGCGCAGAGACGGTCGTAGGCCAGAACGGCGACGGAAAGTGGGTTTGAGCCGGACATGGCTTGTTTTTAACGTATATTGTCTTTTCAGCCAATTGCGGATTTCGCCTTAAAACTGCGATCTAGGGGCATTGAGTCTCTAGCTTTGAGGAAAAATGCATGAAAAACCCGGTTACAGACGCCCCCGCGGCCGCGCCCGAAGAAGCCATCGCCCACTTTGAACGGCGCCTGCGCGTCGAGACCGACTGCGCCGACGTCCATCAGAGCATGGCGGAGAATGCGGCGGATTTTTTCCTGCTGGACGTGCGCGGCCCCAATGCCTTCGCCCGCGGCCATATCCCGGGGGCGCAAAACCTACCCCATGCCGCCATGGACGCGGAACGAATGGCGGAATTTCCTGCGGAATCCCTCTTTGTCGTCTACTGCGCCGGTCCCCATTGCAACGGTGCGAACCGGGCCGCCGTCCGCCTGGCGCGCTTAGGGCTGCCGGTCAAGGAGATGATCGGCGGAATAACCGGATGGCAGGATGAGGGCTTCGACCTGGAGACCGGGGCATCGGCCTAAAGACCGGGTCTTCGAGTGACGCGCCGGGGCTTCGCTGTCGTCAGCGGGGCCTCTAAGCCCCGTCCCGTGACGGCAGCATCCGGCGCGAGGTGAGAAAGTCTCTCACGAGGCCGAGGATATAGGACTCGGCGCCATCGCGCCTGCCTGTGATGATCCACAAGCCGAGGATGCTCGCGAGATAGATCACAGCGCCCAGAATCACGCAGCCCGCCAGTTTGACCAGCAGATAAGGTTGTAGCGCCGACTGCTCCAGCCAATCATGGAGCAGTCGAACGCTCATACTCATGGCCGCAACGCCAACCACAGGCCGCCAGATCTGAGCCAGAAAATCTGCGATGCGGATCCGGAGCATAGGCAGAACAATCGCGTAGTCGACAAACCGTGTGACGACGGCAGACACGACCAGCGCCAGCCCTGCTCCAACCGCGCCGTAAACAGCAACCCAGTAGATGCAACAGGGCACCAGAACCGCAAGGCGCAGGGCCGACAACCAGACGGTAATCACAGGTTTGCCGAGCGCCAAATACACCAAATGGCTATTGGTTCCCAGAATCACGATCGCACCCTGCAGGCAGAGGACCTGAATGATCGGGACCGTATCCAGCCAGTTCCAGCCAAGCAAGACGGGAACAATGTAATCCGCGGTGGCGGCGATCCCCACCGGAATAGGCAATCCCACCAGCACGATGACGGCAAGTGCCCAGCGGAAGGAGTCCGCCAGCTGCGCCCGATCCTGGCTCATTTTGGCAAAGCCCGGGAAGAGCGCCCGGCGGATCGGCGCCGCCAGTTCCGTCGAGGCCAGATTGGCTATTTCAAAACCGATGTTGAAAAACGCCAGGGCCTGCGTCCCGGTCATCCGGCCGATCACCAGCGCCGGCAGCCGCTCATTAAAACCATGCAGCAGATTCTGCAGCATGATCCACTTGGAGAAATTGAAAATTGTGGAGAAGCGCGACAGGGTCAGCCGGGGCCGGAAGTCGCTCATACGGTAACTCAGGAGCACCCTGAGCGTGGCCCGCAAGATCATTCCGATCACCAGCGCCCAGTGATCGCGCAGGACAAACGCCAGAACGATCGTCACAGCGGCGCCGCTGAGGCGGGTCGCAAAGTTAAAGACGAAGTCCTTGTGAAACGCCAGATCCTTGCGAAAATCGACGGTCCCGATGTTTTCCAGCCCCCTGACCACCGGCAGGGCCGCGAGGACGTAAATCACGAGCTCTGCATCTGGTGCATCGAAAAATATCGCCGCCGGAGACGCCGCAATCAGGAGAAATGCCGAGAGCGCCAAGCCCTTGCAGATATTCATCGTCCAGGCGGTGTCGTAACTCTCCCGCGGCGCGGCCTGATCGTGGATCAGCGCATTCTCGACCCCCAGTTCGGCGAAAATCTCCAGGATTGCCAGCAGCAGGATGGCATAAGCCACAAGGCCAAAATCCTCCGGCAGCAAAAGACGCGCCAGAACCGCCATGCTGATCAGGCCGATCAGCCGATCGCCGAACCGCATGAAAACCATCCAGCCTGCGCCGACCGCGATACGTTTTTTAATCTCGGCGGACACGTGAGCCCCCGGCCACCTGGAGGAAGAGACTTAGTGTCATCCTTGCCGCTGCTCCGCAAGCGGCTTTACCGCCTGCAGGAGTTCATGGATCGGCCTTCCATCGACATCCGGCAGCTCCACGCCCAGCAGCTCCGCAATCGTGGGGGCGAATTCGATGCAGGTCACCTTCCGCGGAAGCCGCTTTGCCGAAATCCCGGGGCCCTTGGCAACAAAGAGACCATCAGGCCTGTGTTCGCCGGTCCGGCAGTAACTGTACGTCCCGGACACATGCCCGATCTTGTTGGAACAGAGCCTCTCGATGGGAGCATCGTTGGTCCAGTCGACAAAGAGATCAGGCAGATGATCGCGTTCGGGGCCGTCGTAGATCTCGTCGCAACGGTAAACCTCGTTCACCACGGCCTTGCCGGTATCAAGATTGATGATGCCTTTGAGATCGCTGGTCAATTCATCCAGGAACGCCTCGTACTCGGCGTCCGGCTGCACCTGACCGTTGGGTTCCCGGCCCACAAGATTGACGCGGATGCCTGCATGCGCCGTATTGTTGCGCACAAAGAAACACTTGCCCTCGGAGGGTACGATTTTAGGAGGCGGTGTTTTTTCGGTATGGATCGCACCGCGGACCCGGTCTCTAAGAGGCTGCACGGAATCCCGAAAGGCCTGAGGCAGCTTCTGCCAGGCTTTGGTGACGAGGTCATCGACATGATCGATCGCGCCGGGCACCTCAACCGGTATGTCGGCGGGCGCCGCGACGCCCAGTGCGATCAGAATCTCGGGCAGCAGAAAATCCGCGTTGTACTTGGGCCCGATACCGTGGTTGGCCAAAAAAATGATCGTGGTGTCATCGTCAAGACGCTCGAGAATACGCCCGATACCCTCGTCAATGGCGACGTAGACATCTCTCAGTCGGTCGCCGACGCCGGCCTCGACCGCTTCAGCGTGGCGGGGATGCTTGGAGTCGTGCAGATGCCAAAGCAGATGGCCGCCGCAATGAGCCTCGGTGAACACCTGGGCAAAGAGATCCCAGTCTTCGCGCTGCACGAAGTCCTCCGACAGCTCTGCCTTCATCTCGGCACCGCGCACCAACTCATCGGCAAAGCGGTTCAGTTCACCGATCGGGCGGTCCGCATCGCTGTTGCCGCTGACCGGATGCAGGCCGAAACGTGAGACAATCTCCCGCCGCAAGGCGTCACTTGACGCGTGGAAACCGTACGCTGCGTCATGAGCGCCCCACTCGACGGTCTGCAGACCGTTGATATCAGGCGAAACCCGGCTATGGGGAATATCGAGAATACAAGAGCGGACACCCTGTGCGCTCAAGGTCTCCCAGAACTGCGGCTTTTGCATGTGGTCACCGGCTTTGCAGCGATAGCTTTCATAGCTGCCCGGCCGAAGCTGTTCCCAGGAATGCACCCGGTTTGTCGCAGGGGTGCAGCCGGTGATAAAGGATGGCCAGTGCGCGCCAACGTAAACGCCGGGCAGACCGGTCGTCTCGCCAACCAGTCCGGTCTCAAGAAGGTTCTTGATGTTTGGCAGGTCACCCGATGCGACCCATTTGTTGATCAGATCCTTGTCACCGGAACAAATGCCGATAAAGGCGACCTTATTTTTTTTCGTCATAACTCTAATATCCAATGTTAGCCCACGATCAGGCTTGATGCGAACCTCCCGGAGCCGCTCTGCGCAGTCCCGGGGGCCTGTTCAACGCAGGACCGCGAGTCCCCGTAAAAGGTGAAAGCTGTAAATGCAGAAGAAACGAAAATTCGATGCAACCTTAGAGCCATCGGCACATTTTCGGGGCAGCAGGAGCGCATGAAGCTCCCAGTAAACCTGTCTAATCAGGTCTCGGTCACCGGCGTTAATATGTTTCGCGAATAGCGCGGCCCGCCCCTGGGTGTAATTGGATTTGAGGGCCTGGATATCGGCTTCCGCCCTGCGGCCATGCGCGTGCTCGATCAGTATTCGGGGGTCGTAGATGACCTTGCCGCCGCTCTTAAGGACCCGGTAGAAAAAGTCGTGATCCTCGCCAGCCTGGAAGCGGCCGCCCGCTCCCATTGAGGCATCGAAGGTACCAACCCGGCTGATTGCAGCGGCTGAAACTGCAAAATTGCAGCCGATCAAGCGGCTGAAGAGATCATCAAGTGTTTGCACACTGCAGAGATCCTGAAATCGCCGGACAGAGATCTCGTGATCTTTGGGATCGTAAAGCTCGACCCGGCCGCCCACGAGCGCGAGATCGGGATCCTCCTGAAAGACGTGAGCAATTGCCTGGAGCCACCCTTTATCGATCATGCAGTCATCATCGGTAAAGGTCAGAATTTCGTACCGCGCCGCACGAATGCCGGCGTTCCGGGCCGAGGAGACACCCCCAACCGGCTCAAAAATGTACCGCAAAGGCAACCCGGTATTGGCAATCAGATCCTCGACGAGCTTTGCGGTGTCGTCGCTGGAGCCATTGTCGACAAGGATCAATTCCCACTGTGCAACGCCAGACAGATCAAGCTGTTCGAAGCGGCGCAAGCACTTTTCAAGCTGGGATGCGCGGTTTCGCGTGGCAATGACAACCGAGATCATCGGCGGCACCCTACGGTTGGTCGCCTCATGATTTCGATGGAAGTCAGGTTCCAGTTCTCTTGACATCGCCGAGCCATTCGAGACACCCAAAGCCGCATCGCCCCGCTGTTGCGCGGAGATAACAAAACGTGGCGAGGATGGATTGGCTCTCAGAGCCGTGAAGGCTCCCCCGGTCGGCCGGTCAACAAGGGAATCTCCAATCAGAACGGTCAATCGCGTTCTGCCGAGTAGAAAACGCTGTTTCCCCAGACGTGCCCACACCAATACCTCGCCGTCGATAATCGATGCGTAGCAAAATTTTCTAAATATTAAATAAATTCTACAGTTATCTGACAAGCGTAATTACGCATTTTCTACTATAAACATGACGAGAAAAGGCGAAATTGTATGTGGTCGGCCAGCAACAGCATTTGGTCCATTCCATAAGTCGGTTCAACAGCCAAAGGGTTCAAAAGTCCGCGCAGGAATCTGCAGTCTGCAGGGTGAGGGTGGCTCAGCGCTTCAGTTCCTATTTCGAGAGCGCAGAGAAAACTGCAGAGAAAAGGGCGGAAAAAGCGCAGAGAACAGCGGCCGGGGAAGGTCGAATAGCGCGTGCGCAAGGCCAGATTCGAACGAAAATGCGCCGCCTTTCAACAGAACTGACGCGAGAGTCTGGTGCGGCCGGGGCCAGACGTGGGCCAGACCGGGGCCAGACCTGAGACCGAGGCTGAAGCTGGTTCAGTGCAGGAAAAGGAAGCTCCGCACAAGACTGGTCAGGTAGATGCGGGCTGATTCGGGCTCCCGCGTGGTTCGGACTCCATCGGGCCGTTGGCGCGACGAAAGATAGGCGCAGAGCTCCCAATATGCACGCTTGATCAACCTGCGATCGCCGGCCCGGATATGCTTTCCGAAGATCGTAGCCCGGCCCTTGACGTAGTTTGCCTTAAGAGCCCTCACTTCGTCTTGCGCGCGCCGCCCATGGGCATGTTCGACCCGCACGGAGGGTTCGTAGATGACCTTCCCTCCGCACTTCAGAACGCGATAGAAAAGCTCGTGATCCTCGCCAGCCTTGAAGCGTGTCCCCGGCCCCATCGAAGTATCGAAAGCGCCCGCCCCGGCGAGGGCAGCTGCCGATATCGCAATGTTACAGCCGATCAGGCGGGTAAACATGTCGTCTATGGTCTTTATCTCGTAACGGTCGTCGAAACGGCGGATCGAAATCTCGTAGTCTTCCGGATCAAAAAGATCGACGCGCCCACCGACCATGGCCACAGCCGGGTCATCGGCAAAAACCTGCTGAATCGAATGAAGCCAGGACGGGTCGACACGGCAGTCATCGTCCGTAAAAGCAAGGATGTCATGACGCGCAGCGCGAATGCCTGCGTTACGGGCAGCTGATACCCCGGGCGTAGGTTCGAAGATATAACTCAAGGGAAAGTCACACTCTGCCTGCAGCGCTCTGATGCGTGCGGCGGTGTCGTCACTTGAGCCGTTGTCGATAACAATCAGTTCCCAGGCTGCGCCCGGTTTAGGCGCAAGATCGCGAAACCGCTCGATGCACTTGGCAATTTGCGCAGAGCGATTAAGCGTGGCGATAACGACAGAGACCGAACTCGTGCTATGTTGCGGCATAATAACAGACTTCGCCTCAGAAGGCCTCGGCTACAGATTGCGGAAAAAAACGGGAACACTGAGCACTCTGAATTTTGCATCCAGTAGCATGAAAACATTTACGGAAATACCAAACCCCATACAAGTCTCCCTTGCCGATCTCCAGTCAATACAGCCCTGCGCCCAAATAATACACAGCAGGAACAGTCTCTCCCAGACATAAACAACGAGACTATTGAACAACACTCAATCTCGATTCGGGATCCGCGCTCACCATCATATCTGTCAGGTTTCAGTCGTCTCGCTGCGATTCCGCCATAGCCTTGGGGCAATTACGCGTCTGCGCCGGTATGACCGAATTCGCTTTAGATTCGGCGCAGCCAAGCTTGGAGTTTTCCAAGTTATAAACCGCCCGGGGCTCCTCCAAGGCGAGGCCCCTGAGGTCGTGCCAAGACCGGAAGGCGACGTCCCGCGACTTTTACCCGCAGTGAGCCAAGTCCTATCCGCCGGCAACAAGCGCATGCGCTTTCCGGGTCCTACAGACCCTTGCATTCTGATCGATCCATCATATATTAATTTTCGAATATGTTATGATAGCGTGGTGTCAGCATCAGCTGCATGGCCGGAGGAGATATCAATGTCAGGCGCTTTACAGGAAGTCGACGCGGTCACAGCGAAAAGCTGGCTGGATCAGGGCAAAGCGCGGCTGTTCGACATTCGCGAAGCGGATGAGTTTCATAGAGAGCACATCTCCGGTGCCCAGCTGATTCCGCGTGCCAAACTCGAGGGCTGGAAGCCCGGCCAGGACGAGACCGGGACAACGATCGCGGTCTTCCATTGCAGCAGCGGGCAGCGCACACGCGAGGCCGGCTCACAGATCCAGAGCTGCGGTTACCCGGAGGTCTATGCGCTGAAGGGTGGCCTGGCCGCCTGGAAGTCAGCGGGCCTGACAACGGAACTGAACCGCAAAGCGCCTATAAGTCTGCAACGACAGGTCCAGATCACGGCGGGCAGCATGGTCGTGATCGGCCTTCTCCTGGCGTGGCTGGTTTCGCCCTGGTTCGCGCTCCTGAGCGGTTTCGTTGGCGCCGGGTTGATTTTCGCCGGCCTGTCCAACACCTGCGCCCTGGCGAGGATCCTGGCGTTAATGCCTTACAATCGCAGGGAAATTTCCACCACAGCAAACTCATCCCCCGAGGCCGCCGCGCGCTAGGTTGAGAACTCATATTCCTTGACGGTCTTGATCGTATTTTGCCGGGTTTTAGGCAGGCGAGGGCTCGAAAGCGGGCCTGAAGGCCCGGTAAGAGGCGTCAACGCACCTAAAACCCGGCAAAATACGACCCGCCTAGGCGATAAGACTATGAGTTCTGGAAACCACGTTCTGGGAACCAAGTTCTGGACAGCGTCGTGTCGCCCTTCTTTCAGCTATGGGGTCACGATGCTTCAGCATAGCTCCACTCTTAACTCCTTGCCAGAAAACATAATTTTATCGTCAGGACCGTCAAAGATCATGAGTTCCCAACCTAGAGATCAGGTTTATCTGATCTAACTCTATGGTCTAGATCCAGCCCGCGCTTTCAAACAGCGTGATGGAGCCGACCAGAATCGTGATGCAGCCGATGGCGCCCTGCAGGATATGGTTGGTCTGGGTCATGGCCCGGGCGGACCAGACCAGCGGAACGGCGATGGCGGCGGAAAGAAGTCCCATGCCGACGATCGAGCCGGCACCGAAGAGCATCACGTAACCGAGTCCGATCCAGGGCGACTCAACGCTGGAGACCACGAGAACCAGCAAGGCCGCCGATCCCGCCATGCCATGGATCAAACCGACGAAAAGACTGCGCCAGGCAATCCCGCCGGGATTTTTAGCCGCGTGCTTATGCCTGTGATCGTGTTTGACCGGGCTGTGCGGCCCGGTTTCGCCGCGGTGGCTATGGGCGTGAATGTGGCGGACTCCACCGTCATGACGGTGGACGTGAAAGTGGACCCGGTCACGCAGCATGCGCCAGATTACATAAAGCCCGAGCAGAATCAGCATGATACCGACGGTGCCTTCGAGCCAACGCTCCATCCCTTCGCTGATGGTCGCGCCCAGCGCCAGGGCCGCGCCGGCAAAGAGAAAGAGGGTCAGGGTGTGACCGACACCCCAGGTGACGCCGTGCTTGACGATGTCACGCACCCCGCTGCGCCGGGCGGCGATGCTGGAGACCGCCGCCACGTGGTCGGCCTCCAAAGCGTGCTGCATACCGATCAGAAAGCCCACACCCAAAATACCCATCATCACCTTGAAATTCCTTAAAAAAATATACCGGCTGCGAGCTTTGCACCCCGGCATGCCGGCCTCGCCCCGTCCGTTTGCGACCGCGACTCCGCGCGCCGCAGCATCCTAGATGAGCCTCCCGGCGTTGGACATCATTTTGATGGTTGCGGCGATCGTTCCGGTGACATCTGCGGCGGTCGTCCTGGTTCGGTGCGACGGCAGAAAGGCCGGACGGCACGCATCCGTTTATCCCCAAAGTTTTGCCTCGGAAAAGTCACCACCGCTAACCGCGAATTCATGTTTGCATGTCAACATGACATACAAATGCCACAGCGCAGGGCAGGAAATCACTTGCGAGGTTTCCCATGCCAGCGCCCGCCGATGAAGAGACCGACCATGCCCGAACCCAAAAGCCCAGGCGACAGATTGGACAAGTTCATCACCACGGGTCTGATCGTCGTTGCGGGTCTGCTGGCGGTCATCTCAATCCTCCCGGGCGCTTGACGCGCCTCAGCCGGAATTCGATCCCGAAGTCAGCCGGAACTTGATCCCGCCATCAGAATGTGAGAAACGATCCGCCCCTCGGCGCGCGTGACGTTCTTAAGATCACGCCCGTGGGATCGATCCGGAGGCCACGCGCGGAAAACCCGCGGCAAGGGCTGACGGAGGCTCGGCCTGTGCGTAATCGCCGGCCCGGAGACGCCATTGCGGCAGGTGAGAGCATATCAGGGGGAGCGAATCATGACGTCCAGCCTCGGCCTCGACTTCGGCACCACCAACACCGTGGTCGCCCTGCCTGCCGCGCCGGGAAGCACAGACGGCGCGGCGCCGCTGGTCTTCGAGCATAACCGGCAGGAATTCTCGGCCTTCCGCTCGGTTCTCTCCTTCTGGACCGACGAGAGCCTGCCGAACAGCCCCATCGAGTCGGACGCCGGTCCCTGGGCCATCGAACACTTCATCGAGAACCCGGGCGATTGCCGCTTTCTGCAATCCCTGAAGTCCTTCGCCGCCAGTCCGCTCTTTTCCGAGACCCGGATTTACGGGCAGCGCTTTGGCTTCGAAGCCCTGATGGCGAAATTCCTGACGCTGATGCAGGCCCGTGCCGGATCGCAGATCGAAAAGCTGCCGCGCCGCCTGGTCGTGGGCCGTCCCGTGGAGTTCGCCGGCAGCGCGCCGGACCCCAAACTCGCCCTGGAGCGTTACCGCGCCGCGCTGGCGCGCTTCGGCGCGCAAGACGTGCGCTTTGTCTATGAACCGGTCGCGGCGGCCTTCTTCTTCGCCCAGCGCCTGACGCGCGACGCCACGGTTCTGGTGGCGGATTTCGGCGGCGGTACCAGCGACTTCTCGCTCATGCGCTTCGAGGTCAGAGGCAAAACCCTGCAAACCCGCGCGCTCGCCTCTTCGGGGGTCGGGGTCGCGGGCGATACCTTCGACTTCCATATCATCGACAAGCTGATCTCACCCAGCCTGGGCAAGGGCACGACCTACAGCTCGGGCAGCCAGGACCTCCTGCTGCCCAACCGCTTCTTCACCGCCTTCGCGCGCTGGAGCGAGCTCTCGGTCCTCAAAACATCACGGGATTTCCGGGAGCTCAAAAAGCTTCTCCGAACCAGCAACGAGCCGGAGCGGCTCCAGAACTTCATCGATCTTGTCGAGGGCGACCAGGGCTACGCACTCTATAAGGCAGTCTCGGAGGCGAAGGCCCGGCTCTCCAGCAGCGAGGAAACTGAACTCAGCTTCACCTGGGAAGACGTCGATCTCGGATTCACGGTCCGGCGCGCGGACTTCGAGCGCTGGATCGCCGGTGATCTGCAAAAGATGAGCGGCGCCGTGGATACAGCCATGCGGCGGGCGAAGCTCGAGAACAGCGAAGTCGACAAAGTCTTCCTGACCGGCGGCAGCTCCTTCGTCCCCGCCGTGCGCCGCATGTTCGAAGCGCGCTTCGGTGCCGAAAGAATCGAAACCGGCGACGAGCTGGTCTCCATCGCCCACGGACTGGCCCTGATCGGCGAGAGCGACGACATCGATCGCTGGTGCGCACCGGAGGAGATTTAGAGCGAGGAGAGCATCCGCACGTTGTTCCCTGCCGAAGAAAAAATAAGTGTTTCCCCCTCCGCCGGGTCAGGCGGCTTTGACGTCCTCGAGGAAGCGCTTGACCTGATCCCGAAGAGCATCGGACTGGCGCGAGAGTTCCTCGGCCGTGCGGAGGACCTGGGCGGCGGCTTCGCCGGATCGCGTCGCCGCGCCGTTGACCTCGTTGATACTTGCAGTGACCTCTTTGGTGCCCTCGGCGACTTCGTCGACATTCTGCGTGATATGGCTGGTCATGGTGGCCTGCTGCTCGACCGAAGTCGCAATGGCCGTCGCATTGCTTCCGATCTGATCGATAATGCCCCGCACCGAATTGATGGCGCCGACGGTTTCCGACGTGGCCCCCTGCATCGACGCAATCTGCGCGGAGATATCTTCGGTTGCCTTGGCGGTCTGGTTCGCCAGATTCTTGACCTCCGATGCGACCACGGCGAAACCCTTGCCCGCCTCGCCGGCACGGGCAGCCTCGATCGTGGCGTTGAGCGCCAGCAGGTTCGTCTGCTCAGCGATATCCTGGATCAGATTGACCACCTCACCGATTTTCTTGGCAGCCCCGGCCAGACCCTCCACGGTTTTGTTGGCCTGCTCCGCCTCCGCAATCGCGCGCTTCGCGATCTCGGTGGATTGTGTGACCTGACGGCTGATCTCGCCGACCGATCCGGTCAACGCGCCTGACGCAGAAGAAACGCTCTCGACATTTTCCGAGGTTTGCTCCGCCACGGACGTCACGATCTGCGCCTGCGAACGGGTTTCCTCGGCCGTGTCCGTCATGGACTTGGCCGTGGCGCGCATCTCGGCGGAGACCTTGCCCACGGTTTCGAGGACCGCGGAAACCTCCTCATCGAAGCTGCGGCTGCGCTCCGCCTGGTATTCGGCGCGCTTTCGCTTCTCGTCCTGCTCTTTTGCCTGCGCAGCAGCCAGACGCTGTGCTTCCAGGCCGTTGTCTTTGAAGACCTGAACCGCGCGCGACATTTCTCCGATCTCGTCGCTGCGCGCGATTCCGAAGACTTCCGTTGCATAGTCACCCCGGGACAGGGCGCACATGGCATCCGTCATGCGGGCAATCGGCGCCGTGATACTGCGCACGATGACCGCAACGAGAATGCCGGTCATCAGGAGCAGAAGCGACGACAAACCGCCAGCAATCATAAAACTGGACCGGGCATCGGTTTCGAGCCTATTTGCCTTCGCGACAAGGTCGGAGGCGATCCGGTCTTCGACGATTTTCATGTCGTTGATTCTCTGGGTCGTAATATCGAACCAGTATCCACCCTCAACCCAATCGTGCTCATCGGTGAAGGCACTTGTGATGGCCATCTCGCGCATCCGCTGCACCTCCGCGACAACCTCGCTGCGAAGTGTTCCGGGGAGCAGCCTGCGCTGCGCCTCCGTCGCATAGGCGTCAAAGACCGAGAGGAAAGCTTCCTGCTGCGCGATCAGGGCGATGAACTCCCGATAGATCTCGGGCGCGAAGAAACCCAGGCCGAAGCCGCTTGCGCCCATGGCACGTTCGATCCCGGCGCGTTCCTTGGCCTGCAGAAAATTGATATAGCCCGAGATACTGCGCCCGATCGAAGCATCGCTGCTGATGACCGCCATTTCGGCCACAATGCTCAGAAGCCGGGCAATCGTACCGGTATAGTATTCGGACATATCGCCAAGAGAGAACGCCAGGTCACTGACCCCGTCCCGCGAAGCCCGAAGCTGTGTCAAAGCTTCACGCGTTGTCGCGACTTTCGCGGCAAAGGCCGCGCCATAGGTATCGGCCGGAAACGGATCGATCACCTGGTTGAAGTGGCTCAGTACGGTGTCGGTTTCGCCCCATTGCGCCTCGAGGCGTATTTCGAAATCCTCAGATCCGTCGGAACTGATAAAGCCCGCGGAGGTGCCGCGCTCTTTCTGCAGTTCATGAACCAGTGCGCTGATCTCAGGCCCCAATTCCGCCAGTTCGCGGATATGCCTCATCTCGGATGCTGTCCGGCTTTGTCCGACAAGCGCGATACCCGAAAACAATACAAGCCCCAGAACAGGCAGCAAAAGCGCAAGAGCAATCTTGCTTCGGGTTTTTAGGTTGTTCAGAAAGTCCACAGTTCCTCTCTTCGGCTGGAATCTCCAGCCCTCTCAACGAACCGCTTCCGCTGGATAACCAGTGTTGGAAAGTCGCGAAAACCGAAACGACCATACAACTAAACCATTTAATAAATTACGTATTGTTTGTGTTTCTATATTTACCTGTACTGTCTGTTGCTATCCTCTGGAGAAGGCCGGAAATATTGGATTCCTGCTTTACTTAATGGCTTGAACGGCCCGAATCAGGTCGCCCATGATGCGGATCCGGGCAGCGGCAAATCCGCACACCTCTTGGATTTCAGGATTCGACTCCCGCGAACGCCGGAGTCCGGGAGCACACTATGCATCGCAGAAAGGGAGACCGGAGGCCAAGCCGGCTCCTCCGCGTGCGGGATCAGGACCTCGTTTGGTGGAACTGAAGTTTCACAAGACTGGACTGGTTTGAACCGCCCGAACGAAGCCTAAGTCTTCGAAATCCGGTAGGTCGCGTCGGCGCGCGTTTCCAGCCCCGGAACCAGATCCATTCCAAGGCCCGGGCCGTCGGGGACGGTGATCATACCGTTCTTAATCGGCGGCAGCTGGTCGACGAAATCCTGGTACCAGGCGTAATAAAAGCCACGGGCGATTTCCTGTTCGCGGACATTGCGCAGGCTGAGCGCCAGATGGGTCGAGACGGCCAGGGTGACCGGGCCGGAGCAGTCGTGAAAGGAGATGGGCCGGGACCGGGCTTCGGCCAGGGCCGCGACTTTGCGCGCGGCGGTGACACCGCCCGCCCAGACCACGTCCAGGATCGGCGTGCCGATGTTGCCGTCGTTGATCAGAGCCTCGAACTGGCCGAGGCTGGCCAGGGTCTCACCGCCCGCCAAGGGAGCGCGGGTGGCGCGTGCCAGTTCAGCCACTTCCCTGGTTCGGTCCATCCAGACCGGGTCCTCGATCCAGTCCATGTCGAGGGGCTCGAGCGCCGCCGCAATCTTCTTGGCGGCGTTCAGACTCCAGAGGCCATGCAGTTCGGCCTTCAGGCGCATCTTGTCGCCGTGGGCCGCGCGGATCTTCTCGAAGGGCGCGACGCCCTTTTTCAGATCGGCGGTTGAGATGTCCATGCCATCCGCGGCACCGGCCGCCAGATCGAGCGGCCAGATCTTCATGGAGAAGATGCCCATCTCCATGAGCGAGGCCGCGAGCTCTTCCGGGTGATGGAGAAAGGCTTCCAGATCTTCATGGGTTTGACGACCTGCCGGACTGCCCGCCGGACTGCCCGCCGGACTGCCCGCCGCGCCGCTGGCCGTCCCGAAATTGTCGGGCCGCACGGCGGAGGTCTTGGAAACGTAGTTCGGCCCCGCGCAGGTATTGTAAACCTGGATCGACTCCCGCGTCCGCCCGCCCAGCAGATCGCACAGCGGCCTGCCCGCCGCCTTCCCCGCCAGATCCCAGAGCGCCACATCCACCGCCGCCAGGGCGCGCACCTCGGCGCCGCTGCCGGTGAAGCCGGTGTAGGGTTGCATCTTCATGTTGAGGAATTCGATCCGGCTTGCGTCCTGCCCCAGAAGGATCGGCGCGATCCGGTCGTGAATATCCGCTTCGCAGCGCCCGGCTCCGAAGTAGGTCTCACCCAGACCGGTCAGGCCTTCGTCGGTGCGAACTCGTACCCAGAGGAGATTGGGATGATCGTCGAGGCGCAGGGTTTCGATGGCTTCGATTTTCACGAATGCGTCCTTTCGGGGGAACGGGTGGTAATGAGCTGCTACGATATGCAGAATTGATAATCAGAGACTGGCATGGTCGTCGCCACTTTCCAAGGCTGCCTGGCTCCGAGGAGGTACGCACACTCGCGTTCGACAAACTTCAGAGCAGTTTCCCGCGAAGTGATGCCTCTTACGGTCCGGCTTAACAAAAGTTTATGACCTCTCGCATTCCGGTTCTTTCAGCGAACCTGCATGGCAGTCTGATTTCTTTGGTCTCTTGGTAAAGACGCCCGCGCATGTTTTCGAGCCTGATTGGGTTCAGCGGTTTGCAGACGAGCATGAATCTTGACGTCTGACTTTCCCAATCGAAACTAAAAATACCTCTGCGCGCGACATCCCCCCAGGTGGATATGCTCGCATCAAATCCGCTGAACTGCTCATATTCGCAGCGTTTTTCTTCTCGCACGATTTCTTCGAAAGCTTCGTCGAACATGTTTTCGTTTCGGGTGCACGTTTCGGGTATGGGTCCGAATCCCGCTGTCGAAAAATAACCAACGGCCCCAACCTCATCGACAGCCATCCAGGCGTACTCCCAACCCAGAAAAACATGCTTGGTGTGAAATTTGACCTGCATGGCAGCACCTCTCTCGATCCGCCTAAACTGCTTGGGGCGAAACCTTCCATTTAACGAACTCACTTCAAACACTCTCGCAATTTATAAATTTGCGTTTCGGCAGGCCAATCAAACATTGGAAAAAATAGTCGCGCGGGAGGAACCCCGCGCGACAGATGTAACTTCTTTTCGACCCCCTAGTTGTTAAAGCTTCCGCGCCGCCGGGGCGGGCCGCTGCTCGGGTTCAGCAGATCACCGCCCAGGGGATCGCCTTTCACCACCTCCACGCCCTCGCAGAGGAAGTCCGAGGGTTCGCTGTCCAGGCGGCTGTCGTGGACGGCGGCGATGGCGTTGGCGTGCTCTTCATCGAAATTCGCCAGGATTGCGGCCGCGCGCGAGAGGAAGGGATCCATGCGGGTTTCATCCTGGGTCAGATCCTTGAAAAAGCCCTTTTCGCTGTTGGAGAGGAAGACCTTGATCATGCGCTTGAGGTTGACCTTCGGCTGGCTGCAGGCGCCGACAAAAGCAACGCGCTTTGCGGAACCCGGCGTGTCTTCGGCGCTGCCGAATTTCAGGCGGCCCAGGTCTTCGTACATCATGGCCATGAAGATCGATGTCCAGCCTTCGTCCAGCCGCTCGACCAGGTTCGGACGCGGCACGGGCTCACCCAGGCCGACACCGCTGGCGAGACTGGCCCGGTTGTCGGGCAAGTCCATCGCCGTGCCGAACTGCTCGAAACTGAAGCGTTGCTGAAAGGCATCCGCGGCACCCTCGTGAAACGCCGAGCAGGAGTTGGGTGCGAGGTCGTGGGTGTCGTGAGTCAGGACCAGATCCCAGGTCAAGCAGGCTTCGCCATGGAATTTGTCATAGAAAAGCGCATGAGCGGCCTCATGGATAAGGGTGTCCATTCTGAAACTGTCATGGGCACCATCCTTATGAATGTAGGTCACGCGGGTGACCGGGTTCACGTAGCTGGCTTCCGCCTCGCCCACGAGCGCGGAGTTATGGGGATACTTCACCACCAGCTTCCGCTCGAAGTCGTATTCCGGCCCGTAACCTTCGAGCACGTCATTCAGGAACTTGTAGACCGTCCAGAGCTCGGCATGACGGTAGACCTGAAAATCCGCGCGCTCATGATTGCCCGAGATGCCCGCGCCCGGCCCGAAGGTCAGGGTGCCGAGCTCGACCAGCGCGGGCGGCTTTTTGTTGCCCAGATTGGCGCTGTTCCAGGCCTCGTACCAGAGAACCTTCTTGTTGGTGGGAACGGTCGAATGCTCGTGCCGAAGTTCGATTTCACTGTCCTCGAACTTCACCTCGACCTTGAAATAGCGGTCGGCGCAGGACTTGTTTTTCGAGAGGGTGAATTCGCCGTCGCCATTGGTGCGCACGGTGCCCCATTCGCCCCAGGTCAAAGCCGTTCCGGTTTTGCCTGATACCTTGACCTGAATGTTCCGCAGGGGCTGCTTCTTGCCGAATTTATCGGCCATTTCATCGAGCTGATGCTCGACATTGAAGCTTCCCGAAATCCGCCAGTCGCAGTTTTTCGCGTTTGCCTGCGGCGTAAGTGCCGGGATCGAAAGCGCAGCCAAAGCCGCTGCCGCCAGCAGCCTTGAATAAACGGGCCTTAACGAGACGGGCCTTGAAGGAATAGACATAAAAAGAGACTCCTCATCTACCAGCCGGATCTATTTTCCCGGCGTCAATGACGAGACAGTCTCACGGTGCCTTGCGGGCTTGCGTGACGTGCTGCGTGAAATCAGCGTGAAACGAACGGGGCGGCATTTTTTCTGACGGCTCCGCGGTCACGCCGCAGGAGGGTCAGACTTCAGTTTCAGGAAGGCGGCGGTAAGCCAGAAGGGCGTCAAACCCGGGATCGCCGGTCAGTGGCTTCAGGTCCGTGTCGAAGGCCATCCACATGGCCAGGCGCCTGCGCACGACATTCGGCATGGCAAAAGCGGACTCCAGAGCTTCAAGCGCGTCATCCGGCCGTGCGAGCAGCATCCAGGTGCGCGCGGAGTTGTAGTGAATGAGGCAGTCATCCGGCCCGATGGCTAAAGCCCAGTTGGCCCAATCCTCCGCCTGCCCGGCATGGCCCAGGTGGGCCAGCACCGCGCTGCCGAATGCCAGGGCGCCCGCGTTGTCGGGATGGTTCTCGACCTCAGCTTTCAGGCGGATGAGACAGCTCTCGAAGGCGGACCGTGCTTTCTCCGCACAGCCCAGCGCGGCATATTCCTCGGCCAGCAGGCCGATGGCGCGAAAGTCGTTTGGCCGCAGCGCAGCCGCGCGCTCGAAGAGCTTCGCGGCTTCTTCCCGTTGGCCAAGAAGATGCTTGTTGCGCGCCTGGAAAAAATGCGCTTCGAAGAGGCTGTCGTCGAGCCGGATCGCCGCCTCCAGCGCAACCCCGGCCGCGTCGTATGCGCCGGCGGCGTAATGGGCGAGGCCCTTCCCGGCATGGGCTTCGGCCAGGAAAGGATCCAGTTCCAGCGCGCGCAGACTGTGCGCCATGCAGGTCTCGAAACAGGAGTCCGCGTTGGTGTTGACCAGGCTCATGGCAAGATAGGACTCGCAGATTGCAAGCTGCGCATAAGCCAGCGCGTAGTCCGGGTCGAGTTCGATCGCGCGTGCCAGCAGCATGCGGGACACCCGCAGGCTCACCGAATTCATGCCCCGCAGGTAAAAGGCGCGGCCCTTGTGAAAAGCCTCGTAGGCCTCAAGCGACTGCGTGCCCGGCGCCCGCCCGCCGAAATTGCCCGCTTCGCCGCGCACCGCCGAAAGCTTCACCTTCAGGACTTCGGCCACGTCCCGGGATAACTCGTCCTGAAGCGCGAAAACGGCCTGGGCGCCGCGGTCGTAGCGTTGCGCCCAGATCTGATGTCCGTTCTGCCCGTCGATCAGCCGTACCGTCACCCTGAGGTGCGCATGCTCGCGCCGGACGCTGCCCTCCAGAACGTGGCTGACGGAAAAGTGCCGGGCCGCCTGAACGGCGTCGATGGCATGTTCCTTCATGGCCAGGGTGGTGTTGCGGGACGCAACCGAGATGCCAAAAGCGCCGGAAAGCTCGGTGATGATGTCCTCGGTCAGACCATCGGTGAAGAAATCGTCGACCAGCTCCGGCCCCAGATTATCGAAGGGCAGAACCGCAATGGAGATGTCCGGTGAAGGCGGCGCGCCCGGCGGTTCTGCAGCGGCTGAAGCTGCGTTGCGCGATGGCGCGTCGGGCGATGGCGCATTGGGTGATGGCGCATTGGGTGATGGCAGTACCGCCCCGGTCAGTTCGGATGTCGTGGTCTTTGCGGGCGGTGCGCCCCGCAGTTGGTCTTGCGAGGCCTGGTTTAGGGCCTTTTGTTCCTGCGCCTCCTGTTTCCGGCCGGGCGGCGTGCGGATCGCGTTATAAAGGTCCACAGTCGCGGGCTGGGGGGAAATGGCAAAGTCATCGCTTAGTCTTTGACGCAGGGACTCATAGAGCATCAGCGCGGCGCGCCGATCGCCGTTCTGGGAGAGAACGCGCATCATGCAGCGTGCCGCCCGCTCGTTTTCCTTGTCGGCGGAGAGTATCCGCTGCGCAAGCTCAAGAGCCCGTTCGGAGCGCCCGGTCTGCTCGGCCTGCTTCATCACGCCGAGCAGGGCATCGACATAAAGCCGGTCGAGCCGGGTCCGTTCCGCGTGCAGCCATCCGTCATAGTCCTGTCCGACCGGGGCCTGCCCTTCCAGAAAAACCCCGCGCCGCAGGCTCATCGCCTTATCGACGGATTTCAGAGTCGCGTCCGCGAGCAGTTCCTGCAGCTCCGTAACGTCAACGCGGACCCTGCTGCGATTGAACCAGATGGCGGTGCGGTCCGAGCAGAGGACGTCTGCTCCAAAGGGCGCAAGGCGCCGCCGCAGCCGCAGGAGAGACTGTTTCAGGCTATCGCGCGCGTGACGTTCGCTGCTGTTTTCCCAGAGCAATCCGGCCAGGCGGTCACGGGGAAGACGCAGGGTGGGCGTTGTTGCCAGCGCGGCAACAAAGGCGCTGTCCTTGACGCCGGCCAGGCGGATGGCATTGCCGTCACAGCGGATCTGCAAGGGGCCAAACAGCAGGATGTCGATGATCGCGTCATCGCTGGCGGTCTGCCGCCTTCGTTCCGTGGTACGTTGCCTGCGATCCAGCGTTTCCATTGGACATCCCGCCCTCAAGCCTTCAGAGCCGCGCAGCTATGCCCCAGTAAGTCACGCGAAACACAGAATAAACCAGAGTCTGCCCGGAGGGCCATAGCGATGATGAAGTGCCACGAAGAGCGTAGGCGTCACATGGCTGGAAGCGGCAGCCGGAAGCACGGGATTACCCGCCGCATGAGCCCGTGTCTCAAGACATTAGCGGGCCACCAGAAGGTCCGGAAAATCAGCCAGCGAGGCACGGCTGCGGCCCTCCCGCCCCGCGGTCGCGGTGGCTTGTAGCATCGAATTCAGGATGGCCTCTTCCGTGCTCTCGATGACGGCACAGAAGAGGGGATCGAGGCCATCTTCGTGCACCTGGCTCAACTGAAGAAGGCTCTCCTTGGGCTGGCTATGAGGGATCCGCTGCGCCGTGGAGAAAGCCAGGGCGATGTCGCCGGAGCCGGAGCCGAAATGGCTGCCGGTGCGGGCGATGCCAGCCCCTGCCCGCCCTGCAAGACGGCGCAGCTGGCGGTCGGAAAGCGGCGCGTCCGTGGCCAGGATCACGATGATCGAGCCCTGTTCTGGTGGCGACGCCTCCTGCTTCATACGCTCCGAAATCAGGGAGCCAAGGGCCCGCCCGGCGACGCAGAGATCCTGCAGACGGCCCATGTTGCTGAGCACCAGTGCGCCGAGCCTGTAATCCTGTCCCGAGATCCTGATCAGCCGCGAGGCCGAGCCTATGCCACCCTTCAGGCCGTAAGCACTCATGCCCGTCCCCGCCCCGACCGCGCCCTGTGCGAAGCTGCCGGGAACTGCCGCCGCGAGAGCCTCGGCCACATGCCCGCTCTTGACATGCAGGCCGCGGATGTCGTTCAGCCAGGCGCCGTCGTTGCACTCCAAAACCACCGGATTGACCGTGCCCGTGGCCGCGCCGATCTCCGGATTTTGCGCGAGCATGTAGCCCACCAGTGCCTCCGCCGCCGTCCCCACGGAGAGGGTGTTGGTCAGGATCAGCGGGCTCTCCAGCGTGCCCAGTTCCTCGATTTGCACGAAGCCGATGGACTTGCCGAAACCGTTGAAAACCCGAACGGCGGCGGGCAACTTCTCACGAAAGAGGCTGCCGCCGTGGGGCAGGATCGCGGTCACGCCGGTCTGCACCGCGCCCGCGCTCAAGGTCACCTGCCCGACCGCCACCCCCTCGACATCGGTGATGGCATTCAGTGGGCCGGGCGGCAGGCTGCCGATTTCAAGTCCAAGGTCGCGTGCGCTGGGCATATCGGGAAGACTCTGTCTGTTAATCGCTCATCGCCAGAGATAGAGCATGTGCCGGAGAGAGGGAATGATTTTGAGGCTGCCCGGAGGTGCTTACGCCTGCCCCGGGCATGAGCTAGTCTTCGCTCATGGCCGATTCGAAAACCCGCGAGACCGACCTCTATGCGCCCCTCAAGACCTACCTGGAGGGGCAGGGCTACGTGGTGAAGTCGGAGGTCGGTGCGGCGGATATCGTCGCCTGCCGTGGGGAGGAAGAGCCGGTCATTGTCGAGCTGAAGGTCGGCTTTTCCCTCACGCTCTTTCATCAGGCGGTCGCACGCCAGGCAATCACGGATCTGGTTTATGTCGCAGTGGAGCACAGCAGCGGCGGGCGCTTTGCCAAGGCCTTGCGCGACAATATCAAGCTCGCGCGGCGGCTGGGTCTGGGGCTGATCACCCTGCGTCTCCGGGATGGCTTCGTCGAGGTGCACTGCGACCCCGGCCCCTACCGTCCACGGCAATCCAAACCCAGGCGCGCCCGCCTGCTGCGCGAGTTCGCCCGCCGCGTCGGCGATCCGAACCAGGGCGGTGCGACCCGCGCGGGCCTGGTCACCGCCTATCGCCAGGACGCCCTGCGCTGCGCCACGCATCTGGCGGCCAAGGGTCCGCTGAAGGGCGCCGTTGTCGCAAAGGCCACCGGCGTCACCAATGCCACGCGCCTGATGGCGGACGATCACTACGGCTGGTTCGAACGGATCGAGACGGGTGTTTACGCGGTCACGCCGAAAGGCCGGGAAGCGCTTGAGGCTTACGCCCACGCGCTGCCGGGTGCGGATTAGATTTTAGCGCTCTGCTCGTTTTGTCAATCGAGCCCTGCTGGAGATTTGTCGAAGTGACTGAACTGAAAACGCAAGCGATTGAGACGCGCGTCGGTCTCGACGATGCAGAATTTCTATCCTACACAAGAGGTGAAAACGATGTACTACGCGTCGAAATTCAAGCCTGGAATGGTTCGCGTATTACATTTTTATTTGAGGAGGTAATCGCCGTTTTCGATCACAGCATCGGTGATGTTACTTCACTTCATGAAGTGATGGGTCTCTCGGATTTTTTAAAGCAGGCTTTGAATTGGTGCTATGAAGCACCAGTGCCTGCTGATCATCCTCACAAGCACTATCAGTTTCGTGATCTCAACGGCACCCCCTCACTGGAAATCGTGAGCGGGTCAATAACAATTGAGTATTCGGGCTACCCTCAAACCGACGCAGATTTCAGATAGTCGATTAGGCAACGTGTCTTTGCGGGGACGTAGGATCGCGAAGGATAGAGGATCCAGGCTGCCGTGCCGAAATCCGTGGCGGTCACCTCCTGCCCGCCAAAGAGATCGATCAATCGGCCGGCTGCAAGGTCTGCCTGGATCGTCCAGTCACTGAGCAAGGCGACCCCCAGTCCCTCCAGCGCGGCGCGGCGGAGCGCCAGGGCGTTGGAGACGATCAGGGAGGGTTCGATCTCGATTTTCTGGACGCGCCCCCGCGCCGATCTGAATTTCCACTGCGAGCGGAAGCCGGGAAAAGGAAAGGCGATGGTCTCGTGAGCAGGAATCTCGGCGGGCGTCGCGGGCCATCCCGCTTTTTCCAGATAGGCCGGGCTGGCCACCAGGTGATAGCGGGTCGTGAGCAATTTGGAGGCGACATAGGGGCCTGAGGGACGGGCACCCAGGCGTATCGCCAGGTCGATCTTGTCGGCGACAAGGTCCGTCGTCTCGTCGCTCAGGATCAGTTCGAGCCGGATTTTGGGATAGGCCCCACGGAACGCGGGCAAACGCGGCATCAGCCATCTTTCGCCAAAGGCAACCGAGGTAGAGACACGCAGGTTTCCCTGGGGCACCGCCACGACATCGCGGGCAAGCTCCCGAATCTCGCCGATCTCTTCCATGGGGGCCTGGATCCGGTCGAAGGTCAGTTGCCCGGCCTCCGTGAGCACCAGACGCCGGGTTGTCCGCTCGAAGAGCCGAACGCCAAGCTCCGCCTCGATCGCCGCGATCTGGCGGGAGATGGAGGAAGGGTCCGTGTCCTGCCTGCGGGCAACGGCGGCGAAGGAGCCCAAGCGGACGACGTCCAGGAAGATCTGAAGGTGCGTGAGATTCATTCATGCAGTTATTGCACGAATGAAGGTTAAAAATCCATCTGTCCCGCGGTGAGATTTGGATCTAATTCTGTCCCAGGGCGGATGAAGAGGCATCGTCACAGGCCTGCGCCGAGAGAGATGCCTCCGTCCCCGCCGATCGAAACCCGAAGGCAACAGGAGCCGCAATGATCGATCTTTCAGAGAAAACAGCCTTTATCACAGGCGCGAGCCGGGGCATCGGTGAGGCCACGGCGCGGAAACTGGCAGGCTACGGCGCGAATGTCGTCCTCGCTGCGCGCAGCCGTGCGGATATCGAACGCCTTGCCGCGGAGATCGGCCCACAGGCCCTCGCCCTGCCCTGCGATGTCACTTCCTATGACGAGGTTAAGTCCGCCATCGAAAAGACCCGGAGCCATTTCGGCGGGCTGGAGATTCTGGTCAACAACGCGGGAACCATCGATCCCATCAGCCGGATTGAAAACTCCGATCCCGCCGCCTGGGGGCAGGTCGTCGATATCAACCTCAAGGGGGTGTATCACTGCCTGCACGCGGCCTATCCGGCGCTGAGGGAACGCAGCGGCGTGGCGATCAATATCTCGTCAGGGGCGGCAACCGGCGCGCTGGAGGGCTGGAGCCACTATTGCGCCACCAAGGCCGCGGTCCTGTCCATGACCCGCTGTGCCCATCAGGAATGGGCCGATCAGGGCATCCGTGTGGTCGGCCTCTCGCCCGGCACGGTGGCCACGGAGATGCAACAGTCCATCAGGACCTCCGGCGTGAACCCGGTGAGCCAACTCAACTGGTCGGCCCATATTTCGCCCGAGTGGGTCGGAGAGGCCATCGCCTGGCTGACGACGGAGGCCGCGCGCGCCTATGACGGCGGCGATTTCTCTCTCAAGACCGACGAAAACAAGCGCCTGGTCGGGCTGATCCCGCAGAGCTGATCCCATAGCTTGACCCCGCCCCGGCGTTCTGGAAGCGCAAAGCATTCGGGCGTCCCCTCAGATCTGAGAAGACGCCCGAAAGAGGCGAACAAACTGTGCGGGAGTTTACTCCGCCGCGACCTTGTCCTGGGTCTGAGTCTCGAAATCGCTGGCGGCGTGACGCTCGTGGAGCTGATCCTCGAGCGGGCCGTTGACGCGGTTGACCTTGCGGCCACGGATCACGGCGGGACGCGCGCCGATTTCCTCGGCCCAGCGCACGACATTCTTGTAGGAGGTGACGTCCAGGAACTCACCGGCATCATAGAGACGGCCCAAAGCCAGCGCACCGTACCAAGCCCAGATGGCCATGTCGGCGATGGAGTATTCATCTCCCGCCATGTAGCGATTCTCGGCCAGATGCTTGTCGAGCACGTCCATCTGGCGCTTGGTTTCCATGGCGAAGCGGTCGATGGCGTATTCGAACTTCTCCGGCGCGTAGGCATAGAAATGCCCGAAACCGCCGCCGAGGTAGGGCGCGCTGCCCATCTGCCAGAAGAGCCAGTTCAGGGCCTCGGTCCGCTTCGCGTGATCGCTCGGCAGGAAGGCGCCGAACTTCTCGGCGAGATAGAGCAGGATCGAACCCGACTCGAAAACCCGCGTCGGCGTTTCCGTGCTGCGGTCCACCAGGGCCGGGATCTTGGAATTGGGATTGATCTCGACAAAGCCGCTGCCGAACTGATCGCCGTCACCGATCTTGATCACATAGGCGTCGTATTCCGCGCCGCAGTGTCCGGCCTCCAGCAGTTCCTCCAGCATGACCGTGACTTTCACGCCGTTCGGCGTGGCCAGGGAATGAAGCTGCAGGGGGTGCTTGCCGACCGGCAGCTCCTGCTCATGGGTGGCACCGGCGATGGGCCGGTTGGTCTTGGCAAACTTACCGCCGTTCTCGGCCTCCCATTTCCAGACCTTGGGCGGCACGTAGGGTGAAGTCTCAGTCATCTCTCAAATTCCAGTTTCTTGTCGGTGTGTGTTTGAAACGAAGGTAAAGGTAGTCCGCATTCAGAACTTTTCGACCCAGGGCCGCAGTTCGATTTCCCAGGCCCAGCTGGAGCGGGGCTGATCGAGGAAGTGCAGGTAGCTCTCGGCGATCGCGTCGGGATCCAGCATGGAGTCCGGATTTTCCGCGGTCTCCACGCGCTCCGGGCGGCTGGCGTTGCGGATGCCGCCGTCGATCACGAAGTGGCCGATGTGAATGCCCTGGGGATGCAGCTCCCGCGCCAGGCTCTGGGCCAGACCGCGCAGGGCAAACTTGCCCATGGCGAAGGTCGAGGAATTGGGATAGCCCTTCACACCCGCCGAAGCGCCGGTAAAGAGGATCGCGCCCTTGCCCTGCGGGATCATGCGTTTGGCCGCCTGCTGCGCCATCAGGAAAGCGCCGTAGCCTGTGATCAGGACGGCGGACTTCACCGCCGCCGGGTCCAGGTCGGTGATGCCGCCGCGCACCCGGGCCGAGGGATTGTAGATCGCGACATCCAGCGGCCCCTCCAAGGCGTCGGCCTCAGCGAAGACCTTTTCCATGTCGGCCGCCTCGGAAGCGTCGCAGGTCACCATCGTCGCGCCGGTTTCCGCCTGCAGCTCCGCGAGCTTGCCGGTGTTGCGTGCCGCCAGCAGCAGCTTGTGCCCCCGCGCATGAAGCTTGCGCGCAAGAGCGGCGGACAAGCCCTCGCCCGCGCCTATGATGACAGCCGTTCCCATTGGTCAGTTCCTCTCAAATCTGCGGCGATCTTGACGTAAAAAGACCGGACCCGCCAGATCGGCCGGATCAATTCTTCGGCAGATGGCCGGTGACCGCCCACGAATTGCAGGGCGCAATCACCGGCCACAAAGCTTTAAGCCGGCAGCATCTCGCCGACCTGCTTTTCGACGGCTTTCGGGTCCCCGATCAGGCCTGCATAGGTCTCCACCGAGGCGGGGTCCGGGTGGACGTCTTCTTCACCGGCTTCGACGGCCGCCAGGATTCGCTGGGCGACCGATGCGGGCGTTGCCTTCTCGGCAGGGAAGTTCGCTGCCATATCCGTGTCCACGGGACCGGGGTAGACACCCACCACCAGCGTGTCCTGTGCGGCCAGCTCGGCCCGCACCCCCTGCGTCAGGGAATGCACCGCGGCCTTGGAGGCACTGTAGGAGCCGAGAACGGGAAAGTTCACGTAGGCGGCAATGGAGCTCATGTTGACGATCGCGCCACCGCCGTTCTGCGCGAGAATCGGCGCGAAGGCGCGGGTCACGTTGAGGACGCCGAAATAGTTGATTTCCATCTCATTGCGGGCTGCCTCGATGCCATCGGCCGAGATCAGGCCTTCAAAGGCCGCGATTCCCGCATTGTTGATCAGAACCGCGACGTCGCCGTGGGCATCGGCAGCGGCCCGGATGGTCTCCGGCCTGGTGACGTCCAGCGTGACCGGCACCACACGGCCGCCGCTGGTCTCGACCAGATCGGCCAATGCCGCCGTGTTCCGCGCAGCCGCGTAGACCTTGGCGGCACCCGCCGCCAGCAGCTCTTTGACGAAGGCCCGGCCGATACCGCGATTAGCACCGGTGACAAAGGCCACTTTTCCTTTAATCTTGCTCACGACGTGATCTCCTGAAGTTGAGTCAGCCCATGGGACAGGGCCATTGAATTTTTTAGTAACGAGTGGTATTTAAATGAAGATGGATGATGGAATGTCAAGATATTTAAATACCGATCGGTAATTTAATTTGTGAAAGTGAGGGTTCAGGCAGTGGGAATCGGACGCGGCCGGCCGCGGAAATCAGACCCGGACGAGGTTCTGGATAAGGCCATGGCGCTGTTCTGGGAACAGGGCTTCGAAGGCACCTCCATGAACGATCTCGCCAGCGCGACCGGCATGGCCAAGCCCGGTCTTTACGCCACCTTCGGCGATAAGGAAGCGCTCTACGCCAAGGCCATTACGCGCTATTTCGACCAGAGCGAACCGGTGTTCGACGAGATCTTTAACACGCCGGGACCCGTGAAGGATTTCCTGCGCCGCTACCTGGAGACCATCGCCGCATCGCTCAACAAAGAAGACTGTCCGAGCGGCTGCTTCATGGTGAACTCCATGATCGACTGCGCCAGCCAGCCCTCATCGCTGGAGAGCCTGGGGCGTGATTTTCATAAAAAACGCCAAGCTGCGCTGCTCAAGCGCGTCCGCGAAGCGCAAAAGCAAGGCGAGCTCTCCGACGAGACGGATCCGAAGGCTCTGGCCGACTTCTTCGCCGGCCAAAGCCTGGCCCTGGGTGTCATGGCCCGCAGCGGCGCGGACAAAAAAGCGCTGCAAAGCTTTATCGATGTGGCAATGACGGTGCTGCCAGAGGGCGCGTGAGGGTATGAATAGTGGGGATCAACTATTCGGCACGAGAGCCGCTGTCCAAATTAGGTACGATGGCAGCTTAAAGAAATTAACATCGAAACTGAGCGATGAACTGTTCCACGCTGCATTCCATTTTGAGACAGATATGGATCCACCTCATGTCGAATTTGCGATGTGTGAAGCGCTCGGTTTTGAGATGTGGCTCAATCATTCGGAAAGAACGAGTGGCTACAATTACGAGCTTCGCATGGAAACCTGTCACTGTGATCCAGAAATCATGAGTGACAGGATGCTCGATATCTCTCCCTGGTTGGCAAGGTACGTTCGCGAAATTGGGGGAATTGACGCTGTGGTATCTGCATAAATTCTTTTTGATTGGTTTTCTTTACCTTGAACTCGAAAACTCATGAGTAAAGATGAAAGAGGATTTAGACTCGAAGTTCCATGAAAAATTGAAGCGCTTCACGCGGAGTAAACTCTCTCGCTATCCGCTTTGGCTCCTCTTGAGCGCATCCGCGAATTCGCAATCCACGCCCCCCAGCCAAGTGGCGGGAAAAAGCAATTTCGCCCGATTAGGGTCTCCATAAAGACTATCAGTCAAATTTGATCTTTAGCGTCACGCCTCAGAAGCACCAGACTTGTCAGGGACAGCACCCGCATTCCAAAAATTTCCTTGCTTTATCTACCTTTCGTAAGGTAGATAATAATTACCTACCATTCATCAGGTAGAATTCTTCCTTCAAAGAAAGGCTTAAATCATGCCGCAAGAGATCTTCTGGCTGGCGGCCACCGCCCTAATGACCGCCCTCTTCTGGGCTCCCTACACCATGAACCGCATGGCCGTACGCGGGCTGATGCGAACCTTGGGCAATCCGGCAGTAGACGATGCGCCCCACGCCGATTGGGCGGAGCGCAGCATCAAGGCCCACAAGAACGGCGTCGAGAATTTTACGATCTTTGCGCCGCTGGCCCTCGCCGTGGTGGCTCTGGGCATCGGCGATGCGCTGACCGGAACCGCCTGCATGGTCTATTTCTTCGCGCGGCTGGCGCACTTCGTGGTCTATACGGCGGGCATTCCGGGTTTGCGCACCATCGCTTTCACCGTCGGCTTTATCGTGCAGGCACTTCTTGCGCTGCGCGTGATGGGCCTTATGTAAGAGAGCCCCATGCGCCCTGAAACCGGGCGATGTGTTTGAAAATCACGCGTTTAGAGCGAGGGTCCAGGATATGAGCGAGAAAGTTGCCGTCATCACGGGCGTTGGCCCGGGCCTGGGCGCCTCCCTCTGCCGGCGTCTGCACCGGGAAGGCTATAAGGTCGCCGGTCTGGCGCGCTCGGAAAGCTTCGGTAGGGAACTGGAGGCTGCGTTGGAGAGCGAACGGGGCCGGACCGAAGTTGCCGCAGGCTCCACCGACTTCAGGCATTTCTGCTGCGATCTCGCCGAACCCATGGCGGTGCGGGAAACCATCGAGGATGTGGAACGCCTCTGGGGCGCGCCCGGCGTCCTGATCCACAACGCCAGCCAGATCCTGATCAAGCCTGCATTGGAGATCACGGCGAGAGAGTTCGAATCCGTCTGGCGGGTCACCTGCCTGGGCGGGATGACAGCGGCCAAGGCGGTGATCCCAGGGATGCAAAAGAAGGGCAGCGGCGCGATCCTTTTTACCGGCGCGACGGCTGCTTTGCGGGGTGGCGCCAAATTCGCGGCCTTTGCCTCCGCCAAGTTCGCCCTGCGCGGACTGGCCCAGGCCCTGGCCCGGGAGCACGGCGCCGACGGCATTCATGTTGCCCATATCGTCGTCGACGGCCTGATCTGGAGCGAAAAGACCGTCGAACGCTTCAACCCGGCGCGCGAAGCCTGCCTGGAGCCCGACGCCATCGCCGAGGCCTACTATCAGTTAATCAACCAGGACCGCTCGGCCTGGTCGCAGGAGATCGATCTGCGGCCCTTCTCGGAAAAATTCTGACGCCGCCGGAAACAGCCGCTATACAGGGGGACCTGCATCACGCCACCCGCATCACGTCGACAGACAGCAGCACCGAGACAAGCCATGGCAGAAACCGCAACGCAGATCCTGGATACCGCTGAAGCCCTGATACAGGTGAAGGGCTTTCACGCCTTCAGCTTTCAGGAGGTGGCGGACCGGGTCGGGATCAAGAAAGCCAGCATCTACTATCACTTCCCGGCCAAGGCGGAACTGGGCAAGGCCATCGTCGCGCGCTACCGCCAGACGATGCTGGCGGCCATGACCGATCTCGAAATCCCGAAACGCGATAGCCGGGAGGAGGTCGATTACTGGGCCGCCCTGGCCCGCTATTTGGAGCCGATCCTCACGCTCGCCAGCAATCCCGTTCACGCCTGCCTCTGCGGTATCCTGAGCGGGGAGTATCCCGGCCTGCCCAAAGACATGCAGGACGAGGTCGAAAAATTTTTCGACGAGCAACTCACCTGGCTGACCAAGCTTCTGAAAGCGGGACGAAAGGCCGGTGCGTTTCATTTCCAGGGCAGTCCGGCCCGCATGGCCAAGCTCTCCTTCAGCGCCATCGAGGGTGCCATGCTGATCAAGCGCATCACCGGCGACGACAAGCACGTCAATCAGGTCACCGAGAGTCTTCAGGCTTTGCTGCGCGGATGAGGCAGGGCTGATCCATGGAGCAACAAGCCAACGTCAGGGAAGCCACGGAAAACGACCTTGCGCAGGTGCTGCAGCTCTATGCGCAGCCTGAGATCGACGATGGGGTGGTGCTTGATCTGGAGCATGCCAAGACCTTGCTGGCGCGCTTTGCCGCCTATCCGGACTACAAGCTCTATGTCGCCCTTCTTGAAGAAAAGGTCGTCGGCTCCTTTGCCCTGCTGATCATGGATAACCTCGGGCACATGGGCGCGAAGTCCGGCGTCATGGAAGACGTGGTTGTCGATCCCACGATCCACCGCAAGGGAGTCGGCAAGGCCATGATGTCGGCCGCTTTCGAGGTTTGCCGCGCGAAGGG
Source organism: Denitrobaculum tricleocarpae (assembly GCF_007004665.1). Taxonomy (GTDB): domain Bacteria; phylum Pseudomonadota; class Alphaproteobacteria; order Kiloniellales; family Kiloniellaceae; genus Denitrobaculum; species Denitrobaculum tricleocarpae. Next base: position 196,040 of record NZ_ML660060.1, on the reverse strand, counting down.
GTGCTATAAGCTCTCGCTGTCCGCAAACCTGAAACGCGACGCCGCCCACAGCTTCTACGAAGCGATCGGCTTCGAGCGGCACGGCTACAGTTTCCTGATCCCTCTCGAGGAGACCTAGGCCTGTACCCGATCCGCCACTTACTGGCTCCGGCCGTCAGCATGCCTGGCCTGACCTACGACGGCAATCAGTTCCATTTCATCACCGAGTCCGATCCGGGCGGGTTGAACAATGTAAACCTCTTCAGCTTCGACAGCTTCGTCGACCTCGTAAACTTCAACGTTGCTAGCAGCGGCTTCCCGCCCGACCTGGCCCCCGCGGTCGGTATCTCGGGCTTCATCATGTTCATCCCACCTGAGGAGCCGCCGCAAACCCAGGTCCCGGAGTCTGAGACTTTCTTGCTGTTCGGTTTCGGCCTCGCCGGATTGGTGTTTGGCCGCAGGCGGGTGAAGGCGCAAACACGCTCATTCGGCTACGCCGTCAGATCATCCTCGTAAGCGAAGATTCCAGGCGTGCCGCCGGTGTGGATGAAGATCAGCGCGCCCTCTCCCTCCGCCTGCCTCGCGGTGCTGACAAAGCCAGCCATAGTCTTGCCGGAATAGACCGGGTCCAGCATCAGAGCCTCGGTACGGGCGGCCAGCCGGATGGCGTCGAGAACCTCTTCGCTGGCCCGGCCGTAGCCCGGCGCGAGAAAGGCGTCGGTCACGACAACATCCTCGACGGCGACGCGGTTCTTGATCTGCAGCAGCTCTGCAATTTCGGCGCAGCGCTGCGTGATACGGGGTCCCTGCGCGGCGGCATCGCGGCGCACACAGATGCCGGTGACCGGGATCGATGAACCCAGGGCGCGAAGCCCAAACAGCAGGCCGGCATGGGTCGCGCCGCTGCCAGAGGCCACGACAATGCCGTCAACGGCGAGTTCCGCCGCAGTGATCTGCTGCAGCAGCTCCCGCGCGGCCACCACGTAGCCCAGCGCACCCAGCGGCGCATGGCCGGGCGCGAGCGGAATGACGTAGGGTTTGCGGCCCGCCTGGCGCAATTCCTCGGCAATCTCACCCAGCCTGCGGTCGGCACCGGTCTCGTCTTCGCCGAGCGGATAGGAATGCAGGGTCGCGCCCAGAATGCGTTCAATCAGCACGTTACCCGAGTTACGGTAGCGCGGGTCCTGCTTGGCGACCCGCTCTTCCCACTGGATGTGACTCTCCATCCCGAGCTTGCGGGCGCCGGCAGCGGTCAGGCGGGCAAAGTTCGACTGCACCGCCCCGGTAATCAGGACGGTGTCCGCGCCCTGCGCCTGCGCCTCGCCCAGATAGAACTCCAGCTGGCGCACCTTGTTGCCGCCGAAAGCCATGTCGGTCAGATCGTCACGCTTGACGTAAAGCGCGCGCTTTCCGCCGCAGGCGGCCGTCAGATTGGGCATGAACTCCAGATGGGTCGGGGCATGAAACAGCCTGGCGCGGGGCAATTCGGCCAACCTGCCAAGCGCCCCGGATGGTGTTTTTTCCCGGTCGGTCATAGCTCCACCAGAGGTTTGAACGAGTCATAGAAGAGGCCGGCCACAGTCGAGATCAGAACCAGCGCCAGAAACCAGCGGAAGACCTCTTCCGTGACACGCCGCACCAGGAGTCTCCCGACCATGATACCCAGCAAGGTCGCGGGCGCCAGCCCCACGCAGAGCCAAACCGTATTCCATTCCAGCCCGACCAGAAACCACTGCAGCAGAAAAGCGGCAGGATAGGTGAAGAGCAGCAGCGCAAGAACCGTCGCACGGACCCTGTCCTTCGCATGCCCAGCCCCCGACATCCAGGCCGCCGGGATCGGACCGGGCATGGCCAGACTGCTGTTCATGGCGCCCGAGATAAAACCCATGGAGAGCGGCCAGGGACCCGCGGTCACGGGTGACACCGCTTCAGCATCACCGTTCGCGCTTCTTTTGCGGCCCTCGTTATGGCTGTGCAGGACAAAGAACAGCGTGCCGAGCACCGTGAGCCCGGCCAGGAATTTGAGCAGGCCGATCGAGACCAGAAAATAGACCAGGCCACCCAGCGGAATACCGATCACGCTGCCCTTCGCGAAGGTCTTCAGGAGATCGGTCTGGACCGCGCTGCGCAGACCCGGCACCAGCACGGCGCAGATCAGCCAGCTTTGCAGCACGCTGATCTGGATCGCCGCGGGCGAATTCAAAACCAGCAGCAACACCGGCCCGGCGATGATACCGAAGCCGATCCCGGTCGCGGCCTGAAGCATCGACGCGCTGAAAAAGGCAACCGCCAGAAGAATGAGATCTTGTTCCAAGAGGACAGAGGCCGATCTATTGGGCAGGCAAAGACTTGCCGATCTTGGCAGCGCAAACGATCCAAGGAAAGCCCCGCGTCGAGATCAGGTCCTGTGCCCGGGCTTCATGGAATCCTTTGCTTTCGCGGCCCACCCAAGATCCTGAGTGCTTTTATGGCACCCCCTCTCCAAGGGGCAGCGCGGTAGGTGCCTTGCCTGTCAGGCTCCGCAAGGCATTCACGACGGCGGCGCCGGTCATCGGGACGCCGATTTCACCGCCTCCGCTTGGGTGCCCGCCGGATTCCAGAATCCGCACTTCGATCTCGGGAATTTCGTCCATTCGAATTGGCTCGTAGTCGTAGAAGTTGTTCTGGTCGATCACGCCCCCGGTAAAGGTCGTGCGCTCGCGCATCAAACTGGAAAGCCCGAAAAGGATGCCGCCTTCTACCTGTGCAAGATAGTTCTGCGGGTGGATCACAATGCCAGGATCGACGGCAGCCCAGAAGCGGTGCACGCGAAACCGGCCATCTTCCATCGACACTTCCGCGACACCGGCTCCCATGGTCGCTTTGTAACCTGCGAAGGAAAGACCTAGTGCGCGGCCTTCAGTGGCCGTGCCGAAATTCGACATCTCCGCAACGGCGTTCAGAACGGCGAGACCGCGGGGGCTTTCGCGCAGCAATTGACGGCGAAAGGCGACAGGGTCGCTGCCGGTGGCCAGTGCCAACTCATCCATGAAGCACTCGCGCGCGAAGCAGTTGGGGCCCCAGCCGATACCGCGCCAGGCCGCAACACGCGAACGACGCGGCGTCAGCAAATGCTCCGCGCGGAAATCCGGGATCGCATAGTCCCTGCTTTCGGTGCCCTCCATGACCAGAAGGTCACGCCGGACTTCGGGGTTCCAGCGGTTGGGAAATGCAAATTCCACAATGGACGGAGCGGCGACCCGGTGCCGCATTGCCGTGATGTTGCCATCCGCATCGAGAACGGCGTCCAGACGATGTGCCGTCGGCGGCCGAAGCCAGGCGTTTTTTACATCGTCCTCGCGCGTCCACATCAGTTTCACCGGCCGTCCGGCATGGCGCGAGAGCAAAAGGGCGTCGCGCAGCAGATCTCTGGCAAAGACGGTGCGCCGCCCGAAACCGCCGCCCATCTGCATCGCATGCATTCTGATTCTGTCAGGCGTCGTACCGAGCACTCCGGCGGCAATCCCGATCGAGACGCTTTGACTTTGACTTCCGAGCCAGACTTCCGCGCCGAGACCGTCGTCATCGACTGAGGCGACAGCGTTCAGAGGTTCCATCTGGGCATGATAGACATGGACTGTCTGGTATTGCGCGCTGAGGATTTGACCGCCTGCCGCAAGCGCCTTCGACGCATCGCCGCGCTCTTCCCAGACGACGGCGTCGCCTTCGCCGCTTTCCGCCGCACGGATCAGCTCCGACATCTCAGGGCCGCTATCCGCTTTGCGAAAACCTGAGGTCTCGGTCCACTCCACCTGCAGGAGGTCGCGCGCGGCAAGGGCGCTTTCCCAGGTCTCAGCCAAGACCGCAACACTGTTCCGCAAGGGAACGATGTCCGTCACCCCCGCAACCTGCCGCGATGCCTCGTCCGAAATCAGGTTCGGCGTTTCGCCCTCGACGGGCGCAAGAAGCTGCGCTGCATAGAGCATGCCGGGCAAGCGCAGATCTATCGAGTAAATGGCCTCTCCCCGCGTTTTGGCAGGAATGTCGAGCCGGTCTTTGTCCGTCCCGATGATCCGCCACTCCGCGCGCGGTTTCAGGTCGGCTTCGCTCACCTCGTCGATCGCCACGGACGGCGCGGGCAGGCGAATGACTTCACCATAGCCAAGCCGCTCTCCATCCGCTTTGACGACATGACCTGCATCGGTCGCGAGGCTTTCGGGCACAACGCCCCAGTACGCCGCCGCGGTCCGTATCAGCACCCGGCGCGCGTTCGCGCCTGCTAGTCGCAGCGCCGTAAAATACCCCTCGACCGAGGAACTGCCGGCTGAAAACAGCATTCCGCCAAAGCTCGGATTTCCGAAGATCCCGTCCGGATCCGCGCTGACCTGCTCGACCGAAACTCTGCTCCAGTCCGCGTCAAGTTCTTCCGCAACGATCATCGGCAGGGATGTGTTGACGCCTTGCCCCATTTCAGCCGCGCCAAAGCGGATCAGGATCGAGCCATCAGCGCGAATCACGACCCATCCATTGACGTTGCTTTCATCCGCCGCCTGCGCCCCGGCAGAGCCGTCGAACAGCTTGACGCCCCCGCTTGCAAGAAGGGCGAAACCCACGGCCCCGGTTCCCGCCAGAAAGGCACGGCGTGTCGGCCTGATGTTTTGCGAATTCATGATCAAGCCTCCTTGACGGCGCGTTCGATGGCGCGAAGGATCCGCGGATAGGTTCCGCAGCGGCAGAGGTTGGCGGACATTTCGTCACGGATGTCTTCACGGTTCGGCGCCGGGTTGCGCGCCAGCAGCGACGCGGCGCGCATGATCTGGCCGGATTGGCAATAACCGCACTGGGGAACCTGCTCGGCAACCCAGGCCCGCTGCAGGGGGTGATCCGCGTTTTCAGAGAGACCCTCAATGGTCGTGATCCGGTGCCCGGCCGCAGCTTCGACGGAAAGCTGGCAGGCGTACGCCGCCTCGCCATCGATATGCACCGTGCAGGCCCCGCACATGCCTGCACCGCAGCCAAACCGGGTGCCGGTCAGGCCCAAATGTTCCCGCAACGCCCACAGCAGGGGTGTTTCAGGAGCGCATTCGACTTCGAAGGTTTCATTGTTGACGCTGAGTTGAACCATGTCGTCATCCTTTCCGCTTGTGAAGCTGTCGCTGTTTCGCGCCTTTCGCACCGCGCTCTCAATCAGATGACAGCGGCCAACTCTTTCGATAAGAGTTACATTTCTAATTGCTCTGTGAAGGACAACTTAACAATGCGCCAGGCCAAGCTCGCCGACCTGGAGGCTTTCGCCGCGGTTGCGCGGGCACGAAGCTTCCGTCGCGCCGCCACGGAACGCGGCGTGTCCGCCTCCGCTTTAAGTCAGACAATACGGAATTTGGAGGAACGGCTTGGCACGCGGCTGTTGAACCGCACCACGCGCAGCGTCGCGCTCACGCCGGCGGGCGAGGCCTTTTTCCATCGCCTGGAACCGGCGTTCGACGATATCGGCGACGCGCTCGACGAGGTTCAGAGCTTTGACGGTGAACCGACGGGACACGTGCGGATCAATGCGCCGGCGCCGGCCATCGAGTCCGTCTTCGCGCCTCTCATGTCGGCGTTCCTGCATCGCTACCCCCGCATTTCGCTCGAGCTCATCGCCGACGCCAGCTACGTCGACATCGTCGCGGAAGGATTTGATGCCGGAGTCCGCTTCGGACAGGAAGTCGCGCAGGACATGATCGCGACCCTGATCAGTCCGCCCATCGAATATATGGTTGTGGGCGCACCGGAGTACTTCGCAACCCATGGCATCCCCAAGCATCCCGGGGAGTTGCGGAACCAGGATTGCATCCGCCAGCGCTTCCCGGGCGGCGCCATCTTCAAATGGCATTTTTCGCATAACGGGGAAGAAATCAGTTTCCTGCCTGAAGGCCGGCTCACCGTGAATGACGCGCATCACGCCATTCGCGCGGCGCGCGAGACCGTCGGCGTCGCAAGGGCGCCCCTCCACTATGTCGAAGCCGACCTTCAGGCCGGGCGCCTGGAGCGCGTGCTGGCCGACTGGTCACCTCTGCTACCGGGCTGGTACCTCTACTATCCAAGCCGGCGGCAGACACCCCCGGCCTTCAAGGCGCTGCTGGATTTTCTCAAGGAGCGCTCTCGTCAAGACCGTCAAGGAATATGAGGTCCTAACCTGGCTCACGAAAGCTGAGCCTGCTCCGTCTTGCCCACGCTCTTACGCGTCTCGAACTTGCGCACCAGCACGTAGAAGACCGGCGTCAAAACGATGCCGAAGAAGGTCACACCCAGCATGCCGGAGAAGACCGCGATGCCGATGGACTGACGCATCTCGGAACCGGCGCCGCTCGACAGCACCAGGGGCACGACCCCCATGATGAAGGCGAAGGAAGTCATCAGGATCGGGCGCAGGCGCAGACGGCTGGCTTCGATCGCGGCCTCCACCAGTTCCCGTCCCTCACGCTCCAGTTCGCGGGCGAATTCCACGATCAGGATGGCGTTCTTCGACGCCAGCCCCGCGAGCACGAAAAGGCTGATCTGGGTGAAGATGTTGTTGTCGCCCCCGGTCAGGTAGACCCCGATCAGCGCCGAGAGGATCGACATAGGCACGATCAGGATAACCGCGAGCGGCAGGGTCAAAGACTCGTACTGCGCCGCCAGCACCAGGAATACCAGCAGGATGCAGAGCGGGAAGATGAAGATCGCCGTATTGCCCGCCAGAATCTGCTGGTAGGTCAGTTCGGTCCACTCGAACTCCATGCCCGGAGGCAGGGTCTCTTCCAGAATCTTCGTGATCGCCGCCTGGGCTTCGCCGCTCGAATAACCCGGCGCCGCATTGCCGTTGAGATCGGCTGAACGGAAGGCGTTATAGCGCATGGTCGTGTCCGGGCCGAAGGTCTCTGAGACCGAGACGACCGAGCCCAGCGGCACCATCTGCCCCGCGGCGTTACGGGTCTGCAGCTGCGCGATACTCTCGGGCGTCGAACGGAACGGCTTATCCGCCTGGGCGATGACCTGATAGGTCCGGCCGAAGCGATTGAAGTCATTGACGTAGAGCGAGCCGAGATAAATCTGCATGGTGCGGAAAATCTCGTCCACCGGAATGCCCAGGCGCTCGGCCTTGGTCCGATCCACGTCGGCAAAGAGCTGCGGCATATTGATGTTGTAGTTGGAGAAGACCCCGGTCAGCTCGGGCGCAGCCCAGGCCTTGCCCTGCACCTGCTTCATGACATCGTCCAGGGCCAGGTAACCCTGATCGCGGCGGTCCTGGATCTGCAGTTTGAAGCCACCGATGGTGCCCAGGCCCTGCACGGGCGGCGGCGGGAAGATCGCCACGAATGCATCTTCGACGCCGGCGAACTTCTGCTGCAGCTTCTGGGCGATGGCACCGCCCGAAAGCGAGGGATCCGTGCGGTCGGCGAAGTCATCCAGCGTCACGAAAACGATACCGGCACTGGAGCTGTTGACGAAACCATTGATCGAGAGGCCCGGGAAGGCCACGGCACTGGTCACGCCCGGCTCTTCCAGCGCGGCCTCGGACATGGCCCGCATGACCTCTTCGGTCCGCTCCAGCGTCGCACCCTGGGGCAGCTGCGCAAAGCCGACAAGATATTGCTTGTCCTGAAGCGGGATAAAGCCGGGAGGCACCATCTGAAAGCCCTGGTAGGTCGCGCCCAGCAGCAGCGCGTAAAGCGCCATCATGACCCCTTTCCGCCCGATGAAGACACCCACGCCCTTGGCATAGAGCGACGTGGCACGCCCGAAGAAGCGGTTGAAGAGCCGGAAGAACCAGCCGAACACGAAGTCCATCGTGCGCGTCAGGATGTCCTTGGGAGCATCCTTGCTCTTGAGCAGGATGGCGGAAAGGGCCGGGCTCAAGGTCAGGGAGTTGATGGTCGAGATGATCGTGGCGATGGCGATGGTCAGGGCGAACTGCTTATAGAACTGGCCCGTCAATCCACTGACGAAGGCGATCGGCACGAAGACACCGGTGATGACCAGCGAGGTCGCGATGATCGGCCCCGTCACCTCCTTCATGGCGGCGATGGTGGCTTCGCGCGGCTTCAAACCTTCCGCGATGTTGCGCTCGACGTTTTCCACGACAACGATGGCGTCGTCGACCACGATACCGATCGCCAGGATCAGGCCGAAGAGCGACAGCACGTTGATCGAAAACCCGAAAGCAAGCATCAGGCCGAAGGTGCCGACGATGGAAACCGGCACGGCCAGAAGAGGAATGATCGAGGCGCGCCAGGTCTGGAGGAAGACGATGACCACCAGCACCACCAGCGCCAGAGCTTCCAGCAGCGTCATGATCACCGACTCGATGGATTTCTGCACGAAGACCGTCGGATCATAGACGATGCTGTAGTCGACACCCTCCGGGAAGGACTCGGCGAGTTCCGCCATGGTCGCGCGCACGCCGCTGGAGATATCCAGGGCGTTGGCACCCGGAGACGCAAAGATCGGAATGGCCACGGCGGGCTTGTTATCGAGCAGGGAACGCAGGGAATACTGCTGGGAATCCATCTCCAGCCGCGCGATATCGCCAAGCCGTACGATCGTGCCGTCCACATCCCGCTTTACGATGATCTGTTCGAACTCTTCGACGCTCTGGAGCCGTCCTTTCACATTGATCGGCAACTGCACCTGGATGCCGTCGTCGTACGGCGGCCCGCCGATCTGGCCGGCGGCCACCTGGATATTCTGACTGCGGATCTGATCCAGGACTTCCGAGGCGGTCATATCGCGCTCTGCGATCCGGTCCGGGTTCAGCCAGATCCGCATGGCGTAGTCGCCGGAACCGAACAGGCGGACCTGCCCCACGCCCTTGACCCGCGCCAGGGCGTCCCTGACGTTCAAGGTTCCGTAGTTGCGCAGATAGAGCATGTCATAGCGTTCGTTCGGCGAACGCAGATGCACCACCATGGTCAGATCGGGTGAGCTTTTGATCACCGTAACGCCGAGTTGGCGCACCACCTCCGGCAGACGCGGCAGGGCCTGGGATACCCGGTTCTGAATCTTCTGCTGCGCCAAATCCGGATCGGTTCCGATTTCGAAGGTCACGGTCAGCGAAAGATTGCCGTCGGTGGTGGCCAGGGAGTTCATGTAGAGCATGCCCTCGATGCCGTTGATCTGCTCCTCCAGCGGGGTCGCGACGGTTTCGGCAATGACCGAGGGATTGGCGCCCGGAAACTGAGCCTGCACCACCACCGACGGCGGCGCGACCTCGGGATACTCCGAGATCGGCAGGTTCAGCATGGCGATCAGGCCGCCGATCAGGATCAGGATCGATACCACACCGGCAAAAATCGGCCGATCGATGAAAAAGCGTGGGAAGGACATGGGACGGGTCTCTCCTGGAACCTCGAGTAGGAACCGTGACGGTTAAACGCTGATGTGAACGGCGGGCGGTACCTGGTGCGGACACTCGAACCGAACGGATCCTGCCGCAACAAACAGAAGATCTGGCGGCGCTATGCGTTCCGCCGGATGGGTAAAAACAGGGTCTGCGAAAATGAGTAAGCCGTCGGGTGCTCTCACTCCCGTTGGCTCATGAAGAGAGTGACAGGCAGCCGGTTCGGGGCTTCCACCGCAGATCACGCGGCTGCCTGGCATCAGTTTGAGGGTTCGGCCTTGGCGGTGTCGGCCGTCGCGGAAAGCTGAGTCGTTTCCGCGGTCTGGGCCGTCTCCGGCAGAATCGGGGTGACCGGAACACCCGGACGCACCTTCATGAGACCGCCCAGGATGACCTGGTCGCCTTGTGCGAGACCGCGCGTGATCACACGCTTGCCCTCGACCGATGCACCCAGCGCAACTTCGCGGTATTCGACCGTGCTGCCCTCACCGACCACGTAAACGAACTTGCGGTCCTGATCGGTTCCGATATCGCCCGGGTTCAGGAGCACCAGGTCTTCGACGTCGGAGCCGCCCAGGCGGAGTTCGGCAAACATGCCGGGAAGAAGACTGCCGCTTTCGTTGGAAAAGATCGCCCGGGCACGGATCGTACCGGTCGCCGGATCGATCTGGTTGTCGAAACTGTGGATGTGGCCTTTGTAAACCCGCAGCTCGCCGACATCGATCGTCAGTTCGACCGGAAGCTCACTGACGGCGCCGCCGACTTTCGTCAGCTCGTGCACGTAGCGCAGGTAGTTGCGCTCATCGACATCGAAGTCGGCGTAGATCTCGTCGGTCGATACGATGGAGGTCAGAACAGGCGCATTCGGTCCGGCCTCGACGAGGTTTCCGACCGTGATCTCGGCGCGGCTCAGACGTCCGCTGATCGGCGCTTTTACATAGGCGTAGTTCAGATTGATTTCCGCCTGAATCAACTGCGCCTTGGCACTGTTGACCCGGCTGACCGCAACCGTGTGGTCGCTGACCCGCTGATCACGGACGGCCTTTGACACATGGCCCTTCTTGACCAGCTGTTCAGCGCGGACACGCTGCTTCTTGGCCAGCCTGAGGGTATGACCCGCTGCATTGAGTTCGGCCTTGGCTTCCGCAACCGCGGCCTCGTAGGGGCGCGGATCGATCACCATGAGGACATCGCCCTTTTGAACCATCTGGCCGTCTTCGAACCGCACTTCCTGGATCGTTCCGCTGACCTGCGGACGCAGCTCGACCTGGTCAATGGCGGAAAGCCGCCCGGAGAATTCGCTCCAGAGCCGGATCTGCTGGGTCTCGACCGGCGCGACCTTCACGGGCATCGCCTGCGGTGCCGTTTGCGCAACCGCCGGGCCGGCGCCCATGCTCCCGACCAGGTAAGGCTTGGCAAAATAGCCGCCGGCTGCAACAGCGCCAATCAGGGCCACGGTCACAGATGCCGTCTTGAGTTTCGATCCTGCGCTCATCTCACACGTCCTTCCGGGGAGTCCTGATCGGTACACTGATCAGTTTAGTTGGCTGGCATAGAGGTAGAAACCGATCGGTATGTTGTCAATGGAAAGGCGCATTTTTTTTCGGGACCTAGCCATGCGTTTAATGCATTTGGCCAGCGAAAGCGCAGTTTTATGCGGCATCCGCCGCAGAAGAGACGGGCTGTTCGGCCCCTTCGGAGCGGTAAGCATCCTTAAGGTCAAGCAGCCGATAAATACCCTCGCGCAGATCGGCGCGAACCGCATCCAAAGAGTTCATCAGGCGGCCGTAGATCAGCAGCCCCTGAACAAAGTGATGGAGAAATCTGGCAATCTGGTCGACGTCGGGATCGCCCCTCAGCGCGCCATCGGCCTTGAGGCCGCGCACCAGGGCAACGCTGTAGCGCTGCATATGGTCTTCCATTTCCCGCGCGGCCTGGCAGATCTTCTCTTCATCGATGCCGGCCTGCCCTCCCGAGGTAAAGAACGGACAGCCCGCGACCTCCATGTCCTTGGAAGAACATTCGTTTATCTGCTTTTCGATGATCAACTGAATCAGGTTTTCAAGCTGCTCCAAAGGCGTGAAAGAGGGGGAATAGATCGCGTCCATATCCCGCTTCATCCGGTCCCAATAGTGCCGTGAAGCCGCGATGAAGAGGTCAGCCTTGGATTCGAAGTGATGGTAGAATGCGCCTTTGGTCACGCCGGCCTGCTTGCAGATCTCGTTGACACCCACACTGCTGTAATTGCTTTGCCAGATCAGGCCCGTTGCCGTTTCCAGCAGTTTTTCTCGTGTTTCAGCAGCGTTTCGCATGTCATCAACCTCGTCAGAACCGAACCATCACCAGCTGCCACACACGACAACCGGTACAGGACTAAATCCTAGTAGAGAGATAGCATACCGTTCGGTATCTTCAAGGCTTTCCCAGGAAACTTTTAATGTCCGGTATGGACACCCCCCGCCGGCGGGAAGCTCAGCTATCGGCAATCAGGCGTACCCCGAGGAAGCCCATCACCGATCCGGCCAGACGGTCGATCCAGCGCTTGGCACGCAGATAAACCCCGCGTGGGCCGCTCGACGACAGGGTGACGGCGACGAGGCCGTACCAGCTGCTCTCGACCAGAAAGATGAGGCTCAGGAGGACAACCGAGAGGCTCAGGGGGAAAGCCGCGGGCAAAAAAGCCGCAAAAATACTGCTGTAGACGATTGCAGTTTTCGGGTTACTGAGCTGCGTCGTCATACCGACCAGCAGCGCACGGCCGAAACCCCGGGATTTCGAACCTCGGAGTTCAGGGACGCGGAGTTCGGGGGCGCGGAGTTCGGGGGTGTGGAGTTCGGGGGCGCGGACCGCAGTTTTGCCCTTTGCCCCATCTTTGCTATGTGCAGAAGACAGCTGCAGGTCGTCGCCAGCCCCCTTCCACAAAAGGTAGGCGAGATACATCAGGTAAGATCCGCCCAGAATCTTCAATCCAAGATAAAGCCATTCCACCTGCGCCAATAGCAGATGGAGGCCGAGAAGTGCCAATCCACCATAGACGACTCCACCCAGCCCCACACCCAGTGCGGCCGCGATCGCCTCGTGCCTTGATTGGGCCAGGGAAATCCGCGCGACCACGAGAAAGCTCGGGCCCGGCGACATGGTTCCGATCAGGAGGGCACCGATGATCGAGAGAATAACGATCGCTGTATCCATAACCTCTGTCCCACCGGTTTCTGATCGCGGCTCTTTGTCCGGTCTAAAGACTTTGCGCGGGATATCAAGCTTTTGGGCCGTATCCGGCGCAGCGTTCCCGTTCCGATGGGATCATGTCACGGGCAACCCCGGCCCGGTCCGGCTGGCGCGCAGATGGCGATGAAGCGGAAACCGCCCTCTTAACCTTCTGATGCCCGCGGTTGAGTCGAATTTCCTTACACCCACCGGTTCCGGACGGACGGAAGGCTCCGTAACGAGAGTTATAGTTAACACCTAATCCCCTATGGCGTGCAACTCGATTGCATACAGACATATAAAGCCGTTTTTGTCGGAAAGCCTTACAAATTCGTTAAATTTTCGTAGGCATACGGCTGACAGTATCGGTCTAACATATTGTAATAATTAATTTTTATCCCAATGGCACGCGAATTGCTTTTCAGGTCCTATCGGCAGTTTAAGAACGCAGATTAAAGGGACGACATCATGCGACTGTTCGCAACAAACATATCGGCCGGACTGACCGCGACGGCTCTTGCAGCAGCAACCCTGGCAGGAATTGCAACAGTGGGACTGACGCCGTCCCCCGGACAGGCCGCCACGCTGCAGGATCATGCCTGCGCAGTCACTGGAGGCCAGTGCGCCGGAGCCGCTGGGAGCGTCTTCAAAAACAAGAAGTCCCGGAACCTGGCTGCCCATGCTCTGTCAAACAAGGTCGTGATGGACGTTATGCTGGGGCACGCCAAATCAAACCCTGACCTGACCGTCGGCTGTGGCGCGTCGGGCATCTGTGTGACCCTCATTCCCGGCCAACCGAGCGATCCTGATCATGTCGGCGTCCCCGGCATCCTGGAGCTCACCAGCGACCAGGGATCCGGACAGCAGAGCTTTCCCAGCCCGTCGATTCACACGGCCTACCTTACAGGTGCCCCCGCGACCCGCCGCTTTGCGAGCCGTTTCTCCGGCGGATCGGGCAACACTTCCGGGAGCCCGGTCGCCGCACAAGCCTTCTCTACAGGTCCGGTTGGAGGCCCCGGTTCCACCCCTCCAGGCCGGAATCCGGGCTCCCCTCCTGGTGGACCCAATGATCCTGGCGGACCCAATAACCCGGGTAATCCCAATAACCCGGGGGGACCCAATAACCCCGGCAATCCAAATAACCCGGGCGGCCAAGGTCCCGGCGACGGGCCCGACGATCCGATCACGGATCCCGATACGGTGTTCAACCCGCCTTTCATCGACGTGGACCAGCCGGTCGAGGTGATCAGGGTGCCGGAACCCTCGACGCTCTTCATCTTCGGGTTTGCCCTGCTGGCGATGGCCGCTTTTGGAAGCCGGCAGATGCAGGTTGTCACGCAGGAAACCCGGGCGCGTCGCTAAAGCCTCTCGTCCGATCCTCTTACCAGCCGAATACGGGGCGGCAGGGTGCGATCCCTCCGCCCCGCACCCGGGGCTCCTTGTCACCCGGCTCCCTGTCACCCAGGCGTGCCAGCGTCTCTCTCCTTTGACAGGATCAGCCTTTACGGACATCCGGCGCCGTACCAACGAGAAATATGTCAACGGCCGTTGCGACGGCTTTTCTGACCGCTGTCTTTGCCGGTCTGCGGACCTCGAGGACGGCGCTGAGATGCACATCGCCCCGCACCATTCCCAGAAATTGTTCAGCGGCGCGTTGCGGATCCTCGATCTGCAGACCAGCCCGCGCCTTGCGATCCCGGAGAAAAGCGGCGAGATGACAGCTGGCCCGGCCGGGCCCGTTGCTGAAGAAAGTCTCCGCCAGTTCTGGGAAATATGGCGCTTCGGCAACCATATTGCGGTAAAGCGCGAGTCCTTCGGGCGAGAGGAGAACGCCAAGATACCGCTCGCCCATGGTGGTCAGTGTTTCCCTGATATCCCCATCCTCGAGCGGGGGCCGAAGGGCAGCAAGCACCCGGTCCGAGACGTTGCTTACAATCGCCGCGAAGAGCTCGTCCTTGCTGTGAAAGTACTTGTAAAGCGTGCGTTTTGAGCCGCCGGTTCTAACCAGAACCGCATCCATGCTGGCCCGCCCATAGCCCTCTTCAAAGAAGATTTCCGTCGCCGCCGTAAGAATTTCCGCGCGCTTGGCAGCTCGCCGCCGGGCGTGTCCATTGGGCTTTTCGTTCAAAATCCGTCTCCCCGTTCCGGCTCACACCAAACCGCGACTTCCGCAGTTCGTCTCCATTGCGAGCGTTTGTGCGATCAGCGAACCGACTTGACAGATACAGCATCATACGCATATTTGTAAACGGTACTGTACCGTACCTTTTTACAAATATGAGGAATTGAACATGTCCGCAGAAACCGCAGCCGCACAGCATGACGAGACTATTGTCACAAAGATCGACAGCCTGCCCGCACCCACCGCCTTTACACTTGAACCGGCAAAGAAGTCGAAAGAAGGTCTGGATCTCGAAGTAAGTGTTCTGGCCGAACTCCTGCCCGGTCCCGGTCTTGTGAAACGTGGTTACGTTAAGCCCAACATTCCGGGCTTCGGCGCCTTCGAGCTTCGCTGCGACGAGGGCACGTCCATCGGCGGCACCGACACCGCACCGGCGCCCCTGTCCTATCTGGCCGCAGGCATCGCCTTTTGCTTCCTGACACATCTGAAGGGCTATGCCGAGATCGAAAGGCTGAGGATCTCGTCAATCAGGATCGAACAGAGGATGAAGTTCCAATCCCGAATCCCGGGCATGACAACCGCCAAAGGGGCCAGCCGCCATATGGAAGGGCTGTCAAAGGGCGTTGAAACCTTTGTGCACATAGAGAGCGACGAAACGCCGGAAGCCATCGCTCAGATGGTCGAGACGGCCGAAAAGGCCTGCATGGCGGCACAGACAGTCGTCAATGCGGTCCCTGCCGCAACGCACGTGATCCGCAATGGTAGGGAAATCTGATGCCGGCGGCATCCCTGGAAGCAACGAAGTAGCCGTTTACTTCGAGAACCGGTGAAGTGTGTCCTGCCCAGGCATCAATACAGCTCTGCATTGAAACAAGGGCAACGGTCAACATCAGACCCTCATTCCCAGGTAAACATGCAAAAATACATGCTGTTTATGCGCCTGTACGGCTTCATCACCACCCTCAGAAGCTTTAAAAGAAGCACATAGTCACTTGCTTTCAGAGCAAGCAAATCTCTTTCACGAGCGGGTCCGGGGCCAATTTTCGCCAGGATCGACCGATACAGGCTCCTTTGAACCGGGGTCGATCAAAACCCGCAAGATTATCCGCAGGGCTCACGGCGCAGGTTTCGCCTGAGCCTTGCGGTACGCGAAGCCCTGTCCCGCCCCAGGGCACCCACAATCCAGTGCTTATCGGCAAGCGCGTTCAGATGATCAGGAAGTTTGAGTATGATTGCTTTGTTGATACCCCTTTTCATGGCCGCCGGATCGGCCGCCCTTTTCGCAGGGGTCATTGTCCACAACCAGATGAGCCCGAGTTACCAGACGGCCCTGACGGTGCCGATCACAAACATCGCAATTCTGATCGTTGCCCTGACCAGCCTGGCCATGTCCGTGTCGGCACATCAGATGGCGGAAAATCCGGCTTTGACCAAACCAACGCTCATGTTTTCGATCGCTTACTTCGCCTGCGTTGCCGCGCTTGTTCCTCTCTCGACCATGGGCTACCTCAGCAAGCTGTAGGAAAGTGAAGCCCGGGCCCGCGGCGAATGTAAACCGACGGCTTGACGTGATTGCTGCCCGTGGTTCGGAGAATACCGCCTGAGCGGAATATCAGGGTTTAGCGATTTATTTGGAGCCCGGTTCCGGCTGCTCCTGTCCCTTAAGCCACCAGTTGTGCATGGCGTGAAACATCTCCTCCAGATCCTGCGCGCGCTGCGTGGCCCGGTATTCGACACGGGGCGGCACCTCCGCGTAGACCTTGCGCGATACCAGCCCGTCGCGTTCCAGGGCGCGCAGCTGGTTGGTCAACATGGTCTGGGTGATGCCGTCGATCTGCCGCCGGAGTTCGTTGAAGCGTTTCATTCCCTGGAAGAGCAGAATCTGCAGGATAATGAGCTTCCACTTCCCCCCGATCAGCTGCGCGATATCCGGCATCGGGCAGGTTCCGGGAATGGCCGGCGCAGGGATGGCCGCATTGGGGATGGGCGCCGTATCGGGCAGCGGACGGGGCGCATCGTCAGAAGGCTTCAAAACCTCAGCCGCGGACTTGGTCGTCATCACCACTCCTCGATTCCTGCGCGGGTTCAGTCACGAATCCTGCATCCCTATAGTATCAAAATCGATACTATATACGAAAAATCTGCCTACTTGCTCTTTTATACCAATCACATAGCCTTCCAGCAAGCTTGACGAACCGGCTGGAAGTCCCGATGACGATGATCCTTCATACCATTAGCGGCGCGCCCTGTGGCTGGCGCGCCTTGCTCGGCTTTGCCTTCAAACAGATCGACGTGGAGGTGCGCTACCTGGACGGCAGCCGGCGCGAACATGAAACGCCAACGTTCCTGGAATTGAACCCCAGGGCCAAGGTGCCGGTGCTGGAAGCTGACGGCCTGGTGCTGCGGGACTCGATTGCAATCCTGGCCTGGCTGGAAAGCGCCTACCCGGCGCGGCCGCTGTTCGGCAGGACAACGGAGGAGACAGCCGCGATCTGGCAGATGCTGCTGGAATGCGCCGAGTACCTGCAGCCCGCGACGAACGGCGTGGTTTTCCCGGTTTTCGCGGGCGATGGCGAAGCGTCGGCGGCCAATACGCAAGCGGCGGAAAATCTACGCGCCGCCGCCAAGGTGTTGGATGGAGAATGCGAATTCCTGGAGAGGACACTGGGCGAAAGACGCTTCCTTTGCGGCCCAGATCCAAGTGCGGCGGACGCGGTCGCCTTTGCGGAGATCGGCCGCGTCCAGCGCGCGATCGAAACCAAACCCCATGTCATGGCTTCACTGGGGTATCTTCGCCTGGAGCAGAGGTTCCCGCACCTCTCAGCATGGTACGGACGTGTTTCGGATCTGCCCGGAGTGGCTGCAACTGCGCCGATACACTGGCGCGCCGCGCTGCGGCCGCGCGAGCGCCTGCGCTTCAGCTAATCCGGCAGAACCGCAATGGCATCCACTTCCACCAGGACATCCGGATGAAACAGGGCCGCGACGCCCACCAATGCGCTGGCTGGCGGATTTTCAGTGTCGATCCAGCGGTCGCGAATCACGCGTAGTGCTTCGAGCTTGCTGATGTCGTAGTCGCGGACAAAGAAGGTGACCCTTGCCAGTGCCGAGAAATCCGTCCCCGCCGCTTCCAGGGTCCGGCCCATGTTCGCGAAGACCTGATCGAGCTGAGCTTCGAAATCCGCGACCGCTAGTTTGCCGTCACCGCCAAAGGGAACGTGACCGGACAGATACATGAGCTTGCCCGAACGCACGATCATGGCCTGGGAGATACCCGGTATATCGGCGCCCGGCGGATTGACGGCTTGCAGCCTTCTCTCCTCGGCAGCTATGGAAACAGTCGCAGAAAGCAGAAAGAGACTGGCCGAAGCCGCAGCAATCCATAGGTTTCGCGCAAGTGTGAACATCTTTTCTTCCTTCCCGATAAGACAATTCTGTCAAAACTAAAACCAACGTCAGCTAGAGGTTTGAGATAGAAAAATACGCGTCAATCAGACCCGATAGAAGCGCGTCCGTCCTCCACGCTCGAACCGCACTGCGCGGAGGAAGCTCTTCCTCACCGCTTGCCTTTCGCTTCGGCAATCAGCCGCTTCATGCGCGCAATGTTTTTGTCGATGTCGCGCCGGAACTGCGAAAGCTCGTTTATCTGCCTGTCGGTCTTTTCCCGCTGCGTCTCAAGAATCTCGAGAACACGCTCTTTGCCCCGGATGCCGCTGTCGTCTTCGAAATAGAGATCGATCACCGACGCAATTTCATCGAGGCTCAGGCCCAAACGCTTCAGCGCCGCAATCTTCTCGAGGCGCTTCAGAGCTTCCTCGTTGTAGTAGCGGTAGCCCGCGCCTTCGCGTTCGCTTGGCACCAGAAGACCGAGACGTTCGTAGTAGTGAATTGTCCGGTGGCTGACGCCCGCGCACGCGGCAAGCTCGCCGATCTGCATACGGTCTTTGTTGAGGGAGTCTGATCTGGCCATGAAACTTGCTAAGCAAAATAAAACCTAACGTCAAGTAGAGATTGTGGTGCTTAACCCCCATTCAGGCCCGGCTTGAAACAAAAGGCTTTCGAATCATATGGTGACCAGTCAGATGAAAAATGACTTGATCAGAGATCAGCGAAGGTTTTTGATCACGGAAGTTACATAAAGTGGAGGTTGGTCTCCGTTTTTCGCATGGGATGTGAAAAGGGCCAGACTTCCGATTGTTCTCGGGGCGGGGTGAAATTCCCCACCGGCGGTAAATGCGGAGAAATCCGCAAAAGCCCGCGAGCGCCCGGCAACCTGTTTGCCGGGGTCAGCAGATCCGGTGTGATTCCGGAGCCGACGGTGAGAGTCCGGATGGTAGAGAGCAGAGATACGATCGTTGTGCGAAGGCCCTTTGGCTTCGTGCGCGTTCGCGTTCTGCGCGCCCTGAACCGATATTTTGATGGGGTGCGAGATGAGTCAGGTTCTTTCCGTTTCCAACAACGATAGCGGCGCAAGCCTCGCCGGGGGCAGCGGCCAGTCCCGCATCGCCTTTATCAAGGCGGGCTGGCACAGTGACATCGTCGACCAGAGTCTGGCCGGGTTCCGGCGTGAACTGGAAGCGCTGGGACAACCCACCGACAGGATTGACGTCTTCGAGGTGCCGGGCGCCTATGAAATTCCGCTGCAGGCAAAGCGCCTGGCCAAGACGGGCGGCTACGGGATCGTGGTCGCGGCCGCCTTTGTGGTCGACGGCGGCATCTACCGCCACGAGTTCGTCGCGGACGCCGTGGTCTCGGGCATGATGCAGGTACAGCTGGAAACCGAGGTTCCAGTGCTGTCGGTGGTGCTGACCCCCAAGACCTTCCAGGAATCCCCGGAGCAGATCGCGTTCTTTACGGAACACTTCGTGACCAAAGGCGCCGAAGCGGCCCGCGCCTGCGTGGCGACCCTGGAGAACCAGCGCGCCTTGGCGTCCTGAGCGAGCCGTCTCGACCGGCGTGAAGACCGGGGCGGCGTCACTGCCCTGGTCCGAGCCCCTGAGTTTGCGTCAAGACAGGTTTGGCTGCTAGAGCTCAAAGCCGATCCTCCGCTGCAAAAATGCAGCTCGAGACCGTGACCCCGGCAAGCATCGCAGGACCGCCACCCTCCTGTTATCGGGCTTCTTTTCTCCTTCGGACAGCGCAACATCTTGACAGGATCGTCGAGCATTTATAAATAGAACGAATATTCGCTCTTTTAATTTATCACGACCGAAGCAAAGCTTATCGGCCGGGAAAGCAGGTGACTCATGGCGCGCAAATTCGATCCGGACCTATCCGAAACCAGACGCAAACAGATCCTGGCGGCCACGGCCCGCTGCGTCCTGCGCAAAGGCTTCCACCAGACTTCCATGCAGGATATCTGCGCGGAAGCCGCTATGAGCCCCGGCGGGGTCTATCGCTACTTCGAAGGCAAGGAGGCAATCATTGTCGCCATGGCCGAGGAAGAGCGGCGCGACAATCAGGAGATCATCGACGAACTCAAGCAGACGAAGGACCCGGTCGGTAGCCTGCGGGTCATTTTCTTCGAACTCCTGAAGTTCTTCGCGGATGAGTCCCACGGCCGGCTGGCCCTGGAGCTGCACGCGGAGGGAGCCCGCAACAAAAACGTCTGGGATCTGCTGGCCCGGAACGAGCGCGAACTCAAAGAGGCCCTGATCGCGGCGCTCGACAGAGGACAGAAGGCCAGAAAAATCACTCCTGACCTGCCCTCTCCCGCCCTCGCCCAGGTCATGCTGGCCATGATCGACGGCCTCTGCGCCCGCGCGATCCTCGACCCGGATTACAAACCGGTCGCGCTCGCGTCCGCCATCGACGCCTTTGTCGTCGGCCTGCTGCAACCGCGCGCATAACCGGATCTGAAGGAAATCAAAGACAATGGACGATCTGGAACTCCGTTTCGAAGCCGTCTCCGGCACGCTCGAAATTCTCGGCCTCTACAGCCTGGCCATGATTGCCCTGGCGGTGATCGAAATCCTCTGGGACCTGGCCTTCAAACAACGCCCCGGCTGGAAAGAAACCGCCGCCAATATCGTGATCGCGGCGGTTAACAGCCTGCTGGAACGCACGGCCTACGGCCTGGTCTTCATCGTCGCGCTGGCCATTGCGGAGAGCCTGGTACCGTATCGCCTGCCGGTGAACGCCTGGAGTTGGATCGCGGCCCTTCTGCTGGCCGACTTTACCTATTACTGGATGCATCGTTTCGAACACGAGATCCGCGCGCTCTGGGCGTACCACAGCGTCCACCACTCCTCGCCCGAATTCAATCTGACCACGGCCTTCCGGCTCGCCTGGGTCGAAGGTCTGGTGGAGTGGGTCTTCTTCCTGCCCATGATCCTGCTGGGTTTCGATCTGGTGCAGACGCTGGTCGCGATCCTTGTCGTGGTCGCCTATCAGACCTGGATCCACACCCAGAAAATCGGGCGGCTCGGCTGGCTGGACAGAGTCTTCAACACACCGTCGGTGCATAGGGTACATCACGGCGCGAACCCGGAGTACCTGGATAAAAACTACGGCGGCATCCTGATCTTGTGGGACCGGCTTTTCGGAACCTATCAGCCGGAAACCGAACCCGTGACCTTCGGCATCACCAAACCGCTGGAGACCGCCAACCCGCTCACCATCAACTTCGGAGAGTTCCTCGCCATCGCGCGCGATTGCCTACGGGCAAAATCACTGGGTGACGCCTGGGGTTACACCGTCAGGCGCCCGGGTTGGGAGCCGCCAGCAACCACCCGCCGCCGATCATGAGCCATCAAAGCGCATGTTAGGCACGCTCAAGCTCCGAAAAATCCCCAGCAACTTCGGTCAGGTCTCCATCTTCGTGTTTCCAAACATAAACTTGAGGCTCAAAGCTCGATGCTTTCTTGAGCAACACAAGTGCGTCGCCAGTTCCGTTTTGCGCAATCGCCAGGGCACCCGCCGGCCAATTTGTCCATTCCCGCATCGAGGCAGTCTCTCTGACAATATCGTTGGAACTCCGGCTTAGTCTTTTTCGGTTCGACGAATCGCTAATGGGATGGAGTTCCCACCAATCATTTCCAGCAAAAACTTCACCGCCATTTTCCGTCTGCAACGCTGACCGATAACTGTCAGGCAGTCGGGCCTGGAGAGCTTCTTCGGCGGCGGCGACATACTTCTCTTCCAGATTGAAAGCCATCAGTCTCCTCGTAGACTTGTAAGCAATATTCTTTGTTACTCCAGCCTTCCGATGACGGACTCGCAGGCCGCGACGACGCGACCGTCGCACACCAGATCGATGATGGCGTTCATATCCTTTGCGAACCAGATATCGCCTTCGAGGCGCGCGGGGATTTCGTTACGCACCGCGGCGACGACCGCGGCGGTCGCGGGCGCAATCTCGTGACCTTTTGCGAGCTCGGCGACCTGAGATAAGGCCTGGGCGGCAACCAGGATCTCGCCGGCCACGATGGCGCGGAGGTTCTCGACCACCTGGCTCGCCTTGCGGGCGCACCACATGGAGTTGGAGACATGATCTTCCGCGTTGCCCTTGCCGGGAATGGAATCGACCGAGCCGGGTGTCGAGAGCGTGCGGTTTTCCATGACCAGCGCCGAAAGCGAGCACTGTACGGTGCCGTAGCCGGTGTTCAGGCCGGGAATGCCGGACGCCAGGTTGCGCGGCAGTCCGTAGCTCATGTTGGGGTCGATCAGGCGCGCGATACGGCGTTCGCAGATCGAACCCAGATCGGTCATGGCGATGGCCAGCAAGTCCATCACCTGGGCGACGTACTGACCATGGAAGTGTCCGCCGGATACCGCGCGGCGCTGACCGCCATCGTCGACAATCAGGGGATTGTCGGTCGCCGAGTTGATCTCCCGCTCGATGACGGTCCTCGCATAGCTCAGAGCTTCGCGCGCGGGACCATGAACCTGTGGCGCGCAGCGCAGGGAATAGGTGTCCTGAACGCGCGGGGCGGGATCGCACCCCTCTGTACGCGCTTCTTCCGGGAAGACCGTCTTGCGGGCCGCTTCCGACATGCGCTTGGAGCCTGCCACCAATGCCGAGACGTTCCGCGCCACAAGTTGCTGACCGGGGTGCGGACGGGCCGCATGCAGCGGCGCGATAAAGGCATCGGTTTCACAGCGCATGGCTTCCAGCGACAGAGCCAGCCCGATGTCGGCGTTACGGGCAATCTCCCCCGCCTCCGCCAAGGCGAGGACCGCCACCGCCAGCGAGACGGTCGAGCCGTTGATCAGCGCCGAAGCATCCTTCGACTGCATGTCGAGCTCCGGCGACAGGCCCGCAGCCTCGAGCCCCTCACGTGCGGACAGGCGGCGGCTTTCGAAGATCACCTCGGCTTCCTCGAAGCCGCAGAGCGCTCCGGTCATATGGGCCAGGGGTGCCAGATCGCCGGAAGCGCCGACCGAGCCCTGGACGGGGATAACCGGAGACAGGCCTTTGTTCAGAAAGTCGATCAAACGCTGGGCGACCGGAAGGGTCACACCGGAATGATCCGAACAGAAAGCATTGAGACGCAGGAACATCACCGCGCGGCTCTGGGCGATTGTGAGAGGTTCCCCCAAACCGGTGGCATGGGCCAGGATCAGATTGGTCTGAAACCGCTTGATGTCCTCGACCGCGATCCGGCGGTCCTTGAAAGCCCCGACCCCGGTGTTGAAGGAATAGATCAGGGGCGCATCGTCCGTCATCCAGGCACCGTCGATCAGTGCACGTGTTTCGGCGAGGCTTGCCGCAACCTGCGCCGAGAGCTCGACCTTCTCGCCACCTTTGGCAACAGCAATAACCTGCTCCAAAGTCACAGTGCCGCCGTCCAGAATCATAAAACTGCCTCGAACTCGGATGTATTTGGGGCCGAAGAACGGACCCGCGCAGACGATAAGCCACTTTGCGTCGAAGTGGCAACGTGTCCCCGAGAGTGAGGCTCCAGATCATGAACCCGTAAACTGCGGCTGTCCTGACGGTTATAATTCCTGTTCTGGCAAGGAGTCAGGAGCGGAGCGACGCTAAAGCATCGTGACCCCGTGTATCCAGGATGGGCGACATGACGATGCTCCGGGAAGCGAATTACAATCGCGTTTTACGAGCTCATGACCTAACCCGCCAATGCCGGGATCAGACCAGTAAGACCGGAGGCCAGCATGCCCATGGCGATCGCAACCAGGACCATACCCATAATGCGCGTCACCACGGCCATTCCGCTCTCACCGAGCCAAGCCGCGACCGGCTTCGAGTAAGCAAACAGCAGTCCGGTCAGAATTGAAAGCAGGATCACCGCCAAGGAGATATCGACCCGCGCCATGAGGCCCGGGTGGCGTTCCGCCGCGACCAGAACCGTGGCGATGGTGCCCGGACCGGCAACAATCGGAATGGCAAGCGGCACAACGGCGATCGAGTCCCGGGTCTTGGCGTCGTCGGTTTCGGTCGCACTGGTTTTGTGGCCACTTTTGTTGAAGAGCATGTGCAAGCCGATGAGCATAACAATAATCCCACCAGCCGCACGTAGCTCGTCGACAGTGATCCCAAAAAATGTGAGCAGCAGTCCACCGGTCCAGATGACAGTCAGGAGAGT
Source organism: Denitrobaculum tricleocarpae (assembly GCF_007004665.1). Lineage (GTDB taxonomy): Bacteria > Pseudomonadota > Alphaproteobacteria > Kiloniellales > Kiloniellaceae > Denitrobaculum > Denitrobaculum tricleocarpae. Next base: position 171,844 of record NZ_ML660060.1, on the reverse strand, counting down.
CACGGCGCAGGCCAAAGCGCATTTCCAGGCGATTTTCCGCACCTCGGCAGCGTCTCTGTCTGTCGTCATCCCAACAAAAATTCCGACGTTGCCGATGGGATTCATCATGGAAAACAGCGCCGCAACGAAGGTACTCAGTGCCGCTTCGCCCATAGCTCAGCCTACTCTTTTCATTTCAGGGCCCGTTGAACGTCACGCGTTCAGTTTTCGGGCAAGGGAATGAACTCATCGTCGCCGGGCACTTTATCGAAGCGGCCGTTCTTCCAGTCGGCCTTGGCCTGCTCCAGACGCTCCGGCGTGCTGGCCACGAAGTTCCACCAGAGATGCCGCTTTCCATCCAGCGGCGCGCCGCCAAGCAGCATGACCCGGGTCTTTTCCCTGGCCGAGAGACCGACGTTTACCGAAGGATGGAAGACCGCCATGGTGCCCTCCTTGACCAGGCTGCCATCACTGAGCCGCACCTCGCCCTCCGCCACGTAAAGCGCCCTTTCCTCGTAGGCGTCCGGCAGCACCAGCTCGGCACCGTCCGAGAGCTGGGCATCCAGATAGAACATCTCCGAAGGCGTCTCGACCGGAGAGCGCTTGCCATAGGCGGCACCGGCGATCAGGCACATACGGACACCCTCGCCCTCGATCACCGGCAGGCTGTCGGCAGGGTGATGCTGGAACGACGGCTCGCTCTCCTCATGGGACAGCGGAAGGGCGATCCAGGACTGGATGCCGTTCAGGCGGCCTGCTTTGGCGCGTTCTTCCGGGGCCGTGCGTTCGGAATGCACGATGCCGCGTCCCGCCACCATCCAGTTTACCGCGCCGGGCTGGATCGCCTGTTCAACGCCCAGAGAGTCGCGATGAAAGATCTCGCCCTCAAAGAGATAGGTGACGGTGGCCAGGCCGATGTGGGGATGCGGGCGGACGTCAATGCCCTGTCCGGAGGGAAAATCGACCGGCCCCATGTGATCAAAGAAGATGAAAGGACCGACTGTGCGGCGGTTCCTGAAGGGAAGAACACGCCGGACATCGAACCCGCCGACGTCCTTGGCCCTTGGCTCAATGATGAGAGAAACCAGTTCACTGCTGTCCATCTCGCACTCCCGCTTCAGTCGTTAAGAACAAGAGATGCAGTTCTGCGGCCTGTTCGTCAATGGAGACGAGGTTGAGGACGTTCAGAGACCGCTGCGCAGTTCCTGCCGCTGGCCCCCGATGACCGGCCCGACCTTCCGGCTGAACTTTGGAGAGATACCGAAAAACTCCCGGTAACTCTTGGAGAAATGCGACATGGAGGTGAAGCCGCAGATGATCGCGATTTCCGTGATGGAGAGCGACGAATAGTGCAAAAGCTGCTTGGCCTTATTGAGGCGCAAACGTTTGTAATAAGATGCGGGAGACAAGCCTAGATGCCGGTTGAACAGGCGTTCCAGCTGGCGCAGGCTCACGCCCACGTAAGCAGCGATCTCGCGGCGATCGACCACCGTTTCGATATTGTCGCGCATGATTTCGATGGCTTTCAACACCTTGCCGGAGTTGACCGTCGAGAGTTCCTGGCTCTGAACCTTGGAAAACTCCTCCGCCGTGCTGCGCCGGATATCGTGCATGAAGAGACTGGAAAGGCGGCTGACCTCATTGTCGCGCAGCCAGCGGCTCAAAAGCGCGATCATCAGATCCACCACCGCCAGATGGCCGCCGCAGGTGAAATTCATTTCATTGATCACAAAGAGGCGGGTCACCGCGCGCGCCTCGGGATAACGCTGAACAAAGCCGTCGAAGAGCTCCCAATGAACGGTGCACTCCTGATCGTTCAGCACCTGCGCGGCGGCAAGCACATAGGCCCCGGTCTCAATTCCGCCGACAATGCTGCCGAAACGGGACAGGCGTCTGACATAGTTCAGAGTTTTCTTGGTTTCCGCCGCTTCCGGCTGAAAGCCGGAGCAGACCACCAGCACATCCCACTTGTCTTCGTTGGAGATGGCCTGATCGACAGCGATTTCGATCCCCGATGAGGAGGCGACCGGCGCAGCATCCTCCGAAAGAATATGCCAGCTGCAGACCTGCTGCTCGGCAACCCGGTTGGCCGCCCGCAGGCAGTCTATGGCGGCGGCAAACGACGTCAGGGTGAACTGGGGAATCATCAAAAAACCGAATCTTATCGGCCCATCGCGTCCAGTCTCCCGTGGCTCGCGAAGCCGGCCGTTTGCATGATCACTCATTCCGCCAACTTCAAGTTGAATTTTTACACTATTTTTCCTGTTACGCGATTCATCTTACGATCCGCAGACAACGCGCATGGATTTGAACTATAGCATTCCAAAGATGAAGAAAAGGGCCTTCAAAACCCGGCCTGACAACTGTTTGACACCAATTTGAAGCGTTGGAGGTTCGAGGTTGCACTGCAACAAGGTAAAACGCCCGTTTTCAGCGGCTTTGCAACCTCCAGGAAAATCAAAAGTCCGGCGGTCGCATATCGCAGCGGTGCGCGCCGCAAATTGACAAAACTGCGGAGCCCCAAAACGGGGAAGATGTCGACTTGCGCGGGGCAGAGGCCTATCCGTCAAGCGGGACGGATGCCGAACAAAAATCAGCCGGATGAATACCGGCTATTCGAATAACGACAAAGCGTCTGCAGGGGATGGTATAATCCCTCAAAGCCGGAAGGCTGTGCAGAAATATACGCGAAGAAACATACACGATAGGAAGACTGAGAGATGGCGGAGTTACCGAGTACAGCACGTGTGGTCATTATCGGCGGAGGCGCGGTCGGTTGCTCGATCCTTTACCACCTCGCCAAAATGGGCTGGAGCGACTGTCTGCTGCTGGAAAAGAACGAGCTGACCTCCGGATCTTCCTGGCACGCCGCGGGCAACTGCCCAAACTTCTCAGGCTCGCTTGCCGTGATGAAGATGCAGGCCTACTCGACTGATCTCTTCACCCGCCTGGGTGATGAGGTCGACTACCCCATGAACTATCACGTCACCGGTTCGGTCCGCCTGGCCCACAGCCAGGACCGCATGGACGAATTCCGTCACGTCACGGCGATGGCCAACCATCTGGGTCTCGAGATGGACATGGTGTCCAACGCGCAGATGAAGGAGGTCTATCCCTTCATGGAAACCCACGACATCCTCGGCGGTGTCTGGGACCCCAACGATGGCGATATCGACCCCGCGCAGCTTACGCAGGCCTACGCCAAAGGGGCACGCAACCTGGGGGCAAAGGTCATCCGCTTCTGTCCGGTCAGCGGCGTGCGGCGAGAAAACGGCGAATGGGTCATCGAGACCGAAAAAGGCGAAGTCCGCTGCGAGTTCGTGGTCAATGCCGCCGGCTACCGGGCCCAGGAAGTCGGCCGCATGTTCGGCCGGGAAGTGCCCTGCGCGACCATGGCCCATCAGTACCTGATCACCGAAGAGATTCCCGAGCTGGAAGCGCACGGCAAACTGCTGCCGCTTCTGCGCGATCCCGACAGCTCCTATTACCTGCGCCAGGAAAAGAACGGCCTGTTGCTCGGTCCCTATGAAGAACAGGCGACGCCGCACTGGATCACCAAGAACGACCCCATGCCCGAGGATTTCTCGTTCCAGCTCTATCCGGATGATCTGGAGCGGCTGGAGTGGTACATCGAGGACGCCTGCGCCCGCGTACCCCTGCTGGGCACCGCCGGCGTGACCCGCGTCGTGAACGGCCCGATCCCCTACGCGCCGGACGGCAATCCCCTCATCGGCCCCATGCCGGGCGTCCCCAACGCCTTTGAGGCCTGCGTCTTCACTTTCGGCATCGTGCAGTCCGGCGGCGCCGGTAAGGTCTGCGCCGAATGGATCGTCGAGGGCGAGACCGACGGTGACATGTGGGCCGTGGACCCGCGCCGCTTTACCAGTTACGCAACCCATGAGTACTGCGTCGAGAAGGCGAAGGAAATCTACGCCCACGAGTACGCGATCCACTTCCCGGCGCAGGAGTGGCCGGCTGGTCGTCAGGCCCGCACCTCTCCTCTTTACGAGAAACTGAAGGCTAAGGGCGCAATGTTCGGCGCCGCGGCAGGCTGGGAGCGCCCGGTCTGGTTCCCACGTCCGGGCAAGGACGAAGCGGTTCAGAAAGCCAGCTACCACCACACCAACTGGTTCGACGCGGTGCGCGAAGAGTGCCTCGCCATCCGCGACCGGGTCGGTCTGATGGACCTCTGCGGCTTCTCGCGCTTTGAGGTTTCTGGCGAAGGCGCCGCAGAATGGCTGCGCGGCATGGTGACCGGCGCGCTGCCGAAAGCGGGACGGATCGGCCTGATCTACTTCGCGACCGAGAAGGGCAAGATCCTGACCGAAATGACGATCACACGCTTTTCAGAGGATCACTTCCTGCTGATCACGGCAGCAGCCGCGGAATGGCACGACCGGGATTGGCTGGAGCAGCACATTCCCGCCGGGTCGCCCATCACCATCGAAAACAAGACCGGCAGCTGGACTTCGCTGGTGGTTGCGGGGCCGAAGTCGCGCGATCTGCTGTCTTCGGTCTGCAACAAGGATTTCTCGAACGAGGCTTTCCCCTGGCTGACCCACCAGCCGATCGAAATCGGCATGGCGCGGGGTTTTGCGGTGCGGGTTTCCTACCTCGGCGAGCTCGGTTGGGAACTCCACCTTCCGATCGAGCATGTCCTGGGCATCTACGACAAGCTCTGGGCCGCCGGGGAACCCTACGGGATCATCGATTACGGCATGTACGCCATGGAATCCATGCGTCTGGAGAAGTGTTACCGCGCCTGGAAACATGACCTGACCAACGACTACTCCATGTTCGAGGGTGGCCTCGACCGCTTTATCAGGCTCGACAAACCGACGCCCTTCATCGGACAGGAGGCGCTCCGCAAGGAGAAGGAAGCAGGCGTCAAACAGACCTTCGCGCCCTTGCTGCTCGAAGACGGCTCGGCCGATGCCGTCTATCTCTCGAGCGTCTGGAAAGGCGACAAGCGTATCGGTTTCGTGACCTCCGGCGGCTACGGGCACAGGATCGAAAAGTCGATTGCCCTGGCGACCATCGATATCGACTGCGCCGCGGAAGGGACCGAGCTGGAGGTGGAGGTCCTGGGCGAGCGGCGCAAGGCCGTGGTCGCGCGCGAACCGCTCTACGATCCGGAGAACGAGCGGCTGCGGGCGTAAAGCCGCAGACCCGCAGGATTTCAGGAAACTGCTTTAGACCCATTACGCCAGGAGTCCGCCGTCATGACGCAAGTGCAAAGAGAACGCAAAAGCCGCCGTGCCGGCGGACGGGACGCCCGGAAGGCCCTCCGCGCCGCACCCCTTGCGGATAATGTACGCCCGATCCGCCCCGGGCTTGAGGGCGGGAACTTCAAGCCGCTGGACGATGCCTCGCTGCAGAAGATCCATCAGGCCGTCCTGAAGATCCTGGCTGAAATCGGCCTCGCGGATGCGCCGGAGTCCGGGATCGAAATCATGACTGCGGCGGGCGCAACACTGGGCGACGATGGGCGTCTGCGCTTCTCCGCCGCACTGGTCGAGGACACGCTGGCAAAAGCCAACCGGGATTTCACACTTTTCGGCCAGGTCGAAAAGCATGATATCCGGCCGGGTGGAAATCGCGTGCATTATGGAACCGCCGGGGCCGCCGTCCATCTGGTCGACGTGGAGAACCGCGCGTACCGGGAGTCTAACCTTCAAGATATCTACGATGCGGGCCGGATCGTGGAGACCCTCGACAACGTCCATTTTTTTCAGCGGCCCATGGTCGCCCGGGACATGGAAGATCCGGCGGATCTGGACCTCAACACCGTCTACGCGGCGGTTAGCGGAACCCGGAAACATATCGGCACCAGCTTCACCACCGCCGAGAACGCCCAAAAGTCCATCGAGATGCTGCAGATGATCGCCGGCGGCGAGGACCAGTGGCGCGCCCGTCCCTTCGTCTCCAATACCAACTGCTTCGTGGTGCCGCCGCTCAAGTTCGCGACCGAATCCTGCGAAGTCATGGAGGTTTGTATCCGGGGCGGTATGCCGGTCCTGCTGCTCTCCGCCGGTCAGGCGGGCGCGACCGCCCCCGCAGCCATTGCCGGAACGGTGACCCAGGCGACCGCCGAGTGCATCGCGGGCCTTATCTATGTGAATGCCATCAAGCCGGGTCATCCCGCCATCTTCGGGACCTGGCCCTTCGTCTCGGATCTGCGCACCGGCGCCATGTCGGGCGGCTCCGGCGAACAGGCTCTGCTCAGCGCCGCCTGCGCCCAGATGCACCATTTCTATGGCCTGCCTGGCGGCTCGGCGGCGGGCATGGCCGACGCCAAGCTGCCGGATCCACAGTCGGGCTACGAAAAGGGGATCACCAATGTCATGGCGGGCCTCTCCGGCCTGAACATGGTCTACGAATCCGTGGGCATGCACGGCTCGCTTCTCGGGTTTTGCATGGAGAGCCTGATCATCGACAACGACATGATCGGCCAGTGCCTGCGCTGCGTACGGGGCATCGAGGTCACCGACGAATCCATCTCGGTCGAGACCATGCGCCAGGTCTGCCTGGAAGGTCCGGGGCACTACCTGGGCCACGCGCAGACGCTCGAACTCATGCAGACCGAATATGTTTACCCGGCGCTGGGCGACCGCACCTCGCCCAAGGAGTGGGAAGAGTTGGGCAAGCCCGACCTGATCCGCAAAGCCATTGAGGAAAAGCGCCGCATTCTCGGCAACCTCTTCCCCGATCACATCTCCGAGGATCTCGACCGGCAGATCCGCGCGAACTTCGACATCAAGCTGCCAAGGGCGAGCATGCGGAAAGCATAACGCGCTATCCGGGACGCGGGACAATCTCCCTCTTGGGAAAAAAGTCATTGCAGCCGAGGCAGAACGCGCCATTCTTGCGGCAGCGTATGATGTGCCTGGATGAGCAGAACCATGATTGTCGTTGCCGGTGAAAGCCTGATCGATTTCGTCCACCGTCCCCAACTCTCCGGCGAGGGTCAGAGCGGACCGCTCTACGAGGCCTGCCCGGGCGGCTCTCCTTATAACTGCGCGATCGCACTCGGACGCTTGCAGATTGACGTCGGCTTTCTCTGTCCGCTGTCAGACGATTCCCTCGGCGCACTGCTCATGGCACGCCTGGAGGACTCGGGCGTAACAGCGCTGATGTCGGACCTGGTGCAGGCCCCCACGTCACTCGCAGTTGTCTCACTCGACCCGGAAGGCAGCCCAAGCTACAGCTTCTATCGCCAGGACACGGCGGACCGTCAGTTGGAACCCGCAGCGGTGACAGCGGCGCTGCCGGGCCAGGTTGAAGCCTTTCAGATCGGCTCCCTCGCCCTGATCGAAAAGGAAGATACCCTCTCCTGGGCGACCGCCATGGACGCCGCCATCGCACGCGGGGCCGTGGTGTCGCTCGACCCCAACGTCAGGATGCGCCTGATCTCCGATGACACTGATTACCGCGCACGGCTGATGGCCATGCTGCATCTGGCGGATATGATCAAAGCCAGCGACGAAGACCTCGACTACTTCTACCCGGGCCTCGCGCCCGAAGACGCCATCCGCCGCGCCATGAGCGAGCATGCGATCTCTCTCGCGGTCCTGACCCGCGGCAAGGAAGGGGCAACGGCCTACACGGCTTCGAGCCTGTCGGCCTCACGGCCCGCGAAATCCTTTACCGGAGACGACGAGGAAAAGGGCGACAGCATCGGGGCCGGCGACTCCTTTCAGGCGGGCCTGCTCGCCTGGTTGAAAGACAACGCCAAGCTCACGAAGGCCGGCCTCGCCGCCTTGAGCGAAGACGATCTCACTCAGATGCTCGACTTCGCCAGTACAATCGCCGGACTAAACTGCGCGGAAACCGGCTGCAATCCGCCGACCCGGGAACAGGTTCAAGGCCTTGCACAGGACGAAAGCCAGTAGGCTGACCGCTCATGAGGTTTGAGTGAATCTTCTAACCTCGGGCCGCGGCGTCGAACTCGGCAACCGCTTTAGCCGCGAGATCGCTCTCGAGCAGACTCTGGGCGACCGGCGGCGGCAAGGTGAAGCAGCGGTGTCCCTGGCTGCTCAGGTGCACCACCTGCTCGACGCTGCGCAGGCTGGCCAGCAGCAATTGCGTGTCCGTTCCTGCCGCAAGCTGCATCCGTGTGAGAATCGCATCGGCGTCTTCTCCCGCCTCCTGCAAGCGTGCATAGTAAGGCGCAGCATAGGCAGCACCGAAGGCGGCGGCTGCGATCACCTGACCCGGTGCATAGATCGCCGTCATGGTCACCCGGGTCTCCCGCCGCTCCAGACGAAGTCTGCTTGCAGAGCTGAAGCCCGCCGGGGTCGCCGGCAACTTCACGACGACCTCGGGTCCCAGGTCCGCCAAACGCAGGGCCATGTCCGACAGGACTTCCGGCGTCTCACCCCAGGACTGCATCTGGATCTCTCCAAAGCCGGCTCCGACCGCGGTCCGGTGAAGTTCGGACAGCGTCTCGAGACTGCAGCTCAGACCGGCACGCTGAATCAGCAGGGGATTGGTGGTCACGCCGCAATAGATCCCGCTCGATGCAAGCTTTTGCCATAGGCTCCGCTCGGCGGTGTCGATCAAGAGCTTCATAAGAGATGAGAGCCTGTCTGAAGGTGAAGGACAGCGATGGCGACCCCAGGGTCTGTTGATGTTCAGGACACCGCCGGGGTTGCTCAGAGATAGAGCGACGAAAACTCGCTTTATCTCTGAGCAATCCTTCCAGGACGGGTCGTATTTTACCAGCGGAAGCGTCGCAAGTGCCTTGTGTGGATCCACCACACTGTGCCACTTGCTCCTAACCGCTGATAAAATATCACCCGCCACGACGATATCCTGAACATCAACAGACCCTAGCCCGGCAATTTCACGACCGCAACGGCGAAGCGGATCATGCGGCGGAACCGCCTTGCCGCGCGGCCGTGGTGTCCGCACGAACGAATGCCCAGGCCGCGGCCAGGCCAACCACCGCGAAGGGAAGCGTGCCGGCGAAGATCCAGAAGCCGACGGATCTCGCGATCTCCGGGACCGTATCGTCGGCGAAGCCCGCCGCATTGGCCAGAATCCCGACATAGGCAGCCCCGACCGCATAGCCCAGGCGCTGGATGGTGGGCATGGCCGACGCGATCCGGTCTTTATCCTCCTCCGCGGCAATCGCAGTCGCGCGGCGCAGAATGAAGGTCCAGGCCATACCAAAGCCTGCGCCTTCGATAACGGCAATGACAGCAATCAGGGGCAGGGGACCGTTGGGGATGGCATAGAGAAAACCGACAATACTGACGGTCAGAACGATCATGCCGGTCATGATCAGCCAAGGGTCCCGCCGCTCCGGCGCGCCGGACGTGACGACCGCCGCAACCGTCCAGCTGATCGCCGAAAGCGCCAGAATATAACCGGCAACCAGAGCAGAGCTATCGAAGAGGATGACCATCAGCACCGGACCGTAGGCGCTGATCGCAATGGTCGAAGCCGTGAAACAGAAGATCATCAGCAGGGCCGCGCCGACCCCATGACGCGGATCGAGGGGGCGCAGGGGCAAGAGACGATTGGCGTGCCGGCGGCTATCCATGCGCAGAAATACCGCCAGGATCGCGGTGCCTAAAACCACCAGCAGCGGTGAACGGATCGGCGAGACCTCGATCCCGGCGGCGGCAATGCAGACCACGCCCGACGAGAGAACCAACAGACGCCAGACCGGAATCCGCCCCTCGTGATTTTCCTCTCCCCTTTTCTGGTCCCGCAGGCCCAGGAAGATCCAGACCGACAGGGCGAAGGCCTGGATCGCGAAAAACCAGAAGCCGCCGCGCCAGATGCCGAGCTCCGCGAAAACCCCGCCGACCAAAGGGCCGCTGAAGGCGGATGCGCCCCAGAGGATCGAGAGAACCGCCATGACCCGGGGCATATGCTCGCGGGGGAAGAGCCGGTTGATCGCCACAAAGGCCAGGGCCATCAGTCCGCCGCCACCCAGCCCCTGGAACAGGCGCCCCGCAAGCATCACCGGCATATCAGGTGCAAGGGCGCTGATGATACAGCCCGCGCCGTAGAGCAAAGCCGCGAGCGTCATGACCCGCTGCAATCCATAGCGCAGACTCAAGAGGGCGCTCGCCGCCCCGGCTGCGATCGATCCGATTTCGTAGAGGGCGATGGTCCAGGCCACCAGCGCAGCCCCGCCAATGTCGGCCAGGATGCTTGGAATGAGCGTGGCGACCATCAGGGCATCGGCGGCATGGAGCCAGACTCCGGTGCAGATCAGCGCGAGCCGGGCGAAGTGTCCCGAGCGCAGAAGATCTCCCCAGCCCAAAACCGCCTGCTCAGCTTTGCTCATTTCGTTGCCTTGGACCGGGAATTGAAAACGATGATTATATTAATAAAGTTTTTTCTTTCATAATTCAAACGCTATCAGTAAGGAATGAAAATTAGACGTGAAGCCCGGCTCAATCCAACGAGGGTACGCGTCTCAGCTCACTTTACGCCGCTCGGACAGCCAGATACCGCCAAGGACCAAGACCAGCGCGACCGCGTGATAGAGCTGGAAGACTTCGGACAGGATCACGACGGCCAGCCCGGCCGCGAAGACCGGCACCAGATTGACGAAGATCCCCGCCCTGCCCGGCCCGATCAGCTCTACGCCCCGCATGAAAAAGATCTGGGCGATGAAGGAAGGAAAAAGTGCAATGTAGAGTCCAATGGCCCAGCCTTTGGGTGTCGGCCAGATGACGGTTCCGGAGAAAACTTCATAAAGCGCCAGCGGTAAGGTCGTAACGCAGGCAACCAGGGACATGACCGTGAAAAAGACCAGCCCGGAAACCTTCGGCCGGTTCGGCAGCGCCGACGCGTAAGCGGAATAAAACAGACAGGCGATCATCATGGTCACGTCGCCGGGATTGAAGGCCAGAGTCGTGAGGCGCGAGATGTCGCCGGCCGTCGCCACCACCATTACGCCCAGGATCGTAATCACGGCCCCCACCACCTGCAGCAGGCCGACGCGCGTGCGGTGCAGGGCGAATGCGCCCAGAAAAACCAGCACGGGAATCGAGCCCTGGAGGATCCCTATATTCACCGCCGTGGTGTCGTGCGACGCGACATAGAAGAGAGAGTTGAAGCCGGTGAAACCGCACAGGGCCATTCCGGTGATCCAGAGCAAGCGCGGCCGCACGCCCGACCACTCGGCAATCACCCGCCGCCCCGCCGTCACCCAGAGAAAGCTGCAGACCAACAGCCAGCGGAGAAAGGTCAGCATCAGCGGCGAAACCTCGCCCACCACCAGCTGCCCGGCCACGGCGTTGCCGCCCCAGAACAGCATGGTCAGGGTGAGAAGAAGGTAAGGCCGGCTGAAAAGGCTTTGCCCCAGGGCTTTGGCCTGCAAAAACATCCGCTGCGTTTTCCCGTGATCGGCTTCATATGATCTGCGCGCGGAGACCTTCCGCGAGGCTATGCCTTGTCACAGATGCGCGTTGACGGTCAAGCGCTCACCCGTCGGGTCTGCCATGCACGGCTTTGCGCCCCGAACGTCGGCACAGGGCCTAAACCATATATCGCTTGAGATTTCGCCCGGCTTACTGTCCAAATTCATAGATAACGGCCTCACTTCAAGGACGCGGTGGATGGTGATCAAATCTGTTAATCTTCTCCAGGAGGGGCAGGCCCTCGCAATCACCTGGTCGAACGGCAAGACCGCGCGGTTCCATGCAATCTGGCTGCGCGACAACGCGTTGGATCCGGAGACGCGTTCAGCAAGCAACGGGCAGCGTCTGGTCACGCTGTTGGACTGCCCTGAAAACACACGTATTGAATCGGCGCGCGCGGAGGAGCAGTCTCTCGCGCTCCGCTTCCTGCCTGATGGCAAGGAGGTCAGCTTTCCGGCCGCATGGCTCGCCGAACACAACTACGACCGAATCGAGAACCGCCCGAAAGGCTGGACCGGTGAGGCTATCTCCCGCTGGGGCTCGGATCTCGCCTCCGCAATTCCCACCGTCGACCTTGCCGCCGCCAAAAACGACCGCCGGGCCCTGGCAGGTTGGCTGGGTGCTATCCGGCGCTGCGGCTTCGCGGTCATGACGGGGCTGAAACCGGAAAGCGGTGCACTGCTGGAGGTCGCCGCCCTCTTCGGTTACGTGCGCGAAACCAACTACGGGCGCTGGTTCGAGGTCAGATCCGAGGTGAACCCGGTCAATCTGGCCTACACGGGATTAGGCCTGCAGGCCCACAGCGACAATCCTTACCGCGATCCGGTGCCGACCCTTCAGCTTCTGGCCTGCCTGGAAAACTCCGCGGAGGGCGGGGACTCCAAAGTCGTCGACGGCTTTAAGGCGCTCGAAATCCTTCAGAAAGAAGCGCCGGAGCATTTCGACCTGCTCGCCTGCTACCCGGCTCGCTTCGAATATGCCGGATCAGACGGCATCCGGCTGCGGGCCAAGCGCCCGATGGTCGAACTGGGACCGGACAGAGAACTGCTCGGCCTGCGTTTCAATAACCGCTCCGCCGCGCCTTTCACGGACATTCCTTTCGACGACATGGCCACCTATTACGCCGCCTACCGGCACCTGGCGGAGATCATTGAGCGGCCCGAGGGCGAAGTCACCTTCAAGATGAAACCCGGCGACCTTTTCATCGTCGACAACACCCGCGTGCTCCATGCCCGGAAAGGTTTCTCGGGCACGGGATCGCGCTGGCTTCAGGGCTGTTACGCGGATAAAGACGATCTGCTCTCCACCCTCGCCGCCATCGAGGAAGAGCTGCCGGAAGCCGCGGAATGACCAACGCCATGACACGTCTTACACCTGACAGCATCGTGGATTTCATCGGCGATATCTTCAATCGCCGGGGCGCGGAATCCTATCTGGGCGAACCGGTCACCATGTCCCAGCATATGCTGCAGGGCGCTTTCAGGGCCGAAGAGTCGGACGCGTCGGACGAGCTGATCGCCGCGGCCCTGCTGCACGACATCGGGCACTACACAAGCGAATTTCCGGAAGATGCCCTGGAAAAGGGCCTGAACAATTATCACGACACGGCGGGCGCCGCCGTCCTGGCGCCCTTCTTTCCGAGGCTCGTGGTCGACTGTGTCCGCTATCACGTCGACGCCAAGCGTTACCTCTGCGCCACGGACCCGAGCTACTTCAACCGCCTGTCGGAGGCTTCGGTTCATAGCCTCCGCTTGCAGGGCGGCCCTATGTCCAATGACGAGGTGGCCGCCTTTCGCGAGAACCCGCACTTAAAAGATATTCTGCAGGTGCGTTTCTGGGACGAAGACGGCAAGGACCCGGACCTGGAAACGCCCCCCTTCACGCACTACGCCCCAATTCTGCAACATGTCGTTGACCGCTTCTGCGCCGAACGAGACTGAGAAGCTCGCCACTACATGAAGTCGCGGCGGATTTTTCTGGTCCATTCCCGCTCAAACACAAGGGCCTCGCCTTCGTAGGCCTCCAGCTTGGCCGTGAGATGGAAGTGCGTGGCATCGGCGGTCAGGCGGGTCGTGGTTTCGGTGCGGGTGGACCAGTCGCCCCGGCTGCGCCTGGCGGTCATGTGCGCTTCGCCCGTGACGCTCAGCGGATCCTCCGGCTGGATCGACCAGCACTCCCGCCGGATCTCCTGCGAGACCATGCCGTGCCCGGGGTGCTGGTTCGCGCCGGTATCATCAAGAATGAGATAATGCGTGACGCCCGCACTCAGGTCGCGCTCCATCCAGCGGCGGGTTTCGCCGGGTTCCAGGTTCGGGTACTTCGGCAGAGGATCCGGGTCGGCAGGTTCGGGCATCTCGGCGGGTTTGGCGGCCTGCAGGACCGGGAGCGTGAAACGGCTGTCGGAGCCGGTCACAAGCTGCGCGGTCACATGACTGGGCGGCGGCAAGATCAGTGGCCAATAGGCCGTCGAAATGGCAAGCCTGATGCGGTGCCCCGCGCGAAAGCGATGCCCGGACTCATCCAATAGAATCTCGACCTCTTCGAATGCGCCCGGCGTCATTGGCTCCGGCGTGGCATTGCCGCCGCGATGAGCAAGATTGAGCACGCCGAGGCTTACGCGCTGCGCCATACCGTCCGGATGCACATCGACCAACCGAACCGCGAGGTTCCCGAGCGGCGCGTCGATGGCAAGCTTCACCTTGAGGCTCGGACGTCCGAGAATTTCGAGGGGTTCGGCGAGGACTTCCGTCTCGAAGACCAGGGACAAACCGTCGTCGCCCCGCTGATCGCCGGGCAGGTCTGCACCGGGCGCCAGAGTGAAATACTCCCCCGAGGCGGTCCCGCAGTCCTGGGGGGAAGCCACCACCGCCATACCGCCCTCGCCTGGGGCATCGCTCAGGCAACCATCGCCGGTCAGGTGCAGAGTCATGCCGGCAACGTCTGACGACGGCCAGCTCTCCATGGCGACCCAGCGGCCCGGGTCGCTCTCGCGCCAGGTCGACGGACGAACGCCCTCGGTCACATAGGCGCGGTACGCGGGCAGATCCTCCGCGTCGTTTTCGATTCCCTTCAGCCAGTGGTCCCACCAGCGGATCGCCTCGGCATGAAAGTCGAGGCGCGGCTTGGGCCAGGCGAAGTGCGGATACTTGTGAATCCAGGGACCGTTGATCGCTTTCACCGGTGCGTTCAGATGGGCCGCCGCGGTCGGCGGGGCATTGCGGTAGCCGTCGCCCCAGCCGGCGATGATCAGAACCGCTGCCTCGAGCGCGTCGTAGTCTTCGCAGATCGAACCGTGACGCCAATAGTCGTCGCGCCGCTGATGGGCCAGCCAGGTGTTCAGCGGATAGTCGATGGTCTCCAGGCGCTTCAGCCACTGCGTCCGCCAGTCCGCACCGACGATCTCCGGATCGGGCGGCCGTGAGGAATAACACAGCATGTTGGTCGCCCAGTAAAAATTGGCGGAGAGCAGGCATCCGTTTTTGAAATGGATATCGTCGTTGTAGCGGTCGACCGTCGAGCTCAGTGAGATCACCGCCTTCAGAGCCGGGGGCCGTAACGCCGCTACCTGGAGAGAATTGAAACCGCCCCAGGAGATTCCCATCATGCCCACGGAGCCGCTGCACCAATCCTGGGCCGCCAGCCATTCGATGACCTCCACGGCATCGGCCAGTTCCTGCGGCGAGTACTCGTCCTCGATGACCCCCTCGGAATCGCCGCTGCCGCGCATATCGACCCGGACACCGGCATAACCGGCTTCGGCGAAAACCGGATAGGTGCTCTCGTCCCGGGGTGCGGTGCCATCGCGGCGGCGATAGGGCAGATGTTCGAGAATGGCAGGAACGGGATCCTGCTCTGCGCCCTCCGGCATCCAGATGCGCGCCGCCAGGCGCGTCCCGTCGCGCAGGGGAATCCATGCATCTTCTATGACGTGAAATGACCGTTTCGACATAGCCCTGTCCCTGCCCGGCTGCTGTGTTATGTGAGAAAACTCGGATGCCGCATACTGTCCGCCGGAGGCACCCCAAGCCGCGCCAGGACCGTCGGGGCGATCTGAAGCTGGTCCAGGACCACACCCGCATCGGGACGCTTGCCGTCACCGAAGTAATAGAAGGCCACCTCGCGCATTTCGTCCGTGGTGCCGCCGTGATGTCCACGCGGCGACTGGCCGTGGTCGGAGGTAACCATGATCTCGTAGCCCTGGTCGAGCCAGCGCGGCAGAGCATTCCCCAATACGCCGTCCAGGACATAGACCACATGATCCATCTCGGCGGAATCCGGACCGTGGCGATGCCCAGTGGAATCCACCGTGCAGCTGTGCAGCAACAGATAGTCCGGTTGATGCCGGTCGATCATGATGGCTGCCTGGGCAAAGAGATCTGCCTCGGCCGGCACCGCCAGATTGCCCTTGGTCTCGCCGCGCATGGTGTAGAAACGTCCGTGCTGGATCGGCAGGCTCTCGTCGTCGACCTCCAGGTCGCGGTAGATATCGAAGGGAGCACGCTGAAAGTAACTGGAAAAGAGAGAGTGCGCCGCAGCCGCCGTGGTCCGCCCGGCCTTGCGGGCTTCGGAAAAAATATCCGCCACATCGGTCTTCATCTCTTTGTAATTGTCGACGATGCCGTGCTCCTGCGGTGTCACACCGCTATGGATCGAGGCGTAGCAGGGCCCGGAAACCGACGGCAGTGTCGCCCGCATTTTCCATACCGAGGCATCGCCCTTTTCGACCCAGCCTTCGACATTTCCGAGCAGCGTGCGTGCCGTCTTCCACCCCATTCCGTCCAGAATGATCAGGACGACTTTTCGACTCATGTAAGATCTCCCCCCGCAAAACATCCCTGTCTGCCTGCCGAGCGCAGAGTGCAGGTGATTTCGAATCCCGGCAAGCCGCTTTCTCAGCAACGAAAGGAAATACTGGCTGCAAGATCAAAGACGCCAGAGTGCGATTGACTCCTCGCTCGAAGCGCCACAAGCTTTATCCGTAAGACTATCGTTCCGGCACATCCGCAGAGACCGCCATGACCAAACGCGATCCCTTCTACGCCCCCCGAATCGATGAAGAGATCTGGGCATTTATCGACCGGACCGACAGCTTTTATCCACCCGACACGGTCGATGCCGACATTGCAACACAGCGCGCGGTTTACGACGAGATGTGCGCAGCGTTCCGGCAGAAAAGACCGTCAGGCCTTTCGGTAAGAGACGAGAGTATTCCGGGCGGTGATGGTGAAATACCAATCCGCCGTTACCAGCCGCACGCGACGGCGGAACCTGCGGCCATAGTGATCTACTGTCACGGCGGCGGCTTCGTCGTCGGAGGACTGGAAAGCCACGACGATGTCTGCGCCGAGATCGCAGCAGCAACGGGCTTTTCCGTCGTATCCGTCGACTACCGCCTCTGCCCGGAACATCGGCACCCCGCAGCCTACAACGACGTGCTGGCCGCTTTTGAAGCGATCTCAAAGGAGGGCAATCCGATCATCCTCTGCGGTGATTCCGCGGGCGGTAATCTGGCGGCTGCCGTTTGCCTGGCGATCCGGCACCGGCCTGACGCGCCTGCCGGTCAGGTCCTGATCTATCCGGGCCTGGGTGGGGAAATCATGGGGCTGCCGTCTTACCGGGAAGAAGCGCATGCGCCTCTGCTCACGACACGGGACGTGATGTTTTACAAGAACGTCCGGGTCGAGGGCGAGGTGCCGGGAAATGATCCGACCTACGCGCCTTTATCGGCAAGAGACTTCACAGGCGCAGCCCCCTGCGTAATCGTCACAGCGGACTGCGACCCCCTACGCGACGATGGCGCAACCTACGTCAAGCGCTTGCGCGATGCGGGTGTCGAAGCCGAGTGGATCAATGAACCAGGGCTGGTGCACGGTTACCTGAGGGCCAGAACCTCGAGCGAACGGGCGAAGCATAGCTTCGCCCGTATCTGTGACGCCATTGCGCGTCTTGGCGCAGCCGCGGGACGTTAGTTTCCGGGGCGTTAATTGCCAGCGGCCTCCATCTTCCGTTCGACCAGAGCCTTCTCGAGCCAACCAAGCTCCATCTCGGGAACCGACTTCAACAGCAAATCGGTGTAGTCGTCGAAAGGCGGCGACAGAACCTGGCTCTTGGGACCGAAGCGCACCAGCCGCCCCTGGTACATCACCGCGATCGAATCCGCGATGGCGCGGACGGTGGCGATATCATGGGTGATGAAGAGGTAGGAAACATCCGTCTCTTTCTGCAGGTTCATCAGCAGCTTCAGGATATCCTCCGCAACCAGCGGGTCGAGTGCCGAAGTCGGTTCGTCGCAGATGATGAGCTTGGGGTCCGCCGCCAGCGAGCGCGCAATACAAACCCGCTGTTTCTGACCGCCTGAGAGTTCCGCCGGATAGCGGTCGATAAAGGACTCGCCCATTTCGATCTGATCGAGCAGCTCGATCACCCGCTTTTCCTTCTCACGCCCGCGCAGGCCAAAATAAAAGGTCAGCGGACGGCCGATGATGTCCCGCACCGTATGCCGCGGGTTCATGGCGACATCGGCCATCTGATAGATCATCTGCAGCGCACGCAGGTCCTCGCGGGGCCGGTCCGCCAACCTGGGCGCCAGGTCCCGGCCATCGAAGGTCACCCGTCCGTTGCGCTGAGGCAGCAGACCGGTGATCACACGCGCGGTGGTCGACTTGCCCGAGCCCGACTCGCCGACCACCGCCAGTGTCTGGCCTTTGGGGAGATGGAAGGAAACATCGAACAGGACCTGCAGGGAATTCCCGTAGGCGGCATCGATGTTCTCAATCGTCAGCAGCGGTTGAGTTTGATCCTCGGCCTCCGGCTTGATGTTGGAGCGCACCGACACCAGTTCGCGGGTGTAGTCCTCTTGCGGTGTTTCGATGATCTGAGCCACCGGCCCATATTCCACGGTCTTACCGTGGCGCAGCACCATGATGTCGTCCGACACCTGCGCCACCACGGCAAGGTCATGGGTGATATAGAGCGCCGCCGTGCCGGTCTCTTCGATCGCATGTTTAATCGCGGCCAGCACGTCGATCTGGGTGGTCACGTCCAGAGCGGTCGTCGGTTCGTCGAAAACAATGAGATCGGGCTGTGAACAGAGTGCCATGGCGGTCATAGCGCGCTGCAGCTGCCCGCCGGAGACCTGGTGCGGATAGCGTTGACCGAATTCCTTCGGATTGGGGAGTCCCAGAATCTCGAAGAGATGATCGGCCCTTTCCATGGCCTCGGCCCGGCTCGACACCCCGTGCAACACCGTCGCCTCGACGATCTGATCGCCAAGCCGGTGAGCCGGATTGAAGGCCGCCGCCGCGGACTGGGCCACGTAGCAGATCTTCGAACCGCGGAGGTCCCGCACCCGCGCCTTGGAAGCGGCGAGGATATCCTCGCCGTTAAAATGCGCCGTGCCTCCGGTGATCCGGCACCCGCCCCGGCCATAGGCCATGGAGGCCAGGCCGATGGTGGATTTGCCGGCACCGGATTCACCGATCAAGCCAAGCACCTTGCCCTTCTCGAGCGTAAAGGAGACGCCGTGCACGATCACAATATCCTTGGGCGTCTCGCCCGGCGGATAGACCGTGGCTTCAATGCGCAGGTCTTTAACGTCCAGAAGTCTATCAGACATCGCCCCACTAGACATCACCACGTCCTCCCTTCAGGCTGGCGGTTCGATTCAGCAGCCAGTCCACGATCAGATTGACGCAGATCGCCAGTGCCGCGATAGCGCCGCCTGGGATCAGCGCGGCGGGAACGCCAAAGATAATGCCGTCCTTATTGTCCTTCACCATGCCGCCCCAGTCCGCTTCCGGCGGCTGGATACCCAGGCCCAGGAAGGAAAGCGAGGAGAGGAAAAGCACCGCAAATGCAAAGCGCAGCCCGAATTCGGCCAGCAGAGGCGACAGGGCGTTGGGCAGGATCTCCCGGAAGATGATCCACATCCGTCCCTCGCCGCGCAGGCGCGCTGTCTCGACGAAGTCCATCACCACGATATCGACGGCAACCGCCCGACCCAGACGGAACACGCGCGTCGAGTCGATCAGGGCCATGACCAGTACCAGGATCCAGAGTTCCTGAGGCAGAGCCGCCAGAACCACCAGCGCGAAGATCAGGGTTGGGATTGCCATCATCATATCGTTGAGCCGCGAGAGCACCTGATCGGTCCAGCCGCGCATGACCGCCGCCAGGAAGCTCAGAAAAATCCCGACCGAAAACGACAGGACGGACGCAACCGCGGAAATAAAGATCGTGGTCTGCGCGCCATACATCATGCGCGAGAGCAAATCCCGCCCCAGATTGTCGGTCCCCAGCAGGAACTGGCCGGACGACGGCTCCCAGACATCGCCGACGATATCCCGCTCACCATAAGGTGCGATGACATCCGCGAAGACGGCGGAAAAGAGAAAGATGAAAACCCCCAGGCAGCCGATACGGGCACTCCAGGGCATGGCTTTGATCATGCTCATATCCCCGCCCTCACTTCGGATGCCGAAGGCGCGGATTGGCGAGAATGCCCAAAACGTCAGCCACCATGTTCAGGATGATGTAAACCGCCGCGAACACAAGGCCGCAGGCCTGTACCACCGGCATGTCGCGGATCGTAACAGCGTCCACCAGATATTGTCCCATGCCGGGATAAACGAAAATCACCTCGACGACCACAACACCTACCACCAGATAGGCGAGGTTCAGCGCCACCACATTGATAATGGGCGCAATCGCGTTGGGAGCCGCATGCTTGGCGATGATCCGGAAGGCATTCATACCCTTCAACTCGGCGGTCTCGATGTAAGCCGAGGACATGATGTTCAGGATCGCCGCCCGGGTCATGCGCATCATGTGCGCGAGCACGACCAGCACCAGGGTGGCGCAAGGCAGGACAATCGCCGCGAGACGGTCCGTGAAGGCCATATCGGCGAAGACCGTGGCCGGGAAAACCGCCACGCCCCAGTTCACCGCGAAGAAAAGAATAAGAAGATAGCCGGTGAAGAATTCAGGCAGCGAAATGGCCGCAAGAGAGACGATATTGATCAGCCGGTCGATGAAGCGGTTGCGGTAATGGACAGCGATCATGCCCAGACCGATAGCCAGAGGCACCGACACCACGGCTGCCCAAAACGCCAGAAACAGAGTGTTGCCGAGACGCTTGCCGATCTGCTCCGAGACGCTGACCTTATTGGCCCAGGAGGTGCCGAAATCGCCCTGCAGAACGCCGCCGAGCCAGCCGAGATAGCGCTGCAGCAGCGGGGCATCGAGCCCCAGTTCCTTGCGGATGTTCGCCACGGCTTCGGGTGTCGCCGACTGACCGAGGTAGGCTTGCGCGAAGTCGCCAGGCAGAATTTCGATACCGACGAAGAGGAGAGCCGAAATGGCAAAAAGAAGAACGAATCCTAAAAGAATACGCTGAAAAATCAGGACGAGCAGCGGGTTACTGCTCAAGAATCCTCCAGCCGACCCGGAGCCGGGCGGCGGACTGGTGTTTGCATTGGACATGGTTCATTTCCGGAGCTCTGTGACGAGGAATCATCAACTCGGCCGCGGAAAAAAATTTTTGTCGCCGCGGCCCAGATCGAAACGGGCGGTCCCGAAGGACCGCCCGCTCTCTCCGACTCGTCAGACCAACCAGGCCCGGATGGCCGCAAAACCGTTCGACATTTCGCCGCCGGCATCGTGCACGTAGCCGTCGACCTTATTGGAAACAGCCGCGATGAAGTCGTTGAACATCGGCAGGATCAGCCCGCCGTCGTCACGCACCATCAGCGCCATTTCCCGATAGAGTTCCTTGCGGCGCGCGTCATCGAGTTCCGCACGGGCCGCGACCAGCAGCTCGTCGAAAGCCGGTCGGCTCCACTTCGTGTCATTCCAGTCCGCGCCAGTCTGATAGGCGACGGAATACATCTGGTCCTGGGTCGGACGGCCGCCCCAGTAAGAGGTGCAGAATGGCTGCACGTTCCAGACATTCGACCAGTAGCCGTCCGCCGGTTCGCGTTTGATTTCGATCTCAATTCCGGCCTGGGCACAGGACTGCTGGAATAGCACGGCTGCGTCTTCAGCGCCGTTGAAAGCCGCGTTCGAGGTGCGCAGCAGCACGGCACCGTCATGGCCCGATTTCTTGAAGTGGAACTTGGCTTTGTCCGGATCGAACGTACGCTGCGGAATGTCGTCCGGGAAGTTGGCGTAGGCGCCGTTGATCGGGAAGTCGTTCCCGACCGTGCCATAGCCGCGCAGGATCTGCTCGACCATCTGCTCGCGGTTCATCGCATATTTGAGCGCCAAACGCAGGTCGACGTTTGTGAAAGGCTCTTTGTCGGTGTGCATGATGAAGACATAGTGTCCCCGGCCCGCGGTATTTGCGATGGAGACCGTCGGTGCGCGCTTCAAGAGACCGATCGTCTTGGGATCGACCCGGTTGATCATGTGAACCTGCCCGGAGGTCAGTGCCGCCATACGGGCGGTCAGGTCGTTGATTACGAGAATCTCGACGGAATCGGCATGACCAACCTCGGGACGCCAATGGCCTTCATACCGCTCGGCGGCGTAACGGACACCGGGCTCATTCACGCTGACCTTATAGGGACCGGTCGCGATGCCGGCAGCCGGATCGTCGTTGCCGCCGTTTGGCTGAATGATCAGGTGATAATCAGAAAGCATGTAGGGCAGATCGGCATTGCCTGAGTCCAGTGTAACCAGAACGCCGTCGTCACCATCCTTCTTGATGCCCTGAATCGTCTTCATCACGCCGAGCGCGCCGGATTTCGCGTTTTCATCCGAGTGCCGCAGAAGAGTGGCGACCACGTCGTCGGCGGTCATTTCCTTGCCGTTATGGAAGGTGACGCCCTTGCGGATCTTAAAGCGCCAGCTCTTGGCATCTTCCGAGGCTTCCCAGGACTCTGCCAGGACCGGAACCGGCTTGCCGTCGACCGGGCTGGTCTCCGTCAGGGTCTCACCCCAAACGCGCCCGAAGGTAAAGGGGATCGAACTGGCGAAGGTCGCCGGGTCGAGACTGTCAGCGGAGGTGCCGCCGTTCATACCCAGCTTCAAGTGGCCGCCCTTTTTCGGACCGGCGGCGAGGACGGTCGAGGACAGCAGGCTGGTCGCCAGTGGCGCAGCCACACCCAGCGCCGCGGCCCGTCCCAGGAAGTCACGGCGGCTCACCTGCCCGCGCGCAACCAGCATTCCCAGATCTTTGAGTTCATCCGACATTTCTTAATTCTCCCTGCTTCTTCTAGTCTTTATCTAGTCGACATCAAAGCAGCCCCCTTCATAAGGCCGCTGTTCCAAATACGACAAACGAGTTTTATATCTGCGATGAGTCTTAGTTTCGTTTCATATCTCCGGTCTGTCGAATAGATAATGCGAAAAAACGAGCCGATGCAAATTTCAACCAAAGCGATTGTTTACAAAACCAGCCCCACTAAGCCTTTGTTCTTAAATCATTACATCAGCAATGACGCCGGATATTTTAAACCTGCAGAGCCTCCTTTGATCAAGAAATCATGATCCAATGAGCATCTTATCGTTTGTGCACGACCACAATCCGGGAAGCACCTGGGAGAGTGTCTCTTTACCGACGGAATAGAAAAAGGGTGCGAAGAACTACTCCGCACCCTTTGCTCATCAGGCAACCTTGCCTGGTGACGAATTCGCAGCCTCAGGCCGTGGCCTGATACCCGCTGATCGCCTTGACCTCGAGGAAGTCTTCCAGGCCGTAGGTACCACCCTCACGGCCATTGCCGGATTGCTTGTAGCCGCCAAAGGGGCTGCCGGCCGGGCGCTGGGCCCCATTGATCTGAACCATGCCGGCCCGAAGACGGCGGGCGACGCGATTCGCCCGTTCAGGGCTTCCGCTCTGCACGTAGGCCGCCAGTCCGTAAGGCGTGTCGTTGGCGATCTCCACCGCCTCTTCTTCGGTGTCGAAGGGAATCATGCAGAGAACCGGTCCGAAAACCTCCTCGCGGGCGATGGTCATCTGATTGTTCACGTCCGCAAAGATGGTCGGGCGCACGTAGTAGCCCCGGTTGAGACCTTCCGGCCGCCCGGCACCGCCGATCACCACGCGGGCGCCCTCGCCGATGGCGGTTTCGATCAGGCCCTGAACCTTGTCGAACTGCATGGAGCTGACCAGCGGGCCGATGTGGCGGCCTTCCTCGGAAGGATCGCCGACCTGAACCTTCTGCCCGACCTCTGCGGCAATCTCGACCGCATTGTCATAGATATCGCGCTGAACCAGCATGCGCGTCGGCGCATTGCAGGACTGCCCGGTGTTGTTGAAGCAGTGCAGAACGCCCGTCTTGACGGCCTTGGTAAGATCCGCGTCGTTAAAGACGATATTCGGCGACTTGCCGCCCAGTTCCAGCGTTACCCGCTTGACCGTATCCGCCGCCGCTTTGGTGACGGCGGTCCCGGCCCGGGTCGAGCCGGTAAAGGACATCATATCGATGCCCGGGTGGCGCGACATAGCCTCGCCGACGACAGGACCTTCGCCATTGACCAGGTTAAAGACACCGGCCGGGAAACCTGCCTCATCAACCATTTCCGCGAAGAGGATCCCCGACATCGGTGCGATCTCGCTCGGCTTCAGGATCACCGTGCAGCCGACAGCCAGAGCGGGCACGACCTTGAGCGCAATCTGGTTCATGGGCCAGTTCCAGGGCGTGATCAGACCGCAGACGCCGATTGCCTCCTGGACGATCCGCTCGCCGGAATCGTTGAAGTCATACTCGAACTCGTAATCCTTCAGGGCTTTGATGAAAGCACCCAGATGGCCCGCCCCCGCCGCGGCCTGACTGTGGTGGGCCATGGAGATCGGTGCTCCCATCTCCTGGGAGATCGCCTCGGCCATTTCGCCGGAGCGGCGTTTGTAGACCTCCAGCAGCTTTTCCAGCAGAGCCACGCGTTCCTCGCGGCTTGTCAGGCTGTAGCTCTCGAAAGCCTTGCGTGCAGCGGTGACAGCACGGTCGATGTCCGCCTCGGATCCGAGAGAGATCGTGGCAAAAGCCGTTTCGTTTGCCGGATTGATCACTTCGCAATCCTTCGCGACCGCAGGCGCGACCCACTTTCCGTCGATGTAAAAGTCCGTTTTCTTCAACATAGTATTTCTCCCTAGCCGGCCTGAGCCGCTATCTGCAGAGGTATTTCGACAACCTCGAATTCTGACGCCATCTTCATCAATCTGGCGGTCAGCGCAAGAGCCATTGTCGACCCACTTTTCGTAGATTGGATCCGGCGCAAAGATCCTTAAGCTAGTGTGGTGGAACTGGAGATAGCGACTGATTGCTGGCAGTCAATTCTCCTTTGATCCCCCCGCTGATCCGCCAAGAGATCCCCTCGGTTATCTCTCGGGTGATCCCTCCGGGGGCAAATCAGGCAGCTGATGGGACTGTCCCACGATCGATGCATAGTAAAACGCGATCGCCTGCGCGCGGTTGGTGACCGAAAGCTTCTCGAAGAGGTTGCGCAGGTGGAACTTGACGGTATTGATCGAGATGCCGAAGTCGTGCGCCAGCTGTTTGTTGGTACAGCCCTGGGATAATGCGGTCAGGAGCGTGCGCTCCCGCTCGGTCAGGCTGTACATGGGATCCTGGCGCAGTTCGCGCACGTCCAGGAAAGGAAACACCATCTGACCCTTCGCGACATCGGCGGCGATATCCAAGAGATTCTCGGGCGATTCACTGCGCGCGCAAAATCCGGCTGCACCGGCCGCCATAGCCCGGCGCGGCACTTCATGGCCCGAACCGTGGGAGTAGACCACAATCCGGGGCGCAGACACCTGCGCGCGCAAAATCTCGATCAGTTTTTCACCGCCCAGCATCGGCAGGGTCCAGTCAATGACGCCAACCGCAACCGGAACCCGTAAAACCGCCTCAAGAAAGCCCTCGGCCGAGCTGGCGGTCGCAACAAGGCTGAAGCGGGGATCCCGGTCAAAAAACTCGGACAAAGCCGACAACATGATGGAGTTGCTATCGGCCAGCGCCACCTCGATCACTGCGGCAGATTTTTTCCCTGTTTCCATGAATTTCACCTCAGAGCAACTGAGAAACCACCTGAATGGGTAGGTAGTATAGCGGAGTTCGTGTTCATTTTCTACCTAAATGGGTAGGTTTTTACCTATTCTAATAGATACCCAAAAGCAGGAGTTATGGGTGTTGTGTGCCGGATCAATCAGCGGTGTTATGTCGGCAACGGCGCTCAAACACTTGTTTCGGGCCATCGGAGTGCGCCCAGGCCAGCACGTCTTGGTGGCAGCGTCCGGCCCCTTTCTTGGAAGCAAACGGTCCGGAAGAGACCGCATTTCAAGAAAAACGCGAGGCCAAAAAAACATACGAGGGAGGAACCGATCCATGCAAGGTACCAGAAGCCTGTTTGTCCCCGGACCGACCAACGTTCCCGAGGACGTCCGCAAAGCGATCGACGTGCCCATGGAAGATCACCGGGCGCCGGATCTGCCGGCTTTCACCCTTCCGCTCTTCGCCGATCTGAAGAAGATTTTCAAGACCGATACCGGCCGGGTGTTTCTATTCCCTGCATCCGGCACCGGGGGCTGGGAGGCGGCGATCACCAATACGCTGAGACCCGGCGACAAGGTGCTCGCCTCCCGCTTCGGCCAATTCTCGCACCTATGGATCGATCTCTGTCAGCGTCACAGTCTGAATGTTGAAATCGTCGACGTTGACTGGGGCGAGGGTGTGCCGCTCGATATCTATGCTGAGAGACTCAAGGCCGACAAAGACCACAAGATCAAGGCAGTCCTGGTCACGCAGAACGAGACCGCAACCGGCGTCCAGAGCGACGTATCAGGTGTCCGCACGGCACTCGATGACGCAGGCCATCCGGCCATGCTTTACGTCGACGGTGTCAGCTCGATTGCCTCGGTCGATTTCCGCATGGACGAATGGGGCGTCGACCTTGCCGTTTCGGGATCGCAAAAGGGTTTCATGCTGCCCGCCGGTCTCGCGATCATGTGCGCCAGCGAGAAAGCCTTGGAAGCCTCGAAGTCCGCAGGCCTTGCGCGCTGCTACTTCGATTTCCAGGACATGATCCAGACCAACGACAGCGGCTACTTCCCGTACACACCGCCCATGACCCTGATCCGTGGCCTGCGCTGCTCGGTCGACCGGCTGCTGGACGAGGGCCTGGAGAATGTCTTCGCGCGCCATCACTATCTTGCCGAGGGCGTGCGCAAAGCAGCCGATGCCTGGAGTCTCAGGCTCTGCGCGAAGGAACCGAAATGGTATTCCGACACCGTGAGTGCCATCTGCCTGCCGGATGGATATGATTCCGGCGAGCTGCTGGCCCGCGCGTATCACCGGTACGGCATATCGCTCGGCGCAGGTCTCTCGAAGGTCGCCGGACGGGTGTTCCGCATCGGACACCTGGGCGATATGAACGAGGTCATGCTGCTCTCCGCCCTGGCCGGGACCGAGATGGCCCTGCGCGATCTCGGTGTGCCGATCGTCGCGGGAAGCGGCGTGGCCGCGGCGCAGGAATATTACCGCGGCGCCGCGAACGGTTACAGCGACCTCCTCATTACGCGGGCTGCCGCCGAATAGCAGCCGAATAGCAGCCGGAACCAAAGCGCGGTTTGTGGCACAACAAACCCAAGCGGGACCAAAATCATGGATATTCACGAGTATCAGGCCAAGGAAATTCTGAGCGGTTTCGGCGTGCCGGTGCCCCGTGGAGGACTGGCTTACAGCCCCGAGCAGGCGGCCTACCGGGCGCGGGAAATCGGCGGTGACGCCTGGGTCGTCAAGGCACAGATCCACAGCGGTGGCCGCGGCAAGGCGGGCGGCGTCAAGGTCTGTCAGGACGAACACCAGGTCTATGATGCCGCCGATGAGCTTTTCGGCAAACGTCTGGTCACGCATCAGACCGGACCCAAGGGCAAGGTGGTGTATCGGGTCTACGTCGAGGGCGCCGCCTTGATCGAGCGCGAGATCTATTTGGGTTTCGTACTGGATCGCAAGACTGAACGGGTGATGGTGGTCGCGTCGGCGGCCGGCGGCATGGAGATCGAAGAGATTTCCGCCACCAGGCCGGACAGCATTATCCGTTCGGTGATCGAGCCTGCCGTCGGCATCCGCGATTTCCAGGTGCGCGAAGTCGCGTTCAAGCTCGGCCTCAAACCTGCGCAAATCACACAGGCTGTCAACACGATCAAAGGCTGTTACCGCGCGTTCCGCGAACTCGATGCAACCATGGTCGAAATCAATCCACTGGTGGTCACGAGCGACGATGCGATCGTGGCCCTCGATGCCAAGATGACCTTCGACGACAATGCCCTCTTCCGGCATCCGAGCGTTTCCGAACTGCGCGATAAATCCCAGGAAGATCCACGCGAATCCCAAGCCGCGGACCGGGGTTTGAGCTACGTCGGACTGGACGGCAAAATCGGCTGCATCGTGAATGGTGCCGGCCTTGCCATGGCAACCATGGATATGATCGAACTGGCTGGCGGCAAACCGGCCAATTTTCTCGACATCGGCGGTGGTGCATCGCCCGAACGCGTCGCAAAAGCTTTCCGCCTGGTAATGTCGGATGGCGATGTCGAGGCGATCCTGGTCAATATCTTTGCGGGCATCAACCGCTGCGACTGGGTTGCCGAAGGGATCATTCAAGCCCTGGAGGCCAACCCGGTAAATGTGCCGGTGATCGTCCGCCTGGCAGGCACGCACGTCGAGGAGGGGCGCAAAATCCTCTCAAAAAGCGGCTTACCGATTATCCGCGCGGCGACCCTCAAGGAAGCCGCGGAGCGGGCGGTTGCCGCCTGGAAGAACGACAGTAAGCACAACGTCAAAATGGTGGCATCGTCATGAGCATTCTCATCGACCGTACGACTCCGGTTCTGGTGCAAGGCCTGACCGGTAAAATCGGCAGCTTCCACGCGCGGGAAATGCTCGACTACGGTACCAACATCGTGGGTGGCGTGGTTCCTGGCCGGGGTGGCGAGAACGTGCACGGCATTCCGGTCTACGACACCATGAAAGACGCGGTGCAGGCGACCGGCGCGACGGTCAGCGTGGTTTTCGTGCCACCGCCTTTTGCCGCCGACTCCATCATGGAGGCCGCCGACTGCGGCATGAGGCTTTGCGCGGCCATCACTGACGGAATCCCCGCGCAGGACATGATCCGGGTGAAACGCTACATGCGCCGTTATAAAGCAGAGAAGCGCATGCAGCTGATCGGACCGAACTGCGCCGGAATCATCAGCCCCGGCAAAGCGCTGTTGGGCATCATGCCCGGCCACATCTATCAGCCGGGCTCGATCGGTGTCGTCGGGCGCTCCGGAACCCTCGGGTACGAAGCCGCATCGCAAATGAAAGAACTGGGCATCGGTGTCTCGACCTCCGTGGGCATCGGCGGCGATCCCATTAACGGCTCCTCCTTCAAGGATATTCTGACGCTCTTCGAGAACGACCCGGAGACCAGCGCTATCGTCATGATCGGCGAGATCGGCGGGCCCCAGGAGGCCGAAGCCGCCGAATTCATCCGCGACAACATGACCAAACCGGTCGTTGCCTATGTGGCGGGACTGAGCGCCCCCAAAGGCCGCACCATGGGCCATGCGGGCGCCATCATCTCGGCCTTCGGTGAAAGCGCCAGCGAGAAGGTCGAGATCCTGCGGGAAGTCGGCGTCACCATCGCACCGGATCCCTCGCAGATAGGATCAACCATCGCCGGTGTCCTCTCAAAAGCAGCCTAAGGGAATTTCGCCATGATCAAGCCGAAAGTCGTCATCACCCGGCGCTGGCCGAAAGCGGTCGAAGCCGCCCTGGTCGAGGATTTCGACGTCACTTTCAACAAGCAGGACCGTGCGCTGACAGCGGATGAGCTGAAGGACGCAGTCCACTTTGCGGATGCCGTCCTGCCGACGGTGACCGATCGTATTGACGCCCGCGTGCTGGACGATGCCAACCCGCGCACGAAGATCCTGGCAAACTATGGCGTCGGCTACAGTCACATCGATATCGACAGCGCCAGGACTCATGGCATCACCGTCACCAACACCCCGGATGTCCTGAGCGAATGCACCGCCGATCTGACCCTGACGCTGATGCTCATGGCCGCCCGGCGCGCCAGCGAGGGCGAGCGGGAGGTCAAGACCGGCGCCTGGTCCGGCTGGCGTCCGACCCATTTGCTGGGCTCGAAGGTCTCCGGTAAGACCCTGGGCATCATCGGTTTCGGGCGGATCGGGCAGGAAGTCGCGAAGCGGGCCCATCACGGCTTTGGCATGCGCGTCCTGGCCTTCAACCGTTCCCCCATCGCACAAGATGTTCTGATCAAGACCGGCGCGGAAAGCGTCGCTTCGATCGATGAACTTCTGCCCCAAGCCGACTTCGTATCCCTCCATTGCCCTGGCGGTGCCGCCAACAAGCACTTGATCGACTGCCGCCGTCTGGGCCTGATGCGGGAATCCGCCTTTCTGATCAACACCGCACGCGGCGAGGTCGTGGACGAACGGGCTCTCGTCCAGGCTCTGACCTTCGAGACCATTGCCGGTGCCGGGCTGGATGTCTTCAACGGCGAGCCGGACGTACTGCCTGAGCTGCGGTCCTGTGAGAATGCGGTTCTCCTGCCCCACCTTGGCAGCGCGACGTTGGAGACCCGGGAAGCCATGGGCTTTCGTGTCGTTCAGAACCTCAAGGATTTCTTCGAGGGCCGCGCGCCCCGCGATCTTGTCGCGTAACGACGGGTAGGGACCGCGAAAAACCAAAGATAAAGCAAGGGATACAAGGATGAGCGAACAGGCCGCAATTCAAACACAGAAACTCTTCCCCGGATTTTTCGGGGGCTCGCTCGACGCGAGCGATCCCGAAATGCAGGCCGTCATCCGTCAGGAACTGGGGCGCCAGCGGCATGAGATCGAGCTGATCGCCTCGGAGAACATCGTCTCTTCCGCGGTGATGGAGGCCCAGGGATCGGTACTGACCAATAAGTACGCCGAGGGCTATCCGGGCCGGCGCTACTACGGCGGTTGCCAGTTCGTGGACACAGCCGAAGATCTGGCGCGGGACCGGGCAAAACAGCTATTCAACTGCAGCTACGTCAACGTCCAGCCGCACTCGGGCGCGCAAGCCAATCAGGCGGTGTTTTTCGCCCTGCTGCAGCCGGGTGACACCTATATGGGCCTGAACCTCGCAGCGGGAGGTCATCTGACCCATGGCGCGCCGGTGAATCAATCGGGCAAGTGGTTCAACGTGGTGCCCTACGGCGTGCGGGAGGACGATCATCAGATCGACTACGACGACCTGGAACGGCTCGCCAGGGAAACCAGACCCAAGCTGATTATTGCGGGAGGATCGGCCTATCCCAGAACGATCGATTTCGCGCGCTTCCGCAAGATCTGCGATGACGTCGGCGCGTATTTCATGGTCGATATGGCTCACTTCGCAGGCCTGGTCGCCGGTGGTGTCCATGCCAACCCGCTGGACCATGCGCACATCGTCACCACGACGACACATAAGACGCTCCGCGGTCCGCGCGGCGGCATGATCCTCTCGAACGACGAAACGATCGGCAAGAAGATCAATTCCGCCGTCTTTCCGGGTCTGCAGGGCGGCCCGCTGATGCATGTGATCGCCGCCAAGGCCGTCGCCTTCGGCGAGGCACTGCAACCCGACTTCAAGAGCTACGCCCGGGCCGTGGTCAACAACGCAAAGGTCCTTGCCGGCACCATGATCGAAGGCGGCCTGGACATCGTCTCCGGCGGCACGGACACCCACCTGATGCTGGTCGATCTTCGGCCCAAGGCTTTGACCGGCAAGGCTGCCGAGGCCGCACTCGGGCGCGCCAACATCACCTGCAACAAAAACGGCATCCCGTTCGATCCGGAAAAGCCCATGGTGACCTCCGGCATCCGTTTGGGCTCACCGGCCTGCACGACCCGCGGATTCGGCACCGCCGAGTTCAAACAGGTCGGCGATCTGATCATCGAGGTTTTGGACGGTTTGGCCCGTAACGGCGAAGACGGCAACGCAGCGGTCGAAGCTGCCGTGAAGGAAAAGGTTATTGCCCTGACCGGCCGCTTTCCGATCTATGAGTGATCGTCTGCCTTAAGTTCAGCACAACAGAAGTGCTCAGCCATCACGGGTTGTTTTCTCGCAAAGAGCTGCAACAGGACAATCTGCGCAGGCTGGAACATCGTGATGGCAGGTGGTCTGTCCCAAGAGCTTGACCAGTTGATGGTGCTCGTCCACGTCAGCTGCCGTCCAATAATCCGGCAACCGTGGCATCAGGTGCCGGTAGGCCTCTGCGAAACCGGCTTGCCGCCGCAGAAGGCCAAGCCGCTTCATGACCCGCAGATGGTGCGTATCGATCACCAACGCCTTCATTTTCAGACTGCTAAAATTCAAAGTCGCCGCGCTCACTTTGCGCCCGACACCCGGCAGGCGTTCCAGCCAGTCCAGCGCAGACTCCACCGGCCAATCCGCAAGAAATTCCAGCTCCAGACGGCCACGCATCTGCGTTAGCTGACGCAAGGCACTTTGCAGATAGTGCGTTTTATTGTCGGGAAAGGTCACCGTGCCGATAGCCTTCCTCACCTCGGCATAGCGCGCATCGCGAACGGCGTCCCAGGACCCGAAACGCTGCATGAGAGTCTCGAAAGCCGAGAGGGAAACAGAGCCACGGGTCCGACCGCCGACAATACCCAATACCAACTGGCTCACGGGATCGGGGTGATGCCATGGTCCTTGCCGCCCGAAACGGGTCAGCAATCTGGAGTGGATATCTGCGAAGGTCGCGGCTCCATCGTCAAACGCGAGAAGGAGCTGCATAATAAACTCAGAGTAGCAGTTTATGAGAACAAATCAAGAACAATCTGAAGTAGGCATGTCTCTACCACCAACGTGATTTGACCTGTGCCGTGTCGCTTTTCGCGAAAGCGCGCGTTCCGGTCGCCGGGTCGGTCGGAACGCTGACTGCGGGTTCAATAGTTCTGTATCTGAGTTACGAGAGAGTGCCGCACGGCCCAGGCCGGGTCTCTACTGGCCGTTCAGCTTACGCAGCAATCCGTTGAGCTGTGCCGCATCGTCGGGATCCAGGCGGCTCTCCAAAGAAGCCTGGACAGGCGAGAGGTGGCTCTCGCAACGGGCGAGAAGCTCAAGACCGAAATCGGAGATGTAAACCAGAACCCGGCGCTGATCGCCCATGTCCTGCTTTCGGTGCACCAGGGATCGCGTCGTCATGCGGTCGACGACCTTCGACAGGGCGGACATCGTCATCAAGACAATCTGCGACAGCTCCGACATGGTCAGACCTTCGCCGCTCTCCAGAGCCCGCAACACCCGCCAGTGCTCGACCGGAAGTTCTTCCTGCCGCAAAGCGGCATCCAGTTCGCCATGCACCGAGCGATGTGCCCGGGCCAGAAGGTAAGGCAGAGAATTCGTCAGAGAGTCGGCTGACATGTAAGATCCCAAAATAACAAAACCTGCTTCTGTCAGGAGATAGCCCGTCCGGAATAAAATTGGAAGGGCAATCAAGCGTTACCCGCAACATTTGCCGTAAAATCAACCCGTTGTGCGGGGCCCTTGGAATCCGGCGTGTTATAGCAGACACTGTCAGGACAAAATGTCGCAGCGCGTGGTGACAACCCCGCAGGCAGCGCAAAGACGATTGGGAGCAGGGCTTGAAAACGAGCGAATCCTATCGGGTCGGTCTATTCATCCCCACCAGCGGCGCCGCCGGAATCTGGGGACCTTCCTGCCGAGCCTGCGCTGAACTTGCCGCCGAGGAATTAAACGCGGACGGCGGCATCGGCGGTCGCCCGATCAATCTGACCATCGTGAATGCCGGTAACGACCCCGAGCTGGTGGCGCGGGAGGCCGAGGCCTTGCGCGAGAGCGGCATGATCGATGCCGTGGTCGGTATGCACACCAGCGATGTCCGTGAGGCGATCGCAGACCGGATCGCGGGGAGTCTTCCCTACGTCTATACACCGCTTTTCGAGGGCGGCCCTGCGGGACAGGGCGTATTTTGCATCGGGGAAACCCCGGGCCAGCAGCTACTGCCCGGTCTTGACTGGCTGTCGGAACGCTTCCGCCTGAAGCGCTGGTTCCTGCTCGGCAACGATTACATTTGGCCGCGCGCATCTCACGCCGCCGTGCATCGTCATTTCCGAAGCGGAGAGCGTGGCATCGTGGGGCAGGCCTACCTGCCCTTCGGAACCCGGAACTTCGAGCACGTCATGGAACGCATACGGCGTGCCCGGCCTGACGGCTTGCTGCTCTCACTGGTGGGAGACGACTGCATCCGCTTCAACCGGGACTTCGCCCGCAGTCCTATGTCTAGCAAGGTCATTCGTTTCTCCTGCGCCGTCGAAGAGAATACGCTGTTGGGCATTGGCGCCAATGCCACCGACGGACTCTTCGCGGCGTCAGGATACTTCTCGTCTCTCGATACGGCCGCCAATGGTGCCTTCCGGGAACGCTATCACACGCGCTTCGGCGAGCGCGGGCCGATGCTCAACTCCATCGGCGAATCGCTCTACGAAGGTCTCTATTTCCTGCAGGCCCTCTCCGATGCGACTCAAGCATCGGATTGGTCTCGGCCTCGAACAGCGCTGCCGGTGAAAGGACCGCGCGGAGCTGTGTTTCAGGAATCCGGCCATTCGCGGATGCCCATGTATCTCGCGGAAGCCGAAGGTCACGCCTTTCAACTTGTTGAGCAACTGTCGGACGACTAGCGCGCTAGCACTGCCTCGGCGTAGCTTTTCGGGGCAGATTTTCGGCCCAGACTTTCGGCCCAGAATCACGTGATACCTTTGCCCATGAAATACTTCGCGAAAAAAGATATTGATTTCCTGGGAAAATAAATTGACCCTTTAAGTGTTCAAGCGATAGCGGAGAGCTCTTGCTCGTTGCTCCGTTTCGCGACGCCTGAAGTGAAGCTTTGACCTTCGGCATCAAAAAGAGGGGAGATTCGTGGACCTACTCGCAACTCTCATTGTCCTCGTCGTCGTCCTGGCAGTCGCGATTGCCTTCCTGCAGAGATTCTATCGCAAAACCACGCGGGAGAAGGCTCTGATCCGGACCGGCGCCGGCGGACAGAAGGTGGTCATGGACGGCGGCGCGCTGGTCCTGCCTTTCCTGCACCGGGCCGACCAGATCGACATGCGCACCATGCGTCTCGAAGTGCTGCGCACCGGCGAAAAGTCGATGATGTCGGAAGACCGTCTCCGCCTTGATCTGGAAATGGAATTTTATCTGCGCGTCCAGCCGACACCAGAGGGCGTCGCAACCGCGGCCCAGGCCATCGGTTCCCGGGCGCTGAACCCGGACAACCTGAAGACCCTTTTCGGCGGCCGTTTCATCGATGCCATGCAGGCCGTAGTCGCAACGCAAACCATGGATGAACTGCACGAAAACCGCGGTGTCTTCGTGACGAAAGTCGCCGAGACCCTGAAGGAGAATTTAGCGCAGAACGGACTGTACCTCGAATCGGCGTCTCTGGTGCGGCTCGACCAGGCACCCTTCAGCGCGCTGGACGACAACAATGCTTTCAATGCCGTCGGCATGCGCCGCCTGGCGGAAGTTATCTCCGCTAACAAAAAAAAGCGCGCCGAGATTGAGGCCGACGCGGATGTCGCCGTGCGCCACACGCAACTCGATTCTCTGAAGCGGAAACTGGAACTGGACCGCGAACAGCAACAAGCCCAGATCGCCCAGACCCTGACCATCGAAAAACTGAAAGCCAAGTCTTCTGCGGAAACCGAATTGACCCGGCAACAGGCAGAGGAAACCGCCGCCCGCGCAAGGATCGAACGGGAACGCGGTGTGAAGGTCGCGGAGATCGAGCGCGACCGCTCCTTGCGGGAAAACGAGGTCACGGCCTTGCTTGCGGCGGAGACCGCCAAGCTCGAGAGTCAGATCGCCCTGGCCCGCAAACGCACCGAGGAAATGTCCGCGCAGGCCGAAACCGAAATGAAGCGCGGTGAAATCGTCCGGGCGCAGGAAGAAGTTCAACTGGAAAAAGACCGCCTTGCGGCAGAGCGCGAACGCGCAACCGCGATGATCCGGGCAAAGCAGGAAAGCGAGGTCTCGGGCGAACAAACCCGCAGCGCCAATGCCACCCTGCAGGAGAGCGCCGCGGCGGAAGCCAGCGCAACCGAACGCCGGGCCGAAGCGACCCTTAAGCTGATGCAGGCGGAAGCCGAAGGCAAAGCCGCCATGATCGAAGCGGAAAACATCGCCAGCAGCGAGCTCCTGCGCGCGAAACTCGACACCCACAAGGTCGACAAGCTGCCTGAAATCGCGGAACGCATGGCGAAACCCCTCGAGAAGATCGACTCCATCCGGATCAACCAGGTCTCGGGCCTGGGTCAAGCGGGTGGAACCGGCGGCAATTCCTCCGGCGC
This sequence comes from Denitrobaculum tricleocarpae, assembly GCF_007004665.1. Classification (GTDB taxonomy): domain Bacteria; phylum Pseudomonadota; class Alphaproteobacteria; order Kiloniellales; family Kiloniellaceae; genus Denitrobaculum; species Denitrobaculum tricleocarpae. The sequence goes on along the minus strand of NZ_ML660060.1, from coordinate 136,141 downwards.
CCCCATGTCAGGCGCGGTGGACGGGATTCTCAATCTCGCGCTCCAGCTCCCCGCCATGCAGAAACTCGGGGAAAGCATCGGGGTCAACCTTGACCTTGGCAATAGGGAGAGCGACCCTTCTAAAACAGCGGACAAAGCCGGCTAAAAAAACAACGCGCTTGTCCAGGACCAGACTCTAGAGAACAGGGAAACTGAATATGTCTGTAAATCGCAGGAAAGTTCTTAAAGGTGCCGCCGCCGCCACGGCGCTTATTGCGGCGCCGGCCATTGTGCGTGCTGAAGACACCATCAAACTTGGCTCTATTCTCGACACCTCCGGCATCTTCGACCTCTACGGTAAGCCCATGGATAAAGCCGTCGACATGGCGATCGATGAGATCAACAGCGATGGCGGCATTGCGGGGCGCATGGTCGAGAAGATTGCCTACGACACCCAGTCTGATATGGCGCTCTACACGCAGTTTGGCCAGCGCCTGGCCCGGCAGGACAAGGTGGATGTGGTGCACGGCGGCATCCTCTCGGCATCCCGCGAGGCGATCCGGCCGACCCTGCGCAAAAACAAGGTGCTCTACTTCTACAACGTGCAGTACGAGGGCGGCGTCTGCGACCGTAACATCTTCTGCACCGGCATCACCCCGGCGCAGCAGGCCGAAGTTCTGGTGCCCGCCGCGATCGAGAAGTGGGGCAAGAAGGTCTATGTTCTGGCCGCCGACTACAATTACGGACAGATCACCGCGAAGTGGATCCAGCACTACGCCAAGCAAGCCGGCGGCGAAGTCGTTCAGGTCGATTTCTTCCCGCTCGACGTTGCCGACTTCGGTTCCACCATCACGAAAATCCAGGACACGAACCCGGACTCCATCATGTCCGTTCTGGTGGGCGGCGCACATCTGTCCTTTTACCGGCAGTGGGCGGCGGCCGGTATGAACAAGAAGATCCCCATGGCCTCGACCACCATGGGTGCGGGCAACGAGCATGTGGTCCTGACCAAGGAAGAGGGTGACGGCATCATGCTGGCCTACTCCTTCTCCAAGGAACTCGAGACACCCGCCAACCAGGCTTTCCTGGAGCGCTGGACAGAGCGCTACGGCGCGACAGACGATGTGCACGAACTTGCGGTCGCGACCTATCAGGGCGTTCACCTCTGGGCGGAGGGCGCACGCAAAGCCGGTTCCGTTGCACGCGATGACGTGATTGCGGCTCTGGAGGCCGGCGCGGCCTTCGACGGCCCGACCGGCCGGATCTCGATCGATCCCAAAACCCATCATGCGACCTTCGACGTCCATCTGATCGAGGTGAAAGATCAGAAGATGGCTGTGCAAGAGACCTTCCTGCAGCGGCCGCCGGTCGATACGCAGACGGTCTGCAATCTGGAAGAAAATCCCAACGACACCACACAGTACGAGATCGATATCTGATCTTTGAGGTGCCTGGTGTGGTGGAACTGAAATTCGTGTCCTTTATGACGTCTTTGCCTGTTACGGGGTTAGGCGCGAGGGCTAGAGTTCAAAACACGACCGGTCCGGAGCGTCCTTGATGGATTTTTCTGCAGTCGTCGTCATGGAGATCCTATACGCGATCGCGGTGCTGGTATTGATCAGCGCCGGGCTCGCGGTGATCTTCGGCATGATGCGCGTCATCAATCTTGCCCATGGTGAATTTCTGACCCTGGGCGGCTATGCGGCCATCATGTCGAACCAGGCCGGTCTCAACATCTATCTTTCGATCCTGGTCGCCGCCCCGCTGGCGGCGGCCCTTTTCGGTTTTCTGGTCGAACATTTCATCGTGCGCTTTCTCTACGGCCGCTTGATCAACACCATGCTGGCCACCTGGGGACTCAGCCTCGCCATGATCGGCGGCTTCAGTATGATTTTCGGCAACACCACGACCGGCATCACGACGCCCATTTCCGGCTTCACCGTCGGCCAGTACCAGGTCAGCGGCTACAATCTCTTTGTCATCGTCATCGCGGCCCTCGTGATCGGCGGCGTCTACCTGGTCCTGAAAACAACCCGGGCCGGTCTGGTCGCGCGCGGCGCCATGCAGAACCCGGAAATGGCGCAGGCCTTCGGCTATAACACCAAACGCGTCTATATGTTCACCTTCATCGCAGGCTCCGCGCTCGCCGGGCTCGCGGGCGGCGTCATGGCGCCGCTGGTCGGGATCAATCCGGCGGCGGGTGCCGCCTACATCGCCAAGGCCTTCATCACCGTGATCTCCGGCGGGACGGCGGTGATTTCAGGGACGCTTGCCAGCGCCGGCCTCTTCGGTTTCGTGTCGCAGACCTTCACCTTTCTCGCAACCCCGGTGGTCGGCGAGATCGCGCTGCTGGTCGCCGCTGTGGTGCTCCTGCGCCTCCTGCCAACCGGCATCACCGGCCGGTTTCTCAAAGACAAGGTGTAACGGGCGATGCTACGCGAAACCGCCTTCTCCGCCGCTGTCGGGCTCGCACTTCTGGTGGCCGCGCCCTTTCTTTTCGACGACATCTACACCCTGACAGTCTTGACCATCTACGGCTTGCTCGCGCTCAGCCTGGGCTTCATCTGGGGCTTCGGCGGTATTCTCTGTTTCGGTCAGGCGGCCTTCTTCGGTCTCGGCGCTTACGGCTTTGCCATCGCGTCGATCAACTTCGCCGATCCCTGGATCGCGGCCCTGGTCTCATTGATCATTCCGGCGCTCTTTGCCGCGGCCCTGGGCGCTATGCTGTTTTATGGCCGCCTGAGCGATGTCTATCTCGCCGTAGTCACACTCGTCGTGACTCTCATTCTCTTCAAGTTCATGAACTCCACCGCGGGCAGCGCCTATAAGATCGGCGACGCCCGCCTCGGCGGCTTCAACGGCATTCCCGGCTTCGACACCCTGACCCTGCCCTGGGACTCCAGCGAGTATCTGATCAACGAGTATCTCTATTACTTCTGCGCCCTGATTCTGCTGCTCGCGTATCTGGGCCTGCGCTGGCTCCTGACCGCGCCCTTCGGACGGATCCTGGTCGGCATCCGGGAAAACGAACTGCGGGCCGAACTGGTTGGCTATGACGTGCGCTTGGTCAAAACCCTCGCCTTCGCCATCGGCGGCATGCTCGCGGGTCTGTCGGGTATGCTCTTTGCCAACTGGGCCGAAATCGTCACCCCCGCCCTCTTCAGTCTCAGCCAGTCCGCGGAGATCATCATCTGGGTCATCGTTGGCGGCGCGGGCAGCCTTTTGGGTCCCATCGTCGGCGCCTTTGCTTTGGGCGCGCTGAAATTCTTCCTCGGCCAGCAGACCCTGGTGAACAATCTCTTCGTTCTGGGCAGCATCCTGGTGGTCACGGTTCTCTTCCTGCCGCGCGGGATCGTGCCGACGCTAGCCCCCTTCTTCAAGAAACGCCGGCGCAGGGCGACGGCGGCAGGAGCCGGAAAACGCGGCGGACGCAACGCCCGGCGGAGGCTCCGTCATGCGCGCTGACGCGATCCTGGAAACCCGTGCCGTCACCATGCGTTTCGGCGGCGTCACCGCTCTCGAGAACGTGGATTTCCGCCTGGAAAACGACGAACTGCGCTGCCTGATCGGCCCCAACGGCGCAGGCAAGAGCACTTTCTTCAAGTGCCTGACCGGCCTGCTCAAGCCCAGCGAAGGCAGCATCTACCTGCAGGGCGAAGACTGTACCGGCATACATCCCCACGCCATCGCGCGGCGCGGTGTCGGCATCAAGACCCAGGTGCCCAGCGTGATGAACACCCTCACGGCCCACGAAAACATCTGGCTCTCGGCCCGGCAGGCGCAAAGCAGCTGCGAAGCCAATCGCACAACTGAGGAAGTCCTGGAACGGCTCGAGCTGCAGGATATCGCCACCGACGAGGTCGCGACCCTGGCCCACGGCAAGCGGCAACTGGTGGAGCTGGGCATCGTCATGGCCGGACGGCCGGCCCTGGTGCTGCTGGACGAGCCGGCGGCGGGCCTGACCGGGGAAGAGGTCGAGCGCATGATCGAAGTGATCCACGAACTGAACCGGGATGCGGCCCTGGTCATCGTGGAACACGACATGCACTTCGTGCGCAGCATCGCTCAGACCGTGACGGTTTTTCACCAGGGCCGGGTGCTGACCGAAGCGCCGGTCGAGGCGGTCATGGCCGACCCGGCGGTGCGCGATGTCTATCTGGGGAAACGGGCATGAACGCGATCACCTCCACAGCCCCGGAAAAGGATCAGACTGGCAACGACAAAGCCCCACTTCTGTTGGAAGTCAAAAACCTGCTGGGCGGCTACGGCGACATTCCGGTGCTGCGCGGCGTCAGCCTGACGGTGCACGAGGGCGAAGCGGTCGGCCTGCTCGGCCACAACGGCATGGGTAAGTCGACCCTGCTGAAAACGATCATGGGCTTCCTGCCCGCCACCGGCGGCGCGGTGATCTTCGACGGCGAGGACATCACCAAGAGCAGCCCGCACCTGCGCGCCCGGGCCGGGCTGGGCTACGTGCCCCAGGGCCGGGGGATCTTCAGCCAGCTCAGCGTCCTCGACAACCTGCGCTTCGCCTGGCCGGCGGAGACCGGCGGCACCGCCGACGAAGCCGTGGAGCGCCTGCTGGGATGGTTCCCGCGCCTGACCCGCCTGCTGGACCGCCAGGGCGGCGCGCTCTCCGGCGGTGAGCAGCAGTTGCTGGCGCTCGCGCGCTGCCTGATCGCCGAACCGCTGATGATGCTGCTCGACGAACCGACCGAAGGCATCCAGCCTTCGATCATCGAAGAGATCGAAGAGACTCTCAACACCATCCGGCGCGAGACCAATCTGACCATCCTGGTTGTGGAGCAGAACCTGGAATTCCTCAGCGCGGTCTCCAGCCGCCTGATGATCCTGGAACGCGGCGCCATCACCGGCGAGGTGCCCATCGACGCGGCGGTCAATCCGGCGCTGATCGAGGAGTTCGTCGGCTTCGGCGCGGCACGGCAGACCAGTGGCAGAGTAGCCGCCCCCGCAAACACTGCGCCCGCCGTCCCGTCCTCCATTCAGCCGGCCGCCAGCGAACACCTCTCCTTCACGAAACCAAACGCAACGACGGCAAAACCATCGCCCATCCACCCCATGCCCGGCAGCACCCCACCGGCGCCACTCAGGGAGGCCTACATGACCGTTCGACGCCCCACACTGGATCAGATGCGCGGAGTCGTCGGCGGGCTCGGCATGTCCATGAGCGACCGCGAGATCATGGATTACATGACCATCATGGAGGGCACTCTCCAGGCCTATGACCGGGTCGATGCCCTGCCGGACAACCTGCCCCAGGTGAAGTATCCGCGCACGCCGGGCCGCCGCCCGAACCAGGAGGAAAACCCGCTCAATGCCTGGTACATCAAGACCGATATCCGGGGCGCACCTTCGGGTCCCCTGGAAGGCAAGCGCGTTGCCCTGAAAGATAACGTCTGTCTGGCGGGTGTGCCCATGATGAACGGCGCCTCGACGCTGGAGGGCTACACGCCCGATATCGACGCCACCATCGTCACCCGCATTCTGGATGCGGGCGGCACCATCGTCGGCAAGGCCCATTGCGAGTACTTCTGCCTTTCGGGCGGCAGCCACACCAACGCTACTGGCCCGGTACACAATCCCTACAAGCTGGGCCATACGGCGGGCGGCTCTTCCTCCGGGTCCGGCGCACTGGTCGGACTGGGCGAGGTGGAGATGGCCATTGGCGGCGATCAGGGCGGCTCCATCCGAATCCCCGCCTCCTTCTGCGGCGGCTATGGTATGAAGCCGACCCACGGCCTGGTGCCCTACACCGGCATCATGCCCATCGAGCCGACCATCGATCACACCGGCCCCATGACCACCAACGTGGAGGACAACGCCCTGCTGCTGGAAGTGCTGGCGGGTGAAGACGGCCTGGACCCGCGCCAGTACGCGCCGAAGATCGACAAGTATCTGACGGCGCTCGGGCGCGGCGTCGCCGGTCTTCGGATCGGTCTGGTACGCGAAGGCTTCGGCCTGCCCAACAGCGAGGCCGACGTGGACGCTAAGGTACGGCAGGCCGCCGAGACCTTCCGGCGGCTCGGCGCGATGGTTGAGGAGATCTCCGTGCCCATCCATCTGGACGGCACAGCGATCTGGACGCCCATCGCGCTGGAAGGCCTGACCGATATCATGATGCACGGCAACGGCTTTGCGACCGGCTGGGAAGGCCTCTACATGACCAGCCTGCTGGATCATCACGCCAACTGGCGCAGCCGCGCCGACGAGCTCTCACCGAGCCTGAAGATCTCCATGTTCATCGGCGAGTACATGCTCAAGCACCATCGCGGCCACTACTATGCCAAGGCGCAGAATCTCAGCCGCCGCCTGAAACAGGACTACGATCAGGTGCTGCAGCGTTACGACCTGCTGATGATGCCGACCCTGCCCCTGAAGGCCCCGCCGCTGCCCGGGCCGGACGCGCCGCTCTCGCTCTATATCCAGCGCGCCTTCGAGATGATCTCCAACACCGCCCCCTTCGACGCCACGGGCCATCCGGCCATGTCGATCCCCTGCGGGATGAGCGAGGGCCTGCCCATCGGCCTGCAGTTGATCGGCAAGCATTACGACGAGTCCACCATCTACCGCGCCGCACATGCCTTCGAGCAGGCCGGCGACTGGAAGAGCATGTAGTCATGAACTACGGCTTCACCATCGGCGATCTTTCGCAGCCGATTACCTCCCTGTCGGACAGTGCAGCGGAGAGCCGGAGCGAAGATTCCGAAAGCCTGAAACCGCATGACGGCCTCTCCTACGTCACGGGCGACCGCCGCCAACCGCTCTGGCGCAAGACCGTGCCCCAGGTGCTGGCCGACACCGCCCTTCAATACGGCGCGCGCGACGCGGCGGTTTTTCCCGCGCATGGGGTCCGCTGGAGCTATTCGGAACTGGCGCGCAAGGTCGACGACCTAGCAGCGGGCCTGCTGGCCATCGGCATCGAACCGGGCGACCGGGTCGGGATCTGGTCGCCCAACCGCCCGGAGTGGCTGCTGACCCAGTTCGCCACCGCGCGCATCGGCGCGGTCCTGGTGACGGTCAATCCGGCCTACCGCAGCGCCGAGCTGGAATACGTTCTCAACAAGGTGGCCTGCAAGGCGCTGATCATCGCCGAGGCTTTCAAGTCGACTAACTATGTCGAGATGATCACCTCCATCGCGCCGGAGCTGGCCGAGGCCGAAGCAGGGCGTCTGTCGTCAAGCAAACTGCCCTTCCTGCGCTCGATCATTGTCACCAGTCCCGAACCCATCCCCGGCATGCTGCGCTTCGACGAGCTGCTGTCGCTGGCCGGACCGGCGCAGCGCCTGCGCCTGGACGACATCACCGCGAAGCTGGACCCGGACGATCCCATCAACATCCAGTTCACCAGCGGCACCACCGGTTCGCCCAAGGGCGCGACCCTGACCCATTTCAACATCGTCAACAACGCGCGTTTCGTGGTGGAGCGCATGCGCCTGACCGCCGACGACCGCCTCGCCATTCCGGTCCCGCTCTATCACTGCTTCGGCATGGTCATGGGCAGCCTGGGCTGCGCGACCCAGGGCGCGGCCATGGTCTTCCCCAGCGAGGCCTTCGAGGCCGAGACGGCGCTCAAAGCCGTCGCGCGCGAGCGCTGCACCGCCTTCTACGGCGTGCCGACCATGTTCGTCGCCATGCTGGATCATCCCGCGTTCCGCAACCACGACCTCTCGTCGCTCAGGACCGGCATCATGGCCGGCGCGCCCTGCCCCATCGACGTCATGAAGCGCGTCATCGCCGACATGCATATGCGCGAGGTCACCATCGCCTACGGCATGACTGAGACCAGCCCGGTCTCCTTCCAGAGCCACTGCGACGACCCGCTCGACCGCCGCGTCTCCACCGTCGGACGCATCCACCCCCAGCTCGAAGTGAAGATCGTCGACGCCGAGGGCCGCACGGTCCCGGTCGGCCAGGAAGGCGAACTCTGCACCCGCGGCTATTCGGTCATGCGCGGCTACTGGAACGACGACGCCCGCACCAAAGAGTCCATCGACCCGGCGGGCTGGATGCACAGCGGCGATCTGGCGACCCTGGACCGCGAGGGCTACTGCGCCATTGTCGGGCGGGTGAAGGACATGGTCATCCGCGGCGGCGAAAACATCTATCCCCGCGAGGTCGAAGACTTCCTGCACCGCCACCCCAAAGTCCAGGACGTCCAGGTCTTCGGCATCCCCGATCCCAAGTACGGCGAAGAACTCTGCGCCTGGATCGTCCTAAAGCCGGGGGCCGATGCGACCACCGAAGACATCACCGCCTTCTGTAAGGGCCAGATCGCCCACTACAAGGTGCCCCGGCATATCAGGTTCGTGGAAGAGCTGCCGATGACGGTGACGGGCAAACCGCAGAAGTTTCTGATGCGGGAGCGGATGGCGGAGATGTTGGGGCGTAATCAGGACAAATAATCGTTTCGCTCAATGGTTGGCTAATCGCAAAATCGGAGTTTTGACAGCAATGCTAATCGACTAAACTGCTAACAGGACCAATCCAACACTCGGACCATTGCGTTGATCTGTTCAACTGCGAGAGGAGTCCTACCAATGGAATTCGCCGAAAGGCCAGGCGGTGGTTACAACGAACCCACTGTTGAGTTCAAAAATAATCCTACCATCGAGAATTACCTACACCTAAGGCGCTCAGACCCCGATGCTGAAATAGAAATATCAGTATTCGGAGGGATCGATGCTTTATTCGCTATGGAAGATGAACTTGAGCGGTTCGGGTTTGATCCACAAACTGTGGCCTCAATTTTTGATGCAGATGAGGATGCAGTTAGTTCTCTAAGCTTGCAGCTGATGGAAAAAATTGTTCAGGCTAAGGAACTAACGCGCGATGGAGAAACTCATTTAGTGCGCAGGGGTATTGCTGTCCCCGATAAACTGATCGACTGGCTCATCTGCGCAATGTTAGATTCTCTCAGCTGGAACAATGAGTTAATAATTCATCGTGACCTTATCGTGCCTATTCGAGAACGGCTAGGAGGCCCAAACCCTCAATATCAGCAAACAATCGACGCTCACGAAAAACGTCAGGCCGCGATATGGCTAGCAGCACAAATGAAGGCTCAAGGGACAGAACCTACCATCCGAGGGATAGCACAACACTTCGCAGTTGCACCTAGTACTGTGGCTCGATGGTTTCCAGGTACAAGCTTTCAAGAGGAAGCAGAGAAACTCTCCAAGTTCTTCGACAAAGATGGAAACATCGAATGGCCATCCAAACCTGAATAGCTGTTGCACTAGAAAAAAATTGCGCAACACTGGCTAGAAACGTTTCTTAGATCTGTCTTTCGGCGTAAAGGTAGCTCGATATGAATCGTTTCTTCGACGTTCTTGAAAAATCCAGATTAAGTGTTGGTAACTGTAATGCGTCAGGTTTAGGCATATTCTGCCTAACCATCATAGTTCTATCGGCCATCTTTTTCATGTAACCGGCGGTTCAAAGAGTACTTAGTTTCCGTCAGTGTCTTGGACTCCTGGGCCGAAAGCGTGGACTTGCAGACACACGATCATTCCGATCTACCTGTTTATATCTTATTTAGAAGTCTCCGATCGCGTCTGGCAGGACACCCACAGCTTAAGTTAACTTCTCCAGAATACTCTTTTTAGAACGGATCATCTTCATGCCCATCACGCCTCTTGAAACCGATCTCCTTCTTGTCATCGACGTGCAGTACGACTTCTGTCCCGGCGGCGGGCTTGCGGTGACGGATGGCGATGCGGTGGTGCCGGAGATCAATCGGATCGCGCGGGACTTTGCGCATGTGGTGATCACCCAGGATTGGCATCCGGCGGGGCATTCTTCCTTTGCCTCCAGCCATGACGGGGCTGCGCCCTTTTCGCAGGTAACCATGCCTTACGGCGCGCAGACGCTCTGGCCGGATCATTGCGTGCAGGGCACCCGGGGCGCGGAACTGCATGACGAGCTGGAGCTGCCGCAGGCGGAGATGGTGATCCGCAAGGGCTATCGGACGGAGATCGATTCCTACTCGGCCTTTTTCGAGAACGATCAGAAGACCCCGACCGGGCTCGCGGGCTATCTGCGCGAGCGGGGGTTTCAGCGGGTCTTCTGCGTCGGGCTGGCCACGGATTTCTGCGTGCGCTTCTCGGCGGTGGACGCGCGCAAGCAGGGCTTCGAGGCGACCGTGATCGAATCCGCCTGCCGGGCGATCGATCTGGAGGGTTCTCTGGCCGCCGCCAAGAGCGAGATGACCGGGCTGGGTGTTGAACTTATGCCGAGCTGGTAGTCAAACTGCAAAGCTCAAGGAGCTCTGACCATGCGCTTCACCGTTGACGAGGCCCAGACTCATTTTTCGAAACTTCTAGCCGCTGTAGAAAGTGGTGAAGAGGTCACGATTTATCGGGACGGCAAAGCTGTCGTTGTGTGCGTACCGGCCAAACCTCCAGCGCCCTTCCCCTTTGGCATTTGGGCAAAAGACGGGACAGAAAGCCCTTCGTTGGACCACATGGTTGGCCCAACAGATGCAAGTCTTCTGGGCAATAAGGACGACTGAGGCAACTTACCTCTTCACCCCCAACCTTTTCATCCGGCGATGCATCGTCGAGCGGCTGATGCCGAGCAGTTCGGCGGCGGCGGAGACCTTGCCGTGGCAGCGCTTCAGGGTCTGTTCGATCACCAGGCGTTCGGTCTCTGTCTTGTGCGATGACGCCGCGCGCGGTTCCAGAGCCGCGGTCAGGCGGGCGGGCAACGCGGTCAGTTCCACCGTCTCGCTTTCGCTCACGGCAATCGCATAGCGCAGGATCTGCTGCAGCTCGCGGACATTGCCGGGCCAGGGGTAAGTCTCGAAGAGATGCAAAACCTCCGGCGTTAGGGTGAGATCCCGCCCCGCCGCATCACAAAGTCCCTCGAACATCTCGGTGATGAAGAGCCGACGGTCCCGGCGGGCGCGCAGCGGCGGGATCGTGAGATTCGCCCCGGCGATGCGGTAGAAGAGGTCCTCCCGGAAGCGCCCCTCCGCCACCAGGGCCTCGAGATCCTGATGGGTCGAGGAGATCACCAGAAGATCCAGCGCGATGGGCGCACCGCCCAGCGGGGTCAGTTCCATCTCGGACAACACCCGCAGCAGGCGGGTCTGCAGCTCCAGCGGCATATCGCCGATTTCGTCCAGGAAGAGCACGCCGCCGTTGGCCTCGGCGACCTTGCCGCGATAGCCGCTCTTGGCCGCGCCGGTGAAGGCGCCGGGGCGGTAGCCGAAGAGCTCACCCTCGATCAGCGTCTCGGGAATGGCAGCACAGTTGACCGCCACGAAGGGGCCCTTGGCGCGAGCGCTGATCCGATGCAGGTGCTTGGCGAAGACCTCCTTGCCGCTGCCGGTCTCGCCTGTCACCAGGATCGGCAGACCGGCATCCACGATCCGCGCGGCGAGCGCGAAGTTGCGCTCCATCACAGGATCGGCGCCGACGATGACCTCGGAAATCTGCTTTGAGGTTGGCTCTTGTCTCGCTCTGGGTTTCGCCCGCGCCTGCGGTCCAGACTTTTGCCTCTGCACCGTTTCGCCGTCGGAGAGACAGCGCGCGAAGAAACGGCCGGACGTCACGTCCTCCAGAACGATGGGCTCCTCGCCCTCGGCGCGGGTCCGGATGAAGAGATCCACTTGATCTTGCAGCCGGTACTCCATCGTCGAACGTTCGATCACCGGGTCCAGCAGTGTCTTGGCGGCGGGCGACCAGGCGGCGACCCGGCCGCCGGAGGACATGGCGAGCAGGGTCGCGCTCGCCAGATCGCTGAATCGGGAATCCTGGGACAGGGCAACGATGGCGTGGCCGCTCTGGAAGTGCGCCATGAAGAGCTGGTTCTCGATCCGGCGCGCCGCATTGGCGACGATCTGCATGACCAGCTGCTGGGTCTGGTGATCGGTCGGGCGCGGTGTGGAGACGTCCAGCGCCGCGATCAGTTCCTGATCCGGGGAATAGATCGGCGCGACGGTGCAGGTCAGCGGCGTGTTGTGAATGGCGAAGTGATCGTCCATCACCACGGAGATCGGCTGCCCGGTGGCCAGACAGGTGCCCACGCCGTTGGTGCCCTGAAAATCCTCTTTCCAGATCACGCCTGGATAGAGACCGGAATCCCGGGCTTCCTTGTCGATCTCGTCACTGCAGCGCACATCGACCGTGATGCCGTCGGCGTTGGCCAGCAGCACCACATAGTCGAGCTTCGCGAGGCGCTCATGCAGCCGGTCCAGCTCCGGCGCGAAGATCGATTTCAGCACGTCGAAGCGGTCGCGCAGGGGCGTGACCTCGACATGGCTCAAGATGACCGGCTGGCGCACCTTGTGGGGTTCGATGCCGTGGGACAGCACGCAACGCCGCCAGGAGGCCTCGATGGTCCTGGGCACCCTGTTGCGTTTTGATCCTGACTTTGGGTTGGAGACCGCCGCGTCATGCGCGATCGCGGCCAGCACCCGTTTTACGTGACGTGTTTCCGCACCGCCATCCAGGTTCATCGCTTTCCTCCCACGCCGCTTTTTGCGCAGCTTGTGAGCAGCAGTATAGCACCCAATGGGTTAAAAACGGAGTCGCTTCGAACTGTGTCATTGCGACAGTCTTCATTGCGACAGTTGTCGCATCTGCAACATCACTAGGGCGCTATCCAGTTGAAAGACAAGGAAAGCGAATCTGGCACGCCCTTTGCGGGCAAGAGAGCAAGGAACAAAAGCTCCGCCTCACTCAGGCGACACGAGAGCTGCAACAATAGTCTAAGGGAGGATCCGCAGGTGCAATTAAACCGCGATGACCTGAAAGAAGCCTATCGGCGCATGTGCCTTATCCGTGAATTCGAGGACAAGGTTCACGATGAATTCGCCGCCGGGAACATCCCCGGCTTCGTCCATCTCTACGCGGGCGAGGAAGCCTCGGCGGTCGGGGTCTGCATGCACCTGGAAGACCGGGACGCCATCGCCTCGACCCACCGCGGCCACGGTCACTGCATTGCCAAGGGCTGCGACGCGGAAGGCATGATGTCGGAGATCTACGGCAAGAAGGACGGCCTCTGCGGCGGTAAAGGCGGCTCCATGCATATCGCCGATCTCAGCAAAGGTATGCTGGGCGCGAACGGGATCGTCGGCGGCGGCCCGCCCCTGATCTGCGGTGCGGCCCTGACCGCCAAGACCCTGAAGACCGGCGGGGTCGCCATCGCCTTCCTGGGCGACGGCGCGTCGAACCAGGGCACGACCCTGGAATCCTATAACCTCGCCAAGGTCTGGAACCTGCCCGCCATCTTCGTGGTCGAGGACAACGGTTATGCGGAATCCACCGCCTCCGCCTGGTCCGTCGCGGGAACCCAGACGAAACGCGCCGAAGGCTTCGGCATGTCGGGCGTGGAGGTCGACGGCCACGACTTCTTCGCGGTCTGGGAAGTGGCGCGGGAAGCGATCGAGCGGGCGCGGGGCGGCGAAGGTCCCTCCCTCATCCACGTTAAGCTCAACCGCTACTACGGCCACTTCGAAGGCGACGCCATCACCTACAAAGGCGAGGACGAAATCGACAAGATCAAGGCCACGAAGGACTGCCTGAACCTCTTCAAGCAACGGGTCGTCGAAACCTCCCTGCTGGAGAGCGATGAGCTCAGCGAGATCGAGGGTAACGTGAAGAGTTACATCGATCAGTGCGCGGCCACGGCCACCAGCGCCAGTCCGCCGGCAGAGGCCGATCTGATGACCGATGTCTACGTGAAGTATTGAGGTTCTGACTCACGCTGTTTGATTAGGTTCGACTGCCGTCGAACCGGCACCGGCGTGTTCTTTGATTAGGTTCGACTGACGTCGAACCGGCGCCAGCCCTCTCCCCCTCCCGACCACCCACAGGATAATCGCATTGGGTGGTCGGGAGGGGGAGAGGGCTGGCACAGAAACAAAATAGGCGACGGAAGGGAGCAAAAAATGTCCGTAAAAAGCTATCGGCAGGCGCTCAACGAAGCGATCTACCAGGAAATGGAACGGGACGAGCGGGTCGTCGTCATGGGCGAGGACATCGCCGGCGGCATGGGCGCGCCCGGTGAGGACGATGCCTGGGGCGGCGTTCTCGGCGTCACCAAGGGCCTGATGCCGAAATTCGGCCGGGACCGGGTGCTGGACACCCCGATCAGCGAAAGCGCCTTTATCGGATGCGCGGCGGGCGCGGCTGCGACCGGTCTGCGCCCTGTGGCAGAGCTGATGTTCGTCGACTTCATGGGCGTCTGCTTCGATCAGATCTTCAATCAGGCCGCCAAGTTCCGCTACATGTTCGGCGGCAAGGCGGTCACACCATTGGTGATCCGAACCATGTACGGCGCGGGATTCCGGGCGGCCTCGCAGCACAGCCAGTGCCTCTATCCCCTCTTCACCCATATCCCGGGCCTGAAGGTCGCGCTGCCCTCCAATGCTTACGAGGCAAAGGGCCTGATGACCCAGGCGATCCGCGACGACGATCCGGTCGTGATCTTCGAGCACAAGGCCATGTACGACGAGGAGATGGAAGTGCCCGACGAGGCCTATGGCATCCCCTTCGGCGAGGCCAACGTGACCCGCGAAGGCGACGACGTCACCCTGGTGGCTTTCGGCCGCATGGTGAACCTGGCAAATGAGGCAGCGGACAGCCTGAAGGCCTCGGGCATCACCTGCACCGTGGTCGACCCCAGAACCACTTCGCCGCTCGACACCGAGACAATTCTGGAAACCGTTTCCGAGACCGGGCGTCTGGTGGTGATTGATGAAGCTCATCCGCGCTGCAACATGGCCACAGATGTTTCGGCCCTGGTCAGCCAGGAGATCTTCAGCGACCTGAAAGCTCCGGTCAAAATGGTGACCGCACCGCACTGCCCAGTACCCTTCTCGCCGGCCCTGGAAGATCTCTACATTCCCAGCACCGCTAAGATCGAAGCGGCCGTCCGGGAGGTGTTGGGAAAAGGCCACTAAAAATTGCATTCTTTACAGAATGTAAACCACCTGTGCGGTTATTGAGCCCGTTGAAGGAATAGGATTTTTTACCTTCAATTCGACTTAAAAAAGGTCAAATATTTCGGAGACGCTGAATGAGCGGGAATATCGAACCAATCCTGATGCCCAAGTGGGGCCTCGCGATGGAAGAAGGCATGCTGGTTGAGTGGCAGGTTGAGGAAGGCGACGCGATCGAAAAGGGGCAGGAGATCGCGGACATCGAGACCACCAAAATCACCAATGCGTTCGAATCTCCGTTGACGGGTCAGTTGCGCCGCTTCGTGACCATGGATGGCGAAACCGTACCGGTGGGCTTCCTGCTCGCTGTATGCGCCGAGGAAGACGTCGACGATGCCACGATCGACGGGTTCGTAAGGGACTTCAAAGACAATTTCGTCCTGGACGAAGCCGCTGCGGGCGCTGCGGAACCCGAGACCGTGGAAATTCAGCCTGGCCAGTCGATCCGTTACATGACGATGGGGTCGGACAGTGACGAGCCGATACTGTTCGTGCACGGCTTCGGCGGTGGGTTCGATAACTGGATGCTGAATCAGGAAGCCTTGTCCGAGGACTTCCAGACCTACGCGGTGGACCTGCCCGGTCATGGTGGCTCGACGAAACAGATAGGCGATGGTGAGCTCGCCACCCTGACCGACATGCTGCAGAGCTTCATGTCGGCCATGAAGATCGGGCGCGCGCACCTCGTCGGGCACTCCATGGGCGGCGGCATCGCCCTGGATCTCGCCACCCGCTATCCGGATCAGGTGGCTAGTCTCTCGCTGATCGCGCCGGTCGGTTTCGGGCCCGATATCAACATGGAGTACATCGACGGCTTCATCACCCAGACACGCGCACGGAAGCTCCGGGCCGTGATCGAACTTCTGGTCGACGACCCCACGGGAATCTCGCCCGACATGATCGAGGACATCATCAAGTACAAACGCCTGGACGGCGTCGGTCCGGCCCTGGAACTGCTGCGTGACAAAAATATGCCCGCAGGTCAGCAGGCGTCGGCACTCAAGGACCGTCTCGATGACCTGGTCGCGCCGACACAGATCATATGGGGCCGGAACGACCGGATCATTCCCGCCTCCCATGCAGAAGGGTTGCCCGACAGACTGAAGATACAGATCTACGACGATACCGGGCACATGCCGCACATGGAGCGTGCCAACGAGGTCAACGCCCTGATCAGCGCCATTGTCAAAGGCTGAGCGTGACGGAATGAAAGCCTGAGGTCAGTGCAGGGTTCTGCCTGTCGCGTCACTGCGTTCGAAATGCCAGGAACGGGTGTGATGGGACATGACTTCACTACCGGGTGACCGCTTCCGCAGGGGCAGAATCAA
Organism: Denitrobaculum tricleocarpae; assembly: GCF_007004665.1. GTDB lineage: Bacteria > Pseudomonadota > Alphaproteobacteria > Kiloniellales > Kiloniellaceae > Denitrobaculum > Denitrobaculum tricleocarpae. Next base: position 119,866 of record NZ_ML660060.1, on the reverse strand, counting down.
ACCCGCGGTCCGGAGGCTTTCCGCAAGACTTGAGAGTGCGCCGGCGGATAAACGGATTGCGGCCGGCGGCAGCCAGTTTGCAAGCGCATGATGGGCGGGGGCGCTATCGCTCCGCTGGAAGCCTGCAACCGCATGCAGCAGATCCGCCTCATCGGGCGAAAGATTCGGGCATGCAGGCCCGCGTACATCGACCATACGGCTGGCAGCGTAGGCAATGTTGCGCAGAACAGCGTTCAATCCGGCAGCGCAACCTGAAACACCATAGTGTCCGAAGTGCGCCTCAAGAACAGGAAAAGGATCCTTTTCCTGATGCAGACAGCCTACCCAGCGCCGCGTGCCCTGCAATATAACCGCCTCCCCCAGTGTCAGGTCCTGAACCCGCTCGACAAGGGGAGTACACGCTTTTCGGCTCTTCTCGAAGAGTGATGTTTCGCCCTGTAACATCTCGACGACCATGCCGGTCATGGAGTGCCCTGACTTCAAAAGAAGCATCGCAAACAAGCGGGCGTGCCGGGTGAAGGTGGGATTGAAATCGGCGTTTATCAGCCACTGTACGAGCATTGCCGCGCGCTCGATTTCCGTTTGCTGAAACGCAGAGAGGATCGATAGAAAGTGCTCCTCATGAATAGAGAGGCACTCCTCGTCATAGGCATTGATGCGCAGTTGGCAGCGCGCGCCTTGTCCAAGGGCTGTCATGAGCCGGCCAAAAGTCTCGAGCGCCTCCGCAAGATGTGCATCCCCGAAGACCTTCGTAAAGGTCGCGCTCAGATAGTCGAGTTTTCCGATGTTCAAGCCCAGCTGACAGAGATCTGGCTGGGTGGGATTTAGCCGTACCGGGTTCGTTGGATCATCGCCACCATAGCTATCACGGCCGTCCTCCCCCCGACGGGCATGATCATATTTTCGCAACGACCAGATGACCAGGGCTTCCGGCAATGTCAGGTCGGCCACAACACGGACTTTTTGGCCTTCCAGGCCATGCTGCATACCGCGATTCATGTGATCAACTCCTGTCGCTGTGACGATTTCCAATCCGGTAGAAACAGATTTTGAGAATGAGTTGCATTTGCATTTTAGTCAAGTGAAGAGTCTGGTTTCGAAGTGGAAAGAAAGACCCTCACTCGGTCGGGTAGATTGGCGGGCGAAAGAGACGGCTGACCAGGAGACCGGCCAGACCAGAGACTGGCGGCCTGCCACTGGCCGTTACAAAAGCTTTATCGGCTGGATCGTGGTGTAGCCGGATCTGCAACCGGGCAAGTACCGGCTCGGTTTCAGCTCAGCATGCCCTTCACTCCCCCCCTTCACTCAGCGGGGCTGGGGCCGGGGCGGCGGTTCCTTCATGAAGTGCTCAGCCGCCAGGGCCGCGCGCGGATCAACTTCCTTCAGGCGCTTGAGGGCCAGTTGAGCGATTTCCAAGTCGTTCCCCCAGACCCCGGCCTGTATGGCGAAACGCAGCACCTGCGGATCCTTCGGCGCATGCTGCATGAGAAAGTGCAGATGCGGCAGCTCTTCCTCATAGCGCAAAGCCATGTGGTAGGTGATCGCCAAACCGATCCGACTGTTCAGTGCATGAGGGTCCTGCTCAATGGACTCCAGAAAGAGAGCCAGGGACTCGTCAGTCATCCTGCGGATGCCAAAGGCCTGGCCCGCCAGGTCATAGAGCTGCCGATTGCCGCTGCGGCGGCAGGCCGTGGTCAGCGCCTTGATCTGCTGTTCGTCCAACGCGCCACGGCGCCCGCGCAGGTTTTCGAGCTGCAGGGTACAGATGCGGACCGCAGCCCCTATCTCTGCGCTGACAGCTTCATGTTCAGGTCCGCTTCGGTCTTTCAGGGTAGCGAGATCGGCGGAGGGCACCGCCTCATGCCGTCCTTCACCACCCGCCGCCACGATACCGATCAGCCGGCCGTCCTGATCAACCAGCGCGCCGCCACTGTTGCCAGGCTGACTGTGCGCCGTGTGATGGAGGCGTGCGAGGGCTTTATCCTCAGCAGGCAAAAGCGTGACACCTCCCGGATCATAAGCCCTGATCCTTTGTAACCGGACATCGGCGCCCACGGTGAAGAGCTTCGAATCTTCCTGCGCATCCACTGCCTGCAGAACCGGCCCCGGCGGCAGATCAGGCGCCGAAAGCAAGATGATATCGGCCTTGTAATCGCTCGGCACGACTCGCGCTTCGATCTTGCTGCCGTCCTGAAGGAAGAGCTCGGCTGATTGGCGGTCGGCCACGACATGGCGCGCCGTCACCAGTTGTGTCTCGCCGATGCGTACCGCGCTGCCGACCGGATCAAAGGCCGAGATGGCAAAGACCGCCAGACGCGCCGCGCAAACGGCCACAGGCTGGCGGCAATCATCGTCCTGAGCATGAGCGGCAGCCGGTAGGATGAGAACCGCAAAAGCAACGAGAGCAAAAGGCAGGAGCTTCAGGAGATCGGTTTTTTGGTGCACGTTCTGCGGCTTTCGAGCAATTGCGGAGGCGTAATTTATCCTGACGGCGGTTTACCGCGGCAGAGGAGTCTGCTCTAGTCGGTCAAGGGCAGCAATTGATAATTGGTTGGACGCTATGGAGCGGGTTCTAAAGGCATTTTGCATCGGCATCTTCGCACTGCCGCTTGCGCACTCAGCGCCCCTGCAGGCGGACCACGCGGAAACAGCCTGGAAGATCGCCTCGCCCTCGGTGGTTTCTGTGCAACCGACCTGGCCCGGGTACAACAGGCCGGGTTTCGGTGCGCCGCAAGGAACGGCGCCCGAAGGCACAGGTGTCGCCATCCTGGAAGAAGGTCTGATCGTCACCGCCGCCCACGTCGTTGCGCGCGCCACGGAGGTCAAGGTTCGGGATCACGAGGGGAACCAGATCGCGGCTAAGATCCTTGCAATCGACGGCGCCTCCGACATCGCCCTGCTGCGGATCGACGCGCCCACACAACCCATCGAGATCGCCTCCGATCGCCCCGCCACCGGCGCCCATGTCTGCGCCATCGCGAACGCCTTCGGGCTCGATCTCAGCATCACCTGCGGCATTGTCTCGGCCAATGCACGCTCGGGGATCGGCTTCAACCCGATTGAGGACTTCATACAGACCGACGCCGCCGTCAACCCGGGTGCATCAGGCGGCGCGCTGATCGACGAAGAAGGACGCCTGGTCGGCATGCTCAGCGCCATCTTCACCAAGGAGTCCGACGCCAACGCAGGAGTCAATTTCGCCGTCTCGGCGGAACTCCTGCGCACGCGGGTCGACAAGATGCTGGAGTCTCAAGACCAGGTTGAGCCTCAACCCGCGCGCTGATCCCGCTCGTGGAAAATAAAGCCCAGCACATTCATCAGGAACTGCGCGGCCAGAAACGCGGTTGAACCGCTCTGGTCGTAATCGGGCGCGACCTCGACGAAATCGATGCCGACGATGTCGCCGCGCTTGGCCAGGCCCTGGAAGAGCTCCAGAACTTCGTAATAGAGGAAGCCGCCATGGCTTGGCGTTCCCGTGCCCGGTGCGATCGAGGGATCGAAACCGTCCACATCGACCGTCGCATAGTAGCGCACACCTTCCGGAATGCGGGCCAGCACGCCTTCGGTTCCAAGCCTGCGCACGTCGCGCACCGAGAGGATGTCAGAGCCCGCATCCCGCGCAGCCTGATAGTCTTCCCGGTTGGAGGAGGAAACATTCCGAATCCCCATCTGAGTGAATCCGGTTACATGTGACATCTCCGACGCCCGGCGCAGCGGGTTGCCGTGGCCGTAACGCACCCCGTGGCGCTCGTCGACAAAGTCCAGATGCGCATCGATATGAATGATGTGGACCGGCGGCTGATCGTCGAAGGCGCGGATGCAAGGAATATGCACCGAATGATCGCCGCCAAGAACGACAGGCAGCGCGCCTGCTTTCAGGATCGCACGAACGCCGGTTTCGATGTTGGCATGGCTGTTGATGGTGTCGGTATGGATGATATCCGCGTCGCCGATATCGACCATCCTGACCTTGTCAACCGGCAGATAGGTGATGTCGTCTTCAAAATCGTAAGCACCGCCGTGCCCGAAGGAGAAGAGCGTGGAGGCTTCACGGATCGAACGTGGACCGAAGCGCGCACCGGCGCGGTACTGAGTGCCCATGTCGAAGGGCGCACCGAGGATCGCGACATCAGCTTCAATCTTGTCCCACTCCAGGCAGATCGGCTGTTTCCCGAAGGTACAGTGACCGACAAAGGGAAGATTGAGCCGCCCCGTCTCGTAACCATGCTTCGACATCTTCTCCATCCTCTGCTGCCGTATCACTCACCGCGCCAGGATAAGGCCTAAAGGCTTTTCGAAGACACCAAATAATCAGGAGACCCCAGGTTGGAACGGCCCACTATGCATACGCGAGGCTGACACAGGCATCGATCCGCCACCGGGTGATGGGGATATCGACGCCCGAATAGGCGTATGCGATGCGGTCAAACCGGATCGAACGTCCGGCGAATTCCCCTTCCAGGCGCGCACGCAAAGACCGCTTCACACCCTCGTCGATATGGCCGTACGCCAGCGAGATATGCGGCATGAACGGCATGGGTGCAGAAACTGAACCTCCACCGAAGTCCTTTGCCCTCTCGTGAAGAGCCGTCAGTGCCGGATGGCCTCTCAAGCGTAAAAAAAACGCTGTGAAGACCGAAGGCTGCATACCGATCCCGTCGATTTCGGCAGCAAAAAGAGGCTGGCTCTCCGCCAGAGCAGGCAGCGCCGCCGTGGCCTGCGTTGGATCTTCAGATAAAGCGCCCATGAGCGTGACATGAGGAAAGAAAGCCTCTGTCCCCAACTCGCCGGCGAGCGCGCTGATCAAACCCCTGACCCAGACTTCGTCTTCTTCACACAGCAGAAGCCAGAGCGAATAGCTTCCGGCGTTGGGTTCAACCTGGCTCAAACTCGACTCCTGATTTTCGTTTTCCCGACACTGCCCCCGAAGGCGGGAGCCCGAAGATCTGACCGGGCCGCCGCAGGGTACTGCAAAATTACATGGGGCTCGTGCGGTTGTGCGGGTTCATACCGAACATGAGCGTCCTTAATACTATCTCAGTTCATGCGTTCACAAATTTTAAAGCCGATCCGATTCAGCCGACTCATGAGTGATGATAAGTCGAAAAGCAAACTAACCACGGACGAAGTTCCTCGCCACAAGAGTTTTTGGAGCAGTCGCACCTGATCGTTTCACATCGCTTCAATCAGGGAAAATTCTTGCCCGAATTTTTTGTTACCCGCGCATTTATCAAAAGGAGAAATTTCTATGAAAACACGTCATTCAAAATTCCTGACCGCCCTTGCGGTTGCCGGATTTTCATTGGGCGCCATCGTCAATTCCGCGACAGCTCAGGAGACAGCGGCCCTGCCCGCCTTGGAACTGAACACCAAGCTCGAGAAGTTTCAGTTCGACAGCGACAAATTCATTGGCCAGCGCTTTACCGCGCAGTGTCCGTCAACCACGATTCACGATAAGTACGAGGCAATCTCAGGCACCGGAGTCTATTCGAGCAAGAGTCCGATCTGCGTCGCCGCCATCCACGACGGAAAAATTACAGCCGATGCCGGCGGCATGGTAACGGTGCAGTTGAACCCGGGCGTGGAGGCCTACACCGCCAGCAGTCAGAACGGTGTCGACTCCACGGGATTGAACAACTCCAAGCGTTCCATGGTCTTCATCGACGCGGCAGACACCACGACGGCTGACGCCGCTCAGGCGCCCTACATTCCCCGGCTGAAGTGGGATACCAAGTTTTCGTCGACCGGTTTCGGACATAAGCAGTTCGTCGGCCAGAGGTTCACGTTCAACTGCCCGGCCGCCCCCAGTGGCAAGCTGCGCCGCATTACCGGTACCGATTCCTATGCGAACAACACCCGGGTTTGCGTCGCAGCCATGCACGCCGGTAAAATCACCCAGGACGGCGGCCTGATCCATCTGCAGCTGGATCCGGGGAAGAAAAAGCTGGTCGGCAGCCTGCGCAATGGGGTCGAAAGCAAAGACGGACCCGGCGGTCATCAGACGGTGTCCTTCGTCGATAGCCCGCTCGTGAATTAAGCGCTGCAAGCTTCTGCGATCGGATTCCGCAATCTGGTTCCGCATGCTTTATCGCTAACAGACTGAGTGAAGCCCCAGTTTGATCCGTGTCACAATCGACCGGATTGACTGGGGCTCCTTTGTTCAGACCGTCTCGGTCGCTGAGGTCGGTCCCATGCGAGAAGCACTTGAAAACGCACTCTGATGCCACCTAGTCTGGTGGAGTTGAAGTCCGGGACTCTCCCGTAGAGCAGGTTTCAGTCAAAGGAAAACCTGATGAAGCTGGACAAGATCGCCGAACAGCAGATCAGACAAGCGCAGTTGAGAGGAGAATTGGATAACCTGGCGGGCGCAGGAAAACCCTTGTGCGCGCAAGAAACCGGCTGTGGCCCGGAGGCCGTCGGCTTTAAGATCATGGCCGGAGCCGGGGCGGTACCGGAAGAGGTCAAACTTCGTAAAGAAGTCGAAGCGCAACGGGCGGTTCTGCAGCAGCTTGTCGATCCGCAGGAACGCAAGGCCGCCCTCGCGAAACTTGCGGATATAGAAATGCGGCTGGCTATTCAGGAAGAGGCGCGCCGCAACCTGAACCGTAATTTGTCTTAATATCGCGTTTTGAGCGCCGATCTATGGCATCACGAGACGTATTCCACGCGAACAGAGCTGCATGCAAATACCTGTCTCGAGTGCTTGCGTTGTGTACGTCATCTGCCCGGTCAAATGCCGGACCGGCTGCAAATGCATTTAAAGAATTCAAAGCGAGTAAGAAATAGCCCGGGCGGTTTCGATGGCCAGCGGTACGATCTTCTCCTGCGTGCGCTCCAGAGTCCAATCGGGTTGGTAGACGGGAATCTGCAGCGCCGCGACGGCACGGCCCTCGCTGTTGAAGACGGGCGCCGCCGTGCTGAGTTCGTGAATGATGATTTGGCTCTCGCCGATATCAAACCCCTTTCCGCGCGCGGTATCGATGCGTTTGTAGACAGCTGCAAGGTCTGTGATTGTATGGTCGGTGTAGGCGCGAAAACTTGAGTCTGTCAGGACTTGATCCCGCTCGGCGGCCGGCAAATTTGCCAGGATCACCACGCCGCCCGCTGCGCAGAAGGCCGGCACGCGACGGCCCGGAACGGTCGCTTCGTATCGCGCCTTTTCATGGGGAATACGGATTGTATAGACAATGTCGCTGCCCGAGAGTTCGCAGAGATTGACGGTGGTATCGAACCTCTTGCTGGCTTCGATCATCCGCGGCATGGCGATTTCGGCGATCCGGTTGCTCAGGATGTAGGTGTAGTAAAAATCCGCCAGGCCGATCGCCGGACTGTAGCGCCGGGTGCGCGGGTTTTTGTTCAGGTAACCAAGCGTGACCAATGTGTTGGTGAAGCGCTGCGCCGCGCTTTTGTCGAGTTCCGCCAGTTTCGCGATCTCCGTCAGACTCAGATCCCTTAAACCCAGGTCCCGCTGCGCCTGACGGAACACACGCAGAACCCGAAAACCCTTTTCGAGTGAGCCGACGAAAAGCGTATCTGAACGATTCGTGACTCCTTTGCCTTGGGGGTCCAATGCGGCATGAGAGTCTTTTGCCTGAGGATCCTGTGCCATGGCGGGGGTGCTTGACGCCTTTCAAAGGGAGCGATACGCTATCAATTAATAATACAGAGTATTGAATAATAATACTCATCTTCGCCTGACCAAGACAAGTGGTACTCTGCTGGGGATCAGTCAGGCAGTACAGGGGGGCCGAAAAAGCCCCAATCCCAGCGATGTTCTAGAACGTGATCGTTCCCGATTGGAGCGATCGAAATCTAACGGGCGGCTGCGGGAGACTCCGGGGAAATACGAGCGGAAAACCGTGATCGTCCTTGTTCAGTTAATCGTAGAACAGGGAGTAATGGGGCTGTGAAAAGTAGAAAATTCGGACCGGCATCCGCCGCTTTGACAGTGGGGCTGGCTATGGCCTTCGCCTGGAGTGGTCCGGCGCAAGCCGGCAAGGCGGACGACACATTGAACTGGTCGACAAACCGCGAGATCGCCGTTGTCGACCCCTACTACAACAATACACGCGAACTGGTGATCATGGGGCACATGGGCTGGGACGGCCTTGTATACCGTGACCAGGACACAGGCGAATACAAACCGCTGCTGGCCACCAGCTGGGAATGGGCCGGCGACACCGCGCTGGAATTTGAGTTACGCGATGACGTGAAGTTCCATGACGGCAGCGCCTTCGATGCCGATGATGTGGTCTATACTTTCAACCACGTCTCCAACAAGGATAACGGTGTCCTGACCTTCCGCAACGTCAGCTGGATCAAGAACGCCGAAAAACTCGGCCCCCACAAAGTGCGGGTCAACCTCCACAAACCCTTCCCGCCCGCGCTGGCGTATCTCGCCAACGCGGCGTTTATCCTGCCTTCGGGTCATTACGACAACGCCCCGGCAAAAGCCGACGGCAACCCGGATTTTGCCGCCGTCGAGCCGATGGGCACCGGCCCTTACAAGGTGGCGGACGTTAAGGCCGGTGAGTTCGTGCTGATGGAGAAAAACGAAGACTATTTCGCCAACAGCCCCAAGGGAACGCCCCAGATCGGCACAATGCGTTTTCGGACTATCACAGAACGCAACACCCAGATCGCCGAATTAATGACCGGCGCGCTGGACTGGATCTGGGACGTGCCAAAGGAGCAGGCGGAACGCATGGCGGCCGCCCCAAACGTCACGGTTGAAAACGCCAAGACCTTCCGCGTGTCTTACATGGCCTTCGATGTCGACGGCGACTCCGGAACCGATGTCTTCACCAAGAAAAAGGTGCGACAGGCCTTCGCACACGCGATCAATCGCGAGTCCATCGCCAAGAACCTGGTCGGACCAGCGTCGGAAGTTATTCATTCCGCCTGTCATCCCGACCAGTTCGGCTGCACCCAGGATGTCACCAAATACGAATATGACCCCGCAAAGGCCAAGGCGCTTCTGGCCGAGGCGGGCTATCCGGACGGTTTCGAATTCGACATCTACGCCTACAGAGAACGCGAGTTCACCGAAGCGGTCATTGGTGACCTGGCGAAAATCGGTGTCAAAGCCAAGCTGAACTTCATGCAGTACCGGGCACTGCGCGACATCGTGCGCAAGGGCGAAACACCGATCAATCACATGACATGGGGCTCTTATTCGATCCCGGATGTCTCGGCCATCGTCAGCAACTTCTTCACCCATGGCCCGGACGATCCCGCGAAAGACGACAAGACCAAGGAACTGGTTGAGGTCGGAGACAACTCGGTCGAGCCGGAAACGCGCAAGCTGTACTACAAACAGGCGTTTGAGCGTATCGCCGAAGAAGCCTACTGGCTGCCGATGTTCACCTACGCCAAGTACTATGCTTTCTCCAAGGATCTGGATTTCACTGCCACATCCGATGAAATCCCACGCTTCTACACGTCCAAATGGAACTGACGCCGCGTGATTGACGCGTCATCCCATTGACTTACCGGCCGGACAGGCAGTCCGGCCGGATCTTCCGCAGTCTCTGACCGCCATGCCAACGATCGGGTTGGCGGTCCCTGCAGTGACAGGACAGAGTAGAAGACCATGATCCAATTCGCATTGAAACGGCTCGGCATCGCCATTCTGGTCGCACTGACCGTATCGATGCTGTCTTTTTCGATGATCTACCTCTCCGGCGATCCCGCCGTGGCGCTGGCCGGCGAGGGCGCCAGCCAGGAAGACATCGAAAACGTGCGCCGGGTTTACGGCTTCGAGCGTCCGATCATCGTGCAGTACGGTGACTGGCTGGTCCGGGCGTTACAGGGCGATCTGGGCCACTCCAACTACCTGAAATCCGATGTTGCGTCGGTGGTTTTTGAACGTTTGCCAACGACGATGCTGCTGGGGGCCAGCGCCCTGGCCTTTGCATTGATCCTTGCGATCCCATTGGGCGTGGTGGCAGCGATCCGGGCCAACTCCATGATCGACCGCGTTGCCCTGACCATCGCGGTGATCGGTCAGGCCATGCCTAGTTTCTGGTTTGCCCTGACCTTGATCCTCTGGTTCGGGATCAATTGGCGCATGCTTCCGATCACGGGCACGGCAAGTTGGCTGAACTTCATCATGCCCTCGATCGCCCTTGGCTATTACGTCACCCCGGCGGTCATGCGCCTGACCCGCGCGGGCATGCTCGAAGTGCTCTCGTCCGATTATATCCGCACCGCCCGCGCCAAGGGCTTGCGCCCCATGACAGTGCTTTTCAAGCATGCCCTGCGCAACGCCATTATTCCGGTGGTCTCGCTCTCGGCGGTACAGTTCGGTTTCATGCTCGGCGGCTCGATCGTCATCGAGACGATCTTCGCCATCAACGGCCTGGGTTTCCTGGCCTGGGAGTCGATCCAGCGCGCGGACCTGCCCATGATGCAGGCCATCGTTTTGGTGTTCAGTGTGTTTTACATCCTGCTGACCTTCCTGGCCGACCTCTTGAACGGCTTCCTCGATCCCCGCATCCGGGTGGCATGACATGACCGATGTGATAAAGACACCCGTCGGCGGACAAGGCGGCTCCATTCTCAGCAGCGGTCTGGATGGCGTGCTTGAACCTTCACCGGGCTCACTTCTACGCAAACGCATCTTCGGCCATGCGGGCCTGATGATCGGCGGCGGCGTGCTGCTGATCATCTTCCTCATGGCCATCCTGGCGCCGGTGATTTCACCGGGCGATCCCTACGATCAGGATCTCTCGCGCAAGCTTATCCCGCCGGTCTGGCATGAATCGGAAAAGGCAACTTGGGAACATCCGCTGGGAACGGATCTCTTGGGCCGGGATTACATGTCGCGGCTCTTCTACGGCGCGCGGATTTCGCTCCTGATCGGCTTTGCCGCCATGTTGATCTCCGGCGTGATCGGCACCACGCTCGGCGTACTGGCGGGCTACTTCGGCGGCAAGGTCGACATGGTGGTGAATTTCATAATCACCACACGCCTCTCCATGCCCGTGGTCCTTGTCGCTCTCGCGATAGTCAGTCTGGTCGGCTCATCCCTGACCGTGGTGATCTGGGTGTTGGGGCTACTGATTTGGGACCGCTTCGCCGTGGTCATGCGCAGTGCGACACAACAGGTCCGCGGGCTCGATTTCGTTGCCGCCGCACAATCACTCGGCTGCTCGACCCGGCGCATCATTCTCTCCGAGATCATGCCCAACATCGCCAACCAACTGATCGTCATTGCCACCATCGAGATGGCGCACGCGATCCTGCTCGAGGCCGCGCTCTCCTTTCTGGGCCTGGGCGTGCAGCCGCCCGATCCGGGCTGGGGACTGATGATCGCCGAAGCCAAAGGCATGATCTTCTTCGATGCCTGGCTCATCACCATCCCGGGCGTCGCTCTCTTCGCCCTGGTGCTCTCCATCAACCTCGTGGGTGACGGCATGCGAGATGTCACGGCACCCGAGAATCGGAATTGAGGCGGGCCGGAATGAGCAACAAGATCCTCGAAGTGCAAGACCTGACGATCGATATTCCAACCCCTTCAGGCACGCTGCATGCGGTTCAAAGCGTCTCGATCCACGTCGACCGCGGCGAGACACTGTGCATTGTCGGCGAGTCCGGTTGCGGCAAGTCTCTAACCTCTCTCGCCATCATGGACCTACTGCCCAGGAAGGCCGTCCGAAAAGCAACACGCCTGGAACTTGCCGGAGAATCCGTTTTCGATATTGGCGAGCGGCGCATGTCGGACATTCGCGGCGACCGCATGAGCATGATCTTTCAGGAACCCATGACATCGCTCAACCCGGCCTACACCATCGGTGACCAGTTGACCGAGGCCTTGCGCCGTCACAAGAAGGTGTCGCGCCGCGAAGCCCGCGATCGCGCGGTCTTTCTGCTGGAAAAAGTCGGGATCACCGCCGCCGCCAGCCGTCTTGGCCAGTATCCGCATCAGCTTTCCGGCGGCCTGCGCCAGCGCGTGATGATCGCCATGGCGCTCATGTGCGGACCCGACCTGATTATCGCCGACGAGCCGACCACCGCCCTCGACGTGACTATTCAGGCCCAGATCCTTCATCTGCTGGCCGAGCTCCAACGCGAGTTCAACATGGGCCTGATCCTGATCACCCACGACCTGGGTGTGGTGGCGCGCATCGCCGACCGCGTGGCGGTCATGTACGCCGGGCAGATCGTGGAAACCGGAACCGCCAAGCAGATCTTCAAGAACCCTGCCCACCCCTACACGCGCGGCCTGCTGGCCTGTATTCCCATTCCGGGTCAGACCGCACGCGGCGCCCATCTCGGCGCGATTCCCGGCATCGTGCCTTCGCTTGTGGGCAGGATGCCGGGCTGCCACTTTGCCAGCCGCTGTTCCGAGGTGCGGGATAACTGCACCACGGCCCCGATTCCTCAGTTTGAAGGTGCCGAACCGGGACGCAGTGTCCGCTGCCTTCTGGCGGATGAAGCTACCGGCCGAGAGCCCGCACGGGAGGGCGCAGCATGAACGAAGTCGTTCTCGACGCCCGCGACATCTCGCGCAGCTTTATGATCTCTCAGGGCTTCATGCGCGCGAAGCGCCCCTTGCATGCGGTCAACGGTGTCAATCTGAAACTCCACCGCGGCGAAGTCCTGGCGCTGGTGGGAGAATCCGGCTGCGGCAAAACCACCTTAGCCAAGATGCTTCTGGGTTTGCTGCCCCCAAGCGCCGGCACACTCGAGCTCGATGGCCAGCCTCTCGCCTCGCTGAGCCATCTCGAGGTCGCGCGGATCGTGCAGCCGATCTTCCAGGATCCCTACTCCTCGCTCAACCCCCGCAAATCGATCGGCAGTATCATCACCTTGCCGCTGCAGGTTCAGGGCGACAAGGATCCGGCAAGCTGGCGGCAGCGGGCCGAGGAGATCATGGAACTGGTCGGCCTGCCCCGCCGGGTCTACAACAACTTCCCGAGCCAGCTTTCCGGTGGCCAGCGGCAGCGCGTGGCGATTGCCCGGGCGTTGATCAACCGGCCGCGCGTCGTGATCTGCGACGAGCCCACATCGGCCCTGGACGTCTCGGTGCAATCCCAAATCCTGAACCTCTTGCAGGACCTCCGGCAGGAACTGGGCCTGACCTACCTGATGATCAGCCATAACCTGGCCGTGGTCGAACACATGGCGACACGCATCGCCGTCATGTACCTGGGCCGGATCGTTGAAGAAGGCGAGGCCGAGAGCGTCTACAACAGCCCGCGGCACCCTTATACCGAAGCGCTTCTGGGATCCGTTCTCACGCCGGATCCGAGCCTCGGCGTGCCCGACACACACCTTGGCGCCGCCTATCCGAACCCACTGGACATGCCCAGCGGCTGCAGCTTTCACCCGCGCTGCACCAAAATGCTGCCGCAGTGTGCGCAGCAAGCGCCCAGTCCGATCCCAACGGAGAGCGGACACGTCGAATGTAGTCTCTATGAGGAAAACAAAGGTAAAATGAGGATAACGTCATGAGCACGCCGAATGGACGCGAAGCGGCAGTCGCACGGGTACTGGACTATCTTGACGGCGGTGACTTCGAAACGGAGCTGCAGCGCCGTGTGGCCATCCGCACCGAAAGCCAGAAGCGCGAGAGCCTGCCGGAATTGCACCGTTATGTCGATGCGGAGATGATCCCCACCTTCGAGGCCATGGGGTTCGCTTGCAAAAAGTATGAGAACCCGATCGAGGGGCTCGGCCCAATGCTACTTGCAACTCGTCACGAAGGCGACGATCTCCCAACCGTTTTGGGCTATGGCCACGGCGACGTAATCCGAGGACTGGAACAGCAATGGACCAAAGGCAAGGGCCCCTGGGAGATCGCCCGTGACGGCGACAAACTCTATGGCCGCGGCACCGCCGACAACAAGGCACAACACACCATCAATATCGCCGCCATCCGCTGCGTGCTCGAGGAACGCGGCAAGCTCGGCTTCAACGCCAAGTTCATGATCGAGATGGGCGAAGAAGCCGGCTCGAACGGTGTACGTGAAATCCTGGAAGCGCATCTAGACGACTTCAAAGCCGATGTCTTCATTGCCTCTGACGGCCCCCGTGCCCAGGCCGAGCGTCCAACCCTGACCCTCGGGGCCCGGGGTGCGGAGAACTTCGACCTCTCCCTCGATCTGCGCGAGGGCGCACACCACTCCGGAAACTGGGGCGGACTGATTGCCGATCCCTCGATCATCCTCGCACATGCTCTTGCCTCCATCACCGGCCCCAAGGGCGAAATCAGAATCCCGGAATGGATGCCGCCCGCGACACCACCCGCCGTCCGGGAAGCGCTACAGGGTCTCACCATAGACGCCGGACCGGACGCACCAACCATCGATCCGGATTGGGGACAGCCCGGCCTGACCCCGGCGGAGCGGGTCTATAGCTCCAACTCTTTCGCGGTCCTGGCCATGACGTCGGGCAATCCGGCAAACCCGGTAAACGCCATCCCGCCGCGCGCCAGGGCACACTGCCAACTGCGCTACTTCGCGGGCACGGACACCAGCCAGATCCTGCCGGCCCTGCGCCGTCACCTGGATGCGCACGGCTTTTCACATGTCGAGGTCAGTGGGCCGCCCGAGGCAAACTCTGGGGGATTTGGTGCATCGCGGACCGAACCGGATCATCCCTGGGTAACCTGGACCCGGGACTCCATGACCCGCTCCATGGGGGAAGCCCCGGCTGTCATCCCGAGCATGGGCGGCTCCATCTGCAACGATCTCTTCACCGACCTGCTCGGCCTGCCGGCGATCTGGATCCCCCACTCCTACGGCGCCTGCTCGCAGCATGCGCCCAACGAGCATATCCTCATGTCCATCACCCGCACCGCATTACCGGTCATGGCGGGAATCTACTGGGATCTTGGAGAAGGCGCGACACCCAAAGCGGCCTAGAGCCTGCAAAAGCCACCCTTCCCCATTAGACAAGAATGAGAAGACATGACTGAAGCCTGCGACCTCTCCGCCGTCGAAGCACGGCAAATGATCGGCAACAAGCAACTCTCGCCCGTCGAGTTGCTGGAGAGCTGCCTCACCCGGATCGAAAAGACCAACGGGGCCATCAATGCCGTGGTTGCCATGGACGTCGATACCGCGAAGACAGAGGCCAAAGCGGCTGAAGATGCCGTCATGGCGGGGGAAGACCTTGGCCTGCTGCACGGGCTGCCCGTCGGGATCAAGGATCTGGACGCCACGGCGGGTCTGCGCACCACCTGGGGGTCCCTGATATACGAAAACCACGTGCCTGACGAAGATGGAGACATGGTTGGCAATGTCCGCGCGGCGGGCGCTAATATTCTGGGCAAGACCAACACGCCGGAATTCGGCGCGGGCGCCAACACCACCAATAAAGTCTACGGGCCCACCGGCAACCCCTTTGATCCGGTCAAGACCTGCGCAGGGTCCTCTGGCGGTTCCGCCGCTGCCCTGGCCGCCGGCATGGTGCCGCTGGCAACAGGCTCGGACTACGGCGGCAGCCTGCGCACGCCCGCCGCCTTCTGCGGCATCACAGGTTATCGCCCATCGCCCGGCCTGGTGCCCGCGACCGGGCGGCCGGTCTCACTCAACCCCTTCGCGGTGCTGGGGCCCATGGGCCGGACGGTCGCCGACACTTACCTGCTGCTCCTGGCGCAGCTCGACAGCGACAAGCGCGACCCCTTCTCCAGCGATGATGGCCTTCGGATGCCGGAAAGCCTGTCGGGCGTCGATCTTGGGTCGGTGCGCGTGGCGCTCTCCGCCGATCTCGGCTGCGCGCCAGTCGACAACGCAATCAGCGCAACCTTCAAAGCCCGCGCCGAGGCCTTTGGCGGTGTCTTCGCAGAGGCATACGAACGGAATCCCGACCTGACCGATGTCCATGAGTGCTTTGAAATCCTGCGCGGCGTGAATTTTGTCGGCGCCCATCGGGAACGCCTCGAGAAGCATCGCGATCTGCTGGGTCCCAACGTCATCGATAATACCGAGCGTGGGATGGCCTATTCGCTCCCGGACGTGGCCTGGGCGCACAATGTCCAAACCAAGATCTACTATGAGTTCGACCGCTTTTTCGAGGACGCCGACATCCTGATCTGCCCGGCGGCCTCGGTCTCTCCCTTCCCCCATTCACAGCTTTTCATTGAGGAAATCAACGGCGAGGCCATGCCAACCTACATGCGCTGGCTAGCGATTACCTACGGCTTGACCATGGCGTTGCCGGCTGCCTGCGTTCTGCCCTGCGGTCTGGACCATCAAGGCATGCCTTTCGGCATTCAGATCGTCGGCCCCAACGGCTCGGACGAACTGGTGCTGCAGGTCGCGCAGAGCCTCGAACAGGTGCTGGCCCAGCATCCCGACACGCGCCGTCCGACCCCGGATCTGTCACGACTGTAAGGAGGCCCGAGTGACCCACGGCATCGTCAGCGCCCCGCAACCCGAAGCGGTCGAAGCCGGTATCGAGGCTCTGGAAAAGGGCGGAAACGCCGTCGATGCCGCGATTGCAACCGCGCTGGTGCAAACCGTGGTCGATCCTCAGATGTGCGGCATCGCGGGCTTCGGATCGATGCAGCTCTATCTGCCTGAACCAAAGGTGCATAGCTGTCTGGATTTTCATGGCCGCGCACCCTCCAAGGTGACGCCTGACATGTGGGAAGATCGAATCCTGAGCGAGGCCGAGGATGGCTTTGGTTTCATCCTGGAAGACCATCTCAATGACGTGGGTTACGGCGCCATCACGACACCCATGAGCCTCAAGGCCTACGACGAGGCTTTGACCCGCTTCGGAACCATGACCCTCAGTGATCTTATGCAGCCGGCTATCAGCTATGCGGAAGAGGGTTTTATGGTCCGCCCCCATGTCAGCTACTTCTGGAATCTGGTCGAGGGTGGCGGGCGGGCGCCGCACAGAGATCGGGTTACCAGGCTCGCCGAGGCACGGCGTATCTACCAGAAGGATGACGGAAGTCTTCGCAAACCGGGCGAAATCCTCAAGAACCCGGATCTGGCAGCGACCTACCGCCAGATTGCTTCAGAAGGTGTCGAATCCTTTTACCGGGGTTCCGTCGCCGAGCGGATCATTGCCGACATGGAGGCCAACGGAGGTTATCTGACCCGTGAGGATCTGCAGTCCGTTTCGGTCAACGAGGCCGCACCGCTTTGGGGAGATTATCGCGGCCATCGGATCGCCACCAACAACCCACCCGGCGGCGGCGTGATGGTCCTGGAGATGTTGAACATCCTCGAGAACTTCGATCTCGCGGCCATGGGACACAACACACCCGAATATATCGCCACCGTTTCCGAAGCCATGAAGATCGCGACCGTCGACAAGGACCAGTCGGTAGGCGACCCGAATTTCGTCGATATCCCGATGGAGCGGCTGAACTCGAAAACCTACGCGGCGGAGATGGCGGGGCGTATCCGTTCCGGCGCAAAGACATCTGTGCCTCGCCTGAACAGCGGCGCCAAGGAGTCAAAAGACACCACACACATCTCTGTCGCCGACGAACACGGCAACTGCGTCGCCATGACCCACTCGCTGGGAATGCCCTCGGGCGTTGTCACACCCGGACTTGGCTTCATGTACAACGGTTGCATGTCGGTCTTCGACCCGCGGCCCGGCCGTACCGGCTCGCTCGCTCCCGGCAAGTCGCGCTTCACCGCCATGGCGCCCACCATGGTCTTCAGGGATGACGAGCCTTTCTTCGTGGTCGGTGCGCCGGGCGGCACCTACATCACCATGGGCGTGCTCCAGGCGATCTTGAATGTCGTCGATTTCGGTATGAACGCCCAGGAAGCCGTCTCCGCCCCGCGCTTTTGCACGACTTCAGACACCATCGACATCACTAACCGTATCACGCGCCGAACCGAAAGCGCGCTCAAGGCGCAGGGTTACGCGGTACGGCGCTCTCCCCTCGGCTACCACTTCGCCGGGGTCCACGCTCTGCGCAAAACCGCCGCCGGCTGGGATGGCGGCGCGGATCCCGCGCGCGACGGTATCGCCCTCTCAGTTTAGGAAAAGACTTTGACGAAGATTGCGACAAAAACGGCGCAGGAAGCCGCGTTGACGGATTGGCTCGCAGAGCGCGAAGGTGAGATGCTTGCCTTTCTGGAAGAGCTCGTGAACATCGACAGCGGCAGTTACGACAAGCCGGGCGTTGACGCGGCTGGTGCCGCCATCGCCGCCTTCTTCGCACGCGAGGGCATCGCCTGCGATATCCTGCCGCTGGAAGGCTATGGCGACGCGGTCCGCGCGACCCTGCCCACAGACGGCATCGGCAGCAATCAGCCGATTCTGCTGATGGGACATCGGGACACGGTCTTTCCCAAAGGCGAGACCGAGCGCCGCCCTTTCACGATCAAGGACGGCATCGCCTATGGTCCGGGCGTGGCCGACATGAAGGGTGGACTGGTGATAAATGCCTTTATCCTGTCTGCCTTTTCGAAACTCGGCGGTGCGCCTGCACCCTTGATCGCACTTTTCACCGGTGACGAGGAAATCGGCTCGCCTGAGTCCAAGGCCGTCATCAAAGCTGAAGCCGGCAAAGCCCGTGCCGTCTTCAATTCGGAGCCCGGCCGTCCGACCGGCAATATCGTGACGGGCCGCAAGGGCGGGATCTTTTTCCGCTGCGAGGTCATCGGCAAGGCGGCCCACTCCGGCGCCAACCATCAGGACGGGGTCAGCGCCATCGAGGAACTGGCGCGCAAGATCCAGGCCTGGCACGCCCTGACCGACTACGAAGCAGGTCATACCCTCAACGTCGGGCTGATCTCGGGTGGCCAGTCGGTCAATACCGTGGCCCCCTCCGCCTCATGCGATATCGACCTGCGCTACAAAGACCCGGCGCGGCGCGAGGAGATCGTCGAAGCCATCACCGAGATCGCCGACAAGAACACGCTCACAGGCACCTCTTCGCATCTGACGATCCTGGGAGAGTTCCATCCGCTCACGCAATCCGCCGAAGGCGAACGCCTGATAGAGAACTACCTCGCCAGCGGGCGCGATGTCGGCCTGACCATGGAAGGCGAATTCTCCGGCGGCTGCGCGGATTCCGGTCTGGCATCGGTGCTCGGCGCCCCGACAATCTGCGGTCTGGGTCCGGTCGGCGGCAAGGTCCACAGCCCCGAAGAGTACCTGGAAGTCGACAGTATTGTCCCGCGCGCCCAGGCGCTCGCACTCACGATCCTGCGCATGGGAGACGTTCGGTAGCCTACTCCGGGATCACCGCTGTCGCTTCGATCTCAACCTTGGCCCGGTCTTCCATTAAAGCGGTCACCTGAACCACCGCCATGGCCGGAAAATTTCTGCCGAAGACCTCACGATAGGCGGCGCCGGTTTCGCGCAAGCGCGAGAGATACTCGCGTTTGTCCGTGATGTACCAGGTCAGCCGCACCAGATGTTCCGGCCCGGCCTCGGCTTCCTGCAGGATGGCGAGAATGTTGCGCAGGACCTGCCTGAACTGCTCCACGAAATCGTCGGACTCGAAGACCTGATCCCCGTTCCAGCCGACCTGTCCGCCGACAAAGATCGTGCGCCCGCTGGCCGCGACGCCGTTGGCGTAACCGCTTGGCGTTTTCCAGTTCTCTGGGTGAAGGACTTCATGCATGGCTGTACCTGTGGGTATCCGAATGGAACGGAAGGTTAAATGAGATAGTTTTCAATTTTCGTGCGCAAATCGCCCGGCCAGGGCTCCGACTTCATGCGCGCGCCGTCGATATGCACAAGGGTGACGGTTCCACCGATGCGCATTTCGTCTCCGCATCGCGCCTCTATGGCGCAGGTCACGCTGCTCGCGCCGAGTTTCGTCACCACCAGGGAGAGATCGAGGACTTCACCCAGGCGGCTCGGCGCCTTGAAGGCGACTTCAAGATGCGCGGTCGGCACACCCTTTCCGCGCTCCATGACCAGCTCCGCGAAGGAAAGTTCCAACCCCTGCTCGAACCACCTCTCGACTACTGCGTTGAACATCTCCACATAGCGCGGATAGAACACAATGCCCGCCGGGTCACAGTGCTGAAACATGATCTTCTGTCGGGTTTCAAAAGCGGGCAAGGTCAAACTCCCAAATAGCGGTTCTGCAGCTCCGCATCGGCGGCGAGCGCATCGGGGGAACCGCCCCAGACGGAGCGGCCCTTTTCCAGGACCACGCAGGAAGATGCAAGCGGCAAAAGGTCTTTCAGGTTCTTGTCCACGATCAGGATCGACAGCCCTTGCTGTTTCAGGATCTTGATCGAAGCCCAGATTTCCTGGCGGATCAGCGGTGCCAGGCCTTCGGTCGCTTCGTCCAGAATGAGCAGCTTCGGATTGGTCATCAATGCCCGGCCAATGGCCAGCATCTGCTGTTCACCGCCCGAGAGCGTGCTCGCCGATTGCCCGGCCCGCTCTCCGAGACGGGGAAAGAGATCGTTGATCCGCTGCAGGTTCCAGTCGCCGTCACGGGCCGTGGCGATCAGGTTCTCCTCTACAGAGAGGTTGGCAAAGACCCGCCGTCCTTCCGGCACCAGTCCCAGGCCCAAGCGCGCAACCCGGAAGGCCCGCTGACGGTCGAGATCCTGCCCGTCGAAGACAACGCGCCCGGCGGCGGGTGGCGTCAGGCGGCAGATCGAACGGATGGTGGTCGTCTTCCCCATTCCGTTGCGGCCCAGCAGCGCCACCATCTCCCCTTCGTTCAGGGAGAGATCGACACCGAACAAAGCCTGGCTGGGGCCGTAGTAGGTCTCAATGCCTTCAACGCGCAGCATGCTCATTCCCCCAGATAGGCATCGCGGACTTCTTGCGAAGCCCGGATGTCCTCGACAGAACCGGATGCAATCACCCGGCCATAGACCAGCACGGAAATTCTGTCGGCAAGCCGGAAAACCGCATCCATGTCGTGTTCAACCAGCAGCATGGCCACGTCCTGACGCAGGCCAGTCAAGACTTCAGTCATACGCTCCGAATCCTCGCCACCCAGTCCGGCCATGGGTTCGTCGAGCAGCAGCACCTTCGGCTCGAGCGCGAGCGCCACCGCCAACTCGAGCTGCCGCCTCTCGCCATGGGACAAGGCCGTGACCGGCAGATGCGCCCTCTCGGCAAGCCCGACCCGTTCCAGCTGCGCCATGGCCGGATCGATCAATGACCGGTCGCCCCGCACCGGGTGCCAGAAGCGGAAGGTCGCATGCTGCCGGGCCTGCACGGCCAGCATGACGTTGCGCAGCGCCGAAAAGGCCATGGCGAGGGAGGAGACCTGAAAGGTTCGGCCCAGACCCAGTTGCGCCCGTTTAGGAACTGAAAGCGCGGTGATGTCCTGTCCCAGAAGGCGGACGGTGCCGGCAGTCGGCTTGAGTGAGCCTGCAATCTGCGCGATCAGCGTAGACTTTCCCGCTCCGTTCGGCCCGATCAGGGCATGGATCGAAGCCGGCGCCAAATCGAGCGAGACGTTGTCGGTCGCCCGCAAAGCGCCGAAGGATTTATGCAGACCCTCGAGAACGAGAAGCGGCTCAGTCATGGCGTGCCTTTCCCGCCAGCAGGCCGACCACACCGCCCCGCGCGAAAAGAACGACCCCCAGCAGGATCACACCCAGGAAGAGCTGCCATCGTTCGGTATAGCCGCCGATCACCGTCTCCAGCACGATAAAGAGCGCCGCGCCGACAATCGGCCCGTAGAAGCGCCCAACGCCCCCAAGGATCACGAAGATCATGATCTCGCCGGAGAGATGCCAGGAGAGGATGGAGGGACTGACGAAACCGTTCAACTCGACAAAAAGCGCGCCTGCGAGCCCGGTGATCATAGCCGAGAGGACGAAGGCCGTGAGTTTGACCGGATAGGGTGCGATTCCGATCGTCGACAGGCGGTTTTCATTTTGCCGCGCGCATTCAAGCGCCGCGCCGAAGCGTGAACCGACAATGCGGACAGAGAGAAAAATCGCCAGGAGCAATAGAGCGTAGCAGACGAAGAAGAAGGTCAGGTCGTTGGAGAGATCGAGGCCCGGCAGGTTGCTGCGCAGATAGAGGGGCAGGCCGTCTTCGCCGTTGTAAGTCGGCAGAGAGATCGCGAGGTAGTAAATCATCTGGGCGAAGGCCAGGGTGATCATGATGAAATAGACACCCGTGGTCCGCAGAGAGATCGCACCGATGATCGCGGCCACAACACCGGACAGCAGCAGCGCCGCAAACCAGAGCGTCAGCGTGGAGTCGCTGCCGTCGATCACCAGTGGCCAGTTCATGAAGGCCGATCCCTCGAAGGCATGGTGCGAGAGCACGCCCGCCGCGTAGCCGCCCAAACCGAAAAAGGCCGCATGGCCGAAACTCACCATGCCGCCGAAGCCCAACGCCAGATTGAGGCCAACGCCCGCCAGCGCCAGGATTGCAACCCGGGAAGCCACGGTGATGTAGTAGGTCTCGTCAATCGCCCAGGCCACAAGCGGCACCGCCAGCAGGAGCAGGGCAATCCCCGCGTTCAAAAGGGTTTCGCGACGCATTTCAAGCATTGACCGGGAAGAGTCCTTTGGGCCGCCAGGCCAGAACAATGGCCATCAGCAGGTAAATCGACATGGATGCCAACGCCGCGCCGTAGCCGTTGGCTTCGGCAGGCGGCAACGCCAGGGCGAAGAGTTGATGAAGAAAGGCCCGGCCCAGCGTATCCACGAGGCCGACCAGGATCGCCCCGATCAGAGCCCCCTTAATCGAGCCGATGCCGCCGATGACGATGACCACGAAGGCGAGGATCAGCACCGGTTCACCCATCCCGACCTCGACAGACTGCAAAGCCCCAACCAGCGCCCCCGCCAGACCCGCCAGCATGGCCCCGATCGCAAAGACCAGCGTGTAGAGCGTGTTGATATCGACACCAAGCGCGCCGATCATTTCCCGGTCGGACTCACCCGCGCGAATCTGCATACCCAGCCGGGTGCGCGAGATCAGCAGATAGAGTCCCACCGCCGTCAAAACCCCGAAACCGATGATCACCAGGCGATAGAGCGGATAACCGCCCCCGCCGGGCAGCGGCACGGAAGTTGCCAGCGCTTCGGGTATGTCCAGATAGAGCGGCTGCGCCCCGAACACCCAGCGCGTGCCCTCATTGAAGATCAGAATCAGACTGAAGGTCGCCAGCACCTGATCCAGATGATCCCTGTCGTACAGCCGCCGCATCACCAGCATCTCGATAATCGCCCCCGCCGCAGCCGCAGCGACAAGCCCCGCCGCGAGACCGATCCAGAAAGAGCCGGTTTCGCCCGCGACCCAGGCGCAGAAGAAGGCGCCAACCATGTAGAGCGAACCATGCGCCAGGTTGATCAGGCCCATCACGCCGAAGACCAGCGTCAGCCCCGCCGCCATGACGAAAAGCATGACGCCAAGCTGCAGACTGTTCAGGAGCTGCTCGAAGATGAAGGCAGCGGACATCGACGCCTTTCCTTAAATGCCGGGAATAGGGAAGGAATGAAAGTGGATGCGGGCCGCGCCTATTGAAGCGCGGCCCGCTCTGGTTTCTCAGTTACATCGAGCACTCGGAGGCATAGGCATCCGCATGATCCTTCAGGCCGACACCGACGATCTTGTTTGTCAGAACGTCGCCCTCCTTGATCACCTCGCGCACATAGATGTCCTGGATCGGGTGATTGTTCGGACCGAACTTGAAAGCTCCACGGACAGACTCGAACTCTGCGGCCTTCAATGCCGCACGGAACGCATCGGCATCTTCAACACCGCCGGTTTTTTCCAGTGCGGATGCGATCAGGCGCGCCGCGTCGTAACCCTGACTGGCGTAAAGCGACGGCAGACGGCCGTACTCCGCCTGAAACTCGGCAACGAAAGCCTTGTTGGCCGCATTGTCGATATCCTTGTTCCACTGCGAGGAGTTCTTGACCCCGAGCGCCGCATCGCCGACCGCTTTCAGGATACCCTGGTCGAAGGAAAAGGCCGGACCGAAGACAGGGGCCTCGATACCAGACTGGGCATACTGCTTCATGAAGGCGATCCCCATGCCGCCGGGCAGGAAAAAGAAGACCGAATCCGGTTTGGCTTCGCGGATTGCGGCCAATTCGGCGGCGTAGTCCTTTTGCCCCAGCTTCGTGAAGGTCTCACCGGCCAGTTCGCCCTTATAAAAGCGCTTGAAGCCTGTAAGCGCATCCTTACCTGCCGGATAGTTCGGCGCCAGAATGTAGGCGTTTTTCAGGTTCTGACTGGAAACGTATGCACCCATCGCTTCATGCAGATTATCGTTCTGCCAGGCGACGTTGAAGTAGTTCTCGTGACAGAGTTTGCCGGCCAGTTGCGAGGGGCCCGCATTGGGACTGACGTAGAAGGTGCCGCCCTTGACCGCGGAGGGCACAACCGCAAGCGCCAGGTTCGACCAGACCAGGCCGGTCAGGATATCGACCTTGTCGCGTTTGAGGAACTTGTCCGCAATCTGCTTTGCTTTGTCCGGCTTGCGGGCATCGTCCTCGATCATCACCTCAACATCCTGGCCGCCGAGCTTGCCGCCGCCCTGTTTGACCGCCAGCGCGAAGCCGTCACGGATGTCGATACCCAGGCTGGACCCGCCGCCCGAAAGCGTCGTGATCATGCCGATTTTTACGTTCTCCGCCTGCGCCATGGCAGGCATCGAAACGCCGGCCGCCAGTGCCAGCGCGAGTAACTTGCTTTTCATAAATCTGTCTCCCATTGGTAGCCCTGTTACGTGTTGTTAGCCCTGTTTAATGGCCTTTTCGGCCTTGAGTTTAAAACGCTGCACTTTCCCTGTTGGTGTTTTCGGCAGCGCTTTGGTGAATAGGATTGATCTCGGGTATTTGTAGGGTGCGATCACCGATTTCACGTGATCCTGCAGATGCTTCACCAGCGCTTCGTCACCGTCAACAGATTCGCGCAAAACCACATGCGCCTGGACGATGGTGCCACGGTCCGGATCGTCGGCGCCGACAACGGCGCATTCCGCGACATCAGGGTGAGTGAGGAGCGCGTCCTCCACCTCGGGTCCGGCAATGTTGTAGCCGGAGGACACAATCATATCGTCCGCCCGCGCTGCAAAGTGAAAGTAGCCCTCGGCATCCTGACTGAAGGCATCGCCCGTCAGATTCCAGCCGTCGCGGACATAGGCGGTCTGCCTGTCGCCGCCCAGATAGCGGCAACCAGTCGGTCCGCGGATAGCGAGTTTCCCGACTTCGCCGGCCGGCAAGGCGTTCATCTTGTCGTCCACGATCATCGCTTCATAGCCCGGCACCGGTTTTCCGGTCGCGCCGGGCAGAGTATCGTCCGGGTAGTTGGTGATGAAAATATGCAGAAGCTCGGTCGCGCCGATACCATCCAGGATGGGCACCCCGGTCGCGGCGGTCCAAGCATCGAAGGTCGCTTTGGGCAGGGTTTCGCCGGCGGAGACCGCCAGCCGGAGCGAGGAAAGATCACCCCGGCCCTCGGCAACTTCGCCCATCATGACCCGGTAGGCCGTCGGCGCGGTAAAGCAGACGGTCGCGCCCTGCTCTTCGATTGTCTTGAGCAGATTGCCTGGACGGCCATCCTCGACCAGAACCGCCGTCGCGCCGAAGCGAAGCGGAAAAACCGCCAGGCCGCCGAGGCCGAAGGTGAAGGCCAAGGGTGGTGAGCCGATGAAGACATCTTCGGGGCTTGGAGCCAGAACCGAAGCGGCGTAGCCGTCGGCAATCGCCAGGATATCCCGGTGGAAGTGCATGGTTGCCTTGGGGGCCCCGGTGCTGCCGGATGTAAAGCCCAGCAACGCCACATCGTCACGCCCGGTTTTCACCGCCTCAAAGGTCGCGGGTTTCCCGCCCATACGCGCTTCGAGTTCGCCCTGACGCGCGCTGGTTCCGTCAAAGGTCAGGATCTTATTGAGATATGCACTGGATCCTGCGCAAGCCTGCAACTCTTCCTTCAGCCGTTGATCGCAAAGCGCAAAGCCGATCTCAGCTTTGTCGACGATCTTGGTCAGCTCCCCGGCGCGCAGCATCGGCATGGTGTTGACCACCACCGCACCGGCCTTGGTCGCGCCGAGCCAGGCCGCGACCATACGCGGGTTATTGGCGGATCGGATCAGAACCCGGTTGCCGGGCACGACACCCATGTCCTCGATCAGCACCTGCGCGATGCGGTTACTCTCCGCGGCCAGTTCCCGGTAGGTGAAACTCTCGCCTTCGCCCTTGACGGCCACCTGAGCGCCCAAACCCTTGGCAACCACGCCGTCGGTCAGCTCAACCGCCGCATTGACGTACTCAGGATACTGGAACTCCGGCCGCTCGAGCAGAATCTCAGGCCAGTTTTCAAACGGCGGAAGCTGGTCCCGGCTGTAGCTGTCCTGATGCGCGGAGGGTCCCAGCATGGTCAGCTTCCTCCCGACGCGGCAGCCTCAGCCAGCGCCTGCCGGGCAATGACGACCTTCTGGACTTCCGAAGCGCCTTCGTAAATCCGCAGGGCGCGGATTTCCCGATAGAGCGATTCGACAATCTGCCCGCAGCGCACGCCGTCCCCGCCGTGGATCTGCACCGCCTTGTCGATCACCGACTGGGCCGCTTCGGTCGCATAAAGCTTGGCCATGGCCGCTTCACGGGTGACGCGCGGCGCGCCCCGGTCCTTGGTCCAGGCGGCCCGGTAGATCAGCAGCGCCGACGCATCGACATCCAGCGTCATCTCCGCCAGTTGTCCCTGCACAAGCTGCAGCTCGGCCAGGGGCGCACCGAAGAGTTCACGCTTGGCCGCCCGTGTTAGGGCTTCGTCGAGCGCTCGTCGCGCAAAGCCAAGCGCGGCAGCCCCGACCGTGGAGCGGAAAACGTCGAGCACGCTCATGGCGATCTTGAAGCCTTGGCCCGACGCCCCAATCATGGCCGTCGCGGGCACCCGGCAATTTTTGAATTCCAGGCGCGCCAAGGGGTGGGGTGCAATTACATCAATGCGTTCGGCAATCTCCAGGCCTGGCGTATCCCCCGGAACAATAAAAGCCGAGAGCCCGCGCGCGCCGGGCGCGTCGCCGGTCCGGGCAAAGACCACATAGAGGTCCGCAATACCGCCGTTGGAGATCCAGGTCTTTTCGCCTTCGAGAATGTAGTCGTCACCGTCTTTGCTCGCCGTCATCTCGATATTGGCGACATCGGATCCCGAGCGCGGCTCGGAGAGTGCAAAGGCGGCAATGGCATTCCCGGCCCGGGTCCGAGGCAGCCAGGTTTCGCGCTGCGTATCGCTGCCAAAGAGTGAGATCGAGCCTGCACCCAGGCCCTGCATGGCAAAAGCAAAGTCGGCCAAGCCGTCGTGACGCGCCAAAGTCTCGCGAATCAGGCAAAGCTTACGCACGTCGATCCGGGAGTCCGGGTCCGCGGGGTCCGGCGCGGAATACCTCAACCATCCGTCCTGTCCCAGCATGGCAACCAGTTTCCGGCAGGTCGCGTCCGTGTCGCTGTGATCCAGACCGGCCAATTTCTCGGTCGACCAGGAGTCGAGGTCATCCGCAAGCACCCGGTGGCTGTCGTCGAAGAAAGGCCAGGATAGAAAGCTCTTATCGCTCATGGCTCAATCACCCTCGAAAACCGGCTTTTGCTTCTCGATAAAAGCATCGTGCGCCCGTTTGAAGTCCCGGGTCTGCATGCAAATCGCCTGAGCCTGCGCCTCCGCCTCGATCGCCTGATCCAGGGTCATGGACCATTCCTGATTCAGCATGGTCTTGGTCATCATGTTGCCGAAGTTGGGGCCGGCCGCGAAACGCTGTGCCAGGGCGACGGCCTCGTCTTCCAGCGCATCCGTTTCGACGAGCCGGTTGAAGAAGCCCCAGCGCTCGCCTTCGTCGGCGGACATGGAGCGGCCGGAGTAAAGCAGTTCCGCCGCGCGGCCCTGCCCGATGACACGCGGTAGCATGGCACAAGCCCCCATATCGCACCCGGCCAGACCGACACGGGTGAAGAGGAACGCCGTCTTGGCCTCCGGCGTGCCCAGGCGCAAATCCGAGAAAAGTGCAATCATAGCGCCCGCGCCGACGCAAACCCCATCGACCGCCGCAACAATCGGCTGCGGACAGGCCCGCATGGCCTTGACCAGGTCGCCGGTCATGCGGGTGAATTCGAGCAGGCCCTTCATATCCCGGTCCAGCAGCGGCCCGATGATGTCCTTCACGTCCCCACCGGAACAGAAGTTCCCCCCGTTGGAGGCAAAGACCACTGCTTTCACTTCGTCGATGTAAACCAGGTCGCGGAAAAGATCGCGCAGCTCGGCGTAGGATTCGAAAGTCAGCGGATTCTTGCGGTCGGGCCGGTCCAGTGAAATCACGCCGACGCTGCCCTCCATCCGCCAGTTAAAGTGCTGAGGTTTGAATTCGGTCATAGCCGCCATCTCTCATCGGCTCCTTTGAGTTTCGTTGAAGCGGCTCAGGAGGCTGATCAGGTCCGCAGCTTCCTCCGCAGAAACCTCCGAGAGCAGGCCATCGACCCAACCCTCGTGAGCCTCCGCCATCTCACCGAAAGCCGTGACGCCCTTCGGGGTCAAGCGCACGAAAGTGGCCCGGCGGTCTTTTTTGTCCGGCACGCGGACGACCAGGCCTTCCAGCACCAGCCTGTCGATGATCCCGGTCACATTGCCGTTTGAGACCATGAGAAAACGCGAGAGTTCGGTCATGGTCATGCCGTCCTGGCAGCGATGCAGAGCCGCCAGAACATCGAAGCGCGGCAGTGTGGCATCGAAGTCCTTGCGCAGACGCTCCCGCAGTTCTCCCTCCACGGAGCGGGTCGCCCGCAACAGCCGCAACCACAAGCGCAGCCGCTGCTTGCTGAGCTTTGCAGTCTCCGGCTTGGTGACTGCTGCAGAAGTTCCGCTGCCGGATGTCACGTGACCTCTCCCCCGGAAATGGAAATCGCCTGTCCGGTCACCGACCCCGATCCGGAAGCGCACAGCCAGACCACGCTCTCCGCCACTTCCTCCGGCTGCACGAAACGGCCTTGCGGATTGGACGCCGCCAGAGATTTGCGAGCATCCTCCTCGCTGCGGCCCGTCTTCTCGACGATCTTTGCAATGGAGTCCGCCAGCAACGGCGTCTCGGTAAAGCCGGGGCAGACCGCGTTCACGGTGATCCCCGTCTTTGCCAACTCGCTCGCCATGGCGCGGGTCAAGCCCACGACCCCATGCTTGGCGGCACAATAGGCGGCAACATAGGGATAGCCTTTGAGGCCCGCCGTGCTGCTGACAAACACAACACGTCCCTGATCGGACTCGAGCATATCGGCCAGAGCTTCGCGCGCACAGAGAAAGCTGCCGGTGAGGTTTACCGAAAGCATTCGCTCCCACTGATCGAGGCTCGTGTTCTTCAATGCCACACTCTCCGCCGCGCCGGCATTGGCCACCAGGATATCCACCGGGCCCTGTGCCGCACGCGCGGCTTCGAACATCTCGCGCACCGCCGCTTCGTCGGTCACATCGGCCTGCACCATGGCAGCGCCCGGGATCTCTGCCGCCGTCGCTTCCAGAGGCTCCCGCCGCCGTCCGGCAAGGGTGATCTTCGCACCCGCTGCGGCAAGACGACGGGCAATCGCCGCGCCGACCCCGGTTCCGCCGCCCGTCACGAGAGCATGTTTTCCCGCAAGCTGTGTCACCTGCTAGACCTTCATCACCGTGGCTTCGGCGCGGGCGGCCAATCGCTGCATCTGATCCCGTCCCGCATAGTACTGTTTGGGCCAATCCGCGCGATCATAGCCCAACTGCGCCGCCGCATGCAGGGTCCAGTAGGGGTTGGTCAGATGCGGACGCGCGAGGCAGCAAAGATCCGCACGGCCCGCCATCAGGATCGAGTTCACGTGATCCGGCTCATAGATGTTGCCCACCGCCATGGTGGCGATCCCCGCCTCGTTACGAATGCGGTCGGAGAAGGGCGTCTGGAACATACGGCCATAGACGGGTTGCGCCTTCTTCGAGGTCTGACCGGCGGAAACATCGATGATGTCGACACCCTCTTCCTTCAGAACCCGGGCGATTTCTACCGCTTCCATGGGTGTCACGCCTTCGTCGCCGACCCAGTCGTTCGCGGAAATGCGCACGGAGATCGGCTTCTCGTCGGGCCAGACCGCACGCACCGCCCGGAAGACCTCTAGCGGAAAGCGCAGGCGGTTCTCCAGCGAACCGCCGTATTCGTCGCTGCGGCGATTGGTTAGGGGCGTGATGAACGCGGACAGCAGATAACCATGGGCGAAATGCAGCTCCAGAAGATCGAAGCCGCAACGCTCGGTCATCTCAGCTGCCGAGACAAAATCATCGAGAACCTTATCCATATCCATGCGGGTCATTTCACGCGGCGTCGCATTTTTGTCGGACCAGGCAACCGGCGACGGCCCCAGGATCTCCCAATTCTCGCCCGGCAGCGGCGCATCCATCTCGTCCCAGCCAAGCTGGGTGGAGCCCTTGGGGCCGGAATGCCCAAGCTGCATGGCCATCTTCGCCGGGGTCTCCGCATGGACGAAATCGACGATGCGCCTCCAGGCTTTCTCGTGCTCGGGGTCGTAGAGTCCGGTGCAGCCCGGTGTGATCCGGCCTTCGGGCGAAACACAGGTCATCTCGGTGTAGACCAGGCCCGCGCCCCCCAGCGCCCGGCTGGTATAGTGGACGAAATGCCAGTCGTCCGGCGTCCCGTCCTTGGCCGAGTACTGCGCCATGGGCGAGACTACGATCCGGTTCTCCAGTTCCAGCCCGCGAATGCGGAAAGGCGTGAACATGGGCGGGCGTGAGTCCTTGGGGGCCTGCCCGGTCGAGCGGCCCTCGAACCATTTCTCCGCGCCCTCAAGCCAGTCCTTGTCGCGCAGGCGCAGGTTTTCGTGACTGATTCGCTGAGATCGGGTCAGAAGCGAATAGGCGAACTGTGTCGGCGCCAGATCGAGATAGCGGTCGATTTCCTCAAACCATTCCAGCGAATTGCGTGCCGCACTCTGCAGGCGCAAAACCTCTAGACGGCGCTCATCCTCATAGCAGGCGAAAGCCTCTTCCATCGTGGCGTTACTATGCAGGCGATCGGCAAGATCGATCGCGCTTTCCAGTGCCAGCTTGGTTCCCGAACCGATGGAAAAATGCGCCGTTGCAGCCGCGTCGCCCATAAGAACGATGTTTTTGTGCGACCACTTCTCGCACAACACCCGGGGAAAATTCAGCCAGGCAGATCCGCGCAAGTGCTTCGCGTTGGACATCAGCGCGTGACCGTCCAGGTACTTCGCGAAAATCTTCTCGCAGGCCGCAATGGTCTCTTCCTGGCTCATCTTGTCGAAGCCGAAATTCAGCCAGGTGTCCTCTGCGCACTCGACGATGAAAGTCGCCGTGTCATCGTCGAATTGGTAGGCGTGGACCCAGATCCATCCGTGCTCGGTTTCCTCGAAGATGAAGGTAAAGGCGTCATCGAATTTCTGATGGGTGCCGAGCCAGATGAATTTGCAGGCCCGCTGATCGATATCGGGCTTGAAGACATCGGCATGCTCGCTACGCACCTTTGAGTTCAGCCCGTCGGAGGCCACGATCAGATCGTAGTCGGCGAAGCCGTCTGTCGAGCCGAACTCGCTTTCAAAGCGCAGCTCGACATCCAGTTCCCGCGCCCTGTCCTGCAGAAGGTTGAGCAGTTTCTTGCGCCCGATCCCGCAAAAGCCGTGACCGCCCGACACGATCTTTTCGCCCCGGTAATGGGTTGCAATGTCATCCCAGTAGGCAAAGTGCTCCCGGATCGACTTAGCGCTGATAGGATCGTTGAGTTGACAGTTGTCCAGGGTTTCATCGGAAAGAACCACACCCCAGCCGAAGGTATCATTGGGCCGGTTCCGCTCGATCACGACAATCTCGTGGGACGGATCGCGCAGCTTCATGCTGATCGCAAAGTAGAGTCCGGCTGGTCCACCTCCAAGACAGGCAACGCGCATCAAACTCTCCCTTCATCCAATTCGGGCATCACTATGCGTCCTCGGAAAATTTGTTTCAAGTATAAAATATTTAGACCTGAAGCTTTAAAAGGAAAGCTGTGCCAGCAGAAGAGTTGGAAATTTTGGCGAGTTAGCGGGAAAAAAGGCGGTTCAGCTCTACCGTATCCATTTGACCCTTGAGGCCGATCGCCACCAAAGTCGTGTGCTTGATATGGTCCGGCACCCTTGGGAGGGATTCGATTTCGACCCGTCCACCGACCGCCTGCACCAGCGCCCAACACCCGTCCAGCTTCACGAAACCTTTCAGCCGGAGCAAGCCCGCGGGAAGATCTTTGAGCACGTCAGCAAGCTCCTGTTGTCCGAAGATGCAATCGCGCGCGAGCGACCAACGCGAATAGAGATCCTCGTGATCTTCAGCGTGATCATGGTTGGCGTGATCGTGGCCAGAGTGACCGTAATGGGCGCAGCCCTGCGGGATCTCGTCGACTTCGGCGGGCGACAAACTCCCCAGCAGCACCTCGAGCGGTACCCGGCCGAAGCTCGCCTCGATTTGCCGGGCAGTGGGCGCAAGCGCCGCGACCTGCGCCTTGAGCTCCGAAAGGGCGTCAGGAGCTTGAAGATCGCTTTTGCTGACGACAATCAGGTCTGCCGCCGCAATTTGGCGAACCAGCGAACTTCCGATCTGTGCATCATCGACCAATGCCGGGAAGCCAAGGGCGTCAAGCAACGCGATGGTTCCGTCGAGACGCAGCTCTGGCTCGGCCCGGGCGATTTCCGAGATGCGGGTCGGGTCGGCGACACCGCTGGCCTCGATCAGCAGATGATCCGGGCGCGGTTGACGGTCCAGTGCGTCTGAGAGTGCGTAAAAAAGATCTCCGCCCATGGAACAGCAGATGCAGCCGTTGGCCAGGGTCAGGGTGTCACCTTCCTGCGATTCGATCAGATCCGCATCGACGGCGATATCGCCGAAGTCATTGACCAGCACCATGATCCTCCGGCCATCGGCATGGCGCAGCATGTGATTAACCAGCGTCGTCTTGCCGGCACCGAGATAGCCGGTGATAACGGTCAGAGGCAGGCGCTGATCCTTGGAATCCATGGCCTGAATTGCTCCCTAGGAAATCGGCTGGGGCCGGCCCCCAAGAACCGTGCCCCAAACGCCGATATCCTTGATGGTCATCGGGTCGACAGATAAGGGGTCGTCCTCCAGCACCGCGAAATCCGCTTTCTTGCCGACCTCGATGGAACCGACCTCATGGTCCATATGCAGGGTATAAGCCGGTCCCAGCGTCACGGCCCGCAAGGCATCCTCCACGGAAATCCGCTCGGCCGCGCCCAGGATCCGTCCTGAAGGCGTGACACGGTTAACCGCACACCAGGCCGTGAACAAGGGTCCCATGGGCGTCACCGGCGCATCGGAGTGGATCGCCAGTGGCACGCCCTCGAAGAGCGCTGTCGCGCAGGCATCGATCCGCTCAGCACGCTCCGGCCCGACCGTCAGCTCGTAATGCTTATCCCCGAAGTAGAAAATGTGATTGGCGAAGAGATTCACGCAGAGTCCGAGATTGCGGATCTTGCGGAACTGAGCGGCGTCGGCCAGCTGGCAATGCTGCAGCACGTGCCGATGATCCGGGTTTGGGTTCTTTCTCAGGGCCTGCGCCAGTGCTTCGATGGTGACCTCCGACGCCTCATCCCCGTTGACATGAATGTGCATGTGCACGCCTGCTGCGTTCAAGGTCTCGACCGTCGTCATCAACTGCTCGGGCGGAATGTTCCAGATCCCGTGATCCGGCCCCTTGTAGTACCCCGGCCAGCGCATGCGTGCGGTGAAGCCCTGGATCGAGCCGTCGGTGATGATCTTGATCGAGCCGAGGCGCAATTTGTCGGTGGACTTTTCGCGCAGGGCCAGCGCCTGGGCCGCGATTTCCCCCGCAGGGCCAGTATGGGCGTTGAGCACCGGGACCAGACGGCTGGGATAGCTCTCCTCGCCGGTGATCGATGCCATGAGCTCGACGTCTTCCAGCGGCAGATCGTTAATCAGGTCGGTCGCGGTCGTCACGCCGCTGCGGTGACAGACCTTGCCGTAGGCACGAATACCTCCCTCCGTGCGGGCCAGCGAGCGGATGTCGATCTTCAGGCGCCGCATCACCGGGAACATGGCCGCCATTTCCTGAAGCTCGCCCGTTGGTTCTCCATCTTCCCCGCGGTCCACGCCCATGACGTCGGTGTTTCGGTCGTATTGCGCCATCTCGAGGGCTTTTGAATTCGCGGTTAGGAGATGAAAGTTGGAGTGGATGACGGCAATCGGCCGATCCCTGGTGACCTCATCCAAGTCAAAGCGATTGAGACGATGCGCCGTCAGGAAGATCGGATCGAAGCCCCAGGCGATCAAAGGCGCGCCCGGTTCCAGCTCCGACTCGATCTGGCGCAGCCTGCGGGTGACGGCCTCGATGTCCTTCAGACCTTCCCAAAGCACTCCGTCGGGAGAGATCCGGTCCTCAAAGCCGACATAGGTGAATTGCCAGACCCCCCCCGCCATCATATGAGCGTGCCCCTCGACGAAACCGGGCAACAACACTTTTTCCGCGAAGGTTTCATCGAGCCGGACATCGTCGGAGCGGGATTCGGCCCAACCGGAGACCTCCTCCAGGCTGCCGACCGCCAGAACCCGGCCGTCGCGAACCGCGACGTGGGTCGCTTCTGGCCGATTCGGCACCATAGTGATAATTTTTCGCGCCGCATAAATGACCGTTTGCACCAGATTCTCCCCTCAAGACCGCGAGTCCTGCGCCTGTCTGCCTCTTTTTGAATTACGCCGCAGCCGGAAGTCTGATCAAAAATTCCGGTTTAGTCTATGCGCGAGCTGCATCAACCAGAACGCAATTTTTGAGCGCGGCCAGCTTTGATGGAGAGCGCCGCAGCTTAAAAGTGAAAAACCTCCAATTCATTGAAAAATTTGAGACTTAACTGTGATAGGGTAGAATTTCAGAAACTTCAGATGAGTTAGACGCTGAACGGGAACCGGGGGTTTCGCCCCCTCAACGAGCCGGACGCTGGGAACGCGTCTGAGAAGACGGGGGAGAAAATGCACAAATTCAAAAGCTTAAGCCTGGCAACAGCTCTGGTTGCAAGCATGATTCCTGGGTCGGAGATCCAGGCCGCCGATCCGGTCAAAGGCGGCACACTGGTCATTGGCACCACGCAGAAACCGCGCCACCTAAACCCGGCCGTTCAATCGGGTACAGCCACAGCGGTACCCGGCACGCAGATTTTCGCCACGCCTTTGCGGTTCGATGAAAACTGGACCCCACAACCCTATCTGGCCGAAAGCTGGAGCGTTTCCGACGACGGCTTGAGCATCACGCTCAATCTGCGCAGGAACGCCAGGTTCCACGACGGCGAGCCGATAACTTCGGAAGATGTGGCCTTTTCCATCCAGACCGTGAAGGACAACCATCCCTTCAAAACCATGTTCGCCCCGGTCGAAAAAGTCGATACGCCTGACGCCCACACCGCCGTCATCCATTTTTCGCGCGCGCATCCGGCCGCCCTGCTCGCGATGTCCTCGGCGCTTTTGCCGGTCCTGCCGAAACACGTTTACGGCGACGGTCAGGATCCCAAGTCGCACCCGGCCAACAACAACCCGATCGGTTCCGGCCCCTTCAAGATTGTCGAATTCAAGCCGGGCGAGCACGTCATTCTGGAGCGCAATCCGGACTATTTCATCGAGGACAGGCCCCACCTGGACCGTGTGATCGTCAAGCACTACAAGGATTCCAACAGCCTCACGCTTGCCGCCGACAAGGGCGAGGTGGACATGTATCCCTTCGTCACCAATACCCGTAACATCGGCCGGCTGAAGAAGAACGCAAACCTGGAGGTCACGAGCCAGGGCTACGCCGCAGTCGGCCCGGTCAACTGGCTGGCCTTCAATACCAAAAACGAGTTCCTGAGCGACGTACGGGTGCGCAAGGCCATCGCCTTCGCCACGGACAAGAACTTCATCATCAATGCCCTGCACGGCGGCTTTTCCCAACGCACCGCAGGACCGGTCGTTCCGGGCAGTCCCTTCCACGCGCCCGACGTCGAAGCCTATGACCTCGATCTGGACAAGGCCAACGCCCTGCTGGACGAAGCCGGTCGCGCCAAAAAAGACGACGGCATGCGCTTCAAGCTCAGGGTCGACTACATTCCCGGCGTAGCCGAACAGCAGAAAGCCATCGCGGAATATCTGAAACCGCAGCTTAAAAAAGTCGGGATCGAGGTTGAGGTGCGCGCCGCACCCGACTTTCCGACCTGGTCAAAACGGGTTTCCGGCCACGACTTCGACATGACCATGGATATCGTCTTCAATTGGGGAGACCCGGTGATCGGGGTCCATCGCACCTATACCTGCGACAATATCCGCAAAGGTGTGATCTGGTCGAACACCCAGAGCTACTGCAACGAAGAGGTCGACGATGTCCTGTCCGAGGCCGGCGTGGAGCCCGATCCGGACGCGCGGGCCGCGCTCTACCGCAAAGCGCAGGCGATCATCGTCGATGAGGTGCCGATCGCCTTCATCAACACCGTGCCCTACCACACCGCCTACAGCAAAAAGATCGGCAACCCGCCGATCAGCATTTGGGGGGCAATGGCACCGCTCGATGAAGTCTTCAAGACGAAGTAGTCTCTCCTTTATCATGCGCTCTTTGCTGCGACACAGCAGGCGAGGCACGACTTTATCTTCTCCAGAGGATGTAACGGCGAGGGTGGGACGGCCGGAATGCAGATCCTGACGATGCTTCTGCGGCGTTTGCTGTATGCCGCGATCCTTGTGTTGGCTGTTCTGGTTCTCAATTTCCTGCTGATTCATCTCGCGCCCGGCGATCCGGCGGAGGTCATTGCGGGCGAGATGGGCGGCGCGACCGAGGAGGTCATGGCGTCGATCCGCAAGGCCTACGGGCTGGACCGTCCGCTGCACGAACAGCTCGGCGTCTATCTTGGTAAAACCCTGCAAGGGGATTTCGGCCAATCCTTCTTTTACAACGCCTCGGTCACCAGCCTGATTCTGGGCCGGATCGGGCCAACACTCTTGCTGGTTACGACCGCTCTGCTGTTTGCCATCGGCCTGGGCACCCTGCTTGGCGTGATCGCATCGCGAAATCCGCGCGGGATCGTCAGCAATCTGGTCACCGTGCTCTCCATCGTCGGCTATTCGGCTCCGATCTTCTGGACCGGGATTATGCTGATTATCCTGCTGGCCTGGATCTTTCCCGTCTTTCCGATCTCCAACATGCGCGATGTCACCCTGGAGGGCGGCACCTTTCGCCAAATTCTCGACGTCGCCCATCACCTGGTCCTGCCGGCCTTCACCCTGGGCATTGTCTTCCTCGCCCAGTACAGCCGTCTGACACGTGCCAGCATGCTTGAGGTTCTTGGCTCGGATTACATCCGTACGGCACGGGCAAAGGGCGTTCCGGAACGCAGCGTCTTCGGCAAACATGCTTTGCGCAACGCCATCCTGCCGGTCGTGACCATCGCCGGCTTGCAGTTCGGCAGCATCATCTCCGGTGCTGTCCTGGTCGAGACTGTCTTTAACTGGCCCGGCCTGGGCACGTTGGCCTTCCAGTCGATCCTGGCCCGCGACTACCCCACGGTCCTGGGCATTCTTTTCTTTTCGGCGCTGATCGTGATCATCATGAATGTCGTAACCGATATCCTCTATCGCGTCGTCGATCCGCGCATCCGGACAGCGGACTAGATCATGGCGCAGAGCGATTCCACCGACGCCATGATCCAGGGCGGCATCCCGAAGGCGGAACATCCCGTCTCGGAAGCCTGGCGTATGTTCCAGCGGAACACTGCCGCCATGTTCGGATTGGTGTTGCTGGGGTTCCTGGTGCTGATCACCCTGATCGGCCCCCTGGTCTACAGCGTCGACCCCTTTGAGATCGTCTGGGCACCCTTGACGCCGCCGGGACAGGAAGCAACCGCACCGCTCGGGACGGATTACCTGGGCCGGGACATCCTGGCAGGCCTGATTCATGGCGGCGTCGCGACCCTCGCGGTCGGCCTGGCCGCCGCCTTCATCACCGTGACCATCGGACTGACCGTCGGCGCTCTGGCCGGTTTCTATCTGGGCCTTGTCGACGATATCCTGATGCGGGTCACCGAGTTCTTCCAGGTGCTCCCGGCCCTGATGTTCGCCATGGTTCTGGTCACGCTCTTTTCGTCATCCCTGACCGTGGTCGCCATTGCCATCGGTCTGGTCAGTTGGCCGCCCACGGCGCGTCTGGCCCGCGCGGAGTTCCTGCGAATCCGGAATCTGGAATATGTCTCGGCGGCCCGTTCCGTCGGCGCGAAAAACCCCCGGATCATTTGGCGTGTGATCCTGCCCAATGCCCTGCCGCCCCTGATCGTCTCGGCCACCCTGACCATCGGAACCGCCATTCTCTTCGAGGCCGGTCTGAGCTTCCTCGGCCTGAGCGACCCCAATACCTACAGTTGGGGCTACATGATCGGTTCCGGGCGCGACAACATCCTGGACGCCTGGTGGGCGGTGACCCTGCCCGGCGGGATGATCTTCATCACGGTCCTGGCGGTCAGCCTGATCGGCGACGGGCTCAATGACGCCTTCAATCCGAAGCTGCGCGAACGATGAGCGATATGCCGCCGAAAGAACTGCTGCTCCAGGTTACCGATCTCTGCGTCGAGTTCGAGACCCGCGACGGCACGGCGAAGGTGCTGGACGAGGTCTCGCTGGAACTGCGCGCGGGCGAAACCCTGGGTATCGTCGGTGAATCCGGCTGCGGCAAGTCCATGACCGCCCTCTCCATCCTGCGCCTGATCCCCAGCCCGCCGGGCAAGATCACCGCCGGCCGGGTCCGCCTTTCCGGCACAGATCTCCTGTCCTTGGACGAACGCCGTATGCGCGACATTCGCGGCAAAGACATCTCGATGATCTTTCAGGAACCCATGACCTCGCTCAACCCTGTCTTTACGGTGGGTGAACAGATCGCCGAGTCCCTCCGTCTGCACGAAGGGATCAGCGAGAAGGACGCGGCAAAGCGCGCAGTTGAAATCTTGAAATCCGTCGGCATTCCCGAACCCGAAGCCAGGGCAGAGTCCTACCCGCACCAGCTCTCCGGCGGCATGCGGCAGAGGGTCATGATCGCCATCGCCCTGGCCTGCGGCCCCAAAGTCATCATCGCCGACGAACCGACCACGGCGCTTGACGTCACCGTGCAGGCCCAGATTTTCGATCTGTTGCGGGATCTCAATCAGCACCTTCAAACAGCGATCATCCTGATCACCCACGATATGGGCGCGATCGCCGAGATGACCGACCGGGTGACCGTGATGTACGCCGGACGCGTCGTCGAGGAGGGGCCGGTCGAGGCCATCCTCGAAGCGCCGCGCCATCCCTACACCCAGGGTCTGATTGCCTGCGTGCCGCAACTGGATCCGAACCCGGGCAGCGAGCGGCCGCCGCTGGAGGAAATTCCGGGTGTGGTTCCGCCCCTGAGCCGATTGGGCAGCGGTTGCGCTTTCGCGCCGCGCTGCAAGCATGCCTTCGCGCGCTGCCACGACGAACGGCCTGAACGACAGCCCGTCGGCGGTGACCACAGTGCCGCCTGCTGGCTGCTGGTGGAAGACGGCACGTCATGACAGCGGAAATCCCTGACCGCGACCTCCTGCTCCGCATCGAAGACCTCAAGGTTCACTTTGGGGGTAAGAGTTGGATACCCGGGAAAGCCAGCAAGACCGTCCATGCCGTCGACGGTGTCAGCCTCGAGGTCGAACGCGGAAAGACCTTTGGGATTGTCGGCGAGTCCGGCTCCGGGAAAACCACCACGGCCCTCGCCTCGGTCCGATTGGTGCCGATTACCGCGGGCCGGGTCTTCCTGGACGACACTGAGATCAGCGCACTCACCGGCGAAGCGCTGCGTCTGGCACGCAAGCGCTTCCAGATCGTTTTCCAGGATCCCTTTTCATCGCTCAACCCAAGGGTCCGGGCGGGGCAGATCGTCCGCGAACCGCTGGACCTGATGGAGATCGGCGCCGAGGCCGATCGTGACGGACTGGTACAGGAGCTCTTCGCCCAGGTCGGCCTGCGCCCCGAACAACAGGCGCTCTTTCCTCATCAGTTCTCCGGCGGCCAGCGGCAGCGCATTGGCCTCGCACGCGCCATCGCCACCCGTCCCGAGCTGGTGGTCTGCGACGAGCCCGTCTCCGCGCTGGACGTCGCGATCCAGGCCCAGATCCTCAACCTTATGCGGCGTCTGCAGGAGGAGCTGGGTCTGACCTACCTCTTCATCTCCCATGACCTGGGCGTCGTACAGTACATTTGCGACGAGATCGCGGTCATGTATCTGGGACAAATCGTCGAGCAGGCGGACCGGGTTTCGCTCTTTGTCCGACCCCGGCATCCCTACACCAAGGCCCTGCTTTCGGCGGTGCCCTCGGCGCGGGCGGGGAAGCGCGCCGCAAACCGGGCCAACCGCATCCGCCTGGAGGGCGACCCGCCAAGCCCGATCGACCTGCCCAAAGGCTGCCGCTTTGCCGGACGCTGTCCCCTGGCAGAGGCCCGCTGTCACGAAACGCCTCCCGAACTCCGGCTCATCGGGAAGGGACACAAGGTCGCCTGCCATCTGGTCTAGAGGCCCCTTCCCGGTTACCATGCGGCATGGTCAAAACACGGCAATTCGAGAGAAGCTTTCATGGATAGTTGTTACGAGATCGACGGCATGATCCCGGTCGTCGATCCAACCGCCTTCGTCCACTCCAACGCCATTCTGATCGGGGACGTTATTATCGGCCCGGGCTGTTACATTGGCCCGGCGGCGAGCCTGCGGGGCGACTTCGGGCGGATCGTGGTGCAGGAAGGCGCCAATGTTCAGGACACCTGCGTCGTGCACGGCTTTCCCGGTGTGGAGACCGTCATAGGGCCGGATGGACACATCGGACATGGGGCGGTCATTCACGGCGCACAGATCGGACGGAACGTTCTGGTCGGGATGAACGCGGTGGTTATGGACCGTGCCGAAATCGGCGAGTCTTCAATCATCGGCGCGGCAGCCTTCGTACCCGAGGGCAAGAAAATCCCCGCCCGTTCCCTGGCGGTCGGCACGCCCGCCCGAATCCTGCGCGAACTGACGGATCAGGAAATCGACTGGAAGAGCCGCGGCACCGCCGAATACCAGCAGCTCACCCGGCGCTCTATGGCCAGCATGAAAAAAGTACAGCCGCTGACCGAAATCGAAGCCAACCGCCCCTGCTATGAAGACAGCTCCTACCAAACCCTCGGTCAGACGAAGTAAAGCGAAACTATAGCGAATTGCGTTTTTCTTGAATCACAGCATCTCAAAGTCTGCGTTCAAGATCAGCAATTTGCTGATCGAGAGGCAGCGAATTTTGTGTCTGTTTAAACGCAAATTGCTTTAAGTCTCTTTTAGCGCGGGCGCCTGATCGGCGCTCCGTGATCCTTGATGATGCGTTCGATCTCCTTCAGGGCGAAGGCACCGACCTTTTTTTGCGCCCTGCGGCTGGCCGCGGAGGTGGTTTGCAGGTCGCCCAGAATAAAGATGTTTTCGTCGTTCAGACGGTTGGCCGGACCGGTGTAATTGAACGACCCGCCGATCACGACCTGCTCATCCAGTACCATCAGCTTGTGATGCAGCTTGCCGACGCCCTTGCCTTTCCAGACGGCGGTCAGATTCGCGCCCTTTTTCTGCAGCGGTTTGACCGCCGCCCACTTCTGTGCGCCCTGCGCGCCGTCGAACGCGCCGGTAATCGGCATATTCATATCCAACAGGCGCAGCATGGTGTCGTCGATCCCGGAAGACTTGGCGAAGGTGAAGATCGCGAAGTCGATGCGTTTCTTCGCCTTCAACATCTGCTTCATGATCTCCATTTCCGGATTGTGGTCCGGAGCGAAGAGAATCCGAATGGGCAGGTCCGACACGATGCGGTCGGTCGGGGTTTCATCATGCCCTTCGTTGCGCTTGCCGAAATGGCCGCGCTGGATTTCGGCGAACTCGCGTGCGTAGATCTTGGCCACCTTTTCGTCATGGATGACCACGATGTGGTTGAGGTTGCTGTGCGTCCCGGTCGGCGTAAAGTTGGTGGAGCCGGTCAGCAGCGACACCCGGTCCCGCACGATGAATTTCTGGTGGAATATGCTCGTGTTGTAGTCGGTCTTGACGTCGATCCGGGACCGCAGAATGGCGTTGTGGATCTCCCGGTTCGGCTCGTACTTGCCGCTCGCTTCCCAGGGGTTGCTCTGCAGCTTCGAGGACTTCAGATAATCCTGCTCCAGGACGATCTTCACCAGGCACTTCCTGGCACGGGCCCGGATGATGGCTTCGGCAATGGGCCGGCTCTCCAGCTCCTGAACCGCGATCTCCAGGCGCTTTTTTGCGCCGTCGATAAAATCGACAATCACGGCTTCCAGATCGTCGGGTGCGCCCACTGTCTTCGGGCCCATATAGAATTCGACGCCGCCTATCTTTATCGCCATGAAATCCGTCCCCAAAAAAACCTAAACCAAAGGTAATGGGGACAGGATAGGCGTTCGCGCAAAATTAGACGAGTTAAAGTTCAGATAGGCGCGGGAACTTGTTCTTCAGGTCACGTCGTGAACGAAGATCACCGGCTTAGACTTCGTCGAAATCGAGCACCAGCTTTTCGGTCAGCGGCCGTGCCTGGCAGGCCAGGATAAACCCGGCTTCCTGTTCCCAGGGCTCGAGCGAATAATTGGTCGCCATCTCCGCTTCACCCTCCACCACTTTGCAGCGGCAGGTGCAGCACATCCCGCCCTTGCAGGAATAGGGCAGTTCCAGACCCTGCCGGGCGGCGGCGGCAACAACGTTCTCGTCACCCTCGAGCATTTCGATGCTGCGGCGGGTGCCGTCGAGAACGGTCTCGATGGTCGCGCCCTGCTTCGCCGTTTCCTTGGCCCGCGCCGAGGCTTCGCGGGGCGGCGGTGCGCCCTCGGCGGGCACGAACATCTCAGCGCGTACTTTCTCCGGCGCGACGTTTAGATCTTCAAGAGCCGATTTGGCCTGCTCGATCATGTCGCCGGGGCCGCAGAGGAAAAAGGCATCCACCTCCGCCGGATTGAAGAGGCCAGTCTGCACCAGGTCGCGGATGCGCCCGGCATCCAGCCGGCCGTGCAGCAGATCGACATCCTGTGCTTCCCGGCTCAGGACATGGATTAGGCGGAAGCGCTCGAGAAAGCGGTCCTTGAGATCCTCCAGAGCCGTCCGGAAGATGATCGAATCCGTTGTCCGGTTTCCGTAGAAAAAAGTGAATTCGCTCTGCGGCTCGCGCTCGAGCAGGCTCTTCGCAAT
Source organism: Denitrobaculum tricleocarpae (assembly GCF_007004665.1). GTDB lineage: Bacteria > Pseudomonadota > Alphaproteobacteria > Kiloniellales > Kiloniellaceae > Denitrobaculum > Denitrobaculum tricleocarpae. The sequence goes on along the minus strand of NZ_ML660060.1, from coordinate 76,734 downwards.
CGCAAGGATAGGAGTCACGCCGCTGCCTGCGGCGAAGGCCACATAGCTGCCCGCCGCATCTTCATGAGGCTCGGCCAGGAAGCGGCCTTCCGGCGTCATGACGTCAAGTGCCATGCCCACGGTCAGATTGTCATTGGCGAAGGTCGAGAAGACTCCTCCCTCGACTTTCTTCACCGCGACCCGCAACTCGCCGTCGTCCAGTCCGGAACAGATCGAGTAGGAGCGCCGGGTGTCTTCACCGTCGACATCCGTGCGCAGCGTGAGGTACTGACCCGGCGTATAGCGATAGGCTTCGCGCAATTCTTCGGGCACCGAGAAGGAAATCGACACCGCATCCGCCGTCTCCCGGCGGACGTCGGCAATGGTCAAAGAATGAAATTTGGCCATGGCCACCCTCTCACAGACAGAATTCTACAAACACTTGAAATAATCGAATGGCTCGGCGCAGGCCTTGCAGCGATAGAGCGCCTTGCAGGCGGTCGAACCGAATTCGCTCACCCGCTCCGTATTGCAAGAGCCGCACTGCGGGCAGTCCACCGAGTCCTTGCCGAAGAGCGCCTGGCGTGAACTGGAGGCACGTACCGGCGGGGCAATGCCGTAAGCCCGCAGCTTTTCCCGTCCGGCATCCGACAGCCAGTCGGTCGTCCAGGCCGGCGAAAGCACCGTCTCGACCCGCACATCATCGAAGCCAGCGCTGCGCATCGCACCCAGAATTTCCGTTTCCATGACCAACATGGCCGGACAGCCCGAATAGGTCGGCGTGATCGTCACGACGGCCGCGCCGCTCTCCGCCACCTGCACATCGCGCAAAACGCCCAGATCCTCGATGGTCAGCACCGGAATCTCGGGGTCGCAGACGGTCGCAGCCGCTTCCCAGGCCTTAGCGGTCTTCATGGAGTCGGTCGATGGTGCGGCGGCAGTCATCGCATTACCAGCTCAGGCCCGGATAGGTACGCTGCATGTACTGCAGCTCGCTGAGGATGTGCCCCAGGTGCTCGCTGTGCCGCCCGCTCCGTCCGCCGGACTGCGACCAGCTGTCCATAGGCCGGGTCAGGGAAGCGCGCTCGAGAACCGCATTCACGGTCGCGTCCCATTCCGCCTTCAGTGCGGCGGCATCGACAGCGATTCCACAATCGAGCATTTCATCGGCAAGCGCGTCCATCTCGAAGAGCTCGCTGGCGTAGCCCCAAAGCTCCTCAAGCGCATCCTGGCTGCGCCGATGACTTTCTTCGGTGCCGTCGCCCAGCCGGATCAGCCACTCGGAAGAATGCCGGAGATGATACTCGACCTCCTTCAGTGATTTTGCCGCGATCGCCGCGAGTGTCTCGTCGCTGGAGGCCGTCATCGTGCGCCAGAAAGGAACCATGAAAGCAGCATGAAAGACCTGTCGCACGATGGTGACCGCGAAGTCGCCGTTGGGCTGCTCCACCAGCAGGGCATTCAGATACTCCCGCTCGGGGCGCAGGAAAGCGAGATCGTCCTCGCCCTGGCCCTTGCCTTCGATTTCGCCCGCATAGCTGTAGAGCGAACGGGCCTGACCCAGAAGATCCAGCCCGATATTGGCCAGCGCCAGCTCTTCTTCCAGCGTCGGAGCATGGCCGCACCACTCGCCCAGCCGCTGGCCCAGGATCAACTGATCGTCAGCCAGGCGCAGGACGTACTTGAACAGGGTTTCGGGTTTGAGGTCTGCGTCCGGCATCACATGTGCCCCACATCTTCGGGAATGTCATAGAAGGTCGGATGGCGGTAAATCTTCGAGCCGGTCGGTTCGAACATCGTCTCCTTCTCGGTCGGATCGGAGGCGACAATGTCACTGGAACGCACCACCCAGACCGACTGGCCCTCGCCGCGCCGGGTATAGACGTCGCGCGCAGCCTGCATCGCCATTTCCGCATCGACCGCATGCAGCGAGCCGACGTGCTTATGGCTCAGGCCATTGCGGGCGCGGATGAAAACTTCCCACAGGGGGGTATTCTTCTCGGTCATATCAGTCTCTCATTAAACTTGCGCTCAATTGCCAGAGCTCGTGCGCCTATTCAGCGGCAACGGCGGTTTCGCGGGCCGCGGTCTTCTCCGCGTAGGCCAGCGCCGCTTCGCGGACCCAGGTGTTGTCATCATGGGCCTTACGGCGCGCCTTCATGCGGTCGCGGTTGCAGATACCGTCGCCCTTGACCACGCGCCAAAACTCATCCCAGTCGATTTCACCGTGGTCGTAGCCGCCCTTCTCCTCGTTCCATTTCAGATCCGGGTCGGGCATGGTAAGACCCAGGAACTCCGCCTGCGGCACAGTTGCGTCGATGAACTTCTGGCGCAGTTCGTCGTTGGTGAAGCGTTTGATCTTCCAGGCCATGGACTGGTCGGAATGGGTCGAATCCGCGTCGTGCGGCCCGAACATCATCAGCGACGGCCACCACCAGCGGTCCAGCGCATCCTGCGCCATGGCCTTTTGTTCGTCGCTGCCCTTACAGAGGGTCAGCATGATCTCGTAGCCCTGGCGCTGATGGAAGCTCTCTTCCTTGCAGACCCGGATCATGGCCCGCGCGTAAGGGCCGAAGGAACAGCGGCAGAGCGGGATCTGGTTCATGATCGCCGCGCCGTCGACCAGCCAGCCGATGGTGCCGATGTCGGCCCAGGTGATGGCCGGATAATTGAAAATCGAAGAGTATTTGGCCTTGCCGCTCAGCAACTGACCGACCAGTTCTTCCCGGCTGACCCCCAGGGTCTCGGCGGCGGAATAGAGATAAAGCCCGTGCCCGCCCTCGTCCTGGACCTTGGCCAGCAACGCCGCCTTGCGGCGCAGGGTCGGCGCGCGGGTAATCCAGTTGCCTTCGGGCAGCATGCCGACGATTTCGGAGTGGGCGTGCTGGGCGATCTGGCGCACCAGCGTCTTGCGGTAGCCGGCGGGCATGGGATCGTTCGGTTCGATCTTGAGTTCCGCATCGATCCGCGCCTGAAAGGCCGCGAGGAATTCCTCGTCTTCATGGGTGGTGCCGTCCGCACCGATCAGCCCCTGGGAATACATAGCATCACCTCTATCGCGGATCGCGTTTTTCTTAACTCATAGCGTCTCAAAATTTGCGTTCGACATTAGCTCCTTGCTAATTGAGAGGCAGCGAATTTTGAGCCACCTTAAACGCAATCTGCTTTCACACTGCAGCATCGACACAATATGTTACAAATATGATTTTATCAATACATTTTTCGTAACATTTAACTGGAAATCAGGACGGCAAACCCCCAAAACGCGCGGAAAACGCCCCTGAATTCGGCGGCAAACCACCATCCGGCGCGCCATCGCATCCATCGAGCCAGCGATCACTCTGCGGCAGCAGCAGACGATACAGCTCCGCCACGGTCTCCCGGGCCTCCCGTCCCGCCCAGTCCTCGGGCAAGAGTTCCGGGGGCAGCAGAGGATCTTTCAGGGCGATCCTGCGGAAATCGTGGATCAGCAGTGTGCGCGCGGCCATAGCGTCCAGGGGGGCAAGCTGTGCTCCGTCCCGCAAGCTCGCCAAGAGAGGCGAGAACACCCGCAGAATCTCATTGTAAGCTGCTCCCGTATCTTCCAGCAGCCAAGCGGCGGAGGTCAGCGGTGGTAGATGTGCGTTCACTGGCGCCTTGGCCGAAAAGACGACCGCCCCAGCCAGAAACTCGCCGGCATCTGGCGCGTCTTCGGTGTCCGGACGGCAAAAGACCGTCGGCCCCAGAGTCCCGAAGCCCAGCTCGCGCAGGGCCTTGCGCCGGGCATCCCGCGCTTCGCCGGCCTCTTCCGGCGCCACGCAGATCGTCCAGCCGCCGTCCCATGCGACGGGACCCGCCGCATAGATCCGTTGGGTCGCCAGGGCAAAGGAACGCTCCCCGGTCTCAGACAGCGCATAGTAACTGCGCCGCCCCCGCTTCTCACGGCTCAGCCAGTGATCCGACGCCAGCCGCGACATGGCCGCCCGCAAAGCCCCCGGTTCAATGCGCAGCCGTTCCAGCAAGGCCTGCAAAGCCCCCAGCCACAACACCCCGCCCCGCGGCACGATGGCATCGCCGTAGACGGTGATGACAATCGACCAGACCCGCAGGCGTTCACGCCGATGCAGGCGATCGATCAGGGACTCAAGACAAGCGGTGGCGGAAGAAGAGGATTCTGTGGGGACCATGGAGGGCTTTATGGCCTAAAGACCTGCCTCACGACAAGCGGGCAGCGCCGTTACCTTAACCCCAGCAGCCCCTTCACAAAGAGGTTCGTGGCGAGATCCGCGTAGTCCTCGCGGCTGATGGAACCCTCTGGGCGGAACCACATGTAGTGCCAGTTCAGCATGCCGAAGAGGGACATGGTCACCGGTTTCAGGATCGATTGCCCGTCTTCCACGGCCGGGTTGATGCCTTTGACCGCATCCGCGAAGATCGCCACCAGCTTGCGCTCCAGCCCTTTCAGGGCCTCCTGCTTATCCTTGGGCAGGGCCGAGAGGGCGTTGATCTGTACCTTGTGTTCCGCATCGGCGTCGCGGTAGCAGTCGAGCAGCGCACCGACCAGTCCGCGCAAGCGCGTTTTCGGCTCCGCATCCGGATCGTCGGCCTGTTCAATGGCTTCGCAGAGTTCTTCCAGGTGTCCGTGAATGATGTCGAAGAGCAGCTCTTCCTTGTTGGTGTAGTAGTGGTAGAGCAGTGGTTTGGAGACACCGCATTCCGCCGCCACGCTCGACATGGAGGTCCGCTCGAAACCGCCGTCGGCAAAGAGGCGGGCCGAACGCCGCAGAATAGCGTTGCGCTTCTCGCCGTAGTCCTGCGCCTGTGTGCGCGCCATAAAAAGAACTTCCCCTGATGTAGGTCTGTGCGTTGCTTACTTCTTTATGCGCTTGTCGACAAGCCGCCGGGCTTTACCCATGGAGCGTTCCACCGCGTGGGGCTCGCCGACGCTCACCTTCGCCGAGACACCGATGACGCTCTTGATGTGGTGGATCAGCTCTTTCGCACTCGCCTCGCGTGCCGCTTCGGATGCGCCTTCGGCGGTCGCTTCAGCATGAACGGTCATGACATCCATGCGGTCCGGGTTGGTCAGCTCGATCTGAAAATGAGGCGCCAGGCCCGCGCACTTGAGGATCTGTTCTTCGATCTGGGTGGGGAAGACATTGACCCCGCGCAGGATAATCATGTCGTCGGACCGCCCGGTAACCTTCTCCATGCGCCGCATGCTGCGGGCCGATCCCGGCAGAAGACGCGTGAGGTCGCGCGTGCGGTAACGGATGATCGGCAGAGCCTCTTTGGTCAGCGAGGTGAAAACCAGCTCACCCTGCTCACCGTCTTCGACCGGCTCGCCGGTCTCGGGATTGATGATCTCGGGATAGAAGTGATCTTCCCAGATGTGCAGGCCGTCCTTGGTCTCGACGCACTCATTGGCAACGCCGGGTCCCATGACCTCCGACAGGCCGTAGATATCGACCGCATGCATATCGAAGGCCTGCTCGATTTCCTGACGCATGGTGTTGGTCCAGGGCTCGGCCCCGAAAATCCCCACCTTGAGCGAGCTTTCGCGCGGATCGAAACCCTGGGCTTTGAACTCATCCAGGATCGAGAGCATGTAAGACGGCGTTACCATGATGATGTCGGGTTTGAAATCCTGGATCAGGGTGACCTGCCGCTCGGTCATGCCGCCGGAGACCGGCACAACGGTGCAGCCAAGTTGCTCAGCGCCGTAGTGCGCGCCCAGGCCACCGGTGAAAAGACCATAGCCGTAAGCCACATGCGCGATATCGCCGGGCCGCCCGCCGGACGCCCGGATCGATCTGGCGACAAGGCTCGCCCAGTTGTCGATATCGGTCTGGGTGTAGCCAACCACCGTGGGCTTGCCCGTGGTCCCCGAGGAAGCATGAATGCGCACCACCTGATCCCGCGGTACCGCAAACATGTCGAAGGGATAGTTATCCCGCAGGTCTGTTTTGACCGTGAAAGGAAACCTGGAGAGATCGGAGAGCGACTTCAGATCATCCGGATGCACGCCCGCCGCATCGAAGCTTTTCTTGTAGAAAGCTGTATTCTCATAAGCGTGACGGAGCGACCAGCGCAGGCGTTCGAGCTGGAGGCCGGCGATCTCGTCCCGCGACGCGATTTCTATCGGATCCAGATCCGTCTTTTGCGGGGTTCGGTCTTCCATGGTGCGATCCTCCTGGTCTTGGTGTTCTTATCGCTTTTGTTTCTTGTCTTTTTGGACTCTCACGCTTTGAGAGCGACCTCGTCTTCCGGCAGATGCGTGCCCTTGACCGAGCGGGACTGCCCCCGGAACTCGGCAATCACCGCGCCGTCTTCGCGCGCCACGCTGATGTCGTAGATTCCGGAGCGGCCATAGCGCGTGACCTCTTTTGCCGTCGCAATCAGGCGGTCATCCTCATAGGCGGGCGCGATGAAGCTGATCGCGCAGTGTTGCGCGACCACGAACTGATTGTAGCTGTTGCAGGCAAAAGCGAAGGCGCTGTCCGCCAGGGTGAAGATAAAGCCCCCATGACAGATCCGCTGTCCGTTGAGCATGTCTTCACGCACGGTCATGGAGAGCCGTGCCCGCCCCGCCGTCACCTCTTCGATCTCAAAGCCCAGGGCTTGCGACGCACTGTCATCGGCCCACATGGAGTCGGCACAGGCCTTCGCCAGTTCGTCCGGCGTCATGGCTTTTGCTTCGCTCATGCCTTGCGGCCCGTGAAGTTCGGCGCGCGTTTACCCAGGAACGCGCTCACGCCCTCGGCATAATCGGGGGTCTGCCCTGCCTCGCGCTGCAGATCGCGCTCCAGATCGAGCTGCTGGTCCAGGCTGTTCGTCGCCGCCGCCTGGATGGCCCGTTTGGTCAGGCCCAGACCGACGGTCGGCGCCTTTGCGAAACCTTCCATCAGCGCCCGCGCCTCGTTCATCAGCGCCGCATCCTCGACCGCCTGCCAGATCATCCCCCAGTCCGCGGCGTCTTCTGCGGAGACCGGGACGCCGGTCATGGCCAACGCCTTGGCCCGCGCCTCACCGATCAGGCGGGCCAGGCTCCAGGTGCCGCCGCTGTCGGGCACCAGCCCGATCTTGCAAAAAGCCTGAATGAACTTCGCCGACTTCGCCGCCAGCACGATGTCGCAGGCCAGGGCAATGTTCGCGCCTGCCCCGGCGGCTACACCGTTCACCGCGCAGACCACCGGCTTTTCCATGGCCCGGATCGAGCGCACCAGGGGATTGTAGAGCGTCTCGATGGTCTCGCCGAGATCGGGCGGACCCTCCATTTTCGAAAAGTCCCGGTCGCCCAGATCCTGCCCGGCGCAAAAAGCCCGGCCCGCACCGGTCAGCAAAACCGCGCGGCAGTCATCGTCCGCAGCCGCCGCCTCGAAGGCGACGAAGAGCGCCCGGTTCATGTCCGCGTTAAAGGAGTTGAGTTTTTCAGGCCGGTTCAGGGTGAAAACACGATATCCCGCCGCCTGCTCGATCTGGATGCTCTCTTCGCTCATACCCGCACTCCCTGTTTATCTTTCCGCAGTAAGCCGCGGTGATTCTATCGGCAGGGTCGATCACCTGCGCAGTTAAAAAACATCTTGCATAGACCATCCGGTCGGTCAATTATTTAAATCAATCAAAAACAACCTTTGTCCGCATCGCACCTGGCGGTGATTGCCGGGCGTAACCGCTTGACGGGAGACCAATCATGACGCGCTTCTTCGAGACCCATCGCGAGATGCTGGACAAGGCTTTGGCGGCGGCGCGGGACCGCGGTTACTGGAGCCCTTACCCTGAAGCCCCAAGCGGAAAAATCTACGGCGAGACCGCAAAAGACGATGGCGAAGCCGCCTTCACGGCGCGCCTTGGAAACAGCTTCGCGCTGGCCGGCCACCCGACCAACGGCGAGCTGGTCGGCAAGGAAGCCTCCCCCTTCGGCCTGCCCCTGGAAATCACCTACCCCGCCGCCGACATCGATCAACTGATCGGCGCCTCGAAGACGGCTGGCGAAGCCTGGATTCTGGCCTCCGTGGAGGAACGCACCGGCGTTTGCCTGGAGATCATTCACCGCATCAACAAGCGCAGTTTCGAGATGGCCAACGCGGTGATGCACACCACCGGCCAGGCCTTCGTCATGGCCTTTCAGGCCGGCGGACCCCACGCCCAGGACCGGGCGGTCGAGGCCGTCGCCTATGCCTACGCCGAGATGACCCGCAACCCCGCCACCGCCACCTGGACCAAGCCCCAGGGCAAGCACGATCCCATCGTGATGGATAAGGAGTTCCGCATCCTGCCGCGCGGCATCGCGGTGACCATCGGCTGCGCGACCTTCCCGACCTGGAACGGCTATCCGGGCATTTTCGCCAGCCTCGCGACAGGCAACAGCGTCATCGTGAAACCGCACCCGACAGCCGTTCTGCCGCTCGCCCTCAGCATCGAGATCGGGCGCGAGGTTCTGCGCGAAGCCGGGTTCGATCCCAACGTTCTGCTGCTGGCCGCCGATGAGGCGGGCACGGAGATCACCAAGGATCTGGTTCTGCATCCCGAGGTCGCCATCGTCGACTTCACCGGCTCGAACAGCTTCGGTCAGTGGGTCCGTGAGAACGCCCGGCAGGCTCAGGTCTATACCGAGGAAGCCGGTGTCAATTCCATCGTGGTCGCCTCGACCGACAACTTCAAGGGCATGTGCGGCAACATCGCCTTTTCCCTCTCGCTCTACAGCGGTCAGATGTGCACCGCCCCGCAGAACATCTATGTGCCGCGTGACGGCATCGAGACGGACGCCGGCCACAAGTCCTTCGACGAGGTCGCCGAGGGAATCAAGATTGCCATCGACAAGCTGCTGGGCGATCCGGCCCGCGCCGCCGGGATCTGCGGCGCCATCGCCAATCCCGCGACCCTGGAACGGGTCAAGCAGGCCGGATCCCTCGGCGAGGTAATACGGGCTTCGGAGGCGATTGAAGGACTTGACGGCGCGCGCACCGCGACCCCCATGCTTCTCAAAATCGACGCCGCGCAGAGCGACGCCCATCTGGAAGAACGCTTCGGTCCCATCGCCTTCGTGGTAGCAGCGGACTCGGCGGAGGACGCCATTGCCCGCGCGGCGCAATCCGCCAGGGACAAGGGCGCCATCACAGCCGCCGTTTATGCCACAGATGAGGCCACCCTGGACAAAGCCGCGGACGCCTTTTCACGCGCCGGTGTCAGCCTGTCCTGCAATCTGACCGGCAACATCTTCGTCAATCAAAGCGCAGCCTTCAGCGACTATCACGTCAGCGGCGCCAACCCTGCCGGCAACGCCTGTCTGACTGACGCAGCCTTCGTCGCCAACCGCTTCCGGGTGACGGCCATCCGGCGCCACGCGGCGGCCTGACATCGCGAGGGCTACGGCCCGGCTTCGATGCTGTAGCTTTCGAAACCGATATCGCCGGTCCAGGCCCAGACCGCGAGCAGGGCTTCTTCTTGCGTGGTCATGGCATGCCGCTGCCTTCCCGGGTGATGGATGAAGGATCCAGGTGGCCGCAACGCCGGCTCTGATCCCTCAGACCGCCATTCCGCGGTTCCGCTCAGCACCAGATAGAGCTCGTCTGCCGCGTGCGCATGCTCCGGATAGTGCGACTCCGGCATCTGAAGAAGCAGGCCTAGGCGGCAGCGGTCGCAAAACACCATGCCGTCGGGCCCCAGCAGCTCGACGAAAAAGAGGCGCGCTCCAATCGCCTCGGGAATACGTTCAGGCCTGGCTCCGTACCAGGCCAGTGTCTCTCTGCTGCGCGCGACCTCTGCAAGCAGGGGATGGGGATCGGGGTTACCGGTCGCCAGGATCTGATCGAGCATCCGGCCGGCCGGGGGCGGCTCGCAGGGCGGTAAATGCGTGTCACCCTTGGAACGACGCAAAGCATCACAGAGCGCTGCAGTCATGGAACCAGACTGCGCTTCGAGGCTATCCGCAAGCGCTTGCAGGACTCTCTTCATCTCCCCAAACCATCTTCCCGCCCGGTGCTATCGCATCAGGTCTCGTCGTCCGATCTCCCGAAAGCCTGCGCCAGCACCAGCAGGCTGGTCGAGACGATAATCATAATCGTCGAGATAGACGCAATGGTCGGGTCGATCTGATCCCGCAGCGCGTTGAACATGTTGCGGGTGAGAGTGGAGTTCTCGCCGCCTGAGACGAACATGGCGACGATGACCTCGTCGAAGGAGGTCAGGAACGACAGCAGCGCCGAGGTGATCACTGAAAAGCGGATCTGCGGCAGGGTGATCACCATAAAGGCCTTGAAGCGCGAGGCGCCCAGGCTGCGGGCGGCCATCTCCTGATTCATGTCGTAGCTTTTGAGCGCCGAGCTCACCACCACGACCACCAGGGGGATGGCGAGAATGGAGTGCGCCAGTACGAGCCCCAGCAAGGAGTTGACCAGATTGATCTGCACATAGATGTAGAAAACACCGATGGCCACCAGGATGACCGGCACCATGATCGGCATGACCAGGATCAGAAAAATCAGGCTCGCCGCGCGCATCTTTGAGACGAACAGGCCGTAGGCTGCCATCACCCCGATCGGCGTCGCGACCAGCATGGTGAGAACCCCGGCCTTCAGTGACGTCGCGGTCGCCTGCATCCAGGCCGGCGAACCGAAGTAGTGCTCGTACCAGCGCAGAGACCAGACCCGGGGTGGGAACTCGAGATACTGCGAGTCCGAGAAGGACATGGGGATCACGATCACGGTGGGCGCCAGCAAGAAGATCATCACGAGCCAGGCCACGGCGTAAAGCCACAGGCGCTGGCCGTTGGTGATCTGGGTTTCCGAGGCCGGACGGCTGAACCAACTCACGGTCAGTGCCCCCTGCCGAGGATCTGATCGAAACGCAATACGCGCGACGCCAGGCCCAGAATCGCCAGAGTGAGAAACAGCAGCACAACCCCCAGCGCGCTGGCCGCGCCCCAGTTGAAGAAAAGCTCGATGTTGGTGGCGATCCGCATGGAGACCATGATGACCTTGCCGCCACCCAGCACCGCGGGCGTCACGAAGAAGCCCAGGCAAAGCACAAATACGATCAGCGACCCGGCAAAGAGTCCCGGCAGCGAAAGCGGAAAGAACACCCGCCAGAAGGCCTGGGTCGGACTGGCGCCCAGATTCGCCGCGGCTTTCAGGTAGTCCCGGTCGATCGCCCGCATGGAGCCATAAACGGGCAGGATCAGGAACGGCAGCATGATATGGACCATGCCGATGAGCGTGCCGGTGAGGTTGTGCACCAGCTTGATCGGTTCATCCCAAAGCCCGATGTCCATCCCCCATTCGTTGACCAGCCCCCGGCGCTGCAGCAGCACCAGCCAGGCGTAGGTGCGCACCAGCAGAGAGGTCCAGAAGGGTAGCAAGACGGTGATCATGCAGAGGTTCGCCGTCCGCCTGGGCAACTGAGACAGAAAATATGCCAACGGGTAGCCAATCAGAATACAGATCGCCGTGGTCAGCAGACTGACTTCGAAGGTGTTGCGGAAGATCCGGGCATAGGACTTGCTCTCCACCATGCGCTGGTAGTTTTCCAGCGTGAAGTTGCCGTCCTCGCCCAGGAACGACAGCCAGAAGAGCCAGCCGACCGGCAGCACCATGATGATCAGCACCAGCAAAAGGGCCGGCGAGCAAAGACTGAAAAGGACGAAACGTTCGCGCCGGGCGTCGCGCTTCAGTTCCTGCTGATTGGAGCGCACAGGCGAAGAAGAAGACGGCCCGGAAGACGGAAGCGCAAAGTCACTCACCGCTCAAGTCCCCTCGGCCGAGACCAGCACCGTGTCGTCGCTATGCAACGCAAGCTGAACCGCATCGCCGATGGCAGGCAGACTGGAGACCATGTCGCGCCGGGTCATCCCGCGCACGGTGACCTCCGTGCCATCCTCGAGTGCGGTATACATGAGAAAGCTGTCGCCCTGATAGACCATCTCGCGCACCTGCGCCTGGAAAGCATTCACGGCGCCATCAAGCACCTCTTCGCCGTTGGTGACGAGGTGCAGACGCTCAGGCCGCAGCATCAGAAGCAGTTCATGATCGCCGCGCGGCAACTGAGCCACTTTCAGAGCCTGGCCGGCGAAGCTTGCGACGCCGTCCTGAATGCTCACCGGCAGGAAGGTCGACTCTCCAATAAAGTCCGCAACGAACCTGTTGGCGGGGCGTTCGTAAATCTCGTTGGGCGTGCCCAGCTGCATCACCCGGCCATGATTGATCACGGCGATCCGGTCGGACATGGTCAGGGCTTCGCGCTGGTCGTGGGTCACGTAGACCGTGGTCATACCCAGCTTGTCATGCAGACGCCGCAGCTCAATCTGCATCTGCTCGCGCAGCTTCTTATCCAGCGCAGATAGCGGCTCGTCCATCAGGAGAATGCGCGGCTCGAAAACGATCGCCCGCGCCAGGGCCACGCGCTGGCGTTGGCCGCCCGAAAGCTGATCGATGCGCCGCTCGCCGTAACCGCCAAGCTGCACCGTCTCCAGCGCCTGCTCGACCCGTTGATCCATTTCGGGCTTAGAGACACTTCGCAGCTTGAGCGGAAACGCGACATTGGCCGCCACGGTCATGTGGGGGAAAAGAGCATAGTTTTGGAACACCATACCCAGGTCACGTTTATGGGGCGGCGTGCGGACAATCTCGCGCTCGCCGAATTTGATGCTGCCGTAGTCCGGGCGGGTAAAACCGGCCAGCACCATCAATAGGGTGGTTTTTCCGGAGCCGGAGGGACCGAGCAGAGTCAGGAACTCCCCGCTGCGGACGTCCAGGTCAACATTGTCGAGCGCGAAGATCCGGCCGTAAGCCTTGGTGGCGTCGCGGATCGTGATCGGCAGCGCGCCACCTGCCGGCGTATTTGCCGGAGAACCGGCCGACGAAGCTGCCGGAGTCATCTCGTTCAAAACAAACCTCTCGTACCGATCGCTGGAACAGCTCCGGTCTATCGAAAAAGGGGTGGCGCAACTCTAACCCGCAAAAACTAGAGTCTGATCGTTCCCGAAAAAATACATCAAGAACGGAACGCCGGACAGCGACAAGCGCTCCGACGCCCCAGCGCCACCCCTATTCCCGATGACCGCGTACTATTCGGTCACCAGATCCTGATACATCGCCGAAGCTTTCTGCTCGAACTTGCCGTACCACTCGATATCGACCGGCAGCTGCAGCTTGGCGTTGTCCGGATGCGACGGCAGTTTCTCGGCAACCGCCTTGTCGATCTTGCCGATCTCGTAGGCCATCTTGTTGGTCGGCCCATAGGTGATGTACTTCGGCAGATTGGCCTGGTACTCGGCCTTGCTGATCTCGGCCAGGAATTTCATGGCCGTATCTTTGTTCGGCGCACCCTTGGGGATTGCGAAGCAATCGTAATCCAGCAGAGCCTGATTGAAGCTGTAGGCCGCCTTCGCGCCGTCATTGATGGCAACATCAAAACGTCCGTTCCAGCCGGTGGTCATATCGACCTCACCGTCCTTCATCAGTTGCGCATGCTGCGCGCCTGAGCTCCACCAGACCGCAATGTGCGGCTTGAGTTCGCGGATCTTGTTCAGCGCGCGCTCGATACCTTCTTCGGTCGAGAGCACCTCGTAGACCTGGTCCATGGGCACGCCGTCGGCCATCAGGGCCGGCTCCAGCGCGCCGGCGACCTTGCCGCGGTACGCACGCTTGCCGGGAAACTTCTCAACGTCCCAGAAGTCGGCCCAGCTCTGCGGCCCGTTCTTACCGTAAGTCTCGGTGTTCCAGGCGAAAACCGTCGAGAAGACATCGCCGCCGACACAGTATTTCATTTTGAGGGTCGGATAGAAATTCGAGACGTCGATGACGTCGTAGTCCAGAGGCTCAAGCAGGCCCTCGGCGCCCGCACGCGCCGCGCTGCCGGATCCGCTGGCCACGATGTCCCAGGTCATGGCCCCGGCTTTGACCTTCAGGCGTACGTCCGACATTCCGCCGTAGGTTTCTTCGGTCACCGCGATCCCCGTCGCCTTTTCCGCGGGCTGGAAGAGCGCCTTACTCTGGGCGTCCTGGTAAGACCCGCCCCAGGATGCGATGGTGACTTTCTCCTGAGCCGTGGCCCCCGAGACAAAACCACCGGCTGCCAGAGCCATTGCAGCCGCCGCAATGCCGGTCCTTGATCTACTGCTAAAGCTTTCTTCTTTTCCCATTTTCGTGCCTCCTCATCTGTCGCCTGTCTTTAGTCTTTATCGGTCTGCCATTCGCGCCCTCCTACGTGGGGAAAGGCAACGCAGCCGCGCTTCTTGTTTCAGGTTACGATTTTACGACTTTATAATGGTCTGGCAGGAAGGGCCATTCTCAACAATTTAAGATACCAATTGGACTCGAGAAGCCTCAACTTCGGGCATCACGCCAGCGGTAGTACATGACCGAAGCGCCCAGGAACCAGGGATTGCCGCTGTAAAAGGGCCGGGTTTGAAAAGTCAGATCGTCAAAGCCGGTCCGGCCCTCCCGGAGCCCGAGAATCTTTTGTCCCGTGCGCATACCCAGATAGCTGGCCATGGAAACCCCGGAACCGCAGTAGCCCATGGCGTAGTGCAAGCCGTCCTTTTGACCGATGTGCGCCAATTCATCGAAGGTATAGGCGACGAAGCCGACCCAGGAATGGCTGATCCGGGTCTCCGCCAGTTCCGGGAAGAGCCCGGTCATGGCGGCATGCAGCTTCGGCCCGCTGGTCAGGGGATCCGTCTCGTTGTGCGACACCCGCCCGCCGAAGACGATACGGGTCCGGTCCGGCGAGGGCCGGTAGTAATAGACCACCTTGCGCGTGTCGCTGACGATCCGGTCCTTGGGCATCAGACGGTTCATGAGATCCGGCACCAGAGGCTCGGTCGCAATCACGTAGCTGCCGATCGGAATCACCCGCCGCCGCTGCCAGGGCGTCACGCTTCCGGTATAGCCGTTGGTGGCAACCACCACGTCACGGGCCAGAACGCTGCCGCGCGGAGTCGTGACCTGGAAGCCGTCCGTCTTGCGCTCGACCGAGGTCACGGCGCAGTGCTCGATCACAGCGGCACCGGCTTCAAGGACCCGGTCCAGAAGTCCCTGATGATAGCGCCCCGGATCGAGGGAGGCGTGTTTTGGAAAAACGACACCGCCATGGTAGGCGTCCGTGCCCAACTCACGGCGTTGTTCCCCGCGGGGCACCAGCTCTGCGCCGATCTCCAGACCCGGCGTATCATGCCCGACTTCCACAGCCAGGGCTTCAAACTGCGCCGCCGAATGGGCCGCGTGGAACCGGCCCGGCACCTTGAAATGGCAATCAATTTTTTCCCGGCCCACGAAGTCCTCGATCCAGGCGAGCGCGTTATGACCTTCCTTCATGATCGCGAAGGCCTTGTCTTGGCCGTATTTCGCGCTCAGGCTCTCCAGGTCCGACTTCACACTGGTGCTGATTTGCCCGCCGTTGCGCGTGCTGCAGCCCCAGCCCGCTGCCTCGGCATCGAGCACCAGAGTGTCACGCCCGCCGCGCGCGGTCTCCAGGGCTGCATTCAAACCGGTGTAGCCAGAACCGATCACCACCACGTCCGCGGTCTTGGGTAGCTCGATCGCTTCGATCCGGGGTCGCGGCGTATCCTCCCACCAGTAGGGGTCGGTCTTGAAATCATCGGTGAAGAGATTTGAACTCACGAGAGCTCCCTGTCGATCCGGCCATCCAAAGGAGACAAGATGTTGGCCCGGCCCCGGTCTGGACTCAACTCATTTCGCTGATCTGATAGTCCGCCGCGTCCAGCCAGGCTTGAGAGAGCTCCACGCCCCAACCCGGCGCATCGGGGATTGTCACCTTACCATCGGTGATATCGTAGGGTGAGCGCTCGTAGAGTCCCTCCTGCCAGGGATAGTAGTCCGGGCCTTCGATGGAGAATTCCAGATACTTGCCGGCATTTGGGATCGCGCCCAGGAGATGCATGGTAAAAAGCGTGACCAGTGAGAGGTTGGCGCAGTGCGGCGTGCAGGGCAGCCCCGCCGTCTCGGCCATCTTGGCCACCCGCAGGGTGCGGGTCATGCCGCCGAGATAACTCACGTCCGGCTGCACGATATCGACCGCGCGCATCCCGATGATCCGGCGCCAGTTCACCAGATCGCAGTCCTGCTCCCCGCCGGTGACATCGATGTCGAGCGCATCGGTCACCTCCTTGGTCTGCTCCAGCTCCCAGTAGGGGCAGGGTTCTTCGTAGTGGGAAATGCCGTTGTCCTCCAGCATCCGGCCCACCTCGATGGCCCGCTTGGGTGAAAAGCCGCTGTTGGCGTCGACCAGCAAAGCTGTGCCATCACCCATGGCCTTGCGCATCATGGGCACGATCTGCTCGGTCCGGCCCGGCCACTCGTCAACATCGTGCCCGCATTCCGCGCCGATCCGGAATTTGAAGGCATCGTAGCCGTCGCGGTCCCGCAGCGTGAGAAGACGCTCGGCCTCCTGCGCGGGCGTGACGTCGCGCTTCATGGAGGAGGCATAGACGCGGATCGGCCGGGGCGTCCCGCCCAGCAGCTCACAGACGCTTTTACCGGCCAGCTTGCCGTGCAGATCCCAGAGCGCAGTGTCCAGTCCGCCGATCGCACGCCGCAGGTAGGAGCCGGGAAATTTGTGTTCGCGCTCGGTGATGCTATCGACCAGGGAATCGATATCGCGTGCATCCTCTCCCAGCGCCCAGGGCGCGACCTGACGGTGCAGCACCAGGGATGATATGTCCGCATTGTAAGTCGAAACCTGGCCCCAGCCCTGCGCGCCGTCTCTCGTGGTCACCCGGACGAAACCGACGTATTGAGTTGAGAAGGTCTCGATGGATTTGATTTTCATAAGAACGCAATACCGCTTTGGCTTCGATGTCTGATTTTGCCCTGCTTCCAGCTCAAACAGGGGTGAAAGATCTTTTCGATTAATCGATATGACAATGAATTGGACTGGAGATAAGATCCATTTTAAACATTCTACAATACCACTTGATCTGCGAAAACGTGGTCAGACTCCAGGAAGGATGCCGGTCCCAATGGTCAAACGAAGCGGCGGCGCCCTGCTGCTCTCTCTGCATATCGACCGCGAGTCCGGGCGACTGGTCACCACTCAGGTCTTCACGGCGATCCGTGAAATGATCCTCTCCGGCGGTCTCAACGCGGGCGAGCGCCTGCCCGCGAGCCGCACCCTGGCGAAAGACCTCGGCATCTCCAGAACCACCGTCATCGAGGTTTTCGAGCGCCTGGCCGCCGAGGGGCTGATCGAGTCCCGCACCGGCGCGGGCACCTTTGTCAGCGACGCGCTGAGGGAAAACCGTCCTGCGGCGGCATCCCCGCCCACCGACGCGGCGCAGCAACCACTCAGCAAGCCCCGTCTCTCACGCACGATCGCCAGGGCCTCGGAGATGTTCAACGAACGCCTGCCGCACAAACCCCGCGCCTTCACCACCGCCATGCCGGCCTTCGATGCTTTTCCCCTGGCTCTCTGGTCACGCCAGATGTCCAAGCACTGGCGCGATCAGCGCAACATCGTTATGGGCTATAGCGACCCGCATGGCTACGGGCCTTTGCGCCGTGCCGTCGCGTCCCATCTCCGGGCCAACAGGGGCATCGCCTGTGAGCCCGAGCAGATCTTTATCGTCGGCGGCGCGCAGCAGGCCTTTTATCTGATCGGCAGCCTGCTGCTCGATCTCAACGACAAGGTCTGGTTCGAGAATCCCGGCGCTATCGGCGCCCGCAACTCCCTGGTCGCCTGTGGCGCAAACCTGATCCCCATGCCTGTCGATGACCATGGCCTGATGGTCGAAGAAGGCCTGCGTCTGGCCCCTGATTTCCGCCTTGCCTTCGTCACGCCGGCCCATCAGCAACCCTTGGGTTCGACCATGTCGCTTGAGCGGCGTTTCGCCCTTTTAAAGGCGGCGGACAAGGCCGAAGCGCTGATCATCGAAGACGATTACGACGGCGAGTTCTGTTACGGCGGACATCCGCAACCGACCCTGAAAAGCGTCGACGCGACGGGCCGCGTGATCTATGTCGGGACCTTCAGCAAGACCCTCTTCCCCGCGCTGCGCCTGGGGTATTTTGTATCGCCCCCGGCCCTGGTCGATGTCTTCAACCAGGTCAGCAATGCCTTTTTGCAGGGCGTGCCCTCGGCCAACCAGGCTGTCGTCGCAAGTTTCATGGAGGAAGGCCACTTCGCCGCCCACATTCGGCGCATGCGCAAGATCTACGCGGAGCGCCATCAGGTCCTCTGCGACGCCGCCAGGGAACATCTTTCGGGCCTGCTCGAGATTGTGCCCACCGACACCGGTCTTCACACCATCGGCCTGCTGCCGGACGACCTCAGAGAGAATGAGGCGGCGGCGGCGGCCGGGCAAAAGGGCATTACGGTGACGCCCATCGAGCGCTTTTCCATCGCCCCCACGCAAAGGAACGGACTGGTCCTGGGCTTCAGCGGCATCAAACCACCGGATATCGTCGCGGGTGTCACCACGCTCGCCAGCGCCCTGGAGGGCGTTCACCCCAATGCCGGGACAGGCCGAGTGGTCTGACAGGATGTCGAAAATGGACCTGACGCACCACAGGCACGTCACTTAGTCTCCCCCACGGATCATCAATGAAGGCGAGACAACCCCGTGTCAGCAACCTCCAGAATGAACTACGACTACATCATCGTCGGCGCCGGTTCGGCAGGCTGCGTCCTGGCCAACCGTCTGAGTGCGAACGGGAAGCATCGCATTCTGCTTCTGGAAGCCGGCGACAGCGACCGGCGCTTCTGGGTGCAGATGCCTATCGGCTACGGCAAATCCTTCTACGACCCGGGCGTCAACTGGATGTACCGGACCGCCCCGGACCCCGGCCTGGACAACCGCGAGGGCTACTGGCCGCGCGGCAAGGTGCTGGGGGGCTCTTCCTCCATCAATGCTATGGTCTACATCCGCGGTCAGGCCGCCGATTTCGACGCCTGGAAAGAGCTCGGCAATCCGGGTTGGGGCTGGGACGACGTCCTGCCTTACTTCAAGAAGTCCGAAGACAATGCGCGCGGCGCCGATGCCTGGCGCGGGACCGGCGGCCCGCTGCATGTCGCGGATGTTTCCCGGCATGTGCACCCGCTGAATGAGGTTTACATCAAGGGCGCCATGGAAGCGGGCCTGCGCCGCAATGAGGATTTCAACGGCGAAACCCAGGAAGGTGTCGGCCTCTACCAGATCACCACACGAAACGGTATCCGCATGTCGGCGGCCCGGGCCTATCTGCGGCCCGCCATGAAACGCCCCAACCTGCGGGTCAAAGGCAAGGCCCAGGCAACCCGTATTCTCTTCGAGGGCAAGAAGGCCGTCGGCGTCGAGTACCGGCAAGGCGGCCGGCTTCGTCAGGCGCGCGCGGCGCGGGAAGTCATTCTCTCCGCCGGATCGATCGCCTCGCCGCAGCTGTTGCAGCTCTCCGGCGTCGGCCCCGCCGATGTCCTGAAGCCTCTCGGCATCGAAGTCCTGCATGAGAGCCCGGCGATCGGCCGGAACCTGCAGGATCATCTGGGGGTCGACCATCTCTACCGCGCCCGCAGGCCAACCCTTAACAATGAACTGCATCCCTGGCACGGCAAGCTTTGGGCAGGGATGAAGTACCTGCTGCTGCGCCAGGGACCGCTCTGCCTCAGCGTCAATCAGGGCGGCGGTTTCTTCCGCACCCGGCCCGACATCGAGCGCCCGAATATGCAGCTTTATTTCTCGCCGGTCAGCTACATCAAGGCGCCGCCGGGCAAGCGCCCGCTCATGTCTCCCGATCCCTACCCGGGTTTCCTGCTGGGGATCTCACCCTGCCGTCCCACCAGCCGGGGCTATCTGCAGATCAGCTCAAGCGATCCGGCGGTCCAGCCGGACATCCACCCCAACTCCCTCTCCACCAATCACGATCTGCAGGAAATGCTGGAGGGCGTGCGTTTCCTGCGCAAACTCGCTGCAACTCCGTCCCTCTCAGCCCTCATCGAGGAAGAGCTGCAGCCCGGACGCGCGGTCGAAAGCGACGAGGCCATGATCGCCGACATCCGCAAACGCAGCTCGACCGTCTTTCACCCGGTCAGCACCTGCCGCATGGGCCCATCACCGGCTGAGAACGTGGTCGATCACAAACTCAAGGTCTACGGCCTGCAGAACCTCCGCGTGATCGACGCCTCAGTCTTTCCGGCGGTGACCTCCGGCAACACAAACGCTCCCGCGATCATGGTCGGAGAAAAGGGCGCCGACCTGGTCCTGGCTGAGAGTTAGGCAACCGCCTCGCCCGACGAGCCCTGCCCCATGCGCCGTGCGCCGATCTTCATGAAGACCTCGATCAGGCGGTCCGCGAAGGATCCGGCGAGCAGCGACGCCGGGCGGTAGGCCGGGGTCAGCAGGTCGATGCCGAACTCAATTGCCGGCGCGAAGGGGCGAAAGACGATGGAGTTGGGCTGCGCGGCCCGGGATAGCCAGGACTCCGCCGTTACAGGATCGATGATCGCGCAAGCAAACTCCTGCTCCACATAGGTCAAAAGCGGGTGGAAGAACTGCCCGACAAAACGCACATTGAGACTTTGCCCCTCGGCCTCGAACGCGCGGCGGGTCAGGATATGGCTGCGATGCTCGGTAAAGAGCGTCGCCAGGGGTTTCCCGGAGAGCTCCGCAGGCGTGATCACCGGCAGGTCTGCCAGCGGGTCCTCCGCCGGAACGGCACAGATACAATCAAAGAAAAAGGTCTCGGCGGACACCAGCGAGGCTTCGATGGTCCGGGCCGGGTCATGGTCCGCGATGCCCAGATCGAACTGCTGAGACCCGACCAGCTGCTGGACCGCGTCCGAGCTGCGGGACAATAACGTCGCCTTGACCTCCGGCTTCGTCCCAAGATGCTGGCAGATCAGCTCGGGCAGGATAACCGTGGCCGGTCCCGGCATGGAAACGATCTTGAGCTCACCGCTTTCCATCGTCTTCATACGCTGCATGTTCTGACTGACGCTGCTGATACGGTTGAGGACGTCGGTGCATTCCTTGAAGAGGTACTGGGCTTCGGGCACCGGGTGCAGGCGGCCGCGCTGCCGCTCGAAAAGCCGCATACCCAGCTCGTCTTCCAAACCGGAAATCATGTGGCTGATGGAGGGTTGGGTGCGGTTCAGGTTCCGCGCCGCCTCGGAAACCGATCCGGTCAGCATCACCTCCCGGAAGGCCGACATCTGTTTCAGATTCACAACACCACCTCATAAATTTTTTCTATAAATATAGAGAAATTAATAATTTGAGCAAATATCCCGCCGCTCTTACCATTTCGTGTTGCCGATCAATGGGGTCGGCTGGGAGCAACAGGGGAGAGACCCATGAAAATAAGAACAACAGTCCTCGCCGCCGCAATCAGCGGCGCGGCGATTTTAGCGGCGACAGCACAGGCACAGACACCGACCTTTTTCCGTATCGGCACCGGCGGCGCCGGCGGCACCTACTTCCCGATCGGCGGGACCATCGCCAACGCCATTTCCGCCCCGCCAGGCTCACGCGCCTGCGACGAAGGGGGACAATGTGGCGTGCCCGGCCTGATCGCCATTGCACAGTCCACGAACGCCTCGGTGCAAAACAACGCTGCCGTTCAGAGCGGCGAGCTGGAAGCCGGCATGACAGCCGCCGACACACTGCTGGCCATGTACTCGGGGACCGGAAAGTTCGAGGGAAAACCGCATCCCAAGCTGCGCGTCATCGCCAACCTGTTCCCGGAGGATCTGCATCTCGTTCTGCCCAAGGGCGGTGATCTGAACGGGCTTGCGGACCTGAAAGGCAAGCGGGTCGGCATTGCACAGGCGGGCTCGGGCACCCAGGTCGCCGTGCTGCAGATGCTGGAAGCCTACGGCGTCACCCGCGACAACATGGACGAAGCCGAGCTAAACAACTCGCAGTCCGCCGAGCGCCTGTCGGATGGTCAGCTCGATGCCTACTTCTATGCGGCGGGCTGGCCGGTGGCCGCGATGGTGCAGCTGTCGTCCACGAAGGGGATGAGCCTTTATTCCTTCAGCGACGACGAAATCAAGAAAATCAACGAGATTATCCCTTCTTACATTCCCTCAAAGATTCCAGGCGGCGCCTATGAAGGGATCGACAGCGACACCGTCACGCCGGCGGTCAGCGCCATGCTGGTGGTTTCCGCCGATCAGCCGGAAGAGCTGATCTACGGCATCACCGAAGCGCTCTGGAACAAGAACACCCGTAAGTTGCTCGACAACGGCCACGCAAAGGGCAAGCAGATCACTGCCGAAACGGCGCTCGACGGCGTTCTTGGCCTCGGCGTTCCGCTGCACCCGGGTGCGGAGCGTTTCTACAAAGAAGCCGGCCTGCTGAAGTAAGACTCCGCCGGAAAAACGCGCATTGCGTCTGAAGTACCCGGCGGCGGCACCAAAATCGCCGCCGCCGGGCGGTGGAGGAATCAGGGGGACATAATGTCGGATCCAACCGTGAACCGGGACCATGAGCTCACGGCGGAAGAACTCGCCGCTATCGAGGAAAAATACGATGAAGCCTCTTCGACGCGAGAGGTTTCCGTTCCTGTCGCCAGGCTTCTGCGTGCCGTTGCGCTGGTCTTCGCCATCTACCACTTCATCACAGCGGGCTTCGGCCTGCCGGTCGACTATTGGCATATGGGCCTGCACCTGACCGGCCTTTTCATCATGACCTATGCGCTCTTCCCCCTGGTGCGCTCCAGGAACGCCTTGGCCATGAAACGCTCTATCCTCAGTCCGGGCAACGTACCGCTTTATGATTACCTGCTGATGTCTCTCGGTATTGTCAGCGCCCTCTACATCGGAGCGGCCTGGCGGGGCATCGATTTCCTGGGCATCACCGAGCAGACCTTCCGGCAAGGTAACCCCAACACCTACGACATCTTTTTCGGCAGTGTTCTGATCATCCTGGTGCTGGATCTCGCACGCAGAACCCTGGGGTGGGTCTTGCCCCTGATCATCTGCGTCTTCATTTCCTACGCCCTCTTCGGCCAGTACTATCCGGGGATACTCAATCATCCGGGCACCAACTGGCGGCAGTTCATCAACAATATCTATTTTCCTGCGGAGGGCATCTTCGGGGTGACGCTGTGGGTGGTTTCGACCATCGTCTTTCACTTCGTCCTCTTCGGCGTCATTGCCCAGCGCACGGGTCTGGGCAAGCTCTTCATCGATAACGCGACCATTCTGGCCGGACGCTACACCGGCGGTCCCGCGAAGGTCTCGGTGGTATCCTCCGCCTTTTTCGGCACGATCTCCGGCTCCTCCGTCGCCAATACCGTGTCGACCGGCGCACTGACCATCCCCAACATGAAGCGCCTGGGTTATCCCGGTCACTTCGCGGGCGGCGTCGAAGCCGCCAGTTCGGCGGGCGGACAGATCACGCCGCCGATCATGGGGGCGGCCGCCTTTATCATGGCGGAATTCCTGGAGCTCCCCTACACCACCATCGTCATTGCCGCGATCTTTCCGGCGCTGCTGCACTATGTCGGCGTTTTCGCGGTTGTTCATCTGATGGCCCGCAAGCTGGACCTCAAGGGCCTCAGCGCAGAGTTGCTGCCCCGCTTGGGGGCGGTCTGGCGCGAGGGCTGGGCCAATCTGATTCCGCTGGTGGCGCTGCTGGTCGTGCTCTTTACCGGCTACACCCCCTACATGTCCGCCTTCTGCGGCATCTCCATGGCCCTGATCGTCGGGGCCGCCCGGATTTCGGCGCCCGTCACGCTGCTCTTTCCCATTGCCTTTATCGCCTTCGTGGTCTGGAAATTCCTGGGCGGCGGCTTCGATCTCACCATGACCGTCATCCTCTGTTCCGGCGCGGTTCTCGGCGTCTTCAATCCGCAGGAGCGGATCAGGATGCCGGAACTATCCGAAGCCGTCGAAACCGGCGTGAAATACGCTCTGGCAGTCGGCGCCGCCTCGGCCGCGGTGGGCATCGTCGTCGGTGTGATCAACACCACGGGCATCGGTTTTCGCATCGGCTTCATGGTCACTTCCGGGGCTGCGGCTATGGCGCAAAGCCTCTACGAACTGATCCCCTTCGGCGCCTTCGACATCTTCACCCAGGCCGATCTGCAGCTCTTCCTTTCACTGCTGCTGATCGCCACCGCCTGTATTCTGATGGGCGCGGGCATTCCGACCACGGCGCTCTACATCATGCTGGTCTCGGTCGCGCAGCCCGCGCTCGCGCAGCTGGGTGTGCCGCCGATCGCCAGCCATATGTTCGTGCTCTACTACGGCGTGGTCTCGGAGATCACACCACCGGTCTGCACCTCCGCCTATGCCGCCGCGGCGATCGCCAATTCCAATCCCTTCAGAACCGGCATCTCGGCCTTTACCCTCGGGCTGGGCAAGATCGTGGCGCCCATGGCCTTCGTCTACGCGCCGGTGTTGCTCTTCGTATCTTCAACCGGCTTTGACGCACTCGAGTTCTCCTACAGTGCGATAAGCTGTATCGCCGGGGTCCTTGCTCTTTCGGCAGCGGTTGTCGGGTACTTCCTGGCGCCCATGAGTGTCATCGAGCGCCTGCTCTGTGCGGTCGCGGGGCTGATCTTCATCGCGCCAAGCTGGCAGGCTGATCTGGTGTCACTCGCGATCCTGGCGCCGGTCGCCCTGCTGCAACTGCTCGCCCAACGCAGAACAAACGCGAGTCAGGTGACAGGCTGAGATGAAGAGAGAGTCCGGCAAGGAAGCGGCCGACGTCACGATCCTGGGCGCCGGGATCGTCGGTGTCTGCTGCGCGCTCAGCGCATTGGAACGCGGTCTCACCGTGACGATCATCGACCGCAAAGATCCCGGCGAAGAAACCAGCTACGGCAACGCAGGCGTGATCTCACCCTGGTCTGTGGTCCCGCAGTGTACGCCGGAGGTCTGGAAATCCGTGCCACGCTGGCTGCTCGACCCCAAAGGCCCGGTGAAGGTCCGCTGGCGCGATCTGCCTTCGATTCTGCCCTGGGCCTGGTCCTTTCTGTGCAACGCGACGCCGGAAAAGGTCGAGAAAATCTCCGATGCCATGAGCCTGCTGATGCTTGAGAATCTCGAGCTCTACCGCCGGTATCTCTCGGGCACGGGCCATGAGAACCTCCTGGCCGAGAGCATGCACGTCAGTGTCTATCGGGGCGACACAAAGCCGGCACTCGAGGACCTGCCTTACAGATTGCGGAGCGCGCGAGGGGCGAAGGTCGAGATCATCGGCGGTGAAGAATTGCGGGATTTGGAACCCGACCTCGCCCCCGGCTACCACTCCGCCGCTCTCGTAAAAGATCAGGCGCGCGCACGGGACCCCGGTAAACTCTGCAAGGTTCTGGCGGCGCAGGCGCAGACGTGTGGCGCCGCCTTCCGGCGGTGTGAGGTGACGGCCTTGCGGCCCCGGGAAGATGGGACCCACAACCTGGAAACGACGGAGGGTTTGATCCCTACCAGAAAGCTCGTTCTGGCTGTAGGGATCTGGTCGGCAGAGTTATTGCGGCCTCTCGGCATTTATCTGCCACTCATCGCCGAGCGGGGTTATCATCTGGAATTCACCGAGCCGCAGGTCGCGCTCAACAATTCCATCCAGGATGCCGGCGCCAAGATCATTGTCAGCTCCATGAACGGCGGCGTACGGGTCGCGGGCACCGCCGAATTCGCCAGCCTCGACGCCCCACCGAACTATGCCCGCGCCCAGGCTTTGGAACCCCTTGCGAAACGTCTTCTGCCGAGACTGAACACAGGCGCTAAAAGGCAGTGGATGGGCATCCGCCCCTCCTTCCCGGACAACCTTCCGGCCATCGGGCCGGTCCCCGGGTTCCATAACCTGATCGCCGCCTTCGGCCACAGTCATTACGGCCTCGGCATGGCGCCCGGCACAGGCCGGATCATCGCCGACTGCCTTGAGGGCAAAGCCGCGAACAGCGATCTTTCCATGATTTCACCAGCCAGGTTCTGAAGCGCCAGTTTCCTCTTCTAAGCCACTGGCCAGGTGTCGCCGACTTTGTAACCGCCCGGCCAGGGATCGTCCGGGTCGAGCATATGCTGATGCGTTCCAGTAATCCACGCGCGTCCCGCAATGGAAGGCACGATGGCCGCTTGATCACCCAGTGCGATCTCTTCCTCGATCCGGCAATCGAAGCGTGAGCCGATGATCGAGCGCCCTACGAAGCCTTCACCCAGCTTCAACTCTCCCTTTGCATGCATAACCGCCATGCGCGCCGAGCAGCCGGTGCCGCAGGGGGAGCGATCCAGTTTCCCTGGTTTGATCGCCACCGCATTGCGCCCGTGCAGACCGTCGGGCTGTTGCTCCAGCGGCGCCGCAATCTGACAGAAGGAAATGTGAGTCCATTCGGCGTTTTCCGGATGCGCAAAACCCAGTTGCTCGTTGGCCGCGTCAGTGATCCGCACACCGGTCTCCGAGATCTCCCGCGCCTCATCCGGTGTGATGGCGAAGCCGAGATCCTTAGCATCGGCAATGACAAAGCTATCGCCGCCGTAGGCGGTATCGACCCGAAGCGTCCCGAGCCCCGCGACCTCCAGCACCGCATCCAGCTTGTCGGCAAAGGACGGCAGATTGCGGACCGTAATGCGTTCCGCCTTGCCCTTGTGGCAGTCAGCGGTGACCGCCACCAGGCCACCCGGCGCCTCCAGGATCATGCGCGTCTGCGGCTCGGTCATCGGGACCATTCCGCAGTCCAGCAAAACCGTCGCCACGCAGATTGAATTGGAACCGGACATGGGCGGCGTGTCTTCGGGTTCCATGATGATCCAGCCGGCCGCCGCGCGCGGATCTTTCGGCGGCACCAGCAGGTTCACGTGGCGGAAGACGCCACCGCGCGGCTCGTTGAGCATGAAATTACGCAGCGTCTGATCTTCGGCGATCCAGCGTGACTGCGCCCAGATCGTCTCGCCCGGTGGCGGCATCACACCGCCGGTGATGACATCCCCGACCTCGCCCTCCGCGTGGCAGGAAACGACATGTATGACTTTGCTGGCGCGCATGCCGTTCCGTCCTTTAAATCAGATGGAAAGCACCGGGTCACCGAGCACATCGAAAAGCGGCTCAATTCCCAAACCTGGACGCTCCGCCGCCGTCATACGGCCCTGGACCCGCTTGGGCGCGCCGCTGGCAATCTCCACCGTACCGTAGCTGTTAAAATCCGTAGCCGAGAAGACGAACTCTTCCGGCGTCGCGCGCGCCAGATGGGCGATGGAGGCGGTCACGATATCGCCGCCCCAGGTGTCCTCGATGGTCATGGGAATGCCGGAGGCAACACAGATATCGCGCATGACCCGCGCCTTGGTGAAACCGCCGACCTTTGAGATCTTGAGGTTGATCACATCCATGGCCCCGTCGGCGATGCCCCGCATCAGAGTGCCGACGCCGTCAATCACCTCATCCAGCACGAAGGGCAGCGCCGTGCGGCGCCGCGTCACCAGGCACTCCTCGTAAGTCGGACAGGGTTGCTCGATAGTGACGTCCACATCGCGCACGGCGGCCACGACCCGCGCGGCTTCGTGCATGCTCCAGCCCGTGTTGGAATCCGCCACCAGGGTATCGCCCTTCTGCATTTCCTTGGCACAGGTGCGGATACGCTCGATATCGGTGTCGGCATCCCCGCCGACCTTAAGCTGGAATTTGTGATAGCCCTCGGCGCGGTAGCCCGCGATCTTCGCTGCCATCTCCGCCGGGCTTTCCTGAGAAATCGCCCGGTAAAGCTGCACCTCGTCCTGTTCCGCGCCGCCCAGCAGCTTATAGACCGGCATCCCGGTGGCCTTGCCAAGAATATCCCAACAGGCCACGTCGATGGCCGACTTCACATAAGGATGCCCCCGTAAGACCGCATCCATATGCCGGTTCAGCGGCCCCAGATCGGTCGGGTTCAGACCGATCAGCTTCGGTCCGATCTCAGCAAGCCCCGAACGCACCCCCAGGGCGTAGGAAGGCAGGTAGGCCGAACCCAGCGGACAGCACTCGCCGTAACCCGTCAGGCCCGCGTCGGTCTCGACCGCGGCCACCGTGGCGTCGAAGGTCTCCACGAAGTTGCCGTTCGACCAGCTGTAGCGGCCTTCCTTCAGGGGCAGGTCGACCTGATAGACCCTGATCCCGGTGATTTTCATTCCTGCCCCCTCCCGGACGATCCTTCCGTCTGCTCAGGCGACTTTATCAAGCGACCAGCGAATCGAGATCCTGAAGCACCGGACGGCTGGCGATCGCATCCATGATGATCTTCTCGACCTCGGCCCGGCGCGCGCCCGACAGCGGCATGCGCGGCATGCGCACCCGGTCGTTGGATTTGATCTCCAGGGCTTCGGCAAGCTTGATGTTCTGCACCAGATAGGTCGAGACATCGAGATCCAGCAGCGGCCGGAACCAGCGGTAAATCTGCAGGGCGTCGTCGACCCGGCCCGCCTTCATCAGGCGGTAAATGGCCACCGTCTCCTTCGGAAAGGCCACCACCAGACCGGCGACCCAGCCGACGGCCCCGACCGAGAGCGCCTCGAAGGCCAGATTGTCGACACCGGTGAAAACATCGTAGCGGTCGCCCAGGCGGTTGATGATGTCCGTGGTCCGGCGGATGTTATCCGAGGACTCCTTGATCGCCACGAAGCGCGCATCGTCGGCCAGATCCTCCATCACGTCGGGCGTGACGTCGACCCGGTAGGCCACCGGATTGGAATAGATCATGATCGGCAGATCACTTGCCTCGGCCACGGCCCGCAGGGTCGCTTTCGTCTCTTCCGGATTGGTGTGATAGATCGGGCTGGGCACAATCATCAGGCCCGAGGCATCTGCCTTGGCGGCCTTTTCGGCCAGGGCACAGGCTTCCCGGGTAGCGGCCTCCGCCACGGTCATCAGGACCGGACGATCTCCCGCCGAGGCCTGCGCGGTCTTCATGACCTCCAGACGTTCCTCCTGGGACAGCATGGAGCCTTCCCCCAGGGACCCGCAGACAATAATCCCGTCGCAGCCGGCGTCGATCTGCAGGTCGAAGCAGCGCTTCATCTCGTCATGATCGAGCCCGCCGTCTTCGGTGAACTTCGTGGTGACCGCCGGAAAAATACCCTTCCACATGATCTCGCGCCCTCGTTGTTCGTCCGCTGGTCCGCCCGGTGTTTTTGCAGCTTTTGTCCGGCCCGGCTCAGCGGCATTGGTTTCGTTCTGAGATCAACTATAGTATATTGGATCCAATTTAGACTAGAGTTAGTTTTGAACCGGAACGCAACAGAACGAGAGACGTGAGTGGCGAGCGAACTGAATCTGAAGGCCGTCAACCTGAGCCTCACCGCCTCCACTTCGGACGTCATCTACGACGCCCTGCGGGACGCGATCATCCGGGGGGAAATGGCCGAAGGCGAGACCATCCGGCAGGAAAGCGTCGCAAAGCTCTTCAGCGTCAGCCGCATTCCCGTCCGCGAGGCTCTCAAGCGCCTGGAAGCCCAGGGCCTGGTCACCTCGGTCCGCTACAAGGGCGTTGTCGTCGCCTCCATGTCGCCCAGCGAGATCGAGGAAATCTTCGAGTTCCGCGGTCTGGTGGAATCCAAACTGATCGAGTACGCGGTCGAATCCATGACCCCGGAGTCTCTCGAGCTGGCAAAAGGCTATTGCGAGGCCTTTGCCGCAGAGACAGACCCTGCAAAATGGGGCGACCTTAACCGTCTCTTTCATTCGGCGCTCTATCGGGATTCAGGGCGGCCCTATTACCTGGAAATCGTGCAGGGCGCCAACGACCGGGTCGAGCGTTATGTGCGCGCCCAGCTCGACCTGACCGAGGGCATGGCCCGCGCGAGACGCGATCACGACGCCATTCTGGACGCCTGCTTCAAGCGCGACGCCCGCAAGGCCGTCACCCTGACCGCCGCCCACATCCACAACGCCGGACAGGCGCTGATCCGCTTTCTTCGGGAACGGAGTGAGGGGTAAGTATTTTGTAATTTGCGGTGCCGGCCCGCTCCCCCTCCCAACTACCCGCAGGATAATCGCATTGGGTGGTTGGGAGGGGGAGCGGGCTGGTGCCGGTTCGGCGCTAGCCGAACATAATCAAACCCCACAAAGCGGCCGGGAGGATGAGCGGGCCGGAACCGACGCAGCGCGAGCCGTCAAAACTACGGCATGATCGCTTCGATGAGATAAGGCCGCTTCTCGGCGAAGCCTCGCGTCAGAGCCGCCGTCAGATCTTCGACGCTCTCCACAGCTTCGCCTGCGACTCCGAAGCCTTTGGCCAGATCGACCCAGCCGATGGTCGGGCGCCGCAGGTCGAGCATGCCCAGGGCGTTTTTCCCGACCGTCTTCACACCGACGTTGGCCATCTCGCCCTTGAGAATCCGGTATTCCCGGTTGGCGAAGATCAGGGTCACCACATGCTGCTCCTCCCGCGCCTGGGTCCAGAGCGCCTGCAGCGAGTACGCGCCGGAGCCGTCCGCCTGAAGCGCCAGAACCGGGCGGTCGGGACAGGCCGTCGCCGCGCCGGTCGCCAGGGGAAAACCGCCCCCGATCGCGCCGCCGGTGAGCTGCAGCCAGTCATGAGCGACAGCTCCGCGCGTGATGCCGTCCAGGCTCCGGCCCGAGGTAATGGCCTCATCGATGACAATGGTGTTTTCCGGCAGAGAACGAGCGATGACAGCGGCGGCGGCGTCCGGTGTAATTGCGCCGGTTGGTGCATCGGGCAACGCAAGCTCCGTGACGGGCGCGGCGGTGTTTTGCGCACCCAGACCCTCGCAGACCGCGGCCAGCGCCGCAGGAATGTCCTGACGGACCGTGGCCACCGGAATCACTTCACAGCCTTCCGGGAACACCCGGCTTGGCTTGCCGGGATAAGCAAAAAAAGCGACCGGTTCATCGGCACCGAACGAAAGCACCACCTCGAAGTCCGCGAGGCGCGCCAGCGCCACATCGACCGGATAGGCGATGCGTTCGACCGCCACGCGCCCGGCGCCGCGCATCATACGGCGGTTGCTGGTCGGCGAAAAAAGCTCACAGCCGGAGGCTGCCGAAATCTTCCCGGCAAGCTCCAGATTCTCCTCCATCAGCGCTTGGTCGCCCAGGAGAACCGCCACCTTGCGGCCGCTGCGCAGCCAGTCGACCGCGGTGCTCACGGCTGCCTCGATGGGCGCCAGCGGCTTGGGCGGTTCGATGGGAGACGCCGGGCCCGTTGCCTCGCTCCAGGCGCAGTCCGCGGGTAGAATGAGTGTCGCGATGTGCCCGGGCGCTTGTCTGGCTGCGGCGATGGCTTCGGCGGCGTCGCCGGCCACCCGGTGCGAGGTTTTGCTGGATCGCACCCAGTCTGAAACCGGCCGTGCAATACCTTCCACATCCGAAGTCAGGGGCGCATCGAAGTGGCCGTGATAGGTGGCGTGATCCCCGACCACATTGACCACCTGCGAGCGCGCCCGCTTGGCGTTGTGCAGGTTCGCCAGGCCGTTGCCCAGGCCAGGGCCCAGGTGCAGCAGTGTCGCGGCGGGCTTACCGGCCATGCGCGCGTAGCCGTCGGCGGCGCCTGTGACGACGGTTTCATGCAGACCCAGGACACACTTCATGTCGGGATGCTCGTCGAGCGCCGCAACGAAATGCATCTCCGAGGTTCCGGGATTGGAAAAACAAACGTCAACCCCCGCCCCCAGAAGGGTTTTCACCAAAGTCTGCGCGCCGTTCATCACCAAAACATCCTCACCAAGATTTCGAGATTACGATCGCGACCGGGTGGTGCGATCCAAGAGGTTCCTTCGCTTATGCATCGGCGCCTCGCCTAAGGCAAGACCACCCCGCCAAAGCGAGGCCCCTACCAATGCAAGCCCGCGCCTCGCACTCATCGTGGAAAGGGGCTGAGCTTCTTCGGCGTCGAATCACGGACCACCATGCGGGTGCGCACCCGGTGGATTCGGGCAGGCAGGTCTGGTTGCGCCAGGCGGGTTTCCAGCATTTCGATAATGGCGTCGACGATCTTGCCGACCGGATAATCGATGGTCGTGAGGCGGAAATTCGGCCAGGACGCCAGCTCGGTATTGTCGAAACCAATGACCGCGACATCCTCCGGCACCGAGAGGCCGAGCGCGGCGGCGGCCTGGAGAATCCCTATCGCCGCCATATCGTTGATGCAGAAAACACCATCGGGACGGTCAGATCGCGACAGCAGCTCCATGGCGACCTCGAAGCCGGTCATCTCCTCCGACTGACGGATCTTCACCGCGACCGAGAGATCCCGGCCGGCGTCCTTTAGCGCATCTTCCAGACCCTGGCGGCGTTCCTGGTCGGAAAAGGCGTAATAAGTGCCGCCCACATAGGCAATGCGCCGGCAGCCGGAGCGCATCAGCAGCTCAGCGGCCATACGCCCGCCGCCTTTGTTGTCGGCCAGAACGCTGTCGATGCCGGGGGAATCGATATTCCGGCCGCTGAGAATCACCGGCACACCCAACTTGGCGCACTTGAGACAGGCCTCCCGGGTCATGGTTCCCGCGGCGACGACGGCGGCATCGACCTGGTAGTCAAGCGCGCCCATCAGTTCGTCATCGATGGCCCCCAGATCGACCACCGGCGTGAGCAGCAGCTTTTTGCCGCGCCGGGCGAGATGGTCCGCCAGTCCGTCGACCAGCGCGGCATCGAAGACATTGGAGGTCGCCCCGATCACCAGCGCGACCAGGTTGGTCCGGGCGTTGATCATGCTGCGCGCAAGGGCGTTGGGCCGGTAGCCGAGCTGGTCGGCGGCCTCCATCACCTTCGCGCGCATCCGGGGCGAGGCGCTGCCGTTGATCGACAGCACACGCGACACCGCGGCGATCGAGACCCCCGCGAGTTCGGCAACATCTTTAATCGTCGCGCGTGCCATAAATCCGTTCCGCCAAAAAAGCAGCCGACTTTACCAACTCGCTGTGAGCTTGCAAGCGGACGCACATGGGGTCAATATTGGAGAGTTGTAACAAAACCGTCACAAAACAGACGCAGCACCTTAAAGCTTCTTGGTTAGAGGGGAGCTGCAATAATGAAACTCGCAACAGCGAGTATCCTCACGACGATTACAGGGACAAAAACTATGATTTCTCGCCGCAAAGTCTTGAAGAGCACGGCGGCTGCCGGTGCTTTGGCCGCCGCGCCAGCCGTTCTCCGCGCCTCTGATGCGCTCGCTTCCTCCGGCAGCGTCAATGTCTTTGCCTGGGGCGATTACGTTCAGCAGAACATGATCGATCTCTTCGAAGGCAACACCGGCATCAAAGTGAACCTCTCCACCTACGGTTCCAACGACGAAGCCGAACAGAAACTGAAGGCCGCGGGCGGCAAGGGCTTTGACGTGATCTTCCCGTCAGTCACCAACGGCCCGAGCTACTATCCGGACGGCCTGCTGCAGCCGCTCGACGAGGGCAAGCTGAAGAACGCCGGCAATCTGATTGCATCGATGGTCAACGATTCCGTGCAGTTGGGCGCGACCTACCGCGGAAAACGCTACCTGCTGCCCTTCAACTGGGGTACCGAGGCCATCACCTTCGACAGCTCGGTCATGAACCTCTCCGACGATGAGGTCTCCTTCGGCTCCTTGTGGTTGCCGGAGGCCGCGGGCAAAGCCGCTTTCCGCCAGAAATCCGCCATCATGGGTGTCGGTCTTTACCTCGACGCCATCGGCGAGCTGGAAACCAACCGGATGCTGGACGTCTACAAGACCGAAGAAGACGCCCGCCGGGTCTGGAGCGCCTGTGCCAAGTACGTCATCGAGCACAAAGCAAACATCGCAGCCTTCTGGAACTCTGCCACCGAGGCCACCAACGCCTTCAAGCAGGGCGGTGCCAAGATCGGCCAGACCTGGGATACCACCGGTCTTCTGCTGAGCCGCGAGGACGCCAAGTGGAAATACCGCATGCCGAAAGAAGGCGGCATCACCTGGATGGATTCGGTCGGCGTGCCCTCCGGCGCGGCCAATATCGACCAGGCCTATGCCTTCATGGATGCCATGTTCACCGCGGAAATGGCGGGTCTGCTCAGCAAGAACACCGGTTATAACTCAGCCGTATCGGGCGCCGCGGACTTCGCCGGCGATGACTACAAGAAGCAGTTCGGCGAGGTTTACAATGCCGACAATCTCGCTTCGCTCTGGTGGTGGCAGGCCGACACTCCCTGGTTCGCGCCCCTGCGTCAGGAATACGTCGATCAGATCACCAACGCCTAGAGTCGCCTGAGCGTTTTCGCGCATCCGTGAAAACGCGCTGCGGCTTCTAGTGCGCTGCAAAAGATCGGGAACCGCGGGAGCCTGAATGCGCTCCCGCGGTTTCGGCCTTCTTCCCAGGCCGGTAACGCGAGGCCAAAAGCAAGAAATGACCATGCACGGACAAAACGTAGAACTGTCCGGTGTTTCCATGACCTATCCCAATGGATTCACCGCGGTTCACCCCACCGATCTGACGATCAACGCGGGGGAGTTCTTCTCGATTCTCGGTCCCTCCGGCTGTGGCAAGACCACCATCCTGCGGATGATTTCCGGTTTTCTGGAGCCTTCGACCGGCTCGATTTCAATCGGCGCGCAGTCGGTCAATGGATTGGGACCCAACAAGCGCCCCACCGCCCTGATCTTCCAGACCCTGGCGCTCTTCCCGCTCATGAGCGTTTGGGAAAACGTCGCCTTCGGACTGGAGGCGCGCGGGGTCAGCAAACAGGAACGCCGCCGCAAAGCCGAGGAACTGCTGGAGCTTGTGGCTTTGACCGGCCAGGCCGAAAAAAAACCCACTGAACTCTCCGGCGGCCAGCGTCAACGCGTCGCCGTCGCACGCGCCCTCGCCGTCGAACCGGCGGTGCTGCTGCTCGACGAACCGCTCTCGGCGCTCGATCTCAAACTCCGGCAGCACATGCGGGCGGAGCTGAAGGACATCCAGCGCAAAACCGGTGTCACCTTCATCTACATCACCCACGACCAGGGGGAGGCCCTGGCCATGTCCGACCGGGTCGCGGTCATGAATGAAGGCCGGATCGAGCAAATCGCCACGGCCGCGGAACTCTATAACATGCCGCAAACGCCCTTCGCGGCCACCTTCGTTGGCGAACAGAATGTCTTTGGCGGCCGGGTGAAACACACGAACGGCACCACGGTCGAGGTCGAAACCGGCCAGGGCCTGCTCCGTGGCAGAAACTTCAACGACCTGACAGTCGGCGAAGAAGCGCTGGTTCTCGTGCGCCCGGAGCGCATTGAAATCGCCGACGCGGATGGTGTAGCCGGCAATGAGGACAGCAACCGGATCTCAGGGCAACTTCTGCGCCGGGACCTCGAAGGCGCCCTGATCAACCTTTATCTGCGTTCGGGCGAGCAGGAGATCCACGTCAATCTCCACAACAAGGGCAACCGGGATTTCAGCGCCGACGAGTCCATGACCCTGGCCTTTAGTACCGCCGACACGGCGGTGATGCGGCCCGGCCCCATGGCCCGGAGTTCCGCCTAGCCATGAATGCTTTGGTCAGAACCTACGGCCTGGGCCTCACAGGCATCTTCGTGGCTCTGGTCGCCATCTGGATCCTGCTGCTGATCGTCGTCCCGCAGATCAGGATGATCGAGCGCGCCTTTACCTACGAGGACCGTGGCGGTGAGACGGCGATGCTGGCCTTGCAGATCGACCGTGCCTACGTGGAAAAGCTCCAGTTGGAGCGTGAGGTCGGCACGCTTGAGCAGATGACCGATAGCCCGGCAGATTCAGGTTCGGCCGCTTCAAGCCCGACCACTCCAAGCCCGGCCACTCCGAGCCCGGCAACGCCAACAGCGCCGTCGCCATCCTTTTCTGCGCCCTCTCCTTCTGCTCCCTCGCCCTCAACGCCTTCACCTTCGACGCCCTCACCGTCCGCTCCGAGCCTCTCTCCCTTTGCACCCTCGCCCAATGCCGCAGGTGCACAGCCCGCGCTCTCGGCGGGTGAACGCACCGCCCGCCTGGCGGAATTGAACCAGCGCCTCAGCGCGCTCGAGACCAAGATCACGGATCTGGAGGCTCAGGAAGATACCTCCTCCGGCGTTGCAGGCACGAAAGAGCACTACTCGCTCAAGAATTTCACCGATATGAGCGGGCTGCATCTGCAGATTTTCATCCTGACGCTGGTCTACGCCTTCACCGTGACCATCTGTGCTTTTGTGATCTGTTACCCGGTCGCCTATGCCGCTGCGACCATGGAAAACAAGAACACACTCACGATCATTCTCGTCGGCCTGCTGATCCCCTACGCGATCAACGAGCTGCTGCGGATTTTCTCCTGGGTCATGATCCTGGACCGGAACGGGATCCTGAACACGTTGCTGGACTTTATCGGCTTCATCGACCTCTCCGCCGGCGAGGGTTTCCGTTTCGTCGCCTCGAACGGCGCGGTCTTTGCCGTCATGGTCTATGCCTACGTCCTCTTCATGGTGTTTCCCATCTACAACACCATCGACACGCTGGACAAAAGCCAGATCGAAGCGGCGCGCGATCTCGGTGCCTCGCCCTGGAAGATCCACACACGGGTCGTCATTCCCCATGCCAAACCCGGCATCGCCGTGGGTTCGATCATGACCTTCATGCTTTCAGCGGGCTCGATCGCCGCGCCTGAAATCGTCGGACGCGGCATGCATCCCGACTGGTTCAGCCAGCTGATTTACCGCCGCTTTTTCGAAGCGGACTCCTGGAATCAGGGATCGGCCTACTCGCTGGCGCTGCTGGTCGCCTGCATCGTGTTCATTCTGGTGACCATGAAAGTCTTCAAGGTCGGGATCAGGGATATCGCAAAATGAGCGCGACCTCCATCAGCAGCACCGCAGCCACTACTGCCACGCAACAGCGCGGCCGAAACTGGGCCGACGCCATCCTGAACGGCTATCTCGTGCTCTTCTTCGCCTACATGTTCCTGCCGCTCGGCTTCATGGTGGCCGCCGCCTTCAACGCCTCTCCGACCCCCTCTGTCACCGACTGGCAGGGCTTCACGCTGCAGTGGTTCGCGGAGCTTCCGAACGACAAGCGCTTCGTGCAGGGCCTGCTGCATTCCCTGCTGATCGCAGCTGGGGTCATCGCCTTTTCCATTCCGCTGGGTCTCTCCGGCGCTTTCATTCTGACGCGGATGCAATCGCGCAGCACGACCCTGCTTTACACCATCCTGGCGTCACCCGTGCTCCTGCCCGGCATCGTCCTGGGCGCAACGACTATGATCTTCTGGCGGGATTATTTCGGTGTACAGGCCGGTCTCTTCACGACCACAGTCGCTCAAACCTCCTTCATCGCCTCTTTCTGCATGCTGCTCTTCATGGCGCGTCTGCAGCGTCAGGACCGGGTGCTGGAGGAAGCCGCCCTCGATCTGGGGGCCTCGCCCTTCATGGTCTTCCGCCGCATCACTCTGCCGTTCCTGGCGCCCACCATAGCAACGGCCGCCGTGGTGTCCTTTCTGCAGTCGATCGAGAACTACAACACCACCTTCTTCGCGATCGGCAGTTCCTGGACCCTGGTCACCGAGATCGGCAGCCGTATGCGGTTCGGCCTCTCGCCCATGATCAACGCCATCGGCGTCATCTTTGTTGTGATTACCATCGTGGTTGCGGTCACCCACACGCTTATGGCACGAAAGAAGGGATGAAGATCGCCTTCTCCTGTCTTCCGGGATGGGACGCCTTTTTGCAAAAACCCACCCTCGCCTCCGGCAGCCTGCCGGATTGGCTGAGAGAGATGCCGGCTGTCAGCAAAAGCGCGGTGCTGGCAGACGCCGAAGTCCGCACCCTCAAGCAGTGCCCGCCTTTTCTCGACGCCATGCGCGACGGAATTCTCTTCCCCCTTGCCACGGATGTGACCGTCAAGGACGGCAGTTTCTCCTGGGATTGGGACCTGCCGGCTCATCCCAAAGCCCGCATGACCCGCTCGCCCCTCGGCGTGCATGTGCCGGAGCAGGCACTGAAGGTCCCCGGTGTCGACGAAAATCACTTCGCCATCAAGTTCAACAATTTCTGGACCATCTCCCTGCCCGAGGGCTGGTCTTTGCTGTTCGGACATCCCGCCAACCGGCTCGATCTGCCGTTCCGGACCCTTTTCGGCCTGGTCGACTGCGATCGCTGGAGCGATGGCTATGTCCACTTTCCCGCCCTCTGGAGCGACCCGGATTTCGAAGGCACTCTGCCCGCCGGCACGCCTGTCGCACAGGCCTGGCCCATCAAACGGCAAGAGCTGGAGCTGAGCTTCGCGGAGATGGACTCAGCCGGACTGGAACGTCACCTGGAACTTCAAAACGCATTGCAGGAAGAACCGGGCCTCTACCGCAAAATCTACCGCCAAAAGTAAAGATTAGTGTTGGCGGAACTGCCGAGTATCCAGGGCGAGACGCCCTTTCGTGCCCTGGGTCAGGATCTTCAGCCGCGCCGCCTGCGCATTGGCATCATCGGCGGGCAGCTGGGCAAGCAGGTCTTCCGCCGCGGTCAGATCGCCGCGGTCGCGCTTTGCGGTCGCCAGCCATTGCAGCGCCTGCGCCGAACCAAGCCTGCTCTGCGCATACCCCAAATGAGGTAGAGCCGCTTCGGCACACCCCAGCTGCACCAGCGCAATGCCAAGATTCAAGGACGCGTCCGCATCATCGGGCACCGCCGCCAGGTAGTCTTCGAACCGGCGCGCACTCTCTTCGATCTGCCCGCTCTCCAAAAGCGCGGCGGCCAGTTCGAACTGCGCGTTGTGGTGATCCGGCGCGAGATCGAGGGTAGCCTGAAAACAGGCAAGGGATTCCGGAACGCGCCCAAGGTTCTTAAGCACCAGGCCCTTGTTGTAGGCAAGGGATGGATTTTCCGGTAACAGCGCAATGAGCTTGTCCGCCAGAAGAAGCGCTTCTGTCCAGTCAGCTTTCGAGAGAGCGATCTGAAACTCTTGCCCCAGGGCATTGAGGTTGGCGGGCGTTTGGCGCATGGCAAATCCGGGTCTTCTGCCCGTGGCGGGCAAGTCCCCGAATTTGACCTATTTGCCCTGCTTTCGCAATCTGGGACCGCCACAATCAACGGCAGCCCAATCAACGATCGCCCCAATCACCGACCAAACTGCCGGACAGTCAGATCGCGAGGTATTCCTGGCGCAGCTCTGCATTATCGAGGACCTCCTGCGCGATCCCGTCGAAAGCCACCTGTCCCATGTCGAGGATGATCGCCCGGTCCGCCAGATGCAGGGCCGCGATGGCGTTCTGTTCGACGATAATCGTCGTCAGCCCCAGGCCCTTGATCTCTTCCAGGATCCGCTCGATTTCCTGCACGATCACCGGGGCCAGACCTTCATAAGGCTCGTCCAGCAGCAGCAGCTTGACGTCCCGCGCCAGGGCGCGCGCGACCGCCAGCATCTGCTGCTCGCCGCCAGACAGGGTGACGCCCTCCTGCTTGCGCCGTTCGGCCAGGCGCGGAAAGTGTTCGTAGAGACGTTCGATCGACCAGCCCTTAGGCTCCGCGATCTGGGCGAGCTGCAGGTTTTCCTCGACGGTCAGGCCGGGAATGATGCGCCGGTCTTCCGGGACCAGCCCGACGCCGAACTGCGATGCCTGGAAATCGCTCATCTCGTGGAGCGGCTTGTGATCCAGCCAGATCTCGCCGTGGGTCAGCTGCGGGTCCGACATACGCGCAATGGTCCGCAGGGTCGAGGTCTTGCCCGCGCCGTTCCGGCCCAAAAGGGCGACGATCTCGCCTTCGCGGATATCGAAGCTGACCCCCTGGACGATATAGCTCTCCCCGTAGTAGCCGTGAATGTCCCAGCAGGAAAAGAAGGCCGGGCCCTTGTTCCTCTCGGGTGCGGCGGACGCCTGCGGCGCGTTACCCTGCGGCCCATTGCTCTGCAACGCTGGAGTCTCGGTCATGCTCATAGGTGTGCCCCTCCCAGGTAGGCTTCCTGGACCCGCGGATCCCCCTTGATTTCCTCCGGCGCGCCCTCGGCAATCACTGTTCCCTGCGCCAAAACGCTGATCTTGCTGGCCAGCGAGAACACCACGTGCATGTCATGCTCGATCACGATCTTGGTGATTCCCCGTTCGCCGATCCGCTTGAGAAGATCGATGGTGTTGTTGGTGTCGGCGCGCGACATACCCGCAGTCGGCTCGTCCAGGAGCAGCAGTTTGGGTTCCTGAACCAGGCACATGGCCAGCTCAAGACGGCGTTTATCACCGCGCGACAGGCTGTTGGCATGCATCTCCTGCTTTTCCGCCAGACCGACATCCTCGAGGATATGCTCTGCCTTCTCGCGGATTTCCGCCGCCTGATCGATCCGCCCCCAGGCATTGACGGTATAGGCGCCGTCACGCTTGGCAAAGGTCGGAATCATGACATTCTCGATCAGCGAGAGATCGCCGAAAATCTCCGGCGTCTGGAACACCCGGGCGACACCGGCCTGATTGATCTCATGCGGCGCAATGCCCAGGAGCGATGTGCCGTTGAACATCACCGACCCGGTGTCCGGTTTCAAACGTCCGACAAAACAGTTCAAGAGCGTCGACTTACCGGCACCGTTCGGGCCGATGATGGCGTGCACGGCGCCTTCTTCCACATCGAGATTGACGTTGTGCAGCGCCTTCAAGCCACCGAAGCTCTTATTCACGTCCTGGACCTGGAGGATTCCCATGATCTGCTCCTCCTATTCAGCGATTTGCGGTTGGTGGGCTTCGGAAGTCTTCTTATGCCGCTTTCTTCCGACATAATCGCGGACCCTCTGGGCGCCCTCGACCAGCCCGCCGGGCAGGTAGATCACGATGATCATGAAGAGAATGCCGAGCGTCAGGTGCCAACCTTCGCCGACGAAGAGTCCGACAACGGAAACCACGACCTCCTGCAGCCCCTCGGGCAGGAAGCTGAAGATGTTGTTCAGAAGCGTTTCATTGAAGGCGGAGAAGATGTTTTCGAAGTACTTGATGATCACGGCGCCCAGCATCGGACCCAGCAGGGTCCCGACCCCGCCCAGGATCGTCATGAGCACCACTTCGCCCGACGCCGTCCACTGCATGCGCTCGGCCCCGGCGAGCGGATCGGTCACCGCCAGCAGCGCGCCGGCAAGACCGGCATACATGCCCGAGATCACGAAGGCGGTCAGAGCATAGGGCCGCGTATTCAGGCCGGTGTAGCTCATGCGGTTCTGGTTCGACTTGATCGCCTTGAGCATCATCCCGAAGGGCGAGCGGGTGATCCTGAGCGAGATGTAAAACCCGATAATCAAGAGCACGGCGCAGAAGTAGAAACCGCTGTAACCGCTCATGGCAATGCCGAAGAAATTGGTCGAGGGAATGCCCGCGCCCGCTTCGACGAAGAGTCCGTCGATCACCCGCGGATCGCTCTTGGCCAGTTGCAACCCGGTTTCGCCGTTCGTAATCGGCGTCAGCACGGAGTAAGCCAGGTTATAGGACATCTGGGCGAAAGCGAGCGTCAGGATCGAGAAATAAATGCCCGAGCGCCGTAGCGAGATGAACCCGATCAGGAAGGAAAAGGCCCCCGCCACGATGACCGCGAAAATCACCGCCGGCACCACGTTCATGCTCAGCAGCTTAAAGGACCAGACCGCAGTATAGGACCCGACGCCCAGGAAGGCCGCGTGCCCGAAGGAGAGGTATCCGGTCAACCCGAAGAGGATGTTGAAGCCGATGGCGAAGATCCCGAAGATCGCGAATTTCTGCATCAGATCGGGATAGCTCGCACCGATCGGCATCAGCCAGATCGGCATGGTCAGGATGGCGAGCGCGAAGAGGCCCATCATCATGTTGTCGCTGCGTAATGTGATCTTGTTCGTCATGGCTCAGGACTCCATCACGCCCTTGCGGCCCAGAAGGCCACGGGGACGGACCAGAAGGATCACTACGGCGACGAGATAGATAATGATCTGATCGATGCCGGGTAGGATGCTTTTGACTTCGTTCATGGATGCAAAGGATTGCAGGATGCCGAGCAGGAAGCCCGCGGCAACCGCGCCGCCCAGGGAGCCCATGCCCCCGACCACGACCACGACGAAGGAGAGAACCAGGAAGTCCATCCCCATGTGGTAATCGGGCGGCAGGATCGGCGTGTACATGACACCCGCGAGGCCCGCGACGACAGCCGCCAGACCGAAGACGATGGAAAAGCGTCGCTGGATATCGATGCCCAGAAGGCCAACCGTCTCACGGTCCTGCATGCCGGCACGCACCACCATGCCGAAGGTCGTAAACTGCAGGAAGGAAAAGACCGCCGCAATCACCACGCCGGCAAAAGCCAGGTAGATCAGCCGCCACCAGGGATAAACCACCGTGCTGCCCAGCCCGAGCCATTCGCCGATGTTGGCGCTGCCGGCGACGGCCTCGGGCGCGGGCGTCGGGATCGGATTGGCGCCGAAATTTGCCTTCACCAGTTCCTGCAGAACGATCGCCAGCCCGAAGGTAACCAGGATCTGCTCCGCATGGGTGCGTTTGTAGAAACGCTGGATCAGGCCGCGCTCCATCACCAGGCCGATCAGCAGCATGACCGGTATCGCCACCAGGATCGAGATCGGCACCGAGTAGTCGATAATGACCGAACCGGTCTCGCCGAACCAGGTCTCCAGGTAGGGAACTTCCTTGTAGGCCTCGAAGAAGGTGATGCTCTCATCCTTCACCTTGACCGAGATCGTCAGAATTTTCTGAACCGTCACTGCGCAGAAAGCACCCAGCATAAAGAGGGCGCCATGGGCGAAATTCACCACCCCGAGCGTGCCGAAAATCAGGGTCAGTCCCAGGGCGATCAGCGCGTAGGCACCGCCCTTGTCCAGACCGTTCAGAAGTTGGAGCGCAAATGTGTCCATGACCGTCCACCTGAAGAACGTAGCGATTCTATGTTATGGCGATCACACGGATCTACCGCAGGAACCTCGGAGTCCCCAGGCGCAGAACTTTCGGTTCTTGATCAGCTCCGCGGGACGATCGCGGATCCCGGGAGAATACCCCAAGGCCTTACGGATGATCCCGTGGAAGGTAATCCACCCTCCACGGGACGACCGGTGCAATCAGCGTCTTTGGAATCAGACCTCG
Organism: Denitrobaculum tricleocarpae; assembly: GCF_007004665.1. GTDB lineage: Bacteria > Pseudomonadota > Alphaproteobacteria > Kiloniellales > Kiloniellaceae > Denitrobaculum > Denitrobaculum tricleocarpae. The sequence continues at coordinate 33,905 of NZ_ML660060.1, read as the reverse complement.
TAGGGGCCCAACTCGCCGCCGAAGAGGCCGGCATCGTACTCGACCTGGCTGCGCGGAACCTCCTGCACGACCTCAAGAAGATCGAACTGGCTGCTGGGGTTCTCGTTGCCTTTCACGACCAGCACGTCCTTGAAGCACTGATGATCTTCCGCGCGATACAGCGTCTTGCCGTTGCCCATGCCGTCGAACTCGAAGCCTTCCAGCGCCTTGATGACCTCCGGCGGATAGAAGGTGCCGGCCATCTGGCAGGCATTGGCATAGAGCAGGGTCTGCACATAGCAGGTGTGCGCGGCCTGCGACGGCGGGAAGCCGTATTCCTGACCGAAGGACTTGACGAAGGCCTGAGAGCCCGCATCCTGCAGCGACCAGTTCCAGTTGGTGGTGCCGAAGATGCCCTTGATATTCGCGCCCGCACCCTGCGCCATCAGACGGGAATAGAGCGGCACGACGATCTGGAAGTCCTTGCCGTTGACCTGCTTGTCGCGCAGGCCGAACTGAACCGCCTGGGTCAGGGAGTTGATCATGTCCTTGCCGTAGTGGTTCAGGATCAGTACGTCGGCGCCGGAGTTGAGGACCGGTGTGATGTACTGCGAGAAGTCACCGGCACCCAGCGGGGTCTTGACCGCGTTGGCGGTCTGCCAGCCGAGGCCTTCGGTGGTGTTCTTGATCGACTCTTCCTGGGTCCAGCCCCAGGTGTAGTCGGCGGTCAGGTGATAGGCGCGGCGTTCCTTGCCCATCTCCGCTTCCAGCACCGGCCCCAGCGCGGCACCCGACATGTAGGCATTGAAGAAGTGCCGGAAACCGTAGCGCCGCTTGTCCTTACCCGTCGTGTCGTTGGAGTGCGTCAGGCCGTTCATGAAGACGATGCCCATCTCCTGCGCCAGCGACTGCTGCGCAATCGCCACGCCCGAAGACGAACCGCCGGAGTACATGATGACGCCGTCTTTCTCGATCATGCGCTTGGCCGAGGCGCGCGCGGCATCGGATTTGGTCTGCGTATCACCGGTCACGTAGACGACCTTCTTGCCCAGGACACCATCGCCCTTGAGCGAGAGAGGCTGCATGGTGTTGAGCAGACCGCCGTCACCCTCGCCGTTGATGTGCTTGACCGCAAGCTGGTAGGCGCGCAGTTCGTCGGCACCTTCATCGGCGTAGGCACCGGTCTGCGGCACGTTGAAACCGAAGGTGACCGTGCCGCCGTCGCCGGGATTGTTCCGGAAATCCTGCGCGAAGACATTGCGCATGAAGAACGTCGGGGCTGCCAGGCCGGCGGCCAGCGCCGTCCCTCCTTTAAGCACGCCGCGCCGACTCACACCTCTTTTGATCTCGTCCATAAGTGACCTCCCATAGCCGTCTTGTTTTGACGTTGATTGTTGTGACGCTGAACGAGACCATCCAGCGCCCGTCAGCCGATGCAGTTGTGGCATCCGTGGAACATGATGAGTTACTGAAGTCAAAGCGACAATAATATATTGATACTATTGAAGTTTTTTGTAAAAATTCGTATTATTTATATGCAAGACTTGTAAATTCTTTATCTTGCGCTGCACAAATATTAAAGAATTGAGGCTGTTACAGAATGGCACGGGCCCCGATCGGACTGAAATTACGCGAACGCCGCAAGACCCTGGGCGTCACACAGACCGCTCTTGCGGCAAAGGTTGGCGTCTCCCCCTCCTACCTCAACTTGATAGAAAGTGAAAAGAGGAACATCGGCGGTAGTCTTCTGATACGCATTGCCGATGAACTCGATATCCGGATGGAAGAGCTGGACGGCGCCGCCGACCGGCGCCTGATCGACGACCTGGGTGAGATTGCAGCATCGCCAACCTTTCAAAATCTGAAAGTGTCCCCGCAAAGTGCGGGTGAGCTGGTCGGCCGTCACCCGGACTGGGCGCGAGCACTGACGGTGCTCTACCGGACCTACATGGACCGCGACCAGACGGTGATCGCCCTCGCGGACCGGCTGAATCAGGACCCCTTCCTCTCGGCCGCCGTGCACCGCATGCTGACCAACGTGGCCTCCATTCGTTCGGCCTCGGAAATCCTGGAGTCGGTTTCCGATATCGAGCCGGACCAGCGCGAACGCTTTCACAACATCCTGCTCACGGAAAGCGATCAGCTCTCCAGCGTCGCGGAGGGCCTGGCCGCTTTTTTCGACAAGGGAGTGGCACCGACCCGCTCAATCTCGCCCAATGAAGAAATAGATGATTTTTTACAGGAACATCAGAACCACTTTCCCGAGCTGGAGACAGCCGCCGAAGCCCTGGCGAGCAGCCTGCACCTGAAGGAGCAGGGAATCACGATCGCCCTTTCGGAGATGATCGAACGACGCTACGGCCTCTCCATCACCTATGCCGCCCCAGAGTCTAAATGGGAGTCTAAGCGGGTGTCTAAACCTGGATCGAAATCGGGACCGCATCCGTTAGAGACCAACGGCGCGACCCAGGACAAGAGAATGGTTCTGGCCGAGGCCCTGCCCGGCCCGACGCGCCGTTTTCTACTCGCACGCACCGCTGCGGAACTGGCCCTGACGGAGCCGATCAGCGCCATCATCGAAAAGAGCAGCACTCTGACCAGCGCCGAAGCCCGGCGCCGGGCAACTGGCGCTCTGGCTTCCTACTGCGCGTCTGCCATGCTCCTGCCCTATGACCGTTTCCTGGAACAGGCGGTCAAGCTCCGCTACGACATCGAGCGCCTGCGCCACAGCTTCGATGTCAGCTTGGAGCAGGTCTGCCATCGCCTGGTCACTCTGCGCAAACCCGGAAACGAGGGCATCCCCTTCGCCTTCATGCGCGTGGATCCCTCCGGCTATGTCTCGAAACGCTATGCCCTGCCCGGGCTGCCGATCCCGCGCTACGGCGGCGCCTGCCCCCTCTGGCCGGTCTACCGGGCGTTCCAGACGCCCGGTATGGTCAATTGCAGTCTGGCGGCCTTTCCCAACAACGATCGTTTTCTCTTTGTCGCCTGCGCCGTGGAAAAAGGCGCCAGCGCCTACGGGCAGCACCGGCCTTTGCTCTCCATCATGCTCGCCTGCGAGGCCCTCTACGCGGATCAGACCGTCTATGGCGACACGCTCAGCACGGCCACAAGGGATCAAGCCCTCGCCGTTGGTCCGACCTGCCGCCTCTGCACCCGTGAAGACTGTGCTCACCGCCAGGAGGATCTGATCGTCGCGACATGAGAGAGCCGGATTGCACTGCGGCTCACGCGGTATCGCGTTCAACGATCCCGGTCAGGCATCCGACCGCGCCGGCGGCTTTGCGGAGCTCGAACATGGGGGTTTCGATGACCTCGATACCCAGTCCGTCGTACCACTCTCGTGTGAGGTCATTGCCCCCGGGCATGAGAATTTTGCCAGGCGCGAGGGTTACGAAGTTCAAAGCCCGGTTGGCCTGCGCAGCATCCTCGTCCGGCAGGAACGCGACCCGGTAGCCCTTTTCACGCAGCAGCATCACCGCGGCATGGGGTGTGCGCCTGGGCCAGGCGATGGCCAGGTTTCGGTCGGCGATCCGCATCATGCCCATCAGGTGCATGGTGCCGAAGGGCATATCGACAGCAGTCAGATTGACACCGAGGTCGGCGCACAGCCGCGCAATCTGTTCGATCGCCGCCTGGTTCGTGCGCAGTCCCCGGCCGATGATCGCGGTCTCTGCATCCAGCCAAAGGAGGTCCGCACCCTCAAAGGTCGCGCTGCCTGTCAGGGTCCGCAGGATCGGCACGCGGGCCGCGGCCAGGGCCTGCGCCGTCGCCACCTCCTCACCGGCGCGCACGGTCGAGGCCGGCCGCGCCAGGATCGCCCCCTGGGGGGTCATCACGAAAAGGTCCGCGCAGAACATCCGGTTCGGCGTCGGGGCCTCGGTCGCCGGTGTGGTCAGGACCTCGACACCGGCATTCCTGTAAGCCGCCGCAAGCTGATCGTGCTCCTCCTGCGCCCGCACCAGATCGAGAGCCTCCAGCTGCTGCGCCGCATTGAAATCGTTGACCGCGATCTCAGCGCCGGGCCGGCACAACAGCACAGTCCGAAGCTGCCGCCACTCACTGTCGATCCCGCCCCGCCAGAGCGACCCGATCTCCTGATCGTGGCCTGCGGTCCGCTGCGACCAGCCGGAACCGCCATAGGCGGCGCTGTTGAAGGTGGATGCGTCAGCCAAAGTTCTGCTCCCGGGTCCGAATTGAGGACAGCATAGTGTCTGTCCTTCGTTTCCGTATCGAAACTTGATAAAGCCGCTCCGGAGTCATTTCAAACGACTTTTAGTGACCGCGTTCGAAGCCTCACCCTCCGGCTGATGGCGCGCCGGAGGACTGACCCTTGGCAGGGGGACGATCACGCGGCTTGCGGGATACGGGCGATGACCTTGATTTCGAAATCGAAGCCCGCCAACCAGTTCACCCCCACAGCCGTCCAGTTCGGATAAGGCTTCTCACCGATTTCCTTTGTGCGAACTTCCGAGATCGCCTCGAATTGCGCCTCCGGATCGGTATGAAAGGTGGTTACGTCCACGACGTCGTCGAAGCTGCAACCGGCCGCCTTCAGAACTTCCGCCAGGTTGTCAAACGCGAGCTGCACCTGCTTTTTGAAGTCGGGCTCCGGCGATCCGTCCTCGCGGCTGCCGACCTGGCCCGAGACGAAGAGAAGATCGCCGGAGCGGATCGCGGCGGAGTAACGGTGCATTTCATAGAGCGCCTGCCGTCCGGCAGGGAAGACTGCATCGCGTTTGGTCATATTTCTTGTCCTGTTCGATTGGAGCAAAGGGAGGTTCCGCAAAAAACGTCAGACAGGCATTTTGCGGTTTTTAATTTTACATACGCTGCGTATGTGGAGAGATATTGACATACGCAGCGTATGTCAATAGGCCTGCGGGCAATAGTTCGCACTCCTGGAGAAACCGGTGGCCGCAAAACGACGCGCCGAAATGATGGAAGAAACCCGCGCCAAGCTGATCGCCTCGGCGCGAAAGGCCTTTGCGGCCAGGGGCTACGCGGCCGCCTCGATGGATGATCTGACGGCCGACGCCGGCCTGACGCGTGGCGCCCTTTATCATAACTTCGGCGACAAAAAGGGCTTGCTACAGGCCGTCATCGACCAGATGGACGCGGAAATTCTCGAGCGGCTGCGCCTGGAACAGGAACGGGCCGAGACGCCGTGGCTTGGACTGATCGCGGAATACATCGCTTACATCGAGATGGCGCTGGAGCCGGAGATACAGCGCATCATGCTGCTGGACGGACCGGCGGTGCTGGGCGACCCGTCGCAATGGCCCAACCAGACCGCGTGCCTGCGCCGGGCAACGCAAGTGATCCAGACACTCATCGACGCGGGCAGCATCAAACCGGTGGATGCGGAGGCCGCCGCCCTCCTCCTCAACGGTGCGGCCCTCAATGCCTCTCTTTGGATTGCCGCCGCGGAAGATCCGCGCGCCGTCTTTGTAAAGGTGACCGAGGCTTTCCGCTGTCTGGCCGGGGGTCTTTTGCGCAAAGACAGATAACCCGGATCCCTCTCAAGTGTTCGTGCGGCCCGACAGCCTGTCCACTCTGGCACCGCATTTACTCCGGCCCCGCGCGATGGGGAAAGGGATCAGAGACCGAACATATCGGCCCAGTTTTGCATGCTCATGCTCTTGCTGTAGTCGGCCTGCATATCGGGATCCAGAACCTCGACCAGCAGGCGGTTCTCGACCCAGACTTCCACGCATTCATAGGGGCCGCGGTTGCAGATGCGGGTCAACCAGCCGGCACTCTGCGCCAGATCCATGATCTTTCGGCGCGCGTGCGGCGAAGTGATCGCGGCATGAACGAAGCTCTTTGTGTTGTCCGGCGCCCGAACACTGCAGGCAATCGTTTCATCGCCCGGATAAATCCGATGCGTCAGCGGGTAGACCTCGATTGCGGAACCGTCGTCAGCCTCTGAAAACGCGATCCAACTCTCCGGAAAGGGCGGAAACGGCATCGCCTCCCCGCCCATGATCCCGGCGAGCACCCCGGAGGCCATTTTTGGATCGCGTGCCGATATGGAAAGGTGCAAGAGTCCCATGTGCCCTCCTCAGATTGAGAGCTTACAAATTACGATGGCCTTGATCGGGAGTCGATGCAGAGAGGTGTTTCTATTGCAGGCCCGACGCAATAGACTGAGAAAAAGGCCGCAAAGGCCTGCGAGACACAGGGAATCCGAGGAAATGCCGTGGCCACCAAGGTATTGATAGCCGAAGACGAAAAGAACATCGTCGAATCGCTGAGCTTCATTCTGAAACGCGAAGGCTATGAGGTTTCTGCGATTTTTGACGGCGCCGAGGTGATCGATGCGGTGACGGCAAGCCCGCCGGATATCGTCATCCTCGACGTCATGTTACCCCAGACCAACGGCTTTGAAATCCTGAAACAACTGCGCGGGACGCCACAAATTGCCGGGCTGCCGGTGATCGTCATCACCGCCAAGGGGCAGGCCCAGGACCGCGCCACCGCCGCCAATCTCGGCGCCGACGTCTTTATGAGCAAACCCTTCTCAAACAAAGACATCGTCGCCGAGGTCAAGCGCCTGACCGCGTCGGCCTAAACAGTGTCACGCGGGCAGAATTCCCTGCCCCATTTCACGGTCCTTCTTACGGTCCTGGTCGATCAGATCGCGAATGGCCGGACGGGACAGCGCGCGCCGGCGATAGCTCTCTAGATTCGGATAGATGCCATGATCGAGCTGCGCTTTGCCTGACAACACAAAAAACCAGGTCAGATAGGCGTCGGCAGCAGTGAAACGCTCACCCAGCAGGTAATTTCGATCCGCCAGATGCTGTTCCAAAGTCTTGAAGCGCAGCGGTGCAAGCCGCCGCACGCGATCTTTCACCTTATCGGTGGCCTCCTGATAAAACAGCACCCGGAACAATCCCTTGTGCAGCTCGGTCGCGCAAAATGCGATCCAGCGGAGCAATTGAAAGTAGTCGGGGTCGTCCGGATCGACACGGAAATCCGCGTTACCGGATTGCGATTGAATCCACAGCAGGACAGTCGAGGTTTCCGTTAGGAGACTGCCATCCCCAAGCTGCAGGGCCGCGACCTGTCCCAAGGGATTGACATCAAAGAGCGAGCCTCCGGCTTCGAGTTCTTTGGTGCGAAGGTTCAGATAAGAGATGTCCAGCGGTACGTCCCCCTCGGCTGCCGCGAATCGCGCCGCCAATGAGCAGGTGAGCGGGGCATGAAAGAGAGTGGTCATAGTTACAGCGATTTGCGTTTTCCTTGAATCAGTGTATTTCAAAATTTGCGTTCAAGATCAGCAATTTGCTGATCGAGAGGCAGCGAATTTTGTGTCTGTTTAAACGCAAATTGCTTTAGGCGGTCCTTTCAACGGATCGGGCAGCCAGGTTTACGCCAGCCGAAACAACGCCTTCTACAAAACGCCAATGACGAGCTCTTCATTTAATGAGCCGGACGATCAGAACAAGCTCTCACACCCTCCCTTCACTTCACCTCCCAGGTTCCGCCATCATGCAGCAAGCTGCTGAGTTCGTCCCGCGAGAGCGTGGTGAAGTGATTGCGCGCTTCCTGATCCGAGCCGTAGTCGTTCACGGGATCGCAGTAGAGCACACCGAGCGCGGTGGGTAGATCGCCGCCCTCCATGGACGAAAGCGCACAGGCCAGCGCCCAGTTGGTTTCGTCGTGGATTGTGGCAAGCTTTTCGGCGTCGTCACCGGCTTCGGTCAATTCCATCCGGCCGTTGCGGCTGTCGAAGACCAGGCCCTTGTCGCGCTCCTTGCCGAAGACCAGCGGTTCGCCGTGGGCGACGCGGATGGTTTTCTCGAAGGATTCCGCCTTGGTGGCCATCCCCGCCCAGACCGCGTCGTTATAGACGATGCAGTTCTGAAAGATCTCGACGAATGAAGCTCCCTTGTGCGCCTGCGCGCGGGTCAGGACCTCCGGCAGGTGGTCCTGCAGGGTATCCGCCGAGCGGGCGACGAAACGCGCTCCCGCGCCCAGGGCCATCAGGGCCGCGTTGAGCGGCCGGTCGACAGAACCGCCCGGCGTCGAGGGCGAGCGGGTACCGACAGAGGAGGTCGGCGAGTACTGGCCCTTGGTCAGGCCGTAGATGGCATTGTTCAGCAGCAGCAGATTGAGATCCATGTTCCGGCGCAGCGCATGCAGCAGGTGATTGCCGCCAATGGAGAGGAAGTCCCCATCGCCGCCGACCACCCAGACATCCAGGTCCGGGTTGGCCAGCTTCACCCCGGTCGCCACCGCGGGCGCCCGGCCATGGATGGTATGGAAACCGTAGCTGTCCACGTAATAGGGAAAGCGCGCGGCACAGCCGATGCCGGAGACAAAAACCACCTCGTGGGGTGGGCGGCCGATCTTCGCCAGGGTGGTCCGCACGGATTTCAGGATTGCGTAGTCGCCGCAGCCCGGACACCAGCGCACTTCCTGATCGGTGGTGAAGTCTTTCGCGGTCAAAACCTGGTTCATGACGCGTCTCCCTCGGCTTTCTGTAAGGCCGCTCTGAGCGCCGTCTTGACGGTCGCGACCTTGAAGGGCTTCCCGGTCATCTGATTGACGCCTTCCGCCGGAATCAGGAACTCCGAACGCAGCAGCCGGCAGAGCTGGCCGCCGTTCATCTCGGCCACCAGCACATGATCGAAACCGCGCAGCAGGTCCTCCAGTCCGGGTGCCAGGGGCGAGATGTGGCGCAGATGGATATGCGCGACCTCCAGACCCTCGGAGAGCAGTTCCTTCACCGCCGCGTTCAGCGCGCCATAGGTAGAGCCCCAGCCGACGATGGCCACGCGCCCGCGCTCCGCGCCGCGCTCGACCTTCACCGGCGGCAGGATATCGGCAATCCGGGCGATCTTTTCGGCCCGCAGATCGGTCATGGTCTGGTGGTTATCGGGATCGTAGGAGATATGGCCGCTGCCGTCGGCCTTCTCGATGCCGCCGATCCGGTGCTGCAGCTCCGGTGTGCCCGGGCGGACCCAGGGCCGGGCGAGGGTTTTTTCGTCGCGCTGGAAGGGCTGGAAATTTTCCGGATCGTCCCGGTAGTGCGGGGCAATCTCCGGCAATTCCGCCACATCGGGAATCCGCCAGGGTTCGGCGGCGTTGGCGATGTAGCCGTCCGCCAGCACCATGACGGGAGTCATGTAGCGGATCGCGATCGTGGCGGCGTCGATCATGGTCTGGAAGCATTCCGCCGGGGTCGCAGGCGCAAGCACGGCGATCGGAGCCTCGCCGTGACGCCCGTAAAGCGCCATGGAAAGATCCGCCTGCTCCGCCTTGGTCGGCATGCCGGTCGAAGGCCCGGCGCGCTGCACGTTGACCACCACCAGCGGCAGCTCCGTGGCCACCGCCAGGCTCAGGGCTTCGGATTTCAGCGCGATACCCGGCCCCGAAGACCCGGTCACGCCGAGCGCGCCACCATAGGAGGCGCCGATGGCCGCCGTGGCCGCCGCGATCTCGTCCTCCGCCTGGAAAGTCACAATCCCCTTGCTGCGCAGGGCCGCCAGCGCATGCAGCAGACCGGAAGCCGGGGTGATGGGGTAGGAGCAGTAGGCGAGCTTGATCCCAGCGCAGCAGGCCGCCGCCGCCAGGCCCTTGGCCATGGCGTCGATGCCGGTGATGCTGCGGTAGGTGCCGGGCTCGAAGCTGGCCTCCAGAGGATGACCAATCACGTCGCGGCCGATCTCCATGGTCTCGCCAAAAGCATGCCCTGCGTTGAGTGCTGCAAGGTTGGCTGCGGCCACTTCGGGGATCTTGGCAAACTTTTCGGTGATCCACTCCTGGGTCGCCGCGCGCTTGCGCCCGAACATCCAGAAGGTCAGCCCCAGCGCCCAGAAGTTCTTGGCGCGGTCGGCAACCTTTTTGCTGGCACCGGTATCCGCGACCGCCTCGCCGCAACGCCTGGCGATATCGATCTTCAGGACCTGATAGGTCGCCAGCGTCTCGTCTTCCAGCGGGCTGACGTCGTAATGCGCCTTGGCCAGATTACGCTTGGTGAAGGCCCCTTCGTCCAGGATCACCAGACCGCCGTCACGCAGATCCGCCAGATTGGTTTTCAGCGCCGCCGGGTTGAAGGCGATCAGCACATCGACCGTATCGCCCGGGGTGAGAACCTTCGGCCCGCCGAACTGAATCTGGAAGGCCGAGACGCCAAAGGTCGTGCCGACCGGCGCCCGGATTTCCGCCGGAAAGTCCGGAAAGGTAATGAGATCATGGCCACTGAGGGCGGCGGATTTCGCGAACTCCGCGCCCAGAATCTGGACACCGTCGCCGGAATCCCCGGCGAAGCGGACGACAACCCGTTCCGGGGCCGTATGATCATGACCTGTCTGATCACCCGTTCCCTGAACATCGACTGCGGAAGCGGCCTGACTACCCATGAACCGGCCTCCTTAACACATCTCTCAACAGCATGCTTTCCACCTCAAAAGCCGGCTGGCTGGCCCTGCAGCGATGCCATGACCGCCCGCCCGGCTGTTCAAACGTCAGATCGCCTGCCCCATCGCCTATCAGGGGAAACCGGCGAAACCTTCACCTCACTCTTTCTCGTCCGCTTCTCTTGTCTGTGTCTGTGTCTCTTGTCTGGAGCACTCATCAGCGCGATCCTACGTCCAAAGCGGCACTTCGGACTTAGAAAATATAACCCTACGGCCAGTTTCACCCCTGTCCTTGATCCAAAGCAAGCAACGCCTCCGCAGAGCAGCGTCAGTCGCGACGCATAGATCCTGTCCAGCAGCTTTAACAACGCAAGAAGAAAGCGTTTCGGATCCCGAAATCTCGCTAGCATGCTAACGAGATAAACAGGGTCTTTCAATCAAAAATTCGGCTGTTTTATAGCATTTTTGAGCAGATTTCCGAAATTTTTTCTATGCATGAAATTCGCCAACTTCAAGACAACTGGAAGAAGACACCCCCCGGGCATTGCGATCACTCTAAAGTGAGATCGATACGGGCCGGGGAACACCCCGCCCACGCATAGGAGTGTTGAATGACCGTCAAACGCATCGTCACCAACATCGCGGCCGAAGACGTGACTGCTGCACACAGCTTTTACCGCGATCTTCTCGGCCTTGAAATTCTGATGGATCTGGGCTGGATCGCAACCTACGGATCCGCGCAAAACGCGCCGGTCCAGATCAGTATCGCCAGCGAAGGCGGGTCGGGAACCGAAGTGCCCGACATTTCAATCGAGGTGGACGACATCGACGAAACCTACCGCCGCGCCAGGGCGGCAGGCTTTGAAATCACCTATGAACTCACCGACGAACCCTGGAATGTCCGCCGCTTCTATGTTCGTGATCCCCTGGGAAAACTCATCAACATCATGGCGCACAGCAAATAGGCGACGCTGCCTTCAGCCGCCATAGAGTTTCCGCAGCAAACGGATCAGGGTCGTGCGCTCCCGGATGTTCAAGGGCTTGAGCGTCTCTTTGGAGATCTGAAGACCCAGGGGGATCGCCGCGCGGATCGCCTGCCCGCCTCTCTCCGTCAGCTCGACAAAGTGTTTGCGCCCGTCATCCGGATCGGGCCGGGTCCGGATCAGGCCGCGCGCAGAAAGCCGGTCGACAACCCCTTTGATGGTGGCCACGTCCATGGCGGTCTGCCGCCCGAGTTCGTTCTGCGGCAAAGGTCCTTTTTCATTGAGCTTCGCCAGCACCGCAAAGCGCGTCGGCGTTAGGTCCTCGGGCATGAGATCGGCGAAAACGCTGCCGTGTTTCTGGGAAGCAACGCGCAGAATAAAGCCGATCTGCTCCTCCAGGAGGTAGTCCGGCTGCTCGCCCTCTTCGGCACTTCCCGCAATCCCGCTTTTCATGCAGCCCCGTGTCCAGCTTCATAAACCTAAGCGGTGTTACACCCTTTAGACGCCCCACCTCAAGGCTGCCGTGTGCACCGGCGCATCCCAGTAGCCGAGCATCTCGTCACCCACTTTGGTCAGCGTGATCGAGCAGCCCGCCATATCCAGCGAGGTACAGTAGTCGCCGACCAGCGAGCGCGCGATGGTCAGGCCGCGTTCCTCGCAAAGCCTGCGCGCGGCATCGTACACCAGGTACAGCTCCATCAGCGGCGTGCCGCCCATCCCGTTGACCAGCAGCAGCACCGGGTCGCCCGACCTGGGTCCGTCCTCCTTGCAGATCGCCTCGATCATCTCGGCGGCCAGCGCATCGGCCTCCATCAGCTTGACTCTGCGCCGGCCGGGCTCGCCGTGGATGCCCACGCCCATCTCCATCTCGTCCTCGGCCAGCTCGAAGGTCGGCTTGCCTGCGGCCGGCACGGTGCAGCTGGTCAGAGCCACGCCCATGGTGCCGCTGGCCGCATTGACCCGCTCCCCCAGCGCCTTGCAGGTCGCCAGATCGGCACCAGCCTCGGCGGCGGCGCCGACGATCTTCTCGACAATCACCGTCCCTGCGACCCCGCGCCGTCCCTGAGTAAAGAGCGAATCTTCCACGGCCACATCGTCGTTGGTCAGGACCGTCGCCTGTTCGCCCTCATGCATCTCGCCATACATCTCTGCGGCCATTTCGAAGTTCATGACGTCGCCGGAGTAGTTCTTGACGATAAAGAGCACGCCTGCGCCGGCATCGACAGCCTGCGCTGCCGCCAGCATCTGATCCGGGGTGGAGGAGGTGAAGACCTCGCCGGGACAGGCGGCATCCAGCATGCCCTGCCCGACAAAACCCGCATGCAGGGGTTCGTGTCCCGAACCGCCGCCGGAAATCAGCGCGACCTTTCCCTTCGCTGTGCCGCCCGCGCGCTGAACGAATTTCGGTTCCCAGTTCACCGAGACGATATCGCTGTGCGCCGCGCCGAAGCCCCGCAGGCTCTCGTTCAAAACGTTGTCGACGGAATTAATCAGCTTTTTCATTACGTTGTCTCCTCCCGTGTGAGTAGAGGTCAGCCGCCATCGCGCGCCAGGGCGATCATCCTGGCGGCAAGTTCCTCAATGGCTTCGGCCAGACGTTCCTGTTTTGCAGGGTCCTCGAAATCCGGCAGTTCGATCATGATGATGCGTTTGCCGGAGACCTCTTCGGACTCCAGCGCCGCCGCCTGATTGGGATGCGCGATCCGGTAGGCGTCCAGAAAGACACCCCGTTCTTCCGGCGAAAAGTGACAGATCTTGAAAATCGAGGCGACATGCGGGGCGGGCAGCGGCACCCGCAGGGCCGGATTGGTGATTTGTGAGACGAAGCTCTTGTGGGTGCCCAGGGCCTTGGCGATGCGTTGGCGGGTGCCGGACGGCCGCCGGTCGATGAATTCGCGCAGGATTTGCTTGTAGGTCGCGACCGATTGATCCGCAGCGGGCTTTAAGGCGCTACTGTTCCGGTTTGCAGGCCCGTGGTTGGCGGATTTGGAATTGGCGGATTTGGGATTCACGGACTTGGGGTCAGCCATAACGCCGCACCGCAAGCTTGACCCGCCCCACCTGCGCGGGCGCGACCGAAAGACGCCGCAGACCGCGCTCCAGCAGCGCCGGAATGTGATGCGGGTCGGAGGCCATGTCGCCGCAGAGACTGACTTCCACGCCCATACGCGCCGCCGCCTCGATCGTCCGCCCGATCAGTTCGAGAACCGCCGGATTTCTAGCATCCGCCAGTCTGGTCACCGCCGCATTATCCCGCGCGCAGGCCGTGGTGTATTGAATGAGGTCATTGGAGCCGATCGAGAAAAAATCCACCTTGAAGCGGTCCGCCGTCAAAGCGGCGGCCGGAACTTCGACCATCATACCAAGCTGCGGGCGGGCATGCGCAACCCCCTCGGCCGTGAGTTCGGACAGAGCGGCCTCAAGCAGCGCGCGCACCGCCTCCACTTCTTCAGGCACGGTCACCATGGGGATCATGATCTTCAAAGGCCCCAGCGCCGCGGCCCGGGCCAACGCGCGCAGCTGCAGCTTCAGGACCTCCGGCTTCAGAAGCGACAGGCGGACACCGCGCAAACCCAGAAAGGGATTGCTCTCGTCATCGACCGTGACACCGGGGATCGGCTTGTCTCCCCCCGCGTCCAGGGTGCGGACGATCACCGGACGCCCTTCCGCCCAGGTCATGAGATCGCGGTAGACCTCAAACTGTTTTTGCTCGTCGGGCAGCGCACCGTCGCTGAAGAGGAACTCGGTGCGCGTCAGGCCGATCCCGTCACAGTTCGCGACCGGAACCTCGGCCAGGACCTTGGGGTCATCGGCATTGATCAGGATCTCGATCCGCTCGCCTTGCGCCGTGACCGCCGGCTCGCCCAGCAAAGACTCCGCCGCCGCATCGTCGGCTTCGCGGGCGCGCAAACGCCGCCCGATGGCTTCCAGGGTTGCGGACTCCGGTGCCAGGATCAGACGCCCGCTTTCGGCATCCAGCACGGCGGGACAGGCTTCCTGGAGCGTCTCGAGCGCGTCCTCCAATCCAACCACCAGCGGAACGCCGCGCGCGCGGGCCAGAATCGCCACGTGGCTGGTTGGACTGCCGCCGCAGACCGCAACACCCCGATAGAGGCTCCAGTCCAGTTCCAGAAAGCGCGAGGGCGTCAGGTCCCGGGCAATGATGATGTCCCCATCCAGCTTAACCTGCGCCGTCTCCCTGCCGTGCAGCGCCGCCAGCACGCGCTCCTTGAGGTCCAGAAGATCGTCCGCGCGCGCCTTGAAATAATCGTCCTCGCCTTCCCGGTATTCGGTGACCTCGCCGTCGATGATCCTGATCCAGGCCTGATCCGCGGGCTGCCCCGCCTCGACGGCCGCATAGACCGGCGCCAGCAGGTCCTCGTCCTCGAGCAGCGCGGTTTGAAACTCCAGAATCCCGGCCCCCATCTCGTCCTGCGTTTCGGCCAGCGCCTCGAGTTCTTCCGTGGCGCGCGTGATGGCGCCCGCGAGGACGCTGCGCTCTTCCTCCGGCGAGCCTGCCAGGCGTTGCAGTTCCGCGGTTGAGACGAGCCGCACGGCACGGCCCACCACAAGGCCGTCGGACGCGGCAAATCCGCTCAGAATGCGCTCTTGCGAAGTCTCAGTCATGGTCCTCATCAGGCATCAAAAAAAAGCGGCCGTCATTCAGCTTCGAAATCCCGCTCGATCAGGGCAACCAAAGCCTTCACGGCTTCGTCGGCCTGCGCACCCTGTGCCCGCACGAAAAGAATTTCACCGCTGCCGGCCTTCAGTTTCATCACCGCGTTGGGCGACTTGGCATTGACCCACTTGCCCTCCTCGCCTGCGCGGATCTCGATCGTGGCGTCGTGAGCCTTGGCGAGCTTGGTCAGCTTGACCGCCGGACGGGCATGCAGCCCCGTGGGGTCCTGGATCGTCGCCGCTCCACTCGCCAACGCTTCCTTCGCATCGGAAGATTCAGCAGGCAGTTCGCTCATGACAGAAATTCCTCCGCAGTCGCGCGCACTTCGTCCAGGCTGCCGCCGCCCGCCGCTTCCGTGGCCGCCATCACCGCGCCTTCCACAATCGGCGCGTTGCAGATCACAATCGCCTTCTGACGCTCTTCGTCCATCATTTCGATCGCCATCTCGCTATTGGTTTCCGCGCCGCCCAGATCGACCAGAACCGCTACGCCCTGCGCGCCGAAGACCGAATCGATCGCCCCATGAATGGCGGCCACGTCGGTTCCCAGTCCGCCGTCGGCGTTGCCGCCGCAGTAGGCGACCTTCACCTCATCCCCGACCATCTCCCGCACCATATCCGCCGTGCCCTTGGCGACGTTCGGCGAGTGGGACACGATTACGATGCCAACAAAATCCGACATAGCCTTACTTACCTTCGATTACGTCACAAACAGCGTGGATCAGCAGCGCGGAAGAACGCGCGCCGGGGTCGAGATGCCCGATGGAGCGCTCGCCCAGAAAAGACGCCCGACCCTTGGTCGCCTTCATATCCTTTGTCGAGGCCAGGCCCGCGTCAGCGGTTTTGCGAAGCACGCCGATATCCAACGCGCCGGCGTCTTTCAAGGACGTCGCGACCGGCAGCAGGACCTCCAGCATGGTCTTCTCGCCGCCCTCGGATTTGCCGCGCTTCATCACCGCCTCGACGCCGGCTTGAAAGGCTTTCGCTATATCACCGACCGAATCCGGTGCCTCGGGCATCGCCTTGCCCATGGCCATCAGCAGCGAGCCGTAGAGCGGCCCGGACGCGCCGCCGACCGACATCACCAGGGTCATACCGGCCTTCTCCAGCGCCTTCCCGCAGGGCAGCTCTGCGATGGCGTCCGCCGCCGCGGCAATGGCGTCAAAACCGCGCTTCATGTTGATCCCGTGATCGCCGTCGCCGATCGCCTGATCCAGATCGGTCAGCTCTTCCGCATGCGCCAGAATGACCTCGTGGGTCCGGCGGATCAGCGCCTTGATTGTCTCAGGTTCCATAAACCGCCTCCTCACGCGCGCTTGCCGTGACCAAATCGACGCGTTTGCCGTTTGTATCGAAAAACAGCGCCGCGCCCTCCCGCACGCTGATGGAAATCTCCGCGCCCTCTTCCAGGCTGGCGGCATCGCCGAGCAGGGCATGCAGGTGTTGCCCCGCCAGTTCAAGCAGAATCACCGTCTCGACGCCCAGATGCTCCACGTTGATCACCCTGGCGAGCGCGCCTTCACCTTGGTCCAGAACGATGTCTTCGGGCCGGACCCCGAGGGTCGTGGCAGAGGGTGGAACCGACGGCAGGTCCAGCATGCCCACCGCCAGCAGATTGATCTGCGGACTGCCGAGCCGCTGCGCCACATAGACGCTCGCCGGAGTCTCATAGACTTCACGCGGGTCGCCGATCTGTACCAGCTCGCCCTCGTCGAGCACGCCGATCCGGTCCGCCAGGGTCATAGCCTCAAGCTGGTCATGGGTCACGTAGACAATTGTCGCACCCAGGTCCCGCTGAATCCGCTTCAGCTCTACCCGCAGGTCCTCACGCAGCTTGGCATCCAGCGAAGACAAAGGCTCGTCCATCAGAAAGACCGTCGGATTGCGCACCAGGGCCCGTCCGATGGCCACCCGCTGCATTTCGCCGCCGGACAGGGCCGTGGCGCGGTTCTCCAGCTTGTGATCGATGCGCAGCAGTTCGGCGATCTCCCGCACCCGTGCCTCGATCTCTTCCGCACTCAGATCCTGGCCCGGTGCTTTCAGGGGAAAAGCCAGGTTTTCAAGAACGCTGTAGTGCGGATAGAGTGAGTACTGCTGAAACACGAAGGCCACGTTGCGGGCGGAGGTCGGGGTTTCCGTGACGTCCATAGCGTCGATGGATACCCGCCCCGCCTCCGGCTTTTCGAGGCCCGCGATCAGCCGCAGTGTCGTGGTCTTGCCCGCCCCGGTCGGCCCCAGCAGCACCACGAACTCGCCGTCGCGCACCGTCAGGTCGAGATCCTTGACCGCCCGGGTGCTCCCGAAGCTTTTGGATATGGCTTGAAGTGCGATCTCAGCCACGCTGACCTCCCGCTTGCAGCGCGCTGGCGACCGCCCGGTCGGTGCGGGAATCGAAGACAACGATCTTCTCGGAGTCGAAATCCAGGCCGACGGCTTCGCCGTCACTGACCCGCACCGTATTGGGCGCCCGCACGCGCAGGCGGCCGGAGTCCGTATCGACCGTGATCAGCTGCCGCGTACCCATGTATTCCACCGCGAAGACCCGTCCGCGCAGTGCGCCCTGATCGGAAATCCGAATATGCTCGGGGCGCGCCCCCAGGATCGCTTCCGGGGAGGTCAGGTCCTCGTGCAGACGTGGAATGGCGATGCGCGAACCGCGCACCTGCACCGCCTCGCTGCCGGCTTCCAGACCGCCTTCGCCCGCGATGAAGTTCATGGCCGGCGAGCCGACGAAACCCGCCACGAAACGCGTCGCCGGCCGAGCATAGACCTCCGACGGCGGCCCGATCTGCAGCACCTCAGCATTGTTCATGATGCAGATACGGTCGGCCATGGACATGGCCTCGATCTGATCGTGGGTCACATAGACCGTGGTCGCCTTGACCCGCAGGTGCAGCAGACGCAGTTCCTCGCACATCAACTCGCGGAACTGGGCATCCAGAGCGCCCAGCGGCTCG
The DNA here is from genome assembly GCF_007004665.1 of Denitrobaculum tricleocarpae. Lineage (GTDB taxonomy): Bacteria > Pseudomonadota > Alphaproteobacteria > Kiloniellales > Kiloniellaceae > Denitrobaculum > Denitrobaculum tricleocarpae. The sequence goes on along the minus strand of NZ_ML660060.1, from coordinate 15,938 downwards.
TCCATCAGGAAGGCCTTGGCGCGGCGCACCACGGCCCGGCCCAGCGCCACCCGCTGCCGGTCGCCGCTGGAAAGCCCGCCCACCGGAGAGTCCAGCAGGTGATCGATCTGCAGCATGCGCGCGACCTCCTCCGTGCGTTCGCGAATCTCCTTGCGGGGCCGTCCCTCCATACGCAGGGGGAAGGAGATGTTCTTGCGCACGTTCATATGGGGATAGAGTGCGAAGAGCTGGAACACGAAGGCAATATCCCGCGCGCCGCCGCGCCGGTTGGTCACATCCTCGCCGTCCAGATAGATCCGGCCCGAGGTCGGCAGTTCCAGCCCGGCGATCATGCGCAGGGTCGTGGTCTTGCCGCAGCCGGAGGGACCCAGCATGACGAAGAACTCGCCGTCCTTCACCGTAAAGGACGAGTCCCGCACGGCGGTAAAATCGCCGAAGGTCTTGTGCAGATTTTCAATTCTAATCTCGGCCACGTGCACCTACTCCGGAAAATGACTGACGATGACGAAGCCGACCGTACCGGTCAGGATCACCGCGAAGGAATAGCCGAAGAGATCGATCGAGAAGGGCTGCATCAGCATGAAGATGCCCAGCGCGATGAGGAGGGTCGCAAAGTTCTCCCAGGGGCCTCGTTTGAAGAAGCGGGGCTTGAAGAAACGGGCCACCCCTTGTGATGCTTCACTCTGTTGCGTTCCCTGGTTCATTTGCGCACCGCTCCGAAGGTGATGCCCCGCAAAAGCTGATTGCGCAGCAGCACGGTGAAAAAGACGATCGGCAGCAGGAAGAGCGTGGTGCCGGCGGCGACCGCGGGCCAGTCCAGGCCGCCCTCGCCTATTATGATCGGAATAAAGGGCGGCGCGGTCTGCGCGTTGCCGCTGGTCAGCAGCAGGGCGAAGGCATATTCGTTCCAGGCAAAGATCAGACAGAAGATCGCCGTCGCCGCGATGCCCGCGCGGGCCTGGGGCAGCACCACTTTCCAGAAGGCCTGCAGACGGGTGTAGCCGTCCACCACCGCGGCCTCCTCGTATTCGCGCGGGATCTCGTCCATGAAGCCCTTCAGCAGCCAGACTGAGAGTGAGACATTGACGGCGGTGTAGAGCAGGATCATGCCCAGCGCCGTATCCGACAGCCCGAGCTCGCGGTACATCAGATAGATCGGGATGGCGACCGCGATCGGCGGCATCATGCGCGTCGAGAGAATGAAAAACAGCAGGTCGTCCTTCAGCGGGACCTTAAAGCGCGAGAAGCCGTAGGCCGCCAGCGTCCCCAGAAAGACCGCCAGGAAGGTCGAGCCGAAACCGATCACCACTGAGTTCATATAGCGGTCGACGAAACGCGAGGGCCCGACAATCACCATGTTGCGCTTGCGCACGATCTCGTCGTACCAGGTCTCCGCCGGTCCCAGGTTTTCGATGTATTCCTCGGTCTGGCGCGAGCGGGTGGTGAAGAGGTTCACGTAGCCTTCCAGGCTCGGCTCGAAGATCACCTTCGGCGGATAGGAAATGGAATCCGGCGGCGACTTCAGGCTGGTCGCCAGGATCCAGACCAGCGGGATCAGGGTGATCAGCGCGTAGGCGACCACCAGCAGTCCCGCGAGCCACTTGCCCCGGCTCGAACTCTCGACCACCGAATGGGCCTTGGTGGTTGCGGCGGATGTGATGGCGGCGCTCATTGCTTCACCTTATTCAGGGCTTTGACATAGATGTTGCCCAGGCCGAAGACCGTGACGAAAAGGATCACCGCGAAGGCCGAGGAATAGCCGGTCCGCCACTTCTCGAAGGCCTCGCGCTTGAGATTGATCGAGGCCACCTCCGTGGTCGAACCCGGCCCGCCGGAGGTCAGCTCGACCACCATGTCGAACATCTTGAAATTCTCGATCCCGCGGAACAGCACCGCCAGCATCAGGAAGGGCATGATCCGGGGCAGCGTGATGTACCAGAATTTCTGCCAGGCATTGGCCCGGTCGATTTCGGCGGCTTCGTAGAGGTAGTCCGGGATCGAGCGCAGCCCCGCCAGGCAGAGCAACATGATGTAGGGGGTCCACATCCAGGTATCGACGATGATGATCGACCAGGGCGCCAGATCGACCGAGCCGATCATGTCGATGGGCCCGACGGAGACGAAGAGGTTGATGATGTAGCTGAAGATGCCGGTCTGCGGCTGATAGAGGTAGGTCCAGAAGGTGCCCACAACCGCCGGTGACAGCATCATGGGGATTAGGATCACCGTGGTCCAGAAGCTCGAGCCCTTGAAATTGCGGTTGATCAGCAGCGCCAGGCCCAGGCCGATGATGACCTGGATGATCATGGTCCAGACCACGAAGTGCGCGGTCGCCTGGAGGTAACCCCATATATCCTCGTTGCCCAGCAGCCGCTCGTAGTTGCGCGTGCCGACCCACTCGATGGGACGCCCGGGACGGTTGGCGCGGTAGTTGGTGAAGGAGAGATAGACCGTCCAGATCAGCGGAAAGATATTGATCGCCAGCAGCAGGAAGATCGTCGGCGAAATAAAGAGCCAGGCGATCGCCCTGTCGGAAAGCCCGCGCACCTTTTGCACGACCGCGGCGGGCGTGGCTTTCGCCACCCGTTCGGTGAGACCCTCGGCCGAACTATCGCTGGATTGATCCGTCATGAAACGCTTCCAGAAGATATAGGGGTTCCCTGGACCGGCCGGGGTCCTTGCCCGGCCGGCCTAGTTTAACACCTTGAGCCTGATCGTTTCACTTTGGCTTCAAAATGAAGCGTGAATCAGCCTCGAACAATGAAACGAAGGACTATAGCTTGCCGTCGTCCTCGAAGACTTCGGTCCAGTCGACGACCAGCTTGTCGAGCGCCTCCTGCGCGGTGCCGTTCCCGGCAACCACATAATCATGGACCCGCTTCTGCATGGATTGCAGCAGCTCGGCATAGGTCGGCTCCTGCCAGAAGTCCTTCACCCCGTCCATGGCCTTCAGGAAGTCCGCGGCAAAGGGCGCGGTGTTGGGGAAGTTCGGATCGTTGAGCACATCCACGTGACAGGAGTAGCCGCCCAGGGACCACCACTTCTTCTGCACATCGGACTTGGCGAACCACTTGATGTATTCCAGCGCCATGTCCTTCTTATCGGAATAGGCCACCACCGAAATGCCCTGTCCGCCGAGCGTGGAGGCCGCGACCTTCTGAGCCGGATTGACAAAGAAACCCGACTTGTCGCCGCCCACGTCTTCATCCTTGGCGATGCCGGGGAAGAAGGCGAACCAGTTCATCTGCATGGCGACCTGGCCGGACTTATAGGCGTCCAGATTGGCGACCATATAGGCATCCGAGTGGCCCGGCGGTGTGCAGCAGTCGTAAAGGGATTTATAGAACTCCAGCGCCTCGACCGCCTCCGGCGAGTTCACATAGCCCGGCATGTCGTAAGGCTTGTCCGGATTCTGGTATTCGAAGCCCCAGGAATACATGGCCGAGGTCACGCCCATGGTGATGCCCTCGGAGCCGCGCTCCGTATAGATCCCCAGGCCGTAAACTGTTTTGCCGTCGATTTCCCGGCCCTGGAAGAACTCGCCGATGTGCTTTACTTCATCCCAGTTCTTGGGCACCTCCAGCTCGTGGCCGTACTTCGCCTTGAATTCCTCGCGCAGTTCCGGACGGGCGAACCAGTCCTTGCGGTAAACCCACCCCAGAGCATCGCCCATGGCCGGCAGCGCCCAGTAGTTCGGCGTCCCCTTCGGCCAGGTCGAATAGGCATGAACGGTCGCCGGGGCGAAGTCGTCCATGGAGATGCCTTCTTTTTCGAAGAAGTCGTTCAGCTTGACATAGTGGCCGTAGGTCGCCGAACCGCCGATCCACTGGCTGTCGCCGATCAGCAGGTCACAGAGCTTGCCGCCGGAATTCAGTTCATTGATGAAACGGTCCGCAAAGTTGGTCCAGGGCACGAACTCGTAGTTCATCTCGATCCCGGTCTCGGCGGTAAAGTCTTTCCCCAGCTGGGCCAGGGCATTGGCCGGATCCCAGGCCGCCCAGCAGAGGGTCAGTTCCTTGTCCTGCGCCTGAACCTCCTGGGTGCTCATTGCCGTCACAGCCGTCACGCTCAGCGCAGCCGCGGCCAAACAGGCTCCAAATCTCCGCATGCTTTCCTCCCTTGGAGACCGCCGTTTCTCTGCTTCCGAGCAAAGCCCGGACCGGTCTCTCGTTGATATTGTCCGGGGGCGATATTCCTGAACCTGCGATGACTCTGACGTCGCAGACCGACGGCCCCTTCTTGCCGCATTCTGTGCGTCGGCAGGAAAAACACTAAACTTATTACTAAACTTTTGTCAAACACGTTCGATCCGCACCGCAGCATCAATTGCGAAAATCACCTAAAATCCCTCGAAATCAGGGCAAAATTCGGTTGTATTGCGCCAAAATTTCGGTGTTTAGCGCAACCCGCTATTCAACTCCTGGCAGGATTTGGTTTAGTGATTTGCCAAAAAGTTTAGGGTTTTCTCTCCCGTATCACGTCAGGGCAGAACCGCCGCCGGTCACCTGCGGCGTTTACGGCGCGGGGAATTTCGATCATCTTTCCATTTGCGATTCTTCGCCCCGAATCATCACGCCAAGTGACCGCCTTAATGCTTCAGCAAGGACCCGACCGCATGACCACTACGCCCGTTACCCTCGACGACATCCAGGGCGCTTTTGCCCGCATCAAGGACCGGGTGCGCCGCACGCCGCTGCTCAGGACCCGCTTCATCCGCGAGGAACCGGCCCCCAATCCCATGATGGTCAAGCTGGAATGCCTGCAGGTCACCGGCTCCTTCAAGCCGCGCGGCGCCATGAACGCGGCCCTGCAGCTCAGCGCGGCGGACTTGAAGCGCGGCATCATCACGGCATCCGGTGGCAACCACGGATTGGGCGTGGCCTACGCGGGCTGGTCCCTGGGCGCGCAGGCGGTCATCTACCTGCCCAGCTCAACTCCTGAAGCCAAGGCGGAAAAGCTGCGGGCCTGGGGCGCGGAAGTGGTGATCGAGGGCGCGGTCTACGACGACGCCAATGAAGCGGCCCTGGCGCGGGCGGAGCGCGACGGCCTGACCTACATACATGCCTTCGCCAATCCGGCGGTCATCGCCGGACAGGGCACCATGGCGGTCGAGATGCTGAAACAGTCTCCCGATCTGGATGCCATCGTCGTCGCCATCGGTGGTGGCGGGCTGATCTCCGGCATCGCCACGGCGGCCAAAGCCATCAAGCCGGAGATCAAGATCATCGGCGTGGAGGCCGTCGGCGCGCCGACCCTCTATGAGAGCGTCAAGGCCGACGAATTAATCACCCTCTCCGAGATCAGCACAAAGGCCGGCACACTCGCCCCGCGCCGCAGCGCCCAGCCGAACTTCGACATCATCCGTAAGCATGTCGACGACATCGTCCTGGTCACCGACGAGGAAATGCGCTCAGCGGCGCAATGGCTCTGGTTTGAGATGGGTGTGGGCGCGGAACTCTCCGGCGCCGCTTCCCTCGCCGCCATTCAGGCGGGCAAGCTCGCGGCCAGCAAAGTCGACCTGCCCGACGACGCCCTGATCGCCACCATCGCCTGCGGCTCCGGCTCCGACGGCATCAGCCTGCCGGCGTAAAGATGTCGCGTCAGTCCAGAGTCGGCGCCCTCGAAAACGCAGTCGTCGAACGGGTCCTGGAATTCGACGGCAAGACCACCGGCTCACTGGAGGCCGCCTGCAAGGCGGTTGGCCCGGACTTCACCGGCTTCGCGCGCCTCTTCGAACTCGCGGCTAGTGAAGACACCCGCCTGCAAATCGCCGCCACCTGGGCGCTGCGCAAACTGCTGAAGCTGGGCGCCGAAATGACCGCCGCGCACTGCGAGGCTTTCATTGAGACCGCCACCGCGCAAACCGCCTGGGAGGCCCAACTGCACATCGCCCAGAGCGTCCAGTTCATCGGAAGCGAAGACCTGAACGCCCGGCGGTTGGCAGACATCATCACGCCCTGGCACAAAGCGAAGCGTCCTTTCCTGCGCGCCTGGACACTCGACGCCCTCTGCCGTCTGGCGCACCGGGATACAGGCCTCAAGGAAACAGCGGCAACCCTGCTCACGAAGGCCGGGGAGGACCCCACTGCCTCCGTCAGGGCCAGGGCGCGGAACCTGAAAAAAGCGAACCTGCTTTAGCGCCTCTCCCTCATCGGGCGGGATTATCCGCCAGCGTTTGCTCGATGGTGCGGGCAAAGGTTGCGACCGGCAGGGCGGCTTCGCTGCTGGCTTCGAAAAGCAGGATTTCGATCTCCGGCAGCGGCGGGAAACCCTCGTCCGGGCTGAGCACACGCAGGTTCGGAGTCAGGGCGCTGACCGGGACGACGGTGACCGCCAGACCGGCGGCAACAGCCACGTTGAGGCCGTCCCGGCTCTCGCTGTTATAGGCATGGCGCCAGCGCCGGCCGCAGTCGTCGAGCGCAGCCAAAGCCGCTTTACGATAGATGCAGCCAGGACCGAAGATCGCCAACGGCAGAGGGTCCAGCTCTTCGACCGACGCCCCCTGCGCGACCGCCCAGACCAGGGCTTCGCGCTTGACCAGCTGGCCGCCCTTGCGTCCGCAGGGCTGGGTCACGAGCGCGAGATCGGTTTCACCGGCCTGCAGGGAGTCCAGCGCCTCCCAACTGCGCTCGCAACGGATCTCCAACTCCACCAGGGGACAGCTCTGGGCGAAGCGGGAAAGGATCGCCGGCAGGAAGCACATGGAGGTGTCGGTCGCACTGAAACGGACCCGGCCCTGCAGGGCGTTGCGCCCGAAGGCCGCCAGTGTCAGATCGTTCAGACAGAGCATGCGGTTGGCGTAGCGGCGAAAGATCTCGCCTTCTTCGGTCAGCTTCACGATGCGCTTGGAGCGCTCGAAGAGCTGCACACCGACAATCGCCTCCAGCCGTTTGACCTGCATGCTGACCGCCGACTGCGCGCAGTTCAGTTGCTCGGCGGCGCGGGTGAAGTGCCGCGTCTCGGCCACGGCGTTGAAGGAGCGCAGCAGGTCGATGTTCAGATCGGGGCGCATGATTATTTCATCATTTTTTCTGATTAATATTTCACATTAATATTCTTTCTTGATTTATAGAACCTTCCTAGACTCCGGTCAATCACGGCTCGCGCCCCAAAACCATGAGCCCCGAAACCATGAGCCCCGAAACCATGAGCCCCCAAACCATGGGCCCCGGCACCGCGAGCCAAAATCATCACTGGAGTTTTCCCCATGACGCGCCCTCTCTGGATTCTCGTCTTTTGCGCCGGCGCCATCATGGCGCTGTCCCTGGGGTTCCGGCAGAGCCTGGGGTTGTTTCTCACTCCGATCTCGCTCGATCTGGGCCTGGGACGCGGCAGCTTCGCGCTCGGCATGGGCCTGATGAACCTGGTTTGGGGCGCACTTTCGCCCTTTGCGGGCGCGATCGCCGATCGTTACGGCGCGGGCCGGGTCGCAGCCCTGGGCGGCCTTTGCTACGCCGGAGGCCTGGCCGCTCTGACCCTGAGCGGTCAGGGCGGCCAGCTGCTGATGGGTGGCCTGCTGATCGGGGCGGGCCTGAGCGGTGTGGGCTTTTCCGTGATCCTGGGCACGGTCGGCCGGGCGGCACCGCCGGAGCGCCGCAGCCGGGCGCTCGGTCTCGCGGCCATGGGCGGCTCGATCGGCCAGTTCGCCGCCCTGCCCTACAGTCATTTGATTCTCGATCTGGTCGGCTGGCAGACCGGTCTTATGGTCATCGCCGCAACCTGCCTGCTGATGCTGCCGCTTTCAATGGGCATCGCCGGGTCGCCCCAGGCAATGTCTGAAGAGGGGCCGCGTCAGAGCCTGCGCGGCGCCCTGGCCGAAGCCTGTGGAGATCGGAGTTTCTGGCTGCTGAACACAGGCTTCTTCGTCTGCGGTTTTCATCTCGCCTTCGTCGCGATTCATCTGCCCGCCTATCTGGCGGACTTCGGTTTCGCGCCCTGGCTGGCGGTGACCGGCCTGACCATCGTCGGGATCTTCAACATGATCGGCAGTTACGGCTGCGGACACCTGGGCGAGCGCTATTCCAAGAAGAACCTGCTGAGCCTGCTCTACCTCGCCCGCGCCCTCATCTTCATGGCCTTCCTCGTGGTGCCGCTCTCCGAAACAACCGTGATCCTCTTCAGCGCGGCCATGGGCCTGCTGTGGCTCGGTACCGTGCCGCTGACCAGTGGCCTGGTGGCGCAGATCTATGGCACCAGCTATCTCTCGATGCTCTTCGGTCTGGTGTTCCTGGGCCACCAGTTCGGCGGCTTCCTGGGCGCCTGGCTGGCGGGATACATTTACGACTTGCTGGGCTCCTACGATCTGATCTGGTGGGCCAGCGCCGCGCTCGGGTTGATTTCCGCCCTGCTGCACTGGCCGATCTCCGAGCGGCCCATTGTTCGCAGGGAAGAGTTAGCGGCCGCATGATGACGCAGGGCACAACACGGCGAATTGCAGGCAGTATGTTTCCGGCTTTCACCGGCGCGGCCCTCACCCTGCTGCTCCTCGGCGCAATTCACCTCTGGGCCGTCCGGGGCAACGCGATCCTCCTGGACCTGACCTTTATCGGGTGCTTTTGAAAAAGAGGCGACCATCCTGATCGCCGCGCCATCGCGAGAGCTGCGTCAGGTAATGGCAATCATGCCAGACCCGACGCAGCGCGCTTGCCCTTAAGCCTGCAGTTCCGCCAGCAGCTCTTCCAGCAGCGCCATGCCGCCGCCCCAGCCCTTGCCCATGCCGCCCATGGCAGCGGCGAAGCAGGCGATCTCGGCCGCGCTCGCCTCGTGCGGCACCCAGGTCAGGCGCATGGTGGTCCGGCCGTTTTCCTCCTCGAAGGTTACGGTGGTCAGCAGCACGCGCGGCCAGTCCGGCATCATGGCGTTCGGGCTGAGGTTCCACTCCGCATCGGCCGTCGAGTGCAGCCAGACCAGCCGCTCCGGCGGCGTGACCTCGGTGTATTCCACCCGCTCGTAATGGGAGTTCCCGCCCCACTTCATCTCGTTGAGCCAGAGCCCGCCTGGCTTCACGTCAAGACGATGCACGATGGTCTCCACGTTCGGCCCGTACCAGCGCGCCAGAAGCTTCGGTTCCGTCCAGGTCTTCCACACCAGCTCGCGCGGCGCATCGAAGACGCGCTCCAGCACATAGGTCGGCAGCTCACTCATTCTCGTTTTCCTTATTTTTAGGTTTTTGTTTTGGGCTCTACTTTACCGGTGCCCAACAGCCACGCCGTGTCACTTTTGGTTTTGCCGTTCCGCGTCCTTCAGTTCTTCGAGCAAGCCATCCAGCTCATCGAAGCTCGAGGTCCAGAAGCGCTGGAATTCCTCCAGCCAGCGCACCGCAGCCGCCATGGGCTCGGCCTTCAGACGCGCGGGCCGGCGCTGCCTGTCGATATCCCGCTCCACCAGTCCCGCCCGCTCCAGCACCTTCAGATGCTTGGAGACCGCCGGCTGGCTCATCTCAAAGGGCTCGGCCAGTTCGTTCACCGAGGCCTGCCCCGACGCCAGCCGCGACAGAATCGCCCTGCGTGTCGGATCCGCCAGCGCCGCGAAGACCGCGTCCAGGTTCTGAGGCTGAGGCGTATAACCAATTTGTTCCATAACTTATTTGTTATATAAATGAATAAACTTCGTCAAGGACCTTAACTCAGTCCTTAAAGCCCCCAAAGATCGCTCCAGCTGAATAGAAGGAGATTTCGCGAGGGATTTAAAAACGGACGTGTTCGAAAAAAAAAGACTGGTTACAGAGCGGACACCATGTGCAAAAAACCCTCATAATGAGAACTTGCTTAATGGATAAACAACCATTTGATCGTGAAATCGTTTCATGACTAAAAGCCCGATACTCCGCATTGGACAGTGCATTACCCTCCTGCTCGGATGCGTTCCGGTTCTCTTGATCAATTTACTGGTCGCTACTCCAGTCCTCGCGATCGGCTGGAAGCTTTTGGCCCCTTATATCGTATCGCCGCAAACGTCCAGGTGCACCCCGCTGACCATCAAGTTCAGTGTTGAAGGGAACGACTACACGCTCGTTTCCACCGTCTGGAGTGCGACCTATCACACCACCAACCCCTTGGCCTACGCCAATACGGCGTTTGTGCACCGTCCCAACTGGGTGTCTCAAAAACTCCCGTCCGGCGCAGCGGTTCTTTTCAAAGTCCCTCATAAGGATATGAGGGTATTGCACCGGGCCAGAGAACAACACCATAAGGCACCGGCCTATCCCTATGCTTACTACTTCGACGACGCGAAAGCCCCTTCAGTAGTCGAAGCAATTGTCTCTGAATCATACTACGAGCTGCCATCAACTCGTATCAGAGTCTCGGAAATTGCAGCAGGAAAATCAATTAACTGCGACCCACCTGATCTCACCCCCGCTGTACCCTGGTTAGAGAAAGAGCACGCTGAAAGACGTCTTGAAGGGATGTTTGCCCATGTCGTAACGAAGGAAGAATGGCGGGAGATTCCTGAACTCTTCGAGGTGCTGGACGCGGCCAGTGAATTCACGAGCATCGCGGAGGAAAGGCTGAAGCCGGGACTGGCGCAATTACCAAGAAGTGAACGTGGCCTGGAACTGGGCCAGAGGAAAGAGGTTATCTTGCAAACGGGACACTCCGCCGGCCGCGGATACCGCACCCAAGAAATGCCTCTTAATCATTTTGTCCGGCCCATCCAATTCCTGGAAGGAAAGGCAACGCTGTTACTCGATCAGCCAGGTCTCATCTTATACTATCCTGAGGCTAAACACGCTGCCATTCGAGTGTCGGGCATCCAGCTCGGCGGCAACACCTTCTTCCCCAAGCGTCGTGGATGGCATTTCGACCCAGAGACCGGAACCCTGTTCAAGATCCGCCGCGCGAGCTTCTTTTAATTACCGCGGACAGCCCATCACCCCAGCGCCATGCCCCACTTACCCCTCGCGCACCTCGCTTAGGAAGGTGTCGACCGCCTGCTTCAGGTTGACCGCCTGGACCGACAGGCCGTCCGCGGCGGACTTCATGGTTTCCGCGGAGGCCGAGGAGTCCTCGGCGGCGCTGCGCACGCTGTCGATGTTGCGCGAGACTTCCTTGGTGCCGTTCGAGGCCGCCTGGATGTTGTCGTTGATCTCCTGGGTCGAAGCATCCTGCTGCTCGATGGCCGTCGAAACGCTGGCGGTCTTCTCGTCCACCGACTGAATTCGGCCGAGAATGTCCAGGACACTGCCGGCCGTCGCCTCGGCGCTGGATTTCACGTCGGCGACCTTCTGGGAGATTTCCTCGGTCATCTTGTGGGTCTGTCCGGCCAGGGATTTCACCTCGGTCGCCACCACCGCGAAACCCTTACCCGCTTCGCCTGCGCGCGCCGCCTCGATGGTGGCGTTCAGAGCCAGGAGGTTGGTCTGTTCCGCCACGTCATTGATCGATTTGATCACGCCGTCGATTTCGTCTACCGCGCTCTGCAGGTCGGTCAGCTTGCTCTGGGAGGTCTCCGCGGAGAGAGCACAGGCCTTGGCGGTCTCGGCTGTATCGGCAACGTTCGAGGAGATCTCACGGATCGAGGCGGAGAGCGCCTCGGTCGCCTGGGCCGCCGTCTGAACACTGCCCGAGGCTTCTTTAGAGACCGAATCCATCGCGGCGCTGCGCGAGGTGGTCTGCGCCATGGTCTCGCTCAGGCCCGAGGCCAGCCCCTGCATGTCGACGGCCGCGCGCTCGACGGCGGAAACCACCGAGCCGACGCGCTGATCGAACTCATCGGCCATACGCGTCATCTCTTCCCTGCGCTCGCTCGCCTGCCGCGCTTCCCTGGCCTTCTGTTCTTCCTCCAGACGCTTGAACTCCAGCGCGTTGTCGCGGAACACCAGAACCGCCTTGGTGATCTCGCCCACCTCGTCCCGGGACCTCACCGGCGGAATCTCGACACTCAAATCCCCCTCGGCAAGCTTCAGCATGTCGCAGGTCAGATTGCGCAGCGGCATGATCGAGCGGATCGCCCACCAGACAAAGCCGAGGCTGATCACGGTTGCCGCAGCGGCCAGCAGCAGCATCAGAATGGCAAAGCGTGAGGCGATCATATCGACATCCGCACCGACCATCTGGTTCTTCGCTTCCTCCAGATCGATAAATTCGTTGATCCGCGCCAGCCAGGTCACGGAAGCCGGACGTGCCTGCTCCATCAGGATGCGCCGGGCCTCTTCACCCTGGCCGGCCTGCTGCAGGGAAATAATCTGCGCGAACAGCGGCAGGGTCGTCGCCTCGATCTCCTTGATCGACTCCAGGATCCTGCGCTCCTCGTCGCCCATCTCCATCTGCGCCTCGAAAAGCGCATCCATGTTCTGCGCGGCGGTCGCGTAGTCGGCAGCCAGTTGATCGATTTCCCCCAGCACGGCCGGCAGTTCCGCCGGATCCGGCAGCAGGGTCACGTCGCGCACCAGGATCGCCCGGTCGTGAACCGAGCCCCGGAAGTTGATCGCATAGCGCTGCTTGACCGAGTTGACTTCGTTGATCTCATGCAGGGCGCGGTTAATCTGGTTGACCTGCGTGATCGCGATCACGGTCAGGCCGATCATGAGCAGGATGACCGAGCTGAAACCAAGTATCAGCCGCGTTTTGATTTTCATGTCGTTGATCACGTTTATCCCCTAGAGCGCGTCATGTTTTAACGGAAACACTCTGTGTTTTCGCTAAAACATGTGAACCCGCTCTACATCATAGTGTTAGAGCAGATTCACCGGTACGACGGATCGCCGAAGGCGATTCCATCTAAACCGGATCTGCTCTGGATCTTTCCCCGAAAGGCGGTGGCCGGTCTCCCCGGGCCGGCACCCGCCGGAAGGCGACTGAGCGCCCCTCGGGCCTCCTGCATGCACGCGTTCGTCTGAAACCCACTCGCGCGTGGAAAGCTAAGCAGCAGGTCTGAAAGAAGAATTAAATTGAGTTAAGTGAAGCCCAAGTTCTGTGCAGTCCCAGCTCAAACCGCAGTGTCTCTCCGGTACCGGCAGGCCGTTACCAGGCCTTTGCGTGCAGCGATTTACAGTCAGGCCGCGACAGGCACCTGCCTACCTTTTCACCAGGCCCTTAGCGAAGGAGAGCCCCTTGAGCGCATAACCTGCGGTTTTATAAAAACGGTGCGCGTCCTCTCTGTGGCTCCCGCTATTCACCAGGAGCATCGCCGCCCCCTGAGACCTTACCCAATTCTCGGCCGCGCGCAGCAGCAGGGATCCGATATTCTGTCCCCGTAATCCCTTGTCGACAGCCAGGGCAAGGATACGCCCCACCGGCGCGTCTTCTTCATAGATCCGGCCGACGAAGGCACCGGCCATGCCAACCACGGCCCCACCAACCTCAGCAACGAAGGTCGCATACTGCTCCCCGTCCGCCATCGCCGCGAGCCGCGTCCGCATCTGCTCTACCGTGCAGGGGTAGCCGAGCTGCGTGATCAGCCGGGCGACCGCTTCGGCATCGCCGCTCTGGGCCGGTCTTACTGTGGCTTGCGTGTCAGTCAGCGTAATGAATCCCTATGCACGGACCGTGCAGTCTATCAGACGGCTCGAACTCGGGTGATAGAAAAGCGGGATCGAAAAGTCTTTCGGGCGTTGTTCAACAAGCATACCCGGGACCAGGATCCGGACCTCATTCCCGTCACATCACCAGCACCTTCGCGCCGCGCACCGGTTTGTGTTTCAGATCGATCAGCGCCCGGTTGGCGTCGGCGAGCGTGTAGGTTTCGACCTCCGGACGGATCGGGATCTCGGCGGCCAGGGCGAGGAACTCCGAGATATCCAGGTGGGTCACGTTGGCCACGGACTTGATCTCCTTTTCCAGCCAGAGGTGCCGCTCGTAGCTGAGGCTCTGGAGATAATCCTTGTCCCCCTCTTCCTTCCGGATCGCATTGATCACCAGCCGCCCGCCGGGCCGCAGGTTGGCCAGGGCCTCGACCACCGGTTTCCAGGCCGGGGTGGTGTCAATGATCGCGTGCAAGTCTTCCGGCGCGCGCTCGTGCGTATCCCCCGCCCAGACCGCACCCAGTTCCAGCGCGAAGTCCCGGGCGCTTCGGTCACGCGCAAAAACGAAAAACTCGGAATTGGGAGTGAGATGCCGCGCGAGCTGCAGCACCAGATGCGCGGAGCCGCCAAAGCCCGTGAAGCCCAGGCGCTGCCCGTCCTGCAGCTCGGCGAGCTTGAGCGAGCGGTAGCCGACCGCCCCCGCGCAGAGCAGCGGCGCCGCCTCCGCGTCCCCGAAGACCTCGGGAATCGGCGCGGCGTAGGTCTCGCCCACGGTCATGAATTCCGCATAGCCACCGTTCACATCCCGCCCGGTGGCTTCGAAAGCGGGATCGATGTTCTCGTCCACCGCCCCAGAGGAGGAATGAATCCAGCCGACCCCGACCCGCTCCCCGACCTTGAAACGCCCGGCCCCCGCCCCGAGCTTATCGACCCGCCCGATCACCTCGTGCCCCGGGATCACCGGCAGGTTGGGCGGCGGCGTCCGCCCCTCGATCTCGTCCAGCTCCGTATGGCAAACCCCGCAGGCGGCGACGCGCACCCGGATCTCTCCCCGCCCTGGCTCGGGAGTGGGAACTTCAGCGAATTCCAGCGGGGCGTCCTCCGCCCCGACCGGCCCGGTCTTTCTCAGCAGCATCGCCTTCATGGGGTGTGCCTCTCCACAAACGAAAGAGCAGTGAAGCTTGACGACGCTAGTGTAGCGAAGAGAAGAAGAGGTCGTATGATGTAGGTCAGGTTCCGATCGACGCAGAGCGCAGGAACGCCAGACGCATAACTTGGGATCTTATCCCAGCCAGCTATCGGACGTCGATTAAGGCTCCTCCCAATTCGGGTGAAGCCGCAGCGGGAAATTGGATCTCCAGACGCGCGGCACCTTTGCCAGATCAATAGCTCTGATATTCACGTCGCGCAATTGAGCAAGCATTCTCTTCTGATCAGCGCCGGTTTTGACCTTTATACACAAAGCCAGCCAGTAGAGATAAGCGAAGCAATACTGCTTCTCAGCGTCGCTGAGTTTACCGCCTGTCTCGAGCACCGGCACGATGGCATCCAACTCTGTCAGAGAGGCCTGATACCTGGAGAGAGCATATAGAACTTGAGCCTTTTTGAGGCTTAACTTGACTCTAGCGGGGTGACGCCGCGTCATTTTTTGCAGAATCGCCAAAGCCTTTTCAAACTTCCGTTCCTGGCAAGAAATATCAACTTTGTACCACCGGTATCCGTGCTGAATTGCAAAAACGAGTCTCTTCGGAAACGACAGGATTTTCCGCACCAAACCCAATCCCAATTACCCTCGCAGTCTCTGAATTACCCGAACCCACCTATACCACTATAAATAGTCACACTTGGTCCAGATTTACAGTGCGGGAACGGTGTCAGGTCCAAAATTGTGCCCAATACAACTTCAATCAACGCACAAAACTGAACCTGAACTCGGTCACATCAACGAATGACGTATAGTTCCAAAATATGTAAGCAGCTCTCAAAAACGGCTTTTGAGTTGACCAAGTCTCGCGTGGCTTCTGCTGATGCCGAGGACATTCGTGCATATCTATACGAACATAATGAGTGGGGGCTCGCGATGGAAACCCTCGTCGATGTGCTTCTGGAAGGCGACATTGCAATATCCTCAGAGCAAAAGGCCGCCATCATGGATGCAATGAATGCGATGGAGCTGGATAGAGGTCAGGTGGCACTCAGAACTTCTGACTAGTTACCGCACACTAGGCAATTAATCGGGATCACGTCTCGAACGGTGCGGAACGCATCTATACCTGACGCATAAAACATGTATGGCCCGCCCCTTTCTTACAAGGTGAAGGTTGCGTTCTGGCGACTTGCAGTCTGCGCTAATGTATCCGGCCTTTGAGTGAAGCGGTCTTTGCTTCTGGCCACGATGGGTATCCGCGCGCGCTCGTCCTCATAAGACCTTCGGTTTCGCGAACCGATGTTTTGTTCAGGTTTCGGGCGCGCCGTT
>NZ_ML660059.1 GCF_007004665.1 Denitrobaculum tricleocarpae | reverse complement strand
CGATCGCTGTATCGCAGCTCGGACAGCATGAGTCGTCGTGGCGCTGCCGTGTAGTACCTGTCCCATAGTGCTTCCTTATCGATGGTCTTCAATGTGATACCATCACACCGTGGGACTATACACCTAGTCTTTGGGTTCGGCGCTCAGGGTGCGCAGGATGCCGCGGGACATCCGGGTGCGCTCGGCGAAGTGCGTGGCCTGGGGTCCGCAGAGTTCGCAGGCCGGGTCACGCCGGGTCTTGATCTTGCGGAAGGTCGTGGCCAGTGCGTCGTAGAGCAGCAGTGAGCCCGAGAGACTCTCGCCGATCCCCAGCAACTCCTTGATCACCTCGACCGCCTGCAGGGATCCCATGGTGCCCGCCAGCGCGCCCAGCACGCCGACGTCCGCGCAGCTTTGCTTGGGGTCGCCCTGCTGCGCGCCGAAAAGACAGCGGTAGCAGGGATGTTCGCCCTCCTGATGGGCCTTGAAGGTCGCGAGCTGTCCGTCGAAGCGCATGATGGCGGCGGAGACCAGGGTCTTTCCGGCGAGAAAGCAGGCGTCATTGACCAGGTAACGGGTGGTAAAATTGTCCGAGCCGTCGGCGACCAGATCGTATTCCTCGATCAGGCCGATGGCGTTTTCGGGCGTCAGGCGTTCGGCATGTTCGATCACCCGGGCCTCGGGATTGATCTCCGCCAGGCGGCGGCGCGCGCTCTCGACTTTGGGCCGGCCGATCGCCGAGGTGTCGTGGAGGATCTGGCGCTGAAGGTTCGAAAGATCCACCACGTCGTCATCGATGACGCCGAGCGTTCCGACCCCCGCCGCCGCCAGATAGCTCAGAAGCGGTGAGCCGAGGCCGCCCGCGCCGATCACCAGGACCTTGGAGTCCAGCAGCCTGGACTGGCCGTCCTCGCCAATTTCCGGCAGCACCAGATGGCGCGCATAGCGGTCGATTTGTGCGTCTGAAAAATCCACGGTTACCTCTTCGGGCGTGCTCGGGTCTCTGTGTCGGCTGATTTTGTTATATGGGGACGTTTCGCCGCTCCCTGCAAGAAGAGCGTGGACCCGTCCTAAAAACCCTCAAAGAGATCGGTGCTGAGGTAGCGTTCCGCAAAGGATGGCAGGATCACCACGATCAGCTTGCCCTCCATGTCCGGCCGCACGCCGACTTCAAGTGCCGCCGCCAGGGCCGCACCTGAAGAGATCCCCACCGGAACGCCTTCGATGGCGGCGGCCTCGCGGGCGGTCCGGAACGCGGTGTCGTTACCGATGCGCAGCACCTCGTCGATCAGGGAGGTGTCCAGAATGTCGGGCACGAAGCCTGCGCCGATCCCCTGGATCTTGTGCGCGCCCGGTTGCCCGCCGGAGAGAACCGGGCTGTCTTCCGGCTCGACGGCGACGATCCTGATATCGGGGTTGCGGGCCTTCAGCGCCCGGCCCACGCCGCTCAAAGTGCCGCCGGTGCCCACCCCCATGACCACCACATCCACCTTGCCGCCGGTGTCATGCCAGATCTCCTCGGCGGTCGCGGTCAGGTGGATCGCCGGGTTGGCGGGGTTCTTGAACTGCTGCGGAATGACCGCGTCGGGCAGTTCCTCCAGAAGCTGCTCAGCCTTGGAAACCGCGCCGCGCATTCCAAGTGCGCCATCGGTCAGGATCAGCTCCGCGCCCAGGAACCGCAGCATCTTGCGGCGCTCCACCGACATGGTTTCGGGCATGGTCAGGATCAGCCGGTAGCCCTTGGCGGCGCAGACGAAGGCCAGTGCGATCCCCGTGTTGCCGCTGGTCGGCTCGATGATGGTGGTCTCCGGTCCGATCTTCCCGGCTTTCTCGAGCGCTTCGATCATGGAAAGGCCGATCCGGTCTTTCACCGAGGTCAGGGGATTGAAGAATTCGCATTTTCCCGCGATCTCGGCCACCGCACCGTGCGCGGCTTTCAGCCTGCTCAGGCGCACAAGCGGCGTAGCGCCTATGGTCTGGAGGATGTTGTCGTAGATCCGGCCCCGGAATTCGGGTGTCTTCTCGGGCGCGGCGTCATCAGCGGCCGGATTCCCGGTTCCTGCGTCCAGGCCGGCGTTAAGCGGGGATTTGCGGATGGTCATGTTCCTTGAGCGCCGGTTCTTCGAAGTTGCGTTCGTCGGGAGAGTCTAGGTGTTACCAGAGTCTGGGTCTTACTAAAGTCTGGGTCTTACTAAAGTCTGGGTCTTACTAAAGTCTGGGTCTTAATACAGTTCTGTTTTGTATTTTAAAGGTCAATTCCGGTTTTTGACAGCGTCCGTGGAGATCTCGCTAGATCGAAAAGTCCGGAATGTTGCTGTTGCCCGGCTCCAGCTCGCGGGCGATGTTTTTTTCGCGCGCGGTCTCGCAAAGCTGTTCGATCGTCGTGTGGTCGAAGCGTTCCATCATTTCGCGCTGCATATCGATCCAAAGCGGCCGCACCACCTTTACGCCGATCTCGGAGCCGTCCGGTTCGCTGGCGGGGTCGATGGTGCCTTCGAGTTGGCGTACGATGCGGATGATCTCTCCCACCGATATACGCCGCCGTTCCCGCGCCAGCCGGTAGCCGCCGCGCGGCCCGCGCTGTCCGGCGAGAATACCGTGATGTACGAGCTGCTGCAGAACCTGCTCGAGGTAGCGGCGGGGAATGCCCTGGCGTCGTGAAATATCGCTGGAGCGCACGGTGTTCCCGCCTGCGTGATAGGCGATATCGACCACAGCCTCGATCGCGAACAGCAGTTTTTTGGACAACCGGAGCATGGGTTTTATCCTCCGCTTGCCTGGGCGCTGGCTTGGGCGACTTCTGCGACCTGCGGTCCCGTGCCGGTCGAACCGAAGCCGCCGGTGCCCCGGGCGGAAGCCTCCAGATCTTCGCTGACCTGCCAGCTTCCCTGCATACAGGGTGCGATGACCATTTGGGCGATGCGGCTGCCGCGGCTAATGACATAAGGCTCCTGACCCAGGTTGATCAGGATGACCCCGACCTCGCCGCGGTAATCCGCGTCGACCGTGCCGGGCGAATTCAGCACCGTCACACCGTTTTTCAGGGCAAGGCCCGAGCGCGGCCGGACCTGGGCCTCGAAACCGGCGGGCAGGGCGATCGCGAGACCGCTGGGGATCAGCTTGCGCTCACCGGGGGCCAGAGTGACGTCGTCCGCCACGGCGGCCATGAGGTCCATGCCCGCGCTCTGCGCCGTGGCATAGGCGGGCAGATCGAGATCCGCGCCGTGGGGCAGGCGCTTAACGGCGATGGTAACGGGGTTCATAAAGTCTCCTGCGTGTCTTTCTCCGGTCTGCGGAGCCGGATTTGTTTCCTGTGATCGGGTTGGTCAAATGGCTGTCGGCGCCGCCGTCTCGAGTCCGCCGGCAAAATAGTCCGCGATGCGTTCCGCAAGGCGCTGCGCGACATCGCTCTTATCCATGCGCGCCCAGCTGTCCACACCCTGCGCGTCGATGACATGGACCGTATTCTCCGCCCCGCCGAAGGTGCCGCTCTGCGGAGAGACGTCGTTGGCGACAATCCAGTCGCAGGCCTTGCGGGCGCGTTTTTCCGTCGCCTGCCGGATCACGTCCTCGGTCTCCGCGGCGAAGCCGACCACGAGGCCGGGCCGGTCGTTTCCGCGCTGGGACAAGGACGCGAGGATATCGGGATTGGGGGTCAGTTCCAGTTTGGGAATCCCGGCGCCGGCTCCATCGCTTCCGGTTTTCTTGATCTTGCGGTCGCTTTGGCTGGCGACGCGCCAGTCGGCGACGGCGGCGGCGCAGACCGCGATATCGGCGGGCAACGCGGTCTCGCAGGCGGCCAGCATCTGCTGGGCGGATTCGATATGGATGACCTCCATGCCCGTGGGATCGGGCAATTGGGTCGGTCCTGTCACCAGCGTTGTCCTGGCGCCCAGGCCGCTCAGCGCCCGGGCGATGGCGTGGCCCTGTTTGCCGGAAGAACGGTTGGCGATGTAGCGTACGGGATCGATGGCTTCGTGGGTGGGGCCGCTGGTGACCAGCGCGCTTCGGCCTGCCAGGGGGGCTCCGAGCGGTCCTGCGCCGCCAGCCGCACGGGACTGACGCCCCAGGGTTGTCAGAATCGCGGCCACGATCTCATGCGGTTCCGCCATGCGTCCGAAGCCGAACTCGCCGCAGGCCATGTCGCCTTCGTAGGGTCCGACCAGTTTCACACCGCGCTCTTGCAGAGTGGCAATGTTGGCCCGGGTCGCCGGGTGATCCCACATGCGCACATTCATGGCCGGTGCGATCAGCACCTCCTTGTCGGTCGCCAGCAGGGCCGTGGAGGCCAGATCATCGGCCTGACCCGTTGCCATCTTGGCGATCAGATCCGCGGTTGCCGGCGCGACCACCATCAGATCGGCGTCGCGGGACAGCTGGATATGACCCATCTCGGCTTCGTCGGTCAGCGAGAAGAGCTCGCCGTAGACCTTGTCTTCGGTCAGGGCCGAGAGCGAGAGGGGCGTGACGAATTCCGCACCTGAACGGGTTAAAATACAGCGCACCCTGATCGACTGCTCCCGAAGACGGCGGATCAGTTCCAAGGCTTTGTAAGCTGCGATTCCGCCAGCAACGACGAGCAGTACGCGGGTCTCACCGGTCATGATTTCATCCGTTATTTAACGGTAAGAATGCGTAGATAACCTAATGAGCGACCAGCGGTTTTGCAAGGCCGCGCGACGCGGCATTCCTGATCGCTCTCGACATGGCCGCCGTCAGCTTTTCCGGGGCTTCCGGGTTAATGATGATCGAGCGCTTGGAATGCGGCAGCCGCGGGAAGCCGTCGCGCGGTGAGAGGACCTTCATGTCCGGCTCGACGCTGTTCTCGTAGAGGATGCCGACGGCGAAACCGGCCCGGATCGCCGCCTTCTGGCTGGTCAGACCGCTGCACTCGAACGCAATGCTGTAAGGACGCCCCTGCTGTTCGAGAGCCTTCGTGGGCAACTCCTGCCACCAGCAGCCCCGGTCCATGATGGCCAGCGGCACCGGCTCCGAGCGGTCGAGACAGAGGGTCCCGCTGGCGACCCAGACCGGCTTTTGCGTGAGAAAGACCTCTCCCGCGATATCTCCAGGGCCCGAGTAGACGGCGATATCCAGGGCTCCGCGTTGAACCGCCTCGGGAAATCCCACGGTACAGCCGGAAGATGCGACCACGTCGACACCGGGATTGCTGCGGGCGAAGTCGGCCAGCGTGCGTTCCAACACGTTTTCTTCGAAGTCGTCCGGGATGCCGACCCGTATTTTGCCCTTCAGCGCCGCTTGGAACAGGGCGTGGACCTGGCCGAGTTCCGCGAGGACACGCCGGGCGACGGGCAAAAGGCGCTCGCCGTTGACCGACAAAACCATGCCTTTGGCGTCGCGTTCGAAAAGCGAGACCTTCAATTCGCTCTCGAGCTTGCGCAGCTGCACGCTGATCGCGGATTGACTGCGGTTCAGGCGCGAGGCGGCCAGGGTGAGATTGCCGCAGTCGGCGATTTCCAGGAAAGTCCGGAGCAGGCTGCTGTCCGGAGTCGGGCGTTCGTTTGCATTCATGGAGGCAATCGTATCAATTCATTTTTCTGATCGCAATCCATCGCCCAAAATCGCATGGTTGCGGGTTGCCGTCTCATTTGGGGGAGGCGACCCCGTCATTCACCACCGCCTCCCAACCCCGCAGCCTTTACCGGCGCATTCACCGCACAAGCGAGATCCTTTCCGTGAGCAGCAGTTCCCCCAAGTGGCTGGCCTTTGCACCCGGCATCTTTCTTGTGATGTGGTCAACGGGTTATGTCGCGGCAAAGTTCGGGCTCGGCTTCATCGAGCCTCTGACCTTTCTGGCGCTGCGCTTCGCCTGCGTCGTTGTCATCATGGCGGCTCTCTTTCTGGTTTTGCGCCCGCCCTTGCCCAAGTCGCGCGCGGAGTGGACGCATCTCGCGATCGTGGGTTTCCTGCTGCAATCGATGTATTTCGGCATGTGCTACATGTCCTTTAATGCGGGGCTGGCGGTCGGGACCCTGGCGCTGATCCTGTCGCTGCAGCCCATACTCGTTGGCCTGATCGCACCGAGATGGAGCGGGGAGACTGTGGGCTGGCAACGCTGGATCGGCCTGCTGCTCGGATTGACGGGCGCGGTGATCGTCATCCTGGCGCGCTCCGAGATCGCGGTCCCCTCCGCCCTCGGGTTCCTGTTCGCGGCTCTCGCGCTTTTCGGTATTACCGGAGGCTCCCTATGGGAAAAGCGCTACGGCGTCTCACATCATCCGGTCACGTCAAACCTGGTTGCCTTCGCCGCGGGATTTATCGGCGTTCTGCCTTTCGTGGTCGCTTTTGAAAGCCTGCAGATCACCTGGACATGGCAGCTTGCGGCTTCCCTGACCTACCTGATTATCGGCAGCTCGCTGATCGGTGTCGGCCTGTTGCTGGCCATGATCCGGGCCGGCGACGTCTCGCGGGTTTCCGCACTCTTCTTTCTGGTGCCGCCGATGGCCGCCGCCTTTGCATGGCTTGTCCTGGATGAAGTCATGCCACCCGCCGCCTGGTTCGGCATGGTGGTCGCCGGCGCGGGTGTGTTTATGGCGACCTCGACAAAAAAGGTGATTGCCTGATGCTGCCCATGATCGCTTTTGCAGATTAGGTCATGTCATGTCAGTTTGCGGCTGCTTGTTCTCAAAGGTTTCGTTCCGATGACGTTTACAGATGATACCCGCGCAAAGCGCAATGTCGCCGTCCTTGTGGCTGCGCAGGCGATCCTCGGGGCGCAGATGCCGATGATTTTTGTCGTTGGCGGTCTGGCCGGCGGGATGCTGGCCGGGAACCCCTGCTTTGCGACGCTGCCCATCTCGATGATCGTGTTCGGATCCATGACCACCGCGCCCTGGCTTTCCCCGCTGATGCAGCGTCAGGGGCGCAGGTTCGGCTTTTTCGTGGGTGCCCTCGGTGGCGCCGTCGGCGCGGCGATCGCGGCCTATGGCCTCTATATCGCGTCCTTTCCGCTGCTGCTCCTGGGGTCCTACTTCACGGGTATCTACATGTCCGCGCAGGGCTTCTACCGCTTTGCCGCGACCGATACGGCCAGCGATGCCTTCCGGCCCAAGGCGATTTCCTATGTCATGGCGGGCGGGCTTCTGTCAGCCATCTTCGGGCCGCAGCTGAATAAGATCGTCTCCGACGGCTCGGCCCTGCCGTTCATCGGCGGCGACCTCCCGCCCATCCCTTTCATCGGCACTTACCTGACCATCATCGTCATCAACCTGCTGGGGATGTTTCTGTTTCTGCTTCTGGACCTGCCGAACGGGAAGCAGAATAAAGCCGCGGCGTCGGCAGCACCGGCCGGGCGGTCGCGCCTGGAACTGCTGCGCAATCCCACCATCCTGGTCGCGATCATCTGCGGCATGGTTTCCTATTCCCTGATGAACCTTGTCATGACCTCGACGCCCCTGGCGGTCGTGGGCTGCGGCCTGACCAGTAACAATGCGAACGACATCGTTTCGGCCCATGTGCTCGCGATGTTTATCCCGTCGTTTTTCACCGGCCACCTGATCGTGCGCTTCGGCGTCACGCGGATCATCGTTGCGGGGCTGGTGATTCTCGGCCTCGCGGGTGTCGTAGCCCTGACGGGCGTCACGCTCGAACGGTTCTTTATCGCCTTGATCCTGCTGGGCGTGGGCTGGAATTTCGGCTTCGTGGGCGCGACCACTCTGCTGGCCAGCGCCCATGCGCCCAATGAACGCGGCCAGACCCAGGGTCTGAACGACATGATGGTGTTCGGCTGCGTCACGCTGGCCAGTCTTGCCTCGGGTGGCCTGATGAACTGCTCAGGCGGAACGGCGGTCGACGGTTGGAACGCCGTCAACATCGCGATGATTCCGTTCCTGCTGCTGGCCGGCGGCGCACTGCTGTGGCTGACGCTCAAGGACCGCCGCAAGGCCCGGATCGCAGCATGATTTGCATTGCGTTCCGCCGGTCCAGGGCGGCAACATAGCGCGTCGATCTCCGGAGTATGTCTATGCGCGCCCCTTCCAGCCCCTTTGTCCACCACCCGGAGCTCGAGGGTAAAATCACCGATCCGCAGACGTCGTTCTTCCGTAAATTCAGTATTGCCTCTGTGTTCGCGGAAAAGCCGGAGCTGCAGTGGGTCCTGGAGAAGCTGCGCAGCGAGAGTGATCGCGAACGCTCGCGCGCAGAGACACTCGCCGACTACCGCGATAAGGATCTTTGGGTCTTCGCCTACGGGTCCTTGATGTGGGATCCGGCCTTTCACTTCGCCGAGGTCCGCCGCGCAACCGTGCCCGGCTACGACCGGCGTTTCGTTTTGAAGCACACCTATGGTGCGCGCGGCACACCCGATGCGCCGGGCCTGATGGCCGCGCTGGACGAAGGCGATTGCTGCGAAGGTCTGCTGTTCCGGATCGCGGCAAAGGACATCGAGACGGAAAGCGAAATTCTGTGGCGGCGCGAAATGGTCGGTCACGCCTATAAACCGACTTTCGTGACCGCGATGGTCGAAGATCAGGCAGTGACGGCTTTGACCTTCGTGGCCGACCGTTCCTCGGAAGTCATCTGTCCGGACCTGACCCGGGAAGAGCAGATCCGTTTTCTCGCGAGCGGCGTCGGCTTTCTGGGAACCAGCAAGGAATACCTCAGCAACATCGTCCGCCAGTTTGCCGCGCTCGGCGTTGTCGACGAAGACTGTTCGGCGCTCTTGCAGGAAGTCGAGGATTACCTCGCTGCGGGATAACCAGAGATTCCACTTAGCCTAGTCGTCAGCCAGGTCTCCTGAAGCCTTTGCGGATCCTGCAAGCTTGGTATCCGGGCTTTTTATGGCGCTCCGCATCACTACAGGGCTCGCGCCTAACGCCTTGTAAAGGCGTGTAATTCCGCCGTCGAATCCTCGGGATCCATAATATTGGATCTGTGTTCAGTTCACGATCTGCAATGCGAGGGAAATGATCATGCTCCTGTAAAGACCACGCAGTGTCTCTACCTGAAGTAGTTGCCGGTAAGTGCGAAGCAAAAACAAGTAAAATGTGTAATTAACTGTGTATTAAATTGATTATCGCATTGTTTGATTGCAAATCAGGACATTTTATCTTGTTTATGTATATATAAAAACCAACTGGGGGTGGTTTGTAGTGTCGATTAAACGTACTGTTTTGGTAATCAACATTCTTTTGGCAGTCGTAATTGGTTCTGCCATTACTTTTGTTGTGGCGAGAGAGTGGCGCGAACTTCAGAAGCTGGATGGGGCGGCGCAAGCCGTAAACATTCTCAGCTCTTTGTCCGAGGCAACGATTGAGCTCTCGTTAGAACGTTCACTGACCCAGGTTGCCCTCAGCCTGGATCCGCCGGTCAGCGACGATATCAAGGCCATGATTGATCGGCAGCGTGGTCTTTCGCAGAAGCTGTTTGCCGATGCGCGGGAAAGACTGCTCTCTGCTTCGGCTATCGGCAATCGCGACGCGCTTGCCGGGCGGTTGGATTCCTATCTCGATCAAATGGCAGAACTCAGATCCAAGGGTGATGCCCTCGTCGCTGTTGGCATCGCGGATCGTGACCCAACTGCCATCCATGACATTCCGACGGACATTAAGGCCATCGTGTCCAGCCTGGATTCACTTGGCGGCTCGATACGCGATCTGATCAGGGAAGCACCCACCAATATGGTTGTGACCGACCAGGTCATACAGAGCGCTTGGGCGGTCCGCGAGTTCGGCGGCCGTGAGCGCACGCTGTTTGCCATTGCCACGGCACGTCGTGAGCCGATCTCCCGAGGTGACATTGCCTATATGAACCTTAACCACGGACTGGCGTCCTACGCGTGGCAGCGGCTCGCTGCAGTGCAGACATCCCCACTCCTTTCGCCGGAAGTACGCGCGCAGATAGAGCTTTTGAGGAAGGGTTACTTCGAGGACTATGACAAGCTGCGAAAAGAGCTTTTCGCAGTGTCGGAGACCGGCGGATACCCGATCGACTTCAATACACTGTTCGAGCGTTCGGAAACGGCGCTTCAAACTGCGGTCAGCCTGTTGAATGTCGCCGTCGACAGCAACACCCGGAATGTTGAAAACGCCCTTAGCTCCGGGCAGACGACTCTTTGGATTGAAACCTTGGTCGGACTTGTCTGTGCGCTGCTGATCGTGTTTGCCGGTTGGTTCATGATCATGCGGGTCGCGCGGCCCCTTGCCGGTATGACCGACTCAATGCGCGAGCTGGCCGGCGGCAACAACGCGGTCGATATTCCGGCAAGAGACCGCAGCGACGAGCTGGGTCAGATGGCGGAAGCCGTTCAGGTCTTTAAAGACACCGCCATCGAGGCGGAGCGTCTGGCCTCGCAACAGGCGGAACAAGAGGCGCGCGCGGAGAAGGAAAAACGCGAGGCAACGCTGAAATTAGCCGACGAATTGGAAAGCAGCATCAAGTCCGCGGTCGATGCGGTTTCCGGAGCTGCCGCGGAGATGCAGGCGACCGCCGAAGTCATGAGTAAGAGCGCCCAGCAAACGGATCAACAGGCTGCTGAGGTTGCCACTGCCGCGGAGCAAACCTCATCTAACGTGCAGACGGTTGCTTCGGCCTCGGGAGAACTCTCGAATTCGATCCAGGAAATCAGCCGTCAGGTCACGCAATCGACGGAGATTACCCGCGATGCCGTGGTCCAGGCTGAACAGACCAGTTCCACGGTTGAAGGCCTGGCCGCCGGCGCACAAAAGATCGGTCTCGTGATTGCCTTGATCAACGACATCGCCGAGCAAACCAATCTGCTTGCCCTGAACGCCACGATCGAGGCGGCAAGGGCCGGGGATGCCGGTAAGGGGTTTGCGGTCGTGGCTTCTGAAGTCAAATCTCTGGCCAATCAGACAGCTAAGGCCACCGAGGAGATATCGCAGCAGATCGACACGATGCAGTTGGCTACCAATGACACCGTTACCGCCATCGGGAACGTGCGGCAATCGATCGAGAGAATCAGCCAGGTCTGCGCGGACATCGCCTCGGCGGTGGAAGAACAGAATTCCGCAACACAGGAGATCTCCGACAATGTGCAGGAGGTGGCACAGGGTACCACGCGCGTGACGTCCAACATCCACGGCGTGACGCAGTCATCCGCCGAGACCGGTGCGGCCGCAGGCAAAGTCAGTGCCGCGACCGGGGGGCTCTCGACGGAAGCGGAGAAGCTGCGCCAATCGGTCGAGAGTATCCTTTCCTCAATGCGGGCGGCATAACCGCGGCAGTCCACTCGGCCGTTCTCTGAACGGAGCAGGTCCAGTTTCGACGAGATCGGCAAAGGTAGCCGGTCGCGCTGGCGAGGCCGATCTGACTCTGCGAATCAGGTCAGACTCAAGGTAGTGGTCGAAATCTTGATTCGGTTCCAGCAAAGCATGATCCGATCCGGATAGCGGCTGCTTACAGCAGAACGCGTGCTTCTCTGGCCAGGCGCCGGGCCTTTTTGTGGCCCGTCTTCGGGCCCCCATGCAAATTTGCATTTTCCTTGTGCCGTTTCTCGGGTTCAAGCCAAGCTGATTTGGGTGTATTCAAACATTCATAAGCTAGCTACCTAAGCAGAAATTTTTCTGCTTTGTTCGTTGAAATTTGAAAAAATCTATATTCGACAATTGCTTATTAAAACGACCGTTGCCGGCAAGCCACCCGAGGACATTACTTCGGGTGGTGCCGCGCAACAAAACTCAAGGGAACTGAAACGCCTTTGATGGGGGCGCTCCTGCACGGTGAGCGTTCTTTCGCCGCCCCAATAATACAGCTTCAAAACGGCTGACTGACTTACTGGAAATTCTCTTATGAAATCTTTTGTTCAATCACAATTGATCGCCTGGATTTGCGGCATCGCCGGCTTGTTTGCCTTCTGGCTGGTCCTGGCGCCCGCACCGGCTTCCGCGGTTCCGCTTCTCTGGACGTTGAACGATGTCACCTTCAACAACGGCGGCACCGCAAGCGGCTCCTTCCGCTTCGACGCAGACACGGCAAGCTACAGCGATGTTGCGGTCACGACCTCCGGCGCCGGTATCGATGCCAGTTTCGATCTGGCAGCGGGCGGTAACGCGGAGTTTCTCAGCCTGTTGAACGCTGCCGACGGTCCTGATTTTGCCGGTGCTCCAACCCTGCGGCTCGCGTTCCTGGATCTCCTGACCAATCTGGGTGGTGAAGTCGGGCTGGAGCTGAACAGCTTTTCCTCAGCCATTGCCGGCTGCGGCAATGCCGATTGCAGTCTCCTGATTGGCGGAGTCGACTTTCAGCTCGCCAGCGGTTCGGTGATCAGCGAGGCCGTCACACAGGTTTCAGAACCCGGGACGCTTTCGATGCTGGTGCTCGGGCTTGGCGTGCTCGGCTTCAAGCGGCGGAGAGAAGCTTCCCGCCGGTAAATCCGGAGCCTTAGAACCAGGCGCTGCTAAAACCAAACAGTCGCCGCGAGAAGTAGACCCAGCGCGAGCGACAGTCCGCCCAGGACCAGACTGAGCTTCTGGGTCCGGGCGCGGCCCTGCAATGCCTCGAAGGTTTTCGGGTGCAGGCCCAGGCCGCCGTTCGCGACATCGTGGGCGACCTTCTCCAGGTTCGAGATCAGTTGCGGCAGGCGTTCCGCGGATTGCAGAAGCTGCAGCGCGCCGTCGCGCACGCGCGCTTCCGGACCCCGGTGCTCGCGCATCCAGGCCTCGATCAAGGGCTGGGCGAGCACCCAGATGTTCAGCTCAGGATCCAGGCGGCGGCTCACACCTTCGGCCATCAGCATGTTCTTTTGCAGCAGGAGAAGCTGCGGCTGGACCGGCATGTCGAAGGATTCCGTGAGCTGCAGCAGCTGCGCCAGGAGGCGCGCGAAGGAGATCTGCTGGAGCGGCTTTCCGGCGATGGGTTCGCAGACCGACCGCAGCGCCTGGGCATAGGTGTCCAGCGACTTGCCCGCCGGCAGGTATCCGGCCTCGACCTGGACCTCGGCGAGGCGGTGGTAGTCACGGGCGATGGTCGCCATCAGCATATCGGCCAGGGAGCAGCGGGTCCGGTAATCGAGCCGGCCCATGATGCCGAAATCCACCGCGAAGATATTGCCGTCCGTATCAACGCCCATGTTGCCCGGATGCTGGTCGCCGTGAAAAAGCCCGTCCCGGAAAACCTGGTTGAAGAAGATCGCCGCCGCTTTGTAGAGCACCTCTTCGAGATCGTGACCCGCCGCGATCAGGGCGTCGCGGTCATCCATGGGAATGCCGCCGACCCGCTCCATGGTCAGGACCCGGCGCGAGGTGCGTTGCCAGTCGATGGCGGGAACGCGGTAGGTAAAATCGTCCTCGAAGTTTTCGCTGAGCTCCGCCGCGCCGGCAGCTTCCATGCGCAGGTCCATCTCCAGGCGCACGGTCTCCTCGAACGTGCCGACCACTTCGACCGGCTTGAGACGGCGCAGCGAGGGCTGCGTGCTTTCCACCAGTTCGGCAAGACCGTAGAAGAGCGCGAGATCCTGTTCGAAGGCCTGCTCGATGCCCGGCCGCAGAATCTTGACCGCCGCTTCCTGTCCGTCGGCGGTGACCGCCATATGCACCTGAGCGATCGACGCGGCCGAGATGGGTTTGTCGTCGAAGCTCTCAAACAGCTCGTCGATCGAGAGTTCCAGTTCACGCTCGATGGTCGCGCGGGCTTCGGCGGTCGGAAAGGGCGGCAGGTTGTCCTGTAACTGCGCCAGGTCGCCCGCGACTTCCTCGCCCAGAAGATCGGCGCGGGTGGAGAGAAACTGCCCCAGCTTGATGAAGCTCGGTCCCAGCTCGGTCAGTGCGCGCGCCAGTTTCTGCCCCGGCCGTCCCTCGGCTTTACGGCGCGAGACCAGCCGCGCGATCCAGACCACGGTGCGGGCGATCTTGACCGCTTCGAGCGCGGCCAGCGCATCGTGCCGGGCAAGGGTGCGGGCAATCGTGATCAGGCGGAGGAGGATACGGACCGAGCGGATCATAAAGTCATGTCTGTTTTCAGATGCGCCAGCCGGAGTGCAGCGCCGCGATGCCGCCGCTCAGGTTGCGGTAGCTGGTCATGGAGAGGCCCGCCGCGTTCATCAGCGCGATCAGGTCCTCCTGGGGTGGGAACCTGCGGATGCTTTCGGCGAGATACTGATAGGACGCGCGGTCTTTCGCCACCGCTTCGCCCATGGCCGGGAGCACCTTGAAGGAGTAGAGGTCGTAAAGCGATGCGAAGGCGGGGATCACCACCTGGCTGAACTCCAGGCAAAGAAAGCGTCCGCCCGGCTTGAGCACGCGCTTTGCTTCGGCCAGCGCCGCGGGAATGTCGG
The DNA here is from genome assembly GCF_007004665.1 of Denitrobaculum tricleocarpae. Taxonomy (GTDB): domain Bacteria; phylum Pseudomonadota; class Alphaproteobacteria; order Kiloniellales; family Kiloniellaceae; genus Denitrobaculum; species Denitrobaculum tricleocarpae. The sequence goes on along the minus strand of NZ_ML660059.1, from coordinate 348,507 downwards.
TGACATTGCGAAGACCGAAGGCGATGCTATAGGCGTCGAAGCTGCGGTCCGGGAAGGGCAAGGCCTCGGCGTTGCCGCAGACCCAGTCCATGCTGTGCAGGATGCCGCGGTCCAGTCCCCGGTCCCGTCCGACCTCGAGCATGCCCAGCGTCAGGTCGCAGACCGTGATCGGCGCGCGCTGTTCTTCCCCCTCGTCAGACTCATCTTCACCGGACAGGACGACCGGGACATCATCCTTTGCTTGAGATAAGCGCTCGTCGATACGGAAGGCGATGTCGCCGGTCCCGCCCGCCACGTCCAGGAACGTCTGACCGGGCCGGGGGTCCAGCCAATCGATCATGGAGGCTTTCCAGAGCCGATGGATGCCGCCCGACATGAGATCGTTCATCAGGTCGTAGTTGGAGGCCACGCTCTCGAACACGCCCTGCACGCGCCCGCGTTTTTCGCCGAGCGGCACATCCTGGTAGCCGAAATGAGTCGTGGCCCCGGAGCCGCCTGAGGGCGCGCCTGCATCGGCCTTTTGAGAGGCACTTCCGGGACCCGCAGATGAAGAAGATTTTGCTGACATGGCGCGGACCATAGCGCGCGCTTGGCCGCCGCGCTACTCTGTCGCTTCGCAATCTCGTTTTTGGGCGCGGCTCACAGAGATCCGGCGCCTGTTCTGAAAGAGGTCCAGTTTTCCTAAATGCCTGAATTGCCAGAGGTTGAGACGGTCATGCGCGGCCTGCGCGTCCGGCTCGACGGCCGCCGGTTGGTCAAAGTGACGCAGCGGCGCGCCAACCTGCGTTTCCCCTTTCCCGACAATTTCGCGCAGCGTCTGACCGGCCGCAGGGTCGAGTCCCTGTCGCGCCGGGCGAAGTACATTCTGATGCAGCTCGACGACGGGCAGGTTCTGCTCTGTCATCTGGGGATGTCGGGACGGATGGTTATTATCGATGCCCAGGATCTGAAAGACGGGGCCTCGCGCTGGGAGAAGCACGATCATGTCATCTTCGAAACCGACCTGGGCGACGAGATCCGCTTCAACGATGCCCGGCGCTTCGGGGCCATGGACCTGATCGACGGCGCGCAGCTCGAGGAACACAAACTCCTGAGGGGCATCGGACCGGAACCGCTGAGCAATGCCTTCAACGGTCCTGAACTCGCGCGGCGCCTGGAGGGAAAACGTTCACCCATCAAGGCGGCGCTGCTGGACCAGAAGGTGGTCGCCGGGCTGGGCAACATCTACGTCTGTGAAGCGCTTCACATCGCCGGGCTTTCGCCGAAGCGTCAGGCCTATACGGTCCAGGGACAACGCGCCGAGAAGCTCGTCGCCGCGATCCGCGACGTTCTCGGCCGCGCGATCGAGGCCGGTGGTTCGAGCCTGCGGGATTACGTGCAGGCGGATGGCGAGCTTGGGTACTTCCAGCACGACTGGGTGGTCTACGGCCGCGAGGGAGAGAGCTGCAGGCGCTGTGCGGCGGATTCCGGAGGAAAGAACGAGGTGCCGATCAAACGCCTGGTTCAGTCGAACCGCTCCACTTTCTATTGTGCCCGCTGTCAGCGGTAGGGTAGACAGAAGCATGCGACGTGCGCAGACCTCAGAGACTTCTTCTCCACACCGGCAGACTCATCCTGCGGCGGCGGTTCGCGCCGCGCTTTCCGGCTGTGGCTTTTCCTTGATGATCGCGCTGACTGCGCTGCTTTTTTCCGGGCATGCGCAAGCTGAAAACTTACTTGAAGGCTACGAGATCGTCGACAGCAGGATAACCATCAGTTCGGGAGGCACCGCCGGCGCGTTCGTGACCGGCCTGGAAGATGTTCCGCTCATGCCGGATCTTCAAGATGTGCCCGAGGCGGCGGTGATTTTCGACAAGCCCGCAGGGCGCCTGATTGAGGCTTACGCGGAAGGGAACGTGGAACCTGCGGCTGTGCTCGGGTTTTACCGCGATACCCTGCCGCAATTGGGCTGGTCCCTTGAAGCGGTAGAGGGCGCGACCGGTGTTTTTCTCCGGGAGCGTGAGCGTCTGGAAATTCATGTGCTGGAAGGACAGGACCGGCGCACCGTGCGCTTTGTGCTCTCACCGAAATAGACACTAATCACGCCGGTTCACCGGACCCGCTTCAGGGCCCGGGGCTTCACCGGCGAAGACCGAGTTATGGAGACGACGAGACAATGGCCTACGAAAACATCCTGGTGGAAACACGCGGCAATGTCGGACTGATCACCCTGAACCGTCCCAAGGCGATGAACGCGCTCTGCGCCGCGCTGATCGACGAGCTGTCGGACGCGCTCGACGGCTTCGAGAAGGATGCCGGGATCCGCTGCATCGTTCTGACCGGATCGGAAAAGGCTTTCGCCGCCGGAGCCGACATCAAGGAGATGAAGTCGAAGGACTTTATGGATGTCTACGGCGAGGATTTCATCACCCACGATTGGGAACGTGTCACCTGGACCCGCAAACCGGTCATTGCGGCTGTGGCCGGCTATGCTTTGGGCGGCGGCTGCGAAATGGCGATGATGTGTGACTTTATTATCGCGGCGGAGAACGCGAAGTTCGGCCAGCCCGAGATCACCATCGGCACCATTCCGGGATCCGGCGGCACCCAGCGCCTGACCCGCTTCGTCGGCAAGTCCAAAGCTATGGAAATGTGCCTGACCGGCCGCATGATGGATGCCGCAGAGGCCGAGCGTTCCGGCCTGGTCAGCCGGGTTGTGCCCGTCGAGGATCTGCTGGAAGACGCGATGAAGACCGCCGAGAAAATTGCCGGCCTTTCCCTGCCCTCGGTCATGATGGCCAAGGAGGCGGTCAACCGTGCTTATGAGACGACCCTGGCGGAAGGGGTGAAGTTCGAGCGCCGCCTGTTCCATTCCTCCTTCGCCACCCAGGATCAGAAGGAAGGCATGGCTGCCTTCGCCGAAAAGCGCCCGGCCAACTGGAAGCACCGCTAACCCATCCGGCATGGGCCGTAAGACTCGAACCGACACTAACTGTAAGAAAGATATGGTTGTTTTCGAGTTTTGAGCGATGGGCGGCCGGGTTTGAGGCCCCGGTGCCTGCGAAACCCGGAAAATCAAAGGAATTTGCCGGGTTTCATCGCTTGACGGCGCTGTGGGCGGCGGTTATAACCCCGGCCTCATTCAACATGCATAGAATTACAGGTCTCCCAGATGGCCCATCATAAGTCTGCCAAAAAACGGATCCGCCAGACCGCACGGCGCACCGAAGTAAATGGCGCACGAGTCGGTCGTATCCGCACGTTCGTCAAGAACGTGGAAGCGGCGATCGCCGGCGGCGACAAGACAGCTGCTGCCGCAGCTTTCAAGGAAGCGCAGCCGGAACTGCACCGCGGTGCCCAGGCGGGTGTGATGCACGCCAACACCGTCGGTCGTAAGCTCTCGCGCCTGAACGCCCGTATCAAGGCGATGGCCTAAGTCTTCAAAACGCGGCTGCGGCCTTCCGCCGCGCCTGCTGAAAGACGAAACGAGACCGCGCTCCTTTTTGGGGGCGCGGTTTTTCTTGACCCGAGTTTTTGACCCGAGTTTTTGACCCGGTTTTTTTTACAGCCCGCGTTTTCCTGGCCCAGTTTTTTTTGTGGCCGGGTTTTTTGTGGCCGGGTTTCGACCCCCATGCATTACCACCCGGACCTGATACTACCGGGAGTCAGGATGTTTTTCGCTGGATCGGTGAATTAGGCTCCCGGCTTCATTCTGCTGCGGTTCGGCAACGGCAGGGGGCTGAAAAAACCTGTTCCCTGTCCGGGGTTAAAACGATCCTTCGCTAAACCGTTGAACTCGCTTTGGATCATCTTAACGCGCTTCGCTTTGCCGCGCGCGAATAGGTCGCGGTAGTGTGATTTTTGGGGTACACACTGTGTCTTTCGGGCAAAAAAAATTAGCGTTCTTGATTCGATCTTGTTGCCAGAAAGCGGCCTCCCGAGTACACTCCTTGCCGTCAGCCGGGTTCTGGCGTGTCAATAAATTCGGCAAAATTATAAGTAATAATACCTACGGCTTTTCTTTTTTGAAGAATTGCCAAAGGGAAACGTGACGGCAATGGTTCGTGAATACTCGGTGGGTGCAGGGATTATTTCTTTTTGTCCGGCGTTGAGGATAACTGGGGCGGACAAATCGGCTAAAAATAAACGAGTGTTAGGATGCGGTGCGCGCGTCCGAGGTGTTGTTTGATGTTGGGTATTGGGTTTTGTCGAGGATTTTCTGGCATTGGATTTTCTGGTCGAGTATTTTCTGCGCGTGGTTGCTCCGTCTTCCGTTGTCTCGGAATCGTGCCGACAGTGAGAAATTCGGGTCAATAATCAAAAAACAATGGTCGGCACAATAGTAGGTAATTCGGGGGAACGCATGGGGCGCGAGCAGGCAACTGCGCGAGTGACGGAACAATGGGCGCGGGTGCGTGGCCGCTTGCGGACGGAGGTGGGTGAGGCTGCTTTTCGAAGCTGGCTGAAACCGCTGACTCTGGTAAGCGAGGCACGGAACGTGGTGCGCATGTCGGTGCCGACCCGATTCATGCGCGACTGGGTTGCCGACAACTACGCCGAGCGGATTCACGCGCTCTGGAGCGACGAGAATGAATCCGTTCAATCGGTCGAGATCGTGGTGCAGCCGCCGAGCCGGCCCAACCCGAAGCCGGATGGAAGAAGTGACGAAGGCGATGCGGCCCGAGGCCTCTCCACAGGCAACGGACGCAGCCGAAGCAAGACCGCGGACGCTGCCCAGGAAGACTGCAAGCTGACCAAATCGGATCGGGGCGGCGCGACGATGAACAAGTCGGCGAAGGATAAGCTTCAAAAGAGCGACTCAGGTCTTTACGTCGAGGCCGGGCGCGCGTCCGACCGCGATATTTCCGCACCGCTCGATCCGCGTTTCACCTTCGACAATTTTGTCGTGGGCAAGCCGAACGAGCTGGCCTATGCGGCGGCCCGGCGGGTCGCGGAAGCCGGTAACGCCCCTTTTAATCCGCTGTTTCTCTATGGCGGTGTCGGTCTCGGCAAGACCCATCTGATGCACGCCATCGCGTGGCAGATCAAAACCCAGACCCCCGATCGCCGGATCATCTATCTCTCCGCCGAAAAATTCATGTACCAGTTCGTCAAGGCGCTGCGCACCAAGGACACCATGTCTTTCAAGGAGCAGTTCCGTTCGGTCGACATTCTGATGATTGACGATGTCCAGTTCATCGGCGGCCGTGAGGCGACCCAGGAAGAGTTTTTCCATACCTTCAACGCGCTGGTCGATCAGAACCGCCAGGTGGTGATTTCCGCGGACAAGAGCCCCTCCGACCTGGAGGGGGTCGAGGAGCGCATGCGCTCGCGTCTGGGCTGGGGGCTCGTGGCCGACATTCACCCGACCACCTACGAGCTGCGTCTTGGTATTCTACAGTCCAAGTCCGAACAGCTCGATGTGGACATCCCGCCGAAGGTTCTGGAGTTCCTGGCCCACAAAATCACCTCCAACGTCCGCGAGCTGGAGGGGGCCCTGAACCGCATTGTCGCCCACGCGACGCTGGTCGGCCGCTCGGTGACCCTCGAGACCACCCAGGACGTGCTGCACGACCTGCTGAGGGCCAACGACCGCCGGGTCACCATCGAGGAAATCCAGAAGCGGGTGGCCGAGCACTACAACGTTCGGATCGCGGATATGCATTCCGCACGCCGCGCCCGGGCCGTTGCCCGCCCGCGCCAGGTCGCCATGTACCTCTCCAAGCACCTGACATCCCGTTCCCTGCCCGAAATCGGCCGTAAATTCGGCGGGCGGGATCATACCACCGTGATGCATGCCGTGCGGAAGATCGATGAGCTCAAGTCGACGGACTCGAACTTTGCAGAGGATGTCGAACTGCTGCGCCGCATGCTTGAGGGCTGACATTAAGTCTTAACTATCAATGTCTTGAAGGGACTTTCACGCCGTTTGGCGGTGGCGGTCGCCTGACATCGTGCCGGGATCGCCGGTTACGAGTGGACTCGACCCTTCGCGGCAGCTTCGAAAACCCGTTCGTGAAGCGCTGATTTTGTGCAAAATCAGCGCTTTTTGCTGCTCTAGACATTTACCTTGCACCACTGTGCAGTTTATACTGCGCCCCCGAGTCGCTGCGGGCTTTCGGCAAGAGTCCGCAAAGGGCGCGGGGTAGGTATAGGTGCTTCCGGACGGCTCTTTTTTTCGGGCCCGTCGCCGGGGGTGAATCAGACAGACAACTCTCGCCGGGAAAGACGTTTCGTAACAATATGAAGCTGACAATCGAACGCGCCGCGCTGCTGAAGTCGCTGGCCCATGTACAGAGCGTTGTTGAACGCCGTAACACCATCCCCATCCTGTCAAACGTTCTATTGGAAGCCAGCGACGGCAAGCTCTCCCTGACCGCTACCGATATGGACCTGACCATTGTGGATGAGGTCGAGGCCGCGGTCGGCGAACCGGGCGCGACAACCGCGCCGGCTCATACTTTCTACGACATCGTCCGTAAGCTGCCTGACGGGGCGCAGGTCGAGGTCATCGCCGGTGGCGACGCGTCGCAGATGACCCTGAAGGCCGGTCGCTCGACCTTCACGCTCGCGACCCTGCCCAAGGAAGACTTCCCGGCCGGTGGCGACGCTGAGCTGCCTCAGGCTTTTGCACTGCATGCCGGCGAGCTGCGCAATCTGGTCGACCGGACCCGCTTTGCCATCTCTACGGAAGAGACCCGCTATTATCTCAACGGCATCTACGTGCATGCCACCGAGTCCGATGGCGTGCCGGTGTTGCGCGCGGTCGCAACTGACGGTCACCGTTTGGCCCGTTTCGAAATGCCCGTGCCGGACGGTGCCGCGAGCATGCCCGGCGTGATCGTGCCGCGAAAGACCGTCGGCGAGCTCCGGAAGCTGATCGACGAGCGGGACGAAGCCATCGAGATCGCTCTCTCCGATACCAAGATCCGCTTTGCCTTCGGCCCGACGGTTCTGACCTCGAAACTGATCGACGGCACCTTCCCCGACTATGAGCGGGTGATCCCCTCGAACAACGACAAGATGCTTGAGGTCGACTGCAAGGCGTTCGCGCAGGCGGTCGATCGCGTTTCGACGATTTCCTCGGAGAAATCGCGCGCCGTGAAGATGGCGCTGAATTCCAGCAGCATGACCCTCTCGGCGACGAGCCCGGAAAACGGCAGTGCGGTCGAGGAAATTGAAGTCGACTATGGCGGCGAGGCCATCGAGATCGGGTTTAACTCCCGCTATCTTCTGGATATTGCCATGCAGATCGAAGGCGACAGTGCCGTTTTCGCCATGGCCGATGCCGCATCGCCGACGATCGTGCAGGACGTCAAGGACGCGAGCGCCCTTTACGTTCTCATGCCGATGCGTGTCTGATCATCCGACCGTTGTTCCGGATCGGGGTCTGCCTGCTTGCAGGCGGACGGATCCGGGGCGAGCTTCATGGCCGCCAACGCCTGTGCTGCTGGCCGCATGACGATCGTCAATCAGAAGGATCATATGGCCCCTGACTCGGCCTCTCACTTGGCCCCTAATTTGGCCCCCGATCTGGCTCAGACAGTCCCGCGAGATCCGGCTCCGGCTGAAGACGCCGTCGGTCTTGTCTGGGACGTCTCTGCGCAGGGCGCTGCCGGTCAGCAGCCCCGGGGGCGCGCCATGACCGCGGGCAGGCTGTCGATCTCCCGTCTCATGCTGACCGATTTTCGCAGCTACGAAGCCGTGAGTCTCGAGATCGCGCCCGGCCCGGTGATCCTGACCGGGCCCAACGGCGCGGGTAAGACCAACCTGCTGGAGGCGGTATCCTTTCTGTCTCCCGGGCGCGGCCTGCGCGGTGCGAAGCTGACCGAGATCGCACGGCGGACACCGGGCCAGGGAATGTCGGGCCAGGGAACATCAGGGCGCGAAACATCGGAACTGGCCGAGACAAACGCGACGATGGATAACCCGGGCCACTCGAACTGGGCGGTCGCTGCCGAGGTCGAAACGCCGGACGGGCCACGGATGTTGGGAACCGGCCGGGATGTGGCCGGCGGTAACAATGGCGCCGGCCGCGAGCGCCGCTTGATCAAGATCGACGGTGAGTTTGTCCGCGGCCAGCAGGCCTTGAGCGAAATTCTGTCGGTTGTCTGGCTGACACCCCAGATGGATGGGCTGTTTCGTGAGTCCGCCTCCGGACGGCGGCGCTTCATGGACCGCCTGACCTACGGTTTCGATCCGGAACATGCCGGGCGGATCTCGGCTTATGAGCATGCCATGCGCGAACGCTCCCGGCTTTTGAAGAGTGGCCGGAACGATGCCACCTGGGTCGCATCGCTGGAGGACACCATGGCGCGCTACGGCGTTGCCATTGCCGCGGCCCGGCGGGCTTTTCTGGAGCGTCTGGCCTGGTCGGGCGCGGCGGCCGTGAGTGCCTTTCCCCGGGCCCGGCTGGCCCTGGCCGGGGATCTGGAGGCGCAGCTCGAGTCACAGCCGGCTCTGGCGGTGGAAGATGAATTGCGCGATCGTCTTGCCGCCGGGCGGGGACGGGATGCCGAAACCGGCGGCGCATCTGTCGGACCGCACCGCAGCGACCTGGTGGTTCATCATGTTGCCAAAGACATGCCCGCCGCGCTCTGTTCGACCGGCGAGCAAAAAGCGCTGCTGATCTCGATGGTTTTGGCCCATGCGCGGCTCGTGACACTGGACCGCGGCGCACCGCCGCTGCTGCTGCTCGACGAGGTGGCGGCCCATTTGGATGCATCCCGGCGCGGGGCTCTGTACAATGAAATTTTAGCACTGGGGGCACAGGCCTGGCTGACGGGAACCGAGGCGTCGGTTTTCCTTGAGCTGGCGGACAGCGCCCAGTTCTTCAAAGTCCGGGACGGTGGGGTCGCAGCCTGCGATACACCCCGGGACGCATAAGTGAAAGTTGAGAGATATGACGCAAAGCGGTGACAACGAAATCACTGGCGGGGAAATCACTGGCGGGGAACCCGAGTATGGTGCGGATTCCATCAAGGTGCTCCGCGGCCTGGAAGCCGTCCGGAAACGCCCCGGAATGTATATCGGCGATACCGACGACGGCTCGGGCCTGCATCATATGGTCTACGAGGTGGTCGACAACTCCATCGATGAAGCCCTGGCCGGGCACTGCGATACCGTCAGTGTGATTCTCAACGGCGATGGCTCGGTTTCGGTGCAGGACAACGGCCGTGGCATTCCGGTGGATATTCACCCCGAAGAGGGTGTCTCGGCGGCCGAGGTCATCATGACCCAGCTTCATGCGGGCGGAAAGTTCGATCAGAACTCCTACAAGGTCTCCGGCGGTCTGCACGGTGTGGGCGTGTCCGTGGTGAACGCTCTTTCCGAGTGGCTTGAGCTGACGGTGTGGCGCGGCGGCAAGGAGCACAAGATGCGCTTTGAGCACGGTGATGCCGTGGCACCGTTGGAGGTGACCGAGGAAAACATCGAGCGCAACGGCACGCAGATCACCTTCTTCCCCTCGAGTGAAACCTTCACCATGACCGAGTTCGACCTGCCGACGCTCGAGCACCGTCTGCGCGAACTGGCATTCCTCAATTCAGGTGTTCGGCTGAAGCTGACCGACAACCGCCATGCGGAACCGATCGAGCACGACCTGCATTACGAGGGCGGGCTCGAGGCCTTCGTGAGCTATCTCGACCGCACCAAGACTCCCCTGTTCGAGCCTCCCGTGGTCATGTCCTCCGAAAAAGACGGGATCACGGTCGAGGTCGCCCTGCAGTGGACGGACAGCTATCACGAGAACGTCCTCTGCTTTACCAACAACATTCCGCAGCGCGACGGCGGAACGCATCTGGCGGGTTTCCGGGCCGGCCTGACCCGGCAGATCAATGCCTATGCGACCTCTTCCGGCATTGCGAAGAAGGAGAAGGTCAGCCTGACCGGCGACGACTCCCGCGAGGGCCTGACCTGCGTGCTTTCGGTCAAGGTTCCTGACCCCAAGTTCTCTAGCCAGACCAAAGACAAGCTGGTGTCTTCCGAAGTCCGCCCGATTGTCGAAAGCGCGGTGAATGACCGCCTGAGCCAGTATTTCGAGGAGCATCCCCAGGAAGCCAAGCGGATCGTGACCAAGGTGGTCGAGGCCGCCGCCGCCCGTGAAGCGGCCCGCAAGGCCCGCGAGCTGACCCGGCGCAAAGGCGCCCTGGATATTGCGTCCCTGCCCGGCAAACTGGCCGACTGTCAGGAGCGCGACCCGGCGCTCTCCGAAATCTTCATTGTCGAGGGTGACTCTGCCGGTGGTTCCGCCAAACAGGGCCGTGACCGGAAATTCCAGGCGATCCTGCCGCTGCGCGGAAAGATCCTCAATGTCGAGCGCGCGCGTTTCGATAAGATGCTGGGTTCCCAGGAGATCGGCACGCTGATCACCGCGCTGGGCACGGGCATCGGCCGCGATGAGTTCGACATCGACAAGCTGCGCTACCACAAGATCATCATCATGACGGACGCCGACGTCGACGGCAGCCACATCCGGACCCTGCTGCTGACCTTCTTTTACCGGCAGATGAGCGAGATTATCGAGCGCGGGCATCTCTATATCGCGCAGCCGCCGCTCTATGCCGCGAAAAAAGGCGACTCCCTGCGCTATCTCAAAGGCGATCCCGAGTTACAGGACCATCTGATCGAGAGCGGCTCAAGGGGCTGCACCTTCGTCGCGGGCAACGGCACACAGATCGCGGGCGCGGATCTGGAAGCGATCGTCAAGCGCGCGGTGCAGGCCAAAAACCTGATGGAGCCTCTGATCCGCAAGGTCGGCAACAGCCTGATCGTCGAACAGGCTGCCATCGCCGGCGCATTGGGGCTTTCACTGGCCGAAGACGGCGAGGCCGCCGCGGCCGCGGCGCAGAGAGTGGCCGCGCGCCTCGATGCCCTTGCACTTGATCTGGAGCGGGGCTGGCAGGGAGCGGCCGCCGAGCCCGGGGGGCTGATGTTCACCCGGCTGCTGCGCGGTTTGACGGAACGCCGTGTGATCGATGCGCCGGCTCTGCGCTCGGTCGAAGCCCGGCATCTGGACGACATGGCAGCGGAGCTCCATGAGGTCTATGACATGGCCGGCGTGTTGAAGGCCAAGGATCGGGACTATCCCATTGCCGGTCCGCTCAGCCTGGGCAATGCAATTTTCGAGATCGGGCGCAAGGGTGTGAAGTTCTCGCGCTACAAGGGCCTGGGCGAAATGAATCCGGAGCAGCTCTGGGAAACCACACTCGATCCCAACGTGCGGGCCCTGTTGCAGGTCAAGATCGCCCACAGTGACGACGCCTCGGATATTTTCTCCACCCTGATGGGGGATGTGGTCGAACCGCGCCGTGATTTCATTCAGTCCCACGCGCTTGAGGTTGCAAACCTTGACGTGTGACGCACTTTTGGGTTGATATAGAGTGAAAGAGGTGGTTTCAGCACAACCTGACGGGATTGAATGATCACAAACAGGTTGTTTTTACCATAAGGTTCAACTTATCGTAACTCAACGAGGCGCGCCGTGGCTTTTCGGTGTTGCCAAAACTGAAAATACGAAAGCAAAGGGAACGGCGAAAAACGATGGCAAGTGAAAAGGATGCACATATTGGCAGACGACTCTTGCAGGCCCGTGTTTCGAAAGGCTTGAGTCAGGATGACCTCGGTTCCATGGTTGGGGTGAGCTTTCAACAGATTCAGAAGTATGAAAAGGGTTTGAACCGGATAGGTAGCGGTCGGCTCTGGGATCTCAGCGTAGCGCTGGGCGTTCCCATCGCGTACTTTTTCGAGGGGTTGGCGGATCGGGGCAAGACAGCGACCTCGGCTTCCGAATTGGCAGATACCAGGGTAACGCACAGCATGGTCGAGGTGGCCCGTGCGTTCGGTGCAATTGAGGACACCAACGTTAAGTCTTCATTCCTGAGGCTGCTGAAGGCAACCAGCGGAAAAGTGTGACGCGGTTCATCGCTCTTATTTGTTTCGCCATAAGAACCCATGGCGAGTGAGCCTGGGATAGCGTTATGTACGGAGACTGGTGGATAGACGATATGGGGAAGTGGCGGGCAGCCGAGTTGCCCGGCGCCATGGCAGAGTCTGCCATCCCCATTGGGTCTGACATACGCGAACAGCAAACCGCGTATCGTCAGCTCGGCCTGGTCAAGGCCCTTCTGACACCGACAACGGTCACCTTCCGCTGGGATGTCTGGTACGCTTCGCCGGAAGCGATCGAATCCATGATCGACTTCCTGGAGATCGACAAGCAGCCCCGGCGGATCGTGCTCGATTTCTTCTATGGCGGCTGGATTACGGAGACGTTTTACGCTCCCGGTGCCGCCATAAAGCGCATTAGAGAAGCAGATCTCTATCGATCGGTCGAATTGATCGACACGATCTTCATCAAAGAACAGGGTATGGACTCGATTGATCGCAGCAGCGATCTCATCAAACGAGGCTACGAGTACCTGACAAGGTCAAAGTGCTTTTTCGAGTCCAAAGACGATACGACGTTCGTGTCGCTCTATCGAAAGTCCCTGATGTACACAGCGAGCGATATGGAAGATGTCTTTTTGCGTCTCCACGTCGGGATGGACTCGGCGTTTGCTCGGGCGTCGAACGCCCAGCAATTGGACGACGTTCTCTTTCAATCGCGTTTTGCCGGCCGGCCATCAGACCGCTACGGGAAGACCGTGTCTGCAGCCTACACCGGGGTTCTTCACTCAGGAGAACCCCGGCTGCACCACGTAAGAGCTCTATTCCGAAGAGAGGGCAGTGAACCCATTTGGGCGCCTTACCAGCGACTGCTGTTTCCCAGCACCTTGTCTGACGGCACTCCGGTCGTTGTCTGTCTCTCGGATATCACTCAGGACGTCAGTATCCCATTCCTGCGGCCAAATGCTGATCAGGCTGAATATGCGTCAGGTCAATAAGGTCTGACTGGGTCATCCACATGATCCAGGAATCGACCGGTCGACTGAACTTGCTCTGTTCCATGTAAGCGCCTTTCGCCTCGACGTGACGGTATCCGTATTTTTGCGGGATACCGCGCTCGATCAGCCAGGAATGACCCAGGCCCCATATGTAGTCCGGGGCCCATTTCGCGAGGGCGAGACCCAGGACCAGACGCGGTAACACGGAAGAGAGGCCCTGGCCGCGGTAATTGCTGGATCCTCCGCGTAGCCAGATTTCGCCGTGATAGCAAACCTTGCCGGTTATCTTGCTGGCTGAAGGTGCGTGGCAGAACTTGGTTTGGGTATTGCTTTCCAAGGCTTCTGGCGTTGCAAAGTGCTTGGAAAGGGAGTCGATTTCGTCTGCAAGGGTTGTTCCGCTGAGATCGTCGCAGCGCACCGCCTGAACATGAACGACTTCCCCACGCCCGTTGACACCCTCGATCCAAAGCGCATTTTCGGTGTTTATATCGACGCGATTGGGGTCAAACAAAACGGCAGGTACAGGTTTTCCGGGCAGCCGTTTGCAGAGGTCCCAGAGTTGGTTGAAGTCGGTTCGTATCGACAGACTTATCCCCTTGGACTGGGCGAAGGAATCGATATCCGCGATGTAACGGGAGACCTGTAGATAGTCAGCTTGCTGAGTCATAACTCTTTTCCTTTGTAGCGTTCGGTCGTTGTTTCCCTGGTCACTAAGTCTTCTCTTCATTTGATTGGTCGCCTAACCTGGCGGATTTGCCTCCATTGCCTGCGTATGTACTTGAGGGTTGTGTATTCATTGGCGACCCGTACGATCGTCCTTTTGAGTGCATACAAATGCTCTGAACGGGTCATGGCCATAAAAGGGCCATAGTTTCCGGCTTGAAAGGTGGCCGGTAGAACCCTGGTGCGGGGTTTTGAGGACCTCGGCGCGCGGTGGTTCTTGATTGAATCAATCAAGGATGTGGATTATCCGCTTAACAATTGGTTAAGACTTTGATGGGTTCATTTGTCTCAAATTGAAGCGACTAAACCCCTGAGCGAGCACGATTTTATCGAGCAGCGCTATGAGTGTGAGCCGTCTTCCGAACTGCGGATGGAGCGCGATCCTTCTTGACACCACTGATCAGGAATGTGGGTCGTTCTCCAGCTATTTGTAACGAGGCAGATCAGACTCTAGTGACATCGGCCGCAATGCTGTAAAACCGGCGGCATCGTGTGAGGTAGCGGAAAAACTGTGACAAAACCCAAGACCAATAGCAAATCTCAGCGCTCTAAATCGTCAGGCAAGAAAGCCACGGCAGGCGGAAAGAAGCCCTCGCGCGGACGCAGCCGTAAGACCGCAAGCCGCAAGACTGCGCGGCACTGGGGCTTGCGTCTGGCGTCCTGGAGTCTCGTTCTGACGATCTGGGCCGGTGTTATCCTGGCAGGCGTCGTCGGCTGGTACGCTTATGACCTGCCCGATGTCGACTCTATCGAGGAAATGACCCGGCGCCCCTCGATCCGGCTGGTTTCGGCGGACGGCGTGCAGTTGGCGTCCTACGGCGATTTTTACGGCGAACCGATTACCGTCGATCAATTGCCGCCGCATTTGCCGCAAGCCATTCTCGCCATCGAAGACCGGCGCTTTTACAGTCACTTCGGGATCGATCTGCTCGGGATCGCCCGGGCCATGGTCCGGAATGTCAGCGCAGGCCGTTTCGTCCAGGGCGGATCGACCATCACACAACAGCTGGCGAAGAACCTGTTTCTCTCTCCCGACCGGACTCTGAAGCGGAAGATCCAGGAGGCCCTGCTGGCGATTCGCCTGGAACAGCGTTTCACCAAGGACCAGATCCTGTCGCTTTACATGAACCGGGTCTTCCTCGGCACGGGCAGCTTCGGATTCGACGCGGCGGCGCGGCAATACTTCGGCAAGCCGGCCCGGGATGTGACGCTCTACGAAGCCGCCCTGCTCGCCGGTCTTCTCAAGGCACCCTCGCGCTATAATCCCGCGCGGGACCAGGCGCGCGCCGACAGCCGCACGGCGCTGGTGATCGGCGCCATGGTCGATGCCGGCTATATCTCCGAAGCACAGGCCAGGCAGTCTTTGCAGACCAAAGCCCGCGGACGGCCGCGGGCCGGGCGGCAGGCGCGCTACTTTGCCGACTGGATCATGCGCCAGATCGAAGGCTATGTCGGTGCCGTGGATGATGATCTGACCATCATCACGACGCTGAACGCCCATACGCAGAAGGTCGCCGAGCAGGAGCTGACGGCGTTGCTGGAGAAGCAGGGCGCGGCCAGCGCGGTCGAACAGGGCGCGGTGATCGTGTTGTCGCCGAACGGCGCCATACGCGCGATGGTCGGTGGCCGGGATTACCGGTCGAGTCAGTTTAACCGCGCGACCCAGGCGCTGCGGCAGCCGGGATCGGCTTTCAAACCCTTCGTCTTTCTGGCCGGTTTGGAACAGGGAATGACGCCCGACACCCGCATGACGGATGCGCCCTTGCGCATTAAGGGCTGGGCACCGCGAAATTACGGCGGCCGTTACTATGGCGATGTGACCCTGCGCGAGGCGATGGCCCGTTCCATGAATTCCGTCGCCGTCCAGGTCTCGGAGCGCAGTGGGCGGGAGAACGTCGCCGAAGTCGCCCGGCGCCTGGGGATCTCCTCAAAGCTCGATACCTCGGCCAGCATCGCGTTGGGGACCTCCGAAGTGACCCTGCTGGATTTGACCGGTGCTTACGCCGCCTTCGCCAACGGCGGCCGCGGCGTCTGGCCTTACGGGATCGAGGAAGTGCGCGGTCGGGGCGGCAAGCTTCTGTTTCGCCGGGACGGCACCGGTACGGGCCGTGTCGTTGCCCGGGAACGCCTGCTGATGATGAACGACATGCTGTCTTCGGTGGTGTCCTGGGGCACGGGCAAAGCGGCGCAGCTGGACCGCCGCGCGGCGGGTAAGACCGGGACCAGCCAGGATTTCCGGGACGCCTGGTTTGTTGGCTACACCGGCGAACTGGTTGCCGGTGTCTGGTTCGGCAACGACAGCGGTGCACCTATGAAAAAGGTGACCGGCAGCAGCTTGCCCGCGCAGCTCTGGCAGCGGGTGATGACGAGTGCGCTTGAGGGCGTGACGCCCCAGGGTGTCCCCGGGGTGGGTCCGGCCACGGCCCCCGGTGACGCGATTGCAGCCGTGGAAAGGCCTGGAACTCTGGAGGCCGAAACGTCCGACGCTGAAGAAAGCGGCGGGTTTATCGGCCGGATCTTGAAGAACCTTGGAGTTTCGGGGTCAGGCGAATCCCAAGAGCCCCAGCGCAATTGGGATCCCTTCAGGAACGACGAAGATCGCTAGGTTGGGAACTCATATTCTTTGATGGTCTTGATCGTATTTTGCCGGGTTTTAGGTGCGTTGACGCCTCTTACCGGGCCTTCAGGCCCGCTTTCGAGCCCTCGCCTGCCTAAAACCCGGCAAAATACGACCCGCCTGGGACGTGGTCCCCAGGCGATAAGGTTATGAGTTCTGGACAGCGTCGTGTCATCGGTCCAATTCTGGCTAAGCACGATGCTTCAGCATCGCTCCACTCTTAACTCCTTGCCAGAAAACATAATTTTATCGTCAAGACCGTCAAAGAATATGAGTTCCCAACCTAGATCAGAGTCACAAGCACGATAGAACGCCTTCGGCAATTCCATCGAACCTTGATCTAGGACTCGCTCAGCGCTGCTTGCCGCGCTTCGGCTCTCTTGGTCCTGGGGTGCACCATAAGCGTAAAGCTCAGAAAGGCGGCAACGGAGACCAGTGCGAGCGCCGCCATCATGCCCAGACTGCCATCGCTGCTGTTATGGCCCACGGCAATGCCGACGGCTGCAGCGACCGTCATCTGGGTAAAGCCCATGAAGGCCGACGCGGTCCCTGCCATTTGCGGAAAGGGCCCGATCGCGCCAGCCATCGCGTTCGGCATGGTCAAGCCGGTGCCGATCAGGAAAAGAGTGGTCGGCAATACGATCGAGGCGATCGAGAGCTCTCCGTAAAGCGACAGAGCGAGACCGGAGAAGCCGCCGGCGCACAAGAAAAGCGTGCCGAAAAAGATCATGCGGTTGATGCCAAGATAACGCGTGAAGCGTCCCGAGGCGAAGGTTCCGATCATATAGCCGACCACCACGGCGGCGAAACAGAGGCCGTAGTCGCTCGGCGAGAGCCCTATGATGTTGATCAGGACGAAGGCCGATCCTGAGATAAAGGAGAAGATTCCCGCATAAGAGAAGGTGCTCAGGAACACGTAGCCCATGTAGAGAGGATTACGGGCCAACAGCAGGTAGTTGGAGAGCAGCTTGCCCGGTTGGGTCGCGCTCATATTCGGGGTGCTGTTGGTCTCCGGCAGCAAGGCCCATATGCCGACGAGGGAAATGATCCCGAAAACACCCAGGGCCGCGAAGTTCATCCGCCAGCCGAAGCCGGTTTCCAGGTAGCCGCCGATGATCGGTCCGATCGCCGGCGCCAGAGCCATGGCCAAAGCCATGTAGGAAAGCACGCGCGCCGAGCGGTCCCGCCCGAAGACATCGCGCACGACGGCACGGCCGACCACGGGGCCGGCGCAGGCCCCCAGCGCCTGAACGAAGCGCGCGCCGACCAGCCATTCGATCGAAGTCGCCAGTCCGCAGGCAAGGGTGGCGGCAAGATAGATTATCAGGGCGGCCAGCAGCACCGGCCGCCGGCCGTAGCGGTCCGAGAGCGGGCCATAGATGAGCTGACTGACCGCGAAGCCGATCAGGAAGACGGAGAGCGTCAGCTGAACGCCGGCAGTATCCGTGCCGAGGTCCAGTCCGATCGAGGGAAGAGACGGTAGATAAAGGTCTGTCGAGATCGGCCCCAGGGCCACGACCATCGTGAGAAAAGCAATAACGGAGAGCTGTTCCGCACGTTGATGCTGCGAAGCGCTAGACATAAACCTCGAATCTCGGAAAGAGTGGTTCTTTACGACATATTTGTACCAGCGGTTATAATCGTTCGTGAGCGCGAGCGAAAGCTCCGCGAGAAAGAAAGTTCGGATTGCAACGCTTGCGGGCGAAGCAGGGCCCGGCCGGGCCAGCTGCAGGCTGCGACGGGTGCGCTGTTTTTCCGGTGGCCGTCTGGGGCTGTTTGCCGTCTGGGGCCGGTTGTCCGCCTTGTGCAGCCGCGCGGAGATTGACTTTACATCTCTTAGCCCGGACTCTGCTCCTCTCATTCCGGGGATATCGCAGCGATGCTCGACTTACTCATTTTCGTACCTGCCTGTTTTGCACTGAACCTGGCCTTCGGCCCGAACAACCTGCTGGCCCTCACGCATGCCGCGCAGAGGGGCATCGCATTTGCCGTTTGGGCGGGGATCGGACGGCTGCTGGTCTTCATTCCGATGATTGCCTTGAGCGCTCTTGGACTGGGTGTCGTGCTCTCCGCGTCGTCTCTCGTTTTCACGCTGGTGAAGGTTCTCGGCGCCGCATATCTGATTTGGCTCGGATGGAAGCTCTGGAAGTCCTCCTATAAAATGAAGCCGGGTGATTTGTCACAGGCGGCGATGAGCTTGCGTGGCGCTTTCAGGCGGGAGGGGCTTGTCGCCGTAGGCAATCCCAAGGCGATCCTGATCTTCGCGGCGTTTTTTCCGCAGTTCGTCCAGGTCGATTCATATTTCGAGAGCTATGCCTTTCTGGGGGCCGTTTTTCTCCTTCTCGAGGCGATTGCGATTTCTCTCTACGCGGCTTTGGGCGCCCTGGCGGCCCGTGCCGCGGCGTCAAAGCTGCATTGGTTTCAGCGCGCCTCCGGCCTCGGCATGATGCTCTTCGGCGGTCTGCTCCTGCTGACGCGGCGCCCGGCTTAGGGGCCGTTTTCGATGCGCTTCGCAGAAGAATATGAAAACGTTTTCATTCGCTCCGTAACAAAGAGACAGAGCGCTGCGACCTGACTCAGCCGTAGCGAAGCAGGGAATTCCCGTTGTTGGTGAGCCAGGTCTTCGCCTGACCGACATTTTCCGTCATCTGCCGGGTCAGATGCCAGAAGGCCGGCCCGTGGTTCATTTCGCGCAGATGCGCGACTTCATGGGCGACCACGTAGTCCAGCACCAGTTCCGGAGCGAAAATCAGGCGCCAGGAAAAGTTCAGATTGCCGCTGGAACTGCAGCTGCCCCAGCGGCTGGTGGTATCGCGGATCGAGATGCGCGCGATGCGCAGATCCCGGCTCTTGGCTTTGGCCCGGGCCCGGGTGGTGATCTCCCGGCGGGCCTCGCTCTTGAGGTGGTCGGTCACGCGCCGCGAGAGGTGCTCGGCAAAGCCGGAAACCCAGATCACGTCATCTTCCTGCCAGACGCCCCGGCGGGCCTCGGGCGCGTGACGGATGGTCCGGGTTTGCCCCAGGATCGGGATGACCGCGCCATCGCAAAAGACGACCCGGCCCGGCTGATCGGAAAGGCGCTTGAGGATCCAGCCCCGGTTGCGCTCCGCGAAGGCGAGGCCTTCCTTGAGGGGCACCCGTTCCGGCAGGACCAGCCTGACCCCGAGGCCATCCGGGGTCAGACGCAGGGTGATACGGCGCGCGCGGGCATGGCGGCGGATCTCAAGTGGGATCTGCTGCTCGTCAAACCGCAACATCTGGGGGTCGATGACCTTCTGCATCACCTATTTGGTATATCGTTTGGCCGTGCGCAGGGCAAGAGCCAGACTCTCTTTACGGCGCGCAGTTGAGCCGCGCAGTTAAACCGTGGGGGGCCTCACGAGCGGGCGGGCAGGAGCTCCGTCATGGCCGCTTCCTGCGCCAGAAGGGCGGTCTTGCGGTCAGCGCCCCAACGGTATCCGCCCAGTGTGCCGTCCTCCCGGATCACCCGGTGACAGGGCACCAGCAGGGCGACCGGGTTCCGGGCACAGGCATTGGCGACGGCGCGCTGGCTTTTGCTCAGGCCCATGGCCTCTGCGACTTCCGAATAGCTGCGGGTTTCGCCCAGCGGAATCGCCAGAAGTTCCTGCCAGACCCGGCGCTGGAACGCGGTTGCCTGCACGTCGAGCGGCAGGTCCATCGGCTGGTCGATCCGGGGCCGTTCGCCGCCGAGATAGCTGGCGACGCTCTCAACCGCCGGGCCGATCCTGGCATCGTCCCGGAAGATTTCGTCGGCCCTGGGGAACTCCTGTCTTAGCTGTTCCTCCAGCGCATCGTCACTCTCACTGGAGCCGTCTTCAAACGGTCCGGCCTCGCCCAGGCAGACGAAGCAGACCCCTTTTTCCGTGGCCGCGACCAGGAGCTTCCCGTGCATCGTGGTGATGATGCTGTAGGCGATCCGGGCTCCGGCACCCCCTTTGGCATAGGAGGCCGGGGTCATGCCGAGCTGACGCTGGGCGGATTCATAAACACGGCTGGAGGACCCATACCCCGCGCCGTAGGTTGCGCCGGCGACGGACTCACCGTTCTTCAATTCTTCCCGGAACCGCTTGCTGCGGTGGGCCGCCGCGTACTCGCGCGGGCTGAGACCCATGATTTTCTTGAAGAGGCGCTGGAAATGCCAGGGGCTTAAACGGACCTCGCGCGCCAGATCGTCCAGGGTAATCCGTTCGTCCACGCGGGCTTCTATGTAGGCGCAAGCGTCGCGGACCAGCGCGACCTGGGCATTGCTGGGGGATGTCGCCATTCGGGCTCCTGTGATCTGATAGGGCCATGATCCTATTGCCCTTGGCCCTGCCCTTCTATCCGAAGCTTGCGCAAGGACAAAGCAAGGACAAAGCAGGCACAAAGCCGGCCCGGGGCGGTCGCGCGTATCGTGATTCCTCAAGCATAGGCTCATCGGCAGGGTAAGTCCGCGACTTTCGCCGCAGCTGCCCAGCAGGTCTCGAAGGGCCTGTACTATGGCCTAATTCGCCGATCTGCAAAAAAAACGGTAATATTTTCGGGTCGGAAGGGTTAACATTCGGAAATGAAAACGTTAACAAGCTTGTAACAAAAGCAACATGACCCGCCGATAGGGTCGCGCGATCCGGAACACCGCCAGGCGGCGGCAGTCACGGCGCATTCTATAGGGAGACACCAAATGAAACTGAAACAGCATATCATCGCGCTTGCAGCCGCGGCCGTGGTCGGCGGATCTGCCAGCGCCAGCTTCGCTGCAACCGAGATCCAGTGGTGGCACGCGATGGGTGGCCGACTGGGTGAAGTCGTGGCCGAGATCGCCGACGATTACAACGCCAGCCAGTCCGAGTACAAACTGGTCGCCACCTACAAAGGCGGCTACGAAGACACGATGACGGCCGGCATTGCCGCGTTCCGTGCCAAGAACGCCCCGCACATCATCCAGGTCTTCGACGCCGGTGCCGCGACGATCATCAACGCCAAGGGCGCGGTCTATCCGGTCGCCGATCTTCTGAAGGAACACGGCGTTGGCTTCAACAGCCAGGACTACATTTCCGGCGTGCGTTACTTCTATGCCGATTCCGACGACAAGATGATCGGCCTGCCCTTCAACAGCTCCACGCCTTTGCTCTATTACAACAAAGCCGCGCTCGAAAAAGCCGGTGTCGAAGCGCCCAAAACCTGGGAAGACTTCGAAGCGATTGCACCGAAGCTCAAGGAAGCCGGGTATCAGGCCCTTGCACAGAGCCACAGCCCCTGGATCTTCTCGGAGAATTTCCACAGCCGGCACAACATCCAGCTGGCCTCCGCAAACAACGGCTATGACAGCACCGACGCCAAGATCATGTACAACAACGAGCACATGATCATGCACTGGACCAAGGTCAAGGAGTGGCTCGACAAGGGTTGGTACGGTTATTACGGCAAAGCCTGGGGCGACAATCAGGACGCCTTCGTTCAGGGCAAGGTTGCCATGTGGCTCGGGTCTTCCGGCTCCTTTGGCGGCTTGAAGAAGAGTGCGGACTTTGAGTTCGGCACGACCTACCTGCCGTACTGGAAGAGCATCATCGATGAGCCTAAGGGCACCTTCATCGGCGGCGCCGCCCTCTTTACCTTCGCCGGTCATGACGAAGAAGAGTACAAGGGCGTTGCGAATTTCTTCGAGTACCTGACCAGCGCGAAGGCGCAGTTCTCCTGGCACAAAGAGACCGGTTACGTTCCGATCACCACTGCTGCCTACGACCTGGCGAAGACCGAGGGCTACTATAAAGATACGCCTGATGCCGAGATCGGCATCCTGCAGCTCAGCCAGCCCGGCGGTGAATGGACCAAAGGCTATCGTCTGGGCTATTACGTCCAGATCCGCGAAGCCATGTACAAGGCTTACGAAAACATCCTGACCGGCAAGAGCTCCGTTCCGGACGCCTTCGCCGACATGGAGAAGGAGAGCAACGCTCTGCTTGAGCGTTTCCACGACACCTATAACTGATATCAGTGTGGTGGAACTGAAATTCGTGTCATTTATGACGCCTTTGCCTGTTACGCGGTTAGGCGCGAAGGCCATGGTGATGTGGAGCATCACAAAGCCTTCGCAACGACATCCGCGGGACTTGCAAAGGCGCCGGAAAGGTCGCTTCTGCGGTTTTCCGAGCAGGAAGCGTCACGCGGGCGATGCCGAAGCATCGGCAAGCGTCGGTGACGCCCTTCAGAGAACCGCAGAAGCGATGATCATAAGTGATACGAATTGCAGTTCCACCACACTAGGTGTGTGCGGGCGGCGGGCTTCAGCCTGCCGCCTGTTTGCCTGTCTGCTTCTCCGGTAGGATTTTTCCATGAAAAGGGTGCAGTTCGAACGCAGCACGGTGCCATATTTCTTCATTGCACCTCAGATTGCGATCATCGCGGTCTTCTTCCTCTGGCCCGCCGGGCAGGCAATTTACCAGTCCTTCCTGCTTGAGGACGCTTTCGGCATCTCCTCGCAGTTTGTCTGGTTCCGGAATTACGAAGACACGATCCTGAATTATGCCTGGCTGCAGTCGGCTGGCTTTACAGTGATCTTCTCCACGCTTGTCACCTTCTTCTCGCTCGCGATCGCGCTTCTGCTGGCGGTCAAGGCGAACGAGGTTCTGCATGGCTCCAGCAGCTACAAGACCATGCTGATGTGGGCTTATGCCGTTGCGCCGCCCGTGGCCGGCCTGATGGGCAACCTGATGTTCAATCCCTTTATCGGCGATCTTTACGCGGCGATGAATGCCATGGGCTGGGACTTCAACCAAAAGCTCGATGCCTTTGACGCCGGTTTCGTCGTGATCCTGATTTCGGTCTGGAAACAGGTCAGCGTGAATTTCATCTTCTTCCTCTCCGGGCTGCAGGGCATTCCAAAGGGTGTCATGGAAGCCGCGACCCTGGATTGCCGCTCGCCGACCAAGCGCTTCTGGACCATCACTTTCCCGTTGCTGGCACCGACCACTTTCTTCCTGATGGTGATCAACATCACCTATGCCTTCTTCGAGACCTTCGGCATTATCGACACCACGACCCGCGGCGCGCCCGGCGGCGCGACCAATACGCTGGTCTATAAAGTCTATACCGATGGTTTCCTCGGGGCGGATTTGGGCGGCAGTTCCGCGCAGTCGGTTATTCTCATGCTGATGGTCCTGGCACTGACCGTATTCCAGTTTCGCTTTATCGAGCGAAAAGTTCACTATTAGGCGCGGGGGAGCTTCGGATTATGAAAAATTCCTTTTGGCGCAATCTTTCGACCCACGGAATTCTGATCCTGGGCACGATCTTTATGTCAGCGCCGGTTTGGGTCGCTTTCATGTCCTCGACCCATTCCGCGGACACGATCTTTCGGGAGGGGCTTCAGTACTGGTTCGGCGGACATTTTTTTGAGACCTACACCGAAGTTCTCTTCATCGAAGGCGGGGTGATGAAGAAGGTCACAGCCCTTGAGATGCTGGGGAACTCCATGATCCTGGGGCTCGGATTTTCCATCGGCAAGGTCGTGATCTCCATGACCGCGGCCTATGCCATCGTCTACTTCCGCTTCCGTCTGGCCACGCCGCTCTTCTGGATCATTTTCCTGACTTTGCTCCTGCCGCTGGAAGTACGGATCGTGCCGTCCTACGAGGTCGTCGCCGGTCTTGGCCTGCTCAATACCCACACCGGCTTGATCCTGCCTCTGATTGCCTCGGCGACCGGTACATTCTTCTTCCGGCAGTACTTCAAATCGGTCCCGGAAGAGCTGCTGGAAGCCGCGCGCCTGGACAATGCCGGGCCGATGCGATTCCTGATCGACGTGCTTGTGCCGCTCTCCAAGACCATGGTCGCGGCGATCATGATCATCATGTTCGTGGTCGGCTGGAACCAGTATCTCTGGCCGCTGATGATGACCACGGAAGAAAACAGCTACACCATCGTAATCGGCATCAAGCAGATCTATCAAGTGCTGTCCGAAGGGGGCGAACTGCCCCAGTTCCAAAAGGCCTTCGCTCTGACCATCCTGGCGGTGCTGCCGCCGGTGCTCGTGGTGTTGGTGTTTCAAAGCTGGTTCGTTAAAGGCCTGGTGGAAAGCGAGAAATAAACGATGTCTACTCTGACTCTCTCAGGTATCAACAAACGCTACGACAATGGGGCCCATGCGGTTCGTGGCGTCGATATGGAAATCTCGGACGGCGAACTGATTGTTTTCGTCGGTCCCAGCGGCTGTGGGAAGTCTACGCTGCTGCGTATGGTTGCCGGTTTGGAGACGATCACCGAAGGCGAAATGAAGATCGATGATCTGCGCATCAACGAGACCTCTCCCGCCGACCGGGATGTCGCCATGGTATTTCAGAACTACGCGCTCTATCCCCATATGACGGTCTTCCGCAACATGGCTTACGGCCTGTCGAACCGGGGCATGGCCAAGAGCGAAATCGAGGCGAAAGTCCGTGAAACGGCGAAGATGCTGCGGATCGAGGATTATCTCGAGCGCAAGCCTGCGCAGCTTTCGGGCGGGCAGCGGCAACGTGTGGCCATGGGGCGCGCCATTGTGCGCAGTCCGAAGCTCTTTCTGTTCGACGAGCCGCTCAGTAACCTGGATGCCAAACTCAGGGTGCAGATGCGTATCGAGATCAAGCGGCTTCAACGGGAATTGGGCGTGACCTCGATCTACGTCACTCACGATCAGACCGAGGCCATGACCCTGGCCGACCGTCTGGCGGTGATCAACGAAGGCAAGGTCGAGCAGATGGGATCACCGATGGATCTCTACAGTGACCCGAAAACGCTCTTCGTGGCTTCCTTCATCGGCTCCCCGCACATCAATCTCCTGCCCGCCCGCTTCGAAACCGGGCAGTTGCAGGTCGGCACGACAGCAATATCCGGCTTTGAAGGCCTGCCGGAGGGCGTGCCCCTGATGCTGGGTATTCGTCCGGAGCATATCGCCCAGCATCCCGACGGCGGGATTGAAATTTCGGTTGATCTGGTTGAGCAGCTTGGGGCCGACAGCTTGATCTACGGGGCCGTCTCCGGCTTTGACTCAGCCGAACCTGAAGAACTCTGCGTACGTGCCGGTGAGGCGTTGCAGCTGACGCCGGGTGAGCGAATCAAGCTGAACTTCGAGGTTGACCGCGCCATGGTATTCCGCACGGACAGCGGCGAGCGGCTGGTTTAAATCCCTTATCGGAAAAACCGGCCGGGAGCGGTGCTTTTTGCGGCTTACTTCGTCTCCACCAGTTCCGCCAGGGCGGTGGCGATCGTGGTCGAGTCGTCGTTGTGGGTGAAGTGCTTCACGTACTTCCCGTCCGGTCCCATCAGGTAGAAAATCGACGAATGGTCCATGAGGTAGTCCGAGGAGCCGTCGTCGTCGACCTTCGCGTAGTAAACGCGGTAGGCCCGCGCGGCGCTCGCGACCTGATCCGTGCTGCCGGTCATGGCGACCATGTTGGGGTGAAAGTGCTCTGCGTAGACCTTCATGGTCTCCACGTCGTCGCGTTCCGGATCGACCGTAATGAAGACCGGTTTGATCCGCGCGGCCCGCTCAGCGTCCTTCGTCTCGAGCTGATCGATCGCCTGGGTCATGATGCCCAGCGAGGTCGGACAGACATCGGGGCAATAGGTGTAGCCGAAATAGATCAGCATGTAGTCGCCCAGGAAGTCGGCGTCATTGCGCGCTTCGCCGAACTGGTCGACCAGTTCAAAGGGACCGCCGATCAGCGCTTCGCCGCTGGATGTCACCGAGCTGGTTTGCGTCGCGGGCTTCATGGTCATCCAGACCGCCGCAGCGCCCAGCATCAGGACGAGGCCGACACCGAATATGAGGATCGCGCGGGCAATGGAGCTTTGCGGCATGTCAGGGCCCTTTCCTGGTCCGGCCGTTACGGGGGCGCCGGAAGTTTCCGGCTTTTCACTTATCTACACTGAGCCTGATTTCGGACTCAAGACACGCATCTGTGAGACACAACGCCGACCACAGGCGGGTGCAGCGTTCTGAACCACAGACAGCTTTTGCTTTATGTGCGTCCTAAAGCAATGTTCTTCAACTGAAAATGTGCCGCAATGCCGCAGTATGTCCTCCACATTTCCCCAGATAGGCTGGTTTCCGTCTGCGCTGGATAAGGGACGCTGATGCCTTCAATCGGTGGTTCGGGTGATTGGAGATCCGGGCAATTGACGGTTTGCGTTCCAGACCGCAGGATCGCGCCATGAATTTCTCCTCGACTCCGGGTACCTACGGTGCCGCTGATCCACTTTTTCTGCTCTTGGCGGCCCTGGCGCTCGAGGCCTATCTGGGCGGCCCCTGGATCATGGAGCGCTGGTACCTGCAGCCGCGGCGGCCTATCTCCAAACTCGTCGTCGAGCTGGACCGCCGCCTGAACCGGGCGGACCGGGGTGGTTTGGATCTTCTGCTGCGCGGTGCCGTCTTGGCGTTGGGCCTAGCGCTGGCGGCATATATCGCCGGATCGATGCTGGAGTGGTTCCTGATCCGCTATCCCTTCGCCTGGCTCTTTGAAGTGCTGCTGCTGGCCTTGATTGTCGGACAGCGCGCACCCTGCGTGCAGGCCGGGGCGGTGTCCTCCGCGCTCGCCGGCGGCAGTCTGATCGCGGCGCAGGAGGCGCTCAGACCTCTCACCATCGGACGGGTGGCCTCGGATAGGCTCTCCCAACTGGACGCACGGGGTGTCGTCGCGGCCACGCTGGACGGTCTGGCCCGTGCTTTCAGCCTCCAGGTGATCGCACCGGTCTTCTGGTTTGCGCTGCTGGGGCTGCCCGGAGTGTTCCTGCAGCAGACGATCCGGACCGCGGCGGCTTACCTTTCCGTTCGGCAGCTTCAACTAGGCTCCGCTGCGCAGGGCAGGAGGCAGGAGTTGCAAGTCGCCGGAAAGAGTGATTTTGCTCTGACAGCCCAGCGCCTGGACCGCGCGCTGGCCTTTTTACCCCTGCTTCTTGCGGATGCGGTTCTGATCGCGGCGGCGGTCTTCATTCCAGGCTGTCACCCGGGCAGCGCCTTGCAGCGGGCCTGGGCCAGCCGCGGCAATGTGGCCGCGACCATGGGGGGCATCCTAGGGCTGTCATCTTCTGACGTTCAGGCCCCGTCGGAGCACTATCCCGTGCAATTGGAGCGCAGTCATATCGAGCGCGCGGTTGCCGTCTTCGCGGTGGGCTGCCTGATCAATGCCGGACTGGTGGCGGCGCTGGTCTGGCTGCGGGCGGTTTATAAAACCTAAGCCGCCCGTAGCCAGGGTCGTTTTGCTTACTGAAGAGGCTCAGCCTGAATGGCCGGCTGGGCGGGCTGGGCCGGTGTCGTCAGGGGAGTGGGGGCCGCTTGGGTGGCGGGCGCGTTTTGAGTTTGAGGCGCGGGCGCGGTCTGTGCGGCGGGTGCCGCAGTGCTCGCAAGGGCTGCGCGCAGCCTGTCCGCGTCCGGATTGCTGAAGCGGCGTTCGAAGACGATCGCCTTCGGGGTTGCGCCCTTGCCGTAATAGCCTTCGTTCCATTCCACACGTTCAAAGATCTTCGCACCTTCGAGCGCACCGCCGCCGAAAAGGCCGACGGACTTCGAGAAGGCGTAGATGTCCTGGTTCAGGTTTGTCGTGGTGGAGGCTTCAAGGCCCGCGCCGATCGGGCCGACGGCGACGCTGGCATCCGCGCCCAGCTTGAACTCATCGCCCAGCATGGAATTGACCGCGCCGTCGTTCATGAGCGTAAAGACGACCTCGGAGACCTGGCCGCCGATCTGCAGTCCGATGCTGCCCGCGGCCAGGGTGTAAAAAGCCGGTGAGCTCCAGGTGCCGTCGCTGCCCTTGACCATCAGCACTCCGGATCCGCCCTCGCCGCCGACAATGAAACCGCCTTTGACCAGTTCGGGGATGATCAGCACGCCCCGCGACTGTTCGATGTAGCGCTTGAGGTTGAAGAACTCGGGATCCGACAGCAGGCGCTCGATGGTGAAGCGGGATTTCGCAACCAGTTCCTCTCCCGAGCTCGCGGCCTGAACCGCGGAGCCGGTGGTCGTTCCCAGCGCAATCCCGATGAGAGCCGCGACCGCAAGGATTCGCCGGTAAAGGCTTTTGAACAGGCTGCTTGCCTGCAGATTGGAAAGCGTAAGAGCCGTCATCGTTTTTTCTCCAGTCCTTGTGGTCGAGCAGCGAAGCAATTACCTGCTCAACCGCGCCGATACTTGTGTCTGCGACAGAGTCTAGCATGAGGGGGAGTCTGCTGGAACGGCGATTTCCATCCCCCGGCGTCCTACCATCCGGTGAAACATGCGCTGTGCGACACGCCTTTTGCACCCCTCCTGTCACCTGGTGACTCCGGAAGTTGGGCGCAGTTCGGGTGAGCCTAAAGGTTGGGAGAGGCCGCCTGCACTTCAAGGACGGCTTCTGTGTTCTATCTGTGCACCGGTGCCGTGCTAGCCGGTGCCGCTGTAACCGGTGTCGCTGTAACCGGTGCCGCTGTAACCGGTGCTGCGAGATCGGCCATGCCCGCACCTTGAGCGGCAATCCAATCGAAGGTATCGCGCACGTGAACCGGGGCGTCGCGGGCGCATTCCATCATGTAAGCGCGCTCGCTCGAGACAATCCGGTCACAGGCCATGATCAACTGGCCCTTTTCCAGAAAGCTGTCGACCAGGCCCAGCCAGCCGAGGGCGATGCCCTGCCCCTCGACCGCGCCCTGCAGCACCAGCGTGTAGTTGTTCAGGCGGGTCTCGCTGGCACTCTCCAGCGTGTCCTCGACCCCGGCCTCGGCAAACCAGCTGCGCCAGGTGTGCCAGGCGGCGTTGACGGGCGATGACAGGGTCAGCAGAGGTGCCGCCAGCAACTGCCGCGGCGTTTCGAAGGGGCCGTAGCGGGCCGCAAACGCGGGGCTGCAGACCGCAACGACCCGCTCGTTGAAAAGAATCTTGCGGTTGGCCGAAGCTTGAGGGCGTTCGACCAGCGCAATTGAGAGGTCTGCCACGACCCCGTCGATTCTCTGGGGTTCCTGCGATGTCAGGAGTTGGAGGTCCAGATCCTCCAGGTCCTGCCGAAGTTGCGGCAGGCGGGACATCAGCCAATGGGACGCGAAGGCAAAGTCGCTGGAGATGCGCACGCGTTTGCGGGCCTGGCCTTCGAGAACCCGCTGGAAATTCGCTTCGATCTGCGCGAAGGAACCACGGGAAGCTTCATGCAACTGCTGGCCTGCATCGGTCAGGGCCACACCCCGGTACTTGCGGATGAAGAGGGGTGTGCCCAATAGCTCTTCCAGACGCTTGATCTTCTGGCTGAGCGCGGGCTGCGTCAGTTTGAGCTGCTGCGCCGCGCGGGTGAAGCTCTCGCAATTCGCGGCGGCGTGAAAGGCGTGCAGCTCGGCGATGTGTGCGTGAAGCATAATATAAAAAAAATCGCCCTTAAGCATTACAGATCGCCATATTTACAGTGATGTGAACAAAGAGCAATCTTCAAGACATCAAAAAAATTATAGATATGGGAGTCATGCCGCAGCTTAGCCGGGCGCGCGGAGCCTCCCTTGACCTGAAGGAAAATCGCGATGAGCCGTCAGCCGAACATCTTGATCCTCATGGTCGACCAGCTAAGTGGTTGCTTCTTTCCGGAGGGTCCGGCCGGGTTTCTGGAGGTTCCCAACCTGCGGAAGCTCTCGGCGGGCGCGGTGAATTTCACGCGCAGCTACTGCCCCAGCCCGCTTTGCTCGCCCTCGCGCGCGTCCTTCATGACAGGGCTTTTGCCGTCGCGCACCGGCGTCTACGACAATGCGGCTGAGATGCCGTCCAGCCTGCCGACCTTCGCGCACCACCTGCGGCGGGCGGGATACAAGACGGCGCTGTCCGGCAAGATGCATTTTGTCGGTGCCGACCAACTGCACGGCTTCGAAGAACGCCTGACTACTGACATATATCCCGCCGACTTCGGCTGGACGCCGGACTGGAGCAAGCCGGAGCAGCGGATCGACTGGTGGTACCACAACATGGGATCGGTGACCGGGGCCGGGGTCGCGGAAACCTCCAACCAATTGGAATTCGACGACGAGGTGGCCTACCACGCCAAGCTGCGCCTGCATCAATATGCGCGCAGCGACCGCAGCCAGCCCTTTTGCCTGACGGTCAGCTTCACGCATCCCCATGATCCCTACGTCACCCGCCGCAAATACTGGGAGCTTTATCCGGAGGAAAACCTGCCGCCGCTGTCCGTGACGCCGATCCCCTATGCAGAACAGGATCCTCACAGCCAGCGGATTCTGCGCGCCAATGACTACGAGAATTTCAGGATCACCGAACAGAACGTTCTGGATTCCCGCCGTGCCTACTTCGCCAATGTGAGTTATCTGGACGAAAAAATCGGCGAGCTCATGGGCGCGCTCGAGGCCTGCGACCTGGCGGAAGATACCGTGGTGCTCTTTTGCGCGGATCACGGCGATATGCTCGGCGAGCGCGGTCTCTGGTTCAAGATGAGCTTTTTCGAGGGGGCAAACAGGGTTCCGATGTTTCTCTCCGCGCCCGGACGCTTCGCGCCGCGCAACGTAACCGAGCCGACCTCGACGCTCGACGTGCTGGCCACCCTGGTCGATCTGGCGGGCATCACACCGGACGCTTCGGTCGCCGGTGACGGGCGGAGCCTTCTGGGTCTCGCGCGCGGCGATGACGAGCGCAATCCGCCGGTCTACGCGGAATACGCTGCCGAGGCCTCGATCGATCCCATGGTCATGATCCGCCAGGGCAAGTGGAAGTTCAATTACTGTGAAGTGGATCCGCCGCAGCTCTTCGACATGGAGTCAGATCCGCTGGAGCTGAAAAACCTGGCAGGCGATCCCGCTCAAGCGCAAACGCTCGCGGCCTTTACCGAACAGCTGCACGCGCGTTGGAACATCGCCGCTTTCCGGGAAGACGTCCGCCAAAGTCAAGCGCGCCGCCTCACGGTCTATAATTCACTGCGCAAAGGGGACTACGCGCCCTGGGACTTTCAGCCGGTGCAAAAGGCCTCGGAACGCTTTATGCGCAACCATATGGACCTGAACGTTCTGGAAGCACAGGCGCGCTATCCGAAGCAGGAATTTGATTAGGTTTCGACTTGCGTCGAAACCGGCACCAGCCCACACCCCCTCCCGGCCACCCATCGGTATTATCATGTGGGTGGCCGGGAGGGGGTGTGGGCTGGTGCCGGCTATCCAAAGCCGACATGGCTTTGGATCTAACCTCTACAACAACCCCTTAGGCACCAGATTGATGTGGCCGATGCGCCAGACCACATCTTCATGAGGTGCGTGGGTGCCGGCGGTTCCGGTGATGTGATCCAGGCGGGTCAGCGCGCAGTTGTCGACTGAAAAGCTCAGGGCGCGTTCCGGATCCAGGCCTAGCGCCAGGGCGATGGCGGCGCGGATCGTGCCGCCGTGGGTGACGGCGACGATATCCCGGCCTGCGTGTGCTTTCGATAGCCGCTGGACAGCCCGGCTGGTCCGTTCGAAGAGGTTGACGAAGCTCTCCCCGCCCGGGGGGGCTTCGGAGGCCGGGGCCAGCCAGAAGCGATGCCAGTCCCCCGCTTTTTGCGCGGCCAGTTCCACGTTGGTCATGCCCTGCCATTCGCCGAAGTGCTGTTCGGCGAAGTCGTGCTCAATCAGCGGGTCCGGGACCTGATGATCGTCGATCTTCTCGACGATGGCGGCCGCGGTCTGGTGCGTGCGTTTCAGGTTGCTGGTCACCCAGACCGCGTCGCGCGGCATCAGGCTGCCCAGCCGCATGAAGGTCTCGGCGTCTGAGACATCGCAATTCAGATCGTCCTGGCCGTAGATCTTGCCGTTGTTTTCGGTGACCGGCGCATGCCGAACCCACCACCAGCGTGTTGTCGTACTCATATATTTTCACTCATAGCATTGCAGTAATGGCCGCAAGAGTGGCGATCTCCGCCACCTGTTCCGACGCGCCAAGGACATCGCCCGTATAGCCACCGATCTGCCGGCGCGCAAGCCAAGCCATAATGATAACGGCGATCCCGCCGGCAACGAAAGCGACAATTCCGGGTGTGAGGCCAAGGCAAAAGGCCGCGGCCAGCAGGCTAAGGGCCGATGCAGCGCCTGCGCGGCTGCCGCTGGGCCGCTCGGCGGCTGCGGCCAGGCCGTCGCCGCGTGCCAGCGGCAGAGCGGCCATGACGGCGGGCAGTAATCCCCGTCCGATGACATGGACGGCGATCAGCGCGCCGGTGATTCCCCAAAAGCTCTCGAAACGGCCCACGATCTCCGCGATCAGGGTGACGCGCAAAATGAGCGACAGTCCGATGGCGATTACGCCGTAGCTGCCGATGCGGCTGTCACGCATGATTTCAAGCTTTCGGGCTTTTTCGAGACCGCCGCCAAAACCATCGGCGACGTCGGCCAGACCGTCCTCGTGCAGCGCGCCTGTGAGCAGAATGGAGGCGGCAACGGCTGTTGCAGCCGCGGCCAGGTATGGCAATCCGGCGGCCAGCGTCAGCCAAAGCACGGCGGCACTCCAGAGGCCTACGACCACACCAACGAGGGGTAAAACCGCGCAGGCCTCGGCAAGGCTCCGGTTCCGGGTCCTGTCATCAAGACGCAGTGGAAGCCGGGTCATGAACACCAGACAGAATTTCAGATCTGACCAGAGGTGACCCCTTGAGGGCAATTCTTCACGATCGTCTTTACTCATCCTGCCCTGGTCACCAGTTTAGTGCCCCTGCTCCGCTTCACGCCGTGGAAGCCCTCGATGCAGGTTTAAGGACGCCGTTATAAGACGGTTGCTTCGAGGGGCATAGAGTCTATAAGCCGGGGAGACCAGTTAATCGTAAGGAGTGCCCCATGAGCGACAACAAGGTTCTGGCCAGCTTCGACGAGATCCGTGCCCTGATGCAGGAAGTTCCCGGGCCCGATATCTCGGCGGGAGCAGATGCGACGGCCCGGCAGGCTCAGCTGACCAAGCCCGCGGGCTCTCTCGGGCGGCTCGAGGAGATCGCGGCGTGGCTGGCGACCTGGCAAGGCCGTCATCCCGCGGTGGTCGACCGGCCCTATACGGCGGTCTTCGCTGCCAATCATGGTATCGCCGCGCGCGGTGTCTCGGCCTATCCGGCGGAAGTCACCAAGCAGATGGTGGCGAACTTCATCAATGGAGGCGCGGCGGTCAATCAGCTCTGCGCACTCAGTGATGCCGACCTGCGGGTCTACGAAATGGCGCTGGAGGAGCCGACCGCGGACTTCAGCGAAACGCCTGCCATGACCGAGGAGGACTGCGTCCGGGCCATGGCCTACGGGATGATGGCGGTCGAGGATAACATCGATGTCCTGGCTCTGGGCGAGATGGGGATCGGCAACACCACCTCCGCAGCCGCCCTCTGCACCGCGCTCTTCGGCGGCACCGCCGCCGACTGGGCGGGGCGCGGCACCGGTATCGACGATCCGACCCTGGCCCGGAAGATCGAGCTGATCGATCAGGCGATGGAGCGGCATCGCGCGGTCATGACCGATCCGCTCGAAATTCTTCGCTGTGTCGGCGGGCTTGAACTCTCGGCCATTGCCGGCGCGGTTCTGGCCGCGCGCATGTCCCGCACACCGGTTTTGTTGGACGGTTTTGCCTGCACGGCGGCCGCCGCCGTTCTCTACGCCATCGATCCGCGGGCGCTTGACCACTGCATGGTTGCGCACCTTTCGGTCGAGCCCGGGCATCAGAGGCTGCTGGAGACCATCGGCCAGACCCCGTTGGTTGACTTCGGCATGCGGCTGGGTGAAGGCTCCGGGGCGGCGATGGCGATCCTGGTCCTGAAGGCCGCCTGTGCCTGTCATACGGGGATGGCGACCTTCGCAGAGGCCGGGGTCAGCGGTCCGGCCTGAAGAGGTTCTCACGCTCGAGACTTGTCTCTCGGGGCTTGTCTTCAGGGGGCGCAAACCGTCATATGTCGCCATGAGCAGGCTGTTAACTTCAATCTTTCCCTCTATCGAGAGCGGGCAAAGCGGCAAGGTCCGGCTGCGGACACTGGTGGTGATCCGCTGGATCGCCCTGGTCGGGCAACTGGGTGCGCTCGCGATCATCTACTTCGGGTTCGATTTCGAGCTGCCGGTGCTGGCCGCTCTGCTGGTCGTGGCCGCCTCCGGGCTGTTGAATGTCGTCCAATCCGCGACCCGCCGGGCGGATCCCTGGCTGAGCGACCGCGACGCGGCCCTCACTCTCGGCTTTGATCTCTTGCAGCTCGCGGTTCTCCTGGGTCTGACCGGCGGTTTGAGCAACCCCTTTGCAATCCTGATCCTCGCGCCTGTTACGGTTTCCGCCTCCAACCTCTCGCGGCGCAGCACCCTGCTGCTCTCGATCCTGGCGGTTGCCGCCGTCTCGACCCTGGCCTTCTGGCACTACCCGCTGCCCTGGACGGCGGTGGGTTTTGCCCTGCCGCCACTCTATGTCGGTGGAGCCTGGGCGGCATTGGTGGTGGCGGCGCTCTTTATCGCAGCCTATGTCTCCAGCATCGCGGCGGAGTCGCGGGATATGTCCGACGCCCTGACCGCGACCCAGATGGCCCTGGCGCGCGAGCAGCGTCTCTCGGCTCTGGGCGGTCTGGCGGCCGCGGCGGCGCATGAACTGGGCAGTCCTCTCGCCACCATTGCGGTGGTCGCGCGCGAGTTGAACCGCGACCTGCCCGAGGACAGCCCGGGGCGCGAAGACGTGGAACTGCTTTTAAGCGAAAGTAACCGCTGCGGCGAGATTCTGGCCGACCTGGCGGCCTGGTCCGAAGAGGAAGATGACGATTTCTTTAACCGTTTGCCGCTGGAGGTCTTGGTCGAGGCGTCTGCCGCGCCATATGAACGGGACGGTGTCGAATTCGATATCGCAATGACATGCCTCTTTGACGAGGAAGGCACCCAGCCGATTGTTTTCCGCAGCCCGGAGATCCTGCATGGCTTGGGATTGCTGATACAGAATGCTATGCAGTTTGCGGAGAAGCGGGTCGAGGCACGCCTGGACTGGAACGAAGAGACGGTGTCGGTCGTGATTATCGATGACGGACCCGGATTCGATCCGGCAATTATGGGACGTCTTGGCCAGCCCTATCTCTATGCGAAGGAACCTCTGGCGAAAGAAATACTGACCGGCGAAACGGGCCGTGGCGGTGAAGTGAGGCAGAAGTCATTCGGGAGATCCCGGCCTGCCGCGACGGCGGGTCGGGCCAAGAACGTGCCGGCCGGAAGACAGGGCGGGCACATGGGCCTTGGAGTCTTTATCGCCAAGACCCTCTTGGGCAGGACCGGGGCGACGGTGAGTTTTGATAACGGGCAGTGGGGCGGTGCCGAGGTAGAGATTGTCTGGCCCCGGGAAGCCATGGAGACCGAGTTTCCGGCGAAAGGAACGATATGAGCGAAACCGAAAATCAAAATAACGGTGAGCTGGGTGAGAGCGGGCAAGAGGTTGCTGAAGGCCCACGCCCTTTATTGATTGTCGATGATGACGAGCGTTTTTGCGAGCGCCTGGGCCGTGCCATGGAGCGCCGTGGCTTCGAAGTTACCCTGGCAAATTCGGTGGAGCAGGGTGCGCTGTTCGCGCGCGACCTGCAGCCCGCCTACGCCGTGGTGGATCTGCGTTTGAAGGACGGCAGCGGTCTCGAGGTCGTGCAGGCCTTGCGGGATGTCCGTGAGGATGCGCGCATCATTGTGCTGACGGGATACGGCAATATTGCGACGGCGGTGGCCGCAGTGAAGGTCGGCGCCACCGACTATTTGCCAAAACCCGCCGACGCGGATCAGGTGGAAGCGGCGCTGCTGGAGAGCGGAGAGGCGCTGCCGCCGCCT
Source organism: Denitrobaculum tricleocarpae (assembly GCF_007004665.1). Classification (GTDB taxonomy): domain Bacteria; phylum Pseudomonadota; class Alphaproteobacteria; order Kiloniellales; family Kiloniellaceae; genus Denitrobaculum; species Denitrobaculum tricleocarpae. The sequence continues at coordinate 312,549 of NZ_ML660059.1, read as the reverse complement.
CCGGATCTGCCCATGAGTGCCGACCGGGTGCGCTGGGAGCATATTCAGCGGGTTTACGAGCAGTGCGACCGCAATGTCTCCGAGACTGCGCGGCGGCTGCGCATGCACCGCCGGACTCTGCAGCGCATTCTGGCGAAGTACGCGCCAAGAAACTAACGAAGTGGAGTCCTCTCGGCGGGTTGCCCGGAGGGCTTACTCGCCCCGCTCGGAGGCGCGGTGCCGCGCCATGGCATTGCTCAGGATGCTGGCCGATTCGCCTGCCGTACGCAGGGAGTCGCAGAGGCGGTCGACATGGAAACCCTGGTAGAGACTCAGACCCAGATTCTGGCCGGTGTCGAGGGCCTCTTCCGACCCGCAATGGCTGAGGATCACCCGTTCCGGACCGATCTCCTCTATGGCGCCTTTCAGGTCCTGGCCACGGGGCGATTGCAGATGCCGGTTGAAATCCTCGTCCCATAGGAGCTTGACCATATCGAAGCCCAGCTTCTTGCGGTCGACGAAGGGAAGCGAGAGCTGGGTCGTGCCGTCCAGGCAGATGTTGTAGCCGCGGTCGCGCAGGAAATCGCGGGCGAAGAGAAAGCTGGCGACATCGGCAAAGACGTCGATCAACTGAAATTCGATCACGATGCTGCGCCGGACCTGCTCGCTCAGGGTTTCGTCCAGGGCCAGAAAGTCCGGCGACAGCAGGGTCGAGATGTTGAGGTTGAGGCTGTAGGACTGCCGCAGGCTCTCGTCGTCGTTATGCACCAGAAAGGAGATCATCCGGCGATCGAGATGGCGGGTAAAGTCCTGAAAGAGCCAGCGGTTGGCCAGGATATCGTGTCCCGGAATCAAAACCTGCTGCAGGTGATCCATGGAAAAATAAATCTCGCGGAAAACCGGTTCGGGCCGCTCGCCGGGTTCCATGAGAAAGGTCGATTGCCGCTGCATCATGCTGGAGAGATCGGCCTGTGCGATCGCGGCTGCAATGTCGCCCAGCTGGCTGGGCTGCAGGGGCATCATCCGGGACGATGGCGGAGTTGACCGTCCCGAAAGCCCGGTGGTGCGGGCTCTCCGGCTATCGGAGAGGCTTCGGGCAAGCGCGGCAAACTCTTCGTAATCCTGGTCGAGCAGATAAAGCCTGCAAAAACTGTCCTCGCTGAAGAGATCGAGTTTGCCGGCCCCGTTCAAAACCGGATCGTTGTTGAACAGAAATGCCAGGCGCCGGACGGCATCATCCAGCCGTTCGGCCTGCTGTGCGCTGCAGATGATCACGAGGTCATTGTTCGCCAGCCTGAACAGCGCGCCGTCACCAAGCCTCAGAACCTGATCCAGAGTGTTTTGAGCGACCCGCAGATGGTGCTCTCGCCGATTGTTGGGATGCAGCAAAGAGAGACGCGCATGCAAAGCCCGGCGTCCTGACGGATTCCGCTGTAGACGCTGGACATAATCGTGAAAAAAGGCCTCTTGCTTGGGAAGCAGGCCGGTTTCATCAGATGGCATCAAGTGGTTCGCCTCTCTTGAACGAGCTCGTCCTGAGTTTCGCTGGCTGACAGTCTAGGGGGCGGGCTCTTGAGAAAGAGTTAACCATCCCGGACTGAAATCCGGAATTTGCTCTTATGGCGGGTGGTTGAGAAGTTGTTGTATTTTGGTCCAGACACGGGTGTTCCGGCTTTTCTGCAGGCTGCGGGCTGCCGCTTGGGGACGGGCCCTTTTCCCGGCCCGCAGTCCTCACACCACCTGAGAGGGTTGGGTCGTGGCCGCAGATCGAATGCAGCCGGTTCTTGCGCATCACGCAGATCCCGCGCCGCTTTGTTACGGTCAAAAAAATGCCCGGCAGGGCCTCAAGAGCATCGCAGTTTACGAGGCCATGACCTAAAGTGCGCGCAGACTCAGTTTGTTGTACCCGGGACGGGGCTTCCGGGGCATCGCATTCAAGAAACAGGAACCCCTATGTCGTTGGTGGGAGAGAACTTGGATCTGCCGGATTTTTACGCGGCGGAATTCGCGGAACATAAAGACGTCGCGGCCGCGACGGAACGGGCGCTGATGGCGCCCTTCCAGCAGCTGCTGGAGGCTTCGATCAAGGCAATCGAGGGCGGCGGCAAAATTCTTTTCTTCGGGAACGGCGGTTCGGCTTCGGATGCGCAGCACATCGCGACCGAATTGACGGTGCGCTATGTCACGGACCGCGCGCCGATTGCCGCGATTGCCCTGACCACGGATACCTCGGCCCTGACTGCCATCGGCAATGACATGGGTTTCGAGGAGCTTTTCGCCCGGCAGGTCGCCGCCCTGGGCCGGCCGGGCGATGTGGCCGTCGGCATCTCGACCTCCGGCCGCAGCCGCAATGTCATCCGGGGCCTGGAAGCCGCACGGGACCAGGGGCTGATTGCCGCCGCTTTGTCAGGCGGAGATGGCGGTCAGCTCGCCGGGCTTGCCGACCCGCTGCTGATCGTACCTTCCAGAACCACCGCCCGCATCCAGGAGATGCACATCATGCTTGGCCAGATGCTCTGCGGCGCGCTTGAGAAGTCTCTCGGTCTGGTGCAGGGCCATGGCTGAGGAGATGACACAGACCGCGCCGGCGGACCTGCTCGCCCTTGTCGACCGGCTGGACGGCGCGGCGGTCATGGTCGTCGGCGACGTTATGCTCGACCGCTTTCTCTATGGTGCGGTTGACCGGGTATCGCCGGAAGCGCCGATCCCGGTTCTGCGGCTGGAGCGCGAGGTGACGATGCTGGGCGGCGCCGGTAATGTCCTGCGCAACCTCTCCGCTGTCGGGGCGAAAACGCTCTTCTTCGCGGTCGTGGGTCAGGACGCCGCGGGACAGGAGGTGCGGCAACTGGTCGAGCGCGAAAGTGCGGACCCGGGGTGGATCCATCTTCTCGCCGACGAAGCGCGCACGACAACGATCAAGGAGCGCTACATCGCCACCGGCCAGCAGCTTCTGCGCGCCGATCGGGAAACCTCGTTTGAAATGGCGCAGGCCACCAAGGAGAAACTCCTCGCCGAAGCTGAAGAGGCCCTTAAAGACGTAGGCGCACTGATCCTCTCCGACTACGGAAAGGGGGTTTTACCGGCTGATCTGATTGCGCGGCTGATTGCCCGGGCCAACGCCCTGGACTGTCCGGTCATCGTAGATCCCAAGGCTGTGGACTACGGCTGCTACCGCGGTGCCGCGCTGGTCACCCCAAACCGGCGGGAACTCGCGCAAGCCTTAGGTGACGGCGTGCAGGGGGGGCAGAGCCTGCAGGGGGATGCTCAAATTGTCGCGGCCTGCCGCAGCCTGACGGAAATCGCCGGCCTCGGTGGCGTGCTGGCGACCCGAAGCGAAGAAGGGATGTCCCTGGTCCTGGCCGATGGCGATGTGACCCATCTGCCTGCGCGGGCGCGCGAGGTTTTCGATGTCTCGGGGGCCGGCGATACGGTCGTAGCGCTGCTGGGTGCCGCCCTTGCCGCGGGGATCGAACTCAAGGATGCGGCCGGCCTGGCCAACATTGCGGCGGGTATTGTGGTCGGCAAGACCGGGACGGCGGTCGCGGAAGCCCTGGAGATCCGCCAGGAAATCCACGCCTCTCGGCTCTCCCAGGCAGAGGCCAAGTTCGTCGATCATGATCTCCTGCTCGATCAGGTCGCGCGCTGGCGCCAGGCCGGTTTCAAGGTCGGTTTTACCAACGGCTGCTTCGATCTGCTGCATCCGGGCCATATCTCATTGCTGCGCCAGGCCCGGGCTGCCTGTGACCGCCTTGTCGTCGGATTGAACAGCGATGCATCTGTTGCCCGCCTGAAGGGGCCCACGCGGCCGGTCCAGGCGGAGACGGCGCGCGCTGTGGTGCTGGCGTCGCTGGAGGACGTCGATCGTGTCGTGGTTTTTGGCGAGGATACGCCTCTTGAGCTGATTGAGGCTCTGCGCCCGGACGTATTGGTCAAGGGTGCTGATTATGCGGCTGATGAGGTGGTGGGCGCAAAGGAAGTGCAGGCTTACGGCGGACAACTGGTTTTGGCGCAACTCGAAGCCGGGCATTCGACGACAGCGACCCTGAACCGGCTCGCAGACAAGCGGTAAAGCCAAATCTCGCTCTGGATGAACGTTCCGCAACAGAAACAGATCTTCTCAGGCGGGAGAAATAAACTTTGTGTGCGAGTATGGAGAGAGTGAATTGGTCTCTAACTTGATGAAATAGAGACTGATTCATTTTCTCGTTGCTTTCGCGAGAGATGAGTGGACTCTTGCTGTATACGCAAAGCGTTTTTTTCGGGAAAGTATGGTAGTCTAAAGATATTACGCTGCTTGGTAGAGTTCGTCGGTGGGGTTTCGAGTCCGTCTCTAGCATTGCAGATCATCATTAACGGCGTTGAAGTGGAATTCCTTTGTTAGTCCGCGACCGGTCATTTCATGACCGCACCACGAGGTCCCTCGGGGTGTCTGATTTGCTCATCTCCATCACATGACTGAGCGGCGTAAGCGACCGCGGCGGCCTTTGCCCGGCAGTCTGTTGTTCCACGATCACCTTGTGGCTTCGCTTCAGGCGGCACAGCGCGGAGAGTCCGGTCTCGCGGTGTTTTATTTTGCCGCCGACGGCAATTCAGCGCAGGAGATGCAGAGGATTGCGACGGATCTGGCGACCCGCTTTGCTAATCTGCGTGCGGCGTGCTGTGTCGACTACAGCGCTGTCGCGGCCATCGCCGAAGACTGTTTCGAGGCTGACGACGCGCTGGCTTTTGCCGCGCAAATCGTTGCGGCCCTGGATGAAAGCCATCGTTTTTCGGGCGCCGGTGTCGCTGTATATCCCGATACGGCACAAGACCCGGATGGCTTGCTGAGTGCCGCAGCCAGGGCCGCGAAGAAGGCGGGCCGTCCCGGCGCGAAGGACCCGGACTCCACCCGTCTCGCCCAAGCCGATGAAGCAGCGTTCGGGATCGTGGCAGCCGAGGCCGGTGCGACGGCCAATCATCCCCTCATGGAGCTCGAAGACCTGGAACTGGCGCTGAAAAAGGGACAGCTCCGGCTGCATTACCAGCCGCAGATCGAAGTTTCCACCGGACGGGTGATCGGTGTTGAGGCGCTTGTCCGGCTCGCCGGAGAGAGTGGAAACCTCGAGCTTCCGGGCAGCATCATTCCCGCAGCGGAAGCGAGCGGAACCATCACGCGCATCGGCGAATGGGTGCTTGAGACAGCCTGCGCGCAGGCGGCCGACTGGGCCAATCAGGGCCTGCCGCCGGTCCGCTGCGCGGTCAATCTCTCCCTGGCCCAGGTGCAGCATGAGTCGCAGGTCGAGCGGATCGTCGAGATCATCACGGACTCCGGCGTCAGCCCCGGCCAGATCGAAATCGAGTTGACCGAGACATCCGATCCAAGTGATCCGGACGAGGTATCCCAACGCCTGAAGCCGATCCTCGATCTTGGCGTGAGTCTGGCACTCGACGACTTGGGTACCGGCTACGCGACGCTGTCACTGCTGCGCCGGCTTCCTGTCGAGAAGGTCAAAATCGACCGGTCTTTCGTCTCCGGTCTCGGCGCGGCGCATAACCGCATGGAAGGTCTCAGGGCGATCGTGGAGATGGGCCAGGGGCTGGGCTTGACGGTCCTGGCGGAGGGCGTCGAGCGCGCCGAACAATACGACACGCTGCGTGCTCTGGGGTGCGACAGCTATCAGGGCTATTATTTCAGCCCTGCCCTGCCCGCTGCAGAGCTTGCGACACTGATCGCAAGGAACGCATCACATTGATGCTTCGGGGGTTTCAGCCAATCGCTTTTGCCAGAAGGAAGCCAGGCACCAGCCAGGCGGTCGTGACAGCAAGGTAAAAGAAGAGATTGAGCCGCTGGGAAATGCTTCTGGAGCGACCGTTCCGTTCGTAAGCCCGGCGTTCCCGCCCAAGCAGGAAGATCAGATAGAAGCGCTTGCGCCCGAAGGAGAGTGTGCGGCGGACTTCCAGGCTGTGGTGCGTTGCGACGTCCCGGTTTGAAAACATGGTTTTGATGGCCGCGCGCTGCTCGTCGGTGAAGGAGTCCGCGACTTTGGGATCGATGCGTCGGAAGTAGTGCGAAAGGAAGAACTCGGCGTTATCGTTGTTCGGGCTTGAATCAGCTTTACGCTTGTAGTCGCGCGCCGTGTTTACCGCTTGAGCTGCCGTCGATGCTTGCACACTTGCCTCCCTGGCCCGATGCATGGAATTTCCACTTACCGACAAGGTAGCCGCCATAAGGTTTCAAAATCGTAAAGATCTCGCGCTCAGATAGCTGCGCCTGACCTTTCGCGTGACCGGCGAAGGCGGTGGCCTGGGCGGCTTCAAGCGCCGCCATGTGTTTCAAAAGCGCTCGATCAGATAGGGTGTCTGCGTCGCGGCTATTCTAGCAGAAGGTGTGGTTGCCCGGCCGCGGCTTTCCGCGAACCTCAACAGGCCCTGGGACCGTAATCCGGAAATCGGTGGTGTCCGCGAGGCGAGCGGTATAGTGTGGGAAAAGCACAAAAACAAAACAAAAAGAGAACAAAATGAGTGACGGTCAGCAAAGTCGCTGCGGCTGGGTCGGCGCGGAACAGCTTTACATCGACTACCATGACCAGGAATGGGGTGTTCCGGTCTATGACGACCGCATGCTGTTCGAGATGCTGATCCTGGAGGGAGCGCAGGCCGGATTGTCCTGGATCACCGTGTTGAGGAAACGCGAGGGCTATCGTGAAGCCTTCGACAAGTTCGATCCTGAGATCATTGCCGGTTACGGATCCGATAAGGTCGCCGCGCTGATGGAGAACCCGGGGATCGTGCGCAACCGCGCCAAGATCGCGGCGACCATCGGCAACGCGCAGGCCTGGCTGGAGATGATGGAGGACGGGACTGCTCAAGCTGACGGCGGTGCCTTCTCGAAATTCATCTGGTCCTTCGTCGACGGCAAGCCGATCGTCAACCGCTGGCGGGACCTCTCCGAGGTTCCCGCCGAGACGGCTGAGTCGCAGGCTTTGTCGAAAGCCCTGAAGAAGAAGGGTTTCCGCTTTGTCGGACCAACGATCTGCTATGCTTTCATGCAGGCGACCGGAATGGTCAACGATCACACGGTGGATTGCTTCCGCTACGATCAGGTCCTCTAAAAGCCTTTGAGACCTGGAGTCCTGATCTTTTGAATAGTGGAACCGACACGCCTGCCGTTTATGGCGGCTCTCCGAATCATGAGGACCGTCAGTTCCACCACGTGAGCGCCATGCGTCTTATCTGACGCGGCTCTAGCTATTCAGTGTGTAGTGTTGGATGTCGCTGGGTTGAATGGAGAGCTGGTTGGTGCTGTTTGCCACGATTGAGCGTGGCGTGTTGTTAAGGCGGTCCCATTGGGCGTGTGTCACGCCCTGTGCCACCAGTGCTTCCTTTACGTCGCGCCAGATCTGCGGCGTGATCGTGCCGTTTCCGCCGATCAGTTCTGCGCAATCGCCGCGGCGGTTAATGGTGCAGGAAAAGTCATAGGGATCGCCGTGCTCCTCAAAGCTCCGGCCAACCCGTAAAACGCCCGTTACCCATTCAATCTCTGCGGTCATATCATCCTCACAACGTTTCGCTTCAATTTTTTTGGCCGGACTTTCCCCTGGGCTCGAACCCCGGTTAAAAGCCAAGCCGGCTATCAGGTTGCTCCGGTCTGAAATGCGCCGCTCATTTCATCACTTCGCGCTTTGACGAAACGATAGTTGGCATGAAATTCCGTTTGATCAATTCTTCAATTTTGATGACACCTAATTATCACATCGACACTAAAGGCCGGACATGGATTTAATGAATCTGTGTCATAGAACGGGAATACTGTAGAGAATCAGGTCTGAATTGACATAGTTGCGTTTATCTTTTGTCAATGATTTGCCTTGTTCCCGCCGCAATCTTCCAGCGTGGAAAATTCTTGTCATTTACTTCTACAAACGAAAAGCTGTTTAAGGAGCGGGCCAGGATTATTTGCGGCTGTACGCCGGCAGCCTTTCATCGGCTCCGGCGGTGCTTGGTCAGACCGATTGGGGATCCTCGATGCCCAAGCCCTCTGCTTTCACATCCTTCCCCGGGAAGCCCTCGAGGTGAATCGTGGTGGTTGGGAAGGCAAAGCCGGTTCCGGCGCCCTCGACGATCTCCTTTACCTTCAGCGCCAGGTTCTCCTTGATCACCATCCACTCGCCCCAGTTGGTGGTTTTGGTGAAGCAATAGAGCATGATGTCGATGCTGGAGTCGTTGAAGCTGTCCACATGGATCAGCGTGGTGGCGCGACTGGGGTTTGATTCAAACTCCGGCGAATCACTCAGGTAGTCCCCGATTTCCTTTACGATCCGGCGCAGCTGCTCGGCGGTCGTGTGGTATTCGACACCAATCTTCCAGTAGATCCGGCGGTTGGTCATCTTTGAGAAGTTTGTGACCGCATTGTCGGAGAGGAAGGAGTTCGGCACGTGCACGGGTGCTTTGTCGAAGCGGCGGATCCGGGTGGAACGAAAGCCGATCGATTCCACGGTTCCCTCGACGATGCCGTCCACCTTGATCCAGTCATTCCGCCCAAAGCGCTTCTCGGCGATAATCAGAATACCGGAGATCATGTTCTTGAACATGTCTTGCGCGCCAAGCGCCACGGCGACGCCGAAGAGCCCGAGACCGGCCAGTATCGGTCCCACCTGGATCCCCCAGATCTCGAGAATCGTCGCTGCGCCCAGAAAGATGAACAGGCCCTTGATCACCTTCACTAGCCACTCGATCATGATGGTGGTCACGATCTTGTCGAGGCGATGCAGCAGGAAGCTGAGCGGATCGACCAGACGAAACAGGCTCCAAAAGATGACGAAGGCGATCAGCGAACGCTCAAAGTTGACACCGACGGTCAGGGCGAGACCGTCCAGTTCCAGGGACTCCAGGGCGAAGAAGATGCCGATCACGACCGGCACCAGCCTGAGGGGTCCTTCAAGCGCATCGAGGGCATGGTCGTCGATAGAGGTTTCGGATCGCCGCACGAGCGCCCGCAAGCGCGTGACCACGATTTTGGTAAAGAGGCCGCGCAGGAGGATGGCGACGGTCAGGATCCCAACGGCCGTGAGTATCCTGCTAATATCGATCCCGAGAAAACCCTGTGTCCAAACTTGAACCACCGTGTTCCAGAAGTCCGTCAGTTCCTGCATGGAAATCCCTCAATCCAAATCGTCGTCATAGTGCCGGAAATTCACGCTGGATCTTCGTGGAAAGCCCATATTCCGTGCGCGTTTTTCAGAATGCGGCGAACCTAAAGTAGGATCATCGCCGTTTCAAAGACAAAGGTGAAAGCTCCTAATCCGTGGGTTTGATGCACCAGAACTCGTACATGCGGCGGAAGAGTTCCGGGTGCTGCTGTTCAAATGCCCACCAGGCCTCGAGATCTTGTGGGGCCCCAGGGTCCGGGTGCTTCTGACGGAAGGCGGTCTTCAGCGAACGGGGTCCTTCCAGCCCGCCGAAGAGCAGGCCGAGCTCCTTGAGGGACTCTCCGATCTCGGGGAGAGTGTAGTTGCGCTCCTGAACGTGGAACACAAGGTCGCGGACTTCACTGGCGCTGTAGAAGTCCGGAGTGGCCATCAGGCTGTCCCGCCAGGTTTGATCGGCCAGCTCGGCGTCGTCGCGGATCAGCGCCTGGCGAAATCTCCGGATGCCATCGGGATCTGCGGTCAGCTTTTTGTCCCGGACGTAGGCCCGGCCCGCGAGGATGTCCTGACGGCCAAGATCGCGGTAAAGGCCGATGCGCATGACGCCGCCCGGTTTCAGGCGTGCACAGAGCTTCCGCCAGCCCGCCATGGGGTCGGCCATGTGATGCAGAACACCGACGGATTCGATGATGTCGAACTCGCGCCCAAGTAGGTCCAGATCGAGGATATCGGCTTGCAGGAACGAGAGTTTCCGGGCGTTGAAGCTCTTGGTCTTGCGCATCGCATAGCCTAGGGATGCCGTGCTCAGATCAATGGCCAGGGTTTCGTTTTGCGGCGCATAGCCGAAAGCGCAGTAAAGGGCATGCCGGCCCGTGCCGCAGCCGGCCACGAGGACGTTCTCCGGCGTGTCGGCCAGGCCGGATGCAAGCTCGCCGACGGTCTCGCGCAGCTGCCGCGTCCAGCTTCCCTCTACCGGGATATCCATAGAGAGCCAGCGGGGATAGGGGTTTTCTTCGTACATGGCGGCGACGTGGGTCGAACCGGCTGCATCTATGGGCCGCAGCCGTTTCAAGTCCGCCTTGAGCGTGGCCTCCTCCTGGTCCTGACGCAGGGTAAACTCGACCACGCGGCGCAGAGGCTCCGGCAGTTTCTTGGGGTTGATCTCCAACAGCTTGCCGGCAGCGGAGAGGTCTTTGAGTGGCCGGTAGAGGGCATAGAGCAAGGCCTCGCCGCCGATGCGTCCCCCCTCCGACAGCTGGGTCTCGACATCCCGTTGCAAGCAATCGAGCGTCCGGTCTTCTTCGGCGCTGGTGGCGAAAACGAATTCGTTGATAGCACCCTGGATCGCCAGAGCCGCAAGCACGCGCTGAAGCGGCGTGGGCGGCAGTTCCGACACCGGCCGATCCAAGAGGCAACGGCGGCGCAGGGCGGTCAGCAGTTTTTCGACCACCAGATCGCGGTTGATGGTCTTGGTCAGCAGCGCAATGAGCAGAGGCTCGCCCAGGGCTTTCAGGCCCGCCTTGCTGCACAGCCACTCTGCTGCAGCATCGGCGGACTCCTGTTCCATCAGCTCAAAGGCCGGAGTCAGGGCGGAATTCTGCCGGATCATCTGCGCGGCCAGGGGACCAAGAGTCGTGTGATCGGTGTCGGCGACCCCGAATGCGACCAGTAGGCCTTTCGGGGCGGGGAGCCGATTGAGGGTCAGGCCCGGCGTCTTGAGGATCGAACCCAGCCTTTTGACGGCGTTGTCATGCTTGGGATTGAGTTCAAGCGCCCGGCAGGACGACACAATTGCCAGATCCAGAGCGCCGGAGTCCGCAAGGGCGCAACTGAGATTGTGGTGTGCCGAGGCGTTTTTGGGTTCGCTGACAACGGCCTTTCCGAACCAGACGGCGGCCTCCCTGGGGTCGCCGCGGCGCAAGGCCTGTGCGCCCTTGTCCATATGGGACTTTGTGACTGTCCGGCGGTCCTGGCGATTGGCCATACCTTTGAGGTCCCCCTCCGAGTTTTTCCTAATTCTATGTGCCCTGACGTCTGTCCCGCCCGGTGTTCAGCTTTGTTTGCCGCTGGCCAACAGATGGGCGCGGTAATGTTGTATCAGGCCGCTGGTTGAGCTGTCGTGCAGTCCGGCAGCCGCTTCGCCTTCCTGCGGATCGAGTTCGGGCAGGATCTTGTTCGCGAGCTGTTTGCCCAGTTCAACCCCCCATTGGTCGAAGGAGTTGATGTCCCAGATGACACCCTGCACGAAGATCTTATGCTCGTAGAGAGCGATCAGGCGGCCCAGGCTATGGGGCGTGAGCTTCCGGAACAGGATTGTCGTGCTGGGTTTGTTGCCCTCAAAGACGCGGTGCGGGAGAAGGCGCGCAAGGGTCGCGTCCTCAAGCCCCTGCGCCTGCATCTCCGCCTTGGCTTCCTCTGCCGTCCGGCCTTTCATGAGAGCCTCGGTCTGCGCGAAGACGTTGGACAAGAGGATCTTATGGTGCTGCCCCACGTCGTTATGGCTTTCCAGGGGCGCGATGAAGTCGGCGGGGATCAGATGGCTGCCTTGGTGGATCAGCTGATAAAAGGCGTGCTGGCCGTTGGTGCCGGGCTCCCCCCAGACGATCGGACCGGTGCTGTAGTCGACGGCTGTGCCCGCGTGCGTGACCGACTTGCCGTTGCTTTCCATGTCTGCCTGCTGCAGGTAGGCGGGCAGGCGGCTGAGATATTGGTCATAGGGCAGGACCGCATGACTTGCCGCACCCAGGAAATTTGCATTCCAAACCCCCAATAAGGCGAGAACGACCGGGATGTTCTCCTTCAGGGGAGCCTGCAGAAAGTGCCGGTCCATGTCGTGGGCACCCGCCAGCAGGTCTTCAAACGCATCCATGCCGATCGAGAGTGCGATCGGCAGGCCAATGGCCGACCAGAGGGAGTAGCGGCCCCCGACCCAATCCCAGAACTCGAACATATTCCGCGGATCAATGCCGAAAGCCCGAACGGAATCCGCGTTGGTCGAGACCGCGACAAAGTGCCTGGCGATATCCGGCTCGGCCGCGCCGGAACTCAGGAACCATTGGCGCGCCGAGCCCGCATTGGTCATGGTCTCCTGGGTCGTAAAGGTCTTTGAGGCGATCACGAAAAGCGTCGTCGCCGCATCCAGCGGGCGCAGCGTTTCCATCAGGTGGCTGGCGTCCACATTGGAAACGAAGTGCAGGCGCGGCCCGTCCCGACCATAGGGGGTCAGGGCCTGGGTCACCATCTGCGGTCCGAGATCCGAACCGCCGATGCCGATGTTCACCACATCGGTGATGACGTCTCCGCGATAACCCTGCCAGGCGCCGCCGCGCACTTCATCAGTGAAGTGCCGCATCCGCGTCAATACCGCCTTGATATCCGGCATGACGTCCCGGCCATCATAAAGCACCGGCCCGCCGGAGCGGTTGCGCAGGGCGGTATGGAGGGCGGCACGGTTTTCGGTCGTATTGATCCTGCTGCCCTCGAACATCGCCTGACGGGCGGCGCCAAGTCCTGCGTCCTCCGCCAGCGAAATCAAGAGGGAGAGAGTCTCGCCGGTGATGCGCTGTTTGGAGACGTCGACCAGAAGATCGTCGAGCCGAAGCGAGAAGTTCTCAAAGCGGTCCGCGTCTTCAGCGAAGAGATCTCTCAGGTGCACCTCGCTCATGGCCGCTGCATGATCTTTGAGGGCGGACCAGGTGGCTGATTGACTGGGCAGGGACGTTTTCAACGAAGGGGCTGACATAGCGCGTGCATTCTCCCCCGATTGGGTATTGGCAGGCTTGGGCATGGAACCACAGAGTCTCTATACCAGATCCTGGGAGTCTGGCCAGAAACATCGCGTCAAAAGACGATCCAGCTTTCCGGTTGCGCCCATCAAGGCAGGATCGCATCTCAAAGACTTTTCGGGAGAGCGGCGGGAAGACCGCACCGGCAAAATCCTGGCGGCAAAGTCCCTCTACGGCTCGCTTCAGGCTTCCCCCGCGCTTCTCTGGCAAGGTCTGTAATTAAATTACAGAATTTCTTGCATTCATCCCTAAAATCAAGCTATAGTAGCGCATCAATGTGGTAAAATTACAAAATCGTGACAGGCCTCTGGAAGTCGTGAAGCTCTAAGACCTGACTTGCGCAGGATCTTTGGCCTTAATTCCTGGTTTACGCGCTTGGGGGTGCTCGGGCAGTCGCGATTGGTTGGAGAGCATATGGCTCAGATTATTCCGGTCGATATTTTCGACATCGTGGTGTTCGGGGGGACCGGAGACCTTGCGCTACGCAAACTCATGCCCTCGCTCTTTCTGCGTGATCATGACGGTCAGATTCCCGATGGCAGCCGCATTCTCGGGGTTTCGCGCAGCGACTTGAGCTCGGCGGATTACGTCGCGCGGCTGCGCGCGGGGCTTGAGCAGCATCTCGATCAGGACGACCTGGATGACGGGACCTGGCAGCGCTTTTCCGCCCGGATCGCCCACGTCAGGCTGGATGCGACCAAAGCCGAGGGCTGGGACGGGCTTGTGCAGGACCTCAAAGACGGTGAGGACCGGTCCCGTGTCTTCTATCTGGCGACCTCGCCCGATCTCTTCGGTCCGATCTGCCGCAACCTGAAGACCGCTGGCGTGGTGACCCCGAAGGCAAGGGTCGTCCTGGAGAAGCCGATCGGCCGGGACCTGGAGTCCGCCTGCCGGATCAATGACGAGGTCGGAACCGTCTTCAACGAAGATCAGATCTTCCGTATCGACCACTATCTGGGCAAAGAAACGGTGCAGAACCTTATGGCACTGCGCTTCGCCAACTCTCTTTTCGAACCGCTCTGGACCAGTGCGTCCATCGATCATATTCAGATCACCGTGGCCGAGACCATCGGCGTGGGCGGCCGCAGCGGTTATTACGATCGTTCCGGCGCCTTGCGGGATATGGTGCAGAACCACCTGCTGCAGCTGCTCTGCCTGGTGGCGATGGAGCCGCCGGTTCGCCTGGACAAGGACTCGGTGCGCGACGAAAAGCTGAAGGTGTTGCAGGCGCTGCGCCCCATCGCGGATGGCGATGTCGGGGTTAAAACCGTGAGCGGGCAATACCGTTCCGGGGCCGTCGACGGCCAGGCCGTGCCGGGCTATCAGGACGAGTTGAACGCCGAAGCGGATGGCGACGCGCCTGAGAGCAACACCGAGACCTTTGTCGTGATCAAGGCGGAAGTGGAAAACTGGCGGTGGGCGGGCGTTCCTTTCTATCTGCGCACGGGTAAGCGCCTGCCGAAGCGAAGCTCTGAAATCATCATTCAGTTCCGCCCCGTCCCCCATTCGATCTTCGAGCAGGGCGCGGGTGAGGTGGTTGCGAACCGTCTGGTGATCCGTCTCCAGCCGGACGAGGGCGTGACCTTGAACCTGATGACCAAAGATCCCGGCCCCGGAGGTTTGCGCCTGCGTCCGGCGCCTCTCAATCTGAGCTTTGCCGAGACCTTCAAGGTCCGTTACCCAGATGCCTACGAACGCCTCCTCATGGACGTGGTGCGCGGCAATCCCACACTCTTTATGCGGCGCGACGAGGTCGAGGCCGCCTGGTCCTGGGTCGAGCCGATCCTGGAAGGGTGGCAGCGCGGATCCGAACGCCCGAAGGCCTACACCGCCGGAACCTGGGGGCCTTCCGCCGCGATCGCGCTGATCGAGCGTGATGGGCGCACCTGGCATGACGACGCTGATTAGGGTGCCTTGAGAATGATCGATAAGATGACCGAGATTCAGAATCATGTTTTCGAAAACGGCGCGCAGTTGGCGGACACTCTCGCCAACTATGTGACCGAAGCGATCAATGCCGGTATCGCGGAGCGTGGCCGCGCCAGTCTGGTGCTCTCGGGCGGCAGCACGCCGGCCCGCCTTTTTCAGCAGCTGGCCACCCGCCCCATCGCCTGGGCTGATGTGACAGTCACCCTGACCGACGAGCGCTGGGTGGATGAAACTTCGGAGGACAGCAACGCGGCCATGCTGCGCCGCGAACTCCTGACCGGCGAGGCTGCTGCTGCGAAGTTCATTAGCTTGAAGACCGAGCACGCGACACCGGGCGAAGGCGAGACTGCCTGCGCCGAACGTCTGGCCGCCTTGCCGGTGCCTTATGATCTGGTGGTATTGGGCATGGGTACGGACGGACATACGGCTTCGTTGTTTCCCGGAGATGCCAATCTTGGGCCTGCGCTTGATCCCGATACGGCCCAGCCCTGCATCGCGGCGAACCCGCCGGGTGCGGCGCAGGCGCGCATGACCCTCACCCTCCCCAGCCTGCTGTCCTGCCGGCGCCTGGTGCTGCTGATTTCCGGTGCGGAAAAACGCGCGGTACTGGAGAAGGCGCTGGAAGACGGGCCGGTCGAGGACATGCCCGTGCGCGCACTGCTGCGCCAGGATGCCGTCCCGGTCGATGTTTTTTGGGCGCCGTGAGTCGGGATATTTGCAGGTTGTCGTATTTGCGCCGTCAACGGCCGCTCTCTCTCAGGAGGTTGTAATGAACGTGAAGCTCGGTGAAGTGACGGAACGGATTGCGCGCCGCAGCCGGAGCAGCCGCGAGGATTATCTCTCCCGGATTCGGGCGGCAGGGTCCAAGGGACCCCATCGTGGTGTCTTGTCCTGTGGAAATCTGGCTCATGGTTTTGCGGCCTGCGGCGATGAAGACAAGCATGACCTGAAGGGCGAAGAGAAAGCCAATGTGGCGATCGTATCTTCTTACAATGATATGCTCTCGGCGCATCAGCCCTTCGAGCGCTTCCCGGAGATCATCAAGGATGCCGTGCGGGACGCCGGTGGCGTTGCGCAGTTCGCGGGCGGCGTGCCGGCCATGTGTGACGGTGTCACCCAGGGGCAACCCGGTATGGAGCTCTCGCTTTTCAGCCGCGATACCATTGCCCTCTCCACCGCCGTTGCGCTGTCGCACAACATGTTCGATGCCGCGCTCTGTCTGGGTGTTTGCGATAAAATCGTCCCCGGCCTGATGATGGCGGCGCTGAGCTTCGGGCATCTGCCGACGGTCTTCGTGCCCGCCGGGCCCATGACCTCCGGTTTGCCCAATGAGGAAAAGGCGCGGGTCCGTCAGCTCTTCGCCGAGGGCAAGGTCGGACGCGATGCGCTGATGGAGGCGGAGTCCCAATCATACCATGGCAAGGGCACCTGTACCTTCTACGGCACGGCCAACAGTAACCAGATGCTGATGGAGATCATGGGGCTGCATCTGCCCGGCTCGTCTTTCGTCAATCCCGAGACCCCGCTGCGTGATGCACTGACCCGTGCCGCGGCCAAGCGCGCCACGGAAATTACCGCGCTGGGCAATGATTACACACCGATCGGTGAGGTCATCGACGAACGCGCGGTCGTCAACGGGATCGTCGGCCTCATGGCCACGGGCGGTTCGACCAACCACACCATTCATCTCGTGGCCATGGCCCGTTGCGCCGGCATCGAGATCACTTGGGACGACTTTGCTGATCTTTCTGAGATCGTACCCTTGCTGACCCGGATTTATCCCAACGGGCAGGCCGACGTGAACCACTTCCATGCGGCCGGCGGTATGGCTTTTCTGATCGCTCAACTGCTCGATGCCGGCCTGCTGCACGCTGACGTCCGGACCATCCTGGGCGACGGCGGGCTGGAGCGTTACCGGAGCGAACCCCTTCTTGAAGAGGGTAAGCTCCGCTGGCGCGACGGGGCATCCGAGAGCCTGGATCCAACCATCCTGACCACGGTCGCCGCGCCTTTCAGTTCCAATGGCGGTGTGAAGCTTCTGACCGGCAATCTGGGGCGTTCGGTGATCAAGATCTCCGCGGTCAAGCCCGAGCATCGCTTGGTTGAGGCGCCTGCGCTGATCTTCACGTCGCAACAGGCTTTTCTGGACGCTTTTAAGGCGGGTGAACTGAACCGTGACTTCGTTGCCGTGCTGCAGTTCCAGGGGCCGAAGGCCAACGGCATGCCGGAGCTGCACAAGCTGACACCCTCCTTGGGTGTGTTGCAGGATCTCGGGTATAAGGTTGCCCTGGTCACCGACGGGCGGATGTCCGGCGCCTCGGGCAAGGTGCCCGCGGCGATCCATGTCACGCCTGAATGCCTGGACGGGGGACCGTTGGCCAGGCTGCGTGATGGCGATGTCGTGCGGTTGGACGCGGAAAAGGGCGAACTGCAGGTTGAGATCGATGCTGACGTCTGGACCGCCCGCAGCTGCGCGGAGCCGGATCTTTCGGAGCATGAGTTCGGTATGGGCCGGGATCTCTTTGCGGTCTTCCGGCAGAGTGTGAATGGTGCCGAACAGGGTGCGACGCTGCTGAAGGACCCAGGGAACGAGACGGTCGCAGCAGCTTAGGGCCTGCGATGAAGAGAGTAAAAACAAGGAGAGAGCAATGACGGGCCCAAGTCGCGCAATGGCCGATATCATGGCGATGGCGCCAGTAGTGCCGGTAGTGGTGCTTGAGGATTTGAAAGCGGCGATCCCCATGGCCGAAGCGCTGGTCAGCGGCGGTCTGCCGGTGATCGAAGTTACGTTGCGCACGCCGGTCGGGCTCGACGCCATCTACGAGATTTCCCGGGCTGTGCCGGGCGCCGTGGTCGGCGCGGGCACCGTCAACCGGCCGGAACAGCTGGTGGATTCCCTCGAAGCGGGCGCGAAGTTCATTGTCAGCCCCGGCGCCACCCCTTCGCTGGTCTACGCCGCAAGCTCTGCCGCCGTGCCCTACCTGCCGGGCGCGGCAACGGCGAGTGAGATGCTGGCTCTGCTGGAAGAGGGGATTTCGCACCAGAAGTTTTTCCCTGCCGAGGCGTCGGGGGGTGTTGCGTCTCTGAAATCCTTCGCGGCGCCTTTGGCCGAGGTCAAGTTCTGTCCGACCGGCGGGATCGACGCGAAGTCCGCCGAAGACTATCTGGCGCTGCCGAATGTCGTCTGTGTCGGGGGCTCCTGGGTCACCCCAACGAAACATGTGCAGGCGGGCAATTGGGATAAGATCGAAGATCTGGCCCGCGCCGCGGCGAAACTCGGCAAATCCTGAGCCTGAGGTCCGACTCAAGATCTCACTCATCTCCTGTTCGAAAGAGGGGTGCGCGTCATGGAGGGTGACATAGAACAGCCGGCACTGCGGCAGGCGCCCCTCGAAGAATCCGCAAACATCATCGAAGAGATCAGGGCCCGTGGTCCGGCTTTGACACCGGCGGAGCGCAAGGTCGCCGATGCGGTTCTCGATGACCCCGCCGCCGCCATGAAGTCAAGCACCGCCGTTCTGGCGCGTAAAGCAGGGGTGAGCGATCCGACGGTCAACCGCTTTTGTCTGTCGCTTGGGTGCGCGGGCTTTCCTGAATTGAAACTCCGGCTGGCACAGAGCATTGCGCGCGGGGTGCCCTTCGTGAACCGGCATGTCTCCGCCGAGGACACGACCGAAACCTATGCCGGCAAGATCTTTGACGCCACGACCTCGGCGCTGTCACGCGCGCAGGACCGCCTCGATATGGCGCAAATTGGCCAGGCGGTCGATGCGCTTGCGTCGGCATCCAGAATCTCTTTCTTCGGGATCGGCGGTTCGGGCGCTGTGGCGGTCGACGCGCAACATAAGTTCGTCCGTCTTGACGTTCCCGCCATCGCACAGTCGGATATTGTCATGCAGCGCATGCAGGCTGCGGGTATGGATGACGGGGATGTGGTGGTGTTCATTTCCAACACCGGCTGCACCATCTCCCTGATCGAGAACGCCCGGCTGGCCGCCAGCCGAGGCGCAAAACTCCTGGCGCTGACAGCGGCTGGAAGTCCCCTGGCGGATGTCTGCGATATTGTGATTGGCATCGATCCCGTGGAGGATGCCGACATCTATGTCCCCATGGCGTCCCGGATCGTCCACCTGGTGATTCTCGACATTCTTGCGACCGGGGTCATTCTTGGCCGGGGGCCTGGCTTTCATGCCCGGCTCGCACGTATCAAAGAGAGCCTGCGCTCGGGCCGGAGGGCCATGTAGTTTTGGCAGACTTAACAAACGTTGAGCCGTCTCCGGCTCGACGGTTCCTTGGGTGGTGAGATCATCCCGCCCGGTGCGCTGGTGACTCTCTTCAACCTGCATAAAAATCTATGTAAATCTGTCTCTTAGAGAATTATTAAGGTCCAAGAGGTACGGCTTACTGCTTCTCTCTCCAGACGGGTTTCAGTATGTCAAGCTATCAGATAGCACAGCCAGCCGACGCTGCGATTTCAAGCCGCGCAATGAAGGGTGCGCTGCCGCTGTTTGCGCTCAGTCTGTTCATGAGTGCGTTGCTGCTGTTCTCTGTCCAGCCGATGTTCGCCAAGATGGTGCTACCTTCGCTCGGCGGAGCACCCGGCGTTTGGAATACCTCAATGGTGTTCTTTCAGACCGTGCTTCTGGCTGGTTATGCCTACGCGCACTTTAGCGTGAAGCTGCTGGGCGTGCGCAGACAAGCCCTTTTGCATCTTTTGGTGCTCTCCCTTGCCTTTATTTTTCTACCTATCAGTACAGCGGCGGATGCAAAGCCGTGGGTCGGTCAACCGGAGCTATGGCTGCTTTGGACGTTGACCAGCTCATTGGGTTTGCCATTCCTGGCGGTCGCAGCGACCGCGCCGCTCCTGCAGAAATGGTTCTCCGAAACCGGGCACGTACATGCGAAGGACCCTTACTTTCTCTACGGAGCCAGCAATGTCGGCAGCTTAATGGCGCTACTTGGCTATCCAATCTTCGTCGAGCCTTTCCTGGCCTTGGGCGAGCAAAGTTTCACCTGGATGCTGGGGTACGGCTTGCTGGCGTTGTTGATTCTCGCCTGTGTTTTCGTTGCCCGTAGGGGCGATGGAGCTCTGCCTGAGACCAGTAGTGTCCCTTCAGGCGCGGCGCCTCAGACTCTGGCGTATCCCGGCTGGCCGCAACGTCTGCATTGGATTGTTTTGGCGCTGGTGCCGTCGAGCCTGTTACTCGGGGTCACGACGCATATCTCGACCGACGTAGCCGCGGTCCCCTTGCTTTGGGTTGTCCCCCTGGCACTCTACCTTCTGACCTTTGTGATCGTGTTTTCGCGCAAACCGCTGCTTCGGCAGGAATGGATGGTGCGGCTGCAGCCGCTTGTCTTGATACCTTTATTGGCGAGTTTTATCTGGTCTTTCAGTGTCTCGATCGCCGCTGCGGTGCATCTGGTTGCTTTCTTTGTGACCACTATGGTCTGCCACGGTGAACTCGCGCGCCGCCGACCCGACGTCGCCCACCTGACCGAGTTTTACCTCTGGATGTCGTTTGGAGGCATGATCGGCGGTTTCTTTGCTGCTCTGATCGCGCCCGTCGTTTTCAATTCGGTCATCGAGTATCCCCTGATGATCGTGATTGCGTGTTGGTTGAGGCCGTCACAGCAAGACGGTGGCGAGCTGTCTCACGTCAGGCGCAGGAAGTTGCTGACCGATGCAAGCTTGCCGATACTTCTTTTCGCGGCTATGGCGCTTGCCTTTCCATACCTCGGAGTCGGACCTTCCGATCTGGGGATGGTTGGTTCCTTTATCGTGTTCGTGTTTTTTGCCTTGGTGGTCTATGGCTTTGCCGAGCGTCCGCTGAGATACGCGTTGGGTGCGGCGGCGGTTTTCCTGGCTATAACGACGATCGATCAGCCTACGCGGATGATTGATCAGGAACGTAATTTCTTTGGCATCAGCAGGATCGCCCAATCTGATGATGGACAGTTCAATCTTCTGATCCACGGTACGACGCTGCATGGCGCCCAACACGTGGATCCATTGAAGTGGGAAGAACCTCTAACCTACTATCAACGCTCTGGGCCAATCGGTGAAGTCTTTGTCGGTTTGACGGCGGCTGGTCGGAGTCCGTCGAAGGTTGGCGTTATTGGTTTGGGCGTTGGCACACTGGCCTGCTACCGCGAACCTGGCCAGAATTGGACATTCTTCGAGATTGACCCCGCGATGGAACGCATTGCGCGCGATCCGAATTATTTTCGCTACCTAAGCAGCTGTGCTGAGAATGCATCTGTTGTCATTGGTGATGCGAGGCTCTCTTTGCAGAGCGAAGCGGGAGGCAAATACGACCTTATTGTTCTTGACGCCTTCAGTTCAGATGCCATTCCGGTACATTTGTTAAACCGTGAGGCTCTAGCTCTCTATGAGGCAAAGCTGGCGCCTGGCGGCATAATCGCTTTCCACATTTCGAACCGGACATTGAATCTTGCGCCGATCGTCAGCCGTCTGGCTGAGAACGCCGGGCTCTCTGGCCGGTCCAAGTTTTCGGGTATGGTCAATCGGGCGACTTACAAAACCGGTTCGTCCTGGATAGTTCTCGCGCGCAGTGACGCTGATCTGGCGTTTTTGGATGTTCAGGTTGATGACAGCGGATCGAAAGATGAAAATTATGTCGCTTGGCAAGATGTTTCAGCTCTGCCCAAGGGTCGGCTTTGGACAGATGATTTCTCCGATATTTTAGGAGCGCTGAGTTGGGACTGAATCTCGCTTCAATAACTGCTGTCCGGTCTTCTGATGGGTTTCCAGCGTAGAATTTAGTTACCTTTCACTGGACTCAATGGAGAATGATCGTCCTTTGGGGCGAAGATTCGCAAGTACTGATGATCCGGTCCCAATCTAAAGCCGGACCAGACTCACAGTGTCGATAAATCTCCTCTGATGGTTCATTCTGAACTTGATCTGATCAAGGGGATTATAGGGTTGTGGATCGGGATAGCGGCGTGAGGTCGTCATGATACCTCGTCATCGCTCCGCTCTAAACGCTCCATCGAAAAGCGCGTAACCTGGACCTCAAGAGGTCGTAGGGAGAGAAACGGATTAGGCCCAAGTCTTGGTGGCAGAGAGTTCTTCGGAACGGGTGCCGCTTTCGCGAGTTTTCCGGGCCGTTCCAATATGTTCCTCAACCTTCTGGACCAGACCGTGAATATCGATCGGTTTGGAAATGTAGTCGTTCATGCCCGCAGCCAGGTATTCCTCGCGGTCGCCGCGGATGGCATTGGCGGTCATGGCGAGGATGGGGCAGTTTGCGACCGGCAAATCGAGAGCTCGAATGCGTTTGGTGGCTTCGACCCCGCCCATCACCGGCATGCGGATATCCATGAGAATAAGGTCGTAGGGAAGCGTTTGAACGGCGCGGACCGCCTCACTTCCGTCCGCGACGGCATCTACGGCGTAGCCCGCCGCCGTCAGCACTGTCATGGCCAGGCGCTGGTTGGTCGCGTTGTCTTCGACAATGAGTATGCGTTGCGCCGCGTCGCCCTGCCTGTCGCTGCCGATGAAGTTCGATGCCGGCGCAGCGGGCGTGGGCGGCTTGAGGCTAGCGTCGGCATCCGGCGCGCTGGCGCCGGGTCCGTGAGCACCGGGTCTGTAAGCACCGGGTTCGTCAGCATGGGGCTCGTCGGCAGAAAGCAGGCGCTGCATAATTCTCAGAACCTTGTCCTGGTGCACGGGCTTTGGACAGCTGGCGTCGAAGCCAAGCACCCTGGCCTGCTGATCTGTCGTCATGCCTGATGAAGACGACAGGATCAGTTTCATGTCTCTCAGCTTCGGCTCGGCACGGATCAATTTGGCGAGGGCGAGACCGTCGGTCTCCGGCATCATGTGGTCGATGATGGCAAGCTCAAAGGCCGCGCCCCTCTCCTGCGCTTCCGTCAAAAGCTTCATTGCGCTGCGGCCATCTGACGCCAGTTCGGCCAGAACTGCATGGCTTTGAAGCTGCAACTTAAAAATGCGCCGGTTAAGAGCGTTGTCATCCACCACCAGCACTCTGCGTCCGGTGAGTTCTTCCGGAGTGGCCTCGACAACCCGTCGCGCTGTCGAATCGGCTTCACCCAGCCGGATGGTCACCCAGAAGCTGCTGCCCTGGTCCGGTGTGCTCTCAACGCCGATCTGGCCACCCATCATTGCGGCCAGTTTCTTACAGATCGCGAGACCGAGGCCCGAACCTTCATATTTGCGGTCGGATCCATCATCGACCTGCACGAAACGCTTAAATATGTCATCGAGTTTTTCAGGAGGAATACCGACTCCGGTGTCGGTGACCGTGATCCGGATGTCGCGCGCATCTTCGCGTGATTCGCCGTTCTCCGTGACTTCGATGGCAATGGCACCGCTGGGGGTAAACTTGATGGCATTGCCGACCAGATTAAGCAGGATCTGGCGGACCCGACCGGCGTCACCATTCAGGCATCGGGGTAATCCCGGATCGATATAGGTGCTGAGCTCCAGGCGGTTCGTATAGGCGCGTGGCCCCATGAGGTTGACCACGCTCTTGACCACATCACGCAGGTCGAAGTCGGTTTCCTCAAGTTCCAGGGAGCCCGCCTCGATCTTGGAGATATCGAGAATATCGTTGAGCAGGCCGAGCAAAGCCTCACCCGAAGTGTAAATCGTCTCGGCATAGTCTTTCTGCTTTTCCTCCAGGTCGGAGCGCATCAGCAGGTTCGCAAAGCCCATGATGCCGTTCATCGGCGTGCGTAGCTCGTGGCTCATGACGGCAAGAAAACTGCGCTTGGCTTCCTCAGCCGCGATCGCGCGGTCGCGCTCCTGTGTGATGGCCTGTTGGCTCTCGACAACGGCCTTCTCCAGGGGGGCGAAGATCACCAGCGTATTGAAGATCAGCGCGCAAACGATCGCAAAAGCAGTCGCGAAGAGGATGTAGAGTATCAGCGATGCGCCGGAGGTAAGTTCGTCGTCGATGATCGGTGCGATGGTGTGAAAGACGGGACTGATCTCTGCGGAGACAAGATCCTCGAGCGCGCCTGCGGCCTCACGGCTTGCCGGACTGCTCTGAACTTCAGCCTCGACGATCACGGCGGCGAGCTCCAGGACCTCGCCGATCAGCTCTTCCAGCTCCGGCCCTTCATCGCCGACACCGTCTTCCCAGATCATTGCGAGGCTGTCCGGCATCTCCTGGCCGGCCAAATTGACATGCGAAATCTCCTCGTCGAGGTTTTCGAACATGCGGTGCGCGAGCAGGTCCCAGTGCGCTTCTTCAGAGTCGGTCTCGGCGTCGTCGTCGATCTCACTCACGCCGTCCGGGTCGGCGTTTCTGATTGCCGTGAAGACAATCACCAGCTCTTCAAAGGCTTGTACCAGGTCCGATTTTCCCGATGTCGGCCCCTGCCCGGCATCTGACCCACTTTCGTTGCTCCGGTTGACCGCGCGCTGAACCTCGGCGCGCAGGTGATGTGTCGCCTCTGTGAGTTGGCTGAAGGCCCTGGCAAAATGCGCGTCGCTCTGCAGGGAGTCCACAACGGACCAGCCACCGATGATGCACAGCAGCAAAGCGGCCAGGATCGCGATTTTTGCGGTCCAGTAGCGTTTCCGGAGAAATTCTCGTGTAATCGAGCCCGGCATGTTCCAGAGCATCCTCGAGGGCAGGTTTGTGTCTTGAGCGCTCCAGTTTGAGCGCAATTATGTTAAAAGACCTATAAACCCTTGCTCTGGTTGGAATTTTTCTCTTTCAAGTTGTTTCGGATTGGGTGGTCATGGTTATCATTGAGATTGAGTTTGCTTATGACCCATCTATGTGGTTGCCGCGGGACTGCTTTTACCCGCTTCCTTCGAGCGCAGCCCCGGTTTCCTTCCCGTGGCATACCGGAACGATCTCGAACTCGACCAAATCCGACCATTCAGCAACCCAACGCTGAAGGAGAGTGACGTCGTCACAGGCCATGACCTGAAAACAGCGGTCCAGATCTGCACTGACCCAGCTATCGATGAATGTCAGGCCCTCCGGCATCATGCGGCCCTTCTCCGAAAAGCGCCGGTAGACTGCTTTACCATCCTGGTTTCGAAAGCGTTCGATGATCATGAATTGCATGGTGGCTCCCCTCACTGCGCTCCGGCTACCTTAACACAGAGCTGCTGGGATCGGGTTTTTACCCGGGCGCAGCGTTTCAAGGCTGCGGCCTGTCGGCTTTAATCGGCTTCGGGCTCCGGCCTCACGATGAGCGGTTCGAGGCGCTTGATGACATCGCGGGCATTGTAGGTGCGATCGTCGTTCTCCGGCATTGTCCTAACCGGTTTGTTCTCGGAAAACACGATGATGTTGGCGATCGCCTGATAACTGGTCACGGGACGGCTGGTCACCGTCGAGTACGAATAGGAAAGACCGCCAAAACCATGACGATGACGCAGTGAGCGCCGGCCGTAAAAGCCGTAATAGCCGGGAGCTGCGTCAAAGGTATTGTAATAGTTCGTGGTGGACTCCAAGTCCTGGTCGACCATCCGAAAGTGGTCGTAGCCGCGCTGCAGGGTGATTTCCGCGGCCCGGTAAAGCAGGTAGGTCTCGACCGTCTCGCGCGGGGTCAGGGAATTGCCGGAAAACGACACCCGAAAGCGGTCGCTTTCCGTTTGAAGCTCGCTGTATCCCTTGCCGTCCAGTGCAGGGCCATAGGGCGTGGCTGTGCTGCAGCCTGCGAGCACCAGGCTGCTTGCGACCAATACCACGAGCATCACGAAGCTGCGTGATCCGCTTTGCCTTCGGTGCGACTCCGTTTGAAGGCAACCTTGCTGAAGCACGTTCTGTACCCCCGTCGGGACCCTTGTCTGATGATTAAGTGATGGCGGCAAGTTGAGTCTTCAAGCGTGCGGCTGTTCAGGTTTCGGGAACCGTGAGCAGCTTGAGCCTTTGGAAGCCGGCCTCGCGCAGCCGCTGCATCAGTCTCACGATGCGATTGGCCGGCGTTCCGCCGTCTGCTTTCAGGCGAAGAGTCGGCTTTGCTGCGTCTGTGTGGGCTTTGAGGCGTTGGCTCGCGGTTTCGATAACGCTTTCCTCCGACATCTCGACGCCATCCAGAGCAAAGCGTCCATCGGCTGAAACCAGGATGAGCATGTCCTGGGGACTGTTCTGGCCTTCACTTTGGGATTTGGGCGGATCAATGGCGAAGGGATCGCCCGCCGCCAGTTGGCCGGCCAGCATGAAAAATATCAGCAGCAGAAAAACGACGTTGATCAGGGGCAGAACGCTGTCATCGCTGTTGCTCGACTTTCCCGTGTGTTGCCGAAACTGCATGGAGTCCTGCCGTCCCTTTTCAGTTCGCCGAGGGCGCGATCAGTGAGAGGTCGGTGACCCCGGCGGCGGAAAGACTGTCGAGCAGTGTGACCGTTTCCTGCATGACGACACCGTCCGCCGGTCTGACAAGAATCCGCCGTTCCGGGTCTTTTGCAAGCAATTCGACGACCCGCAGGATCAGGGCTTCAGGAGAAAGCGTTTCTCCGGAGAGCCGTAGGCCATCTGGGCGGATGTCGATCAGCAGCGTGCCTTCCAGGCGCTCACCGCCCTGGCTCGTTCCGGGCGTGTTGAGTTCGATGGAGCGCCAGTCGAGGAATGACGATGCCAGCATGAAGAACACCAGCAGGATAAAGACGACATCGATCAAGGGCGTCAGGCTGATGAGCTGGCGCCGCCGCGGCCTGAGCGCAAGGCGATTACTCGCCGGCGGCGATGGCGTGTATGCCTGCAGACGCATTGGTGCTGCCCTCTTGATCGTGATTGGCCGGATTATCGGCCGGACTGCCCTCAAGACCTCCGGCAAGGCTTTCCGTAAAGACCTGGGTGATGGCATCTTCCATGGCGTGAGCCGTTCGTTCGACCCGCCGCTCGAGCCAGTTCAGGATCGCAACGACCGGGATTGCGACGGCGAGGCCCGCTGCCGTCGTCAGCAGCGCCGCCCAGATTCCCCCTGATAGAATTGCCGGATTGACCTGGTTTCCGGCCTGTTCAAGCTGACGGAACGCCTCGATCATGCCCAGGACCGTCCCGAAGAGCCCCAGAAGCGGCGCCAGACTGGCGATCACTTCCAGCGGTCTGAAGCCGCTACGCAAGTCCTCAAGCAGGCTGTTGCCATAACGCATTACCTCCTCGCGGACTTTCCGCTCGGGCACATCGCCGCGGCTTCGACCCTGGATCGCCAGCGAGATAACTTGCGACAGCGGGCTGCGGGCGTTTTGGAGGGACTGCAAGGCCTTGCGGACCCGGCCTTGCCGATAGAAGGCGACCGCCTGTAACCCCTGGCGGCGCTCGCCGATCCGGGTGCTCTGGAACTGCCAGAGCTTCAGGAGAATGATTGCAAGGGCGAACACGGACATCGCGATCAGGATCATCACGACCGGGCCGCCTGCCTCGATATAGGTCAGTACATCGTTGAAACGTCCCGCCCCGTCGAGTGCGCTCTGCTGGAGATCGCCGGCCGATCCAAGCGCGGGTTCCGTCTGCTCGTCCATAATTCAGCTAAGCCTCTGTAAAAGTCTTTTTCGCGGGTTGCGAAGGTTATTTGATGAAGGGCACCGCGCCGCGGGCGGTTGTCGAGATCATTGCCAGACAATCGCTGCGCGCACCAGCATTGTCATCGCAGGCGGTGAGCCTATTCAGCAAGACGCGGCCGATGGCATCGCAACGCATCCTTGCGATATCGAACACCTTCAAGCTGGTTTTGTCTTTCGGCAAGGGGGCAGCCTCCACGGCAAGCCGCTTGGCCACCACGCCCTCGCTGTCGAACAGCACCAAATCGAGTTTCAGGCTCTCGAAGGAGGCTGGGCTCCGGTTCTCCAGCAAGAGGTAAGCGCGGCAGGCATTCTCCGACGCTTCAAGCTTATTCAGCTCGATTTTGATCTCTGGCCCGGTCTCTTGTGCAGTCTGGGGCCCGGTTTCTTGCGCAGCGCCCGGCGCATTCTCCGATCTGGCGGACGACCAGGGCGTCAACGCGATCACGACAGCGGCCAGGAGAACGAACCCTATCGCTGAACGCGTCACGATCATTGCTGTCGAAGCACTTCTCTTTTCCATAGGCTGATCTATCGCACATATGCGAGTGACTCTCAATCGCGAAATAAACCGAATTGAAAGCAGTGCCGCGATACAAATTATCGCGAGCTTTCGCCAATTTTGGCGCAAGGACATGTATAAGTTTTCACGGCCTGACGGTTTCCAACGTCGCGGAAATAGTATCTCAGAGAACTTTATTCGAAATGACTGGTGCTTTGACAAAAGTCCGAAAGATTGATTTGCGTTCTTTAGCAGTAGCATTTGCGCTTTTCGCAAGTGTCTTGGTTTCCGTCAGCACCGTGACCCCAGTCCTGGCGCAGAACAGCAATCAGAACAGCAATCAGACCGCTGCCGAGAAACAGGCCGAGGCGGAAGCTCTGATTTCCCGCTTGTCGGATAGAGAGGTGCGCGAACTGCTCGTCGGACGTCTGGCGGAAGCCGAGGCCAGAGAGACCCGTGGCCCGGAGGAGTTCAATCCCGCCGTTATTATCTACCGCCTGCAGCGCGACATGGGCCTGATCAGCGAAGAGGTGCAGCATATCTTCGCGGCGGTTGTCGATCTGCCTGCGATTTTTCCCGCCGCCTGGGCGCGGTTCAGCGCCGACCGGAAGGACGGCGGACTGATTTGGTTTTTTGCCACCATGACGATCGCCTTCGGTCTGGGTTTTTTAGCGGAAAGCGCCCTTCGGCCGGTTCTTATGACCCGTCCCGGTCAAGGGCCGCAGGAGCTGGTCGAGAGCACCCGCAGGAAAGTCCTTACCCTTGGCGGAGTTCTTCTCAGGCGCCTGCTGTTGCTCGGTGTCTTCGTCGGCGTGGCGACGGCGGTCTTTGTGGTCTTTTTCGACACCACCCAGAAGGACCGTATCGCGTTCTTCTTTTATCTGACGGCGACAGGCGTGTTCCGTGTCAGCATCGCGATGTCGCAGGCCTTCCACGCACCCAAACGCGGGAACCTGCGGCTGCCTCTCTATGACGATGGCGAAGCTGCCTACATGCATCGAACCTTTCTGATCACGGTCGGGTTCGGCGCCTTTGCGTTCTTCACCTGTGCGCTGTTCGGGACCTTGGGAATCCTCGGCTACGTGCACGAGCTCTTTTTGATCCTGGTGGGGACCACGACGGTTTCCCTGCTGATCTACACGATCATCTCGGGCCGCAGCCTGATTCGCAAAGACATCCAAAGCGGCGCTCCGCCCGAGAGCCCGCGCGCCCGCTTCGCCCGCGCATGGCCGTGGATTTTTGCCGTCTTTACCGGGTTTCTCTGGGTCGGCATCGTGGTGCGGGAACTGCTTTACGATTTCGTGCCTTACGGGGCCGCGCTCTTCACCATCGGCCTCTTTGCCGTCATTCCGAGCCTGGATGCACTCTTCTACCGCGACGCTGCGCGTTTCGAGGCGGCGGCGGACGATGTGCGCGCCGCATTGGCCAGAGCCGCCCGGCTCACACTGCTCGTTGTGGTGACGGTCTCGCTTGCTTCGGCATGGCGTATCAATCCCCTGACCATGAGCGACGGCGGTTACGCCACGCTTTTAGCGGAAGCGGCGATGCAGGTGGCAGCAACCCTGCTGGTCGCTTACGGCATCTGGCAGGCGGTGCGGATTTATATCGACCGTAAGATTGCCGAAGAAGACGCCGAATTTGCCGCTCAGGGTCATGATCCCGGAGAAGCCGAGATCGGCGGAACCGGAATGTCGCGCATGCGCACCCTCTTTCCGCTTTTCAAACGCTCGGTGCAGATGGTGCTGGGGATCATTGTCATTATGATCTTATTGTCGTCGCTCGGGGTCGATATCGCACCGATCCTGGCGGGGGCCGGCGTGGTCGGTCTGGCCATCGGTTTCGGATCACAGACCCTGGTGCGCGATATCGTCTCGGGGGCTTTCTTCCTGATTGACGACGCCTTTCGTCTGGGCGAGTACATCGACGTTGGCTCGGTGCAGGGCACCGTGGAGAAAATCTCCCTGCGCTCCTTCCGCCTGCGGCATCACCGGGGAGCGATCCATACCGTGCCTTTCGGCACCATCGACACCCTGACCAACTACTCGCGCGATTGGGTGATCATGAAGCTCAAGTTCCGGGTGCCTTTCGACACCGACGTGCGGGCGGTCAAAAAGATATTCAAGAAGATCGGTGCCGAGTTGCTTGAGCATCCGGAAATCGGAGAGGATTTCCTGCAGCCCTTCAAGTCTCAGGGCGTCTTTGAAGTCGACGACTACGGCCTGGTGATTCGCGCTAAATTCACTGCCAAACCCGGACGGCAATTCATGATCCGCAAGGAAGCCTACATCGCCGTTCAGGAGGCCTTTGCCGCTAACGGGATCGAGTTCGCGCGTCCGGAGATCAAAGTCACCGTCGAAGACGAACAGGATGATGACGATATTCCCGCGACCACGCATGAGAAGGTCAGGGCGGCCGCAGCCGGCGGCGGCACGCGCCTTATCAGTCATACCGCCGCAGATGCCGCGGAGAAGGTGTAGGGCTTGTCCTTCTAGCCGCTTATTCCCACCGGACCACAGACCGAACTGATCTTGTGTTGCCACCTGGAGGAGTCTTGCGCGCCACGCGCCCTGCCTCTGCATGATCCTGCACTTGATCCGCTTGTTGAACGGACCTCTCAAGCTCTCCGCGCAGGTGCTGAGCCTTTTGATGGGTCGGGAAAGAGAGCGATTCCATATCGGAACGCTAAGGTGAAGAAGCAACTAAAAGACGAAAAAACATAGTCAAAAACCTCTTAACAAAATACCCCGTTAAGCAATTTTTCACTCACGTAAGGTTGAATGACCCTGGGGTATTTGCAGGCGTGATCAGACTGGCCGCACTGCGGTATCCATCGGTTGGTGGCAATCCATCGGCGTCGCGACTCTTCTTGGATAACGTCACATGGGGATCTGGGCTTATGCAGCAATTGAAAGGGTGTTTCACCGCCGGCGTGGCTGTCGTGGGTTTTTTGGCGATTGCGAGCATCGCGGATGCTTCTGTTGGCCGCGACGCAAAGTGTCTTTTCGTATCGTCTTATCACCAGGGCTACGCCTGGTCCGACGGGGTCGAGCGGGGCCTGCGCGCGGCGCTTGAGGGCCGTTGCGATCTTCGGCAGTTCGACATGGACACCAAGCGTCTGAAGTCGGAAGCGGAAAAACAACGCAAAGCTCTCGAAGCCAAGGCGCTGATCGAGTCCTGGGACCCTGACATCGTCATAACCGCCGACGACAACGCCGCCAAGTATCTGATCCAGCGCTACTACCGCGATGCCGAGATGCCTTTCGTCTTCAGCGGTGTGAATTGGACCGTGGAGGCTTACGGATTTCCCTACAGCAATGTGACCGGCATGATCGAGATCGCCCCGATCGAGCCCATGTTCGACCGGGCCGAAGAAGTGTCGCCCGGCATCCGGCGTGCTTTCTATATTGGTGCGGACACCTTGACGGAGGAAAAAAACCTCAAACGCTTTCAGGAAGCGACCAAGCGCCGTGGCATCAAGCTTGAGTTCGCCCTAGCCGGAACCATGAAGGACTGGATGGCCGCCTACCGCGAGGCCCAGGCCCATGATCTGATCATCATGGGAAGCAACGCCGGAATCAACGACTGGGATGTCGAACAAGTGCGGTCGTTCGTAGGCACCACAGCGAAACGCCTGAGCGTTACCAATCACTATTGGATGATGCCCTACACGATGGTTGGCATTACCAAGGTTGCCGAGGAACACGGCGAGTGGGCCGGTCAAACGGCTCTTAGGATCCTCGGTGGAATGACGCCCGGCGAAATTCCGATCGTTGCCAACAGCCGCCGGGATATCTGGATCAATCCGGAGGTTCTCTCCGCTGCCGACATCAGCCTGCCGCGCGGTCTGATGCGAAAAGCCAAGCGAGTCACCGGATTTGCCTCAAAGTCTTAACGATCGCCTCTTTAAGACCTGGGAAGTTTCCTGTCTGGTCCTGCTGGTCGGCGCCATTTGCGCTGCCCTGAGCAGTCTGGCCATCAAGACCGATCTCGGAGACGCAAAAGAAATCTTCACGCAGCAGGCCTACACCTTCGAGCGTGAGGTGGCACATCGCTTTGCCAGTGCGGATGCCGTGCTCACGACCCTGGTGGAGTTGCACCATGCCAGTGACGATCTGGCCGATCATGAATTCGCCGCTTTGTCCCGGGAGCTGCTGAGGGCCTATCCCCATATCCAGACCATTGCCAAGCTGTCGCTCCTGCGCCGGGAGGACCGCCAGTCCCTGGAAGAATCCATGCGCGCCGGCGGCTTCCCGCAGTTTCAGCTTACCGAGCGTACGCCCGAGGGCGAGATTGTCGGGGCCTTGGAGCGAGATATTGCGATGCCGATTCTCTCGCTCGAGCCCTTCACGCCAGAATTCGCCCAACTGGTCGGTTTCGATGCTATATCTGATGCCGCGCTCGCACCCGCAATCGGACGGGCAATCGATTCCGGACGGGTCATGAGTTCCGAAGTGGTCGAGATCCCGCATGTCGGGCGCGGCTTCTTTGCTTTCAAGGCGATCTACTTCGGTTACAACTCCCCGAACTCGGTCGAAGCCCGCCGGGCACAAGTCAGTGGCCTGGTGGCGTTGTTCCTGGGCGCCGATCGCTTTTTCGATGATACCTATCGCCACTTCGACCGTTTTGCGGTCCGCAGCTTCGACGAACATCATGAAAGCGGGCAGAACGATTATGATCGGAACGATTATGATCAGAAGGACGATGAGCAGAACGACGATTACATCTATCGACAGGACAGGATGCGATCCGTTGCAGGACCAATCCTGTTCGAGCCTTTTTCTCTTGAGCTGCCGCTTTTTGCGCAAGGCAAAACCTTCGTCCTCGAGGTCTCGGCGCGTCCGGGACTGGAGGTGGTGCGCGGCTGGTTTGTAGGTATCTTCGTGGTCTTGCCGGCACTGGCGGGAACATTTCTGATCCTGGCGCTTGCGAACCACCGGCGTCGTCAGCGGCAAGCACGCATAGACGAGAGGAAGCTGCGTCAGAACAAGGAGCGGTTTAGGGATTTTGCGGAGATTGCGTCCGACTGGTTCTGGGCCACGGACGAACAACTGCGGTTTTCCTATCTGTCCAATCAGTTGATTGAGGCGACAGGCTTGCAGCCGAAGGACATTCTCGGAAAAACCCGCAAGGATCTGACCAGGTTCAAATCCAACGATGTGAAATGGCTCCAACACCTCACGGACCTTGAGATGCGGCGGCCGTTCCGGGATTTCCGTTACGAGTACATAGACCCCCAGGGCAAGTCCCTGTGGCTTTCGATCAGCGGGAAACCCGTCTTCAGTGAGGAGGACGAGTTCCTTGGATACCGGGGCACCGGCACGAACATCACTGCGGAGGTTCAGGCGGAAACGGAGCTGCGTAAGGCGAAAGAAGAGGCTGAAATCGCCAGCCGGAGTAAGTCAACATTCCTGGCGAATATGAGTCATGAACTCAGAACGCCTCTGAACGCGATCATTGGGTTTTCAGATCTTATGAAGCGCGGCGTTTCCGGCAAAATCGAGAACCAGAGGCACCAGGAGTACGTCGACGACATTTACGGTGCCGGCGAACACCTCCTATCGATCATCAATGAAATTCTCGATCTCGCCAAGGTCGAGGCCGGTAACTCACCCTTGGGCGAAGACGAAATCGACGTGTCCGAGATCGTTCAGACGGTCTGTTCGCTTCTGGCCGAGCGAGCGCACGAAAACCGGGTTCACCTGAAAACCGAGCCGATGGCCGATCTTCCTTACCTTTGGGCCGACGCCCGTAAGCTGAGGCAGATCCTGCTCAACCTCCTGTCGAACGCGCTCAAATTTACCCCACCTGAAGGGACGGTCACCGTAAAGGTGTCCTGCGATGCTTCGGCAGGCTACATCTTCCATGTCGAGGACACGGGCATCGGCATCGCGCCAGCCGACATTCCCAAAGCACTTGCAGCCTTTCAGCAGATCGACAGTGAGTTGAACCGCAAGTATGAGGGCACCGGTCTCGGCTTGCCGCTGGCGAAGGCCTTTGTCGAGCAGCATGGCGGATCACTCGCCTTGAAGAGCGCCGTGGGCCAGGGGACTTCTGCGATCGTCGTCTTTCCCCCTGCGCGCATTCGCAAGCGCCCTGCCGGTGATCCTCAGTCCAAGGTTTCTTCAAAAAAGTCAGCCTAATGCCTCTTGAGATTTGGGACGCCGCCGGGGTTGCTCGGCGATAGAGCGAGATCAGGAGCGCGGGGGACCAGTCTGTCAAAAATCTCTGCAATTGGATCTACGATTGCAGGTAAGGTCTCTAAGGCTTTCTAACTAAACAGAATAGAGAGCGGCTCCGGTTTTTCACTTCTTCGGGGACTCCGCTCGCGCTCCGAGCGGGCTGAAACCCGCCGTTGTCAATCCCAGCATTATTGAGCAAACTGGGGGTCTTCTTCTACTTTTGTGTGTATGCGTATATTATGTTGATCGGCGCGGCGACCGAAAACGGAAAATCATGTCAGGGGTGATGCGAAGCGGCGCAAAAGCTGTTTCTGGAGCTCCCGCAGTGTTGGACAGGCCTATTACTGCGTCCTCGGCGTGGCGGGCCGATGGACTTACAGCAGACGACTGGATCCTGAAGATTCCCCCTAAGGCACTCGCGGAACTGGATGAATTGGCGGGAAAGCTAGCCAGTTATGAGGGGCCCGTTGAAGATTTGAGTGCTACTGACTATGCGCTCGAAGCTGTGAGGGAGCTGATGGCGGCTGTCGACGACAGGCTGCACCATGGCATTGGTTTCGTTGTGCTGGATCGTCTCCCCGTCGAGCGTTGGGGCATAGCCGCAGCCAGGGCCATAGGCTGGATGCTCACTTCTCTACTCGGTCCGGTAGTCGAACAAAAGGCCGATGGGACACGGCTTTACGAGGTCAAGGACTCGGGGGCTAAGTTGGGTTACGGCGTCCGCCGCTCGGTTACAAACCTGGATCAGGACTTCCATACGGACGGCGGCTGGCTCGCCCAGACACCGGCGATCGTTACACTTGTCTGCCTTCGTCCGGCCAGCGCGGGCGGCCTCAGCCGGGTGGCAAGTCTGGCCAGGGCGCACGACGAATTGCGGGAGCGCCACCCGGACTTGCTGGAGCGGCTTTACCAGCCTTTCTGGTGGGACCGTCAGGCCGAGCATGCGCCGGACGAGTGTAAGAGCAGCCGGCATCCTGTCTTTACCCTGTGCGACGGGCAACTGACCGTGCGTCACTACGCGGACTATGTGCACAAAGGCTATGCTTTGCTGGGCGAAAGCCTCGATGATGACGGAGCTGCGGCGCTCCGCACGATGAAAGCGATTGTCGCCGCGCCGGAAAACCGGATTGAGTTTCATCTCGAACCCGGTCAGATCGAATACGTCAACAACCATCTGCTGGCCCATGCGCGCACCGCGTTTGAGGATGATGCCACGCGAGGCGGACGCTATCTTTTGCGCCTCTGGAATCGTCGTCAGGGCGGTATCGAACTCGAGCCGCAACAGGGTGCCTCTGATGAAGCGGAGACCGTGCCAGCGTCGCGAGCCGCAGAAAGCCAGGGGGCTGGCGACTAGGTGCTCGCCCCGGAAAATCTTGAGACCGGACCGCTGGTCTATGCGGCAATCGTGCTGTTCCTGGCTTATATGGTGCGCGGCATTGCGGGCTTCGGTTCGGGACTCATTGCCGTGCCTCTCTTGGCGCAGGTCTTCCCCGTTCAGGAAGTTGTTCCGGTCGTTGTCTTCCTGGACTACGTCGGGTCCGCAAGCCAGGGCCTGAAGAACCGGCGGGCGATTGCCTGGGGTGAACAACTGCCGCTGATTCCCTTTAGTCTTTTAGGTGTTGCCGCAGGTCTGGCGCTCCTTTCCATGGCAAAGGAAGCCCTGCTCGCGCAGGCCCTCGGCGTCTTTGTCATGATCTACGCGGTGTATCAGCTCCTGCCCCTTCCCACTCTGCGCGGGTCGCGCATCTACGCGGCGCCCTTCGGTTTCCTGGGTGGGTTTGTTGGCACGATCTTCGGGACCGGAGGCCCCTTTTACGTCATCTATCTGGGTTTGCGCGCGCTGGATAAAACGTCCTTCCGTGCCACCTTCGCTTTCAACTTCCTGATCGATGGCGCAATCCGCCTTGGGGCTTTCGCCATTTTTGGGCTTTTCCAGGGCGGGGTGTTTCTGGGGTCGATCGCGGCGCTTCCGATTGTCGGACTGGGGCTCTGGCTGGGCGGAAAGGTGCATACGGAATTGAGTCAGCAGGCTTACGTGCGGATCATCAGCACGGTGGTCTTTGTCAGCGGCATCGCGCTGCTGTTTAAGATGTGAGGTTGGCGTGGGAATGAGCGGCGTTTTGAGGATAGGTGTCTGGTTTCCTCTCCTTTGTTTGCTGCTCGCGAGCTGTGCTGGGGGCAACCGGTATGTAGCACTTCCGCCTACTCTTGTACCTGATCCCATACATCACTCTGACCCGCGGCTGATTCAAGATCCGCCAGCTGATATCCTTGCTCAGTTTACGCTTGATGGAGAGGGATACATTGTCGATGGACCTCGATCCCGGCCCACTGAGCCAGTCGATCATACGATTCTCATAACCAATACAGCAATTGCGGAGAGTTTTGCCAAACTTGCTCTTGGAAGCAGCGAAGGGGTTGAGGTCGAATTTGCGCACCCTGACCTGAAAGAACGTGCCGAATTCTGGGAGGGGAAAATTTCGAAGTATGAGCAAGATCTCGGCCAGGCGATCTTATATCGCGGTGGCGTTATCTCTGCCCGAACCTACGAAGCCCTGGATCGCTCAGTGAAAACGATCGCCCGCAATACCGGTCTTAACATCCCACTTCGAGGCGGAAGAGAATTCCAAAGCGTCCTGGGATACTTCTTTGTCGAAGATCAGAGCGACATGAGAGAGGTGGTGGGCTTTTTCCGGGCACTTGCATCGAATGAACCTCCAGAAACCGAAAGGCGCTATACACTTCTGACGCTTGCCAATTCCCTCGATATCATCGTGAAAGAAGACCTCGAATCCTGCCTTTTTCTCTCTACCGTTAACGACGATGGGTCGCTGGGAACCACGTTCATAGTATTCTTTTTGAGCATTCCGATTGAACAACTGGAGTCCTGTGCATACGAAGAGACGATCCAGGCTATGGGATTGTTCAATGATGACAATTCCCTGTTCAATACGATGTTCACAGACGCCTTTAAGGAATATCTCTTCCCGACCGAACTTGACTGGATGATGCTCCGCATCCTTTATGACGAGCGGATCAAAAGTGGCATGACCCGCAATGAGGCCATGCCGATCGTTCGTGAAATTCTCACTGAAACACGCCCCTACGGCGATTGACCGGCGTCGATTTATCCGGCGCTGTCGTGCAGGTCTATGACAAGGCGCCTTCGCAGACATTCGCGGCTTCCAAAAGGCTATGATCGAAGCCGCCGGGTGCTGTAAGCATGATCCCGATCGTCTCCGCGCCGGACTTGAAGGGCAGTGAGATGCTGCAGCCATTTAAGACATTGCCAAGCGTGGGGTTCCGCAGGGTCAGCAGGTTCAGCCGGTAGTATTCCTCGTCGTCGTCAAAGGTCGAGAGTTCCGGTGCCAGGATCGGCGTTGTCGGCAGCAGCAGAACCCGGTTCCCCACTTCCTGTTGGTACGCGTCGATGAAGGTATCGCGCGCATTGAGCGTCTTGCGGTAGGACACGGCGTCAATGCCGTCCGCTCGTTGCAGGCGGCTGAGCACGCGCGGATCGAAGAGCTCCGGTGTGCTGTTGTAAAAGGCGTCGTACTCCGTGCGCGACTCGATCGCGGCGAACTGCCAGACCGGAATTTCCTTGTAGCGCTCCAGGCAGGCGAGGTTCTTCACAACGACCGCGTAGCCCGCGTCAGAGATTTTGGACACAGCTTGTTCGAAGGCTTTCGCGACCACAGGATCGAGGTCGTCCAAACCAAAGTTCACCGGCATGATAAATTCCGGCTGCAGATTTTTTGAGTTGTCGGTCTCTCCGCCGGTCATGACCCGGTAGGTGATCTCGCAGGCTTCGACGCTTCGTGCCATGGGGCCGACGCTGTCCAGGCTCTGTGACAAGGCTTTGCAGCCGCGCCGCGACACGCTGTCCTGGGTCGGCTTAAAGCCCACGATGCCGTTAAAGGCCGCCGGTATGCGCAGCGATCCGCCCGTGTCGGTGCCGATGGTGATGTCGGCAATGCCCTGAGCGACCGAGATTGCGCCGCCGGAGGTCGAGCCGCCGGGAATGCGTCCGCTGGCCAGGGCATTGTCCGGTGTACCGAAGTGCGGATTTATGCCGAGCCCGGAATAGGCCAGTTCGGTCATGTTGGTGTGGCCAATCAGAATGGCTCCGGCCTCGCGCAGCAGCTTGATGGGCGGCGCGTCGGATGTTGCCGGCGGCTGATCCGCTAGAATGCGGCTGCCCGCCCGGGTGACAAACCCCTCCACGTCGAAGAGATCCTTGACCGAGACCAGGGCGCCGCAAAGCGGAGAATTCGCAGTTTCGTCAAGTTTGGAAACCTGATCCTGTGCCCGGTCGAAAAAGGTCTCCGTAAAGACCGACCGAAGCTCGGGCGCACCCGAATTCACCCGCTCCATGACTTCGGCCAGACGGCTTTCAGCGGTTTCCGGGGACCAGGGTTTTTGATACGCCATTACTTTCTCACTACTCGATATAGCCTTGGGCAACCTCGACAGCGAGATCCGCCGCCCGGGCGCAAAGCGCGTTTCTGGGATCACCGATATAGGATGCGGTGAAATGAAGCGGTGTCAGTTTCCAGCCGGGATCGAACTCGACGATACGGCCCTGCTTGACCATCTCCCGGCCCAGTTGCCGGGGGAAGACACCCACGCCGATCCCCGATGCGACCATTTCGAGACCCGCGAAGATCGAACTTGAGGGAAAGATCTGGGTGTTGTCGCCGTAGCGGTCCGTCAGTTGCCGCCGCAGTTCTCGGTAAGGGCGCGAATTGCGATTATAGGACACGACCGGCGTGGTTTGCAGGTCCGGTTCTTCACGCTGCGTGGCGCGGAACCACGAGAGTTCGACCGGCGGAAGATCGATGTTATCCACCGTGAATTCCGAGACCGGGCCCATCAGAATCGCGAAATCGAGCGAGCGCTCCAGCAGTTGCTGCCGCAGATTGACGGTGACGTCGACGGAGACCTCGACGTTGATCTGCGGGAACTTTGCATAGAGTTCGGAAAGAAATACCGGTAGCCAGAGCTGGACGATGGTTTCGGCAACGCCGATCCGCAAAAGGCTGTTCACGCTCTCGGCGGGCACCACATCGGCTTTGATGCGTTCGATCAGATCGGCGATCTTCTCGGCATAGTCGCGCAGCAGAACGCCTTGCTTGGTCAGGGTCACGCCGCGCTGGGCGCGCTCGAAGAGTGTGGTGCCGAGGGATTCCTCCAGAGCCGCGATGCGGGCCGAGACCGCGGGCTGGGAAATGTTCATCTCCTGGGACGCCCGCCGGACGCCGCCGAGCCGGGACACCCAGAGGAATGTCTTGAGCTGATCCAATGTCATGTTTGCACGCCCGCGCACGCGATCACTTAAAGTGATAGGAATGTCCGAATTTACGCGGGTTGAATCAATCACTTTATCATCGCTTTCCCGGAGTGAAGCTCAAAGCTCCATGAAGCTGGTGGGAAATTTCAGAAGAGCTTCCGCCCCGCTCTCCCGGATCACGATCATCTCGCCGATTGCCGCGCCACCTCTTTCCGGAGAGAAAAAGTTCGGATGCAACTCCATCAACATGCCCGGCTGAAGCGTTAAATCAGGCTGCACCTGATCTTCGGCTGGTCCGGAAATTCCGGAGGGTGCTGCAGCTCCAAAGGATTGGGGAAAGCAGTCGGTGATGAAGGGGTCTTCGTACGACAGGCCCAAGCCATGGCCATAGCGAAAGCCGCTAAGGCTTGTTCGCTCCTCCGCGCTTGTATGGCGACACAACACCTGGTTGATCGCGGCCATGCAGCCGGACAAAGCCTGACCGGGCGTCAGGGCTGCCACGCCCGCCGCCAGCATTTCAGAGGCGAGCCGCCACATTGCCTTATGAGGTTCGGGCGCCGGCCCCATGGAGCCCATGCGAATGCCGTGCGCCCAGTGACCTGCCACCGTCAGCGCAATCCCGAACAAAACCTGATCCCCCGGCTGCGGAACATGCAAACCCTCCTCCGGCCAATAGCGGGGGTGATCGGCGGACGGTCTTGCGGTCAGCCAGGTCCGGCAGTAGTCGGCGCCCAGTCCGCGCGCCTTCGTCTCCAAGGCAAGCTGGGTCTGCCAGCAGGGCGTCCCCTTCGATATCTCCTTCTGGAGTGCAGCGAAGAGTTCATCGCAGATCTTTGCTCCTGTCACGTGAAGCTGAAGCGCTTCCTCGTCCTTGATGAGTTGCATCTCGCCGAGCAAGCGGTCAATGCTTTGTAGCCGCAGATGCTCGAGCGCCGGGGTGAGCATCCGGTACAGCGACACCGGCATTTCGTCGAAGCCAATCGTTCCAACGTTCCTTGTGGCGGTCAATCGGGCTTTTAAGCCGGCTGCCCATTCGGATGGGCGCAGGTCGATGATCTCGACATCCTGGAGCCTCTCCCGTGCGATCGGAACCATAAAGGGACTGCTGATGAAAAGTACTCTGTCCCCTTTATTAATGACAAGAAGTGACGTCGCCTCATGACTGTCCCATCCTGTGAGATAGCGCATGGTGCCATGAGATTTGGAACCCGCCCCCAGCGCGCTGCCGTAGCCGAAAACCAGGACTGCGTCATTTCCGGCGTCAGTCGCGCGAGCGAGAATTTGCGCTCTGCGTGCTTCGGCGGTTTCAGGGGTCAGTCCGGCGGAGGGTGAGATCACGAGTTATGCTTTTCGCTCAGGAAACGACCGGCAGCGGCGTTACGCTGTAAGCCATCGCAATCTTGCGGGCCAAGATCGGGTCCTCCAGTTCCATCCGGTAGTTGCGCGCCGGGCGCACACCGCCGATTGCGCCGAGTGTCCCGCAGAGCATCGCCGCATTGTCGCCGAAACCCGAGGCACTGATCAGGTCGGCAAGCGGTCGAATGTTCGACAGCGGCCCTTCCTGATAGAGCGTCCATGTGCCCTCCTCTTCGATCGAGCAGCGCAGAACGAGATCGTCCAGATGGTCCGCGACTGAGTCCAACTTCCAGACTTCGCCTGCGGCTGGTTTCGCGCAGCACTGTTTCGAATAGGCGACGGAATGTGTTTCCAGGTCCCGGTCTGTATGATCCGAAGCCAGCCCGATCCAGGTCTCGCCACCGCATCGCATAAGAAGGGGTTCGACCTCACCTGATGTGCCTTCACCGAGAACCTCGATTGACGTCTCTTGCGTCAGAAGATTACCGGAGACCCGGTAAAAAAGCGGAACCTGAGATGGCGGTGCGACACCCAGAGCCTTGAGTTCCTCGATGTGGTGATCCACGGCGGCTTTATCGCGCCCGGTCCATCCGGCCACGAAAAGATGCTCGATTTCCAAATCGACCGGCTGGTCCGACGACATAAACTTCATGAAGGGGTTCTCTACAGATTTGAGGGAAGAAAAAGGGCGATGGCCGGGAAGAGAATCAGCAGGCCGGCCATCACCAGCATGGCCACCGCATAGGGTGCGGCGCCAATCATGACATCGGTAAAGCTGCCCGCCTTTCGGGCGGCTTGGACGACATAGAGGTTGAGGCCGACCGGCGGCGTGATCAGCGCCATCTCGACCAGAAGGATCATCAAAATGCCGAACCAGAGCGGGTCGTATCCCAGCTGGACGATGACCGGAACCACAATAGGGATCGTCGCGACCATCAGGGAGAGGGTCTCGATAAAGAAGCCCAGCACAATGTAGATCAGGACGATGACCAGCAGCGTGCCGACCGCGCCAAGCCCGAG
This sequence comes from Denitrobaculum tricleocarpae, assembly GCF_007004665.1. Taxonomy (GTDB): domain Bacteria; phylum Pseudomonadota; class Alphaproteobacteria; order Kiloniellales; family Kiloniellaceae; genus Denitrobaculum; species Denitrobaculum tricleocarpae. The sequence continues at coordinate 270,870 of NZ_ML660059.1, read as the reverse complement.
GTTTTGCAGAAGATCCTGCAGTGCGCGGCTGACACCGGCGGCGGTCAGGACGAAGTTCAGCACGTAGGCGCCGATGACCACCAGCATGATCAGAGCCGTTGTACGCACGGTCCCCTTCAGACTCTCTAGCAGCATCTCGCGTGAGAGCGCTTTTTGTGTGCCCGCAATTACAAAGGAAATTCCGACACCGACGGCGGCAGCCTCGGTCGGGGTCGCCCAGCCGGCATAGATCGAGCCCACGATGGCACCGAAAAGACCAAGCAGCGGCAGCAGGTCTTTCAGGCTTGCGATCCGGCGCTCCCAGCTGACCTTCGTGCCGGGCCCCCCCAGCGAGGGTTTGATCCCGCAGACAAGGGCGGTCATGGCCATGAAAAGAAGGGCCAGCAGAAGACCCGGCACCAGACCCGCCAGGAAAAGCTTCGGGATCGAGGTCTCGGTCAGAAAGCCGTAGACAATGAGATTGATCGAGGGCGGGATCATGATCCCGAGGGTGCCGCCCGCCGCGATGGCGCCGGAGAAGAGCTTCGCGTCGTAGCCGAGTTTTTCGGCCTGCGGCATGGCGACGGAGGCGACCGTGGCGGCAGTGGCCACGGAAGAACCTGAAGTGGCCGAGAACAGCGTCGCAGTCGCAATGTTCGCGTGGATCAGGCCGCCGGGCAGCCAGGAAACCCAGGCGTCCAGGGCCGCGTAGGTGCGGCGCGCGACACCGCTGCGCACCAGGACCTCGCCCAGCAGGACGAAGAAGGGAATCGCGATCAGGGTCGCGCTGTTCGAGGAGGACCAGATGACCTGTCCCAGCCCGCGCATAAGCGGAAAGGGGCTGAAGAAATGATCGATGCCGAAGGCCAGCAGAAAGAGAACAATGCCGACCGGGATCGAGAACGAGAGCAGGACCAGCAGGCCCGTGGAGGTGAAGAGGATCATACTTCGGTCCTCACACCCGCGATTTCATCCACTGCATCGAATTTCCGCCCGGCGATATGAAGGATAACCGCGAGCGCGATGATAACGGCGGAAACCGCGAACCAGGCCCAGCCGGCGAACCAGAGGGACTGTGGAATCCAGAGTGGTGTTTCCAGCGGCGTGTTCGCGGTCGCGCCGCTTTTGAGGGTCTTGGCCAGCACCGGCCAAACCCGGTAGCCGATCACGAGGGCCGTCCCTGCGAGCGAGAGAATGGCGATGGCGTCAAAGAGCGCCCGGCCGGCCGGGGCCGCCTTGGCCCGCAGCAGGTCGATGCGCACGTGCGCCATGCAGGTCAGCGCGTAGCTGATGCCCCAACTGGTCGAGATGGCCATGGCGTAGCCGGAGAATTCGTCCGTGCCGCCGAGCGACAGGCCGACGCGCCGGGCAATGATATCGAGGATGGTGACGGTGACGCTGGCCAGCAGAAGCAGGCCAGCGATCACGGCCAGGCGCTCGTTCATTCGCCGTAGCCAGGAGAGCAGTTGAGACATCAGTCTGTGCGTTCGTCTTTACTGAAGCTTGATGGCGACGCCGGTGGCTTTACCCACCGTGCCGTTCCAACGCTCGCCCCAGTCCTTGCCGGCCCGCTCGGACCAGTCCGGCAGCACCTTCGAGATCAGGATTTCGCGCGCTTTCGCGATGTCCGCATCCGAGACCGTGACCAGCTTCATGCTGCGCTTCTCACCCGGGCAGTCGCCCTCGCCGGTCAGGCAGGCAATGTCCGTGGCCAGGGCGTTCTGGGCGGTCTCCCAGGCAGGTTGCTCCAGACCGGACGCAACTTCCTTCTCCAGCAGGGCCTGGTCGTCGGCGCTCATGGCGTTCCACTTGTCGAGGTTGATCGCGGTGACCACCGGATCCCAACCGCCCAGCGGGATCGGCATCAGATGGGTGGAGACTTCCCACCAGCCGGCACTGTAACCAGAGCCCGCCCCGGTGACGGCGCAGTCAACCACGCCGCGCTGCAGTGCGCCGGGAACTTCGCCGAAGCCGATGGTGACGCCTTCTGCGCCCAGGGCTTCCAGCAGCTTCGCGGTCATGCGGCCCGAGGCGCGGATCTTTTTGCCTTCCAGGTCCGCCAGGCCATTGATTTCAGCATTGCAGAAGACGACCTGCGGTGGGTAAGGGGCGATGCCCAGAACCTTGGCGTTGAAAACATCCTTGTAGATATCGTCGACCAGCGGACGGGCTGCCTGCACCATTTTCATGGCGGAGGCTGCGTCCGTCGCGATCAGGGGAACGTCCAGACCTTCGAGGGCAGGCGCATCGGAAACGGCGTAGTCCGCCACCGTCATGCCCACATCGAAGACGCCGTCACCGAGCATGCGGAAGACATCCGAACCCTTGATGCCCATCTGATCGTGGGTCGTCAGAGATGTCGAAATCCGCCCGCCGCTGGCCTCCGGAAGTTTGTCGTTCCAGAAAGGCGCTTCATATTGCTTATGAAGCGGCAAACCGCTCCAGCTTCCGACAATCGCGAGCTCGTCGTCTGCAACAGCCGCCGCGCTCGCCACGGTCAAACTCAATGCCAGTAACCCTGTTCCGATTTTCATTGCATTTTTCCTTGCCGTTATAGTGAAGTTTCATGCTCAAGAGCTACGGCTTGTTCCTTGAGCATCGTCGATGTTTCGTTGATTTCGGTGATCAGCATACAGCCCGGTGCATGGGTGATGCAGAGCGCCGGCTTGGCATTTCCGATCGCGACCTGGCTGGTCACGCCGCAACCCCAGAAGACCGGGACCTCGTCCTCCGCGATCGGGACCGCGTCGCCCCAGTCGGGCGCGCCGATATCGCCGATGCCGATCGCGGCCGGGTCGCCGGTGTGGACCGGTTCGCCGTGGGAGTGGGGATAGCGGGCGCAGATCTCACAGACCTTCTGCAGATCCCCCTGCTTCATCGGGCGCATGCTGACGACCATCGGTCCGGAAAAATTGCCGACCGGTTTGGTCATGATGTTGGTCCGGTACATGGGCACCGTGCGGTTGAGCTCTACATGACGCAGGGATATGCCCTCCGCGGCCAATGCGCCCTCGAAGGTGAAGGAGCAGCCGATGGCAAAGGCGACGGAGTCATCCTGCCAATAGTCCGAGATGTCGTGGCTTTGCCCGGCGCGCTGCCCGTCCTTGTAAATGTAGTAGCGGGGAACGTCGGTCCGCAGATCGATGTTGCGGCCGAGATCCTGAAAGCAGGGCCGGCCGGGTTCAGAGACCCCGACCAGCGGGCAGGGTTTCGGGTTCGTCTCGCAGAAGCGCTGAAAGTCATCCGCGAGCGCACGCGGCAGAATAACCAGATTGCACTGCAGGTTCCCGCTGCAAAGCCCCGCGGTGTGCCCCCGGTAGGCCTGCGCCCGGATCGCGTCGCGAACGCTCTCAAGCGGCTGGTTCAGGAGGCTGGAATACTCCGCCTCGCCTTTTATCGTTTGCTGTGCCATTCCGCATTCCCCTGTTCATCGAGAGTGCAGTCGTCGAGGTATAAAATCAAATCGTCATTTTTTGTAACTATTGATCACCAATTCTGATCGTATCCATCCTATTTTGTGATTGGGACTGGAGTGCGGGCAGGTTTGGCAGGCGTCCCGAGACCGCGGCTTACGCGCGAAATCTGAATCTCACCGCGCTTCACGTTTGACAAAGATCCCCCATCCACGGATATGGTCGTGCGCAACAGGTTCATCTCAGGGATTCAAAGCGTGGACGCAGTTGTCTCAGTTTTTCTGCCGGTCTCCTTGGGCATCATCATGCTGTCGTTGGGGCTCGGCCTCACTGTCGCGGATTTCGCAGGCATTGTCCGCCAGCCCCGTGCCGTCATCGCGGGATTATCTGCGCAGGTCATCCTGCTGCCGGTCATTGTTTACAGCTTTGTCATTGCTTTCGGGATCAGCGGTGAACTCGCCTTCGGGTTCATGCTGCTGGCGGCCAGCCCGGGGGGTGTGACGTCGAACATCCTGACCAAACTGGTTGGCGGCACGCTGGCGTTGTCCATTTCCCTGACCGGGCTGATCAGCCTTTTGTCGGTCATCACCGTGCCCTTGCTGGTGGTGTTCTGGGCGGGGCTGTTCCTGAATGCCGGCGACGTCACCGTCGATGTGACCAGTCTGGCCCTGAAGATGTTTGCCATCACGACGGTGCCTGTCGCGATCGGGATGATCATCCGGGCGATTGCGAAGGATCTTGCCTTGCGCATCGAACCGGTGCTTTCGGTGATCGCCGCGGTTCTCTTCGTGGTCATTGTTGTCGGGGCGATTGCCGCATCCTGGAGTGTTCTGGCCGATAACTGGGCCACCCTGGCCCCGATGACGGCCTTGATGGTGCTGTGCCTGTTGGCCCTGGGTTGGGTCATTGCCCGCCTCGTCGGCCTGTCCGCCCCGGACCGCGCGGCCATCGGGATGGAAACAGGCATTCAGAACAGCACCGTGGCGATCACCCTGGCCGGCATTCTGCATGCCGGGCCGGAAGCGCTGCCGGTCATCGCTCTGCCCGCCGCTGTCTACGGTATCCTGATGTATCTGGGGGCCTTGCCCGGAGGCTACCTGATGTACCGCGCCGTGAAGAGAGCCCCATAAGCGTACCGGGCTGATGTCAGGGCTCGCGGCCGCATGGCGGGCCGTGTCGAAGCGGTCACGATCCCGGTCGAACCGGCAAAGCTGTGAACGATGTCTCAGGCATAGAATGTAAACTGTGTCCGGTATGGACCAAAAGCCAGTGGCGGACCCGACAGGATTCGAACCTGTGACCTCTGCCTTCGGAGGGCAGCGCTCTATCCAGCTGAGCTACGGGTCCCTGGAGTCTGATCGTTTTTCACGACTATGCTGAAAAACGTTAAGCAGCCTCGGTTGTATATTGCTAGAGGACGATTCACGTTCTTGACGGAAGCGGTCAAGAACGACCGTGCTCTTAAGCGACGCGGCGGAACATACTGCAAGCCGGGGGCTTGGTAAAGAGGGCTTCTGCGTCGTGGCTAGGACGACTCTGGGCTCGTCAGTTTCGTAATGTCGTCCCAGACCATCAGGCGGTAGTCGAGCAGCCTGTCGCCAAGCATCTCCTGTGCAGTCTCTTTGCTGGCCGCACCCAGTCGTTCGTAGAAACGCACAGCGCCAGCGTTATCCTCAAGCACCTCCAGAGAGAGGTTTCTGCAGCCCTGAGCCGCTGCACAGCTCGCGGCATCCTGGAGCAGGCGCCTGCCGATCCCGCCGCCGCGCAGGCCTGGACGCACATGCAGGTTCTCGACGTAGGCGTCGTAGCCCTCTTTGTAATTGACCCAGAGCGCGATGAAGCCGACGAGCGCGCCGTCCTGTTCGGCCAGACGGATAAACCCCGCCGGTCTTGTGGCCTTTTCGACCGCATCTTCCGGATTGTCTCCCAGCAGACCCTGCCAGCGTTTTCGGTGTTCTCCCGCCAGGGGTCCGTCGAGGTAGCTGTCGCTTGCAAGGCCACGATACGCGCTCTGCCAGCTTTCACTGTGCAGGCCGGCCACAGTCATGGTATCGGCCGCCTCGGCGTCGCGAATGCGAAGGTGGTCTGATGGCGAGGTTTCAGATCGTGGAGCGGAGGTATCCGAGCTGATATGTGAGGACATGACGCGGACCGGACGGCTTGAACACTGGGCTGTCCCTTTTGGCACCTGCGTCCGACGGGCGTCAAGCAGGCTCTCGGTTAACCCGGGCGCTCAGTTGGCCCAAGCGTTCAGTCGGCCCGGGCGTTCAGTTCGTCCAAGCGCTCAGTTGGCTCAGGTTGTAAGTTGGTTTGGTCGTTTAGTTGGCCTGACCCGCGCGCAGGCGGTAGCGGCCATCTTTCATGCACTCGAAAACATCTTCCACATTGGGATGGCGCACCGGGCCGCCGTCTTCGTCCTGCAGCAGGTTTTGTTCGGAAACGTACGCAACGTACGGGCCGTCCGCGTTTTCGGCGAAGAGATGATAGAACGGCTGATCTTTTGCCGGGCGCAGATCCTCGGGAATGGCGTCGTACCACTCTTCGCTGTTGGAAAAGACAGGATCCACGTCAAAGATCACGCCGCGGAAGGGATAAACCCTGTGGCGGACGATTTCACCGATACCGAATTTTGCGGTCGAGGACTCCATGGCTTCCCTAATTCTCTGGCATGCAAGCGCTGCGGACGTCTCAAATCGATAAGATGTGTCTGCAGTATACAGTCAGTTGGTTAACGCCGGTTTTATCCTGTCGTGCCCCGCGGCGTAAAGTGAGGAATATTACGGTGCAGATATAGTAGATCCGGATGGCGGGCTGTTCACCGCTTTTAACAGGTCGCAAACCCTGGTTCCGGACGGCGTGTGACCCGGGCCGCGTGTGCGAGACGGCGTCTGCCGGAGGGCGTCTCTGGGTCGTGGCGCTCCGGCTGTCAGCAGCTTATGCAGGGATCCAGCGGCAGATCCTGCGCCAGCCAGCCCGATCCGCTTGCGCCCCCCAGCATTCCTTCCTTGATATTCAAGACCTGAGTAAAACCGGCGGCCTGCAAGGCATTTAACGCCCGGGTCGAGCGGTTTCCCCGGGCGCAGATCAGGGCAACCGGCGTATCGAGCCGGCCGTTCACCGAGCGTGTCATGGCACGAACGAAACCTTCGATACCTTCCGGACCGTGTATGGTGACGGACCGCGCGCCTGCGGGAACGCCGGTTTGCTTCCATTCTTGTGGCGAGCGGACATCAACGATGGTGACTTCACCACGTTTCGCGCGTGCGAGGGCTTCCACACCCGTAATGTTCCGGCTGTCGACGGCGGCCAGGTTCGGATCTTTCTCAGCGGAGACGGAGGGCCTGGCAAACGCAAGAACGGAGCCCGCGGCGGTCAGCGAGAGAAGGCCTGCCAGAAGATTGCGGCGGTTCACATCAATCGAACGGACGTTGCTTTGTTGCATGGGGACTCTCCTGCGGCGTTCTGCGCTGTGGTTGGCGTTTTTTTTCGGCTCTCTGCCTCAGGTTAGAGGCTCAGGGTTGCCGCTTTCTGAAGACGAGAATCAGTCTCAAATTTATCCCATAAAAGACTGGTTCCCGTTTCATCTGGTTCAAGGACCGAAGGCTCAAACTAGGATGATCTTTATGTAACATGCCAGTCACAAGAGCGCGAAGGCGACCTTATGCCGCCCCGCCTTTGGCCTGTCTGTCAATCTGCTCCTGCAAAACCGGATCCCGCAGGAAGCTGAGGAGTGTGAAACGCCGTCCCTTGGTCACCGGCAGCGCTTCATGAATCAAAGAGCAGGAAAAGAGGATCGCATCGCCGCTCTTTGGACGGTAGGCCTCCGGTCCGTATTCAGGGAATCGCAGTCCGCCCCCCTCATAGTCGTCGGTGTTAAGGTTGAGGGTCAGCGCGAACATGCGGGCCTGGGTGCTCGGTGTGGTGTTGTCCCGGTGCGGCCGGAAATAGTCGCCCCGCGCAGCGTCGTAGCAGGTGATCACGAAGCGATCGAAACGGAAACGCTGGAAGTAAAAAGCCTTGGCCAGCTCGGGTGCGATGCGGCGGCCCACCATCTGGGACAGCCAGGTATCCAGCTCAGGATCGTGGACCTGGTGATCGCGCCGTTGTTTCATCCCGGGATCGATCTGGCTGGTGTCTTTTCCGTCGATCCGGGTAGTGACGGTGCCTTCTTCGTTCTTCCCTTTCCAGCGTGCAATCAAAGCATCGCAGTCGGCGCGATCAAGTACCTTGGGCACGATCAGGACGGGTGCCGTCCGCTGCGGCTCGGCCTCGAGCGGGGCGGGCAGCCTGTCGCAGTAGAAGCCGAGTACTGTCTCGCCCAGCGTTCCTTCAGGGATATCCGTCAGGGCAATGCTCTGAAGCAGCCGCTGGTTCTCGTCCAGCAGCAGGCAAAAGGCCTGATCGGGGGCGAAGCCGCTTTTTTGAGTGATTTCGGAGGATACTTTACCCTCCGGATCGCCATAAAACAGGAATGGTACTGCGTGTTGCTGTCCAAGCCGCTTGACGGATTCGACCGGTAGTCTGCCAATGGCAAAGACATCGATGCGGGACTGCTGAAGGATCGGGTGAGCCGCTGCCAGTTCCGCCAAAGCCTTTGTGTTGCGGGCCGTATCCTGCGGGAACAGGAAGACCAGATTCCGGAAGCCACGGGTCTTTTCATAGAAAACCCAAAGATAGCCATCGCTGGCCGGCAGTAGGAAATTGCCCAGGCGGTCGCCCGGGGCCAAGGGCGGCCGATCCGCGAGCAGCGGCAGGGCGGCAGGTGTTGCGTCTGTTGAGCTCAATGACTTCGAGTCCTAGGAAATCGGAACGCTCCGGAGGAGTCCCATTAGGTAAGCGCGGGACCCGATCGCGTCAATACGGATGCGGGGACGGTCCGAAGCAGGCGGGCTGTTCACCTTTGGTCAGCGCTTTTGCGCTAATTTTCCGCAGCTTCAGGGCATCGGAGGGTTTTGAGCAAAGCTTCCATCTCTGCTAATGATATCTGGACATTATCCGCGCCGCCCCAACATAAGGCCTCGTGGGACTGCCGATCTGCTGTTTCTTTTTTAACTTTCCGGACCGTTATGACCGAACAAGCGCCCCGTGCCGACAAAGCTCCGAAATGGCTGAAGCCAACGACTGAATATGGTCCGCTGGCGGTTTTCTTCCTGGCCTACTACCTCCAGAAGGATCTGTTGGTTGCGACCGGAGGTTTGATGGCCGCGACCGCGGTTTCGCTGGTTCTTTCTCTGGTTACGATCAAGAAAGTCCCCATGATGCCGCTGATCACCGCGATCATTGTCGGTGTGTTCGGTGGTCTGACACTGCTTTTGAACGACGAAACCTTTATAAAATTGAAGCCAACCATTGTTCAGGCGTTGTTTGCGGTGATCCTGCTGGGGGGTCTTGCCTTCGGTAAGGCGTTGCTGAAGCCGGTCATGGGGTCGGCCTGGCCCATGAGTGAGACAGGTTGGCGGCGGTTGACCCTGCATTTCGGTTTGTTTTTCGCGGCCATGGCTGTTCTGAACGAGGTCGTCTGGCGCACTCAAAGCGAGGAGTTCTGGGTGAATTTCAAGGTGTTCGGACTGATGGGTCTGACCTTCCTGTTTGTCCTTACGCAAATTCCCCTGATGAACCGCTATGCCTTGCCGGAAGAGGCCAAGGACCGAAGCGAGGGCTGAGTGAGTTTATGACTCAGCCGCGGTTTCGGCGTTTGCCGTGCTGGCTGGGTCCTCGAGCGGCTCCTGAAAGGCCTCCAAAGCCTCTCGTGCCAGGGCTTCGGCGCCTGAAGCCAGAGGCTCCGGTGTTTCCAGATCACCGGCCTCATCGACCTGGAATTCGATCCATTGCAGGATATCCGCCATGACGAGACCGGCGTCCAGATCCCGCAGCAACATATGCCAGCCGTTGCTGTAAAGCGCCAGGCGCTGCTCAGGACGCCTTTCCTCAGGCAACAGGCTCCAGAGCTGCAAAGTTGGTTCGCGCGGGACGATTTCATCCTTATCGCCGTACAACAGGAGCGCCGGGCGGTTCAGGGCGGGAGCGGCGGTCAGTGCCTGATCCATCAGATTGACAAGCCCGTGGATGGCTGCAACCCGGGTATCCTTGATGACCAGTGGATCGCGGCCGAGGCCGCGCAGCATTTCGATGTTGTCCGACGCCTGGATCTTCAGGCCTGAACCCGTAAACTTTGCCCAGGGGATTGTGTGCGCGCTTAGCCACAGCGCCGTGCGCTGATACCAGGGCATGGTCGAACGGGCCCAAACCGCGGGCGCAGAGAGGATCACACCGTCGGCTTCAGGCGGATTGGGAGAGTTGAAAGCCGCGAGAATGACCGCTCCCCCCATGGATTCTCCCAGGAGGTAAAGTGGTTTGCCGGGATGGCGTTGCCGCAAGACGCGGCTGGCGTCCGCGAGATCGCCGGTCAGGACGTCGCTGCCCGCCCAAAGTCCCCGATGGGGTGCCTCGCCAAATCCCCGCTGATCGTATGCATAGACCGCGATTCCCAGTGCTGCGAAGACCTGGCCCGGGTTCTCGAAGGCCTTCGAGTAGTCGTTGAAGCCGTGCAGCGCCAGAACCACCGCTTTGATTTCCGCCTGCTTTTCGAGAGAGGTCTCGTCATTGTTTGCAGCTATGCCTGCAGTTGTGGTTGGCGGCAGCCACTTCCGTAGCGGCAGAGACAGCCCGTCGGCTGTTGTAAAGCTGTCCTCGACAATCAGTGGCCCATCGATATTGCCTGGCCCGCGGGGCGCCAGGTTGGGCGCACAGGCCGCCAGAAACACCATGGCCAGGGCGGCGGCAAAGACCTGCAACCCGGTCCCTTGAGATGATCTGCTTGGCTGTGCTGGAGTCCGGGTCCTCAATGTGCGCCCTCATCGTGGGCACCGCGGGTGAGCTGCAGGAAAATGTCCTCCAGATCCGACTGATCCGTCGTCACGTCTGCAATCTTCAGGTTTGCGGCGGAGACCGCGTCGAGAATTCCGGAAACCGCGCTCTCGCTGGCGCGGTAGTGAAACACCAGTTTGCGCGGCTCGGGGTGATCAATGTTGAAGGTTGTCAGCGAGTCGGGAATCTGCTGCAGGTCCTCGGCCAGCACAATCGCGAGGGATTTGTTGTCCAGGCGCGCCAGCAATGCCGGCGTCGTGTCGCAAGCGATCACCCGGCCGTGGTTGATGATCGCGATCTGGTCGCAGAGTTCCTCGGCTTCTTCAAGATAGTGGGTGGTCAGCAGAACAGTGGTGCCGTTCGCGTTCAGTTCGCGCACGTGCGCCCAGAGTTGCTGGCGCAATTCTATATCGACGCCTGCGGTGGGTTCATCCAGGACCAGCACCGGAGGATTGTGAACCATGGCTTTGGCCACCATCAGGCGCCGGCGCATGCCGCCCGAGAGCGTGCGGGCGTAGGCGTTGGCTTTGTCCGAAAGTCCCAGTGCCGCCAGGATTTCGTCCGACTGCCGCTCGCGGGGGGGAACGCCGTAAAGACCTGCCTGGAGCTCGAGGAGCTCGCGCGGAGTGAAGAAGGGGTCGACATTCAGCTCCTGCGGCACGACGCCGATGGCCGCGCGGGCCTGCCGGGTATCGCTGTTGATGTCCAGGTCCCAGATGCGTGCGCTGCCGCTGGTTTTATTCACCAGCCCGGCCAGGATGTTGATCATGGTCGATTTGCCCGCGCCGTTCGGGCCCAGCAGTCCGAACACCGATCCCCGCGGGATCGCCAGATCCACGTCGATCAGCGCCTTTTTGGCTTCGCTCTTGCCGCTGGCCTGATAGGTCTTGGTCAGACCTTTCAACTCGACGGCATAGTTCGGCAGGGTCGTGACGTCGGCATTCATGGTGACGTCATCCAGTTGTTGAACGTTCAAGGCATCAGACCTAATCGTTGATGTTTCCCGTTTTCCGGCAGCATGATGGCGGATCACAGACGTAAGGCTCTTGAGCTGAATCGGTGGCCGGCTCCGCGGCTCAGAGGTTCCTGGGGTTTTGGTACTGCGCAGTGAACGCCATTGATCCTGCAGCGCCAATGGGTATCATCCGCAGAGATAGGGGTCAAATCGCGCCGGTTAAAGCCCTTGTGCCTTCTAATGTGCGCTGTGGAGAGTTTCTGGTATCGACCTGCGTGGATTTAAGGAGTAAGCATCGCTCTGCTGCGATGCTGGGCTACGAAACTGGGCTGCGAAGCTGTCGCATTAAGAAGAGGGGGGAGTTACAATGGAACCGGCCGAAACCTTGACCGTTGAGTCCGAAATCGTCGCCTGTGACGGCGGTAACGGCCCGCTCGGCCATCCCCGCGTCTATCTCAACATGGAGGGCAAGGGCCAGATCGATTGTCCCTATTGCGGCCGCCGCTATGTCCTTGCCGAGAGTGCGGCATCCGGCGGGCATTAGATCAGATCTAACCCACCCGATGTTTCCGGGTTCTATCGCTGTACTTCCAGACGTTGCTTCAGGCGCGCGAGCGCACGGCTGAAAACCGCCGGCTGGTCCAGGCTGCGGGCCAGCACCAAAGCTCCCTGAATGCCGCCCACCACCTCTTCCGAGAGATCATGTGCCACGATCTGATTGTGACCGGCACGGATCAGGCAGGCTTCCAGGTCCGTGACCCAGGTCTTGAAATAACCGCGCACCTGATCCTCGAAGCGCTCACATTCCCGGCCCAGGGCAAAGGTGCCCACGAGGCAGACCCGGCGTCCCGAGCGGAAATAGCTGTCGACGGCTTCGAACATTTTCGCGATTGCCGCATCCGCATCCCGGTCTTCGCGCAAGGGCTTGAAGACCTTATCTTCGAACCATCCGCCAATCTCCTCGAGCACGGCTTCGGCCATCTCTTCCTTCCCGCCGGGGAAGAAGTGATAAAGGCTGCCCTTGCCCATCTTGGTCTGCGCCGTAATAACCGAGAGGGTCGTGCCCTCAAAGCCATGCGTTCTGAAGACCTCGGCCAGAGCCATGACCGCGTCGCTGCGTTCCGAAACCAGTCGTGCCATCTCTAAATCCTGAAGGCCTCACCTCTCTTCGGCCGTCGTTCACGAAGCCGCCGGAGGTTCAAAGCGGTCCCGCAAGGAAACTGCGGAGACCCTCTCTCCGGCTTCGCCCTGCGTCAAGCATGTCACACCCTTCTCCTATGAGATGGAGGCTTGAATTGAAAGCCTTGATCGCCAATTGTACTGATTGGTACATTGTGTAACAAAAGGTCCACTTCAAGATCGGACTTTGATTGAGTGACTGGAGAAAACCACATCATGGAACAGCGCCCGCCTTTACCACCCTTCACCGAAGAGACCGCCAGACAGAAAGTCCAGGCCGCCGAAGATGCCTGGAACACCCGTGATCCAGAGCGTGTCTCCAAGGCCTATACAATCGATTCGCAGTGGCGCAACCGCGCGGAGTTTCTGAATGGCCGGGAGGAAATCCGCGCTTTTCTCACGCGCAAATGGGAGCGTGAACTGGATTATCGCCTGCGCAAGGAACTCTGGTGTTTCACCGGCAACCGCATCGGCGTGACCTTCCGCTACGAATGGCATGACGATTCCGGCCAATGGTTCCGCTCCTATGGAAACGAGCTCTGGGAATTCGATGAGAACGGGCTGATGGAGCGCCGGATTGCGAGCATCAACGATGCTCCAATCACCGAATCAGATCGCGAGTTTCGCTGGGAGCGTTGATAGCGGGGGGACAGGAACAAGGCATTTCTCTCGTCTGTTGTGTCCTATTTGTGGCAGGGTGATCTTTCTTGGCCGCCGCCTCGTATCTCCTGGCAAGCAAACAGAAATCCCTAGGAGGACGAACGTGAAACAGCTACGCCTTTCCCTTATCGCCACGCTTGCTGCCCTGCCACTTCTGTTCGGCGGTCTGGCTGCCAAAGCCGCAGATATCGTCGACACAGCTGTCGAGGCGGGACAGTTCAAGACACTCGTTGCCGCCGTTGAGGCTGCCGAACTGGTCGAGACCCTGAAGGGTGACGGCCCTTTCACGGTTTTCGCACCCACTGATGAGGCTTTTGCGAAGCTGCCTGAGGGCACGGTGGAAAACCTGCTGAAACCCGAAAACAAGGATCAACTCGTTGCGATCCTGACCTACCACGTTGTGCCCGGAAAGATTATGTCGGGTGACATCGCCGGCAAAACCGCCGACGTCGAGACCGTTCAGGGTGGCAAACTCGCTGTCGACGCCATGGATGGTGTAAAGGTCGACGACGCTCAGGTGATCACCGCCGACATCGAAACGTCGAATGGCGTGATTCACGTGATTGATACGGTCGTGTTGCCCAAGTAGCAGGATCCTCAAATCCAGATCGAAAAGGCCGGCTTATTGCCGGCCTTTTTTTGTTATGCTGCCGCTCCCTTTCTACCGTCACAAAATCAGGGCAGCCCAGACTATGGATAGCGTCGCACCGATCTTGGAACTCATGAAGCTTTCGGAAGGCCTGAAACGCGAGCTGCGACATAGCTGGCTGTCCGACGGCCGCCGCGAATCCGTCGCTGAACACAGTTGGCAGATGGCTCTGATGGCGATGGTCATGCACCGGCATCTGGAACATCCGGTGGATCTCAGCCGGTCTCTCCAGATGATCATCGTTCACGATCTGGTTGAGGCCGTCGTCGGCGACGTGCCCTTCTTCGAGACAGGGGAACGCAAAAAGAACAAAGCCGCGCGCGAGGCGGCTGCGATGGAAACGATCAGGGATATGCTGGGCGGAGCGGGCGGTGCGCACCTCGCCGAGCTCTGGTGGGAATTCGAGACCCGCGAGACACCGGAGGCCAAGTTTGCCGACGCCCTTGATAATCTTGAGGTGCAACTCCAGCACAATCTGGCGGATCTTTCGACCTGGGAAGAGATAGAATATGGCCTCGTCTACAACAAGATGGACAAACCCTGTTCCCACGATGCGTTTCTGCAGGCCATGAGCGGTGCGATCAAGCAGCAGGCGGAGCAGAAGATGCGCGCTGGTGGCGTGGATGTGGAGGCTGTTAAGGCAGAGGTTGTGAAAGCAGCGGCGGACAGGACAGAGGCGTCTCCACCCATTATTTCACGCTGAAGGCTCTTAAACTCCGGTGGCCCTGATCGAATTGTGTCTGTTCTCAACCTGGAATCTTTTGCTTTTCAGTGTCGTCTCATAACAGACGTGGAGGTTGTTCGTAGGACAACACAGGGTAGAGAAATTTTAACCCCATGATTGCATAATTTCAGCCAGGGATTGCGTAAATCCCGCAAGACCGCCTGTTTTATTGGTGTTTCATAGCCATGGGGTTGAAGGGATGCTGCTGCGTGCTTTTGCGGGGGGATTGACGATACTGACTGTCGTAACTGTGGCCGATGCGACCGCGAATCCCCACTCCAGGGCTTCGATGGGGATGCTCACGGCAGGAAACGTCAGTGAGATACGATCGACGGAATCAGGACAAAAAACCATTCGGATAGAAGCAGCGGAAATGCCTTTTTCTGCGGAGGAGTACCGTATGCAGCTTGCTGCAGGCGCAGCCGATCCTGAGCCCTATGGCTCTGCCAGCGGCAGCGATGACAAAGGCTTTCTTCAGAAGCTTCGCAAGGTCGCCGAGTCCTACTGGCAAAGCCTCTTGCAGTTTAAAGCAAGGGTCCAGCGTGTTATCGGAAATTATTACCGATACGCCGGCAATGACCATTCTGCGGCCGAGTACTACAAATTGGCGGCTGATGCGGGCGATGTAGATGCCCAGAATTCGCTTGGATTTCTCCATAGACTCGGAGAGGGCGTCCCTCAGGACGACGTTGAGGCCATGCGCCTCTTCCGGCGGGCGGCTGAACAGGGCAGTGCCTATGCGCAGTACCAACTGGGCTACGGTTATAAATACGGCCGTGGCGTCGCCCCCGATTTTGCGAAATCCCTGGTGCTCTTCCGTCTCGCCGCCGAACAGGGCCACGCCGCTTCCTTCGCCGAACTGGGGGTGCATTTTTACGAAGGTCAGGGCGTTGAACAGGATCTTGCGCAAGCAGTGCGCTTGTTCCGTCAGGCGGCTGACGGCGGGAATGCCTGGTCACAGGAGAAATTGGCCGGTTTTTACTATCACGGCGAGGGCGTGGAGATCGATTTTGCCGAGTCTGCGCGGTTATATGGGCTGGCGGCTAATCAGAACAACGCCGACGCTCAATATGGCCTCGGGTACCTCTACCAGCTCGGCAAAGGCGTGCCACAAGACGACCACACGGCTGCGCGCTGGTATCGACTGGCGGCGGAACAGGGCAACGTAGATGCCCAATATGAACTCGGCAAATTCCACTTTCACGGTACGGGTGTTGAGAGGGATTATGCCGAGGCCGCACGGCTGTTCAAACTGGCTGCAGCGCAAGATCATGTGCAAGCTCACAGCCATCTGGGACACATGTACAAGACAGGCAGGGGTGTTCGCCGTGACTACACGGAGGCTGCACGTCTCTATCGCCTGGCGGTCGAGCAAGGGAACGCGTATGCGCAGACTGAGCTTGCCGAGCTTCACTTCACCGGTCACGGCGTTGCGCAAAGCAACCCTGAGGCGATACGTCTCCTAAAGCTTGCCGTCGACCAAGATGACGCGCGGGCGCAGCGCATGTTGGCACGTCATTACACCTTTGCCGAGGGCCCCGACAGCGACTACATCGAGGCACTGCGTTTGTTCAAGTTGGCGGCGGAGCAGAATGATGCCGATGCTCAGTATCTGCTCGCTATGGCCTATATCGAAGAGCGCGGCACGGAAAAGAATATCGAGCGAGCCATTCATTGGTTGCGTCTTGCCGCGGATGGCGGTCAGGTCTGGTCGTATGTTCACCTGGCTGAACTGTATGATCAGGGACAGGGTGTCGATCAAGATCCGGAAGAAGCCGCCCGCATGTACCGTATTGCAGCCGAGCGCGGAATTGCGGTCGCGCAAGCCAAATTGGGACAGGCCTACTTGAGCGGGCACGGCGTGCCGGAAGACGCTGACGAGGCAAAAAAATGGTTTGGCAAGGCTGCGAAGAGTTACAGGCGAAAATAAATTTCTCGCAGCAAACCACTGATCGCGGGGGGCGTTCATCCGAGCTCTTGTGCCGGGGTTTGGAGGCTTCCGTTGAGCGGCTATCAAGCTCTTCAGGGTTGCAGGGGGGTAGCAAAACCGGTCTGCCGGCGGCATAGTTGCTGTTCGGGATGCTTCGGGTTTTCCGGTGTGTCACGGTTTCTCGGCGTTACGGCTTTGGGGTTGAGTTGATGGTGTTGCGTGCCTTGGGCGGCGGCTTGGCGATGATGGCCGTCTGGACTTTGACGCCGGTTGCAGCCATGCCGTGGTACAACATCCCAACCACGGAAAAGCCGGCAAACCCAATGTTTTTGGCCGGTCTCGCCGAAGATTTCGAACACGACGGCAGTCACCGGAAAAACCAGCGGTCATTCGGGTTTTACAAACGTGGTGCCGACCAGGGGGATGCGGAAGCTCAGTACTGGCTCGCGCGGCATTATTATTATGCCTGGGAAGTCGGGCAGAATCTGCCCGCGGCCGTGCATTACCTGCGGCTGTCTGTCGCGCAGAACAATGCGGACGCACAGAGCCTTCTGGGGCGGCTTTACCAGTTCGGCGAAGGTGTCGAACAAGACTATGAGGAGGCGGCGCGCCTCTATCGCCTGGCCGCGGATCAGGGCGACTACTACGGCCAGAGTTCTCTCGCCTATCTCTACGAGACCGGGAGAGGCGTTCCGCAAGACTACGAGAAGGCCGTCCGGCTCTACCGCTTTGCGGTCTCCCATGGCGAAGCTTACGCGCAGGTCAACCTTGGCGACCTCTATTACGAAGGTCATGGTGTCGAACAGGATTATGCCAAGGCTGCGCAGCTATACACATTGGCCAGCGATCAGGGTTTTGACCGTGGCCAGAGTTCGCTGGCTTACCTTTACGAGTCCGGCAAGGGTGTCCCACAGGATTATGGCGAAGCCATCCGCCTGTACCGCTTGGCCGTGGAACAGGGAGACCCCTTTGCACTAACCAGTCTCGCTAATCTCTACTACGAAGGACAGGGTGTTGAGCAGGACCTTGCCGAGGCTGTGCGCTTGCTCACTGAGGCGGCGGAACAGGACTACGCGCGCGCGCAGAATTACCTCGGCTATCTTCACGAGCTTGGCGAGGGATTTGCCCAAGACTACCTAAAAGCCGCTCACTTCTACCGTCTCGCTGCCGAACAGGGCAACGTTAACGCTCGAACCAATCTTGCTGACCTTTACTACCGAGGTAGAGGCGTTGAGCAAGACTATGCTGAATCTGCCCGCCTGCTGAGGCTTGCCGCAGGGCAGAATCATGCACGTGCCCAGAGTTTTATGGGCAATCTCTATGAGCACGGGCTCGGCGTGGAGCAAGACTATGAGGAGGCCGCCCGCTTCTATCGGCTTGCCAGCGACCAGGGGCGTGCGAGCGCCCAGACCAACCTCGGCGACCTCTTTTACGAGGGGAAGGGAGTCGCGCAGAGTTTTGCTGAGGCGGCCCGGCTCTACAAGCTGGCTGCCGATCAGAGCTACGCGCGTGCTCAGTATGATCTGGGGTATCTCCACGAATTCGGTGAAGGGGTTCTCCAGAGCTACGAAGAAGCCGCGCGTCTTTACAATCTCGCTGCAGAGCAGGGCCAGTCCAATGCTCAATACAGGCTCGGTACCCTTTACTTCTCGGGCAAGGGGGTCAAGCATGACTATTCCGAGGCCGCGCGGCTTTTTCAACTGGCGGCGGATGCCGGAGATGCTCTCGCTCAGGACTATCTCGGGTTTCTCTACAGAGATGGCAAGGGCGTCGCCCAGGATTACGCGGAGGCGGCGCGGTTTTTCCGGCAGGCCGCCGATCAGGGCAGTGAGTATTCGCAAACCAGTCTTGCCGAGCTTTATGAAGATGGACTGGGTGTCGAGCAAAACACCCGTGAGGCCGTACGCCTTTACAAACTTGCCGTCGAGCAAGGCTACGCTGTCGCGCAGCGAAAGCTGGCCTATTACTACACCTATGCCGATGAACCGGATCGAGATCGAGTTGAAGCCTTGCGGCTCCTCCACCTCGCGGCCGAAAAAGATGATGATTACGCGCAATACTTTCTCGGCCGTGCCTACTTGAAGGGGCGCGGAACGCAAAAGGACTTAAGCGAGGCTGCCAAGTGGTTTCGCCGCTCCTCAAAACAGGGGCGCACCGGAGCTCAATACGAGCTCGGCAAGCTGCACCTGGATGGTCTTGGTGTCGAGCAGGATCAGGTCGAAGCCCTGCGTCTTTTCAGGCTCTCGGCCGAAGCGGGATTCAGCTGGGCACAGGTGGAACTGGCCAAGCTCTACGAGCAGGGAATTGTTGTGGAGCGCGATTTTTCCGAGGCCTTGCGGTACTATCGTCTCGCAAGCGGGCAGGGGAATGGCCAAGGACAGCTTGGTCTCGCCAATTTGTATGATAAAGGCCTCGGGATTGAGCAGGACCTTGAGGAGGCGGCCCGCCTTTACCGTTTGGCTGCCGAGCAGGGTATTGCCGATGCTCAGGCGAAGCTGGGGCAGGCGTATCTCACGGGACGCGGTGTGCCGACGGACTCCGCGGAGGCCAAAACCTGGTTCGCCAAGGCGGCCAGAAGCTACGGGCGCCGATAGGCCTTTTCGCCGGCACCGCAACATCACTTCAGAACTTTAACCAAAAGTTCTTAGCTGTTCCCCTAGTCTCCGGGTGACGAAATTCTGGCTGACGGAATCCTGGGTGACGGCAAAAAAGAATAGGGACTGCCATGCTGCGTAGCGGCGGGCTTTTACAGGTGTTCGGGCCGCCTTCGGCAAAGCGAAACGATGGCCATTTGAACAGAGATCTGGAGAAAGTTTGTTTCTTTTCTTCGACGCCTCCCGGGTTGGACTGGATTTACAATCGATTTTCGAACTATTTTGCACCTTCGCGGACTCGATGGCCGGTTCCGTGAGGTCGAATGTTCCTATCCTGCCTGTTGACTGAGGAATGCGGCTCCGTTTGAGCGCCGCGAAAGTTTATGACGAGTGTCCGGCTCTCACTGCTGATTTCACTAGCGGAAAAATACTCCGTTACACTTATAAATATCGGCTCGACCGTTATTATCGCGCGGCTGCTCACGCCGCTAGAAATCGGCGTTTATTCGGTCGGGCTGGCCTTTGTGGCTATCGCTCATACCCTGCGCGATTTTGGCGTTGGCAACTATCTGATCCAGGAAAAAGACCTCACCGAGAACCGCATTCGCACAGCGGCGGGCCTGACGTTGCTCCTGGCGTGGTCTTTGGCCCTTCTTCTGGCCTTGGGTAGTAGTGTTATTGCAGACATCTACAGTAAGCCGGAAATGCGCTCAGTCTTGTTAATCCTTAGCCTGAGCTTCGTGATTATTCCCTTCAGCTCGCCCACTTTGGCCCTTCTCCGGCGCAATATGGCGTTCAAAGCGCTCTATCAGATCCGGATCGTCAGCGCGATTGTTCACGCCAGTGTGGCTGTCGGCCTCGCCTGGCAGGGCTACAGTTTTGAGAGCTTGGCCTGGGCCTCCCTCGCGGGCGTAACCACCACGGCGGTGATTGCCGCCTTTCACCGGCCTAAAATGGGCATTATCTGGCCGAATCTCGTCGAGTGGCGTCACGTCGCCTCCTTCGGCGGTAAATCGAGCGTGGACGCATTGATCACGCAGATCGGCATGAACGCGATTGATTTGATCGGAGGCCGACTTCTCGGCTTTGCTGCGGTCGGGCTTTTCAGTCGCGCCCAAGGCCTGATCTCGATGTTCTCTCGCGAATTCACCAATGCGGTGGCACAGGTTGCCCTGCCCGCCTTTGCCGCGGGGCATCGTGCGGGCATTGATTTGAAAGAGCCCTATCTGAAATCGGTCGGCACCCTGACTCTCTTCGCCTGGCCGTTTTACTGCTTTCTTGCGCTGATGGCCTATCCGATCATCCGGATCATGTTCGGCGATCAATGGGATGCCGCCGTCCCTCTCGTCCAGATCTTGTCGGTCGCCGGGATCGCGGCCGCCACCTGGGCGCTTTGCGGGCAGATCCTGCTGGGTATGGGTCGGATCAATGAACTGCTCAAGGCCCAGATCCTGCTCCAGTCGGTCCGGATCGTGATCGTTTTTGTCACCGCCAGCTACAGCATCACCCATGTCGCGGTCGGGCAGATCTTCTTTTACGTCCTGACCTATTTTGTTTTTTACCGGGCCCTGAAGCCTCTGGTTTATATCACGAACATGGATATGTTCCGGGCGACCTGGAAAAGCGCGATGGTGGCCGTAACCAGTTCGATCGTTCCAGCGTTCGCGCTCTTTTACATGCAGCCCGGGCCCGAGAACCTCTGGCCGCCGCTGCTGGTTGCCTCCTGCGGAATGGGTCTGGGCTGGCTCGGGGGCATTTATCTCTTCAAGCACGACTTCAGCGGAGAGATCGTAAATGCCTATCAGTCAGCGCTCGGTATGTTTGGCAAGGTCAAGTCTTGAGGCGGTGTGCGTCTCAAGCGAACTCTCAGGACGAAGCGGTGTTCTGAAAAGCGTTCCGGCAGTCTTCGCAGATTTCGATGACCTTGCGGATCAGTGTTTCCGGCTGTATCGCATCCCGCTTTCCATATTCCAGCGCTGATGACGCGTAGCTCTCATATCTGTCCTGATCGTCCCAGATCTCTGAGAGGGCACTGAGCCAGTTTTCCGGCGCGCCCTCAGGATCAACCAGTAGACCACCCGGGCCCACGGATTCGGGCAGTCCGCCCGACTTACTCGCGATGACCGGGATGCCGCTACAGTGTGCTTCGGTGACAATCCTGCCCCAGGCCTCGTAGGCGGCCTGGCTGGGCGCCAGCACAATCCGCGCGTTGGCGTAGACCTTGCGCATGTCGTTTTGCCGCGGAATCCAGCGGATATTGCCGAGCGCGCGGGCCCTGGACTGGTATTCGGCCAGGAGCTCGTCTTTAAGTGGCCAGCCCTCGACGAAGTCAAAGGGAATGTCCGGGCGACGCTCCGCCATCATGAATGCGGTTTCGGCGCCTTTAAAAGGATGCGGGTTCACGAAAACAACGGCCTGCCGGGCGGTTTCGGTCCGATAGGCTTCGGGCCGGACCAGTGGTGGTACGACCGGCGCAGTGATTCCGGTGTGATCCTCGAAGGTATCGGCGGTGAACCGGGAATTCGCAATATAGCGCAGGCCTGGCAGCTTCTCGACGTCACCGCCCAGTTTGTCGAAGAGTATGTCGCGCAGGTATACAATTGAGGGAATGCCCTGATCCAGCAGAAGACTGGCAAACTGCAGCGG
This sequence comes from Denitrobaculum tricleocarpae, assembly GCF_007004665.1. Classification (GTDB taxonomy): domain Bacteria; phylum Pseudomonadota; class Alphaproteobacteria; order Kiloniellales; family Kiloniellaceae; genus Denitrobaculum; species Denitrobaculum tricleocarpae. The sequence goes on along the minus strand of NZ_ML660059.1, from coordinate 249,274 downwards.
CCTCCCCGCTTGAAGTATCGCGACATCGGGCTTAAAGCGCATCGCAACTTCCGCGATGCCGGTTTCCGGGTGCCAGCCGCGGTAAACCGGGTAACCCATCGTTCTATCTGCGGGAAACTCTCGTTGCGAGAAGACCCTGCGTTGCAGGCGATTCTTCAGGCCAAGCCACCCTTCGGGTTCAATCGACGCCAGTACGCCGGGCTCGATGCCCTGCTTTTGCATTTCAATACAGAGGTCGTGGGTGCTGGATTCTGATCCACCGGACCGTTGCGGCAGATAACTGTGCCCAGTCCCGAAGAGTACGCGCATACAGGGTCTCGCATTTTATAGTTTTGGGTTGTGGAACGATGTCTACTGCGCCCTAATTCTCTAACAGCCGAAGCGGCGCGCATTTCTATCTCTACTCAGCATGACCACTCTCTACTCCAAATGACCGGTCTGTAGTCTACATGACAAGTGTTCGTTGCGTGACGCGTTTAAAACCTGCCGCGGCGGTACGTGACGACGCTTGCGGCCCTAACTCTACTTTGCGCTTGAGGCCGCGAGAAGACCTCTCACACCCAGCAAAGGGACCAACCTGGCTGCAATCCGGAGGGCGTCGCGCCTGTTGCCGCCTGCGAGATCGCGGTTCAGCTCGTAGTAAAGCGATTTCGACAACTCAACGCGGATCTGATCAGCCAGCTTCCGGTTCCCACCGCGCAATTCTTTTCTTATGCGACTGCCGTCGTATCCCCAGCGAAACATCAAGAGAGCCCGGTTTTCGAAAATACGGTGGAGGATTTGCCGCTCTCCATCGCTCAAGCTTGCATCCGCAAGGCTCTCGCGGAGCAGGTCCGTCAGATCCGCCACGGCGGAGTCCCAAAGGCAGTAACGCATCATGACGCTAAAGCGTTTGATCAGCGCACGTTGCCGCTGCTGGGGCGTGAGCGTGTGTTCGGTGCTGACTTCGGGCAGATATTCCCAGAGTGCGAGTTTTTCATAGAGCCCGTCGAAGATGATCTGGTCGTATTTTATCCACTTGTCGTTCACCGCGCTGAAGGCAAAGTTATCGTTGCCACTGCCTCGTGCTCCGTCGTGCAGCCGGTAGTAGTAGGTAATGCCAGCGACAGCCACCGCGGTGTAGCTCCGGCTCAAGCGTAAAAGCATATCGTAGTCCTGCGAGCGCACGAGACGTTCATCAAAAGGCCCTAGTCTTTTGTAGCACTCGTTCCGGACAATGATTGAGGGCTGGGGCAACAGATTCTCTTCCAGAAGATCGATGAAGAGAGCGCGATCATCATAGCTTTCGGCGCGCCGGACCGGTCCGGGCTGAAGGCTGCCATCTTCGTTTGTGGTCGCCCGCTGATAGGATGCATAGCTGAAGCCGTGCCCGCTGCCTTCAAGGGCATTGAGGTGAAGCGTAATGGCGTCTGGTAAAGCCACGTCGTCGTCATCGAAGACCCAAACATATTCGCTTTCGACCATAGGCATGGCCCGGTTCAAAGCCGCGGCTTTGCCTTGATTGTCCTGCCGGACGCACTCGATCCGGTCACGAAAGGTTTTGAGAATACCCGCAGTGCCGTCGGTGGAGCCGTCATCGACGACAATAATTCGATCGGCCGCGTCCGATTGCGCGAGCAGGCTCTCAAGACAGGCAGGCAGGTATTTCGCCCGGTTGAACGTCGGCACAATGACCGTTACGTTAGATGACATTCTTATCCACAGGAATTCGGAGGCCTTCGAGCCGCGCGGCTGATTCAAGGGTGAGCCAAGATATACGCTAAAGCTCTTGTTTGGCATATCCTTTCGACCGCTGAATGCCTGTATAAAGCCAGCGTGATTTACATCAAATAATAATGATTGTTGCGTAGCTATAATATATTGAAGAACTGTTACAGAAACAAAGCAATCACCCCCATCTGCGGATCGATTTTCACGACCCTTAAGAGCATTAAAAGGCCTTCTGATGAAGACAACTTTCGTTGGACACGCGGCGGTACTTGTCGAGACCAAATCACTGCGAATTCTCTCTGACCCCTGGTGGCAGGGGCCCTGTTTCGGTGCCCAATGGTGGGTCTACCCGAAACCTTCACTCGATGCTGTCGATGCCGCGCCTGTGGACTACATCTATATTTCCCACGGTCACGCGGACCATCTTCATCTTGGAACACTGCGCCGCTTTCCGAAAACGACCAAAGTGCTGGTCTCCGATACCCTGGATCTGACACCGTCTCTCACCCGCGCCGGCTTTGAGGTGATTGAAGTCGGGCAGGACGAAGAGGTCGATCTGGGCGATGGCGTGAAATGCCGCATCATTCCGACCTACGCGGACGACACCCTGATGGCACTTTCGGATGGCGACGAGGTTTCCCTCAACCTCAATGATGCGCTTCATGCCTCGCCGGGCTATATCCAGGACAGCATCGTCGCGCGCCTGAAACAGCTCTACCCGAGTATCGACTATGTTTTCTGTGGCTATGGTATCGCGTCGCATTTCCCGAACTGCTACGTGATTCCGGGCAAGGACAATGCGAAGACCGCAATCGAACGCCAGAAGCACTTCAACCGCCAGTGGGCGCGCATTGTCAATGAACTGAACCCGCGTTTCGGGTTTCCCTTTGCCGCGGATGTCGCGTTTCTCGAAAAAGACCTCTTTTGGGCGAATGAGCCGACCCACAATGGCGAGCGCCCAACCGACTATTACGCCACGGCCTACCCCGGCTCGAGGACCGAGGTGGTCGATATCGGCCCCGGCTTCGTCATCGAAGACGGCAAGATCACAAACGATACCCGGTTCCATGATGTGAAGGAAAGCGATCTCAAGGCCATTTTCGAACGCGAAATCGAGAAGGTGAACACGCATCAGCCGGTCGATGAGGATTTCGTCGATTATCTTCGTGAACAGCTATTGGAGCGTTTGGAGATTTGCCGGCCCTACCTCGTCGAATATAGCGGCGATTACCGGTTTTTGGTGATCATCCGGGGCGCTGAAAGCGCAATTGAGATTTGCAAGACGGGTAAGTCCATCGAACTGGCGACCCGCAAGCTCGCAGACCTAGACCGACAGAGCTATGACGTTATCCTGACCACGCAGTCGTCCTATCTCAGACGCACCCTCTCGAGTGACTTCGGCCACGAAACGCTGTTCGTCGGCTCAGGCTGCATTTTCGAGTACACCACGAGGGAAAAGGCGGAGCAGAATTTGCATCGCGAAATGCTTCCGCTGCTCAATAACCGCACCGTTCCACCGCGCTCGCGCTTCGGCGACCAGCCAAAACTGATGTATCAGCTGAAGCAGGGTGTCAAAAAGGCTATCGGCCGGGTGGACGAGGACCTCTACGATCTCAAGCGCTGGACGGTTTTTTCCTGAGGTTTCTGGTCAGCCGGTCCGTTTCAGGAGTTTGCGAACGGCCAGCACCGGCAGAATCAGGATGAGCAGACAGAGGTAGCCAACAGCCAGGATCTTCAATCCTCCGATCAGGACGCGCGGAAACATGGCGTTGGCCAGGTCCAGATAGAGGACACCGGCCAGCCAGATCAACGAGAGGGCGGCGACGGATAGCAGGAAGAAGCGCCAAAATGGCCGGGCTTTTGAGATCATGGGGATTCGCCGTTTTGTCGATATGCTATGATGATAAGCCTTAGCTCAGCTCAAGGCCATCAGGGCGCAGAGCCGCAGCTCCGTCACCGACAGCATACAGCCGCCGATCTGCACCACCGCGCCTTGATCAAAGTCTCTCCGCCGGAGCTCCTGAAAGGCCGCTTTAAGGCGCCTGCTGTCCGGTCTGCCGCGGTGACCCGGACCTTGCGGAGCGAGAACCTCGAGATTGGCCGGTGCGAGCAACAGCGTCTCCAGCTTCTGCGTGTCGGCCTCTTCGGGCCGAAGCTGCAGGTACAACTGACCGAGGACCGCTGCACTGTGGCGGTTGGAAAAGAGATCGGTCAGTTGGTCTGTGCTCCGACTGGCCGAGGCCAATGTTGCGTTGCCTAAAGCCGGAAGCGCAAGCAGCGTGGAGAATAGAGCTCGGCGGCTTGGCGCAGCATAGAGGGTCATGATTTCAGACCTTTAAGATGATCCGCCAGCCGATAGGCCAGGGCGATGATCGTGAATGTGGGGTTCACGTTGCCGACCGTCGGAAAGACCGAACTGCCGGCCAGGTAGAGATTGGAGGCCTCGTGCAGGCGGCAATTGGCGTCCACGACTCCGTGTTTGGGGTCATTGTCCATACGCGTCGTGCCCATGTGGTGGTAATGGGGGTGCGGGTTGATCTGGGTATAGCCGCCCTCCGGCAAACGGATCCGCACCCGGCCCAGTCCGCTGCGGCCAAACTGGAGCTGCACCTGCTCTGAAATCCGCGTCAGGTTCTCGCTGTCCAAATCGGTTATGCGCCAGTCGAGCACACAGCGGTTCTGGCCGAAACGGTCTTTGTCGTCGCTGAGATACACGCGGCTCTCCGGATTGGGGATTTGCTCGGAAATTACTACCAGGTCGATAGACACCAGCGGGTAATCGGGGTGATGAAACAACCGGTAATACCCGCTCTCGGCTACGTCGTCGATGTCGGCGATCACGTTCGCCAGGTGTCGTTCCAGCTCGTCGGGAACCCGGCCGCTCGACCCCGACCGGACCAGGGTCGCCAGCGATTGCATGCCCGGATTGGCGATGTTCTTGTTGAATTCGTTGGTGATGGTGGCCGCCTGGAAGCGCGCGTTTACCAGCCCGGCCTGGCGCTGAACCTCCTCAGAAAAGGTCAGGATGCCCCAGGCTTCGCCCCAGTCGGCTTCGAAGTCTTTGTAGAATCGTAAGTCCAACTGGGGGTCCGAGGGAAACAACAACGCAAAATCGGGACTTGTCAGGTGCTCCATGAAGTAACGGCCGACAAGATCGTTTTGATTGCCCAGTCCGGCCGGCCTGGTCTTGTTGGCCAGCAGAAGGATCCTGGGGTTTTCGATACCGCCAGCCGCCAGCACATAGTATTTTGCCCGGGCTGTCAGTGTCTTGTCGTTCAGAGTCTTGATGGTCAGTTCGCGGACCTGATTGGAGAGCGCATCGGTCACGATGTCTACGACATTGGCGAAGAGATAGGTGGTGACATTTGCCGCCCGCTCAAGCGTTTCTTCGTGGTAAAGGCCCAAGGCACGCGCTTCGCCGCCAACGGTTTGAAAAACCTGGCTTACGATGGCGTCATCCACGAAGAGCCAGGGGTCGGCGTCGAGTGCCGATTGCTGGCTTTCGATCTCGAACGCTTCATTCGGAACGCCGCAGAAAGTGGCCGCGCGTTTATAGTAAGGCAGGAGTTCCTCGCGTCCGAACGGCCAGCCGCTATGGGGTATCCAATCCCTGACTTCAAAGTCCAGGGCATCCATGAGCCCGATGTTGCCGCCCCAGTGATTCGTGCTGCCGCCCAACATGCGTAGTCTGGCGCTATCCAGGTTGGGATATGGAAGCCCGACGATCTCCCCCGCTGCCAGAGATTGAGTCTCTTCGTCGTAGCCGATATCGCCGCTTTCAAGCAGTGCAATGCGTGTGGAATCCCCTTCGAACGCGGTCGCTATGGCCAAGCCCGCGGGCCCGGCACCGATGATGCAGATGTCGGCCTCGATGACGTCTCCGTTCCCAAGGCTGCGCGTATCCACGAAGGCCATCGTCTTCAAATCCCTCTGTCTTTTTGCGCACACAGTTGTATCAGGTCGGATGTAAACGGCAAGAGGCTCAAAAGCGGATTCCAGGTGGCCTCCTGAATTTCAGCGCTTTCGCCTGCTTCACAAGAGGCCGATCCAAATGATTGCCGAGTGAGGAAGGTAGAGGCACTCTCTTAAGGAAGGGTTTGACGGCAAGCTGTCAGAAAGTGACATTGGCTGGCTTCGCTTCAGCCTTCGACCGCGTGTTCAAAGCGAAAGTTTCCGAATCTCTTGCTGGTCGGGTTGTTTGGCCAGTCGGGTTGTTTGGCCAGTTGGGTTATCTGAAGGTCGGATATGCTTTCTTTTCTTTACCACATAAAGCCTCTTTTCCTGCCGCCCCTGAATCTCGTCCTCCTGGCGTTGGCGGGTTGGCTTTTTATCAAGCGCTGGCCCCGCCTGGGGCGCAGGATGATCCAGATTGCTTTCGGTGGTCTCTTTATTCTCTCGCTCCCGCTCTTCGCCGGCTCGATCCTGCACAGTCTGGAAGTCCATCCGGTTCTCGATACGACGCGGCCCGTCGCCGAGAATTCCGCGATCGTCGTCTTGTCCGCCGGAATGTACCGGGATGCGCCGGAGTATAACGGCGACGACACAGTTGGTTCCCTGACACTCGAACGCCTGCGCTATGCTGCCAAACTCCATCGCGATTTTGGCTTACCTGTGGTGACGACCGGCGGCATTCTGGGAGACGTCGAGACGTCTCTGGCTGAGGCCATGGCCAAGGTTTTAATCAATGAATTCGGGGTCGGAACGGTCTGGCAGGAGACCGAGGCCTTCAATACGCAGCAGAATGCCGCTTTCTCTGAAACCCTGCTGCGTGAAAAAGGCATCTCTACCGTCTATCTGGTCACCCATTCCTGGCACATGCGCCGGGCGGTGCTGGTCTTCGAGCAGACGGGTCTTACCGTCATTCCGGCGCCCACGCGCCTTGGTGGGCCATTTGAGCTGAGCGTCGGCGATTTCATTCCGAACGCCGGTGCCCTCAACGCGAGCTATTACGCTCTGCACGAATGGCTCGGCCAGCTTTGGTACCGCTTGGTCTATACCTGATTAATGGCCTGCGATCTCTCTTCCATCCTAGGCGGCCGATGCGACGCGGCTTCGGTCCTGGTGCTTTTGGAACCAGAGTTCGAGCAGCATCAGCACCCAGATCAGCTCGCCATGGAATGACGAATGTCCGCTGCGGTGCGTCTCAATCGCTGAATCCAGGAACGCAGGCTGAAAGATGTCGCGTTTTTTAAGGCTTGCCAGGTTGTCGTACGCAAGGGCCTGCATGCCCGGGTCGGTTTTGAGCCACAGTCCGAAAGGCAGACCGAAGCCATGCTTGGATTTGGTAAGTGTCTCAGGTGGCAGGAAGTTGCGCACCGCGTACTTGAAGAAGGACCGTAACTTGCGGCCTTCCAGCTTCATCGCAGGCGGAATCTTTGCAGAGAAGGAGAGAACCTCCTCGTCGAGCAGCGGATAGCGCACGGCAATACCCGCAAGGGCCGTGGTCTGTTCGACTTTGCGCAGATCGTCGTCCGCCAGGGTGGTGCGCACATCGAGATAAAGCATGGAATCTAGCGAGGAGGCCGCGCCGGAGTCATCGTAGTGCATCCGCAGCAGGTGATAGGGATTCTGCTGGTCGATATTGTCCGCAACGGCCGGCATGAAACAGTCGGTCAACGCGACTTCGTTGTAGTAGTTGTAGCTTTCCAGCCGGTCCGGCAGGGGAACCTTGGCGCGGCGGATATAGCTGCGGGCCTTGCGCAAGGGCATGACCCGGTCGCCGCCCGGCAGGTTCATGAGGATCGGTTCCAGCACGCCGCTGCGCAGCCAGCGGGGAATATATCCGTAGGCTTCGAAGATCTTCTGGTCGGCGTAGCGTTCATTCCCGGCGAAAAGCTCATCGCCACCATCGCCGGCGAGCAAGAGACCGATGCCGTGCCCGCGCGCCATCTTGGCACAGTAGTAAGCCGCAACCGCCGAACTGTTTCCGTAGGGTTCGTCATAGATATCGGCGATTTTCGGGATGAAGTCGACGATATCGGCCGGGGTGACGTAGTACTCGAGATGTTCGACGCCATAGTGCTTGGCGGTGATCCGTGCGTAACCCATCTCGTTATGCTCGACGGAATCAAAGCCGACCCCGAAGGACTTTGAGGTTCGTCCGCTTTGTTCGGCCAGAAGCCCGGTGACGGTCGAACTGTCGATACCGCCGCTCAGGAAGGAGCCGGTGGTCTCAAAGTCGCGGCCTGTTGTGGCGCGCGCCATAGCACGGCGCATAACGGCCATCAGCTCTTCCGAGAGTTCATCCTGGCTGCGATGATCGTCGCTGTAGTCCACCCGCCAGTAAGTTGAGGTCTTCGCCTCGCCATTCTCATACCAGAGGCACTGTCCCGGCAGGAGTTTGGTGACCTCCTGAAAGATCGTTCCCGGCGCCGGCGAGCGGGTAAAGAACATATAGTCGAAGATCGCCTGATGGCTCAGGCTGCCGGTGATTTCCGGGTGCGCCATGATACTGTCGGTGGTGGTTCCGAAGACGACGCCCCTGCCCGACCCGGGCCGTGCAAAGCAGAGGGGACGGATACCGAGCCGATCGATCGCGATCAGCGCCGTTTGCCGCTCCTTATCAATGATGGCGAGCGCCCAGCCGCCCATGACCTGCTGCAGGGCGTCACGCCCCAAGCGTTTGTAGGCGGCGGCCAATGCCGCGGCGTTGCCCTCGCGGTCGGCGAGGGCGCCCAACTCAGCGTCCAGCCAACGTGGATAGCCCTCAATGGCGGCCGCAATCGATCCGTCATCGAACACACTGATGCAGGCCCTATTGCCTTTGGCCGACAGGCCGTAGCCCGCGCCGTAGTCTGCCTGCGTCTGAGACCCCGGGAAATCATAGAGTCCGTCCGTCATGGCCGTGAGAACGCCCTTCGCGTCTCCTTCACCGACGGCGCTGCCCAACCAACCGCAAAGCCCGCTCATACCTGGCGTTGACCTCTCATCCATATCCGGCGCGCCGGTTTTGCGGCGCACCTCGCTTCCATCACCTACAGCGGCGACCCTTCGGGAGTCTTAACAGCCTGCAGGTCACCAACGATTAATCTGGCTGCCTTTGCGCTTTCTTCCGCTCCGCAAGCTGTTGTTTAAGGCCTCGAAGCCGCTGTTCAACGCGATTCTTGAGTATATTGCGCTGCAATACAAGCCAGGTCATGTCCTGCGTCGCATTGCCGAGACTGCGCTTATGCTGCCCGTATCCCGCCATGAAGTCGTAGATCCCGGCACCCTGCGCCAGATTCCGCTCAATCGCGAGATAGTGGGTGACCAGTCCCGGCTTGCGTTTCGGGTCATCGTCGTAGCGAAAGCCGCTCTGATAGCCGTAAACAGTGCCGTCGTGAAGGAAGTTATAGAGGTACCCGATAGGCTGGTCGCCCGCGGACGCGCGCAGCAGTTGGATTTTGCCCTCGGGAAAGCCGGCCGTGACCAGGGCCCTGTGGAACTTTCTGAAGTAGTCGTTGGAGAAAGAGCCCGTTTCGCCGCGCGCAATCCAGTAGCTTTGATGCAGCTGGGTAAGTTCGTCCAGAAACCGATGCGCCTCATCCAGGTTATCCGGGGCCGTCAACGAGAGCGGTCCATCGGCTTCATAGAGCCGCAACGCTTTTCGCAACTGTTGCCGGGTGTTGCGGCTGAGTTGCGTGAGATAATCCTCTTTGCGGTCCCGAACGATGCTCAGATCGACGTAGTCGCAGGGTTTCAGGTCCTGGATCCAGGGCATGAGCCCGACAGCGTCTGCGGCCTTCGAGACATCCGACATGGTTTCAGGCAAGAGGCCGCTCAGGCAGAGCTCGCTCCAGCTCCGATCTGTGCCGTCGAGCCAGCGAAAAGCGGCTTCGGTGATGCCCAGGCGCTCGCGCGTGTCGCAGAGGATGCCGCTATACTCCAGGGTCAGGCGGTCATGGTGAGCGTCGCCGGTTTCGTTCAGGAGCAACCGGCCAACCGGCATGATCCGGTGCCGGTGCCCCGCGTGAAACATCAGAACGCCCAGACCGGCCAACCGGTCACCTTGCGAAATCCTAAGGGCCTTGGCTTTAAAGCTGTCCGGCAGGGTGGAGAGCCAGGTTCCGACCCAGCACCAGGATTGAAAAAATGAGGCGTGGCCGCCTGCTTCCAGTTCCTGCCAGGCGTTGCCGAACTCGGACAAATCGGCGATCTCGTCGCAGGAAACCTGATAAGATGCGGTCATGGCCTCGGTTTTAGCAGGGGTTCTGGTTCAATGGGATTCGGAGTGGGATCGAATCGGTGACTGTCATCAAATTGTTACGGATCTGCACAGCGCAAATCCGCGAAAGGTCGTAGCATAGGCCGTTAACGAAATGCTATGTGGATCTGTGAATAGTTTCTTACTTGTTGCACGCGAATCGCTTCGCCGGGTCCTAAAATCTAAAAAACACTGTCACTCTATTTGTTTTCCAGCCAATCATTTTGCCGGTTCCCTTCAGTATGCAATCGAAACTCTATAAAGACCTTAACGACCTGCCGGCGTGCTATGCAGCGCTGTTCGAAGCGACGGCACGCCAGAACTTCTATGCGAGCCGGCCCTGGTTCCGGACACTGGTGGAAACCACGCGCGAGGCGGGCGACGGGCTGCAGCTCTACGGACTGGAAGACGACGCCGGTGCGGCGGTTGCCTTGCTGGTTGCCCGTAACGGCGTGGGTGGTATTGCGGGCGGGCGGGCCGGCGACCCCCGGGCTCTTTCCGGTTTCAGCACTATGTATACGACGCACTATCTGCCGCTGATTCACCCGACAGCAGTGACGCCGGAGGCCGCGGCTGAGGGCTTCGCCCGCGCACTGGCGGCGGAGAAACCCGCCTGGCAGGTCATGAATTTCGATGCTCTTGATCCGGCCGAGCCATTCTTTCCGGCCTTCGAGACGGCTTTGCGCGGTGCCGGGTTCGTGGTCCAGAGCTACGCCCATTTCGGCAACTGGTACGAGAGCACCGAGGGCGACAGTCTGGAGAGCTTTATGGCGCGCAGACCATCGGCTCTCCGCAATACGGTCAAGCGCAAGGGCCGTAAACTGGAAAAGATGGAGGATGTCTCCTTTGAGATCATCACGGATGATGAGGGCGTGGGGCGGGCCATGGATGCCTACGATGCGATCTACGCCAACAGCTGGAAGGAGCCCGAGCCTTTTCCGGAATTTACCCGGCGGCTGGTAAAAGAAGCGGCGGCGGCGGCGTGCCTATGCATGGGCACCGTCTTTCTCGGTGACCGGCCTGCGGCTTCTCAAATCTGGATCGTGTCCGGCGGGCGCGCCACGATCTTCAAGCTGGCCTACGACGAAGAATTCAAAAAGCTCTCCGCAGGCTCTGTTCTCACCGTGAAGCTGCTCGAGCATGTTCTGAACCACAACGATATCGTCGAAGTCGACTATGGCCGGGGCGATGATGCCTACAAGAAGCAATGGCTGAGCCAGCGCCGCGAGCGCCGCGGAATCGTCGCGTTCAACCCGCGCACTCTCACGGGCGCCATTGGTGCGCTGCGACATGTGGGCGGGAGCCGGTTGAAACTATGGGTCGGCCGCTGACGGCCAAAATCCCGGCGTGGGTCCCAAAAAAAAGATCCAAGTCCGTCACGCCTTGATTTTGCTTGCTTTTGTTAACCAAGGTGCGGTTGATTCCGAAATATCACGGAGTTGACTCAAAAATCCGAACGCGTAAGTTATACTGTGTGATCAGATACAAATTGGGCTGTGAAATCATGCGAAAACTAGTCCTGGCGTTGGTGCTGTTGGTCGGTGGCGCAACGACAACCTTCGCGGCGCCTCTGTTGGACACGCCGGTCTATTATGAGCCGAGCGACAGCTATTTCGAGCTTGTGAGCCTGCAAAATCAGTACCCAGGACGTTTTGCCCGTAACGAAACCAGCTGGCTTGCAGTCAAGGAGCTAGCTGCAAAGCGGAGCTATAAAGGTCGGCGCGGCAGGCTCGCCGTTGTTCGTGACAGGGCAACCAATTCGTTTTTACGAGACACGTTCAAACCCGATCAGCCGTCTTGGTTCGGTCTTCAGTATCTTTGTAAATACAACCGTCTGATTTGGGCGAACGGGCGATTGCACAAACGGGACGGTTTCCAGAATTGGGGGCGGGTATGGAACGTGGAAGGCAAGAAACCCAACAATCCGAACAGGAGTGAGGGTTGCAGCAACTTTAACTATTTCTATGCAGTGCATTACTGGTCGAGCAAATCCGGATTTACGTGGAACGCCAATGCCAAAAATGTTCACTGGAAAATGATGTTCGTTGAATACCCGGCGCGTGGAGACTACTGGAAATAGGTGTTTTCAGGAGATTTGCCGCATTGAATCTCAGAAAGTTGAGAGTGACGTGCGGGTTTTGATGGCCTGTGAATTCGGAGCAATCCCGGATTTCTAAGGTCTCAATGCATATTTTAATGATAACAAAAGCTTTATGCCGTAATCACCTGATGCAGGATCTAGCGGTCTGTAGTCCGGGTACACCAAGCTTCGGCTGATAAGGCGATCTGAGTTTCGCAAGCGTGGTGTTCGTTTGCAAAATCACCTTTTTGGTTTTTCTGACATGATCACGCCAAAGGCAATTCTGCTCTAGTCTTCCCGTGAAAAATAATCGATGATCGCGCTGCAATGCAAAATGCCCAGTATGGAGCTCGAAGAATTCGAGTTTTGCTCTAACCGGATAAGTTAAATGACAATAAATAAGCCTGAATTTAGTATAGTTGTTCCCTGCTATAACGAAGAGGGGGCAATCGAGGAGACAATTGATCATTTAACGTCTCTAATATCGAAAGATAGAGACTACGAGATTATTGTGGTAAATGATGGCTCTACAGATGAGACAGGAAAAATATTAACTGATCTGACCAGCAAACATACAAATCTCAATGTTCTGACACATCAGAAGAATCGAGGTTACGGCGCAGGGCTTAAAACCGGGATTGGGCGCGCGCGAGGCGATCTCGTTGTCATTACCGATGCGGATGGCACCTATCCGAATGAGCGTATTCCGGAGCTCGTCGACTTGTGTCAGGACTATGACATGGTGGTCGGAGCCAGGGTCGGCGAAAACGTTACCTACTCAAAGATCCGCAAGATCCCGAAAGTGTTTTTGCAGGCTTGGGTCTCCTGGATCGCGGGTCAGCATGTGCCGGACATCAACTCCGGTCTACGGGTTTTCCGCAGGGATGTGGCTCAGCGGTTTTTTCGTATTCTGCCAAACTCGTTCAGCTTCACCATTACAATCACGCTTGCGATGCTCACAACCTATCGCGCCGTCTTATTCGAACCCATCAACTACAAGGCCCGCATAGGCAATTCCAAGATCAAGCCGATACGCGATACGCTTCGCTTTTGTGCTCTGATCATGCGGACGGGAACGTATTTTGCCCCGATGCGCGTGCTTATGCCTTTCGTATGGGTTTTTGCGGCTTTGTCGGCAGCCAGCCTCGCCTTCGATACCTTTGTGCTTCAGAACCTCTCGGACAAAACAACGCTGTTGTTCCTGGCCACATTTAACACAGCGATGTTTGCGTTACTTGCCGATATGATCGACAAACGTTCAGCGAGGTAAGGCTGAATGCCGGTCAATTCTGTGTTCGCCAAATATGCCGGTCGGGTGCCGGGTTTACACCAGCGAACCACGGTCCGTTATCTTCTCGCGACCGGGTTGAGTGTGTCCGTAACCTTGGCGATACCGGTTCTGCTGGTCGAACTCGCCGGCATCACGCCCAGAGTTGCCTCGGCTTTCGCCTTCAGCCTCGCGCTTGTCGTCAATTTTGTTACATTGAAGTTCTACGTCTATCGGAGCGAGGGGCGCTGGCAATCCCAAGTGGTCAAATACCTGATTACCGGAGCTCTGTTTCGCGCAACGGAGTATGCGGCATTTTTGGTGCTTCATGATGGGTTCGGAATCTTCTATGCGCTGGCGCTTGTCGTCGTTGTCGGTGTTTCCTTCGTCGCTAAGTTTTTCATCTATCAAGTCGTAATCTTTACGAGGCCGAAAGATCAAAATGAACTCCAGTGAAGTCGCAGATCGTGAGTCAGCTAACCGCACCTATCACGAAGCCCAGTCCCAAATGGAGTTGTTGCCGAATTATTACCGCTGGACTTACAAACAATTCCTCCCTTTTCTTCACGGGCAGGTAATTGAACTTGGGTGCGGCGCAGGACTGGGCATCCAGTTTTACGAAGAAAATGCGACCCGTGTGTATGCTGTCGATTACAATCAGGAACTGCTGGACAGGATAGATGCCGCCTTCCCCTCCGGTAAGGTGCAGACCTATCGTCTTGATCTGACAGATGACTGGGCTGATCTGGAGAGTTTAGAGGTTCAGGCTGTCGTAATGATGGATATTCTGGAGCACTTCGACGACGATGCCGAATTGATGCGGAAGGTTGTCCGGTGTGTCAAACCTGGCGGACATGTCGCGATCAAAGTGCCCGCACAGGCTGACCTCTTCTCGGAGATCGATAAAGCTTCAGGCCATTACCGGCGGTATGACCGAAGCCAGTTGAAGCAGGTAGTCGAGGCCGCAGGTTTGGAAACTGTCTGGATCCGGCCAATTAACCCGCTCGGCGCGATAGCCTACCGGGCCAAGCGGGAGAAGAAATCCAACTTCTCACAGACATTCTCTCCAGGCGCACTAAAGTTGATCAATATAGCAATTCCCGCCCTGTCTCTGCTTGATCATCTCCGCTTTCTGCCTGGTCAGAGTTGGGTGGGAGTGTTCCGTAAACCTGAAGTATAGTTTCGAAGTTGGACCGGATTAATGATAGCAGTTATCACTATCTGTTCAGTTAGACTGAGCCCGAGACTGTAGCTTCACCAGACATTCCTCGCGACCGGATCACTGCCGGACAGTCTGTCGCTGTACAAAGATGCCCGGTCGGTCGGCAGCTGATGCTCCTATTCCGTGGTGTCAGAAGCTGTCTAAGAGTTTTATTCGGGACATCAACAAAATGAGTTCTCAGACGCTTTCGGAGACAGACATGGACGAACCGGTCAGGAAACGCATCGAACGACCCGCTTACGAGTACGGGCTGCTGTTTGTGATCGTTGCCAGTGTCGCGATTTTTTATGTCCTGACATTGCAGCCAAACATTATGTGGTCCGGCGGAACTGACACGTTTAATTACATTCTGAGCGGACTCAAGATACTCGATTCTTGGGGATACTTGGAACGGGTCTTGAGTGAGGCTCACCTTGGGATGCGTGAAGATCTTGAGGTTGTGTTCCCGGCTCTCTCGTCTCTGCAGATTGCGTTGGTCTATCAGCTAAGTAACGGGAACTTTTGGATCTCCAAGCTTCCCGGTGTTGTATGCTTTCTTGCCGCTCTGCCTTTGATCTATCGTCTGAGCCGAAATCAGGTGGGGCTTTTGTGCTCAGTATTGATAATAATAACTATAGGGCTTTCGCCTTACTTCTTTTCTTTCAAAGAAGAGATTCGTTCGGATTTGCAATTTTTCTTTCTGCTTTTCCTCGCCATGGTTCTTTTTATGGAAATGGATCAGGATGGGGAGCGCAGAAAGATTCATTTCCTGATCGCAATGCTCTGCGGAGTAGTCTGTTATCTTTCAATCGGGTACCGGTCGGTTGGTCTCGCGCTGTTTCCGGCAATCGTGGCATATGACATCTGGCGCCACAAAAAGCTTCGATTGGTCTCTCTTCTGACCTTGGCTGTCGGTATCGGACTCTACGTGCTTCAAAGCAAGTTGGTTCCCTCAGGCGACGGTCGTTATGCATCCAGTTTTCCAACGGATTTGTCTGTATATCTGGAGCGCGTATACACGAATGTGGTGCAGTATCATTACAACATTCAGAGATTTGTGGAGAACACTGTTTTCTCGGCATTTACCTGGGTGGCGTACCTAAGCTTGCTCGGGCTTGTGGCGATCGGTTATCTCTCTCGATTATTTGGTCGAGCGACAATTCTCGAATTTTTTATTGTAGTTTATTTTGCCGGCTTGCTCATCTCGCCCACAACCTCTGCTTGGCAGAGGTATCTGATACCGGCATACCCTCTTATTCTTTACTATGCCTTCGCAGGCATAAACTTTTGCAGCACAGTCTTGAACCTGGGCGAGCGGATCCGAAAGTTCGGGGTTGTTGCATTATCTGCTCTGATTATCGCCAACTTTGGAACTCAATATCTGACGCGGGTGCCGTTTCACACTTTAGACGAGGGACCCACCTCGACAAGTGCGCTGGCGATGTACGACTTCCTCTCGACAAGCGTTAAGCCTGGCGAAGTTGTCGCCACCGGGTTTCCCGCAATTACAGGTGTAGTGCGGTTGCAGACCGGCTTGAGAGCGGCCAATTTGCTGGAAGTTGATGCAGATCTGTCCGAGCAGGAGTTTGACAGGATTTTATGGCAGCATTTCCGCGATCGAGGTGTTCGGACGCTCGTCTTGCGGCACAGCGAGCCTCGAATGGTGGCGAGTTATTTTGGCACGCGCGATATCGTCGATGTGAACAGGCTTCATATTGCGTTTGCAGAGCGGCACAAAGAATCGGTTTCAGCGGTGTTTCGGAATGCGGATTTTGTCGTTTACCGCATAGGTTCCGAACCGTCTTGATCGACCGGGCCTTGACCGGATGCTGTTTGGATAGGGTTGTTTTTGTGGCTTTATCTGATGACGGTTCGAAACACGACCTTGATTTCAGAGACTCTTGAGAGAACTCCGGCGTACTGCGACCACACGCGGCCTGGCTTTTACGAGTTGAAGTCTTGCTTCTGGAGTCTGTCCTCGACTCTCCGAAGTTTATTTTCCGTCTTTCGTTGCTCTTCGGCCTCGAAGTCACGCATCTTGAACAGACCAGTTTGATCTTTAATTGAACCGGCTCCGTCGTTCTTGATGCTCCAGTGGATCAGCAGGCCGACAAGGCCTATGGTCGAGAGCAGTAGTCCTGCGTTCATCAAGCTGCTTAAAACTTCCACTTTTGACTGTCCCGGGTTCGAATTTCAACTTGGTCCCGCCGCATTCCGGCAAAGCATGGTTAGCGAGAGGGGCATTGGCGCTCAGCTCCCATAGCTCTATCGCCTGAGCGAATACCACTCGGTTGCTGTGGCCGACGAGTGCTGTGGACAATCTGCCCCAGACTTCATCTTCAGCGATTCTGCGAACATCTATATCACAAGAATGATTAACGTCTACTAGTCTTGTGGGTTCGTTTTGCAATCACGATGCAGGTTCCTGGGGCCGACGAACAGCAGGAGGCTATTGCCTACAAACGGCCTCGCGGGTATTTATGGTCCGTCAAGACCTTATGCCTTACAATCGAACTCATGCTTAATCGCTGAGCCGAAAATTTTTCAATCGCTGGGTAATTTGCGCCGCAATGCGGGATCTCTTCATAACCCTCAACATATTGGCCTCCTTTCCGGTCATTCTTATGCGGCCCTACATCGGCATCACAATGTGGTGTTGGTTGTCCTACATGAATCCGCATAGATTGACTTGGGGATTCGCATATTACCTCCCGTTTGCACTTGCCGTAGCTCTCTTGACGATGATCGGTACGGTGCTGTCGAAGGAACCGAAACGCCTTCCCGTAAATGGGATTTCCGTTCTGGTCGTCATGATCGCCTTTTGGGTCAGTCTCACGACACTTTTTGCGATTATGCCTGATTATGCGGCTGAAAAGTGGGATCGCACGATAAAAATCCTGGCCATGACCTTTATGACGATGGTTCTGGTCACAAATCGCGAGCGTCTTCAGGCCCTGATCTGGATTATCGTTCTGTCCCTGGGGTACTACGGCGTCAAAGGCGGCATCTTTGCCATCGTAACTGCCGGCAACTATCGTGTGTGGGGTCCGCAAAACTCCTTTATTGCGGATAACAACCAGCTGGCCTTTTCTCTGCTCGTGGTGCTGCCGCTCATCCGTTATCTGCAGGTCACAACCGAAAACATATGGGTCCGGCGGGCTTTGGGCTGTTCCCTGTTGCTCACCGGTCTCGCGGTTTTCGCGTCTTACTCCCGCGGCGCTTTCCTTGCCGCAACCGTTGTCGCGTTGATGTTGTTGCTCAAAGCCAGACGAAAGTTCCTGATTAGCCTCGGTTTGGTTGTCGTGCTCGCCGTCGGCGCATCGTTTGCCCCTCAGCAATGGATCGAGCGCATGAGCACGATCGAGCGATATGATGAGGATGGTTCGGCATCCGGCCGTTTCGATGCCTGGAAGTTCGGATATGAAGTTGCTAAGGCAAATCCCATCTTTGGGGGCGGCTTCCTTGTCCAGTTCGATCATGAACTCTTTATGGAGTATGTCCCGGAAGCATACAAACCCAGAGCATTCCACAGCATTTACTTCGAGGTGCTGGGCGAACACGGATTTATCGGTTTCACGCTGTTTGGAATGCTGGGCCTTACTGCCGCTTACTACTGCAGGTGGATTCGTGTCCGGACAAAATATCGTCCCGAGCTCAAATGGGCGCACGAATTATCGAACATGATGTTCTTGAGCTTTGTTGCCTATGGGGTTGGTGGGGCTTTCCTGAATATGGCGTTTTACGACCTCTTGTATCACCTGCTGACGATCATCATGGTGGCGAAAATCCTCGTTCAACAGAATCTGAACGAGACGCTGCAAGCCAAAATGCGTCCTCCTTTGACCAGTGGCGCCCCTGTTCCTTTGCCCGCATATCAGACCCGAAATGATTTCTTAGTATCAAACAGATAAGAAAGCACGCGTTGAGATCCGCCCAATGGCGCGATCGCGCGGGGGAATGGCCCTCCACTCAAGCACTGCGAGGTTGATTGATCCAGACTTCGATGCACTGCAGAACGATCAAATTCAAGAAAGTCACAAAGTCCGGAAGGTCCGGTCGTCATCCAGACTTGTTCTGAAGAACCGGGACATCGATTGATGCCGAGCACGAAGAGAAGTCCAAGGAAAGCAAAAGAGCGTGAAGGCCAGTAAAGAATTAGATTTCTCAGATCCGCGAACGCCAGACTGGAGTCCCTGGTGAAGATACTCATGGTGTCCTGGTTTTTCCCGCCGGCCAATACCATCGGCGCCGTTCGCATGGGGCGAATGGCGCGTTTTCTCTCGCAGCAGGGCCATGATCTGAAGGTTCTGGCGGCGGCGGACTTGCCCTTTCCCAAGACCTTGCCACTGGAAATCGCGGAAGAGCAAGTGGTCTACGCCCGCTGGTCTGACGTCAACGCTCTCCCCGATCGACTGACGGATGCCGCAAAGGCGGTGCTCCGTCCATTTCTCTCTCCCGGGAAGGCTCCGGAAGGCGGGCCTGTGACCGAAATGGCAAACCAGGCAAGCGCTTCCCGCGGAGCATCTGAGTCTCCCGGGGCTCTAAAGCGCCTGCGCTCCACGCTCGGCGGGTTCTATAGCAATGCGGTCAACCTGCCGGATGCGCGAATCGGCTGGATGCCGCACGCGGTGCGCAAAGGCCGCACGCTCTTGTCGGGGTGGACGCCAGATGTGATCTATGCGACGGCACCGCCTTTCACAGGCCTTCTGATCGGTTACCGCTTGAGCAAGCAGTTTAATGTCCCCTTGGTCACCGAACTGCGCGACCGCTGGGTTGACGATCCCTACGACCCCCCTCCCGGGTGGCGCCTGCGGATCGACGGAATCCTCGAGCGACGTGTGATTGCGCGCTCATCAGCCCTGGTGACGGTCTCGGAGCCTTGGGCCGAGGACTACCGGGCCAAGTACGGCAAGCCGGTCACGGTGGTCTACAACGGATACGATCCGGAAGTTCTCAAGGACGCGACAAGCCTGGGATCGCCGGACAAGCCGGCGCTGCGCATCGTCTACACCGGCGGTATCTATCCCGGCAAACGCGATCCGGCGCCCCTCTTCGCCGCTATGCAAAGTCTCGGTCTCGGCCCGGACCGCATCCGGATCGACTTCTACGGGACAAATCCGGATCATGTCTGGCCGATCGCGAAGCGCTATGACGTCGAAGCTCTGGTTGAGGTCCAACCGCCTGTCACCCATCGCGAGGCGGTCGAACTGCAACAAAACGCCGATATACTCCTGCTCATGCAGTGGAACGACCCGCGTGAGCAGGGCAATGTGCCCGGAAAGCTGTTCGAGTATATGGGCGCACGCCGGCCCATTCTTCTGCTGGGTCTGGAAAATGGCGTCCCAGCCGCTTTCCTGCGCGAACGGGAGGCCGGCTTCTACGGCGCCAACCCCGAGGTAATCGCGAAGCAGCTCGAAGTCTGGATCGATATGAAACGCAAAGGCGGCATCCCGCCGTTGCCCGAGTCTTCGCGCAGCGGACTGGCACGCGACGATCAGTACCGCAAGCTCAACGCATTTCTGGGGGAGATCATTCCCCCACGCGGTGAATAAGGATATGTCCCGCTGATGTCTGAACAAACCCCGACGCAGATCCACATTATCGCAGGCGCCCGGCCGAATTTCATGAAGGTCGCCCCCCTGTTTCACGCCCTGAAGGGAGAGAACTGGTGCCGTCCTGTTCTCGTGCACACCGGGCAGCATTACGACGTCAACATGTCCGATGCTTTCTTCCAGGATCTGCAGTTGCCGGAACCGGACCATCATTTGGAAGTTGGCAGCGGCACACACGCCGAGCAGACCGGGCGCGTGATGATGGCCTACGAGAAGATCTGCTTCGAGGCGCGGCCCGACTGGGTGGTGGTGGTCGGTGACATCAACTCGACACTGGCCTGTGCGCTCGTCGCGGCGAAACTCTGCATTCCGGTCGCTCATCTGGAGGCGGGATTGCGCAGCGGCGACCTGACCATGCCGGAAGAAATCAATCGGATCGTCACGGATTCGATTGCGGATCTTCTCTGGACGCCGTCGCCCGACGGCGACGAGCACCTCAAGGCCGTCGGTGTAGACGATGCCCGGATCGAGCGGGTGGGCAACATCATGCTCGACGCCTATGAAATGCTGCGCGAGAAGATCGAGGCGGCCGCGACCTACCAAAAACTGGGCCTGAGACCGCGCGACTATGGCGTCGTAACCCTGCACCGGCCCTCGAACGTTGACGATGCGCAGAAGCTTGAAATTCTTGTTGACCGCATTGTCAGTGCTGCGCAGCGCTGCGATCTCGTCTTCGCGGCACATCCGAGAACGCGGCAAAAGCTCAATGATTTTGGTTTGTTGGAAAAACTCAGCGGTGCCACCGGTGTACATTTGGTGGAGCCCATGGGTTACGTGGAGTTCATGGGGCTGGTGCGTGAAGCCAAGCTGGTCATCACCGACTCCGGCGGGATCCAGGAAGAAACCACCTACCTGGACATTCCCTGCATCACCGTCCGCGACAATACCGAACGGCCGATCACAGTCACGGACGGCACGAATCGGCTCACCGTTCCCGCCAGTGTCGAAGCGGCTGTGGACAAAGTCTTGAGTGGCAACTGGCCCAAGTCCAAAAAGATCGAAATGTGGGACGGCAAGACTGCCGGGCGTGTAGTCGCCAGTCTGAGAGCCCGCGTAACGGCTGCGTGAAACTATGTTGCCGCCAAACTCAGACCCCGGGAAAACGGTCCCAGGACCTATGCCGTAGCGATCTTCTCCTGCGACCGCTTCACTTCGGCCGTGGGCTCAGTCAGCCGGGCGTGGAAACGCGCAGGGGTTGTCGCCTGTCCGCCCAACTCATTCATGAAAAAATCGAAATAACGGTCCAGACTGTCGAGAAAAGCGCTGAGATCCGCCTGATTTCGGACGTAGGGTGTGTGGCCGGCGGCCAGGGACGGACTGTGATAGGTAAAGGAAAACATCCTGCAACCCTGCGCCAGCAAGCTCTTGGTCAGGCGCCGGTGTTCCGCGTGGTTCGCACCCTCGGGAGAGAGGCGGATGCGTTCAAGCAACTTGCTCCGAGAGAGAATCCCGGGCAGGCGGACAGAGAGACCAAGAGATCCCGAGATCAGAGGAAATAGCTGCTGACCCAGGGGCGCCAGGGCTCCGTAAAACCCGGTGCTCAGAGGCAGCTCGAGCAGGGCCTTGTCTTCGTCTCCGAACCAGTAGGGCCGAAAACCGAAGCGCCGGAAATCCGGGCCGCCGTCTCCGGTAAAGTCCGTGTAGGGCACGACGCTCACGTCCACCTTGTAGCCCAACTCTGTCAAGATCGAGGTAGTATTGGCTCCCACGCCATAACGCCCGGCTTTGTAAACTGTCGGGCGATGGCCAAAATTCCGCTCAATCGTCTCGGTCAGATCCAGCAGTTTGCGGCGTTCCAGATCCCGCGCCAAATTGCCCGGATAGGAATTGCGCACGCAGACTTCTTCCTCGTAAGGCGGACTGACCCAGGGATGCAGGTGCGCCCCGACCTCGCAGGCTCCGGCTTCCATCAAGGGCTTCAGTACGGCCACGGAGGACGCCGTTGACGCGACCGGATAGTCGATCACATAGGTCGGTACGATGCCGTAGCGCGCAAAGATATCCTGAGCGGCATGTTGTGCAGCGATCGTCTCGACCGACACATTATCGCGCGAGAAAGGTGCGTCCCAGTCGAATTCTTCCTCAGTATCAATGATCACCGTGAGGCACGGTGCCATATCATCCGGCAGATCAATCGGTCTGTGAGCCTCTTGCGCAAGCATATCCCAGTTATCTCTCCGCTTGTTTTTTCCGGGCATCGATGGCCCGCTTGGCTGACCTGAAACCAGACAGTTAACGAAAAATTCAATAACCTGCAAACTTGTGCCGGTTTCGTCCCGTCACAATATCCCCACTTCCTGTTTACACAGGGTTTCATTTAAGCTTCGATAATTGCCTAGAGTGACTCGTGTGATGTTTCTGAAGTTCGCTGCATGATGCGCGGCAAGTTTTCGAGACTGAGTCACAATATATTCAATGAGTGAGTGTCCCGTTGAATCTGAAATTCAATGAAGTGAATTTCAGATTCGGGATACTGGGACGCGGAATCACGGCGGTTCCGCTTATTGACCGTCCCGGACGCCGGCAGCGGTTCAATGGAGAGAATAGCCTCATGAGGCAAAATGTGTCCCGTACAGTGTTGTTTGTCTCTAGCGCCATCGTTACCGGATTTGTCGGCGCTTTGAGTGCGAGTTATGCGGATACTTCTGGACGCACAATCCTTCTGACCGAGTTGCCGGCAGGGTCGACATGGAAAGATGGTGCGATCCGCCGTGGCGACGATGGCGGTCTCACGATCGAGCGGCCTCCGAGCCAGCCGCAAATTCAATCCTCGCCGCAGCAGAAAACCAAACCGACTCCGACCGACAAATCTCGAGATCCCGGTGCGCCGGTCTCTCCTGGGAAAGCAACGACAAGTGAAGCAACGCCTGCCCCGAAGCGTGCGCAGCCGCTTGAAGCCGTGGAAGCCGGGAAGCCGGCGCCGGTCCCAAAGACCGAGACAGCGGCGGGTCTGCCGGATCCCATGCGGTTTGCCGTAAAACAGGCCGAAATGCCGGACCTGGCCGAGATCGTGGCAAACCTGGAGCCGGGGCAATGGTTTGAATTGCCCGGCACGGCGATCAGGCAGGTGCTGGCAACGAGGGAAATGACCCCGGAGAACGGGGGGGTAACCGGCCCCCAATCTGTGGTTAAGACGTGGAACGGGGCGACCTTTGACGGCCGGTTCTGGTACTTCCATGGCGGGGGTCACCGGGATTACAGTGGTAACGAGGTATACGCCTTTGATTTTGTCGATTTGAGCTGGTCCCGGCTCACTGAGCCCAGCCCCTTCGTGTATAAAAACCCGGAGACCGGTGCGTGGGATGCGCCGAAGAGTAAACAGCATCCCTGCCCGCGTGTACCCGATCTTGACGGCGACGGAAAATTCGATGCGCCGGTGCCGGGTCACACTTACGACACCATCGTCTACAGTCCCAAAACCGAGAGCATCTTTGTGTGGCCACAGGTCGCGTTTTGCATCGGCGGCCAGGGACGGTCCGGCGCTCCGCTGTGGGAGTTTGACATCAAAACCAAGACCTGGACGGGCCACAGCCCGGAGCTGACTCAAAAGATGGCGGGCTATCGGACTGCGGAACTGGATCCTGCGACCGGCAACATCATTTTGGTCTCCCGCTCCCGCTTATGGGTCCTGGATGTCGAACGAAGAGAATACAGCTCGGTGCGGAAGGTGCGCAAAACCGGAACAGATGGCACTGCCATAATCGATCCGGTCCGGCGGTTGTTTGTCTTGAGTGACCGGGCTGGCGTGCGATCGGCCAAGCTTGGCGACGGTCTCCGCATATCCGAACTGCAGAACGAGACGAAACGTCCCGCATTCTCCCAGAACGCAGGCCCAGCCTACAATTCAAGAGACAAGAATCTGGTTTACTGGTCCGGAGACCGGCGGATTTTCACTCTTGACCCGGTTACCAACGAATGGACGCTGTATGAAAACCATGGTGGGCCGGCCCCGCAGAGAAGCCGGCCGTACTCGAAGTTCATTTATCTGGAGCACCTGGACGTTTTCGCGGCCTATGGAACTGCGAACAAGGGAATTTGGCTTTACCGGCTCCCGGCGGAGCCGCCGCCCGTAGATCCTAATCGTGTGGTGTCGACGTGCAACGGAGGAGACTGCCGGCAGTTCAAGCGGCTCGGGCAAGCTTTTAAGGCAGCTCAGGATGGCGCCGTGATCACGATCGGTGGTGCCGTATTTTATGAAGCGGCAGTTTTGAGGGCGAATAATGTAACTGTCCGGGGTTCGAAGGGCACTCACCTGCTCGAAACAGCTGCCGAAGGCAAGGCCAATCTGGTCATTAAAGGCAATAACACGACTGTTGAGGGTATAGAGTGTTCAGGTATTAAGGTTGGGGATGGCAACGGTGCCTGTATCAGGCTTGAGGGGGATAATCTGACTCTGCGTGACGTTTACTTCCGTGACAGTCAGCAGGGTATCCTTACCAAGTCCAGGGGTGGCGGCCGCATTCTCATTGAGAACAGCAAATTCGAACGCCTGGGCGGAGCCTGTGGCATCAAATGTGGCAGGTCTCATGGAATCTATATCGGTATGGCGACAGAGCTCACGGTTCGCAACAGTGTTTTCCTGTCTTCAAAAGATGAAGGCCACGCCATTAAAAGTCGGGCAGCACGCACCACGATTGAGGAAAACGTTATTGCCTCTCTGGACGGCAAGGATAGCCGCCTGATCGATGTTCCGAACGGGGGTGAGGTCATCATCCGGAATAATGTTCTGCAAGAGGGCAGCAACAGCAGCAATCAAGACATTATCGGTATCGGTCTGGAATTGGCGTACAAAAATAAGAAAGGCCATCCGGTCAACTCAAGTCTGATCACCGGCAACGTTGTGGTCATAGAACCTTCGAGACGGAAAACCAGGTTTGTTCATAGCCGTGATGTTCCTGAGGCCAAAGTCTCTAACAACACAATCATCGGCGGCAGAAAACCCGATAGCAGCAACAAATGGTATAAAACCAGAGAAGATGCGGGCCTGGCCCCTTATCCCGCTCTGCCGGAAGCGGGTCTCCGGAATAGACTTACGGAATGACCGGGAGTGCCTTGCTCTATGGCAATTGGCGGATTGGCCGGTCAATGAAATGGTTTCCGGGGGGCATTCCAGCCGGCAAGATATCAGACGTGTCGTGTCGGTTACCCGGCGATTGTTTGTCCATCAAAGCCCGAAAAGACTTTGGAAATGAGGCAAAACTGTCTACACCAAGGTTTTTGCGGCTACATGAGATTCTTCGGAATTTGTGACCGAGTCGGATGTAATGCAGGTTAATGCATGTTTTTAGCCTTTCGTGAGGTCTTTTGTTAAGGTTAAGGGGCGAATCGGCCATTATATTTTCGTTAAGTCACCAGATTTACAGTAAGTTTCGCTCACCGCGCCTTTACCAGCGAAGAGGTTGGGTGTAAAACCCACTGTAGAAACTTGAGGGGGTCCAGATGCTTCTTAGTCCGTTGGGTGCGAAAAAGGCTTTTACTGCCTTGATGGTGGGAGTGGGTATGCTCCTTGTCGGCTGTTCCAGCGACAAGGCGGATTTGCCGGCTGCAAAGTTGGGCGCTGATTCCGTTGCGCCCATGTACCAAATTGGTGCTGGCGATAACTTGAACATTTTTGTCTGGCGCAATGCTGAGCTGACCATTTCAGTTCCTGTGCGGCCGGACGGCCGGATTTCGGTTCCTCTGATGGAGGATCTGGATGCGGCAAACAAGACGCCGAGCGAACTTGCGCGCGAGATTGAGGAAAAGTTGGCGGTCTTTGTACAAGACCCGATCGTCACCATTATCGTGACAGGTTTCGTCGGTCCCTTCACCCAGCAGGTCCGGGTTTTAGGCGAAGCAGCACGCCCGCAGGCGATTCCCTATCGGGCCAATATGACTGCGCTCGACGTTATGATCTCGGTTGGCGGGCTGACACAGTTCGCGGATGGTAATGACGCGACGATCGTGCGGCTTGTCGACGATGAGCAAAAAGAGTTCCGGGTTCGCCTGGATGACTTGATTAAGGACGGCGATATTACGGCGAATGTGGCAATTCTGCCGGGTGACGTCCTGATCGTGCCGGAAAGTGTATTTTAGGCAGCCACAGGCTGAACAGTCTTGCGAGGGGTGCCGGTTGGCGCCCCTCACGTGTTTTTAGGCGTGCGTTAGAGCAGATAGGTAAGGGTATGGCAGACCACTCGAATCCTATGTTTTCCTTGGTTTACAGGGTTTTTTCCACGGCATCACATAAAGCTGATCGAAAAAACCTCTCGATTTTCTATACACCAAAGGGCTAAAACACGTATACGAACGTTATGATTGGCGTATGCGGACTTGCTCTGGATGCAGGTCTTGGAAGGATAAAGTCCGGCGCATCGGTCTCGTGAGATTATTATTGCGCATGTAAACGGAGTGTTGTCATCGTCGTGCCACAATTGGGACGTAACTGACCTGGAAAGCAGGATGGCATTTAAGTCAGTAAGTTTCTTGTTCGGCGTCTTAGTCTTTGGGCGTACCGGACTCGGAACCGGCAAAAGTCACCTTCCTGTCAGGAATTGTTAATATTAAATCTTTAAACAAATCGGATCGAAAACGCGTCTATTGCTAAGCTTCAGATTGCAAATTGATCCCGTGTTGTATGAGATTGGGACGGACTTGAAGGGCGGTCGAACGTCGAGATGAACGACATCTACGCACAGTTTATTTTCTATTGTAATGCGGTTTGGCAGCGTCGCTGGTATGCCCTGTCCACCGCATGGGTCGTCTGTATTGCCGGTTGGTTCTACGTTGCCACGATCCCTGACGTCTTTGTGTCCTCGGGCAGGTTGTACGTTGATACCGCCAGCATGCTGCGGCCGTTGCTGCAGGGGCTGGCAGTCGACACCAATATTCGATCCGAAATCCAGATTATGCAGCAGACGCTTCTCAGCCGTCCGAACCTGCAGAAGGTCGCGCGGATGACCGATCTGGATATCACGGCAACGACCCCCGATCAGATGGAGCGCCTGCTCACGCGTTTGAATGACAAGACCAGTGTTCAAAGCAATGGCGGGAATCTCTTTAAAGTCAGCTTTGAGGATGGCGACCCGGTCCGGGCACGCAATGTGGTGGATGCGCTTCTGACAATCTTCGTCGAGGGCAACCTGGGGCAAAGCCGGAACGACATGGATGAGGCGCAGCGCTTCATCAACGATCAGATCAAAGACTACGAGCGCCAGCTTGAGCAGGCTGAGCAGCGTCTCGCCAACTTCAAGCAGCAGAATTTCGACATTCTGCCGGGGGCTGCAGGATATCATGGCCGCGTTGAGCGTGCCGAGGGCGCCTTGATCGCAGCTGAGAACGCCCTCAACAACGCAGTGACGCAGGAAGCGGTTATCAAGAGAGAGCTCTCTTCTGTGCCGGAGTTGATCGGCGGCGTCACTAATATCGGTATTGGTTCAGGGCCGCCCTCTGACACCACCCTGCGTATCATTGAGATTGAAGCGCAGGTACAGGAGCTCCTGACCCGCTACACCGAGAAACATCCTGACGTCGTGATCGCCCAACGCAGGTTAAAGGCCCTGGAGGCCAAGAACGAGCGTGAGCTGGAAGCGGCTCTGCAGAATGAATTGAGCGCCGGTGAAGAGCCTACGGCGGAAACGGGCGTTCCAAATCCGCTTTATGCGCAGCTGCAGCTGCGGCTCATCGAGCAGCAGTCGATTATTCAGATCAATCAGCGCCGGGTCGATCAGATCCAGGGGCAGATTGCAGAGCTGGAGCGGCTGCGCTCTAATGTTCCGGCCGTCGAGGCGGAACTTAAGAAGCTCAACCGTGACTACGGCATCATTAAAGAAAACTATGATGAGTTGCTGAAGCGTCGGGAATCAGCACGAATCTCGCAAGAACGGGAAGTCAGCGCTGAACCGGTGCAGTTCCGTGTTGTCGATCCGCCGGAAATTCCTGCTCTGCCTGATGGTCCGAATCGCGGGCTCTTTCTGACCATGGTTCTCTTTGTGGGACTCGGCGCGGGCGTCGGGGTCGCCTGGGTGATGATCTTTATCCAGGATACCTTCCATGACGCCACAAATCTGGGCTCTGCCTTCGCGATGCCGGTACTGGGTACGGTCACGGCGGTTCAGGACCTCACGAGGCGAGGTTGGGGCCTATCCAAACTTGCCGGAACGGCGGTGGTTCTGATTGCCATGGTCGGTGCCTATGGGTCTTTGATGCGCATTGAGCAGCAAGTTGGATTGAGCAATCTGGATATCGTGCAGCAGGGCGCAGGGATTCCTGCAGCGGTCAGCGACACGATTTCCAACAAGATTGTGCCGTTAATTTTCGGCGGCAGTTAAGGTTTTGAGATGAAGGGTTACTGAGTTATGGACCGTCCAGACGGCAGTACGTCTAAAGCCAAGGCGCGTGGCGGCGATTCGCTAGTTGAGAAGGCCGCCGCGAAGCTAGGTTCGTCGGCTCTGCATCAGAATTTCCCACCTGTCGAAACCGTTCTTTCGTCAGTTGAGACACAGCAAGAGCAGCCAGCGCCGGCGGCTTCCGCGCAAGCGATGCCCGCGCAACAGGCGGCGCCTGCACAGCCAATGCCCGTTCAACCGGTGCCAGTTCAGCCCGCTCCTGGCCACGCGGCCCAGCCCGCAGCTGCTCAATCCGGTTCTGCTCAATCCGGTTCTGCGCGCGGTAGCCGGGAAGTCCGGATCGATTTTGACCGTCTGCGGCACGAGGGTATTCTCACACCTGACCGCGGCCGTTCGCTGACGACCGAAGAGTTCCGTATCATAAAGAACTCGGTCCTGCGCAACCGTTGGCAGGAAAACAGCAACCTGCACAACCTGATCATGGTGACCTCCGCCGTGCCGGGCGAAGGCAAGACCTTTACCGCGATCAATCTCGCGATGAGCATCTCGACAGAGAAAGATCTGACGGTGCTTCTGATTGACGGTGATCTGTCGCGTCCGAGTATCGTGAAGCGTTTGGGAGTCACCGCCAACAAGGGTCTTTTGGACCTGTTGGAGGATCCGTCGCTTGATGTCGGCGATGTTATTCTGAAGACAAATGTCGAGTCGCTCTCGATCATACCGGCGGGTAAGCCGAACCACATGTCGACCGAATTGCTCGCCAGCACCCGGATGAAGCGTCTGGTTGAGGAGATTTCCAAACGCTATCCGGACAGAATCATCGTGTTTGATGCCCCGCCTGTGCTGGCGACCACCGAGTCCTCGATCCTGGCGCGGCACGCCGATCAGATCGTTTTCGTGGTTGAAGCAGAGGGAACGCGCAGGTCCGCCGTTAAATCGGCGCTGGACCTGATCAGCACCTGTCCAAATATCGGCCTGATCCTTAACAAGGCACGCCCACAGTTCGGTGCGACCCAGTTCGGGTCATACTATGGCGGCTACTATGGTTATGGCGATACGACCGACAACGCATAAGCTTCACACACAAGCCGCGGCGTCAGGGGTTAAGCTAAGGGCCACGACGCAGCAAAAGGGTCCGACCTAAGGTTATGTACACAGATTTTTACAATCTGACAGGGCTACCGTTTCAGCTCACCCCGGACCACCGGTTTTTCTACACGAGTCAGCCGCACAAAAAGGCTGTCGCCTATGTCACCTACGGTCTGAGCAAGGGTGAAGGCTTCATCGTGATCACCGGTGAAGTCGGCGCGGGTAAAACCACGCTGATGGATTATTTTTTATCTTCTCTGCAAGGTCAGCGCTTAATCACGGCGCGTGTGGTGACGACCCAGATTGAAGCAGACAACCTGCTGCGCCTGGTTGCCGCCTCTTTCGGCCTGTCGCAGGAGGGTGCGGACAAAGCGACGATCCTGAAACGGATTGAAGCCTTTTTGCTGGAGTGCCATCGGGACGGCAGCCGCCCGCTCCTGATCATCGACGAAGTACAAAGCCTCAAGCATTCCTCGCTTGAAGAGCTTCGCATGCTCTCAAATTTCCAGAGCGAACACAGATCATTGCTGCAGATTTACTTGGTCGGGCAGCCGGAATTTCGGCGGACCCTGGCGAGCGCCAGCCTCGAGCAGCTCCGCCAGCGCGTCATTGCGACCTATCACCTGCAGCCTTTGGATCTCGATGAAGTCCGTTCCTACATCGAGCACCGTCTGATCCAGGTCGGCTGGCAGAACGACCCGCGCATCGATGACTCTGCGTACCCGATCATCTATTCCGAAACTGCAGGCGTTCCGCGCCGGATCAATCTTCTTTGCGACCGTTTGCTCCTTGCCAGCTATCTTGAAGACCGGCATGAAATCTCCGCGGCTGACGTTGAGGACGTGGTTCTCGATATGCGCAAAGAAGGCGCGGCGTTGCCACCCATGACGATTGCCCGCGAAGAAACCGGCATCGTGCAGTCACCGGCGGAGCCTCCGGTGGGAACAAACGGATTGCCGGAGAGTGGATCGGGCGCGAATTCGGATTTGGACAGGCTGTTCAGGCGGGTCTCGGCGTTGGAAGGCAGCCGCAGTAAGAATTAATCCTGACAATTGGCATCGATGCCATCTGTCGTTTTTTGCAACCGAAAGGCGCAGTCGGTTGCGCACAGGAGTGCGGTGCTTGTCGGCGAGAGGTGCTGGTGAGGTAGAACGCTCTCCAATTAGGCAGGGTAGCAAGCGAGCGTTCTTGACAAACAGGGTTAAGAACATGACCTCGACCCTAGTGTGATGTTTCTGAAGTTCGCCGCATAGTGTGTGGCGATTTTCAGAAACTGAAGCACATTAGATTCAATGAGTTAGTGTCCCGTTGAATCTGAAATTCAATGAAGTGAATTTCAGATTCGGGATACTAGAGGTGATCTTGGTTGGATGGAATCGCTCATGGCGTCCACTGTCCTGGTAAATCGCCTCTGAGTGTTTGAGTGAGAGCGGATCCACATGTTTCGGCGAAACCACGAAGTGGCTCGCTAAGATATGATCCGGTCCACGGTGTTGAAGGCCAGACTGAATCGGGGTTTCGCTGATCCGGTGCAGATCTGTCCGAAGGTACGAGAGTTGAATTGGCAAGGCGCGCCACGGAGGCGGTGAATGCAGCAGTATAGAAATATGCCCGATACAGCGGTCAATGGACCGGTTGCGTCTGACGCAAAGTCCGGATCGGGTGGCGGCGCACCCTCCCGGCACGGCATCGTCAACGCCATGTCGGTGGACGTCGAGGATTATTTTCAGGTCTCTGCTTTTGCGGATCAGATTACGCGGAGCGATTGGGACGATCACAGCTGCCGGGTCGAACGGAATAGCGACGCGATCATGCAGATGTTTGCAGACCATAACGTGCGCGCGACCTTCTTCACTCTGGGCTGGGTAGCGGAGCGCTATCCCCAACTGATCCGCCGGATGGTCGAGGCGGGACACGAGCTGGCCAGCCACGGCTACGAACACACCCGCGTGCATCATCAGACCGAAGGTGAGTTCCGGGCAGACGTACGTAAGACGAAGGCTATTCTGGAGGATGTCGGCGGCTGCGCCGTTACAGGTTACCGGGCGGCCAGTTTCTCGATCGATGAGAGAACGCCCTGGGCCTTCGATGTCCTGGCCGGTGAGGGCCACGCCTACAGCTCAAGCGTTTATCCTATCAACCATGACCTCTACGGCATGCCTGCAGCACCCCGCTTTGCCTTTACGCCCTCGAAAAATCACGATTTGCTCGAAATTCCGGTTACCACCTGGACTCTCGGTAAAAAGAAGTTTCCTTGCGGCGGTGGCGGGTACTTCCGCTTGTTGCCCTACAGCTATTCGCGTTGGGCGATGCGGCGGGTTAACCGTAAGGACGGTGAGCCCTGCATGTTCTACTTCCACCCCTGGGAGATCGATCCCGAGCAGCCGAGGGTTCCCGGCGCTTCGGCGAAGTCGAACTTCCGCCACTACACGAACCTGGGCCGCATGGAATCGCGTTTGCGGACAGTCCTGAAGGATTTCTCCTGGGATCGGGTCGATCAGGTCTTTCTTGACCGGCACAGACGGGCGGCGTGAGGTTTACGTGGTAGGGGGGATCGCAATCAAGCGTCTCGATGACTCGGCGCGCGGCAAGTGGGACAGCTTTGTATCGGCTTGTGAATCGGCGACTTTTTTTCACCGGGCCGGTTGGAAGACCGTAATTGAAGAGAGTTTCGGGCACGATTGCTATTTCCTCTATGCAGAGCGCGATGACGAGATTTGCGGCGTTCTGCCTCTGGTGCACCTGCATAGCCGCCTCTTCGGTAATGCTCTGATTTCCAATGCCTTTTGTGTGTATGGAGGCGCAGCTACTTCCGATGTCGAAGCACAAGCTGCCCTCTATGCGGAGGCCGAGAAACTGGCGGCTTCACTGGGGGTTGACTATCTCGAGTTGAGACTGAGAACCCCGGTTCACGAGGATTGGGCCCGCAAAGACGATCTCTATGTGACCTTCCGCAAAACCATGGACCCGGATCCGGAGAAGAATCTCGCCGCCATCCCGCGAAAACAGCGCGCGATGGTGCGCAAGGGTTTGAAATCCGGCCTTGCAGGCGAACTCGATGAGGATACGTCGCGCCTTCACAATGTCTATGCCGAGAGTGTCAGAAACCTGGGAACACCGGTCTTTTCGCGTAAATACTTTCAGACCCTGAAAGATGTGTTCGGCGAGGATTGCGAAGTCCTGACCATCACCCATGAAGGGCGTCCGGTTGCGGGCGTCATGAGCTTTTACTTCCGCGACGAGGTCGTGCCCTATTATGGCGGCGGTACCTCGACTGACCGAAAGCTCGCGATCAATGACTTTATGTATTGGGATTTGATGCGCCGTGCGTGCGAGGCGGGTTACCGGGTTTTCGACTTCGGCCGCAGCAAGCGCGGGACAGGAGCCTTTAATTTCAAGAAGCACTGGGGTTTCGAACCCGAGCCCTTGGTGCACGAGTATAAGCTGCTGGGCATAAACGACTTGCCTGAGATCAATCCCAATAATCCCAAGTACAGTCTGTTCATTTCGGCCTGGCGCAAATTGCCGCTGCCGGTGGCCAATCTGGTTGGGCCCTTAATCTCGAGAAGCCTGGGATGAGCGTGCAACCTGAACTTCTGTTCCTGTCGCACAGGATCCCCTATCCACCGGACAAAGGCGACAAGATCCGTTCCTGGAACATTCTCAAGGGGCTCGCGGAGCAGTACCGGGTGCATCTGGGGTGTTTCATCGATGACGAGGAAGATCTGAAGTACGCCGATCATTTGCGCGGTGTCTGCGATCGCTGTCATTTTGCCCGGCTGAATCCCCTGACCGCGAAGCTCTGGTCGTCGACCGCCCTGTTGAATGGGGATCCCTTGACGCTGAGTTATTACAAGAACGCGGGATTGCAGCGCTGGGTCGATGACTTGGCCAGAGAGCGCGATCTCGAGTCCGTGTTCGTCTTTTCGGGTGCGGTCGCTCAGTACATCCCGGCATCTTTGAACGAAAAAGTCCGCCGCATCGTGGATTTCGTTGATGTCGACTCCGACAAATGGCGCCAATACGCTGACAGCAAGCCCTGGCCCGCCAGTTGGATTTACGACCGCGAAGGCCGGAAGCTTCTGGAGTTTGAGCGCAAGATTGCGGCGCAGAGTGACGCCGGTCTTTTCGTGTCCCCTGCCGAAGCGGCGTTTTTCCGCAAACTGGCCCCCGAGAGTAGCGATAAGATTTCACACATCAACAATGGGGTCGATTTCGAGTTTTTTGATCCCGCGCAAGCTTTCGAGAGTCCCTTCAGCGCGGATGAACGCCCGCTGGTGTTCACCGGCGCGATGGATTATTGGCCCAATGCGGATGCCGTAATCTGGTTTGCGGAGGAGATTCTGCCCCGTCTTCGCGAAAAGCGCGAAGACGTCCGTTTCTATGTCGTCGGTTCGAAACCGGGGAACGAAGTCAAAGCCCTGGCCCGTCGGGACGCCGTCACCGTAACCGGACGGGTTGAGGACGTCAGGCCCTATATAGCGCATGCCGCCGCGGTGGTTGCACCGCTGCGCATCAGCCGGGGCGTGCAGAATAAGGTTCTTGAGGGTATGGCGATGGCCAGGCCCGTGGTTGCCACGTCGCAAGCCCTCGAGGGTATCGATGCGAGTTATGGTGAAGAAGTCCTTAAAGCAGATGATCCCAATGAATTTATTGGAAAAATTATCGCGCTTTTAGACTCGGACAAGGAATCGCTGCTAGGAAAGAAGGCGCGCGCACGCGTGATGCGCGATTATGCCTGGAGTGCGAACATTGATCGTTTAACCGTGATGCTGAAAGGCACCGCGCAAAACATGCCGGTTTGACGAAGACGGGAAGATGTTGGAAAGCAAACTCGATATAGAGGCCGTCCAGGCCGCTGCCCCGGACCCTGAGGCGGAAGCTGCCTTGCGCCGTCAGTGGCAATGGAGCCTGGGCGCGATCTTCGTCTCGTGGGTCGGTTTGATCCTGCTGTTTTTCGAAACCGGACAGTCCATGGTGGAAACCTGGCTGTCCTCGACTCTCTTCGGCCATTGCTTCCTGATTCCACCTGTTTCGGCTTATCTGGTCTGGATCCGGCGTAAACGGCTCTCCGGTTTAGCGCCCAGAGTTGCAAAGCTTGGCTTTCCGATTCTGGCGGTTCTTGCTTTTGGCGGCCTTGTTGGCGCCGTGTCTGGGACCCAGGCAGTGCAGCAGCTCGCCTTCGTGAGCATGCTGGTCGGTTCGGTGATTACGATTCTGGGGTGGCGGATCGCCTGGCGGATTGCCTTTCCCCTCTTCTTTTTGTTTTTCACCATTCCCTTCGGCGAATTCGCGATTGCTCCTCTCCAGGACGTGACGGCGGTCTTTGTTGTCTACATGCTTCAATTGGTGGGGATCCCTGTCTATCTGGACGGGCTCTTCATCCATATTCCCTCGGGCAGCTTCGAAGTTGCGGAAGCCTGTGCGGGCGTGCGGTTCCTGATCAGCACGATTGCTCTGGGTTTCATCGGCGCCAATCAGATGTATCGCAGCACCAAGCGCCGTCTGGCCTTCATTGCGCTGTCTTTCACCATTCCGATCATTGCCAATGGATTCCGTGCTTTCGGGATCGTGATGCTCGCACATTTGAGCGATTTTACCGTTGCCGTTGGCGCAGATCATCTGACCTACGGCTTCATTTTCCTGAGTTTCGTGACCATACTGCTGCTCGCGATCGGTTTTTCGTTCCGTGAGGCATTGCCGTCCAATCGGCGCCGGGCGGCGGCCCAGGGGATTCTCGAAACAACGGATGGCCGCGTTGCCATGCCGGTTCTTGCCTCGGTCGCAATCCTGGCGATTGCGGTCAGTGGCGAAGCCGGTCAGCGCCTGACCGAATATCAAATCGCGGAAGACACCATGATCCCGCTGCGGCCGATTGCGGTTTCGGCCCCCTGGGAACAAGTCGATGTGGCCACACCGAACTGGAACCCCAGTTTTGTTGGCGCGGATGTAGAATTGTACAGCAGCTATCGCCGTGACGAGCAGCAGGTCGACGTCTACCTGGCCTTCTATGCGTCTCAGCGGCAGGACGCCGAGGTCGTGAACTCGAACAACCGTTTCGAGGATGGCGTGTTTTGGGACCGGGCCGGCAGCGGCACCTACCAGGCAACGATTGATGGCGAAGCGCGCAAAGTAAGATACGTCCGGATGCTCACCCATCGCAGAGGTCGCGTTGTATGGTATTGGTATTGGGTCGATGGCCGCTTTACCTCGAACCCCTATGTCGCAAAGCTGCTGCAGGTCAAGGCACGCCTGCTCGGTGGCGTGCGCTCCGCGGCGGCCATTGCAGTTGCAACGGATTATACAGACGCGCCTGTCGATGCGCATGACTTGCTGCGTGAATTCACCTCGCAGATGGAATCGGTCAGCGCCCTGTTGCAACAGACAGACGCGGACTTGATGCAAGCTGAAAAAGCGATAATAAACAGCACCTCGACCAGCCGGCAAAGTGCGGGAAACTTGAAAGACGAACGTAATCTGGATGGAGATCAGTAAGTGTGTGGGATCGTCGGGCTCTTCGAAACGCGGGGCCAAAACACCATAGATCGTGATCTGCTCGCCAAGATGAACGATTCGATCGTTCATCGCGGCCCGGATGAGGATGGCCTCTACACGGCACCGGGCGTCGGTTTCGGACACCGTCGGCTGGCCATTATCGATTTGGCAGAGGGGCAACAGCCGCTGTTCAATGAAGACCGGTCTGTGGTCGTCATCTACAACGGCGAGATCTATAACTTCAGAGAGCTGACCGAGGAGCTGAAAGCGGCCGGCTATCGCTTCAAGACACACTCCGACACCGAAGTGATCGTTCATGCCTGGGCTGAGTGGGGCGAATCCTGCGTCGAGCGGTTCCGGGGCATGTTCGTCTTTGCGCTGTGGGACAGCAACAAAGAGACGCTCTTCCTCGCGCGCGACCGGCTCGGTATCAAGCCGCTCTATTACTCGTACCTTCCCAGCGGCACCCTGGTCTTCGGCTCGGAGCTGAAGTCTCTTCTTTTGCATCCGGAGCTGAGCCGCGAGCTCGATCCCTTCGCGGTGGAAGAGTATTTCGGTTACGGCTACGTTCCCGATCCCAAGTCCATTTACAAGAACGTCCACAAGCTGGCGCCGGGCCATATTCTCATTCAGCGGCGCGACGATCTGCCGGCGAACCCGCGTCAGTATTGGGACGTGCGCTTCGATGATGTCGAGAACCTCAGCGAAGACGACATTTGCGAGTCCCTGATCGAGGAACTGCGCGAGGCGGTCAAGATCCGGATGATCGCGGAAGTGCCCCTGGGCGCCTTCCTCTCCGGCGGAGTCGATTCAAGCGCGGTGGTTGCTTTGATGGCCGGCGTGTCGGACAAACCGGTCGACACCTGTTCGATCGGATTCGGACAACCCGACTATGATGAATCGAAATATGCCGACCAGGTCTCGAAACAGTTCGGGACCCGCCACCACGTGCGCCAGGTCGATCCGGATTCCTTCGATCTGGTTGACGATCTGATCGGTTTCTACGACGAGCCCTTTGCTGATAGTTCGGCCATGCCGACCTATCAGGTCTGCAAGTTGGCCCGTGAGAAGGTCACGGTTGCTCTGTCGGGTGACGGCGGGGACGAGCTTTTTGCCGGTTACCGGCGCTATCGCTGGCATCACTACGAGGAGCAGGTCCGCAGCCGTGTGCCTGCCGGCCTGCGGGCACCGCTTTTCTCGGCGCTTGGACGGTTTTATCCGAAGCTGGACTGGGCGCCCAAGCCGTTGCGGGCCAAGACCACATTCCAGGCCCTGGCGCGGGGAACGGTTGGTGGCTATTTCGACTCGGTCTCGATCCTGAACGATGATCTGCGCCACGGCCTCTATTCGAACTCTATGCGCCGTGAGCTTCAGGGCTATCATGCCTCTGAGGTCGTCGGCCGTTTCATGCGCGAGGCGCCGACGGATCATTATCTCAGCCGTGTACAGTATGCGGACATGAAGACCTATCTGCCCGGTGATATCCTGACCAAGGTTGACCGGGCCAGTATGGCGAACTCCCTCGAGGTTCGGGTCCCGATCCTTGATCACAAGTTCATAGAGTGGTCCGCCCGGATTGCGCCGCAACAAAAACTCAAAGGGCGTGAAGGTAAACACATCTTCAAAAAAGCGCTGGAGCCGCATCTTTCCCACGACATCCTTTATCGTGACAAGATGGGCTTTGCCGTACCCGTGGCGCAGTGGTTCCGGGGACCATTGCGCGAGCGTGTGCGCGAGTCGCTTTCAAGTGAAACGCTCGGTGACACCGGTCTGTTCGATATGAATTTCATCGAGACTCTGGTAAACCAGCATCAGTCTGGCGCACGCGAACACAGCGCCGCGATTTGGTCGCTTGTGATGTTTGAGTCCTTCTTGCGGAAAGTACATGGCAGCGGACATGCGCCGGCTTCCATGCCACCATCGGAACCTGCACGTATCCGTGCCTAAAATTTGATCATTTGAGCGCAAGCGCGCAACAGGAGAACACTCGCGTTATTGCTGGAGTTGTAGAAGTTCACTTCTTGACACTGGTCGTGAGCCTGCGGATCTTGCAATGTAGTTAAAGCGTTAAGTACTTTGTGTAACAATTTTTGCGAATTATTCGTCTGCCGTCACTCGGCTCCGGTCGGTGTGGATCGCAAACAAACTTGAACGTAGGAAAGCCGGCTCGACCGCGATGTGTCCCATAGCCAGGACACTGAGTTGCCGTCCAGGGAACAAAAGTATAAGTCTGCCTCATGCATTTTTCTCGTCCCCTTGTCATTCTTGCGGCTTTGGAATGCTCCACGCTGGTGTCATCCGTGGGCCTGGGCATTTATTTGCGCGTATCTGCAGACGGCAGACCTGACTTTTTGCAGACAGTCTCCGTATTCATTCCGGAGATGGTGATTTTCACGACAGTTGTGATGACGGCGATGTTCTCGCTCGGTCTTTACAACTGGCAATTCTCCTCCAAGTTCTCCGACATCTTCACGCGGTTGTTCGTGAGCTTTGTGCTCAGTACTTTCGCGCTTTCGGTTATCTTTTACACCCTTCCTGATCTCAAGATTTGGCGCTCTGCGCTTGCGGTTGCGATGTTTTCCGCCTTTCCGGCATTGATTATCGTGCGGCTGGTGTTTCTGCAGATCGTCGATATCAGTCAGCTCAAGCATAAGATCGTCATCATCGGTGTCGGAGAGCGCGCGGCTCAGCTGGAAGAGCGCGAGCATGACGGACGCTCTTGCCGCTTTATCTGTGCGGGCTTTGTTCAGATCCCCGGTGAGCAGGTCAAAGTCACGCCGGAACGGATACTGCCTGACGGTACCGAACTGTCCGAGTTCGTGGAAAACAATGATGTTGACGAGATCGTTGTCGCCGTGCAGGACCGGCGCGGGCATCTGCCGCTGCCGTCTCTCGTCAATTGCCGCCTGAACGGTACCGCCATCACCGACTACATGAGCTTCCGCGAGCGTGAGAGTCTTCATATCGATCTCAAGGCCTTGAATCCCAGCTGGTTTCTGTTTTCGGAGGGCTTTCCCGGTGGCCGGCTGCAGCAGACCCTCAAGCGTGGCCTGGATATCGCCGTCAGTCTTGCGCTCCTGATCTTTTTGATGCCGATCATCATCGCAACCGCTATCGCGGTGCGCCTGGACAGTCCCGGCCCCATCTTTTACCGGCAGGAGCGCATGGGGTTCAGGGGAAAGCCCTTTGTTCTGAACAAATTCCGC
The DNA here is from genome assembly GCF_007004665.1 of Denitrobaculum tricleocarpae. GTDB lineage: Bacteria > Pseudomonadota > Alphaproteobacteria > Kiloniellales > Kiloniellaceae > Denitrobaculum > Denitrobaculum tricleocarpae. Next base: position 210,105 of record NZ_ML660059.1, on the reverse strand, counting down.
AGCATGCGGGTGGATGCCGAGCGCGACGGTCCACAGTGGGCTGCAGCGAACGATACCAGGGTGACCGCCGTCGGAGCTTTTGTGCGTAAGACGCGGATCGACGAGATCCCTCAGATCATCAATGTTCTGAAAGGGGATATGAGTTTCGTCGGCCCGCGGCCTGAGCGGCCCTTCTTCGTCGAGCAGCTCGCCGAGGTCATTCCGTATTACGCGGAGCGGCATCGGGTGAAACCCGGCGTGACCGGCTGGGCGCAGTTGAACTATCCTTACGGCGCGTCGATTGACGATGCCCGCCATAAACTTCAGTACGATCTTTACTATATCAAATATTACAGCCTCCTACTCGATCTGAGCATCATCGCCCAGACGGTACGAGTGGTTCTCTGGCCGCAAGGCGTTCGTTGAGGGTTTTCGGCCTATAAGGCGCCTGCAAAATCGCAACCTAATCCGATTGAACAACAATCTCCGCCCCACGCGGTCATGAAAGACGGTGAGTTGAACACTATGGCAGATATCGAGCGTGATCGACCGATCATCGTCATGGGGACGAACCGTTGGGGCGACGACTGGCAAACCCGCCAGCAGCTCACCTCCAGGCTTGGAGAGCGCGGCTGGCCGGTTGCCTATGCGACGGGTCCTCTCTTCGTCTGGGATCGCTTCACAGACGAGTGGCGGGAGTCCGGCTGGCGCGCGTCTTTCAAGCGCCTCTACAACGTCGACGTCCACATGCCGGGCCGCTGGCAGCTGCGCTGGCCGAAGCTGCCGCTCTGGGATCGTTTGGTTATGAGGAGCTATCTGGGTGGCCTCAAAAAACGTGTCGGCTGGTCGAGCGCCCGGCGGCCGCTGGTCTATGTCTTTCATCCGATCTTCTGGCCCTATGTGGAAGCCCTTGGGGATTGCTCGGTCGTTTATCACGCGGATGACACTTTCTCTTCCATGCCGGGCTGGACGGATGAGCAGGCACGCATGCAGGAAAAGCTGGTTGCCCGCGCGGATCTGATCATCGCGAGCTCGCCCGGGATGGCCGAGGCCTTGCCGAAAGACGGACCCACGCGCGCGAAGCAGCTGCCCAATGGTGCCGACACTCAGGCCTTTATCGACGCGCGGGGCTGCGAGTGCCCGGAAGATCTTGCCGCGGTTCCCCATCCGCGCATCGGCTATGTCGGCAAAATCAATGAAAAGGTCAACATGGCGTTGGTGCTGTCGATCGCGCAGCAGCGTCCGGAATGGCAATGGGTCTTTATCGGCCTGGTCCATGAGGAACACCTCACCCCCGAAACCGGTGAGATCTACCGCGCCTGCAAGGCGCTTCCCAATGTCCACTTCCTGGGTTTCAAGCCGTATCACGGGCTGCCCGCCTACAACACGCACATGGACGTCAACGTGATGTGCTATCGCTCCGAGAAAGGCGGCTGGTGGACCGACCTCTATCCCCTGAAGCTGCACGAGTATCTCGCCACCGGTCAGCCGGTCGTCGGCGCTGATATCCGTGTGATCAAGCTTTTCAGCGAGGTGGTCGCTGTCGCTGGTAACGAAGCCGAGTGGTTGTCGGCGCTCGAGGATGCCATTGAAAACGGCGGCGTCAGCACACCGGCCGAGCGCCAGCGCGTTGCATCGGAAAATTCCTGGGACGGACGGGTCGACGAACTGGAGCGTTGGCTCAATGAGCTCGGCTAACCCACAGCTAAATCTGACCTCGGATCCGCTTGTTGCAGCCCCTGCCGGTGAGGCTTGAATATGCCGGCACAACCGCACCTGCTGCACGTCTTCCCAACCTTCGCCCACGGTGGTGTCCCGATTCGCATCAGCACGATCATCAATCACTTTGGTGACCGTTATCGGCATACCGTGCTGTCCTTGGACGGCCCGACCGACTGCCGTTCACGCCTGAAGCCGGGTATTCCCGCGAAGGTCGAAGCCTACGACGGGCCCTCGACGGGCTTACCGGGGCGGTTGCGCGCAATCCGGCGCTACATCAAGTCCCAGGCACCCGATCTTCTTCTGACCTTCAACTGGGGCGCCACGGAATGGGCGCTAGCGAATACCCTCTCGCCAATCTGCCGTCATGTGCACCTTGAGAGCGGTTTCGGTGTCGAGGAGGCGGAGCGTCAGATACCGCGGCGGGTTTACTTTCGTCGTCTTGCGCTGGCACGAGCTTCACAGATCGTGGTCCCGTCCTTCACACTTGTCCGCATTGCAAGCGACATTTGGAAGTTACCTCGGCGCAAGATCACACACATTCCGAACGGCGTGGATTGCGTCACCTTTTCCCGGGCTCCGGTTGAGGGCATTCCTCCCGGATTCGAGAAGCGTCCCGGAGAGTTGATCCTCGGCACCGTTGCGCCTCTGCGGGCAGAGAAAAATATCGCACGGCTTCTGCAGGTTTTTGCACAGCTTCCGGAATCTCATGCCACACGGTTGCTGCTGATCGGTGATGGCGATCAAAGGCCGCATCTCGAAGCGCTGGCGGCGGAACTGGGGGTCGCGGACCGCGTTGTTTTTGCCGGTCACTGCGAGGAGATCGATAAGCTGCTGGGTTGGATTGATATCTTCGTCATGACATCCGATACCGAACAGATGCCGAATTCCATTCTCCAGGCGATGGCGTCCGGTCGTGCCATCGCTTCATTCGATGTCGGCGACGTGAAGGCCATGCTCCCAGACGCGAACAAGGACTTCGTGACGCCTAAGGAGAGCGACGTCGCCCTTCGTCGTTCGCTGGAAACGCTCCTTGGCGACACCGCCGTGCGTGAGCAGAGCGGTGCGGCCAACCGTGCCCAGGCGGAAGAGGTCTACGCCGCGGAGCGGATGTTTGCCGCCTATGAAAAGGTATTTGATGCATGACGGCTCATAATGACTGCCTCAAGACTCTGGGGATCGCAGAATGAAGATCCTGACCTTTTCGACTCTCTTTCCGAACAAGGCGCAGCCACACCACGGCGTTTTCGTGGAGAATCGCTTGCGCCACCTGATGGAAAACAACGAGGTTACGGCGCGCGTTGTTGCGCCTGTCCCCTGGTTTCCTTCGACTTCGTCCCTGTTTGGTGATTACGCGACCTTCGCAAAGGTGCCCAGGAGCGACAATCGGTCGGGTCTTGACGTGATCTACCCGCGCTATCCGCTGATCCCGAAGGTCGGGATGAACCTGACGCCGTCCCTGATGTATCGGGCGGTGAAGCCGGTGGTCGCAGGTATTCTGCGTGACGGCTTCGATTTCGATCTCATCGATGCCCATTACTTTTATCCCGACGGTGTGGCTGCTGCCTATCTGGCGCGGGCGCTCCGGAAACCGCTGACGATTACGGCCCGCGGCACCGATTTGAACCTGATCCCGAACTATCCGACCCCGCGCCGTCTGATCATTGAAGCAGCGGAGCAGGCCGACGGACTGATCACTGTCTGCCAGGCGCTCAAGGACGAACTGGTGAAGATGGGAATTGCGGATCAGAGGGTCGAGGTTTTGCGCAATGGCGTGGATCTGGAGCTCTTTCAACCCAGGGACCGGGATGCCGCGAAACAGAAGTTCGGCGTGAGCGGGAAGGTTCTCTTGTCGGTCGGTCATCTGATTGAGCGCAAAGGCCACCATCTGATTATCGAGGCGATGCCTCAAATCCCCGATGCGACGCTGTTGATTGCGGGGACGGGCCCGGATAACGCGGAACTGTGGGCCTTGGCGGGCTCGCTCGGACTAACCGATCGCGTTCGGTTCCTGGGGGCTATTCCACATCAGGAAATGTCTGAACTCTACAGCGCCGCTGATGTACTGGTTTTGGCGTCGAGCCGGGAGGGCTGGGCGAACGTCCTTCTGGAAACCATGGCCAGCGGCACGCCCGCGGCGGCAACGAATGTCTGGGGTGCACCGGAGGTCATCACCGACCCAGCCGCCGGCGCGTTGATCCCGGAGCGGACGCCTGACGCCATTGCCCGGATGGTTCTCAGGGTCCTGAAAGACCCGCCGTCGCGCGAAGCGACCCGTGCGCATGCGGAGCTCTTCAGCTGGCAGGCAACGTCACAAGGGCAGTACGATCTTTTCCAGTCGATACTCGGGCGGCGTTGAAGATGAAAATACTTTACCACCACAGAACCGGCTCGACCGATGGGCAGGCGGTTCACATTGAAGAACTGATGACCGCACTGAAGGCGCTTGGCCACGAAATCATCAAAGTGGCGCCGGGTGGTAGCGAGAAGCAGGATTTCGGCGAGGAAAATGCGCTTGTCGCTGCTCTGAAACGGCATTTGCCGCAAGCCGTCTACGAATTGATGGAGTTTTCCTACTCCCTGGTCGCCTACCGCCGCCTCAAGAGGGCCTATCTGGAACATCGCCCGGATGTGCTGTACGAGCGCAGTAATCTGTTCCTGCTGTCCGGGGTTTGGCTAAAGCGCCACTACAAGCTGCCGATGTTGCTCGAGGTCAACGCGCCTCTTTTCGAAGAACGCAGCAAGTTTGGGCAGGTCGCTCTCAAACGCCTGGCCCGCTGGACCGAGGAGACGGCCTGGCGCGAAGCAGATTACGCTCTGCCGGTGACCGATGTTCTGGCGGACCACCTGCGCCGCGCGGGGGTGCCCGAAGAGCGGATCAAGGTGATCCCGAACGGCATCAATCAAGATCGCTTTCTCAAGGATATCGACACCGCGGCTGTGCGCCAGCGCCTGAATCTGAATGAGCAGCTGGTGCTGGGATTTACAGGCTTTGTGCGGGAATGGCATGGTTTGAACCATGTCGTGGATCTTCTCGCCGAAGACAGGAGCGGCACCCGGCTCCATCTCCTGGTGGTGGGTGATGGCCCGGCGAGGGAAAGCCTCGAGGCCCAGGCCCGGTCACTGGGCGTGTCTGACAGGGTGACCTTTACCGGCGTCATTGGCCGTGATGAGGTTGCAGATTACATCGCCGCCTTTGACGTGGCGCTCCAGCCGGCTGTCACCAATTATGCCTCGCCTTTGAAGCTCTTCGAGTATATGGCGCTGGGCCGTGCGATTGTCGCGCCTGATATGCGGAATATAAAAGAGATCCTCTCGGATGGTGTCGATGCTCTGCTTTTCGACCCTGAAAAGGAGACCGGCTTCAGGGACGCTATCGAGCGCGTGTGTAACGACCATGGATTGCGGCAGCGTATCGGCGAAGCGGCGCGCGCTGCTATTACCGATAAGGCGTTGACCTGGGAGAACAATGCGCGGCGGATCGAAGCTTTAGTGCATACACTCAACACTCAAAAGTAAAAAACCATACAACTGGGTAACACAACTTGTAATTAAGTTGTTTAATTCGACTTTAACTAAGTTACAGGTTCAATGCGATCTCAATATTTACAGAAGAGTTTTATTGATTTTCTAAAATGTCGAATAAACTACTCGAATGCCTGAAGTTGCCGTGAGGCCATTTACGATAATTTAAGATGTAAAGCCTAGGGTCTGTCTTTGTATTCAGGTTCCGCTAAGGAGTTCCCAATGGCCGTTGTTCAATCGCAGACAGTCGGGATACCGAACCAATTGTCTGTGACAGGTCTGCCCGCGGCACCTACAGAAAATGCTCGACTTGCAGAGCTTTTCAAACATTGGTTCGAGACCAAACCCGCGCTTACTCAGGAAGAGATCGAGCAGGCGCATCGTTTGCGTTACCAGGTCTATTGCATTGAGAATCCTTTCGAGGATGCAAAAGACAATCCTAATGAAATGGAGATGGACGAGTATGACCCGCACTCCGTCCATAGCCTGCTGATTCATCGTCCGACCAATACGACGATGGGCGCGGTGCGTTTAATCCTGCCCTCTCCGACCGCGGCTTACCATTTGCCGATCCAGGATGTGTGGGAAACGAACCATGTGCCTTATCCTGAGGCCACGACGGCGGAAATCTCGCGCTATGCTATTTCCCGTGAGTTCCGGCGCCGTGCGGGTGAAGAACGCTATGCTGACGTCAGTTGGGCCGATAGCCAGCAAAAGGCTGCCGAACAGAGGAAGCTCGAGCGCCGCGTTTTGCCCCATATCACGCTCGGTCTCATGAAGAGTGTTCTGCGGATGTGTATCGAGCATGAGATCACTCATGTTTGCGCTGTGATGGAGCCTGCGCTCATTCGTTTGCTCAGCCGCTTCGGCCTTCATTTCGAGCCGATCGGTCCCGTCGTGGATTATCATGGCCGGCGTCAGCCCTGTTATGCTTCTCTGGAGACGCTCCTGCGAACCTCGCGTGAAGCCAGCCGCGAGTTTTGGGAGGTTGGTACCGACGACGGGCAGCTTCTGCCGGGCAACGTTACCGGCGATCACTAAGACCAGACTTCACATTTCAACCTACAGCATTGGGGCGGGCGCGGTGGAATCTGCGTCCGCCCCAATGCGGTTTGCGCAGTCTCTCCGCCTTCAGCTTTCCAAGTGACAAGCCACGGGACCAACGGGTCTCCGGGAGCGATCACTCGTGCTCGTGAGCCCGTCTTAAAAGCTGAACTGAACGCCGAAGAGGAAGCGGTCGTTGTCGTTGAACTGGCCGAAGACGCCGTCTGACGTTCCGAAGAAGATATCGGCACCGGCCCAGAGCTTGACGTTGTCGTCTACCTGATAGGTGATCTTCGGGCGGATGAGGCCGTCACCGCTGTTGACGGATTGCAGCCAGATCACCTCCGCCACCAGATCTTCGTCCAGGAAGCTGCGGCGGACCAGAAGGCTGGTGGTGGCTTCGAACTGATCGCGGACCAGGCCGTTGATGTCGTTGGTCAGGTAATCGCCAAAAATCTGGGCACTGACGAAGGTGTCATCGAGGCCGTTCCAGTCCAGACCGATCACCGAGGAGACGTTATCGCTCTCCTCAACGCCGTCGCTGTCGGTGGGATCATCGGTCAGGAAAAAGCGGTCGAAGGAATAGCCGAGCTCACCGCGCAGGACGAAATCACCGAAGGAGTTGCTGAAGGTTCCACCAAGAAGGTGGGTGCGTTCGTACACCGGATTGATGGTAACCGTCGTGCCCTGGACCCGGCGGCGCAATACCGGATTGTCATCGTAATGAAAGAGGTAGTTGAGGCTGAAATCCCATCCGTCGACCATACCGAGCAGCCGCGCCCCCGCATCGGAGTCGGCAATGATGTCGTCGGGGCGGTCCGGTTCCCGCTGGATGACCGTGAAACCCGGAATGGCTTCGGGCACGAAACGCGGTGCCGTCAAGGCATAGAGCGCGTCCGCTTCCGGCAGATCGTTGTAGGTCTGATCCGGGATCCAGAGGAATTCGGCCATAAAGTCATCAACGGGAACTTCGGCCGCAAAAGTCCAGAGCGGAATACGCGAATCTTCGAAGTCGTCGAGAATAAACTCGCGGAAATCCTGAGGATTGACGACATCGAGAACCTTCAGGCCGTCGGCCTGACCCCAGACAGTCTGTTGTTTGCCGATTCTAAAATGGGCAAAGCTCGTGGGCGCATCGACGTAGAACTCCCGGAGCTCGAAATCAACGTCATCACTCGCCAGCCAGCGCCGCGAGATCGTTGCGGTGCTGTCTTGACTTGGGCTGCCTGGTTCAAGGCGATCACGGACATCCCATCTCGCCCGGCCGATCGCCGTCAGGCTGAGGCCGTCCGGGAGTTCGATTTCGAGCTCGGGCTGCAGAATGGTCTCGACTTTCTGACCGTTGCCGTCGTTCAGGTCGAGGGCCGATTCATGTGTGAGTGTTGCCGAGAAAAAGACTGCCTCGTCAAGTGTGTCGGAGAGATAACCTCCCAGTCCGTCATCTTCGGCTGTAACAGGCACGGATATGACCGAGACCGCGAGGAGCGCGGCGGTGCCCCAGCTCACGGAGCCGAGCAACGCGCTGCGGGACCGCCTGACGGAGCATCCGGGGATGCCCGAGGATGTTATATGCCGAAGATGCGTCATCATAATTACAGTTCCCTCAGAGTCCGCGTTTCAGGGCGCTGCGTGTGAAGAGGTCGTCACTGAGGTCGGCGAGGTAATCCACTTCACTCATGATGAAGGTCGTTTTATGGCCCGTTTTGTGGTTCTCGGCTTCCAGAAGATGCGCGGTCCAGATACCCTGGACCTGGCGGATATCGCGGGTATGGATGGTTTTCAGTTTCTTGCCCTGGAGATCCCAGATTTCGGATTTGAGCACCATCCAGATTTCGGCGTCCACGCAGCTGACGGTCCGGCTGTAGCCCAGCTGTTCGGCGATATCTTCGCTGGCCGGGATCCCTTCCATCACGTAGCAGGCGCGCCCATCGACCTCGCCCATGCCAAGGGTCGTACGGTTGTAGTCGCTGCGCGAGACCTTGGTGTCCTGGCGGATATCGTCATAGGTGAAGTCGGTGCCCATGAAGTAATCGCCACGGTCGGAACCGGAGATGCGGCGGACCCGGCGCAGCGCGGGAAGGTACAGCCACTGGGCGTCCTCTTCACTGTCCTCCAGATAATCGAAAGTCAGGAAGGCCGTGTCGCGCACGTTCCTGGGTTTTTCAAAGAAGATCGCGATGCGCTTTTCGGTCTCGAAGTATTTACGGAAGGACCGGGTTTTGCGGGTCCGTTTCTTTCCGCGTTTGTCTACCAGTTCCATGGTCATGCTGCGGGCGACGGAATCACCGTCGTCGCGCGCGTTGATCCGCGCCGCGATCTCGTCACCGCTGAGCAGGGCCTGTTCGTTGACAGCGTCCGTGTCCGGGGTTGTGGACCAGGCGGACGTCACCAACACGGGCCCCGCCAGACCGCCGGTCAGGACTGCGGCGGCGAGGAGGCCGGTGAGAGGGCGTCGAGTCAGCGTATTCATCTTAGAGCATTCCTTTTCTCAAGCTCGGTCCGGCTTCACGTCCGGGTTTCACGTCCTGGTTCAGGCACGATCGGGTGCATCGCTGATACCCAGGCGTTCCCAGCGCACGGAGATGTCGCGTGATGCCTTGGCAATCCTGAACTGTTCGGTCAGGAAACTCGGCGGCAGCAGCTTCACCAGCGCCGGCAAAACCGTCATGCTGGCGATGAAGCTGGCGGAAACAGCGACGGCGACCAGGCTGCCGAAGCGGATCAGGCCGGGCACCTGGCTCGAGACCAGCACCCCGAAGCCGAAGAACACGGTCAGAAAATTGAACAGAAGCGCGCGTCCGGTGGTTGGGAAGAGGTCCTCGATGGCCTCATCCAGGCTTTTTGCACGGTCGCCGGCAAGCAGGATCAGGCGGTCCAGGGCATGAACGGCGAAATCCACGCCGATGCCTATCGCGATGGCCGCTGACATGGAAGTTCCGATCGCCAGCCTGATACCCGTGGCCCCCATCAGCGCGTAAACCAGAAAAACCGAGATCGCGACCGGGAGCAGCGTCAGAGTGCCGGCGATGGCCGAACGGAAGGTCAGGGACGACATCACCCAAACGGCAATCAGGGAAATCAGCACGCTGACCAGATGGCCGCTGAGAAGCTGGTTCATCCAGTTGTAGTGGACCGTCGCATGACCCGAGAGCCGGGCCGTCATGTCGTCGCTGTTGAACTGGCTGTCGATATAGTCTTCCAGGGCCGCGATGACTTTGGCCTCGTTGCTGTACAGCCCGTTGTTCATGGTGACGCGCAGATTTGCGAGGCGATAATCGTAGTCGACTTCTTCCTGAAAGTCGGTGGGATCGCCGCTCATGGAGTACAGCAGGAAGTACTGGGCGACCTGATCGGCGGTCTCCGGGAGCTCATAGGCATCGGCGTCATTGTCGAAGAGCGCCTGGTTCATCTGCTTCAGGTAGTCGACGATCGAGACGGTGGAGCGGACCGACGGCAGGCCTTCGATGAAGCGTTGCAGGGCCTCGATACGGCGCAGGCGCTCCGGCTCGAAGAGTGCTTCGGCCTCTCGGGTTTCGATCACGACATCCAGGGTCGTCGTGCCGTTCATCAACTCATTGATCACCCGGTCGGCGATGGCAATGGGGGCGTCCGCCTGGAAGTTGTCGATGGGCGCTTCGTCGGCGCGCAGTTGGGAGAGGCCGATTACACCGGCGGCGATAACCAGCCCGCCCAGGGTCAGGACCGACTTCGGGTTCTCAGCGACTGCCCGCCCAATGCGCCGTCCCATGACTGCGCCGCGGCTCTCGCCCGTTTCTCCGGGTTTTTGAGCATCAGGCGTCTTGCTCGCACGCCGGGCCGCTCTCAGAGCCGGCGACATCCGGGGCTTCAGAAGAGTGAGGCCGGCGGGTACGGCGACCAGCGAGAGCAGCATCGCGGTCGCGATCCCCAGCGTCGCAAAGAGACCGAAGTCTTTCATGGGCGGCATCGAAGAGGAGAGATAGATGCCTGTGAAGCCCGCGATGGTCGTCAGGGACGTAATGGTAACCGGCCGCCACATGGCCATCATGGTGCGGATGGCCAGTTCCCGGGCCTGTGCCTTGGGGCGCAGGTTCAGTTCATCGTAATACTGGCCGAGAATGTGGATCGAGTCGGCAACCGCGATTCCGATCAGCACGACAGGCAGCGCGTTGGTTATGGTGTAGATGGGCTTCCCGGCGGCGGCCATGGCCCCCATGGCAACACCCAGGGTTCCGCCCACGACCAGAAGTGGCAGAACCACACCGCGCAGGTTCCGGTAACAAAGGAACAGAATGAAGACGATAATCACCGCTGCCAGGGGCGTGAGGCGTTGAGCATCGGTATCGACATATTTGCCGAGATAACCCATGACACCGCCCTGGCCGGCCACATGGATTTCTTCTCCATTCGTCACAGGCGCAGTGTCGACCAGTTCGCGCAGCAGGCGGTAAGCTTCCTGCGATTGTTCCTCGTCCAGAAGCTCCGCGGCGATCAGCGTTGCACGGCCGTCTTCGCCGATGAGATTGCCCCGGTAAAGCGGAAAGGCCGCGACGGCCTCGCGGATCGCGTCGGCCTCTTCCTGGGTTTCTGGAGGATCGGCGAAAAAGGGCTCGACCTGGAGGCCTTCGGGTACGCCAATGATGTTCTTTTCACTGGCCAGGCTGGTGATCCGATCCGCGTCAACACCGGGCAACTCAGCGATCCGATCGGACAGCCACTTGACCAGCTTGAGACTTTCAGGATTGAAGACACCCTCGGGACCCTCATTGACGATGGCTACGACCAGTGGGTCTTTCAGGCCGAAGGTATCTTTGACTTTGTCCCGATATACAACGGCTGGATGCTCGGCCGGCATGAAGGCATCGGCGCTGGTGTCTTTGGTCAGGCGCGGCAAAAAGCTTGCCGTGGCGATCGTTACGATTGCCACGATCACAAGAACGGTTTTTGGAAATGCCGTGACGGTCTCGAAGAACCGCCAAGTCCGTGACTTCCCCATCTCGATGATCATTTCGTCCGCTTAAAACAGACGGAAAGATCACCATAAAGAGGTTAGGAAAGCGTTGAATTTACGCTGATTTGTTTATTCACGGCCGGTTCTTGGCCTAAACGAGCAACAGGAGCGGGAAACCTTTTATCGGCGGTGATGGTCAAGCAGACTGCTGGTCAAATAGCCTGCGGATGGTCAGACCTTCATGTTGTGCTGACGCATCAGGTCATAGACCGTCGGACGGCTGACATCCAGGAGTTTGGCGACCTTGGAGATATTCCCCTGTGCCTCGACCATTGCCCTTGTCAGGGCCGTCCGTTCGGCCTGTTCCCGGTATTCACGCAGAGTGCCGCTTGGGGCCGGTTGCTCGTAGCTCGGCAGATCAAGGTCGGTTACCGTGATTTTCGAGCCAGCTGCCGCAGCCACCGCGCGTTTTACCCGGTTTTGCAGTTCGCGGACGTTCCCCGGCCATTCGTAGCTCGAAATCGAAGCCAAGGCGTCGGCGGTAAAGGCCGTAATGCTTCGGCCCTGCTCTTCGGCGAAGCTGTTCAAAAGCTGGTGGGCGATGACAACGGCGTCGTCCGGGCGCTCCCGGAGGGGCGGGATTTTGATAACGGCCTCACTCAAGCGATAGTAGAGATCCTCCCGAAATTCATTGGTTTCGGTGAGTTTCAGCAGATCCTTGTTGGTCGCCGAGACCAGACGGATATCGACCGGGATCTGTCTGTGGCCGCCAATCCGTTCAATCACCCGTTCTTGCAGGAATCTCAAGAGCTTGGCCTGAAGAGACATTGGCAGATCACCGATTTCGTCCAAAAAGAGCGTGCCGCCGTTGGCCAGCTCGACCTTGCCGACCGTGGTCTTGACGGCGCCGGTAAAGGCGCCCTTTTCATGACCGAAAAGCTCACTCTCCAGCAGATGCTCGGGAATGGCCGCACAGTTGATGGCGACGTAGGGACCCTTTGCCTTCTCGCTGAGTTCGTGAGTCGCGCGGGCCAGCAGTTCCTTACCGGTCCCGCTTTCACCGATCAGCACAACCGCAACGTTTGCGCTGGCAAAGCGCTTCACCTCACCGCAGATCCGGAGCATTTCGGCGTTTGTGGTGGTTACGCCTGGCAGGACCGCGCCGGTTTTGGAGCGGGCCAGCCGACGGTTCTCACTCTCCAGGGCATGCAGATTGTATGCGCGTTGGATGGTCAGATTAACAACGTCGATTTCAATGGGCTTCTGATAGAAATCATAAGCGCCAAGGGCGACCGCTTGAACGGCGTACTCGCGTTCGGTCTGTCCCGACATCATGACAACCTTGGTTTCAGGCGCGATCGACAGGATTTCCTGCAGTGTCGCCAGGCCTTCCGTCGGTCCATCCGGATCGGGCGGCAGTCCAAGATCGACCAGAGCGACCGGCGGCCGGTGCTCGGCTACTGCCGCCGCCGCCGATGCACGGTCGCCCGCCAGGACAACCTCGCAGTTATCGAAGGCCCAACGAAGTTGTCGCCGCAATCCGTCATCGTCTTCTACGACCAAAAGCTTGTGAGTCGGTTCGCTCATAAAAAAAGATCTCTATAGAACTATTGCAACAGTGGCGTTTCTTATCGTTGGTGGCGGCTCGAGCTGTCAGTTTGCAGGCATTGCGGTTATGTCCGCGGCCGAGGGTTCAGGGGCCAGTTCTTTCGCGTCGGTCCCATCAACGATGGGGAGGAAAATACGCATTGTCGTGCCGGCGCCGGGATTGCTGATGACTTCAAGGTCGCCTCCAAGTTCTCTGGCATATTCGCGGCACTGGTACGCCCCGATGCCCATGCCACGGGACTTAGTCGAACGGAAGGGGGTGAAAAGTTCATTCATGACAAAATTTCTATCCATTCCCGGTCCGTTGTCGGCCACCTCTATCAGTGCTGTGTCGCCTTTTCGGTTCAGGCTGATCTTGACCCAGCCGTCCGACCCGACGGCGTCGATCGCATTCTGAAGAAGATGATTGATAATCGCGCTCAGACGTTCCTGATCGGCTGCCACGGTCACGTCGATACCATTCCAATCAATAGATAAATCTATGGAATCGCTTTGTTTAATTCGAGTTAATTTCTCCAACAAAGGTCCGATTTGCACGATATTACTGGATTCGACGCTTGGCTGGTCGTTGCCCAGACGATCCATCAGGCGCCTCATTTTGGAAACCGCATCATTCAGTGTATCGGTCATGTCTTCACGGAACTGTTCGTTGTGACCGTGCCGTTCCATGTTTTTGGAGAGCAGCTCCAATTGGCTGACAAGGTTCTTGATGTCGTGGATGACGAACGCGAAACGCCGGTTGAACTTGGCAAATTCCCGTGCTTCGGCAAGCGCTACGGCATTCTTTTGCTCGGCCAGATAGCTGGCAGCCTGGCGCCCGGTCGTTTTGAGCAGATCGTAGTCTTCCCAACCCAACGCGCGCACGGCCCTCGGGCGTGCGAGCAACAGAAAGCCGATGAAGGTGGCGTGATGGGTCAGAGGGATGATGATCCAGGCATTCTTCATCTGGCTTAGGGACTCGGGCAGGGCCAGATCACCGTATTTGGCAGGGTTCTCTTGGACTTCAGCAACGTCGATCAGCCACTGGCGTTCTTCAAGAAAGCGTGCCATCGGGGTTGCTTCGTCGGCACGGAGGCTCGATACAGCCATGTTCCAGGCTGCGTAAACCACGTAGCGGTCATCCTGCTGAAGCCACAAGGCGCCGCCGGGGCTCTCGACGATGTCCGCGATGGCCTGGATAACGCGCACGCCCAGTTCTTCAGTCTCCTGGGATTCCGAAACTGTCCGGGTGAAGCGCAGCCATTCTTCGCGATAGTCATAGCGATAAGCATAAAAGTGTTTTCCGATCAGCACTTTGATGTGTGCTCTGACGGTTCCGGAAATCAGCAACACCGCCAGGACGATAACAGCGCCGAAGAAAAAGGTCGCCTGGATGATCGTGCCCCAGGCGCCGTCAAACTGCTGGAGAAAGAAGCCGACACCGGCCATGCCGATGATGTATAGGCCGCTCGTGGTGAGGGTTGTGGAGTAGAAGGCGATTTTTCGTGAGACCGTGATGTTGGTCCGCCACATCTGATTGCGCCGCGATGAGATCGCCAGCAAGGGTACGACCATGGCCTGGACGCCGCCGCGCGCTTCCTGGAAACCCGGGTTTACCTCGCCGAACAGCAGCGCGTCCGCATAGAAAAAGAGATCGTAGGCAAAGAGGCCGCCAATGCCGATGCAGAGAAACTTTATCTTCCAGCGCTCATCCTCGCTGGTGTTGCGGAACAGGGTCTCGATCAGCATTAGGCCCGCGATCACAAGCATCAGCCGCAAGAGGCAGCGCACTGTGAAGCTCGATTCCCCCGAGAGCGGCTGGTAAAGCTCGTACCCTAGAAGCAAGACTGAAAAGGCGATGAAAATAGAGACAATATAACGGCCTAGGCCCTTATTTGTGTCCGAACTTCCGCCCTGGAGGACACTCCACAGAAACGCAATCCAGCAGACGGACCGCAGGTTTTCCATTGCCTCTATCAACGAGGTCAGGCGGAGTCCGCTCCAGTTTTGGTATGCGGCCAGAGATAACCAGATAAAGGTAACGAAACAGGCCAGAAACAACAGGCTGCCTTGCAGCCGTCGTTCGAAATTGATTGCCAGCAGCAGGGTCAGGAGCAGGAAAGCACCAGCGCCGATTGAGTAGCTGATGGTGCCAATGAGAGTGGTCTCTAAGATCATTCCCCCCTTATATCACGCAGTGATGCCCGTGGCACTGGAAGTGAAGAGCTGGCCGGTTGCAAAACGCCAGCCGTAACGCTTTTCAGCCTACGACTGATCCGAGGTCGTTATAGTCTTTTTCCCACTTGCAGCCCCGAGTCAAAGAAATATCAACACCTACAGTTTATTAAGCTTTAGATATGGTCTGCAGAAAGTCTGCGTGGTTCGTTTAATGTTCTTTCCGCGATTTTAGCCAGCCGAGTTTTATAAGTCCCTAAGTTCTCTTGATCTTTTCCGCTTTGCAGAGTTCCGCGATGCCTGAATCTAACCCCAGCTCACTCGATCTTGCCCTCACTTCCTGGCGTCAGGCGCTTGGGAAGGACGCGGTGTTAACGGGCGAAGACTGCGATCGATATGGTCGAAACTGTATCGCTGTTGCGCGGCGCATCTCAGCCGTGGTGTGCCCGTGCACAGAAGCAGAGGTGGAAATTGTTGTTAAAATCGCGCGCGATCAGAAGATACCACTCTATCCGATCAGCACCGGGCACAACTGGGGTTATGGCAGTGCCGCACCCGCGGCCGACGACAGCGTTATCGTTGACTTGAGCCGCATGAACCGGGTTCTGGAGGTTGATCCAGTCCTTGGTGTCGTGACCCTGGAGCCCGGAGTGACACAGCAGCAGTTGCGTGACTATCTGGACCAGCACCAGCTTCCTTTCCTGGTGCCGGTGACCGGAGCCGGGCCAACCTGCAGCCTTTTGGGCAACGCCTTGGAGCGCGGCTATGGCATAACCCCTCACGGAGATCACTTTGCGGCCGTGATGGCGCTCAGAGCGGTTCTGCCGAGTGGCGAGATCTATCAGTCCGCCATTGCCGAAGCGGGCGGCAAAGACGTCGATCATGCGTACAAATGGGGTGTTGGCCCCTATCTCGATGGCATTTTTACCCAGTCCAGCCTGGGTATCGTCACTCAGATGACCCTTGCTCTGGCGCGGGTTCCCGAACGGGTGGAACTCTTCATCTTTGGTTTACCCGAGGAAGCGGATCTCGAGAGTGGTGTCGATGCGGTGCGCGCCCTGCGCCAAAGCCTGGGCGACGGGCTGGGGGCGATCAATATCCTCAACCGCTTGAGGGTCTTATCGATGATCGAGCCCTACCCGTTGGAGGCTGCGGCGCAGGGCAAGGTCATTCCCGGCGATATGATCGAGGCGATGGCGAAGCGCCGCCGGCTTCCCTATTGGTTCGGGGTCGGGGCGCTCTATGGAACCAAAGAGACGGTTCCAGCCATGCGCCGCAGGGTGAAAAAGACTTTGGGGCCACGCAGCAAGGGGCTGCTGTTTTTCTCAAAATCCAGACTTGGCCTTCTCCAGGCCCTGATGTCGCTTGTTCCGGGCACGCTCGGCCAGGTGATGCAAGAGCGCCTGCGCACTTTGGATGAAACCCTGGATATCCTGCTCGGGCGGCCCCGGGAAACGGCGTTGAAGCTGGCGTACTGGAAGTCCGGTGGCGTCCCCAGCGCGCGTGACCCGGACGAACCACTAGATCCCGCCCGGGATGGCTGCGGCATCATGTGGTACGCTCCTCTGGTGCCCATGACGGCGCGGTCGGTGCGCAGTTATGTCGATATGATTACTGAGATCTGCCCGAAGTTCGGTATTAACCCTTTGATTACTTTGACAACTATTTCCGAACGTTGTTTTGACAGCACCGTGCCTATCCTCTTCGATTTACAAACAGAAGGTGAGCAGGCGCAAGCCTGCTACCGGGCTTTGTTCGAGGAGGGACAGCGCCGGGGGTTCTTGCCGTATCGCATGAACCTCAAGTCCATGGGGTTGTATGTGGACCGCGAGAACTCGGTTTACTGGCGCACAGTCGAGCGCGTCAAACAGGCCCTCGATCCAAATCAGCTTTTCTCTCCCGGCCGATATCATCGCGGGGTTGTGCCGGAAGCTGCGCTCAATGCGGCAGAGTCTGAAATGGATAATGAATAAGGTTAAGCATCGGCAGGGGATTTACTGAGGAGCAGAATGGTTTAAACTCTCGTAAGATATTAGGATATTGTATTGTTTTAGTAGGCGGCTATGCCTACATCTCAGTTGGCGTACTAAATGACTTGCGTTCTTGAAGGCTCTGAGTTCGGCGTACTTACTCTCGGGCAAAGGACGATAAAGCGTCGGATGATTTGTTATCAGATAAGCTGAGCGCCGCAATGGCGACGCAACCCAACTTTAGGTTGTATAACGACCCGGATAGCGAACGAGCAGGGATTAAGACAATGTCAAACCAATCTAAGCCCAAAACAAAGCGGAGCCGCTTTCTGGCGACCGCAGCCGTAACGCTGGCTTTGCTTGCGCCGATCTCTGTGCAGGGTGCAACGGACAGCAGCAAATCCGTTGCCTATTACGAGGAAGCGCTGGTTTATTTTCAGCAGGGCCAGCTCAACCCGGCCATCATTCAATTGAAGAACGCACTGCAGCAGGACCGCGATAATGTTGAGGCGCGTATGCTGCTCGGTCGGATTTACGTGCAGATCGGCGACGGTGCGTCCGCGGAGAAGGAACTGCGAGCCGCGGAATCCCGCGGGGTCTCCAGAGACACAATTCTTGTTCCACTGGGCCAGGCCTACCTGCTACAGCGTAAGTTTGCCGATGCCTTGCGTGAGATCGAGTCGGGCAGCCGCGACAATGCGTTTGAGACCGACGTACATCTGATCCGAGGGCGCGGGCATCTCGGCTTGTCGCAGTTCGAAGAAGCGTTGTCAGAAGCCGATGCCGCAGCTGAGATGAGCCCGCAGGACGCACGTGCCAAAATCCTGCAGGGACGGATTTACGGTGCCCAGCGGAATTATCCGGAGGCAGAAGCGAAGATCGATGCTGCTCTGGCGTTGACGCCGGATTCGGTTGATGCCCTGTTGGTCAAGGCCGAACTGCGCCGTTTTGCGAGTGATTTCGACGGTGCGATCACGACATTTGACAAAGTTCTCCAGATCAATGCCAGCAGCATACCGGCCTTGCTCGGCCGTGCGACGTCCCTGATCGCACAAAACAAAGACACCGAGGCACAGGCCGATCTGGATGCAGTGAAGCAGTTTGCGCCGCGGCATCCCACGGCCCACTACCTGACCGCACTGGTGCTGACCAAGGCACGCGACTTCTCTGCGGCCCGGGACGCTATACAGGAGATCGGCCCCTATCTGGACAATTTTGGGCCAGCGCTCTACCTCGCGGGTGCGATTAGTTATGCAACCAACGAGTTGGAGCGGGCTCAAAGTTACCTCACAGGGTATCTCGCGCGCTTCCCTGATTACGTTCCGGCGCAGAAAGTTCTCTCCGCAACTTACCTCCGCAAGGGTGAGATCGACAGAGCGTTGGGCATTCTGGAGCCGCTTGCGGAAGCCAATCCGGGCGATGCGCAGGCGATCGCGATGCTTGGTGAGGCCTATTTGCGTGCGGAACGCTACACCGAGGCCACGACCTATCTCGATCGCGCGACCGAACTGGCGCCTGAGGACGTGAAAATCGCCCGCGGACTGGCGGTCAGCCATTTACGGTCAGGTCAGACAGCAGAGGCCATCGAGGTCCTGGAGGCATCCCCGGATGTCGGGGGGCCTGATGCTTCCGCGTCAAAGATTATTCTGGCCCAGATGCAGATTCGAACCGGTCGCTACGATGAGGCCCTGGAAATCGCGAACAAGCTTCGCCAGGATTTGCCCGACAGCCCGATTCCCTACAACCTGCAGGGCAGCGCGCTGAGTGTAAAGGGCGAGACCGGTGAGGCGCGCCGGGTCTTTGAAGAAGCCATTGCGGCGCACAGCAATTATATGCCGGCGCGGATGAATGTCGCCCGATTGGATATGGTGGAAAACAAACCCGAAGATGCTCGCAAGAGGTATCTTGAGGTCCTCGAATTGGAACCCGATTATGTCAATGCCATGATCGCCTTGGGGGAACTTGATGCTGTCGCGGGCAACACGGAGGGTGCCGTCGAATGGCTCAACAAGGCAATCGACTTGAATCCTGACGCCATTACTCCGCGGTTACGCCTGGCGAACTTGTACGTCAACCAAGACGAGTTTGACCTCGCGGTGCCTGTGCTGGAGGAACTAGAGAAACGAAACAGTGAACGTCCGCAGATCTACCAATTGATCGGACAGTTCTATGTGGAGCAAAACGATTTTCCGGCAGCAATCGAGAAATTCGAGACGCTTGTCTCTAGAGCTCCAGACTATTTGAATGGTCATTTCCTCTTGGCGCGCACCCAGGCTTCGGCAGGCCAAATGGATGAGGCCCGCTCGTCATTCGAGCAGGTTCTGCGAATTGCACCGGACAATGGCGATGCCCATCGCGCACTGGTCGAAATCGATATCCGAAAGGGTGATCTGGACACGGCGATGAAGACGGCGACGGCCCTTCGGGACAAATTGCCGGATGCTGCAGATGGTCATCAGTTGATGGCTGACGTTCACGTGCAAAGCCGTAACTTCCCCGATGCTGTAAAGGCTTACGAGGTGGCCTGGGAAAAGCGGCCCAGCGGCTCGCTCGCAATTGCGCTGTTCCGGGCCCGCACGCAGGTGATGGAAAAGTCTGAGGCTCTGCCGGATCTCAAGGCTTGGGTTGACGCGAACGCCAACGACGATGCCGCGCGTCTCGTTTTGGCCGGGGTCCAGCTTGAAACCGATAAGCACGACGAAGCGCTCAAGAATTACGAGGCGCTGAACCAGAAACGCCCGGGCAATCCTATCGTCCTCAATAATCTCGCCTGGCTTTACCAGGAGCGCAATGATCCCAAAGGCCTTGAATATGGCGAGCAGGCATTGGAGGCAGCGCCGGGACAGCCCGCGATCATGGATACAGTGGGTTGGATTCTTGTGCAGCGCGGCGAAGCATCCCGCGGCGTCGAGATGCTGGCTGATGCCAGCGCGAAGCTGCCCGAGGATCCCGAGGTTCAGTTTCACTATGCCTATGCATTGAAGGAAACCGGAAAAACGGAAGAAGCGAAGACCCGGGTGAGCGCTTTGCTTGAGGCCCATAGCGGTTTTTCTTCAGAGGCCGAGGCGCGGAAACTGCTGAGCGAGCTTGGCGGATAAAAAACGGGGAACGGCCAGGCTCGCGGTCTGGCCGAAGCCCGGCTGATCGGCCGACTTTGGGCGCTGCCTGTGGTGTCGGCGCCTTGGACCTATGTAAATGTCGCAAAGCAGGCCGCTGAACGGAAAAAAGCGGAAATATGATGTGATCGTGGTCTTAGGCGCCGCGGTCTGGTCTCGTGGCCGCCCAAGCCCTACCCTTGACAGGCGCGTCAGGCGTGGCCTCGAGCTTTTCCGCGCGGGTGAGGCGGACCGCCTTCTCTTCACCGGTGGTCTTGGGCGGCATCCCCCTGCGGAAGCCGAGGTGATGCGGCGGATCGCTCTCGACGAGGGCATCGACACGAGTCGGATCGAAGTCGAAAGCGCGTCGCGCAATACGATGGAAAACGCAGTAAATTCGGCGAAAATCATGACCGACAGAGGCTGGAATTCGGCTGTTCTCGTATCTGACCGTATTCACCTGCCCCGAGCGGCACTCGTGTTCCGCTCGCTTGGTATCAAGGTCCGGGTCCGCGGCGTTTCAGGTGCCTGGAGCCAGGGTCCCTTCCGAAGATGGTGGCACTACCCACTTTACGAGATGGCGGCGTTTTTCTGGTATCTCGGATTGATCGTGACAGGCCGCCATAGATCCGAACCCGGCGGCAGCCCCCATTGAACCGAATTCGCCGCGGAGCAGGGGCGAAAACGCCACCGACCCGGTTTCGTCCCACGCCTACAGGCTCTCGTCCCAGACAAATCCCTGGCCGGGCCTGAAGGTCATCGCGCTGAAGGCCTGATCAACGTCGCGGAATTTATTGCGCAGCGTCTTGATCGTGTTCAATACGATCGTCTGACGCTCTTTGGCTGAAGACACCGGCTTGCTTCTGTGGGGTTCGATGAGTCGATAGATTTCGTTGATGGACGCTGTTTCCCCGGGTTGGGACGACAGGAGGTCGACAATCGAGGTCTCGTGAGCCGTGAGCGAAAGCGGTTGTCCCTGCCAGGTGACAACACCATCGACTGTCGTCAAAGCTGTTCCATCTGTCCGGGGCGCTTCACCGGGCCGGAATCTGGGTAGGTCTCTCTGGAGCTCTTCATCACGGCCGGCAACAACCATTTCCAGGGCCGGCATGGGGGGGAGGCCTGCTGCAATCCTGTCCGGATACCACTTATTGCCGGTGTGGGGGGAGCCTGCAACAATGGCGTTTCCGGTCATCTCGACGGGAACCAGGGAGTGCAGAACGCGGCCGGGCCGGTCCATAATCAGCGTATTGCCCCTGATGAGGATGTTGCCTTGCGGGTGCTGTTTTTTTTCCTTCTCAAGCGCAATGCCAATCATGTCGGGGTTTGCGCTGTTCGGCCCTTTCTGGATGACGTTATTCACGATCGTGATTTCGCCGCCGTTGGGTAAGTCGATGGTTCTGCTGTCTCGACCGAGTTCCGAGCCTATGATGCTGTTTTCAATGGTTGTCTTGCGGGCGCGGCTTTTGATTTCGTGACCTTCGTCGCGTGAGGATACGAGCCGGCTGTCTCTGACGATCAGATGATCGCCGCCGCTCATATAGATTGCATGCGCCCGCCCGATAGCGCCCAGGCGTTCAAAGACACTGTCTTCGACGATCACTTCCCCGACCTCTCCGCCCGACAACAGACCCTGCTGGGAATCGTGGAAGTGGACATTGCGCAGCGTGAGGTTTCGTCCGCGCAAACGGATGCAGGCGCCATTGTAGTCCGGGACGTTAATGCCTGAACACTCGAGCCCCTCGATGACCGTGTCGTTCCCCAGTATCACCAGTGCAGCTTTGCCTTCCACGGCGGTGTCGCGCAGGGCCGCGCCTTCTGCTGCTGTAATGGTGACACTGTTAGCTGTTAGCACGGCGCCTTCTCGATAATCACCAGTCTCGATGTGCAGCTGATCGCCATCATTTAGTGCCGCGATGGCTTCGCTGAAGGAGTGAAACTGGCAGTTCTGGAGACCGCTTTCCGCTGTGCAAAGCGTCAAGCTGCTCGATGCAGCTGCTGACGACGGTAAGGCCGGCAGAAGGATGAGGCTGATGATGAGGCCGATACCAGACCACCAGGGCACACCACAAGGTGCAAACACCTTCAATTTGTGAGGTATCGCATTCCACGAGGCTTGTGTCATATCAGACGTCTGATCCATCAATTCCGCTGCACGTAACTGCTTTGCTCTCGACATGGGGGTAAGGTCCTTCGAAAGCTAGGGCAGATCCGCTGCTGCGTCGGCGCCCGTTTGCCTTGTTTAAAGTCATTGCAACCAATCTAGGCTGTCAACGAACGGCAGTGAAAACTCGTCAGGGTCGGGCCAGTCAGTGACGATGACGAAGCGTGCCGCAATCGTAAAGGTAGTCAGTAACAAGTTTTACTGATCTTTCTGTGTTATGAGCCCGATGCGGTCAACAGTCTAGCCGCGACTGCACGGTTTATTGAGATAGCTGGCTTACTCAGATCGCTGGCCAGGGGCGGTGGTCACCAGAAAACACTGCATACGCTATCTTCCTGAGGAGAGCCCCACGGGAGCCTGCGGGACAAGGGTTTCGATGCAGGCTGTGCCGCTTTGCGCGTTTTCCCTCGGAGCAGCTTACTAGGCATAAAAAAACCTCCCGCCAAGTGGCGGGAGGTCTTCTTAGTGGTAACTCTAAGCCGGGGTGGACTTAGGCAGCAACCTTGCGGCGGCGTGCGATACCGAGGCCAAGCAGTCCGAGGCCGAGAAGGGCCAGGGTGCCGGGCTCAGGAACAGCGCGGGCCGTGATGTTGAACTTGGTCTGCAGGGTGCTGATCTCACCTTCAGGTGTAATGAAACCAATGCATCCCGCTTCTGCGCCGGCTGCGGCACAGGCTTCATCGCTCAGTACGCCAAGGTCTTCCGAAAAGAGAGAGATGGTGTATTCGAAGCCGTCCAGAATGAAGGACGTCGAGAGCGAACCTGGGTTCAGAAGCACGAAGATGTCAGCACAAGGTGTGCCGCCTGTGCCGGGTGTGCAATCACCCCCGTTTGCAGGAAAGTTCGTGGTTTCTTCAAAAACGATATTGAAGGCGATGTCGAAGGGATCGAGAGCAGGTCCCGCGGGAGAGAAGGGAGTGAGCGTCAGGGGTGCGAAAATCGTAGCGGTTTCAAGTGTCGGGCCCGGGCCGATGGTCCGGTTTCTGTGCGTAAGCAGTGCGCCGTTCACGCCGCCAAGATCGTTGGTGATGAGGCCACCGGTTGTGCTGATCACCTCTTTGGAGACTTCCAGCTGGCTGGGGCCGTCATCGCCTGTGCCCCAACTGAGGACTGTAGGTGCATTCGTGAAAGGAGCCGGAAGATCGCCGTTGTTGCCCGATCCCGTGACCGTAGGCTGTGGTGTGAAGGCAACGAAGCCGGTTTGGACTTCATAGCTCCAGTCGGTGATCAAGGTTCCGGCAGATGCCTGCGTGGCGCCTGCCGCGAGCGTCACTGCAAGCGCAGCACCGCCCAAAAACTTTGTGAACTTAGACATATTGTTAATCGATCCTAAAATCATGTGTGGATACCCTGCCCTTCATAGCAATCCACATGCCAAGAATAAAAAGTGTTTGTAAACAACGGCTTGTGCGGGTTTGTGTAAATTGAGGCTGCTTGATTGTAAAGTGCGCCGACAAAATCCGGCCTCAAAAAAGTCACAACGAACGGCGTTTTGCCGCGGTTTTTTTGATAACTCGAAAAAAATATATGTAAATCAATGATTAACCAGGTTGAATGCCGCTGTAAAATTTATCAACAATGCGGTTGATAGAGCCTTGCATCTCTTGTGCGCCCGTCTGTATCGGACGAAATGAGATCTTGAGTCTGGGCACAGCAGGAAACAAAAAACCTCCCGCCAAGTGGCGGGAGGTCTTCTTAGTGGTAACTCTAAGTCGGGGTAGACTTAGGCAGCAACCTTGCGGCGGCGTGCGATACCAAGACCAAGCAGGCCGAGGCCGAGAAGGGCCAGGGTGCCGGGCTCAGGAACAGCGCGGGCCGTAATGTTGAACTGGGTCTGCAGGGTGTTGACCATGCCTTCAGGTGTGATGAAACCAATGCATTCCGGATCTGCACCGGCTGCGGCACAGGCTTCGTCGCTCAGTGGGCCAAGGTCTTCCGAGAAGAGAGAAATGGTGTATTCGAAGCCATCCAGAATGAAGGACGTCGACAGCGAACCCGGGTTCTGAAGTACGAAGATGTCTGCGCAAGGCTCGTTGCCTGTGCCTGGAGTACAATCGCCAGCTCCGGGTCCGGGATTACCATCCAGCCCGAAATTAGCCGTTTCTTCAAAAACGATATTGAAGAAAATATCAAACGCTTCGAGAGCAGGTCCCGCAGGGGAGAAGGGGGTGAGCGTCAGAGGCGCGAAAATCGTAGCGGTTTCGAGCGAAGGGCCGTCAGCAATGGTGCGGTTTCTGTGTGTGAGCAAAGCTCCGTTCACACCGCTAAGGTCGTTGGTGAAGAGACCGCCGGTCGTGCTGATAACTTCTTTGGAAACTTCCAGCTGGCTGGGGCCGTCATCTCCTGTGCCCCAACTGAGGACTGTAGGTGCATTCGTGAAAGGAGCCGGAAGATCGCCGTTGTTACCCGATCCAGAGACTGCAGGCTGTGGTGTAAAGGCGACGAAGCCAGCTTGAATCTCATAGCTCCAGTCGTCGATCAAGGTTCCGGCGGAGGCTTGTGATGCGCCGGCCATGAGCGTCAGCGCAACCGCGGTGCCGCCCAGAATTTTACTAAACTTTAACATTGGTCTTATTACCCTCGCTGATAATCTTAAATACGACATACAAGCGTTAATAGGCTTTCTGGGGTTTACAAGCAATTCGCGTGCCAACTATATTTTATGAATAGAATCAGTGTATTAATTTGTTAATTCATACAAGCGTATGGCGTTTGTAAGGAATTTCGACATAAATTTTATGTCTTGAATCGGCCAAGACTTTAGAAATCCAGACCCATCTCGGCATAGGCCGAAATAAGGTTAATATTAACAGTGTGTTAAGATTTTCCGCCGGGGTGTAAAAATTCTCAACACCTGTCGTCTCTTTGCAGCGTCCAGCCCCTGAGCCGATGTTGAGCCCGTCGCTGAACTTTACCTGGAGAATTACCGTAGGCATATGAATCTGATAAGAGAATCGCACTCGGCGAAAGCGTAACGAAGCCTGTAAATTCTGCCGACTCGTGATGCTTTTCCGGCCATCCCTAAGTTTTGACGCCCCGATACTCAAAAGGGTCGAATTCGTGCAGTGCTATCCTGCGATCGCACTGCCAGGGCGTAACGCCGTGTGGCGGGAATGTGGAACCCGAAAGCGTCACTCGACGCAAAGCGATAAGTGGGTAATGATTTAACAGCTTCATCCGGTTAGTGTTAGGCGGTTAATCCTGGTTTATTTGTCTCGTCCGACGCTCTTGCTGCAGGCTAAGACTCCCGCGAAGCTTAGGTCATGGAAGCTGCTGCCTTGGACCCGTGCGGCGGAAAAGCCCGTTTGTCGAGAGATAGCCTTTTGTTGTGAGGCAAGGTAATTGAGGAAGATGCGCTGAATGCCAAACGATTCGAAGCTCTATCCGGTTATTCTATCCGGCGGATCCGGTTCAAGGCTTTGGCCTCTGTCCCGGGCGCACTATCCGAAACAGCTTCTGCCGCTTTCCGGCGAGAATACGATGTTGCAGGATACGGCCCTGCGGGTATCGGATCCTGCCCGCTATCACGCGCCGTTGATCATCGCCAACAACGAGCATCGCTTTATCGTTGCCGAGCAGCTGCAGCAGGCCGATGTCTCGCCAAGGGCCATTGTTCTTGAGCCTTTGGGCCGCAATACGGCGCCAGCCGTAACGGTTGCCGCTCTGATGCTTCAGCGCGAGGATCCGGACGCCATCATGGTTCTGCTGCCATCCGATCATGTTGTCGGTGACTTGAGAGCTTTCTCATCGGCTGTGGATAGCGCCGGCGCAGCGGCGCGCGCGGGCAAACTGGTCACCTTTGGCATCACGCCGCGCCATCCCGAGACCGGTTATGGTTACATAAAGCAGGGAGAGGGCCTCGAGGCCTTGAATGGCGCCTTCTCCGTTGCCGGTTTCGTCGAAAAGCCGGATCTTCCAACGGCGCAGAGTTATCTCTCCGCCGGCAACTACCTTTGGAACAGCGGCATGTTTGTTCTGCCGGCTCAGGTCTACCTCGATGAAATCGGTCGTTTGGCGCCGGAAATACTTAAGCAGTCGAATCTGGCGCTGGAAAAAAGTTTTCGCGACCTGGATTTCGTCCGCCTCGACGAACCGGCTTTCGCAGCCTGTCCGAGCGATTCGATTGACTATGCCGTCATGGAACATACCGGCAATGCTGCGGTGGTGCCCGCGGACATAGGTTGGAATGATGTCGGTGCATGGCCGGCTCTCTGGGATATAGCTGAGAAAGATGACCACGGAAATGTGTCGGCGGGCGACAACCTGCTGCGTGATGTCGCCAACTCTTACATCCGCGGCGAGGATGACCGCCTGATCGCCGCGGTCGGTCTCCAGGACATGATCGTTGTCTCGACCGATGATGCTTTGATGATCGCGCCGAAGGACAGGGCGGCCGAGGTCAAGGATCTGGTGGAAAGTCTGAAGTCCTCGGATCGAAGCGAAGCGGTTCACCACAGGCGGGTTTACCGCCCCTGGGGTAACTACAAGGATATCGACGAGGAAGAACGTTTTCGCGTCAAGCGCATCATCGTGAAGCCGGGCGGTATCCTCTCCCTCCAGAAGCACAAGCATCGCTCTGAGCATTGGGTGGTCGTCAAGGGAACCGCGACGGTCACCTGCGGAGAGGAGGAGACCAGCCTTCGGGAGAACCAATCCGTTTACATTCCGAAAGGCGTCGTGCACCGGCTCGCCAATAAAGAGGTGGAGCCACTGCATCTGATCGAGGTGCAGGTCGGCGATTATGTCGGCGAGGATGACATTATCAGAATCGAAGACACCTACGGCCGGGACTAGATTGCTGCCTCAGGGGTGTAAAGTAACATCAGCCCTCAACCTGGCTTCAGGAGCTTGTCTTACTGGCGCTTGCGCCTCGCGCGTCGGCCATAGGCGACAGATCTTGAACTGAGCTATGCTATTGACACTTAGAGGTTTGTTTGGTTAACAAATCGCCTTCACCAATAGGGGGGAGATAAGATGGGGCACGCAGAGGGGTTGTCTTTGCCGTTTGAGATGTCCGGCGCAGAGAATACTGTGTGCGAGGAGCGCGCACCGGAAATGCGCCGTCAGCCGAAAAGTCTCAGAGGCCGCTGCGCACTTTTGGTTTTGGTTACCTTGTCGCTTTCCGGCTATGGCGCATTGTTCTATTTTGGGCAGGCATTCTTGGTCAGGTGAGATAAGCGGAACCCGCTTGTGAAGAAGGTTTGATGACGCTGTGGATTCTTTCTTGCCGTTTAAGATTAGATTCGTTTTTTTATTCTAACATTTGATTTTCCCGGTTGAGCGCGGTCTCAGCTGGCGATAGGCGGGTAGCTCAGTGGCAGAGCGCTCTTGCAACACGAGAGAAGTCGAAGGTTCGATTCCTATCCCCGCCTACCAATCCTCGTCCTTACGCTTTTTTGCACAATCTTTGGACTCTTTATCTCCGAGGCTGGGATGATGGGTCCGGACTCCCGGACAGCTGGGCTTAAATCGGGTGCATGTCTGTTTTCGTTATAAGGGGTCCTGCTCTAATGTGCGATCATAGAGCTATCGGCAGAATACGAATCGAATGTTTCAAACCAGAGGAAGATTTTAAAGATGCGTGTTTTGGTGACAGGGGGCGCGGGTTACATCGGTAGCCACGTCGTTTTACAGCTCGATCAGGCCGGACATGAAGTGGTGGTCTACGATAACCTCTCGACCGGGAACTCCGACGCCGTGCTTGCCGGCACATTGGTTGAGGGCGAGCTTTCCGATCTTGGCAAACTGAACGCCCTTTTTGAGGCCGAGAGTTTCGATGCGGTCATGCACTTTGCGGCAAACATTGTCGTGCCGGAGTCCGTGGCCGATCCGCTCAAATACTATGGCAACAACACGCGCAACACCCTGGGGCTTCTGGAGACCTGCGACGCGCATGCGGTGGATAAGATCGTTTTCTCTTCGACAGCCGCAGTCTATGGGATTCCCGACCAGAGCATGGTCGGCGAGACAGACCCGCTCCTGCCGATCAACCCCTACGGCGCTTCAAAACTGATGAGCGAGCGCATGATCCGCGACCTTGCCGCCGCCTCGGCGCTGCGCCACGTTATTCTGCGCTACTTTAACGTGGCGGGTGCCGATCCGGAGGGCCGGATCGGACAGTCCACGCCCGACGCGACCCATTTGATCAAGGTGGCGTCGGAGGCAGCTGTTGGCGCGCGGCCCGGACTGACGGTATTCGGCACGGACTATCCGACGGACGACGGAACCTGCGTGCGCGATTACATTCATGTAGAGGATCTGGCGCGTGCGCATGTCGATGCTCTCGCCTATCTGGCCGCGGGCGGCGAGTCCCGCATCATGAACTGCGGTTACGGGCACGGCAGCAGCGTGCTTGAAGTCATCGATGCTGTGAAACGCGTTTCAGGCGTTGATTTTCCGGTGAAGCTTGACGGGCGCCGGGCCGGCGATCCGCCCTCCCTTACGGCGGAGAGTGGTTTGATCCGGAAGGTGCTTGGCTGGGCGCCGCGCCATGACGATCTGGATTTCATCGTCCGCACGGCGCTGGAATGGGAGCGCAAGCGTCAACTCTTAAAACATAACTCCTCCAAATTCGGTTCCTAGAGCGCGTCATGTTTTAACGGAAACACAGAGTGTTTTCGCTAAAACATGTGAACCCGCTCTACATCATATAGTACGAGC
Source organism: Denitrobaculum tricleocarpae (assembly GCF_007004665.1). GTDB lineage: Bacteria > Pseudomonadota > Alphaproteobacteria > Kiloniellales > Kiloniellaceae > Denitrobaculum > Denitrobaculum tricleocarpae. The sequence continues at coordinate 181,257 of NZ_ML660059.1, read as the reverse complement.
AGATTCACCGGTACGACGGATCGCCGAAGGCGATTCCATCTAAACCGGATCTGCTCTAGTAATCACCTTCGTCGCAATGACGTGGGTCCGGACCAGAGACATGGGTTGACCGCTCACTGTCTTCCGGAGCGGCGCCATCTGCCGTCTTAATCCGAGCGAGGATGGCAGGGTCTCGACTCTCACCTTTTTTTGAACCTCCGGTTCCTCACGCCCGACTGATCCTTGAGTGGATGAGTTCGTGCCGAACCTTGGCGCGTTGTGTTTGATGCCGGGTGCTGGTGGTCACATGGATCCGTTGCAGCGGAAAATGGCTGTTAACGGCTCTTCGCGTTAACCACGGAAGCAAACCTATTAACAAGTATATTGGGTTCGGGAATTAAGTCTTAGGGAGATTTGGCGGCCATGTTCCCTTGCGTGTAACGGAAACGCATATATCTTCGCTTAGAACTCAGGGTTGTTAACCATAATAATTGCATTGTTTTTATGCAATAATCTGGGCTGACGCCATGTAAGTTGCGCGCTATAAAGCTGTGTGTCTGAGCGTTTAATAATTCAAATTACTATTAGTGTTCTGGGTTTGTGTGAGAAAAAACAAAATCAATTCGAAGTAAAAAACTCTTCACAATTGTAAAGTAAGCTCCGTACCACAAAAATAACACATCGTGCTATTTCATTCGTCTGTTAGTTTCATGGGGAAGAAAAGAATAATAAAGTATTAACTACCATGAAGTGCAAAGGCCCTGGTCGGGAATGGTTTCCTGATTCTGGGGTGGGGTTTGATGCGTTCCTCTCGTACCAAGGTTTGAGTTGATTGGGTATCGCAGATCACGTGTTCCCTGGCGCTTCCATCTTGTAAATCCGGCCTTTTCCGAAGAATGGGAAGGGATGTCCGGAAGAGCGGTACAAGCCAGGCCGGAATCGAGGTTTCGGTCATCTGAGGGGGTTTTCGTTTTTTATGTCGGAACTACGACTTGTCGATCTGTTTCACCATCATTTCGAGGTTGCTGAAGCAACAACCGACGAATTGAAGTTGAAAGCGTTCCGGTTACGCTATCAAGTGTATTGTGTTGAGAACTCCTTTGAACCCAAGAATCTCGAGGGCCTGGAGCGCGATATCTACGACGGGCATTCGCTGCATGGCCTTTTGATTCACCGCGCAAGCGGAAACGTGGCCGGCGGCGTGCGGCTGGTTCGGAGCCGCCCGAACGACCCGTTGCGAAGTTTCCCACTGCAGGAATTCAGCGACGATCCGGCCTTTTGCGACCGGCGGCGCTTTCCCCTGGCACACACAGCGGAGGTTTCGCGCTTCGCCATTTCGCGCGACTTCCGGCGCCGCTTTTCCGATACGGCTTATGGCGACAACAGTCCAGGCCGCCCGCTCGTCATGCAGCACATCACCCTCGGACTGATGCGCGCGATCATGGAGATCAGCCGTGCCCACGACATCACTGACTGGCTCGCGGTCATGGAGCCCGCCCTTCTTCGCTTGTTGCAGCGCGTCGGCATTTTCTACGCGCCGATCGGAGGCTTGATCGAGCATCACGGTCTGCGCCAGCCTTGCGCCGCGAACATCGAGGAAATGGTTGCGACCTCGCGGGAGCATAACTTCGATTGTTATGAAGTGATGACTGACAGCGGACGCCTGGCTGAACGCCGGACACTGGTTGCGGCTTAAGGGCCGGCTATTCTTCGATCGCGGAACAAAAACTGTGGATTCATCTGAATCCCATTTTCTCGACGCTGCAGTCCTTGAATTGTCATCAAAAGCTGTATGATGTTTGCTTGGAATCCGATCATTCCGAGCGCGTGTTGTCATGACCGTGATGTCCTGACCGGCTGCAACGCGGCGGTTGGCGGTGATTACGTTCTTGGTTGGAGCTGTGATCCGCAGCGGGCCTCAATGGACGAGGCGACGGTGGAGCGGCGGCAGGTTCTGCTCTGGCATCTCAACTATCATCCCGACGGCGGACAGCTCTTCTTTCCGCTTGAGCCGAATCCCTTCGTCGTCCCCCTCGCCCTTCCCGGCGACGACCTCAAGCTCGAGGACGTGGTCGCGTTTTGGTGTGACGGCAGCCAGGGCCTCTACATCCACCCGGGCATCTGGCACGAGGGTATCTTCCCGGTCCAGGATCGCCAGCGTTTCTTTGATAAGCAGGGCAAGGTCCACGCCCGTGTGAGCGCGGACCTTGGTGTCGAGTTCGGCTGTTACCTTGAGGGTTCCGCTTACAAGATAAGCGGCTTCACGAAGGGCACCTACCGAGGGTTTCCCGAGGGCTTTTCCGAAGAAATTTCGCCGCCGGCATGTTCTTTCCCGCCGAATACGAAGCGGGTGTAAACGTAACTGAGGCCCAGAAGCGAGAATCCAAGGCCGAAGAAGGAAAAGATGCGGTAAAGGCCCTCGAGCTCCGCCGTGTCGTAAAGGAAAACCTTACCGACCGCCAGGAGCGTCACGGCCAATGACGCATAGCGCAACGACTGGTCCTTGGTGACGATGCCGGCGACAAGCAGGCCGATGCCAAAGAGGATCCACGCGACCGAATAGCTGTAAACCTCGGCGTCTCCAGCCACGAAGCTGTCCAGAAAGCTGCCCTGGAAGCCCTGGCGGATCATCAGGGTGACCCAGGTGAAGGCAAGAAACAATGCGACGGGTTTGAGGAATCGCGCCCAGTATTCTGTCCTTTCGCTCTTGCTCAGGAAGGCCATCTCACGCGCGGTGAGCAGGCACCAGAGGATGGGCAGGCCGAAGGGCAGGATCAGGGCGTTCAGCACCGGCCAGCCGACAACTTCCTGATTCGACCAGATCGGGTTGTAGAGGAAGAGATCGAAGTATCCGATCCGGAATAGAGCCACTGCGCAGAGAACCGCGCCGCTCCAGGAAACCGACGCTCGCAGGAAGCGGCGCCCCGCCCAGAAGCAGAAGAGGCCATAGAAGAAGAGAACGTTAGTGATGATCCCGCGCTCCAGGAAGCCCGCTTTCACATAGAGCACGTTCGCGTCCACATTCATGACGTGGCGGGTGAGGTAGTAGCCCATCACCGCGCCCAAGGCGATGGCGGCGATCTCCAGCCCGCGCACCAGCCAGTCGTCTGCTTTTTGGCGCAGCAACGTCGCGGCGCCGATGAAGAAGAGCGCGGGAAGGCCGAGTCTGATCAACGGCTGCTCGACCAATGGTACACTGGCTTGCAGCGGAAGTTTCAGCTCGATCAGGCTGAAGGCCGTCAACTGGACCAGCAGAAGAATCTGCGGAACCAAAAGGCCCCCGAAGATCACCGCCAGAATGCCCGTCACTGGCCGAAGGACGGCAATCTCTGCTCGGCGGCTGATCCAGGCCACGGCCAGGACTTCCGCGGCAAAGGCCAGCGGCAGGTTCTTTTCGTCCAGAAGGACCGTCATGGCGAGCGAGACAAAGGCCGTCGCGGCGACCGCGAAAATCGCCAGCAGATACTCCTTTTGTGCCTCTGCGCGGAAGTGTTCCTGAACCCGTCTGACCGAATAGATCGCTATGGCTGCAAGTGCCAGCGCGAGTCCGCCCCAGAACAAGGTGCTGTCTACCGCGGTTTCAGGGGATGCCGGCGCGAGGTGCAGTTTGAAGTAACCGAGGAGATAGAAGCCGAGACTTGTCGCAGCGGTAAGACCGGCCCAAGGCACCGCGTTATCCGCCTTCCAAAGCAGGGCATAACCGCTGGCCGCGTAAATCGCGGCGAAGCCGATCAAAGTACCGGCGTAGAGGGCGAGGTCGTTTTCTTTCCACAAAAAGAGGAGAAGACTGGTCGCGGCCAGTGAAATCCAGGGAATCAGCCGATATTGCCGGTCATCGCTATAGGCCAGATAGATGCCGCCGATTGCCAGGATCGCGGTCAGGCCCCATTCAGTCAGGCCATATCCGGCAAGACCTACGCCCGTTGCCATCGCGACCGTCGCGCCGCCGACGCCGAGGTAGCCAAACGCGGTACGTTGATCGAACTCGGGTGCCCAGGCGTTTGCGGCTTTGGAGTGATGGCCCTGGTTGAAGAAGGCGACCAGACCTGCGATGGCGATGAGGAAAAAACCGACAACCAACATATCGTCGCCGAACGAAGATACGATCCAGAGCAGTGCCCAACCCAGACTGGCCGCAAGGGTCGGGAGTGCCAGGTCCCACCAGCCCTGTTGCCGGATCAGGGCCATGGCGCCCGCAGAGAGGACGATGAGGTAGGCAAAGAGAATAAGGGCAGACGGCGTATCCGATTGGATCAGTGCCGGTGTGATGAAGCCGAAGACCAGTCCGAGCAAGGCGATCGGCTTGCCATAACGCAGTGACAGCATGATCCCCGTCGCCGTAACGGCCGCCATCCCGATGAAGCCGACTGTGGGCGAAAGCAGTCCGTAAAGGCTCGTGGCGGCGTAGACTGCCAGATAAAGCACGGCGATGCCCGCGCCCGAAAGCGACTGCGCGATGCGCCGTCCGTTGGCAAAGTTCGGGCGTTTGCGCACAATATCGCCGGCCGCAAGCAGACCTAAACCCAGCAGTCCGCCGAGCAGGACCCGGACAAAGGGGCTCAGCAGGTTGTTGTCGATGGAGTACTTGACGAGAAAGAGGCCGCCGAGCGCAAAAGCAATTCCACCGATCCAGACCGGCAGGCGGGCCCCGAAGTTGTGCTCGAAAGACTGTTTCTCCGGCTCGAAGTCAACGCCCATCTGCCGTGCGGCGATACGCTCATCCCCGGCGCTCCGCGCTTCCTGCCCGGGAGTTTCGACAGCGGCGGCGGGCGGTGCGCCTGCGTTGGTCCAGACGTCACCTGGTTTGCCTGCTGCGTCTGTCTCCGGTTCCTCCCGAGATGGCGTCTCGCTCGCGGCGCCCGACGCGGGTTGAGACGGCTGATTGGTCCAGACTCCCTTGGGTGCCTCGGATGCCGCAGGTTGTGGGTTTTCTGCCGGGTCTTTCGCTTGGTCTGAAAGCTTCGGCACCATCGTGCCCGTTCGTTCGCCAATTGATGGGGTACCTGGCTCCGCCGGATTGGGGTCTTGAGCCCTGTCAGGCGCAGCGTCTGTCGCCGCCGTTTGTGACCTGTCCCTCTGCGCAGGGTCTTGCTCTGCGCCGGGAAGGTCTTGCAGCAATTCATCGATCCGCTTCTTGAGCAAAAGGACTTCCGACCGCAGATGTCCGGCCCTGCTCAAGGCCACCCAGGAGGCGATACTGGACGCCAAAAGGAACAGGAGGGCAAAAATGATGAGGATTCCGATCGAATCGAACACGGCGATATTTCCCAGCGTTAAAACAGTGTTGTCTTGCAGGCTTGTGGAACATAAGGCATAATTAAACATCGTTCAATAAAATAATGAACAGTGTTTAATTAACCGATTTTGAAGCAAGGGTTCAGTCATCATGGCGCGTCGCAGCGACCATACCCGGGAGGAAATCAAGACCATGGCGGTTGCCGCCGGGCGGGAATTGATCCGGGATGCGGGTTATGCGGGCTTCAGTGCGCGCAAGGTCGCCACGGCCATCGGCTACACGGTCGGCACGCTCTATAACGTTTTCGAGAACCACGATGACATTATACTGCATATCAACGCGGTGACCCTGGAAGATCTGCTCTCTGTCATGGAGAGTCGTTTTGGCGTCTCGGGCGATGCAAGCGCGGATCTCGATGACTACGAGGCCCTGAGAGCCCTGGCAGCCTGCTACATTGACTATGCCCGCGAGAATTACAATTGCTGGAGCGCGCTTTTCGAGCACAATCTCGCGCCCGATATGCCGCTTCCTGACTGGTACGGCGAGAAGATCGGCGCTCTTTTTACGTTAATCGAGGCGCGGCTAAAACCGGTCGTCGGTGAGGATGAAGCCGAACTGCGTCAGACAGCGCGGGTGCTCTGGGCCAGCATCCATGGGATCTGTGCCTTGACTTTGACCAACAAGTTGACCCTGGTCGGCGTGGAGACGGCTGAAAGCCTGACCGCCGCGCTGATCGAGAACTATATCGCCGGCCTCAAAACCCGCCCGGCGAGGTTATAGTTCGATCCTGGCAATCGCTTTGTCGAAGTGAACCTCGACCAGATTGTCTCCTTCGCCGCCACGATCGACGATCAGAAAATCCGAGGAGGCGTCCAGGGCGATCAGAGGGTGATGCCAGACGTTCCGGCCATAGTTTACGCCCTGACCGGGCTGAGCGACGAAAACATGCAGATCTTCCGCTGTGATGTCCGCGCCGTCCTCGATCTCAGGTCTCGCCACGACAACCAGATACGGCCGCGCGAAGAGCGGAACGAAGGCCTGCGAGGCCAAGGGGTGACGCTCCATGATCCGGATCTCGAAGGGCATGGGGCGCGGGTCGCCCCGGAAGATCGAGATGATCGGCCGGCCGCCTTGTTCCAAGGTGTCGATCTCGGCCAGATCGTGAAACCGCGTGGTGGTGCCTTCGTTGATCTGGAAGTGTTTTGCACCTTCGGTCTGGATCACGTCGCCGAAGGGGGCAAAGGCTTCCCGTGTGAGGGCTCGGGGTCGAAGGCTGCGCGTCACTTGACCGGCTTTCCGAAGAGCCGCAGGCGGCTGATGCCGCCGTCGGGATAGATGTTGAAGCGCACGTAGTTGACCTGTCCGATGTCTTTCAGCCGGTCGAAGGGGTGCTCCGCATCGGCGCTTAGTTTCCTGCGGTCCATCAGTTCCGGCCAGAACTGTGATGAGGCGATCAGGGCGGCCTTGCTCATATCGGGCACCATCGCGGCTTGAAGCGAGCAGCTCTCGGCGAAATTACCCTTAAAGTGCGCGGTGTCGACGAGAGCGCTCTCGATTGTGCCGGGATGTCCCAGTTCAATGATGATCCAGTCGTTGCCCGGCTCCCGGCGCCGCCGGGTTTCCCAGCCGTCGCCCATGTTCTCGCCGCGTCCCGGCGCCAGAAGCGGGTGCGGCGGGCCATAGTGGCTGTCATTCCAGGCGACCGGGCGTCCGCCTTGCAGCAGGGCCGCGAGGTCCGTTGTCTCTTCGCCGGCGTTCGACCAGTCGCAAGCGACCTCGCCGTAAACCCGCAATCGGGCGACGCCGCCGTCGGGATAAATCGAGAGCCGCAGGTGGGTGACGGCGCGATCGCCTGCCAGTTCGAATGGGGGAATTTCGAACAGGTTGTGAGAATCACCCCGGAGTTCGACCGCGGGCAGGATCGTCACCCACTGCGCATCGTCGCCTGGAATTTCGCTTTCACTCAGGCAGGCTTCGATCGACGCGGAGGGGGGATAGTTGCCGGTGAAAAAGGAGGTGTCGATATCGACGCGCTCCGGGCGGCCCGGTTGACCCAGCCGAACAATGCAGTGGTCGTTTCCGCCGCTCCGCCGGCGCCGGCTCTCCCAGCCGTCCATCCATTTGCCGTTTTCGTCGTACTTGCCTGCCGCGAAGACCGGCGCCGAGGAGGACAGCATGCGGTCCATGGACGCAAAGAAGTCGTCACTGCAGGAAACTGCGCGCGCGCCCAGCCTTGGGTCGAGAAGGTTCACCCGGTCTCCGGCGAAGGCTTCGGCTTCGGGCGACGGCGGAGCCGGTGTGACAGATATCGGTGTGATGGCTTCAGAGGTCATGGGTGTTCCAAGTTATCTGGTTCAGCGCGAAGGCGGTTAGGGCAGCATGTCCTTCAGGCGCAGCAGAGCAATGCGCTCGACTTGACCGCAGGCCGTCGTAAATTCGGTCTCGGCATTGTTCTCCACGCGGCTTTTGAACGCCGCCAGGATCTCGTCTTTGTTGCGGCCTTTGACGGCCATGATGAAGGGGAAGTGAAATTTCGAGGTGTAGCGGTCGTTCAGTTCGGTGAAGACCTGCAGTTCGCTCTCGCTGAGGCTGTCCAAACCGGCGGACGCCTGTTCTTTCGTGGATTCACCGGTGAGATGGCCCGCCAGCGCCAGGCGCCCCGCAAGATCGGGATGCGCGGTCAGAACGCCGCGTTTTTCCGCATCACTTGCTGTCTGAAAGACACTGCAAAGCAGCCGATGCAAGCCTTCAGCGCTGTCGCAGTCTTCGTCCGCCAGGCCTGGATAAGCCCGTTCGGCGATCCAGCGAGAGTGCTCGAAGACGCCGCCGAACTGTGCCACGAAGGCGTCTTGGGTCATCTCGCTGGGCAAGCTGGTCTGTGGCGGTGCATTCATTTGCAGGGATGTTCCTGGTGCCAGTGGCGGGCGATATCGATCCGCCGCGCGGCCCAGACCCGCTCGAAGCCCTGGATATAATCGAGAAAACGCGCCAGGGCCGCCGCACGGCCGGGCCGTCCCGCAAGCCGGCAGTGCAGGCCGACCGACATCATCTTGGGCGCGCCCGCCAGACCCTCGGCATAGAGGCAGTCAAACGAGTCCTTAAGATAGGTAAAAAACTGATCTCCGGCATTGAAGCCCTGCGGGGTCGCGAAGCGCATGTCGTTGGCGTCAAGGGTGTAAGGCACCATCAATTGTGGAGCCCGGTTTTCATCCTTACCGGCTGTCCAATAAGGCAGCTCATCCGCATAGCTGTCCGCGCCATAGAGGAATCCGCCGTTCTCCGCGACCAGATTGTTTGTGTGGAGCGATGTCCGTCCCGTGTACCAGCCCAGCGGTCGCGACCCGGTCACACGGCTGTGGATCTCGATGGCCTGCTCCATGTGGGCCCGTTCTTCATCCTTGGTGAAGTCTTTGTATTCGATCCACTTCAAGCCGTGCGAGGCGATCTCCCAATCGGCTTCCAGCATGGCAGCAACCTGTTCCGGCCCGCGCTCCAGGGCGGTTGCGACACCGAAGACGGTGACCGGGATCTTCCGCTCCGTGAAGAGCCGCCAGAGCCGCCAGAACCCGGCCCGGGCGCCGTATTCGTATATCGACTCCATGTTCATGTGGCGTTGTCCGGGCCAGGCGGCCGCGCCGACGATCTCGGAGAGAAAGGCCTCGGAGGCCGCGTCGCCGTGCAGGATGTTGTTTTCGCCGCCCTCTTCGTAGTTCACGACGAATTGCACGGCGATGGCCGCATTACCGGGCCAGCGCGGATCAGGGGTCGCGCGGCCGTAACCGGTCATGTCGCGGGGATAAGGCGGTGTCATTACAGATTCGTTTCCCAAGATCTCGATGCTCAGCGGATTTTAGATTAAATCGCGAAGCCCGCCTGAGCTTCCACATATTTTTTGAAAGTCTTTCGGTCTGTTGCGCTCCTACAACGCCGCCGTATCCTGAAGCTCGGCCAGGGACAGACCCTGCAGGGTCTTGCCCAGATCATCCAGGCACCTCTCATGCATGAAATCGGCGAAGGCCTTGATCTTGGGCGCAAGCAGACGCCGGTGCGGATAGAGTATGGCCAGCGACACAGGTTCCGGTGGTGTTTCGGTCAGGACCGGCAAGAGCGCACCTGAGCGCAGGTGCTCGGCTACTTCAAACAGGGGTTTCATCACGATGCCCTGTCCGGCCAGGGCCCAGTCCGTCAGGATATCCCCGTCGTCCGACTCAAAAGGTCCGCTGATCGAGAGCTTCGCGGGACCATCTTTCGTTTGCAACGGCCAGCGGAATTGGGTCGATCCGGGATAGCGCAGCAGCAGGCAGCGATGTTTCAGAAGCTCTTCGGGCGTGCGGGGTATGCCCTGCGCTTCCAGGTAGCCTGGTGCGGCACAGAGCACGCGCTCGCAATCGCAGATCTTGCGCATGGTCAGGCTCGAGTCTCCCAGCACGGCAAGCCGGATCGCGACCTCGACACCCTCGCGCGCCAGATCGATCACGTAGTCGGACAGGCGCAGACGCACCTCGATCTCGGGATAGAGCGCGCAGAAATCCGGAATAGCCGGGCCTATGACCCGGCGTCCGAGTCCCAGAGGCACCGTCACGCGGATCGCGCCCCGAGGCCGCCCGCCGACAGCTGCAACCGTTGCTTCCGCCTGTTCCAGGGCGTGCAGCACCTCCAGACAGCCTTCATAGAAAAGGCGGCCATGCTCAGTTGGCGACAGCTGCCGCGTGGTCCGGTTGAACAGCCGGACACCGACATGTTTCTCCAGCTCCTTCATCCGGTGGCTGGCGACAGCCGGTGAGACGCGCATGTGCCGGCCCGCCGCCGAAAGCGAGCCCAGCTCCACCACCCGGACGAAAACCCGGATATTTTCCAACAACGACATCTTTTTGTTCTCCCGAAGATAGGCTATCGGCTTTCGGTTTTTTTTGAAAGTACTCCCAACGCCGCCGGTCTTCTTTGCGCGGTCCGCCGGCACTATTCTGTCCTCTCATTTGATCGGGCGCTTGGGAAGGTCCCGGGATTCCGCTATACGGAAGAATCGGCCCGCAGAAGCTCCGGGACCGGATTTTGGGCGCATGAGGGGGACTTTGATGGATCCGTTGGTTTGGGAATGGCTGAGCTTCGGTGTCCGCTGGCTGCACGTGATCACCGCGATTGCCTGGATCGGGTCGTCCTTTTACTTCATCGCCCTCGATCTGGGGCTCCGCAAGCGGCCGGGCCTGCCCGAGGGCGTTACCGGCGAGGAATGGCAGGTTCACGGGGGTGGTTTCTACTACATTCAGAAATACATGATCGCACCAGAGGCCATGCCGGAACATCTGATCTGGTTCAAATGGGAATCCTACAGCACCTGGCTGACCGGCTTTTTCTTGCTGGTGGTGGTCTATTACGCTGGCGCAGAGCTTTACCTCATCGACCGGGCGGTGCTGGACGTGCCCGCCTGGGGTGCGGTCCTGATCAGTCTGGGCGGACTGGCGCTGGGCTGGATCATCTACGATCTGCTTTGCCGCTCACCGCTTGGCAAGAACGACTGGCTGCTCTATGCGGCGCTGTTTGGCTTTTTGGTTTTGCTGTCTTGGGGCTTCACGCAGGTTTTCAGCGGACGGGCGGCCTTTCTGCACACCGGCGCTGTGGTCGCCACCATCATGTCGGCCAACGTCTTCATGATCATTATTCCCAATCAGAAAAAAGTCGTTGCGACCTTGAGGGCCGGCGGCACACCGGAAGCGAAGCTCGGGCTGCAGGCCAAGCAGCGCTCAACCCACAACAACTACCTGACCCTGCCGGTCATCTTCCTGATGCTCTCCAACCACTATCCCCTGGCCTTTGGGACCAAGTGGAACTGGGTGATCGTCTCCCTGGTGCTGGTGATGGGGGCGATCATCCGTCATTTTTTCAATTCCATGCACGCCAAGAAGGGCAGGCCCTGGTGGACCTGGGGTGTCGCGGCGCTTTGTTTCGCGGCGATCGTCTGGCTTTCCACTTTTCCCGCGGAGACACCCGAGGAGTATGACATCAGCGGCACGCAAAACCCGCTCTACCTCTCGGCTTCCTTCGAAGACGTCCGTGAAACCGTGATCGGGCGCTGCAGCATGTGCCATGCGCAGGAACCCTTCTGGGAGGGCATCGGCGTGGCGCCCAAGGGTGTGGTGCTGGAGACCGACGAACAGATCCTGCGCCACGCGCACGAGATCTACATTCAGGCCGGCCGCTCGAACGCCATGCCACCGGGCAATGTGACTGAGATCAGTGGTGAAGAGCGCCAGTTGATCGCTTCCTGGTTCGAGCAGGCTTTGGCGCCAAAGCCCTGAATCGCGCTGAAATGGCGCCATCGGTTTCATTTGAAACTAAAATCAGCCTGTCTCAGGTCTCAATTCAAGTTCGAAGCCCGAAGGCAGGTCTCTGGAAACAGTTAGCCTGGCGATCCTTGGCCCGCCGCCCGTTATTCCGCCGCCCGTTATTGTGCCGCGGGTGCGTAGGCGGGCCCCTCCGGACCCAGGCGCACACCGGAGCGCAGGCGCTTGAAGGGAATCCGATCAAGCTGGCAGGGATTGGCGCCGGGCGACTCGGTGAAGATGACCTGTTCGGCAATCGGCTGATAGTCGGCCAGAAAGTGCACCGCGCTTTTCACGGCGACAATCTTCTGCTCCGTGGGATCGATTCCAATGTGGCGGTAAATCGCCTGATCGGCGTTCTGTGCCCGGCGCGACCCCACGACCACACGCACTTCACTATGATCATCCAGGATCAGAAGCACCGCCATCAATCCCAGATCCGCATGGGTGCCACCGAACATCGGCCCGGTAAAGCGAAACTGTCCATCTGAAACGGCCTCGACCCGGACGGCAATGTCCAGGCTGCTGCAATCGGGCTGCGGCAGGCAGTCTCCCAGCGAGGCTTCGAATGTGCCGCCGACACCGGTCTCGTGCGCCTTGCGGGCGCTCTCCGGATCCCAGAGCATGCCCAGACAGGCCTTTTTCGCACCTTCCTGAACCAGCGCTTTCAATAGCCCGGTAGTGTCGCCGACGGCACCGGCCCCAGGATTATCCTGCGGGTCCGCCAGCACAATGGGTTTTTCCGCGCCGTTGGCGGCGTCCATGGCCTGGCGAACGGCGGCATTTGCCGGAACAAGCGGATTATGAAACTCGCTTTCGCTCTTCCGCAGTGTTTCCAACAGGCTGTCGGCAGCCTGATCGACGGCATCCTGATCACTGCCAAAGGCGACGATTGAAGTTCCGCAGTGATGAATGTCAGCGGGCGGGAAGCCGAAGGCCAGGTCGACCGATGCGACGCCTGGACTCTCAAAACCTGGCAGCAATCCGTAGATGCGCCGCCCGGGTTCGCGCATTGTCGATTGCGCCTGCAGGGGAATCAGGTATTCGAGCTGCCGGAAGGCTTTGGCAAAGGGCCGGCCGTTGGCAAGAGTCTCCATCAGCAGTTTATGGGCCCTTGCCCCGGTCGCCGCCATATCGACATGCGGGTAGGTCCGGTAGATCGCCAGCACGGAGGCAAGTTCAACGAACTCCCTCGTGAGGTTGCCATGCAGATCGAGACTGACCGCAATCGGCAGATCCGGGCCGACAACTGCGCGCAGGCGGCGCAGCAGTTCGCCCTCGCCGTCTTCGAAATCCTCGGTCACCATGGCGCCGTGCAGATCCAGATAGAGCCCGTCGAGTTCCCCGGCCTCTTCAAGGCCGCTTGCGATCATGGCGGAGATCCTATCGAAGGCGTCCTGCGCCACATAGCCTCCGGGTTCCGCGTTGCTCCAGAGGATCGGCACCAGATCGCAATCATCCTTTGCCGCATCAATGAAACCGCCGAGCGGGATGTTCAGCCCGAGAAAGACGTCGAAAAGATCTGCGCCCCTGGTCAGGGCCGGCCAGGCGCCGCCGGATTCGAAATTTTCCATTCGCGTCGGTGCCGGAGAAAAAGTGTTGGTTTCGTGCTGAAATCCGGCAATCGCAATTCTGGGGCGGCTCATGATGTCTCCGAAGGCTTGAGAAAATTGAAGTTGGTTGTGCGCCGTTTGTGGCTTGATCAGGCCTGCTCCACCGATTCGGCAGGATCCAGAGGATAGATCGGGCGGCGGATATTTTTATAGGTGAGGATTGAGTTGTCGGAGGTCGTGACGCCCTGTCCATCCAGCGTGTAGGTCGCTTTTGCCAGGGGGGCGAAGCCCGCGCGGTAGTGGATTCGCGACTTCAGCAGAATGTAGCGGCAGGCAAGCGGATCGATGCCGTTCTCTGAGAGAATGCCGGCATCCCAAGGTTCATGATGGACCGAGGTTACGACGATCTTTACACCGCCGGTTTCGAACACGGCGGTCGGGCCGGTGTTGACCTCGACGCCGGTGTACATGGGGCCCCGCACGATCCAGCGGCCATCGGTGACCTTGAGGACCTTGCCCGTCAGCCGCAAAGGCTGTCCTTCGAGGCCAAGCGACGGCATCGCCAGCTTACCGCCCAGATCAACGGTGATTTCCGCGCCCTCGCCTCCTGCGTGCATCTGCGCGGCTGCTTCCGGATCGAAAACCGTTGCCACGGCGACACCCTGCAGGCCGGAGTCGATGACGGACTTGATCACGGTCATGACGTCAGAGGTTCCGCCCGAGCCGACATTGTCCGCATGATCGAGCAGGACGATGGGTGCGACATTGCGCTCTTTGGCTTCCTTTAATGCCGCCATAACAGGGCGGTGTTCATAGACAAGGTCTTCATGCACGGACCAGACCTGGCTGAGCAGCCGGTCTCGGCAGGCTTCCGCTGCCGCGGAGTCGCCATCGGCAACGGTGACAACCGACGCCCCCGCGTGTTCGACATCCACCATGGGGAACCCGCCAAAGACGGTGGCGGCAAGGATCGGCGTCGCCTTCTCTTCACGGCGGGTTGCTTCCTGCAGCGACTTCATTGGCTCGTCGTCGCTTCCCATACAGAGCGTCTGAGCAAGCACCGGAGCTGGACCCCAGGCCATGACGGGATCCGCACGGCCTTCGATCTTATCCCAAAGGACCTCGGCAATCTGTCTGCCCACATCATACATATCCGTGTGGGGGTAGGATTTATAGCCGATCATGACGTCGCAATTGGCCACCATTGCCGCGGTCAGATTTGTGTGCATGTCCAGCGTGACGGCTATCGGCATGTCAGGTGCGATTTCACGGATGCGTTGCAGCAGATGACCCTCGCCGTCAGGTAAATGCTCGGCTGTCATGGCGCCGTGCAGATCCAGAAAAACCGCATCGATATCGCCCGCTTCGATCGGTGCCAGAATCCACTCCACAAGGGTCTCATAGGCTTCACGTTCGACCAGTCCGCTGGGCATGGCTTCCGCAGCAACCGGCGTCACAAGCTCGGCGCCGCGCCGCTCGGCGAGTTCGATATAGGCGGCAATCGGCATGTTGGTGCCGCGATAAGCATCAAGGACTGCTTCATTTAGATGCAATCCCCAGGCTTCAAACCGTGCGAGATCCGTTTTGACCGGAGAGAAGGAATTTGTTTCGTGCTTCATCATGGCGGCCAGGATTCGCATTAACACCCTCGTTTTTGGCGATTTTCTCAGTCTCAAACTAGGGTGTTGGCGAAGAGACTTTCGGTCAAGCGCAAAAAACGGCATTGACTCTGCAATAGCTTAGCTCCGTACAATTGGGGCAATAACGATGTCTTTTTCTGAAATCAAAAAATCATAATGGTCGGGCGATTTCGAACCCGGCTAAAACAGGAGACCCGGAAGATGTTACGTTGGACAAAACGACAATTCCTGACGGCTGCCGCCGTCGTGCTGCCGCTCTCGTTGGGCGCTGCGCAGGCTGTGACACCGGCTTCGGCTGAGACGGTGCTGCGTGTGATTCCGCACGCTGACCTGAAAAATCTGGATCCCATTTGGACCACGGCCTACATCTCGCGCAACCATGGCTATCTTATCTACGATACCCTGTTCGCGATGGATGAATCCTTCACCCCGCAGCCGCAGATGGTCGACACCTGGGACGTGTCGGACGACAAACTGACCTGGACCTTCACACTGCGCGACGGATTGAAATGGCACGATGGTGCCGACGTCACCTCGGCGGACGTCATCGCATCCTTGAACCGCTGGGGCCAACGCGACGGCATGGGACAACAGCTTTTCGAAGCGATGGAAAGTCTAACGGCCTCCAACGACAAAACCTTCGTCATGAAATTCACCGAGCCCTACGGCCTGGTGCTGGAGTCGATCGGTAAGATCTCCTCCAACGTTCCCTTCATGATGCCGGAGCGGATTGCAAAAACCGATCCCTTCAAACAGATTGAGGAATACATCGGCTCGGGCCCCTTCATGTTCAAAAAGGACGAATGGGTTCCCGGTTCCAAGGTCGTTTACGAGAAGTTCGACGACTACGTGCCGCGTTCTGAGCCGCCTTCGGCTGCGGCGGGCGGCAAGGTTGCCAAGGTCGATCGTGTCGAGTGGACCTACTTCCCGGACCAGACCACGGCAATGAACGCGCTGATCAGCGGTGAGGTCGATTTCTTCGAGCAGCCGGCCAACGACCTGGCGCCGCTCATGGAGATTCAGGAAGAGATCACAGTCGAGATCAATGACCCGCTGGGGAACATCGGTTTCGCACGCTTCAACCACCTTCTGCCGCCCTTCGACAATGCGGATGTTCGCCGTGCTGCGATTATGGCGATGAAGCAGGAAGACTACATGGCCGGCGCGGTTGGCGATCAGAAGTTCTGGAAAACCTGCTACAGCGTGTATCCTTGCGCCACGCCGCTCGAGAACGACAGCGGCAGCGAAGTCATGCAGACGGCCGATATTGAGAAGGCGGCAGCCGCACTCAAAGACGCAGGCTACGATGGCACGCCGGTTGTGATCATGCAGCCGACCGACATTCCGTTGCTCTCCGCTTTCTCGCTGATCACTGCAGAGAAACTGCGCAAGATCGGCATGACGGTCGAAGTGCAGGCCATGGACTGGTCGACGTTGACCTCCCGCCGCGCCAAGCGTGATCCGGTCGCGGACGGCGGCTGGAACATGTTCCACACCTGGTGGATCGGTGCCGACGTCAGCAACCCGATGGCAATCGCATTCTCTGGCAATCCGGACAAGGGTTGGTTCGGCTGGCCGACCGATGCGGAACTCGAAACCCAGCGCGCAGCGTTCGCACGGGCAGCCAACGTCGAGGAGCAAAAGGAGATTGCGGCCAAGGTTCAGGATCGGCTCTGGTCGATTGGAGCTTCCGGCCAGCTCGGGCAGTTCTTCGTTCCGGTGGCTTACCGGTCGAACGTGAAGGGGTTGATCAAGTCGCCGGTCCAGTTCTTCTGGAACATCTCCGTTGATTGAACCGGCACGTAGCCTTTAACAGAACTGGATGTGCTTCCGCGCCTCCGGCAACACCCGAGTATTCTATTGCGGTGTTAGCCGGCGGCGCGGAAGGACTTGAGTCAATATGACCGGCTATATCTTTAAACGTATTCTGGCGACTGTCCCCGTCATGGGCGTGGTTGCCTTGTTTGTCTTTCTGATGCTGCGCCTCTCGCCTGGCGACCCTGCTGCGGTTATTGCAGGCGATTATGCAACCGCGGAAGACATCGCGCGCATCCGCGAACAGCTTGGGCTCAACGAGCCGATTTTCGTGCAGTTCTTCACCTGGATCGGCA
This sequence comes from Denitrobaculum tricleocarpae, assembly GCF_007004665.1. GTDB lineage: Bacteria > Pseudomonadota > Alphaproteobacteria > Kiloniellales > Kiloniellaceae > Denitrobaculum > Denitrobaculum tricleocarpae. Next base: position 164,418 of record NZ_ML660059.1, on the reverse strand, counting down.
GCCTTGCACAGGGTGACCTCGGGATCTCGATCTTCACCAACCTGCCGGTCACGACGCTGATCGCGCAGCGCCTGGAGCCGACAATTTCCCTTACGATCACGACGCTGCTTTTCACGATTATCGTTGCCGTTCCGCTGGGTACGCTTGCGGCCTGGAAATCAGGCAGTCTGGTCGACCGCTTCGTCATGCTCTTTTCGGTCGGTGGATTTTCGATTCCGGTCTTCGTGCTTGGCTACATTCTGATTTATTTCCTCTCCATGGAACTGCGCTGGTTGCCGGTTCAGGGATACAAAAGCATCTTCGACGGCGTTGGGCCTTTCTTCCGGCATATCGCTCTGCCGACCATGACGCTGTCCGTCATTTTCATCGCGCTTGTTTCCCGTATGACCCGGGCATCCGTGATGGAGGTTTTGCAGGAGGACTATATCCGAACCGCGCGCGCCAAAGGCCAGAGCGAGTTCAAAGTTCTGCTCCGCCATGCGCTGCGCAATGCCGCCGTACCGATTGTCACTGTTATCGGCCTGGGGATTGCCCTGCTGATCGGTGGCGTGGTGGTGACCGAGAGCGTCTATAACATTCCCGGCCTCGGGCGGCTGGTATTGGATGCCGTTCTGAAGCGGGACTATCCGATCATCCAGGGGCTGATCCTGCTCTTCAGCTTCGTCTACATCCTGATCAATCTGCTGATCGATCTGAGCTACTGCTTCTTTGACCCGAGGATCAGATATTGACGGATACACCTTCAACTTCCGGCAAAGCGCCAGGTCTCCTCGTTGCACCGGCGTCGAGCGACCCGCATCTCTTCGTGCTTCTGCTGCGGCATCGCTCGATCTTCTGGGGCGGCGTTCTGCTGGCCTTCATGGTTATCGTCGCAGTTCTGGGCCCGCTCTTTACGGTCGATCCCATTGCTCTCAATCCGCTCAACCGCCTGAAGGTCCCGTCCGGCGACAACTGGTTCGGCACCGACTATCTGGGCCGCGACACCTTCGCGCGCGTCATCTACGGTGCCCGCATTTCGCTCGTCGTCGGTCTCGCGGTTTCGCTTTTCGCGGTTTCTCTCGGTCTGATCATCGGCATGGTCTCGGGCTACATCCGTGTGCTCGACGCGGTGGTGATGCGGGTGATGGACGGCCTGATGTCGATCCCAGGGATCCTTCTGGCCATCGCGCTGATTTCGCTTTCCGGCGCGACACTCATGACGGTCGTGATCGCGATCGCCATTCCCGAGCTTCCGCGGGTGGTGCGTCTCGTGCGTTCCGTCGTTCTGTCCGTACGCGAGGAACCCTATGTCGAGGCCGCGATCGCGTCAGGCACCAATCTGCCGCTGATCCTGATCCGGCATATCCTGCCAAACACCATCGCGCCCTTGATCGTACTGGCGACCTACATTTGCGGCTCGGCCATGCTGACGGAATCAATCCTGGGCTTCATCGGCGCGGGTATCCCGCCGGAGATCCCCAGCTGGGGCAACATCATGTCGGAGGGCCGGACCTATTTTCAGCTTTCGCCCTGGATCATCTTTTACCCCGGCATCGCCCTTGCTGTAACCGTTCTGGCGGTAAACGTTGTGGGTGACGGTCTACGGGATACATTGGATCCCCGTATCGCGAGGAAAATGTAATGGGCCGCGAGAACATGAACGCCAGCGCGCATCCTGTCCTCACGGTCCGTGGCCTGACGGTCCGCCTGCCGGACGATGCCGACCGGGACTTCGCCGTAGAGGACGTGTCCTTTGACGTCGGGCCCGGCGAGATCGTGTGTGTGGTCGGAGAGTCCGGTTCCGGCAAGTCGGTGACAGCCCACACCGTGATGGGCCTGATCCCGCGCAAGGACCTGACGCCGGTTGCGGGCGAAATCCTGCTGCAGGGCGACGAACTCCTGACCAAGAGCGAGACGGAGCTGCGGCGCCTGCGCGGCGAACGCATGGCGATGATTTTTCAAGAGCCGATGACGGCGCTGAACCCGGTCATGAAAGTCGGCGAGCAGATTGCCGAGATGCTGGAGATCCACAGTCCGATGAACGCGCAGGCACGCAATCAGCGGGTTCTGGAAGTGATGAAGGACGTCAGTCTGCCCGAACCCGAGCAGCTGTTCCATTCCTTTCCGCATCAGCTTTCCGGCGGCCAACGCCAGCGCATCATGATTGCCATGGCTCTGGCGCTGGAACCCGGGCTGCTGATCGCGGATGAGCCGACGACGGCCCTCGATGTGACCACGCAGGCGCAGATCCTGGAGCTGATCAAGGATATCCAGCGCCGCCATGGCACCGGCGTCATGTTCATCACCCACGACTTCGGTGTCGTCGCCGAAATCGCCGACCGGGTAATCGTGATGCAGCACGGCAAGGTGGTCGAGCAGGGTACGGCGGGCGAGGTTATCGGCAAGCCGCAGCATCCCTACACCAAGATGTTGATGGCATCCGTGCCCAGCCTGACGCCGCCGGTCCGCGAGCCGGTTGATCGGGAGCGGCCGGCACTGTCTGCCCGGAACCTCAACAAGACCTACGGCTCCGGCGGCTGGTTCAAGCGCGGACGTGAGGTCCATGCGGCGCAGAATGTCGAGCTAGTCGTGCACCGCGGCGAAACCCTCGGCGTCGTTGGCGAATCCGGATCGGGAAAATCGACCGTTGCCCGCTGCATCGTCCGTCTGATCGATCCGACCGACGGCGAAATCATGATTGCGGGCAACAACATCGCCGGCCTCGGCGAAAAAGCCCTGCGGCCTTACCGCCGCGATGTACAGATCGTGTTTCAGGACCCCTACCGCTCCCTCAATCCCCGGCGCACGGTCGGACAGTCGATCGTCGAGGGACCGATGAACTTTGGCCTTTCGAAGGACGATGCACTCGCAAGGGCCCGGGATCTCATGAATGTCGTCGGGTTGTCACCCGATGCGCTGGAGCGCTTCCCGCACCAGTTCTCCGGCGGTCAGCGTCAACGCATCTGTATCGCCCGGGCGCTGGCCATGGAACCAAAGGTCCTGATCGCCGACGAGGCGGTGTCGGCCTTGGATGTCTCCGTACAGGCGCAGGTGCTGGAGCTGCTGGACGACGTCCGCAAACGCTTCGATCTTGCCATGCTTTTCATCACGCATGACTTGCGTGTGGCCGCGCAGGTCTGCGACCGGATCATGGTGATGCAGCGGGGACAGGTCGTCGAACAGGGACCCACTGCGCAGGTCTATGCTTCGCCCAGCCACGATTACACAAAATCGCTGCTCGCCGCTGCGCCGGGCCGTCATACGACTTTCGGGGCGGAATCTGCGGTTGGCTGAAGACGGCACGCAGACGCAGTCCGATCCGGCCCCTCGCGGGCGAGGCGATGTGTTGGGGAAATGCGCCTGAGTCTCAAGGCTTCAGTTCGAACCAAACGATCCGAGGTAGAACCGAATTTCATGGAAATTTGGTGGAGCCCCGGGAACTGAGTTCGAACCAACAAACCTGAGGCGGAACTGAATTTCACGGAAGTTTGGTGGAGCCGAGGGGAATCGAACCCCTGACCTCTACAATGCCATTGTAGCGCTCTCCCAACTGAGCTACGGCCCCATCTGCCGCGCGCGAAGCTCTGGTGCCGTTCGGGAAACGGCTCGCGCGGTCGGCGGGAAGATATGTGCCTCACCGGATCAAGGCAAGGGAAAAATCGTGGCGGCAGTTCCGCGGCAGTTACAATGAGGCAGCTGGCGTTTTTGGCCGCTTTGCGGGCTTTTGCCGAGCTAACGATGGGCGAGGTAACGACCGGCGGCGTTCAAGGCCGCGTTCGTCCATGATTGACGGCCCGGCGGCGCTATACCGCTCTCAGGTCTCTTCTTCGTTGCCCTCGATGACGACATCCGCGAGGTCCGAGTCGCCGCCCAAGTCGTCTGTGTTGGTCAGGACAGCATCGTCATCATCGTCGTCGGTTTTAAGATCGTCGTCGTCGGAATCGTCCAGAAGAACGTCATCTTCCACGCTTTCGACCGGCTTCTTGACGGCTTCCTTCGGCGTTGCCTTGGCAGCCGGTCTCGGGCGCCTGGACTTCAACAGAGCATCCGGATCGAAGTTTGCGCCGCACTTCGGGCAGGTGATCGGATTGCGCTGCATATCGTAAAACTTGGCGCTGCAACTCTGGCAGACGCGCTTAAGACCCCACTCCGGCTTGGCCACGGCCAATTCTCCACTCAACTACGACACGGCTACGGGCGTGGCGTTTGCCATGTTCGACTGCGCCTGTCAAAAGGTAATTGAATGTATCACCTCGTTCCGGCGCGTCACAATCCAAGACTGACCGCTTTTTCATTAAAAAGAGGACAGGTGAACCGCGATGAGCCCGGAACGGGTTTTTGCGTCTGTTTCGTGACTGGATCTGGTGACCATGACCCGAAGGTGCCTGCTTGAAAGGCTTGTCATCCTGCTTCGGTATGCTAGAGCAGGGCCGCTTCTCGCTATGCCGACTGCTGGGAAGAGAGGGGCCAGGGAGTTTCCCATTGCGGGCCTGCAGGTGCCGCAGTTGGAAGTGAGCAAAAATCTACGCAGGAGCCGGGGCCGAAACCGGGTTGAGAAAAATGACCGTCAAACCTCTAACTGCAACAGCATCTGGACCGCTGACAGGCGACGTGCGTGTGCCGGGCGATAAGTCTATTTCCCATCGCGCGCTGATGCTTTCCGCGATTGCGGTAGGTGAAAGCCGGGTCGAGGGGTTGCTTGAGGGCGAGGATGTCCTCTGCACGGCGGCGGCAATGCGGGCGCTCGGTGCTGAGATCGAGCGGGACGACAATGGAGTCTGGCATATCTGGGGACGTGGTGTTGGTGGTCTTCAAGAGCCGGCCAATGTCCTCGATATGGGCAATTCGGGCACTGCCGCACGTTTGCTGCTCGGCCTCCTGGCGACCCATCCTTTGACCGCGACGATGACCGGGGATGAATCCCTGCGCGGGCGGCCGATGGGCCGGGTGACCAGGCCCTTGGGTGAAATGGGGGCCGCCTTCACCGGTCGTTCCGATCTTTCCGGGAAGGGACGGGATCTTTTGCCCCTGACCATTCAGGGAAGCGACAGCCCAATTCCGATCACTTACCGCTTGCCGGTGGCGTCGGCGCAGGTCAAATCGGCGGTGCTCTTGGCCGGACTGAATACACCCGGCGAGACCACGGTGATCGAGCCTGCCCATACCCGCGACCATAGCGAATTAATGCTGCGGCACTTCGGTGCCCGGATAAAGGTCGAGGAAACATCCGAGGGGCGTGCCACGACCCTGACCGGACAGCCCGAATTGACCGGTCGGTATATCACGGTTCCCGCGGATCCCTCCTCTGCCGCCTTCCCGTCGGTTGCGGCCCTTTTGAGTCCCGGATCCGAAATCACCCTGCGCGCTGTCGGTATGAACCCCCATCGCATCGGCCTGTTCATCACGTTGCGTGAAATGGGCGCGAACATCGAATTTACGAATGAACGCGAAGAAGGCGGCGAGCCGGTCGCCGATTTGATCGTCCGGGCCGGACCTCTGCAGGGGATTGAAGTGCCGGCTGAGCGGGCGCCTTCCATGATCGATGAATATCCGGTTCTGGCCATGGCGGCTGCCTGTGCCGAGGGCACGACCGTCATGCGGGGCCTTGCTGAGCTGCGGGTCAAGGAGTGTGACCGTCTGGCGGCAACCGCGCGCGGGCTTGAGGCCTGCGGTGTCAAAGTCGAGGAGGGCGAGGACAGCCTGATTGTGCACGGGGTTGGAGCCGCGGCCGGCTATCGGCCGGAGGGCGGCGGGACGGTTGCGACGCATTTCGATCACCGGATCGCGATGAGCTTTCTGGTGCTCGGTCTGGTGTCCAAAGCGCCGGTCACAGTTGACGATGCGACGGCGATAGATACCTCCTTTCCTGATTTTCAGCGCTTGATGACAGGCCTGGGCGCGCATGTTTTCGCCAGAAACGCGCCGGTACCGTCAGGGGCCTGATCAGCATGATTATTGCGGTTGATGGTCCTGTTGCTGCCGGAAAAGGGACGCTGGCCCGGAGCCTGGCCAGGGAACTCCGGCTCGCGTACCTGGATACCGGATCCATCTACCGGGCCGTCGGGGCGAAGATTCTCGAAGCGGATCAGGATCCGGGCGACCCGGTCGCGGCGCTCAGTGTGGCGGAATCCCTTGGTCCCGGGGACCTTGAGCGCCCGGATCTGCGCCGTGAATCGGTCGGATTGGCGGCTTCGACGGTCGCCGTGAACACACAGGTGCGTGCGGCTCTTTTGGAATTTCAGCGGGATTTTGCCAAAAATCCTCCGGATTTAGCCGATGGGCCGGCCGCTGGCGCCGTTTTGGATGGCCGGGATATCGGAACCGTGGTCTGTCCGGACGCCGATTTGAAGTTTTTTGTGACCGCGACACCGGAGGCCCGGGCCGAAAGGCGTCATAAAGAGTTGATTGAACGCGGCGATGAGTCTATATACGCGCGCGTTCTTCAGGATCTGAAAGACCGGGATGCCCGTGACTCGCAGCGTGTCACGGCTCCTTTGAAACCGGCGGAAGATGCTGTGTATCTCGATACCAGCACAGTGGAAGCCGGGAAGGTCCTGGAAACGGCACTGGATGTCATTCGGTCGCGGGGCCTTTAGCCTCGCCCTTTTCCAGGCCGTTTACCGCCGGGGGCTTGATGTCCTCAGGGTGGTTTCAGAAGGCATTGAATCTGTACCGGCGGCAGTGGGCTCAGGCTTTGCCGCCCCGTCGTCGTTCAGCCTGGTACGTGGTCTTCCGTGGGCCGGAAGTGCCGCGGGGCGGGACGGCATAATGTAAGCCCGGGATGGTCCCGGGAAGACCGCCGGAGTCAACCGGCCGGCCCGTATAGTGCGATTTGAAAGGACTTTAACACATGGCTGAAGCAGCCGTAGAAACCCAAACCCCAGCGAAGGAAAGCTTCGCAGCACTTCTTGAAGAATCCCTCGGCACGATCCCGAGCCTTGAGGGTACCGTTCTCAAAGGCACCATCGTTTCGATGGACAGCGATTCCGTCATGGTCGACGTCGGCCTGAAATCGGAAGGCCGCGTTGCCCTCAAAGAATTTTCCGAGGCCGGAAAAGTTCCCGAGCTGAAAGTCGGCGACGACGTCGAAGTCTACCTCGAGCGCATGGAGAACAAAAACGGCGAGGCTATGATCTCGCGCGAAAAAGCCAAGCGCGAGGAAGCCTGGACCCAGCTCGAGAAGGCCTTCAACGATAACGAGCGTGTGAACGGCGTTATCTTCGGCCGCGTCAAAGGCGGTTTCACTGTTGATCTCTCGGGCGCCGTGGCCTTCCTGCCCGGCAGCCAGGTCGACATTCGTCCGGTTCGCGACGTTTCGCCCCTGATGGGAACGCCGCAGCCTTTCCAGATCCTGAAAATGGACCGTGCCCGCGGCAACATCGTTGTTTCGCGCCGTGCCGTTCTTGAGGAGACCCGCGCCGAGCAGCGTTCGGAACTGGTGGCAAACCTCAAGGAAGGTCAGGTCCTGCAAGGTGTGGTCAAGAACATCACCGACTACGGCGCTTTCGTCGATCTCGGCGGTGTCGACGGCCTCTTGCATGTCACCGATATCTCCTGGAAGCGCATCAATCACCCGACGGAAGCTCTGTCCATCGGTCAGCAGGTCGATGTTCAGGTCATCCGTTTCAATGCTGAAACCCAGCGTATCAGCCTGGGCATGAAGCAGCTTGAAGCCGATCCCTGGGAAGGTGTGTCGGCGAAGTACCCGATGGGTGCCAAGTTCGTCGGCCGCGTGACCAACATCACCGACTACGGTGCTTTCGTCGAGCTCGAGCCCGGTATCGAAGGCCTGGTCCACGTTTCAGAGATGAGCTGGACCAAGAAGAACATCCACCCTGGCAAGATCGTCTCGACCAGCCAGGAAGTCGAGGTCATGGTTCTCGACGTGGATGAGCAGAAGCGCCGGATCAGCCTTGGTCTCAAGCAGTGCGGTTCCAACCCTTGGGATGCCTTCGTCGACAACTATCCGACAGGCAGCGAGATCGAGGGCGAGATCAAGAACATCACCGAGTTCGGTCTCTTCGTTGGCCTGCCTGGCGAAATCGACGGTATGGTTCACCTCTCCGATCTGGATTGGAACCTCTCCGGCGAAGAAGCCGTCAAGGAGTACGAGAAGGGCGCAATGGTCAAGGTCAAGGTTCTCGATGTCGATGTCGACAAAGAGCGCATCAGCCTTGGTATCAAGCAGCTTTCCGACGATCCTTTCGCCGGTTCGACCCAGAACATCAAGAAGGGCGATGTGGTGACCGTCACGGTTCACCAGATCACCGACGGCGGCATCGAAGTGCAGCTCGCCGACGGCGCTCTGGGCTTCATCCGCAAGGCCGAACTCTCCCGCGATCGCAGCGAGCAGCGCCCGGACCGTTTTGCGGTTGGGGAAAAGGTCGATGCCAAGATCACCACGATCGACGGCAAGACCCGCAAAATCTCGCTCTCGATCAAGCAGCGTGAAGCCGAGGAAGAGAAACAGGCTATGGCGGATTACGGTTCGACCGAATCCGGTGCCAGCCTTGGTGATATCCTTGGTGCGGCCCTTTCCAAAGCGGCGGAGAGCCGTGATGAAGAGGCGCCTAAGCCCGCTAAAAAGGCCGCCGCAAAGGCCAAAGCTGCCGACGCTGATGCTGAAGAAGCACCAGCGGAAGCTGCAGAGGCGGAAGACGGCGACAAGGCCTGATCGACCTGATCCGGCGCATCTGCGTCGCGTTCTGACAAAGCGGCCCGGCAGATTTGCCGGGCCGTTTCTGTATATAGTGAAGGTCTTGTTAACTCTGTTGTTAAAAAAACCTTTGATCTTAGTGGGTTACACTTGACGCCTCTGCATCGCTCTGGCAACCTTCGGTATAACGATAAAGAGCCAAAGCGGTTTCCCTGCTTCTGTCGCTTCACCTGAATTCGAAACGGCACGCGAAAATCCCGACTTTGGCGGTTGAACAGATAAATGGGGCGTTTAGGCTTTGACCAACTCAAGGTCTTCATACGCATGGCTTGCCAGGGGGAAGGGGCATTATGACCAAGTCGGAGCTCATTCAGCATATCGCGGAACTAAATCCACATCTTTATCATCGCGATGTGGAGCGGATTGTTACGACAATTTTTGATGAAATTTCCGAGGCGCTTGCACGTGGAGACCGGGTGGAACTCCGCGGTTTCGGGGCCTTCTCGGTAAAGCACAGGGAAGCCCGTGTCGGGCGGAACCCGCGCACCGGCGACGCAGTCAGCGTATCCGAAAAGCACATTCCTTTCTTCAAAACAGGCAAGCAGCTGCGCGAGCGCCTCAACGGCGATTCCTGACCGGGAGCGGAAGAGACCGTATTTCGGCCGGCGCAGGCTTTTGCCGGGTCCTGTTCATGGCGTAAAAGCCATGCTTGTGCCGCTTCCATGTGGCGTTGCAGCTGTGCTAGCATCGACGCGGTGCCGATGCGGCTGGATTGCGTCGCCTGCATCGGTCCTGGGGCAGGGCCAGTCGAGAGTGGAACCGGTTCGCGCGTGATCGCGATCGCAATTCGGCATTCTGGCTCAATCTGCTCTGGAGCGAACGATAAGGGCCTGATTAGGCTTTGGATTCCTTAGGCAATATCAGCGAGCCGAATGTGAAATACCTCTCCTGGATCATCACGCTGCCTCTGACCGTCATCGCGGTGATCTTTGCGGTCAGCAACCTCCACAGTATTGCGGTCGGGTTTTGGCCGCTCGAACAGACCTTCTCGCTGCCGCTATACATTGCTGTGCTTGCGACCTTCGTGATTGGTTTCGTCTGTGGCGGAGTGGTGCTCTGGTTCTCTGCCGGCAAGACCCGCCGCAAGGCGCGCAGGCTGGAGTTCGAAGCTGTCGGGTACAAACGCGAAATTACCAGTCTGAAGCAGAGAGTATCGCAACAGGCGGCCCGGGACGCGCACAGATCCGGAGCAGGATTTTCTGAGGGGCAGCGGCAGATCGCTGCGGGCGGCCTGTCCGGGCAAACTTCCTCCGACGGATCTCAACTGGGTCAGGCCAACGCAGGCACCGGACCGACTCGTTTGACCGGGACCTGAAGCCTGAACTGGGCAAGTTTGTAAATCGGTCAGCGGGCTGTGGGGAAACGCGGACCTGTTTTTGAACAGCTACCGGACGAATAAAGCTATCCAATGCGGATAATCTCGGCCGCAGAAGTTGAAGGCGCACTGGACTTCACCAGTCTGGTCGAACGCCTGCGTCAGGCTTTCCGGCGCGACACCGTTGTTCCGGCACGGTATCAACACAGCCTGGACGACGGAAATGGCGGCGAGGCCTCGCTGTTGCTGATGCCGGCCTGGCAGGCGGGGCAAAGCGCCGGCGTCAAGCTGATGACGGTCTTTCCGAACAATGCTGCGCAAGGCTTGCCCTCCGTCATGGGCGCTTATCTTCTGCTCGACGCCAAAACGGGTTCGCCCAAAGCCTTGATCGACGGTCCCACGCTGACTGTCAAACGGACCGCAGCCGCCTCCGCACTCGCATCACGGTATCTCTCCCGGCCCGACTGTGAGCGCCTTCTCATGATTGGAACCGGTGCTTTGGCGCCTTACCTGATCACCGCGCACGCATCCGTGCGGCCGATCTGCAATGTACTCATTTGGGGCCGGAACCCCGACAAGGCCGAGCGGCTTGCAAAGCGATTAAACCGGCGCGACTTTCGCGTCGATTTCACCACGGATCTGCAAGCCGCGGTGCGAGGCGCTGATGTTATCTCCTGCGCAACTCTGAGTTCTAAACCTTTGCTTCAGGGGCGCTGGTTGCGTCCGGGACAGCATGTGGACCTGGTCGGGGCCTTCCGGCCCGATATGCGCGAGAGCGATGATGACGTGATCAAACGCGCGCGCATTTTTGTGGATACGCGTGAGGGCGCATTGCGGGAAGCAGGCGATTTACTGCTGCCAATCCGCGATGGCGTCTTTGATCCCGAGGACATCGCCGGGGATTTCTTCGATATGACCCGCGGCGCGCGCGCGGGGCGGCGCTACTATGATCAGATTACGCTCTTCAAATCTGTTGGGACGGCAATCGAGGATCTTGCCGCCGCGCAGTTGACCTTCGAGCGGGCTTGAACGGCTTTGCAGGTGCCGGGGGCTGATATGCAGGATCTGCGGTTGTGCGGGGCCGGGAAATTCGTCAAAACACTCGACGCAGCGTGAGACCGCTCCCCGCCCGCCAACCAAGTAGAAGTGAAGGAAATTATCTATGGATCCCAAAGACCGCATCCTTGTAGGTATCGACACGCCTGATTACGAGCGCGCGGAGACGCTCGTACGCAGTGTCACGGGCCGGGTCGGCGGGATCAAGATCGGCAAGGAATTCTTTACGGCTCAGGGACCGGACCGGGTCCGTCAGCTGATTGGTGAGCAAAAACTCTTCCTGGATCTGAAGTTCCATGACATTCCCAACACCGTGGCGGGTGCGCTTCGCTCGTCGTTGCGCATGCGGCCCGCGATCGTGAATATCCATGCCTCGGGCGGGCGGGCCATGATGACGGCTGCAGCCCAGGCGGCTGCGGAAGAAGCGGCAAAGCTGGGTGTCGCAAAACCCTTGGTGATCGGCGTAACGGTGCTGACCAGTCTGGACGATGCGGATCTTGCCGCTGTGGGGCAGCGGGGCCCCGCTTCGGAGCAGGTTGAGCGACTGGCCGCTTTGACGCAGGAGTGCGGTTTGGATGGCGTGGTCTGCTCGCCCCGCGAGATTGTTGCGCTTCGCAAATTGTGCGGCCCGGACTTTAAGCTTGTTGTGCCGGGTATCCGCCCGGTCTGGGCGGCGACCGGCGATCAGAAGCGCATCATGACCCCAGCCGATGCCGTGGCGGCCGGGGCGGACTATATCGTCATAGCGCGCCCCATCGTTGCGGCCTCAGATCCCGCTGCCGCGGCGGACAGGGTCGTGGAGGAGCTCGAGGCGCTCTGATCATCAGGAGTGGCGTAGAATTTTCGGGATAGTCTAAAGTGACGGATGGCGGGCAAAACACCAGTGTCAAGCCAAGGTTCCCGCTCCTGGTGCTGGTTCGGGCGTCCTACAGATTTGTCTTCGAAAACAAAGCTTTCCTGCCTCTTGTGTTGTTTCAGCCGGCCCTGCTCTATCTCATACTCTCATTTTTCATCGATGTCGGGGGCTTCGAGTTCTCAGATGAAGTGCAAACCGGCGCGAGTGGCCGGGACACCGTGGGCTTCTCGGTCAATGGTGTGGCCCTGACTCTCGTCGTCTTTGTTCCGGCATCACTGCTTTTCGTGTCCTGGCACAGGCTTATTCTGCTTGCGGGCAGCGAGGGTCAACCGCGCTGGCTCTATCCACCGCGCACACGCCATTGGAAGTACTTCGGCTACATGACGGGCGGCCTTCTTGCCGGTCTCGTATCCGTCGCGTTCACTATTATTGCGGCGAGTATAGTGTTGGCTGTTCTTGCAAGCCTGCTGGGGGCCATCGCCCTGCTTTTCCACTACCTCTTTCTCGTGATGCTTCCGGCCGCATATGTGGTTCTCTTTGCCAGGCTCTCGTTTCTTTTTCCTGCGATTGCAGTGGACGAGCCTTACAGCATTGCCGACTCCTGGCACCAGACCACCCATATCACCTGGCCTCTGGCCATCGGATTTTTGTTGTGTTTCCTGCCTGGCGGGCTCTTGCTGCTGGCGATGAACATGATCCTCTCAGACTTCATCAGAGGCTACGGCGGCGTACCTCTATGGCTGGAGGCCGCGAACCTTTTCGTCCTATCCTACAGCAGTCTGGTTTCCGTCACCTTCATCACCTTCGTTTTCCAGGGCCAGTCCGGCTGGGTGCAGGCGCGGTCCGGGAGTGAGAGTTCCTGACTTGCGACCTGAAGGCGTCCGGTTGATTGCTTGTGCCGGGCATGCGACTTTGCGGCATGATGCCCGCGGGACTGCGGGGTCGTCGTTGACTCAAGGCATAGGCTTGTATGACCCATTCTTCGACTCCGCCTGAAGAGGCTGTGACTTCTCTGCCGATCATCGCGAGCGTGAAAGAGTCTTATCGGCTTCTGTTTTCGAATCTTTGGGCTGTTCCGGCGGCGGTTTTTCTGCCGGTTTTGATCTATTTCCTCTGGTATCTCCTGCTGCACACGACCGGTATCCTGGCCGTTTTTGCCGGCTCGGGCCGATCGAATCCTCTGGCCGGCTTTTTCCTGTTGTTTCTGGCCTTCGCCGTGCAGGCCTTTGCTATGAGCCTTCTCTACGTAGCCTGGCACAGACTGACTTTGCTGGGGCCCGAACACGGCCGGCCAAGATTTCTCTATGCGATCAGACGCAGGCATTGGCGGTTTTTTGCCAATGCCCTGCTGGTATTGACGATTGTCATCATCGCGGTCTTTCTCACGGTGCTTCTTCTGACGACGATCATGCCGCCTGCCGTTATGGCGTTCCTGGTGTCCATCGTATACATCGCGCTTCTCGTGAAGTTCGCATTTGTTTTCCCCGCGATAGCCGTTGATGAGAACTATGGTCTATTGAATGCCTGGAAACAGTCGCGCGGCCAGGAGCTCCGCCTCGTCGCGGGCTTCGTTCTGTGCTTCTTACCGGCGTTTGCGCTCTATTTTTTGGTGAATTGGGATGCGGTGGTTCAGCTTGCGACAAGCGGTCAGGCGCAGATCACGCCGCGCCCCTTCTGGCTCGAAGCTTTCGTAACTGTCTTTAGCCTTTTGAACGGCCTTGCGGTGGTCTCGTATCTGTCGATTGCGTTCAAAACCTGTAGCGGCTGGGTCCCGGCGACGCCACCAGTGCCGGAATAACGCGGACCGCTTTGGTTTCAGCCGGTTTCGGACTCCAATTGAGAGAAGAAGCGATCGACGATGCGGCGGATCACGCGCGAGATGCTGCTGCCGGATTCGGCCGAGAGCTCCTGCAGAACTTCATAGTGATCCGGGTATAGTTCGATTTCTCTCGCCAGCCAGCCATTGTTCTCGTTCTCGCGCGTGATCAAACCGGCTGCGCCCCGCAGGGAGAGGGTCCGCAGTCTGCGCACCAGTTCATCAGGGTTCTGAGTCTCCCGCCCTGCTTCTTCAATCGCGCTGCCGATGATCTTTCTGCTGGCTTCGGAGACCGAGACCTGCATTTTCTCTGCAAGCTGGTCCAGAAGCTCCGCCTGAGCCGCGTTCAGATTAACCTTTTGGATCACCGCACGGTGCTTGCGCTGGTGGTCTGTGGCGGGATGGGCGCGTGCGTGGGAACCGCTCTGATATCCGCTGCTGTCGTGACCGTCGCGATGCGCGGTCTCCCCGGCCTGCGTGTGAAGGCGGGATTGCTTTGCGTTAAGACCCTCGATGGCGAGAATGGCCAGCGCAGCGAAAACGACCAGCAGGGGATTGGTGCTTTCCGGCGTGTGGTTGACGACGTAAGTCTGGGCAACCTCGATGCCGGCAACCCAACCGGTCGGGGCGAGAACGCTGATCCAGTCGCCTGCACCCATACGCTGCAGCAGGTAGACCATGCTGCCATAGGCGAAAAACTTCCCGGCCGCCGCTTGCGCGTTGACGAACAAGGATCCGTCCAAGACACCTTGGAACGGCAGCCAGTTGAAGGTGATGGATTCGGACCGAAGGATAAGGGGTGTGAGATCGATCCAGGCACTGATCGCCAACAGAAGGATCAGAAGCGATAACTCAATCCGTTTCAGGCGGGTAAAGACAGTCCAGTGAAGCACTATGGCAACGATGCCGCCAACGGCGTTCGAGGATGTCAAGGCGCTGTTGGCAATAAAGATCTCTAATCCCAGGGTGCCGAAAAAGAGAATGGGCAACATCCGGCCCGTCCTTTTACCCGGCAGGCAAACCTGAAGAAGATAGCCGACAATCAACCAGGCAACCGCATGGTAGGTTGCTTTTTTTATACTTAACTCTGGTGCTGAGCCCGCCGAAACGCTGTAGGGGGTGATCGCCTCTGAGATCGTTTGTGGTTCATCATTCGGTACAAGAGTCAGTAGAAGATACGCGAGCCAAAATCCGATCAGGATCATGGGCACTAACCGTAGGGTGTCGAGTGGACCTGTTGTCGATGTGATTCTCATCTACAGACTTCGCTCGTGGAGCTCTCTCGAATGGTTCCGGCGGCTGATTCCGGTGGCGTTGGAAACTACGGGCTGATTACTGGAATGCAACTCATGTTCGGACTGTACTGTACTGGCCCGATATCCGGGTGCTCTGAATTCAATGCCTGATCGCATAAATCCAGGCCTCCGTTGGCTAAGGGAACACCAAAACCCGATATGCCGTCCGCATTGACGAGCCGGAAATCACCGTTTTGTGGATCCGCGTAGAAGCTGAAGCTGATCTTTTGCAGAAACGCGGCTTCGACCGCACTCTGAAGATTGTTTTTTGCCAATTGGTTAGCATCATCACGGGCCAGAATTCTGCCGTCCAGTATATTATTTACGATAACAGCATCTGACTCGGGGAAGCGGATGTCGATGCCTCGCGTATTGATGAGGGCATTGTTGTGAATCAGCGTTTTCGCACTCTTGTTTACATAGATACCCACGTCATTCGGGCAGTTCATAATGATGTTGTTTCGGACGATCCCATTGCGGTGCTCTATGGGGCAGGCGCCGTCACGGCAGACCGAACGCGTTGTTCCGCCGCCGCCAAATGAAAATCCGATCCGGGTTCCGCCGTAATGACGCTGTTGGCACTGCACCAGGTTTTGTTCGAAAACATTATTCTCTCCGGCGCCCTTAAAGAATGCGCCATAGCTGATTCGATCGCCTTCCGCTTTCGCAAAATCAGAAATGATATTCTTCCGAACCACCCAATTGCTGGCGGCGACGATGTCGAGAACGGTAACCGGATTGGAGGTCTGCCTGGGGCGATCATTGAAAAATGCGTTACTCGCGACAAGCCCGTCGTCCGGAAATTGATTTCCCGTTCCGTTGACCTTGATGGCTGCGTTGAAGTTGGTGACCCAGTTATTGCGAACGATGGTTCCGACTGCGCCTCCAACGATATGAAAGGCGTGCTCGCAGCGTGCATCCGTTTCGCACACTCCGTCGATCATTAGGTTTTCGAAGATCCAGAAAGGTGCGGTGACGTGGAAGCCCTCCAGAAGCGAAAAGTTTAACTGAACGCTTCCCAATTCTGCGGCCCGAACGATGATCGGTTGGCCGGCGGTCCCCGGCACGCCGGCCACGATGGATTTTCCGGAAAAACTGTAAGTGCCAGGTTGCAGTTGAATGACGTTTCCGGGACGGGCTGTCTTTACGGCCGCTTTGAACTCTTCGGCCGTCGTTACAAAAACAGTCTCGGTGCCATTTCGTGAGAAGGCTCCCACCGGGGTTTGAGGGCCGAGTATGTCATTGTTCCAGTCTTCCGGTCGTGCGGGGGCAGAGGAGCGACTGAGGACACCAAATTGATCTCGAGGATCAGTTTCGACCATAAAGTATGCCAGAATGTCGAGAATTGGCTTGAGCGACGGGCGCGCTTCCCTCTGCCACTCCAGTTGCGGCTGCAGAAGCCTGCTCCATGTGGTAGGTGCGCTCTCCTGGAAATAGTACTGCGTGACCAGGGCGAAACCGCCAAATCCCAATACGCCGGTAAGCGTAAGAACGAGGCAAAGACTCATCAGCCGCCTGATCGCCCGACGTGGCATAGACACTCTCCCATTCAACTGTGAGCTACGGAAATCTCAGACGACCGGTGGAGTTTGAGTCCTTTGACCACGGCCATTCAATTTTTGCGGGAGTTTCCGCTTCGAATGATGACCGGCCGCAATACCGGAATCTACCCTAGCTTTCTGAGTTCCTGCTGCTAATGACCCGGACTTTAGCTTCAAAAAGTGATTTTGGCAGCCTTGAGCCGCTAAAAAACCATGTGCATGGGCTGCCTTCACCGATTAAAACCGCAGCATGAGCATCGAAGTCAAAATCTGCGGACTCTCCACGCCGGAGACAATGGATGCCGCGCTGGATGCCGGTGCCGACTACGTCGCGGTCAATTTCTTTCCGCCGAGTCCGAGGTCGGTGACCTCCGGGCTAGCGGGCGAATTGATGCGGCCGGTCGGCGATCGGGCCGTCAAGGTGGGCCTTTTTGTCGACGCAGAGGATGCTTTCATTGAGGAGGTGCTGCGCGCGGCGTCCCTTGATCTCTTGCAGCTCCATGGGAGTGAGTCCGTCGAGCGCGTCGAAGCGATCCGTACTGGCTTCGGCGTTCCGGTTATGAAAGTGATAAAGATCCGCGGCGCGGAGGATGTTGCCCGGGTCGAGGACTTTCTGGAGGTTTCGGACCGTATTCTCTTTGATGCGGCACCCCCCGCCGATCTGGAAAACCCGCTTCCCGGCGGCAATGCGGTCTCCTTTGACTGGACCTATCTTAGGGGAAAAAGCTGGTCAAAACCCTGGATGCTGGCCGGCGGCCTGACCGTGGAAAACCTGGCCCGTGCCGTGGAGCTTTCAGGAGCACCTGCGCTCGATGTCTCCTCGGGCGTCGAGGACCGGCCCGGCGTGAAGAACCCGGATAAGATTCGGGCTTTCGTGCGACAGGCCAAAAGCCTCTAGCTTGCCTTGCGGTAGCCGTGATTTTGCGGCAAAGTCCGCCGTCCTTTCGGTGTGACGCGCCCGCCCCGGCAGCTTTGGTTGTGTGGAGCAGGGACGCTGGGATCGCACCGGATTCACATGATTTACGCCTTGCGCTTTGAGTTTCGGGGAACGAATTCAGGTGCCGGGGCGCGCACGAGGCCGAAGTAACAAAATGACAACGCCCAACTCCTATACCACCGGACCCGACGAGCGCGGCCATTTCGGCAACTTCGGCGGCCGATTTGTCGCTGAAACGCTCATGCCGCTGATCCTGGAGGTCGAAGAGGCCTATGATGCGGCCAAGAACGATCCGAGCTATCAGGCCGATATCGACTACTATGCCAAGCATTACACCGGCCGCCCGAGCCCGCTCTATTTTGCGGAGCGTCTGACCCAGGAATTCGGCGGCGCGAAGGTTTATTTCAAGCGCGATGAGCTGAACCACACGGGCTCCCACAAGATCAACAACTGTCTGGGCCAGGTTCTGCTGGCCAAGCGCATGGGCAAGACCCGGATTATCGCCGAGACCGGTGCCGGCCAGCACGGCGTCGCGGCCGCGACCGTCTGCGCGCTCTTTAATCTGCCCTGTATTGTCTATATGGGGGCCACGGATATTGCCCGGCAGGCTCCCAACGTCTTTCGCATGAAGCTTCTGGGCGCTGAGGTCGTGCCGGTTACCAGCGGGACCGGAACCCTCAAGGACGCCATGAACGACGCCCTTCGTGACTGGGTCGCCAATGTGGAATCCACCTTCTACATTATCGGTACGGCGGCGGGTCCCCATCCCTATCCGGCCATGGTGCGCGACTTTCAGTCGGTCATCGGCCGCGAAGTGCGCGAGCAGATGATGGAGGCCGAGGGCCGCCTGCCTGATAGCTTAGTGGCTTGCATCGGTGGCGGTTCCAACGCCCTGGGCCTGTTCCATCCCTTTCTGAACGACCAGGATGTCCAGATCACCGGCGTCGAAGCGGCGGGGCATGGCATTCCAACCGGCGAGCATGCCGCTTCGCTCACGGGCGGGCGTCCCGGCGTCCTGCACGGCAACCGCACCTATCTGCTCCAGACCAACGACGGACAGATCAAGGATGCGCATTCGATCTCGGCGGGCCTGGATTATCCGGGGATCGGTCCCGAGCACTCCTGGCTCAATGACATCGGGCGCGTGAACTACGTCTCGGCGACCGACAAGGAAGCCCTGGAGTGTTTTCAGCTCTGTTCCCGCCTGGAAGGCATTATCCCCGCCCTTGAGCCCTCCCACGCACTCGCGCATGTGCGCAAGGTCGCGCCCGATCTGCCGCGGGATCATCTGCTGGTCATGAACATGTGCGGGCGTGGAGACAAGGATGTCTTTACGGTCGCTGAAGCGCTCGGAGTCGAGATATGAGCGAGAGCCGTTTAGAGCGCCGTTTCGCCGCATTGAAAGCCGAAGGCCGGGGAGGACTTGTCACCTTTACCACAGCCGGTGACCCGGACTATGACACGGCATGCAAAATCCTGCAGCGGCTCCCGGCGGCCGGTGCCGACGTGATCGAGCTGGGCATGCCCTTTTCGGACCCCATGGCCGACGGTCCTTCGATCCAGGCTGCCAGTCTGCGGGCGCTTGATGCCGGGATGACCCTGCAAAAGACCCTGGACATGGTCCGCGGTTTCCGCGCGGAAGACGATGTGACGCCGATCGTGCTTATGGGGTATTACAATCCGATCTACTCTTACGGCGTTGACGCCTTCCTAAAGGCTGCGCTGGACGCCGGTGTCGACGGATTGATCGTCGTGGATCTGCCGCCGGAGGAAGACGACGAGCTTTGCGAGCCGGCTGTGGCCGCGGGACTGCATTTTATCCGCCTCGCGACACCCACGACAGACGATGCGCGCTTGCCGAAGGTCCTGACCAACACCAGTGGCTTTATCTACTACGTCTCGATCATGGGCATCACAGGTACAAAGGCGGCCTCGGGTGACGCGGTGCGTGCTGCGGTCACCCGCCTGAAAGGCCACACCGATCTGCCGGTTGCGGTTGGCTTCGGTATCCGGACGCCGGACCAGGCTGCGGAGGTTGCCGCCGTTGCCGATGCGGCGGTTGTCGGGACCGCCCTTGTCGAGCAGGTTAAGGCCGGACTGGGGCCGGATGGGCTTGCGGGAGAAGGCCTGGTGGACGGTGTCATCGATTACGTTGCGTCGCTTGCGCAGGGTGTACGTGCCGCCCGTCAGGGATAGCGGATGTAAAAGCAGAGGAAGCTGTCAGCGGCCGTTCGTGAGAATTTGTTCGCCACGCTGAGCGAAATAGCCTAAGCAAAGTCACCTGAGTATAGAAAACGAAACGCTATGAACTGGATTGCCAACTTCGTCCGCCCAAAAATCCGGGCTCTGGTCAACAAGCCGGACGTACCCGATAATCTCTGGGAGAAGTGTCCAAGCTGTGAGCAGATGGTTTTTCATCGGGAGTTGGAGGCCAATCAGCGCGTCTGCCCGCATTGCAATCATCACCTTCGTATCACGGCGCGCCAGCGTCTCGATTGGCTTTTCGACGATAGCGCCTACAAGGCGATCGAACTGCCCGAAACCATCGTCGATCCGCTGAAGTTCCGGGACCGTAAGCGTTACACGGATCGTTTGAAGGAAGCACAGGCGAAGAACGAGGACAAGGAAGCCATCGTTGTCGCTCACGGCGAAATCGGCGGTTCCAGTGTTGTGGTTGCGGCCTTCAATTTCAGTTTCATGGGCGGTTCCATGGGCATGGCGGTCGGAGAGGGCCTTTTGGCAGCGGCCCGTCTGGCCGTGCTGCAGAATGCAGCGCTGATCGTGGTCCCCGCATCGGGTGGTGCCCGCATGCAGGAGGGAATCCTCTCGCTGATGCAGATGCCGCGGTCGGTGATCGCCGTGGATCTGGTCAAGGAGGCCGGGCTCCCTTACATCGTGCTGTTGAGCGATCCGACGACGGGCGGTGTTTCGGCGTCTTTTGCCATGCTGGGCGACATCGCGATTGCTGAGCCGGGCGCGACCATCGGCTTTGCCGGCAAGCGGGTGATCGAAGAAACCATCCGCGAGACGCTGCCCGAGGGTTTTCAGCGCGCCGAGTATCTGCTCGATCACGGTATGGTCGACATGGTCGTGCCGCGGCAGGAACTGAAGGTTACGCTGGGCCGGATCTTGAACCTGCTGAGCGTGAAGACGCCCTCTGCTGAAATCGTCACGCTGCCGGTGAGCGAGGACGCCGCTTCGGAACCCGAGGCCGATGTCCAGCCTAAGCCAAAACCAGAAAAAGCCGAGTCCGGCAAGGAAGAGTCCGCCGATGGCAAGACGGAGTGACGCGGTCCTAGAGCGCCTTACCCGTCTTCATCCCAAGATCATCGACCTCTCCCTCGGACGAGTGGAGACGCTGCTGGAGCGCTTGGATCATCCGGAGCGGAGTTTGCCTCCGACCATCCATGTCGCGGGAACGAACGGTAAGGGTTCGCTGATTTCCTACCTGCGCGCCATGTTGGCGCTGGGAGGTGACCCGGAAGCGGGCAGCAATCGGGTGCACGCCTATACGTCACCGCATCTGGTTCGTTTTCACGAACGGATTGAACTCGATGGTCAATTGATCGACGAGGATTTGCTGGTCGAGCTGCTTGAGGAATGCGAAACGGCCAATCTCGGCGAGTCCATTACCTATTTTGAAATCACGACAGTTGCCGCCTTTCTGGCGTTCGCGAGAACACCGGCCGATGTCCTGCTGCTTGAGACCGGTCTCGGCGGCCGCCTGGACGCAACGAACGTTCTGGAACGTCCGCGCTTGACGGCGATCACACCGATCTCGATCGATCACGTGCAGTTTCTGGGCAATGAAAAAGAGACAATTGCTGCCGAGAAGGCAGGGATTCTCAAGGCCGGTGTGCCCTGTGTGGTTGCGCCGCAGGAACCGTCTGTCATGGCTGTGTTTGAAGCCAAGGCGGCGGAACTCGGCGTGTCTCTCTATCGGGGCGGCATCGATTGGGACGTTGAAGCTCTGGAAGACGGTTTCCGTTTTTCGGGACGCAAGGGCTCTTTCCATTACCCGACGCCTGCACTCCCGGGGGCCCATCAGGTCGTCAATGCCGCTGTGGCGGTTGCTTGTGCTGAGCAGTTGGGCGAATTCCATCCGAAGACTGCCGAGGGGATCACAGGGGCTGTCTGGCCCGCGCGTATGCAGCGCCTGACCAAAGGGCCGCTCCTGGAGCTGTTAGGCGTTGAACCCGATGGCGGTGATGGTGCGGACCGCCGCTGGGAACTCTGGATCGATGGCGGGCACAACGCGGCGGCGGGGGAAGCGCTGGCGGAGGTCATTGCCGCGTGGGATGACCGTCCTGTGCATCTTATTTACGGCATGTTGAACACCAAAGTCGCCGAGGATTTCGTACGGCCGCTCGCCGAAAAGGCATCCAGCCTTCACGCGGTCGCCATCCCGGATGCCACAGCGTCGCTGACGGCTGACGAGGCAAAATCCCATGCGGTCGCACAGGGCTTTGCCGCGACCTCAAGCCCCTCTGTCGAAGCGGCGATTTCCGACATCAATGCGCGGTTCCCGGGCGGACGTATTCTGGTCTGCGGCTCGCTCTATCTGGCTGGACATATCCTGGCGGATAATTCCTAGAGCAGATCCGGTTTAGATGGAATCGCCTTCGGTGATCCGCCGCACCGGCGAATCTGCTCTACCTTATATGATGTAGAGCCATCCTGGATTCGGCCGAAAAAAACACCTCCGTTGCGAACAGCGGAGGTGTTTTCATTTTGGATAGCTCGGGTGCGAAGGGGTCAGATGACCTCTTCAACCCATTCGATGAGTTGGTTTTTCGCGACCATACCGATTTTCGTCGCGGACACCTGTCCGTCTTTAAACAGCATGAGTGTCGGGATACCGCGCACACCATATTTTTGCGGCGTCATCGGATTGTCGTCGATATTCATCTTCGCGACAGTCAAGCGGCCGTCCATTTCCTGAGCGATCTCTTCAAGCGCCGGCGCGATCATCTTGCACGGGCCGCACCATTCGGCCCAGAAATCCACGAGAACGGGTCCATCCGCCTTAATAACATCGACTTCGAAGGAAGAATCACTGACGGGACTGGTAACCATTGTAACCTCTATGACCTGTTGTTGGCGCCGGACTCACCGGTCCACTGCGCGAGCATGTTTCAAATGTAGGGAGCGGGGGGGCACGCCGTCAAGGCGCGTGATCCGCAAGCAGAGCATCGCTGAGATGCATGAGACGCGGGCCATCTGTCCAGAGCAACAGGCTTTCAATTTGCTTGTCCGGATAGATCTGCTTCAGGACCGCCTGGTAAGACGCCATTTGTTTCAAATAGATAACAGGTACCTCTTTGGGGTCTACAGGTGGCGGCCGATTGGTCTTGTAGTCAATGATCCAGACTTTTTCATCCGTCACGAGCAGACGGTCAACCTGTCCGGAGATAACCTCTGCGCTGCGCGGCTTGCCGGATTTTCGGCTTTCGGGAATCACACCGACCACGGGGACCTCTGCCTGACTGCCCGGGCCGAAAAGGGCGCTGAAACGTGGATCGTCGATGACTTCAAGAGTCTCTGAGAGGATTTCGGCCTGTTGCGCGTCGGTCAGGTCATGGAGCGCGCGTGCGAGAAACCGGTGGCCGGCCTCGGTCCGCTGATCGAAAGGCAGCTCGGGCAGGGTCTGCAGAAGACGGTGGATCAGGCGGCCTCTGCGGAATTGTTTGCCGCGGTCAAGGCCCAGGGGCGAGCGCACGGCGGGCTCGACTTCCGACGGGCGGGAGGGGGCAAGAGGCCGCGGTGGTGAGGGTTCTGCAGGTGGCTGTGCCTGCGCCCAGGCCGGCAGCTTTACCGGACTGCGCCGAACTTCTGCGGAGCTGCTCCTGCTCTCCGTTGCCGCGGCTTGCGGACTCTCCAGGCGCCAGCCTGTGCCCGACCACCCCTCGGCAATACTGCGCGAGAAATCGTACTCGACTTCCTCGGCCAGAGGCGCGATTCCCGACTGCACCAGGTTGTACCAGCAGTCGTCAGGAGGCGTGCGCCGCTTATCGTTCCACCCGCAGAGCAACAGCCTGTCTTCCGCCCGGGTCATCGCCACGTAGAGCAGGCGTTTGTACTCACGGGTATTGGCCTGCGCGATGGCGCGCCGGGCCGAGGACTCGGCGAGACCGGCAAAGTCCTGACCCAGCGACCAGATCGGCAGATCTCCCTCGTTCTTCAGCCAGATCAGTCCACGATGTGGCAGGGGACCCTGCAGCGTATCGGGCAGAAAGACGACGGGTGCCTGCAGGCCCTTCGAACCATGAACCGTCATGACACGGACTGCCCCGCCGCCATGCTCCATATCGCGTTTGATTTCCTGTTCGCCGCGTTCCAGCCAGTGGAGAAAACCCTCGAGCGTCGGTGTCTGCTCGCGCTCGTAGTTGAGCGCAAGGTTCAGAAATTCATCGATCGGATCGTTGGCGTCCGGACCCAGCCTGGCAACCAGGGCTTTACGCCCGCCAAGGGGCCCGAGAATCTCGGCAAAGAGTTCAAAAGGCCGAACGTTTTCGGCACGCGCGAGAAGCATCTCAAGTCTGTTGCGGGCGGCTTGGAACGCAGGCTCCTTTGCAGCGCGTTCCCTGAGTGCCGACCAGAGTGAGGCCTCCCGGCCATGGGCCAGCGCAAAGAGCTGTTCTTCGCTGAGATCGAGCAAGGGCCCCTTGAGGACCGTCGCCAAGGTCAAATCGTCCTCGGGCAAAAGCAGGACGCGGCCCAAGGCAATCAGATCCATGACCGCGAGCTGATCGGTCAGGACCATGCGGTCGACGCCGGCCACGGGGACTTGGAGCGTCTTAAGTTCACGCACCAGTTCCTCGACAAAGTCGTTTCGGCGGCGCACCAGGACCAGCAGGTCGCCGGGATCCATCCGGCGATTCTTGGAGGCCAGCCAGGACTCCGGATCCTCCGCGCCGGCCTTGGAAAGGGTCCAATGATGAATCTTATGGGCGACGAGGCGGGCCAAGCGGCTGCGTGGCGAATTGAGCCGCTGCCCGGCGACAGGCAGTTCCCAGGGTTCAGGCTGGGTTTCTTCCTGCGGATCGACGGGCGGCCAGATGTCGACGCGTCCGCCCTGCCCCACACGCGCCGGAAGATGCTCGATCAACTCCTCACCGAAGCGTACGCCGTCGAGGGCCTCCGGTTGCGCGAAAACCTCATCGACCGAGCTTAGAACGGCAGAGGTGGAGCGGAAAGAAACGCCCAGCCCCACCTCATCCCAACTTTGCCCGGCGTCAAGGACACGCTGTGCAAAATAACCGCGCATGGCCTCGAAGGCGGCGGGATCGGCACGCTGAAAACTGTAGATCGACTGTTTTGCGTCGCCCACGACAAAAAGCGTTCTATTGTCCTCGCGGGCGCTCTCGCCCTGAAAAAACTCATCGGCAAGGCTTCGGATGACCGCCCATTGATCCGGGTTCGTGTCCTGCGCTTCGTCGACCAGAATATGGTCCAGACCGCCGTCGAGTTTGAAGAGCACCCAGGGGGCGACTTCGGGACGTTGCAGCAGATCGCGGGTATGAAAGATCAGGTCGTCGTAGTCGAGGAGGGCCCGGTTGGATTTCAGGGCCTCGTAAAGCGTCAGCATCTCCGCACCCAGACGCAGCAGGGCCACCGATTTATGCGCCACCGCGAGCGCATCAAGCCGCTTTTGAACCTCGAGAATACGTTGGGCCTCGACTTCGAGAACAGGCAGGGCGCTGGGAACGGCCGCTGCTGCGCCCTTGGTCAGCAGGCGTTTCGCCACCTCCCGCTTCTTGGTCGTGAAGATCGAAGCATAGGCGTCGAAACCTGCGACCCGGTCTTTCAAGCCGCTCGCGAGCCAGGCCGCGAGGGTCTCCCCCTTGGCGATATCAGTCTTTGAACCGGCGGAGAAGGCATCGCAGGCGAGGCGCAAACCGATCAGGTCCAGGGCCTCATCCTGAAGGGCTTGGGCGAGCAGGTCATCCGCGGTTTCGTTCTCTTTCACACCCAGACAAGCGTATATCGCCGTGATCAGGCTTGCGAGTCCGCCGTGCCGTTGCAGGCTCTGTCTCAGCCGTCCACGCGCCATGATCAGTTCCGCGATCAGATCCCCGAATCCCTGTTCCTGCGCATGGGTTGCGATTTCCGTCAGCGCCCGGCCCAGCGGGTCCTGCGGAGTCTGTCCGGCCTTGGTCAGGATCACCTCGCGCGCCTGCAGCAAAAGCTCCTCGGCGGAGCGGTCATCGAGGACCTGGAAATGCGGCGCCACGCCTGCCTCCAGCGGAAAACGTCCGAGCAGCGACTGGCAGAAAGAATGGATGGTCAGAATCTTCATGCCACCCGGTGCATCGAGGACACGGGCAAAAAGCTGGCGCGCAGTTTCGATCAGCGCGTCGTCAGGCGTGTACCCGGTCAGGGACAGCAGTTCTCTGGCCAGGGCCGTCTCTTCCAGGGTTGCCCAGCGCGCGAGCCGCAGGGCCAGCCGGTTCGACATCTCGGCGGCGGCGGCTTTCGTGAAGGTCAGACAGAGAATGCGCGGCGGGGCGGTGCCTTCGAGCAAGAGACTGAGGACCCGGTCGGTCAGCACCTTGGTTTTGCCTGTACCGGCGGAGGCCGCCACCCAAACGGAAGATGCGGGAGAGGCCGCCCGGCGCTGGGCAAGGGAGGCGCTCTGCTTGATCCTGTCGCTCTGCTGCGAAATCCCGACGTTGAAGAGGTCTCTGCTGTCCGCGGGGGCCATCAGTCCGAGCCTCCTTCGCCGGCTGTCCACTCTTTAATACGCGCAAGATGGGCGTAGTCGTTAAAGCGCAGGCGCCGGTCGTGACGCGGCTGCGCGGGATAAGGCGTTTCGGGATTGTCGAAGCGGGTGATCAGGCTTGTCAGTCCCGTGATCGCGGCTTCCGCAGAGTCTGCGGCGGATTGTTTGAGCGGTTTCATCTCGCCCGCGGTGGTGCCCCCGGTAAGACGCCAGTAGCTCAGATGGGTGACCTCGCCGCGCAGATCACCAAAGGCGCCTGCGTTGAACATCGCCGCTTCAAGCGGCAGTTGGGGCGCATATCCCATCTCGACTTCCGGATCCGTCGGGATACGGCCGGTTTTGTAGTCGAGAATGGCGAAGCCGCCATCCCGCAGAGCATCGATACGGTCGGCTTTCGCCGTAAGTTCGAAGGCGCCGCCCGGCGCGCTCAGGACCAGTCTGCCGGTTTCCTCCGGGTATGATCTTCGGGTCTGTTCCCGCCAGGCCTCCTCGGCCCCGGCGAACCATTCGGCGATCCTCAAAAAGCGGGGCCACCAGAACGCACGCAGGCCGGGCCGCACGGCGGCACGCTCGAAAACCTCCGCACCGATCTCCAGCAGCTTTCCTTCGGGGTCCGCGGGCCAGCGATCCGGATAGGCCTGCAGAAAGAGTTCCAGAATTTCGTGTATGATCGTGCCCTTTTCCGCGCCACCGGGATCGGCATCGATGGGATCCAGCGGACGGAGCCGCAGGATCTCACGGGCATAGAGCGCATAGGGATCGCGCCGCCAGGTTTCGATCCGGGTAACCGAGAGCCGGCGCGGCCGTGCGGCGAGGGGCGGCCGGGGCGCAGGTGGTTTGCCACGGGAGGTCCGGTCCGGCTTATCAAGCATCTCCGCCCAGGCCAGCCAGTCCGGTGCCTCGCTGGTGAGTGCTTCCGAAATGCCGAGGCCCTGGAGCAGAGCATCCAGCCGCAAAAGCCACCGCGAGGGTACGGTCGGTGTGCCGTCAACGCGTGTGGCGCGGGTGATATAGACCCTCGGCGCCGAGGCCGCCTGCGCGAAATCGTGGGCGGAGAGGCCGATCCGGCGCTCCGGCGAGGGCAGGTTGAAGTCCGCGCGCATGGGCCGGCTGAGCCAGGGGCCCGAGTCCACTTCCATGGGCCAAGTGCCTTCGTTGAGGCCACCCAGGATCATCACGTCCGGGTGCAGCAGCCGCGCTTCCAGGGGTCCGAGGATCGAAAGCCTGGGATGACTGCTGAAGGACTGGCGCACGACCCGGCCTTCCAGCAGACTGCTCAACAGCGCGGGATAGCGCCAGCGCGAGACGTAAGGCAGGCTGTTGGCGGCGTCGCGCAGTTCATCGACGAAGTTGGCCAGCGCCGCCCCCGCCTCGCCGAGCCAGATGCGTTCTGCGCCGCTTTCCGAATCGCTCGCCGCCAGGGCTTCCATGAAGGCAATGTGCGCGTCGATGATATTCTCGAGGTTCTCGGCCGCCTCGAGGGTCTGGTCGAAATCAGCGGCGGTTTGGGCGAGCCATTCGACAAAGCGCCGACAGTCCGCCTTTTGCTCATCCTGCTTCGGATTACCGCTGACTTCGTCAAGGCTGGCGAGGAGGCCGGAGAAACCAGGGGCGGGACGTACGCCGCGCCAGACCAGCTTTTCCATCTGGCGTAGCCTGTCCAGATAACGCTCCCGGGACAGGCCGCCGGACGCCATGGGGTGCTTCAAAGCCGCGAGGGTTGCGAGGGGTTCCAGTTTGCCTGCGATCATTTCTGCGGTAAGCCGCAGGAAGCTTCCGGCGAGTGACGTGGCAAGGGGTTGTCCTGCGGAATCGTCAACGGTCAGGCCCCAGCGTCCGAGTTCGGTCGCAACCCGTCGCGCCAGGGCGCGATCCGGTGTCACCAGAGCCGCGCGCCGTCCGTCTTCCTCGAGGCTCTCCCGCATCAAGAGGGCGATGACCATCGCTTCCTCGGATGCGCCCGGGCAGTCGATCCTTTGCAAGGGCTCCAGCGCGGCTGCGATGTCCTCGCTTGGCATGCTTTCGATGGCATCCAGCCACTCCGGCGTCACGTCGGCGGGCAGCAATGCCGTGGCGAGCAGACCTGCGCGCTCTTGCGCGGCGGCGCTCTCTTCCCTCGTGCTCCAGGCTCCGACATCATTTCGATCGGTCTCCAGGCGCGCAAGCAGATGATGCAGGCCATACTGCGGATGGCTCGGGTCGGTTCCGATCGCCTGCCAGGCCCTTTCGCCGGCTTTCAAGTCTGCACCCGGCAGGACAACGTAGCCCTGCGGCAGGCTTGAGATGACTTTTATAAGGGCCGCTGTGGCAGGGATCGAACCGGTGGAACCGGCCACCACAATGGGGAAATCCGGCGGGATCTCCTGCCAGGCGGCGGCCTGCGCTTCAAGCAGGAGACGCCGCCGCTCGGCGATCCCGACGCAACCGGCTTCGGCTTGGATCGCAGGCCATTGCGCCGAGAGGATTTCGAGGAAATCGAGCGTGATCTGCCAATGGCTGGCATATTCCTGCGGGACCAGGTTTTTCAGATCGCGCAGATCCAGACCCTCGGTCTCGACCTGATCCAAAAGGCTCGCAAGCTCTGCGGCGAGACGTACGGCCTGATCCTCGCTCGGCGCGTCGATCCCGTCGTCGGCGGCCGCCACTTCGCCCCATTTCATGATCAGCCGGGCCAGCAGAAGTTGCCGCCGCAGGGGTGGGATGGCCGGTGGAATCTCGGTCTCGGCACTGGCATCCACCGTCACATCGCCGCTGGTCAGTTCCAGCTCGTCCGCATCCAGATCACCCAGGGGCATGAGCCGCGGCAACAGGAGCGCACGGGCCTGGGAGATCCGCAGAAAGGCCTCCTGCAGTACCCGGCAGGCGCGCCGGTTGGGCAGCAGGATCCTGACCTTGGCAAGCGTAAGCGGATCGTGACCCCAGCGCTGGATCACGCCCTCTGCCAGAGCGTCGGCAAAGGCGACGCCCGCGGGGATGTTCAGAACCTTCGGGTCTGCTGTGCTCATCCGGCTCGTGGGATCATCGCGACGCCACCTTGTTGCTCAGGTCTGTACCGACGAGAACGAGAGTTCCTTCAGGGCCCATTCGGTCTCGCGCAGCTGTTCCGGAGTTCCGATGTGGAACCATTCGCCGTCGTGGCGAATACCGAAGAGACGCTCATTCTCGATAGCGCGATCATACAGCAGGTTCAGCGAAAAGGGACCGTCGGGCGCATCGTCAAAAAAGCGGGGATGCAGGATCTGGATCCCGGCGTAGATAAAGGGAGCCACGCCGCGCTCCTTGCGGCGTGATATCCGTCCCGCCGCATCCATATGGAAGTCGCCCACACCGTCGTATCCGAAGGCGTACACCGTGGGATGCAGCAGCAGGAGCCCATCCATCTCGCCTTCGTTCCACTGCTCAGCCAAACGCTCCAGGGCCGACGCGTAACCGTCCAGCCAGCAGACATCGCCATTGGTCACGAAAAAGGGATCTTCGCCCAGCAGAGGCAACGCCTTTTTGACACCGCCGCCCGTTTCCAGCAGTTCCTCCTCGCGGGAGTAGAGGATTTTCGGCGAAGGCCGCCCTTCCAGGTGCGCGACGATCTGCTCGCCCAGGTAGTGCAGGTTGATCACCACCTCCTGGATGCCGGCGGCTTCGACGCGGTCCAGAATGGTATCCAGCATAGCCTGGCCCGACACTTCGACCAGCGGTTTCGGCAGGTTCTCGGTGAGCATCTTCATACGCGTCCCCAGGCCTGCCGCCAGCACCATGGCCCGTTTTGGGATCTCGGTCGTCATTCATGTCCTCCATTGCCCGCCGCGTCATGGCTTGCAGGCACGATTCTCCGTTCCGCCGGGATGGTTTCATCGAACCAGGCGCGCAGATCCTGCAACGCCGGATGTCCGAGGGCCTCTTCGATGAGGCGCCATGTCCGGGGAATGTATTTCAGATAGGTTGGTTTTCCGTCACGGATCAGCAGGCGGGTGAAGTTTCCCAGGATCTTCACATTCCGCTGCGCTGACATGACGGCGAGAGACTCCTTGAAGGCGGCGTCCGGAAGTTCGGGAAAGGCTGCGAGGTAGCGCGCCACCGCGTCCTGGGCGACGGTGGGCGACACATCGCGCCTGACATCGCAAACCAGTGACATGAGGTCGTAGGTCAGCGGTCCGATCACCGCGTCCTGAAAGTCGAGCAGACCGCAGGCGGAGAGGCCCTCGCGCCCGGGAAGCACCATCAGATTGTCGACATGATAGTCACGCAGCACGAGGCTGTCGGGCACCGCGCGGGCCCTAGGCAGAGCCGCCCGCCAAAGTGCCATAAACTCCGCCTCCAGCGCGGCTGCCTTCTTGGCGCCAAGGACTTCTGGAAGATACCATTCGGCAAAGCGTCCGACTTCCTCCAGCAGGATCTGGTCGGAGTAGGGCGGAACCACAAGAGCGGGACCGCCGGTGGTCTGCGGTTTCCAGCGTTGATGAAGCGCGATCAGGTTATCCACGGCCAGGCGGTAAAGCCGGCCCTCGTCCTGACCGTCGGCCAGTTCGTTCGTGAAGGTCCGGTCGCCGAAGTCTTCCAGCAGAAGAAAACCGCGTTCCAGGTCGACGGCCAGAAATGCCGGTGTGCTGAAGCCGAGTTCGTCAAGCAGTCTGCCGATGTCGTAAAAGGGCGCGACCTTTTCCCTCGGCGGCGGCGCATCCATCAGCATAGCCGCATCGCCGTCGCGGTTCAGACGTATGTAACGACGGCTGGAAGCGTCGCCCTGCAAGGGCTGCCGCCGCGCGCTCTGCCAGCCTGCCCGCGCAAGGAAATCCTCGATCTGGCTGTCGCGTTGGTTCATCCGGCCAGATCTCCCTGAAGCGCCGCGAGGCTCTCCCTGCGCTTGGTCCAGGATCCGAAAGCGGTCAGGGCTGCGGTTCGCGCATCCGGGCCTGATCCAAACCCAAGATGAACTTCGAGCCGGTCGGCGGGCAGCAGGCCACCCAGGCGCTCGGGCCATTCAATCAGTGAGATGCCATCGGCGAAGGCTTCCTCAATGCCAAGTTCGTAGACTTCTTCCGCCTGCTCCAGGCGGTAAAGATCAAAGTGCCAGATGGTCGCAGGCACGCGCTCATAAAGTTGAACCAGGGTAAAGGTCGGGCTGGGAACTTCTTCCTCCTCGCGTTCTACGGTACCTTCGCTTTCCACGGCATCTGCGTTTTCACGGGGAAGGGCATTGATGAAAGCCCTGGCAAAAGAGGTCTTGCCGGCGCCGAGGTCTCCAAACAGCGCGATCACGTCGCCGGGCGCTACAAGCCTGCTCAAGGCCCGGGCCAGAGACGCGGTCGCCGCCTCGCCGGCGAGCGGCAGTGTTATGGCGCTTGTGGTGGTGTCGAGAGGTCTCATGATAGGAGAGGTTTTAACCGGCGGACCCTTAGGCGGCAACAAAGGAGTGGCCGCTCTCGAAGCCACTCTTGAGCCTCGCAAGACTTAGCTGGGTTCGGGCAGGTTGCTGGGCTTCGGTAAGGGGGACTCCGCGGGCTCCGTGGCTGTGCTGGGATCGATCGGAATGTGGCAGGTGACGGAGGTTCCCGTGCCTTCCAAGGATTCCAGCTCGACCCAGCCACCGTGCATTTCGATCAGGCTTTTCACCAGCGACAGACCCAGTCCCGCGCCCGATTGCCGTGCTTGTCCACTGCCGGTTTCGAATTTTCCGAAGACGCGCGCCTGATCGTCGGCTGGAATCCCCGGACCCGTATCCGTCACTTTTAAACGGATCATGTTGTCTTTCCGCTCGGCACCGAGGGTCACGGAACCGCCCTGCGGGGTGAATTTGATGGCATTGGACAGCAGGTTGAAGAGCGCCTGTTTGAGGCGGCGCTCGTCGACGAAGGCGGTTCCCGTGTCCGCCGCGCACTCGAGCTTCAGGCGGATATCCCGGTTCAGGGCGCGTTCGTGGCCCAGGGTCTCGATGGTCTCCAGCAGGCCGCAGACCGAGGTTTCGTTGCGATCCAGATGCAGGTAACCCGCTTCGATCGAGGCCAGATCCAGAATATCGTTGATCAGCGTCATGAGGCGCTGCGAGGATTCCACGATTGCGTGGCTGTATTCCAGCTGCCGCTCGTTCAGGCTGCCGAAGAATTGGTTCTCGAGAATTTCGGCAAAGCCGACGATGGCGTTGAGCGGCGTGCGCAGTTCGTAGGAAATATTGGCGATAAACTCGGACTTCAGGCGATCCGCGGTCTCCAGGGCCTCGTTCCGTTCGAGCAGGGCACGCTCCACGTGGATCGAATCCGTGACATCCAGGAAGGTATAGAGCGAGGCCCCGTCCGGAAGCGGCACCTGCGCCCAATCCACGATCGATCCGTCGGCCCGCTCGAACCGTCCGCTCATGGATTCAGCCTCGGTGGCCTGCGCGACCATGGTCTCGAGCACTTTCGGCCACTCTTCGGCTGAGATGTCGAAGAAATCGTGCATGCGGTCGATCACCTGCCGGGCGTGGGGTTCGCCGGACAAGAGTTCAGGCGGGAGGTTCCAGATCCTGGCAAAGGCCGGATTGGACAGCTTCAGCCGGCCATCGGCGCCGTACACCGCCACACCTTCGTAGAGGTTGTTGAGAGTCTCGCGCTGTACTTCGATCAGGGTGTTGTAGGAACGTTCCAGGGTCAGCCGGTCCGTCACGTCCTCGAAAGTCATGAGTACGCCGCCGAAGGGGTGCGGCGTCGCCACCATCCGCAGAGTATTGCCGTCCGGCAGATGCTGCAGTTCCTCCATGGGTTCGATCATAGTCCGGAATTCGCGCAGACGCTGCTGCTTGAATTCCGGATAGTTGGCGTACTCCGGCATCCGGCGCTCGTCCCGCGCGGCATCCAGGATGTCGCTCATATCGGGGCCGCTGTTCAGGAAGGCTTCGTCGATCCGCCACAGCGATGCGTAGGCCGAGTTGAAAAACTTCAGCCGCATATCCGGACCAAGAATCGCGATGGCCGTGCCCAGATTCTCCAAAACCGTCGCCTGCGCCTCGATATGCCGGGTCAGCTCGACCTGCAGGTCTTCGCGCGTGGTGTCGTCAAAGGCATATCCGATCAGGCGTCCGTCTCTTAAGGGGCGTTCATTGACCTGATAGAGGCGGCGCGCACCGCCGACGACGATATGATGGCTCTCGGTTTCCTGTTTGCCGCTTTCCTTGGCGCGTTGCGCGATCGCCTGGCCGATACGCCCCTGCGACTGTCCCAGAAGCTCCAGGCTCTCCGCGATGGCGTTTTCGGCCTTCGTGTCGAGAGCGGCGGCATAAGCCGCATTGCAGTAGGTCAGGTTCAGGTCGCTGTCGCGCCGCCAGATCGGAATCTGCAGCGCGTCCAGGATGGTGCTGAGATCCTCGGTTTCGCGCATGGCGCTGTTCAGAACACTTTGCTGCGCCGAGACGTCGCGGAACCAGATCGTGTCGGCGACCGCCTGTCCGTCATCGGCCTTTGTGCGAATGCCCAGCGCTTCGTAGATCCGATTGCCGTCGCGGTGCCGCAGGCTGAGAATGAAACTCTCGCCGGCGGTTCTCAGCGCCTGCTCCGCCGCAATGAGTTGTTGGGCATCCTGGTCGGTGAAGATTCCGCTGACATCTTCCAGGCTCGTTGCCTGTTCGGTCCCGGCGCCCAATACGGCGGTCAGATTGCCGCTTCGGTTCAGGCGGGCGGTCTCATGATGATAGGCCAGGCAGGCAAAAGGCGCGGAGGAGAGCACGCTGCCGAGCACCCTGGCCTGTTTCGTTCCCTTTTCTGCGGCCGCTTCAGCCTCGAGCCAGCGCTTGCGATAGACGAATGCCACCAGCGCTGCGCCCGCGATCCCGATCGCCGCGAATAAGAGTCCCGGTAGATATACCGGCAGTCCCGCCAAGTTGTCTTCCCCCCAACCAACCGGATCGAGCCCGCCGCTCTCACGGACCCGATCAGAGGACACGCTGGAGAGCGACGGCTCTCCAAATACATGTTTTGGAGGCTGGTCCACGTTCCCGTTGAAAACTTGGAAACAATCAGCCTCCAGAGTGCGACTGCACTCCCAGCTTATGATCATGATCCGGCAGCATCAGACCACTTACCTTGCCGGTAAACGACCATCAGTCGGATTCATGCTATGAGTCTAAGGGTTTACACGCGCCGCGACAAGCCGTCAGGGGTTTGTCGCCACTGCAAAAGAAACGGGGAGACCCGAGAAGGCCTCCCCGTGTATGTCTTTGGTTGAATTCACCTGCGCCGAGTGGCGCACTCCAACCTGACTCTGATCTGTTTTAGTAGCGGTAGGTTTCCGGCTTGAAGGGGCCTTCGGACCCTACACCAATGTATTCGGACTGTTTGTCGGACAGCTTGGTCAATGTGGCGCCGACCTTTGCCAGATGCAGCTCGGCGACTTTCTCGTCCAGCTTCTTGGGCAGAACGTAGACTTCGTTGTCGTAGTTTGCATGGTTCTGCCAAAGCTCGATCTGTGCCAGCACCTGGTTGGAGAAGCTGGCGCTCATCACGAAGCTGGGATGGCCTGTGGCGCAGCCCAGGTTCACCAAGCGGCCTTCGGCCAGGACGATGATCTTCTTGCCGTCGGGGAATTCGATCTGGTCGACCTGCGGCTTGATGTTATCCCACTTGTAGTTCCGCAGGGCTTCGATCTGGATCTCGGAGTCAAAGTGGCCGATGTTGCAGACGATCGCCCGGTCCTTCATGGCGGCCATGTGGTCGGTGGTGATGACGTCGACATTGCCGGTGGCGGTTACGAAGAGATCGCCGTATTTGCAGGCGTCGTCCATGGTGACGACCTCGTAGCCCTCCATGGCGGCCTGCAGAGCGCAGATCGGGTCGACTTCGGTGACCGCAACCCGGCAACCGGCGTTGCGCAGGGAAGCGGCGGATCCCTTACCCACGTCGCCGAAACCGGCGACCACGGCAACCTTGCCGGCCATCATCACGTCGGTGGCGCGGCGGATACCGTCCACGAGGCTCTCACGGCAGCCATAGACATTGTCGAACTTCGACTTGGTCACCGAGTCGTTCACGTTGATGGCTGGGACCTTGAGCGTGCCTTTTTTCGCCATCTCGTACAGGCGCAGCACACCGGTCGTGGTCTCTTCCGAGAGGCCGCGGACGTCATCCAGCAATTCGGGATACTTTTCGTGCATGATCGCGGTGGCATCGCCGCCGTCGTCCAGGATCATGTTGGGCTTCCAGCCATCGGGCCCGGTCAGGGTCTGCTCGATGCACCACCAGAATTCCTCTTCCGTCTCGCCCTTCCAGGCAAAGACCGGGATTTCGGCGGCCGCGATGGCGGCTGCGGCCTGATCCTGGGTCGAGAAGATGTTGCAGGAGGACCAGCGCACGGATGCGCCAAGGGCGGTCAAGGTCTCGATCAGCACGGCCGTCTGAATGGTCATGTGCAGGCAGCCGACGATCCGCGCGTCCTTGAGCGGCTGGCTGTCGCCGTACTCCTCGCGCAGGGCCATCAGGCCGGGCATCTCGGTTTCAGCGATTTCGATCTCTTTGCGGCCCCAATCGGCCTGCGATATGTCGGCGACTTTATAGTCTGAGAACTCGACCATTGATTCTTTCTCCGGAAAGCTGCGCCGGTTCTGAGGGCGCCAAAACAAGTGGGTGTCAATTCTGGACGCTGATGTAACAGCGAAAACCTGCGGCTTCAAGGCTGCAAAACGTGATCCTATTGCGACCATCGTTCGTGATGGTGTAATTCGAGAGCCTTAAGAAATCCTTCGCATGGCACGATCAAAGATGATGCTTTGATTTGCTGCTTAGTGCGGAATCACAGGGTTAGCGTAGCTTCACCGCTACGACAGTCTGTCTTTCCCAAAACACCCGAGACGGCGTCATCCCCGACTTAAACCAATCAGGGGGTGATTGACTCTGTCAATGGCTCTCGTTGAAGTCGTCGAGCAGTGCCGAAATGCGGCCGGAGTCATGCTGATCCATGATCGCCATGGCGCGGTGGCTGGCGGCGCGCATGTCAATCTTGAGAACGCGTTTTTTCACACGCGGCAGGCCGGTTGCGGACATGGAGAGGTCGCGCACGCCGAGTCCGAGGAGCAAGGCGGTGAACCTGGGGTCGCCCGCCATCTCGCCGCAAACCGAGACGGGTATACGGGCGCGGAGCGCGGCACCGACCGAGAACTGTATCAGTCGTAAGACAGCGGGGTGCAGCGGGTTGTAAAGGTGCGCAACCTGCTCTTCGCTGCGGTCGATCGCCAGGGTGTACATGGTCAGGTCGTTGGTGCCGATCGCGAAGAAGTCGACCACCTGGGCCAAGGCATCGGCCGCGAGTGCGGCACCGGGAATTTCGATCATTGCTCCAACCGGCGGCAGCGGATCGGCAATTCTGATCCCCTGAGCCTGAAGCCTCTCGGCGACCGAAAACAGGATCTTCTTGACCTCTTTGACCTCATTCGTGCTCGAGATCATGGGCAGCAGAATACGAACCTGACCGTGAGCGCCGGCTCTGAGAATGGCGGCGAGCTGGGTTTCGAGCAGGGAAATCTCTTTGAGCGAGAGGCGGATCGCCCGCAGGCCCAGAGCCGGGTTGACCCCGGTTCCCACATGATCTCCCAGCGAGGATGCCAGTTTTTCGCCGCCCACATCGAGGGTGCGGATGGTGACCGTGTATCCGTCCATACCTTCGACGATGGTCCGCAGCGCATCATACTGCTCGTCTTCTGCGGGCAGATCCTCCCGGTTCATGAACATGAATTCCGTCCGCAGCAGACCCACGCCTTGCGCACCGGCGGCGACGGCCTGGACCAGGTCGCGCGGCAGTTCCAGGTTGGCCTGCAGACTGATGTTCTCGCCGTCTCTTGTCCGCGCATCGACGTCCCGCAAGAGGGCAAGGGAACGGGTCTCGCGCGCCAGGGCCTGGCGCCGGAGCTTGTAATCGGACAGCCGTTTTGCCGTCGGGTTGACGATGACCCGTCCGTTGCTGCCATCGACCAGAACGCTGTCGCCGGTCTTGATGCCGGCGAAAAGACCGGTGATGCCGAGCACCGCCGGAATACCGAGTGAGCGGGCCATAATGGCCGTATGGCCCTCGGCGCCGCCCAGATCCGTCGCGAAACCGCCGATCCGCTTCGGATCCATCAGCGCTGTGTCGGCGGGTGTGATCTCTTCGGCAATGACGATGCTGCCGGGTTCGAGATGAGCGAAGCCGCCATACTCGGTCTTGGTGAGGTTTCGGACGATGCGCAGTCCGACCTCGCGTACCTCCTGCGCCCGAGCGCGCAAGTAGGGGTCGTCCATCTCCGCGAAATTCTTCGAGATCTCGGTGATTTCCGCCATCACCGAAGCTTCGGCGTTGAGCATCTCCCGCCGTATCCGTTGCTCCACCGCACCGAGCAGGCTGTTGCTTTTGAGCATCTGAAGATGCGCGTCCAGCAGATAGCCAAGCTCTTCGGCTGCCGCTCCATGGTAGCTCTCGGCTTTGGATTTCAAATTGCCGACCTGCCGGCGCGCCCGCTCGACGGCGTCCTGAAAGCGCTCGACCTCCTCGTTCAGTTTGCCTTGGGGCAACCGGTATTCCAGAACCTGTACATCGCCGCCATCGCGCAGATGCGCCGGGCCGACGATGATTCCGGGCGAAACCCCCAACCCCTCGAAGACGCGCTCCTCCAGGTCCTCGGAGTTATCCGGGACTTCCTGATCAGGAGCTTTGGTTTCAGTCTTCATCGAACTTACTGACAATAAGGGCCGTCAGGGCATTCACCACATCCTCGGCGGCGGGGCCTGTGGCGCGGAGCTCGATCTGGCTTCCCGGTGAGGCCGCCAGCATCATCAGGCCCATGATCGAACAGCCGGAGACCTCTGTCTCGTTTTTGCGGACCATCACCTCGGCGTCGTAGGCCCCGGCAACCTTGACGAACTTGGCCGATGCCCTTGCGTGCAGGCCCCGCTGGTTCTGTATTGTAACCACTCGGCTGACCATGAGGACACTCACGACTGCTCGTTGGTCAGAAGCTGTGACGCGACGTTAATGTATTTCCGTCCGGCGTCCTGTGCTTCCTTGACCGCCGAGCGCATGTCGTGGGTTTCGCGCAGGCTTGCGAGTTTGATCAGCATCGGCAGATTGATGCCCGCAATCACTTCGACTTCACCATAATCCAGCACCGATATGGCCAGATTGGACGGTGTGCCACCGAACATATCCGTCAGCAGAACAACCCCCTTGCCCTGATCAACCTTTTTGACACTCTCGATAATGTCCTGGCGCCGCTTTTCCATGTCGTCTTCGGCCCCGATACAGATGCAGGCGATGTTTGCCTGGGGCCCGACCACATGCACAAGCGCATCGGCAAACTCTTCAGCGAGCCGCCCATGTGTGACCAAAACCATTCCGATCATTGTTCGTCCTTCAGGGTCTTCTGTGGATCAGGTTTAGCAGGGTTCGCGGCCCGTTCTCTTTGCGACTCTCTGTCGATGTCCCGGTGCACCAGGCTGACCTTTCCCCAGTGGTCGGTCAGCCAGGCGGCCAGTTGTTCCGCCAGGGCGACCGAGCGGTGCCGACCGCCGGTGCAGCCGAACGCAATCGTCAGATAGCTTTTGCCCTCGCTCTCATAGCGCGGCAGAAGAGGCCGCAGCATGGCTGTCAGCTGCTCGAAGAAGGGCTCAAAGGCTGAATCAGTGGCGATGTAATCGACCACGGCGGCATCACGGCCCGACAGAGGCCGGAGATCCTGAACGTAGTGCGGATTGGTCAGAAAGCGGACGTCGAACACCAGATCCGCTTCCCTGGGCAAACCCAGGCGATAAGAGAATGACGTCACGAAAATCGCCATGCCGGAACCTTCGGACAAACCGAGCTGGCCGACCATCTGTTGGCGCAGCGCCCCCAGGGTCAAGCTGGAGGTATCGATCACGTAGTCGGCGCGTTTGCGCAGGGGAAACACCAGCCTGCGTTCGGCCATGATGCCGTCGTGGAGCGGCCGATCCTGTGACAGGGGATGCCGGCGGCGGGTCTCGGTAAAAC
Organism: Denitrobaculum tricleocarpae; assembly: GCF_007004665.1. GTDB lineage: Bacteria > Pseudomonadota > Alphaproteobacteria > Kiloniellales > Kiloniellaceae > Denitrobaculum > Denitrobaculum tricleocarpae. The sequence goes on along the minus strand of NZ_ML660059.1, from coordinate 125,231 downwards.
GCCGGCTGAGGACTTCGGCATCGCAATCCAGAAACAGCAGCTTCAGGTCCAGATCGTCCCGGTTTTCAAGGGTATCGAGCTGCTGGAGAAAGGGCGCCACTGCGAAGTTGCGCGTGCGAATGTCCACGCCGACCGCGACTTTGCGCTCGGCGCCCCCCTCGTCGATCATGGTCTCCAGGAGATTCAGCGGCAGGTTGTCGATCGCTTCAAAACCGACGTCCTCCAGGATGCGCAACGCCGAGGAGCGCCCGGCGCCGGAAAGACCGGTGACTAATATTACGCACATTCGGGGCGTTTCTTGGGGCATCCGATTTCGTCACACACTTTCGAAAAAAGACGAGATCGGCATCTGCGCGCCGAGTCTCTTAATCCTGATCCATAATAAACCCGCTCATCTCCCGCACGGCAAGCCGCAGCTTCAGGCTTGCGGAGGCTTCGAACGGGAACAAATCGAGACTCGGGAGGGAAATGCCCAGAAAACTGCGCGTTTCCAACTCGGGCAAACGTTCGATCTTTGTCGCTTCGACGAGATTGAAACAGGCTGAAAGTTCTATTTTCTCGACATAAGGCATCTTAAGGATACCCAGGCCCCTGACCTCGATGCGTCCGGCAAGGCTCGCAGGCGCTTCGGCCCAGAGCTTTTCACCTTGGAGGGAGAGGCAGGTCTGGTCGTCGGCGACCAGTTGCGCGCCCTGATCGATCAGCCGAAGCGCCAGGTCCGACTTACCGGCGCCGGAAGGGCCGAGCAGCAGGATGCCGGTTCCCTGACCGCGATCTTCCGGCACTGCCACGCAGGTGGCATGAACCAGCGACTCGGCCATTGTCTAAGCATCCTCTGCGGGCAGGACGATCGTAAAGCGGGTTCCGGCAACCTCGCCGGAGCCGTTGTAGCGGTTTTGCGCGAAAATCTCGCCGCCATGTGCTTCGATGATCTGCTTCGAAATACTCAGTCCGAGTCCCGAATGTGTGCCGAACTTTTCAGACTTCGGCCGTTCGGTGTAGAAGCGATTGAAAATAGCCTCCAGCTTGCCGTCAGGAACGCCGGGCCCTTCATCCGAGACCGAGAGAACGATGTCCTCCTCCTGCCGCTCGGCGCGCAGACTGATCAGCCCGCCCGGCGGACTGAAGGTGACGGCATTGCTGATCAGGTTCCGCAGGACCTGTCCGAGCCGTCCCTCGATTCCCTGGACGATCAGCGGAAGACTGTCCGAGACCTCGACCTGGAAGCGGGGACCGTCTTCCGGAACGGTGGCGCGGTGAACCTCGACCAGGGCGTCGAGCAGGCGTCCGACGTCGACCGATTCCGTGTGGGCGCGGGAGAGCTCTGCATCCAGGCGCGACGCGTCCGAGATGTCGGAGATCAGGCGATCCAGCCGCTGAACATCGTCCAGGATAATTGCCATGAGGCGCTTTTGCTGCGAGGGGTCTTCGATGCGCGCGACGGTCTCGACCGCACTGCGCAGCGATGTCAGAGGGTTTTTAATTTCATGGGCCACGTCGGCGGCAAAGCCCTCGATGGCGTCGAGCCGGTTCCACAGCGCCTCGGTCATGTCGCGCAGGGCACCCGACAGCTCGCCGATTTCATCCCGGCGCGACGTGAAGTCGGGGATTTCGTGCTGGCGGCCTTTCCCGGTGCGGACATGGTCGGCGGCTTCGGCGAGCCGGACCAGAGGGCGGGCGATATTGCCCGCCAGGAACAGCGATATAAGGATGGTCATGCCGAGCGCGACGCCGCAGACCATCAGAATATCGATCCGCCGGTCCCGCACCGCCGCCTCGATGTTCTTGCCGCTGGTCGAGAGCATCAGGGCACCGAGAATGCGCCGGTAACGCTGGACTGGAACCGCGACCGAGAGCACAAGATGTGCGGACCGGTCGTGGCGCACCATGCCAGGGCTCTCACCCTGCAGGGCTCTCATCACCTCACTGTAGTCGTCGGCATTTTGAACAGAGGCCTCCGAGTAGAGCTCGAGGTTGTCCTGGCCGGGAAGCCAATTCGCCAGGCGGTCCAGATGGCGTCCGAGCCAGCCCATGGGTATCCCGCCCTCGGGCGGCGGCAGCTCGATCATCTGGACCTGTCCGCCGGGTCCGCTCAAGACGTAGCTGTCCGCCAGGATGTCTTTGTTTTCGGTAAACAGGCGCGCTCTGACGCCGGTTTCGGCCAGAAGCACCCGCATCAGGCTGCGGGCCTGCTCCGGCACGATCTGCTCGTCGCCGACCTGAGTGGTCACAACGGCGCCGTTGGCCAGGCTGAGAGAAAAGGCGCGGGCCTGAATGCGCAGGGAGTCGAGTTCCGAGCGAATCAGCGAGCTTTGGTACTGGGTAAGGTGCAGCAGGCCGAAGACCGGGATCAGCAGGACCAGCGAATTGAGTGCCAGAATACGCCGGGTCAGGGGCGACCGCCATGACCGGCGCCACCGCCGTTTGGTGACGGGTGCCGCTGCATCCTCCGCGGCCACCGTCAAGGTCGAGGGCGCCGCCGGCTTCACTCCGGCGTCTTTGTTACGGAGCTTCGAGGTCTCTTTGGGTTTCGAAGTTTCGCGGGCTTTAGAAGTATCCCGGGCGGGAGTCTCGCGTGCGCGGCGCGGCGCAACCAGCGGCTTCGGCGGCATGCCGCCGTCACTGTCAATGGTGACGCGGCGGCTTCCCGCGCTGCCGGCCCGCCGTTCCGTCACTGCTCGCGGTACCGGTACCCCACGCCGTAGAGCGTCTCGATCTGCGCGAAGTCGTCGTCGGCATCCTTGAATTTCTTGCGTAACCGCTTGATGTGGCTGTCGATCGTCCGGTCATCGACATAGATGGAGTCGCCATAGGCCGAGTCCATCAGCTGGTCGCGGTTTTTGACATGCCCAGGACGCTGCGCCAGGGCCTTCAGGATCAGGAACTCGGTAACCGTGAGGTTGATGGGTTCGCTTTTCCAGGTGCAGAGATGACGTGCCGGATCCAGCATGAGATCGCCCCGCACCAGCGGCGGTTCCACGCCCTCCTGCTCCCCGCCTTCCTGCGTGGCGCGTTCGCGCCGCAACAGAGCCCGGATCCGCTCGATCAGAAGGCGTTGAGAAAAAGGCTTGGTGATGTAGTCGTCCGCCCCCATCCGAAGCCCGAGGACTTCGTCGATCTCGTCGTCCTTCGAGGTCAGAAAGATGACGGGCACATTGGAATTCTGGCGCAAGCGTCCCAGCAGTTCCATGCCGTCCATCCGCGGCATCTTGATGTCCAGGACAGCCAGATCCACCGGGTTGGCGGACATGCCGCGCATGGCTTCCGTTCCATCGTTGTAGGTGCGCACCTTGAAACCTTCGGCCTCGAGAGCGATCGAGACCGAGGTCAGAATGTTGCGGTCGTCATCGACCAGGGCAATTGTCGGCTGCATCATCGTCTCTCTTTATAGTGTTTTTCGCCCCTGGGGAACAACTTGAGTGTGGCTGAGGCATTTCTGTGTCTTTTCATCTCTCACTAATCGCCACACTGTGGCGGTTTTGGGGCAAGTCTTGGGCGCAACGGGGATCATTGGTGAAGACCGCTTTAACCTGCGGTCCGGTCTGCAGTGGCGGGGTGCGCCGTACTTACCGCAAGACTACCCGGGAGATTGCGCGCAGCCCGATATTTCTGCCCGCCATGCTTTTCCCCTATGGCCAATGCCGCGCCGCAGCGCTAAAGATGGCGCCATGACCAAGGACATCCAAACCACCGATGTTGCCATTATCGGCGCCGGGCCCGTGGGGCTTTTTGCGGTGTTCGAGTGCGGCATGCTCAAGATGCGTTGTCATGTCATTGATTCTCTTGAGGGAATTGGCGGTCAATGCACGGCGCTCTATCCGGAAAAACCGATCTATGACATCCCCGGCTACCCCTGTGTTCATGCGGCGGAGCTGATTGACCAGTTAGAGATTCAGGCGGCGCCCTTCGATCCGGTCTTTCACCTGGATCAGCAGGTCGATGGCCTGACGCGCCGCGAGGATGGGCAGTGGCTCCTGCAAACCAGCAAGGGAACGCGGATTGCTGCCAGGGCGGTTGTGATCGCGGCCGGCGCCGGCGCTTTCGGACCAAACCGCCCGCCGCTGGAAGGCCTGAAAGACTACGAGGGCAAGTCGGTGTTCTACATGGTCCGGCGGCGTGAAGACATGCGGGGTAAGCGGGTCGTCGTCGCCGGCGGTGGGGATTCCGCCGTGGATTGGGCTCTGTCCCTCGCCGAAGTGGCGGAAAAAGTCTATGTGGTGCATCGCCGGGACCGCTTCCGGGCGGCGCCGGAGAGCGTGGACCGGCTGCATGCGCTGGCGGAGACGGACAAGCTCGATCTGGTGGTGCCCTATCAGCTTTCCGGGCTTGAAGGCAGCGATGGGCAGCTTTCAGCTGTGCGCGTCTCGACCCTGGACGGTGAGGAAAGGGTTCTGGAGGCTGACGTTCTTTTACCTTTTTACGGGCTGCTGCCATCTCTCGGTCCGATCGCCGATTGGGGGCTGAGTGCCGAGCGAAATCATATCCTTGTGGACCCTGCGTCAAGCGAGACGAACCATCCGGGTATCTTCGCCATCGGGGATATCTCGACCTACAAAGGGAAACTGAAACTGATTCTGACCGGTTTCTCGGAGGCGGCCATGGCGGCGCACGCCATCCACCCACTGGTTTATCCGGACCGTGAACTGCATTTCGAGTATTCGACCTCCAAAGGCGTGCCGGTCAGCTGAGAGCCGTCGCGTATCAGTTCCCAACCCAAGGCAGAATCGAGAGAGATATGACCGAACAGGAACCCTCACCCGGCACTGTCATCCGGGGTCTTATGCGTTCCGCGGCTCAGGTCAGCCTCTCGACGGCTCTGGCGCGCGACGGCTCCGGGCGGCCCTACGTCTCTCTGGCGCTCGTCGCGCTGGATCACGATGCAAGTCCGCTGCTGCTGCTTTCCGATCTCGCGGACCATACCAGCAATCTCAAGGCCAAGCCGCAGCTTGCCTTGCTGTTTGACGGAACTTCAGGCTATCGAGATCCGCTGGCAGGACCGCGTGCCTCGGTTTTGGGGGCTGTGGAGGTCGCCCACGACCCACGGCTTCTCGCACGTTTCATCCGCCGCCATCCCGGCGCGGAACTCTACGCCGGCTTCAAGGACTTCAACCTCTATCGTCTTCACGTCGAGACGGCCCATCTGGTGGCGGGCTTCGGCCAGATCCACTGGGTGGAAGCTGCGGACGTCCTCTTCGATGCCCAGCCAGCCGTCGCGCTTGCCGAGGCCGAGGAAGATATCGTCACGCACATGAACGAGGATCACGCGGATGCGGTCGCCTTGATCGCCACACGGATTCTGGGGCATCCCGAAGGCAGCGAAGAAGCGCCCTGGAGTCTGACCGGGGTCGATCCTGAGGGCTGCGATCTGCGCCGTGGCAGTCTCCTCACGCGGGCAAACTTCGACAAGACGGCCTTGGATGCAGAGAGGGCCAGAGTCGAGCTGGTCCGTTTGACCAAGCGGGCACGGCAGAAGGATGCCGGCTCATAATCTGCGTTGGTTGTCCGCGGATTTTGATACGGTTGTCTCCATTCCGACTTTGAGCGGGGTGCGACCCCGCTTATCGCCAATTTTGGATTTGTTATAAGTATAGCTCTCAGGTCTGTACGGGTTTTCGCTGAAAAATCAGGGATTTTTCTCGGTTCATTTCTGCCGTTACTCATTATTTTACGCTAAAAAATATTACTTATTTTCAGAGATAAAGTGAGCGACAGTTTTCGTTCGGTCGAATTCAGAAAAAACTGCTTCGTTAACTAAGATCCGGACTCGCATCTATTTTCATTCTGCGCTACCCCTCTATGTGCGAAATCAAGGCGTCCCGTTTTCAGGCTCAAGGTCGAAGCAAGTCTATGAAAATGAAGGGCGCCCATAACTTGGCCGCGCAAAGGGAGACACTACGTGACCAACACAGGCCCAGCCGTCAGCACCTACGGCTTGGACAGGCATGCTGTCCGGAATTTCGATACCGCTTATTGGAACCTTGATGCGCCGGCACTTTACGAAATGTCCGTGCGGCGCGGTGATGGGGTGATTGCGCCGGGTGGAGCGCTGGTTGTCCAGACCGGCCAGCACACAGGGCGCTCCCCAAAGGACAAATTTATCGTAGACGAACCCTCGACAAGCGGCAGTATCGCGTGGGGTGATGTCAATGTGGCCATGACGGCTGAGAACTATGTGCGCCTTTACAGCAAGGTTCAGGCCCATTTTCAACGCCGGGACCTCTTCGTTCAGGATGTCTACGCGGGGGCCGATCCCGAGTACCGGCTGCGCGCCCGCGTGGTGAGCGAGAGTCCCTGGCACAGTCTTTTCGCCCGCAACATGTTCATTCAGCCGCCGCTCGCTGAACTTGCGGATTTCGTGCCCGACTTTACGGTCCTGCATGCGCCCTATCTCCACGCCGACCCGGCGACCGACGGAACCAATTCAGAGTGCTTTGTGGTGGTCAATTTCGCTGAGCGTGTCGTAATCATTGGTGGCACGATCTATGCCGGTGAGATCAAGAAATCGATCTTCTCCATACTGAACTACCTGCTGCCGGAACGAGACGTCCTGCCCATGCATTGTTCCGCCAACATCGGTGCCGGCGGTGATGCGGCGATTTTCTTCGGGCTCTCGGGGACGGGAAAGACAACCATTTCCGCCGACGGCAACCGCACTCTCATTGGTGATGACGAGCACGGCTGGTCCGATGGCGGCGTCTTCAACTTTGAAGGCGGGTGTTATGCCAAGGTGATCAATCTCTCGGCGCAGGCTGAACCGGAGATCTACGCCACGACACACCGGTTCGGCACTGTGCTGGAGAACGTGGTGATGGATCCCCTCAGCCGGCAACTGGATTTCGACGACGGCAGCCTGACTGAGAATACGCGCGCCAGCTATCCAATAGACTTCATTCCCAACGTTGCCGAGAACGGCCGGGGCGGACAGCCCAAGAACATCGTGATGCTGACGGCTGACGCTTTTGGTGTATTGCCGCCGATCAGCGAGCTTTCCGCTGAGCAGGCCATGTATCACTTCCTTTCAGGCTACACGGCGCGCGTCGCCGGGACCGAGAAGGGGGTCACCGAGCCCAAAGCGACCTTCTCGACATGCTTTGGAGCGCCCTTCATGCCCAGGCATCCCTCGGTCTATGCGGGTATGCTCGGAGACAAGATCAGGAAGAGCGGCGCCAAGTGCTGGCTGGTCAATACCGGCTGGACGGGCGGCGCCTACGGAACGGGTCAGCGGATGAGTATCGCACATACCCGCGCCATGGTGCGGGCAGCCCTGGATGGGAAGCTGGCAGGTGTGAATACGGTCCGCCATCCCGACTTTGGTCTCCTGATCCCCCAAAACTGCCCCGAAGTGCCCTCGGATGTCCTCGACCCGCGGCTGACCTGGGCTGACAAATCCTCCTATGATCAGACCGCCCGGGACTTGACGAAGCGCTTTGCGACGAACTTCAAACAGTTCGAACCCTATGTCGATGAGAGGATAAAAGCGGCAGGAATTCACGAGGCCGCGTAGTTTTCCGAATTAAGCCTTGCCAAAACAACCTTTGGTAAAAAGAGTTGTTCAAACAGCCTCCGCCTCGCGGGGGCCGTTTTTTGTTTTAAATATTCGTGATCATGCAATTCTCAAGGAAAAGCAAAGGCTAACGAACAAGAGGTGAACCCACGACGGGCCTGCGATGACCCAGGGTCGTGTAAATACCTAATTTGTATGAAATTTTAGAGGTATTGTGGTCTAGCCGTGACATCGTTGTGATATGCAGAACTCCTGTACGTTTCGGGCCGGTTTGTTAAGCTCGCATTAATTTCTGAGGCGTTAATTGGTGGGTGTCGGCAGCGACATTTAACCCGTACCGAGGAACACCCGAGAATGCACCTTTCAGCTACCAAAACTTCATCCATTTCCTTCTTTGCCTGGACCGGCCGTTTGATCGAGGGAACCGACCGACTGATCGAAGGCCTGCGTGAGGAATTCCACGCCATTCATATCCAGGATCAGGATCGCGCCTTCCTTGCGACAGGCAAGGGAATGACCTATGCGCCTTTGGACGACGCCTACTACGCCGATAATCCGACCTTCAGCAGCAGCACGACCCACTAAGTTTCAGTATAGCGGTCGTTGGCCGCCCGCGTTGGGCAGAATATTGAATTCATCTGGAATGGGTGCAACACGGATACCAAGCCGACCGGCTCCCGAATAGAACTTTTGAGATAACCTCCGCCAGCGCAGCCGAACGGCTTAATCCCAGAGCTTCTTAACCGACTCCGGGATTAAGCTTTTCAGGACGACCCGGCGACCATTTCATCTCAAGCTAATGCGCTTCGGCCCAATTTCTGCCGACGCCGGCGTCGGCGACCAGTGGGACCGAGAGCTTCAGCGCTGGATCGCAGGCCTTTTCCATCACCTCACGCACCACCGCGGTGGTTTCCTCGATCTGGGCTTCGGGCACCTCGAACAGTAGCTCATCGTGGACTTGCAACAGCATCTTTGCGTCCAGGCCCGCAGTGGCAAGCGCGCGCGGCACCCGGATCATGGCGCGCTTGATCACGTCCGCTGCTGTGCCTTGGATCGGCGCATTGATCGCGGCCCGCTCTCCGAAGTTTTTGCGGGCCGGGTTCTTCTCGCCGATGGCCGGAATATGGATCTTGCGGCCGAAGAGAGTCGTCACAAAACCATGCTTTTTACAATCCGCCTTGGCGCGCTCCATATAGGCTTTGATACCGGGATAGCGTTCGAAGTAAGCGGCGATGTAATTGCGGGCTTCGTTTTGCGGGATTCGCAGGTTATTGGCGAGGCCAAACGCTGAGATACCGTAGATAATGCCGAAGTTGATGGCTTTGGCCTGGCGCCGGATCATCGGATCCATGCCCTCCACCGGCACGCCGAAGACCTGGCTGGCGGTGATGGCATGGATGTCCTGACCCTCCAGGAAGGCCTGGCGCAGGGACTCGATGTCGGCGATCTCAGCGGCCAGGCGCAACTCGATCTGACTGTAATCCACTGAAAGCAGTTTGCAGCCCTCTTCCGCCACGAAGGCTTCGCGGATCTTGCGGCCTTCCTCCGTGCGGATCGGAATATTCTGAAGGTTGGGATCGTTTGAGGACAGGCGCCCTGTCGAGGCGATCGCCTGTGCGTAGGAGGTATGGATCCGGCCCGTTTCCGGATTGATCTGTTCCTGCAGCGAGTCGGTGTAGGTGCTTTTCAGCTTTGCCAACTGCCGCCAGTCGAGAACGCGGGCCGGAAGGTCGTGTCCCTGAGCCGCCAGGCTCTCCAGAATGTCCGCACCGGTGGCATAAGCGCCGCTCTTGCCCTTTTTCCCGCCCGGCAGGCTCATTTCGTCGAACAGGATCTCACCCAGTTGCTTGGGTGAGCCTATGGTGAAGCTGCGGCCTGCCAGTGTGTGGATCTGGGTTTCCAGCTCCGCCAGACGCTGAGCGAAGTCATTGGACATCCGCCGCAGGACGTCGCGGTCGACCTTGATCCCAGTACGTTCCATTCTGGCCAGAACCGGCACCAGGGGGCGTTCGATCGTTTCATAGACTGTGGTCATCCGGTCGGTAACCAGGCGGGGCTTCAGCAGGCGGTGCAGCCGCCCGGTGATATCGGCGTCCTCGGCTGCATAGTCGAGGGCTTTGTCCAGGGGCACCTTGTCGAAGGTCACCTGGGACTTTCCGCTGCCTGCGACATCTTTGAATTTAATGGTGCTGTGGCCGAAGTGAAGCTGAGCCAGATCGTCCATGCCGTGGCCGTGCAGGCCCCCCTCGATGACGTAGGAAAGCAGCATCGTGTCGTCGATGGGCGCCATTTCAATGCCGTAACGGGCCAGGACGATCATGTCGTATTTGATGTTCTGTCCGACCTTGAGCACCCCGGCATCTTCCAGCACAGGCTTGAGCAGAGCGATTGCTTCGTCCCGTGGAATTTGGCTGGGCGTGTCGTCCGATCCATCTGTGGGGCCGGCGAGATCCAGCCCGCCCTGATCGGAATCTGCCGCCGCGGCGGCTTCCGTGGAGCGGTGACCGACGGGAATGTAGCAGGCCTTGCCTGCTTTGCAGGAAAGGCTGACTCCTACCAACTCTGCGCTGTGGGCATCCAGTCCGGTGGTTTCGGTATCGATCGTGACGATACCTTCCTTGTTCGCTTCGGCAATCCAGCGCGCCAGCGCGTCTTTTGTCTGCACCAGTTCGTATTCGGATTCCCCGGGTGCCGCTTCCGCTTCGGCGCTCTGGCCGGCTTCGTTGCCGCCGCCCAGCGTTTCGCCCAGCCGGGCGATGATCGAGCGGAAGCCGTTTTCCTCCAAAAAGGCGCGCAAGACACTGCCGTCAGGATCCATGCGATCGAACCCGGAGAGATCGTCGTCGACAGGGACATCGCGTTTCAGTTCGACCAGGCGCCGGCTGATGCGGGCCAATTCCGCGTGTTCGATCAGGTTTTGCCGGCGTTTCGGCTGCTTGATTTCTTCCGCCCGGTTCAGCAGCGACTCCAGATCGCCATACTCATTGATCAACTGCGCGGCGGTCTTGATACCGATACCCGGGACACCCGGCACATTGTCCACGGAATCACCTGCCAAGGCCTGAACATCGACGACCCGGTCAGGTTTCACACCGAACTTGTCGAGCACCTGTTCTTCGCCGATTGCGATGTTCTTCATGGGGTCGAGAAGTTCAACATCCGGTTCGACCAACTGCATCAGGTCTTTGTCCGAGGAGACAATGGTGACTTTGACACCGGCTTCCTTGGCCTCGCGTGCGTAGGTCGCGATCAGGTCATCGGCTTCGTAACCCTTCATTTCGATCGACGGGAGGTTGAACGCCCGGGTGGCCTCTCTGATCAGACCGAACTGCGGGATGAGTTCTTCCGGAGCGTCAGGGCGTTGCGCCTTGTACTGCGGATAGAATTCGTTGCGGAACGACTCGCGTCCGGCATCGAAAATCACCGCGAATCCGTCGGACTCATGATCAGCCAAAAGCTTGATCAGCATGTTGGTGTAGCCGTAAACCGCGTTGACAGGTGTACCGTCGGGCCGGGTCATGGGCGGAATCCCGTAGAAAGCCCGGAAGATGTAACCGGAGCCGTCGATGAGGTAGATGTGATTGAAGGGGATTGAGTTGCTCATGGCCGGGAGAATGCCGGAGAAGACAGGGGCCGTCCAGTCCGGTTACCACAGTCCGATGGCTTCATAGAGTGCGATGATCCCTACACCACGGTTAGGGGACACGTGGCAGGCCATATGGTCGAAATTATCGTTGCAGTTGTCTGCTACGTCAGGAGCAACTCTATCTTAACTCTTTGCCAAAGCATTATTTTTTACCGCAGCTATCGAAATTTAGAACTTCTCAACCTAAGTCCGTCTCATACTGACTCTATTGGCGGCATGGTCCGCACAATTTTAAGATGCATTTGGTTCGTTGACTGCAAGTTCAACGGACGGGGCCTCGCTGCAGCGGACTTCCTGAATGAGTATTTTTACACCATTGGATCGTGCGGCGGCCTCGGCTTTTGAGCTCCAGGGAAGTTACAAGGGTTGGATTCACTCGATTGAGGGTTTACGAGGTTTTGCGGCTTTTCTGGTCTATCTGGTGCACTATGCGACCCTGATCAGGCCCTGGATGCCCGAAAAATCTATCACCTACTATGTCAGTGAGACCCTGTTTTCCATCGGCAACGTCGGCGTCGATATCTTTTTCGCCATCAGCGGGTTCTTGATTTATGCCATGCTGATTCGCAGGGAACGCCCCTTTCTGCCTTATGCAAAGCGTCGGATTGCCCGGATTTATCCTGTCTTTCTGGCGGTCATGCTGATCTACACCGCCTTGTCCTTCGTGGTGCCGAGCGAAAGCAAGATCCCCACCGGCGGGGAACAGGCGGTCTGGTATCTGATCGCTAACTATCTGCTTCTGCCGGGCATATTCGACATCGAACCTATGATCGTCGTCGCCTGGTCGCTCAGCTACGAAATGTTCTTCTATCTCGTGATTCCGATCATCATGACGGTTTGCGGTTTGAGAAAAGTGCCGGGCACGCTGCGGATTTTAATGTGGTTCCTGTTGTGGGTCGGGGTGTATTTCGTCGCGCCGGATCATTTCCGGGCGTCCATGCTCATCGTCGGGATTCTGGTCTTCGAGACCTCGCAACTGATCAGCCGGGACCGTGGCTCCGCCTCCATAACCCTCTGTGCCCTGACCGCCTTTGCCGCGGTCTTGGCTTTCAAGGCCTCGATCTATCTCGACGTGGTGACCTTCAACAATGCGGGCAAGCTCAGCAAGGTGCTGCTGTTCGGAGCCTGCTATCTTCTATGCATTGCGGTCTTCTGCAAAGACGGTTGGCTGTCGCGTTGCTTTTCAGGCCGGTACTTCCGGTACTTCGGCAACATGAGTTATTCTTTCTACCTGATCCACGGTTTGACGCTGAAATTCATATTTCTGGTCATGGGGATCCTGCTGCCGGCAGAGATCTATGCCAGCTCATTGTGGTTCTGGGTTTTGTTCCTACCGGCGTTTCTGGCGTCCAGTGCCGTTTCCGCCGCCCTGTTTCTTTTGGTCGAGCGGCCCTTCTCATTGGATGGCGTGGGTGTTTTCGACCTCATGCGGTCCCGCTCCGTCTCTGCTTCCTAAGGGCTGTCAGCTTGCTCCACGAGAGCCGGTGCGGTCACTGCCTTCAGCAGAGAGGTTGCCGTGCCACGGCCAGTGGAGATTTCTTGGATCGCTTTCTCCAGCTCGTCGCTTGCGGCGCCCGAGAGCCGTCTTGCGGTGTAACGCCGGAATTTTGCGCGGATCTCTGCGTCGCTGAGAGGGTTTTCGGCGTTACCTCGTCCGCAAGAAGGTTCGGACGTCAGTATCCTTCTGTCTTTGAGATAGAGTGCTACATGCGCGAAACGCTCCGCCGGAAAGTGGGCGTTGTAGCTGGCCTCTTCCGACAGGATCATGCCGCGGCTGAGACGCAGGGTTTCGGGGTCCCTAAGGGCCGCCCCATCGATCTGCGCTGGCTCGAGTTCGCCATGTACCAATGCCGCAGCCAGGGGAAAGGGCAGAGAATACTGCGCCGCTTCGGTATCCACCGGTTCGCGTGTCGCCAACCGGCATGCCTCATGAAAAGAGACAACCTCGACATGATCGATATCGGATGCCTTGAGGCCATGGGCCTTGCGCAGATCAAGCGCTGCCTCGGTAGCGGGCTGCGCCCAGCGGCAGACGGGATAGGGTTTGAAGTACTGATCCAGCATGAGCCAGCGGGTTCCAAGATCTGACCAGTGACCAGCCGCGTCCCCGGATTCGAGCGTGATGGCCGGCGCTCCGGTGAAGCCGTCGGCAGCAAGATAGGCAGCAGATACTCCGGCCATGGCTCCCCAGCCTGCACCATCCTTCAGCATGGTAGGGTGATCGATGCAGCGCATCATTTGACTGCGCGGTCCGTGATACTCGGCAATCCCGAGGGCGTGGCGGCTCCGCCCAGGGTCAAGCTTCAGGCGCCGGGCACCCAGACCTGCGCAGGCAACCGCCACCCAGGCGCCGGACGTGTGATAGTCCGGCGCCGTTGCATGGAGTGTCACGCCCGCGCGAATGGCCAGCTCGTAACCGATCACTAAACTCGTCATGAATTCTGCCGCGTCCATGCACGTTTTCTCGTCCGGGCCCTCGGCCAGGGCCAGCAGGGCCGGTAGGACCGCCGCACCCGCATGGCCTTTGGCTGCGGGATAACCGTCATGGGCATCGACACTGTCTATGGCCATACCTCCCGCGAGGGCCGCGCCTGCCGGACTGACGCGGCGGCCGTCGAAAAGCATACGGACAGCCGATCCGTTGCCCGCTCCAAAGTGATTGGCGGCATGATCGCGAATGATCCTGGACAGTTCCGTGCCGCTGCCCGCCGCGGCGACCCCGCAAAGATCGAGAAGGCAACGCCAGGCCTGATGTTTGACGTCAGAAGGCAGGTCGTCGAAGGACAGGCCGTGGAGAAAGTCCAGGATTTTTGAGATTGTCAAAACAGAGTCTCCGCCACGAGGATATCCTGAATCTCAGCAGATGTTAGCCTGATATCACCAGCAAGGCGGTTCCCTCGCCGACTCTTTCTTATCCGCAATCGGACCATCACAGCGCTCACGCGGTGAAGCGTGCGACGGCATCTTCGTCCCAGGTCATTCCCAGACCGGGACCCCGCGCCGTGACGTGGCCGTCCTTCACCTCCATTGGCTCCTGCAGCACCGAGCCGGCTATATCGAGGAACTCCAGATAATGCGCGGTTGGTGTGACCGGCAGAACGTGGGCGCTGGCTTCCACGAAGAGATGGCTGGAAACCGGAATCGCGTTGGCTTCGGCAATTCCCGCGGCCCGGAGCCAGGCCGTAATGCCGCCGATCTTCATGAGATCCGGCATGGCGCAGTCGCAGGCGCCAGCATCGATCGCCTTGGCCATATCCTGCGGGAACCACCAGTTCTCGCCGGTTTGGATCGGCGGCGTTGAGGCGGCGCGGACCTCGGCATGGCCCACGAAGTCCTCGGCAGGGACCGGTTCTTCCACCCATGCCAGATTATATTCGCTCAAAGCCTCGATCCTGTGGACGGCATCGGGAACGCTGCGCGACTGATTGAAGTCGACCATTAACTCGACGTCGGGCCCGATGATTTCGCGCACGCCGGAGACCATTGCGATATCGCGCACCAGATCGCCATCCCCGATCTTGATCTTGATTGCCCGGAAACCGCGTTCAAGCGAGCGCTCCAAGTCTTCCCGGTCCTCCTTCGGATCGACAACGCCATAGCTGTCGTAGGCCTGAATTGGCCGCGCCCGGCCGCCGAGCAGGTTGACCACCGGCAACCCGGCGGCCTTTCCCAGCGCGTCCCACAGCGCCATATCGAGACAGGAGAGAGCCATGCCAACCAGACCCTGACGTCCCAAAAGCCGAAAGCGATTCTCGTAGAACCGCGCCTGCTCGACCGGTGCAACGCTCTGCCCGATCAGGCTCTCTTCAAGTTCCGACAGGAATGCGACAATCGCTTTCAAGGTCACCGGGGTATAGCCGAAAACATAAGCCTGTCCGGTCACGCCCAGGTCGGTTTCCACGTCGATGAGCACCAGCGGTGCATTCGGCAGCGTGCCGACAGCCGTGCGCACGGGCCGTTGGAGAGGCGCAATAACGGCGCGGCTTTTAAGTCCGGTCACGGTTGGAATATCGGTCATTTTCTCTGTTTTCCCGGCGCAGTATGAAATGTGACCAGATTACTGAGCCAGGGCTCTACTTGTACAGTCAAGGCTTCGGCAAGGTCGTGCTTAACCAACCCTGGTTGCGTCCGGGCAGCCAACCTTGACCGCTCCGGCAGAGAATTGCAGAGAGGCGTTTACTTGCGGGTGCGGTCCTTTAAATTATGATTCTGTAGGCTCTCTCGACTTGACCTCTTATCCTGCAAGGACCAAACCCATGCATAGAGTATCCGCAAACGGCGCCAACATTCCCGCGATCGGCCTGGGTACCTGGACCTTAAAAGATCGTGCTGCGAGCGAACTTGTCGAAGGTGCTCTCACAGCTGGCTACCGCCACATCGACACGGCGGCAATGTACCAGAATGAAGAGGCTGTCGGCGCCGGCGTCCGGGCTTCCGGCTTGCCGCGGGATGAAGTCTTCCTGACCAGCAAAGTCTGGCCGACGGACATTGCCGAAGGGGATCTGCAGCGCTCGGTGGAGGCCAGCTTGAAACGGCTCGGCGTCGGCTATCTCGATCTGGCGCTGATCCACTGGCCTTCTAGATCCATCGCCCTGGCTGAGTCGATAAAGGCGCTGAACGAGGTGCGGGATCGGGGTATGGTGCGCAGTATTGGGGTCTCGAATTTTACCTCGGCGCTGATTGAAGAAGCTGTGGCTCTTTCAGAGCATCCTCTGGCCTGCAATCAGGTCGAGTATCATCCCTTTCTGAATCAGGACCGCGTCATGTCTGCCTGTAAAAAACACGGCATGGCACTGGTTTCCTATTGTCCGCTTGCGCGCGGCTCCGAACTGTTCGAGTCGCCGGAGGTTGCCGGGCCAGCTCAAGACTATGGCAAGAGCCCGGCGCAGATCGTCCTGCGCTGGCATGTGCAGCAAGACGGCGTGGTTGCCATTCCGCGTTCCAGTAATGCCGGGCGCATTAAACAAAATTTCGAGATCTTCGACTTTGCGCTGACCCAGGAAGAGATGACGGCGATTTCGGCCTTGCGCAGCCGTAATTACCGCATTTGTGATTTCGAATTTTCGCCGGACTGGGACCAGGATTGAAGCGCAAGACCTCTTTGTCCTCGTCCGGTCAGGCGTTACGGCTCGAACAATTCGCTGACCTTTACGCCGATTGAGACTCCCGACGCTGTCACGACGTGAAGTTCGAGCACCAAAGCTTGGGCGAAATCCGCCTGCGTGGGTTTCGTCACCGAGACTGTCATATTCTCCACAACGAGCGGCTGGCTTGGGTGAAGTTTCGCGGGATAGGGCGCGGAGGTTCCTGAAACCGAACTCTCGTCCAGGGGTTCCCCGCTTTCTTTATCCTTGAAGTAGTAGGCCAGCTTGAAGCCGGAAATTTCGAAATTCTGCGGATAGGCGCGATTGGGTTCGATCGAGATACGCTCGACCTCCAGAACATAGTCTTGCTCTGTCTCCCTCAAAGTGCTGTGGCCGCGTATCCAGACACCCCAGCCGCTGCCGTAGTTGTTCAGGTACTGCGCGCCCATCTCTGCCTGCACCGACGCTGTGGTGGCCGCAAGCAGACCGGTCGCCAGAAGGAGAGACGTGGAGCGACGACCCGGTCGCATAGCTTTGCTCCCGATCCAGGGCCGGAGGGTCTATCCCTCCTGACCAGTGTAACATTGGAAGCTTGCCCTAGTTTTACCCCAGCGTCGAGCGACGGCCACCACCCATGACCAGCTTCAGGCTGTGTCCCGCGACAAGTTCAGCGGCGCGTTGACCGGCGATGCGCCCCAGGGTGACGGCAGTCAAAAGGCCGTTTCCCGAGAGATAACCGTTGATTCGCGGGCCCGATACGCCGCAGGCGGCCCCACCGCCCGCGAAGAGGTTGGGCAGCGGCGATGCGTCCTCATTCAGAACGCGCGCATCGTCGTTGATCCGCAAGCCTCCCTGGGTGTGAAAGAGAGTTCCGGTGACCTTGACGGCGCGGTAGGGCGGCTCAAGAGGTTTCGTGGCGGCGAAATTCCGGCCGAAACGATCCGTGGAACCGCCCGCCGTTTCGGCGATGGATTTACCCAGGGCATCGAGAGGCAGTCCGGTGACTGCGGCCAGGTCCTCCAGAGAGTCGGCCTTGCGTACGGCATCCTGCAGCACCGCATTCTGGTAGTCCTCGAAAGCCATGCCGAGATAGTGCAGGCGTTCGTCGAAGATGTTCCAGGCCACGCCTTCAGGCTGTTTCAGCACGTCCACCGCCTGTTCGGAATAACCCTGGTGCTCGTTCGAAAAACGTTCACCGGCCAGATTGACCTGAATACCGCCCTCCATCATCAGCGCCCAGGTGATGAGAATTCCGTGAGGTGTCGCAACGGACCCATGGCCCTGACAGGCACTGAGATGGTGCGTCGCGGCGCTCAGCTCATGGCCCCAGATGACGGCGTCGCCCTGATTTCCTGCGTGACCGAAGTAGTCGGCACCGGCCATTTCGGGGATGTATTTCCGGATCATTTCCGCATTGCCGCCGTAACCGTTGCAGGCGAGAATCAAAGCCTCACAGCCAATGTCTTCCTTCGTCCCGTCCGGCCGCGTGATCTGCAGTCCGCAGATGCGGGCAGTGTTGCTCTCCGCATAGAGAGCCGTGACCAGGGCATCCGTCATGATGTCGACCCCAGCAGTCTGCGCTGCGGTGATAAGGCGGCCGATGAGGGCTGAACCGGTCTTTTCCGGAACCGCATGCATCCGGTAGCGGGAATGGCCGGGATAGAGAAAGTCATCGAGCACCACCCACTCCAGGTCATGGCGGTCGGCGAGCCATTCGAGGCAGGGACCGGCATTTTCCGTCACGCAGTCTACGATCGCCTGCTCGGCATCTCCGCCTGCCTTTGCCTGGATATCCTCCGCAAAGATGGCGGGTGTGTCTTCGACCTTGACGGATGTCTGGAAGCGGGTGCCTGCGGCGGGGATCAGTCCGGAGGACAGCGCGGTGGAACCGGAGGGCACCGGGTCGCGTTCCAGCACCAGAACCTCGGCACCGGCATCTTTCGCCGCGAGGGCCGCGGTCAGGCCGCAGGCGCCTGAACCGATGATCACGATCGGGAGTGTGATGGGAAAGCTGACGCCCTCTGATGCGAGAATAGTCACGGCAGTTTAATCCAGGTTGGCCAGGAAATCGGCACAGCTATTGATCTCTGCGATTCCCTTCATGCTGGCGATGGCCGTTTCGTGAACGCTCTGGTCAAAAGCTGCGCAGCCGTCGCTGAGAACCGTCGTATGAAAGTCGCGCACATGCGCGTCACGTAAGGTGGAGGCGACCCCGCCGTTGGTTACAATCCCGGCGAAGACCAGGTGTTTGATCCCCGCGCGCCCCAGCACCCATTCGAGACGGCTCATATAAAAGGCGGAGTAGGCAACCTTTTCGACCGAGATATCCGCCGGCGCAAGATCGTCGATCAGGGCCTGGCCGAAAGAGCCCGGTGCAAAGTCGCCTTTGCCCAGGAAAGGCCGCAGCTCTCTGAGATGAGGAGAGATAAAGGGGGCGCCGTTCTTGCCGGGCACCAGGGTGAACTGTGTCGAGACGATCCATCCGCCCTTCTCGCGCATCATCTCCGCGACTGGTTTCAAACGCGCGGGCAAGGCGGCGATGGCATCCGACTTCGCGCCGCCGCGTGCGTAGGCTCCTTCCGGATGCAGAAAGTCGTTCTGCATATCCACCAGCAGCAACGCGGTTTGTCCAAGCTCTATGGCGCTCATGTCAGCCTTCTTCCTTTCGTGTGATCACGAGATTGCCGAAGCCATCGACCAGCCCTTCCAGGTCCGGATCGATAAAGATCGTCGTATCCGGCTGTTCCAGGATCGCCGGGCCGGGCACCCTGGTTCCCTCCGGCAGCACCAGGCGTTCGTAAGTTGCCGCCTCATGCCAGGTGCCATCGGCCCAGACCTCGCGGGTGCCGGTCGGTTTGGCCCGGCTCTTGCCATCGGTTTTGGGGGCAAGGATCGAGAGATCGAACTTCGGACGTTTGCCCACCACGGTCACACGCAGGTTCATGATCCGGATCGCGATTCCATCAAGCAGGCGGCCATAGGTCTGACGGTAAGTATCCTCGAAGGTGGTCCGGATTATCTCACCGGTGACCCCGGTCGTCCCGCCCTCGAACTTGAGAGGCAGCGAAACAGATACCGTATGTGTCTGCCCGAGGTAGTGCATATCGAGTTCAAAAAGGTATTCTGTCCCTTCAAATACGACATCTGCCGCGTTTAGCAATTCTTGTCCCGCGGCAGCGGTCTCGCTCATCTGCCGGTCCAAGGCGGGGACGTCGAGATCTTCGAGCATCTGACTGATCGTCATCACCCGGTCGTGGCGCATGTCCGCGATCACACAGCCAAGGGCGCTGGTCACGCCGGGGTAGCGTGGCACCAGGGCAGACTTGAGCCCGACGTCCTTGATAAGAGCGCCGGTGTGCAGCGCGCCACCGCCACCGAAAGGCATGGCGGAGAAATTTTTCGGGTCGTGTCCGCGCTCGACCGAGACCAGCCGGATCGCACCCGCCATCTTGGCGTTGGCCACCCGGATAATGGCTTCCGCAGCGCTCATTACATCAAGGCCGAGCGGTTCGGCAACATGCTTCAGGATCGCGGCCTTGGAGGCTTCGACGTCGAGCCGGTCAAGCTTGCCGCCTATTGGCCGTTCCGCGTTGATCCGGCCCATGACCACGTTGGCATCGGTGACGGTCGGCCTGTCATTGCCGAGGCCGTAACAGACCGGTCCTGGATCGGAACCCGCGCTCTCAGGCCCAACCTGCAGCAGGCCGCCGCGGTCGACCCAGGCGATGGAGCCGCCGCCTGCACCGATGGTGGTGATCTCGATCATAGGCGTGCGGATCACCATGCCGAAATCGATGGAGGTCTGCGGGAAGAGCGCGCTCTTGCCGTCCGCGATCAGGGACACGTCGAAGCTGGTGCCGCCCATGTCGCAGGTGATGACGTTCGGAAAACCTGCCGAGCCCGCAATATGCGCCGCGGCGATAACGCCCGCCGCCGGGCCGGAGAGAGCCGTGCGCACCGGAAAACGCCGGGCGGTCTCCACCGCCATGACACCGCCGTTCGACTGGACGATCAGAACCTGCCCGCCGAAGCCGCCGTCCCGAAGCCCCGCTTCGAGGCGCTCGAGGTAGTCACCCACCGGCGGCTGGAGATAGGCGTTCAGCGACGCGGTCGATGCCCGTTCGAACTCCCGCACTTCCGGCAGGATTTCCGAGGATGCCGTGACATGTTCGCTTGGCCAGATCTCCCGGACTGCCTGCACTGCGGCCCGTTCGTTTTCCTGGTTTGCATAGGAATTGATGAAGAAGACACAAACCGACTCTGCGCCCCGCTCGAGCAGCAGGCGCGCGGCGGCCTGAACCTGGTTCGGATCAACCTGTTCCAGAAGCGTGCCGTCGGAGAGGACCCGTTCATCCACCTCTACCCGCAGATCCCGTGGCACGATGGGTTCGAATTTGCCCCAAAGGCCCCAGGTCTGCGGCCGGTCGCGGCGGCGCATTTCCAGCACGTCGCGAAAGCCCTTCGTCGTGATCACGCCGCAGCGCGCACCCTTGCGTTCCAGCAGCGCATTGGTGCCGACGGTGGTGCCATGGACGATGGTCGAGATACCGCCCAAATGGTCGAGCCGTTGTTGAATGCCGTTGCGGATGCCCTGAGACTGGTCGCCGCGTGTGGTGGGCACCTTGGCCACATCGCAGGCGCCGTCCGCCTCGTTCAGGAAAAAGACATCGGTGTAGGTTCCGCCGACATCTACGCCGACGACGGTTTTGCGGTCCTGAGGGCTCACGAAACTCTCTCCCGGCGCAAGGCTTCGGTCGCATTCATGTCAGGCCTGCCCTGATCGTCGATGACGCAGCCGTAGTCTGCGCGCGCGGCCTCGGGGCTGACGTAACCCAGGCGCACGTCCTCACCGACCTCTTTCGGGTCGCGCTCCAGGGCGGGGCCATAACCGCCGCCACCCGGCGTCTCCAGATGCAGCCGTTGCCCCTTTGTGAGCTTGATGCCGACCATCTTCGAGGCCATGGGCGGCGAATGCTCGCCGTCGTCCTGCTGGTATTTGAAAAGATTCTTCGCGCCCTCCGATCCTCCGGCCACGCCGGGCGGGGCGAACTTGCCGCGCTCGCCAAAGAGGAAGACTTCCGCCTTTTCCTCCAGAAGCTCGAGTTCATAGATCGCGCCGCAGCCGCCGCGATGGGCGCCGACACCGCCGCTGTCCGGGCGCAGCGCCCATTGGGTGAAGCGCACGGGATAGGCGGCTTCCAGAATCTCCAGGGGAGGAATGGTCGCCGTGGAGATCGGTGCATTGCCGTGGTTGAGGCCGTCGCCGTCCGGATGGCCGCCGTGGCCGCCGCCGAAGAAGGAGAACATGACCCAGCGGCGGCCGTCCTTGCGATGGCCCGCCAGCGACAGGGCATTGATGGTGCCGTAGGCGCAGCCGTTGGTGATCGCCGGATTTGCCTGTGACAGGGCGACGAAGATCACGTCGATGACGCGCAGGATGGTCTCCGTATAACCGCCGACCGGTTTCGGGGCCTTTACACTCAGCAGGCTGTTGTCCGGGATTACGAAGTCGATGGGATCGAGCACACCGGCGTTCGCGGGGACGTCCTTGAAGATATGCTTCAGGGCAACGTAGCAGGACGCAACCGTGGTCGAGCGCGCGATGTTGACCGGTCCGGCGCAAGCCTGTGAACTGCGGGAAAAGTCCAGGGTCATGCGCCCGTCCCGGATCTCCATATCCAGGGCGATCTTCAGGGGCTCGTCGGTGATGCCGTCGTTGTCCAGCCAGTCTTCCGCAGCGTAGCGTCCCTCCGGCAGTTCCGAGATGAAACTGGACATCAGCTGCGCGGCCCGTTTGCGCAGTTCGACCAGGGTTTCCGAAATCGGCGTTTCACCATATTCGTCGAGCAGCTTGTGCAGGCGCTGCACACCCAGATCCAGCGCATTGAGCTGCCCGTTGAGGTCGCCGTAAAGGCTGCCGGGCAGGCGCGAATTGGCCTGCAGGATGGTGATGATGTCCTGCCGCAGCTCGCCCTTGTCATAGAGCTTGACCGGCGGGATCAGCATGCCTTCCTGGAAGCACTCGGTGGCCACGGGATTGTAGTTTCCGGGGACGTTACCGCCCACATCGTGCCAGTGCCCGACCGAGGCCAGATAGCAGAAGAGCTCGCCGTTCCGGTAGAAGGGGCGCACCAGCTTGAAGTCCGACAGATGGGTGCCGCCGTCGTAGGGATCGTTGAAGATGTAAACATCGCCCTCCTGTGGGACTTCGCCCGCGGCGGCGGCCTTGTCGATGACGGCCTTTACGGCAAAGGACATGGCGCCGACGAAGACCGGCAGGCCGCTCTTGCCCTGGATCAGCGTGTCGCCGGTCTTTGCGTCGTAAAGACCGTGGCTGGCATCGTGGGCTTCCGCGATGATCGGATTGAAGGCCGAGCGGAACAGGGTCGCGTCCATCTCGTCGGCGATCTGTTCCAGCCGGCCTTTCAGGACCGAGAGCGTGACGGGATCAATCGATGTCATGCGTTCAGTCCTCGTACTTTTTGCTGCCGTCCAGGATCGCCTGGGTGCCGAGCAGATCGTTGAGCTGGGTGAAATCGAGCATGTTCTCCTTGAAGGATGCGGTCGTTCCCTCGCGGTGCAGGGCTTCGAAATAGGCGCTCATGGTTTTCGCGATAGCCCGGACCAGGCCGCCGGGGAAGATCACCAGCTTGAAGCCGATCCCGGCGAGTTGTGCGGCGGGCATAACAGGTGTCTTGCCACCTTCGACCATGTTGGCCATGATGGGCAGCCGCCCGGCGAACTGCTCGATCACCCGGCGCATGTCTTCTTCGGTCTTGACCGCCTCGACGAAAAGCATGTCCGCGCCGGCCTCGACATAGGCCTCGCTGCGCTCCAGGGCCGCGTCCAGACCTTCCACCGTGACAGCGTCGGTGCGGGCGATGATGACCGTGTCGCTATCCGTCCGGCTGTCGGTGGCGGCTTTGATCTTGCCGCTCATCTCGCCTACGCTGACAAGCTTCTTGCCGTCCAGGTGCCCGCAGCGTTTGGGCAGTTGCTGATCTTCCAGCTGGATGGCGCTCGCGCCGCTGCGTTCGAAAACGCGGACCGTGCGCTGTACGTTCAGGGCGTTGCCGAAGCCCGCATCTCCGTCGACGACGATCGGCAGATCCACCCGCTCTCGGATCCGTCCGACCACGCCCGCAACTTCGTCCATGCCGGTCAGGCCGATATCCGGGCTGCCTAGCTGAGTGTAGGAGATCGAAGCGCCGGAGAGATAGAGTGTCTCAAAGCCCGCGCGCTCGGCCATCATGGCGCCGAAGGCATCGTAGACTCCCGGCGCGACTACGATGCCGTCGCCAGCGAGCTGTTGCCTGAGCCGTTTCTGCGGCGTCATAAAGTTTTCCTCAGTGTTTTTTCGAGATGGGGGATCAGCCCGCCCGCCGAGACGATGGCGGCAAGGTGCTCCGGAACTTTTTCGCAGGTAAGGGTCTCGCCGGTCGTTTCGTTGAGGATGCGGCCCGCGAGCGGATCGACCGATATCCGATGATCCTTTTCGATCCGATCGACGTCGTCGGACACCAGGGCATAGAGGCCTAGATTGAAGGCGTTGCGGTAGAAGATGCCTCCGAACGACCTCGCGATAACGGCGGTGACTCCCAGCATCCGCAGGACCTGGGCGGCCTGTTCGCGGCTGGAGCCGATGCCGAAGTTTTTGCCTGCAACGACAATGTCGCCACTTTTGACCTGGCGCGCGAAAGAGGGATCGATCGCTTCGAGACAATGGCTTGCGAGCTCTTCCATGGAGCCTTTCATGTAAATGCCGGGCGCCAGCAGGTCCGTGTCAACCCCGTCGCCATATTTCCAGACTCCCCCCGCGGTGAGTTCGCTGCTCATAGCTCCGATCCTTCCGCCAGCAGAGGCCGCGGGTCGGCGATATGGCCCATGACCGCCGTCGCGGCCACGCTGAAGGGCGATCCCAGATAGACCAGAGACTCCCGCGATCCCATACGGCCTTTGAAGTTGCGTGCGGTGGAGGCCATGCAGACTTCGCCCTCGGCCAGCACACCCGCGCCATAGCCCGCGCAAGCGCCACAGCCGGAGGGCAGCAGGATCGCGCCTGCTTCCGTCAGCGCGGCCAGCGAGCCATCCGATGCCGCCGCCGCGGTTGTCCGTGTCGAGGCAGGCGCGATCATCAGGCGGGTGGTGCTGGCCACCTTGCGGCCTTTGAGCACGCGCGCGGCGGCATGCAGATCGACCAGCTTCGCGCCGGTACAGGCGCCGATGTAGCACTGATCAACTGCGACCTTCTCCACATCCTCGACCGATCCCGCGTTTGCCGGGCTATGGGGTGCGGCGATCTGGGGCGGCAGTTCCGCCGCATCGAAGTCATGGATCGCCCGATAGGTCGCGTCTTCATCACCCGACCAGTTTTCCCAATCACCTGGATCGCCCCCTGCATCTGTGATGGCCCTGGCGGTGACTTCGTCCGGTGCGATCAGTCCGGTCTGCGCCCCCAGTTCGGCAGCCATGTTGCTCAGCGTCATGCGTTCCTGCATAGAAAGCCCGGCGAGTGTGGCGCCACTGTATTCGATGGCCTGATAGTCGCCGCCATCCATGCCCAGGGTTGCGCAGAGCTTCAGCATCATGTCTTTCGCCGTCACGCCCTCGCCGAGTGATCCGTGCCAACGCAACAGGATGGTTTCCGGCACCTTGATCCAGGTTTTGCCGGTCGCCAGGACGCCGGCCATATCGGTCGCACCGACGCCGAACATGTAGGCGCCGTATGCGCCGCCCGTTGGCGAGTGACTGTCGCCACCGACCACGAACATGCCCGGGGCCAGGTGTCCGCGCTCAGGCAGCACCACGTGGCAGATGCCCTGCTGGTCGTAAAACTTTTCGATCTCCTGATCCCGCGCCCAATCCCGGGTCAGCTTCAGGATTGCTGCGCTCTGCGCATCGACAGCCGGGACATAGTGGTCCGAAACCAGCACGATTTTGGCCGGATCCCAAACCTTCACACCCAGGCGTTCCAGCATGGGTTTCACCCGGCGCGGTCCACCGCTGTCGTGGATCATCGCCAGGTCGACGTTGCAGGTGACGATCTCGCCCGCCATGACCCTGGAGTGCCCGGCAGCCCGCGCGATGATCTTTTCCGCCAGGGTTTGACGGGCAGGTGCGTGAAGAGCTTGATCCGACATCAGGATGCACCGGCTTTTAGCAGCTCGGACTTGTCGGCGTTGTCGTCGGCCGCCCATCGCTTTTCCGTCTCGCCCTGCACCCGCGAGAGCGACATGCGGTACTGATAGCGGTCCGGACGGTAGAGCGCGGTGATGAACTCAACCGGCATTCCGTTCTGATCGCGGACCACCCGCGAAATCTTCATCAGTGCAGCGCCCGGGTCGGTACCCAGGCATTTTGCAACCACGTGGTCTGCCAGGGTTGCGGAGATCGTTTGCGAGGCAGAATCGACCTTTACGCCGCAGCGCTCCAGCAGGGAAAGCAGCGGCAGGCTCGAGAGCTCCTCCGCGCTGAACTGACGCCCGAGCGCGCTCGGGACGTAAGTTGTCAGATGGGAGAAGGGAGCACTGTCGAGGGTGCGCACCCGCACCGCTCTCTGCACTTCTGCGCCCCTCTCGATCTCCAGAGCTTCCGCGACGGAGTTCGGGGCGGGCAAGTAGGCAAATTCCAAAAGCTTGACCGTGGTCTCCAGGCCCATTGCAATCAGGTTTTCCAGCAATCCCTCGACGGAGGACGCGATGGGTGCGGACGGCGGCTGATAAATCACCCTTGTGCCACGGGCGCGTTCCCGCACCACCAGACCTTCTGCTGCCAGTTCGTCCATGGCTCGTTTTGCTGTGATCCGCGAGACACCGAAGCGTTCCGTCAGATCCTGTTCGCTGGGCAGGCGTGCGTCGGTGCTATAGACTCCGTCTGTAATCTGCCCCTTCAGGATCAGATAAATCTGGTGATAGAGCGGGGTCTTCAGGCCTTGAGACCCCAGCTGCGTAGAGAGGTTCGAGTCAGTGGTGCCGGCATGCGGTGTTCCGCTGCCCGTCTCCGGCGCCCGCCGGAGTGATGCAATCTGAAGCATGCCATTCCCTGCTGGGTTTCCTCCCGGGCAATTGCCAGCCCGAGTCTGAAGCGCAATCGTTTATTGTTCTAATGACATGTTGATATAACATTCGAAGTCAAGTCAAGGCTTCCAGCGCGCCAGATGGCACGCTGAGACTGGGTCCGTGCCGTCGGTGTTTGGCTAGAGCAGATCCGGTTTGGATGGAATCGCCTTCGGCGATCCGTCGTACCGGTGAATCTGCTCTCACTATACGATTTAGAGCGGGTTCACATATTTTAGCGAAAACACAGAGTGTCTCCGTTAAAACATAACGCGCTCTAGGCTTGCCCTGCCGCCTGGCTCGCCAGGGTCATGACATCCCGTAAGGCCTCGTCATCCGAGCCATCGACCGGATCAGGCCGGTTGTCGGCACGCGCCCGGCGGATGTCGCGCCAGAGCCAGAGGCCGGCATTCCAGATCTGGGGCATATCGTTGAGCAATTTGTCCCGGTCAAAAGCTGCATCCAGGTCGATCTTCTTCGAATTGACTCCCGCCTCCGCCCTCTTGATGCAGTCCAGAACCTGCTGGGCCATCAGGCCGTAACCCACGACCGTGGCATGCATGCCGTCGAGCCCCTGCGTGCCGCCGCGCCGGAAGTTGCCGAAGAGGCTGGCGTTGATCATGACGTTGGTGATGGTCTTGCCGTTGTTCAGCTTTACGACGTTGTTGGCCGTGCGTTTCTGGTGCTTCGAATCGTAAGAGAGGAGCAGCTTTGCGACGTCGACGAAGTGCAGCCGCGCCGGGTTGTCAAACGCGGATTTAAGAATTTGCTGCGCTTCCTTGTTCACGGCCATGATGTGTTCATCGAGTTTTTTCAGCTGATTGCCGGTCATCTGGCCGTAACCGAAGCCGAAGCGGTTTTCGTACTTGTCGTAATATTTGCCTCTGCCCGGTTTCTTGGCCTCGTGCCATTCGACCATATCCGGCACGGGCATGAGGTTTGGGACGGTGCTCGGGAGCCCCAGGTTGTTGAAGTATATGTGTTCGACCTCCGGCGGCAGGGCATTGAGTTCTCTTGCAAGCCGCCGCAGTTCAGCTCTGAAGGTCATGCGTCCGTTCGGGTTGCATTCGAACGCGATATCCCAAAGCCCGTTGTTGCTACCAATGTTGACCAGCAGACGTTTGGGCTTGCGCGCCGCGACCATGCCGACCTGGCTGAGGTTCCGGAACGCGGCTTTGCCGGAAGGGTTCAGGGTGAAGCGCGCGTTGAGCGACTGAATGGTCGGGCTCAGTTTAATCTGACCGAGTTTGAGCTTTTTGATCTTGTTTTTCGCACCCGGCGGCAGGGTTTTCAGAAAATCGTCGGACGTCTGCCAGGTCTGACTGTAGAGATCCGCGATGGTGGCCGAGGCGACGGAGATGTTCTCGAAGAACAGTCTGCCGGAAGGTGACGCCGGCGCTCTGCCGAACCAGTAATCCAGGTTCTTTCCCAGGTCTTCTCTGATGCCGCTGATATCCGGCAGCATGCGCAGCCACTTTTCCATATCAACCACAATCGGCCGCTGCGGGTCGGGGCAGGAGAATTTATGACGGATGCCCAACGCCTCGGCTGCAAGGGCCGGCGGCGAGAGCTGCATCATGCCGTTCTTCATGGTCAGCGACCGCACCCCCTGATACAGCGAATCCCCGATCGCCATCATTTCCGGATGCATATATTCGTCTGGAATTGTCCCCATCTTCAGCTCCCCCGAGATGTCCCTCGATGTGGTCAGTTACTTCACAACGGCTCCATCGCCGACGACTGATACCGGAGCTCAGTTTACAGTGAATATCATTTGTTAACAAACATAATTAATGTGTAGACGTTTGAAATGAACAGGAGTCTGAACTGCCAGTCAACCCGGATGCATCTCACTAAAAACATATAGATGAATGTTCTCAATGAGTGATGTCCTGTGGGCGGAGGTAGCTCTGGAAAGGGATGGCTTCGTCTTTAAGGCATCAAGGAATGTGAGCCCTCAACCTAGGTCTCGAAGACGATCTGCATACGGTCGGCGACGAAGCGGGCGATGCAGAACTGTACAGGCTTGCCGTCCTGGTCGACATTGATGCTTTCGACCACCAGGACCGGTTTGCTGGCGGGTTGCTTCAGGGCCTTGGCGTCTTCCGCCTCGGGCAGGCGGGCCATGACCTTGGTGGTGCGGCGGGTATAGTCTCCGGCGCCGTGATGGGTCAGGGCCTTTGTGATCGAACGGGTCTCGGCATAGACCGGGATCAGTTCAGGAAAACGTCCGGCGGGGAAGTAGTTCGAGGAAACCGATAGTGGCCGCCCGTCGACGTCGTTGAGGGTCTCCAGCAAGATACAGGGCGTCCCCGGTTTTAGTTTCAGGCCCTTGGCAACGGTCTGATCGGCCTCGAATTCCTGCGCGCGCAGCAGGCGGCCCGCGGGATTGCGGTGCTGCTTGGTTATGATCTCGCTAAAGCGGGTGCGCTTGCCGATCAGGTAGTCGACCACGTGCTCCTGAACGAAGGTGCCCCGTCCCTGCTCGACGCGCAATAAACCCTGTTCGACCAGGCCCGCGACGGCGCGCCGGAGTGTGTGCCGGTTAACCCCGAAGCGTTCGGCCAGTTCGGGCTCCGTGGGCAGGCGGCTGCCCTCCGGATAGACCCCCGCCGCGACATCCTCCGCAAGCTGCTGTTCGATCTGGCGCCACAGCGCGATACCCGTTCCCCGTTCGATCATGTCGTCAACGCCGTTTCTGTCTTTTGCCGCACCGTCAGCAAATGCCTCATCTCTGCCGTCGAAACGCGAAGTCATCAAAACTTCACTTTTTGAGTCTTTACGGCGCAGGTCTTTTGCCTCACTTTAGATTAAATCATATGGATGAATAGATGAATATGTCAAATCATATAGCATCAAGTTCCGAAGATCAGAGAGAGCCGGGCAATGCCAACGCGCAAAACAGCGACCGCGGCGCCTGGATGTCGATCCTCGCGAAGGCGGACCCCGGCGAATTGAGCCGCGCCTGGGACAGCCTGGACGACAAACCCACGTGGCGTTGGCTGCGAAAACCCGAGACCGGCCTTGTCATGGTGCGCGGCCGCGCCGGAGGGACCGGCGCCGCGTTCAATCTTGGCGAGATGACCGTGACCCGCTGCGCGGTCGTCACCGAGAGTGGTGATGGCAACCAAGGTTTTACTGGTCAGGGTTATCTGGCGGGACGGGATCGCCGTCATGCGGAGCTGGCCGCGCTTTTCGATGCTCTTCTGCAGGATTCCTCCAGGCGCTCCGCGCTGGAAGACACGCTCCTCAAGCCTCTCGCGGACGGGCTTGCAGCGCGGCGGCGCGCGGCTTCGGCAAAGTCAGCCGCGACCAAGGTAGACTTCTTTACGCTTGTCAGGGGGGAAGACTGATGATCGGAGCAGACACCGAGGCCTCAGGATTGGATCTGAACGGCATCGGGGCACCCAATGCAGGCTTTGATAATCCCGTTCTGCAGTCTCAGGCCATGTATCGCAAGCTTCTTGGCGCCATGGCGCAGCCTGGACGTATCCTATCCTGTGAACTGTCGCTGGATGTTCCGACCCCACTCTGGCCGACCACCGCCGCTGCGGCGCTCACCCTGCTGGATTTCGATACGCCGCTCTGGCTGAATCCCGGTGCCGCTGCGGCGCATGCGCTTGGTGACTACCTGCGTTTTCACTGTGGCTGTCCGCTTGTCGAGGCCATCGGCAATGCGGCCTTTGCCATCATTTCAGACCCTGCCGAGCTTCCGCCGCTGGACAGCTTTGCGGCCGGCACCGACGAATATCCCGATCGTTCCGCAACCCTGCTGATTCAGGTTGAGCGCCTGGACGACAGCCGTGGCGTGATCCTGCGCGGACCCGGAATTGAGTGCAAACAGACCTTTCAGGCAAAGGGCCTGCCGCAGGGTTTCTGGCAGCAGGTGCAGGAGAATCACGCCGGCTTTCCGCGGGGTGTCGACATGATTTTCTGCGCGCAGGATCGCATTGCTGCGCTGCCCCGTTCGACGCAAGTGGAGGTGTGAGCGATGTACGTTGCTGTCAAAGGCGGTGAAGCGGCGATCAACGAAGCACACAAGCTCCTGGCGGAAGAACGCCGGGGCGATCCCTCTGTCTCCGAACTCTCTGTCGACCAGATCGACGAACAGCTCAGCCTCGCGGTCGATCGGGTGATGACCGAGGGCTCGCTCTACGACCGCAAGCTGGCCGCGCTTGCCATCAAGCAGGCCCGTGGCGATTTGATCGAGGCGATCTTTCTGATCCGCGCCTACCGGACGACGTTGCCGCGCTTCGGGTCCTCGCGCCCGGTTGATACGGCTGTCATGGGGATCCGGCGCCGGATCTCGGCGACCTTCAAGGATATTCCCGGTGGCCAGATCCTGGGGCCGACCTTCGATTACACGCATCGCCTGCTCGATTTTAAGCTCGCTGCGGAAGGCGGTGGCGGCGACGGGAACCCGCTTGATGAGGATGCCGGCTCAATCGGCGAGAAGGCCTTGCTGGACGAGGCCATGCCACGCGTCGTCGATCTCCTGAAGCACGAAGGGCTCATCGAGGACGAGCAGCCGGGCGACGGCGATGAAGACGTGGGCGACCTGACCCGCGAGCCTATGAGCTTCCCGGTGGAGCGGGACATCCGGCTGCAGAACCTGGCGCGTGGTGACGAGGGTTTTCTGCTGGCGCTCGGCTATTCGACCCAGCGTGGTTACGGGCGCAGTCATCCCTTTGCCGGAGAAATCCGGCTGGGAGAGGTTGCTGTGGAGTTTACGCCTGAAGATCTGGGGTTCCCGATTGAGATCGGGGAGCTGACCCTCACCGAATGCCAGATGGTCAACCAGTTTAAGGGTTCGGCCGAGGCCCCGCCCCAGTTTACCCGGGGATACGGCCTGAGCTTCGGACACTGTGAGCGCAAGGTCATCGCAATGGCACTGGTCGACCGCGCTCTGAAGGGGCGTGCGCTGGGCGAAACCGTGGAAGGACCGGCCCAGGACCAGGAGTTCGTCATGGAGCACAGCGACAACATCCAGGCCACCGGCTTCGTCGAGCATCTTAAGCTGCCGCACTACGTAGACTTCCAGGCCGAACTGGAGCTGGTCCGCAAGATGCGGCGCAAGGCGGCACGCGCGGACGCCGATAATGCGAACGACGAAATCGTCGAAGCGGCGGAATAGGAGCCGAGCAAAACCATGACGCAGGCAGCACAGCGAGCCGCAATACCGGATGAGCCGGCTGAAATTGATGCCGGCTCCGGGCCGGACCCCAATTACAACTTCGCCTATCTGGACGAACAGACCAAACGCATGATCCGGCGCGCGATGCTCAAGGCTGTGGCGATTCCGGGATACCAGGTGCCTTTCGCTAGCCGTGAAATGCCCATGCCCTATGGCTGGGGCACGGGTGGCGTGCAGGTCACTGCCAGTATCATCGGACCCGATGACGTTCTGAAGGTCATCGACCAGGGGGCCGACGACACAACCAACGCTGTGAGTATCCGGCAGTTCTTTGAGCGCACGACCGACGTTGAAACCACGACCCGGACCGAGGATGCATCGATTATCCAGACGCGGCACCGGATCCCCGAAAAAGCGCTCAGCGAAGACCAGATCCTGGTGTATCAGGTGCCGATCCCCGAGCCGTTGCGCTTCCTGGAGCCGCGCGAGAGCGAGACGCGCAAGATGCATGCCCTGGGCGAATACGGCCTCATGCATGTGAAGCTTTACGAGGACATTGCCACTCACGGACACATCGCGACCACCTACGCCTATCCGGTCAAGGTGAACGGCCACTACATCATGGATCCTTCGCCGACACCCAAGTTCGATAATCCGAAGATGCACCGTATGCCCGCGCTCCAGCTTTTCGGCGCGGGCCGTGAAAAACGGATCTATGCCATCCCTCCGCATACGGCGGTCTACAGCCTGGACTTCGAGGATCATCCCTTTGAGGTCCAGCAATGGGAACAGCCCTGCGAGCTTTGCGGCGCAACGGACACCTTCCTCGATGAGGTCGTCACCGATGACCGCGGTGGGCGCATGTTCGTCTGTTCCGATACGGATCACTGCACCCGCAATCGGGAGGCCGCGGAATGAGTTCCACAGAAGAAACGCTCGATCAGCCATTGCTGCGCGTTACAAATCTGGCCAAGAGTTATGGTGGCAACGCTGCCTGCCGTGATGTGTCTTTCGACCTTTGGCCGGGAGAAATACTGGCTGTCGTTGGAGAATCAGGCTCGGGCAAAACGACATTGCTGAAATGTATCTCCGCTCAACTCGCCTGTGATGACGGCCGGATCGAGTACCTGATGCGTGACGGTATCCTGCGGGATATCCATGGCCTCAGCGAGGCGGAACGCCGGTTTTTGATGCGCACCGACTGGGGCTTCGTTCATCAGAATCCACGCGATGGTTTGCGCATGCGGGTGAGTGCGGGCGCCAACATAGCGGAACGCATGATCGCGGTCGGTGGACGGAACTACGGCAAGATTCGCGGTACAGCAGAGAACTGGATGGATCAGGTCGAGCTGGATCCCGGACGCGTGGATCATCAGCCGGGCACTTTCTCCGGCGGCATGCAGCAACGTCTGCAGATAGCCCGCAATCTGGTGACCCACCCGCGCCTCGTCTTCATGGATGAACCCACCGGTGGTCTTGATGTCTCCGTACAGGCAAGACTTTTGGATTTGCTGCGCAGTCTGGTGAGTAAGCTCCAACTCTCTGCCGTTCTTGTGACCCACGATCTGGCGGTGGCGCGTTTGCTGTCCCATCGCATCATGGTGATGCAGGGCGGTGAGGTCATCGAGACCGGCCTGACCGATCAGGTCCTCGACGATCCGCAGCATCCCTACAGCCAGATGCTGGTCTCATCGATCCTGCCGGTGTGATGCCTGTGGGAGCGAAAGCCATGACGATTGAAAAAGGCGGCAGCCGAAATGATTGAAAATACGCCTCGCGCCGAGCCTGCGGCCCCGATGATCCAGGTTCGCAATCTTCACAAAAGCTTCACCCTGCACACACAGGGTGGTATCGAACTTAATGTTCTGTGTTCTACCGATCTGACAGTGTCGGCGGGCGAATGCGTCGCACTGATGGGGCCATCCGGGGCAGGGAAATCGACGGTTCTTCGCTGCCTCTACGGGAACTACCTGCCGCAGGCCGGTGCAATCCTGATCCGGCATAAGGGACATATGATCAATCTTGTGGGTGCGGAGCCGCGCAACGTCCTGGCGATCCGGCGCGAGACCCTTGGTTACGTCAGCCAGTTTCTGAGGGTCATTCCGAGAATTCCGGCCATCGATCTGATTTGCGAGCCCCTGGTGACGCTCGGGGCCGATCCGGAAGCTGCCCGGGAAAAGGCTGCTGCCTTGCTGACCCGGCTGCGGATTCCCGAACGCCACTGGTCTCTGGCGCCGGCGACCTTCTCCGGCGGTGAGCAGCAAAGAATCAACATCGCGCGCACGATGGTGGTAGACTATCCCGTGCTGCTCCTCGATGAACCCACGGCGTCCCTGGATGCCGAGAACCGCCACACAGTGATCGATTTAATTCTGGAAGCCCGTGAACGCGGCGCGGCCATCGTTGGGATCTTCCACGACGAGGAGGTGCGTGATGCGGTTTGTAGCGCCCAGCACCAGGTCGCAGCGCCTGCGGCGGCCGACGGACCCTCCATGAGAGCAGATGAAGT
This sequence comes from Denitrobaculum tricleocarpae, assembly GCF_007004665.1. GTDB lineage: Bacteria > Pseudomonadota > Alphaproteobacteria > Kiloniellales > Kiloniellaceae > Denitrobaculum > Denitrobaculum tricleocarpae. The sequence continues at coordinate 91,299 of NZ_ML660059.1, read as the reverse complement.
GAACAGCGGCGACAGACAGGATCTCGCGGGATGACAACGGAAACGATATTTACGAACGCCAAGATCGTCACAACGGATGCCGTCATCGAAGGGTCGGTGACGCTCGAGGACGGGATGATCAAGGATATCGACGGGCGTAACAGTCAGGTCCCCTCGGCGGTAGATTTGGAGGGTGACTATCTGGTTCCCGGCCTGATCGAGGTTCACACCGATAACCTGGAAGGCCATGTCTGTCCTCGGCCGGGGGTCGTTTGGCCAATGCTTCCCGCGCTCTTTACCCATGATTCGGTTCTGGCCGCGGCCGGGATTACGACCGTGTTCGACGCTCTTCGCATTGGGGACCGCTCCTCTGATATCGCGATGGAGGAAACCGTCAACGCGGCCATCGAAGGGATTGAGCAGGCCCAGGATCATGGCCTGCTGCGCAGCGAGCACTACATTCACCTGCGCTGTGAACTGGCGACCGAGAACGTTGTCGATTGCTTTAACAACATCAAGGATGCACCGTCGCTGAAGCTGGTCTCGCTGATGGATCACACGCCCGGACAGCGCCAGTTCGTCGACCTGGAGCAGTTCAAGATCTACTACGGCGGAAAATATAAGATGAGCGATGCGGAGCTGGAGAGCTTCATCGACAGCCAGTTGGAAGAGCATTTTAAATACGCCGACAAGAACCGGCAGGCCTTGTCCGAGATCTGCAGCGCGCAATCCATACCCATGGCCAGCCACGATGACGCCACGGAAGATCATGTCGAGGAAGCGGTCTCGCTCGGCATCACCATTTCCGAGTTCCCCACGACGCTCGAGGCGGCGCGCGCCGCCTGCGAACGGGGAATGGCAACGGTCGCCGGCGCGCCGAACGTGGTTCGCGGACGCTCGCATTCGGGCAATGTTTCCGCATCGGAATTGGCGAGCCAGGGCCTCCTGAACAGTCTCTCGTCGGACTACGCGCCGATCAGTTTGCTGCACGGCGCTTTTGTCCTGCACCGGCGTGTGGGACTCCCGCTTCCGAACGCCTTGGCGATCGTAACAAAGAACCCGGCCCGTATGGTGGAATTGAATGACCGCGGCGAGATTGCGCCGGGTTTGCGCGCCGATCTGGTGCGGGTCAGTGATCACCAGGACATGCCGGTCGTCCGTTGCGTCTGGCGCGAAGGTGTCCGGGTCGTCTAAGAGCCAAAACTGCTGAGCGCGGAGAAATCGGAGATCAGGGCGTGATGGAAAAGCCATTTGAACTGATGCGTGACATCTACGAGAACGGTGGTGGCCAGCTTTACGATGCCGAGGCCGTCACCCAGCTTCAACATGGATTGCAGTCGGCGGCGCTGGCGGAGCGATCCGGAGCCCCGTCTCACCTGATCGTTGCCGCGCTATTGCATGATATCGGTCACCTTTTGAACGGTGATGAACGGGGTGCTGCAGAACGGGGCGAAGATGCGCTGCACGAGAGTTGCGGCGCGGCCTTTTTGAGCCGATGGTTCAGGGACGAGGTGACCGAGGCAATCCGTCATCACGTTGCCGCGAAGCGCTATCTTGTCACAGCCGAACCGGGGTATGCTGAGATTCTTTCGCCGGCATCTGTTCGAAGCCTCGAACTGCAGGGCGGTGCTTTTTCGGCAGCAGAAGCGGAGGCCTGGTACCGGCAGCCGGGTGCCGCCGACGCCGTAGAGTTGCGCCGTTGGGACGATGCTGCAAAGGATGTGGCTGCCGTGGTGCCCGGTTTTGAAGCTTACAAAGAGCATATCGAGAGCGTGCTTAAGCTCGACCGACCTGAATTGAAAGAAACATAATGTGACCCAGCGTTACGCAGTTTACTTTACCCCCGACCGTTCCAGTGAGCTGGCGCGCTTTGCCAATGCCTGGATCAACGATGAGCCTGGGGCGACGGTGTTCGGCGACGAGGTGCCTTGGTCGGGATTGATCGATCCCGACTACCGGCGTTCCATTACCTCCGCACCGCGGACCTACGGGTTTCACGCAACCCTGAAGCCGCCCTTTTTTCTTGCATCGGGGAAAGAGCTTGCCGAGCTGGAAACAGCGGTTGCCGAGTTTGCTGCCGCGCGCCCGCGTATTCTCCTGCCGAATTTGCAGTTCGAGGTCCTGGGTAATTTTCTCGCACTTGGGCTGTCAGAGCCGCTGGAGGAAGTTGATGCTCTGGCAGCCGACGCCGTCCGCTCTCTTGATGAATTTCGTCGGCCGGCCTCGGACGAGGAACTGGCGCTGCGCCGTGGCGTCGGTTTGACGGAACGCCAGGAAGCCTTGCTGGTGAAGTGGGGTTATCCCTACGTCATGGAGGAGTTCCGTTTCCACATGACGCTCAGCACCCGGCTTGACGAGACCGGACAGTCCCGCCTGCTGTCCATCCTGAGGCCCATTGTCTCGCCGCTGATTGAAAACCCGATCACGATTGAGGCGGTTTCCCTCGTCGAGCAGCCGGAATCTGGCGCGCGCTTCATCGAGCGAGGGCGTTTTCCTCTACTGGGTTGAGGTTCGTCAGCAGAGCAACGAAGGTGTTGATTGCTGCCTCCAGGCTTGAGTCGTTCTGCAGCCGTACCACATCCGGCCCGTCGATGTGAAAGGTCGCAGCGCGTTCCAGGCGCGCTTCGATATCACTCTCGGACTCACGCTCCCGTCCCTTCAAGCGCGCGCGCAGAGTTTCGCGCGGCACCTGGATTGAGACAATCCGGGCCGGCTGAAGCCGCTGGCGCACCTCCGGGATGACACCGCGTGAGACGTTGACCACGACATGGCGGCCATCCTCGAGATGGCTCTCGATGGCACTCGGTATGCCATACCAGAGCCCGTGCGCGGGCCAGGATAGGCTGTAAGCGCCGCGTGCGCGCCGGTCTTCAAAAGCCTCCAGCGAAAGCGAGTGATAGGGCTCGTGTCCCAAAGCGGCCGGACGGGTAATATCCCGGCGCGGAAAGAAGAAAAGATCATTCTTTCCAAGAGCGGCCTCTGCGCCGCTGAGAATACTGTCCTTGCCGGATCCAGAGGGCCCAACCACCAAAACGAGTGTGCCGCGAGGCTTCTGTCTCAAGATTAAAGAACCATCTTGCGCAGACGTTGAGAGATTAAGTCGAGCACGGTCACCGTAGCGATAATGATGATGATCACGGCCGCGGTCTCGGCGTAGTAGAAGCCGCGGATGTACTCCCAGAGAACCACTCCGATGCCGCCTGCGCCGACAATACCAAGTACCGTGGCCGAGCGCACGTTGGATTCAAAGCGGTAGAGCGAGTAAGAAATCCAAAGTGGCATGACCTGGGGGATCACGCCGAAGATCACTTCCTGCACCTTTCCTGCCCCGGTGGCGCGAATGCCCTCGACGGGCCGCGGGTCAATGGCTTCCACGGCTTCCGAGAAGAGCTTGGCGAGAATGCCGGTGGTGTGAATCCAAAGCGCAAGCACACCGGCAAAGGGACCGAGGCCCACGGCCACGACGAAGAGCATGGCAAAAACCATTTCGTTGATCGCGCGCGCTGCGTCCATCAGGCGGCGCATGGGTTGCACGATCCACCAGGGTGCAACGTTTTCGGCGGAGAGGACGCCGCAGGGAATCGCGCAAATGACCGACAGCACAGTGCCCCAGACGGCGATCTGGACCGTGATGAGCATCTGCTCCAGAAAGGTTGGCCATTCGTGGAAGTCGGGCGGGAAGAAACCGGCCGCGAATTCGCTCATGTTGCCGGCATAGATGAAGAGGTCCAGCGGACGCATCTCAGCACCTTCCCAGGACCACATCAGCACCAGGAAGAACAGTCCCCAGCCGAGCAGACTTGTTACGCTGCGCTTCAGATCACGTGGCGGAAGTTCCAGGCTTTTGCTCTCACCCCCGGGGGTGCCGAATTGGCCGCTCTGCCGGCCATTGTGTTGCGTGATGTCTGTCATGGTCTGGGTCCGGGAGTTGAGAGTGGTCTGTAGGGTGGAACCAGTTCCACCACACTGGGGTTCAGGACTCACAAACGGCGATGGTTTCGCTGCCGTTTGTTTTGCGTGCTTGTGAGTGCTCAACCCAGTGCTTCGACAGCCAGAGCGGATAGAGAAACGGTGGCGCCCGATTGGAGCGCCACCGTCCGCTTTATCCATTCCGGCCTTAGTTGTTGGCCAGGATTTTCAGGGTGTCGAGTTTCTCTTCGATGCCCGCGATCTTCGAGTTTCTCTCGCTCGCGTCCATCCGGTCGTCGCCCTGCAGCTTCACTTTGTCACGGAATAGCTGCAGCTGACGGATCGGGTAGAGCTGTGCGTTGGAGGAGTCGCGGAACGGCGCCCACTGCAGGTCGGCGAGGATTTTCTTTTCCTTTTCGACGTCCGTACCCAGGCGGCCATAGCCGAGGAAGAAGGCTTTAAGCTGTGCCTTGGTCTCGTCCGAGAGGTTCGTGCGATAGACGATGGGATCTGCGGGGATCAACGGAGACTGCCAGATGATCTTGAGGTTTTCGAAGGCCTTCGGATTGTTTTCTTTGATCCGGCTCAGGCTCTCGGTGTTGTTGGTCGCGAAGTCGACCTGCTTGTTGGCGACGGCCAGCGCGTTGGTTTCATGATTGGCGCTGCGGACGGTCTTGTAGCAGTTCTTGGGGTCGACGTTGTTCTGTGCAAAGACGTAGTAGCTCGGCACCAGGAAGCCGGAGGTGGAATTCGGATCGCCGTTGCCGAAAGCCAGGTCGCCTTGGCAGCTCAGGACGTCTTCCAGCTTCTCGAGCTTGCTGTCCTTATGAGCGAGCAGCAGCGACCAGTATCCGGGGTTGCCGGTGACGTCGACGGTCTGAACGAAGACTTCACCGCCGGCGCGGTCGACGGCTTCCATGGCCGATTTGTTGCCGAACCATGCAACGTCGACCTTGTTGAAGCGCATGCCTTCGATGACGCCTGCATAGTCAGGCGCGAAGAAGGCTTTTACCTTCATGCCGAGTTTCTTTTCCATATCGGCCAGGAACGGATCCCAGACGGTCTTCAGGTTCTGCGAAGACTCGGTCGAGATGATGCCGAAGTTGAGCGTCTCAAGCTTTTCTGCCGCGGCGGACCCCGTGAAGGCCAGAGTTGTGGCGAGGGCGGTCGCTGCGATGGTCGCGGCGCCGGCGAATTTAGCGAACATGAGTTTCTCCTTGTAAGACAGATATTTGTTGGTCGTTTCTCGAGCTCGTCCCGGCGTCTGCCGCCACATTTTCTTGCGGGCGGCCGGGTCGTTAAGCCGTGGCGGCAATCGGCATTTGCTGTGGTGCTTCGACCCCGTGAATGGCGCCGCTGAGTGTTTCGTCCATCACGAGTTCTTCGCTGTCCGCGCCGTAGAGTTCACGCAGGAAGCTTGGTGTCAGCGCTTCGCTGGGCCCGTCATAGACCACTTCACCGGCACGCAGTGCAACTGTGCGCGGGCAGTAGCGCATGGCGTAGGCGACCTGATGCAGGGACACGACGATGGTAATGCCGTCTTCGCGGTTGATGCGCGCCATATTTTCCATGACCCGGCGGGCTGATTCGGGGTCGAGCGACGCGATAGGCTCGTCGGCGAGCAGGACTTCGGCGCCTTGCATCAGGGCACGTGCGATCGCTGCGCGCTGTTGCTGGCCGCCGGAGAGCGTCGAGGCGCGTTGCCCGGCATACTGGTCCATTCCGACCCGGCGCAAGGCTTCCATGGCCAGCATTTTTTCTTCGCGGGTGAAGAGACCGAGCGTACCGCGCCAGGCCGGGATGCGGCCCAGAACACCCAGCACCACGTTGGTCAAGAGCGACAGCCGGTTGACCAGGTTAAATTGCTGAAAGATCACGCCGATGCGGGCGCGCAGATTGCGGATGCTCCGGTTGAGCTGGCCGCCGTCCTGGACCGGTGAACCCAGCACCTGAATGCGGCCACTGTTTCCCGCCTGACTGGCGGCGCCGGTTTTGTCCCCGCGCTCCAGTCCGGAAATCAGACGTATCAGAGTCGATTTGCCCGACCCGGATGCACCGATCAGCGCAACCATCTCGCCACGATCAACCGTTAGCGAGACATTATTCAGCGCACGATGTTTCCGAAAGGTTTTCGACAGCCCATCGACCTTAATGGCTGAACCCATAACCCCACTCTCCCCGTTTATCTGCGAAAGAGGGTGGCGAAAAGCGCTGACGGAGATGTGACGAAAACTTTTCTTTTTTGTTAAATTTGCCGTGGATAATTTGTGGACTAATTCGTTGTTTATATTCTGGGTTGAGCGCCGCGGCGGTTTCGACCTAATCCTCCAGCAGATCAAATACAGCTTTGATCGTGCGCTGCGGGGCGCATTCGGCCAGGCAAACCAGATGCTCCGGAACCCGGAGGTCTGCGCCGGAAATCGGGAGGACGTGGATATTATCGCCCCGGATCAGCTCCGCCTCCGAGACCACACCGACGCCCAACCCTTCGACAACGGCGGCGCGGACGGCCTCCCGGCTGCCGATCTCGAAAACATCTTTGAGGGTCATTCCGGCGGCGGCGACGGCGGCTTCGAATACGGCGCGGGTTGTGGATCCCTCCTCTCTCAAGATGACCCGGGTACCGGCAAGCCGTTTGAGGTTTACGCTTTTTTGTTTCGCCCATTTATGCGCCTTGGGGACAAAAGCGACGAGTCGGTCGGCGATGAGCAGTTGCGAAATCAGGCGCGGGTCGTCTTCGGGCGGCGGCGGGATGATTGCAACGTCGATGCGCCGCGCCATCAGATCTGCCAGCGTATCGCGGGAATTGCCGAAGTTCATCGAAATCTCGATGCCCGGATATCGCTCTTGATATCGCGCGACCAGGGGCAGCGCGTGATAGGGTGAATCCGCGCCGATCCTCAGAAAACCGGCTTTCAGGCTGCGGGTCTCGGAGAGCAGGAGTTCGGCTTCGGCTTCCAGGCGGAATTGTTTTTGCGTAATCGCGTGCAGCCGCCGGCCCAAGGGGGTGATCTCGATGCCCCGGCCCGCCGGAATGAAGAGGTCGACTTCATACTTCGCTTCCAGTGCCTTGACCTGAGAAGAGAGAGTCGGCTGAGAAACACTCAGCGCAGCCGCCGCGCGGGTAAAGCTGCCGTGACTGGCGACCGCATGAAAGGCGCGGATCTGAGAATAAATCATAGACATGGAATATAATATATATCGAAAACATCGATTTTACATATGAAACTCATCAAGCGTACTCTGCCGGTGGATGCAACATGTACGACGCAGGGAAGTTCAGAGCCATGGCCGCCGATTACAATGTTCTCGAACGCGCCGGACGGACCGGGGAGAATCACGAATTCCTTCTGACGCCAGGCCCCTTGACCACATCTAAGTCCGTAAAGGCTGCGATGCAGCGAGACTGGGGGTCCTGGGATCAGCCCTTTATCGATCTGACCGCTGAAATCTGCACTGGTCTGAACACCATGGCCGGAGGCGGAGACGATTTCGTCTGTGTGCCCATACAGGGCAGCGGGACTTTCGCCGTCGAAGCGATGTTGGGCACGATGGTGCCGCGTGGCGGCCACTGTGCGGTTTTGGTCAATGGCGCTTATGGCGAGCGGATCGTGAAGATCCTTGAAGTCATGGGACGCTGCTGCACGATATTGCGCAGCCCTGAGACGAAAGCCTACGACGTGGCAGCGCTCGATGAGGCGTTGCGCGACGACTGCACGATCACACATGTTGCCGCGGTGCATTGCGAAACCACCAGCGGGGTTCTCAATCCACTCAATGCCATCGCCGTCGTCACGGCACGTCACGGACGTGCATTGCTGGTCGATGCGATGAGTTCCTTCGCCGCGCTGCCGATTGATGTCCGTGCGTTGCCCTGCGATGGTTTGGTGTCCTCTGCAAATAAGTGTATTCAGGGTGTGCCCGGCATGGGCTTCGCAATCCTGCGCAGGAAGGCTCTGGCAACGACTGCCGGGAACGCGCATTCACTGTCACTCGATCTGCACGACCAGTGGGTTTATATGGAAAAGTCAGGCCGTTGGCGCTTTACGCCGCCGACCCACTCTGCGGCTGCTTTGGCCGTGGCCATAGATGAACATACCGGTGAAGGTGGTGTAGGAGGGCGCGGTGGCCGTTACGCCAGCAACCACGGTGTTCTGGTTCGCGGCATGCGGGAGATGGGTTTTGAAACCCTGCTTGCCGATGCCGTCCAGTCACCGATCATTACGGCATTTCTGGAACCGGCTGACTCCCGTTTCAGTTTTGAGAGGTTTTACGACCTTCTGGCTGCGCGCGGTTTCGTCGTTTATCCGGGAAAACTGACCGTCGCGCCGACTTTTAGAATTGGCACGATCGGCGCGATCGAGGCCGAGGATATCAGGGGCCTCCTGAAGGCTGTGCGGAGCGTGCTGAACGAGATGGGCGTGCGGGACGCCGCGCCGGCACGTGAGACCACCGCCGCAGAGTAGATGCAGAATAGATTTTGGGTCAGTACCGGACGATGAAGTGAGGACGAAAGCATGAACCGTAAAGTCACCGTTAACGATCGCAGCTACGACTGGCCGGCACAGCCGGTCGTTGTCGTTTGCATCGATGGTTCGGAACCTGCCTACATCGAAGCCGCGATCGCGGACGGTGTCATGCCCTTTACCGCCACAATGCTGGCGCAAGGCGCTGACTTGCGGGCGAAGTGCGTGGTGCCGAGCTTTACCAATCCCAACAATCTTTCGATCGTCACCGGCCAGCCGCCTGCCGTGCACGGCATTTCGGGTAACTACTTCCTCGATCCCGACAGTGGTAAGGAAGTGATGATGAACGATCCGAAGTTCCTGCGCGCGCCGACCATCTTCAAGGCGTTCCAGGAGCAGGGCGCGAAGATCGCGATCGTCACCGCGAAGGATAAACTGCGCCGTTTGCTCGGGCATGACTTGACCCTGGGTGCCGAAGGGGCGACCTGTTTCTCCTCAGAGAAATCGGATCAGGCCAATCTGGCTGAGAACGGCATTTCAGATGTTGTCGAGATGGTTGGTATGCCGGTTCCCGATGTGTATTCCGCCGCGCTTTCCGAATTTGTTTTCGCCGCGGGCGTCAAGCTTATGGAGCGTGACCGACCGGATCTGATGTACCTTTCCACCACTGACTACGTGCAGCACAAGCATGCACCCGGAACTCCGGGCGCGAACGCTTTCTATGCCATGATGGATGGTTACTGGGCTCAACTCGATGCCATGGGATGTATCCTGTCTCTGACCGCGGACCATGGTATGAATGCCAAGCACGATTCCGACGGCGCGCCTTCCGTGATCTACCTGCAGGATCTGCTGGACGGCTGGTTGGGGGCGGCTGTCGCCCGTGTCATTCTGCCGATCACCGATCCCTATGTGGTTCATCATGGGGCACTGGGGTCCTTCGCCACGGTTTATCTGCCGGGCTCTGCCGATGCCGGGGCACTGATCGATCGACTCTCTGCGCTCGATGGTATCGAATACGTCTCCCGGAATGCGGAGGCCTGCGTCCGCTTCGAGCTGCCGCGAGACCGGGTCGGAGATTTGGTCGTGGTCTCAAAACGGCATGTTGTTCTGGGAACCAGCCAGTCGGGCCACGATCTTTCCAATCTGGAGGTGCCCTTGCGCTCTCATGGCGGCATCTCCGAGCAAACCGTGCCGCTTATGGTGAACCGGCCCGTACGGGATCTTACAAATCGTGTGCTGAGGAACTTCGATGCTTTCGATGTTGCTCTAAACCACATCGTCGAAGTTCAGAGCGCAGCCCAGTAACGACGGGACTAAAGGACCGCTTCCTGAATCCGGGACGAATTAGATTACTCTGATACACTGTGGCAGGCCAACTGCCGCATCACTTGGGAATTTACGAGCATCACTTGGGAATTTACGAAATGAGTCTTGCCGAAGATATGGCTGGTAAGCCGCGCCACGAAATGATGCGCATCGCCGGGCGCAAGGTCGACGCCGAAGGCGTGATCGAGGTCCGTTACCCCTACAGCAATCAGGTGATCGGGACCGTGCCCCGGGGCACCGCGGCCCACGCGCGCGAAGCTTTCGAAATCGCGGGCGCCTACACGCCCACACTGACCCGCTACGAGCGGCAGCAGATCCTCTTCCGCACCGCGGAGATCATTCAGTCCCGGCGGGACGAAATCTCGGATCTGATCTCGCTGGAGCTGGGACTCTCGAAAAAGGATTCGCTCTACGAGGTGGGCCGCGCCTATGACGTCTACACTCTGACCGCGCAGCTCTGCATCCGGGACGACGGCGAGATCTTCTCCTGCGACGTCAGCCCGCAGGGCAAGGCACGGCGAATCTACACCATGCGCGAACCCTTAAAGGCGATCAGCGCGATCACACCCTTCAATCATCCGCTGAACATGATCTCCCATAAGATTGCACCGTCGGTTGCGACCAACAACTGTATCGTCTGCAAGCCCACCGATCTGACACCCATGACGGCGCTGATCCTGGCTGACATTCTTTACGAGGCCGGTTTGCCCCCGGAAATGCTGTCGGTCCTAACCGGCATGCCCGAGGATCTGGGGGATGAGTTCATCACCAACGACAACATCGAGCTGATCACCTTCACCGGCGGTGTTCCCGTCGGCAAGCTGATCGCGAACCGCGCTGGTTACCGGCGGACGGTTCTGGAATTGGGGGGTAACGATCCGCTGATCATCCTGAACGATCTTTCGGACGATGATCTGGCCAAAGCCGCCGATCTTGCGGTGGCCGGCGCAACCAAGAACTCGGGTCAGCGCTGTACCGCGGTCAAGCGGATCCTGGTGCAGCAGGATGTGGCGGAGCGCTTTGTGCCGTTGGTGGAGGAGCGCGCCAGAAAGATCGTTTTCGGCGATCCTTTTGACCCGGACACCGACCTGGGCACGGTCGTGCATGAGGAAGCGGCGAAGCTCTTCGAGGCGCGCGTTCATAAAGCTGCAGAAGCCGGCGCGGAAATACTCTATAATCCGGGGCGTCAGGGCGCTCTGCTGCCGCCGATTGTCATCGACAAAGTCGATCACGCCTCCGAACTGGTCATGGAGGAGACCTTCGGTCCGGTCGTTCCGATTGTGCGTGTGCCGAATGATGATGCGGAGGTGATGCGGATCTCCAATTCGACGGCTTTCGGTCTTTCCGCGGGAGTCTGCACAAACCGCCTCGATCGCATCACGGCTTTCGTCAATGGCCTGAATGTCGGGACGGTCAATATCTGGGAAGTGCCGGGATATCGAATCGAAATGTCGCCTTTCGGTGGTATTAAGGATTCCGGTTTAGGGTATAAGGAGGGCGTGCTCGAAGCCATGAAGAGCTTCTCCAATATCAAAACCTATTCGCTGCCCTGGCCCGGTTGAAGCGCGATGGCCCGGTTAAAATGCGATGGAAAGAACTGAACGAAGGAACAAGGATTGAGCGGTACAGAAGTTTTCTTGACGATTTTGGGGGGTGTGGCGCTGCTGCTTTGGGGCGCCCGGATGATTCGGACCGGCATGACACGTGCCTTTGGAACCGAGCTGAGGAGCATCGTCGCCTCCTGCACCAGTAACAGAGTTTTTGCCGCCGGCGCCGGTACGCTTGTTGCGGGGCTCATTCAAAGTTCGACCGCGACGGCGCTGATCGTTTGTTCCTTCGTCGGCCGTGGCGCGCTCGCCACGGCACCTGCCCTTGCCGTGATGTTGGGGGCGGATCTGGGGTCTGCGGCGGCGGTCGTCGTCGTGGCTTCCGGCATTGCCGTGATCTGGCCTATCTTCGCGTTCCTGGGCTACGTCATTCACGTGGCCGGCGCAAAACGCAGCCCGCGTATCAAGCATATCGGCCGTATTCTGATCGGCTTTGCGATGTTGCTGGTTGCCCTGAATATGGTGGGCGGCGCTTCGCGGTCGCTCGGCGAGAGTGAGATCGTCGGCCTGATCCTGAACGCCATGGCCAGCGAACCCTTCCTGGCGGTCGTGGTTGGTGTCGTCCTGACCTGGATGGCCTATTCCAGCGTCGCCATCGTGCTCCTGGTGTCATCCCTGGCTGTAGCAGGAGCTTTCCCGCTCGAAGCTCTCATGACGATCGTTCTGGGTGTCAATCTGGGCGCCGCGCTGCCAGCGATCACTGCAACGATCGCGGAACCGGTGTCGGCGCGCCGCATCCCGTTGGGTAATCTGATTTTCCGTTTGATCGGCGTTGTCGCCTGCTGGATTGCGCTGCCCTGGCTGGCCCCCGAGCTCGCGCGGCTGGTTCCGGGCCCTGCTGCGCAGGTGGTGGCGTTTCACGTCGCCTTCAACGCTGCTCTTTGTGTCTTGTCCCTGATCCTCATCGGACCGGTCGCGGCGCTGACGGAGAAAATCCTGCCCGAACCGAGCGCTGAGCTGAGCGACAGCGGGCCGCGCTACCTGGATGAACACCTGCTGGAGACGCCCTCACTCGCTCTGAGCAGCGCGACGCGCGAAACCCTGCGGATGGGTGATATCATCGAGGATATGCTGGCAAAGACCATCCGGGTCTTCCGTGAAGACGACAAGGCGTTGTTGTCAGAGGTGGAAGCGCAAGAAGAGCAGATTGATCAGCTCTACGAAGCCGTGAAGCTCTATCTGATGCGTCTTTCCCAGGATGAACTGGGGGACGACGAGAGCCGCCGCTGCATCGAGATCATTACCTTCACGACCAACCTGGAACATGTCGGCGATATCATCGACAAGAACCTGATGGAACTGGCCGCCAAAAAGATCAAAGGGAAGCTGAGTTTCTCCGACCAGGGCCTTGCGGAGCTGGCCGATGTGCATTCCATGCTGATGGAGACCGTCCGCTTGTCGTTGAGTGTCTTCATCGCGCCGGACGCGCAGCAGGCACGCCTGCTTCTGGCGCGCAAAGACCAGTTCCGGAAAATGGAGCTGGAGGGCACGGAATGGCACCTCGAGAGGCTGCGCTCGGGCATGATCGAAAGCATCGAGACCAGCAGCCTGCACCTCGACATGCTCCGCGATTTTAAGCGTATTAACTCGCACCTGACGTCGGTCGCCTACCCGATCCTGAGCCGGCGGGGCGAATTGCGCAGTTCCCGTCTGGTCAATGAAGAACAGGCCGAGACGCTGCGGGAGCGCGGCATCGACGGTGGAGCCGGCGTTGCCGGACCGAAGCCTTAGAGCGCGTCATGTTTTAACGGAAACACTCTGTGTTTTCGCTAAAACATGTGAACCCGCTCTACATCATAGTGTTAGAGCAGATTCACCGGTACGACGGATCGCCGAAGGCGATTCCATCTAAACCGGATCTGCTCTAGGTTGAGAACTCCTTGACGGCCTTGAAGGCAAAACTATCGGTTCCCGACCTTGCGCCGGTCCGCCGCCTTTGCGCAAAGGCATTCATGAGTCAACGAGCGCGATCGTCGTCCGAACAGGAAGCAGTTTTCAGTTGGAAATTCAGAATGGTGAACTCGGCAGGTCGCAAAGGTGCAAAGCCGACCTGCAAATTGACCACGCCGCGGTCGATGTCCGCTTCGGTATTTGTTGTGTCGTCACAGCGCACGAAGAATGAGTCGTTCAGCGTTTTGCCTTGGAAAGCCCCCTCGCGGAAAAGCTGGAACATAAAGTCTTCGACGGCCTCGCTGATCTCGGCCCACAGCGGTTCGTCGTTCGGCTCGAAGACAACCCAGTTCAGACCACGCTCGAGCGATTCCTCGATCATGAGCGCCACCCGGCGGAGGGGAAAATACTTCCAATCCGAGCCCAGGAAATCGGCGCCGTCGAGTGTGCGCGCGCCCCAGCTGACGATGCCGGTCTTCGCGAAGCTGCGCAGGCAGTTGATCCCGGCCTGATTCAAAAGGCGGTTCTCGGCCGTACTCACGTTCCGCTCCAGCCCTTGAGCACCAAGGATGCCAGCGTGAACGCCCGCCGGCGCTTTCCAGACACCCCTGGAGGCGTCGGTGCGTGCGATCAGTCCGGCGATCGCGCCGCAGGGGGCGCAGGCGATACTTTTCCCCCGGTTCGAAGCACTCGCGGCGAGAATGTTGGGGTAGTAAAGAACTGCGTTGGGGTCGCGCAGGCCAAGGCTTTCGATACCGCCCTGAGGGTCCAGGACCGATACCGGCATTGACCATTTACTCCGCGGATCGACCAAAAGGATCGCACGGCGGCTTTTACAGTAGGCCAATGCCGTGCCCAGGCTGCGGACATCAATATCCTTTCCCGGTTCAAGAGGGGGGATGGCGAGCAGGTTGAAGGCATCCACCTGATCCAACGCCCAGAGTCCCTGCTGGCGAATCGACAAGGAAGGCTCAGCGAATCTCTCGTTTGCGACGCGCACGACGAAGGCTTTCCGGCCACCGTTCTCAAAGAACTGCCGTACTGCATGGCTGAGGGGATATTTGTCCAACACTTCGCCGAAGCACTCAGAGAATTCCGCAAGACTGTCGATTTTAACGGCTTTGTCTGACGCGCCGCGCGCCGCAGAGCCGACAAATGCCGTGATCGATGTTTCCGCCGCGTTTAGGGCTCGTTTCAGCATTGAGTCCTCCTGCATCTGGAGCAGATCTCAACCAGATAAAATCGCTGACGGCGACTTTTCACCTCGTTCAGTCTGCTCCGATCCGATCTACACGCCGGTCGATCTGTCGTCGTTCCCCGGCGTTTCTTTTACACAGCTCCACTCCAGACCACAAATACCCCAAGTCATGGGCACCCATCGCTTCCGGCCTCTATTGGTTTGTCGGACGGCCCGCATTGCTTTGGAGCGGGGCCGTCGGCTATTGTCGTTCCGAAGTTGTTAATCAATTCCTGCCGGATCGGTTCCGGAGCCGGGTGGAGTGCTGTCTTGACCGGCTGCTTTCACGCGCCGTGAAGCTATGCCTCTGATATGAATGGTATTTCGCAGTGGCGCGACGCATCTGGGTTATAGCCGCGGTTTTTGAAAGACCTGGACAGAGGAGAGTTACGTTATGAAGGTGCAGGCAAATTACATCGGCGGAGAGTGGATCGAGAGCAGCGATGCGAACGACAATATCAATCCCTCCGACCTCTCCAATGTGGTGGGCCATTATTCCCGGGCCTCGGCGTCCCAGGCCGAACAGGCAATCGCCGCCGCTCGCGATGCATTCCCAGCCTGGGCGGCGACCACGCCACAACAGCGCGCTGATATCCTGGACGCCGCCGGCAACGAAATCATCGCCCGGAAAGCCGAACTTGGTGAATTGCTCTCCCGTGAAGAAGGCAAGACCCTGGCGGAAGGCATCGGCGAAACTATGCGTGCCGGCCAGATCTTCAAGTTCTTTGCCGGTGAAGCGCTGCGGACGCCAGGCGAGAAAGTCGCTTCAATCCGGCCCGGCGTAGATGTGGAGATCACGCGCGAGCCTCTCGGTGTGATCGGCATTATTACGCCCTGGAATTTTCCGATCGCAATTCCGGCCTGGAAGCTTGCGCCCGCGCTGGCTTTTGGGAACTGCGTCGTGCTGAAGCCCGCCGATCTGGTGCCGGGCTGCGCCTGGGCTGTCGCGGATATTCTGGTGCGTGCGGGTCTTCCTGCCGGCGTGCTGAATCTGGTGATGGGACGCGGATCGGTGGTGGGCGAAGCACTTCTTTCTTCTCCAGAGGTCGATGGCATCAGCTTCACCGGTTCTGTGGCCACGGGCAAACACGTGGCTGCCAAGTGCGCGGAGAGCCTCAAGAAGGTGCAGCTGGAAATGGGTGGCAAGAATCCCTTTGTGGTTCTGGACGATGCGGACGTCGGCGTCGCGGCTGATGCGGCCGTCAACGGCGCCTTTTTTTCGACCGGCCAACGCTGCACGGCGTCGTCCCGCTTGATCGTGACCGAGGGCATCCATGACAGCTTCGTCGATACGGTGATCGGGAAACTCAAGGACTTGAAAGTCGACAATGCCCTGGACCCTTCGACCCATATTGGTCCGGTGGTCGACCAGAGTCAGCTGGACCAGGATCTCTCTTACATCGACGTCGGTCAGAAAGAGGGCGCGAAGCTGGCCTGGGGCGGCGAGCGGCTGAACCGTGAGACTGAGGGATTCTATCTGCAGCCGGCACTCTTCACCGAAACCAGCAATCACATGCGCATCAACCGTGAGGAAATCTTCGGTCCGGTGGCGACCGTGTTGCGGGTGAAGGACTACGATGAAGCACTGGCGACGGCCAATGACACAAGCTTCGGACTCTCCGCAGGTATCGCAACTTCATCTCTGAAGCACGCCAGCCACTTTAAGCGCAATGCCGAGGCGGGAATGGTCATGGTCAACCTGCCGACCGCCGGTGTGGACTATCACGTACCGTTCGGCGGCCGCAAAGGCTCCAGCTATGGTTCGCGCGAACAGGGACGTTATGCGGTTGAGTTCTATACCACGGTGAAGACCAGCTACACCGCGCCTTAGATCAGATCTAACTGTAAGACTTGGGCCGGATCTGTTCCATTGGGTTTGTCAGCGTTCCGGGCGTGGGGCCGGGCTTCGCCAGGCTATGCCGTATGAAGGCCGGTCGTTTCGCGCACGGGGGCTTGGGTTCACGCCAGGAGTTTCTCGATCATCTCGAGCAACTCGTCGTCTTCGAAGGGTTTGAAGAGGACATGGTCGGCGCTGTGGACGTCGGCGATGGCGGTCGCACGCTCGAGTGTCTCGCCGGGGCCGCCGCCGGACACGATAATGATGGGCAGATCGGAGTTTTCCGAGCGCACCTGACGTAGCAATGACAGACCGTCAACCTTCGGCATCCAGATGTCGACGATTGCGAGGTCGGGGGCTTCCTCCTTGATGAGCACGACGCCTTCTTCGCCATTTCCGGCTTCCAGCGTCTGATAGCCGGACACATTCAAGACGGCGCAGATACTTTCCCGAACAAATTCGTCATCATCTACAACCAGTATTTTCTTCATACGCCTTTACTCTCCGGGGCTGCTGCAGCTTCGCGGACGATAGGAACATAAACTTCGAAGCAAGAGCCTACATCTTTTTCACTGTTTACTGAAATAGCGCCTTTCCAGCCTTTGACTATACCATAGACGACGGCCAGACCGAGACCCGTGCCGCGACCCACCTCCTTGGTCGTGAAGAAGGGCTCGAAAATATGATCCATAATATCGTCGGGAATCCCCTGTCCCCGGTCGCTTATGGTGATGCGCGCATAATGCCCTTGTTCGATTTCCAATCTCTCCGTTTCTCCCGGGGCCAGTGTAACACAGTCCAGTTTTAGTTTGACCTCTCCAGCACCCCCCATGGCATCGTTGGCATTCTGCACAAGATTAAGTACCACCTGAATGAATTCGGTTTCGTTAACCTCCGCAGGTACGTTGTCCTCATTCGTTTCGAGAGTCAGTCTGATGTCGGGAGGGGTGATGTCCTGTGCGAAGCGCATGGTGCGCGCCGTCAGTTCCGCCAGGTTCACCGCGGTACGTTCGCCCGAGCCCTTGTGTGCAAAAGTTAGGACATCATTCACAATATCTGCAGCTTTGCGGCTGCATTCCAGTGCGCGCGAGAGGTAATGGTTGAGCTGTGCGTCTGTCGTTTTGTTCAACGTGAGCTTGGTAAAATTAATGATCGGGTGAAGAAGATTGTTGATTTCATGTGCGATCCCGCCGGCCATTTGACCGAGCGCTTCCATCTTCTGGCTCTGCTTCAGCCCCTCTTCCAGTTCGGCCTCGCGGCGCTCCCGTCTTTTTTGCTCGGTGACATCCGCGATCAGATGCACGATCGAATCGCCGATGAAGGGCGCTGAGCGGACGCTGAGGCTTCGCACTTCGCCGTCCGGCCGCTGCCAATCGAATTCGCCGACCCAACTGCCTTCTTTTTCAATGGCATCATAGTTTTCGCGCCGGAGCGCGGCAAAGTCGGTTTTGCTGTATTGATTCAGATCGGTCAGTTTAAGGCCGATCATCTGATCTTTCCTGGTCAGACCGGCAATCTTCAGGACGGCCGAGTTGACGTCAATGATGCCGCGCTCGATGTTCGCGATACTCAGGCCGACATTGGCCCTGTCCAAAGCTTCCACAATGGCCTGATTCCGTGCATTGCTCTCTTTCAGCGCGGCATCCGCTTCCGTTTGTTCGGTTACATCCTGAGTGACGCCGAAATAAGCGATCAGGTCGCCATTGTTGTCGAGTTCCGGGTGTCCTTCGACTTTCACGTATCTGATCGATTCATCCGGGCGGATGATTCGATACTCCTGCATGAAATGCTGCTGCTGTGCCCAGGCATTGCGGCTTTGATCCTGCATCGCCTTTCGGTCCTGCGGATGCATTTTCGAAAAGACTTCGTCGAGCGTCAGTTCTCTCTCTTGAGGCTCGAGGCCGAAAATTCGCCAGAGCTCGTGGGACCACTGTGTCATTCTCCGCCCGGCGCAAAAGCGCCAGTGTCCGATATGACCGAGTCTTTGGGCTTCATTGAGTTGCCGCTCGCTCTCGCGCAGTGCGTTTTCGGCTTCCTTTTTCTCCGTGACGTCCCGGTTGATTCCAAAGATAGAGACGATGTCTCCGGCGGAATTGCGTTCCGGGTGGCCTTCGCAGGAGTGGAATCTGACCGCACCGTCGGGCATCAGCACGCGGTGTTCGCTTTTGTAGGCGATGCCCTGGTCGATGGCATGCCTTTGTCGGGCCTGAAAGGCTGCCCGGTCCTCCGGGTGGATGAATCCGTCGCCATCCTCTTTGGATGAGAGCGTATTTTCGGTCGAGATGCCGAGCAGTCGGCACATTTCCTCGGAACGCTCTATAACACCTTCTTTGATGTACCAGCGCCAATGGCCGCTGCGGCCGATGCGCTGGGCCTGAGTCAGTTCGCGCTCACGCCGTTTCAGCTCTGCTTCAGCGCTCTTATGCTTGCTGACATCCTGAACCATGCCTTCGAAATATTTTACATCACCCTTTTCGTCTAAGATCTTGCTCGCGGTGATGCTGACCCAAACACTTTTTGCATGGGTCTTGTCCCGCAGCTTGGTCTCGAAGCCGTCGAGCACGCCCTTTTTGTCGATCTCCCGCTTGACGGCGATCCGAAGGACAGGCTCAGGAAACAGGTTGTCCGGCGCGGTGTTGACGGCTTCCAGGAACTCTTCTTCGTCGGGAAAATTAAAGAGCTTGAAAAGGGCCGGGTTGGCCTGCAGGAACTTGCCCTCCGGAGTTGCGCGGAAGATGCCGACAGCGGCGTTCTCGTAGATCTCGCGGTAACTCTGCTCAAGCTGCCTTGCTTTTTGCTGCGCCAAGACCTCGTCGGTTTCGCAGTTCCCGGTTCCGCGGTACCCGAGAAATTTTCCGGCACGGTCAAAGTAGGGCACGCCGCTGCTCTTGTAGTGTTGCACCCTGCCGTCTTGAGTGCGGCAACTGAATCGGAAATCGCGGAAAGCTTTACGGGCTTCGAGGCAGGCCCGATGCGCGCGCCACTTTTCTTCGTTGCTTGGGTCGACTTCACCCATCTCCCAGCGGGTTTTCCCTAGAAACTCACTCGTCGTGTTCCCGTTCGCGAGGGCGAATTCATCTGAAAAGTAGTTGAAGCGCAGATTCTCGTCTTGCATCCACATCCAGTCGGATGCGGCGCGTGCGTGGTCGCTGAGTTTGGCTTCACTCTCCTCCAAGAGGATCTGTTTTCTGCGTTGCTCTTCTAATTGGGCCTGCAGTTGTTTGTTGGCTTCTGTCAGTTCAGCAAGCTTCTCGGCCAGGTCGTCTTCGTTAGCGGGCGCTCGAGCCGCTGTCTGGCGTCTTAGCGAGAAGTTCCACATGATGCTTCCAAAACAGTCAGCGCAAAGCCCGCGGTCGGCGAGAGTGTCTGTCCAAGATTCTTTGCCGGGCCATTTCTATGCAATTTTATGGTGCTGGGAACTGCGTTGTCCATGCCGCTGTTGTGGTGTGTGTTCCGGCTGTTCCGGGCTCAAGGTGCGCTGAGCTGCTTTGAGGCTGTGCCGGGATACGGAAGTTGCTCGCCGGCCCCGGCCCCGGTTCCGACTGTTCCGGGACCTCCGGCCGAATTCGAGGAAATCTGGACTTCAGTGCGAACTTCTACGCCTGGACAGGTCGGGGAGTGAGACTGTTGGGAGGCGACAGTGATGTCTGTGAAACGGGGGTTTACCCGTTCAATGAGCTGTAGAGTTGCTCCAGACTCTCGGCGAGGTCTGACCTTTGATCCTTTTTCAGATCGGAGATCGCCCGGGCGAGCCGGATAATAGGATCATGCTTTAGAGCATCGCGGCCTTTCTCGGTCACGGTGAAAAGCGGCGAGCGGCCATCCTGCGGATTGATTTCCGACTGCAGAAAATCCTGTTTGACCAGGCTGTTTGCTGCGCGCGACGCGGGGCCACGGGTTACCCCAAGGAATGTTGCCAGTCCCGCGACCGTGCGTGCTTTTCTGTTGGCGCGGGCAAAATAGCGCAAGGCTGACCACTGACCCGGATGAATATCAGTAGGTCCACGCTTGTCGTATATCGACCGCGCCGTCTGCTCGAGAAGCAGCGAAAGACCCATATCGGCCCTACTTGGATTGAGCATAGGTATTTTCCCTCATAGAAAAACCATACTAATTATCGTTGTTAATAGCAACAAATCTATTGACGCGAGCACACGTAAAACGTATCTTTGCTATTAGCAACAAACAACTTGGAGACCACTGGAATGTTTGCACACTCGAACCCAGACAATTCAACGGACGGTGATGCCGCTCCGGCGAAGGGTGATCTGGGCCGCAGACTTCTGGTGCTCGATGGGGCTTGTTCCTTTCTAAAGCTAACACGCGAGGTTGGCGAAGCCCTTGGCTATCAGGTGGAGGTGACATCAAGTACCCGCGAGTTTCTGCGGATTTACGAGCGCTTCGCACCTTCGGTCATCGTCTATGACTTCTTTTCGCAAGGCATGGATGGGTTTGAGTTGGTCAACTGGCTGGATGCTCGTGATTCGAGTGCGCACGTTGTCCTGACGTCGAGCAAGGAGAGTTTTTTCCTAGGTGCGGCCCGTGAGCTCGCATCCGCGAAAGTAGGTTTGGATGTTGACGTCATGGTTGAACCCATAAGCAAAGCGGATGTCAGCTCTTTGCTGTCCCGTCGGTTGGCTGCTCGCGAGGCCGACCCTAGAGGCTGTTGAAGCCTCGTTGAACCGCGGGTCGATGCGATGGCCCGGCCGACCAATTGAACCGAGTGTGAGAGACCAGAAGGATCAAAAAAATGTATCAGGAATTACCGGCCACAGAGCCAAGCAACCAGCAGGTCGACAAGTATGTCGCGAACCGGATCCGCGAACGGCGTATTGCTCTTGGCTTTACCCAGCAGATGCTGGCTCAGCGCATTAAAGTGACCTATCAGCAGGCCCAGAAGTATGAGCGCGGCACCAACCGTGTGACCGCGGGTCGGCTGTTCGAGATTGCCCGCGTCATGGGCGTTCCGGTCAGCTACTTTTACGAGGGCATCGAGCAGGGCATCGAAGCCGATGAGACCGGCCCGAAGCGGCACCACATGGATCTCGTGCGGAATTTTTCCCGGATCGAGAACGCCAAGCATCAGCTTGCTCTGCGTCAGCTTTGCCGGACTCTGGCAGACGGCTGAACAGGAAAAGAGGCTGGTTGTTCTTCATCGCAGTGAGTCTGAAGCAGAACCAGCCCCTTGCGTTGATCTGAGAGAGCGATGCTCCCGCGTGATCCACGGAATCGGGAGCGATCGCACTCCGGTTTAAGCTTCCGGCGATTTGCGGTTTTTATCGAATCCGCCTGAGCTTGCTTTGCAGCTGTTCGAGAAAAAGCCTCCGGCTGCTGTCTGTCGAAGCGTCCATCTTGTAATGCGCCAGCCAGAGCTTCCGGCAGCGCTTCGCGCAGAGCGCACCTATACCCCGCAGGATTGTGCGGCGTCCCGGTTCTCCGACGACCTTGCTCCACCACCAGGGTGCGCCGCAGGTCGTTACCGCGCCCAGAAAGCGAATGTGGGTCATGAGCGGACGGATCGGCTGATTGCCCTCGGGCATCGTAAAGGTAACGTGAGGTACCCAGACCCGGTCCAGCCAGCCTTTCAGCATCGCCGGCAAACCGTACCACCAGGTCGGATAGACGAAGAGCAAACCCTCCGCCCATCTCAGCAGCTCGATGTGGTCCTTGACCGGGTCCTCGTTGAGGTCCCTGGTGTGGTAATCGCGCCGCTCCTGCATATGCATCACCGGGTCGAAGCCGGCGGCATAGAGATCGAGCAGCTTCACATCGTGTCCGGCCCGGTTCAGGGTTTCCACGGCCGTGTCCCTTACCGCCGCGTTGAAGCTCTCCGGGACCGGGTGACTGTAGACAAGTAAAATTCTCACTTAAAATTTTCCATCACGGCTTGAATATGCTGCAAGAACGCGGCGCGCTTATCTGCGCTGGCGCGGTTAAGGTCATAGAGTGCCAGATAATCCTGTGGAGTGCCCAATGTTTGCGCCCGCAACACACGGGTGACCTGTTTGCGGGGCGCATCCCCAAGCAAAAACGCCCGCATGCGGCTGCCGCCATAGGTCACGACGGCCGCCGTGCGTTTGAGGTTACCCAGTGACGGCCTGACCTTGCCGTTTTCCATGCGAAAGGCGACTCCGGGCAGGAAAACACGATCGAAAAAGCCTTTCAGGATCGCCGGATAACCGAAATTCCAGACCGGAAAGACCAGTACCAGAGCCTGCGCCGCCTGAAGGCGGTCGATGTATTCCTGCACCGGGGAGCGGTCTGCCGTAAGGTCGTGGTAGGCGAGGCGCTCGGCGCGCGTCAGGCGGGGGTCGAAGCCTTCGGCGTAGAGATCGCAATCATCCACCTCGTGCCCGCCTGAAGTGAGGGTTTCGACGACACGGCTGTGAAGGGCGGCCTGGAATGAGGTTTCGACGGGATGTGCGAAAAGGACCAGGACGCGCATTTCCCGGCCTACTCAGCGCTTTGCATGCCAGGAAAGAGATAGGTCTTCTGGCTGCTGTAATCGAACTCCGGGTCGTCCCAGGCAATCATTTTCCCGGGATTGAGAAGGCCCCGCGGATCGGCTTCGCGCTTGAACGCCAATTGCACGGCGTCGGTTTGCTTCATACCGCCCTCTTCGAGCGTAAAGCGGTGCGGATTAAAGATCGGCGCACCCATGTCCTCGTGGATGGTCATGATCTCTTCCAGACGCTTCTCGTCCGAGAAGTGCACCAGTGGAAGGCCGAAACATGTGATGTCGCCGTCAAAGCGCACAAATTCCAGGTGCGCCGGCACCTCGTCGCCGAAGTGCTTGTGGATCTTTTCAATCAGTTCAAGTTGACCGGGGAAAGGATAGAGCACCTGAAGATAAGTGATGTCTCTCTCGACCCTGCGGGCGCAGAGGGTCGTGTGATTCCAGGCCAGTTCGTAAACCGGCGGAAGGTTCTTGCGCTCTTCCTCCGTCGTTTTGTCCGAACGG
The DNA here is from genome assembly GCF_007004665.1 of Denitrobaculum tricleocarpae. GTDB lineage: Bacteria > Pseudomonadota > Alphaproteobacteria > Kiloniellales > Kiloniellaceae > Denitrobaculum > Denitrobaculum tricleocarpae. The sequence continues at coordinate 68,084 of NZ_ML660059.1, read as the reverse complement.
AACAGGATCTCGCTTTTGCCGCCCGCAGCCGCGTTCCCGGTTGCGCGCTGGTGGAACGTCAAAAAAGCGTCCATGGCATGCGGCGCAATCATCAACAGCACCACCGATTGATCGCGGCGCGCAAAGCTATGGTCTCGGCTCAGATAGTCGTGCGGGGTCGGCGCGGCGATGGGCGTGATCAGCTTTTTCAGGATCCCGTCCTGGCGTGCGAGGTCGTTGGCGTAGCGCGCCCCGGTCATGAAATCATCGAAACCCACAATGACCTCAGTCCAGTCATAGGCTGGGGCAAGCGGCGCCTCGACCTCGGTGATAATGCCGTTGGTGCCGTAGGCGTGCATGACCTTGTGCAGGTCTTCACCGGTCAGTTCCAGCTGTCTCGGCTCAGCCTCCATGGTGACGATGCGCAGGCGCAGAACATTGCCGAAGTCGCGCAGTCCGCCCCAGGTGATGGAGCCGACCCCGCCGGACCCGCCGCCGATAAATCCGCCAATCGACGCAGTACGGTAGGTCGAGGGAAACATCCGCATTTCCTGGCGGCTGTGGGCGCGGGTCTCTTCGTCGATCTTGGCAATGATCGCGCCGGGCTCGGTGACCACGCGGCCTTCGCCGATTTCGCGTACGGCCCGCATCTCCGCGAGGTTCAAGACGACACCGCCGGATAACGGCATGGCCTGGCCATAGTTGCCGGTGCCTGCACCGCGCGGTGTCACCGGAACCCCTTGGGCGTAACAGGCTTTGAGGACCCGGATGACTTCTGCCTCGTTTCGGGGCGTGACCACCAGATCGCCCGAAACATGATCAAGCTGACGTTTCAGGACCGGCGAATACCAGAAGAAGTCGCGGCTTTTCTGACGTACGAGGCGCGGATCGTCGACCATCGCGAGACCGGTGAGTTCCTGCTTCAACGCGGAGATTTCGTACTGACTCATGCCGCTCCCTTAAGTGATTTTCCGGTCATCAGATCGTCCAGTTCCCGGTAGTCCGGTAAGCTGCTGTCGATGATGCGGCCGCTTCGTATTACCCGCCGTCCGCTCTCCGGGCGGGACAGCAGCTCCGAGTAGTTGCGTCCGTCGAACAGCAGCAGATCCGCCGGGCCCCCGACCGCCAGACGTCCAAGGTCGGGGCGGCCGATGATATCCGCGGGCCAGCGGGTCATGACCGAGACCCACTCGCGCACCGGGCAATCAAGCTGCAGGATGCGTATGGCCTCGCGGAGAACTTCCAGTCCGTCCAGATCACCATAGCCATAAAAGGGGTCGCGCGTGTTGTCCGAGGCAACGGCCACCGGGATACCCCAGTTCCGCATTTCGCGCAAAAGTGTGACACCGCGCGCATGCGGCGTGCGCTGCTCGGCACGGTCCTGCAGGTACATGTTGCACATAGGCAGGGAAACGATCGCGATCTTGGCTTCCAGCAGGAGGTCGAGGCAGGCTTCGGCCTCTTCGGGTGGCTGGTAGGCTATCGAGCAGCAGTGGCCGCAGACGACACGCCCGGGGAAATCGTTGCGAATCGCGGCTTCGGCGACATGCCGCAGGCTCCTGGACTCCGGGTCCAGGCTTTCATCACTGTGAAAGTCGAGGTCGAGCCCCCGATCCGCGGCCAGCTGAAAAATGATATCCAGAGCTTCGTCGAGGCCCGGCATCATGAAGGTGACAGCCCCCAGTATACCGCCGCAGGCCGCAACCTGATCCGCCAGTTCCGGCCCGAAGCCTTCGAGAAAGCGATCGATCCCCAGGATCGAGGCCGCCTGCAGGTCGATCCGGCCCGCCCACTCTTCACGCATTTCGGCAAAGAGTGGCCAGGAAATCTTGTGCTGCGGATCCGAGGAGTCCAAATGAGTGCGCAGCGCGGCAGTCCCATGGGCGTAAGCGCAACGCAACGAGAAGTCCATGCGCCGGCGGACGTCCGCCGCGTCCCAATTAACCTCTCGGTCCTCCAGGACGGCGGAGAGCGCTCCATCGAAGGTGCCGTCCGGATTGGGTTTGCGGGGCCAGATATGGCCTTTGTCGATATGGGTATGCATGTCCACGAAGCAGGGCAGGATCATTCCTTCGCGCTGATCGATCTGCTCTTTCCCCTGCCGGCGTGCCGGGGGTGTGATTTCGGCGATGCGCGATCCTTCGATGCGGATATCCGCTGAGATCAGCCCTTCAGGGTCGGCGCTTTGAAGGTCGAGGGCCGTGTCCGGCTCCAGCAGGGCGACCGGCAGCTTTGCGTTGGTAATCCAGGTGTGCTGTTGTTCAGCCTTTTCGCGCACGATCAGTTCTCCCGCTTTATGGCGCTTTCGTGCCACTTTCTCAGCATCAGATGGGACAGCAGGCTGAAGGTCAGAAAAATCAGAATACCGGTTACGGAGATCAGCAGCAGTGCGGCGAACATGCGTGGAATGTTGAGGCGGTAACCGGATTCCAGAATGCGGTAGGCCAGTCCCGCGCCGCGCCCTGCCGAGCCGGCGGCGAATTCCGCGACGATCGCACCGATCAAGGCCAATCCGCCGGCGATCTTCAGGCCACCCAGGAAGTAGGGCATGGCGGCGGGAAGCTGCAGGTGCCAGAGCGTTTGCCAGCGCGAGGCGCCGTAGAGCTGGAATAGATTGCGCAGATTGTGATCGGCCGAATTCAGACCCAGGGTCGTGTTGGAGAGGATTGGAAAAAAGGCGACGATCCAGGCACAGATCAGCAGGGCCACTGGGATGCTGTCCACATAGATCAGGATCAGCGGCGCGATGGCGATAATTGGCGTAACCTGCAGGATGACAGCAAAAGGAAAGAAACTGATTTCCACCCATTTCGACTGGGTGAAAAGCACCGCCAGTCCGACACCGCCCGCGACCGCGACTGCCAGGGCGGCAAAGGTGATTTGCAGCGTCGTGATCAGCGAGCCGGAGAGCACCGCCCAGTCCTTGACCAGGGTTTCCATAATCAGGCTTGGCGCCGGCAGGATGTAATGCGGAATTTCCTGTATCCGCACGAGCGCTTCCCAGCCGAGAATGGCGCTCGTCAGGATAACCACGGGAAGGATAATCCGCAGCCAGCGGTCCCGGCGCTCCGCGGCGGCTCTCAAGTCGGGACCGGACTTTAAGGCGGTTTCTTCGAGGGCGCTGGTCATGTTCCCCGCTTTACTTGATCTTGAGCCCGCTGCTTCGGCTGGTCTGGGGCCGGTACCACCGGCCGGGTCGGTCGGTGAGACGTTCATGCCGTGACCTCCGCTCGGGTCGTGTGTTCATCCATGGCGGCATGCAGCGCATCCGACGCGTTCCGGCAGAGGTGGGCATAGTCCTCGGAGGTGCGGAAGCCATCTCCCCTGGGATGGGGCGCATCGTTGCCGAGTTGCTGGGCCACCCGGCCCGGACGTGCTGCCATCACCACGATGCGGTTCGAGAGGTAGACAGACTCAAAAACGCTATGGGTGACAAAGACAACCGTCCAGTGGTGCGCCTCCCAGAGATGCAGAAGATCGTCGTTGAGCTTGAAACGTGTAATTTCGTCCAGGGCGGCAAAGGGCTCGTCCATCAGGAGAATCTTCGGCTTGGTCACCAGGGCGCGGGCAATGGAGACGCGCATTTTCATGCCGCCTGAAAGTTCGCGCGGATAGGCGGCTGCGAAGCCGCCGAGGCCAACCATCTCCAGAGCTTCGCTGACTTCGTCGCGGACCGTCGATTTCGAGGCGCCGTCCAGGCGCCGCGGCAGCCAGACATTCTCGAAAACATTGGCCCACGGCATCAGGGTCGGTTCCTGGAACACGAAACCGATGTCTCCGCGTTCGGGCTTGCCGTCCGGCCAGTGAACTTGTCCTTCTGTCGTGTCTCCCAGGCCCGCGATGATCCGCAGGGCCGTCGACTTCCCGCAGCCGGAGGGGCCCAGGAGGCTGACGAAGTCGCCCTTGCCGATGTCGAGCGACATGTCCTGCAGGGCAAGAGTGCCGTTGGAGAAGCGCTTGGAGACATGGCGCAGGGAAACGACATTGCCGTTTCCCTGCGCTGTTTTAACCTCGGCCATGACGCCCACCACTTACTTCGGCCGCAGGTCCAGTCCGACTTTCTTGTTCACGAAATCCAGCGTGTAGGATTGCTTGTAATCGACATCGGCGCTGACAACCTTGGCCTTGACCATCTTGTTGAAGAAACTGGTCATGCGTTCGTCATTCATGGCGCCGATCCCCAGGGCCTCGGTATCGCCGGAATCGACGATGCCGTACTCCTTCATCTTGGCGATGGAAAAGGCGATTTGTTCGTCGGTGATTTCCGGATTGTCGGTCTTGATCAGATCGTTGGCCGCCGAATTGTCGCCATAGAGATAGTTGTACCAGCCCTCGATCGAGGCATCGACGAAGCGTTGCACCAGATCGGGATTTTCTTCGATCAATTCGTTTCTGGTCTCGATGGTGGTGGAATAGGTATCGAAGCCGTAGTCGGCGAGCAGGAAGATATTGGGTTCAACGCCGGTCTCACGTTCGATCGCAAAGGGCTCGGAGGTCAGATAACCCTGCTGGCCGAGCCGTTTGTCGGCAAGGAAGGGCGCGGAGTTATAGGTGTAGGGCCGCACCTGGTCTTCTGAAAAGCCGTATTCCGAGATCATCCACTGATAAAAGCTGTTGAGACCGCCTTTGCCGATCAGAAGCTTGATGTCCTTCAGACTTTCGAAGCTGTCCAGGCCCTGGCCGGGGTGGGTCATGATGACCTGCGGCTCTTTCTGGAAGACCGCCGCGATCGCCTTGGTCGGAATACCCTGTTCCACGGCCGAGAAAGCCTGCAGCATGTTGCCGCCCATCAGGAAATCGACCTTGCCCGTGGGCAGAAGCAGGCGGTTGTTGGCCTGCGGGCCACCCGGCAGAATGGTGACCTTCAGGCCGTGCTTTTCATAGGTGCCATCAGCAACCGCCTGATAGAAGCCGCCGTGCTCTGCCTGGGCCACCCAGTTGGTGCCGAAGGTCACTTCATCCAGCGCCTTTGCCGCGGTGATGCTTGTCAGGACAAAAAGGCCGGCGGCGAGAGTCCCGGCGGCGGCGCGTTTCAGGCTTTTTTTGAAGGCTGCAACGCTTTTTTCTGCGACATAAAGGTTATCTCTCACCAATTGCATGTCCCGGGTCTCCCTTGTTCTTGCTTTCGGGGGTGGAGCCGGAGAGGAACCGGCGCCTGCACTGTGTTTTCGTTGAGTCCAACCTGCTGCTTGCTGCAAGTCCGGTGCCAGTGCGTTTGACTGGAATTCTTATGCAGGCAAGCCGGATTGAAGGCTGGTATTCCCCAAGTCAGTCTAATTTTTGGTCATTTGCCCTTTGTTTGACCAGTAGCCTAGCATGCTTGTTTTTCGAACAACAGATGGACCAATGGCGGTGCGATTTGCCGCTACCGCGAAACCAGTGAGGACAGCGGGTGAAGCGAGACTTCGGTGATCAGCCGCGCCAGCCCCGCGGTCACATGCTCGACCACGGCCCGGCCGATCTCGGGCGTTGCCTTACTCGCATCGCCTGCAACGCCCAGCGGATGCAGATCCTGCGCCTGCCAGCCGATGCCGACCCCGCCGACATAGCGCAGGCGTTCGTTCGCCGCCTCGGTTTCGGGCAGGATCGACACGAAGTTGGCGGCCTTGTCCATTTTGACCAGGTCCGGGCGCAGGTGGCACATGATCGAGGTTTCGATGGTGCCGCCATGAATGCCATGCCGAACTTCCTCCGCATCGACCAGCCCCTCAGGCAAGCCCATGTGCCACCAACTGGAACTGACCACCAGGATCTCCTGTTTGACCCGCAGCTCGCGGGCAACGATTTCCATGATCTGCGGCTGGCCGCCATGGGCGTTGATGAATAAAATCTTCGCGAGTCCGGCGCGTTTCACGCCTTCGGCGACCTCATACCAGACATCGATCAGAGTCTTGGCGCTCAAGGTCAAGGTGCCCGCGAAGGCCAGATGCTCGTTCGATTTTCCGATCGCTTGCGTCGGCATGAGCAGCGCGGGGACGTCGGCGGGCAACTGCGTCAAGGCGCGTTTAGCCATCTCCTCCGCGATCACGGCATCGGTGGAAACCGGCAGATGCGGGCCGTGCTGCTCGATAGCGCCCAGCGGCATGACCGCCACAGTGATGGCTGGGTCCAGGTCTTCGAAGTCGTCGGTTGTCAGGTCTTGCCAATAACGCAGCACTCTACCTACCCTCTTGTCGGGCTGTAATCAGGCCCTCTTGTTGAACTGTAATCATGATTGAGTGTAGCGCAATGTTGAGCCACCACACACCTGAGTCTATGCGCGCGCCCTTCGCGCTCTACAGCCATGGCGTTGTCGTGCCGCCGGGAACTCATGTCCTGTTCGGGTCCGGTCAGTTGGGCATTACCCAGGACGACAAGATTCCCGAGGACGCTGCCGCGCAGGCCGAACTCTGTTTCGAAAGTATTGGCAAGTTACTCCGCGATGCCGGAATGGGCTTCGAAGATCTGGTCCGGATCAATGCATTTGTCACTGACCGGTCCTATCTTCCGGCCTATATGGCAGTGCGGGACAGCTTCATTGAATCGCCGCCGCCGGCTTCGACCCTAATGATTGTATCGGGTTTCGCGCGAGAAATATTCAAAGTGGAAATAGAAGTGGTTGCAGCAAAGAATTTTAGTAAGTAATCGAAAAAAATCCCTGCGCTTAAACACACCTCCGGCGTGGGGAGTCATTGTCTAACCACAGGTTTTGCGTGCATTTTAGTGGATGCTCCTTTGTCCGGACCTTTCTGCGTAAAAATTGTGCAAAAACAGTTTAATATACTGATGTATAACATAAAAAAGAGGAAATGCCTGTCGATTAAACGCGCCGGATCGCCTTCCGGTTGATTTGTGCCGCTGCATAATTTTTGATCATAATATGCTCATATACAATTTTCAGGTGTTTTGAAGAAAAAACAACTACCGCTTAGATTTTATTAAAACCTGTTGTTGTTATTAGTCTGCTCTATCACAACAACTCAAGATCTGTTTGGGTAGTTGCGACGCCTCGTTCGGGAAACCTGCTGTCTGCGGACAGGTCCCGAAACGAAGGCTGAATATCGGGGGTCGGCTCAGGCGCTGACCGATGGAGGAGCGCGCGGGCATGTTTTCATTAATGGCGAATTTGAAGATTTCTCAGAAGTTGCCGATCGCAATTGTCGGAACGGCTTTACTTCTCGGGGCCGGAATAGGCATCAGCAATTACTGGGCTGCGTCCATCCAGGTCAAGGAGGGCGTTGAGCAAAAACTGACAGCGATCGTTGAGGGGCGCGCGGTCGCATTAAGCGATTACCTCACTTCAATCGAGCAGGATATTCGCTATACAGCGACCAATCCCGCGGTGCTTGAGGCTCAGCGGGCTTTTGAGGCCGCCTGGCAAGATCTTGGTTCGGGACAGACCGAGACACTTCAAAAGCTCTACATCACCGAAAACGATCATGCCCTTGGAGAAAAGCACCTGCTGGACGTTGCGGACGATGGCTCCAGCTACAGCAGGGTGCACGCGGCCTATCATCCCTGGTTCCGCCAGTTTCTGCTCGAGCGTTCTTATTACGATATTTTCCTGTTCGATACGGACGGTAACCTGATCTACAGCGTGTTCAAGGAACTCGATTACGCGACCAATCTCAACAGCGGCGAGTGGAAAGACAGCGATCTGGGCAATGCCTTCCGGGCCGCTTTGAAAAACGCGCAGGCCGGGTCGATCTCCTTTTTCGACTTCAAACCCTACGGACCGAGCCATGGCGCGCCGGCGAGCTTCATGTCCACACCGTTGATGACGCCCGATGGCAGCCTGAAGGGTGTCCTGGTCTTTCAGATGCCGATCGACCGCATCAACGCGGTGATGCGTGCCGACCCCCGCAAGGATGAGGACGCCGGCAAGGATGAGGAAGCCGGCAAGGATGAGGCGGCTGAAAAGGACGACCCGGCGGGCCTCGGTTCCACCGGACAGGCCTTCATTGTCGGTGCCGACAATCTGATGCGCAACCAGGCGCGCCTGGAAGAGGAGCCGACAATCCTGGTACAGGAGGTCGCCAACGAGGCAGTCAGCGAGGCTCTTGCGGGGGAAGACGGCGTCAAAATCGTCGAGGGCTACCGGGGTGAGACGGTTCTGGCGGCTTACAGGCCGTTCGAATTCAATGGGGTCGCCTGGGCGATGATCGTCGAGGCGGAACTGCGTGAGGTCATGGCGCCGGTCAAACAGATGCTGGTTGAGATGCTGATGATCGGTGGCGGGTTGCTGATCGCTGTCGGGCTACTCGGTTTCCTGATTGCCCGGGGCATGGCGACGCCGATCCGTCAGGTCACCGAGTTTATGTCGGCACTCGCAAAGGGCGACACACAGCAGGAGGTGCCCTCGACGGGCCGTCGGGACGAAATCGGCGAAATGGCCCAGGCGCTCGTGGTGTTCAAGGAGAACATCTGTGAGGTGGAGCGCCTGAAAATCGAAGAGCAGGACAATCGAATCCGTCAGGAAGAGGAATTGAAAGCCCGGCTCAACCAAATCGCCGACGATCTTGATAAGGAGGTAAAGGCGGCCGTTACGGAAATCAGCAAGAAGGCTGACGGCATGAAGGGCAGCACCTCGGAGATGAACGGCGTTATCGGCCGCCTGAGCGAGCGGACCTCGACGGTTGCCGAGGGGGCGGACCAGGCAAACAATTCCATGCAGACTGTCGCCTCCGCAACCGAGGAACTCTCAACCTCGATCAACGAAATCACCCGCCAGGTCGGGCAGTCCTCCAACATCGCCCAGGCCGCCGCTAAAGAGGCGGAGAGTACCGATCAGACCGTGGGTGGTCTCGCCGAGGCAGCCGAAAAGATCGGCGATGTGATCAACATGATCCAGGATATCGCCGAGCAGACCAATCTGCTGGCCCTGAACGCCACCATCGAAGCAGCCCGGGCAGGAGAAATGGGCAAGGGCTTTGCGGTGGTCGCCGCGGAGGTCAAGAACCTGGCCAATCAGACCGCCAAGGCGACCGAGGAAATCAGCTCACAGATCGGCAGTATCCGCAGCGAGACGGAAGGCGCGGTCGGGGCGATCCGCTCGATCAGCGGCACCATCAAACAGATCAACGAAATCTCCGAGAGCATCAGCACGGCGGTCGGCCAGCAAAGCCATGCAACCCAGGAAATCAGCTCCAGTGTACAGAACACCGTTCAGCATATGACCGAGGTTTCCACTCAGATCGCCGACGTGGCGGGCGAAACCGAACAGGTCAGCGCGCACTCCAATAGCGTCACCGAAAATGCGGACACGACCTCCGCGCATATTGAGAAACTGGATCAGAGCATGACCCGGATTCTGCAGGAGCTGCGGGACTCCGGAAGCCGGGTGTCGGACGAGCTTCTGCGCCAGGCCTGAGCACCACGCTATCGGGGGGCGCCTGGACAGACGCGCCCTGGATAGCGCGGGCGGCGGTGCATCGCTTCCGCTAGAATGGGCCGATTTAGACTTCAGGTCTGCGACGTGCTGAAAGACAAAACTTGTTGTTTCTTTGGCGTGGCGGCAACACAAACCGCCCGACCGATATTGACTACCGGTAAATAACGCGTCCTCTCTTAATGACTTTTTGCCTCTCCGTTGTTTTAACGGACTTGAGCCAAATTTACCTCGTCTTCACGAACAACCGCGTATCTTGTATTTAGTCAAACAATTTATTGGCAAGTATTGAGCCAACAAATAGCTACTTGAGGTGGTAAATCAATGCTCGATTTCCTGAAAAACTTGAAAATCAGGAGCCGGATCGCCCTGGCGCTATTGCTGCCTGTCTTGGGCTTTTTGGCCTTTGCCGGCATCAATGTCGTCAAGCAGTACACCGCTTCGAGAGATCTGTCGCACCTCCAGGAACTGGCACAGGTCGCGCCGGATATCAGTGATCTGGTTCACGAACTGCAAAAGGAACGTGGGAACTCCGCCGGTTTCATCGCCTCTCAAGGGGGGGCGGTCTTCAATGAGCGGCTCACGGCGCAGCGCGAAGCCACCAACAAGATTCGCACTCACTTTAATGGCATCATGGACGCCTTCGATGCGGCGAGCTTCGGCGCGGACTTCGCGAACAAATTGAAATCGGCCCGCGCCAGCGTCGCAGAACTGGATGCGAAGCGGGCTTCGGTAAGCGATCTTTCTTTCACCGTGCCCGATATGGCGAAGTATTACACCGGCACCATCACGAAGCTGCTCGACATCGTGGGCGACATGGCGATCCTGAGCTCGGAGGTCCACATCACGGACGAGATCGCGGCCTACGTTAATCTTCTGCAGGCCAAGGAGCGCGCCGGGATCGAGCGCGCCATGGGCGCGGCCGGCTTCGGCAAGGGCGCCTTCGCGCCGGCGGTGCACGAGCGTTTTATTTCCCTTATCGCGCAGCAACAGGCCTACTTGAAGGGCTTTATGCTTTTTGCCTTGCCGGAGCAGCAAACATTTTACACGGAAACTCTGCGGGGCGAGGCTGTCGAAGACGTCGAACGCATGCGCAGGATCGCCATTGCCAATCCCCACGGCGGCGATCTCCAGGGGATCGAGGCCGGCTACTGGTTCGACCGGATCACCGAAAAAATCGAGCTGCTGAAGCGCGTTGAAGACAGGGTTGCGCAAGATCTCCGGGCTATGGCGGCGAAGTATGGCGAAGAAGCGCAAAGCGGTTTCTTGCTGGCGCTTGGCGTGACTCTGGTTATGCTGCTTGCGACGGCCATTCTTGTAACCGCGACGGTGCGCAGCATCACCGGCCCTATCACGCGCATGACCGCCGCCATGTCCAGTCTGGCGGAGGGAGACCTGAAGGTTCAGATTTCCGGAACCGAACAAAAAGACGAAATCGGTTTAATGGCGCGCGCTTTGACAGTGTTTCAACAGAACGCGAACGAGGTCGAGCGTTTGAAAATCGAGGAAGAAGAGCGGCAGCTTCGGCAGGAAGAAGAGCTGAAGGAGAAGCTCAACGAGATTGCCGACGAGCTGAACAAGGAAGTCAAGGCGGCGGTCACGGATATCAACGTCCAGGCCGACAGCATGAAGGGCAGCACCACGGACATGAACGGCGTGATCAGCCGGCTGGGTGACCGCACCGCAACCGTTGCCGCCGGCGCGGATCAGGTCAGCGGGTCGATCCAGACCGTTGCCTCCGCCGCCGAGGAGCTTTCCGCTTCGATCAGCGAGATCACACGCCAGGTCGAGCAGTCCTCCAGCATTGCGCAGTCTGCCGCAGAGGAAGCCGAGCGCACCGATCAGACGGTCGGCGGTCTGGCCGAAGCGGCCGAGAAGATCGGCGATGTGATCAGCATGATCCAGGACATCGCCGAGCAGACCAATCTGCTGGCGCTCAATGCCACCATCGAGGCGGCGCGGGCGGGCGAGATGGGCAAGGGCTTTGCGGTTGTGGCGGCGGAGGTCAAGAACCTGGCCAACCAGACTGCCAAGGCGACCGAGGAAATCTCCACGCAGATCGGCAGTATCCGCAACGAGACCGAAGGGGCGGTCGGGGCGATCCGTTCGATCAGCGGCACCATCAAGCAGATCAACGAGATTTCCGAAGCGATCAACGAAGGCATTGGACAGCAGAGCCTGGCCACCCAGGAGATCAGCGCGAGCGTTCAATCCTCGGTGCAGCATATGAGCGAGGTCTCGACCCAGATCGCGGATGTCGCCAGCGAGACCGATCAGGTGCGCAGTCACTCCGGCAGCGTGATGGAGAACGCGGAAACCACCTCGACCAACGTTGAGCATCTGGATCAACGCATGGACGCCATCATGGCCGAGCTGCGCAGCTCCGGGAACCGCCGCAAGGACGAGCGGGTTGACGGCGACTGGCACTGTCAGGTGGCCTCGAACGGCGCCGCGCAGAACTGCAAGATCGTCAATATGTCCGTTGGCGGCGCGCGCCTGGAAGGCCTGGACGGTGTCGAGGTCGATGCCCGCGTGAAGGTCTTTGTCGAAGGCCTGAGTGCTGAATTGCCTGCATCGGTCGTCACGGCATCGCCGACAGGCGTCCATCTGCGCTTCGAGCTTGATGACACCGCAAAAGACACAGTCCGCCGCTTTCTTGGTTTGTCCGGCGCCAGAGCCGCTTAGACCGGGTCACGTTCTGGATCTTATGGTTAGATCGGCTTCGCGAGGTCGATAGATCGCCTTCGGCGGTTTCACCTGAATGTGATCTGATCTAGGCCAATGTAAGAGCCCCGGGCGGCCTGTTTCAGGGCCTGGCCGGGCAATCTGCCCATCGGCTTCAAGCCGCTATTCCGCTTGCGCTTTCTTTCTGCGTCTATCACCCTGCTCGCAAATACGAAGTCGACGAAAAAGAGCAATACGGGGAAAAGCACGTGGTGGAGACCGGGAACAAGCTTGTCATCAAAAACATCGGCCTGCTCTTGAGCGGCGCGCTCGAGAAACCGATCCTGGACGCGGATACAGTCGTTGCTGTCGACGGCAGGATCACGGCCTTCGGCAAGGAAGCCGATGTCGACTGCGATCAAGCCGATGTGGTGGTGGACGCCAAGGGCACGACACTTTCTCCCGGTTTGATCGACAGTCACGTGCATCCGGTCATCGGCGACTACACCCCGCGCCAGCAGCAGATCAATTGGATTGACAGCTGTCTGCACGGTGGGGTGACCTCCATGATTTCGGCGGGTGAAGTGCATCTGCCCGGCCGCCCCAAGGACATCGTCGGCCTGAAGGCCATGGCGATCGCGTCCCAGCGCTGGTACGAGAATTTCCGCCCCTCCGGCGTCAAGGTCCATGCCGGGGCTCCGGTGATCGAAGAGGGCATGGAGGAAGAGGATTTCAAACAGCTTGCCGAAGCCGGCGTAAAGCTGCTCGGTGAGGTTGGCCTTGGCAGCGTAAAAGCGGGCGACCGCGCCAAGGAAATGGTCGCCTGGGCGCGCAAGTACGGCATCCAGAGCACGATCCACACCGGCGGTCCTTCCATCCCCGGCTCCGGCCTGATCGATAAGGATGTGGTCCTGGAGGCGGATGCCGACATCATCGGCCATATCAACGGCGGCCACACCGCTTTGCCCGACGATCAGATTGTCTGTCTTTGTGAACAGTGTTCGCGCGGCATCGAGCTGGTCCATAACGGCAACGAGCGCTCGGCCCTGCTGGCCATGCGCACGGCGCGGGAGCTGGAGCAGGTCGAGCGGGTGATCCTGGGCACGGACGCGCCTGCCGGATCGGGTGTGCAGCCGCTCGGGATCCTGCGCATGATTGCGATGCTTTCAAGTCTGGGCGATGTCCCTGCCGAAACCGCCTTCTGCTTTGCCACCGGCAACACCGCGCGCATGCGCGAACTCGACTGCGGCCTGATCGAAATCGGCAAGTCGGCGGATTTCGTCATCATGGACCGGGCCCAGCACGCGCCGGGCAAGACCATCCTGGAATCCGTCGAGCAGGGCAATCTGCCGGGCATCGGCATGACCGTCATCGATGGCGTCGTGCGCAGCCAGCGCAGCCGCAACACGCCGCCTGCCACGACTTTGCCTGAGATTGTCTGAAGCCTGATTTCAGATCAGGTCGTCCGTACGATAAAGTCCGGGACGATCTGGGATTCCGCGATGTAGGGCGCGATCTCGTGTCCCTTGAAGAGGCCATGATCGGTCACCAGGACCGTGCGGAAACCGGCTGCGGCACCGCCCAGGATATCGGTGTGCAGCGTATCGCCCACCATGGCAATGCGATGGCCCGGCATGCCGGGGCGGTCGCGCTCGATGCGGCGGGCGACCTCTTCGAAGGCATTCGCGAAGGGTTTGCCGAAGAAGCGCGGCTCGATGCCCGTGCGGTCCGCGATGTCGTGGGCAAAAAAACCAGGCTCGAAGGAGAGAGAGGCCTCCAGGGGCGCGACGAGATCCGGATTGCCCACCAGGACCGGACGTTTGTTCTTCTGCAAGGACCTGACCAAAAGCTCTTGACGGGGCCGGCTCCAGCCGATGCTCGAGAGCAGGATGAAACCTTCCACCCTGTCATAAAGGGCGGGGTCGTCTTCCAGGAGATGCGGGTTGGCGCAGAGCTCTTCGATCTTTGACTCGGTAAAGGCCATGAAGCCCCATTTGAAATCGGGGGCGAAGTCGCTCATATGGCTGGCCAAGACGTCGCGGCTTGCGACGATCCGCGAGGCGTCGAAGCTGTAGCCCAGGCGGGTGTATTTGGCGCGCGCGGCCGCGGCATTGAAGCTCGCACCGTTGGTCAGGACATAGGTTTCCTTCTCCATCGCCTGCAGGGCCGCGATGCGTTCGGGCGCGCCGGGAATCGCCGTATTGCCCACGTTGATCACCCCGAAGGCATCCAGCACGAAGACATCGAACTCCTTCGCTAACGCCCCGAGGTTTTCGGCCTCGATCGAGTTGGATGGAAACTGAGCCTTTGGCAAACTCTTGCGGACCGCTTCATAGCGCGCAAAGGCTCTGTCCGTACTCATCTGCGGACCGTCGAACACGATAATGGTCTTTCTTTGGAAGGATGCCGTCTGCCGAACTGCTCGGCGAATTCAGAAATCCAGACGCTTCATATCACCCGAAACCCGGGTTAGCTACCCGCCGCCGCCAAATTCTGCCTGGATCTGGCGTAGTAGTCGCCAACCGTCGAGATGATCGTTTCCACATCTTCGTCGGTGATATCCAGATGCGTCACCAGACGGATCGAGGGCTTTTGGCTTCCAAACACGATGCCTTCCTTCGCCAGATGGGTCAGCAGCGCGTCGTGATCCTCCTCGCGCGGAGCCACGAACAGCATGTTGGTGTGGTCGGGGTCGTGGATGACCTTAAGCGCGGGGAATTGTGCCAGGCCTTCCGCCATGCGGGTCGCGCGCCGGTGGTCTTCGGCCATGCGCGCGATGTTGTGCTCCAGCGCGTAGAGCCCGCAGGCTGCCAGCACCCCGGCCTGCCGCATGCCGCCGCCCAGGATTTTGCGCGCCCTGAGCGCTCGCTTGATGAAATCGCGCGGACCGCAGAGGACCGAGCCCACCGGCGTGCCCAGGCCCTTGGAGAGGCAGAGCGAGACGGTGTCGGCCTTGCGGACCAGATCCGCCGGAGGGCAGTCCGAGGCGACCGCGGCGTTCATCAGGCGCGCGCCGTCCATGTGTACGCTCAGGCCGCGGGCGTGCGCCAGATCCGCGATGGCATCGAGGTTGTCCTGATCCTGAACCCGGCCGCCGCAGGTGTTTTCCAGGCATACCAGGCGTGAAACCGCGTAGTGGGGATCATCGGCTTTGATCGCACCTGCCACGGCTTCGAGGGTCAGCGCGCCCTTGCCGTCCAGAGGCAGTCCCACGGGCGAAATGCTGCCCAGCACCGCCGCGCCGGCGGCTTCGTCGTGAAAGATGTGGCTGCCGGCGCCGGCGATGTATTCCTCGCCGCGCTGGCAGTGGGTCATGAGCGCGACCAGATTGCTCTGCGTTCCGGTCGGCAGGAAAAGCCCCGCTTCCTTGCCCAGCAACGTGGCGGCTTTGGATTGCAAAGCTTCGACGGTCGGGTCCTCGCCGTAGACATCGTCGCCCACCTCGGCTTCGGCCATGGCCCGGCGCATTCCGGCGGAGGGTTTGGTGACCGTATCGCTGCGCAGGTCGATCATCCGGCGGCGGTTGCTGCCCGCCCCCTCAGTCTGCGCTGTCTTCATGCCCTCGTACATCGCCATCTGCCGCTTTTTCCTCTTTGATTTCCGATTGATCTCAGCTCGGGTGATCTCAGGTGGGAAGGGCGGCGACCACGTGCACGCGTTGGCTTTCGCCGCCATTCAGCGCGGTATGATAACCCCGTGTGTCGGTAAAATACACCGATCCGTCCGCGGGCAGGTGCGTGACATGGTGATTGACGATAAAAAGCGCACCCGGATTGGTGATGATCGGGATGTGCAGCCGAGGCTCCGGGTCCCGGTGCCAGGAATTGCAGTTGTAAGTGCCCTTGGAAAGCACCCTCATCCGGCCGATGGGAAAGCGCTTGACCAGTTCCTGATGCAGAAATTCGAAATAGCTGCCCTTGAAGGCAGGTACGAACTCGCTGAAGGCATGCTCGTCCACGATATCTTCGCGCGAAACCTCTTCGTAGCTTTCGTCGACGCGGGTGTAGAAGCGCCCCGAGAGATCGTTTGATGTCTCCACCTCGACTCCCGGCCGTCGGGTCAGGGAGAAGGCGCCGAAGCCCTTGTCGAGATCGCCTTTGAAGGCGGTCCGCTGCAGCGCCTCATTTAGTGCCGCGCGCAGCTTTGCGATGTCAAAGCGCAGATCCAGCTTCTGAATGCCGGGTCCGGGCAGGAAATTGGCCACGGACCGGGTATCGGGAGGCTGCGCCAGCCAGTCTTTCATGACGGCGGCGTCCCGCTCGATGCTGTTGCTGCTGATCTTCATAGCGAGATCTCTCCGGGCGTTTTAAACCTCCCGATTGATCCCCATCGCGCGAACGACCGCAAGTCTGAAAAGCGACTCTTTCTTATCCGCCCGGCTCACCTGCAGGCTCACGTGGATGCGGTGTCAATTCTTTCCACTTATGACGATGTGCCCGCATAAGCCGGATGGTTCTGCGGGATCTGCCGCATGCACCAGATCAGGCCGACCAGGGACAGGACCGTCGCGAAGGTAAAGAGGGGGGCATAGCCCACCCAGTCCGCCAGAACGCCGCTGACCATCGAGGCCAGCATATAGATGATCAGCTGGGCGCAGGACAGGATGGTAAAGTCCGTCGCCGGCTGGTTCCGCGAACTGGCACCCATGTAGAGGCTGTAGAGGCCGACCACTTCCATGTAGCGGATCACCGTGTTGAAAAAAGCCAGTCCGATCAGCACCGCCGCGGCTGTGGTCTGGCTCGCGGCGGCCAGTGCAAAGCCGGCGAAGCAGAGCGTGCGCGCGAGCCCCAATCCGTAGAGGCAGGTGAAGAGGCCGTATTTGCGGATGACGAAGGCCGCCAGGAGCGATCCTCCCAGCCCCACGGTCGCGGCGGAGGCGCCGCTGGTCAGGCCGACAAGGCTCAGAGAGAGGCCCTGATCGACCAGAAAGGGTTGCTCCATGGGCTTCACGAAGCCCTCGCTGCAGCGATAAAGCAGGGCGAAGGCCAGGACCTGAAGGGAATCGGGACGGCGCAGGAAGGCCATCAGGGAGGGCCGTTCCTTTCCCGCCGTATCGCTTTCCTCGGGCGCACTCTTTTCCTGCATCAGACAGATCGGCAGGGCGGCGAGCCCGGCCAGGGCCGCGATCGAGAACATCGTGACCTGCCAGCCGAAGTTGTCGTAGAGGATCAGCGCGAAGGCGCTGCCGATCAGAACGCCGGCTGCGATGCTGCCGCCCTGAATGGCGTTGCCATAGGCGCGCTGGGCGGGGGTCAGGACCTCGACCGCGTAGCCGTCGGTGGCGATGTCCTGAGTCGAGGCAGCCAGCGCAACCAGGCAGGCAATCCCGAAGATGATGAAAAAGTCGTCCAGCGGCGAGAGCTGCGACATGACCAGGATCAGGCCGATAATCGTCGCCTGCATAGGCAGGATCCAGGAGCGCCTGCGGCCCAGGCGCGAGAGTTGGTAACGATCGACAATGGGGGCCCAGAGGAACTTCAGGATCCAGGGGATCAGCAGAACCCCGATGGCGCCGATCATGGTGCGCGAGACACCCTGCTCGCGGAAGATCGCAGGCAGGGCGGCAATGAAGAGGTAAATCGGAATGGCCTGCGCGATGTAGAGACCGGTCAGGACCGCCAGGACCCGGCCCGGCGGCATGCGTTTGACGTCCGGCGCTGCTCCGAGGCCGTCGGATGATGGGGCAGGTGAGGAGTCGGTCATGCCTGGCCCCGCTTGTTGTCGTAGAGTTCCAGCCAGTCCCGCAGGATCGGCAGCACGTCTTCCTCGCGCGCGACGCGCCGGGTGGGAAAGGGCATGGCGCGGATAAAGGCCTCGTCACTTTCTTCCGGGTCGATCTTCGGGCGCACGCGAACCAGACCGAAACAGACCTCCGCGAGATGTGCGCGGTTCTCTTTGAACCACATGTTCTGCGCCCGGCGGGTTTCGTGGGTGACCTCACCGCTTTCGATATCGATGATCGAAATCAGGCCGAAGGGAGACTGACGTTCCGAGAGCTGCTTCAAAGCCTCAAGGTAGCTGCGCTCGTCATCCTCGGTGACCGTGCCGGTCAGGCTCATCCTGAGAAAGGGATCCGAGGTCGTGTCGAAAGTGAACATCGGCTTTTGTCTTCCTGGGAATGACTGGCTCAGAACGTGCGGCTGTAGCGCAGGGAGACCACGCGTCCGAAGCCATTGACGGGGCGGTTGCGCGAGGCACTCGCCGTCGGGTTTTCGTACTCCACATCCAGGATGTTCTCGACGCCCAGGCTGAGTTTGCCGTCGAGGAGCGGATAATCGGCGGCGAGGTTAAAGGTCAGGGCATTGTCGATCTTGACCTGCTGTACGCCGTCGTCCCGGTCGCGCGAGCCGGTGTAGAGCGCCTCGAAGCGCAGGTTCAGATCGAAGTCCGTCGCATAGGTGGCGTAACCCGTGATGCGCATCGGCGGTCCGATGCGGTTGTTCGGCAGATAGGAGTCCAGGTCGCCGTCGCCCTCCGTGTCGCGCTTGCCTTCGCTCCAGGAAAAGACGCTGCCGAGGGTCAGTTGATCATCGACGTCGACCTCGCCCACGGCCTCGAAGCCGTAGACCCGTTCCTTCTGTTGGCTGACTTCGTTGGTTGAGACGTCGAAGGTCGTGCCCAGGTCCGACTCGCTGATATAGGCGCTGAGGTTGCCCCGGTAAGACTCCCATTCGCCGCGCATGCCCACTTCGTAGTTGTCCACCAGCTGCGCTTCCGGCGCGATGTCGGAAAAGTCTACGGGACCGGCGGTCCCCAATCCGGCGCGACGGGTAAACCCGCCCACATCAGGCAGGGAATAGCCCTGTGAAAAGGCGCCAAAGACTTCGATTTCGTCGTTCAGATAAACAACGGCCCCGATGTTGAAAACCGTCTCGCTATAGGTCGCCGTGCCACCGGTGACATCGACAGCGGGGAGGTCAAAGCCGGAGAAATTATAACTTGGCCGGTTGAAGTCTTCGAGCTCAAGCTTGAAGCGCTCATAGCGCAAGCCGCCGCGCAGCTGCAGCCAATCCACGGGTGCCACCTCCAGCTGCGCAAACCCGGCGTAGCTGTCTTGCTCCATCGGCGCAATGGCTTCAACGCCGTCCTGAAAATGCTGCGTGGTTTCGTCATGGGTGTAGTCGAAACCCCAGGTCACGCCCAAGCTGTCGTATATGCTGTCCAGTTTGGTATCGACCGTGGTGCGCAGGCCGAGCTGGTCTGCAAGCAAGGTCGTCTGTCCCTCGTCACGGTTGATATAAACCGCCGGGTTGGCGACCGATTGCCGGGCATCCGCAAAGCGCTTCTCGATATCGTTGCGGAAGGCCTGGATCGAGAGGCTGCCCAGGACGAATTCCTTGTCGTCGAACTTCAGCGCCTGATAGTTGGAGTCTTCAGTGATGCTCTTTGCGTCATAGGGGTCCGCGAAGTCGACGCTGACCGGATCGGTGTCGTAGTCGGTGTAAAACTCGGGCTCCTGGTCGAAGCGGGTCAGCTCCGCGGTCAGTTCGATGCGCTTGCTGTCGTTATCGAAATCCCGGCCGAGCTTGACCAGGCCGTTGTAGGAATCGCCGTTCGCGAAGGCACCCTGTCCGAGCAGGGGATCATCGGGCAGGCGGTCGCCGTCGCCGTCGAAAGTGTCGCGGGTCATCTCGCCCGTGACCACTGCCAGGTAGTCGAAATGACTGTTGTCGCCCGAGAGCCGGAGCGAGGCTTCCGGCGCCAGGGAGTCCTCGACGTCCGCGGTGAAGGCGCGCAGGCCCGCGCTGACTCCGAACGAGGGTTTGCCGTCCGTGGACTTCTTGGTGATGAAGTTGATGATGCCGCCGGTCGCGCCGTTGCCGTAGATGCTGCTGGCGCCGTTGACCACCTCGATCCGCTCGATCTGGTTGAGATCGATCAGGGAGATAATCCGGGACACGTTGCGCAGGGGCGTGTTGCGCGATACGCCGTCGACCAGCACCTGCACGCCGCGTCCGCGGAAGGTCTCCGCTGAGCCGGAAACGGTCTGGTTGCTGGAAGAATAGCCGGGGACGAACTTCGACAGGATGTCTGCCGGGTCGCTGGAAATCGAGAGCTGCTGTTCGATCTGCTCGCTGTCGATGATCACGACGGAACCAGGGATGGCGGAAACCGGGCGCGGGGCCCGGGTCGCGGTATTGATGACGGGCTCCAGTTCAACCGGAGGTGTAGTGTTTTCGCTGCTGGTCGTGTCCTGGGCCCGGCTCTGTCCCGCACCCGCGGCAAGACTTACCGCCAAACCAAGTACCGACGCTTGATACGCAAAGCGTATGTTCATGTAATCCCCCAGAAATTTCCTGAAAACGCCGTTGCTCAGGCGTACGGACGCGCAGGGGTCACACGAGCTTCATACGACCCCGCGCCGTGTCCTATTCAATGACTGAGTGCTTATTTCAGATATGCAAATAAGAATCAATCGCAAAATTGAAATCAACCGTAAATACCTATGCTCTTGGGCGTTCAAGCGGGTCTGCATCCGGTCCTTCATGGGGAGATTAGAGTTACGCTGTCGGCCTCAGGCGGCGACCGTCCCCGCGTCTTCGGTCCGGCTTTCCGAGATCCAGTTAATGGCCGGCGGGCACTGCTCGATGTCATAGACCTGCCGTCCGAGCAGATCGTTCACGATGGCCGCGCTGCGCCAGGCCATGAGGCTCAGCTGGGGATCGGCGATACCGTGGCTGTGGCGTGCTGTGTTCTGCATGTAGATCCGCCGGTCTGACGGACCTTCCCACAGAACTTTGAAGGACTCGTCCAGGCGCGGGCGGCCTTGGTTGTCGAACTCCATGCGCCCTATGATCGGCTGAAGGATCTCGGGCAGGCGAGTCCGGTACCCGGTGCAGAGGATGACGACATCCGCCTGTACTGCCTCTCCCTCACCGATCATGAGGTTGTGCAGGTTCAGGCTGAAGACCTCTTCGCCCTCCCGCAGTCCGGTAACCTCGCGGCCCGGCGAGAGCGTGAGGCGGCGATCATCGTCCGAGAGATGCCGGTGCTGATAGAGCAGATGATAGATTTCGCGCAGGGTAGAGGGCGAGATACCGTCGCTCTTGAGTTTCTGACTCTCCACGATGCCCGCCTTGCGGCCTTCCGGAAGCCGGAAGAAAAGCCGCAGGTAATCGGGCGTGAAGCATTCGTCGGCGAAGTGCGAGTCGTCGAGCTGGTCGAAGTTCGGCCGCCTGCTGATCCAGTTGACCGACGCGGGCCGCCCGAATGCCTCCCGCGCGAGGGTCAGAAAGACCTCGGCACCGGTCTGGCCGCCCCCGACGATGGCCACGCGCTTGCCGGTGACATCCGGCGTACGATGCAGAATCTCGCTGGCGTGGAAGCAGCGCGCGTCCAGCTGCGCCGGTGCCCAGTCGGGAAGGTTCGGTCTGTGGCCGGTCGCGATACAGAGGTTTTTGGCCGCGTCTGTATCCCGGTTCCGGCGCACCTGAAACCGCGCGCCGTCGAACGCGACTTCCCGTACCGGCGTGTTGAAGCTGGCATTGCGGACCCGCGATGCGACCCAGCCCAGGTAATCGGCAAATTCACTCCGGCTGATGTTCTCGAAGGAGGCATTGACGAAGTCATAAAACCGCTTCTTGTGCACCAGATAGGCCAGAAAGCTGTGGCGACTGGTGGGATCGGCGGCGGTCACGAGGTCCTTCAGGAATGAGGTCTGCAGACGTGCGTCCGGCAGCATCAGGCCCGGGTGCCAGTCGAACTTCGGCCGCTGATCGAAAAAGCGCGCGTGGAAATCGGTCACAGGCTCCAGCAGAGCTGCCAGGCTCAGATTGGAGGGGCCGAGGCCGACACCGACCAGATCGTGAGAAGGCGCAGTTGTGGAAGGTTGGGTCATGGCAGACTGACTCATGGACAGGTCTCTTCCTTGTTTGCGTGAAAGGGGGCGTCAAATCTATAGAGCGGATTCTCGATCTCCTTGCCGACCGCCGGGCTGGGCCGCTGGTCGGAATCCGCGTAGCCGATTTCGAAGCGGGCCTTGTTGAGGCAGACCCGCGGGATCTTGGGTGCGAAGAGCTCGAAAAGCCGGAAGCGCTCCGCCAGCTCAGGATGCTGCCGCTCATAGTCGCGGAGTTTTCCGGCAAGCAGGCCGTAGAAGTCCGCTTCTTCCAGCAACCCGCAATCCGCGGCAGCTTCCGAGATAAAGCGCAAGACCGTCACGAAGTGACCGGTCTGAATGTTGTGGACGATCACCTCGGGGTGCTTCCTCGGCAGGATGTCGCGAATCTCCTGGTCCAGGCTTTCGAGTTCCTCGAAGGGCCGGTCGACCAGATCCAGATCGCCCTGGAAGTCCTTGACCACCAAGGCTGCCGGTGCCCAGTCGCGCAGAACGACGGAGATGTTCTGGCCGTGGGCAATGAAGGCAACGCCATGGCGGCAGAGGAAGTGATAGAGCGGCACGGTGATTTCGTCGAACAGGCGGGCGAACCAGTCTTCGGGCGACAGGCCGGAGCGCGCGATATACTCAGCAAGCAAGGGCCGCCCGTTGCAATCGCGGTGATGGAGCGCCGAGAGCATCACACCGCGTTCGCCGGCCTCCAGCTTGCCGTCCAGTCTCTCCCGCCAGATCGCACCGAGCCCTTCGTGGTAGCGGTAGGGAACGCCCTCGATCAGATCGAAGGTGGAGTTGGGAACCTGCAAACCCGCAACCTCACGCAGGATCAGCGTGCGATGGGTTCGGCTGAGAAAAGGATCCCTCTCCACCAGTTCGACCAGCCAGTCGGAGAGCCGCGGGCCGATGGGAATGTAGCGGCCGGGAATGCCCCGGTAGCAGGAGGTGTTGAGGATCGAGAGCGACAGCTTGATGTCGAAGCCCTTGGCCCGATCGATGTTGCTTAGCGTGCGCAGCGAGGGTTGTGCCCGAAACCGGTCGCCGAGGCTGCCCAGAAATACGATGCGCCCGGCTGCAAGATCCTCAGCGAACCACTGGGTGATGACATTCTGCCACTGCCAGGGATGCACCGGCACCAGGGCAAAGTCATCGCCGGTCAAACCCTTGCTGTCCAGGATCTCCTGCAGGCGCAGTGCATCTTGCGAGTCCATGGCCGCCTGCAATAGCGCCTGTTCGGAGCAATCGTTTGCCTGTGCCGCCGTGATGCCCTTGCGGGCGACCGCCAGCCAGACCAGTTGGAAAGAGCTGCCGAACTCGGGCGCATAAGCCTCGAAGTCATCCTGTCCCCAACCCAGGCGGCCCTTGCTGGTGATCGCTTTGGGATGGCCTTCCAGGCGCGCCAGCAATCCGGTTTCCGGCAACTCCGCGAGCGTGCTTGCGGTTGTTTCGGCGTTCAGGCGTGCCAGCTGCGCATCCGCGATCAAGGTATTCTGAAGGTCGCGCAGGTACCAGGCCATATCGGCCGGGACCATGCCGATTTCGACGCGCGCATCTGCGACGAACTGAAAGATACTGAGCTCCTGGGGGCCGGTGCCGTCGACGACGCGCGTCAACGTCTCCGGATCGATCGAGAGATTGCCCCAGGCCCTTGTCACGCCCTGAAAGCGGTAGCTTTCCCCGGACGCGAGGGAGAGCAGCCACGCGCTCTTTTCCTCGGACCAGGCCGGATGAATGACCTGCTCATAGGCCAGCTCGCTGATCGCCTTGGCAAGCAGGTTGCGCTGCGCCCTGGCCCAGTACCTGCATCCGGGCTTTTGCGCGGTTTCGAACTCGGGCCCGCGGGCTGCGGCAAGCTGCGCCGCGACGGCGCTCACAACCGCACCGTCTCGAAAAAGGTCTCCCGGTCGCACTGCATCAGGGCCGAGCGCTTGTGCGGGAAATCGAATTCCTTGACCTTGTAATAGGCAACGTCATCGGCATAGCGCAGAAGCTTCGTGTGGGACGCCCGGGGCTCGCCCACCACTTTACGGCTGCGCAGATCGTCGATGAAAAGATAGTGGGTCAGCGCGCGCAGCCAGGCGAGAGTCTTGGCATGGCCCAGGTGGCGGCGGTTGCCGACCAGCCCGTGCCAGCCCCGGTCGTAGTCGTCGGCGTCGTAATAGGATCCCAGGCGGTCTTCCTTCGCCCAATAGACTTCGAAGTATCCGAAGGGGTCGCCGTCGAAAGACCCGATCAGCCCGAAGGCATGAGGATCCTTCCGCAGGGTCTCCAGATAAGCCGCCAGCTCTTCCTCGCTCTGTGCAAGCTCCCAGAAGAAGGCAACGCGTCCGTCGTTCATCCAGCTGTAAAATGTCTCCAGATCCCTGGCCGGGTCGATGGCCCGGAAGGAGATCGTCATGTCGATCACAGGATCGTAACGCTCATAGACCAGGCCGCGTGGTTCGGGCGGGCGTTGCGGGTGTCGGATCTTGCCCATCTCGGTGACGCTGGTCAGCGGCATGCAGCTGGAGGGGCGGCAGTGCAGCCAGGGCGCGGCGCTCTGGAAGAAAGCTTTTCTCTCAAAGGAGACGGTTTTGCCTGCCGCGCTCACCGAAACCAGAGCCAGATCATGGTCGCTGTGCAGCGTGCGTTCGAGCAGACCGGGTGCCAGCTCAATTGCATCGCTCTCGGGCAGATCGATAAAAGTACGTTCAATCATGCGCAGCAGATGCGGCGCCGGGAAGGGTGTCGCACCGGACTCAACCCCCGCAGGCAGGGAAAGCGTGACCCGGCCGGGCTGATCGGCGTCGCGAAAACTCCGCACGAGCATCATGCCCACGGGATCCATCGCCGCGTTCTCCTGGTCCAGGTCGTCGACTCCCTGTGCCGCCGCATGGGGTGGCGGCTGGTCTTGAAGCTCATTTTGTGACAGTTGCATGCTCATTACCCTGTTTTGGCCAAGCGTGCTTCCGGCATCCTTGGCGTTGAAGTTTCGGCGTTCGAAGGTGCGTAAATCGGGTTTGCCATGGGCACGTAAACGGCCAGTTGGTCCTGGCCCTCATGACTCTCGTTGATATCGCGCAGGCAGGTCAGGAAGTTGCCCTTTGACCAAAGGGTCTCTTCCTCGAGCAGCTTGGTGACGAAACGCGGATCGCGCAGACCCTCTTCGCGCAGCTTCAACAGGAATTCCCGCAGGCTTGCAAAAAGGGAAGCCTCGTCCGTGCTCCCGCCCTGGGCGATGGAGGCGATGACATTGAAGAGGTTGTTGACGATCAGGTAGTAGCCGTAGAGCCGGTCACCCAACTCATCGGACACCGTGTTTTGCGCCTCGCCGCCGATGCCCGGCAGGTAAGACTTCAGCACCTCGTGGGCGCTGTCGCTGTGGCCGGTGCCCTGACAGTCCCGGTAGTAAACCCGCAGCGGATAGTCTTCCTGAAGGCTCAGGACGGTATTCTGCTGATGGGCGCCGAACAGCAGGCCGTAGTCGGCGTGGATCTGCAGAAAGGGTGCGAGCACGACCTTAAGGAATCGGTCGAACCAGAGCAGGCTTGCCGCCGCTTCGCTGCGTCCTTCGCGCAGGGCAATGCGCCGGATCAGCGCCGTTATCCTGCTGCACCCGCCCTCGGGATGGTCCTGGCAGAGGGTCGCCAGAACTTCGGTGTGGAGGGCCGCGTCCCGCTTGAAAGGGTTCTGGCGGAAGAGCACGGCGCTCTCGCGAATGGTCGCCCCCTGGCTGTCCTTGAGCGCCATATGGACCGGCTCGCTCAGGATCCGGAAACTCGGGAAGCGTTTCGAGATTTCCTGCCAGAGGGGCGTCGCGAAAAGCTGATGAATCTGTTTGCCTCGTTCCCACTCCTTGGGCAGCAGCACCCGGACCGAGTTGGTCAGGCGTACGCTCAGAGAAAATTTCAGCATGTAATCGGCATGCTCGGCATAGAGGGTCCGGACCGACGACGTCGGGTGAAAAGACGAACCCGGCGTGCCCAGGTCGATCAGATCGCCGTTCGCCAGCATCGCCTTGATCCCGGATTGCGCCAGCAGGTGCTCGGCCTGCCAGGGGTGCATCGGCATGGGCAGGTGTGTGGGCGCATTCTCGATCAGTGTCAGGCTGTGCGCGGGAAAGGCGTCATCCGATGCGATCAGGTCCGTGAGCGCCTGCCGCAAGGGAAGGTCTTCGGTGCCGCCGGCATCCAGCCGCTCCCGATGCACCAGCATCCAGCGCAGCGGAAAAGCTGCCGCGAACTCCGGTGCCAGGGCCCGCACCTCCTCCTGTGAAAGTTCATCGTGGCTCTTGGGCGTTGGGTGAACCGGATGACCCAGCAGGAGTGCCTGCTCAGCTTCGATGAAAGAAAGCGGCCGGGTGAAGAGCGCATCCAATTCGCCACGCCGGTAATCCAGCGCATCCGCAAGACTCTCCTGGCTGTCGAGCAGCCGGCCTAAAAAAGTTGCGCGTCCGGCGGCAGAGACCTCGCCTACGATTTCAGGCTCATGCAGGATCAGACTGGCCAGGGCCGTCAGATCGATCGGTCGCGCGCTCCGGGGCTCCCGGCCCAGCAGGACCGGGTCGTAAAAGCAATGCCGTCCCGCGGCCGAACGATGCTTCAGGCCGATGTACGCGCTCAGGCCTGACGCGCGCAGCGGGAGGACCAGGAGTTTCTTTTGCGCAGTTGCTCCCGACGCAGCGTGCTCCTCTGCTTGACACGAAGTCAGCGCACCCGGCGCGGCTTCCCGGCATATCGTCCAGCCGCTATATTCGCGCAACAATGCGTTGAGAAAAGACGTCGGAGAGGGGTCGAGTGTTTTGAGGGTTTGCATCGTTCGCCCTGAGGTTTCCATCGCCGATGTTGGGACTCATAATGCAATTGATTCTTAATTGCAAATATCATTTTTATTTTTTAGAGTGATTTCCTGAAGCGAGAAACCTTTATCTAAAATATTGAAATATTGCAGAAAAATGAAAATCTCTACAGAGTTTCACAGATTTGGGCAGCTGTTTCGGAGCCTATCCGTGTCAAAGAGCGGGCCATTGCCGGGGTTGTGCCTGACTTTGGCCGTCACTGCCGTCGGGCAGGCGGTTCTCTTTACGATGGTTCCCGTAATTGGCGAAACCACAAACATTGACTTGCGTGGCCTGAGTCTGGTTGTCGCACTGGGAATTCTGGCTTTCGTCGTGGCGGCACCGCTCTGGGGCCGGGCCAGCGACGAATTGGGACCACGCAGGGTCATGCTGATGGGCTGTGGCGGTGTGATCCTCGGTCAGGCCGGCTTCGCGCTGGCGATTGAACTGGCGGCAAGGGGCTATGCCGGACCGGACGGCACCCTCACCGCGATGATTCTTTTCCGCGTGATTCACGGGGCGGCCGCCGCCGCGCTTTTCCCTGTCGCGCAGGCCTGGGTCGCGGGCGTCTACGATGAGTCGGAACGCCTTTCGAAGTTCGGCGCCTTGCGCCTGGCCATGACAATCGGACGCCTTGCCGGCCCTGCGCTCGCTGCCGGCCTGACGCTTCTGGCAGCCTTGGCGCCGATCCATGCTCTTGTTGTGTTCGCGCTGCTCGCCTTCCTGGCCATGTCGCTTTGTCCGGAACCTGCCGGGACGCCGCAGGAGCACTTGGACGAAATTGCACCGAAGCCGCGCGCCCGTTCCGCAGTCCGCGCCTTTCCGCTCCTGCTGAGCGTCGTGGTGCTGCTGGCGCTCATGAATGGACAGCTCCAGTTTTCCATTGGGCTGCATGCACAGACCCGTCTCACCCTGGACGCTGTGCAGGCCAGTCAGTTCGTGGGCCTCTTGATGAGCTTGGCCGCGGTTGCCGCGATCCTGGTTCAGGTCTTTGTGTTGAGACGCCTCAACGAGCGGACCTTCCTGGCCCTCGCCGTTTCCGGTCTCCTGGCAAGCAGCGCTGTCGCCCTCGTCTATTGGGGTTGGAATTGGGGAAGTTTCGCACTGGCCGGTGTCTTCGTCGGCGCATCGCTGGCCATGGCGTTTCCCGCCTGTGCGGCACTGCTTGCAGCCTCCCGGGAGCCCGGCCATTTCGGCAGCGCCATGGGTGCGTTCGGTTCCGCGCAGACCATCGGCTACGCCCTTGGCGCCGCGTTGGGCGGCCTCTATGAAATCGCCCCCGCGGTCTCTTTCGGAGTCTCCTTCTGCGCGCCGCTGGCCGCAGTTGTTCTGGCCTCAGTTTCTCCGGCACTGAGAAGTCCGCAAATGAAGCCAGCCGGGCGCTGACGTCACAATGAAGGAGTCCGGAATTTTCCGTTTGGCCATGCGCCTGCTAAAAGACGGCTTTGCCTTGCATCGTGTCATTGTGCCGTGCAACCTGGATTGAAATCCGCTCGTCTCTTTTTGTTCCGCAGCGCCAAAAAAGGATCCTTGTCGATGCCTATTATCAAGCCGCAGGATGCACCGGTTTCGCAGGCAACACTTGATGGCAATGATCTCGAACTTGGACCCTACAAAGCTTTGCTGCTCAGTGACGCTGGCGGCTTGACGCAGTTTGGCGCCTGCCTGGAGACGCTGCCGCCAGGTTCAAAGTCTTCCATGAAGCATTGGCATGAGAGGGAGGACGAGTTCGTCTATATCCTGGATGGCGCCCTTGTTCTTCATGAAGGCGGAAGCAGAAACGAAATGACCGCAGGCGATGCGGCGACGTTCAAAGCTGGCGTCGACTCCGGTCACTTTCTTGAAAATACCAGCGACAGGGATGCCACTTACCTGCTGGTTGGAACCAGGTCTCAAGACGACGTCGTGCATTACAGTGATCGCGATTTGGTGCTTACAAAGACCAATGGCGAGTGTTTTTGGACTGATCGAAACGGAACGCCGGTTGAGCGATAAGAACCTCGAAAAGACTGTCCGATTGAGTCTTTGACTGTCCTGCTGCCTTTTGGCCGAGTATCTCCGACGCAGCCGCTTACGGTTAGCCGCTATTCTTTCCCGATCTCTAAACGCGCTCGACCCTACCGTGGTAACAGCCCGCGGCGGCATTGTGGATATGGATGTAGGAGACCTCAGGGTTTGAAAAAATACGCGCGATCATCTCTTCGACCCGGGTGCCGTCGATGACCTCGGTCTCTCGCGTCATGCCGCTTGTGTCAAAGCCCCGCAGCGACAGAGCTCGGGCGCGCAGAAGTTCGGGAACCCGATCAATCGCATCTTAGGTTTGCTTGGCGCCCTCGCGGGTGAAAATCGCAGGCTCACTTCAGGCATGCATCTTTGCGCCCTTGGTGACTTTGTCGACCAGCTTGCGCTCCTCGCGCAGGGCCAGGCCGACGATCTTGAGGTCTTCGGTCTTGACTGCGCGGACAGCGGCCCGGTTCGCGGCGTCATGGCCGGTTGCGAACATTTCTTCGATATAGAGCGATAGCCTGGCGCCGCGATTGAGCGCGCGGTTGTGGATTTTGGTCAGGCCGGGCCCGTCCGTGGAGAGCACGATCACCGGCTGGATGATCAACGGGCTGTAGGTTTGGCCATCGGCATCCCGATAGGCTTCGCCCAGCAGACTCTGGTCGGCACCCAGCACCCCGCTGGTCAGGAAGGCGGTGACGTTCAGTTTCTGCCAGACCGCAAGGTCCTCGCGCACGACGATGGCAATCTTGGTGTCAAACATAGGTCCGGCCTCAGATAAGGTGCATCCAGTTTTTCCTCTCGCCCAGGAGCCTGAGGTGCCGGGGCAGGCCGGCAGCCTCGCCGCCCAGGACGGCGGCGGCTTCCGCGTTGAGACGGTCCATCGCGGCATCGAGCGGCCCCTGCAGCGAGCAGCCCTTTCCGGTGGCGTAAATCCGTTGCACCCGGCGGTCTTCGGCATCTGACAGGCGCTCGACCAGACCGAGACTCTCCATGCGGTCGACCACGCCGGTAATGCTGGCGCTGTCCAGTTTCATGCGTGATCCCAGGTCCGACCCGCTGATCCCGTCGTCCTCGGCCAGGATCTTCAGCACCGCATACTGCACCGGCGTGACCCCGTGCGGCGCCAGGAGTTCCCGCGCGCGGCGGGTGACCTGCTGTCCCGCTTTTCCGATCAGGAAGCTGATGCAGTCTTCGATCTGCTCCACTGCGTTTTCCTTTTTCATCATTTATCTTGCATACGTATATTTTGTATACAAGATAAATAGCAACTGCAAGAGTGGGTGAAGCTGGGAGCGGAGTTTAAAAGCTTCAATGAGGCAAGCGGTGACCCTGACTGCGGAATGTTTCCGATTGCTGAGACAGTTCTTCCGCCGTACCGGGCACCTGGCTTGCGGTGGCGCAGGCTGGGGTCAGGCGCAAGATCGCGAGGCCCGGTCAAGCAGGATCCATGGGACGCAGCACGGATGTGCCCGGCCCGGCGCTCAAGCGCAAGTAACCGGTGAGATCTATGAAGGTGGCTATGTTCGAGGCTACTGGCTTGCGTTCAATTTCTCGAACACTTCGCGCCTCGGTTCTCGACCGATAAAACCGCACAGTGCCTTGTAGGAATCTGTGTCCGCGACATTAATCGTCAGAAGTTTCTCCGGCCGCGAAGAAAAGTACTCTTGCACTTGAAGATTATGCGTCTGGTAGAGCGCGAGAGCGCGGTTGCGATCATACAACCCGAAATCATTCCAGCGCCAAAACAGGTGCGCGACCTCGTTCACGAAGCCGGGATAGTTGTACCCGCAGGCGGCCGTTTCAGGCCAATTGGGTTCGCCCCCTTTATGAAAGACTTGTTTACAGAACCTCAGAAGCGAGTCGTACCACTCGTCCGGGGAGGTCCGGACCGTTAAAACGAACCGTGCGTCGGGAAAAGCCTGGTCCAGGGCCTGGTATGTGTAGGGCAGGGAAAAAGGAATGTCCTGAAAGGCCTCGTAGCGGCTGGCAAAGTCGATGATCCTGTCAAAGCGGCGCGCCGCCCAGTCTCTGAACATGCGTTCCGCTTCCTGCTGCGGCGCGGTTAGAATTCCCAGCTCCGCAAGCGCCATCAAAACTGAAGTCGTTCCGGTCTTGTTAAACCCGACAGCAAAGACCTTGTTGTGCAGACTCCCGTGCAACAGAGCGGAGAAGCGGTGGAACACCTGCTCCGATGCGTTGCACTTCTGCAGGTGTTCGTTGAATGCAAGTTCTGCTTCATCGCGATCTACAGGATTGCTCGCCAGAGCCCCAAACGCAGATCGAATACAGCCAGCGACCCCATCAATGTGGCTTGATTCTGCAAAGGCCATGGCGAGAAAACGAAAGCCCGTTGTATTGTTGGCTTTGTTACTACCCGGCCCTGCTAGAACCGAGCCTAAAAACAGGTGGGCGCCGACGCTCGGTTTTATTGCATTCGAGGCAACTCCTTGGATGAAATCCTCGGCTCCCATTTCAGAGAACTGGCGCGATGCCTGCTGATACTCTTGATTAACTTGAGTAGAGGAGATGGGCGGCATGTCATTTTCAACGACTTCCAAAGAACTCAAAGCGGATACTCCTGACCAATACAACTCGAAATTGTTCGTGTCTATTTGATCACAAACAACTTAACGCTGTATGTACTCTAGTATATTTTCCACTTGAGAGCTAGGTGATTAACTGCACCACGACAGCCTGATAACGTCTCCCAGATCAGGTCAAGGTTGGATGGGTTCGCTAAAACATGTGAACCCACTCTACATCATATAATAAGAGCAGATTCACCGGTACGACGGATCGCCGAAGGCGATTCCATCTAAACCGGATCTGCTCTAGCGGCGATCTCTCGCGCTTGAGAATCTGATCCAGCTATACAATCTCAAGCCGACTCACGCGTATTGGCGAAACCGCGAAGGGGCTCCCTCCAGGATGAGACCTCATAAATGTGGATTCTCAACCTAACCCGGTAACTTGGCTTCGTCAGTTCAGTGTGAGAGGAACAGCGGAATTTCCGAGGCCTTGATCATGCCGAGCGCATTCTTGCCGAAGCGCTTCTGTAGCAGCATTTTGCGGTAGCTGCTGCCCATCACGATGATATCCGCTTCCATGGCTTTCGCATAGCTGAGCAGCACGTCCTGAGCCGCCCCTTCGATATGGTCCACCACCGGCGCGTGACCGTAGGCGCGGCAATAGGCGGCGGCCTGCTCCAGCAGAACTGCGGGTTCCTCGCCGCTCTTGGATTTCCCGGCGCAAACGATGTGCAGTTCAATGTCCGGCCAGAGGCCCATCTGAACGAACTGCTTCATGGTTTTGGCGGATTCCAGTGAGCCGTTGTAGGCGATCAGGGCCTTTCGCATGGGCCGGATCTCATTGGTCACGGCAAAGACAGGCCGCACGCCGCCGGTGATCAGTTTCAAAAGGGCATTCTGCGGGTCGGCGACCACACCGTGGTCAAACCATCCGCGCGCGCCGAGGATGCACAGATCGTGATAGCGCCAGGTCGAGGTCACCGCTTCCATGGGGTCCTCTTCCTGCCGGATCACCTGGACCGGAATGCCCGCTTCGCCACAGGCGGCTTCAAAGCCCGCAATCGCGTTTTCGTCCAGTTTGTGGCTCTTGGCGATACGCCCTTCGCGCAGGTCCTGCGCGTACTTTCCGGCGCCGAGCGGAACCGGGCCGAGTGCCGACAGCCGTGCCACGTCAACCACCGAGAGGATAGAGATTTCCGCATCGTGCAGTTTCGCCAGATCGATCGTGTGTTTGATTTTCGCCGCCATCGCCGGGGTGCCTGCGACACCAACAAGAAGTCTTTTAACCATCTCTCTTCCTTTCGGGTCATTGCTTTCAGTGCGGGGTGAGCCGTCATCGCCGGAGCGGCCGATTGCGGGCGGCCGATTGCGGACCGGATGTCCTCACCAGGCTTTTACAGCCAGGACGTCGCAGGGCGGGGTCCGCAGCAGATCCTCGGCGACACTGCCCAGGAGGGCATGGGCAACGCCCGTGCGGCCGTGGGTGCCAATGACCAGCAACCCCGGCTTGAGCCGCTGAACCTCCCGGTCGATAACCTCGCGCACCGTGCCTTCCTGCATGGCGTAGTGAAGGGTCGGCGCCTTGGAGTCCAGGCTTGCCACGAACGTCGCCATCTCCTGGTCGATCATCGCTTCGAATTCGATCTGGTGCTGCTTGGTGACTTCCCGCCCTGTGTCGGGGCCGTATAAAAAACCCTTGAAGGGAATGTCGTAGGCATGCACCAGATGAAACGCGCTCTCGGGCGAGAACTGCACCGCGAACTCGATGGCGCGCCGGGAGTAGACCGAAAAGTCCACGCCCACGATAATCTTGTCATAGGCTGCGTTCACGCGGTCCTTCACCAGAAGGATCGGGGTGTTGCCGGCACGGATGACACGCTCGGCCGTGGTGCCGCGGAACATGTCCTTAAAGGCATCTTCCCTGTGCACGCCCAGCACAAGCAAGTCCGCCTCGAGCCTTTCTGAAACCTCGAGGATATCCACGTAGGCGCGGCCGAAAACGATTTCGATCGCAATGTTCAGTCCGCTGTCCAGGAGAATTCTGTGAATCTGCTCCCGGATGATGCCCATGGCCGTATCTCTCTGGGCGTCGGCGAAGGAGGCCGGCAGGCCTTCGTCGATCACATGAACGACCGTCAGTTCCGCGCCGTGATCGCACGCGAGCATGACGGCCCGGTCCAGGGCGCGGTCGGAGCGCGCCGAGAGATCTGTCGCCATCACGATTTTTTTCATCTCGTTCGCTCCAATCCTGATTGCTTCCTGCTTTAGGGGACGCGGGCTTTGTCTCCGCGGGGCGTGCGGTCAGGGTGTGATGGCGATCTTCAGCACGCCGTCCTGCTGGTTCGCGAAGA
The DNA here is from genome assembly GCF_007004665.1 of Denitrobaculum tricleocarpae. Classification (GTDB taxonomy): domain Bacteria; phylum Pseudomonadota; class Alphaproteobacteria; order Kiloniellales; family Kiloniellaceae; genus Denitrobaculum; species Denitrobaculum tricleocarpae. Next base: position 34,540 of record NZ_ML660059.1, on the reverse strand, counting down.
GCAGATAGGCCTCTTCGATCTGGTCCAGGCTGTAGCGATGGGTGATCATCGGCTTGAGGTCGACCCGTCCCGACGCGATCGCGTTCATCAGCCGGCGCATCCGCTCCTTGCCGCCGGGGCAGAGCGAGGTGACGATCTTGTGGTCGCCCAGCCCGGCGTGAAATCCCGAGAGAGGGATCGTGAGATCCTCAGAGTAAACCCCGAGGCTGGAGAGGGTGCCGCCCGGCTTCAAAACCTGGAGGCATTGCTGAAAGGTCGACTGCAGCCCCAGGGCTTCGATCGCCACATCGACACCGCGTCCCTTGGTGAGGCGCAGGATCTCCTCGACCGGATCCGTCTTGTTGAAGTCGACGACGACATCGGCGCCCACTTGCTTTGCCATTTCGATGCGCTCCGGCACCGCTTCGACCGCGATGATCGTGGTGGCACCGCGCAGTTTGGCGCCGGCGGTGGCGCAGAGGCCGATCGGTCCCTGGGCGAAGACGGCCACCGTGTCGCCGATCTTGATGTTGCCGGATTCCGCCCCGGCAAACCCGGTCGACATAATGTCCGGGCACATCAGAACCTCCTCGTCGCTCAGTCCGTCTGGGACCGGCGCCAGGTTCGCCATGGCATCGGGCACCAGCAGATACTCGGCCTGCGACCCGTCGATCGTGTTGCCGAAACGCCAGCCGCCCAGAGGCTTCAGGCCGTGGGCGCCGCTCTGGCCGTCCTGGGCACAGAGACCGTCCAGGCAGGCATTGGAGTATCCGCTTGGGCAGATCGCGCCCGCGATCACGCGCTGTCCTTCCCTGTAGCCCTCCACATTCCGGCCCAGCTTTTCGATCACGCCGACCGGCTCGTGGCCGACCGTAAGGCCTTGGGCGACGGGATACTCGCCCTTGAGAATGTGGACATCGGTTCCGCAGATGGTGGTGGTGGTGATCCGGAGCAGGGCGTCGCCCGGCCCGACGTCGGGGATGACTTTGTCGTCCAGGACAATTCTACCCGGTTCAACGAAGAGGGCTGCGCGCATCATTTCAGCCATGGCCGGCTCACTCCCTTATGTGGATCCAATCATACCAGCTTGCATTGAACCGCACTTAATGGCATTGATTTAGGTCAATGCTGCTTCAACAGACTTCAGACATCTTCAATGGTGTCAGATTGAAACCAAAGGCGCTTAGAAATGCTAAGCAGACCGTTTTTCACGATTCATGAAATCGCCGAGCTTCTGAAGGTCAGCGAAGCGACCGTTCGGAGCTGGGTTCATGATGGCGAACTGCGGGCTGCGAGGTTCGGCCGGGAATTCCGCGTGGCCGCCAAGGACCTTGAAGCGTTCGTGGATGCGCACGTGATGCAGCCATCGCCAGAACAAAAAGACTGATCGAGCTGACATAACCGGGGGCCGGCGCGCGAGCCGACACTCAAATCGCAAACTCGCAAGGGTGCGATGCTATGGCAGCTATTGAACGCAGGCGCCTGTCAGCCAAACAGGCGGCCCCTCAGGAAAAGAAACGAAACTGGCACGCCATGACGGCCGATGCGGCCATGACGGAACGTGCTGTTCAAGCCTCGGGTCTGGATGACCGTGAAGCTCTGGCGCGGCTGGCGGAACATGGTCCCAATCGCCTGCCGGCACAGAAGGGCCGCAGCGGCGTCGTCCGGTTTCTGGCCCACTTCAACAATCTTCTGATTTACGTCCTTATGGGGGCAGCGGCTCTGACCGCCGCGCTGGGTCACTGGATCGATACCGCCGTTATCTTCGCGGTCGCCTTCGTCAACGCCACCATCGGCTTTCTGCAGGAGGGCAAGGCGGAGAGGGCACTGCAGGCGATCCGGCAGATGCTCTCGCCGCATGCCACGGTTCTGCGGAACGCACCGAGAATGTCGGTGCCGGCGGAGGACCTCGTGCCCGGCGATCTCGTCATTCTGGAGCCCGGCGACAAGGTGCCGGCGGATATCCGGCTGACGAACGTCAAGGGCTTGAGGCTTCAAGAAGCGGCCTTAACCGGTGAGTCGATCCCGGTCGACAAGTCGCGTGATCCCGTGCCCGCTGACGCGCCGCTCGGCGATCGAACGTCCATGGCTTATGCGGGGACGCTGGTGGCGGCGGGACAGGGCATGGGTGTTGTCGTCGAAACCGCCGTTCATACGGAGATCGGCCGCATCAGCGGACTGCTGACCGAGGTCCGGCAGCTTTCGACGCCGCTCCTGCGCCAGATGGACATCTTCGCCCGCTGGCTGACGCTTGCGATCCTGGTGCTGGCGGGCTTCGTTTTCGCGTTCGGGGTCACGCTGCGCGACTTCGCGCCCGTCGAGATGTTCATGGTGGTGGTCGGTCTTGCCGTGGCTGCCATCCCCGAGGGACTGCCTGCGATCCTGACGGTCACCCTGGCGATCGGCGTTCAGCGCATGGTGGCGCGAAACGCCATTATCCGCCGCTTGCCCGCCGTCGAAACCCTCGGCTCGGTCTCCATTATCTGCTCCGATAAAACCGGGACGCTGACCCGCAACGAGATGACGGTGCGTTCGATCGCCACGGCGGCCCATGTTTTCGATGTCGGCGGGGTCGGCTACGAACCCCGGGGCGGCTTCAGTCTGGACGGCAATGAAATTCTGCCTGACCACCGGACCCTCCTCTCGGAGGTCATCCGCGCCGCTGTGCTCTGCAACGATTCCGCTCTGCGTGAGATCGACGGCCAGTGGAGGGTTGAAGGCGATCCCATGGAGGGGGCCTTGCTGACCCTTGGCCTGAAGGCCGGCCTGGACCCGGTTTTCGAGAGCAAGTCCTTTCCTCGGACCGATATCATTCCCTTCGATTCCGAACACCGCTTTATGGCCAGCCTGCATCACGGCCATAGCGGTGAAGGCTTTATCTATCTGAAGGGAGCCCCCGAACGTGTGCTCGAGATGTGCAGCCGGCAGCGCGGCGCCGACGGCGAGCAGTTCATCGACGAGCCCCTGGACCGGGACGGCTGGCTGAAGCGCATCGAGGATGCGGCCGCGCAAGGGCAGCGTGTGCTCGCCCTGGCTTTCAAACCGGCGGCGCAGGATCAGCGGACCCTCACCTTCGACGATGTCGACAGCGATCTCACTCTGCTTGGACTGCTCGGCCTGATCGATCCGCCGCGCGAAGAAGCCATTGCGGCGGTCGCCGAATGTCAGGCCGCGGGCATCCGGATCAAGATGATCACCGGCGATCACGGCGGCACGGCGCGGGCCATTGCCGGGCAACTCGGGCTTGCCAACCCGCGCGATGTCCTGACCGGCCCCGATCTCGATGGCCTCACCGATGCGGAGCTGATGACCCGCGCCTCTGAAGTCGACGTCTTTGCGCGCACCAGCCCCGAACACAAGTTGCGCCTGGTCCAGGCCCTGCAGGCAGGCAAGCACGTCGTCGCCATGACCGGAGACGGGGTGAACGATGCCCCGGCACTTAAGCGCGCGGATGTCGGGGTTGCCATGGGCGGCAACGGCACCGAGGCCGCGAAGGAGGCCGCCGAGATGGTTCTCGCGGACGACAACTTCGCCTCCATCGCCGCCGCCGTGCGCGAGGGCCGCACGGTCTACGACAATCTCAAAAAGGCGATCGTCTTCCTGCTGCCCGTGAACGGGGGCGAGTCCTTCGCGATCATCATGGCCATTCTGCTCGGCTACACCCTGCCGATCACACCCTTGCAGATTCTCTGGGTCAATATGGTCAGTTCCGTCGGGCTGGCGATCGCCCTGGCCTTCGAGCCGACCGAAGCCGACGTCATGAAACGCCCGCCGCGCCCCGCTGGCGCGCCGATGCTGTCGGCATTTCTCATCTGGCGCATTCTGTTCGTCTCGGCACTTTTTGTCGCCGGCATTTTCGGCATTTTCTCCTGGACGCGCAGCCATGGCGCCAGCCTTGAAGAGGCGCGCACCTATGCCGTCAACACGCTCGTGGTCATGGAGGTTTTCTATCTTTTCAGTGTGCGCTATCTGCGTGCACCGTCCCTGACTCTGAGAGGGATCCTGGGCACCCGCGCGGTCCTGGTCGCGGTGGCGGCGGTGGTTTCCCTGCAGCTCGTTTTTACCTATGCGCCCTTTATGGCGGCTTTTTTCGACACCCGGCCCGTGGATTTCATTCACGGCGTGGAAATCATCGCGGTGGGTGTCGCTCTGTTTTTTGTTCTCGAAGTCGAGAAGTGGTTGCGGATTCGGATGGCCGGCCCACGTGATGAATCCGGCGGCGCGTCGCCGGCAGTGAAAAGAAAGGGAGCGCCGGCACGCTGGCGTGGTCATTAATGCTGGAAATCGTTTCTGTTTCGGTCTTTTACGAAGTTGCGGCTCTCCTGGTCCTGGCGGCCGCCGTTGGCCTGGTCGGCGTGCTGCTCAGGCAGCCGCTGATCGTCAGCTTCATCGCGGTGGGCATCCTGGCGGGTCCCTCGCTCCTCGATATCGCCCGCTCCGACGCACAGATCAACTTGCTGGCCGAACTGGGAATCGCGGTTCTGCTCTTCCTGGTCGGGCTGAAGCTTGACGTCAAACTGGTGCGGACACTGGGACCGGTCGCCCTGACCACCGGTCTGGGGCAGGTCGCCTTTACCTCGATCATCGGCTTCATGCTCGGCCTGGCGCTGGGCTTGGATATGGTGACGAGCCTCTATGTGGCCGTCGCATTGACCTTCTCCAGCACCATTATCATCGTCAAGCTGCTGTCCGATAAGCGCGAGATCGATTCTCTTCACGGACGGGTCGCCCTCGGTTTTCTGATCGTGCAGGATCTGGTCGTCGTGCTGGCCATGCTGGTGATGTCGGGCATCGGCGCCGGGGCGCAGAGCGAGGGGTCGGCGCTTGCGGACATCGCGCTGGTGTTCGGTTACGGCTTGCTCATGCTTCTGGCGGTCGCCGTCTTCATCCGGTTCATCGCCGACCGCCTTGTCGAGCGGCTGGCCCGGGCCCCCGAGCTGCTGATGTGTTTCGCCATCGGCTGGGCGGCCCTGCTGGCGGCGACCGGCGACTATCTCGGCTTCAGTAAGGAACTGGGCGGGCTGCTTGCCGGTGTCTCGCTGGCCTCGACGCAGTTCCGCGAGGCCATGGCGGCGCGCCTGGCACCGCTGCGCGACTTCCTTCTGCTGTTCTTTTTTATCGCGCTCGGCGCCAGTCTCGATCTCTCGCTCCTGGGACAGCAGATTCCCGCGGCGCTCACTCTCTCGCTCTTCGTTCTGATCGGCAATCCGCTGATCGTCCTGGTGATCATGGGGGCGATGGGTTACCGCAAGCGTACCGGGTTTCTGGCCGGACTGACGGTCGCTCAGATCAGTGAATTCTCCCTGATTTTCGCGGCGGTCGGTGTCTCGCTCGGCCATATCGGCGCAGAGACTCTCGGGCTGGTCACGCTGGTCGGCCTGATCACGATCTCGCTCTCCACCTACATGATCACCTATTCCCACCATCTCTATGCCTGGCTCGAACCCTTTTTGGGACCCTTCGAACGCCGCAACACATCCCGCGAAGTGGTCGGTCAGTCGGATCACGTGGAAAAACGCTATGACATTATCCTCTTCGGTCTCGGCCGTTACGGCAGTGCGATCACAGAGCGTCTCTTGCAGCATGACTGTTCGGTGCTTGGCGTCGACTTCAACCCTGCGGTGGTTCGTGAATGGCAACAGGAGGGACTGGATATCGCCTACGGCGACGCCACCGATCCGGAATTGGTCGCGAGCCTGCCGCTTGCCGGCGTGAAGTGGGTGGTCTCCGGTATTCCCGAGCACCAGACCGGCGTGACTCACGAGGATGCACGGCTCGCCTTGGTCGATGCCTTGCGGAGCGCGGGCTTCACCGGGCGTGTGGCCATCGCCGCCCATCGCGGTTCTGACGCAGACCGTTTCGCGGCCGGTGGCGCCGACCTGATCCTGCAGCCCTTCCGCGACGCAGCCGACCAGGCCGCCCAGTTGCTTTTGTCGGATGAGGCGAAGGGCCTGTCCTCCCGCGAGGGAGACAGAGCCGAAGCGGGGTGAGGCGGTCTTTCCAGTCCCCACCGTCTCTCATGTCGTGACGCACGCACCTTATGAGTTCATCGCTTGGACAGCGGGGCCTTGCGTCATGGCGGAGGTCGTTGACCTTCTCTGCACGATCAATATTGTGACGGATTCGAGCTGCATTAAACCGGCGAAGTAGAGCGAATCCGTGACCATCGATCCGACCGAAGGCTCCAAGCCTCTTATGCCGGCTCCCCCGGCGCTGGCTGCATTTCAGAAGGCTGCACTTTTCCTGGACTTCGACGGAACGCTGGTCGAGCTGGCCGGGCACCCCAATGAGATCCGGCCGGACCATCGTCTTGCCGATCTGCTGTTACGCCTGTCGGACCGGCTGGACGGTCGTGTCGCCCTTGTGAGCGGCCGCACGGTTGCCGATATCGACCGGCACATGGGCCGTTTGCCGATCGCGGTTGCCGGGTCTCATGGCGGAGAGCTGCGTTCGGCAGGGCAAGACGCAATCGAGGTGCTGGCGCAATCCATCCCGCCCGGGGCGCAAGCGGCTGCGCAGGTTTTTATGGAGCAGAACCCGGGACTGATGATCGAGCAGAAGCGGCTGGGGTTCGCTCTGCACTATCGGGCGGCACCCGGCCTGGAAGCCGCCGTCGCCGCGTTCGCAGAGAGGTTGACAGAAACCCACCAGCTCGCGTCGCAGCGCGGAAAGATGGTTGTCGAATTCATGCCTGATGGCTTTGACAAGGGCCGTGCCGTCGCGTGGTTCATGACGCAACCCTCTTTCGAGGGGTCGACGCCCGTCTTCCTTGGCGATGACGTTACGGACGAGCACGGCTTTGAAGTTGTGTCGGCGCAAGGCGGGCTCGGTATCCTGGTGGGGGACGCGCGCGAGACCAAGGCGACGGCACGGCTTCCGGCGGTCGCTGACGTCCACGACTGGCTCCGGGCGTTTGCAACCTGATTCGACGCGGATCAGATCAGGTTGAGGTGCAATCGCCGGCGGCGATCTATCCTGCTTGTGAAGTTGATGCAGCCATAAGACTTAGACCGGAGCCTTTCTCAGGCCGTACGCCTCAAGACCCCTTCAGGGCAGCGACAAAGTCTTTCTGCCATTTCTTCACATCTTCGTTCTTTACGGTCTCGATCATGCCCTGCCAGCGCCGGATCCGCTCTTCCTTCGGCATGGCAAGCGCTGTGCGGATCGCTTCACTGACCTCGTCGCCGCTGTGCGGATTGACCATCAGCGCATCGGTCAGCTGTAAGGCGGCTCCTGCGAAGCGGGAGAGGATCAGGACTCCCGGATCTTCGGGGTCCTGGGCGGCCACATATTCCTTGGCGACCAGGTTCATCCCATCGCGCAGCGGCGTGACCAGCGCAATCCGGGACGCGCGGTAGAAGCCCGCAAGTTCCGCACGGGGATAGCCGCGGTTCACGTAGCGGATCGGCACCCAGTCGATGTCGGCGTGGGCGCCGTTGATGCTTCCGGTCAAGCCTTCCAGGGTCTCACGGATCTCCTGATAGGTGACGACGGCCTCACGGGACGGCGGCGCGATCTGCAGCAGAACCACATCCTTCGCGCTTTCGGCGTTTTGCGTCAAAAAGCGGTCGTAGGCCTCAAAGCGGTCCGGCAGGCCCTTGGAGTAATCCAAGCGGTCGACGCCGATAAGTACTTTCTTGCCTTCCGCGCTTTGCACCAGGCGCTCGTAGGCCGAACGTGCGGTGTCTCCGACGGCCGCGCGGGAAAACTCTTCGTAGTCGATGCCGATCGGAAAGGCCTGGGCCTTCACGACCCGGTCTTCGAAGCGGATCACGCCATCCGCATCGACAGTGCCCCCGAGTTCCTTCTCTACGTAATGACAGAAGGACTCCAGCCACTCCCGGGTCTGAAAACCGATGATGTCGTATTCCAGCATGGTCAGGACCAGGCGCTCGTGGAACGGCAGGGAGACCAGCAGACGGGTCGGCGGCCAGGGGATATGCAGAAAGAAGCCGATGCGGTTTTTGATCCCCCGGTCGCGCAGCATCTTACCGAGTGGCAGCAGGTGATAATCGTGCACCCAAACCAGGTCGTCCGGCTCGATCAATGGCGCGACGCTGGTCGCAAAGCGCTCGTTCACGCGTTCGTATCCGCTGCCGAACTGCCGCTCGTACTCCGCCAGATCGATACGGAAATGAAACAGCGGCCAGAGCGTCCGGTTTGCGTACCCGTTGTAGTATTCGTCGATGTCCTGGGGTTCCAGGTCGATCGTGGCCGTGGTGATGCCGTCGGTCCTCTGCATGTTGAGGTCTCCGGTAAAGACCTCGGTCTCCTTACCGGACCAGCCGAACCAGATCCCGCGGTGTTCTTTCAGTGCCGCCCCCAGAGCCACGGCGAGCCCGCCCTGCGCCCCGTCCTTCTTTTTCTTGTCAGGGACGCTGACGCGGTTGGAAATGACAATCAGCCGGCTCATCGGACGGTGCTCCAGGGTTCGGATAACAGAACGGCGCAGTTGATGATCCCGACCAGAGAGTAAGTTTGGGGAAAGTTCCCCCAGAGCTCACCTGTTACAAAATCCATGTCCTCCGAGAGAAGGCCGGATTGGGTGCGGTGTTCCAGCATAGTCTCGAAAAGCTCGCGTGCCTCTTCATTCCGGTCGGCATAATGCAGGGCCTCGATCAGCCAGAAGGTGCAGATATTGAAGGCCGTCTCCGGTTGTCCGAAATCGTCCTCCGTATCGTAGCGCAACATATGTTCTCCGCGTCTCAGGCTTTTTTCGACCGCTTCCAAGGTTGCCAGAAAGCGCGAGTCCTCCGCACTGATGTAGCGCAAGTCCACCAGTTGCAGCAGGCTGGCATCCAGCTCCCGGCCGCCGAAGGTCGCCGCATAGTGCCCGCCTTCTTCCGACCAGGCCTGGGCTTCGATCTTGGCTCTGATCGCATGCGCCCGCTCGGTCCAGATCGCTTCCCGGTCGTCCAGGCCCAACAGGGCCGCGGCATTTCCGAGCCGGTCGCACGCTGCCCAGCTCATCACCACACTGTAAGTATGAACTGCCGAACGGGTTCTGAGTTCCCAGAGACCGGCATCAGGTTCGCTGTGGCTTTCCCACGCGGCCTCGCCCACGCTCTCAAGTTTTTCGAAATCGCTGACATCGGCCATCCTCAGAAAGCGGCGGTCGAAAAAGGCCTGGATGTTCGGCAGGATGATCTGTCCGTAAACATCGTGCTGAACCTGCGTATAGGCTGCGTTGCCCGCCCGCACCGGGCCCATGCCCCGGTATCCCTGCAGCCCCTCGACGATACGTTCCTCCAGTTCGCGCTTGCCGCTGACCGAGTAGAGTGGCTGGATCTGGCCGACCTTCGCGTCATCGACCAGGTTGCGCAGATAACTGAGATACTTTTCCAGAACGTCGAGTGCGCCCAGGCGGTTCAGCGCCTGGACGGTGTAATAGGCATCGCGGATCCAGCAATAGCGGTAATCCCAGTTCCGCTCGGAACTTGCCGCCTCCGGGATCGAGGTGGTCAGGGCGGCGACAATCGCGCCGGTTTCTTCGTGCTGACAGAGCTTCAGGGTGATGGCGGCGCGGATCACCGCGTCCTGCCACTCCAGCGGGGTGGCCAGCCCACGGACCCACTCGCGCCAATAGGAAACCGTTTGCTCCAGCATGGAGTCGACTTCCCGTCCGACCTTGCCCAGAAAGGGCTCGTCGGGACCGAGGAAAAAGTGCAGCGTCTTTTCCACGCGAAAGGGCCGTTGCTCCAGAACATAGCCGACCGAGGCATTGGTGGTCAGGCGCAGGACCTGTCCGCCGGCCAGGTAGCGGATGTGGTTGCTGCCATTGGTGTGGGCCGCCGCTTCGGTTCCGTAGTTCTTCATCGGAGCCAGGCGTACACAGAGCCGGGGCGCGCCCGTGATCACTTTGACGATGCGGATATAGGCCACTGGGCGGTACATCCTGCCGGAGCTCTCGAAGCGCGGGCAAAAGTCGATGATCTCGACCGCGCCGCCGCGCTCGTCTTCCAGGCGGGTGACGAGGATCGGCGTGTTGCGCAGGTAGCGTTGTGTCGCGCTGATCTGATTTTCCAGCTCCAGGCGCCAGACCCCCTGATCGTCCCTGGCTTCCTCGCCCCGCAGCAAGGCACAAAAGACCGGATCACCGTCTACCCGGGGTACGGAACCCCAGACCAGACCGCCGCGCGTATCGATGAGCCCGCTGACCTGGCAGTTGCCGATGGGCCAGAGTTCGAGATCTGTCTGAGAAGTGTTTGTCGGGGAATCACCGGCCTGGGAGAGTTCAGCCGGGGTCTTTTTCGATTTTGCGGAAGGAGACGTGTCCAAACCAGAGGGCCCTTAAACAAATTACGGTTCTTAAGCTAAGCAGATTTCCCCGCCTTTGACAGCGTGTTTGCGGTGCGATGACGCAGGCGGGACGCAACACCGCTCCCATTATAAAGCCACAGTGCTTTCTCATGGGTGAAATTTTAATGGCAAGGGACGACCTTGAGAGGGGGCTGCCGCTGCTTCCTCCGTCGTGCCGGATCGGGCAACACCGCGCGTTCTTGATCCTGATGGAGACGGGCACTTCTGCCGATTCGAAGGGCAAAATCTACATTGCGGCGTCATGCCGCAGTTTAGAATTGATATAACTCAAAGTTTTTTCCCGTTGAAATGACAGGGTTTCTTCCATTCATAAAAGGAGGATTGGATGAAACACCCGATAACGACCCTTTTACTCTCTACAAGTCTGGCCACAAGTCTGGCCGGCATGGCAGCCGCCAACGACCTGCGGGATATGGCCAGGGAATATTTCGAGCCCTTGCCTTCGACCATCCCCAGCGTCAAAGACAATCCCATCACCCCGGAAAAAATTGATCTGGGGAAAGCGCTTTTCTTCGATCCCCGGCTTTCGGCGTCCGGGGTATTCAGTTGCTACTCCTGTCATAACCTGACAACGGGCGGGGACGACAATCTCGAAACCTCGATCGGTCACGGCTGGCAGAAGGGCCCGCGCAACTCGCCGACGGTTCTCAATGCGGTGCTCAACGAGGCCCAGTTCTGGGACGGCCGGGCCGAGGATCTGAAGGCCCAGGCCAAGGGGCCGATCCAGGCCGGGGTCGAGATGGCGAACACGCCCGAGACCGTGATCGAGACCCTGAACAGCATGCCGCAATACGGCGAATGGTTCACCGCCGCCTTTCCCGAAGAATCCGCGCCGGTGACCTTCGACAATATGGCCAAGGCGTTGGAAGCCTACCAGGCGACGCTGATTACCCCCGCGCCCTTCGACGCTTTCCTGAACGGCAACGACGATGCCCTCAGTGCCGAGGCGCAGGAGGGTCTCCAGCTCTTCGTCGACAAGGGCTGCGTGGCCTGTCACAGCGGCGTCAACGTCGGCGGCCACGGCTACTACCCCTTCGGCCTGATCGAGAAGCCGGGCGCCGAGGTTCTGCCGCCGGACGACAAAGGCCGCTTTGCCGTCACCGAGACCGTGGACGACGAGTATGTCTTCCGTGCCTCGCCTCTGCGTAACGTCTCCGTGACCGCACCCTACTTCCATTCCGGCAAGGTCTGGGACCTGAAGGTCGCGGTCCAGATCATGGCCGAGTCCCAATTGGGTGAAGAGCTGAGCGACGCCGAGGCGGACTCTCTCGTGGCTTTCCTGGACAGCCTGACCGGAACTCTGCCTGAGGTGACGGTGCCGGTGCTGCCTGCGGAAACGGCGACGACACCGCGTCCGACCGCGGAGATTATCCGCTGAGGTAGCTCGCGAAGTCCGGGGCGCAAACCGCGGGCCGTCTCAGCGCAAGGGGACGTCCCGCGGAGCCTCTATCGGGCTTCCGTTCCATGACCGGGACATAACTTCAGAGGATGAGGGCGGCGCCCGTCTTGCGACCGCCGCCCGTCTTGCCATCGCCGCCCGTCCTGCCACCCCTCACGCGAAACCGGGCCTACACGACCTTTCGCGCTGAAATCAGAAACTGATCGACCTCGCTGCGCAGCATTTCCGCCTGCTTCGAAAGTTCACTCGCGGCGCTATTCACGTCGTTCGACGAATTACTTGTCTCCTGAGCCGATTCGGTGACGCTGGTGATGTTCGCGGTAATATCCTTCGTGCCTGCCGCGGCCTGCTCGATGTTGTTGGCTATTTCGACCGTTGCCTTGGCTTGCTCGTTGACAGCGGAAGAGATCGAGGCGTTGGCTTCGTTGATCTCCGTCACCTTTGCTGAAACATCGGTGATCGAGCCGACGGTGCTGTTGGTCGCATCCTGGATGTTCTGGACGTAACGGCCGATCTCTTCCGTTGCGCTGGCGGTTTGCTGTGCCAGGTTCTTGACCTCTCCCGCGACCACGGCGAAGCCCTTTCCGGCCTCGCCGGCACGGGCCGCTTCGATCGTCGCGTTCAGCGCCAGCAGATTGGTCTGCGCCGCGATGTCGTTGATCAGATTCACCGCTGCGGTGATCTGCGCGGCGGCGTCCTTGAGCGCATTGACCTGTCCGGCGGCGGCGCTGGATATTTCCGCGGCCTGGTTGGCCAGGGTCGAGGCGGCGGAAACCTCTGTGCCGATCTCCCCGCTCGCGGAAGAGAGTTGGCTGGAGGCTGACGCCACGGTCTGGACGTTGACCGAAGCTTCCTCGGCCGCGGCGGCGACCGTCGTGGCCCGTTGGCTGGTGCCTTCCGCGGCGCTCAAAAGAGATTCGGACGAACTGCTCAACTCGGTGGCCGCGCTGGAGACCGTTTCGACCACTCCGGCGATGGACTGCTCGAAATTGTCCGCGATCGCACCAAAATCCGCGACCTTGTGTTCCATGGACTCGAGGGCGGCGTTGCAGAGTTGCGCGGAATGCTGAAAAGTGCCCTGCATCCCCGTGGTTTCGATCTTGCGGAAGTACATATTCTGGCTGACGTGGCTCATGCAGGCCGCCGACTCGCGCACGTAGGCGTCGCAGCGGTCGATCAGATCGTTGATCGTATAAAGCAGTTCTCCCAGCTCACCGGTCGCCTTGATGCCGGTCAGGCGCACTTCGAAATCGCCGGCCGCAACGCGCGCCAGAAGTTCGCGGGACCTCTTGATCTCATCCGCAGTGTTTGACCAGGCCATCATCCTCCTCCCAGGGAAAACATGAGCTGGTTAAAGCCCATTCTGCTGTCGCTCAGGATGTCTTGAATGACTTTGCGGCCGTCCCGGAGAGCCTGTTTCGGGCTCGCGGCCGCCTGTTCGGTTTTCAGCAGATCCCGATATAGCGGAATGATGCGTTCATCGACGATCTTTCGTTCGGGCTTGCGGCGGTTGGAGTGATAGCCGGTGATTGTCCCGTCTCTATCGAAACTGGGCGTAACATGGGCATAGACCCAATAGTTGTTCCCGGTCTTGGATCTATTGTTCACATAGGCGAAGATCTCTTTTCCGCTCTTGATCGTCTCCCAAAGCAGGTCGAATACAGTTCGCGGCATTTCGGGGTGCCGCACGATATTGTGCTGCTGTCCGATACACTCTTTCTCGCTGAGTTCGGCCATCTTGAAGAACAAGCGGTTCCCGTAGATGAGCTTTCCCGTGACATCCGTTTTCGAAACAATGATTTCGTCGCGCTCAAAGGTCGTTTCCGTGCCTGTAAGCGACGCGTTTCCATACAAACTCACCCGATTTCCCTCCGTAACTTCGAGAAGACAGAGCAGGCCCGGAGGCTCGCGTGCCTGCTGAATGAACAAGTCTTTGCCCAAGTGGAAATGCAGCATACGAAAACAGTGTTAAAGAAAATAAAACGTATTATAATGTTTAAACATTAGTTACTTGGAGTTATTTTGTTTAAACGGTAATTCGGCGCGCGAGTTCTTGTTCGGTTCGAGAGGTTGGGAACTTCATCGCCGGGGGGATTGCCGCTCGAAGACACGCGCTGCCTCGCCGCCACGGAGACCGAGGATGAAGAAGTCTTTCGCGTCTCACCCCTGCGCAGAATCTTCGTCTCTGCGCCTTATCTCTATTAAGGCGGGATCTGGTATCTGAAGGCCCCGGTTCAGACCATGACTGAGTCCCGCCCAGGCGATGAACGCGCCGACACCGGTCAGGCTGTGACAACGCGAAAGATACCGCGTCCGGCCGCCGAGAGTGTCCGGTTCATCATTTGAGTGAGAAATGACCGGCTTCCGATGGTTGGTCCGGGATACACCCGGCGGTCCACGGGAGCTGGTTTAAGGCTCTTGCGAAGCAGGCGGATCACCCACCTCGAAGTCGAAGCGCTGCGCGAAGACTCCGTTGATGGAGACCTCCACCGAGTAGGCGCCTTTGGGATCGCCCTCCAGAACGCACCAGCCGTTGCCGATCCAGCCTTCCTCCGGTGCGACATAGCGTTCGGTAATCGTCGTGGTGCGGTCTGTAAATCTTGCTGTCGTATCGAACTCGCTTGGCGCATGGGGCCAGTAGGCAGGATCTGAGGGCAGGGTCAGAATTTCCCTGAAGCTGACCACCTTGCCCGCGTCCGACAGACGAAGCCGCCAGCCGTAGCAGCTCTGCCCGGGCAGGAAGGGAACCTGGTTCGACTGATAGCTGTAGGGCTTCCTGGTGCCGGGGTCGTTGTCCAGGGTGACGACGAAGGCCGCCTCCGCGATAGAGATCTGGCGCGAGCTCACCGAGGTTTTGGGGTTAGCCTGAACCGGGTCGGGGGTGGCCGAAGCTGTTTTGCCCGGGCTTGCCGCGCCGACCCCGGCGAGCCCCAGGCCCGTGATGGCAAGTGCGACGGCGAGAACGGGGGAAGGTCGGTCAAACTTCAAGACGCTGAAAAAGCAACGGAAAACCACGTGCAGACAGCCTGTGCGATGATACTCCCTTCAAATCTAGGGGGAATTCGTTAAGAAGACTCTTCTGCCCTCTCTTTTATCAGCGCGCAGTCAATGATCCCATCAAAGCGGTGCGCCGCCCAATCTCCGAACAAGCTCTCCGCTTCCCGCTGCGGTGCGATCAGCACTTCCGGTTTCGAAAGTGCCGGCTCTCAATGCCGCCTGCCGACCTGCTCCGCGCGTCGCCGGCTGGTCACGAGACGCAATTCGAGACCGGCAGTTCGGCCATCGCATCGCTCTCGAAACGCGCCGTGACCGGGGGCAGCACGGCGTTGTCGCTTTCAAGAACTATGGCGGCCCGCGCACCCATGATCTCCGATCCGGCCACCCTGGTCTGGCCCTGGGGGTTGCTTGTCAGAGTGTCGTCGACGTCGATGGTGAAGGAGACGATCTCGCGCGGCGCCAGACCGCTCATGGCCAGTTCGATCGAACGGCCGCCGTCGCGCACCACGGGCAGCTGAAGAACCCGCCCCGCGCCTTCAAGCAGTTCGAAGGGCTGATAGACTTCCACCCCCGGCCCCTCGGCCGAAGTGTCGAAGATGAGGCCGCCCGAGGACCCGGCCAGGTCCAGGGTGAAGGTCATGGCGCCGAGCGCACAGCCCCCGCTGTTGCGAATCTCAAAGCGGTCCTTGGGCGCGCTTTCCTGAAAGATCACCTGTACCTGCGCCTGGGCGGCAGTGCCCGCGTCCGCCATGAAGACCACGCCCGCCATGAAAAACACCAGCGCGCAGCTGCGGATGACCAGACAGATGCGGATGACCGAAGGGTGAGGGCTTGTCATTGCTGCTTCTCTCTTCCTTTGTCCGACGGCGCCGCCTGCGCGAGGCCGGACCCGTTTTCAATCCTGTGGTCAGACCATATTCAATAGGTAGATCAGACTCATGTCTGCGCCAGTTGGCCTTCGGCAATTTCACCCTGACGGCAACCTGAAACTCAACGGACCCTGGATTATACGATGCCACTGCCGGAAAGGCTCGGCAAGCGGCCAGTCCGAGAGTAGGATTGCACCGACTCATTCGAGTCACGGGTATTTTTCCCACACGACGCGGTGCGAGACGGCATTGATTGTCTGTTCCGGGTGCCACGACGTGACGGTCAGGTGATTACAATTGCGGGTTCTGGATTACATTGCGGCGTTTCTGAAACTCCGGCCTGAGATTCCGGTCAAGGACGCGAGAGAAATCAGGCGTGAAAACCCCAAGTCCACCGCGGATTGCTGCGCCGGGGAGCAGCTTCAAGGCCTTGTCGCAACGGAGTTCTGGCTCGGCGAGGAACTGGTCGATGCCTTCTGCGTGGTCTTTGTCAAAACCGGCAAAGGCATCTGCCGTCTGTCCTGGAACGACGATCCCGAGTGGTGGGAACTTGAGGAAACCGGTGAATTCCCCGAGCCCGGGCAGGTGCCCTTCGACCCTGCCCTCGGAGATGAACATTTTAGGTATCCTGTGACCGACCTCGCGGCACGGCATGAATTGACAGGTGAGAAGATCCTATCCTTCACAGTTCAGGAAGATCCGGAGGACAAGGCCGACCTGGCCATTCTGAGGCTTGCCTCAGGCAGGGAACTGCGCTGGTCCTATCGATTGAAGACCGAGGAGACTACGCTGGAGATATTGAAAGTGAGCGCATGACGTTGTAGTGACCGCTATCGCTCCGGTTCCGCCGGGGCATAAAGTCTGCGGCTGTCTTCCCCTGTGTTGTCAAGCGCAGGCGCGTGCGTCCTGAACGTCCTGAAACCAGTCGAGCACGGCGCTCCGCTCGGTCGGCAGTTCGCAGGCCATCTCCGCACCGAACGCAGCCCAGGCCTCGACATAGGCCGGGCGCAATGCCGTCAAGACCGGCACATCGGATGCAATCGCCGCGCCGATCAGATCGCGGAAGCCCTTGCCTTCACTCTCGCCCCGACCGAAGCGGTTCAGGATCAAAAGATCGACGTCGGAAGAGAGATTCTGCTCCAGATAGGCGGCGCATTCCGCCAGCGCGCCGGAATTCAACCGGCATCCGCGGGATTGCGGCCCCAGGGACTGCGAGATCCGGTAGCTGCGGTCGGAGCCGATGATCTGCAGATCCATGTCCGCACAGTGACATTCTCCGTTATCGAGGCCTCGGGTCTGCAGTGCGCCCTGGACGCGCTTTCCCTGTCCGCAGAGTGTTTGACCGACCTCATTCAAGAGGGCATCGACATCGCCATGGTCACAGCGGACCGCCGCAAGAAGCACAGAACTCATATCAACCTACCGCACGCAAGTTTGTCTCAGGACCGCCATCAGGGGCATCCCCAGGCGGACCGGAGATCAGTAAAGCCTGAGTGTAGGCGGAACCCAATGCAACAGCCAGAGGGTGAAATGTCGCAGCAACGGCGGGTGCCGTTGGAACGTTTTGCAGGTTCTGCAGATAATGCTTTGGATGCGGTGGGATGCGTCCTCGACGAGGCTGGCGTGTACCGACTATCCCTCGTCGAGCAGTGCGCGAATGCGATTGGTAACGTCTTGCACGCCGTTCAGAGACCAAATGTTGTCACTCAACATGAATCTGTTGCTGTTGGTATGGCGGTTGTACTTGGAATGACCCTGGACGATGGCTCGGGGAATCAGGGCTGCGCAGCGCACTTTGAAGTCATCGTCGAATAAGACGCCAGCCAGAACGTCGAAGTGTCCGGCCTCTATCTCCCTTATGGCGGAAAGCTGGCGCGACTTGTTGCGTCGGTGTACCCGTCGGCCTTTGATCTGGTAACGGGTTTGATCTTTTCCTATGGCGTCGTAGCCCTTTGCGGAGTTTGCTGCTTGTTCCCAGTCAAAGGCGTTGCAGAACAAGTACTCTGCCAGGTCGCCCGTCAGGGCGTTTGCGCTGCGGCTAATACCGCGTAACCTGAATTCCTCGCCGATCTGCGTATGCAGTGACAACAGATCTGCGACTGTCATCTCATGAAGTTTGATCAAAGCTCGCTCTTCCGGGTAGCTCGGCGACAGTCAGCCAACTCCTGCAGCAACCCACTTGTAAGCCATGCCGTTGCATCTAGTTCCCATCTGTGAAATGCGCAGTATTTCAGCTCATGGGTTAATACAACTAATGCATGAATCCCAAGTTAACTGGCGAGTACCTTGGTCGGTCTCACTACTTCAATGAGCACCGCTTCTCTTCCAAAATCGCGGCGGAGCTGACGACAGCCCTGGGCGCTCAGGACAGCACGGACGGCCAGTTCGCGTCCGCGGCGGCGATGCGGCCGGGAATATCGCGCTCCCATCGCCGCTGAATGCCACGCGAGTAGTTCAGGTAGAGCTTGCCGTCCACAATCTTCCAGGCCTCCGGCACGGTCGACGCGGTGTAGCCTTCGCTCACGGCATAGGCGCAGTAGCCGCCGTATTGCGGCGCGTAATCCTCGGGCCTGGCCGCAAAAGCGGCGCGGTTCTCTTCCGATGCAAACCGCCAGGTCACGCCCATCCAGTCATGGGTCAGATCGGCTTTGCCCGCGACGGGCCGGCCTTCGGTGAAATAGGCGACGGCATCGGAGCCGTCGATGGCGATCCCGTCATTGGCATAGACCGCCGGCTTCGCGGCACGCGCAGCCGGGGAGAAAGCGAGCGGGGCGAGAGCAGCCGCTGCGGGCACGGCAACGGCAAACGACAAAAGACTACGTCGGGTGAAGGCCATGGGAAACTCCATTGGTGGTCTCTGAATTCCTGACACCGATATGGTGCGAAACAGCGTCGGCGCCACCCTCCTTACGCAGATGTTATCGGGCCGTGAGCGGCGGGTTGGATCGTTTTTACCGGGGGCACGGCGGGCCTTCTTGCGCGCCTGGATATGCAGGTCAAAAAAAATCGGAATAAAACAAATGGCCGGATTGTTGTAGCTGCAACACCCGCTCGCAGATCGCGGTCATCGCGACAAACGGGCCAAACCGAGGACAGTCGAATGCTTGTACAGATTTCTCCTAAGCGTCCGGTGGAATACGACAGGACAGCGACACCCTGCGATGTTATCTCGCTTCGTCCGGCGGTTTGGCACAGGTCGGCGACGAGCGAGCATCCGGCATCGTCCCCATGGGGGGCAAGCATGCGGAAAATATCCTGCCCGCAGCCACTGCCGCTTATACCAAGAGGTGCCTCTTCGGCTGGCGGGAACAAGGCAACGTCGGTTCCGGCGGAGACCTTCTACGTTCTTGATTCTGACGATTGCGGAAAAGATAAAGCGTCCCCATAATACTGATACACGGCGTCGCCGCAAACAGCACCCCATCATTCACATCATGACACCTGGGCCCTGACGGGCAGCCAGAGGAGGAGACTGACATGTTCGGCTCAAAAGCGATCGTGCGTGGCACGGTACGGAATTTCGGCGGATATCTGATTGAAGCTTTCGATCAGGGCGACCGAATGGAAGGCCTCGGCACCATTATGCGCCAAATACCAGGAACAAGTCAGGGGGTCTGCAAATCCCTCTGCATGCACTGGGTCGCCCATCACGCCAATGACGTACCGAAGAGTTTTGCGGAGGCGGCAAGGGCCATGGGTTCGGGCACGCAGCGCAGCGGCGGCTATTTCACCGGTGTGGCTATTGCCTTGAACCAGTTGAAATACGCCGACGCTCTGAGGACCTGCACGAACCGCACCGATTACAATCGTACCAAGGACCAGTTCACCGACAATTTCCTGCGCAGGCACAAAATCCTGCGGCAGATGAACATCTCCAACCCGGCGCTGAACCTGTCGCCTTCCGCGTCCAAAGCGCCTCCAGGGCTCAGGCCGCCTCCGGGGTTCAGGGACCCCGCTAACAGTCCGATGGTGCAAATCGCGTTCGGCCGGCGGTTGGGCGAGTCCATCGTGGGCAATCACTCGGGCCGCTATTGGTCCTACAAGATCATCTCCATCCATGGGCCGGTGGGGGGGCACGCTGTGGCAGCCTTCGTTGGTGACGACGCCATGTTCTTCGATCCCAATTACGGCATCTTCTACTTCGAGAACGCGGCCGACTTCCAGCGCTGGGTTGGCGAACCCGGCGGTTTCTACTGGGCCTCGAACTACGTCCGGCATTTGGGCGACGACTTTGTCATCAAGTCCTACGCGAAGGGGATTTGACCAAAGCGCGCCTGCAAGCGTCCGGAACTAAAACACACAAAACTGCAGCGTCTGGACTAAGCGCGGATATCACGCAATTTAAGTAAGGGGATAAGACAATGTTCGTTTCATGGCGGTTCGCACAGGCACATACCGAAGCGAGGTATCCGGCCGTAAGAGTCCGGGTGGAATCGATGGTCTGCGCCGATCTCGTGGACAGCATCAACCAGGCGTACAAAGATCGTGATTTCCTGGCTTTGCAGTACCTGGGTACCTGTCTGTCCTCATCCGTTTTCGGCATGGTGAGAGGCTCTTCCTCTATCGAGAAGAACTTGCCCGAGACCCTTGCACAGCTCCACCGAGGCATAAATTCTGCGCTCAGGAAACGAGACTTCAAAGCAATGCATCATTTGGGTAACAGGTTGGCAGCGGTCAGCGTTCTTGCACATGTTACGCAAGCCGGTGTAGTCGGGCAGTCCGCCGTCAATCGGCGCAGCGACGCTGCAATTGCAGTTGGGTCGCGGACCAGGCGGCTTTTAGCGGAGCCAGGGTGTGTCGCACTTGCCGGTTAAGCTCAATCAAAGTTGTAAAAATCAGGGCGCGGCACCGTTACAAATTGACAGCTAAGCCGGTAGTCTGCACAACTCTAACGGTATGCTGAATTTCAGAGGGCCCTGGCCGCGGGGCGGTCACGCTATCGGGGCACGATGACATGGGCGACACTCCAAAGACGTACGATCCTGGTGATCTGCCGGATAGGCTGCGGCAAGCCCTAGAGCACTGGAAACGCCTGAAGGGTGCGCGCGCACTTCCCCTGCGCTCGGCCTTCGATCCCCTCGATGTGCCGTCGCTCCTGCCGCACCTTTTGATGGTTGAGGTGGTGCGCGATGGCCAAGACCAGCCCTTTAAGGACTTCAGGTTCCGTCTTGTCGGGACCTACATCGACGACCGCGTGAAGGACAGCTACACCGGAAAGAGACTGTCGGAGATCGAGGGCAAGGGCCCGGGTTCGGAAGTCTGGAACGCCTACAGCGAGGTGGAAGCCAGCGGGACGCCCAAACTCCTTTCCCTGAACTACATCGGGCCCATGGACGGAATCAAAAAATCCTGGGAGATTTTTCTCCCTTTCTCGATCCAAGGCGAGTGCGTCGATTTCATCCTGGTGCTGATCGAATTCGATTGAGCGTCAGGAGGACTGCGGTGTATCGAAGGCGCTGTCCTACCTGCCACAAGGGTACCGACTGCACTATTTGTTAAGGGCTTTTACGCCTCCGGAACAACGGCCATGGCCTCGATCTCGATACGGAAATCCGGGTTGGCAAGGCAGTTGACCCCGATCCAGGTCGCGGCGGGTTCTTCTCCTTCGGGAAAGGATTCCTTGAGGGCGCGGCTGATCAGATCGGATTCCTCGAGCTTGTAATCGACGATGTAAATGCGCAGGGAAACGACGTCCGCGAGCCGGGCGTCAAGCGAGGACAGGGCGATCTTTACGTTCTCCAGGGACTTGGACGCCTCGGCATACAAATCGCCCGCGCCCGTCAGGGTTTCGTCTGCGTCCCAGGCCACTTGACCGGACGTCATGACGATTCTGCTCCCTTTCGCCGATACGGCCTGGGAGAAACCATACTGGGTGCTGTTGAAGAGCGCCCCGGGATTGCCTCTGGTCATGCTCATTCTTGGTAAACCTCGAAATACTGTGATGCGTAGAGCCGGGCGTGCGAACCCCGGCATGGCACGCGGCGCGCGGCCATCTCCGGCGCAGAGGCCGATATGTGATGAACCTGTTTGCTATTTAGGTTCAATTTCCCGGCTGCAACCTGAAATCTGCAAGCGCAGAGCATTTGGAGGCGAGTGGAATGAGATAATGTCCTCGTGTTGGTGATGCGGGCACATCGATCATCGCATACCAAAAAACCGTGGGGCGGACCCTCCCATTAAACCCGGCTCTTCTCTACGTTAGAGATCGGACTCCAAGTCTTTCGCATATGACATGACCGCACGCCATTCAGGCAGTTTCTGGAGATCGGCTATTTTCAGAGGATGTGACCGGTTCACCGTCTCGCTGACGAGATACAGCAGTCCGTACAGCACTGCTAATTGTTTGATTTCGTCTTCCGTGAATGCGTCCAGGAAGGTTTTGCTTTTTGGATGATAGAGATCATCGCAAAAGCCGCAAATAAGTTCGGCCGGAACATCTGCAATGGGAACATCAATCTCATATTTCGATTGCAGCGAGGCACTGGCGAGCACCCGAATCTCCTCAATTACTGCCACCCGAAGAGCTCTGGATTCTTCGTTCACACCGGCCAACGTGCCCTGCTCTGCTGTCATACAACTGTTCTGCGCCAAGTCCAGTGGACCGAGTATGTGGTCCAAACTAAGGCATTAGATGTTATCTGAGCTCGCTTAGAAATACACAAAAAAGATCTGAGTCTATCTATTCAGGGTCATCTTTATGCTGTGGCCGCCGCGCAGCGGTTCCGTCTTGCGGCACCACCCGGGACCGCATGACGGATGATCTTGCTCCAGAAAGCCCGGAGCGCAGATGGCTCCGGGCGAACGGTTCAGTGGCGGACTTACTGAGCGCCGATCGTCACACCTTCCGGCGTGGAGGCTTCGAGAGAGGCATCGGCGATGCTGCGGATCAGGGGCCAGTTATTCTCGGAACCCTTGATGAAACCGGGGATGTTCTCTTTCCAGCGGGCCTGAACCTTCTTGTTGAGGTTCAGGTAGAGCTCGCCGTCAACGATCGCCCAGGCGTTGGGATCACCGTCGAATTTACGGCCCATGGCGGCACCGAAGGCGCAGTACCCGCCGTACTTAGGGGCGTACTTGGCCGGATCGGCGGTGAAGAGATCGCGGTTTTCCGCGCTTGCGAAGCGATAGTTTGCGCCTTCGTGACTTGCGGTGAAGCGGTCGTCACCGACGACCGGCTTGTCCTGCGTAAAGTAAGCGACGACGTCGTAGCCGTGCACGGCGTAGCCCTCGACGATATTGACCTCGGTTTCGGCCTGCGCGAGCTGGGCTGTGGCCGGGACGACCGCCAGCGCAAGGCCGACGGAGAAGAGCGCGTTACGAAAAGCTTTGAAAACGAGCGACATTGGGATACCTCCAGTGGGTTCATTGTTCGAAGGGGCGCAGGCTTGCGGGCGAGGCCGCGGTCCGGTCCCTGGAACAGAGGTAAGCCATCAGGTCTGATATTTTGTCCGAAGAAACACGCCGTTCGTCCGAAGACCCCGATCTCTTTCCCTGGCTCAGCGGCCGCAGCCTGACTGCCAGCGTCTTTTTTTCCGGGTCCCTCTGCGGCACCTCCGACGTCGGCGACGTCGGCGCGCAGGGTCATCTGCATCTGCTGCGCCGGGGCCCGCTGCGGCTGCATAGCAAGGGCGAAGCGGTCCGGCATATCGAGCAGCCAAGTCTCATCCTCTTCTCAAAGCCCCGCGGCCACCGCCTGGAAGCCGAGGGGCAAGCGGCCAGCAAACAGGAGAGTGAACCGGCCAATAAACGGGGGAGTGAACCAGTGCGCGGATCGGGTGGTGAATCCGGAAGCGAACCGGGCAGCGAACTGGTTTGCGCCCGCCTGAGCTATAACGGTCCCGAGGCCGAATTTCTGATGCTCGGACTGCCGGACCCACTGATCGTGCCGCTCGATGCCCTGGCGGGCCTGGGTCCCGTGCTCGAGCGTCTTTTCGATGAAGCCTTCACGCCCGGGTTCGGACAGCGGGCCGCGGTCGATCTGATCCTCGAGCTGCTGATCGTCATGCTGCTGCGCCACTGTATTGCGCGGGGCCTGGTCGAACGGGGCCTGCTGGCCGGCCTGGCGGATCCCAAGCTCGCCAGGTCCCTTGCCGCCATGCACGCCGACCCGGCGGCGGAGCTGAACATCGAGGCCCTGGCGGGGATCGCCGGCATGTCCCGTTCCAACTTCGCGGCGGCATTCAAGCAGCGGGTCGGGGCGTCGCCTGGCGACTATCTGACCGCCCTGCGCCTGGAGCTCGCAAAGCAGCTCCTCCTGCGGGGCCGGCCCTTAAAGGCCGTCGCCCCGGCGACCGGCTATCAAAGCGCCACCGCCCTGGCCCGTGCCTTCCAACGCCGCTTCGGCTGCGCCCCGCGCGCGTGGCTGACCCGACAGCGGGCCGAGGATTAGCCGGGTCAAGTGCCTCCCGAGAGCGCAAGGGCGGACATGACCTGTTTAAAGTTGTAAGGCGAGGAGCTTGCAGGTATGGAGTTCAAGACCGAATATCCATGGCGGATCCTCTTCACGCTCAGGCTGACGACAGGCGATGTGCAAGCTTCAAGATAGAAAGACGTCGAAATGACAGAACATAGTATTTCGGGTCATTCACCGGGGGCTGATGTCCCCCCGCTTGCGTCGGATTTCGCCAAGGTTGTGCTGCCAGAACTCCCGACACTCCCGGGCATGACGTCGGAACCCGAATGCCGGTACCTCTTCTGGAAAAGCTCGAGCCAGCTGCGCGGCACCGGCGATGTTGTGGAGGTCGGCTCTTGGCTCGGCCGAAGCAGCATCCATATTGCCGCTGGATTGGCGGCCAGCGGCAAGCAAACCCATCTCTATTGCTTCGATGGCTTCACCTGGGCATGGGGTGACAGCAACGTCGTCGATCTTCCGCTGAAAAAGGGCGATAGCTTTGAAGAGTATTTCCTGAAAAATGTGTCTGCCTTCGCCGACCGTATCACGAGTCAGCGGACAAAAATCAAAGATATCGAATGGACCGGGAAGCCGATCGAATTTCTGTTCCTCGATGCGCCGAAAAAACAACCGGACCTGACCCATTGCCTGGAGGTTTTCGGCTCTTCCCTGGTGCCCGGCTCCGCAACCATCGCAATGCAGGACTATCTCTATTTTCCGGCTTACTCCCTGGCTGTTTGCTGTCATCAGCTGGCGGATCACTTATCCCTGCAGCAGGTGGTGGATGGAGGTTCGACGGTCGCTTTTCATGTGAACGGGCCACTCGACTTCAAGAAGATCAAACCCGGGGACTGGGACATTCGGCATTGGAGTGTCGCGAAGGTGCAGGCGGCCTGGGATGAGATTCTTGCGCCCCTGACCGGCCAGTCCCGTGAGCGCCTGGAACCGGGCCGGGCCTTGCACCTCTATGATGTGGGCGCACGGCAAGAGGCCCTGGATGCGATCAAAGCCCTGCCCATGACCGACTTTCAGCGGCGGAACATTAAGCGCTTGAGCACATCGCACCACTACTTCAGCTACCCGGAGCTTTTCACAGCGGCAGGTTTTCCGGGAACGACCCGGCAGAATCTTCTGTCGATCGTCAAGCAGCTGCGTGACCGGCTTCTCCGTCTCACCACGGCCGGGTGACCGCCTGGCTTTTCCTGCCGCTCTGCCTTTGCAAGCTGACGCGCAGTTCAGAAAACAAGGGATGAGCCCGGTCAACGCACCTCCGGAGACTCAGCTGCAGAAGTCGCTCGGGCTGCGCCCCAGGCTTTGGCGGAACATATAGCTGAAGGCGCTGGAAGAGGCATAACCCATGTCGAAGGCGACGGAACTGACTTTCTCGCCGGCGGAGAGCCTGGAGATGGCATGAAAAAGGCGCGCGTGCCGCAGCCAGCGTGACGGCGGCATGCCGGTTTCCGCGGTAAAGAGGCGTTCGACCGTCTTGCGGCTGGCGGGGGCGTCGGCGAGCCAGGTCTCGACGGAGTCGATGACGCCGGGATCGTCGAGCGCAGACTCCGCGAAGCGGCGGATGCGGGAATCCCGTGGCAGGGTGATCGAGAGCGGCACATCCGGCGCCGCGGCCAGTTCGTGACGCAGCAGGTCGTGCAGCGCGGCCTTATGACCGTCCGCGCGGCCGCGTCCCTTGCGCGGAACCGTCTCGGACATCAGGGCGCCCAGCAGCGGCGTCATGGCGATGATCCGGCAGTCCGCGCCGATCTTCCCGGCTTCGTCCCGGCGCACGTCGACGTAGCGCATTTCGTTGTCCGGTCCGTAGCGCATCCAGTGCTCCACATCCGGCGGAATCCAAAGAACCATCGCCGGGCTGAGCAGGAGGACCAGGTCCGGCGTGCCGACGTACATGGAGCCCGAGGCCGCCGAGATGAGCTGCCCCCAGCCGTGGCTGTGCCAGCCGTAACTCTCGCTGGCGATCGATTTCACCGTCTCCCCCAGATAGCGCGGCATGTTCGCTTCGCCGGAACCGCTGAGGGGGTGGTCTTTTAATTCAGTCATGGGGCCAGTCCGGTTATCGGGCCAGTTCGGGCATGGGATCAATTCCGTCAGCTGTCTGACGAATTCTAGATATAATTCGTCTCTCTGTCGAACGAAAGACAGGTTGTTCTGGTTTAGGGTCTTGTTAAGAGAGCGTCTCCATTCCCCAAGCAGAGCGTGCCGCCGCCATGACCAACCGCAGCTTCCTGACCTGGTTCGCGCTGGGCCATTTCGCCAACGACTGGCCGGTCACTTCGCTGTGGCTGATCGTGCCCACCGCCGGCCTCGCCATGGGGTTGTCGCCGGCCGAGGTCGGCCTGCTCTTCACGATCTGCAATTTCGGCGGTGCGCTGGCTTATCTGCCCGCCGGTATTCTCGCCGATCACGTCTCGAACCGGGGCCGGCTGCTGGCAGCGACCTTTTGGTGGGTTGCCGTCGGCTATCTGCTGGCCGCCATGGCGCCGGGCTTCTGGAGTCTCGCGCTGCTGCTCGCCGTCGCCGGCCTGGGCGATGCGGCCTGGCACCCGATCGCCACGGGCGTGCTCACCCGCGACAACAAGCACCGCCGCGCGCATGTGCTGGGCATTCACGCCATCGGCGGCTCGCTCGCCGAGGTGCTGTCGCCGCTCGCCGTCGGCTTCCTGCTGGCCTTCGTCGACTGGCGCGAGGCCCTGGTGATCTCGGCGCTGCCCACCGCGCTCATGGGGATCTGCTTCTTCTGGGTCGCGCGGGCGGTCCCGCGGGTCGAAAAGAAGTCGGTCAGCAAACGGACCCTGCTCAACCTGCTGAACATCTGGCGGCGGGGCAGCGGCCCGCGTTTGGTGGCGATGATCTGTCTCTACAACATGGCGCTGATGGCGTTGCTCAGCATGATCCCGCTCTATCTCGCGGACCGTCACGGCTTCGGCCCGGGGGCGGCGGGCATCGCCTTCTCCGCCATGCTGATCGTCGGCGCGCTGGCGCAGCCCTGGGTCGGCAAGCTCTCCGACATCGCCGGCCGCCGGCCGGTCGTGGTCTTCGGCAATCTCGCGGCGGCGCTTGCGGCCCTGCTGATGATCTTCCAGCCCTCGCTCTGGATCATGATCCCGGCCATGATGCTTGCGGTCGCCGCGCTCACCGCGATCCGCGCCGCCATCCTCGCCGGCGCCATCGATCACGTCGGCCACAGCGAGGGTTCGACCCTGGGTTTCGCCTTCGCGCTGATGGACGGCATCGGCGCGCTGGGCGCGGTCCTTGCGGGCATCGCGGCGGGCTTTGCCTGGCCCGCCATGTTCGGTCTCGCCGCCGGCTTCTCCCTCGGCGCCGCGGCGCTCGGCCTCGTCACGGTCTTCGGCGGCCTTGCGGTCTCCAGCGCGCGCGTCAGGTCGTAGCTTCCATTTCTTACATTATGGGTCGCGCTTTAAGCCAATGCGCGCGGACTGCTTACCACCTGGGGACTCGATTCGATCCATAAAGAGAAGAGGAAACAACGCAAGGTCGAAAAAGCGTAATTTCGATGTTTACCTTGACCGAATACTCTGCAATTAACTGAAAAATCACAATTTTTTGCTACTACAGAGGGAGTCTTCACTTAACTCTTGGATTTACTATGTTGCGTCACATGTCGATCAAGGCTCGGCTGATCTTGATTATGATTGTAAGCGTTGTCGGCTTCCCCGTTCTTAGTGGCTTGATGCTCCTGTCGGAGAAAGAGTCCATGTACGATGCGCGTGTTGCCGCGATTGCGACACTCTCCGAAGCGGCGGTTGATATCCTCGCTTATCATCACGCCCGGTACGAGAGCGGCGACCTGACCCTGGAGGCTGCGCAGACCTTGGCGCGCGACGCTCTGCGCGACGTTCGTTTCGGGAATGACGACTACTATTATGTATACGACTACAAGGGAACCAACCAGGTCTTGGGTCCGGCGCCGGCGCGTGAAGGCACGGATATGATCGGCGTGAAGGATCCCAACGGCGTCTTCCTGATTCGGGATCTCATTGAAGCCGCCAAGACTGGCGGCGGCGTTGTGAACTATGACTGGCCGAGAGCCGGGTCCGATATTCCGGTTGCGAAGATCGGTTACGGAGCTCCCTTCGAGCCTTGGGGATGGATGGTCGGAACGGGCGTCTATGTCGACGATCTGGATGCTCTCTTCTGGGCCAGCCTGACCAAAGCCATGACCATCGTCGCCATCATACTGACCGTCACGGCCGGTATTGTGCTGATGTCCGCCCGGGCGATCTCTCAAGGGGTTGCCACGACAACCGCGACCATGCGCAGCCTCGCGAAAGGAGAGACCGAGCTGGAGGTTCCCTTCCAGGATCTGCGCAACGAGATCGGGGAGATGGCGCGCGCGGTCGAGGTGTTCCGCGTAAATGCGGTCGAGAAGATTGCGCTCGAGCAGCAGCAGAGGGAGGCCAGCGCGCGTGCGGAAGCCGAGAAGAAAGCCGCCATGCTGACCTTGGCTGACGAGTTCCAGGCCGAGGTGGGCGAGATCGTTCAGTCCGTGTCCTCCGCGGCGACGGAGATGCAATCCACGTCGCAAAGCATGTCCGACATTGCCTCCGAAGCAAGCAACCAGGCGAATATCGTCTCGAGCGCCGCAACGGATGCCTCCTCCAACGTCGCCACGGTTGCCGCGGCCTCTGAAGAGCTTGGCAATTCGATCGGCGAGATCAGCCGCCAGATGACGGTTCAGACCGGCGCTGCGGAAGAGGCGGTCAACGCGGCGGCCCTTAGCGATACTGAAATCAAGGGCCTGGCGGACCGGGTCGAGTCCATCGGCGACGTCGTCAGCCTGATCACGAACATTGCGGAACAGACGAACCTTCTGGCTTTGAACGCGACGATCGAGGCCGCGCGGGCCGGCGATGCCGGTAAGGGTTTCGCGGTCGTTGCCAGTGAGGTCAAGAGCCTGGCGAACCAGACCGGCAAGGCGACCGAAGAGATCGCCAGTCAGATTCAGAGCGTTCAGGATCAGACCGGCCGGGCGGTTTCGGCCATTGCGGATATCAACGTGCGGATCGACCGGATCCGCGAGATCTCCACCTCGGTCGCGGCCGCGATCGAAGAACAGAACGCGGCGGCCAACGAGATCGGCCGCAACACCCAGCAGGCCTCCGCCGGCACCCAGGAGGTCACCTCGTCGATTGCCGGGGTCAGAAGCGCCTCGGATCAGACCGGAGAGAGTGCGGGCAATGTCCTCTCGGCCTCCGCGGAACTCGCGCGGCAGTCCGAGCGGCTGTCAGAACAGGTGACCAGCTTCCTGGACCGCGTCCGCGCCGCGTAACGGCTACCGTTTCAGTCCGGCCGTCGGCGGAGCGGGGTCTACTGCTGTGACCCGGATGCTATGATCGGGGGCAGCGTTTCGCGCTCCGCCTTGGGGACAGCGGTTCGGGCACTGCGGGTCCGGCCCTGTTTGGGTCTGGCGCCGTAGGTTCGGCATTGGCCGCGGTGCGCCCAATTCCAGGTCCTGCGCCAGGATGTCTCCGCGTCCGCACTTCCCTGCTTCGCGATCGGGGAGTCTCCGCCTGCGCGGCATGTTAAAGGCAGGGCCGGGCGACTGGTCCGCGTGGGGTCTTACATCAGGCGGGGAGACGCGTTTTTTCTAAACTGCGGCCACTCGAAAAAAAATTGGAATAAAGCCGGGGGACAGATTGTTGTCGCGGTAACAAGGGCGCATCGGCCGCGGTCGTCGCGGCAGGCCCGCCAAAGCGAGGAGAGTCGGATGCCTGGATTTATTGCTCAACTGCGGCCGGTGACAACCGGTAACGGAGCGGATCGGCGCAAGGCTTTCGGGTTTCCTGCAGCAGTCGGGCCCGTGCCTGCAATGGTCGGGAGCCTGGAGTGCTCCCCGACGGTGCAATCGCCATGGGGCGCGCCGATGAGGCCGATCTCCTCCGGCTGGTCGCTGCCGCTTATTCCCGGCGATCTCGCCGTGGCCAGCGGGCTTAAAGAGATTAGCTTTGAAGAGATGCCGCCCGCCCCGGCACAGCAATCGGCGGCTTAGCGTTCATCCGATCGGTTTAGCCGCTCAGGCGAACCGCCCAACCACATCATCACACTTCGCCCCTCCCAGGACTTAAGACCCCAGGACTTGAAACCGGGGGGGCAGATACGAAAAGGAGGCTGACATGTTCGGCACACCGGCAGTCGTGCGCGGGACCGCGCGTATTTTTAACGGATACCTGATCGAAGCTTTCAACCAGGGCGACCGGGTGGAAGGCCTCGGCAACATCATGCTGGCGCTTCCCGAGACCAGCGACGGCATCTGCAAATCCCTCTGCATGAACTGGATCGCCCATCACGCCAATGACGTCCCCACCTCTTTCGCTGAGGCGGCGAAGGCCATGGCCTCCGAGGCCAATCCGCGCAGCGGCGGCAACTACTCCGGCGTGGCCATGGCCCTCAACCAGCTCGCTTACGGCAAGGCGCTCGACAACGCCAGGACTTGGGCGGAGGCCGCCCGTATCAAGGACGCCTTCACCGATGAGTTCCTGCGCAAACGGGGAATCCTGCGCCAGATGAAGATCAGCAACCCGGCGCGGAACCTGGTCAATCCGGGTCTCAAGCCCGGCCGCAACAACCGCGCCGTGGACACCGCCTTCGCCTGGCGCCTGGCCAAGGCCATCGTCGGCAAGCACAGCGCCGGCTACTGGTCCTACAAGCTCATCTCCCTGCATGGTTCGGCGGGCGGGCATGCGCTCGCCGCCTTCGTCGGCGCCGACGCCATGTTCTTCGACCCCAACTACGGCATCTTCTACTTCGAGAAAGCCGCCGACTTCGAAAAATGGTTCGGTGCCCCCGGCGGCTTTTACTGGGAGTCCGGCTACGTCAAGGAACTGGGCAACGACTATGTGATCAAGTCCTACGCCAAGGGCATTTGATCGGGGAAACCGGGGCCAGTTGCTCCCCTCGCGTGACCTGCCCGATCCTATTCCGCGGCGATCGAGGTCGGAGCTTCACCCTCGTTCAGCCAGGCTTCCAGCGGCGTCAGGGGATCGAGCGCGGCGGCGTTGATGCCGTTCGGGCCGGGCAGGATGCCGCAGTGATCCAGACCGGGGACCATGAAGAGGGCGACGTCTTCCTTCAGCGCCTCTTCTCCACCCGCCAGTTCGGCGGCCTTTTCGTACCACTCCACGGTCTTGTAGGGGGTCACGATCGCGTCGGCCCAGCCGTGGAAGACGATCATCTTGCCGCCGGCTTCGCGAAAGGCCGAGATATCCGGGTCGTCGCCGTTATAGGCGGCGGTGGAGAGGCTCATGCGGGCCGGATCGCTCTCGAAATCGAAGTCCATCGGCGTCCAGTTGGCGCCGGGATCTTCATCGAAGGCCATATAGCGGCCGAAGTTGGTCGCGAAGGCGGGAACGAGCTTGCCGCCGCCCTCGCCATTGCCCGTGAGCCAGAGCCACCAGAAGGGCTCGGACCCCTCGGGAATGCCGCCGGGATAGAGCTGTTCGCCGGCCGCATTCCGCGGACCTTCCCGCCACTTTGCCAGCGCGTCGAGCTGCTGATTGGAGAGCCCGAGGCCGCTGTAGTCGACCTCGCACTGGCGCGGATCGGCGATCACGCCGTCCTCGGCGCCATCCACCCCGTCGCACTGAGCAAGCACGGCGTCACCGATCACGGCAGCCTCGGAGGGGCCGAGAATCTGGCTGCCGTCGGGCGCGGTGTTGGCCTGGACCAGCCACGACATCTTGGTCCCGACCAGGCCCGGGTAGTCCATGGCCGGCGCGCCCGAGATGATGCCGTCGAACATTTCGGGATGGCGCAGCGCCGCGACCTGGGCCATGCGCCCGCCGGTGGAGCAGCCCTGAAAGATCGCCTGCGTCGAGGCGTTGCCGTAGAAGGCTTCGATCATCAGATTTGCGATGCGGTTGGTCTCGCCAATCGACCGCCATCCCCAATCCCGCTCGGCCTGCGGGTTGTTATAAGCCCATCCGGCATCGACCACCGACAGGCCGTGGTGCCCGCTGTC
Organism: Denitrobaculum tricleocarpae; assembly: GCF_007004665.1. Lineage (GTDB taxonomy): Bacteria > Pseudomonadota > Alphaproteobacteria > Kiloniellales > Kiloniellaceae > Denitrobaculum > Denitrobaculum tricleocarpae. The sequence continues at coordinate 2,591 of NZ_ML660059.1, read as the reverse complement.
CGACGTCGCGGTGGCATAGCCCCGTTCCAGCCCGGGGCGCATGGCGTTGATCCAGCTCTTACCCGCATCGGCCCGCCCGAGAACGCCGCAAAAGCCGCCGCAGCCCGCCTGGTAGAATTTGCCGTTCCAACCCTCCAGTGGCAGCCGCACCTCGATCGAGATCGCGGGCAGCGCCGTGGCGCGCACTTCGCAATAGGCCGGGTTCGCGTCCGCAGCCGCCACGACCCGCGCCGAGGTCACATGCCCGCCGGGAAAGACGCTGTCCCGAAGCGCCGCGCAAGCTTCTGCGCTTTGCTGCGCCGACGCCGGGATGCCGACAAAGATCAACGCCAGGGCCGTGAGGATTTTCTTCATTGCCGCGCTCCGTTTGGACATGTTTTGCGACAACTATTCAGCGCCGTTGGGGTGTGGTCAAGGTTTCTGAAGGGGGCTTGTTGGGGCGAGTGGTTTGCGGAGTTGGGCAAAGGGATCAGCGCTCTTGGCAGATCCGGACCGTCTAAAGATACCACAGCCGCTAAGGCGCGCACATTGTTAAGGAATACAATCCAGAGTGTATAAAACCGTTAAGGTTTTCCATATATCGTTTTGGTGAGAGAGCGAGTTTTTCCTTGAGAGCAATTCAAGAGATATCGGTTTGTCTAGAGATCTAAAGGCCTGGGGTTGGTTTCTCTTCGTCACTGGAATCTTGACAGTGATCGTATTGTTGAGTCCGACCCTTATCGTTGTGGGTTTGTTTTTGTTCGTTATTCCAGGTCTGATTCTCTACGCGGCGCCATCCGTATTCTTTTATTCGCTTGCTCTCACACTTTTGGTGCTCGTTCTGCGCCCTGTGGGCAAACTGCGATGGGGCTTGGCGCCAGCGCTGTTGGCGTTTGTGTCTTTCTACATCCCCTTTAGCAATAACCAGGAGACCTACAAACGGGTCGAGCAGCTAACGCGAGACGATGTTGATGTTGAGACTCCGATAAAACTTAGTGGCACTTTAGCTTTAATCACGAGTAGGACCGCAACATTTCGCCGATCCGATGAAAACAACTGCAACAGGCTTTGTCAGCGTTTGCTTTACAACGGCGCAGTAGATCGGGTGATGGTTGGTGTTCATCGGAAACAGAGCGATGACGATTTCGTCGGCACCAGTACGACCGATGATACGCTCACGACGGTCTACTTTATTGAAAAGCGGGAGACCTGTCCGCTTAACCCTGATACCGAGAGCGCAGTTACCCAGCGTATTTTACTCGGCGAGTGCATCGTGAGTGAGGGAGGGCGGCTGTCGGACGCAGAGATCATTTATGTGACGGAGCCAGTAACCGAGCGGCGGAGGTTTAAGCTCTCCGCTCGATTTAATCTCGGCGCAGTCGCCGTTTCAGCGAGACGGAAGCGTGTCATTGAGAGGACTGATAACGGTTACAGAACGCTTTTCCAGACAACCGAGACGAAAGCCGAGCCGTTGTCGCATCCACTGATACTGACAGGTATTGGACACGGTGGTGGCAGTCTGCAAATGTCTCTTGGGTTCTTACGCAGTGAGTTTGTGCAGAACGATCTACAAGCTTTTGCGTATCACGAGGAACCGCGAATTTTCGGTGCTGTCACTGATCCGGTTAAAGCTCCCTTTATTGGAGCACGATCTGAGGCACGTGAGTTTGTGCGAAGAGCGGTGTTGAGCCGGGGAGCAGCAAGGCAGGCCGGACACGATTTCTTTCCTCACTATCTGGCGTCCTTCAGGGATCGCAATCTGGACAGCACACCGGGTCAGGATCTTACGCCGACGCAAGACGATGTCGATCTAGTGCTGCTGGCTCTAAAGGATGAACGGATAACACCAGGCTTTGGGCTAAGGCGCTTTAATGAGAAACTGAGCCCCGTCCCCGACGAGTTGATTGCGGCCATGGCCGATAGAATCCTGAACACGCCGGACCAGACAAACGTTGTTCGGAGTCTCTCGACAGCCATTGGCGCTCTACCCGCCGGACAAGGCGCTATTATTTCGGATCAAATCCTGGAAATTTTTCAGAACGACGAACTTAGGTCTATCGCCTGGGAGGCTGTTGCAAGACTCGGCGACGGTGAACCGGATGCCGCCGTGTATTACGTTTCCGCGTTCCGGGCATGGTATGGCCGTAACAAAACCAAGCAGAACCTGAGCCGCGAAGATCTTCCAAGAGGAGCTTTGATAGGAATCTGTTTGATGGAAGAAAGGGCATTTAGTGTCAAAGACGATCTGCTGGAGATACTAAGGGACACTGAAAGCGCACAGATTTCCTATCCGATCATTAAAGCCTTGGTAAACATGGGCGCGGTGGAAGAGTTGAAACGCGAGTATGAAGAAACAGAACGTTGGGAACGGGTCTTAAACGCAATTCGCGTCAAAAAGCTGTATGAAGATAAATATCAAAAGTTTTGCGGTCTATCATAAATATCGGGAGCAAGTCTTATTCTGAAAGTGTGATCGGGCTCAGGTCTAATGGGATGGCCCGCCCCACCGGGCTTTCGGTGTGCGATGCTTGATGTGCCCACATCAGCAACGCAAGGAAGGACCATCCCATGGATATCAAAACCCTTGGCATCGATATCGGCAAGACCGTCTT
>NZ_ML660058.1 GCF_007004665.1 Denitrobaculum tricleocarpae | reverse complement strand
TCTTACGCATAGTTGTGTAACACAAGATGCGCAAAGCATAGGCCCTAAATATGAGACAATACCACCCCACACAGACCGCCGACCGCGCATCCCTTCCAAATCATATTCACTATGTCAAAGAACAGGCGGACATCAGAACGAGCCTAAGATCCGCGCAACTTCAGTTTCCCGAAGTCACAACCCAACCTACCGATCAAACGGTGAAGTGAGGCCGAAGATAGTAGCGACAAGAAACCCCCTGTGCAACCGTTACCAGGTGCACCTGGGACAATCTCGTCGTTTTGGATGGCCAGCGCGTGATCCACCGGAGTGTCTGCGTCGCTGACGAGCGGGGTTATAGGCCCCCTGCTCCGGGCTGTCCAGCAAGAAAATGAAAAAAAATTATCTTTTTATATCAGGCCCAATTCCTTGAGCTCCGCCCTCATTTCTTCCGGCATTTCCGCGACGCCTTCAGGGGCATCCGAGAGGTCCAGCGGGGTGTCCGCGGGCTTGAGATAACGCCAGCCCTGGAAAGGCCTGTGCGGCTGGTTCACGGTCCGGTGCAGTTCCTGATCCAGGATCAAACGGGCGTAGCGCTGCCCCTCGTTATCATAGACCGTTTCGATGTCCAGCAAGCGCTGCCGCGCCCGCACCTGCCCCTTGATCACCCAATAGATCGAGCCGCCGTCCAGCAGCTCGTCCTTGCGCCGGGGCATCATGCGGGTCTGATGGTAGATCTGGCCGGTCTCGCGCAGACGGTAGGCCTGCCACTCACGCAAGCCCTCCACATGTTCACTCCCGACGGAGAGTTTGATCAGGTTCAGTTTGCTCATAGCGTTTCATTCATAGCCGGCCGTATTCCGACGGCCCGTTTTAGTCACCGGGAAGCTCACAGGCTTCATCCTACCCGCCCTATGAGATAGAGGTTGTGCCGCGTTTTCCAGTGATTCTCTGAAAGAAACCAGCTTCGATCCCCGGCAGCTCTGCCGGGCACCCTGTTAAGCAGTTCTATTTTGCGCCGCGCGCCAGTGCGACCTTGGACGCAGGCTTGCGGCCCAAACGCTCGGAGATCCACCAGGCGGTAGCGATCAGACGGTCCAGATCGACCCCGGTTTCCACCCCAAGTCCCTCCAGCATGTAGAGCACGTCTTCGCTGGCCACATTGCCCGACGCTCCCTCCGCGTAGGGGCATCCGCCCAGACCGGCGAGCGACGAATCGACCGTGGCCACGCCCAATTCCAGACAGCTCAGGATATTGGCCAGAGCCTGTCCGTAGGTATCGTGAAAGTGCAGCGCGAGGTCGCTCACCGGGATGCGCGCAGCCACGGCCTCGACCATAGCCCTGGCCTTGGCCGCCGTGCCAACCCCGATGGTATCGCCGAGCGAAATCTCGTAGCAGCCGCCCTTGTAAAGCGCCTCCGCCACCTCGGCGACCGCACTCACCGCAATATCGCCCTCGTAAGGACAGCCGAGCACACAGGAGACATACCCCCGGACCCGCAGCCCCTGCCCGCGCGCCTGTTCCATCACCGGTGCAAAGCGCTCTAACGATTCGGCGATCGAGCAGTTGATGTTCTTTTGCGTGAAGCTCTCGGAGGCCGCCCCGAAGACGGCGATCTCCCCGACCTTCATCTCCAGTGCACGCTCCAGCCCCTTCACGTTCGGAACCAGGACCGGGTAGTTGACGCCCTCCTTCGGCCTGATGGCCGCCAGCACCTCCGCCGAATCCGCCATCTGCGGCACCCAGCGCGGCGAGACGAAGGCGCCGGCCTCGACCACCGGCAGACCACAGTCGGCCAGCCGGTCGATCAACTCAGCCTTGATTTCGGTGGGGACGATGTCCGCTTCGTTCTGCAGGCCGTCGCGCGGACCTACCTCCACCATCTTGACGTTTGCCGGATAGGACAAAGGACCCTCTTTTCTTCCTGTGCTGTTTTGCTCAAACACTCAATCGTCAGCAGTCTCGAGACTCAAGAGTTCAGCCCCCTCTTCCACCAAATCACCGGCGGCAAAGAAAACCCTCGAGACAACCGCGTCCTGGGCGGCCGTAATGCTGTGCTCCATCTTCATGGCCTCGAGCACCACCAGCACCTGTCCCTGCGCGACCGCCTCTCCTGGCTCGACCCGGACCGCCACGATCTTGCCGGACATGGGTGCGGTGAGCTGTCCGCCCTCATCCTCGCCCGCCAAGTCCGGATTACGCGGATCCAGCAGATGCAGCAGGTGGTTCCTGCCGGCGTGCAGAACCGTAAAGTCCTGAGCATGGCGCAACACCCTTGCGCTGACGACGCGGCCATCGAGGTTCGCCCGCAGATGCCGGTTTTCCTGCCAGTCGCCCCGCAGCGACATGACCGCGCCACCGGGCATTACGGCCTCCAGGCCGCCCCCCGGCGCATAGCCGATGTCCAGAACGAACTCCTGCTCGCCTTCCTGAAACAACAGGTGCCGGCGGGTTTCCCCGTTCAGACGCCAGCCATCGGTCCGGAACCAGGGCGAGCCGCCGTCGCCGGACCGCAGCGCATCCTGCGCGGCCTCACGCCGGACCGCGGACATTTCAGCCAGAGCCGCGAGAGCGAGACAGTCATCATCGACGGCTTCGGGGGCCGGCAGCAAATCCTCGGCATAGCGCTCGATAAAGCCGGTATCGACGCCGCCTTCGGCAAAGGCAGGGTGTGCGGCCACGGCGGCCAGGAAGGCGGTATTCGTTGTCACGCCGACAATATATGTCCCGGCCAAGGCCGCCCGCAGACGTGCCAAAGCGGAAGCACGGTCCCGGTCCCAGACAATCAGCTTCGCGATCATGGGATCGTAGAAGACCGTCACCGAATCGCCCGTCCGCACACCGCTGTCCAGACGCAGGTGCCGGGTTTGCGGGGGCGTCTCGAAGTGCAACAACCGCCCGGTCGCGGGCAGAAAGTCCCGCTGCGGATCCTCGGCATAAAGCCGGACCTCGAAGGCGTGGCCCGAGATAGTCAGCTCTGACTGGGATAGAGGCAGCGCTTCGCCCGAGGCCACCCTGAGCTGCCATTCGACCAGATCCTGTCCGGTGATCATCTCGGTGACCGGGTGCTCGACCTGCAGACGGGTGTTCATCTCCATGAAGTAGAAATCCTCGCCCTCCGCGATGAACTCCACGGTGCCCGCCCCCTGGTAACCGATGGCCTGGGCCGCCGCGACGGCGGCCTCACCCATCTCGGCCCGGCGCGCCTCAGTCATACCGGGCGCGGGGGCCTCTTCGATCACCTTCTGATGCCGCCGCTGAACCGAGCAGTCCCGTTCGAAGAGATAAACCGCGTTGCCCAGAGAATCGGCGAAGACCTGAACCTCGATATGGCGCGGCGCGGTCAGGTACTTTTCCACCAGAACCCGCTCGTCACCGAAGGAGGACGCCGCCTCGCGCTTTGCAGAGTCCAGCGACGCCGGGAACTCAGTGGCCGAACGCACGATCCGCATGCCCTTGCCGCCGCCGCCGGCCGAGGCTTTGATCAGAACCGGATAGCCAATCTTTTCGGCCTCGGAGGCCAGCAGCGCGGGATCCTGATCCGCCCCGTGATAACCTGGCACGAGCGGCACCGAGGCCCGCTCCATCAGTGCCTTGGCCTCGCTCTTGGAGCCCATGGCCCGGATGGCGTCTGCGGGCGGACCGATAAAGGTCAGACCGGCGTCTGCGCAGGCGTCAGCGAATTCGGCGTTTTCGGACAGGAATCCGTAACCGGGATGGACCGCCTGCGCACCCGTCCTCCGCGCCGCCTCGATGATCTTCGCACCGAGCAGATAGCTCTCCGTCGCCGGTGCGGGACCGATGTGACAGGCCTCGTCGGCGCAGGCCACATGCAGCGCGTCACGGTCGGCATCGGAATACACCGCGACCGTCGCAACCCCCATTCGCCGGGCCGTCTCGATCACACGGCAGGCGATCTCACCCCGGTTCGCAATCAGTATCTTGTCAAACAAAAGCTTGGTTCCCGTTTCTCACGTTAGTCCCCCCTGCCCGTCAATCATCCTGCCCATCAATCATCCTGACCCTCAATCACCCTGCCCCGCACCGCGTTCCTTGGTGTAGCTCATGATTTCGGAAAATCCGAACAGAAGCAGCAGCACGCCAAAAACGATCTGCACCGCCGACAGCGCCCTCAAAGCCCCGCTCTCGGGCACGATATCGCCGTATCCGACCGTGCTTACGGTGATAATGGAAAAGTAGAGGCTCTCCTGAAAGGTGATGTTCCGGCTGACCCCCTCGATCGCAAAATGATGACCATCCGAAAAGCGGTCGAGAATCCTGTAGAGACAGGCAAAGACGATGACGTTGATCGAATAGAAGGTCACGAAAGCGAAGGCCGGGATATAGAGCCGCTGCACCCGTTTAAAAAAAGCCTCGAACACCAGGCCGGTGTCGAGCAGAAAGGCGGCGACATTACTGCTGACGATGAAGACGGCAACCGCGATGGCCGCCATGGCGGCAAACAGCAGGTAACTCTGGTGGAGTGGAGTGAAATCCCGCCCGGGAATGGCAAAGGTCGCGATCCCGATCAAAAGCACCGGCAGCAGCCAGGGCAGACTGTGCCGGAACTTACTCCCCTCCTGGACCCGGTGAGACACCACAATGTCCCGAATCGCCTCGCGCCGCAGCCAGGCGCCCAGCACGAACCCGAAGATGGGCAGGATGTAGGCAAGCTGTGCCACGGTCTTCTCGACCAGTGTGAAGTTGGCTTCGACGAATAGCACGAAGATGCAGGAGTAGACCGCGAGAAAGTTCGCCAGGGCGATTGCGAAAAACCGGCTGCCCGGAAAGACCGTGAAGAAAAAGGCGACGCTGGCAGAGATGGATATCAGCATGATCAGCTGGAAAAAGCTGGCGTCGTCGCCGACCGCGAAGGAGATCATGACGATCATCGCTCCGGTCGCCAGTACAGCCCCCAGCAATTTGCGGTCGCTGTCGCCCATGGCGGTCAGTCTTGCGCCCAGTCGGGCTTGCGCTTTTCAAGGAAGGCATTGACCCCCTCCCGGCCCTCGGGCGATTTCCGCAGCCGCGCGATCCGTACCGCCGTGTCCTCGATCAACGTCTCATCGATCGCCTTCCCGCTGACCGCGAAAATGAGATCCTTGGATTCCCGTTGCGCGGCGGGGCCGCCTGCCAGGATCACCTGGGCAAGCCTCTTCCCGCGGGTCTCCAGGTCTTCAGCGGGAACGAGCTCATGCACGAGGCCGAGGCGATAGGCCTCCTGGGCCGGAAAGCGTTCCGCCGTTAGGAAATACCGCCGCGCCGCGCGCTGGCCCATGGCCGCGATCACGTAGGGTGAGATCACCGCCGGGATCAATCCAAGGCGTACCTCCGAGAGGCAAAAGCTTGCCTCCTCCGACGCCAGAGCGATATCGCAGCAGGCCACCAGTCCGACCCCGCCGCCGAAGGCCGCGCCCTGAACCAGCGCCATGGTCGGCTTGCTCAGTTCATTCAGGGTCCGCATCAGTTCCGCAAGACCACGCGCATCCTTCAGGTTTTCGCTCTCCTTATAGCCCGCCATCTCCTTCATCCAGTTGAGATCTGCGCCCGCCGAAAAGCTTCGGCCCCGGGCGGCGAGGATGACCATACGGACACGCGGATCTTCCTCCATCCCCTTGAGGGCCGAGGTGAGCTCAGAGATCAGCGCGTCGTTGAAAGCGTTGTGGACATCGACCCGGGTCAGGGTGATGCGTGCGATCCCATCGGGTCCGGTTTCTTCGATAAAAAAAGGTGTGTACATCCTGGCTCTTACATCCTGAAAACGCCAAAAGAAGTAGGTTCGATCGGTGCGTTGAGCGCGGCGGAGATCCCCAGTCCCAAAGCCATCCGCGTATCCAACGGATCAATGATACCATCATCCCACAGCCGTGCGCTTGCATAAGTGGGATGGGCCTGATGCTCGAACTGATCCAGGATCGGTTGCTTGAAGGCCGCCTCGTCTTCCACACTCCAGCTCTCGCCCCGCGCTTCGATATTGTCCCGACGCACCGTCGCCAGAACACCGGCGGCCTGCTCGCCGCCCATCACGGATATGCGGGCGTTCGGCCACATCCACAGCAGGCGCGGGCTATAGGCGCGCCCGCACATACCGTAGTTGCCGGCGCCGAAGCTGCCGCCTATCACTGCCGTGAACTTGGGCACCTTGGCGCAGGCGACGGCGGTCACCATCTTCGCGCCGTCCTTGGCGATGCCGCCGGCCTCATACTTCTGCCCGACCATGAAGCCATTGATGTTTTGCAGAAATACGAGGGGAATGCCGCGCTGGCAGCAGAGCTCCACGAAGTGCGCGCCCTTGAGCGCGGACTCGGAAAAGAGAATGCCGTTGTTCGCGATGATGCCGACCGGATAGCCATGGATCCGCGCGAAGCCGCAGATCAGGCTGGTGCCGTAGAGCGCCTTGAATTCGTCGAAGGCGCTGGAGTCAACCAGCCGGGCGATCACCTCCCGCACATCATAGGGCTTGCGCAGATCCTGCGGCACGATGCCGTAAATCTCCGCAGGGTCGTAGAGCGGCTCGCGCGGCTCCTCGACCACCAGATCATGACGCTTCACCCGATTGAGATTGCCGACGATCCGCCGGGCCATCCCCAGGGCCTGCGCATCGTTCTGGGCCATATGGTCCGTCACACCGGAGGTGCGGGAATGAACGTCGGCGCCACCGAGATCTTCCGCCGTTACGATCTCGCCGACGGCGGCCTTGACCAGCGGCGGGCCGGCCAGAAAAATCGTCCCCTGATTGCGCACGATGATGCTCTCGTCCGCCATCGCCGGAACGTAAGCGCCGCCCGCGGTGCAGGATCCCATGACCACGGCGATCTGCGCGATGCCCTTGGAGGACATATTGGCCTGATTGTAAAATATCCGGCCGAAATGATCCCGGTCGGGAAAGACTTCGTCCTGGTTGGGCAGGTTGGCACCACCTGAGTCCACCAGGTAAATACAGGGCAGATGGTTTTGCTCGGCGATCTCCTGAGCCCGGAGATGCTTTTTCACCGTCATGGGGTAGTAGGTGCCGCCTTTGACCGTCGCATCGTTGGCGACGATCATGCATTCGCGCCCCGATATCCTTCCGATGCCGGTGATCAGGCCGGCGGAGGCAATATCGCCGCCGTACATCCCAAAGGCCGCCAATTGGGAGAGTTCCAGAAAGGGCGCGCCGGGATCGAGCAAAGTACGGACCCGCTCCCTCGGGAGTAACTTGCCCCGGTCCAGATGCCGTTTCCTGGGCCGCTCCCCGCCGCCCTGCCGCACCTCATCCACCTGACCGCGAAGCGTCTCGACCAGCGACTGCATGGCGGCACGGTTTTCCCGAAACTCCGGCGCGCGCGTCGAGATGGAACTCTTTAAAACGGTCATAGACTCTTGATCTCCTCCCAGCCCTTTTCGCCGGGCCCTTTTTCCGGGCCCACCCTTGCCGAGCCTACCTTTGCCAGGCCCGCCTTTGCCAAACCCCGCGCGACCGGCCTCCCCGTCATGGGACTTTTAGCGCATCAGGCCACCTGGCAGACTAAACGCCGATCCTCGGCCAGCCAACATGCCCGCCAACACAACGTACAGCGAAAACTGTATAGCGAAGCGACACAAAGGTGACGAGTCAAAACTTACGTTTACGTAAACGTAAAGCACTTGAGGTCACTTTTACGCTCTCCAATCACTCTGCGGCGTGACCGCCCGCGCCGTCCATGGCGCAGACGGCTTCCAGCGGGTGCGGTCTATCTACCAGCCGCCGTTCTGCAGCCAGTCTTCGAGCATGGCCATCCGGTCATGCCCCCAGAAGGGCTCGTCATCGACGATAAAGAAGGGTGAACCGAAGATTTCGCGCTCTATCGCCGACTGCACGACGGCGCGCAGGCGCTCCTTGACCTCCGGGTCTTTGAGCGCGGCTTCGACCTGGCCGGCATCATGGCCAAGGCCTGCGGCGACCTGCACGACGCTTTGCGCGCTCGAAATGTCCCCACCCTTCCCAAAGGCCTCGTCATAAAGCGCCTTTGCGAGTGTCTTTGCGGCCTCGGGATCGAGCGCATCGAGCCAGTAAAAAGCGCGGCAGGCGGCAATCGTCGCAAAGGGAAAGGGACTTGGCATCTGAAAGGGGATGCCCATGCGGCGCGCGGTGCGTTGGATATCGTGCCTGGCGTAGCCGGCCTTCATGGGAATCTCGGTGAGCGGCCGCGCACCTGTCTCCTTGAAGACGGCCCCCAGAAGCACAGGCCGCCAGACGGCGCTGCGGCCGTGCCGGGCCGCGAGACCGTCGATCTCCTGGGCGGCAAAGTAGCCGAATGGGCTGGCGAAATCGAAGTGGAACTCGATGACGTCCGTGGTTTTTGTCTCGATCATAGTTGAGTCTCTACCCTCAGATGCGGTTGTTGGCGGCCACCGCTTGACATAAGGCTGCCGAGATCGGCAGAGCCCCGCTCAGTCCTTCGCAATTTCCCTGCCGATCAGCATGCGCTGAATGTCGGAGGTTCCTTCATAGATCTGGCAGACCCGGACGTCGCGATAGATCCGCTCGACCGGGAAATCCGCAAGGTAGCCGTATCCGCCGTGAATCTGGATGGCGTCGGAACAGACCCGTTCGGCCATCTCAGAGGCATAGAGTTTGGCCATCGCCGCTTCCTTCAGGCAGGGCACGCCCGCATCCCGCAATCTTGCGGTATCCATGACCATCAACTCCGCGGCATGGATCTGCGTCGCCATATCGGCGAGACGGAAGGAAACCGCCTGATGCTCAATGATCGCCTTGCCAAAGCTCTGGCGGTCCTTGGCATAGCTCAACGCCGCCTGGTAGGCCGCCCGCGCCATGCCGACGGATTGTGCCGCAATCCCGATGCGCCCGCCTTCGAGATTGGAAAGAGCAATGCGGTAACCCTCGCCCTCTTCGCCCAGCAGGTGGTCCGGGGTCAGACGGCAGGACTCAAAGGAGATCTGGCAGGTGTCCGAGGCTTTCTGCCCCAGCTTTTTCTCTGTGGAGGCAATCTCGTAGCCCGGCGTGTCGGTCGGCACGATAAAGGCGCTGATGCCTCTCTTGCCCTGCTCCGGATCGGTGACGGCAAAGACAATCGCGACATCCGCGTTGCGTCCGGAGGTGATGAACTGCTTCACGCCATCCAGGACATAGTGGTTCCCGTCTTTGCGTGCGCGGGTCTTCAGCGCCGCTGCGTCGGATCCCGCTTGCGGCTCGGTCAGGCAGAAAGCGCCCAGCTTCTCGCCGCGCGCCATGGGCTTCAGGAAGCGCTCCTTCTGCTCATCCGAGCCGTAACGCAGCACCGGCATGCAGCCGACCGAGTTGTGCACGCTCATCACGGTCGAGCAGGAACCGTCGCCCTCGGCCACTTCCATCAGCGCGAGGGCATAGGAGAGATTGTCCGCACCCGCCCCGTCGTAGACCTCCGGCACCAGCATGCCCAGGAAACCCAGCGATGCCATCTCCTGGATCGCTTCGCTCGGGAACCGCGCCTCCCGGTCCCAGGCCGCGGCATTGGGCGCAAGGCGTTCCTGCGCGAATTGCCGCGCGGTGTCGCGGATCAGTCCCTGTTCCTCATTGAGCAGCATAGCTTTTGGAAGTCCTCACTTAAGTTCACCAGGAGATGGCGGCGCCGTCGTAGTTAAAAAAGCCACCGTTCTGGGAGGGGTCGGCGCGCTCCAATACCGAACGCAGGCCGCTTGCGGACTTTTCGACGTCGATGTCCGCGTCCTCCCCGCCCATGTCGGTCTGGACCCAGCCCGGATGCAGCGCGATGGTCGTGATCCCGCGATCCGCCAGATCGACCGAGAGCAGCTTGGTCACCATGTTCAGTGCGCATTTGGATGTCCGGTAGGGATAGCTGCCCCCCTTCTCGACCGCCGAGATCGATCCCAGGCGGCTTGAGAGATTGGCAATCACCTTGCGCTCGCTCCTGGCAACCAGGTCGGCAAAGTGTTCCACCATGCGCAACGGTGACTGCGTGTTGACCGCCAGCATTTCGGTCCAGGCTTCATAGTCGGTCGAGCCGAAGCCTTCGCGCGTGTTGTAGACACCGGCGTTGTTCACCAGAATATCGATCGGCTCGTCGGCAAGTCCCCGTGCGAGGGACTCCACCTTGAGCTTATCCGTCACGTCGAGCTTGTGCGGCGTAATGTCGCCCGATACAGCCTTGAGTTTCTTTGCACGCTCGAGATTGCGGCAGCAGGCGTGAATCTTCCAACCATCCTTTGCGAAGGATTTTACAAGCGCCAGGCCGATCCCGCGATTGGCGCCGGTGATGAGTATTGTGGGCACGTGGCCTCCTAAAACTTCGGGCAATTGGCCTCGATTGCGGCAGCCTACTCTTCCCATCCGCAAACGGAAATCCGCCATCTGGAGATTCAAACCTCGCAGGCGGCTAAGGCTTTGACTCTTCTTTGATTCAGCGGATGAAGAAAATTATTCTATGCCTTCCGACTCCGCACCAATTCGTATGTATTCCAATGTTTTATGCCGTCACAAGCGCTTTGAAGCTGCTGGCGCGGACGCCCGTTTAAACCGCCCCCGGCTGCGCGCCATCAAGCAACCGCTGGCGCCTCGAGCCGCCGCGGACGGCGCAGGAGTTCACCGCCGCAGTTGGGACAGAGGCTCTCCATGGCCTCGGTGCAGTCCGGGCAGAAGGTGCATTCATAACTGCAGATGTAAGCCTCGCCCTCTTGTGCAAGGCCGTTGCCGCAGCGCTCGCATTTCGGCTTCATGATTAGGGTCATAAAACGGCTCCCGGTGAGTCGATAAGAGTCTGATGACTGCCAGGATCGCCTAAGCCGTCTCGCTGAAGAGTTCGCGCCCGATCAGCCAGCGTCGGATTTCAGAGGTGCCCGCGCCGATCTCGTAGAGCTTGGCATCGCGTAACAGACGTCCTGTCACGTTGTCGTTGATGTATCCATTCCCGCCCAACGCCTGGATTGCCTCCAGCGCCATCCAGGTCGCCTTTTCCGCGGCGTAGAGAATCGCACCGGCGGCATCCTTACGGGTGGTCTGGCCCCGGTCGCAGGCTTTCGCCACGGCGTAAACATAGGCCTTGCTGGCGTTCATGGTGGTGTACATGTCCGCCAGTTTGCCCTGCATCAGTTGGAACTCGCCGATCGCTTTGCCGAACTGCTTGCGCTCATGCAGGTAAGGCACAACCACATCCATGCAGGCCTGCATGATCCCGGTCGACCCGGCCGCCAGCACGGCGCGCTCGTAGTCCAGGCCGCTCATCAGAACGTTGACGCCGCGCCCGGCCCCGCCCAGCAGATTCTCTTCCGGCACTTCGCAGTCCTCGAAGATCAGTTCGCAGGTCGGCGAGCCGCGCATGCCGAGTTTGTCGAGCTTCTGCGCCGTCGAGAAACCCGCGAAATCCTTCTCCACCAGAAAGGCTGAAATACCGCGCGGACCCGCATCGGGATCGGTCTTGGCGTAGATCACCAGAACGTCCGCTTCCGGTCCGTTGGTGATCCACATCTTGTTACCGTTCAGGACATAGCGGTCGCCCTTCTTGTCCGCCCGGGTACGCATGCCGACCACGTCGGAACCCGCACCGGGCTCGCTCATGGCCAGGGCGCCGACATGTTCGCCGGTCATCAGCTTCGGCAGATAGCGGTTTTTCTGTTCTTCATTGCCGTTGCGGCGCAACTGATTGACGCAGAGGTTCGAGTGTGCGCCGTAACTCAGGCCGACGCTGGCCGAGGCGCGGCTGACCTCTTCCATGGCAACGCAGTGTTCCAGGTAGCCCATGCCGCTGCCGCCGTATTCCTCTTCGACCGTCACACCGAGCAGTCCGAGCGCGCCCATCTCCGGCCAGAGCTCCCGCGGGAAGCGGTCTTCCCGGTCGATCTCCGCCGCCAACGGAGCGATCTTGTCGGATGCGAAGGACATCACGGTGTCGCGCATCATCTCAGCGGTCTCGCCAAGGTCGAAATCGAGGCTGGGATATTGGTTCGGGATCATGTGACGCTTCCTCTAAGATAGGCTGACGAGGTTCTATGGAATGTGAATTGGCTTCTTGTTACCCGGCGGCAAGGATATCGGGCCGGTCTTTCACGCACATCATGGTCTGCAGGCCTTTCGCCACCAGTTTGGGCTGCCCGTCCTTGTAGGCTGTCACCTCCAGATCGCAGATCGTCAGAGTGCGGCCCGGTTTGATCACGCGGCCGGCGGCGACCAGACGCTCCCCGTCTGCGGGGGCGAGAAGATTGAGTTTGAATTCGACCGTAAGAACCGAGGTGTCCCCGGGATTCAAGGTAAAGCTCGCGTAGCCGCCCGCCGTGTCGGCGATGGTGCTGGACATTCCGGCGTGAAAAAACCCGTGCTGCTGCATCAGATCCTCGCGGAACGGCAGCTCAATTTCGACCAGACCCGGCTCTATTCTCGCCAACCGGGCCCCAATCAGTTCCATCACCCGCATCCGGCTGAAGCTGGCGCGCAGTTTGGCCTCGTAATCGGGATCACGCGCGGTAAAGCCCGTCATTTCGCGGCCCTTTTTCGTTTGAGAGATTTTGCACTGCCGTCCGAAGTCTCCTGAGAAACCTGATCCAGATCGAGCTGCCGCAGGCGCTCCCGGCACTTGGCGGCAACGTCGTCCAGATCCGCAAGCGTCGTGTCGATGTCCCGCCGCTTGTGCTCCAGATCCTCGCGCCGGCTTTCGATCTTGTCGAGCAGCAGCTGGAGCTGACCCGCTTCCCCCTTGGCGGCATCATAGAGATCGATAATTTCGCGGATTTCCTGCAGGCTCAGACCCAGCCGTTTGCCGCGCAGGATCAGCTTCAGCCGCACCCGGTCGCGTGGCCGGTAAATCCGGCGCTGTCCCTCGCGCAAGGGCGTCAGCATGCCCTCAGTTTCGTAAAACCGGATGGCCCGGTTGGTGACCGCGAATTCCTGCGCCAGTTCGGTAATGGAGAAGGTTTTGCTCATCAAGTGATGATACTTGACGTTTACGTAAACGTAAATATCGAAATTGAACGTGACGCTCTGCGTCAAAGGCCGGTTTCGTAGGCCTCTCGCATTTGCTGCACAGACTCCCGGATCATCGCCTCCAGCACGTCCCGGTCGATGCTTTCCAAGTTAGCAATGTAGAGGCAGGAGCGGCCCGTTTTATGTCTGCCCAGCTTTGCGAGCGCTGCCTCGAACCGGCTAAATCCCGGCATGACGTAAACCGCCAACGCCGACTTACGCGGCGAGAAGCCGGTCAGGAAAAAGGATTGCTCCCTGCCCTTCGCGGTCCTGTAGCGGTAACTGCCGAACCCGATCATGCTATCACCCCACATCGCGGGCGCGCAGCCGCTCGCCCGCTTCATCATCTCCAGCATCGTAAAGCCCTCGTTCCGCCGCCGCTCATCCGCAACGCTGTTCAGAAAGGCTTCGACAGAATTTTCGTTTCGCTGTGTCTTCATTCCTGTGCCCTGGCGGTTGAGAGAGAGCGCTATCAAGCCGGTTCTGTAAAGTCATCAGGCGCGGCCTTGACGCGCGGCCTCCAGCAGATGACTCTCGCAGCGCCTGCAATCGCTGCTGCCAAAGCCCGCGACCGCGATTCTGAAACGCCGCGAGGAAAGCAGCTTGGCAACCAGATCGCATTCACCGCCGCCGGGCACCGCCAGGGCAAACATCTCCGCGGCCTGAAGCGTCAGGCGGTCGATGTGCCAGTGGGGTTTCTTTTCCCTTCGGAAATGCCGTCCCAGACGGGCGCGGATCCCACCACCGCCCCAGGCGCTGCCGGCGTAGAGATACCAACCGGGCGCCGGGACTTTAGTTCCCCTCTTGGAGCCGCCGCGCTCCCGTTCAACAGGCAGGCGCAGTGCAAGCAGGTAAGCGCCCCTGACGTCCCCCAGGGCCGGGCATTCGGCGGGCTCTGTCCAAATACCGGAAACACCTGCCGCGGCAATACAGTCTCGCAGAGAATCAGGCTCTCGCTCATACATCGCGCGATACTCCGAAACAGCAAAAAAATATTTTGGTTCAGATACTTAACCTGCATCACGCCGCAGATTTGACATAGGTCAAGCGGGGAAACGCCGGGCAATCTTATGATGCTTCAATTGTTTTTCCCAATCAAACTCTGCAGGGGGGTATGGCCTTATGAGCGATCATCCGGACGACAAAAAAACGGCTGAGCACACGCCTGCCGCGAAGGCCGAAGTCGCGACTTCCAAGAACCCCGCTCAGAAGCCAAAACCCGCGGCCAAGCCGACGGCGAACGGCGAAGCGAAGGCCTCTTCCGAGAGCGAGAGCAAAATCAACAGCAAGGCGGCGCCGCACCCGCCCCTCTTTGAGCTTGAGCCGACGCAAGAGACCGCACAGGCCCCGCTCAGCCGCGAAGAGGCCAAACGCTTCTTTGAAACCGGCGAATACCCATACAAGAACAAGATCGCACGGAAGGAATATGAGTGGCGCAAGGCCGAGTTGCAGGTCGAGCTCCTGAAGGTACAGGACTGGGTGAAGGCCACCGGGCAAAAAGTCGTCTTCCTTTTTGAAGGCCGCGACGCGGCCGGCAAGGGTGGCACGATCAAACGCTTCATGGAGCACCTCAACCCCCGTGGTGCCCGGGTCGTTGCCCTAGATAAGCCCTCCGAAAAAGAACGCAGCCAGTGGTACTATCAGCGCTACGTTAATCACCTGCCTTCCGCGGGCGAGATTGTGATGTTCGACCGCTCCTGGTACAACCGGGCCGGCGTCGAGCGGGTCATGGGCTTCTGTAATCCTAACGAATATCTGGAATTCATGCGCCAGACCCCGCAGCTTGAACGCATGCTCGTGCGCAGCGGCATCCTGCTGTTTAAGTACTGGTTCTCCGTCACTCAGGACGAACAGCACCGCCGCTTCAAATCCCGGGAGCGCGAACCGCTGAAACAGTGGAAGCTGTCACCCATCGACCGGCAGTCTCTGGACAAGTGGCAGGATTACACCGAGGCCAAGGAGGCGATGTTCTTCTACACGGATACCGCCGACGCGCCCTGGACCATTATCAAATCCAACGATAAGAAGCGCGCCCGCTTGAACTGCATGCTGCACTTCCTCTCTTCCATGCCTTATCCCAACAAGAACCTGGAGGTCGTCAGCGAGCCTGACCCCCTGATCGTCGGAGCCGGCGAGCATGCCATCGCCCGGAGCCAGCATATCCTCGGAAACAGCCTGCACCCGGATCTGCGGGAACAGAGGCCGGGTTAGAGCTTCACTGGGCACACTGCATCAAGCCTCTCCGACTTCACTTCAAAATGAGGTTATAGAGTGTTGCTTTTAATTGTATAATTGACAATATATGCCGAGTGAAGGCAAAGGTTCAACAGCATAAAAGCCTCCCGTAACGGCCACCATAAAGTGTGGACGTTGTTGTGAAAACGCCCCATATCTTCTAGCATCCTTCAATGGACAATATGGCTTTTCCGGGGAGTGATATGCATCGCAGGATCGGGGCCGGGGTTATTGTTGCAGTCTCGCTCTCCATGATGGTTCCTGCCCTCTTGCCGGCGCAGACGATTGCGGAGCCGGATAATCCGGCCGGCGCGCCGGGCAGCATCGACTGCACGGAGGTTTCGGTCGATTACCTGGAAGACCCGACCTTAACCCACGAAGAGCGCATCGCACTCATGGACCGTGCACTGCTGAAGTCGCTCAGCCAGTTCGATGCCTGTCAAACAGCACAGGGCGGGTCATCAGGCAACAGCGGAGGATCTGGATCTGGTTCGGGGTCAGGATCCGGCGGCGGTGCAACGGGAGAGGGATCGGGCACCGGTGGCGGCCAGAAATCGCTCGCGGCTGACGACCTGACGGGCACGGAAAAACCGGCCGACGCCGCGGCAGCGGCAGAGCCTTTGCAGTCCGCAAACGCCCCCTCGCCCGACAGCGCCTCCCAATCGGCAGAAGGCGAGCCGGTTAGCCGGCAGAACGAGAGCCTTCAGTCTCTCGACAATGGGAGAATTCCCGAGGACATTCCACCCGCAGACAACGACAGCATTCTGGAGGCTCAAATCCGGCAAGCGGCAATCAATGAAAAAGATCCGGAGATCAAAAAGAGACTCTGGAACGAGTACCGGAAATACAAGGGGCTGCCGCGTGTCATGTGATCAACAGGGAACGGAAAGACCGAGATGGCTTCTTTAAGGAATATCGGGCTCTGCGCTCTTATGGCCGCTTTCCTGCTGCCCGGATGTGAAAGCACGGGCAACAAGAGCGGCATCGCTGTCGGACCTCAGGTCTCATCTCTTTTCGACTCCGACGAAAAAGCCGTTGTCGATCCGTCAAAACCCCGGCTGGACGTGGTCATCCCGGTCTTCGACCCCGGTCTCTCGGATGACGCGGAGAACTACGCGGAAGAGGGAGTCTGGCCGGAACTCCGGCGGGCGGAAGCCAATCGTTTTGCCTACAAAATGAAGGAGGCCCTTGAGGACACAGGCGCATTCGGTGCGGTCCGGGTCGTCCCGGACGGCACAGCGACGGGAGACCTCTATGTCCTGGGCCAGATTGTTGAATCCAACGGAGAGGACGTCGAGATTACCGTTGAAGTTCTGGATATAACCGGCGAACGCTGGTTTACGAGGTCGTTTGACCACGAGGTCGAACCCGGCTTTCACAAAAATATCCGAAATGAAGGTAAAGACCCGTACGACCCGGTGTTTGACGAAGCGGCAAACCGGATAGCCCAGGAGTTGGAAGACTATGAAAGCGCCGAACTCGACAGACTGAAACAAACAACAGAACTGCGCTTCGGATCCAGCTTCACCCAGGAGGCCTTTTCCGACCACCTCGTCACCAAGAACGGCCGCGCCGAATTGACGAGTTTCCCGAGCGAAAACGACCCCATGTTGCAACGAACGCGGGCCATCCGGGTCAGGGATCAACTCTTCGTCGACAATCTTCAGGAGACTTACCGGACATTCAGCGATGACATGGAAACCAGCTATCTCATCTGGCAGGAACAAAGCCTGCAGGAGGTTCTAGCCCAACGGGAAGTTGAACGCGAAGCGACGACGGAAGCCATGCTCGGCATCCTGAGCATCGGGGTCGCCATCGCCGCCATTGCGGCAGGCGCGAATTCAGATAGTGCCTCGACGCGCACGGCTGCCGTGACCGGCGGTGTCGTTGCCGGTGCCGCAGGCGCGCTCTTGCTGAAGGAAAGTTTTCAGACCAGTGAAGAAGCCAAGGTTCATCGCGATGCCCTGGCCGAGCTGGGTGAGTCCATCGACGTTGAACTGGCCCCGCGGGTTGTCGCCTTTCAAGAACAAACGGTCGAACTGACCGGCACCGCGAGAGAGCAGTTCGCTCAATGGCGCAAATTCCTGAAGAAGATCTACATGGAAGAGCGCACCCCAGAGGTACAGCTATAGGCTCGGGCGGTCGTCATGCTGCTTGAAAAACTCGAGAGAGCCAGCAAGGACGCGCGCCGCGCACGCATTCGCCTCACACTGATCGTGATGAGCTGCACCGCGCTGGTCGCGCTCTTTCTGCTTGGAGTGGTCACAATCGACCTTTCCCGGCTTGGACTGGGCTCGCAAGCCAAGCAAACGGCCACGTCCGCAGGATCACCGACGGAACCGCCTCAAGAGAGCGTCAGCCGGTCATCGGACGCGGTGGGCGTCAAGCTGCCGAATACACCCTTGGCCTCAGAGATCGAAGAGGTAAAGCCGCAAGTCACTCGGGAAACAACCGGCGCGGAGGCGCAAGCCAAGACAGCCGCGCGCGAAGCCTTTAAGCGGGAACTCGCAGCCTTCGATGCTGAGCTGGAACCCGAGATCTCTCGTGAGGCTTTCGAACGTTGGAACGGCGAAGGCCGCCGGGTCATTCTGGAAACCCGGGATCGCGCAGTTTCCCAATTTACCACGGGAGACTACGAAGCGGCGCTGAGCAGCCTTGTGGAAGCCGGCAGGATTGCACGTCAGGAGCTTCTCAAGCGCGACACAGCGTTCGATAGCGCTTTCGCGCAGGCGAGATCTGCCTACGAACGCGACGATTACCAGACCGCGTCGCTGGGAATCGCCGAGGCCTTGAGATTAAAGCCCTGGTCGCAAGACGCCCAGAATTTACAGCAGGCCATCGAGCGGCTGCCGCCACTCCTCGCGCTGATTGAGCAGGCGGCGATTGCACGGACGGAAAACAACCTCGAAGCCGAGCAAAGCCATCTCAGACAAGCCCTGGAAGCGGACCCGTCTCGAAGCGGACTTACCGAGCGGCTTGAAACAGTCGAGCGGGAGATACGGGAGCGCGCCTTTTCAAAACATATCGAAACCGGAATGAACGCAATCAGCCGGCGCGACTTATCGGCGGCCTACGACAGTCTCAAGAACGCCCGCGCCGTTTTTAAGGACAGGCCGGAAGCCAGCCTGCTGTCCAAGCAGGCCGCAGGTCTGGCGCGCGAGTTGAAGTTCGAAGACTTCATTTCAAAAGCGCGGACCGCTTCGAGCTCCGATGACTGGAGAAGCGCGGGAGGACTCTACCGGCAGGCCGCAGACCTATACCCGGACAACCAAGAAGCCAGTACCGGATATGCGCTGGCAACAAACATAGTCTCGCTGGACGAAAAGCTCTCCGCGCATCTCGGGACTCCGCAGCGTCTGGCATCAAGCAACGTCGCGGCACTCGTGCGCGACCTCGTGCGGCAAACAGACCCGCTCGCCGCCCATAGCCCGTCCTTGCGGGACAAGGCACATGAGCTCTCCGTGCTCCTTGAGGCCTACGCCGTCAAAATACAGGTGCGGGTGCTCTCCGATGGCGAGACCAACATCTCGGTGCGGGGCGTCGGACGGGTCGGTAAGACGGAAGACAAAACCATCGCGCTCAGACCGGGGCAGCATACCTTCGAAGGCATCAGGCCGGGCTACCGCGCCAAGCTCATCGAAGTGCAGATTCCGCCCGGGTCCGAAGGCTTCACCGTAGAGATCGTGTGTGATGAACGCATTTGAGCAGGGGCTCGCGCAGGCACGCGCACGGCAACGCAGACTCTTTGTTGGGCTCCTGGTGGCCTTTGGCGTGGTTTGCCTGGGTGTCGCCGCCATTTTGATTTCGGCAAGCGGAACCTCCATCAGGGTCCTGCCTGCCGACGCACGAGACAGCGCAACGCTGGAGGTCGCCTCCGGTTTTGCCTTCACCGTCGAAAACATCGTTTACGGGTTTGCGGCTGGCCCCGTCATCACCGTGCGGGCAGAGGGCTTCCGGGAGAAAAGCCTGACCATCACGCCCGAACAGCAGGGCGGCACTCTCGACGTAACACTAGAAGAGATACCGGGCCGTCTCATTGCGACCACGGACCCGGGCCAGCCGAACACGCGTTGGATCCTGAATGGAGATTTTCTGACCGTCGCCGAAGTGCTCGAGCGTGAACTTGAGCCGGGTAGTTATCGTCTCCGGATCGACAATCCCTTTTTTGAACTGGAAGACCTGACATTCGAAGTGGAACGCGCGCAGGAGTACGAGCTTGCGCCGCAGCTTACGCCGATCGCCGGTCAGCTGGATCTCTCATCCAGCCCCGACGGCGCACGGGTCACGGTTGACGGTGTTTTTGCCGGCGAGACACCCGTCCGCCTGGAACGCTCGGGAGGAAGCTACGAGATCACGATCGAAAAAGAGGATTTTGTAACGGTAACGGAAAGTGTGATGCTCACGCGCGCCAATCCGGTGATTGAGCGGAATTACCGGCTCAAACCGGTCTCCGCGACCCTCTCCTTTTCCGTCGAACCCTCGGGCGGTCAGTTGCTACTGAACGGCCGGCAGATCGATCCCTCGGGCGCGCACGACGTCAGTGCCAATAGCACGCATCGCGTAACCTACGCGGTCGATGGCTATAGCGCCGAAACGCGAGAGGTCACGCTCAAAGCGCGTGAGGCACGGCGCGTCGCTTTCAAGCTTAAGCCGGAACTCGGTGATGTCGAAATCTACGCCGGGCCGTCGGCTGAGATCCTGGTGGACGGGAAAAAACTTGGCGAAGGGTCGCTCACACTCGCGTTGAAGGCCCTGCCGCATCGAATCGAATTGCGCAAACCAGGGTACCGAAGCGTCACTAGAACGATACGGCCCAGCAAGGGTCGCAAAACCGTCGTCCGCGAAACCCTGGTTCCGGAGGCGGTGGCGCGGTTGGCCGAAGCGCCGCGAAGCTACCGAAATTCCGTCGGCATGGAGCTTCTTCTGTTTCAGCCGGGCAACTTCGTCATGGGTGCGCCACGGCACCAAAAAGGACAACGCGCGAACGAGTTCCTGAAGGAAGTTCAGCTGAAACGGTCCTTTTACGCCGCCAGGCACGAAGTCACCAACGGGCAGTATGCGCGTTTCCGCACGGATCGCGCCGGCGCCGCAGACGAGCCGGTCGTGTCGGTCTCCTGGATCGAGGCGGCCTCCTTCAGCAATTGGCTTAGCGAACAGGAGGGTCTTTCCCCCTTCTACCGGATCGAAAACGGCCGCCTGACCGCGGTCAATACGCAGGCCGAGGGCTATCGCCTGCTGAGCGAGGCCGAGTGGGAGTGGCTCGCCCGCAAAGCGGGCAAGCCGGCGCAAACCATCTTCCCCTGGGGGGACGAGAGCGTCGTACCGCCCCTGTCGGGGAACATTGCCGACGAGTCCGCCAATGGGGTTACGCGTTTCTACGTCGCGAACTATACTGACGGCTACGCGAAACTGGCACCGGTCGGCAAATTCAAGGCTGAGGCATCCGGTCTCTACGATTTGACCGGCAATGTGAGCGAGTGGGTCCATGATTTCTACTCTCTGGCGCCCCCCCCGGCACAAAGTGTTCACATCGACCCCTTAGGCCCCGGCTTCGGCGACACTCACGTGATAAAAGGCGCAAGCTGGCGATCCGGCACCAGGACGCTTTTGCGCGCCGCTTACCGGGATGGTTTGGCCGACCGTCGTGACGATGTCGGCTTTCGAATTGGGAGGTACTTACATGGCGCGAACTCAGCTGCAGAAAACTAGAGGCAGGTTTCGCCGAAGCGGCGTGACGCTGCTTGTCTTGATGACATTGGCAGCAATGCTGGGTATCGCCTACGCCCAGTCTTTCGGTAGCGATTTCAGTCTGAACTCTCCGGCATCCTTCCCGGTGGATATCTGAGATGCCGGGTCTGGTAAAAAGCGGCGCAGCGCTCATTGTCTCGATCGTGGCCGTCCATCTGACCTACATCGGTTACATCCGGCCGCAGGCCGAAGTCGTCATGGAAGCGGCCCGGGCGGCCGGTCAGTCGGCACCGCGCGACCTGGTTGTTATCCTGAAGGATTATGAACAGGAAATCTGCCTGATCCTGATGTTCTGGGGGATCTTCCTGATCGCCGGAAAGTGCTTCGCCATCCTCAAGGACCGCTATCTTTTTCAAGTCGATTTCCTTGACGGCGCAACCGGGAATACTGCAGCGGGGAACAGCACAGCCGGTGACGGGGCAAAAGGCGACGACACCGGCAAAGACAACCAAGATCTGTCATCCGTTCTCAAATCGCTCGAGGGACTGCCGCACCAGGTCCGCGACACGCCCCTGGTGCGCACCTTAACCGCCAGCCTGCGCCGCTATCTCATCACAAAGAACGTTCAGGACACTTCGGACGCCATCGATTCCAGTATCGAGGCCCTCGCGGTCAAGCTCGAGGCCGAGAACTCCATGATCCGGTACCTGATCTGGGCGATCCCCTCCCTGGGCTTTATCGGCACCGTGCGCGGCATCGGCGAGGCCCTTGCCCAGGCCGACCAGGCATTGGCAGGCGATATTGCGGGCATGACGGAAAGTCTGGGCGTTGCGTTCAATTCCACCTTTGTCGCGCTTCTGATCAGCATCGGCCTGATGTTCCTGCTGCATCAGTTGCAGCGCCTGCAGGACGGACTTGTGGTCGACACCCAGGGCTATTGCGAATCTTTCCTGCTCAACCGTATCAGCACCGAAGAGCATCATGAGACCGCGCCGCAAAGCTGAAGGCTTCAGCCTGGCATTTCTCGACATCATGTCCTGCGGACTTGGGGCGATCATCCTTGTCTTCATGCTGGTCAAACACAACGTCGACGATTCCCAGCTCGAAGACGCGCTGCTGGCTGCGGATCTGCAAAACCTGCAGACACAAGAAGAAGCTCTTCGCGCGCAGATCGCGGCAACCCGTTCCGAGGCTGCCGCCACTTCCGACAGGATCACACAGACGTCCCGGACGTTGGATCAAAGCGAACAGGCCCTTGCCCGCGTGCAAAGTGAAGCGGCCCGGAACGAACAACGCAAAACGGCCCTTGAGGAGAGCATCAAAAAGACCGAGATCCCGAAGGAACAGCCCGACGTTATCCAGGAGCGCCAGATCGGAGAGGAGGATTATCTCATCGGCCTGAAGGTCGAGGGACGCAGGATCGCCATTCTGGTCGACAGCAGCGCCTCCATGACCGACGAAATCCTGATTGATATCATCCGCCGGAAAAACGCGTCCGCCGCCGAGAAGAAAGCCGGACCGAAGTGGCTTCGCACACGCAGGATCGTGACCTGGCTTCTGGCCCGCGCCCCGGCCAACTCGGACATCACCGTAGTTGGCTTCAAGGGCACATCGGTGCAGCTGGGTGGTGGCACCTGGGTTGCCGGAAGCGATGGAGCGGCGCTGGAACGCATCCGTGCGGAGCTTGCGGATCTGGTGCCCGAGGGGCCGACAAACCTGGAAGCCGGACTCAAAGCCGTGGCGGCCTTGCGGCCGACGGATCTCTACGTCATCACCGACGGTCTGCCGACCAAAGGGGACTCGAGCTTTAGAAGCCTGAACCCCTTTGCGGGCTGCAGCGCCCTGTGGGGTGGTTCTTCGACCATCTCGGGTGAATGCCGCGTAAGGCTCTTCAGGCACTCTGTCGGCGAGGTTGCCCTGCCGGGGGTGACCGTCAATGTCATTCTTCTGCCCATTGAGGGCGACCCGCAAGCCTCCAGCGAGTTTTGGCTCTGGACCTCCTTCACCCGAGGACTCCTGATCAGCCCGGCGGAGAGCTGGCCATGAGAAGCAGACGCCGGAACCTTGAGATCTTCAGCCTGTCGTTCCTCGACATTATTTCCTGCGGCTTCGGCGCGGTCGTCCTGCTGGTTCTGATCTCCACCTATGGCGAATCACCGCTTTCCGACGTCGAGAGCAAAGCCGAATCCCTTTTGCAACAGGTGCTCCAGGCCGAGGCCCTTGCGCAGGAGCTCGAAGCTGAGCTGACACAGGCTCAGGAAGATGCCGCGAGCAAAGAGGTTTTGCTCAGGAGGCTGGCGCAGATGGCCGCCGAGAGCCGCGAACGCCAGCGCGCAGCCGACGCGGCCGCCGAGAGCCTGACGGAGGATGTGGAAGGCCTGGAGCTGGTTCAATCCTCCCTGGAACGGCAAAAGCGAACCTCGATCTCTCAACCGACACGCACAGAACGGGATGAGGAAGTGGGCGGGATCCCGGTGGACAGCGACTACGTGATCTTCATCGTCGATACCTCGGGCAGCATGAAGGAGATCTGGGGGCGTGTGACGAAGGAAGTCGAGAACACGATCCGTATTCACCCCAAGATCTCGGGCTTTCAGATCCTCAACGACAATGGCCGGCACCTGCTGTCCGGATACACCGGCCGCTGGATACCGGACACACCCGGCGGCCGCGCCAATGCCATCAGGTTCCTGAAAGACTGGAACAGCGCGTCGAACAGCAGTCCGGTGGAAGGCCTGGAAGTCGCCCTAAAGCGGTATGCCAATCCCAACACCAGGCTCTCCATCTACATTTTCGGTGACGAGTACAGCGGGTCTTCCTATGACCAGGTCATCACGACGCTGGACCGGATGAACAGCAACCGCGCGAGCGGCGCCCGCCTGGCACGGGTCCACGCGGTCGGTTTCCTGTCCAATTACTCCAAAGGCCGTTTCGCCACGCTGATGCGCGAGGTCACCCGGCGCAACGATGGCACCTTCATCGCCTTGCCACGCTAGATCGGGACAAAAGGCACGAAGGGTACCCGTTCCCGCCTGGCCGCGAGCGCGAGCAGGTCAGGCAGCGCTGCTTTAAAATGCGCGGTCTGCTGATGCGCCTCCGCCTTGCCGTCCTTCGCTTCGATTATGATCGCGACGACGAATCCCTCGTTCAGTGCCCCGGCCGATATCATGGCCTTCTCCTGTCTCTCGTTCAGAAAGAGACAAAGGTAATCGAGATGGGGCGCAAGATGCTTCGGCCCGCATCGAAGTAAGCATGCCAATCACGGCGGCAAAGGCAGTCATGCCCACAGGAGACTGGCCGCGATCGTCCACATGACGACCCCCACTCCGGCTTCCAGAACCCGCCAGGCCGAAGGCCGGGCGAACAGCGGGCGCAGCAGGCGTGCGCCATAGCCCAGAGAAAAGAAGAAGACAAAGGAGGCGGTGACGGCGCCGAACCCGAAGATGGCCTGACTTTCACCGTAACCGGTCGAGATCGAACCCAGAAATACCACCGTATCCAGATAAACATGGGGGTTCAGCCAGGTCAGGGCGAGACAGGTGGCCAGGGCCTTGCCCACCGGCCCCGCCGTTTCCTGCGAGGGCATCAATGCGGCGTCACTGCGCAGCGCGACCGCGAAGCTGCGCAAACCGTAGAGGAAGAGAAAAGCGGCGCCGCCATAGCGCAACAGCGGTTCCACCCAGGGCAGCATCTTCGAGACCACCGCAAATCCGGCCACCCCGAGCGTAATCAGAAGCGCATCGGACAGCGCACAGGTGAGCGAGATCAGGAACACATGCTCGCGGCGCAGACCCTGGCGCAGAACAAAGGCATTCTGTGCTCCGATTGCGACAATGAGGCTAAGCCCCAACAGGAATCCCGGAACATAGGCCGTCGTCAGACCCGGCGGGGAATGTGAGAACAAAGCAGCGATCATCGGGAACCCTCACTTGAATGCGTGCCTTGACTACTGCGTTTTGTTAGCTTAGGCGAATTAAGTTTTCTTCACTCAAATTAGTAAAATTAATTCATGCTTGATTATCCCCTTCTGGCGGCCCTGGCCGCAGTCATCCGAACCGGCAGCTTTGAGCACGCCGCTCTGGAGTTGCATGTCACGCCATCGGCGGTCTCTCAGCGCATCAAGCAATTGGAGGACCGCCTGGGCACGGTCCTGATCATCCGCGCCCAACCCTGCACGCCCACCGCGGCAGGTGCGCGGCTCCTCCGTCATGTCGAGGACGTGGGTCTCCTGGAACACAAGCTTCGGGCCGACCTGGCCGGGATCGTGCCCGCGGACAAGGCACCGACGCTCCGGCTCGCGATCAACGCCGACAGCCTCGCCACCTGGTTCATCGAGGTGATCGCCGCCTGCGACGGCCTGCTGTTCGATCTGGTTCTGGACGATGAGGATTACAGCGCCGACTGGCTGCGCCGCGGCGAGGTGATCGCCGCCGTGACCGCGCAGCCCGGACCGGTGCAGGGTTGCAACTCCACAGCCCTGGGCAGCCAGCGCTATATTGCCACGGCCAGTCCGGCTTATATGGAGCGATGGTTCCCAGATGGCGTGACGGCGGATGCGATGGCGCTTGCCCCGGCCCTCACCTTTAACATGAAAGACGGGCTGCAATCACGCTGGGCACAGGCCGCGTTTGGCAAAAGACTCACCCTCCCCGCGCACAGCCTGCCCTCTCCGCAGGCCTTCCTGGCAGCTGCACTGGCCGGGATCGGCTGGGGTATGAACCCGAAAGCGCTCGTGGCCGATCACATCGCCAAGGGCCGGCTCGTCCCGCTGCTCCCCGACCGCCCCTGGGACGTCGCGCTTTACTGGCAATCCAGCCGCATCGTCGCCAGCGCCGTCGGCCAACTCAACCAGGCGGTTCTGAAGGCCTCGAAGCGCTGGCTGATCACGGGACCCTAAGAACAGCTATTGCTCCTCAACCCAGAAGCCTCTTTGTCGTGTGAACAAAACTCTCACCTTCAACCGCCGCGCTCCAAGCGCGCCGCATGCGCTTTCATCGCTGCGGGCAGCCAGCCGGAAAATCTGGGGCTCAGCTTTTCGTAGCGTGCGACAAAATCGGGATGAGACCAGTACATATCCGCCAGGCCGGCAAAGGCTTCGGCGTCGCATGCCCGTCCCCACATCTGCTCCACCCAATCCCGGTGCCGCTCCAGTTGGTCATGCAATCGATCGGCGTCCGGCGCACCACCCGCCTCATACGACGCAACCAGGTCGCTTTCAATCTCTCTCAGTTGCGCCATGGCACCGGCCATACCCTCCGGCAGCTTTTCGACCGACGCCTTTGATGCCGCGATGCCCGCCGCCATCTCAGCTCCGTATTCCGAGGTCAGCCAGGCCTCATACTCGGCCTGTCTGCTGGCCGAAAAAGGCTTGTAGAGTTCGTTGATTTCCATGTCCCTCTTTCCTTCAAGGTGATCGATCGTCGCAGTCAGTGTGTCGATGATCTGGGCGGTCCGGCGGTTCTGCTCCTGCAGGTGGTTTCGATGCCGCAGCAGCCGCTCAATGGCCGTCACCGGCTCATCCAGCAGCCGAGCCGCCTCCGCGAGCGGTAAACCCGCATCGCGGTAAAACAAAATCTCCTGCAGCCGGAGCCACTCGGCCCGGCGGTAAAACCTGTAGCCGTTGTCGGCGACATAAGCCGGCTTCAGCAGACCTATCTCGTCGTAGTGGTGCAGCGTGCGCACGGATACGCCGGAAAGCCTCGCCAGTTGTCCCACTGAATATTCTTCGATCTGAGTTTTCATGGAGCCTTCATCAGGCCTCACGTTGCGTGAGGGTCAAGCCTTTTATCGAAAGACCCGCAGGGTACAACCATGACCCTTTTATGAAGATTTAAATCCGTTAACCATCATTTCACGAATTCTCACGTAACTCGATACGACCGGGAGTGGTGAGACATCGGGAAAAAGGTTTATGACACATCAGTTGGACCGGCTTGTGCTGCAGGTCCCATCCCTGTCGGAGGATTGCCCCTGCGCCGAGGCCTATGACCGCTTTGCCGCGGACGAAGATCTGCTGACCCTTGCCGTCACCAGAGACGCTCTGCCCGTGGGCATCATCGACCGGAACGAACTGCTGTTTCAACTAGCCCAGAACTTCGGGCGCGCGCTCTACGGCCGCAAAGCGATCAGCCAACTGATGGATTCCGCGCCCCTCATTGTGGATGTGGGCATCAGCATCACCACCCTGAACCGGATCATCGTGCAGGAACGCCCCAGCGCTCTGCTCAAGGGTTTTATCATCACCGAGAACGACCGTTACCTGGGGGTCGGTACGGCGCTTTCGCTCTTGAACCTCACGGTCGAAGACATGACCCTGCGGGCCGAGGAACTGGCGGCGGCCCAGCAACGCGCGCAAACGGCAAACCTCGCCAAGTCGAACTTCCTGGCGTCCATGAGTCACGAGCTGCGCACCCCCCTGAACGCCATCATCGGCTTTTCGGAACTGATCGCACACCAGAGCGCCGGCCCGGACTGCAGCCCGGACGATACCCCGAGATTCCGCGAGTACGCCGAGGATATCCGCGCCAGCGGCGCACACCTCTTGGGCGTGATCAACGATGTCCTGGACGTCGCCAAGATAGAAGCCGGCCATGCGGAGCTGAACGAAACTCTGCTCGCGCCCCACCGGCTGATAGAGCGCTGCCTGCGCATGGTCGAACCGCGCGCCGCCAAGACGGGCATAGAGATCTCAGTCGACTGTGACGAAACACTGCCGGTCGTGCGCGGCGACGAGACCAAGATTCAGCAGGTCCTGCTGAACATTCTCTCCAACGCGGTGAAATTCACCTCACCCGGCGGACGGGTCGCGATCGAAGCCGAGACCAGCCCAACGGAAGGCATGACCATCGCAATCGCCGATACCGGGATCGGGATTTCCGACCGGGATCTCGAGCGCATTACGGAGCCCTTCGTGCAGGTCGACAGCGAACTGAACCGCAAGTTCGAGGGCACGGGACTGGGCCTGCACCTTGCCCGCAGCTTCATGACGCTTCATGGCGGCAGTCTGCAGATCGAAAGCCATGTCGGGATCGGCACGAGAGTCGAGATCCACTTCCCGGCCGCGCGTCTGCTGCTCCGCGCCGCGTAGGTGCCGTGCGCGGGTCTGTCACCCGGGTTTTCCAGATTCCAGGCAGATCTTTTCCCGGCACGCGCAGATCTTTTCCCCGCACGCATTGCAGAAACAACCTGCGCATACAACATCTTAAAAGCTTGGCATCCGGAGTATCTGGGCGCTGTCGCCGTCCCGCCAGTCAAGCAGCGCATAGCTTTGGATGAGTGAAGCTCTATGGATGACCGGGTAAGCAGGCTGGCCAGGGCCGAGGCGCAGGGGCTTCGCATCGCTATCGTCTGCCGCACCCTGGCGGTGCTTGCCCTCGCTGTCATGATCGTCATCTCCTATCAGTCGGCGGACCGTCTGCCCCGCTCCGCCGGCGCCATCGCTCTGGCAAGCTTCGTGCTGATCGGCATGATCTACTATCCCCTGATCGGATCGCGCTGGGACCGGCCCTGGGCTAAGTACCTCCTCTTCGCGCTGGACATTCTCTTGCTCTGCGCCTGCTTCGTGATCATCCCGATCAGCCCGAGCGACGATGTACCGCAAATTCTCGCATTTCGGGCCTACGGCATCTATTACCTGCTACCCTTTATCGGTCTGGCCTGCCTGTCACTCTCCTGGGGCCTCGTCGCCTGGACCGGCGCGATCACGGCGATCGGCTGGTGGTCGGCCTTCGGCTACGTGGTCTCAGGGATGGAGACCACACTCAGTTGGGCCGACCTGCCCACAAAGGCGACAGTTCAGGATTATGAAGAAGTCTTTCTCTCGACTAATTTCATCGGCACCGGGAACCGCTTGGAGGAAACCGGATTTGTCCTGATCCTCGCACTGATCCTCGCGGTGGCCGTCTACCGGGCCAGAAGTATTTTTTTCGCGCAGTTGCGCGCCGAGGACGAGCGCGAGGCGGAGCGGGAGGCACGTGAACGGGTCTCGCAAACACTGGGTCAATATGTACCTGAGACCATTGCCGCCCGCCTGGTCGAGGACTCCGCGTCCATGGAACCGCAGGTGCGCCGAGGTGCGGTCCTGGTCGCCGACATAGAGGCCTTTTCCAGCTTCGCCGCGGGCCGCGATCCGCACGACGTGATCGAAACCCTCAATGCCTTTCTGGCGGAATGCACCGATCAGATCAGCCGGCGGGATGGCGTGGTGATCAGCTATCTCGGTGACGGATTTCTGGTCACTTTCAACACACCCCTCGCCGTCGCCAATCCGGCAACAGCCGCCCTCCAGGCGGCGCAGGACCTCATCGCGCTCACTGACGGAAAAAGCTTCAAGGGCCACCGCATCAAACTTCGGATCGGCATTGCCTCCGGTGACATCGCCGCAGGGATCGTCGGCTCGGAGAAGCGGCAAGCATTCACGGTCTACGGTGAAACCGTCAACCGCGCCGCCCGGCTGGAGCAATTCAACAAGAAAACCGGCACGACGATCCTGATGGATTCCGCCACGAGGGAGCAGGCAACGGACTTTTGCGCGACCCGCTGCCTCGGCGATCACGAGCTGCGCGGCCTCTCGCAAGCGGTCGAGGTCTGGACACCGGCAGCGGCAGCGGCAAACTGAACCGGTGCTGCCTTATGCATTCACGCCCTTCATGCCCTCTTCCGTATAGCGCGCCCCGGCCACGGTCCGGCTGCCGACCGCCGCGCTGAGCGCTTCTCGCTCGGCCTTGGTCAGGTCCAGTTCGGCGGCGGCGATGTTCTCTTCCAGATACTTCAACCGCTTCGTGCCGGGGATCGGGACGATCCAGTCCTCCTGCGCCAGCAGCCAGGCCAGTGCAAGCTGCGCCGGGGTGCAGCCCTTCTCCGCCGCCATCTCCTTCACCACCGCGACGATGGCCTGGTTCGCATTCAGATTCTCTCCGGTAAAGCGCGGCAGCTTGCCCCGGAAATCATCGGCCTGAAACTCGGTGCCCGCATCGAAACTGCCGGTCAGAAAGCCCCGGCCCAGCGGCGAGTAAGGCACGAAGCCGACCCCAAGCTCGCGGCAGGTCGGCAGGATGTCCGCCTCCACATCCCGGGTCCAAAGCGAGTATTCGGTCTGGATGGCCGCGACAGGGTGGACGGCATGAGCCCGGCGCAGAGTCCCGGCGCTGACCTCGCAAAGCCCGATATGTCCGATCTTGCCTTCGCGGACCAGTTCCGCGAGGGCGCCCATCACCTCCTCGATCGGCCGGTCCTTCTCGATCCGATGGACATAGTAGAGATCGATCCGCTCCACACCGAGGCGCCGCAGCGAGCCCTCACAGGATTTCCTGGCGTAGTCCGGGCTGTTGTCGATGCTGCGGGCATAGGCCTTGCCTTCGCGCACAATGCCGAACTTGGTAGCGATCACCGCGCTGTCTTTGCGCTCCTTCAGAAAGCGCCCCAGCAGTTCTTCGTTGTGATGCTGACCGTACATATCGGCGGTGTCGTAAAAGCTGGTGCCCAGGTCCGCGGCGCGGTGCAACACCCGCAGGGATTCTTCGTCGTCGCGCGGACCATAGAATTCGCTCATGCCCATGCAGCCGAGCCCCAGGGCGGAGACTTCAAGCTCTGGCGTCAAATGTCGTGTCTTCATCATGCTCATCCTGCTGTCTGTTTCACTTGCAGGATGACTTTTCATTTTCAGACGTAAAAGCCACAATGTTGGAAGCCTGATTTTCAGAAACGGAAAACACATGACAACCCCAACCCAAGCTTTGCTGTGGGATGACGCGCGAGTTTTTCTCGCGGTCGCCCGAAAGGGAACCCTGACCGCGGCTGCCCGTCTCTCAGGTGGCGGCGTCGCCACGGTCTCCCGGCGCGTAGACCGGCTGGAGGCCGCGCTGGGGGTTCCGCTTTTCGTGCGCCACCAGACCGGCTACCGGCTGACCGACGAGGGCGAAGCCCTCCTGCCGAAGGCCGAAGCCCTGGAGCACGCCGCCCAGGCCTTCGAACATCAGGCAGCGCAGGAGTCCGGGGTTGCGGGTCCGGTGCGACTGGCCACCGCCGAGAACCTGGCCAACCCCATCATCATCCCCAGCCTTCCCGCCCTCTTGAACCGCCACCCGCAGCTTGAACTGGAAATCGCCACGGATGTCGCCTCGGTCAATCTGCACCGGCGCGACGCGGACCTCGCCCTGCGCATGGTCAAGCCGACGCGCGGTAACGTCTCGGTCCGCCGTCTTGCCACTCTGGGCTTCGGTCTCTACGGATCAAGCCGCTACCTCGAGACTCGAGAGCGCAGCGCGGACTCAGGTCCATTGGACAACGATAGCTTCATCGGCTGGTCGGAAGCACAGAGCCACCTGCCCGCCGCGCAATGGATCGCCCGCAGCCTGCGCAACCGCGCCCCGGCGCTGACCACGACAACCCTCTCCGCCCAGCTGCAGGCCGCGTCCGCCGGTCTCGGGCTCGCCATCCTCCCCCACTTTCTCGCCCGCGACGCCGGCCTCCAGCGGCTCCCGGTTGAGTTGGGCGTGGATCAGGCGATCTGGCTGGTGATCCACTCGGACCTCGCCCAGTCCCGGCGCGTGCGTGCGGTGGCCGATCATCTGGTGACGGTCATTCATAGCTTGCGGGCGCGGCTGTCGGGCGAAGACTGACACTCACGGACTTGCGGTGATTGCGCGCGACAGACGGAGGAAGACAACCGCCGTCGCGTCGAGGCGCGTCCACAAGCTGCTCTAAACAAGCAGAGCCTTCACCTTCCTGGCTCCTCTGTTCGTCAAACCCGACAGAACTGGACAACACTCGATACATCAATTATTCATGATATATGGATACAAAAGACGTACTCGCCGCCTTTGCCGCGCTCAGCCAGGAAACCCGCCTCGAAGTCTTCCGCCTGCTCGTCAAGGCAGGCGAGGAAGGCTTGCTGTCGGGCGAGATCGGCGAACGCCTTCAGGTGCGCCAGAACACCATGTCGGCCAATCTCTCCGTCCTGCTGAATGCGGGATTGCTGCGCAACCGGCGCGAAGGCAGGTCCGTGCGCTACTTCGCGGACTATGACGGCATGCGCGGGTTACTGGGCTATCTGATGGAGGACTGCTGCGGCGGCAAACCGGAACTCTGCCGCCCCGCAATCGATCAGATCGCCTGCGACGTGCGCCTATAGCCCCGCCCTTAAAGACGATGACATCTTACCGTAAAGCGATCTCATGAGCAGCCAGCCCGCCACGCCTCCCTCGCCGCAAACCGCCGACCTGACGTCCCCCGCCGGGATCGGGTTTTTCGAAAAATGGCTCTCGCTCTGGGTCGCTCTCTGCATTGCTGCGGGCATCGCGCTGGGCAACCTGGCACCGGGCCTCTTTGCTGTGCTCGCCGGGTTCGAATATGCCTCGGTCAATCTGGTCGTCGCGCTGCTGATCTGGGCCATGGTCTATCCCATGATGGTCAACGTGGACTTCGCCAGCCTCAGCCACATCGGCGAACGGCCGAAAGGCCTGATCATCACCCTGGTGGTCAACTGGCTGCTGAAACCCTTTTCCATGGCGGCGCTGGGCGTGCTGTTTTTCGAGATCCTCTTCGCCGATCTGATCGCGCCGGCGGATGCCCAGCAATATATCGCGGGCCTGATCCTCCTGGGCGCGGCGCCCTGCACGGCCATGGTCTTCGTCTGGTCCCAACTGACCCGGGGCGATGCGACCTATACCCTGGTGCAGGTCTCGGTGAACGACGTGATCATGATCTTCGCCTTCGCACCGATCGTGGCCCTGCTGCTGGGTGTGACGGAGATTTCGGTGCCCTGGGAAACGCTCCTGCTCTCGGTCGGTCTGTATGTACTTATTCCCCTGATCGCGGGTTACCTGACACGCCAATCACTTATGAAGCGGGCTCCGGCAAAAGACGGCGAAGCGGCGGTCGCAGGCTTCGTGGCGCGGATCAAACCCTTCTCGGTGATCGGCCTGTTGGCGACGGTGGTCCTGCTCTTCGGGTTTCAGGGCAACATCATCATCGAACAGCCCCTGCTGATCCTGTTGATCGCCACGCCCCTGCTCATCCAGTCATACGGCATCTTCATCATCGCCTACGGCGCGGCCTGGCTCTGGCGCGTGCCTTTCAAGGTGGCCGCTCCCTGCGCGCTCATCGGCACCTCGAACTTCTTCGAGCTTGCGGTCGCCGTCGCCATCAGCCTCTTCGGCCTGAACTCCGGCGCCGCTCTTACCACCGTCGTCGGCGTTCTGGTCGAGGTCCCGGTCATGCTGTCATTGGTCGCCTTCGCCAACCGGACCCGGGGAGCCTTTCCCCAGGAGTGACGTTTCAGGCCGGCGCGTAAACTTTGGAAACAGTCTCAGCGTCCGCTTTGTAATCCCTGAAACCGACACCCTGATAGTAGGCCTGCCCGCCGGTGTTTTCCTTGCGAATGGTGGCGTCGATAAAACCGACCCCGGCGCCTTTCGCGGCTGCGGCGGTCTGCGCAAAGAGTGCACGTCCGACACCTTGCTTGTGGGCATGCGGATCCACATAGGTCGCGATCAGCGCCCAACCCGGCGGCAAGGGTTCTTCGCCGGGCCAATCGGGATCGGCCCACTCCAGGGCCTGGAAACCCAGCAGTTGAGACCCCTTGACGGCTACGAAACATGAGATCCCACGTTTGGGCGAAACAAAGGTATCCATGATGCCTTGCGTATCGAAAGGCTGACGGTACGCCGTCGAGCCGCCAATCGAGATGATCTCGTTGAGCAGACGCGCCATGGCATTGGCGTCGCTTTGCGTTGCAGGTCGGATTTCCAGAGCCATAGGCCTCTCATTCTCAGTCACGCGGTGTGACAAATATTAGCCCCCTTACGTCGGGTCGGAAAAGGCATGGAAACCCTCGCATAGGCTGTATACACTCGCGTCTGTACCTCCCCTTCTTGATAATAGAACTCGAACCCCACCATGATCCGCGGATCCTGCCATTGCGGCGCTGTCACCTTCGAGCTTTCCGAGACGCCGAAGTGGCTGACGGAGTGCAACTGCTCGATCTGCCGGCGGATCGGCGCACTCTGGGCGCATGCTTCCATTGAGAAGGTCAAGGTGAACTATCCCGAAGACGGCACCGTCGATTACATCTGCGGCGACAGGACTCTCGTCACCAAAAGCTGCAGGACCTGCGGCTGCACGACCCACTGGGAGAACCTGAAAGACCCGCGAGACGGACATATGGCGGTCAACTGCCGCATGGCGGACCCGAAAGACATCGCCGATCTGCGCATCCGCCGCTTCGACGGCGCGGAGACCTGGGCGTTTGTGGAAGATGAGTAACGTCGAGATCTCAATACCGTATAGTCATCTGGTGATAACAATTCGTGCGCTAGAAAATAGTGATTTATTACAGCAGATTGGGAAACCACTTCTCGTTTTGGAGAACGCCAGCGAAGACAAAACCAAAAAGCAAAAACTCAAATTAAACCAGAAAGAACTCGACCTTATTGTGGATAGTCTAGGAGACTTACTTATTCATACAGGCATCGATGATCAAGGAGAAGTAAACGCAATTGGTCGCGACATTGAAAGTGTCATCGACTTATTTAACTCAGGTTAAATCCGGAACATGAACCAATTGGAACAGTCCACGATCAAGAGCTTCATTTTACCTTCAAAGCAGGCCCGATATCTGATGCTGTTTGGAACAGCGAAACGAAGAAACAAAGCGAGAAGCGCTTTAAATCACTTCAATCATCTTGATTCGCGATTTGTGGAACCGATAGATAGCTCCGTAGACATCGTCGCTCTACTTCGGTCTCACAACGCACCTGACATATGTCGTGTGATTTCTGCGGCCCCAGAACTGGACGGCAAAGACATACAGTTGAAAAAGGCCGTAGAGGCGATCGAGTTAAGCTTCCAGGGCACTATCGTCTGCTGCATTCCAGGGAAACTGGCGTACTACTATGGTGAAGCCGGGAGTGAGAGGCTTCTCTTAAGACGATAACTGTTACAGCGTTAATCCAGGCCGGATATCGAGGCCGAAAGGACCGAGATAAAAACGCGAACGCCAGCCAAATTCGCCGGACCGAGATTCCAACTCCGTTTCGAAGCAATGCCATAAATTTGAACCTTTTCGAACGAGCGACCGACGCATGTGAGAAGCAATCACGCACTCTCATCGAAAGGGTCCTGTCATGACCTTCACACGCACCTTCGCCGTTGTCTTTGCCGCCGCTGTCTTCTCCGCGCCGGTCATGGTTCATCCGGTCTTGGCAAATGGCCAGCTTCAGACCGGCACGCAAACCGGTCCTGGAGAAGCTCCCAAAAACATCCGCATCCAACCCGACAACCGCAACCAGGCTGATGCTGCCGGCGGGTGCCATGACAGTGTAACGCAGACCTCCTACAGCGGACCCTGCGTCGACAACATCAAAGCAGGCGGCTGCGAGAGTGATGGGGAGAATGCCAGCGTTCCCGGCAACTGCCCGAACAGCAGCGAGCCCTGATCCGCTCTAAATTTTTATGGCTAGATCAGATTCACAAGAACGATAGATCGCCGATTGCGATTCCATCTAAACTTGATCTGATCTAAAGCAAAAACGCCGCCGCCAGGCCCAGGAAGGCGAAGAAGCCGATCACGTCGGTCACGGTGGTCAGGAAGACGCTCGAGGCAATCGCCGGGTCGACGCCGACTTTCTCCAGGCCCAGGGGGATCAGAGTCCCGGACAGACCGGCGACCACCATGTTGATCACCATGGCGGCGGCAATCACGATGCCCAGCGACAGGGATTCGAACCAGAGCCAGGTGACGCCCCCCGCCAGGACCGCGAAAAGAACGCCGTTGATGGTTCCGATCAGCAGTTCCTTGCCGATGAAGCGCGTTGCATTGGCCTCGGTCAGATCCTTCATGGCCAGAGACCGCACAGCGACGGTCAGGGTCTGTGTGCCCGCGTTTCCACCCATGGAGGCCACGATTGGCATCAGAACCGCCAGGGCCACGATCTGCTCGATGGTGGCGTCGAAGAGGCTGATCACCAGGGACGCCAGGATCGCGGTCAGGAGGTTGACCACAAGCCAGGTGAAGCGGGCCTTGGTGGTATCGAGCACGGCACTGTAGAGATCGGGCTCGCTCACGCCGCCCATCTTCATGATGTCGTCGCCGGCTTCCTCGTCGATGATATGCACCACGTCATCGACGGTGATCACGCCCAGCAGGCGTCCCGCGTCATCCACCACCGGCGCCGAGACCAGACCGTACTGCCGGAAGAGATAGGCGACGTCCTCCTGGTCCATGGTCAGGGGAATGGTCTTGAGATCGGTTTCCATGAACTCTGTCAGGCGCACATGCCGCTTGGTCCGCATCACGCGGCTGAGCGGCAGGAATCCGATGGGATGGTGCTTCGGATTGACGATGTAGAGATCGTAAAAATCGTCCGGCAGATCCTTGGCCGCGCGCATGTAGTCGATGGTCTCGCCCACGGTCCAGGCCGAGGGAATGACCACGAACTCGCGCTGCATCAAACGCCCGGCGGAGTCTTCGGGGTAGGAAAGCCCTTCCTCCAGGATCATCCGGTGAGCCTGCGGCAACTGGCTCAGGATCCGGTGCTGGAATTCCTCGTCGAGGTCCTCGAAGACCTCGACCGCGTCGTCACTGTCGAGCTCCGTAACCGCACGGGCCAGTCCCGTCGGGCCCAGCCACTCGATCACCTCCTCACGCACGGAGACGTCGAGGTTGGGCAGGATCTCAGGATCGAAGGTCGAGCCCAGGATTTCGACCAGGAGCTTGCGCTCGTCCCGGTTCAGAGTCTCCAGCAGGTCGGCCGCGTCGGCCTCGTGCAGACCGGGAACCAGATCCTCGATTTCAGTGACACGTTCCTCCGCCAGCGCATCCTGCACCGCGAAGACGAGTTCCATCGAGAGACCGGGGCTTTCCTCGGTATCGCTCGACGGCGCGTCTGGGGCGCTGCGGGCAGGTTGCGGTTCGCTCATGCGGTCACCTTAGCGAGGAAAGCCTACAAAAGAATGTCTGATGTCTGATCGTAAGAATTTTTCCTTATAGCGCATGTCCCATCTCGTGATCCTGCGCATCGACCACCGCCACGGCGGACATGTTGACCACGCCGCGCGCGGTCACCGAAGGCGTCAGAATATGCGCGGGCGCGGCACAGCCGATCAGGATCGGCCCGACCGAGAGCCCTTCCCCCATGGACTTGACCATGTTGAAGGCGATATTCGCTGCATCCAGGGTCGGCATGATCATCAGGTTGGCGCGGCCCTGGAGGCGGGAGTTCGGAAAGACCCGCTCCCGGATCTCCGGCTTCAGCGCGGAATCCGCATGCATCTCACCCTCGACCTCCAGGTCCGGATAGTTCTCGTGCAGGATCGCAGCGGCCTCGCGCATTTTTTGCGCACTCGCGGAATCCTGCGCACCGAAATTGGAGTGCGACAACAGCGCGATCTTGGGCTCCATCCCAAAGCGCCGGACGTGCGATGCCGCATGCACGGTCATCTCCACGATCTCGGTTACATCTGGATTTTCGGTCACATAGGTATCGGCGATGAAAAAGGTGCCGTTGGGCAGGATCAGGAGGCTGAGCGCCGAGAAATCATGGACTTCAGGCCCTTTACCCAGAACATTTGTAATCTGGTTCAAATGCTTGTAATAGCGCCCATTCACGCCACAGATCATCGCATCGGCGTCGCCAAGGCGCACCGCGATGGAGGCGATCGCCGTGTTGTTGGTGCGGATCACGGTCTTGGCGACTTCGGGCGAAATCCCCTTGCGCTGCATGACCTCGTGATAGGTCTTCCAGTAGAGATTGTAGCGCGAGTCCTGCTCCGGATTGACGACCTCGAAGTCCTCGCCCGGCTTGATGCGCAGCCCCAGCCGCTTGAGCCGGGTCTCGATCACCTCCGGGCGTCCGACCAGGATCGGATGCGCGACCTTGTCATCGACAATCACCTGAGCCGCGCGCAGAATCCGCTCGTCTTCGCCCTCCGCATAGATCAGACGTTTGGGTTTCTGCCTGGCCCGTTCGAACACCGGCTTCATAACCAGACCCGAGCGGAAGACGAACTCCGCCAGCTTTTGGCAGTAGGTGCTGAAGTCCTCGATCGGGCGGGTGGCGACACCGCTCTCCATGGCCGCCTTGGCCACGGCCGGAGAGATCTCCAGCATCAGGCGCGGGTCGAAAGGCCGGGGGATAAGATACTCGGGCCCGAAACTGCGGTCGCCGTCAC
Source organism: Denitrobaculum tricleocarpae (assembly GCF_007004665.1). GTDB lineage: Bacteria > Pseudomonadota > Alphaproteobacteria > Kiloniellales > Kiloniellaceae > Denitrobaculum > Denitrobaculum tricleocarpae. The sequence goes on along the minus strand of NZ_ML660058.1, from coordinate 326,376 downwards.
CGTAGGCATTGGCCACCACCTCCGACTGCTCGGCCATGGCCAGATCCGCAATGGCCTTTACGGACGCCAGCTTCATCTCCTCGTTGATGGTGGTCGCGCCGACATCCAGCGCGCCCCGGAAGATGAAGGGAAAGCAAAGCACGTTGTTGACCTGGTTCGGGTAGTCCGAACGGCCGGTCGCGATGATCGCATCGGGGCGCGCGGCCTTCGCCTCCTCCGGCATGATCTCGGGCACCGGGTTGGCCAGCGCCAGGATCAGCGGCTGGTCCGCCATGGTCTTGACCATCTCCGGCTTGAGGACGCCGGGCGCCGAGAGCCCCATGAAGACGTCGGCATCCTTGATGACTTCCGCCAGGGTGCGTGCGTCGGTCGCCTGCGCGTAGTTGGCCTTTAAGGGGTCCATCTGCTCGGTCCGGCCTTCGTAGACCACACCGGCGATATCGGTCACCCAGATGTTTTCGCGCTTGATCCCCAGAGAGACCAGCTGATTGAGACAAGCCAGCGCGGCCGCGCCCGCGCCGGAGGTTACCAGCTTGACCTTGTCGAGATCTTTCTTGACCAGCCGCAGACCATTGTAGATCGCCGCCGCCACGATGATCGCCGTGCCGTGCTGATCATCGTGGAAGACCGGAATGTTCATGCGCTCGCGTAAACGGCGTTCGATTTCAAAGCACTCCGGCGCCTTGATGTCTTCCAGGTTGATCCCGCCGAAGGTCGGCTCGAGCGCTGCGACGATGTCGACGAACTTGTCGACATCCAGTTCGTCCACCTCGATATCGAAGACGTCTATGCCGGCGAATTTCTTAAAGAGAACCGCCTTGCCTTCCATCACCGGCTTGGAGGCCAGCGGGCCGATGGCACCCAGACCCAGCACTGCCGTGCCGTTGGTCACCACACCCACCAGGTTTGCACGGGCCGTCACCTCGGCGGCCACGGCCGGATCCTCGGCGATCGCGTCGCAGGCCGCGGCCACGCCCGGCGAGTAGGCCAGCGCCAGGTCCCGCTGGTTGCCCAAAGGCTTGGTCGCGGTCACTTCCAGTTTGCCCGGTCTCGGATGGCGGTGATAGAACAGCGCGGCGTCGCGTAGGTTTTCGGCCAAGATGATGTCTCCCTCTCACTTTTTTTGTCACGCCGGAGCCTTCAGCACATACCGGCGGCAGACAGCTGCCCCAGGCCCCTCTGCGCTCGCGCTCACCCCGAAACCACCGACAATGAATCGGAGCATGGCCTCGAAATCAACTTTCACATTTCGGATAATGCCCCGTGACCCGGCCCGGGGACTAGACTAAAAAACCCCTCGGAACCAGCTTGCCGTCGAATTATGTCGTTTTGAGAGCATTGTCCGGCGGCAAACTGGAATTATCTGAGAGGCGTAAGAGTCGTTTGCCTTGTGGGAAACCCTGCTTCAACGACCATAGGAACCTCCCCGGGGGATCGCGCAATTGCGGGCCTGCCGGTCACAGAATGGAACGGATTTGATGGCGGCACCGGGTGCTCCTCTGTCGGAAAGCAAGCTACAGCCTGTCGAGTGGCGCATCGATGACACGCCGGTCGCCTATCCCGATGCCGTTGCCTTCATGGACCAGCGAGTCGCGCAGATCCGCGCCGGCACGGCAAGGGATGCCGTCTGGCTGCTGGAGCATCCCAGTCTCTACACCGCGGGCACTTCAGCGCAGGCAGCCGACCTGATTCAGCCCGACCGCTTTCCGGTCTATAAAAGCGGGCGCGGCGGTCAGTACACCTATCATGGTCCGGGACAGCGGGTCGGCTACGTCATGCTCGATCTCAGGAGCCGCAAGAACGACCTCAGATGCTACGTGCATGATCTGGAAGAATGGATCATCCGCACCCTGGCCAGCTTCAACGTGCAAGGCGAGCGCCGCGAAGGCCGGGTCGGGATCTGGGTGGACCGGGGTCACGGCCGCGAAGACAAGATTGCCGCCATCGGCGTGCGGGTCCGGCAGTGGGTGGCGTTCCACGGCATCGCCATCAACCTGGACCCGGACCTCTCTCACTTCGAGGGGATCGTGCCCTGCGGCATCGCCGAGCACGGCGTGACCTCGCTGGCGGATCTGGGCCTGCCCGTGACCATGGCCGATCTGGACGTCGCCTTGCGCGCGGCCTTCGAAGAGGTCTTCGGACGCGAGATTGCGCCGCAGGAAACGAGTTTTGACAGCAGCGCCACCGCAGCATCCGCCCCGGCATAATACCAAAGCCATGACACCGAACGGTCTCGACAGCTCCGAAGCCTTCGTGCTTCTCGACGACAACCTGGCGCCGGAGGGCCGGGCGTTGCTGTTCGAGAAACCGGTGGAAATTCTCCGCTGCGACCGGCCGCAGGACGCGCCAGCGACCCTGAAGCGAATGGCTGATCTCACCGCCGGCGGTTATCATCTCGCGGGTTACTTTGCGTACGAACTGGGCTACCTCTTCGAGCCGCGGCTGGCCGGCCTGATCGAAGACCGTCTCGAGAAAACCCGGGGCACGACACCTCTGATCTGGATGGCCGCGTTTCACGCCCCGCGTTCTCTCGATAGCGAGGCGCTGGCAAAAATCCTCGCGCCCGCCGGGCGTTACGAAACCTCCACGCCGGAACTCTCCCTCACCCGCGAGGACTACATTGTCAAGGTCGGCAAGGTCCGGGACTACATTGCGGCGGGAGACGTCTATCAGATCAACTTCACCTTCAAGTATAACTTTAGATTTTCCGGTGATCCTACTGCCTTTTATCGGAATTTACGGTGTAAGCAGCCGGTTTCCTATGGCGCGTTGATCCATGATCCGGCGCACGGCGGTTCTGATCCGGAAAGCCGGGGCTTTGACCTGCTTTCGCTCTCCCCCGAGCTCTTTTTCCGGCGCGAAGGCGACCGCGTCTGGACCCGCCCCATGAAGGGCACCGCCGCGCGCGGCCTGGACAGCGCAGGCGATGCAGAGCAGGCAGCCTGGCTGCGCAACGACGAGAAATCCCGCGCAGAGAATCTGATGATCGTCGATCTGCTGCGCAACGACATCGGCCGTGTCGCCGAGACCGGCAGCGTCGAGGTCACCGACCTCTTCACGGTCGAGACCTACCGCACGGTGCTGCAGATGACATCGGGCATCACCGCAAAGCTGCAGGATGGCGTGAGCTTCCGGGACATCATCCAAAAGATCTTTCCCTGCGGCTCCATCACCGGCGCGCCGAAAGTCCGGGCCATGGAGATCATCCATGAGCTGGAGCCGGAAGCGCGCGGCGTCTACACCGGCGCCATCGGCATGATCGGACCCGACGGCGACTGCCGCTTCAACGTGGCGATCCGCACGCTGATGATCGAGGCCGCCCCGATAGACACTGCGAACGACGGCGCGCAAGAGACTGTACGCAAAGCGGAAATGGGAATCGGCAGCGGGATCGTCTACGATTCCAACCCCGCTGACGAATACGACGAGTGCCTCCTGAAAGGACAGTTTCTGACCACCGCAATGGAAGACTTCGAACTGATCGAGACCATGATCTGGCGCCCGGAGTCAGGTTACCACTTGTTGGACTACCATTTGGAACGCCTGGAAGACTCGGCCCGATACTTCGGCTTCAGGCATGACGCCGAAGCGGTGGAACGCGCCCTTAAGGAAACCGCCCGACCGCTGACTGACGGACGCTACAGGGTGCGGCTGCTCTTGGACCGGCAGGGCGACATTTCGATCACCAGCACGGCGCTGGCGCCGCCCGACCGGGATGCGACTTTTCGCTTCGTCATCTCGGAGCACAGGATCGACAGCCGCGACCCCTTCTTCCGGCACAAGACCACGCGGCGGCAGCTCTACGACAGGGAGTATGCCCGCTGGCACGAAGCCACGGGATGCGATGAAGTGCTGTTCCTGAACGAGCGCGACGAGTTGGCCGAAGGCAGCCGAACCAACGTTTTCCTCGAACATGACGGCATGCTGGTCACCCCGCCCCTCTCCAGCGGTGCACTGCCCGGCACCCTGCGCCGGGCCCTGATCGAGGACGAACCCCGCGTCGCGACCGAGGCCGTTCTCACACTGAAGGATCTAAAAGGCGCAATGCGCGTTCTTTTCGGTAACTCGGTACGCGGGCTCCAGCAGGCGAAACAGCTCGATACGAGTACCGCCAATAAAACCTCGGACAACACAACTCTTAAGGCCGGTTGAGGCGGCGACAACACATCGCGCGACGGGTTGACCCTCGCCTCACCCCAGCGCCTCGAAATGATCCTCACGCAGCAGGGCGGAGCCATCCGGCTGCAGCGCCCAGAGCTCGCGGGTGACCACGCCCTGCGCCTTGTTCATCTGCCAGCGTGACGTCAGAAGCGCGGTTGTCTCGCTTTCGGCAGTTATCTCGGGCTCCAGGTATTCGACATCGCCGAAGCCGTCACCAATTACCTTGGCCCAAAGGCCTTCGATTTCCGAACGGCCCGTGAAGGTCCCGAAGGGCTTGGCGATCACGACGGCGGTCTCCTCGTAGCAGGCGGCGCAGGCGGCGGCGTCACCGGCATTGAACGCGGCTTTCCATTTTTCACTGGCGGCTTTAGCTGCAGCGACCACGGCATTGTTCTGGTTAGACATTTTTGGTTCCTCTAATAATGGCGATCTCCCTGCGAGAGAGGCTTGCCCAGAGATATAGAAGATTGGTTACCCAGTGATAATTCGTTGATTTTCGAAATATTTGTTTATAAAAATTAAACAATGAAACCGAACTTCAACGACATGATGGCTTTTGCGGAGGTGGTGGAGACCGGCTCCTTCACGGCGGCAGCGGAGCGGCTCGGCCGGGGCAAGTCCGCCCTCAGCCAAAGCATCACCCGGCTGGAAAGCGACCTGGGCGTCCGGCTGATCCAGCGCACCACGCGGCGCCTGTCCCTCACCGAAGCAGGACAGAGGTTTTACCGTCACTGCGAGACTATCCGCGAGATCCATACGCAGGCGCTGGAAGACGCCCGTTCACAAGCCGGTGCCCTTTCCGGCCGCCTCAGCATCACCGCGCCGCACGCACTGGCAGCGGCCTTCGTCCGACCGGCGTTCACGGCATTCATCAGGGAACATCCCACCCTGGAGGTGGTCTTTCACAGCGATGACGGACAACTCAATCTCGTTGACCACGGCATCGACCTGGCGATCCGGGTCGACATGCCACAGGATCAGTCGCTGAAGGTTTCGAAGCTGGGCGAATTCCGCGACCTGCTCTGCGCACACAAGGATCTCGTTGCCGAACATGGCGGCCTGCCGGGCGGTCTCGCGGATCTGAAGGACTGGCCCCACATCGGCAATCAGTGGCAAGGGGCAGAGCCTCTCTATCATCGCAGGGGCGAGACGGCGCTGCAGGTCACGCCTCAGGTGCGCTGTAACGCATTCCACGATGTTCTGGGCTTCGTCGGAGATGGACTGGGTGTCGCGTTGTTACCCGATATCGCAATCCGCGAGGAGCTGCGTTCAGGCGAGATCCGCGCGCTCTTTCCCCGAGACGAGATCGCCCCGGTCGCGATCTACGCCGCCCACGCCTTCGACAGTTTTCCGCCGAGACGGGTGACGGCCTTCATTTCCGCTCTCCGGCAGCGTCTGGCGCGGGAGTTGCAATGATCCCTGAAGCGCAACAGACCCTAGTTTAACTCCCGATCAGCCCGGCTCTGCGCGATCAGCCAGTCGCGCATGCGTTTGACGTGATCGGCGTTTCTCGGGCTCCGGGGCGCGACGATATAAAAGCCCATATCGCTTTTCATGGTTATCTCCAGCGGGCGGCAGAGCCGCCCTGCCGCCAGATCGTCCTCGACCAGAGGATCGCTGGCCAGCGCGACTCCCTGCCCGGCCAGCGCGGCATCGAGGGCAAGCGACGTCTGACTGAACTTGAGCGCCCGCGACATCGCCATGGGTTCAGCGACGCCGGTCTGCTCCAGGAAAAGCGGCCAGAGACCATGGGCGTCGTGCAGCAGGACCTGCCGGGCGAGATCTTCCGGCTTTGAGATCGGGTGTTTCCCCGCCTGAAGGGCCGGACTGCAAACCGGATAAACCTCGAAGGGAAAGAGCAGTTCGGCGGTCAGGCCGGGACCGAAAGGCGGGCGCCCCTGCCGCACGGCAATGTCCACGCCATCGCTTTGAAAATTGGCGAGCCCCTCGCCCGCGACCACCCGCACGTCAAGATCCGCATGGCTTTGCAGAAATGCGCCCAAACGCGGAACCAGCCACTTGCCGGCGAGTGAGGGCGTGACGCTGAGGGTCAGGACAGCCTGCTGCGGCCGGATCTCGTCTGTCGCGTCCTCGATCAGGCGGAACGCCCGCTGCACCGGCGCCAGGTACTTCCGCCCCTCCTCGGTCAGTGCCAGGCCGCGCGGCAGACGCTCGAAGAGTTTTGCATTCAAGGTCTGCTCCAGGCCGCGCACCTGCTGCGCCACCGCCCCCTGGGTCACGCCGATCTCCTCGGCGGCCAGCCGGAAGTTCAGATGGCGCCCGGCGGCTTCAAAGGCCTTGAGCCCATTCAGTGGTGGAAGACCAGACGCCACATTCGTCCTTTGAGACTGTAGATTTTCTACAGTCATACGCGCCGATTTCTCGCTAGTCAAATCCTGGCCAGGGAGTCACTTCTAGATATCAGTCTCAACGGAGCCCGAATCCTCGAGCGCCCCCCCAACAAGGAGCCCATCATGAGCAGCGAAAAAGTAGCCATCATCACCGCCGGCGGCAGCGGCATGGGCGCGGGCGCCGCACGCCGGCTGGCGCAGGACGGCTTCAAGGTCGCGGTCCTCTCCTCCTCCGGCAAGGGAGAAGCCCTGGCCGCGGAATTGAGCGGCATCGGCGTAACCGGATCGAACCAGTCGCCCGAAGACCTGAAACGCCTCGTGGATCTGACCCTGGAGAAATGGGGCCGCGTGGACGTTCTGGTCAACAGCGCCGGGCACGGTCCGCGCGCGCCGGTCCTGGAGCTGACCGACGAAGACTGGCATAGGGGCATGGATGTCTACTTTATGAATGCCGTGCGTCCGACCCGGCTGGTCACGCCTGTTATGCAGAAACAAAAGTCCGGCGCGATCATCAACATCTCGACCTTCGCCGCCTTCGAGCCCGATCCGGTCTTTCCGACTTCGGGCGTCTTCCGTGCAGGCCTGGCCGCCTTCACCAAGCTCTTCTCGGACAAGTACGCGGCGGACAACATCCGCATGAACAACGTCCTGCCCGGCTTTATTGACAGCCTGCCGGAGAAGGAGGAATTCCGCGCCCGCATTCCCATGGAGCGCTACGGCAAGACCGAAGAGATCGCCGCGACCATCTCCTTCCTGGCCTCCGAAGGCGGCGGCTACATCACCGGTCAGAACATTCGGGTCGACGGTGGCATCACCCGCGCGGTCTGAGGCGGGATCACCCTGCGAAGCAAAGGCTGCGCTTCCCGGGCGCGGCCTTTGCTGCCTGCGGCCCTCGACAATCGATGGCTTTTGCCAGCTCCGGACGCATGAGCTAAGACTCTCCGCCGTCCTTTTTGTCGAGATAGCTTCATGAACGTCCGCAGTCTTTTAACGTTGCAGTCGCTTACTGCCGCCGAAATCAACGCGATTGCAGACCGTGCCATCGAACTGGCCCGTGACTTTGAAGAGAGAAAACCGGTGCAAAGCCTGAAGGGCAAGCGCGTCGGCCTCATCGTCGAGGAATGCGGCTGGCGGAACACGACGGCCTTGGATCTGGGCATGCAGCTGCTCGGCGCGCACTGCACGCAGATCACGGCATCTCTCAGCGGCGCGGAGTCCCTGGAAGATCTTGCGCGTTACTTCGAGAACTGGTTCGACCTGATCGCCGTCCGCTGCCCAAGCCTGGAGCGGATGAGCGCACTCGCGGCGGCCACGCGCCTGCCTGTGCTCAATCTGCGGACACGGCAGAACCATCCCTGTGAAACCCTCGGTGACCTCTGCTACGTGAAACAAACGCGCGGCAGCCTGGAAGACCTGACCGTGGCCGCCGTCGCGCCGGCGGGCAACGTACTCCATTCCTGGGCCGAGGCCGCCGAGGTTCTCCCGCTCAAACTGATCCAGGTCTATCCGCAGTCTCACTGGATCGACCGTGCGGCCTACCCTGCGCCGGGGATCGAAACCACGGAAGACCTCTCACTGGCCCGAGAGGCCGATGTCCTGATCACGGACTGCTGGCCCGACGACACTTCGGGCCTAGCGCTGGACGACCTGCGGATCACGGCGGATTTCCTGGACGGGGCGAAGGAGTATTGTCTCTTCATCCCCTGCCCGCCCGTCACTCGGGGCGAGGAGGTTTCCGCCGACGCCATGGAGCATTCGAAATGCCGAAGCTACGACGCCAAGGCCTTTCTGATGCATGGCCAGAATGCCGTGATCGAGCGCGCGCTGCTGCCGTAACTCACAGAAAGCGTCAGATCTGCAAGGACTCGCCATGCCGCACATCAAGCTCGATGGAAACCGCTAGAGCGGACACGCCCCACTGTTACGAGGCCGTCGACATCCTGCAGCCCCGTTCCGAGCGCTCCGCCTTCTTCCGGGAGAACGCGCGTTACGACGAAGTGCCGCTGGTGATCTACCGGGGCAAGCCGCTGGTGCAGTCCAACGCGATCCTGCTGCACTTGGCCGAAAAGCTCCAACTCCTGCAAGGCGGCACAGACAAGGACGGTCCGGAACGCGCCCAGGTCGCCGAGTGGCTGATGTGGGAGCAGAGCCGCCTGGGCTTCTCCCTGCCCAACCTGCGCTTCGAGCGCAAATTCAGGACCGGCTGCGACCCGGCTGTTTTAGCCTGGCTGGAAGCACGTCTGCGTGGAGACCTGGATGTCCTGAACAATCATCTCGGCCAAAGTACCGGCGGCTTCATCGTCGGCAACAGCCTCTCCATCGCCGACTGTTCGCTCGCCGGATATCTCTACTGGCTGAGCGACGCCGGCCTGAAGATCGCGGACTGGCCGGCGGTGGAAGCCTGGCTTACGCGACTCAGTGAGCTGGAGCACTGGCAGCACCCCGACGACTTAATGCGCGCCTGACCGCATTTCAAAATCCGAAACGTCTGTTCATCTTCCTCCGACGCCGCCCCGCCAGAGCGAACCCGGCCAGACCCGTTGCAAGAATCGCCAGCGTGCCCGGCTCAGAAACCGAAACAGCGCTGGGCGCCGCCGCGAATCGCAGATTGTCGATAAACAAATAACCGCTGGCTGGTAATCCTTCACGCATAGAGAAGCGAATCTCGGTAAAAGGCGCCATACTGTCGAGCAGACCGAAGGAGCCGTCTCGTCCTCCCATCACGTCTGCAATGTCGAACTTCTGACCAGACCCAGAAATGGTAGCCTCGATCGGCAACCCAACATCCGAAAAATCCGCGATGAACCCGACCACCGGAACCGGGAAGGTCCAGACCAGCTCGGCCAGGTTAAAACGGCCGCCATGCACGTTGCCTCGATAGCGCGAGCCACTAACCCCATTGTCAAGCACCGGTATAAATCCAGAGTTTACACCGACGCGCGTTGAGACCACCCCGCTCTCGAAAGTGATTGAAGTCTCACCAAAATTGTTCGTGTCAAAGGTATCAAGGGTCACGGCCGCCCCGCCGATTGCGCTGTTAAAGGCGTCCAGATCGGTCACTGCGATGGGCGCCGCCTGTGCAACGCCTGCCGTCAGGCCGAAAGACAGGATGAGACCCGCCAGAAGTGATTTGCAATTTTTCATTTTTCGTTCCTCGCCGCCGCCTCCGCCGCCACCCTGATCGCGGATTACGCGACGGCGACCGGACAGCGGCCATGGTTAATTTGCCTCAAAGCCGGCGGGAAGCCCGATGCCTGCGCATCGCTGCTGCCCTGGGCCGAGACTGCCGGCGGCAATAAGGGCAGCTTTACCACCGAAGTTGAAGAGGGTAGACGCCTTTTGTCCAAAATCTGCGCAATTTTGTCCAAAATGTCGCTTTGCATGGTTAAGATTGAGCGCCAAAAAGCTGCAGAATCGTCAGGTTTTTCCCGCCCCCGACAGACAGGAAGAGGTCTCAGCAAGGCAGTTCCGCCAGCAGGGCCTCTGTCGTCACCTGACGGCAATAGCCCTTGATGGTCCGCAGGGAGTTCTCGTGGCGTTCTTGCGTAATCGAGGCGCAGGCGTCGGTGACCTGGGTCACAAGATAACCCAGATCGCAGGCGTCGCGGATCGCGCTTTCCACGCAGTGATCGGTCCTCAGGCCGCAGATCACCAGCTGCTTCACGCCGAGATTGCGCAGCACGTAGTCGATATTGGTCGAGATGAAGACCGAGGAGGAGGACTTCGGAAAGACCATCTCGTCGTCCTCCGGCGCGAGTTCATCAATCACCTTAGCGTCCCACGCCCCCTTCGGCACGTTGAAGCCGGAGATCTTGTAGTCCAGGCTGCGGTCCCGCCCGTCGCGGGTCAGGCTCTCGATCGTCGTATAGAGCACCTCGACGGAGGCCGCGCGGAAGGCCTTCAGCAGCCGTTGCATATTGGGGACGGCAACCTCTTCCAGCTGTGCAAAGTACGCCGCATAGTCGCGCGCGATCTCGGCGTCCGAACGCGCCTTGAATTCTCCGCCGTCGCGCCGGGCGCAGAGGTTCTGAACGTCGACGATCAGCAGCGCCGAGTCTTCCGGCACCAGCGGCCGTTCGCGGGTCAAATTGCTCTCAGCAGCCATATGGATTCAACCCCTTACAAACTGTCTTTTGCTTACTTCATTGGCCGCCAGCCGGCGGCCAGCAGAATGCCGCCCGTGGCCAGCACCAGCCCGGTCCAGGCGAAGGCACTCGGCCACTCCCCCAACAGAGGGATCGCCAGTAAAGCCGCCATGCCCGGCACCATGGCCATCATCGCGGCAGTCGATGACGTGCCGATGGAGCGGACCGCCGTGGTGAAACACAGGATCGCGATCACACTCGGACCCAGCCCCTGGTAGAGGCCCTGCAGCAGGATTTCGGACCAGGGCGCCGTCATGACGGCCCTGGGCAGGACGGTCAGGTAAAAGGGCGCGAACCACATGAGATTGAGGATCGGGATGCAGACCATGGTTTGCACGGGCGTGAGATGCCAGGCCTTGGTGGCGATCAGGAAAAACGCCACGAAGAGCGTCGCCGCCAGAAACATCAGATGGCCGATCCAGACATCGGACTCCACGCCGCCGGTGCCCCGGTCCCATCCGATCAGCACACAGCCGGCCAGGATCACCGCCATCCCGGCGACGCGCCAGCTGTCGGGCTTGTCCTTCAGCCAGATCCACCCCAGGACCGCGGCGAAGATCGGCAGCGTGCCGTTCATCATGATCCCCGCATGCGAGGCCGGGGCATACTGAAACCCGCCGAACGCAAGCAGCAGATACGGCGTCCCCTGCCCGCAGGCGACCAGGACAATCTGCCACCAGCGCAGACGGCGCGGCCAGTAGCGCCAGACGAAAGGCGCAACGGCAATGGCCGCGACGGCAAAGCGCAGAGCCATCATGTCGTAGATGGTCAAGGTCTGAACCACACCGAAGCGTGACACCACGACCCATCCGGACCAGATCAGCACGACGGCAAAGGCCGCCAGCCAGCCGTAAAGCGGCCGGACGGGACTGGAGACGGGATGAACCGCAGGCGCCGCCGCCCCGCCGCTCTCAGACATGAGAGCCGATTTCGAGTGCTCTGCCGGGCGTCACGCGATCTTGCTCATTTCATTGAGCTGAAACTCGGCGACCGCGCCCTCGGTCACGGCGCGGAAGGCTTCCAGGTGCGGCTGGTTCATATGGGCCTGCCAGAGCTCCCGGTTTTCCCAGATCTCGTAGAAGACAAAGAAGCCCGGGTTCCCGTTGTCCCGGTGCAGATCGTACTGCACACAGCCTTCCTCGGCACGGGTCGGCGCGACGAGCTTTTCCAGCTCGCCCTGAAGAAACTCTTCCTTGCCGGGCGCGGCGGTGATCTGGGCGAGAATAATCAGGGGCATGAGAGACCCTCCATGTGAAGAGCGGGTTGAAGATCGGCGGGGAGGCAAATATCGGAGGAAGGTCTCCGCGATGCAAGCGCTGCGATTCACCTGACCGGTAATGCGTTTTCAGACAAGCATTGTTCCAAATTGGACAAACTTGCCCGCAGATTGGACAAACCGCCGCCCGGCTCTTCCCTTTTCATTCGCAAACAGCCACTGATCCCTCTGACGCTTAGAGTGCCGCCGAATGCGGTAGCCATAAGAATCCCTGATCGAGATCTATTAACGACTGCTGTCCGGCATCAAGGCATCGGCGAAACTGCGAGGCACAAAAAGTGAAACTTTTCAAATCGGCATCAAAAACTGGCACCATAGCCCTCAAGAGCTTTCTCGGAACACTCCTGCTGGGCGGGCTGCTTACGGCTTTCGCCCCGGGCGCACAGGCAACACTGATCGGACAGACGGTCGGCTGCGTGGCCTCAAGTGACCTCGGGCCACTGACATGCTCGTCAGATAGTACGGTGGTTCAAACCACCGGCCCCGAGTTTGTCTTGAGCCAAGCGAGCATCGGATTTCCCGTCCCCCTCACCTGGGATATCGATATCGGGGAGTCCTCCGTTCGGATCGGCTATAGCTTCCAAGGCAATAGTGAATTCAACGACGTGCAGCTCGATGTCCTCTTATCCAATTTGTTCTGGCTCGGAAGTCCAGATAGCGTGATCAGCGGTTTCCTTCTCTCGGTGAGTGGCGTGACCGGATTCGATGAGGCAGACATATCTTTTTCTGACAATGTCATCGGATTTGATCTTGGGGGCGGCCCGGAATCCACCCGGTGGAACAGCGGCTCCTCCGTCACCATCACCCTCATCACGGAAGACCACGGTCCAAGCGTGTCAGTGCCCGAGCCTGCCACGCTGGCGCTTTTCGGTCTGGGGCTGGCCGGATTTGGACTGGCACGTCGGGGCATTGCGCAGCGCCGAAGGACCGCCTGACCTCCATCGCCCTTCGGCAGGATATCAAGCGGCGGCCCGTCTCGGCCGCCGTTTTTTCTGCGCGAAACGAAACCGCAAGACCTTCAAGCCTTTGAGCTGCGATAATGCGCCGCGGCTTTCGAACGATTGCCGCAGGTCTCCATGCTGCACCAGCGCCGCTTGTTGCCGCGCGAGACATCCTTAAAGATCAGCACGCAACTTTCATTGGCGCAGTTCTTCAGGGATCTGGGGTCAGCGGCCACCAGCAGCTCTGCCGCCCGTTGCGCCAGCAGGCCCAGCACAGCTTCGGGCGACAGGTGCTCCTGCGCCGGGGCCAGTGCATAGCCATCAGCGGCCGCGCTGAGGCGCATCTGCCGGGCCGACTGAGCCAGATGATCGTTTATCACTTTGATCGCCTCGCCCGGTGCCGCCTTTCCCGCCGCTTTACTCGTTAAAGCATCGCGAATGGCCTGCCTCAGCGCGCCGGCCGACGCCAGCCACTCCTTCGTCCAACGGCCAGCAGCCGTCACGCCCGCAGCCTCAAGCCAGGCGGAGAGCGCCTCCGGCGTCTCGATAAGATCGACCAGCTCATCACGCACCAGGATCCGCGTATTGACGAAGTCGATGGCGAGGTCGTTGCCGACGAACTGAAAGGGAAATTTCGGCTCAAACATTCTAACCTGTATAATTTAACTTGACTGGTTATACAAGACTCTCATATCTAACCGATAAAATGGATTTAAGGCGGTTATATTTGGTTTCGAAAATCTTCATGCCCGCCTCGAACCCGCCAACCCTTTGCTTCGGGAGATCGAAACATGAGCAATTCCATCCGAAACGGCCTGATCGCCGCCGCACTTGCGGTGAGCGCCCTGGCTACGACCGCCTTGCCGGCACATGCGGACAACTCTGCGGTTCGCTACGGTTACGAGAAGGTCAGCGGCCACAAGATTTTCTATCGCGAAGCCGGCGATCCGGCGAAACCGAGCATTGTTCTGCTGCACGGCTTTCCCAGTTCCTCGCATCAGTACCGCAACCTGATCCGCGATCTGGGCGACAGCTACCACCTGATCGCACCGGACTATCCGGGTTTCGGCTCCAGCGACTTCCCGCCCGCGAGCGAGTACGAATACAGCTTCGACAACATCGCCGAGACCATCGACGGCTTTCTGGAACAGCGCGGGATCTCCTCCTACGCGCTGATGATCCAGGACTACGGCGCGCCGGTCGGCCTGCGCATCGCGGTGAAGCATCCCGAGCGGGTTCAGGCGCTGATTGTCCAGAACGGCAACGCCTATGAGGAAGGCATTAACGAGGAGACCTGGGCGCCGATCATCTCCTACTGGGCAAACCGCACCCCTGAGCAGGGCGAAGCCATCGCGAAAAGTGTCTTCAGCCTCGAAGGCCTGAAGTGGCAGTACACCCACGGCACCCGCAATCCGGAGGCCATCCTGCCGGACAACTGGCTGCTCGATTACGCCAACTTCTCGCGCCCCGGCCAGCACGAGATGCAGTTGGGCCTCTTCTACGATTACCGGAACAACGTAAAGCTCTACCCGGAATGGCAGGCCTACCTGAAGACCCATCAGCCCCCTGCCCTGATCGTCTGGGCCAAGAACGACGCCTTCTTCCCGGTCCCCGGCGCCGAGGGCTACAAGCGTGACCTCAAGGATGTGGACTACAACATCCTGGACACAGGCCACTTCGCCCTGGAGGAAGACGGTGCCCTGATCGCCGACAAGATCCGTGCCTTCCTGACCAAGCGCGGCATCAAGTAAGACTGCGCATGCAACGCAAAACCGGCGCGCGGCAAAGTCACTCTACGCGCGCCGGTTGCAAATACGCTTTGCCCCTGTTAGCTTGCCGCCATGACAGAAAAGACAACTCCCGACGGCTGCCCTTGCTGTTTCTTACCGACGATATGGTATCGGGGCGGCCATGAGATTTGCGGTGTTTGCCGTTGGCATGACGACGGGCAGGACGACCCGGACGCAGATGCGGTTTGGGGAGGCCCAAACTACCAGTATTCACTTACTGCGGCCCGTGCGAATTTTCGCGACCACTATCATAAGTATGACTTAGGGACCGGACCTGACCATATTAAGGATCCGAGCCCGGAACGTCTCGCGCTGGTCGACTATGTCAAAGAGATTTTGTCCGGCAAGATGGAATTGGACCGGGCAAAACTCCTGGAGTTGGAGAAAGCCACCATAAAAATAAGCGATGCAGATCGCGCAGAGTTAGAGCAATTCCAACGCGAGCTCAAAGCACAGGTTGCGCGCGAGCGTAAAGCCTAGACTCTGAGCTGCCGTTCAACTCACCAACCGCCGTCCGCGCCACACTGTGAAGCCGAATACAGCGAGCCAAACCACGCAACAGGCGGTGGGTTTACAGAACCTCGATGTCGAAATGGAGGACGTCTTCGCGCGTTCCCAGCTTCGTGTAGAGGGCAATCGCGAGCAGATCGATCAGGTCGGCCTGCACGTAGATGACGTAGGCCCCGCGCGCGGCGGCAATGACCTTGAGATCTTCGATCAGCGCCGTGGCGATGCCCTTGCGCCGGTGATCCTCCGCGACCGCAAGATCGTAGATATAGATCTCGCTGCGCTCCTGCTCGAACTTCTTCAGGACATAAGCCGAGAGGCCGCCGGTCACCCGGCCGTCCTGAAAGGCCGCCAGTGCGATAAAGTCCGAGCCGCCAAGCAACTCCTCAAGATAGGTCTTGCCGGGCTGCGCCCCGCAATAGGTCTCTGGATCTTCGAAGGCTTCGCCGAACAGCGTGACCAGTTCGCGAAATAACGTGACATCACCTGCCCCCAGATGACGAATTGAATAGGAGCCCATGTGCGTCAGCCTCGATTGACGGGACCTACAATTTAGGTAGAGACCTGCAGCGCCGCAACGTCCTCGGTGTCCAGGCGGTTGAGCGCGGCCATGGCGAGGCCCTTGAAGACCAGTGTCGCCTCGTCTCCCAGGGTCTCGAAAACCAGTTCACCGCGCAGGTCTTCCACCAGGCTCTGCTCGAAGCCGTCGCGCAGGCCTTCCTCCAGCAGATCGATGGCTCGGGTACCGCTGCCGGTGAAGGCCACCGGCACCGGACCGATCAGAGCGAACAGCCGCCCGAGGCCGAAACCGATGGCACAGCCCGCCTCTCTGTAGGCCGCACGCGCCCGTTCATCGCCTGCGCGGGCCAGCTCTTCGATCCGCGCCATCTCCTCCGCCGGCGGCGGCGCGACCAGCTTGGCAGCATCCAGGCCCCTGGCCCGCCGCCAGATCGCGTAGTCCGCGGCATAGGCCTCGACGCAGCCCCGACGGCCGCAGCGGCAGAGCGCGCCTTCAGGCACGTGGTTCATATGACCGAACTCGACGGCGGAATCGCGCAGGCCGACGAAGGGCGCGCCGTCGATGAAAAGCCCCATGCCGACGCCATAACCGATGAGGACCGCCGCGAAGCGCTCGCGGTAGCGCGGCGGATCGATCCACTGCAGGGCCTCGGTCATGGCGGCGCAGTCGTTCATCACCGAAACCGGCACGCCGAAGCGCCGGGAGAACCGGCGTCCAAGGTCGATTTCGCGCGCGCGCAGCACCGGCGACCAGAGGATCTTCGCGCCCGCGCCGTCGGTGATACCCTGGACTGAAATTTCGATGCGCGACAGCGGGCCGGCCGGAAGCGGGCTCTCCTCGAGCAGGGTAAATACCGCATCGCCGATGGTGCGGATGAAATCGCCGCGCTGCAGCTCCAGCGCCGCGACATCGACCTGGCTTTCCGCACGTTCCTCGCCGGCGTAGTCGATCAGCTTCAGGCGGATGCGGTTGACCGCGATCATGACCGCGACCACGCTGCCGTGCAGCGGGTTGAGCGAAAGCTTGACCTGGGGCCGGCCCCGCCCTTTGGCCGCTTCGATCTGTGCGTCGGCCTGAACCAGAAGCCCCTCTTCCAGCATCGCGGAGGTAATGCCCGAAACCGCCGCCGGACTCAGGCCGGTCACCCGGCCCAGCGCCGTGCGCGACTGCGCCCCGCCCCTTCGCAGCGCGCGCAGGATCAACGCTCTGTTGTTTTCGCGGACAAGATCGATCGTGGCCTTACGGATCTTTTCGCTCCCATTTGTTCATGCCTTTTCAAGGGTCCTGCCCGGCACCTCTGCACCGGCTCCTGCAGAGGTTCGCGCAAAGCTTCCCGCACAGGTAACCCCTGGCACTTCAGCAATACGTTGACACAGCCCGCGTCCCGTGTCACTTTTTTTTCAAGGCGTGAAATAAATAGACAATAGCGCCGCTCGATGAAGCGCGGCGCGTCGATCGAAGCAATAAAAACGGGAGGGAATCGATGAAGAAATATACGCTCGGCCTGGCCGCTGTGGCCATGGCTGCAAGCATCTCCGGCACGGCGCTTGCTCAAGACATCACCGTCGGCGTGTCCTGGTCCAACTTCCAGGAAGAGCGTTGGAAGACCGATGAAGCCGCGATCAAGGCCGCTCTCGATGCCGCCGGTGCCAATTACATCTCGGCGGACGCCCAATCCTCATCCTCGAAGCAGCTGTCCGATGTGGAAAGCCTGATTGCGCGCGGCGCCACCGCCCTGATCATCCTGGCCCAGGACTCCAGCGCCATCGGCCCGGCGATCGATGCCGCGGACAACGAGGGCATTCCGGTGGTCGGCTACGACCGCCTGATCGACGATGCCCGTGCCTTCTATCTGACCTTCGACAACGTCGAGGTCGGGCGCATGCAGGCCCGCGCCGTCTTCGCGGCGCAGCCCAAGGGCAACTACGTCATGATCAAGGGCTCCCCGACCGATCCCAACGCCGACTTCCTGCGCGGCGGGCAACAGGAAATTCTTCAAGCCGCCGTTGATTCAGGAGACATCAAAATCGTCGGCGAGGCCTACACCGACGGCTGGCTTCCGGCCAACGCCCAGCGCAATATGGAACAGCTCTTGACCGCCAACGACAACAAGGTCGATGCGGTCGTGGCCTCCAATGACGGCACCGCCGGCGGCGTGGTCGCAGCGTTGACCGCCCAGGGCATGGAAGGTATTCCGGTCTCCGGACAGGACGGCGATCATGCCGCTTTGAACCGGGTGGCGCTCGGCACCCAGACTGTCTCGGTCTGGAAAGATGCCCGCGATCTTGGCCGGGTGGCCGGTGAAGTCGCCGTCGCCATGGCAAAGGGTGCAAAGATGGGCGACGTCGAGGGCTCGCAGACCTGGACCAGCCCCGGCGGCACGGAGCTGACCGCGAGATTCCTGGCGCCGGTTCCGGTGACCCGGGCAAACCTGAATGCCGTTGTCGATGCCGGCTGGATCAAGAAAGATGCGCTCTGCGCCGGTGTACCTAAAGGCGCGGTCGAGATCTGCGGCTGACGCCACCTCGGCAAGCCACGCGCGGGGCGGTTCCGGATCCAACGCAAAGAGTCCAGACCGCCCCCGCCAAAGAAAATCCGGTTTAGGCAGCTCACTGATTTCGCATTGGGAATCTAGCATGCGCGATACCCTGTCACGCTCCTTCCGCACACTCCAGATCGATACGCGCCTGGTCGGCATGATCGCCGCGCTGCTGATCGTCTGGATCGTGTTCGATCTGCTGACCGAAGGCCGCTTCCTGACGCCGCGGAACCTCTTCAATCTCTCGGTTCAGACCGCGTCGGTCGCGGTGATGGCGACCGGGATGGTTTTCATCATCGTCACCCGCCATATCGATCTCTCGGTCGGCGCACTGCTGGGCTTCATTGGCATGACCATCGGCTGGCTGCAGGCGCAGGTCCTGCCGGATCTACTGGGCATCGGCCACCCCGCCATCTGGATCATCACGGTTTTCGTCGGCGCGCTGATCGGCGCAGCCGTCGGAGCGGTTCAGGGCTACATCATCGGCTACCTCGCAGTCCCGGCTTTCATCGTGACCCTGGGCGGCCTGCTGGTCTGGCGCGGGGCCGCCTGGTGGGTGACCAGCGGACAAACGGTCGCCCCGCTTGATTCCACCTTCACCCTCTTGGGCGGTGGCGCGGAAGGCACCCTGGGCGCGACCTGGAGCTGGCTGCTCGCAGCGGTCTGCTCGCTCGCCGCCGTGGTCCTGCTGTTTCTTTCCCGCAAGCGCAAAAGCGATCACGGTTTCACCGTCAAACCTCTGGCAGCCGATGTCGTGCTGGCCGGGCTTTTCGTGGCGGTGATCTTCGGCTTCACAGCGGTCATGAACGCCTACGCAATTCCTTCGCGCGCCGCGGCACGCATGTTCGAGGCACGCGGCGAAACCATGCCGGAAGGTCTGGTCCTCTCTCACGGCATCGCTATTCCGGTCATCATCGTGCTGGTGGTCGCCACTGTTATGACCGTGATCGCCAAGCGCACCCGCTTCGGGCGCTACGTCTTCGCCACCGGCGGCAACCCCGATGCGGCAGAACTGGCCGGGGTTAACACCAAGCTGCTGACGGTGAAGGTCTTCGCCCTGATGGGCTTCCTGACGGCTATCGCCGCCGTCATCGCTTCGGCCCGCCTGCGCTCGGCGGCCAACGACCTGGGTACCCTGGATGAACTGCGGGTGATCGCCGCCGCCGTCATCGGCGGCACCGCCCTCTCCGGCGGGATCGGCACGATCTACGGCGCGATCCTGGGGGCGGTGGTCATGCAGTCGCTGCAGTCGGGCATGGCCATGGTCGGGGTCGACGCGCCGCTGCAATCCATCGTGGTCGGGGTGGTGCTGGTGCTTGCGGTCCTTGCCGACATTGTCTACCGCCGCAGAACGGGGGATTGAGCCATGGACACGCAAACACCTCTCGTCGAAATGCAGGACATCCACATCGCCTTCGGCGGTGTGAAGGCGGTCGACGGCGTCGATGTCGATCTCTACCCCGGTGAGGTCGTCGGCCTGCTCGGCCATAACGGCGCGGGCAAATCGACCCTGATCAAGACCCTCTCCGGTGCATACCGGCGCGACAGCGGCTCCATCCGCATCAACGGTCAGGAGGTCGCGATCGAAAACCCGCGCGATGCCCGGCGCCACAACATCGAAACCATCTATCAGACGCTCGCGCTGGCCGATAATCTCGACGCGGCCTCGAACATCTTCCTGGGGCGCGAGCTGGTTTCGGCCGGCGGTTTCCTGGACGACGATAGGATGGAAGCCGAAACCCGCAAGATCATGAACCGCCTGAACCCGAATTTTGAGAAGTTCTCGGCACCGGTCAAAGCCCTCTCCGGCGGCCAGCGCCAATCCGTCGCCATCGCCCGCGCCATCTACTTCGACGCCCGGGTCCTGATCATGGACGAACCCACCGCCGCGCTGGGTCCCCAGGAAACCGCGCAGGTCGCCGAGCTGATCAAACAGCTGAAGTCCGAGGGCATCGGCATCTTCCTGATCTCCCACGACATCCACGACGTCTTCGATCTGGCCGACCGGGTCAGTGTCATGAAAAACGGCCAGCTCGTGGGCTCCGCCCGGACGGAAGACGTCACCAAGGACGAGGTGCTGGGCATGATCATCCTGGGCAAATGCCCCCCGGGCGCCACGCCGGGACCGGGCGCGCTGGATGGGGATGGTTGAAGAGACCTCAGCTTCCGGTCACGCCCTGACAGCTGACCGAAATCAGTCCGGCCCCGTCCTCCGGGAGTCCAGACGATAGAAGCGTTCCATCCGCTTCAGGAGGGCTTGGTTGAAGTCGCAGATATTCGAGACGGCTTCGTGTGAGAAGGCAGAGCCCGAATACCAGGTGCTGTTCCTTCCCTGGACATTGGCCATTGTTTCGAGGAGTCCGTCCAGGATCGCTTGTGACTTATACTGCGGGAAATACTTCCAGCGCTTATGTGTGAGCTCCCGGCTGACCGTTCCGCCATGCCTGAGGACTTCCTGTTTTAGAAGCTCCGATAACTCCGCGTTTGTGTAGCGGCCCGGTATCTGGCCGGTGAAATAGACTTGTCCGCCCAGGTCTGGGGAGTAGCCATCGCGGCGCACGGCAACAAGCCGCCCCTTGTCTTTGGACGAACGGCATGCATCGCTGTAGCCTTGTGAATCCCACGCGTCGAACCAGTCATCGGCGACGATCACAGCGGAAAAATAGCCCTGATATTCCAGGGACTCGGCGATGAAGGCTTCCTGCTCCGTAGGCTCGAGAAAGCGATTGGCGATATCCGGGTCGATGCAGATGGCAATCGCATCGAATGCGAGCGTTTCCTCCGTTGTCCGGATGATCGCGCCTGCGGAGGATCGCTTGACGGAGGTAATCGTCACACCGGTCTTGACCTCCATCGTTTCGGCCAGATCGCACCAGAATTTCGACCAGCCCCGAACAGGGAGTTCGACCTGATTAAAAAGGCCGGTGAGAAGAAGGTCCAGGCTGCACCACCTAAGGGCCTGAATAGTCGGTGTCGTATCGACATATCCGTATCCCAGCGAGGTCAAAGCCCGGTGCATGAATTTTCGCATCTTGGGTAAGTTGTGCGCATTCAGCCAATCGCCAACCGGCATCGCAATCTGTCTGTTGGCGGCGCTCATTTTGGTCGTGCTGTCGATTGCACGAAGCAATGCACGCCGGCAATAGAGGTACTTCAGACACTGCAGGACGAAGGGCGCCCCCGGCCCGTCCTTCACATACTCGAAAAACTCAACAGCATCGAATTTCTGACGGCCGAGGGGCCGCAGATCGTGGCCCAGCTCGCGCATCCACCGCTTCACCAGTCTGTGTGCCCTGGTGGTGTAACAGGTTCCCAGTTCGACCACTATGTCCCCATAGTTGAGGCTCCGCGATTTTCCACCAACGACATCTTCGCGCTCCAGAACGGTCGGGGCGAAGCGACCTGATTCCTGCGCCAGCTTCGCCAGGCTCAGGCCTGCCGGACCGGCACCAATGACTCCAAGTCGACAGTGATCGTTCAAAACACTTCGTTCCTCTCCGTTCGAAACCCCTGTGCCAGAGCCCCCTGTACGCCCCCCAAAGCGCACGCCGTGCCTGTAAGAAAACGCGGCCTGGTTTCATGACCTGCCCGCTCGCAAAGACGCCTGAAAAGGCGCCCACTCCTTCGCGAGAATAGTCCGAAAGAAGCGGCTCTGAATATATCGCCGGCTATGTCCTTTTTATGGCCGTCTTCGCCCGGCCGGGGCGCTGTATGGTGACGGAGGATTACCGGTCTGCCGTGCCCGCCGAAAGCCTGGGCTGAGCGTTGAGGAAAAGAACCAGATCGCACGCCGTTGCGTTCTCCAACCGGCCCCACAAGAGGTTGGCTTCCGTATTATCGAGACTGCGGCCAATGCGCTGAGCGATGGCTTCGATACTGTCCTCGAGATCTTCTTCGTCGGTTCGAAGGTCATCGCGAAAGGAGTCCTCCGCGCGAACGGGAAAACTATCCGAAAACTCTTCATAAACGGCCCGGACAATCCAGGAGTCGATCACGCGGCAATCGAACGAGCGCGCAAAGCTGCAAATGCTCTCACCCCGCCTTCTCTCGGCCTCGCGCTTGTCGTTCCGCCAGCCGATCAGGGTCCCGACGATAAAAATCACCGGAAGGACAAACGCCAGCGGCCACCACTCAAGGCCCGGTACGGCGAGCAAGCCAAGGAAGAGCCCCATCACACCAAGCGAGGCCACCGGGCCCATTGTGTGATCTGGACGGGGCGGCATGTTGCGGGAGAAGCTGCGCATAGCTGAAGCCTACGTCCACAGACCACGAGACTCCAGCTTCAATCCCACCGCAGACCATCATCTAATACAGACAATAGCCGCCTCTATGCCTCCGACGCCACGGGTGCGAGACTGCGTTCGGCGTGCTCGGCGGCAAAGACGTGGGCATAGAGATTGGCGATCCACTGCTTCCCGGCCTGGGTCATGCGCAGATAGCCCAGGGCATCGCCAATGTAAGGCCGCACGGCTTTCCAATAAAAAGTCGGATAATCCTCCGCCAGGTCCGCCGGGGTTTTGTAGCCGAGTTTTTCCGCGATGCCGGTCTCGGCGAACTCGTGAAACAGGCAGTTGAGCTTGCGCATGTAGTGCGGGTCGGCGAGCTGGCCGATCAGATCGGCCGCCCTGACCAGCCCAGGTTCGTCGTCGGTGCTGTCATGATCGCCGTCTTCGGGCACGGGAAAGCGCGTCAGTTCGATCGCCCGGGTCAGGCGTTCGACATCGAGCCCGGGAATGCCGGAAAAGCGCTCACGGACAAAAATCTTGCCCCGGTCAACGTGATAGGGTGTCAGTGCGGCGTCCGAGGCCCCGCGCGGCAGGCGCTCGCGCTTCTGGTTCTCATTGGTGACGAAGAGCGGATCTTCATCGTTCAGGCAGATCCCCCTCACATAGCCGATGTCGTGGCACAGCAGCGCCGCCAGAAAATGGAACCAGTCGTCCGGCGTGATCCCGCCGCACCTGATTTTCTTGCCGCGCAGGATTTCCTGGCCCACCAGGGTGACCATCGCCGTGTGTTCGATATTGTGATAGAGCGCGTTGGTGTCGGCGATCCGCTCCAGGGCCGTGCGCGCAACGATGGTGAGCTGATCGAGACGCTCCAGATTGTCCCGACCGAAATTGGCTTCGAAGCCTTGCTCCAAGGTCCGGTTCAGGTTCTCGATGATGATCTCGGCGGAATTGAACATGCTTGATCCCTTACAGCTTCGAACACGCAGGCTCCCGGTCGAATTGGCACCGTTGAAAAGCCGCATCAGCACTTACGTACAGAGACTGTCTCTATCGCCTTTGCCAAAAGACTCGCCGGAGGGGACAGCCCCTTGGATTATCTGATCTTTGAGCAGCGCCTTATAAGATGTGGTCTTAGGGCATGATGGCAAGAGACGCGCGCCAGCCGGACGTCCTGAAGCCGCAAGCCTGCGCGAACAACGGGCAGATTCGCCAGTTGCTGGATTTATGCGCTAAGCGGACAACGCCCGCGCCGCCAGAAGTCCGACGACCGCGACCATGGCCGTCAGAAAGGTTCCCCAGGCCATGTCGACCAGACTCATGGTCAGCGGCCAGTCCTTGATGGTGGCCAGATTGGTGATGTCGTAGGTGCCGTAGGCCAACAGCCCCAGGACCGCACCGCGCAGGGCCGCGGTCTTCCAGGAGCCATCGGCAAGCGCCGGCGCGACGGCAAAAAAGACGATCCCGCCCACGTAGAAGACATAGAAGCCGCCGGCGGCCAGGAAATTGACGTTGTCGCGCAGCAGGCTGCCCATCTGCGACGCATAGAACTTGCGGGCGACCACACCGAGCCACAAGCCGTCCACGACCAGGAAGGTCGCGAGGGCCGCGAAGTAGGCCTTTAAGTAAATCAAATCTCTGCTCCTGGACTGCCGGATTGCTTCAAACGTACCTGCATATGACCGAGAGCACGAGGTCCAACAGCTTTGTGTGCGGAGAACGGACTTGCTCTCGAACAACATGAGATGGCCCGGGATCGGGGAAAGGCAAGCGCGGCTGCGCGGCCTCTTCAGCACCCGCTAAGCGAGTTTTTTTTCAGGGCGATGGAACGCTTTGAGCGCTTCGCCGTTATCCATTCAATCATTCGGTGCAGCTCTCTTGTACCGCGTTCAAGGCGATGAAACGAAAAGGAAATTATCATGCATAAACGTTTGTTGATGGCGGTATCGGGTGCGGCTCTCATGGCTTCCGGCGCCGTCTGGGCGGACCAGACCAAGACCGAGTCCAAAGACATGATGGACAAGACAACCGAGACTGCTGAGAGCGCAGTCGATGCAACGGCCGAGGCTGCGAAGGACGCGGCCGATGCGACCACTGAGGCCGCCGAGAATGTGGCGGACGAGACCTCCGATGCCCTGCGCTTCGAATCCTTCAAGGACAAACCCGAGGCCTTCAGCGGTGAGATCGCAGGCGGATACACTGCCGAAGAACTGATCGGCAAGAACCTTGTCGATGCAAAGGGCGAATCGGTCGGCGAAATCCATGATCTTCTGGTCGGCGCGAATAACAAAATCGAGCGCGCGCTCGTTGACGTCGGCGGCTTCATCGGGATCGGAGAGCACCGCGTCGCTCTGAACATCGAGGAACTCAAGCAGGGTGAAGATGATGTCTTCACCGCCGAGTTCACCAAGGAAGACCTCGAAGCCATGCCCGAGTACGAGCAGCAGGACAGCTTCTGGAATCAGATGACCCAGTAAGGTCTGGTTACCAGTCCTGCGAAGGGTGGCCGGTGCAATAAACCGGCCACCCTTTTTTATTGACCTGGTTTCCGGCGTAAACCCCTGCCCGCCGTGCCGCTCCCGAGGCAAAGCCTCGCGCAAGAGAGAGCCTCAGCCTCGACAAGCCAATTGATTTCCGGTACCAGCGACGCATGCTCACCTTTGCCGCCGCCGTCTTTTTCCTCCTGATCACGCCTGGACCCGGCGTCCTCTCGACGGCGGGGGTCGGCGCCGCCTTCGGACCTCGACCGGGAGCGCGCTATATTCTCGGGCTCTTCATCGGCACCAACCTGGTGGCCCTGGCGGTGATATCCGGCCTCGCGGCGATTGTGCTGGCCACTCCGCAGGTGCGGCTGATCCTGCTGATTGCTTCGGGCTGTTATCTGATCTTTCTCGCCGCCCGCATTGCCTTTTCGGGCAGCAAAGTCGCCTTTATCGAGGCCCGGAAAGCGCCGGGGGTTTGGGGCGGCATCACGCTGCAGGCCATCAATCCCAAGGCCTATGCGGTCAATACAACACTTTTCACCGGCTTCGCGTTCTGGCCGGAGAGTCTGGCCAGCGAAACCCTGATCAAGCTCCTGATGATCAATTCCATCTGGATTCCGATCCATTTTCTCTGGCTCGGCGCCGGCGTCTGGCTCCACCGCCTCGACCTGCCCGCGCGTGTCCAGTTTCGCATCAACCTGGCCATGGCGCTCTCGATGCTTGCCGTTGTCGCCCTGGCCGCACTGGCTCCAAAGTAAATTCTGTATGCGGTCCGGTTCTTCGGGGCCGGGACAAATGCAGCATGAACGCGCCTCCCGTCGCGCCTGCATCCCGCAAACGAGTCAGATGGAACCATGGAACAGCGGAGGTCGACTTCGCGGAGGAACAGATCATCTTTGCGTTTCAGTCGGATGACCGCTTTGAATTGCCTGTCCCTTAATCCAGCTCTTTCAAGAAGAAACCCTCCGGGCTATCGACTTCAACCAACCGTTGCTCTTCGATCTGCCAGAATCTTGTACCGACAGTCCGTACAAAGGTCCGGTCGTGGCTCACCAATAGGGCGGTCGCATCGTGTTCCAACATCTCATATTCAAGTGCTTCTTGGCCTTCGATGTCCAGATGGTTGGTCGGTTCGTCCAAAACATAGAAATTTGGCTTTGCCAACCGTAGAAGCAGCATCGCCAGACGACTGCGTTGCCCTCCCGACAGGATAGATATCGCACGGTCTTGAACATTGATGTCGACACCCGCGCCAGCCAGCAAGGCTCGAGCGCTGCGGTCTCCAACCTCAGAGCTGCCGGTGACCGCGTCCATGGGCGAAGAAAACCCATCAAGCTGCGAAAGAGTCTGATCCGAAACGCCGGGCACGACCGATGGTGCAACCCGGATGCCTGATTGACCTCCTCTCAGGGCGCTGA
This sequence comes from Denitrobaculum tricleocarpae, assembly GCF_007004665.1. GTDB lineage: Bacteria > Pseudomonadota > Alphaproteobacteria > Kiloniellales > Kiloniellaceae > Denitrobaculum > Denitrobaculum tricleocarpae. The sequence goes on along the minus strand of NZ_ML660058.1, from coordinate 300,019 downwards.
TCACCCGGGTCAAAAACAGGGTTTTGCCGCTGCCATTTGACCCAAGCACAACAACTCGGTCGCCCCGATTGATCCAGAGCGGCCCGACGCGGAACAAGCTTTGTCCGTCTGGGATGGTGATTTCTGATTCCTCGATTGTGACAAGCGCCCTGGCGTGCGTCCCCGAGTTGGCCAGGCGGATTTTCCCTGCGGAGCGCTCGGTAAACGCCGGACGCGCGGACTCTTCGATCTTCTCCGCACGGACCTTCAACTGCCTGGTTTTGTTCAAGAGGAGGTCCGAACCTGAATTGAAGCCGATATTCTTGAGCTTCGCCGCTTGCCTCCGGAGCTGGTTAGCCTTGGCGATCTCGTTCTCAAATTGACGTGCGGCGGCAACATCCATTTCGTCTAACGCGTTGCGGGCCTCGCTATAAGCTGAGGTAAACGAGTGCGACTGCTCGGCCCGCAGAAAGAATGTCCTGTTTGTCACCGCGTCAAGAAACGAGCGGTCATGGCTGGCAACCAGAAAGGGCGTGCCGCGCGCAACAGTGTTAAGCCAGTGTTGCAGGATGCCAATGCGGTTGAGGTCCAAATGGTTGGTCGGCTCGTCCATCAGGAGTACATCGGGTTCGGTCACCCAAACCCGCGCGAGCAGCGCAATGCGTTGCCAACCGCCGGACAACGCGCCAAGCAGTCGCTGCCTTAGTTCAGGGGGAACCTGTAGATGGTCGAGTGCGACATCAACGCGCCAACTTTCATGCTCGACCTGATCATTGTCGAGCGCTGAAAGTACAGCGTCGTACATGGACACAGCCAGCAGCGCCTCGGGCACGTCCTGAGACACGCGCCCGACCCGCAGTCCGCGTGCGGTCGTGATTTCACCGTGGGTCGTATCGGCCTCTCCGGAGATTGCGCGAAGCAAAGTGGACTTGCCGCGGCCATTGGCGGCCACCAGGCCGATCCTGTCACCTTTGCCGATCGTCAGATTGAGATTTGAGAACAGGGGTGCTGAGAGGGTTACGCCAAGATTGCGCAGGTTGATTAAGGTCATCTGTCACGTCTTTCGATCCAAAATGCGCAGCCAAAGAGGCTGCCATCAGGGCAGATCGTCGTGACGTGAATGTCCTTCGATCAGCCCTACAAACGAATTTGCAGGGCTAAGACAGGGCCACGTGTTCGATATCGTTCAATGTACATCCGACCCTCCCTTGGTTCGGTTAGACACACGAAACTTAATGCGCGGGCGGAGACGGGTCAACTGAGCTGCATCTATTGTGCGCAGTGCGAGAAGCATTTCGGGCCCTCGACTCACGGATCTGCTCTGCGCTTCCATAATAATAGCCCAAATCAGCGTGTCCGCTTCGGACTCGAACCGGCGCTTGCATGGCGCTGGCCGGACCGGCGGGATCGCCGAGAAACCGGGTCTTCGGCTTCTGGACGACGACAGGGATTTCCTCCTTCAATAGAAATCAGTGTCTCGATGGTCTATGGTAACACAGTCAATTGATGTAGTATGCTGATGCAGGCAATTGGCGTTCGGGGCTCAGGTCCGGGGCTTTTCATTGACCGACACCCCCCTTCCTGGAGGAGTTCAACATGCATAAAAATAAAATACTAACGCTTTGCTGCGCCGCCGCGGTATCAGCCTACAGTTCCGCCGCGCTGGCTGCAGATGTCGTTATCGGTGTTCCTAACTGGCCGTCCGTTCAGGCGACGGCGCATGTTCTCAAGGTCGCCCTCGAGGATAAACTCGGTCTTGAGGTCGAGCTTCGCGATGGTTCCAATACGGCGGTGTTCAAGGCGATGGACGCGGGTTCGGTCCATGTGCATCCGGAGGCCTGGTTGCCCAATCTGAATCATCTCAAACGCCAATTCGTCGATGGCAAGAAATCGATCAAAATGAACCCCAGCGGCGCGATCGGCACCCAGGCCATGTGCGTCACCCAGGGTACCGCCGAGCGCACGGGAATCGCAGAACTCAAGGAACTTACAAATCCGGAGATGGCCAAGAATTTCGACACCGACGGTGACGGAAAGGGCGAGATCTGGATCGGCGCGAATGGCTGGGGCTCGACGCCCATCGAGCAGATACGCGCCCGCTCCTACGGCTACGACCAGACCATGACCCTCAAGGTCATGGAAGAGACCGCGGCCCTGAGCGAAGTCGATGCCGCCGTCAAAGCGGACAAGAACATCGTCTTCTTCTGCTACACACCTCATCATATGTTCGCCGCCCATGAGCTGGTGGTGCTCAAGGAACCGGCCTACGACGCGACGAAGTGGGTGATCGTTCCGCCCTCCCCCACACCGGGCTGGCTTGAGAAGTCGAGCGCGGCCGTCGCCTGGGACAACGCGACCCTGAACATCAGTTACGCCGTTTCCCTGGAGGCGGATCAGCCCAAGGCGGCGGAGGCCTTGTCCAAGGTATCGCTCGATACCGATACCCTGACGGCGATGACCTACGCCCTGGCCGTGGAGAAGCAGGATCCGGCTGAATTTGCAGCCAAGTGGATCGAGGAAAACCAGGCGGCCGTCGACAGCTGGTTTCAATAGCTCTTCCTCCGCTGGGCGGTGCGGGTGAAAACCGGGCAATAGGTCTGATCTGCGCCATGCCCGGTTGCGCCCGCATCCAGACATCTTTGCGTGATCAAAAGAACCTGTGAGCGATGGCCCGGATGAATGACGGCCTGCTGCCAGCCGAGATCCTTGACCGCCTGAAAGCCCGGCATGCCGAGCCCCAGCGGCACTATCACACCTGGGCGCACATAGAGGCGCTGCTGGCTTGGCTGGAAAAGACGGCCGGATGGATCCACGACCGCTCTGCCGTCGAACTCGCCATCCTCTACCACGACGCAATCTACGATCCGCGCGCCAGAGACAACGAGGCGCGGTCTGCCGCACTCCTGCTGTCGGAGCTCGATGGCCTTCTTCCTAAAGCCATGCTCGCAAGTGCGGAGACCCTCATTCTCGCGACAGCCGGTCACAGCATGCCCGGCACGGCGGATCACCTGCTCCGGTCCGACAGCGCCTTCTTTCTCGACATGGATCTGTCGATCCTCGGCACGGAACCCGCGACCTTCGAAAGCTACGAAGCGGCCATTCGGAGGGAATATGCCTTTGTTCCGCCTGAAGACTACCGAGCCGGGCGCAGCGCGATCCTTCGGGACTTTCTGGAGCGGGACCGGCTCTATTTCACCGATTACTTCCACAACCGTCTCGACCGGCAGGCCCGGTCAAACCTCGCCCGCAGCATCGCACGCCTGCAACAGGCCTGAGCAAAGCAGGTGGCTGAGAGCACCCGGCCTGCATACTACAATCCCGCATACTACAATCCCGCATATCACCCGCCCCTCATGGATCCGCGGTTGCCAGGACTTAACCGGAGGCCATAAACTTTTTTTGCGCCCGGCCTGACGCAACGGCAACACACCACGCGCGCCAATCGAAAAGAAGCACGCCCCCATGACGGCAAGAGGCACCAGCCTTTAAGTTTTGAAATCCGGGAGACAAAGATGGAACTCTCACACCTTATTGCATTCAACCTCGCGCTGTTCGCGGCAATCGCCAGCCCCGGCCCGGCTCTGCTGGTCGCGATCAAGACGACCCTCAGCGCCGGGCGGCAATCGGGCATCGCGGTCGGTCTCGGACTTGGTTTGGTCGCGTCGCTTTGGACCCTGGCGGCCCTGCTGGGTCTGGAAGCCGCCTTTCTGCTCTTTCCCTGGGCCTACACGCTGGTGAAGTTCCTTGGCGCAGGTTACCTGATCTACGTGGCCTACAGGATGTGGACCGGCGCCCGGAGACCGATCGGGAATGAGACCAAACCCGCGGCGCACGCGTTCCGTCAGGGCCTGCTGATCAACATCCTGAACCCAAAATCCGTCCTCTTCTCCGCCGCGGTGCTGGTGGTGATCTTCCCGGCAGGCCTGACCACGACGGAGAACCTCCTGATTGTCGCCAACCACTTCTTGATTGAAGCCGCCTTCTACACGGCGCTGGCCTTCGCCATGAGCCGTCCCGCGGTCAGCACAGGTTACATGCGGGCCAGGCTCTACATCGACCGCTTCGCGGCGGGCGTTCTCGGGCTTCTGGGGCTGCGGCTCCTGATGACCCGCTGACTCGCTTTCGGAGCATTCGCTCACAACTTAAACCCCGAACTCAAACCAGGAATTCCCTTAAAGCCCGCAAGGCCCGGTCCGGCTCTTCTTCCGGGATGAAATGGCCGCAGGGCATGGGCTCGAAACGGCTGTCGGGCGCCCAGGCTTTCCAGATACTTCGGATGTCGAAGTTTTTGCCCACGACGCCCTGGTCCCCCCACATCACCAGGGTCGGGCAGGCAATGGTCCGGCCCGCTGCCCGGTCGTCGCGGTCATGCCCGATGTCCTGCGAGAGGCCCGCACGGAAACACTCGCAGAGCGCGACGATGGCCTCCTCGCTGGTGCTGGCTGCGATGTAGGCTTTGAACGCCTCCGGATCATAGGGCGCCGTCTGACCCGGCAAACCGGTCAGAATTTGGCCCATAAATATTTCCGGATCGCCCCGGATCAGACTTTCCGGGATCGGAGCCGGCTGGGTCAGAAAGAAGAAGTAATAATAGTCCTGCGCGATCTGCGCCGTCGTGTGCGCGTAGAAATCCAGGGCCGGCACGATGTCCATGATGGCAAGGCGTTCGATCCGTTCGGGATGGTCAAGCGCCATGCGCCGCGCGACCCTCGCGCCCCGGTCGTGTCCCACCAGCCGGAAGTTGTCGAAGCCCAGAGCTTCCATCACCTCCAGCTGCTCCTTCGCGTAGGTTCGCTTGGCGTAGGCAAGATGTCCGGGCGAGAGACCCGGCTTGTGACTCTCCCCGCGCCCGCGCAGATCCGTGAGCACGACGCTGTAGTCTTCGGCAAGCCGCGGGGCGATCCCGTGCCAGCAGAGATGAGTCTGGGGATCGCCATGCAGCATCAGCAGCGGCGGCCCCTCCCCGCCGACCAGCGCAAGGATTTCACCTTCCGTGGTCTGGACCCGTTGGCGCTTGAAACCAGGGAGCAGACGTTTATCGAGATCTTCAAAGAGCGTCACCGAGCCACCTCCGATATTCCTTCAGCGCCTTTTCATTGCGCCGGTAGTAAGACCACTTGCCGATGCGCTGCACGCTCAGGAAGCCGGCGCGCTTGAGCAGCTCCAGGTGACGGCTCACCGTCGGCTGGCTCATGCCCAGCCTGGCCGTGATCAGGGTCACGCAGACGCCGATCCGGACCGGATCGCCCGTCGTCTGCTCACTGAAGTACGCCCCGGGCGTTTTAAGCCACTGCAGAATCTGCATGCGCACGGCGCTCGCCAGGGCCTTCGCCTGCTCTTCACGATGTTCCGGTAAGTTCAATGAATCCATAGATAGCTATTTAACGATATAACAGGAAATTGTCAACTTGTCGTCGGAAGGGCGGGAGCCATCGTCTTCCGATCGCGGCAAGGCCGCAGAGAAATGATTGTCTCGGGCCGAAAAGTTGCCGTCGGCTGCGCGGCGCTCTTTTCACGGCCGATCGACGTAGCCTGCGCGACCTTGGTCAAGGCGGCACTCGCATCGATTGAAGAGCCCTTTATGAGTCCGCAAAGCCTGATCTTCCCCGCCGGTCGCCTCTCCTGTAAAGCCGGTAATCTGCGCCTCCAAAGGGGCGTTGACGCAGGATCGGCAACATAATATGGAATGGTGGTTGAGAGTATTGGAACGAGTTTGCGGCAAAAAGCCTGCACGACCAAAAGACTCGACTCTATCTCGCTTTGGGGAGGTCATGGGGCAGCATTCATCAAGCACGACCGTCAGCGAACGCGCGGCGCGGCTGCGGGCCGAATTGGAGTGCCTTGGCCTGCCCTGGTCCAGCCAACAAAGTGACATGGATCGGCGCGCCGCGTTTGTCCGCACGCATGACGACCTGACCCGCCGTTCCCGGCTGATGGCCTATGCCAAGACGCACTGCGATCACCGGAGCTGGCTGGAACGCAGCGCGCGCGAACATACTGCGCTGAAGGACCATGCCCTCTCCGGCGACGTAAAGGCGGGCTGCGCGCTCCTGCGCGAGCACACAAACAAAAGCACGGCACAGGCGGACGCCGTCGTGTTTCAGCTCTCCGGGGCGAAGGCCCGAGACAACATGCAAGTAAGATAAACCGACATTCCAAGGGAGAAAAAATCGTGAAACTAACATGCCTTTTGGCGGGCACCGCGCTCGCCCTGACAGCCGGAATTGCCAGCGCCCAGGAGCGCGTGACCTATAAGTCGGCCAAGTCCACCTCCTCGTACTACCAGATGGGGGTACAGATCTCGGAGGCGATAAAGGACGGCACCGAGGGCGGCATCATCGTGACGGTTGAAGAGAGCCAGGGTTCGGTCCAGAACGTCATGGAAGTCCGCGCACGCGGCGCCGATTATGTCTTTACCACCCCCCCTGTGCTGGTCAGCCTCGCCCAGAAGGGCAAGGCGATGTTCAAGGACAAGAGCGACCCTGCCTTCGACAACATCCGGGCCCTCTTCCCCATCCCGTCACTGACGATGCATTTCGTCATGTCCGACAGCAGCGGGATCAACGATTTTGCGGGCATGGAGGGCAAGACGATCCTCCTGGGCAAGGGTTCCTTCGGTGCGAGAGAGGGCGCGAAATACCTCAAACTCTTTGGCCTGGAAGGGAAAGTCGAGTTGGCCGAAGTGGAGCTCTCCAACGCCGTGGCGGCCTTGAAAAACGGTCAGATCGATGGCTTTGTGACAGCCGGCTCCTACCCCGCGCCAAACGTGATCGAGGCCGCGGCGACCACCGGCGTGAAGGTCATGTCGCTCAACGACGAGCAGATCGCGCAGACCAAGCGGACCAAGCTGGTGATCCCGGCGGGCACCTATGCCGGACAGGACGCCGACATCACGACGACGGCCCTGCCGGTGGCCGCCTTCACAACCACGGCCATGAGCGATGACGTCGCCTATGAACTCACCAAGACCTTCTGGGAGCAGCGGGCCAAAATGGGTGAAGCCGCGCCCTGGTGGAATGGTGTGAACGAAGGCCTGATGAGCAGTATCACAGGCAAGATCCATCCCGGTGCGATCCGCTACTACAAGGAAATCGGTTACAGCCTGACCGACGCCCAGATGTAACCACGCCATTGTCAGACGATTGAATCTGACCTCCGGCAAACGAGAAAGCCAGGATCGTTCCTGGCTTTCTCTCTATCCACCTGCTCTCTCGGCGTCTTTGAACCGGCGCCACTCATCTGACGTGTAAATGGGGTTCCCGTGCGCAGTATCGCTCTCGTCGCGGCTTTCGGACTGGTTGCGTTTCACCTCGCCCTGATCTTCTCCGGGCTGGTACCCAATCTCGTCAGCCGCCCCCTGCATCTGGCGCTTGCCTTGCCCTGGATACTGCTGGCGGGCGCGCAGTCCCCCGTGATGCGGGTCAGCGGCATCGCCCTGACACTCTGCGGCATCGCGGCGTCGCTGTGGGTGGCCTGGTCGCATGATGTGCTCTCCGACCAATACGGCTTCCTGGAAGGGAACTTTCAGCTTCTTATCGCCGTAACCCTGCTGATCGTGGTGTTCGAAGCCGCCCGCCGCGCAATTGGCTGGCCCCTGCCTCTGGTGGCGTTCCTGACCCTGCTTTACGGCCTCTTCGGGCAACACATTCCGGGCGAGTTCGGCCATTCCGGTACACCGCTTGCCAGCTTCCTCGGCACCCTGACCATTGCCGAGGGCGGCATCTGGGGCAGCCTGACCGGTGTCTCCGTGAATGTGGTGGCGATTTTCGTGATCTTCGGCGCCGTCCTCAATGCCGGCGAGGCCGGTCAGGGCTTTATGAACGTCGCTTCCGCCGCAGCCGGACGCCTCAAGGGCGGCGCGGCCAAGGTCTCGGTCCTGTCCTCCGCCTTTTTCGGCTCCATCTCCGGATCGGCATCGGCCAACGTCGCCTCGACCGGCGCGATCACCCTGCCCGCGATGACCCGGTTGGGTTACCCCAAACGCCTGGCGGCCGCGGTCGAGGCCGTGGCGTCCTCGGGCGGGCAGATCATGCCGCCCCTGATGGGCGCCGGCGCCTTTGTCATGGTCGAGCTGACGGGCGTCTCCTACACCTCGATCATGGCGGCCGCGCTCCTGCCCGCGATTCTCTACTTTCTGGCGGTCTGGGTCGGCGTGAATGCCTACGCCGGGCGCGAAAAGCTCGCCGGCCTCAGTGCCGAGGACCAACCGCCGCTGCGGATTGTCCTGATCACCTCGGCTTTCTTCGCGGTGCCCTTCGCCCTGCTTCTCATCGGGATGTTCTGGATCGGCGTGACGCCGCAATACGCCGCGTCCCTGGCCATTCTCGCCAGCTTCCTGCTGCTCTTCTTCAACACCCGCGGCATCGGATCTTGGGCGGAAACCCGGGGCCGGATCGAGAACGCGCTGCTCAATGCCGCGCGGCAGGTTTCCATGATCGCGGCCATCATCATCTGCGCGTCCATCATCATCGGCGTGCTCTCGATCACCGGGCTCGGGGTCAAGATCACCTCCCTGATCCTTTCGGGCTCGGGCGGAATGCTCTGGCCCGCCCTTCTGCTGACCGCACTGGCCTGCCTCATCCTGGGCATGGAAGTCCCAACGACAGCGGCTTACGTCATCTGCGTCTCGGTCGCCGGGCCGGCCCTGATCCAGCTGGGGCTCGAACCGCTGCAGGCGCATCTCTTCGTCTTCTGGTTTGCGCTGCTCTCCACCATTACCCCGCCGGTCTGCGGGGCCGTGTTCATCGCCGCCGGCATGATCGGCGAAAACTGGCTGAAGGTCGCGCTGACCGCCATGACCCTCGGGTTCGGTCTTTACATCATCCCGCTCGCGATGATCGCAAATCCGGCACTGATCGAGCTTCAGACCACACCCTTGAGCGCGCTGCTCGCGGCAGTCCAGATCGGGCTCGGGCTGACCCTGATGTCCATTGCCCTGATCGGTGCGAGGCCGGCGGCCCTGCGTCTCGCGCTTTTCGCGGCCGGGGCAACCGTTATCTTTTTCCGCCTCTTTATCTGATTGCGCGAGAGGCGCGAGGCACGGGTTTGCGTCTGTTTAAAACCCTGATGGCAGTGCAACGTCGATCGAACCGGCCTAGGCCGGTTGTAGGTCAAGCGACCACTTGCCGGTATGAACATCGAAGGGCACCGACAGGTGTTCGTGCACAAGCTGCCAGCCGTCCTCTTTGAGGCGATAGCAGGAGGTGTGACGCACCCACATGTCGGTTGATCCGCCAGCCTTGAATGTTCCCTTGTACCGGTTGAGGCTGTGCGCAAAGGCGGTGTCGCCGTCGGCGGAGACAACCAGGTCCTTCAATTCGATCTTCACCGGGCCGTCAAACTTATCGAACCACTCCTTCATGCGTTGGCGCATATCGGATGCATCGGTGTGACAGAGAGGCTCGACGACATCGAACATGAGCGCCGTGTCCGACACGGCTGACATCGTTCCGTCGCCATCTTTATCGCGAATGGACTGATAACGGTCCGAAATGAGTTTTCGCACGGCTGCGGCCGGTTTGATGTCCTCGTTCTTCCAGCGTCCCTGCCCTGCAGGTGGATCGCCGAAGAAAACCTCAATGCTGAAGAGCAGGTCTTTGCGGAAGACCAACCGCTCTACGTTCTGGAGTATGTCTCCGGTGGCAGTCCAGAACTCGTAATGGACAAACGCAGTCTCGCCGTCCGTGAAAATCTGCCTGAGCCTATGATCCGTCACCTGGTGATGACCCGGCCAGCACCGTTCCATGAAAGAATCGCTGTCAATGGCGTCGTCGTAGGGACTGGTGAAGCGAAAATCAGGGTGTAACCGCTCCAGGAACCCGCTCGAATCGTTCTTCCTATACGCATCGAAAATGGCGCGGACGAGTGTCTCGATCATCAGCTGTTCAGTCACAGTGCACTCCATAAACCAGTGCGATTTTGCAAGTAGTTGGAATATGACTCAACTACTGCAATAATGCAACTGGTTTATGTTTGGAGGTAGGTTTGCCTGATCAACGTTCCGGATGCCCGATCAACTTGAGTGTCGAACTACTCGGCGATCGATGGAGTCTGGTCATTCTCAGAGATGTCATGTTTGGCGCTCGACGCACCTACGGCGCGCTCTTGAACCAATCAGATGAAGGCATCTCCACGAACCTGCTGGCGGATCGCTTGAAGAAGCTGGTCGCGGCGGGGATGCTCACCGCGACCGGCGACCCGGACCACAAACAGAAGAACGTCTATTCACTTACCGAAAAAGCAATCACGCTGGTGCCGGTCTTCGCGCATCTCGGTGCCTGGGGGCGACGCTGGCTTCCTGCTACGCCGCAATACTCCATTCGAGCTCAACTCCTTGAGGAAGGCGGGCCTGAAATGTGGGAGAGGTTTATGGACGATCTTCGTGTCGAGCATTTGGGAAAGACGTCGCGGCGGCTGGGACCAACGGTCGCAGAAGAGCTACAGGCAGCGTTCGACGCCATGGCCCGTTGACGAGTTAGTCAGCCTGACCGTCCCCTGCCCCCAAATGCCTGCGTCCCGGGATGTGGGCACAAACCACCGCCTCTACAAGCGTAAGTTCGCCAAACTTCTGCATAGTCCGCACTGTCGTTGTCAGCGGGACCGAGATCCTGCAGCAGTACCTCTTCACGGCCTCAGCAGCCAGGCGTTTTCCGTGCCCGAGCATCGTTCCGCCAAGGGGCCCGCGATTTCCACCGACGCCACCGGCTCACGACGGTAGATGCCTTCGTAAAGCCGGTCGATCGTCTCGGCGGGAACCGAGAAAGGCGGTCCTTCGGTTTGGCTCTGGTCGTAGTCGAAGGTGATGAGAAACTGCGGCGCGTTTCCGGAAAGCTTCGCAAGATGATGCGCGTAGGATGTCCGCATCCGCTCGGGCATCGCAACCAGCGCCGCCCGGTCGTAGATCGCATCGACCGGCCCCAGCAGCTCTTTGCTCAATTTGAAGAAATCACCGGCGAAGAGCTCAATCGGACCGGATCTGTAACGCCGCAGACCCCCGACCCTGGAGACCTCCGCCTCAAGTCCGTTCTCGGCGAAGAAGGCCTCGACGGCCGCCTGGCTGAGCTCGATACCAACAACGCGGCAGCCTTGGCCGGCGAGCCATCCGATGTCATTGCTTTTGCCGCAGAGCGGGATGAAGACGCGGTCGCCCTTTTGGAGTGACAGGAGATGAAAGTGGCTCGATAACAGTGCGTTACCCTCGGCCTCATGAAACGCGATTTTGTTGTCTTGCCATCTTTGGTGCCAGAAATTCGGATCCATTATTTTCCTCAAAGCTCTTGATTTCAGATGTTGTCTTCGGACAAGCTACTACTTCAAGTTCACTTGAGGTCAAGAGAGAAAATGATGGGATCCGAGCTGGATATCGGCGAGGTCGCGAGACGCTCCGGCTTGCCCGCCTCGACACTCCGCTACTATGAGGAAAAAGGCCTTATCCGCTCGAGCGGGCGCAAAGGCCTGCGACGCCTTTTCGATCCCGGCGTGCTGGACCAGCTCGCACTCATCACCCTCGGACGCCTGGCGCAGTTCAAGCTCGAAGAGCTGCCCGCGATGCTGCCAGGCGAGAGCGGTGCCGCGCTCGACAGAGCCAAGATCAACGAGAAAGCGCAGGAGCTGGACCGGCGGATCGACGAACTCACCGCACTGAGTAAACTCCTGCGCCACGTCGCTGAATGCCGCGCCGACAACCACTTTTCCTGCCCGCGCTTCAAAAAGCTGCTGCGCATCGCCTTCCGGCTCAGGGAAGACGACAAGAAACGGCATCCGGGCAAAGCCTCGAATACCGCTTAGGTTGAGAACTCACACTGTGGTCGTGAAGACCTTCAGGGCGTACGGCAACTCAAACTAAGCATCCAGCTGTACCGTCCCGCCCGGGCCCCACTTTCGAAAGGCCGCGGGCGTCACGCCGTAGCGGCGCGAGAACATGCGCGTCAGGTGCGGCTGATCGCTGAAGCCGCAAACCACGGCGATTTCCTTTGCCGGGCGCTGTGTCTCCGCCAGCAGGCGGCGGGCGCGCTCCAGGCGGCGTTCGGTCACATAGGCATAGGGCGGCTGGCCGATGCTGTCGGCGAAGTGACGGGAGAAGGTGGAGATACTCAGATTCAGCTCCACGGCGATCTCACCCAGTTCCAGATGGCGGTGCAGGTTCGCCTCGATGAACTCCAGCGCGCGGTTCCGCTGCGCGGCGGAAAGCTGGCCGCGCCCGGTATCGCTGGTGAGCCTGATGTCCGCGTAGTTGCGCAGCAGATGAATAACCAGCTGGCGTCCGACGGCCTCGATATAGAGATCGCTGCCGTGGGTCGGGCTGAGGGCCTCGGAGGCAATGGTGCCGACGGCGCCGGTCAGCACCGGGTCGTCCGTGCGCAGAACGTCGTTGAGCGAGACCTCTTCCACCCCGCGGCCGGTAAATTCGCGGGCGATCTTGGAGACGAAGTCCTGGGTCAGATAAACGTGCGTGACCTTTACGTCCTCGGTCCAGTGCCAGTGGGAAAGCTGCGATCGGGTCAGGAGCGAAACCGCGCCGGGGCGGCAGAGGGTTTCGGACCAGCGCCCGCTGAAACGCCGGCGCATGGGCGTGACACCGGTCTGATAGGATACCAGCAAATAGTCGCGCATGGCCGGGATCTCGACATCCTGTCCGTGATAGTCGTAGGCGCGCATGTAGAGGCCCCGCCAGCCGAGGCCGTCGCTTTGGGCAAGGACCTCACCGGGTACGTAGCGCGGCAGGTCTTTTGGCGCAATCAGACTGGACAGTCTCCCTCTCCTCCCTAACGGCAGGGCAACTCATCCCACCTATCAGACTAACGCCTGAGGCCAAAAATTAACAACTAAACACTGGGTAGGGGGTCATCTCTGCCCGGATCCTTCAAAGAAAATCCCGGATTCTTCAAAAAAACGCCTGGTTCCTTCAAGCCGCGGGCCGGTTTCCTTCAAGATCGAAGGCACAGGCCCTTCTATCCTGCTCCCAGAAAAAAAAATCGTAAGGGAGGAAATCAGTGACAAAGAAAAATGGCGGCGTGGTTGAAGAGGGCGCAGTTGAACAGGACGCGGTTGAGGAGAAAGAGCTCGACGCACTTGTGATAGGCGCCGGTGTGGCCGGACTCTACCAGCTTCACATGCTGCGCAAGATGGGCCTGAAGGTGCGCGCCTACGATACCGCGTCAGGGCCGGGCGGAACCTGGTTCTGGAATTGCTATCCGGGCGCCAAGTTCGATTCCGAGGCCTATATCTATCAGTATTTTTTCGACGAGGATCTCTATAAGAACTGGACCTGGAGCTGCCGCTTTCCCGGTCAGCCCGAGATCGAACGCTGGATGAACTACATCGCGGACTCGCTGGATCTGCGCCAGGATATCCAGTTCGAAACCACCATCGAGAGCGCCGTGTGGCAGGAAGAAACGGGCCGCTGGCGGGTGACGACCGACCAGGGCGAAGTTATCGACACGCAGTTTCTGATCACCTGCTGCGGGATGCTCTCGGCCCCGATGGAAAAGGTCTTCGAGGGACAGGAGAGCTTTCAGGGCCGGATCTTCCATACCTCGCGCTGGCCCCGCGATGGCGTGAGTTTCGAAGGCAAGCGGGTCGGTGTCGTGGGCATCGGCGCCACCGGCATTCAGGTCATCCAGACCATCGCCGACAAAGTCGATCACCTGACGGTCTTCGTGCGCACGCCGCAATATGTGCTGCCCATGAAGAACCCCGACTTCGCGGGAGACGGCGCGGCCTATAAAGCCCGCTTCGACGAGTTGAAGGAGACCCTGCCCAACACCTTCACCGGCTTCGAATATGACTTCGGCCCGAGCTGGAGCGAACTGACACCGGAGGAACGGCGCGCGCGGCTCGAGGAGATTCACGCCGACGGGTCGCTGAAACTCTGGCTCGCTTCTTTCGCCGAGATGTTTTTCGATGAAGCGGTCAGCGAAGAAGTTTCCGAATTCGTACGCGAAAAAATGCGCGCGCGGCTGCAGGACGAAACGCTCTGCGATCTTCTGATCCCGACCGACTACGGCTTCGGCACCCATCGGGTGCCGCTGGAGAGCGGCTACCTGGAGGTTTACCGCCGGTCCAATGTCAGCACCGTCAACTGCCGCGAAAATCCGATCGCCCGCGTGGTGCCCGAAGGCGTCGAACTTACCGACGGCACGATCTGCGAACTCGACGTCATCGTGCTGGCCACCGGCTTCGATGCGGGCACCGGGGCGCTGACGCGGATCGACATCCGGGGACGGAACGGGGACTCTCTGAAGGAAGAATGGGGCCGCGAGATCCGCACCACCATGGGCCTTCAGATACACGGTTTTCCCAATTTGTTCACCACGGCTGTTCCCCTCGCCCCTTCGGCGGCACTCTGCAACATGACCACCTGCCTCGCGCAGCAGGCCGAGTGGATCGCGGACTGCATCGGCTACCTGCGCAGCCAAGGCAAGACCGTGATCGAGCCCACCGCCGAAACCGAAGCGGCCTGGGTCGCCCATCACGATGAAACCGCGAACGCGACGCTCTTTGCCAAGACGACCTCGTGGTATCTTGGGTCCAACGTGCCCGGCAAACCGCGCCGCATGCTCTCCTACACCGGCGGTGTGGGCACCTACCGCAAGAAATGCGCCGAGGTTGCCGCAGAGGGTTATCAGGGATTCGACATGCAGTAATCAACCGGTCCCGGCGCGGAGAAACGAACCGTACGCGACAGCCGGGACCAAGGGAGGACAAGACGATGACCGACGGAAATTGGAAAGAGCCGCTCGACGGCATTCTGGAACGGGTGACGGCGGGGGCGGACGAGACCCGCGTCCCGGGCGTGGTCGCCATGGTGACGGATCGAAACAGCAATATCTACGAAGGCGCGCGCGGCCAGCGCGCCATGGGTGCGGAGGAAGCGATGACCGGCGATACGGTCTTCGCCATCTTCTCCACCACCAAAGCCATCGGCGGCACGGCGGTAATGCAGTGCGTCGAGGAAGGCTTGCTCGATCTCGACGCCCCGGCCCGGGACTACGCGCCGGAGATCGGGGAGCTGATGGTGCTCGAAGGCTTCGATGACGCGGGCGCTCCCCGGCTGCGCAAGCCCAAGACCGAGATCACGACCCGGCAGCTGATGCTGCATACCGCCGGGCTGGGATACGATTTCTTCAACGCGCACTATCTGCGCATGGCGCAGGAGCACGGCCAGCCATCGGTGGTGAGCTGTACCAGGGCATCGCTGAAAACGCCGCTGCTGTTCGACCCGGGCGAGAAGTGGGAATACGGCAGCAATATGGACTGGGCCGGGCAAGTGGTCGAGGGCATCCGCGGCAAACGGCTCGGCGAGGTTCTGCGGGAGCGGGTCTTCGCGCCCCTCGGCATCACGGACATGGCCTTCACCCGCAGCGATGACATGAAGGCGCGCACCGCGAGCATCCATGCCCGCGGCGAGGACGGCAGCCTGACGCCCATGGACTTCGCCCTGCCCGACAACCCGGAGGTCGATATGGCGGGCCACGGTCTCTACGCCTCGGTCGGCGAATACATGAAGTTCATCCGCATGTGGCTGAACGACGGCATGGGCCCGAACGGGCCGGTTCTGAAAAGGGAAACGGTCGAACAGGCCGTGCGCAACGGCCTCCAGCCGCATCAGAAAGTCGGCATGCTGCCGGGGGTGATCCCGGCGCTCTCGAACGATGCTGAGTTCTTCCCCGGCCTGAAGAAAAGCTGGTCCTACAGCTTCATGGTCAACGACGAGGAGGCGCCCACGGGACGTCCCGCCGGAGCCATCGGCTGGGCAGGACTGGCGAACCTCTTCTACTGGATCGACCGGCAGAACGGCCTGGGCGGTTTCTGGGCCACGCAGATCCTGCCCTTCGGCGACCCGGTCTCCTTCACCGGCTATCTGGATTTCGAAACCGCCACCTATGACAGCCTGAAACAGACAGCAGCGGCCGCCTGAGCGCGGCCCGTTGCTTTGGGGTGAGGGCCGCACCACCAAGGTGGCGGCCCTCCCCATCCCGTAGACGCTTCGCCATATCAAAGCCAAGACAGGCGGGTGGATCGCTCCGGTGGTCGCCTTTTGCGGCCAAACCCGAAGCCTTCCCGCGCAAGTCGGCGGACGGCCGACCCATTGATGCACGTCAAACCCAAAACCCCACCGCTCCGCTATGCTTTACCTATCCAAACCAACCAAGGGAGGTGGTATGTTCAAGAATATCGTGGTCGGTGTCGATGGCTCGGAAACCTCTGAAGTTGCGCTCCGCCTGGCCTGTGATCTGGCCGGAAAATACGCTTCGGAAATACATCTCGTCCACACGCCGCAGCCCCATACGGTGGCCTTCGCGTTGGGGGCGACCATGGGCTACCATGCCGCAACCACCATGCCCTCCCCGGAGGAAGTCCGCGAGGCTGCCGAAAAGGTTCTGAACGCGAGCAAGGCCATCGCAAAAGACCTCGGCCTGGAGATCACGCAGATCCGCGCGGAACGCGGCGACCCCGCCGAGCAGATCATCGCCTGCGCCGAGGACTGCGGCGCCGATCTCATCGTCACCGGACGCCGCGGCCTGGGCGGCATCGGTTCCCTGGTGCTGGGCAGCACGACCCAGAAGGTCAATCACCTGGCCAAGTGCGCCTGCCTGTCGGTGGTGTGAGCTTCCCGGTTGGCCTAAGTTCGCGGCTGCTTTAGCTTCCCGGTTGGTTTAGCTTCCCGGCTGGCTTCAGTTCCTGCGCAATGATAGCCTGAGAAAATGCATCTGGAAGCATCGGAATTAGAGGTCGAACCCTCTGCAGAAAGCGGCGGACATTGCGATTGCTGCGGCAAGGAGTCGCGCAGCATTAATGGTTATGTGCACATACGAGATGCCGAGACCGTGGCCTGCTACTTCATGCATTGGACGGTCGGGGCCTCCCTGGCCACGCATCCCGCAAACTTTGACCTTATCTACGGGCCCTGGGGCGAAGGTATCTCCAAAGATCACAGGTGCGCCATCTCGCTCATATACTTTGAAAATGACGACGGCCCGACGGTCAGGGTTATCGATGCGAACGACCGACCTGTCGCAAGCTACGAATTCGTCGGCACGGCCCTGACACGCGAAGAGGTGATTGGAACGCCCCTCGCAGCCGACGTATTCGCGATCTTCGATGCGGTCTTCCTGCAAGACGAACGCGTCGTAAAAACGTGACGGGAGGCGTCCGCAGATGATTTGGTGCGATGCATCTGTCTCCGCGCACGGCAGGCAAGGAGTCGCGCAGCGAGACCCTGAATTTCCGCTCCGCGCCTCGCCCCACGCTTTCCCCTCGACGTTCCACGGAGCTCAGGCGCGGTGTTTTCCATTTTTTACCGATTGAAATCTTTAGCTCCTGTCCCCAAAACTCTTTAGACACTCAAAAAGGATCACCGCGTGCGGAACGCACTGAGAGCCCTGGCAGGGCTCATTCTCTGCTCCATTTCCATCTACTATTTTCTTTACCCGGCCGTCACGGTGCTCAATCAGATCAGGGAGGAGTCCCCCGCGCAATCCGGCGTCTCGGATTTCGCGGCTGATATTCACCGCTCCATCGCCCAGCCGTTTGGGGCCTGGGCCCGGGATCGTGTTGAGACTGCGCGCGGCACCGAGTTGAGCCTCGGCGATATCTCCGGGACCGAATGGCCCATGTTCAGCGCGGTCTATTTTCTCTGGAGCACGGAAGAACTCGATAAAGCCTGGGTCGCGGCGGGCGATACCGGCAGCCCGAGGCCGGGTATCTACGCGGCCGATGCCATCGAGGCGGCGGCGGAGCTGGTGGTGGACCCGGCCAACGCAAGCTGGGTGATCAGGCATTGGGGGGAGAGCTATCTCGAACGTGAGAACATATTCTACCGCATGCTGCTCATCGCCGGCCTGACCTCCTATCAGTCCATCACCGGCAAGGTCCAGTACGAGCCCCTGCTCAGACAGCAGGTCATCTCGCTCTCCCGGGAGCTCGATCAATCTCCCCACGGCCTTCTCGACGATTACCCGGGACAGTGTTATCCCATCGACATCCTTCCGGCCATTGCGGTCATGCAGCGCGCCGCCGCACTGCTGGAGATTGACCTGGGGAAATTCACCGAGCGCGCGCGCCGCGGCTTCGAAGGCAGGATGCTGGACCCGGCGACGCAGCTTCCCAGTTACGTCGCGGACCCTCTCGAGGGTATCGGCATCGGCCCCGCACGAGGCGTGGGGATCAGTTACAAGCTGATATGGGCGAAGGAGCTCTGGCCGGAAACCGCGAAAGCCTGGTACGGGCTCTACGAGCGGCAGTTCGTGCAGCAAGGCACTTTCATCAGCGGCGTGCGGGAATTCCGCAAGGGCATGGACGCCTATTCCTGGCTCGGCGATGTGGATTCCGGCCCCATCCTGGGCGGCTTCGGCGTGGCCGCCAGCGCCTTCGGCATCGCCGCCGCGCGCGTGAATGGAGATGCCGCACTCGCGCACGGCCTCTCGACCCAGGCCATCCTCGCCGCCTGGCCCCTGCCCTCGGGAAGATTGCTGGTCCCCTCGCTGCTCTCGGACCTGTCGGACGCCCCCTTCCTGGGCGAGACCGCCCTGATGTTCGTCTTCTCCCGCCCCATGAATCTGCCCGATACCCCGGCTGAACTCGCCCCGGCTGAACTCGCCCCGGCTGAACTCGCCATAGCGGAGCTCTCCACCCCAAAGCTGGTTTACATCCTCCTGGCCATCGCGCTCTCGCTCGGACTGCTTATCCTCTTCCTGGGGCTGAGGCTCATCCTGAGCACCGCGCGAAGACACCGCTCGGCCTGACCGCGGATCGGGCTTGGAGCCCGGTTGCATAAACCGGGCACTTATGCATCGCGCACAAATCGGGATCTGGCCCCGTTGTCATTTCCGCTGCTACATCTGACATCTTCGTCAATGCGACCTGAGGCAATACTTCCATCATCAGGTACGGCTCAAAAAGTGCCTGATCGAAGTTAATTCGGCGGTTGCCTCTCCAGAATTCGAACGGCGGCACCCTACGATGACCACGTGCAGTCAGGGTCACAGACAAGTCCTGCGCCCGCTCCCGCCGACGGCCAGGAGAACGGCCTCTTCGGCACGGCGTGAAGACGATACGAATAAAACACCTGCCTGCGGTGTTGGCACCCCAAAGTCAAACGCAGACCGGAGGGCTTGAGACAGGGCTTCGGCGCGCCGCGCACCGAAAATCCATGCCTCGAAGGCTCTTGGCAAGAGGGCGGTAGGAGTAAAATATCTGTGAACAAAAATTGTACAGAACAATCGAGTAGGCGCATTACATGTGCGCAGGGAGAGCATAGAAAACATGAACAGATGGGCTGAATTTCACACGGCATACCAGGTCGCAAAGCTGGGGACGGTCAGTGCCGCGGCTGAGACGCTCGGCATTCACAGGGCCACGGTTAATCGTCACATCGATCTACTTGAAGCTGAACTGGGTGCAAGGATCTTTCTCCGACATGCACGAGGCTATTCATTAACCGATTTGGGTTCTGAATTCCTGCAAGTCGCGCAAAAAACCGAAGCTCTGGTTGATGACCTCGCAGGACGGGCTCAGAGCAATCGCGCACAACTCGAGGGCGATATAACGCTCTCGGTGATGCCGATGTTCACCAAAGCTGTGTTCGCTCCGGTGAAGCGATTTCGGGAAGAAAACCCTGGATGTAAAGTCAACATTCTCGCAACAGAGAGCCTCTCGCGATTGGAGTATGGTGAGGCACACGTCGCCATACGCGCCAGAGGTAAACCCGAGAACCCGGACTATGTTGTCCGCCCATACCGTTCCATCGCACTCAATCTTTACGCGCATCAGAGCTATATTGATCGCAAGGGTCTGCCCTCTGGGAGCAATGACATGGCGGGTCACCATTTTGTCTGGCTCGCGAACGACACGATTCGACCCCCGTTCGCTTCCTGGGTCGAGAAGTATCTGGATCCATCGCAAATGACCGTCACCACGTCTAATCTGACCGTCAAGTTCGACGCGATAGAAGCAGGCGTCGGACTTGGATTCATGAGCGAGCTGGACGCTGCATCACACGCAGATTTGCATCGTGTTTTACCTGACAATCCGACATGGCGCGTGCCGTTATGGCTGGTCACGCACGTCGACCTCCACCGCACGAGCAAGGTTCAAAGAATGTTGGCGTGCCTGGAAAAAGCTTAGCGCCGCTTTTGCACCACAGCCGCGCACAGAATGCGCGCCAGATGGGCTTTATGCACTTTAGATCCATTGCCAGTCTTGGGGAGAAACGCCAACAGGTAGGAGACTCGCATGGTTCGTCCCATGACATTCGCGGCTTTTGTTTCGATCTCTGTTTTAGGTTCTGCATTCGCCGAAGAGCCCGTCGGACTTGATCCTTACGCACCCTACCCTCTCGCCCAAATCACAGATGACATCCGCTATCCTGCCGCTCAACCACCGCAGGGCACTGTCAGCCGGCACGGCGAAATCGAATATCTCGCGAAAAATGTCTTCGGCACGCACTGGTATATCTCAGCCAACGATGCCGTCTGGCATCTGGTCACGGCAGGCGATCCTGATGACGAGACAATTCTTTTCGTTCATGGGCATCCTGATACCTGGTGGTCGTGGCATGAAGTGATGGCGCTTCTTGCAGATGATTTCTACGTCGTTGCAGTCGATACACTGGGTTATGGACAGTCCGACAAGCGGTTGGAACTGGACCTCTCTTACGCAGGCGTCGCCGAAGGACTTGAGGCCCTGATGGACAGACTCGGCATCGGGACTTTCAACCTGGTCGGTCATGACCGCGGCGCGGTTATCGGCGATCATCTCGTGGCGCGAGAGAGTATGGGCGGTCGGATCCTTGCATATCTCCGCATGCAACAGTCTGCCGATCAGCCGCACGGGCTTCCGCGCCCGGCCCACGAGGAAATGGCATCCGCCGAATTCCACGCCAATGAAAACGTGATTTATGGAATGTTCGAGAGCGACTATTACTCTGTCGACATGCCGCAAAGTCATCGTGACCGGGCCCATTGGGAATACTTCTTTCCGGGCACCGCTGAAGCTGCAGCGGCGCAGTTTTCCCACGCCGGCTTCGACAAAGAGCTGGAATTCCGGCTTGCCGAAGTCTTTCCGCGCATGACGATGCCGGTCATTTTTATGCAAGGTGCCCATGATCCCGGGCAGCGCCCTGAGGAATACTGGCGCACCGCACAAGTCGTGCCGAACGGTAAAGTGCAGATCGTAGACGCGAATCACTTCATCCAGGCCGAGAAGCCAAAAATCGTCGCAGACGCCGCGCGCGACCTGTTCGACTGACCTCTCCACATAATCCGGTAGCCGTCTGTGGTTCCGCAGACCCGTTTCCCGTTGCCTGGCACGCAACTGCGTAACGGCGGCAACTTTCCCTGCTTATTTCTAAAACGAGGACATCATGACTGTAAGATCGATCAGATTTCTTGCCACAGCGTCCGCAGCGTTTCTGGCATTTTCGCTCGACGTAGCAGCACAGGAGAGAGATCCCTTTGCCCCGCCCACGCGGTCTCAAGACCAGGGCTTCATCTACCGCAACACAATCCCGAAGGATTTTGAGACCCACATCATCGTCAACAACGAGGCGGACCGCGCAAGAGCGGAACGGATCATTGAATTCTACGAGGTTTTGTCGACGCGGCCGACGATCGAGAGCGTCGCTGACTATGTATCCGACCGCTACATACAGCACAGCACCATGCTGCCCAACGGGCGCCAGCCCCTCGCCATGTTGTTCAAAGGGTCGGTGGATGAGTATCCGGTCGCCATTGACGTCCATAAGGTGATCGTCGTCGGCAACTCGGCTATGGCGCACGTTAACTTCCGGAACCTGGACAATGACAGCCCAGAAGACATGGGGATGGCCGCCGTCGACATGTATCTCTTCGATAACGAGGGCAAGATTACAGAACACTGGGATGTTCTTCAGCTGGTGCCCAGCCATGCCCCAAACCCGAACGGCATGTTCGTCACGCTCTTTGAAGAGGACTGATCTGATGCGAGCCCGAACACTTTTCGCAAATACAACGCTGGCCATGTCGATGCTGCTGTCCTCCGCTGCCCTTGCTGAAGCGCCTCCCGCGCCCGCGGCTGATCAGGCGATGCCATACTACGACCGGCAAAAGATCGACATCAGCAATCTACGGGACTTCTACAACGGTCTCTTGATGGCAGATGCCATGATCCACGCAGACGCCATGTTCGACGCGGAAACCAAGTGGCGATTGACGTTGCGACAGATGATCCTGGCGGGCAGCGGCCATCATACGGCACGCAGCGCTTACCAGCTCTCGCTGATGGACGTACCGCTGGAAGAGATACAGGCACTCTTCGCTTCCGATTACGTGGAGTCTCTGGAGGATCCCCGCCTCAAGGCTGCGTTCACTTACATCGAGGTCATGGGGAGCTATCCGATCCTGTCCTCGAGCGATCTACATGCATTGTTGCGCACCAACTATACAGACCGGCAGATTGCTGAGCTTATGCAGTTGGGAGCGATCAACAACGCGTCCGCAACCCATGATGCCGTGTTGCCCATCGCAACCGACCAGGAGACATTGGCTTGGGCCATTGAAAACCTCACAGATGTTGGCTGGACGCCCGGCCCGAACGCAAGCAGTTCCTATGAGGAACAGTACGCCAATCCCTTTGTCGGTGATTCCTTGACCCGAGCCGTCGCAGAGCTTGACGCCACCTGGGACCGTGAAGACCTCGGGGCGGTTGATCCCGTCTTTGCCACGGATTGGCTTAACTTCATTACCGGCTACGGCGTACCCGAGATCACCTTCGATGGGGACCGTGATGGGATCGAGGAGCCGTTTGATGCTTTTCCGACCGCTCAGCTTGAGTGGGAGCAGGAAGGTCTGCGTGAAGCCAATCTGCCTAACAAAGACACTCCGGGCTTCAATGTGGCCGCCTATGACTACAGCTACCATGAAGTTGCCAAAGACAATGAGACGACTGTGCCCTATAGCGACCGGAACCGGTTTGACACCTACTGGCCGCGGCAAGCCGCATTCGGCACTCTCAGTATGGATGCATATATCCTGCAGACCGAGCGCACCTTTGAGTACGATGAAATCTGGTCGATCTTCTTCGTCTATCAGCTCGCCAGCGGGTGCGTGCACTGCCAGGCCCATGGTGCCTTCGGCATATTCGACTACACCGAAGACGCATACTTTCGGGACGAAATCCCAGCCGAGGACCTGCCGCAGCTGATCGCGTACATTCAATCCTTGATGGACTTTGAGCGCTCCGAGTTCGTTACGCCATCTATGAAAGCGGCACTGCGGATTGCACGCGATTCGGCGCGCCTGCCGGCGAGGGTAACCGCCGCTCACATTGAAGAGCTGCGCCGGCACTACACGGATCGTGAAATCCAGGAAATCCTCTCGGTGATCGTGGTCAACGCCTGGCTTTCCGGCAGCATGCAATCGATGGCAACCGTCACCGATCAGCTCAGCATGTCCTGGGCCCTGCGCAATCTGGGCCCGAAGGGGTGGAAACCTGGCGTGCATATTGGATTGCCCAGCGAGCAACGCCCCTACCATATGAGCCAGTTCTTCGACGAACTGGTCGCAGCTGCAAACAGTGGCAAGGTTCCGGACGGCGCATCCGACTGGACGGGCCTCGTCATACCGTTGGCGACCGACAGTGATGGCGATGGAGTCGAGGATGCATTCGACGGCTTCCCGGCCGACCCGAGCCGCTGGGCTGATACGGATTTCGATGGAATAGAAGATACCGCCGATGCAGATATTGACGGCGATGGGCTGGAGAACACGCTGGAACTCGCCAAAGGCACGTTTCCCTATAAAGCCGACTCCGACGGCGACGGCATCGGTGATCCGATCGAGCTCCAAGCGGGCACCGACCCTCTTGACCCACGTGAGTTTTAGAGGATGGCGCCGGACAGCACACACCTCCGGCCCGCCTCTCATCTTCTGCGTAAATCAGGGCGACGACGAAGGTGAAGCCGTTGATTTGGGGCGAGTGGTCGGAGTTGGCCATGCGCGATCAGCGCAGGCGTAGCTTACCGCAGCCTTCATAAGCCACCTCGCAACTCTCCAAGCCGAACCTCCCGGAATGGGACGCCTGTTGCTTCGTGCAAAGTCAGGACTCGAAACAAGCAAAGCCTTGCATAATGCCGATGACCAGATCGTACCCTCCCGTATTCTGTATCGCCGCTTTTTTCGCAGCCTGCCCTGCCGTAGCGCAAGAGGAGGTTGACCCCCGCGTTCCATACTTCAGTGGCAACATAATCTCCAGATTGGGCTACAACGGAGACTACGATGCCGAGGAACCGCGCAACGAAGCCGATGATCTTTTTGTTCAGATCATTGCAAGCCCGGTGCTGAATTTCTCTGACAGGTTTCGTTTCATCTCGGAACTCCGGGTTGAAACCGTCGCGCCGGCTTCAGAAGACCGCGCCTTCGAGGATCAAGGCCTGTTTGCGCGCTTTCTGCTCGCGGAATACTCCCTGAACGACGAATTCTCGGTACATGCCGGCAAGCATACACCGTCTTTTGCGCTGGCCTCGCTGGTGACGCCGGGAATGTACGGGAATAGTTACAGCAAGGAAATCGAACTCATCGATCGGGTCGGGCTTGGCAGTGCCTACACTTTTGGCGGCAACGGTGACGGGGAGCATACACTGAGCCTTAACAGCTTCTTCGAAGACACAAGCGTGTTTTCAGACTCCCTGGGCACCAATCGCGGCCGCAACTCTATTGATGACGGAGGTGCCAGTAACACTGAGGGGCTTGACTCCTTCACGGTGTCGCTTGAAGGGCTCGGCATGGATCGCCTGCCCGGCCTGACATACAAATTGGGCTACATATATCAACGCAGAGGCGTGGACGGCGTGGCTGATGAAAACGGCATTTCGGCCTCGGTGCTGCAATCCTTCGAAACGCGTGGCGGGACGGACTGGACACTGATCGGGGAAATTGCAGCCTTTGACAACTTCGACGGGACAGCGGATGAGATCATATATGCAAGCGGCGCCGTAGTTTATCGAACAGGCCCCTGGACGGCAGTGCTGTCCGGCACCGCAAGACCCAGATGGTTGTCCGGTGGCGGTCGTTTTGATGACTACACCGCGCAAACCTCGATTGAGTACAATTTTGGCAAAGGCATCTCGCTCGCTGTCGCGCATGAATTCAGCCGGGATGAAAACGTCAACAACAGGCGCATTGGACTGCGTCTTTCCAAAGTGATTGAACTGGGTGAGTGAGCGTAGCGCCCGGAGTCCCCGCCAGGCTGCGGGAATCAGGAGTTGACGAAACAGGCGCAGCGGCTTGCCCGAATGATTGCTTCGGGTCAGGGACGTGATGGTTCGTGCAGATGATAGTCCAGTATGTTCGGAGGATATTCTTGAGATGAAGAAAACCGCCGGGATCGCTTGTTTGAGTGTCTCGTTTGCGATGCTTTGGGTGCCATTAGGCCAGCAGGTTTTCTTGATAGAGCATTGGATGAAGGTCGGCACCTTCATGGCGCCGTTCCTGCTCTTCATTGCCTTGACGTTTCGTCAGGAAGCCAGGCTCAGGCCAACAGTAGATGTCCGCGCGGTTGCACTGCTCTTGCTGATCGCCTACATCGCGCACCAGTTCGAAGAGCATTGGGTTGACATCTACGGCAACAACTACTCCTTCAAACCCTATCTAAATGCCACAGTTTTGGAGTCACTGGGCGCTGCGGAGAACGCGCGGCCGGTGCTTTCAGATGCAGGGGTCTTCGTGATCAATACGTCCCTTGTCTGGCTTGTGGCTGCGCTCGCCATATGGCGAGGGCCCGACCAGGTGTTTCCGACGCTTTGCATGGCGGCGATTGTCGTGGTGAATGCACTTACTCACCTTGGAGCCTGGAGCGTTCGGGGTGATTACAATCCGGGTCTGCTAACAGCTTCCATTTTATTTTTGCCAATTGGGCTGACAACCTACCTGTGGATCTTCCGGTCTGGTGTCGCGAGATGGCAGGCGATCGCTGCCAGCTTGGGTTGGGGCGGGTTAGCACATGTCATCATGATTGGTGGCATGATCTTGTCTGGCTGGCTGCAGACGATCTCTGAGATCACCTATTTCGCGCTTTTGGTTGGTTGGTCGATCTTACCGGTTTTCTTGTTTCGCGCTGAAAAATGACGGTCGTTCCGACTTGGATTAGCTGATCGAATGCCACTGATTCGATGACACCTTCTTTCCTGCTTTAGGGGTGCAAAACGAAGCGATACCACGCCAACCGTAAGTGCTAGAGCGTGTCATGTTTTAACGGAAACACTCTGTGTTTTCGATAAAACATGTGAACTCGCTCTACATCATAGTGCTAGAGCAGATTCACCGGTACGACGGATCGCCGAAGGCGATTCCATCTAAACCGGATCTGCTCTAGCGCTGATGGAGAAATGCTCGACTATTCTCAGCAGCTGTGAATCGATCTATGCCGAACAACGGTTGTCTCCACCCCAAAAGGCCTGGCACACGCGCGCGCATGCCGGGCCTTCGCCGTGCAAAACCGACCTACAGGACCGTCAACTGTACGTCGATGTTGTTGCGGGTCGCATTAGAATAGGGACAGACCTCGTGCGCCTTGGCAACCAGGCTCTCTGCCTCGGCGCGCTCGATGCCCGGCAGGACGACCGAGAGCGAGACCTCCAGCCCGAAGCCGCCGGCGGCGCGCGGGCCGATGCCGACTTTTGAGGTAACGCTGGTGTCTTCCGGGACGCTCAGGCCCGCCTCCTGGGAGGCGACGAACTTCATGGCGCCGAGGAAACAGGCGGCATAGCCGGCGGCGAAGAGCTGTTCCGGGTTGTTGCCCTCGCCCCCGGCCCCGCCGAGTTCCTTGGGGGTCGCCAGCTTTACGGCGAAGTTGCCGTCCAGGGTTGCGGAATGGCCGTCCCGGCCACCGGTGGCGCGGGCGGAGGTGGTGTAAAGAACGTTTACGGACATGGTATTCTCCTTTGCTGAGGTGATGACAGGGACTTGAAAGACCCCCGGCAGCTACGGTTGTACTGGAACAGGTCATATCACAATATCGCTTACGATTATATCGTGTGCGATATAAATGGATACCTGAAGCAAGCCTGTCAAGTGCTTGCGATAATATCGCACACGACTTAAATAGAACGACGCGCGCGTACCGAGACGGCGCCGCAGGCAAACAGGATAGCAAATATGAGCGGCAAGACCCAAAAATCTAAGGCACAGAGACCCAAAACGCAGAGCGTCAAAGCCGGTGGTGGCAATGCACAAAAACCCGCACCCCGACAATCCCGGACTTCAGCGCAGAAAGGGGCTCCGCGCGCCGACGGCCCGGCCCTGGACGACTTCATCTGCTTTGCGCTCTATTCCGCAAACCACGCCATGAACCGCGTCTATAAACCCCTGCTTGACGAGCTCGGCGTGACCTATCCGCAGTACATCGCGCTCTCTGCGCTCTGGGAGCGGGACGGCCAGACCGTCGGCGAGATCTGCGAAAAGCTCTTCCTGGAGTCCAGCACCGTGACCCCGTTGCTCAAACGGCTGGAGACCATGGGCCTTCTGGCGCGCCGCCGTGACGCCACGGACGAGCGGCAGGTGCGGGTTTCGCTGACACCCGAGGGCCGGCGCTTGAAGTCCAAAGCCCGCAAGATCCCCGGCTGCATCCATGCCGCCTCCGGTCTGGGCGAGAAAGCTCTGCTGAACCTTCAGACCCAGATCGCGGACTTGCGCGAAAACCTGGTCCGGGCAGCAGCGGAATAGATCCCGGTGCAATCGGAATGCGGCTGTCGCTCTCTTCTGGCCGTCAAACGCGCTTGCTAAGCATTCCGCAATATGCTGCAAAACCGGAATGCAATTCGGCTCTCCGGCATCCGCATTTCCAGCTTAGGCAGATCATGTCCATCACCTTATCCGACGTCACAAAGTCTTTCGGAACCGAGAAGGTCCTGGATGCGGTCTCCCTGGAAATCGCTGCCGGGGAGTTCTTCGCCGTCCTGGGGCCGTCGGGCTGCGGCAAGACCACCCTGCTGCGGCTCGCGGCGGGTCTGGAGAGCCTGGACAGCGGGTCCATCACCATCGGCGGGCGGCCGGTCGCGGGCGACGGGCTGCATGTCGCGCCGGAAGACCGCAACGTCGGTGTGGTCTTTCAGTCCTACGCCCTCTGGCCCCATATGTCCGTCGAGGCCAACGTCGGCTTTCCGCTGGAGGCGGCGGGCGCCGGCAAGCGCGCGGCCCTGGACCAGGCGCAGCGGCATCTGAGCACGGTCGAACTAGAAGCCTTCGCCCGGCGCAAGCCCGCCGAGCTCTCCGGCGGCCAGCGCCAGCGCGTCGCCCTCGCCCGCTGTCTCGCCCAGGGCGCGGAGACCATTCTGATGGACGAACCGCTCGCCAATCTCGATCCGCACCTGCGCGCCACCATGGAAGAGGAACTCGCCCGCTTCCACCGCGCCTCCCGCACGACCGTGCTCTACATCACCCATGACCAGCGCGAGGCGATGGCCCTCGCCGACCGTCTCGCGGTGATGTGGCAGGGGCAGATTTTGCAGGTCGGCGCGCCGAGCGAAATTTACCGCCGGCCGGCCAGTGAGCGGGTCGCGCGTTTTATCGGACGCAGTGCGATTCTGGATGGCGAGGTTTTGAACCGCAATGGCCGGGACGAAGCCCTGATCCGGATCGGCGGACTGGAGGTCGCGGCCACTTCATCAGCTGTGGCAAATGTATGTCATAACGAAAAGAAACCGGCCCGCATTCTGGTCCGTCCGGAAGATGTCGTTTTGGACCCGGAGCGGGCCGCCGTGACGGCCATCGCCGAACGGGTCGCCTATCGTGGCGGCTTCTGGGAGGTTGCGGCGCGCCTCGAGGGCCTGGAAACACTCCTCGCCCTGAACCTGCCGGAGCGGGTCAGCCCGGGGGACAGCCTGCCGCTTTACCTGAAACGGGCGTGGCTTCTGCCCGAAAGCTGAGGCACGGCTTTAAGTGGGCGTCAGTCCCGCCAGGGAATGACACCCGGCTGCAGCCTCGGCGCCAGGAGGTTCAATCCGAACATCAGCAGCACCGTCGCCGCCACGGTGATCGCCGCCATCGCCGCCGCCAGGGTCGTGTAGCCGCCGTCCTCGTAATTGAAAATCACCGTCCCGATGGTCTCGCTGCCCGTCGACCAGAGCAATGCCGAGACCGTTATCTCGTTGTAAGCGGTGAGAAAAACCAGAATTGCCCCCGACGCCGCCGCCGGCGCGACCAGGGGCGCGAAGACCTTGCGCATGCGCCGCATCAGGCCGGCGCCCGAGACCCGCGCGGCATCGTCGAGGCTGACATCGAGCTGGGTATAAGCCGCCGCGACCGGCTTCAGCCCGACCGCAAAGAAGGCCGAGACGTAGGCGATCAGGATGATCCAGATGGTGCCGTAGAGACTGAAGTCGACCAACGGCAGCGGGCGGATGAAGGCCAGAATGAAGGCGATGGAAATCACCAGCCCCGGGATCGCGAAGGTGATCTCCACCTGGGTCGCCGTGGCCGAGGCCGCCTTGCGCACCAGCCCGCGCCCGGTGATCAGATAGTAGCCGAGCCCGATGGAAAGAACCGCAATCGCCAGCGCCGCCGTGCCGGCCGTCAGGGTCGAGTTCAGAAAGGCGCGGGCCGTAACAGACTGATAGAAAATGACTTCCGCGAAGTTATCCAGGGTGACCGTGGCCCAGCTCAAAGGCAGGCCGTAGGTCGGCACCAGGGCGGTCGCCAGCAGCGAGACCAGCGGCAGCAAGAGCGTCGCCGCCACGAAGAGCCATATTCCGGCCTCGCTGGCCCCGCGCCAGCGCCCCAACCGGATCGCCAGCGGTGCCTGAGGCAGGCCGACCAGCGCCAGGCGCATGCGCCGCTGAAAGTGGAACTGGACCGCCAGCGCCGCCAGGGTCACCAGCGCCAGGATGATCGCGATCACCGCCACGTTGGGCAGCACGTCCGGCCCGAAGCTGGCCAGACGCCGCCACATCAGGACCGGCAGGGTCGTATAGCGCGCGGGGATGCCCAGCAGCGCGTTGATCCCGAAGTTCCCCAGCGCCGCCACGAAAGCCAGCGCAAAACCTGACAGCAGGCTTGGGGCCAGCAAGGGCACGACGATGCGCGTCAGCAGGCGCCAGCCCCCTGCCCCCGACACCCGCGCAGCATCGCTGAGCTCGCGGGGGAAAGACCGCAAAGCCGCGCGCTGGATCAGGAAAACCAGCGGACTGTGCTGAATGGTCAGCAGCGCGACAATGCCTTCGCGGGAATAGATCGGATGGGTCGAGCCAGGCTCCGGCGCAAGTCCCAGCCACTGGAGGACCGGGCTTGCGGGTCCCAGCGCCTGGATCCAGGAGATCGCGGTCACATGGGGCGGGATCATCATCGGCAGGAGGATCAGGAAGACCAGCGGCCCCTTGGCCCTGACGTCCGTCAGACCGATGGTCAGCGCGAGGCCGAGGCCGATCAGGGTGGCGAAGCCCGCCGCCAGGAAGCTGCTTTCGAAGCTGTGCCAGAGGGCGCGCAGCACCGAGCGGCTGGCGAGCGCCTCGCCAAAGAGTGCGAGCGAGAGGCCGTCTTCACCGCTCAGGCCGATTTTGAAGAGCAGGAGCAGCGGAAAGCCGCAGAAAAAGAAGACGACCAAAAGAATTGCGGCGAGAGGAAAACCCTCGCCGCTCAAAAACCGCCGGGCCGGACGCAAGTTCACGCGGATCAGCCGCCAAAGATATCGGTAAACTTCATCTTGTTGCTTTTATCGTCCTTCAGGGCTTTCGCGGCGTCGAAGTCCATCAGCTTGATCTGATCGCGCGAAGGAAAACCCTCCGGCGGCGTGATCGCGGGATGGGCCGCCAGATAACCCTGATCGGCCGCTAGCTGCTGCCCTTCCGGCGAGAGCAGGAAGTCGACGAAGGCCTTCGCGGCAGCCGGGTTCTGCGCGGTTTGCAGGATAGCGACAGGCTCGGTCACCGCGGAAACGCCCTCGCTCGGGAACACGAACTCAACCGGCGCGCCCTTCAGCTTATTGCGGATCGGCAGAAAATCGACCACGAAGCCGAAGAGCTTCTCGCCGCCGGCGACGGCTTTGTAGGTACCGCCGTTGCCGCCCTTGGGGTTGGCCCCCTGAGACGCCAGGCCCTCGTAGAAATCCCAGGTCAGCTGCGGGTTCGAGGTCAGGGTCGCCATATGGATCGTGGCGGCACCGGAGGTGAGCGGCGACGGCATGGCAATCTTGCCCTCGGCTTCCGGCTTCAAAAGATCCTTGTAGGAGGTCGGCTTGAAGGGCGCGGCGGTGTTGTAGACGATGC
The DNA here is from genome assembly GCF_007004665.1 of Denitrobaculum tricleocarpae. Taxonomy (GTDB): domain Bacteria; phylum Pseudomonadota; class Alphaproteobacteria; order Kiloniellales; family Kiloniellaceae; genus Denitrobaculum; species Denitrobaculum tricleocarpae. The sequence goes on along the minus strand of NZ_ML660058.1, from coordinate 268,806 downwards.
CCGTGGTGATCAGCTTGGTGGAGAAGTAGGTCTTGTCCTGATCCATGATGCCCGCGTCGTAGGCGGAAACATCGGCATCGGGGTGAGCCATCAGGCGCCCTTCCTGCTTCAGGCCTTCCATGGTCACGATATCGGCGATCAGCAGCAGGTCCGGTTTCGGCGCGCCCGCCGCGAACTCGGCCCGCAGCTTGGCCATGATCTTGGTCGTGCCGTCCCGCACCCACTCGACCTCGACGCCCGGGTGCTTCGTGGTGAAGGCATCGACCGTCTGCTGCGCGTCCTTGTTCGGCTGCGAGGTGTACAGCACCAGCTTACCGGCAACTTCCTCCGCGACGGCAAAACTCACCATTGAAGTGGCGGTAAAAGCGGTGGCGGCAAAGGTCACTGCCGTCACGGCTGAAACAAGTCTCTTCATAATCGCTGATCTCCTTCGAGCGCGAATCCGGCGCAAAACAAAACGGCAAGCTACCCACTCTATGTGACAGCTTTTCGCGCGACACCCGCTTTTTCAAGAGCAGCCGCAGGCTTTTGATCCAATTCAAGGAAGATCACTCTTCAGTTTCGACCAGCGGTGATGCAGACTGCAGGGGATAACGCCGTGTGTCTCAAAATTGCCGGGTGCCTTCGAACGTCTCCCGCGCCTCGACGGAGCGTAAAACCATATCCGAGAAGCTTTACGGCCCTCATCGCGATCCGTAAGTCTCTTGAGTTTTGAACATATGACGTCTCAAGCACCATGATAGCGAAACTTCTCAAAACAGCTCTTGCCTTTGCGGTCGGCTTCGGGCTCGGTCTTCTCGCCGTTCTGCTCAATGGTGAATTCATCATTCACATCCCGCTTTTACTGGGCATCCTCGCTGCGGCGCTCTATCTGACCCGGGAAAAGTGGTGGGCCTTTTGGGTTTAGCTGAAAGGGTACGAGATTTACGCGCATGACCCTCGCCCAAAAAGGTCATAAAGAATTCCGATAAAACACCCTTGCTGCACCTGGAATTTAGCCGGGCCCTTCTTTTTGTTTTTGGAGGAACAGCATCTCGCGACTGCATTTTTTTAGACGAGTAATAACACAATGAAATCAAAGGCATTTCGGAGTCTGGTCATCCTCCTGGGGATTGTTACGCTAGGCGTCCTGTGGATAGAGGGCGCGCCGCCGCCGGTCTTTTATGTCTTTGTTCCCATCGTGACGCTCTGCGTTTTGTTCGTTCTCTGGGTCGTCAGGTTTTGTGGCTCCTGCGGAGGGAGCGTGACGAACTACAACCCTTTCAAGCGGGTTAAAACCTGCGCAAGCTGCGGCGAATCCTTGAGTTAAGAAACCCTCTCGACATCCATAAAACACTTATCGTCGAGCCTCGAGCGGGCAGCGGGCGGTCCGATGTCCGGCCTGAAATCCGAGATTTCCAGCCCACTCTCGCCTGCTCACAGGCCTGCAAACCCAAACGAATGCCTGCTTTTTGACTCCGTGATCAGTTTTTCAAATCACGTTATTTGTTGTTTTTTGTTGTTTTTTTCTGTTTTTTCCGGAAAATCGAAATATCAGCGGTTGTAGTCAGGCTTCTGCAAGCGCGATATCTCGACTGTAGGATGCAGGAATGCAGGACTTCGGGGCCGCCTTCGGGCAAGCCTTTGCACTGATTGCCGGGTTCGACCCGGCGCTGATGGAAATCATCGGCCTTTCCATGCGTGTGACCTTCACCGCGGTGGTGATCGCCTGCATCATCGGTCTGCCGCTGGGTGCCGTCCTTGCAGTCGGGAAGTTTCCCGGGCGCGCGACGCTTGTCGTTCTGATCAGCGCCCTGATGGGCCTGCCGCCCGTGGTGGTCGGGCTGGCGGTTTATATGATGCTCTCCGCCGCAGGCCCACTGGGCGTGCTGCAATTGCTCTATACCCCAACCGCCATGATCATTGCCCAGTCGATCCTGGTCACGCCGATCATTGCCGCCCTCACCCGGCAGGTGATCGAGGACATGCACAGCGAATATGACGAGCTCCTGCGCTCCATGGGTTCGAGGCGTCTTTCGACGGTCGCGACCCTGCTTTGGGATGCCCGCTATTCCCTCCTCACGGCGGCCCTGGCCGGTCTCGGGCGCGCCCTGGCGGAAGTCGGCGCCGTCATGATTGTCGGCGGCAATATCAACCATGTCACCCGGGTCATGACCACCGCTATTGCCCTGGAGACCTCCAAGGGTGCGCTCGCCCTGGCGCTTGGCCTGGGTATCATTCTCGTCGGTCTTTCGATCCTGGTGAATGCCGGCCTGATGGGACTGCGCAAGTCTGCGGAGCGCTTGGCCTATGCCTGAAACCCACACCCGCGAGAGCCATCTTTCGGTCATTGAATCCGGCATAGAACCACCGGCTATCGCGCTTCAGGACGTGGTTTTCGAACGCCAGGGCAAAGCTCTGGTCGATGGCTTGAACCTGACACTCGCCGCCCACGGAACGACCGTTCTAATGGGGCCGAACGGCGCGGGCAAGAGTCTCACGCTCCGGATCATGGCCGGCTTGATCGCACCGGGGCAAGGCAAGATCCGCTGGAACGGGACCGAAACCCTGCCCTCGCAGCGCGTGGCGCTGGTGTTTCAGAAACCGGTCCTGCTGCGGCGTTCGGTGCGCGCCAACCTGAAACACGCGCTCAAGATTTATGGGGTTCCGCGATCCGAACAGGGTCAGAGGCTGGAAGAGCTGCTGGAGATGGGGCACCTGAAGGAACTGGCAGACCGGCCGGCGCGGGTTCTCTCCGGTGGCGAGCAACAGCGTGTGGCCCTAGTGCGCGCGCTTGCGGCGCGGCCCAAACTGCTGCTGCTCGATGAACCGACCGCGAGCCTCGATCCCCAGGCAACCGCCGCGATCGAGGATCTCATCCGGACCGCCGCAGCAAGCGGGGCCAAGGTTCTCCTGGTGACCCATGATCGCGGCCAGGCCCAGAGGCTCGCCGACGAGATCGTGTTTCTCAATCATGGCCGGGTGACCGAGGTCACCAGCGCGGCTCAGTTTTTCGACGCACCCCGTTCCCGAGAGGGCAGAACCTATCTCAGCGGGCACCTTCTTTTTTAGTCCAATCAATTGCCATGGATCCAAAAATGAAAAATCGCAGTCTTTCCCTTCTTCTCGCCACCGCATTTGCCGGCAGTCTGACGCTTGGTCAGGTGAGTGCCGAGGACAAGTTCATCATCGTCCAGTCCACCACCTCGACCCAGAATTCAGGCCTCTACGACGCGCTCCTGCCGCAGTTCGCCGCAAAGACCGGAATTGAGGTCCGCGTGGTTGCGGTCGGCACCGGTCAGGCGATCAAGAATGCGCAGAACTGTGACGGCGATGTTCTGCTGGTGCACGCGAAAGCTTCGGAAGAGAAGTTCGTTGCGGCCGGCTACGGCGTCTCGCGGGCGGATGTCATGTACAACGACTTCGTCATTGTCGGCCCGGCCGCGGACCCGGCAGGAGTCTCGGGCTCAAGCGATGTAAAGTCCGCCTTGAGCGCCATCAAGAAGGCCGGCGCCCCCTTTGCATCGCGCGGCGATGACAGCGGCACTCATAAAAAGGAACTGGCGCTTTGGAAAGCCGCCGGGATCGACCCCTCGGGCGACAGCGGAAGCTGGTACCGGGAAACCGGCTCGGGCATGGGCGCGACCCTCAATGTCGCCGTTGGCATGAACGCTTACGTCATGACCGACCGGGCGACCTGGATCGCCTTTGAAAACAAGGGCGACTACGCCATCGCCGTCGAGGGCGACGACGCCATGTTCAATCAGTACGGCATCATCCAGGTGAGCCCGGATGCCTGCCCGCGCGTAAAGGCAGACCTGGGCCAAACCTTCATCGATTGGGTCTTGTCCAAAGAGGGCCAGACCGCGATCGCAGACTATAAACGTGACGGCCAGCAGCTGTTTTTCCCCAACGCAGATAAACAGCCCAGCAGCTAACCAAACCCTACGACCAGACGTCCGCCGGGTTGACACCTGACCCGGCACTAAAGCGGCGGCGCGCGACAAGCCTCTCCACCTCAGCTTCCCCCGCGTGCCGCCGCCCTTCTTCGAGAGTGAGCCTGCCGCTGGTTGCCTCGATCACCAGCGCATCCGACAGCCAGATTCGAAGCTCCTTGCCATCGTAGAGCTTATCCGGATCGTCGGGCCCCATGGCATCGCGATCCGCCTGGGCTTTGGAAAAGCCCTCCAGTAAAAACCAGCCATCGTGCGTAAGTGTCTCATAGGCAAGGCGCACCGCGCGTTCCCGGAGCGCGCGCGTGCCATGCAGATAGAGAATGCAGGCGAAATCCCAAGTGCGCCCGGCTTCAGGCATCCAGTCCGAAAGATCAGCCGTGATGCGCTCGACCGTCACGCCCGCCGCCTGGTCCCGCGCGATCGCACGGCGCGTGGCTTCCGCCGAATGATCGACTGCGGTGACCTCATAGCCGCATTGCGCCAGCCAGGTGCCGTTCCGGCCATCGCCGTCTGCCAGACACAGCACCCTGCAGGCTTGCCCCAAATGGGTGTTGAACTCCATGAAATCCGAGCGGGCGCAAAACATGCGCAGATACTCGTTGGCACTCTCGCCGAACAGGCCACCCTCGACCGCCTGATAGCGCGCATCCCAGTCCCGTGCACTTTTTGTCGGCTCAGTCATTGCGCGTCAGCCCTATCATGAGCTTGTCGTGCGCCAACTGCTGAACGTCACGCGCCGTTCCAATGAACCCGTCCGTGACCGCTCAGGTTATAGCCGCCCAGTTCCGCGGCCTTGTCGGCGAAGGACGCTCCCCTGCAGAACTCCAATAAGGCCTGGAACGGCGGTTCGAACCAGGCCCGCCGATCGACAATGAGGTCAAAGCGCTCCTTTTGCGTGGGCACGAAAGCCAGCCCGAACTGCCGGGCCATGGCTTCCAGGCCTGGTGCCGCATCGGCTCGGCCCGAGGCCACGGCCACCGCCGCGTCGGTCTCCGTGCGGGCCACGTCCTTGGCGAAGCTTACCTCGTCCGCAGCGATCCCGGCCTCCTCAAGCAGATAACTCAGGAGAATACCCGCGCCCGCGGCCGGTTGCCGTCGGACCAGCCGTTTGCCGCGCAGATCACCGATACCGCGGACGGTTCCCTCCAATTCCCTGGAAAGCAGCAAACCCTGGCTGCGAATAGCCCATTCGACCAGGACGATAGGCGCAGACTCGAGAGCCTCGCTGACATGCTTGATGTTCCAGTCATCCCGGTCCGGCTCGAAGACATGGAGGCCGGCCGCCAAGGCATCACCGGACTCAACCCGTGTCAGGCCATCCAGGCTGCCATCGAAAAAGGTTGCCAGGCCGGATCCGGATTCCCGGATCGCCCAGTCCAGCAGAGGATCATGACTGCCGGCGACAACGTTTGCCGGCGTCCTGCGTGTGACCTGCTGTGGCGCCCCCACGGCGGGGGTCTGATCGCCGATCAGCCAGGCCTCGAGTTCGGCGCGTGGAAACAGGAGTTTGCCTGTCACCCGGCGGCAGGGAATCTCTTCCGCCGCAGCCATCTCATAGACCTTGCGCTCCTTGACCCGCAGCAATTCGGCAACTTCGCGGGTGGTCAGGTATTCCGGGGTATTGCTTCGAACTTCCATGCCCCATCAATACACCGCCTCCTCCGCCGAGTGAAGCCGATATCGGCGTAGTCCGCAGCGCATTTGGCTGACCGGGGCGTCCGATGACAGAGCCGCGCAGGGTCCGACCGCAGGCCTCAGATCTCCGGGCTTTTACCGCCAACGGCATTTGGCGGGTGTATGTGGCGTCGTGGAGCGGTTATGGCCGCCCAAACAGCATCAATTCAGATTGGGTTTATCAGACACAAACGAGTGCCTCAAAAGATAAGAGCCCCGCCGCAGGGGCGAGGCTCTCGTGCTTGCATGCTCAGGCGGGGTTACTTCGGCAGCAAGACGGTATCAATAACGTGGATCACACCGTTGGAAGCGCCCACATCGGCAGCGATGACGGTTGCGTCATTGACCTTCACACCGCTGGTGGCGTCGACAGCGAGCTCTCCACCCTGCACCGTCGCGACATCAGCGGTTTTGCCCGCGATGTCGGCGGACATGATCTTACCCGGGACGACATGATAGGTCAGGATCGCAACGAGCTGGTCCTTGTTTTCCGGCTTCAGGAGGTTTTCGACCGTACCGGCAGGCAGCTTGGCAAAGGCGTCGTCATTCGGTGCGAAGACCGTGAAGGGGCCTTTGCTTTTCAGCGTGTCAACCAGATCGGCGGCCTGAACCGCGGCAACCAGAGTGTTGAACTGACCGGCGCCGACAGCGGTATCGACGATGTCTTTTTTCATGTCTTTGTCGCTGTGACTGGCGCAGGCGCCCAAAGCGAAGGGGATGATCAAAACAAAGGCTTTAAAGATATTCGTGACTCGCACAATTAGCACTCCCAGGTGATGTTTTGTTGATGCCACCACTTACGACCCTGCAGTAGAGTTGGATCACCAAAAATTTACACCCCGCGCGAAACAACCGCAGCGGACGCTGGGTAAACACATGGAATTAAAAGGAAAATATTCTTTTTACGATCCGCGTTTTTATAGAGTGCCTGTCTCGTTCCAGGCTGCTACGAACCGCCAACGTCTTCCGGCGACCTTTTCCAGACCGGAAAGCCGCGCAGCTTTAAACATCATCGTTCGATGACAAAGAGACTCTGACTTCTCAGCATTACGATGGCGTGCGGCAGACCGCTTGCAGCTTGTTGCCGACGGCATCGCAAACATAGGCCGCGTAGTAGTATTCGGAGTAGTGCGGCCGAAGTCCCGGCGGTCCTTCGCAGACACCGCCATGGGCCAATGCGGCCGCGTGGAACTGCTGCACGGCCTTACGGCTCGGCGCCGTGAAAGCCGTATGCGTGCCGTTTCCCCAGGTCACCGGGCGGCCGTCGAAGGGCAGCTGAATATAGACCACCGGGAGTTCGTTTTGGCCACCGCCGAAAGCAAGTGAGGTCTCATCGCCCTCTTCCGGTATCTCCTGCGCACCGAGAGCCCCCAAGACCGCAGTGTAAAACATGCCCGCGCGCTGCAGGTCGCTGTGACCCAGGGTGATATGCGAGATGACATCGCCGGTCGGACCCTTCGTGCGCCCATCCAGGTAACACACGGCCTGGAGCTTGTTACCGTCGGGATCGCGGACGTAGGCCGCGTAGTAATCCGGCGCGTAGTGCGGTCTCAGCCCCGGCACCCCGTCATCGATACCACCGTAGGCCAGCGCCGCCGCGTGAAACTTTTCGACCGTGGCCTGATCCGGCGCGTTAAAAGCGATATGAAAGCCGTTGCTCCAGGTCGCCGGCAAACCGTCGAAGGGCTGACAGACGAAAAGATGAGGATGACGCCCATCATCCGGCGCGTACATCAGGTAGCCGTCTTCCAGCGAAGCCTGGATCAGCCGTTGATCCAATGCCGCCATCACGGAATCATAGAAACGCTGAGAGCGCGCCAGGTCATTGGAACCGAGAGTGAAGTGACTGAACATGGCAGAGCTTATCCAGTAGGAGATTGAAAGTATCTGATCAAACCGCTCAGCATGTGGCGGGTCTCTTCTTAGCTACTGTATCAGTTTCTTGTGCTCTCTCCCTCAAGGTCAAGCTCGTTGATAAAGACTGCGGCATCACCGAAGGCTCTGGATTCACGACTTCCCAGCCGTGCGGTCCAATAGCGTCGTGGACCCTTTACAGGTTCATGATGAGACCCAAAGGACACTCCGCCGGCATCGCTGCGCCGATTTGTCCCACCAGAAGCCTCCTTGTGCGTCGAGCCGCCTCAGCCGCGAAGCATCCAGGCTTCGCTATTCCATAACGCCTCCTGAAAAATCGCTCCGGGTCCGCGAAAAATGCTAGCAATCAAACAACTTATCGCATTAAAAGGGATTCAATACATTACTGTATGGATTACGTATGAAAACACGACGTTCGAAAGATGACTGGCTGGATCATGGTCTGGCCGTTCTGGCTCAATCGGGAATCTCTGCGATCAAGGCTGAACCGCTCGCCAAGTCGCTGAATGTATCGCGTGGAAGTTTCTACTGGCATTTCCGGGATATCGAGGACTTTCACATCGCGCTGCTGCGCAGATGGCGGGAAGTCAGGACCGACGGCATTATCGCCGAAGTGGAGCAGGCCAATCCCAGTGGTGAACGCCTGAAGCATTGGATGCGCAAAGCAATGTGCGGCAACAATGCTCTCGAGCGCGCCGTCAGATCCTGGGCGACGGAGAATCAGCGCGCGGCCGCGACGGTTGCCTCGGTCGACAAAATCCGACTGAAGTATCTCGCGGCGGTGCTGAGTTCGGAAGGCCTCTCCTCGCAGCAGATCAACGCACGCGCCGCTTTTCTCTACTGGGGCTATGTCGGCCGGATCATGATCGGACACGGCGCGAGCAAGCTGCGACCGCTGCAGCTCGATGGCATCGCTGAATCTCTATTGCCACGCACCGGCGCTTTTCAGGATACGGGACCTTGACTACAGCCCCAGCCCCACTTTCAGAAGCAGACCTGCGAGCGAGCAGAGCGAGAGAGTCTTGAGAACGCCGAGCTTGAAACGAAAGAGTGCGACGGCAGCCAGAAGAACAATGATCACTGCGGCAGGGTGGATGCTCTGTAGAACCGGGAGATCGAGCGACACTGCGCCCCAGCCGACCGCCTGCATCTCACTGAAGACGACGCGAAGGCCGAACCAGAGCGCCAGATTGGCGATGACACCGACCACGGCCGCCGTGATCGCCGCGAGGGCACCGGCCAAGGCACGCTTTTCCTGCAGGCGTTCGATCGCAGGCGCCCCCAGAAAGACAAAGGCGAAGCAAGGTGCGAAGGTGACCCAGAGCGTGATCAGTGCCGCGATCACCGCGCCTGCAAGACCGGCCTCCTGGCCATACCCGGCCAGGAACCCGACAAATTGCAGAACGAGAATCAGGGGGCCCGGTGTGGTCTCGGCCAATCCCAGTCCGGTGAGCATCTCTGCAGCCGAGAGCCAGGCATAGCCCTCGACGGCCTCCTGCGCGACATAGGTCAAAACCGCATAGGCACCGCCAAAGGTGACCACCGCCATCTTGGAAAAGAACCAGGCGACGTCGGCATAGACTCCGGCGAACGGCAGCAGCGCAAGGACAGGCGCGACCCAGGCCGCCAACGACAGAATGCCGGCGCGGCGCGCGCTTTTCGCCAACCCTTTCGCATAATCCGGGTCTGCTGCCATGACCGCATCCAGCAGCGCCGGAGATCCGGATTTGACTTCCCCCTGCGCGCCACCGGAGAAGACGCCCGGCGCCAGCGCACCGACCAGTGCCGCGCTCAGCACCACCGCCGGAAAGGGAACCGAGAAAAGAAACAGCGCGCCGAAGGCCGCCGCGGCCAACAGCCAGGGCAGTCCCCCTTTCAGGGCCCGTCGCGCGACCTTCAACAAGGCCTCGAAGACAATCACCAGGACGGCACACTTCAGGCCGAAGAAGAGCGCCGCCACCACAGGAACGTCCCCTGCGATCACGAAGATCGCGGAAAGGACGAACATGACCAGCGCTCCCGGTATGATGAAGAGCAAGCCGGCAATCAGCCCCCCCTTCGCGCCGTGCAGCAGCCAACCCAGGTAGGTCGCCAACTGCTGCGCTTCGGGCCCGGGAAGCAGCGAACAGAAGTTCAGGGCATGGAGAAAGCGCCGGTCACTGATCCAGTGGCGCTCATCCACCACCTCGCGGTGCATCAGGGCAATCTGACCCGCGGGGCCGCCGAAGGAAAGGCAACCGATGCGCAGCCAGACCCTGGTCGCCTCGGCGAGACTCGGCAATTGCGGGACCTTAGTATCTCCGGAAAGCGCCGTCTCATTATCAAGTTTGGTTTGATCGTTCATTGGACAGCCATTGCAGATCTGTGGGCAGGCCAGTCGTGGGTTGCCCCCGTGGCGTCCCGGCACCAGCGGTAGAGCGAGTCGTAAAGCCCCATGGAAGCCGAGAGCTGTTCAAGGTCGTCCCGGTACATGCGCGACAGGCCCAGCGACGCGGCGAGCAGGCCCGCCGCTTCAGGTGCGAGTTCGGGCCGGGCCGTATCCGCCCCGCGCACGATGAGCGCCAGACGAGATAGGGCATCCGATTGAAGACCGAACTCTTCAAGCAGGGTGTCGAAGGAACAGGCCTCACCCCGGTGATCCCAGAAGCCGCCCTCAGTATCGAAAGGCACCGCACCGAACTTCTCACCCACCTGTTCCACATCGGAGGGAGACACAAAAAGGAAGGCCGCATCGGGGTCGACGAAACGCCGGATCAGCCAGGGACAAGCGATTCGGTCAATCTTCGGCCGGGCGCGGGTGACCCAACGTGTCCGGCCCCTCTCGTCACGTTGCGGCAGCTTTTCGGGCGCAATGGCCGGCAACCCGGCTGCCGCCCAACCCTCAAAACCCAGAGCCAAAGTCTCGGCCTCGATCCCCTCGCACCGCAGCAAGGCGGCAACTCCCTGACTGAGCTTCTTGCCCCGATGGCAGATGACGATGACTTTCCGTCCGGCATAGTCGGTCATCCACTGGCTGGTTTCTCGATAATTTCGGCGGCGGGATCCCGGAATCAATCTCGGGTCGAGCGCATAGTCTTCATCGATACGAATATCGACTATCGCAGGCGCAGACGGCAGTCCGATGAGGCGGGACAACTGATTTACGGTGATTTCTGTTGGAGACGTCATAACACGCCCTCCCTTCAAATTAAGGTCAAGGACGCGACTCTTGGGCTGACGCCTCACGGGGTGATCGCAAACCCCATCCACATTGGGTAGCAACGAGACTGCGGGCTGTCAACCTGGAAGCCCCGCCGTCTTTGAAGTTTCACAATGATCGGCTTGCCGCCGTCATTCGTCTCTCGTTTGTCGACATGATAATTCTCGTGGCAAGTGCTTCCCGATTTCCGTAATTTGTGACCTTGCAAAGCATCCCGCCCCCGTCGATCGGCGTCGACCTGTCCCTTCAAAGGAAACTTATGCCGTCAAAGCGCTTCGCGATCTTGTTTGCCGCATTCATTTCAGCACTCGCCTCGGGGAGCCATCCGGCCTCTGCCGCCCCCATCGACTATGACCGTCTGGATCAGCGCCTGAACCGGCTGGCCGAGGATCCCGGCATTGTTGGTCTTGCTGTCGGAGTCATAGAGAAGGGCGAAATTACCTTTGCCCGGGGATATGGTGAGACACGGATCGGCGGCATGCCCGTGACGGCGGATACAGTCTTCCGCTGGGCCTCCCTCTCCAAGGGCGTCGCGTCCAGCCTGACCGCTCGGCTTGAAGCGCAGGGCGCCTTGTCGCTTTCGGACAAGGTCGCAGGCTTTGAGACCTCCCTGCGCCTGCCCGGCGGAGCCGAACGTGATGCCACCCTGGAAAATATACTTTCCCACAGGCTCGGCATCATCCCCAATGCCTACGACACGACGCTGGAAGACGGCCGCGACCCGGTGGAAATCCGGCGCAGCCTGGGCAAACTCAAGGCGGTCTGTCCGATCGGCGACTGTCACTCCTACCAGAATGTCGCCTTCGATACGGTATCGGAAGTGGTCGAGAACGTCGCCCAGTCTTCCTACGGCCAGGCGCTGAAGACCTTGCTCTTCAAACCGCTGGGTATGACCAATGCCAGCATCGGGCGCGACAGCCTGCAGAACGCGGCCTCCTGGGCCGAGCCGCACCGCTATGCCCGGGGCGCGAAAGCCGCGAAGCGCCGCAAGGTCAAGGAGGCCTATTACCGCGTCCCGGCGGCCGGCGGAGTCAACGGCTCGATCCGGGATCTCGCACTTTTCGCCCGCGCGCAGATGGGCCTCGTGCCGGAAGTTTTGCCACAGGCGCAGCTGGACAACCTGCACAGCCCGAGGGTCTACACCCGCCGGGAACAGTCGAGGTTGAGCGGCCGTTACGGCGGGCACATCCGCGACGCCCGTTACGCCCTGGCCTGGCGGGTCTACAAATACAGCGCGGAGGGTTACCGGGTGGTCGGCCATCGCGGCGCCGTCGACGGTTACCGCTCACTGATCCTCTTCGATCCTGCGCTGGACACAGGCGTGGTCGTGCTCTGGAACTCCAATTCCCGCAAGCCGACAGCGATCCAGCTGGAGGTGATGGACATGGCCTACGGTCTACCGGCGCGGGACTGGTTGCAGCTGGACCAAAAGGCGAGCAGATAACGAGCCGTCAAGCTCAGCCGAGTTTCTCAACCAAGTTTCTCAACCGAGCTCAAAGCTGGTGAGTCCGAAGGTTTTCTGCCAGGGCAGCGCTGGAATAGTTCCCCGGTACATCCGCGCGGTTTCGAAGACCTGCCGGAGGCCGAAATCCTCTGCCAACGCAACGGCCGCCCTGTTGCTTTCGGGCACATCCAGCGAGACCTCACCGCCCGCCGAGCCTTCCAGAGGAAGATCCTTGCAGAGCGCAATAAAGAGGTTTCGGGCGGTCTGATCATCCTCGGCAAAGAGCGGGCCGATCTTGTATCCGGACCGGCAGGCACGGGCGACACCGTAACCGATGATCTCGCCATCACGCAGCGCCAGCTTCGATGTCCGGCTGGCGCTGCTTCCCGGGCGCACCCAGCTTCGGGTGAAGATATCCCGTGCGTCCGGGAAAAAAGGACGGTCGTAAGCCAAGAGCGCTGTTTCATCAGCGGGCGAAACGTCGCGGACGTCACTGCTCGCCTCTTCAATACCCGACAGCGCAGGCACACCGGTAAGACGAACGTTGCGGCCTTCGAATTCAAAGCCGCTGCGCCGGTAGTTTTCCTGCTGGTCGACAACGCCATCCAGTCCGACGACGCGATCTGCCAGAAACGCCATCCCCGCGTTCCAGGTGGCCAGCCCGGCCCCCGTCCCCCGGTGATCGGGGTGCACGATGTAAAAGCCCAGAAAGCCGAAATCCGGCCCATAGCGCACAACGGAAATCGAGGAGACCGCTTTTCCGTCAAGCCATCCCATCAGGAAGCCCTGCGGATCAGTGGCATTGAAGACCTCCAGATCGTCGAGCCCGGGGTTCCAACCCTCCGCGGCGGCCCAATCAACCGCTGCCGCGAACTCCGCTACAGAGGCCGGCTTGATGATCAGTTCCGTCATCGCTTTGTCCTTGTCAGGCGATCGCCTTGACCCGTTGCATCCGGACAAGGTTTTCGCAGAAACCAACGGCGGCCGCCACACCGTCCACGACGGGAAGCTTCAGATCCCCGGACAGGCTGGCCGCGAGGTCGGCCATACCGGCACAGCCCAGCACAATAACGTCGCAGCCGTCCTGCGCAAGCGCGCGCCGGGCCTCGGCCCGGATCGTCCCCTCGGCCTGCCCATCCGGGCCGTCCAGCTGCAGCACGGGAACACCCGACGCCCGTACCTTGGCGCAGCGGCGGGCGAAACCGTAAGCCGCGATGTTTTCCTCGATCACCGGAACCGACACGGCCAAGGTTGTCACAACGGAAAACCGCGCGCCCAGCATCATGGCGGCATGAAACGCCGCTTCGCCGATGCCCAGCACCGGCAGTGGACTGCGGGCTTTGAGCTCCGCCAGCCCTGTGTCATCGAAACAGGCGATAATGACGGCATCGTAATCGCCGCTGCGGGTTTCGCTGGCAAAGGTTTCGAACAGACCCGGTAGTGCGGCCTCGCCGTCCTCCGGCCCTTGGATCGAGGCGGGCCCCTGTGCCGGATTGACCGCTGTAATCTTCACACCGCTGGACGCGACCGCCCGGGCGGCCTCGGCGATCGAGCGGGTCATGGTGGCGGTGCTGTTGGGATTGATGATCAGGATCTGCATCACACCATGCCCTTGCCCGCGTCGCTGCCCGCCCCTGCCCGCCTGCGCTTCAGGAAAATCACCAGCAGCAGAAAGCTGCCGATCATCAGAAAGGAAAAGACCGTGGTCAGGGTCCCGAGGGCATAAAGCACCGGCGAGGTTACGTTGGTGGTCATGCCGACGATCTCTAGCGGCAGGGTATTGTGCGACCCCGCCGTCAGCAGCGTGCGCGCAAATTCGTCATAAGAGAGCGTGAAGCCGAAGAGCGCGACACCGATCAGGCTGGGCGCAATGATCGGCAGCACCACATGGCGGATGGTCTGCCAGGAACTCGCCCCCAGGTCCCGCGCCGCCTCTTCGTAAGACTTATCGAAGCGGTTGAAGACCGCGAACATGATCAGCAGGCCGAAAGGCAGCGTCCAGGTCAGCTGCGCGCCAAAACCGGAGGTCGACCAGTGCACATCGAAATCCAGAATATTGAAGATCAGCCCGACGCCCAGGGAGATCAGGATGGAGGGAATGATCAGGCTCGCGACGATCAGATAGAAGAGCATCGTCGATCCCCTGAATTTATGCCGGAACGCCAGTCCACCCATGACTGAAACCACGACCGTGACCACCATCACCATCAGCCCGAGGCTGAAGGAGCGCCGGAAGGACCCCCAGATATCTCCCACCGCCTGCTGCTCGAAGAGATCAAAGAACCAATGCAGGGAAACCCCGTTCATGGGGAAAGTCAGGCCGCCTCCCGGCCCCTGGAAGGAAAGCACGCCGATGGTCAGGATTGGGCCGTAGAGAAACAGCACGAAGAGCCCGAAGACCACTGCCAGAACGTAGAAGGAACGGGAACGCGGTTCCACTAGAGTTCCTTTCTAATGTCAACGAAGCGCATCATGATACCGATCATGATCAGCACCGTGATCAGCAGGACGACCGCGCTGGCCGCCGCCGCCGGGTATTGCAGCAGGGCAATTTCGTTTGAGATGACCCGGCCGACCGACGCACTCTGTCCGCCCGACATGAAGCGCACGGTGATGAAATCTCCCATCACCAGGGTCACCACGAAGATCGATCCGATCATGATGCCCGGCTTGGTCAGGGGGATAATAACGTTGGTCAGGATCTGAAACCCGCTGGCGCCGGCGTCGCGGGCGGCCTCGATCAGCGAGCGGTCGATCCGCATCATGGTGTTGAAGATCGGCACCACCATGAAAAGACAGTAGAGGTGCACGAAGGCCAGCACCACCGCGAAGTCCGAAAACAGCAGCCACTCCAGCGGCTCGTCGATCACCCCGGCGCTGATCAGCGCGGAGTTGGCAAGCCCGTTGCGGCCCAAAAAAGGAATCCAGGAAATCATGCGGATGATGTTGGAGGTCCAGAAGGGCACGGTGCAGATCAGAAACAGCACCACCTGCATGGGCAGCGAGCGCACGTGGAAGGCCAGGAAATAGGCCACCGTGAAGCCGATCACCGCGCAGAAAACCCAGGTCAGCGCCATGAACTTGAAGGTCTTGAGATAGGTCGCCAGCGTGACCTGAGAGGTCAGAAGGTAACTGTAATTCTCGAGGATGAAGGCCGGGAAAAAGTTATACTCGTTATAGTCCCAGAAGCTGACCGTGACGATGGTCAGGATGGGCAGCACCAGAAAGACGCCCAGCACCAGAACCAGCGGGCTGACCAGAAACCAGCTCGCTTTGTCCGGTGACGGCGCCTTTGACCTGGCGGTCTCCGTCAAAGCCGCACCCGGCGCCATGACGGCACCGGGTGTCTGGGTTGAAGATGAGCTCATGGAATCGTTTTACTCAGGCTGCGATGAACTCGTTCCACTTGCGGACCATGTACTTGTTTTCATCCATGACCGCGTTCCAGCAGGCCACCGCGCCCATGCGGTCGTAGAAGGAACCGCCGTCGCGCACAGCGCCGGCCTTCTCCATGACCTTGCCCTGCGGGTTCACGATGTCCTTCTGCGCCGTCTTGCCTTCGAACCAGTAACCCCACTCGTCTTCGGTCATGAAGTTCTTCGAAGTCTCCGGCACCGCCGAATAGTAGCCCTGACGCATCAGGAAGCCGCCGAGCCAGCCGGAGAGATACCAGTTGATGTACTCATAAGCCGCATCCAGCTCGATCCCCGAGAGGTTCGCCGAGAGGCCCAAGCCGCCGCCCCAGGAGCGATAACCCTCTTTCAGCGGCTGGTAAACGCAGGGAATGCCCTTGGAGCGCACGGCGGTGATCGCCGGCGACCACATGGACTGGATCACCACTTCGCCGGAAGACATCAGGTTCACGCTCTCGTCGAAGGACTTCCAGAAGGCCCGGAACTGGCCGTTCTTCTTGGCCTCGGTGAAGATCGCCATGGTCTTGTCGATCTCTTCCTTGGTCATATTGCCCTTGTCGCCGTATTGCACCTCGCCCATGGCTTCGCAGACCATGGCGGCGTCCATGATGCCGATGGAGGAGATATCGAGGATCGAGGCCTTGCCCTTGAACTCCGGGTTCAGAAGCTCGGTCCAGCTTTCGATCGGGCGGCCGATCAGGTCCGGGCGGATGCCCAGGGTGTCGGCGTTGTAAATCGTCGGGATCAGGGTCATCCAGCCCGACTCGTTGTCGACGAATTTCTTGCCGCCCGGCCCCTCGACGAAGCCCACCGTATGGGGCGCCGTGCCCTGTGCAATGACCGAATCCGGGGTCAGTTTGCCGGAACGGAAGGTGCCGACGATCTTGTCGTAATTCTTGATCTTGCTGGTGTCCATGGCCTGCAGATTGCCCGCACCCCAGACCTTCTTGCAGATCCAGTATTCGATGTCCGCGATGTCGAAAGACTTGGGCTGCGTGGCCGCACGCTGGGTGACGCTGTCTGAATCCAGCGCCGTCATCTCCAGGGTGAAGCCCAGGTCTTCCTTCACCTTCGCCGCCACCTCGTTGAGATTCGACACGCCGGTGCCGAACTGTCGCAGCGTAACGTTCTTGATGTTCTGCGCCCAGACGGTCGGAAAACCGGTTACGGCGCCTGCGCCGACCGCGAGCCCGGCGGTCGCCGCCGCGCCCTTGAGTACTGAACGGCGGCTGATCTTTGTTTTACCTGTCCCTGTGGTCATCGCCATATCTCCTTTTGATGGCTGGCTGTTTCAGTTTTTTAATTCCTCCGGTCTCTGCCGATTTCTCTCTGTTGATTTCTCTGCGTCAATTCCTCTGTGACCTTTATGCCGCGAGGTGATGGGCGTCTTCGGCTTTCCAGCTCAGAAAAACGCTCTCCCCGATTTCAACGGGCTGGTCGAAAAAACGGCTGTCCGGCAGAGTGGCTATCAGATCGCCGGTCGCGCCGCCGTCGAGCGAAATGTTGACGACGCTGCCCAGGAATTCGACGTCCCGTACCGTCGCGGAGAGCGCCGCGCCCGTGCTCTCACCGCTGCGCGCCATCTCCACACGGTCGGTCCGAACGGCCATCAGGCCGGCGTCGGTCTTCATCACGTTGTGACCGCCGATGAAGCGGGCCACGAACTCGGAGGTCGGCGCGTTAAAGACCTGCTGGGGCGCGCCGGACTGCTCGATCACCGCGTTGTTCATCACGATGATGTCGTCAGCGAGCGCCAGGGCCTCGTCCTGGCTGTGGGTGACGTGGATGAAAGAGATGCCGAGTTCGCGCTGCAGCTTCTTCAGCTCCGCGCGCATGCGGGTGCGCAGAAAAGGATCGAGAGCCGAAAGCGGTTCGTCCAGCAACAGGATCTGCGGCTCGGTGACCAGGGCCCGGGCCAGTGCCACACGCTGCTGCTGGCCACCGGAGAGCTGATCGGGCACGCGTTCGCTGTAAGCCTCCATGTGGACCAGCTCCAGCAGCTCCATCGCCCGCGCCCGGCGTGTTTTCCTTTCAACCCCCTGCATTTTCTGACTGAAGGCCACATTGTCGACCACGCTGAGGTGGGGGAAGAGCGCGTAGTTCTGAAACATCATGGCGGTGCCGCGCTTGGCCGGCGGCAGGTCGGTGATGTTGGCGCTGCCGAGCAGGATATCGCCTTCCGTTACGACCTCATGCCCAGCGATCATGCGAAGGGTCGAGGACTTGCCGCAGCCCGACGGGCCCAGAAGACAGGAATAGCTGCCGGACGCGAAATTGTGCGTGATCGCGTTGACGGCAACGGTCTCGCCGTAGGCCTTCGTAACGGATACCAGTTCGAGCGCGGACACTGTAATTCCCCCTGCGAGACTTCCTTCTGCTCTCGGTGTTGCAACGGCTATGCCAGATCTTTAGGCGGCTTTTACCCGTTGTTTTACCTCACGAATCCTGTTGTTCCCCGGAGTAGAACAGGCTTTGGTGACTAAATTTTCGCCACCTTGCACACGATTGAAGCATAAATTGTATACGATTTTTGCTTGCCGCTGCAACCCGCCGGGGCTATGTCCAAGTGGACTGATCGCCAAGGTCCGTGAGCACCTCGCCCCGCCGGAGCTGGCCCTGATGGCCCGGCAGCCGATCGGTGAGCTGGAGCATCACGTGTTTTTCGGTTGCGCCGGTCATGGCGAGTTGCGATCAAGTTGACGAGACAATGGCCGAGCCTATACCGAGTAGATCCGAGATGCCGTCAACCAACGCAAAGCCCGCCAAGAAATCGAGAGAGAAGTCCTCTCGCCGGGCGTCTGGCGGCCTGGGATCTGGCGGCCGGGCGTCTGGCGGCCGGGCGTCTGGCGAAAAGTCGGGTCAGTCCTCCGATCCGGCGGCAGGCTCCTCTCGCCGTCCTGCCCCTGTGCCCTCCCCTGCCGAGGGCTTCAACGGCGCTTTTTCATTGCCGCCGGGACCGGCGCTGGATATCTGCCTGCGCTTGCAGAACGCCATCATCGAGCACCGCCTGCAACCCGGCACCCGGCTCTCGGAAGACGAGGTCGGAGAGATTTACGGCGCCGGCCGCACGGTGGTCCGCTCCGCCCTGCAGGCCCTGGCGCACAGTGGTCTCCTGGAGATCAGGCGCAACCGGGGCGCCTCGGTCGCCAAACCGACGGTCGGTGACGCCCACGAAGTCTTCGAGGCCCGCGCGCTCATCGAACCGGAGGTCGCCCGGCGCGCGGCGGCCAGGATCACCGACACGGACCTCACCCGCCTGGAGGCACACATCGAGGCTGAACACCAGGCCCTCGCTGATAACGACATGGGCCGGGCCCTCGCCCTCTCCGGCCTCTTTCACATCGACATCGCCGAGATCGCCGAACACAGCGTCTACGCGGCCATGATCCAGTCCCTGATCACCAAATCCTCCCTGATCATCGCCCTCTACTGGGTCCGCCCCGACACCGCCTGCGAAAGCCACGCGCACCACGCCCTGCTGGACGCCTTCGCGAACAAAGACGGCGACGCCGCCCACGACCTCATGCGCAGCCACCTGATCGACCTGCATTCGGGATTAAACCTGAAACCGCCGGTCAGGAAGAAAACATCGTTGGCGGAGGCCTTGGCGGGGAGTTAGGTGCGGCTCGCTTAACCCCGCAAATTTGACAGCGTCGGCTTTGAGCCCAAGGCTACAAGTCCTAACCCTTCAACTGGTATGTGATCCAGTTGCTTTTGGTCGCATGGCGATCATAAACCGACCGCGCCCTATAGTTGGTCTCAGAAGTCATCCAACGCACGACATCCCAACCTTGTTCTTTGGCATAAGCACCAACGCTCTCAATCATTAGATCAACGATCCCATTTCCCCGAGCAGTAGGCGCGACAAACATATCGTCAATATAAGCGCCCTTGGTCGCGGGCATAGGACGTTCGTAGGACCGAAAGTGAACAAAACCAGCGAGTTCTCCCCGATCTCCCTCAACAACAAAGCATTGAGTTTGAGCGTACGGGTCATGTATCCAACCTCATACGCGGTCTCTCATTTCCGATGTCTGTTCAGCGCCGCCAAATTCACAGTAAGCGTTAAACAGGGCGTCCCATTCATCACGATCACTGTCTGCGGCCCAGCGGATTGTCGCTGCCATTTCGAAACCTATTGTTCTTGAACAATTCCAACCTCGGATATTCGGCGAGCCAAGATAAGTTGTTCCAGCGCGAGCGTCAGCAATGGCCGCACTGAGCCCAAGCTGTTGGAGGCTTCAACGCGCGCGAATGTCGGCTGTGGCGTCTTAAGTCATGGCCGAACCAGATGAACCTCTCTTATATCCACTTTCCCAAGGCATCAAATTTCCCAGGCGCTCCTGACTTGTAAAAAAAGCCCCATAAGAGAACATCGACTAAATCGCTTGGAAATAGGGTGCAAATATATCTTTGAACAGATGTTGAGGGCGAAGTCGGAACGCGCCACCAACGGCGCGCGTCTTCTTGATTCGATCAATACGGAACACTCTTGATGACATCCGAAGGTGATCCCAGGCGATGATGTACCAGACCGGCCAGTTCAGAAGAATATACTGCGGTTCGATCACGCGAAGAGTTTGATCGCCAGCCTCGGATTGATATTCGATTTCCAGACAATGCTGCCGCAAGAAAGATTCCGCGATCTCCTTCGAGATTCGCGGCACCGGTGTCGCGTAAAGAGAAACTACATTTGCCGAGGCATTGTCACCTATCAGTATGCGCTTACGAATGTTGCTGACTGTCCGACGCTGCTCTTGAGGAAAGGCTTGAAAGAGTTTCTGCCGGATCGCTTTCAGATTGCCGGTCAATATCGGCGATTGCAGGCTTTCCATGATCGCCAGGGCGAGTATCAGCTCAATCACCTCCTGATGATTTAAATGCAGGCGGTCAATGCCCCACCTGCCATTCAGACGAATGCCACCGCCCCGCCCTCTGTCTGACTCGATCGGATAACCGGCTGTCCTGAGTTCCGCAAGTTCACGCATTAAGGTGCGCTGGCTAATGCCCAGATGTTCCCGCAATTCCGAGGTCTTCCAGTGCTCCTCAGACCGCAGCAGACCAATCAGACGATTGCGCCGTTCAACACGTTGTTCAAAGCTGATTTTTGCCATCAATCTAACATGCCATAAAACGGCATATTTAGTTGGATTTCTTATGAAGCGAAAGGATTATTCCGCTATGAGTTGGAAATGACCCGGCGGGGGGGGCGACCGCGGCCTCGCACGCGCGCCACGCCAGAAACCATCAACACCATACCGCACAGAGGAGCTCCGATCGTGAAGCACTATTTCAACCCAATGAGCAGAGGGGTCACCACCGACTGGATGCTCAAAGAACTGGATGTTCCCCACGAACAAATTGTCATCGATTTTTCAAGCGGCGAGAACAATTCCCCGGAATATCGGAAGATCAACCCGATGGGTAAGCTGCCGGCACTTGTGGACGGCGAAACGGTGGTCACAGAGGTCGCAGCCATCTGCGCCTACCTGGCCGACAGATTTCCGGAAAAGGGACTTGCACCTGAAGCAGGGTCTAGCGATCGCGGCAGTTACTATCGCTATCTCTTCATTGCGGGCAACACGATCGAGCCGGCATTCTCGCTTGCGGCTTCCGGACTCGAACACCCCCGGCCCAGCTCCGCCGGATGGGGAGACATGCCGCGTGTCTTGGCGACTGTTGAAGCAATGACACCCGATGCCGGCTGGGCGCTGGGCACGCAGTTCACTGCCGCCGATGTCGTCTACGGCGGCTTGCTGGACTTCTCAATGACCTTCAATTTGTTCGAAGCGTCACCCAAGGTAGCCGCCTATGTGGAGCGTATCCGGGGACGTCCGGCTTACCGGGAGACTCATGAAGCCTTCCTCAAGATGATTGGCAGTCCCGGATAAGAGGAAGCGCATAAGAGGACGCGCATAGCATCTAAGGCTGTTTAACCTGGATTGCCCCTCTGACCGATTCGTGAGCACTGAAGTCTTTAAAACATGCATTTTCAATATTGCTTTTTGAAAATCGTCCCCATATAAAATGCATTTAATATACTTCTTTAATCGGGAGAGAGACGATGACCGCGGAACCGAACAAGGATGCAAGCGCTCTGCACTGGGTGCCGGAAGACCTCAGCGACCGGGTCGCCTATGGCTTCGTCAAGGCTTTGCGCTTCGTCGCGGACCGCTTCTTTGCCCAGCGTTACGGGCATCGCGCGGTGGTGCTGGAGACGGTGGCAGCGGTGCCCGGTATGGTGGGCGGGCTATTGCAGCACCTCAAGGCGCTGCGGCATATCCGCGATGACCAGGGCTGGATCCGGGAGCTGCTGGAGGAAGCGGACAACGAGCGCATGCATCTCATGACCTTCGTCCAGATTGCCAAGCCGACCCTCGCCGAGCGCTGGGTGATCCTGTTGACCCAGGCGGTATTCTATAACGTCTACTTCTGGCTTTATCTCTTCGCGCCCAAGACGGCGCATCGCGTGGTCGGCTATTTCGAAGAGGAAGCCGTCGCGAGCTACACGCATTTCCTTGCGCAGATCGACAGCGGCATCCAGGCCGATGTCCCTGCCCCGCCCATCGCGATCGACTATTGGAATCTCTCCGCCAATGCCACACTGCGCGATGTGGTCTTGGCCGTGCGGGAGGACGAGGCCGGGCACCGCGACCGTAACCACAGCTTCGCGGACGATCTGAAGCGCCGGCAGCAGCCCGCCGGCAAAATCGCCAGCGATGGTGCGGGAGGTTGATCCATGAAAGAGCTCCCCGAAGGGCTGGTTTCCCACAAACGTACGGCGGACTTTACCGAAACGACGATCCCTCTCGGCCTGTTAAAGGATCATCAAACCAAGGCGGGCGTGTGGGGCCTCATCCAGGTAACCGCGGGCAGATTGCGCTACTCCATCCCGTCAAGAGGCGAAGAGATCCCCCTAAGGCCTGGGGTCCCGGGAGTCGTCGAACCCGAGGTGCCGCATCGCGTCACGCCTGAAGGCTCTGTCGCTTTCCATGTCGAATTCTACAGCGCGCCACTCGAAGGAAAGACTACAACGTGACTCGGACAACGGCGCTCATGACCCAATTCGCATGGCCTATCAGTGCCATCGCGGTGGTTCCGGTCGGGCCCGTAGCTTGCTCGAGAGCAATTCGCGGCAAATGTGGTAGCGGGAGGTTAAGCCGAGTGCCGTTCATGGGCAACCCGAGCAACGTCCGCACCGAGCCCGAAGCTGACGTCAGCCGTACTTGAAGAACTGCTCGGGATCGCCTTGGTCAAGGCCGTCAAGTTCGCCACAATAGCGAAAGTCCGCCTTTTGGAGCAATGCACGCATCTCAAGATTTGAACGGTTGGTGGAGGTCCAGACCTCGGACAGCGCGCTTACATGGAGCGAGAGCAAGGCCGTCCCAAGGCCTTGTCTCCTTGCGCCAGGAGAAACGATTAGCAGTGAAATGAACGGCTTTCCAAGGAAGTACCGATGATCCAGGCAACAAAATGCGAGAACCCCCATCTCGGAGACAGCCACGCTCAGTCCGCCAGATTCGGCCACCGACATGATGTAGCCAGCCCTATCCTTCGAGTCGATTTGAACCTCGTCTAACGCGATCGCGCCGACGATCTCGTCGTGCGAGGACGCCGTTCTGATCTCCAAAGCAGCCTCCGCAAGACCACACCATCTATCAAACGATAACAGGCGCACTGTTCCATGTCAGCTTCGTCCGCAAGGACGACATTGAACCGCTGTAAGATCAGTACCGCTACCCTAGAACTCGACACCCTTCTGGGCCTTGACGCCCTGCTCACGGAAGGGGTGCTTGATCTGGGTCATCTCGGTGACCAGGTCGGCGGCTTCGATCAGTTCGGGTTTGGCGTTGCGGCCCGTGACGATGACATGAAGGTCTTCGGGGCGGTTGTCGAGGAACTCCACCACTTCCTCAAGCGGCAGGTAATCGTAGCGCAGGACGATATTAAGTTCGTCCAATAAGACCATGTCATACTTTGGTTTTTCGCCCTTGGACCTGTCGACCCGGCAGGCTTCGATCATTTCCTTCGAGACTTCCCAGGCGCGCTTGGCGGCGGCGATGTCGCGGGCGCGGTCCTGGGTGTCCCAGGTGAAGCCCTCGCCCATGGTGCGGATCTCGGCGAGGTCGGGGAAGCGTTCCAGCACGACGCGCTCGCCGGTCTCCCACTTGCCCTTCACGTACTGCACAACGCCGGTGCGCATGCCGTTGCCGATGGCCCGGGCGATCAGACCGAAGGCCGCCGTCGACTTGCCCTTGCCCTTGCCGGTGTGAACGATCAGCAGGCCCTTTTCTTCGGTCTTGGTGGCGAGCATGCGGTCGCGGGCGGCTTTGCGCTTGCGGGCCTTTTCGTTGGCGCGCTCGTTCAGCTCCGCTTCGGTCATCTCGCCCTTTGCCTTTTCGCCGGCCTGGTCTTTTGCGCTCATCCCGTCACCTCATGTTCTTGTCGTTGTTCGTCTTCCTGTCCGGCCAGCTCCCGCAGTCTGGCCTGCGCCGAATTGGACTTCGCCCGCCAGAGCCCCCGCTCCTGCGCTTCGAGCAGGCGCTCGGCCATCTCGCGCGCCGCCGCCGGGTTGTTCTGCTCCAGAAATTCCAGCACCTCGGCGTCGCCCAGGTAGGCATCGTATACCGCATCGAAGTGGTGGTCGGCCACCACCCGCGCCGTCGCCGCGAAGGCAAAGAGATAGTCCACCGTCGCCGCCATCTCGAAGGCCCCCTTGTAGCCGTGGCGCATCACCCCGGCGATCCATTTGGGATTGACCACACGGGCACGCACGACCCGGGCGACCTCTTCCTCCAGGGTGCGGATCTTCGGACTCTCGGGGCGTGAGTGGTCGTTGTGGTAGACCTGCGGCTGCTGACCGGAGAGGTGCCGCACCGCCGCCGTCAACCCGCCCTCGAACTGGTAGTAGTCGTCGCTGTCCAGCAGGTCGTGCTCGCGGTTGTCCTGGTTATGTACGACCGTGTCGACCGCGCGCAGGCGGGTTTCGAAGAGCCCGTGCGCTGCCGTCCCGCCGCTGCCCGCGCCGTAGGCATAGCCGCCCCAGGCCAGATAGGCCCGGGCCAGGTCACCCTCGTCCTCCCAGCCGCGCTCGTCAATCAAAGCCTGTAAGCCCGCGCCGTAAGCGCCTGGTTTGGAACCGAAAACCCGGAAGCCCGCGCGCTTCTCCGCGTCTTCCACGACTGCACCTTTGGACAACAGTTCATCGCGTTCCTGGCGGAAGGAAGCAGCAAGCGGGTTCTTCTCCGCCGGTTCATCCAAAGCCGCAACAGCGCGCACAGCAGAATCAAACAGGTCGATCTGTGCCGGGAAGGCATCGCGGAAAAACCCGGAGACCCGTAAGGTCACGTCCACGCGCGGGCGGTCCAAGACGGAGAGCGGCAAAATCTCGAAGCCGGTGACCCGGCGGGAGGTCACCTCCCAGGTCGGGCGCACGCCCAGCAGCGCAAGGCCCTGGGCGATGTCGTCGCCGCCGGTGCGCATATTGGCGGTGCCCCAGGCCGAGAGGGCGATGCGACGCGGCCAGGCGCCCTGCTCCTGCCGGTGCCGTTCGATCAGCAGGCAGGCGGATTTCCAGCCCAGATGCCAGGCCGCCGGTGTCGGGACCGTGCGGCTGTCGAGAGAGTAGAAGTTGCGGCCCGTCGGCAGGGCGTCGAGGCGGCCACGGGTCGGCGCGCCGGACGGACCCGGCGGCACAAAAGATCCGTTCAAGCCTTTGAGAACACCGCCAATTTCAGCCCCACCTGACTCGCTGACGGAAGGCCGCACAGAGCTCTGGATGCTCTCCAGCACCTGCAGGGTCCGCGTCCATTCGGCTGACGGCGTTTGCGCGCCGGAGACCAAACGCTGGGCCAGAAGCTCCAGGCGCTCGAGCGTGTCGCCCTGGCTCCGCCACTTGCCGTCGCCGGTCAGGATCTCGGGCCGGGATCCGGCCCAGTCGGCGCCCATTTCGCAATCGAGCGGATCGAAATTCTCGAAGCCCAGATCCGACGCGAGCGCCCGGATCAGCGAGGCATCGCCCGCCTTGCCCTCGCCGCGCGGCAGGCGGGTCAGCGCGACCAGCAGGTCGGTGAGCTGTGGCCCTTCCGGCGCTTCCCCGAAGATGTGCAGGCCGTCCCGAATCTGCAGTTCCTTCAATTCGCAGAGGTAGTTATCCAGCTTGCTTAAAGCCGCATCCGCATCGTCCGCAGCGACGATTCCGCAATCCTTGTCGAGGCCGATGGAGGCGCTGAGCTCCAGGATCTGCTCGCGCAAAACCTTCAGGCGGCGCGGGTCGACACCGGCGGCTTCGTAGTACTCGTCGACCAGCAGCTCCAGATCCGCCAGCGGACCGTAGGATTCCGCGCGGGTCAGCGGCGGGGTCAGGTGATCGACGATCACCGCCTGAGCGCGGCGCTTGGCCTGGGTGCCCTCGCCCGGATCGTTGACGATGAAGGGATAGAGATGCGGTAGGGGACCGAGGACCGCCTCGGGGAAACAGCTCTCGGAAAGCGCCAGGGACTTGCCGGGCAGCCATTCTAAGTTGCCGTGTTTACCCATGTGGATAACCGCATGAACCTGCTCGACTTTCCGCAGCCAGGCATAGAAGGCCAGATAGCCGTGCGGCGGCACCAGGTCAGGATCGTGGTAGGTCGCGGTGGGATCGATGTTGTAGCCCCGCGCAGGCTGAAGGCCGACGGTGATCTTGCCGCAGCGGAAGAAAGAAAGCGCGAAACTGCCCGAACCGGACTTACCTGAACTGGTTTCATCTGAAACGAAGAAGGGATCGGTCTCCGGCGCGCCCCAGCGCGCGGTGACGGCGGCCTGCACCTCGAGGGGCAGATCTTTGTAAAAAGCCATGTAAATGTCACAGTCGAGACGCACACGAATGACACGTCCGTCGACGGCGGCATTGGTCGGCCCCTCGGCCAGACGTTCGACCAGGGCATTGCCGTCATGTGGGATATCTTCGACGTCATATCCCGCCGCCTCCAATGCCCGGAGCAACACGACGGAGCCCGCGGGCGTATCGAGGCCGACGCCGTTGCCCATGCGCCCATCGCGGTTCGGATAGTTGGCGAGGATCAGCGCGACCTTGCGTTCGGAAAGCGGCGCGCGTTTCAGCGCCAGCCACTTCGCCGCCAGCGCCGCGACGAAATCGATGCGGTCAGGGACCGGCGCGTAGGTGACGATCGAGGACTGGGTCGCCGGATCGAAGCGCGCCTCGGACTTGAAGGAGACGGCGCGGGAAAGAATGCGCCCGTCGACCTCCGGCAGGGCCACGTTCATGGCGATGTCACGGGCCGAGAGGCCGTTGGCGGACTCGCGCCAGGCGGCCTCGTTGCCGCCGGAGAAGACCACCTGCAGGACCGGACAGTCCAGGCCGTCGAAGGGTGTTTCCTTCCGTTCGGCCCCGGGACTGGAGATGGCGAAGCCGGTCGCGTTCAGCACGATCCCGCTGCCCGCATCTTCGAGCAGCTGGCGCAGGGTCTCGGCGGAAACCGCTTCCTTGAGGCTGGCACAGTAGACCGGGAGCGGATTGACGCCCTGTGCCTTGAGGCTTGCGATGAGGGCGTCGACCGGCGCCAGGTTCGCGGCCTGAACCAGCGCCCGGTAAAAGACGATGGCGGCGACCGGCGCACCCTTTGTCCATTCGCTCTTAATGTCGTCAAGAGATGGCTGATCGTATCCCGGCCAGTAGATCCCGGCGCGCAGCAAAGGGCGCGGCTCGTTCCAGGCCGGAAGCGAACGGCCCTCCCCCCTCAGGAGCGTCGCCGCATAGAGCAGGAAGTTGCGGGCGTTCTCCGGCCCGCCGTGAATGCAGTACTGCCAGAGCCGGTGACAGGCCTCCGCGCCCAGGGTCGAGTGGTCGGCCAGCTCCGCGTCCGGCTGATCGTCGCCCGGCAGCAGCACCAGGGGGATGCCCTGTTCCGCGCAGGTCGCGCGCAGCTGCTCGACCCCGTAAGGCCAATAGCCCACCCCGCCCAACAGCCGCACGATCACCAGCTTCGCGTTGGCGATCATCTCCTCGGCGTAGAGATCGACCGAGAGGTTGTGGCCGAGCTGCATGAGGTTGGCGAGGCGCAGGCTCGGCAGGTCAGCGTTGCCCGTCCCATCGGCCGCCCCAGGGTCAGCCCCTGCGCGGAGATGCCCGCAGGCCAGCGAGAGGCTGGCCAGCTCGGTGTCCGCCGCCGAGAGCACGATAATGTCGCCCGGGGTCTGGCCGAGATCGACGGCTTCCGATCCATCGGAAATGCCGCCCGCCTGCGCCTGCAAAAGATGCATGTCAGATCTCGCCCTTAACGCCGCTTGATGAGCACGGCTCTATCAACCTGGTCCTTGAAAACCAGGCAAAAAACCAAGATGCCCCCGTTAGCCCGCAATCGCGGCGGCGGCCTCCTGCGGGATGCCGTGGAACGCCGGGCCGGACTCCCCACCCCTTTAAAAGGCGGCGGCCGATTCACGTCCGGCTTCTTCCGAAGCCGAACGATCGGACGCCGGGCCAGACTCCAGCGCGGCCCGGATCGCAGCACTGTCCATATCCGCCTCACCGATCACCACCAGCCGGGTGGATTGGGTTTCCTCCGGCTGCCAGTCGCGGTCGTAGTAGTGCTGCAGGCGGCCACCGACCCCTTGCAGGACCAGGCGCATATCCTTGCCCGCGACCTTGGCGAAGCCTTTGATACGCAGGATGCCATGCTCGGCGATCACCGGCAGCAGGCGCGCGACCAGGGCTTTCGGGTTCTCCACCTCGCCCAGGTCGACGGCGAAGGACATGAAGTCGTCGTGGTCATGCTCATGGCCGTCGTCGTGATGGCTGGGGCGGGAGTCCAGATCGTCTTCGGCGGCGGCCTCCAGGCCCAGCAGGACCTTGGCATCGACCTTGCCGTAGGAACTGCGGACAATCTTGACCTCGGGCCGCAGCTCGCCCTTCACGTCGCGCAACACCCGCTCCAGCTCGGCCTCGGCGAGCAGGTCGGTCTTGTTGACCACCACCATGTCGGCGCAGTTGATCTGCTCCTCGAAGAGCTCTTCCAGCGGGCTTTCGTGGTCCAGGGACTCGTCCGCCTTGCGCTGGGCGTCGACCGCCGCAGGATCGCTGGCAAAGAGACCTTCGGCGACCGCCGGGCCGTCGATCACGGTGATCACGCCGTCGACCGTCACCCTGGTGCGGATCTCCGGCCAGTTAAAGGCCTTGACCAGGGGCTTGGGCAGCGCGAGGCCGGAGGTCTCGATCACAATGTGATCGGGCGGCTCGGCGCGATTCAGCAGAGTCTCGATGGTGGGGATGAAGTCGTCGGCCACGGTGCAGCAGATGCAGCCGTTGGGCAGCTCCAGAACCGCGTCTTCCTCGCAGTTCTCGATGCCGCAGCCCTTGACGATTTCGCCGTCCACGCCCAGGTCGCCGAACTCGTTGATCACCAGGGCGATGCGCTTGCCATTGGCGGTTTCCAGCAGGTGGCGGATGGTGCTGGTCTTGCCGGCACCCAGAAAGCCGGTGATGACCGTTGCCGGTATCTTACCTGAGGATATTTTGTTGGCTTGCGACATGAACTCTTCTCACCAGTGCATTGTTTTATTGGTTTATTTCTCTTAAGGCGCCTTCACGGTCATGGGTATCCCCGCGACCATGAAAACCACCGAATCCGCAACCGCCGCGACGGCCTGATGCAGGCGCCCGGCATGATCACGAAAGTCTCGCGCCAAAGGGTGCATGGGCACAATCCCATGACCGACTTCATTTGAAACAAAGACGACCGGGCCCGCGAGCTTTGGCCCTGTGCCCGCTTCATAGAGAGCCGAAACCAGGGTGTCGATCTCGGCCTCGATGTCCCGCTCCCCGGCCATGAGGTTGGAGAGCCAGAGGGTCAGGCAGTCCACGAGGATTGGGCGCTCCGCCCGCGCCTCGCGGATCAGCACCCCGGCGAGATCCAGCGGTTCCTCGATGGTCTGCCAGCGTTCGCCCCGGCGGGCTTTATGATCTGCGATGCGCGCGGCCATCTCCGCGTCGCGCTCCGCCTGCCCCACCGCCGTGGCGATATAGAGGCAATCGCCGCCTGCTGATTCGACAAGCTGCTCCGCATGGCGGCTCTTGCCTGAACGGGCACCGCCCAGGATCAGAGAGAGCGCCGGAAGCGGGGTTAAAGGGCTGGTGGACACTGGATTCCTGCGGTGCTTTGAGACGTGAAGTGGCGCGAGTTTCCTTAGCCCACAGGCTTCAGGCAAGAACAATCGTCGCAACGGCAAAAACACATGCGAATCAGGGGCTTTAATCCGCTGCTCTCAGACCTCCCGCTCGCGCATGTCGCGTTTAACTGCGATCTCTGGTCGGTCCAAACGCGTTATGCTCCGCAAACGCTGCCTCGGATCGACCCCCGATCAGATATAGCCGATTGCCAGATTTATTCGATTGAACGCGACACCCGCTAAAACGTGATCACTGCGTGTCTGGCACTTCCGGGCTTCCGAACCCAAGTCATTATTCATGAGGTTGAGGACTCATAAATTACGACGGTCTAGACGTTGAGCTTACGGTTTTTGGCAAGGCGTTAGGAACGGAGCGATGCTGAAGCATCGTGACTGACGACACAACAATGATCAAAAGCTGTAAGATTGACGCCCGGACGGGTCACTTTCTATCCTGTTTTCAGTGCGTCAGGAGCGCTCACCGGGCGACCCGCCCGCTTTCGCACTCTCTCCTGCCGAAAACAGGACAGAAAGCGATCAAGACCACCGTAATTTATGAGTCCTCAACCTGAGCTGCAACTCCGACCGCCCCCTGATAGCGGACGAGATAGATTGGAGAGTGACGCATGTTGAAACGAACCGCGCTGACCGGACTGCAGATCATCACGATCCTCGCCGTGATCACCTTCATGCTGACCTCGGCCGCGCGCGCCGCCGTACCGCAGCCGGATCTGAGAGCCCTGACGTCAGGCGGCAACGCCACAGCGCAGGAGGCAGATTTCCTGAAGGCAGACTTCCTGAAGACCGGGAATTTCAAGAAGGGCCACGGCCATCACGGCTTCAAGAAACGCGGCTTTGGCCACAAGAAATTCGGACATAAGAAATTCGGGCACAAGCGGCACTTCGGCCACAGAAAGTTCGGCCATACGAGAAAGTTCGGCCATACGAGAAAGTTCGGGCAGCGGAAGTTCGGACAGCGGAAGTTCGGCCACCGCAGCTTTGGGCACCGCAAGTTCGGGCATGGCAAGCACCGGTACCACCGCTACGGACACCGCTCGTCCGGTCAACTCTATTCGGACCGCAAGTACTCGGGTCACAGATATACGGGTCACGGGAGGTATGATCATGGACGCTACAGCCACAAGCGCACTGGCCACGGGCGTTATGGCCACGGGCGTTATGGCCACGGGCGTTATGGCCACGGGCGTTATGGCCACCAGAACAACATCTACAAACACCAGCTCTACAAACAAAAGAGCACCAGACACTCGGGCTATAGCGGGATCGGCGCGCGGAAGCTCAGCACCAGCAAGTTCTATGCCGGCGCCAGCCGCTTCCGGCATACGACGGCGCAGCCCGCTGAAAACAGCAGCCACATCCTGAAGCGGCACCATCTGATCGCCGAGAACGCGGCCGCCGCAAAAACACCCGAGACGGCAAACACCGACTACGGCGCCAGCAGCTTCAAGGACACGGCCCCCAGGAACCACGGGCACAACTTCCGCAACAAGAACACGCGCCTGAAGGACGTGCCCAAGGGCATCACCCGCCCCCGGCCCGCGACCCAGAAGTTCGATTACGGCAGCAGCAGGCACAAACCCAGCGCACCGAAAAATCATGGGCATGATTTCCGGAATTAGTCCAGACACCTAAAACTAGCCCCGACTTCCGGAACTAAAGGTCGCTTCGCAGGTTAGAATTAAAAGCGCCACCCAGTGAAAGACATCCGGCGCTGACAGGCCCGGCGGTGCCCCCCCTCACCGCCGGGCCTGTTGTATTTGCGCGGCCTGTCAGTTTTGCCGCATGTTCCGTGCCTGACGGACGACCCGCGCTTGCAATCAGGCGTCGCATTCCGTATATCCAAAGCATGCAACGACTTGCCCATAGCCCCTTTCGAATATGCCCCAGGCTTCCGGCTCCGGAAGCCTCCCGATTGGCATTCGAGGGGGGGGGAGTAGCTCAGCGGTAGAGCAGCGGGTTTATACTCCGTAGCGCCCGATAAGCGGCAGGTCGTGGGTTCGAGTCCCACCTCCCCTACCAGATTTTCAAATGTCCGGTCCTGATGGATGGATCGCGGTTCGCGCCTCAGAGATTGCGATCGACTTTCACGCGCGTGCCGTCCGGGATTTACGTGCAACGCATAAACTTGAATCTGACGCCGCACGTCACATTCTTGGAAACCAGCTCTTGTTCACAAGTTAGATAACTGCAAGCGGGCAAATCGAGGACCTTTGAAAAGCCCAGAAAACCCTCAATTGTAAGGTGTGATAAACAAAATGATGGTGCACACAGCAGATCCGATATTGCAGCTTGTCGGCGGCACCGGAGACTCCATAGCCTTTTTTATCGCCGTTGCTTTGTTGAGCGCCTGTGCAGTCAAGATTTGGAATAGATTGAAACGTAGGCGGGACTCTGAGTCAGGCCCAGAAGATGACAAGATAGAATCAGAAATCCGGTCGCTTACTAAGAAATGAGCAATCCTGCTCGATTGAACTGTCCGAAAATAACGGGTTAGCTCAAGGTGCCCCAACAGCGTCGATACAGTCAAAACCAAACGGGCATTGGATGGCGTTCAAAATTCTTCGCGAACTCAAGAGAGTCGTAGGTATGGAGTGTATTTAAGTGAATACTGGTGATTTAAGAGAAATCTTTGGTCTATATTTGGATAAATTTTGGAAACTCGATGATGTATCACCATTTACGCTTGTCTACATCCGGCTACTCCTATTGTTTAAAGACGAGTTATCTCAGATGGAAGTAAACGTGATACTGGAGCGAAGAAAGCAATTGCTGGGAGAAAAATTCAACAATCAAAATTTTGATGAAATGAGCGAGTTAAGCCGCAAAGAAATGGATCGAACATCGGCGAACAATACCAGTATGACAAGAGCCGCAATGTTAAACAGACTGGTATTTTGTGCATTGCTTGATAGGGGAGAAAATGACTTTTTCTACCTGACCGAACCCATGTTTGAATTCGCAGATGTTATGCGGGTTTCGCCGGAGCAGATTCAGGAAATGTTGGAGTTGGAGTTTGATGGGTTTACAGGACCGTCCCCAAAAGTGACGCGTTAGACTTGGGCGCCCACATACACGGCCGGCGAACGCCGAAGCGTGGTGCGCATTCTTAAGTCGCAAATAATTCATACCCATCCTGGTAGGCATTTGCTATCAATGGTAGGACATGTCAGGTGCCCTCCCTACCAAACTCACAATCTGTTCAACCTGTTTGGATACCAGCTGCGGCGGCGAAGCCGGGATCGGCGGCGGGGGGAAGCTGTATGCGATGATCGAGGCGATGCACCGTGAGCATCCTGATAGGGACGCGGTCGAGCTGGTGGCGCTGCGCTGCCTGATGGCCTGCACCGAAGGCTGCGTGGTCACAGTCGCGGCAGAGGGGAAGATGCAGTATCTGCTGGGGCGCCTGCCCGCCGAAGAGGCGGTCGCGGAGCAGCTTCTCGATTTTGCCGTGCTGCATGCCCGCGCGGACACCGGCGTCACCGAGAACCATAACTGGCCCCCGAAAATCCGTGCCAATTTCCTGGGCCGCATACCGCCGCCCACCGCAATGGATGTCGATTGGAACGATGAAGGCTGTAATCTGTAGAGCAGATTGCATTCAAATTGACTCAGAATTCACTGCCTCTCAATCAGCGGCTCGCTGATCTCGAACGCAAATTCTGAGACACTGTGGCTCTATGGAAACGCAATCCGCTGTAGAGCAGATTGCATTCAAGTTGACTCAGAATTCACTGCCTCTCAATCAGCAGCTCGCTGATCTCGAACGCAAATTCTGAGACACTCTGGTTCTATGGAAACGCAATCCGCTGTAGAGCAGATTGCGTTCAAGTTGACTCGGAATTCACTGCCTCTCAATCAGCGGCTCGCTGATCTCGAACGCAAATTCTGAGACACTCTGGTTCTATGGAAACGCAATCCGCTGTAGGTGAAGGCGAGCTTCGCGAAACAGCTATGCCCTGCCCGCCCCCTACTTTGCGCCGATGCAGTCCACCTCGACGGCGGCGCCGATGGCCAGGCCGTTGGCGCCGAAGGCCGCGCGGGCGGGGAAGCGGCCCTCGGCGAAGTAGTCTTTATAAACCTTGTTGAAAGCGCCCCACTCGCCGATGTCGGCAAGCATAACCGTGCACTTGACCAGGTTTTCCAGGCCGTAACCGTGGGCCTCCAGCGAAGTCTTGATGTTTTCCATCACCTGTTTAGTCTCGCCGGCGATGCCGCCGTCCGCCAGTTCCAGCGTGCCTGGCTTATTGCCGATCTGGCCGGAGAGATAGAGGGTATCGCCGACCTCGACCAGCTCCGAGAAAGGCAGGTTCGTGGGCAGGACCTTGCCCGAGTTCTTGAAGCTCATATGACCGTCGGCCAGTGCGACACTCGCGGTGACGGTCAAAGCGGATGCCAGAGTCATGAGATTCAAAAGACGCGCCATCTGTTCAGTCTCCCCAGGGTCTGTTGAGTACCATGATATCGTCGTGGCGGATCATATTTTGTCAGCTATTAGGAGCGCGCAGCGCGGTGTGGTGGATCCACACAAGGCACGCGCCACGCGGCAGCTGTCAAAATACGACCCGTCCTGGAAGGATTACTCAGAGATAAAGCGAGCTCGCGTCGCTCGTTGTTGAATATGCCCAGCATGTTCTGCCTCCTCGCTCCTAATCTCGCTTCACCTCTGAGCAACCCCGACGGTGTCATGATACTCAACAGACCCTGTTGTGAAACACCAAAAAGTAGCATGGTCCATCTGCGAGGGATAGGCGATGAGAAGCGAGCGCCTCGACCTGCCCTTAAGCTGCATTGACGGTTCGGGCGGTCTCGCGGCGGGTCTGTTTGTCTGTGGTTACGCGAGGTCGGGCGTTACATAAACCCGGTAAGTTCAGCGCGGTCGTTGATTGCCTTCTCCATCGCCTTTTGGAAGGCCTCATCGAGAATGCTATCAATCGCACCGCCTTGCGGAAACCACCAAAACGCGGTGCAGGACTCATCCACGGCATTGGAGCTGTAGGATTTCGTCGCCTCGTCACCTGATTTATCCGCGAAAACGAGATCTAGTCTGACAGTCATTGTCGTCTCCCAATAGCTACAGAGGCTGTCGGGAATGAGACGACTATCTGAGCTTACGGAGAGAGTCGCTTTTACAGTTCGATCCGACGTCGGGTCGATCTCGAACAGATGGCTCAATCCTTCTCTGGCCGCAGGTTCGAGGTCTTCCTCCAGCAGATAATTTGACTCTTCAACTTCGGTC
The DNA here is from genome assembly GCF_007004665.1 of Denitrobaculum tricleocarpae. Lineage (GTDB taxonomy): Bacteria > Pseudomonadota > Alphaproteobacteria > Kiloniellales > Kiloniellaceae > Denitrobaculum > Denitrobaculum tricleocarpae. Next base: position 233,843 of record NZ_ML660058.1, on the reverse strand, counting down.
TTCCCGATATACTTGACCACTCCACGAACCACGGCAACTTCATCACCTTTGCGCGGCGCGAGGACCTCCAACGCGGAGAGCTTCACACGAGCCGGTCGAGCAACAGCCTTTTCTTCATCCAGTTCGAAACTTGGTGCCGCAATTCCATAGGTCCCGATCCCGCCGCTCGTGATCTTCAACATTTCGTCGCGAGCCTTGCACCCCGACGCGAGGAGTAGACACACAGCTATCAATCCAAATTTAACGCATGTTGGTTGGCACCAACCGTTACAAGACATTCCCCAGCATTCCCCTTTTGTGTCCTCTCGTCCGACGATAGTTTTAGCGACTGCTGCCCGCAAATGAAATCTGGGCGCTTAGGCTTTGCAGGATGGCCCTTCCCGGTCATACGCGGCTGTATAGAACTGGCCATATACAAAGCGGCAGTGTCTTTTCGTTCGGGAAGAGCATCCTCCCGAATTCGCTTTGCCTAAGCCGAGCGGACCTGCTTCAGGAAAGCGTCGACTTCCTGTTTCAGGGCGACGGACTGCTGCGACATTTCTTCCGCGCCGCCGAGGATTTCGTTGGCGGCGGTGCCGGTGTCGGAAGCGGCCTGGCTGACGCTGGTGATGTTGCTGCTGACCTGCTGGGTGCGGGTAGCGGCTTCCTGAACGTTGCGGGCGATTTCCTCGGTGGCCGCCGACTGTTCCTCGACCGCGGCCGCGATGTTGGTGGTCACTTCGTTGATGTTGCTGATGATCTTGCCGATCCCTTCAACGGAGGTCGCGGCGTCCTTGGTCGAATCCTGAATACCGGAAATCTGCTGGCTGATTTCTTCAGTCGCCTTGGCGGTCTGATTGGCCAGGCTTTTGACTTCGGAAGCCACAACCGCAAAGCCCTTGCCGGCATCTCCGGCGCGCGCGGCCTCGATCGTGGCGTTGAGCGCCAGCAGATTGGTCTGCTCGGCGATATCCGTGATCAGGTTGACGACATCTCCGATTTTCTGGGCCGAGTCCACCAGGCCCTGAATGGTCCGGCTGGTCTCGCCGGCGTTATCCACCGCCCGGTTCGCGGTCGAAGCCGCATCCGTGACCTGGCGTCCGATCTCATTGATCGAGGCGGTCAGTTCCTCGGTGGCCGCCGCGACAGTCTGAACGTTCGCGGAGGCCTGCTCGGAAGTGTTCGCAACCGACTGGGACTGGGACAGGGCCTGGTCCGCGGTTGAAGACATGGTCTGCGCCGAGGACTGCATCGATTTCGAAGAGGTCGACACGGTCTCGACAACGGTCCCGACGCTTTGTTCGAAGCCATCGGCCAGGGCATTCATTTCCCGGGCCTTCTGCTCCTTCGCGCGCACTTCGGCCTGCGCCTGCTCTGCATCGAGCTGCTTGATCTTGATGGCGTTGTCCTTGAAGACCTGCACGGCCGTGGCCATTTCGCCGAGCTCGTCCGTGCGGCCCTGGGCGGGCACTTCGACCTCCAGGTCGCCGTCGGCAAGGCGCTGCATGGCGCCGGTCATCCCGGCCATCGGCTTGAAGACGAGATAAGATACCAGCAAACCGATCATCACCGCCGAGAGAATCAGCGCCACGCCGGACTGTGCACTGGAGGCGTAGAAGTTTGCCGTCGAATCGGCCTGGATCGTGCTCTGCTTTTCAAAGACCCAGACTTTCCAGCCCAGATCTTCGATGACGCTGAGCGATCCGTCATAGCCTTCATCCTCGATCTCGAACTGCAGCCGCGTGCTCTCGGTCTCCGCGCTGTGCTTCTCGAGACCGGGAATCACGTCCCAGAGCTTCTGGCCGATGAGGTCCGGGTTCTGGTGCGCCATGATATAGCCGTCGGCGCGGGTCAGAATGATGTTCTCGAAGTCGAGCAGGTCGCGGGTGAAATCGGTGATTTCCGTCAGCTTCAAGTTAATGCAGAGGGTGCCGGTGATCGCCTGCCCCTCGAGCAGAGGCACGCCCACGGCCATGATCAGAAAGCCCGCGGAGGAAACATAAGGCGTGGTGACGATCCGTTCCTCACCGCCGTGAATCCGTTGGTACCACTCCCGCTGAAGCGCCTTCTCGTTGAAGTCCGGGATCAGCCCCTTGGTCGTGTAGGTGGAGCCGTCCTTGAAGCCGTAATAGCTCTCCAGCGCGCCGGTGTTCTCCAGAAGATCCTTGAGGATCGTTTCGCGATAGGCGAAGCGCTCATCCCCCTCCAGACTTGCGGCGTTGTTGAACTGCCTGGAGGCCAGTTCCAGAGATCCGAAGTATCCCGCCATCTTCACGGAAACGGCCTGCGCCACCGCCCGCGCGGTCACGTCCAGCTCGTTGTGTTTCATGTTCTGCGAGGAGGCACTGAAATTCTTGTATGACAGCGCTGTGATGGCCACGATGACCGCAAAGAAAAATGTGAAGACGCTCAGGATAATCTTGGTTCTGGCTTTCATCGATGTGGCCCCCACCACGTTAGACCTGTCGGCAAAAAAGGAAACACAGCGGACAGACCGAGTGTTTCGGATTCGGGCGGACCCAGAGGGTCTGTGAGGCGCAAAATAGAGATCGCTTGTTAACGTGCAGTTACCCGCTGGAGGTTTATCGCCAATTGTACAGTATTTTTGTCTCTACACAGAAAAAGGGAAATAATGATCACCGCGACAACTGATCTCATGGGCACTACAATTTAAGATTGTTGTTTCCTTGACTTGCCACCCGCGATCCAATTCTGCCGGGTCAGCGCTACCGGCCATCGGCCCGCCGGAAAGACGCACCTCCCCGGATCCGATTTACCGAGCATCTCCAGGGCCCGAAGCCCGGATCAGATGCCTGTGTCAGATGCCTGGACCGCCTGACGTCAAAGATCACGCAGGGCCGCGATGTGGTCCGGGCCGATGCCGCAGCAGCCGCCGATGATCCGCGCGCCCGCGTCGACCCAGGACCTGGCGAAGTCGCGGTAGCGTTCCGGCGTGAGCTCTTTGCGGACCGGCGTGATGGTTTCGTTCGCCACCATTGGATCGTCATCGCTCTTTTCCACGAAGGCGTTGGCATAGACCCCGACGGGAATCCCCTTGCCTTGCCCGGCCAATAGGTCTGCGGCCAGGCGCACCGCCGCCTCCATCACTTCGGGCGCGGAGCAGTTAAAGAGCAGCGCATCGGCGCCAAGCCCGGCGGCCAGTTGAACCGACTCTTCGACGCTCTCGCCCGAGCGCAGCCGGGGAACATCCCGGATCGCGTCCTCGAGCGTGAAGGAGAGCCAGACGGGCTTTTCCGTCGGCTTCAACCCGGCAAAGACGGTCCGGGCTTCGATTAGGGAACTGATGGTTTCGACCAGCCAGAAGTCGGCGTAAGGCGCAAGGCCCTCTATAAGCGGTGCCAACAGGTCCGGAGCCCGTGCGGCATCGAAGAGGTCAGGACGGTAGGACCCGAAGAGCGGCGGGATCGAGCCGGCCACGCGGACAGTCCTGCTTTCGTCTGCACTGGCTTCATCGGCGGCTCCATCGGCAGCTTCATCGGCGGCCTCGCGGGCCAGTTTGCCCGCGCGCGCGGCAAGGCCAAGCGCGTCCCGCCCGAAACGCTCGGCCCCGATATGAAAAGGCACCAGGGCATAGCTGTTGGTGGTGAGCACCTGCGCACCCGCTTTCAGGAAATTCCGGTGGGCCTGCAAGACGGCCTCGGGCTTTTCCATCAGGGCCAGCGCCGACCATTCCGGCTGCCGCAGCTCGGCGCCGCAGTTTTCCAGCTCCCGGCTGAGTCCCCCGTCGAGAAGTGTAATCCTAGCCATTTATGCCCTGCCTTTACCGGACTTTGCCATCCGTAACCATTCTCAAAATCGCGGCGCAGACTAAGCGAAAAGACCGCCCGCTGTCGCGCAGGAAATGAAGGGAATCACAAGTGAGCTTTCAGGCAGTTTTGTTGCTTCCCGTCACCGTCAGCCGCGCTGCCGGCTGATGAGCCCCATAACGACGGCGATCAGGCGGGCGGCGACCAGCGCGCCGCGTCCGCCGATATCGTTCGCGGGCATGAGTTCGACCAGGTCGAAGCCGACGATCTTGGAGCGCACCGCAATGGCCTTGAGCAGCCTGACGACCTGCCAGTAGTCGAAGCCGCCCGGCGCGGGACCGATCACCGAGGGCACGACCGCCGGGTCCATGGCATCGATATCGAGGGTCACGAAGACCTTGCTGTCCGCCGGGACGGCTTCGACCGCCGCGTCGAACCCGCCGGTCACGATGTCCTGCATCGGGAAAAACCTGACGCCCCAGTCGGTGGCATCCTGAAAGTCCCGGGGCCGGGCACTGCCCAGGCCGCGCGCGCCCAGTTGAATGATGTTTTCGACCCAGGGCATTTCCGAAGCCCGCCGCATGTTGCTCGACAGGCCCAGACGTTCGCCGCCGACCTCGTCCCGCCAGTCGATATGTGCGTCGAGCTGGACAATGGTGAGGGGGCCATGGGCTTCATAGGCCTGGAGCACCGGGATCGGGATGGAATCGTCACCGCCCATGACCACGGGCACCGCGCCCTGATCCAGCACGCTTACGACCGCCTGCGAGATCCGCTCGCGATTGGCGGCAAAATCGCGGTCACTGTGCGCGAGGTTGCCCCAGTCGACCGCTTTCGTACCCTCGGCGAAGATCTTACCGCCCAAATCGAAATCATGGTGGTCCAATACGCCGGGCCATCCAAAGGCGGAACGAATGGCATCCGGGGCATCGGCGCAGTAGGGACCGACCGACGGGTAGGGTGTCGCGCTCGGCGCCCCTATGACCACGATGTCGGCAGCGTCAACCTGGCCCAACGGGGCAGTGGGGATGTCGAACAAACCGCCGCCGGCCCGACCGCCGAACATGGTGCCCATTCTGGGCGGTTCCGTCTCGGACATTTCCTGCTCCCACTCCGTCACCTTGATTCACAAGAGAGTAGCAGCAAAGCCGCCAAGCAAACAGATCCATGGCCGGCGGACAATGGCTCCGAGGGGCACGGCCTGGAACGGGCGCCCCTCCCCTCTTCTTGGCGATCTATTGTCTGGCAAGAGCGCGGATACGGTCGGGCAATCCGGCGAACATGTCGCGCATCATCTTGGTCACCATGGGCGGAGCGGTCTCCGGTGTTCCGGCGTTGAAGGGCGGCTCCGGCGCATACTCGGCGATAAGTTGGACCGATTGTGCGTATGTCTCGTCCCGCATTTCGCCGACGAGTGCCAGACCGAAGTCGATCCCCGCCGTGACCCCGGCGCCGGTGATGCGGTTCCGGTCCCGTACCACGCGGGCATCGACCGGGATCGCGCCGAACTCGGTCATCAGGGGCCGGGTGAACCAATGAGAGGTGACGCGGTAACCCTCGACCAGTCCGGCCTTGCCCAACAGTAAGCTGCCGGTGCAGACCGAGGTGACATAGCGTGCTTTAGCCCCCCGGTCGGCGAGGAAGTCGATGGTTTCCGAATCCTGCATGGCGGCCAGCGTACCGCTGACCGCGCCCGGCGCGCAGATCACATCCGGCGCGGCGACGGCCTGATCGAAGGTGACGTCCGGCAGGATGGTCAGGCCGGTGTCGGTCGGAAGCGGATCGAGAGTCTTCGCGACCACCTTGACTTTCGCGCCCCAAAGACTGGCAAACATGTACTGCGGCCCGACAAGGTCCAGAGCGGTCATGCCGGGATAGCCGAGCAGGACGATCTCCTCCGCCCCCTGCCACTCGGCGGGAAACTCGGTCATGGTGTGAACGTCATCGTCGGGCTGCGCGGCCGTGGCCTTATCCTGGGTCTCGGCGGCACGAACGTGCGGGGCGGCGAGCAGGCCCGTCAAGGCCGCAAGGCTGAAAGTGCGTCTGTTGATCATGGCGATGGTTCCTTTGTGCGATGAAGATTCATTGAATGATCGCGCGTAGCCTCGAGGTCAGAATTTCACGCGCAGGGTGGCGAGAAAGGTCCGGGGCTGGCCGGGCGCGACGGTGTTGTTAAAAAAGCCGTAGGGCACGAAGTATTCCTCGTCGAAAAGGTTCTCGACCGAGACCGAGAGCTTTGCCGGGCCGAGTTCGTAGCCGACCCGGGCATCGACCAGGCTGAAGCCGTCGGTCTCGAAACTGTTGGGCAGGGTCGCTTCGGCACCGGAAGAGGCCGTCAGACCGGCACCAAGCGAGAGCCCCTTCGCCTCCCCTTCCAGAAACCGGTACTGCGCGGCCAGGCGGCCAAAGGATTGGGGCACGCGCACCAGCCTGTCACCGACCGGCAGTTCGGTGTCTTCGGTCACCTCCGCCTGCTGGTAAGTGAAGTTGGCGAGCAAGGAGACTTCAGGCATGGGCTGCCACAAGACCTCTGCCTCAACGCCGCGGGCGCGCTGTTCGCCGCTTTGCCGCTGCGCGCGGGGTTGCCCGGAGATGGAGACGTTCACGGGCACGTTCTGCCGCTCGATCTGGAAAACGGCCAGCGAGCCTGAGAGACCGGCGTCGAGGTCGAACTTCACGCCGGCCTCGATTTGTTTCGAGGTTTCGGGAACGGGCGACTCGCCTGCGACCGGCGTCACGAAGAGCGGCTGCTCGAATCCCTCGCCGTAACCGGCGAAAATCGTCACTTCCTGCGTCACATCGTAAGCAATGCCTACGCGCGGAGTTGCCTCCTTGTGCACATTTTTGACCGTGCCAGCCCCGGAATCGCTGCGGTCCTCCGTCTTCAAGCGGGTGTAACGGAGCGACGCGGTCAGATGCAGGTCCTCCCAGAGCGTGATCTGGTCCTGGGCGTAGATACTGGCCGATCTACTGAGGATATCGGCGGTGGTCCCTGGGGCCAGTGTGGCCGGCAGGGGCGTGAAGGCCGGGCGGACCGGGTTGAGAAGATCGATCACGCCGAAGGTGGGCAGAAAGGTGGTGGTCGCTTCATAGTCGGTGCGGTCGGCCTCGACGCCGATCAGAAGCCGGTGTTTCGCAATGCCGGTCGTAAAGTCCGCCGTCGTCCAGAGATTGCCGTTGAATTGCTCCACGTCGTTGGTCAATTGACCGGTGATGACGGGAAAGAGCGTGTCGCTGGTATCAAGGTCGAAAAAAGCGCTGTCCGCGAAACTGTCATTCTCCTCGAAAGAGTCCGATACGTATTGGAACGATCCGTGAATGCGCCAACTCTGGTTCATCTCATGCTCGATGAAGGCCTGAAGGCTATAGGTTTCAGCGTGACTTTCCGGCGGATTGAGCGCGCCGGGGAATTGCTCCTCGTCGAAACCGCTGTAGGTGACGGCGGCCGCCGGCAGACCGGGATACTCGATAAAATCGCGCTCGCCGTAAAAGCCCAGCAGACTGGCCGTGGTGTCTTCCGTGATGTCGGCTTCGACCGCGGGAAAGAGATTGACCTGTTCCGATTCCAGGTCGTCGATGAAGCCGTCTTCCCGACGGTATTCCGCCTGCATCCGGAAGCGGACCCGTCCGCCCTCGACGAGCGGCGCATTGACGTCCGCGCCGATCCCGCGATTGCCGAAGCTGCCGCCATCGGCTTCGACCGAGCCGAAAAACCCGTCGGGGTCGGGGCGCTTACGGATGACGTTGATAATCCCGCCCAGCGGCGCGCCCACGCCGCCGCCGAAGAGCGCGCCCGAGGGCCCTTTTATCACTTCGACCCGCTCCACCTGTATGGTGCTGAGGGGGTCGGCGCTGTTGGTGAAGCCGAAGGCCGGCTGTCCGTCGTAGAAATTGCGCGCTTCGAAGCCGCGCAGGATCGGAGGGCTCAGAAAGATCTCATCGTCCCGGCTCACGACGACGCCGGGCACATTGCGCAGCACATCCGCGACGCTCTGGGCGTCCTGCTCCTCTATTAGCTGCCGGGGCAGAACCTGGACCGACTGCGGGATCTGCCAGAGCGGCGTGCGGGTGCGGGTCGGTCCGTCCGCGGTCGGCGCACGCCAGCCTTCGACCGGACCAGCCGGAGTCTCTCCGGGCCCGACCTCCTCCACAACAACGGGGTCCAGTTCGACGGGCGTATTTTCGTTTTGAGCGAGCGCCGGCGCAGCCGAAAAAGCCGCAAGGGCAGCGCTTGCGACAGCGCCGCGCGCCATCGCATGATAAGTTGTCACCATGTAATCAATCGTCCTTTATCCTGGAGCCTGCCTCAGGTCAGGCTCACCAACACTCAGGCTCACCAACACTGCGGTTCAGGATAAAGTCGGCGGGCCTCGCGCGCCTGGGCGGTCAGCCGCCCGGTCACCCGGTATCCGTTGGGACCGCGGCTCCAGGCCATCGTTCGATGGGGTGTGCTCGACGTCGAGCGCGTTGCCCAGGAGCTCGGGCAGAGGGGCAACCGCCGTCAGGAGCGGACAGTCGATGGCCGCGCCCTGATCCTGTTCCTGGCTGTCCTCCGAAGGGGCTCCCGCGCTCAGATCAACCAGTATGATCTGGCCACCGCTGCAGATCGGAATCAGGAATCCGCCGTCATCCCGCTCCACAGCAGACATGAATGCCGACGCAGCAACTGCGTTGAGGAGCCATAGAAGGCTCATCAGGACGGCAATAAAGCGACGCATGGGGCGATTCTTCTTTGGCGCTGGACGAGATGCAATCAAGACGGGTGAAGAGCGTTCGAGTCAATGGAAATTCGAGCGCGGCGGGTGACGTGCCGAATCTAAATGGCAGAGCTTCGTCGGAAAGGGCCGAGTGGCTTCACGCCAGTCACACGCGCACGGGCTATCTGTGATCTTACCGCGCGCTGGAAGGCCGGAAGCGCAAAGATCCGTAAGAGCAGAAGTGACGCACGGCTTCAACGAACCGTGCCAGGGGACCGGCATCGTATGGGGCCGCTTCACACAGCTTGCGCAGATCGGCAGCGGGTTCTTGCCGGATCCGGCCACCTGCGCGGGTAGCGGGGTTCTCTTCCTCCCACCGTTGCTTCAGGCGGTGGGCAGCCGGGCGGCGTCGAACCAATAGCTCTTCAGCGATGTCATGACCTCGATCATGTCCGAAAAGCTTGAGGGTTTGGTGATGAAGGTGTTTGCACCGAAATCATAACTCTTGACGATATCGGTCTCCGCCTCGGACGTGGTCAGCACGACCACCGGGATCCGGCGCAAGTCCATGTCGCTTTTGATCTGTTTCAGCACGCTGAAACCGTCGACGCCCGGCATGTTGAGATCAAGCAGAATAAGATTGGGGCGCGGCGCGCTGGACCGGTCGGTAAATCGCCCTTCCGTGAAGAGGTAATCCAGAACCTCGGCACCGCTGGCAACAAACTGGAAATCGACTTTGGGACCTGACGAAGCAATCGCTTTTTGCACGAGGACTCCATCTTCCGGATCGTCGTCGACCATCAGAACGCTATACCGCTGTGTCTGTGCCTGCATGTATCTCTCGCCGTTCTGGTTGCGAGGTCGGCAACCGAATATTAAAGACGGCACCTTTGCCGAGTGACGAAACCGCCTCGATTGCTCCGTTATGATTTTCGACGATTTTCTTACAGATAGCCAGACCTATTCCTGTTCCGTCAAATTCACTGCGCCCGTGCAGCCGCTGAAAAATCGAGAATATTCTCTCGGCATCCTCCTGAGCGAAGCCTATGCCATTGTCCCGCACGCTTATCTCGACACAAGCGCCGCCGGTTCCCGGTGCGCCGGTATCATGCAGCGTTGCCTCCACATGGACCTCCGGGATTGAATCCGGCTCGCGGTATTTGAAGGCGTTGACCAGGAGGTTCTGCATCAAAAGGCGGATCTGTGTCCGGTCCCCCGGAATACCGGGCAAAGGCCCGACCTCGAGCTTGCCGCCGGCCTCTTCAATGCGCTCTTTCAAATCGAAAGCAACCTCCTCAACCACTTCCGCAAGATCCAGGCTGTCAAACTGGATCGAGTCCCAGGAGAGACGGGAAAGGGTCAAAATGTCCTTCGTCTGCTTGTTCATTCTATAGGCTGCGTTCTGCATGATTCTCACATACTCAACCGCTTCGTCCGGCAATACAGTTTCGTATTCGCTCTTCAGCAAATCGCCGAAAGCCTGGATCTTGCGCAGGGGCTCCTGCAGATCGTGGGATGCAATGTAAGCGAAGCGCTCCAGCTCGGCATTTGTCGCGATCAACTGTGCCGCCTTCTCGCGCAGCTCTTCCTCCAGCAGACTGCGCCGCCGAACGTCGTCCTGCAGACGCTGGTTTAACGCCTGTAATTCGCGGGTGCGTTCGACGACCTGGGCCTCTACCTGCTGATAGGCCTGGTGAAGGTTGACCTGAGCTGCATTCTTCTCGGCAATCTCCGCCGCCAGTTGCGTGTTCATCTTGCGGAGCTGTCCCGGCCCCGGCAGCGCCAGCACTTTGGGCAGCAACGGCCAGAGCGAGATTGCCGTCACCACCGAAATCATCGCGGTCACCGCCTTTACCATCCCCTGGGCACCGTAGTAAGGCTCCCACAGCATGATCATGGCCGTCAGGTGCGTCACGCCGCAGGAAAAGATAAAGAGCGCGAATAGACCGAAGGTTCGTTTGAAGGCCAGATCTTCCCGCTTGTTCAACAGCAGGATCAGCGCAATGGGAATCGAGAAATAGGACAGGGCAATCACGCCGTCGGACAGGGCATGAATTGCGATCAGGTCGGGACGCCAGGCAAGACAGTAACCATGGGGAACGAAGGATGCAGCGCCAAACAGATACTCGTAGATCGCTAACATTGAGAACCCCCTCGGGGTCTTAGGAGATGGAAGGCCTTTGCCGCAGCCGGTGCGACGGGAATTTGAGGATAATCCTGGTGCCCGCGCCGACTTCGCTCTCGATGGCCAGTGCGCCGCCATGGAGCTTGATAAAGGAATTGATAATGGACAGACCCAGACCTGCGCCGGCCGATGCGTTTTCAGACCGGCGGATTTGGGCAAAGGGCTCTATAACGCGCGGAATCTGCTGCGGCGGAATCCCGATGCCGTTGTCTTCCACAGTCAACTGAAGCCCGTCTTTCGTAACCTCCGCGCCCAGCAGGATACGGCCTGCCTCAGAGGTAAACTTTATCGCATTGGTCAGGGAATTGATCAGCATGCGTTCCAACAACTGCCGGTCGGCGCGCAGGATCGGCAGATTTTCCGGCAGATCGGTCTCAATCGAAATCTTCGCGGCCTTTGCGCCCGGCAAAACCATTTTGAGAACCATCGATACGGCATCCTCGATCAGAATGTCGGTCTCATTCAACTCAATGTTTCCCGACTCGATCTTCGACAGATCGAGAATGTCGCTGATCATCGACAGCAAAACCTGACCGCTTTGATTTATATCGCTGGCATAATCGAGATACTTCGACGCCCCGATCGGCCCCGCGATCTCTTGCTGAATGGCTTCCGAAAATCCAATGATTGCGTTTAGAGGTGTTCTGAAATCATGACTCATCCGGGCCAGAAAATCGGACTTGGCCGAGTTCGCCGTCTCGGCCTCATGTGTGGCCCGCCGCAAAAGGGCTTCGCTCTCTCGCAGCTGCTGCTCCGTCTCGAACTGAACCCGAACATGCCGGATGGTTCGCTCGAGCAGGATCTCGCAGAGGCCCTCCTTATCCAGATAGTCATAAGCTCCCGCTTCGGTCGCCTCCACGTCGACGGCGTAATCGCCGCGCCCCGTCAAAATGATCAAGGGCGTCATGCCGGAACGCCCTCCCAGCTTCTCCACCAGTTCCAAACCGGAGCGCTCCCCAAGGCGGTAGTCGATCAGCCCAACGTGGAATGTCTCGTTGCTGAGACGCGCCTGTGCCTCCTTGAACCGCGTCAGCGAAACCACATCGAACTTGGGTTTCGCGATTTTCGAGAGAAGTTTCCTGATCAGGACATGATCAACCGAGTCGTCGTCGACATGAAGGACCCGATAGGTCTCACGCGGCGTTTTGTCCGGGCGGACAGGTTCCGCATGAGGTTCGCAGGAACAAGGGCTGCGCGCCTTCGACGTAAGTTCGTCCGGTATCGCTCGAGACTTGGAATAGGTCATGACCTATCAACCTTCGAAGGGGATCGAGAAATTCACAGAATCGTAATGTATTTTTCTTTTGCGTTCTGGTGTTTCTCTCGGATGAACAACAGAATAAAATATTAAACCAGCCTTTGAAACACGTAATATGCAGTTTTTATTCATATATTTTTTGCGATCAAATGAACACTCTTAGCAATCGAGAATGGTTATTTAGCGTTTATTAACTTTTCTGTTTTGTTGATTATGTTTTATTATTTTTTCTACTCCAAATAGTTTTACCCAAATACGAAATGGCGCATCGCGTTCCCAGCGCTCGAAACCGGGCAGCGATTTTCCCAATCACGTGATTTCGCCGGGTACGCGATATCCCTGGGCGGCTATCGAAAGCCTGCCATCGAATTTGCCGGGTTCCGCCATGGAACCGGCGCGGCCGGGTCACATTTCCCCTGCTTACTGCGGACGCTAAAGGGACCGGCCAGCGTGGCGGCGGGCGACCCGCAACCCGCGATTTGAATTCGAGACAAAGATTGAAACTTTCTGACCAAACCGCCGCGAGACAGCGACGTCCCGGCCTGCCACACCAAAACCTCGTCCGGCGGCTGCTTCTGATCGCGGGACTGGCGACAGTCAGCTTCGCCATCGCCGTGGGCGGCGCCACCCTCTATTTCCTGAACTTCCATCCCGACAGCGAAAAGTACCCGGTACGCGGCATCGACGTTTCCCATCACCAGGGTCCGATCGACTGGCCGAAGGCCGCGGCGACGGGCATTGCCTTCGCCTACATCAAGGCGACCGAGGGCGGCGACTTCAGCGACCGGCGCTTCCCGGAAAACTGGCGGGAGTCGAAAACCGCCGGGCTGAAGCGCGGCGCCTATCACTTCTTCACCTTCTGCCGTCCCGGCAGAGAACAGGCGGCCCACTTCATCGCCACGGTCCCCGCCGACCCGGAGATGCTGCCGCCCGCCGTCGATCTGGAGTTCGGCGGCAACTGCGGCACAGGCAGCAAACGCCTGGATGTGATGAGAGAACTCGCGGCCTTTCTGGACATCGTCGAACCTCACACCGGCATGAAGGCCCTGCTCTATGCGACGCCGGAGTTCTACGTTGCTTATCTGAGCAACAGGACGCTCGACAATCCGCTCTGGCTCCGCTCCATCCTCTTCGAGCCGAGCTATAACCGGCAGCCCTGGACGTTCTGGCAGTATCACAACCGGGGCCGGATCGCGGGCATCAAGGGGCCGGTCGATTACAACGTCTTTGCCGGATCTCTGGAGGATTTCGCCAAAAGCTGGTGAGTCCCGCGTCCGGCTCGATCTGGTGACCCGTCACGCCGCAGCGGCGGTGCCTGAGCCGGCCACCCTGCTGACGCTCGCCACCGGCCTGCTGGCCCTGGGCGGCGCCGGACGACTGCGCCGTCGCCGGAAGAGCGTCGCCGCCTGAGTCTTTACGTGCATTTCCCCAACACAAAAAAAATAAGCCTTTTTAATACCTTAAGGAACTTCCATCTCTTTTATCTAAAAGCCTCCTCAAATGGGGATGCCGGTCCGCGGCGCACGGTGTCACAGTCTGCCGACATTCAATTGGAGGGCACCCATGCTTTATCAGTCTTTCTCAAAACTCGCTTTGGCAGCCTCTGTTGCCGCCGTTTTCGCGTTCTCGCCCGCGCAGGCGGAAAAGATTTCCGCGGGCCTGAAGTCCGAACTTCAGGGGGCGATGATGGATTACATCGACTACAACAGCGTCGACGGGAAGTTCGTTTATCTCAACGCCGCGCAGGATCGTGTGATCAACTACTTCCCCGCAAACCTGCACCCACGGATCCTGAAGATCGGTGAGTATTTCGTTCTCTGTTCCGACTTCAAAACCGCCGAGGGCGCCAATGTGGATGTCGATTTCCTGGCCGTAGAGTCCGAGGGAGAACTTCGTGTCATTCAGGCCCTCGTCGGCCAGCGCGATGTCATCCGCCGCATGATGAAGGCGCAGATGGCCTCGGCGAACTGAGCGAACACCAGGAGCAGGAGACTTAAAGGCAGAAGGAAGCAACGCGCAGCAGGAGACCTAAGATGACGTTTATCAATGTAGCGGCGGAACCGGGGAACGAGTGCCAGAAGAGTCAGGGATGGCTCGGGAAACTGGATGTCGGCCGCTCATTGATGGCCAAATTCATTCTCTTCTCCGCGCCGGTCATCCTCCTCTGCAACGCTTTTTTCCTCTACCTCTATGCGGACTTCCGCCGCGAAGCGATGCAGGACGAACTTGCGGTCGAGATGGCGGCGCTCGCGGTCCGGACGTCGCAATCCTTGAAAGCGCCGCTGCGCAGTGGCGACGCCGAGCTGGGCCGCTCGCTCCTCGGCGGATTGGCCGGGCACCCGGACGTCATCTGCGGCGAGGTCTTCGACGCGGGCGGTCAAAAGCTCTTCGCCTGGCCCGGCCTCGGATGCGGTCAGATTCAGGAACGCGGCACCGCCTTCGAACGCCCGATCAAAGACCGCAGGCAGAACATCGGCTCGCTGACCATCGAGTACCGGCAGAGCCTGCTCGAAGAAAAGCTCTTCGCGGACCTTCTCTACATCGTGGCCGCGCTCGCGTTCTCCGGCATGATCGCCGTTGTCTTTACCTCCATCGTCCACTGGTTCACCATCGGCCGCCCCCTGGGCCGCCTGCTGAGCGCTCTGAACAAAACCGCGCAGGCGGGCGCGCGTGGGTCCGTGAAGTGGCGCAGCCGGGATCAGCTCGGCATCGTGATAAAGGCGTACAACCGCATGAGCGAGACCGAGGCCCGGCGCAAGGCGCAACTGCGCGCGGCGAACGACGAGCTGAAGGTCGAGATCGCGGAACGGCTGCAGGCGGAGAAAAGCCTGAAGGAAACCCAGGCCCAGCTGATCCAGGCCTCGAAGATGGAAGCGCTCGGCACCCTGGCCGGCGGTATTGCCCACGAAATCAACACGCCGATCCAGTACATCGGCGATAACCTGCGGTTTCTCTCCGAAGGCTTCGGCGATCTGCGCGATCTGATCGGCAGTTACGAGACTGTGATCGCGAAGGTCGAACAGACCGATAGCGTCGCGGCAGTCCTGGCCGAGCTGGAAAAACAGAAGGAGATCTCGGACGCGGACTACCTCTTCGAGGAAGCCGCGGTGGCCGCGCAGCAATCCCTCGACGGTGTGGGACAGGTTTCGCAGATCGTGACCGCGATGAAGGAATTTTCCCACCCGCGCGCCAAGGAAACCGGCCCGGTCGCGCTCAACGCCATTATCGAGCGCGCCACGGCCATCTGCCGGGGCGAATGGCGGCAGGCCGCGACGCTGGAGCTGGACCTGGAGGAATCGCTGTCCGACATTCAAGGTCTCGAGAGCGAACTCAACCAGGTGATCCTCAACCTGGTGGTAAACGCCTCGCACGCTATCGCCGATACGGGACGCACAGACGGCCGGATCGACGTTATCAGCCGCGCGACGGACAACGGTATCCGCCTGGAAGTCCGCGACAACGGCAACGGCATCCCCGACGAGGTGCAGGCGCGGATCTTCGATCCCTTCTTCACCACCAAAGAGGTCGGCAAGGGCAGCGGACAGGGCCTGGCCATCTGCCACGACATCATCTTTAACAAACACGGCGGAAAGATCTACTCCGAGACCGAGTCCGGTGCCGGCACGCGCTTCATCGTCGAACTGCCCGGCGGCGCCGGCACTGGAGATGGCAATCACGCCACCACCCGGGCCGCGTAAGCCTCAGATCTGATAGGTGGAGATGATCACCGCCAGAGCGGCCGCGGCCCAGTCTTTGGTCTTGGCCGGATTGGCGTAAGCGCCTGTGTCGTAGAATTCGCCATTGACCGCGACAACCCCGAGGTAAGTGTTCATGCGCCCCAGGTGGGCGACGAAGTTATAAGCCTGCTCGCCACTTTGGGCATGATAGCAAAGCGCCGCAAAACGCCGTGCGAGTAAACCATCCACCCGTGAATGAGGCACGGCCTGCGAGAAGGCAAGATCGGCCTGACAGTTGGTGAAGCCAAGCCCCTGGCTGAGGGTATTGACGAACTGGTTCGAGACGAACTCGACATTCGTGTAATTCGGATCGAAAACCTGGCCTTGAAAGATCAGCGCGATATCGCCGTGGTTAGAACTCGCAATGCAGAAGCCGCTATCCTCGGAGAGCGTCATGCTCTCCGGAACCGCAATAGTCGCCCCGGTTTCGGAATCGACAAAGAGATCGAAGCGCAGAGCAGCCAGATCGTTTTCCGGAACATTTTGGGCAAGGGTCGTCACGACATAGGCGAAGCCCTGGGGATCATCCAGTGTCCCGGGCGTCTCCATGGAATCCACGATTTCGCTCAGGCTCCGCGTCGCGAGATGAAAATAGCTGCGTCCGCCACAGAAGAAATCCCGGTTCACGGCCTCTTCAGCTTGTGTTGTTTCGGGCACCGAAAAGGCGAAAACCGACTCCGCCGCCGCGCCCAGGCCCACGTTTGCGCCGCTCTGGCCGCGCTCCATCAATTCCTGAAGCAGGTGCGCGGGCACGGCCCAATTGAGAGAAGACGCGCCGCCGTCCAATCCGCCGTCGACCACGCCCACCACCGCGCCTTCGGCATTGATGATCGGACCGCCGGAGGAACCCGGTTTCACCACAGCGGTGAGGCGGAAGACATCCAATTCGATGGCCGGGGCGCCGAGGGTCTCGATCTCGCGCCGGGCGGAATCATTCAGGATGTCGCTCAGCTTTTTCACATTCAGGGCGCGGGACCCATAGGTCTCCTGCCAGTTCCGCACATTGAGCGGCAGACCGATGGCCGCCAGCACTTCCTGGGTCTGCGCGGTCGCGGTCTTGGACAGCGCTTGGACCGATGGCGGGTTTTCGACCGTCAGCAGAGCCAGATCGGCCCGGCGCAGGGAACGGCTCGCCTGCGCGCGGCGCTGCACGCCCGCCTCGACATATTCGACGGTCAGGGTCTGGCAATCGGCGACCACATGCAGGGCGGTGACGATGGATGTGGGCTCCGGCCAGACAAAACCGGATCCGGCGCGCGAGCCCTTCGTGCCGGGACAGCCCTCGGCCATGACCCGGACAACGGAGTTGGCCGCGGCCCGGACGATGTCGGCGGGCGGTTTGGCCAGGGCGGTTTCGCCGGCCAGCAGCGTCATCCCGGCAAGCAGGGCGGAGGTCAGGAACAGGCCTCGGGTCGGTCTCATCTTGACGCTCCTTCGCAGTGGCTGGCCCACACGGTCTGCAGGCTGTCTATGGGCAGATCCGCCAGGCCCGCGGCCAGATCAGGCCAGGGTTCCGGCGCGAGGGACCAGGTGTTGCGCGCCTCGGCGGCATCGGGCGCGCGGGAGGGATCCGTACGCTGGCAGTCCGCGTCCGAAACGCCGGAGAAAAGAATGCTCGCGGTCTTTTTCAGGGCTTCGGGGGATTCGGCTTTCACCTCCCCCTCCGCGTTGAGGCTCAGACCGCTGAGCTGGAGCACGGCGATGCGCTGGGCAACCTCCGGCGCCAGGCCGATCCCGGTCCAGCGCGCGGCGATCTCGCCCGGGGCCGGCGACAGCAGATCATGGGTCCGCGCCCAGAGACCGCTGCCCAGTCCGACGATGGTCAGGAGGGCGAAGGCCGAGACCGCCCAGTTGTGACCGGCGCTGCGCTCCGCCGCGTTCTCGCCTTTCGGCAGGAAGGGATTCTTGACGCCGGTCAGGGCCACCACTCCAGCCGCCATGGCCAGAACGGCGGAGACCACGGAGCCGGTGACCCCGGACGTCGAGAGGCCGATGAGCAGGCCCGTCAGAAGACCCAACGAACAAGCCGCCGCGAACATTGCCATGCCTTTTCCCCCGAAAGCCGTTTGCCCGGCTCTTCCGAATTGCCCCAACCGCATGTATGCAGACAATTCTCGCTCCCATCGGGTCTCAAGGTCAATGCCGCTTTTGAGAGAGCCCCGCGCCCAGTTCCCTGATTAGTGGGGTCTCCTGATTAACGGGGTTCCCTGATTGACGGGATTCCTCGATTGACGGGGGTTCCGCTATCGACCGGCAAACAGGAGACTGCGAGGGACTGCGCTGCTCCAGCTTTCTGTAAGTTCTTCCAAGCCATTGTGATTCCACCATAAAAAATTTGAAAAAACTAAATCTCAAATGCCCCTCAAATAGGGGTGCCCGGCGGTCGCGATCGGCGGCAAAGTCTGCCCACACCGAATTGGAGGCTTGTCATGTTTCACAGAAAGATCGCAAAACTTGCCGCAGCCGCGGGCGTCATGGCGCTCCTGACGCTGTCTTCGGCGAAGGCAGAGACCGTTTCGACCGACCTGCGCGTCGAGCTCCGGCAAGCCGTGACGGCCTATATCGACTCGCATTCGAGCGATGGGGCGTTCCTCTTCCAGAATCCTGTCAACGATCAGGTCCTGATCTACGATCTTTCCGAAGCCTTTACGCTGGTGGTAAAGGCCGGGGAAAAATTCGTCCTCTGCTCCAGCTTTCAGACCCCCGAGGGAAAGACCACCTACATGGACTTCCTGATCGACCGCAGTCACGGCGAAGCCCGGGTGGTTGAGGTATTCGCGGGCCGGCGCAGCATCACACGCGAGATGGTGGAAGCGCACAAGCTGACGGAAAGCAGGTCCGCCGCAATGCAATGACCGCGCCGCCTGAACAGGCAGAAGCCATTTCATGGCCGCCAGGGCCGCCGCTGTACAGTGGCGGCCCTGCGGCTTTTTGCGTCGCTTGCGCGTGAAGACTATTATATATTTTTCAATGCCTTAATTCATTCGGCTACTTTTATCTAAAAGACCCCTCAAATGGGGATGCAGTTTCCGTGGCATCTTCGGCATGCTCCTTCCAGATTGATACGGAGGGCCGTCATGCTTCACAAACTGTTACCCAGACTTGCTTTATCGGCCTGCGTCGCAGCGGGCTTCGCCCATACGCCGGCGCGTGCGGAAACCGCCTCGACCGAGCTGAGATCCGAGCTGCGGGCAGCCATGGTGGACTACATCAATGCCAACTCGATTGACGGAAAGTTCTATCATCTGAACCAAGCGAGCGGCACGCTCGAGACCTACGAGCCCGCCGACGTTTCCGCGGTGGTTCTGAAAGTCGGCGACCACTATGTGATCTGTTCCAGCTTTGAGACCGCGGACGGCAAAACCGTATATCTCGATTTTTTCGCGGTCCAGGCTCAGGGCAAGGCAGAGGTACTGCAGCTCATCGCCGAAAAGCGGGACCTTACCTGCAAGATCGTGCGCGCCCGGCAGGCCGCTGCGCGTTGATCGGGCCCCTGCTCCGGCAACAAGCTGTTTGACCGGCGGCATCTTCTGATTGACGGCCTCCCCGCATCGGCTTAAGCCGGAGAGGATGTCGTCATTCTCCGGAAGCCCTGATCCACCGTGATGCCCGCCCGAGACACCCAGGAAACCCCGCCGCGCTTTACCGAGCCGTTCCGTGATGAGCTCACACAGCTGCTGCGCTGGCGGCGCGACGTGCGGCGCTTCAAGCCCGATCCGGTTCCGGCCGAGGTGATCGGCGAGCTTTTGGACCTGGCCTGTCTCGCTCCTTCGGTGGGTAACAGCCAGCCCTGGCGCTTCGTGGCGGTGGAGAGCGCCGAAGCCCGAACGGCAATCAGAGAAAATTTCGAAGCGGCCAACGCCGAAGCGCTAGAGGGTTACCAGGGGGAACAGGCGGAACGCTACGCCGGGCTCAAGCTCTCCGGCCTGGACATGGCGCCCGTACAGCTCGCGGTCTTCTGCGACGAGCAGACCCTGCAGGGCCACGGCCTGGGCAGCCGGACCATGCCCGAGACCCTGCGTTACTCCGCCATCCTCGCGGTCCACACCCTCTGGCTGACGGCCCGCACGCGGGGTATCGGAGTCGGCTGGGTCTCGATCCTGGATCCGGAACAAGCCACGAATGATCTGGGCGTGCCCGAGAACTGGTCCCTGGTCGCCTACCTCTGCATCGGCTGGCCCGAGGAAGAGCACGAAGACCCGGAACTGGTGCGCCACGGCTGGCAGGACCGCACGGCGGACTGCCGGAAGCTCGAGAGACG
This sequence comes from Denitrobaculum tricleocarpae, assembly GCF_007004665.1. Lineage (GTDB taxonomy): Bacteria > Pseudomonadota > Alphaproteobacteria > Kiloniellales > Kiloniellaceae > Denitrobaculum > Denitrobaculum tricleocarpae. The sequence continues at coordinate 213,959 of NZ_ML660058.1, read as the reverse complement.
GTAGGGCCGCATCCCGCAAAAAAAGAGCAGCGGCCCCGGTGCAGGAGCCGCTGCAGGTGTCAGCGAGTTCCTCTCAGGTCGCTCGCTGGCTTCGACCGCGCCGGGCAAAGATGAAACCGGCAAGGCCGAAACTGAAGAGGGCAAGAGAAGCAGGCTCCGGAACAGCCACTGACGGGCCAGCGGAGGTGAAAACCGCGAAGACCGCAAATCCGTTGTCCGAGAAGTCGAAATCGGAGTCTCCTGTGTTCTCGAACTCGAAGGGCGGTTCTACGAGATCCGGCAGGTTTCGCGCGGAGACGAACTCAAACTTGCCGGGAACCGACTGCGCGTAGGGAATATTCGCGAGGCATAGTTCCGAAGCCGAACATCCGAGCGTGAGCTCAGGGTTTGAGTCGAACAGGCCCGCCGGACCGTCAAGGAACACCTGATCCAACAGGGCCTGGGCCGCCGCCTTGGCGGAATTCGCGTCGGCGAAGGCGAAGTCTTCCGACGGGTTATCGCAGCCAGAGAAAATCGCGCTGCAGGTGCCGTCCCGGAACCTGACGTCGAAGAGCGTTCCGTTGACGTCGACGTTGTCCGCGCCGAGCAACTCTCCATTCTCGACGATCAGCATGGGTACGGCCTTCGCAGTGCCGGAATGTGTTGCAAAAAGGGCTAGGGCCACGGCAAAGGCCAGTCCCTGGAATGATTTCATCATGTTCTGCGCTCCCCAAACTCTATGCGGGGAAGAAACCCGTTTGCATGCAGAAGAACAAGGGCTGGCAGCCATTTTGTCCAATACGCGCGCAAGTTTGTCCGTTTTGGAACAGTGTGGATCGGATTCACATAACTGGACCGGAAAACCACGGGCTTCATTTACCTGGTTGGCCGAACTTACTCCCTGCCCCACATCCGCCTACGCCGAGCAAAGCCGAGGCCTGCGAGACCAAAGCCGAACAGCGCCAGCGTGGCGGGCTCGGGGACGGCGACGCTGGCGTGCCGCGTGACAAGTTCGATCGAGGCCAGCACTCCAGGGACAACGAGATCATCCTCAAGCACAGAGAAGGTCACGCTGTCCTCGGTGAAACTCACACTGCCGATACCCTGAACCGAGTTCAATAAGACGTCCACGATCACACCCGCCTCACCGACCCAGTCCAGATCGGTAAAGACAAAGTCGATATTGGTTGCAAACCCAGCGGGGCCGATTAAGCTCGTGATCTCAATACTGGAGGCACCGACATCGAAAGTGAGTCTATTTCGCGGGTTGAACTCAACGCCACCTCTCACTGTCTCTGTCAAGGGGCCGAGAACGCTTTGACCATTTGAGAAAATTTCCAGACTCACCTCATCACCGATGAGCGTTGCTTTTGCAGTCCCCGGAAGTGTTGCGAAAAGGGCTAGGGCCACGGCCAAGGCCAGTCCCTGGAATGATTTCATCATGTTCTGATCTCCCCAAAATCTCTGCCGCCAAGAAACCCGTTTGTATGTATGAGAACAAGGGCTGCCAGCCATTTTGTCCAATATGCGCGCAAGTTTGTCCGTTTTGGAACAATGTCCGCCGAGATCGGATCTGCAACGCCCTGCCTCCACCTCTTTAGGCTGAAGAGACGGCAGGAGATTCACCCGCTTCGGCTGGCCGGACCGCGCGACGGAGTGCCGGAGCTTCGTGGACGGAGGATGCATGAAAGCAAAGGGGGTCAGTTCCAGGCCTCTCACCGCAAGCAGAACTGACCGAAGTCAAGGCGCTCTTGCGAGTGGGCGCTATTGTTGTTCCAGGCCGGTTCGACCACCAATGACAGGAAAGAATTTGAGATGCGCGCCCTGGAAACCGGGACCAAGTATCCCGCCCTTCACCCGACATTTCACAACAGACACCGAAGCCTGAAGAAAAAGCTCTGCGCTGCCCTGCTCGCGGCCTCATTAGCTCTTCCCCTCGCGCCGGTCTCGGCGGAGGAGGATCCGCGCGCGGCGGTCCAGCTACCCGCTGATGTGGCCGCGGCTTTCCTCGCCGAGATGCGCACGCATATGGCGAACCTGGACGATGTGATGGCGGCGCTGGCCGAAGAGGATTTCGAGGCGGCGGCCAGCATCGCGGAACTTCAGATGACCCAGGGCCATCACCGCTGGGCGTCCATGGCGAAACAGGGCGCGAGCGAGGAGGAGATCGCCGCCGCGAAGGAGCGCTTTAAAGCCAGGCGCGCGGCTCGAGACGGACAGATGGGCGACGGACAGATGGGCGCAGGAGGCGGCCAGGGTCAGGGGAAAGGCATGGGTGGCGGCATGGCCATGGGTCCGGGCTTCGGGCGTTACATGCCCGAGGATTTCCGCGCCATGGGCGACGTCTTCCATGAAGCCGCCGAGTCCTTCGCAGCCACCGCTCGGAACGCGGCGAGCCCCGCGACGCCCGAAGACTACCGTGCCCTTCTCGAGGGCCTGCAGGAGATCACCATGGCCTGCCGTGCCTGCCACGACGCCTACAAAGTGGAGGTCGTGAGGTAGAGTTCCGATTCTCACTATAGACCGGTTTGAGAGCTTCTATTTGCTTTTCCGCCGGGCCAGGATCGCCTGGATGGCGTCCGCCAGCTGAAGCTGCCCGATTACGCCGACCGAGCGCGGGTTGATGTGGGAGAAGCCGTCGATCAGGAAGAGCTCGGTCTCGGGCACGGCATCGCTGAGCGCGATGCTCTCGCTGAAGGGCACCAGGGGGTCCTCACGGCCGTGGATCAGGATCAGGCGGCCGGTCAGGTGCGAGAGTTCTCGGTTTTTCAAGCTCAGGGCGTCGAGCTGTCTTCGCAGGCTTTCCGGCAAGCCTGCGAGCAGAGGCGCGACCTGCGCGGGGTCTTCGTTGGTCATGAGGCTGTAGAGATCGCGGCCCTCGGGACCGAGTTGCGCGACGAGATCCCTGCCCTGCCCATCAAGCAGAGCCGCGCGGCCGCTGCGCTGCCGGATATCGGCGATGGCGGTCAGGGTGGCGCGGTCATCCGGATCCGTCAGGGCCTCGATATTGCCCGAGAGGAAATACCACTTGGCGGGCCGCAAAGGCTGAGCGCTGCGCCAGCGTCGCTCGCCCGGCACACGGTAGGCGCCGGTGGTGGTAAAGCGCACGATCTCGGTGGTGTCGTAATAGCCGCCCAGCCCGACCAAAAAGCCGGTGCGGTCTTTCGCGTCCGCTTCCGTGGTGGCCAGGACCGCAAGGCCGACCGCATAGGAGATGGCGACGACACCGACCTGGGGAACTGTCCCTTCGCCGTTTAAAGCCTCGATCTCGGGTCGGCTTGAAAGATGCACCATGGCATCGGCGATCCGCCGCGCATCGCCCAGGCGCACCCGGGTTTCGCGGGACCCCAGCAGATCCGGCACCAGCACCAGAAAACCGGTCCGGGCAAAAGATCTGGCGAGCGCCACCAGCCGCCGGTCGTTCTTGCCGCTCGGGGTGAAGCCCGGGACCAGCACCAGGGCGCCGTCCAGATCGTCGGGATCGGCGCGGTTTGGGTGGTAGAGATCGGCAGTCTGTAAGGGACCCGGCCGGCCGTTCTCCGGCTGGACGACACTGTAGCTGATCTCCCGCCGGGTCGGGGTGGGCGTCGTCTCCTTCAGCGCGCTGGGGGCCTCGCCCGCATCGATATCCTTGAGCACCCGCACCGCCTCCCAGCTTTCCGGCGAGACGCAGGCGGCGAGCAAGAGCGGAAACAGGAGGACCAGGAAGGCTTTACCGCTCAGCGTGAAAAGGTGTGATCGTTGCAGCCTGACCGGCATAAAGCGTGGCTTCATTTCCCGACGAAGAGCCGCAGATAAGCCGGATCCGCGACCAGCAGCACGACAGGCAGCCAAAAGGCAACAAAGCTCACCACCGCCAGCAGGGAGTTGCCCCGGTTTCCAGGCGCATAAAGCTCTTCGAACCGGAAGTGATTGCCCGAGGCCTCCAGCGCAATGCGCACGCTCCGAAAGGCATAGAGCTTGAAGAGGTAGCCGAAGGCCGCCGTATAGACAAAGAGAATGAAGAGATTTGTGCCGGAGGAAGTGCCGGTCATCACAGCTGGGTCCTAAGGTTTTGAAAGCGCTCAATCATAATGTTGGCGATGAAGAGCTAAAATCAATCGCGATTCGGCTCTCTCCCACCCAGCCATCACGCTCTAACCGCCGGAGAGACCTTTAAGCGTCTCGCTCGGCGTTTCCTCGAACTGCTGGCGGTAGAGCTTGGCAAAATGCCCGACGCTCGAGAAACCCGCGGCGAAGGCGACCTCGCCGACCGTGTTGTAGCGGCGCAGTAAAATAAGATCGCGGGCCACGTTCAAACGCACCGACCGGATGAAGGCCGCCGGGGTCAGGCCATGCAGGTCTTTCAGGCGGCGGCCCAGTGTCTTCTGGCTGATACCGAGCGTGACCGCCAGCTCATTCACATCGAAGCCCGGCTCACCGATGTGATCCAGGACACACTCCGTCGCGCGCTCGAGGAACTGCTGCTCGGCGGAGAGATGCTCCTTCTTTTCAGGATCGTTCGCCAGCGCGGTTTCGAGGGCCTCGAGCCGGGCGTTCGTGGCTTTTTGTACTTCAGAGAATTCATTTTCGATGGAGGTCAAGTTTTGCTTTAGCGCTTGAACCTCGACGACCGCGGCCTGACGCTGCTTTTGCATGACGGCAGCCATTGCCGATATCGCGATCATCATGAAGACCGGCTCACAGAACACCGCCACGAAGTAGGTCATGTTCAATGGCCGCATGAAGACCAGATCGAATGCGGAGGAGGTCGGTTCGATGGCGGCGGGCGACAGGAATCCATAGGCCCCGACGCCGATACCGAACACCAGTGCCGCCAGGCCTGCCGCCACCCAACGGGCCTGGACCAGCCCGGCGCGATGCTTGCGCAGCGACAGAGCCAGAAGTATCAGCGGCACCAGGGTTCTCAGGAGAAACAACAGCCCTGAATATCGCCAGGGGTCCGCGACCGCCACCAGAACGACGACGGCGCCGACAACCAGCAAGGCCCGGTACAGCAGTTCCTCGCGCTTCGAGCTTTCCCCGGTCGTTAACAACGCGCGGCAGAACAGGATCAGGATAAGCGTGCCGACGCCGCCGCAGAAGACCGACCAGCGGGCCACGAAAGTTACCGGCAGGTTCATGAAGGGGATCTGCGCCAGCCAGTCATGGTAGATCAGCGCCAAAGCGAACTGACTGGCCAGGTAAGAGCTATAGTAGACAGAAAAGCGTGGCGCGATGTGCCGATAGAGGATCAGGCTGACAACGGCCATGATCGCCAGAAACCCGACAATCGACAGGAAGAGATTGTTGGTGACCTTTGAGAGGTCCGCCAGAAGGCCTGGCGAAATCAGGATCGGCGTTGTCTTGGGTGCGAAGGTACCCGAGATCCGAAGATAGAAGGTCGTGCTGCTGCCGGCTTCGAGAGACAATGGCACGGCAAGCCGGCCGCTTTTCGCGGGCCGCTCCAGATAAGCCGTGGTGCGTCCGGTCCGCGACACCAATGTAAGGCCAGCCGCCGTTTGCTCGTAAAGCCGGATGTCATCGACAATGGCTTCCATCGTTGTCACGAACCAGCGCTTCTCCAGGTCGGAGGGGTTGGTAACGTCGAAGCGGAACCAGAGAGCCCCGCCCGGCGGCGGAACGGGATAACTCGAGAGACAGGGATCGGCCAGAAAGTTTTCGGCCAGGATTCCTGCGGGATCGACCGTGCCGGCGGCATCGGAGAAAGTGGCGACGGACAAAGGCCGGGCTTCGCCCGGCGGACTTTCGGAGAGCGTATTGGCGGGCAAAGCCGCGCCTGCTTCGCTCTCACAGCCGATGGCGGCGGCAGCCTTTTCGTCCGCCAACACCGGCGAGACCGCAGGGTAACCGCCCGTCAGCGCGCCGACGATCAAGAGCCCCAGTAGAAATGACAGACAGTGCCGGTAAAACCTGATCATCGCCTTCTGATCACATTTTTCTCTTTTAATGGTCAAAGACGAGATTCCCGAGTTCTCTCGCGCGAACGTCAGGTCATAGTAAACACCAATTCATTAGTAAAGTCTGTGCCGGCTTACGTTAACACCAAACCAACTTTCGATAGCACTCGAGACCCTGCGCCGGGCTGTTCTAATGGCCGGGGCTGCTCTAGAGATCCGTCAGGCGGCCATAGGTCTCGGGACGGCGGTCGCGGAAGAACTGCCAGGTGTTGCGCACCTCGCGGACCAGCTCCATGTCCATGTCGGCAGTGACCAGTTCGTCCTTGTCTTCACTGGCTTCGACCAGGAACTCGCCGCGCGGATTGACCACATAGGAACTGCCGTAGAAGCGGCCGATGTTCCAGGGGTCTTCCGTGCCGGGGCGGTTGATGGCGCCGATGTAGACGCCATTGGCCACGGCGGAGGCCGGCTGCTCCAGCTTCCAGAGATACTGGCTCAGGCCCGCGACGGTGGCCGAGGGGTTGACGATGTACTCGGCACCGTTCAGGGCCAGCGCGCGCCAGCCCTCGGGGAAATGGCGGTCGTAGCAGATGTAGACGCCGAGCTTGCAGAAGGCGGTTTCGAAGACCGGCCAGTTGGAGCTGCCGGGTTTGAAGAAGAACTTCTCGTAAAAGCCGGCGACCTGGGGAATGTGGGTCTTGCGGTACTTGCCCAGATACTTGCCGTCGGCGTCGATCACGGCGGCGGTGTTGTAGTAGATGCCGGTGATCTCTTCCTCATAGATCGGCACCACGATCACCATGGAGTGCTTCTTGGCGTACTCCTGCATCAGCTTGACCGTCGGCCCGTCGGGAATCTTCTCGGCGGCGGCATACCACTTGGCGTCCTGGCTCGGGCAGAAGTAAGGCTGGGTAAAGACCTCCTGGAAGCAGAGCACGTTCACGCCCGCCGCCCCGGCCTGATCGATGAAGGGGATGTGCGCCTCCAGCATCTTTTCGCGAATGCTCTCGGGTGTGCCTGAGGTATCCCCCTTCAGACCAACCTGAATCAAACCTGCCTTTACCGTCGCCATGGTGAAACTCCTGTAAGTTTTTTTTCGGAGTTCGTTTTCGAACTCCTTGTTTTCGCTCAAGCGCCGCTCGGGCTGCGCGCCTCAATGGCGCTAGTTCTCGGCGATGCCTCGTCCGGAGTTCCTTGCCGAACTCCTTGTGTTCGCTCAAGCGCCGCTCGGGCTGCGCGCCTCAACGGCGCTAGTCCTCGGCGATGCCTCGTCCGGTGTTCCTTGCCGAACTCCTTGTGTTCGCTCAAGCGCCGCTGGGGCTGCGCGCCTCAACGGCGCTAGTCCTCGGCGATGCCTCGTCCGGTGTTCCTTGCCGAACTCCTTGTGTTCGCTCAAGCGCCGCTCGGGCTGCGCGCCATCTGGTTCTCGGGTCTCGCAAAGCGATCCCCTTTTTCGCTCAAGCCCCGCTCGGGCTGCGCGCCTCAACGGCGCTAGTCCTCGGCTTTGCCTCGTCCGGTGCGACCCGCGAACAAATCGAGCGGTAATCTTGGACGGAAACTGACCAGGTGGTCAAGAAAGCTGATTGCAAGGAAGGACGATCAGAGGCCGAAGGCGCCGATGACCGCACCCTGAAGCAGCAGCACGCCAAGCCAGTGGCCGCCGTCGATGACGCTCAGAGCGCGTTTCTGGCCTTGAAAGCCGTGATTGATCAGCATGGTGGTCAGAACAAAGCCCAACCAGATGCAAAAGCCGGTGACCAATCCGTTGGCCAGAGTGACGGACGGCGCGGAGGACTCGCCGCTTCCAAGTGGGATCATATGTCCCAGCACAGCCGCCAACATGAAGGCCATCACCAGTTGGGAGACGATCGCAACGATGTAAACCACCGGCGAGGACTCGCTCTTGACCTGCTCCTCGGTCTTGCCGATCGCCGCCATCCAGGGCCTGGCAAGCGTCATGTAATAGACCGCGCCGAAGGCGAAGGACGCGATCCCCGCCACGACCACGGCAATGTAATTGATACCGGAAAAAAGCATCTTTCCTGATCTCCCCCATAGTATTTTTGGGTCCGGGCCACCCGACGCCGCCCCAGACCCCTGCCCCAGTTTCCGATTGTATCGCACGCCATCGCCCAAAGCGACAAGGTGGCGGGGTTATTCCTGCTATCCCGTCGTTCATCGGCTGAACACCCCGGGGCGACCGCCCTGCTGTCTCGGTCGTTTCTCGTCAGATGCCGTCAAATCTCAGCGGCCCTGATTTGCAATGATCTCATTAATGCTGCTTCCGTTTCTCCCGGTTGTTTTTCGGCCTGCCTCGTGTCTTTCCAGTACCGCCATGCTTGAAACAAATAACCTTCAACGCTATTCAGCCGAAAATCAAACGAACGGACAAGCACACCAATAATTAGAACTCACCACGTCATTGTATTTACTTAAAATAGAAACAGAAATCAAAATTCCACGATTACGATTAATTGCATTAAGACTGCTAAAACCAGCGGATGAAGCGTCTGATCATTAATCTTATATTTATAGAAAATCTTGTAATTACTTAAACAACGAAACATACCATCGTACTACACCAGGGACTGTCGGATCATGCTTGGACGAATTTTTTCTTTACGGAAAAGCGCTGTGGACCAGACGCTGGAGCAGGCGCTCGATGCGGTCGTATCGATCGACGCGAAGAACCGGGTTACCTTCTTCAACAAGGCGGCGGAGCAGCTCTGGGGCTACGCGCGCGGGGAAGTCATCGGCAAGAATGTCAGAATGCTGGTGCCGGAAGAAATCCGTGCCGGGCATGACGAACTGGTCGACGCCAACCGGACGACGGGCCAGGACAAGATCGTCGGCACATCGCGGGACGTGGAAATCCAACGCAAGGACGACAGCCGTATCTGGGCCAACCTGTCCCTGTCAAAAGTCAAGCACGGCAAGAGCATCACCTATACCGCCTTTGTCAAAGACATCACAAAGGAACGCGAATCGCGCGAGAGGATTACCCAGACCCTGGAGCAGGCCCTCGACGCGGTCGTCTCGATCGACCACAACAACATCGTGACCTTCTTCAACGCCGCCGCAGAGACGCTCTGGGGCTACGGTCGTGACGAGGTCCTGGGGCAGAACGTCAAGATGCTGGTGCCCGACGAAATCCGCGCCGGACATGACGAACTGGTCGACGCCAACCGGACGACGGGCCAGGACAAGATTGTCGGCACCTCCCGGGACGTCGAGATCCAACGCAAGGACAACAACCGGATTTGGGCCAACCTCTCGCTCTCCAAAGTCGATGTAGGCGGACAGATCAGCTACACCGCCTTCGTGAAAGACATCACCGAAGAGCGCAAAGCGCGCGAGATGATCAACCAGACCCTCGAGCAGGCATTGGATGCGGTGGTCACCATCGATGAAAACAACATCGTGACCTTCTTCAATGCCGCCGCCGAACAGCTCTGGGGCTATAGCCGCAACGAGGTCCTGGGCCAGAACGTCAAGATGCTGGTGCCCGACGAAATCCAGGCAAGCCACGACGAGAAAGTGAATGCCAACCGGACCACGGGCCAGGACAAAATTGTCGGGACCAGCCGCGAAGTCGAGGTTCAACGCAAGGACGGCACGCGGGTCTGGGGCGCGCTTTCGCTGTCGAAGGTCAAGCTGGACACAGAGATCGTCTACACCGCCTTTGTGAAGGACGTGGACGAGGACGTCCGGCGCCGGGAACAGTTCAAGCTGCTCTCACTGGTCGCCAACGAAACCGACAACTCGGTGGTCATCACAGGCCCCGAAGGCCTGATCGAGTACGTCAATCCCGGCTTTACCAGGTTGACCGGTTACGATCTCGAACAGGTTCAGGGCAAGAAGCCCGGCGACGTTCTGCAGGGTGCACACACGTCCCAGGAGACGGTCGCGCGTATCCGCGAGAAGATTCAGGCCCAGCAACCCTTCTATGAGGAAATCCTGAACTATTCCGCGAGTGGAGAACCCTATTGGATTTCACTCTCGATCAATCCGGTCTTCGACAAAAGCGGAAAGCTCAACAAGTTCATTTCGGTTCAGGCCAATATCACCGAAACCAAGCTGGATGCCCTGGCGTCCAATGCCCGCATCGAAGCCATCCGGCGCTCCAACGCGGTTATCGAGTGGAATGCGAACGGCCAGGTCGCAGACGTTAATTCCTTCGCACAGGAGCTCCTGAAAACCGACAGCAGCGATTCCGCTATGCTCAGCCTTTCAAAATACGTCACCAACGACGAGCAGCAGAACCTGAAACGCGGCGCGCCCGTGGCCAAGGAGTTTTCGCTGGAGAACAGCGCCCGTGAGACCATCTGGCTGTCGGCCACCTTCCAGCCGATCATGGACGTATCGGGCGCACTGGACCGGATCGTCATGAATGCCTCGGACGCGACCTCACGGCGCGTCGCCATCGCACAGTCGACCGACCTGATGTCGGGCGTTCTCGACCGGATCGACGGCGTCGCTTCGCAGATCAACCAGCTCTCGTCCCAGACCAACCTGCTGTCGCTCAACGCGACGATCGAAGCCGCCCGCGCCGGCGAGCACGGCCGCGGCTTCGCCGTGGTCGCAGAGGAAGTCCGGGAGCTGGCCGGCCGCTCGTCCGGATCGGCGACCGAGATCGGCAACCTGATTTCCGAAACCAGAGGCCAGATCGAGAAGCTGGACCTGGCGGGTTAGGTTGAAGGCTTCTAGGCCGCGAAATCTTCACAGAGGGCGTCGATCAGGGCGCGCACCCGCTTCGGCAGCTTGCGTCCGCCGGGATAGATGACCTGCAGCGACGAGGGCGGCGGCTCGAACGCCGGGAGCAGTTCGACCACCCTGCCCGCCGCCAGATCCTCGCCGATGTCCCAGTTCGACTTCAGCGCGATCCCGTGTCCTTCGCAGCACCAGCGCCGCACCAGCTCGCCATCGTTAGCGAGCCGGGTGCCCCGGACGACAAAGATCCTGCGCTTTCCCTCCAGCATGAAGGGCCATTCCTAATCGATGTTTTCGCCGAAACGCATGAGCAGGCAGTTGTGATCCGCGAGGTCGCCGGGATGTTCGGGCGTGCCGTGGCGTTTCAAATAGTCTGGCGAGGCGCAGACCAGGCGGCGATTGTCGCCCAGCTTTCGGGCATGGAGCGATGAATCTTTCAAATCCCCGAACCGAATCCCCAGGTCGTGGCCCTGGGCGACCAGATCGACATAGCCGTCGGTGAGGGAAAGATCCACAGTGACATCCGGATGCGCCGCCATGAAACGGTCCAGCGTCCGGGCGACCCGGTGACGCCCGAGGTCAAAGGGTGCGCTGATCCGGATCGGTCCTGAAAGCCGCTCGACACCGAGGCGCACACGGGCTTCCAGATCCTTGGCCTCACTGACCAGATCACGGGCACCTTCCAAGAGCACACGTCCCTCGTCGGTCAGGCTGATTGAGCGCGTCGTACGGTTCAGCAGCCGCGCGCCGTAGTGCGCCTCCAACCCGGCCAAGCGCTCTGTCACCGCCGCCGGTGACAGGCTGAAATCGCGGCCTGCGGCGGCCAGGCCGCCCTTTTCAACGATCCGCAGGAACAAAGCGAGTGTATCAAGCCGGTCCATTATTCAGAATTTCCGAATTATCATTCCTGTTTTCTCGCAATTAATTCTGCTCTCGACAAGAACTAGATTGGAGAAGACCTCAGGCCCGTCGGCTGTTGTCCTGCAAACCCGCGTAAATTGGATGGAGATCATCATGAAAGCCGTTGCCCTGACCCGTTACCTGCCGATTGACGATCCGGAGTCCTTCATCGATACGGAGCTTCCCAAGCCTGTCGCCGAAGACCACGATATCCTGGTCGCGGTCAAGGCGATCGCGGTGAACCCGGTTGACACCAAGGTGCGGGCGCCAAAGGACCAGCCGTTGGACGGCCCGCGTGTCCTGGGTTGGGATGCCAGCGGCGTGGTTGAGGCGGTCGGCCCCAGTGTCACGCTCTTCAAGGCCGGCGACGAAGTCTACTACGCGGGCGACATCACCCGCCCCGGCAGCAACGCGGAGTTCCAGTTGGTCGATGAGCGCATCGTCGGAAAGAAACCGCAGTCGCTCAGCCATGCGGAAGCCGCCGCCCTTCCGCTCACCGCGATTACTGCCTATGAGGCCTTTTTCGACCGCCTTGGCATTGACCGTGACGGCGCGGACAAAGGCCAGTCTATCCTTCTGGTCGGCGGCGCAGGCGGTGTGGGCTCGATCGGAATTCAATTGGCGAAGCGCGCCGGATTGGCCGTGATTGCCACCGCCTCCCGTCCCGAGACCATTGCCTGGGTCAAGGAGCTGGGCGCGGACCATGTGGTCAATCATCGCGAGCCCATGGTCGAACAGGTCCATGCTCTGGGTTTTCAGCACGTCGATCACATTGCGATCTTCAACGATATGCGGCACTGGGAGGAAGCGGTCGAGTTGATCCGGCCCCAGGGCGGCATTGTCTCCATCGACGACACGGACTTGCCCATGCCCATGGCCGGCATGAAGATGAAGGCGGCGAGCCTGCATTGGGAATTCATGTTCGCCCGGGCCATGCACCAGACCCCCGACATGATCGAGCAGCATCATCTGCTCAATCATGTGGCTGCGGAAATCGACGCCGGGCATATCCGCACGACGGTCGCTGAAGTTCTGAAACCGATCAACGCCGAGAACCTGCGCAAGGCCCACGCCCTGATCGAAGCAGGCACGGCCAAAGGCAAGATTGTCGTCGAGGGCTTTTAGGCCGTGGACTTGCTCTCCTGCCTCAGATCGTAGCGACCAGGAGGGTTTGACGTTCGAATGAGATCAGGTTTCTGACTCGACGGAAAGATCACGCTGACAATCCTGACGCAGGATTTGCCGCAGAGTATCTATGCGCACCGGCTTTGCGATCGGGCTGATCTTCAAATGCTTGGAGTGGCCCATCGCAAGCTTGTCCGCCATCATGGCGTAACGCGGGTTGTAGCCCGTGGCCAGAACAACATGCACGGGGCGTTCCTTGGACGACAGCCAGCGGATAATCTCGATGCCATCCATGTTGGGCATCACCAGATCCAGAACGATCAGGGTCGGATTGAAGGCATCGTAGCGCTCCTGGAAGTCCCGCGAGTCTTGAATGGTTTCAACGATGTAGTCTTCCTGCTCGGCAACCTTGCGCACGTATTCGCAAAACTCCGGTTCGTCGTCGAGGACGAGTAATCGCTGTTGCATTACCTAATCTCCCCAATCCCTCGCCTTGTCTTCGGGCATCTCCTGCGTGAGGACTTCGCGCATCTTCAGCGCCAGGTCCTTTTTGCGGAAAGGCTTCTGCAAAAGAACCGCATCACGGTCCAGGCGGCCATGATGGATAATGGCGTTCTCGGTATAGCCGGACATATAAAGCACGCGCATGGCCGGCCACCTCTCCTTCACCGCCTCCGCCAGCTGCCGTCCGTTCATGCCACCCGGTAAGACCGCATCGCTCAACAAAACCTCAAAGGCTTCGCCGCCCTCCAAAATCTCCAGAGCCGCGCGGCCCGTATCCGCCGTCACCACCGCGTAACCCAGGTCTTCCAGCAGGTCGCGGGTCAGTTCGCGCACCAACTGCTCATCCTCCACCACAAGGACCCGTTGACCACGGCCTGCGCTGTCGCCCGGCCGATGGGATTGAACGACATTCGGCTCATCCTGCCCGATCGCCCGCGGAAGGTAGATCTTGATGGTCGTGCCTTCGCCTTCCTCGCTATAAACGGATATATGTCCCCCGGACTGTTTGACAAACCCGTACACCATACTGAGACCAAGCCCGCTGCCCTGACCGATCTCCTTGGTTGTAAAGAACGGCTCGAAAATACGCGCTTTGACATCGGGCGGCATTCCGCAACCGGTATCTGTGACCGCCAGCATCACGTACTGACCCGGACTTAATTCGACCTGTGCTGCCGCATACTCATCATCCAGATGGGCATTGGCCGTCTCGATCGTGAGCCTGCCACCGCTTTGCATGGAATCCCGCGCGTTGATGGCCAGATTCAAGACGGCGTTTTCGACCTGGGAAGGATCCACCTCGCAGCGCCACAACCCGGCGGCGCGCACGAATTCGAGTTCGTGCTGCTCGCCCAGTGCGCCGCGCAGCAGTTCCTCGATGCCATTGACCAGGGCATTGATGTTGGTGGGCGTCGGCATGAGCGGCTGTTGGCGCGAAAAAGCCAGGAGGCGCTGCGTCAGCAGGGCCCCGCGTTCCGCCGCCCTGATCGCCTTGAAGGTAAGTTTGCTGCACTCGGGAAGTTCGTCGAGATGGTCGGTCAAGAGGTCCAGATTTCCGAGCACGACCGCCAGGATGTTGTTGAAGTCGTGGGCAATGCCGCCGGTCAGTTGGCCGACTGCTTCCATCTTCTGCGCCTGGCGGAGCTGTTCCTCGCGGGCAACCAGATCGGTGACGTCGATGTTGCCCGCCAGGGTATAGCCCTCAGCCGTGCGGATCCGGCTACTGTCGGTCCAATGAATGGAGCCGTCGAGCCAGCGGTACCTGACCCGGAAATGCGCCCCCTGCTCATCGGTCCCGAGCGCCCGGAAACTCTGCAAACGCTCCTCGATCCATTCCTGCTCGCGTCCGACCATCTCCTCGACCGCGCCGGATGCCATGATTTCCTTCAGCAAATCTTCGTAGCGATCGCCCAGTCCGATGTTCCAGCCGGCACCCTTCGCAAACTTCTTGAAGGTATCGTTCCGGTAGATCATCACTTCGTCAGGGTCGTAGAGCGCGAAGTTTACGTTCAGCATTTCCAGGGCCTTGACGAAGAAATCCTGAACCCGCTCCCGCTCCTTTATGGCGTCGAGTTCTTTGGTAATATCGTTCGCGCTGCCGCGGTAGCCGATGAAGGTGCCCGCAACGTCGAACAAGGGAAGTCCGCTGAGCGCAGCATGATGGACCTTGCCGTCCGCACTGCCTTTATACTGGCAGCGCAGGTCCCGGAAAGCCGCGTGCGCCTCGATCAACCCCCGGCACTCCCGCCAGAAACGATCCTGGCCATCGGGATCGTTTACACTCCAGGGGGTCTTGCCGATCATTTGCTCGATTTGGATACCGCCGACGACCTCAGCCCGATCGGAGAGGTAGGACATCTTGAAGTCCGCGTCCAACTCCCAGAACCAGTCCGATGAAGCCGAGACGATATCGCGAAATCTTTGCTCGCTCTCCTCCTGCGCCTCCTCGGCACGCTTGCGCTCGTCGATATCGACCATCAGGGCGTAGAATCCCCTGACAACCCGGTTTTCAGGCTCGGCTTTGCCCGCTTGGGCAGAGGGCACAGCCTCGAAGTCAGGCGCGAACTTCACCGAAACCCAAGATCGCCGGCCATCTTTCAGGATGATCTTGTTTTCAAACTGCACGGCAACGCCGGTCAGGACTTGCTCCATCATCGGTCTCGCAAACCCAAAAACCTCGGAGTCCAGGAACTCTTCGGGTCTTTTGCCGATGATAGCGTCGGCATCGATGCCGACCAGATCGACATACTGCTGATTGACGAAGCGATAGCGGAGGTCCGTGTCGATGTAGGCAATCATCGCCGGAACGTTGTCGATAACCTGCTGCAACACGTCTTCGCGATTTCGAAGGATGCTTTCAGCCAAGTCATGATTATTTGGATCGGTGATGAGGTAATCCCCTCCCCAAGACACAATAACGAACAGATTCTAGCAAAACACACACACCGCAGAAAGCCGCAATCAGTGCCATTTACTTAGAGTTGTTGGGCATAAAGTACAGCGATACATAGCCTTTCCACACACAACCGGTGACATGACATACAATCGGGAGTTATAAACTCTTCGCAAAGCGTAAATTCCAGGATCGAAAAGCTTCAAAACAGGAAGCAAAAACAGGGGGCGGAGAACAGGCTTCGTCCCGGCCCTCTCCGCTCACGCGAACACACCGACACAACCGTAAGGATAATATACGGCAAGATCAACGATCCTTGGGAGTGTTTGCGCAATTCAATCCCCGTGCGAACTCAGCTCCCCCATCCGCGCGGAAAGACAAGGAATGCCAGATGGCTGACAGGAAGCTTCAGAAATAATTTGACCAAATGGACAGGTTTCCTGGATGATTAACGAAACATGGAAATCGAGGGCTGCCTGCACCGGAGTGAAGAGCTTCCACGACAGCCGCTGTGCTCCGCGAGAGGCGCCCTTCAAGAGAATTTCCAGCCTTGCGTTGAATAGGGTCACCTGGCGGCCGAAAACGTGATGGAATTTGCGCCGCCCCCGCGGAGACGTCGCGGACAAGGGGTAACCGGCACGAAGCCTCCGGCAGGTGAACGATCCGGCGCAAGATCAAGCTGAACAAGAGGAGAGCACCAATGTCTGTTCTGATCCGTGGCGGTACTATCGTCACCGCCGATCGCACCTATCGCGGCGATGTTTACAGTGAAAACGGCACCATCAAGGCCATCGGTGAGAAACTCGACGTGCCCGCGGGTGCGGAAATCGTCGATGCGGGCGGCTGCTACGTCATGCCGGGCGGTATCGATCCGCACACCCACATGGAGCTGCCCTTCATGGGAACCGTGGCCTCGGAGGATTTCTTCACGGGCACGACGGCGGGCGCCGCAGGCGGCACCACCATGATCATCGACTTCGTGATCCCCTCGCCCCAGCAAAACATCATGGAGGCCTATAAGACCTGGCGCGGCTGGTCGGAAAAGGCCGCGACCGATTACTCCTTCCATGTCGCCATCACCTGGTGGGACGAGAGCGTGCACAAGGATATGGGCACCCTGGTCGCTGAGCATGGGGTCAATTCCTTCAAGCACTTCATGGCCTACAAAGGCGCGATAATGGCCGAGGACGAGGTGCTGGTGAATTCCTTCACCCGGGCCCGCGAGCTGGGCGCGATCTGTACGGTCCACGCCGAGAACGGCGAGCTGGTTTTCCATCTGCAGCAGGAGCTGCTGAAAAAAGGCATCACCGGTCCCGAGGGCCATCCCCTTTCCCGCCCGCCGGAAGTCGAAGGCGAGGCCGCGAACCGGGCAATCCGGGTGGCGCAGGTGCTCGATGTGCCGCTCTACGTGGTCCATAACTCCTGCATCGAATCCCTGGAAGCCATCACGCGCGCACGGCAGGAAGGCCAGCGGGTCTTCGGCGAGGTCCTTGCCGGTCACCTGCTCGTCGACGACAGCGTCTACCGTCATCCGGACTGGGATTTCGCAGCGGCCCATGTCATGAGCCCGCCCTTCCGGTCCAAGAAGCATCAGGACGCCCTCTGGCGCGGCCTGCAGTCCGGCAACCTGCAGACCACGGCGACCGATCACTGCTGCTTCTGCGCCCCGCAAAAGGCCGCCGGCCGGGACGACTTCACAATCATCCCGAACGGCACCGCGGGCATCGAAGACCGCATGGGCGTCCTCTGGCATCACGGCGTGAACAGCGGCAAGCTGACCATGAACGAGTTCGTGGCCGCGACCTCGTCCAATGCCGCCAAGATCTTCAACATCTATCCGCGCAAGGGCTCGATCACCGTCGGTGCCGACGCGGACGTGATTGTGTGGGATCCGAAGAAGAGCCGCACCATCTCGGCCAAGACCCATCACCAGAACATCGACTTCAACATCTTCGAAGGCATGACGGTCACCGGTGCCAACACCATGACCATGAGCCAGGGCAAGATCGTCTATCAGGACGGCGAAGTCCGCACGGAGCGCGGGGTCGGACGCTACATCGACCGGCCGCCTTTCGCGTCCTACTACGACGCCCTGAAGATCAAGCACGAGCGCGAGCAGCCCGTGCCGGTCGAACGGCCCCAAGCCGCCGAGTAGTTGGCTTCAAAAAACTCGGACCGAACTCCAGAACGACAAGCCCCGCCAATTGTGGCGGGGTTTGTTTTATTGTGCCAAAAGCGGTCTCGTTAAAAGGATCACGCCAACTCTACTTTACGGAACCGGGCAGCAGGAGCTTCGGCAGCCAGAGCACGATTTCGGGCAGCAGAATAATCGTGAGCAGGATCGCCAGCATAGGCAGCAGAATGATCACCACGTCGCGCAACACCTGCACGACATTGAGACCTGCGATCGACGAGGAGATCAAGAGACAGAGGCCGTAGGGCGGCGTCACCAGTCCGAAGGCCAGCGACACAATGCCGATGATCGCGAAGGCCACCGGATGAATCTCCGCCGCGGTCGCGACCGGAAAGAGAACCGTGCCCAGGATGATGATGGTGGGGATCGCATCGATAAAGAGACCGAAGAGCAGAAAGAGTGCGGCGATCACCAGTGCGGTGCCGAACTGGCCGAACTCGAGGCTCGTCATCAGGCCGACGATCAGTCTGGGTACGTTGTAGAAAGACAGCATCCACCCGAAAGCCGAGGCCGTTCCGATCGCAAAGAGCGAGATCGAGGCAAAACGCCCGGTGTCATAGAGCACGCCGACCAGTTCGCGGGGCGAGATGGTCCGGTAGACGAAAAAGCCCAGAACGAAGGAATAGAACGCCGCGACGATGGCACTTTCCGTCGGGGTCACGATACCGCCGACAATGCCGCCGATCACAAAGACCGGGGTCAGCAACGCGAGGCCCGCGCCTTTGAAGGCGAGCCAGAATGCGCCCAAGGTGGGCCGTCCGGCGGTCGGATAGTCGTAGATCCTGGCATAGGTATAGACGGTCGCCATGAGCGCCGCCGCGATCATCAATCCGGGGATCGCGCCCGCCAGAAACAGCGCACCGACCGAAATGGACATGACGCCGCCCCAGACCACCATGAGAATGCTGGGCGGAATGATCACCCCCATGACCGAGGAACAGGCCGTGATCGCCACGGCGAAGCGCGGATCGTAGCCCTGCTTGGTCATGGCCGGGATCAGGATCTTGCCGCAGCCCGCGGCGTCGGCGGTGGAGGAGCCGGAGATCCCAGCGAAGAGCATGGAGACCGCGACATTCACCTGCCCGAGGCCACCGGGCAGCCAGCCGGTCAAAACCCGCGCCAGCTCGATCAGCCGGTCGGTGATCTTGCCGGAATTCATCAGGTTGGCGGCCAACAGGAAGAAGGGCACCGCCAGCAGAATGAAGGAGTTATAGGACTGAAACATCCGGTCCATGATCAGGAACGGCGTGAGACGCAAGTCGAGGGCCACGACCGGAATGGTCGCGATGCCCAGGGCGAAGGCGACCGGCACGCGCGCAGCCACCAGCAACACAAATCCGCCGACCAGAATCAGGCAGGCCGTGCCGGTTGGGATAATCATTCCGCCACCCCGCGCGTTTGACGGAAGTCACAGACCGCTTCCCAGAGGCGGTAAAGCGCAAAGAGCGCCCAGCCGATCCCGGCAAGGGGCACGGTGATATAAATCACCAGCAGGTTAACCTGCATCATCACCGACTGCTGGATCGACCCGAACTTCGCGTAGCCGATGCCATAGTAGGCAAAGAGGACCGCAAAGAGGCTGACCATCGCGAGAACAAAACCACGCTGGATCAGCTTGCCGAGGCGGGTTCTCGCGTCGGGTACCACATGCACATCAAAGTGCGTGCCCTCCCAGACCGCGATCATGGAGCCCAGCATCACGATCCAGATGAAAATGAATTTCGCCAGTTCCTCGGTCCAGAGATAGACCGGGATCAGACCGGTGTAGCGGGCGATCACCTGCATCGCCACCGGCACGATCAGCGCCGCGATGAGAACGCCAACGGCGACCCGCAGGACCTGGCAAAAGGCTTCCAGAGCCCGTTTAATCATGACGACATCCAACGCTGGTTAGCTGAAGGAAGAAAAGTCCAGAGTCTGTGTTTCATGCGGAAAGAGAAACACGGCCTGGCGCTCAAGCCGACAAGGTTGAGAACCTGCAAAAGACGATCAAGGCTACCATAGCTTATGGGTTCTCAACCCGGAACCATCCGCAAAAAAAGTCTCCGCAGCCGGAGGGCCGCGGAGACCAGTGCGGTCAAGCAATTACTTTTCGCGGATCGCTTGAAGCAGATCTTCCGCGCCCAGCTCCTTGGCGTAGCTGTCCTGAACCGGGATCACAAGATCGAGCAGCTTCGCGCGCTCTGCGAAGGGATGCACCTGGATCTGCTTGGCAGCTTCCATCTGCTTCAGTTTCTCGCCATCCTGACGGGACTCCAGTTCGCGGCCATACTCACCCGCTTCCTTGCCGGCACGCAGAACCACCTCCTGCATTTCAGGGGAGAGCTTCGCGAAGGACTTGCCGCTGAAGAGGATCGGGCGCACGGTGATCGAATGCTGTGTCAGGGTCACATGCGGCGCGACCTCGAAGAACTTGTACTGCAGCAGGCTCGCGGATTCATTCTCCAGCCCATCGACGACACCGGTCTGAATGGCGTTGTAAACTTCGGAATAGGCAATGGCGGAAGGCGCCGCGGTCAGGGCCTCAAAGACACGGGCCTGGATCGGCGCGCCCATGACGCGCATCTTGTGACCCGCCAGCTCCTCCATGTTGGAGATCTGCTTGTTCGAAATCAGGTTGCGGGTACCGCCGCCTGCATAGCCGATCACCTTGATGTCGGCGCGCTCGAGAATCACATCTTCCAGAGGCTTCAACACGCCACTCGAGAGCACCGCGTTCCAGTGATCGAGGTCGCGGAAGACAAAGGGCATGTCCATCAAGGGAACCGAGGGCGCGAAGCGTGCCAGATTGGACGGCGCCGCGATGGCGTAGTCGATGGCGACACCCTGGTTCAGGAAATTGATGTAGTCCGGCTCGATGCCCAACTCGCTGTTGCCACGCAGATCAAACTCGATGTCCTTGCCCGAGTATTCATTCACCAGCTCGCCAAAGCGGATCAGGGTTTTGCTGTAGGCGTGCTCGTTATCGAACAGGCTGGCGCCCCGGAACGTCATATCGGCGGCCTGGACTGCCGTTGCCGAAATGGCCAGGGCTCCAGCGACTGCGGTGCCCTGAAGCAGTTTCTTCCCGCTGTTGAATAGGGTCATCTGTATCCTCCCAAATACCTGTGACGGCCGCGCCTACACGACTGTGGAGCGGTCTATTTTTCTGTCGATTGAACCTCGAGACAAACACGTCAATCAGCGTTCGTCAACAAATATGCCGACTAGTATGGTAACTTTTGCGGATATCCGGTATCTTTCAACGGCCTTGATGTTTTGCATACCGTTTTCCTGTGACGATGCCGGCCCTTTTGCCCGCGGGCGGGAGCATTTTCTGTTCGTCAGAGGTGTGATAATGTCGCAATCCGTTGCCTGATGTTTACAAGGCTTCGAAGGCTTAAAGGCAGTTTGGGGTGCCACATGAACGTCCAATACCCGGCCCGCACGGCGGAGCGGCGAACTTCCGCGGACGATGTTTTCGAGCGCCTGCGCTCGGACATCGTGAACCTGCGTCTGGCGCCGGGCACGAAGCTCTCCGAAGTGGAAGTGGCCAAGCACAGCGACGTGTCCCGTCAGCCGGTCCGCGAGGCCTTCATCCGCCTGAACAACATGAAGCTGCTGCAGGTCCGCCCCCAGAAAGCGACGCTGGTACGGAAGATTTCGGTCAAGGACATCCTCAACACCCGCTTCATCCGCACGGCGATTGAGGTCGAAGTTGTCCGCAAGGCCTGCGAAGCTGCGCAGCAGGAGGATCTTGCACGGATCGAAGGTAACCTCAAGGCACAGAAGCGGGCCGCGAATAAGCGCGACACGGACCTGTTCCACCGGCTCGATTACGAATTCCACCACTTGATTTGCATCGCGGCCAAAGTCGAATTCGCCTTCGCGGCCATCGAACAGAATAAGTCCCACGTAGACCGGCTTTGCATGCTGAGTCTCGCAAACAAAGACGGCATGCTGGAACTTTACCGCGATCACTCCGGGATCTTCGAAGCGCTCAAACAACGGGATGAAGACGCCATTGTCGCGGCGACGCGGTTACACCTCACCCGTCTGGACGAGACACTTGCGGACGCGCGCAGGAACCATCCCGATTTTTTTGACGACTGACGCTGGCTATGTCGCAGATTTTCCGGTTGGTTTGAGTCGGGGCTTTGTTCCGGAAGCAGTTATCCTGCAAGTGCCATGAAGTGTCTGCAGGCAGTAAATCCAACGACCAAGGTTTTACGATACCGCCGGCCATCCAGACTGTGTGACTCCTGTCAGGGTACCACAGTCACCCTGCCGATCATGTTCTGCACTTCCCAATGCGGCCCGCAGAGGTAGTCCTGCGGTCCGGGCAGCATAAAGGTGAACTCGATGTTTTCCCCAGCGAAGACACGGTCGGATTCCGGCTCCCCCGAGTTTTTGACCAGAACGCTGTGGCTGGTGCGTTTGTCGACATTGACCCAGCGCACTGTCGTGCCCACCGGCACGGTGATCCGGGCTGGGCAAAAATTGTACTTATACATGGTGACGACCGTGACCCCGGCTGCTTCCGCTGACGGATGCCCCATCAATTCAACATATCGCGCCTCAGCCTCGGAACAGATATCCGAGACTGTATCAGCCTCTGCTGAAGCGGAAACCGCAGCAAAGACCGTCAGAAAAGCTGCAGCAAAAAGGCGCGTAAACAAAGTCATGAGTGTCTCCTTGCATGGGGCGCACGGCGACCGCTGCGAAGCGGTCGCCGCCACAGACTACTGTTTGGTCACGTTGATGGTCGCCGCTGCGTCATCCAGTGCAAGACTGAGATCCAACGTCACATGGTGGAACCGCGCGTCGGCGTAGTCATCGTGG
The DNA here is from genome assembly GCF_007004665.1 of Denitrobaculum tricleocarpae. Taxonomy (GTDB): domain Bacteria; phylum Pseudomonadota; class Alphaproteobacteria; order Kiloniellales; family Kiloniellaceae; genus Denitrobaculum; species Denitrobaculum tricleocarpae. Next base: position 191,434 of record NZ_ML660058.1, on the reverse strand, counting down.
ATCGCAAAGCCGACGGTGTAAATCCGGCCGGCCTCCAGCGGCACATCCCCGGCCGCACCTGAGTTCAGCGGGCGCGAGAATACGACCGTCCAGGTGCCGTCCGACAAGCTTGCCTCAGCGGCCATTTCATCGCCGTCATCGACACGCCGCTCCAGGATGTGGCCATTGCTGGCGCGACCATCCGCATAGACCCGCAGCAGATCAAGGAATGTGCCATCCGCCAGAAGCTGGTCTATCTCTTCAGCAGGTTTCAGTTTATCCCAACCGCCTTGCGCTTTGCCGCGCCGGCCTCTGATTTCGATATCGGTGCGGCTTTCCGCCAGATACTTGGTGATGACGTCCGGTGTTCCCAGCCGCTCAAACACTGCGGCATTCGCGGCCAATCCATCTGCATCCGGCTCGAAGGGCATGTAGCCGCTGTCGGCATGGCAGGCAGCCCAGCAGCCCACCGCAGGACCCATTTCTATGCCGACGCCGGTGATCATCATCGCCACCTTGATTTGGTTGTCCGGGTCCATCTTGCCCCCCTCAACAAATGGCGCGGGATGGTGGCCGGCATCTTGCCATTGCAGGCGCATATAGAGGTTTTCACCATCATGCGTGGCTTGAAGCCTGGTGCTGATTGTGCCGCGTTTGCCAGGGATTGGCGTGGGCTCTATCTCGCCGCCGGCGACGATCTTGTTGCCGATAGTGTCCAACTCAGCCGCGTGACAGGTCGAACAGGCATCACCGGCCTTGCTCAGCGGACGGGCACCGCCGTGGGTTCTACCATTCAGCACCCATTCGAAAGACGCCTGGCCGGGATAGAACAAGGTAATGTCAGTGCTCGCCACCGCGTCCCAATCGACATCAGCAGCTATACTGCCGGCTTGAGCGGCGGACGCGGCGGGCGATGCTTCTGCCCCGGAACCCGCGGCTTTGGCCTGATCCTCTGCACGCGCAGCCGCCACGGCGGCGGCGATACGTGCCCGGACAGCCTCTTGTGCCTGTTGCTCTGCAAGCTTTGCGGCGGCGGCCTCTTCGGCCTCTTTTTCGGTGATGTAGGCCAGGCTATCGAGGAACTCCTGCGGGATCTCGCGCACGAATTCGGGATTCGGCGCTTCCAGTTCTTCCAGATAATCGCCGTCGGCGCGATCACGCAAATCGGTATGGGCGACGCCTTTGTGGCAATCGATACAGGTCTGACCGACCTTCATTGCGTTCAAATGCTGCTGGCGTGCGCGTGGTTTTTGAAACTCGGGCATCATCGAATCAAAGCCGTGACAGTTGCGGCACTCGATGGAATCGGTGGCTTTCATGCGCTCCCATTCGTTCATTGCGAGATGCAGGCGCTTGGCTTCGAATTTTTCCTTTGTAGAGATCGATCCGGTAAACTTGCCCCAGAGCTCCCGGGAGGCTTTGACCTTGCGGATCATCTTGTGGGTCCAGTCCTTGGGGACGTGGCAATCCGAGCAGGTCGCCCCCACGCCCGAGCGGTTCACGTCATGGATGGTGCCTTTGTATTCCTGATACACGAAGTCGTTCATCTCATGGCACGAGACGCAGAATTTCTGGGTATTGGTCGCTTCCATGGCGGTGTTGAACCCGCCCCAGAAGATGATGCCGGCAGCAAAGGCCCCAACGATCCCTGCAAGCGGCATCCCCCAAAAGAAATAGCGCTGCCAGATTGGTTTTTTTGTTTTATTTTCACTGCTCTGGGTCATGTTCAGACTCCGTATCGATTCTGATCGGGCGATCCTGTTTGCAGGGTCTTTTTCAGAGGATTGCTGGTTAGGAGATGCAGATCAGGGGAGTCCTCGTGATCTTGATACCTCTCGGTCAAATCAATTCCGACACCACCAAAAGACGGAAGGGCGGCTGCTTGAACCGCTCTTCCGTTGAAGGTTTAAGTCACATTAGGTGACATGGTTCGAACGATTGTAGACGTTGAACTTGCCGGTCGGTGCGAACAGGCCTTTGATGCGGGCTTTTTCTTCAAGCGTTTCCGCGTCGTAGATCACGATTTCACCGTTGGCTTCCTTCGAATCGCTCCGGTTCCATTTCGACACCCAGACTTCGCTGCCATCGGCATTGAATTCGAAGTGAACGGCAACGCTGCCCTCGTCTTCGGTCACCTGGATCGTCTTGGCGATTTCATTGGTTTCCTTCGAGATCACCTGAACCGACTGCTGGATTTCCGGCTCCGGGTGCAGCGTCTGGTCAGCCCAGACATATTTGGAGTTCGGATGGGTCCGGATGAAGAGGCCAGGACCGTCGGTTTCAGTCTCGTAGCAGACCTTCCACGCATTGTCCGGATGACCTTCGGGGTCGTTACCCCAGACCGTCACAGTGCCTATGCCGAGGTGAGTCGTGCCTGCAACAGGCCCGCAGTTCGGGTCGTTCCAGTTGGCGCCCGGGCCGGGATGCGGCAGAGCAGGCGTGTCGATAATCGCTTCGAGCTTGCGCTCTTCGCTGTCGACAACGACCATCTGATTCGATGCGTTTGCGGCGATCTGGAAGTAGCGGCCTGTGGGATCAAAGAAGCCATCGTGCAGGAACCGTGCAGTGTCGATCTTGTCGATCCGCAGGTTGTCGATGTCCGAATAATCCACCTGCCACATCTGCCCCAGTTCCTTAACAGCAACCAGCCATGTGGGTTCGTTCGGAGTGGTGTAGATGGCGGCCACGCGGGCCTCTTCCACATAGTCCCCTTCGGTGTTCACGCCGCGGGTCGAGACGACCTTCAGCGGTTCCATGGTTACCGCGTCGGAGATCACAAAGTGCGGTGGCCAGTAAGCCCCACCGATGATGTATTTTCCATCACCGGAGACCGCTACGTCACGTGCGTCATAGGCGACTGTGACTTCGGAAACCAACATCTTGTCGGGCGTCTGCCAGAGGTCGATCTTGGTCATCTTGCCGTCGCGGCCCATCGTGTACCAGAAGCGGCCCGGATTCTCCGGCTCGTTCAGCTTGTGGTGCTCGGATGCCTTGATCACGTGCACGGCATAGCCGGTCGGGATGTGAACCAGAACCTCCTTGGTGTCGCCATCGATGATGGCAACCTTGCCCACGTCACGCTCGATCACGACAAAGAAGTTTTCCCAGTTGCGGCCATGCAATGGCTCGGTCGGGTAGTCGGCTTCTTCGACATAGACCTTGCGGGTTTTTTTCATTTGAGCCAGCGACATTTCCGGCGGTTGCGGCGGCTCCATCATGATGTAGGTCGCCATGTCCTTGATTTCTTGCTCCGTCAGGATGCCGTCAAAGTTGTTCATCCCACCTTCGGTCCCCAACGCGATGATTCTTTCAAGGCGTTCCTGACCCAGCTTCACCGTGCCCGTTTCGGTCACTGTGCCGTCTGCTGCGGTGACTTTGGAGAAGGGTTCCAGGTTCTTGCCGGTGGCACCAAGGCGCAGAACGCCGTGACAGCCAGCGCATTGTTCAAAGTAGAGCTGCTTCGAGCTCTCAAAGGCCTCCTCGGATAGCGTGGGCCCTTCTGCGAGGGCTGGGGCGGCTACGCTGCTCATCAGCATGGTCAAGCCGACTCCCATTGCGCGATTTGATTTACCGAATGCGGTTCCAGGTAACACGGTTCCCTCCATTTGCTCATTGGGTGGGTGGCATATGGGCCGCTTTATCAGTGCAAGTCCTTGACTTTCGTCAACCTGTCTGTGCCGTAAATCTCCTGGTTGGTTTGAGCCGGGGCTTTGTTGAGGGTGACGTCCTTCGGATAGTGAGCACCCCTGAAACGCGGCAGTGAGAAAACCTCAAAACGACTCTGAAAAGGCTGCATCTTAAAATCGCCGGCAAGCGGTCAACCCGACTCCGGAAAATCTCGCGACGCTGCGGGTCATCGAGGCTGTGCGGATCAGGTCAGGCTCTCGAATAACTTGACAGGTCTGGGGCACTACCATACCAGTTGGACCTGAATTGCATCTCTTGGCAAACAGCAACACCTGTAACAGTAACTCTGTCCAAATTGACTTGGGCGACAGTGGGAGGAAGTCTCGATGAACCTGAAGGGAAAAGTAGCGATCGTGACCGGCGGTGGCCGTGACATCGGCCGCGCCTGCGTGATGCGCCTGGCGGAAGAAGGCGTGAAGGTCGCCATCAACTACCACTCCAGCAGCGAAGGCGCGGCCTCGGCGGTGAAGGAAATCGAAGCTGCCGGCGGCGAAGCCTTCGCCCTGCAGGGCGACATGACGAACCCGGCCGATGTCGAAAAGCTCGTGAGCGTTACCCGCGCCAAGTTCGGCGAGGAGATCCACGTCCTGATGCATGTCACCGGCGGTCTGATCGCCCGCAAGCGCATCGAGGAAATGGACCTGGAGCATTACCAGCGGGTCATGGACCTGAACACCACCTCCCTCTTCCTGATCGTCAAGGCGGTCGAACCCTATATGCCGGAAGGCAGTGCGATCGTCCCCATGGCATCCCAGGCGGGCCGTGACGGCGGCGGGCCGGGGGCCGTGGCCTATGCCACCTCGAAAGGCGCGGTCATGACCATGACCCGGGGCCTGGCCAAGGAGTTCGGCCCGCGCATCCGCGTCAACGCCCTCTGCCCCGGCATGATCGACACCGACTTCCACAACATCTTCACCAAGCCGGAAGTCCGCACCCACGTGGCCAACGTCAGCCCGGTGAAGCGCGAGGGCACCTCCGAAGACACCGCCAACCTCGCCGTCTTCCTGGCCTCCGACCAGTCCGCCTTCATGACCGGCGCCTGTGTCGACATCAACGGCGGTATGCTGTTCTCCTAAGCCTCAGGAAGTCTTCTCTGCACCACTAAAAAAGCGCGCATTGACGGTACGTCGTCAGTGCGTGCTTTGCATTGGGCGAATAGTGGTTACTTCTCCAGCATGGCAACCACCGTGCCTCATGAGTTCGGCCGCGGAGAATGCTTCTCGCGATGGACCAACTCGGGCAGGAGCCATGTTTAACCAAGCTCAGGCCGTTGGGAATGAGCGGCAGCCGCTACTGCAGTTGGTTCAAGAGATACCAGTACTTCGGGTGAAGGTGAGACCGACCGTGATAAGCCATCATGGAACAGTAATGGACACTGGCTATTACCAGACCGTCCTCGTTGACCCCCTCGCGTTCGGCAAAAACCAAGATCGGCATACCACCACTAAAACGTCGTCCAGATAAATCACCGATACGGGTATTGGTGAGCGTTACAATGACAGACTTGTCCTCTACGCCTTTATAGGCCCAGAGCACTTTGAACTTGCCCATCCATTCCCGTTTATCCCGATCAACGCGCGGGCGTCCTTGCAGCGAGCCATAGAACACCAAGTCCGAATTGCGAATGTGTTCTTGTACACCAGGCTTACGGCAGCTCAGAGCTTCAGCCGTGCTGGCACCAAACACGACGACCAGTAAACAACTGCCAAATAGAAATAGGTCTCGCAACCTGCCTAAAATCATATCTGAAGTGCCCTATAATCTTCTCCGAGAAGCTCATTTGAAACTGCAGGAGCAGCGGCCAACAGAACAACGAAAGAGCTTAAAGCTCTCTGAAGATGGGGAAATTCAGTGCTCAGCCGGTCAATAGCTGAGGCGCCAACTGAAGCGAACCTACTGCCCAACTGGAGACCAAGCGTGATGAGCCATTGGGACGCCCGTCAACTACCATTCTTGCGTTTCCGCCCCGCGGCCTGGAGAGAGACCCACCAGATCGCGGCGGCGCCGATGAAGAAGTGTCCCAGGCTGGCGAAGAAAAGACAGATGAAGAGCATCGGCGAAATAGTCATGGCGAACTCCCTCGAAGGATCGGACGAGCCACCCGATGAAGACCTGCGCCCATCGGGCGGCGGTGAAGTTCAAAGGATCACAGAGCTGGCAGCAAGTCCTTGATGTCGCTCAAATCGCCGGGAGGCAGATGCGCCGTTCGCCGGCAAGAAGGATCTCGACCGGAACGTCATAGAGGCTGCTGAGCACCTCTCCCGTCAGGGTTTCGGCAACCGGGCCGTTCGCGAGCGTCCGGCCGTCCTTCATGGCCAGCGCGCGCGTGCCGCAGGCAAAGGCGTGATCGGGGTCATGGGTCGACATGACGATCCCCTTGCCGTCCGCCGCCAGACGGCGCACCTGCTCCAGCACCATCAACTGATTGCCGAAGTCCAGGCTCGCCGTCGGCTCGTCCAGCAGGATGAAGGGCGATTCCTGAGCCAGGGCACGGGCGATCAGAACCAGTTGCCGCTGCCCGCCGGAAAGCCGGGTGTAATCCCGCGTTGCCAGATCGGCGATCTCGAGCTGTTCCAGCGCCGCCAGCGCGGCTTCGTGATCCCCTTTGGAGGGCGCGGCGAAGAGGCCCCGGTGCGCGGTGCGTCCCATGAGAACCATGTCGTGGACGCTGTAGGGAAAGACCGGCGCATGGGCCTGGGGCACATAGGCCATCAGGCGGGCGAGCTCGGGACGGGCAAGGCTTTCCATGGCGCGGCCGCCGATCGCGATCCGGCCGCCGCGCGGCGGCAGCAGGCCCATCACCGTTTTAAAGAGGGTGGTCTTACCGCAACCGTTCGGCCCGAGCAGGCAAAGCACCTCCCCCGCCTCCAGATGGAGCGAGACATCCTGACCGACCGGAAAGCCCGGATAACCGAAGGCAAGATCGGAGACGTCGAGCTTCATGACCAGCCTCCCGTTCTGATGACCACTCGCGCCTTATTCATGACCAGCCGCCCGTCCTCATGACCAACCGCCTGTTCTCATGACCAACCCCGGCGTCCCGACGCCAGCAGCCAGATGAAGACCGGCGCGCCGATAAAGGCGGTCAGCACCCCGAGCGGGGTCTCGGTCGTGGTCAGGTTGCGGGCGATCATATCGATCAGAAGCATGTAGCCCGCGCCGATCAGCATCGCGGTGGGCAAGAGACGGGTAAAATCCGGACCGACCAAAAGCCGCGCAATATGCGGGATCACCAGACCGACCCATCCGACCACGCCCGCGATGGAGACCACGGCGGCGGTCATGAGGGTCGCAGCCATCACCAGGATCAGCCGCAGCCTACGCGGATTGATGCCGAGCGCCGAAGCCTCTTCATCGCCCAGGGACATGACATTCATGCGCCAGCGCAACAGCAGGATCGGCAGCAGTCCGATGAGCACGGCGGGCAGGCTGCCCCAGACATCCTGCGGGCGGATCGCGGCCAGGCTGCCGAGCAGCCAGAAGGTGATCGCCGGGAGTTGATCGTAGGGATCGGCCAGGATCTTCAACAGCGAGAGACAGGCTCCGGCCAGCGCGCCCATGACGACGCCCGACAGCACCAGAACCAGGGTCGGCTCGTAGCTGCGCACCATGGTCGCGACCAGATAGACCAGGCCGACGGTCCCCAGTCCGGCAACGAAAGCGAGCCCCTGGATCGCGAAGACCGGCAGCGAGAAAAAGATACCGAAGGCCGCGCCCAGCCCCGCGCCGGCGGACACGCCCAGGATATCCGGCGAGACCAGGGGGTTCCGGAACAGCCCCTGGTACACGGCGCCGGCCCCCGCCAGGGCGGCCCCGGTCAGCAAGGCGGCGGCCACCCGGGGAATCCTGACCCCGAAGAGGATCGTATCGATGGTCCCCGGACCGCCCTCGGCGGCGCTCTGCAGGCCAACATAACGGGCGACGGCCTGCAGAAGATCGCCCAAAGAGGCCTGATAGGGACCGGTCATCACGGCGGCAACGGCAAGCGCCAGCACCGCCGCGGCGAGCAGCCAGAGCTGAAAGGCGAGACGGCCCGTCACGGTCGGCCCTGAGACCACTCGATCAGCCGCTCCAGATCCTCATCGCTCAAGTCGACGTGGTAGAAGAGCTCATAGAAGCGGCGGGTTTCGGCCCTGAGGTCGAACTGAAAGCGCTCGGGAAAGAAGAGACCCGAGAGCCAGCGCAGGCCGATGATCCGGTTGACCGAAGGCGGCCGGTCGACCCAGCCGAAGGGCGCTGTGGGACTGAGATAAACCCGTTTACGTTTTACGGCGTCGATACCAGACCAGAACGGGTCCTGCCAGACAGCATCGTAGAAGCGCCGGTCCCAGGTGATGATGCTGTCCGGGTTCGCGGCGATAATCTGCTCGATCGAGGCATTCACGATCCCGCGCCGGATCGAGGCGTCGCCCGGATCAGCGACATTAACCCCACCGGCGCGCTCGATGATTTCCGTGTTGATCGATCCCTTCAAGCCGGTCTCCAGGCCCGCCGGACCGCGCGCCAGATAGCTGCGCGGGCGTGCGTCTTGCGGAACCGCCGCCAGTCCGCTTTCGATCTCTTCGAACAGCGCTTCCACATATCCCGCCAGCTCTTCGCCACGCGCCTCGACGCCCAGGACCTCGGCAAGCAGCCGCAGCGCAGCCGGGGTATTCTCAAAGCGGCCGTCGATCAGGATGTAGGGAATACCGGTCTGGGCCTGAATGTCGTTCGCCAGCGAAACATAGGTGTCCTTGATCGAGCCGAAATCCACGATCAGGTCCGGCTTCGCCGCCAGCAGGCGTTCCAGGTTCGCGGTATTGCCCCGGCCGGTCAGGCGTCCGGTTTCAGGCAGGTCGCGATAGGCTTCGGCGATGTAAGGGCGCTCATAATCGCGCGGCGCCCTCGGCCAGCCGGTCAATTTGTCGGGCGCAACGATGTACAGCAAAATGGAGGCCGGCGGGCCCGCCGCATAGACCCGGCTGATGTTATCCGGCACCTCGACCTGACGTCCCGCAGAGTCCGTGACCGTGCGGGCGGAAGCCGCCGGCGCGAGCATCAGGGTCATGACAATCAGGGCGGCGATCCGGGCTAACACAAAGCGTCTCCGTAGCTTTTCGAAACTCAGGTTGGGAACTCCTAGTATCCCGAATCTGAAATTCACGTCATTGAATTTCAGATTCGGGATACTACCTCATTGGATCTAGTGTGATTCAGTCTCTAAAATTCGTCGCATACTATGCGACGAACTTCAGAAACATCACACTAGTCCGACCCGGGCCGGACCGTTTCAAAACCATACCCGTCCAGGATCTTCTGTCCAACCGCGGAGAGAATAAAATCCGCGAGCGACGCAGCGCCCTCCGGCGCACCCGAGATAACGGTCAGGCCATAATCCGCGCCGACCGAAAGGGCGCCAGGCAGCGTGACGATCTGCAGTCTTTCGAGTTCACGCTGCGCCAGGACCGCGTTGGTGCAGTAAGTCAGGAAAATGTCCGCCTGCTTGCGTTCCATCACCCAGGCGTATTGATTGCGGCCCTCCGGTGCTCTGGCCGTGGTCTTGCCACCGGTCAGTTGAAGGGATTTCGCCTTGAGTTTCTCCGCCGCGCCGGGCCGCAGACTCTCGGCTTTGTCGAACAGCTCGAAAGCATAATCGCCAGAGGGATCCGCCTTGGGTGTCGAGGTCCCGAGCTTGATCTCCGTGCTGAGCATGGTATCGAGCAGATGGTCGCTCTCGAGCTTCAACCCGGGCTGCGCCAGGGCGCAGAGTTTATTGCGGGCAAAGAGCTTCACCGTGCCGGATTTACCCGCCTCGAACAGCTTGGCCGGATGCTTCATATTGGCCGACGCGAAGACGTGATATCCGCCGCTCGCCTCGATCTTTTCACGCATCAGGCCGGAGGGGCCGAAGGTCGTCTCGACCCTTGTCCCACTCTCCGCCTCGTAAGCCCGGGCGACTTCGCCGAGGGCGGCTTTCAAGCTGCCCGCGGCAATGAGTTTCAGTTCTGTAGCGCCCGCCGGGTTCATGGCCGCCAGTCCCATGACCGCAGCAAGAAACATCCTCTTTCCGAGGCCACGCATTCTGCTCTCCCCATATTGATTTTCCGGAGTCTCATTGGAGATCTCTCTCCTGTGAGACTCCCAAAGATATTCGGGAAAAACAACAGATTTTGCGTAATATCACATAATAACGCAGAAAAACGATCAAACCTGCGCGCGTTTTGCGAGGTCGGCCATGGCGGTGAAGTAAGGACCCGGACCGTGGCTGATACGCGCCACACCGAGCGCCGCCATCTCGTCGCTTGAGGGGGCGCCCTCCTTCATCATGCAGTTGACCGGCAGGGAAACCGCTTCGCAGACACTGCGGATCAGCGCCGGATCGGTCAGACCGGGAACAAAAAAGCCGCTCGCGCCCGCTTCGGCATAGGCTGCCGCGCGCGCTGTCGCCTCGGCCACGAGGCTCTCGTGTTTGCCGGCGTCCTTCTCCTTCAGGAAAAGGTCCGTACGGGCATTGATGAAAAGCGGTACGCCGGTGGCTTCGGCGGCTTGGCGCGCTGCAGCGATCCTGGCGGACTGAGCGTCGATGGAATGCAGCCCTTCGCCGCCGACAATCTGGTCCTCGAAATTGATCCCGATCGCGCCGGCCTCGATCACGCGGGTGACGTTGGCGGCAACCTCATCCGGCGCCTCGGCGTAGCAGCCTTCGAAGTCGACGGTCAGCGGCAGCTCGACGGTTTCGGCGATACGTCCGGCGATCTGCAGCAGGAACGCCATTGGGATCTTCTCTCCATCGGGATAGCCCTGCGCCGCCGCGACCGACCAGCTTCCGGTCGCGACCGCTTTGGCTCCCGCCTTGGCCATCACCTTGGCGCCGCCTGCATCCCAGATATTGTAAAGCACGAGCGGCTGTCCGGGGACGTGCAGCTTGGCGAAATCGAGGGCTTTCCGGGCTTGTGACATAATCTTCTCCTCGTAAGGTCGATGTGGATTTGGCGGCTGGATAAGGCACCATTGAAGTAGCAGCGAGGGCGCCGGGGCGCCAGACGGTGCGTGATTATGAGGTCCGAAAGAAGCCAGTTCACGCCTTTCAGTTGCGTATCGAATTCCGGGTTTTACAACTCAAATTGATCTGCAAGCTGCAATCTGTCATGAATTCATAATGCAACTTACGGCTTTCACTGACTACTCTCTCCGGGCCTTGATCTACCTTGCCGTGAGCGACGGCAGACAGGTCAGTTCGAGGGAGATCGCCGAGAGCTATGGCATCTCGGTTCATCACGTTGCCAAGGTCTGCAAGTGGCTTGTCAACGAGGGTTATGCGACCGCCACGCGCGGCAAAGGCGGCGGCCTGCGGCTGGCTATTGCACCGGAGAAAATCAAAATCGGCGAGGTGGTCCGGCGGGCCGAGCGCGGCACCGGACTGGTTGAGTGCATGCGCGGTAGAGATGGAAGCTGCGCCATAGAGAGCGCCTGCGGCCTGATCGCCGTCTTAAACGACGCTCATCGTGCCTTCTTCGAGACGCTCGACCGCTACAGTCTCGCCGACGCCACCGCCAACAAGCGCGGCATTGCCAAGCTCTTGCGGCAACCCGAACTCGAGAGCTGAGAGTCGGATCCGGCGCTCGTGGGGGCTTTTCCGGCGATGTTGTCCCGGCCGCTTCCCGCGGTCCTCACAGATCACATTCCCGCGAGGGGGTCCTTTTTCCCGAGAACTCCCGGCCCATATGCACGTCGTTGGGGCCCGCCAAAGCCTCCTAACACAATGAAATGCTGTAGAAAACGGAGTGCTCAAACCGATGCCCAAGTTCCTGACGCCCACGGCAAGCCCCGCCGCCGTTCTGCCCATTCTGAGATGGAGCATCGCGATCTTCATGCTGGTCTGGTCCATCGACAAACTCATCATGCCGGAGGACTTTATCGGCCTCTTCCAGCACTTCTACGGAGCCTCCTTTGGCGTCACGACGATCCTGGCCATCGGCGCGGTGCAGACGGCCCTGATTCTCGCCTTCGCGCTCGGCCTCTACCGGACGATCACCTACGGCCTGATGCTGCTGATGAACGCCATCACGGTCGTTGTATCTCTGCCGCAGATCCTCGACCCCTACGGCGGCGGCAGCAATCAGCTCTTCTTTGCGTCCGTGCCGGTTCTGGCGGCGTGTCTGGTTCTTTTCCTGTTGCGCGAGCAGGACACGAAGCTGGTCCTCAAACGCTGACCCTTCATGACGGATTGACATGGCCCTGCCCTCCGTGACTTCAATGTCGCTGTGCAGCAGGAGCAGGGTCATGACAATATTGAATAGAGCGGCGCGCGACGTATCGGTGGAGATAAGTCCTGAGGCCATTGCCGGCTTCCGGAGCGACGGCGTGGTTGCGTTGCGCAAGGTCTTTGCGCCGGAGTGGATTGAAGGTCTGCGCTCCGGGATCAAGGCCGACCTGGAGCAACCGAGCCCCAATCTGACCAACCACTGCAAGGAACCGGACGCACCCGCTTATTGGGAAGACTTCTGGTGCTGGTCCCATGTTCCGGCCTTCGAGGACTTCGTCCGCAGCTCGCCCTGTGCTGCGATCGCCGCGCAGCTGTTGGGTGCGAAACGGATCAATCTGGTGATGGACAACTGGTTCCTGCGCGAGGCCGGCAGCAGCTCACGCCCGCCCTTTCACCACGACATCTCTTACTTCGATTTTGCCGGTTCCATGTGCGTGCTCTGGCTACCCCTGGAACCGGTCTCCAAGGAGAACGGTATCTCCTTCGTGCGGGGCTCCCATCTCTGGGGCAAACACTTCCTGCGGGTGCGCTTCGACGACGGACATCAGACGGGTGACGCAGCCCAGACCGTGAGGGGCGTGCGCTATGACCTGCCGCCGGATATCGAGGGCGACCCCGGCGCATATGACCTGGTGCAGTTCGATCTGGAGTTGGGCGACTGCATCTTTTTCGACATGCGCACCCTGCACGGCAGCCTCTCCACCACAACGCCCAGCGAGACGGTCCAGCGTTATACCCTGCGCATGACGGCGGAAGACGGAGAGATCCGCTACCGCGGCGACTGGGCCAAGGAAGAACGCGCCTTGTTCGAGGCGGCGGGCTACGGCGACGGTGACGCCATCGCGGGCGATTTCTTTCCGCAGCTCTGGCCTTAAACCGGCGCCCTCACACCTATACGCCTCGTCAGCACGGCACGCCGGATGCTCGCCGGTCTCGATCCGGTTTTCTCGCGTAAGGGTTGATCGAGATCAATGCCTATAGCCCCGGAGAGATCACACTGAACTACCCCTCATTCGGCAGTCAGGAAACTTTCCATGCAGCGTACGATTTCAGTCTTTTTCGCCGGTCTTGCTCTTCTCACTCTTTTCGCTGTTCCGGTGTCAGCGGCATCCGACGGAAACAAATCCACCGGCCTCTTTATCAACCTCACTACCGACGACACCTGGTCAGCAGCAAAAGCTATCTTTTTCGCCCATGAGAAGGCCCTGAAGAACGGCCACAAGCCTGTGGCAATCTGGCTGAACGTTCGCGCCGTCTATCTTGCCGACAAGAAACGGCCCTCTCACCTGCACGGTCTGATGCGGGATCAGAATAAGTCGATACAAGACATGCTGTCGGCCTTCATGAAGGACGGCGGACAGGTCATTATGTGCGGCACCTGCTCACAGGCGGCGGGCCTGACCAAGGACGACTACATCGACGGCGTTCAAATGGGCAACTGGGAGTTGGTCGAGGGTTTGCTCTTCGATCAAAACATCAAGACGCTCGCCTGGTAACGGCCTGCCCCGGCAACCCGGTGCGCTCACGCCGCGCCGGATTGACCATAAAAAAATCGGAAAACCCGTTTTAATTCCTCTAGTTGGATCAGATTCACAAGCACGATGCATCGCCTTCGGCGATTCCATCTGAACTTGACCTGATCTAGCGCCGCCCCGTCTCTAGCGCCGCCCCGTCTGCGCCCGAACCAGCGCCGCCGCGGCATCGCCGGCAGCTTCCACATAGGCCGGGTCCCGATGGATCAGCATGGTGGAAAACGCACCGTCCATGAGCAGAACAATGTGGCGCGCGAGCTGGGCCGCGTTGTCCGCGCTTTCCGCGGCTATCGCCTCAGCCAGCCAGACCTCGAACCTGTGCTTGTGCGCGGCGCCGACCTGAACCGCGGGATGCCCCGGCATGTTGGCCAGCTCGGCAGCGGTGCGCAGAAAGCCACAGCCCTTCCACCTCGGATGGCGGGCCGACTTGGCCAGATTCCGGAACAGCGCCTCGATCTTTGCCGCAAGGCCGCCCTCGGCTTCCTCAAACCACTTCGCGAAGAGTTTCAGATTGGGCTGGTCGCGCGATTCCAGATAGGCGGTGATCAACTCGTCCTTGCTCTTGAAATGGTAATAGAGCGTGCGTTTGGTCACACCCGCTTTTTCCGCAATCGCATCCACACTGACCGCGCGGATACCCTCCGCGTAGAAGAGACGGTTTGCAGCATCCAGTATCCGGTCGCGTGTGCTCTTGGAGTCTCGTGGCATGGCATCGAAAGTATACTGACTAGTGAGTATACTCAAGCGAAAGATCACCCTAAGTTCGGCACAGGAATTCAACAGATCTGAGGTATTGAAATGGCCGATCCGGTCCTGCTGCATTTGGAGAACAGGATCGCGGTTCTGACCCTGAACCGCCCTGAAAAACTAAACGCCCTGAACTACGAAACCAACGACCTGCTGCTGACGCTTCTGGGGCGGATCGAGGAAGATCCTCAAGTCGGCGCGGTGATCATCACCGGCGCGGGTGAGCGGGCCTTTTCCGCCGGTGGCGACATCCACGAATTCTCGCGGAGCGTCGAAAAAGGACCCGATGTCGCGGTCCGGGACTTCGTCCGCCGCGGTCAGACCATGACCGCCCGCCTGGAGACCTTCCCCAAGCCGGTCATCGCCGCGGTCAACGGCCTGGCCTATGGCGGGGGCTGTGAAATCACCGAAGCGGTTCATCTGGCCATCGCCAGCGAACAGGCCCTCTTCGCCAAACCCGAGATCAGGATTGGCATTCCGCCGACCTTTGGCGGCACTCAGCGCCTACCCCGCCTGGCAGGGCGCAAGCGCGCGCTTGAGCTGCTGCTGACAGGCGAAAGCTTTTCGCCGCAACGCGCTTACGAGCTGGGACTGGTGAACCAGGTTGTCCCGCACAAAGACCTGATGCCGGCCGCCTTCGATCTGGCGGAGCGTATTCTGCAGCACTCGCCGCTGGCCGCCGCGCGTATTATCACGGCGGTCACACGGGGTCTCAACGTCAGCATCGCGGAGGGCCTGGAAATCGAACGGGAGCAGTTTGCGCGCATGGCGGCGACCGAGGACTGCCGGGAAGGCCTAGCGGCCTGGATCGAACGCCGCACACCGGCCTATCCCGGGCGGTAACCCGTCCGGTCTACTGACCTGCCGTCTCTCTAAAAGCAGCCGCGATGGCGGATGCGATCTCGTTGCCGCGGCGACCGGACAGCCGATGATGCAGAAGCATCTGCGTTGCGGGGAGCAACGGCAGGCCCAGACTCTTTTTCACCGGGCGGCAGTCATCGGGCAGGTTGCGGCTGTCCAGCGCGGCGATGCCCAGGCCTGCCGAAACCGCCGCCTGCACCGCCGCGACCCCGGTCCCGACGAAGACCTCCCGCCAGGCGATATCCTGCGCCTCCAGAGCCGTGATCGCGGTCGCCCGAACCCCGCAGGGCGCCGCCAGGGAGATCAGAGGCAGCGGTGTGTTCGGGTCCCATTCGAAAGTCCTGGCCGCCGCCCAGATCATCTTGTCACGAAACAGGCGCCGCCCTTTGTTATCGCCGGATTCCTCGCGCACCACCACGGCATCGTACTGTCCGGACGTGAAGGCCTCGTAGATCCCGACCGACGCGCCGACGGTGGCCAGAAACTGGATCTCGGGATGGCGTTCGGCGAGCGTCATAAGCACCTGTGGCAGGCAGCCGCCGGCGGCATGATCGCTCACAGCCAGCGCAAGATTCGGGCGATCGAGGTGGTTCCGTGCGCGCAGCATGGCATCGTCATGAGCCTCCAACACCCGCCGCGCATCCCCCAGAAAGCCCTCGCCGAAAGGGGTCAGGGCGATCGAACGCGGGGTGCGGTCCAGGAGCCTGCGCCCCAGGCGCTCCTCAAGCTTTCGGATGCGCACCGACATCGCGGACTGGCTCGCGCCCAGCGCGGCTCCGGCCGAGGTAAAGCTCTCGCCTTCGGCGACGGCGACGAAACTGCGCAGCAGATCGATCTCTAAAGGGGGCTGGAGCATGATTATCTTTTTGCATTACTAAAATAGTATCTATTCGTTTCTATTATCGCACTGTCCTCGCTAGCTTTCCAGCAACAACCCGTTCAACCCCCGAACACAGGAAAGGAAGGCAGGGATGCCCCTCACACGAATTGCGATGAAACGCGGCAAGAGCGCAGACTATCAGCGCAAGATTATGGATCAGGTGTACCAAGCCCTGTGCGAGACCTTCGACGTCCCCGAGGACGATCGCTTCATGACGATTTCGGAACATGGTGACGCCACTTTTGATTTCGGCAAAAACTACCTCGACATTGATCGTTCCGACGATCTTTTGCTGATCCAGCTCACCGTCAGCAACACACGGAACCTGGAGCAGAAACAGGCCCTCTTTGCCCGGATCGTGAAGCGCCTGACCGAGACTCCGGGCCTGCGCCCGGAAGATATTTTCATCAACCTGGTGGAGGTTCCGAAGGAGAACTGGTCTTTCGGTCACGGGCTGGCCCAGTACGCCTGAAGCCGGAAACCACCATCAGGCTCTCTTCAGAAGGCCTTCCAGCATGCGGCGGATCGCGGCTTTATAGTCCTCCGCAGGCGCGCCCTGCGCAATCGCCAGCGCGGCCCGGTCGAAGGCGGCGGAGAGGATGGAGGTCATGGCCTCGAGGGGCAGCGGGGCGAGCGCGCCCTTCTCCATCGCATAGGCCAGGCCCTGCCGGAGTTCTTCACCGCCGGTTTCCTGGTCTATCTCTGCCATCTCCGCATGACCCAGCACGGCAGGTCCATCGAGCAACAACAACCGCACCCGCCCCGGCACCGACATGGCCGCGAAGTAGGAGTCGGCCCCGCGTGTCATAGCCTCGAGCGCGGATCGCGCTTCTTCGGTCTCTTGCTCGATGTGATCGGCGACCGCCCGCGCTTCTTCCCGCAGGGTCGCCCGGAAAAGATCCGCTTTGTCAGCGAAGTGATGATAGAGCGCGCCACGGGTGACCTGGGCCGCGGCGACGATCTCGGGCGTCCCGGTTTCGGCATAGCCCTTTTCCACAAAAAGCCGCCGCGCCGCCGAGATCAAAGCGCTGCGCGTGCTCTCGCTACGCTGCTTGTTGCTTCTGCGCTGTGCGTTACCGCCTGTCGGTCCCCGCAAAGTCTTGGCCGAGGGTTTTGCGGCAGGTCTTTCAAGGCTCTTATCGGAATTCTCTTGCATACATACACCTTGTATGTTTCTATCATTTACATACAGATTGTATGTTTATTGCGAGAGGATTGAAAGCCATGAAATGCACCCAGTTCTATCCCGTGATCATGACCGACGACGTCGCATCGACCGCGCGCTTCTATCAGGCGCATTTCCGCTTCGCGCCGAGTTTCGAGAGCGACTGGTACGTGCATCTTCAATCCCGCGAAGACCCGCGCGTCAACATCGCGATCCTGCAGGGCGATCATGAGACCGTTCCCGCGGCCGCACGCGGCAGGGTCTCCGGCCTGATCATCAACTTCGAGGTCGAGGACGTCGACAGCGAGTACGAACGGGCGCAGGCGGCGGAGCTGCCGATCCTGTTGCCCCTGCGCGACGAGCCCTTCGGTCAACGTCATTTCATGACCCGCGATCCCAACGGCGTCCTGGTCGACGTCATCAAACCGATCCCGCCCAGCCCCAAGTTCCTGGCGCAATATGCCGAAGATGCAGTCCCGGCTTGAGACTCGGCGAGACGACCTCTCATGAAAAAGCGGCGGCTCCCTGGAGGAACCGCCGTTTTCGCATCTCAGACTCAAGTACCTAGTATCCCGAATCTGAAATTCACTTCATTGAATTTCAGATTCAACGGGACACTACCTGATTGAATCTAGTGTGATTCAGTCTCTAAAATTCACCGCATATTATGCGGCGAACTTCAGAAACATCACATTAGTAAAGCGCGACCGGATTGCCCGGCGAGCCGGTGCCGCCCTTGATCTTCAGCGGCGACCAGACGAAGAGGAATTCGTAGACCTTTTCTTCGGCCAGCTTGGAGAGATCCATGTTCTCCAGGTTCCAGATCCCGCGCTTGGTCAGCATTTCGACGTGACATTCGAAGGGCTGATCGTTCTCGCCGCCAAAGCGGGGCCCGACCGCTTCCGAACCCCAGGTGTCGGCACCCCAGAGAATGATCTTTCGGTCGGCCATGTACTTGCAGGCCGAGATGCCGTAACCGGGCTCGCCGCTGTTGAACTTCGCGATTCGGGAGCGCTTTTCCTCGGCGCTGTAGCTGTCCCAGTCGTCAGGATGCCAGACATTGCCGTGACCGGTGTGAAGAAAGACGCAATCCCCCTCGCCGATGGGATCAATGCCCTGACGCTCGATCATGGCCTTGATGTCGGCATCAGAGACGATGCCGGGATCCGTCTTTTCCCGGCTGGTCGGAATCGGCATGGTCCCGCCGTTGTAGGCAACGCCGTCCAGGAGCACGCCCCGGCAGACGAAACCCTTCTCGGCGACATGCTCCACGCCCAGCGGCCCGAGGCCGTAAGCGGTGACGTCTTCGTCTTCGATGAAGCGGCCGTTGTAAAAGAAATGTCCTTTCGAGGTGATGATGCCGATATGGCCGGGCCCGTCGAACTGGGTGCCGATCTGGCCGATCTCGGCCGAGACATATTCGTCGTTATAGACCATCTGCTGTTCCCCGAAGGGGCCGCCCGTCGGCATGCCGGGAATGGTCATGCGCCAGCCGCGCGACCCGAAGGCCGGGGCGTCCTGCTGATAGACCTTGCCCAGGGTCGCGACCTTGCCCAGCTTGATCAGTTGCGCGGCTTTCAGAACCATCTCGGGCGTGGTGCGGTTGACCGACCCTGCCTTGTCATCGGGTCCCCATTCGCTGGGCGCCCAATTTTCGGTGAGCGGCGCGTCGTTCGCGGCCGGCGCCTGCGCAGCGAGACCCGCGCTCAGGACTGCACTCAGAACTGCGCTGAGGACAAGAGTGCCAAGGCCGGTATGTTTTTGAAGGCTGGTGATCACGATGTTCCTCCCTATTGATCGACGAATCGATTTTCGGTTTGTGAGACGATGGTGAACAAGCTCCGCAAGAGCCGTCAGCATGATGTCATTTCACACGCGCGATGAGAAGGCCTTCAGAGGATCAACTTCACGCAGGAGGCGAGCAACGCCCCTGCGCGGGCTGTTATGCAACACCTTCGCGCCGATATAGAATGCGCCCCATCTCCGGCACGAAACGGATCTCGGCAAAGCCGGTTTTCTCCAGCACCCGGCGCGACCCCGCGTTGTCCGGCTGCGCGAAGGCCCAGACCTCCGGGAGCGCCAGAACCTCATCCGCCAGTTTTAAACTCGCGGTCACCAGCTCGGTCGCATAGCCCCTTCCCCAAACATCGGGATGAAAGGCATAGCCGACCTCCACCCCCCAGCGCCGATCGAAGGGGTCATGGTAGAGACCGCCCCAGCCGATAATTCCGCCTGAGGCTTTTTCGGCCACCGTCCAGGGCGCACAGCCATCGCGGCGGCGAAAGCGTTCATGGACAGCGATGCGGCGGCGGCAATCGCGCAGTGTGAGATCGACGTGGGTGTGGCGCATGGCATCGGGGTTACCGAGAAAGCGGAAAAGCGCCGGGACATGAGAGAGCCGGGGTCGACGGAGTGAGAGGTGCGCGGTCTGAAGGTCGGACATAACCTGGCTGTTTGGTTTCTCTTGAAAGCACTCGCGTCAATCGAGAAAGAGCAGGCCGACGCTTTGACTTCGCCAGATAAGCAAAGCGGTCCGAAAAGCCCCCGTCAACACGATAAAAAACCGATTGACCGCCCTGTGTAATACGGTAACGTCCTGCCATCGTATTTCTGGGGCTGACATTTTCCTTGGCTGAACTCCGCAAATTCCGGCGACTTTCGCTGCTGCCGCTGATCGCATGGCTGCTGATGCAGGTGGCGACGGCATCCGTATTCGTGCCGCCGGCGGATGCGGCCTTGCGGGCGGATGCACTGGCCGAGGCAGGTGCGCTCTCCGGCAACAGCATCGTGATCTGTACGCCGCGCGGGCTGGTGGTGATCAACCTGGATGCCAACGGCAAGGAAGCACCGGAAAATCCGGAAGTTTTTCCCGGCTGCGAATGGTGTCAGCCCTTTGGCGGATCCGCCGCGATGGCGGGGCCCGAACAGCCCGGATTGCGGCTGCCGGACACAACGCTTTATCGCGTCAAAGCCACCCAAGCCCGGATTGCCGCCGCTCACGGCGATGCAGAGGCTTTTCGGAGCCGCGCCCCACCCCTTTGAGCCCCGCCTAGATCTCACGTCCGCGCCGTCTGACGGGTTTGCGCGGATGATTTCTGCAGACTCAAAGGAAAATTCTGAAATGTTCAAAGCTCTCAAGGGGCTTGCCGGTGCTTTTGCCGCGCTTGCCCTCAGCCTCTCGCTGCCGCTGAGCGCATCGGCCGAGACCATCACCATTACCGATACCGAAGGCCGCAGCGTTGAGGTCCCGCATGGCGCTCAACGGGTTCTGCTCGGCTTCTATTTCGAGGACTTTTACGCCATCGTCGGCGAAAACGCCTTTGACCGGGTCGTCGCTATCTCCCGTGAGCCCTGGGAGGGCTGGCGCAACAGCCAGTTCCAGGCCTACAGCGCGGTCTCGCCCCGCATCGCCGAGCTGATCGATGTCGGCTACGAAGAAGCTGGTGGTTTCTCCGTCGAAAAGGCGATCGCGGCCAAACCGGACGTCGCCATCATCGCCGCCTGGCAGTACCGCGGCCTGGGCGAGGAAGGTGTCGCCAAGCTGGAAGCCGCGGGCATACCGGTCGTGGTCGCCGATTACAACGCCCAGACTCTCGAAAAGCATCTGGCGAGCACACGCATCATCGGCAAAGTCATGGCGAGCGAAGCACGCGCCGAAAAGCTGGCCGGGGAGTACGAGGCGGCGGTGCTGGACGTCATCCAGCGGGTCAAGACCGCCGGGGGCACACCGCAGCCGGTCTATGTCGAACTCGGCAGAGCCGGGCCGGAGACCTATGGCAACTCTTACGGCAACACCATGTGGGGCGGCGTGATCAAGATGGCCGGCGGCGACAACATCGCCGAGGGCAAGATCGCGAACTGGGGGCCGCTGAACCCGGAATACGTTCTGGCCCGCAAGCCCGTGGCCGTGCTCCTGGCCGGCTCCGACTGGGTCGGACGGGACACCGCCGTGCTGATGGGATTCGGCGTGGAGGCGGGCACCACCCGCGCCCGCATGGCGGCCTACGCCAAGCGCCCGGGCTGGAGCAGCCTGCCCGCCGTCCAGAAGGGCGAAGTTCACGCGGTCTATCACGGCGGTGCACGCACGCTCTATGACTACAGCTTCCTGCAGTACATTGCGAAAATCCTGCATCCGGAAGCCTTCGCGGACTTGGATCCTGTGGCGAACCAGGCGCGCTTTTACGAGACCTATCTGCCGATCGAGGCTAACGGCAGCTTCATGGTGAAACTGGATTGATCAGCCGAGACACCCCCGCTGCGCGGATCTTTAAAAGTCGGCGCAGCGGGGGTGCCCTTCCCTGTTCGAAAAGGCACTCAAAATGTCACTGACCGCATCGGAGCCCCTCACCTACAGCACACTGGTCCGGCGCCGCAGTCTCATCCTGCTGGCTGCCGTGGCGGTTCTGGCGCTGGTCGTCGTGATCGACATCCTGGTCGGACCGGCCTTTCTGGGTTTTTGGGATGTCCTCTCCGCACTCACTCTGCCGGAAAGCCGGGTGGACGCGACGGTTCACGTTATCGTCCATGAAATCCGCCTGCCCATGACCCTGATGGCCCTGCTGGTCGGTGCCTCTCTCGGCACCGCCGGCGCCCTGATGCAAACCATCCTGGGCAATCCGCTGGCCAGCCCCTACACACTGGGCTTCTCGGCTGCCGCCGGCTTCGGCGCGGCGCTCGCCATCCTGACCGGTTTCGAGCTGCCCCTGATCCCCAGCTTCTCAATTCCCGTCGCCGCCGCTCTCGGCGGTTGCCTGGCGGCCTGCATCGTCTACGGCATGGCACGGCTGCGCGGCATGACATCGGAAGTCATGATCCTGGCCGGGATCGCCACGCTCTTCATGTTTCAGTCGCTGCAGTCCCTGGTGCAGTATCTCTCCGCGCCGGAGGTGCTGCAGGAAATCGTCTTCTGGCTCTTCGGCAGCCTGGTCAAGGCGACCTATCTTTCCGTCTCGATTACCGGCGGAATCCTGTTCTTTGTCATCGTCCTGCTGCTGCCCGAGGTCTGGAAACTGACGGCGCTCAGGCTGGGCGACGAGCGGGCGCAGAGCCTGGGCGTTCCGGTCGAGCGTCTGCGGCTCAAGATCTTCACCCTGATCGTCCTGCTGACCGCCGGTGCCGTGGCCTTCGTGGGCACCATCGGCTTCATCGGACTGGTCGCGCCCCACATCGCGCGGATGCTGGTGGGCGAAGATCAGCGCGTGCTGCTGCCCATGTCCGCGGTCACCGGCGCTTTCGTGATGGCCGGCGCGTCCGTGATCTCGAAACTGATTTCGCCGGGCGCGATCGTGCCGATCGGGATCGTGACGGCGGTCATCGGCGTGCCCTTTCTTTTCCTTCTGATCATTCGCGGCCGACGGAGATTCTGGTGACCCTGAACGTCAAAGATCTCGAGGTCGCGCTCGGCGGTGCCGCCATCGTCAAGCGGGCCAGTCTTTCCTGCGCACCGGGGCAGTTCGCCATGCTGATCGGCCCCAACGGCGCCGGGAAATCCACCCTGCTCAAGGCGCTCTCTGGACTGCTGCCGTCTCGAGGCCACGTCAGTCTCAAGGAGGCAACGCTGGGCAAGGCGGAACGGCAGGAGGTCATCGCCTACATGCCCCAGGACATCGGGCCGACCTCCTCGCTCACGGTCCTGGAGGTGATTCTGCTGGGCCGCCTGCGCTCACTCGGCCTCTCGGTTCCGGGAGATCTCGCGGAGGCCGCACAGGCTGCGCTCGCCCGCTTCGGTCTGGCCGCGCTTCAGGGGCGCACGCTTGACGCCATCAGCGGCGGTCAACGGCAGTTGCTGTTCCTCGCGCAAGCCCTGTTCCGCCAACCCGACGTTCTCTTGCTGGACGAACCGACCGCAGCGCTGGACCTTCGGCACCAGCTCGTGGTTCTGGAGGCTGTCCGGAAGCACTGCACGGACCATGGCACCATCGCCATCGCGGCCATGCACGACCTCACGCTGGCGGCGCAATTCGCCGACCAGATGATCTGCCTTTCCCAAGGCCGGATCGAGGCAAAGGGTCCGCCCGAAAATGTCCTGACCGTCGACCGCCTGCAGAGGGTTTACGGCGTCGAGGCCGAGATCTCCTTGAGCGCGCAAGGCCGCCCGAACGTCATGCCGCTCAGGGCGAGTTAGGAAGAACAGGCGACACCGCTCAATTGCGGCCTGGATCCGATACGAGTCCAGGGCGCCTGTCGCCTTGCCTTTGGCCCTGCCGGGCCGTTCAGACCGGACCTTTCGTGAGCGGCCAATCTCAGGGATCTTAGGATCTATCCGGCCTCAATAAGGAAATGCTCTCATGGCCCGCGAAACACTGGTACGTCCGCCCCTACAGACGGAATTCGATCCCTGGCTGCGCCTTTGGGAAGGCTACAACAGCTTCTATAAACGCAGTGGCCCGACGGCTGTTCCGGCGGAAGTCACCAGGACGACCTGGGCGCGTTTCTTCGATGCCACCGAACCGGTCCATGCGCTGGTTGCGGAACGTGACGGCGCGCTGGTCGGACTGGTGCACTTCATCTTTCACCGCAACACCACCATGCTGGGGCCGACCTGCTATCTGCAGGATCTCTTCACCGACGAGACGACACGCGGTCAGGGTGTCGGGCGCGCCCTCATCACGGCAGTATACGACGCCGCGCAATCCGAAGGTGGAACCCGAGTTTACTGGCATACGCACGAGACCAACGAAACGGCCATGCAGCTTTATGACAAGATCGCGGTCCGTCCGGGCTTTGTCATGTACCGGCAGGACTTTTGAGAGATCAGGCTTTCACCGCAAAGATCGACCGGAGAAAGCGCCAGGGCCGCCCATCAATGGCCGCCAGACCCAGCCCGATCAGCGCCATACCTGTCAGGTGCTTCGGCAGCAGCACTTCGCCCAGGATCAGCACACCCAGCAGGACGGCGCTGACGGGAATGAGGAAAGTTACCAGCAGCAGGTTGGTCGCACCCGCCGTGGCGAGAATCCGGAAGTAGAGAATATAGGCAACAGCGGTCGAAAGCGCCGCGACACCGATCAGCGAACCGATCGCGGCAGCACTCGGCATCGGCAGCAGCCAGGGCTGATCGACGATCAACATCACCGGCACCAGCATCACGCTGGAGGCCGTCACCTGCCCGGTTGCCGTCGCCATGGGGGAAACTTCCAGCGCCCGGAAACGGCGACCATAGACCCCTGCGAAGGCGTAGGACAATGCCCCCGCGAGAACGGCGAGCTGAGCGACCACATTCACGCCAAGCCCGGTCAGGGCATCACCACCGATCATGACCGCGACCCCGGCAAGACCGGCAAACACACCCATCACCCGACCTTTCGTGATCTTCTCATCCGCCGTCATCCAGTGCGCGACCAGGACGGTGAACAGCGGCGTTGTCGCATTCAGGATCGAGGCAACACCGGACGCAATATGGATCTGTCCCCAGACGATCAAAGTGAAGGGGACGACGTTATTGAGAAAGCCCATAACGAAGAAGGCGCGCCAGACGGTACCGCTCGTGGGAATCCGTTGTCCCAGGAACCGCAACAGAGTGAGCAGGATGAGGGATGCCAGAACCACACGGCCCACCACGACCGTCAGGGGCGGCAGCTCCCGCACGGCGATTTCATTGAAAAAGAAGGATCCGCCCCAGACCAGCGACAGCAGAATCACCATCCCCCACTCCAGCGCGCCCATTGAGCGATTGATCGCCGCTCCATTCGTCATAGCTTCCCGCCCGATCCCATTAAGCATCTCAAGGCTGGGAATTATCTGCTTTCACGCGATGAAGCCATCCGTTTCTTGCGCTGAAACAAAAGGGACCTGTGAAACGGTTTACCGCAAGCACAGCATCGCGGCATCGCATATCGCGCCAAGCCGGGCTTTGTCGCGGGTCAGGCGGCCGACAACGCCAAAGCCCTGAAAGCAGGCATTGAGATGCGCGGCAAGCAATGCAGGATCTTTGTCAGGACTTAATTCACCGGCAGCTTGCGCCTCGATCAGTCTCTCCTGGAAGGCCGTTTCAATTTGTATGACACCGGCGGCGACACAGGCTTGAATGTCCTTATCCGCCTTTGCCATCTCAGTGGCCGAATTGGTCAGCAGACATCCGGCCAATTGCTCGGGCTCGAGATCCTCGTAAGCAGTCCGGAAAAAAGCCTCGATCGCTTCCAGCGGGTCTGCGGTCTGCAAAAGCACCCAGACCCGCTGTCCGACCACCTGCTCCCGGTAAAAATCCAGCACCGAGAGGAACAGGTCTTTTTTGCTGCCGAACGCGTTATAAATGCTGCCCGGCTGAAGCCCGGTTGCCGCCTCGAGATCCACCATCGACGTCGCGCGATAGCCCTTCTCCCAAAAGACCCACATCGCGGCCTCCAGAACCTCGTCCGCATCGAACTCCTGATGACGCCCCATCTTGTCTCCACTTGCATTCGATTTCGCGTATGATATCCTTTTTTGAATGATCACTCAAGAATGGAGCGCAGCATGGCAGGTCAGCTATCAGCCTTCGGTGAACTGGAGGGAATCGAGGGCGTCTTCATCGCGGACAGCAACGATCTGCGCTGTTCGGCACTCAAGCTGAAAGACGACCGCCTGTGTCTCTTCAGTCCGGTAACGGGTCTTGGCGAAAAAGCGTTGGAAAGTCTGGCCGGGATTGGCGAAGTGGCGTTTTTGCTGGCCCCCAATCACTACCACAACAAGGCTCTGCGCGCCTATGCCGACGCCTTCCCAGATGCCGAACTCTGCGCCTCCGACAAAGCCGCGCCACGCTTGCGGAAGGTCACCGGCCTGGACATAGCGAGCCTGAAGAATCTGAGAGCACTCCTGCCGCCCGGCGTCGACTTTATAGAGCCTGTGGGTTTGAAGACGGGCGAAGTCTGGTTGCGGATGCGCAAGCACAAAGAAACAAGCTGGCTTGTCGTCGATGCCTTTTGCGGCCCGAAGATCCAGGCCAGGCGGAAGGAGGCAGCCAAACCCGAAATCCTCAAACCCTTCCCGACCTACGGGACAGGAGATAAAGCCGCTTACGCCGCCTGGGTGTGCCAGCAGATCCGCGAAGATGAACCCAAAAGAATCATTCCCTGCCACGGCGCGGTTCTGCGCGCGCAGGATCTGCCCGCAAAGCTGGAGAGCCTGGTCCAAGAGGTCTTTGTCGGCTCATAGGAGAGAGATCCGATGCTATACCAGCCCGCGCTCCAGGCACTCCCGGACGCGGCGCCAATCGGGCCGTACAAGAGTCATCTGCCTGCGGGTTCTCCAGTCGTGGAACCAGGTAAAATACCGCGGGCGTGACCGCAAGCGCTTGCAGACCATTTCGCACACCTGTGACTGGCTCCAGGGTTCCCACTCGCCTGCAGCCGCCAACATATTGCCCCAGAAGACCGGCGTCACTTCGAACCGCAGAATTTCCTCGGCCTGATCGGCCGTAAATCCCGCCGCGCGTATCGTCTCTGCGATGCCTGCGAAATCGGTTTCGTCGAGCTCCGTATCCAGAAACAAATCGGACAGGGCACGCCAGACCGGCGCACGGCGGGTTATCTCCTCAGCGTTATGCATTCAGCGTCCAAGGCGTTGCAATCCCCTCCGGCTCAGCGCCTCGACGCAGTTCATCGCTCCGACAGGGCCAGCCGCAGACCGAGAAGGCCGAAGGCGCCGGCGAAACCGCGCTTCAGCCAGAGCATAACGCCGGGCTTGGAGACCACATAGTGGCGGGCGGCTGCCGCGAAGGCCCCGTAGCCGATGAAAACCACGAAGGTCAGCAGCATGAAGACCGCCGCCAGACCCAGCATGGTCGCTGTGGGATTGACTGTATTCACCGGAACGAACTGCGGCAGGAACGCGAGGAAGAAAAGCGAGAGCTTCGGGTTCAGGATGTTCAGAAAGAAACCGTTGAAGACGACCTTGCCTGCCGACATGGGCGTAGTCTTCTCGGAAATCTCCATGCCACCGCCGTCCCGAAGCACGCACCACGCCATGTAAAAAAGATACGCGACACCGAGGTACTTGATGACCTGGAATGCCAAGGCAGAGGTGTGAAGCAGCGCCGCCAGCCCGGCAACCGAGGCGATGATCGCCGGAATGATCCCCAGGGTGCAGCCCAGCGCCGCCAGAATACTGGCCCGCCAACCCTTACCCAGCCCGATGGCCAGGGTGTAGAGAACACCGGTGCCAGGCAGAAGCACGACGATGATCGAGGTCAGGAGAAATTCCAGCGACATAGAGTAGCTCCACAGTCAGCGACTTATTCTCACTCAAGAAGACCAGAGTTCCGGACGGCTGGCAAGTTTTGCGGAGTGTCGCACCGCCCGGCACACCCGGCCGGCGATCCAGCGTAAGCAAAGCCAGGTTTGAAGCGTTAAGGTTTTATTGGAACTTCGCATCTCATGATAACGGCTTAAGCTATAAACCTCACAGTCTTTCAGAGCCTTATGACGGTCTCGACCAGATCAATCCTTGTCGCTGCGGCCTGCATCACGGCCATGGCCATAGCTCTGTTTTTTACGGCACGCATATTTACCGATTATGACTTGGGGCCGGGACCGACAGCGGAGATATACAATTGGTTCTCGGTTACGATTGTAGGTCTCTATATCGCCTGCTACCTCGCAACCAACGCGGCGGTCTCGACGGTCTTCCATCCCGGCAGCCGATCGCTTCAAGTCTTAGTCGGCCTGCTCGCAGGTTGGATCATTGTCGCAGGTCCCTTCTTTGGCTGGACAATAGTCGCCGGCCTCGGGGTCTCGGCACTTATCTCGTGGATCCTGACACTGACACCCTTTGTCTCTGCTTCTCCGATGCAGGATCTTGCCGTCATCATCAGCCCGCTCGTCGCGGGATGTATAATCGGCGTTCTCGTTCAGTTTACGCAACGCATCCTCACAGGGCAGCAGTTATGGGATCCGCGGTCAAAGCGTGAATTACAGGGTCATTGCGTCGGCTTCGCCCTGGTCATCTATGTCACTTTTTACGGTCTTTCCGGGCTTGGTGACGACCTTGCTACGCTCGGCGAGGAAGGCGCGACAGCTTGGAGCTTTGCCGCTCACCTCTGGCTGATCTTTATTGCAGCTCCCTTGGCTCACCTTGCGCGCACATCACTGACGCGGACTCTCTATGGAGCCCCGAAGTCACATGCCCAACCATTGCGCCTGCTCTGCCTCGGTCTTTTGCTTTTTTTCATCGGCGGCGCAGGGCGCAGTATTGAAGCCAAAGACTGGCGCCTTCTCGCCATCTGGCCTGTCGAAGACATTTCCAGCGTCATGTTTTGGAAAGACCACGTAAAGCGAGAAGCACGGGGCATGCCCTGATGCGGCGAACCTGAAACTCGTTTCAGCTCGGCTTCGTAAGCAAAAAACATCCCACACAGCAATTCCAGCCAAGCCAGATCTACTTTGCCGAGGCTGCCCCCTTCTTCCGTGCGTGATAAGTCAAAGCCAGAGCGATGCAGTGTCTCAAAGCGTCTTCATCAGGCTTATCGGTCGCCTCGAAGACCATGGCGCGATTGCCCTCGAAGCGGAATTCGTCCGGATAGAGCGCGCGGAAGTCCTCGATCAGCGTGGTCTGGCAGTGACAGTAGAGCGCGTAGCGCCCCGCTTCCCCTTTGACCTGATCGATGCGGATGGTGCTGCCGCTTTTGGGTTTAAGCGTCAGATAACTCGGCTGACCCCATTTGAGGGTTTCCTGAAGCTGACCGGCCTCATCCGTCGTCGTCGCTGTTTCAAGAATCAGTGACCGCAGATTCAGGAGGCTTTCCCGGACGTCAGGCGGATAAGAATCGAAAACCGCTTTTACGGCTGAGTCGGCGATTTTCCGGGTCCGGTCGTTCATTATGCAGCTCCTCTCGCGCGCGACGACAGTCAGACACTAGACCGGATCATGTTTTGACGGAACCACAGAGTGGTTCCGTCAAAACATGTGAATCCGCTCTGAATCTTAGTGTTAGATCAGATTCACAAGCACGATAGATCGCCTTCGGCGATTCCATCTAAACTTGATCTGATCTAGCCGGTCACCGGCGAACCACGCAACGCAGCTTGAGACTAAAGCGCGTCCCGGCAAAGCGCCTGGCAGAGGCAGTGCACCCCGCCGCCGCCCAGGGTGAACATGGACATGTCCGGGTCGTACACCGTGAAGCCGAGCGCACGCATCTTTTCGTTCAACTCACTGGCCCCCTTCATAGACAGTACCTTGCCGTTGCCCAGCGCAACCAGATTGACCCCCAGGTTTTTGGCCTCCCGATAGGGGACGTCGACGAAGTCGAAACCCCATTCCTTCAGTTGCGCGACCAGCCAGGGCTCCAGGGCATCGACACAGGCGACCAAGAGCTTCTCGGCCAGGGGCACGACCAATCCATCCATGTGAACGAACTCACGGCTGATCGGTGCGGTGACCGCCTCCCAGCCTTCGCCGCGCACGAAATCGGCGACCTGTTCCGCACCTTCCTTTTCGGAACGCTCGCCGCAATACCCGATCAGGACCCGGCCCGGCTCCAGGATGACGAAATCGCCGCCCTCGAAGTGACCCGCGGTCGCGAAGTTCCAGATCGGAATAGCCTTCTCCTGATAAAACCGGATCGCCGTCACGTAATCCGCGCGCCGCACTTTGAGCTGCATATGGCAAATCAAGGCGCCCCAGGGCGTCATGGCCGAAGAGTCGCGGGCGAAGAAGTTCCGGTGCAAAACCGGGTCGGCCTCCAGATAATGGCAGGCGACGCCGTTGTCCTCGTAGATCGACACCATCTCGGCATGCTGCGCCATCGCTGTCTGCAGATCGAACTTCACCCCGGTCTTGTGCGCATTGGCCAGCGTCCGGCCGATCAGCGGCCCGGCCTCGACCCAGCGATAATACTCCGGCTTGCCCAGCAAGACATCGCGCAAGGATGCGGTGTCGTTGTTGATCCCCCAAGACCTTTTGGTTCCAGTCGCCGGCCCTGCCTCTTCTCGCGTCTCTTCTCGCGTCTCTTCTCTCTGCCTTGCCCCTGGCATTTGCATCTCCCGTGTCGCATTGCAGGCAAGGAGGCTAACGCCGGATGACTTCAGAAAAAACATCAAATACACAGTCCGGTCTTTGACCGGTATGGCTGCAGCCCGACGGCGCGGGACATGAACTCGACGGACCCGGTGCGGCGGGCCTCTCAGGCGCCGCCTCAATAGCAGTTGTTTTCCTGCGCGATCGTGGCAAGGGTCGGTCTGATCAGAACATCCAGGTTCCGCTCGTCCTTCCCGCCCTGACGGAACAGTCGGCCAACAATCGGCACCGTGGTGACGGGACTCTCTTCCGGCAGGGTCGTATGCACGACAAGATCCATCGGCCTGGCAAGATCTTCTCTTCTGATCTTGAAGAGCGCACCGATGGACCGCATGCCTTTGTTGGCGGTCTTGAAGCCCATCATCCTCCAGAGTCCGGCATCCTGCGCTGTCCCCTCGGTCAAGGAAGAAACAACGTAGACATTGCGCCCGTCCGCGCTCCAACCGCCACTCTCTTCCTTGACCAACTCATTGTCGACCCAGGCGCGATAGGTCCAGGTCACACTCAGGTGCCATTCGTGCCAGAGGCCGTAGAGGCGAATTTCATCGGGTGCGCGGCGGCGGCCTTCGGAGTCTTCCAGGAAAACCGACTGGAAGGTGCCATCACCGGGCGAGTCTTCGATGCTGATGCTGACCAGAAGCCCCTCGTCGGTCCAAAGCGCACCAGACGCCAGCTCGACGCCCTGAGCCTCCTGGGTCACTTTGTCATCGTCGTCGATGGGGTCGTCATCCAGATCGGGTTTTGGTCCGATAGCCGGACGGCCGCCGCCGCTGCCGAAGGTGCTGCGTCCCTGCCCGAAGCCGCCGCCGATCGAATTGCCGCCGCTGCCCCCGACCCCGAAA
Source organism: Denitrobaculum tricleocarpae (assembly GCF_007004665.1). Classification (GTDB taxonomy): domain Bacteria; phylum Pseudomonadota; class Alphaproteobacteria; order Kiloniellales; family Kiloniellaceae; genus Denitrobaculum; species Denitrobaculum tricleocarpae. The sequence goes on along the minus strand of NZ_ML660058.1, from coordinate 160,503 downwards.
CCGCCACCGAAAGCTTCCTTGACCTTGTTCTTCAGGCGCGCGCCGCTGCCGATCTTATCGTTCGCGCCGACCACGGCGGCAAGGTGTGCGGGAGGCATGGGGCAGACATAGGAGGTCCTCGTCTCCTTGGGCTCTGGCTTTTCCTGAACCGGCGCGCTGCCGGTCCCGGCGGACACGCAGGGATAGTCATCCGGACAGGTGAGCGTCATTTTTTCACCTGCGGCCTTGGCCTGCTTCACGCAGTTCCGGATACAGTCAAAGTAGACGTTGCGCGCCTTTTCGGTATGGCCTTTGACCCACTTCAAGTGATCCTGCCAGCTCTTGGCCTCGGCCTGCGCTTTTTTGAGGGCCGCGCTGACCGACGCGACTTCACCGCTCAAGCGCGCGACCGCCGGCTCGTAAATCGAGAGATCCTTGCCCGCCCGGATGACCGCCTGGCGCTCCTGGAAGGTACTGTCGGGATAGATGGTTTTCTTCACGGCCTTTTTGGCCTTGGCGACTTTCGCCTTGCTTTCCGCGAGATCGGCTTCGAGTTTTGTCAGCCTTTTCTGCAGGCCGGCGGCTTTCTGAGCGGCCTCGTTAGATATCTTTTCGGCGCTCTTCAGGGATTTTTCCCACTCCCGCATCTTGTCGAACGCCGCCTGGCATCTGTGACGGCAGATGGCATCGCCGACAGTCTCTCCGGGCAGCGGCTTGATCCGTCCGTCATCCTCGGCCTCGGCCTCGGTCTCTTCCTCCTCCTGCTCAGGCTCTTCTTCCGTCTCTTCCACGCTTTCCTCGCCGGCCGGTCCGCCATCGCCGATCAAACCAACGCGAGTACATTCAAGCTCCAGCTTGCTGACGAACTCGCGCATTTTGGTAATGGCTTGCAGATGCCGGATCTTCGCATCACCGGAAAGCTTTTCGTTTTCGATGATCATGTTGCGGATCTTGACGTTGAACCCGATCAGCCAGGAATTGCAGATCAGTTCACCCGAATTCAGCGCCAGTTCCGAGAGCGCGCCGCTCGCGCCGCGCACCGTGTTTCCCTGGGTTTTGAGGGCAGCCAGTTCGCTCTGAAGGGCATCGCCCAGATTCTGGGTCTCCGCGTCCATACCCAGTTCGCCGAGCGCCTTTCCGACCGGACCCGCTTCTGCGGACTGGAAAGCAGCTGGCACAAGTAACAAAGACACCAGAAAGACAAAGATTGAAATGAAACGCGCCACAAAAATTCCCCGCCGATTAACTATATTCCCCAAACGGCGCGCGATACTTTCTAAGTTATTGATCTTGTATTGATTTATTAAATGAAAATCGAAGCGCCCATGCCGTTATAACACATATGATATCTGTTTTCCATCAAGTTGAATGTTCAACACTTGGAAATACAGCAGCTGACGTAGGGGAGATCAGGCCTCATGGCGGTTACAGGAGATAGCGCGGCGCGCCGGCCAGCAGGTCTTCGGCCTGCGCCATGCTGTAACCTGCGCGCTTGGTCAACTGCGTTCACAAAGCCGTTCCAGGCGCAAAGCTCACGCCCGAAGTATTTTTACACGTATACATATGACTATGTTATGCTGTGGCTGGAAGTACTTATGACGAGGAGCGCGTCAAAGGATGACGACGCCAGAAAACCACGGCGGGCCGGCTGCGCCCGACGGGCGGGGTGAGGCTGTGTCTGCGCGCAGCGGAGCGTCTGCAAGACAGATGTCCGGCGGGTCAAAGCCCGGTGCGTCCCGGTCTGGTCTGCGTCCGGAGTGGCGCTACAGCCTGCCGCTCTTCATTCTGGGCGCGTCCTGGGGGCTGCAGTTCACACTCCTGAAAATCGCAGGCGATTCAGACTTGAACGAACTCGCCATTCTCACCATTGCGATGTTTCTGTTGGCCTGCGCCTATCTCGTGGTGATGGCCTGCAAAGTAATCTGGTTTCGCCCCTCGCTCTCTCATCTCTGGTTTTTCCTGATCAGCGCCTTCTTCGGCTTCGTGGTGCCCTTGGGTGCTGTCATTCTGGTGGCCGAGCAGCTCTCCGCCGGACTGATCGTGTTTTTCGAATCCCTGACGCCGGTTCTGACCGTGGTCATTGTCCTTCTGGTGGGGACCGAGCGCCTCAATGCGCCACGGCTGGCCTCTGTAACGCTGGGCATGATCGGGGTGTTGCTCGTGCTCTGGCCCGATCTCACTTCCCCCGGTTCGGCGCGGATGGAGAGCCTGCTGCTCGCGCTGATCATTCCGCTGGCTTATGCCATCGACGGCGTCTATGTCGCGGCCCGCTGGCCGTCCGATCTGGATGCCTTTCAGGTCGTGACCGGCGAGGCCATCGCGGCGACGGTGATGCTGTTGCCGTTCTTTCTGTGGCAAAGCTTCTCTTCCTTCGAGGCCATGGCGGCGCTCGCCGCCCCCTGGCTGCACGCGCCCTGGGGTTGGGGACAGTGGGCGGTCCTAGCCTTCGTGCCGGTGAGTTTCCTGGAGGTCTATCTCTACTTCTACCTGCTCAAGCAGGCGGGCGCGGTTTTCGTATCCATCGGCAGCTTCATCGCGCTCTTCGGCGGAATCTTCTGGGGGATGCTGTTGTTGGGGGAACGGCATTCCGCAACGGTCTGGATCGCAGTACTGCTGGTCTCCTGCGCGCTCTATCTGGCGAACTTCAGGGCCACCCGCCCGGGGGAAGCCAAGACCGAGCCAGCCGTCGTACGAGTCTCAGACTGATGGCCCGCCCTCCGATGACCCGCCGGTTTCGACACCCGGCGCTCTGGCATATTTTTCGGAACAGGCGGCACTGCAAAAGGGTTTGTTGGCGCCCGGCGCAAAGAGCGTGGGCGAAGGACCGATGCCCGCCCAATAGGTCGAGCCTTTGGTATCGGCACCGCAAACGGCGCAGGGACCGAAGGCGAAGTCACTTACCTCCCGCCCTTCGTGGTCGAATGTCATCAGACAAATTCTTTCGGAGATCGTTGGGGGTTTGGGCAGATCTATTTCGCCGCCAGCAGTTTGATCTCGACCAGATCGCCCGGCGCAAGGTTCGTGCCGACACAGGCCCGGCACGGCCAGCCGTCCTCGGGAATCCAGGCGCACCAGACCTCGTCCATTTCGGCCTTGGTCGCCATGTCGGTCAGATAGACCGTTGCTTCCAGAATGCGGTGCTTGTCCGTGCCCGCGTCTTTCAGATTGGTCTCGATCGCCGCCAGGGTATTGCGGGTCTGCTCGGCGACCGTCTTCCCGGCGCCGGTTCCCACGGTCCAGACGAAGTCGCCGCGCACGACGGCACGGCAGCGGCCAGGGGCCGTCCCGGGAAGTCTTATAATCTCCGTCACGATCTGCGGTCTCCCAAATACTCGGTTTCAAGGCGAAGTCATGGGGCCATCACAGCAGCAACATATCGGAATTACAATGCCGGTTTTATACCTGCGGATGTTAAAGGGCCTAAAGTCGTTAAACGGCTGGTAGAGTTCACGGAAACCTTGAAGCGATTGTCAAAAATCATCCGGACCTATGTTACTTTGAAACAAATAAATACGGGGAACAGATGGCGATGGACAATGCGACGGAAAACCCATGCCTGAAAGCCGTTGCGGCTTGGAAACTTGAGGAGCGCGGCGAAGAGAACGCGCGCTATTTCTTCGAGACCCAGAGGATCACAGGCCTTTACAGCGGCGAGAGCTGTTTTGTGATCGGGCGTAAAGGCTCGGGCAAGACAGCCATCGCCGAACACATTCTCAATATGCAGGATCACAGCACCTTCGCGCAGACCCTGTCCTTTCGAAACTTCCCCTTCAATATCCTCGCGCAGTTCGATCAGGAAGGCTTTTCCACCTCATCACGCTTCACGAATATCTGGAAATACATCACCTACATGACGATGCTCCGGACCTTCGCGAAGAACCACGCCATATCCGCCGAGCTGCGCGCGCTGATCGATGACGAGATGCCGCAGGACCTGGGACGCGCCACATCAAGCTACATCCAGCAGATCACGGACCGTTCCTTCGGTCTCAAAATTCTGAGCAGCGGCGGCAGCGCCTCGACAAAGAATGCCTACCTGACCAACGAAACCGCCATCTACGAGCGCGTCGCGATCCTGGAAAACATCATCGACCAGCACATCGACGAGAGCACCTATTACATCCTCTATGACGATCTGGACGACGACTACGACCGGGAAAGCGCCCACCCCGAAAGCACCTATGCCAAGCTCCTCGGCGGGCTCTTCAAGGCGACGGTCGACATCAAGGCCAGGTTCGCCCGGCGCGCAAACTTCTATCCGATCGTGTTCCTGCGCGATGACATCTATGATCTGCTGCGCAGCAACAACAAAGCCAAGCTGATGAGTGACATCATCGATCTGCGCTGGCAGAACTCCGTCCTCAGCGACATGGTGTCCCATCGTATTTTCAAGGCGGCGGCCTGTTCCCCGCCTGACGGCGTGACCGACTCTTCCGCGCTCATGGAAAAGGCCCTGGGGCTGCTGTTCGACAGCACGCGGGTTTCATTGAACGGGAAACGGCGGACCCGTCCGCTGATGAGCGAGATCGAAAGACGCAGCTACGGGCGCCCGCGCGACATCATCGCCTATCTGCAGCTTGCCGCCAGCAACGCCCTGCAGAAGGGAGAGACCATGATCTCGGTGGAGACCCGCAAAAACCTCGACCGGCTCTATTCCGAATATCTGATTACCGATCTGATCGACGAGTTGCACACGCGGATTCCGGATATCGAGGAGGTCTTCGCGATCGTCTCAAGCAGCGGTAAAGCCAGCCTGCGCTATCAGGACCTGGAGGTCGCACTCAAAGACAACCTGGATCAGTTCAGTGCTCACACCGCCGCGCTCGGCCCCAGAGGCATCATCGACCTTCTGGTCAAATCAAGCGTGCTCGGCAAACAGCTGCCCGTCGAAAACCAGCAAGAGTTCCGTTACCAGAACCGCTTCATCCGTGTTTCTCCAAACGATAAGCTCTATATCCACCGCGGTCTTCACAGCGGCCTCGTCGTGTCCTGACGCACGCGCCGGACGCTCGAATCTCGCGCTGAAGCCGCTGAGCAAACCTCGAAGAGATGGCGATCAGGGCCGAGACTCAATCGGGGCTGAGAAACCGCGACATTTCCGTCAGGGCAAATTCCGCCGTGTCTTCGATCAGGGATGCGGCCTTGGGCTGAAGCTTTACGTAACGCGGCCGCTTGTGCGGATCGCTCAGGCTCACGAAACCGGCCTCTTCGGCGATGGTGATCGCCCGGCGCACCTGAGACGCCGAGAGATGCGGTACGAATTTCTCCGCATCGGACAGGCTGGTCCGCCTGCCCTTGGCATCGTTGCGGTAAATCTGGGTGAGAAGCGGCCAGTAGTAGGCCGAATCCATTTTTTCGAACTTCGAAACCTCATCAAACCAGCGCATGCTGGCCTTCTCGATGGCCTGAATGTAGCCGATGACGCTCTCGGTCTTGCTATCCGGAACGTTTTCGGCCGCGCTCTGATCCTGCTCTTTTTTCGACATCGTGTCGGGCATGATAAATCCCCTTAAAGCCGCTCATTGCGGTCATGCAGACGCTAAATTAAACTCTCTATAATGTCAATTAGCATTGCCTTAAGAGAGATATAAAAAATTAATTTGGCAATCAATTAATTTTCAATTTGACAATTATATGCATACGAGCTACATAAGAGGACATGAGACGGCATTGGTCTCATGAAGTTCAACAAGTGAAATGGCTAACAGGAGAGCCGATCATGTATGCAACGAAACACTGGACACCTCCGCTGAGTTTGAGATCGCAGGCGTCTTTGGTGGGCATCGCGATCGTCTCAATCGGGATGAAGGACGGTCGAACCAGAGCACTGAAGTTCCTGGATCACTGTCGGCATCAAGAGGAAGTTAGCCGCTTCACTGTGTCAAAGTCTTCACGTTAATTCGGCACAGCTGCTGGTTTCACAATTAGGGGAATTGGTGAAGCAGAACACTCCTCGCAAAAAAATTTAGATATCGAATTCGACAGATTTTATTGGACGGCAGTCGCAGGACTGCCGTTTTTTTTTTTGCGGTTTTCGAGAGCGGCAGTGTCTGCTGCGCGAAACCGGCCCTATTCGTCCTTGCGGATCGTCAGCGCCGGGTTATGGGCGAAGAAGTTATGCGGCATGATGTGGATGGTCTTCCACTCCGTCGACATCACGGGCCAGTCCTCCATGCGCGGAATGTGGTGAAAGCCCGCCGAAAACCAGGTGACGATGTCCTGCCCTAGCAGGTTCCGGTCCGCCCTCACCCATTCAGCCAGCGTATCCGAGCCGTCACCCTGCATGGGAAAAGCACCGCCGGCATAGCGCTGCGCCGGATCGTGGAGCGTGTTCCAGACGCTGTATTCGATATAGGCATTGCGCTTCATGGGCGGGTCGTTCTCAAAGTCGAAAGGCCCATAGGCGATACTGCCGTGATGAATCATGTAGCCGGGCGTGTGACCCAGCGGTCCCGTCCGGTCCGGATTCATGAGATGGAAGTAACGCGGCGACTTGGCACTGATCTGGTAGCGGGCTTCGAGTTCGGTCTTGGGCATTTTATGTTCGACCGTCCACATGGAGCGGCGCGGGCTGCCGGCTGCCGGCTTGGCCGGCACGATCTCCATGACCCCAAAGTTGTTCTTGGGTTGATCGATGTCGAAGTCGAGCCGGAAATTGAAGTAGTGATCGTGGAAGGGCGCCACCAGATGGGGCGCGATCAGAGTCCCGAAGCGGGTATCCTCGGCCGCGGTCGGATCCGCCATCGAGGTTGATGCCACGCCCTTGACCGCATCCAGCCCGGTCGCGCCGATCTTGATGTAGATCTCGCCATTCTGCTTGAAGCGGTAGTCGATCAGATAGTCGTAGTTGCCGACCTCCGACGCCGAACGCACCACCAGTTCCGTCTCCGGCCGCCCTTCCGCGGGCACGAAGGTTTCCTCGCTCTGCGCGAAGACCTCGAAGTGCCGCCAGGCCGGGTCGCCGATGTTACGCTCAAACACACAGATGGCGCCGGGGATCTCCAGCGGCTGTCCTGTATCGTCATTGATGACGGCCGGCAGGAAGGTCGCGTGAGCCGGACAGTCGACCCCGGGCGTCAGGGGCGTCAGGAAAAGCCCGAAGCCATACTCGCCGCTGTCCATGTAGGTCCGCCAGTACCAGCCCTCGCCCGGATCCATGTAAGGCACGAAGACCTCCGACAGGTGGGCCTGATAAAGCACCGAGCGCCATTCGCTGCCGTCGTTCACGTCGATGTTGGAGAGCACCACACCGGGCCGCTTGTCGATGCGGGTGCGGAAGCGCCAGATATCCCATTCGATCAGGCTGCCCTCGATCTTGTAATTGGGGCCGCCGGCCTGGGACAGGCGCGCCGGGTTGCTCTTGGGGCGCAGCGCGGTGCGTTCCGCCACCTCCTCTTCCGTGTAGCCCCAGGGGTCCTGCGGCAGCGGGATGGCGCCTTCGTCGACCACCCGCAAGGCCTCCCCCTTATTGAGATCGACCACGGCGAAAAGACCTTCGATCGGCTTGGCGTAGAAGTTCGAGCCGGTCGGGTTGAGATAACAGGGCACCTTCATCAGGCGCGTGCCCTGATATTCTTCCGTGAAGAAATTGCCCGCCGTCAATGGCAGACAGAAAACCTCGTCCGGCGTCAGTCCACGCTTTTCCAGTCCGGCACGCATCTCCGGATGACCGAGGGCGGCTTCCATGGCGCTGATGAACTCGGCAAAGAGCACCATGGGCTGCCCCGCTGCCGGTCCGTGCTCGTCGACAAAACTGTCGGTGATGTTCACGATCGCGCTCTGAAAACCCAGCGCACTGCTGTAGTGCACCCGGGCCCGGCGGTCGGGCGCCTCTCCCTCTGGCCAGGCCAGCACCTCGGCCTTGGGCGGCTCGATGAGTTCGATCAGGGGATACAGTGTTTGCGCGTCGGCGAGGCCTTGCGCGCGCATGATCTCGCTGACCCTGGCAATCTCTTGCGCCGACAGACCGTCGAGCGGATGGGCAGAGAGCGCTACGCTTCCCAGGCCCATTCCGCAAACGACGCCGATTAAAAGCTTCAGGCCTCTCATCGCACACTCCCCTGGGCTGCCAACCACTATTCCATGATTCATTTTTTCCACCATCATGCTAGGCCTGCCAGCAGTAGATTCCCATTGGAAAAACGTTGCAGGGCGGGCAGAAGCCGCGCTCCACCCAATTTGAACCGCCTCGACACTTCCCCTCAGAGTTGCGCAAAAATCACTCCCGACCTACCCTGTCGGCATGAAGGCGCGTCAAGACGCCTCAAAAATAACTGACCAAAAAATAACCTGTGGGAGGTTCCATTGAACAAGCTGTTTGCCGCTTCTTTTCTGCTGTCCGCCGGTCTGATCTCAACATCCGCAATTGCCCAGGACATCGCCGAAGACGCCATTCGAAAAGCCACCAGTGGCATCGATACCCAGGCCATCATCGACAACGCAGCCGAGACCAGAAACTGGCTGAACTACGGCCTCGATTACGCCGAGACGCGCCATAGCAAACTGAAGAACATCACCACCGAGAACGTCGGCGCATTGGGCCTGGCATGGCACCATGGATTGAAATCACGGCGCGGGGTCGAGGCGACGCCGATCGTGGTGGACGGCGTGATGTACGTCACGGCCTCCTGGTCCATCGTCCATGCCCTGGACGCAGTCACGGGTGAGGAACTCTGGGTCTACGATCCGGAGGTCCCGCGCGAGTTCGCTTTCAAAGGCTGCTGCGACGTGGTGAACCGCGGGGTCGCGCTCTACGAAGGCAAGGTCTTTGTCGGCGCCTATGACGGCTTCCTGCACGCCATCGATGCGGCGACCGGCAAGAGGCTCTGGAAAACCGACACCATCGAAAACCGCGAGATGTCTTATACCATCACCGGCGCGCCGCGCGTGATCAACGGCAAGGTGATCATCGGAAACGGCGGCGCCGAATTCGGCGTGCGCGGCTACGTCAGCGCCTACGATGCGAAAACCGGCGATCAGGCCTGGCGCTGGTACGTGGTGCCCGGCGATCCTTCCAAACCCTTCGAGGATGCTTCGATGGAAGCCGCCGCCAAGACCTGGGACCCAGCGGGCGAATGGTGGAAAGCCGGCGGCGGCGGCACGATCTGGGACGCCATGGCCTACGACCCGGAGCTGAACCTGCTCTATGTCGGCACCGGCAACGGCAGCCCCTGGAACCGCAATCTGCGCAGTCCCGCAGGCGGCGACAATCTCTACCTCGCCAGCATCGTTGCCCTGGATCCGGAGACCGGCGAATACCAATGGCACTACCAGAACACGCCGGGCGATAGCTGGGACTACACCTCTACCCAGCACATCATCCTGGCCGACCTGAAGATCGATGGCGAAGACCGCAAGGTGCTGATGCAGGCGCCGAAGAACGGCTTTTTCTACGTTATCGACCGCACCGACGGCAGCTTCATCTCCGCCGAGCCCTTCGTGAAGGTGACCTGGGCGACCGGCTACGGCGAGGACGGGCGCCCGATCGAAGCCGAAGGCGCGCGCTCGACCACGGAACCCTGGGAGACGGTTCCCTCCGCCTACGGCGCGCACAACTGGCACCCCATGAGCTTCAATCCGGAGACGGGCCTGGTCTATATTCCGGCGCAAGGCGTGCCGCTGGTGCAGACACAGGATGCGGCCTGGGAACTGAACAAGCACAAACCCGGTTCGGTCATGTCCGGGCTCGGCTGGAACCTGGGTTATCTCTTCAACACCGTCGCGCCGGAAGCCACGCCCTTCGGTCACCTGCTGGCCTGGGATCCGGTCGCCCAGAAAGAAGCTTGGCGTGCGGAATACGTTTCGCCCTGGAACGGCGGTACCCTGACCACAGCGGGCAACCTGGTCTTCCAGGGCACGGCCGACGGGCGCTTCATCGCCTACAACGCAAAGACGGGCGAGGTGCTCTGGCAGACCCCGGTCGGCTCAGGCGTGGTGGCCGCGCCCGCGACCTGGGAACACGAGGGCGAACAATACATCACCATCGCGGTCGGCTGGGGCGGTGTGTACGGCATGCTGCAACGCGCGACCGAGCGCACCGGTCCGGGACGGGTCTATACCTTTAAAATAGGCGGCACCGCAGAACCCCCGGCTTACGTCGAGCACGATCCGAAGACGCTGGTCGCCGGCCTGCCCTACAATCCCGATGACGTGGGACCGGGTGCCGCACTATATGTGGCGAACTGCCTCTTCTGCCACGGCGTGCCCGGGGTCAACAACGGCGGCAACGTGCCCAACCTGGGCTACAGCCAGGCCAGGACCCTCGCGGATGCCGAGGAGATCGTCTTGGGCGGATCGCTCAGCGGCAGCGGAATGCCGAACTTCAAGGACAAGCTGAGCGAGGATGACTTGGAAAAGGTCATCGCCTTCATTCAAGGCACTGCGGATGCGGTCAGGCCGAAGTGATCTGAAGGTTCAGGCGACACGGGGACTTGGTCTTTCTTGGCCTTAAGTCCCCGCTCCCTCTCAATGAGATCGTGATTTCGACAAAAGATGTGAATCCGTTCTAGTGTCCGCGCCAGCCTGGGCCCAGAACACAAAGCGCCTGTCCGACCCCCATGATGGTCAGGCCCACCGCAACGGCGGCGAAGAGCGCGGTGACCTCCCAGGCAAGGGAGACCGCCACTGCGCCGATGCCCGCGACCGTCAGGAAGCGGATAACCGTGACAGAGACCGGCAGAACCATGCGGCCGTTTCCCTGGCTGGCGAAATAGAACGCCTGCCCCGCGCCGAACAGACCGTAAAAAGGCGCCGCGATGGCGAGGTAAGTGACACCATAGGCATAGGCGCCGGGATCCGCCGTAAAGAGATCGAGCCAGAGACCGGGCAGGATCGCCACAGAGAGTCCCAGCGCGCCGGTGAGTACCAGGGTGATGCCGGCCCCGGCAAAGGCAAAGCGGCGCGCGCGGGCAAATTGGCCGGCGCCCACGTTGATGCCGACCGCCGCCGTCAAAGCTGCGCCCACCCCAAAAGCAATCGGTACCAGCATCAGTTCCAACCGGGCCCCCAGTCCGTAACCGGCCAGCGCTTCGGTTCCGTAGCGGCCGACATAGCCGGTGATCACGACCACGGTCATGGCCATGCAGGCACTGTTGATGAGACCGAGACCGCCGACACGCATGATGTCGCGAAGAGGTGCCCATTGCAGGGCGTGCGGGCGTAAGCGCACACGCCCTTTGCCGCGAAACAAATGTGCGGCGAGATAGGCCGCGGCAGATCCCTGGCAAACGACCAGCGCGGTCGCAGTGCCCGGCACGCCTAGCGCCGGAAGACCGAACCAGCCCAACGTCAAGGCACCGGACAAAAAAACCTGCAGGATGCTGGCGGCCGCGATGGCGCGGGCCGGTGTCGCCGTGTCGCCGGTGCCCCTGTGGATCGCGGACAACACAAAAATGAACCATATGGCCGCCGCACCGCCGAAGGCGACCCGGGCATAGGCGACAGCACCCTCGAGGGCGTCGCCTTCGCCCCCCAGAAGCTCGAATATGGGCCGGGCGAACAAACCCAAAAAGATCATGAAAACCCCGGACCCGGCGATCCCGATCAGCACCGCATGCCAGGCCGTGCTCTCGGCCCGCTCGACCTCCGCGGCACCAAGGGCGCGGGCCACCGCCGAGGTTATACCGCCGCCGATCGCTCCGCCGGCCATCATTTGCATCAGGCTCAAAAAGGGAAAGGCGAGTGCCAAACTTGCCAAAGCCGCAGTGCCCAACTGCCCCACATACCAGGCATCGGCGAAGGTCACCGCTGTCCACAGCGCAACCGCAACGACGTTGGGTGTCGCCAGACGCCAGAGCACCTTTGCGATGGGTGCGTCTAATATGAGTTGAGTGCCTGGCGCATGAGACCTGGACAAGCTGTTATTTCCCTTAGAACCGACGCTGACGGCAGGCAGTATTAATGGCAGCTATGCTCCATTCCCGACAGTTCATTGCAAAGACAATCACCCGCTGCTGGCCGGGCCGCCGGAGAGCTCCGCAGCGACCAGCGTGCCAAGAGGGGATAAAGATAGTTGAAAAGACACCAAAGACAGTTTCGGTCAAATCAATCTCGCAAAATTCTGGCACATACCTTGTTGGCAGCAAAGATGCGAGTTTCAATAAGGTCAAGGCTAGTGTGATGTTTCTGAAGTTCACCGCATAATGTGCGGCGAGTTTTAGAGACTGAATCACACTAGGCTCAATGAGTGAGTGTGCCGTTGAATCTGAAATTCAATGAGGTGAATTTCAGATTCGGGATACTAGGCCCAACGACTCATTGCGCAATCTACTCTTACGGCAGCACCTTAATGCCACCTTTTTCCGAAACAGCGATAACAAAACGATCGCGAAGCTGCGGCGTGCTCACAAAGCCCTGTGTAAAGGCAGTGTAAATTGTATACCCACCAATTTCCCGATAACCCGCTTCACTTGAAATCTGAATCCCGTTCGACAATTTCGGGATTTTCGCGAGCACATTGGAAGGGACGAACAGCTTCTTATCACGGAACTCGATTGTCAGTTCCTGAAACCTGCCATTGCCGTTCTTGTCACCACTGACAACTATGGGCCCGTGTTTCCAATGGGCAGATGTCTCGAGACGAAACGTGGAGATCGGTTCGAGGCCTTCCGGGGACGCATTGGCTACTACCGCGCTGAAGACCAGGCAAACAAGAACAATGCCGAAGAGTGTCTTTAATGAATTCGCCCCTGAAGTGTCTTTACAGGAAAAAAAGTCGCGTCTAACAGAGTCTGCCCGGTTCGTCATACTTCTCTTTTTGGCCCTTGTGCGTTGTAGGCTCTGAATAAATCCTCGACGCTGACCCCGGCGATGGTCATGCCCTTGAAGTTGCAGTTCCGAGTAATCTCGACATCGGCAAGACTGATGTTGTCAAAGCGTGCGCCGGCCAGGTTGATGTCAGCAAATTTTGCGCCGGCCATGTTCGCATTCTCAAAGACCGCATCTTTCAACGAGACGTCCCTGAAGGCGGCGCCGCTGAGATCGGCGTCGATGAAGTTCATATCGGAACCGCCGCTTTCCCCTTTCGCCTTCTCGCGGGCGCGTCGGTTTGGGTCAGAGGGTTTGAGCCTGCCGCCCAGTTGTCCTGTCAGTTGCGTGACCGCAAGATTGCTGCCTGCCGCCCAGGCACCGATATCGAGCTCCACCGGGGTGGCGTCGCCGCCCACACCGACCAGCATTTTCCGTTGAGCGGCATCACAGACGAGGCTGTGCAGCGTACCGCCGCCACGCGTATAGCCATGGGCGAAAACGGTCGAGCGAGAAGCATTGAGCCGAAGGAATAGGTCCGCCGCCGTGGTTCGATCACGCGACCAGATCTCCAAAGTCGGGAGCCGCCGGCAGGAACTGGCGTTGCGACGGTTTTGGCTTTGCAGTTCCGGGGACTGGTAGTGATTTGTGCAGGCAAGCTCCCTGCCCTCGCGCACGGCGATCCCGGCAGGCGAGGCTTCGACCACGGCCGCCTTGCCTTGCGCATCGGTGATCGAGTAGTTGAAGCCGAGACCGTGCGGCAGGCGTTTGGCCAGATCCACCGCTTCCGCCGTGGTTGCGCATTGATCCAGCAGAATCCGCACGATCAGAATACTGACCAGCCCGGGCTGCCAATTGGCCTCGTTCACGTAGTGCAGTCCGACGCAAAGGCCATGCTCGTTCATACCGTCGTCCCGCCCGGTGAATCGGTCGGAAAAGCCGATGTTGGCATTCACACCCTCGGGCTGAACGGCGATCAGCAGGCGATCGTAGCGTTTCGGACTGAAGTCGTAGTTACGTCCGTAGAGCCCACCGGTCATCACCGCGGAACAGCCGCGTTTGGGATAGCGCAAACGGCCATTGGAAAATTCCGCCACCGCGCGTTCCAGAGAGATTTTAAGCCCGTCCGCGAGGCCGTGTAACTCCTCCCAGATATTGGGCGCGTAAGCGTTGAGCGCGGCCTCCGCGTTCTTCAGGCTGAAGCCGAAAGGCCAGCGTTCCTTGCGACGCTTGAAAGCGCGCCCGCGGGGTGTCTTTCGAAAACCCTCGGCGACCTGCAGCCCAGTGTCATAGGAACTGCCTCTGCAGGTCAGAACATCGACGCTCCATTGCTGTGTCATCCGCGACTTCCGATTTTCCTTGGGGACCGTGCAAAGCAAGACACGGCGATCGAGTCGCAGAGTATCCTGATTGGGAAGCGCCGATCCAATCAACTTAGGCGTGGAAGAGAGATTCGACCTGTCTACAGGGTCTGGTCGCTTAGCGTCTGCCTTACCCGTCGCCGAAGTGCTCCATCCTGGCATCCCCCGCCGCGCGGATTTCCGCCGCGGCCGCGGACAGCAGTGCGGTCACCGCCTCAAGCTGTCCGGCAAGGCGTTCCCGATCGTCGGTGTACTCAGGCCGTTCGATCTGAGCCTGCAGCATCTCCCGCCCTATCCAGGCGATATGGCGGGCGTACTCACTGGCCGCGACATGCTTGGGGTCGGCCAGATATAGCTGATCGAAGCGGGTGAAATCGGGCACGCCGATCTCGCGTGGAACATAGCCGTTCACAAGCGTGATGCGTTCCCCGGCCTGCCGCAGGCCCTTGGCCCGGTGCGCGACCATGTTTCCCTGCTGCAGAACCGCGTGCCCCGCCCCGGGAAGACTTGGAGAGATAACGCGATCTGCCGGCAAAGGCTCTCCACGGCCAGTGATCGCCTGCATCTCGTTCTTGGTGCCCTCGAAATACTGGAACTCCCCACCCTCGACCTCATTTGGGTCGGTCACGAAGAGAACGTAATCGATCCGCAGCGTGTCGGTGTGCCACTTGTCGACATTCTCGCCTACCGTCTCGGGGTTATAGTTCAGATGGCCGAGCTGATGGGGAATAGAGTGCGGCAGCACTTCGCAGCCGCAGATACCGGAGACCGCTTCCGCCACCTCCGGCGACAGGCAGAAGTCCCGCAGGAAACGGGACTGATACACGCCGCCGCGCACGAGACGCGGGATCCGGTCATTGCTGCGGGCATAGCGGGCAAGGCTGCGCGCCACCTCCTGCAGGCAGGCCACGCCCTCATCGCTCAAAACCCGGAAGCAGGAGGTGATGCCCAGATCCGTGGGGCAGTCAGCAATCTCCCCAGGCGTGTATCCGAGTTCTTGCAAAGTGACAATCGTCTCGGGCTTCTCCAGCGCTAGATGAGCGCCCGGCTTGAACTCGGGCTCTTGCTCCAGACGCGGAAAACCTTCCGGAAGCTCGGTTGGAAATGCAAGTGGCTCGGCGCGCGGCATGAGGCTCTCCTCTCCAGATCACAGGGAGAGACTACGCAGGCGCAAAACCATCGACAAATTGATTATCAGACAGTTTTTCATTAAAATCTTTCATATGATAAAAATCGAATGGCGCCACTACCGGATCCTGCTGGCCATCCAGGAAAGCGGGTCGCTCACCGCGGCAGGCAAGGCTGTTGGCCTGACTCAGTCCGCCGCCAGTCATCAGGTCAAGGAGGCGGAGCGAAGGTTGGGTGCCAATCTGGTCCTGCGGCGCGGACGCTCGCTCCGGCTGACCGAGGCTGGTAAGGCCCTCGCCGATGCCGCGGCAGCCTGTGCTCCCCTTCTGCTGGAAGCCGAAACCAAGGCGCGTGAGGTGAGCCTCCGCGTCTGGCAGCGCCTGCGCATCGCTTTCGGTCCTCAGGATGGATTGAACTGGGTTCCCGATGTTGGCGATTACCTGCGAACAAATCCCGACCCCATGCAACTGGATCTGATCGCGGCGGGCCCGGGTCAGGCCACGGACTGCCTTCGCCGCGACGAGGCGGATCTGGCATTAGAGGTCGGACAGGTTGCTTTCGCAGGGCTCAAACGCAGTCACATTTGCGACGACGAACTGCTGTGTATCTTCGCGCAGGACTCGGCGCTCTGTCCGGCGCTTGACCCGACCTTAGCCGATGAGCCGGTTACCGCGCAGGAGATCGCAAACCAAACCTATTTCGCGCATTCCCTGGTGCCGCAAGCCGGTTTCGAACTGGAGACCTTCTTCCGTCCCGCCGCCGATCGCCCGGCTCACATCGCGCAGGTTCAGTCGATACCCGCCATCGTCGCGCTGGTCGCGGCCGGACAGGGCGTGAGTATCCAGCCGCGCTCAGCGGTTGCCGCCGCGATTGAACGCAACGAGATTACAGGCCGCTCCCTGGCCCCCACGCCGGTCCGGCAGCCCTGGTTTCTCTACGCAAGGCCGGAGGTCATCGCACAACACGGCGAGCCGCTTTTCGCAGGTGTCGCTGAAGCTATCGCGCCGCACCTCGCCGCCTCTCACCACGCGCGGCCCTGAAAAACGCGCATGATATCGCTGAAGCCGGAGAAGACCTGCTGCGCACCCGCTGCCCTCAAGCGGTCTTCCAGATCGGCATCGGCATGTCCGCCCCCGGTGAAGCCCCAAACCTCCATCCCCGCCGCGGCGGCACTGCGCACACCGTTTACGCTGTCCTCGATGGCGAGACACCGGCCGGCATCGACCTTGAGCCGCGACGCCGCAAGCAGGAATAGATCGGGCGCGGGTTTGCCGTGCGCGACGTCATCGCCTGAGTAGATGTGGGGATCGAAACGGGCATCAAGGCCGGTGATCTCAAGCTTTCTCCGCAAGATGGGACCGGAACTCGAAGAAGCGACAGCAACCGCGCCGTCGTAGCTCTCCAAAAATCCCTCCAAGCCGTCAAACGACGTGAGTTCAGATTCGTAGCGGGCCAGGCATTCCCTCTTCAGATCTTCGAAAAACGGCTCAGGCAGGGGGCGATCGTGCAGCGCCCTGTGATCCCTCTCGAGCGCAATATGAAAGTCCTGGCTGGTCAGGCCCACGAAACGGCTGAGGTAGTCAGTGGTGTCGTACATCAGCCCCACGCGCGCCAGATGTTCGCGCTCAACCGCAATCGCGATCCGTTCCGAATCCACAAGAACCCCGTCGCAGTCAAAGATGATCGCACTCTTCGTCATTCGCTTATTTCGCCCCAATCATTGGATGGGTTTCAATTAGTCCGACCTCGTCTTCTTTTGCAATCAGAGACTTGCACGACCCACCCTCTCTCCTAGATACTGTATGCACACGCCTCATTTGCGGTTCCCTGGCGGACTTGCGCCACCAGGATGA
Source organism: Denitrobaculum tricleocarpae (assembly GCF_007004665.1). Classification (GTDB taxonomy): domain Bacteria; phylum Pseudomonadota; class Alphaproteobacteria; order Kiloniellales; family Kiloniellaceae; genus Denitrobaculum; species Denitrobaculum tricleocarpae. The sequence goes on along the minus strand of NZ_ML660058.1, from coordinate 143,438 downwards.
CGCAGCAAGGAGTGGCGCCGGAAAGAACAGTGCGCAGAAAGCGTCCGATAAAACCTGGGAGTAAACAGTGGACCTGAAGGCATTCAATTCTTCGCTTGATATGTCATCGCCACCAGCCGGCTATAGCCTCCCGCTTCAAGCCCTCTGGTATCAGGCCAAAGGAGACTGGGACAAAGCCCACCAGCTTGCACAGGCCGATGACAGCAAGGCCGGCGCCTGGGTGCACGCCCATCTGCACCGCGTCGAGGGCGATGCCTCCAACGCCGCTTACTGGTACCGGCGTGCGGGTCAGGACGTTCCCGCAACCTCCCTCAGCGGCGAGTTGCAAAGCATCGTCGAGGCGCTGGATTAACCTGAGACCACTTGCGGGTCGGCGTAAGATCTTATCGCCACCTCTCTCCAAGTGAACACATCACTTGCCTGCCTCCAACGCCTTCTGACGACGCGCCGCCAAGGCTTCGCGATGCGAGATATAGGTTGCCGCACCAATGACGATCGCGCCGCCCAGGAAGACGAAGGGATCGAGACTCTCATCAAAGAGCGCCATGCCCAGCAGCGCCGCCCAGACCAGTTGAAGGAACATAATAGGCTGGGTCACGGTGATCGGCGCGGCCCGGAAAGCGCGGGTTTGTGTGTAGTGTCCCGCGGTCGCGAAGACCGCCGTCAGCGCCAGCCACATGAGCTCTTCCAGGGTGGGATCGCGCCACTGCAGGATCGCACCAGGCAGCAGGACAATCACACACACGACCGAGAGCATGCCAACGATCGCCGAGGGATCCGCCCGGTCGGTCAGCTTCTTTGCGATGATGAAGGATGCGGCGAAGAGAGGTGCCGCCACCACCTGCGCCAACTGTCCCGAGTTAATCTCCTGAAAGCCCGGACGCAGGATCACCAGGGATCCGGCGAGACCGACGAGAATGGCCAGCGTCCGGCGGAGCTGCAAGCGCTCGCCCAGAAAGAACGCGGCTGCGATGGTGATATAGATGGGTGCCGTATATCCAATGGCAGTGACCTCGGCGATCGGAATACGGGCCATGGCATAGAACCAGAGCATAACGGCAATGCCGTGCACCAGCCCGCGGAACCCGTAGAGCTTCAGCAGTCCCGGTTCCATGCGCTGCTTGGTGAGCTTGACCAGCACCGGCAGGATCAGCAGCAAACCGAAGCAGTAGCGGATGAAGGCCGCCTCGATCGCCGGCATGTCGGAGCCCAGATGACGCACGATCCCCGTCACGGCAACAAAGAGAAAACCGGTCAAGAGCATCCAGCCGACGCCCTGCAGCACATTGTTCCGGGGCGCCGGGACGGCGGCTGGCTCAAGTGGTGCGGCAGTCTTGGTCTGATCCGATGGCACTTGGTGGGCTCTGTTCAATCAGGTGGAGTGTGATTCCTGTTCCTGACGTATCTTGCCAGGAGGGATCCCACTTGAATCTGCGATCACCACGCCGAGGAGTGAAATCGAGAAACGGAAAAGGCTTCGCGTCAAGACGGGATGCGTCTTTCTACGTTGCCATCTTTTAGTGTCGGGTTAGCCGAATTGCTCTCAGGTACATAAGTCAGTCACTATGAAAGCCTCGACCAACGAGTGCAACGAGAAAGCATTTTTCGCGCTCTGAGATGCATTAAAGTGCAGCACAGTCGCATTCTGGCTTTGGTTTCAAGAGAAAGGGGAAGCTGTAACACTTCCCCTCTCGACCGGATCATCGCAAATCTGCTCTCGCAGGACCTTACTGGCCCTGAGAAATATTCCAGACCGCATGACTCCAGGCACCTTCCGGAGCCTTGGTAATCACAGGCGTTGAAGCATTGCCCAGCAGCACATCGACCGTACGCTGATAGTCGGCGGGATCCAGGAAGCCGATGCCTTTGTCGGAGCCGGCAACCAGCTTGTTGATCTCACGCACCATGCGCTGCTGATGCTTCTCGGTCTGTGCGCCGGTGGCGTCGTTCTCGAGCACGATCTCAGCCGCTTCATCCGGATTGGCCGCGGCGTATTCCCAGCCCCGCACGGAAGCCGCGACGAACTTGGCCATCTTGGAGACGAAGGCTTCGTCTTTCAGGTTCTCTTCCAGAACGTAGAGACCGTCTTCCAGAGTGGCCACGCCCTGGTCCTCGTACTTGAAGACCAGCAGGTCTTCGGGCGCGAGGCCGGCATCGATGATCTGCCAATACTCATTATAGGTCATGGTGGAGACACAGTCCGCCTGCTTCTGCAGGATCGGGTCGACATTGAAGCCCTGCTTGAGGACCGTAACACCATCCGCGCCGCCTTCGGTCGGAAGACCGAGTTTGCTCATCCAGCTCAGGAAGGGATACTCGTTCCCGAAAAACCAGACACCCAGGGTGCGGCCTTTAAAGTCGGCGGGCGACGTGATGCCGGAATCCTTACGGCAGGTCAGCATCATGCCGGAAGACTTGAAGATCTGGGCGATGTTGACCAGCGGCACGCCCTTCTCGCGCGATGCCAGCGCGGAGGGCATCCAGTCGATGATCACATCGGCACCTCCGCCGGCGATCACCTGCGGCGGTGCAATGTCGGGCCCGCCCGGCTTGATGGTCACGTCGAGACCGGCCTCCTCATAGAAGCCCTTGTCCTTGGCCACGTAGTAGCCGGCGAATTGCCCCTGAGTGACCCATTTCAGCTGTAGTGTCACTTCCTCAGCAGCCTGCGCCGCAAAAGCCGACAAGCCAACCGCGGCCGCGGCGGCAAGCAGTATAATTTTTTTCATTAAACCTCTCCTGTTATTATCCCTGCATGACGATCCGCTTTTCTGTGCCGGATCGCCCTTTTCACCAGTCGCTTCGTTGTTGCTCCGTCGATTCTCTCGTTTTTTGGGCGCCGACCGGTTTGTCTTACCCTCCCCTGCGCCGATAAGAAGGATGCCAGAAGGTCAGGCTGCGTTCCAGCATTGCCAGACCACCGTAGAACAGCGACCCCGACAGCGCGGCAATCGCAATGGTCGCCCAGACCAGGTCCACATTCATCCGCCCGACCTCAGTCGAGATCCGAAAGCCCATGCCGACGATCGGTGTCCCGAAAAACTCGGCCACGATCGCGCCGATCAGGGCCAGTGTCGAGTTGATCTTCAAGGCGTTAAAAATGAAGGGCAAGGCCGAAGGCAGCCGCAAAAGCAGCAGCGTTTCGAAATAACTCGCCGCGTAGGAGCGCATCAGATCCCGCTCCATCCGCCCCGATGCCGCCAGCCCGGCAATGGTATTCACCAGCATGGGGAAGAAGGTCATGATGACTACCACCGCCGCCTTGGACTGCCAGTCGAAGCCGAACCACATCACCATGACCGGCGCGATGCCGACGATGGGAATGGCGCTGACGAAGTTGCCCAATGGCAGAAGGCCCCGCTGCAGGAAGGGTACGCGGTCGACCAGGACCGCGACCAGCAACCCGGCACCACAGCCCATCAGGTAACCGGGTATGACCGACTTGATGAAGGTCTGATAAAAGTCCGCCCACATGGTACCGGTGCTGCCGCCCATCACCTCCCCGATTGCACTCGGTGACGGCAGCAGCACACGCGGCACCCCAAACCCCTCGACCAGAACCTGCCAGAGGTACAGAAGCCAGAACCCGAAAAGAGCGGGCACCAGCAAGGCGAAAACCGTGCTGGCCTGAGGCGATGCCCCGCGCAGATCCGAGAGCAGCGCCATCGCCCGCCAGGCAACGAAGGCGAGCGCAAAAAGATAGAGCCAAAGGCCGACGCCCAGCTCGAACCCGGTTTGTCCTTCCGCCGCAGCCGCTATAGCGGCGAGCGGCACAAAAGCTCCGGCAAGAAGACCCGCGACCGCAACCCCCGCCGCCTGGGCGCCGCCGCGTCCGTTCCAGAGACACCAGAGCGCGCAGAGCGAAGCGATGCTCAGTGCGACTGTCGCCGAGACTCCGCTGAACCAGGTAAACCCGCCGAGCTGCGAATCGATGACCACACTCAGCGCCGCCAGGAGCAGGAAAACCGCCAGCGAATTGATGCGCAGAGTCATCGCGCACCTCCCGCATGGATCACACCCATGTGGCGCAGGACGAACTTCTCGGCCACGCCGACCAGCGCCACCAGCAACCCGGCCAGGATGGAAGCCGTGACCAGCGCCGACCAGATTTGGATCGTCTGACCATAGTAAGAACCGACCAGAAGGCGCGCCCCAATGCCCGCCTGCGCGCCGGTCGGCAACTCACCGACGATGGCGCCGACCAGGCTGATCGCAATCGCGACCTTCAGGCTCGCAAAGAGAAAGGGCACCGATGAGGGCCAGCGCAGTTTCCAGAAGACCTGCGAGGCCGAGGAACTGTAGGTGCGCATCAGATCGAGCTGCAGCGGATCGGGCGACCGCAGGCCCTTGACCATGCCGATGGTCACCGGAAAGAAGCAGAGGTACATGGAGATGATCGACTTGGGCACCAGTCCGGTCAGACCGATCGCGCCCAGGACCACGATGATCATCGGCGCGATGGCCAGGATCGGAATGGTTTGGGATGCGATGACCCAGGGCATCAGGCTCTTGTCCAGAGCCTTCACATGTACGATCCCGATCGCAAGCAACATTCCCAGGGCCGTGCCCATGGCAAAGCCGAGCAGGGTCGAGGAAATCGTGACCCAGGAGTGATAGACCAGGCTGCGCTTCGAGGTGATCTTCTTGCCGAGGATGGTGTCGTTCATCTCGACCAGCACCTGGTGCGGCGCGGGCAGGATCGGCCGCTCCATCGCCCAGGCATCGTCGGTTAATTGCCCGAAGGTCCACTCGGTATCATTGCGCTCGTAGCCATCGATCAGACGCGGCGCGTTGAGGTAGACCGCACCGGCGTACCAGATCAGAACGATCACCAGCAACATGACCGCGACCGGTCCGGTCTTGCCACTCATGACACGCGACAGCAAACCCGGCTGCCGGACCGCGGGTGCTGCGCTGGAGGGGTCGGCGACCTCAGTCGTCATAGCTGTGTCCCGCCCGCAGCCCCTCGCGCACCCGGTGGGCGATCTCCAGGAATTCGGGAGTCTCGCGGGCATCCAAAGTCCGGTCGGGCGGCAGATTGCAGTCGATCACATCGATGATCCGGCCCGGGCGCGGCGACATCACCACGATCTTGGAGGAGAGGAAAACCGCCTCCGGGATCGAGTGGGTGACGAAGACCACCGTCTTTTGGGTTTTCTCCCACAAGCGCAGAAGCTGCTCGTTCAGATGATCCCGTGTGATCTCGTCCAGTGCGCCGAAGGGTTCGTCCATCAGCAGCAGATCCGGTTCAAAGCTTAGCGCGCGGGCGATGGACACCCGCTGCTGCATGCCGCCGGAAAGCTGCCAGGGAAACTTCTTCTCGAAGCCTTTGAGGTTGACCAGTTCCAGGTACTGCGCGGCTCGCTGCGCCTGTTCGTCCTTGGAGAGCCCCATAATCTCCAGCGGCAGGGTCACGTTGCGGTCGACCTGCCGCCAGGGATAGAGCGCGGGCGCTTGAAAGACGTAACCATAAGCCCGGTTCAGACGCGCGTCCCGGGGTGTAACACCGTTGACCGTGATGCGGCCCTGGGTCGGCTGCTCCAGGTCCGCGATCACCCGCATCAGCGTGGTCTTGCCGCAGCCCGAAGGCCCGATGAAAGATACGAATTCGCCCTGCTCGATCGTCAGGTTGACGTTCGACAGGGCGTAAACAGGTCCGTCCGCTGTCTGGAACGTCAATGACAGCTGTTCGGTCTCCACCACGGAGTTTCCGGCGCTCCGGTTCGCCGCCGCGGGTTCGGCTTTCACCGCCACGTTTTGCATTCCAACCTCAAATTTCCGGCCCGGCGCAACAGCCAGGCTCTGTCCCCCAGATCAATCCTCTTCCGCCCGATGGCCGCTTTGACGCGAGCGCTTTTTCTTGTTCGAGAGCTTTATCAGAGAGTCGCGCGGGCCACCATGGCCTGCAGCAGCACATTGCAACCGGCCGCCAGATCTTCCGGCGTGGCATTCTCAACCTCGTTATGGCTGATGCCGTCTTCACAGGGCACGAAGATCATGCCCGTCGGCGCAACACGGCTGATATAGCAGGCATCATGTCCGGCCCCGGAGATGATATCGCGATGCGCGAAGTTCTCGCTCTCGGCTCCGCCGCGCACGGCCTTTACACAATCGGCATCGAAGGCGATGGGCGGGGAATACCAGATCTCCTTGAGATCCAGCTCCAGGCCATCTTCGGCGCAGACCTTCTCGCAGACCTCCTTCAGCTCCGCCGCCATCGCCGAGAGGGCTTCGTCTTCGGGATTGCGCAGATCGACCGCAAAGAAGACCTCGCCCGGAATGGTGTTGCGCGAGTTGGGGCTGACCTGCATCAGGCCTACCGTGGTCACGGCATTCGGCGCGTACTTCATGGCAATGTCGTTGACCGCCGTCACCACCTTGGACGCGCCGAGCAGCGCATCCTTGCGCCGGTTCATGGGGGTCGTGCCCGCATGGGATTCGGCACCGGTCATGGTGACCTCGAACCAGCGCTGGCCCTGCGCGCCGGTGACCACGCCGATGGTCTTCTCTTCGGCCTCCAGGATCGGCCCCTGCTCGATGTGGGCTTCGAAAAAGGCACGGATCTTACGGCCACCGACCGGCTCGCTGCCCTTGTATCCGATGCGCTCCAACTCCTCGCCCATGGTCTTGCCGTCCAGATCCGCACGGCTGTGACCGTACTCCAGATCGAAGACACCGGCGAAGACGCCGGAAGACACCATAGCCGGGGCGAAACGCGAGCCTTCCTCATTGGTCCAGACGGAGGCCTCGATGGGCGCATCGGTCTCGATGTTGAAGTCGTTCAGGGTGCGGATGACTTCGAGGCCCGCCAACACACCGTAAACGCCATCGAACTTGCCGCCGGTCGGCTGGGTGTCCAGATGACTGCCGGTCATGACGGGGGGCAGCCTGTCGTCCTTGCCCGGGCGGCGGGCGAAGATGTTGCCCATCTGATCGACCTTGATCGTACAGCCGGCCTCTTTGCACCAGTTGACGAAGAGGTCGCGGCCCTCCTTGTCCAGGTCGGTCAAGGCCAGGCGGCAGTTCCCGCCCTTTTCCGTGGCGCCGATCTTGGCCATCTCCATGAGGCTGTCCCAAAGGCGATCGCCGTTAACCCGCATATTCTGCATCTGTCGTCCCCGAGTTTTCCGCGGCCCTCATCTTGGCGTGAGTGGCCGCATCCCTGTAATTCAGCCGATTTCCGGCCTTGCTTGTTCGTCCTGCAGCTATCGGCGGTTATTCCGCCGCCTTGATGTTCGCCGGATTACGCGGATCCTGCAACCAGTTCATGTAAGGCTTGCCATTGTCGACCTCGACCATGGTGATGCAGTCGTCCACGGGACAGGCCAGCATGCAGAGATTGCAGCCGACGCACTCCGGCACGTTGACCTCATAGTGCCGCTTACCGTCCACGCGCTTGGCGAAGATCGCCTGATGGGAGGTGTCTTCGCAGGCCACATGGCACAGGCCGCACTTGATGCAGAGGTCCTGGTTGATCTCGGCCACGCACTCGTAGTTCATGTCGAGCTGGTTCCAGTTGACCACGTTCGGCACCGCCGCACCGCGGAAGTCGTCCAGGTTTTTGTAGCCCTTGGAGTCCATCCAGTTCGACAGGCCGTCGGCCATGTCTTCGACGATCTTGAAGCCGTAGTGCATGGCCGCCGTGCAGACCTGAACCGACCCCGAGCCCAGGGAAATGAACTCGGCGGCATCGCGCCAGTTGCTCACGCCGCCGATGCCGGAAATCGGAATGCCCCCGCACTCCGGATCGCGGGCGATTTCAGCGACCATGTTCAGGGCGATCGGTTTCACCGCCGGGCCGCAGTAGCCGCCGTGTGCGCCCTTGCCGCCAACGATGGGCGTCGGCGCCATGGCGTCCAGATCGACGGTCACGATGGAATTGATGGTATTGATCAGCGAGACCGCGTCCGCTCCGCCTGCCTTCGCCGCGCGCGCAGGATGCAGGATGTTGGTGATGTTCGGGGTCAGCTTCACGAAAACCGGCATGCGCGTGTACTTCTTGCACCAGCGCGTGACCATCTCGATGTACTCGGGCACCTGCCCGACCGCAGAGCCCATGCCGCGCTCGGACATGCCGTGCGGGCAGCCGAAGTTGAGCTCCACCGCATCCGCTCCGGTGTCTTCCACCAGCGGCAGGATGCGCTTCCAGCTTTCCTCTTCGCAGGGCACCATCAGGGAAACGACCATGGCCCGGTCCGGCCAGTCACGCTTGACCTGCTTGATCTCGCGCAGGTTCACATCCAGCGGCCGGTCGGTGATCAGCTCGATGTTGTTGAAGCCGGCCATGCGGGTGCCGTTGTAGTTCACCGCGCCGTAGCGGGAGGAGACGTTGACCACCGGCGGATCCTCGCCCAGGGTCTTCCAGACCACGCCGCCCCAGCCCGCCTTGAAGGCGCGCACGACGTTGTATTCCTTGTCGGTCGGCGGCGCAGACGCCAGCCAGAAGGGATTGGGAGATTGCACGCCGGCAATGTTGCAACGAAGATCAGCCACCTCGACCTCTCCTATATTTTTCAGCCCCTTGGAGCCACCTGTTAATAAAGTTTCTTAACGAATTGCACTTGACGGCAGCGTCGTTTTTCAGCCGCCCGGTTTTTAACTGCGCAGCTTCCGGTCGATGGCCGCGGCGGCAACCTTACCGTCCTGAACCGCCACAACTGTCAGGTCGTCTCCGGTCACGCAGTCACCGCCGGCCCAGACATCCGGCAGCGAGGTCTGACGGTCTTCGTTGACCGCGATCCGGCCGCCGTTCAGTTCGAGCACATCGGCTGAACCATTCACCAATGGCGTCGGCACAAAGGTTTGTCCGATCGCTTTGAAGACCTGGTCCACCAGCAGCGTGAAGTGATCGCCGGTTCCCATCAGGCGGCCGTTGTCGTCGAGCTGCGTATATTCGAACTCGATTTCCTTCACCTGCCCGTCCTTGCCGATCAGTCTGGCCGGTTGGGCCCAGTGTTTGATCTTCACGCCGTTGAGCTGGGCGAAGTCCTGTTCGTGCCAGGTGGCGTTCATGTTCTCCTTGCCGCGCCGGTAGACCAGCGTGACATCTTCCGCGCCCAGGCGCCTGGTCTGAACGGCGATGTCGATGGCCGTGTTGCCGCCGCCGATCACCACGACCTTGCGGCCCACGGGAAGCTTCGAGAGATCTCCGCTCTGGCGCAGCTCGGCGATGTAATCGACCGCATCCACAACACCCGCCAGGTCTTCGTTTTCAAGCCCCAGCGCGTTGACCCCGGCCATGCCCATGGAGAGGAACACTGCATCATAGTCACGGCGCAGGTCACTGAGAGAAAAGTCTTTCCCGATCGCCTCACCGCACCGCAGTTCGATGCCGCCGAGCGAGAGAATGAACTCCACTTCCCGCTGCGCGAAATCATGCGGCACCTTGTAGGCGGCGATGCCGTATTCATTCAGACCGCCGACCTTGTCGCGCGCTTCGAATACCACGACGTCATGACCCAGCATCGAGAGCCGGTGCGCCGCCGAGAGACCGGCGGGACCGCCGCCGACAACGGCGACCGTCTTCCCGCTGGAGGGCGCACGCTCGAAGACTTCCGCACCGCTTTCGAACAGCCGGTCCGTGGCGAAGCGCTGCAGCTCGCCGATCTTGACCGGCTTTTCTTCCTGGGTGTTGCGGACGCACTCCCCCTCGCAGAGAATCTCTGTGGGGCAGACCCGTGCGCAGGCACCGCCCATAATGTTCTCGCTCAGGATATCAACCGCAGACCCCTTGACGTTGTCGGTCGCGATCTTGCGGATGAAACTCGGAATATCGATGCCCGTCGGACAGGCCTCGACACAGGGCGCATCGTAGCAGTAGTAGCAGCGCGACGCTTCGATCACTGCACGTTTGCGGTCGAGCGGCGGATGTACATCGTTGAAGTTTTCGACGTAATCATCAGGACGCAGCCGTCCTGCCTGGATATCAGCAGAAGCCGTCATCTTTCGGTCCCAGTATGTCTCTGTTCAAACGTATTCTTGTGGCCGGACTTTTGCCCGGCCCTGTTGTTGGCAAAAAGGTTAGTCAAATTCTGACCATATGGTCAACTTTTTTAAACTCACGAAATTTTATGCTTAATATCAAAAGCTTAAATATTGCGAACGCGTCTCATTATTACTTGAAATTGCCCCCGCAACAGCGAATGATGTCTCACTCGCGGCCTCTGTGTGAGAGAAGGAATTTTGCTTAGGCTGTGTCTGCCGTTATGCTTGTGCGGTAAAGATCGGCGGAGACCGACCTTGAGCCGGGCTGCCGGTCTCTGTGTCAAGCCGGTCTCTGCGCAAATAAGAAAAGTCGGAAAATCATGACGGAAGACATAAGGCGCGATGAAGCGCCGGGGGAAACGCACAGCGGTGATAGCACCGCGACCAGCGGCAGGAGTTCCGGGAAGACCGGACAGATCAGGGCGCGCAACAAGGCCAGGATCATTTCCGCCGCCGAGGAGGTCTTTGCCGCAAAGGGCTACGCGGGCGCGACAACCGCTGAGATCGCTACCAGGGCCGGTCTGCCCAAAGCCAATGTGCATTACTATTTCAGCACCAAAGAAGCGATCTACCGGGCGGTCATCGACAACATTCTCGATCTTTGGCTGGAGCCCTTTCAACGCATCACGGAAGACGACGATCCCGCCGAAGCGCTCGCCATCTATATCCGCACCAAAGTTATGCTGTCGCGCGACAAGCCCCTCGCCTCGCGCATATACGCCAACGAGATCATCCGGGGCGCGCCGATCCTCGCGGACTATCTGGGGACGGATCTGCGCGAATGGGTCGCGGAAAAATCCGAAGTGCTGCGCAAATGGGCGGACAAGGGCCTGATGGATCCGGTCGAGCCCGCCCATCTGCTCTTTCTGATCTGGGCCTCGACCCAGCACTATGCCGACTTCCAGGCCCAGGCCAAAGCCGTCCTGCACCACCGCGATCTGACCGAAGAAGACTTCGAGACCGCCGTCCAAACCATCACCCGCGTGGTTCTGAAGGGCTGCGGGGTCAAGACAGGTTAAAGTGGGACAGGTGACAGACCGCCCTCAGTTTTTATAGCCATCCTGTTCCCTGAGGCCGCTCAGTTTTCCGAACAGCCGGCCATCCGTGCTTCCAGTGCCGCACCCGCTTCTATGAAGTCAGCGGTGATTTGCGCAAAGGCTCCCCCTTCCGACATTTCGCTTCGGACAAAGCTGCGCATAGCGGGCCAGTCGGGATGGCCCTGGTTCCTGCCTTTCAGACGCTCCAGCCGCACGCTTTGCTCCCGGTATTCGGTGCTGTTGGCGGTCATCCGGTCAAGATCCTCCTGCGTCCAATCGAAGTTCCGGAACCTGGAGAGTCCGTTTTTGCCGTCCACGCGCTCCGGGGCGGTGGTGAGCAGGTAGTCCACCCGCGCAAACCGCATCTGGGCAAGAAGAAGCTGGAGGTCCCGATTGATATCTGCGAGCTCCGCAAACTCCGGCCTCCGATCGACGATCAAATCCCTCAAAGCGCGCTGGTAAGCGGTTTTCGCTTCGAGGTCGGCGTCGGCGATCTCACCCAGGCAGGTTGTATAGGCATCGGCAGCGGCGGGCCCGGCTTTGACGAAGGCCAAAAGCAGGAAGCCGCTCAGTGCAAGAGCGAATTTGCTGTCAGGCATAGCCCAGGTATCCCAAGACAAAAGATCTCGCGACGCTACGTGGAGGTTCTTTGTAAAGCGTAAATGACGCAACGTTTTGGCACGGTTTTTGCTACCTGTAAGCGAATTCGAGTGAACCAGAGGACATCCGTCATGATGCCGATTCAAGCGGGATTTTTCGTCAACTCTGCAAGTTTCAGAGGAATCGACCCGAGCTCTCTGAAAAAAACCGGCGGCAGCGAAGCTTCCGAAGCAAGTTCTCACAGCTACCAGGCGCAACAACAGAAGTACCTGGAAGCGCACTATACCAACCTCAACAGCACCTCAAACCAGGCAGCCCTTCAAGACTACGCAACAGTCAGCGTGAATGGAAAAGTTGTTGCAAGAATAGACAACAGCGGCTCCATCGAGACTTCCAACGGGCTCGGATCGAGCCTGTTCGGCGACCTGCCAAACGCCGTGAACGGCAAATCCGGCCCCATGCTGGCCCAGGCACGCGCGGAAAGAATTGCCGAGCTTACGGGTGGCAAAGTGGAAATATCTGCCGCTGCCCTGACCCAGGCAGAGTTCGATGCCCTGCCGCAATACGATGCAACCCTGACCGTGGCCGCCACGCAGAAGGATCCAGTGTACGAGCAACTGCAGCAGCCGCAGCAGGCCCTGAGCGAATTCATGACGCAGCTGATCGCGCAAGAAAGCGATGATGCCAACGCCACATCCAGCGATGCCGCCACCGAGTTCCTGGATTACATGAGTAAAACCCCGGAAGAGAGGTTCTTCGCGGCTTTCCTGAAAGAGGAGGGCCTGACAGAAGAGCAGTTTGAGAAGCTGCCGCCGAAAGAGCGCGCAGCCCTCATGCAGGACTTCGAACAGGAGATGAAGGACAAAACCTTAGAAGGCGTTGCTGAAAATATGGACAGAGCCACTTAGCACCAGCCTCTTTCCTCCAAGAAGAAGGGTCAGCAAACCAGAAAGTTGAAGCCGACACCTATCAAAGTCCGCAGCGCTCTACCAAACACTATATAGCGACGACGGCACATGAACTTTTGGTAGAAAAATCAAACTCAAAGGACCCGCGTTAAGCTTTGCATAACCACTGACGTAGATTCTGAGACAATTGCCGTTCATACGTTGAAAAAAGTGAGGCTGGCTCTCCTATGACGACGCAGAATACTCCTTCACCTCCTGGGCAAAAGCTCAGCGACAAGCCGTTGTCGAAACGAAGACAGCTTGCCGTCAAGTTGGGAGAACGTCTCGAGGGTGAGTTGAGCGATTCGGAGCGCGATGTCGCCTGGGGGATCGCACGGCAACTGATCGAGGATACCTCCCAGGCGGTTCGTGAAGAACTCGCGATCAGCCTCTGCAACCGGCCCGACCTGCCGAAGGAGCTCGGTTACATGCTGGCGCGTGATGCCGAGCGTGTTTCCGCGGCATTTCTTGCCAAAACCCCGGTCTTCAAGGACGAGGAACTCTGCGAGATCGTGCGCGTGGTTTCCAACAAGGTCCGCAAGGCCATCGCAGGCCGCCCGGCGCTCGAAACCGCTCTCGCCGACCTTCTCGCACAGGTCGGAGATGCCGGCGTTGCGGATATCCTGATTACCAACAAGGGCGCTCAGATCGGCATCTCCGGATACCGGGCAGTGATCGACCGCTTCGGGCACGAGCCCAGCCTGCTGGAGAAAATGGCAATGCGCTCACAGCTGCCGGCCAGCCTGGTCTCGGAATTGGTGGGCTACGTCTCGGAAGCAACGCGGATCTTTCTGGAAGAGACCTACGAGGTTCCGAAAGACATCGCGGAAAACATCGCGGAAGAAACCGAATCGGCCGTCCTACTGCGTCTGGTCGATGCACAGAAAAACGACGAAGCGGAAGCGCTTTTGCGGGTCATGTACAACAAGGGTCTCCTGAACCGCACGCTTTGCCTCTTGATCGCGCGCCGCGGCAACCTCTTTGCCTTTTCGACAGCCGTGTCGCTCCTGACCGACATTCCTGCGAAAAACATTGAGCTGGTCCTGCGTCAGGGCGCCGCCAATGCCATCGAGCAGGTGTGTCAGCGCGCCAAACTGCCTGAGTTCGCGAAGAAAGAAATCGTCGAACGCATCCTATCCTCCCGCAAGAGCGGATCCGGTGGCGCCGCGGCTCGGGGTGCAGTCGCCTGATCGCGTGACCGCGCTATTACAGGACATCCCATATAGGATATCCCAGAACCCCGATCCGGCTGTGATCCCAAACAGGGCCTACTTGTTCCCAATATTCTGATGCCGCCGGACCCGCTGCACCAGCTTGTTGTACTCCGCCTGCTCGCATTCGGCGAAGGCCTGACTTCCCGGCGTTAAACCGCGCTCGTCACGGCACACCCGCTCGGACGTGGTTTCACAGGCCGCGAGCGGCAGTGCCATAAGGGTGATGATCAGAAAAGAACGCATGACAAATGGGATCCTTTGCGAATTAACGACATCTAAACTAAATCCCGACCCAGACGTGAACCGCGACGCCCACGCTTCTGTAGATATGGGCGAGGTCCAACGGTTTGGAAAGCGTCACAACCACTTGCATTTGCGTTACCACTCGGCCATTCGATCTGAATTTCATCGACACCGCATCAATACACGCTTCAGTATATGGAAGTTCATGTCTCCGTTTCAGATCATCAGGCGTACATTTCATGTCCTTCCCCACAGAGTTACTGGTCGCCAAAGGCGGCGAACTGACAGGCTATCTGTTCGAAAACAAGAATATCGGGTTTCCGCGGACACTCTTTTTTGTCTCATACATCCATTTCGAAGAAGTCCAATATCTTGATGAAGACTTTGAATGTTCCCTGAACTCGGAAGACATCCCCTTCACGGGGCGCGACTGGCGAAGCCTCGAACAGATCGATTTCACCGCCGCAAAGGCGATAGAGCAGATCAATATGTCCTTCTATGACGGCGAACATCACTTCTGTCATGACATCAAGGGCAAGTTCACCTACCTCGGCGAGGATAAGTACAAAATTCGGCAATCGGCCAAGATCGACTACATGGGGTACGACGGAGACGACGCTCACCCCAACCTACCTGTGAGCGCCGAAGCAATCCTGACTTTCGACGGCATTCGCGTCGGCAAGGACAATCTGTCGAAACCCGCTTCGGCAACAGACGCAAAAGAGGCTTTGGCAGAATTTCTGGATCTCGACTTGCTCCAAGATCCCGATGAGTCTGAGTGGCACTATAATTTCAAACCTCGTTGGTAACGGCCGCAAATGAACCTCACATGCCGCGAAGCCCTGGCATCAGAGTTACAGGATCTTCTTCGCCTCTACCGTCAGCTCAATCCGGCGGACCCCGAACCGGATCCGCAGGCGGCGGAGGCCCTGTTTTCTCAGATGCGCGAAAACACCATGACACGGATCCTCGTCGCCCACGACGGGGAGAAGAGCCTTTCCACCTGCACCCTCGTCGTGGTGCCGAACCTAACCCGGAATCTTGAGCCCTATGCCGTGATCGAAAACGTCGTGACCGACGCGAAGAGCCGTGGTCAGGGCGCAGGTAAGGCGGTGATGTCCCACGCCATCGAGGAGGCCTGGAAAGCCGGGTGCTACAAAGTGATGCTGATGACGGGCACGCAGCGCGAGGGCACGATCGCCTTCTACGAGTCCCTGGGTTTTCGCGCGGACAGCAAGACCGGTCTGGAAATCCGAAGACCCTAGACCGGCTCAGATCCATTGCCCTGTTTCAGCCATTGCACCACCTGCCGGCTGACCTGATCTTCCCGGCTGAGTTTGGACACCAACGCGCAAAGCGGTTTCTCGCTGGGCAGGGAAAAGTTGAAAGCCTGAACCAACCGCCCTCGTGCCACGGCGGTTTCGACCAGCGGTTCATGGCCGATCAGCAGGCCCGCACCGTCAATGGCCGCCTGGACGGCGAGACTGTAGAGCGAGAACACCGGCCCGCTGTTGCCGTCGCTGGTGTGACGATGCCGGCCGCTGTGCGCCCGCGCGGCGCGCAGCCAGTCAGGCCAGTCATCGCGCCAGGTCTCGTCGTGCAACAGGACGTCATGAGAGGGCTCGGCCCTGCGTTTGAGCTTCTGTGCAAGCTCAGGGTTACAAACGGGAAAAAGGCGGTCCTCGGCCAGCACGCTGCATTCGACGCCTTCCGGCACCTCATTGAGAAAAAACAGCGCCAGATCGAAGGATTCGCGCTGCAGGTTCGGCGGACGTTCCAAGGCGGTGACCGAAATCAAGAGCTCCGGGAAAGCGGCCCGCAAGGCCGGCAGGCGCGGCGACAGCCAGAGTTGCGCCACAGAAGGCAAAGCAGCGATCCGGATCGAACCCGGCATACCGGCTCGCCGCAGTTCCTGAGCCGAAGCCCCCAAGGCGTCGAAAGCGGCCGTGAGAGCGGGCAAGACAGCGCGCCCCGGTTCGCTCAGCCGGACGCCCTGCGCCTTGCGTTCGAAGAGCCGGCAGCCCGCCCAGTCTTCCAGCAACTTGATCTGCTGGGCGATGGCGCCTGGGGTCACGCCGAGTTCTTCACCGGCTAGCGCAAAGCTCTCATGCCGGGCTGCCGCCTCGAAGGCACGCAGCGCCCGCAAAGGCATGGCTTTGGGTCTTGGGGGATCAACGGCCATACAAATAGTTAAGATAGACTCATTTTTTCTATGCCTCGATTCGACGATAACTGGTTTGCCAACGCGCCGCCAGACGTGGTTTCTGATGCGAAAGCGCCGGGGCTCAAGCTGGGCCCATCTAAAGACCGGAATGAATCGATGCCGAAGCTACAGTCGCGAAATTGGGTTCCCGCAGCCGCGGAGACCTACATCCAGTCCATCGCGGCGGAAACCGCGCATGCGGACTCTGAGACGCTAACCCGGCGGGTCGATGCGCTGATTGGAGAAAACCGCAGGATCCATGAAAAAGACTGCGTCAATCTCAATCCGGCCACCAATGTCATGAACCCGAGAGCAGAAGCCGTCCTGGCGCAGGGCCTTGGGTCCCGGCCCTCTCTAGGCTATCCCGGCGACAAATACGAGATGGGCCTGGAAGCCATCGAAAAGATCGAGGTCATTGCGGCGGAACTGGCAGCTGAGATCTTTGATGCAAGCTATGCCGAAATCCGGGTTGCGTCGGGCGCGCTCTCCAATCTCTACGCCTTTATGGCCACGGCTCAGCCGGGCGATGCGATCATCGTACCGCCCGGCGAGATCGGCGGTCACGTCACCCACCACGCGGCCGGCGCAGCGGGCTTTTACGGCGTCGAAATCCACAGCGCACCGGTCGACGCCGATGGCTACAGCGTCGATGTCGATGGCCTGCGCTGGCTGGCACAGGAAATCAAACCCAAACTGATCACTCTTGGCGGCAGTTTGAACCTCCTGCCCCATCCGGTTGCCGAGGTCCGGGCGATTGCCGACGAGGTCGGCGCCACCCTGCTGTTCGACGCGGCGCACCTCTGCGGCATGATCGCGGGCCGCGCCTGGAAAAACCCGCTCGATCAGGGCGCACACCTCATGACCATGAGCACCTATAAATCCCTGGGCGGCCCCGCAGGCGGGCTGATCGTCACCAATGACGCCGAACTTGCCGAGCGCCTGGACGCCATCGCCTTCCCCGGCCTGACCGCCAACTTCGACGCAGCCAAGTCGGCGGCGCTCGCGATCAGCCTGCTGGACTGGCGTGACTATGGTGCCGCCTACGCCAACGCCATGATCGAGACTGCCGCCGCTCTGGCCGAGGCACTCAAAAAGGAAGGCCTGCCGCTCTTCTCGACCGCGCAAGGCGTCACCACATCCCATCAGTTTGCCCTGAAAGCAGCCGGTTACGGCGGAGGTCAGGCGGCGGCCAAACGGCTGCGCCGGGCCAATATCCTGACCTGCGGCATCGGCTTGCCGATCGAACCGGTTACCGATGACATGAATGGCTTGCGCATCGGCACGCCGGAAATCGTGCGCTGGGGAATGACCGCAAAAGACATGCCCGAACTGGCGGGACTGATCGCGCGCGGGCTATCAGAGGAAGATCCGGCCCGGGTCGCGGCAGATGTCACCGCGTTCCGCAGCCGCTTCACCGATCTGCATCACATTCGGAACTAATGGGCTCTAAGCGTCCCGCGCCCAGGCGGCGACCGACTCCAAAAAGCGCCGCAGGACGGGCCGCACACCGGTCGCCAGGTCCTCGCGGAAGCCGAAAGGCGGGTCCTCGTTCATGTAAGTCGCCCAGGACTGCTCAAGCTGAATGGCATGTATGTTGTTCGCCGGATCGCCATAGTGGCGCGTGATGTAGCCACCCTTGAAACGTCCGTCGATGACAAAACTGTAATCTGCCGTCACCTTGGCAATCTCGCCAAGCCGGTTCAGCAGCTCAGGCGCCGCGGTTACGCCTCCGCCACTGCCCAGATTGAGATCGGTTAGCCGCCCGTCGAAAAAGCGCGGTACTTCGCTGCGGATCGAGTGCGCATCCCAGAGAACGGCAACCCCGTGCTTCTCCCGAATGGCCGCGAGTTCGCTGGCAATCTTGTCATGATAGGGCTGCCAGACCTTTGCTCTGCGCGCCTCGATCTCCGCCTCGTCAGGCTGTTCGCCCGTCCGGTAGAGCGGGGCTTCCGAGAAGCTGGTGGTCGGGCAAAGCTCGGTATTGTTAGCCCCGGGATAGAGCGGCTGACCACCGGGGTCGCGGTTCAGGTCGATTACATAGCGCGAATGGGTCGCGCGAATCGCGCCGATTCCCAGGTCCTCCAGAAAGTCATAGAGCTGGGGCAGATGCCAATCCGTATCCGGTACGTCCAACGCAGCGGGAGTCATGCGCGCCTGCTGTTTAGGCGGAATGAACACACCACTGTGCGGCATCGACAAAAGAACCGGTGCGGTCCCGGATTTAAAGACGAAGGGCTCCATTGAACTTCCGGTTTCTTACTCGCTTCCAAGGCAAGCCATGCTGGCCAGAGGGCGCAAGCTTGTCTATACAAGCCTGAGTATCGCTCTTTGGACCTTGGGATAACGTTAAGATGAAATCCGCCCGCCCTGCAACCTGTGTGAACGTCTTGCAGAGACTGGACAGGACCGCATGACCCTTCCGCAAGGCCAAAACAATGCGCCTGCCTACCAGCAGGTCAAAGATCATATTCTGGACCGCCTCCTGAAAGGCGATTGGCCCGAGGGTGCCCGCGTTCCTTCGGAAAATGAGCTGACCCGTTCGCTCGGCTTCTCGCGCATGACCGTCAACCGGGCGCTGCGCGAACTTACCGCCGAGGGCTGGCTGACCCGCACCCAGGGGGCCGGAACCTTTGTCGCCGAAAGCCGCCCGCAATCCGCCGTGCTGGAGATCCGCAACATCGCGGACGAGATTCGCGAGCGTGGTCACCATTACTCTTCCGAGATCTATTTCTTGCGGGCAGAAACCGCGGGCAGCGTGGAGGCCGGTTTGCTGGGCCTCGAAGAAGGCACCGAGATTTTTCACTCGCTCATCCTTCACTTCGAGAATGAACAGCCGGTGCAGCTCGAAGACCGCTTTGTGAACCCCGCAGCTGCGCCCGACTACCTGAGCCAGAATTTCAGGAGCATCACGCCCTACGAATACCTTATGAAGGCCGCGCCCTTGAGTGAGGCGGAGCATGTGATTCAGGCGATCCAACCGGACCCGGAAACCGCGCGGCTGCTCTCGATCAGCCCGCAGGCGCCCTGTCTGCTGCTCAAGCGCCGGACCTGGTCGGGAGATAAGTCGGTCACCTATGCCCGGCTTGTCCATCCGGGCGACCGCTTCCAGCTTTGGGGCCGCTTCAGCAGCTGACGTCCGGGCCACATCGGCGATGCCCCCCTGCCGGCACCGTTCAGGTTGTGCATCCGTAAAGCCCCGCTCAAAAGCCTGGAGGATCGCCATGCGATCATTCGCATTGCCTTCGACGGCGCCAACCTTCGCAACGTAGAACATGCTTAACCTTTATTTACCATTCCCGGCTTATGTTCTGATCGCGAAATAGATCTCGAAAACTGGTAGCGGCTCCACTAAGAATGATACCTGTGTATTTGGATCTTCAACGAATCCTAAACCCTCGGGGGGAGTGACGGGATGGAATTGGGAACGCTGTTGTTGATCATCGTCGTACCCGGCGTGATCCTCTATATCTGGTATGCGAAACTCATCAGCCGCCGAAACGCAGCGCGCGAAGCCCTCTCGTCGATCGATGTCCAACTCAAGAAGCGGCACGATCTGCTGCCCAACATCCTGAAGCTTGCCGGCCGTTTCATGACCCATGAAAAAGATCTGCTGGAAGGTCTGACGGCCTTGCGCGCGCGCGTTGATGCCGGTTACGACCCGAGCGACCCGGCAGCCGTTCAAGCCCATCTGACCGCCGGCCAGGAGCTGCAAAGCGGCATGGCCCGTTTCTTCGCAGTCGCTGAAAACTACCCGGAGCTTCGGTCTGCGGAAACCATCACAAAAGCTCAGGACACCTTCACGGAAGCCGAGGCCCACATTTCGGCCGCACGGCGGTTTTACAACGCCGCCGTGACCGATTTGAACAACGCTGTCGAGATTTTTCCCGGCAGCATGATTGCGGGCTGGGCGAAGGTAAAGCCCATGCCCTTCTGGGAGATGGAAGACACTAGCCACCGCGCGGCCGTGAATGTCGACGACTATCTGAAGTGATCGGGGAAGACGATGGACTTGCCTTCACCGACACACACGCGCTCGCTGCTGGAGCGGTTCGAAGCGGTTTTCGAAGAAAAGATCGCCCCGCGTCTGCAGGCCCGTGATCACGAGCGTGTCGCTCTGACACGCAACAAGGGCCGCAACTGGGCAGTGATCATCGCGGCGAGCGCCGCGGCGACCTCCATCATGTTTTTTCTCACCCGCGACGTTGATTCGGTCTTCATGGCCCTGCCCGTGGGCGCAGGCGTCTATTGGCTGCTGATTGCCAGGCCGACCAAACGTCTGACCGACAGCATAAAGCAGGAGATCTTCATTCCGCTTTGCGACGCTCTCGGCTTTACCTACCGCCTGCGACCGGATGGTTCGAACGCCCGCTATTTCACCGAGCTCAGACTGGTCGGCGGCTTTAATCGCAGCAGGTTCGAAGACGAAGTCTCAGGCCGCTATGACGATCTCGATTTCTCGCTTGTCGATGCACACCTCAAGGACGTCGACAAAGACAATTCCCGCACGGTCTTTCATGGCTTGCTCGCAGCCTTCGAGATGACAAAGAGCTTTCGGGGACGCACGCTGGTGCTGCGGGACGGCGGCATGCTGGGTAATTTTCTCGGCGGCATCGGCAACAAGCTGGAACGCGTGCGATTGGAAGATCCCAGGTTCGAGCGGGCCTATGAAGTCTATTCGAGCGATCAGGTTGAGGCGCGCTATCTGCTGACCCCGGCCTTCATGGACCGCCTTCTGGACCTGGAGCGGCAATTGAATTCGAAGGTCCGCCTTGCTTTTGACCGCAACTCGCTGCTTATGTCCATCGAACTGAGTCGCGACGCCTTTAACATCGGAAAACTGGAAACGCCCCTGTCGGACAAAAGGCGGCTGCTGGGAATCGTCAAGGACCTGACCATGATCTTCGATGTGGTCGAAACCCTCCGCCTCAACGCAGAGACAAAGCTTTGAACGATAAGTCCGCTCTTTCCGACCAACCCGCAACGGCACATTCCGGCGTCCCCCTGGCCATAAAAATCGCCGCGACTACCTGTAACGATGGCATCGCGCCGCGCCTGATCACGCACTCTCCGTTACAAGCAATTTCGTTAAACTTTGCTTACCAATCAAAGCGTATTTTCGGAACGCTAGCGACATCTTGAAAAGTGATGGTGGAAATATGCACTTGCCATCGACAGCCCGCACAGGGTCATTGCTGGACAGGTTCGAGACAGTTTTCGAAGAAAAGATCGCACCAGGTTTAGAGGCCCGCGATCACGAACGGATCGCGCTCGCACAGAAAAAGCGTAGGAATTGGACTCTGGTTTTGGCCGAAGGGGCCGCGGCCGCTCTCGTCGCATTCCTCATCACCCATTCCGTTGACGCCCTTCTCTTAGCTGTACCCACGAGTGCTGTCAGCTACTGGTTACGCATTGCAAGACCAGTAAAACGCTTTACCGACAGCGTCAGGCAGGACGTCTTTGTTCCGCTTTGCGATGCGCTTGGCTTTACTTACCAACTGCAACCCAATGGCTCCGACGTCGGATACTTTCAAAAACTCGGGTTGGCCGGCAGTTGCAATCACCGCCGGTTCGAAGGTGAGGTGTCGGGCAGATACAAGGGTCTCAATTTTTCTCTGCTCGGCGCCCATCTCCGATACAGGGGTATCGAAAGCATGCAGACGGTCTTTCACGGTCTTCTTGTCTCTTTTGATATGAGCAAAAGCTTCCACGGACGTACCCTGGTGCTTCGGGATGGCGGCCTTGTGGGCAATTTTTTGGGCCACGGCGGCAACAAACTGGAACGCGTGCGCCTGGAAGACCTCGAATTCGAGCGTGCACACGAAGTCTACTCGAACGACGAGATCGAGGCACGCGATCTGCTGCCCCGCGCATTCACTGACCGGCTTCTCGAGCTGGAAGAGCAACTGGCGGCAAAGGTTCGTCTTGCCTTTGACCGCAACTCGTTGCTTATGTCAATCGATCGTAACCGTGACGCCTTTAGCATCGGCGGGCTGGATGCACCACTGGCGGACAAAAAGCGTTTGCGGGAATTCGTTATTGACCTGACCATGATCTTCGATGTGGTCGAAACCCTCCGCCTCAACGCAGAGACAAAGCTTTGAACGATAAGGCCGCTCTTTCCGACCAACCCGCGACGGCGCATTCCGGCGTCCCGCTGGCCACGAAAACCGCCGCGACCATCTACAACGAGGGCATCGCGCCGCGCCTGATCGAGCTGGTCAAGAAGCATCAGGCACGCAAACGCAGCGACGAGTTGACCTGGATCGCTTCTCTCGCGATTGCCCTGGTGGTCGGCAGTCTGGCCTATCTGGCAATCGGTACGGTGAACGGCGTGCTTCTGGGCGCACTGGCCGGTGGCGGCGCGCAGTGGGCGCTGAGCAAACGGCCACGGCCGGACATGACCCTGGCCATGCGCCAGGAGATATACAAACCCCTGTGCGATGCCGCCGGTATTTCCTATGCGCTCGCGCCCATGCAGTCGAAGGCAAAGAACTTTGCCAGCTTTGGCCTGGTCGGCGGCTTCAGCACATCCCGCTACGAAAACCAGTTGGCGGGGTCCTACAAGGACATCGTCTTTCTGCAAACCGATGCATTGCTCAAGGAGAACGGCGAAGGACAGCCATCGGTGGTCTTCAACGGCCTGCTTTCGGTATTCGAACTCTCGCGGCGTTTCAGGGGTCAGACGCTCATCCTGAAGAATGACAGGCATCTGCACGCAGTTTCGCAGGGCTTTCAAACGCCGCCCGAGCGGGTCGAGCTTGGCGATTGGACCTTCGAGCAGAGCTTCGAAATCTATGCGACCGATGAAGATGAGGCCCGCTCCATCGTCACGCCGGTCCTGCGCGGGCAGCTGCTGGCTTTGGAACAGAGGCTGGGGTTCGATATCCAATTCGCCTTCACCGGTTCGACCATGCTGATGTCGCTTGATCTGACGGAAAACGCTGCCGAGGTCACGGATCCCACCTGGCCTGCCGACGACCCCCGCCGCCTGGAGGCGGCCCTGATCCGTTTCTGGGCCATATTCGAAACCCTTGATGTGCTGAAGCTGGACAGCAGCAAAAGCAAAGCGCCCTTTCAGATATGACCTCGTGTGTTCAGGCCGGGAGTCTTCAGCCGAAGGCCGCGGGCGGCTTCAATGTGACACGGGACAGCTTTAACCGGGAGACCGCATGACCGAGATCCTCGCCGCAATGATCGAGTTCGACAACGTCGCAGACTTCGGAGGCGCCGACAGCGGCAGTTACGACCAGTTCGACGATGCTCTCTCACGAGCCGACGCTATGATGAGCCAGTATGGCAACGGCAAGGAACTTAAGATGTTCGTCGCGCCCGAATACTATTTTTCCGGTCACAGCATCACCGAAAAAGGCGGAACCGCGATCACGTCCCTCTCCCGCAGCCAGAAACACAGCCTCTACGACAAAATCGCGCAGTCTTCGAAAAGCTACCCGAACATGCTGATCATTCCCGGCTCGATTGCCTACTCTAAAGCGCGCGGGTTTTCCAAGCGCAAGTACTACAATGTCTGCCCGATCGCGGCCAACGGTCGGATCATTCACAAGTACTACAAGCAAACCAACGACACCTATCAGTCGACTGACGATTACAAATCCAAGGACTACGGCGCGACTTTTGCCCATGCCAATTTGGATTTCGGTATCGATATCTGCCTGGATCATGGTCACAAGATGCTCAAATCGAGCCTGGGCAATGCCACGGTCGACGTCCATATCCTGATCGCCGACGGCGCCGCGCCCTCCCCCATGTCCATCGCCGCCTCCACCGATGGGGGCGCCATGGTTTTTTGCAACATGGCGGGACGGGGAAAAAATGGTGTGTTGAGCGTCGTCGCAAATAAATTCGGCAACCCGAACACCGCAGGCAGAAACATGGTTGCGGAGCTCTCGCAACCTTTGACCGGCGGTATGCAGGTCGCTCTCTACAGAGGCAGCGTGAACTGAATGGGCCGGGGCTCAGGATCCGACGCGACCGAAAGCACCGGTTGCTCCGGTTACGCCGCCCGAATTTCGGAGAGAAAGCGGTCAACTTCCTGCTGCAGGATCACCGACTGTGTAGAGAGCTCGCCTGATGCCTGAAGCACCTGACTGGCGGCATGTCCCGATTCATGTGCCGCGTCGTTGACGCCCGAGATGTTCGACGTCACCTCCTGCGTTCCCTCCGCTGCCTCCTGGATATTTCGGGCGATTTCATTGGTCGCCATACTTTGCTCCTCGACGGCGGCGGCAATGTTGCCCGAAATCTCGCTCACCTGATTGACGGTCGAGCTAAAGCTCTCGATCGCCCTGGTCGTACTCAGGGTCACGCTTTGCATACCGGATACGTGGCTTGCGATCTCCTGCGTCGCACGCGCGGTCTGGGTCGCGAGGTTTTTAACTTCGGAGGCAACGACGGCGAAGCCCTTTCCGGCGTCTCCCGCCCGCGCGGCCTCGATGGTTGCATTCAGCGCCAGGAGATTCGTCTGCTCTGCAATCTCATTGATCAGATCGACGACTTCGCCGACCTTCGCTGCCATCTCCGCCATATCCTTGACAGTCGCGGAAGTTCTGCTGGCTTCGTCGACCGCCGTGCCGGTGATCGACGCGGACTGATCGACCTGGCGGGTGATCTCGCTGATCGAACTCGATAGCTCCTCGGTCGCGCTTGCCACGGTGTTGACGTTCGTGGTCGCTTCCTCCGATGCCGCCGCCACAGCCGCGGCCTGCGCGGAGGTTTCCTCCACGGCCGAGGTCATGACCTGCGCCGAAGACTGCAACTCGGTCGAAGCCGAGGTCACCACCTGAACGATTTCGCCGACCGAGTTTTCAAGATCGTCCGCCATGTTCAACAGTGTCTGTCGGCGAGCCTGTTCCGCGCGCTCTTTCTCACGGGCTGCCTCGGCCTCCAGTTCCTTGTTCTCGATCAGCTTTTCCCGAAAGAGCTCGAGCGCACCGGCCACCAGGCCGATTTCATCATCGGATCTGACCTGCACCGACACGTCCGTGTTTCCGGCAATGAGCTCTTTGAGGGCACCCACGAGTTCGCAGAGCGGCCCGGAAATGACCAGGCGAACCAACAGCACCGATAGTAACAGGCTGACGACAAACGCTGCGGCGGAGATTCCGATCAGCGTGTGCAGCGTTTGCTTTTCATGCGCGTCGACAGTCAACATGGCCTCGCCGGTAAAGCGCACAATTTCGGCCTGCAGTTCTTCCAGTTCGTGATTGAGTTCTTCTTCCGCCGCTTCGATCGGCTCTTCCATGGTCATTGCCTGCGCGATCTCGCCGGCAGACAAGAGGGCGAAAATCGCGAACACCTGTTTGTCGAATGCAGCGTGATGGGCCTCAACATCCTTCAGAACGTCCAGGATGTGTTTGAATTCCTTCTCTTCGATTGGGTTGTGCGCCAGTTTCAAGGCTTCAGCCGCCAGTTCCTCGCCCTGCAGGATTTCTTCATCCACTTGATGAGCCAACGCTTCGAACCTGGAGACTGCCTTTTCAAACTTCTCCTGCGTGTGGGCGTCATCACCCATTGTGGCGCCATACCGCAGAGCCCGTTCGAACTCGATGGCCTGCTCGAGTTGGTGAACCGTGATTTTGCTGATGATCTCGGTCAGAGGGATGTCTTGCTCGGCAACGGTCTCGATTTCCACAGCGATTCTCGACATCTGCGTGATGGCGATTCCTGCGACGAAGGCGAGCGCCAGGAGGCAAAAGCCGACGATCGCGAGGACTTTGTTTCCGACACTGAGATTCCTGATCTTCCGCAGCATGGCTTCTCTTCCCTTGCCAATCCGACCGTGACGCCTCGACAATCGGATAATACAACTATAACTATTCAGCAGGTATTCGCGTCCAGCTCTCTTATGGGATCGAACAAAACCCTGCTTAGCCGGCGAAAGTCTTCTTCAACACAGATGCCCCCCGTTTCGAGACGAAAGGTCTCATGACAAGTTTTAAATGAAACCCTGGCGCGAACCCAGCTGCCCCCTTCAAGCAAGCCACTTTCCACTTAACAGCAGGTTAAATCTCAGCCTTAACAGTCTAAAACTTCAGTCAAAAACCAACTTTTTTTCCAGGTTCTCCTTTTGACGTAAATTGCACTTCGTGTTGCTTCTTCTTCCAATTGTACCAGCCATGTACTCGCGACTGCCGCACCTTGCGCGCAGACGCCAGACAGTCTCCTCCAGAACACTCAAGACCCGGGATAATCAAGCCGTTCCGTCAGTCGGCGCGCCGCAGTTGGAACTGCTATTGGTAGCATCACCGGTTAGACTACACGGTAGGGCTGTTGCACTGCAGCGAACAGGCGACGCCGAGGCATTACGGCGATTTGACTCGTGAAAATTTCCTTGCCTATACTTGTATATACAAGTGAGGCAGCATGATGCTTCACAAAAAAACCGCTGCGAAAATAGACGGATGATGCAAGCGCTCGCCTTGCCCGTTCGGACTGGCATAAACCAGCGCTGCAGCGATTCATCAGGGAAACGAGACTGATATGCAGGAAAACTTTTTCAAGCGGGTCGCCCTCGCCACGGCTGTAAGTACGATGGTTTTTGGCACGGCTGGAATCGCCCAGTCCGACAGTATCAAGATCGGGATCAATGTGCCGCAGACCGGCTTTGCCGCCGCCGACGGCACCTCGGCGCTGATCGGTGCGCAGCTCGCGGCAGAACAGGCCAACGCCAATGGCGGCGTCAACGGCAAGACGGTCGAGTTGGTGATCTACGACGATCAGGCTTCGCCCAAGTCCGCTGTGCCCATCGCCACCAAGCTGGTCGAGCAGGACGAAGTCAAGATCGCGATCTCGGGCAGCTATTCCGGCGCGACCCGGGCCGCCGCCGGTGTCTTCCAGGAGGCGGGCGTGCCCTACATCTCGGCCTTTGCCGTGCACCCGGAAATCACCCGCTCGGGCGACTACGTCTTCCGCACCTCCTTTGTCGGCGAAGTCCAGGGCCGCGCCGGCGCGAAGCTGATCGGCGAAAGCCTGGGCAAAAAGAAAGTCACCCTGATTACGCTGAAAAACGATTTCGGCCAATCCCTGGCCAACGGCTTCAAGGAAGCCGCGGAGCAATTCGGCATCGAGATCATCAGCGAATACGAGTACTCGATCAAAGACCGTCAGTTCGGTCCCATCGTGGCCAAGGTAAAGTCCGACGCCCCCGACGCAATCTACGCCTCGGGCTATTTCTTCACCGCCGGCCCCCTGGTCTCACAGCTTCGTTCCGGCGGCATCGAAGTGCCGGTTATCGGGCAGGAAGGCTACGATTCCCAGAAGTTCATCGAGATCGCGGGCGGCGCCTCGGAAGGCGTGATCATCACCACTTCGCTGGACCGGGATTCGGACTCTCCGGAAGCCAAGGACTTCATCGCCGCCTTCGAGGAAAAAGCCGGATACAAGGCCGACATGGTCGCGGCCTCCGGCCATACCGCCATGAAGGTCGCGATCGCGGCTCTGCGCGAGGCGGGCAGCGAAGATCCCAAAGCGATCCGCGACGCCGTCGCCGGGCTGACGCTCGAAGCCTCCACCGGCACCATCTCCTTCAACGGCCTGGGCGAAGTCCGCAAGGACGTCCAGGTGCAGGTGGTCAAGGACGGCAACTGGCACCGCCATTCGATCATCAATGACCCGGACCTACTGGCCCCGCCTGAGAAGTAAGCCTGTTCCAAGGCCGTCCCCCGGCGCTGTCCCGAGTGCGGACCGCGGGTGGGACGGCCTTTTCTGTTCCCGTCATCCGTCTCCCCCGCAAGGCCCGCTGAATGCTCGCTTTCGAACTCCTGCTGCAAGGCCTGGTGCAGGGCAGCATCTACGCTCTGATCGCGGTCGGCCTGACCCTGGTTTACGGTCTGCTGCGCATCCTCCATGTGGCCCACGCCGGGCTCTTTACCCTGGGCGGATACATCGGCGTGATCGTGACCAATGCCACGGGAAGCCTGCTGCTGGCGCTTCTGGTCGCCATGCCGGCCATGGGTCTGCTCGGCATCGGCATCTACCGCACCTGTTACCAGCCGCTGCTGAGCCGGCCGCCCTACGTTGCCCTGATCGCATCCATCGGCCTCTTCATCATGATGGAAGAACTCTTCCGCCTGATCTTCGGCCCCTACGGCCTTTCCTTTACTGCGCCGCCTCTGCAAGATCCGGTTGCCGTCTTCGGCGTCAATCTGAAAGAGGCCGAACTGGCGACCATGATCGGCGCGCTGGTTCTGATCGGCGGCCTGGCGCTGCTGACCCTCCGCACCCGTATCGGCACCGCCTCCCGCGCGACGGTCACCGATCCAAAGATGGCCGAAGCCTTCGGAGTCAATATCGGGCGTATTCGCGACATCAACTTTTTCGTCGGCTCGGCCCTGGCCGCCGCCGCGGGCGTCATGGTCGCCCTGCTGAACAATCTGGTGGAGCCGACCATGGGCAGCGTGCCCAGCTACAAAGCCCTGGCGATCATCGTCCTGGGCGGCCTCGGCGATCTGCGCGGCACCCTGATCGCGGCCCTGGCGCTGGGCGTCATCGAGGCCTACGGCACGATCTATCTGGGCAATCTGCTCGACCGGGACGCCATTGCCTTCGCCTTCCTGATCGCGGTCCTGATGTTGCGGCCTCAGGGCCTCTTCGGGAAGGGATAGGGGGCTCTTATGGCTTATGAAATCACACTTCTGACCGCCATGGGCATCGCCGTGATCTTTGCCCTCAGCCTGAACCTCATCACCGGCTTCTGCGGACAGATCAGTCTGGGGCACGCGGCGTTTTACGGCATCGGCGCCTACTGCGCGGCCATGATCACCAAGAGCGGCCTGCCCTTCCCGCTCGCCCTCGCCGCCGGTTTCCTGCTGGCGGGTATGATCGGCGTGGTGGTCGGTCTGGCCTCGCTGCGGGTGCGGCACGACTTCCTCGCCATCACCACCATGGGCGTGGGCTTCCTCTTTCTGGGGATCGTCCGGCAGCAGGATTTTCTGGGCGGCGAGATGGGCCTTTCCGGCATCCCGAGCAGCGGTCTTTCCAAGCCCGCCTTCATGGCCCTGGTGCTGATCATCGCCGCCGCCGTCACCGCCTTAAGCCTCTACCTCAAACGCTCCTGGATGGGCTATGTCTTCGATTCCGTCGCCGACGATGAAGACACGGCGCGGATGCTGGGCATCGACGTGGCGCGTTACAAGCTCGCCGCCTTCGCCATGGGCACGGCGCTGGCCGGTCTGGCGGGCGGCCTCTATGCCCACAACATCCGCTTTATCGACCCGGACAGCTTCGGTTTCGTGGAATCCATCACGGTCCTGGCCATGGTGGTGGTCGGCGGCATTGGGTCGGTCTGGGGTGTGATCCTGGCCGCCGCCGTGCTCTCGGTCCTGCCGCTCTGGCTGCAGTTCATCTCGGATTACAAACTTCTCCTCTACGGCGCGCTGCTCTTCACGGTGATGCGCTTCAGCCCCAACGGCATGGCCGGTATGGTCACGGCCCTGAAGCGGCGGAACCGGACCGCGGCTTCGGGAGACCCGTCATGACGGCGCTGCTCTCGGTCAAGGGCGTGACGGTGCGCTTCGGCGGCGTCACCGCCCTGGAAGACGCCGGTTTCGACCTGCAGCCGGGCGAGTTGCTCGGCTTGCTGGGCCCCAACGGCGCGGGCAAGACGACCATGATGCGCAGCATCACCGGCGTGGTCACGCCCCAGGAAGGCGACGTCACACTGCAGGGTCGCGTCATCACGAAACTGCCAACGCATCAGCGTGTGCGCCTGGGTCTTGGTCTCTCCCAGCAGATCGTGCGCCCTTTCCGCAGCATGTCCGTCATCGATAACGTCACCCTCGCCGCGGGCCACGCAAAAACCCTCTCGCCCCTGGGCGCGCTTGGCCACCGGCATCGGGACGCGGAACGCGAACGCGCCCGTGAACTCTTGCAGAGGGTGGGCATCGAAGAAATGGCGGAGTCCGAGCCCTCATCTCTCCCGCTGGGCATGCTGAAACGCCTGGAGGTCGCCCGCGCCCTGGCGCTCGATCCGAAGCTGCTGTTGCTCGACGAGCCGCTGGCGGGTCTCAATCACCTGGAGGCGGGGCGCCTGGCCGACACCATCGTTGCCCTCAACCGGGACGGCCTTTCCATCATCCTGATCGAACATAACCTGAGCGAGGTCCTGCGCATCTGCCAACGCCTCGTTGTTCTCGACAACGGCCGCAACCTTGCCGCCGGCGATCCGCGCAGGGTCATGGACGACCCGGCGGTGCAGGCGGCTTATCTGGGCTCGGTTGCCGAGCGCGAGGAGCCCGCTCATGCTTAAGCTGGAAAACCTGAAGTGCGGCTATGGCGCCTTTACCGCCGTGCACGGCCTCAGTCTTAAGATTCCCCAGGGCCAGATCTTCGCGCTGGTCGGCGCCAACGGCGCGGGCAAAACCTCGACCATCATGACGATCGCGGGTCAGGTCGAGCTGCAGGGCGGATCGATCTCCTTCGACGGACGGGATATCTCGAAACTGCCTGCCAGCCGGAGGGTAACCGAGGGGATCGCGCTGGCGCCGGAGGGCCGCCGACTTTTCGCTGATATGTCGGTGGAGGAAAACCTGACCATGGGCGGCTATTCCCGCCCGCGCAGCGCGGAAGCCGAGGCCAAAGCCATGGTGCTGGAAACCTTCCCGCGCCTGAAAGAGCGCATCGCCCAGCGCGCCGGGTCCCTCTCCGGCGGTGAGCAGCAGATGCTGGCCATCGGGCGGGCCCTGATGGCGGATCCGAAGTTCCTGATGATCGACGAGGTCTCCCTGGGCCTGATGCCCAAGATCGTCGACGTCTGCTACGACGCCATCGAAAAGCTCAAGGCGCGCGGCATCACCATCCTGCTGGTTGAACAGAACACCCAGCGCGCCCTGGCCGTCGCCGATCAGGTCTGCGTGCTGGAATCGGGACGCAGCGTCTGGATGGGTTCCGCGGAGGAAGCGCGCAAGGATCCCAAGCTGATCGAGGCTTATCTCGGCCTGACGAACTAGGGTCTGTTGAGCTTCAGGAAACCGTCCGGGGAGACCTGGCTTCCCGGCGGCTCCGCTCCAACACCCTGCCCCAGTCCCGTATCCCGGTCCCGTGCC
Source organism: Denitrobaculum tricleocarpae (assembly GCF_007004665.1). Taxonomy (GTDB): domain Bacteria; phylum Pseudomonadota; class Alphaproteobacteria; order Kiloniellales; family Kiloniellaceae; genus Denitrobaculum; species Denitrobaculum tricleocarpae. The sequence continues at coordinate 112,151 of NZ_ML660058.1, read as the reverse complement.
CCAATTTTGATATTTGCGTGATTCACCGGCAGCTTCAGAATGCCGGGCCGCCGCTGTGGCAGGATCGAGCCTGATCATTGGCCCCGGTTGTTGACCGCGATCAATTGGAAAACCTCAAGGACATGAAGAATGGCTGCGAACGACAGATTTTTTGAACCACCGCTGGCGACACAGACGCTTTTGACGGTGCGCGGCTTTGACGACGCCGGAGGGCGCAGCGGCGGTATTGTCGATCCGCAGATCGTCGAGGTTCCCGCAAACACGGTGTTGTTCCGTCTCTACCACGATTCCCGAAGGCGCTTCGGCGAATGGTGGTTCACCCCCTATGAAATGAAGCAGGTCCTTGACTACATCGGCATAAAAGGCGCCGTCACCATGGAGCGCGCAGAAGGCAAAAGCTATCTGCATAAGATGCTGGCCGTGCGGCATGACTGGAGCAACAATTCGCCGCGCCATCTCGATCAGTTCGTCTCGATCCGGCTCAACGCGCCACTGAAGGCCTATCACGGCGAAGCCGACCACGCACCCGACAGCGGTTACAACGACATGCAGAAGGCGCACCGCTTCATCGACAGACACGGCGTGCAGCGCTACATGCGCCAGATCTATTTCCCCAAATTCTGGCAGTTTCAGGCCGCATTCACCTATATGAGCCACTACCCGACAGACACGGTTCTCAATGGTGCGGTCGAACGCCATCGCAGAGGTCCCCTGCCATTTGAGTCATAGCATCGCGGCAATTCGCACAGGCCCGGAGACTCCGTCTCGACAGTCGGATCAAAGTTGTATATACAACTTTGAAACCTGACATCGGAGAGAGCCTCATGACGGCATCCAACAACAGTGAGCGCCCGGATAACCAACGTCTGGACAACGAACGCAAAATCCGTGCGCCGCGTGGCCCTGAACTCAATGCCAAGAGCTGGCTGACCGAAGCGCCGCTGCGCATGCTGATGAACAACCTGGACGCCGAGGTCGCGGAACGACCGAATGAGCTTGTGGTCTACGGCGGGATCGGCCGCGCGGCGCGAGACTGGAAAAGTTTCGATGTTATCACGCGCAGCCTGAAGGAGCTGAACGAGGACGAGACCCTGCTGGTTCAGTCGGGCAAGCCGGTCGGCGTGTTCAAAACCCATGCGGACGCGCCGCGCGTTCTGATCGCGAACTCAAACCTGGTGCCGCACTGGGCGAACTGGGATCATTTCCACAAGCTCGATAAGGTCGGCCTGATGATGTACGGCCAGATGACCGCGGGTTCCTGGATCTACATCGGCAGCCAGGGCATCGTGCAGGGCACTTACGAGACCTTCGTCGAGGTCGGGCGCCAGCACTACGGCGGCGACCTGACCGGCAAGTGGATCCTGTCCGGTGGCCTGGGCGGCATGGGCGGCGCTCAGCCGCTGGCCGCCACCATGGCCGGTGCCTGCATGCTGGCGGTCGAATGCCAGCCCAGCCGGATCGAGATGCGCCTGGAAACCGGCTATCTGGATCACAAGACCGACAGTCTCGATGCCGCGCTGGAGATGATCACGACCGCCTGCGCCGAAGGCCGCGCCATTTCGGTCGGCTTGCTCGGCAATGCGGGTGAAGTCTTCCCGGAACTGGTCAAACGCGGTGTGCGCCCGGATGTGGTCACCGATCAGACCAGCGCCCACGATCCCCTCAACGGCTACCTGCCGATCGGCTGGAGCCTGGACCGCTGGGAACGGACCAAGACCAGTGATCCCGCCGAAGTCACCCGGGCTGCGAAGGAATCCATGAAAGTCCAGGTCGAGGCCATGCTCGACTTCCATAAACAAGGTGTCCCCACCCTCGACTACGGCAACAACATCCGGCAGATGGCGCTGGAGATGGGCAGCGAGCACGCCTTCGATTTCCCGGGCTTCGTCCCCGCCTACATCCGGCCCCTCTTCTGCCGGGGCATCGGCCCCTTCCGCTGGGCCGCCCTCTCCGGCGATCCGGAGGACATCTACAAGACCGACACCAAGGTGAAGGAACTGATCCCGGACAACCCGCACCTGCATAACTGGCTCGACATGGCACGGGAGCGCATTCAGTTCCAGGGCCTGCCCTCGCGGATTTGCTGGGTCGGCCTGGGCGAGCGGGCCCGGCTTGGGCTCGCCTTCAACGAGATGGTGGCGAAGGGCGAACTCTCAGCGCCGGTGGTGATCGGCCGCGATCATCTGGACTCCGGTTCGGTCGCCAGCCCGAACCGCGAGACCGAGGGTATGAAGGACGGCTCCGACGCGGTCTCCGACTGGCCGCTGCTCAACGCCCTGCTCAATTGCGCCAGCGGCGCGACCTGGGTGTCGCTGCACCACGGCGGCGGGGTCGGCATGGGCTTCTCGCAGCACTCCGGCATGGTCATCGTCGCCGACGGCACCGACGAGGCCGCGCGCCGTCTGGAGCGAGTCCTGACCAACGACCCGGCAACCGGTGTCATGCGCCATGCGGACGCCGGTTATGACATCGCCATCGACTGCGCCCGTGAGCACGGCCTGAACCTGCCGATGCTGGACTAGGGTCTGTTGAGGTTCATGATGCAGGCTTAAAGACCCGACAAAAGGCCGGTTCCCGGCGCACAGTTCACATACTCGGCGATCTGGCTTTGCGCGGGCAGAACCGAGACCTCGTGCCAGTAGCGGGACTTCATCGCCGGTCCGTAGCGCGGCGCGAATTCCAGGAAGGCATTGAAGATCGCCAGATGCGTCGGGTGGTGCTCGGACCAGTTCTCCAGATCCGACAGCGAGCGGAAATAGGCCAGGCCGAAGGTATGATCGGTCTTCTCGCCGCTACCATCGACAAAGACCATGTAGCGGCAATCCAGACAGTTCACCTCCGCGCCCTGATCCCGCAGAAACGCCATGCCAGCGTTCAAGACCGGTTCGACCTCGCCGTAATACTCTTCGCGCTCCTGCCCGTGGACGCCGCCGAGGTCTTGGCCGGAACGAATGACGGCGAGGTTCTCGCCCGGCCGCAACAGGATACGGTTTGCGCTCTGCTCGAGGATCTCGATGGTCCCCGAAGGATCGAAAGGATTATCCGCCGAGGCAGGAATGCGGTCACGCATGCTGCCCCAATAGGCATGGCGGTCGATGGGGTCGGTTACCTCTTCCCGCGCGTGCGCCACACCCACGAGATGCGTTGGATCGGAGTGCAGGGTTTCAAAGCGTTCCAGCGGGACGTTGAAGACCTCGCGGAAAATACCGTGCGGCAAAGCTTCCGCCGAATGCCGCTGCCAGAGCGTCTGGAATGCAGCACTCTCAAAGAAATGCTCCAGCGCGTCGGGCTTCAGCCAGTAGCCAGTCATCACGAACTGGGCGCGTCCGGCGCTGTCAGCTTCACAGGAAGAAAGATCAGCGTGATCCGCCTTCCCCTCCGCCTCGGCCAAGAGCACCATCCGGGACACGAATTCAAAAGCGGTGGCGCGGTCGCCGTCTTCGAACTGACATCCCATGACGACCATCGAGGCCGAGCGCCGGGCGGCGTCGAATTCGGACATGAAGGAGGGATAAGGCGGTGTCCAACCCGGCGGCATGCGCAAGGGATAGCGCCGCCCGCTTTTGTCCTTTGCAGTATCACTACTCTGAGACATCGTCAGCCTCCTGTCTCCCCTCCTCCTGAACCGCAGATTTATACTCGGTCGCGAGCGCGATGCCCTCGTCGAAGGGCATCACGACAGGGTTGGGGTTCTGGTTGAACATCAGGCGGAAAACGTCGGGGCGCGAATAGTGGCCGACCGGGTCGGCGGCGGCCTTGGCGTAGGCGATCGTGCTCAGGTCGATTTCAGCAACAAGTAAGCCTTCCTCCTTTTCGCCCAGGGGTTCTCCCACCGGTGAGCCGTCCGGCGCAAAGATCCGGGCGTAGCCGCCACCGGGTTGCAGGAACTGCTGTTTATCCGGCGTGTCGCACAGCAGTTCAAACATCTCCTCTGAAACCGTGGCACAGGACGCGATGACGAAACACTGTCCCTCGGCCGCGTACATCTGGCTGGCTGAGGTGTTGAGTTCCGGACCCAGCGCATAGGCCGCGCCGCGATAGAGGCTGAAACTGGGCCAGGACGCGATATGGATCTGCTCGTTCTGGGCATACATCGCATACTTGGTCAGCGGCTGCAGATGTTCCCAGCAGCAGAGCGCGCCGACCCGGCCAAGGTTCGTCTCGCTGACGATCATATCACTGCCGTCGCCTTCGCCGAAGACGGTCCGTTCCACATGGGTCGGTTTCAGCTTACGCCGCCGGGAGATAATCTCCCCGTGCGCGCCATAGTGCCATTGGCCCATGTAAAGGCTGCCGCCCGCGCGCTCGGAAACGCCAATCACCACCTGCATGCCGTTTCGTTTGGCCGCCGCGGCAAGCGCCTCATCCTGCGGACTGCCGGCTTCGATCGCATTCTCGAAATAGCGGCCAACGAATTGCATGCCCCAGGCCGGCGCGCCGAGCCAGATCCACCAGGGGTATCCCGGGACCCAGGTCTCTGGAAAGGCGATCAGTTTCACGCCCTGCTTCCCGGCGTCATCGATCAGGGCAACCGCCTTTTCGACCGTGGCATCGAGATCGAGAAAAACGGGCGCCGCCTGTACAGCGGCGACTTTGAATGGACCGGACATGATACTTGGCTCCCTCATTATAGCAGGCTTGTTAGGACCACAGCTTCGCCCGAAAGAAAAAAGCGCGCTTGGGCAAACGGGCGGAAAAATTTGTTTTTTTGAGCGAAGAGACCTAGTCTTCGTCCAACAGATGCCCCTCAAAGAGGGCTGATGCCTGCCCGGAAAACAGGTCGGGCACTGCAGGGATGAGGCCATGCCAACGCGCTTTAGCACCCGCGATGTCAGGGACCACGAGCGATTTTCCTATTGGCGGGAAGCCGTTTGCGACGCGTATGTGCAACTTGGCTGTGAATGCGACGGACAAGACGGATTTCAGGGAGATATTCGGCTCGAGAGGCTCTCCAAGCTCTCGCTCTCGCGCGTGTCGGGCAACGCGCATAGCGTCTACCGGCGCGGGATAGACATTGCGCGTTCAAGCGATGCTTTCTTTCTTCTGAGCCTGCAGCTCAAGAAGAGGTCCCGCGTAACCCAGCACGACCGCGGCGCCGATCTCGAAACAGGTGACCTGGTGCTCTACAGTTCTGTCGATCCCTACGCACTTGATCTGACCGACAGCTTCGAGCAACTGGTGGTCCAGGTCCCGCGCGGCAAGCTTCTGACGCATCTGCCGGCAGCCGACCTTCTGACCGGGCGGCGACTCAGCGGCAAGAGCGCTATCGGCAAGGTCGTCGGCAACGGCATCCGGCAGATCGCCGACGGCCTGCAGTACTCCGACACGCCCGTTCAGGACCACATGCAGGATGCAATCATAGATCTGATTGCGGCGGGCCTGGCATCGGTCAATGACGTTGCTTACGAAGTCAGCCAGCCCGAACAGCGGCTTATCTCCCGCACCAAAGCCTTCATAGAAGCCAACCTCTCGGATCCTGGTCTGGATCGAAACAGGGTGGCCGCCGCGATGGGCATGTCGGTCCGCCGGCTGAACGAGATCTTCTCAAAGGAAGAGACTTCGCTCGCCGCCGTGATCCGGGAGTCGCGTTTGCAGCAGATCGCACGCGACCTCGAGGATCCCCGCTTGCTCTCCCAATCCGTCAGTGAGATCGCCATGCGTTGGGGGCTCAACAACTTTCAGCATTTCTCGCGTATCTTCAAAGACCGCTTCGGTTGTGCGCCGCGCGACTACCGCGCCAGGGCAAGACTGCTGAACTAACCTTCCAGGCGAGACCCCGGAAAAAACGGACCGCATTTGCGGAACGAATATCGCTTCCTTTCGCTGGACGCCCGCGCCTCGGAAAGAAAGTCCGGGGATCACTCAGTTTTTACAGCCTTTACAAGTCCGCATCTGAAAAGGAGTAAAGAATTTTCTATTTTTCCCTTATAAAACAGAATCTTATTGACTTACCGCTTAATCTGTAAATATTTTTAATCATCTGTAGGATCGGTCGCATTCCGAGTTCGGGCCGCCCTTTCACCAAAGGTTTATCCGGCCACAGGTGGAACGCTGATCGGACGGAGCAGTGGCTCACGCGCTGGGATACAGACTGCGCTGGGACAAATGAAAGACGCAGCCGCTTGGCAAGGGAGCAGCACTCGATGTCCGACGATCGGAAAGTGAAATCCGGAAACGGTCTTTCCTGGCTCTGGTTGCTGGCTGCCCTGGCGGTTCTGGTCGCATTCGGCGTTGCGACGGGGTGAGCATCAAACGCCGGAAGTCATAAGAAATCAGCGCCGGCACGTCAGGCCAGACTTCGCAAACCCATGGCGGGTTTCGATTGGGCCATCTTTGCCAAGAACCGCTTTAGGATTTCGCCGGAAAGTGTAAAGCGGCGCTGGGGCACAGTCGAAACACTGCGCCCCTGCTTCCGGTCACAAAGCCTCGCCCGACATGAAACTATGCCAGGCGCGAGACTGGGAGTTCCCAACCTAGGCCGCCCGAAGCCGGGCCAGGAACTGCTCGAGTTCGCTGCGCAGCGTATTGGACTGATTGGTGAGTTGACCAACCACCTCGACCACCTTGTTTGCCGCTTCACCGGACTGCTGGGCCGCGGAGTTCACCTCGGTTATGTTTGCGGAAACGTCCTGCGTACCGCTTGCCGTCTGCTGGATATTCTGTGCGATATCCCGCGTCGCGGCATTCTGCTCCTCCACGGCCGAAGCAACCGCGGTGGTCATCTCGCTGATCCTGGACATGGCTTCGACCACGGCTTCGATCTCACTGACCGTCTTCTGTGTCGAGTCCTGCATCGTGCCGATCTGCTGACTGATTTCCTCGGTCGCCTTGGCGGTCTGATTGGCCAGTGACTTGACCTCGGACGCCACCACGGCGAAACCCTTTCCGGCTTCACCGGCGCGGGCTGCTTCGATGGTGGCGTTCAGCGCCAGCAGGTTGGTCTGCTCGGCAATGTCGTTGATCAGGTTGACGACGTCACCGATCTTCTGCGCGCCTTCCGCCAAACCCATCACCGTCGCATTGGTGGATTCCGCCTGGCCTTTCCCGGTGGAGGAAACATTCGCGGCATCCGCCACCTGCCGGGCGATCTCCTGGATCGAGTTGGAGAGTTCTTCAGCCGCTGAGGCCACTGTCTGAGCCGTGACAGTCGCTTCTTCCGAAGAGGCCGCAACCTTGCTCGCGCGGCTGCTGGTCTGATCGGAGGCAGTCGAGAGCGATTCTGCTGTGACCTTCATCTCATCCGCGGCGCGTCCCACGCCGTCGACCACACCCTTTACACTGGATTCGAGGTCATCCGCCATCTGCAGGGTTGCCTGGCGCTTTTCCTGCTCGGTGCGTTCTTCGTTGCGAAGCCGCTCTTCACGTAAACGCTCTGCTTCAATGGCGTTCTCTTTAAAGACCTGGACAGCCTGCGCCATCACGCCGATTTCATCGCCGCGGTTCCGCGCAGGCACCTCAGCAGAGGTATCTCCCTCGGCAAGTCGGCGCATCGTGGCGGTCATTTCGATAATAGGCCGCGAGATGGCACGGCCGGTGAAGAAGGCCAGGAAGATGCCGATCACGATGGCGGAGATGGCAACGATCTCGACGGCGATCACCTCAAAGTCCATTTCCGCGGTCGCCCGTGGTCCCAACTCATCCTGCGCCGCCTTGTTCGCGAGTTTGATCTGCTCCATTTCATTGGCAAGCCGGGGACCGATCACATCCAGGGTCCCCTGGATAATACTGTTCCGGCTGAAGATGACCTCTACGACCTGGCTGAAGGTCGTCTTATAGTTCCCTGCCAAGGTGACAACTTTGGTCGCGAGTTCTCGCCGCACCGGGTTTTGAAGCTCGCTCAGCATATCCGAAGCCGTCCGCTCGAAGTCGTTGAGCTCCTGATTTGAGCGGTCCGCACTCGCTTGCGCGTTATCGACCAGAAAACGGTTCGAATAGAGGCGCGCCAGAAGCAAGTGACGCAGCGAAATCCCTGCGCGGTAGGCCGCCGTCGCATCGCCGTCATCGAAAGCGCTTTTCATGATTTTGGTCAGCGTGCGTTCTGATTCCGGCCCGATCGTATTGAGTTGATCGACCAGCTCATTGCGCTGCTGAACAAATCCGGTGACCTTTTCGAAGGACGCGCGGTAGGTCGCGATCTGATCCACGGCACCCACAATGCTCGGCAGATGCTCGCTGCCCTGAAACAGCTCTTCAGCGTCTTGGATAATTTCTTCGGTCGTGGAAGCGCGGTCCCTCACGGTCTGCGCGGCCTCCAGCGAGTTTTTGATGATGTAGTCTTTCACCCCAAGGCGGGCCGAGAGCAGGTTGGCCTGAATCCGGCCCATCTCGTTGGTCTGGCGTGCGAGGGAACGGTATTCCTTGAACTGGCTGTTCGCCATGGAGAGACCGTAAGCTGCAAGTCCTCCCACAATCACCAGGAAGAACAATATGGCACCGGACCCAAAACCAACCTTTTTACCGACGCTCAGATTAGCGAAGAAGTTGGCCCGCGACTTGCCTGCAGCAGGGCTTTTGTCACCTTTCTCTGTCGCGGGCCGGGCACCTGCGGCAGAGGAGCCGACTTCGCTCGTTACATCACTATCAGACATGCTGTCCCCCTTCGAGATCGAGACGCTCCGCGATTGCTCAGGGGCGGTCCCAAGGGCCGCCGGCGCGAAGACGCAACACAAACACTGAGCATTTCGGCACCGTATCCACGTAAAATGGGTGCAAACGAAAAACTCGGCTTCCGCCGCCTCTTTCAAGAGAAAATCAAGGAAAACACCTATCTTTCTCTTCGAATTGACGGAAACAAAATCATTTTCTTTCTGAACTAATTGATGACTTCAAATAATTAAGTGAGAGTAAAGTCGATTTCGATACTACTTTTTGGTTTATTTTGAAAATGTGCGCGCGAGGTGAAATGCGTACGAATTGGTGTCTTCATCCAAAAAGTTGAAAACATGCGACCCTACAAATAAATCAAAGGTAGAACGGCACAAGCAGATGTCGCGCGACTTCCCTAAGCACTTAAAAGACATAATTTTATTCGAATTTACGATTTGTCTTTCACCCGCACTCAACCGCGAACGGGGTCCTTGACCCACAATCTCAAAATGATTTTCTTCGGGAGCGTTTGCGGTTTTTACGTGTATGCGAGGTTTGGGGATCACGAATGGGTGACCTCTCCGGCCTTTTGAGCCCTTCACACGCAAAGGCCGTAGGCCGAGAGAAAAGCGGTTGAATTTTTCGCTCTCAGGGACGGCGTTTCGGAGATTTATGGGGTTGAGAGCGGCCACTGCACCACGGTGCTTTCATCTGACCCGTGCGACAGAATAAGCCTGGCGCAATACAGGCTGTCGGCGTGCCGGTTCCGCATCGGCGCGCGGCATGATCATGGCTGTCCGCCTTCGACCTGGATCAGATCAGGTTGAGATCGAATCGCCAAAGGCGACCTACCGCGTTGGTCAATCCGGCCCCGCGGTCAGATATAGGGCGGTTGCACATGGTCCAGTTTAGCCGGCGCGGATCAGATCGACGAACTTGTCCGCTTCCTGCTTCAGGAGGCCAGCCTGCTGGGAAAGCGCCCCGGAAGCCTCACTGATCTCTGAGGAGGAGGTGCCGGTGCGGGTCACGGCGTCCGTGATCCCCTGGATATTGGACGTCACCTCCTGCGTTCCGGCGGCGGCCTGTTCCGCGTTGCGAGCGATTTCCTGGGTAGCCGCGCCCTGCTCTTCAATGGCGGATGCAATGGACGTGGCAATCTCATCCACCTCGGCAACAACCTGGGTGATCTCGGCAATCGCCTTGACGGCATCCCCGGTGACATTTTGAATGCCGGTGATCTGGTCAGAGATTTCCTGGGTCGCCTTGCCCGTCTGACCTGCCAGGTTCTTGACCTCGCTGGCAACCACGGCAAAGCCCTTGCCGGCGTCGCCGGCGCGCGCAGCCTCGATCGTGGCGTTGAGCGCCAAGAGGTTAGTCTGCTCGGCGATGGCGGTGATCAGTTCCACCACGGCGCCAATGCGCTCTGCGGCGTCGGCAAGTCCCTTGACCACCTCGTTGGTGGCCTGCGCTTTGCTGACCGCATCGTTGGCAACCTCCGACGACTTGTTGACCTGCCCGCTGATCTCATTGATCGAGGATGAGAGCTCTTCGGTCGCGGAGGCAACAGTGTTCACGCTGTTCATCGCCTGTTCAGCGCCCTTCGCCACGACGTTCGACATGGAACTGGCATCGGTTGCCGTCTCGGACATGGCCTGGGCCGAAGCATGCATCTGTTCGGAGGAACTTGAGACCGTGTTCAGGGCCGTGCCGATCACCTCTTCGAAGTCATCCGCCATCTTCAGGAGGAGGTCGCGCTTCTGGGCTTCGGCCTCTTCCTTCATACGTTCCTGCTCGCTCTGCAATCTCTTGGCTTCGAGCGCATTGTCTTTGAAGACCTGAACGCTATCGCCCATGCGCGCGATCTCGTCACTGCCATCCCGCGGCACCTCGGCCGTCAGATCGCCGTCCGCGAGAAGCTCCATGCTGTCGATGACATTCAACAGGCGCCGCACCACATTGCGGCCAACGTAAAGCCAGGCGATCAGAACCGCCGCCAGGAAACTCACGATCGCGACGATGCCAAGCTGCAGCTTTCCGCCCTGCACGGCCCCATGAGAGCCCTCCGCAGCGCTCTCGCTGCGGTGTTGCGCCGCATCGGCCAGGGCCTGAACGCTTGCGCTCAGTTCACTTGTCAGGGTCCGGCTGATTTCGAGCGCGCCAAAGATCTTGTCCCGGGCTTCCAGTTCGATCATCCGCTGGTCGAACACCGTTTCCGTACCCTCGCCCAGGGCCTGCAACTTTGCGAGCGCTTCCACGACTTTCGTCCTGGAAGGCGTATCCGCAGCCATCCCGGCGCGCAGAAAGCGCGCCACATAGGCTTCGAACTCCGTCCGCGCGCCCCAGACAGCATCGAGATTGGGCAGGTTCGCGGCCTGTGCCAGCTTCCCGGCGACCAGGTTCGCCTGGGATTCCATCTCCAGATAAATCTGCAGATCGCGCAGCCCGCCATCCAGCAGGCGCTTCAGACCGGCCTGGATTTCCGCGCTGTCAGTCATTTGCGGGATATACTGAGCCTCCGTCGAGAGAACCGCGTTCGATCCCATGATCGCAGGCTTGATGTTGCGCAGGACCTCCTCATGCACCTGCTCGAGCTCGATGAGAGACTGAGCAGCCGCGACCCGTGCCGCGAGCTTCGCGGCGACGGCCTTGTCCATAATGTCGATCTGCTCGGTCAGCTTGGCAAGAATGCCGGTCAGGGCCGCTTTGTCGACGTCATCGCCCTGAAGGTTGCTGATCCGGCTCGTAATCACTTCAATCTGCTCCCGCAGATTCGAAATCACCTGCTCCCGTTCTGCCTCGGTCGTGACACTTGAGAGCGCGGGCGCTGCCGCGGCAATGGTGGTGGTTTGCTGCGCCAGGGTCAGCGATTCAGTGATCTCCGGCACAGCCTCGGCTGTGATTCTCGTGATTGCACCTGAGACCTGGTCCAGCCCCGTCCAGGCGATCCCGCTGGCCAGCACCGTCAGAGCAGCCGCAAAGCCAAAAGCCAGAAACAGGCGCTCGCGAACACCGAGTTTCCGCATCCATCGCCCCTTCGGCTGTTCACCGCCCTCGATATCGGCTGAGGTCCGATTGAACTTGGCTGGTATCAACTTAAGCATTGTCGCGGTACCCTGGAGTGATGAGGCGGCAGGACTGGGCCTTTCAAAGCTGAAAAACGACAGATCTGATTGAATGGCTCGGCTTACACGCAGCATCCCAAATTGGCGTTATAATATAGTTAATCGTATCTATCTTTGGTTGTTTGATTCTGTAGTATAAGCACTTGCTTTTGCTGGATACTTCGAAGCCTTTTATCAAATCGCGAGGATGGATTTTCTTTTTCTATTTATGGGAGAAAAGCAATCCGCTGCTCGAGCGCGTGTAAAAGAAATCTGCGGCAGAACCGTTAGGCGCTTGCCACCACTTCAATGTCAGCTTAATTTGCGCGCCGCCCTGATCCGGATCCCCCGCATTCACGGCGTATTCCCAAGGACTTTAACGTCAGGCCTATGTCAAACCGTCTCTCAAAGCTGCTCAGCCAGCACCCATTGCTCCTGGCCGACGGCGCAACGGGAACCAACTTCTTTGCCGCCGGGCTGCAGACCGGTGACGCGCCGGAGATGTGGAATGTCGAGCAGCCGGAAAAGGTACGCGAACTGCAGCAGGCCTTTGTCGATGCGGGTTCGGACATCATCCTGACCAACACTTTCGGTGGGACGCGCAACCGGCTGAAACTTCATCAGGCTCAGGACCGGGTGCGCGAAATCAACATGGCCGCCGCCGAAATCACCTGCTCGGTCGCCCGCAACGCCGGACGCGAAGTGGTTGTCGCGGGTTCCATGGGACCAACCGGCGACCTCTTCGTTCCCTTGGGCGAGCTGACCATGGAACAGGGGATCGCCGCCTTCACCGAACAGGCCGAAGCCCTGGCCGAAGGTGGCGTGGACGTCCTCTGGATCGAGACGATTTCAGCGGTCGAAGAGGTTCAGGCGGCCGTGACAGCGGCGGCGGCAACCGGTCTGCCCGTGGTCTGCACCTTCAGCTTCGACACCAACGGCCGCACCATGATGGGGGTCACCCCGGGCCAGGTCGCGACCCTGATGCAGAACCTGGCCTCCCTTCCCGTCGCCTACGGCGGAAACTGCGGCGTCGGTGCAGCCGAACTGGTGGCCGCGATTTCCAATATGGCGGAAACCGCACAGCCGGACGATGTCCTGATCGCGAAGAGCAACTGCGGCATCCCCGAATACGTGGACGGCGCGATCCGCTACAACGGCACCCCTGAGCTCATGGCCGACTACGTGCAGATCGTGGCAGATGCCGGGGCGCGGATCATCGGCGGTTGCTGCGGCACATCCCCGGAGCATCTGCGCGCCATGCGCAACGCCATGGACAACTATGTGAAGGGTGAGAAACCGAGCCTGGACAACATCATTGCGCGGCTGGGTCAGATCTCAACCGGCGCTGAAGAGCAGCACCGCAGCGGTCCTCTGGGCGAAAAACCCGCGGTTCAAAGTGCCGACAAAGGCCGCCGGCGCCGGGGCCGGGACCCCAAACGCAAGGCCGCGGACGACGGATCCTTCCCGGGCGGGGAATAACGCGCGTCATCAAGGCCGGGGCACGCGCAGGTTCTCGGGCACGAAGAAGAGGTGATCCTGGTCTTCCTTGGCCAGATGACAACCTATGCAGTATTCGACCTTCTGCGCGCCACGCCCCTTGGTCTCGCCAAAGAATTCACCGTTCGGCATGATCATGCTGTAGCGCCAGTCGCCGCTGACCCGGTTAAAGCCGGCGGGCATCTTTTCCATGACGAACAAGGGGCCGATATCGACCCCGCCCTCCTTGGTCACGGAAAAGCTGTCCTTTGCCAGCAGCGATCCGACCGGCAGCACGCCCGCCGCCTCGTATCGGCCGTAGTCTCTCGCGATCTCATTGGCGTAGTTGTTCACGTAGCGCGCGCCGTGGGTCGCCGAACGGTAGGGCGCGGTGTTGAAGAGGGCCCAGTCCCTGAAAGGCGGCGTGGTCTCGCGCGTGCCGCCGCCGTAGGCCCGGTAGATCTCGTCCCGCATTTCGCGATAGATCCGCGACGCTTCTTCATTCGAGAGCCGAAGCGTGTTCTTTACCCTGAAATGTCTGCGGGGTTTCTCCGGATCGCCACTGATCTGCGCTAGCTGGGCTGACCAACCGGGACGGGGCCCCTCACCCGCCGCACCTGGACCAGAGACCGATACCGCAAACAGGGAGAGCGCCGCGGCGGCACCCAGGGCCTGGGAGAGAGAATTGGACACGGCAACAGACTCCTCGAAGGTAAATCCCAAGGCACGCCGTCACCCCGGCCAGGAAGTCTCGGTCACAGCGAAGCCGTCCCCCGTGAACCAGCCATTCACTTTCCCGCAGCTGTGAGTCTAGCACCGGCTCCGATCACACCCCTGTCACAACTCTGTGACGCAGAAATACCCACCGAAACCTCCCGGAGGCTGCGGCGCCATTCGCTTGCGGCATGGCTGGCATGTCCTGTACCTGCTTGCGCCCCGGCTCTCCCGGGCTATTTTCAGAGCCTTACCCGCGAGAATGAACGCTGCGCCGAAGAACCCCTTAACCAGGCGGTTCAAGGACGCATGCGATCCGCCCGTAAAGCTGCCGGTCTCGATCTCGCCGCATGAATGTGACAAATAGGGAAACGAAGCAAAAATGAAGTCCACGCCAGCGCGCAAAAACTCTAAAGACTCAAAAACCGAAACGATGAACTATGCCGAGGCCTTCGCCGAGATGACCCGGCTCAATAAGCAGGGCGACAAGGTTTACGTCCTGAAAAAAATCAACCACAGCGCCTTTAAAGTCGTCCCGCGCCCGCAGTTGAGCCTGAAAAAAGCATCTGCCGCCTGAGTGCCGACAGGACCGGCGCAAGATATCTTGAAGCGAAACACCTGCTCATCAGGAAGCCAGCGGACTTCCGGTTAATCCTGAACCCCGATGAGCAGGCTTTCCAAACCCACAATGCTCTCGAGCACGTGGTCCGCATGATCCTCCAGTTCTTCGCGGAGTGACGTTCCGGTCAACACGCCGACCACGACGCCGGCATTTGCGGCGCGCCCCATTTCAATATCGTGAAGATTGTCGCCGACCACCATCACGTCGGTTGCGTCCAACCCGGTTGAGCGGCAAAAGCCCTGCACAAGACCCGGTCCCGGCTTCGCGCCATAGCCTGAGTCATAGCCGGCCAGAAAATCGAACATCTCGATCACACCGAAACGGCCAAGACTCCGGATGGCTCCTTTTTTGCTGTCATTGGTCGCGACACCAAGCACGAAACCCTCCCTTTTCAGGCTGGCGAGAAAAGGCACCAGATCGGTGACCGGCGAGGCGGAGTCCCGCCCGTTACGCTCGAAGATCTCATCGATCACCTTCAGAATCGCCTCTACCGGCTTATGATAGCGATGTCCGTTCAGCGCCAGTGACCAGCACTGTGCGATCTCCCAATTGCTTCCCGCCGCCAGGGCCGAGCCCGTACGGATACGGTCTTCACGGGGATCGTATCCACCTGCCAGCAAGAGCCGCTGACCGATGTTTTCGTCGCCTTCCGCGATGGTCAGGGCCGCCTCCCGATTGGCCGGCATCCAGGTGGCATAGTAGTCGAGCAGTGTGCCATCCTTGTCGAAGAGGATTCCTTTG
Source organism: Denitrobaculum tricleocarpae (assembly GCF_007004665.1). Taxonomy (GTDB): domain Bacteria; phylum Pseudomonadota; class Alphaproteobacteria; order Kiloniellales; family Kiloniellaceae; genus Denitrobaculum; species Denitrobaculum tricleocarpae. The sequence continues at coordinate 96,911 of NZ_ML660058.1, read as the reverse complement.
ATCGCCATGGCGACTCCGATTTCTATCCTGAGAAAATCATTTTAGCGCAATTCTCAAATTCACACACTTGGATGCAGATCAAAAAGACTGATCGATCAGCTCGATCTCGTGCCCGTCGTTTTTCAATGCAAGCGCCGTCGAGAGGCCGGATATCCCGCCTCCGCAAATCAGAATGCGCATGAATGATCAGTCCTATTCCGCCGAGTTCTTTTGTGTATCGTCTTATGGACCAAACGAGCGGAGACTGTTAAGCGCAATCTGCCGTGCCTTGTGTGAACTACCTGTTCGGCGCTTCTGCCTCGTGATCGGCGAGAGACGCCTGGCGCAGAATGCCGTGATAGATTTCTTCGTCCCCGACCACGCCGACAACCCGCCCCGCATCACTGAGCACGACCGGACAACCCGTGACCTTGCGGATTTCGATCGCCTTGCGCATGGAGAGCGACGGCGGCGCCGTGATCAGCATCCCGTCCCGGTAAGCCTCCTGTGGCAGGCTCTCGTCGTAGGTCTTCAAGACCGCGCGTGCGCCGCCGCAGGTTACCTCGTGCAGAGCCCCTTTCGCGTCCAGCCGGGCGCGGAAGTAGTTCTGCGGATCCAGGATGATGTCCTCGCCCTCCCGGCGAAGGCTCGCCAGTGGGGTCATGAGCGACTCGCCGCGCAACACATTGATCGGGTTCATGTGCGCGACGAACTCGGCGACGTAGGCATTGGCGGGTTTCAGCACGATCTCTTCCGGCTCGCCGTACTGGACGATGCGGCCACCTTCCATGATGGCGATGTGTGTCCCGATCTTAAGGGCCTCGTCCAGATCGTGGCTGACGAAGATAATCGTCTTCTTGAGCTTCTGCTGCAGCTCCAGCAACTCGTCCTGCAGATGATCGCGGATCAGGGGATCGAGCGCCGAGAAGGGCTCGTCCATCAGAAGAATGTCCGCATCGGTGGCAAAGGCACGCGCCAGTCCGACGCGCTGCTGCATGCCGCCGGAGAGCTCGTGACCGTATTTGTCTTTCCAGCGGTCCAGCCCGACCATTTCAAGCTTCTCGGCCACAATCGCATCGCGATCCGTTTTCGGCATGCCGCGAAGCTCCAGCCCGAAGGCGACGTTTTCCTGCACGGTGCGCCAGGGCAGCAGCGCGAACTGCTGGAACACCATGGCCACCTTGTGCATGCGCAGCTCCCGCAAGGTCGCGGCGTCGCAGGAGGTCACATCGACCCGGCGCGCACCGTCCTGCACCAGAACCTCTCCGCGCGTGACTCTGTTCAGACCGTTGACGGCGCGCAGGAGGGTCGACTTGCCCGAGCCGGACAAGCCCATCAGCACGCAGACCTCGCCCTCCTCGATGGCGATCGAGGCGTCGGCGACGCCCAGAATGTTGCCGGTTTTTTCCTGGATCGAATCCCGGCTCTCCCCGGCATCGAGCAGCGGCAGGGCGGCTTCCGGTTTTTTGCCGAAAACAATATCGACATTCTTGAATTCAACGGCCTTGAATTCGGCGGCGGTGTTCGAGGGGCGGCCCGTCATGACTTTTCTCCGGATTTGACGGCACCGCGTTGCTTGCAGAAACGGTCCAGCAGAATGGCGACAATCACGATCGCCAACCCGGCCTCGAAGCCGTTGGAGACATTGCCCTGATTCAGCGCCCGAACAACCGGAACCCCGAGCCCGTCGGCGGCCACCAGGGCGGCGATCACGACCATGGAGAGCGACAGCATGATGCATTGCGTCAGCCCGGCCATGATGGTCGGCATGGCATGGGGCAGCTCCACCTTCCAGAGCAGCTGTTGCCTTGTCGCGCCGAAGGACTCACCGGCTTCCAACAGGGCCTTGGGCACGGAAGAGATGCCCAGATAGGTCAGGCGGATCGGTGCGGGGATGACGAAGACGACGGTGGAGATCAGTCCGGGCACCACGCCAAGGCCGAAAAGAATCAGGGTCGGGATCAGATAGACAAAGGTGGGGATCGTCTGCATGAGGTCCAGAACCGGCCGCAGGAAAATGTAAAGCCGGGGGCGGTGGGCCGCGGCAATGCCGATCGGCACACCGACCACCATACAAACGACGGTGGCGTAAATCACCAGCGACAGGGTCGCCAGGGTCTCTTCCCAATAACCCAGATTAATGATCAGCAGAAGCGATAGGACAACGCCGATCACCAGAGCGACGGAACGGTGCAGCCAAAAGGCCAGGCCGGCGATCAGCGCGACCAGGACAAGGGGATGGCACCACTGCAGAACATCCGTCAGCCCCTCGACCAGGAAACCGAGGACATCTGAAATGAGATCGAACAACCAGTCAAAACGTGTGTAGAGCTCGTCTACAAACCACTCGACGCCCTTGCCGAGCGGAAGTTTGTTCTCGGTCAACCAATCCATGGTTCCGATTCCCCCAGGTAACTATCCGTTTTTCCACTCGTAAAACACAACAAGCGACAGAGCCTGACCGGGCTCTGCGCCTGACAGGACTCTGCCGCTTGTGGTGACCGGGACTTAGAGGCCCAGGTGTGCTTTTACGGCAGGAAGACCCTCGGCGCCATCCAGCGTCTTGACGCCGTCGAGCCAGCCGTCGAGGACAGCGGCGTTGGCTTTCAGCCACTCCGTTGCAGCATCGTTGGGTTCCTTACCGTCATTCAGGATCCCGCCCATGATCTCGTTCTCCATGGCCAGGGAGAACTTTAAGTTGGTCAGCAAGGTCCCGACGTTGGCGCACTCGCTGGTGTAGCCCTTGCGGACATTGGTGTAGACCGTCGCACCACCCAGGTTGGGCCCGAAGAAGTCATCGCCGCCGGTCAGGTAGGTCAGTTCGAAGTCCGCATTCATGGGATGCGGTTCCCAGCCGAGGAACACGATGGCGTCTTCCTTGCGCTGGCTGCGCTTGACCTGGGACAGCATGCCCTGCTCGGAAGATTCCACGACCTTGAACTCCTTCAGGCCAAAGGCGTTGTCATCGATCATCTGCTGGATCAGGCGGTTGCCGTCGTTGCCTGGCTCGATGCCGTAGATCTTGCCGTCCAGTTCGTCCTCGAACTTGGCAATGTCGGCGAAGTCCTTCAGTCCTTTTTCGGCGAGATAGCTTGGAACCGCCAGTGTGTACTTGGCGCCTTCCAGGTTCGCGCCGATGGTCTCGACCGACCCGTCTTCGCGGTACTTGGCAATGTCGCCTTCCATGGTCGGCATCCAGTTGCCGAGGAAGACGTCGATATCACCGTTCTTCAAGCTGGCGTAAGTGACCGGAACTGACAAGAGGTTCGCCTTGGGTTCATAGCCCAGACCTTCGAGGACAACCGACGTCGCCGCCGTCGTCGCCGTGATGTCGGTCCAGCCCACATCGGAAAAGTTTACCGCCTTACAGCTGGCCGGATCCGCCGCCAAAGCACCATTCGATCCCGCGCCGGCGCTCAAGGCCAGCACTGAAACCGCACTTACGGCCAGCATATGTTTCCAGATCTTCATTCCCAGTCTCCCGATTTTCGTGTTCTCTACCAAGCGATGTTTGCGGCGCCGATGCTGCTGCCGGCGCACTTATGATGGCGACGGCAGGCCGTCCCGCCGCAGTTTACGCGGCTGCCCGCCATCTGTCCCGCAGTGCATTAGGGGTGCCTGCAGAAACGGTTTACTCAACCAGCTTGATCAAGGCGGTCTTGCATCTCGGAGGGAAAGTCTTGTCCCTGCCTTCTGCGCCTGGAACGGCGCAGTTCAGCCTGAAATCTCACCGAAATGTCCCCTCGCAAGCGGCTTGGCCGTCTTCATTGCCGCGACTCTTGCTTATTTTAATTGAACGTTCAATAAAAATAAAATAAACCCAGTTTGCGTTGCCATGATGAGCTGCCTGTTTACTCAGGCTTACCGGCTTGCTCGGACTTACCGGCCAGGAGGGAGCGCGCAAGGGAGAAGCTGAGATGCCCAAGGTTGGAATGGAGGACATCAGGCGGCGGCAGCTGATTGATGCCACCATCGCCTCGATCCACGAAGACGGCTTCGGTGCCACCACCATTGCCAGGATCAGCAAGCGCGCAGGTCTCTCCTCCGGCATCGTTGCCCACTACTTCGACGACAAAGCCGGTCTGCTGGAAGCCACCTGGCGTTCCATCGCCGAAGACCTCAGGATCGAGACCGTGCGCCGCCTGAAGGACGCCCAAACACCCGAAGAGCGGATCCGCGCGGTGATCGATGCGAACTTCGCTCCGGCGCAGTTCGTGCCGGAAGTGGTCTCGGTCTGGTTGACGTACTGGGCGCTGGTCCCGCAAACCCCAACTCTGAAACGGGTGCATGCGATCAACGAGCGGCGCATGATCAGCAACTTCCAGCACGCACTCAAACCGCACTTGCCGGAAGAACGCGTCAAGGCGGTCGCGACCGGTCTGGCCGCCCTGATCGAGGGGCTCTGGCTGCGCTGCGCGCTCTCCTCCGGCGGCGTGACACCCGAAGAAGCGGCGGCCATCGCCCGGGACTACGCGAACGATCAATTCAAAAAACATGCGGTGGCGCCTTCGCCCGCGAAAGTCCGCAACATTCAATCCGTAACCTAGGGTCTGTCGAGATCCAACTACGCACACCGGAAACAAGAACATGAGCCTTTTGCCCGAACAGCCTCTCTACATCGACGGCCGCTACCGCGACGCCACCTCAGGTGAGAGCTTCGAGACGATCAACCCAGCGACCGGCGAAACCATTTGCAAGGTTCAGATCGCCGGGCAGCAGGATGTGGACGACGCCGTCGCCGCCGCTCAAAAAGGCTTCGAGACCTGGTCTGCGATGACCGGTGCGGAGCGCGGCCGGATCCTGAACGATGCAGCCCACCTGCTGAAGGAACGCAACCGCGAACTGGCGGAACTGGAAGTCCTGGACAGCGGCAAACCGATCCAGGAAGCCGAGGCCGTCGATGTGATCTCCGGCGCTGACTGCATCGAGTACTACGCCGGCCTGGCCGCCACAATCAAAGGCGAGCACATCGATCTGGGTTCCGCCTTTGCGTACACCCGCCGGGAGCCGCTGGGTGTCTGCGCCGGTATCGGGGCCTGGAACTATCCGATCCAGATCGCCTGCTGGAAGTCGGCCCCTGCCCTGGCCTGTGGCAATTCGATGATCTTCAAGCCGGCGGAGCTCACGCCCCTTACCGCGCTGAAGCTCGCCGAGATCTACAGCGAGGTCGGCTTGCCTGATGGCGTCTTTAACGTGATCCAAGGCTACGGTGCGACGGGCCAGATGCTGACCAAACACCCTGGAATCGCGAAAGTGTCCCTGACCGGTGAGGTCGGCACCGGCAAACGCGTGATGGCCGATGCGGCGGCCAGCCTGAAAAAGGTCACGCTGGAACTTGGCGGCAAGTCGCCGCTCATCGTGTTCGAGGACGCGGATCTGGACAACGCGGTCTCGGCGGCCCTGATGGCGAACTTCTATACCCAGGGCGAAATCTGCTCCAACGGCACGCGGGTTTTCGTGCAGGCCAAGGTCATGGAGGCCTTCAAGGAAAAGCTGGTGGCGCGGGTTTCGCGCATGAAGATCGGCGAACCCATGGATCCCGAGACGCACGTCGGCGCCCTGATCTCTCGCGAGCATATGGAAAAGGTGCTCTCCTACATCGAGATCGGGCGGAACGAGGGGGCTGAAGTGATCGTCGGCGGCGGACGCCCCGGCGATCCCCTGCTGGCAGACGGAAACTTCGTCGAGCCGACCGTCTTCGCCGCCTGCCAGGACGACATGCGGATCGTGCGCGAAGAGATCTTCGGCCCGGTCATGGCGCTCCTGAGCTTCGACGAGGAAGCCGAGGTCGTGGCCCGCGCAAACGATACCGACTTCGGCCTGGCCGCCGGTGTCTTCACCCGCGACCTGGCGCGGGCGCACCGGGTGATCGCAAAACTTGAAGCTGGCACCTGCTGGATCAACAATTACAATATCACGCCGATCGAAATGCCCTTCGGCGGTTACAAGCAGTCCGGCGTGGGACGGGAGAACGGCTCGGTCGCCGTCGAACACTACACACAGATCAAAAGCGTTTACGTGGAACTGGGTGACGTCGACGCGCCTTACTAGCCGCGCCCTGCTGAATACCTTGCAACCGACCGGACCGCCGGTCCCGAGTCGATATCGAGTTGATGAATAAAATGAAAAAGACCGACTATATCATCGTAGGCGCCGGCTCCGCGGGCTGCATTCTGGCCAACCGCTTCTCCGCCGACCCGGACAATTCAGTACTGCTGCTGGAAGCCGGGCCCAAGGATAACTCCTGGAAGATCCAGATGCCCGCGGCGCTGACCTACAACCTCGATAACGACAAGTACAACTGGTACTACAAGACCGAGCCGCAGGCGCACATGAACAACCGGCAGCTCTACTGGCCGCGCGGACGGGTGCTCGGCGGGTCCTCCTCACTCAACGCCATGGTCTATGTGCGCGGTCACGCGCTGGACTACGACCGCTGGGCCGAGGAAGGCGCGACCGGCTGGTCCTACGCGGACTGCCTGCCCTACTTCCGCAAGGCCGAGACCCGGGAAAAAGGCGGCGACGCCTACCGCGGCAGCGACGGTCCGCTGCATGTCTCGACCGGCAAAAATCCAAACGAACTCTTCGATGCCTTTATTCAGGCGGGCGTCGATGCGGGCTATCCCTTTACCGACGACATGAACGGCTACCAGCAGGAAGGCTTTGGCCGGATGGATATGACCATCCACAAGGGCAAGCGCTGGAGCACCGCATCGGCCTACCTGCGTCCGGTGCTGAACCGCAGCAACCTGACGGTCGAGACCGGTGCCCTGACCACCCGGATTCTCTTCGAAGGCCGCCGCGCGGTCGGCATCGAATATGCGCAGGGCGGTCAAAGCCATCAGGTTCATGCAGACCGGGAAGTCATTCTCTGCGGCGGTGCGATCAACTCACCGCAGCTTCTGATGCTCTCGGGCATCGGCAAGGCGGACGACCTGAAGGCGCTCGACATTCCCGTCGTCGCCGACCTTCCGGGCGTTGGCCAGAACCTTCAGGATCACCTGGAGCTCTATGTGCAGCAGGAATGCGTCCAGCCGATCACACTCTTCGACGCCATGAAGCCGCACAACATGGTGAAGATCGGCATCGAGTGGTTCCTCTTCAAAACCGGACTCTGTGCCTCCGCCCACCTGGAGGCCGGGGCTTTCATCCGCAGCCAGGCCGGCGTGAAGCACCCCGACATCCAATATCACTTCCTGCCCGCGCTGGTGAACGATCATGGCCGGGACCAGGGCGACCGCCATGCCTTCCAGGCTCACGTCGGCCCCATGCGCCCAACCAGCCGCGGCTATCTCAAACTCGCCTCCAGCGACCCGCGCCAGCATCCGATCATCCAGCCCAATTGCCTGGAGACCGAGCAGGACCGGCGCGAAATGCGCGACTGCGTGAAGCTGACCCGTGAGATCTTCGCCCAGAAAGCCTTCGAGCCTTATCGCGGCGCTGAACTGAAACCGGGTCCCGAGGTCAAGACCGACGCGGAGATCGACGCCTTCGTGCGTGAGAAATCCGACAGCGCCTACCACCCCTCCTGCACCTGCAAAATGGGTCAGGACGAAATGGCGGTGGTCGATCACACGACCCGGGTGCACGGCGTCGAGAATCTGCGCGTCGTCGATGCCTCGATCATGCCCAGTATCGTCAGTGGTAATCTGAACGCGCCCACGATCATGATCGGCGAAAAGGCGGCGGATATCATTCTTGGCGCTCAACCTTTAGAGCCTTCGAATGCACCGGTCTATCAGGCGGAGAATTACGAAACGGCGCAGCGTTAACGGCCCAGGCATGACGTTAACGGCCCAGGCATGACGTTAACGGGCCGCTGCCGTCCTTTACGGGAGAAGAAGATGACCGAGGCTTTCGAACTTCATCCGAAACTGGCGGCGGACACCTTCGCCATCACCACCTGGCCGCTCTGCGAGGTCCGGGTGATCAACGATGCCAACTACCCCTGGCTCGTTCTGGTTCCGCGAAAAGCCGGTCTGAAGGACTTCGACGACCTGTCACCGGAAGACATGGCCCTTGCCGGTGAAGAAATCCGGCAGGCATCGCGGGCGCTGAGAGAGCTCTACCGGCCCGATAAGATGAACGTCGCGGCGCTGGGCAACCAGGTGCCCCAGCTTCATATCCATGTGGTTGCGCGCTTCCAAGGCGACGCCGCCTGGCCCAACCCGATCTGGGGCGTGGTGCCGGCGCGGCCCTACCCTGACCAGGATGATGAGCGATTGGTCGCGCTGAAGGAAGCGCTGTTGGGAGAGATCGAAGTCTGAACGCGCCAGGGCTCTGCCGCGAATCTTGGACTATCGCGAGCGCCGGTTAACGAGCGAGGGGTTCAGGATGAAGAGCGCGCCGTTCTTCTTAAGCTGCGTCTCAAAACCCGGATCATCGAAATGCGCGACAACAACCGTTTCGAAGGCTCCGTCGCTGATGATTTCGCCCTTGGCGCGCACAACGGACGTGGCAATCTGTTCCTGAGTCATATCAGGACGGAACACGACCGCGAACTGACCCCGGTCGCTTTGCGGGATGAGAGTCAGCACGAACACACCGATGCAGGCCAGCGTCACGAGGACGGCGATAGGAATAATGGCCTTCCACGGCAAAGCCGAGCGCTGCGGCGTAAGTTCGAGAACGGTCATGCCTAACGATCCAAGGTTAACTGGTGATCTCTATTAACTAACCGGATTCGATTTAAAAACCATAAACAACAAGACGATATCTTTGATTTTAAGGTTACCCCGGTCTCTGAGTCGCGATTCCAGCAACGTTAACCATAAAGGAACCCGGGCGCAGCAGTAGCGCTTTGGTTAAAAGGGCTTGAAGTGACCCGCATATGCTGAGATCTAAGCAGATCAAAATCCGTTAACGCCCTGCCGTCAACATGACGTCCGGAAAAGCCTTTGGACAAACTTGCATGACAGACCTCCTCGACCTGCGCCCCGACGTCGCCGACGCCCTGCGGAAGGGTGAACCGGTAGTTGCCTTGGAATCGACCATCATTTCGCACGGCATGCCCTACCCCACCAATCTGGAGGTCGCGCGGAGAGTCGAGAAGATTATCCGGGAGGCCGGTGCCGTGCCCGCCACGATCGGTCTGATAGAGGGCCGGATCAAGGTCGGCTTGACGGCGGAAGAACTCTCGCTCTTCGCGCAGGCCGCCGACGTGGCAAAGGTCAGCACTCGGGATTTGGGACTGGTCCTTGCCAATGGCGACAAGGGCGCAACCACTGTGGCCGCGACCATGATCACGGCTGCACTGGCAGGCATCCGGGTTTTCGTGACCGGCGGGCTGGGCGGTGTCCATCGCGGGGCGGAGCAGAGCTACGATGTTTCCGCGGATCTGACCGAGCTGGGCCGCCAAAAGGTCGCGGTCGTCTGCGCCGGTGCCAAGGCAATCCTGGACCTGCCGAAAACGCTGGAAGTGCTGGAAACCGGCGGCGTACCGGTGATCGGATATGGAACGGACGAGTTTCCGGCCTTCTTCAGCCGGACCTCAGGCCTGCCGCTTGCCGCCCGCGTTGAGACCGCTAAAGACGCCGCGCGCGTCATGAAATCACACTGGGACCTCGGGCTTGAAAGCGGCCTGGTTCTGGCCAATCCCCTGCCCGACGCCGCGGCCCTCGATCAGGAGCAGGTGGAAGCCTACATCGGCCAGGCACTGGCCGAGGCCGATGCGGAACGGATCACGGGTAAAGACGTCACACCATTCCTGCTGCGGCGTCTGGGCGAACTCAGCGCCGGACGGACGCTTCAGGCCAACATTGCACTGGTGGAAAACAATGCCCGGATCGGGGGGGCGCTGGCTGTGGCTTACGCCAAGCTCTGAGCCGGGGCCATCAACCCTCCGTTCCCGAAACACACTCTAATTGTCAGTTTTACCACCGGGTTCCAGCGCGGGGTTTTACCGCCGGGTTCTGCCATTCGGGCAGGATAACGTTGTCGATGGCATGAATGACGCCGTTCGAGCTCGGAATATCGGTCTCGACCGCCTCAGCGGCATCGACCAGCAACTCGTCGTAACGTCCTTCAATCTCAATGACATCGCCCTGCAGGGACTCGATTTGTGTCATGCGTCCCTCAAGACGTTCCGACGCAAAGCGCCCCTTCGCCAGGTGGTAGGCCACCAGGCGCACCAGCTGTTCGTGATTCTCAGGCTTGAGAAGAGCTTCCACGGAACCTGCCGGCAAGCGCGCAAAGGCCTCGTTGGTCGGTGCGAAGACGGTGTAGGGGCCGTCTTCCGCCAACTGATCGCTCAACCCGGCGGCTTCCACCGCGGATGCCCAAATCCCAAACTGTGCTGAAGACTCGACGGTCTCCATCAGGTTTTCCGCGCGCGCGGCGCCGGCCGTCAGGGCCAACGTCAGGGCGAGCATAGGAACCGCGACGAATCGCGCTGTTACTCGCATCTCTCTATCTCCCAAAAGTAACCTCGTCGGGCAAAGGCTTACAGGCAGCCTCGCGGACGGGTCCAATCCATGGCATGTCGCCAGTCTTGTATTTCACTTGGTCGCTGGCGTCCGCGATGCAACTGCGCGGCGCGGAAAAACGTGCCGTCTCACCGGAATGTGAGCGCGGTCATATCCGGTTGACGGCACGGCCTGCAAGACTTTGCGGGGTCTCGCTCAAAACGGGGCCGAGAGGCGAGAACAGAGTGTTTCCGGTTGAAAACGATATTAATGACGATGGTTAAGAGTGAAATCCGCGACGCTCAAGCAGAAGGCAAGCAGAAGGAAAGATGCGAAATTCTAATCAACCCAGCAGCCATTACGGTTTTTTTCCCAATCACGAAAAAATTATCCCAAAGCGCCGGTCTTGGATGTGATCGAATTCCGAACCGATTGCGTATAGTTACACATGATTCAATCGCTGACGGCTTTTCCGAAACAAGCCTGCCGCCGACCTGAGAAAGGATCGGGAACAGATTGTGAAGGGTTCGGCGAGCGGTTCAGGCAATGAGACGATGCACTTGGCGAAGGTTGAAATGAACAAAATGAGCAGAAATTACCGGCCGGTCCAGGGGTCCCTATGAAAATTGCAGTTGTTGGCACCGGCATCTCCGGACTTGGCGCGGCCTGGGCCCTGGCGAAAGAACACCAGGTTGTCGTCTATGAACAAGGGGACAGGCTCGGCGGTCACGCGAACACCGTCTCGGTCGAGGTTCCCGGAGCAGATCGGAGCGTCGACGTAGACATCGGCTTCATCGTATACAACAAGCTCAACTATCCGAACCTGGTTCGCCTTTTTCAGAGCCTGGACGTTCCAACCGAAGACAGTGACATGTCGTTTTCGGTCTCGCTCGGCGGCGGGTCCTTCGAGTATGAGGGCAGCTTGAGCGGCCTTCTGGCGCAACCTCAAAATCTGCTCAAGCCCGCCTACTGGCGGATGCTGAACGACCTGCGGCGCTTTTACCGCGAAGCGCCCGGCCTCCTGGACGGTAATGACGAGATCGGTCCTTCACTTGGAACCTACCTTGAGCGAAACAACTATGGACCGGAGTTCGTCAAAGGGCACCTTCTGCCCATGGGCGCCGCGATTTGGTCCACACCGCCGGAACAGATGCTCGATTATCCGGTCAAAAGCTTCGTGGCATTCTGCGAAAACCACCGCCTGCTGTCTTACACCGACCGGCCGCAATGGCGGACCGTCACGGGGGGCAGCCGAAACTACGTATCCCGTGTCGCCGACTCCCTTCAGGGGCGTGAGCGGAATGGCGAGATCCGGCTGAACGCCGCCGTAGTGGGCCTCCAGCGGCACAGCGAAGGTGTCAGCCTCCGCGACATCAGCGGGCAGACGGAAAGCTTCGATCAGGTCGTGCTGGCATGCCATGCGGACCAGACACTCGCAATCCTGGGTCAGGACGCCGCCGCAGAAGAGCGCAACATTCTCTCCGCCTTCCGCTACAGCGACAACCGGGTCGTACTCCACAGCGACCGGGATCTCATGCCCCGCCGCAAGCGCGCCTGGGCAAGCTGGAATTACCTCTCGGAGCAGCCCCTGGGTCATTTGGATGATTTGAGCCTCACCTACTGGATGAACCGGCTGCAAAACATCGATCACTCCGTTCCGCTCTTCGTCACGCTGAATCCGGGAACGAGGTCAATAAAGGGAACAATTCATCAGGATCTCGTCTTTAAACATCCTCTCTTCGACAGGGCCGCACTGGAAGCCCAACAGAGGTTGAAAAGAATTCAAGGACAATCCGGTGTCTGGTTTTGCGGCAGTTATTTTGGTCATGGTTTCCATGAAGATGGCCTACAATCCGGCCTGACGGTGGCCGCTGCTCTGGGGTCGCCGCCTGCGTGGTTCGAGGAGATCACACCGAGAAGCACCGCCGCGCGGCATGCCGTGCCGTCGCAACCCGCGGATCTCGGCACCGTGATGGCGGCCGAGTAAGAGTTCAAATATGCAAACAGAGCCAGAAGAGACCGGAGGGCCGGTGCAGGAACGTAAAGGCGCATCCTGCCTTTACTTCGGACGCGTGATGCACAAGCGGCTGAGGCCGTTTTCGCACCGCTTCACTTACCGGACCTTCGCGATGTTGATCGACCTCGATGAATTACCGCAGCTGCATCGGCGACTCCGGTTTTTCTCTTACAATGGCTCCAACATCTTTTCCTTCTCCGATCGCGATCACGGAGCGCGGGACGGCACGCCGGTGCGCGTGTGGCTCGACAGAAAACTGGCGGAACAGGGAGTCGATCTTGAGGGCGGGCAAGTCCAGGTCCTCTGCATGCCGAGAATCCTGGGTTACGTCTTTAACCCTCTGTCAATCTGGTTCTGCCGCCACCGGGACGGCAGTCTGAAGGCGGTCATTTACGAAGTCAGAAACACCTTCGGCGAACATCATTCCTACGTCGAAGCCGTCGACGAGGACTGGAGTGAAGGCAACGCGCTGATCCAGAGCTGTGACAAGGCCTTTTACGTCTCCCCCTTCATCGGCATGAAGGCGCGCTACAATTTCCGCATCAAGCCGCCGGGCAAAGCGCTCTCGGTGGTGATCCGTCAGCAGGTTCCCGAGGGCGAACTGCTGGTGGCCACCCAAAACGGCAAGCGGTCGAAACTGACCTCTCTCGCCCTGCTTTCAACTTTACTGCGCTATCCCCTGATGACCTTCAAGGTGACCGGCGCCATCCATTGGGAAGCCTTGCGCTTGTGGATCAAGGGCGCGCGCTTCCAGCAGCGCCCCGACAGGCCGTCAAAAGCCCCGGCGCGCGTGAACTGAATTTTGATCAAGCTACGCAGAGGGTGGCTCCTGACCTGAAGCGTAAAATGCGAAAACAACCGCACCGCGGATACCGACAAAACGACGAGGAACAAGACATTGGGGCTGTACAAGACCATCACCTACCGGCAGATCGACAAACTCCTTAATCTGCTCGGATCGACGCTGGCAAAGGGCGCGATCGACATCACGCTTCCCGATGGGAGCACCCGCCGTTTCGAAGCAGAAGTGCCGGGCCCGGAAGCGGCCATTCACATCACCACGCCCAAGTTCTTTTCCTGCTTGGTCACGGGCGGTCACCTCGGTTTTGCGGATGCTTACGTCGCGGGTTACTTTCAGACCCCAAACCTCGTCACCCTGCTGGAATTCGGCGAAGCGAACCAGGATGCCTGGGATGACGTCCTAGCGGGCCGCCCCCTGCCCCGGCTCCTGAGCCGGCTATACCATATCCTGAAATTCAACTCGAAGACCGGTTCGCGGCGGAACATTTCCCACCACTATGATCTAGGAAACAATTTCTACCGGCGCTGGCTTGACGAGAGCCTGACCTACTCCTCAGCCATATTCGCACAACCGGACGAACCGCTCGAAACCGCGCAGTCAAACAAGTACCGGCGGCTGTCGGAAATGGCGAATGTTGCGCCGGGGCAGCATGTGCTCGAAATCGGCTGCGGCTGGGGTGGCTTTGCCAGCTACCTCGCCAGGGAGCACGACTGCAAAGTCACCGCCGTCACCATTTCAAACGAACAGTATGACTTCGCCCGGCAGCGAATCCAGGCCGACGGTCTGAATGAACGGGTCGAAATCCTGCGCCGGGACTATCGGGATATCGACGGAACCTTCGACAGGGTCGTTTCAATCGAAATGCTTGAAGCGGTCGGTCTGCGCTATTGGCCGGTCTTCTTCGAGAAGCTTCGCAACAGCCTGAGACCCGGCGGGATCGCCGCACTGCAGGTGATCACCATCGCCGACCACGCCTGGGAAGACTACAGCAAGAACACGGAATTCATCCAGCGCCACATCTTTCCCGGCGGAATGCTGCCTTCGCCTGAGATCATTGCCGAACAATCAGCCCGCGCCGGACTGAACTACCAAAACGAAAGCGGCTTTGGATTGCACTACGCCGAAACTCTCCGGCGCTGGCGCGGCAGTTTCGACGCGGCCTGGCCCGGCATCGCCTCTCTCGGGTTCGATGAACACTTCCGCCGCCTCTGGACCTACTATCTTGCCTACTGCGAGGCCGGATTCAATGTGGGTCGGATCGACGTCAAACAGTTCGCACTTGAACGACCACTTTGACGCTCGCGTAAAACTACCCTTAAGCGAATTCAAGTCATCCGCTGTTCATCGAAATCGATGACGATCATGATCATGTCGACGGTGATGCCATCTGAAGCCAGAGGCATCGCCAGTCGCTGATAGGTCATGAAATTTTTCTCGGCTATCGGCATCGGTGTGAGGGCGAGCTCGGCCTGCCGGCTCTCGACGAGCGCCATAAGACTCTTCACCTGAGCATCGGTTACCGCCGGGTCGTAGATGTCTTCAAACCAGGCTCCGGTCGCATCCCTTCCGAAGCGTTCGACGATTCCGGTCCCAATGAGCCGATGCCGAAAACGATATTTTTTTCCGTCTCTTACGACATCGACCAGGTTCAGCCACGGCAGCACTGATGGAAGCTCGAGAGGATCTATCGCATCCCTCCCGGGCAACAGGTCCCCGGATTTTTTTGATCGCCAGTATTTGTATGCCTCGAGATGCAAAGGGCTTTGCAAGCGCGGCAATACGTCGTCACCATTACACATTTGTTTTTGCCTGTCCCCACCTGTTCCCCACGGCCGCTTGCGGGCAACTACCATACCACTGTATGCAAGTCTACACGCCGCTCTGTCAATCTTGATTCTTCTATTGAAGGTAGAATTTTTACTTTTACGAGATCAGCCGGCTGACCTGAAGTGACGCCAGAGCCTTTGCGAGAGAGCGCTGAGCAAGCCATCGGCCGGGCGCTGACCTCGAGCGAATACGAAAGAAAGAGAATCGGCCCTTGCGGCCGACCCGGTTTGAAGTGATCAAACCAGAATTTTATGCCCCCTCAAGCAAAAGAGTTAAACCGCCTTCGGATCGCTCCACCAGGAAACGTCCAAACCTACAGCACTTTTATACAATACAAATTATTTGGATCCTATGCTGCGATATATTTACACTAATCGGTAATGGGAAATGAAGATATGTTTTTCTTTTGTGTCGCGGCCCGCTCGGCCGGTTAACCATAAGTCATTGCCAAAGACTCACGGTGCGCCGGCTTTATTTGTTCAGCAACAAGACAGCCGGCAGGGGCCCGTGAGATCAAACGCAACCAAGAGTCCCCACAATCGTGAAGAATAGTCTCTGTGACGCCCGAGCCAGCGCTCTCAGCCTGCACCCGGAGCCTCATTCGCGCCGGATCAACTTTCGTGTCAGCGCAAAGAGCAGTGGATAGGGCAGGCGTTTCAGGATCTTTAGAATGTACGCCAGTCTGCGCGGGAAGATCACTTCAAAACGGGTCGAGCCAAGCCCTTTCACCATCGCGGCGGCCGCATCTTCGACCTCCAGGAGAAACGGCATGGGAAAAGGGTTTTTATCTGTCAGCGGTGTCCTCACGAAGCCGGGATTGACCAGTTGGAGTTTGATCCCGTAGCTGTCGCACTCCGGCTTCAGGGCTTCCGCCATGTTGATCAGGCCCGCCTTGGTCGCGCCGTAGCCGGCGGAGGTGGGCAGGCCGATGTAACCGGCGACGGAAGAGACCAGCGCAATCTGCCCGTCCCGCCGGGCGATCATGCCCGGCAGAATCGCTTCCAGGCAATTCGCGCAGCCCATCAGGTTGAGTTCAATCAGTGCACGGACATCCCCCGCCGAAAAGCCCTGCGCCATGACCTCGCGGTGCGTACCGGCATTCAGCACCGCCAGGCCCAGCGGTCCGGCCTCCGCCTCGATCTTCCCCGCCGTTGCCCGGACCGCTTCCCGGTCGGTGACGTCGAGCGGATAGACGGAGACTTTTCCACTTGCGCCGGAGAGTTCCCCGGCCAGAGATCTCAAAGCCTCCTCACGCCGGGCCGACACCGCAACATGATAGCCCTGCGTCACCAGCAGCGCGGCAACAGCGCGGCCAAGCCCGGAACTCGCCCCGGTAATCCAAATGCAACTGCCGTCTTTCACCAGTCTATCCACCAAGCCTTCGTCCTTTCGCTCTCACCGTCGCAAAGGCGCACCTGCAAACGCATCTTCTCAAGGACCTTACGAGCGGGGCGGGAATTTAGATCCCAATACCGGAATTATCTACTTGATTGAGTAAGCCATCAATCGATACAGCCGCGAGCTTAATTGCCTCAAGCAATCACGACGCAACCCTCAAACAATCACACGTCAAACCTGCTCACGTGCGCCAATTGAGAGCGATTTATTCTCTCACATTACTGTCATTTTTCTGTAACATCACACTCCTACAAGAAGCCTGAGACTTCCCCAAAGATGGGACTGGTAGAACATCCGGCCGTCACCTTGGAACTGGTGACTCCTCTGACAGCCGGGCATGCAGTGGAGGTGCAGCATGAAACGTAAAGACACCCAGGGTTTGACCCGCGCGGAAGCGTTTGAACTCTCAGAAGACATCCCCAGCAATCCCTCAACAGCGCCGACCATCGGCGATGTGATTGCCTCCCGTTTCGGACGCCGCGATATCCTCAAGGGCGCTCTGGCGGTGACCGCAATCTCAGCCGTTTCCTCGCTCATGGCCGGCACGAGCAAGCAGGCGCTGGCCTCCAAGGCGAGTTTCAGCTTCCCCGAGATCAAGCATGGTGTGGACGAAACCCACCACGTGGCCGAAGGCTACGACGCGGACGTGCTGATCCGCTGGGGCGATCCGATCTTTGCCGATGCGCCTGAGTTCGACCCCATGAAGCAGTCGGCCGCCGCACAGCTCAAACAGTTCGGCTACAATAACGATTACGTCGGTTTCGTCGGCCTGCCCTACGGTTCGGATAATCCGGACCACGGACTGCTGTGCGTCAATCACGAGTACACCAGCGAAGAAGTCATGTTCCCCGGCCTTGGCCGTCAGGACAAAGACGCCGAATTTGCCGGCATGACCCGGGAGCTCATCGACATCGAGATGGCCGCGCACGGCGGTTCCGTCATCGAGATCAAAAAAGGCACCGACGGGAAATGGGGCCTGGTCAAGGATAGCCGGTACAATCGTCGCATCACGGCCAGCACGACTGAAATGACGGTCTCCGGCCCCGCCGCCGGGCACGCGCGCTTGAAAACGACGGCTGATTCCAGCGGCACCAAGGTGATCGGCACCATCAACAACTGCGCCGGCGGCATGACCCCCTGGGGCACCTACCTGATGGCGGAAGAGAACTTCCATGGCTACTTCAACGGAGCCGTCGCCGAAGGCCACAAGGAAGCCGCGAACCATGAGCGTTACGGCGTTCCCGGCGGCTGGTACGTCTGGGGCAGCTACGAGGACCGTTTCGACGTGAGCAAGGAGCCGAATGAGCCCAACCGCTTCGGCTGGGTGGTCGAGGTCGATCCTTTCGATGCCAGCTCCACCCCGGTCAAGCGGACGGCGCTCGGGCGCTTCAAGCACGAAGGCGCCGAGCCGATCGTGAACAAGGACGGCCGGGTCGTGGTCTACTGCGGCGACGACCAGCGCTTCGATTACCTCTACAAGTTCGTGAGTGCTGGCACTTTCAACGCCGAAGACCGCGCCGCCAACATGAACCTGCTCGACGAGGGCACGCTCTACGTCGCGAAGTTCGAAGAAGGCGGCATGAACTGGCTTGCCCTGACTCATGGCGAAGGCCCGCTGACGGCCGCAAACGGTTTCGCCGACCAGGGCGATGTTCTGATCGAAACCCGCCGTGCCGCCGACCTGCTGGGCGCCACACCCATGGACCGGCCGGAAGACGTGGAGCCGAATGCCAAGACCAACAAGGTCTACGTCATGTGCACCAATAATTCCAAGCGCAAGGAAGAGCAGGTCAACGTCGCCAATCCCCGCCCGGCCAACACTTTCGGCCATATTATCGAGCTTTCGCCGCCTGACGGCGACCATGCCTCCGAGAGCTATGCCTGGGATATCCTCGTCAAATGCGGCGATCCCTCGGTTGCCGAGGTCGGCGCCCAATGGAACCCGGCCACCAGCGAAAACGGCTGGTTCGGTTCCCCGGACAACTGCGCGGTCGATCACATGGGACGTCTTTGGATCTCGACCGATCAGGGCAGCAACTGGTCGAAATCAGGCACCGCGGACGGTATCTGGGCCATGGAAACCGAGGGCGAGCTGCGCGGCACCGGCAAGATGTTCTTCCGGGTCCCGGTTGGTGCGGAAATGTGCGGTCCGCGCTTTGCACCGGACGACAAGTCCCTGTTTCTCGCGGTTCAGCATCCGGCAACCGACGGCACCAAGGACTATCCCGGCTTTGAGAAGAACTCGACCTTCGAGGAACCGGCGACCCGCTGGCCTGACTTCAAAGAGGGCGTTCCACCGCGGCCGTCAGTGGTGGTGGTCACCAAACAGGATGGTGGCGTGATCGGCGTATAATCACGTCTCACTCGTTTTAGGAAAGGGCGGCTGGAGCGTACCAGCCGCCCTTTTTTTGAGCATCGCAGCGGGCTTAACGGACTTGAAACGCTGCCTGCGAGACAATACCTCCTGGAGATCGTGCTGTGAGGCCATAGAATTTACTCAAACGCCCCACTCTTTTTATGCTAAGCAAGGGCCCCATGACCTTCTTGCCCCGCTTTTCACGAACCGGCGCTCTACCTGCCGCTGCCCTGGCCGGTCTGGTCGCGCTTGCGCCCGGATCTGCTGACCCGCATCCCCATGTCTGGATCGATACGGTGGTCAAGCCGCAGTTCGTGGGCGGCATGGTGACGGCCTTTGAGATTGATTGGACCTTCGACGACCTCTATTCCTTTTTGGTCATCGATGACTTCGACAGCAACAAGAACGGCACCCTCGATCCGGATGAGCTGGCGGCTTTGGCCAAGGCCAGCCGCGATACCCTGGGCCTCACCGACTATTTCACCCGGATCACGCTGGACGGCGAGCGGCTTCGGAACCTGAATTTCGAGAACCTGACCGCCACCTCCTTTCTGGAGCGGATCAGCTATCACTTTGTGATTAAGCTGGAGGCGCCGGTCGACCCTCGAACGCAGAACCTCACCTTCGCCACCTATGACGAAAACTACTACATCGAGATCCTGCTCAATGAACAGGATCCGGTCCGCTTCGAGGGAGATTGGCCACGCGCCTGCCGTTACGAGATCGGACGGGATGAGGTCAACAGGATTTACTTCGATCTGGTCGCCCCGACGATCGTAACCTTCCCCTGCCCCACATCTTGATATTCCGGACAGGGCGCCCGGCCTCCAGCGATCATCATAACAGAACACCGCGACAGTAAGTATTCATGTCCTCTTACCTGCGCCACCTGATCACCGCCTCCTTTTGTCTCTGTCTTGCGGCACTTGCCGGCATCGGCCTCATCCTGGCGACCTCGCAGCTCGATGCCGCGTCCGCGCAGATCCTGCAGGGTAGCGATCAAGAGCCTTCAACCGCGCCTGCCCTGCCCGGCCTGTCACCAGCGGCGGAACCGCAGTCTGCGCCGGGGGCGCTTGAAGGCTTTATCCTGCAGGTGCGGCAAAAACAGCAGGAGCTGCACCGGGACCTGATCAAGGTGATCCGGGACATGAAAAGCGACGAGACGAACCGCTCGCTTTACCTCCTGCTCTTCGCGTCCTTCCTTTACGGTATCTTTCACGCTGCCGGTCCGGGGCATGGCAAGATGGTGATCTCCTCCTATCTGCTGGCCAGCGAAGATCAGTTGCGACGGGGGATCAAACTGACCTTTCTGTCCTCGGCGGCTCAGGCGGTATCGGCGATCCTGCTGGTCGGTCTGCTCGCCATCGCGCTCGATCTCTCGCGCCTGGAAGTCACCGGCCAGACCCGGACCCTGGAGATCGCCAGCTACGTTCTGGTGATCGCGATCGGCCTTTGGATGTTTAGCGGCGCCGTGCGCGGCAAGGGCTGCGGGCATGACCACGGGCATGGCGGACAAGGGCATGGCGGACAGGGGCATGAACACCGTGACGATGACCATGGACACGGGCATGGGCATGGGCATGAACACGGGCACGGTCATGACCACCAGCATCACGCCCACGACTGCCACGGCCATCACCAACCGGTGGCCGCCGCCGCGGTCACGAAAACGGGCGTTCGTCAGTACCTGGGGGTCATTCTGGCCGTGGGTATCCGTCCCTGCACCGGCGCCGTGATCGTGCTGCTCTTTACCCTCGCCCAGGGCTTGCTTCTGGCGGGCATCGCCGCAACCTTCGCTATGGCCCTGGGGACCGCCCTTACAGTTGCCACACTCGCAATTCTGAGCGTCACATCGCGCAGGGTGGCTCTGCGCGTCGCGGGCAAGGAGTCATCCTGGCAGCGCCGTGTCCAAATCGGCATGTCGGTCATGGGGTCTCTGATGGTCATCGCGACGGGGGCGATTCTGCTGCTGGCGACAGTGGACCAGACGACTCTGCTCTAATTCCCCTGGCCCGGAATGAGATTGAAGCGCCAGCACACGCTCTTTTGAGACGCTCTGAAAAAGCCAATTAAATCAACATGAAGCACCGCCCCAAACGGCGATAACGCCCTATGATGGGCAAAACGTCACGGACGGATTGCAGGAAAACCGCCCGGGCCACTGTAAAATCCTCTATCCTTTTAAGGGTCGATTTAACATGCCCCGGAAACTTTTGTATGCGGATGGTGCTCCTGCGCGGCCTCTTTTTCCTCAGCTTTCTCGCCTGCTGGCAATCCGGGCCGAGTTTAATCTCTAAAGCTGCCGCGGAAAATGTCGTGCTGGAGCTGGTGTTGGCGATTGACGTCTCCTCCAGCGTGAACGAGAGCGAATATGCCCTGCAGATGTCGGGTTTTGCCGAAGCCTTCCGCCACCCGGCGGTGGTCGCGGTGATCGAGAGTCTGGGCAGCAAGGGCATGGTGGTCACGCTCATTCAATGGTCGGGCGCGGATACCTATGTTCAGGCGATCGACTGGACCCGGATCAACGACAGCGCATCGGCGGAGGCCTTCGCGGCGCAGGTCGAAACGGCGCCGAGACTGATCGAGGGCGGCGCAACGGCCATCGGCGATGCGATGCTCTTCGCGAGAGCTCTGATCGAGCTCAACGGCTACAACGGCACCCGGCGCACGGTCGATGTTTCCGGCGACGGCATCGCCAACCAGGGCAAGCAGCCGGCCGTGGCGCGCGCGATCCTGAACGCCGAGAACATTACCGTGAACGGTCTCGCGATCCTGAACGAAGAACCCAGGTTGGGCGCGTACTACAAGGCCGGCGTGGTGGGCGGGCCCAACGCCTTTCTGGTCACGGCGACCGATTTCGAGGACTTCGCCCGCGCCATCCGGATCAAGCTGATCACCGAGATCGACGGGCCGCTGATTTCCAGGAACCCCGGGCATGACCTCATTCCCGAAGGCATTGAATTTGTCGGCAACGAACACACGTCCGCAGACGCCGGCACTGCGCCGAACAGCGAAACATCCAAGTTGGGAGAGAAGAAACTCTATGCACGTCGTGATTTTTGAACTCGAACCCAAAGCCGGTTGCCACGACGACTACTTGGAGATCGCGGCGGACCTGCGCAAGGAACTGGACAAAATCGACGGCTTTATCTCGGTCGAGCGCTTCTCGAGCCTGACCACCGAAGGCAAGCTCGTTTCCATTTCCTTCTGGCGCGACGCCGAAGCCGTGGCAGCATGGCGGCAGGAACAGCATCACCGCAAGGCGCAGCACAGCGGCCGGTCCGAGCTCTTCGCCGACTACCGCCTGACCGTTGCGGAAGTCGCGCGGCAATATGGTCTGCACGACAGGGATCAGGCTCCGTCGTGAAACGGGGACTCTTGATCGGTGCGGTGACACGGGCAGGTTTGGCGGGAGAAAAGGAGCAAGCAGATGAGATATAAAACCCTCCACACAAGCTTCACGCTCGGTGCGGTCCTGCTCCTCCTGTCGGCAACGCCGTCCCTATCGAACGGCCTCTCGGTTCCCGCCGATGTAATCGCCATCTACGAGAGCGATACGGTGCTGGTCGACGCCTATCCCTGGCCCGGCATGACCTTGCGGGTGGTTGTGCGCCTGGCCAGCCTCGACGTGCCCCGGACACCCGGCCAGTGTCAGGCGGAATCCAAACGGGCCGCCGCGGCCCGCCGTTTTACCGAGAGGCGGATCGGCAGCCTGATCTCCTTGAACGGCGTGCGCGACGGCGACGATGCCGGCTCCGTCCGCGCGAACATTTCGACCCAGGAAGGGATGGATCTGGCGCAGTTGCTGATCCAATCCAACTTTGCCCGCCCTCATGACGGCGGCGAATCAAAAGGCTGGTGCAGAAACTAACCCGCCCCCCGCGGGCCCTCTGTCGCCCCCGGTGAATCAGTCTCGCTCGGATGTCCTGGCAGTCGCGGCTTCAGCCATTAAAAACTCCCGAAAAGCCTGAACCTTCGCCTTCTTGCCCGCTTCGGGCGGCATGACGAGGTAGTATCCGACACTCGATTCCAGCGAGAGATCGAAAGGCCGGACCAGGCGGCCGGCGGCGAGGTCATCCCCGATCAGCATAATCCGTCCCAGCGCCACGCCGCGGCCGCCGGCGACCGCTTCGATCATGACCGAGGAATCGTCGATGATGGTGCCCCGATGCGGATCCACGTCCGTCACACCGGCCAGCGTCAGCCAGGAGACCCAGTCCTCGTGGTTATCCTCGTGCAGCAGGTCGTGGTGTTTCAGATCGGATGGCGTGCGCAGGGGATGTGGCCCCTCGAGAAGCGCGGGGCTGCAGACCGGCACCATGTCGACCCCGATCAGAAACTCCGCCGTCACGCCGGGCCAGCGTCCATCCCCCGCCCGAATCGCCACATCGATTTCATCCGCGATAAAATCGACCAATTGCAGCGAATGGTGCAGACGCAGATCGATCTCCGGATTCTGCTTCCAGAAGCGTTCCAGGCGTTTCACCAGCCACTTGGAAGAAAAGGTGGGGGTCAGGGAGACCGAGAGGTTCGTATCGTCGCCGCCGCGCTGTAGATCAAGGATGGTTGCGGCGATCCGGTCAAAGGATTCGCTCACCACCGGCAGGAGCTGCTGCCCTTCATCGGTCAGCAGAAGCTTCCGTGTGAGGCGGTGAAAGAGCTTGAAGCCAAGCTGTTCCTCCAGGGACTTGACCTGATGACTGACCGCCGCCTGGGTGACGTTCAGTTCTTTTGCGGCCTCCGTGAAACTGAGACTTCGGGCGCCCGCCTCAAAGGAGCGCAGGGCATTCAAAGGGGGAAGTCGGCGCATATTGTCCTCGGCCTATAAATTATTAATTCTAATCCATTGATTAGAAGAGATCGTTTGTCAGCTGAACCATTACTGCAGACTTAATAGAGCAGACTGGAAACCCAAAGAGATCATCTCCCAATCTTATACATAAGGTATGTTATATCATGGACCTCATTTTTCGCGGCATGTCCCGGGCTGCCGGTGTTGAAATCCCTGCGGACAAACGCCTGCCCTGGGAACGTCCGGATCAGGAGGAGCCAAGGCGGTCCATGGTTCTTCGCCGCAGGCGGGTCCAAGTCAGTAAAGGAGCACGCCTCTGGCTCGCAAGGGCCCTCGGGTTCACGGGCAAGCGTCTCGTACGCGCTGCAACGGCGTTGGAACCAGACCGTTTTGCTCCACACTCTTAAGAGCATGAACTGTATTCAGCATCCGGTTTCAGGCGACGGACAGGATACAGGCCAGGAGATCACCAAGCTAGACACGGCAACAGCGTCTGCTCTAGTAGTTGCTGTGTGATCGTTCCTTCGCTCTCTCCTCAAACCAGGACCCATTTGACATGAAGCTCAGAACTGCCTGCCTGCTTGCACTCTCGTTGTTCGTCGCCACCCCGGCTGCGGCAAACGACGCCGAACTGGAAACCCTTGCCAGGGATTATTTTGCCAGTGTGCAAAGCGAAGGGGTCGGCGCCATCGCGAGCGCTCTGCATCCGGATGCCCTCGCAGAGTTCAGGGCGATGATCCTGCCGATCTTTGAGGCCGAAGCCGAGTCAGGACAGCCCAATTTTACCAATGCGGTTTTCGGCGGCCCAAAGACTATTGATGAGATTCGCGCCCTTGACCCTGAGGCTTTCATCGGCGCGTTTATGAGCTTCCTCGGTCAGCAGATGCAAAATCTGAACGTTAAATTCGATCAGATCGACATCCTTGGATCAGTTCCGGAGGGCGAGGTCAGGCACGTTTTGGCGCGTGTCACCGTCGGTGCGGGTGAAATCTCGGTGACTGAAATGGAGGTCTTGAGCTTCACGCCTTACGAAGACACCTGGCGCCTGCAGTTGAACGGTGAACTCAAGGGGATCGCCACTGCGCTGCGCGGCAGCATCCCTCAGTAGGGTGCTCCGGACACAAAGATAATCTGGTCCGAAAGACGTCTTGTGAGAGACGGGGCCTGCCGAGAGGCAGGCCCTATCTTTTTTCGCCTAACCAGCCGTCGAGAAACCTGCCCAGCCAATCTCCCAGCGGAGCGTCATGCTGTTTGCTGTCCGCCAGCTGCCGTTCGGCGGAGTGTGCACCCGGCTCCTCCAGCATATGCGCGGCGTCGGTGAGCCAGCGTTTGGAAATCTCCGGCGTCACTTCGGGATGAAACTGAATTCCGTAGATCCTGGGGCTCAGGCGATAAGCCTGATTGGGAAAGACAGATCCTGTGGCGAGAAGCTCGGCGCCGTCCGGCAGCTCGAAGCCTTCCTTGTGCCACTGATAGACATGCATGGGGTCCTGCAGGAAACCATCAGCCGCCGCCGTGGGCTCAATCTCGACGTAGCCGATCTCATGCTTTCGTTCCGGGTGCATCGACACCTTCGCCCCGAGGCTCCGGGCCAGGATCTGCGCCCCGAGACAGATCCCCAGATAGGGTCGCTCTGCCGCGACCCAGCGCCCGACCCAATCGATCTCTTCAGCGATGTAGGGCGCAGTCTCGCCGTCATTGGCGCTCTCCGGACCGCCGTAGACCACCGCGGCAGCAACGTCTGTTAGCCTTGAAGGATCGGGGAGCTCGTCACCCCGCCCGGGAGAAATCCATTCAACCTCGAAACCGCGCTCGGAAATCATGCGCGAGGCCCTGTCGTCACGCTTGCCGACGGGATGATCGATCAGGATGACTTTTCGCGCCACTCACCTCTCCCCTAAAAACACTCATACCACGCGTCCAGAAAGACTTAGTGCGTGACTGGTGAAAGACCAAACACTTAGAGCTCTTCTCCAACCGATCAGGTTCGTGGCCGGATCAGTTTCAGGGACGCGCGCTCAAAAAGGCGCGCATATGAAAAGCCGCCTGCTCCGGCTGGTAACGCACGTCACTCCCCACGGGACAGGCGCGACGCGCCCGGCAGCCCAGCTCCATGCAATCACGCCCCTCGGGCCCCGCGATATGTGCGGCGCAGGCCGCGACGTCATAGCCCTGGCCTGAGAAGGCGGATACAGGACAGGCCGAGAGGCAGGGTTGACCGGAGCAGGACAGACAGGGCGAGACGCCATCATCTCTGGGCGGCAGTGCAATCCGGGCCGCAAAACACAACGCTCCGCGGTAAGCATGCCAAAGACCGTAATCACGTTGGACCAACAGACCCAGCGGCGAGGGCCAGACCGGCTCCGATTTCCGCGCCCAGGCCTGAAAGGGAAAATAGGGCGGGCCGCCAAAGGGAAACACCGGCTCGGCACCAAGGTCTTCGGCCAGGCCGGTGATCACCCGGCGGCTCCAGCGATCCAGGGGCCCCAAGTCAGGATCTGACAGCGGATGCGCGTGAGACGATCCGCCGTCGCGGCCTTCCGGAGACGCCCGGAAAGCCTGCCACATACCGTCGTCGACGTTCCCCAGCAGCAAAAGCGTCCGCGCGGGCGCACCCGTCTTCAGAAGCGGAACGCCGTCTTCGGCAGAAGGGTGAAATCCGCCGCGGAGCGACAGCCCCGAGGCCGCAACCGCATGCCGGACAGCTTCAAGCTCCATCGCCCGCAACGCCCCGGCCCCGTTGTTCGCCCCGGCTCTCTTCCTCACCCCAGGCCTCATCGTCCCAACCGCCCTCGTCCCCACTTCCATCGTTCCCACTGCCATCGTTCCAGGCCTTATCAGCGGGGTCACCCGGGCTCAGGTCTTCCTCGACAAAGTCCCACTTGATGGCTTCCCCATCGAACCAGTCGATCACGTGGTCCTCGAGATCGGCATCCTCGACCTCGGTCTCCGGCACCACCCGGTTCAGCACGGAATTTCCCGAGCGATGGACCGAGTCCGGATCTCCGCTCACCAGCGGATGCCAGTCTTCCAGCGGTTTGCCCTCGGCCAGCAGACGATAGGCGCAGGTGGCCGGCATAAAGCCCAGGGATCCAATGTTCTCAGGTGTCAGCGTGACGCAGTCGGGCACATATTTCGAACGCTGCGGATACTGGCTGCACTGGCAGGTGCCCAAATCCAGCAGTTTGCAGGTGACATCTGTCGCGACAATGTCGCCGCTGTCCTCGTCCTCGAGCTTGATCAGGCAGCATTTTCCGCAGCCGTCGCAGAGCGATTCCCACTCTTCCCGGTTCATGTCTTCCAGGGGTTTGCGCTGCCAAAAGGGAAGTTCGGATGTCATGCAGGGCTGATACACCGACCCAGGCAAATGCACAAGCTATGCGGGGCTATCCGGGGCCATCCGCCCCCCGGCGGACAGGGATGAGGGGCCGTTACGGACGATTGACCTGATCTCAAATCCGAATTAGAAGTTGTATATACAACCTTATAGGCCAGAGCATGACTGACAAAGGCGCCTTCACACTCTCACCGGGTCATCTGACACTGGACGACCTGCGGACGGTCTGGCAGGGCGACCAGGCCCTGCAGCTTGATCCAGGCTGTGCCGAGGCCATCGACCGATCGGCCGAGACCGTCGCCACGGTGCTGCGCGAGGGACGGACGGTCTACGGGGTGAACACCGGCTTCGGCGTGCTCGCCAAGACTTCGATCCCGAACGATCAGGTCAGTGAACTGCAACGGCGCCTCGTGCTGTCCCATTCATCGGGGGTCGGCGCACCGCTCTCCAACGCCGTGGTCCGGCTGATCCTGCTGTTGAAGGTCAACGCACTTGCGCGCGGCTTTTCAGGCATCCGGCGCGAGGTTATCGACCGTTTGATCGCGCTCTTCAACGCCAGGGCCTATCCGGTCATCCCGGCTAAGGGGTCTGTGGGCGCTTCAGGCGATCTGGCCCCCCTGGCCCATTTATCCAGCGCGCTCCTGGGGGTCGGGGAAATCAGTCTGGACGGCCGGGTCATGGCCGCAAGCGAAGCCCTGGACGCCCTTGACATAGCGCCCGTGGATCTGGACGCCAAGGAAGGGCTGGCCCTGCTCAACGGGACTCAGGTCTCCACCGCGCTGGCCCTGGAAGGCCTGTTTCGTACCGAACGGCTGTTTGACTCGGCCCTGGTTGCAGGGGCGATGTCGGTCGATGCGGCGCTGGGCAGCGACACACCCTTTGACCCCAGAATTCACGAACTCCGCGGCCAGCCCGGCCAGATCGAAGTTGCTGCGCAGCTCAGAAGGCTTTTGGCCGGCAGCGAAATCCGCGGCTCGCACCTGGAATGCGACCGGGTGCAGGACCCCTATTCGCTGCGCTGTCAACCGCAGGTCATGGGGGCGGCGCTCGACATCATCGGTCAGGCTGCCCAGACCCTGACCCGCGAAGCCAACGCGGTCTCGGACAATCCCCTGGTGTTCTCCGACAGCGGCGAAATCCTCTCCGGAGGGAACTTTCACGCGGAACCCGTAGCCTTTGCCGCCGATATGCTGGCGCTGGCAATTGCGGAGATTGGCGCGCTCTCCGAGCGGCGAGTCGCGCTGCTGACGGATGCCGCCATGAGCAGCCTGCCCGCCTTCCTCGTCGCCGAGCCGGGATTGAACTCAGGCTTCATGATCGCCCATGTCACAGCCGCCGCTCTTGCCAGTGAAAACAAAGGATTAGCTCA
The DNA here is from genome assembly GCF_007004665.1 of Denitrobaculum tricleocarpae. Lineage (GTDB taxonomy): Bacteria > Pseudomonadota > Alphaproteobacteria > Kiloniellales > Kiloniellaceae > Denitrobaculum > Denitrobaculum tricleocarpae. Next base: position 68,631 of record NZ_ML660058.1, on the reverse strand, counting down.
CCCTGCGTCGGTTGACAGCCTGCCAACCTCTGCCAATCAGGAGGACCATGTCAGCATGGCTACACACGCTGCACGGCGTCTCTCGGACATGGTCGAGAACAGCGCGCATGTCGTCGCCATCGAGCTTTTAGCCGCCGCTCAGGGGCTCGATTTACGCCAACCTCTGGTAAGCAGCCCTGAATTAAAAAAACATCTGCAACTCATACGTAAATCTGTACCCTTTCTGGACAACGATAGACAGATGGGAAAAGATATCGTTTCAATTCAAATACTTATACTTTCCGGGGACTTTTGCCTGTAGCGCAAATCTGTGATATTATTAGTGTTAATTCGTTTTAAATGTCGTCAAAGAAACGCCGCCGTCGTTACTCGTAGACACTCGCCATAGTTGAGGCTATATTTCTACTAATTGGAAATGCATTTGGTCCAATTTTAATACCAATAAGGGATTAAATGCCTTTCTACGAGAGATGGAAATTGAATACTAAAGGTAAGAAAATTGAGTATATTGCCGGCGTCAATTGAAGATAAACCTGAAGATTCGCAGGAGCAGTTTGTGCTTGACCAACAGATCAGCCATTTGCTCCGTCGCGCTCATCAGAGGGCCTCTGCGATCTTCTTATCTGTTCTGGGCGAACACCAGATCACCCCAACGCAATTCTTCGCAATGGCCAGACTGCACGAAAAAGGCCAACTGTCGCAGAATAAGCTCGGCCGCTATGCCGCAATGGATCCTGCAACGATCCAAGGTGTCATCCGGCGGCTGCATGAGCGCGGAATGATCGAGCGTATTCCGGATTCCACGGATCGCCGCCGCATGGTTCTCAGCCTCTCCCCTCTCGGGTATAAAACCGTCGAGGAGCTTTTGGCTGGCGCGAAGCGGGTCGATAGCGAGATTCTCGGACCACTCTCGGAAGAAGAACGCGCTCAATTCCTCAGCCTGGTGAAGAAGGTCGTCTGAGCCGGGGACTCACGGCGGACCTGACTGGAACAAGAACCAAGTTCAACCGGGCATGCCCGGTTGAAGCAGGCAACTTGTCGCCGTCCAGGCGACCCTTCCGCCTGGATCACACAAGACAGCTGCGCTGGACGAAAGCACCTCAAGTGACAACCCGACCAGGGACGGTCCGCTCATATGACTGTTCATGGCGGGTTGTCGCCTGTTCATAGACTGTCCTTTTGCTGCACTTCCACACTGACCGGGCGCACCGGTTCTCAATGAGAACGAAACGGGTCTTAACGAGAACGAAGTGCGCCGGATACCAGAGCCGGTCCAGTCGGAGTGGGTCCCTGCCTGCGGACTGGGAGCCTGACCCACCTGCCGCGGCGCTAAGATGGTGAAGCGAATCACATGCGATCGCAGCGCCACAAAGCTGTTCCAGCCAAACCGGATCCAGTCTAAGTTTGACCAGTGCCTGACCGCATTTCGCCGGATCGGGAAACGCAGCAACCCTCCCGCGAGACTGGATTAAGCAGCATGATAAACCCCGCCGCCGGTACCCCCGACACAGACATTCCAGCCACAGATATCCCCGCCATTGATACGGACGTCATCATCATCGGCGCCGGACCGGTCGGTCTCTTTGCCGTCTTCGAACTCGGCCTGCTGGACCTCAAGTGCCATTTGATCGACATCCTGGACCGTCCCGGCGGGCAATGTGCGGAGCTCTACCCGGAAAAGCCGATCTACGACATCCCGGCCCTGCCGATCTGCACCGGCCAGGAACTGACCGACCGTTTGATTGAGCAAGCCAAACCCTTCTCGCCGGAGTTCCACTTTTCGCAGATGGCGGAGAAGCTTGAGAAGATGGACGACGGCCGCTGGCGGCTGACCAGCGATACAGGCACGGTCTTACAGGCGCCGGTCGTCGTAATCGCTGCCGGTGGTGGCAGCTTCGTCCCTAAAAAGCCGCCTATCAAAGGCATTGAAGACTTTGAAGGCACATCGGTGCACTACGCCGTACGCAAGATGGAACAGTTCCGCGACAAGAACATCCTGATTGCTGGCGGGGGTGATTCCGCGCTGGACTGGACCGTCAACCTGCAACCCCTCGCAAGGCAGATGGCACTGGTGCACCGGCGCGACGAGTTCCGCGCCGCACCGGACTCGGTCAATAAGATGAGAGACCTGGTCGCGGCGGGCGGCATGACCCTGCACATTGCCCAGGTTGCCGCCTTACACGGAGAGAACGGACAGCTTGAAGCCGTCACTCTGAAAAACAAGGAACAGGGTGAGTTCCAGGTCGCCTGCGACACACTGCTGGCATTCTATGGCCTGACCATGAAACTGGGGCCGGTCGCGGAGTTCGGGCTGAACCTGCATGAGAACCTGATCCCCGTCGACACCGAGAAGTTCGAAACCAGCCAGCCCGGCATCTTCGCCATCGGCGACATCAACCACTATCCGGGCAAGCTGAAACTGATCCTCTCCGGCTTCCACGAAGCGGCCCTGATGGCGCAACAGGCCTTCCGGATCATTCACCCGGACCAGAAGCTGCGCTTCCAGTACACGACCTCGAGCTCGAGCCTGCAGAAAAAACTCGGAGTCTCCTGAGCTCTCGTGCCTCGGACTGGCCGGAGGAATCTTGAGTGGACTTAAGGGATTAGGCGTGGCTGTCCAGATAGGCGATGATCTGGTCGGCAAGAGTATCGGGATCGACCTCGCCGCTATTGAGGACAATCTCGGCGTTCACAGGCGCTTCGTAGTCTGAATCGATACCAGTGAAGTTTTTCAGCTCGCCGGCCCGGGCTTTCTTGTAGAGCCCTTTGGGATCGCGCGCCTCACAGATCTCAAGCGGCGTGTCGACATAGACTTCGACGAACTCGCTCTCGTCCATCAGCGCCCGCGCCATTTGCCGCTCCGAGCGGAAGGGCGAAATGAAAGACGCCAGCACGATCAGGCCCGCGTCCACCATCAGCTTCGCGACCTCCGCCACCCGGCGGATGTTCTCCACCCGGTCCTGGTCGGTAAAACCCAGATCCTTGTTCAGGCCGTGACGGACATTGTCACCGTCGAGCAGATAGGTTCGCCTGCCCATGGCGTGGAGCTTTTGTTCCAGGCGGTCCGCGACGGTCGACTTGCCCGAACCGGACAGACCCGTGAACCAGAGGACACAGGGTTTCTGCGCGTTGGCGGCGGCTCGGGCCACCTTGTCGACCTTCATATCGTGCCATTCGATATTGCTGGCGCGGCGCAGAGGGAAGTCGATCATGCCCGCGGCAACAGTGGCATTGGTGAACTTGTCGATCAGGATGAAAGCGCCGGTCTGGCGGTTATCCTTATAGGCGTCAAAGGCAACCGGCCGGTCCAGGGCGATCTTGCAGTACCCGACATCGTTCAGGCCAAGGGTCTTGGCGGCCAAATGATCCAGGGTGTTCACGTCGATCAGGTGGGTCAGGTCCGTGACCCGCGCGATCGTCTGATCAGACGCAAAACGCGCCACGTAGGTGCGCTCCGGCAGCATCGAATCACTATCCATCCAGATGATGTGCGCGGCGAACTGATCGACGGTGTCGGGCGCGGACTTCGGATGCGCCAGGAGATCCCCGCGGCTGATGTCGATTTCGTCCCGCAGCGAGATCGTTACCGCCTGACCGGCAACCGCCCGCTCAAGCTCACCCGCCGGGCCGACAATGCCCTTCACCTGCGATGTCTTGCCCGAGAGGCTTGCAAGGATCGGATCTCCTACGGACACGCTGCCGGACGCGACGGTGCCGCTGAAGCCACGGAAATCCTGATTGGGGCGGTTGACCCATTGGACCGGAAGACGGAAAGGCCTTTCACGTGCTTGTTCCGCCCGCTCGCCGGTAAGCTCAATATCTTCCAGGGTGGCCATAAGCGTGGGTCCGTCGTACCAGGCCATCGTCTCCGAGGGAGTGAACACATTCTCCCCGGTCAGCGCCGAGAGGGGGATGGCGTGAACCGCCGCGAGGTTCAGTTCCTCCGCGAAAGCGACATATTCCTCAAAGATGGCGTCGAAGGTGGACTGGTCATAGTCAACCAGATCCATCTTGTTGACCGCCAGCACCACCTGCCGGATGCCGAGCAGGGACACAATGTAAGAATGGCGCCGGGTCTGAGTCAGAATACCTCTGCGGGCATCGATCAGAATAACCGCCAGATCAGCGGTCGAAGCGCCGGTTGCCATGTTGCGGGTGTACTGCTCATGCCCGGGCGTATCGGCCGCGATAAACTTGCGCTTGTCGGTCTCAAAGTAGCGGTAGGCGACGTCGATCGTGATGCCCTGCTCACGCTCGGCCTGCAGTCCGTCAACCAGCAGCGCGAGATCGACCTTCTCGCCCTGGGTGCCGTACTTTTTGCTCTCGGTGGCCGTCGCCGACAGTTGATCCTCGAACACGGTTTTGGAGTCGTAAAGCAGGCGCCCGAGCAGCGTCGATTTTCCGTCGTCCACCGATCCGCAGGTGATGAAGCGCAACTGGTCTTTCGCATCCTGTGCTTTGAGGAAAGCCTCGATATCGATCTCCGCAGTCCCGTTCTGCGGCACGCCAGTATTTTGCGTGGCCGTGCTTTGCCTGGCGATTTTTGCCGCATCGGTCGTTGCTGGATGAGAGGTGCGCATCAGAAATAGCCCTCCTGCTTTTTCTTTTCCATTGAGCCGATCTGATCCTGGTCGATCACCCGCCCCTGCCGCTCCGAGCCCCGGCTCTGCAGGAGTTCCAGAATGATATCCGGCACGGTCTTGGCCGAAGACTCCACCGCACCGGTCAGGGGATAGCAGCCAAGGGTGCGAAAGCGCACCAGCTTCTCCTCCGGCACTTCGCCCGGTGCAAGCGGCAAACGCTCGTCATCCACCATCACAAGCACCCCGTCGCGCTCGACGACGGGCCGCATCGCGGCAAAGTACAACGGCACGAGCGGAATGTTTTCACGGTGAATATATTGCCAGACATCGAGTTCCGTCCAATTGGAGATCGGAAAAACCCTGACGCTCTCGCCGGAGGAAATCCGGGTGTTGTAGAGGTTCCAGAGTTCCGGGCGCTGGGTCTTGGGATCCCAGCGGTGAGACTTCGAACGGAAGGAAAAAACCCGTTCCTTCGCACGCGATTTCTCCTCATCGCGCCGCGCGCCGCCAAAGGCCGCATCGAAACCGTGCTTGTCGAGAGCCTGCTTCAGGCTCTCCGTCTTCATGACATCGGTGTGAAGTTTCGAGCCATGGCTAATGGGACCGATGCCGCGCGCAACGCCGTCCTGGTTGATGTTCACGATCAGCTCCAGGCCCAGCCGGGCCGCCAGCTGATCCCGGAAGATAATCATTTCCCGGAACTTCCAGGTCGTATCCACGTGCAGCAGCGGAAAGGGCGGGACACCCGGCGCGAAGGCTTTCATGGCCAGATGCAGCATCACCGCCGAATCCTTGCCGATGGAATAGAGCATCACCGGGTTGCGGAACTCGGCCGCAACCTCGCGGATAATGTGAATAGACTCCGCCTCGAGCCGGTCCAGGTGGGAAAGACTTTGCATGGCACTCTTATTCAGTTGTTTTACCCAGCGCCGCCAAGATCCGATGTCGGCCACCGGCTATGCAAGTGCTTATAGTGGGGCAGCGCGGTTTCTTAAACCGCTTTCCGCCGCCCTTGAAGATATCGACCCAAGATTGCATGGTTTTCACACATGCAGACCAACCCGGTCTCCCACTTCAAAGCGGAATACACCTTCACCGGCTGTCAAGCTGGTCAGCCGAGATAAGTCTGGGCATGAGACCTGCGGGGACGGACTCAATAGAGTCGCGAGCTTGATCGTGAGTAACGCCCGTGCCTACTAGTGTGGTGGACGGACCGAGTGTTACTTGCCGGGGCCGGTTTCAAACATCGACGGAAAAAGAGCTCTATGTACCAGACATCCTTCAGGCTTTTCAAAGCACTGCTGAGCTACGTGGCAATCGCCGTGGTCGGAGAGATCCTCCTGGTCATCGCCCAGGAGAAGTTTCCGATCGGCAGCGGACACATATTCGTGTCGGTTCTCATCTGGTCTTACCTTGCCTTTAATGCACATGCGGAACTCCTCCTGCCCAAGAACCGCGACAAGACTGCGGATAACATGCGCATTCTGGGCTTTGCATTGCGCACCTTCGGAATCGGGGTGATATTCGCGATACCGGCTGTGATCCTGGTATTCCCGTTCATTGGAAGGCTGCTCGATGCCGTGACATGGAGCCAGGTGCTGGCCACCTGGGGAATCATCGGCCTGGCCTTGGCCGCCTGCTTCGTCATTGTCTTCTCGTTGTTCGGGAGCCTGCTGCCGGCTTTCGTCGCGGACCGCGCACGCGGTCTCGGCCCGGCACTGGCGCGGGGCTGGCGCCAATTCTTCTGGACCGCGAGCCGGCTGATCGCCGGCCCGGTCGTCACTTTCGCACTGGCCTACGTGGTCATCCTTGGCGGCAGCATCTACATGGATCCGCACACGGACCTTCTCAACGCGATTTACATCCCGAATGTGCCGATGTTTGCCATCCTGATCCTTGGCTACCTTATCCAGGCTCTCGGCACGATTATGGTTGCCGTTGTGCTGTCCAACGCCTTCCTTCGTGCCGGATCCGGCGAGGTCGCACAGACCTGATACGACTCAGGGCGGCGAGGCCCGGGAATACCCCCGAGGCTCAAACGTAATACTGACCGAAGCGGTTCTCAAGAAAGAGGCTGAGGTCGGCCTGCTCCTGCTTGACCAGCCCCTGCGCAGGCAGGTGTCCGCCGCGCACCAGATCGACCATGGCGCAGATTCCCGCCGCCGTGGTCAATTGGATGGCACTCCAGCGCTGCCCGCCGAGCTCTTTGCCGTAAACGTTCTTGGCATAGGACTCCTGGGTCAGGCGGCCATTCTGCATGCCGCTGACGGTCACAAAGATGACGATCACATCCTGCGGGGTCGCGGGCACAGAAGTTTCCAGGACCGACTTCAGCAGATCCCGGTGCGATGAGAGCCCGAGGTCGTTCAACAGCAGCTTGATGATCGCGTTGTGGCCCGGGTAGCGAATGGTCTTGTAGTTCAGATCCCGGACTTTCCCGGCGTAGCTCTCGCACAGCGTGCCCAGTCCACCGGAGGTGTTGAAGGCCTCATAGGTCACGCCGTCCAGAGCGAACTCCTCCAATCCCTCCAGCGGCAGAACCTCGCGCATCTCGCCTTCATGGATGGCTTCGCAGGGGTTGCAGTATTCGTTGATCAGGCCCTCGGTACTCCAGGTCATGTTGTATTTGAGCGCGTTCGAGGGATACTGCGGCAATGCCCCCACACGCATCCGGATCTCGTGGATCTCGTCGAAGCGTTTGGCGAGGTCGTTGGCCACAATAGAGATATACCCCGGCGCCAGGCCGCACTGTGGTACAAAGACCGAATTCGCGCCCTCGGACAGGCCTTTCACGCAGCGTGTACTAGCGACGTCCTCGGTCAGATCGAAGTAACCCGCTCCGCAGTCCTTCGCCGCCTCGGCCACCACCGGGGTCAGGCTGAAGGGTCCGGCGTTCAGCACCACGTCATGGCCGGCGATCGCCTCGCGCATGGCGCGGCCATCGCTGACATCCAGGCAGCGCGTTGAGATCTTGCCGTTCCAGGTGCCCTTGAGGCGCTCGAGCGCCTGACCATCCCGGTCCGCGATAGTGACCGCGTAGTCGTTGGTTCCGCAGAGCAAAGCCGTAATCGCTTCACCGATTTTGCCCCCACCGACAATGAGCGACCGGGTGGTCTGGTCGCCGTTCACACCTGCGCCGCAGGGCGGGGCGTCGGGGGATGTGTAAGAAGCGGACATTTGGACACCTCAAGCAGTTACCGGGTAAATCTCACTCTATGAAACCGCGGAACTCTGTCGAAATGAAGTGACCAATCTGTCGAAATAACGATATAATCTAGGCAATTTAACGACGGTAACCATAAATATGCCAATAGATGAAAAAGATCTTAAGCTTTTGGAACTGCTGAAAAACAATGCCCGAGAACCCACCTCGTCCATTGCCAGAACCCTCGGCGTTTCGCGTTCAACGATTCAAAGCAGGATCGAGAGGCTCGAACGCAGCGGCGTAATCAACGGTTACACCCTGCGCATGAGTGATGAATATGAGCGCAGCCGGATCAAGGCGCATGTCATGATCTCGGTCGCGCCCAAGCTCTCCAGCCGGGTCGCCGCCGGCCTGCGCGCCTTCTCGGAAGTGACTTCGCTCTACGCGGTCAGCGGCCCCTATGACTTGATCGCTGTTCTTTCCTGCCAGACGACCGAACGGATTGACGCGCTGCTCGATGAAATCGGCGCCCTGCCCGGCATCCGCAAAACGACCTCGTCGATTATCCTCTCCACGAAGTTTGCGCGCTAAGTCAGACACAGACAAACCGCGACCAACCCGCTTGAAGTTTTTTCGAATTTTAAACTTCAAATTCCGAATTCTAAATTCAAAATCAGAATTCTAATAAATGAGATGAGAAAAGTCATTTATCACATTGTGTTTTAATAAATAAAATATTCCGCAGCAGGCTTGGAATGCCCCCTGCGCTGCGCGCGCTCGCGGGCAAGATGCCGGTCTAGCTTCGCCCGCCCCTCTTTCCGGCACCCAGCGTTTCTAAGCAGCCTTCTTTCGCAGGATGCGGTGCGACGGGAAGGTCACGGAGACCGACGTCCCCTGCCCCGGCACGCTCTCGACAGCGAAGGTGGCGTCGTGAAGTTCGGCAAGGCGCTTGGAAAGCGGCAGCCCCAGACCGGTGCCTTCATGTTCCCGGCTGACCGTGCTGTCGACCTGGCCGAAGGGCTCCAGGATCTTGGGAATGTCCGCCGCCGCGATACCAATGCCGGTATCCTCGACCACGAGCTTGATCTTGCCCCGGGTGTTTTCCACAAAGACCCGGACCGAGCCCTCGGCCGGCGTGAACTTCACCGCATTGCTGAGCAGGTTGAGCAGGATCTGTTTCACCCTGCGTTCATCGGCCAGGAGCGAGGGCAGGCGCGCGGGCAGTTCATTGATCAGCGTGACCTTGGCGTGGTCCGCCCGGCTGCGCACCATGGCAAGACAGTGTTCGGCCGTGGCGCCGAGATCCAGCGGTTCCTCATGAAGCTCGATCTTGTCGGCTTCGGCCTTGGAGAGATCCAGGATATCGTTGATCAGATCGAGCAGATGAAGGCCGGATGACTTTATGTCGTCCGCATAGCTCTTGTAGCGGGCATGGCCCAGCGGACCGAGCATCTCCATGGTCAGGAATTCAGAGAAGCCGATTACCGCATTCAGCGGCGTCCGGAGCTCATGGCTCATCACCGCCAGGAAGTCGGACTTGGCCCGGTTGGCGACCTCGGCATGCTCCTTGGTCTCTACCAGTTCGCTCTCGACCCGTTTTTGCTCCGAAATGTCTGTATGAACACCGACGTGGTACAGCACCGTCCCGTCGTCATCGAAAACCGGATTGACCACCAGGCGGCTCCAGAACACCGAAGCGTCCTTGCGGTAGTTCATGATATCGACACGTACGGGGTTGTGACTCTTCAGGCCGCTCTCAAGCGTCTCGAGGGTCGCGGGATCCGTCTCGGGCCCCTGCAGGAACCAGCAGTTTTTGCCCAGGACATCGCCGGGCTCGTAACCGGTCAGACGGGTAAAGGCGGGATTCACAAAGATCGTGGGATCCCCCGGCTGACGCGGGTCGGAGATGATCACTCCGGCCTCGGTGCCGTTCACTGCCGCCGCAAGCCGCGTGTTCTCGGCCGCCAGCAGCATCAGCTCCTTTTCGCGGCGCTTAAAGGGCGTGATATCGCTGTAGAGGCTGATGGTATCTCCCTCAGGGGTGCGGAAATGCTCGGCATGAATCCAGCGGTCGCCATCCAGACGGATCTCATGCGCTTCGTTTTTGGCCCTGAGCCGGGCCTGTTTGGCCACCCAGGATCTGGGGTGCTTCGCCGCTTCCAGATTGCGGCCCGCCTTGGCATGGAGCATGGCGATATCGGTGAAGCTGGCGCCGGGCTGCACCAGCTTTTCCATGCCCGGGAAGAAGAGTTCCCGGAAACGCCGGTTGCAGAGGATCAGACGTTCGGAGGAATCGAACAGTGTGACCCCGTCCGAGCTGCTCTCGATCGCCCGCGTCAGTCGCGCCTGAGCCGCCGCGGCGCGTTCGGCGACCATGCGTTCGACGGTAATGTCGGTGCCCGTGCCCCGGTATCCCAGGAACGCGCCATTCATCCCGAAGCGCGGTTTGCCGCTCAGCTTGATCCAGCGCACGTGGCCGTCGGTCAGGTCGATTCGATAGGTAAAGTCGCGAAAGCCCGCCTGCCGCTCCAGATCGTCCTGATGGGCCTGGGCCGCTGCCGGATCGACCCGGGGATCTAGCACCTCGAACACGCGGTGGCCGATGAAACTGGAGGGATCCATACCGGTGGCCTCGCGCACCCGGTCGGAAACGTAGGTAAAACTGAGGTTCGGCCCCATTTCCCAAAACCAGTCCGACGCGGCATTGGCGATATCGCGCAAACGGTCTTCGCTGTCACTCACGGCCTGCAGCATGGCTTCACGGTGCCGGGCTTCACGCACGACGGAGCGGCCAATCAGGAGGGTTGCAAGCTGAAACGCCAGGCTGGCTGCCGCGGCGAAGATCCAGGTGGTGAGAAAACGCTGCCGCCAGATGGACGAGATATCATCCGACGACAGAGTCGCGAGCAGAATCTGGCCGAAATGATCCAGGGCGCGCCAGGCCAGGACTTCCGGCTTCAAACCGCCTTTGTCATCCTTGAAGACTTTACTGCCGGATGTCCGCTCCGCATCGCCAACCAGACCAAACAGCATTTCGACGTTCAGGGTGTTTTCGTCGCTGGCCTCCGGTTGAGGCCGTTCCACCCAGACGCGGCCGTCCTGCGTCATGAGGGTCAGTTTGGTTCCGGCCGGAAGCACCAGGCCGGACCACCACTCCAGTAAGGAGCGGATCGGAAAACTCGCGGCCACGAACTTGGAAGAATCCCCATAGCGGGCCTGGCGGACCAGGGTGGCGAACCAGGTTCCATCGATATTGAAGGGCGAACTCAGGACCGTCCGGCGCTCCTCAGCAGCCTCCGCGAAGAGGGATTGCAACTCGTTTTCGCCGGGAAGCGGAATGGCCGCCCAATTCTCGCTGACCTGTCCGTCGGCCTCCAGCATGGCCGCCTGCCGCCAGTGCCCGAGGATCTGGGTGAGCGATTCGCTGGCCAGCGGCTCGGCGGACTGCTCGTTGACCAGGCTGCCCCACTCAATCTCGCGCAGGACTGCCTCGTGATCGGCGAAAAAGAGACCGACCGGAACGGCGGCGTCGTCGAGCGCCGACTTGAGCTGATGACGGACCTCCCGGCGCACTTCGTGGTAAGTCGTAAAGGCCCAGCCGCCCAGCACACTGCAGGACAGAACGAAAAGAATCAGAGAGAAAACGTTGAAATTGCGGCGCAGGTCCCGGTCGCTGTTCTTGCCGTCGTCAATGGACGCCCATTTGGGCCTCAGCGTTGAGGGCAGGCGTAACGGCAGTTTCCGCGTCGACGGCCACAGATTTCCGAGCGCAGTCGTCAGGCGTCCAAACATCGTTCTCATTGTCCAAGGTCTCGTGACCAAACAGTCTCTCCCAACCTTCGATATCACTTCACGCCGCAGCAATTACCGAGCATTAGAGTTTTGTTAAGGTTAACAAAGAGACCACATATGAATGAAAAAAGAGTTAATATTTACCAGAGCTTAAGTCTCACCAAGAGCAGCGCCGCCGAGACTTGAAGCGCCAGACATCTGGCCTTGCCGTTGTCTGAAAAAGGGGTCGGGATCGGAGTCCGGTGTCCTTGCGATTCGCTTCCGGGTTCGCGGTGAAACATCACCGGATCCTGCCTTCGCGGACCGCGGGCAGACGATTGCGTGACGCTTTGTCGCAATTCAGACAGCAGTTGTCGCGAGCGACGAAGCTCAAGGCCGCTCATTCCATGGAAATATGCAAGGAGACGCGCTTCTTTGAGGCGCGTAAGAGAAGGCCTTTGTTTCACGGCACCGCAGTCCTGATAAAGGCGGGTGTAAGCAAAGGTTTGAGAGCAGACGCGATTAAGGATGAACGCCATGTCCGATGAAGACGATCTCGACCTCAGCACGCTTGATGACGACGAGCTCGTCAAGCAGATGCACGACGATCTCTACGATGGCCTGAAGGAAGAGATCGAAGAGGGCGTAAACATCCTCCTGGAGCGCGGCTGGACGCCTTACGACGTGCTGACTCAGGCCCTGGTCGAGGGCATGCGGATCGTCGGCATCGACTTCCGCGACGGTATCCTCTTCGTGCCGGAGGTCCTGTTGGCCGCCAACGCCATGAAAGGCGGCATGGCCATCCTGCGCCCCCTGCTGGCCGAGACCGGCGCGCCCAAACTGGGCAAGATGGTCATCGGCACGGTCAAGGGCGACATCCACGACATCGGCAAGAACCTGGTCTCCATGATGATGGAAGGCGCCGGGTTCGATGTGATCGATATCGGGATCAACAATCCGGTGGAGAACTATCTTGCCGCCATCGAAGAGCATGAGCCCGACATCCTCGGCATGTCCGCGCTTTTGACCACGACCATGCCTTACATGAAGGTCGTCATCGACACCCTCAAGGAAAAGGGCATGCGCGACGACTATATCGTGCTGGTCGGCGGCGCGCCGCTGAACGAGGCCTTTGGCGAAGCCATCGGCGCGGATGCCTATTGCCGCGATGCCGCTGTCGCGGTGGAAACGGCCAAAGAGTTCATGGCGCGCAAGCACAACCAGCTCTAACCAGGAATTCCGGGCGCCGGCTTGGCGCCCCGCTGCAGTCCCGGCCCACGACGAACTTGAGGGGATCCAGTGCAGAACGGAGCGAGAGAGGATACGGCACACCGCACCCTGCTGATCGCCTGTGGCGCTTTGGCCCGGGAAGTCGTGGACCTCATCCGCCTGAACCACTGGACCCATCTGGGCGTCACCTGTCTGCCGGCGATCTGGCACAACACGCCCCAGAAGATACCCGAGGGCGTGCGCCGGAAAATCCGCGAAAACCGGGAGCGCTACCAGAAGATCATGGTGCTCTACGGCGATTGCGGAACCGGTGGCGCGCTGGACCGGGTGCTGGAAGAAGAAGGCGCGGAGCGGATCGACGGCCCGCACTGCTATGCCTTTTACAGTGGCGTCGAAGGGTTCAACGCGCAGGCGGACGAAGACCCGACCTGCTTTTACCTGACTGACTACCTGGTCCGGCACTTCGACAGACTGATCATCCAGGGCATGGGGATCGACCGTCACCCGGAACTGCTGCCGATGTATTTCGGCAACTACACCAAGCTGGTCTACCTGGCGCAGACCGAGGACGAAGAACTTCAAGCCGAGGCAGCGGCCGCGGCGGAAAAGATTGAACTGGATTACGAATACCGCTTTACCGGCTACGGCGAATTGGAAAGTTTCATCCGGCAGGCGCACTAAAACTGAACAACGAGCGGACGCGGCAAGCGACCGCAGGACGAAAGAACAGAGCATGGCAAAGTTGACAGTGGTTTATTGGCGCGACATCCCCGCCCAGGTCATCGTGAAGGCCGGGCGCAAGAACGCCAAGCGGCAGCTCGACGAGCGTTTCGAGAAGGCCATCGACCGGGCCGCCATGCGTGCCAAGCTGCGCGACAGCGACTCCTATCTGGAGCACTGGCGCCGGGCCGCGCCCAGCGATGTCGGCGACGACCTGGAAATGGAGGCCGCGACCGCGGCTGAAGCTCTGGAAACCGCCTACCCGGAAGAACGCCTGAAAGAACTGGTCGCCAACGGTGGCCTGGAGTCCGACAGCACCCTCGAATCAACCTCAGCAGACGCCTAAACGGCGCGACGCCAGAGCCCACGGGCTCCTGAGCCAAGGATAGCGATATGAACGTTTTCAGCAGCGCAGCCCCAGCCGCCACCTTCTCCAGCCTGAGCGAGGCCGACCCCATGAAGCAGCAGATCATCGATTTCATGCGGGACTTCTCCATCGAGACCACGCCGGGCTCCGCGCTCAAGATTCCCGACTACCGCGAGCACCTGCGGCCGGGCGCCAAGGTTGCCGTGACCTTCCTGCCGGGGTCGGATTTCGCCGACACCATCGCCACGGCCAAACGCCTGAAGGAAGAGGGCTTTCAGCCCCTGCCCCACTTCGCCGCCCGCTCCATCGTCAGCGCCGCGGTCATGGAAGAGAACCTGAAGAAGCTGCAGGCCGAGGTCGGGATCGATGAGGTCGTTGCCCTGGGCGGTGCGGTGGATACACCTCTGGGTGAGTTCGAATCCTCCATGGATCTGCTCGAAACCGGCCTCTTCGATAAGTACGGCATCCGTGAAATCGGCGTCGCCGGCCATCCGGAAGGCAGCCCCGATATCTCCCCACAGGGCCTGAAGGACGCCATCACTTGGAAGAACGCCTTCGCCGAGCGCACCGGCGCGAAGCTCTACATCGCGACCCAGTTCTGTTTCGAGGCCGCCCCGATCATTGCCTGGGACCGCGCGATCCAGGCCGAGGGCAACAAGCTGCCGATCCACATCGGCGCACCGGGTCTGGCCACCATCAAGACGCTTATCAACCATGCCAAGGCCTGCGGTGTCGGTCCTTCCATGCGCTTCCTGACCCGCCAGGCCATGAACGTCGCCAAGCTGATGACCGTCAACGCGCCGGACAAACTGATCATGGATCTGGCCCAGTACCGGGCCGAGGACCCGAACTGCGGCATCGCCAAGGTTCATATGTATCCGCTGGGCGGTCTGAAGAAGTCCGCGGCCTGGAGCTACGCGGTGGTCGATGGCGACTTCACGATGGATCCCAAGGGCAAGGGCTTCAAGGTCACGCGGGACATCGGCTGAAACACGCGCCTGGGCCGGTAGGCCGCAGGCCTGCGCGACCGCCGCGAACAGCCTCGGCACCGCTAAGACGGGTCAGGGCGCGTACAGCTGTTCGCCGTAGCTTGCCAGCCTTTCGGCAGGCGTTCCGGAATGGCCCAGCACTGTGTCTTTCCAGGCCGCGATTTCGAAACTGACCAAGTCCATTTCCCAGACACAGCCAACGACTTCACTTTCGCCGTCCCCGAAGGAGGTCGGCTGATCCCACGGTGCCCGCATCTGTCCGATATTGGCCAGGACGCTGCCCCACTGCCAATAGAACACAGGCGATACCACAGCGACCTCGGCGAAGTGGATAATCTGAAACCCGACGCCGTGATTGCCGGCTTCATCCCCGATCTGGCCTGCCTTCGGTAAGCGGGCGAGCGCTTCAGCCAGAGCCGATGACGCGATCCCGTTATCGAAATCTCTGCCCTCGGACAGGATGGCATAGCGCTTTAACTGCCATCCCTTCTCGTTCGCCAATGGCAAGGCCCGCACATCACGGGATTGGAAGGCCTGGAGGTGTCTCATATGGATTTCCCTGTTGTAGAGACTGAAAGATATAGAAAAGCAAAGCAGACGCCACCCATCCAAACCGGTCTTTTTTAGCTGTAACGCTTCCCGGGACCGCAGCTGTACGCTTTTAAGATATCGGATGTCGCCAGTGTGACAGCCGGCGGGTTCAGGATCGCAGCTAATCGCAGGGGATCGACGTCAGCGGCTCCGCCAGCTTCCTGACGCTCGAAATCAGAATAAAAAGACAGCCGGCGCGCGGATGACACAGGGGCACCGCCGCCCTTTGCCAGGAGTACCAGGACCATGTCACGCACCGTTGTCAGCTCGCACTCGAAAGAACTGGTGATCGGCTTCGATCAGCCTTTCTGCATCATCGGCGAGCGCATCAACCCAACGGGTCGCAAGGCGCTGGCCGCCGAGATGGCCGCGGGCGACTACAGCCGGGTCGAATCCGACTGCCTGGCCCAGGTCGCCGCAGGCGCCCACATGCTGGACGTCAACGCGGGGATCCCCCTGGCCGACGAGCCCGCGATCCTGGCCGAGACCGTCAAGCTGGTGCAGTCCCTGACCGACCTGCCCCTCTCCATCGACTCCTCCATTGTCGAGGCCCTGGAAAACGGCCTGAGCGTCTATCAGGGCAAGGCCCTGGTGAACTCGGTGACCGGCGAAGACGAGCAGATGGAACGGGTGCTGCCGCTGGTCAAGAAGTACGGCGCGGCGGTGGTCGCGATCTCCAACGACGAGACCGGCATCTCCATGGATCCGGAGGTGCGTTTCGCCGTCGCCAAGAAGATCGTCGAGCGCGCCGCCGACTACGGCATCCCCAAGGAAGATGTAGTGGTCGATCCTCTGGTCATGCCGATCGGCGCCATGGGCACGGCGGGCCAGCAGGCCTTCGCCATCGTCCGCAAGCTGCGCGAGGAGCTGGGCGTCAACACCACCTGCGGCGCGTCGAACATCTCCTTTGGCCTGCCCAACCGCCACGCCATGAACGCCTTCTTCTTGGCCATGGCCGCTGGCGCCGGCATGACCTCCGCGATCATGAACCCGCTGCACGAAGAAGAGTTGACCGGGATCAAGGCTTCCGACGTTCTGCTGGGTCACGATAAGGACTGCCGCGCCTGGATCAAAAAGTACCGCGCGCCAGCGCCCGAAGGCGCCGAGGGCGAAGGTGCCGGCCGCCGCGAGCGGCGGCGCCGGAGAGGGTAACGCCGCGAACGGCGGCGCAGAAGAGGGTAAAACTTTGCTGCGGACACCAGTTCCGGCGAGGTTAAAGCTGAAAAAGGATCAGGCTCAAAAAGCGCAGTTCATGCCGTCAGCAGACAAGTCTGGTCACGAGCTGCGGAGTTAGGCTATCGGGGGGCGGGAATAGGTTTTGAGTCGAGACAGGCATGTCTGAAACACTGAAAGAAATCGGCGAACCGGCGACCAAAGAAGCAAAGCAGGCCCTGGTCGTCTTCACGCCCTCGGGACGGCGCGGCCGTTTCCCCGTCGGCACCCCGGTCCTGAAGGCCGCCCGCAGCCTGGGCGTGGACATCGATTCGGTCTGCGGCGGGCGCGGCATCTGCGGCCGCTGCCAGATCCAGCCGGAGATCGGCGACTTCGCCAAGCACGGTATCTCCAGCCGCGCCGAGAACGTTTCCCCGGGCAACGAGGTCGAGGCGCGCTACGCCAAGAAGCGCGGCATGAAGGCCGATCGGCGTTTGTCCTGCCAGAGCCTGGTCCAGGGCGACCTGGTGGTCGACGTCCCCGCCGACAGCCAGGTCCACAAGCAGGTGGTGCGCAAGCGCGCCGAGGTCCGCGATATCGAGCTCGACCCGGCCATGCGGCTGCACTACGTCGAGGTCGAAGAGCCCGACATGCACAATCCCACCGGCGATCTGGAGCGCCTGATCGCCGCCCTGAAATCCCAGTGGAGCCTGACCGATCTGGAGTGCGACCTGCGCACGCTCCAGGGTCTGCAGCAGGCCCTGCGCAAGGGCGAATGGAAGGTCACCGTCGCCGTGCACCGCGGTCAGGTCATCACCGCCATCTGGCCGGGCTTCCAGGGGAACGCCTACGGCATGGCCGTGGATGTGGGCTCCACCACCATCGCCGCGCACCTTTGTGATCTGCAGACCGGCGAGGTTCTGGCCTCGTCGGGCGTCATGAACCCGCAGATCCGCTTCGGCGAAGATCTCATGAGCCGGGTCTCCTATGTCATGATGAACCCGGGCGGCGACCGGGCCATGACCGCCGCCGTACGCGATGCCCTCAACACGCTGACCGAGGCCGTGGCGGAAGAAGCCGGGATCGACCGCACGCTGATCCTGAACGCTACCTTTGTCGGCAACCCCATCATGCACCACCTGCTTCTGGGCATGGACCCGACCGAGCTGGGTGGCGCGCCCTTCGCGCTGGCCGCCAACTCCGGCATGACCCTCTGGGCCACCGAGCTGGAGCTGAACATCAACCAGGACGGCCGGGTCTACGTGCTGCCCTGTATTGCCGGGCATGTGGGCGCCGATACAGCGGGCGTGATCCTCTCCGAGCAGCCGCATCTGGCCGAGGACATCACCCTGGTCGTGGACGTGGGTACCAACGCCGAGATCGTGCTGGGCAACAAGCAGCGCCTGCTCGCCTGCTCCTCCCCCACCGGTCCGGCCTTCGAGGGTGCGCAGATCTCCTGTGGCCAGCGCGCCGCCCCCGGCGCCATCGAGCGCGTGCGCATCGACCCGGAAACGCTCGAGCCAAGATTCAAGGTGATCGGCAGCGACCTCTGGTCCGACGAGCCGGGCTTCGCCGCCGAGACCAAGAAAACCGGCGTCACCGGCGTCTGCGGCTCCGGCATCATCGAGGTTCTGGCCGAGATGTTCTTGGCCGGGCTCCTGCTGACCGACGGCACCATCAACGGCGAGATGGCCGCCAAGACCCCGCGCATCCAGCCGGACGGCCGCACCTTCTCCTACCTGCTGCATGAGGGTGACGGAAAGGGGGACGGAGAACCGGAACTGCGCATCACCCAGAACGACGTCCGCGCCATCCAGCTCGGCAAGGCCGCGCTTTACGCCGGTATCCGCCTGCTGATGGACCGCCTGGGCGTGGAGCAGGTCGAGCGCATCATGCTGGCCGGCGCCTTCGGCAGCCACATCGACGTGAAGTACGCCATGATCCTGGGCATGATCCCCGACTGCCCCCTGGAGAAGGTCCACTCCGCGGGCAACGCGGCGGGCACCGGCGCGCGCATCGCCCTGCTGAACCAGAAAACCCGCGACGACATCGAAAGCGTGGTCAAAAAGGTCGAGAAGATCGAAACCGCCGTGGAAGCCAAGTTCCAGGAGCACTTTGTGCAAGCCATGGGCATTCCGCATACGACCGCGGTGTTCCCGCATTTGGCCGAAGCGGTGGAACTCCCCGCCCCGAGCGTGAAAGCAGCCCCGGAGGGGGACGAAGACGGCGGCGGGCGGCGAAGGCGGCGGCGACGGAGTTAGGTCCGGATTTGAGCCCGCTCCGCGGGTTTGCGACGATACTGCGTTCGTCAGCTTTACGATACGCGCAGCAGCGCAAAGCCTCTCAAAACAGGTGAAATTTTGAACCGGCGCTTTGATGCCGATTGTCCTGGCGCGCCGTTATTGACCGTCGTTGACATCGGTAGCATGGCTTGTCGTACTGAGCATATATAGTATAGTCCCCTATACTATATTGAGCATCGGGAGTGGAGCGTGTCCCATCTGAGCCTGGATAATACGAAGCTGATCTCCCGACTCCGGCGGATCAAGGGTCAGATGGAGGGTGTGGAACGCGCCTTAGAGTCCGAAGCGGATTGTGGCGAGGTCATGCGCCAGCTTGCTTCGATTCGTGGCGCTATGACGGGTCTCACGCGCGAAGTGATGGAGGTTCATATGCGTGAGCATGTCGTCGCAGGCCCAACTGAAGCCGACCGCAAGAGTGGCGCGGAAGAAATGATCCAGATCCTGAAATCATACATGAAATAAGCAGCTCAGTTGAGCTGAAGGGGATTGCTTTGAAGAAGCGGGATTTATCCGAAATTACGCACGATCATGACTTTCTTGGCGCAAACCAAGACCGCAACGAGCGCAAGGTCTGGTTGGTCATCGCCCTGACGGCCACAATGATGGTTGTCGAGATCGTCGCGGGTCATTGGTTCGGCTCGATGGCTCTCATCGCGGATGGCTGGCACATGTCGACCCATGCCGGCGCTATGTTGATAGCGGTTTTGGCCTATCGCTATGCAAGACGGAACCTGGCAAATCCAAATTTCAGCTTCGGCACGGGCAAGGTCGGCGACTTGGCGGGTTTTGCGAGCGCCGTGGTATTGGTTCTGGTCGCTTTACTTATCGGCTGGGAAAGCTTGCTGCGTTTGGTTGAGCCAGTTCCGATCAGCTTTGAACAGGCCATCATGGTGGCCGTCATCGGACTGGCCGTGAACCTGCTCAGTGCGTGGCTGCTTCGGGACGACCACCATCACCACCACGGTCATGCTCAGCAGCATCATGGGCACCATCATCATGGACCTGATCATCCCCATGGCCACGGACAGGACAACAATCTGCGCGCTGCATATCTGCACGTTCTGGCAGACGCTTTAACATCGGTCCTCGCGATTGTGGCCTTGTTGCTGGGGCGTGCGTACGGATGGTACTGGGCCGACCCCATCATGGGTGTGGTCGGCGCAATCGTCATATCGCGCTGGTCGTTCGGGCTGATCCGGGACACCGGAAGCGTTTTGCTGGATCGCGTTCCGCAAGACATGAACCTGGAGAGCAAAGTCCGCGAAACCATTGAGGACAACGGCGACACCATCACCGACCTTCATATTTGGCAGGTCGGTCCGGGTCATTACTCAGTCATCGTCTCAATCGCCTCGACGGCACCCGACAGCCCAAGCCACTACAAGGCGCAGCTTGAAGGGATTGATCATCTGGCTCATACCACGATAGAGGTTCACAAAGTCGACGCGGCAGCCTAGTCTGTCGCGACCAAACAGTACGCAGGGCCGATGAGACAGGCATACGAACACATTCGGAAGACAGGCATCGCCTTTCTATGCCTCTCACTGATCGTGTGGTCTGTAATGCCATCCTTTACGCATGCGCCTTCGGTTTTTGAGACGATCCAAGATCACATGACAATGGTCGAAGAGCACGGCCATTCGCACGGGTTTGAGGAAGACTTATACTGGGCCTTGCACGGTCACAGCCATGATGTTGTCGATCACGACCACAATCAGGTATTGCTTTTGACCGGCACAAGTTCTGTTCTGAAAGTCGACTTCAGAGAGGACTGGCAAGGCTTGATATCGACACTCAGCCCCTCCCGACAGTTTCTCATAGAACGACCTCCGCGCGCCTGATCGAACCGATGCGCCGCTTGCGCATATTCGATCAATCTACAAATTTGCGGAGTTACCCATGAAAGCTCTCACTGGGGTTGCCAGGCGCGACTTATCGCGTCTCCAGCTTCTCGTTTTATCCATGCTGTTGCTGACTGCGAGCTCAGCCATGGCGCATGACGTCACGCCCGGCGATGCCGGCTACATCCAGGAAATCTGGGGCGTGCACATCATCCCCTTCATGTACCTCGGCGCCAAGCATATGGTGACGGGTTACGATCACATCCTGTTCCTGCTGGGTGTCGTCTTTTTCCTCTACAAGATGAAGGACGTCGCGATCTATGTCAGCCTCTTTGCAGTCGGACACTCGATCACGATGCTCGCCGGTGTCTGGTTCGGCTGGGGGATTAGTTCCTACATCGTCGATGCGATCATCGGCTTCTCTGTCGTGTACAAGGCTCTCGACAACTTAGGCGCCTTTCAGCGCTGGTTTGGCTATCAACCTGATACCAAGGCGGCAACGCTGACCTTCGGCCTGATTCACGGCACGGGCCTTGCGACTAAGATCCTTGAATACGAGATCGCAAAAGACGGACTTCTGGCCAACCTTCTGTCCTTTAATGTCGGTGTCGAGATTGGCCAATTGCTGGCGCTTGCCGTCATTCTCATCGTAATGGGCTACTGGCGAAAATCGGAAAGGTTTTTCCGCCAAGCCTACAGCGTCAATGTCATCATGATGTCCCTCGGCTTTATCCTGATGGGACTACAGATTACCGGCTACGTCGTAGCGGCATAAGGAAATCGAACCATGTTCAATTCAGAAAAACCGAGCCTCGAAGAGCTGCCCAGTTCGGCCCAGCTTCTGCGTTCCACCGTCGCTGCAGCCATCGGAGCTGCGGTCATCCTTGTCGCTGTGGTTCTGCCTGCGGAATACGGCATCGACCCCACAGGCGCGGGCCGCGTGCTTGGTCTGACCGAGATGGGTGAGATCAAGCAGGAGCTTGAAGAAGAGGCCGAACAGGATCGGCAGCTTCATGGGAACGAGCAGTCGTCGAACTTGCTGGACGGCATCTTCGGTTTCGTTGTTGGCACCGCTCAAGCTCAGGAAACTTGGCGCGACTCAATAGTCTTCACACTTGAGCCGGGCGCCTTCACCGAGATCAAACTGAAGATGGCGGCGGGAGACCAAGCCCAATACGCCTGGGTTGCGGAAGGTGGTCGCATCAATTTCGACCTCCACGCCCACGGTGGCGGCCAGTCTCACACTTACGAAAAGGGTCGCGGTGCCACGGAAGGCACTGGCGAGATGCTTGCGCCTTTTCCGGGCGAACATGGCTGGTTCTGGCGTAACCGTGACAAGGCGCCAGTTACCATCTCGCTCCAGCTAAAAGGTGTCTACTCAGAGATACTAAGAAGCGAATAGGTTGCGGAGCCGCGTATCCGAGTGTCGGGTGCGCGGCTCTATAGCCACCATCGAATAGAGCAACCCCAACAGCCGCGCCAAAAACGCCGCGTATTCGGCGTGGCTCATTTGCCCCGAAAAACGCTGGCGGCGTTTGAAGGTCGCGGTGATGGCCGGACGCTCGTTGTCGTAGAGGCGCAGAGGGACGGCCAGGGCTTCGGACAGCCCGCCCAGGACCGTCAGGGCCGGGGCCGCGCGGCCGCATTCCGGCACAGAGAGCGTCTCGACGGAGCCGGCCTTTTGCAGGCATGCACTTGACACCCCGTCTTTAGAGTGAGACTCGAAAAAGCTGCCTCGCCCCGCCTTTAGCATTGGGCGGTAAGCATTGAGCGGCAGGCATTGGAAGGGGGCGATCCGCCGTGTACTCAGATCTGGACGATTTCAATCGGAAACCCGAGCCCTTTTCCCGTTATACGACCGATGTGCTCTGGACCGATCCCTGGATCGCACAGCAAATGCTGAAAGTGCATCTGGACGACAGCACTGACCTGGCCTCGCGCAAGAGCCGGACCATCGACAGTATCGTGGAATGGTTTGACCGAAAGATCGGCCTGCAGGGCAGGAAGGTCTGCGATCTGGGCTGTGGGCCGGGACTCTATGCCCGGCGCATGGCGGCAAGAGGCGCCAGCGTGATTGGCGTCGACTTCTCCGCCGTTTCGCTCGACTACGCAAGGTCCGAAGCCGCCGCCGACGATCTGGACATCGACTACCGAAACGCAGACTATCTGATCGACGACCTGCCAGACGCACAGGACGTCGTCAGCCTGATATGGTGCGATTTCTGCACACTCTCCCCCGAGAAACGGCGCAGACTTCTGGAGCGGGTCAAAGACATGCTGAAGCCCGGCGGGACATTCGTGTTCGATGTGTCGACGACGCGGCAGTTCGAGAGCCGGCGCGAGATCATGACCTACGGCCGCCGCCCCATGGGAGACTTTTGGTCGCCGGATGACCACTTCTGTTTCCAGACCACCTTTCTCTACGATCGAGATAAGATCGCGCTGGACCGTTATCTGATCGTTGCGCCGGAACGCCGCTTCGAGATTTTTAATTGGATGCAGTACTTCGATCCCGAGACGGTCGCGCGCGAAGTCCAGGATGCCGGGCTGGCCGTGGAAGACATCCTCGATGTCGTGACCGGAGCCCCTTGGACCACTGAAGCGGGAGAGATCGCCGTCGTCTCGCGTCTGTGAATTCAGGTCCGATCGTCACGTAACCGGGATCAGGTCCGGATTTGTGCGTCGATGTCTCCTGATTTGCAGCCCTTCGCTCTCCGTACCCCCTCACCTACCCCACAACAGTTTCAGCAGCCGCGCCAGGAATGCCGCGTCTTGGGCGTCTCGCCACTTTCGCGCCTTCGTACCGGCAAGACTGCCGGATCAGGAGCGGAAAATCCGCCTGACTCATCTGCCAGGGTTTTAGTCCCCGACTTAAGCAAGAATTGACATTTCATGAACACTGTATTTTGGGCGAGTTATTAAAACACCCCAGTGAAATTAGAGAGATTGCAAATAGATATGCCGATAGCTCTAACAACTTTTTTTCATACTAATTTTTCTGCTCGGGATAGTTATCGTATCGCATAACGTCGTGAAGGAAAAAAAACGCAGGACCCAGTTCATGCGGGTTGCCGAAGAACTCGGCCTGTCCTTCTCCAAAAAATCTGACAGAGCGCTCCGCAAGCGGCTCAAAGAATTCAGCCGCTTTGCGACACGAAGTGGAAAGCACCGTTACCACGCAAACATAATCAACGTCTTACGCGACAACAGGTTTGCCGGAGAGATGGTATTTTTTGAATGCTGGCAAAGGTGGGGGAATTCCGGGACGATGGATGGTGTTTTCTATTTCAGGTCGCCGGGGATGAACTGGCCCCAATTCTCTTTGCGTGAGATGCTCGCAGCCAAGCAACTTTTCCTTGGTGCGATGACAGGTAACTCCGGACTAAAAGTAGAGAAACATACCAAATTTTCAGAAAGGTATTATCTCACGAGCAACGATGAAAAAGCCGCGCTGGAATTGTTTGACGGCAAGCTCGTTACTTCCCTCGAAAGTCAGGAGGGATTTCATATCGAAGCGCACCGTGACGAGGTTATCATTTACACGGCAAATACTGAGTATCGAACCGTTAATTATCGCCCCTACAAACGCATCGAACCTGACGAATTAGAGCAGCTTAGATCAAAGGCAATTGATATCTTCGAACGTTTCAGATCATAAAAGACCCGGGCTATAGCTGTACGGCTCGAACTGAGTTCTGAAAAAGGCAGGAGCCCGCATCCGCGACTGGCTACCGCGCGCCAGCTCGGTGACTTGATCCTCATCCTTTGACAGCCCGGCACCTTGCCACCGGGTGCCGCCGTTTGCCGCCGACTTCAATTCCTGACGCAGCGAAGGACGGCTTTCTTATGGGCGGCGTGAGTTGCATACTCGCCCTTGGGGTGGCGCTTGCCACCTCATCCGCAGACAGGAGACAGCACGAGATATGAAGACCAGGGACGCCACTCTTGAAGACGTGAAGCAGATGAGCGCCTTTCTCAAGGAACTGACGGCCGCGGGAAAACGAAGCAGTCCGGATGACGAGGCATTCGTGCAGCGCTACTACATCGAGGATCCGGCAAAGATCCGCTGTACTGTCGCTGAGGAAGACGGCGTTGTTCTGGGTTTCCAGTCGCTCAAGCGCGCCGACACCGGTAATGAATGGGGGGTCGAACCGGGATGGGGCATCATCGGAACCCATATCAGGCCCTCGGCGGCCCGGCGCGGCGTGGGCCGGGCGCTCTTCGCCGTCAGTTCCGCCGCAGCGGAGAAAGCAGGGCTGGCCAAGATCGATGCGACGATCGCGGCCACGAACGCCGAAGGGCTGGCTTACTACGAGGCCATGGGCCTTCGAACCTACCGGACGCCGGAGGGAAGAATCTGCAAGTCATTCGACGTGGCCGGGCCGGGCAAATGAAGTCTCTGCCTCCCGCGTCTTCAAGGCTTGCGTCCCCTGTAAATCGTCCGGTCTCATCGGGACAGAGATAAAGAGCGCAGAGTCCATTTTCTCTGACGATCATCTGCCGGTTAAAACCCGATCAGGCGGGCACCTGGTTCAGCGCGATCCGGTTGCCTTCGCTGTCCTCGATCTCCGCGACGAAGCCCCCCGCTCCGATGTCCTTCTTCGGGTAGAGCACCTTCGCCCCCTCGGCTTCGGACAGCCGCAACACCGCGTCGATATCCTCCACGTCGAAATAGAGAATGCAGCCGCTATGGGACGGCGTGTAGACGTGGCCCTTCGCCAGCGCCCCGCTCGCCCCCGGACGATCCTCCGTCCTGGGAAAGAAAGCCATCTCGTATCCATCGACGGTCTGGCGGTCGAGCTGGAAGCCGAAAACACGCTGATAGAAGGCGACGGCGCGCTCCATGTCCGTGACCGGTATCTCGAAATGATAGACTGGGTTCGTCACGCGTCATGCTCCCGGCTGAAGAAGCTGCAGGCTAGCTTCATCGCCCGAGGCTGTCACGCGAAGGGGTTATCGCCAGGCCACACACCCGCCGGGTGAGGCATGCGCGGTTATGGGACGGCCCCGACCCTCGGCGCGTCGCATGACCGCTGTTGGCCCAAAGCTGCAATGGCATTCCATGAATCCAGAGTCAGCTTTCGAAACCTTCATTATGAGTTGACCCTTGGGACAGAGATGCGTATCTCCACAGGATACGGAGGCATTTTGCCTCGACATGGAGATTTTATGCGAGAGTCCCGGGCATAACGCCCTTTCCTGGCGAGTCGTAACAGGAACCTTAACAGTCGGAACACTTGAGCTGAACGCTGAGTGAACCTTTTTCTGTGCTCTCATAAAATCGAGAAAACCCCTTGAATATTTCAAAGCACGAGCAGCGTGTTTTGCATGAACTCGCTCTTGGTGGGTCGATCCATCATGAACGACTTCCGAACGGCAAAATACAAAATGTCATCTGCTACACGCGCGACGGTCATGTGCTGACTGATTGCACTCTTGGCGTTTTTCAACGCCTTCTGACACGACGCCTGATCCACTCCAGAAATGGACTCCCCTACCGGGCATCAAGGCTGGGGATCAAATCCGTTCGCGCCCAACTGAACCAAAGATAGGACATGCAATGAAACATGAAGATATTGACGCCATTGCCAAAGTCCACCGGCTGGCGTTTGGTCCAGACGAGGGCGATGAAATCGCTCAGCTTGCCAAGGACCTCTTTGATCTTCCCGGGACGATCTCGATCAGCGCGATGCGAGATGGGCAGGTTGCGGGCAACGTGATGTTCACGCCCTTCGCGTTCGCGGAGCACCCGGACATAAACTGCTATATGCTCTCACCCTGTGGGGTGCTGCCGGAGTATCAAGGTCAAGGCGTTGGCAAAGAGATCATGGAGGCAAGCACCGAGCATCTTAGATCCATCGGTGTCGACGCGGTGCTCGTATTGGGCGTTCCAACCTTCTATCCGCGCTATGGATATGTTCCGACGGACAAGCAAACGCCGTACCCTGACCTTCAGGCCCCAACTGATGCTTGGATGGTGCTTGAGCTGACACCAGGAACCCTTGCCAAGCTTAGCGGCCCCACAAAAGCAGCCCCACCCTTCATGCGCGAGGATTGGTGGGACATTCTGAACTACGGTCAAAAGTAGCTCCGAAAAGGAAAGGCATTCGGCGTCCCTGCCGAAGGTCTGCAAAATCCGCCCTGCGGTGGTCTTCATATCGCGAGCAGCAAATGGGCAGTGTCTTACATCTACGCCAGTTACTCTTCATAGCGCCTAAATTTGCAGGTTTGGCCCAGCTGGACCTCTATCAGGTCCAGCTGGGCTCCTGAGGGATGCGCGTCAGCGCATCCCAATCTGAAACTTAAGAGTTAATCTCAGCAAGGATCTCATCATAAGCCTCGCAGGTTTTGTCAAGGCTACCTTCCTGGCTCGAGAGGTTCGAGGCGGCACTGGAGAGTTTCTGCGACACAGTTTGCATCTTTTCCGGATTGCTTGTTGCTAACGCCTGCATCTTTTCCGAAATCTCAAGCGCCTTGGCCTGCGCCTCCTCGGGCGTACAGGCGGCATAGGAGACGGAGCTGATCAGCACTGCGCCGAGGAAGGTGCTGAGAAAAACATTCGCTTTCATAGGGTACTCTCTTTATTGGGATACTAAATCGCCCACTCACCTACCGATTGGTGACGGGAACCAAATAATACCACAGAAAAAAGTTAATGAATGATTACTTTTTTTGTTCTTTTAGTAACATTTTTAGATTTATCATTTTGATAGTACAGAATTTGAACTGATTATTACTTTACATATTTGCAAGTTTTGTATAATTCGAAAGAATACTCGCCCATTTATGTGCAATATATGGACTTCCGGCAGCACTCAGCGGATGTCTCTGGGCCGCGTGCGTCCGCACCTGAGATTTTATGAGCGGAGCCCGGGCTTAACGCCCGTTCCCGACGTTGTCAGCTTCCCGTCTCTCCGCATCTGTCGAGCGGGTAGTGTCGTTCGACGCCGGCCTCGTCCCCTGGCAAAGCGCATGACCGCCTTGAGGCTAGAGTACCTATGCCGTGTTTCTCGTGAATGACCGCAGTTGAACAAATGCGAAAACGAACTATCGAACGCGAGCGCTTTGATCCAAGACGACCCTGCGCTCCTCGCCTTTTACGTCGCGCAGGGCGTAGAGTGTAATTTTACTGCTCACACCTTTTCTCCGCAGGTCGATAACATATTGTAATATTTCTTCTTTGTGCCAACGCATAAGATCTCTCAGGCACCACCCGACACCGGTTTGAACCAGGTGTTCCGGGTCGTTTATCAAGCTATTGCAATTCGCAAGCGCCACATCTTTGTACAGTCTCGACTTGGCGACTTTGCGCGTGAATATGACGACACTTGCACGGCGAAGCCAAAGGTCTGCATCAGCATTCCAAGACTTTAGCAGATCGATTAACTCCGCCTCGTAGGCTTCCAGAATTTGTCTCAGGAACAATTTGGTAAAGCCGTCAATTTTGCTCCAGCCATGAAGACCCCTCATCAAGGACTCAAGGCAGTCAAATCGCTCTGGCGTAAAATATTCAGGCACCTGCTCCAAGAGCGCGAGCGCTACGCTCTTCTGCTCTCCATATCCTGAAGCGATGAGCCTTATGGCCAACTCGACCTTCTGCTCCGTCTGCAAAGAGACAAATTCTGATTTGAGGTCAGAGATCACGCGCCTCATTTCCGGAGCCCTTACGCCGTAGCCCAGATAACGCGGGTCAGGCTCGTTTGCGTCGGCAACATAGGGTGTAAATTCACCCAACGCGCTGAGTTCCAAGGCAATTGCCCGATGCAGCCGACCAATTTCAAGGTCGCGATGTCCCATGGGACAAGCCTATCCCGGACAGTCCCGGCTAACAAGCGGACGGCAAGGTTGTCCGCCATACCGGCTTCGATTTCTGTCGCGGCGAACGCCCGCTTTGAACCCGGCCTGCTCACTCATCAGGTCACGGCGAACGTCCAGCGTTGGAGAGACTCTTGAAGGAGCAGACTGGACCGACGGCCGACCCGCAGTTTAGTTTGCGCGGCAAGTCCTCAATCCTGCATTTCTATGCTTTGCCAATCGACAGCGGGCGGCTTGTTGCAGCGCCAGCCGCATTTAAAGGGATTAGTATGATTGATACTAACCGTCAGAGCGAACTCGTCCTGGTCGAGCCGGGCGATCGTCTCGTCATGCTCGCCAGAACACTTCAGGCAACAGACCCGACAGCTGAAACCCTGCTCAAGAAGCAGGCCGAGAGCATTGAGCGCGGCGCGGAAACCTGGATCGGCCATGCCCTCTATCGACACGGTTCAGTCTTTCAATCTGCTTCGGATGCGCCGGTATGGAGCCATTTTGAGCTGATGTATTTCCGCGGCTTCGTTCCAGCCGACACAATCCGTCAGCTCGCCGTCAATCCGCATGGAGACCGAGTTGAGCTGCTGCGTGCGGAGATACTCCTTTCCACGCCGTCGTCCTTTGTCTTACCGCGCGGCTGGGAAGGCTCGGCAGACCATCCCGAACGCACATCGTCGCTGGAGTTTCTTCAGGTCGAGCCGAAGCATCTGGATGAATACAGAAAAGCCATGCGTGTGTATTGCGGCCCTGCGGCCCAGACGCTCGTGCAGACCGGCCGGTTCGGTACGTTCAGAGCGATGGAGACGGCAGCGGTTCTCTACCACGACCCGAAGTTCGAAACCGATTGGAATCAGGTGCATTTATGCGAGCTGAACCCCGATGGTTTTGAAGGCTTCGGAAAAGAGTTTGAGGCAGTCCATCGGCAAAACATCTCGGAAGATGCCGAATTCTCCGATACCTTCGCGTCCCTCGGCCGCTTGCGTACAATTCCCCGCTGGACTTTCAATGATCCGGTCATAGAGGCCGACGCGGCACTCGCTCGGTAAAGCACAGCGGACCCTAAAGCGGTCATTGTCGATGAAGGAACCACGCTAACCCCGCCCTTTTAATGCTCCGGGAGAAGCCGATTGTGCTCGCCAGGCGTCAAACCTATTCTCCAAGGCCCGGACGGACCAAAAGCAAGTGGCGAGAAACCAGCATGTTAACCGGCCAATGCAATTGTGGCGCAGTCGTATTTGAGATCAGCAAGCCTGTTTCGGAGATCTACGTTTGTCACTGCTCGATCTGCCGCAGGTACACCGGCGGCAATGGCATTCCCGTCGTTGTCGTCGAGAATGAGGCCTTCACGTGGCTTAAGGGCCGCAGCAGCGTCAGAACCTGGAGAAAGCCGGGCGCTGATTGGGAGTCCAGTTTCTGCGGTGTCTGTGGCTCTTCCTTGCCTGGCAAAAATGACGAAGCACGCATGTTCGTTCCGGCAGGGCTCCTGCCCGGCGACCTCGAAACCTTGAAAGTCGCGCATCACATCTTTGTCGGCTCGAAGGCAAATTGGGATGAAATCGGAAATGCGGGAAATCAACACGACGGTCCGCTCGCCGGTTAGCTGAGCTTGGCATCTGCGTTCAGAGTAATCCTCGCCGTACAAGATCACGCCCTGCCGTATCACCAGGCGATTTCATCGAAACGAGGCGGGCCCCGACCCCCAAATCGGAACCCGCCCGCATTTCTCTTGCCGCTACGCCTGCTGCGACTTCCCGAGGATCGTCTTCATCGGCGACTTGAACAAAGCATCCAGCCGGAACGCCCTTCCGCCCTGATAGGCATAAAGAACCCATCCCGCCGCCAGGAAGGCGAACTCGCGTTTGATGGCGTTCAGGTTGTTCCACAGGGTCGCATCGAAGCTGAGCTTACCCACGCTGTACCAGGCGATCACCGCGAAGGCGGCGATGGCCGCGAGGCGGGTGGCGTGGCCGCTGGCGAGGACCAGGCCGATGGCGACCAGCAGGACCGGGATGTCGACGAAGCTCTTGATGTGGCCGTAGCCCGCGAAGAAGCCGCCGACTATAAAGACCGCCGCCACCGAGAGGCGCAGCAGCAGGCCGTAGTGGTTCCAGTTAACCTGCTCCGGCGCCATGCCCCGCTTCAGGAAGCGCTGATCGACCGAGTAGGATCCCGAGCCCAGGGCGAAGAGGATAAAGCACATCCCCGATAGGCCGATATCGCGGATCTGCACCAACAGAGCGGGTGAGAAGTGAGAGCTGACCTCGCTCTCCAGTCCGGAGACCGTGACCACCGGCAGGGCGATCACGAAGCTCCAGAGCAGGAAGGCATAGATGAAACTCAGGGCCCGCACGAAGACGCCCGCCAGCAGCGCGATGCCCGACAGCAACTCAAATGCCGAGAGCAACGTCAGGAAAGCAAGGGGCGTCAGGAAGGGATCCGGTCCGGAAAAGAGGTACTCGTCGAAGAAGGAATTGATGTAGCCGTTGGCGGCCATGTATTTGGTCACCAGGGCCTCGGACTGGGCGGCGTCGATGGCGCGCGACAGCTTCCACCAGCCGCCGACCAGGAAAACCGAGCCGAGGCCGAGCCGCAGCAGAAGGGCGATTTTGTTCGCGGACGCAGCTTTCACGTCCGTGGGGACTTCGCCCCAGAAATTGAAAGTCATGGGGTAACTCCAAGATTTGATTTTTTGTCTGTCGTCTTCGCCCGCACAGCAACGTCCACGGCGTAAAAGGCCATGTCTTTAAAGACCGCGTCTGTCGCTGCAGGGGCTTTGACGAAACCGGGGCGCCGAAACCAGGGCGCTTAACGGCGGCTGCTAAACGGGGCCGCCGTCGTCAGGCCGACAATCTTGGAGGGCTGTGCTCCGGCTCCTTTGCGATGCCGCTCAGGTCATCGCGCAGGATCGGATTCGGTGTCACCGCAAGCGTGCGGTTCGCGGGTACCGCGTTCTGAATGATCCCCGCACTGCAGAGATCGAGATTACACTCCACCTCTTCGCGTTCCGGGGGACAGGGGCAGTCCTGAGAAGCGGCCAGGGTAACCTGCAAATCATCGGCAGCCCGAAAGTCGTAGGCAGGCTTTTGGTCAGGGGCAGGCTCTTGGTCAGGGAAAGGCTCTTGGTCGTGCAAAGCCAGCTGGATGGATCTGGAAGCCGGCGCATCAAGCGCTTTACCTGGAGCCGGAACATCTGCCATGGAAAGGATGGCAAAAAACAGCGCCGTCATGGCAATCACCAGAGCGGCTAAAAAGGGTTGAAGATTCTTCACGGCAAGACTCATACACTGCTCATGTAGTCAGTCAAATCCTAACACAAACCCTTCATAAGTCACAATAATTTGACTCGACCACAGAAAGTCGCCGCACAACCGGGATGGATCGCGGCTCCGAAGGGATATCGGTGCTTCCAGCCTCAGGGAATGCGCCGGGATGCCCCAGGGACGCACCAGGAACGCGCCAGGGGCACGCCGGGATGCGACGAAATGTCCGCCGGCTCGCCACCTGCCCGGAACAGGCCGGTGGCAAGTCACGACAGCGGATTCGGGACCGGTACGCAGCCCTGCGAAACAGCTCTCGCGGCCTCGGCACTGAACGGCGGTCACTTGACTCAAATCATGGTCACCCCCCGGCACGCCCCTCAAAATCATCACCAGCAGTTACAGGAATAATCCGGCGAAGGGAGGCAAAGCCAATGCTGGAAATCAATCCAGGCACCGTCTGTTTCTTGATTCAAAAAGCCCACCAGTACGATGTGAAGCTGGCGCCTGAGGTTTCCGATTCTGACGGCACGCCCCCTCCGATCGATGAGGACGCGCTTGACGCACTGGAGGAGCATGAAGACGATCCCGTGGCGGATGATCCCGTCTATGAGGAGATGAAAAGCTTCATCGACGACATGAACGACGACGCGCAGGTCGACCTGGTCGCCCTGATGTGGCTCGGCCGCGACTCTGCCGGCCCCGACGACTGGCAGCAGATCCGCAGCGACGCAGCAGAGGCCCATAACGACCACAGCGCGGAGTACCTGCTGGGCACCCCCCTGCTGGCCGACTATCTCTCCGAGGGCTTGGCCGCCCTGGGCTACAGCTGCGAAGACTACGAAAACTGAGCCCAAGCGGGCGGGCCTCTCAGGGCCTGCCCGCACGCGGCTGCCCTCGAATCTATCCGTGAGTCTGCTCGCCCTCCAGAGATCAAACAATCACGGAGTTACCCCGAGAGGGACACCTCCGCGCCCCATCCGTGCCACAAACCGGCGCGAGAACGGCCCCTGTTCATAACGGCCACGCAGCGTCGCCTGCCGCGCCGCATATTTCTTCAGGGGTTCTTCTTATGGATAACGGACAAACTCAAACACCGCTGCTCGCGCGGCACGCGGCGCTCTTTAAAGTCATGCTGCTCGGCTTTCTGGTTCTGCTCATGCTTATCCCGCTCGAGTACGTCTATTCCGTGATCAAGGAGCGGGCTCACCTCAGCAAATCGGTCACGCGCGAGCTGGGTGAGAGTTGGGGGCGCTCGCAGACCATCGCCGGCCCGATCCTGCTGCTGCCCGTCGAAGAGCCCTATGTGGTGAAGGTGAAAAGCCCGGACTATACGGAGGAAAAACCGCTCTACCTGGATGAAACCCGATGGCACCGGCGCAATCTTTATATTCTGCCGGACGCCCAGCAGATCACGGCGGATCTCACCAGCCAGACCCGAAAGCGCGGGATTTACGAAGCCCTGCTCTATACCGCCGATGCGAAGGCCCGGGGCAGCTTCCGGATCCCCGCGGCCGAGACGCTTCCGCTCGAAGACGGCGCGCGCGTGCAGTGGCCGCAGGCCAAGCTGCTGGTGCAGCTCTCCGATCTGCGCGGCAGCGCCAATGCGCCGAAGCTTCTCTGGGGCAACGAAGAGCTGCTGTTCGACGTCCGCAGCAATAAACTGCACAGCGGCCTGCCGGGCAACCTGAACTGGATTCAGGCGCCCCTGCCCAAACTCACGCCCGGGTCTGCAGCGATCAATTATGCTTTCGACCTCAAGCTGAAGGGCAGCAGCGCGCTGGGCTTCGTGCCCCTGGGGCGGGACAGCGAATTTGCCCTGACCGGCGACTGGCCCCACCCCAGCTTCACCGGCGTTCAGTTGCCGGTCTCCAACGAGGTGCGCGACGACGGCTTTTCGGCACAGTGGCAGATCTCTCACCTGGCGCGCGGCCTGCCGCAGGTGCTGCGCGACGACAATGGGGGTGCACAGACGCTGGTGCAGCAGATCCACCTGAACGCGGTGAAGACCAAGCTGCTGAACCCGGTCGATTTCTACCGGATGAGCGAGCGCTCGGCCAAGTACGGCCTGCTCTTCATCATCGTGACCTTCGGCACGCTGTTTGTCTTCGAAGCCGTGGGAAAACGCCGCCTCCACGTGGTGCAATACCTGATGGTCGGCGCCGCGGTGACCCTCTTCTTCCTGCTGCAGGTTTCACTCGCCGAAGTGATCGGCTTTGCCAGTGCCTTCGGGCTGGCGGCGCTAGCCTGCGTCGCCCTGGTCACGCTCTATGCCGCCAAGATCACTGCCCGCTGGACTCGCGGCCTGATGCTGGGCGGCCTGTTGTCCGGCGTCTACGGCTATCTCTTCTTCACCCTGCAGGCGGAAGATCAGGCCATGCTGATGGGCAGCCTGCTGCTTCTGGTTCTGCTGGCCGCCGCCATGTACGCGACCCGGAACTTCGACTGGTATGCCCTGGGCGAACGCCTGATGCCGCCGGGCCAGATTCCGAGCCCTGATCCGGCGATGGCCGGTCCCAGTCAGGAGTCTGCGGTGTGGGGCAACACAACTTCGCAGGCGGACACGCCCGCATCGAAGGAGCCGGAGAAGTGACGACTCTTCAGGCCGGCACCCGCCCCGGGCTCTTCCCCAACCGCAGCATCCCGTAACCTGCGAGACAGAGCGTGATGCCGGAGACCAGGGTGCGGGTCTGGTTCCAGACCTGCCACCTTGGGGAATAGTCGTCCCAGATCCGGGCGGCCTCGGCGGGGTCCGCCGGGATCTGCACCAGGGCCAGAGCTTCGTTCATCGGGACGTTGACCAGCATGGTCAGCAGCATCCCGCCGACGAGGTAGATGACGCCCGCCGCGGCAAAGGGCCAGACCGCATCGCGTCTGCCCGCCTTGAAGGCAAGGACAGCGGTCAAGAACAACGCCAGGGGCGTGCCGAAGAAGGCGGGCGCGAAGACGGCGTTCCTGACCGATGCGTTCATGGCCTGCATGGCTGCAATGGCGACTTTCGGATCGGCAGTGTCCAGGCCCCACATGGTCGAGCAGACCCAGGCATAGAAGAATCCGAAGATAGCGCCGCTCAGGATCAGGCCCGAAAAGGCGGAAAGACGGAGAAGAGAATGCATGTCCTGCTCCCAATGATGACCCTTGTTGGAAAACGTCAGGTGAAATTTAAAAACCGTAATTATGTGTACGTTTGATCTTATCCGTAATTGTATGTACGGTATGAGTCAAGACGAATCAGGAGACCCTTATGCGAAGCTCCGCGCGCGTCCAACGGCAGGAAAAGATTGAAAAGGCGGCCTATGAACTGCTGGAAGCCAAGGGCTATGCGGGCACTTCGATGCTCAGCATCGCCACCCGGGCCAAGGCCTCCAACGAAACGCTCTATCGCTGGTACGGCGACAAGCAGGGACTTTTCAAAGCCATGGTTGTCCGCAATGCGCGGGACGTGAAGGAACTGCTGGAGAACGAACTGCAGGCGGAGCATCCGCCGCTCAAAACCCTGCGCAGGCTCGGGCCGCAACTGCTCGGGCTCGTGCTGGGCCAACGCGCCGTCGCCTTGAACCGCGCCGCCGCCGCTGATGCCAGCGGGGAACTCGGCGCCGCGCTGACCGAAGGCGGCCGGGACAGCGTCGTTCCCCTGATCGCACAGGTCTTTCAGCAGGCGCGCAAGGCCGGTGTGATTCAGGGCCTTTCCACCAAGGACGCGGTCGAACTCTACCTCAATCTGCTGATCGGCGATCTGCAGATCCGGCGCGTCATCGGCGCCCTGCCCGAGCCCACGACCCCGGAGATAAAGCGCCGCGCGGACCGGGCCCTCAAGACGTTTCAAAAAATCGCGTCTTGAAAGATCGCGGTAAAGCCGCTTAGCCGAAATTCGATCCTGACCGCCGCCCTTCGTCAGTTCTGAACGCCTGGTCAAGAATCCTGTACGGCCGGCTCTATCGCGAATCCTGCCGCTCCATAAGTCTGACGCACCCGATACCGCAACCGGAAACCTGGCTGCCGGAGACACGTCCACTGGAGGAAAAAAGGTGCAGAAGATACAAACCAAAACCCTGCTGATCACACTGTCGCTCCTGACCGCATTCGCCCTCGCCGCCTGCGAGGCGGTCAATACGGCAGGCGCAGAGTCGAACAAGAACGCAGAGTCGAACAAGGATGCGGCCGACCAGGTCACAGAAAAACCCGAGTTCAACGCAAAGGGCGAGCTTGTCCGGCCGGAGAATTACTTTGAATGGATTTTCGTCGGCAGTCCGCTCACCCCGAACGGTCTGAACGGCGGCGAGGCCGGTTTTCCCGAATTCCACA
Organism: Denitrobaculum tricleocarpae; assembly: GCF_007004665.1. Taxonomy (GTDB): domain Bacteria; phylum Pseudomonadota; class Alphaproteobacteria; order Kiloniellales; family Kiloniellaceae; genus Denitrobaculum; species Denitrobaculum tricleocarpae. The sequence goes on along the minus strand of NZ_ML660058.1, from coordinate 32,568 downwards.
ATGTCTACATCCAGCCCAGTGCTTACAGGATCTACAAGAAGACCGGCGTCTTCCCGGAAGGCACGATTCTCTACAAGGAGCTCCAGCTGGTGTTGCGTTCCGACTATGAGGACGGCTCGGCGGACGAGGCCTCCGGACGCGGATACTTTCCAGGTGCCTTCAACGGTGCCGATGTCGCGGTCAAGGACAGCATACGCTTTGCGGAGACCAACGGCTGGGGCTACTTCAACTTCGGCCACCATGCGCCGCCCCTCGCCAAGACCGCTGCGGCCCTGCCCGCCGAAGCCTGCGCCGCCTGCCACATTGCCAACGCCACGAAGGATATGGTCTTCACCAAGTTTTATACGCGGTTGCAGTAACGCGGCTTTAGAACGGGCCGGAGAGACTCTCGAGGAAAGCAGGTCTGCTTTCCTCTTTTTTTACGACTTCTGCGGAGCGCGCCGACAGCGGGCGGCAAGTCCCCGGCCGTGATGCCTTTGGACGCCAAGGCTTTTGACAGAGTTTCCTTTTGATTCCTAAGATGCGAACCGAATAGTTCAGCTAGGCACTCCGACAAACAGCGCCGAGTTGACGGCCAAAACAGCAAAACCGGAACACCAAAAAGGGACCGCGTTGAAACTCAAGAGCCACGGACGCTTCGACTACTCCGCACTTCCGCATCGCCCTCTTTACGACTGGCCGGACGGCCGCCGCCTCGCCGTCTACGTCGGCCTGAACCTGGAACACTTCTCCTTCGGCGAGGGCCTTGGCGCAGTTCTGGCACCCAGCGGTCAGCCGGACGTTCTGAACTACGCCTGGCGCGACTATGGCAACCGGGTCGGCGCCTGGCGTATGCTGGAACTCTTCGAGAATTTATCCATGCCCGTTTCACTGCTGGTGAATTCCAGCCTCTATGAACACTGCCCGGAACTGATCGCCGCCTATCGCAACCGGGGAGACGAAATCCTTGGCCACGGCCGCAGCAATGCGGAACGTCAGGGCGACCTGCCGGAGGCGCAAGAGCAAAAGCTGATCGCGGAGACGACCGCGAGCATTGCAGCGCATGAAGGCAGGCCGCCACGCGGCTGGCTCGGTCCCTGGATCTCGGAAAGCGACGTGACACCGGATCTCTTGAGCGAAGCCGGCTACGGCTACCTGCTCGATTGGTGTTCGGACGATCAGCCGGTCTGGATGCGGACGCGCAACGAACCGATCCTCGCTCTGCCCTACCCGCAGGAGATCAACGACATTCCCGCCATTGCCGTGCGGCGGGCCGGCGCGCGCGAATTCGCCGACATGATCATCGACAACTTCGATGAAATGAGGGAACAGGCAAAAGCGCAGCCCCTGGTTATGGGAATTGCGCTGCACGCCTATATCGTCGGCCAGCCTTTCCGGCTGCGCCACCTGCGCCGGGCCCTCGAACATATCGTGGCAAATCTCGGCGACGATGTGTGGCTGACGACCGCCGGCGCCATTGCCGGACATGTCGAAAAACTGCCCGCGGGGATCGTTCCCGGTTCGATTTCCGGCTCTGCCCCCGGTTCTGCCCCAAGTTCCGCTCCCGGGACGTCGCAACTCTGACCAAAGATTAGGCGGGCAGATAATTCTGCTTAAAAGTTAAACAGGCCCCGCCGCGCCCGTCCGAATAGTTTCCCCGGAAACACTTGCCGTCACCGCAAACATGCCATGGCATGCATATTGCAGAATTGTCCCCAAGTGACCGCAAAGACTGCGGCACAGCATAAACTTCATGACAGGGCGCAAGGGGACACTTCATGCAACGCAGATCATTTCTGAAACGCGGCGTCGTTGGCGCGGCAGCCGCCGGCGCGGCAAGCATCGCGGCACCGGCGGTCGTGCGGTCGGACGATAGTTTCAAGTGGAAACTCACCACCGCCTTCCCGCCCGGCGTCCCATTCTATTCGACCGGTCCCGGATCGCTTGCGGATCTGACGCAGTGGATCAAGACCATCTCGGGCGGGCGGCTGGATATCCAGCACTTCCACGCGGGCGAACTTGTGCCCGCCTTCGAAGGTTTCGACGCGGCTTCAAGCGGCACACTCGAAGTCAACGCCTGGGTGTCCTACTTCGGCGCCGGCAAAATTCCGGCGGCGCAATTCTTCGGCGCGGTCCCCTTCGGCATGAGCTTTCAGGGCCAGAACGCCTGGTTCTACCACGGCGGCGGCATCGAGCTCTGGCACGAGGTCTACGAACCCTATGATCTGGTCGCCTTTCCCTGCGGCAACACAGGCGTGCAGATGACCGGCTGGTTCAAGAAGGAGATCAACTCCCTCGAAGACCTCAAGGGGCTGCGGCTGCGGATCCCGGGCCTCGCGGGCAAAGGCTACGCGAAACTCGGGGTCGACGTGAAACTCCTGCCGGGCGGCGAGATCTTTCCGGCGCTCGAGCGCGGCGTGATCGACGCGGCCGAATGGGTCGGACCGGCACAGGACAAGCGCCTCGGCCTCAACAAGGCCGCCAAGTACTACTACACCACCGGCTGGCACGAGCCCACGACGGTGACTGAATTCGCCATCAACAAACAGGCCTGGCAGGCCTTGCCGCCCGATCTGAAACAGACGGTGGTGACCTCCTGCGCAGCCGCAAACATGGTCGCCCACACCTGGTCGGAGGCCAACAACGCGCAGGCCTTCGAGGAATTCATCAACGAAGGCACGGAAGCGCGTGTCCTGCCCGACGATGTCGTCGGCGGCCTCAAGACCGCGATGGACGGCGTCTACGAGGAACTCGCGAGTAACGATCCGACCTTCAAAAAGGTCATGGAATCCTACCTCTCCTTCAAGAAGACCCACGACAAATGGGCCCGCATGAGCGAAGGCGTCTGGCACGCCAAGCTGCGCAACCCCGCGTAAGGAAACCAGCCGCTGTTAACGAAACTGGCTTCCCGGCTGGAAGCGGTCACCGCGTTGCTTGGACAGGTGGCCGCTTTCGCAATTCTCGCACTGGTGCTGCTGGTGACGACGAACGTTCTGTTGCGCTATTTCTTTCGCACGGGATCGGTTTGGAGTCAGGAGTTGGAGTGGCATCTCATGGCGCCGATCGCGCTCTTCGCCATTCCCTACACCCTGATGAAGGGAGACGCGGTAAGGGTGGACGTTCTCTATGAGCGTTTCTCGGGCCGGACGCGCCTCCTGCTGGATATCTTCGCGGGGATCGTGGGAATGGCGGTGGCTTTCCTGCTGCTGAAATACTCGATCCCCTACGTGGAGAAATCCTGGATGAACGGTGAAGGCTCGCCCGACCCGGGCGGCCTTCCGGCGCGCTATCTGCTCAAGGCGATTCTGCCGATCGGATTCGCGGCGCTCTTTTGCCAGCAACTGGCCCAGGTCATTGCGAACTGCGCCCGCCTGTCAGGCGCTGTTTACCCTGCGGACACAGATAAGTCAGATCCTTGAGCCTGTCCTGCTTCCTCATTGAGACTGTTTCCTGAATATGGCTGAAAACGAATGGCTCGCGATCGGTATGATCGTCTCCTTTTTCCTGCTCACGACGATCGGCGTGCCGGTGGCCATCGGTATCGCCCTCTCGGGGTTCATCTTCGGTTTTCTGGGGTTCGGTGAATCCCTCTTCAACCTCCTGCCGCACCGCATTTACGGCGTTGTCTCCAACTACACCCTGATGGCAATCCCGCTCTTCGTCTTTATGGGGGTCATGCTGGAAAAATCGAAGATCGCGGAAGAGCTGATCGAGGTTGTCGGCTATCTCGCCGGCGGCCTGAAAGGCGGCATGGCGCTGGCCATCGTGGTGGTCGGCGTGGTTCTGGGTGCGTCAACGGGGATCGTCGGCGCAACGGTCGTGACCCTCGGGCTGCTGACCTTGCCGGTTCTGGTGCGCCGCGGCTACGACAAGTCCCTGGCCACCGGCTGCATCTGTGCCGCGGGCACGCTGGGCCAGATCATTCCTCCGAGCCTGGTGCTGATCCTGCTCGCGGATATCACGGGCCAGTCGGTGGGCACGCTCTTCGCCGCCGCCATGGTGCCGGGACTGGCGCTGGCGGCGCTCTACTGCCTTTACATCCTGGGATTTGCCTATGCCAGACCGGCGTCGGCCCCGCCCATCCCCCTGGAGGAGCGCTCAAGCGTCACGGGCGCCGCACTGGCGAAGAAAGCAGTCCTGGTCATCGGTCCGCCGCTGGCACTTGTCGCCACGGTTCTGGGAACCATCATCGGCGGGGTCGCCGCACCGACGGAGGCTGCGTCCATGGGCGCCTTCGGCAGCCTGCTGGTCGCGTTGCTGAACCGCCGCCTCACCTGGCCGCTGCTGGTGGCGGTCCTGCGCGGGACGACGCGGATCACCGCCATGATCTTTTTCATTCTCGTCGCAGCCCAGATCTTCGCCCTCGCCTTTCGCGGCCTGCAGGGCGAAAGCCTGGTTCATGCCATGTTCGAAGCACTGCCCGGCGGTGTGAATGCCGGCCTCCTATTCATGATGCTGCTGCTGTTCATTCTGGGATTCTTTCTCGAATGGATCGAGATCTCCTACATCGCGCTGCCGCTCTTCTTTCCCTACTTTGCAGCGGCGAATGTCGATCCGGTCTGGTTGGCGATCCTCGTCGCCATCAATCTGCAAACCTCATTCCTCACCCCGCCGTTTGGCTGGGCGCTGTTCTTTTTGAAAGGTGTCGCGCCGCCGGACGTGACCACACTGGACATCTACAAGGGTGTTATTCCCTTCATCCTGATCCAGGTCGTGATGTTGGCCATTCTCTTCGCCGTTCCGGAGTTGTCCCTCTGGCTTCCAGAGGTCATCGGCTGGTAACTCCAGCTTACCTCTCCAGTTGACAAACGCATCTCGTACTGCGGGTGTCTGCAATAACACAGCGTTGGCAACAATCCTGAGCCGCCACATCGAAAATATTGTCTCAATACAATCCAAAAAGAAGAGAGTCCTTCGGGGCAGTGTTTTCGGATCAGGAATTCTCATTTGTCAATCCGGTCAGTCGAGAGTCACATTAGGACTGACTATACTTACGAATGAGATATTCAATTCATGAATACGGCCGTCACGAAACCGGACAAAATCTCGAACCCCTTGCAGATGCTGACCCGCTACAAGGCCTGGGCCAACCGGCTGACCTACGAGAAAGTCGCTGAGCTGCCGCCGGAAGAACTCACGCGGGAACGCCAGACGAACTTTAAGACGATTCTCCACACGCTGAACCACGTCTATGTGGTCGACGATATCTTCCGCGCACATCTGGAAGGCCGGTCCCATGGCTACAAGGCGCGCAACACGGAAACCTCGCCGCCGCTGGAGACGCTCTGGAGCAACGTCCAGGCTATGGACCGGTGGTATATCGATCTGGCCGACCGCCTCTCGGATGCGGAACTTGCGGAAGTCATCACCTTCGAATTCGTCGGCGGCGGCGCAGGGGCGATGAGCCGGATGGAGATCCTCCATCACCTGGTCAACCACGCGACCTATCACCGCGGTTTCGTCAGCGACATGCTCTACCAGGTGCCCTTAAGACCCACAGCGAACGATCTGCCGGTCTTCCTGCGCGACGTCTGGAACAGCGCGTAGCCTGTCCTCTCAGGCAACCATCCTGGAATCGCTGCTTAACAGCGATCTCTCCAGCAGATCGCCGATCAAGGCTTTTGTCTGGTCGCTCTCATCGAACTTGATGTGAATGCCCCGCTCCGAACGATTGACCACGGAGACCGAAATCATCTCGCTCATGTCCCCTATTCTGAGGGACAGGCACTCGCACCCCGGCAGATCGTCGTCGCTCGTCAAAAGCGCTCCGCCGAGTGACATGTCCCGCGCCTGTGCGTTCATCGTGCCACCGTCGCAGTTGACCACCACCGGCCAGTTCACCTCATAGCGCGGGTCCTTGCGGCGGTTACCGACGGCGGATTCCCGCAGATCCGTGAGGACGGCGCCCATACGTTTGTCCAGGACATCCATGTTGCTAAGGGTTGCCTCGGCGGAGCTAAGCACACTGTCGGACCGCTCGTTTACCTGAGCCGCCTCACTGGCAACGTCAGTCATCTGTCCGGAGACGTCCCCCATATGACGTACCGAGGACTGAACCGATGCACTGATTTCCTGCGTGGCTTCACTCTGCTGCTCGACCGCGTTGGAGATCGTCTCGGAGATGGTATTGACCTCCTTGATGGTCTCGGTAATGACCCGGATCGCGTTAACGGCGCCCTCGGTTTCGCTTCGGATGGAGCCGATCTGGCTGCTGATTTCATCCGTGGCCCTGGCGGTTTGCGTGGCCAGGTTTTTCACCTCGTTCGCAACCACCGCAAAGCCCTTGCCGGCGTCCCCGGCGCGCGCGGCTTCGATGGTGGCGTTGAGCGCCAGCAGGTTGGTCTGCTCGGCGATATCCTGGATCAGGTTAACCACGTCACCGATCTTCTGGGCGGATTCAGCAAGCCCCCCGACGATGGCATCTGTCCGGTCCGCCTCCACAGCCGCCTTCTGAACAATCGTCGAGGACTGGCCGACCTGCCGCGTGATTTCGCTGATCGAAGCGCTAAGTTCTTCTGCTGCGGAGGCAACGGTCTGGATCGACTCGTTCGCCTGCGTCGCGCCGTCGGAGACACTGGAAGAACGGTCGGTCAAACGGCCGATGATCTCGCCCATTTCGGTTGAGGATTTTTTCATGCCATCCGCCTGAGACGAGGTTTCGACCATGACGGATTTAATCTCCTCGTCCAGGCGGTCGGAAAGCGCAAGGAGCTCCGTCTTCAGCTTTTCATCCTCGTTTTTCTTGGCTTCGGCCTCCTGCTCCTTCACAGCCAGAAGCTCGGCCTTTTTGGCGTTTTCCTTGAAGATCAGCACGGCGTCCGCCATGTCGCCAATTTCGTCGGCACGTCCGACAGAGGGGATCTCCATATCCGCGTTGCCCCTGGCCAACTGCATCATGGCCGAGGTCATGCCGTTAATCGGGCGGGTGATCCGGAAGATCACCACCCAGGCCGTGACGCCGCCGATTGCAATCATGATACTCAGGATGAGACCCGCGAGAACCACCGTCCGGGTCGCGTTGCTCTCGGAGAGGCTCGTGGCCGACTCGCTGGTCGCGCTGATCGCGCTTTGGATCGCGAGCAGACCATCGATTGCGTTGGTCGCCGTCTCGATCCATTCCGCGCTCGAAATGGGATAGTCCGCGGTCTCGGTCGCCTGCCGGTAGAGGCCTTGCCGGATCTCCTCGAAGGAGCCGAAGAAGTGCGCGCGTGCCTGCGCGACCGCGTCCTTGACCTCCGCCGGCACCAGGTCATTCTCGGCGCTCAACTGAACCTCGTCCCAGGCGTAGTCAACCCGGCCCCGGTAGGTTGCCAGCGTCTTGATCTGCGCCGCCGACATGGGCAAACGCGAACCGATAATCCCGCCCATAATCGCGCGTTCCCGGCCGGCGAATTCCGACATGATCCAGGTGTCGTGCCGCATCAGAAGCAGGAGCGCGAGCTTTGGGTCCCGCTCACCTAGAGCGTTTGTCGCCGCCACCATCGCCTTCTGGCTTCTGATGATCAAACGCGAGGCCGTGGGAAGCCAGTTCGACAAAAGCGCGGAGGGGCGGTCCGCCTTCTCCTGCGCCAGCGCCGCATCCGCTTCCGCCCGCAGGCTCTGCAAGGCCGCGAAATCCGCCTTCAGGTCGGATACAAACTTATCCTTGCCTTTAAAATCGTCCCATCCGGCAAGCTGGTCCATCGCTGCCACGAAGGCGGCATCCGCCGCCGCCCGGCGGGTCTGGATTTTTTTCAGCAGGGCGTCTCCCGCAGGCGTGACCGAGTGCAGGCCGCTGTTGGTCACGCCGCGTTCCACCGCCCAGTTTCCGGCGGCGATGGTCAGATTGTCTGAGAGTTCACGTCCTTCAAGACCCACAGCGTAATCCAGCCAGGACCGGGAGATCGCGGCGTCCAGCGCCAGGAGAGAATCGATCGCCGCCGTCGATGCGTCGATCCACTCGATCGTTGTGAGCTGATAGGCGGCGGAGTTGGTGCCGGCATGATAGACCGAGTCCCGCACGCCTTCGAAAGATCCGAAGTAGCCCTGCTGCGCTGCCTCGATCGCCGACGCCAGAGAAGCTTCAAGCGAGGGAACCCGGGCAATGTCCCGAACGGTGTCCCAGGCGGTTTCGACCCGCCCGCGATAGCCGCTCAGGGTACGCAGTTGCTCGGGCGACATGCTCTTGCCTCCCGCGATGACGCCGCCGACGATGGCGCGCTCCCGTCCGCCGTATTCAGACATCACCCAGGAAAAATGTTTCAAGGCCGCAAGCTGACTGACGGAATCGCTCGAGGTCTGTGTATTGGTCACCGCAATCCGCAGGGCCTGACTTTCGAGAATCAGACTGGTCATGCCCGGCAGCCAGCCTGCGGTTACGGCCGGATCCCGCGCCGTCAAGGGCTGGGCCAGAGCCGCATCGGCCTTCTGCCGCGCGGCGAGAACCTTCGCATAGGCTGCTTCGGTTTTTTGAAGAGCAGGCTCCACGTCACCAAAGCTGAAGTGCGTCCTGATCTGATCGAGAACCTCCCGGTAAGCGCCATCCGCCGCCTGCCGCCGCGCCTCTATGATCGTCTTAAGCTCCTGGGAAACCGGATTGGCATTGTGGAGCGCCGCGTTGGTGACACCGCGCTCCACCGCCCAATTGCCCGCGCTAATGACCAGCAGATCGGTCAAAGCATTGTTGAAGGTGTTGCGCTCCGCCACCCTCCGATCTTCCAGCGCCGAGAGCATGGAGGAGACGGCAAAGTAAGCGACAGTCGCAATAAGCACCGAGCAAATGACGAAAAGACTGTTCCGGATCGTGAAAAGACGCGCAGTTTTCATGAGAAGGCCCCGAAAGAAACGTTATACGCTTAGACTTTAAAAGACTTTCTCTCGAAAATAGTTAAATCCGACGCATTTAGTTCAAATGCTTGCATCTATACTATATTTGCCCAATTTTTTGGCAATTTTGCCTTTAAGTTCTACTCGCTGAATAGTCTGCTGCACGAACTCGACAACCCATTATAGATCTTTGCGGGCAATAAAAACCCCGGACACAACCATCGCATTAACGTTTTCGCACGGCTTCATCGCTTCGGAATTCGAACACAAGAAGCGGATGGCGGCAAAAAAACGGAGGGTGCATCACTCCCTCATCGGCAATCAATCTGATGAGAGAAAACAGGATGCAACTCGAAAACAAGGTCGTCGTTCTCACCGGCGCCAGCAGCGGTATCGGCTACGCGGCGGCGAAACTCTTTGCAATGCAGGGGGCCAAACTGGTCGTCAGTGCCCGGCGGCAAGTGGCGCTGGACCGGCTCGTGAGCGAGATCAGGACCAGGGGCGGCGACGCCGTCGCGCTGGCCGGTGATATCAGGGACGAAGCCACCGCGAAGGCCCTGGTCGATCGGGCACGGAACGAATTCGGCGGCCTGGATATCGCTTTCAACAACGCAGGCCAGCTTGGAGCGATGGGCGAGACGCCCGGCGTAGCCCTCGAGAGCTGGCGCGAGACCATTGAAACCAACCTCACAAGCGCCTTTCTGGGTGCGAAGTATCAGATTCCGGCCATGCAGGAACGCGGTGCAGGTTCACTCATCTTCACCTCCTCGTTCGTCGGCCACAGGGTCGGCATGCCAGGCATGGCCGCCTATGCGGCCAGCAAGGCGGGCCTGATCGGCCTGACGCAGGTTTTGGCGGCGGAGCATGGCCCGCAGGGCATTCGCGCCAACGCCTTGCTGCCCGGCGGCACCGATACGGAGATGGCGCAGGCTCATTCCAACACGCCCGAGGCCCGGGAGTTCGTGAACGGCCTCCATGCCTTAAAGCGCATCGCCCGGCCGGAAGAGATTGCACGGGCGGCGCTTTTCCTTGCCTCGGACGCCTCCAGCTTCGTCACCGGACAGGCGATCCTGGCCGACGGCGGGGTTTCCATCACCCGGACCTGACGGCAGCCGGGCGGGGCACCGGGCCGCTCAGGCCATGCCCCGCCCCCCGTCTTTGTCCCGTCTAGCCGTTGCAGATCACCACCTTCTGCCGGGCGCAGGCCGCCGTGCGGTGGGGATAGGCCGCGTGATAGTCCGCGTCTTCCCAAAGCGAGAGCAGAACCTCCTTGTCGGCGAAAGTCCCGATGGCGACCAGATCCCAGTCCTCCTCGGGACCGACAAAACCGGCTTCGAAAGGCGCCACGAGTAGAAAGCGGCCGCCGATCTTTTCCATGGTCGGGATGCTGACCGCCGCATAGCGGTCGAAGGCTGCCCTCCCGCTCTCCGGTGCGGCGGGCGCAATGGCTTCATCCTGGTAAAGCCCCTGATCGCGCAGCTTGAAGAAATTGATCAGCGTGACCGGGCTCCCCGACGGCCTGCCGGCCACCTTCCGCCACTGTTCCGCCGTCGGGCTGGCGCCGTCGGACCCGTCGCCGTACCAGGCGATCAGGCGCGCCACGCGGTCTTCGAGTTTACTGTTTGCGTTCACGATGAACTCCGTTAAATTTGACATATGTAAAATTAAAATCGGATTTTTGACAGGTGTCAAATTTAAAACGCGCGGAACGATCCCGCCTGGAAATTCTCGATGCGTCCTGGGATCTGATCGCCGAGCGGGGCGCGGCGGTGTCCATGGCGGAAATCGCTGCAGCCGTGGGCATGACCCGCCAGTCGATCTATGTGCACTTCAGTTCGCGCGGCGGTCTCTTGATGGCGTTGGTGCGCCGGGCGGATGAACGCTTCTTCATCTGGGAAGGTTTCGAGTCCGCCATGGAACAGAAAGATCCGGCGGCGCGCCTGGACGCCGTACTTAAGGTCTGGCTGGACTTCGTGCCGAAGATCCATCCGGTCGCCACGGACCTGATCCGCATGCGCGCCACTGACGAAGACGCCGCACGCGCCTGGGACGACCGCATGAGCGAACTGCTGAAGTTCTACCGGGGCCTGGTCGGCGGTCTTAAGAAGGAGGGTGCCCTGTCCCTGGACTGGAGCGTTCCGCGCGCGACGGACTATCTCTGGGCCTCTTCGTCGGTTCAGGCCTGGGATCTGCTGGTCAGGGAACGGGGCTGGAGCGAAGCCGCCGCAGCAAAAACCATTCGCAGCACGATCTGCAGAACCCTGATCAAATGATTGCTTCGGAAAGGGTCAGGCCGGTTGAGGCTTTGGCCTGAAGCGGCTGGCCAGGAGCCAGAAGGCGATCAGCATGTTCAACAGGTTCCAGCCGATACCGTTGAGGAACGCCGCCTCGTAGGATCCGGTCAGGTCATAGATCTCACCAGACATCCAGCCGCCCAGCGCCATGCCGGCGACCGTGGCCATGAGCACCAGGCTGATCCGCGAGCCGGCCTCGCGCGCCGGAAAGTACTCCCGCACGATAAGGGCGTAACTCGGCACGATCCCGCCCTGAGACAGGCCGAAGAGCGCGGCGATCATATAGAGCGACACCAGGCCGTCGAAGGGCAGATAGAAGAGCAGCGCAATGCACTGCAGAGTCGATCCCAGAATCAGAGTGCCGATCCCGCCGATCCGGTCGGCAATGAAACCTGAGATCAGGCGGCTGACCACGCCCAGCGCCAGCATGATCGAGAGCATCTCGGCGCCCCGGGCCGGCCCGTATCCCAGATCCACGCAGTAGGCCACCATATGCACCTGCGGCATGGACATGGCCACGCAGCAGGCCACGCCCGCCAGCACCAGCACCGCCTGAAGCTTGCCCGGCGACAACGGCATGGGCGGCGTGGAGCCAGAGGTTTTTGCGGCGGTGTCCATGGCCTCCAGATCGGGTTTTCTTTTCAGCAGGAATGCCAGCGGCACCATGGTAACCAGGCAGACCAGGCCGACGCCGATATGGGCTTGCCGCCAGCCCACGATTTCGATGGCCGCCTGCAGGATCGGCGGCCAGATGGCGCCCGAGAGGTAGTTGCCGCTGGCCACGATAGCCACCGCGATGCCGCGCCGCTTCAGGAACCAGTGCGAGACATCGGCAACCAGCGGCCCGAAGGTCGTCGAGCTGCCCAGCATGCCGATCAGCAGGGCCTGTGCCACGATGAACTGCCAGTAGGCGTTGGCCAGTGCGGTGGCGATGTACCCCAGGGCCAGCATCACGGCGCCGAGAAGGATGGGACGGACGACCCCAAAGCGGTCGGCCATGCGGCCCATCAGGATGCCGCCGAGCGCAAAACCGATCAGGGTCGCGGTGAAAGGCAGGGAGGCGCCGCCCCGGTCGACGCCGAACTCCGCCTGGATCGCGGGCAGGATGACCACGCTGGACCACAGGCCGACACCGCCGACGGTGCTCAGCGCCAGGGCGACGGCCAGGCGCTTCCAGGCGTAGCTGCTGTCGAGGTCATTCGAGGGATCGGCGGCGGACTCTGAGGTCATGGCGGGTCTCGGCGCGAAATTACGGAGGTTTCCTGACTATAGCGAATTGCGTTTTTCTTGAACCAAAACACTTCAAAATTTGCGTTCGAGATCGGCAATTTGCTGATCGAGGGGCAGCGAATCTTGTGTCCGTTCAAACGCAAATTGCTCTAACCGAGCCCGCGCGCCGCGACAATGGTCGCAGGAGCATGGCTGCCATGCGCCGAAGCGCGAAGGCTCCTGACACTTGCGCTGCACCCGGCCCCGGCAGCGCCCTTACCAGGCGAGCGGCACACGATCCCGGAAGAAGCCCCCGCTCGGTCCGTCTCCGGGCAGGCTCGCTAGCCAGAGCGCCGTATCCGCACCCTCTTCCGGTGAGCGGTTCGCGCCGTCCCCACCCATCCGCGTGCGCACCCAGCCCGGGCACATGGCGTTGATCTTGATGCTGTCAGGAAGCTCGCGGGACAGGGCGAGTGTCAACGCATTCAGGGCCGCCTTGGCGACGCCGTAGGCCCCCGGACCTTCCAGGCCCTGGGAGAAAGCCCCCCAGTCGGACGAAAGGTTGACGATCCGTCCGTAATCCCTGCCGATCATCCCGGGCGAGAGCAGCCGAATGAGATGATAAGGCGCATCCAGCATGACAGCCATGGAGACCCTGTAGTCTTCCGGGCTCTCCAGCATCGGACGGTCGAACAGCACCCCGGCATTATTCACCAGCACATCAACATCGCCGAGCTGCGCGGCCGCCGCTTCGATGGAAGAGAGATCGCTCAGATCCATGTGGATCGAGCCCACTCCCAGTTCTTCAGCCGCCCGCTCACCCGCCTCGACATCACGGGCCGCAATGACGACCTCATAGTCGAGCTTCGCGAGGCCCGCCGCAATGGCGAAGCCGATCCCCCGGTTCCCGCCCGTCACAAGCGCCCGTCTTGCCATGCTGGCCTCCTCTTACGGCTGTCTCCGATGCGCCCACTATCGGCCATGATGCGGTCACAGTTCGACCCTAAATATCCAAGGGATATAGGCTTCCCCCAATTTTCAAGAACCCGGCGCTCCATAACGAATGCAACTCATTCTTGGCCCCTTAAGCCGCAGTCGAGGTTTCTTCAGTACAGGCCTCGCAGTTCTGCTGATCGCCCTCCTGACGCTGATCTCGCAGGTTGGCGGCGTTGTCCTTTGGCTGGCCTACGGTCTCGGCGAGACCCTGGCCGGCCGCTACCGAAGAAGCCGGGGCCTCCTGACGATGGCGGCCTTTATCGCAGTCTACAGCGTCGCGAGCTTTTTGCTTCTACCGGCGCTGGCCCCTGCCTTTGGCCGTATTGCCCTGAACTGCTTTGCCGACAGCCGGCACGCCTACGCGGCAAATTCGCCCCTCTATTGCATTCTGAACCGTCACTACGTCACCCCCGGTACGAAAGAGGTTCTCGAGGCGCTTTCGGATCACATGGCGCGCAAACATCCGGGGACAGTCGTCAGCTATCTGGACGGTGGCTTTCCATTGCCCCTCGGCATTCCCCTGCTGCCGCACCTCAGTCACAACGACGGCCGCAAGCTCGATCTGGCCTTCTTCTACAAGGACAAGACGAGCGGCAAGGCAATGCCCAAGGGCGGGGCCTGGTTCGTCGGCTACTGGGCCTTCGCACCGGCTTGGGATCTGCTCAACACCAGCCCGGGATCGCAAAGAGATGGCGCCCTGCGCTGGCGCATGAACTGGCTGCAGTGGCTTTTCGCCGACGATGAACTGGACCGGACCCGCACGGCGGACATGGTTCGGTTTCTCACACAAGGGCCGGCCTCCGGTCAGGTCCAGCGGCTCTTCCTCGAACCCTATCTCAAACCCGTCCTGAAATTGCGAAGCCCCAAGATCGGCTTTGCGGGCTGGAATGCTGCGCGGCACGACGATCACCTGCATTTTCAGGTCTATTAGGGTCGTTTCACTACCCCCCCTTGCCATCTTCGAGTCAAAAGTTCATAGTTTGTTCTTTCTGATTTTCGGGCGCAAGAAGAGTGATGGTGATGCCCTTGAGGCGGCAGATGGAAGCTTTGCGAGGAAGCCGGTCGGACGCAGGCCGGAGCCTCGAGGATACAGCGCAATCTGACTTCGCTCTCGATCAGACACCGTACGAAGAACGCAAAAGCCTGCGTCCGCAACGCGAACTGCCGCAGCTCTATTATCTGACCCACTTCCAGGAAATGCTGGATTTCGTGCGGGAAAAGTACGCCCATGTGCTCGACCGGGATCACCACGACTTCCTGACGGATTTCGATGCCCTCGATCTGGAGGCCAAGTGTCTCTTCGTGCGCATGGTGAACCGCAAGGGCCGGGTCTTCGAGACAGCGAAGCTGCGTTACGCGGAGATCGGCGATCTGCCGGACGCCGTCTCCAAGCTGCGCACGGCGGGTTTCGCCAATGCGGTAAAACCACAGGATTTCGAGGAACTGCTCCAGGGGCTGTCCAAGGATGCTTTGCTGCAGCTGATGGCCCCGCATCTGGAGACGGCGGGCGCGAAGCGAAGCTGGCCCAAGGCGGCGGTGCTGGAGCATGCCCGCGCGACTTTGCGTTTCGAGCACTTCGCCAGGTCCGAGGCGGTGCGCTGCTTCGTCGTGCAGGGCCGGCCCGCGGCCCTGGAATTCCTGCTCTATCTCTATTTCGGGCGGATCGAACAGGGCGTGACGCGCTTCGCGCTGCGCGACCTCGGACTGGTGCGTACCCACCACTTTAAGGCCGACTACGAAGCCCGTTTCGAAACCCGCGAGGAAGCAACGGCCAGTTACTTCTACGCGCACCGCCTGGAGGATCTGAGAAGCGCAACAGACGAGACCTGCCTGCTCTGGGCGCGTGAGGTTCCCTCCTGGCCACAAGCGCCCTGCGACGCCGCCGAGGAACTGCGCGACAGTCTGCTTCACGCACTGGGCAGCCGCCTGGAGAAATCAGGTCAGGTGGACTCGGCCCTCGCGGTCTACAGCCTCGGCGGGTCGCCACTCTGCAACGAGCGCCTGGTCAGGCTGCGCTACGCTCGTGGTGAACGGGACCAGGTGCGCGCCATGCTGGAGGCCATGATGGCCCAACCGGCCAGCGATCTGGAGGCCCTGTTCGCCCAGGACTTCTATCAGCGCAAGTTCAAGGGCAAGCGGACCAGCGCCCTGACCGACCGCCTGCGCGCCGCCGAAGTCATCGGCGTGGATGAATCCCTGCGCAACGCACCGGAGCGCGGCGCGGCGGACTATTTCCGCCGTCAGGGCTACGAGGTATTCCAGAGCGAGAACAGCGTCTGGCGTGCCCTCTTCGGCATGCTCTTCTGGGAGGAAATCTACTGCGAGGCCGGGGCCAGTCTGCACAATGCCTTCGAACGCCTGCCCCAGTCGCTGAAATCCGGTGGTTTTTACGAGGCCTTCCGGGAGCGGATCGAAGCCAAGCTCGCACGGCTCCAAAATCCCGCATCGGCGTTACAGACGCTCTTGAGCAGCCTGAGCACAAACTACGGCACGCCGAACGGTATCTTCCGCTGGCGCCCCACGATCACCGACTGGCTCGGCCCCTTCCTGCAAAAGGCGCCGCCGGAAGCGCTGGCCAGCGTGCTGCGCGAAATGTGCAAAGACTACATGGGGCGCAAGGACGGCTTCCCAGACCTCATGCTCTGGAACGACAGCGACCTGCGCTTCATCGAGATCAAGAGCGCCGGCGATCAGATCCGCCGCAACCAGCTCATGCAGCTCGACCTGCTCGCGCGGGCCGGTTTTACGGTCGAGGTCAAGCGGGTCGAGTGGATCATCGACCCCGAACAGCTCTACGTGGTCGTGGATGTGGAGACCACCGGCGGCCGGGCGGCCCGCAACCGGGTGACCGAGATCGGCGCGGTGAAAGTCCAAAACGGCGAGGTGATCGGCAAGTGGCAGAGTCTGATCAATCCCCAGCAGGCCATCCCCGCAAACATCACCCGCCTGACCGGCATCACCAACGCCATGGTGGCGGGCGCGCCGGTCTTCGCCGAGATCGCCGACGATTTCCAGGACTTCATGGGCAACGCCATCTTCGTCGCCCACAACGTGCGCTTCGACTACGGCTTTATCTCCGAAGAGTTCCGACGCCTGGACCGGCGCTTCCGCCATCCGCAGCTTTGCACCTGCGCCAGCATGCGCACCCTCTACAAGGGCCACAAGTCCTACAGCCTGGGCAGTCTCTGCAGCACTTACGGGATCGAATTGAAATCCCACCACCGCGCGCTCTGCGACGCCGAAGCGGCGGCGGAACTGCTGCTCCTGATCAACGCCCGGCGGTTGGAAGCAGCGTCGCGCTGACTGCAACTACTTGCGCTCGTACCAGCTGCCGCTGTCGTCTTTCTTGAGGCGCGTGTAGTTCTCCAGCAGATAGCGGGCGACCTCGGGGCGAAGCTGAAAGAGTTTCTCGTCACTGCGGTCGACGAAAACGTAAGGAACCTGCTGCGCGTCGAAGCCCTCCAGGATCTCACGCGTCTGCGCCGGCAGGTAATATTCCCAGGCCGCACCGGCGGTGATATGGGACGACGTCCGGCCCGTGAAGGGATAAACCAGCGCGCTGCCGAAGGCGTAGATCGGCCCCGGCCGCGCGTCCGGCTCGGTCAGGAAGCGGCTGCCGACCCAGAGGCGCTCGTAGTTCTCGCTGGCCCTCCAGTGGTAGGCCTGAAGCCCCTGGCGCAGGACCTCCGCGCCGTAGAAAAGCTTCTGGGTCTTGGCGAGGAAAGGACCTGCAAGGGACGCCGCGAGCGGGGCAGCAAAAAGCAGCGTGCAGAGCATCGCCGGAACCTCTGTGTGCCTGAGCCAGCTCAAACGCCCTGTGACGCCAAAGTCGATCAAACCGCCAAGCCGCGCGGCGATCCAGTCGACACCGCAAAGCGCCAGAATGCCGGCGGGCACGAAGAGCAGCAGCATGTGGTACTCCCACCAGGAAAAGCGCTGGATCAGGAACAACACAGCGCCCACCACCAGCCAGGCCAGCATCATCGCCTGGAGGTCACCTGACCGCCTTCCCAACCAGACACCGGCGGCTATCGCGGTGAAAAGCAGCCAGGGTGCCATGCTGCTCAGGAAAAAGGCCGTCGCCGTCAGCAAGCGCGATTTCGGCGCGGGCGGCGAGGTCGAGAAGGCTTCGGAAGGATAGGCAAACGACGTCCAGAGCAACTCCTGAAGCGCTCCGGCCTGCCAGAACCAGAAGAGCGTGGCCGCGAGCGGCAGAGCGACACCGACCGCTCCAGGGATCCAGAAACGCGTCGCCAGCCCGACAAGAGTGAGTGCGCGCCCACGGAACAGGAAAAAGGATGCCAGGAGCCAAAAGGTGATCGGGATGACCGCGAGCAGCAGCTTGAAGAACACCGCCAGCGCCGCGAAGCAACCGCTGAGGAAAAACAGCAGGACGATGCCCCACGGCGAAGACCGCGTCTCCGCCAGCGTCACCGCATGCAGGCAGCACCAGGCGGTCAGATAGAGCGGAAAGGCCACGATCATTTCAAGCTGCGTGAGCTCATACTCAGTGACGCCCGCATAATAAACACCGATGGTCGCAAGCGGGGCCAGGGCGGAGAGCCAGGGCGCTTTTAAATGGGGCCGCAAGGTGATCATCAGCACGAGGGCAAAGACCATCATCCAGATCAGCTCGAGTAGATGAATGCCGTACTCGCTGAAGCCGAACAGCTGCCCGGCCACCAGATAGAAAAGGTAGAGGCCGGGCTGCTTGTTGTCCCAGTAATCGACATAGAGCGTCGCGCCCTGATCCAGCTCTTGCGCGCCATAGAAGAACGCCGCCTGATCGGAGCCGAAGGGATAGTAGAGATTGACCAGTGCGAGAGCGAGCACAGCCGCAAAACCGGCGCCGTACCAACCGGCCTCGAGCAGGAGGTTCAGTCCCCGCACAGGCGTTGGGCCGGACTCTCCCGAGGCTGTATCGCTCTCCATCATGCTGAATGCCGGCCCATCATGCTGAATGCCGGTGCCGTGAACCCGGCGAAGCCTCAAGGCGCTTCAGGCCCGCATGCCCGCTCATGAGGTCTGATGCTCGTCAAGGTCCGCGAGCGGCGGCAGTCCCCGCTCCTTGCGGGGCGTGCGGCCGAAGAAATCCCGGTAGCACTTGGAGAAGTGGGAGGCCGAGACGAAACCGCAGGCCAGCGCCACGTCGATGACCGACATATTGGTCTGCAGCAGCAACAGGCGGGATTTGTTCAGCCGCAGCTCCAGGTAATGCCGGGCCGGCGAGCGGTTCAGATACTTCCGGAACAGCCGCTCCAGCTGGCGGGTGGAAAGACCGGCCTCGCGCGCCAGTCCGGTCCGGCTGAGCGGCTCCTCCAGGTTCTCTTCCATCAGGGCGATGACTGCCAGCAGCTTGGGATGCCGCACGCCGAGGCGCGCCGGCAGGGACATGCGCTGGTGATCGTGATGATCGCGGATGCGCTCATGGGTGAAGACGTCCGCGACCTGCACCGCAAGCTCGTAGCCATGCTGGCGGGTGATGACGTTCAGCATCATATCCAGCGCCGCCGTGCCGCCCGAGCAGGTGAAACGGTTGCGGTCGATCTCGAAGAGTTCCGTGCTGACCTCGATTTCGGGAAATTCCTCCAGGAACCCGGCCAGATTCTCCCAATGGATGGTGCAGCGGTAATCGTTCAGCAGACCGGCCCGCGCCAGAACATGCGTACCTGTGCAGAGCGCCCCGATGTCGGCCCCGCGCCGGTCCATCCGCCGCAGCCAGGAATCCAGGGTTTTGCTGTAGAAATTATAGATCTCGATCCCGGCGCAGACCATCACGGTCGAGAAGCCGCTGGCCTCTTCCAGAGTCGCCGTCGGGCGGAACTCGATCCCGCAGGAGGCCGGGACCGGCTCATTGTCCACCGTGATCAACCGCCAGTCGTAGAGCGTCTTGCCGCTCAGGCGGTTCGCCATGCGCATGGGCTCGACCGCGGAGGTGAGCGCGATCATCGAGAAGCTCGGTGTCAGGACGATGGCGGTCGTCAGAGGAAGTTCGCGAGGTGCATTGCCGAGCATAAGGCACTCAAAAATAAACAAAATCAGAAATCGGCTTGTCCAGAAGCCTTGCCAATGGACTTGATCGCGCCCGGGGCTCCAGCTCCTGATACCGCCGCGCGCACAACCGCGGCAGGGGGCTCTCGCGCGCCGATTTCACCTCATTGGCGTCCATTCGAAGCTCAAAGTCAATAATGCGGATTTGAGTTTTCGAACCCCGGCAACTCTGGCACAAATCATCCGCGGCACAAACGATCTATTGTCGCGAACAGAAAACTATCTGGCGGGAACCACAAAGAGTGCTTTCGCCGCTTCGAGTGCTCTGTGCAAGGGACTGTGAAAGGGTCCGGGTAACGGCCTGGGCAAAGGACTGGAAGGTCTCGCGGGCAGACGCATATAAGCGGAAGCAGAGAAAAAACGGAGTGCGGGAACGGCAGCGGGTCGGCGGCCGGTTTTCGTGCGTTGGATAAAGCCGGGCAAGCCCGCCCGCGCATAGGGGACACGAGCAGTCATGAAGTCGCGCTATTCGATCTTCAGCTTGATGCGCAACGCCTTGAGCTATCACGAGAAATGGCCGGAGGCCTGGCGCAGCCCGGAGCCGAAGTCTTCCTACGACGTGGTGATCGTCGGCGGCGGCGGACATGGCCTCGCGACGGCCTATTATCTGGCCAAGATCCACGGCATCCGCAATGTGGCGGTGATCGAGCGCGGCTGGCTGGGCGGCGGAAATACGGGCCGCAACACCACGATCGTGCGCTCCAACTACCTCTGGGACGAGAGCGCGGGCCTTTACGAGCACGCCATGAAGCTCTGGGAAGGCCTGAGCCAGGAGCTGAACTACAACGTGATGTTCAGCCAGCGCGGCGTCATGAACCTGGCCCATAATCAGCAGGATCTGCGCGATATCGCCCGCCGGGTCAACGCCAACCGCCTGAACGGCATCGACTCCGAATTCCTGACCCCGCACCAGATCAAGGACCTGGTGCCGATCATCGACCTGCGGGGCAATGGCCGCTACCCGGTCCTGGGCGCCTCCAACCAGCGGCGCGGCGGCACCGCCCGCCACGACGCCGTGGCCTGGGGCTATGCCCGGCGCGCCGACGAACACGGGGTCCACATTATCCAGGAATGCCCGGTCACCGGTTTCGAGATCGAGAACGGCCGGGTCACCGGCGTGCAGACCGCCAAGGGGCTGATCAAGGCCAAGAAGGTCGGCGTCGTGGTCGCGGGCCATGCCTCGGTGGTTGCCGAGATGGCGGGCCTCCGCCTGCCGGTCGTCTCCCACCCGCTGCAGGCCCTGGTGTCCGAACCGGTCAAACCGGTGATCGACACGGTGGTGATGTCCAACGCGATCCACGCCTACATCAGCCAGTCCGACAAGGGCGAACTGGTGATCGGCGCAGGCGTCGACAAGTACGTCGGCTATGGCCAGCGCGGCAGCCTGCCGGTCACCGAAGAGACCCTGGCCGCCATCTGCGAGCTCTTCCCGAGCCTGAAGCGCATGCGCATGATGCGCCAGTGGGGCGGCATCGTGGACACCTGCCCGGACGCCAGCCCGATCATTTCCAAGACCCCGGTCGAGGGCTTCTTCATCAACTGCGGCTGGGGCACCGGCGGCTTCAAGGCCACGCCGGGCTCCGGCTGGGTCTTCGCCGACACCATCGCCAACGACCGCCCGCACCCGCTCAACGAAGCCTTCTCGCTGGAGCGCTTCAACAGCGGCTATCTGGTCGACGAGCACGGCGCCGCCGCTGTTGCTCACTAGGGAACTGAGACCATGCTTGAAATCAATTGCCCCTACTGCGGTCCGCGCTTCGAGACCGAGTTCTCCTACGGCGGCGAAGCGCATATCGAGCGGCCGAAGGACAGCGAAAACCTCTCCGACGAGGAGTGGGGTGACTACGTCTTCATGAACAGCAACACCAAGGGTGTGTTCCTGGAGCGCTGGGTGCACACCAGCGGCTGCCGGCGCTGGTTCAACGTCGCGCGCGACACGGTCACCTATGAGGTTCTCGCGGTTTACGAGACAGGCAGCAAGCCGCCCAAACTCGATCTGCGCAAAGACGTCTAGTTGGAAGAGTAAAGACATGCCCGCACGTTTTCGCCTGACCGAAGGGGGACGGATCGACCGCTCCAAGCCGATCTCCTTCACTTTCAACGGCAAGGTCTACCAGGGCTTCGAAGGCGACACCCTCGCCTCCGCCCTGCTGGCCAACGGCGTCCATCTGGTCGGACGCAGCTTCAAGTACCACCGCCCGCGCGGCATCATGTCCGCCGGTGCCGAGGAAGCCAATGCGCTGATCCAGGTCGGCGAAGGGGCGCGCACGGATCCCAACCTGCGCGCCACCCAGATCGAGCTGGTCGACGGCCTGAAAGCCTCTTCGCAGAACTGCTGGCCCAGCGTCGAGTTCGACGTCAGCATCGTGAACAACCTTGCCTCGCGCCTGATCCCCTCGGGTTTCTACTACAAGACCTTCATGTGGCCGGCCTCGCTCTGGATGACCTACGAAAAGATCATCCGGAACGCCGCGGGCCTGGGCAAGGCCCCCGAAGGTCCCGATCCGGACAAGTACGATAAGACCTTCGCGCACTGCGACGTGCTGGTGACCGGCGCCGGTCCGACCGGACTGGCCGCCGCCCTCTCCGCGGGCCGCAGCGGCGCACGCGTGATTCTCTCTGAACAGGACGCAACGCTCGGCGGCAGTCTGCTGAGCGAACCGGATCAGCAGATCGACGGCCAGCCCGCGCTGGAGTGGGTCGCTGCCGCGCGCGCCGAACTGGAAGGCCTGGACAACGTCCGGATCCTGACCCGCACGCAAACCTACGGCTACTTCGATCACAACTTCATCGGCCTGATGGAGAACCTGACCGATCACCTTAAAGACAAGCCCGCCAACCTGCCGCGCCATCGTCTCTGGAAGTTGCGGGCAAAACAGGTGGTCATCGCCACCGGCGCGATCGAGCGGCCCCTGGTCTTCTCCGACAACGACCGGCCCGGCATCATGCTGGCCAGCGCCTGCCGGACCTACGTGAACCGCTACGGGGTCAAGCCCGGCAGCAAGGCCGTGGTCTTCACCAACAACGACGGCGCCTATGCGGCGGCGCTCGACATGCATAAGGCCGGGATCCACATCGCCGCCGTCGTCGACCTGCGCGCCTACGCGGAAGGGCCCCTGACCGAAAAGGCCCGCGACGCCGGCCTTCGGATTCTGGACGGCCACGCCATCACCGCCACTGCCGGCGACAAGCGGGTCAAGGCGGTCCAGGTGACGCGCCTGAGCGACGACGGCGAGAGCGCCAAGGCGGTCGGCGAGCATATCGAGTGCGATCTGGTCGCGGTCTCCGGCGGCTGGAACCCGACCGTGCATCTGCACAGCCAGTCCCGCGGCAAGATCCTCTTCGACGAGGCCCACGCCTGTTTCGTCCCAGGCGACAGCGCCCAGGCCTCCAGCACGGCGGGCGCCTGCAACGGCAGCTTCGGACTGGGCGCCTGCCTGAGCGAAGGGTATGACGCCGGACTGGCCGCCGCGAAAGCCGCCGGCATCAAGAGCCGGAAGAAAGGCAGCGCGCCGCAAGCCGAGGACCGGGACTTCCTGCCTGCCCGCTGGCTCTGGCTGGTCCCTGGCGACAAGCCCCTGGGCCACGGCGGCAAGCACTTCGTCGATGTGCAGAACGACGTCACGGCGGCGGACCTGCATCTCGCCCTGCGCGAGGGCTACCGCTCCATCGAGCACGTCAAGCGCTACACCACAACCGGCATGGGCACGGACCAGGGCAAGACCAGTAACGTCAACGCCATCGCCATCGTCTCCCAGTACTTCGGCTGTCCGATCCCGGACGTCGGCGTGACCACCTTCCGTCCGCCTTACACCCCCGTGACCTTCGGCGTTTTCGCCGGGCGCGATACCGGCGACCTGTTGGATCCCGCCCGCAAAACCCCGATGCATGCCCTGCACGAGCAGGCGGGCGCGGCCTTCGAGGACGTGGGCCAGTGGAAGCGCCCCTGGTACTTCCCCCACGAGGGCGAAGACATGCACGCGGCGGTCAACCGCGAGGTCAGGGCCTGCCGCGATTCCCTCGGCGTGATGGACGCCTCGACCCTGGGTAAGATCGACATTCAGGGCAAGGACGCGGCGGAGTTCCTGAACCGGGTCTACACCAACGCCTGGCTCAAGCTGAAGGTCGGGTCCTGCCGTTACGGCCTGATGCTGGGCGAGAACGGCATGGTCATGGACGACGGGGTCACCAGCCGCCTGGGCGAGAACCACTTCCTCATGACCACGACGTCGGGCAACGCCGCGCCGGTCCTGGCGCATCTGGAGGAATACCTGCAGACAGAATGGCCGGAGCTGGAGGTCTATCTGACTTCGGTTACGGAGCAATTCGCCACGGTTTCCATCGCCGGTCCCAATGCCCGCAAGCTGCTGGCCGAGCTGACCGACGATATCGACCTCTCCGCCGATGCCTTCCCCTTCATGACCTGGCGCAACGGCACGGTCGCGGGCATTCCCGCAAGGGTCTTCCGGATCTCCTTCACCGGCGATCTTTCCTACGAGATCAACGTGCCCGCCAGCTATGGCGCGGCCCTCTGGCAGGCGGTGATGACCACCGGTGAGAAGTACGCGATTACCCCCTACGGCACGGAAGCCATGCATGTGCTGCGCGCCGAGAAGGGTTTCATCATCGTGGGTCAGGATACCGACGGTTCGGTCACGCCCATCGACCTGGGCATGGACTGGATCGTCTCCAAGACCAAGGACTTCGTCGGCCGCCGATCGCTTTATCGCTCGGACATGGACAAGCCGGACCGCAAGCAACTGGTCGGCCTGCTGACCGATTCACCCGATACGGTGCTGCCCGAGGGCGCACAGCTGGTCGAGAAGATCGAGAGCGGGCCGACCATGGCCATGGTCGGTCACGTGACCTCCAGCTATCACAGCCCCAATTGCGAACGCTCCATCGCCATGGCCCTGATCAAGGGCGGCCGCGCACGCATGGGCCAGAAACTTTACTCGCCCCAGGCGGACGGCAAGGTGATCACCTGCAGCGTCAGCGACGTTGTGTTCTACGATAAGGAAGGAGAGCGGACCCGTGGTTGAGGCCTATCTCAGACAAAGCCCGCTCTCGCAGCTCGCCCTGCCCAGCCGTGCCGCGGAAGAAACCGGCGATGCGGGCGTTCTTATGGCCGAGCGTCCCTTCCGGCGCATCGTCAACCTGCGCGGCGATCCCAAGTCGGAGGCCTTCCAGAACGCGGCCAAATCCGTCCTGGGCGCGGAGCTGCCCCTAACACCTAATAGTACAACTTCGCCCAACACTGCAGCGGCGAGTAAAGACGCTTCGCTGCTGTGGCTCGGTCCCGACGAATGGTGGGCGATCAGCGAAGACGAGACCCCGCCCCTCGCCGACAAGCTGCGCGACGCCCTGACCGGCCAGCACGCCGCCGTCACCGATGTGGGCGAAGGCTATAGCTGCATCGCCGTCTCCGGCCCCAACGCCATCGACACCCTGGCCAAGGGCTGCACCCTGGACTTCCACGACAGCGTCTTCGCGCCGGGTAGCTGCGCCCAGAGCGACATGGCCAAGGCCGCCGTGGTCTTCCGCCGGCTGGAAGACGAAACGCCGAGTTTCGAAATCTACGTCCGCAGCAGCTTCGCCGAGTACCTCTGGCGCTGGATCGAGGACGCGGCGGGGGAATATGGGGTGGCCGTTAGTGCGTGAAGCCGCTTCAAATTTGGATTTAGTGAAGGATCTGACTCTGCGCGTACAAATTGTGTTCCGCACAATAAAGCAAGAGTTATCAATGCTCCGTAAGCTCCAGAAGAAGTCGATTAACTTTCCCTATATTCGAATTTCAACGCGAAGTAAAATATTTTTACTTTTAAGTAAAAATAAAAGTCGACAGGATTTTTAGTACTGCAATAATTATTTACAATATTCACATATTACTAATTTAAAACACACAAATTTGGTCGAGAAATTTTACACTCTTATCGAACAAGCGACACGCAAAAACACCAACCCATTGATTTTACTATAAACTTAAAATCGGCGCGATTCTTGCTTTTATTTCGGACGAACAGGCTGTCCGGCTTCGCGCGCTGTTAGCTATGGTCGGCATCCTGACTCCCTAGAACAATACCAACCGAGGCTTCTGCGCCTTGGGCAGAGGACTTAAGACTGTGAAATAGACCATGGCTAACTTCAGAGTACTTACCGCGATGGCAGCTATGATTCTCATGCTGCTGGGCCTCGGCAACGCGAATGCCGGTGCGATCATCGCTGACTACACCACGATTCCTGACGGTCAGGCGCCGTCGTTTTCACTCGCCGGAACGACGGTTACCGGTTCCGCGGACGTCTTTTCAGGATCCTACATCGGAGAACGTGGCCTTGGCATCGTGGGCGATCAGGACAACAATTCTCTGGACGTCCGCGAGAGCATGACGATCGACTACGGGCAATTGGTGACGAACGTGACCTTGACGGTCCGCGACATCCCGCAGGTCGGCAATGCGCTTTACCAGGTCGAAGCCTTCGCTAGCGGCGGCAGCCTCGGCGCGCGTTCGCTTCCCTTTCACACCCTCGAGATCGAAACCAACGACCTGACGGCCCTCTTTGATGGCCTTTCCTTCTCGAAGATTACGATCAGGTGCATCGGTGGAATCGTCTGTCTTCCGGCTGCGGTTGGCGATCTCGGCATCCAAATCCAGGCCACAAGTTACGACATTGCTCCCCCGGTCGTGGCGGTTGCGGAACCCGGCACGCTGGCGCTGCTGGGTCTGGGCCTGGTCGGCCTCGGCTGGACACGCCGCCGCAAGGCTGGCTAAACACTCTCCCTTCGAGGGCGAGACGTTACGAAGGGCGGTTCTCAAGGGGCCGCCCTTTCTTTATTTTGCAGGCTCAGAGCGTCATCGCCCAATGGGGATCACCTGCCCCGGTTTCGTGGTCCAGTGTGGCGGCCTCGCGTTCCTCAATGGCCTTGGTCTTAGCCTGGCCTGCGTTGCGTACTCTGCCGGGCAATCACCTCAAAACCGACATCGTGCATCATTTCGGCTGGTCCTTCACCGGAAAGCGCAGCGAGCAGCATATGCGTGGCTTGCTTGCCAATCTCGCTGCGAAAGGTGCGGACACTTGTCAGGGATGGATAAGCCGCGGCCATCATCTCCAGATCGTTAAAGCCGCAAATACCCATATCTTCAGGAACTTTGATGCCACGGCGCTGACACTCGAACAAAGCCCCTAACGCAAGGTCGTCGTTGTTGCAGAGGATAGCATCGGTCTCCGGGACCTTCGAGAGCAGGTCAGCCATCAAATGTCCACCCAACGTGACACTTGAACGCGCTGGCGTCATCACAACAGCCTCTTCGTTCCATCGGCCCCTCTCCGTCGCAACCTGCCGAAAGCCCTCGACGCGCCTTTGCGCTCGAGGGTCCATGCGTGCCGCCAGCATCCCCGGTTTTTTGTATCCCTGATCCAGGAGGTGGCGCGTGGCCGCCACAGCGCTGTCACGGTGAGAAAAGCCGACAATCATGTCGATCGGATCGGGCGCGGTCTCCATAATCTGTACAACCCGGCAAGGGGCTTTCTCGAGCAGTGCCTTTGAGGTTGGCGTTTGATCGATGCCCGAAACGATAAGCCCCACGGGCTTTTGGCCCAGGAAGGTTCGCAGCAGCCGCTCCTCCTCGATCGGTGAGTAATGGGAATTGCCGAACTGGATTTGGTAGGGCGTGTTTTCCGCCACGGAGTAGATTCCGTTCATGACATCCGAAAACACGCTGTTGGTAACCGACGGCACGATGACCCCTATAATGTCCGAGCGCTTCGCGGCCAGCGTGCGCGCAGCGGGATCCGGAACGTAACCCAGTTTTTCGATGGCAGCATTAATCCGATTGCGTGTTTCCTCGGAAACCCGGCCAGGCTCGCGCAGGGCACGCGACACAGTCATAGCGCTAACATCAGCTTCCGCAGCAACATCGGCCAGCGTTGGTCTATAATTATCTATTTTTTTCAATAAATTAGCTTTCCACTCTTTATGCACACAACATATCCTGGAAATTGATACTTGACAAAATGTTTGCGCAAACATCAAGTATGTCAGCGCGATAGACCGAGTATTGTCGCTGCATAATTGGAAGTTTCTCAATGACGACCTCACGCGTGAACCCGCCGATTGTTGTGATGGGTGTCTGCGGCTCCGGAAAAACGACTCTGGCCAAGGCGCTCTCCGCGCATTTCGGGGCAGTCTTCGTCGAGGCTGACGACCACCACACCCCCCAGGCAAAAGCGAAAATGTCGTCGAATGTCCCCCTGACCGACGATGACCGCCTGCCCTGGCTGGACGGAATCGCAAGGGAAATGAACAGGCTTTCATCCCCTGCCATTGCAGCTTGTTCAGCCTTGAAACGATCTTACCGGGACCATCTCCGCGCGCGGGTTGAAGGTTTGACCTTTCTGCACCTGGCCGGTTCGCGCGAACTGCTTGCGCAGCGCCTTGCCGCGCGCAAAGGGCACTTCGTCGGCGCGGGTCTGCTCGACAGCCAACTGGAAATTCTGCAACCACTGTCAAACGATGAGCCTGGCCTCGCACTCGATTTTTCAGACCCGTTAGACGCACTTACAAGCCGGGCTCTGAGATTTGTGGCAGCCTCAAACGCTGCCTCCAATGAAGCAATCGCTCTGAACGCTCACCGCGATCTTCACCGAAAACATATGTAAGGGAGAAAAAACGCATGTTGAAAAACTTCACAAAAGCGGCAGCGGCCTCGGTCGTTTTTGCTGCCCTGTCGACCTCCGCATTTGCGGCGGATATGACACTGAAGTTCCAGTCTTCGGATCCGTCAGGCAATCCTAACTTCATTCTGCAGCAGGGCTGGGCCGAGCTGGTTAAAGAGAAAACAAACGGCAAGGTTGCCATCGAACTGCTGCCGGTCAAATCCATTGTCGCCCATACCGAGACCCAGGATGCGATTGCCGGCGGCATCCTTGATGGCCACATCACCGACACCTCCTACTTCTCAGGCAAAGACCCGGCGTTCGGCCTGATCGCCAATCCTGTCGGCGCCTGGTCCGCCCCGCAAGAGATGTTCGATTTCATGAACAAGGGTGGCGGCAAGGAGCTCATGAACGAGCTCATGAACCCCTACGGTCTCCAGTTCATCGGCGCAACGACCCCCGGCCTGGAAGCCTTCGTTTCCAAAAAGCCTCTCAATGGCGTCGACGATCTGAAGGGCCTTAAGATGCGCGCACCCGAGGGTCTGGTTCAGCAGGTCTTCGCCGCGGCTGGCGCCTCCCCTGTTAACCTGCCGGGTTCCGAGGTTTTCACCTCTCTCGACAAGGGCGTGATCGAAGCTGCGGACTACTCGGTCTTCTCCACCAATGCATCCCAGGGCCTGCATGACGTGGCTTCAAACCCTGTATATCCGGGCTTCCACTCAATGCCGCTCGTTGAGGTTTCAATGAACAAGGCAAAATGGGACTCACTGGACGCCGAGACACAGACCGCGATCACGGAAGCCGTAAACGAGTTCGCGCTTTCTCAAGTGGCCGCTCTGGCCGCAAAGGATAAGGAAGCTGTTGAAGCTGCAAAGGCCGGCGGCAAGGTAACCGTGACCGATTGGCCGGCGGAAGAGCGCGCCAAGTTCAGAAAGATCGCGGCATCGCAGTGGGTCAAGGTTGCCGAGCGTTCAAAGAATGCTCAGCGCGTTTACGATGTATTGACCAGCTACCTGGAAGAAAATGGCCTGATCAAATAAGACGCAGTCTTCGCAAAGATTTGCCGGGCTGCCCGCGCACCAAAGCGCCTTGGGCAGCCCGCTTTTTTTGTAGTTGGGAAACAGAATGACGGAAAAAGAAAATCCGGGCGGAGCGCGCCATCATGATGACCCGGGCTCCATTGCGGAAGCCGGCTTCCTGGGACGCATCATCGACAAAACAGGAATCGTTTTCGCCATCGGCATCGTTCTCTCGATGGCGATCCTCATCAATGAAGTCATCCTCCGCTATCTCTTCAATGCCCCGACAATCTGGGCGCATGAGACGACCATCTTCATCTGCGGCATGGCCTTCATTTACGGCGGGCTCTACTGCGCGGCACGGGATCAGCACATCAGAGTCGTTCTGATATACGACTTTGTGCCGCCGCGCGTGCGACGGATTCTAAACATTGCGATTTCAATTATAAGCGCAGCCGCCTGCGGCATGTTCGCGTGGGCGTCCTGGATCATGGTCCAGCGCGCCGCATTTATGCCCGACGGCACGTTCCGGCTGGAGCGGTCCGGCAGCGCGTGGGATCCGGTTTATCCCGGCCTGGTAAAGGTTTCGCTGTTCATCATCATGAGCATCATGTGCGTCCAGTTCCTCATTCTGGCCTACAACTATGCCCGGAAGAAGCCAGGTGAGGCGCAAAGCTGATGGAAATCTTCGGCTCTTTCCAAGCGCTCGGTATCGAATATGGCACCCTTGTCATGTTCATCGTACTTATGCTGCTTCTGCTCACGGGCATGCCGCTCGCATATGTCACCTTGATGGTGGCGTTGATTTTTGCACTGGGCTGGTTCGGCCCCACTGTCGTCCCGCTCATCACCAGCAACATCTTCTCGTTTGTATCCTCCTTCGTGTTTGTTTCGGTGCCGATGTTCGTGCTGATGGCAGCCATCCTGGATCGCTCCGGTATCGCGCGGGACCTGTTTGACGCCATGAAGATTGTCGGCGGCCGCCTGCGGGGCGGTGTCGCCATTCAGACCATTGCGGTGGCCGTGATCCTGGCGGCGATGTCTGGAATTATCGGCGGAGAAGTCGTGCTGCTCGGCCTTGTCGCCCTGCCGCAGATGCTGCGTCTGGGCTACGACAAACATCTCGCGATCGGGGTTGTTTGCGCCGGCGGCGCTCTGGGCACAATGGTTCCGCCGTCCATCGTTCTGATTATTTACGGCCTGACCGCAAATGTCTCTATCGGAGACCTATTTACCGCCGCCTTTCTGCCGGGACTGATGCTTGCGGGCTTTTATGTCACCTACATCCTTATCCGCGCATACATGAACCCACAACTCGCGCCCATCCCATCGGAAGACGACGATCTCACCACGGCGCAGAAATTGAAGCTGTTGAAAGGTCTTATCCTCCCGATGATGGTTGTTGTCGGTGTCTTGGGTTCGATCTATGGCGGCATTGCCAGTGTCACGGAAGCATCTGCCGTCGGCGTCTTCGGAGTCATTCTCTCGACACTCGTTCGCGGTGAATTTTCCTTTGGAATGTTAAAGGGTGCCGCCCTTCAAGCGCTGAGAACCGTCGGTATGATCGTGTGGATCGGTATCGGTGCGAGCGCTCTTGTCGGCGTTTTCAATCTGATGGGCGGGATCAACTTCGTATCGGGCCTGATCACCGGCATCTCCGAGAACCCGACGATTGTCCTGCTCTTCATGATGCTCATTCTCTTCATTTTGGGCATGTTCCTGGATTGGGTCGGCATCGCATTGCTGACGATGCCGATCTTTGTACCGGTGATCATCACGCTTGGCTATGATCCCGTGTGGTTTGGCGTTCTCTTTGCCATGAACATGCAGGTGAGCTTCCTGTCGCCGCCGTTTGGGCCGGCTGCCTTCTATCTGAAAAGTGTCGCGCCACCGGATATCTCGCTTGCGACGATCTTCCGCTCACTGCTGCCATTTATCTGCTTGCAGATCCTTGCCGTCGCGATGTTGATTGCGTTTCCTGGCATCACCGGGCGTTAGATCCTCGATCCCGGAAATTAATGGATGAGGCTCGCAGTCACCTCATCCATTTTGCCTCGCAAAGCTCAAGGTGCGGATTTTCCGGATCGTTTAAACAAACCCCTCTTTGGTTGGGCCACATCCGCGTTTAAACATCTTTTTTAACCAGGCGTTGTCATTTCCGAACCACAGCTTGACCTGTATCAATGTCCACGCCCCGAATTTCTCCTTTTATTTACAAGCGCCTCGAGTCGGCAATCTGCTGGAGGTTGGTCTTTCTAGAATCATGATGCCCTGTCATCGCACGCACAACTCTTGGTAATCCATGGCTGTGCAAGGCAGGGCATGAAGATCGTTTCGTGGCGCATGCACCTGAACGTCCATTGCGCGGTCCCGACACAGGGGTCCGAATAAAACGGAGAAGACATGACCAATCGACTTTGCGATGCGGTGACCCGGGCCGTGACAACAGCAGTGCCCCGGATCGCCGCAGCATCGTTTCTGCTTGCGGCAAGCGCTGTGCCTCAGACCGCCCTTGCCGCCGACGATACTTTCAATCCCTTCGGTTTCGATCTCGAAGGATCTTTGGGCGAAGGCAAACACAGCCGCTACGTCGCCCCGCTGACCAACCCGATCTTTAACGAGACCCCCTACATCACGACCGAAGCGCGCGCCTTTTACTTTTACCACCGGCTGCCCGATGAATTCGTCACAGGTGGCGGCGATGTCAACCTGGTCGCCCTGCAGCTGCGGCTCGCGATTACCGACCGCCTGGGTTTGATCGCCACCAAGGACGGCTATGCCGACTTCCAGTTCGACGAAGTCCTCGAGGACGAATCCGGTTTCGCAAACCTCACGCTGGGCTTCAAGTACGCCATTATCTCCAAGCCGGAAGACGAAACTCTTCTGACCGCGGGCCTGCGTTATGAGATCCCGATCAACGATCTGGAGACCGGCGGCATCGAACTACAGGGCGACGGCGACGGCTTCCTCAACCCCTTCCTGACCGGCGCCACGACCTTCGGCGACTTCGGGCTTCAGGCCAGTATCGGCGCGAACATGGCGCTCGATACGGAAGAGGACACCTCCATCCTCCACTATTCGGTCCATGGTGACTACGAACTCTTCCCCGATTTCTTCCCGATCGTGGAAATGAACGGCTTCACCCCGATCACCCGCGGCGAACGCCTGACCGGCGCGCTCGGCAAGCTCGACGGCGTCGATGTGCTGAACTTCGGCAGCGACGACCGCGGCACCACGGTCACCGTCGGCGGCGGCTTCCGCTACCGCTTCGATGACAACATCCAGCTCGGCCTCGGCGCGGAAACGCCGATCACCGACAAGGACGACAGCATCTTCGATTACCGCGTCTACTTCGACCTCGTGCTGTCGATGTAAGACCCGCTCTCTATGTAAGAGAGGAACGAAGGGCGAGACAAAAAAAGTCTCGCCCTTCTCTAGGGTCGGGACTCAATTGATCCACCAAGTGATGGAAGCGGCGAGGCATATGGCCGCGAGGAAGGTGTCGGCACGCTTGTCGTAGCGGGTCGCTATCCTCCTGAAATCCTTGAGCCTGCAGAACA
>NZ_ML660057.1 GCF_007004665.1 Denitrobaculum tricleocarpae | reverse complement strand
AGAATGTGACGCTGGGGATCGACACTGTTCTGGATGCGGCCACGACGAACCGGACATTGAGCATCGACGAGGGTCTGACATTGGACGCCGACTTCATCTTGGCGGGCAGCGTGAACCGTTCAGCGCGGGTTGACTTCCGTGGCGAGCAGACGGTGGACGGGTCTGGCGAGATTGTTCTGAGCCGCGAGAATGCGCTGGATGAGGGCGGTGTTTTAAACACGGTGCGCTTTGCAGGCGTCTCGACGGGAGCGGAAACGCTGACGCTGGGTACCGATCTGACCCTGCGCGGGCAAGGCCGGATCGATACGGCGAACGCGACCGACGAAATCGATCTGAAAGGTGTCGTGCGCGCCGAGGGCGGGTTGCTTGAGATCGATGAGTTCGATGAGCTGGACGGGACACTTGGTGCCGCATCGGGGGCCGAGCTTGAGGTCGAGCAGGATCTGACGATGCTCGAGCAGGGTCGTTTGGAGATCGGGGTGACGAACGAGGGTGCCGGCCGGATCGATGTTCAGGGGGCTTTGAACCGCGCCGGGGTTCTGTCTCTGGACGTCGGAGACGACTTTGTCGCGACCCTGGGCGACAGTTTCGAGTTCGCGACCATCAGCGGGGGCATGACCGGGAGTTTCCAGGGTTTTGAGGGTTTCGATCTGGCGGGTGATCTGGCCTTTGTACTGGATGAGGCCGCCGACAGCCTCACCCTGCGCGTCTCGACAGACCAGGAGGCACAGGATGGAGGTTTCCTCACAATTGCTGATTTCATCCCGACTGACGAAAACATCATTTAGGTTCCAATGTACAAGAGATTAAACTTCATATCAGGCCTTCCTCGCTCCGGCTCGACATTGCTCGCGGCCATTCTTCGACAAAACCCACGAATCAGTGCCGAAATGAGTTCCCCCTTGGCGCCGCTCTTCAACGCCTGCTTAACCGGTATGGGCGCAGACAACGAGTTTTCGGTTTTCTTCAAGGAAGAGCAAAAGCGTTCAATCCTCGAAGGGGTTTTCGAGAACTACTACAAGCACCTGGATACCGCGGATGTCGTATTTGACACCAACCGTATGTGGGCCTCGCAGTTGACCGTTATCAAGCAACTTTTTCCTGAAACCAAGGTCATCTGCTGCGTGCGCAATCCCGCATGGATTTTGGATTCCGTCGAACGTCTTCTTCGCAAGAACGCATTAGATGTCAGTCGGCTTTTCGGAAACTCTGCCGAGAGAGCGACTGTGTTTTCGCGCGCAGAAACGCTGCTAAACCCCGGTCGTATGATTGGCTTCCCCTGGTCGGCTTTAAAAGATGCCTACTACAGTGCTGAGAGTGATAGTCTGCTCCTTGTCGATTACGAGCTTTTGGCCAGTCGGCCGCGCGAAGTCTTAGCCCTTATCTATGACTTTATCGGTGAACCTGCCTTCGAGCATGATTTCGAAGATGTTACTTATGAGCAGGAACAGTTTGATCAACAGTTGTTGACGAAAAATCTGCATACCGTGCGTGGCAAGGTGGAGCTAACGCCTCGTCAAAGCATTCTGCCGCCTGATCTCTTCAAGAGATGCCAAAACTTGGCCTTCTGGCACGATCCGAACGGTACCGCTGCTCATCGGATCGTTGTTGCGAAAGAAGACCCTCCCGCCGAGTCGAATTCTGGAGCGGAAGCAAAGAGTCGAGAGCCGATGCCTGATAGTGTCGTTTAAGACTGATCATGTATTTCCAAGCGGAGGCCAATTCAGAACACTTTAACGTCGAAGAGAGTGATGCTGGACAATATCAGATGCTTGCTATGACTGAACGGCGAGCATCTGATGACACTCACCTGTTGAAAATTTCGATGTCATGAGCCGCAGTTCCAACGAAGCCATCATCAAGAATGCTCTCAACGTTTGCACTTCGGCTTTCATGGGCGTGGGTGCTGTCAGCTTTGTTATCAACCTGCTAATGCTGACGGGACCAATGTTCATGCTGCAGGTTTATGACCGAGTGCTCACTAGTAGGTCTGTGCCAACCCTTGTGGCTCTTGCCGGTATTGTAGTTGGTCTCTATGCGTTTTTTGGAGCCCTGGAAGCGCTTAGAACAAAGATACTGATCCGCATCGGCTCGCGATTAGATACTCAGCTCTCCGGTGCGACATTCGAGCGTGCAGTGGCATTGCCGATAACGGCCGGGCGGCGTGCAGAGCGCCTGGAACCTATGCGTGATCTGGACTTGGTGCGGCAGTTCCTGTCCGGGCCGGGACCTTCCGCCCTGTTCGATATGCCCTGGATGCCAGTTTACTTAGGGGTCGTCTTTCTCCTTCACCCGGTCCTTGGATTAGTTGCTTTGCTTGGCATAGTCATACTCTGTGTTCTCATTGCCTTGAATGAAGCCTTTGCGCGCACCCCTTCAGCAAAGGCAGCAGCACAGTTGCTTAATCGCAATGCTCTAATTGAAGGAGCGCGACAAAACGCCGAGGTGGTCGCCGCTATGGGAATGATGCCTGGTTTGCGCGCGCGTTGGCTCAAAGAAAATCATTTGTATTTGTCCTTTCAGCGCAAAGCGTCGGATCGGGCGGCGGTTTTTGGCGCTCTCACGAAGACACTCAGATTCGTGATGCAGTCGTCGATCTTAGGAGTCGGGGCTTATCTTGCAATTCATGAAGCGATCACGCCGGGGGTCATGATTGCGGCCTCCATTATCACATCCCGGGCGGCAGCGCCAATCGAACAAGCTGTGGCCCAATGGCGTGGCTTTCTGTCAGCCCGCCAAGGGTTCAAACGGTTGAAGCAGGTGCTTGAATCCGGAGTATATTCCGGGCCCGAGACAGAACTACCACTTCCTGTTCGTGGTCTTGATATCGAGGGCTTGTTTATTGCCGCTCCCGGAGAAACCAAGTCTATTGTACAGAATGTCACGTTTTCTCTAAAAGCAGGAGAGGCACTTGGGGTCATTGGTCCGTCCGGCTCTGGAAAATCGACACTTGGGCGCGCACTGGTCGGTGTTTGGCCTGCCGCTCGTGGCTCAATCCGGCTAGACGATTCCGACCTGGATCAATGGGCCTCTGAGCGATTGGGAATGTCGGTGGGATATCTTCCTCAGGATATCCAACTCTTTGCTGGTTCTGTTGCCGAAAACATTGCTCGTTTTCAACCTGACTGGTCGTCCGAGCAGGTTATAGAAGCTGCCCGGTTTGCAAATGCGCATGACATCATCGCGCGCTTACCTGATGGATACGACACTGATGTTGGAGAGGGGGGCGTCATTCTTTCCGGTGGTGAACGTCAACGTGTCGCGCTCGCCCGAGCTCTTTATGGCGATCCTTTCCTGGTTGTTCTCGACGAACCGAATTCAAATCTCGATTCGGAAGGCGAAGCGGCTCTCACTCATGCGCTGCGGTTGCTGCAAGAAAGAGGGCGTATTGTCATTGTCATTGCGCATAGGCCAAGCGCCATTTCCGTTGTTGGCAAGTTGATGTTCATGAACAAGGGGCAGGTGGGTGCCTATGGACCGCGGGACAAAGTGCTCGAACAGATCCTATCGAAACCTGAAAGGGATAGTGCGAGTCTGAAGGTGGTGAGCGATGGATGACTCCGACGAAGAAGTTGCCTCGAGCCTGCGTAAACACATTTGCATCGCCTTTTTCCTTTCGACTCTCCTTATCGGCGGTTTAGGTGTTGCTACTGCGTTTATTGAGATCAGCGGCGCTGTTATAGCGCCAGGCCGTGTGGTCGTAGAGACGAATGTCAAGCGTGTGCAACATCAGGAAGGAGGTATTGTTCAGGAAATACTGGTACAGGAAGGACAGGTTGTAGAGGCTGGAGCGGTTCTGGTTCGTCTTGACGACACGCTTGTGCGGGCGAATTTAAGAATTATAGATACCAGGCTAAATGAACTCGGGGCATTGGAGGCTCGTCTAGAAGCTGAGGCTGGCAGTCACTCTCAATTAAAAGTGCCGAATTCGCTCGTTGCACAGATGTCTAACCCCGAGATTGCGGCGGTTATTGAAGGGCAGCGCCGGCTTCTTGAAGCAAGACGTGTCTCCAGGGATGGGCGTAAGGCGCAGCTTTCTGAACAGATACGCCAATTTGAAGAGCAGATTTCCGGTTTGGCATCGCAGCGAGATGCAAAAGGTCGCGAGATTGAACTCATTGTAAGTGAACTCGAGGACCTAGCTGGATTGATGATAAAAGGATTAGTACGCCGCTCGCGCATTGCGGCTCTTGAGCGGGAAGAAGCGAGAATTGAAGGAGAGCGAGGTGGGTTCATTTCTGAGATTGCGCGTGCAGGACAATCAATATCTGAGCGCAAGATCCAAATTTTGCAGATTGACGAGGAGACACGTGCAGAGGCTGTTGAACAACAGCAAAATGTACGCGCCGAGATTGCTGAACTTAGGGAGCAAAGACTGACGAGCGAAGATCAGCTACGCAGAACAGAGATCCGCGCGCCGAGGGCTGGATCTGTTCAGGGCCTTTCTGTTCATACCATAGGTGGGGTAATTGCCCCCGCCGAAGAAATTCTACTTATAGTGCCGCATGAGGATGTTCTCGTGATCGAAGTCGAAGTCGCGCCGACAGATGTGGATCAATTGGTCCTCGCACAGAAGGTTATTGTTCGTTTGCCAGGCTTCGACCAACGAACCACACCTGAGTTGCATGGAGAGATACTCACGCTTTCAGCAGATTTGATGGAGGACCCGACAACAGGACTTTCATTTTATCAAGCCAGGATCACTTTATCGGATGATGAAGTCTCAAGGCTCGGCGAGAAGCGCCTTGTATCTGGAATGCCGGTGGAAGCTTTTGTACAAACTGAGTCTCGCACGATTCTTTCATATCTATTAAAGCCGTTAACTGACCAGATTGCTTACGCTTTCAGGGAAGGGTAACAGTTCCTGAAGTTGGTCTTGTTGCAAAGAATATCATAGAAAAGAGCCACGTTGAATTTGGATGGAGTTCAGGCAGGGACGTTGAGTGACGGTTGGTAAATATGACCTCTAGCTTTGGACCTGATGCACCACGAAGCCAAGTATTGAGCCGGCCTCTTTGGAGATGAGCACAATCTCGGCGTTTTTAACAGTGACGTAGATTGTCTCCATCGAATCGAAGTCAAGGGTCAGGTTGATCAGGTGTTTTAGCTTGAGATGACCGTTTGTGAGTCGATTATTCAGATACTGGACCTGTGGGTGCAAACTTACATCCAGGGTCTCGCCACTATCTAACAGTTTCTAGGTTGCAGCTCCATAGCCAGGAATCTGAAGTGGAGTGATTGACGCCCGAATATAATGGTTGCTGTGCTTGAAGACTCTCGTCAGAAACCGTCCTTCCGCCTTGGTACTGCGAATGTGGATCTGCCTCCTGCCAACAGAGTTTGCTTGCACTTGCATCCAACTAAGACGCACGGTGATCTGAGTAGAGTCCAATCGCTGAGAAAAGTGCACAAAGTTGGTTGCGTGCCCCCGCAACCAAATCCTAAACGCAACCAAACACAATGACCCCCTCCGTGGGGCCTTTTGTATTTGGGTATGAGACAAGCTTTGAACCTGCGACCCTTGGGTATTCGGAGCAACCGTGAGCCCGCTGGGCTCGCGTAAGCATCTCATCGTGCCGAGGTCTTGCTGCGCGCGAGCAGATACGCCAATTGCCTTTCAGTCTCGATCGCTTCCGGTCGTACCGAGCGGACTTCGCGCAAAGCCCGCGTCGGTGAGAATCCGAGTTCAACCAGGAGGCAGCCTGCCAGGAGACCGCTGCGTCCATCGCCGGCCATGCAGTGTAGAGCGATGCTATTGCCACCGCGCAGTCTGTCGACGGCCCTGGAGAGGATGCGTTTCAAGCTGGCTTCCTGACCCGGCAGTGGCACACCAAAGTCGCGCAAGGGAAAGCGCGCGGTTTCAATAAGAATATCTTGGGCGGCATCGATAACGTCGTCGTAAGCAACGCATTCCAGTTCTTCATCCTCGATCAGACCGATTAACAACGCGACCTTATGTTCCAGTAGGCGTTGCATTTCGTGCGCCAACGTCGCTTCGCAGAGATCAAGACCGCCATCCTGTCTGATTACCAGCCCTGGAAACCCTGTAAAAACAATCTTGGCCCCCTCTTCAAGGCGGGGAGATAGGATAGAGATCGGTTGCATTGTCTCACCTAAGGCACGCAGTATCTTGACCGAATTTGCTGAGACAGCTACAGACAGGCCGGTCGAAAGGCAGAAGTCTCTTGCGTAGACGTCTAAACGCACGCTAGCACAGAGTGATTACATAAATTGGATGCTTTTCGCGT
Organism: Denitrobaculum tricleocarpae; assembly: GCF_007004665.1. Classification (GTDB taxonomy): domain Bacteria; phylum Pseudomonadota; class Alphaproteobacteria; order Kiloniellales; family Kiloniellaceae; genus Denitrobaculum; species Denitrobaculum tricleocarpae. The sequence goes on along the minus strand of NZ_ML660057.1, from coordinate 441,952 downwards.
TTGGCAGCCCCTGCGCGACCTTCTTCGCGGTTGGCAGTGCTCCACGGTCAGCATCGCTGTGTAGAAATCGTTATGAGCTGAACTTTAAAGCGACCTCGAGTTTTATTGTGTTATTTTAGGAGATTAGCTATCCATTTTTAAATTGCAGTATATTTTGAGATTGTTTCCTGCTTTTTGTTCAATTAATATTGAAATATTGTTCTATGTAGTATTTAGGCTTTGCAGTTTTGTTTTATAGAAAGTTATGAAGATGCGATCAACGACAAGAAAGGTTCCACTGGATGCGCGAGAAGACGCGAGTTGATGCTATTTACGAAACACTCCGCGACCGCATCTGTTTAGGGCAGTATGGGCATGGCGATATGTTTTATGAGGCTGATCTGGGCCAAGAGTTCGAAGTTAGCCGGACTCCTATTCGCCAGGTTCTGCAAAGACTAGCTTCGGAAAAGCTGGCAGTTGTGCGAGCAGGCGTTGGCACCGTTGTCGCGGGGTGTTCTCCAGCGATTGTCAGGAGCTATCTTGAGATTCATAGCCGCCTGTTGGTATCTGTCGCTGAACTGGGCTTAACCGCCGATCCGGCGCCTTTGGAAGAAACGGCCGCATCCTTGTATTTCCGTGCGTCCAGGCTTGAGCGCAAGGCCGACCCGGAGCGGTTTTGGCTTGCGCTCAAGGATTTGCAGGAGCTGTCTAGCCGGTTAATCGTTGACGACCTGGTTCAGCATATGGATGAGATGCTGTTTTATCGCACCGCGCCGACCATCATGTTAGGCGCACGCGCGATGCCAAAGAAAGCGGCCGTGATACTCAAGCGGAATATTGATGCCATTGTTGATCCGGCCGAAGCGGGCGACTATCCGGCTCTCTTTGCAGCTCTCGGTCCTGGTATCAGACACTACGCGGAGTTGGTTTTCGACGAAGCCTAGCCTCGCATCCGGATGCTCGTCTCATATGCCAGATGGCATGGTCGCATAACTCCAAAAGGCGGTTTCGGACCTGCGCGCAAACCTGCGTTGTGTCCGGGGCGCCGGCAGCAGATTTCAGGCCCTTTTCCTATCTCACGGTTATTACATCTCGCGAAGCGCTTCGCCCTGATACTTTGCGATCGGCGACAGAAAGTAATCGAGGATACGCCGCTTTCCCGTTTTTATTTCAACTGTAACCGACATGCCGGGTCCGAGAGCGACGAGGCGATTTCCGATTTGAATATGCTCGCTCCTGAGTTCTGCGCGGATAGGGTAGACGAGACCCATGTGCTCTTTCTCGACGGCATCCGCGGAAATGTGTTTTATGTCTCCTGTGATCAGGCCGTATTTCGTGAAGGGGAAGCTTTCGATTTTGATTGCGACCTGCTGTCCGACCTCAATGAAGCCGATATCCTTGTTCAGGACGAAAGCTTCCACCTCGAGAGGCTGATCGTCCGGAACGATGCTGAGCAAGACCTCCGCAGGCGTCACGACGCCGCCTCTGGTGTTGACCTTCAACTCTTTGACGTGACCTGAAACAGGAGCCCGCAGTGAGCTCAGCGCTTCACGGGCGATAATTTTGTCCAGTTCGGACTTGGACTGCTGATATTTTTTCCGCGCTTGCAATAGCTGCTCCAGCAACTGGCTTCGCCAGGCCGTCACAGCCTCGTTCTGCTCACTGAGAATAGTCGAAACGCTGGCAGCCAGCTTCGTGGCGCGGGTTCGCTGAATCTCCAGGTTCTCCTGCATTTCGATCAGGTTGATACGGACGTTCATCAGCTCCAGTTTGCGAGTGACCCCCTTCTCGTAGAGGGTTGTCAGAGCATCGGCCCTTTCCTTGACCATAGGGATGATCAACTTGAGCTTTTTGATTTCCGACATAACCTCCCGTCTCTCCGCCTCGGCCGCTTTTTCGCGCGCCTGGAGCGTTTCCAGACGTTTCTGGAAGGCGGCGACGTCGGCCTTCAACTTGTTCCGGTGAACCTCCACCAGAGCCGGGTCGGCAGCGCCTGAAAATCGGAATGCGGTGGTTTCGCCGTCGATCAGTTTCAGAGCCGCGTCAAGCCGGGCCATTTCCAGGGCCGCTTCCAGGTTCTCACGCCGCATCTGCTTGATGTTCGCTTGGATTTCCGATGGGTCTAGTTCGATCAGGAGATGGCCTTGCGGGACATACTGGCCCTCTTCGACATGAATAGCTTCGATCACGGCGATTTCCTTGGGCTGGATCGTGTTTATCCGTCCGGAGGGGATGATCGAGCCCTGGGCGACCGCGACGATATCGAGCTTGCCGACGTAACTCCAAACGACGGCGCCCACGACAAGGGCCGCGATGAGGGCGGCGGACCATCGCAAGAAGCGCGATGCCGGTGTCTCGATGATCTCCAGCGCCGCGGGCAGGAACTCGAGTTCTTCCCGCTTGCGCTTGATCTGCGCCTTGGCCGCCAGATCTTGCTGTGCGCGGCGCCAGAAAAGCATGTGGCTCCAGATCCCCCGAAGCAGGCGAGAGGGCCAGGTGATGATCGCGGTTATCATGTCAGCCTACCTGTTGCTGATATAGTCTTGCGTATTGTCCGTCGAGTGCGAGCAATTCCTTGTGGCTGCCTTGTTCGGCGATTGCGCCTTTGTCCAGCACCACAATTCTGTCGGCCCGCCTGACTGTCGAGAGGCGGTGCGCGACGATGAGCACTGTTCTATTGGCACAAATGCTCTGCATATTCTCCTGGATGATACGCTCGGACTCATAGTCGAGCGCCGATGTGGCCTCGTCGAAGATTAGGACCGGGGGATTTGCGGCCAGGGCGCGGGCGATGGCTACCCGCTGCCGCTGACCGCCGGAGAGGTTGCTGCCGCGTTCTTCCAGAATGGTGTTGTAACCGTCTTTCATCTCGAGGATGAAATCGTGCGCGCCGGCGGACTTCGCAGCCGCGACAACCTGCTCGAACGGCATTGCAGGTTGCGCAAGAGCGATGTTCTCCCGGATGCTGGCGCGAAACAGAACGCTTTCCTGCAGGACGACGCCGATCTGCCGTCTGAGTTGGGCAGGATCGGTTAGCGCTATATCGGAGCCGTCGATAAGAACCCGTCCGCGTTCCGGAAGGTACATACGCTGAACCAGCTTTGTCAGAGTGCTTTTTCCGGATCCCGAACGGCCGACGATACCGATGACCTCGCCGGGTTGAATGCTGAGCGAGAGATCACGCACAACCTCAGGTCGGTTGGGTTCGTACCTGAAGCTGACGCGCTCAAAATCGATCCTGCCCGCAATAGACGGCATGACCGGTTTCGAGGGATCGCTGCCTGGCTCCCTGGGGCTGTTGAGAATGTCTCCCAGTCGTGCGACCGAGATACGCATCTGCTGAAAATCCTGCCACAGCTGCGCCAGGCGGATGATGGGGCCGTTGACCTGACCGGCGAACATGTTAAAGGCGATCAACTGACCGACGGTCATATTGCCGGCAATGACTTCCGTCGCGCCGACCCACAGGATTGCGACCATGACCGCTTTGGAGATCAGTTGCACGCCCTGGCTGCCAAGCGTGCTGATGACCACCGTGCGGAATCCGGCGCGCACGTAGGCCGCCAGTTGCTCTTCCCAGCGGTGACGCATCTGGGGCTCGATCGACATGGCTTTCAAGGTCTCGATGCCGGTGACCGTTTCCGTCAGGAACGACTGATTGACCGCGCCCCTTTGAAACTTCTCCTCAATTCGGTTTCTCAGGCTTGGCGTGATCAAAAGCGATAGAACGACAAAGAAGGGGATGCTGGCGACCACGATCCAGAACAGCGTCCTGCTGTAGTAGTACATAATCGCGAAAAAGATGGCAGTGAAAAAGGTATCGATTAAAACTGTGACCGAAGATCCCGTGAGAAAGTCGCGGATATTGTCCAGTTCCCTTACGCGCGCGACCGTCTGTCCAACCGGTCGTTTTTCGAAGTATCCGAGCGGCAGGCTTACCAGATGATCGAACAAACGGGCGCCCAATTCGACATCCACGCGGCTCGTCGTATGGGAGAAGATGAAGGTGCGCAGTCCGTTGAGCAGAACATCGAAGACTACGATCGCAAGCATTCCGAAGGCGAGGACATCCAGAGTGCTCAGGCTCTGGTGAACCAGAACCTTGTCAACCACGACCTGAAAAAACAGCGGTGACGCCAAGGCAATGATCTGGGTAAAGAGCGACGCGACAATCACTTCACCGAAGAGTTTACGGTATTTGACGATCGCCGGAATGAACCAGCGCAGATCGAAGGGGTGTTCGTCTGTCGGTACGGCAAGGCGGGTGGTTGCAAACAAAGCTTCGCCGGACCAGATCTGGCGCAGCTCTTCGCGCTGGATCTGCTGCGGCGGCTGGCCTGGAGCCTGAATCAGAACCTGATCCTCCTGACAGCGCGCCAAAACAAAGTACTCGCCGTTCTTATCCAGGGCGACCGCGGGCAAGGGCAGCTTGTCGAGGCGTTCGAACCTGCAGGTTCGCGCCTTGGCCTTCAGGCCCATTTTTTTCGCGGCCCGGACGAGGTGCATCATCTCGATCTGCCCGGTCGGCGAAAACTCATTCATGAGCTGTTGCGGGTCGCTCGTGACTTTCTGAAACGCCAGCAGCATGGAGAGGCAGATGTAGCCGCTATGGGGGAGGTCTTGTTTCGAGCTGCTCGCTGCGCTTCGTGCTCTCTCGAGTTTCATGATGCAGTTGCCTTTGGTCTTGAAGAGCGCATAACCCTGGCTGTCTTCACTCCGGTTGACCTGGTTGTGGGCGCATCCCGGCGCAGGAACCCGGAGCCGTGGGGGCGCTGGTGGACGCGCTCCAAGAGAAAGCCGTTCCGAAAAGAGCCGTTGCTGGAGAAGCGAGTCCCGAGAAGCGAAAAGGCAAAGACCCGTGTCCTAGGATCTTTGCCTGATCACAACTCGCCGCAACCGGTACGGAGGGGGCAGGTTTCATGCCGGTCCGCACATCACGAACACGCCGCTGAACCGCCCATCACCTTACCGGATGGGCATACAACAAGCCGCCATCGGCCCAGAGTTGGTTCGGGGTGCCGCCGCGGACCAGTCCCATAGGTGTGTTCTCGCCGATCGTCCGCTCGAAGACCTCGCCGTAGTTACCCACCTGACGGATCACTTCGATTGCCCAGGTCTCGTGAATACCGAGTTTTTTTGCCATGTCACCCATCGCCGAGTCGGCGCCCAGCAGACGCTGAACCGCTTTTGGCTGATCGTCGAGCGAAGCCACGACCTGATCGATGTTTTGCGAGGTGATGCCAAAGCTCTCCGCCCATAACATGGTTTGGAAGGCCCAGAAGACGGAGGCTTCCAGTTCCTGGTCGGGTTGGACGACGATGGTCAAAGGTTCGTTGGAAATGACTTCGGGCAAGAGCTTGTAATCACCCGGATTGTCGGCCAGCAGACGATCCGCCGCGAGCGCGGAAAAGTCGCTGGACATTACATCGCACTTACCTCCGAAGAAGGCTTGCAGGCGTGCCGTCTTGTCGGCGATGTTCTCGACCTTGTAGTTCATGTCCCGGTCGCCGAACCAGTCGGCGACATTCAGCAATGTGGTTGAACCTTCTTCGGCGCAGACTGTGGCGCCGCGTAGTTCGTCCGCGCTGCCGACACCCAATGACCTTGGCACCATGAAACCCTGGCCGTCGTAAAAGGTGGTGACCACGAAGGCCATGCCCTGATCCGCGTCGCGGGTGCCCGTGCGGGTGATGCTGCGCGCGGCCATATGGGCCTGATCGGCGACGATCGTCTTCATACTGTCGGAGAAGCCAATGCCGCGAATGTCTGCTTTGCCAGCGTCGCCGAGGATCGCCGCCGCGGCCATGCGGCAGAATTCGGGATTGAAGCCGGCGTACTTGCCGTTGCTGTCCGGGACGGAAAATCCCGGCGAGTTGCTGTTGACGAGGCAGATCAGTTCCCCTGAGTTTTTGATGTCATCCAGAATTTCACCGCCATGAGCCGAGAAGGGGGCCGACGCGAGTGCGGCAATGAGGCTGACCGAAGCCGCGGCCATCGCTGTTTTGAGCATTGAGTCTCTCCGTGTACGTCTTCTTGGATTGCTTATTTGTTTAACCGAGTATCCACTGAATTAGTGTACATGTATACACGTTTGTCGTGACGCTTTTATGTCACCGCTTTCTAATTCTTGTCTCTCGCACTGAGATAGCGCGCCACATGTCTTTCCATTGTCTGGGCGTGCCGTGATACCAGGAGACAGGTCAGGGCATAGAGCAGGCCGACGAAGACAAAGCCCTCGATCGCGTGTTTCTGCCAGGTGGGATCGCTGTAGGCCATGCGCGTCGTTGCCAGCAGATCGAAGATGCCGACGATCGCCACCAGCGAAGTGTCCTTGAAACCGCCGATAATGGTGTTTGTCATGGAGGGGATCGCCACGCTCAGGGCTTGCGGCAACACGACTAGGCGGACCCGTGCCAGATAAGGCAGACCCAACGCTTTTGCGGCGTCGTGCTGGCCTCTTGCGATCGACTGCAGTCCGCCGCGCACGTCCTCGGCGAAGTAGGCGGCATGGAAAAAAGTCAATGCCGCCAACGTGGCCAGGAGCGGATCATAGCTCCAGCCGCTCGGCAGCAGGAGCGGGAGGATGAAGATGCCGAAAAAAAGAACGGTGACCAGCGGCACGCCGCGGATGAACTCGATGTACGACGTTGCCATCCCGGCCAGAAGAGGTGGTCCTTCGTGACGTGCAATCGCCAGGGCGATCCCCATGGGCAACGCAAGGATCAAGCTGAAGACACCCAGGAACAGGACCACCGACAGGCCGTGCCAGCGCACCGTTTCGACCTGCTCAAGGGCGAGGGGCCGTCCGTCCAGGAGACTGGCGAAGAGGATGAAAGTAATGGTCAGCCCGACGATGCTGGGGCGGGCCGGCCATCGGCGCCAGGCAAGACAGGTAAGACAGGAGATGACCAGTAAGGATCCCAGAATTGGCCGCCAGAGCTCTTCGCGGGGATAGACCCCGAACAGGATGACCGACCATTTCTCGGCGATAAAAGCCCAGCACGCGCCGGTCACGGCTTCGCAGGACGCCGCGTCGGTCGGCCGCCACTGCGCCGAGAGCACAAGCCAGTCGAGGAGGCCTGGGAAGAGCCAGAGGAAAAGGGCGATCAGCAGCAGGCTGACGAGTGAGGTCCGCCAGTCACAGAACAGGCGCGTTCTGATGAAAGACCCGGCGTTCGCGATTGCCCTGCTGCGGGTTTTGTTCGACGCGGCTGTGGTCATGGATTTAGTTCTCCTTGAACTGTACCGCGCGGTTATAGAGGTTCAACAGGGCCGAGACGCTCAATCCGATGGCCAGGTAGATCGCCATGGTCAGCAGCATCAACTCGACCGGGCGAAAGGTCTGGTTGACCGAGGTGTTCATCACCGAAACCAGGTCCGAATAGCCGACCGCCAATCCGATGGAGGTGTTTTTCATCAGGTTAAGGTATTGATTGGTGAGCGGCGGGATGATCGTGCGCAGGGCTTGCGGCAGAACGATCAGCCAGGCAATTTGCGGCCAGCGAAGGCCCAGGGAATAGCCGGCTTCGGTCTGCCCATCGGGCACGGACTGGATTCCGCCCCTTACCACTTCGCCGATCTGGCCGCCGTGATAAATGCTGAGCGCGATGGCCAGGGCCAGAAACGGGATCGATACCGCCGCGCCGCCAACGAAGTTGAAGCCTTCGAAACGGGGAGCTTCGATGCCGGCATCCAGATAGCCGATCAACAGCACAAGGAGCGCGCAGGCTGCCGCCAAGGCCGTCAGACGCATCGAGAGCCTGATGCCGGGCAATGACGGATAAAAACGGCCGAGCACCGCCAGGAGCAACGGCAGTGCCCAAAGTGCAGCTAAAACCGCGTAGGCTGCGTCCGGAGCGCTGCCGGGGAAGCTGAGCACTGGAACCTGGAAGCCCCGGTTCGAGAGATAGGCCAGATCGTAAAAAGACCAGGCATCGCGGACCATCGGCAGTTCGCGCACCAGCAAGACATAGACGGCAAGCAGGATCAAAAGCTTGGGCAGGTTGCGCATGGTCTCCACGTAGACCAGCGCCGAGCGGTTCACGAGCCAGTGTCCGCTGCGGCGGGCAAAACCGATCGCCAAGCCGATCACGGTCGAGAGGACTATGCAGACGACAGTCAGGTGGAGGGTGTTGACAAGACCGACCACCAGAGCGTCGCCATAGGAGTCCGACGCAGTGTAGGGCAGGAGACTCTCGTTTACGTCGAAGCCGCTTTCTTGCGACAGGAAGCCGAAGTCGATCGCGATCCCTTCGCTGCTAAGATTGGCTGACAGATTCTGCAGCAGAAACCAGCCGAACAGCAGCAGCGCGGCGGCTGCGGAAGCCTGCAGGGCCGCGCGCCGGAAGGCGAGCGAGTGCGTAAAGCGCGGCATACCGACTTTTCCTGCGCTGCCTTCCATGCTCTAAGCCACCTTGCCAGAAATCTGCACATCGTTTGTAAAATTTACTTTCACTCGACAAGAATACCTGTATACCTGTCGAAATTCGGAAGTCAATAAGAGTCTGCAATCCATGTCGACAGTTGTTCGAGACTGCTTTTCCTATGCCGATCTGGCTCTGCCGGGGACGCTTGGGATCGTTGCATTGATGTCATGCCCCGGCGCTAGAGCTGGACAGGCAGCCGATGCAAATCCGGCGGAAGATCTGCAGCGCGATTTCTCCGTTATTTCTTCGAGAGGGTTGCGCATGGTGGTGAGTTGCTTGGAGCCGCGCGAATTGCCGCTCGAACCACAGCACTATCAAGGCCTGTACGAAAAGGAACGGATAGACTGGGAAATCGTTCCGATCCCCGACTATCACGCACCATCTCCGACGCAGGACACACTACTGACCCGCCTTTTCGATTCTGTGGATCTTCGGTTACGTTTTGGCGAAAAAGTCGGATTTCATTGCTACGGCGGTCTTGGCAGGACCGGAACGGTCGTTGCCCGCTATCTGATCCACAAAGGACTGACACCCGGTGAAGCGATCCGCTATATCCGCGATAATTACAACAGCCGGGCGATCGAGACTATCGCGCAAGAGGAATATCTCAAGCTCTGCAGGCGCCCGGCGCGTGGTGCATTGGCGGAGCCTGCGGGAGATGCTTCGGCGCTGACCAAAGAGTGACCTGCGGCGTGGCTCCAGCAAAAACGCACCGAATGAGGGAACCCGTCAGATCAAACGTCCTGGCGCGGCCTGCTGTCCTTGCCGATGCCACACAAATTTGATCAGCGCCCTGCGTGCCAGCCGCTGTCTCTGTTTTTCCGCCTGCAATCGAGCCACGCCTGGTCCCAGCGGTGCGCTCGTGGTCTCTCTGCCGTATTCTGACGGACCCTCGACAGATAAGAGACGATTTGAAGAAGCAGGCAGGGTTTCAAATAACTGACATGGACGCCGGCTACTCTCTCGCTGTCTGGTCTGGTGCAAGTTCTTGCATATCAAAACGTATACCTGTATTTTTCTTGTGATCAACACCAACGCCTGGGCTCGGCATGCGTTCATGGCATATAGACTGTGAGGGTGGGCGCAATGAGTTTGGAGCGCGAAGTAACAGCCAGTTCAAGATGTCTACCCGTCAGGGAGCAGACAGCGGTGCTTGGCGGCGTGCTCTGGCTTTGTCAGCACTCGGATCTTCATCTCAACATTCCGGTCGGACTGCTGGTGAACCGTGTTGCCGCCTCCATCGAGCTCAATCAGTTCCGCTACTTTGAAGACGATAATGGCGTGCCTGTCGGCTTCTGTAACTGGGCTTACCTGTCCGACGAGCTTCTACAAGAGGCGCTAGCCGGAGAATTTCTTTTTAAAACAGACTATTGGCGGAGCGGAGAAAATCTCTTCTTTCCCGAAATGCTCGCGCCCTTTGGACACTTGCGGAGAATCGTCCGCGACATCAGGGAGAACATCGTTCCGCGCAATCAGCGGGGCTGGTCTGTCCGGGGGCAGATCCTTGCCGGTGATGAGGATAAGCCGGTGAGGGTACATAGGTTTCGGAACAACTAGCTTCCGCCCTCGGGCCGCAGGTCACGGCTATGGCTTTTCGCGATCAGGACCTGGCGTTGCCGCAGCTCGGCACAGCTTCACCCGTCACGAGATCGTAACAGAAAACTGCTAACGTATATTCCTGTATACATGTTATAGATTTTGCAGTTAATCTGTTGCAGGACAGCATTTTTAGTGTGATCAAACGTGGGGAGTTTCAAGCAATGAGCAAAGACCTTCAGGCCGATACGGCCCCTGATATCTATGTAGAGACGGTGTCTTCGATCAACTTCAACAACGGTGTGGTGCGGTTGTTCATGGTTGATCAGAACCCGTCCGAGCTAATGGAGAAAGACGCCGATCCGTCGAAGCTGACGCCACGCCTGAAGCAGCAGGTCATCATGCCGCTTCCCGGTTTCATTTACATGCTTTCGGTGATCCGCGGCCTGATGGAAGACCCGAAAATGCAGGGCATCGTGGAGAAGTATGTCGAGTTGGGTCTTCTGAACAAGGGGCCGGATGAGTCCGGAGCTGAGCAGACGGGTGCGCAAAAGACCGGACCTGTACAGACCGATGCCGTGGAGGCCGCCGAATAGGTAGGCGTTCTAGGGGGCAGCTGGCCGCCTGTTGAGCAAGATGATTTACCGGGATATCCATTTAGGTTGCAGGGCGCGATCGCGCTGCATCAGCGAGGGGGATGTAACAGATGGGCGCCGCAGCTAAAAAGATCAAAAGCGCATTTAAGTCGGTCGGGTATTTCTTCACCGGCCAATATAATGGCGACAGCGGTAACAACAACATCGTCGCCATCGGCTTCGGCGGCACCATCCACGCCAAGGGGGGCAACGACACAATCACGGTCGGCTCATTCTCCGCAACGGTCCATACCGGCAGCGGAAATGATAAGGTTTACGCAGGGGCGGCGCACTTGAAAGTCCGGGATACCACCGGGCATCTGACGGTCCGCGGTGCTGCCGGCTTCGCCGACATCAAAAAAACCGGCAATGGCAACCTGAGCTTCGGCGGCGCCGCCGGCGCTACGTCCATCGAACATACCGGGTATTCGGGGAACGTCAGTTTCACAGGTGCAGCATTTTACAACAAGATTACCCGGCGCGGCGCTCACGGCCACGTGGTGTTCCGCGGCGCTGGCGCCAGCAACGACATTCAGCATATCACCCGGACCGGAGATACTCACTTCGAGGGAGCCGGCGCCAGCAATGTGGTCAACCGCGCGTGGCACGGCAGTTACGAGGGATCCAGCGGTGACGTGTCGATGGTCGGCGCGGGTGTTAGCAACAAGATCAGTCACAATCTGGAGCAGGGTAGTGTCCTGTTCGAAGGCGTTGGCGGCCATACCACGATCACCCGACGCGGGAAGAGCGGCGATGTGGGATTTGTCGGCGCGGGTATCAGCAACGACATCCAACATCATGTCCATACCGGAGATACCCACTTCGAAGGGGCTGCTGCCGAAACTAAAATCGTCCGGAACTGGTATGGCAGCTACGCCGGATCCTCAGGCAATGTGTCGTTGACCGGAGCGGGCGTTGCGAACCGGATCGAACATAACCTGATGCACGGCAATGTCTCATTCGAAGGTGCTGGCGGTTACACAGAGATTAAGCGCTGGGGTGACGGCGGCGGCGAATCGACCGGCGACGTGACCTTCATAGGTGTGGGTGCGGTCAACGTTATCGAACATAAGACCTGGAGCGGGGATACGCTGTTTGAGGGCGCTGGGGCTAGCAACACCATTACCCGCGAAGGCGAGAGCGGTAACGTGACCTTCCGCGGCGCGGGCGGCGGCAATTCCATCACACATCAAACCACGACAGGGGACACCTATTTCGCCGGGGCCGGTCTCAGCAATGTTATCCGTCGCACCTACGGCACGGGCTCGCAATACTGGGCATCGAGCGGCAACGTGACAATGGTCGGCGCAGGCGCTGAGAACCGGATTGAACATCACCTGCTCCACGGCGATGTTCTCTTCGAGGGTGCCGGTGGAGCGAACTTCATCGAACGTTTCGCGAAAACGGGCCATTCCAGCGGCGACGTCACCTTCCGTGGCGCGGGCGCGGCCAACTCTATCACTCACACGACCTGGAGCGGGAACACTCTGTTCGAAGGTGCGGGCGCCGCCAATATCATCACCCGCGAGGGTGACAGGGGGAATGTGGTCTTCAACGGTGGGGGCGCCAGCAATTCCATCCTTCATCGCACCGTTGTAGGGGACATACATTTTACCGGGGCCGGTTTGCGCAACGTCATCCAACGGAAGTACCGCTGGTTTTCTGACTACGCGAGAACGCGCGGCGACGTCACGATGGTCGGCGCAGGGGGCGAAAACCGGATCGAACACAATCTGATGCGCGGCGATGTCCTGTTCGAAGGCGTCGGCGGCACAAACGTTGTTACGCGCAGCGGAGTTGGCGAATCGACCGGCGATGTTACTTTCCGCGGTGCGGGCGCGGCCAACTCGATCACTCACACGACCTGGAGCGGGAACACCCTGTTCGAAGGTGCGGGCGCCGCCAATATCATCAACCGCGAAGGCATGCGCGGGAATGTGACCTTCCGCGGAGCTGGCGGCGGCAACTCTATCACCCACAAGACGGTTCAAGGGGATACCTATTTTGCCGGGGGTGGTCTGAGCAACGTCATCCATCGCACCTACCGCTGGTACGCTCACTACGCTCAAACCCGCGGCAACGTGACAATGGTCGGCGCGGGCGCCGAGAACCGGATCGAACATAGGTTGCTCCATGGCGATGTTCTCTTCGAAGGTGTCGGCGGGGCAAACATCATCAAGCGCTGGGGCGGAGCAGGCGGCGAATCGACCGGCAACGTGACCTTCCGTGGCGCAGGTGCGGCCAACTCGATCACTCACACGACCTGGAGCGGGAACACCCTGTTTGAGGGCGCGGGCGCCGCCAATACCATCGACCGCGAGGGCGAAATTGGGAATGTGGTCTTCGAGGGTGGGGGCGCCGACAACTCCATCCTTCATCGCACTGTTGCAGGAGATACACACTTTACCGGGGCCGGTTTGCGCAACGTCATCCAACGGAAGTACCGCTGGACCTCTCAATATGCCCGAAGCCGCGGCGACGTGACAATGGTCGGCGCGGGCGCCGAGAACCGGATCGAACACAATTTGCTCCATGGCGATGTTCTCTTCGAAGGTGCCGGCGGGGCGAACATCATCAAGCGCTGGGGCGGATTAGGCGGCGAATCGACCGGCAACGTGACCTTCCGTGGCGCGGGCGCGGTCAACTCTATCACTCACGCAACCTGGAGCGGAGACACTCTGTTCGAAGGTGCGGGCGCCGCCAATATCATCAATCGCGAAGGCGAGAGCGGTAACGTGACTTTCCGCGGTGCGGGACTTGGGAACTCCGTAACGCATGCCACCACACAGGGCGATCTCTCGTTCGAGGGTGGCGGCGGCGCGAACGTCGTGACCCGGGTCGGCAAGACCGGAAATTTGACGTTCACGGGAGTGGGGGCCGCCAACGTCATCACCCATTATGTTGACCAGGGACAGATGACCGTGAATGCGATCGGTGGCGCCAATGTGATTAGCCGCAGCGGCGACGGCGACACCACACTGGTTCTTGCGGGTGGCGCCAACGTCGCCACGGTCGACGGGAACGGCGACCTCGATGCGCAGATGTTTGGCGGCGCGAATGTGCTGAATAAGTCCGGCGGGGGTCATACCAAGGCTGTCCTCGGCGGGGCCGCCAATGTGGTGCGCGTCGGCGACGGCGGCAGCGACATTACGAGTGTCGGCTTGTATGCCGACATCGAGACCGGCGCCGGATACGACGAGATCCGCTCCTACGGTGTCGCCGCGCGAATTCACAGCGGCGGCGCGCCGGAGGGTCAGAGCGACCATGTCGAAGCCTACGGCGCCTACACGGATGTCGACCTCGGCAACGACCAGGGCAGCGGCAAGACGGTCGAGGACGTCGATTTAGACGCGGTCCTTGCCGAACTGGTCGATGGTGAGGAGGCAGGCGATTTCTCCGGCGGAGTCGAGGGCTTTAAGGAAAGCGCGATTGAGAAAGCCAAGGCGGAGAACGGCCTGGCCTCGCTGGACGATGCGATTGTCTCCGGGACGGCCGGCTCGATGTCGGCGGAGGAAGCCGCGGCGAGAAGGGATGCCGCCCTGGCGTTCGATATCGATGCCCATCTGGCGCAAGACAAGTACGCCGACGCCATGACCGCCCGTGATGGGGATTTGCGCGCAACGGCAGAGAGCGAACACGGCTCCGCGGAGCAGATGCAGTCGGCGGAGACGGACGCCAATCCCGACGATCCGGCGTACGACGTCGATGCGGGTGCGATAAACGAAGATCTGTTGGGTAGCATTTGGTCTGCGGGCGCGTTCAGTTTTACCGACGACCATGACCATCATGTCGACATCTTCGGCCTCGGCACCAAGGTGACGACCGGCGGCGGCAACGACTACGTCGGCGCCTGGACCCTGGCCTATAACGAGATTAACACCGGTGATGGCAGTGACACGGTCGTTGCAGGATCCATCATCAACAACATCCACACCGGGGATGGCCGCGATAAAGCCTATCTAATAGGGCTTGGAAACTACCTGCATGCCGGCGCGGGGAACGACTTCGGCCTGCTTTTGGGCGGCGTGAACGTTGCTGAGATGGGATCGGGCGACGATAAGGTTGTATCGGTCGGACTTGCCAACGTGACCCTCAAAAGCGAGGAAGGAGACCTGACCGCCGTCATGCTGGGCGCCGCCAACGTGCTCGTCAATCGGGGCGATGGTGACCTTGACGCCTACATGTTCGCCGCGGCGCAGGTTGCTTACAAGGAAGGCGACGGTGACGTTTTTGCCGTGATGGCTGCAGGTGGAAACGCAATCACCCAAAAAGGCGACGGATATTTCGTCGTCTGGTCCGCAGCGGCTCTGAACGTGGCCGTTCAGATCGGCGACGGCGCCTATGAAGCCTATATGCTGGGCGGGCTCAATGTCTCCACCAAGGTCGGCGATGGGTACAACGGCGTGGTCATGCTGGGCGGATACAACGTCCACACTCACGACGGCAATGGGGACGGCGGATATGTCGCGATCGGCGGCGGCAACCTCATCACGAAAACCGGTCATGGCGATCTGGCCGCCGTCATGATCGGTCTGGGGAACGTCTTTACCCATGCCGAGGGTGACGGCGACGACGCTCTGGTGGCGATCGGGCAGGGCAACCTCATCACCAAGGACGGCGACGGGGACCTTTACATAGTTTCGATTGCCGCGCCTCTCTCGGCAGCTTTTGGCGCGCCGGATATCCCCACGGCCAATGTGGTGACCCAGGTCGGCGCGGGCGACACTTTCGGCATTATGGTCGCGATGGCGACCAAACTGGCGGTGAATGTCTTCACCAAGGTCGGAGACGGCGACGTGGCGCTAGTGATGGCCGGCCTAACCCCGGGTGTGCTTAAGGGGCTGCTGAAGGGAGGTCAGTCGGACGTTGGGTTGGGTTTTGGCGAAGGCTTTAAAGACTTCGCCGTAAACCTCTTCACGCAAGCGGGCGATGGCGACACCAATGTTTTCGCGCTTGGCTCCTTGAATATGATGGTCAAGGTCGGCCATGGCGACTCCGGCAGCGCTTGGGATCATTGGGACGCCGAACAGATCGACAGCGTGACCGACACCGGCGACCGGACAGCGGAGTGGGACGACAGCGCACCGACCGTCGCCGATCACATCACCGACGGTATACGCGATGCCTCCGACACCGTCATCGGCGATCTCGGCGGCCTCGATACAAAGATGATCGCCGTCGGCGACATGAACGTCATGATCGAGGTAAATCCCGACGCGACCAAACCCACCAGAACTTTTATGGCCGGCATCGGTCAGATGCTGAATGTTCTGGTCAAGGCTGGCGACGGCCTCTTCGTCGGCGTCGCCGCGACCAGCGATGCCTACGATGTGATTAAGAATGCCGTCTGGGGAAGACCTGGCAAATCACTTGACTTTGACGATGATTTACCGAAATCCATCGGCAACGTCATCGTGCATGCGGGCGACGGGCCAAGCTGGATGGTGACGGCGGGGACCCGCAACGCCATGGTGAAAGTCGGCGACGGCTCGGTCAGCACCGGCGACACCGAGGGCGGCTGGACGCCGGAGGGCCTGCGCCTGATGGTCGGCAGCTTCAACCTGACCTACGACCACGGTGTCTCGAACGACATCATGATCACCCTCGCCAATGCCCAGTACGGCTCCACCGCCGACAGAAAAGGACTCTTCGGCAGCCTTGGCGACTTTATGTCGAACACTGGACATGGCGCGCTGGACAAGCTCTGGGATAAGAAGACGCTCGGTGTCCCGAATATTTTCACCGGTCAGGGGCGGCAAGAACTGGCCGGGCTGCTGTTTGCGGGTTTCTCGCCAGGTGAGGCCCCAAAACCAGACAATGACGATGATCCAGGCCCGTCGGAGTACAGCAAGCGCTCCGGCAAGTCGCAAATCAACAAGTGGTCAAGCAAATTCCACAGCCTTGCCGAGGCCAGCTTGGACCGAGGCGGCGCCGCCGCACGGAGGGAATACGTCAATCAAGCTGTCGCTGATTCCGCGGATAGTGGTAAGGACATCAAAGACGAATTTAACAAAATGTATAAGGCGATGAAGGAAGGCGTCCAGAGCGGTTCCAATCTGGTTGTGGCCGGCGCGGGCTCGGATGTGGTGATCACGATCGGTGGAGCCAACTTCGTCTTCGGCGATACGCTATCGAGCTTTTTCGACATGTCCTTCGCCTCCTTCATGCCGGCGAACGGCCAGGCGATCTCCGCTAACGAATTCGTCGGTATGTTCTTCAAGGGGCCGCCGCCTAGCTATAGCGCGACGAAAGCCTATGAGGAAGACGTAAAGCCCTGGGATAAATACGACGCCGAGGCATATGATCGGTATCTCAAGGAAAGTCGGGACTCAATGCTGGGGAGGCTCGGTCAGGGGGCGATGGCGGGCACCGACTTCCTGCAGATGTTCGGCGATATCGGCTTTACGGTGCCTTACGCAACCTTCGGCGAGATGTTCGGGGTCAACTACACCGAGACCGGCGAACTGATCACCGACTTCGATGCCAGTCAATTGCTGTCTTACTTTGCGCGTATGTTCTGGGTTGAACTCACGCTTCCAACGTCCGTTCTGGGCGGTGCGGGCTTTGACGGGGCCGGGACTGGCCTCAATGCCTACCTCTTACACAAAGCGGAGGCTTCGGTAGAGGACGCCGCGGAGTGGGGCAGAGGTATGCTTGAGCGGTCCGCTTCGATATTCAACGGTTCCAGCGACCTCGCCGACCACATGACGAACACCGATACCTCCGCAGGCTTCATACCGGGCCATGGCGTTCCGGTCATTCCGGCCGTGCCCAGCATCGGTTCGCTGATCGCGCTGATCCAGAATTTCGAGGGGATCACGCAGATCGGCGAAGGCGGCGCCTTGGACAATGCCGCGGAGATTCTCAGGAACCTGAAGCCGATGACGGCGCACGGCGACGTGCTGCTGGCCAGCGGCCTCGCGAACTTCCAGTTCGGCGGGCACGGCGACGATGTCATCGCGGCCGTCGGCAACCTGAACCGTCTCTTCGCTGGTTCTGGCGACGATGTCATGTTCAGCCTCGGCGAGTTCAACTACCAGAACGGCAATCTGGGCGACGACATGATGCTTTCGGTCGGCAAATACAACGTGCTGCACGACCTCGACGGCGACAATATGGTGGTCGCGATCGGTGAGCGGAATGATATCCGTACCGGCCGGGGCAACGACATGCTGGTGGTCTATGGCAACACGAATAAGGCCCGGACCGGCGACGGTGTCAACTTCATCGTGGTCGTCGGCAACAAGAACTCGATCTATCTCGCCGGCAGCAGTATCGCCTTTGGTTTCGGGGCGGAGAATAACTACTACGTGCTCGGCGGCGAGGGCAGCGAGGCCCTGATCTACAATGTCGGCTCGGCCAAGGTTACCTTTTCTCCTGGCGCGAAGGGGTATGTCGAGCTCGGCGGCGGCTACATCGTCGGCAGCGGCGGCGATGACTTCATCGGCTTCACACGCGAGGGGCGCGAGATTGGTAATTCTGACGAAGACAAGCCTGACAATAATCTCTTTGGCGACGACAGGCTTGACGAGGTCGGGCTCGACAATCGCGGCAAGGACACGCTCCTTTTGCGTGGCCGGGATACCGTGGGCTGGGGTGGCCATGGCGGCAGCGCCGACACGGACATTTTTGTTGTCGGCTATGGCCTGAAAGACGGTGTGATTCAGGAAGCGGGCGGCAGCAAGCTCGGCTTCGGCGACGAGACCGAGGACAAGATCATCCTCGGTGAGATGATCGGCGTGGCCGATTACAGCGGCCGGATCCTGGATGCGCCCGTGCGTTTCGAAAGAAACGGTGACGATCTGAAGATCTTCATGCCGGACCACGCCTTCTTCGCCAGCGATCCATCGCCGCTGGGGCCGGACGGGCTCAACAGCGTATCCATCGAAGACTATTTCGAGTACGGCGGCGCGCAGTCCGCACAGATCGTACTTTCGGTCTGGGATCCGGAGGTCCTGGCGGAGTGGCAGGCAAAATACGATGCGGAGGAGGCGAAAGTCGCCGGCACCGGCAATCAGGCGATGCACACCTTCTCGACCCACGACTTCGCGAACTATACTTATCTCACTAAAGCGGGCGTGATCGCGATCATGCAGGCTTTCAAAAATTCGACCGCCACGACGGTTGCGGAGAAATGGGCGGACGCCTGGGCGCAGCAGTGGGACTTCGATGCCGGCAACTGGAAGGCTGACGGTGCGGTCAAGACCGGGACGGATCTGTCGAACTTCAAGCTTTCCCATCAGTATGGCGTGATGGTCGCCGGGGGCAGCGGCGACGACTCCATCATCGGTACCAGCCTTGATGACGTCATCGAGGGCGGCGCGGGCAACGACACGCTGGATGGCGGTGACGGCGTCGACACCGCGGACTACAGCACTGCTTCAGGCAGCGTGACCGTCGATCTGACTGCCGGCACGGCAACGGGTGCGGCGGGTGACGACACCCTGTCCAATATCGAAAATGTGATCGGCAGCGGTTTTGACGACACTCTAACCGGCAACGGCGAAGACAATGCGCTGACCGGCGGCGGCGGCGACGATGTCCTCTCCGGCGGCGACGGCGCCGACAGGCTTGCGGGCGGCGCGGGCAACGACACGCTGGATGGCGGCGCGGGAACGGATATCGCCGACTACGGTGGCGCTCAGGCGGGTGTGAACGTGGATCTCGGCGCCGGCACCGCGACCGGCGGGGCAGGGAACGATACGCTTTCCGCGATCGAAAACGTCATCGGCGGCGGCTTTGGCGATACCCTGATCGGGAGCGATGCCGACAACTATCTCTTTGGCGGCGCTGGAGACGACCTGCTCGACGGTGGCGCTGGCGATGACACCCTGGACGGCGGGGCCGGGTCCGATACGGCGGACTACAGCAACGCCCAGGGCGGTGTAACGGTCGACCTGGACGCTGGCACGGCAAGCGGTGCGGCGGGTGACGACAGCTTGTCAAACATCGAGGATGTCATCGGTAGTGCTTTTGACGATGTCCTGACCGGCGACAGAGGCGATAACCTGCTTGTCGGCGGGGCCGGTGACGATACGCTGACCGGCGGGGCCGGCGATGACGTCTTCATCGTCGGCAGCGGCGCCGATACCATCTCCAGCGATGGCGCCGACCCCAGTGACACGGACGTGGCGGTCTTCGAGAACGGTATCGGCTCCGACAGCCTTTGGTTCTCGCGCGATGGCGACGACCTGCTGGTGGAGATCCTGGATGGCCCGGGAAGCGTCACTCTCTCGGACTGGTACGGTTCCGGTGCGACGGGCGCGGAACACATTGATGTCTTCGAAGCCGAAGGCATGCACCTGGTCCAGACCTCAGTGCAGCAACTGGTCGATGCCATGGCTCTGTGGACCGCGAACAATTCCGGGATCGATGACCTGGGACGGCTGAATGCCCTCCAGCAAGATCAGGGACTTCTGACGGCGTCGTCTGCGTGGCAGGCTTATACTGGCGCAGCTTATGGCTCCGGTCATGGATCCTGAAACCTCAGGCGGTTCTGACGCGCTTCAGGATTGCCTGAGTGATCTGCCTCATCCGCATTTTGCGGTGGCTTGAGACGCTGGGCAATTAGCGTTCATCGCCTGGCGTGCGAAGCTGCTGGACGATGATAAGCTGAAAGCCCCAATGCTGAGAAAGGTGCACAAAGTTGGTTGTGGGCCCCCGCAACCAAACGCGACAAAGCCATCCATCGGATGGTTTTTTTGCGTTTCGGGCTGTTGGTCAGTATATGAACCTGTGCCCATGAAGGTTATAGCGGCAACCAAAGGGAACGCTCATAACTTGAAGGCTGAGGGCGTATAGAAAAAGCTCCAGTGGAGCTTTTTTAGCCCGAAGGTTGAGCACGGACAAAGTCCGCGCGCAGACTGCGCAAGGGACAAATCCATCAAACAGTCCACTGGACTGTTTGATCCCGCAACCAAATCAAAAACGCAACCAAATATGCAGAAGCCGCCCTCAGAGCGGCCTACGCAATTATGAACCGGCAGCATGAGGTCCAGGAAACCACCGAGATGCCGGTTGGATCCCGGGCTTCAATGGGAAATTTCGAGATGAGCCGCTCGACGGCGAGATCCCTTACGGCTTTAAGGAAGCCCGGCTGTTAATCGAGCATGGACGCAAGCACTACACACCGTCCGGCCTCGTAGTAACCTCGGTTCCAGGCCACCGGTACCCTGAACCATTCGGCAGTACGGCATCAGTCTATCCAATGCTGTTGATGGGCTCCGGCCAGATCGCCGCTTTCACTGACTGGCTAAGAGCCTAAACCAGCGCATGTTACCAACCGCGGGTGTGGGCCACGCAGCTTGAACGCGCCCGATCAAAACCCGGGCGCCTGCTTGTTTGAGGCTCGGATGACAACAGGTGCAAAAAGCAGACACCGGCAGGGAGTTCTATCGCCGTTCGGCGCGCACCGTTTTCGTTCCGCGAAAAACCTGCTTACCTGAATCGGCTAAAGACCGGTCCCCAAAGGACCTGTATACGAAGAGCCTGCACAGGTGCAATGCATTGATGCTTGGAATCTGGATACTGTTGGAACATCGATTTTGATTGGTGATTTGCGTGTTTGCTTTTAGAGAACTACCAATAGATCAAGGCTCTTCCGTCGTCCCTCAATCTGACATTCGTCTGTTTCTCGGCAATACGGACGAAGCTGCAGACCTCTCCACGGGGGCGGAACTCGGCCCGGAAGAGCGCGCACGTATGGAAAAGCTGCAGGACCCGCTGCTTCGCCGACGTTTTGGTGTCCGTCGCAGGTGGCTGCGTCGTCTCATATCTGCTGAATGCGGAATACCCGAGCGCGAGGTGGACTACCGCGTCAATCGGCATGGCAAGCCGGAACTCGTCGATGCAGTGGAGGCGGCTGGGTTTCATTTCAACACTTCGACTTCGGAAGGTTGGCACGCCATTGCGACGTCACGCACGGGACCCGTCGGTGTCGATCTGGAGGCAATCGGGCGGCAGGTCAACTACGCGCAAGTCCTGCGCCTTGCGGCCAGTGCAGAGGAGCTGGAATGGCTCGACGATGCCCAGGCCGGCACTTTCGATCTGAACGCCATGAAGATCTGGGTGGCCAAGGAGGCCATTTTGAAGGCTGCCGGTCGAGGCTTGTCGGTCAACCCCCGCAGGGTCTCTCTGCCACGCAGTCTGGCCGTTTCCAAAACGCCCGGCAGGTGGAGTGAGGTGCTTGTGCCGGGTTTGGCTGGCCCTTTTTGGGTTCAGATTCTCGAGAGGGAACAGGTCATCCTGGCACTCGCCCAAGCTGAACCGAAACCCTAATCCACTGCAGGGTGATCGCGGGCGGACTGAGAGCGTCGCGTTGTGTCAAATTCTGTTCTCTGCTCGTGACAAAAATGAGCGCTGCTCCTCCTCGCCGTCGGTGACTCGCTGCAGAACCGCCAGCCTTCCCGTAAAAGCCTGACGCATCTTTAGCACAACCCAAGCGGAGTTGTTAACATGCTAAATATTCTTCGTCTGGTTGTCCATTTTTGTCAGGATTTTGGCGCATTCTTGCCACTTCCATTCTTGGCCGCATCGCGAGACTTTAAGTGCGTTAGGGTCTGTTGCGGAAGCGACAGGGCGCCGCGGTTCTGTGTTGTCCGCGGACCGGTTGAGAGTCAAGAGAGGACAGTTTGCTGCAATGGCCAAAATGAATGTTACGGGTTCTCTCGAAAGGGGAGCTATCGGCTCAGGAGGTGGCCATTCAGCAAGTAAGGAAGGGGCCGTAGATTCATCTGGTTCACGCATTGGCCCGACAGGCACGCGACGAGAAATCATCGACCCGGGCGTCCAGCTTCAGACCGGCTTCAGAATAGCATCGGGTAAAGAGATTTTCATTCGTCTTGTCTACTGCGCGAGAGGCTGGCGCCGTTCACACTGGTCCGTAAGCAAATTCAACGCGCCGCCCTAAAATCGGCGGTACCTTGCGGGCAGTTGCACCTATCCAAACCAATAAACTGTCCCTAACGACGATCTTGAAACTGACGGCTTTGGCATGATCAAGACGGGACGGCATCATCACTGACGTCTGGCTGTGATAACAGGAGCGCTGGCAGGCCCTTCGATCATTTGAAAGCGCATTCAAAAAAGGAGACGAAGAGTGGTAGCAGTTGAGTCACAGTTGCATCTTAACTCTACACCGCGAGCCATCACACCGGATGTCGTCCAGTGGCAGGCGGAAAACCATAATTTCCGGCCAGTGGTAAATGGCCGGGCCGTTGCTGAACATGTCCTTCGGGACGCTGGCATCAACCACACACTAAATCTTGCGTCTGCTATCCAGCGATTCCGTCAACCTCTGCTCGTTCTTGATGCACCTGGACATGGTCGCATGGTGACGACCTATGGAGAGCACGACGTCGAGGAGGCCATGAGCCACTTCAGACTGGAGATGGATGCCGGCATCAGTCTGGTTGGTGTCTTGCCGGGCATCTATCCGGAATGGCTGGGGTCGCGTCGCTTCACAGACAGTTGCGGTTGCCGGTTTCCCTATGTTGTCGGTGAAATGGCTCGTGGGATTTCTTCGGTGCAAATGGTTGTCGCCTCGGTCCGTGCCGGTTTCGTCGCATTCTTCGGCAGTGGCGGTCTCCGTCCACATATTGTGGCGGATGCGATCGATGAAATCACACAAGCTGTCGGAAGTGACACCGCTTGGGGAGCGAACCTGATCCATTCGCCCGATCGGCCGGATAGGGAGAGTGCCATGGTCGATCTGTTTCTCCGCAAAGGCGTGAGACGCGTATCAGCGTCAGCATTTATGGGGCTCTCAAAAGACCTTGTGCGCTACGCAGCCAAGGGCCTGAGCCGTGACGCAAACGGTAACGTGGTTCGTCAAAATCATGTCTTTGCTAAGATTTCCCGCGCTGAAGTTGCGGAGCCTTTCATGAGGCCGCCTCCTGCCGGCCTCTTGCGTGAGTTAGTCGCGGCCGGAGAGATCAGTCATGAAGAGGCTGAGATACAAGCAACCCTGCCGGTCGCGGAGTTTGTCACCGTGGAGTCGGATTCCGGTGGCCATACCGACAATCGGCCGCTTGCCTCTTTGTTCCCCGTCATCGCTGATCTGCGTGAGCGGATCGTTCAAAAGCACAACTACCGCCGGCCCATACAACTCGGGGCCGCAGGCGGTTTGGGAACGCCTGCGGGAGTCGCATCGGCCTTCGGGCTCGGCGCTGACTATGTCCTGGTCGGTTCGGCGAACCAAAGCGCAGTCGAGTCGGGGCTGTCGGAAGTCGGCCGCGCCATGTTGTGTGAGGCGGGTATCGCGGACGTGACCATGGCGCCTGCTTCGGACATGTTCGAACTCGGCGTGAAAGTGCAGGTGCTGAAGCGCGGTACGATGTTCGCCGTCAAAGCTCAACGGCTCTACGACCTCTTCCGTCGCCACGAGACCATTGACGCGTTTTCGTCCAAGGACCGCGAGTGGCTGGAAAAGCAGGTCCTGCGGGAAGGCTTCGAAACGGCCTGGTCTAAGATTGTTGAGTACAGGCGGAAAAGCGATCCGACCTTTGCGGTCGCGACAGATAAGACGCCACGGCAAAAAATGGCTCAGGTCTTCCGGTATTTTCTATTCATGGGCTCCCAGTGGGCTCGGGAGGGAATTGAAGACCGCAGGGCCGACTTTCAGATTTGGTGCGGTCCGGCGATGGGGGCCTTTAACGACTGGGTGCAGGACAGTTTTCTGGAGCCCGCCGAGAACCGGACAGTTGAGCAAATCGGACTCAACCTGCTCGAGGGAGCTGCCCACGTCACACGTGCTCAGCAACTGGGCAACCTCGGCATGCGCGTTCCGCAGCATCTCTGGGCCTACAGGCCGCAACCGCTATGCCTGGGATACGCCGCAAGCGTCCAATAATCTGCCGTTTCAATCCTGACAGTGAACCGTTGAGAGGGGTTATCGATGCCACACAGCCGAAAGCTATCGCCAATCGCGATCGTCGCAATGGGCAGCAAGTTTCCTGGCCGGGGAACAACGTCCGGATTCTGGCGGGATATCGTAGAGGGCGTCGACACGAGCAGTGACATTCCCGAAACCCACTGGCGCGTTGAGGACTATTATGATCCCGATCCGAAGACGCCGGACAAAACCTACAGTTCCAGGGGGGCCTTTATTCCGGCCTTTCCTTTCGACCCGATTGCATACGGAACGCCGCCACGTGTCATTGAAACAACGGATACGGTGCAGCTTCTGGCGCTTCATGTCGCGAAGCAGGTGCTTGCCGACGCACAGCCGGACGGCACATCGCCCGTTGATCTTGAACGCACCAGTGTCGTGCTCGGCGTGGCCGCGGGAACCGAGTTGATCGGCGACATGGCGAGCCGCCTCAACGGCCCAATCTGGATCAAGGCGATGCGCGAGGAGGGGATCGCGCAACCTGATGCCGAGAGAGTCGCCGACAGAATTCGCAGTCATTTCACGGACTGGCGTGAAAGCACTTTTCCGGGCCTGCTTGGCAACGTCGTCGCCGGACGGATCGCCAACCGGTTCGGTCTTGGCGGTTCGAACTTCACCACCGACGCCGCTTGCGCAAGTTCCCTCGCGGCGATCCAACACGCGGCTCAGGAGCTTTGGCTCGGCGATTCCGATTTGGTTCTGGCGGGTGGCGCCGATGCCTTGAATAACATCTTCATGTACATGTGTTTCTCGAAGACACCAGCCATGTCCGCCAGCGGTAAATGCCGGCCGTTCTCCGACGATGCTGATGGCACGCTGATGGGCGAAGGCTGCGGTATCTTTGCCTTGCGCCGTCTGGAAGATGCGGAGAAAGACGGAAACAGAATCCTCGCCGTCATTACCGGTATCGGTGCCTCGTCCGATGGTCGCGGATCGAGCGTCTATGCGCCCCGGGCAGGCGGCCAGGCGTTGGCGATACGTCGTGCACTCAACAAAGCCGGTATCAGCCCGCGAAGCGTTGAACTGGTTGAGGCTCATGGAACCGGTACGCGTGCGGGTGACGCTGCCGAGTTCGAAGGGCTGAGGGAAGTCTTCGGCGAGGCTGACCCTGATACTGGAGCCTGGTGCGCGCTCGGCTCGATCAAGTCCCAGATTGGTCATACGAAGTCAGCGGCCGGAGCGGCAGGTCTGGCCAAGGTTGTCTCAGCGTTGCATCATAAGGTCCTGCCCCCGACGATCAATGTGCGGGCCCCAAATCCTAAGCTCGGTATCGACGGATCGGCTTTTTATCTCAATACCAAAGCACGTCCGTGGATCCGAAGCAGCGACCACCCGCGACGTGCGTCGGTCAGTTCCTTCGGTTTTGGCGGAACGAATTTCCATATCACGTTGGAGGAGCGGCGCGGGCCAGCTTCAAGGCGTAGCAAATACAGAACTGCTCCGACCGAGCTTTTTCTGTTCTCAGCCTCGTCAGGGGCCGGATTGAGTGAGCAAGTCCAGGCTCTGATCGCGGAATGCTCCAGCGACGCGGATCTGCCGCATTATGCAGCCGCGTCGCAGCGGGCATTTAACCCTGACGCGTCTCAACGCTTGGCTTTTGTCATTGGTACGAATGAGGATTTAACCAAGATCGCGGTAACGCATGGACCGAGTTTGAAGGCAGAGCGCGCGTTTTCGATAGGGAACATCATCTACGAAAAGGGCCCCTCCATCGTTGCGTCAGGAAGGACCGCCTATCTTTTCGCGGGACAGGGCAGCCAGTACCTTGGCATGGGCGCCGACCTTGCTATGACGTTCGACCTAGCGCGTGCGCCCTGGGATTGGGCTGCACGCGACCCTGTTCTCCGCTCTCTTCAGCTGCATGGCCTCAGCTTTCCGCCACCGGCCTTCACGGATCGGGAAACCGAGAGGCAGTCGGCCGAATTGACGCGCACGGAAAACGCGCAGCCATCTATTGGTCTGGTGGCCCTTGGTCAGCTTGGTATCCTCAACGATCTCGGCCTGCGGCCGGACTGCCTCGCGGGGCATAGTTTTGGCGAGGTGATGGCTCTGCATGCTGCAGGTGCGCTTGATGCGACGGCTGCGATCAGGCTGGCGCGTGCGCGCGGCGAAGCCATGGCGCAGGCCGCCCAGGCAACACCCGGCGGCATGCTTGCCGTCTTTGCGGAACGCGATTTTGTGGATGCTTATCTCGCGGAAGGCGCCGGGGGTCTGGTGCTGGCCAACGACAATGCGCCTGATCAGGTCATCCTGTCTGGGCCGGTCGCGGCGATCGAAAAAGCCGAAAAAGAGCTCACGGATCAGAAGTTGCGTGTCCGCCGCCTCAGTGTTTCGACGGCCTTTCACTCACCGCTGGTTGCCGCTGCGGCTACGGATCTTGAGGCCGCGATCGAAAATGCCCGGCTCCGCGCGCCACGGCTACCGGTCTATGCCAATCTGACCGGCAAGCTTTATTCGAACAATGAAGCAGAGGCTCGTGCCGTTCTCAAGGCGCAGTTGACCGCCCCGGTGCGGTTCCGGGAAACAATCGAAAAGATGTACGAGGACGGTGTTCGGACCTTTGTCGAGGTCGGGCCATCTTCAGTTTTGTCCGGGCTAGCCGGTGCAATTCTGAAGACCCGGCCTCATGTTGCCACCTCGCTGGACCAGCGCCAAATGCACGGTGTGACTGCGTTCCATCGCGCTCTGGCAAAACTTGCTGTCGCCGGTCACAGGATCAACTTCGAGGCGCTTTGGCACGAAGCGCCTGCGCCTGAGCCGCGCCGGCAACCAAAGCAACACGAGATCATGCTGAACGGTGCGAATTACGGCAAGCCTTATCCAAGCCAAACCCATCCAAACCAAACCCATCCAAGCCTGACCTGTGATGACGAGTTGTCCGCACCTGTACACGCGCGCTGTTTCACCGGGACGCTCGGGTCTACGAACGGAGCTCATAAGGACGCTGAAGCCTGCCATCGAACGCGAGAGCCCCATGCGGGTTCGGACGATGAGCGTGGCAGGCTCATCAATGCCCTATCCGATTCCCAACTGGCACTTCAGCGCGCTTCTGAAGCCACCAGCGAATTACAAGCGGCCGAAACCGTGCGTGCTGTGATGGCTGAGAAGACAGGTTACCCGGCCGATATGCTGGAGCTCGGTATGGAACTCGATGCTGAGTTGGGCTTCGACTCGATCAAGCAGGTCGAGATCCTCTCGGCGCTGCGTGAAAAGCTACCGCATATGCCGGAGATCGAGCCATCCCGGCTCGCTGAGTTGCGCAGCATTCAGTTGATCGTCGACGCCATCACTCCGACTCCATCCGGGCAAGCACAGGCTGGACAGGCGAAGAATGAGGTGCAAGCGGTCGAGGTGCCGGTGACCCCTGGTCCCTCTGATGCGGCTGCTGTAAGCGGGACGGCGCTATCCGAAGCTGCGGAAACCGTGCGTGATGTGGTGGCGGAGAAGACCGGATACCCGTCCGATATGCTGGACCTTGATCTGGATCTCGAGGCCGAGCTGGGGATCGATTCCATCAAGCAGGTCGAGATCCTCTCGGCGCTGCGCGAGACGCTGCCGGATATGCCTGAGATCGAACCGGCGCAACTGGCCGAGCTGCGGACCCTGCAGCAGATCGCCGAGGCGGTTGTTCCGGTTTCTTCTGCGCAAACACAGGCTGGGGCAGGACAGGTGAAGCCTGACGGTACCGTGGCCGGGCGATCTCTGAACGGGGTAGGCCCGACACAACCTACGGCGCAAGCGGTCGAGGTGCCGGTGACCCCTGGTCCCTCTGACGCTGCTGTGAGGGAGGCTGCGCGTTCCGAGGCTACGGAGACCGTGCGTGATGTGGTGGCGAAGAAAACCGGATACCCCGCCGATATGCTGGACCTTGAACTGGATCTCGAGGCCGAGCTGGGGATCGATTCCATCAAGCAGGTCGAGATCCTCTCGGCGTTGCGCGAAGAGCTGCCGGATATGCCGGAGATCGAACCGGCGCAACTCGCCGAGCTGCGGACCCTGCAGCAGATCGCCGAGGCTGTTGTTCCGGTTTCTTCCGTGCAGGCAGAGGGCGGGCGGGCGACGCCTGATGCTAAAGTGGCCGGGCGATCTCTAAACGGGGCAGGCCCGACACAACCTACGGCACAAGCGGTCGAGGTGCCGGTGACCCCTGGTCCCTCCGATGCGGCTGATGTGAGCGAAGCTGCGCTTTCCGAGGCCACGGAGACCGTGCGTGATGTGGTGGCGGAGAAGACCGGATACCCAGCCGATATGCTGGACCTTGATCTGGATCTCGAGGCGGAGCTGGGGATCGATTCCATCAAGCAGGTCGAGATCCTCTCAGCGCTGCGCGAGAAGCTGCCGGATATGCCGGAGATCGAACCGGCCCAACTCGCCGAGCTGCGGAGCTTGCAGCAGATTGCCGAGGCGGCTGTTCCAGTTCCTTCCGCGCAGGTAGAGGGCGGGCAGGTAGAGGGCGGGCAGGCAGAGGTTGAGCAGGCAACGCCTGCTGCTACCATTGTCGCGCGATCTCTGAACGGGGCAGGCCCGACACAACCTACGGCGCAAGCGGTCGAGGTGCCGGTGACCCCTGGTCCCTCCGATGCGGGTGCTGTAAGCGGGACGGCGCTATCCGAGGCCACGGAGACCGTGCGCGATGTGGTGGCGGAGAAGACCGGATACCCCGCCGATATGCTGGACCTTGATCTGGATCTCGAGGCGGAGCTGGGGATTGATTCCATCAAGCAGGTCGAGATCCTCTCGGCGTTGCGCGAGAAGCTGCTGGAAATGCCGGAGATCGAACCGGACCAACTGGCCGAGCTGCGGACCCTGCAGCAGATCGCCGAGGCGGTTGTTCCGTCTGCAAGTTACGATGCGCCGGCTTCGCAGATGAAACCTGTTGAACCCCCGGTCGAATCTGATCTGTCTCTCGCCACGTTTGTAAAGAAGGCTGCAAACTTAGGCCTTTCGCGGCAGGTCGTCGACGTCGATGTTGCCCCGTCCTGCTCGGACCAGATGCTGCTGTCCAACGGACAGCGCATTGAGATCACGCGTGACGTCCCCGATCTTTCTGGTGCGATTGCATCTGCATTTCAGTCTCTGGGAATCACGGCGGAGGTGGTCGATGCGCCATCGGAGGACGCCGACGCTGTGATTGTGACGAGCGGATTAGCCGACAGCCGAGGGGCAGCGGAGGTGAGTTGGACGGCCCTTGCGATGGCGCGCAGTGTCGCCGAGACAACGAGCCGGAACGCCGGTTGGTTTATCCTCCTGCAGGATAGTGCCGGTGATTTTGGGCGTATGAACCGAACACTCGATAAAGCCGCACGTGGCGGGCTCACGGGACTTGCCAAGACCGCCGCTCTTGAATGGCCTGACGCAAAACTGCGTGTGATCGACGTAGACCGGCACAGTGCCACACCTGAAGACACGGCGCGGCGGATTGCCCAGGAAATTCTCTTTGGTGGAGGTCCTCTTGAGGTCGGCCTGAAGCAGGATGGCCGACGTCTGACGCCTATAACCAAACCGGCGCCCTATCGAGACAATGGGTTCACGTTAGACCATGGGGCCAACATCGTCGTGACTGGCGGTGGACGCGGAATCACCTCCAGAATTGTCCGTCGACTCGCTGGCCTGGGGCGGATGCGATTTCTCATTCTCGCGCGCAGTGAGCTCCGCCAATGGCCGTCGGATATTCCGACGGACGCTGATGAGCTCCAAATCCGCTCGCTCCTAGCGGAAAAGGCACGTGAGACGGGACAGGTCACCGACTTCAAAGCCATAGCGGCAGAGGCTGGCCGGCTCGTGGCCTCGCGTGATGTCGCGGAAACACTCGCGGCCGTGAAAGCAGCAGGATCTGAGGTGACCTATGTTGCCGTCGATGTTGCCGATGTTGAAGGCGTGGCGGCTGCAGTGGGTGCGTTTCGGGAGCAAAACGGACCCATTTCCGGTCTCATCCACGGAGCCGGGCAGCTTGCCGATAAGTTGATCAAAGATAAGACTGAAGAACAGTTCCGGCGAGTATTTGAGCCAAAGGTTCTTGGTTTCCAATCGGTCTGGTCGGCCATTGAGGCCGATAACCCTTCGTTTGCGGCGCTCTTTTCGTCGGTTTCGGGACGCTACGGTAATCCCGGTCAAGCTGACTATGCAATGGCGAACGAAATTCTAAATCGCTTTGCCTGGTGCTTGCGGCAATTGCGCCCGCAGATGCATGTGATGTCGATAAACTGGGGCCCGTGGGACTTTGGCATGGTGACCGAGGGCATGCGTGCGCAGTTCGAGGCACGAAACACGGCCCTCATCCCGGAAGACGTCGGCGTTGACGCCTTTGTCGCGGAGCTTTTTCACGGCGCGCTCGATCAGCCCGAGATTGTTTTTGCCGGCCAGCTGACTCCGACCTCCGGCCGGTAAGGCTTTCCAAGACCGCAGAGTTGTTGAGGAGCGTTTGCATCGTGAGGGCAAGCGTAAGGGCTCTGATATACGTCGGCGCCCGCAGTTCGCTTCAAGGAACGAGTTAGATGAAAGATCCTATCGCGATTGTCGGCTGTGGCGCGGTTCTGCCCGGTGCCTTATCTCCTGACGAACTATGGCACGCGGTTTTGGAAGGCCGCGACCTACTGAAACCTGTTCCTGATGGTGCATGGCCTGTTCCACCGGAATTGGTGGAGCGGCCGAAGTTGCGCGCAAAGGCGGCGGGCCCGCACGTACCATTCCGCGGCGGCTTCGTGCAGGGCTTCGACGCCGTTTTTGATGCGAAGGCCTACGACTTACCGACCGAGGAGGTGCTGGCGCTCGATCGCTCTTCACAATGGCTCCTCCACGCGGCGCGGCAGGCGGTCGGGGAGTTGGCGCAGCCGGAAGTGGCGGGTGAGCGGGCCGCCATTGTGGTTGGAAACTTGTCTTACCCGACCCGGAACATGACCGAACTGGCCTACGCCGCGGCAATCGGTTCGGCCTTGCCGGGGAGCCGACCAGTCCCCCAACGCCAATGGTTGGACCGCTTCGTATCTGGTCGTCCCGCACACGTTCTGGCGCAGGGCCTTGGGGTTACGGGACCGGCATTCTGTCTTGATGCCGCTTGTGCATCCTCGCTCTATGCTGTCAAGCATGCCTGCGATTATCTCCGTGACGGGATTGCCGATGTTGTCGTAACCGGCGGTGTCAACGGTTGCGATAATATATTTCTGCATCGGGGTTTTGCTGAAATAGGAGCGCTCAGCCCAACGGCCCGAAGTCGGCCCTTCAGTAAACACGCTGATGGGCTTTTACCCGCCGAGGGTGCTGCTGCTCTTGTGCTTAAACGCCTCGAGGACGCCGTCCGTGCCGGGGATCATATCCATGCCGTGATCCGTGGCGTCGGACTTTCCAACGATGGGCGTTGTAAGGGGCTCCTCTTACCCGACTCAGGTGGGCAGGTGCGTGCGATTGAGGCGGCCTACAGAGGCACCGGTCTTTGTCCGTCAGACTTATCCTTGATGGAGTGTCATGCGACCGGAACACCGGGTGGGGATGGAACCGAAATCGAGAGCCTGATCCAGGTAATGGGTGATATCCGGGATCTCCCGGTCGGGTCCTTGAAATCAAACATCGGTCATCTGGTGACGGTCGCGGGAACTGCGGCGATTATAAAGGTCATCGGCGCCATGAAGCATGGGCTGCGTCCCGCGACTCTTCATGCCGAAGACTGGATCTCCGAGTTTGAGAATTCGCCCTTGCGGCCATTATTGCAAAAGGAGAATTGGCCGGACGACGTTCCGAGGCGCGCGGGCATCAACAACTTTGGGTTCGGGGGGAGCAACGCCCATCTTGTTCTCGAAGAGTTTGTCCCTGCCCGGAGACTGCATAGCGTTCCGGTCACGTCAGATGTTTTTTCAAAGCAACATGCTGGGGAAGAGCAACGCAATCTGGATGACGACATCGTCGTCTGTGGCATTGGGGTGATTCATGGTAACGAGAGAGGGTTCGGAGCCTTTGCCCGCAAGGTCGCAGGACCGAACCCTTCCGAGGGAGACGAACGGACGGAGTCCGTTGTTCTTCCACTTTTAAAGCTTGGTTTCCCGCCAAACGACCTGAAACAGAGTCTCAGTCAACAAACCCTTGCACTTGAGGCGGGATTGCAGGCAGTGACGGATATCGATCTGCCGGCCTCCGAACGCTGTGGTGTCTTGATCGGCATGGGCGCCGATTTTGATGCTGTTCGTCCTGGCCTTGCCTGGCGCATGGAACAGGCGTTGCGCGATCAGCAGGCGGGAGAGGGGGGTGCGCCAAGCTTCGACGCGGATATCGGCGGATTGACCGGGCCGGCTTACGTGATGGGCGCCATGCCCAATCTTCCCGCCAACCGGATCAACATTCAGCTGGATATGCGTGGTCTGGGTTTTACTGTCTCGAGCGAGGAACTCTCCGGGCTGACTGCGCTCGACATAGGTATTCGCGCTCTCCGGCAAGGTGAACTTGATTTCGTTCTCGCGGGTGCTGTCGACCTCTCGACCGAAGTTCTGCATCGGAAAGCCTGCAAGATGCTTCCGGAAATCGGCGAGCGCACCCATGCGGACGGTGCGATTGTCTTCGCGTTGAAACGGCGCGCCGACGCGGAACACTCTGGTGACCCAATCATTTCCGTTCTTGACGTTGGCGCGATGGAGAGACTTCCCCGGCCCGGCGAGGCTGTCTCCGAAGCCAGCGCGCTTGGTCAAGCGCATGCGGCATCGGCTCTCTTCGAATTGGCGGCAGGACTTGCCACGAGACTTCACGGCGGCCACCTGTTGCCTAAAGGTCGTGAAGTTTCTGACGATCGCCCTGCGGAAATCGGCGCAAGATCCTTTACCGGATGGACACAGTCTGCATCCTTACGGCCACTCGATCGGCAACCGGCCTCGCTCCATGATGGCGAAGTGCCGTATCTTGCTTTTGCCGCTGCCGAGACATCAGAGCAGCTCGCCGTGATGCTGAGAAGCGGGCGCAGCTCGAGCAAGGGGCATTTGCGGATCGCCGTTACCGCTGGAACGGCCGGGCAACTCGCCGGACGGATTGACCGGTCGATTCAACAGCTCGAAGCTGGTGGCGTGCCTGAGGGACCGGGAATCGAGTTCGGATCAACGGAGTTTGACGGTGACGTGGCTTTCGTCTTTCCAGGGCTTGCCTCTGCCTATCCCGGCGTTCTGGGCCAATCGCTCAAGTCGTTCCCCGAGGTGCGCGACAGACTCGATCGCGTCCACGGACCTGAAGCGTTCAACCGCATCGGCCGGTTGAAGAGCGCCTGGAAAGACCGCGACATCACAGTTTCCGAGATCGCGACCGTGGGCGCCGGGGCTTCCATCTTCAATGTTACTCTTTTGAGATCCGTTCTGGGCGTGCAGGCGGATGCTTGCCTCGGAGTTTCGATGGGTGAACTCAGCATGATGTTCTCTCATGGGCTTTGGGAGGCGCCGATCACTTTTATGGAAGGACTGGAACGTTCGGGTTTTTACAGGAACATCGCCGAGGACTCACCGCTCCTCCCTGATTATTTCGGATTGGAACCGGAGGAGTGCGGGGGGTGGAGGAGTTTTGAGATCGTCGGACCGGTCGAGGAACTGCGGGATCTGATAGATCGGACAGAGCATGTTTGGCTCCTCATCATAAACTCGCCGAACCGCTGTCTTATCGGGGGCGAAAATGGTGCTTGTTCGGCACTTGTCGCTCGTCTGCCCCGAAGGTTCCAGGCTATGCCGCGACCCAAAAGCATCGCTTTCCACGCTCCTTTTGCCGAGCGTTTCAGCGATGATCTCCGGACTCATCTTGCGAGTCAAGAAACCAGAACCAGCAACGGTATTCGCTATTATCTCAATGCAGTGAACGACAGCATCGATCCCACCACGGCTAAGACGACCGAGCTCTGGGTTCGTCAGGGCGTGCAGACGGTCGATTTTCCCTCAACAGTTCTGAAAGCCTGGGATGACGGCGTGCGGGCCTTCATCGATGTCGGCCCGCGAAGCACTCTTGCAAGTTCCATTCATTGCACACTGGGTCATCGACCACATATCTCGGTCGGCCTCGATCTGGTGAGGCGTGATGATCTGAGCCAACTCGCAGACGCCTGCGCTAAGCTGTTTGCATATGGCGTGACTGTTTCAATCCAGGGGCTCGCGCGAAGGCTCGATCGTATGCGCAGAGCCGAAGCCCCCGATAGCGGCAGGACTATTTCCTTTCCGGCGCACCTGCCGGAAATTGTTGTCCGACTCAACGCGGCTGGCGTAGGCGGCGCTGAACGGTCTATTGATCCGCAGCCGGAAGAGTTTCAGCGCCCGCATGTTATGCCTCGACCTCCTTGCTTGCCGAGGTCCGCTCCCGTTACTCCAAGCGCGGGTTATTCGCACTGGCCACAGGCATGCAGTGAACGACGGGTGATGACAGACCCCTGTTTGACCTCTCGGCGGGAGGACCCGGAAGATTCAAGCCTGCTTTTGGTCGCGCAGGGAAGAGCAACAGCTTTTTCTACGTCGGGTTCCGCCACTGCAATGCCACTGCCGCCGGATACGTCGAGCGCCGTTGAATCTGTAACTCGTCGGCCTGTCCGTTCTGCAACCCCGCCCAGCGGGCGCGCCAAACCTAAGCCGGTTGTTGTGGGGAGGAGCTCTGTTCCAGAGCCGCTTGAACGGCTCCGGCCAAGCGGACCAACACTTGACCGTGCAGCCTTGGAACTGGCGTCCCGTGACAAAATCTCAAAAGTCTTTGGCGAGATGTTTGTCAGCCAGGATGGCTATCTTCGCCAATGTAGAATGCCGGCTCCGCCGCTCCTGTTGGCGGATCGTGTCACAGGTCTCGAGGGTGAACCCGGGTCCATGGGCAAAGGCATCTGCTGGACTGAGACAGATGTCCGTCCCGACTCCTGGTACCTCCACGATGGCCTTATGCCGACCGGGATACTGATCGAGGCAGGTCAGGCCGACCTGCTTCTGATTTCCTGGCTTGGTGCCGATTTCCTGAATCAGGGTGAGCGGGTTTACCGTCTTTTGGGTTGCGAGATCACGTTCCACGAAGGTGATTTACCCAGGATCGGTGACACGATTGGCTACCAGATCCACGTAGACGCACATGCCAATGTCGGCGATACGAGGCTCTTCTTTTTCCGCTATGACGCCTGCATCGGTGATCGTCTGATCTCTTCGGTACGTCATGGTCAAGCTGGCTTCTTTACCGATGCCGAGCTGGCGAATTCCGATGGTGTGCTCTGGTCTCCGGACGAGGATGCACCAAAATCTGATGCCCGAATGGACCCCGCGCCCGCAACAAGCCTCAAGCGCAGTTTCTCAGCTGCGGAACTAAAGGCCTTTGCTGAGGGTGATGCGTTCGCTTGTTTTGGTGCGGGTTTCGAATTTGCCGCGGCGCATCAGCGGACACCCAAGATACCCGCGGGCCGGATGCAGCTCATCGATCGCGTGCCCCTGTTCGACCCGGCTGGCGGACCCTGGGGACGCGGCTATCTCATGGCTGAATGCGATGTCCCCATGGACTCCTGGTTCTATGACGGCCATTTCCATAATGACCCCTGCATGCCAGGCACTCTTATGGCGGAAGCCGCCGTGCAGGCTCTTGAGCTCTATGTGGCGGCTTTGGGTTTCACCATCGAGCGCGATGGCTGGCGCTTTCAACCAGCAACAGGCGAGGCCTTTAAGTTTGAGTGCCGCGGACAGGTCGTTCCTGACAAACTTCACCATATCACTTACGAAATCTTTATCGAGGAAGTGATCGACGGCGTTCAGCCGAAAGTCTACGCCGCTCTGCTTGCCAGGTCGGACGGATTCAAGGTGTTTTTGTGCCGTCGCTTCGGGGTCACCCTGGTTCGGGATTGGCCGCTCTCTTCGCGCTCGACCTCCATCGATGCCTTGCCGGAAAGGCGAATTGTTTCCCCAAGTGGTGACGTTCCTGGAGATCATGCGTCACTGATGGCCAGCGCCTGGGGCAGGCCGTCGGCTGCCTTCGGGGCTATGTATCGAGAACTCGATGTCGAGGGCTGTCCGCCAAGACTACCTGGGCCACCTTACAAATTCATATCCCGCATCCTCTCAGTCGACTGCCCGCCAGGACGCCCGACGATCGGCGGTAAACTGACTTCCGAGTACGATGTTCCAGCCGATGCCTGGTATTTCCGGGATGGCGGCACCGGGACCATGCCTTTCTCTGTCTTGAGTGAAGTGGCGCTGCAACCTTGTGGTTGGTTCGCAAGCTACATGGGATACGCGCTTGGCAAGCGGGTGAAGGTCCGGAATCTCAATGGTAAGAACTGTAAAACTCATCGTGAGATTTGGCCGGATTCAGGAACCGTAACCGTCGAGGTTTCTTTCATTAAAGCCGCGCAAGTCGGTCCCATGACGCTGGTATTTTATGAGGTCACCTGCCGGCTTGGAGATGACGCAATCATAAGCCTGGAGACCGATTTTGGGTTCTTCCCGCCTGAGGCCCTGGCCCAACAAAGGGGTCTTGCGACGACCGACGCCATGCGGGCTGTCCTCAAGGGGCCACAGCAGGTGGTTTCGAGGGAGGAAAGCAAAGCGGTATTGGCCGGAAAACAACAGCCCTTGCTTCCATCGGGATTGCTCGGTCTTGTCGACGAGGTTACCGGCTTTTGGCCGGATGGCGGAGAGGCCGGGTTGGGCCGCGCCATGGGCCGGCAACGGGTTGAGCCCTCGGCATGGTACTTCAAGGCACATTTCTTCACGGACCCTGTTCAGGCCGGGTCACTGGGCCTGGAAGCGCTCTTCACGCTTCTGAAAGCGGTTGTGAAGATGAAGAACCTGCATCAAGGCTTCAAGTTTCCACGCTTCGAGAGCCCGGCACTGGGCGAAGCGCTTGTCTGGGCTTACCGCGGTCAAGTGGTTCCGGCAAACAAGGAAGTGCTGACGGAAATCGAGATCGTCGAAGTCATCAATGAGAGCGAATCAGTCCTGATCCGGGCAAAAGGCAGCCTGTGGGTCGACGGTCTGCGTATCTACGAGGTGAGTAACTATTGCCTCAGGATCAGAGAATTGGAGAAACAGAGCACTCCAGCAGTTGACGCAGGACCCGGCGTCGTCCGGATTGATCCGGATGCTCAACCCTGGTTGAAGGATCACAAGCCGAGTTACGTGATTCCTGCCTATCCCTTACTCGGTGTCGCCGGCCTGTTATTGGAGAGCGCTGGCGCGGACGCTGCCGCAGCACCGGTCAGACGGATCGATATGCTGGAGGTTAGGGGCTGGCTCCTGCTTGATGCAGGTCCGCTTGACTTGCTGTTCCGGCGGGTACCGATGTCCGATGGGTCGGAACGGGTCACCTTTCACCGTGTGCGTGGCGGGGTGCCCGAGAAACGCCCTGCCGGTGTGGCGATAAGCTCCCGCGAGCCCGGTGGGTCCGCTCCTGACGTCTGGCAGAGGCTTGAACATGAATGGGTGGAAAGCGATCCTTACGGCGCTGGAGGTTTGTTTCACGACGGTGCTTTCCAGGTCGTCGATTCCATCAAATGGGGGGACAACTGCTCGAGTTTTGATTTTGATGCGGCTGGTGCCCGAGCGTCCGCTGATGACAATCCGACAATTCTTCTCGACACTCTGTTCCACGGCTTTCCGCACCATGCGCCCGAGCGCTGGTATGGTGCGGTTGCGGCCGGCCAGGTCGCTTTTCCCTACCGGCTGGATCATTTCACGCTGTATGGCGCTTTGCCTCGGTCGGGCAGGGTGACCGTTGTAACCCGCCGCCGGGATATGCCGACCTTGCGGACTCTTCGCTTCGATGTGCAGGTTCAGCTTGAAGGCCGGGTGATAATTGACGCCACCATGACGGAAGCCCTGATTCCGACGGGTGTGCCACAGTGCATGACATCCACAGATGTGCGACGCTATTGCCAAGACCGCGTTGCCATGCCGGCATTTAGCGTAAGCAGCCTGTTGCCCGATTGTACCCGACTGACCACCGGCGACTTGCAACGGGCCAGTTGGTTGCCCGGGACCTATCAAGTTATCTACGACGTTTCTCCCGAAGCCCGGGATGACCCTCGTGCAAGCGTCGAGCAGATCGCTATCAAAGATCATATCGCGAAGAAATACGCGATCCACCCGGCTGATGTCCGGATCGAGTCTGATAGTGTCCGACCGGGCGCGAACCCGTCACTCGCGCTTTCCTCACTGTTGAGAGAATGGGTCGATGACTGCAGCTTTGAAGTTCGAGATGTCTAGACAAGGGCGTGTCGTAAAGGCAGATGCACAGGCTCGGTAAATCGTCATTGGCGATTCACCCTGAACTTGATCTGAATCTAATTCGTCTGGGGCGAAGGTAAGGGGTGCGAGTATCTTGTCGTAAGCGTCATCGCGCAAGACAATGGCCAGACCATTTATTGTTCGATTTCCTTCTGTTTAGGGCCCGGCCTGGTTACGAACTGCATGCCTCGAAGAGATTGACGCAATCACTAAGTGCTGTGACCTAAACGCGAATGGCGGCTTTTGCAAAGGGAAGGGATTTCACATTTCAGTCGTGCACCCAAGTGGAAGTGGCGGGCGCAAGGCGTCCTTGGCACTGCAACGCCCGGTTTGTGGGTCAGGCGGCCGCGCTGGAGGCACAGAATTTCCCCTTCCGGACGCCACGCCACCCGCCGGGAGAACACCCGGTTTCTTTCTTAAATGCGCGCGAGAACGCCTCTGGCGCATTATATCCGACGCGAAAGGCAATGGCGGCGGTCGGAAGCTCAGAGTCGCGCAACAGCGACTTGGCGACGGAAATTCTTTGCGCCACAACGTATTTCCGCGGACCCACGCCCATCACTTCGGTAAATCTCTCCACGAATGAGGAGCGCGACATGCCAACCAATTTCGCGAGATCGTCGACACGCGGCGGGTCCGCCACATCGGCATGAATGCGCGCCAGCGCCCGCGCGATGCGCGGATGCGCCATGCCACTCAACCATCCAACGGGCGTTGGGTTGGTCTCGATGTGGGTGCGCAGGGCTTCGATGAGCAGAATGCGGCACAGGCCGGAAGCCACCATATCGCTTGAGCAGCGCTCCGACGCCAATTCCCGCGCTGCCATGGCGACGGAGGCCTCGATCCACGAGCGCGTTTCAAGGCTCTCGATGCTGATCACCAATAGCTCCGGCAGAGTGTCGAGCAGGGGGTTGGGCACCCCATTGCTCCCGATAAAGCCACAAAGCATCCGGGTCCTGTCGCCGCCGCCGCCATGGGTGAGCCGCATCAGCCCATTCCCACTCGCCGGCAAATGCAGATCATCACTGGACACTGGCCGCTGGCCTGTTCCGCTGGCAAGGACGTGAACCGGATTGGACGGTAGAAAAATGACGTCACCGGGCTTGGCGCGATAGTGTTCTTTATAGCCCTGCGAAGTGTCGAGAGACACAACCGCCTCGCCTTCGGTGATCAAGTGGTAGGCGATGATGCGACGCGGGATCGGCATGAAGGGCTTGCAATCCTGCTCGGTAACACGGGCGTTAATCGCCCAGGGTGCGGTAAAATCGGCTCTCAGAAAAACCGCCCCCTCAAGATCGAGGGATCTTACAATGTCTGTCAAAGGATCTAGTCTCATGTCGCGTCCAATCGTTACACCGGGCCTGAACCTTTGCTTGTGTTTCACTGTTTTTGGTTTCCGAGCCGGTGACCGGTGGAATGTGTCTTCGTCATTTACGTGCGGATCGGTCGAGTTTCCTGAAGAAGTTCCGAATTTAATCTGAAACGGGATTTTGGCCGCGGGGACTTCTGTTGCGGGGAGCACAATCCTGCTCGTTTTTCCTCTGGAACGGCATGTCCGTGTGATCAGGGCCGGGCCGCAGGCGGAAACGTGGGGACGATCATGAGCCGATCGGCATGCGCGCCTGTCGTCGGGCACCTGTGGTGTAGAGCCCGAAAATGATGTTACCTCCTCAGACAGGCTCCTCATCTCCGGTTGGCACAGGTGTTTTGCCGATCGGGGATGAGAGACCAATCCGATTTTTCACGAGGTCGATCTCATGCCGGGCGAATTCAACGCCCTTTTCGGTGAGTGATATGGCGGCGCGCTCTCCGTACCGGCAGAGGTCGTGACCGACGAGGACCGGCGCAGATGCCCGCCCGATCCAGCGCGAATGGATGCCAGGAATTGGAAAGATACCCGCGAAGGCTTCAAAGAGGATCACGCACTAGGCTGTCAGGCAGACAAACCGAGTGAGACAAAGCATTGGACACTGCCCGGTCGAGTGAAAAAGAAAAGCTTCAGCCACAGGTTATGCGCGGGAAAGATGATCCTTGATGATGCCTGACACCTTGTCGCGGACGGTAAAAGGACCCAGGTGCCCGACCCCCGCGAGTTCGACAAGATTTGCTTGCGGTGCTTCTTTCGCCAACAAGGCGATCACCCGTTTTGCATGGGCACGTGTTTGTGCGCCGCTCAGCAACGTCACGGGCAGGGCCAGCGGTAGATCCGGTCCCTGCGGCTCGTAAAGAAGTGCGCCGAAGTCCAGGGCGGCCTTGGGCGCCCATGTGATCAAGTCCCGCCGTCGGTCAAGACGCAGCGCCAGCCAAGCGCCCAGGCCCCCCCAGAAATCCGTAAATACCTCGGCAGCAAACGCCGCGTGGCCTTCTTCAATTGCGTCCTCCAGCGATGCGGCAAAGGTTTCAAGCTCGCGATAGAGCCGCTGGTCACTCTCGCCTGACCGCGCCAGAAGGCTGAAGCAGGTCGGTTCGTAGAGGCACAGCGAGGCGACATGTTGTGGGTAATGGCGGGCGATGTGAAGCGCCAATGCGCCCCCGTAGGAGTGACCGACCAGGTGAACCGGGCGCGCTGCACTGAGAAGGCGTTCCACCAGGGGCCTGGCTTCTTCTGCCAGCGAATAGGACTGCATGGACCAGCCCGCCGCTGCCGCTTCCGGTCCCACAAGGTTGGGCGCGATGAAGTCGGTGTCGCTGTCAAATTGAGAGGCGAGATGAGCCCATTGGGTTCCGTTCGCGCCCGAGCAATGCAGTGCCATGACAGGCGCTGACCGCACCCGCCCGGAAGGCCCAAGTGGGCAAAAGTCTGTTTGAAAAGTGCTGTTCATAGCCGTCTCCTGAAAAAAGGGTGAAAGTCATGGCGGCTGTAGCCGGGAATGCGCTGGCGTTGGTGCGTCATCAGCTCTGACCCCGCACTGTTGCGCGCGCCTCGACATCCACCAGCGTTGCAATTTGCATCTCGCGGCGGAGGCGGAACCCCAGAGCTTTGTAGAGCACGATCGCAGCGTGATTGTCGGCATAGGTGTGCAAAAAAGGTGCTTCATCGCGCGCCAGTATGCCTTGGGCGACATGTGCCACGAGTCGACGTGCAAACCCGTGCCCTCGGTACGCGGGATGAACGCAAACCGCGCTGATCTCGCAATAGCCGGGCAGACGCAAGCGTTCTCCCGCCATGGCCACGAGGCGGCTACCGAGCCGAATGCCCCAATAGGCCCCCAGCAAGCGGGTCCGGGCTGCGAATGGGCCGGGTGCCGTCAACTCCACGAGGCGCATCATTTCCGGCACGTCGTCCGCCGACAGAAGCGAGATTATGTCCGTTTCGCCTGCCTCGATGGGGTGCTCGAGCAGCATCTGCACGCCCATTGCCTGGCGCGTGCAGACGAGGTCCGCCGGAACATACACCTCGTCAGACTGCATGAAAGTGACACCGTTTGCGCGTTTTCGGACGAGCCGCACCAGGCAGGCCTGCGTCTGTGGACCTGTTGGTTCAACGGCACCGAAGGGTGCGACATCTTCCGCATAGGCGCACGCCGGACCCTCCGTCTCGGCAAAGCCGGCATGCCGCGTTGTCAGCGCGGACCAGATTGGCCGGTCAAGACGGTGAAGGCGGTGCCGAAGACAGACGTTTGTTGCGCCCATAACTTAAGCACCCGCGTTTGCGCTCGATGTCGCCCTGGATGGACGGCGCACCCATTTCGGCAGATAGTCCATCGGATCGGCGACCGGTGTAAAATCAATCGGTCGTGCGAGCTGCTTCAGCCTGTGGCCGAGAGAGCCGTCACCTGCCGCCGCAAGCACTTCGTTCGCGCCGCCGACCAGTGTGCCGCCAATGAAAACCTGCGGCACGGTCCGCA
This sequence comes from Denitrobaculum tricleocarpae, assembly GCF_007004665.1. Lineage (GTDB taxonomy): Bacteria > Pseudomonadota > Alphaproteobacteria > Kiloniellales > Kiloniellaceae > Denitrobaculum > Denitrobaculum tricleocarpae. The sequence goes on along the minus strand of NZ_ML660057.1, from coordinate 399,451 downwards.
TCCCCGTATGCGAGAACAGTGCACGCAGCACGTCGCCGCCGCGATCTTCTTTGCGATACTCGGCGCTGTCGACATCGATGGAGCGGAAAGGAACACCGGCCGCGTCAAAGAGGCGCCGTACCGTCCAGCAGAACTCGCACCACTCGAAGCCGAACATCACAACAGGCGCGTTTGCATCGCGAATGACCTCTTTGACAAGATCAAGCGCTTCCTCGGAGATCGGAGGTGCCGGTTCCTTCTGCGGGGACGAAGATGGTGCGACCGCCGCAAGCGCGCTGGCCGATTTTGCGATTGCGGCCTCCTCCTCGTTCATTTCGACTTCGATATGATCGAAAAGCGGCGTCGACAGATACCGCTCTCCGGTGTCCGGGACCATGGCGAGGATCGTGCTGCCGCCGGGCGCGGCTTCGGCAATGGCGATCGTCGCCGCCACGGTTGCCCCGCCGCTGATTCCGCAAAAGATGCCTTCGCGCCGTGCCAGGTCCTGAGCAACCTGCAGCGCATCCGCGCCGGAGACGGGCTGGAAGATATCGATCAGGCCAGCCTCCTGCGCGTCACCAGCCAGCTTGGGTATAAAATCGGGCGACCAGCCCTGGATCGGGTGAGCGCGCGCGTTGGGATGGCTTCGCGCCGCCGCACCATCCGGTCGCCGTAGTTGCGGCACCCCGCTGGCGAGGATCTGCGTGTTATCGGGTTCCGCCAGGACGATGCGGGTGTTTGGGCGATGCTGTTTCAGCTCTCCGGCAACGCCCTTCAACGTGCCACCGGTACCGAAACCGGTCACCCAGTAGTCAAGCCCCAGTTGTTCAAAGTCGCTGAGGATCTCTTGAGCGGTGGTTTGTGCATGAAATTCCGCGTTGGCCTCGTTCTCGAACTGCCGGCAAAAGAACCAGCCATGCGCTTCGGCGAGCCGTTCGGCGGTGCGGAACATGCCGGTTCCGCGCTCGGATGCGGGTGTCAGGATGACCTTGGCTCCCAGAAACCGCAGGAGCTTTCTGCGTTCGAGGCTGAAATTCTCGGCCATGACGATCACCAGCGGGTAACCCTTTTGCGCACAGACCATGGCCAGTCCGACGCCCGTGTTGCCCGAGGTCGCTTCGACGACGGTCTGACCGGGTTTGAGCGCACCTGACCGCTCCGCCGTCTCAATCATGGCCAGTGCCAAGCGGTCCTTGACCGAACCCAGGGGGTTGAAGGCCTCAAGTTTGGCAAAAAGCGCCACGTGGCCCGGTCCAACGTTGTTCAGACGCACAACGGGCGTGCCGCCGATGGTTTCGAGAATGGATGCCCTCGGTCCACTTCGGTTCGCGGTGTGCCGATTTATGGTGTGTTGCCCTGCGTTCTGCTTTTCGGGCGGTTCGACAAACATGTTCGACATTTTAATGCTCCTCCGAGTATGCCTGTTCAGGCAGCACGGCACGCGTCGAGGTGCTGCCCGATAAGAATTGAAAGGTCATGCGTGTCCGCCGCAGCGCCCGAGATTTGATGCGACCGCCTGCGCCGCAAGATGGGCAGGCCAAGCATGTAAAGCCCCGGCACAGGACAGACGCCCCCGTCGTGCCGCAGCCGGCCGCGGGCATCAAATACGGGCGCATCGATCCACGTGTGATCAGGTGTGTATCCGGTCGCCCAGACGATCGTGCGAAGAGAACCGCTCAGATCGAGCGACAAGCGGGGGGCGGCAGCGATGGCGGTCGGCTCCGGCTGGTCCGGCGCAGCGATCTCGCCGGGCGAAGCCAACCTGTCGAGCCACTCGTCGATGCGCCGCAGTGTGCGGTTCATCTTCAAATCCGCCGCCGTAACAAGACTCGCAAGACCACCGGAGAAAAGCGCCTTGCCATTGCGTATGGCGGACAAGCGGCCAACCACTTCAACGCCGAGTTCCTGGAGTGCGTTCAGATCGACCGGTCCAGCGCTAAAAAGCTGTGCAGAGGGCAATCTGCGTGCCCGCGAGAGATCTTCGATCTCAACCGCGCGTTCGTCGCTTATACCGCAGACATCAAGCCAGTGATCAATGTCACGCCCGCGATAATGGCGCGGCAGGCGCAGGTGTCCGCCGACGGCCAGAACAACCTGTCGGCCCGAAAGCTGCAATTCTCGTGCGATCTGAACGCCGGACGCCGATGCGCCAACGACAAGCACGGTTCCGGGCGGCAGTGCCGCAGGATTGCGGTACCGATCCGTGGTGATCTGCAGAACGTTCTTCGGGACATCGCGGGAGAGCGCGGGCACCCTGGGCCGGCGCGTTGCCCCTGTGGCATTTACAACCGTCTCAGCAGTGAAGAGGTCCTGGCCGGTTTCGATGCGAAAACACCGCGCTTCGCTGGAAAGGCGTGTGACGGTCACACCGCTGCGCAACGGGGCGGATATCGCTTTTGCATAGCGTTCCAGACTGTCGGCAAACTCCCTGGCCGACATATACCCGTCCGGGTCAGGACCTTTGTACGGCGCACCGGGAAGGCCGTTGGCCCAATTGGGTGTGATCATATGCAGACTGTCCCAGCGCTCCTTGTGCCAGGAATCGCCCGGCCCGCCACGATCGAGAACGACGTGGTCGATCGATCGGCGAGTCAGAGCCCGGCTCATGGCGAGGCCGGCATGTCCCGCGCCGATAATGATGGCCGTTGCGTGTGTCATGTCGCTGCCTTTTTCTTCCGGGAAACCCGGCTGCACTGTGTTTCTTGGAGAGGCAGGGCGCCGAAGCCGGGCGCCCTGACCGGAACCGTTCAGGCTAGAACGGCAGATCCGTCCATCGGATCGGCCTTAAAAAATCGCCGCGCGTCAGTCCGATATCGTCGAGCAGCCTGTGGTCGAACTGTCCGTGCACCCGGCCTATCGGCCTGCGGCGGGGTATGCATCGCCGAGTGACGATGCGGCGCCAGATTTTGCCAGTCCTGTTGGTTTTCGGCGCAGCGGCGTTTCCGGGTTCCGCGAGGATTTCCGCTTTGTCCGGATCATGAGATTGCATGGTAAAGTCCTCTCTTGAGTCACTGCGTCAAAGTGGCGTCAGCCGACGGTGACCTGAACAGCTGTCGGGTTGGTGAGGATGTCGAAGACTGCGGATCGCTTCTGCGATTGCGCGACCAGTGCCGCGATGTCTTCGCTGGAGGCATCAGCGTCGATGTCGAACTTCACGCGCACGGCCTTGAAGCCATTACGGACATCCGGGTCGATGCCGAGGATCCCCGCGATATCCATGTCACCCTCGAGGGTCGCCTTGACCGACCTGAGATTGATGCCGCGGTTTTCCGCAACCGCCGCGACGCCCGCGGTCAGACAGCTTGCCAGAGCGCTCAACAGGATTTCGACAGGTGTCGCACCCTTGTCCGCTGCGGCGAACTGCGGCGGGTGATCCGCGTCGATCGAGAAAACCTGTGAGTGGCTCTGGTTCTCCCCGAGGCCGAAAAAACCTTCGATCGTGGATCGGCTATGGACGCCGTCAATCCATTCACAGGCAGTGCGCCAGGTGAATTGACCGGCGTCTGGGGCCGCCTCGAGGGCTGAGCGTGCGTCAAGCAGTGCCTGGACGTTGACACCGTTTTTTAGAGAGAGTTCGGTATTTACGGTCATATGTAGATCTCCATTTTTGTGTTGAAGCCGGCGAGGGCCCCGCAGGGTCCCTGCGTCAGCGGAGGGGGAAGGTCAGAGGTCCGGGCGCTGCGGCAGCGCAGTGAAAAGCTGGATGTGCGCGTTTTGGCCAAAAGCGCCGGGCGCCACACCGTAGGTCTTGCCGTCGCTGTGCCAGTTGACCGCAAGACCCGCGGTCAACTGCTCGCCGGACAATTGCAGCGCGGTGTCAAAGCTCTGTTTGAACGTTGCAGAGCCATCAGCGTCGGCGACAAAAACAGACTGACTGCCGTCAAGCGCGCCGACGGGCAGATCAAAGGTGCCGATGAAGGGATCGGTTTCGCCATTGGCCATAAAAAAGTGCCAAAGCGTGTAGACCCCATTTGGAACAAGCCCCTTGAATGCGACCGTCAGGTGGCCCTCGCCATCTTCGACGTGGTAGTGCCCGCTGCCCGACGCTCCCAGCCATTTTCCAAGCGTCAGATCGAGCTTCGTCCCCTTTTTGAACGGGCCGACTGCGGCGGGATTACCGGGATCATGCGGCTGCGGTTCTGCCGCGGTGAAAAGCGGCGCATCCGGATCGGTGTCGTCCGGGCCTGGACGATAGACCTTGCCCCGCGACGCTCCGCGCGTGACGTAGACATCCTGCTCTGCCACGCCGGCCTCAACGTGGGATACAAATGAGACATCGAAGGCGATTGGCGTTTCTTGCTTTGGTGCATCGACCGCCAGAGCCGGTGCGGCCATCGCCATAACGGCTAGAATAAGGGGAAGTGTTCGCATTGCTGTTTCCTTTTGGTTTGCATGGGGGCGGCAACGCCGCGGTAGAGCCGGTCACCGGCAATGCACCGACCCATGGGGCCGGCTATTGCCAAGCGGCGGTTTCTCGGACAAGTCAGGTTATCTGTGCCGGAATGCAGGTCTGGCCGATCTCGTGGATGTGGCGATGGTCGGTGCCGCAGCAGCCCCGAGAACCCGCAGGTTCGGCAACAGCGGCAGATCGTGTCCATCGTGGAACATCAGGGTGGTCTCGATGCCGCCATCGGTTAACAGCTGTGTGCTGCCCAGTTGCGGCAGGTTCTTTTGATATCTTGGTCGTGTCATGGCTTCACCGTGCCTTGTTTGTCTGGGAACAAACTATGCAGCTCGGTGCCGCCTGCGAATGACGCGGCCGCCAAGCAACATGACGTAACCGCCGAAACTTCTCACGCTGACGTAATCTGAGCAGGGTTTTCTCACCACCCTGAAACGCAGGGGGCCAAATCCGGGAAAAATGATCCTGCGCGGGACGGGTGGAGCCAAGCAGGATTCGAACCGGAGCCATAAGCGGCAAGGAGCGAGCGTCTTGAAGATCCTGAAGATGCCTGCTCAGGTGGCTTTGGAATGCCTGTTGACGCTGTCTTCCAACTCTTGAGCGTAGACTGGACTAACATCAACGGGCGGTAGGGTACTTTTTCTTATAGTTGATATGTCTATCATAGCAGCGTGAGCAGGAGGGGTATTCGTTCATGCGTAAGGGTACACTCGATTTGATCCGTGTCTGTAAACCACTCGCGGCATGCGGCAAAAGACGTCGGCCCGCTGGCATCTATGGGGAATGGCGCAATGAATGAAGCAGAAACCGGCGCGCGTGACTGGCATGCGATTCAGCGTCAAAGGGCGGGGCAAACGCGCACGATCGCAGGGAGCACGAGCTGTAAGCTGTTTTCCTGGCAACTGAGTTCGTGCCCGGGATTTCAACCCCTATGTTCTGACCTCACGATCCAGCTTTTTAGACGGGGGGCTGCCTGGGGCATGGTCGATTTGGGCGCCGGAAGGTTTTATGCCCATGGTCGGTTGGGTTTCTGGGGTGTGACGGCGGCCAACGAAACGACGCAATACGAGACCGAAATCTCGCCTGGCGGAACCGAATTGACCGTTCTGGCCATACCAGGGCATCACATTGAAGACCTCATGGAGGACGCGGCGGGACGGCGAACCGCAAAGCTCCCGTCATTGCACAACTCGATGCATCAGGATTTGATCGTAAGGCAGCTGATCGAGTGCCTTATTCAAACGCCCCCCGAAATGATGACAGCCCTTTACCTGGATGGAATCATTCAGGCACTGGTGGCACGCCTCGCCGTGCTTGATGAGCGCAGGGTGCCCGCAGCAGTTTGTCGGGGAGAAAAAACGGCTTCCCGTTTGATCGAAGAGATCGAGGGCAGATTAGGCGAAAACTTGACGACCGACGAACTTGGGTCGCTTGTCGACGCCCTCCCGCGGCAGGTTCACAAAACCATTGTGATGGCTACAGGAACCACCCCGCACCAATATGTCATCGAGCGGCGGGTCGCGCGGGCACGGGAAATGTTGGCGCAGAAAGATTTATCCCTGGCCGAAATAGCCTATACCTGCGGGTTCTCTTCGCAACAGCACATGACGAACGTCTTTTCAAAGCGGCTTGGAGTGTCGCCCGGAAAATACCGCAGGGAAATCCGGGCCTGAGGACGACGAGTGGCAAGAATTTGTAACGCAGCGGTTTCTTGTAAGACGGTGGGTGTTCTCTGCGGCAGGTTCAGTTCTTGTCTTCTTTTGTCCGCAGATGTTGCGGTAATACGGGTTTACTGAAACTTGGTAAGGATACCCCATGATCGTTCCGAGACTGGAAGCCGGATTTCCGCCAGCCGTGGCTTCGGCGGCGACCGCTCAGGTCTATGCAGCTGTGACAGCGCCGGAACCTTTCGAGGTCATGTTCAACACCGCACGCTGTCTGGTTATGGTACCGTTGGGTGCGGGGCGACTGGAATTCAACGCGCCCGACCTTAACCAGGGTGAGGCGGTCACAAAGCCGTTCGTTCTGGCATATCTTCCGACTGGACGCGAACGTCACATCTGCCAAAAGCGGAGAGTGGAGCATCTTTTTTTGTCGATTGCAGCGGATCGGATGGTCGCGGTTATGGGATCGGCGGCGCGCAATAGCGTTCAACGCCCTGGCTGCGTTGTTGGCTATGCCCATCCCGATATTCCTGCCGTTGCGCAGGCCCTGCGACGGCATATGCTCGACCCACGTTGTGCGAATTCGGTCTATCTGAACGCTCAAGCCGACATTCTTCTCGCGCATGCCATGGCTGCCCTCGGTTCTCGGCCGGCCAATTCGGCAGGTCCAACCCCGTTTCGCAATGATCTGCTTCAGAGTATCCTGTCGCACGTGGAGAAACAGCTCGAAGAGGGCGTTTCGATCGCGGCATTGGCGTCGGCCTTTCAGATGACCCCAAGCGAGTTCTCGCGGCGCTTCAAGGTAACGGTCGGGTGTTCGCCGCAGCGTTACATCATCGAGAAAAGAATTGCCGAAGCGAGACGCCTCTTGCGGGAGAGTGATGAGCCCATCGCCGAGATCGCCTTTCGGCTTGGGTATTCGTCTCAGGCACACCTTACCTCGTCTTTCAAATCGCTGATGGGGCTGACACCCTCTCGTTACCGAAAGCGCAATCGCTAACCGGAACCGGATGTAAGACTCAAATGTGCCAGGTGCCAACGGCGTTTCCATTCAACGTGTTGCTGCTGTTGGGTGAGGAGAAGGCTTGTGATCCGGGGTTCCCGCTCGAGCGGAGCCACGCTTAAAACAAAGGCAACGTCCTCTGAGATCTGGGCGTGATCCAATGCCAGTTCTTTCGTGAGCTGGCTGGAGAAAACCTGTGTGGCCTCGTTGACGGATGAGAGTCTGCGCAAGTCTGCGAACAGCACAGGTATTGCGTATCCGAGGCCTGGGGCGGTCGCGATGAAGTCGTTGCTGGATGCGCTGAGGAACAGCCGATCTTCCTGCAACAGGTCCAGAAGGTTCCCGTCCGTCTCGGGGTCGAGGCGCCAAGTCCAGGAACGTTCCTTCTGGTCCAGGCACAGGGCGCTGGCGATCAGTCGGACAAGTCCACATGTAAGTGATTTCTCAAGCATCAAGCGCGGTGTCTTTTCTGTGCAGGATGCCACAGACTCTTGTCATCTGAGCGGCAGCTTGTCTTTCAACGCCTTGCGAAGTTGCAGGGATTTGCGCGGCCGTTCCGAAAGAGTCCTCGCTTCGCAAAAAATTGTAAATTTTGCCTCTGCTTGAAATACAGCGAATGCCGATCCGGCCACAATCACCACTGTCGAAAACGAAGACTAAAATTCACCCAGTTGGAGAGATGCCGGTGGTTGCCCGGGAAAGAATGAATGGTCTTGGTGCGCCTGGTTGGCATGCCGTTGGTCTTACTACGGTAGGGCGGGCGAACTCATCCCCAACGCTCGGCGATGCCATGGATGGAACGCAAGGCGTCATCGAGTTCCCGGCCGTGATCCGTCAAACCATAGGTCACTTTGGGAGGCACGGTCGGTTCGTAATCACGAAAGACAACGCCTTCCTGTTCGAGCATGCGCAGACGATCGGTCAAGACCTTCGAGGAGATGCCCTCGACCCGGCGCCGGAGTTCGCCATGCCGTGTCGGACCGTTGTTGCTGAGAACCCACAGAATGTGTGTGGTCCACTCTCCAGAAAGCAGACGCATAACGAGATCGAGCGGACACCCCTTGGGAATTGCCGCGTCCGCAGTTCCGTCTTTAGTCATCATTGGTTCCTTAGTTACCAAACAGTGCCTACTTTACATCAGAAACCACCATGCCAACAATAACTTTGAACACAGGTTTCACCCGCCGCAACCCTCCCGAAACGGGGCCGCTGCGTCAGATTTGAGTATCGAGAAAGAGATCAAAAACCACCCACCGATGGCTTGAGCCGAGCCGTTAACACTTGGGTTCCTAAAGCCCCGGTCAGTTCGCGCGAGGTCATCACTTGTGCAGAGAGAGGAGAGATAAAGTGCCCAGTAAACCTGAACTTCTTACGCCGACGAACTGCCAGCTGATTATCATCGATCAACAGCCGCAGATGGCTTTCGGGGTCGAGTCGATCAACCGCCAGGTTCTGAAAAACAATGTCGTGGCTCTGGCAAAGTCGGCCAAGGTCTTCAATGTTCCAACGACCATTACGACCGTGGAGACCGATAGCTTTTCCGGGCATACCTTTCCCGAGATTCTGGCGGTTTTTCCGGACACGCCTCTGCTTGAACGGACGTCGATGAATTCCTGGGACGACCAGAAGGTCCGTGATGCCCTGGCCAAGAACGGCCAGAAGAAAGTGGTCGTTGCCGGACTCTGGACCGAAGTCTGCAACAACATGTTTGCCTTCTCCGCCATGGCCGAGGGTGACTACGAAATCTACATGGTTGCCGACGCGTCCGGCGGAACCACGCAAGAGGCCCATGATTATTCCATGCAGCGCATGGTGCAGGCGGGCGTTGCGCCCGTGACCTGGCAGCAGGTTTTACTGGAGTGGCAGCGCGACTGGGCGCACCGCGGCACCTACGACGCGGTGATGGATATCGTGCGGGAACACTCTGGCGCTTACGGCATGGGCGCCGACTATGCCTACACAATGGTTCACAAGGCCGAAGAGCGTGTGAAGCACGGGCCGCGTTTGGAGCCTGTGGCAGCGGGCGAGGCCTCGGCGGCTGAGTAGCACGCACTCACATCACGGACTTCATGAGGGGACGTGCGTTCCAAGTGAGCGTGGCCGCACGTTTCTCAAGCCCAACTTCTCAAGCCTGCGAGAGAGGCCATGCCCGATTTATCCAAACCTGAAACAGACAAAGCCGATGATGCGCAACACCGCCGCGATGCACCCAGCCGGCGTGCCGCGCTCAAAGGCGGGACGGCCTTGGGAGTCTGCGCGTTGCTCTCTCCCCGGCTGACCCATGCGCAACAACAACCAGGAGATGGAATGGCTGAGATCATCCTCCGCGGCGGCCGGATTACGACGCTCGACCGCGCAAATCCGGAAGTACAGGCTATCGCAGTGCGCGAAGGTCTCGTCCAGGCGACCGGCACGAACGATGAGATCATGCGTCTCGCGGGCGAGTCTACGGAAGTCATTGATCTCTCGGGCCGACGCGTCATTCCCGGCCTGAACGACAGCCACACCCATCTGATCCGTGGTGGTCTCAACTATAATATGGAACTGAGGTGGGAGAACGTTCCCTCGGTCGCCGACGCTTTGCGGATGCTCAAGGATCAGGCGGACCGCACTCCGGCGCCCCAATGGGTGCGCGTTGTCGGCGGCTGGTCGGAGTTTCAGTTTGCGGAAGGGCGCATGCCGAGCCTGGAGGAGATCAATACCGCTGCGCCGGACACGCCGGTCTTTGTGCTTCATCTTTACGCCAGCGCGCTCTTGAACCGCGCAGCCCTGAGAGCGCTAGGCATTACCGGTAAGACGCCGAACCCGCCGGGCGGCCTGATTGAAAAGGACGGGAATGGCGAGCCCACGGGTATGCTGATCGCGAAGCCTTCAGCGCTCATTCTCTATTCGACTCTTGCGCAAGGCCCCAAACTGCCGGTCGAGGAGCAAATCAATTCGACACGGCATTACATGCGCGAGATGAACCGGCTCGGCATTACCAGCGTGATCGACGCCGGTGGCGGCGGCCAGAATTTTCCGGACGACTACAACGTCATCCAACAGCTGCACGACGCGGATCAGCTTACGGTTCGGATTGCTTACAATCTCTTCGCCCAAAAAGCCGGAGACGAACTGACCGATTATGAGCGCTGGATCGCCATGACCGAACCGGGAGCCGGTTCGGATATGCTACGCATGAATGGCGCGGGCGAAAACATCACCTGGTCGGCGGCGGACTTCGAGAACTTCCTGGAACCGCGTCCTGATCTGGCGCCGACAATGGAGAGCGAACTCGAACCCATCGTCGAGTTGCTGGCCACCAACAAATGGCCGTTCCGTATTCACGCGACCTATGATGAATCCATCGACCGCTTTCTGAGTGTCTTCGAGCGTGTCAACGGCAGGACGCCATTCCAGACCCGCTTTATCATCGACCATGCCGAGACCGTCAGTCAGCGCAATATGGAGCGGATCAAGGCGCTCGGCGGCGGCATTGCCACGCAGCATCGCATGGCGTTCCAGGGCGAGTACTTCGTTAACCGCTTCGGCGCGGAGGCGGCAAAAGCCACGCCGCCCATCAGCAAGATGCTTGAGCTGGATCTGCCTGTGGGGGGAGGCACCGACGCTACGCGCGTTGCGTCCTACGATCCCTGGGTTGCGCTCTACTGGCTCACCACCGGCAAAACACTTGGCGGTTTATCGCTCTATGCAGATGACAACATTCTCGATCGCGAGACGGCCTTGAGGATCTGGACCCACGGTTCGGCCTGGTTCTCCGGTGAGGCTGAGGTCAAGGGAACGCTGGCGCCGGGAATGTACGCGGATCTCGCTGTTCTCTCCGCAGACTATATGTCGATTGCGCCGGAGGAGATTCGTCAAATCAACTCCGTCCTGACCATGACCGGTGGCCGCGTCGTCTATGCGGAAGGAGACTACGCGGGTTCGGCACCGCCTCTGCCGCCAGCTTCTCCCGGCTGGAGTCCGATCAATGCGGAACCCAGCCCGGCGATGCGGGCCGCGGCAGCCGGTGCGACGCAATTCGCCCGCGTATGTCATGACGGATGCGCGTCTTCCTGCGGTCTGCATGGCCACGATCACCAGATCGCATGGACTCGGCCGATCCCCACGGATGACAAACGCAGCTTCTGGGGTGCGCTGGGCTGTTCATGCTTTGCGGTTTGAGGAGCCTGAAGGCTCCAGCGCTATCGCCGCCTGCGTCAAAGGCCTGGCGGCAGCGGGAAACAGTGTGAGGTGCGGTCGTGTGCGCTGACAAAGAGGCAAAGCGGTGGTGACGGGGACGAATCAGGCGGAGAAACCGCGAGACCAGGTCTCGTCCTGGGCACCCTTTGCGCAGCTTTCGTTCCTGGTCCTCTGGACGGCGACGGTCGTCTCGAATATCGGCACCTGGATGCACGATGTCGCCTCGGGCTGGCTGATGACGTCGTTGTCGCCGTCGCCTCTCATGGTGGCTCTGGTCCAGGCGGCAACCACGGCACCGATGTTTCTCTTCGCCTTGCCGGCGGGGGCGTTGGCCGATCTCGTCGACCGCCGCCGGCTGCTGATTTCTGTGATGCTGCTACTCTCGTTGTCGACTTTGGCGCTGGGCCTGCTTGTCCTCTTCGGCCTGATTAACGCCTGGGTGCTGCTGATTTTCACCTTTCTATCCGGTGCGGGCGCCGCCTTCGTCGCCCCGGCCTGGCAGGCCATCGTGCCGCAGCTGGTGCCCCGTTCCCAACTTCAGCCGGCGGTGGCTTTGAACAGCGTGGGCATCAATGTCAGCCGCGCCATCGGACCGGCGCTGGCAGGTGTGATTATCGCAAGCGCGGGAATCGCCTGGCCCTACCTTATCAACGCGTTTAGCTTTCTTATCGTTATCGCCGCGCTGATGTGGTGGCGTCCTCCGCCGAGAGAGGAGACGCATTTGCCGGCAGAGCGTTTTTGGAGCGCTGTAAGGGCTGGTCTGCGTTATGCACGCGCGAGCACGCCGTTGCGCGCGACCCTCATCCGCGCCGTCGCCTTCTTCCTCTTCGCCAGTGCTTACTGGGCTTTGCTGCCGCTCATCGCACGCCAAGAGCTGCAGGGCGGACCCGAACTCTACGGTGTTATGCTGGGGGCCGTGGGCATCGGCGCGGTTTGTGGTGCATTACTTCTTCCAAAGCTGAAGACGCACCTGAATGCGGATCAGCTTGTCGCCTGCGGCACCGTCGGAACCGCCCTGGTGCTGGTGATATTCGCCTTTCTCAGGCGGCCAGACGCCGTTGTTGCGGCCAGCCTGATCGCAGGTGCATCCTGGGTCACTGTGCTTTCAAGCCTTAATGTCTCGGCGCAGACATCACTGCCAAACTGGGTGCGTGCGCGGGGGCTGTCGATCTTCATTACCGTGTTCTTCGGCGCCATGACACTCGGCAGTATGATCTGGGGTCAGACGGCGTCGATGATCGGTGTTCCCATGACTCTGCTGATTGCAGCCGGCTGCGCGGTCCTGGGGGCCGTGATTTCCTGGCCGGCGAAGCTGCAACAAGGTGCCGACTTTGACTTTTCGTCCTCTTCGCACTGGCCAGCCCCGTTGGTTGCCGAAGACCCTGAGCCTGATCGCGGACCCGTTATGGTCACGGTCGAATACCGGATTAACCCGGAGAGGACTGCTGCTTTTGTCGAGGCTATGCAAAGCCTTAAGGCGGAGCGCCGACGCGACGGTGCATATGCCTGGGGACTCTTTGAGGATGTCGCGGTGCCGGGCCGTTACCTGGAATACTTCACTGAAGAGTCCTGGCTCACGCATCTTCATCACCACGCTCGGGTGACTCAGAGTGATCGACATATTCAGGATGCGGTAAGAGTCTTTCATCTCGGCCCTGGAGATCCGCAGGTCACCCATTATCTTGCGCCCGAGCCGGGCGCTGCAACGCCAAGCAACGTGCCTCAAACCGGAGGGCTAAGCTGATTCAAAGTCAGAAGCGCCGTCTTAGGGCTCATGAGCAGAGGGAAGTAAAGCTATGATTCGTGTGAGAGACCGCATGACGCGCGGGCGCACCCAAGTGTCTTGGCTCGATAGCCATCACAGTTTTTCCTTCGGGAACTATCGGGATCCTGAGCATATGGGTTTTGGCGCGCTGCGCGTCATTAACGATGACCGGGTGACGCCGGGCGCCGGGTTCGGCGAGCATGGTCACGCGGATATGGAAATCATCTCCTATGTTCTGGAGGGCGCGCTTGAACACAAAGACAGCATGGGAAACGGCTCGGTGATCGTGCCGGGTGACGTCCAGCGCATGTCGGCCGGAACCGGTGTGACCCACAGCGAATTCAATGCTTCGAAGACCGAGCCGGTACATTTTCTTCAGATTTGGGTAATCCCGGAAGCTCAAGGGATTGCGCCAAGCTATGAACAAGTCCGCATCCCTCCGGAAGAACGACAGGGCAGGTTGCGCCTGATTGCTGATCGCTGGGGCAGCGAGGGCTCTGTGACTGTGCATCAGGATATCCGTGTCTATGCCGGCGAGTTTGCCGAAGGCGAGGCCGCGACCTACAGGATTGACGAGGAGCGCCGTTGCTGGCTTCAGGTGGCGCGCGGAATAATTCGACTCAACGGGGAAGAACTGAGGGAAGGGGACGGTGCCGCCATCGCCGGTGAACCCCAAATTACACTCGAAACGGACCATCGCGCTGAAGTGCTGCTGTTTGATCTTGCGTAACCCATGAGACAATCTGTCATCACTGCGGCGGCGTTACTCTTGGCCTGGCCTATCAATGCCGCCGCGGAGCCGCGTCCTGAACTCCAGAAATTCCGTTTTCATGAAGATTACAGGTTCCTGCGCACCTTCAGCGGCGCGCCCGATCCCTTCGATCCCATCAAGTACGTTCCACTCGATGACAGCGGTTCAAGTTCTCTGAGTTTTGGCGGCTCTATCCGCGAACGTTACGAATACACCGGCAACCCTCTCTTCGGCGACGACCCGCAGGACGAAGATGGCGTTTGGCTGCAACGGGCCAACCTGCACGGCGATCTGTATATTGGCCGAAATCTAAGGTTTTTTGGAGAATTTTCCAGTGCTTTGTCGGAAGGCCGGGCCGGCGGACCAAGCCCGGTCGATGAGAACGAACTGGATGTACAAAACGCCTTTGCTGATATTTCGTTCCCGGTCGACCGGGTAAACAGCTTCACCTTGCGCGCAGGACGGCAGGAGCTGCAGTTTGGCACTGGGCGGCTTGTCGATGTGCGGGAGGGCGCGAACGTCCGCCGGACATTCGACGGCGTCCGGGGGCTCGTGGAGGTCGCGAACTGGGACCTGGATCTACTTGCCGTGCGCCCCCGGCGCGATGAAAATGGGATCTTCGACGATCGGACAAACCGTGATGAAGTGCTCTGGGGTGTCTACGCGGCTGGAGAGCCTCAGCTGCTGGCCGCGAGCGGCCTCGATCTCTACTATCTCGGGTTTCGCGACGACCGCGGAAGCTTCGTGCAGGCGGTCGAGGATGAGACCCGGCACAGCATTGGTGCGCGTCTCTCCGGCAACCGGCAGGGATGGGACTGGAACCTCGAGGCCGCGTATCAGTTCGGGACCTTCGGAGATGGCGATATTGCCGCCTGGACCGCCGCGAGCGACACGGGTTTTAAATTCGACGAAACGCTTTTCCAACCGCGCATAGGCCTGCGCGCCAATATTGCCAGCGGCGACGAGGACCCGGCCGACGACGAGCTTCAGACCTTCAATCCGCTCTATCCTCGCGGTAACTATTTCAGCCAGGCTGCGGTTCTGGGACCACGGAATTTCTTCAACCTGAACCCCCATTTGAATTTTCAGATCACCGAAGAGTTCGCCCTCAATACTGATGCGAATTTCTACTGGCGCCTGGAAAAAAAAGATGGTGTGTACAGTCCGTCCGGACAAATCATAAGGGGCCCAGGGCAAAGCGACGCCCGTTACGTTGCTACGGGGGTTTCAGTCGAAGCCACCTGGGCACCCCTGCGGAACGTCGATTTCACCGCTATTTACACACACCTGGCACCGGGAGCCTTCATTGAGGAGACCGGTGCGAGCGAAAGCGTCGATTTCATTGAATTAACAGCCCGCTTCAGATTCTAAGCCGTTCCCTCTTGGGGGGGGAGCGGTCAGGAGACTGCCCATTCGATAGGAGTTGCGCGGAGGCGACATCAATCTCATCGCCGGGGAAGACAGCAGAAAGTTGGTTGCGGGCCCCCGCAAACCGGCGGGGCCTTTGCGTTCAGAACCGTTAGAAACGGCCGCTCATGACCTGCTCCTGCAACGTCACGCAGTCAATGGCTCGAGGTTTGCGTCAGATCCACCTCAAACTTCGAGGTCTTGTTTTTCGAAAGAAAACGTCAAACCCTTCAATGGAGACCGGTCTCGGATCTGTGCCGTTCTGGTTGCGGCCCTGAAGAACCAGTTGGTCAGGTCGGCGGTTTGCAGAACATGTTATAGAGGACCGAGACGAGTTCACGCGCTCGCTCGCTGGCAAGCGAGTAATAGATCGTCTTGCCGTCACGGCGGGTCGCGACAAGGTCGTCGGCCCTCAGGCGTGCGAGCTGTTGAGAAACGCTCGGCTGACGCATTTCCAGCAGAACCTCAAGGTCGCGGACTGATTTTTCACCCTCCACCAGCATGCAGAGAATGAGGAGACGATTTTCATGAGCGATCGCTTTGAGGAAGTCGCTGGCCGCCCTGGCGCGCGTCATCATGTCTTCCATGGGGCCCAGGTCCGAAAGCTCTTTGGCATCTGCCATGTTGGTGCTCGTAATAGTCAAATCAGAAACATGCTGTGTTTCAAATAACTATGCAGGCGGTCACTGTCCACTTCCAGATGACGTTTGCACCCCATTTGACACCTCCATTTGATCGATCAGCTCAGCAAGTAGTCCCCAAAAGAAGTCTTCGCCTGGATATCCCTGTATGCGGCCGACTTCTCTGCCATCTGCGATGAGCACAAAGGTAGGGGTGTAGTGAACAGGCTTTAGCTCCGGCAGGTCGTCCGGCCAGTCGCCGTGCAGATCAACCCGCCGCAGAGGGGCTTCTTTCCCTTCCCTCGTCTTGGGATAGATCGGAGCAATGTCGCGATCCCAGCGCGCGCACCAAGGGCAGCCCGCTTCCTCGAACATGATCAGCTCTGCCGCACTTGTGGAGAGGGGAAGGCCAAGGCAAAGCAAACACAAGACGGCACCCAGTCTGACCCGGTGCATCATTTTTCTGGCACAGTTCATACCATAACATATATAATTAATCGAATATGAAGTCCAGAAGGGAGGGCGAGTATGGGGTTTGACGTTAGCCTCGGCGGTGCTTTTGTCGCTGGCCTGCTGTCATTTCTCTCGCCTTGCGTCCTGCCTTTGGTGCCGCCTTATCTGTGTTTCATCGGCGGGCTTTCGATGGAAGAAGTCGCTGAAGGCACGGAGACCGGCGCAAGCCGGAGGGTTGCCGCGGCCGCGTTGAGTTTCGTCCTCGGTTTCATGACGGTCTTCGTGGCGCTCGGCGCAAGCGCGAGCATGGTGGGGCAACTGGTCGCCGAGCACCTCGGTATCCTCAGTTACGTGGCCGGCGCGGTCATTATCGTCATGGGCCTGCACTTTCTGGGCTTAGTTCGTATTCCACTGCTCTATCGCGAGGCTCGCTTTCACGCCTCTGCGCGCCCGGCGGGTCTGTTTGGCGCCTATGCGGTTGGTCTTGCCTTTGCCTTTGGCTGGACACCCTGTGTCGGCCCGGTGCTGGCGGCAATCCTGTTCATGGCGGGCAGCGAGGAAACCGTCGGGCGAGGCGCCGGCCTGCTGACGGCCTATGGTCTTGGCATCGGTATTCCATTTTTGCTGGCGGCACTCTTCGCCGGGCAGTTTCTACAATTCGCACGGCGCTTTCGCCGTCATGTGGCGAACGTTGAAAAGGCAATGGGGGGATTGCTCGTGGCCACTGGGATTCTTTTTATAACCGGGTCTATGAGTACGATCTCCTACTGGCTGCTGGAAACTTTTCCTCAGCTTGGAAACGTTGGATAACAGGATGTTAGAGATATCGCATTCAAATATTGCAATATATATATTGATTTAGGGAGCGTCTCTCTTCATTATTGATTTCAAAGGGATCGGCGCCGCAAAAAAACACAAAGACCAATGCGCCGACCAAACCACGCGAAAGTGGGAGGAAATGGTGGGCCACATACATACAGCCGGATTCTGTCTGGCGATCTTTCTGGGTACCGTAACTGCGACGGCGAACGCCGCGACGATAGAACCGCAGGACGTCGTGATTCGGGACGCCGAGGTGGAGGCTTCGTTGACCGGTTCGCCTGGCGATCCGGTTGAGGGCAGCAAATGGTTCAAGAGCCGCAAGCTCGGAAACTGTCTTGCCTGTCACGGCAACAGGGATCAGATCGGCGAACCCTTCCACGGGGACATAGGGCCGCCCCTTGATGGCGTGGCGGATCGCTACTCAGAAGGAGAGCTGCGCGCAATCCTGGTGAACGCGAAATCCGTCTTTGGGCCTGAAACGATTATGCCCGGCTTCTACCGCGTCTTCGACGGGCAGCGGGTTCGCGAAGAGTTTCAGGGTAAGCCGGTCCTCACAGCGACGCAGGTTGAGGATGTCATCGCTTATCTGAAAACCCTCAAGGAGGAATAGTCGCTCCATGCAGACCTTCAGCCTGAAAGGAGATATTATGAAAAACGTGACGCGCCGCAATGCGCTTCAGATTACCGCCGGTCTCTTGGCCATTGCTGCGGTTCCGCTGCCGCTTTCCGCGGCAGATACAGCCATGGAGGAGATCGAGCAATTCACCGGCGGCAGCGAAGCTTCCGAGAGTGGCAAGATCAGTCTCGAAATGCCGGAGATCGCCGAGAACGGCAATACCGTACCCTTGACGGTCTCCGTCGACAGCCCAATGAGCGGTGACGACTACGTCAAGCGGGTCATGGTGCTTGCGGACGCTAATCCGCGGCCCGGCGTCGCGACGTTTCACTTCTCACCAAAAAGCGGTGTTGCCGAAGCCTCGACACGTATGCGGCTTGCGAGAACTCAGAACGTTATAGCCGTTGCAGAGATGTCGGACGGTTCGTTTCACATGGCGAAGGCCACGGTCAAGGTCACGATCGGCGGCTGTGGCGGTTGATCAGGAAGAGAGGAGTACCGGGCAATGGCAAAATCCAAGCCACGCGTAAAGGCCCCCAAGGCGGCCTCGAAGGGAGAGGTTATCACAATCAAGACGCTGATCTCTCACAAGATGGAGTCGGGTCAACGCAAGGACAAACAGGGCAACCTGATTCCACGCCAGATCATACATAACTTCACCGCCAAGTTTAACGGCGAAACTGTCTTCGCGGTCGATATCGAGCCGGCCATTTCAGCAAACCCCTATCTGCAGTTCAAGATGCGGGCTGACGAGCCCGGCGAATTCGAGTTCATCTGGCAAGATGATGATGGCTCGGTCTACTCGAAGAAACAAAAACTGAGCGTCACCTAAAGGAACCGGCCGTCTGTGCAGTGGTTTTACGACCGGCACACAGCGCGGCGAGAATCCGACGACGCCTTTGGGAGGGAGAGGGATGATGGTGAAAAGAACGAAAATTGCAGTCTTGAGCGCCGCCGCGGCTGGTCTCGTGATGAGCGGCTACGCCTTCGCTCTTCCCGAGGGGGTCGATACGGTTCAAGTGACAGCGACAGCGAAAGACCACCCGCTCGATGAGATCTATTCGGGCTGGCATTTCCGGACACCGGAGACCCAGGCATTGCAGCAGGATGACTTCGAGAACCCGGGTTTCCTCTGGGTCGAACAGGGCGCCGAGCTCTGGGAGACTGTGGACGGCAGCGAGCAAAAATCCTGCGCTTCCTGTCACGAGGATGCGGCCGATACCATGGCAACGGCCGGCGCACAAATGCCGAAGTGGAACGAGGCGTTGGGCAAGCCGGTGAACCTGGAACAGCAGATTAACCTGTGCCGCAGCGAGCGCATGGGGGCGAAACCCTGGAAGTGGGAGTCGTCAGAGCTCCTGTCGATGACGGCCTTCGTGCGCAACCAATCGCGCGGTACACCGGTTGAGGTCCAGATTGGCGGCCCAATGACACCGTGGTTTGAAAAGGGCAAGGATCTCTACAACACCCGGGTCGGTCAACTTGATCTGGCGTGTGTTAATTGCCACCAGGGCTACTACGGGCAGAGTATTCGTGCCGACCGTTTGAGCCAGGGGCAGTCCAACGGTTTCCCGACCTATCGTTTGAAGTGGCAGAAGATCGGGTCGCTGCATCGGCGCTTCAAGGGCTGCATGGATCAGGTCCGGGCCGAGCCGTACAAAGTGGGCTCCGACGAGTTCCTGGCTCTGGAGCTGTACGTCAACTGGCGCGGGCAGGGGCTGCCCGTCGAAGCACCCGCTGTCCGCCAGTGATCTCGCCGCGGTCTGCGACTGACTGACCGTCTGCCGCAGCCTTTGCCTCTGCCCTGCTGCCCATAGACTGGGCTTTGCGGAAGTGGTCCGCTGTGAGCGGATCTGCGCGCGAAGTGGCGCAAACCTGTGAAGGAGAGACTGAGTGCTTTCTCGAAGAGACTTTCTGCAAGTCGCGCTTGCGACCGGTGCCTTGGCTAAAGGCATAACAGGCCGCAGAGCCTTTGCGGCGGGCTCAGCCCTGACGCAGTCCGATCTTCTTGCCTTCGAGCCTCTGGGCAATGTCACGCTGTTGCACGTCACCGATATGCATGCGCAGTTGGTGCCGCTCTACTTTCGTGAGCCGAGCATCAACATCGGTGTCGGCGAAGTCAGCGGCCTGCCGCCGCACGTCACCGGCAAGGCGTTTCTGGAAAAGTATGGCCTTGAGGCTGGAAGCACCGAAGCCTATGCCCTGAGTGACCAGGGCTTTGAGAGTCTGGCCCGCGACTACGGCCGTGTCGGCGGCGCCGACCGTCTGGCAACGCTCCTCAAGGCCGTTCGCGCAGACCGGCCCGATAACACGCTTTTTCTGGACGGCGGTGATACCTGGCAGGGCTCCTACACCTCTTACCAGACACAGGGCGCGGACATGGTTCGCGTGATGAACGCGCTGGGGACCGATGCCATGACCGCGCATTGGGAGTTCACCTATGGAACAAACCGGGTGAACGAGCTATTGGAACAGCTGGCTTTTCCCTTTCTCGCGCAGAACGTCCGAGACACGGATTGGGAAGAGCCGGTCTTCGATGGGGTTGCCTATTTCGAGCGAGGTGGGGTCAAGGTTGCCGTCATCGGCCAGGCCTTTCCCTACACGCCGGTTGCCAATCCCCGTTACAAGATTCCCACCTGGTCATTCGGTATTCGGGAGGAGGCCGTCCAGGCCCAAGTTGACGAGGCGCGGTCTGCAGGTGCGGAGCTCGTCGTCCTGCTTTCGCACAACGGCTTCGATGTTGACCGTAAGCTGGCTTCGCGGGTGCAGGGGATCGATGTGGTCCTGACCGGTCACACCCACGATGCACTGCCGGATGTCGTGCAGGTCAACAAAACCCTGTTGGTTGCCAGCGGTTCCCACGGCAAGTTTCTGTCGCGCCTGGATCTCGACGTCCGTGACGGCGAAGTCAAAGGCTATCGCTACAAGCTGATGCCTGTCTTCTCGGATGTCATTACACCCGATCCGGAGGTCACGGCGCTGATCGGGGAGATCCGGGAGCCACACAAGGCCGAGCTGGAGCGCGTCCTGGGACAGACCGAGACAATGCTCTACCGACGGGGCAACTTCAACGGCACCTTCGACGATCTGATCTGCCAGGCGCTGCTGGAAGAGCGTGATGCCGAGATCGCGCTATCGCCTGGCTTCCGCTGGGGCGCATCCCTGCTGCCCGGCCAGGACATTACCGTCGAGGATGTGCACAATCTGACATCCATAACCTATCCGGCGGCTTACCGGACGGAGATGACCGGCGCGTTCCTGAAGACGGTGCTGGAGGACGTCGCGGACAATCTTTTCAATCCCGATCCTTACTATCAGCAGGGTGGCGACATGGTGCGGGTCGGTGGCCTCGGCTACAGCATCGATCCCACCGCGTCGATCGGCAAGCGGGTCACGGGCATGACGTTCCTTGCCAGCGGTGAACCGATCGAGGCGGACAAGAGTTACAGCGTCGCTGGTTGGGCAAGCGTCAACGAGGGGACCGAGGGGCCGCCGATCTGGGATGTTGTGGAGAGCTATGTTCAGCGCAAGGGAAGCGTGAACATCACGCCCAATGACTCGGTCAAGGTGGCTGGACTGTAAGAGCAGGGCTTGGAGGTGAGCCCTGGCTCCAACCCTTTCAGTGTAAGTGTAAAAGTGAGGTCGAGTGAGATGAAAGACCAAAGTGTTCGACCGGGAACGACCCGCCGCGATTTTTTGAGGACGTCGCTGTTGGCCGGGGGCGCCGCAGCGGCCTCGGCTTCGGTCTCCACTTCCGCCCAAGCGGCCGGCGACCCGGCGATCCTCGAGGTGCAGCCCTGGGCGCAGGCTCTGGGCGACGGAGTCGATGCACGGCCCTACGGCTTCCCGTCACCCTTCGAAGAGCAGGTGAAGCGCCGCAACGTTGACTGGCTGACCGCCGACCCGGTGAGTTCGGTCAATTTCACGCCCCTGCATGACCTTGACGGGATCATCACGCCCAACGGCCTTTGTTTCGAGCGGCATCATGCGGGTATCGCCGAGGTTGATCCGGCGCAGTACCGCCTGATGATCAACGGCCTTGTTGAGAAGCCGCTGATCTTCACCATCGAAGACCTCAAGCGCTTCCCGCGCGAAAATCATCTTTATTTCCTGGAGTGCGCCGCCAATTCCGGCATGGAATGGCGTGGCGCCCAGCTCAACGGCTGTCAGTTTACCCACGGCATGGTGCACAACGTGATGTACACCGGCGTCAAGCTGCGCCATCTGTTGGAGCGCGCGGGCGTAAAGACCAAGGGTAAGTGGCTGCTCGCGGAGGGCGCCGATGCCTCAGCCATGACCCGTTCGATCCCCATGGAAAAAGCGCTCGACGATTGCCTGGTTGCTTTCAAGATGAACGGTGAGGCGCTTCGTCCGGAGCAAGGCTATCCGGTCCGCCTCGTGGTGCCCGGCTGGGAAGGCAACATGTGGGTCAAATGGCTGCGCCGTCTCGAGGTGGGGGATCAGCCCTGGCATCACCGCGAGGAGACCTCGAAGTACACTGATCTGTTGGCCGATGGCCGGGCCCGGCGCTTTACCTGGGTGATGGACGCCAAGTCGATCATCACCAATCCGAGCCCCCAGGCCCCTATCACCCATGGCCGTGGCCACACGGTCATCTCCGGCCTGGCCTGGTCCGGCAGAGGCACCATCCCGCGCGTCGACGTCACTCTGGACGGCGGCAAGAACTGGTATCCGGCGCGGATGGACGGGCCGAGCCTGCCGATGTCGTTGCATCGCTTCTATTTCGACTTTGATTGGGACGGCCGCGCGCTGCTGTTGCAGAGCCGGGCGCATGATTCGACCGGATACGTTCAGCCGACGAAGGATGAACTGCGTATGGTGCGCGGGGAGAACTCGATCTATCACAATAACGGCATTCAGACTTGGTATGTGAACAACAAAGGGGTCGCCGAGAATGTTGAAGTTTCCTGATCTCTTTTTTGTGCTCGCCGCCGCACTGTGTCTTGGCCAAGCCGCATGGGCCGAGTCGTTCGATCTTGGCCGCGAGGCCACGCCCGAGGAGGTCGCGGCCTGGGATATCGATGTCCGCCCCGACGGGCGCGGTCTGCCGGTGGGATCAGGCTCTGTAACTGACGGCGAAGAGGTCTTCATCGAAAAGTGCGCAGTCTGTCATGGCGACTTCGGCGAGGGGGTCGGCCGCTGGCCGGTTCTGGCCGGTGGTCAAGATACGCTGGCCGGCGAGCGCCCGGTCAAGACCATCGGCTCCTACTGGCCCTATCTCTCGACGGTCTGGGACTATGTCCATCGCGCTATGCCCTTTGGCGATGCTCAGTCGCTGAGCGATGACGAGGTCTATGCCATCACTGCCTATCTGCTCTATATGAACGACGTCGTCGATGATGAAGATTTCGTCCTGTCCAAGGATAACTTCGCGGATACCCGGTTACCCAACGAAGGCGGGTTCTTCATGGACGATCGCCACAAGAGTCCGATCTTCGCAAGGACCGAGGTTTGTATGACCGACTGCAAGGAAACAGTCGAAATTACGATGCGCGCCCGCGTTCTCGATGTAACGCCGGATCAGGCGGCGGATGAACCAGCCGATGAGACAATGGACCAGGAAGCCGCCAACCCGAAGAGCACGACCCTTGCGGTCGTGCCGGAGCCGGCAGCGTCGGCCGACCCGGGTCTTGTCACAATGGGCGAAAAGCTCTTTCGCAAATGCAAGGCCTGCCACCAGGTCGGTGACGGTGCAAAAAATCGGGTCGGCCCGGTTTTGACCGGAATTGTCGGACGGCCGGTGGGTACGGTAGAGGGGTTCAGATATTCGAAGCCGATGGCGCAGGCCGGCGAGGGTGGTCTGATCTGGGACCACAAGTCTCTTGGCGCCTTTCTCGCAGATCCCAAGAGTTATATGCCCAAGACCAAGATGTCCTTCAGCGGATTGCGGAAGCAGGAAGAAATAGATGCAATTCTTGCCTATCTCGCGAGCACTGCGGAGTAACCCATGCGCAGCTTGGCCATCCTCGTCGCCCTTCTTCTGCCGGCTTCAAGTGCCGTCGCAGAGGTCGGTGATGCGGAGCGCGGTGCCAAGGTATTTCGCAAATGTGTGTCCTGCCATCAGGTAGGCGGCACAGCAAAGAACCGCGTCGGCCCTCATCTGAACGGGGTCTTTGGGCGAGCAGCCGGAGCAGTGGCGGGTTTCCGTTACTCGGACCATATGAAGCGTGCAAGCGCGGACGGACTGGTTTGGACCTTCGAGACCCTGGATGCCTTTCTGGAGAACCCGAAATCCCTGGTGTCGGCGACACGGATGAGTTTCCGCGGCTTGAAGAAGGCGCAGGACCGCGCCGACATTCTCGCCTACCTGCGCCAGTATTCCGACAAGCCGTCAGACATTCCTGAGAGTGAGCCAACACTTCGAGATGGTGGTCCAAATTTGGATCCGGCTGTTCTATCCCTGCAGGGTGACCCGGCCTACGGCGAGTATCTCTCCAGCGAATGCACCACCTGTCATCAGGCGGACGGTTCAAATCAGGGAATTCCGTCGATCACCAGCTGGCCGGCAGAGAACTTCGTGGTCGCCATGCATGCCTATAAGCAGCAACTGAGGCCGCATCCGGTGATGCAGATGCTTGCCGGACGACTTTCGGACGAGGAGATCGCTGCCTTGGCTGCCTATTTCAGCGGTCTCGACTAAAGAAAAAAGGCAAAGGGAGGAGAGCAAAATGAAAATAAACAGAAGAACGTTTTTGGGAACGACCCTGACCGCCGCAGCCGGCCTGACGGCGCCGGCGGTGCTTGGCCAGACCAGGCCACGGGTCGTGGTCATCGGTGGAGGTGCCGGCGGGGCCACGGCCGCGCGATACATCGCCAAGGACAGCAAGGGTGCGATTGATGTCGTTCTCATCGAACCGACGCGGCGCTACTACACATGCTTCTTTTCCAATCTCTATATCGGCGGCTTCCGGGAGATGAGCTCCATCGGCCACGGTTACGGCAAACTGGCCAGCGACTATGGCGTGAATGTGGTGCACGACTATGCCATCGGGGTCGACCGGGATGCCAAAACGGTAACGCTCGCCGGCGGCGGCTCGATCGGTTACGACCGTCTTGTGCTCTCGCCCGGGATTGACTTCAAGCAAGATGCTCTGCCCGGCTGGGATCTCTCGGCCCAGAACGCGATGCCCCATGCTTACAAGGCCGGTACGCAGACCGAGCTCCTGAAGGCTCAGATCGAAGCTATGCCCACTGGCGGCATCTTCTGCATGGTCGCCCCACCGAACCCCTTTCGATGCCCGCCTGGACCCTATGAGCGCGTGTCGATGGTGGCGCACAAGCTGAAGGCGGAAAACCCGACGGCCAAGATCCTGATTGTCGACCCCAAACCAAAGTTTTCGAAGCAAGCGCTCTTCGAGGAAGGTTGGCAGAACTACTATGGTGGCATGATCGAGTGGATCGGCCCGGATTTTGGCGGCGATGCGGTGGAGGTGCGTCCCGATACCATGGAGGTGGTAATCGACGGTGCCGTCGAAAAGGTCGACGTCTGCAACGCCATTCCTGCGATGAAGGCGGGACGCATCGCCGAACTTGCCGGTGTGACGAATGAGGCAGGCTGGGCGCCTGTGGTGCCTGCGACTATGCAAAGCCGCATGGATGAGAACATCTATGTCCTGGGTGACGCCTGCCATCAGGGGGACATGCCAAAGTCCGGTTTCTCGGCAAACAGCCAGGCCAAGGTCTGCGCTATGTCCGTGCGCGGCACACTAACCGGGTCGAAGGTCTTTCCAGCCAAGTATTCCAACACCTGCTGGTCGCTGATCGAAACCGACGACGGTGTGAAGGTCGGGGCGACCTATAAGGCGACAGAGGAAAAGATCGCCAAGGTGGATGGGTTTATTTCCCAGACCGGCGAGGCGGCGGGCCTGCGCAAGCAGACCTATGAAGAGTCGCTCGGATGGTATGCGGGCATTACCGCCGACATGTTCGGCTAATGTCGATTCCCTGTCGACTTTCGGCCCCGCAACGACGAAGCACGCCGTTGCGGGGTTTCTTTTTTCCAACCTTGCAAGCGCTTTAGAGCAATTCACATTTAGATGGACTCAAAATTCACTGCCTCTCAATCAGCAAACTGCTGATCTCGAACGCGATTTTTGAGGAGTTACGTTTCAAGATAAATATAAAACGCTTTAGAGTTGCGTATGACGCTTGGGCGCTTGGTTACTCGAACTCCATCTGTTCGTAGACCCGACCGGCGTTGCGTGTGGCCAATTGCTCGAAGGTGTCGAGATGCGTGTAGGGTGACTGATCGACATAGTAGGCCTCCTCCAGGCTGCCGCCGTCTTCAAGCAGCTTGCCGATCTGTCCGCGCAGATAGACCAGGTAGTCCCTGGTATAGCGCCTGACCTGGTCCATGTTTGTCGGATGGCCGTGACCGGGGATCACGTAGGTTGCCTTGAGAGCTTCAAAGTCTTCCCAGCTCTCCAGCCAGCCGGCGGTGTCTGTGTCGTCGAAGATCGGCAAGAGGCGTTCGTGAAAGGCCATGTCGCCGGAAATGACCAGGCTTTGCTCGGGCAGCCAGACCACGATGTCTCCCGGTGAGTGAGCTGGCCCGAGATTCCTTACCTCAATCCGGAATCGACCCATTTCAATGAGCTGTTCCTCCTCGAAGGTTTCGCTGGGGCCTTGCAGAACCGTGCCAGCCGACTTCTCTTTGTTGTAATTCTCCATGCGCGCCAGGATCTGAGGGCCGCGGTCTTCAAATTCCTCTGCCGCTTCGGCATGCGCCAGAATCGCAACGCCTTGTTCCGCCCAGTAGGCATTGCCCAGCATGGCGTGTCCCTGGCCGTTCTCGTTGATCACCAGCTTCACCGGTTCGTCTGTGATTTCTCTGATCTCTTCATGCAGCGCCTTGGCCAAGAGATAAGCCGCGCCACCGTTGATGACGACGACGCCGTCGCCGGTGACGATGAAGGACAGGTTGTTGTTGTGTCCTGAGTTCTCATAAGTCGGCGGGGCAGTGGCGCCGATGGCCGACCAAACGTGAGGGATCACCTCCACTGGTTTTGCATAGAGCACCGACTGCGGATACTGATCGGGAATCTGCTCGCTCGCAACGCAGGGGAGGGATGCGTTTGCGAGCAGCGCCGCCAAAGCTATCGGAAGACGCATGGCTCTCTCCTGTTAATTGCCTCCTGATACCTGCAGCTTTCGCCGTCTCCGCTAGAAGGCAATCTTGTCGTCGATTGCTGCCAGACCTGCGTCGGCGCAAGCCTTGTCCGCGGAGCCGCTGGGGGCGCCGGAAACACCTATAGCGCCCAGCATGCTGCCGTCGCCGGCGACGATTTGCACACCGCCGCCCAGCGGCAAGGCGTTGGAGATGTTACGGATTGCCCAGGCTTCGCCTTCCTCTGTCAACTCCGCCAGCTCAAGGGTGTCGGTGCGGAAACTGACGGCTGTCCAGGCCTTGCGATAGGAAGTGTCCGGTGTGTGAGGCCCGGCGAACTGGTCGCGGATCGTGGCCTGCAGATTGCCACCACGGTCGACCACCGATACGGCGATTTGGAAGCCTTCGTCCCGGCAGCTTGCCAGGGCGGCCTGGGCCGCCTCCACCGCCACATCGGGGGCCAGTGACTTGAAGGTCACGATGGCGTCCTGCGCGGCAGCGGCGCAGGAAAAACCCGCGATAAAAAAAGCTGCAACAGCGAGACGGTGACCTGGGCTATAATAAGAAAGCATGAAGGTTCTCCCGATTGCGGTGGCTTGCCGCGCGCTTGGTTTCAGCGCCGATAACACCTACCTTTGAGCGATTCTTGTTGTCAGGCTAAAATTATACATATAAATATTTGAATATAAATATGTAAAAACAGCGATGCTGCTTTTTGCTTTGCAATCGATGACGGATGACCGATTGCAAGCGTCCTCCCGCAGTTGCGCTGAAGAGGGAGAGAAGCCATGGAAAGCAACCGAAGGACGGTGCTGCTTGCCGGTATGGCGGCCACCGCTCAACTCTTGTCACCGCAAAGCCTGCGTGCGGCCGAACCTGAGGTTGGCGATAACGGGCTGCATGTTCAAGACTGGTTCGTCGAGAGTTTCCTCGATCTGCAGGAAGACCTTACCGTCGCCGCGGACAACGGCCGGCATTTTGCTGTACTGTGGGAACAGCGTGGTTGTCCCTATTGTCGTGAGCTGCACAGCGTAAATCTGGTACGTACCGAGATCGTTTCTTATTTGCGGGAAAACTTCGAGCTTCTTCAACTGGACCTCTGGGGCAGTCGCGCCGTCACCGATTTTGATGGCGAAGAGCTTGAGGAGCGTGCCTTGGCGAGAAAGTGGCAAATCAACTTTACGCCGACCGTCGTTTTCTTTCCAAGCGACCCGCAAGCAGTTGCAGGCCGGGCGGGGCGGGCGAGCGAGGTGGCCCGTATGCCCGGCTACTTCAAGCCATTTCATTTTGTCAGCATGTTCGAGTTTGTCCGCAGCGGCCAATATCAGGAACAGTCCTTTCAACGCTATCTGCAGGAAAAACTCGAGCAGCTCAAAGCGGAGGGCAAGTCGACGGATGACTGGTGAGCGCGCCGGGCGGTCAGACCCGAACCATGGATGAAATTCCGACTTCACTGATGCTCGCCGGCTGTGGCCTTGGGGCCGGGTTGGTCGTCGGCGCAGCTGCCCGCGGTGTGCGTTTCTGCACCTTCGGGGCGATCGAGGATTGGATTCTGGCGGATGACACGCGGCGGATGCGCAGTTGGGGGCTGGCGATGGCGGTTGCCATGATGGCCGTGCAGTTTCTCGACGCCTGGGGCGGCGCGCGGATTGGCGAGAGCTTCTATCTCTCCGCTTCTTTCGGTTGGGCCGGGGCGATTGTTGGAGGTCTCCTGTTCGGCTTCGGCATGGCGATGGTGGGCACCTGCGGTTACGGAACGCTGGTCCGCCTCGGCGGCGGCGATCTGCGCGCTATCGTCGTGTTCCTGGTGCTGGGGCTCTCGGCCTATATGACCGCGCGTGGCATTACAGGCGTTCTGCGTGAAGCGGTGATCGATCCCCTCAGCCTGAACCTGGAGAAGCTTGGCGGTCAGGGCTTGTCGCACCTCTTAAGCGCAGCGCTGGGGATTGAGCGATCTTCGATAAGCATGGGATTGGGACTCGTCGTGCCCCTGGTCATGGTGCGCTGGTGTTTCCAGAGTGCGGCTTTCCGCGCGGCGCCAAGAGACATCTTCGGCGGCCTTATCATTGGTCTTGCGGTGGCGGCCGGCTTTGCGGCAACCGGTATCGTCGGTGCCGATCCCTTCGATCCGCAGCGGGTCGAGTCCTTGACCTACGTTCTCCCGCCGGGAGAGACAATCATCTATCTGCTGACCTTCTCCGGGGCCACGATCGACTTCGGCGTTGGCCTAGTCATCGGAACCATTGCGGGCGCTTTTCTCACCGCTGCGGCGAAGAGGGAGCTTCGTCTGGAAGCTTTCGACGACGCAAGAGAGATGCGCCGCCACCTGCTGGGAGCGCTATTGATGGGCTTCGGTGGCGTGACGGCGCTGGGCTGCACGGTGGGGCAGGGTATTTCCGGGATTGCCACCCTCTCACTTAGTGCCCCGCTGGCGCTTGGTTCGATCCTCCTGGGGGCGGCCTTCGGACTGCACTATCTGGTCAGCGGCAGTGTCCGGGAGGCTTTCTCCGCCCTGCACGCCGTCGGTCGTGAGCCCTTTAACTGAGGCAGATGGGTTTGGGGCACCAACCGGGATCTGTCGCGACCGTACGATGAGGTTTCGGGTCGTTGATCTCAAGTCGGGATTGTCACATTAAGCTCTTTAAAGTCAGTTTCCTCTTCATTGTGACGTGTCGAGACGCCAACCATCTCCCCCGCACGCTATCGATTCCCACCGGATGTTATCCGCCATGCTGTTTGGCTCTACGCTCGTTTCACTCCAAGCTATCGAGACGCAAGGCGTCGGACTGCGGGAGTGACCGCAAGCTTTGGAACCAGACTCAGAAGATTCACTGAGTACAAAGTGATGCTCGCACCAGCTTTTCGCAATTGCTGCGACTACGATTCCCCGGATAGCTGCATTGCGGTGACGCGCCGAGCTTTGCGCAAAACAGCTTTATGAGGGAGACCAGGCGACGGTTGGGTGGATGATTGTTTAGCCAGCACGCCAGCGGCGGCCCGTTTTCAGACCTTTTCGCGAGGCGTTTCTGCAATTTTCTCCTGTGCCTCCAGCAGGCCCGTGCGCTTCATTGTGCCCAGTATGGCCGGATACTTGGGCGAGCCCTTCGATCGCGCGGCGACGGCGATGGCAGACCTCATCTGGTCCTTGCCTTAAATCCTGATCGCCATCACCGGACCCGGGCTTCAACGCACAATGGTGGCGATCTCGGTCGCCTGTCTCGGGCCGCTAACCAAAGCAAATCCTCGCCGCTTCGGTGCGGTTGCGGGTCTCGGTACGTTTCAGGATGGCGGAGATGTGCAGCTTGACTGTCCCCTCGCGAATGTTGAGCGCCTCGGCAATGTCCCGGTTGGACGCACCACCCTGGACGAGCCGCATGATCTCGATCTGTCGCGGTGTCAGTGAACTCATCGCCTTGCCACCATGATCGGTGATTTGACGAGACGCTTCGGTGGCGCCAGCCTGGATCAGATCACGCGAAGCCGTGAGCGCCCTGGTGAAGTGGTCGCTGTGCTGAACCACTTCGTCGACGCAGGAAGCGACATCCTCGGAAGCATCGACAGCGGCGGCTTGCAGGCGATCGATAGAGGCCTTTAAATCCGCCAGCGGGCGCAGCACATCGTTTGCCGCGATAAGTGCGAAGCGCCCTTCCGAGATTTCGTTTCTGCGAGCATCCGACAGTGTGCGATGGAGCGCTTCCAGAGCCTCGCGGCGGTCGGTGACGTCCAGCGCGACGCCGTCCCAGATAACTGTGCCGTCACTCTGCCGCCGTGGACGTCCTATAGAGCGAACCCATTTGAATCCACCTTCCGGGAGTTCGACGCGCACCTCTTCATCCAGGGTCGTGAGTTGGGATGCAGACCGCTCCAACGCGGCTATAAATCGCGCTCGGTCTTCCTGATGAATCCAGCTGTGGTCCACGGCCTCGAGTTCCATGAGGGCATCGGCGTTGAGGCCGAATGTCTTCTCAATTTCGGCACTTACGTAACTGTAGCGATAGGTACCGTCGGGGGTGCGCAGCCGCTGCATCGTATGGCCGGGAAATGCGCCGCCAAGCAGAGCGGCAAGATCGAATGGGGAGGATTCTTTTTCAAAATTCATATTACTAAAGATATATAGAATTACTGCAGAAGCAATGAAAATATAACTTTTTATATGACTTTTTGAATTTTGAGTGTATAACCTCGTTACAGAAATGCCCGGATCAACCGGGCTGGGAGGAGGGAGTTTTGGACAAGATCATCATTGAAGCGCGGGTGAACGAACTGGCGACGCGGGTGGGAAATCCCCATGTGCCTTTCCTCCCGCAAGAGATCATCAAAGATGCCAAGGCCTGTTACGACGCGGGTGCCGCTGTTTTGCACTATCACGCCCGGACAGCGGACGGCGCGCCGGATCACAGCCCTGAGTTCTACCTCGAAGCCAACGCGGGTATTCGCGCGCAATCGGATCTTCTGATCCACCCCACCTTGGGTTACGTCGCCAATGACGCGGACGCCAGAAGCCGGTTCGCAGCCGTGGAGGCCATGATGCAGTCTGCCGAGACGGCGCCGGACTTCGCGCCGATGGATTGCGGCAGCGTCAACGTCGACTGGTGGAATCCCGAGAAGGGGGCCTATGACACGACGGATCTGATCTATAAGAACTCGACGGCGACCCTGATGTATTTCGCCGAGCGGATCGACCACTATGGTCTGAAACCCTACCTCGTCAGCTGGAACATCAGCTTTACCCGGCAGATCGAACAGTTCCTGAAGATGGGGGTCCTGCGGGGACCCGCCTATGTATGCTTCTGCATGACGGATGAGATCATCTTCGCGGGTCACCCGGGCACGGAGGCCGGGCTTGATGCGCATACGACCTTCCTGCCGAAGGACTTCGAGACGGTCTGGACGGTGGTGAACTACAAGGGTGACCTCTTTCAGCTGACCGAGAAGATTATCCGCCAGGGCGGGCACATTTCCATCGGTCTGGGCGATTATGCCTATATGGACGGCGCGCGGCATATGACCAATGCCGAGGTAATCGACAAGGTGGTGGCGCAGGCGCGGAGCCTGGGCCGCGAACCGGCAAGCGCGGCCGAGACGCGCGAAATCCTGCAAATGCCGAAGGTAAAAGTC
Source organism: Denitrobaculum tricleocarpae (assembly GCF_007004665.1). GTDB lineage: Bacteria > Pseudomonadota > Alphaproteobacteria > Kiloniellales > Kiloniellaceae > Denitrobaculum > Denitrobaculum tricleocarpae. The sequence continues at coordinate 367,542 of NZ_ML660057.1, read as the reverse complement.
GCGGCCTGAACCGCGACGCAATCGAACCCTCTGGCCAGCTCTCTGGGAGGAGAAATCATGGTACTGAAATCAGCACTTCTTGGCGCTGCAGCCTTTAGTATGAGTGTGGCGGCTGCCCAGGCGACCGAGTTCAAGATGCAGACCTTTCTCGGGGCTAATGCCTCCACCACCAAGGCCTTCGAGGCAATGGCGGCTCAGCTGAAGGAGGATACCGGCGGTGAGGTGAGTATTACCGTTCTTCCGGGCAAGGCCGTGGTCGGCGCGGGAGAGACAATCGATGCGATCCAGAATGGGCTTCTGGACGGGCAGTACACCGCGCCCAGTTATTTTGCGGGCAAGGATGCCGCACTGGGCGTGCTGGGTGACACACTGGCCGCATACCCGGACAGCGTGACGCGCGACCGCTGGTTCACCGAAGGTGGCGGACTGGAACTGGCCCGCGCGCTCTATGGCAAGTACGACCTCTATTTGGTCTGCCCGGTGCATTGGCCTTCGGAGCAAATCCCCTCGACGGTCGAGATCAAATCCGTTGAAGGTCTTGAGGGACTCAAGATGCGTGCTCCGGGCGGCTTGGCCTCAGACCTGCTCAGCCGGGCGGGTGCTTCGCTGGTGACCATGGGCGTCGGTGAGAGTGTCACGGCCATGGAGACGGGTGTTCTGGATGCCACGGATCTCGCGAATGTGGCGCTGAACGTCGCGCTGGGTATGCACAATCAGGCGAAGTATTCGGTGCTCGCGCGGCATTCCATGGCCGTTACCGAAATGTCGGTGTCGATGGATAAATGGAACAGCCTCTCGTCCGAAAACCAGGGGAAATTCGAAGAGGCATGCAATGCCATGTCGGCGGCGCTGGTCAAGACCCTCACGGCCGAGGATGCCGCGGCGGAAGCGAAAGCCAAATCTGAAATGGGTGTGACCTTCATTGCCTTTGGCGACGAGGATGCCGCCAAGTTCCGCAAGATGACGACCGAGGTCTGGAACGACTGGGGAGCCAAGTCAGCGGATGCCCAGGCAGTGGTGGACAGCCACAAGGCTTTCATGACCTCCATTGGGTTGAATTGATAAAAGCGGCCGTGCCCGGCCGAATTTTCCAGGAGCGGCCATATGTCTTTTCTTGACCGCTTTGCCCTGTGGCTGGGCCGAATGACGGCATGGTGCTTCGCCGCGATCGTTCTGATTATGGTCTACGAGGTGGCCGCCCGTTACGGCTTCAATGCGCCGACCACCTGGGCACATGAGGTTTCCATCCTGCTGGCGTCCATAGGATTTGTCATTGGCGGGGCCTTCTGCATGGCCGAGAGAACGCACATGCGTATCTCTCTTCTGGTGGATCGGCGTCCTCGGCTCGCCAGCTTCTCAGAGGCTCTTGGTCTCGTGGCGGGCGCGATCTATCTGGGCGGGCTCAGCTATGCTGCGTGGCGAATGGCGGAGAAGGCCTTGTGGCGCTTTTCGCTTTCCGGGGCCTGGGATCCCGAGCGGTCGGGCAGCACCCTGAATTCTCCCTTGCCGGGCTATCTCAAGGCGCTGCTTTTTGTCGGTTGCGTCCTGTTTCTGCTCCTGATCCTGCGGCGTATGCTCCCCTTGCATAATCGTTGGCGGTTGCGCTGATGGATATCGGCAGTCTCACTCTGCTGATTATTGCCAGCATGACGGTTTTACTGATGCTGGGGGTGCCGCTGGCCTTTGTGTCGGGCGCCATCGCGGTCGTCCTGACCGTAACGCAGTTCGGGTGGAACGGGCTTTTCATCGTCGGCAGCCGAACCGTGGAGTTTCTGGACAGTTTCGCTCTGATCGCAGTGCCGATGTTTGTCATCATGGCCTCGATCATGGAAAAGTCGGGGGTCGCGCGTGACCTTTACCGCGCATTCCACGTTTGGGCCGGCGGGCTGCGTGGCGGTATCGGGGTCGTGACGACCTTTGTCGCTGTTCTGCTGGGTGCGACGACCGGGATCATCGGTGGCGAGATTGTGCTGCTGGGCCTGATCGCCTTGCCGCAGATGCTGAAGCTCGGCTACGACAAGAAGCTCGCGATCGGCACCATCACGGCGGGCGGCTCGTTGGGCACGATGATCCCGCCCTCGATCATCCTGATCTTCTATGGGCTGACCGCAGAGGTCAGCATTTCACATCTCTTCGTTGCCACGCTGCTGCCGGGCCTGATGATGGCGCTCCTTTACATCACCTATATCCTGATCCGCTGCGGCCTGAATCCGGCGATGGGCCCGCCTCTGTCAGAGGAAGAGCGCAACATTCCCTTGCGGGAGAAGCTGGCGCTCTTCGGCGGTGTCGCCTTGCCCATGCTGGTTGCGGGCGGCGTCCTGGTGTCGATCTATGCCGGCTTCGCCTCAATCACCGAAAGTGCGGCTTTGGGTGCTTTTGGAGCCGCTGTCGTGGCCTGGGTGCGGGGCGCTTTCAGCTTCGCGATGTTGCGCGACGTGCTGGTGCAGGCATTGCGGACCTGTGGAATGGTATTCTGGCTTGTCTTTGGCACGAACGCGTTGATTGGCGTTTATAATCTGATGGGCGGGATCGGCTTCGCACGCGAGATGCTCGTCGGGCTCTCAAGTGAACCCGGCGTAATCCTTGCAGTGATGATCGGCGTTTTCATCCTCCTGGGTTTTTTCATCGACTGGATCGGAATTCTGTTCCTGACCATGCCGGTCTTCCTGCCGACTCTGCAATCCCTGGGCTACGACCCGATCTGGTTTGGTGTCGTCTTTAATCTGTCAATGCAGATCGCCTATCTGACACCCCCCTTCGGGCCGGCCTGTTTCTATCTGAAAGGGGCCGCACCTGAGGGCATAGACCTGCAGGATATCTTTGCCGCGCAGTGGCCTTTCATCGGGTTGCAGGTGCTTGCTCTCATCATTGTGGTTCTCTGGCCCGGGCTGTCTCTGTGGCTACCACAGCTTATCTACGGATGATCCGCTATGGCTGACGTTTCGATCCTAAGGACTCTGCCTCCGACACCGCAGACGAACCGCTTGAGCCCCGAGGATAACCTGGGACTTCTGACCCAGATGCTTCGTATCCGGCAGTTCGAGATCCGCGCGAAGGAGCTGTTTCTAAAAGGCGTTATCAAGGGCACGGCGCATTCCTCGGTCGGCCAGGAGGCGATCGCGGCAGGGGCCTGCCGTGCCCTTGAACCAGAGGACTTCCTGCTCACGCACCATCGCGGGCATGGCCATACCATCGCCAAGGGCGCCGATATGGGTCGCATGTTTGCCGAGCTGATGGGGAAGGCCGAGGGCTATTGCCGCGGTGTCGGCGGTTCGATGCATATCGCGGACTTCGATCTGAATATTCTGGGGGCCAACGGTATCATCGGCGCGGGTATGGGGATCGGGACCGGGGCGGCCTTGGCCGCCAAGCTGAGAAAGACCGGCGCAGTCGGAATCGCTTTTTTCGGCGATGGCGCCTCGAACGAGGGCATTTTTCACGAGGCGATGAACCTCGCCGCAATCTGGAAACTGCCTCTGATCTTCTTCTGCGAAAACAACCAGTACGGCCTGACGACACCCACCGAGACCGTTACCGCGGGTCCCGGAATCGCGGCGCGGGGGGATGCTTACGGAATTCCGAATCTGCGCATCGACGGCAATACACCGGTGGCCGTATTCGATGCGGTGGAGAAGGCGGCTTTGCGCGCGCGGGCAGGCGATGGCCCTTCGCTGATCGAGGCGATGACTTATCGCTGGGATGATCACTCGATGCGGGCCAATCTGGACAGTTACCGTACAGCGGATGAAGAGGCGGGGTGGCGGTCGGAGGATCCCATTGCGCGCCAACGCGAAAGTCTTGGTCTGGATGATGCCGCGTTTGACCGGCTGACGGGTGATGTCGCGGCTGAGATCGAGGTGGCGGTCGACTGGGCGAGTGGGTTGGGGGAGCTGTCACCCGATGGGGTCATGGACATGGTGAAGTCACCGCCACCACCCCTGTCGCTGGTCGAACCGCCATCGGGGGAGCGGGCGATCACCTACAAGCAAGCCATCAATGAGGCCTTTCATCAGGAAATGGCGCGTGACGATAGCGTGATCCTCATGGGCGAGGATGTGGCGCGCATCGGCGGCATCTTTGGCACGACGACCGGTTTGCTCGATGCTTTCGGACCAGAGCGGGTGCGCGACGTGCCCATTGCAGAGGGGGTGCTGGCGACCTGTGGTGTCGGTGCCGCGATGCAGGGGTTGCGTCCGATCATCGAGATCCAGCTGTTCGATTTCGTCACCTTGATGATGGATGCGATTGTCAATCAGGCTGCAAAAGCGCGCTTCATGCTGGGTGGTAAGACCAGGGTGCCGATCGTGTTCCGCGGCCCCCAGGGAGCTGGCATCCGGCTGGCGGCGCAACACACGCAATCGCTTGAAATGTTCTTTGCCAATGTGCCGGGTCTGGAGATTTACGCGCCGTCGAATGCTTATGACGCCAAAGGCCTGATGGCCACTGCAATCCGTTCGGATAATCCGGTTGTCTTCCTGGAACACAAGTTAATGTACCTGAGCGCGGAACAGGCTGTTCCCGAGGAACCGTACACAATAGCACCTGGTCGGGCGCGTATTGTGCGGCAAGGGTCGGACGCAACGCTTGTGGCGAGCCTGGCGATGGTTGATCGCGCCGTGCAGGCGGCGCAGCGCCTGGCAAAAAAGGGGATCAGTGTGGAGGTAATCGATCCCCGCACGATCAAACCACTCGACATGGAAACTATCGTGACCAGCGTGCGCAAGACCAATCGCGCGGTGGTCGTGCACGAGGCGCCGCTCTTTGGGGGGATCGGCGGCGAAATTGCCGCTTCGATCATGGAGCAGGCCTTTGACTGGCTCGATGCGCCGGTCGCCCGCGTCGGCGCACCGGAGATGCCTGTCCCTTACAATGACAATCTCGAACGCGCCTATATGCCCGACGCCCGCGACATCGCGGCAGCCATCGAAACCGTCTGCTACAGGAGCTGAAGCATGCCCAAGCGCGAGGTCATCGTTCCCGAGGGAATGGAAAATATTTACGACAGATATCACTACGCGCCGGGCATTCTGGTGGGCGATACGCTCTATTGCTCGGGCCAGGTCGGGCGCGATGCAGACCTGAATGTGGTGGAGGGGGCCGAGGCACAGTTCGTTCAGGCCTTTGAGAACGTCGGCAAGGTGCTGGCGGCGGCCAACGCCACCTTCGACGACGTTGTCGAAATGGAAACCTGGTTTGCCGACAGCATGGCAGACCTGACGACTTTTATGACGGTCAAGGACCGCTTTTTTACGACGCGTTATCCGACCTGGACAGGCTTTGCCGTCAAGGGATTTTCCATGCCGGGAATTCTGGTCGAGATTAAGTGCAAGGCTGTCCTCGGATTAAGTGAATGACGCGGGATCTCAAGACACTTCTTCGCGCAGGCGAGGCGGTTTTCGGCACCTGGTCCCAGATCGCGTCCCCTGAAATGGTGGACCTGGTCGGTCTCAACGGCTTCGAATTCACCATCATTGACTGCCAACATGGTTTCTTCGGTCTGGAGACCGCTGAAAACCTGGCCCGCGCAGCCGATGCCAACGATATTGCCGCCGCAGTGAGGCTGCCTGACAACGACCCGGTCGCGATCATGAAGGCACTGGATGCGGGTATCCGGCATGTCGTGATCCCCAATCTTGAAACGGCCGAACAAGCCGAGCTGGCCGTGGCGGCGACACGTTTTGGCCCCCATGGCCTGCGAGGCGCCTGTCCCTGCTGCCGCTCCGGCGGACACTTTATCCGCAACTGGCCGGACTACGTGGCCGAAGAGGAGGCCCGCGTCGGGGCCATCGGACTGGTGGAATCCGCTGTGGGCGTGGATAACATCGAAGCCATCGCCGCAACACCCGGGCTGACGGCACTGATGTTCGGCCCCTTCGATCTGTCGGTTTCCATGGGCCTGAACGGAGATTGGCGGCATGAGGAGGTCGAGCGCCGGGTTTCACGCATGGTCGATACGGCGGTCGGATTGGGCGTCCCCGTTATGATGCCGGTCTTTTCGCCGCATGTGGAAGAGTGCCGGAGCCTGGTCGCGAAGTGGAAGGGCCGGGGGGTGTCCACCTTCGTCATCGGGTCCGACAAAATACTGGTTTCCGATGCTTTTTCACGCTGGACGTCAGCGCTTCGGAGGACCTGAAGAAAGATTTGGCGATGCGTTTTGATGTTGGAAGACTCCTCCGGATGATCATCGAAGACCGACCCTAGGGATTGCTGCATGACCTGTTGCCGCGGCCGAAGGGGAGCGCTCGTAACGAGGGGCCTTTGCGTCTTACTTTACCCAAAGTTCGCTGCCTCTCGATCCGTAAAGCCCGATCTCGAACGCAGATTTCGGGGCCTCCTTTGTTGCGCGTAAAAACGCAAGAAGCTTGGGGAGGGGCGACCATTCCGCGCGTAGACCACGCGGGTTTAATTCAGGAAACGCTCCACGAGAGACTTCCACCCGGCACCCTCTTGTCAAGAGTGCCAGACGCTCAGAAATCGCAGGCGCCTGTAGCACCTGTTCCAGGTGTATAAATTCAGGCGCCGCACTCCAACTGCGCACCAGATTGGGAGGTCGCGGTTTGGTCAATTCTGTCCGCTCTGTGACCGGTTCTAATCGAGGCGGTGAGGAACGAAAAAACGGCCCCGCCGGTGAAAAGCTGAGGCCGTTTTGTTCTTTTCGCCTGCCATGCCCGACGGGTTTGAAGCGGGATCAGATCATCTCAGAATGGAACCGCGGACGGCGATCAACTAAGCTTGTGACTTTGATCCAACTACAAGACTTAGAGCGGATTCACAGGATCCGCTCTAGTGAATGGTCTCCCCGGCCTGTTTGGCGGCGGTGGCGTGCAGGGTGCCTTCGGCGGGGGTGATGCCCCGGCCGAGTTTCGAGGGGGGCGCGCTGGCCGCGACCTCGGGCCGGTATTCGGGCTCGGCGTAGAGATCCGCGTCGGTTAATTCGCTGCGCTTGAGCACGTAGTCCTCAGGGCGCGGGATCTCGCCGTACCAGTAGAGCGGGTGGGGCTCCTCGCCGTCCTTCGCGACCAGGCCGGTTTCGGCATCGAAGCGGTAGCCGTCTTCTTCCAGGCAGGCCAGCACGCTTTTGCTCTCGCCCTCCGGCGTCAGGATCAGCGTGCCCGCGCGCATCTTTCCGCTTTGCATCAGCGCGTCGTTGCCGTCGGTCAGATAGGCCACCTGGACAAAAGCATCTTCCCGGCTCTCCACGGGCGCATTGGTCGCCGCCCGCAGGACCGTGCCGTCGGCGCTGACGATGGTGCCGTCCGAGCGCAGGATCTCCATCAGCATGCGATGCTGCCCGGCAAACTCACCGTCCCCGCAAAGGAACACATGCCCCGGCGTTACCTTTAGGCCATGGAAGTCGATAACAAGCTTGTCCGGTGTAGCATAGGTGCGCGTGACCCGGCACGGCGAAAGCGCGCCCTGGCCCTTGTGGTCGGAGGCGTCATAGGCGAGGACCTCGTCGCCGACTCTGATCTGCTCGATGGGTTTTGACGTGCCGTCGGGGAGTTCGACGGGGGTGCCGGCGGCGAAGCAATACCTAGCCCTGAATTCCCGATCATAATCTGGGTCTTCAGCCATTCGCTCTTCGGTTTCTTTGATGATGTCAACTACTTCATCATCGGAAATACCGTTTTCTGGTCTTGTGTCCGGAGGTGGCGATGCATCTGGTCCATACTCGTGTAAGAGAATTCGCATCTCTCCGTCTGCCCAATACTCCCACAATGTTGGTGCGGCGAAAGTATTAGGTAACCCCAGCTCACCAACCCCAATTCCAAATGTTTCAGAATAGATTCTACCATTCTCTGAGTAGACATGCCGAACGACAAGCCCTGGGTAGAGAGCATGCCCAGGAAGAGTGGCGTTGACAATCATTCTCGAGGTCTTGTCTACAATGTGCATCACTGGGCCTGAGCTGGGAAGCGCGTCTCCACCGTTGTTCAATGTGTCTTGCAGTGACTTAACGCCAAACCAATCGGCGTCCATCAGCGACACTTCAGAGACGTCCCCGGTTCTCACAGGCTGTGATGTGTCAACTCCAGGATCAGTGAACGCAGGGAACCTCTTGGCTGCATACCAGGCGTTTTCTATGTTTGTGGTTGGTATCAAAAACGCTTTCGGCGCCAACAAAGGTGCTGGGAAAACAGCGCGAGCATCAATAACTAAATCTGCTTGTTCTGCGAAGGTTAAATCAAAAAAATCTGTACCTTCTTCGAATCCTACAATGCTTCTTGCTGTATAATTGTGGTAGTTCTCGTGGCTGATATCTATATTTAATCGTTCGCTATTGGGTATAATGTATTGTTTCCCTCCGCCATATTTAAGTACTACCTTCCCCTCTTGGTTGATACTGATAGTGTGGTTGCTTGGTGATTTATCAAAGCTTACACCCATTCTTACTTCTCCCTAAGCTTCGCGCAGCCTGGCGTGATTACATTACCAACAGAACGTTTGTAAATTGAATTAAAAACTTCGGAAAATATAAAGTATATTTTTACAAAAATATGTAAAATTAAAACAAATACACAACAAATAACTGCTTCTGCTATTATTCCTGCCATGGTCGGTACGCCATTTTCATAAAATACTATATCGAAAGATATAACACTTCGACTTGCCGCATAAGTGGTGAGGACGCGAAATAAAAACAGTAAAACAAATAGAGATAAATTAAATTTTAATTTAGTTTCCCAAATGCTGTTATTGTAATAATTAATCAAAATAACGTATTGAGTGCATAAAATAAAAGAAAGTAAAAAATGCCAAAAACTTGAATAAATTCCAGTCAAAACAAGAGTTGATGTAAATATTGAGCAGGAAAAAGTCAAAATAAAAATTGAAAATTTCAATAAAAATAAAATATATATTTTTATTTTTTTCAATGTTTTGATTTTCACGAGTAGTTGTTTTCCGTCTGTGTGCCGCGAAATACTTTTTCGTCCAGAATTTGATCGTTGTGGCAAGTTGAAAAAGAGTTGCACTTACAGATTGACAATTTGCGCTTCCGCACTTCCCCCTTGCCAATGCCCTATTATTGACACACGATCAATCATCGAGTGCAAGAGCAAATTTTAACCACTTGAGGTAAAATGCCCGAGGGTGCAGGAGGCGCCGCAGCGGCTGCGGGGAACGGCGGGTCCAGGGAAATTTCGAGTGCATTGGCGGCGGACACGGGTGTGCTCTGTCTGACCATGATGCTGCATTTCCTGAAGCTGCCTGCGGACCCGGAGCAGATTCGGCACGAGTATTCGCCCAACGGTGCGCCGCTGGACGTGATGAGTCTCGTGCGCGCGGCGCGGCAGCTCGAGGTCAAGGCGCGGGCGGTCCGAGTCAAGCCAAAACGCCTGGAAAAGTCCCCTTTTCCGGCGATTGCCGAGGCGGGTGACGGGACCTTCTTCATCCTGGCGCGGATCGCCGAAGGCAAGGCGCTGGTCCATGTGCCCGGGCAACGGCCGGAGACGATCACCGTCGACGAACTGCTGCAGCGGGGCACCGGGCAGTTCATCTTCCTGACCCGGCGGGCGCAGCTCGCGGGCGAGGACCGGCGTTTCGATTTCACCTGGTTCATTCCCTCGATTGTCAAGTACCGGCGATTGTTCGGCGAAGTCCTGCTGGCGTCGCTGTTTTTGCAGCTCTTCGGGCTGGTCACGCCGCTGTTTTTTCAAGTTGTGATTGATAAGGTGCTCGTGCACCGGGGGCTGACCACGCTCGACGTTCTGGTGGTGGGTTTGCTGGCCATCACGGTCTTCGAGATCATCCTGGGCGGCCTGCGGACCTATATCTTTTCCCACACCGCCAGCCGGGTGGATGTGGAACTGGGCGCGCGGCTGTTCCGACACCTGCTGGCTTTACCGATTGCCTACTTCGGCGCGCGGCAGGTGGGCCAGACCGTGGCCCGCGTGCGCGAACTGGAGAGCATCCGCAGCTTCCTGACCGGCAACGCCCTAACCGTGGTGCTGGACCTGCTCTTCACCTTCGTCTTCTTCGCGGTGATGTACTACTACGCGCCGGTCCTGACCTGGATCGTGCTGGGCTCGATCCCCTTCTACGTGATCCTGTCGGTGGCGATCACGCCGGAACTGCGGCGGCGGGTCGAGGAGAAGTTTCAGCGCGGCGCGGTCAACCAGGCCTTTCTGGTGGAATCGGTCTCCGGCGTCGAGACCCTGAAGGCCATGGCGGTCGAGCCGCAGATGCGCCAGCGCTGGGAAGAACAGCTGGCGGAGTACGTGCGGGCGTCTTTCCGCAGCGTGGTGCTGGGCATGATCGGCAGCCAGGGCGTGACCCTGATCAACAAGGTGGTGATCGCCGCCGTACTCTGGGTCGGCGCCAAGCTGGTGATCAATGGTGAGCTGACCGTCGGGCAGTTGATTGCCTTCAACATGCTTTCCGGGCAGGTCAACCAGCCGATCCTGCGCCTGGCACAGCTCTGGCAGGATTTCCAGCAGTTCCGGATCTCCCTCGACCGCCTGGGCGATGTTTTGAACGCTCCGGCGGAACCGGCGCAGAGCCCGAACCGTCCGGCACTGCCCGCCATCAAGGGCGACATCATTTTCGACCGTACGGTTTTTCGCTATACGCCCGAAGGACCGGAGGTGCTGCGCGGCATCTCGCTTGATATCAAGGCCGGGCAGGTGATCGGCGTGGTCGGGCGGTCCGGCTCCGGCAAATCCACCCTGACCAAGCTGATCCAGCGGCTTTACGTGCCCGAGAGCGGACGGGTCCTGGTGGACGGCACGGATCTGGCCATGGTGGATCCGACCTGGCTGCGGCGGCAGGTCGGCGTGGTGTTGCAGGAAAACGTACTCTTCAACCGCTCGGTCCGGGATAACATCGCTCTGGCCGATCCGGCGATCTCCATGGAACAGGTGATCGAGGCGGCGGAGCTGGCGGGCGCCCACGAGTTCATTCTCGAACTGGCGGAAGGCTATGACACCATTCTGGGCGAGCGCGGGTCTTCGCTCTCCGGCGGGCAGCGGCAGCGCATCGCCATCGCCCGGGCCCTGGTGACCAACCCGCGGGTGCTGATTTTTGACGAGGCGACCTCGGCGCTGGACTATGAGTCCGAACGCATCATCCAGGACAATATGCGCAGCATCTGCGCCGGGCGGACCGTGATTATCGTGGCGCACCGCCTTTCCACCGTGCGCCGCGCCGACCGCATCGTCACCATCGAGGCGGGGCAGGTGGTCGAGGACGGCACGCACGAAGAGTTGCTCAGGAGCGACGGCCGCTACGCCGCGCTCTACAAACACCAGACGGGAGAATTGTGATGTTCGCGGGGATCCGGCAGGCCGGTGCCGTATGGCGCGCATCCGTCGCCGAGGAGCGCAAGCAGCCTAAGGCGAAGCTGAAGGGCCAGGAGCTCGAGTTCCTGCCCGCCGCCGTTGAGATTTTGGAGACCCCGGCCTCGCCGGTCGGGCGTGCGGTGGTCTTCGTGATCGCCACGCTCTTTGTCGCCACTATCGCCTGGGGCTGGTTCGGCAAGATCGATACGGAAGCCGTCGCCCAGGGCAAGATCATCCCCGGCGGCCGGGTCAAGGTGATCCAGCCGCTGGAAATTGGCGTGGTGCGGAACATCCATGTGCGCGACGGGCAGAGCGTCAAGGCGGGCGATCTGCTGATCGAACTGGATCCGACCGAGAGCGACGCCAACCAGGAACGCCTGGCGCAGGACCTGGTTGCGGCGCGTCTGGATGTCGCGCGCCTGACCGCGATGATGCAGCGCGAGGAGGACCCCATGACCGCCTTCAGGGCGCCGCGGGGGATCTCGCCCGTCATGGCTGCAACCAGCCAGGCCTTGCTGGAAGAGAAGCTGCACGAGCATGAGGCGCAGCTGGCCTCCATCGACAGCGAAATATCCGAGCGCAAGGCCGAACGCGCCATGACCCAGGCCAACATCAAGAAGCTGTCGGGGATGGTACCGCTGCTGGCAGAACGGGTTGCCGCGCTGGAGACTCTGGCCGCGAAGAAGTTCGGCACCCGCTCGGCCTTTCTTCAACTGAAACAGGATCTGGTTGAAGCCGAGGGCAATCTCTCGATCGAAAAGCACCGGGTGACGGAGGCGTCGGCGGGTATCGAGACGCTCCAGCGCCGCCGTGCTTCGCTGATCGCCGGTTTCCGCGCCGAGGCGAACCAGGAACTGGCCGAGGCGCTGCAAAGGGTTTCGGGGCTGGCGCAAGAGCTGCGCAAGGCCGAGGAACGCAATCGCCTGCGGCATCTGACAGCGCCGGTCGACGGCGTGGTTCAGCAATTGGCCGTGCACACGGTGGGCGGCGTCGTGCAGCCGGCGCAGTCTTTGATGGTGATCGTTCCCGGCGATCAGCCGCTGGAAATCGAAGCCAACGTCCTGAACAAGGACATCGGCTTCGTGGAAGCGGGACAGTCTGCCGAGATCAAGGTCGAGAGCTTTACCTTCACCAAGTACGGCCTTTTGCACGGCGAGGTCATGCAGGTCTCCGCCGACGCCATCCAGGATGAAAAAGAGGGGCTGCTTTACACGGCGAAGGTTGCCATGGACGATGACCGTATTCTGGTCGGCGACAAGTGGGTGCCGTTGACGCCCGGCATGGCGGTCACGGTCGAGGTCAAGACGGGACATCGCCGGGCGATTGAGTATTTTCTGCATCCTTTCCTGAAGTATCAGGACGAAGCTTTGAAGGAACGTTAGAGCCTTGGATCAAGAGAAGACAGGGGACAACCAAGGGGCAGGCGAACAGCGGGTTCTGGTTTCGACCGAAAGCCCGGCGATCAACCTGGAGCGTGACGCGAAAGGCGGTATCGTGGTGACGCGGCGGCCCAAAGTGACGCTGGTGATGCTCAGCGGCGGGATCGACAGCGTCTATACCCTGGTCAAGCTGCTCAGGGAGACCCGGGACGAAATCCTGGTCCATCACGTCGATCTGATCAATCAGGAGGACCGCTTTCGGATCGAAGGGAAGCGCTGTCTCGAGATCGTGAACTACTGCCGAGAAACCTACCGGGATTTCAGCTTTTCCCAATCGGCCGTCGATCACCGGGGGTTCCGCTTCTTCGGCTACGATATGGTGACCGTCGGATTTGAAGCGGGCATCGTCGCGCATTCCTACCTGATGGCCAAGGGGCGGCCCGTCGACCGCTGGACCGTGGGCACCTGTACGGAGGAGGGGCACTGGGAAGAGCGCTTCAAACATGTGGAGGCCTGCGTCGCGGCGAACTGCTTCCCGGAAGCGCCGCCCAGCTTCTTCCTGTTGCCGATGGTGACGAAGCGAGAAGAGATGGACTATCTGCCTGAGCGTCTGGTTGACATCTGCTGGACCTGTCGGACGCCCGTGAAGACCGAGGACGGCGTTGAAGAGTGCGGGGAATGCAAAACCTGCGAGCTAATGATCGACGTGCGGCAAGAACGCGCCCGAGCGCTCGTTGCTGAACCTGCCTGATCGACTTTGTGTGACCAACCGGCTTTGCTGCGATGACCCAAAACCAGCGCGAACCCTCCATTCGTGAGCTTTTCCATTCGGCCTGGGGCCGTAATCTTCATATCGGTCTGTTCGAGGATGAGACCCTTTCGGTTCCGCAGGCAGCGGCGGCGGGGAACCGCCGGATGGCAGCATTTGCGGCACCTTCGGCGGGTGATCGTGTTCTGGAAGTCGGTTGTGGATTTGCCGATGCGTCGAAACTGCTCACGCAAGAATTTGGCTGTCACGCGGTGGCGGTGGATAATGCGCCCTGGCGCTTGAGTGGTGCGGATATTGCCGGCACACGAGACCGAGTTCAACTGCTTGCCGCAGAGCACGGGCGCCTGCCCTTCGCGGACCGGAGTTTCGATCTGGTCTGGGCGGCGGAAACGCTGGGCTACGCGGATGATCTCTCGAGGACGATTTCTGACATTGCGCGGGTTCTGCGTCCGGGCGGGCATTTGATCCTACTGGAATGGTTCGGATCTGTTTTGCTCTCGCCCCGGCCGATCCTGGAGCTCTATGGCGCGTCGCATCTTTGGCCGCAAAGGCGCTGGCGAAGCGAGTTGGCCGCTGCCGGATTTGAAATCGAGCGTTTTGACGATTGGACGCTCCATGCGCGCGGCACCTACGACCGGCTTTGCAGGATTTTCGAAGCCGACGCGGAGCGCTATACGACAGCGGCGATAGCGCAACAGAATATGGACCACAGACTGCGTTGGATCGACCGTTCCGCGCTTGGCAGCCTGATGATCCTTGCGCGCAAAAAAGGTTGATTACCTCAAGCCGAGTGCAGGGTTGGTTTTCCGGACTGGTGTCGTCCTAAGACTATTTGCCTTATCAGCCCTTTGGCGATTTAAGGTTGAGTTTAGAAAAATTCACTGGGTAAAAAGTCAGCGGTCGATGTTCTGTTGCAAGAACTTCCCTATCGATCGTTAGTTGTTCGTTATGGTTGTATTTTTCATGCTGTCCGTGACCGATTTTCTAAAAACGATATTAAAAACAACAAAATACAACGCCAGAGAAGTGGTTTTTTTGAATAACTATAAATTATAGTGTTTTGACACTAGACGCTTGAAGTCAAAAGCCAAAGGGAATTGCAAGAGAAATTTCTCACCTCTTGCGTGAAATAGCTGTTCACATGCGAATTCGTTAACTGTATCTTGCAGTAGTTCCTGCGGTGTCGATGTGGCCGGTGTTGGCCGCAACCGAACGTAAGTGTGGCGGTTTGCTTAGGTTTGGGTAACTTTCGCTCTGGTTTGAGTCGCTGCGGGAAAGTAGGAAGGGCCAGATAGGTCACCTAAAACTGGGGGTCAGAATGACAGAAACAAACGAGCCATCGGCGAACGAGGGGCAATCTCTCGGGGGCGCTGGTGGAGCCAATCCGGCGGATATAGGCAGCTCAAATCAGAGCGATCAAAATCAGACACATGATCGAGCAAAGGCGAGCGGTCAATCGGAGGGGCAATCCTCCGGCCAGGCCGAGGCCGGCACGCAAGGTGCGGCGCCAAACGACTCGATCGACAAAGTCGCGGCCTTGGGCCACGGCGTCTGGCTGATGTCGCAGGTACCGACGCACAAGCACTTCTTCATTGCCGATCTGGAATGGATGCTGGTTCCGCCGGTGGCCGTGGGGCAGTTCCGGCTCTGGCTCGAAAAGACCCTGCCGGTCGGATTTGCGACTTGGGCCTTCCTCAACGAGGACGCCGAGAAGCGGATTCAGGAAGGCGGTATTCGACGCCTCGCACCGAACGACTGGAAGTCCGGTGACCGCATCTGGCTGATGGACCTCATCACGCCCTTCGGCGGCCGTGACGAGGCGGTCAAGGAAATCAAGACCCAGGTTTTCCCCGGCAAAACGATCAAGACACTGCAGCCTGCGCCCGACGGCAACGGGCTGATCACGGTGGAGCTCTAAGACGTCCTTTCCGCGTTGGGAAGGAAGGCCTGAGTCCACTGCTCACTTCGACAGCGAGCCGGTCTTTCTTCCCCGCGCGTTATGCGTTGCGGCGTTCCTGCCGCAGCATTCAAGAAACGAACGTAATCGGCGGATAAAGACATGGAAGCATATCGGCTTGGCGGCGTGGCACCGAAGCGTGTGGCGCAGGTTCCCGACTTCGCGGTTCAGGTTTTCGGTGGCTCTGGCTCAGGAGGATTGGGCGCGACCCGGCAGGACGCGATCCGCCAGAGCAGTGGCGCAGAGACAAGCCTCGGCGCCGAACTGAAGTTTCCAGTCAATTTGACGCCGCCTTGCGCGCCTGTCGAAGCGCCCGCCATCCAGGTCAGGCCGGTCACAGACGCCGGCCTCGGCCGCGCGTCGGCACCGCGCTTCATGTCACCCACGGGCAGCTTTAGGAGTCTGCGCGAAGCCATCAACGACCGCGTCATCGAGGCCGCGGTTCTTGATACGATCCCGCCGTCCATGATCCGTCCGGCGCCCAAACGGCACCGGGTCTACAATTTCACCGTTGAAGGCCTGCACACCTATATCGCCGGCGGCTACCGGGTGCATAACGATTCGCGCTATTCGGTACAGAGTACCGAGGGACGCCTTGGCTCGTTGCTGGGGTCGACCCTGGCCTCTCACTTTGGACCCGATAACGTTGCGTTGAGCCTGCTGACACAGGCCGCTGGCGACACGCTCGGTGGCTACATCGGCGATGCGATTGGTTACCAGTTCGGTGTTCGGTCGGACTATTTGCCGACTCGCTTCGGTGTCGCGCTTGCGAAGCAGGGCATCAACTATGGTGTTGGGCAACTAAGCTCTGCAATCAGCGAAAGACTTGGATTCGATCAAGCGACCTTCGGCGGACGTTTGGGGGCAACGGCTGCAAATGTTGTTATCGGTACTGCGGCCAATGTCGTTGTGGCAAATTCCTTGCTAGCCGCTGGAGCCAGCAAAGAATTTGTTGGTGCAGTCAGTGGTGCCGTCCTTGAGCCAACCTTTATTATCGGCCCGGGCGATTCCATTATTCCAACTGGATATACCGTAAATGTAGGGGCGACACTTGCAAACATTGGTGCTGGTGCGCTGGGTACTTTTGCTGGATCGGAGCTTGCAAAGCTTCTCTTCGATGGGAATCCGCAAGGACAAGCCATCGGCGGTTCCCTTGGAGGAGCAGTCGGTGGTATTCTAGCGGGAGCGAAGCTGCTTGGGTTCTTGGGTATTGGGGCTGGGCCGCTGGGAATTCTTATTGCGTCTTTTGCAGGTGCGTTCCTTGGGACAGCGCTGGGCGGTCTCTTCGGGGGCGATTCTGTCGGTCCGAACGCGATTTCTTACCTCCGATACAGAGATGGAAAGTGGCAGCTCGGAGCTGAAGGAGCTGACAACGGCGGAGATATAGAGGTCGCGCGAGCGATGTCCCGAGCGGCTGGCGATACCTTGACGCTGCTGTTCAACAGCGTTGGCGGTGTGCCCGTCGGTAAGTTCGATCGCGACCTGAACTTTGGCTACATCGGCGGCAAATACTTCTCTGGTGGGCCGGTCCCTGACAAGGAAGTCGGCAATTTTGATACGCCGCAACAGGCGATCGAAGACGGTGTCCTGCGCGGAATCAAACGAGCCGACTTTGAAGGCGGGGACCGTTACATCAAGCGCGCGTTCAAGGTGACGAGCGCGAACACGCTGGAAGAGCTTGGGAAGGATATTGAGCTCGCTTCGGCTTACGGAGTCTACGCGGATAACAAGGTGCTCTACGACAAGGTTCAAGAGCAGCAACTGGACGCCTCTTTTACCAACAACGAGGAAACGCTCTTTGGCCGTAATCGTCAGAGCGAACAGGAAATCCGGGAAGAACTGAAAGCCGGGCTCCGGCAGATCGCAAGTGAAGTCCAGGAGGGTGAGGGCGCGGCGGCTGACGAATTGACCGGGTCTGATACTTTGGGCGACCCCCAGAAAGGCGAGCCGAAGGTTCTTGTGGACGGCCTGTTCGGTGGCGATGGCAACGACAGCCTGATCGGCGGCAAAGGCACCGACGTTCTGGTCGGCGGCGCCGGGAACGACGAACTGATTGGCGATCATATTGCCGAGGATACGACGTCCAACTATGGCGATGCCGATGTCCTCTACGGCGGCGAAGGTAACGACCAACTCAAGGGCGGCAAGGGCGATGATGTTTACTTCTTCGGCCGCGGCGACGGGAGCGATACGCTTCACGACGATTACCACTACTGGGGCACCGAAAAGTACGTCTACAAAACCACCCAGGAGCTCGAAATTAGGGGTGGAGAGGGCGAGAAGAGACGCGTCCAGCTCGTCAACGGTAAGTTTTACATCCCTGGCGGTGGTGAGGAAAATGCCAGGTGGGTCGATGCCTCCACGGTAACCGGCGGCAAGATCATCGATACCCATCATTACAAGACGAGACCTGTGATCAAGCAGGGGAATGGCGGTGACGATACCATCGAATTCGCCAACGGTATCTCAATAGCCGATGTCCGTCTCAAGATTGACGGCAACAACCTGATCATCGCGCTCGACGATCCGAATGCCGCGAGCTTCGCAGACCTGACGGACCGCATCACCATTCAGGATTGGACCAATCCGAAAAACCGCGTCGAGACGCTCGGATTTTCCAGTGGGGCGCAGATCGATATTTCCGGTGCGGACGTCGCCGACTTGACGGCCGCTGACGGCGTTTCTCTCTCAGCAATATCCGGCGCGGCAAGCGATGTTAGTGGCACGTCCGGAGCGGATGTTCTGATTTCCTCGACAGCATCGGAAATACTGTCGGGCGGTGCGGGTAACGACATCTACTATTACGATGCCTCGGGCGGTCAGGATACGATCCAGGACAGCGCGGGTGCCGACATTCTCGAGTTCGGCGCAGGCGTGACCGCAAAGTACCTTCTGTTGGAGGTCAGTGGCAACGATCTGATCGTGACCATCCGTACCAAGGATCAGTTTGATGGTACGGATCCCACGCTCTCGACCGACCAAGTGACTCTGAAAGACTGGAAGACTTCCGCGAGCAGGATCGAACGTTTCCGCTTCGCAGACGGCACAGTGCTTATGCCTTTTGTCGACGGTGCCGACGCCGCCATGCTGCAGACCGAAGCGCAGATGGAGTGGCGTGATACCCTTGCCGAGGCCGAAGCGTTGGGCCTGCAAAATGCAAATGATTCAGATGACTTCGTTGGCAAGCGGATCGCGCAAATCGTAACGAACGGGTCTGCTGGCGCGGAGGTCTCCGGTGGTAGCGGCGACGATATCCTGCATGCACAGTCGAGTGGAGGCCAAACTGTAAGCGGCGGTAAAGGGCAGGATGTCCTTATCGGCTCATCCGGCAATGAAAGCCTCTTGGGCGGCGGCGGCAACGACGTTTACTTCTTTGGGCGCGGATCAGGTGTTGATGAAATCCTGGACGAGACCCTGGTGGTTGAAAACCAGGAGGTGCCGGCAGAGAGTACTTACGAGTGGGTTGTCGCCGGTGGTGAAGGCGAGGTGTATCGTTACAAGTACGACTTGGCCAATCAGAAGTACTTTGTTCCCGGCGGGGAAGGTGGAGTTTGGAAGTCCATCTTCAACGGGGAAGGTGATCCGCCTGTTGGACACTATGAGGAAATTGCACAAACAAAAATTGTCGAAGTCATCGTCGATGGCAATGCGGGCACGGCAGATGTGCTCGAATTCGGTGTTGGGATTTCCGCGAGTGATTTGATCTTCGAAGTTAGCGGGAATGATCTTATCATAGGGGTTCGCGGGGCAGCTGACGCGGCCGTAACGACAGCCAGTTCGCTTGATGACCGCATTGTCATCAAGGATTGGTTCAGCGTGAACAACCGCGTCGAGTTTGCCCGCTTTGAGGACGGCAGCACCTATAAGATCGACAATACGACCGGTACTGTCTCCCTTGCTGCCGATGCGGATGCGTTTGAAGCGGTTGGCAATGTCGTCGATGGCGCTAACAACGGGGGCATCCTCGACGATGGTGGTGCCTCAATTGCACGGGCGTCTCGTTCTTTCGTGGTCGATAGAGGCAGTTTCCCAAGCTCAACAACAACCTCCTGGTATCGAGACGGCTTGCGCATATCAGCCGTCGAAGGTGATTTGATCCTCAACCCAGCCGCTTTGACCGGTCCGGACTCCATCGACCGCTTGCAGCTCGGAGACGGCACGACCGGCAGCACCGGCCTGACCATCGAGCTCGGGCTTCAGGCTGCGACGGTCGTCGATCTGGAGTTGATGGACTTTGAAGCAGGTGACGCCGCGACCTGGACCGCGTTCGATGCTTCCGGCGCGCAGATCGGCACGGGCACGATCAACTTCAGTGACCTGACGGTCGGAGAGTCCGGACTCCAGCTTTATACGATTTCCGCTGCACCAGAGACCTATATCTCCAGCGTTACCTTGACCCCGACCGACACCGGCAATGGCACGGTTGGCAACATCTCATTACGCTCGGCCTCGGCTCATCGCGCGATGGGCAACGAAGGTCTGGTGGCTTTCGATCTGGATGGAAACGGGTTGGACCTGATTTCCAGAAGCGCCTCGGCTGCCCTGTTCGATATGGATGGTGACGGCTACAAGGAACAGACCGGTTGGATCGGCGGCCAGGATGCATTCCTGGTCTGGGATCGCAACAACAATGGTTTGATCGACGATATGACCGAGATGTTCACCTTTTCGGACACGACGTCTGCGAACGGGCCTGCTACGCTTGCCAGTCTCGACAGTAACCTTGATGGAAAATTCTCATCTCTTGATGATCACTTCGACGATGTTGTGCTCTGGAATGACGCCAATGGTGATGGTCAGACCGACATTGGCGAGATCTTGCCTTTCCACCGAGTTGGCCTCACGGCGATCGACCTGTCTCAATCGGCGGAGTCTTATACTGCGCGCGGCAATGAGATTCTCTCGAGCGGTTTCTATACCCGTCTCGGCAAGGTCGACCGGCAATATGGCCGTTTCTACGGCGTATCGCTTAGCCACAACGATCTGGGCGTCAAGGTTGAAAACGGCGACAACGGAACCGGCAGGCTGAATTTCGAGGGCCGTAAGACAGTGTCCTTCGGCGGTGGTCTTGATGCGATAAACGGCACGATCGATGCGTCGGTTGCTCATACCGTCACCGGAACCGGTCTTGACGACATTCTTACGGTCGACGGCACCATCGACTCCACCGAGCACGGCGTTCAGTTCAACGGTGAGGCCGGCGATGATATTCTGACCGGCGGCTCCGGCGACGACGTCCTGATCGGTGGGGCCGGTAAAGACAGGCTGTTCGGCGGCGCCGGTGACGATATTCTGATTATGGACGACGAGGATACACTCACCAGAGTGGAAGGCTCGACCACCTTACTGAATATAGACGGCGGCGATAGTGACGATGCCGCCAATCCGGACTTTGACCTTTTGGTCTATGACGGAAGCAATGCACTAAATCTCACGCTGAGCGATATCAGGGTTGAAGCTGTCTTTGGCGGTTCCGGAGATGATACGCTCTCGGCAGCCGATTTTGCCGCAGGACGAGACGCCGTTTTGGCCGGCCGCGAAGGCAACGATAACCTGACTGGTGGCGCTGGCGACGACAATCTGGAAGGCGGTGAAGGCAACGATATCCTAACCGGCAATGCAGGTAACGATGTTCTGACCGGTGGCGCGGGCGATGATACATTCTTCGGCGGCGATGGCGATGATCAGATCTATATCGATGCCGACGACCAGCAGGCCAATATCCATGGTGGTGCCGGCAAAGACACGGTCATTGTGAATGACACGCGGGGCGTTACGCTCGATCTCGGCGCCATGCAGGCAGAGGCAGTGATCGGCGGCTTTGGTGACGATACGCTCTCGGCGGGGACCGCTGTTGGGGTTACGCTGTTCGGAGGCAGCGGCGCCGATACGCTGACCGGCAGCAGTGGAGACGATACGCTCGACGGTGGTGCCGGGTTTGATACAGTCGTCTATGGCGGGACTCAAGGCAGCTATCAAGTCATTCATGGCTCTGGGGATAGTGCCGGGTTGGTTACGATTACCGGTGCTGACGGTGCTGATGTTCTTTCGAACGTCGAACGGGTTGTCTTCGCGGATGGCCAAGAAGACCTCGCCGAGTTAGAAGCCGTAATCCTCATATCTGCGCCGAGTGAATGGGCGATAGTAAGTCAAGATGGTCGAAATGCGCTTCTACTCGATACCTATACCATTGATCAACTCGACGTGCGCCGCGATGGCAATGACCTTATCGTTGGTGTAAGGGAAGCAGGTGTCGCATTTGAAAATCTGGCAGAAACCGGGCGCCTAGTCGACTGGTTCAACCGTATGGGCGAAGTTTCTCATTTCGCTCTTAAAGATGGCGCCTCTTTCAACATGGCCTTGGTGGCCGAGACTGCGACCGCAGCGCAAGTTTCGGATGCTAACTGGCTTACCAATTCGGATTACGTGAACCTCGGTTTGAAGGGAGGCTTGACCGAAACCGGTAGCGATGCCGTGGCCGATACTCTTGTCGGTTCTTCCGGCGACGATACCCTGATTGGCCTCGACGGGGCCGACAGCTTGGAGGGTAAGGCCGGACATGACAGTCTTCTCGGCGGTAGAGGAGACGATACCTACTTCTTTGGCCGCGGCGATGGTTGGGACAGCGTCTATGATGCCTATACAACGGATGACGTTCATACAACGGTTCCCGTAAACTATACTTACTACACGTACGAGAACTGGTACCGGAGTGCCGTTGGGGGTGAAGACGGTACTACTTACACTTGGATCCAGCCTGTATCGGCCGGCAATCCGGGGGGCGGCGAGGGCCACAATATTTCGATTGTGCGCCGCAGGTTCACTCATCAGGGTGTCCGGCACGACCCGGTCGTTATCCCCGGTGTCGCGGCTGACGGCGGCCAGGATACGCTCGAATTCGGTGCGGGCGTAACCGTTGAAGACCTTGCGGTGCGTGTCGTTGGTAACGACTTGGTCATTGGACTCCGCGATGGGGCAGAGTCGACCACGCCGTTCGATCAACTGGCTGATAAGATCACGCTGAAAGACTGGTTCGACGACTTTACGAAGATCGAAGTGCTCAAGTTCGCGGACGGAAGCAGCTATTCCTTGCGCGCAAATATTGACGGTGTCGGTACAGAGGGCGAGATCATTATTGCGTCAATCGCGGGAACGGCCGTGGATGGTGGTCTGGGTGACGATATTCTCATCGGGGCCGATGCCAACGCGACTTTGCGTGGTGGTGATGGTGCCGACACGCTCATCGGTGGCGAAGGTAACGATACGCTGGAAGGCGGTGCGGGCGACGATATTCTGATCGGCGGTGCCGGTGATGATACCCTGTTCGGGGGCGCTGGTAACGATACGCTCTTTGGAGGCAGTGGCAGCGATACCGCCCTCTTCAGCGGCAGTCTCTCAGATTATCGAGTCACCTACGATCAGGCAGCAAAGGCTTTCACGGTCAGTCAATCGACCGAAAACGGTGACGTTGATACTGTTGTGTCAGGAGTTGAACAGATCAAGTTCGATGACGTGACGCTGAATTCTTCCCATGCTTTGGGTATTGCACCTATCGCCATCGACGGCGATGCGGATGTAATCGGCGAAGATGGATTGGTGTCCTGGACCGTCTCCGCGCGTACGTATGACGGTTCCGGTCTCGGTGATGTCACTTATGGTCTAGAGACGGGGCCGCAGCACGGTGTTGTCGTCGTTAACGCAGACGGGAGCTACGTCTACAAAGCCAATGACGGCTACTCCGGAACCGACAGCTTTACCTTTAACGTGACCAACAAATCCAATGGACTGAGCTCAACGGCGACGGTTTCACTGGATGTGCGTAACCAGGCTGGACCGACCTTGACGGGAGGTTCGGAGGTTCATGTCAGCGACAGCTATACGATCGGCCATCAGTATTACAATGACGTTGCCAAGTTGTCTGACGGCGGTTACGTCATCGTCTGGACATCGGATAACGGTGATGGCAATGGCTGGGAGGTCTTCGCTCAACGCTACGATGCTTCGGGTGCGGAAGTCGGCGCCGAGATCAATGTCAATGACTACAAGCCCAGCTCGCAGTTCGCTCCAAGAGTAGCGGCATTTGACGATGGCGGCTTCGTCGTATCTTACGGAAGCCATGGGCAGAACGGCAGCAATTACACGATTTATGCGCGCCGCTATCTACCCGATGCCGCAGACCCGTCTCAGCTTGTCGCGCAGCCTGAACAACCTGTGAGTTTGGTTGGGAATCACCAGATTTATTCGCAGGTTGAAACGACCGCTGACGGCGGATTTGCTGTAGCCTGGACCTACGCAAGACCTAACGGCGGTAATCCTGATACCGATGACGTTCTCAAAAAGTTTTTTGATGCGGACGGCAACGAGATTGCGGGCTCTTACGACTATGTGAATGGGCACAGAGGCAAAGTGCAACGGATTAACGGTATCGCGCGCCTTAAGAACGGCGACACGATTGTGACATACCAGTCAAGCCATGCGAAAACCTGGGGTGTTTACGCCCAGCGTTACGATGCGAATGGCGTGGCCATCGGTGGGAACACCACGATCATCGCCGGGCGGGACAGCAAAAAGTACTATGGAAGTTCGATTGCAGCCTTGGAAGATGGCGGATATGTCATCGCCTTCACCATGTCTCGTGTTTCCAACAGTAAAGAACAGGTGTTTGTCTGGGTTTACGATGCGGATGGCAATGGGCCTCTGGGCGTCACTGGAAGTTTTGGGGCCGAAGCAAACGGGAAGCATTCACATGAGGTTGTGGGGCTTGCCGATGGCGGCTTCGTGGTTACCTACAGAAAAAGTGATGGTAACGGTTTTGGTGTTTACGCTCAGCGTTTTGACCGCAACAGGCAATCGGTTAGTGGTGAAATCCGTCTGAACGATTATTTGCCGGGTGCACAGGAAGCAGCGACGATCACGGCGCTCCCGACCGGCGGATTTGTCGCCACATGGGTCTCCATTGGTCAAGATGGCAGTGATTACGGCGTCTACAGCAAGGTCTTCGAAGCCAGCGGGAGCTTTACTGGCGATCTTGGCAACAATGTCATTGCCGGAACCACGGGTTACGACACCATCGTCGGGGGCGCTGGGGACGACAAGCTGATCGGCGGTGGCTCGGCGGATACGCTTGACGGCGGCTCGGGGTCCGATACGGCCTCTTATGAGAGTTCCGAACTGGGAGTTTCGGTCAGTCTCGCAAGCGGAACCGGATCCAGAGGCGATGCCAAGGGTGATGTGCTGATTGGGATCGAAAACCTCATCGGTTCAGCTTACGCCGACGATCTGACAGGCGACGCCGGAGACAACCGTCTTGAGGGTGGGGACGGCAGCGATGTTCTCACCGGTGGCGCTGGCGCCGATGTTCTCGACGGCGGCAGCGCGGAGGACACCGCTTCTTATGCGGACTCTCCGGAAGCGGGAGAACCTGGATCCGGCAAGGGCGTCACGGTGAACCTCGAGACGGGCGACGCGTCGGGGGGCGATGCCGAGGGCGACAGTCTTATCGATATCGAGAACCTGGAAGGCTCGGCCTTCGATGACGCCTTGACCGGTGATGACCAGGACAACCAGCTTGTCGGCAACGCTGGCGCAGATACTCTGTCTGGTGGCGAAGGGGATGACAACCTCATCGGCGGCGCCGGGGCCGACTGGATGTCTGGCGGAGCAGGCGCCGATACGCTCCTGGGCGGAGACGGCTACGACGTTATGGCCGGCGATGCCGGGGCCGATAGTCTCGACGGCGGGTCTGGCAATGATACTGCGAGTTACGTGGACTCTGAAGCAGGGGTGGTGATCGACCTGGCCGCTGGCACAGCTGCCGGTGGCGATGCGGAAGGGGATGTGCTCACAGCAATCGAATCCCTGACCGGTTCGGGCCACGACGATCTCCTGACCGGCGATGGGAACAGCAATACGCTGATTGGTGGCGCAGGCGCCGATACTTTGACCGGCGGGGCTGGTGATGACGACCTGAGAGGCGGAGATGGGGACGATGTTGCCGTCTTCGATGGTAATCGGACCGACTTTACCATTACAACCGACGCTGCGATGGGCACGATCACGGTTACCGACAACGTCGGTGCCGGCGGTTCGGACACGGTTTCACGTGTTGAAACCCTGCGATTCGCTGACGGCGACGTTTCGACCAGCATCTACAACTGGGCTCCGGTCGTGGCAAACCTGATTGACGATCAGGTCGCTCAAGCTGATGAGGCTTTCAGTTTCCAGGTTCCGGCCGATAGCTTCAGGGATGACAATGCAGCCGATGTGCTGACATTTAGCGCGACGCTGACCGATGGCTCGGCTCTACCCGGCTGGCTGACCTTTGACCCGGCCACGCTGACATTCGGAGGAACGCCGCCGGTTGGGGCTATCGGAACCAGCCTGTCGATCAAAGTGACTGCGAGTGACGGCAGTGGTGCCATGGCGGATGACGACTTCACCATTGACATCATGGCGGCACTCGACGATCCGACGCTCAGTGTTTCCGCGGTCCAAGGCAATGAAGATAACGCGATTGCGCTAACCGTGACCTCTGGCCTACCGGCTGGAGTGACAGAAGGAACCTTGAGCATAATCTTCTCGGGTGTGCCGGAAGGTGCCCTCCTGTCTGCCGGGACAAAGAATGCCGACGGGACTTGGACTCTGGCGCTGGCAGATCTTACAGGCCTCACCATTACACCGGCAGCTGACAGCGATGCAGACTTCGTGTTGACTGTGAAGGCCGAGTTGACTGACGGACAGCGGCGGTCCGAGATCACTGTGCCGCTTGCGGTGACCGTGAACCCGGTCGCGGACGTTCCGACTGTCACGGTGAGTGATGCTTCCGGCTATCATGGGACCGCTATTGCCCTGAACATTGGGGCGGTTGCGACCGACGGTGACGGGTCCGAAATGGTTACAGTGACCATTGCCGGTGTTCCGGCGGGGGCAACTCTCTCTGCGGGTACAAACAACGGCGATGGGACCTGGACGCTCACTTTGGCGCAGCTCTCCGGTCTCACGATCCAGACCGCTGCCGGCGACACGACCGATATGGTATTGAGTGTGACCGCAACCTCGGTTGACGGCAGTGACAGTGCAACGTCAGTGGCTAAGGTGGTTAACGTCGTGGTGTCGGATACAGCGCCACCATTGGTTATTGCAGGAACAGGTTCCGACAATCTTCTGGAGGGAGATTCGGGCAACGATACGATCTCCGGTCACGGCGGGAAGGACACTCTGTTTGGGTATGGCGGCGATGATACGCTCAATGGAGGGGCGGGGCGCGATACGCTTGATGGAGGCGCAGGAAATGACGTCCTCATCCTTGGTAACGATGTGCAGAGCTACGAATGGAATTCCGTACAGGGAGGTGAAGGTCAAGACACAATCCTTGGCGGATCCGGCGACGATATTCTTCGTGTTTACAGTTTGTCTGCGGCGCACTCTATTGAGACGATCGACGGCGGCGCTGGATACGATGTGCTGCAAGCTTACGGCACCGGCGACATAGATCTCACGGGTGTTACGCTTCTGGGAATCGAGAAGATTGCAACCGGCTCAGGCGGTGGTGATGTTACCGGCACATCCGGGGCAGATACCATTCAGGGCGGTTCGGGGAGCGACAGTCTCTTTGGTGCTGGCGGCGACGATACCTTCCTGGCGTTAAATAATTCCACGAATTCAGATACTTTCCGCGGCGGCGACGGCAATGACCGGATACTTGGTAACGCAGGGGACAATGCCATCGCCGTCCGTTATCTCTCGGCAAGTAACTCGATCGAGACGATTGATGGCGGCGCCGGGTACGACAGAATTGTCGGCTCGGTCTATGCCGATAACATAGATCTAAGCACAATCGCTGTTACCGGTATCGAAGAGATCGATGGCGGTGGCAACAAGGACGTCATTGTGGGGAGCGCAGGGGCGGATTTCATCAAAGGCGGTTCGGGAAGTGATACGCTGACTGGTGGTAGCGGAAACGATACGCTCCACGGTGGTACCGGCAACGATACGTTGGAAGGTGGTGCCGGTGACGATACCTATATGTTCGGACTAGGTGACGGAAGCGATCTGATCCGCAATAACGATGGGGTCTCGACGAACGACCGTTTGCTGTTCGGTGGTGGTATCACAACCGACGAGATTTGGTTTGAACACAACGGGAATAACCTGGTGGTCTCGGTTCTGGGCACAACGGACGAGGTTGTCTTTGAAAACTGGTTCACGGATGCGACCCGGACGGTTGACAAAATCGTCACAGACGATGGTCAGGTCCTGTTGCAGAACCAGGTCGATCAGTTGGTCAACGCGATGGCGTCCTTTACACCTTCGGACGGCACAGGGACTGGTATCACCAGTAATACCTTGCCGACTACTGTGAGCAGCGCAATTGCGGCGAACTGGCAATCAGGAAGTTGATGACGCTGTCACCCGTTTTTTCGCGTCTTCTCTGTGGGATATTCCATTGAAGTGATCGCTGAGGTCGGGTGCGCCGACGCTCGATGACTTAACGTCCACTGCGCTGATCCTCTCTTGCCGCGGGGAACATGACCAGCGGCAAGAGACAGACTATGCAAAAGGGCAGGGAGGAGCGAACGCGGTTCGAGGCCGACCTGGTGCTTAACACTGGGCGCTTCTTGAACGGGAGCGGTCGGACGACGCTGCCGATGCCATGAGCTGGTTCTTCCACCCCACGCTTGCACCCGACTTGCCGATCTTCGAAAAACTGCGTCGCCAGGGCTTGTCGATCCGGCAGACACAGTGGCGCAAAGCCCAGAGCGCCAATCAGGGCGTGGCCGCGACGGCAAGTTGATGTCGTTGCCGGCAACAGCAAATTCTGTGTGCCACACTGTGCGGCGAGACTATGCCATCAACAAAAGCTATGGGTCAGTTCAGAAAAACCGGCTGAGGAGGACACATGACTGGTGGCGGCATGAGGCCCGGAGATCACTTGATGTCTTCAATCCAGGTCTTGGCGGCTACTGCCCTTGGCAGGCCACAGGAACCGATCGCCAAAAGAGCAACCTGCTTTACCGCCGCGTCCTCGATGCCTTCCGCCCTGGCGCGGCGGGTATGGGAATGGACTGCGCCTTCCGACCCTATGCCGACCGCCAACGCCAGTTTGACCAGTCTTTTTTCACGGTCCGTGAGCGGGCCGGCCTCTGCTGTGGCTTTACCGAGGGCGGAATAAGCCTCCCAGATTTCAGGGAAGTTTTGAGTGAGCTCGCCGGCAGCGCCAGGAATCGTATTCGACATAACAGATCCTCTAAATTGAGTGGTCGTCTATGAGTGGACAGGGTTTTGCAAAGCGCTCCAGATCAGACTGGTCCGAGATTTGAACTCGCGTGCCGTCCACGATCACACCATAGGCGCGCAGGGACTTGAAAGCGCGGCTGAGGTTTTCAGGCGTCATCCCAAGAAATGACGCAAGCCTGCGTTTTTCAATCAGCAGATCAAATTCCGTCGCATTGTCGGCACGGATCTGTTGCCGCAAAAGGTAGTTGGCCAGGCGCTCCAGGGAAGTGCGCAGTTTCAGGTTCTTCGTGCTTTTGATAACGGATCGGTAGCAACGCGCCAGCTCGGTAACAATGGCCTTAGCGAAGAGTGGGTCGATTTCAAAGACTTCGCGCACATTCTCACTAGGGACGAGCACAATCCGGCTCTTCTCAAGAGTGCGTGCCGACATCAGATAGGGCGCATTCTTGATGGTTGCCGCGAGGATAAAGGTCGAGATCGGAGTGACGGTAGCCATACTCGTCTCGCGGCCCCTCCAGCCGGAGAAGAGGTCGACCGATCCGCTCAGGACGATATGCAAAAAGTCGCTCGGGTCGCCTTCGCTGATCAGTTCGATCTGCGGTGGGAAATTCTGAACGTAGGATCCCCGCATAAGAACGAGGAAGTGATCCTCTTTCATGCCCTTGAAAAGGTCCAGCTCGCGAATTTCGGGGAAGTGAGACTTCGGCATATGAAACTGCTGCGTTTGTGAATACGCTTGATATTTATCAGGTCTCTTCACGGTAAAAGTCAAGAATTCATCTTTCCTTCTGTTTTGGCGGCCTTGATTTTGACAGGCACGAAAAACGAAATATTTCTGTAAGCCATTTATTTTAAACAAAAAATCCTGCCAATTGATCCTTGTCAACTCCTCGGGAGCTTAATTGCTGGCTTATGGCGTCAGGCGCCGGTTCCAACCCGCGCAACGACCGAAGGAGGACAGTGATGGAAATAATGCTCGCCTACGACCATTCGCGTAACGCGCGGATTGCGCTCGAAGCCGTAAAGGAAATGTTCGGGGCGATTAAGCCGAACGTCACACTGATTTCGGTGATTGAAGACCCAGGGAGCGCGACGGCCGGCGCCGACGAGATGTTTAAAGAGCAATATGCCGAACAGAAGGCTGGTGTCGATGCGGCGGCAGCCGAACTCATGGCTGCAGGCTTTCCCTCGAAGGTCGTTGTAGCCGAGGGCGACGCCCGCAAAATGATTTTGCGGGCCTGTGATGAGCGCAAGCCGAATTTGCTTGTTATGGCGCGGCACAGTCACAAACCAGACGGCAATTTCATCACCCGGCGCCTCGATGCGCTGGTTGAGGAATTTGACCACATGACCTTCGGGTCGGTCTCCGCCTTTCTCGCCCGGCGTGTCCAATGCCCGCTTCTGATCGTTCCCACCGGAAGCGATTGAGCCAGGCGGTTCATCCACGACAACGACCTTTCATTAGTTTCTAGCCCGACCGAGGCCCCCCAATGCAAGTATCCGACGTCTTCCGGTTCAAGAACCGTGAAATCCGGGCGCTCCACCTGACCTGGATCGCCTTCTTCATTACATTCTATGTCTGGTTCAATATGGCGCCGCTTGCGTCATCAATTCTGAAGTCAGCCGACTGGCTCACGAAAGACGATCTTCGCCTCTTCGCGATCGCCAACGTGGCGCTCACTATTCCGGCCCGCATTCTCGTGGGCATGGCGCTCGACAAATGGGGGCCGCGTCGGGTCTTTTCCCTCCTGATGATCACGATGGCGATTCCGACCTTCGTTTTTGCATTCGGCGAAACCCGCGAGCAGCTCTTTATCTCACGCCTTGTGATGTCATCGGTCGGCGCCTCCTTTGTCGTCGGCATCCACATGACGGCGCTTTGGTTCAAGCCACGCGATATCGGCTTCGCTGAGGGTTTTTATGCCGGTTGGGGCAATTTCGGTTCGGCTGCTGCTGCCTTGACGATCCCCACGGTCGCTCTGACGATTTATGGCGGCGATGACGGCTGGCGCTATGCGATCGCTACCTCAGGCGCAATCATGGCGCTTTACGGGATCTTCTACTGGTTCGCGATTACCGACGGACCGACGAAAGACACTCACAAGAAGCCTCGGCAAGCGGCGGCGCTGGAGGTTTCCAGTTATCGCGACCTGGGCCTCCTGGTTCTATTCACAATCCCGCTGGTCGGCATTCTTTCGATCCTCGTCTGGCGGATCCAGGGTATCGGCTATATTGACACGCTCACGGCCTCATTCTGTTACGCAGCGATCGTGGTGGTCGTAATCTACCAGATCTGGCAGGTCCTGCGTGTCAACCTGCCAACGCTGAAGAAGGGTGTGCCTGAGGACGACCGTTATCCCTTCTCATCGGTCGCGGCTCTCAACACCACCTATTTCGCTAACTTCGGCGCTGAACTTGCTGTGGTGTCAATGCTGCCTTTGTTCTTCCAGGAGACCTGGGGCTTAACACCGGTCACGGCGGGTATCATCGCTTCGTCCTTTGCTTTCGTGAACCTCTTCGCGCGGCCCATGGGCGGACTTGTTTCCGACCGCTTCGGCAACCGCCGCTTCGTCATGCTGTCTTATATGTTCGGCATCGGCATCGGCTTTGTGCTGATGGGGCTTCTGGACTCGACCTGGCCGCTTATCATCGCCATCTCGATCACCATCGCCTGTTCTTTCTTCGTACAGGGCGCCGAGGGCGCGACCTTCGGTATTATTCCTTCGATCAAACGGCGCGTGACCGGGCAGATCGCGGGTATGGCAGGTGCCTACGGCAATGTCGGCGCGGTCTTCTATCTCTTCATCTTCATGTACGTCACGCCGTCGCAGTTCTTCTTCATCATCGCGGCGGGCGCATTCATCAGCTGGGCGGTTTGTGCGCTCTGGCTGCGTGAACCGCAAGGCGGCTTTGGTGACGAGTATGTGATCTCGTCTGTCGATGAAGCCATTGCGAACGAGGCGCAGCTGCGCCGTGAGACTGAAGCTGATCTCGCGGTGATCTTCGCAGGCAGCGAAAAAGTGGCTCTGGCCGACAAGGGTACGGGCCTGACCGTAACCGCCAGGTTCAAAGACATCGATGACCTGAGAACGGCGCTTGCGCGCCTCGGCAACGGCAGCACCAAGTCGGCGCCTGCTGAATGAAACGCCGGTAGCCCGGCGTGCCGGGCCACCACCTCAATTCTTACGCCAAACCGGGAGGAACCTACCCATGGCGACCACAGACCACTCCAATCAGC
This sequence comes from Denitrobaculum tricleocarpae, assembly GCF_007004665.1. GTDB lineage: Bacteria > Pseudomonadota > Alphaproteobacteria > Kiloniellales > Kiloniellaceae > Denitrobaculum > Denitrobaculum tricleocarpae. The sequence continues at coordinate 335,684 of NZ_ML660057.1, read as the reverse complement.
CGCAGGGTCATGTTCTGACCGACTGGCGCCCGGAAGACCCTCAGTTCTGGAGCGATCGGGGCCGCGCCATTGCGACCCGTAATCTCTGGATTTCGATCCCCAACCTTCTCCTGGCTTTCTCGGTCTGGATGGTGTGGTCGGTCGTGGTGGCGCGGCTTCCGGCGATCGGCTTTGACTACACGACGGGTCAGCTCTTTTGGCTGGCTGCTCTGCCCGGCCTTTCCGGCGCGACTCTCAGAATCTTCTATACCTTTATGATTCCGATCTTTGGTGGCCGGAAGTGGACGACGTTATCCACGGCCTCGCTGCTCTTTCCAGCGGTCGGGATCGGCTTCGCCGTACAGAACCCGGAGACACCATATGTCTTGTTCGTGGCCCTGGCGCTGATGTGCGGCTTTGGCGGCGGTAACTTTGCTTCCTCCATGGCCAACATCGCCTATTTCTACCCCAAGAAAACCAAGGGTAATGCGCTGGCTCTGAACGCAGGCCTGGGTAATCTCGGTGTCTCGGTGATGCAATTTGTCGTGCCGATGGTCATCACCGCCAGCGTCTTCGGGGCGATCGGAGGCGAAGCCCAGACGCTGGAAGACGGCAGCCAGCTCTGGATCCAGAATGCCGGCTTCATCTGGGTGCCTTTCCTGGCGGTTTCTGCAATCGCGGCCTGGTTCGGGATGAACGACATCGCCGATGCCAAAGCTTCGCTTGGCGATCAGCTCGCAATCCTCAAGCGCCGGCACAACTGGATCATGTGCGTTCTCTACACCGGGACCTTCGGATCCTTCATCGGCTATTCAGCGGGCTTCCCGCTTCTGATGAAGACTCAGTTTCCCGAGGTGAACGTCCTGTCCTACGCCTTCCTCGGTCCGCTCGTCGGCGCCCTCAGCCGTGCGGCGACCGGATGGGTCTCGGATAAGTTCGGCGGCGGCAGGGTCACCTTCTGGTGCTTCCTGGGGATGATCGTGGCGGTCTGGGGCGTGCTCCAGTTCCTGCCGCAGAACGGCACGGCCGGTGACTTCTGGGGCTTCTTCGCCTGCTTCATGGCGCTCTTCTTCCTGACCGGTGTGGCCAATGCCTCAACCTTCCAGATGATCCCTTCGATCATGAAACAGGAAATCCCGCGCCTGATGCCGAATACAGATCCGGCGGTGAGACAAAAAACGATCGAGCGCGAGAGCGCCGCGATCATCGCCTTCACCAGTGCGATCGCGGCCTATGGCGCCTTCTTTATCCCTAAAGCTTACGGCACCTCGATCAGCATGACGGGTGCCCCACACGGCGCGCTCTGGGCTTTCCTGGGCTTTTACGTCATCTGCCTCGCGATCACCTGGTTCTGTTACAGCCGCAAGGGCGCTTCGGTTCCCTGCTGACACTTTGAACATCCCTGCGTCGGTAAGGGCGCCGGCGCAGGCCCCACTCTGAGGAGACAGAGATATGAGCCATCTGCTCGATAGATTGAACTTCCTCCAGTCCAAGGAACTGGAACAGTTTTCGAACGGGCACGGCCAGGTGACACGGGAAGACCGGACCTGGGAAGACACCTACAGAAACCGCTGGCGGCACGACAAGGTCGTGCGCTCGACTCACGGGGTGAATTGCACCGGATCATGCTCCTGGAAGATTTACGTCAAGTCAGGGATCGTGACCTGGGAAACTCAGCAAACTGACTACCCGCGCACGCGCCACGATCTGCCGAACCACGAGCCGCGCGGCTGTGCGCGGGGCGCTTCCTACAGTTGGTATCTCTACTCCGCCAACCGCGTGAAGAACCCGCTGATCCGAGGCAAGCTGCTGAAACTCTGGCGCAGGATGCGCGAGACCATGGACCCGTTTGAGGCCTGGACCGCGCTGCAGCAGGATCCGATCCTGCGCGCCTCCTACGTCGAGGCGCGTGGTAAGGGCGGCTTTGTGCGCGCCAACTGGGAAGAGGCAACGGAAATCATTGCAGTTGCCAACGCCTATACGGCGAAGACCTACGGCCCCGATCGGATCTTCGGCTTCTCGCCGATCCCTGCCATGTCGATGGTCAGCTACGCCGCGGGCAGCCGCTATCTGAGCCTGCTTGGCGGCACCTGCATGAGCTTCTATGACTGGTACTGCGATTTGCCGCCTGCCAGTCCGATGACCTGGGGCGAACAGACCGACGTTCCCGAATCCGCCGATTGGTACAACGCAGGCTACCTGCTGGTTTGGGGTTCGAACGTGCCGCAAACGCGGACTCCGGATGCGCACTTCTATACTGAAGCGCGCTATCGCGGCACCAAGTCTGCTGTTATCTGCCCGGACTATTCCGAGGCCGCCAAGTTCGGTGACGTTTGGCTCAACGCCAAGCAGGGGACTGATGCCGCGTTGGCCATGGCTTTTGGGCATGTGATTCTGCGCGAGTTCCACTTGGACCGGCAGGCCGAATACTTCGAGGATTACTGCCGCAAATACTCCGACATGCCGATGCTGGTGCAGCTTGAGGAAAAAGACGGCCGGCTGCTGCCGGGCCGGTTCCTGCGTGCCGACAGTCTCGACGATAAGGTCGGCGAGGCGAATAACCCCGAATGGAAGACCCTGGCCTTTGACGAGACCAGCGGCAGTCTGGTCGCGCCGAACGGCTCGATCGGCTATCGCTGGGGCGAGCAAGGCGAATGGAATCTTGAGGAACGGGCCGGCGAGGCGGAAACCCGTCTTCTGATGACGTTGATCGGCGACAGCGACCACGATGAAGTCGCTTCGGTCGATTTCCCGTATTTCGGCGGTGTGGCCACGGCTGAATTCGCCACGGACGCGGATCATCCTGAAGTTCTGACCCGCCACATCCCGGCCCGGCGTATAAAAACCGGGCAGGGCGACATGCTGGTTGCCACTGTCTTCGATCTCTTTTGCGCCAACTACGGGCTCGACCGCGGTCTCGGCGGAGACTGGGTGACACACGACTTTATGTCCGATGTTCCCGGCACGCCGGCCTGGGCCGAGAAGATCACCGGTGTCGACGCCGAAAAAATTATCCATGTCGCGCGTGAATTCGCGTCCAACGCCGAAAAGACCAATGGCAAGTCCATGGTCATCATCGGCGCGGGGATGAACCACTGGTACCACATGGACATGAACTACCGCGGCATCATCAACATGCTGGTGATGTGCGGCTGTGTGGGTCAGTCAGGCGGCGGCTGGGCGCACTATGTTGGACAGGAGAAGCTGCGTCCGCAGACCGGCTGGGCGCCCCTGGCCTTCGCACTCGACTGGGGCCGCCCACCCCGGCATATGAACTCCACCTCAGCCTGGTACGCCCACACCGATCAATGGCGTTACGAGTCCCTGACGGCGAAGGAGATTATCAGCCCCACCGCGCCTGACGGCGACTGGGATGTTTCCCTGATCGACTACAACATCCGCGCTGAGCGCATGGGCTGGCTGCCCTCGGCACCGCAGTTGAAAACCAATCCCCTGGAAGTAGCGAAGGCGGCCAAAGCGGCGGGCAAGGAAATTCCCGCTTACGTGGCCGAGCAGCTCAAGTCGGGTGATCTGGAGATGTCCTGCGAAGACCCGGACGCGCCCGAGAACTGGCCGCGCAATCTCTTCATCTGGCGGTCCAACCTGCTGGGTGCGTCGGCCAAGGGCCACGAGTACTTCCTCAAGCACCTTCTGGGCACCAATCACGGCGTCCTGGGCAATGACCTCGGCGAAGAAGGCCAACAGTTGCCGAAGGAGGCAAAATGGCATGATGAAAGCCCGCGCGGAAAGCTCGACCTGTTGGTCTGCATCGACTTCCGCATGAGCACGACGGCGGTCTATTCCGACATCGTGCTGCCCACGGCAAGTTGGTACGAGAAGAACGACCTCAACACCAGCGACATGCACCCCTTCATCCATCCGCTCCAGGCGGCGGTGGATCCGGCCTACGAGTCGAAGTCGGATTGGGAAATCTTCAAGGCGATCGCCAAGAAATTCCAGGAAGTCGCCCCCGGCGTCCTGGGCCAGGAGACCGACATTGTTGCCCTGCCCATCCTGCACGACACTCCGGGCGAGATCGCCCAGGACCAGGTGCGGGACTGGAAGAAAGGCGAGTGCGACCTGATCCCCGGAAAAACGGCCCCCGCCTATGTGGCGGTCGAACGGGACTACACCGCAATATACGATCGCTTCGTTGCCGTTGGCCCCCTGATGGACAAGATCGGCAACGGCGGCAAGGGCATCGCCTGGGACACCAAGGACGAGGTCCAACACCTGCGCGAGCTGAACGGCGAGTGGCAGGACGGTCCGGCCAAGGGCTGCCCGAAGATCGTGACCGACATCGACGCTTCGGAAGTGATCCTGATGCTGGCGCCGGAAACCAACGGCGAGGTTGCGGTCAAGGCGTGGCAGGCGCTCGGCAAGGCAACGGGCCGCGAGCACGCACACCTGGCGCTGCCCAAGGAAGACGAGAAGATCCGCTTCCGCGATATCGCGGCGCAACCGCGCAAGATCATCTCCTCCCCCACCTGGTCGGGCCTCGAGAGCGAAAAGGTCTGCTACAACGCGGGTTACACCAATGTCCACGAGTTGATCCCCTGGCGGACCCTGACGGGCCGGCAGCAGCTCTACCAGGATCATCTCTGGATGCGTGCTTTCGGTGAGGGCTTCATGTCCTACCGGCCGCCGGTGGATCTCAAGACCATCACCGAAGAATTGAACAATGACGCCCGTGACGGCAATCCTCATCTGGTGCTGAATTTCATCACGCCGCATCAGAAGTGGGGTATCCACTCGACCTATAGCGACAATCTGCTGATGCTCACGCTGAACCGGGGCGGTCCCGTGGTCTGGATCTCCGAGCCTGACGCCAAACGTGCCGGGATCGAGGACAACGACTGGGTCGAGGCCTACAACGTGAACGGCGCACTCACGGCCCGCGCCGTGGTCTCCCAGCGCATGATGGATGGCACGGTCTTCATGTACCACGCGCAAGAGAAGATCGTGAACACACCGGGGTCCGAGAAGACCGGCCAGCGGGGCGGCATTCACAACTCGGTGACGCGCGCGACGCTCAAGCCCACACATATGATCGGCGGTTATGCCCAGCAGAGCTACGGCTTCAACTACTACGGCACCGTGGGATCGAACCGGGACGAGTTCGTCGTTGTCAGAAAAATGAGCAAGGTCGATTGGCTTGATGAACCCGCCAGCGAGCCCACCAGCGAGCCCACCAGCGAGAAGGACACCGCGAAATGAGAGTACGAGCACAAGTCGGCATGGTGTTGAACCTCGACAAATGTATCGGGTGTCACACCTGCTCCGTCACCTGCAAGAACGTCTGGACCAGCCGCGACGGCGTCGAATACGCCTGGTTCAACAACGTCGAAACCAAGCCCGGCACCGGTTATCCGACCGACTGGGAGAACCAGGCCCGCTGGAACGGCGGCTGGGAGCGGACCGCATCTGGTAAGCTCCAGCCGAAACAGGGCTCGAAGTGGCGCATCCTGGCGAACATCTTCGCCAATCCGGATCTGCCCGAGATCGACGATTACTACGAGCCCTTCGATTTCGATTACGATCACCTCAAGTCGGCACCGGAGATGACGGCCTTCCCGACGGCGCGGCCGCGCTCCAAGATCACGGGCGAGCGTATCGAGAAGATCGAGAAGGGTCCCAACTGGGACGAGATCCTCGGCGGGGAATTCTCGAAACGCAGTGAGGACTATAACTTCGAAGGCATCCAAAAGGAGATCTACGGGGAGTACGAGAACACCTTCATGATGTATCTCCCCCGGCTCTGCGAGCACTGCCTGAATCCCGCCTGCGCGGCCTCCTGCCCCTCCGGCGCGATCTACAAGCGCGAGGAGGACGGCATCGTCCTGATCGACCAGGAGAAATGCCGTGGCTGGCGCATGTGCGTCAGCGGCTGCCCCTACAAGAAGGTCTACTACAACTGGTCCACCGGCAAATCCGAGAAATGCACACTCTGCTATCCACGGATCGAATCCGGTAATCCGACCGTCTGTTCGGAAACCTGCGTCGGCCGCATCCGTTACCTCGGTGTCATACTCTACGATGCCGACAAGATCGAAACGGCGGCCAACGCCGAAAAGACGACCGACCTTTACGATGCGCAACTGGATGTCTTTCTGGACCCGAACGATCCCGAGGTCATCGAAGCCGCAAGAGCGGACGGCATTCCGGCGGACTGGATCAAGGCCGCGCAGGAAAGCCCGATCTGGAAAATGGCGATGGAGTGGAAGGTCGCCTTCCCTCTGCATCCGGAATACCGCACCCTGCCCATGGTCTGGTACATCCCGCCGCTCAGCCCGATCCAGAATGCCGCACAGGCCGGGGCGATCGGCATGGATGGCGAAATGCCTGATGTGCGCAGTCTGCGCATACCGGTCAAATATCTCGCTAACATGCTGACGGCGGGCGACGAGGAACCGGTCGTCCAGGCCCTCGAACGGATGCTCGCGATGCGGTCTTACATGCGCTCGAAAACCGTCGAGGGTGTGATTGACGAAGGCATTGCGGCGCGGGTCGGACTGAACGGCCGCATGATCGAGGATATGTACAAGATCATGGCAATCGCGGATTACGAGGATCGCTTCGTCATCCCCACCACGCACCGCGAAGAAGTCGAAGATGCCTATAACCTGCGCGGCGGCTGTAGTTTCACAGACTCCAACGGCTGTTCCGGTGGGATCAGCAAGGGCAATCTCTTCGGTAGTAACAAACGTCCACTGAAAATGCCCAAGGAGGTCGTGTGATGGACCGCACTGTCAAAGCCCTCTCATTGATCCTCAGCTATCCGACACGCGCGTTGCAGGCGGCCATGCCGGAAATCGGCGGCGTTCTTGCCGCAGACAGCCGTTTGACGGCGGCAACCCGCCGGGCGCTGCGACTGTTGATCGAAAATCTGGCCAACCGCGATATCTACGACCTCGAAGAAGAGTTCGTGTTGCTCTTCGATCGCTCGCGCAGTCTGTCGCTCAACCTCTTCGAGCATGTTCACGGCGAGAGCCGCGACCGGGGCGGCGCCATGGTCAGTCTGGTCGAGACCTACCGTGCGGGCGGTTTCGAGCCCGTCACCGCCGAACTGCCCGATCATCTGCCGGTGCTGCTTGAGTTCCTGGCGACTCAACCTGCGTCTGAAGTCCGGGAGACCCTGGCGAATGCAGCGCATATCTTTGACGCCCTAAGCACGCGCCTCGAACGGCGCGAAAGTCCCTACAGCGCCGTGTTCACGGCTCTCCTGCAACTTTCCGGCGTCCGGGCCGACAGCGAAGCCGTGGCCGAACTTCTGGAGCAGCCCGAGGACGACCCCGGCGACCTCGCCGCCCTCGATACTGTCTGGGAAGAGAGCCAGGTCACTTTTGGCCCCGACCCCAATGCCGGTTGTCCGCAAGTGCACGAAATGCTGTCGCGCATGGAACTGCCCATCAACTCCAATTCGGCCCGACACGTCGCGGCCAAATGACGAAGGACTGAGACATGAGTATCGACTTCTTCATCTTCGGCATTATGCCTTACGTTGCGCTGACCGTGCTGGTGGTTGGCTCGATCGCACGCTACGAACGTGATCCCTTTACCTGGAAATCCTCATCGAGCCAGCTCTTGCGGCGCAAGCAACTGATGCTGGGTTCGGTGTTGTTCCACGTGGGCATCATTGTCGTATTTTTCGGCCATCTGGTCGGTCTTTTCACACCGATCTGGGTGCTCGACGCCATCGGCGTCAGTTACGGCTTTAAGCAGCTCATGGCCATAGTGGTCGGCGGCATCGCCGGTGTGGTCGCCCTGATCGGCGCGAGCATGCTTCTGCACCGCCGTCTGACGGACCCTCGTATCCGGCAGACCTCGAGTTTTGCCGACATCGGCATCCTGGCTCTCATCTGGCTGCAGCTGCTGGTCGGGCTGGGCACGATTTTTCTCTCCATGAGCCATCTGGATGGCGGCGAAATGGTGCGTTTCATGACCTGGGCCCAAAGCGTCATGGGCCTTCAACTCAACGCCTGGCTCGAAGTGGCGAACGTACACGCCCTTTTCAAGTTCCATATCTTCCTGGGCTTGCTGATCGTGATCCTGTTCCCCTTCACCCGGCTCGTGCACATGCTGTCCGCACCGGTGCGGTTCCTCTGGCGGCCGGGGTATCAGGTGGTGCGGTCGCGCCGCCAGACGACCCTGCCGGCGCGCCCGGACACCGCTCCGAAGGCCAAGGTGCACGCTGCACGGCCCGCAACCGGTGGCATCGCGAAACCTGCGGAGTAACGATTATGGCAGCATCCCTGTTTCCCGATCTGATCGTGAACGGCGAGGTCATCCCGCAAGCGGAGCTGGACGCGGAAACCCAGAACCACGTCGCGCCCAAGGGTAAACCGCTGATCGCCCGGCAAAAGGCTGCCAATGCACTCGCCGTGCGGACCCTTCTATTGCAGGAGGTCCGGCGACGCGGACTTCAGGCGATCCCCCGTGAGGTCGCCCCAGGGCGATTTGAGACCGAGGAGGAGGCCCTTATCCGGGACCTCCTCGATCAGGCGATCCCCGCGACCGTGCTAACCGACGCTCAGGTTCAAGCTGAATGGGCGCGCGACCCGTCGCGCTTCCGCAGTCCGCCGCTCTGGGAGGTCTCGCATATCCTCTGTGCCTGCGATCCGCGTGACGACGCGGCCCGGACGGCGGCTCAGGCACATGCAAAGGCCCTGAATGAGGAGGCTCTGCGCGATCCCCGAGGTTTTGCTGCTTTAGCGCGCCGCACAAGCGACTGCGGCTCCAAGTCAAATGGTGGTGCCCTCGGTCAACTCGGGCCCGGCGACACTGTGCCTGAGTTCGAGACTGCTCTGCGTGAACTCTCAGAGGCAGAGATCACGCAAGGACCTGTACTCAGTCGCTATGGCTGGCACATCATCCGTATGGATGCCGTGGCCCCAGGCCAAATATTGCCCTTTGAAAGCGTAAAGGACCAGATTGCAGCCGCCCTTGAGAGAGCAGCCTGGGATCAAACCGCCCGGGTGTTTGTCGCTGGCCTCGTCGAGTCCGCCGAGATCTCCGGTGCCAAGCTTTGATCTGCTATTTTCCAGTGCGTGAAGGGCTCTATCGATCGCGAATTTCTGGCCACGAAGGCACGGTTTTCAGTCTGTATTGCAAGAAGGTCAGGGGATAGAGCAGGCAAACATGTTTTCGCTTAAATGGCCCGACCCGGGATCATGAACTTCCGCGACGGGCCGCAGACCGAGATCACCCGGAGGGATGCATCCAGCCCCGAGTGGAGTTCTTTTGATGGTTATCTGACCCGTTCTCTTTTCCCGGTCCGTTCAGGGTTGGTCGACACAACCCGAAAATGCTGTTACTATAGCTCGTCTATTTGAAGTTCGGCGGATTATTGAGGGGTTGATGTTATGCACCTCCATGATAGCACGCGGAACAAGAGCGCGCTGAGTTCCTCCGCCAGGAGGCAGCTGGAAGACGCAGCAAAGGCGCTTCACGCAAATTCATCTGGAAATTTTGAAGAGATCTACCGGTATCTCTTCGATGAAGCTATCGAGTGCGGTGGTCTTGTAACGGATGGTACGCGCGCCAAGCACCCAATCCTCTCCACCGCGCGCCTTGGTGATTCCGCAGTCCAATCGTCGCCCGAAGAACGCCTCTGCATGGATGCTGCAATTGATCGGATCTGCACAGATCCGGGCTTCCGCAGACGCTTAAAGGCTGCGCCGTTATCCGCGTTGTCTTCTCTTGGTATTACCATGCCAGTGAGCGCGCAGGAGTTACTTCAGTCCGAGGACCATGACGATCCGGATCTTCTCATCAACGCTGCCACAGCGCAGACCACGACCGAAAATGATCTGGCGGCCAACTCTCAGGAGGGGGTGGTTGCTGTCGCAATCGGCGTAACGATTGTTCTCTCCGGCGTCGCGGTTGCCGTTGTCGTGATCATTCGCCGGCGACGGCGCAAGTCGAAGTCAGAACAGATAGAGGATAGCTTTAAAGGCGGGGACGGGGGCGACTACAACTAACCTGGCCACTCGTTTTGAAAGCAGAGGGGGCCAAGATGAACGTGCTCTTCTACTCAGTGCCAATTATGGATTTCGCCGGAGGCCGCCTCGTTCCGGCGGGTCAGGACTTTCCGCCGAATTGCCCATCACTCTCCACATACCTGCTTGCTGCGGTTCTTCGGGATGCAGGGCATCGTGTATCCGTGATCGACCTTGTGGCCGTCGGCTCTATTTCGCTTGATCTCGATGATGCTGATCTGAATGGGGCGGGGTTGATTGCCATAAGTGCGACATCGCTGAACTGGCCAGCGGTGCTCGATGTGATAGGGCAGATCCGAGCGGCCGACGTTACGGCGCCCGTTGTCGTTGGCGGCGTTCATCCCACCATGTTCAGCGACTATATTCTGTCCGACTTTCAAACCATCGATTACGTGGTCCGAAATGAGGGAGAGGTTGCGCTGACGGACTTGTGCGCCCGCCTCGAAGAAGGCGAGGATGTTTCTTCTGTTCCGAACCTCTCCTGGAGGACGTCGGACGGGAGGGTTGTGCATAACAGTGTTGCACCGGTCCTCGACGTCGACCGCCTTGCCGCTCTGCCGCTGCCTGCCTATGACCTTATGCCGCCCGGCATCTACCCAAGTTTGCCGATCCAATCGTCCAGAGGTTGCCCGTTCAGTTGCAGCTTTTGTTCAACCTCGCACCGCCGTTCGTACCGTGGCGTCGCTCCCGAAGACTTTGTGGATAGGCTGGAGGCAGTCTTGGCTCTTGGTCGCAACCGTGTGATGGAGCCGGATCTGATTCAGATCATAGATGACGAATGGTCGATCAACCGGAAGCGAAGCACGGCAATTCTGCGTGAGTTGGACAGGCGAGGACTGGAGGTTCAGATGACCTACGACTCGCGCGCAAACGACTTTCTGCTGGATGACGAGTATATCGAGTTGGTCGCGCCGCACACGGCCGGTGTGCTGGTCGGGGCGGAGTGCGGCTACGATGACGGCCTGAGGCGTATCGGAAAAGGCACAACGACGGAACGGCTCAGGGACTGCGCTGCATTACTGCATCGTTACGATATCGCGCACTGCGCCGAATTTTCGTTTATTCTTGGTTTGCCGTGGGAATCGAAAGAGGACGCGCTTGAAACCGTGCGCTTCGCATTCTCGTTGGCGTCAAACTTTGGCGTTACTATTCTCTTGCAGTGGTACTGGCAGCTTCCGGGATCTCATTTGTGGGACGCGAGCTACGCCCGGGGCATCGTCGCGCCCGCCATGTATAACGAGTTTGGCTTTTTTCGGAATCTCTACCTCTTTTCGACTGGGAACCGCCTGGAAGTCGACGAGGTCTGGGAAGTTATGGATGTCATCGATACGCTAACCAGTGTTCTGGTTTTGCGCGGACATGACCGCACCGCGATCCGGGCGCGTCCACCGGCCCCGATCGAGATAAATTTCCCCCGAGCCGCCGGTATCCCGCCGGAAAGTTCATCGTTGCAGCTTGTTCGCAGAAGCCAGCGTGAGCTGGATCGGGCAGGCAACTGAGCCCTTCACGATGATCCAGTTACAGGTTGCCGGGGCATTGTAGCGGGCCCAGTGAAACGCGCAGCTTGAAGCAGGTCAGAGACTTCAAATTCTGACAAGGGGGCCGACAAAAAACACGGGCCGGGCAGCCGGTATTGTTCCACATAGCGACACTACGAGTGGTTAACCAAACCGCCCTGGACCTTGGCGTGCTTTTAAAACGCTACCGGTCTGGTCGAGGACATTCGGGTCGTCGATCGCGGCAACCATCTTCCAGTCCTCCACACTTGCGATCTTTTGCATGGTGCCTTGCAGGATCTTGACTGAGCGTGTCTTGGGCAGGTGTTGAATCGGAATAACGGTTTTGAAAGCCGCGACCGGACCGATTTTCTGGTGAACGAGCGCGACCTGCTCTCTCGAGTTTTTCTGTGGTCGGGTCCGTCCTGTCGTATTGAATGAAAAATCCGACCGGAATTCGGACTTGGCCAAGTCTTACAGAAGTCACCGTCGCGGGAGCTCACTTCGTCCAGAAGGACTCTCATGACGAGATCGGCAAGGCAGTTGCGGATTGGATGCGGTAAAGCGGTTTACAGGCATCAGTGCGGTGATGGCGGGCGTGTTCTGTCCGGATACTTATGGCGTCGCAATGCGAAGATACTTTTACGGTAGGGGCGGTGGGATTGATTAAAGGCTATAACTTTGCGTACGAGAACTCTTTTGCATTCGCGCCGACAGTCAACGTGGGACTGAATCCGAGATGAGGGCTTTCAGCTTCGCTACGGCCGCATCAGGACTGGTCATCACTGGGGCTTCTACGGAGGCTTGCGCGGTCTCTTTGGCCCGTGCCATCGAAAACTGCGCCAGCATGATGGCGTCGGCTTCGTGAAGCGCTGCCGCTGCATCTGCAATGAGTTTGTCGTGGCGGGCTGTGTCACCGGCGTTCAGCGCCTCAAGTGCATCCGGAACGAAAACAGTTTCAAGTGAAACCGTGACACCCCGGGCAAGCGCGGACTCCCGAAACTCTTCGGCCATGGATGCGCCTGCAGGCCCGAATGTGTGGAGAAGCGCTATTCTGTTCCCTCGTGTCAGTGCGTCGTCGAACATCGCTTCGTTGGGCTTTAAGACCGGAACGTTGTGACCGGTTTTCGCAGCTTCGATGGCTGGACCGAAGGCTGAACAGGTGAAGAGCACGCCGTCTGCACAGATCCGTCCCGCATGGTTGGTTAAATCTGCGATCCGTTTCTTGAGATCCGGTGTAAGACTGGTTGTTTTCGCCCGGTCAATGGACAGAGACTCGTCAAGCACGCTAATCGCTTCTGCCTCGGGCCAGATGCGGGTCAGAGCCGAGGATATCGGCTCCATGGCCAGTTGGGTGGCATGAATCAGGACAATCCTTGGAGGGATGGCAAGGCCGGGCATGGTCATAAATCCGGTCTCACGCGGTTCCGACAGCGTCAGCGACCAGCCGGCCGAATTCGGCAGTGTTCGTCGTGCCGCCGAGATCACGGGTCCGGGCAGCGGGGTCTTCCAGTACCAAATCGACGGCAGAATTCATGGCAGCGCCGGCCTCCATCAGTTTCTTGACGCCGCGCTGCTCCCCAAGCCAAGTCAGCATCATTGCCGCCGAGAGGATCAGTGATGTTGGGTTGGCGGTGTTTTGCCCGGCGATATCCGGGGCTGATCCATGCTGGGCTTGCGCGCAGATCAGACCTGTCTCTGCGTTCGCGTTGATCGAACCCGCAAGACCCAGGCTACCTGATAGTTCCGATGCCAGATCAGAGAGAATATCACCATAGAAATTTGTCGCGACGACCACGTCGTACTTTTCGGGTTGGCGCACCAGAAGAGCGGCCATGGCATCGACGATGACCGTCTCGGTCTCTACATCCGGAAAGTCTTTTGAGACCGTCTCGAAACACTCCAGAAACAAGCCGTCTGTCATTAAAAAACTGTTGGCTTTGTGGATCGCCGAGACCTTGTTCCGACGCTGGCGCGCAAGCTTGAAGGCTTCGCGGCAGATCCGCTCGCTCCCTTGCCGGGTGATTTTGCGTATCGAGAGCGCCATATCAGGGGACGGCATCATCTCGCCCACACCCTGATACATGTTGCGATCAGGGTAGAAGCCTTCCGTTGCCTCGCGCATGATCACGAGGTCCATGCCCGGCGCTGCGTTGCTGAGAAAACTGCGTGAGCGTGCGGGCCGGACATTGGCATAAAGATCAAGCCCGATCCGGAATCCCGCCGAGACGTTGCGTCCGCCTTCCGCGAGGGGCGGATAGTCCATGTGGGACTGCGTGCCAAGAATCACGCCATCGAACTCTTCGCGGGCCCGCTCGAGCACTTCGTCCTGCAGGGTGATACCGTGTTTCTTCAGGCTGTCGAAGCCGGAAATCTCTTCTTCGGTTGTTACGCCGAGTTCGAATTTCCGGTTGGCGGCTTCAACCGCGTCAAGTGTTGCGCCCATGATTTCAGGGCCAATCCCATCACAGGGCAGAACCATAATACGCATCTCTTCCTCCTCCGGACAGCGCTTCGGGCCGCATCGGTGCGGCGGGGATTAAATGCATTTTTTAATTTAAAAAAGCAATATGCAATTTTTAAATCTTGCCGAGATTTGCGTCTTCCTGCGACCACAACAGCGGTGATTTTTTCTTGAGCGCGCCGCTGAGGTGGCGGCGCATATTGTATGAAGCCTCGATGACTTCGCCCCGTTCCAGAAGTTCGATAATCGCCAGGTGACCTTGGGTCTGCTCAACAAACCTCTCGCGGTTAAACACAGTGCGGTATTCTAGAAGTCTTCGCATCTGGTTCACCCGAACCAGGGATTGGTGGAAATAGGGGTTGCCGGAGAATTTAATCAGCTCTTCATGGAAGCCCGCACCCACGGAGAGCAGGCGCTCGAGCGGCTGATGCTCGATGTCATGATCCAGCATCCGCATCTGTATGCGCTTGAGATTTGCGAGCATCTGAAGATCAATCTCGTAGTCGGGATCCAGCATTGCGGCAGGTTCAATGACCATACGAAAATGATAAATCTTTTCAAAGGCCTCAGGAGTCTTCGCAACGGTTAGAAAGCGCCAGCCGTAACCTGGTTTGCGTTCGGCCCAGCCCTCGCGGACGGCGCGGACCAGCAGATCGTTCAATCGTGCCTTGGTGATCCCATAGCGATTGCGGAGGTATTGTTCTGTGACCTCCTCGGGCAAAGCATCACGGCGCCAGTCGTCGGCGATCTGCTGGTAGTCAGACTGCTCGTCCTCAAGGGCGGCGCTCAGGGCATTGGAGCGTTCGAGTTGTTGTTGACTGTCCGTGACGAAAAAACCCCGGTTCGGTTTTTGCACAACAAGACCCGCATCCAAAAGCAACTGCAGCGCTTCGCGGACGGGTGAACGCGAGATCCCGAAGTCATTCGCAACCGTTTGAGCGCTGATGTGCTGTCCAGGTTCAAAGTCCCGGGCAAGGATTCGCCTCGAAATCTCCTGAGCAACCTGCCGTGCAAGCTGATTTGACTTCATTTATCGGAGCTCCCAATCAATTGATCACGTTTCGCTGGGGTTGGGTGGTGTGCAATTTTTCCGTGTCTGTATGGATTTATAAGACGAGAAAATCAATTTTTCGTCCAAAAGTCCAAACTTTATGAGTTGACAGTTCGTATGACTCTTGCGTAATTGGTTTTATAAATCAAAAAAGACATATTTGTATTGGGAGGAGTTACGATGAAGTACGTCTTTGGGGCAGCCGCAGTCGCGTTGGCACTGACAGCGACGCCAATCGCTTTGGCAAACGAGAGCTATCCGTCCGAACCGTTGAACTATGTCATCGCTTTCGGTCCGGGCGGCGGAAACGATCTGATGTCGCGCACCCTTGTGGGGATTCTGAACCAGTATGACCTTTACGACCGCGATATCTCGGTTGAGAACCGGGATGGCGGTAGTGGGGCGGTAGGCTTCAGTTATGTAAAGCGTCAGAAGGGCAGTCCTTACTTTGCTACCTCGACCAGCGGCAATTTCCTGGCGACGCCGCTCGTATCAAATACCGATTGGACCTATGCCGACTTCACACCCGTCGCGCTTTTGGCCAGTGATGCGATGTTCTTGGTGGTCAGCAGCGACTCAGGCATTGAGACCGTCGATCAGTTTGTCTCTGCCGCAAAGGATGGCCGGGTGATTGTCGGCGGTACCGGCACGGCCGGACCGGAGCGCGTCGTTGCTAGTCTTTTCGCCAATGCCGCTGGGATCAGTTTTGATTACGTACCTATCGGTTCTGGAGGAGAACTTGTCACCTCGCTGACTTCCGGAAGTGTCAGCGCTATCGTTGCCAATCCTTCCGAGGTCAGCGGGCAGATCGCGGCCGGCAACTTTCGGGCGCTTGCCTTCTCGGACGCGGAGCGCAGCACGGTCTATCCTGAGATCCCAACCTTTCGCGAACAGGGTTACGATTTCGATTTCTCCTTACCGCGCGGAATGGTTTTACCGGGCGGCGTAGATGCGGAGATCCAGGCCTGGTGGGTCAAAACCCTTCAAGAGGTTGTCAAAACGCCCGAATGGCAGGACTACCTGAAAACAAATTCAATGTCAGGCAATCCGATTTGGGGGGCCGCATTTGGGGCTTACCTTAAAGAGACCAGCGCGGAGTTTGAAACCGTGCTGCGTGAAATCGGCGCTACTCAATAGTCGGGAGTGTCAGGGCGGTTCGGTCCGCCCTGACGAATTTCCCATAGAGGAATTCCATGAAAAAGTGGTTCTCGCTTGGGCTCGTTGGATTGTCATCGGCCTATCTCGCCTATGGTTTGCGAACGCTCGACATACTCGACTTTTCCGGGCGTCCGGGCGCCGGGTATTTCCCGCTGATCATCGGAGGCTTGCTGCTGCTTGCGACCGCGGTCAACGCGGTGCTGGATTTCCGCGAAGCCCGTCAGGGTGAGATGCATCCGCTTCAGCTCGATCCGGCGACTGAAGGCACGGCAGAACTGATGGGGGTGGACGCCCACGGCTTGGATGGCGGCAGACGTTTCCCCCGTGATGTGCTCATCATACTGGCGTTGCTTTCCGGATTCATCTTTTTGCTGCCGGTCCTCGGCGCTCTTGCGGCCATGATCGTGTTGATGCTGGCCTATCTTTTCACATTCAATCAGGCTGAGCTCCTGACCAATGTCCTCTATGCCCTGGCGCTGCCGGCCTTCCTCTACTGGTTGTTCAGCATCATTTTGAACGCATCCTTGCCTGTTGGACCGTTCGGATTCTGACCGGTTGATGGAGATATCCCTATGCTGACGGACATTTTCGCCAACCTGGCTTTTGGTCTCTCGATTGCGGTGACGCCCACAAGCCTCCTGTTCCTAGTGATCGGTGCTTTTGTGGGTATGATCGTGGGGCTTTTTCCCGGGTTCGGACCAGCGGCCGGAATCGCTGTACTGATCCCCATGACCCTGGGGCTGGAACCGACGGTCGCCATCATCATGCTGGCGGGGATTTACTACGGCTCGATGTATGGCGGGACGATTACTTCAATCCTGATCAATACACCCGGCGAATCTGCGACCGTCGCCTCCACGCTCGACGGTTACCCGCTGGCGCAAAAGGGCAGGGCGGGGCCGGCCCTCGTGATGCAGGCGATCGCCTCTTTCATCGGTGGCACAATCGGCGTGGTTCTGATTACAGCACTCGCGCCTCTTCTTGCGGAGTTCGCGGCGTCATTCGGCCCTTCGGAGTACTTTCTCATCATCACGCTCGGGCTGCTTCTGCTGACGACGATGATGGGGGACAACAGGTTTAAGGGCTTGATCTCGGCCTTGATCGGTTTTGCGATCGGCACGGTGGGGGTTGACGTGATGAGTGGCCAGCAACGCTATACCTTCGGTTCGCCGGAACTGATCGGAGGGGTCTACTTCGTCGCTGTTGCGATCGGGCTGTTCGGTATCGGCGAGCTCTTGCATTGCATCTACAACGGTCTGCATCTCAGGCCTGCCAAGAAGTTGCGGCTCAGCTTTAAATCCAGGGAGTTCTGGCCCACCAGATTCGACTATATCGAATCCCGCTTCACTTTCTTCCGTGGCTCGATTATCGGCTTCGTCGCAGGGGTCCTCCCCGGATCCGGGGCCACTCTGGGTTCGATCATCGGCTATTCGGTTGAAAAGAAACTCGCCAGGGATCCGGAGAATTTCGGCAAGGGAGAAATGCGGGGGCTGGTGGCGCCGGAAACGGCCAACAATGCAGCTTCGGCCGGGGCGATGGTACCTCTTCTTTCTCTTGGTATTCCCGGTTCAGGCGCGACTGCCGTCCTGCTGGGAGCCTTCATGATGTGGGGGTTACAGCCGGGTCCGCTTCTGATCGTGAACGATCCAGGCTTTGTCTGGGGGCTGGTAGCAAGTATGTATCTGGGCAATATGATCCTGGTCGCGCTCAGTATTTTTGCGATTCCGCTTTTCGTGAAGTTTCTGGATATACCTTATCGGCTTGTGGTGCCTGTGATCGTACTTCTCTGCGTGATCGGAGCTTTTGCCATCCATGCAAGCATCATCGAGACATGGATTTTGTTCATGGCGGGCGTTCTGGGCTTTGCCATGAAGCTCTACGGTTACTCTCCCGCGGCAATCGTCCTTGCGCTGGTGCTGGGGGGAATGGCTGAGGAGACCTTTCTGCAATCCCTGATCATCTCAAATGGTACATTGGACGTGTTTATCGAACGTCCGGTTTCCCTTGCGCTGCTTTGTATTCTGATCGCCGTCGTGGTTGTCCCGATCTGTCTGGCCTTGTGGCGTGCACGGCACAGGATGAGCCCGTCAGGCTAGACCGGCCATATCACGCCTCATTCTGGACCGGGCTCTGAAAATACTGAGAGGGCGGCCTGCCGAACTGTTTGCGGAAGAAACGCGAGAAGTAGAGTGGGTCGATAAAGCCCAGATCGAACGCAACCTCTTTGATCGAGCGCTTGCCTGATCGCAAGGCGACACGTGCTTCGATGGCCAGGCGTTCGTTGACCGCCTGCATTACCGATTTACCCAGCTCGTCTTTGACGCGCCGGTTGAGCTTGGAGAGCGTCACACCCAACGCCTCACTATAAAAAGTGGCTTCTTTTCGTTGCGCGAAGGTCTCTTCTACCAAGTGCTGGAACTGCAGTACCAGGGGAGAGAGATGCTTCGTCTTTCCTGCTTCATGAAGTTCCGCGGCGGTCGCGCGGGATTTGTAATCCGCGGCATGCAGAAGCAAGGCACGCAGGACGTTGAGCGCACGGTCATGACTGAATGGACTTGGATTGCTCAAGATGCTGATCATCTCGTGAAATCGCCCCTCGACAATCGTGTGTTCTGTTTCAGGGAATGCAACGACCGGCAGGCCGGACAGTCTGTTGAACACAACGCCATCGCAATAGACCTCATCACGCTGTACGCGAACGCAAAAGAAATCATGATGGAAGCTGAGTGAGATGAGGGTCTGCCCTTCGGAAAAGGCCACGACCTCACCCGGGGACAAGGTTAGCAGTTGCCCCTTTTTCAGCGTCATTGACTGGCTGTCCAGGGTCAATGCGATATCGCCGCGGTTGGCCAGGTACAGACGATAGAGTTCAAGCGGGTATTCAGGTGGCGACCCTTCTTCCTGTGGAACTGTAAGGGCCGGAAGGCCGGCAGTTTCCGCATTCGTCGGCAGAAGGTTCAAAAGAGCTTGGTCCGGCATTTGATCAGTCCATGGTCGGTCGGTCGATTCTGCTCGGTCAAAACGAGGTTTCTCCATCCCGCAGAACACTAAAGTAGTTCGTTAACCAACATCAGAAAAGTGCCGAGATGAAGGTTTTGTCCATGTCAAAGTCGGATTTGTGTATGGGGGATGGCGTCGGTTCGTGAGAGCCTGAAGCCCCAGTAACGCAAGGAAGGCATGAAATGGACTCTTCTTCTCTAATTTCCGCCGATGAACTGAACGGCGTTCTCGGGCGTGAGAAACTGCGGGTGTTCGACGTGCGCGGCACCTGGCAGACCCCCGCCCGCGCACTGCATGATGACTACCTGGCGGGCCATATTCCCGGTGCCGTGTTTGTGGATTGGACCAAACAGTTTTTGGATCAGGGGCAAGCGGTCGGTCTCGCACCCGTTTGTGACCAGGAGGCTGCCGCTGCTGATTTCAAATCACTTGGCGTGAATGAGGGAGATCTTTGCATTCTCTACGACGATTACTCACACATGCTCGCAGGCCGGGTCTGGTGGGCGATGCGTCACTGGGGTTTCGAGAACCTACGTGTCCTGAATGGAGGCTGGAGTCACTGGAAAGCCCAAGGATTCCCCGTTTCGACTGATGTCCCTAATGTTCCGGAGGGCTCGTTCACACCACGGCTCAACAGCGGCCTGCGTGTTAGCCTCAATGAGCTCCAAGAGAGAATGGCGCAGGCCTGTCACATGGATGCGCGTGGCCCGGTCAGCTATGCGGGCAAGCCGGAAGACCCGCGGACCGGACATATTCCCGGTGCGTTGCACGTGCATTTCAAGGAGCTGTTGGATGAAGACACGGGTCTCTTCCTCGAGTCCGACGCTCTTGAGAAAGTCTTTGATCGACTGGCGCCTGAATGGCGCACACGTCCGGTTATTGCATCTTGTGGTTCCGGTTATGCCGGGACGGTCCCCATGCTTGCACTGAGCGGCTTGGGCGTAGATTCAAGTCTTTATGACGGGTCGTTCTCGGAGTGGAAACAGGAGCCTTCGCGACCTGTCGAGCAGAGCTGACATGGTGAAACTCAGGATCAGCTCTGCCGAATTGGTCGCGCGCGCCCGCGGTGAAATAGAAGAAATCGAAACGCCCGACGCGATCGAGATGCTCGGCAACCCCAATCTGGTGGTCGTCGACATCCGGGATATCCGCGAGCGTCAGCGCAAGGGATACATCCCCGGCAGCATCCACTGTCCCCGCGGAATGATCGAATTCTGGGTCGATCCTGACAGCCCCTACTTCAAGGATGTCTTTGGTCAGGCTGATAAGAGCTTCCTGTTCCACTGTGAGTCGGGCTGGCGCTCTGCGCTGACCTTGCGGACTCTGCAGGAAATGGGTTTTCAGGCCTGCCACTTGAAAGACGGGTTTTCGTCATGGAAAGCCGAGGGCGGTCCCGTGGCGTTCTCAGAGATGAAATCCGATAAGTGAGATTATGAAGTGACTGGACACAACCAGCATATCGACCGGGTTCTTGAGACAGCGACCTCTTCCAAGGCAGCGGCAATGTCGCGGCTTGCGGCCTCATGGTCGCGTTCGCTCACCAAGCATGGCCTGCATCCGGGCAAGCGCCGGGCACCGGATCGTGTGACCGCCAGTGATCTGCGCTCGCGCCGGGAGTCTCTCGGTGAGGCACTGGCTCTGGCCTCTCCCGGGCTTGACCGCCTCTTTGAAATCGTGGGCAAACCCGGTTGCGCGGTTTTGCTGACGGATGCCGAGGGCATCGTCATGGATCAGCGCTTGAACGACGTCGATGAACATACCTTCAAGCAATGGGGTTTCTGGCAAGGCACCAACTGGAGCGAGGAAGCGGAAGGAACGAACGGGGTCGGCACCTGCCTCACAGAAAAGAGGCGCGTGGTTATCCACCGGGATGAGCACTTCCTGGCCCGCAATACCGGCATCAGCTGCATCGACGCGCCGATTTTCGGTCCCGATGGCAATCTCATCGGAGCTCTGGGCGTTTCATCGGCCAGATACGATCAGAGTCCGGCGTTGAACGCTATGATCGCGGCGCTGGTTTCACAAACCGCACAAAATATAGAGGTATCGAAATTCCGTGCCGCCTATCCAAAGTCCCGTATCGTTATGCTGCCGGGGGAAAACCTTGAAGCCGGCGCGCTTCTGGCCGTCGATCAGGATGATCTGGTGGTCGGTGCAAGCCGGAGCGCCCGCCGACGGTATCTCTTGGGTGTTGGTGGGGACGTCGAACCTTGCCTCGCGTCCGATCTGCTGTCCGACATGAAAAGCGAACTGGGTTTTGAGGGAGCTGAACGCAGGGCCGTATTGCAGGCGCTCACACAAACGGGAAACAATGTGTCCGAGGCTGCACGTCTCTTAAGGGTGGGAAGGGCTACGCTGTACCGCCGGATGAATAAGCTGAAAATCTCAACTCGCAAAAACTAGGGTCAGAGCGTCGTCTTGATCCGCTGCCGATTTCTCTCAGCAGCTTGAGCGCCTTTGATCGCAGTAACGCAAGTCACGTCACTGCGATCGGTGCAAATCTAGGCTGCATCCCGGATCTGCCGCATGGCCCGGTCCAGGGCGCCTTCAGGATCTGATACCATTGTATCGGCTCCGATGACGGTCACGTCCGTAATGCCCAGAAAACCGAGAATGTGCGTCATATAAGCGGTTGCGTAATCGACGGGGCCATTGATCTCCGTCCCGCCCGAGGTCACCACCAGGAAGACTCTCTTGCCCTTGAGCAGTCCGACGAAACCCTCCGGTTCGGCGCGAAAGGTAAGCCCGGGCCTGCAGATCTGATCGATCCAGGCTTTGAGAACGCCTGAAATGGAGAAGTTATAGATCGGCGTACCGATCACGATGAAGTCGGCGGCTTGTACTTCGTCGACAAGCTTCTGGGAATGCTGCAGCCGTTCTTTCTGCCGCGTGCTCCGCTCCTGGGCCTGAGTGAAGTTCGCAATCACCCATTCTTCGTCAAGAAATTCAGCGTTTGTGACTGCATCGCGTTCGATCACCTTTGCTCCGGGATGCTCCGCGACAAGCTTTCCGACGAGAGCCGCTGTGAGTTGACGGGATGCGGACCCCTGCCTGCGTCCACTCGAATTTACCTGTAAGATCGTTGCCATGATTGTTTCCTGCAATTTTGATGGAGTAGAGGCTCTGAACGGGCTGAATGCGACGTCCAGGCATGAAACGCAGGTGGCGCTGCCGTGAGGTCTTTTCTCCCGTTTGACCAATTTGCGGCATTCC
Organism: Denitrobaculum tricleocarpae; assembly: GCF_007004665.1. Lineage (GTDB taxonomy): Bacteria > Pseudomonadota > Alphaproteobacteria > Kiloniellales > Kiloniellaceae > Denitrobaculum > Denitrobaculum tricleocarpae. Next base: position 313,325 of record NZ_ML660057.1, on the reverse strand, counting down.
AGGTGTCTCAAAAACGAGACAGCTTGCGGTGCCGGGTTTCCGGGCACCGTCGTTTTGTCCGCAGGCATCGCCAAATTCATGCTGTGGCAACAAGAAAGGATCAGACATGAAGGTAGCCCCCCTTACGATTGCAGCTTTACTCGCCTTTTCACCCGTCGCAGCGTCTGTCGCAATGGCCGATGGTCACAGTGCAACAAAGGCCGCTATTGAGGCTGTCGATGCTGAGTTCGAAGCGGCTTTAAGTGCCGGCAGCGCATCCCGTCTCGCCGGTGTTTACACCGAGAACGGTCAGGCTTTGCCGCCTAATGGCCCGATTGTCTCCGGCCGGAAAGCTCTGGAGGTCTTCTGGCAGGGTGCTGTCGATGCAGGCCTCGCTTCTGTCGAACTCGAGACGGTCGAACTGGAAGACTTCGGTGATAGCGCCGTTCAGGTCGGCCGCTACACGCTGAAAGCGGCCGACGGGACGACGGCCGACGTCGGCAAGCTCATGATCCTCTGGAAGAAAGAGGACGGTGAATGGAGATGGCACCGTGACATCTGGAACAGCTCTAACCCTGCAAAGTAGGGTCAGAACGACCACGCGGAACCAGAATACCCGAGCGATGTGAGAGGAAGAAACATGAGAGAAGATATAGAAGCCGTTGACCGCGAGTTCGAAGCCGCGATGAAGGCCGGAAATGCCTTGGGTCTGGCCGGTGTCTACACAACCACCGGACAAGCGCTCCCGCCCAACGCAGCGACTGTCTCGGGAAAAGAAGACATCGCAGCTTTCTGGCAGGGGGCGATCGACATGGGAGTGACCGGTGTCGAGCTTGAATCAGTGGAACTGGAAGAACTGGGCGATACCGCCATCCAGGTTGGGCACTTTACCCTGAAAACGGCAGACGGAAGCGTGGCCGACAACGGCAAATACATCGTGATCTGGAAGCAGGAGGACGGTGCCTGGAAGTGGCATCGTGATATCTGGAACAGCTCAAATCCAGTCGCTTAGAACAAATACGAATTTCCAAAGTGCTTCCGTCGAAACGCCCTGACGGAGATTGCCGGGGCGTTTCTTTTTCCTGAGTGTTGTACCGACCAAGAGAGTGTCACGATCATTTGTTTCACCACATTAGGGACCCTTCGCTCTGTGCTCTTGGGCTGAGATTTCGACTGGGCAGCCCAGGGGACGACAGGCACTCTCATCGCAAAGTCGGCAGTTACGCCGGGCGCTTTCTTCGTCTTTCGTTGTCACTGCCAGAATAGTCTCCAGCACCGGTTTCAGGCCGGCAATCTGCTGCTTCGAAAGGCGTTTGACGATTGCGCGTGTCGCACGTTCTCGAGCGCCGATGATTACTTCGGCGCTGTCTTGTCCGTTAGCGGTCAAACGTAAGACGACGGCCCGGCCGTCGGTATCACTTCGGCGCCGTTCCACCAGTCCGTCTTGTTCGAGACTGTCTATCAGGCGAACCGCTCCTGAATGGGTCAGGGAGAGGACGCGCCGGAGCGCATCAATACTGTCGTCCGGATGATTGCGTATTGTCACCAATGCGGTCGCGGCATTGGTGCTTGGCAGGCCAAGGTCTCCGATCTGATCTTCAATCTGCGTGGCGATCGTCGTCGCGGCTGCAGCTAACAGATTGTTTATGTAGTCATCTTTTTTCATGAGCGTAAAATATATGAGAGAATCATACAAATCAATGGACGGCATTGACTTAAGTCATATATATGACTGGCGCATATAAATTGAAAGCGAGAATATGGCTGTCGAACCTGTTGCATCTCGTCGGTGTCCCGTCCCGCGCGCCTGCACCCAATAGAGTTACTTTTCAGAGGAAAGTCTCATGACCCAGTTCCCAAAAAACGCGCTTCCGCGGAAGAAACTTAGAACCGTCCTAGGCAAAAAGATGGCCTATGTGGAGGTCGGCGAGGGCGATCCGATCGTCTTTCTGCATGGCGTTCCGACTTCTTCGTATCTCTGGCGTAATGTCATGTCTCATCTGGAAGGCAAAGGGCGGTTGATTGCACCGGATCTGATCGGGATGGGGGATAGTGAGAAACTCGACAATACCGCCGATGGCAGCTACTCCATTCCGGAACACAGCAGGTATCTTTTCGCGCTTCTCGAAGAACTGGATGTCAAAGAGAACGTCACCTTCGTTTTGCATGACTGGGGCTCCGGTCTTGGCTTCCATTGGGCGGAGCGGAACCGGGGTGCCGTGAAGCAGATGGCTTTCATGGAAGCTATTCCCTCGACGTTTCCCACCTGGGACGATTTTCCGGAAGCAATCCGAGAGGTGATCGGGAAACTGCGTTCGCCGGAAGGTGATAAGATGGCGTTGGAGGAAAACTTCTTTATCGAAACACTTCTGCCAGCGGCCATTCTGCGTGATCTGACCGAAGAAGAGCATGCGGTGTATCGCAAGCCGTACCTCAGTGCCGGTGAAGACCGCCGGCCCACGCTGGCAGGGCCGCGCCAGCTCTCTATCGAAGGTTCACCGGCCGATACCACCGCGATCATCGAAGCTTACGGTGAATACCTGTCCAAATCGGAAGATCTGCCGAAGCTCTTCATCAATGCAGAGCCCGGCGCTTTCCTTGTTGGGTATGCAAGAGACTTCGTTCGGACTTGGCCAAATCTTACAGAAGTCACCGTTGCGGGAGCTCACTTCATCCAGGAGGATTCTCCCGACGAGATTGGTAAGGCAATCGCGGATTGGATGCGGTGAATCTCACCGCATGTCTCGATTTGTCACTTCGTCCCAGTGGCATGGGCAGCGATCTCTTACCGCGACAGATTTGTCCGCTCAGCCATGCGTGCGGTGAGAAATTCGGCAAAGGCCGAGGTTGCCGGGCTAGGGGTGTCCCGGGCCCGGCTGATCAGATCGATCCTACGGTGCGCGACCGGACTTGCCAGTTCGCGGAAGGTGATCCGGGAGTCGGCTTGCCGGCACACCAGCTCGGGCAGCAGCGTCACGCCAAGGCCGGCGCGGACCATCGTCAAAAGGGTCGTGGTGTTGTGCACGCGCAAATGGGCGCGCTCGAGGGCACCGTGCAGTTCGGGTTCGTCAATGCGCTCACAGAGCGGATTGGCGATGAGCCCGGCTCTCGCCAACGCCTGCCAGGAGATTTTCTTGCGCTTAGCCAGCTGGTTGTCCGCGCGCATTACGACGCCGAAGTGATCCGAGGCCAACTCGACCAGACGGACCTCCGCAGTCTGACGGGCGTCTGACACAATACCCAGATCAATCCGTTCCCGCTCAAGTTCGCGCTGGATCGAGGCGCTGTCCATGTCGCGAATGTCGAGTCTGACGTTGGGTGAAGCGGCGGTGAACTCCAGAACCAGCTCTGGGAGGATGGTCATCGCAAAGGAGGGTACCACAGCGATCCGGACTTCGCCTCGGCGTGCACTGGCGAAATCCGTAAGGGCCGTGATGGTCCTGTCGAAATGCGCGAGTTCCCGGTTGGACATCTCAAAAACATAGGTGCCGAGCGCAGTCAGGCGTGATTTTCGTTCTGACTCAAACAGCGGCTGACCCAGGTGCGCTTCCAGCTGTTTCAATGTCATAGACACGGCAGAAGGTGCGCGCCCCAGGCTCTCGGCAGCGCTGACCAGATTGCCGGCCCGGGCAACCTCGACGAAGACACGCAGCATCTCTGTTTTTATCATTTCAATTTTTCTGAAAGAAACTTCAAGTCTTTCTGATTGAATGAAATTGCTGGGCGTGTCAAGGCTTCCAGGTGATCGCGGGAAGTCTTGAGGGAGCGGTGTTGGGATGGGCGCAGTGGGTCGGAACTTTATTGCGGGTGAATGGTGCGCAGGTGAGAGCGAACTCGAGAACCGCAATCCCTCCGACACCTCGGACCTGATCGGCCGCTATGCCCAGGCCAGTGCTGGCCAACTGGACGACGCCATTGAAGCGGCGCGGAGCGCTCAGGCGGTCTGGGCCAGAACCGGTCCAGAACAGCGCCAGGCCGTGTTGCAGGCGATCGGCGAGGAACTAATCGCGCGCAGCGGTGAACTCGGTGAGCTTCTCAGCCGGGAAGAGGGTAAGCCCCTGGCCGAAGGTCGGGGCGAAGTCTACCGCGCCGGCCAGTTCTTTACCTACTATGCCGCAGAGGCACTGCGGCAACTTGGCGAGAACGCCGACAGCGTCCGCCCCGGTATCGAGGTCGACGTCCGCCGGGAACCGGTCGGGACCGTCGCCGTGATCAGTCCCTGGAACTTCCCGACGGCGACGGCGGTTTGGAAAATCGCCCCGGCGCTGGCCTTTGGCAATGCGGTGATCTGGAAACCGGCGAACCTGGTGCCGGCCTCGGCGGTCGCGCTGACCGAGATCATCGCGAAACAAGATCTGCCTGCCGGTCTCTTCAACCTCGTCATGGGGTCTGGCGGCAGCATCGGCCAACGCCTTGTCGAACACCCCGGGATCGACGCCATCAGCTTCACCGGGTCGGTCGCCGTCGGCAAGGGCATTGCGGCCTCGGCGATCGGCAATCTGACTAAGCTGCAGATGGAGATGGGATCCAAGAACGCCCTGGCGGTGATGGACGACACCGATCTTGAGCTTGCCGTTTCAGCTGCACTCAACGGCGCCTTTGGCGGCACGGGTCAGAAGTGCACGGCCTCCTCGCGTCTGGTCGTACATGAAGCGGTCCACGATGCCTTTGCCGAGAAGCTGGTGGCCGCGGCAGGCAAGATGAAGGTCGGACATGCCTTGCGTCCCGAGACCCAGATGGGGCCGGTCGTTTCCGAGAGCCAGTTCCGCCAGAACCTTGAGAACGTTGCCTTGGCGCAGCGCGAAGGCGGCGAACTCCTGACCGGCGGCGAAGCCCTTCAGATGGAGACCGAAGGTTATTACATGTCGCCGGCGGTGATCGGCGGCACCGGCAACGACTGGCAGGTCAACCGCGAAGAGCTCTTCGCGCCCATCGCCTGCCTGATTAAAGTCGGTTCCTATGAAGAGGCGCTTGAGGTGGTCAACGACACGCGCTTCGGCCTGACCGCCGGCATCATGACCCGCAGTCTGGCCCGGGCGACGCACTTCCGGCGGAACGTCCGCAGCGGCTGCGTCATGGTGAACCTGCCCACCGCGGGCACGGACTATCACGTTCCCTTCGGCGGCCGGGGTGAGAGTTCCTATGGGCCGCGCGAGCAAGGACGCGCCGCAGCGGAATTCTACACCACGGTCAAAACCGCCTACATCAACGCAGGGGTGCCGGAATGATCATCGATGCTCTTCAGTACGCAAACTGGTCGCCCAAGATCTTTCGCCAGATGCGCGAGGGCGGTGTCGACGCCGTCCATGTGACCATTGCCTACCACGAAAATTTCCGCGAGATGGTGCTCAATATCGAGCGCTGGAACCGCTGGTTCGAAGACTATTCCGATCTGATCTGCCACGCGCGCAGCGGCGATGACGTGCGGGCCGCAAAAGCCTCCGGGCGCACGGCGATACTCTTCGGTTTTCAGAACTGCTCGCCGATCGAAGACGACATCGGGCTGGTTGAAATCGTCCATACCCTCGGCGCCCGCTTCATGCAGCTCAGCTATAACAATCAGTCTTTGTTGGCCACAGGCTGTTACGAAAGCGAAGACCCGGGCATCACGCGCATGGGCCGTCAGGTGATCGCCGAGATGAACCGGGTGGGTCTGGTGATCGACATGAGCCACTCCGCCGAGCGCTCCACGCTGGAAGCGATCGAGATTTCCGGGCGGCCCATCGCCATCACCCACGCCAACCCGTCTTGCTGGCATCCGGCGCTGCGCAACAAGTCCGACAGCGTGCTCAAGGCTTTGGGTGAATCCGGCGGCATGATCGGCTTCTCACTCTATCCGCATCACCTCAAGGACAAGTCGGACTGCAGCCTGGAGAGCTTCTGCGAGATGGTTGCGCGCGCCGCGGAGATCATGGGTGTCGCGCAGCTCGGCATCGGATCGGACCTCTGCCAGGATCATCCGGACAGTGTTGTCGAATGGATGAGGGTCGGCCGCTGGACGAAGGAAATCGACTACGGCGAGGGCTCACGCAACGACGTTGGTTTTCCGCCGATGCCGTCGTGGTTCCGCGACAACAGAGACTTCGGAAAAGTCGAAGCGGGTCTCCGGGCCGTGGGTTTCGATGCGGCAGAGGTTGCCGCGATCATGGGCGGAAACTGGCTGAATTTCTTCGACCGCAGTTTCGGGCCGCAGGTCCAGCAGGCTGAAGCACAGCCGAGAGAGGTTGCTGAGTAACAACCCCAATACCGGTCCGCCGATAGGAGACCGGAGAGATATGAAAAATAAAACAAACTCAACAGAGGGAGGGGAAAATGGCTGTTAAACCACCATTTACCGATCTGGAGATCGCAAAGGCTCCAGCTGGATTTTACGAGGGCTACAGCCTTCCGATCGCGCTGATCAGTAAGTTTTCGATGGCCATGCTCGTGATCTGGGCGTTGTTCTGGCCGGCAAACGCGAACGGTGTCCTCGGCAGCGTCAACTGGTCCCTGCTGGAGGGATTTAACGGCTTTTACATCGTCATTGTCGGCTTCTTCGCCGTTTTCCTGGCGGTGCTCGCCATCCTGCCGCAGACCGGACGGCGCCTGATGGGCCGCGAGGGGGAGGCGCCCGAGTTCTCGAACTTCTCCTGGTTTTCCATGATGTTCGGTGCCGGTCTTGGGGTTGGCCTGATGGTTTTCGCGACCGCCGAGCCCCTGGGGCTATGGGGATCCAATCCGGTCGTTCTCGATGGCGATACCGCGGCCAATAGCGAGGGTGCGGTTGAAGCAGCCTATCGCTATACCTTCCTGCACTACGGTTTCCACGCCTGGGCGATCTACGTGGTGACGGGTCTGTCGCTGGCTTATTACGCCTACACGCGCAATATGCCGCTCACCATCCGTTCGGCGCTGACGCCACTTCTGGGCAAACACGTCAACGGTCTGGTCGGGCACATCGTCGACGTGCTGGGTGTCGTCGCGACCATCCTGGGTGTATCGGTGACCATCGGCTTTGGTGTGAGTCAGTTCGTCGACGGCATGTACGCGATCACCGGCATGGACTGGATGATGGATATGACCGGCGAAGCGCCCAAGCCGGGCACCGTCGGACTGGTCGTGGCCCTGGTGATGATCATGGGCATGTCGATCATTTCGGCCGTGTCGGGTGTCGGCCGCGGGGTTAAGTATCTTTCCAATCTCAACCTCGTGCTCTCGCTGATCCTCTTGCTGACTTTTGTGATCTTCGGCTCTTTCCTCTTTGCCATGACCACCTACGCGTCAGCCCTGGCTGACTATCTGCTTAACTTTCTGTCGCTCTCGTTCGGCGCCTATGGACCGCAATCGGCGGAGAGCTTTGCCGCCGCTCTGCCAGCGGAAGCGGCGCCCCTGGCCAGCGATCTTTACGCCGGAGCCACCAATGCCTGGGGGTCTCTGGAGAAATTTCAGAGTGGCCTGACCGGCGCTGCTGCGGCGTTGCCTCCTGAGGTTCAGCTCGCGGCCTACGAAGCGGGCACGGAAGGACGTCAGTTTGGCTGGCAGGCCGGCTGGACCACGTTCTATTGGGCCTGGTGGATTGCCTTTTCGCCCTTCGTTGGTCTGTTCCTGGCGCGCATTTCGCGGGGCCGAACGGTGCGGGAGTTCATCCTGGGCTGTGTCGTGGCACCGGCGCTGGTCTGTTTTGCCTGGATGACCATCCTGGGCGGCACCGCCATTGACCTTGAGCTGACCGGTGCTGCGGAGGGCGCGATCATCGGGGCCTCCAATACCGCGAAGCTCTTCGTCACCCTGGGTGAAATGCTTTCGGGCGGTTTCCTCTCGGCGATTACGGTGATGTGCGTCGTGCTCATTTTGACCTTCCTGGTGACCTCGGCGGACTCGGGTATTCTGGTTATGAACACCATCATGTCCGGCGGTGAGCAGGAGACCGGTGTCAAACACCGCATCGTCTGGGGAGTGATCCTGACCCTGGTGATCGGCACTCTGCTGATCGCGGGCAAGACCAATGGCGGCGCCGACCCGATGGAGGCTCTGAAATCTGCCATGATCATCGGAGCCTTGCCCTTTACCATGGTTATGGGCCTGATGTGTGTCTCCTTGACCAAGGCGCTCTATCGTGACGGACTACGTGACAAGCATGGTGTCATGGAGGCCAGCGCGCAGGCGGCCGAGTAAGCAGCGGGATGCCGGCGTCCTTGCAAAGTAACGTGCAGGGGTGCCGGTTACCGGTAAGTTGATAGCGTTTGTCATTTAAAGGCTTGAAAACAGGAAAGCATGACCCGTGACCTTGCCTCGCAAACATGAAGCCGACGTGCCGCTGCGATCCGCGGATAACGTCATGCGTTTGGCGCGGATGGGATCGTTTCATCCGACGCGCTTGTCGTTTATGCAGAGCCTGCTGCGCCGTCTTGCGCGCGAGGCCTGGCGCTTCGAACGGCGCTGCTGGGAGATCGACGACAAGGGTGTCGGCCATGCGGTCTACAGCGTGCTGGGCCCCGAACGGGCTTATTCCCTGGTGTGTTTCGCTCATGATCTGCCCGATGAGATGCGTTCGGACCGGGTCATTGCGACGGCCTGGGACGCGACCTTTGCACTCTTCGACGGGGTGCCGACTGAAAACGACATTGATCGGCTGGCGCGGAATGTTCCGAAACAGGAGGCAGGCCGGGTGTCGGACGATGAACTTTCACTCTCCCGCGCCAATCGCTCGGTACGGCTCTTCGAGTATGTCGTCGGGTGCCTGGCGGAGGGCCGTCAGCCGGATCGCGCGGAGATTGACGCAGTTGGATACCTTATGCGCACAACCGCGGTTTACGGTTCGGGCAAGTTCGGGGCCGCCGACCGTGTGAAGATCGCGGGCCGGCCGGAACTGAAGGGGCCCTTCCAGGCCGAGATGCTGTCGGTCTGGCTGACCCGCAGCTTCACGCTCGATCTGGTCGAGCACATGGCCCGGGTCAGGGACGGCGCGCAAGCTGTCACCATTGACCCGGACTTGCGCCGCCGCTTCGGGGTGGGGAACTCGACCGGGCTCGGCATGGCGCCCTTTCTGATCAATCATCCGGTTCTGCTCAACAACTGGATCCTGGCGCGTGAGGAAGCGCTGGCGCGGGTGCGTGCTCTTGCAGCGGCCGATCAGAATAGTGTTGAGGGCTTTCGGAGCGCACTTGTCCGGGCCACCGAAAACGTTGCTTTGTGGCGGTCGGAGCATCCGGTGCAGGAGCAAAAACTGGCCGGACTCCGCAAAGACCTCGATGCTTTGACTGCGCGCTGCAAACCTGATGACAGCTTTGACAAGCCAATGCCCTGGAATCTGCTTTGGCTCTGGGCGGAAGACGTACTCTCCCTCGAAGGTCAGGAGCTTCTGGTCTCGCTGCTGCTCGAGCCGCAAGGAGATCTTGTCGATGACCTTGCCGATTGCATGGATGCCGATGAGGACGCCGCCTTCCGGATCGACGGCAGCATGACCACGCAGACCCTGCGCGGCATTTTGGCCGAAGTCTTCGATTGGGCGCTCTCCGTGGACTATGAATCAGCGCCGAACTGCGCCCGCTTCTGGTATGTGTCGGAGGAAAAGCTTGAGCCCCGGCTTGGTGAACGCGCCAGTGAAGAGGGCGCGGAGTACGAGCAACCGCTCTCGACGGGCCGCGACGCCGCGCAGATGGCGGCGGATCTCGACCACTGGCAGGGGGAGCTATCTGTTGCGGCGTTCCTGCTGGCGCATCCGGAGCACCGTCACACCGCCCGCCGCGCCCAGATCGCGGCGCGCTATTCCTACGCGGAGATTCGCGACAACCTCATCTCATCGGACCTGATGCCGATCGATCTGCTGCGCTGCAAGCTGTCGTTCTTCGGCGCCGACCGCTTCGATCCGCGCTCGGATCGCTGGGTGCGCATCTGCATGTACCGGGATGCACCGTTCCCCCAGGAAATCCTGCAGGCACCGCGATGAGCGATCCAACGATCCAGTCCCCGAGCGGGCCGGGAAAGGATGTCATCGGCGATTGGCGGGTTTCGCTGGCCGAGATCGATGCCATGGGCCGCAAAGCGGCGCGCGGCGCCGGCTTCACCTGGGGCATGGCGGAAGAGGCGGGTCGCGCGGCGCGCTGGCTGGCGGCTTATCGCCTGCCGGGTCCGGAAGCCCTCGTTGCCGTACTGAATGAAGTCGACGCCGCGGTTCCGGAGCATGCACCCCGTATCGACGGTGATGTTTGGCATTGCAATGCCGAGGCGCTCTGTCCCATTGCGAGCGGCGCCGCACTCTCTGACCGGGCGAAAACCATTGTCCAGGGCGGCAGCTTTCGTCTTGGACCGGTGATCTGGCCGGTTCTGGTGGTGCCGTTTCTCTGCCGGGCTGCCCGTGATCTCGATTGCGCGATGACGCTTCGTGGAGGTGATTTCCTGGTTCATGCCACGAGCGAAGGACCGGTGGCGAGGGATTGGTGGGCCGTGACGGTACCATTGAGCCGTGAACTCTTGGTCACCCGGATAATGGAAACACCCGGCGAACTGCGCCGGCCGGGATCAGACGCCCACGTTCTTCCGGTGGAGCTGTGGCGCAGGCTCGACCACTTTGCCCAACGTACCTATGCACCGGCTACCGAGGCTTCGCGCCGGGCGGGCGCTGGTGCCGGCCTCATTGACCGAGATTAAAGGAGTTTTCGCCCATGACCGAGAGCGTGACCATGAACCCGGGCGAGATCGAGGCGCTGGCCGTTGAGATCCTGGAAGCCGCCGGAGCCCGGACTGAGAGCGCTCGCCCGCTCGCCCGTGCCATCGCCGCCGCGGAGCGGGAGGGAATCGCCAGCCATGGCCTGATGTACCTGCCGATCTATGCCGAACACCTGCGTTGCGGAAAGGTCGACGGCCAGGCGGTACCCAAGGTCACTTCTCCGCGGCAGGGGACCGTCCTGGTCGATGCGGGCACCGGCTTTGCCCATGCCGCGATTGACGCCGGTTTTGCCGAGCTCATACCCAGGGCGCGCGAGCTTGGCGTCGCTGCGCTCGCGATCCGGAACTCCTACAACTGCGGGGTTCTTGGCTACCACATGGAACGGCTCGCGGCAGAGGGCCTGGTCGGTCTCGGCTTTACCAATGCACCGGCCTCGATCGCGCCGGTTGGCGGCAGCCATCCGGTGATTGGCACGAACCCTTTCTCGCTCGCGGTTCCTGACGGCGGGGGCGGTGCGGCGATTCTAATCGACCAGAGCGCAAGCGTCGTCGCCAGGTCTGAAGTGATGAAGCATGCCCGTGAGGGCCGGCCGATCCCCGAAGGCTGGGCGCTTGACCCGGATGGTCAGTCGACCCGTGATCCTGACCTCGCGATTAGAGGTTCGATGGCGCCGTCCGGCGGCTACAAAGGAGTCGGTATTGGGCTGTTGACCGAGGTCATGGCGGCGGCCTTGACCGGCGCCTATCTCGGTATCGACGCGGCGCCCTTCAGTGGCACCAAGGGCGGTCCGCCACGTACCGGGCAGTTCTTCCTCGCAATCGATCCAGCGGCAAGCGCTGGCGATGTCTTCGCGGAACGGATTGCGGCGCTGGCCGGTGCCATCACCGAGCAGCCGGGCGCACGTCTTCCTGGCCAAGGGCGCCGCGCCGCCCGTAAGCGCCATGATCGCGACGGCATTCAGGTCTCGACCGCGTTGCTCGACAAAATTCGGTCCGATTAATCGCGGCGTCACCGGAACCCTGCGAAAAGCATCCGAAACCTGCTAGAGTTGAGGGACAAGACTAGAAGCAGGCGTGAATAACGATGCGTTTGGCAAAATCCGAAACAGACTTTCTGGTCGGCGCGGCGATTGGTTCCGGCAATGCAGCCTTGGCGGCGGAGCGCGGCGGCGCGGACTTTTTGCTGGCGATCAATGCCGGCCGGCTCAGAAACATGGGGGCGCCATCGATTGCCTGCATGCTGCCGATTTTGGATGCCGGATCCCTGACCCAGAGCTTTGCTGTGGGCGAGCTGTTGCCGCAGTGCAAAGTGCCGGTTCTCCTGGGGGTCAACGCATGGGGTGAAAGCTGCAATCCGGCTGAAATTGCCGAACGTGTGCGCTCAAGCGGCTTTGCCGGTGCCGTGAATTTTCCCAGCGGCATGCACTACACACACGCCATGCAACAGCTCTTGTCCCGTGCCGGGCGCGGTATCGAAAAGGAGGTTGAGATCTTGCGGGCTGTTCAGGACGTCGGCCTGACTACGATGTTTTACTGTGCGACCCGCACTCAGGCGCGGCTGGGGGCAGACGCAGGGCTCGATATGGTGTGTTTGAATCTCGGTTGGAATGCTGGCGGTGCGTTTGGTCACCGGATGCGTGCCTCGATCGAAGAGACCGCGTCGGTCGCCCGCGAGATCGGCCGTTTGATCAAGCGTATTCACCCGGGCGTGGCGTTTCTTCTGGAAGGCGGACCTATCGTAACGGCAGAGGACCTGGGGCGTGTGACGGCCCGCGCGCCAATCGATGGATACGTTGGCGGCTCGACCATTGAACGCCTGCCGTTTGAAGCTTCGGTGGCCGATCAGATCGACGCCTACCGGCGCGCCAGTAACCGCCGTGTCGCCCTCGACACGGAGAGCGCCAAGCTGGTGACCTGGGGTCAGCGCTGCGGTTTTGTCGGCCGTTCATCGGCCTTGGTCGCGTTTTTGCGCCGGCTCCGGGTACTCGCAGGCGGGCAGACACCGCTGATGATTTTTGCTGAGCCGGGCCTGGATGTGCGGCCTACATTACGTGCCCTCGAAAATCAGAGTGCGCGCGGGAAGAAGAAGGTCTTGGAAATAGATCTTCTTTCCGAGGAATTTCCGGCGGGTGTCGGCCGGAGGCTCTTCGGCTCGGCGGAACTTGCCGGTCTCAACCCGGGGGCTCTCGCCGACGAGAGTCTCGGTCTCATCGTTATCCGTGCGCCGAGCGCGTTGCCCTCCACCCTTAAGCGGCGTCTTGCGCGCGCCCTGAGCGACGGTAGTTTCATCATCCCCGGCAGCCGCCGGAAGGTCTCTGTCCTGCCGCGTGTGGTGCTTGTGTCAGACGATTGGGATCAGGGGCGGGGCCAAGACCACGGGTCAGGTGCGGAGTTGGCCCGTTTATTGGCCGGTTGGACGCTGCGGGTGCCGCCGTTGCGGGATCGTGTCGAGGACCTGATGGCCGTACTTGATAAGCTCGCCGAGGAGCTTACGCCCGCGTCGCCCGGGCGCAGCGATTTTTCGACTGCGGCAAGAAAGCTTCTGACGGCACATACCTGGAGCGAGAACGAGGCCGAATTGAAACGGCTTCTGGGGGGCTTGGCCGGCCGGAAGCTGACACACCAGATTCAGCCGGAGGAGCTGGCCGGTCTGCTCGAAAGCGATGATGGAGATGAAGCGGACGCGCGAACTGAGAAACGCCGGGTGGTCGATGCTCTCTGGCGGAATGGATTTCACCGGACTCGCACGGCCGAGGCGCTTGGGATCTCGCGCAAGACACTTTACAACAAGATGGCAAAATACGGTCTGAAGGGTTAAGGGAGCGCGCGGAAATCCTGTTGAGCCTTCAGTGGAGCGGGGCGGCAGATGACGCCATCCAGGGCATCCGGCCAGAGTGTTTCGTGCGCGACTTCGCTCTCTGCAGCGAGGCCCAGGAGTGGGCCTTTCCAATTCACTGCCCGGACGGCGTCGAGGACCTCGCGCGCGGCGGCGCCACGCTGACGGAACGACGGAAAGCCGGCCGCAAAGTCGGCCACCGGAGGGATCACAAATACCGCGGCCGGATTGACCCGGGTTGCGGCGCTTGCCGCTTGCGGACCTGCGACCACGGCCAGAACCCGAAAGCCCGACGCGCTCAAATGACTGAGCCGCTCAATTTCGAGAGTCCGGTCAAGACCTACATCGCCAAGGAGCTGGACAAATTCCTGATCCTGCTGTTCGACCGAAGGCAAGTTTGCGATCCAGTTGATCCCGGCTTCGCGCAGCCTTTTCGTTTCGGCTTCGGCATTAAAAAAAGGATCGGCGAGAAAGAGCCCCAAAGCTCTCGCTTCCATCTGCCATGGCGCGGAGTGCACCTCGGAGATGAGGCCGGAAGCGCCACTGTGATTGGGCAACAGCAGGGCAATTTCATCTGGGATTCCACTGTCTGAAAACCGGGGTCTCGCGGTCAGAATAGCGGGCGGTAAGGCAACGGAATCCCACGAAGACTCGGCGCGTAAGGTGATGTTCCAACTCAAATGATTCCGCAACATGATAAACAAATTACCCAATATTACCCAAAATCTCAATAAAACCGGCTTGTGAGCAATAATTTTACTCTCCACACTTAAATCAACGCCAAAAGGCAGTGTGGGACGTCGCCGTGCAAGCTTCGGGATATGCATTCCGAAGATTAAAGCCGGATCATCCCATAAAAAAACGCCGTCCTGCTGGAACGAGACGGCATCGAGGGAGGCACGAGAGATCATGGTTTCCATGACCTTCGCGATGCATTGGCCGTCGGTCTCGCCGGCGTCACTGCACCGTTGCAGATCCGGCGGAAACTCCAGCCACAGACATTGTGGCCGCGCCCTTTCTCGTTCTGGTCGACAAAAAGCGAGCAGCGTCAACATTCGGGTCACCGCAACAGGGAGCGCAGCCCGTTGAGGAAGTTTATCGAGCGCCATACCTTCTGGGCGATCGTCGTCCTCTTATTGGCGGGTATTTTCCTCTGGATGATTTTTGCGGTTTGGCCGGACTGGATGGTCTCGGCACTTGGCCGCAAAAAGACTTTTGTGAATACTTTTCTCAACGGCTTGACGCTCGCCGGTCTTTATTTCCTGGTGGCCAGCGGCTTTACGCTCGTATTCGGGCTGATGCGCAACGTCAACCTGGCACACGGCTCCATGTATCTCCTGGGAGCCTACATCGGATACGAAGCGGCGGAAGCCTCCGGCAACTGGTTCGTTGGCCTGGGCGTGGCCTTCATCGCGATCGCCGTGACCGGTATTCTGCTCCAGGTACTGGTGTTCCGGCGGATGGAGGGTGACGACCTGCGCCAGACCCTCGTCACCATCGGGGTTTCCATCGTGGCGGCGGATCTGATGCTCGCGGTCTGGTCCGGCACGACCTATCAGTTCGCGCCGCCGGAGTGGCTGTTCGGAGCTGCTGAGCTACCGATCATCTCGACCATCCGCTCGTCAGGGCAAGAGGTCTTCATCAAGTACCCGGTCTATCGCCTGGCGGTGCTAGGGGTGGCCATCGCGGTCGGCATCGCGCTCTGGCTGTTTCTGAACCGAACGCGTATCGGCATGATGATTCGCGCCGGCGTGAACGACCGCGATATGCTGGCGGCGAGCGGGGTCAATGTGCAGCTCGTCTTCGCCCTGGTCTTCGCCATCGGCGCGGGGCTTGCCGGGTTCGCGGGCGTGATCGGGGGCACCGCGCTCTCGATCGCACCGGGGGAGGATATCCGCTATCTGCTCGCGTCGCTCGTTGTCGTGATTGTCGGTGGCATGGGTTCGGTGCCAGGCGCAGCGATCGGTGCGCTGCTGATCGGTCTGGCCGAGCAATTCGGTCTGGCATACTTCCCGACCTACGGCGTGGTCCTGACCTTCCTGATCATGGTCGTGGTGCTTGCGGTGCGCCCTCAGGGTATCATGGGGAACAGCTGAGCCATGGCCGACCTTTCTCTCATCGCAGGCAAGAGCCGGCTGCCGAACATCCACCCTGCGGCGCTGGCCGCGGCGGTGTTTCTGTTGTTTTATCCGGCCTTCGCGTCCAACTTCTTTATCTTCCAGATCGGCGCTTACACCCTGGTGTTGGGTACCATTGCGCTGTCGCTGATGATGCTGGCCGGTTACGGCGGGATGGTCAGCCTGTCGCAACTGACGGTGGCGGGCCTTGCGGGTTATCTCATGGCCATCCTTGGGGAGAATTCGGTCGGGGTCATGGGGCTGGGCTGGCCCTGGTGGCTCACGGCTATGACCGCAATTCTCGCAGCGTCGGTCTTTAGTGCACTGATAGGTGCGATCTCGGTCCGGACCGAGGGTATTTACACTATCATGATCACCCTGGCGATTGCCGTCGCCTTTTTCTATTTCGTCCGCCAGAATTACGTCATCTTCAATGGCTTCACCGGCTATGCCGGTGTCGAGCCACCGGTTCTCTTCGGCGTCTACTGGCGCGATCCGACACCCTTCTATTATCTGAGCCTCGCGGTCGCGGCCTTCTTCTTCTTTGCAGTGCTTTACGGCGCCCGCTCGACCTTCGGCCTCAGCCTGCAGGCGATCCGCGACAACCCCAGGCGCATGCGCGCGATCGGCTACGATGTCACTCTGCACCGGATCTTCGCCTACTGGCTGGCGGGGCTGATTGCCGGAACTGCCGGCGTTCTGATGGTCTGGTTCAATGGCCGTATTTCGCCGGGTTCGGTGGGTGTCGATATCGTGATCGATATCCTGGTCATCGCAGTGGTCGGGGGCATGCGCCATCCGATCGGACCCTTCATCGGCGCACTGGCCTTCGTTCTTTTGGAAAACTTTGCCATCGATCTGATCGACCGGGAGCGCTTCAACACGGTCATCGGACTCGCTTTTCTTCTGGTCGTTCTCTTTTCACCGGACGGCCTGCTCGGGCTTTGGATGCGCATCAAAAACGCGCTGAAGCTCAAGCGACGCACACTGCCGGAAAGCGGCGGTGAGCAGTAACCGGGATCAGGCAGGTTCGCCCGAACACGGTCAACCCACAACAGGGAGGAACAAAATGATAACCGATAAAAGGACAGTGATAGCGGCAGTCGCCGCGGCCATGCTAGCCGGCCCGGCGTTGGCGCAGGAGGATTCCGTCAAGATGGGGGCGCTTGCGACCCTGGAAGGCGCCTTCACGGTGCTGGGCGAGGACTCCATGCGCGGTGTCAGAATGGCGCTGGAGGAGTTCAAGTACACAGCCGGCGGCAAGAAGATCGAATTGATCACCGGTTCGTCGGATGCATCGCCGGACAGCGCGATCCGTGCCACCCGCAAGCTGGTCGAGCAGGACGGTGTGCAGGTTTTGGTTGGGCCCTTGTCAGGGTCCGAAGGTCTGGCGGTCAAGGATTACGCTAAAACGCAGCCGAACGTCACGTTCTTGAACGGCTCGTCTGCGGCTCAGGACACAACGCTGCGTGACCCCGCAGAGAATTTTTTCCGCTTCGGCACCGAGGGCGCGCAGTGGATGGCGGGGCTGGGCGAGTATGTTTATAATGAAAAAGGCTATCGCAGCATCGCCGTGCTGGCTGAAGACTATTCCTTTCCTTATACGCAGGTCTTCGGCTTCCTGGAGCCCTTCTGCCGTCTGGGCGGCGAAGCGCCCGCGGACGCCCGCTTCTGGGTGCCGATCGGCAACAAGGATTATTCCTCGGTGATCGCCGCTTTGCCGGACGATGTTGATGCGATCTATGTGGCGCTGGGTGGTGCCGACGCTGTCAACTTCCTGACCCAATACGAACAGGCCGGTGGTGATCTGCCCCTGGTCGGCGGTTCCATTACGGTTGACCAGACCGTGCTGGGCTCCAAGGGCCGAACCCGTGACTTCGTGATCGGCACGCCTTCGGCTGGCCCGATCTCCGACACCTGGGACGACGCACGCTGGCAGAAGTTCGTCCAGGCCTACAAGGCCCAGTTCCCGGATGGCTTCCCATCACCGTCGCTTTTTGCGCATGCCTACTACATCAACACCAAGGCAGCACTGCTGGCGCTGGATGAAGTTGGTGGCGATCTGTCCGATGGCGGCAAGAAGTACCGCGAGGTGCTGTCCAATCTCTCCTTCGAGACTCCGACCGGTATGGTCAAACTGGACGAGCGGCGTAATGCTATCGCCGATATCTTCCTGACCGAGGTCTCTGAGGGGCCGGACGGCAATCTGCTCAATAAGACCATCAAGGTGATCCCGGAGGTCAGCCAGACCCTGGGTGTGTCCTATGATGAGTTCCTGAAGTACGGCCCGGTCAGCCGCGAGAACCCGAAGTGCGGCTGAGACTGAAGACTTGAGGCTGACTTAAATGCTTAGGACCGACGCCCTTACCCGCCTGCAGAGTACCGGCCAGTATGCGCTGGAACTCGAGGCCGTCAGCCGCCACTTCGGCGCGCTGGTGGCTCTGGCGGACATCAACCTGACCGTCAAGGCGGGTGAGCGGCGTGCGGTCCTGGGTTCCAATGGGGCAGGGAAAACAACGCTCTTCAACGCGATCACAGGTGACTTTCCGCCAACCACCGGCCGGGTCAGGCTGTTCGGTGAGGATGTCACGGATCTTTCTATTCATGAACGGATCCGGCGGGGACTGCGCAGGACCTATCAGATTTCCCTGCTCTTCGACGGCCTGAGTGTCGTCGACAACGTTTATCTGGCCTGCCGGGGCGCAAGCCGGGGCCGGCTCTCTTTGCGGCGTCCGAAGCCGGATGATGCCATGACCCACGCGGCGGAGACCTTGCTTGATGCCGTGCACCTGGGCGCCGAGCGCGAAAGCCTGGTCTCGGAACTCAGCCATGGCCAACAGCGGCAGCTCGAAATCGCGCTCGCGCTGGCGGGCGCGCCGCGCTTTATTCTTTTTGATGAACCCGCCGCCGGTCTTTCCCCGACCGAGCGCAGTGAGCTCATCGAAATTCTGCAATCTCTGCCCACACACATCGGCTTTATCATTATCGAACACGACATGGATGTGGCTCTGCGCGTAGCAGAGAGCGTAACCATGATGCACAACGGGCGCATTTTCAAAGAAGGCAATCCGGAGGAGATCGAGAACGACCCGGAAGTTCAGGAACTCTACCTGGGGGGTGGACATGCCTGATCGCCGGAGAAGCAGAAAACCCTCGGATACGGTTCTTCAGATCCGCGATCTGCACGTCTTCTATGGCAGTTCTCATGCTTTGCAGGGCGTCGACTTCACTCTGGAACACGGCGTTCAGGCCATTGTCGGCCGCAACGGCATGGGCAAGACGACCCTCTGCAACGCCATCATGGGGCTGGTGCCCGCCAGCCGAGGGTCGATCCGCTTCCACGGTGACGAGCTGACCAAGCTGCCGCCCCATCGTATTGCAACGCATGGGATCGGCTACACACCGCAGGGACGGCGGCTCTGGCCCTCGCTCACGGTCGACGAGCATATGCGCCTGTCGGATCGCGGTGGCAGTACCTGGACCGTCGAGCGTGTCTACGACACCTTTCCGAGGCTTGCGGAGCGCAAGAACAATGGTGGCGGACAGCTCTCCGGCGGTGAGCAGCAGATGGTCGCCATCGCCCGTGCCCTGCTGCAGGACCCGGAACTGCTGGTCCTCGACGAGCCGACCGAGGGACTCGCACCGGTCATCGTCCAGCAGGTCGAGGACATGCTGGCGCAGTTGGCCGAAGAGGGCGACGTTTCGATCCTGCTCATCGAGCAGAATATCGGTGTGGCGACGGCGATTGCTGAAAACGTCGCAATCATGGTGAATGGCAGGGTCAATCGCGTTTTGCCTGCGGACCAGCTTGCCAACGACCGGACGCTGCAGGAGCGGCTTCTGGGTGTTGGCCGTCATTCCCACGAAGACGCGGATTTTCCGAGCTTTGACGAAGTGGCGGCTGCGCCGGCGTCTGAGATCGACGAAGCGGAGGTGTCATCCGATGTGGTTTCCCTGCCGGTGCAGGAGAGCGAACGGAAGGCTGTACACTATATCCCGCCGACACGCTGGTCGAGCGCGGCCTGGAAGGAGAGGGGAGACGATAGACTTGTAGAATCCCCGAACCAAACCTCCGCAAAGGGCAAAGATTCAACTGCCACGAGCCGTCCCTTCGATATCAAGCCTGAGCCGATTTACGCCGAAGCGCTCACGCCGCTTGCACAGCTTCGCGGTCAGGAAGTTTTGGTTGTGGGTACCTTCGACACCAAAGGCGCGGAACTTCGCTACATCCGTGACCGGATCGCCAGTCAGGGCTTAAGAGTGCGGACGGTTGACCTTTCTACCTCCGGCAAACCCTCCAGCGCGGACGTGCCGCCGCATATGATCGCGACCTACCACCGGGGTGGCGCCAGCGCGGTCTTCACCGGCGATCGGGGCGCGTCGGTCCGTGCCATGGCCAAGGCTTTCGAGGCCTGGATCCAGCGGCAGCAGGGGATCGGCGGGATAATCTCAGCGGCGGGGTCCGGTGGCACGGCACTGGTCACGCCGGCGATGCGGCGCCTCCCTATCGGCATTCCAAAGGTGATGATCTCGACCGTGGCCTCCGGTGATGTCGGAAACTACGTCGGGCCGTCCGATATCATGATGATGTATTCGGTGACCGACGTTCAGGGGCTCAACCGCATCTCCAAGCAGGTGCTGGCCAATGGCGCCAATGCGCTGGCGGGGATGGTCAAGCAGTCGCAAACCGAGCAGGGTGAGCATAACCATGACCTGCCGGGCCTCAGCCTGACCATGTTCGGAGTCACCACCACCGCTGTCAGCCAGATTACGGCACAGCTGAAGGACCACTACGATTGCCTGGTTTTCCACGCGACCGGCGTTGGCGGACGCTCAATGGAGAAACTGGTCGACAGCGGGATGCTGAGCGCGGCGGTCGATCTGACCACCACGGAAATCTGCGACATGATGATGGGCGGCGTCTTCGCCGCCGATGAGGACCGTTTCGGCGCCTTCATCCGCACGCGCATTCCCTATGTCGGCTCTGTTGGCGCCCTCGATATGGTGAATTTCGGTGCGCCGGAAACCGTGCCGCAAAAATACCAGGGCCGGACCTTCGTGGAGCACAATCCGCAGGTCACCCTCATGCGCACGACAGCGGACGAGAACCGGCGCATGGGCGAGTGGATCGTGGAGCGTCTGAACAAGATGGAGGGGCCGGTGCGTTTTCTGATCCCCGAAGGCGGCGTCTCGGCACTCGATGCGCCCGGGCAGCCCTTCCACGATCCTGAGGCCGACCGGGCGCTCTTTGATGCCATAACACGTGGCTTCAAGGAGACCGGTAACCGTCGCCTCCTGCGCCTGCCGCAGAATATAAACGACCCGGCCTTCACCGATGCGGTGATCGCCGCCTTAGCCGAAATCGATAGTTACCTTGGGAGAGAGCGACATGCCGCGCTTTGAGCGTTCGGACCTGCTGAAGAAGTTTCAGCAAATGAAAAAAGACGGCCAACCCATTATCGGCGGCGGCGCGGGGACCGGCCTCTCGGCGAAGTGTGAAGAAGCGGGCGGGATCGATCTGATCGTGATCTACAATTCGGGACGCTACCGCATGGCGGGCCGCGGCTCGCTGTCCGGCCTCATGGCCTACGGGAACGCTAACGACATCGTCATGGAGATGGCCTCGGAAGTTCTGCCGATGGCACCCAACACACCGGTTCTGGCCGGGGTGAACGGCACTGATCCCTTTTGCGTGTTCGACAGTTTTCTAGATGATCTCAAGCGGATCGGCTTTTCCGGGGTGCAGAACTTTCCAACCGTTGGTCTGATCGACGGCACCTTCCGCGCCAATCTGGAAGAGACGGGCATGTCCTACGGGCTGGAGGTGGACATGATCCGCATGGCCCACGAAAAAGACATGTTCACTACGCCCTACGTCTTTAACGAGGATGACGCGACGGCTATGGCCAAGGCCGGTGCCGACATCGTGGTTTGCCATCTCGGTTTGACGACCGGCGGCTCGATCGGTGCGGAAACCTCGCTCAAACTGGAGGACTGTCCTGCATTGGTCGATGCCTGGGCCTCGGCGGCCCTGCGGGTCAATCCGGATATCATTACACTGGTGCACGGCGGCCCGGTCGCCATGCCCGACGACGCCACTTACGTTCTTAACAACACCGACGCCTGTCACGGGTTCTACGGCGCTTCTTCGATGGAGCGCCTGCCGACCGAGATTGCGCTGACGGAACAGACCCGGGCCTTTAAGGCCATCGGCGGTCGCTGAAGGGAGGGAAACATGACAAGCGGATTGATTGGCGCGGTCATACTCTGGCTGATCATTGCGATCATTGGCATCGCAGTGGTGGTCTATCTCTTACACTGGCTTTATCACCGTTCAACGAAGGAGGTCTCCTTCGTCCGTACCGGCTTCGGCGGGGAAACGGTCGTGATCAACGGCGGTGCGCTCGTATTGCCGATCGTTCACGAGGTGACGCCGGTCAATATGAACGTCGTGCGCATCCCGGTGCGCCGCAGCAAGGAAGAAGCGGTCATCACCCGCGACCGCATGCGCGTCGACATCGAAGCCGAGTTTTTCGTGCGGGTCGCACCCAAGCCTGAGGCGGTGTCCGCCGCTGCTGCGACGCTCGGCAGACGGACCATGGACCCGGACGGACTGGCGGATCTCCTTTCCGGTAAGTTCATCGGCGCGCTGCGCTCGGTCGCGGCGGAAATGTCGCTCGACGAGATGCATGAAAAGCGCGGTGACTATGTGGTCGAGGTGGAGGCCCGCGCCATGGACGTTCTGGCCCGCAATGGCCTGGAGCTGGAGTCCGTGGCGATTACGGATCTTGATCAGACCGACCTGGAGTTCTTCAATCCAGCCAACCGTTTTGATGCGGAAGGCCTGACCCAGCTGATCGAAGCCATCGAAACCCGCCGCAAGGCCCGTAACGATATCGAGCAGGGCTCCATGGTCGCCATCCGCAGCCGGAATCTGGAGGCGGAGAAAGCCACGCTGGATCTGGAACGGGAAAGCGAAAACGCGCGTTTGTCTCAGGAACGCGATATCGAGGCTCTACGCGCGGCGCAGCGTGCGGAAATTGTCCGCGAGCAGGTCGAGCGCGAAGCCGAAGCGGCGCGGGCGCGTATTTCCACCGAACAGGATACACGCAAGCGTGAGATTGAGCGGCGCATTGCGCTGGAAGATACGGAGATCAAAGCACAGGAGGAAGTCGAGCAGGCCCGGATCGCGCAGGAGCAGGTCCTGGATAAGGCCCGCATTGAGCGCGAGAAGCTGCTGCGGTCACAACAGATCCAACAGCGTCATGCCACGGAAGTCGCCGAGATCTCGGCAAACGAGGATATCGAGCGCGCGCGGATTGTGTCGGAGCGTCAACTCCGGGAAGCGCGCATTGTATCCGAGGAGGAAACCCAGGCCCGCGAGATCGCACGTGGGCAACAGATCGAGTCCGCCGAGATTGCCGCTCGTCAATCCGTCGAGGCTGCGCGTATACAGCAGGAACAGACACTCGATAAGGCCCGTATCGAGCGGGAGAAGCTGCTGAAGTCGCAGCAGATCGCACAGCAACAGGCGACCGAGGAGGCTGAGATTTCAGCCCGTGAAGAGGTCGAACGCGCGCGTATCGCCTCTAACCGCGGCCTGGATGAGGCGCGTATTTTACTCGAGCGCGACCTCAAACGCTTGGACGTCGAACGCCGGCAGGTCATCGAGCTGGCTGAGCTGGATAAAGAGATTGCGCTGCTGAACAAGCAATCCGATGAAGCGGCAACCCGCGTCACCACAGAAGCTGTCCGGGCCGAAGCAGCCAGGGCCGAGGAAAATGTGGCGACCGTGCGCGAGACCGAGGTTGCGGATCGTCTGGCGGCGATCGACCGCTTGCTGGCGGCGAAAGATGCGGATACCGCGAAGATCGCGGCGGAGGCCGAGAAAGTCCGGGCCGGCGTCGCCGCCGAAGCGCAAAGGCTGATGAACGAGGCTGAAAACGTCCTGACCGACGATGCCCGGGCGAGCTTGCTGCGTGGCAAGATGATCGAACGCCTGGAGGGCATCGTCCGCGAGTCCGTACGGCCCATGGAGAACATCGAAGGCATCAAGATCCTGCACGTCGATGGCCTCGGCGGCGGTGGCGGAAACGGCGCACCGCGCTCACCCACGGACGAAGTGATCGAGAGCGCGTTGCGCTACCGCGCCCAGGCCCCTCTGATCGATGAGATGATGAAGGAGATCGGGGTCGAGGGATCGAACGTTGCGCGGATGGGCGACGTCTTCCGCGCCGCGCGGGATGCCCAAAGCCTCGCCAAGAATAGCAAAGACACCAAGAAGGACGATTAGCCTATGGCGGAGGTCTATACCTCCTCGATCATCAACGCTCCGGCTGAGCGGGTCTGGGCGCGTATCCGTGATTTCAACGCCTTGCCGGCCTGGCATCCGCTGATCGCGGAAAGCCGGATCGAAGGCGGCGCGCCGTCTGATCAGGTCGGCTGCGTCCGGGATTTCCGGCTGAAGGACGGAGGACGTATTCGGGAAAAGCTGCTGGCGCTTTCCGATTACGAGTTCTCCTGCAGTTACTCGATCCTGGAAAGCCCCATGGGGGTCGAAAACTACGTGGCGACCCTGAAACTCACACCGGTGACCGATGGCAACCGCACCTTTGCCGAATGGTCGGCGGAATTCGATTGCGTTCCCGAGGCGGAATCCCAACTGGTGTCGGACATCGGCGGCGGCGTTTTCCAGGGCGGGTTCGATGCCCTAAAAAACCAATTCGGCACCTAAGATGGTTGAAGTCCGCCGCTCCACAGTCATCGATGCTCCGATCGAAGAGGTCTGGGGGATTCTGCGCGACTTCAACGGCCACGACCGCTGGCACCCGGCGGTTGCCCAGAGCAGGCTCACGGGCGCCAGGTTTACCGACCAGGTCGGGTCGGTTCGCGATTTCCGGCTCACCGGCGGCGAGAGGGTCAGGGAACAACTGCTGAGCCTCTCGGACAAGAGCTGCAGTTTCAGTTATGCGATCGTCGAAAGCGATGTTCCGCTTAATGACTACGTGGCCCATGTAGCCCTGAAGCCCGTGACCGACGGGCGACGCACCTTCTGGGACTGGCGGTCGAAGTTCCGCCCGCCAAAGGGACGCGAGCAGGAGCTGGCGCAGTTGGTTGCGGAAGGGGTTTACGATGCAGGCTTCTCTGCGATCCGTGCGCTGGTGGCCGGGACGTCTAATCGGTCCGCACCGTCGACTGGATCTGCTGCAGGGTCGATCGAAGGACAGGCCATCATAGTGCAACGGCACGGTGGCCCGGAAGAGCTGGTCATGGAGACCGTTCAGGTGCCGCCTCCCGGATCCGGCGAGATCAGGTTGCGCCACACGGCCATCGGCGTGAATTTTATCGACGTCTACTGCCGCACCGGATACTTCGATTTGCTGAAGCCGCCGAGCGTGCCCGGCATGGAAGCTGCGGGGGTTGTCCTCGATGTCGGACCGGGCGTAACCCACCTGCGTGTTGGAGACCGGGTCGGCTATGCCTGCCCACCGGTGGGCGCTTACGCCAGCCATCGGACCATGCCGGCTGATCTGGTTTTCCAACTGCCTGAGGATGTGAGCGACGAGACTGCCGCCGCGGGCTTGCTCAAGGCTATGACTGCGGAGTTTCTGCTCCACAAGGTACATCCTTTGCAGGCGGGCGAGACCGTCCTGGTCTACGCACCCGCGGGCGGGGTAGGCCGCATGCTCTGCCAGTGGGCCTCGCATTTGGGTGCGCGCGTCATAGGTGCGACCTCCAGCCCGGAGAAAGCGGCAGCAGCGCGGGCCGCTGGGGCGGAGGCTGTCATTCTTCCCGGCGAAATCAGTCTCGAATCGCAGGTGATGGAATTGACTGCCGGCCATGGCGCCGACGTTATCTTAGACGCCGTGGGACGTGACAGCTTTGCCCATTCCCTGCGGGCGCTTGCAATCCAAGGGCATCTGGTCAGCTACGGCCAAGCTTCAGGGCCTGTGGGCACTTGGGATATCGGCGCGCTTTCGTCACGTTCCGCCACCATCTCGCGTCCGAACTTCGGGCATTACACCGACACACCCGGGAAGGTGCGCGAGATTACGTCGCGTGTCTTCGATGCGTTGCGCGCCGGCGTGATCAGCGTTGAGATCGGTCAACGCGTTGCGCTCGCGGACGCGGCAAAGGCGCATCGTGATCTGGAGGGGCGCAGCACCACAGGGTCGACAATTCTCATACCGGGGGAAAGCTCGTGAAAGTAGCCGTCTTTGAATGGAACGGAATCAGGCGTGTGGGGCAGGTGGACGAAGCCGCGCAGACAGTGGCGCCCTTTGATCTGCCTCTCGATGCCGCACGCGAGGCAGGGGTCACGGTCCTGATCGACCGGCCGCTGCCGCCGACGGGAACGCCTATCGCGCTGTCGGACGTAACCCTCTGTGCACCGGTGCCGCGGCCCCGACGGAACGTCTTCTGTGTCGGAAAGAATTATCACGAGCACGCCCAGGAGTTCTCCTCCTCCGGCTTCGACAGTTCGGCGGCCAAAGGGGCAGTGCCAGAGCACCCGATTGTCTTCTCCAAGACTCCGGAGAGCGTCATAGCCGCCGGCGCGCCGGTCAAAATCGATCCGTCGGTGTCGGAGGCCATCGACTACGAGGCTGAACTCACGGTGATCATTGGCAAAGGCGGGCGTAATATTCGCGCTGAGGACGCTCTGTCGCACGTTTGGGGTTACACGATCGTGAACGACGTCACGGCGCGTGATCTTCAGGGGCAGCACAGCCAATGGCTGATCGGGAAGTCTCAGGACAGTTTTTGCCCCATGGGTCCTTGGGCTGTCACCGCCGACGAAATGAACCTGGATGATGCGGCGATCCGTTGCTGGATCAATGGCGAACTCCGTCAGGACTCCAACATCAAACTCCTGATTTTCGATGTGCCCACCATCATCGCCGCGATCTCGAACGGTCTGACCCTGATGCCTGGAGACGTGATCGCCACCGGCACGCCCGCCGGTGTCGGGATCGGCTTCAACCCGCCGAAGTATCTCAAGCCCGGTGATAAGATGTCTGTCGAGATCAAGGGCATCGGGCGCCTGGATAATCCGGTGGAGGCCTTCTGAGTCATGGTCGATATAAAACTCGGGAGTATGGTGAGCGAGGTCGCCGGAGACGGACCGGTCGTCGTGTTGGTTCATGGCTTGGGAGGAAGCTCCAACACCTTCCAGCCCTTGATGCCCACCTTGAGTGGGTTCCGCGCGATCCGTCCCGATCTGCCGGGGGCGGGCCGATCGGACATGCGGCCCGGGCTTGCCGGGCTCAAGGGACTGGCCGCTGCCGTCGCCGAAATGCTGCGGGCACAGGCAATATCGGAAGCGCACTTTGTCGGCCATTCCATGGGTACGGTTATCTGCCAGGAGCTTGCGGTGTCTCAAGCCGATCTGGTCACGAGTATGACTCTTTTCGGGCCGATCCTGGAGCCGCCGCCCGCCGCTCGCCAAGCTCTCCAGGCGCGGGCGGAGG
Organism: Denitrobaculum tricleocarpae; assembly: GCF_007004665.1. Taxonomy (GTDB): domain Bacteria; phylum Pseudomonadota; class Alphaproteobacteria; order Kiloniellales; family Kiloniellaceae; genus Denitrobaculum; species Denitrobaculum tricleocarpae. The sequence continues at coordinate 286,278 of NZ_ML660057.1, read as the reverse complement.
AGGCCCGCAAGAACGGCATGGCCGGCATCGCGGACGCTGTATCGAACGCCAGCCTCTCGGCGACGACCAAAGAAAGAAACAGCGCGGTTGTCGCGTTCGTGCGTGAAAGCCTCATGCGCCAGGATCCTGCCGGTTACGCCCGTCACTGTGAAGCGCTGGCCGATATGCGGCCGCCTGAGCATGGTGCGATTTCCTGTCCTACGCGGCTGGTTACTGGTGCTGAAGACGTGGTCGCGCCGCCCCAGATGGGCGAGCAGCTGGCTCAACGTATCGCGGGGTCCAAATTGTATATACTGCCCAACTGCGGTCACTGGACGATGATGGAAATGCCGTCAGACGCGGCACAGCATCTCTCTTTGCAGCTGGGTGAAAACTGATCCGAAAAAACGGAATGGAAGGAAGCAGCCTTGGCCGATACAAACTATACCGATTGGGGTGGCGGACGCAGTTCCTCGAGCGAAAACGCCATTACCTTCACCAATATCCGGGTTCTCGATGCCACCGGTGAGGCGCCTTACACGGGCGAGGTCGTGGTCGAGGGCAACCGCATCAAGTCTGTGAGCCGTTCAAGCGGCGGCTATGCCTGGGGCAACGGCGGTGGTCAGCGGATCGATGGGCGTGGTGCGACCCTCATGCCGGGCCTGATCGATGCGCACCTCCACTTGAGCTGGAACAATGCCCCCGGGATCGCGCCGATCCAGATGATGCCGCTGGAGGAGCATGTTCTGGTCACCGCCGAGATGGCGAAAATCATGATCGATGCCGGCTTTACGGCGGGGCGGGGGGCCGCGGCCGCCAAACACCGGCTCGACGTCGTGATCCGTGACTTCATCAACCAGGGACGAATTCCCGGCCCGCGTTACACCGCGGCGGGTCCCGAGATCACGACCGTGGGCGGTCTGGGCGACACATCCCCACCTCACATCCAGCACGAAGGCATGAACCTGGGCATTGTCGTTTCAGGTCCCGAGGAGATCCGGCGGACCGTGCGCGAGCTGATCAAATACGGTGTCGATACCATCAAACTCAACCTTTCCGGCGAGGAAATCACAGGCATGGGGGCAGAGGAAACGCCCATGTCCGAAGAAGAGATTTCCATGGCGGTGAAGGAAGCACGCGTGCGCGGGAAGTCTCTTGCCGCCCACGCCCGCTCATCGGAATCGGTCAAGCAATGCGTCAGGCATGGCATCGAATACATCTATCACGCCTCCTTCGCTGATGAAGAAGCGCTCGATATGCTCGAGGCGGTCAAGGACAAGCATTTCGTTGCGCCGGGTCTTGCCTGGCTGATCAATACCTCGCGCAATGCCGGGGACTATGGGATCAAGCCGGGCACGCCGATCACCATCGCCTATGAGAGGGAACTGGAAATGGCCGTCGAGACCATGAAAAAGATGCACAAGCGGGGCATCCGGGTTCTTATTGGCGGCGACTACGGCTTCGCCTGGACCCCGCAAGGCACCAACGCCACCGACATCCATACCTTCGTTGATCTGCTGGGCATGTCGCCGATGGAGGCAATCCAGGCCGCCACCAAGTATGGCGGCCAGATCATGGGGATGGGCAATGAACTGGGCATGATCCGTGAGGGCTACCTTGCCGACCTGCTGCTGGTAGACGGTGACCCCATCGCCGACGTGCGGATCCTGCAGGACAAGAACCGGCTGCTCGCCATTATGAAAGACGGCAAGTTTCACAAGGCACCGACCGGTCATGTCGCGGGAATGCGGGTCACGGCGTAGAGGCAATTTGTAAGCTTGTCCTCGTAGGATTGTAAGACCGGTCGGTAACGTGAGCTGCGCTAAGGCTCCGACTGTATGACCGCGGGCTTCCGCGAGGGCATGACAGATGGACTCTGTTTTGCCTGCGTCACATAACCAAAATTTTTCTGAAAACTTTTTGTCACAAAGCTTCTCTAGAGATGGTCGCGCTGAGGAGCTATTAACTCCGTTCGCCCCGCATATGTCTGCTTTTTGAGGGGTGGATACCGGACCAGTACCCTCGACTGAAATCGTCCCTGATACACTGACGCCCTGTCCGGTATGCGCACCAGGGTCCGTTGAGGTTCAGGATACGACCGGGGTTGGCCAGAGCTAAATCAAGATTAGGAGCGAGGAGGCAGAACATGTCGGGCATATTCAACGACGAGCGACGCGAGCTTGATTTAGCTCTGGCCAATCCTTGCAGGACGGATCGTATGTTTTCAGCTCTTGCATCGCGAGCGCCTTGTGTGGGGCCCGCCACACGGCGCCACTCGCTCCTAGCCGCTGAAAACATATGATCCGCCACGACGATATCCTGAACCTCAATAGACCCTAGGTCTGGAGACAACGAATGGTGAATGTTGCGCTTAACGGTATGGGCCGGATCGGCAAGCTCGTCTTGCGCGCTTTTGTCGAAGAGGGTTTGCCTGCGAAGATCGTTTTGCTGAACGACGCGACGGGCGACACGGAACAGCACGCCCATCTGCTTGAGTTCGACACGGTCCATGGTCGCTGGGACGCGAAGATTTCCCATGACTCGGAAAGCGTGACGATCAACGGCAACCGCATGCTGATGACGGGTGAGGCCCGGATTGGGGATCTACCACTCGCCGAACTGGGTGTAGATCTGGTCGTTGACTGCACAGGCGTATTCAAGACACAGGCACTTTTGCAGCCCTACTACGAAGCGGGTGTAAAAAAGGTCGTAGTGTCCGCACCTGTGAAGGAGGCCCACGCGCTCAATCTCGTGTATGGGATCAACCACGATCTTTATGACCCGGCTCAGCATCATCTCGTGACAGCGGCGAGCTGCACGACCAATTGCCTCGCACCTGTTGTTAAGGTGTTATATGAAGAAATTGGAATTCAGCACGGGTCGATCACGACAATCCACGATGTTACCAATACGCAAACGATAGTGGACCGACCCGCAAAGGATCTCCGGCGCGCCCGCTCGGCGCTCAACTCTTTGATCCCGACCTCCACAGGCTCGGCGACGGCAATCACCCTGATTTATCCCGAGTTGAAGGGGCGCCTGAACGGCCATGCGGTCAGAGTGCCGCTTTTGAACGCGTCCTTGACGGATTGCGTCTTCGAGATGCAGCGGCCCACGTCGGTCGAGGAGGTGAACGCTCTCTTCGAAACCTGGGCCAATGGACCCTTGAAGGGTATTCTCGGCTATGAAACCCGTCCATTGGTCTCCGCCGACTTCGTCAACGATCCCCGCTCGGCGATCGTCGATGCTTTGTCGACGATGGTGGTCAACGGGACTCAGGTAAAGGTCTATGCCTGGTACGATAACGAATTCGGCTATGCCTGGCGTCTGGCAGATGTGACCCGCATGCTGGCCGGATCGATTTGAGGTGTTCATGAGCGAGGCAGCAGCAAAGCGTCCACCGGGGTTGGCGGCCTATGCCGTAGTGACGCTGGCCTATTGGGCGTTCATGCTGACCGACGGTGCTCTGCGCATGTTGGTGTTGCTGCATTTTCACAGTCTCGGCTTCAATGCGATTCAGCTCGCGTGGCTGTTCCTGCTCTACGAGTTCATGGGCATGGTTACCAATCTCTCGGCTGGCTGGATCGCCGCGCGTTTCGGACTGACAAGCACGCTCTACGCCGGTCTGTTGCTTCAAATTGGCGCTCTGCTCGCTTTGACCCAGCTTGAGACCGAGTGGGCGCTGCTGGTTTCCGTCATTTTCGTGATGGCGGTGCAGGGCGTCTCCGGCGTCGCTAAGGACCTTGCGAAAATGAGTGCCAAAAGCGCGGTCAAGATTTTGGCACCGGCAAACGAGCAAGGGGCATTGTTCCGTTGGGTCGCGCTTCTGACCGGATCGAAGAATGCCGTTAAGGGCTTCGGGTTTTTGCTTGGTACCTTGCTGCTGGGTACAATTGGCTTTACGGCATCCGTCTTTGCGATGGCGATTACCCTGAGTGTCATCCTGCTCGCTGTTGTGGTTTTGATGCCGGGCGGTCTGTCTGGCGGAAAAAAAGACGCCAGGTTCCGCGAGGTCTTCTCCAAGGACGCCAATGTGAACCGCCTGTCTGCGGCGCGTCTCTTTCTCTTCGGGGCTCGCGACACCTGGTTTGTGGTTGGCATCCCTATCTATTTCTACAGTGTCTTGTCCGATGGCAGCCTGGCGGGAAACCGCGCTGCCTTTTTCCAGATCGGAGCTTTCATGGCGGTCTGGATTATCGGCTACGGAATTGTTCAGGCGGCCGCGCCAAAGCTGTTGCGTGCGAAGAGGAAGAGCCTCGCTGAGACAGTGGGACATGCGCGCCTGTGGGTTGGGTGCCTGACGGTAATTCCGGCTGTTCTTGCAGGAGCTGTCTGGTTCGCTCAACCACAGAGCACTGCGGATTGGTTGACGGCCACCCTGGTTGGCGGACTGCTTCTCTTCGGTGTGGTTTTTGCGATCAACTCGTCCCTTCATTCTTACCTGATTCTGGCCTTCACCAGTTCGGCACGCGTGACCATGGATGTGGGCTTTTATTACATGTCGAATGCTGCTGGCCGGCTGCTCGGAACTCTGCTTTCGGGCCTGAGCTACCAGTTCGGTGGTCTGACGCTTTGTCTGGCAACGGCGGCGGCCATGTCGTTCCTCAGTTTTCTCTGCGCGACGGGCCTCTCAAGGTCTCATCTCTCATCAAAGCAGTCGGTCTAAGACTTTAAACTCTCGCCAAGCGCTCATTCGGACTTAAACCCGTGTTTTTGACGTAAGTGCAAAAACTTAGAAAACCGCTATACTCTTCTTACAAAGGTTGACCCCTGCTCCTGCAGGTTTGAGGGGTATGCTGCGGCTTTATGTCGGTATCCGGCCCCGCGACTTGACTCAGCTCAATGCTGAAGAGCGTTCGTTAAAATATTACAACGCAAAGAATAAATACGGGGTGGGTTATGCAGCGAAATGACGATGCTCAGATCGCTAAGGCTTCTGTGCTTCTGGCCAGCGTGCCTGAGGATGTCGCCGAGACAATCCTGGCGCGGTCGGAAATTCGTGTCCTGGACCGTGGCGAGACGATTTTTCTGCAGGGCGAGCCCGCGGATAGCGTCTTTATCGTCCTTGAAGGCTGGGCGAAGCTGTTTCGGATTTCTCATAACGGTGCTGAAGCTGTGGTTGGTGTCTTCACCAAAGGCAGAAGTTTTGGTGAAGCAGTGGCATTCCGAAGCGATGTTTATCCGGTTGGCGCAGAGGCGGTCACCGACTGCCGCCTGATGCAGGTTCGCGCTTCGATCATTCTCGATATGATGAAGTCCCGCCCGGAGGTCTGCACCGCGATGCTGGCCTCCACCTTCAAACATCTCCATGCCCTGGTGGCCCAGATAGAGCAATTGACGGCTCAGACAGGTGCCCAGCGTGTGGCTGAGTTCTTGATTGAGCTCTGCCCCGTCGATGAAGGACCCTGTGCGGTTACTCTGCCATACGACAAGGTTCTGATCGCGGGCCGTCTGGGGATGAAACCCGAGAGCCTCTCGCGCGCCTTCGGCCGCCTGCGGGACACCGGCGTTAAGATCAGTCAGAACCATGCCGCGATCTCCGACGTGGCGCGCCTGCGCGACTATGTCGAGGAAGATCGCGCGACGGCCTGGAGCCGGGTGCAATGAACGGGCGGCTTGAAGCGGTTCTCGCCGCAATCGACGAGGCCAATGCGGCGGATCCCACCCTGGAAGATGACGAAACGGGCCGACAGCCCGCTGCGTTGCTTTACGGACGCCGTATGTCGTCGGAATTGGCGCGGATCTGCCCTGAGGCTTCTGACATTCTGAAGATCGCCGCCCGCGGCCAGCATATCGAGCGCTGGAAAACGCCACGTAGCTCCTTTCCGGAGGGCAAGGCGGGTTACTTTGCCTGGCGCAAGGGGCAGGGCGCCGCCCATGGGGCCCGTCTGGCAGGGTTGATGGCGGCGGCAGGCTATGACGAGGCGGATTGCGCGCGTGTCGGGCAGCTTCTGCGTAAGGAGGGGCTTAAGCGGGATGCCGAAGTCCAGATGCTGGAAGACGTGATCTGTCTGGTGTTTCTGCGCTGGTACTTTGCGGATTTCGCCGAAGGCCGGGAGCCTGATCAGATCTTCCGTATCGTGTCCAAAACCGCGCGCAAGATGTCGGCTGAGGGCCGTGCGCGGGTTGCCGCGGAATTCGATCTGCCGCCTGAACTGGCACCGGCTCTGGCAGTCTGATCGCCGCTTACAGTCCCGCCGCGAGATAGAGCGCGAGCAACAAGACCATATAAATCGCGATCAACAGATTGAGTCCGCGGTACCAGGAGGGTGCTTCTGCCAAACCCAGGTATCGGGCCAGGATAAGGCGCGCCTTCATGTAGGCAAGAAACAGGATTGCCGCCCCGGCAATCGGCCCGGTGATTCCTCGCGTCACGAAGTATGCGATGGCGGTGGTTGTGAGGCTCAGGGTCAATAGCCAGACCCAGCACCACCAAAGTCTATTCTGAAAGATGCTTTTCATCTCAGCAGGTAGATCACAGGAAACAGAAGGACCCAGATCAGATCAACCATGTGCCAGAAGGCGGTGCCGGTCTCCAGGTTGCGTGGACTGTCGTAGCACGCGATAAAGCCCAGAATCACAATGCCGGCCACCACATGGGCCGCGTGAAAACCGGTCAGTAGGTAATAGAAGGTGAAAAAGGGGTGTGTCTCGGTGCCAATCCCCGCCGATAGCTTGTCGCCGTACTCGATCGCCTTGACCCAGAGAAACACGAGACCCAGCGCCGCGGCGCCCGCGAGCCAGAGCCTGGCCTGCTTCCGCTGGCCCTGAGCGCCGTCCCGGTTTGCCAGTGCGGCACAGAGGCCGCTGGTCACCAGGACGGCGGTGTTGAGGCCGCCCGCAGCACGGTCGAGGTGATCCTGCGCGTCGGCAAATCCCGCCGGATCACTAATCCGCACCGCGAGAAAAGCCGCGAGCCCGGCACCGAAAACCAGCAATTCGCTGATTATAAGCACCCACATCATCAAATCGCCTGGCAATTCGGCGAGAAGACCTTGCTCCTTCGCCTCGCTCATGCGCCGACCAGATGCCGATAGATCTCCGGCAGTGCCGTGGTCAATCGGTCCGGATCGGGGATGACGGCGTAGCCCCCGCGCCCGAAGATGCGCGAGAACCATGACTTCCCCTTGGCATCGACAGTTACGCCGAAGACGGATTGGCCAGCGCGGCGGGCCTCGCGGATTGCCATGCGGCTGTCCTCGATTCCGTGTTGTCCTTCGTAGTGGTCCAGATCGTTGGGTTTGCCGTCGGTAATGACGAGAAGCAGTCGACGCTGACGTGACTGGCGGGCGAGATCTGCGGAGACATGGCGGACGGCGGCACCGAGCCGGGTGTAAAACCCTGGCCTCAGGCCTGCGATTCTTGCCTCAATCTTTGCCGACATGGGGTCGCTGAAGTCTTTGCAGCGGCGCAGGTAGACCCGGTCCCGGCGCAGTGAAGAAAAAGCGTGAATGGCGCAGTCGTCCCCGCAGGCCGAGAGGCCCCAGGCGAGCGCGGTCAGAGCTTCGCGTTCGATATCTATGACGGCGCGGCCGGTGACCGCGCTTTCCGTGGAGCGCGATACGTCGAGCAGGATCGAGACTGCAAGATCCCGCGCCTCGGAACGGGCCGCCCGCCAGATCCGGTTTGAGCCCCGGCCCGTCGCGCGGAGCTCGACCTGAGCCCGGACGGCGGCTTCCAGATCGAGGTCGTCTCCGTCGGGTTGACCGGGCAGGACGAGCCGCCGCGGCCGCAGGGCTTCGAACTGGCGCTTGACTGCCCGGATGCGGCGTTGCGCCCGCGGGTCGTCGGCGTAGGGGGCAGGCTCCGAACTCTGCGGGGCGTCGCTGGCAAGCACGCGACAGTGCTCAGGCAGGTAGCTTCCACTTCGTGCATCCCATTCCGGGTAGGTGAACTTACCTGCAAGCCGCTCCAGATTGACGTCCTCTGGAGCGAGGTCGAGATGCAGCTTCAGCCGTGTTGCGGGCGCTTTCGAGATCTGACCCAGACCAATCTCATCCTGATCGTCGAGGGCTTTTTTCGCGTTATCGAGATCGTCGTCGTCGACCCGGCGATTAAGATTCAAAAACTCGGCCCAGGCCAGGACGGCTTCAAAGCGATAGAGGATCAGACTGTCCCGGCGCTTGGCCTGATCGGCCTTCTTGCGGCGGGCCCGAAATGTGCCGTCGCGACCCTCCTGCGGCGGGCCTTCGGTATCGGGGCTCTCCAGCTCCGTGGGCGCTGAGAGGATAAGGGGACGGAGATCCGGCCAGAGCGGCACGGGCTGATAGGGGCGGTAGCCTCTAGGGGCTTGGTAAGCAGTGAGATCGGCGTCAGCCTGACGCAGCGCCGGCAGCATGTGTGCGGCGTGGGCGTTGAGGTCAGGCTCAGCGCCCAAAAGAGCCTGGATCATCGCCTCCATTCCCGCTTCCCAAGAGGGCAGGACCCGAGGCGCGCGAAGGCTCAGGCATGCGCGCGACAATTCCTTGTAGAGTGGACGCAATCCGGGACAATGCTCCAGGGTGTCGCGCATCATCGTTTGTCCGGCGGCCAGGGCGCGCAGATCGGCCCGCAGAAGATCCTGTTCCGTGATCGGTGAGGGCGCATGGGCCGCACTGGCGGCCAGCCAGAAATAAAGGGATAAATTGGCTTCGCGGTGGGGAAAATCAGCGATCCGTTCCGGCAGGCGCAGGGCTTCGCCGTCGAAACTCGCCCGTGTGATCCGCTCCGCGCTGGCGCCGAAGCTTCGGCGCCAGGATAAGCGGTGTCGGCTGGATTCCGGGGCGACGGCTTTGATCTCGACCGAGCTCGCGCCGCCCAGCCCCCGGAAGAAAACTGCCAGCCGCCCGACGACCTCGTCGAGGTCGACCGCGGCTCCATGATGCACCTCCGGCGCATCCAGGCGGCTGGCGAATGCGTGCCACAGTTTCCCGACCGATTCCTCGGGTTCCCATGGCTCGAAGGCGACTCCGGTCATCGCTGTACCTCACCCAAAGACAGCGGTGACCAGATCCAGGAGTCCGCGTTTTACATCCTCATCATCTGTTAGGGGTTCAATCATGGCTGCCAGGATCGCCCGTTCCACAGGCATGCCCTGATGGATCAGGGTTGCGCAGTAAACGAGCAGGCGGGTCGAGACGCCTTCCTCCAGATCCTGGCCTCTGAGACCCCGGAGCTTTCCGGCCAGGCGCACCAGAGGCGCAACGCGGTCGGCGGAGAGACCACTCTCTGTCGCGACGATTGCGGTTTCCTGCTCGGGCGCCGGGAAGTCGAATTCAATCGACAGGAAGCGTTGCCGCGTCGAGGGCTTCAGGGTTTTTAAAATATTCTGGTAGCCGGGGTTGTAGGACGCGATCAGCATGAACTCCGGCGCGGCCACAAGCTCCTCACCGGTGCGGTCGATCGGCAGAATCCGCCGGTCGTCGGTCAGAGGGTGGAGTACGACGGTGACGTCTTTGCGCGCTTCGACGACTTCGTCCAGATAGCAGAGCGCCCCGGCCCGGACCGCGCGGGTGAGGGGGCCATCCGCCCAGACGGTTTCGCCGCCTTTCAGCAGATAGCGTCCGATCAGGTCGGCGGCGGAGAGGTCGTCGTGACAGGCGACCGTATAGAGCGGGCGGTTAAGCTGCGCGGCCATGTGCGCCACGAAACGTGTTTTACCGCACCCGGTTGGTCCCTTGAGCAAGAGCGGCAGGCCATTGCTGTGCGCGGCAGCGAAAATCTCGCATTCATCGCTCTGGGGGAGATAGAAGGGGGCGGCTGCCCCCTCCTTTTTTATGGACCCTTCCATGACCATGGATCCTTCCATTGCCTTTACTCCGCGGCAGCGCGCTGTTGCATATGTCCAGGCTCGATCACTTCTTTGCGCGGCGCGAGGACAGCGTAGATGAAGAGCAGAGCCCCAAGGACGACAGCGATGCCTGAGCCGAAGCGCATGATGTAGAAGATCTCGATTTGATCTTGAACGTCCATGAAGTTCTCGCCCATGACCCGCTGCAGGTGAGTTTGGACGACCCCTGCGAAGGTGAGGACAAAGGTCATGAAGGTCATGCCACCGGCCATCAGCCAGAAGGACGCCATGTTCAGCACCTGGTTATAGGGATCGCGGTTTTTCAGGATCGGGAAGGCATAGGTGAAGATTGCCAGGTTCAGGGCGACATAGGCTCCGAAGAAGGCAAGGTGCCCGTGCGCCGCCGTGATCTGCGTGCCGTGGGAGTAGTAGTTGACACCATGCAGTGTGTGCATGAAGCCCCAGACTCCGGCCCCGAAGAAGGCCAGAACGGCGCAGCCGAGCGCCCACAAGAGAGCGGCTTTGTTGGGATGATCGCGCTGGCCTTTCCACACCATGACGAACGCGAACGCCATCATGCCGAAGAAAGGAACGACTTCGAGTGTTGAGAAGATCGAGCCGATCCACTGCCAGTATCCGGGCGTGCCGATCCAGTAGTAGTGGTGACCGGTGCCGAGGATACCGCTGAAAAGCGCCGTGGCGACGATGACATAGAGCCACTTCTCGACGATCTCACGATCGACGCCCGTAAGCTTCAGCATCAGGAAGGCCAGGATGGAGGCCATGATCAGTTCCCAGACGCCTTCGACCCAAAGATGGATCACGTACCACCAGTACTTCTTGTCGAGCGCCAGGTTGGCGGGATTGTAGAAGGCGAAGAGGAAGAGCAGCGCCAGACCCCAGAGACCGATCAGCAGCACGCTGCTGATCGCGGTCTTCTTACCCTTCAGGAGCGTCATACTGACGTTGTAGAGGAAGATCAGCGCGGCGACGACGATCCCGGCCTTGACCCAGAGCGGTTGCTCGAGGAATTCCCGTCCCTCCTGACCGAGAATGGCGTTACCTTCGAAGAGATTGAAGATGTAGGTCACGACGACGCCCAGGGTGCCGACCACCATGATGATGAGGGTCAGATAGGCCAGGAAGGGCGAGTGAATTTCCTGTTCGGACTCTTCCGGTATCAGGAAATAGGCCGCGCCCATGAAGCCGAGAAGCAACCAGACCACCAGGCTGTTGGTGTGCAACATCCGTACGATGTTGAAGGGCAGCAGTTCGCTCAGGGTGTTGGGCGAGATGTAAATCCAGCCGGCCAGCAGTCCGCCGCTAACCTGGATCGCGAAGAGCGCCATTGCGACCAGGAAGTAGGCCTGCGCAATTTTTTGGGTTTGATATTTCATTGGGTGAGTCTCCTTAGAGAGCGGTCGTTCTTGATTTCTGCAATCAAGGGCGTGAATCGCTCTCCAACTGATATGATGAGAGGCTGATTCACGTTTGACTTTGATTTCAAAGTAAAACGATCAGGCTCTAGCCCGCGTCGTTCGGTGGCCATTCCTGCGTGCGGATCGTATTGGTCCAAAGCAGGAAGTCCGTGAGATTGCGGACCTCTTCATCGGTCAGGTGGAATTGCGGCATCTGGCGCCGCCCCTCGACACCGGTGGGCTGTGCATCCATCCACGACTTCATGACATCGAACGCGGCTTCGGGGTCGTCAACGACACCCCAGCGTGTCATCACGTTCCCCAGTTCGGGAGCGTAGTAAGCACCTTCGCCAAGAATCGTGTGGCAGTTGACGCAGGCCTTCTCTTCCCAGATGCGCTTTCCGCGCTCAACGCTGGCGGTCAAGGTCGCCTTATTGGTCGACGTCTCGACGATATAGATGTGACTGTGGATCGCCAGACCCACGAAGATGACAATGAAGAATAACGACCCTCCATAAAATATGTTCCGGGCCATGGACTTGGTCATGACTTCGCGCATCGCGCTCCCCTTTTTGGAGTCGTTTACAGTGTGGGGAGAATGGCGGAGCGGGCGTTGGAGAGCCTTAACGAAAGTCAAGAGGGAGACGGGGAATCTCGGAGAGACGCTTCAACAGACTGGAGTATCGGGCGCTGTGCAGGCAAAGCGCACGCAAAAACCGGTCGGGATCGCATCTGCAATCCCGGCCGGATGTTTCCATGACCTGTTGAAGGTCTATTCGTAAGTCTTGAGATAGGCGATGACGTTGACCCGGTCTTCTGCCTTACGCAGTCCGACAAAACTCATCTTGGTGCCGGGGGTGTGGTCTTTTGGTTTCAGCAGGTAAGCGTCGAGCTCCGCGTCGTTCCAGACCAGACCTTCTTCCTTCCTGGCCAGAAAGGCCTTGGAATACCTGTAGCCTTCGACCGATGCGATTTCCGCGCCGATGATGCCGTTGAGCTGCGGCCCCACTTTATTCTTCGCGCCTTCGCCAACCGCGTGGCAGGCTTTGCATTTGTTGAAGACTTTTTTGCCCTTATCGACATCGCCGTCGGCGAAGGCCGGAGCCGACAAGGCAGCGACCAGGGCCGCCAGGACGGCGGTTCTCCGTATCTTCATCTATCATCCCTTCCGTTATTTTCAGATGAGGCGAGAACTTCCAGGGACGCCGAGGCATACAACGGCAACACCCTCTCGATTGCCGCGCGCGGCAGCAGGCAAAAAGCCGTCGAGAGGCCATCCGCCATGGCGGCCCGCTCCGCGGAGACGGAGACCACTGCCCAAGTCCTGGCGAGGCCGCCGCTGCGCGGATCGAGAATATGCCCGACAGTGTTTCCGGCATCGAGCAGCGTGCCTCGCGGCGCCGAGGTTGCAAGGGCACGGTTTTCAAGCGAAAGCCGCCGGATAATTCTGTTGTCCGGCGTCGCGACTCCCGCCCGCCAGGCATTGCCATGCGCGTTCCGGCCCAGAGCGCAGATCTCGCCCATTTCGACCAGAACGTTGCTCAATCCGCGCGCGCGCAATAGATCGGCCACCTTGTCGGCGATATAGCCCTGTGCGATCCCATTGAAGGTCAAGGCCATGCCCTCGCGTGTGAAGGAGACGGCCTTCGAGTCGTAACGCAGAGCCGTCCAGCCGGTGCGTCGCCGAACCTCACCGATTTCGCGCGCGCTCGGGGTTTCACCCTTCGATGCGCGCGCGGCGTAGAGCTGCCAGAGCGGCTGGACCGTCGGATCGAAGGCCCCCTCCGTTGAGCGGTGGAGACTGTCCGACAGGCTGATGAGTTCCAGAAGTTCGGGCGGCGGGCTCTCCAAATGTCCCTTAGTGTTGAGGCGGACCAGGGCAGAGTCCGGCCGGTAGAGACTGAAGATTCTCTCGAGCCGGGCAACTTCCGCCTGCACCGCGGTGAAGACATCTGTGGCGGCGGTCTCCTCCACGCCTACGAGCGACATTGAGGCTTTCGCGCCCAGGGCCGAACCTCGCCAGCGGGCGGCTGGTGCGGTCGCCAGGGTTGATGACGGCAGAACCGCCAGGGCCGCGGAAACGCTGATAAAGCGGCGGCGGGAGAGTCTTGCCGTCATTGCGTCGTCTCTCGCGGTTCCGGGTTTTCGACCGTCTGATGACTCTCGCCGGGGAGATCCAGGTCGACCGGCGCCAGGACGACCTCGCTGGGAATCTCCTCCAGCGACATAACGTTGCCGCCGCGATCTTCCGCGAAACGCTTAGCGGCGGCCAGGGTGCCGAAAGGCGCGATTTCAGGGGCACCCATTCCGCCTTTCACGTCCGCGCCGACCACGAAGGACGCGGCTTTGGCGGCAACCCAGTTGGTGGGACCGGGTTCGTCCCAGCTTTTCGCCTTCTCCATATCGCTGACATAGACGGCGATCACCGGTGCGTCGCGTTCCGGACTGCGCAGATAGGCAACGGCATCGCGGACCTGGGCGAAGAAGATCGGTCCGGGCATGCCTTCCAGGTGAATCTGGGCCTTCGGTCCGCCGTGATCGGCGATCCACATCTGGCAATAGTAGCTGAGGGCTGTTTCGGTCAGCGGAACGGGGTCGGGAAGCTCGACGATTTCTTCGCGGCAGGCCGTCAGGGCGAGCGGTGCGAGAAGGAGTGAAAGAAGAAGATGCCGTCTCATGGTTCGACTCTCCCGAATGCGCCGCGCGCCATGAAGAGGGCCAGCGGCGGCCAGAGCATTAGCGATGCCGGTGCGACCCAGGCGGGAAGGGCATCAGCGGCGCCCGTCATACCGGTCGCCAGGGCAACGCCCTCGGCGCCGGACACGTTCCATAGCCGGAAGGCATCCGCCGGATTGAGGGCTAAGAGCCAGGGAAAGACGCTGCGGGTGAAGAAGCCGCCGTCGTCAAAGACAATCGCGCCCAGAAGGCTGAGGTCGTAGAGGACCACGAACAGCAGCCAGAGCCCGGCGGCGAGACCCGCCGCGGCAGTGGCGCTTCCCGCCAGTGCCGAGACCAGATAACCCAGGGCCAGGAAGGCCCCGCCCAGCAGGATCGATGTTCCGATCAGCCGCGCCAGCGCCAGCAGGCTCTCGCTGCCTGCGCCGCCCGTCAGGGCCGCAGCTGCGCCGGCGGTGCCGAAACCGAGGGTCATGGCGAAGGCGAGGGCGCTCAGGTGGGCCAGGAACTTGCCGAGCAGGACTTCGCCCCGCGAAACCGGATAGGTCAGGATGAGGGCGAGCCCGCCTCGCTCCACTTCGCCCGCGATTGCGTCGAAGGCCATCATGAGCGCGAGCAGGGGGGCCAGATAAACCGAAAGCGTGGTCATGGAAGCGACCGAGACGGTCAGCAGGTCGACGCCCAGGGCACCGGTCGGCGCGGCACCGGCAAAGGTCAGCGCCAGGGCAAAGAGCATCATGATCAGACTCGCCGTCAGCACCCAGAGATTTCGCCGAGCAATCCGGAGTTCTGTCGAGGCGATGGCGAGAACGCGGGTTATCATGGCTGCTCCTCCCCGGAAAAGCGCCGATAGAGGTCTTCGAGGCTCGGCGGAGACATCTCGACATCGGTCACAAGGTCGCCGAGGGCGGCGATCCGCGCCAGGCGCTCCATTTTTTCGTCCGGCTGGCAAAAGAGTTCGACCGACGCGCCGTTGAGCCTCTGGCCGCCGAGTTCCGCATGCAGCTCGGTGGCATCGTTGTCCTTGGCGGTCAGCTTCAAACGGATCGGCAGGCCGGCCCGCTTGCTGAGCCGTGCCAGAGTGTCGTCTGCAACCAGTTCGCCTTTGCGCAGGATGGCGATCCGGTCGGTGCGGGCCTCTACTTCGGTGAGCGCGTGGGAGGAGATCAGCAGGGCCGTGCCCTGGGCGGCCATCTCGTCAATGATGCTGTAAAGTTCGTGACGTGAGATCGGATCGAGGCCGCTGGCCGGTTCGTCGAGCAGCGCAACGCTCGGACGCCCCAGCAGCACCTGCGCCAGTCCCAGGCGCTGGCGCATGCCCTTCGACCAGGTTCCGATGCGCCGGTCGGCCGCATCCGCAAGCCCGACCCGGTCCAGGAGAGGGGCGACGACTTTGCGCGGCTCGCCGGCCAGCCTGGCGAAGAGGGAGAGTTGCTCACGGCCGCTCAGCGCGCGGTGGAAGGCGACCGCCTCGGGCAGATAAGCCACCGCTTTCCTGGCGGCGTCGGAACCGGGGCGGGCGCCCGCGATGGTGATTTCGCCTGCGTTTGGCGTGCTCAATCCCAGTATCTGCTTCATGAGCGTGGTTTTGCCTGCGCCGTTGTGGCCCAACAGGGCGACCCGCTCACCGGGCCGCAGTGCGAGAGTGACCTCGTGAAGCACCTCCGTGGCGCCGTGGCTTTTACACAGCTTCTCGACGATCAGAACGGGAGCGCTGCTTGCGGTATTTTCTGTCATGAGGAATCTCCCAGGGCTGGGATTTCGATTTCCACCGGCTGCATCATGGGGCGGCTGTCGTAGACGCCGCCGGGCAGCAGTGCGGGAAAGGCGGATTGAGACCAACGGACGAGCTGCACGGCCGGAGCCCCAAGCAGCAGTTTGGCCGCAGGCTGGGTCCAGAGGATATGGTCCATGCTGTCGTTGGGCCGGTAGGGTGTATCGGCGATGCCGTCACCGTTGATGTCGTAGGCGGCGAAGTCGCTCCAATAATTCCCCAGGCCGTTGGCCGACCAGTCGACCCAGCGTGAGCCGACGTACTTGACCTGTGTGCGGTTGCCGATAAAGGCGTTGCCGCTGATTTCATTGCGCTCCGATCCCGCGGTGAAGTGAATACCGGTCGCGCAGCGCTCGAAGCGGTTGCCGGAAATCAGGTTTTTGTGGGCGTTGTAGAGGAAGGTGCAACGGTTGCCTCCGTCGCGCACGAGATTGCCCCTGACTTCCGAGCTGTTGGCGTAGTTGAGCATGACGCCGTGATCGGCGTCGCCGATGGAGATGTTGCCGATGATCCGGACACGCTTGGAGAACATCACCGCGTAGCCAAGGTCATTGCCGATCGAGACATTGCCGATGACTTCGCTGTCGTCGGCGTGCATGTAGTGGACGGCGAAGCGCAGTTCCCGGAATTGATTGTTCTTGAAGGAGTTCTTTTTCGAGGTGTTCACGAAGATGCCGTCGCGGCCCCAGCGGACGTCGTTGCCTTCGACCCTTGCGCCCGGCGCATTCCAGACGTAAACGCCGTTGCCCCGGTCGTTGACGCGGTGGTCGCGGCGGCCTTCGATGAAGTTGTTGGCCACCAGGGAGTCTTTCGCGCCGTGGATGTTGACCCCGTAAAGATTGCCGATCAGCCGGTTGTTCTCGACGATGGCGCCGGTGGCTTTCTTGCCAAGCGTAACGCCGGAGTCGATGGTCTGGTGGGATGAGCCGGAGCCTTCGATCGTCAGGCCGCGGACCACGACGCCCGGGACGGTCACGCTGATGACGCTGCCTTCACCGAGGCCGTCGATCACTGCTGCGCCATTGCCCTCCAGAGTGAGCGCCTTATCGATCACGACGGCGCCGGAATGGCGTCCCGGCGCAAGCTTCAAGACGTCGCCGTCTTCAGCCTGCGCCAGAACGTGAGCCAAGGCCCCGGGCTCTGCCGGCACGTCCCATTCACTCGCGACGGAGGCCAGCGGCCACAGCAGCAGAGCAGGGAAAAGCGCCGTAATGAACCCGGGGCGTTTCATGGTCAGACTCCCCTTGGTTCCACAAGCATGCGTCCGCGCATTTCCATGTGCAGGGCATGACAGAACCATTGGCAATAGAACCAATGCACGCCGGGACGTTCGGCGATGAAGGTGACCGAAGCGGTGGCCTGCGGTGCGACCTCAATGGCGACACCGAAGTTCGCCATGCAGAAGCCGTGGGTCAGGTCGTCGATATCGTCCATGTTGGTGACGTAGATCGTGACCTCGTCACCTTGCTTCACCGTGAATTTCTCCATGCTGAAGCTTGGCGCAATTGAAGTCATGTAGACACGAACCTTGTTGCCGTCCCGGATCGGTTCGTCGGCACCGGACTCGATATCGACACCGTCGGCTTCCGCCTGCTTGATGGCATCGGCGAAGGTCGGATCGTTACGGTCCCAGACAACCACCGGGTTCACTTTGGAACGGTGAACGATGATGCTGTCATGGGGTTCCGCGAAGGTCGGGCCGTCATGAACGACCTTCATCTCATCGCTGGAGATATCGATGAGCTGTTCGTTCTCCGGTTTGAGCGGTCCCACATTCAGGAAACGGTCCTTGGAGAACTTGTTCATCGAGATCAGCCACTTCCCGTCGGCCTCTGCGGTCTCACCCATGGAGGTCGAGTTGTGGCCGGGCTGATAGTGGACATCGACCTTGGAGATGATGGGATCGACGTCGCTGCCGTTATAGGCCTCGATGGCCTTATCGATGTTCCACTTGGCAACCTGGCTGTCGAGGAACAGAGTCGTGAAGGCGTTGCCCTTGCCGTCGAAGGCGGTGTGCAGCGGACCGAGGCCCAACTGCGGCTCGGCAACGATGCAGGACCGCGGATCGGCGTCTTCCTCAAAAAGCGCGTCGATCTTGGTCACGTCGATCACCGAGACGGTGGGCGAGAGCTTGCCGTTGATCACGATGTGCTTCTTGTCGGGTGCCGCGTTACAGCCGTGCGGACTGTTGGGAATCGGGACGTAGCGGGTATATTTCGAACCCTTGCGGCCGTCGACGACCGGGACGCCGTTGAGTGTCTGGAAATCGCCGGTGGCGACCGCTTCTTCGATCCGCTTGATGTTGAAGATCACCGCATGGTCGGTCTCGTTCGCGGTCATCTCGGCCAGGTTGGTGCCCATCTCGGAATTATAGCTGGTCGAGAAGGCGTATTTGCCCTGATAGTCGCAATCGCAGTTGTCCAGGTTGCCGCTCACGATAACCTGCCAGGCGACTTTCATCTCGTCACCGTCGATCGCGCTGAAGATGTTTACGTAGTCTTCAGGGCTGTCGAGAATCGTGCCATCGTTCACCAGTGGCGTTTCGTGTTCGCCGTTGGCGAAGACATAGCCGGTGCGCGGGTACTTCTGCGGCCGCAGACCATGGATATCGCTGGCATTCGGAATCTCGATAATCTTGTCGCATTTCATGACGTCGCAGCGGACCCGGGCGACCCGCGTGTTGGCTTTGTCGTTCATGAAGATATAGCGGCCGTCGTAAGTACCGTCGGTAAAGGACATATGGGGGTGGTGAAGGTCGCCGTTGTCATAGGTGACCTTGCCCTGGGCCTTGAGATACTCTTTTGTTTCAGGCAGCAGGCCTTCGGTCAGAATCTTCAGGGACTCGTTGGTTTGCCCCCAGCCGGTGGCCGAGCAGCGATTGAAGACCGGGATGCGCATGAATTCGCGCATGGACGGCACGCCGAGGATACGCAACTCGCCCGTCTGGCCCGAAGACCAGAAGCCGTAGTATTCGTCCAGTTCGCCGGGGTCCAACGCGTGTTTCCCCGCGGCTGCGCGGGCCGGCTGGCTGTTCATGACCATGCCGGTGCCGCCGGCAGCGGCCAAGAGGGCACCGCCTGCAGAAGCGCCCAGCAGATGACGCCGGTTTATCGACCAGTTTTTATCCTTCTCAGACATGAGTTCCCTCCTTCAGTGGAACGCGAGCGCCAAACGCCTTTTCCAGCGCGGCGGCGCTCTCCTTGTTGCGCGCGACCATCTTCGCGTGCCGTTTCAGTTTCTTGATGACGACCGGGCATTTCTGGCCCGACTGGTACAACACCTGGCAGTGCAGGCAGTTGACGCATTCGTTGGGATTGATCTCGCCGGTCGGGTGGATGGCCTGCACCGGGCACTCATTGGCGCAGGTTTTACAGGGGTTGCCGCATTCGCGGTAACGCTTCAGCCAGTCGAACATGCGCATCCTCGCAGGGATCGCGAGGGCGGCGCCAAGCGGGCAGAGATAGCGGCAGTAAAAACGTTCGATGAAAAGACCGACGACCAGCAGGCCGACAGCGAAGAGGACGAAGGGCCATTCCCGCGCGAATTTCAGGATGATCGCGGTCTTGAAAGGTTCGACTTCGGCATAGGTCTCCGCCAGAGGTATCGAGGCCAGCGAGACACCGAAGAGGCCCAGGAAGATCATGTATTTGATCGGCCAGAGGCGTTCGTGCAAACCCCAGGGCAACTCCCACTGCGGCACTTTGAATGCCCGGGCGATGCGGTTGGTAAGTTCCTGCAGCGCACCGAAGGGGCAGAGCCAGCCGCAGTAGACGCCGCGCCCCCAAAAAACCAGGGCGGCGGCCAGCGAAAACCACAGAATGAAGATCATGGGGTCCAGCAGGAAGGCATCCCAGGTGAAGCCGGTCTGAAGCGCGCCGGCGAGAGCCATGAGATTGACGACCGAAAGCTGCGCGTTGGCATACCAGCCCAGAAAGACGAGCGTGACCGTCAGAAAGCCCATGCGAAACCAGAAAAGGCTGCGTTCGTTCCGAGTGGCCTGGAACTGAAAGAAGAACACCGCGGTCAAAACGATCAGCATGGCCGCAAGCCCGGCGATTTCGAATTGCCGGTCACGCCAGATCCGCTGCCAAAGCGCGGCCTTCGCCGCGGCTTCTTCGTCCGGCGTGTCCAGAGAGACCGGAGTCAGCGGAACGAGATAGGACTCCGGCAGCCGGTAGGCGAGATCGAAGGTCAGAAAACTCTTGTCGATCGGCCCGACCGCGCGCTGTGCCAGAAGTTGCAGGCGCCAGGGTTCCGCGGGGTCAAAGCCGGAGTCGGCGGGGATCTTGAAAAGATCGAGTTCGGTAAAGCTCGGTGCGCCTGCGGCTGCGATTGTGCCCAGACGGCGGTGCTGTTTGTCGAAAAAGCGGACTGAGTTGTCGCCCTGGATCAGCTGGATGCGGTCGAAAATTCCGCCCCGCACATAACCGGAGCCCTTGAAGGAGTAACGGCCGCGTCCCGCGACCATGATGGCGTGTTCGCCTTCCTTGAGCCAGGTCGTGAGGTTGTTGTATTCGGCGTCGCCCATCAGGCTGCGGCCGATCGACGGCACACTGATCAGGGCGGCTTTCATCGAAATGAAGCTGTCGGTCTCGGGACCTTTTTCCGGGCGGGCGGCAGCCCGTTCGTCGCCTGAAGCGGCGAAGGCCGCGTTGATCTGGCCGACATCCAGCGTCAGGGAGCGGATAGAGCCGTCACCCTCCAGTGTCGTCCAATCCTCAAGGCGCTCGACACTGACATCTATGACTCGCTGCGGACCTGAAATTTCAGGGGCGAGACCGCCTAGACCCAACGCGCGGGCGACTTTGAGACCGCCGCGGACGAGCGAATCGTCAATCACCATGATGGTGACGGTGGCGCCTGAGATAATGTCGAGATCATGCGCCGATCCGCCGGCGGCGGCCTCCGCTTTGAGATCCAGTCCGGCGTAGCCCTCGGTCAGACGCTGGACCTTGACGTCGGGAATTCCGATCAAAACGATCGGCTCCGAATGTTCGACCAGACGTACGCCGGCCAGAACGGCATCGGGCGTGATGGCGGCGACCACATGGATCGGCTTGCCGGAATAGCCGGTCGTGCCTACGAAGTCCGAGGTCAGGAAGGCCCAGCCGAGGGTTTCGCCATTCTTCAGGATTGGTGCAACGGGAATATCGTCGCGCAATTGACCGAAGCCGGTCGCACCGGGCATCAGGTCGCTGGCTTTTAATGTGGTCAGAAACCGGGGGAGTTCAGGTTGGCCCGATGCCGCAACCGTAACCCGGGGCTCCACAAGCAAAGAGGCCGCAAAAGACAGGCACATCAGCAGGCAGATCAAGAGGCGCACGGACATCACTCCAAAAAAGCCCGGCCACTCTCTGCCTGCACATTTCTGAAGTCCTTGACTTGCGTCAAGAGACGCCGTGAGTTTTTCCTCTACTCCCACGCGTAGCGGTGTCAGATCGGAGATCTTAAGGACGTGAGTCGAGATTCAGAATCACCGGCAGGTAAACGGCGACGAAGAGAGTAAAGGCGGCGATCCACAGACCGCCGGAGACCAGCGTGGCTGCGTTGTACCACTCGATTCCACCCGCCGAGCCGACGGCCCGCAGGACCGCGGACAGAGCGATGAGCAGATAGGCGAGGGCAATGGGTGCCGATACGGTCAAAGCTTTGCCTGCGTGCCCCAGGATCGCGCGGCTCATGACGGCCAGGGTCATGCCGCCAATGGCTCCGATTCCCAGAAGATGCAGGGCCGCGACCTCGCTGAAGAGATCGAGAAAGGCCAGACCCAGAGCCATGTAACCTGTGGCGAGCATGGCGAAACCGAGGTGCAGGCTCCAGAGGATCGGTTGGGAGAGCGTCCAGCGGCCCCGCCACCCGGCGAGGCGTGCGGCCTGCAGTGCGCCGGTGAGGAAGGCGACCAGAGCAACGGCAATATCCGGTACGGCAAAGACGATCAGCAGTGGCAGCAGGATCGCCGTCGCGATCGCGGTCCCATCGAGAACCCGGTGAGAGCGCGGCAGGTTCGTCTCGATCCCGGACCGGGTCATGGCGTTACGGGTGAAGGCCGGGATGATACGGCCGCCCAAGACGACGATGATGGAGATTGTGCCCAGCAGCCCCAGACGCAGACCCGGCCAGACACCGTCGTCGATGAGCCCGCTCCATTCCAGATGAACCAGAAGGTTCCCGCACCAGACCATGGTGAGAAGCAGCAAAAACATGAGGTTTTGCGGTTTCGGCCTTTTAACCAATTGGGTCGCGATCTTACTGGCCAGCAAAGGCAGAAAGGCAAGATCGATGGCGGCGACCAAAAGGGGATCGAGTGCACCGGACCACCAGACCGCGAGGCGGCCTGCAAGCCAGAGTCCGGAGGCCGCGACGATAAAGAGATGGCGGGCCGCCTTGGTACCGGTCCAGTTGGGCACGGCGGTTAAAAAGAATCCGCCCAGTGCCGCGCCCGCGTATCCGAAAACCATCTCGTGCGCGTGCCAAAGATGAGGCGGCACCGCGAAGGGCATTTCGGTGACCAAAGCGCCGGTCGCGTGAATGCCGAGCCATCCGACCCAGAGGCCGACCGAGATCACGGCGTAGAGACCGGCGGCGAGAAAGAAGATGCGAAAACCTTCGCTAAAGAGGGTTCGCAGGGCGGTGATCATACGGGTTTTTCCGGTGAGACAGGTGTTGGAGCCGGGGATGGGGTCGTGACGGCCGCAGGCACGCTGATACTGCTTTCCGCCGCCAGGGCAAGACCGACCGCGCCCAGGATGAAGGCCATGAAAAATATACGTAAAAGAGAGAACCGGATCGGAAGGCACCGCATCGGACACTCCGTTATCTGAGGCCGGAAAAGTCTGTCTGCGTGCCGCTGGATTTGCCTTAACGAAAGTCAAGGCGGGAAAGGGTTGGACTCGGCATTCTCCTCTTCAACTCACCAGCGCAACTGGGAAAACCGGCATGAATGGCTTTCGCAAAACCCGGAGACTCGCATCCCTCGCAGGTGTTGCGTTTCCGATGGCTTTAACCGCGAACGGGATTTCGGCTCAGGAGAAACCCGAAGGCCAGCCGCGCGTTGATCAAAGTGAGTTCAACGTCTTCAGAACACCTCGAGACGTTTACTGAGGTGGAAAGCGGGAGCGCGGTTCCGGTCGCCCTCTTGTTGCATCGTAAAACGCCAGGGAGGGCGCAATGAAGAAACTGGGACGGGTCTTTCTGGTCGGAGCGGGTCCGGGCGATCCGGAGCTTTTGACAATGAAAGCGGTCCGCATGCTGGGTTTGGCCCAGGTTGTGGTCTACGACCGTCTGGTCTCCGACGAAGTGCTCTCGCTGGTGCCGTCTGCCGCCCGGCGTATTGCCGTCGGCAAAGCGCCGAAGTCGCACCCGGTGCCGCAGGAACGAATTAATGACATTCTCGTCGAGTTGGGTCAGCAGGGCCTCTGCGTCGTCCGTCTGAAGGGCGGCGACCCTTCGATCTTCGGGCGCGGCTCGGAAGAGGCCGCCGCACTCCATGCTGCCGGCATCCCGGTGGAAATCGCGCCGGGCATCACGGCGGCCCAGGGGGTCGCGGCGGCGACCGGCGTTCCCTTGACCCATCGGGGACTGGCGACCGGCGTGCGCTACGTCACCGGACACTGCCGGCGCGATCTGCCGCTCGATCTGGATTGGGCCGGTCTGGCGGACCCCGATACCACGCTCGTGGTCTACATGGGCGTCGCCAACATTGCGGAAATCGCGACCTCGCTGATTGCCCATGGTATGCCCGCGGCCTTGCCCGTCATGGCGGTGTGCAACGCAACAACCCCCAAGGAAGTACGCTTGCTCTCGCAACTCGACAGGATCGCGGCGGAAGCAAAAGCGGCTCGCCTCGAGGGCCCCGTGCTGTTCGTCATCGGCGAAGTCGTCTCCCTCTACCGCAGTTGTCCCGCTGAAGTCCTGTCGCTGTTTCCGGCCGAACTGGCCGACGTCTCCCAAGGTCCTTTTAACTGGCTTAGAGCATCGGCAAATGCGTGAAGCTCTCGTCACCGTCTTGTGGTTTACGCTGCTGACCGGACTGGCTCCGGCGGCGGCGGCTGACCTTTCCCTCGAGAGGGAAGCCGAGCTGGAACGGCTCGTGCTTCAGGACTGCGGGTCCTGCCACGGCCTGACCCTGAAAGGCGGGCTCGGTCCCGATATCCGGGCGGAGACGCTCGCGGGCATCCCGCCCGAAGCGCTGACCGAGATCGTGCTGGACGGCATACCGGGTACGGCGATGCCGCCCTGGCGTCCTCTGCTCAGCGAAGACGATGCCCGCTGGATCGCGGATTTCTTACTGAAAGGCGATGTCGAATGATCAAGGGTTTTCCATTCTTCCTTCTGGTTTCGGTTTTGCTTTTCAGCGGCTCCGCTGTGAAGGCGGACAACCTGCGCGGCACCGGCGATCTTGGCGTCGTGATCGAACGGGCGAGCGGCTCGGTCCTGATCGTCGACCAGTCGGAGCGGGCCAGGATCGGCCGGGTCGAAGGTCTCGGCGATCTTTCGCATGCTTCGGTCGTCTTCTCGCCCGATCAGCGCTTCGCCTATGTGTTCGGGCGTGATGGCGGCCTCAACAAAGTCGATATCCTGGCGCAGTCGCTGGTCGACCGGGTCGTGCAGTCGGGCAACGCGATCGGAGGCGCGATCTCGGACGATGGCCGTCTGGTCGCCGTCTCGAACTACGAACCCGGCGGCGTGCGCGTGTTCGACGCCGAAACTCTGGAGATGGTGGCCGATATCCCGACGGGCTCAAAAACCATCGGTCTGGTCGACGCCCCGGGACACCGCTTCGCATTTACCCTCTGGGACGACGGCGAAACCTGGATCGCCGATTTTTCCGGAGGCCGGACGCCGGAAATCACCAAGGTGACGGGCATCGGTGAGAACCCCTACGATGCGCTGATCACGTCGGACGGCCGTCACTATATCGCCGGTCTGTTCGGCGAGGACGGCCTGACGGCGCTCGATCTCTGGGACTCGAAACCGGCGCCGCGCCGCATTCTGCAGGGCTATGGCCGGGGTGAAGAGCCTTTGCCGGTCTATAAAATGCCGCATCTGGAAGGCTGGGCTTTGGCAGGCGAGCGCTTCGTTCTCCCGGCGGTGGGCCGTCACGAGGTGCTCTGGGTGGATGCCCGGACCCTGGAAGAGGCGGGCCGGACCAAAACCCACGGTCAGCCGGTCTTCGCGGTCGCGCGGCCCGACGGACGGCAGGTCTGGGTCAACTTCGCGCATCCGGATAACGACACCCTGCAAATCATCGATACCCCCTCCGGCGAGGTGGTTCACAGCTTCAAGCCGGGCCCCGCGATCCTGCATATGGAATTCACCCCGCGTGGCCACGAGATCTGGGTTTCGATCCGCGATGCCGGCCGGGTCGATATCTACGACACCCGGAGCTTCGAGAAACTTGGCGAGATTGCCGCGGACACGCCGTCCGGCATCTTCTTCACGGCACGCGCTCATCGCACGGGACTCTGAGGCATGACCCTTCATCTCGATCCCGTCGACCACGAACTGCTTGATCGCTGGCAATGCGACTTCCCTCTGGTCTCAAAGCCTTTCTCGGTCATGGCCAGACGGCTCGTTCTGACGGAAGACGAGGTGCTTCGGCGTCTGCGCAGCTTGTCGGAGGCCGGCGCGATCAGCCGGATCGGCGCAACCTGCCGGCCCAATACCGCAGGCGCCAGCACACTGGCCGCGGTCGCGGTGCCGGACTCCCGGATCGAAGAGGTCGCCGCGGTCATCGGCGGGGAGCCGGGCGTCAATCACTCTTACCTCCGTGAAAACCGATGGAATATCTGGTTCGTGGCGACCGGCCCCGACCGCGCGCAGGTGAACGGGTGCCTGGCACGGATCGGCAGGCGGACGGGCCTGGAGGTTCTCGACTTAAGGCTGGTGCGCCCCTTCAACATCAATCTGGGCTTCGCCCTCGACGGGTCCGGTAAACTGCCGCCGCAGCGGGAAAACATCGACACCGCTGTTCTGATCCCCGGCGACCGGGAAATCATGCAGGCGCTCAATGTCGGTCTGGAGATCGTCGCGCAGCCGTTCAATGCGCTCGGGGAACAATTGCGACGCCCGGAGAGTGAACTGCTGCAACGGATCGAGGCTCTTGCGGCTGCGGGGATTCTCTCCCGGATCGGGGTCATCGTCCGCCACCGTGCGCTCGGCTGGAGCTCCAACGCCATGGTGGTCTGGGATTTGCCGGAAGAGGAAATTCCCCGGGTGGGGCCGGCGTTGACGGCGGTGCCGGGGATCACGCTTTGTTATCAGCGTCGTCCCGTGCCGGGCGTTTGGCCTTACAGCCTCTACTGCATGATTCATGCGCGCAGCCGCGTCGAGGCCATGACCGTGCTAGACAGCGCCTGTGATGAGGTCGGGCTACGCGACGTGCCGCATCAGGTGCTCTTCAGCGTCCGCTGTTTCAAGCAGACCGGTGCACGGGTGTTGCTGGAGAAAGGAGCAGCGGCATGAAACCTTCCGACTACCGACCGGATGCGACCGACCGGCGAATCATCAATGCGCTGCAGGAGGGTTTCCCGCTCTCATCACATCCTTATGCAGAGGCTGCCGCTGATTTGGATCTCAGCGAATGCGAACTGATTGAACGATTGGCGCGTCTGCGGAAGGAAAGAGCGATCACTCGTTTCGGCCCCTTCTTCGATGCCGCGGCCATGGGTGGTGCCTTTTGCCTCTGCGCAATGAACGTTCCGGGTGATCGTTTCGAAGCGGTGACGGCGCAGGTCAACGCGCACTCCGAAGTCGCCCATAACTATGAACGGGCTCACCAGCTCAATATGTGGTTCGTGCTGGCGACGGAGACACCGGAAGGGATCGAGGCTGTGGCCTGCGCGATCGAACGGGAAACCGGTCTCGAAGTCCTGCGCTTTCCCAAACTCGAAGAGTTTTACATTGGCTTCAGGATGGTCGCATGAACCTGGATGGAACGGACCGGCGGATAGTCGAAGCGACGCAGTCGGGTTTGCCCTTTGTTGCACAGCCCTACGCCGAAATTGCATCTTCCCTGGGCCTGGAGGAAACTGAAATCATCGATCGTCTGGCCGCAATGCAGGCGCGCGGTGTCGTACGTAGGATCGGGGTTGCACCGAACCACTATGCCCTGGGCATGACCTCGAACGGTATGACGGTTTGGGACGTTGAAGATGAAATGGCCAGTGAACTGGGCGCGCAGGTCGGGCGGCTCGACTTCGTGTCGCACTGCTATCTGCGGCCACGCGCCTTGCCGCTTTGGCCCTACAATCTCTTTGCCATGGTGCATGGCAGCGACCAAAGAGAGGTCGAAGAGAAGCGCCGGGTTATTGTCTCATTGCTGGGGCCTGCGTGCCGGGGAAACGACACACTTTATTCGACCCGCATCCTGAAAAAAACCGGATTACGGCTGGCCCGCAAGGGCGCAGGTGACTCCAACGCTACAGTCCGAGGAGAAAGCTGATGTTTCGACTCTCCCACTATATGCACCAGCTTGTGAAGCCGACGCCGGTGCGCCGGCGTAACGGCGAGGTGAAACCTGTTGTCATCTGGAATTTGACCCGCCGCTGCAATCTTCAATGCCGACACTGCTATACGACCTCGGCAGATCATGTCTTTCCGGGCGAGTTGACGCACGAACAGGCCATGGGCGTCCTGGAGGATCTGGGAGACTTCAAGATACCGGCCTTGATCCTCTCCGGGGGTGAACCCTTGATGCGTATGGACCTCTTCGAAATTGCGGAGCGGGCGCGCAAGATGAAGATGTATCTTGCGCTCTCGACCAACGGCACCGCGATCGAGGGAGAGCTGGCGGAACGTGTCGCGGATATCGGCTTTGACTACGTAGGTATCAGCATCGATGGCATCGGTGCGACGAACGATTGGTTCCGTGGCAAGGAAGGCGCTTTCGATAAGGCGCTTGCCGGCGTGCGGGCCTGCAAGGCGCGTGGCGTCCGGGTCGGTTTGCGTTTCACCATTACCCAGGAGAACGCCGGTCAGCTTCCCGAGCTTCTCGCGCTTGCCGATGGGGAAGGGGTGGACAAGTTCTATCTCTCGCACCTGGTTTACGCGGGCCGCGGCGACAAGCACCGGGGCGCTGACGCCACCTGGTCCCACACCCGCACCGCAATGGATCTGCTGATCGATCGCGCCTGGCGGGCCGCCGACGCGGGGTGTCCGCTGGAGATCGTCACCGGCAACAACGATGCCGATGCCGTCTACTTCCTGCGCTGGGCGGAAGAGCGCTTCACCTCGGAGCAGATTGCGCATCTGAAGGGTCACCTGCAAGCCTGGGGCGGAAACTCTTCGGGGGTCGGGGTCGCCAATATCGATCCGCAGGGCGCCGTTCATCCCGACACCTATTGGTCGGATTACACGATCGGCAGTGTGAAAGACCGGCCCTTCTCGGCGCTCTGGACCGGTGACGACCCGATGCTCGCACAGCTGCGCAGACGTCCACGCCCGCTCAAGGGCCGTTGCGGGGCCTGCAGCTATAAGATGGTCTGTGGCGGCAATACACGGATCCGGGCATTGCAGCTGACCGGCGACCCCTGGGCCGAGGACCCGGCCTGCTACATGAGCGACCGGGAGATCGGGGTCGAAGACTCGGATCGCCTGACCGTAACACCTTTCCGGGGCAAGAGCCGTGATCCGATACATCGTTTTCTTTAGCTGTCTGCTGG
Organism: Denitrobaculum tricleocarpae; assembly: GCF_007004665.1. Lineage (GTDB taxonomy): Bacteria > Pseudomonadota > Alphaproteobacteria > Kiloniellales > Kiloniellaceae > Denitrobaculum > Denitrobaculum tricleocarpae. The sequence goes on along the minus strand of NZ_ML660057.1, from coordinate 258,000 downwards.
GCCTGACCGGCGGGGCTCTGGCAAATCCTGACGCGCTCTATAGCGAGCATTGCGCCGCGTGCCACGGTGCCGACCGCCTGGGCGGGATCGGGCCGGCGCTGATTCCCGAAACGTTGAAACGCATGCGCGGTCCGAAGTTGGCGGACGTGATTGCCGAGGGCCGTGCAGCGACGCAGATGCCGGGCTTCAGCGACACCCTGAAACCTGATGACATTGCGGCCCTCACCGAATTTGTAAAGGTGCCGCTGGCCAAGATCCCGGAATGGGGGCCTGAAGAGATTTCGGCAAGCCGGGAGCTTGATCCTGATTATCGTCCAGCTGACCAACCGGTTTTCGACGCCGACCGCCTGAACGTCTTTCTGGTCGTGGAAACCGGCGATCATCATGTCTCGGTGCTTGATGGCGACCGCTTTACAGTTATGGATCGCTTCGAAACGCCTTTTGCCGTACATGGTGGACCGAAGTTCACACCGGATGGCCGCTTCGTCTTCATCATGTCACGGGACGGCTGGGTGCAGAAATACGATCTTTGGAGCCTGGCCGAGGTCGGGCGGATACGAGCCGGCCTTAACAGTCGCAATATCGCCATCTCCAAGGACGGCAAGCATCTGGCCGTGGCGAACTATCTGCCGCGCAGCCTGACTATTCTGTCGAGCGAAGATCTCTCGGTGGAGCGGGTGTTCAAAGTGCACGCCAAGAACGGAAACCTGTCGCGGGTATCGGCCGTCTATCAGGCGCCGCAACGTGAGAGTTTTATCCTGGCGCTCAAGGACGCGCCCGAGATTTGGGAGATCGCGACAGGTCCCGAGGCAGAGCCGGTGTTTGAAGGTTTCGTCCACAGTCATGAAAAGGGCATGCTTGAAGCCCTTCCGTCGTCCGAAGGTCTTTTTGCGCTCCGCCGGATCGAGGTCAGTGAACCCATCGACGACTTCTTCTTCACGCCCGACTACCGCCATTTGATCGGTGCCGCCCGTGATGGCGCGCGTGGTGTTGTTGTCAATCTCAACGCCGGGCGGGAAGTCGCCGAGTTACCGCTGCCCGGTCTTCCGCATCTGGGGTCCGGTATTTCCTGGCTCCGTGGGGAACATCGGGTCATGGCGACGCCGCATCTGAAGGAGGCCCGCTTGTCGGTCATAGATATCGGAAGCTGGCAGGTTGTGAAAACGCTCGAAACCCTTGGGCCCGGGTTTTTCCTCCGCAGTCATGAAAACACGGACTACGTCTGGGCCGATGTTTTCTTCGGGCCGAACCGTGACGTCATGCATGTGATCGATAAAGAGAGTCTGGAGATCGTGAAAACTTTGCGGCCGGTGCCGGGGGCCACCGTTGCCCACGTCGAATTCGATCGCAGCGGCCGTCATGCCCTGGTCAGCGTCTGGGAAGACCAGGGCGCAGTTATCGTTTACGACGCCGAAACCCTGAAAGAAGTCAAACGCCTGCCCATGCGTAAACCCTCGGGGAAGTATAATGTTTGGAACAAGATCACCTTTTCCGACGGCACATCACACTGAGCGGCCTGCGGTTCTGATTGTCGCTCACGGTTCCCCCTCCGCGCCGGAGGTGCCCGAGGCGGCCATAAAGGCCCTCGCCAAGGAGACGGCCCGCTGGCTGCCCGGCTGGAACCTCGACGGTGCGACGCTGGCTGCGGAATCTGCCCTGGAGACCGCGCTGAACCGCATGTCCCGGCGGCACCTGCTGATCTATCCCTTTTTCATGTCGGATGGCTGGTTCGTGAGGACGGAACTGCCGCGCCGTTTGAGAGCCGGCGGTCAGCGATCCTTCGAGGTCCTGACCCCCTTCGGGCACAACTGCGGAATCCCAGCGCTCTGCGAAGCGGCCATCAAAACCGCGGCGAAGTCGGCAGGTGATCTCGCGGCGGATACGAACGTTCTGCTCGCGGCCCACGGTTCGCGTTCTGTGCCGCAGCAGCGGCGCCTGATCGAGCGAACGGCCGGTATTCTCGCCGCATCGAATTCCTTTCGCGGCGTGCATGTCGGCTTCCTGGAAGAATTGCCGAGTGTCGGCGAGGCGGCGCGTCTTGCCGGGGCGGGCGTATGCCTGCCGCTGTTCGTTGGCCGCGCGGGCCATGTAGAGATCGATCTTCCGCGCGCACTTGCGGCGGCCTCATGGTCGGGAACACTCCTTGATCCTCTGGGAACCTGGCCGGAGATTCCGGATCTGATTGCAACGTCATTGCTGCAATCGCGGCCCGTGGCCTTGTCTGGCTAATCTGCCCCTACTCGGGGTGAGGTAAAGTCTCGCGCTCTGCGTCGACCGTTTCCCTGAACGACCTAGAGCGCGTCATGTTTTAACGGAAACACAGAGTGTTTTCGCTAAAACATGTGAACCCGCTCTACATCATATAGTTAGAGCAGATTCACCGGTACGACGGATCGCCGAAGGCGATTCCATCTAAACCGGATCTACTCTAGCTGGTGGTCCCTCATTCATCCCATCGATGACTCTCCGGCGGTGCACCTCGGAACCTTCAGTGCATCCGGTCTCTCTTAAAATCGACGCTCTTGGCGATGCCGGATCAGCAGCTCTTGCTGGCTTGGAGTTTCGCAATGACCATCGGATTGTTACCCTCTCAGATAGAGGGTGCCCCGGGTAAAATTCTCACCCAGATAGAGGTGGAAAAGCGGCTCTCGATGGGCGGCTGAGGGCGAAGCTCTTGAAGTTGTTGAGTGATATATATCAAGGACGGCCCGCACGCCCTTCGTCAGACTGTTATCACGAATGCAAGGTTTCTCGTCCGGTCACGCGGCTCAGCCGGGTCTGCCGCGGTGCGGATATGCGGGTTCGGTTTCCGGAAGAGTTTTGAAAAGGATCGGGACGACAGTCGCGGCGCGGTCGGTCGTTCCTTCGCCGAAGTTGGGAGTTACGGTTTGAGCGGACCCTTGCAGCTATAAGACCCCATGACAGGAGACGCGTGACGCTATGAAACTGAAGTTTCCGAGTGCCTACACAATCTTGTTCGGTTTGATTATTGCGGTGGCGGTCGCCACCTGGTTTGTTCCCGCCGGTCAGTACGACCGGGAAATGAGCGAGACCCTGGGAAAAGAAGTTCCCATTCCCGGTACCTATAAGACAGTCGAGCCCAATCCGCAGGGTTTCTCCGATGTGGTCCTGGCGCCGATCGCCGGCTTCTTCGATCCGGGGACTTATGAGGCACGGGCGGTCGACGTTGCGCTCTTCGTGCTGATCATCGGCGGTTTCCTGGGCATCGTCACCAGAACCGGCGCTATCGACGCTGGGATCGAGCGGGCCATGGCGGCCATGCGCGGGCGGGAAAAGTGGATGATCCCGATCCTCATGGCGCTCTTTGCGGCGGGCGGCACGGTCTACGGCATGGCGGAGGAAACCCTCGCCTTTTACGGCCTGATTATCCCGGTGATGATCGCCGCCCGTTATGATGCGGTGACCGGTGTTGCCATCATCATGCTGGGGGCAGGGGTCGGCACCCTGGGCTCCACCATAAATCCCTTCGCCACGGTGATCGCAGCCAACGCCGCGGGGATCGCCTTTACCGACGGTATCCTGCTGCGGTTCGTGCTTCTGATCCTTTGCTGGCTGGCGTGCGTGGTCTACGTCATGCGCTACGCCGAGAAGGTCAAGGCAAACCCGTCTGCCTCGATTGTTGCGGACCGGCGGGAGTCCAACGAAGCACACTTTCTCAAGGGCCGTGAGGCTGCGGCGGGCAATCATCAACTCGATTTCACGTTGACGCGCAAAATCGTGTTGCTCGTCTTTGTCCTCGCTTTCGCCGTGATGATCTGGGGGGTCTCGGCCGGTGGCTGGTGGATGGCGGAGATGTCGGGCCTCTTCATCGTGGCGGCAATCCTGGTCGGCGTGATCGCCCGCATGAGCGAGGAGGACTTTACCAACACCTTCGTAGATGGCGCTCGCGACCTCCTTGGCGTCGCCCTGGTGATCGGCATTGCCCGCGGCATCGTGGTGGTCATGGACGCGGGCAATATGACCGATACCATTCTCTTCTGGGCCGAGGGCGCGGTCAGCGGTTTGCCCGCCATCGCCTTCATCAACAGCATGTTCGGGATCGAGGTGGCCTTGTCCTTCTTCGTACCCTCATCGTCCGGTTTGGCTGTTCTAACCATGCCGATTATGGCGCCGCTCGCGGATTTCGCAGCCGTGCCGCGGGATCTGGTGGTGACGGCCTATCAGTCGGCCAGCGGGTTGGTGAATCTGATCAACCCGACCTTTGCGGTGGTGATGGGTGGGCTGGCGCTGGGGCGTGTGCCCTACGAGCGCTGGCTGCGATTCATGTGGCCGCTGCTTCTTATCCTGACGGTCATCATCATGGCCGCGATAAGCATCGCGACACTTTTGAACTAGAGCCGCTTGCGCCGCGGTCTGAAGACATCCTGCTCGAGGTTTGGCAACGGAGAAACGAAATGGCGAAATTAGGCGTTCACTCGGAAGTCGGGAAGCTTCGCAAAGTCATCGTGCATCGTCCGGGGTTAGCGATCGCCCGGCTGACACCGGGTAACTGTCATGACCTGCTGTTCGACGATGTGCTTTGGGTGAAGCAGGCGCGCCAGGAGCATCTGGGTTTCGTGGACGAAATGCGCCATCGCGGCATCGAGGTTTATCATCTCCGCGAACTGTTGGAAGAGACCCTGTGCGATATGGAGGCGCGCAGGTGGCTGCTGGATTTGAAGGTCACCGAAAACACCGTGGGTGTCGGTATGGCCGGTGATCTGCACGCCTGTCTGATGGAGATGGATCCCTACAAACTCTCTGTCCATTTGATCGGCGGGATCAACCGGGCCGAGCTACCCTTCGAACCCGCGGGCATGATTGGGCGTCTGCTCGCGCCACAGGACTTCGTTCTGCCGCCCTTGCCCAACCAGCTTTTTACCCGTGATCCTTCTGCCTGGATCTACGGCGGCGTGACACTGCATCCCATGTTCTGGCCCGCGCGGCGGCAGGAGACGCTCAACGTCGCCGCCATCTACCGCTTCCATCCACTGTTCAAAAGCTCGGACTTCGAGTTCTGGTGGGGGGAGGATGTCGAAAACGATCATGGCAATGCGCATGCCGAAGGCGGGGACATTCAGCCCGTCGGCAAGGGCGTCGTCCTGATCGGTATGGGCGAGCGCACGACGCCCCAGGCCGTCGGACAGATCGCCCGAAGCCTCTTTGCGAAAGGCGGGGCGGAACACGTCATCGCAGCGGCCATGCCGAAAGAACGCTCGGCAATGCATCTGGATACGGTGTTCACCTTCTGCGACCGGGATCTCGTCAATCTGTACCCTGACGTGGTCGACAAAATCCGGGCTTTCTCCTTGCGGCCCGGCGAGCGCGGGGGCGAACTCTCGGTCACCGAAGAGTCCGCCGACTTCCCGGCGGTGGTGGCGAGGGCACTGGGGCTGAAAAAGCTGCGCCGGGTTCACACCGGCGGTGATGCCTACGAAGCCGAGCGCGAACAGTGGGACGACGGGAACAATGTGGTCGCGCTGGAGCCTGGCGTCGTCATGGCGTACGAGCGCAACACCTTTACCAACACCCTGCTGCGCAAGGCGGGCGTCGAGGTCATCACCATCGCGGGCAATGAGCTGGGCCGGGGTCGGGGCGGCGGGCACTGTATGACCTGTCCGATCCTGCGCGATGCCGTCGAGGACTGACGTTCCGAACTCCAACTCCGCAAAAAAAGAGGGATAAAACGCCCATGGCTTTCAATCTCAAAGGCCGCAGTTTTTTGAAGCTTCTGGATTTTAATCAGCGGGAGCTGCGTTACCTGTTGGATCTGTCCCGTGACCTCAAACGCGCGAAGTATGCGGGCACCGAACAACAGCATCTGAGGGGGCGCAACATCTGTCTGATTTTCGAGAAGTCTTCGACCCGGACCATGTGCGCCTTCGAAGTCGCGGCGATGGATCAGGGCGCGGGTGTGACCTATCTCGGACCGTCAGGTTCGCAGATCGGGCATAAGGAGTCTATGAAGGACACCGCGCGGGTGCTGGGGCGCATGTACGATGCCATCGAGTATCGTGGCTTTGCTCAAGGCATTGTCGAAGAGTTGGCGAAATATGCCGGGGTTCCCGTCTTCAACGGATTGACCGACGAGTTCCATCCGACTCAGATGCTGGCGGATCTGCTGACCATGCGGGAGCACGCCGACAAGCCGCTTCACGACATCTCCTATGCTTTCGTTGGCGACGCGCGCAGCAACATGGGCCATTCCTTGATGATTGCCGGTTGCCTCATGGGCATGGATGTGCGGATCGCGGCGCCAAAGGAAAACTGGCCGAGTGACGAATTTCTCAACCCGGCCCGCGAACTCGAGGCAACCTACGGTGCCACTCTGACCATCACCGATGATCCCGAAGCGGCGGTCAAAGGCTGCGATTTCATCCACACCGACGTCTGGGTCTCCATGGGTGAACCGCCCGAGGTCTGGGAAGAGCGGATCAGGCTGCTGAAACCCTATCAGGTCAACAATGCGCTCATGGCGGCGACCGGAAAGACTTCGACCCGCTTCATGCATTGCCTGCCGGCCTTTCACAATCGCGAAACCAAGGTCGGTCAGGAGATTTTCGAAAAGCACGGTATCGCCGAGATGGAAGTCACCGAGGAGGTTTTTGAATCCCCCGCCGGTATACAGTTCGAGCAGGCGGAGAACCGAATGCACACCATCAAGGCCGTCCTGGTCTCAACGATTGGAGTTTAGGCCATGCGGATTGTTATTGCCCTTGGGGGCAACGCGTTGCTGCGCCGCGGACAGGCCCTGACCGCCGAGAACCAACGCGAGAATGTGCGGATCGCAGCCGAAGCCATGGCGCCAATCGCGCGGCAGCATCAGCTTGCGGTCTCGCATGGCAATGGTCCGCAAGTCGGCCTGCTTGCTCTGCAAGGCGCCGCCTACAAACCCGATGAGCTCTACCCATTAGATGTCCTGGGGGCCGAAACCGAAGGTATGATCGGCTACATGATTGAGCAGGAGATGGGGAACCTGCTGCCTCCAGAGGTGCCTTTCGCGACAATTCTGACCATGATCGAAGTCGACCAGGCGGACCCGGCCTTTGCCGACCCGGCCAAGTTCATCGGGCCGGTTTACGAGGAGGCTGAAGCCCGGCGCCTGGCGGCCGATAAGAATTGGTCGATCAAACCTGACGGGGACAAATGGCGTCGCGTCGTGGCTTCTCCACAGCCTAAACGGATCTTTGAGATCCGCCCGATCCGATGGTTACTGGAACGCAACACCATCGTCATCTGCGCCGGTGGAGGCGGCATCCCCACTGTCTACGATGAAAACCGCAAGCTGCAGGGCACGGAAGCAGTAATTGACAAGGACCTGGCCAGTGAGCTGCTGGCCCGCGAGCTGGACGCGGACCTGCTGATCATGGCGACGGACGTGGATGCGGTTTACACCGATTGGGGGACGCCGGAGGCCAAGGCGATCAGGCAGACCTCGCCCGAGGCCCTTCGGGCGCAGAGTTTTCCGGCCGGTTCCATGGGGCCCAAGGTCGAGGCGGCCTGTCTCTACGTGGAACGCACCGGCAAAGCCGCGGTCATAGGCGGGTTAGCCGATCTGGAGAGCATGGTCACCGGATCGGCCGGGACCACGATCAACAGCACGGCATCCGGACTGGAGTGGTATGATAGGGCAAACCGCGACTTTTGATTTGGCACAGTTTCGTCTGAATAGACTGCGTGCCCCTCGTCAGACTGCCCAACGGTGTCGTTTCGATAGTGTTGGACCATCGATAGTGTTGGATCAGCCGTCAGGAACCATCGGTCCGTGGAGTGGACAATGCGGGGGGCCAACTTCAGAGAGCCATTTACGCGATACGCGTGCGACGTAGCCGCATTCACTGCAGGACACCTTAATCATCCGCGAGGTCTGCCCTGGTGCCTTATCCTTGTCGATCTGCTGAATCTCGGGCGAGGGCAGGGGACCTGCGGTCTCGAGTATTGACTTTGTGATCTCCTTGAACAAAGCCCCCGGCGGAGACTCGTTCCTGGTGCCCTTAAGTCCCAGGGATATTGCCAGGTGACGGAATAGATAACCGTGTTGATCCCGGTCCCCGACGGCAATCCGGCACATCTGAAACGCCAATGCCGCTGCAACTTCTGTTTCCTCGCTGCGGTCGGGCCGAACCAGGATTACATAAGTGGCGCCGTTATCCTGTGTCCAGGAGTCGGTGATGTTCGGGCTTCTGCGGCCGACACTTGGAAAGCCGGTGCGGACATCGAAGTCGGGCAGGGGAAATCCAAGATCGTCGAACCATCCCCGCATCGCCGTGGCGACCTCTCTCAGCCAGTCCTCGCGGACTTTGCCGGAGGACGGCGAAGACGCGGATTTGGTGCTCCCTTTGTTTGGCATCTGATCTCGTACCAGTCTTTTCGCGAGTTAAGCGTCGAATCTGTGAAACGCCTTCTGCATCGGGAGCGCCACAAAGTCCATCACTGTTAGCATGCGATTAAACAGGATCGCACGCGCGTCTAAACATTATGCGTTACTTTAATTGGCAATTCGAAACAATTCAAGGTAGCAAAAACAGCAATTTTAGGTAGTGTTGCGACCGCTTGAATCCCGTGTTTCTGCACGTTGCATTCTTGAGTGAAGAGGGGTTTGCTCAAGCTGGTCTCTACCTGTCTCAGCATAAAACGGACTGGCTGATTTGGGTTTCCTCACTTTGAGGGGAGATAGTGACAGATGTCGAGACGGACTCAAATTTTTATTTGTATGTACTAACTATATTCTTCTTTCGGTTGTTTTTGAAACAATAATCAGTCGTCCTTACATGCACGGTTTCGTTCGCAGACTTCAGGCTTTGATTCTGCATGTGCTCTCCGGCGGATCAAAAAGCGGTCTTGAAACAAGCGATCGAGAGAAGCCCTCCACACTCGACCGCTCTTTCAAGCATGTTGCTCATACAACCTATGCTTATTAAAAACTCATCTCTGCAATTAATAAAACGTTATATAAAAATGTTTAAACGATGTTTTGTGTTTAAATATTTGATGCGTAAATGCGCTTGCACCTAACGGCAGGAGCTTCCATCGATCAGGTACTCGTGCGTCACTGAGTGCAAGCTCGATATGAGAGCGATGTTGAGAGTGACTGGAGTGTGTCCCGGTCGACTTAGATATCCTGCTGTATGCGGCGCGGCGCTATGATCTTTAGGAGATTGTGCAATGTCACCGCAAGCCAGTATCGATGCCAAGCAGCCGCGGATAAAGCCAAGTGTGTCCTTGCCTTTGGGTCGGGTAACCTTCGCGAAAGTCAAGATATCCGCTAAGCTGATTGCGGGATTCACTGGATTGGCGGTGCTTAGCGCACTGATCGGTATCGCGGGTTTGTTCTTTGTCGATAGAATCAATGACCGGCTCACAGATATTACGGAGACGTCGGAACCCACGGTGTTCTTGGCCGAGAGTCTGAATTCCAACATCTGGGAAGCAACCAAGGTCGCGGAGGAAGTCATTGCCGAAGAAGACCTTGAGGATATAACGCCTCTTGTTGAGGAGTTCGCCGTTCTGGACGGTTTGTTTCTGTCGTCATTCTCCGAGCTGCAGAGAATTGTGACAGACCCGCAACTCAATGACGAATTGCTTGCGACAAGGTCGGCCCAGAAAAGGTTTGTCGAGATTTCCCGCGAGATGTTTGCAGCGCACCGGATAGAACTTGAAGAAGAGGCGAAAGCCAAGGAATTGCTTTTCACTTTTGACGAACTGGGCCAGCGCATGATCATTGCGTTGGATGAATTTGCGACCGAAAACGAAGCCGAGATGGCTCAGGTGCAAACCCGGGTCGGCGAATTGCTGGCGAGTGGTGCCACCGCAGCACAAGTGGATCAAGTGATTCAACAGCTTTACCGGGTCGACTATCCGGTCGTTGAGGCCGCCTTGAAGCTACAGCGCCAGGTTATTGAGATGCAGGACACGGCCGGAGAGTATCTGGCGGAGGAATCTGCTGCAAAACTGGGGGCTGTGGCGAAAGAGTTCGAGACACTGTCTCGCGGCGTGCTGAAGAATATCAGTATTCTCGCCGAGTTTGCGGAGAGCGAAGAGGACACGGCGGACGCCGAATCGCTAAGTAAGTTGTTTCAGGAGTGGATCGTCTTTGCGGGGGATGACGAAATGCTCTTCGATACGCACAGGGATATGTTGCAGGCAGAGACCGAGGCGGATGAACTCACTGAGGATCTTGAAGCGGAGGCCGACGCGGTCGCCCAGGTCCTGGACAACGTGGGGGAATACGCCGAGGCAATTTCCAAAGCTTCTGCGAATGAAGCAGATCAGGCAGTGACTCAAGCCAGCCTCTCAATCCTCTCTCTGCTCTTGCTTGCAGCCGTGATTTCGGCAGGACTGATTTACTTCGCGGTCGCGTCGGTTATCCGGCCGATCAAGGGAATGACGCAATCGATGAAACATCTGAGCGACGGAGACACCTCAGTGGAGGTCCCGAGTATTCAGCGGCGAGACGAAATCGGCGATATGGCCAAGGCAGTACAGGTCTTTAAAGAAAACGCGATCGAAAAAGAGCGTCTCAATGACCGTGAGCGGGAGCATCAGTTGGCCCGCGAAGCGCGCTCCGAGCGGGTTGCGGAACTTATCTCGAGTTTCGAAATCTCAAGCAACGATGTATTGAGTTCAGTGAATGCTGCTGTTTCGCAGCTGCGGAGCAATGCACAGACGCTGTCTGCGACTGCAGAACAATCGAACAGCCAGTCTGCCGCAGTGGCTGCGGGTTCAGAAGAAGCCGACGTCAACGTCCAGACCGTTGCAGCCGCAACTGAACAGTTGAGCAGTTCGATCGTCGAGATCACTCAACAGATGGATCATTCCTCGCAGATCACCCGTGCGGCGGCTGAAGAGGCTGAGTCAACGACGGAAACAGTTAAAAATCTCAGTTCGGCTTCACAGAAGATAGGTGATGTCGTGAGTCTGATCACCGATATCGCGGAGCAGACAAACCTCTTGGCTCTCAACGCGACGATTGAGGCCGCGCGTGCGGGGGATGCCGGCAAAGGTTTCGCCGTTGTCGCCTCCGAGGTCAAATCATTGGCCAACCAAACGGCGAAAGCGACCGAGGAAATAGGTACCCAGATCAATAGTATTCAGGACATTTCCGACGAAGCGGCGAACGCGATCCACAAAATTGCCGGGACGATCGGCAAAATGAACGAGATCGCCTCGACGATTTCCGCCGCAATGGAAGAGCAGCGCGCGGCAACCCAGGAAATATCACGCAACGTTTCCGAAGCCTCCGCGGGAACGGCCAGTGTTAGCGCCAACATCGTCGGTGTAAGTCAAGGCGCCCAAGAAACTGAGAAAGCTGCGAACGAAGTTCTGCAGGCGGCTGACGATTTAGGGCAACGTGCTCAATCGATGAGCGATAGTGTCGATGGCTTTCTAGAGGGTATCCGCAGCGCATAAACTGGAATGAGACTAGCTGTTCGCGTAATAATGATCACTCGCCGACGCAGGGGCGCAAGACTTTGACGTATCTCAATCGTCCAAGGCGCGGGCGGGTTATTTCTCGCTATCCGGCGTTGGGCCGGCCCGGAGAATGATTGCGGGTAGGAGCGTCGTTAAGGGGGGGGCATGGTTTCGTCTAGCGATTTTGTTGTAACCGGGGCGCGGAGGTTCCCGCCGCTTTCAAGTGTGCTGAAGGTCTTTGCGCCCTTCATCAACCTAAATATCTCGAAGAAACTCGTTGCCGGTTTTGCAACGATTTCGATCTCGGCTGTCCTGGTTGGTATCACGGGCTTGTACTTTATTGACAGAATCAACACGACTCTGAACCACATTTCGGACGTTGCAGCCCCAACGGTCGAGACATCCGATGACCTTATCGCTCTGATCTTTGAAGCAACCAAAGTAGCGGAGGAGATTATTGCAGACAGCGACCTCAACCGCATGGAGCCATTGATCACAGAACTTAGTGTGCTTGATCATAAGTTCGATCAGACCTATGTCGAACTGCAGGGCCTGGTCAGCGATGTCTCGCTCCTGGATGAACTGGCTACGGCGCGCCAGGAGCAATCTGAGTTCAACGAACATGCCCTTCAAATGGTCTCGGTTCTCAGGAGCGCTTTGAACAACGAACAAGAAGAAACCAAGCTCCTCACCGCATTCGACCTGGCGGGTTCGGAGTTGACTAAATTGCTCGATGTCTTGGCCGAAAAAAATGAACTGCAAATGGCGAAGGCTGAGGAGGAAGGGGATAGACTGGCAGAACGTGGGGCCGATGGACACTCTGTGAACGGCGTCCTCGGGCAACTCTTCGATAGAGACTATCCGGTCGTGGAAGCGGCTTTGAAGATGCAGCGCCTGATCATCGAGTTACAAGACACGGCCGGCGAATATATCGCAGAGCGAAACTCCAGCAAACTGGGCGCGATCGAAGCTGAATTTGTCGCCTTGTATGAGAGCGTGTGGCCGCATCTGAGTGTTTTGCGCAAGCTGACGGAAACGCAAAGAGACAAAAGCGACGTTGACGAACTCCGCTCCAGGCTCGACACCCTCTTTAAGCTGGGCTATGGCCGCGGACAGCTCTTCGAGACACACCGGGCCAAGCTGGCGGCCGTGCGCGAGTCCAGACTGCTTGCAGAACGCCTGGAAACCGACGCAGATAACGCCGTTGCGGCGCTGGATCAGGTTGCCGAGTCAGCCGACGCAATCAGCGACGGTGCCGATGAAGCTGCGGAGCACGCCGTTGACCAGGCGAGAACAACAATTCTGACGCTGCTCATCATCGCGATGATCGCATCTATCGGATTGTTGTCGTTTATCGTTCTGACTGTTGTGCGTCCGATTAAGAATTTGACGGGGGACATGGTCTCTCTTGGTGAGCGTTATGGTTCCACTGTCCCGCCTGTCCGCAGGCGGGGCGATGAAGTTGCCCAGCTCAGGATGACGTTTGATCAGCTTCGGGCGCAGGTGCAACAGCGCACCGATCAGTTAGACTCGGCAAACCAGAGTCTGGAACGGGAGCTGGCCCGGCGTGAGACCCTGGAGAGGCAGCTCGTTCACACCCAAAAGCTCGATAGCCTGGGTACGCTGGCGGGTGGCATCGCGCATGACTTTAACAATATGCTGTATGTCATTCTAGGTTGTACCAAAATCGCTCTCGAAGAGGAGCCCAAAGAGAGCTTTACTAGCAAGCTGATCTCCAAAATCGATCAAGCCGCGCAACGCTCGAAATCCATCGTCGACCAGATTTTGTTCTTCAGCCGCCGCGAACAAGCGAACCGGGAGCCTCTCCAAATCAGCCATGCTGTTCGCGAATCCGTCACGCTGTTGCGGGCTGGTCTGCCCTCCACAATGGTTCTCGATATGGAGATCGATGACAACTGTGGCATAGTTTTGGCCGACGAGACGCAGATCCAACAATTGACTGTGAACCTGATGACCAATGCCTTTCAGTCCTACTCCGACGGCAAGGGGTCGATCCGTCTGACAATGATCGAGACCGAAGTCGACCAGGCCTTCGCAGATCAACACTTGGGACTGCATCCAGGGCCCTATGTTCGCTTGTCGGTGGCCGACCGTGGGTGTGGTATCCCGGATGATGTGTTGGTGAAAATCTATGATCCCTTTTTCACAACGAAACCGGTTGGTGAAGGCACGGGCCTGGGACTGTCGGTCGTGCATGGTATTGTCACCGGGCATGAAGGTGTCATAGTGATTTATACCCGAGTCGGCGAAGGGACGACCTTCGAGGTCTACTTGCCGGTTTATGAGGGACAAAGGCTCGAAAGCGGCGGCATGCGGAGCTCTGTGACGTAGGTCCGTCTTTTTGGAGGGGAAAAGTGGCAAAGATCTTGGTTGTGGACGATGAACCGTTGATTTGCGAGATGCTTGAGGTGTTTCTCTCGCGCGCCGGTCATGACGTCACAGCGGTCACCGATGGGAAACAGGCAGTCAAAGCTGTCGAGTCAACTCCCGTGGATCTTGTCGTTGCCGATATCGTCATGCCGGAAAAAGACGGTCTCGAGACAATTATGGAACTCCAGAAAAAGCGACCTGAGTTGAAGATTATTGCTATCTCCGGCGGGTCCCGCATCGGCAACTTTGACTTTCTGGCAATGGCCAAGAAACTGGGGGCGTGCAAGACTTTTTACAAACCCCTGGATAACAGTGCTTTGCTGGTTGCGATTAACGAGTGCCTGGAAGACAAGTTGCCGACTTAAAGGCAATCACATCTATCGTTGAGCGGCGGTCTCCTCTTGTTGGCTCTTGAGCAGCAATTGTCCATCCCAAACACCGTCTTCGACCATTTCCGTCACCTCCCTGCATAACTCCTGAGAAAATCGCGTTACTGCGTTCGAAGTCTGGCGACCAAGCGGCAAGGCGACGACAAGTTTGCGTGAGAGGGCCGGAGCAACAATCGGTGTTGCCGTCAGCTTGCCTTCCGCGACCTCTTCGTGGATCGAGGCATAGGGCAGAACTGTCGCTGCATGTCCGCGCCGCGCCAGATCCTTAAGAGTCTGCAGGGCATCGGCTTCGACCGGCACATTCAGCTGCAGGCCCTGCTTCGCCGCTTCCTGTTCCAGGAGAATACGCAGGCTGTGGTTTGGGCCGGGCAGAACAAGCGTGCGCTGCGCGATAGCGGCGAAGCGCACCGCACGCCGGACATCAAGCGCTGCTTCCTTGCTGGCGACCAGAAAGAGGTTTTCCATCAGAAGCGGCTGCACCATCAGGTTTGTCTGCTTCTCCTGGGCGTACATGATGGCGATGTCGACTTCACCCCTGAGCAGCCACTCCAGAAGATACTCGGTAAAGGCCGGGACGATCCTCAAACTTACCTCCGGGTAGGCTGTGCGAAAGCGCTCAGTGATACGGGCGGCGAGGATATCGCCGACTGTCGGCGGAATTCCGATCACGACCTTTCCTCTGACCGCAACAGCCTGTTCCGTCAGGTCCGCGCAGGTTTCCTCGACCTGACGCAGGATCGAGGTGGCGCGCGACAACAGCAACTCGCCTGCTTCGGTCAGGACCATGCCCCGCCCGTGGCGTGAGAAGAGCTGCGTTTTAAGCTCGTCTTCCAGCATCCGGATTTGCCGGCTGAGTGCGGGTTGCGCGATTCTCAGGCGCTCGGCCGTCTTACTCAGACTGCCCAGTTCCGCGACCTGGACGAAGGTGTTGAGTTGTTTAAGGTCCATCGTACTATCAAAAAATTATATAGCTTTTCGTAAATTCTTATATTTCAAATATATCCGTTGTGTTGATAGATTCTCAACGACAAGGTCATGCAGGCAACTTGAAGTGCGAACCCCTCATGCAGCAAAACTCTCTCCAAAACAGCCACTCAATTGACTGGAAATTACAGGTCTATGAGGTGCTGAAGGATTTCGATGTAAAGCATGCGGCTTACGTGCCCGATGCGGGCCATTCCACCGCCATCGAGCGCTTCAATGCCGATAAGGCGGTGCACTCTGTGGTTTTAACAACCGAGGAGGAGGGGATCGGCTATCTGGCAGGGGCCTGGCTTGGCGGAGAGCGGGGTGTTCTACTGTTGCAATCGAGCGGTGTCGGCAACTGCATCAACACCTTGGCACTCCCGGCATGCGGCCGTTTTCCGCTGCTCATGGTCGTGACCATGCGCGGCGACTGGGCCGAATTCAATCAATGGCAAAATCCCATGGGTCAGGCGACCGAAGCAGCCTTGAACCTCATGGGCGTGAGGACCTGGCGCGCCGAGAGAGCCGAGGAAGTTGAGGGGCTCTTGCGTGGAGCGGCGACGATGGCATTCGATGGGG
Source organism: Denitrobaculum tricleocarpae (assembly GCF_007004665.1). Classification (GTDB taxonomy): domain Bacteria; phylum Pseudomonadota; class Alphaproteobacteria; order Kiloniellales; family Kiloniellaceae; genus Denitrobaculum; species Denitrobaculum tricleocarpae. The sequence continues at coordinate 242,263 of NZ_ML660057.1, read as the reverse complement.
ACCAGGCCTGTGCTGTTCTCCTGAGCCAACAACTGATCGGTAAAAAAGTATGGAACCAGGCGCAATGACATCTACCCATTTGAACCGTAGAGAAGCTGTCGCCGAACTGCTCGAAGATCGCGGTGATCTGATCGTGACGACCGGTCTCGGGTCGCCGTCCTACGATGTCATGGCGGCGGGCGATCACGACCGGAATTATTACCTTTGGGCCGCGATGGGCAGCGCCGCGACCGTCGGCCTTGGGCTGGCGATGTCCCGACCTCAGGATCCGGTCCTGGTGGTGACCGGTGACGGTGAGATGCTGATGGGCATGGGAGCCCTTGCCACTATTGCCGTGCAGGCACCCAAGAACCTGACGATCGTTGTTCTCGACAACGGCCACTACGGCGAGACGGGAATGCAGCGCAGTCACGCCGGTCACGGCATCGAGCTTGACAAGGTCGCCCAAAGCGTCAACTTCGACTGGACCGCCCGTATCACCGACTTGGCCGGTGTCCGTAACCTTCGTACACGGGTTCACGCGAAAAACGCGTTGAATTTTGCCGCGGTCACAATTGACGTGGCGGAGGAAGACCGCATTCTGCCATCCCGCGATGGCGTTTACATCAAAAACCGCGTTCGTGCGGCTCTTGGCCAGCAGGATTTTTGAGCGCCGGGCCCCAAGCAATTTGCGCCTTAAAAACCCGCCATGCTTCCGTTGATCATCTGATGATAAAGGGGTTGGCGACGGGCGAGGCCTGTGCCAGCCATACGGATTTCGTTTGTAGATACTCCTTGATGGCCTCCAGGCCGCTTTCCCGGCCGATCCCGCTTTGCTTATAGCCGCCGAACGGCGAGGTATAGCTGACCGCACGGTAAGTGTTGACCCACACGGTACCGGCTTTCAGCCGTTCCGACATACGAAGCGCGCACCCCATGTCTTTGGTCCAAACGCCCGCCGCCAGGCCAAAGTCGATGTCATTTGCGATGCGCAGGGCGTCTTCCTCGTCCTCGAAGGGGATGACTGAGAGAACCGGTCCAAAAACCTCTTCCTGGGCGATACGCATATCGTTGCGCACGTTGGTGAAGATGGTGGGCTCGACGAACTGCCCGCCGATGGCGCCGGGCCCGTCGTACGGCTTGCCGCCTAACACACAGGTTGCGCCTTCCTCGCGTGCAATCTCGATGTAATCGAGTACTTTTTTATACTGTGGTGGAGTTGTGACGGGGCCAACGTGAGTCTCCAGCGACATCGGATCACCGATCGTGGCTTCTCCAGCGACCTTGACCAGCCGTTCGACGAATGCGTCGTGGATGGACCTTTGCAGCAGCAGGCGCGAACCCGCGATACAGGTCTGGCCGGTCGCCGCGAAGATGCCGGAAATAGCACCCATGACGGCGGCTTCCTGATCAGCGTCCTCAAAGACGATATTGGGTGACTTTCCACCCAGCTCCAGGGATACATGTTTGAGATCGCGCGCCGCGGCCTCGTTGATCTTGCGTCCGGCTACGTCGGAGCCGGTGAAAGCGATCTTAGCCACGTCCTTATGCGCGACGAGGGCCTGCCCGACATCCGCGCCAAAACCGGTAACCGTATTGACGACGCCGGGCGGGAACCCGGCCTCTTCGATGAGTTTCATGAAGGCCAGAGTAGAGGCGGAGGTGAACTCCGAAGGTTTGATGACCGCTGTGTTGCCTGCGGCCAAAGCTGCCGCCAGCTTCCATGCGAGGAGCAGAAGCGGGGAGTTCCAGGGCGTGATCATGGCAATCACACCCAGCGGTTCATAGCGTACGAAATTGAGGACGGCTTCCTTGTCCGTCGGAATGACGGCGCCTTCGATTTTGTCCGCAAGGCCGCCGTAGTAGCGATACCACTCGGCCATATACTTGGTTTGCGCCGACATCTCGGCGTAGAGCTTGCCGTTATCGCGGACCTCGATCTCCGCCAGCGCGGCCGAGTCCCGCTCGATCAACTCCGCGAGACGCATAAGCAGGCGGCCACGTTGCGACGGCTTCATCGCCGACCATTCACCGTCAAACGCAGTCAGCGCGGCTGTGACGGCATGATCGACATCCCCGCCGTTACCGTGCGCGATTTCCGCCCAGGCTTCACCGCTGTAGGGATTGACCGTCTCAAACCATTTCCCAGCGTCTGGTGCTACCCAGGCACCGCCGATATAGTGCTGGTACCTCTCCATCCGTCCTCTCCTGTGCGTTCTTGTGCGTTTTTGCCTGCCGCTCCGCGCGGAATTGATTTTGCACGGTTGTTATAGCATCAGATTTTCCTGTCAGGCTTGGAACTAGAACTTTTCGATAGCCGCTTTCGAATTTCAACATGGCTCTGCAGCGCGTGAGAAACCGTATTTCGTTGACAAGGAAAGCTGCACTGCCCGATCTAAGGGTCCGCGGATCGACACGGGGTCAGATTCGCAAACGCCAGTGCGAGCAAACTTATGACCACGATCGGTGAAGCCATTGTCCGGTACCTCGAAGAGCGCGAGCTGCCGGTTGTTTTCGGATTGCCCGGGGTGCATACGGTTGAGCTTTACAGGGGGCTGGCCCAGTCGAAGATCCGTCATGTCATCGCGCGCCACGAACAGGGGGCTGGCTTTATGGCGGACGGCTTCGCACGCGTATCGGGGCAGCCGGGTGTGGCCTTTGTGATCACCGGTCCGGGGATCACCAATATACTGACAGCGATGGCACAGGCGCGCTCGGATAGCGTGCCCATGCTGGTGGTTTCAAGTGTGAACGAGCGGGCCGGTCTCGGCTCGGGGCTGGGGCACCTGCACGAACTTCCCGACCAGCAGGGGGTTTGCGCGCTTGTCGCCTGCCGTTCGGAACAGGTGACCTCGGATGCCGAGTTGATGCCAGCGCTGCACGGGATCTATCAGGATTTTGCGACGAAGCGTCCGGCGCCTATGCACCTGGAGGTCCCGTTGGATGTGATGGGGGCTTCGTTCGACCAGGTTTTAAGCGCGCCCGATCCTAAATCACCACCGGTTCCCGGTCCCGAACTGCTTAAGAGTGCAGTGGGCCTGCTATCGCGGGCGCGCAAACCGGTCATTCTGGCTGGGGGCGGGGCGCGCTGGGCCGAGGACGCGCTCCTGGCCGTTGCTGAACAACTGAACGCACCGGTCGTCCAGACCATCAATGCCCGTGGCTTGATGCACGGTCACCCACTGACAATCCCGGCCAGCGCCAGTCTGGAGGCGGTGCGCGATCTGCTTCGGGTATCCGACGCCATTCTCGCCGTCGGGACAGAACTCGGGACGACCGATTATGATATTTACCGCAATGGCGGCCTGCCTGAGCTGAAGCATATGGTTCGCATCGATATTTGCCCTGATCAACTCGCCCGTCATCCTGCCGACGTCACACTCTGCGGCGTGGCGGCGGATGTCCTTCCGCTGCTGAGCAGGGCGCTGGGTGAAGGCAGGGGCGCGCCGGACTGGGGGGCTGAGCAGGCGGCTGAGACCCGGGTTAAGGCGCACGCCGAACTGCCGGGCGACTATGCCCATCAGGTGGAGATGCTGAACTGCATCCGCGACAGTTTTCCGAACTCCATCATCGTCGGAGATTCCACTCAGCCGATTTACGCGGGGAATCTCTACTACGACCATGACTGCGCAGGCGGATGGTTCAATTCCTCGGTTGGCTATGGGGCCTTGGGTTATGGCATTCCCGCTGCGATCGGCGCGGCTCTGGCGGCGCTCGATCGGCAGGTCGTCTGTATCACGGGGGACGGGGGCGCGCAGTTCACCCTGCCGGAATTGATGACTGCGTTGGACGAGAAACTGCCGATCATCTTCGTCATCTGGAACAATGCGGGATATCTGGAAATCGAAACATCCATGGCTGACGCCAATGTCGAGGTGGTCGGCTGTGATCCCACCCCACCGGACTTTGAGGCGCTTGCCAAGGCCTGCTCGATGTCTTTCCGGCGTTGCGAGAACAGCACCGCCGGCTTTTCCGAGGCGCTCAAATCGCACAAGCCCGCTGACGGACCGATGATCATTGAAGTGGATGTCCCGCGTTGAGTGTCTCGCTTTGCTTCATCTCATGAGTAAGGGGACATCCGACGGCTTGAGACGGTTATCGCGAAAAAAAACGGCTATGGCTGCTAGAGTGCAAATGCTACGCAAGAAGTGAGCGCTTAAGCGAGAAAGAGGAGAAGGCCTGATGGGTGAGGGTCTCATTGCACCGAAAAACAAGTCGTACGATGTCGTGATTGTCGGCGGAGCGATGCTTGGGTCCGCGGTCGCCTGGTTCCTGAGCGACAATCCGGATTTTGACGGTTCCATCCTGGTGGTTGAGCGGGACCCGACCTACGAGTTCACCTCGACCGTACACACCAACAGCTGTATGCGGCAGCAGTTCTCGAACGAGATCAACGTGCGGATCTCGCAATTCGCAGCCGAATTCGTGAAAAACTTCCGTGAATTCATGGGCAATGACGAGCGCGTGCCGGACGTGCCGCTCCACAGCTATGGCTATATGTATCTGGCGGACAATGAAGCCTTTGCGCAGGTTCTGCGGGAAAATCAGAAGCTCCAGGCGGCCTGTGGCGCCGGCACGAAGTTCATGACCCGAGACGAGATCAAGCGCGACTATCCCTTCTATCAACTCGACGACATCGTTGGCGCGAACCACAACCTTGTCGACGAGGGGTACTTCGAAGGCAGTACGCTCTTCGACTGGTGGAAACGCTCTGCGCGGGAACAGGGCGCGGAATACATTGCCAACGAGGTGGTTGGGATGGCCAAAAACCCAGCCGGCACCCGGGTCGAGAGCGTGACCCTGAAGTCGGGTGATGTCATAGCCTGCGGCTCGGTGGTGAATGCCTCAGGCCCACGCGCAGTCTTGACGTCGCGCATGGCGGGCATCGAAATTCCCGTGGAACCCCGCAAACGCTACACCTTCATCTTTTCGGCGGAACAGCCACTGGACCGGGATTTGCCGCTGACCATCGATCCCTCGGGTGTTCATATGCGCAGCGACGGAACCTACTATCTCGCGGGTTGCCCGCCCGATGACGACCCTGCGGTTGACTACGACGATTTCGTTCAGGACTTCAGCATATGGGAAGAGAAGGCCTGGCCCGTCATCGCAACCCGCGTTCCCCAGTTCGAGGCCATAAAGCTGATCAACTCCTGGGCCGGACACTATGCCTACAACACCTTGGACCAGAATGCGATCCTCGGACCCCACAGCGAGGTCGAGAATTTCATCTTTGTGAACGGCTTTTCAGGCCACGGTTTCCAGCAGTCTCCTGCCATGGGGCGCGGCACGTCGGAATGGATCACCTATGGCGAATACCGCTCTCTCGATCTGACGCCTTTTCACTACGACCGCATCGCGCAAAACAGACCTTTCCTGGAGAAGGCAGTCATTTAGGAGCACCCGCCGGTTTCAGGCTTTGCGCCATAACTCGCAGCTCCATCCGATAACGTAAACGCGCAGCAGGTTTGGTGCTTTTACCGCTTGCCGGTTTCATGCTCCCTGTGAGACGGTTGTATTTGAGATTTGATTGCGGGCCATCGGAAGACCGGGCCTGCTCCACGTATCAGCATTTACTGCCCTGAGTGGCGGGCAGGATAAGAAGTAGAGAGCACCACCTGGTGCCTTGGAGGATTCATGGAATACCATACGCCTGGCAGCTTCAAAGACGCCGCCACGATCGCGGCGAAAGCGGAGGGAGTGACACGGTTTTTGGCAGGTGGCACCGACGTCCTGGTACAGTTGCGCGCTGACATGGTGACACCCGACGTGCTCATCGACATCAAGCAAATCGCCGGTGTCAAAGATATCGCCCGAGAGGAGGGCGGCTGGCGGATCGGCGCGGCTGTTGCGGGCGCCGAAATGACGGAGCATTCCGAACTGGGCAAGGAATGGCCCGGCGTGGTCGAGGCGATGGACTTGATCGGATCCACCCAGATCCAGGGACGCGCGACCCTCGTCGGAAACCTCTGCAATGGCTCACCGGCGGCCGATAGTGTTCCGGCACTGATGGCGGCTGGCGCATCGGTCTCGGTGGTGGGGGCCTCCGGCACCCGCAAAATACCGGTCGAGGAAATCCCCGCAGGCCCGGGCAAAACCAATCTTGCCAAAGGCGAGGTTATCAGTGCGGTGCATTTGCCGGCCCGGGGTGACAATGCCGGCGATGCTTATCTGCGGTTTATCCCGCGCACCGAGATGGATATTGCTGTTGTCGGCTGCGGCGTCAGTCTCCGGCTTGACGGTCCGGCGGTCGCGGAAGCCCGTGTTTCCTTGGGGGCAGTGGCGCCCAGGGTTCTTCTGGTCGAGGACGCTGCAAAAGCGATCATCGGCAGCTCGCTTGATGACGCGGCGCTGGAAGCTTTGGCTGCGGCGGCCTCGGCAGCCTGTAACCCGATCGACGATAAACGCGGCACCATCGAGTTCCGCACCCATGTGGCCGGCGTCCTGGCACAGCGCGCCGCCAAAATAGCTTACGAGCGCGCAGGAGGTGCCAAATGAGCATGATTCATGTGACCACGACCGTAAACGGTGATGAGGTCGAGTTTCTTTGCGATCCCCGGGAAACCCTGCTGGATGTCCTGCGCGACAGGCTGGCGCTGACCGGCGCGAAAGAGGGATGCGGCACCGGCGACTGCGGCGCCTGTTCCGTTACGGTTGACGACCGGCTGGTCTGTTCCTGCCTGATGCTGGGGGCCGAAGCCGAAGGCAAATCCATCGGCACCATCGAGGGCATGGCCAATGGCGAGGAGCTGCATCCTCTGCAGGAGAAGTTCATCGAGTATGCCGCGCTGCAGTGCGGTGTCTGCACACCGGGCGTTCTGGTGGCGACCGAGGCGCTGCTGAAAAAGAACCCGGACCCGACCGAGACCGAGGTGCGCTACTGGCTGGCGGGCAATCTCTGCCGCTGTACCGGTTACGACAAGATCATCCGCGCTGTGCTGGACACGGCTGCTGACCTCAGAAAGGCATCGTAATGGCTCCCGACGGAAACATGACAAACGGTTTCAAGGTCGTTGGCACCCGCCCCAAGCGGCCAGACGGCGTGGATAAGGTCACCGGGCGCGCAAAGTTCGGCGCCGACGCGGCGGCACCCGGTATGCTGCACGCCTCTATCGTGCGTTCGCCGCATGCCCATGCGAAAATACTGAAAATCGATACCTCAAAGGCAGAGGCGTTGAAGGGCGTAAAGGCGGTCGTGACCCGCGCCGATTTCGCCGAGGGGTTGACAGGCGAGAACTGGAATATCCTCGAGAACGTCATGGCGGGCGATACCGCGCTCTACGATGGCCACGCCGTGGCGGCAGTTGCCGCGACCACGGCACTGGCTGCGCGGGATGCGGCCAAGCTGATCGAGGTGGAATACGAGCCTCTGCCCCACGTGACCGACGTGGACAAGGCCATGGCCGCGGATGCGCCGGTGATCCGCGCCGGTGCCGCCGACAAGTCGGTTCCCGAGGGCATGCATCCGAACGTCGTGCGCTATCATGAAAGCGGCCACGGCGATGTCGACAAGGGCTTTGCCGAAGCAGACCTGGTGATCGAGGAGAGCTTCAAGACCGAGGCCACCCATCAGGGTTACATCGAGCCTCATGCCTGTTTGGCCCAGCTCGGTCCCGACGGCAAGGGCGAGGTCTGGTGCTGCACGCAGGGGCACTTCAATGTTCAGAAGGTCTGTGCGGCACTGGTAGGCACCGAAACCAGCCAGCTTCGGGTCACGCCTTCGGAAATCGGCGGTGGCTTTGGCGGCAAGACGGTTGTCTTCATAGAGCCTGTCGCCCTCGCTTTGTCTCGCAAGGCCAACCGCCCGGTCAAACTGGTGATGAGCCGCTCCGAAGTCTTCCGCGCGACGGGGCCGACGGCCTCGACCTCCATGGACATCAAGATCGGCATGACCCGTGAGGGCAAGATCACCGCCGCTCAGGGTGTCTTCCGTTTGCAGGGCGGGGCTTTCCCCGGCGCGCCGATGGAATTCACCGCGATGTGCGCCTTCGCGCCCTACGCTCTGGAGAACGTGCATCAGATCGGATACGACGTCATGTCGAACCGCCCGAAGCAGGCGGCCTATCGTGCGCCCGGGTCTCCCATGGCCGCCTTTGCGGTCGAATCCGTCATTGACGAACTTTGTAACAAGCTTGATCTGGACCCGATCGAGGTGCGCCTGAAGAACGCCTCCAAGGAGGGCACCAAAGCCTCCTATGGACCAAAGTTCGAACGTATCGGTCTGGTGGAGACCCTCGAGGCGGCGAGAGCGCACCCCCATCTGACCGCGCCCTTGGCCGAAGGGCAGGGACGGGGCATTTCCTGCGGCTTCTGGTTCAATCATGGTGGCGAGACCGCTGTTTCGTTGGCGCTGTCCGAGGACGGCACCGTGGCCATTTCGGTCGGGACACCGGATATCGGCGGCTCGCGGGCGTCCATGGGGCAGATGGCGGCCGAGGAACTGGGTATTCCCTATGAGAATATCCGCACCACCGTCGCCGACACCGCGACACTGGGCTATAACGAGATCAGCCATGGCTCCCGCGTGACCTATGCCAGTGGTCTCGCCACCATCAAGGCAGCCCGTGACGCCGTGAAGAAGCTCTGCGCCCGTGCGGCGGCAAAATGGGGCATCGACGAGGAGGCGGTGGTCTGGGAAGACGGCTGCGCCAAACCCTCCGGTCCCAATGCGGGTGAGTTCGAGCCCTTGCCGCTGGCGAAAATCGCCCGCAGCATGGGCCGCACCGGCGGACCCATCGTTGGCCATTACGAGGCGACACCGGAAGGCGCGGGCGTCAGCTTCGCCACCCATATCGTCGATGCCGAAGTCGATAAGGAAACCGGTCAGACCAAAGTCGTGCGCTACACGGTCGTCCAGGATGCCGGCAAGGCCATTCACCCGACCTACGTGGAAGGCCAGTTCCAGGGTGGCGCGGCGCAGGGCATCGGCTGGGCGCTGAACGAAGAGTACATCTACGGTGAAGACGGACGCCTGCAGAACTCGGGTTTTCTCGACTACCGGATCCCGGTGGCCTCCGATCTGCCAATGATCGATACGGTCATTGTCGAGGTGCCGAACCCGGGCCATCCCTACGGTGTGCGTGGTGTGGGCGAGACTTCGATCTGTCCGCCATTGGCGGCGATTGCCAACGCGGTCTCGAATGCCGCCGGGGTCCGCCTGACGGAACTGCCCATGTCGCCGCCCCGCATCCTGAAGGCGCTCAACGATCAGGCCAATGGTTGAAGTCAATCTCTGGTCGGGCCTCAAGGCCTACACGGGTGGTGCCGATAAGGTCGAGGTCGAGGCCCGGAACGTGGGAGAACTCCTGCGCGGCCTTGTCCGGGCCTACCCGGACCTGGAACCGACCATCGAAGCCGGGGTCTCGGTCGCTGTGGACGGACGGATCATCGCCAGCAGTCTGACCGAGCCTGTTTCATCCGAAAACGAGATCTACCTTATCCAACGGCTGAAGGGCGGCTGAGGCATCGTGATGGATCTCATAGGGCTATCGTAAAAGCCTTAGCGTAACACAGTCACCTCCGGCACGCCCTCCGAGATAATCTCACGGATCAGCTCCGCCAGGGCCTGGAACTCGTCCTGACGTGCCGAGTGCCGGCGCCAGACCATACCGATCATGCGAAAGGGGCGGCGCGTGCGCAGATGCCGGGCGACCACCTGATCGTCGTTGGAGACTTCCGAGCGCACGTACAAGGCCGGCAGCAGAGATAATCCCATGCCCATGCCGACCATCTGGCGCAAGGTGTCGAGGCTGGTGCCTTCATAGTCGAGGGCAAGTTTGGCGCCGTACTGTGCGCAGAGTTCGTGGACCTGGTCGTGCAGCCGATGACCACGTTCCAAAGTCAGGACCGTCTCGTCTTTCAGGTCGGTCTGCTCGACCTGCTGTTTTTTGGCCAGCCGGTGATCTGTCGGCGCGACCACCAGGAGCGATTCCCGGAAAAGACGCGTATGGGCGATGTCGCTTCCCGTGACCGGAAGGGGGAAGAGCAGCAGATCGTAACTGCCATCATCGAGACCGCCGAGCAGAGCCTGTGGCAGTCCCTCGCGCACGTAAAACTTCAGATCCGGAAACCGCCGGTGAAGCTCCGGCAGAATGTGCGGCAGAAGATAAGGGCCAAGCGAGGGAAGGACGCCAAGGCGAATGGTGCCGCCCATGAGGTTTTGTTCATGTTTCGCGACCTCCACGATCTCCTGAACGTCGCGCAGGACGCCTTTGGCGCGGCCTGCGATCTCAGTGCCGATCGGTGTGAGGATCACACGTGCCCGGCTGCGTTCGACAAGCTGGACACCCAGTTTCTCCTCGAGTTCGCGCAGCTGGCCGCTGAGGGTCGGCTGGGTCACATGGGTGAGTTCAGCCGCACGCCTGAAGTGAAGCGTCTCAGCCACCGCAACCAAGTAGCGGAGCTGTTGCAAGGTTGGCACCTGTCGAAATCCTCCCCTTCAGGGCATCTTTGAAAGCTAAAAACTATCGAAAGTTTCTTTAACTTCGATTGGAACAATCAATTTTTCAAGCGCAATTTTAACCAAGGTGTATCTCCACGCCACTCGCGTGACCTTGCCTTAAACAAAGAAAAAAGCGCTAGGGAGCTGATTGCCATGAAAAGATTTACGAACATTTTGTTGGTTTGTGATGAGGATAGCCTTCATGACGCGCTGATCGAGCGGGCGGTTTGGCTCGCGAAGGCAAACGGGGCCAGAATTACCCTGGTGGATGTGATGGAATCAGCGCCCGGCGAGCTCGCAAGCCTGTTTGGCAGCTTTTCGGGCGCGGGTGCTCAGGATGTCGAGCACGAGGTGATTGAATTCCGCAGCGCGCGCCTGGCCGACATTGCAGGCCCCATCAAGTCCGAGGGCATCCAAACCGCCGAGGTGGTTTTACAGGGCAATCCCTTCATCGAGATCATCCGCAAGGTTTTGCGCGACGAACATGATTTGGTCATGAAAGGCGCTGCCGGTGCGTCGGAAGGGCGCTCGCTCTTCTTTGCAAGTACGGACATGCATGTGCTGAGGAAGTGTCCCTGTCCGGTCTGGATTATGAAGAACAGCCCCGACAGGCGGAATGCCCGCATCCTTGCGGCTGTCGATCCGGATCCGGCCAACGAGCAGAAAGTCGGGCTCAACACCCTGGTCATGGAGCTCGCGACATCCTTGACGGAGATTGACGAGAGCGAGCTGCACATCATGAATACCTGGCGGCTTGAAGAAGAAGCCGCCTTGCGCAACAGCGCCTTCGCCAAGGTGCCAAAAGCCCGGATCGACAAACTGGTGGATGAGCAAGAGCAGAAGTGCCAGCAAAACCTGTCGCAACTGCTTTTCCGCTACCCGGACACATCCGGGAAGCATGAAGTCCATCTCGAAAAAGGCGCAGCACGGGAAATCATTCCGGAATTTGCCGAGCAGAATAAGGTCGATTTGATCGTGATGGGAACAGTGGGGCGGACCGGCGTGAGCGGGCTGATTATCGGCAACACCGCGGAAGCGATCCTGAACCAGGTGGAGTGTTCCGTGTTGGCGGTGAAACCACCCGGTTTCGAAACGCCGGTGAAGTTACACTGACTTGCGGAGCGATGTTACCGGCAGCGTGGCAATGGGGATATGATCTCTGGCAAGGATGCAGGCGTTGCGCGGTGCAGTAACCTCGTGCCTCCGGAGTGCTGAGGCGACCGACCGAAGCCACGGCACCCAAGATCGACAGCCGTGTCGTCTTAGAGTTTAGCGCAACGAATGTCGTCTCAATTGAGAGCTAAGCTGGATTAAGGTCCGGTTGCGTGATTGATAACTGCGGAGGCGGCTGACTTTTCTGAGGTGGAAAGCGCCTGTCTGTGGGGTCCTGCGCCCGGCGCGATCGATTGACCGGGCCGGGCGTAAGCTTAATGCGCCCTCACTCACGCTTTTGCCATTTGTCCCAACCGCGATTTACTGCGCAGTTTGCGCCAGAGGATTTGCGCGACGTGAGCTTCGGCCGAATCACATCCGTATCGGGCGATACAATCGTGATAATCATTCTTGGCATGCTGGAGGGCCGCTGCGTGGTCTCCCCTGTAAGACGGCCGGTTAAATGCGTCAGGTATCTTGGTCATCCGCTTCTTTCATCCTTTCAGCTGCGTCTTTCCGATCAGGGCAAAACTTCAGAGTCCCTCTCTCCTCCTGCAATTGGGGGGTGTTTTGGATTGGTCCAATCGATCAGAAGCCATTCTTTAATCGGAAGAAATGATAAGTTGCCGCCGCCTGCGCCAAATTTGGCAATCCGGCCAGTCTGTTATCGAACTGCGCAGTCACGCAGGAAAGGCAAGCTCATCGCAAGAATGTTTTATTGATTGATAAAAACTATCAAACTGATAAGTGACAACGAATGGAACGATCACGAAGCGCGGCCATATCAAACTGTACTCCACGCGGCCCGATGCGAAGATCTGAGTGAAAGGAGGAAAATGTGAACCGGCGTTTTTCCAGCATTGCCAAACAGGATTTCCCTGCGGGACCGGCTCATAGCGCACAAGATCGCCACGATGGGAGACTTCACAACGGGTTGTGCTGTCAGTCAGCCACGGTCCGGTAATCGAGGACATCCTACAAAATCAAAACGCCTTCCAGGTTCGGACTCCGGGCCTGCTCCTCTGACCTCCAGGGAAAACAGAACATGCCAAACGACTACAGCTACACTGCGCTCCTGAATAAGCACAACGCGATTGATGAGCAGATTTCGCGCGAGATGAAGCGGCCTCTGCCCAACACCCTGAATATCCAACGTCTGAAGCGTCAGAAGCTCTTGCTCAAGGATCAAATTGAGTCGTGGAGAAGGCTTATGCTGGCTGTTCGGGCGCCGGTGGGAGAGCCGTCCGGCGGGGTTGGCGCACAGGAATTTGCGGCCGCGCGTCAAGCTTGATTACCCTCGTTTTCGCCCTAGTTTTTGCAGGAAACCACGTCCCCATCGCTTGCGGTGGGGACGTTTTGCGAACAAATAGCAACTTCGTGTTTTGCGCTCTGAGCGACGCATAGGCATTTGTAATAAATTAATATTGGGTACAGAGTGCCCGGGCAGTTTATGGTCCTAAGGTTTTTGTTGTGGGGAAGTGAACCTTCGTATGGATAACTCCGATCCGCGCGTCGAGTCGGGAGAGACGCAAAAAGTGACGGCGAAGGTGAAGGCAGAGAGTAGCATCGGCATCGGTTGGATTGCTGCGTTGCCGCCTCTTGTGCTTGCTCTGGTGTTTGCCACCGGGCTGCCCGCCATTGCCGATGGTGAAACGCTCCGCTTCGTCTACGAATGGGTCCCAAGCGCGGGAATCAATCTCACATTTCTCGTTGATGGACTCAGTCTTACCTTTGCGCTCTTGATCGCCGGGATTGGCGCGGTGGTGGCGCTCTTCTCGAGTGTCACCTTGGCCGGCCATGTCCACTACTGGCGTTTCGTCTTCTATCTCCTGTTCTTCATGTTCGCCATGCTCGGGCTGGTCCTGGCGGACAACCTGATCACGCTCTTTGTTTTCTGGGAACTGACATCTGTCGCTTCCTACCTCCTGATCGGCTTCAATCACTCCACGGCCAAGGCCCGAAGATCAGCGCTGCAGGCTCTTCTTGTGACCGGAGGTGGCGGGCTCGCACTGCTGGCAGGGTTTATCCTGCTGGGCAGTGCCGCGGGCACCTACGAGCTGTCCGAAATCATGGCAATGGGCGATACGATCCGCGATCACGCGCTTTATCTGCCGATCTTTTTCCTGGTCCTGGCAGGTGCTTTCACCAAGTCAGCTCAGGTGCCGTTCCATTTCTGGCTGCCCAACGCCATGGCGGCGCCGACACCGGTGAGCGCCTATCTTCATTCCGCGACCATGGTCAAGGGCGGCATCTACTTACTGGCACGCATGCATCCGGCCCTGAGCGGCACCGAGGTTTGGCTCTGGACGCTTACGCTCTTTGGCGCTGTGACCGCGGTTTTTGCCTCGGTACTGGCCTTGCGCCAGACCGATCTGAAATTGGCCCTGGCTTACACGACGCTTATGGCGTTGGGGACTCTGACCATGTTCCTTGGGTCGGGGGCGACCATTGCCATTGCCGCGGCGGTCACCTTCCTGATCGTGCATTCCTTCTACAAGGCGGCTTTGTTCCTGATCGTCGGCATCATCGACTATCGCGCGGGAACCAGGGAAACCTCGGAACTCGGCGGTCTCGCCAAGACCATGCCGGTGACCGCCTTCGCCGCCGCTGCGGCAGCGCTTTCCATGGCCGGGTTCCCGCCCTTCCTTGGTTTCATCGGCAAGGAGTTAAAGTACGAGGGAGCACTTGCCGTCGCGTCCGAACCGCTTTTCGTGGCCACTGCCGCGGTACTGGCCAACGCCCTGATGGTCGCGATCGCCGGTATTGTCGCATTGAAACCGTTTTACGGCCCGCGACTGGAAACTCCGAAATCGCCGCGTGAAGCGCCGCTCTTCATGTGGATCGGCCCGCTTGGACTTGCGGTGCTTGGCCTGGTCTTCGGCCTGATGCCCGGATTGATCAGTGCCAGTCTCGTTCAGCCTGCGGTGACGGCGATTGCCGGTCAGCCGGAAGAGGTCAAGCTCGCACTCTGGCATGGTCTGAACCTGCCGCTGCTGCTGAGTGTCGTGACCTTCGTTCTTGGCATCAGCTTCTACCTGGGCCATCAAAAGCTCCGCGGGTTTCTGGTCCGGGTGGAGCAGAGACTTCCGGCAACGGCGGATCAGATGTGGGACCGCTTTCTGGATGGACTTAAGGCCTCGGCGGCCTGGCAAACCCGGATACTTCAAGGCGGGATTCTGCGACGCTATCTCTTTGTCGTTTTTGCAACGACGGCGCTCGGCGGCGTTGTGACACTCTATGTCACGGATGCCGCGCGCTGGCCCGAAATCCTGCCTGACTTCACGATCAAACACCTGTTGGTCGTGGGATTGATTGCCGGCGGTGCCATTATGACGGTCTTTGCGGGCTCCCGGCTTGCCGCCATCTGCGCCCTGGGTGTGGTGGGTATGGGAGTTGCGTTGATTTTTGTGATCTTTGGTGCGCCGGATGTCGCCATCACCCAGCTTTTGGTCGAGACGCTGGTGGTCATTCTGGTCGCCGTGGTGATGCTCCGCCTGCCGAGCCTGGAACGGGATCCCATGAAGGGAGCGCGGATTTTCGATGCCATTCTGGCTCTGTTTGTCGGCGGCGTGGTCACCGTCATTCTGCTCTCGGTGCTCGACACGCCGCTCGACCGCACAATTACGGCATACTTCGAAGAGAAGAGTATGCCCGAGGCCTTCGGACGTAACATTGTGAACGTTATCCTCGTCGATTTCCGGGCGCTGGATACCTTTGGAGAGATTGCTGTCGTCGCCGTTGCCGCTCTGGGCGCTTATGTTTTGATCAAGGGCACGAAAAAGGCGAAGCAGCAATGAATTCTCTTATCCTGAGCGCCGCAACGAGGATCCTGGTGGCCTTGATGCTCCTGTTCTCCGTCTACATGCTGCTGCGTGGTCATAACGAGCCCGGCGGCGGCTTCATCGGCGGCTTGCTCGCCACGATCGGGATTGTGCTCTATGCCATTGCCCATGGCAGCGCGGCGGCCCGCCAGGCCCTGCGGCTCGACCCCCTGACCATCGCCATGGGCGGATTGGGTATTGCACTGCTTGCCGGTGTTCTCGCTGTTCTTTTCGGAGATCCCTTTTTCTCTGGCCAGTGGTCATTTCCCTTCGCCGAGGGCGGTGACAAGGGCTTCCCGATCAGTACGGTGCTGCTGTTTGACATAGGTGTTTACCTCGTCGTGGTCGGCGCTGTGCTAGCGATCGTGCTGGGTCTGGAAGAGGAGGTCTGACCGTGGAAGTCTTGATGGCTCTTCTCATCGGCGTTTTGGTTACGGCCAGCGTTTATCTGATGCTTGCGCGAAATGTCATGCGCTTTCTCTTCGGCCTTGTGCTGCTCAGTAACGCAGCGAATCTGACGATTTTCGTCGCCGGACGGCTCACTCCGGAGTCCCCGGCCCTGGTGCCGGCCGGCATGCTCACGCCGCCGGACGTGGTCGCCAACGCCCTTCCGCAGGCCCTGGTGCTGACTGCAATCGTCATTGGTTTTGGTCTCTTCGCTTTTGCGCTGGTCCTTGTCTACCGTGGCTACGATGGCCTCGGCACGCTTGATACGGATGCCATGCGGCACGCGGAACCCATCGAAGACAATCAGCCAACAGCAAAAGGCAAGCTGGAGGGAACGAGCTTGTGAGTTGGCTTTTGGCGCTACCTGTTATTCTTCCCTTCGCAACAGCTGTGTTGGTCTTTCTTCTCCGCTCGCGCGGGGCGGCCGGACGTTGGCTCAGCGTTGCCGGCTGCGGCCTTCTGCTTATTGTCTCGATCCTCCTGATGGCGGCGACCTGGCGCGAGGGCGTCATCGCGGCTCAGATGGGGGGCTGGCCCGCTCCTTTCGGCATCACCCTGGTGGCCGATCTGCTGAGCGCCGTTATGGTCCTGATCACTGCCATTACCGGTTTGGCGGTGGCTGTCTATGCCCTGGCGGACATCGATGAGCGCCGGGAGACTCTTGGCTATCACGCGCTTTTTCAGATTCTGCTGGCCGGCGTTTGCGGCGCCTTCCTTACCGGCGATATCTTCAACCTCTATGTCTGGTTCGAGGTGATGCTGATCGCCTCTTTCGGCCTCTTGGTCTTGGGCGGGGATAAGGCGCAGCTGGATGGCGGTATCAAGTACGTCACCCTGAACCTTGTCTCCACAGTCATGTTCCTGACCGGGATCGCGTTGCTTTACGGCTTGACCGGGACGCTGAACATGGCGGACCTGCACGGCGCGGTGCGCGAGGTCGAGAACCAGGGCCTGCTGACGGTCGTGGCGGTCGTATTCATGATTGCCTTCGGCGTTAAGGCCGCGGTTTTCCCGCTCTTCTTCTGGCTTCCGGCCTCGTATCACACGCCGCCGGTCGCCGTGTCAGCGGTGTTCGCCGGGCTTTTGACCAAAGTCGGCGTCTACGCGCTGATCCGTACCTTTACCCTGATCTTCACCGAGGACACGGCGTATACCCACAGTCTGCTGCTCGTCGTGGCCGCTCTGACAATGGTCACGGGCGTGCTTGGCGCGGCAGCGCAGAACGAGTTCCGGAAGATTCTCTCGTTCCATATCGTCAGTCAGATCGGGTACATGATCCTGGGGCTTGCTCTCTATACGCCGCTGGCCTTGGTCGGCGCCGTCTTCTATCTGGTTCACCACATCATCGTGAAAGCGAACCTGTTCCTGGTCAGCGGCGTGGCCAAGCGCCTTGCCGGATCCTTTGAACTCTCGGCCATTGGCGGACTCTACAAGTCCAGTCCGTTCCTGGCGGTGCTCTTTCTGATACCGGCCTTTTCTCTTGCCGGCTTCCCACCCTTGTCAGGCTTCTGGGCGAAGTTCCTGCTGGTGAAGGCCAGTCTGGAAGTTGAGGCCTACCTGATCGCCGCGGTCGCACTCGTGGTCGGACTGCTCACGATTTTCTCCATGACCAAAATCTGGGCAGAGGCTTTCTGGAAGCCCCATCCCGACGGGAAAGAGCCGGTTCTGACTGCTCTCGACGGACGCGCCCGGATGGCTCTGTTGGCCCCGATCCTTGCGCTCGCGACCCTGACCATTATCATCGGGTTCTATCCGGAACCCTTTATGGTCTTCGCTGAACGTTCAGCGGCACAACTTCTTGATCCTGCCCTCTATGTCAGGGCGGTCCTGGGGGCAGCCACATGAATATCTTCATCCTGAACGCTTTTCTCGCAATCAGCTGGTCCGCATTGATCGGCAGCTTTACGCTCTCGAATCTGCTGATCGGCTATATCATCGGCTACGCCGCGCTCTGGGTTGCACGGCCCTTGTTCAAGGCGAGCAACTACTTTGAGCGGGTCTGGCGGGTTCTGCGCCTCATCCTGCTCTTCATTTACGAGCTGGTGATCTCGAGTTTCCAGGTTGTCTGGGACGTCATCACGCCGACGCATCTCAGCAGTCCCGGTATCATCGCCGTTCCCCTGGATGCCGAGACCGATGAGGAAATCCTTTTGGTCGCCAATCTCATTTCACTGACACCGGGTTCGTTGAGCCTGGATGTTTCGCCTGACCGCAAGACTCTCTACGTCCACGCCATGTTTGTCGACGACCCGGAAATACTGCGCCGGGAGATCAAAGAGGGTCTGGAGCGCAGTGTTATTGAGGCCTTACGATGATCTTTGAAGACGGTGCGCTGCTTGAAACGGCGATTGACATCACCTTTATCCTGCTGATGTTGGCAATCGTGGTCGCGTTTATCCGCTTGGTGCTAGGACCAAGCCTGCCGGACCGGGTTGTTGCGCTGGATCTGATTACGGTCCTGGCGGTCGCCTTCAGTGCACTCTTTGCCATTGCGGCGGAGGAGCCTGCCTTCCTGGATGTCGCGATTGCGCTGGCGCTGATTGCTTTCCTAGCAACCGTTGCCTTCGCCCGTTTCGCCGAACGGCGCAGACTTCGCGCGATCGCATCTTCGAAGGAGGCCGAGGAGGGGTCATGATCGAAATCCTTGTTGCCTTTTTCGTGGTCTCGGGCGGCCTCTTCGCTCTTGTTGCTGCACTTGGCGTGCTTCGTCTGCCGGATGTTTTGATCCGAATGCATGCTTCGACCAAGGCAGGCACTCTTGGCTGTGGTCTGATCCTGGTTGCCGTCGCCATCTTTTTCGGCGAAGGGGCGATCACGGCCAGGGCCGTAGCGGCGATCGTTTTCCTCATTCTGACGGCTCCCGTCGCGGCGCATATGATCGGCCGTGCCGCCTATAAAACGGGTGTTCCTCTCTGGGAAAGAACGGTCGTTGACGAGATGAAATCGTCTTCCTCGCGGCCAAAGTGATAAAGCGCCGGAGCAGTGCGCCCCGGGGCGTAACACCAAAACCTGCTAAGTTTCTTTCAGTGGGTGCAAGAGAGGTTTAGCTGTCACCCATCTGCTGGGCGAGGCAATGGCGCAGTGCCTCCTTGGCGTGGTAGACCCGGGTCTTCACGGTTCCCTCGGGGCAGGAGATGATCTCGGCGATTTCCCGGTAGGGCAGATCCTCAAAGAAAGAGAGTTCCAGAACCGCGCGGAAGGCAGGTTTCAGTTTTCCCAGGCAGTGATGCAGATGGTCACTCTCCTCCAGAGCGATCATTGCTGCAGCCTGGTCCGCCGACTCGTCGACGGGATCGCACTGATCCAGATCGTCCAACTGTGTGGGCTTCTTCTTACGGTGATGGTCCATGACTTTGTGATAGGCGATGCCGAAGATCCAGGTGCTCGGTTTCGAACGCTCCTCGAATTTCTCGGCCGATTTCCAGACTTCCAGAAAGGTCTCATTCAGGATGTCAGCCGCCTCGAAGGGGTCATTCAGCTTGGAGAGAATGAACCGGTAGACGCGGGTCTCCAGGTCGGAATAGAGCGCCGCGAAGGCTTTTTCGTCTCCCTTGGCAACGCGCTTCATTAGAAGGGTCGAGCTCTCTTGCTCCAACGCCCCGGTCTCCTCGTCTAAAGTTGAATAGGAACTGCTGGCCATGATTAGCGCCCCGCAACGATCCGTCTGACGGGCGAGGTGCCGATAACCGCTCCATTCCCCGAAATGGCTTTGACACGCCATAGATAGGGACGGCCGGCTTCGAGATGCGCCAGACTGTAGACCTTGAGTGATGTGCTGTTTTGGTCCGACGGCAGCACGATACCGGTAATGGGGCGGCTGGAAAGTTCATCGGGGTCGATCAAAAGCGCCCCACCTATCGGTTGAACCTGTCCGGGAGGAACGGGCCGGTCCGGACGTATCGGGTAAATCTCAAGCTGGTAGACCGCGGCACCCGGTGTGTCCTGCCATGAGAATTCCGTCTCCGTCGAGAGTTGGGTTCCCTCGGGCGGGCCGGTAAGGACAATGTTCTGTCCGGCAGGTGCGGCAGTGGCGTCCTTGCGCGGTACCACGAAGTACTTGAGTTCCGGTGGCGCAAACCTGAGTTGAGGGTCGGTTGCAACCAGACGGACGATATGGAGGCCCTGGGCAGAGGTCGGCAGCTCCGGGCTTTGCAGTGTCACGCGGCCCCGGCCTGCAAGACTGCGGCGGAAGACCTGGAGCCTGCGGAAGACCAGGGCACCTCGTGTCGAGCTTGGGTCGGCAATCTGCCACTCGAACTCTGCGATGCCGGCGCCGTCAAAATTGACGTCCGCCAAGGCGACAAGACGCTCACCGGCCGGCAGTACCTTGACCCGGCTGCGATCCTCAAAGAAGAGGTCCAGGCGCCTGACGTCAAACTCACTGGCGGTGCTGGTTGCCGGAACCAGTCTCACCGCTCCGGCGGTAGCGGCGAAGCCATCGTCAAAGCTGCGGCGGTAGATGGGGACCAGGTCCGGGTTCTGGGCCATTTGGAAGGCAACCGATGCCGGAACCCGCACTGTTTCAGTGAAGGTCTCAATCGGGAATATCTGGCCGGCAGGATCGCTGAGTCTTGAGAGGAGCGTAGCGTTCGTGGCGACAACCGTTCTGCCGATCAGAAACTCGCCCCTTGTTGATCTGACGGTAACGGTAGGGGAGGCAGAGAGCACGTCGCGGCGCACGCGCCAGGTCACCGCAATTGCGGTTGACCCCGCAGGAACTGTCACCTGGGCATTCGTGGGTGTCGGCGTGACATCGAGAATATCCGCGCTTGCCGGGGGTGCAAACGCCGGGAGGCATGCAGCGGCCAGAAGGAGGCCGCGAGCGATGAGCGACTTACAGGACTGAATAGCCATCAAATCTCTCCATCAGTAGCTAACGGGTGCGGAAATCCGCAAAAGTCCGAAAGCCTGCCAATCCGTACCGTCGAAGCTTTTGTCACTGTTGCCATCTCTATTCTCCACAAGACCCTGAAACGCAAGCGCGACCCCGACATAGTTCTCAGTGGGGGGAAGGATCGTCCATACGATCTCGCCGTTCGCGATGGTGTTATCAGGTGTGTCGCCGTCGCCGGTCAGGAGGTTCAAATTGTAGTTCAGCGCCGTATTCAGGGTTTCGGGAATAATCTCGGCCTGGAGGCCCAGATTGAGGTTGATGCTATTGGTTCGGGTATCGAACATCTTGTCCTTGAACCGGCTCCACTGAACGCCGCTGTTTACCTGCACGGCATCGCTGACTGCCCAATTCGCGGAGACATCAGTCATGTAGTTGGTCGAGTCCGAAGACTGATTCGTGCGGTCGAGGAAGCCTGAGAAGGTCTCGGATAGTTGCCAGCCCCAAGCCCCGTAGCTCGATCCTCCACCCAGTGTGACCGAGTAATTCTGATTGTCCGTATCTGTTCCCAGATAAGCCTCGGGAGTCTTGATCCGTTTGTTGCCTGCCGTCCCTGCATTGAGGTTCAAGAAGGGCTGGCCAAACCAATCGGTCTCGCCCTCGGCCGGGGGATCTATTGTTGGGTAGTAGTTTGCGGAAAACTGATAACTCGACAGGCGTTCGGTTGGAAGTTCTTCCAGATCGTCAACATTGTTCGTCTGGTACAGTGCCTGCGCGTTCGCCGAGACGCTTCCCCAATTGATGTCGGAGTAAAGCAGAACACTCTCACGATCCGCTGCCAGGGATGAGTTGGCCAGGCTGTTGAAGAAGGTATCCACGCGTTCGTATTGAGCGCCGATCGTGACGCTCAGATACTCACCCCCTATCTCCTCGGACTGGAACGGCGTGTAGGCCGCAGCGAACGACCAGGCATCTCCCTGAGCTTCGTCCTCGCCGACAACGACGTCACCCTGTTCGAAGTTGCTGCGGGCATACTGTCCGGTGAGTTGCAGGCTGCGCTCAAAGAGGAAGTGTTCGACAGTCACGCCCCATCCATCGCCCTCGTTCACGATGGTGTCTCCGCCAATGCCGAAGCCGCCGTTGCTTCCCTGGCCGTTGTAGTAGATACCTGTGACGGAGAAATCCTGACCCCAGGCCGGAACCGGGTGCGCCGTGGCCTGAAAACCCATAAGCCGGTTGTCACTGTCGCCCAGGCCGGTGATGTTCTCGCTGCCGACGGTGCTCTCAGGCAGGAAGCTGAACCCGGTGACCGCAATCATTTCATCGGCGCTGCCGAGGCTGGCGGAAAGTCCGCGGCGGCTGTAGTTCGACATGATGTAATTGTCGATATCCAGACTTTGATGGCCTAACGCAACCTGGCCAAAGATGTCTTCGCCATCGAAGCGGGTATTGAAATTGTACTCTCCCAGATCAAACCTGCGTCCGGTTGACGAGCGAGCCTTTTGGGTTTCTAAGAGATAGTTTGCATTTCCGGTGACCGACCAGCGCCCGGCGCTATAGGCGGTATCGGCGTACCCGCCACCGGAGACCTGCCCGCGCGCGGGTTGGTTTGAGAAGCCCTTGTCATCGAGTCTTTGGCTGAATTCGACGGAATTCGTCGCGGACAAAGAGAAGGGATCTACGTCCGGGCTGACATCGGCAATGCCCGCATCTCCAGAGACAAAGAGGACCCAGCTTCCGCGCGCGATGACCTCGCCGTCAGGGGTGAGTTCAATCATGCGCAATTCGTGTTCACCCGGCTCCAGGGCTTGCTGCGGGCGGTAGGTGAATGACTGATCCTCAAACGCGAGAAGAGGGGTTACGTCAATGGCATCGACTTCCAACCCCAAACGCAGAAGGATCTCGAAAGGGACATCGTCGGGAATCCTGATCACAATCTCTTCGAGCGGCCCGTAGCTGTCGCCGTTTTTGGCGGGAGCCAGTGTTGCAGTCCACTGATCTTGGGCCGTGCCGTCCAATTTCTGCGTATCGTCCGTTTCCTGCCCAAAGGCTGTCGCGCCCAGCAGGATAAAGCCTACAAATGCAAGCACGATTGCCCGAGACAATGCGCGAGGTATCGCACCGCCATCGACCGCTGCGCGGCAGGCGTAGGGGGTGCAGACTGGCCTCCGCCCCTGGCTGAACCCGTCGCAGGACAAGTGGTTTGGGAGTCCCAAGATTTACTCCTGGTACGCTTTTATTTGAAGTGAGGGGAACATTCAATTCACCTATTGTGAAATATATTGTATTTGCACAAGTAATTATCACATTATTATTTAAATAACGTTAAGTAAATAAAGTATAAAAGCCGAATTTTGATATTTTGTTACTTAATAAAATGTCAGTCATGATAGCCGTACGGAGAGCGATACGCGTAAATGCCATCTACCGTCTGCCGAAACGGCCGTGAGTCGCGGTGGTGTCTCAGGTCGGTCTCCCTATCTGCCAATATCCGACGTTCCCAGTTACACTGCGGCGATGCCGCGTTTTTTACGCGTCAATCAGGCAAGCTGTCCCAACAGGCCTGAAGACTTTTGCCGCTGTCTGCGAACAGGCCAAAAAATCTACAAATGGTAGAAAAAATACCTTTTCTGAAAATCTGACACTCTCATTTATTTGCTTACGAACTAATCGCTTTCATGTTGTCCACGCACCGATACAGCGATGAGTGGCATTTGCAATAACATCGCGTGAACACACAACGTCATACATGCGAATGCGGTAGACATGAACCCGAAGCGCTGCACAAAGATGATGCACATTTGCATCGCATCTGGTCGGATGGTGCGGTTAATCGTTAAAAAATCTAATAATAACAATATATTATGTGTTTTTCTTGGATGCTTTTTTGATTAAAATCAGCTGGAAAAATAATTTGAATACGCACAATCAAATCGTGGCAACCTGATGTCCCAAAAGGCGATGAGCGATTGAACCAATAGGCGATTGGAGGCGTTTTGAGTCCGAGATCACTGATGTTCATGACGTCAGAATTAATTCGCTGGTGAGGCGGAAAAAACAGCGAAAAGTCGGAGCGAAATCCTACAAACACGCTTATTTAAGGTAGATGTATCGTCCGGGTGGGCCCTGGGGCGAAGACGGCGTCGCTGAAGGGTTGAGTGTCAGTTCTGGGGTGGAGTTTTCAGGGGGGGTAAACACTCCTGGAGGAAGAGAGCTCGATGCATGGATGCGCAGCGCTTGGGCGATCATTCCCTGGCTCCCGTAAGAAAAATCATCGCAGCATTTTTTTTGAACCTTTTGCCGTGATGCCGCGACGTAGGAATACGGCTCAAGTATGAAGCCGCTGATTCCATACTTCCACCTGCCGGTGGTCATGTGACCAACCGAGACGTTGAACATTCCGTCTTGGTTCGGCCGGGACAGTCGGGCGCTTTGCCGATAGCGTTCGACTGTCCCACT
The DNA here is from genome assembly GCF_007004665.1 of Denitrobaculum tricleocarpae. GTDB lineage: Bacteria > Pseudomonadota > Alphaproteobacteria > Kiloniellales > Kiloniellaceae > Denitrobaculum > Denitrobaculum tricleocarpae. The sequence goes on along the minus strand of NZ_ML660057.1, from coordinate 218,133 downwards.
TTTTTCCAGCCGTCTGAAACTCTTGCAGGCTATGAAGCTATCCAGCTACGCCACTTATGTGATTGTTCCGTTGCATCTGATCAGCGGATGCCTGTTCGGCCTTCTGCCCAATTCACCTTACGACTCTGCGTACTACAGCCTTTACAGTGCCATCGTCCTATTGCTTGTTCTGACGGTGGTTGTCTATGGGATGCTGGTCCACTATCTGCGGCCAGGTGTTGCCTTGATTTGGATCCAGTGCGGGATCGCATCGATGGTCGCGGCAGTCCCTGCCTATGCGCTGGAATTCAGCGATCCATGGCATCTTCTCATGTATCCCCTGGTGCAAGGAGCAAGCCTTTTAGCCTGTCTGCTAGTTGGTAATGCTGTCGCGCTGATGGCGCGGAATTGAGCGGACTCTTCTTCTCAGATCAGCACCAGTCGATCGCTTGCGGTTCGGTGAAGAGAAGAGGGCGGAGTTCATAGTGTTCGGTGACCGCACAGTCGATGTGATCCTGTTTTTTCGCCAAACCCTCCAGTTCCTTGATTCCCGCGTTCGTTTCTCCGTTCATATAGAAAGCCATAACCGCAGTGACCATGAGTCCTTCCTTTGAAGGCCATTCGACGAGAAAGAGACGCTTTTTGAGGTTGTTCTTTCCCGCGCGCGCGCTTTTAACGAGTTGGACTGTGAGCTGGTCTCCCGGCTTCAGTCCGATGTCATGGACGATGCGGGGGGCTTCCCCGCAGGCTCCAAAACGCATTCGGGCGATGAAATGGCCGGAAACAAGCAGCAGGACATGGAAAGCAACCAGCGGCGAGAGAGAGACTGCCAGGACCGTCAACAGATAAGAGATCGAGACGGGCTGACCGGATTCCAGGCCGTATTGAATGACGATCTGTGCGAGCGCGGCCAGGCCCCAGAACAGTGCGACGTAGTGCATGACAGCCGTCAGGCTCCGTGAACGCGTGTTGTGTCCCATGAAAGTATCGACGAGCCGCGGGTCTGAGCCCAGGCGGATCATTTTATGGGCCGCGAAAAGACGATCAATCCTGCTTGTGAGGGTTCTGCCGTAGGGGACGGAAGGCAGTCGGATCGTCAGGCGTTCTTGTGTGGGATCATCCACGGCATAGTAGTTTCTCTTATCGATCTCAAGTGTCGGGCCCAGGAAAACGTAGTCGACGGGATTTCCCCACGCGATGGCGATCCAGGTGTCGATCCAAAGACTCAAGAGAAAGGGAAAGGCGAGCAGGGCGGTAAGGCATAGGAGAATTGGGACATGTCCCTCGCCCTGTTCCCACCACCACGCCAGCACGTCGGCTGCGGGAGATCCCGTCATGAACTCTACCCCGTAATAGCCATAGGCAACAGTGCCGGCGACCAGCAACAGCATGCGGATGGCTATCTGATTACGCATTGGAGCTTAACCGCGAGTGACAGGGATTGTGTCGGTTGTTACTCGGACCGGCAGCGTGCCTGAACGACAGACGGGATATCACTGATCAGGCTCACCTGGTGTCATTTCGATCCAGCAGAAGGCGTCGTAGGGCAGGCCGTTGTCAGAAATGAATACCTTTTCGCAACTTGCGCCGCTGAAGCGATAGCCATGCTTTGCGCCGGCCTTGTTGAAAACTTCGATCATCTCGGGGCGATTCAGAATGCTGTTCACATAGGTGTTTTCGTGTCCTGCGATCGGTCTGCCTATCTTCTGAGACCAGTTCTCGTCCCGACGCGCGGTTTCCATCAGATAGCGCTGCATCCAGGAATAGTGGCTCAGGGATCCGAGCATGAGCGATGTGTATGAACCGCCGCTGTTGTTTTGCTGATGGGCGTCGAGGATCCTGGTGAAGAGCGCGACTGTCTCCGCTTCTGTGAAAGCGCAGGCGTGATCTGGATCTTTTCTGCCGATGTCCAGGCGCAGTGAGCCGCCCGAACGCTCATTCGAAGCCTTAAGCGTACAGTGCTCGGTCTCCGTCTCATAGAAAGGCTTACGCAATGCCCGCGATTCCTGCGCCAGGGAAGGAACCGTGGTGGAGAGCGTGAGCGTTGCCGTCATGAATACAAGTGCCGTTTTCGTCATGCTGCTTCCTTTCCTCATATGCGGGTTTCTTGTCCGGGGCAGGAACGGGGTCTGGCGTATGCACCGCGCGCTAGAGGCCGGGCTCCTGTTTCAGGATTCGTTGTCGTGAAGCCTTGCCAGGTACCAAAGAATCGAAGAAACAAATGTGATGAAGGCACCCACGACGGCCAGGCCGAAGCCGACAAAGGCGAGCAGGCCCAAGCGGGTTTCTTTTATGGCGATGTCAAAGCTGGGAATGTTCAGAGTGTAAAAATAAATCACACTGCCCACGACGAACATAATCAGACCGTACGTGAGGATATCGAAGAAATAGTCCGGTGATTTTTTTGCAATTAACATGGCAATGCACCTGAGGGTCGCGGGGTGGAAACGCCGACACTTCAATCAATTCCGGTTTCTTCCAGCAACATGAAGCGTCCTACTCTTCTATTTGTCGCCCCAGGTAAGCAAACGTTCAAAAAAACTCTACCTATTTGATTTTTATGATTATAATGGTTTTTTTCCTCTATTTGGCCTGAGGTGGCGATAGCGCCGCAGCGCGCAGCGTGGGTTCCGAGCCGGGTCCCCGGGCGTGAGCCGGCCCGGGTCTGACGCTTTGCCTTCAATCCCTGCAGGGTTTGGGGGCGCGAACCAGGCCCCAACCGAATTTCGTGTCTCTCCCGTCGTTGCCGATGTCCCGGGCGCTGCGCCGGATTCCTTCTACGATCAGTCCGTTCGACTGCCGGGGATTAAGCGAAAGTTCAGCCGCAACGATAGCGGCGACATAGGGCGCGGCAAAAGAGGTTCCGCTGCGATAAGCGCCACCGCCACCGGTTTTGGCTGTCCAGACGTCGACGCCCGGGGCGGCAAACTCGATGTGACTGCCCTGGTTGGCCTTGGTGTATAGCCGGTTGCGGGAATCGACCGCAGTGACTGCGAGTACAGACTTTTCCGCGGCCGGAAAGGCGGGGGGCGCATCAGCACCGAAATTGCCGGCGGCGGCCACCAGAACCATACCTTGCCGGCTGGCCTGGGCAAGACTGGCTGAGAAGACCGCGTTTCTTGGTCCGGCGAATGAAAGGTTGACCACGCGCAGCCTTTCCTGCGCCAGCCAGTCAAGCGCGATGGCGAGGCGGAAACTGGAAGCTTTCGAGGGGCCGTCGTCATCTCGCTCGAAAACCTCGGCGACGTAAAGCCGGGCGGCGGGAAGCAGACCGATCGGCGTACCGACTCCGGGCCTTCCGATCAGTAAGGCCGCGATCCCCGTCGCATGATCGAGCCCTTCCGGGTTTTGCTCGCGGTCGATGAAGGATTTCTGCACGATGCTTTGTTCAGAAAGTGCCGGGTGGCTCAGGTCGAGGCCGCTATCGATCAGGCCGATCCGGATGCCGTGACCGCCCTGGGCGCAGCTCAAGAAGTCATCGGTCCAGTTGATCGCACGTTTCGCATAGTACCGCGGCCCGTTTTGAATCTCATAAAGTGAGTTCACATCCACGATGGCATTGGGCAAGGCTGTCTGCAGCTCGCTTACGGCTTCGGTAAGGGTTTTGGAGGCCGGCACGGAGAGACGCAGAATCTCCTGGCCCAAAGCAGCGAGCTCTACGCGCTGGGCGACGCCATAGCCAAGCGCGGTGACGGTTCCTTCCGGATCGCTGTCTTGCACGCCGGTGAGAAGAGTAACCTCATCAGGCACGGCCTGATTCAGGTTCTGCGATGCGGGTTCCAGGTCCGGGGACGTGGTCTGGTTCGCCGCCAGTTGGCAGAGTTCGAACTCGACCACAGGTACCGGACCTTTGACGAGCCGCCCATGGGGATCAATCAGAACCAGACCATATCGATGTCCGCCCTTCAGGCGTGAAGAGTCAGCAAGGCGGGCGATGAGCCGGGAACTCTGCCAGGTGTTGACCTCGATCTCGAGCCGGCGGTAATCGCCAGGCAGCTCCAGCTCAAGCGAAAACCCGCGTGCGGCGTCCAGTCCCCTGCCTTCGATAATCAGCAGGTCGCCGGGACGAAAACACTGCGGCCCGATGAGGCGATGCATCCCGATTCCATCCGGCCGTCCTTGAGGCTGGCCCTGCGGCTGACCCTGAGGTTGACCCTGGGGGCGGCCGCCGCCGCCGGTCGGGTTGGGTTGCGTCTGGCTGCCGTTTGGGTTCTGCGTCGAGGGGGCCGTGGATGGCCTCGATGGCGAGGGCTTGGACGGAGTGGGGGCGGGGTCCGATGCTGGAGTGGGCGACCCCGGTTGCCGTGGCGGTTCTCCGGCGGTGCCAGGCACAGTTGGTGAACTCGTCGGGCTCTGCGCCTCGAGGGGTGACTGCGACAGCGCAAGCAGGCTTGTCGCAAGGCCCATAGCCATGAACGTCTTTACCAACATCTTTCTACTCAATCTCATTCTGTCGAATTTGTGTGAAGCGATTTCCTGTCAGTCGATTTCAGCAGTATCGACAACATCCGCACGGTTGCGCAGTTTTTGCAGGGCGGATTTCAGTGTTGCACCATTCACGCTCGCGTCCAGGTCTAAGTAATAGATACCCAGAGAAGACGGGCCTTCCTTGATCGAGAGGCCGGTTTCCAGCAACAACGAGCGGATAGCGGCCTCTGTAGCGTGGGGTTTGAAGGTGACCTGTAACACGGCGCCGCTGGCGCTGCCGGCAAGCTGCGGCTCGCCGTCGCGATCCTGCCACTCTTGCGTCGAGAGACCGGCGAAGACGGCAAGTGTCAGGCAGGCGGCGACGGCCACGTGCCGCCACCAGAAGGCAACGCCCTCGCCGCGGGCGCTCAGTTGAGCTCGCCCAGCCAGATCGCTGGCCCGTTTTCCAGTGAGGGTATCGCAGGCTGCGCCTGAGCCGTTCCCGGCGATACCTTTAGGTGCGATATCTTTCTGCAGGCGTTTCAGGCCAAGCTCGCCCGGTGAATTGACGAGAGACTGCCGCTTGACGGCATTGCGCAACCGCTCGAGGTATATGAGTTCGATCCGTGCGGCCTCGGAGCGTGCCAAGTAGTCCTCGATGGAGGCCTGTTCATCCTCGTCAAGCGAGCGGTTCACATAGAACGGCAGGAGCTTCATGAGCTCTTGATCGTTCGGCTGTTCCTGTGCGTCGGTCAAAGGTCGTCTCCCACTTTTTCCGTGCCGGTCTGGTTCGTTTCCGGTCGGGGCAAATTCTATCTACTCTTGGGAGCCAGTCTCCGGCTCTCCAGTGTGGTTTCATAGCGTATGTCGCCGACTTCGGGTGAAGCGTTCAAATTTGGGACGGCGGCTCGCGATTATGTGATTGGTGCGTCCGGTTATCCCGTTTTTTCAGGTGCTTGAGACTGCTCGAACAGCTCTTGGTTGATAGCACCCGGCGACAGATACGTGTTTTCGGATATGGTCTGGATTCGGATAGCACTGGGAGTATTCGCCCGGCGCCCAGATTGTCCGAAGTCTTGTTGTTTCAGTAGGTAGGGTTTGGTCCGTTTCCGGTTCAAAAACATCATCACCGGCAGGCCCACGGGGAACGCCCGTCACTGCCTCGTCTTGCTGAGGCAGCGAGTATTTTTGAACTTTATCGAAGCAAGAACCGACCAAACGTTGTGGAACTGACCTTTCGGCATCTTTTTTGTTTCGGCAGGTGACAGTTGCGGCGGGAGAAAGCCTGACGATTGCGAACCCCGGGGGACGACTTCCAATGGACCGGCCCTTGCCCCGGCGTCGTCGGGACTACGCCGTCGCGGTTGCCAAACCGGTTCCGGCTCCACAAAGCTTGGAGATCAAGAGGTGAATGAAGTTGAATCTGCAGAACACCAATGGGGCGGCCGCAACCTGATTGGAGGTGGCGTCGGTGCCGGACCTGCCTTAACGCTGAAGCAGCTGCTTTACAAACTCGAAGATCATTTCCCCACCCTATTATCGGGAGAAGGCAGCTTAAGGTCCGAGCGGGAGATGTGGAGCGATCGCCTGCTCTCAACCTTTGACGGCGCCTACCTGGAGACTTTAGGGCCACCGGGCGCGATATCGGGCCTGCTCTACAGCTATGACCCAGGACCCGAATCCGAAACCCGGAAAAAACGGATTTGGGCGGGCACGCTTTTACGCAACGCATTACCCCGGTGGCGGGGTGGGAAGACCTGGGTACGGCGCGCCTTGCTGCGGCTCGAGGAGAACCGGCATGCCGAGTGCGTTCAGAAACAGGTCGAGGGGCACAGCCTGACCGTTGAATACGATCCGGGCAGCGATGCTTTGGGTCCCCGCCTTGTGATGCGGATCATGCCGCCGGTGGCTGCGAAACCGCCTCCGATCTCCCTGGGGGTTTCCTGTGACGAACTCCTGAACGGCCTTCGCGGTGTCTTCTCGAAGCAGGAGGAGCCCTGGCCGAGAGAAGCGTTTCATGTCCCGCACGCAGAGTTCCGGCCCCGGAACAGCTCGGCGTCTCTCTCGGTCTTCAGTGCGCGGGATGAGGTTACTCAAATCGCTTACGTCTACCCGCTCAGCGATGAAGTCAAATCCGAGTTGGAACAGAACCGCCGCTACGCGCTTGAACTGGTCAGAAACACTTTTCCTCACTGGCCCGAGGCTTCCGAGTGGCTGCGCAACGCGATCGTGCGCATGGAGCTTGAGCAGGGTTATGCGGATACCAAAGTCCTGCGCCGCGGCCTCTGCCTGCAGGTCGTGCATCATCAGGGGGACATCGTCATCTCGGTCATCCCCGAGGGGATTCTCTTCTAGCGCCGCGTCGGCTGCAGCGCATGCGGTCTTGAACTTGGCTCTGGAATGAGAGGCCGGGGAATGATCGGCCAGGGAATGATCGGCCGGGAAATGATTGGCCAGGAAATGAGAGGCAGAAGTCCGCATGAGTAAATTTCAGTGTTGCATACTGGTCTTCATGGCCGGGATTACCGCCCCGGCGCTTGTTGCCTTTGCTGCTTCGCCGGCTGAGTCGGTATCGCGATACCCCGGACAGAATTTCCTTTCAGCAGAGAACGGAGGGCGGCAAATGGAACTGCTTCAGACAGTCGCTGCAAATGACGACAACAGCGGTTTGGGACGGTCGCGATTTACCTTTAAGCAACTGACGCACAGGCTTGAGAAGCATTTTCCTGTTCATCTTCCAGGTGAGGGAAGTCTGGCCGCGGGGAATCAAGTCAGCGGCGATCGGTTCCAATCGAGCTTCGAAGACACCTATCTTGATATCCTTGGTCCGACTGACGCAGTGAAAGGCCTGCTTTACAGCTTCCGCCCCGGGCTCAAAAGCGAAAGCAGCAAAAAGCGGGCCTGGGCCGGCATACTTATGCGTAATGCATTGCCGGGATGGCGCGGTGGCAAGGCGTGGGCGCGCCGATCGTTGTTCCAGCTCGAGGCCAATCCCGGCAAAGAAGTCTTCGAAAAGGAGGTGGAGGGCTACAGTATCATTATCGCCTACGAGCCGGGTATCGATGCGCCGGACCGCCGGATAGTCATGCGCATCATGCCTGTGCTTGTTGAGAGTGGGGTGCCCCGTAATCCCGCGGCCCAAGATCCGCTGAGCGAAGGTTCAACAGCTGACAAGCCCGCAACGGCTTCGCTCGGGCTTTCGATGTCTCAACTTCTGGGCGGGCTCGGTAACGCCTTTCCGGAACGTTTGGAACAGCGTGGGGAGCTCTATTTGGGGCCGGACATACCCTACGATCAGTTTTTCTCGGAAAACAACTTCGCCTCTCTTTCGACCGCCGGCGTGTCGAAAGATCTCATTCAGATCCAGTACAGCTACCAGCTGCGCGAAGATCATAAGCCGGAATGGGAACGAAACCGCGCGTACGCTCTTGCGCTGATTAGGAACGTTTTCCCCGATTGGTCCGGCGCGGGCGAATGGTTACGAGGGGCCATCGCCAAAACCGAAGACGAGCGTGGCGAGGAACGCCTGAGACTCGTCCGCGATGGGATTGCGGTGGAGGTTATCTACTACCTTGAAAATATCGGCATTTCGATCTTGCCGGAAGAACGTTACTTCTAGACCGGATCATATTCAGACGGAAAGACTCCCCGTTTTTGTCTGAATATTTGAATCCGTTCCGGTTCTTATAATTAGATCAGGTTCGCAAGCACGATGCATCGTCTTCGGCCATTCCATCTAAACCTGATCTGATCCAACGGGCATCGGGTTAAATCGAAAGTGGAGCCGAGGCAGCGTTTTTAGAGCACAACGACGCGTTCGGATCGCTCAGAGAAAACGGGTAATTGCGACATGCGCCGGTTTGCCGACGCACGCTTCAACAGCTTAAAGACGAGCCCGGTCGTCCCTGCAAAACGATGAAGACCGCGTTACGGTGAAGGCTGCGCAATGGGTACGACTTCCTCCTCAGCGTCGACCCACACGTAACTTGCATCGATCCCCGTCTTATTGTGGCACTGCATGCAACCGACGCTGCTTTTTTGCACGCTACGATCATTGTTACCGTCTAAGGGGTTATAGCTCACCTGGAAGGTTTCCATCGTGGTATTGCGTAACCGGACACTGGTGTTGTTCGCCGGATCGATAGGGGCAATCCGGAAGCAGTCGCTTGCCACCTGATTGTCGAGACCGCAAGGGCGGGTATAGACTTCCTTAGGATTGCCCGGCACGTTGGCACGGATCGGCCACTGGGTATTCACCAGGACGTAGTTTTCGAAGGCTGTGCCTTTCAGTTGCGCGCGGAATTTTTCATTTAGTCTGACCGCATCCCCCCCGAGACCGATCTTGTTGAGCCGTGTGACCTGATTGGCGACCGGCGGTTTCGGGGTCGGGTTTGTCGGAGCGCAGGCTGGATGAACCCTGTTGTTGAGAATGAGCTGCAGGTTAGCGCAATATCTGCCGTTCTCAATGGTTTGAATGCCTTCTGCCGCCAAACGTTCGCGGCAGGCTACAGGTAGCTTTGCCTCTGACGGCGGAAAGACGCCCGGTCGTTGTGTCATACAGGCGGCAGGACCGGGGGTATTCTCTGCGGCTTGTCGGCTGAACAGCGTGTAGTCGGTCTTTGCATCGCCTGCGCTGTCAGCTGGCGGTACATTGTCAACGTGCTCGAATGTTGACCAGACCCATTGCGGTGCCCAGAAGGTTTTATGCGCGACGTGCAGGCCCACCAGACCGAAGACGTAGCCCTGCGTACAGATGTCACCTTCGCTGGTTGCCTCGAAGTAATCGCCCTCGCGGGTGACGTAGCGCTTCTTTAGATTTTCCAGATGATCCAGATCGGACACATTGGCCGGCGCCGCGCAGTCAAGACCGCCCTTTTTACCAGGATCCGGAGTGCAGAGAACCCGCCAGGCGCCCTTGATTTCGATGGCGCCTTCCTGAGGCGTTTTCGCGGCGGTGTTGTGAGTGCCGGCAGGGAATCTGACATCGAAGTATTTGCTGCGTTCGGGTAACGCAGAACGGTCGAAAGGACCGCTGGCGCTGTAGTTCCCGGTGTTTGCCAGCTCATTGGCTTTCAGATACTCGAATTCCGCACGGTTGAACCTGACCTCGTAGCGCAGCGTCTGTTTCTTCTGATCGACGAGGGTGTTGAACTGATTGCCGAAGGCCTGGTGCGTCTCGTTCAGTACCTGCGTGACACTCCGGAATTTGGAATTCATCCGGAAGACCTTGCGATACCCATTACCCTTACCGCAGGCGAGGGGTGGTTCCTGGGGATCGTCGAAATTTCGATTGTCCAGTGTCCAATGCGGGTTTTGAGGCTGGAAGGTTTCGTAGACCTCCCTGTAACTCTCCCAAACGCTTGGCCGGTCGGCGGCTTGGCCGATGATGCTGGAGCGGTCGGGTTCACCGCGCAAAATCCGGTCGCCGTCAAGCGCGACGGGCCAGTTAAGAGCTATAAAACTCCGCCAGGACAGGCAGTCGAACATAGTCTGCGCCTGGTCAGGTGTCAGCTTCGCGGGATTGGCGCCCACGTCGCCGGGCAGATCAGGGCTCAGGTCCGCAGTATCGCAAAAATCCGGGGCAGGGGCATTCAGTTCGGGCATATTGCGCGTGAAGGTCTTGGACCCGAACTTTAGCCTGAGACTATCGAGCAAAAAACTGTAGTCGGAACGTTGTGTCGGCGCGTGGCAGCCAAGACAGAAGTCTTGTGGTTTGCCATAAGCGGCCATACCGTCAAAGTCGAAGAGCGCACCTCGGTAGAGGAACCAAAACCAGTTGCCGCCCGGGCATTGGCCGCCAATACGGAACTCATCCGCCTTGCAGTAGCCGTCGAGCTTGATCATGACAGTTGGCCAGTTGGCCGCTTTTGGGTCGGGACCGGTTACATAGTTTCTTTTGAAAATGATCGACCCGTTGGGCAGATCGACCTGATCGAGCAGAGAGGTCTTCCTTGCCTTAGTGTCGTCGAGGATCAAGTTGACTTTGTCGAAGGCAGGTCGATTCAGAAAAACCTCGACCAGGTTCCCGTGCATGGGTGTTGAGCTGTTAAAACGGGGGCCGCCGACGTTAACGATGGGAAAGCGATGCCAGTTGGGGTTGCTTTCGAAGTCGACTTCATGCAGATCCCGGTTAAAGGCGGCGGCGCAGTCTTTTGCGGCGGCTACGCAGACCTTGGCGCAACTCTGCGTGTCAGCGAGACAGGAACTTAGCGAGAAATCAGGCGGAAAGCCCTCTACAGGATGTTCTTTCGGGGAACAGCTGCCTAACAGCAAGAAAGTAATGAGAAATCCCGATGCAGACAGCCCGCGTTGTAACACTGTTAGACAGGATCTGTTGAATAGTTTCTTGATAGGAAATGTGAGCCGGAACGAAATCATGTAATTCACCCCCGGTTATTTTATAACTGCGTATATCATCGAAAAGTTGCAGTCTTCCAATTGTACACAGATTTTTTCCGGCACCAAACGTTTCGTTGTTCTGGTGGATTTGTTTTCGCCAAAAGGCTGTATCGATCTCGGCCAGGTGAGCCGTTGAAAGGGAAGTTTTTGGTATGAGCAGGTTGGAGAAAAGATCTTCTACAGTCAGGCGTCGATCAATGCATCCTCGTCATCGTGAACTTCGATCACCATCAGCGGTTCCTTGATTTTGTGAACTTGGTGATAGTTTTGGATCTTCTTGATCATGGCACGGGTCAGTCTGTGTCCTGCGGCGATAAGGACGGTTTCCGATTCCGTCACGACGTCCTCGTGCAGTTTGTGAACGTCGCGCAGCAGGCGGACGGGCACTTCATGAACCTCAGGTGCGTCTTCGGTTTCCGGCGTTTCATCCGGCGGCGTCAGGCGTGCACGCGCCAGGGCCAGGATTTCCGGATCATATTGCGCGCTGTTCTTTGCCATCGCATCGAAGACCGATGCGGGCGGCAGGTCCGCATTGCTGGCGGCAGCCAGGTCGATCAAGACCCGCAGCACCCTGGCTTCCTTCGGCAAGTCTTCGCCTGAAACCCCGTCGCCCGGAAAGCCGCTGCCGTCAAACCCGGCGGCCTGATAATAAACGGCGGTGGCGACCGGCCCCAGGCGCGGAATATTGGTGATCAGATCGCGTGCGACTTCGGGTGAACGCGAGACCAGGCCTTTCTCGACCTCCGTAAGTGCCTCGCCCTTTCGCCGTTTGCCGGCGAGTTCCGCGGGGAGGGTGATTTCGCCGATCGAAGAGAGCATGATCGACATGTTGAGCGTCCAGGGATCGGTCAATTTAAGCGGTTTCGCAATCGCTCTTGCCCAACTTCGGATCCGTGCCGTCTGCTTGAAGGCCTCGGGGTTGTGCAGGGACAGGACGTCTACCAGCACTTTGACGCTGCCGGCCAAAGTCTGTTCCAGAAGGTCCCGTTCTGCGGTGACCAGCCTGTACTGCTCCTGAGCGGCCTCCACCGCCTTGGCAAGGTCGTCCGGGGCGCAGGGTTTGGTCATGAAGCGGAAGATATGACCTTCGTTCACGGCTTCCATGGCGGTCTGCTGATCTGCGTTGCCGGTCAGCATCATTCTAACGGTGAGTGGGTTTTTGCCTTTAACCTGCCTCAGGAAAGTGATGCCGTCCATTTCCGGCATCTGCTGATCGCTCACCACAACCGCGAACTCGCCATCCTCTTCAATCGCCTTTAGTCCCGCAGCAGGTCCTTCCGCTGTTTGCAGGTCGAACCGTTTCCGCAGGTTGCGCTTAAAAGCGCTTAAAATCTGAGGGTCATCATCGACAAATAGGACACGTGCATTCATGGGTCTATCCTGTTGGCTTCACCGGCCTGTTCGGCTCGATAGAGTTCACGCCGCCGCTTCCTTTCGGCCATCGCCCCCGGCTTGTCTGGCAGCCTGAAGAGCAAGCAGCACGGTATCCCGCGGATCGGGCGCAGTGCCGGGTGTCGTTTGATAGGCTATGGCCGAGCTGACAGGGTCGGGAAGCCCCCAAAGGAGGGCAAGATATCCTCCGACATCATCCTGCGTGCAGTTAAAGGCCTGGTCTTCTTGCTGGCTCAGAGCCGCCGGGTCGACCGCGCCGCCGCTTTCAAGACCAGTGTAGCAGTTCGGAAAATTGGTGCAGATGACCAGGCGGCCGATGTTGTGCAGTAAACCTGCAACTCTTGCCAGTTCGATCTCCGCGGGAGACGCCTGCGCTTCGGAAGCCGCTTTCTGCGCCAGCGTGGCCATGGTTTTGGCCTGCGCGAGCGTGTTACCGAAAACGGCGCTGTTCAGCGCCGGTGTTGCCGACATGGGCTGAAAGCAACCCTTGTCCACCAAGGGTCTGATAATATCGATACCCAACAGTCTGACGGCTTCTGCGGGGCTGTTCACCGACTGTCCGATCCCGAAGTAGGCCGAGTTGGCCAGTTGGAGGATCTTTGCGGCTAAACCCGGTTCCGATGCAAAGATGTCCGCCGCGTCCTCGAGCGAGCTGGAGTCGCCTTCCACAGCGACTTTCAAGCTTTGCAGAGCCTCCTCCGAAACCGGCAGACACGCTGTGCCCGAGACGGCAAGTTGGAGATCAGCGCGGGGCAGCTTGCTCTTCGCGGCAAGACTTCGTTGGATTTTTTCGCAGAGACTGTCCGTGTTGCAAGGTTTGGGCAGGAACTGATGACTGACACCGACGGTGCGGAATGTCATTTCCCGGTCTGCTTCGCCGGAGAGAATGATGCGTAGACTCTCCGGGTGCGTCCGCGCTGCCTCCGTCATTAACTGAGCGCCGTCCACGCCGGGCATGCGCATATCCGAGACGATGACGTCCACGGGATTTTCACTCAGATGGCTTAACGCCGCCTCTCCACCGTCCAGGAAGTCCATGTCCCACTCATTGCGCAAGCGGCGAAAGGTTCGTTGCAGTCCCCGCAGGATGTTTGGTTCATCGTCGACAAAAATAACACGTGCGGACATCTATACGGCCTCCTTTACTTCTGGGGTTCGTACTGCCGGCAGGGTGATTGTGAAGGTGGTGCCGACGCCTTCTTCGGTGGTGAAGGAGAGTGTTCCATCATGTTTCTGAGACACGATGTTAAAGGCGATCGAAAGACCCTGGCCCGTGCCTTTTCCAACCCCCTTCGTCGTGAAAAAGGGATCGAAGATCTGCCCCTGGTTGGCTTCCGGGATTCCGCAGCCGTTGTCGGTGATCGCGATCGTCACCTGACTATCGGAATGGCTCGTCTTGATGGCAATCTTGCCCAGACTTTCCCCGCCTTTGCTCTCGATGGCGTGGGCCGCGTTGACGATCAGGTTCATGATCACCTGATTGATGTCGCCCGGCAGGCAGGGAACCATAGGCAAGCCGGCATCGAAGTCCGTCGTTGTTTCGGCAACATATTTCCACTCGTTCCGGGTGACCGAGAGTGTCGTTTCGATCGCCTGGTTGAGGTCGATCGCCGTCATCTCGGTGGTGCCGGGGTGGGAAAACTCTTTCACCGCCGTCACGATTTTGCTGATGCGCTCAATGCCATCGAGGGTTTGATCGATCGAACTCGGAATCTCCTCCTTAAGGAAATCGACATCCGCCGCCTCGGCATTGGCCCGGACCGCACCTGTTTGCTCCTTATACTGATCGTCGGTGTCGGCTTTTTGCAGCAGAACGTCGTATGCCTGAAGAACGGACATCAGATCCGAGAAGGATTCCTTAAGGAAGTGCGCGTTGTCGTTGATGTACTGGATCGGCGTGTTGATCTCGTGGGCAATGCCACTCGCGAGCGTGCCAAGAGATTCGAGCTTCTGCGACTGTCGTAACTCTTGCTCCAGACGCAGCTGTTTCTCCTGGGCCTCCTTGCGCGCAGTGATATCGCGGCTGATCCATACGCCATGTCGCTTTCCTTCCAGTTCGAAGACGGATACCGCAAGTTCGAGAGGAAAAGGCGTTCCGTCGGCGCGAAGCCCCACCATTTCCTGCATATCGCCAACAGTCATGAACTTCTTTGCCGGATCGCGCTGGCGCTCCAGTGCAACGGCGGCTTCACGCGAACTCTGATCGAGCAAATCGTATAGGTTCGTCGATTTAAGCTCGCCCGGCTCGCGGCCGAAGGTCATTTCCGCCGAACGGTTCGCCCGCTGGATCTTGCCATCGCCATCGGTCAGTAGAATGACCGTCAGGGCTTGGTCGAAGATGGCATTGAGTTGCTGCGACTGGCCGATAAGAGTCTGGGAGGCCTTGAGAAGCTCTTTGTTGGAGAGATACAGCTCGCGGCTCTTCGCCTCCAGGAGGGCTTCAGCTTCAGATCTTGCGGCCTTTTCGCGCGCCAGCCGCTTTTCAAGCGTCCCGATATCCATGGTTTTATGCAGCCTTTGAGAGATTAAAGCGGACCCGGCTGCCTTTGCCCTCACTCTCGTCCTGTCGATCGATGCTGACCTTGTCCTTCACCTTGAAATGGTCGAGACAGCCCAGGATCAGGCCGTGTGCCGCGTCGGCGAGGCAGCGTTTTGACTCGTAGGTCACGACGAGTTGGCCATCTCCGGGCCGTTCCGTCTTCACCGAGGGCAGATCTGCATCGGGGTAGAGTTTGCGGACTTCGATGTGAATGTAATTTTCGACACTCTCGAGAAAGGCGAAGACGTCCTGGTCGTCATTGACGAAGTGTGGATAGATCGCGACGAGACGATGAAAGAAATGCTCACCGAAGGTGCGCACGAGATCCGGTACTTCGGCGCCGGTTTCCGCGGCCAGGTTGACGACCAGTTTTACGAGTTCGGTGTGGTCGTAAGTGCCGACCGCCGTGTAAGCGCCGTTGGAGGCCAAATCGGCATTGTCTATGATTCGTTCCGCGATTTCCGGTGAAAACTTATCGTCCACCATTTCGAGGAACTCGGTAAATACAACACCTTTCATGTTCATCTCTCCAAGTCACTGTAAACATAATTGAGTTTAGTGTGATATTTTATAATGATCTCTTGTAATAACTGTTAACGAAACATACTAATGGTTGTGTGTTTTAGCGGGTTTATTATTCTTTTTGTTTTGTTTTCAACTATTTTTGTCTTCCAATGAGATTAATGACGAATTTTATTAAATCTCCCCCCATTTGAGGACTGCGCCGAAAGTTTGTTGCGATCATGCTCCTGGCCATGAACACGGACGACCCGGTTTCGTGAAGCTGTTGACGAGGAGACACAGAGATGGCCAGCAAACAAAAAGTCCTGCTTGTGGATGACGAACCGCATATCCTGTTTGCCATGAGCCGCCGCCTCTCGCGTAAGTTCGACGTAGCACTGGCCACGTCGGTCACGGACGCCATGAAGAAGATTGAGGCATCAGAGCCTTTCAGCGTGGTGGTCAGCGACATGCACATGCCGGGCGTGAATGGCCTCGATTTCCTGGAAACCCTGAAAATCAGTGCGCCTCTGGCGACCAGGATCATGCTGACGGGCAGCACCGAACCGGACATTGCCGTCGATGCCGTCAATCAGGCCGAAGTCTTCCGTTTTATTCGCAAACCCTGCACGGGCGACCAACTGAGCAAAGCGGTGGAGGACGGTGTTTTGATGTCCCTGCGCCAGCGCGACATGCTGGATGCGTCGAAGCGGGCGAACGAAACCATGAAGCAGACCTCTGATCTCTTTTCGACCATGAGCCACGAGCTCCGGACACCGCTCAACCACATTATCGGTTTCGCTGAGATCCTTGAGCAGCAGTTGGATGATGACGGTCGGAGCCGTGACTACGTCTCGACGATCCGCGAAAGTGGTACGAATCTCAGTGAGATCGTGAACAGTCTGATGGACTATGGGGCAGTGCAGTCAGGGCAGTACACACTCGATCGGCGGCCCGTATCACTGCGCGACTTCGCGACCGATTGCATTGAGCGTATCCGGCCGGAGTGTGATCAAAAAGCGATCCATCTCTATGTAGATGAACCCGAGGATGATGTCGAACTCTTCATCGATGCACAGGCTTTGTCCGTGTGCGTGGGCAATCTCTTGTCGAACGCCGTTAAATTCAGTCACCATGAGGGCGCAGTGCTGCTGGAGTTCTCCGTTGATGAGGCTGGCCTGCTCACGGTCCTGGTCGCTGATAAAGGGGTCGGAATCGAGCCGGAGTGGTTGGACCGCGTCATGCAGCCCTTTGCCAAGGAAGCCGACGTTTATGATGGCGCCTTTGGCGGGATTGGCATGGGACTTCCCCTGGCTCGGGCCCTGGCGAATTTGCAGGGTGGCCGCATTGACCTCGATAGCTGCCTGGACGAGGGCACAAACGTACGGATTGTGATCCCCGCGGCGTCCGTAGAGGTACCGCCCCAGATCTCGCATGCGAATGTGGTGGCTTTTCCAAACCGACAATAGGTTTTCCGCGAGTCTGATAGCTTTTGGCCGTGCTGCGGTTAAAAGCCTGAGCCTCCCTCCAGGGCCCAGAAAACCCCATCAGACTCATCTCACACCGTGAGACGGCAATTCGCGCCCTTGATCGTTCCACTCAAGGGCGTGAACTGCGTTTTGGTCCAGCGGGCTATAGGCTCCGGGGCAGCCCCGCTTATGATGAGAGCCGCGGGTAGGTGAGGACAAGCTTAACCAATTCCGCCTGTCGCTTGGTGTCCGTCTTGCTGAAAGCCTGCTTCAGGTAGGTGCGTGCCGTGCTTACGGTGACACCTGCGTTCTCGGCTGCTTCGTCCATCGAAGCGCCCTTAACCAGCTCATGAACAATACGTGCCTCGGCGCGGGTCAGCCCGAAGAGCCGCGAGATCGCCTCGGCTGACGGCAAGGGTTGGTTCTCCGGATCGGAGACATAGAGCGCGACAAGCGGATTGCAGGATTCTTGCGCCTGTTCGGAACCTGGTGCCGCGATCGGAATAGCGAGCACAGAGTAGGCGCGTTTCTGCGAGGGGCGTTGGAGGGAGACCACAAACGAACCCTGTTCGTTTTCCTGTGGGTCGGCGGCTGCCATCTGGATGAGTTGGTGCAGCTTTTCGGACTCCGATGTCGTCGAGGCCCGGCAAATCTCGCCGGCGCTCATGCTCAGGCCATCGCTTCTGGAGAGGAGTGCACCACCACTTTTGTTGGTCAGAAGAACCCGTGCGGCCGGGTCGACAACGATCACACTGAGCGAGAGGTGGTCAAGTGCCGCCATGCCAATAGTGTTATTAATATCAGAGAGATCGCTGTCTCGTATCTCGGCCGTTTCTCGTGTCTCGGGCGTCTTTTGTATCTCAGCCGGACCCTGTGCCGTCACCCTGGCTGCGAGGCCTGCCTCGATGCCTTCCTCCAGAAGTTCGGCCGGACAGGGCTTCGTGTAAAAGCGGAAAACACTGGCATCGTTAATTGCGCCGACGGCTGTGGAGAGATCTGAGCTGCCTGTCAGCATGATATAGGCGGCTTCGGGAGAGAAACGCCGCATGGCGGCAATCAGCTCGAGCCCGTTCATGCCGGGCATCTGCATGTCCGAAACGACGACATCGATATCCAGTTCCTGCGCTTTTTGCAGCGCGGTCTTCGGTGAGCTCTCGAATTCAAGGCACCAACGGTCGCGCTGATGGCGGAGCTGGCGGGACAATGAGCTCAGAACTGCAGCTTCGTCGTCAACGAAGAGAATGACCGGTTTATCCTTGTGCATGGGCAGTTTCATAGGCCGGCTTTTCTAAGAAACCCTAAATCCAAAGGTCTTTTGCACGGGCCGCCGGCAATCCCCCTCAAATGGGGATGACCTAAATCCGAAGAAAACGGCATGCTCTTGCGTAGAGAATAAAGCCTCAGTGTTAATAAATTCACTGCAAATATAGTGGTAGTGTGATTTAGATTTCTGAAGCAAAGGTGCATGGAAGGGTGAGTTGGCCCGCAATATTGGAGATCAAAAATGCAACGAGTTTTTTCAAAAGCGAGAATTATTCCGCTTTCTATTCACCCTATGCGATTTTATTTGCTTATTGCGGCCGTCCTGCAAATCACCCTTTCGACTGTCGGGACTGCGGCCGCCGACAGCCGGGAAAGCTTTGTATTCGGGATCGTGCCACAGCAATCGGCTTCGCGACTGGCGCAGGCCTGGGTGCCCTTTATGGAGCGCTTGAGCGACGTCAGCGGCTATCGCATCGAGTTTGCGACGGCAAAAGACATCCCGACCTTTGAAGCCTGCCTTGCCAAGGGTGCCTATGACATCGCCTACATGAATCCCTATCATTACACGGTTTTTCACGACCTTGCCGGATACCAGGCAATAGCGCGCGTTCGTGACAAGCGGCTTCGGGGTATCCTGGTCGCCCGCAAGGATGCGTCTCTTGAAAATCTGGAGCATCTCTCGGGCAATGCGGTTGCCTTTCCGTCGCCTGCCGCCTTTGGCGCAAGTGTTATTCCCCGTGCGGAACTGAAGGCACGGGGGATCGACATCTCGCCGAATTACGTCAAGTCGCATGACTCCGTCTACCGGGCGGTTGCGGCAGGCCTGATGCCCGCGGGGGGCGGTGTCATGCGGACCTTCAACAATGTTCCCGCCGACATTCGGGATCAGTTGAAGATCGTCTATCGCACCGACGGCTATACGCCACATGCCTTCGCGGTGAGTTCGCGGATGAATGGGGCACAGTCCGAAGCTCTCTTCGAGGCGATGCAGCAGGTTGCGGCGAATGATGCCCAGACCCTCCAGCCCCTGGGGATGAAAGGCTTCGTACAGGCGGCCAACGCGGATTGGGATGACATTCGTGCCCTGCAGCTAACACAGAACCACACCCAGATCGTTTCGAACGAATCCCTGCAATGTCATTCCGGCTAAAAACAGTCCTCGGTATCGCGGCGATCGAGTGTGTTCTGCTGGCGATACTGGTGATCAGCGGTCTTCATTACCTGCGAAGCTCGAACGAGGCACAACTCCTCGAGCGCTCGCAGGTTACCGCGCGTTTGTTCTCGACCATGACCAGCGACGCACTGCTCTCGCTGGACCTGGCGACCCTGGATGCCCTCGTCGGTCAAACTCTTCAGAATGACGACATCCTCTATGTCAGAGTTCGCAACGCCAACGGACTGGTTGTGGCGCAAGGCGGAGACAGCGGCGCGCTGGAAGCGGACTTCTTGGAGGACGATTCCATCGAAACGACGTCGAACGACATGCGTCTGGATGTTTCCGCGCCGATCGTCTCCGCTGGAAAGGACTTCGGCAGAGTCGAGATCGGCCTCTCGACCGCGACCATCGAGACCACTCTTGGTGATGCGACCCGTTGGATGCTGTCGATCGCCGCGATGGAGATCCTGCTGGTGGCCGTTTTCGGGTTGCTTTTAGGCACCGTGCTGACCAAGCAGTTGGCGCTTTTACGCAAAGGCGCGAAACGTGTCGCCCAGGGGGATTTCGGTTATCAGTTGCGGGTCACTGGCCGTGATGAACTGGCGGACACCAGCAACAGCTTCAACCGCATGTCCAGAGCTCTGGCCGAATTCGCCAAAGAGGCCGAGGAGGCCCGGCGGAAAGCCGAGGCGGAGCGTGAGCACGCGGAGACGGTCATGCGCGATGCCATGAACAGCATGGATCAGTCCGTTGTGATCGTGGATGCCCGGGACAGGATCGAGTTCGTCAACGAAGCTTTCAAAGAAACCTATCCTGATATCACCGCCAATGGAAACATGCCGCAGAGTTTCGTCGAGCTCTCTTGTCTGCTGTCGGAACAGTTGGAGCCCGCGGACGACGACGGTGAGTCCTTGAATGCCCTTTTGGAATCGGCCGCGCCCTCGGCGGGGGCCGGCATCACGGAAGACATGCAATGGCAAAGCCGCACGCTGGACGGCCGCGTTCTGATGAATTCGCGGCGCCAGATGTCGAACGGTGGTGTCGTCGTGGTCGAAACCGACATTACCGAGCTCTTCGATGCGGTCGAGCGGAACCGGCATCTCGAGATGGAGGTGATGCAAAGCCAGAAGATGGAATCCCTGGGAACCCTGGCCAGCGGCATCGCCCATGAGATCAATACGCCAATCCAGTATGTCGGCGACAATGTGAAGTTTGCCCGGGAGTCCTTCTGCGATCTGAACCAGGCCTTGTTGGACCTTCGTGCCGGCAAGGGCGATCTCGAGACGGCGCTGGAGGAGATGGATTGGGAGTACCTGTCCGAGGAGGTGCCGCGCGCCTTGCAGGAAGCGACGGATGGCGTGCAGGCGGTCAGCCGGATCGTTTCTTCCGTAAAGGCCTTGTCGCACGGGGACAATGGCGAAAAGACGCTTTACGATCTCTCGTCCCTGATCGAAAACGTCGTGACGGTCTCGAAAAACCAGTGGAAGTACTGCGCCGAAATCCGTTGTGATACTGACGATCAACTCGGTCAGGTGCCGTGTTTCCCGGGTGATCTCAGTCAGGTCCTGATCAACATGGTCGTCAATGCGGCGCAGGCGATCGAGGAAGCCGAAGAGGTTCGGGCCGGACTGATCCGCATTGCCGCCAGGCGGGAAGACGACGAGGCTCAGATCTCGATCGTCGATAACGGCAACGGGATTCCTGAAGACAAGATCGAGCGTATCTTTGATCTCTTTTTCACCACCAAGGCACCTGGCGTCGGCACGGGCCAGGGGCTGGCCATTTCGCGTTCGATCATTGAGGAAAAGCATGGCGGCAGGCTATCGGTTGAGTCTGAAGTCGGTGTCGGGACCACCTTCAGAATTTCCCTGCCTCTTGCAGATGCGGCCTGAGTTTCGGTCGTCCTAGTCTGCGCGGCCGCAATCAGATTTCCTCCTAAACGCCCCCCAGCGGATCCCGCGCGCCAGTTCTCTCGTCCGCGTCTCTTGTGAAAAAAATCGAGTGGACGGGTCGCCCGTCAACAAATTTCGTTGAAAATGCGATGTTCGGCTGGACAGCTGTGGATTGTGCACCACCTACTACCTAGGGTCTGTCTCTTGCGCTGCGTCACATCGTTTTCTGTCAAGTAAACGCTATGATATCGCTTGGCGATTTGGATCAACGACACGGGCGGGGAAAGGAGTCAGACATGTGCTGACACACCACCTCGGCGTGGGTGGGCGTGTTCAAAACCTCTTGTCCAACAGGGAGCCAAGCATGCCAGGTACCATGAAAGCCGCTGTCGTCACGGAACTGGGACAGCCACTGGAAATTATGGAAGTCGAGAAGCCTGACGTCCGCGACGGAGCCGTTGTCGTGAAGGTCGAGGCCTGCGGCGTATGTCATACCGATCTGCACGCCGCACAGGGAGACTGGCCGGTCAAACCCTCGGCTCCGTTTATCCCCGGACATGAGGGCGTCGGTGTGGTGGCGGAAATCGGCAAGGGCGTGTCCTGGCTGAAGGAAGGCGACCGGGTGGGCGTGCCCTGGCTTCATTCCGCCTGCGGTCATTGCCGCCATTGCGTCGGCGGATGGGAAACCCTTTGCGCCGAGCAGCAGAATACCGGCTACGGTGTGAATGGCGGATTTGCCGAATATGTTCTCGCCGACCCGGGTTATCTTGGATTGATCCCCGACGGTTTGGAGTTTGCGCCCTCGGCGCCGATCCTCTGCGCCGGCGTAACCGTATACAAAGGCCTGAAGGAAACCGAGGCGAAGCCGGGCCAGACCGTTGCCGTCGTTGGCGTCGGCGGCCTGGGCCACCTGGCCGTTCAGTACGCCAAGGCCATGGGCTTTCATGTTATCGCCGTCGATATCGCAGAGGACAAGTTACAGTTAGCCAAGAAATCGGGCGCGGATCAGGTCTTTAACGCGGCGGAGCAGGATGTGGTGGACGAGGTTCAGAAAGGTGGCGGTGTCGAGGGTGCGCTGGTGACGGCTGTATCGCGGGATTCCTTCCCTCTGGCACTCGGCCTGCTGGGCCGGGGCGGGACTATGAGCCTGGTCGGTTTGCCGCCGGGCGGTTTTGAGCTGCCGATCTTCGATGTGGTTCTTTCGCGCAAGACCGTCCGTGGTTCCATTGTCGGGACGCGCAACGATCTCACCGAGGCTCTGCAGTTTGCCGCCGAGGGCAAGGTCGCCTCCCACTATTCAATGGACAGTCTGGATAACATCAACGCCATCTTCGAGCGTATGGAGGCCGGAAAGATTGAAGGCCGCGTGGTGATGGAGATATAGCGCCTCACATCCGGGTGGTCGGTTGCCGCTTGACTGCGACCGACCACCAGGACGGTGCTTCTCTCGCGAAGCTGTGCTGTTTCCCCGGAACGATCGCCGAGGGGGCCTCCAGTGAGGTCATCGTCAGGGATATCTTGTCGTAGCCTTCGTCGATTGCGCAGATCGTGCTGCCGCAGTTCCGGCAGAATCCGCGCTGAGTCTTTTCCGATGACTGATAAAACGCGGGTTCGCCAGCTGGACCGGTCCATTCGATCTGGTCAATGGGGAATTCGACCCAGGCAACGCTCGGGGCGCCGGACCAAAGCTGGCACATCCGGCAGGAACAGAGGTGGGGAAAGGTAGGTTTTCCCGCGACCTCGTACCGGACGTTGCCGCAGAGACATTGACCTTTGCGTTTCTTCACCCGCGTTTCCCCTGTCTGCGTGATGGTTGCAACTCTGCGGATATGGAGATCATCAGCAGGGGCGGCAAGAGGGCTGACAACGGGATGGTCAAGGCAGCACCATCCTCAACTGTTTCTGCGAGATACCGATCTCGGCCTCGACGCCCCAGTTGAAGGCGAGGAAGTCCTGTTCGATCCCGTCGGCAAAGATCACGCCGCCTTCGTTGATGCGTGAGAGAATGCGCAGGCTCGTGTCCTTCTGAATCTCTCCCGCCGAGATTTCACACCCTGAGATCCGGCTCGGCCAAGGTTCGCGTGCGAAGAAAGCCGCGCGCGGTTCTTCAGGTCCGATCTCGATGCTGTGATGGGTCGCGGTCATGATGGATTTTGCCCAGCCGGTCATGCCGGTGCCGGTTGCGACGATCATGCCGGAAGAGGACTGAAACTCCTCGGCGCCGGCGTAATTTACCACGTAACGCGCCGACTGATGCGACCGGTGACCGATAAAGAGCTCGTTCAGGGCGGTCAGCTCATCGCCCTCGCCCAGGCGGGCCCGGACCATTGCGCGCTTCTGAAATCCCACTTCCTGATGGGCAACGGCGGGAAGCAGTTCGCCGAGCAGATCAACCGGATTTGGCGTCAGGACTCCCTCGGTTCGTGCCGGGTCGGGGCTGATACCGATCACCGCCTGACCGTCGAGATACTTTGCCAGGTTCGCGACCAGGCCGTCCTGTCCGATGGCGACGATGATATCGTTGGGAAAGAAGAGGAAGCGATTCAGATCGTCGCGTAAAACCTGGGCAAAGGACCAGTCGCTTGGAATGCTGCGCTTGGCGCCCGTGATTGCCTCGGCTTCGATCCGGTCACGGGCTTCGACTTCCTCGATGTTCTGACCACGGCTTTGCAGGAAAAATGCTGCCTGGCCCCGCGTGGCATGCGCGGCCAGGAGGCTGGCATATTCGGTCTGACGTGTGATCAGAACCACGCGGGGGTTGAGACTGCTCATGTTATCCTTGCGCCTCCGTCGATCCGACCAGGCTCTTTATCTGGTTCATGATGCCGGCCAGCATGTCCGGGCTGACCGTCAGGCTGTCGATCCGTTCCAGCTTGCCGGCAAACTCCTGGGCTGCCAGGGCGTAGAGAACAGCCGGAGGCACCGAGCCGTAGGCGGACATGCGGGCGGTCTCCATATCGGCAGCCGCCTGTTCAACCGAGCGGATCCGCCGGGCCTCTGCTTCCGCGGTGACGATCTTGGCCTCGGCGTCAGCCTCGACCGTGATCCTCGATGCCGCGGCCAGGGCCTCGGCTTCGGAGCGGGCGTTGGCGTCCTCGCGGGCGATCAGCTCTTTCCGCCGCGCGGCTAGCTCGACCTGATTGTTCAACTCGTTTTCGGCAATGGCGCGTTCCTTTTCGACGGCCAGCGCCCGGCGGCTGAAGGTCGCTTCATCCGCCTTCTGCTGCAGGCTTTCGAAGGTCGGCGCCTGCAGCGCGCGCGACAATTCGGAGCTTGGGGTCAGGGCCGCCACGCGGACGCTGACAATCTCGAGCCCCATGGAGGTGAGGGTCGGATCTTCGGTGAAACCCGCGTTGATGGCCGCCTGCAGGGGCGCAAGGCCTTTCTCCAGCAGTTCGCGGACACCGTATTTCTTCAGGTGCGTATCGGCGAACTCTCGCACCAGGCCGTTCAGCACGGACCTGATCTGATCCTGAGGCTTTCCGGCGGAGCGTCCGCTCTTCAGGTCGATAGAGAAGTCCACGCGTTCACCAAGGCGCTGTGCATCGACGACACGCCAAGAGACGACGCCCTGGACCGCCAGGTCCTGATAGTCCGAGGATTGGCCCTTGATCATGAAGTTTAGTTCCCGGTCGTCCATGGGGATCTCGCTGATGGACGCGCCGGTCGGGTCGAACCAGAACGACAGGCCACGCCCGGCGCGCACTGTCTTTCCCTTGCGGAAGTATTGGACGTAGCTGGAGGCTTCGGACCGCAGCTGACTGAGCAGGGGGTACTTTTTGATCTGTGCCATTTTGCATTCTCGCTTTTCTACTTGAGTTCGCATTGCCTACTTGAGTTCGTAAAGTTCGGCGGGGCGGTATGCGCCTCCCGTTTCGAATTTGCCCGTTGCGCGGATCAGTCCGCGGTCGAGCAGTTTGCGGCGAAAGGCGGGCTTGGTCAGGGACCGGCCCAGGATCGCCTCGTGAATTTCTTGTGCATCCCGCAGCGTGAAATGCCGCTCCAGCAGCGCAAAGCCGATGGGTGTGTAATCCAGTTTGCCGCGCAGGCGCTTGACCACGTCGCCGAGCAGCTCTTCGTGATCGAAGGCGAGTTGCAGTTTCTCGCCGTCCGGGGAGAGGGCATCGGCGGGACCACCTTCCTCCCCGCGCCAGGGCACTTCGATCCGCGCGAGCAGCAAATCATCCCGTCCGTTGCTGACGGCGACGAGCTTTTGGAGCGGTGTCAGAGCGAAATAGACGACGCTGATGACGCGTCCGCGCGGGTCACGCTCCAGCGCACCATAGGTTCCAAGCTGTTCCAGATGCGCCTCGTATAGACCGGCCTTCTCCTTCATGACACGCAAGACAGTCTCGTCCAGCGTCTTGTCGGCATGAACAAATCCGCCAGGCAAAGCCCAGAGACCGCCAACCTCTTCGGCGTCGTTGCGCCGCATCAGCAGAACCTGCAAACCGCCCTGCGCAACCGTTAGGATCGCCAGATCGATCGCGACCGAGGGTTGGGGGTAGTCTGAGAGTTGTTTCGTCGGTTTCATTGGGTTTGCCTCTGTTATGATCAAAATAGATATAACTATTATAATCATAAGTCAAGGTGATTTGATGAAGCTCACGCCGGTTCTTAGATAGAGGTCTGATTTATAAAAGATTATTCGAAGATTATGTTGAGCTTCGGGTTTGGATCCGGGACGTCCGCAGTCACTTTTTTCTACGCTATTTGCTGCTGTGGCCGATGGCGAAATCGTTGCGGCCTGTGCGGTCTTCGCCGCGCAGCAACCAAAGGGGGCGGGTGGCGAAGTTGACCGGAATACCGCTTTTTCCGTCAAGCGGCCTCAGATCACGTTCGAAAACCGAGGTGGCGGGCATGTAACGGATCGCGACCCCGGCGCGCCGCTGCGCAGAGACGTTGGCGTCGGCGCCATGAATCATGAAGACGTCATGCAGGGACATTTCACCGGGTTCCAGCTCCAGGTCCACAGCGGTTCCCGCATCGAAGGCATCCTCGGCTGTGCGGTCGCTCAGAACGATATCCTCGCGCGTCTCATGCAGATGCGGGAAGAGGGCGCCGGTACCGTGGGATCCGGGGATGACGCGCAGACAGCCGTTCGCCCGGGTCGAAGGATCCAGTGCGACCCAGACCGTACAGGTCGCAAGCGGCCGGATCGGCCAGTAGTGACCGTCCTGGTGCCAGGGCGTTTCAAAGCCGGTGCGTCCCGGCTTGCAGAAAATCTGGCAGCCCCAGAGGATGATATCCTCACCGATAAGATCGGAGACCATGTCGAGAATCTCCGGCTCGCGGGCGAGCTCCAAAAAGGCCGCACTGCCACGCACACCCTCTGCATTCTTACCTTCTATATGGGCGCTGACCAGCTTTTCCGGGCGCACGTCCGGGTTGGCTTCAATCAGCTCGTCCAGGGTTGCACGCAGCCCGGCAATGCGTTCTTGGGACAGGCGAAACCGTGGCACCAGATAGCCGTCCTTGCGGTACCGGGCGATGTCTTCAGGCGACAGATGGGGCATGCAAAGTCTCCGCGGAACTGCTGTCGATTGGAGAAGGCTAGGGGAACCTGAAGCCCTGCGCAATTGCACTGAAGGTCATCTGCGGGACTTCAGCTTCCGTCAGAAAGCTGTAATTTTCGGGGGCTTGCCAAAGTCATTCGCGGCCTTACCATGGCCGAAACAGAAGATAACGGCGTGGGCTTTGAAACCGTTGCGCGCTGTTCGTAAAATGAGACGGGGGAGAAACACAGTGGCAAAATTCGATGCGGTCTTCGTCGGACTGACCATTCTGGATATTGCGGGCCGCCCGGTGGAGACCATCCCCGAAGGCGGCGGCGTCGCCTTTATCGATGAGATCAGGATGAACCCGGCAGGCACGGCCTCCGGTGCGGTGATGAATGCCGCCAAGCTTGGGATTTCCTGCTCGACTGCGGCCTGTCTCGGGAATGATGAGAAGGGTGACTTTGTCTACGACTTCTATCGGCGCATGGGCATCGATCTCTCACTCATCCAGCGCACTGACGAAGCTTTGACGTCCGCGACGATACTGACCATCCGGCCCAACGGCGACCGGCCCGCGTTGCACTGCCGGGGCGCTTCGGACAAGCTTTTCATCACCGAGGACCAGTTCGACGCGGTCTGTGATGCCAGGTTCCTGCACCACGGCGGAACGGGCCTTCTCGATGCCATGGATCGGGGCCAAAGTGAGAGCCAAAGCGCGAAGCTGCTTGCCCATGCCAAGGCGCGCGGCCTGACCACGACCTTCGATCTCATTGCACCCAACGCGCAGACGGTCGGATTGCTGAAGGACCTGCTGCCACACGTCGACTACTTCATGCCCTCCTTCGAGGAGGCGGCTTTTCTCTCCGGGCTATCCGAGCCGGCAGAGGCCGCGCGGTTCTTCAAGGATATGGGCGCAGCGGCCTGTATTTTTAAATGGGGCGAGAAAGGCTCCTACATCAGTACCGCCGACGGCGACTTCGTCGTGCCCGCGTTCGAAGTGCAGGTCTCCGACACCACCGGCTGCGGCGACAGCTATTGCGGTGGCTTTATCGCCGGTCTTTCCATGGGATACGATCTGGAAGAGGCCTGCAGGCTCGGAACGGCTACTTCGGGACTGGTTGCAACGGGCTTGGGCTCCGACGCAGGCGTGGTTGACCTGGAGCACACGCTCGACTTTATGAAGACAGCCAGGATACTGGCCTGACTGAACGGGGAACAGTGATTAAGCGGGGAATGTTGCGCACGATGTTTGATGTGAAGCCTTTGACACCGGCGGTCGGCGCTGAAGTCACCGGTCCTGATCTTAAGCAGCCGATTTCCGGTTCGCTTGCCGAGCAACTGCGCTCTGCTTTGTGGGAGCATCAGATGCTGGTCTTCCGGGAACAGAATCTCGACATTCCCGCGCAGAAACGCCTGACGGCGGTTTTTGGCGATATCATGCGTCTGCCTTACGTTGCCTCCATGGACGGCGAGCCGGAGGTGATTGCCGTTCTGAAGGAAGCCAGTGAGCGTAACGTGGGCGTCTTCGGCGGCAACTGGCATTCGGACTTCAGCTTTCTCAAGCAACCGCCATCGGGCTCCGTCCTCAATGCGGTGGAGGTCCCGGAAATCGGCGGCGACACGCTTTGGGCCAACCAGGTGGCGGCTTACGATGCCTTGCCGGCCGATCTGCGCAAGATTGTCGACGGCCGTGATGCCATCCATATCGGCAAGCCCTACGGCGTGAAGTATCCGACACCGGTTGCGCTGCGCAGCTCCATCCAGATGTCGCGCGACAATCCCGAAGCGGACGAAGAGACGCGCCATCCCGCTGTCATGATCCACCCACACAGCGGCCGCAAGGCGCTCTTCTTCAATCCGATCTATACGACCCGCCTGGACGGCATGACCGAGGCCGAGAGCGCACCGGTTTTCGACGCCCTTTACAAGCATTGCACCCGGCCGGAGTTCTGCTGCCGCTTGCACTGGACCCCGGGCACCGTCGCGATCTGGGATAACCGCACGACCCTGCACTACGCAGTCAACGATTACGATGGCTCGCGGCGCCTGCTGTACCGCACGACCTTTGTCGATCCGGCGAACTGATCGCATTTCGGCAACAATCGGCGACGGCGTGAAGTTCATAAATAACACCACCGCCAAGCCACTGATTCTAAGCCGTAAAATAGGTCTTTAGTCCAGCATCTGCGGATTCCCGCAAGGAAAAAGGAGAAATCACCGCCGAAAGCTGATAGGATTAATGTATACATTGTTCTGGCGTGAAAACCGTGGTGCTTCCAGGCACCGGAAGCGTGCGGTTAGAACGGTAAAAATAGCGAGGCGGCGGAGAGCGCGGTCAAGTGCTCCGGAATCGCCCGCAGACATGGGAGGAAGTATCTTGAGTACGACTCTGTTCAGTAACGTCCAGGTCATCGATGGATCTGGTGCCGCTGCCTTTCCCGCCGAAGTCCTGATCGAAGGCAACCGTATCAAGAAAATCGCCCGCGACGGCGAATCCCTGCCACGGGATGGCGCGCGTCTGATCGACGGCGGTGGCAAGACCCTGATGCCGGGTCTGATCGAATCACACGGTCATATCAGCTTCTGCGATACGCCGAACCTGGAGGGGCTCGGCGACATTCCTCCGGAAGAACACACGCTCCTGACCATGAAGTATGCCAAGAAGATGCTCGATCAGGGCTTCACGGCAATCTTCAGTGCTGCGGCTGCCAAGGCACGCCTGGACGTGGTGATCCGCAACGCTATCGATGACGGCGACATTCCCGGACCGCGTCTGCGCGCGGCCAGCCCGGAGCTCACCGTGACCGGTGGTCTTGGCGATGTCCGCCGGGCCCATATGTACCGCGAGACCTTTGCGATCTGTTGTGACGGTGCGGACGAGTTTCTGCGCACCGCGCGGGAAATGTGCCGGGAAGGTGTGGACACCCTGAAAATCAATCCCTCGGGCGACGAGTTCATTCCCTTCGCCCGCGCCCATCAAACGGTCATGAACGAAGCCGAAGTCGCGGCGGTCTGCGAAGTCGGGCGCTCGCGCGGCAAGATGGTCGCCGGCCATGCCCGCTCCGCGGAAAGCGTCAAGATGTGCGCGCGCAACGGTGTCGATATCGTCTATCACGCGACCCTCGCGGACGAAGAAGCCCTCGATATGCTCGAGGCCCGCAAGGACAACATCTTCGTCGGACCGGCGGTCGGCATCATGTATGCGACCTCCATGGGTGAGGGGGCAGCCTGGGGTGTCACAAAAGATACCCCGGTGGCCATCTACTTCGCGCGGGAGCTGGAAAGCTGCGTCGATAATATGAAGAAGCTGAAAAAGCGCGGCCTTCGGATCTTGCCCGGCGGCGACTACGGCTTCGCCTGGAATCCGATCGGCACCAACGCGCGTGACCTGGACCACTTCGTCAAGCTACTCGACTTCACGCCTCTGGAGGCTATTTCCGCGGCCACCAAGCTCGGGGGTGAGCTGATGGACATGGATGTCGGGCTGGTGAAGGAGGGTTATCTGGCTGACCTGCTGCTTGTGGATGGCGACCCCTCCAAGGATGTCACCCTTCTGCAGAACGCGGATAACCTGACCGGGATCATGAAGGACGGTTCTTTCCACAAGGATCCCGCAGCGGCGGCTGAAGTCGGCCAGGTCGCTGCGGAATGAGCTGCCAGCTTCGCTTCAGAGGGATTGAGGCATGACGGCGGGATCAGCGGACGTAGCAGTCCGCCTTGAGTCCGTCACCAAACGCTTCGGAAACGTTGTCGCGCTGGACAGGATGTCCTTCGAGGTCGAGCGGGGCCGGCTTTTTGTCGTCTTCGGCCCCAGTTCCGTCGGCAAGACCACGGCTCTGCGGACGATCGCGGGTCTGGAGCGGCCTCAGGAAGGTCGGCTCGAGATCAACGGCCGGGATTTCACCCGGGCGCCGATTGCGGGGCGGAACGTCTCCATGGTGTTCCAGTCCTTCGCGCTCTATCCCCATCTGACGGTCCGCGAGAACTTTGCCTATCCCTTGAAGGAGGCGGGTGTCAGCACGGCTGAGATCGCCCAGCGGATTGGCGAGATCGCGGAGATTTTAAAGCTCGGCCACCGCCTGGAGAACAAGCCCGAGACTCTCTCAGGCGGCGAGCAGCAGCGCGTCGCGCTGGGCCGCTCCCTGATCCGGCGACCTGATATTCTGTTGCTGGACGAGCCGCTGACCAACCTCGATGCCAAGCTGCGCGATGACATGCGCACCGAGATCAAGCGCCTGCACCGGCAGTTCGGGATCACGATCATCTATGCGACGCCGGACGAACTGGAAGCCCTTTCCATGGGCGAAGAGATCGCGGTGATCCGCGAGGGTCACGTGGTGCAGACCGGCACACCGGACGAACTCTATCTGACTCCGAAAGACCTTTACGTCGCCCAGAAAATCGGCTCGCCGACCATGAACGTCATGGGCGCCAGCCTGGGCAGTGACGGCAGGTCGATCGAAGTTCCTTTCGGCAGTTTCGCGCTGCCGGACATCAATCTCCCCCCGGGGGCGCGGGACTTAAAGGTGGGGATTCGTCCCGCTGACATCCGCATTAATGGGGGAGCGCCGGGCGGCATATCCGGCCGTGTGCACATGCTGGAGCCGCTCGGCGACATTACCATTGTGGACATCGATGCCGCGGACCAGCGCCTGAAGGTCGTCGTGCGGGAGGCAGATGCCCTGGCGTTGCAGCCGGGTGCCGAGCTTTCGTTCGATTTCGATCCGGCGCGGGTTCATGTCTTCGACGCTCAATCCGAACAGCATATTACCTAGGAGTTGCGATCCGAGAGACCCCGCCGAAAAGCGCGGGGAAGAATGAAAACAAAACAATAAATGTGGGAGGAAGAGTGATGAAATACGTGAAAACCCTGAGAGCTGCCGCTGGCGGTTCCGCTGCGGTTGCAGTTCTGTCAGCCGGACTGATGTCGGCGGCGCCGGCCTTCGGCGAGGATGTGGTCCTGCGCATGGCTGTGCCGGACTGGCCCCCGACCCGGATCATGAAGGATCTTTTCGACAAGAGTTACAAAGCCAAGAGCGGTAACAATGTCACTTTGGAACCCGACTTCATTCCCTGGCCCGATTACTACACCCGGCTGTCCGGTTCCCTCACATCGGGTGAGAAACGCTACAGCATGGCGGTTTCCGACAGTCAGTGGCTCGGTGCCTTCATCGAAGGCGGCTACTACCAGAAACTCAACGACGCCATCGATGCCGATCCCGAGCTTCAACAGATCATGCAGGATCTGAACCCGGCCCTGGTGGATGCCTACTCGACCTATCCGCATAAGTCCGAGAACTACTATGGCTTCCCGCAGATGCCCGACGTGCTGGTGGCCTACTACCGTACCGACGTCTTCTGCGACGAGAGTGAGGCTGCCGCATTCAAGGCGAAGTACAATGCGGATCTGCCCTGTACACCGGAGGAGATGAACAACGCAGACTGGGACATGGTCCAGAAGTTCGGCGAGTTCTTCGGCCGCAAGAAGGGCGAAACCCTGAGCGGCAAGGCGCTGGATGACGATTTCTACGGGATCGCCTATCAGGCCGGTAAGGGCTATGACTTCTCCACCATGCAGATCGCCAGCATGATCTGGCAGCATGGCGGTGATATCTGGGACGAGACCAAGGCGCCCACGGGCAAAGCCGAGGGCGTGGTCAATTCGCCGGAGGCCGTGAAAGGCTTCGAGCATTATCTCTCGCTGCTGCAGTACATGCCGCCGGTGGTTAAGACCGGCACCATGGATATCTTCAAGCAGGATGAGTTGTTCCGTGAAGGCAAGGTCGCCTACATGATCAACTGGATTGGTTTCGCAGAAAGCTCCATCGACGCCAACACCTCCAAGGTCTCCGACAAGGTCGACTTCGCCATGGCGGCAGGTCTGAAAAAGGCCGACGGCAGCATCGACAGAACCTACAACATCGGCGGTCAGCCTTTCGTGCTGATGACCTGGAACGATGAAACCACCAACATGGAAGCGCTGGAATTCGTGAAGTGGTGGCTGTCGCCGGAGACCCAGGTGGCCTTCGCCAAAGCCGGCGGTCAGAGCGGCCTGAAGTCGGTTTACGAGGATGCCTCCTATAACTCCTTCCGGCCCTGGAATCATGCCTTCGGCACGTC
Organism: Denitrobaculum tricleocarpae; assembly: GCF_007004665.1. Classification (GTDB taxonomy): domain Bacteria; phylum Pseudomonadota; class Alphaproteobacteria; order Kiloniellales; family Kiloniellaceae; genus Denitrobaculum; species Denitrobaculum tricleocarpae. The sequence goes on along the minus strand of NZ_ML660057.1, from coordinate 185,518 downwards.
TCTGAACAATCAAAAAGACATCTGGCACATTCCGGAATTCTTCGAGCTTCTGGTGCAGCAGCAGGCGGAGTTCGACAAGGCCATCACCGGCCAGCAGGACGCCAAGACGACGCTGGATGCCATTGCGAAGTTCCAGGAAGAGCTTCTGCAGGAAACCGGGCACATCGAGTAACGATGTGCCTGGCATGCGCGCCGCCGCTGTTCCCGGCGGCGCGCATCACCCTTCTTTACGCACGGTTGGCGGCGGTTCTCTGCGTGCCGCAGCCAACCGAAATTCTGACTTAAAGCTTCAGCAAAGCATGAGACAGTTGCCGTAATATGATGAAAGTCTGGGAAGTTTATCCCCTCCGCGTGGCGTTCCTCTCGATCCCCGCCGCGCTCCTGATCTCTGCTCTCGCGATCACGCTCTTGCCGCCCTCGGTGTCCTTTTGGGTGTCGGGCGCGGTCTGCGTCTTCTCGGCGTTTCTCTTCGTCGCCTACGCCTGGGGGCGGCACGCGGGCGGTCTGCTGGTGGCGCCGGCCATTGCGCTGCTCTTCATCATGAACATCTTTCCGCTGCTCTGGTCTTTCGGCCTGAGCTTTTTTCACTACCGCGCCAACCGGCTGGCGCCGCCGCGTTTCGCCGGCCTGCATTATTACGAAAAGGTGCTGACCGACCCGGTGGTCTGGGACCGTCTGCAGGTGACGGCGCAGCTGGTGGTGCTGACGGTCAGCCTGCAGATGATCGTCGGCTTTCTCCTGGCTATGCTCTTCGCGAAGCAGTTCCCTCTGCGGCGGGTGCTGCTGATCCTGGTGCTGACCCCGATGATGCTGTCCTTCGTCGCCGTCGGCGCTTTCTTCCGCTATTACTATGAGCCGACCTTCGGGTTGCTCTCCCAGGCCGTGCGGGTCTTTACCGGTGAACCCTTTGTCCTGCTGCAGTCCACCGCCGGGGCCATCGCGGGCATTGTCTTCGCCGATGCCTGGATGTGGTCGCCCTTCGTGATGCTGCTGGTTCTGGCGGGGCTGGTGAGCGTGCCCAAGTACCTCTACGAGGCGGCCTCCATCGACCGGATCTCTCATTGGCGGCGTTTCTGGTACATCACCTTTCCCTACGTTCGCAGTCTTCTCATGCTGGCGCTGCTGTTCCGCACCATCGAGGCTTTCAAGCTCTTCGACGTGGTCTTCCTGCTGACCGAGGGCGGGCCGGGCACCTCGACCGAGACCATTGCGGTCTATGTCTACCGCGTGTCGTTCCAGTACTTCAAAACCAGTGAGTCGGCGGCACTGGCCTACATTCTGCTCTTCACGGTGATCGTGCTCACCAATCTCTATCTCTACTTCGCCAACCAGCGAAACCGGACTTAAGGAGAGGCGCGTCGATGTCTGCAACAGACAAGAAATCGCTGACCGAGCGGCTCGGACTGAAAGTCTACTCCGGTGTCGGCAACGCGGGCTGGGGGCGGACGCTCTTCGCCGCGGTGATCAGCTTCATCTACTTCTTCCCGGTCTTCTGGATCATCCTGACCGCCTTCAAGACCCACAACGACGCCCTGGCGATACCGCCCAAGTTTGTCTTCTCGCCGACTTTCGAGAATTTTGTCGCGGTCTTCAGCCGCGCCTATTCCGCCGGTGCCGCCGCGCAGGACACCGGCTTCGCGCTCTACTTCTTCAACTCGGTCTTCATCGCGGGAACTTCTGTCCTGCTGGCTCTGGCCATCGGCACCCTGGCGGCCTTCGGCTTCTCGCGCTATCCGCTGCGCGGCAACGACACCTATCTTTTTATTATCCTGACCACCCGCATGCTGCCGGCCATTGTGGTGATCATTCCGATCTTCCTGATGTTCCGCGTCGCCGGGCTTTCGGGCACCTACATCGGGGTCATCCTGCTCTACACCGCCTTCAACCTGCCTTTCACCATCTGGATGATGAAGAGTTTCTTCGACGAACTCTCGCCCGACGTGGAAGACGCCGCGCGCATCGACGGCTCCTCGGACCGGCGCGTGTTCTTCAAGATCTGCCTGCCGCAGGTTAAGGCGGGCCTCGCCGCCACCGCCGTCTTCGGCCTCATCCTGACCTGGAACGAATTCCTCTTCGCGCTGCTGCTGACCGGGGTCGATACCCGCACCGTGCCCGTGGCCATGGCGCAGACCATCGGCGGGGACATCGGTGTGCGCTGGGGATTGCTGGCGGCCATCGAGACCCTGTTCCTCATTCCTGTGATCGTCGTGACCTTCATGCTGCAAAATCATCTTTTGCGCGGTGTCACCTTCGGCACGATCAAGAGGTAGCGCCATGTCGACGATCGAAGCGACCAGCCTCACCAAGACCTTCGGAAGTTTCACCGCGGTCCGCGACGTGGACATGTCTGTGGGGGAAGGGGAGGTGGTCTGCCTGCTCGGGCCGTCCGGCTGCGGCAAGACCACGACACTGCGTATGATCGCCGGTCTGGAATCCGTCACCGAGGGTGAGGTCAAGATCGGCGGCAGGGTGATGAACAGGCTGCCGCCCGAAAAACGCGATATCGCGATGGTCTTTCAGTTTTACGCGCTCTACCCCTCGGTCTCCATCGGCGGCAACATCGAGATGCCGCTCTATCATCTGGGCCTCTCGGCGGAAGAACGTGGCCGAGAGGTGGCACGCGTTGCTGAGATCCTGCAGCTCGGTGAGGTGTTAGAGCGTTTGCCGGGTCAGCTTTCCGAGGGCGAAAAGCAGCGCGCGGCGGTTGCCCGCGCCATCGTGCGCGACCCGAACTGCTTCCTCTTCGATGAGCCGCTCTCGCGCCTGGATGTGGAACAGCGCCATTCCATGCGCGGCCAGATCAAGGAGGTTCTCTCTGGCCTATCCAAAGCCACGGTGATCGTGACCCACGATCAGATGGAGGCCCTGACCATGGCGAACCGCATCGCGATCATGCGTGACGGCATGATCGAGCAGATCGGTACGCCCCACGAGGTCTTCTCCCAGCCCCGCAATGTCTTTGTTGCAGGCTTCATCGGCAGCCCGAAAATGAACCTGCTTGATGGACGTCTCTCAACTATCAAGGATGGCAAGGCGACCATTGAGCTAGGTGCTGACAACGTGGTCTTCCCGGTTCCCGCCGCCGCCGAGGCTCTCGTCGGGAGCCATCTGACCATCGGCATCCGACCACGCGCATTGGAGCCGGTCGATAGTCCCAGTGAACGCAGTCTGACCGGCCAGGTGGAACTAATCGAACCCATGGGCGCGGAAACACTGGTGCACGTCCGCGACGAGGATGAACGGGACCTGCGGGTCGTGCTGCCGCGTGAGCGCAAGGTGGCGCCGGGGGAGGTTCTGCACCTTGCCTGCGATTTGACCCAGACACATATCTTCGACGACAGCGGACTGGCGGTGCGATGATGAATAACCAGCCGAAACTTATGGGGCGTAGCAATGCGCGGCGGGTCGAGAACAGTATCATCGGACTTGGCATCGCCGCGCTGATCATGATCTTTCAACCCTTCAGTCTGACGCTCTTTAGCATTGGTTGTGTGCTGGTGGTTATCGCGGGACTCTCCAATAATCTGCTGCCGGTCTGTAAGCCGGAAGGAACCTGGCGCGGCTTCTTCAGGGTCGCCCTGATTATTCTGACCGTCTTCGTTGTGGTGGTTGCTATCGCGATAGGCTCCGCCGTTCTCTACGGTGTCTATCTGCGGGCGCAATAGCCGCAAAAACAGGGTGCAGTAAAAGTGTCACAGAGTGACGTCATGATGACCGCGCCGTGGGACATGGATTCCGGACGCGGCGATGCGCCGGGTCTTCAATACAAATATCAATACTTGAATAAGGGAGACGACTCATGGCAACGACGATTAAGGGGCCGGCGCTGTTTCTGGCCCAGTTCGCCGGGGACGAAGCACCGTTCAATTCCTGGGACGCCATCACCAAATGGGCCGCCGGGGCCGGCTATATCGGTGTGCAGATTCCCTCCTGGGACGACCGGGTCTTTGATCTGGAGAAGGCCGCGACGTCAAAGGATTACTGCGACGAGGTAAAGGGAGTTGCCAGGACCAACGGCATCGAGGTGACGGAACTCTCGACCCATCTGCAGGGGCAGCTGGTCGCGGTGCATCCTGCCTATGATGAAGCCTTCGACGGTTTCGCCGCGCCAGAGGTCCGGGGTAACCCCCAGGCCCGACAGGCCTGGGCGGTGGATCAGGTGAAGAAAGCCCTGCAAGCCTCTCAAAACATGGGACTTACGGCGCATGCGAGTTTCTCCGGCGCTCTGGCCTGGCCCTATGTCTACCCCTGGCCGCAGCGTCCCGCCGGTCTGATCGAGACCGCGTTCGCAGAGCTGGCGAAACGCTGGAAGCCGATCCTGGACGTGGCCGAGGATTGCGGCGTCGATGTCTGCTACGAGATTCATCCCGGCGAGGACCTGCACGACGGGATTACCTTCGAGATGTTCCTGGAAAAGACCGGCAATCATCCGCGCTGCAACATCCTCTACGATCCCTCGCACTTCGCGTTGCAGTGTCTCGATTACCTGGACTTCATCGATATCTACAAGGATCGGATTCGGATGTTTCACGTCAAGGATGCGGAGTTCAATCCGACCGGGCGGCAGGGTGTTTACTCCGGTTATCAAAGCTGGACAGACCGCGCGGGCCGCTTCCGTTCGTTGGGCGACGGGCAGATTGATTTCACCGGGATCTTCGCGAAGATGGCCGCCAACAACTTCGACGGCTGGGCCGTGGTCGAGTGGGAGTGCTGCCTGAAGCATCCGGAAGACGGGGCGCGCGAAGGCGCGGCCTTCGTAAGGGATCACATCATCCGGGTTACGGAAAAGGCCTTTGACGATTTTGCCGGGGCCGGCACCGACGAGGCGGCTAACCGCCGGATGCTTGGAATTAAAGACTAGAGTCGAGTACTGGAAATGAGGAAGGTTTGACGATGGCAGCAGCAAACAAGGGGCCGATCCGCCTGGGTATGGTCGGCGGAGGACGCGACGCTTTTATCGGTGGCGTTCACCGGATTGCGGCGCGTTTGGACGGGCACTACGAACTGGTGGCCGGCGCGCTCTCGGGCAATCCGAAAAAGGCCCGCGCTTCAGGCGTGGATCTGGGCCTGGATCCCGACCGCTGCTACGGCACCTATTCCGAAATGGTGGGAGGCGAGACCGCCCGGCCCGACGGCATCGAGGCGGTTGCCATCGTCACGCCGAACCATATGCACTTTCCACCGGCCAAGGCCTTTCTGGAGGCCGGTATTCACGTCATTTGCGATAAGCCTCTGACCCTGACCCTCGCGGAGGCGAAGAAGCTGGCGGCAGTCGTGGAAAAGACCGGCAAGCTCTTCGTACTGACTCATAACTACACCGGTTATCCCATGATCCGGCAGGCGCGGGAGATGGTGCGCAAGGGCCAGCTTGGGACACTGCGGCTGGTGCAGTCGGAGTATCCCCAGGACTGGCTGAGCGAGAAGCTGGAAGCCAGCGGGCATAAACAAGCCGACTGGCGCACCGATCCGAAACGCAGCGGGGCGGGGGGGTGCATCGGCGATATCGGCACCCATGCCTGGAACCTGGCGACCTTTGTCAGCGGTCTGGAAACCGAGAGCCTCTGCGCCGATCTGGACTCCTTCGTGAAGGGCCGTAAGCTTGACGACAATGCCAACGTCATGCTGCGCTTCAAGGGCGGGGCGAAGGGCATGATCTGGGCCAGCCAGGTCGCGCCTGGTAATGAGAATGCGTTGAAACTGCGGGTCTACGGCACCAAAGGCGGCCTGGAGTGGGAGCAGGAGCACCCCAACCAGCTCTGGTTCACACCTTTCGGCGAGCCCAAGCGCCTGATCACCAGAGGCGGGGCCGGCAGCATCGATGCCGCCGGTCGGGTCACCCGCGTTCCGCCGGGCCACCCGGAGGGCTATCTCGAGGGCTTTGCGAATATCTACAGCGAAGCCGCCGCCGCCATACACGCGCACCGCAAAAAGAACGGCAAAATTCCAAAGGGCGTGCTCTTCCCGACCGTTACCGACGGCCTGGATGGCATGCGGTTCATCGACGCCTGCGTTCGGTCCTCGAAGAAGAACGCCGCCTGGATCAAGCTCTGATCCGGTGAGCAGGGGCCTGCGTTGCGCCGAGCGACACAGGCCCGAAGGCTGCCCCGGCATCTCTCGAAGCCTCCCGGAGCATCTATGAGAATAGACGGGATCGATCACCTCGTTCTTTTCGTTGCGTCTATTGATGCGATCAGAGATTTCGACGTGAGGGCGCTGAGCATGGAGGTCGTGACTTTTGTCTGATCACCTTGGCGCCCATCGAGAAGGCTATCGATCATCAGAAGTCACTTGAGATCAAGATCGAAGAGGGCCCGGTCGCCCGCACCGGCGCCACCGGACCTCTCCGCTAAATTTATCTGCGCGACCCCAACGGCAATCTGCTGGAGATCAGTAATCAAACCAGTTGAAACACTTTAAGCGTTTCTGTGATTAGGTATCGCTGGCCTGGTTGCGCGCAGAGGAAGCAAGCGACGAGACCAGCGATAAGTGGCTTGATGGCGAACCAAGGAATCAGGCTCCCAATTCGCGCCAATGGACGACAACATCTCCAATGATGAAGTTGTCTTCACCTCTACTCCGTTTGACTTTGATCGTGTTGTTGCCGCGTTTCAGATACTTGGCTGGAATTTCATCGAGCCAGACAGACCAACTGTTGTGGGAGCCGTGCTGCATAATATCCTCGTACGGCAAGGCCATGCCATTGATCAAGACTTCATGATAGTCACTGTCAACATCATAGGCTTGAAGAACGACATAGCCATCGAGAGGCGTTGCGTCGACATAAAAGCAGTAGGCAGGAGTTTCATCGCCACGGAATGTCGCGCTGGTGCTTATGTCCCCCTTGTCATCGCCCAGGTGATCCCAAAAATGAATGATCTTAAAATCACTTCGAGTAGCCATTTTTTTTACTCCTAGCTTTCAATGTAGTTTCGTTGAAAACACATGATCCTTGGCCAGTTCCCTCTCCGTAATGGATGTAAATCCTTCGCGGGTGGCAAGGAGCTACGCGCAGGGTTTTTCATGACGAGTTATTGTCGTGAACGTCGCGGGGCTTCCCTGAGGTAGCGTCAAAAACGTTACCCACTGACCGTCAGTGATTCGTCAGTCAATACGTCATTCGATAACAAAACTTCTGAATGGAGTGCTGATTCTTTTTCATGACGGCGCTTGGCGGGAAATCCAAGGAATCGACACAATCATCGCGATCATGTATGCTTGCAAACAAGTTGTTCCTGAGAGAGGACGGCGGATGAGACATCATGGCTGATCTCAAGCTTTTGATTCTCGGGCGGGTGCGCCTGGAAACGAACGACGGTGAGTGTGTCGGTCGTCTTGGTGCGAAAGCAAAGGGGCTCCTCGCATACCTCGCAGCACAACCCCACGGCCGTGCAGACCGCGAAGTGCTTGCCAATTTGCTCTGGGATGCTTGCCCGCAAACCGAGGCGCGCCATTCTCTGCGGCAGGCCTTGCTAACGCTGCGGACTCGGTTGGGCGACTATTCGGACAGGGTGCTGACGTCAGATCGCGAGAGTTTGCAATTGCGCCTGGATCTCGTTGACGTCGATATGCGCCGCTTCGAAGTCGCTGTGCTGTCAGCAGATGATGAGGCCTTAGTCCAGGTTTGCCGTCTTTGGCGCGGACCGTTTTGCGAAGGGCTGGATGTAGGTGCCGATCTTTTCGAAGACTGGCTGCTCAGGGAGCGCGCGCGGTTAGATGAATTGGCAGTAGCAGGATTCAGGCGTGCCGCCAAACAGCAGCTCTCCGCTGGTTGTTTCGCGGCTGCCGTCGACGCGGCACAACGCTGCGTAGCGCTCAATCCATTTGATGATTCTGCACATGCGTATCTCATTGATCTTTACGGGCAACGCGGATGGATCGGGTCAGCCCGCAATGCTTATCGGCGCTGCGTAGATCTCTTTCGGCGTGAGCTTGGCGAAGGACCTGATGAAGCTGTCCAGGCGGCAATGGCTCGCGCTCTGGAACGGCGTGATCACCAAGCTGACCGTCGTCCGACATTTGAATGTCCCAAGGTCGCGGCTCCTGCTTTGTCCTTGCCCGGCGCAAGGTTAAGGAAACCTGCAAGTGTCTTGAACGCGAGTGTAATGGCCCTTTCTGCTTTTACCGTACTCAGCGTGATGATTTCCATTGGTGCCTTTGTGAGAGATGAAGTCAGGGGCCCGGCTACCTCGACCTCGGATCAAACCGGGGCTTCCATTGCCTGGGTGGGCAGGGGTATCGCCGAGACCTATCCGCGAGCGCAGAGTGCAGTTCTTTCAAGTCGTCCAGCGGAGATTTCCGCAGTCGGGGATGCGCGGCAAATCACGACCAGGGAAGCAATCTCGCGGGCGCTTCAATTGGACTCCGATTACGCTTACCTCTATCCCGCGGGGTGCTGATCATGACAAAAGTTCTCAAGCCAAATTGCTGTTTATTCCGGCTCGCTGTTCTCGCGATGATCCTGACGGCCGGTGGTTTCTCCGCCGATCAAAGCAGGGCGGACGACGTCTCGGGCGAGGGGCCTTTCACGGTCAATTTCACGTCGATCGCGATCAGTCCGACGCCGCCGGTTTCGCTGTCCGACGATCGTCATATGGGTATTGCCGAGAACTTCATGACCGCGACCAATGCCAGCGGCAAAGGCCTGCTGCATAACCTGACGGGGCGCTGCATCGGCTGGTTCGTTGTGTATAAGTCGACCGCGTCCTACGAATTCCACGGCCACTGCAATTACATTGACGCGGATGGTGATACCGTCTTCGAAAAAGCGGATTTCGACGTTCAGCCCTTGGACTCGGTTCGCGTGGGAACCGGGAAATGGCTGGGCGGGACCGGCAAGTACAAGAACCTGAGCGGCGTTTTCGAAATTCGCACCAGCCCGCTGAAACCGATCAGGGAAGGTTTCGTTCAAGGCATCGGCACGAAGCAGGGGAATTACAGCCTGCCACCTTCGGGCGCGCTGAAGTAGGCCGGAATTCCGGATCGCCTTTGCAGGTTATAGAAGTTCTTTTTCTTCCAGCACCTTGCGCGCCACGCGGAAGCATTCGAGCGATTGCGGAACGCCGCAGTAGATACCAACCACATGGATGATGGCCCGGATCTCTTCCTTGGTGACGCCGTTGTTGATCGCGCCCCGGCAATGGATTTCCCACTCCTGCATCTTGCCCAGCGCGCCGATCATGGCGAGGTTCATGATGGAGCGGGTTTTGGGATCGATGGCCTCGTCGCCCCAGCCGAAACCCCAGCACCAGGCGGTCATGGCCTCCTGGAAGGGGCGGGTGAAGTCGTCCGCGGCCGCCAGGTTTTGCTCGACGTATTCGGCGCCGAGGGTGGCCTTGCGCTGTTTCAGGCCCTTATCGAAAAAGCTATCCATGAGGTCTATGCTCCTGGTTTAAAAATGAGCATTATCAACGGATTCACGCATCCAACTCTGAAGATGCTTTATGGAATGTTCGGAGCGTACGCCGTGATTCGGGTCCAGCACCAGCGGCCCGGGCCGGTAGCCCCGGTTCTTCAAACCCCGTTGAACGGATTCGACCAGGTGGATGTCTTCTTCCACGGTCGTTGCGCGATCCTGAACCGCCAGCCGCCGGACCACTTCTGAATCCACGCCGTCGATGCTGTACCAGCCGCGCCAGACCACGACCCGCTCCGCATCAAGGGCGCGCCAGTGGTAGGTATTCAGCAGATTCCCCGGATAGACCTGGAAGGAAAACATCGGCCAGAGAAACCAGGAGGAATAGTGCCCGGCGTGTTCGTTGGCTTCCAGGTCGATGGGGTAGCTCATCTGATCCAGATTCTGGCATTCGGTGGTGTGGCGCAGGCAGTAGCCCTGCGGCTGAATATCGTAAGTCTCCGGTCTGACCACCCCGGTCGCGAAGGTCGGGTGGTTGAGCTGGCAGTGGTAGCACTCCGAATAGTTTTCGATCGAAACCTTCCAATTGCAGTTCTCCGGGATTTCGACCCACTCCAGCGGCTTGAGCTTAGCGATATCGGGCACATAGGCGGAGAGCTGCGCGCGGGCCTCAGGAAACCACTCCTCCATGGGCGCGGCATCAGGATCCAGATTGACGAAGAGAAAACCGCAAAAATCTTCGACGCGGATGGACGTCAGACAGACCTTGTTCTTATCGAAGCCCGGCACCGCGCGGATGTTCGGACCGGCTTTCAGCTGTCCCGACAATTCATAGGTCCAGGCGTGATAGGGGCAGACGATGTTGCGCGCGTTACCCGACCCGGTGACCAGCTCGTGTGCCCGGTGCTGGCAGACATTGTAAAAGGCGCGGACTTCGTCATCCCGTCCACGCACGCAAAAGAGACTCTGGCCGCCGATTTCGAAAGCAAAGTAGTCGCCGCGCTTCTCCAGCTGCGAGACATGTCCCGCGAACTGCCAGGTCCTGAACAGCAGTCCCTGCTGCTCGATGCGGAAGATCTCCGGATCCGTGTAGTAGCGCGCGTCCAGTGAGCGGATGATTTCGGCGGTCTCGCTCATTCCTGCTTTCTCCTTACTTGCCGGAGGGGTCCTCCCGATAGATCCCGAGTCTGTGGCGGCGTTCGTGAAAGGCCTCGATGTTCGCGATCACCTCCGGGCTGGCATCCGCGATGACGAAGGCCATCAGGGTTTCCAACAACGCGACCGTCGCGACCGTGGAGGGAAAGAACTGCGGCGTATCCGACTGCACCACGAAACCATGATCGCTGCCCGCGACGATGGGGGAGGCGGCGCTGTCGGAGATGCCGATGATCGTCACGCCCTGTTGCCGGGCGATTTCAACCGCTTCGACCACTTCGCTGCGATAGGGTTTGAAGGTCATGGCCAGCAGCACATCGTCGGAGCCCGCGCGGGCGATATCGTCGATGGCGACACTGCCACTGCGCGGGATGGCTTCGATGGTGTCGACCGCCATTCCCGCGAGGTAAGCGAAGTTGCGCGCGAGCGCGTTGTTCACGCCGACGCCCAGCACATAGGTGCGCCGCGCCCGCACGATGGCATCGGCAGCAGACTGGACATGCGCTGCATCGGTCGCGGCAAAGCTTTGCTCGATGTTGGTGATCGCGCTCGATGCCATGTCGGCGTAGAGGCCCGAGAGCTTACCACCCTTGGAGAGCGACTGCAGCCAGCGCGCCCGGTCGGGAAAGTTCACGTTGCCGTTTCGGATCTCCTCGCGGAAGGGCTCGCGGAAATCGTCGTAACCCTCGAATCCGACGGAGCGCGCCATGCGCACGAATGTGTTGGGCTTGACCTGCGCCGCCTCGGCAATTTCCCGGATCGAGGAGACGCCGACATCGTTGGGATTTTCCAGCACATAGGCGGCGGCCTTTCGTGTCTCCGGTGTGAGGCTTTCCAGCTCCACCGCGAGATCCCGTAAAAGGTCCCGCGGTGTGGGTGAGTCTTGATTTGGTACATTTATATTATTCATGATTGACGATGGTACAAACATACATTTAGCCTGTCCATCGAAAATCGCGCCTTTGCGTCTGTCAGGGAAACCAGAACGTGCCGAATGATCCTTCGTCGAATTTGCCCTCTACGGCCCGGGTCGTGATCGTGGGCGGCGGCATCATGGGCTGTGGCCTCGCCTATCACCTGGCGCATGAGGGTTGGCGCGATATCCTCTTGCTGGAAAAGGCGGAACTGACTTCGGGTTCGACCTGGCATGCGGCCGGGCAGATCACCCACTCCACCTCCAGCTTCGGGCTCGGGCGTTGCGTCGATTACAACATCGGCCTCTATGCCGGAAAGCTGGAGCAGGAGACCGGGCAGTCGGTAACCTGGCACGGCTGCGGATCTTTCCGGCTGGCGTATGACGACGATGAAATGGATTGGTTGCGCCATACCCTGAGCGTGGGGCAGGCGCTGGGCTTCAATATTGAACTGGTCGGCCCGGCGCGCATTCGGGAACTGCATCCCTTCTATAATCTCGACGGTGTTCAGGGCGCGTTGCACACGCCGGACGACGGCCATGCCGATCCTTCCGGCATTACGCAGGCCCTGGCCAGCGGCGCACGGCAGCAGGGCGCGAAGATCATCCGCCGCTGCCGCGCCACCGATATCAGGCAGCTGCCGAGCGGCGAATGGCTGGTCTCGACGGAGAAGGGCGAGGTCACCTGCGAGCATGTGGTGAACGCCGGCGGGACCTACGCCCGCCAGATGGGCGATTGGAGCGGGCTTCAGCTGCCCATGACCTCCATGACCCACCACTACTTTGTGACCGACACGGTGCCGCAGTTTTTGGAACTGGAGACCGAACTGCCGGTCATCCGCGACGACAAGTTGGTCTCCGGTTACATCCGCATGGAACAGAAATCCGGGCTGATCGGAATCTACGAAAAGGAAAACCCCAACGCGATCTGGCTCGACGAATGCCCCTGGGAGGCCGAGAACGAACTCTTCGAAGCGGACTACGATCGGGTCATGCCCTGGCTGGAAAACGCCCTGGACCGCATGCCGATCTTCACCGAGCTGGGCATCAAGCGCGAAGTCCACGGGGCGATCTCTCATCCGCCGGACGGCAATCCGCTGATTGGCCCGGCGCCCGGTGTGAAGAACTACTGGTGTTGTTGCGGCACCCAGATCGGTATCGGCTGGGGACCGGGGCTGACCCGGGAGCTGGCCCGCTGGATGGTGCATGGCGCGGCGGATATCTCCATGCGCGAGTTCGATCCGCGCCGTTTTGGCGACTACGCCGACAAGGACTGGCAGGTGATCAAGGCGAAGGAGGACTATTGCCTGCGCCATGAAATTCCCTTCCCGCATTTCAATCGTCTCGCCGGACGGCCGGTCAAACCCAGCCCGCTTTACGAGCGCCTGAAGGCCAAGGGCGCGGTCTACGAAGAGGTCTATGGTCACGAGCGTCCGAGATGGTTCGCGCGCGACGGCGTGGCGCAGCAGGATCACTACTCCTTCCGCCGGAATGCCGTGCATGACATGGTCGCCGCCGAGGTGAAGGCCGTGCGTGAAGCTGTTGGCATCATGGATATTTCCGCCTTCACCAAAGTGGAGGTTTCGGGGCCTGAAGCCGAAGTTTTCCTGGACCGGCTGGTGCCCAACCGCCTGCCCAGGAAGATCGGGGGAATTGCGCTGACCCACCTTCTGAACCGGCGTGGACGGATCGAGGTCGAGCTCACAGTCGTGCGCTTGGCCGAAGATCGCTTCTATCTGGTCTGTGCCGCCTTTTTCGAACAGCGCCTTCTGGATCATCTGGCGCAGCAGCGTGACGGTGAAGTTCTGCGCATCACCAAGCTCTCCGACGACTGGGCCGCCATCACCATCCAGGGCCCTCAGTCCCGCAAGGTCCTGGCGGCAACCACGCAGGCCCCGCTCGACAACGCAAACTTCCGCTGGCTCAGCGCGCAGCAGATCGAGATCGCGGGCCGCGAAATCTGGGCTTTCAGAATGTCTTACACCGGGGAGTTGGGATGGGAGATTCACGGACTGCGTGAAGATATGCTGGCGGTCCACGATGCGCTCTGGGCGGCGGGTGAGGCCCACGGTATTGCGGACTACGGTTCCTTTGCGATGAATGCCATGCGCATGGAAAAGGGCTTCAACGGAGCGGGTGAACTGACCAACGAAGTGACCTTGCCGGAAGCCGACGTGATGCGTTTTGTCAATTTGGACAAGGACTTCCTGGGCAAAGCTGAGACAGAGAAGAGTCTCGAAAAGCCCTTGCCCTGGATCTGCGCCTATCTGGCCGTCGAGGCGGACAGCGAAAGTGACGGACACGGCGGCGAAGCGGTGCTGCTGGGAGGTGCTGTCGTGGGCACGACCAGTTCCGTCGCCTATGGGCACACGGTCGGCCGCATTCTGGCCTTTGCTTATGTGAAGCCGGAAGCAGCCGTTGCCGACACTGAGCTTGAGGTCGTGATCATGGGCGAACCCAGAAAAGCGCGGGTTTTGTCGGAAGCGGCATACGATCCGGAGAATCTCTTGCCCAGGAGCGATGCCTGATGACTGCCACTTTCCAGATCCCGGACACGATGCGCGCGGTCGTTCTGACCGGCCACGGCGGGTTCGACAAGCTTGTATATCGCGAGGATTGCCCAACGCCGCGGCCCGGTCCGGGCGAGCTGCTGATCAAGGTTCACGCCTGCGGGCTCAACAATACGGACGTCAACACGCGCACGGCCTGGTATTCGAAAGGCGTTACCGACGAGACGACCGGCGGCGCCTTCGACACGGCTGAGGAAGAAGACGCGACCTGGGGCGGCGCGGCGATCACCTTTCCGCGCATTCAAGGCGCCGATGTGGCGGGAACGGTGGTTGCCGCAGGTGAGGGGGCGAATGCTGGGTTGATCGGCAAGCGCGTTATGGTCGATGTCTGGCTGCGGGACTGGAACGATCCTCTGAACATGGATAAATGCGGCTACTTCGGTTCCGAATGCGATGGCGGCTTTGCTGAATTCACCAAGGCCGACCAGCGCAACGTCCACCCGGTTGAGTGCGATCTCAGTCATGCCGAGCTTGCGACCTTCGCGACCTCTTACGTAACCGCCGAGAACATGCTGAACCGCGCCCAGGTCGGGCAGGGCGACAGCGTTCTCATCCCCGGCGCGTCGGGCGGTGTCGGTTCCGCACTGATCCAACTGGCCAAACGCCGGGGCGCAAAGGCTATCGCCATGGCCAGCGAAGCCAAGTGGGAGTCCGTGAGAGCGATCGGGGCCGATACGCTTCTGCCGCGTGCGCCCGAAGATCTGAAGACGGCCCTCAAAGAGGCGACCGGCAGTGAAAACGTAACGGTGGTCGCCGATGTCGTCGGCGGTGATGTCTGGCCTTCCCTGATCGACGTTCTGGCGCGGGGCGGGCGCTACACCTGCGCAGGCGCCATCGCGGGACCGATGGTGACGTTTGACCTGCGGACCTTTTATCTCCGGGACCTGACCTTTACCGGTGCCACCGTGGTTCCTCCGGGGGTCTTCGCGGATCTGGTCGGCTACATCGCGTGCGGCGAAATCAAGCCGCTGCTTGCGGCAAGCTATCCCCTGGAGAAACTGGTCGAGGCGCAACAGGCCTTCATCGACAAAAAACACACAGGCAACATCGTTGTGACCCTGGACTGAGGACATGAAGATCACCCGCATCACCGTCTGGCAAATGGATCTGCCGCTATCGGCACCCTATTGGCTTTCCGGTGGGCGGCTGAAATTCGAGCAGCTGGATTCCACCTTCGTGCGGATCGAAACCGATGTCGGCCATTCGGGGTGGGGCGAGGACTGCCCCTGGGGCGAGTCTTACCTGCCTGCGCATGGCCGGGGGATCCGGGCCGGGCTGGAAATTCTGGCGCCGATGCTGCTGGGCGAGGACCCTCGCGCGCTCGATCATATCAACCGGCTGATGGATGTCACCTTGCCGGGGCATTTCTATGTCAAGTCGGCATTGGATGTGGCCTGTTGGGATCTCCTCGGGCAATCCGCCGGCATGCCGCTGTGGCAGCTGATGGGGGCGCAGGAAGCGGCCCGGGTCGCGGTCAATTCCTCCATCTCCAGCGGCACGCCCGAGGAGATGATCGGCCTGATCCAAAAGGCGAGCGCCAGGGGCTATCGCGTTCATTCGGCTAAGATTGGCGGCAGCAACCCCGCTGCCGACATCGCCCGGATCGACGCCATCTCGGCGGCACTTCCGGCCGGGGAAAAGGTGACCTTCGATGTCAACCGCGCCTGGACCCCGGGTGTCGCCATTCAGGTGCTCAACTCCGTCGCCGCCCGCGACTGGATAGAGCAACCCTGCGAAAGCCTCGATCTCTGCGTCCAGGTCGCCGCCCGAGTCCCGCAACCCGTCATGCTCGATGAATGCCTGCAGTCTTTCGGAGATCATTTGGAGGCTTGGAAGCGCGTTGCTTGTGAAGGTGTGAAGGTCAAACCCAACCGGGTGGGCGGTCTTACGAAAGCACGCCAGATCAGGGACTTCGGAGTCTCCGTTGGCTGGCAGATGCACATTGAAGACGTCGGCGGCTCGGCTCTGGCCGACACGGCCGCGCTTCACCTCGCAGCTTCCACGCCCGACGAAAACCGGCTGGCGAGCTGGCTCTGCCACGATCATCTCGCGGTCGACCCGGTGCCGGGGCAGGGCGTTCGAAATCTGGACGGCTTCGTCACTTTGCCCGACGCACCGGGCCTTGGCGTTGTGCCTGATCCCGACCTGCTCGGCGCACCGGTCGCGGTCTACGGAGCGTGACATGACGATTACCCGCATCTCACTCTGGCGCGTCCCCCTGACCAGTCATGAGACTTACTACATGGCGGCGGGGAAGGCCTGCGCGACAGTCGAGACGGTGGTATTGCGGCTGGATTGCGATTCGAGTTTGAGCGGTTGGGGAGAAGTTTGTCCGATTCCTCATTACCTTCCGGCCTATGCCCGCGGTGTCGAGCCAGCGGTCGAGGAGATGGCGCCGGTACTGCTGGGCGCCGACCCGGTTGGTCCGGAAGCCCTGATGGCGAAGCTCAATGCCCATCTGCAGGGACATCCTTACGCCAAGTCGGCGGTCGATATTGCGCTCTGGGATCTGACCGCAAAGGCGGCCGGCCTTCCACTCTACCGGCTCCTCGGCGGACGTATGGCAGAGGACCTGCCCCTCTATCACTCCATCACCAGCGTGGCTCCAGACGAAATGGCGCGGATCGCGAAGGAGGCGCAGGCCACGGGCATCGGCCAGTTCCAGGTGAAGCTCGGCGCGGACAACGACTGGCAGACCGATGTTGCGCGTCTGCGGCTGGTGCGCGAGGCCGTTGGGCCCGGGCCGCTGGTTTATGGCGACTGGAACTGCGGTGTAAAGCGCCTGGAGGCAACGCGCGTAGGCCGCGCCGTGGCAGATATCGATGTGATGCTGGAGCAACCCTGTGCAACTCTGGAAGACTGCGCGGCGGTCCGCGCGGCGACCGGGCTGCCGATGAAGCTTGACGAGAGTGCCAACGATACCGCCTCGCTTCTTCAGGCGTATGCCCTCGGCTGTATGGATGCGGTCGCGCTTAAACTCTCCAAGTTCGGCGGCTTGAGCGCGTTGCGGCGCGCGCGGGACCTCTGCCTGCATCTGGGTACAAAGATGTGCATCGAGGACACCTGGGGTTCGGATATCTGTACTGCTGCCGCTTTGCATCTCGGGATCTCAAGCCCGCCGGATGCGGTCCTGAATATCTGCGACCTCTCCGGCTACGTCGCGCCGCGTCTGGACCCGGACGCGCCGGTGCGAAAGAATGGCCGCATCGCGCCACCGGAGATTCCAGGTCTCGGTGTCGCGCCCGATCTGTCAGTGCTCGGCAAGCCCTGCCGGGTTTTCGAATAACAGGAGCCTTCGGATGGATGCCCATATTTCTCAGCAAGACTGGATCGCCCGTGCGGAAAAGGTGCTGCCCGGCGGCGGCTTCGGCAATTTCGATCCGGGCATTGTCATTCGCGAGGGGCGCGGTTCGCGGGTCTGGGACGAGGACGGCAAAGAGTATATCGATTATCTGATCGGTTCCGGCCCCATGCTGTTGGGGCACGGTCACCCGGAGGTACTGGAGGCGGTGCAGGAGCAGCTCGCCAAGGGCATGACCTTTTTTGCCAACAATGCACGTGGGATCGAACTGGCCGAGGAAATCTGCAACGCGGTGGCCTGTGCCGATCAGGTGCGCTTTGTCAGCACCGGCGGCGAGGCGGATATGTACGCCATGCGTCTGGCGCGGGCGCACACAGGCCGCGATAAGATCGTGAAGTTCGAGGGCGGTTATCACGGCATGTCGGCGGAGGCCCTGATGAGTCTGGCGCCGACCCGGCTGGCGAACTTTCCCATGGCCGTGCCCGATTCCGCGGGGATTCCGGACTCTGTGCGGGACCACATGTTGATCGCACCCTTCAACGATATCGATTTCATACGGCAGCTGCTGGCGGAACATGCCGGGGAAATTGCCGCCGTTATTGCGGAACCTCTGCAACGCTTGATTCCGCCCGAACCGGGCTTCCTGGAGGCGTTGCGGGTAGAAACCGAAAAGCACGGTATTCTGCTGATCTTCGACGAGGTCGTCACGGGGTTTCGCTTGGCCTACGGCGGCGCGCAGGAGCTCTACGGCGTGACGCCGGATCTTTGCAGTCTGGGCAAGATCATCGGCGGCGGGTTTCCGCTGGCGGCGATCGCCGGCAAGGCCGAGGTGATGGCGCATTTCGACAAAGCCAAAGTCGGGGAAGCGGGGTTTACCCTGCAGATCGGCACTCTGAGCGGCAATCCCGTCGCGGCGGCGGCGGGCTTAAAAACCATGGAGATTTTGCGCCGCTCCGGCAGCTACGAGCGTTTGCGGGCACGCGGAGTGAGCATCATGAAGGCCCTCGAGGAGCACCTTTCGGCAGCAGGCGTCGATCACCAGATCGTTGGTGATCCGGTGCTCTTCGATGTGGTTTTCGCCTCGGACCGGGTCACCGGCTACCGCGGCGTCCTACGCGGGGATGCCAGTCTCGGAAAGCGCTTTAACCAGAAGCTCCGGGAGAAGGGAATCTTTAAACCGGACGGGAAGATCTATCCCTCGCTCGCGCTCACCGACGACGATATTGCGCAGACTGTCGATGCCATCTCTTATGCGGCGAAACACATCGGCGGTTCGTGAGTGCCCCCGTTTTCAGGCCCGTTCTTTCTTTTAGAGAGGCTCTACTTTTGACGTTTTTTGCTTGGCTCAAGGGCTGTGGTGAAGGTTACGCGAGCATCTTGATGTCGCCGCAGACGGAGATCGCCTGTCCTGAAATGGTGCGTCCGCGCGGGCTGGCAATAAAGAGAATCTGATCTGCAATCTGCTGCTGGGTTACGTAATCCTTGATGGAGGTATAGGAGAAGGCTTCCGCTTCGATCTCCTTGACCGAGACTCCCTTTTGCTGCGCCTTGGCCTCCATGACCCGGCGTTGACGGTCACCGGCGACAATGCCTGGCAGGATGGCGTTGACCCGGATGCCGTCGCCGCCGAGTTCGATGGAGAGAGACTTGGTAAAGCCGATGACACCCCACTTGGCCGCGGCATAGGGCGTGCGCATGGCAAAGCCATGGCGCCCGGCGGCGGAGGAGAGGTTGACGATAGAGGGGTTCCTGCTTTTACGCAGATGGGGCACGGCGATGCGTGTGCAGTT
Organism: Denitrobaculum tricleocarpae; assembly: GCF_007004665.1. Lineage (GTDB taxonomy): Bacteria > Pseudomonadota > Alphaproteobacteria > Kiloniellales > Kiloniellaceae > Denitrobaculum > Denitrobaculum tricleocarpae. Next base: position 166,437 of record NZ_ML660057.1, on the reverse strand, counting down.
GAACTGGCCGGTCAGGCAGACTTCGAGACAACGGTCCCAGTCTTCAGGATGAACCTCTTCAACAGGTGCGGTCGGGCCAGCGTTTCCGGCGTTATTGACCAGGACATCGATCCCGCCCATCTGCATTGCCGCATCCTCGATGAAAACAGCGACCGCGGCGCGGTCCGTAACGTCGCAGAGGCTTGCCTTCACGCCGGTAAGTTCGTCGGCAACGCTGGCGACAGCTTGCGGGTCGGCGTCGCAGACGACAACTTCGGCCCCTTCCGCCCGGAACGCCCGTGCGGTCTCCAGGCCGATCCCGGCGGCACCGGCGGTGATGATGACACGTAATCCCTTGATTTCTAAATCCATGGCGTCGCAGCCTCCCTCCTCAAGTATTCCGATTTTCTGTCTTCGGTGATGCTACTCGCTCGTCTTCGCCGAGAGCGAATCTCTCTTGCCCGCGCCGCCATGGTTGCCCTGACAAAGCCTCTGATCAAGCCTCCACTCCGTTTCGAACCGTGCTCATGGACTGGATTTGCGTCAAGCCGATCTGTGGAACAAGATGGCTGCTGCGCGCGACGTGTTCATCGGGAGACTGGGAGTAATGAAGAGATGAGCGGCAAAGTCATCATCACCTGTGCGGTCACGGGATCAATCCATACGCCGACCATGTCGCCGCATCTTCCCATCACGGCGGAAGAGATCGCGGACGCGGCCATCGGAGCGGCGGAGGCCGGCGCCGCCGTCGTTCATCTGCATGCCCGCGATCCCGAGACAGGCGAACCGGACCAGGCAGTCGAGGCCTTTACACCCTTCCTTCAGGTCATCAAGCAACGCTCTGACTGTGTGGTCAATATCACCACCGGCGGAGCCGCCACTATGACCATTGAGGAGCGGGTTGCGCCGGCGAAAACCTGCCGCCCCGAGGTCGCTTCGCTGAACATGGGCTCGATGAACTTCGGTCTTTATCCCATGCTCGCCCGCTTTCCCGAGCTGAAACATCAGTGGGAATATGAATATCTGGAAGGCTCACGAGATCGGATCTTCAAGAATACTTTCGCTGATATCGAATACATCCTGACCACCTGTGCCGAGAACGGAACGCGCTTTGAAATCGAGTGTTATGACATCAGCCATCTCTACACGCTTGCGCACTTCGCCGAGCGCGGGATCGTCAAACCGCCGTTTTTTGTCCAGTCGGTCTTCGGCATTCTGGGCGGCATCGGGGCGCATCCGGAAGATATCGCCCACATGAAACGCACGGCGGATCGTCTCTTCGGCAAGGACTATCACTGGTCGGTTCTGGGGGCCGGGCGCAATCAGATGCGTGTTGCTGCCATTGCCGCCGCGATGGGCGGGAATGTCAGGGTCGGTCTGGAAGACAGCCTTTGGATCGGCCCGGGGCAGCTCGCCAAAACCAACGCCGAGCAGGTTATTAAAGTACGCGGGATTATCGAGGGGCTTGGGCTGGATGTGGCCACACCCGCAGAGGCACGCGCCATGCTGCAGCTCAAAGGTGGGGACCAGGTCGGATTCTAAGTGCCGCCGGTCGGCTCATGCGGGAGCAGGCCGACGCCGAGTCGTAAAGCGTGGAAGGGTCTTCGCGGCGGGGCTCTGCGGCCTATTGGTCGACGGCTTCGAACTGCCCGCTTTCCTGGTTCAGCGTCATGAGCAGGCCCTCCGCGATATCGAAAAAGGCTCCCATCAGGCGGAGACGTCCATCGTCCACGCGCTCCTTGACGAAAGGAAAGGTCTTCAGGTTCTCGATCGAATTACGGATCGAGGCATGTTCCAGAGCGCGCTGCTGGGCTTCGATCGGCTCTCCGGCGCAGTCGCGGAGGGCCTCTTCGCGCGCGGGCGAGAGAAGGGACATCCAGCTGTCGATGAAGCTATGCTTGCTGGGTTTTTCGTGAAGACCGTCCAGGAACGCCCTGATGCCGCCGCAGCGCCCGTGCCCCATGACGAGAATGTTCTCCACTTCCAATGACAAGACCGCATATTCAACAGCCGCGCTGGTGCCGTGGTGGTCGCCGCTGGGCTCAAAGGGGGGAACCAGGTTCGCCACGTTACGCACGACGAACAACCGGCCCGGGCCCGCGTTAAAGATAGCGGCGGGATCTACACGGCTGTCACAGCAGGCGATGACCATTGTTTTCGGTGCTTGTCCGGCTTCGGCCAAGGACCGATAGAGTTCCGCTTCCTCCGGATATTGGCCTCTGAGGAAACGGTGATATCCCTCAACCAGGTCGGATACTCTGCGCATATATCTACTTTGCCTTGTTTGTCGTCTGTTTCAGCCGTTTGTCTCGTTATGTCGTGTTACACGCAAGGCGGTGAAGACCGCCCAAGGCCGGATTTCCATAGAGCCGGATTTCGATCGTGACTGCAGCTCCTGCCCGAGCTGCTATGCCCGACAAACCGGCAAGTTCTTCTGCACACGGACCGGTCTTGAGAAAATAGCGGCTGACCGTCAAGCAGGCGCGCCATTCTGTTACAGCACCGCAACCTGATCGACCGCAATTTAGCAAATTTCGCAGGCGGTGTATTGGCCCAAAACAGGCAGATAAGGTCTTTCCACTTAGCAGGACTGTACAATTAGATAAAAAAACTTTTAAAACGTATAAAAAATATCAAAAGACCCTACAAACAAGGTAGAACCGATATATGTCCTGGAGAGGATTAAAGATTTAAGGGCGATCGATGCTGAGTCATCCGATGTACACCCTTCACGAGGTTGCGGATCTCTTGAAGGTCAAGGAGAGCACTGTCCGGTCCTGGATCCACGATGAAAGCCTGCGGGCGGTTAAGTTCGGCCGTGATTGGCGCGTGGCCAAGAAGGACCTGGAGGCCTTCGTCAATGCGCGGGCCAATCGTCCGCCCAACGAAGGTGAGGCCGGGACGCATTCATGAGAGTCTTTTCGGTGGAACTTAGACGAGTGGGAGCTTAGGCCGGCTCCGAAAGCGCGTGCCGCTCCGGATCCCAACCCATCGCTTCGAAATCCTTTTCTCTCAGAGTCAGATCCCCCGAGAGAAAAAACTCGTCGAGCTGGGGAGGAGAGACGGATGTGGCCGACATCATGGCGTGCGCCTGGCCACGGTGGTGGGTCTGGTGTTGAAAGAGATGGAGCAGGACTCTGTCGGTTCGCTCGAGCTGAAGGTCTTCTTCCCGGACCAGGCGGACCTCCGCCTGCAGGTCCTGGGGCATCAACGCTTCGCAAAAGGTGATCAGGCGCTGATCCCATTTACGTTGTGCCTCCATGAGGGCGGGTGCCGTCGGCTCGGGTGGCAGCGTTCGGCTGGCCGGACCCATCGGATTGCCTTCCAGCGCATCGATATAGAAACAATCGACTTGAAGGTTGTGATTCAGGGTTTCTGAAATAGAGGGGAAGAATCCGGTTCGTTCCGCTATGAATTCCGCCTGACTCAGATCACAGCAGGCGCTGAGCAAGCGATAATTGGCCCAGGCCGAGTTCCGGGCCATTTCGATCAGCGCTTCTGTGAAATAGGTCATAACGCTATTGCTCTATGCCGTTGCACTCTCGCGGATATCCGTCAAGCTCGCTTGCCTGCCACCAGGGGAAACCCTCTCTCGGTGGTTCGTGCCGGACCGGCACGGTATTGGGCAGATCGAACTCCGCGCCCAATGCGGCATGCTTCTGCACAGACCAGTATACGCCGCCGTGTGCGACGATCAACACGGGCCCAGGGTAGGTCAGCGCTTTATTGAGGCCTTGCAGCGCACGTTTCAGGAAGGCTTCGTAGGGTTCGGCGCCCACTGGGTTCGACAGGCTGCTTTTCCAATCCTGGAACCAATCGCCCTTGCTGCCGCCCTCGCACACGCCCCAGCTGCACTCGCGGAGTTCCTCAATGACTTCGAGAGAGCATCCGAGCGCTTCCTGCAGAATTTCTGCCGTCTCTAGGGCGCGAGAGAGGGGACTGGAGCAGATTCTTGTGATCGGCAAGTGCTTCGTAAGGGATTGAGCCGCGCGGGCCTGGGCACGGCCCCGATCGTTAAGGGGTACATCGGTCTGTCCCTGCGCGCGCCCTTGCAGGTTCCAGTCGGTTTCACCATGCCGGAGAAAGTAGAACTCGGTCGCGGTCAGCATGCTGCCAAGGGTCTGTTGAGGTTCAGGATACCGCCGGGGTTGCTCAGAGATAAAGCGAGGTTAGGAGCGAGGAGGCAGAACATGCTGGGCATATTCAACGACGAGCGACGCAAAGTCGCTTTATCTCTGAGCAATCCTTCCAGGACGGGTCGTATTTTACCAGCGGAAGCGTCGCGAGCGCCTTGTGTGGGATCCACCACACCGCGCCACTCGCTCCTCACCGCTGATAAAATATGACCCGCCACGACGATATCCTGAACCTTAACAGACCCTAGCTGCGGTAGTCCGGGGCTTCGTCGTCCAGTATTTTGCGCAGCTCGCGAAAGTGATTCTGACCCAATCCATCGGCTTCCCATTGCTGCGCGGTCTTTTCCGCGATCTCGTCGGAGAGAACGCGCAGAGGCTGGCCGGTCATGTAGGCAGTGATCAGGGTCTCGGCCGAGCGTTCCAGGTAGTAGAGGCAATCGAAGGCCTCGGCGACGTTTTCTCCCGTGACCAGTACGCCATGATTGCCCATCACCATGACCTTCTTGTCGCCGAGGATTTTCGAGCAGCGCTCGGCCTCGTCATCCAAAGCAAGACCGCCGTATCCACTGTCAACGACGATGCGATTGAAGAAGCGCGCGGTATTCTGATCGATGGGCGGGATGGTGCTGTCCGCCAGACTGGCCAGGACGGTGGCATACTTCGAATGGGCATGCAGAACGCAGCGCGCCTGCGGGCTGTTGCGGTGGATCGCGCCGTGCAGGCCCCAGGCCGTGCGTTCCGGTGCATTCGGCTGGTCCATGGTCGTGGGGTCGTTGGCGTCGATCAGAATCAGATCGCTGGCGCGGATGCGGGAAAAGTGCATGCCGTTGGGGTTCAGCAGGAATTGCGAACCATCGTCATTGACCGCCAGACTGAAGTGATTGGCGACGGATTCGTGCATATTGAGTTTCGCGGTCCAGCGGAAAGCGCAGGCCAGATCGACACGCTCTTCGTAGTAGGCTCCATTGTCGCGAAGCGATTTTACGGCTGTGACGGACATAGGGTTCCTCGCTCTTGCTCGATACGACGGGGTGCCGATATTCGGTCTTCCGGTACCTCACTCTTCCAGAACAAGTGACAGCCGGCCAGATCTGTTCCACACCGCAGGTTGCCACGATTGTTTTCCCCGGACAAACACGGAATTTAGAGCCTGCCTTAATCGAACATCGGGCTGTTCCATGTGCAGGGAACTGAAAAAATACTACGGTCTGTACCGAAACATAAATGTCGACAACTGCTGTAATGTCGTTGGCATGAATACAGAAACGAATTCCCAGACGATGACCCTCTCTCCTCTGTGTGAGCGGGATTCTCAATCGCGGTCTTGCGGAGGAGTGTCGCTCTCTCAGCCGCTTGATCCTATTTCCGCTGTTACCGCACCGGACCCCTATCCTCTCTACGCCGCTCTGGTGGCCGAGCGGCCGCTCTATTTCGATGACAGACTTGGAATGTGGGTGGCTTGCGGCGCCGAGGTCATCGAGCGCATCCTGAGCTGCCGCGCCTTTCGCGTGCGGCCCTTGAATGAAGCTGTTCCGAAACCGCTCCTGGGAACGCGGGCAGGGGATATTTTTGGCCAACTCGTGCGGATGCGTGACGGTGGTAGTCAGGTGGCCTTGAAGCAAGCCGTGTGCAGTGCCTTCGCACCGGTCGATACAAAGGCCCTTGTGCGGCGGAGTGATGCCTGGATGCAGCATCTTCTGCAGGCTCATCCTCCCGCAGACCGGACGGTGGGATCAGGCGGTACTCCACCCGACATTGCCTGTGCCCTTCCGGTTTATGCGGTCGGTTCACTTTTGGGGACGCCGAGCGACCTCCTGCCAAGCTCTGTCTTCTGGATGGAGGATTTCGTACGCGCGATTGCACCAGGAAGTACGTCCGAGCAGATTGCGCGCGGCAGTGCGGCGGCCGAAAACCTCGTTGCAATGTTTCAGGGACTGCTGCAACAGGCACAGTTCCCCGATCACAGGAACCCTCGGGGAATGCCGGTTAACCTCGGTCTGCTCTCCAGCTTCGCGCGTTCCGCCTGCCGCCATGCCGGTCATGAAGAGGTCACGATCATCGCAAACGCGATCGGCTTTTTGTCGCAGAGTTATGAGGCAACAGCAGGATTGATCGGTAACACGCTGATCGCGTTGCAAAAGAGACCTAAACTTCAGCGTAAAATTGAGGATGAGCCTGCGATGTTAGGTTCGGTCATACGCGAAGTTGCCCGTCACGATTCTCCCGTTCAAAACACCCGGCGCTTTCTCGTGGAAGACAAAGTTATTGCTGGTCAGAAGATGCGGGTCGGCGACGCAGTCCTGCTTGTACTCGCTGCTGGCAACCGCGATCCCGCTGCCAACTCTGACCCTGAGCATTTTGATCCTGACCGTTGCAATCCATCGCTTTTTACCTTCAGTGCCGGGGCACACCTCTGTCCCGGCGCCAAGATGGCGCTGGCGCTGGCGCAGGGTGGCGTTCAGCATGTCCTGGCGTCGGAGATCGATCTGGAACGGCTGGTCGCTGGTTTTGGTTACCGGGCCTCGCAGAACGGACGGATTCCAATGTTGAACTGGGAAACGACCCGCAGCTAAACCTCCGCCATCATCGCGGCTTTCGAACCGTCGGTCATACGGCTGTGGCGGAAGGGCGTGGGATCGACGCAGGTTGGCCCACCAGTCACCAGATCCGCCATAAGTTTGCCCGCGCCCGGGCCGATTCCGAAGCCATGTCCCGAGAAGCCCGAGGCAATAAAGAACCCGGGGATCTCGTCCACTTCGGATATGACCGGCACGGCGTCAGGTGTCACGTCGATGCAGCCGGCCCAGCTTTCGGCGATCTTGATGTTCTGGAAGGCGGGGAAGGCGGCCTTGAGGTTCCGAACCGATTCGGCGACGATCCACTGCACAGGCTCTGGATTCAGGATGCGCACCTGCTCGAAAGGCGTCACGCTGTCCAGCGACCACTGCCGCGCCATCCGGGCTTCCTCGAGGAAGCGCGTGCCCAGCCGCAGTTTCAGGTAAGGCCATTCCTCCCGCAGATTGGGAAGGAAGGGGAAGAAGAGGCGAAAGCTGTCGGGCACGATGTCGGCGACGCTGACCCCGCCGTGAGCAACGGTGTAACTGCCGTCCAGACGCTTTCTGTAGGCGAAGCCCTTTCCGGCGGCGGAGGTCTCCAGGCCGGTGTCGAGTTTTTGGCTGCGCGAGACCGAGCTGATCACGTTCAGCGCCTGCAGCTCAACCTTTGCGTTCGTGCAGAAGCGCCGTGACCAGGCGCCCCCGGCCAATACGACGGCGTCGCAGTCGATCCGGCCCTTTTCAGTGATGACACTGCTGACCCGTCCCGCCTGTTTTTCGATGCCGCGGACCGCGCAGCCGGTAAAGATCTTCGCCCCATTCCGCCGGGCCGCCTGGGCGATCGCGGGTGCGGCTTTTTGCGGTTCGGCCCGACCGTCGTTCTCGGTGTAGAGCGCGCCCTTGAATTTGATCGTCGATCCGGGCGCCAGTTCCTCTGTCCGCTCCGCCCCGATCATGCGCGAGGCCAGTTGATGCGGCCGGGCATGCTCGTCCAGCCAGCGCTCGCGCGTGGCGATGTCGTCCTCGGTTTCACAGAAATAGAGGATGCCGCACTCCCGGTATCCGGTCTCGGCCCCGACCCTTTCATTCATGCCGCGCCAGGCCCGCATGGATTCCTGGATCAGAGGGATTTCACGCGGATCGCGGCCCATCTGACGGCACCAGCCCCAGTTCCGGCTGGACTGCTCGCCGGCAATGATTCCCTTCTCGCAGAGCACGACATCGACTCCGCGTTCGGCCAATTCCAGCGCGGTGGAGGTGCCGATGATTCCGCCGCCGATCACGACGACGGCGGCGCGCGCGGGAAGCTTTTCATCTCCTGTGAAAGGATCTGGTTGGGGAGCCATAGCCTGCTTTCTTAAGAAGTCACATCAAGAACGGAAGGGTAGCTTATAGGGTCACGGGCGTCTGTTCAATTTGCCTGCGACACGTCGTTCAGGCTTGACACCCATCTAAAGATTTTTAAACTCGGATATAAATGATCGGAGTTTAAAATGGCGCTCTACGGCAGCATCGTCGAATACGGACTGCATTGCCTGCTGCATCTGGTTGACCCCGTCGACGGCAGACCGCCTTCGAGTCGTGACTTGGCGGATTATCAGGGTCTGCCGCCCGCCTATGTGGCGAAGATTTTTACCCAGCTTCAAAAGGCGGGGCTGGTGACGTCTGAGGAAGGACTGCGCGGCGGATATCTGCTGGCGCGCCCGGCGGACAAGATCACGGTCCTGGATGTGGTCGATGCCCTGGAGGGGGATAAGCCCCTCTTTCGGTGCCGCGAAATCCGACGGAACTGTGTGCTCTTCGCGGAGGAACCACCGAAGTGGGCGACCAGCGGCCTCTGCTCCATCCATGCGGTGATGCGTTCCGCAGAGCAACAGATGCGGCTGGTGCTGGCGGGCACGACGCTGACCGGCCTGATGTCAAGCGTGGGCGACAAGGTGCCGACGGCCTTTATGACGGCGCACGAGGATTGGTTTCGAGACCGTAATCTGCAACGGCAAGCCGCGCGCGGCCGCAAGAAAACGGCACAAAAAGAGGATCGCTGAAGATGCAAAAGCTTTTGATCGTGGGCGGCGGGTTTGCCGGTGTCTGGGCCGCGCTGGTTGCCGCGCGGGAAACCATCCACCAGGGCCGGGAACTGCAGATCCAACTGGTCTCAAAGGACCCATATCTGACCATGAGGCCGAGACTCTATGAGCCGGATCCGGAGGGCCTGCGCGCGCCCTTAAAGCCCACGTTGGAGCCGGTCGGCGTCGATCTGCTGGTCGCGTCCGCAGAGCGCATCGATCCTATAGCAAAGACAGTTGATGTGGTGACCGAAGAAGGGGCGCGCAGCTTAACCTACGATCGGCTGATCCTGGCCTCAGGCAGCCATCTCGCGGCGCCGTCGGTGCCGGGCCTCGCCGAGCATGGCTGGTCCATCGACGACTACGAGGCGTCCGTTGCCTTTGACCGCCACTTGCGTGCGCTTGCCGCAATGCCGGCGGCAGCAGATCGTGACAGCTTCGTGGTCTTGGGCGCAGGCTTTACCGGGATCGAGTTGGCCCTCGAGTTGCGGCGCCGCATTGAAATCCACAGCGACGCTGCGCGGGCTCGGAAGGCCTCGATCTTCCTGGTTGATCGCGAAAAGGTGGTTGGCGCGAGCCTGGGCGACAACCCCAGACCGGTCATTGAAGCCGCGCTTGCCGAGGCCGATGTCGAGCTGCGCCTCGGAGCGTCTGTGACCTCAGTCGGGAAGGGACGCGTGTCCTTCGGGACCGGAGAGTCGATTGATACATTCAGTGTCATCTCCACGGTTGGTTTAACTGCAAGTCCACTGACTGGCCAGTTGCCGCTCGAACGGGACGAAACAGGGCGTCTGACAACAGATCCTATGCTTCGGGTTCAAGGTATCGACTCCGTCTATGCTGCGGGAGATGTGGCGCGGGCCTATGTGGATGATGAGAACCTCGCCCTCATGTCCTGTCAGCATGCGATATTCATGGGGCAGATGGCCGGTTTCAATGCGGCGCACGATATCCTGGATCTCCCTTTGCGCCCCTACCGTCAACCCTTCTATCAGACCTGTCTGGATCTTGGTCGTTCCGGGGCCGTCTACACCACCGGCTGGGAGCGTGAAGTGCAGAAAAGAGGTGAAGAAGCCAAGAAGCTCAAGCGCTTCATCAATAGTGAACTGATTTATCCGCCGGCAAATGACCGGGCGGCGATCCTCGCGGCGGCGGATATCGATGCGCGTGAGGATAACAGGACGGCGGCGGCGTCTTAACCCCTATCCGAATAATGCCAGAACCCCCACGGCGGTTATTGCAGCGAAAATACCGGCCAGGATGTATAGGCTCAGCGCGGATTCGATGTCGGCGCTGTTTAGTTCGCTGCGGCCATTCCCCATCCAGGGGTCGTCCACCACGTGGTTGCCGTAACGGCGCGGTCCGGCGAGGGCGAAGTCGAGAGCGCCGGCCATGGCGGCCTCCTGCCAGCCGGCATTGGGGGAGTTGTGCTTGCGGGCATCGCGCCGCATGACCCGCCAGGCCTTGCGATGATTCGCGGCGGGGTGAAGGGTTGCTCCCAACACCAGGAACAGTCCGGCAAGGCGGGCGGGGATGAGGTTCGCAACGTCGTCCAGCCGGGCGGCGAACTTCCCGAAGGCTTCGTAGCGCTCGTTCTTGTGTCCGATCATGCTGTCCAGGGTGTTGATCGCTTTGTAGGCGCAGAGGCCGGGCAGGCCGAAGAGGACATACCAGAAAAGCGGCGCGACGACACCGTCCGAGAAGTTCTCGGCCAGGCTCTCCACGGCGGCGCGGGCGACACCCGCTTCATCCAGGCTTTCGGGGTCCCGGCCCACGATCTTGCTGACCGCCCAGCGGCCGTCGGCCAGGCTGCGCTTCAGAAAGATCGCGACCCGCTTGACCTCGTCATAGAGGCCGCGAAAGGCGAGCAGACTGCTGACCGCCAGAACCTCCAGCACCCATCCCGCGGGCAGCCAGTCGGCCACCAGAGTGATGACGACTCCGGCCAGTGTCGTGAGTCCGATGACCCAGAGGCTCAGCAGCATGCCCTGCCAGATCTTCAGGCCGCGCGTGAAGTGGGGGCGGTTCAGGCGCTTTTCCAGGCGCTCGATCAGGCGGCCGATCACCACAACGGGGTGCGAAACGACGCTATAGAGCCATCTTGGGTCGCCCAGCGCAGAGTCGAGCGCCAGGGCGAAGAGCAATATCTGAGCAAGGACGAGCCCGGCCGTGGGGTCTGGGTAAAGGTCGGTCAGCATGGCGGGAGAATGAGGTGACCACCGCGCGGGGTCAATCTCTTCTCAACCTGTTTCAGGTTGCTTTCGAAAAGAGAGGTCGTTGAGAAACAATCCCTTGGACTGAGAGGCGCTGGCGCCGTACTCTGCCCGCCGAAATTTGCCGTTCCAATACGGCGCGGCGGCAGCAGGATGCACCGGCGATGGAAGGAAATAAAAAGATGACGAAGATCGGGGTGATGGTTTGCGGTCACGGCAGCCGGGACGAAGGCGCGGTGCGCGAGTTCCAGTCGGTGGCACGCGGGATCAAGGAACGCATGCCGCAATATGACGTGGATAGTGGTTTCCTGGAATTTGCGACCCCAATCATCCGTGACGGACTGGATCGCCTGCGTGAGAAAAAGAACGATGTCGTTCTTGCCGTGCCGGGGATGCTTTTTGCCGCCGGGCACGCCAAAAACGATATTCCGTCGGTGCTCAACACCTACGAGGCTCAGAATCCGGAGATGGAGATCCGCTATGGCCGGGAGCTCGGGATCGATTCGAAGTTGATCAAGGCGGCCTCGGCCCGGATCCAGGAAGCGCTTGATCAAGCCGGCGGTGATGTGCCCCTGGAAGAAACCCTGTTGATGGTGGTCGGGCGGGGCGCGTCTGATCCGGACGCCAACTCCAATGTTTCCAAGGTGATGCGCATGCTTTGGGAGGGCTTCGGCTTCGGCTGGGGCGAGACCTGTTACTCCGGTGTCACCTTTCCCCTGGTCGAACCGGGCCTCGAGCATGCGGCGAAGTTGGGCTACAAACGCATCATCGTTTTTCCTTACTTCCTCTTCACCGGCATCCTGGTAAAGCGGATCTACGACTACACGGATCAGGTGGCCGCGCGCCATCCCGGGATCGAGTTCATCAAGGCTTCCTACCTGTCGGATCACCCGCAGGTTCTCGATGCCTTTGCCGACCGGGTGCAGGAGATCCTGGATGGTGAAAACCTGATGAACTGTAAGCTGTGCAAATACCGCGAGCAGATCCTGGGTTTCGATGCCGAGGTCGGCTTGCCGCAGGAAAGCCACCATCATCATGTGGAGGGCATCGGCACCGGACCGGCAGAGCCGGCGCATGATCATGACCACGGCCACGGCCATCAACACGGCCATGCCCACGACCACTCCCATGGGCATGATCACGGACATAGCCATAGCCACGACCATGGGCATGGTCACGACCATCATCACCATCCTTATCCTCATGCCGATCACCCGCTTGGGCCGAAAAGCATGAAAAAGGCCGTGGGCTGAGGACCCGGCGCCGCTTGAAACAAGGTGGCAGGTTGATGAAGCCTCTGTGCCGTGGGCGCAGTGTTTAAGGGCAGGGCAATGCCAAGCTACGACTACATCCGCGATCCGCAGGAGATCTACCGGCAGTCCTTCGCGACGGTTCGGGCGGAAGCTGACTTTTCGGACATGGACGCCGAATTGGCAACGGTCGCCGAGCGCCTGATCCATGCCTGCGGTATGCCGGATATCCTGGAGGACCTGGCCTGGACCGCCGACGCGGCGAAGGCCGGACGGGAAGCTCTGCGGGCCGGCGCGCCAATCCTGGCTGACTGCCGCATGGTGGTTGAAGGCGTCATCCGAGCGGGCCTGCCGCGGGACAATGCCGTCTTCTGCAGCCTGAACGACGAACGGACCCGGCCACTTGCGGCAGAGCTCGAAACCACGCGCTCCGCGGCTGCGGTGGAGCTCTGGCAGGATCATCTGGAGGGCGCCGTGGTTGCCGTCGGAAACGCGCCGACAGCCCTGTTTCATCTTCTGGAGATCCTGGGCAAAGGCGCGCCGAAGCCAGCCGTTATTCTGGGCTTTCCGGTCGGTTTTGTCGGCGCGGCGGAGTCCAAGGAAGCGCTTATCGAAGCGGATCTGGCAGTGCCCTACATTACGCTACGGCGACGGCGCGGTGGCAGTGCGATCGCCGCAGCGGGCGTCAATGCTCTGGCCGGCCTCGCAAAGTCCGCGGACATGTCATGAGCCGCTGGTTGTCAGTTGTGGGGCTGGGGGAAGATGGTCTCGACGGTCTATCGCCCGCAGCCCGCCTGCTCGTCGAATCCGCTGAAATCCTGGTCGGTGGCGCGCGTCATCTGGCGTTGCTGCCGGAGGACGGACGCAAACGTCTGGCCTGGCCAAGCCCGATGATGGATCTTCTGCCGGAAATTGGGACCTATAGGGACAAGGAGGTCTGCGTGCTGGCGACCGGCGATCCCTTCTGTTTCGGCGTCGGCACGGCGCTGGCCAAACACTTCGGCCATGATGTCCTGCGCGTCGTGCCGGGCGCTTCCGCCTTCAGCCTGGCCGCGGCACGCCTGGGCTGGAGTCTGGACCGGGTGGAGACGCTGTCATTGCACGGTCGGCCCCTGTCGCTTCTGGAGAGCTTCATTCAGCCCGAAGCGCGGCTCCTGATCCTGAGCGAAAATGCCGCGACCCTGCAGGGCGTGGCCCGGCTGCTCTCCGCACGCGGATTTGGCGGCAGCGAGGTCACCGTTCTCGAACACATGGGTGGGCCGAAAGAGCGGATCGTGACGGGGCGGGCCGACGAAGACTGGCCGGTTCAGGGCATGGCCGACTTCAACAGCCTTGCGGTTGAGTGCAAGGCCGGGCCGGAAGCTGTCCTCCGTTCCCGCGCACCGGGACTGCCGGACGAGGCATTTCACCATGATGGCCAGGTGACCAAGCGCGAGGTGCGGGCGGCGACGCTCTCCGCCCTGATGCCCATGCCCGGGCAGTTGCTTTGGGATGTCGGCGCCGGCTGCGGCTCGATCTCCATCGAATGGATGCGGGCCGAACGGCGCTGCCGCGCGGTCGCCATCGAGCGGAAGCGGGAACGCCTTGCCATGATCGCCGGAAATGCCGAGGCGCTGGGCACGCCCGGACTGGAGATCGTCACCGGTGAGGCGCCCGCCGCGCTGGACGGGCTGGAGCCGCCCGACGCCATTTTTGTGGGCGGTGGCGCGACCCGCGAAGGCCTCTTCGATCTCTGCTGGAACGCGCTCAAGCCCGGCGGGCGTCTGGTGGCCAACGCGGTCACCCTGGAGAGCGAGCAGATCCTTTTTACCCGCCATGCGGAGCTTGGCGGCGAACTGACCCGGATCGCGGTCTCCCGCGCGGCGCCTGTCGGTCCCTATCATGGCTGGCGTCCCCTGATGCCGGTCACTCAGTTTTCGGTAGTAAAGACATGACGACGAACAACAGCCGGACCGGCCGGCTCTATGGCCTGGGGATCGGGCCAGGCGATCCCGAGTTGATTACGCTCAAAGCGCTGCGCCTGTTGCAGGCCGCGCCCGTGGTGGCCTATCCGGCGCCCGACACCGGCGAGAGCCTCGCGCGCGCCATCGTGGCGCCGCACCTGAAGGGCTGGCAGACGGAGATCGCCATCCGGGTGCCCATGGTCACGGCGAGGTTTCCCGCGCAGGAGGTCTACGACCGGGCAGCGGAAGAGCTGGGCGAACAGCTGGAGGCGGGCCGGGATGTTGCGGTGCTCTGCGAGGGCGACCCCTTCTTCTATGGCTCCTTCATGTATCTCTTCGGACGCATGGCGGAGCGCTTTCCCGTCGAGGTCGTGCCGGGAGTTTCTTCGCTGACGGCCTGCGCGGCGACGCTGGGGACGGCGCTGGCGGCCCGCAACGACATCCTGACCGTGCTGCCCGCGCCGCTCGAAGCTGAGACTCTGAAGGCGCGCCTGCAGGGTGTCGAGGCGGCGGCCATCATCAAGGTCGGGCGGCACTTTGCGAAGGTCAAACAGGTGCTCGACGAATTAGACCTTACCGGCCGCGCGCACTACATCGAACGGGCGACCATGGAGAATCAGCGCATTCTAGCGCTGGACGACGTTGCCGAGGAGGGCGCACCTTACTTTTCCATGATCCTGATCCATCGCCGCGGGGAGGCCTGGACATGACCGCCGCACAGCATCCTGAAGCCCCCGTCTTTATTGCGCTGACGGCAAAGGGCAGGGATCTCGCCGCGCGCCTGAGCGCCGACTGGCCGGGCAGCGAGCTGCATGGCCTGGCGGGACGGGCTGAACCCGTGGAGATCGGTTTTACCTCAGTGGCGGAACATCTGCGGGAGCTTTTCGCGGCGGGGCGGCCCATCGTTGGGATCTGCGCGGCGGGCGTTCTGATCCGCACGCTCGCGCCTTTGCTGAGCGATAAACACAGCGAACCTGCCGTTCTTGCCCTGGCGGAAGACGGCAGCGCCGTGGTGCCTCTGCTGGGCGGCCATCGCGGCGCGAATGAAATCGCGCGGCGGCTGGCGGAGAGTCTCGGCATCGAAGCTGCCGTTACAACAGCAGGGGACAGGCGCTTTTCGGTTGCTCTCGACGCGCCGCCCAAGGGCTGGCGGCTCGGCAATCCGGAACACTACAAGGCTTTTGTCGCTTCGGCTCTGTCCGGGGAGAAGATCCAATTGGAGGGATCTGCCGACTGGATCAGCCAAAGCGATTTGCCCCTGGACGATGACGGAACCCTGACCATCCGCATCACCGAACAGGAAGTCAGCGGATCCGAACAGGAGCTGATCTTCCATCCCCAGGTGTTGGCGCTGGGTGTTGGATGCGAGCGCAACGCCGAACCGGAGGAACTTCTGGGGCTCGTGCGGCAGACGCTGGCGGCGGAGAGCCTGGCAGCAGGCGCTGTTGCCGCAGTGGTGTCAATCGATGTGAAAGCGGACGAGCCCGCTGTCCATGCTGTCGCGGATGCTTTGGTCGTCCCGGCACGATTCTTCGCGGCAGAGGTTTTGGAAGCGGAAACGCCACGTTTGGCCACACCCTCGGACCTGGTCTTCCGGGAGGTCGGCTGCCACGGTGTGTCCGAGGGCGCTGCGCTGGCGGCCGCCGGGCCGACGGGCCACTTGATCCAGCCCAAGGTCAAGTCGGCGCGGGCAACCTGCGCCATTGCGCGCTCGGCGGGACTGATCGACGCGCAGCAGGTCGGTCGCGCGCGCGGCAGTCTTGCGGTCATCGGCCTGGGTCCAGGCAATGTGGAGTGGCGTGCGCCGGAGGTCGAGGCGGTCGTGCGGCAGGCGAGCGATCTGGTGGGCTACGGTCTTTATCTGGATCTGCTGGGGCCGCTCGCCAAAGACAAGATCTGCCACGACTATGCGCTTGGTGAAGAAGAGGCGCGCGTGCGTGCCGCCCTGGATCTGGCCGCAGAGGGGCGGGACGTGGCGCTGATCTGCTCGGGTGATCCGGGGATCTACGCCATGGCGGCTCTGGTCTACGAGCTGCTGGACCGTGCCGACAACCCGGCCTGGCTGCGCGTCGAGCAAAAGGTGGTGCCGGGAATTTCGGCCCTCCAGGCGGCGGCTGCAAGAATCGGTGCGCCTCTGGGGCATGACTTCTGTGCCATTTCCCTGTCGGATCTGCTAACTCCCTGGGAAGCGATCGAGCAGCGTTTGAAGGCGGCTGCCGAGGGAGATTTCGTGGTAGCCTTTTATAACCCGGTTTCCAAACGCCGGACGACCCAGCTTGCCCGGGCGGTCGAGATCCTCTCGGCGCACCGTCCGGCGGATACGCCTGTGGTGCTGGGCCGGAATCTCGGGCGGCCTGGTGAACGTGTCACGGTGCTGGATCTGGCGGATCTCACAGCGGATAAAGTCGATATGCTGACCGTGGTTCTGGTCGGGGCCTCGACCACGCGGCGGGTTGAGCGCTCTGACGGATCCTGCTGGGTCTACACGCCGCGCGGATATGCGAAAAAAATGGTTCAACTGAAGGCTTCGGGAGATGCGGCATGACGGTTCACTTTATCGGTGCGGGCCCGGGTGCCGCGGATCTGTTGACCCTGCGCGGGCGGGATCTGATCGCGGCCTGTCCCGTCGTGCTCTACGCCGGTTCTCTGGTGCCTGAAGAGGTCGTCGCCCATGCGCCGGCAGATGCTCGGGTGATCGACACGGCGCCCATGAACCTGGATGAGATCATGGCGGAAATCGAGGCAGCGCATGCGCAGGGCAGGGACGTTGCACGGGTTCATTCTGGCGATCCCTCGCTTTACGGCGCCATCGGAGAACAGATCCGCCGCTTGAAAGCCCTTGATATCCCCTACGACATCACACCGGGCGTGCCGGCCTATGCGGCAGCGGCGGCGACACTGGGACAGGAACTGACCCTGCCGGATGTCAGCCAGACGGTGATCCTGACCCGCACGGCCATGAAGAGCTCGGCCATGCCCAATCACGAGGACCTGGCGACGCTTGGCGCATCCGGGGCGACCCTGGCCATCCATCTTTCGGTCCGGAATCTCAAGCATGTCGAGGCGGAGCTGACGCCTTTTTACGGCGCCGATTGTCCTGTGGCCGTGATCTTCCGGGCTTCCTGGCCGGATGAAACCGTGATCCGGGGAACGCTCGCGGACATCCGCGCGAAGGTGCGGGCTGCGAAGCTCACCCGGACCGCCTTGATTCTGGTCGGCAGAGTGCTGTCGGAAGACACCGACTTCACCGACAGTAAGCTCTATGACCCGACACACGTTCATGTGCTCCGCCCCGAGCGCAAGACCCCTAAACAACAGAAGCGCTCAAGTGTCTCCTGACCTCAGCTTCGGGCGTGATGCTCAAGCCATTCGGCGGCTTCTTTCACGCTAGAGGCCGACCGGAGTGCGGCGCCGGGTGGACGCTGGATCATGATGACGGGTAATTTCAGGCGTCGCGCGGCTTCGATCTTGCCGTAGGTGGCCGTCCCGCCGCTGTTCTTAGTCACGATTGCGTCGATGCGGTACTGTCGCATCAGGTCGGCCTCTGCATCTGCCTCAAAGGGCCCGCGTCCCAGGACGATTTCACAGTTTTGCAGGCCCAAGCGGTTGTCCGGCGGGTCAATCGTGCGCAGAAGGAACCAGGGATCTCTCAAGGCTGCAAAGGGCGCCAGATCCTGGCGGCCTGTGGAGAGAAAGATCCTCTGGAAGCCGTGGTCAGAAATTGCTGCGGCAGCACTCTCTGTATTCTCGACCGGAATCCAACGATCGTCGTCGGTTTCCCGCCATTCCGGCCGCAGCAACTGAAGGAGCGGCAGGTTGACCGCTTTGCAGGCGTGCACGGCATTATCCGATATTTGAGCGGCATAAGGGTGGGTCGCGTCGACCACAGCCCCGATGGTGTCGTCGCGCAGGTAGTTCGCAAGTCCTGCAATACCCCCAAAACCGCCCGAACGCACCTGACCTGGCGGCAGTGCTGGATCCCGGGTCCGTCCCGCAAGCGAGGAAACGATCTCGAAGCGGTCATGCTTGTCCATCAGCTCGGCCAAATGAGTGGCTTCGCCGGTTCCGCCCAGGATGAGAACGCGCGTTTTAGCGGGCATTGGCGGATCCCACGAGCTGCCCTGCACGGTCGAACACCAGAACCTCTATTTCGGTCTCCCCGGCGAGGAGGCCGAGTGCGGCTTTTTGGGCGCCTCTGGCAATGGCGTCGGCCAATGGTACGCCTTCCTGCCGTGCGGCTTCCAGGACCTGATTTGCGGTATTGGCCGTGCGTGCCGAGGCGATCAGTGACTCCGGCGCCCCAAGGTCGGCGAGTTTCCCGGTCAGCCAATCGAAATCAACCTGGCTGCGGCCTGAATGCAGATCCAGGTGGCCCGCGGCCAGTTTGGTCAGCTTGGCGAAGCCGCCGCCGATTGTGAGAAGCGGTATAGGGTGTTTGCGAAGATATTTCAGCAAACCACCGGCGAAGTCACCCATGTCCAGCATGGCGAAGTCGGGCAGGCTGTGGAGTGTCTGCACGGCTTTTTCGGAGGTTGAGCCGGTGCAGCCGGCTACATGGGTGAGGCCATTGGCACGCGCCACGTCGATGCCGCGGTGGATTGAGTGAATCCAGGCGGAGCAGGAGAAAGGGACAACGATCCCGGTGGTTCCCAGGATTGACAGGCCACCCAGAATGCCCAGGCGCGGATTCCAGGTCTTTTTTGCGAGCGCGGCGCCACCGGGCACGGAGATTTCGATCTCAACATCGCCGCTGTCACCATAGCGCTCCGAGAGCTCTTGCACGGTCTCAGTCATCATCCTGCGTGGCACCGGATTGATTGAGGCCTCGCCAACCGGAATCGGGAGGCCGGGCTTGGTCACGGTGCCCACTCCCTCGCCGGCTTGAAAACGAACGCCTGTGCCCGCCTCGCCACGGCGCAGCGTAACGATGATCTCGGCCAGATGGGTGACGTCCGGATCATCGCCAGCATCCTTGATGATACCCGCGCGGGCATAGTTCGCCGTGATTTCCTGCCGGTTCAAGGCAAAGGCGGGCTGCTCGCCCCGCGGTAATGTAATGGTCACCGGATCGGGAAATTCCCCTGTGAGCAATGCCGTGTAGGCGGCGCAAGTCGCGGCCGTTGCACAGGCGCCTGTTGTCCAGCCTCGGCGCAGCTCTCCCTGGGGTTTTCGTACCATGTCGCTTTTTTACAGTTCTTCGGTCGTCTCTGGCTAGGCGAGAAGTGACGGTGGGGGTAAAGTGCGCCCATGGACAAGTTATCTTTTTCGCTACCGGAATTCGAACCCGGCTGGGTCTGGCTGACAGGCGCAGGACCGGGTGATCCCGGTCTGCTGACACTTTACGCTTTGCATGGCCTGCGGTCTGCCGATGTTGTGATTTATGATGCCCTCGTCGATCAGTCGATCCTGGAGCTGGCGAAACCCGGATGCCTGCTGGAATATGCCGGAAAACGCGGCGGGAAGCCCTCACCAAAGCAGGCCGATATTTCCCAGCGCCTGATCAGGTATGCGAAAGAGGGGCTCAGAGTCCTGCGTCTGAAAGGTGGCGACCCTTTCGTTTTCGGACGCGGCGGCGAGGAGGCTCTGGCACTCGTGGCCGCAGGCGTGTCTTTCCGGCTGGTGCCGGGCATTTCAGCGGGGATCGGCGGTCTCGCCTATGCTGGAATTCCGGTTACGCACCGCGATACCAATTCGGCAGTGACCTTCGTCACCGGCCACAATCAGGGCGGCATTATGCCCAACGACCTCGATTGGGCGGCGATCGCACGCGGCTCGCCGGTGATCGTGATCTATATGGCGATCAAGCACCTTGCGCAGATTTCCGGCGCGCTGATTGAAAAAGGCCGAAGCCCGGACGAGCCGGTCGCGGTGGTCAGCAAGGCCAGCACGTCCGAGCAGGAGGTTCTGGTGACCACGCTGGGAACTTGTGCTGCCGATGTCGCCAGCCAGGGGATCGAACCGCCCTCGCTGGTGGTCGTGGGCGAAGTCGTGCGCTTGCGTGATGGTCTCGATTGGCTCGGTGCGCTCTCAGGCCGTGTCCTGACGTCTGATCCGCTGCAGCGCAATCAGGGCCGGGCTACCGGATAACGCCAAAGCTCTGAGGGCAGGCCGCTGTTGGACAATCGTATCCCTCCCGGACTTCTGATCGCTGCGCCAAGCTCCGGCAGCGGTAAGACCTCCATTACCCTCGCGTTGCTGCGCCGCTTTCGTCAGCTCAAGCGTTCGGTGGCCTCGATCAAGGTCGGGCCGGACTATATCGATCCCGCGTTTCATGCGGCAGCCAGCGGCCAGGCCTGCACGTCGCTGGACAGCTGGGCAATGCGCGAGTCCAGCGTGATGCAGCTTTTGGAGACCGCGGGTGAGAGAGCCGAATTCGTACTCGGCGAAGGCGTCATGGGCTTGTTTGACGGCGCGCCTGACGGGCGGGGGTCGACCGCCGATCTGGCTTTGATGACCGGCTGGCCCGTTGTCCTTGTGATCGATGCGCGGGGCATGGCGGCCTCGGCGGCCGCAATTCTGCATGGTTTCAAGACATTCGATCCGCGCGTATCAATTGCTGGCGTGATTTTTAACCGGGTCGGCAGCGACCGGCATGCCGCGATGCTGGCTAAGGCTTGCGGACCCCTCGACGTTCCGCTGCTTGGCATGGTGCGCAACGCGTCCCACTTGCAGCTACCCTCCCGGCATCTCGGATTGATACAGGCCAACGAGCATGAGGCGTTGGAGAGTTTTCTGGAGGCCGCGGCCTGCGACATCGCGGGAGAGATCGACTGCGATCGTTTGGCGGTTTCGGCCTCCGCGCGCCTCTGTAAAGAGCGGGGGGGAGGCGTGTCAGGCGCATCCCGATCTCGCCAACCGGGACTCAAGCCATTTGGACAGCGTATCGCCGTGGCACGTGATACCGCTTTTGCCTTCAGCTATCCCTTTCTGCTCGACGCTTGGCGCACTGCAGGTGCCGAAATCTCCCTCTTTTCTCCCCTCGCGGATGAAGCGCCTGACCTGACAGCGGATGCCGTCTATCTGCCCGGTGGATACCCCGAGCTGCACGCGGGCAGACTGGCCGGCAATCGGAGCTTTATGACAGGACTCGAAGAGTCCGCGCGTCGCGGCGCCTGCGTCTACGGTGAGTGCGGCGGCTATATGGTGCTGGGGGAGGGGTTAACCGATGCCCAGGGCGTTCGCCATGCCATGGCTGGCCTGCTTCCCTTGGAGACATCTTTCGCGCCGGAGAAAACCGGGAAACCGGGACGGCGAATGGTGCTTGGATATCGTCAGGCCGCGCTCTTGCAGGATACGGCGATCGGTATGGCGGGAGAAGGCTTTCGTGGGCACGAGTTCCACTATGCCCGGGAGCTCTCCGTCGATGAACCGACAACCCCGGTGCGCGCAGTTCGTCCCGGTGACAGGCTTTTCGGATTGAAAGACGCTCAGGGACAGGATTTGGCCGATGCCGGTCTCGTTCGAGGGAATGTGATGGGGTCGTTCCTGCATATCATAGATACGGTGTAGTAACCCTGCGCAAAAACCTTCAATTTCGGTTGCTAGCTCCCGTCATCTTGGGTACTACCGTTGCTTGTGAATGAGAGGGCTTCAAGATATCGCGTCTGCAGTTTATACGCGGTTTCAAAAATGGACCGCTCTGCCGTGCGCGGATTGTTTCATGAGGCGAAAAACCGGCTTTATCTGAAATGACCTAATAGAAAACCTGCCGGTTCAGCCGGAGAATTGGGAAACTGCTTCCTTCTTGAACATTGTTTGTTAGCCTGTTTATGTGCAAGTCTTTACGATAGGCATAAGAAAAAAAGAGCGAAAAGTTGCCGGGTTTTCAGGGGCGGGATAATCGAAATACCCGCAAATGGGTGCAGGGTCCATTGGATCGTTCGAAATTGTTGAATGATCGTGGCGCAATGATCGTGGCGCGGTGAAATTATGGATGACATCGATTTAAGCGGTCACGATTTCCGCGCGATTATTGACGCAGCGCCGGTTCCGATTGCCATCAGCCGCATTTCCGACGGCAAAATCCTGTTCGTAAACAAGAACGTCGAGAAATTCCTCGCTATGCCTGCAGTAGAAATTGTCGGGCGCAGCACTGTCGAGTTCTATCAGCAGCCGGAAGACGAGACCGTTCTGGGTATTATTGAGCGTGAAGGCCGGCTGGAGGATATGCGTATCGGCATCAAAACCGGAGACGGCGACTGGGTCTGGGCGACCGTGAACGGAACGCCGACGGAGTTTGCCGGCTTTGAATGCATGCTGATCGTTCTCACGCGCAATGGTCCTTACGTAGGGCAGGGGCATCTGCTCAGTGGCAGTGAACAGCGTTTTAAGGACTTTGCCAGCGTCTCGTCCGACTGGTACTGGGAAATGGACGCGGATCTCCGCTTTACCTATTTTTCCAAACCTTCCAGCGAGGCCTTCGAACTGGCGCTGGAGACGTCGCTTGGCAAGACCGATGTCGAGCTGCGAGAGGTCTATGAGATCCCAAGCCAGAACGCAGGCGATTGGGATGCGCATATTGAAGACTTAAGAGCGCATAGGGAGTTTCGGGATTTCATCTACCGGATTGAAACCGAGCGGGGGGTTCTGCGCTACGTGCGCACAAGCGGCATGCCGATTTTTGCACCGGATGGACGGTTTTTGGGCTATCGGGGCTCGGCCAGCGATGTAACGGCGGATTTCGAGGCCCGGCGGCAACTCCTGCGCGCCAAGGAAGAGGCGGAAGTCGCGAACCGGACCAAATCAGAGTTTCTGGCGAACATGAGCCATGAGCTCCGCACGCCCCTGAACGCAATCATCGGGTTTTCTGAAGCCATCGAGCGCGAGATTGCCGGCCCGGTTGGAAAGCAGGTGTATAAGGGTTACGCGCACGATATTCACGAAAGCGGGCAGCTCTTGCTGGGGATCATCAACGATATTCTCGATCTTGCGAAAATCGAATCCGGTAACTACCAACTGGTTGAAGCCCGGATCGAGGCCAAGGAAATTATCCAATCCTGTGAGCGTCTGATACATCCGCGTGCCGAGAAAGCCGGTGTGAAGCTGACCCTTGAGCACAGCGGCGTTTTGCCGCGCATCTTCGTAGACGAACTTAAAATCAAACAGATCATCATCAATCTGCTTTCAAACGCCGTGAAGTTCACACCGCGGGGCGGGGATATTTCCTTGTGTGCCGAAGTCGGGCCCGGACAGGAATTCATTATCAAGGTGCGAGACAGCGGCAAAGGCATGACCAAGGAAGACCTTGCACGCGTGTTAAGCCCGTTCGTTCAGGCCACGGACGATCAGAACCATACGCAGGAAGGCACGGGGCTTGGTCTTCCGATCGCCAATTCCCTCTGTGAACTGCATGGAGGTTCCCTGGAACTCACGAGTGAACTGGGTGCAGGGACCACCGCCTGTGTGACCTTGCCCAGCAACCGGGTGATCGTCGAAGACGAACCCGCCTGCAACGCCTTTAATCTAAATATGCCCTGACCCTGTCGGGCGCTAGGTCTCAACCCCGCTTGTCATGACACGCTGCAGACAAGCTGCGGCGCAGGCGTCGAGAATTGCGTCACTGCCGATCCTGTAATGCCGGTAGAGATCCTGAAGTGAACCGGACTGTCCGAAGTGCTCCACGCCAAGTGCATGCTGCCGCTGACCGCGCACAGAGCCAAGCCAGGCGAGACTGGCCGGATGTCCGTCAGTGACCGAAACCAGGCTGGCGTTGGGGGCAAGCGGGGCCAGTAAGCGCTCGACGTGAGAGCTTGCCGTCGAATGCCCTTGCTGCCGTGCACGCTCCGCAGCGCTCCATTCCGCATTCATGCGGTCGGCCGACGTGATGACCATCAGTCCGACGCCGGGCATCTCTTCCAGAAGGCTTTGGTGGGCTTCGATCGCTTCGGGCGTTATCGCGCCGCTGCAGAGTATGGCGAGCGACGCGCCCACTGCGGGTGGGTGAAGCCAGTAGCCGCCGCGGATGATGTCTCGCCGAAGTGCGGGATCGAGATCGCGCTCGGGCTGCGAGAGGCTGCGCGTCGAGAGGCGCAGATAAACAGCGCCGCCTTCGGCATCGCGCAGCCAATCGACATCGGCATTGCGGTCACCCGGGGCCTCGCCACGCGGCGCATGACCGCCGTCGCGCTGCAGATAGTCAAACGACCAGGCCAGAATGGCGGCCAGTTCATCGACAAAAGCGGGCTCGAAGGCGGCCAGCCCGTCCTGAGCCATTCCAATCAGCGGGGTTGATATGGACTGATGCGCACCGCCTTCAGGCGCCAGGGTGAGGCCCGAGGGTGTGGCGACGACGATAAAACGGGCGTCCTGATAGCATGCATAGTTCAGCGCATCGAGACCACGCTGGATGAAGGGGTCATAGAGCGTACCGATCGGCAGCAGGCGCGTTCCGAAGAGCGAGTGGGACAGGCCGAGCGCACCCAGCAACAGGAAGAGATTGTTCTCCGCGATGCCAAGTTCAATGTGTTGTCCCTGAGGTGACATACCCCAACGCTGCATCGAAGCGACCTTGTGGTCCTTGAAGGTATCCGCCTTGTCATGCCGGTCAAAAATGCCGCGCCGATTGACCCAGCCGCCCAGATTTGTGGAGACGGTCACGTCCGGTGACGTCGTCACAATGTGATCCGCGAGAGCCCCGCCCGCACGGGCAAGCTCAGCCATGATCTTGCCGAAGCCCTCCTGTGTCGACATCTCGCCGCCTGTCGGGTGCGGGAGGTTATCCGGTATCGCGATGGGGGCCGCGGTCGTGCGCCGGTGCGAGGGTTCTGCAAAAGGCACTGCGTTCAAAAAACTCTCAAGTGTCTCCGGCGGAAGTGGCAGTCCGGCCGATGGGTCCCATTCTGCACCCGGCGGAATATCGTTGGCCGAGCGGAAAGTCTCCATCTGTTCCAGGGTCATCAGGCCGGCGTGATTGTCTTTGTGTCCGGCCAGGGGCAGGCCGAAACCCTTAATCGTGTAGGCGATGAAGCAGGTTGGCCGGTCATCCTCGATCGCATGGAAAGCTTCGAGAACGGCCTCAAGATCATGGCCCGCCAGATTGGTCATCAGCCGTGCCAGCGCCGCGTCATCGCGCCGTGCAAGCAGATTGCCGATCCCGGGTTTCTCTCCGATGTCCGCCTCGAGCTGTGCCCGCCACGCGGTTCCGCCCTTAAAGACCAGAGTCGAATAGAGTGAATTGGGACAGGAGTCGATCCAGGCGCGCAGATGCTTGCCTCCCGGCTCACGAAAAGCCGCCTCGAGAAGCTTGCCGTATTTCAAGGTAACGACGCGCCAGCCCATGGTCTCGAAGAGGCTGTCTATGCGACCGAAGAGGCGATCCTGGACCACGGCATCAAGACTCTGCCGGTTATAGTCGATGATCCACCAGACATTTCGAATGTCGTGCTTCCAGCCTTCCAGCAGCGCTTCGTAGATATTGCCTTCGTCGAGCTCTGCGTCGCCGGCCAGCGCGATCATGCGTCCGGTCTCCGCCCCGCGGCTGGTCATTTTCCGAAGCTGCACATAATCCTGAACCAGGCTGGCAAAGCTGGTCATGGCGACGCCCAGGCCGACCGAGCCGGTGGAGATGTCGACATCGTCGCTGTCCTTGGTGCGCGAGGGGTAGGACTGCGCGCCTCCGAAGGCGCGAAACGCTTCCAGCTTCTCGCGTGTCTGCTTGCCCAGCAGGTACTGGATGGCGTGAAAAACCGGACTGGCGTGGGGCTTCACCGCGACCCGGTCTTCGGGGCGCAGCACGTCCATGTAAAGCGCTGTCATGATTGTGACCAGCGACGCGCAGGAGGCCTGGTGGCCGCCGACTTTCAAACCATCCTTGTTTTCCCGCAGGTGATTTGCGTTATGAACGGTCCAGGTCGCGAGCCAGAGGATCTTCTTTTCAAGCGCGCGCAAAAGGGAGAGCCGCCCGGCGTCGTCCAGCCCTTCCAAGCTTGTCTCTGAAGCTTCCTGAGCCACAGGCTGCCGCCGTAACATTTCTTTGTCCATCCTCGCATCAGATCGCGCATGACGGTGCGTCCGTCGCGCGAGGAGTCCCGCGGCTGGAACGCACCTAGCTTAGCTTAGCCGAAAACCGAGATGGGAATCTTGCTAATTGTCCTTCCAGAATTGATCAAAAAGGTAATATCTTTCTCAAATCTTTAGATTTGTAGAAGAAATTTCCAATATGAAACTGGATGAGCTCGATCAGAAAATCCTGAACTGTCTTCAGGAGAACGCCCGGATCTCAAATGCGGAGTTGGCGGAAGAGGTCGGATTGTCGGCTTCACCCTGCTGGCGCCGCGTGCGCGCGCTCGAAGATGCGGGGGTTGTGCGCAAGTACGCCGCTATCGTCGAGCCTAAAGTTATCGGCCTGCCGGTGAACGTCTTCGTGAGTGTCACGCTTGAAAAGCAGGTTGAAGACTGGTTGGAGCGCTTCGAGGCCGCATTGCGGGATCGGCCGGAGGTGATGGAGTGCTATCTCATGACCGGTGAGTTCGACTACCTGCTGCGGGTGGTGGTGCCTGATCTGCAGGCCTACGAAAAGTTCGTTCTTGAACATCTGACCCGAATTCCCGGGATTGCCGGGATCAAGTCAAGCTTTGCCCTCAAGCAGGTCCAATACAAAACGTCACTGCCGCTTGGCCATCTCCTGTCTTAAACCGGATCGGCAGGGCCAAAAGCTACAGACGGATGTTCAGCTGTAGGCCCAGAAAAGCAAGCCGCAGCCGAGAAGAACCCGGTAAGCCGCGAGCAGGGTGAAATTGGCCCGGCTGAGCCAGTTCATCAGCCACCAGATGGCGAGCAGGGCCGAAACGAAAGAGAAGGCTGTCGCCAGAATGATCTCGGCGCCGATCTCCACACCACCGGCACTTCGCAGTTTCATGCCAAGCAGTGTTCCGGCCGCGACAATAACGGGAATGGAGAGCAGCATGGAGAACCTGGCTGCTTCGCTGCGGTTGAAGCCCAATACCCTGGCAGCGGTCATGGTAATCCCGGAGCGGCTGGTGCCGGGAATGATCGCAAGCGCCTGAGCGATACCGATCACCAGGGCGTCGCGATACAGCATGTTGTCGATCTTGCGCGTGACCTTGCCGAGCTTGTCGGCCGCAAAAAGGGCGACACCGAAACCGAGTGTCGTCCAACCGATGACTTCCACGGACCGCAGGTTATCTGCGTGCTGAATGATGAAGAGACCCGCAAGAACGACCGGCAGCGTTGCAAGCGCAAGATATGCGACGAGACGCGCTTTGGGGTCACCGCGGTCTGTGATGATTTTTGGCAAGCCGCGAATGAGGTCCAGCAGATCCCGCCAGAAATAGGCAATGACCGCGCCCAAAGTGCCGACATGGACGGCCACATCCATTATCAGGCCCTGATCCTCCCAGCCGGTCACCGCGGGAACCAATACCAGATGGCCCGACGAACTGATCGGCAGAAATTCAGTGATTCCCTGAACCAGAGCCAGGACCAAAATTTGTAATTCGCCCATACCTGGCGGTGCCTTCAAAAGAAATGTTGTGCTTTGTATCGCTAGTCATGGCTGTCTGAGACATCAGACACGCCGCACTTAGTGCCCGATTATGGTTACAATATGATTACGTTGGGAAAATTCGGCAGTGAGAGCTTGCGTTGGAGGGCTCGGGATACAGTGGGATGGCGGATCTCTGCCCAACAAATCTTGATCGCCGATCGGTACCGGCAACAAATTATCCGGTTTTACGCGTTTCGCTCTTCCGGCTCATGGCTTCCGCCCGGGTGAATTCATCCTGGAGTCTGTGGATCTGCTGATTTTCATCAATCATGTGCGTGATGTAACTCTTCAGCCATTCCGGGATCGGTCTGATCATGACTTCATAGTTGGCCAGAATAATGTGGCTTCTGAAGATATCGCCGACCTCGTTGGGCTCGTCCTCGAAAAGGCACCTCACGAGGACGCAGGTCTGGAGGGCCAGTTTTTCGATCAGCGCGAGATTGTTGATCCGGCCACGCCAGTAGAGGTTTAGTTGACAGCGCATGGACTGCCAGGACTGAATCACCAGGCGGTTCTTTGAGAACTCAAACAGCAACTCGTGGATTCGCCAATCCAGTTGCTGATAACCGGCGATGTCCCCTCGTTTCACCGCGTCGCACATGCTTTTGCACAGAAGGTTGAGCTGACCCAGTTCCTGTTTGTTCCGGTTGGCCGCGACCGCTCTCGCAGCCAGGCCCTCAAGCACGGCGCGCACGGCGACAATCTGTTCGATATCGTCACAGGAAGGCGCTGCGACAAAGGTTCCGCGCCCCGGTTTGATAACGACGATATTCTCGGTTTCCAGCGTCTTCAGGGCTTCACGGATCGGTCCGCGGCTGACGCGGAACATTTCTGCCAGGCGTGTCTCGACCAACCTTGCTCCGGGCTGAAAGGTTCCTTCATCGATCGCGGCCGCAATGCGTTTGGCCACCTGATTTGTAAGCGAGGGAGGCCGGCTTATCCCCAGAAAGCCGTATTCTGATTTTCGAGGATGCTTAGACCCGTGCATCACCAGTACTTCACCCGTTGTCAGTGGCTATTTGCTTTACCTGCGCACCACTTTTCGTTGCAGCGAGGCGGCACCCTACTTTATTTTTTAGGATAAATCTACAGGTGGATTTCAGCGTTACTTGGGGTTTGGTGAGGAACTCTTTTAACACTGCTTCTAAAACAAGTCATAACTGTAAAGGGCCAAAGACAGTTTGCTTTCTTGACTGTCGTCATGACACAGAAAAGTCACAAGGCTGTGTCAGGGCTAACTGCCTGGAACAAAAAGACGGATCGGTGTTCTTTCAAGAGGACACTTGCTTTGCGGATGCTTTGTTGGCACGGGTGCAGGCGGCGCGTTTTTCGCCAATGGTATGCAGGTCAAAAGAGTGTAATGAGGCTCGCAACCCAGGCGTATTTCTTCAGCTTCTATCCCGTGCCTGTTGAAGTGGTATCAAGAGGCGGTCCGCCAGCGAATCGCTTGCCCCCTTCATCGCGACACAAAGCCTCGCGTTGAGTGCCAGCAGGCAAGGGGGTGGTCCCGAAAAGAGGCGCGCTGACTCGCTCTTTCGGCGCAGCGCCCGACTCTCCGATAAGCGTATAGGGAGCGATCCTGCGTGCTCAGGGCCTCAGCCCGGTGGCTCGACCAGGGCAATGCAGGCTTGGCCGGTCTGCACCTGAAGCCAGGCCCGGCTTCGGCTCCGGCTCCGTCTTTGGTTCAGGCCTGCGCGAACCCGCACTTAGCTGCGGAAGTTGTCGTACTGCAAGGGCTGTTCGATGCCCATATCCTTGACGTGCGCGATGGCAGACTGCAGATCGTCGATCTTCTTCCCTGTAACGCGCAGTTCGTCGCCCTGGATGGCCACCTGGACCTTGAGCTTGCTGCCCTTCAGGTCTTTCACGATTTTCTTCGCCAGCTCTTTGTCGATGCCCTGTTTGATTTCAATGACCTGGCGGACTTTGTTGCCCGAGGCTTTTTCCACGGTTTTGAAATCGCATGCGCCCGCATCGAGTTTACGCCGGGTAAAATGAACCTTCAGCAGTTCGTGCATCTGCTTCAGCTTAAGATCGTCGTCTGCGAGAATCGTAATCTCGTTGTCGCTGCGTTCGATCGTGCAGCTCGAACCTTTGAAATCGAAGCGCTGAGATATCTCTCTCGAGATTCCATTGAGCGCATTGTCGACTTCGTTGACGTCGGTTTTAGATGTGATGTCGAATGACGGCATTGTCTGTTCCCGAAGCTTGTTTCGGCCCCGCGAGAAATGCCGTGACCTCTTGGAACGCTTCGTCCAAAGGTCTTTCGGCACTCGCAGACGCGTTCTGATTTCTACGGTCTCCGGTCTACTATAATCGTCCGGCGATTGCCAAGCGCGCCGTTAGAAAATCTGCCCGGAACTGTTCGCGAGACCGGAACTGTTCATGAGAGGGGATCGGCTCGGGCAGACGGGCATTGCGCGCCCAGGCTGTCACGCATTCAGGCCGTCACGGGTTCAGGCCGTTACTGATAGAAGGCTTGCAGGTCCATAATGAGGATTGCGTTGCCGAGCAGGATTGCGACCGCCATGAAGCACAGAAGGGTGTAGCGGTGGTAATTCGCTTCACGGCTCGATTTGATCGTGCGGATCTTCACGAAGAGGTTGGAAAGAGCCTTCGCGATTTCGCGCAGTTTTTCCCGCTCCGTATTTTGCCAGACCTGATAGAGCACGAGGGTGTAGAGCGCGGCAGCGGAAAAAAGAAAGCTTGTGAATGCCGCCGTTTTCACCAGCTGGATGTTGGTTTTTGCGAAGTGAGCAACCAGCATCAGGCCGGCGAAGACCAGAAGAGTCGCGCCGACGGATTTCCATTGCTGGGCTTTTGCGAACCTGATGGAGTTTGCCGACTCGGTGTAGAGCATGAGAAGTTCCGCATGGGTCAGATCGTCGAGATCCGATGCCTGCAGCTCAAACTCTTCTTCCTCAAACTCATCATTTACGACATCAACAGCCATCTCAGCTCATCCAATGCTACGCCAAGCTTTGCAGGCTGTCAGAATATGGTTAAGGAAAGCTTGCGTGGATTTTTGGCCTTGGATTTCCGGCCGAGGATTTCTGGCCGGATCAGCCCTTCAGATGGACCTTGCCGGATGAGCTCTTGATCCCCGGGAACGGGAGGCTTAGGTACTGCGGCGTCTCCCTCACATGAGCAACAGCTGCCGCGGAACCCAAACCCCATGACAAACTCTACATACGAAACTCTCGGACAGCTCGGTCAGGCATCGGAATTGCCGCAAGATCCGGACGAGGCCGTTCTCGAGACCGTTCCCAACCCCCATCGGGACGTCGACTATCTGGTCCGCTTTACCGCGCCCGAATTCACGTCGATCTGCCCGGTGACCGGCCAGCCCGACTTCGCCCATCTGGTGATCGACTACGTAGCGGAGGAGCTTCTTGTGGAGAGCAAGTCGCTCAAGCTTTACCTCGGGAGTTTCCGCAATCATGGCGCCTTTCATGAGGACTGCACCGTTGCAATCGCGAAGCGTCTGATTGACGCCATGAAGCCCCGCTGGCTGCGTATCGGCGGTTACTGGTATCCGCGCGGCGGGATCCCGATCGATGTCTTCTGGCAGAGCGGACCGCCGCCGAAGGGACTTTGGCTGCCCGATCAGGGTGTCCCGAGCTACCGTGGGCGCGGTTAGTTCCACCGCACTCGGTAGCGGGTCTAAACCCGCTGTCATCCCGAGTTTAGGCGTCCTTGATAGCGGCAAACTGCGGCTTTGTAATGCTGAGCATCAAACGGAAGGGGATCAGCATGACCAGAGCGACGCCGATCTTGACCAGATAGTCGCCGAGGGCCAGCGTCTGCCAGGGCACGCCGGTCTCGCCGAAGCCGATCCCAAAGATGGTGAAGGGAATGCCGGTAGCCGCAAAAGCCAGCCAGAAGAACACAAAGGTGTCCAGGGCTGAGGCAATCGTCGAGGAAGCCATGGGCGCCAGCCACCAGGCCTGCTTGCGCAGGCGGTCGAAAATCGAGATATCCAACAGCTGGGCGAGCAGGAAGGCTGAGCCGGAAGCAACGGCAATGCGCGGGTCGGCAAAATAGAGCGACAACAAGACTGCAAGCGCAAAGCCCACATAGACGACCTTGCGCGCCTGCCGGGAGCCCAGAGCGCGATTTGTCAGATCCGTGATCAGGAACGCCACCGGATAGCTGAACGCACCCCAGGTCAGCAGATCGTTGATCTGATACTGCACAAGGATGTTCGAGGCCGTTACGACGGCGGCCATCGCCAGCACGGCGAACGCCAGGACTTTCATCGAGGCGGCTTCGCCAGTCTTATGGTCTTGCGGCTTGGTCATTCTGTCTGTCTTTAGCTGTGTGAAAAGCTCCAGAAAGCGCAAGATCGCGGGCCTTTGGCGTGTCTCGGCTTTGCGGACCGGAGCAGGAATGCGGGTCTAATAGCTTAGCGCCGTCCCGACCGCAAGCCCGAGTCGCTCCGCGGCGTGGCCGCCGTTGACGGCGATTTCAACCAGTCCGTTGGCATTCTCGTACCAAAAAGCTTTCCCCGCCGGAACATCGGAGAAGGTGCGTGCCGCCGCGATCTGCATTCCGGCAAGCGTGAGGCGGGCCTGAGCGGGGACTTCACTCGCGCGCAGACCTGTCATGGCGTTTCCGTAACAATCGATATAGACGATTTCCGCGAGATCGTTCGGCCACGTCGCTCCCGGACGCGCGGTTCCGTCCAGATCCTGCGTATTTACAGGATCTCCCCGCGCGAGCATCACGGCGACCGGGGCGAAGAGGTCCCGGCCGTGGAACGAGGCCGAGAGGCGTTCCGGCCGCCAGAGAATCTCTCGGTAGCGGCTCATCTCGGCGCGTCGCGCCACAAGGTCCAAAATACCGTTGTCGGGTCCGATAAAGCTGTGCCCGTCCGCTTCCAGGATGACCGGCGCCCGATCCGAACCAACGCCCGGGTCGACGACGGCGAGGAAAATGCTGCCGGCCGGAAAGCCGGTGCTGTAGGCGGCGAGGAGATATGCGGATGCGCGCGGGTCGAAGGCAGGTGCGTCGGCAAAGAGATCGATGACCGGGCGGGCAGGGGCTCCCTGGTGCAGAACCGCTTTTACCTGTCCGCTGTAAGGCCCCTCAAGGCCGAAGTCGGTAAAGAGGACGAACATCGCGGTGACCCTCAACGGAGAATAGCCGGTTCAATTTGGTCGGAAGATTTTGCTTGCCGGGGCGCCATGACGGAACCTTGTGATCGTTAATAATTGTTAACCGCTGTTAACGCTTTCGACCCTGCGCAGGCGCAAAACAAACAAAGTTGTGGATAACTCGAATCCAGGCGGTTCATAGACTCGACTCCCTAAACCATACCTTATATGGTGGCGCTTAACCATAAAAACCCTACATTTAGACAGGGTAGCTATATATTGTTGTTGACGTGAAGGTGGGCATATGAGCTGGACTCCAGAACGAATCGACGAACTGACGAGACTCTGGGAATCGGGCCAAAGCGCTTCGGCGATTGGCAAGCTTCTAGGTGTTTCGAAGAACGCAGTTGTCGGCAAAGCGCATCGGATGAAACTGCAGGCGAGGCCCTCGCCGATCAAGCGCGGTGACGACGGAGGAGCCTCGAACTCCGCATCCTCCGCCAAGCCTGCGGCTAGGCAAAGCTCTGCAAGCGCCAGAGCGGCGCGTCCTGCGAGCACAACGGCTGGCACAGATAAGGGCGCTGCGAAAAACGAACCCCTTCAGACGGTCATCTCCGCAGCACTTGCGGCGAAGTCTGCGGGTTCGGGCAACAGCGAGGCAAGCTCCGCCGTTGCTGCGAAGGCCGCTGCGGCGGTGCGCAACGGACAGTCTGCAAGCGGCGCACAGTCAGCGGCCCAGGCACCGAGTGTTGCGAAAGCGGCCCGCGGAACATCTCGGGACAGCGTTGCTTCGGCCACGCGTGCGGTGAACGCAAGCCGGCGAGGGCCCAAGTGCCTCTGGCCGATTGGCGATCCGGGGGATGCGGATTTCCATTTCTGTGGTGAACCGGCATTGTCCGGCAAACCCTATTGTGCCGAGCACTGTGCGAAGGCCTATATCACACGCTCGCGGTCAGATTCCGCCGCTGCGTAATCAGAGCCTATCCGTTGCGTCCGTTGGGATGACCTGACGGATACCAGTTGGCGAAGCCGCAGATAACGGGCATTTGAGTGATATCCGTATCACTTGGTGCCCGTTTTTCTGTTTTATGCGCCCCGTTTTCTGCTTTGTGGGAAAGGCCCTGCCTCGTGAGCAGCAACCAATCGAGCTGAGGCGAAACTTTTTTTTACACCTGATATGCCTCTTGCCGGGTTATGACGCCGTCTGCATTGCGTCTCGTAGCTTTCAGACCTACCTGAAGTTTTTTCATTCGCGATTTTACAATCTTGCATTCGTCACATTAACGCCGCGAATTTGAGAAATGTGTGTGTGCGATCATGTTCACCCCTTGTAAAGATTCGTTTCCCCATAGTAAGGAGTATGGCTAAGGGAGTATGGATCTTGATCAACCCAGTGTGTAATTGGCTCTGCCGCGCCGCGTTTGTCGGCGCTGTCTCAATCGGACTCTCCACTGTTTCCGCGGGTTTCGCGCAAGCTGATGATCAGATGGCTGCAGTTGGCGATCAACAGCGAATCAACTTGGAAGCCGTGATCGCGAATGGCGCCAAGACACTGAAAGACAAAATCTCCTTTACGGTCTCCCGTTTCGAGAACGGCGGTGTCGGACCGATCGTCGCGACGGCCGAAAAGTCACCGGCGGAACTCTCTCTCCCGGCCGGGCAATACCGTGTTTCGACCGTTTACGGCGACGTGACTGTCGACTCCAATCTTGAAGTGGCGTCATCGGCAGTCAAACATCGGGTCAACCTGAACGCCGGCTGGGTCCGGCTGAAGGTTATCCCGCATCGTGGGGCCAAGCCCATGAAAGGCGATGTGTCCTGGGAAGTCATGACCTATGGCCGCGATGCCAACGGCAAACGTCATCGGGTCGCGACTGCCAACGGACCGAGGCCGAGCCTTGTGCTGCCCGAAGGCTTTTATCTGGTGCGGGCCAAAACGCGGGACGCAAGGGTAAAGCACACGATCGAAGTCACCGCCGGTCACACGTACAAGTACACCCTGAACATGAACGCAGGCTCCTTGCACACATCTGCGCTCACCCATGACGGTGGCCTTTTCGCGTCTGACGAGGTGACCTGGGAAGTCTACCGCAAGGGCGGAAAAAGAGTCCTCTCGTCCATCACCGGCGCGACCGGGACTTTCACCCTGCGCGAGGGCAGCTACCGGATTGTCGCGACTTCAGGCGAGATGACGAGCTCCACCGATGTTGCGGTGCGCTCCGGCAATAGCAGAAAAGTCAATCTGACCCTACGCTGACGCCGGGTTTGGGAAGGTCGGCCGGTGCCGCCTGGCGATCGGAGCCGGCTTTTTCTTCGCCTGCGCTATGTGCGCCATCGCTTACATCAAGCTCATGGCCCTTGCCGTAAGGCAGCGTGAAGCTGAACACTGCTCCACCGACCTCTGCGCGCGTTTCCTCCTGTCCGGAGCCGGCTTCGTTTTCGTCCGGCCGTTCCAGCCAGATCCTGCCGCCAAGGTATTCGACGATCTGACGGCAGATCGGCAGGCCCAAACCGGTGCCGCCGGTTGCCCCAGCGCGGCTGTCGTTGACCTGCTGGAATTTGTCGAAAATATGCTCCTCGGAACCAAGCGGTACGCCAGGGCCGTTGTCCGCAACCGAGATCTTCAGACCCTCGTTCTGTGCGATCACCCGCACTTCCACCCAGGGGTCATTCGAACTGCAGGACTTCACGGCGTTTGCCAGCAGGTTCACCATGACCTGAATAAAACGGTCCTGATCTGCCCGGATCGGCTGAAGGTCGTCCGGGAGCTTCAGCGAGAGTTCGATTTTGTCTTCCGTCAGCAGGCTGCTGTTCGCGGCCACGGCTTCGCGAATCGCCTCCGCGGCGTCGACATCAGTAATGTTCCAATGGGTCCGGCCCGACTCCAGTTTGGCCATATCGAGGATCTGGTTGATCAGCCGTGTGAGGCGCTCGCTCTCCTTGATCACGATGCCTAAGAAGCGGGTGCGCTCTTCATGGGCCAGCTTTGGGTGGTCGTAGAGAATTTCGCTAAACGACCGGATCGAGGTGAGGGGGGTGCGCAACTCGTGGCTGACCGTGGTCAGGAAGTCATCTTTCAGCCGGTCCAGTTCCTGCAGGCGTTCGTTGGCAGCCCGCAACTCGGCCGTAGCGG
This sequence comes from Denitrobaculum tricleocarpae, assembly GCF_007004665.1. GTDB lineage: Bacteria > Pseudomonadota > Alphaproteobacteria > Kiloniellales > Kiloniellaceae > Denitrobaculum > Denitrobaculum tricleocarpae. The sequence continues at coordinate 130,562 of NZ_ML660057.1, read as the reverse complement.
CTTCCAGTTCCCGGGACTTTTCTTCCAGTTGGTGACTGTACTTGATGGCCTCGGATGCTTCGCCGAGCACCTCCATGACTTCTTCGATCGAGACGATTTCGCCCTTCACCACGGTGCCGATCAGGGCGCGGGCCGTCGCCGCGCCGATCGTGCCGGCGAGCAGGCGTTCGGCGAAATTGACAAGATCGGAGTCGGCCTCGCCAATCCGCATAAGGTTGAGCCCGCGCGAGCGGGCGTAACTTTGAAAGGCGCGCAGGCTGCGGCGTTCGCCGACAAAGCGCGAAACCAGATTGTAGAGTTCACTATAGGTGGCCGTTCCGCGCCAGAGTTGATGTCCGTCCCGCAGTCCGGAATGCTGGAACACATCGACAAAAAGCGCGGCCTGGATCCGTTCCAACGCGTTCTGGCGGCTGAGCAGCGAAACCGCGACGTAGCCGCCGATGTTGGCCAGCATGCTCCAGAAGAGAGAATGGGAGAGAGTGTCGAAGTCCTGCAAACCAAAGAGCGCATAGGGTTTTAAAAGCTCGATCCCCGCCGGTCCAAAGTCCACGAAGTCGATGGGCAACCATCCGGAGCGGGCGAAGGACGGCAGCACAAGGGTATAGGTCCACACGAGGAAACCCAGCACCAGGCCGGTCAGCGCACCCTTGCGGGTGCCGCCCTTCCAGAAGATGCCGCCGATGATGGCCGGCGCGAACTGCGCCGCAGCGGCGAAAGAGACCAGTCCGATGGACGTCAGCGTGTAAGACTCGCCGATGAAACGGAAGTAGCTGTAGCTGAGCAGGAGGATGACGAGGATGCTTCCGCGCCGGATCCCCAGAAGCAGGCGCGTCAGGTCGCCGCGTTCATTCAGCTTCAAGCGCTTGATCCGCAGCAGCACCGGCATGATCAGGTCGTTACAGACCATGGTGCTGAGCGCGATGGTCGCGACGATCACCATGCCCGACGCCGCCGAGAGGCCGCCGATGAAGACGAAGAGGGCCAGAGAGCCCTGGTTTTCGGCGAGCGGAATGGTCAAGACGAACATGTCCGCCAGGTTGCTGCCGCCGGGCGTAAACATCATCACGCCGCTCAGGGCGATGGGCAGGACGAAGATGTTGATCGCCAGGAGATAGAGGGGAAAGAGCCAGACGGCCTTGCGCAGGTGTCCCTCGTCGACGTTCTCCACCACCGTGACCTGGAACTGGCGGGGCAGGCAGATCACCGCCGCCATCGACAGCAGCGTGGTGGAGACCCAGGCGCCGTAGCCGCCGGCGGTGCCCTGGGTGAAGAGGGGGTTGAGGTCCGGCATCGCCCGGGCCTGGCCGAAGAGGTCGCCGAATCCGTCATAAAGGCCATAGGTCACAAAAATACCGACGGCGAGAAAGGCAAGCAGCTTGATGACCGATTCAAATGCGATGGCCAGGACCATGCCTTCATGTCTCTCGCTGGCGTCGATATGGCGGGTGCCGAAAAGAATTGAAAAGATTGCCAGAACCAGGGTCACCAGAAAGGCGGTATCCCGCAGAACCGGAACCGTGCTGAAATTCAGGAGCTCCAGGAGACTGGACAAATCCGTGACGCCGCTGGTTTCGGCCACGTCCTGATATTGCAGCAGGACCGCGAAGCTGGTTGAGATGGCCTTAAGCTGCAGCGAGATGTAGGGCATGATGCCGACCACGGCGATCACGGTCACCAGACCGCTGAGGAGATTGCTCTTTCCGTAGCGCGCCGAGATAAAGTCGGCGATCGAGGTAATGTTGTGGGCCTTGGTGATGCGGATGATCTTGTGCAGAACGAACCACCAGAGCGCGAAGGTCAGGGTCGGCCCCAGATAGACGGGCAAGAAGCCGATGCCGTCGGTGGCCGCGCGCCCGACACTGCCGTAAAAGGTCCAGGAGGTGCAGAAGACGGCGATGGAAAGAGTGTAGACATAAGGGTTGGCGGCAAAGCTGCGCCCCTCGTCCGCACGTTTGTCGCCGTAGTAGGCGATAGCGAACAGCAGGCATAGATAGCTCAGGGAAACGAGCAGTATGAACCAACTCGACAACATTTCTACCAGGTCTCACTCTCATTTGAGCCGCGTCCTGGCCGGATGTTTCCACTTTGATTTGGCCTCGGCTTGATGCTGTGGGGCAGGGAGTCCTCCGGTATGGCGGAGCGTTCCGGCGTGCCTTTCTCCAAAGGCAGGCCGTGCGCCCGGCGGCCGCGTCGCCGTTCCTGACCCTTCTCCGATATCAGGCCGATGAGAAGGATAAAGGCCGCCCAGGCCAGAAAGAGATAGATGTACAGCAGGGGAATCCCGCCAAAGGCCACATCCACGCCGAAGACCGACAGCAGGGGCGGGTTAAAAAGCAGGATGCCCAACAGGAAGAGCGCGATGGAGCGCTCGCCTTTGGAATCAGAATTATTCATTGGACTTATCCAACTCCGGGCTCAAAAAAAGCCATCTGGGGTCCGCTCTGACATGCCCGGCCTTCGTCCCAAACCCAATGCGTTCCTGATCCGTCTTAGCCGTTTCAGCGGTTTTCAGGTCGAGCATGCAGGCGATTTTTCTTCGAGGTAAAGCTTGACCCGGTCATTGACCTCCCGGTTGGAGAAGGGCTTGATGATGTAGTCGTCGGCGCCCGCATCGAGACCCTTTTCACGCTCCGCGTCTTTTCCTTTGGCAGTCAACATCACGACTTTAACCTGATCAAGCTTCGGGTTGGCCCGGATTTTCCGGCAGACCTGATAGCCATCGCATTTCGGCAACATGACGTCGAGCAAGACGAGATCGGGAACCCTCTGTCCAATTGCGTCGAGTGCGGTTTCCCCGTCGCTGGCCACTCTGACATCAAGCCCCATCTGCGTCATGAGAAACTCAAGTGACAGCAGGATATTCGGTTCATCATCGACCACTAGCACCGAATAGGTCATGTTCCGCCCTCCCTCCCCGAGGAGCAGGCCGGTATTATCCGAATTCCCGGACTTTCAACCGGCGCGAGGCGGCCGCCGGCGCTCATTAGTCATCTTGCGCATTATTCGTTGGTGGCCACCAGTTGACAGATTATCCTGCTTTTTCCGTCTCTGCCAAGTCGCCAGCCCAATGGGGATGGTATTCGCGGGCGGTGCGGAAGTTGGATCGGAAAATTGACCGTTTGGTCAGAATTTGGCTAAACTACGCGATAAGCGAGGGGGTGCTGCCGAATTAATCTTGCGTTTACAAGGACTAAGTAGGCAATAAAACCAAACCTCTCCAAGGGGGATTCGTTGGATCGCTCGGGGTGGTGTTCAACAAATAAAGAAACAGGGGACAAGTATGTTCAGGAAAATTTTTGCTGCCGTCTGCAGTCTGCTGACGGCAGCCATCATCGTGGGTGCGATGGGTGGACAGGCGCTCGCGGAAAAGATCAAGGTGGCCGGGATCTATACCCAGCCGATCCAGCAGAAGTGGGATGCGCGTCTGCATCTGGCCTTGGTCGCGGCCGAGGAAGCCGGTGAGATCGAATACGTCTTTTCGGAAAAGGTCGCAAACACCGACTACGTGCGGGTTCTGCGCGAATACGCCGACAGCGGTGTCGCGCTGATCGTGGGCGAAGCCTTCGGGATCAGCCGGGAAGCCCGCGCGGTCGCGGACGACTATCCCGAAGTGTCCTTCCTGATGGGCGACCCCTTCAAGCCGCATGGCGAAAACTTCGCGGTCTTCGATAACTACATTCACGAACCTTGCTATCTGATGGGCATGATCGCGGGGACCATGACCAAGACCAACAACATCGGCATGGTCGGTGGCTATCCCATCGGCGAGGTGAACCGTCTGTTCCACGCCTTCATGGCCGGTGCGCGTTCCGTGAACCCTGACGTTCAGTTCAAGGTCAACTTCATCGGCTCCTGGTACGACCCGCCCAAGGCCAAGGAAGCTGCCTTCGCTCAGATCGAAGCCGGTGTCGACGTGCTTTACGCCGAGCGGGCCGGTGTGGTCGATGCCGCACGCGAGAAGAACATCATCGCTTTCGGCAACGTGAACGACATGAACAAGGAAGAGAACGGCACCGATGTGGTCGTGACCTCCGCGCTCTGGCACATGGAAGCCGCCATCAACAACGCCATTGCCGAGGTCAAGGCCGGCGAGTTCAAGGCCGTGGACTACAAGGAATGGACCATGATGGCCAAGGGCGGCGCGTCGCTGGCTCCTTACTATGAGTTCGAAGACCGGATCCCGGCCGACATCAAGGCCAAGGTCGAAGCTTTGAAGGGCGATATCCTGGCCGGCAAGTTCGTGGTCGAGATCAACGACGAAGAACCCAAGTCGACCTACTGAGGATAAACCTCAAGATGTCTGCTGTATTGCGCTTGGAAAAGATCACCAAGCGGTTCGGCTCCCTTGTGGCCAACGACGGCGTATCGCTGTCGTTGGCCCGGGGGGAAGTGCTGGCCCTGCTTGGCGAGAACGGCGCGGGTAAGACCACACTGATGAATATCCTCTTCGGTCACTACGTGGCCGACGAAGGCCAGGTCGAGGTCGAGGGTAAAGCGCTTCCGCCCGGTGCGCCTCATGCCGCGATTGCCGCGGGTATCGGCATGGTCCACCAGCACTTCACCCTGGCGGACAACCTGACCGTGCTCGACAACGTGGTTTTGGGCACGGAATCCCTCTGGCGGCCCTGGCAGGGCCGGGCAGCGGCACGAAGCCGGCTCGCCGCTATGGCGTCGGATTTCGGCCTGAGCGTCGATCCGGACGACCTGGTGGGCGACCTTTCCGTCGGCGAACGGCAGCGGGTCGAGATCCTGAAGGCTCTCTACCGGGATGCGCGTATCCTGATCATGGACGAACCGACCGCCGTCCTGACGCCGCAGGAGGCAGAGAGCCTGTTCGATACCCTCAGGCGGCTGGTCGAGCGCGGGCTCTCGATCATCTTCATCTCACATAAACTCAATGAAATTCTCGCGATCAGCGACCGGGTCATGGTGCTGCGCCGGGGCAAAATCGTTCATGAAATGCCGACCGAAAGCGCGGACCGTCATATTCTGGCCGAGGCCATGGTGGGCCGGGCGGTGACGCGTCCCAAGGCCGATCCGATGGAGCCCGGTCAGCCCGTGTTGTCGATGACGGCGGTATCCCTGCGTCCATCGGCGGGCGGTGTTGCCCTCAAGGATGTGAACCTTAAGATCCGTGCCCACGAGGTGGTGGGGATTGCCGGTGTTTCCGGTAACGGACAGGTCCAGCTGGCCGAACTGATTTCCGGCCTCAGCCGCCCGGACAGCGGAACCCTGACTCTCTTTGGGGAGATAATCCAACAGCCCTCACCGGCGAAGGTCGTAGGCCTCGGCGTTGGACGCATTCCCGAGGACCGGCACGCCGAGGGCGTGATCGGCGAGATGTCGATCTGGGAAAACATGATCAGCGAGGACCTGCGGGCCAAGCCGATTTCAAACAGGGGCCTGATCGATCACGGGGCGGCACGGGCACGCACCGAAGATCAGATCGAACGTTTTGACGTGCGCTGTCCCGGTCCCAACGCCGAAACCCGTCTGCTTTCGGGCGGCAATATGCAAAAGCTGATCCTGGCCCGCGCCCTGTCGCGCGAACCCGGTCTGGTGCTCGCCAACCAGCCGGCCCGCGGGCTGGATGAGGGCGCGATCGCATATGTGCATGGCCAGTTGCTGGCGGCGCGGGAACGCGGAGCAGGGGTGCTGTTGATCACCGAGGACCTCGAGGAATTGCTTGCGCTCTCGGACCGGGTGGCGGTGATCTATCACGGACGACTCTCGGCGAGCCTGGATGCCAAGACGGTCAGTCCCCGGGAACTGGGGCTGATGATGGCGGGCCATGATCCGAATGAAGACACGAGTGGAGCCCGAGGATCGGAAAACGGGGGAGCCGCCGCCTGATGCGCCTGGAATTACGAGAAGCGCCGCCGATCTGGCTGGCGGGCCTGGCGCCCGTCCTGGCCGTCGCGGCTGCCCTGTTGCTCTGCGCCGGATTGATTGTCTGGACCGGTGAGTCGGTTCTGGAGGCCTATGCGCTCTTGGTCAAGGGGGCGGTCGGGTCTCGCTTCGCACTGGCCGAAACCCTGACCCGCGCCACGCCGCTGATCCTGACCGGCCTGGCGGCGGCGGTTGCCTTCCGCGCCAAGCTCTGGAACATCGGCGGTGAGGGGCAGCTTTACATGGGGGCGCTCGCCGCGACCTGGCTGGGGACCGGCGCGCTGGATCTGCCGCCGTTTCTGCTGATCCCGATCCTGCTGATCGCAGGGGCGCTCGCCGGCGGGTCGGTTCTGATCGTGCCGGCGCTGATCAAGAACAAGCTGAAGGTCGACGAGGTCGTCACCACGCTGCTGCTTAATTTCATCATTCTGCTGTTCGTGAACTACCTGCTCGAGGGCCCTTTGAAAGATCCCATGTCGCTGGGCTGGCCCCAGGCGGCACCGATTGTCGATGAGGGCCTGTTGCCGAAAATCCTGGAGAAAAGCCGCTTGCATCTGGGCCTGATCATCGCGCTGCTGGCCGCCCTGGCGATCTGGCTGGTGATGCGCTTCACGGTCTGGGGTTTCGAGATCAAAGCGGTCGGTCTGAACGCCCGCGGCGCGGCCTTTGCGGGCATCAACGTGAACGCCACCATCATCCGCACGGCCCTGATCTCGGGCGGTCTCGCCGGGATTGCCGGGGTGGGCGAGGTGATCGGCCTCAAAGGTTACCTCACCCTCGATCTCTCGCCGGGTTTCGGTTACACGGGTATTGCGGTGGCTATGCTGGCGCAGCTTCATCCCATCGGAGTGGTGGTCTCGGCCTTCTTCCTGGCCGGGATCTACGTGGGCGCGGACTCCATGGGCCGGGCGGTCAACATTCCGACCTATCTGGCCGATGTGCTGGTGGCGTCATCGGTTCTTTGCGTCCTGGTCAGCGTGATGCTGGTCCGCTTCCGGATCAGGCGGGGATAGAACGCTATGGACATCCTCGAAATTCTTCTGACCACCGGTTTCTGGGCGGCGACCCTGCGCATCGCGACACCGCTGATCTTCGGCACGCTCGGCGAGCTGATCTGCGAGCGGGCAGGGGTGCTGAACCTCGGCATCGAAGGCATCATGACCATGGGCGCCATGGCGGGCTGGATGTGGGTCTATCAGGGGGGCGACCTCTGGGGCGGCCTGGCCTTTGCCGCCTTCATCGGCATGCTCTTCGGCCTGCTGCATTCCAGCTTTACGGTCTATCTCGGCCTGTCTCAGCATGTGACGGGAATCGGGATCACGCTGCTGGCCTCCTCGCTCAGCTACTTCGTCTTCCGCATGCTGCTGCCGGATGCCACCACGCCGCCGAAGATCGAACCCTTTCAGCCCTACGCCATCCCGGTCTTGTCCGATCTGCCGCTGCTGGGACCCTCGGTCTTCACGCAGACCCCCATGACCTATCTGGCGCTGATCTGTGTCGCGGTGATCTGGTACGGTCTTTACCGGACGCCGGTGGGACTTGCCGTGCGCATGGCCGGGGAAAATCCGCTGGCGGTCGAGGCGCAGGGCATCGACGTCCTGGCCATCCGCACCGGCGCGGTGATGGTTGGCTCGGCCCTGATGTCGGTGGGCGGTGCTTTCCTGACCATGTCGGCCTTCGACGCCTTTTACTTCGGCATGGTCAACGGGCGCGGCTGGATCTGCGTGGCGCTGGTCATCTTCGCCTCCTGGCGTCCGGGCAAGGCTTTGCTGGGCGCGCTGCTCTTCGCCGGGATCGATGCGCTGCAGGTGCGGGTCCAGCAGGTTTCCGGCGCGGCCATTCCCTATCAGTTTTTCCTGATGGCGCCCTATGTTTTGTCTATTCTGGCCATGGTGATCATGGCGCGCCGCGCCGCTTATCCGAAAGCGCTGCTGGTGCCCTTCCGGCGCGGTGACAGGGCTTAGGGATACAGGGCTTAGACTGAAAGAGAGCGAACAATGCTGGATCTGATCGTCCGCAATGCAAAGCTTCCAGGTCAGAGAGATCTGACTGATATCGCCTGTCAGAATGGCAAGATCGTCGAGACCGGGCCACAGCTCGACGCTTCTGCGGCTCACGAGATTGATGCCGGCGGTCTGCTGGTCACGCCGCCCTTTGTCGACAGTCACTTCCACATGGACGCGACGCTGAGTTTCGGCCTGCCACGAGTGAATGAAAGCGGAACTCTCTTAGAGGGCATCGCGCTTTGGGGCGAACTGAAACCGGACCTCACGGTCGAGGCGATCAAGCAGCGGGCCTGGGAACTCTGCCGCTGGTCCATCGCGCGCGGCACCCTGGCGATCCGCAGCCACGTGGATATCTGCGATCCGCGCCTGCTCGCGGTCGATGCCCTGCTGGAGATCCAGAAAGAAGTCAGACCCTATATCGATCTTCAACTGGTCGCCTTTCCCCAGGACGGCTATCTGCGCGACCCAAACGCCAAGGCGCAGCTCAAGACCGCCCTGGACAAAGGTGTCAACGTGGTCGGCGGCATTCCGCACTTCGAGCGGACCATGGCCGACGGGGCGGAGTCCGTGCGCCAGCTTTGCGAGATCGCCGCCGAGCGCGGCCTTCTGGTCGATATGCACTGCGACGAGACCGACGATCCAAACTCCCGCCACATCGAGTCCCTGTCATATGAAACCCAACGCCTGGGCCTGCAGGGCAGGGTGGCCGGATCGCACCTGACCTCCATGCACTCCATGGATAACTACTACGTCAGCAAGCTGATTCCCCTGATCGCCGAGGCGGGTGTCACTGCCATCGCCAATCCGTTGATCAACATCACCATCCAGGGCCGCCATGACAGCTACCCGAAACGCCGCGGCATGACCCGGGTGAAGGAACTGATTGCCGCTGGGGTGCCGGTGGCGCTGGGCCACGACTGCGTCATGGACCCCTGGTACAGCCTGGGCAGCCACGACATGCTCGAGGTGGCCTCCATGGCCCTGCACGTTGGGCAGATGACCGGTATGGATCAGATGCGCGAGATGTTCCGTTCCGTGACCCAACGTGGGGCCGAGACGATGCATCTGGAGGGCTACGGGTTAGAGAAAGGCTGCAACGCCGACATGGTCATCCTGCAGGCCTGCGACGAAGTCGAGGCGTTACGGCTTAAGGCCAATCGTCTCCAGGTCATCCGGCGCGGCAAGGTGATCTCCGAAATGCCGCCGGCGACCGCGAAGCTGGATCTGGACGGCGCAGCGCATGAGGTGGATTGCTTATTATTCAGGGACAACAGCTAAAATCTCTCCGACCCGGTCAGGGTATAATTTCGTTGCATCGTGATGCCGGACTCCGGACTACTCGTTTGAATTGCGTCTGTCAGCTTTGTAAAGCCGATAGATCTTGAGGATGAGGAAGCTGCAGCCGCAGATCGTACCGGCAAGGACACCCATATTCTGCGCAATACGAAGTTTCCAGTAACTCACTGCGCCACTTTCTTCCGGGTTGGATTCTGCTTTTGGATTGCTGTCGATACCCAGTCCTGCAAACCAAAAGTCGAAGGTTAGAAACAGGGCAACTTCGACTGCGAGAGAGACGATGATCAGGACGCCTACAGCCTGCAGGAGAAGTCGGACAAGCTGCTTTGCCGTGGGAGCGAAGACACCGCAGATACAGAGAACGATGCTGGCGGGGAGGCTCGAGTTGAAAAAGGAGATCCAGCCATCCGCAGCGGCCGATGCAAGGGGCGTCAGGCCGGGAAAGGTCAGACGCGTGATGGAGTATTCAAAGTAGTGCGGCGCGAAAGCATAAATGGGGACGTTCTGCAAAGCGCCGTAGGCGCTGGTTAGAAGCACCGATAGAGCGATCAGCAGAGGAAAGAGCAGGAGTTTCTTGAACCATTCGTTCTTAAGCATCGAACGGGCATCTGGAGTCACTGGTGGCGAGATACGGCTTGACGCCTGGTGCTGGAACAGATTTGAGCCTGCGCTTGCTGATCGTCAGGGCTTTACTCCCTGGGCCATCAAGCGGGACAGACTTTCCCGTGCGCTGTTCGAACCGTTGCTCGCAGCCCTCATGTACCATCTCAGCGCTCTTTGTTTGTCCTCTGTGACGCCGATACCGTTCTCGAAAATGATCCCCAGATTGTTCTGCGCCGCCGTGTCTCCAGCTCTTGCTGCCTTTGATGTCCAGATAGCCGCAAGTTCGGGGTTTTGCGCGACTCCGAGACCCTGGAGGTACATCGCACCCAGCAAGCTTTGGGCACGACTGTTTCCCAGTTCAGCTGCTGGTTTTGCCCAACGCAGCGCCTCTTGCCGGTCTTCCGGCACGCCGCGACCGGTGAAATAGCGAATGGCCAGATTGTACTGTGCATCGGGGAACCCCTGAGCCGCGGACTTTTGGTAGAGAGCGATCGCCTTGTCGATATCCCCGGGGGAACGCCGTTGCCGTGGTAATAGAGGTCTCCCAAAACAGATTGGGCCTTCGCATGGTCCTGTTCGACAGCCGGGCTCAAGAGCCTTGCGGCTTTTGCTGGGTTCGGCGGCACGACCCGATTGGATAGATACTCAACCGCGAGATCGGTTTGCGCAGTGGCGTCATTTGTGGCCGCCGCGCGCGCGAACCATTCGGCAGCCACCTGCGGATCGGCGGCCACGCCCAATCCCGCCTCATAGAGAATGCCGAGCATGTTCTGTGCACTCGGGTCTCCTGCTTCCGCAGGTTTCAGCAACCACTTCCGGGCCTTCTCGTAGTCCTGCAGGACCGGACCGACGGACATATAGAGTGTGCCCAGCCTCGTCATCGACGCCAGATGACCCTTTTCGGCAGCGGCAATCGTCAGGGATGAGGCGCGCGGGGCGTATTCCCACTTCTTCAGTCTCAGATATGCGGCACCGAGTTGCGCGCTGAGCTCGATGTCGTCAGGATTCTGCGCGATGGCCTGCTCACAGAGTTCCAGAACCTCCTCGGTTGGCGCATAGAGGGCGCTTTTTTTTAGCTGAGAGAAGCAACTTTCCTTGAGGTTATCGTCGGTTTGCGCCAAAGCAGGAGCCGTGAGGAGAACCGTGCCGGTAAGGAAAGCCGTTAGAGCAATACGTTTCATTGCGCCGCCGAAGTCTGATTACGTTGGGTTTCGTGATGCAAGGCTAGTTACTTTGAGTTGCTGAAGCAATCCACGGGGTGCAGGTAAGGTTGGGAAGAAATGGATTGGCAAAAAGAGAACTACAGATTAACGACCGATACGGCCCGTTTCGACATGGAGGTGTTGTTTCGCTTCATCTCGGAGGAGAGCTATTGGGCGCGGGGAATGGCGCGGGAGACCTTTGAGCGGGCGGTACGGCATTCGGTCTGTTTCGGTCTGTTCGATGGAGACCGCCAGATCGGCTTTGGCCGCGTAGTCTCGGACTTTGCGTCGGTGGCTTATCTGAAGGACGTTTTCATTCTCGAAGACTGCCGGGGGCGCGGTCTGAGCAAGTGGATGATGGAATGCATCCTGTCCCACCCTGACCTGCAGGTCATACGCCGGTGGTTGCTGGTGACGGCGGATGCACAGGAACTCTACAAGAAATTCGGCTTCACACCCCTGAAAGTGCCGGAGAAGTTCATGGAACTGCATAACCCGCAGGTATACACGGGCCATGAAAACAAGCGCTGACGGAAAGTCACTTGAGTCAGGAGTGTCGAGGGAATTCCAGACTGAACAGCTGTCCTTCGGCGCTCTCAATCGCGAAAGCGTTTCCAGAGCTTGGGGAAGCGCTTTTTGACATCGTCATCATCCCCTAGCGGCTGCCCTGTAGGTGCTGAGAAGTCATCCATTCCGGCATAGAAAGGAAAATCTTGCGCATCTTGACCGGTCTTCTTCGACCAAACCTCTTTGGCCGTGAAAAGCAGTCCTTCCAGTTCGTAGTAACCGCCGGGTCCGGGCGATAGTGCCGCACTCACAATGTCGTCTGGGGATTCAATGGCCGTCTCGAAGACTTTGCTTCCCTTGGAAATCAGCCACAGGCGGAAATATAGAAACCCATCGTCGGTTACGCCACGATTGAGGATGTCCGCCACTCCGATCAAGTCCCAGGAGTAGGCTCGCCTCAGCTCTTCATCTAGTGCCATCTCGTAGGCAACGAGTTCATCCGGTGAAAGCAGGGAAAGTCTGTCTGCAAGGTGATCAAGTTGTATTTGAGGCGCCGCTTCATGAGAAGCCGTGCTGTCAATAATGGACCAAAAGGCCTGATAGGACATGGGCTCTATTTGCATCTGGTTTCCAACGGAAGGCTTTGGGGCTGTAACAACAACAGCTAGGAACAGCACGACAGCAGCCAGAATCGGTTTTGTATAAGCAGACGAAGGCATTTTTCCACTGCGCGCGTAGAGTGAGAAAGAATTATAGCGAAGCTAATTATAAAACGATCTGTCGGCAAACCCAAACGTGCCGGAGAATTTTATGGAACAAGCACAACCTCCAAGGTTTATGGAATACGCGCACGCCGTTGAAGCGGCCAGGGGCGAAGCACGAGCGGCGCTGATCAAATACTGTCCACTTCATGCTCAAATAACATGCAGTTTTGACCGGCTTTCACGATGTTGTTTGATTTTTATCAAACAAAAATTTGTTTCATAGATATTTTTGCTCCCGCGTTTCTCTGCGACTTATGACCGCAATGCAGCCCCTTTCCCTTTGAGGAGGGGCCACAAAAATCGACTTCACGCAGGGAACACGAAGGGGAAAGTAATATGTCTGTGCGTTTCACCAGACGCGGGCTCTTGAAAACGGGCGCCGGTGTTACGGCGGCTTTGGCGATGCCGGCCATTGTCTCGGCAGCGGGACACAAAAAGTTCGAAGGCAAGACCGTCAGGCTGCTGACCTGGTCCGACAACACGGGTCTCGCCATCCTCAATCACATCGCGAAACCTTTCGAAGAGGCGACCGGCGCGAAGGTCATCGCCGACCGGACCGGCAGCACCTCTGAAATGGTGGCCAAGCTGCGGGCTTCCGGTGGCCGGGCGCAATACGACGTCATCACCCTGGCCGGGGTGGGCGCGGTCGAACTCGCAAAAGACGGATTGCTGGCAAAGCCCGACCTCAACCAACTGCCCAATCTGCAGGACGTGGATCCGCGCTTTCGCACCGGCGCCGACGGACATGGCATCGGTTATCTGCTCTGGACGGGCGGGCTGGTTTACAACACCAAGACTTTCAAATCGCCGCCGACCAGCTACGCGGAACTGTGGGAGGAGCAATACGCCGACCGCCTGTTCCTGCCGCCCGCGACCTGGACCGACGCGCTGGACACCATCTTCGCGACCTCGCGCATGCTCGGAGGCGACGGACGGGACGCGGATGCCGCGCTGGCGAAGCTCGGCGAACTGCGCAACCGCCTGCTGACCTTCGGCGAGAATCCGACACAGCTGGTCGAGCTCTTCCGCTCCGACGCGCTGGATATCGGCGGCGTCTACGCCCCGGCCTTCTTCGCCAAGGAACTGGCCGACCCTGCAAATTCGAACATGGGTGCGACTTATGACGTCGAGGAAGGCTTCTTCGCCGACCTCATGTACACCATCATGCCGAAGGCGAAGCCAGGCGAGGATGACGTGGTGCATGCCTTCATGAACTACACGCTGGATGCCAAGGTCCAGGGCGTTATGGCGGAAGCCGTCCTTAACGGTCCGATCAACCAGAAGGCCGAGATGTCCGCGGCGGCGAAAGCCAGCCCCTTCATCATCAAGCCGGAACAGCTCGGCGATAAAGCCATCGTGCATGACAAGGAGTTCATTGCCGAGGTGCGCGAAGACTGGATCAAGCGCTACACGCAAACGCTGGCTTAGTCCGTCTTTCGCAGTGAGCGCCATTCCGTGAGCGCCATTCCGTTCTGGGGGGAAGGGAATGGCGCTCTCCTTTTTTTGAGCCTGATCGCGTTTCATTTTTTGATGAAAACCGCGAACTGCAGTTCAGGAGCAGGGGCCCGGTGAACGCCCAGAGATCCTCACTTCGGTCGTTTGCGCTTTCGCTGCCGGCCATCATCGCGATCGCACCCTTTCTGGGTGCCTGTTTCTACATCTTCAGATTCTCGGTTTCCGGCGAAAGCGGTGTGATCAGCGGCTATTCGCTGCAGGCTTATTTCGATCTGGCCGAGCCCTTTTTCCTGCGCTCGGTCTGGGTGACGGTCAAGCTTGCGGCGCTGAGCACCCTCGTCGTAATCGTTCTGGCGGTTCCGATCGCTCTAGTAATTGCCAGCGTCCGCACGGCGCTGGTCCGGCGGCTGCTGACGGTGACCATTCTGCTGCCGATGATCCTGAACCTGCTGATCCAGTCCTACGGCTGGATCATCCTGCTGGGGCCCAGCGGTGTCTTGAACACGACCCTGCGGGAAACCGGACTAATCTCCCGTCCCATCCTGCTGCTGTTCAACGAAACCGGTGTTCTGCTCGGCTTGATTCAGACCGCCATTCCGCTGGCCGTTTTCCCGATCCTGAGCGCAACACGGGTCATCTCCCGCGAGTACCTCGAGGCGGCCAGTTCACTCGGGGCCGGGAACTGGAGGGTCTTTTATGACGTGATCCTGCCACTGTTGAAGCCCGGGCTGGTCAGTGCCGCTTCGATTGTCTTCGCCTACAACGCCAGCGCCTTCGCCGTGCCGCTTTTGCTGGGCGGACGCCGCGTGCAGATGCTCGGCGTGGCGATCAGAGACATGATTTCCCCGCTCTTCAACTGGTCCGGGGCCGCCGCGGCCGGCATGGTGCTGATCGTGATCACCACAGGCGTCTTGCTGCTGGCCGCCGCGCTGATCAACCGTTCCGCCCGCACGCTGAAGGCGAATGAAGTCCCCGGGCCATTGCAAAGCGGCGGAGGCGCCTGATGTTCTCCAGCTTGTTTTCCATGAGGGGCGGCAGCTACAGCGTCGCGATCTTTTTTCTCACCACGCTCGGGTTATTGATTTCGGCGCTGCCGGTCGCCGTTGTGACCTTGATGTCGTTTTCGGCGGCGGAGACCGCGGCTTTCCCACCGGCGGAGTTTTCCTTCCGCTGGTATGAAGCGCTTTGGAGTCAGTTGTCGGCGGACGAATCCTCCAGCGCCCATTCGCTCGGGGATGCCTTGTTCACCAGTTTGCTGGTCGCTGCCATCGTCATGCTGATCTCCACCTTCGTTTGCGTCCCGCTCGCCTATGCCCTGGTGCGCGGCGGTGGCAGGGTGCGGGCCGGTATGGAGCTCCTCTTCACCCTGCCGCTGGTATTTCCCCTGGTGATCCTGGGCATCGCCTTTCTGCTGATCGCCGAGAGCCTCGCGCTGGACCTGGGGATCTGGCGCCTGGTCATTCCTCACGTCGCGCTGGTTCTGCCCTTTGTTCTGCGCAATTGCATGAGCGCCATGAACGGGATCGATATCGAAATCGAGGAGGCGGCCATTTCGCTCGGCGCGAGCTGGATGCGCGCCTTTCTGGATGTGGTGGTTCCGCTCATGAAGCCGGGTATTCTGGCCGGGCTGATCTTCGCGCTGATCATCTCCTTCAACGAATTCACCATCACCTTTTTCATGTACACCATCGATGTCAGCACGCTGCCGATCTGGATGTACAGCCGGACCGTGTCTTCTCTCGATCCTGCGGTCCTGTCCCTGTCGGTCGGGATTATCCTGGTCGATGTCATCATGATTCTCATCATCGACAAAATTATCGCGGGCCGCGCGAGCCTCTTCTAGAAAAGCGGCCCAAAGCCGCCCCAAATCGGATCGAAAGACCCTGCTATGAGTACCGACCTGAAGATCGAAGCTGTTTCAAAAAACTACGGTTCCGTCTCGGCGCTGCGCGATATCAATATGTCCGTGGAGCGAGGATCCTTCCTTTGCCTTCTCGGCCCTTCCGGCTGCGGGAAGACGACTTTGCTGCGGATCATCGCGGGCTTCGAGCAGGCCACCGCGGGCCGCCTTCTTCTGGATGGCACCGATGTTTCCGGGGTCCCACCGCACAAGCGGGGCTTCGGGATGGTCTTTCAGTCTCTGGCCTTGTTCCCGCACATGAGCGTCGCCCAGAATATCGCCTATGGCTTGAAGCTGCGCGGCATCGACAAAGCCAGGCAGCGCGACCGGGTTGAGGAACTGCTCAACGTCATCGAGCTGCCGACCATTGCAGACCGTCCCGTCGCCGCGCTCTCCGGCGGACAGCGGCAGCGTGTCGCCATCGCCCGGGCTCTGGCGGTTCAGCCGAAACTCTTCCTGCTGGATGAGCCTCTCTCGGCACTGGATGCGAAACTGCGCGAGAATATGCAGATCGAACTGCGTCAACTGCAGCGCAAGTTCGGCGTGACCACTGTGCTGGTCACCCACGATCAGACCGAGGCCATGATGCTCGCGGACCAGTTGGTGATCATGGACCACGGCGTCGTGCGCCAGTCCGGTGCGCCGTCCGAGGTTTACCGCGCGCCTGCGGATGCCTTTGTGGCGGATTTCCTGGGCACGGCAAATGTCGTGCGGGGAGAGGTCATGGAAGATGGTGCTGTCGCGTTCCTGGGGATGCGCGCGCAGGTCAAAGCTCGTCAGCTGCAGGGATCGAAGGTTGAGGTGGCTATCCGTGCCGAGAACATTGGCGTGGTTGAGCCCGAAAATCCCGAACGCGCGACCCTCGGCAGGGTCGAATTCGTGCGCGACCTGGGGCCGAGTGTGGAATCGATTATCGCTGTGGGTGAAGAGAAGCTGCGCGTGCGCTCCCGGGCGAGCGAGGTCACCAGCCTGAGTGTCGGGCAGCAGGTCGGTTTGAAGATCGATCCCGAGCTCTGTTCTTTCTTCAGCCGCTGAGCGGGCGGCCGGAACCTCTATTTCTTCGGGTCTCTATTTCTGCGGCAGCGACGGACTGAACATCATGAGGCTCAGGATTTCAAACAGGATCTGAGCCGCGTTTTGCGCGGTGTTCGTTGTGGCGTCGTAGGCCGGAGCTACTTCGACCACGTCGCCGCCCACGAAATTCAAACCCTTCATCCCGCGAATCAGCGCGAGGGCTTCACGCACGGTCAGGCCGCCGGCTTCCGGCGTGCCGGTCCCCGGTGCGAAGGCCGGATCCAGGCTGTCGATATCGAAGGTAAAGTAGGTCGGGCCGTCGCCGATTACTTCGCGTGCCTTTTCGATGATGGCCAGGATAGAGGTGTCCGAGATGTCTCTGCCATGGATCACGGTCATGCCGGACGCTTCCGAGAACTCCCAGATGTACCCAGCCGCGCCACGGATACCGATCTGTATGGTACGTTCCGGGTCGAGAACACCGTCCAGCACGGCGTTCCGGAAGGGGCCGCCGTGGTGGAATTTTTCGCCTTCATAGGAGCCGCCGGTGTCGCAGTGCGCATCGATGTGCACCAGACCCAGGGGCCTGTCCTTGCCCAGGGCCTTGAGAATGGGGTGTGTGACCGAGTGATCGCCGCCCACCGCCATGGGAATGACATTCTGAGCCGCGATTTTTTCCACGAAGTCTTCGATGTCCGACAGGCTCTGGTGCAGATCGAAGCGGCTCTCGAAGGGGACGTCACCGATGTCGGCGACCTTCATTTCATGAATGGGGGCGCATTCCAGGGCATCGTTGTAAGGGCCGATCCGCTCGATCGCGCGCAAGGCACGCGGACCGAAGCGTGCGCCGTTGCGGTTGGTGACGCCGAGGTCCATCGGTGCGCCGAAGAGCGCGACCTGAAGGTCTGCAATATCCGGCTCTCCGCTGTCCTGGAAACGGTAAGGGGCATCGAGGAGCGTCGGAATGCCCGCGTAGGGGGCCGGCCGGTGTCCGCCTTCGGAGAAGATCTTATCCGCGATCTTCCTGAACTTCGGGTCATGCAGATCCCCGCCGTCAGCTTCCGAGAATTTTTCTCTTAAGGCGGCCAGTTTTTCGGCTGTCCAGGGCACGGCGGTTTTCCTGCTGCATTTGATGAAGAGTTGATACGAGCGCTCGCACTGCGGTCTTCCGTGGTTAGAGGGCGATTCACGCCCTTGACAGAAGACGTCAAGGGCGATCGCACTCTAGGGTGCCGTGTGACCCGGTTAAATTTGCCAATACGAAATTTTTGTTTGATAAAGATCAAACAGAATTTATCAGTCACGGCGGGACGATAGACGGGTTATGGCAAGACGGAAGAAGGCGTTTTCAGGCCAGACGAGCGACGTGGATTTGCGGCTGATGCGCGTCTTCAAAACCGTGATCGAATGCGGCGGTTTGTCGGCCGCTCAGGCGGAGCTGGGGGTAAGCCGTTCGACCATCTCGATCCAGCTCTCGGATCTGGAGACGCGCCTGGGCGTCCGCCTCTGCCATCGCGGGCGCAGCGGCTTCAGCCTGACCCAGCAGGGCCAGCAGGTTCTGACCTATATCGATCGCCTGCTGACGGCGGTCGACGACTTCGGTGCAAACGTCTCCAGCGTCAACGACCGGATGGTCGGCAAGATCGAAATCGGCATGATCGATTACACGGTGTCCGACGATAACAACCCGCTGATGTCCGCCATCAAGCATTACCGGGAAAAGGAACCTGGGGTCACGATCAGCCTCATGACCGGCACGCCCAATGAGATCGAGCGGGGCGTGATCGACGGGACCCTGCACGTCGGGATCGTGCCCGACTATCACCGCTTGCCGGGGCTGCGCTATAACTACCTCTATCATGAGCCGATCGGTCTCTTCTGCGGCGGGGAACATCCCCTGGCATTGGAGATCGCCGCCGGGACCGAGCTGACCGCCGAAGAGGTCTACGAGCACAAACTGGTATTCCGGGGTTACTACGAGAGCGATGCGCTGCGCGGCATCAAGGAGCGCTTTCCGGTCGGCTGCACGGTCTACCAGACCGAGGCGGTCCTGGCCTTCGTGCAGGCCGGGGTCTATCTGGGCTTTTTCCCGGTGCATTGTGTGGACGCCATGCGCGGGACGATCTACGAAGTGCTGCCCGAGGTCTTCGGCTACACCAGTCCGATCTGCGCCATCTCCCGCAGTGACCGGCGGCAGTCCGTCATCCTGCAGGACTTTCTGGGATTGTTGTGTTCCAAGAATTAGATGAAGACTCTCGGCTTTGATGAGGAGACCATGATTATTCGCGAAGCGAGGTCCGGCGACGAGGCGGCCATTCGCAAAGTGGAAACCGCGGCATTCGAGCAATCGATGGAAGCCGAGTTGGTCGAAGCCCTCGACGCGGCCGGGGATACTGTCTTGTCCCTGGTGGCGGAAGAGGGGGGTAAGATCGTGGGGCACGTCCTCTTTTCGAGACTGCGGTCACCTGAGGGCTGTCTGGCTCTCGCTCCGATTGGGGTGCTGCCGGAACGGCAGAAGAGAGGGATCGGGTCGGCGTTGATCCGTGAGGGACTGGCTCGCCTGGCTAAGGCGGATTGGAAAGCGCTGTTTTTACTCGGCTATCCGGATTATTACCGTCGCTTCGGATTTAGCGTCGAGGCCGCTGAGAGGTTTGAGACCGGTTATCCGAAAGAAGCGACGATGGTCCTGGAACTGGCCGAAGGCGGGCTGGGTGGTTGCAGCGGCCCGATCGTC
Source organism: Denitrobaculum tricleocarpae (assembly GCF_007004665.1). Taxonomy (GTDB): domain Bacteria; phylum Pseudomonadota; class Alphaproteobacteria; order Kiloniellales; family Kiloniellaceae; genus Denitrobaculum; species Denitrobaculum tricleocarpae. The sequence goes on along the minus strand of NZ_ML660057.1, from coordinate 111,192 downwards.
TATGCGCCAGCCTTTGAGATGTTTGAATAAGCCGGTATCTGATTGAATAGCGACTGCGGGCTAGATGTTGCTATCCAGGGCTTTGCCCCAAACTTTCGCCCAGGCGCCCAGAGGCTCGAGGTGTCCGAACAGCTCGTGGCCGAGTTTCGTCGCGGCGTAACCTTCCGCCGTCCGCTCCACCAGTTTGGCTTCGCGCAATTCCTTGAGGCGGGAATTGAGGACCGCGGGCGAGATGCTCTCGCAGCGTTCCTGGAGGACCCGGAAGGTGGCCGGCCCGCCTTCACAGAGGGTCCAGAGCACGCCCATGGCCCAGCGGCGGCCGAGCAGGTCGAGCAGCGCCATGACGGGCGCGCCGCTTTTTGAGCCGCGGACGGGTGAGCCGGGCAGTGGGATCTTGGTCATGACGCCAATTCCATCGCTATTAAAAACATAGCAGTTTTTGCTTGGCAGAGCATAGCGAGTTTGCTATGAAAAAGATAGCAATATGATCCGCCCCGCATACCGGAGAGAGCCATGAGCGAAAGCATCTACGAAATCCTCGACGAGCGTTTCCGGCGCAGCGTCAAGCTGACCGAAAAGCTGGATTGTCTCTGGTCGGAAGGGCGCTGGACCGAGGGGCCGGTCTATGTGCCGGCGTATCGCTCGGTGATCTGGAGCGATATTCCCAATGACCGGCGTTTGCGCTGGGATGAGCTCACCGGAGCGGTCGGGGTCTTTCACGGCAACGCCGGAACCTACACCAACGGCGCGACCCTGGACCGGCAGGGGCGGATTGTTGCCTGCGAGCATGGGACCCGGCGGGTGGTGCGTTGGGAGCACGACGGCTCCTGTTCGGTTCTCGCCGATCGTTATGACGGCAAGCGGCTCAACAGCCCGAACGATGTGGTGGAGAAGTCGGACGGCTCGATCTGGTTCACGGACCCGGCCTATGGGATTGAATCCGATTACGAGGGCTTTCAGGCGGATGCCGAGCAGGACGGCGAACATGTCTATCGGATCGATGCGCAAAGCGGAGAGGTGGTCCGTGTGGCCGACGACCTTACCTGCCCGAACGGCCTCGCCTTTTCCCTGGACGAGCGCCAGCTCTACATTGCCGATTCAGGCGGAACCCGCTACGCCAGCGGAGAGCATCATATTCGGGTCTTCGATGTTTCCGAGGACGGCAGACTGGCAGGCGGGCGGGTGTTCGCCCTCTGCAGCAATGGTTTCTTCGACGGCTTCCGGCTGGATACCAAAGGCCGGATCTGGACCAGCGCCGGTGACGGCGTGCACTGTTATGATCCGGACGGCAGTCTGATCGGAAAAATCCTGGTGCCGGAGCGGGTATCCAACCTCTGTTTTGGCGGGCTTAAGCGCAATCGGCTCTTCATCACCGCCTCCGCCAGCCTCTACAGTGTCCTGCTTCCGACCAGCGGGGCGAAACTTCTTTAAAACCGCTGCAAGGCGGCGAAGGCGCGCCGGTTTACAGGTCTGACAAGCCGTTTCCACAGCTGTCATCGAGCCGAATTTTACCCAAGAGCCTTGACAGAGCCTGAAATTTTCCCAAAGTAAGTGATTGTTTACTTGCATTCGGAGTTTCGGGCAGTGGCCTTGCGGGACGGGAGAGAGACCAAAGAGCGGATTAGCCGGGCGGCTCTCACTCTTTTCGTGCAGAAGGGTTTCGCCGAGACCTCGATCCGTGACATCACGTCGGCCGTGGGGATTACGGAAGGCGCGCTCTACAGGCATTTCCCGGGTAAAGACCAGCTGGCCTGGGACCTCTTTTCCACCAACTACATTTCCTTCGCGACCGAACTGACCCGCGTGCGGATCGGCAAGTCCGGATTTTCTGAGCAGGTGGCAGCGATGGTGGAGGCCTTTTGCCGGCTGTTTGATCAGGATCCCGAGCTTTTCAGCTATCTGCTGCTGGTGCAGCACAATGAGTCCGGCAAGCTGCCGGACACGATCAAGACACCTGTGGATGCGGTCCGTGACTGCGTGATCGACGGCATGGAGAACGGGGATATCCCCAAGGCGGATCCGGAAGTTCTGACAGCCAGTCTTTTGGGGGTGGTGCTGCAGGTGGCGACGGCCCGCATATACGGCAGGATCGAGAAGGGGCTGTCCGAGATGAAAGATGATCTGACCGCCATATGCCTGAGAGTTGCGCAGGCATAAGTACCGAGACGGCAATGATTGGCAGGTTCGACTTCGTATCCTGACAATTTTTTTTGCCAGAAAAGTAAGTGAATGTTTACTTAAGTCAGGAGGATTGAAATGTCATTGCAGTCTTTGGCGGATGGAAAGGGCGAGAGTGTCGAACCTCGTGCTGTCCCCGAACCGGCGATCCGCCGCGGCCAGGCGGTGCAGGCGGCGCGGAGTCAGCGCATTAAATTCACGAACGATGCGAACGATCGTTTCCTGGCGACGCTGCGCAGCCGTGTCGCCGATTACTTCCAGGCAACCGGCCGGTCGCGTACGGGCGGTGCAAAAATTCTTTTCAAGGGCATATTCTATGGCGGTTTGGCCGCGGCCCTCTATGCCCTGACGCTGTCCGGCCGCCTGGGCGGCGCCGGAACCTTCTTTTCAGCAATGGCCTGCGGGCTCTTTGTGCTTCTGCTGGTGGCGAACATTGCGCACGATGCGGCGCACGACGCGTTGAGCGGCAACAAGAAATTCGATCGGTTCGTCCATATGATCGTCTTTAGCCTTTTGGGCTCCAACGCCTATCTCTGGCGGATGCGTCATGTGAAATCGCATCACAACTTTCCCAATGTCAACGGATGCGACGTCGATATCGACGAGAACCCCTTTATCCGTCTGTCGCCGAATCATCCCGGCCGCTGGTATCAGGCCTATCAGCATCTCTATGTGCCCCTGATTTATGCTCTGGTCGCCTTGCATTCGATCTTCTTCCAGGACCTGATCTATCTCTTCAAGAAGCGGCTCGCAAACTTGCACGACATTCGCCATCCGCCGCATCAGTACGTCCTCTTTGTGGTCTCCAAGGCGGCTTACCTCGGGCTTGCGCTGGCGCTGCCTATCGCATTGCTTGAATATGCCTGGTGGCAGGTTCTGATCGGATATCTTTTTGTGACCGCAGTGCAGTCGCTGATGTTCGCCTTCATGCTGATCGGGACCCACTTTACCGAAGAGACCGCTTTTCCCATGGTCGATGAAGAGGGCTATTTGCCTCACAGTTGGGCCGATCACGCCTTGCTGACGTCAACCGACTGGTTGCCGCGCAGCCCTCTGGCAAACTTCATCGCGGGTGGTGCCAATGCCCATGCGGCTCACCATCTCTTCCCCAACGTCAGCCACGTCCACTACATCGCGATCAGTAAGATTATCCGCGAGACGGCAGCTGAATTCGGCAAGCCCTATAAGGAGGCAGGCCTGCTGGAGATGACAAGCTCGCATTTCCGCCTTCTGCGCCGCCTTGGGCGTCAACCCGGGTGACGTCGCGGAGATCTCGACAGACTTCAGGCCGCGGATCGTAAGCCGGAAAGATGCTGACCGAGGCTTCGCGCGGTCTGATCGTCGAGGTCGAACCCGATCCCGCGGGACTTGGGCGTCACACGCAGGATGCGGCCGTCGACCTCGCCGAAGCCCGGCACCTTGAGCTTGATTGCATCGCCTTCACCGAGGCCATCAATCGCGGCGATCTCGGCACCGCCGGCGGAAATGTCATTAATCAGACACTGGTGCCACTGACCCTTCGCGAAAACTTCGGAGTTCTCGTGCGTGGCGACCCGGGTGTGTTCCCGCCGGTCAAAAGCTTCGTGCCGGCGGAGCTGAGAGAGGATCTTCGAGACTCCTTCACCGAGTTGCGCAACGGCTTCGCTGCTTCTGTCTGTGCCTGTTTGAACTTCGTTCGAAAGCTGGAGCACCTCCGACGCCTCGGTCGCAACGGTTTGAATATTCACGGCGACCTCGCGGTTACCGGCGGCCGCTTCCTGGATGTTGTTGGCGATTTCATCCGATGCCGCATTCTGCTGCTCGGCCGCCTGGTCGATCGCCGCGGAGACCTGATCCATCTTTTCGATGATTTCGCTGATCGACTTGATGGCGCCGACGGCAAGGTTGGTCGATTCCTGAACCTTCGTGACCTGGGAGCTGATCTCGTCGGTCGCCTTTGCTGTCTGGTTGGCGAGGCTCTTGACCTCACCCGCGACGACAGCGAAACCCTTTCCGGCTTCCCCCGCGCGCGCGGCCTCAATGGTTGCGTTGAGGGCCAGTAAGTTGGTTTGCGCGGCGATGTCGGAAATAACCTTGACGATATCGCCGATCTCCTGGGAGAGGCCGTCAAGCTCGCTCATAATCCGGCCGGCGTCCTCGGCCTCCTGAACTGCTTTTTGTGTGACTTCCTTCGATTGGTCCGTCTGGCGGCCGATTTCCTTCACCGTCGCGGTGAATTCTTCTGTCGCGGCGGCCACGGTCTCGACATTGGCCGAGGCCTCTTCCGAGGCCGAGGCGACGGCGGTCGCGCTGGAGCCGGAGCGCTCGGAGGCCGCCAGCATCTTGCTGGCCGTCTCTTTCATTTCCATGCCCTGTTTTGCAACGATGTCGATTGCGCCGTTGATTTCCGTCTCCAGGCTGTCCGCAAGTTTTGAGAGTTCGTCCTGCAGGTTCTGTTGTCCGGCTTCGATGTAGACCGAGACCGCCTGTTCCATGTCGAAGAGGATGGCGCGGGTCACAGCTTCCTGTGCGTCGTTGAGCTGTTGAGGTTTGCGCCGATACTGCTGCACCAACAGCTTGTTGATCCGTGAGAGAAGAAAGCTGTATGCGCCGATGTACCAGTTGGGGCCCAGGCCGATTCTGCGGTGGGCGTTGCCGATTGCTTTTGCCCGGGTGAAATACTCGGCGTCAAAGCGGCCTGAGAACAACAGTTTCCAATGCTCGATCTGCGCAGATTTCAGATATGGAACCCGTGCACCGTTGTCGGTGAGTTGATTCAAAGCATCCCAATCGCCGACAAAACCATAAAAATCGTCCATCAGTTGGGGCAGGTCGCCCTCGAGATTCGAGAAGATTGCCGGCAGACGCCCTCGCACTGCGGTGTCGAGTCCCGCGAAGCTCAAGCCGTTGCTGATATCCGTATCTTTGTCCATCGGTGGTACCCCAATTTATTCTTTTTCGTCGGCTGATCCAAAAGTCGTTAAATCACGTATTAAAAGCCTTTCATTAAGCAACCATGAAGGTTAAATCGCTGGTTTAATACGTCTATAAGTGCAAGTCCGTTTGGGTTGTACAGCTCTAAAAATGCAGGGAGAATCTCGCGTTTTCTGGCTGCGACGCTGTCACCTTCCATTGTGAAATTCCACGTCGAAGATGGCCGTTTGAGCGTTCGATGCTGCACGCTCCGGGCGCACCTGACCGGTATTTCGTCCAGCCGGACGTGAACCGGCGGCGCTTGGATTACTGCTCTTGAGCGCCCGCCCGGGCATTCAAGTGGCGCTGCCGCGGCCTTGGGACTGGATCTTTGCACCGCGCCTGCCGGGGTTAAAATCGGGACCTGTGATTTTACCGATTTTGGAGCAAGCATGAGCCAGGTTGAGAATGAACTCGGTTTACCCGTCGGTTTTCCTGTCGCGGAGTGGAGCGCCCGACAGCGGCCGGCAAGGACGCCAATCGAGGGCCGCAGCTGTCGTGTCGAACCGCTCGATCCTGAACGGCATGCGGCAGATCTTCATGACGCGAATCTCAAAGACCGGGACGGCCGGATCTGGACCTATCTGCCTTACGGCCCCTTTGAGTCCCTTGCGGATTTTCGGGCTTGGATAAGCCGTGACTGTCAGGGCGACGACCCCCTGTTTCATGCGATTGTCGACAAGGCGAGCGGAAGGGCCATCGGCGTTGCCAGCTACTTGAGGATTGAGCCCACAGTCGGCGTTATAGAAGTCGGGCACATTAACTATGCGCCGGAGCTGCAGAAAACGGCAGCGGCAACCGAGGCCATGTATCTGCTGATGCGCCGGGTGTTCGATGAACTGGGTTATCGGCGTTACGAGTGGAAGTGCGATGCGCTGAACGCGAGCTCCCGCGCGGCGGCGGCACGGCTTGGTTTTCAGTTCGAGGGGATCTTTCGTCAGGCAACCATCTACAAGGGGCGCAACCGGGACACTGCCTGGTTCGGAATGACAGATCAGGATTGGCCCGATATCCGGCGTCGGATGGAGGGGTGGCTCGATCCCGCGAATTTCGATGCGCAGGGACGTCAGCTCCGGCGCTTATCTGCATTCGGATAAGGAACTCGGGCGCTGCGCGATACGCTCCGATAGGCAAAATGACAAACCGCGGCGAAGGTGCATTCGCCGCGGTTTTCATAGGGGGTGCGTGTATTTCCGCAGGCAGCGTTACTACCGGTATCGCTTCTTAAGAATACGGCCATTGTGGGCGTTCACGACCAGCTTCACCGGGCGTCCCTTCCGATCATATGCGCGGACTCTGTAGCGGTCGTGTTTCAAGACGATCCTTGAGATGTCGTGGTAGTTGCGGTGGCGAAGCTTCTTGACGATCTTTTTGATCGGCAGGATACGGCGCTTGTGAAACTTGTGTCCGTGCTTGTGTTTCTTGTAGTAGCCGTGACGGTCATAGTATCCGTGCTTGTGACCGTAATGCCGATGCGAGCGATGGTGTCCGTAGCGGCGGTCGTAACGCCGGTCATAGGCTCGGTGGCCGCGGTCATGATGGCCAAAGAAGATGGCCCCGGCCCAGTAAGGGCTGGAATGATAGCTATGGCTGTAGTGACGGCTGCTGTTGTGCCCACCGTGCCGGTCACCGGCTTGCGCGCCGGCTGTGCCGGCCAGGATCATGCTGAGCGCGCCGAATAGGATCAGTAGTTTTCTCATGTGTGCCTCCAAACCAAGTTTCATCCGGGTGGGATGGACGATGGTGAGGGACACTGCCATAGTCCCGCTGAACTGATCCTGGATGGGCTGTTCATTCGCTGTTCAGGTTCCAGGGGCTAGGAAAGTGGCCATGATGCAGCAACTCGTGACATTTCTCTGCCAACCCGCCCGCGCCCTGCTATTTGCGCTGGGGCTGGCCGTTGTCATGCTTTCCGTGCCACCTGTGTCCGCGCAGGACCATGACAGGGCGCGGGATGCTGTCTCCAGCGGTCAGGCTCAGCCCCTGGATGCGATTTTGCCCAAGGTCCGCGCACGCTATCCAGGCAGACTGCTGGACGCGAAGCTGACCCGGAACGGCGGAAAGTACCGCTATGTCATTAAGATCCTGGGTAAAAACGGCAAAGTCCGGCGTGTGACCGTCGATGCCCGCAGCGGCCGTATCCTGAAGTGAAGACTATGGCGTTGTTGAGCTGTGGCGGAGCAGAAATCCAAAGCGAACCCTCTGAATTAAAAAGGAAAAGCGATGCGGCTCTTGGTCGTTGAAGACGATCCGGATCTTGCCCGCCAGTTGAAAGCCGGGCTCGAGGATGCCGGATATGTGGTTGATGCCGCTCATAATGGCGAGGACGGGCACTTTTTGGGCGATACGGAACCCTATGACGGCGTTGTTCTGGATCTCGGGCTGCCAAAGATCGATGGCCTGACGGTTCTGGAGCGCTGGCGCCGTGACGGACGAAGTATGCCGGTCCTGATTCTGACCGCGAGAGACCGCTGGAGCGAGAAGGTGGCAGGTTTTGATGCCGGTGCCGACGATTATCTTGCAAAGCCCTTCGTCATGGAAGAACTCCTGGCGCGCATCCGTGCGCTTCTGCGCCGGGCGGCCGGTCATGCGACCAACGAGCTCGAATGCGGACCGCTTTTGATCGACACCCGGGCCGCGCGGGTTACGGTGAACGGGACGGCAGTGAAACTGACGTCACTGGAGTATCGCCTTCTGACTTACCTCATGCATCACCGCGGACGGGTCGTATCGCGCATCGAGCTGACCGAGCACCTCTATGACCAGGACTTTGACCGGGATTCCAATACCGTCGAAGTCTTCGTTGGACGGCTCCGCAAAAAGCTGAAGGTGAATCTGATCCAAACCGTCCGAGGCCTTGGCTATTGTCTTGCCGAGCCCGAAGACGGTGCCTGATCCAATGATCAACAATGGGTCCAGGTCCCTGGCATTCCGGTTGATCGCCGGCGCGGCGCTCTGGTGCGTATCGGGCCTGGCCGTCGGGGGTCTGGTTTTATCGTCCCTGTTTCTGGAGTATGTCGAGCGGTCGTTCGACGATCGTCTGACCGTCTTGCTGGAAAGCCTTGTAACAGGAAGCGAAATCGCTGCCGAAGGCCGCGTCGATATGACGGCGGCGCTCAGCGAAGCACGCTTTGAGCAGCCTTACTCAGGCTGGTATTGGCAGATTTCCCAGCGCCGGACAGACGCGGGCGCTCCGGAGCCTGTTCTTCTGGAACCCCTGCGATCGCGTTCGCTTTGGGATTGGACGTTGCCCGGGCCCGATCCCAAGGCCGGGGCGGATCTTCGAACCGCGAATGTGCCCGGTCCGGATGGCCAGAGCCTGCGTCTTGTCGCGCGGGAGATTATCCTGGCCGGGGCGGATTTTCCGCTGGATTTTGTCGTGGCGGGCGATCGATCGGAAATGGTCGCCGACATCCGGCGCTTTAATTCGACTCTGGCCTGGTCTCTCGGACTTCTTGGCGGCGGCCTGGTGCTGGCCATGTTTTTTCAGGTCCGATTCGGCCTGAAACCTCTGCGCCGTATCCAGGTCGCTTTGGCCGATATCCGCTCCGGCCGCGACGACCAGTTAACCGGGCCCTTTCCCAGCGAGATCCAACCGCTGGCAGCCGAAGTCAATGCCCTCCTCGAGCATAACACGGCCGTTGTCGAGCGCGCGCGCACCCATGTGGGCAATCTCGCGCATGCGCTGAAAACGCCGCTTTCAGTTCTGCTCAACGAATCCGCGGCCTCCACCGAGCCGCTCGCAGATACGGTCAGTCAGCAGACCATCCTGATGCAGCGCCACGTCGATCACTATCTGGTGCGGGCGCGGACCGCCGCCAGCGGGGGAGTCCTGGGGGTTCGCACCGAGGTCGCAGAGGTGCTCGAAGATCTCAGGCGCACGCTGTTGCGCATTCATGCGCGCCGGGACATCTCGATCGAGGTCGAGTGTGAAGACGATCTGTTGTTTCGCGGTGAACGTCAGGACCTGGAGGAGATGACCGGCAATCTGATGGACAACGCCTGTAAGTGGGCAAGAGAGCAGGTCAATGTCTCCGTGAGTCTCCGCGATGGCGAGTTCTGCATTCTTGTGGACGACGATGGCCCCGGCCTGCCGCCGGCCCGCCGGGAAGAGGTCATCCAGCGGGGAAAGCGTCTGGACGAATCGGTTCCAGGTTCGGGACTCGGCCTCTCAATCGTGGCCGACATTGCGGGACTTTATGACGGAAAACTCGCGCTGCAGGAATCGCCCACGCAGGGTTTGCGGGCGGCTTTGACACTGCCGGGTGCGCGAAGAACCGATTAGTACCTGATTTTAAAGAAAAAAATCATGTTCATGTAGCTGAACGGGAGATGAACAGGCTGTTCAGCATCGTTTCAATCTGAGTGCACTAGAGTTGGCGTCATATTCACACGGCGGCAGTGAAGAGCATTGCGCCGGATACCTGGAAGTAAAGTGAGACCAACCATGACACCTATGAAATTCATCCTCGTCGCCGTCTTGGGTCTTTCGGTCGCAGGCTGTGCGAACAACGATCAATACGGCACCAAGGAAACCGTCGGCACACTGCTTGGCGGCGTCGGTGGCGCCGTGGCCGGTGCTCAGTTCGGCAGCGGATCCGGACAGCTTGCCGCGACCGCCGCGGGCGCACTGATCGGTGCTTTTGTCGGCAATCAGGTCGGCCAGAGCCTCGACAAGGCCGACAAGCAATATGCCTATCGTGCAGAGCAGGATGCCCTGGAATACACCCCGACCGGCAACGAGGTGACCTGGAACAATCCGGACAGCGGAAACTCAGGCACCATCAAGCCGGTCCAGACCTACCAGAGCCCGCAAGGGCGTTATTGCCGTGAGTACACCCACACGGTTTATGTGGGCGGGGAAGCACAGGATGCCTACGGCCGCGCCTGTCGTCAGCCCGATGGTTCGTGGGAAGTGGTCGGTTAAGACACACAAAAACGAGGCGAAAAAATCCGGGGTCGGATGTCGGTGGTCTTACTGCCAGCATCCGACCCTGACGATATAGGGCTTTGCGCCGTCGAAGAGTTCCGTCTCGCTGTTCTTTTTGCTCACGTCCGCGGTCGTGACAGTGACCTGATTGTTTTCGAGAAAGCCCAGAACCACAGAGTTGCTGACGGCGTAACCGACATCGCGCACGACTTTGCCGGTTTGCTTGAAGGTTGAAACCGTATCGATTTTTGCGGTGATCACGCCGATGACGCGTCCGCTTTCATCGATCACGGGGCCGCCACTGTTACCCTTTCGAACATCCGCACGGATTGGAACCATCACACCAAGCCGGGACACCTGATAGCGCTGCAGGGTGCGTCCCGGTGTAAGAAGCGGTTTGATGGGCGCAATCCCCTGGTTTGGATAACCCACCAGAACGATAGGAAGATCGGTCAACTGGTCGTTTTTTCTGGCGAAGGTCGCGTGCACCTTGCTTTCCAGCTTGGTCTTGAGCAAAGCCAGATCAAAAGCCGGGCTGGTTGCCTGGATGGTTGCCTCGAGCCGCTGTCCCGCGGTTGTCGTGACGGAAACCTGCGGACAGCTGGCAACCACGTGATTGTTGGTGAGGACCACGCCTCCCGGGGCCACGAAGAAACCTGTCCCGATACTGACCAGGCGCTTTCCCGGGGCAAGAGGTTTGCTCTGGTTCTCAAGCTTTTCGCGGATACGCTCGATTCGCCGCTGTTTGATCGCTTCGGCTCTCTCGTCGCTGACCACCTCGCCGACGCAATCCGAGCGCAGCACAATCTGAACGTGATCGCGTTTCGCGTCGTAGCAGTTGACGACATCCGGCGACTGGTTCGCCTTGGCCGAGAGCGGTGCCATGACGCTGAAGCCCAAAAACGCGCAGCCTGCGAGCGACAGGCGGTTCGCCCTGTTCCGGGCCTGATGTTTTCTCATGATCATTCTCAACTTTGCCGCCATAAAGGCTGCGGGATCAAGCGCTGCGATTTCTGAGCGGCCTTTATCTTCCGTTTGAAGTGCGGGACAAAGCCGAAGACTTGCAATAGTTTTGGCTTTTGAGCGAATCAGCTTTGCCTGATTTATAAGTGTTAGAGGAAGGAAAAAAATGAAATCGACCTGTTTCGCACCTGGAGGCAAAAAGACCCTCTCCCGACGTGCTCTGGGTGGAAGCTTGGCCCGTTTTACCCTCGGGGCTGCTGTGGCTGCCGGCGTATTCTCGGCTGGCGCCCTGTCGAGCAGCGCGGTGCAGGCGGCGGAAAAGATAACCATCGCGGCTCTAACCTTCGTTTCTTCTTCGCCTCTCTTCATCGCGCAGGAAAAGGGCTACTACGCGGACGAGGGCCTGGAGGTCGAATTCAAGTTCTTTCGCGCCGCTCAGCCTGTCGCCGTCGCCATTGCTTCCGGGGATGCCGACTTCGGCGTCACGGCCTTTACCGGCGGTTTCTACAATCTGGCCGCCAAGGGCGCGCTCAAGGTGATCGGGGCGCAAAGCCGCGAGGAGCCGGGTTACGACTTTTCGGCGTATCTCGCGTCCAATCAGGCTTTCGACGCGGGTTTCACCTCGGTCGAAAAGTTTCCAGGCCGCAGTTTCGGTATGACCCAGACCGGATCTTCCTTCCACTACATGATCGGGCAGCTCGCCGACAAACGTGGTTTCGATCTGGGGGAGATCAATTTGAAACCCCTTCAGTCGGTGCCGGCGATGATCGGCGCACTTAAGTCTGGTCAGATCGACTCCATGATCATTCCCGCACATATTGCCAAGGGACTCGATAAGGCCGGTGCGGCAAAGATCATCGGCTGGGTGCATCAGGAGACGCCCTACCAGCTTGGCGGGCTCTTTACCTCGGCGAAGAACATCGATGAAAGACGTGAAATCGTGGAAAAATTCGTGCGCGCCTACCAGCGTGCGGCGGGTGATTACAACGAGGGCATGAATGCGCTCGACGGCTCAGGTAACCGGCAGTTTGGTGCCAAGGCGGACGAACTGATCCCGATGATCAACAAGTACGTCGGGCCGAAACCGACCGCTGCCAAAACCAAGGCGGGTGCGCCTTTTATCGATCCGAAAGGGCGTCTGGACGTCGGTGATATCTACAAGCAGGTCGCCTGGTATCAGGAGCGGGGGATGGTGGCGAAGTCCTTGAATCCGGCAGATATCATCGATCTGTCGTTCATCGAGGGGCATTTCAATCTGCCTTGAGACGCGATTTGAAGATACTGATGAGCCTGACCGTTTCACTTGAAACTTTCTGGAGACGGTCAGGCTCGGTGTATTGAGGCAGCGTGGCTACTAAAGTACAGCGTGGCTACTGGGGGACAGCGTGGAACTGCGGGCAACGGGGATTACGCATAAATATGACGACCTGACGGCGTTGGAGGCCGTCGATCTGCACGCGCGGGAGGGTGAGATCCTGGCGCTGATTGGTCCCTCCGGCTGCGGCAAGTCGACGTTGCTTGGTATTCTGGGCGGGCTCTTGCAGCCAAGTGAGGGCAGGGTTGAGATGCAGGGCGCTTTGCCGGAGGGCTGTCTGAACCCCTTAACCTATGTTTTTCAGGATTTTGCGCTGCTGCCCTGGCGTTCCGTGCGAGGCAACGTGCGCCTGCCGCTCGAGCATCACCAACTCACCTCGGATGAACGCCGGGAACGGGTTGAAGATGCGCTAGCCCGAACCGGTCTGACGGACTTTGCCGGAGCTTACGTGCGGCAGCTCTCGGGCGGGATGCGCCAGCGTGTCGGTATCGCGAGGGCGCTTGCGGTCAAACCTGCGGTGCTGCTGATGGACGAACCCTTGTCGGCGCTGGATGCGCAAACCCGAAATCTTCTGATGGAAGATTTTGTCGGACTTTGGCTGCGCGAAAAGCTGACCGCGGTTTACGTCACCCACAATCTCGATGAGGCCTTGCGGCTGGCGCATCGCGTCGTTGTCCTCTCGCGGCGGCCGGGGCGGGTGCGGGAAGAAATCATTATCGATGTGCCGCTGGATGAACGGCAGGGCACGGCGGGTCTGCTTGAACTGGCACCCCTGCGCGAGCGTCTTTGGGCTCTGATCCGTGACGAAGCCCAGACGGCGGAACTGGAGCTGGCGGATGTCTGAAGGTCCTCTACCCAAAGAGGGCACCGCTGCGCCCACGCGGCAGGCCGCTTCGCGTGCGGTCCCGTTTCGGGGTGGGGGTTTTGCGCCTTCGTCCCATCGCGCCGCCGCCTGGATTGCTTTCGCAGCTGTAATCGCCGCCTGGCAGTTCGGCAGTTCCATGGGCTACATCCACCCGCTCACGCTCCCCAGCCCGGAGGAGATCCTGACGGCCCTGGCTGATCTGGCGCGCAGCGGCGACCTATGGCGGCATCTCTCCGCGTCGCTGGGGCGCCTGGCAATGGGCTGGAGTCTCGGAACGCTGGCCGGTCTGGCGGTTGGCCTGGCGCTTGGGATGTTCTCGATTGCGAGGTCCGTCGGCCTGCCTTTTGTCTCGGCCCTTTTTCCTATACCCAAGATCGCGTTGCTGCCGCTCTTCATTATCTGGTTCGGTATTGGTGAGCCCTCGAAAGTCGCTACCATCCTGTTCGGCGTCTTCTTCCCGACGGTCATCAACACCTACAGCGGTGTGGACAACGTGGCGCGCAGCCTGATTCGCATGGGCCAAAGCTTCGACATGCCGACCCGCGACATTGTCTTCAAGGTCGTCTTTCCGGGCGCCATGCCCGCCATTCTCTCCGGATTCCGGATCTCGGCCTCGATTGCGATTGTCCTTCTGGTCGCCGCCGAGATGATCGGGGCAGAGTGGGGGGTGGGAGCGCTGGTGCTCGCCGCCGGAAATCTGATGCAGACTGACTACCTGATCGCGGGCGTGGTGCTGTTGTCGCTGATCGGCTTGACCATTGGTATTGTGCTCAGCCGCCTGGAGGCCTTGTTGCTGCGCTGGCGCTGAGACGGCTTCAGCCGAGACGAGAGACTGTGGGTGGGGATTTATCGCACAGGTTACCGCATTGCTAACACTTTACGCTTAGACCTATTTCGAAGAGCCGGAGTTGTGGCCTATGCTGGACTTGGAAAAAGACATCACAGCCCAAAAATCGCCTTTTTCTAATTGTTATTGATATGCAAGCCTATGGTTTCGGTTCGTGAGATTCGGTGAATGAATTTGTTTAAATATTATAAAGCTTTGCTGCTTGTTCTTTGTGTGGTGTTGCAGCCCTTTCCCCTGCAGGCCGACTCCGGGACAGCGCCTGAAGAGAAGGCAAAGCCCGAGCGGGACGCGAAGGGCACCCTGAGTTTCGTGGCGGAAAACGATCTTTTCGGCAGCAGCCGCGACCGGCATTACACCCATGGTTCAAAGATGTCATGGCTGTCCCCGCGGAACGGCGCGCCGGAGTTTGCCCATGAAGTGGCGGACTTTTTACCCATGTTCCCCGATGGCGGCAGCTTGCGGATCTCCTACTCCGCCGGGCAGAGCATGTTCACACCGGACGATATCCGTGATCCGTCGCCGCCTGAAGATTCCCGTCCCTATGCGGGCTGGCTCTACGCCGGAGTGGGTATCGTCTCGGAAAGCAATGATCAGATCGATGTTCTCGATCTCAACATAGGCATGGTCGGCCCGGCGTCGCTCGCGGAGGATACGCAGAAGACCTGGCATGATTTTATCGGATCGCCGGAACCCCTGGGTTGGGGCACGCAAATCAAAAACGAGCCCGGCATCCTTTTGACCTACGAACGAAAGTGGCGTTCGCTCATTCAATTCGATAAAGAGGATATTCCGGTACTTGGCCTCTGGCCCGGACTGGGCATCGACGTGACTCCCCACGTGGGCGGTGCCGCCGGCAACGTCCTGACCTACGGAGCCGCCGGTGCGACCCTGCGTTTCGGCGAAGATCTGCGGAACGATCTGGGCGGTCCGCAACGGATCCGTCCGAGCCTGCCGGGATCCGCTTACTTCGATCCGGTCGATCTGCTGGGATGGTACCTCTTTGCGGGCGCGGAAGGCCGGATCGTCGCGCGCAACATCTTCCTGGATGGCAATACCTTCAAAGACAGCCGGGACGTGGATAAAGAAATCCTGGTCGGTGACCTGCAGTTCGGCGCCGCGGTCATCTTCCCGGTTGCCCGGATTGCCTACACCCACATCATCCGTTCGAAGGAGTTCGAAACCCAGGACAGTCCCGATCAGTTCGGGGCGATCAGCGTCTCCTTCCGCTTTTGAATAAAATTGCGTTGTTTTCCTTTGGATAACAGTTTGTTACCGCCTGAGCTTCTTACCTATTGTTAAGGCTTTCGGGGTAGCTTCACAGAGCCTGATTGTTTGTGTCATACCAAACGCGCCGATCAGGCATCCGGGCTCTTGGTTAGGGCCGTATTTGTGATTTCTGCTGAAGGTTGGACCACTGGAATGACTGTGCTCTCGCGCGAAGAATGGGGCTCTCTGTCCTTTTTGGTGGCCGACGATACCGGCGTTATCCGGGCCATGATGGAAATGATGCTGCTGGCACTGGGCGCCGGCTCGGTCGCGATGGCTGCTGACGGTCAGGAAGCGATGGACGAGCTTCAGCGTAACCCGGTTGACTTCGTCATTTCGGATTTGAATATGACCCCGGTTTCCGGCCTGGAATTCCTGCGGTCGTTGCGCTCGACTGATGATCTTGCGCTGGCGAGGACGCCGGTCGTGGTGATCAGCGGTTATGGCGAACTCGAGGTCAAGGAACAGGTTCTGGCGGCGGGCGGCAACGCCTTCATGACCAAACCTGTCAAGCCGGGCGGGATCGAGACCCGTATCGTTGAAATCCTTGAAGCACAGGGCCGCGCAGCCCCTGCGATCGCGGTCCCATCGGCTAAGGTCGCTTCTGCTACAGTCGCTTCTGCCAAAGTGCTGCCGGTGCAGATCGCAGCTTCCGAGGCCACGCTCCTGGCCGGCCGCGCGTGACCTAACGCGCTCCCAGCCTCGGGCCCGCGCCGTACCTCTGCCTTTCCAAAAGCTCTGAAACAGCGCTTCTCTTAGCGTTGCTGCTTGCGCCAGCGTTCGATCGAGCGGGTAATTGTCTCGCGTGAGGTCGAGTCTTCAAGCCAGGAATGGGCGAAGTCTGCCGTGGTGCTGTGCGGGCGTTTGTTCTCTTCAAGGTTCGCGAAGCGAATGCGGATCGGCACACGGACACCTTCGCCGACGACGACGGCTTCCTGTGTCCGCAGCGAGGGCAGGCAGCTCAGCATTCCGGCGGCACTCTCGGGCAGGGCGCGTTCGACGAATTCCTGATCCTGCTGGTTACCCATGCGCAGAGCAAAGAGGGTGTTGCACTGGGAGAGGATCGTTTCCGCCAATTCCGATGGGCGCTGTGTGACCAGCCCAAGTGAGACGCCGTACTTGCGGCCCTCCTTGGCGATCCGGGCAATGGCCTTACGGGTGGGGCCGAAGCCGTCGTGAGGATCCCGCGGGATGTAGCGGTGCGCTTCCTCGCAGACCATCAGGATCGGGGCCGAATCCTCGGGAGGGCTCCAAAGGGCGAAGTCGAAAATCGTCCGGCAGAGCAGCGATACCACCACGTCCACAATCTCGGCGGGAACGCCGGAAAGGTCAAAGATCGAGACCGAACGGCCAGACGTCGGGATGCGCAGAATCCGCGACAAGACATCGGTCATCGTGTCCTTGACCGTCAGGCCGGAGAACATGAAGCTGAAGCGACGGTCGTCGCGCAGATCGTCGATGCGGTTCTTCAGGCGCAGATAGGGTCCCATCTGATCCGGCTTACCCAGATCTCCCATCGCGTCGTCAATTCGTTCGAGCATGGTGCTCAAGCGATAGGGGACCGGCGTATCGACGGTCAGGATCCGGCTTTGTTCTTCGTCCGAACAGAAAGCCCGCTTTGCATACACGATTGCGTCTTTGAGAATGGCTGCTTCACTGTCTCGCGCGTTTTCGTCCGGGCTACAGAGAACCTCGATCATTTCTTCGAAATTCAGCAGCCAGTAGGGCATCTGAAGGTCGGTTGGCCGGATGATTTCAGCGGCATCGCCAAAAGCCGGCGCGTACTCATTGTGGGGATCGAGCAGGACAACGTGACCGTGCGGGTGGGACTGAAGAACCGAGTGCAACACGACCGATAGCGCACAGGATTTGCCTGCGCCGGTCGTTCCCAGGATCGCAAAATGCTTTCCCAAGAGCTCGTTGGTCATCACATAGGCCGGAATCCGCGCGTCCTGATAGAGGCTGCCGACCACAACGTTGGAGGCGTCGGGCCGGGAGTATATCGTTCCCAGCTCAACGTCTGTCGTCGAGTAGAGCGGTGCACCGAGAGTCGGGTAAATGGAGATACCGCGGCGAAAATCCTGGGCGATGCCCTCCAGACCGTCGAGAGGCGTCTCGCCGAAGAGGTCGATCTCAACCTCGCGCTGCTCGTCGGGCCGGGGCGGAGAGGAAGCCTGCCGGGCGTCCAGCTTATTGACGACCCCGTAAGCCCGTGACCTTGGCGTATCGATGCGGACGAGTGCGCCGATCTGTACCGCGAGGTCGACCTCGGCGGCATCGATGGTCGAGCCGCGGCTTTCAGGGGTTACCAGGGTTGCCAAAACCTTGGAGCCGAAAACGGATGTGACATAGCCGGCCAAAATCGCCTGATCAGACAAGATGCGCTCCCATGGGGTGGTATGCAAGACCGCCAGTATTCCCGCTTCCGGTTAAGAAATAGCTAGGCCATGCCCTAGGTCACGGACGGGCAGGCGGAATCGAATATCGGGCAACGCCAGTGCCGTCGAGGCAGGCTGAAGATCCCGCCAAAATAGTAATAAATGTACACAATCATCCCAAAAGGGGAATTTTCCGGCGTTTCGTGACCGCGCCGCGGTTTTTTTTTTGGTCGGCTGCCGGAGGTTGTGGTAATCACCACATGCCATTTTAAAAAATATGCTTACATATGAATCATGACCCATTTTGTTGTCGCAGCGCTCTATAGATTTGCACCGCTTCCGGATTTTGCGGAACTGCGGGAACCGCTGGCGGATGTCTGTCGCCAGCAGGGCGTGATGGGCACGCTGCTCCTGGCGCGAGAGGGTATAAATGGAACCATTGCCGGGACACGCGCCGGCATCGATGCGGTTTTGACCTACCTGCGGCGTGATCCCCGCCTGGCGGATCTTGAGCATAAAGAGAGCTCCGCCGCGAAAATGCCGTTCCTGCGCATGAAAGTGCGTTTGAAAAAAGAAATCGTGACGTTGGGTGTGCCTGATGTGGATCCCAATCTTCAGGTTGGCCGGTACGTGCAGCCCGAGGACTGGAACGCCCTTATTTCCGATCCCGAAGTTCTGGTGATTGACACACGCAACGACTACGAGGTCGGTATCGGCAGCTTCGAGGGGGCGACCGACCCAAAGACCGAGACCTTCCGGCAGTTCCCCGACTACGTGAAACAGAATCTGGACCCTAACAAACACCGCAAAGTCGCGATGTTCTGCACTGGGGGCATACGCTGTGAAAAAGCTTCATCTTTTATGCTGGGACAGGGTTTTGACGAGGTATTCCATCTGAAGGGCGGTATTCTCAAATACCTCGAGACCGTCCCGGAATCCGAAAGCCTCTGGAAAGGCGAGTGCTTTGTTTTCGACGATCGCGTGGCGGTCACCCATGGTCTCAACGAAGGCAGCTACAGCGAATGCCGAAGCTGCAGGGCGCCGCTCTCGGTTTCTGACAGAAACTCGCCGCTTTACGAGCGCGGTGTGTCCTGTCCGTTCTGCTATCACGAACTGACTGAGGCAAAGCGGGCGCGCAACAGCGAACGCCAACGCCAGGTGATGCTGGCGGCGGAGCGGAACGAGAGCCACTTCGGTCCGCATCCCAAGGCGCATGGCCGTAAGAAACCCGGCTCGCAGACGAAGGCGTCCTTGACGTTGGAGCTCGCCGTTTCAGAGACCGGCAAGCACCATCCCGAACCAAGCTCAGACTCGGAGACATCATGAAACTTCCGATTCTCTACAGCTTTCGGCGTTGTCCCTATGCCATGCGGGCCCGCATGGCTTTGGTGATTGCAAATATCGAATGTGAATTGCGCGAAGTCGTCTTGAGATCGAAGCCGCCATCCATGCTTGAGGCTTCACCAAAGGGCACAGTACCTATTCTCCTGCTGCCCGATGGCCGGGTGCTTGACGAAAGCATGGATATCATCGACTGGACGATGGAACGTTCCAATATCCGGCGCTGGTCCTGGCCGCTGCAAGATCCCACGACCCGCGCTCCTGCCTATGGTTTGATCACCGAAAATGACGGACCCTTCAAGTTCGCATTGGATCGCTACAAGTACGCCGATCGGTACCCGGAGCAGGATGCGACTCTTTACCGGGGACTGACGGAGCCGTTTCTCGATAAACTGGAACTCCGCCTGACACACTCGCCCTACTTGTTCGGGGATGATCCTTCCCTGGTGGACGTCGCGATTTTTCCTTTCGTGCGTCAGTTCGCGCGGGTGGATCTGGACTGGTTCGAGAGCACGGACTACAACGGCCTGCAGCGCTGGTTGAAGGCCCTGGAAGAGGGGCAGCTCTTCAGGTCGATCATGCGCAAACATGATGCCTGGCGTTCAGGTGATTCAGTGACCTACTTTCTGGAAGATGCCGCCGCCCAGGAAGCGGTTTGACCGCAAAGCCCCTGTCTGCAGCGTCTCTTGAGTGAGGCTTCGAGCGCAGGATTCAGAGATCGCGCACCAGCCGGAAGCCGATGAGAATGTGTTTCAGGTTTTCCGGCCGGGCGTGCCGTGCGGCCGGCCTGCAGACCCCGCAGCCCTTGTCGTCCCAGGACCCGCCTTTGACCAGATAGCGCCCGGTATTGCCGGGACTCGACGTCCATTCGAAAACCTGTCCGGCTGCATCGAGCAGTCCATAGGGGCTTTGGCCCTCGGGAAAACGACCGACCGGAAGCGTGTCAAACGGGCCCTGGTCGTGGCTGTTGAGCCGCGACTGATCGAAATCGTCACCCCAGGGGAAAAGTCGGCCATCCGCGCCGCGCGCGGCTTTTTCCCACTCAAGCTCACTGGGCAGGCGCCAGGTCATACCGGTTTTCCGGCTTAGCCAGGCCGCGTAGGCCAGAGCGTCCGCGTGGGAGACGAGAACCACCGGATGCTGTGCGCGTCCAGCGGGCGGACTGCCGTCGTCCCAGGCATGGCGCCGGGTTCGTTCGTAAGGGTGGATCAGTCCATAGCCCCTCCAGGTGCCGGGGGTTACGTCGGGCGCGCGGTGCCCGGTTTCCGCGACAAAAGCCGCATATTGCTGATTGGTGATGGTGGTTTTTGTGATCGCGAAGGCCGGAAGTGTCTGTTCACCGCGCGGCCGCTCCCGGTCGTACCAGCCATTCTGGCGTGTAACACTGTGTCCGTATGCCGCCTCATCGAGCCGATAGCCGGTCTCGCGTTCGGCGCTGTCTGAGCCGGCGAAAAAGGGACCCGCAGGGATGACAACTGTTTCTGGAAGGCCGGGCCCTGGAACACCGGACTTTGGAACACTGGACTCTGGAACACTGGGCGCTCCCGCCGGAAGCCGTTGACACGCTGCCGTCAGAATTAGAACGGCAGCGGCCAGTGCCAAGCTTATTGTTTGCGTCAAGGGAGTTCTGGCGGAATACATCGCTTTGGTCCTGCTGCGCCCGCCCGGGTAGGGAGTATTCTCCCGATGTCCAGGTGAGCTCGAAGACAAGACGGAAGTTTAACCAAAAGGGGTGATCACCTGGGATCACATCTGCGCGGGCTGGTTAGCCGCTCAGGTGATTCAAAGGATGGGAGCGACCGCTGAGTCGGCAATGTTTTGAAGCAGGGCACGTTCGGGGCGGGAGCGGGATAGGACCCGCAGACCGATGACGCTGGAAAGCATGGATTGGGCGGTCTTCCTGGCATCAACCGCCTCGTCGATACTGCCATCCTGCTGGCCGGCGCGGATGTTATCGAAGAAAAACGCCTCGATGCTGGACAGGCTCTTTGCCACACTGCCGCGCATTGCTTCGTCGTGCATTTCCAGCTCCAGAGCGGTATTGACGATAAAACAGCCCCTGGCGCCGTTTTCCGCGCAACCTTCCTCCACCAGCTTGCGAAACCAGGCGCAGATGGCATCGACGGGCGAGCGCGCGCTCTGCATGCCCTTCTGGCGCCGGGCGTCGTAACGCTCGTAGGCCAAACGGAAGAGGGTCTGCTTGTCGCCAAAGGTGCCGTACAGGCTCCCGCGCTGAATCTGCATGGCTTCGACCAGATCATGCACTGAAGTCGATGCGTAGCCGCGGCTCCAAAAGGCATTCATCGCCTTTTCCAGCGCTTCTTCGATATCGAATGCTTTGGTTCTCGCCATAATCCACCTGCTGTGCAAAAGGCACAGACCGGCGCCACGTTGTAATATTCCGCTTGCGAAGGCAAGTGATGAGTAGCCGTGGTTCCTGGCCTGCTCTAACGGGTCGGCTCAAAAAAGCATGCGGTCGGATAAAGGGCTGCAAACATTCAAACTACAGCTATGATAGTGACCGCTTACGATGGCTCGAACCGGCGTAACGCTGTCGCTGGAGATATCTGTTTTATTTGGGAGGGCGGAAAATGTCACCAAAGGGTCTCTTCGAATCCCAGATGGCCATGTATACCAGCTATCACCGGGATCCGCGCAACCGTGCCACGCACTTTGTGGGAATCCCGGCCATTGTCTTTTCGCTTTTGGTCGTGCTGGCGCTCTATCGGTTTCCGATCGCGGGTTTTGACGTTTCCGCCGCTCTGATCGTCGCGATTGCAGTGCTTCTGCTCTGGATCAGTCTCGACGTCGCAATCGGCCTGGCGATGGTGCTTTTAATGGTGCCTTCACTGTTACTTGCAGACTGGCTGGCGTTGAACGCTGCGCCGTCGACCGTCTGGAGTGTTTTCGCTGTTTTCTTCATCGGCGGTTGGATTTTGCAGCTCTGGGGGCACGTTTACGAGGGGCGCCGGCCTGCGTTGATCAGCAACCTGTTTCAGGCCTTGATCGGGCCCATGTTCCTGGTCGCTGAAGTCTTCTTTGCGCTTGGCTGGAAGCGGGCCCTGAAACAGCGGATCGACGAATTGATGTTGGAGCGCTACCCACAATATGCAGAGGCACCTTCGCACAGGGCGAGGCGGCAAGAGGCCGGATAGGGGTTTGCTGCGGACCAGGGGGGAGAGGATAAGCCCCGGCTGAATTCGGAGGTTTGCCTCAGCTTTCCAACATATTACTGAGCTTCATGACTACGCCCTTGGAACCGCTGACTTTGATTTTACCGGTCATGAAAGCAAGTGTGGGGTCCAGATTGCCATTCATCAGTTTTTCCAGATTGTCGCTGGTTACGCCGACAGTCGCATCACTGTCCTGATCGTCGTTGCTGAAAACTGCCGGAGTCTCGGTTCCATCCCATAGGATTATGCCCAGATCGTTAATGTCGAACTTTACGCGATAACCCAAGGGCAGGTTCTCCGCGGCACGACTTTGAATGAGAAGGGTCATTTCCTCGAGGTTCACTTGGTCGCTCCTTTTTCAGTCACCGGCGTCACGTTTTTCGTTCAAACGACGAGAGGCCTAGACTAAAGCTACCCCATTGAGAATAGGTGAACGCCGTTATTGCGCCTGTAGATATAATAGAGTTTCTCGTTTTGCACGAGTTCAAACGCGTTTCACAAGAAGTGACCAAGCATCGGTGGTGTGAAACGTTGGTTTCAACGCACAAGTTGGTGTTTGCTTTTCCTCGCTCAACCCCCCAAGTTAAAAGAGCTGGTTTTTGACGGAATTCGCGGTTGTGCGCGTAATCTAAGTAATCGCTTTTATTGAAGAATGAGGCAATTAGATGTGAGTGGCGAAGCGTCGAAATTCGCGGTATTGATGAAGGGGAAAAGGTCGGCGAAACCCGGAATGCGTCAGGACTTTGGAACGGCCCCGATCGCTATGATCGGTGCGATGCGGCGGATCGGCTCATAGGAGCCTTAGGGAGGCACAAGCAGGTATGTTGAGTTTTTGCCCGATGATCAAGTTGCGCGGCTTGATCCTGGGATTGTCGCTTCTAATTTTAAGCGGACCCGTTCAGGCTGCGGATGCTCCGGTCGAGGCATTTTTCGGAGTCTTTCAGGGTGAGACGACTTTCCTGACCGCGACGGGCGCAAAGAAGCGCGGGATATCGGTATCCTTCAGCCCTGCTCCCAACGCGATGCCCGGTATCGACGGTGTGGAGGTTTCCTGGACGACCTTGTCGAAACGCTCGGACGGCAGCTTTAGCTCCAAGACACACGATGCGGTGTTTGTTCCCGCTGACCCGGCCGAAACGATTTTTGTTGCGGTGAGTTCCAGCGGCAAGGCTGAAGACATTGCGAAGTTGGAGCAGGGCGCAGGCGAGGGCAAGGACGGCGGCGAGACAGTCGAGCCGCGTTCCCCCCGTGACCCGCGCGGCACGGCGCCGTACCTCTGGGGACGAATTAAGGAGAACACTTTTTCCATCTATGTCGTGGTCGTGGCTGAGGACGGCGGTTACGAGATTCAGGTTTACAACCGGACCCTCACCAAGGAGGGCATGACCCTGGTTTATTCGCGCAACCGGGCGGGGGAGCACCTGAAACTGCTCGAGGCCTTCCTGAAGCGCAAGGATAGTTAACACTTCAGGTCACGGCTTTGTAGGTCGAAAAAACCCCGCCGGGCGGCCAGCGGGGGCAGTTTTTCGATACTGGTCAGGCTAGGGGTAAGCCTGAACAGTAAGCTAAGTTTTGCACAGGAGTGTCACCGAGAGTTTAAAGCGGGTATTTCGATCAAAACCGCCTCAATTCCAGCCAGATGAGGGTCCGAGCGACGTCCCGTGAGGCCACCCACTCAAGCGGTGATCTGCTTGTTTTGTGACAGCCGCGGTCGATCGGGTGCAGAGTGCCCGTTCTATGCTGATGGCGGGGTCGGACCGATGATCTGCGCGGCAGTGCTGGCAGTGTTGGTCACGCGGGGTTGCATGGCTGGAATGGCCGCGCTGAAACCACGCGGAAGCTGAGCTCGTCGAAGTTCCGTTGAACAATCGACAGGTTCGGTAAAGAGGTTCATATTGCTGCTTCTGTTTGGACCAGGACCGGCTGCGGCCGGGTAGGGGAGACGCAATGTCGGATCTGTCGGGAAAAACGCTTTTCATCTCCGGGGCGTCCCGGGGCATTGGCCTCGCGATCGCTAAGCGCGCGGCCCAGGACGGCGCCAATGTCGCGATCGCGGCCAAGACAGCGGAGCCGCACCCCAAGCTTGAGGGCACGATCTACACGGCGGCAGAGGAGGTCGAAGCCGCGGGTGGACGCGCCCTGCCGGTGATTTGTGACATCCGTTACGAGGACCAGGTCGAAGATGCCGTTGCTAAGACGGTGGAGGCCTTCGGCGGTCTTGATATCTGCGTCAACAACGCCAGCGCCATTCAGCTGACCCCGACGCTTGAGACCGATATGAAGCGTTACGATCTGATGCACGGAATCAACACGCGCGGCACGTTTCTAGTCTCAAAAACCTGCATTCCGCACCTTAAAAAGGCCGAAAATCCCCACGTTCTGAACCTCTCGCCGCCGCTCGATATGAAGCCAAAGTGGTTTGGCGGACACGTCGCCTACACCATGGCGAAATTCGGTATGTCCATGTGCGTTCTTGGGATGGCGGAGGAGTTCAAGAAAGACGGTATCGCCTTTAACGCACTCTGGCCCAGGACGGCGATCCGCACGGCCGCAGTGCAAAACATCCTTGGGGGCGACGAGGCCATGCGGCGCTGCCGAAATGTCGAAATCCTGTCCGATGCGGCGCATGTCATCCTGACCCGCCCCTCACGGGAGTTTACGGGTAACTTCTGTCTCGACGACCTGATTCTGGCCTCAGCCGGGATTACCGATCTATCGGGCTACGCCGATGTTCCCGACGAGGAGCTGATGCCTGATTTCTTCGTGCCTGACGATATGCCGCCGCCTTGAGCCCGTGCGACTAAAGCCGCGAGCGCGCGCGACTAAAACGGCGTCACTGTCCGACGCCGCTGCGCAGCATCCGAACGAAGGTCTTCGCGATTTCAGCCGGCGAGCGGCCGTCGGGTTTGTACCAGCGTGAGGCGTGATTCAGAGAGCCCAGAAGGCTGAGCCGGAAAAGGCTGCGGTCGACCGAGGGCGGCAGATCCAGCTCGTCGATGAGAACCCGAAAGACCTCTTCGTAGCCGTTGCGCTGCTCGTTCAAGAGCTTCTGCAGATCCGGCGAAACCCTCGAGATATCGGCCAGAACCACGCCAGCGAAATCGTCCGCTTCCAGAATGGCGCCCGTGTGTGCGGCGCAGGCGGCTTCGAGTCGCAGCCAGGGATCGCTCTCTTTTTCCATCGCCCGCCGTACCGACGTGCTGATCTTCTTCAGCCCTTCGTCATGAACCGCGGACATCAGGTCTTCTTTGGAGAGGAAATGATAATAGATGGAGCCCGCGAGGATCCCGGCTTCGCTGGCAATTTTGCGCATGGACGTAGAGGCATAGCCGTTTTCGCGCAATTGCCGCGCGGCGGCTGCGATGACCTGAGCACGCCGGTTGTCGGCGCGTTGAGGCGACGGAGGGTTTGCCGTGCTTGCCGTCTTTGCAGGGCTCGCGGTTGCTGCGGGGCTTACTTTACGATCCATATGTCAGACTTTGATGGCCGCGCGGGCGCCGGTTCTTTTTATCATGGGCTCCAAACTAAAGGCTCACGGGGGCCGGTTAAACCACTTTGTCCCCAGCATCCCGGCCGGCCTCGATCAAATCGTGCTTTTTCAGGCTGTTCCGAAGCTGATGGTAGCTCAGCGAGAGGTAAGACGCCGTGGCTTTCTGGTTGTAGCGGTTGAACGCCAGAGCCCCGAGAAGAAGCTCTCTCTCGAAGTTCATGACCTTCTGTTTGAAGTCGAAAGGTTCTGTCGATCTTCTCGTTCCCGGTGATTCAGGCGGTGCAGCTTGCTGCTCCGACGGCCCCTGAACGCTGCCGCTGAGCGTCGCATTGACGTTGGCGGTCAGCGGTTGTGGCCGGTAAGGCGAGTCGAAGGGATCAAGCTGCAGTGCCGAAATTTTTTCGCCTTCGGCAGAATGCGCGGTTGCACGCTCGACAACATTTTTGAGTTCGCGGACGTTTCCCGGCCAGCTATGGGCTTCCAGTTGTTCCATGGCAGTTGCGCTGAAGCCCGGAAAGGACTCCCGGCCGAGTTCCTGCGCCATGGCACGGCCGAAATAACCGGCGAGCAAGGGAATGTCTCCGTGCCGGTACCGCAAGGGCGGCAGGGTGACGACGTCGAAGGCGAGGCGGTCGAGAAGATCGTCCCTGAAGCGCCCGTCGGCGGCTGCCGCGGGCAGATCGACGTTGGTGGCGCCCACGACCCTCACATCGACTTCCAACGTGGTGTTGCCGCCCACGCGTTCCATCTCGCCGTACTCGATCACCCGCAGAATCTTTTCCTGGACCGCCAGGCTCGCGTTGGCGATTTCGTCCAGAAAGAGCGTGCCCTGATGCGCCATCTCAAAGCGGCCGATGCGGCGCTTGACGGCGCCCGTATAAGCTCCGGCTTCATAGCCGAACAATTCGGCTTCAATCAGGTTCTCCGCCAGTGCGGCGCAATTGAGCTTGATGAAGGGCGCCCCCCAGCGTTGCGAGAGGAAATGGACCCTGGCGGCGGCGAGTTCCTTGCCGGTGCCGCGCTCACCGACCACCAGCACGGGCCGGTCAAGCGGCGCGACCCGCGAGATATGTTCCACAGACTCCAGAAAAGCCCGGGATTCGCCGATGGGTGAGGGGAGTTCGTGCTGCATTTTTATATAATATCATAAAAAGCTAAAAAATAGCAAAAAACACGAAAATATACGATTATGCAAATTTTTGATTCTTCTTGAAATATAAAAAAATATATAAAAATCAATACTTTATAAGATTTTTTGTAATCTGGCACAGTCCCTGCAATCTTATGAGGTAACAGTCATTTATCAAAGAGGAACGTCAAAGATGTCGTACCAGGATTACTCCTCCGATTCCTCCTACAGCGCCGGTCGTCGTCATACACACCGGGCCGGGCGCCGTGATCGCGAAGAGGATCTGCACGGACTCTGCCGCCGCACTTTGCGGCGGGCAAACGAGGCCATGACGCCGAGCAGCAGGCGGCACTGGATGATCTTCGGTGCCGGCGTGCTCGTCGGCCTGATCCTTGGCTAAAAAGACCCGCTGAACACCAAGGCTCCGCAGGCCATCGAGATAGACGTTCTGACCGGCCGCCGCCTTAAAGTACGAGACTATGGAGCAAAGCAATGAGCATTTTTTCCCGCCTGACCGACATCATCAATTCCAATATCACGTCGATCCTGGATCGGGCCGAGGATCCCGCCAAGATCATTCGCCTGATCATTCAGGAGATGGAGGACACTCTCGTCGAGGTGCGATCGGGCGCTGCGCGTAACATTGCCGACAAGAAAGAGGTCGAGCGGAAACTGGCAAAACTCATCGACGCCCAGTCCGAGTGGGAGCGCCGCGCCGAGATTGCCCTGACGAAGGGCCGCGAAGACCTCGCAAAGGGCGCCTTGCTCGAAAAAGCCAAGCTGGCTGAGGCTATCGAGGTGATGAAGGAAGACCTCGAACACATCGAAGAGGCCTTGCAGCGCGGCGATGAAGATATCGCAAAGCTCCAGGCCAAGCTGGCGGAAGCCAAGGCAAAGCAGAAGGGTATGGTGACGCGCCATGATTCGGCGGCATCCCGCCTGAAGGTTCGCCAGACTCTCTACGACGGCCGTGTCGATGACGCCCTGGGCCGTTTCGAGCAGCTTGAAAAGAAACTGGACGAGGCTGAAGGAAGAGTGGAAGCTTTTGACGTCGGACAGCGCAAGACCTTGGCGCAGGAGATCGTCGAGCTTGAAGTGGAAGACGAGATCGATGCGGAAATGGCCGCGATTAAGGATCGTTTGGCCAAGAAGAGCGTGAAGAAAAAGGGATAAGGCTGATGGAGTTGGTCGAACTTCTTCGCACGCCGCTGATCATTTTTCTGGCCGTCGTCGCGCCGGTATGGATCGTGGTTCACTACTTTACCCGCTGGCGCACGGCGAAGACTCTCTCGCACGACGACGAGCAAACTCTGTCCGAGCTCTGGGAGTCCGCCGCAAAGATGGAGGACCGCATCCACACGCTCGAACAGATCCTGGACGCGGAGTCTCCCGGCTGGAGGGCCAGACAATGACGAGAGGACCATACTATTCCCAGGACGGCGGGCCGCAGCAGCAGTACAGGCAAGGCCAGGACTCCAAGAACCACCAGCCCTACAGCCGGGTGCGTCTCTATCGGACGTCCGGCGGGCAGGCGCGCCTTTTCGGAGTCTGCGGCGGTATCGCCAACTACTTTGGGGTTCCGACTTTCTGGATCCGCCTGGCCACGATCATCAGTGCCATTTTCTTCACGATTCCGACGATTTCCGGATATCTGCTGATGACACTGATCTTGGACCGTGAACCGGAGAATCTCTATGACAGCCCGGAGCAGGAACGCTTTTGGCAATCGGTGCACCGGGAGCCCGGCCAGACACTTTCCAGTCTTGATAAGAAGTTCCGTGCGCTGGAGCTGCGTCTGCGGCGTATCGAGGCTCAGGTCACATCGCCTGGCTATCGGATGGACCGGGATTTGCGGGATTCCTGATCCCCGCGCCCGGGAACCCGCCTTATCTACATTGTTTGAGACAGCATTGTTTGAGGCAGCGGCAGTTTAGACATACCCCATGGCTGTGGCCGTCGTGATCAGTTCGGTTTTGTGCGTTCTTCGTGGAAAGAAGGTCCAGGCCCATGCTCTCCCGCAAGCTTTTTCAAAATCGAATTCTGGTGAAGATCTGGGTCGTCATTCTCGGTGCTGTGATTCTGATTGGGGTGACGAAGGTCTTCCTGGTCAAGGCAGAAGCGGATGCCGGTCAGGCTCTGCGCTTAACTCCATCTGCAACCCAGTTGCCGGGCTGGGACCCCCAGGGGCTGGATGAAGTCTTCGCATATGCGGCTACTCTGAGCACCGATGCCTTGGTCATTGTGACGGAAGGGCAAACTCTTGGCGCTTTCGGCAAGATCGAGGTGCCTTATCACGTCCATTCCATTCGCAAGGTGTTTCTCAGTGCGCTGGTTGGCCAGCATATTGGCGCCGGTGCGGGACGTATCAGGCTTGAGGCGACGTTGCAGGAGCTTATGATCGATGATTCACCGCAGCCCCTAAGCCCAGTGCAAAGGACCGTGACGGTCCGCCATCTGCTCAAAAGCGTTTCCGGCATCAACCATCCCGCCGCCGCGGAAGCAGGTTTGACGGCGGAGAAAAACCGCCGCCTCGGCGAGAGGGAGAACCTGCCCGGGAAGGTCTGGGCGTACAACAATTGGGACTACAATGCTCTGACGACGGTTTTCGAAAAACGGACCGCGATGTCCGTCGCCGAAGCCTTTGACTTGGGGATAGCGCAACCGCTTGCTATGCAGGATTATGTCCGTGAGGATGTTTCCTACCTCGAAGCCCCGGAACGCTCGCGGCACAAAGCGGCTATGTTTCATATGTCGGCACGTGATCTTGCCCGCTTTGGTCAGCTCTACCTCGACAAGGGTGTACTGGAGAGCAGGCGCATTCTTTCTGATTCTTGGATCGAGCGGATCACTGCCGAAGCTGTCGATACAGGCGACAGAGGGCTGAGAAGCCGGCATGGTTATCTCTGGTGGATACCGGATGCGGACAGTGGCTTGCCCGCGGCCTCTTTCTGGGCGTGGGGCTTTGGGCAGCAGGCTTTGTTGATCATTCCGGAGTGGCGCTCGGTCATTGTGCATCTGTCCGATACAACTGAATTTCGCCGGCGGTTTTTCGGATTAATTCAAGATGACGGCCTTGAGCCTCAAGCGGCGCTCGAGAAACTTATAGTGTTGTGTCGAGAGCCGGTGGAGGAGACCGCCGTTTTCTGTGCCAAAGATAGGTTCGTTTCACGCAGCGAGTTTGCTGAGCTGTTGCGCGTCATCGCGAACGCGCGCGCTGAAAAATGAGCCGCCGTTAGTGCTTGTATCTACCTGTAAGTCTTAAAAGAATAAATTTCACCCTACTTGGAGTTTTCGCCTGACGGCGGACCACAGTTTTCGTCCGAGTTCCCGTTAATGTGATGCGGTTCTAATGCCGTGTTCGTTTCTATTTTAGACTGCGGCCGGGTATTTTCCGACTGCAGGTGTTTATCCAAAGCTATCGATCCGGTGTGGAAAGCGCGGCGTCTTCAAAGCCAGTGGTGTTGAGAGAGTTTTGCGCCCCGGATTGCTTCGGCAAAAGGCGGTCAGGCTCTATGCGAAGAGTGATTCCATCGCCGTGCCCTGCTGATGCGTCCACCATTGCATATCGGCCAGCAACTGATCCCGATGCATCCATAAAAGGCAGAATGTACAGCTGCCTCTGAAGGAATTGAGCCACTCGACACCCGGTTCCACGTGGGTGTAGCCGTAGCGTTCGGCGACGCCTTTAGCGGCCAGTTTCGGTTCGATGAAACTGTAGGTGTAGTGGGTGTTCCACTTCGTATACGCCAGCGTCCGGGATATGCGCGGCAGAAAGGCCGAGAGGCCAGTGCCGCGGTAGTCGGGCCGGTACCAGGCGGCGCCACTGAAACAGACCGGACCCGTGATGGCTGTTGCCGAGGGAGCCTCGCAAATCGCCAGCTCTTCCGGAAACATGACTGCATCCGGATATTCATAGGCCAGCCGCAGGGATTCGAACTCAGCCTTGAAGTTTGTCCCGGTCCAGTCGTAAAAGCGGGCACATTGCGTTGCGACGATATCGCCGCGCTGGTCACGTCCAGAGATCCAGAACGAAGTTTCGGGAGACATGTGGTTGACCCGTGGGTCATACATTGGAGTGAGCGGGTACCAGCTTGCGGTCTGGGTTTTGTTGAAGGCGAGAAGGGCCTCAAAGTCCGTCTCTATCGAAAGAAGCAGACCATGTTCGTCGGCGATTCGTTCCGCCGCTGCGAAGAAGCCATCGAGCAATTTCAAGGGACCAAACTTGAGTTCGATTTGTTTGCGAAAGTCATTACGAAAGGTCGTCATCGGTTTCTCCTGTTTGTTTACACTTAAGATTTCTATTATAGAGCTTTTTTTATTTTTATTCCTCTCTTCAAACGGGAAATTTAATTTCTAAAAATAGAAATATACTTAAATAAACACGTAAAAGTTGTGTATTTGAAATTGCCGATACGTAAGCTGTTGCCTTGGCTGGCAGATTTTGGAGCCATCGCTTCGGTGACTGTTGAGCTATTGATTGAACGGCTGGCATCCCGTAGTCAGTCTGATGTTGCCTAAGCTCGCAGGCTTGGCCGTTGGCCGGCGCATGCGGCTCTGGGCAGGTCGGGTTCGGCCGGTCCGTTTTCGACCAGTCCGGAACCGGTGACTCCGGTTACAGGAAGATCCCCTATGGAAGCTTGGGTGGCGATCACCGTCGCGGCGGCGTTTTTGCAGAACCTCCGGTCCGCTCTGCAGAAGCAAATGAAGGCGCTGGTCTCAACGTCCGGCGCGACCTATGCGCGCTTCGTTTTCGCGTTTCCCTTTGCGTTACTTTATCTCGGTGGGCTCACATCCCTCGGCGGGTTCGAGCTTCCCGTGCCGAATCTTTCGTTTTGGGGCTTTGCGGCGATCGGCGGGGCAGCGCAGATCTTTGCAACTGCACTCCTGGTTTCGCTTTTCTCCTTTCGGAATTTTGCCGTGGGCACGGCCTATTCCAAGACTGAAACCGTGCAGACAGCCCTGATCGGGATCGTCATTCTGAGCGATCCGTTAAGTCCGGCCGCTCTGGCGGGTATCCTGATCAGTCTGGTGGGCGTGCTGATACTTTCCCTTGCGAAAGGCGCGTTCGACCTCAAGACGTTTCTCATGAGTTGGTTCAAAAAGACGGCTCTCATCGGTGTCGCCTCTGGCACCTTCTTCGGTATATCGGCGGTTTCCTATCGCGCTGCCTCTTTGTCACTGGGCGGGGAGGGCGTCATCATCCAGGCGGCATTCACACTGGCTTGTGTGACCGTGATGCAGACCCTGGCAATGTCGATCTATTTGCGCTTGAGGGAGCCCGGCCAGATCATGGCTGTTATCCGGACCTGGCGCATCGCGCTCGGTGTCGGGCTCAGCGGCATGATGGCTTCTGCCTGCTGGTTCACGGCCATGACGCTTCAGAACGCCGCCTATGTACGGGCGTTGGGACAGGTTGAATTGGTCTTTACCTTCGCGGCATCGTATTTTTTCTTCCGGGAACGCCCGAACTTAACAGAGGTCTCCGGCATCTTGCTTCTCATCGGTGGGGTTCTCGTTCTACTGCTCGGGTGAGCGCGCGGATCTCTTGTTGTTAATAGCGGCAGCGGTCACACATAGATCAGATCAAGTTTAGATGGGATCGCGGACGGCGATGCATCGCGCTTGTGAATCTGGTCTAATCACAAGGATCAGAACGGATACACATATTTAGACGGAAACGCGGAGTGTCTCCGTCTAAATATGATCCGCTCCAGTGACGATATGAGATCTGATGGCCGTGACAAGCGGCCTGAAAACCTGACGCCAGTCGCAAACAGAAAGGCCGTGCCTTAAGATGTCAGAGATAACCGAGAAAAAAGGTGAGGTTCCTAAGCCCATTCTTGTCTGGGATCTGCCGACCCGGCTTTTTCATTGGTGTTTGGCCCTGCTGATCGGCCTGTCCTGGCTGACCGGTGAAATGGGCGAAATGGAATGGCACATGCGTTCGGGAATCGCGATCCTGACCCTGGTGCTGTTTCGCCTTCTTTGGGGCCTTCTCGGCAGCACGACCGCGCGGTTTTCTTCGTTCGTTGCCTCACCCATGACCGCCATTACCTATGGACGCGGTCTTCTTACCGGCAAGACCGACCGCTATCTTGGGCACAATCCCCTGGGCGGGTGGATGGTCGTCGCTTTGCTGTCGATTGTTCTGGTTCAAGCGTCAACCGGGCTGTTTGCCAACGACGATATTTTCACTGAGGGCCCACTCTATCATCTGGTGACGAAGTCCACGTCGGATTGGCTCACGTGGTTCCATAAAACCCTATTCAATTTCCTTTTGGCTGCGGCCGCTCTGCATATTGCCGCCGCGTTCTTCTATCTGCTTGTGAAAAAGGAAGACTTGATCCTGCCCATGATACATGGCCGTAAGCAGGCAGGTGAAGGGGAAGACAAACCGCATCTTGTTCTGCGTCATCCCCTGCTTGGTCTTTTGACCCTGGCGGCAGCAGGCGCCGCAGTCTGGGCTGTTCTCACTTTTGTGTAGCCAGGCACTCTGACTGGGCGGGGTTCCAAGACACTGAGTGCAAAAGATAAGGGGCGTGGTCTGAACCAAGCCCCTTATTCCCGGCAGGACTCTCGCCCTGCCGGCTTTTGACGCTCTAATCTTTACTTATCGCGATTGGCGTCGTGGCAGGCTTTGCAGGTCTTGCCGACCTCGCCCAATTGCTTGCCAGCCGCCGCCATATCACCACTGGCGGCAAGATCAGCCAGTTTTGTGGCCTCGGTTTCAAGGGACTTCAGGCCTGCGGAGAACTTATCCCAGTCTTTCCAAACGTTTTCGTTGGAGGTGGTCTTCTCGCTGCCCATTCCGTGGGTGTTCTGTTTGAAGGCGGCGGGGGCCAGTGTTGCGGCTGCCGCAATCCCGCGTGCGTGTGCTGCCAGAGCGTCTTTGTGCTCCACCTGGCCTTTGATGATCAGTGCAGAGGCCTTCATGTTCCCCCCGACGGTTGCCATCAGCGCTTTGCGGTATTCGATAGCGGCATCAGGCTCCGTCTCGGCCATGACGCTTCCGGTGACCAGTACAGCTCCCGCCACTGCGGACGCGCTGATGATCTTCACCAATTTATTCATTCTTATCCCTCCAGTTGCTTCCAATCTCTCGAAAAACGGCCCGCGGGCAAACGTGGGCATGACAACAACACCTGCCGTCGCGGTATTATTCCACTGTGCAGCGTTTTTTTTGTCTTTTTTTTCAAACGGCGATCGCGAAGCGGTGTCAGGCCGCTCTTCTGTGCAAAAACTGACGGATCAGAACAGGCAGCATCAGCACAAAACCGACCAGCATGGTCGTGATACCAGGTGCGATGAAGAGCAGCGAAACCAATCCGACCCACCAGCGTTCCAGTTTGTTGAGCGGCGCCATGAGGAACCCGGAAAAGGCGACGCCCAGAGAACTGATCCCGAGCATGGCCCCCAGGAGCGTGGTCGCGAAAGCGGCCCAGGTAAAGCCGTCCGCAACCAGGAGCAGGGCGGGCGAATAGACGAAAACAAAGGGCACCAGCGCTTTCGCGATCCCCAGCCGGAAAGCGGTGTTGCCGGTCTTGAAGGGATTGGATCCGGCGATACCCGCGGCCGCATAGGCCGCAAGGGCAACCGGTGGCGTGATATCCGCCAGGACGCCGTAATAGAAGACGAAAAAGTGTGCGACCAGTTGCTCCACCTGAAGCTGGGCCAGGGCAGGCCCGGCCACGGCGACCAGAATAATGTAGGTCGCCGTTGTGGGAATGCCCGCACCCATGATGATGCAGGCAAAGGCAACCAGAAGCAGAGAGAAGAACAAGGCCCACTGCGGCACGGTGAAGTAATTGAAGGGCCAGACGCTTCCCATGACATTGCCGATATCGGTCGCGGTCTGCAACACAACGTAACCGAGCCTGAAGCCGACGCCGGTCAGGGTCACCACACCCACGACGATGCCGACCGTGGCCGCCGCTGCGCCGACCGCGAGAGTGCTCCGGGCGCCGGCCGCGAGTGAATTCCAGAGATCGGTCAGGTTCAGCCGGTTGACAGGATTCAAAAAGCCGACCACGACGCAGGCGATAATGCCGTAGACCGCCGCAAAGTCGGGCGTGCGGCCTGAGAGAATGAGGTAAACCAGAATCCCGAGCGGAATAATCGAGAGCCAGTGCTGGCGCAGAACGATCGCCGCTTTGGGCAGTTCCTCTGCGGACAAGCCTCTGAGGCCAAGCTTTTTGGCCTCGAGATGCACCATGATGAAGATCCCGAAGTAGTGCAGCAGCGCCGGGAAGAGGGCGGCGGCCAGAATATCGCGCAGCGGGATTTCCAGGTATTCCACCATGATAAAGGCGGCAGCCCCCATGATCGGCGGCGTGATCTGGCCGCCTGTGGATGCGGTTGCCTCCACGGCGCCGGAGAAGTGGGCCGGATAGCCGACGCGTTTCATTGCCGGGATGGTCAAGGCGCCCGTGGTCACAGTGTTGGCGATCGAGGACCCTGAGATCGTCCCCATGAAGGCGGAAGAAAAGATGGCGACTTTTGCCGGGCCGCCGGAGTAGCGGCCGGCGATCACCATGGCCAGATCGATGAAGAGCTGACCCAGCCCGATCCGGGTCGCAAGCACCCCGAAGAGGATGAAGAGGAACACATACTGTGCCATCACGCCGATCGCGACGCCGTAAATCCCCTGGTTTGTCATGTAGAGGTGATTGATCAAGCCGAGCCAGCTTGTCCCGCCGTGCTTCAGCGCGCCGGGCGCGTAGGGACCGAAGATCGCAAAAAGAATGAATATGATCGCGATGATGGGCAGGGTAGGGCCGACCGACCTGCGCGCCGCCTCCAGGGTCACGACAAGGAGGATTGTCCCGGCAAGAACGTCGAAATCCGACGGGTTCCCGACCCGCTCAGCCACGATCTCAGGGGGGAGCAGCGGAAGGTAAAGTGCCGCCACGACGGCCAGGATGCCGAAGATGATATCGAGAAGATTTACACCGTCGAGCCGGTACCACACGGCGGGCGGCGCCTCTGTCGTATTGCTGCGGCGATATGAAAACATAAAAAAGACGAGGCCGAGCACGAAGGCAAGGTGAATACCCCGATGCAAGAGCTCGCGGATCAGTCCGAAACCGGATGCATAGAAATGATAGACCGACATTGCGACCAGCAAGGTCGTGATCACCACGGCGATCTTTGCGCCGGTCGGCCGGAATGCGGTTTCGGGATCGTATTTGCGCTCGAGCTCTGCGATCTCCTCGGCGCTGAGACGGTCCTCGTCCTGCGGATCCGCATTCATGTCTTCGTCCCCCAGACTATTGACCGGCTGCCGGTTGGTTTCGTTTGATCCGGAAGACGGCTGACACGCTCAGGCCCCATACCCGAGAGCGTTTGAACCTTGCGAAGAAAAACCCGGACGCCGGAGCGCTCGGGTTTGGTCATCTAGAGAGCCGGACCGTTCTTCATGGGCTTTGCGAGAACCAATGCTGCTCTCTCTCGCCGGCCTATTTGATCAGGCCGGCTTCCTTGTAGAAACGCTCGGCGCCGGCGTGAAGCGGCACACCGACACCCGTGAGAGCCGTCTCGGGGGTGATGGTCTTGCCTTTGGCGTGACCGACGTCGAGCAGCTTGCGGGATTCCTTGTTCCACAGGGCTTTTGTGATGTTGTAGATGAGTTCCTCATCTTCCTTGGCGCTGGTGAACCACTGCGCGCCGACGGAGACGGTGTTCACGGCACCGACGCCCGGATAAGCATCCGCGGGAATTTCACTCTGGGCAAAGAACCCGTACTTGTCAGCGAGTGCTTTGGCGCCATCGCCATCGATCGGAACAAGTTTGATTTCGGCGGCAGAGGCGAGTTCCACCAGCGAGCCGGTCGGATAACCCGCGACCACGAAAAAGGCGTCAATCTTGCCGTTGCGCAGGGCTTCCGAAGCCGCGTTACCCTTCAGGGCTTCCGCATCGACATCGGACACGCTTAAACCGTTGGCTTCCAGAATCAGGTTTGCATCCACGTAGGTACCGGATCCGGGCTCGTCGAGCGAAACCCGCTTGCCCTTCAGATCAGCGACGCCGTTGATGCCGCTGTCTTTCAGGGCAACAAGATGGATGTGCTCCTCGAACAGCGCGGCGATCGTGCGCAGATCCTTCGCGGGTTCCTTGCCTTCCATGGTGCCCGTTCCGGTATAGGCCCAGTAAGCTACATCGGATTGCGCGAAGCCGGAATTGCGCAGGCCCGAGATAATCGCGTTCACATTGTCGACTGACCCGCGTGAAGATACGGCGGAGGCAATCAGGCCATCGACACCGCAGCTTCCGCCCTCACCACACTCACGTGATCCAGGCGGTTTGGAAATGGCGTTGGCGATGACGCCGCCGACGGGATAATAGGTATAAGCCGTGCCGCCCGTACCGATCGTGAAGAACTTCAAGTCTTGAGCCTGCGCGGATATGGCGAGGCCTGTGACAAAGGCTGCGGAAAGGGCCGCCGTCTTTGTAAATTTGCTCAGTAGGGTCATCCCTGTTTCCTTTTGCTCGTCATGGCCAGCACACAAAGCCCGGCAGACCCTAGGTCCGCCCAATTCACCCCAAGTTGTTTTATTTGGAGAATCCTGGTGCTGACGCTCTCGATCGTTAGATGGTCCAGCCGATATCCGCTCTTCGTATAGGGACGCCGAAGCGCTGGCGGACTGATTCGGCTGAGACCAAGGCCGGGAAGTATGGGTGTTGTCGGTAACGTTACGCAAGTGGCAGATGACGCACAAAGCCGGTTTCTACGCAAAGTTTTCTTGTGTGGAAGCGTGGATTACAGCGTCATAAAAACAGGGTTCAAATTAACCTTAATAAAAATAGTAAAATGCCGTTTAATCAATTATGTAATTAATAAAAATGGAAAAATTTAACTATATAACTGAATTTTAATTAATATTAATTCAAATAAAAATTAATAATTTATTTGAAATCGAGATGAAAATTGTATAAATCTCTCGTCATTCTTCAATGTATGGGGAGGGGCAGAAACATGATGTTGGCGGAGCTCCAGACGGGGGAACACCAAGGGCGGGTATCAGCACAGAGCGAACTCGCGCACAGCATGATCTCGACCATGGGAAGAGAGTCGGCGATCAGTGCCTGTTGGGCAAATGAGTGGTTCGGCGTGCTCGAGGAAATATATGCCCTGGACCGCGCGTCCCGCGAAATTTCGAGCGGGGAGTAACCGGCGTGGTCATAGATGCGAAGCTCAGCGAAGGCTACGTCGTGCTGTGCGACAAGCGTGCTGAAATGCACAGTTTTCTGATTGTTTCATTCGGTTTGTCGGTCGAGTGCCCCCATTGCGGTGCGACGGAAATTGCGACCGACCTGGTGACTGATTTTTATCTGTCGGATCGGGCTGCGGCGTAACGCCTGATCCGACGAGCGGACAGCTCCTGTTCTTTGGATTGCGACCGTTTCCCACTCTCGGGACACGCTACTTACCCTCTGGAACAGGCGTGAGCGAAGCACTGCGCTCACCCGAGCAGAAAACCTTATTGGGCTGTCTTGCTTTATTTCGGCCGCGGCATGGTGAAAACGCTCTCCACCTTGGCGTAGTCCATGTAACCCATCCGTGCGATGGGCAGAACCTTGGAGATGTCGATCAAGCCATCGGTCAGGACGTTGTCATTGATATGAATGCCGACGACCTGACCGATGACCATCGCGTTGGCGTCCCGCGGATCATTGCTGGGCAGCTCGACAATCTGATGGGTCTTGCACTCCAGATGGATCGGTGAAGCCTTGACCCGCGGCGGAGCGACCAGGACTGAAGCTTCGGATTCCAGCTCCGCCAGTGCCATTTCATCCGTCTCAGCCGGATACTGGCCGGCGGAGATGTTCATTTGAGATCTCAGGTCCCAGGTCGCGATGTTCGCGACGAACTCTCCGGTCTCCCGGCAATTTGTCACTGTGTCCTTCACTTCATCGTTTTT
Source organism: Denitrobaculum tricleocarpae (assembly GCF_007004665.1). Taxonomy (GTDB): domain Bacteria; phylum Pseudomonadota; class Alphaproteobacteria; order Kiloniellales; family Kiloniellaceae; genus Denitrobaculum; species Denitrobaculum tricleocarpae. The sequence goes on along the minus strand of NZ_ML660057.1, from coordinate 72,447 downwards.
CCGTCCGTTTGACGAAAACATCACCAGGTGCGGGTCTGACGAGACGCCGTTAAAGAAGCTGTAAGGGGCGAGATTGACCACGCCCGCCGTATCAACGGTCGAAATCCAGCCGATAGGGCGGGGAACGATGCAGCTTTTGAAGGGGTCGTGCGGAAGGCCGTGCTTATTTTCAGCAGTTTCGTAAAACATAAATATTCGATGATCTCTCGGGGAAGACTGTTGACACTGAACCTAACAACAACGCGTCCCGAATGCTACTCGATGCGCAGATCGCCATCGGGATGGAAAGCGTGGAAGACGAACGCGAAGGTGACGTCATAGGGAACGTCGCGCAGAACGTCGTTCTCGCGGCGCTGGACAATCACATTACCGACATCCCGGCCTTTGGCGATGACTCGAGTGTCGAGCGCCGAATTTTGGCCCGCTTCCCAGGTCAAAACCAGGTCGTCGCTTTCGATCTTGCCGCTCTCCCGGAGCAACTTCATGCTCCAGGCCTTTTTGCCCACCGCGACCACACGCGCCATCGGCTCGATCCCATCGGGCATCTCGCCGCGATAGAGAAAGGGAACAGTGGAACTGTCGTAGCCGTCGTAGGGGTTTTGACCATAAGACCGCAGGTTTTCGTTGTTGGGGACCAGCACCGAGCCCTCGGGGTGGCGGGCAGCGAAACGCTCCCAGGATTCCAGCCGGGATGGCAGCATTGTCAATTTTTTGCCCGTCATCTCGCCGACGATCGCTTCTCCAAGGAATTGCTGCCACCAGCTTTCCGTGGTCCGGTCATACATCACCAGATCCGAGTTGCGCAGCTTGCCCGTGGTTCCGAACTCCAGGACCTCGCCTTCGAGCGTTCGATCGAAGACGATCGCTGAGTTGCAGAGAGGGCAGTAGGTCACCGTGACCGGCTTGCCGCCGATCACGTCATTGACGATCTCGTGCCAGGTCAGGATCCGCAAAGGGTAGGCGCGTGCTTCACCCGCGATGACCAGACCCACGACAGGCTCCGTGGGCGCCAGGTTGCCCACTGCCGCGACAGGAACGAACTTCGGATTATCGATAGAGGGGATGCCGTCTTTTGGGGGACCGCCGCTCAGAATTTCCCGGTACTCAATGGAATGGATCGCAAAATCAGTGTTCGGCCATTCCGAGCGCCAACGATCGACGGATTGCGCCGCAGCTGTCGAGAGGTGGGCCACGCCATTCAAAAGAATAATGGAGAGCAGAAAAACGGCGGATGCGAGGCGGGCGGCTCGGTTACGAAGCGGCAGACTGTGGGAATCGGACATTCATTATTTTTCGCGAGCCGCGATCGAAAAGCGAATCACACTCGGGTGATGGGAGCCTGGCCCCGTCAACTGAGAAACACTTTAAACTGAGAAATACCTGGAAGTGCTTGACAGGGTAACGCAGGCAGCAGGGGCACCACCCGACCTGGCTTTGAAGCACGGTCGCGATGCTTCAGGCTGGGCAGTCAGAATAGTGGGGTAACTCGAGACGCTGCCGCTATCGGCACGCCAGGAGACAGCCTGTTACGAACTGCTCAGACTTTGCGGCTGAACGCCATTGTTTGCTTCGATTACGTCGCGGACCTTCTCCACGATCTCCCGGTGCAACATGCTCGGGAGCCTCGCTTTGGTGCAGAGCAGACTGGTCGCCTGAGTATTGCCCTCGCGCAGGATCAGCTCCACGTTCTGCACGGATGTGCCGGTTCTGACCGCGATGGCCGCTTCAAAGAATGGCAGGTTTCCGCCACGGATCGCCATGAGGCAAAAGGTATGGGTCAGTTCGCCCTTCTGATTGAGATCCGTGGCATATTGCATGGCTTCCGCGGCCGTTTTGAACTCCGCCAGATCAAGCAACGCGTGGTTTTCGGCCTCTTGCGCGAGGACGTTCACGAAGTCAGGGGACATTCCATAGCGCGTCTCAAGCTGCTCGCGGGCCGTTTTGGAGACCTTTTTGATCAGGCCCATCGCGATCCTGGGCGAGAGATCCGCGCGCTTGGCAACAAGCTCCAGGAGATCTTGATGCGACTCAAAGCGTTTTGTGATCTTGGTAAAGCCATGATCGTCGAGCGCGGCGGTTTCGTTCTGCACAAGGGCGTGGGCGACTTCAACACTCCCAACCGTAGCCAAGTGATTACTCACTTTAAGCGGCAGATCCTGCCGTTCAGCGATGGCAATACGAACGGCATCAGACACGTCTCCCGCGATTTCAATAAGTTCGTCCTCGGAAAATATTTCGGTGACCTTCAGGAAGGGAATGGCCACGGATTCCAGATCGTGGGCGAGGGTGTAGCCGATGTCTTTGGGCAGAAATGCGCATTTTCCCACGCTTTCGGCGAGGGCCGCGCGCACAGCTTCGACGGCATCCTCCGCCAATTGACGCGCAATTGCCCAGATGAGCTGGCATTCAAGTGGCGTCATACCCGTTTTCAGCTTGTTCGAGAGCTTTTGCGCTACTTCTGCGCGTTTCTCCGGCTGTAATTCGCTCACAAGGTAGTCTGCCTGGTAACTACGGAGCGTTTTCTTCTCGGCCACGGATTGTCCTCGATGCTTTAGGTTTGCCTAAACCATTGGTGCAGCATCGCTTAAAGACATTAGAGTACCGTTAATTATTCAGACTGATGTACGAATCCTGAACGCGGCGCCGACCCTGGTCTTTCTGTTGGATTTGTCTCAAGACCGGGAAAGAGCCCTTAGCCGCGGCGAGACTGTTTTTTTCAGTCGGCGGAGACCTGTGTTTCCGGCTCAAGCGTCTTATTGAAGCGTGCAACGGCGCGCTCGCTCGGAAAGTGGATCGTCACGGTTGTTCCGACACCCAGGGCGCTTGCGATATCCAGAGTGCCGTCGTGGGCCTGAACCAGCTTTTGCGTGAGCGGCAGGCCGAGGCCCGTGCCTTCGTGTCCTTTCGAGAAGGCGTTCGTCACATGGCCGAAGACTTCCATGGAGATGGTGATTCCGGCCTTATCCATGCCGATACCGGTATCTTTTATCTTGATGGTGAAGCCATTGGTTTCGTCGTAGGTGATCGCCAGGGTGACGGACCCACCTTCGGGCGTAAATTTAACGGCGTTGGATAAAAGGTTGATCAGGATCTGTTTTACCCGGAGCTCATCGGCAAAAAGGTAAGGAAGACCGGGATCGATCACGCTCTCCATATTGACCTTGCCGCTCTCGGCCCGGGGGGTGATCAGGCGGCTCGCGGCCGCGGAGACATCGGCGAGATCGACACGCTCCTCGTGAAGCGCGAGCTTACCGGCTTCGATGGCGGAGAGATCGAGCGTATCGTTGATCAATTGAAGCAGATGTGTGCCTGATTCATGAATGTTGCAGGCATAATCCATGTATTTCGGGCTGGACATGGGGCCGAAGAGTTCTCTGCGGATCACATCGGAAAAGCCGATAATCGCATTCAACGGCGTTCTGAGTTCATGGCTCATGTTTGCCAGGAAGCGCGATTTGACCCGGTTCGCGGTCTCGGCGCGCTCCTCGGCCCGCTTACGGTCGGCGATTTCCTCACGCAGCTCCCGCGTGCGCTCCTCGACCCGGATTTCGAGTTCGTCGCGCGCCGACTTCAGGGCCTCCTGGGCTTGCTTGCGCTCGGTAATGTCTTCCGCAATGGCGATAAAGTGTCCCTTGCCGCCCTCGGCATTGCGCACCGGCGATACGGTCATGGCGCACCAGATTTCCTGATTAGCCTTGGTTTTCAGCCTCAGTTCCCCGCGCCAGATGCGGCCGGAGGTGACGACAGAGAGCAGGTCCTTGCACTCCGCGCTCAGGGTCTCCTGGCCGACCAGTTCGCGCGGCAGCAGGCCGGAAACCTCGCCGATCGTATAGCCCGTCAGGCTGGTAAAGCTCGGATTGATGTACTCGATGTTGCCGTTGTCGGTGGTAATGATGATTGCGGTTGGGCTTTGCTCTACGGCACGCGAAAACGTGCGCAACCCTTCCGTCAGTGCGCTGTTTTCAATCTCATGCTGCTTCAGTGCCGCCACCATATGGCTGAAGGCTTCGGCTGTTTCCTGGATTTCGGCGTAGCGGCTGCGCACGGCGCTGGTCGAGTCCAGGTCACCGCTGGTGATGGCAAGCGCATTTGTGCGCAAGGCCGCTATGGGGCGGGCAATAGATCTCCACAGCATGAAACCGACCAGGCAGGCGATCACCGCAATCGCCATGGCCAGGTAAACGTTAAATATCTGATTGTCTTTGATCTCGCCCAGGAAGTCGTTCTCGGGAACGTGGATGGCGATGATCCAGGGCCAGTTGGAGTTTTTGAAAGGTGCAAAGACCGCATGGTAAGTCTCTTCACCAACGTCGTAAGTCGTAAACTGCTGCGATTGCAGGTCAGATACATTCCCTGAACGCTGAAGGGATTCGTATGCGGCGCGGCTGAGTTCGTCGTCGAGCTCTTCGATGCGCGTGAACCGCAGGCCTTCCGAGCTGTCTGAGATCGGCTTTTTGATCTTGTCTGCATCCGGAAATGCAATGACATCACTGTTTTCGTTCAGAATGAAGGCAGATCCGGAGTTGCCGATTTTAAGTCGTGCCAGAAAGGTCGAGATCTCGGTGATTTCGATGTCCACGCCGACGACGCCCTTGATGGTGCCTTCAGAGTCGAGAACCGGCGCGGCTGTTGTAATCCCCGGTTGGCGTGATGTGAAAAAGATGTAGGGATTCGTCCACACCAAATCACGTGTCGCCAGCGCTTTCTTGAACCAAGGGCGGGTTCTGGGATCAAAAGTGTCTTCGAGATCGCGGTTGCGTCCGGTTTCCACATATTCTGAATCGCGCCACAGGAGCTCGACAGTCCGGTCTTCGCCGTCGCGGGTGATGATCTTTGTCCGATAGCCGCCCTGTGCGAATTCATCGTCTCGTTTCACATAGAAAAAACTACCATCGGTAGATCCGAAGTAAATGCCGGCAAACTGCGGATAGAGACGGAGCTGCTCGAAAAAGTAACGCTCCATCGACTTTGGGTTGTCGCTGCTGAGAACATTGTGGTCGGCTAAGCGCTGGGTCAGATCCGCTGCTGTTTGTGCCGGCGACAGAAAGTCTTCGGAGCGGTCGATTGTATCGGACGCCACGTTTTCCATGATCTGTCGGGCGTGGCCCAACAGAACGGCTTCGGTGGTTACATAGGACGAGAAAAGAATTGCAGAGACCGTAACGAACTGCAGCCCTATGATCCCCATGACAAGGATGCTTCTGATCGAAGGCTTCATGCGCCGGGTTTCCGCCCCTAAACTTGCCGTAGTTGCTGTTTCATCCCCACTAGGCTCGCAGAAATGTACCAGCAGGACAACTCCTCCAGTCGTCCACAGCAGAGATTGCTCACCTAGGAGATATTTCAACCGGGCGGCAAGAGCTGGCCGCAGATGTTTCAACGTTTCCGGCCTCACACCTCATGCGTGAGGCGGTGCCCCTTGCCGATTCGTCCCATCCCGCTGCGTCGCGGATATGAGGCTGCAACCCATGGATGATTGTAGCAGTTCACAGAGATGACACAGATTCTGCGGAAATTGGTCATTATTGTCGTTGAAGGTTCGCTTCAAGATTTGCGCCGGTGACGAATCACGACTGCTTCGAAAGAAAGGGGTCGCACTGACGGGACGCCGTTCCGGCTGGGCCAAATCTAATGAACTGGACCTGGAGCACTGGACCCGGAGCACGGGAGAGGTGTAAATTTCGAGGAATGGGGAGGAGACCATACAATGTTTTCACGAGGCGAAAAGTCAGGGGAAGCGAAAGTGGACCAGTCGAAAGTCGAACAGTCGAAAACCAATCAACCCAAGGCAGAGCAAACAACCGCCACGCCGAACCCGGCACCTGCTGCACAACGCAGCAGCAGTGGTACCCCGTCGGTTATCAACGCGGACTTGCGCGTGATTGGGGATCTGGAGAGTGCAGGCGACATCCAGGTCGATGGCGTTGTGGAGGGTGATATCCGCTCCCGCACGGTTACCGTGAGCCCCGGCGCAAATATCAAGGGCTCCATCCAGGCCGATACCATCAACATAAGCGGCACGGTGAATGGTCAGGTTGAAGCGCCGACCATTAACATCTCGAAAACGGCGCATATGACCGGCGATGTCATTCATCAGATCCTATCGATTGAAGCAGGTGCCAACTTCGGCGGCAACTGTCGGCGGCTTGAGAGTGTGAAGGCCGCGCGTGCTGTTCAGTCGGCTGCGCAAAAGGGCGGTGTGCAGGGCCAGAGTGCCGGCGAGACTGCGGCTGCTGGTAAAGCGGCGCGCGCATAACGCTCCGAAACGGCTCAGGTTTCAATGCCTGAGCCTGCTTGGCACGCCGTAACCCGCCGTTCAGGCGGTGTACGGCGCAGTGCCTGTGCGAAGTGCAACCCGCGTCTATGGCGCAAGCATCCCCGTAAATGAGAGCGGCATTACCTGTTTTCTGCGGCAGGGCAGGCAACAGGCTGAAGTGTGTCTTGACCAATTGAGCGGGTTCGCAGAGCTGAATGAGCGAATTGGAGCCGGAAAACAGCTCTAAACAGTTGAATCGTGACACAAAAATTCCCTTAAATTTATAACTAATTATTCATTGGTCGGCGTGTAAAAAGGGCAAAGCCCCGAATTTTTACAGACGGTCAACTTTGCACAGGTCCTACACAATTTCTGCGCTGATTCTGGCGTCGGCGGTCGCGCTTCTGGGGGTTGACGCACATCAGCGTCAGGCCGCCCACGTCGACGAGCTGCAGCGGGACTTCGAGTCTGTGGTCAACAGCCTGAACGGCGTGGCAAAAAGGGCCGGCGACCATATCCATATGCTGCGCGAGGTGACCGAGCGCGAATTACGCTCGGCTTATCCGCGAGGCAATGGTCAAGGCAGCGACGAGACGCTATACGACCAACTGGTGCCCTCCACGGCCTTTGACGGCTATGCATTGGACGAGGTGTTGGCGGCCGGGCAAACGCCGCAGCACTTTGGCAATTTGACCGCTTCTGGCGAATTGGATCGTAGCGACTTCGCTTTGCGCCGTGAGATAGAGCTGGCTACCGGGCTCAGTCCGCACTTCAGATCCTCGGTTGCCTCCGTACAATATGTCGACAGGGTCTCGTACGTCTCACTTAGGGGCTTCGCATACACTTACCCCTGGGTCCATTCGAATGAGTGGCATTTCAGCAATGACAGCCTGCTCGGTCCAATGGTAGCCGAGGGCAGGCAGGACAGAAATCCGGAACGCCAGCAGTTTTGGTTGTTCCCTGGTGATGAGCAGCGGCGCAACGAACCGGTTGCAACGGTTGTGGCGCCCATCGACGAGAGTGGCCAGTTCCGCGGCGTGATCGCATTGGATCTGCGGCTTGAAGCGCTCGCCCAGGATCTGCTGCAAGCAGCTCCGCATAGCGGCCGGATCTTTCTCCTGGGGCCTGAAAGACAGATTCTTGTCCATGCTTCCGCCGGCAGCAACGCTGCTGGAGCGGGCGGTTGGCCGGACAATAAACCGGCAAGCCTGCCTGATAGCATCGTCAGGTTTATTGAGACCGAGGTCAAATCGCCCGACCTTATGGTAATGCAGCGGGACGTGGCCGGTGTGCCCTGGCAAATCGTGTTCGCCGTATCTCAGGGAGATATGCTGGTCGACACGCTGAAAGATATGTGGGCAGAGCTCGGCGCATTGCTCTTGCTGATCTACGTGCTGTTGACGGTGGAACGCAGCCGCCGGGTTTCCCTGGCGCTCAAAAAGAGTGAGGCAAACCTGCGGAATTATGTTGCCGAGTTGGAGGAGAGCAAGCTGCATGTTGAATCTCTGGTTGCCGAGATGGCACGGGAGACCACGCGGCAGCGCAATCGCGAACGCCAACTCTCCGAAGCGCAACGTATTGCCCGCCTGGGCGATTGGCATTGGAACGTGAAGACCAAGACAGTGCAGTGTTCGGCAGAGCTCTCACGGATGCTCGGTTTCGAAGAGGCGAAGAGATCGATCCCCTTTGAGGAGCTGCGGGCCCGCGTGCACCCCCACGACCGTGACGTTTTTATGAGCACTCTCGAGCAGACCTACAGGGAAAAGTCAGAATGTGACTTTTCCATCTGTGTCGTGAGAGATGACGAGAGTGAACTATACGTTCGGCTCGACGGTTCCTGCGAATTCGACACCGATGGCAATGTCTCTGCTCTGTTCGGGGTTTGTCAGGACATCTCTGAGCAGAAAGCGACCGAGATGGCCCTGATCCAAGCCTTGAACCAGGCGAAGGAGGCAAACCAGGCGAAATCCGACTTCCTTGCAAACATGAGTCACGAACTGCGCACACCGCTGAACGCAATTATCGGCTTTGGACAGGTGATTGCAGGTGAGCTCTTCGGGAAGATCGGGAACGCGCGTTACCAGGAGTACGCTTCGGACATCCTGTCGAGCGGTGAACATCTGCTCGATATCATCGACGATCTGCTTGATCTCTCGAAAATCGAAGCCGGTGAGTTTGAGCTGCACGAGGAAGATCTGGATCTTGTAGAACTGGCGCGCGATGTCATCAAGCTGATGGGGCCTCAATCGGAAAAGCTTGACATCACGCTCTCCCTGCAAACCGGTCAGGATGAGATCTGGATGCGGGCTGACCGCCGTACGCTACGTCAGATCATGATGAATCTGCTCTCGAATGCCATCAAGTTCTCTAACGCCGGCGATGTAGCGCTACTGGCGGTCGAGGACGCCTGGTCGGAGGGCATCATTCTCACCATTCGCGACACGGGCATCGGCATTGACGAAGACGATTTGACCCGTGTCATGCAGCCCTTCGGTCAAGTCGCAAACCCGCTTTCACGCAATCATCCTGGAACCGGGCTGGGGCTTCCGATCGTGAAGGCTTTGATCAAGCTCCACGGTGGCCAGTTTGAGATCGACAGCGCCTTGGGACTGGGCACAACGGTCAAGGCCGTCTTTCCCTCGGACCGGCGTTTGGCCACCCGTCTGGAGCGCGTGTCCTGACAAATCCCGACCGGATCAGCGGACGTCTCTAGATCTCTTGCCGTTCTTCCCTTGGCTTTGGATCAGTGAAAGGCCTCAGCGGCGCGTTGACGGGCATTGCCAGCATCATAGGTCTCACCAAGCCCCGCGAGAACTTCTGAGAATTTTGCCCAGCTGTCACCGTTGCGGGGGCGGAGCGCCAAGCGTTCTGACAGAAGTCCCCTGGCCAGTTTGAGCTCGCCACCCTTCATGGCGGCATCGATCAGAATCTGTGCAAAAATATCCCGCTGCGCATGACTTGCGCCGATACGGGCGTAATCCAGGCGGATGGGCAACATACGTTCGATGCAGCGCCGGTAGTCGCCTTTGAAATAGGCTGCGATGGCTTCGCAGAGTGGGAGCGTGAGGCTGCCCATGGTTCCGGCGGCGACGTTGCCCTCGGTTGAGGCGAATTCGAACAGGGAGGTCGTCAGCCGCGCGATATCCATGTCGTACCCGCGCCGGGCGAGGGCGATCATCACGTGGGTGTCGGTGAAGGGCAAGACGTGATCGCCGATTTTGCCCGAGCAGATATTTGCGATCGTATCCCAGCGATCGCCCACATCAACGCCGCGCAGCTCGAGCCGTAAAAGCATCGAAACCGCATTCTGGACGTCGAGGTAAAAATCCGTCGGCTCCGCGTAGAAGGCTGTGTCATAGAGCGCGAGTACGCGGTCTGTATCTCCCGCTTCCAGTGCGAACATGGCCAGGTGCCAGTAGAGATGCTCTTTCATCGGATTACGGTCGGCCCAGGCCTCCTCGGGTACGGTCAGAAGATCCAGGCCCTCGTCCAGCCTTTCTTGCATTTCGTAGACGTGCCCCAGTGCATGCACGGCCCAGAGATCATCGCTGTTGAGTTCCATCGCCCGGCGGGCGGCGATTTCGGCGGCGCCATAGTCGCCACTTTCCTCAAGTCCGAAGGCGTGCATCCCAAGCAGGAAGCCGTAACCCGGGACCGACTCGTCCCAAGACGATTGCAGCCGTGCCGCGCCGTCCCGCATTCCGGTATTCCGGCCGAGCCAGAAGGAATTGTGGTGGTGCAAGCGTGCCGAGAGAATGTCGCGCGGGTGCTCGACCAGAATTTCGTCCCAGATCATACAGGCGCTTCGGGGGTCGCCCCGGTGGAGCGCTCCCAATGCGGCAATGCTCGCTTTCTCCCGCCAGGTGGCGTTCGCCGACGCCGTCTCAGCCGCCGCCAGACACTCGCCGATCTTTTCGCGCAACGTGACCGAATGGAAGCCCGACAGCAGAAAACCCTTGAGACAGTGACCCATGGCGAAATCGGGATCTGCTTCCAGAAGTTTTTTCATCGAGGCCGTGGCCGAGAGCCGGAATTCCAGATAACCCTGGATCGTCTCGTCGTAGGCTTCCGCTGCAGCATCGCTGTCGGTTGTCAGAGGTATGCCGCGTTTATCAGTCCGCATGACAGTCAGCTCCAAGTGCTGGTTTGGGGAGGGGCCGCGGTGTTGCTGGTGGCCAGATTGAGAACGTACTCGGGCAATCAGGCGCTCAGCGTTTTCCGTTCCGGGAAGAGGGCCTCCAGGCCGTCGCGCGATGCAGCACAGACGCCGCGTTCGGTGATCAGGCCTGTAACATAGCGCGCCGGCGTCACGTCGAAAGCATAGTTTGCCGCGGGGCTCCCATCCGGGGTCAGCTTTACAGTCGCGACATCACCCTGGTCTGTGCGCCCCGTGATGTGGGAGACTTCGCTTGCGTCCCGCTGCTCGATCGGAATATCGCGCAGGCCGTCTTCAATGGTCCAGTCGATCGTGGGGCTAGGCAGGGCGACGTAGAAGGGGACGCTGTTGGCGTCCGCGGCCAGGGCTTTCAGATAAGTTCCGATCTTGTTGCAGACGTCTCCGCCCGCCGTTGTCCGGTCCGTACCGACGATGCAGGCATCGACCTGGCCGTGCTGCATCAGGTGACCGCCCACGTTATCGACGATAACCGTGTGCGGGACACCGTGGCGCCCAAGTTCCCATGCCGTGAGGCTGGCGCCCTGGTTGCGCGGGCGGGTTTCGTCAACCCAGACATGGACGGGAATGCCGGCATCGTGCGCCTTGTAGATCGGGGCGATGGCGGTTCCCCAGTCGACGGTTGCCAGCCACCCCGCATTGCAGTGCGTCAGCAGGTTGATCACGCCTTTGCGGTCTTTGGCCTCCCAAAGCCCTGAAATCAGGTCCCGGCCGTGGTCGCCGATGGAGCTGCAGATCTCGACGTCCTCATCGCAGATCTCCGCGGCCCTGCGGTAAGCTGCGCGCTGCCGCTGTTCGCGCGGCAGGGCCAGCAAGCGGGCGCGCATGTCATCGAGCGCCCAGCGCAGATTGACCGCAGTTGGCCGGGTGGACAGGAGGGTTTCGTATACCTGGGCAATACGGGCATCGGATGCGTCATCTTCCAGCGCGACGCAGACGCCATAGGCTGCTGTGGCCCCGATAAGGGGCGCACCGCGCACGAGCATGTCACGGATCGCTCGCGCCGCGTCTTCAAGGTTGCTCAAGCGAACGGTCGTGAATTCATGAGGCAGTTTCGTCTGGTCGATAATTTCGACCGTCTTACCGTCCTGCGCGAGCCAGATCGTGCGGTAGGCTTTGCCCTCGACATTCATTCTTCGTCGCCTCCCTGGAGTTGCCTGGCATAGCTTATCACAGATGCCATGTTCTCGTATGTCTTGCGATCGACGATCAGGATCCGGCCCAAGGCCAGAGCCTTGGTCTCACAGGCGGCGCGCCGATCCGGATCTTCTATGGATTCGAGGTCTTCGACGTGCGCAAGGCCCAAAATGCGGCGGATCATCTTGGCGCCTGCAAAGCCGAGAGAATCGTGAAACAGGTCCTGCAGGTAAGTCCGCCGATAGGCGGCGAATGCGGCTGCGCTGTCCAGCTCCTCAAAGAGACCCGCGACATAGGCATCGCCTTGTCCCTGGCTTTCCCAAAGCTGCAGGAATCTGCTTTGAAAACGCTCCCAGATCTCGCCGATCTGGGTGAGAATCCACTCGCCGTATGCAACGCGGTCCTGGCCGTTGCCGGCATGGCCGGGCTGAGAGAAGTAAGCCAGGAAAAGGTTGCCGATCACTGCGCCGACATCAAACCCGCGGGGGCCGTAAAACGCGAATTCCGGATCGATGACCTTGGTTTCCGTCTCAGTCACCATAATGGAGCCTGAGTGGAGATCACCGTGGATCAGGGCTTCTGCGCGCCCCATGAAGGCTTCTTTGAGCGACTGCACGGCGACCTTGAGCTCTGCATCGTTACGGAACCGTGCTGCGGTATCGTCCAGCTGCGGACTGGTCCAACGATTGAGCTCCGCCACGCGGTACGGGTCTGTGAAGACCAGATCCTCGGTGATTTTGCAGAGGGCATCGTTGTCGCAAAAGACGGCGTTGCGCTGTTTCTTTTCCTTGGCTGAAAGATAGAGGTCAGAGGTTTTGAAGAGAGTCTGTGCCATGAACTCCGAGATCTGCTCCGCCAGCTTCGGATAGAGATTTCCGGCGATTAGACCTTTGCGCAGAATGATGTGCGGTGTCAGATGTTCCATGACCGTCAGGGCCATGACATCGTCGTAGTGGTGGACCGCAGGGACCAGGTCCGGCACGCAGTCGATCTGTGTGATCAGGGCTTCATGTTCGAAGAAAGCGCGCTTGAGGGGCAGGGGCCAGCTCTCGCCGACCAGCCGGACATAGGGCAAAGCCTGCTTTGCCACCAGAGAACCGCTGGCTCCACGCACAATGAAAACAAGATTGAGATTTCCGTCACCGACTTCATCGACGTGCCATTCGCTTGGGTTGCCGCCCAATATCGAAGCGCAGTTCTCAAGCTTTGCGAGATAATCCGGCAGGGTCCCGCCGTCGAGAGGATGGTACCCCCCGGCAGCACCGTCAGCCCGCGTTTCCGAAGCCAGCGACATTCCTTTTTCTCCCGTCCGCTTGCCGATTCCCTGGCAGCGTCAGAAGGTGCCGCTGCATCACCCGGCAATTTGGTAAAGGATGACAGAAACCCTGGTTCGGAACCAAGCCGAAAAGCAATTTCCGCTTCAGCTCATGACAGATTTCCGAACAGAAATGTCTCTCAGCATCGAAAGAGCGGAGGAGAATGGAGATGTCGATCCGCAGGGGAGCGTGATCGGCTTCGTGGTGTTGCCGTACCTGCGGCGTTCCCGCTTTCCTGGCTTCAGGACCCAGTCCGCTTGAGTTGATCTGCGGAGTCGATGAAACCTTCGTCGTTGGCAAATGCCAGATAATTATCCAGGACACGCATCAGTTCACCGCCATCGTCGGACAGTTTAACGCCATGCTCTTTTGTTGTGCCGCGCACGGCAGCGCACAGGTCGAGCAGGAGAGATGTGTGATTAAACGCGTAATCGCCCATGGACGAAAAATTCCTCGTAAAATTACCAGACATACAACCGGCTCAGCGCCAGCCCTTGAAGACCTGCGCACGCTAGTGCGTGAACGTGTCTTCAATATGGCACCACCACTACATCTAAACGATGGCCCGCCAGTTCAAGGCAAATTTTAAACACCTTTTGCGCGTGTATCAAAAGAAATCGCACAACCCGTATGGGTGTTTAAGTTCTTTGCTCCGACTCCGTCAAAAGCCGTAAAGCCATCCTGGCCGGACAGATATCGCAAAATCCGCGCCAACGCAACTTATCTCAATTCGGCTGGCGCTTTCGCGCCTGTTTTGAAACATCGCGCCCTCTTCCTGCGCGCAGTTCGAATCCGGTCGGGCTCTGTCCAAATTGTCCGCATATGACATCCCAGAGTACTTGCGCGTCTTTCGGACGAACGTTCCAACCCACGGCTCTATCATATTTTCCAATGCTTTGCGCGACCGCCCGTTAGGACGTGATGGCGAAGGGACCGTCGCGTATCCTCAATGCCACTGCCGAATTGCCGGACAGTTTTGTCCGATCAAACCAACAAACCGTTAAAGCCGGGATTTGTCTAAATTGTTCTATATCTTGGGAAGTGAGGCGGTTGCGGTGAGGCCGCCGGGAGAACGGTTATGCGCAGACTGGTTACGCGCTGGCCGGTTACGCAGCGTAACGTCGCCCCCGTGACTGCGGAGTATGGAGCGCGCGATCGATAAACCAAGCCCGATGCCGCCCGTTTCGCGATTGCGGGACTCTTCCATGCGCTCAAAAGGTTTAAAGACCCGTTCAAAAGCCTCTTCCGGGATGCCGGGACCGTCATCCTCAATGACGATCGACAGACTGTCTTCGCTGCGCTCGATGCGGACGCGTGCCCGGTCGCCGTAGATGACCGCGTTTTCAATGAGATTGCGTAATGCGCGCTTCAATGCGACCGGCCGGCAGGGGTAGGGCAGCCGTTCGCCCGGCGCGCACTCAACCTCTTTCCCGAGATCGCGCAAATCATCGCAGAGGCTCCCAAGAAGCGCGGCAAGGTCCAAGGTGCGGGTGTCTTCCTGCACCGCGTCTTCCCGTGCAAAAGCGAGCGTCGCGTCGGTGATGCGCTCCATCTCCTCAAGGGCTTCGATCATCTTCATCCGGGTTTCTTCGTTTTCGATAAATTCCGCGCGCAGACGCATGGACGTGATGGGTGTCCGCAAGTCGTGCGAGACCGCGGCGAGCAAACGGGTCTTGTCTTCCACGTAGCGCTGCAGGCGCGTGCGCATGGCATTGAACGAGGCCGTCATCCGGCGCAACTCCGGTGGTCCGTCCTCGGGCAACGGGGGGAAGTCCTCGCCCCGGCCAAAACGGTCCGCCGCCGTGACCAGACGCGTCACGGGGCGGGCAATGCGTCGCGCCATCACCACGGCAATCAATGCAATCAAGACCGCCATGACGACCATTGAGACAAGGGCCGGCCATTGCCATGCGGTCGCAGCCCCGGGAACAACGGTTGCGGCATTCAACCAGGAACCGTCCGGCAGGCGCATGGAAGCAAGCAACCCGAAGCCGGGCGGTCCGGGCCAGTCGTGGGTATGGTCCTTCCTCGGTTTATCGCCGCGGTCGCGCTCAGCCCATTGATCCCCTGCGAGATCGCGTTTTCTTTGCTGCTTCGCCCAGCGGAAGAAGCGGGGCCTTTCGGTCACCGCGACCTGGACCTCAGGAACCGCATTCTCCAGCAGGCCCGCCAAGCGGTCGCGGTCCTTGAGGGAGAGGCGCAGCTCGCGGTCCGGTCCAATTGCGCTTGCATTGGAGAACCAGTAGCGCAGGCGGCGGGAGCTCACCTGCCGGACCACGCGCTTACGGGCTTCCACAGGCGTATCCAGCAGCAATTTGGTCGAGGTCGCAATCGCGGTGATGGCTTCTTCACGCACGGCGTTCCGTACGGATGCGCGCCGCTCGTCTTCGAAAATAAAGGCGCTGACCACGTGCGAGACGACAAGCGCCAGCAACAAAAGCACGATCATCTGCCCTGCGAGGCTTTGGGGGAAGAGGCGTTTCATGAACGTGTCACATCACTGGCGAAGGTGTAGCCGCCGCCCCAGACTGTTTTGATGAGCCGGGGGGTCTTGGGGTCGATCTCAATTTTTTTTCGCAGCCGGCTGACTTGATTGTCGATGCTGCGGTCAAAGGATTTGGCTTCTCTGCCTTGCGTGAGATCCAAAAGCTGCTCGCGGCTCAGGACGCGCCTGGGATGATCTAAGAACGCCATCAGCAACGCAAATTCAGCCGTGCTGAGAGGCGTGACGACATCGGCGCCGTCAATCAGTTCGCGCTGTTCGGTGCTCAGGTGCCAGCGGTCGAAGGAGAGACGGCTTTCCACCGGCTTCTCCCGCTGCCGCGGCAGGCTCTGCGATCGACGCAGCACGGCTTTGATGCGGGCAAGGAGTTCTCTCGGGTTGAAGGGTTTGGTCAGATAGTCGTCGGCACCGATTTCCAGCCCGATCACCCGGTCGGTTTCTTCCGCCATTGCCGTGAGCAGAATGACGGGTATGTCGCTGGTGGCGCGCAGGGAGCTGCAGAGGGAGAGGCCGTCTTCACCTGGCATCATGATATCCAGGACGACAAGGTCAATGGCGCTGTCCTGCAGAGCCCGCTTCATGGCTGTTCCGCCATCGGCAGCCGTGACCCGGTAACTGTGCTTGCGCAGATACTTCGCGAGCAGGCTGCGAATCTCCTCGTGGTCGTCGACGATCAATATATGCGGTGTCGGCTCCATGGGCTCCATGCGATCAGGTTGTGATTGGACTAATATGACCCAGGAAATCTGCGGTTTCCGGAAAAAAGTGTATCAAAGTGTCTCAAGCGCCAGATTCGCCACAGTCTGCGACGATTTCCCGATTCCGATGACA
The DNA here is from genome assembly GCF_007004665.1 of Denitrobaculum tricleocarpae. Classification (GTDB taxonomy): domain Bacteria; phylum Pseudomonadota; class Alphaproteobacteria; order Kiloniellales; family Kiloniellaceae; genus Denitrobaculum; species Denitrobaculum tricleocarpae. The sequence goes on along the minus strand of NZ_ML660057.1, from coordinate 56,230 downwards.
AACTTCTGCGACATCCTATCCCTAGATTGGTGTCATCGAAGTTTTCAACTCAGAGGATGATCATGAAAAGAACGACAAAGCTTTCCGTTGCCGGCGTGAGCCTGGTTCTTGTGCTCGGTCTGGCCGGTGCGGGTCTCAGCAATGCGCACGATCGCTGGAGCGGTTACGGCGGTTCGAAAGGCGGTTCCGTGGCCTATGCACACGGCCAGGGCGGTCACTTCGGAGGACAGCGCGCTAAAGGTCGGAAGATGATGCGGCGTATGATGCAGTCCTTCGATGCGAACGAGGATGGCTCTCTCACGCAGGCCGAAATTGATACCGGCCGGCAGCAGCAGCTTGCCCAGTACGACAGCGACAATGACGGCACACTGAGCCTTGAGGAATTTCAGGTCTTTTGGATGGAGATGAACCGCTCACGCATGGTGGACCGTTTCCAGCGCCTCGATGAAGATGGTGATGCCATCGTCACGGCGGGCGAGTTTCTGGAGCCTTTTGCCAATGCGGTGGAACGTCATGACAGAAATGGCGACGGGGTTCTGTCCAAAGACGACCGGCGCAAGAAAGGCGGGCGCGGTCAAAGAAATCCGGACGGTGATGGTGCTGTCGCCCAGTAGACCCCGGGCCTACGGTTTTAGAGCGCAATGCCGGGCACGGGAATCGCGCCCGGCATTGCTCAAGACCTGACGGCTTAAGCGGCGTCGCTCGAATTGATGAGATGAACGTCGCGTTGGGGGAAGGGAATCGAAATGCCGTCGGCGTCGAAGCGCTGCTTCATGGCCTTGGTCATATCGAATTTCACGCCCCAGTAATCTCCGGCGCTGCACCATACACGCACGATGATGTTGACCGAACTGTCGGCGAGCTCTCCGACGGCGACCATCGGCGCGGGGTCCTTGTGAACCCGGGAGTCCGCCTCGGCAATTTCCAGGATGGCCTTCATGGCGTCATCGATGCTGTCGCCGTATCCGATACCCATCACCATGTCGACACGGCGGTTGGCGTTGTGGCTGAAGTTCTTGATCGCCGTGTCCCAAAGCTGGCCGTTGGGGACGATGATGTGAACGTTGTCCGGGGTGTTCATGGTCGTCGTGAAGAGCGAGATCGCCTCGACCGTCCCGGTTACGCCGCCGCCATCGATGAAGTCGCCGATCTTAAAGGGACGGAACATCAAGAGCATGACGCCGGACGCGACGTGGCCCAGCGTTCCCTGCAGTGCCAGGCCGATCGCGAGACCCATGGCGCCCAGGACGGCGATAAAGCTTGTGGTCTCGACACCGAACTGACTGAGAACGGCGACCACCGTAAAGATGATGACTGCGTAGCGGACAATGCTGGCGAAAAACTTGCGCAGGGTTTCGTCCATGCGCGGGCTTTTGCCCAGCAGCTTATCGACGGTTCGCGACGCCCAGCCGGCGAACATCCAACCAATGATCAGTATAATAATGCCGCCGACGACATCGAGGCCGTAGGTGGTTATGATTTCGACAATGAGGTCCCAGGTCTCTGCGACATCTTCATTCATAATACTTCCCTCTTTCATTTTTCATTTGGAATCCTTGACGCACATCCGTCCCCGCTTGGATGTCCGCGTGACTCCTTTTCTGTTCGTACGTTTTTATGATGACTGCCTGTCTGTCGTGGACATTTACGTCATGGCTTCAAAGGTGTGTTGACACCGCGGAGAGATGACTCGTAACCACAGGCGCAATTGCCCGGTTCTTCATACGCCCTATCATAATTGGGGAGCCGTATGCATGTGAGGATCTCTACGTACATGTGCTTTGGCCCTTGAACGTTGACCAGTCCGGGCGCCGAACAGGAATATTAGCACAAACGATAAAGAAGTAACAGTTTTTGACTTGGGGTTTATGTTTGCTCCGGTATTTGATTTTTTTGCCTATCTCCTGTGCAGCGGAGCAGTGTTTTGGTGTTTTGGCGGGTGAGTGTTTTGTGAATACTCGTGTTTGGCAGTAAGCTGAGCGCCTGAACACTATCCGAAGTAGTCTGCACCGAATCGTAGATATCGCTGTAAGTTTGCAGCCGCTTAAAAGATCCATGTTCCCGCAAATCAATAACCGGTCGCGGCGAAGGGCAGGCGGGTGCTATAACCTATTCAAACGGGGCATCAGCCCACTTGAAGTCTTGGCCGGTCGGGACGAGCGGGCAATTCAGATCAAACGGGGAGAGAAACGTGAGTGAGCAAGCCGACAAGACTTCCGGTGGCGCTAAGGATGGCGACGGCTTCGAACAATTGCAGCAGGTTTTGACCGGGCAGGCAGAGGCCGCGGAACGCTGGAACGAGCTTGCTGAACGGAGTCAACGGGTCGTTCAAGCCTTTTGGGAGCATCAGAGCGAGCAGGGGTTCCAGGTCACGGACCCCGTATCGGTCGGCAAAGCCTTTCTGGAGATGTCGGCGGCCCTTTGGAGCGACCCCGCCAAGATGATGGAAGCCCAGTCCAAGCTGATGCAGGAGAATATTGCGCTCTGGCAGAGCACGAACCGCCGCATGATGGGAGAAAAGGTTGATCCGGTTATCGAGCCCACCGGTGGAGACCGGCGCTTTAAGGCGAATGAATGGAGCGAAGATCTGCTGTTCGACTTCATCAAGCAGAGTTATCTGTTGTCCTCGCGCTGGGCGCAGTCCCTCGTGCGCGACGTCGAAGGCATTGATCCCAAGAGCAAGGAAAAGGTTGATTTCTATACCCGGCAGTATCTGAGCGCGCTCTCGCCCACCAACTTCGCCATGACCAATCCGGCCGTCCTTAAGAAAACCATGGATACCGGTGGTGAGAACCTCATGTCCGGACTGCAGAACCTGCTTTCAGATCTGGAGAAGGGGGATGGCCGTCTCGCGATCTCCATGACCGATGAGTCCAAGTTCGAGGTCGGTAAGAATGTCGCGGTGACGCCGGGCAAGGTGGTTTTTCAGAACGACCTCATGCAGCTCATACAGTATGCGCCCAGCACAGAGACAGTCTACAAACGCCCATTGCTCTTCGTGCCGCCCTGGATCAACAAGTTCTACGTGCTCGACCTGCAGCCTAAAAACAGCCTGATCAAGTGGGCCGTGGACCAGGGCTACACGCTCTTCGTCATCTCATGGGTCAATCCCCGCAAGGAACTCGCGAACAAGTCCTTCAGCGACTACATGCTGGAAGGGCCAATAGCCGCGATCGATGCCATCGAGCAGGCGACCGGCGAGAGCAAGATCAACGTTCTCGGTTTTTGTATCGGCGGTATCCTGACCGTTTCCACATTGGCGTACATGGCCGAAAAAGGAGATGACCGCGTGGCGTCCGCGACCCTGCTGGCGACCATGGTCGATCTGCAGGACATCGGCGAGGTCAGTGTCTTTATCGACGACGAGCAACTGGCGGCGATGGATCGCCACATGGAGGAAACCGGTTACCTCGAGGCCCATCATCTGGCGCAGATCTTCAACATGATGCGCGAGAACGATCTGATCTGGTCATTCGTGGTGAACAATTATCTCCTGGGCCGCGACGCCATGCCGTTCGACCTGCTGTATTGGAACTCGGACTCCACGCGCCTGCCGGCTTCGATGTTGTCCTACTACCTGCGCAAGGTTTATCAGGAAAATCTTCTGAAAGAACCCGGTGGAATGGTTCTGGACGATACGCCGATCGACATCTCAAAGATCAAGATCCCGACATATTTTCTTGCCACCAAGGAGGACCATATTGCGCCCTGGGGATCCTCGTACCCGGCGACTTCTCTGCTGGGGGGACCTGTCCGGTTCGTTCTGGGGGCTTCAGGTCACATCGCGGGGATCGTTAATCCCCCCGCGGCGAACAAGTACTGCCATTGGATCAATGCCAAGAAGCCAAAGAGCAAGGAAGACTGGTTCGAGGGCGCGGAGCGGCATGAAGGCTCCTGGTGGCCGGATTGGCATAGCTGGCTTTCCAAGAAGTCAGGCACGAAGAAGACGTCACCGCGGATTCCGGGAGAGGGAAAGCTGCCGGTGATCGAGGACGCGCCGGGGTCCTATGTCAAGGTGAGGGCGAACGACTGATTTATGGCCATTCCCGGAGGAGAGGGGGCGGGCCGATTGGGCGCACAGAGGCAGGATATGGATCAAAGGGAGGCACTGGCCTCGTCCTGGAGCAAGAACGCCGAAAACTGGACCAGAGCCGTTCGGGAAGGGCTGATCCCAAGCCGGGGCGCCGGGACCGACGACGCCATTGTCGAGGCGATTTGCTGCCGGAAACCGCAAAGTTTTCTCGACGTTGGCTGTGGCGAGGGCTGGCTGGTCCGGCGGATCGTCAAGCGCACGGGTTGCCATGCGCTTGGGATTGACGGCTCGGCTCAGCTTATCGCGGACGCCCGCCAGGCTGATCCTGATGGCCGCTACCAAGTTGTCGATTACCGTGAGTTGGTGGAGAGGCGCGCCGGATTCGATGAGAGTTTCGATGTTATTGCCTTCAACTATGCCCTTTTCGATGAAGAGGCGTCCAGGCTTCTTGAGGCGATACGGCCTTACCTCTCAGCCGGGGGACGGATCGTTATTCAGACACTGCATCCCTGGGCGCTATCGCGAGAGGGGCATTACCTGGACGCGTGGCGTCGCGAAGACTTTTCCGCCTTTAAGAATCAGGACTGGACGTCGATGCCCTGGTACTTTCGCACGCTTGCGTCCTGGCATGACGTCATTCGTAACGCAGGCCTGATGATGGCAGAACTGCGGGAGCCCGCCGCCAAGCCCGGGGGGCTGCCGCTTTCGCTGCTCCTGATTTGCGCTGCTTTCGAACAGTTGGAGGAAAAGCGGTCTGAGATTTCCGACTGCCGTGAAGATCCTGCTGACGGAAACCAATGATCTCTCTGGACGCCGCTGTTTGACGTGAGCGGCGGGCCTGCTTCAACACCTTGGTGAACTGCGCAGATTTCCTGCAACCCAGTCCGGGCATCGACCCGGAAGCCATTCATCACTCGTGGGCCGCTGCATTTTTCGGTGCCTGTTGGGACTAGGTTGAGAACTCCTATTCCCCGATGGTCTTGATCGTGTTTTGCCTGGTTTTAGGCAGGAGAGGTCTCGAAAGCGGGCCCGTAGGCCCGGTGAGAGGGCTCGACGCCCCTAAAACCAGGTAAAACACGACCCCAAAGGGGCAGCAAGATTATGAGTTCTGGGAACCACGTTCTGGGAACCAAGTTCTGGTCAGCGTCGTGTCGTCAGTCCAATTCTGGCTAAGCACGATGCTACAGCATCGCTCCATTCCTAACTCCTTGCCAGAAACATAATTTTGTCGTCAAGACCGTCAAAGAATAGGAGTTCCCAACCTAGATCGGATCAAGACTCTTTTCCGTATTTCAGGATCGGTTTGTTTTGGCTCAGCGTCATCCAGGAGGCTCTGACCAGATAAGTGCTCCAGGCAACAATTCCCACAAACTTACATGCGTCTTCCAGGAACCCGACGGTCGGACCGCTGAACGGCAGAACGTCAAGGAATATGCTTGCGCCAAAAAGGAAAAATCCCAGAAGAAGCAAAAAATTATCGGTTGTCAAAATCTCGCGGGGGAAACGGAGGAAAATGAAGACGGAAAATAAGGCGTAGAGAGCATAAATAATTTTTTCGTCGATCCCAAGATATGGGGCGATAACATCATGAATTAAGAAAAAATCGTCAAAACTAAGTGCGACGGTAAGTATGCCGAGATGAAGCAAAAATTTGCCATATTCGGTTGAATTTTGCATTCGAACCAAAACAACTCCGGCAAATAAAGCAATAGATGCTGCGCACATCCACATAATGGCGCCAAGATTTGAGATGGCGCCGGTGTAAACCTCGCCTTTGAGATATACAATTGGGTCAGCCATCATGACCCAGGGGGATACCCATGGCTGAAATTTCACAAACAGACACAGGAGTATCGCTGGCAATACTGAAAACGCGATTGGACGATAAGAGCGGATTTTTATCCTAAGTCGGCCAATGTCATGAATTTTCTCGGCGATCACGCCCACTGTGGTTTCCTAAGCTTCGGTTTGCATCGTCGCACATAATAGCAAGATCAAACTCATTAACAAAAGCAAATTATAGATTTGCACTGATCTGGAAAGACTCAAGACGTGGCCCAAACTAACTTTCTTTTCTTATGGATGGAAACAAAACTGTAACCAATATTATTGATTTTGGCTGAATAGGTATTTAATTCCAATACAATCCAAGAAAAAATTTTTTATAATCCGGTCCCGAGGCTCTTTTGTGACAGTCCAATTCTCCCTGCCTTCCGACTGGCAGACTGGCATAAAGGACCCTGACGCTCCGTTCCGAGCCCTCGGCCGTGCCGGTTTGACACTTTCGTTGCTTCTGGTCTGCAGAGCTTTTAAGTCTGGGAAGATATGCAAGAGGAAGGTACCCGATAGCTTTGAAAGTTCTTTTGACCGGTGCCAACGGTTTTGTCGGGCGCCATCTCATGTCTTCTCTTCTGGATGCCGGGTACAGTGTGACGGCGGCTGTACGTGATCCCGGTGGGTTCCGGCGGCAGTGGCCATCAATCGATGTCATGGATTGCGATTTCATGATCGATCAGCACGCTGCCGTCTGGCGCGCACGGCTGGCCGGCTTCGACGTTGTGGTGAACTGCGCGGGTGTCCTGCAGCGCAGTCCGGGTGTCGACCCGGAAGCCATTCATCACCTGGGACCTGCCGCGCTTTTCGACGCCTGCCGGGATTTGAAGCTTCGAAAAGTCATACAGATTTCGGCGATCAGCGCCCGTGAGGGTGTTGAGACTGAGTATGCTCAGACAAAGTGCCGGGGCGATGCCCATCTGATGGCGCTGGATTTGGATTGGGTCATTTTGAAGCCGTCGCTGCTTTACGCGAAGGGCAGTTACGGTGGCACGTCTTTGATCCGCGCCCTCTCCGCGCTTCCCCTGGCCATCCCTTTGCCGGGCTCCGGCGATCAGGCGTTTCAGCCCCTCCATCTCGATGATCTGGGGCGGAGCCTCGTAAAGCTGCTGGAAGACCCCGCGGCGGGAAAACAGGTTTTGGAGCCCGCCGGGCCCGAGACTCTGTCCTTGAAGGACATCCTGCTGCAGTACCGCAGGTGGTTGGGAATTCGCGGCGGCCTTTGTATCCCGGTTCCCTTGTGGCTGGTGCGGGCCGTCTGCCGCATGGGCGACCTCCTTGGCATCGGTGCTTTGCGGACAACGTCGCTTGAGCAAATCCTCGAGGGTAACTGCGGAGACAATCAGGGCTTCGAGGAGGCGATCGGCTTCCGGCCCCGCAGTCTGGCGGAGGCGCTTCAAAACGATCCGTCCGATGTTCAGGACCGCTGGCACGCGCAGCTTTACTTTTTTGCGGTCCTCGCGACCTTCGCGCTTTCGGCAACCTGGATCCTCTCCGGTGTGATCGGTCTTTGGGTTTTGCCCGATGTCGGCGAGCAGGTCGCAGGGCGGATCGGCTTGACCGGCGCGGCCGCGCTTGCAGCGGCCTTGGGGGCCTGTTTGATGGATATTCTGGTGGGGGCCTGGGTTGCGTTGCGCCGTGCGCCAGGTCTCTGCGCCCTGGTGCAGGTTACCATTATTCTCGGCTACACCCTGGTCCTCGGCATTGCGATTCCCGAACTGTGGGGTGATCCCTTCGGCTCCCTGATTAAAAACCTTCCGATGTTGGCGCTCATCCCCATCTGGGCTGTTTTGGCGAAGAGCAAATGATCGATCCCTACCTGACTGCCAAGTGGGTTCATATTCTCAGTTCAACGGTTCTTTTCGGGACCGGCTTGGGGACAGCGCTGCATCTATGGCTCACCCATCTGTCGGGCAATGTCGATGCCATCGCCGTGGCGACGCGAAACACCGTTCGGGCCGATTGGGCCTTCACCACGCCCTCGGTCATTGTTCAACCCTTGAGCGGTGTGGCGCTGATTGAACTGGCCGGCTACGATTGGCTGGAAAGCTGGCTGGTGGCTGCACTCGCGCTCTACGCCCTGGCCGGGGCCTGCTGGTTGATCGTTTTGAAACTCCAGCTGCGCATGCGGGAGCTTGCGCAAGAAGCGTCCTTGCAAGGTCATGGCTTGCCGGATGTCTATTTTCGCTGCGCGCGGGCCTGGTTTTGGCTGGGTTGGCCGGCGTTTACAGCTGTGATTGTGATATTCTGGCTCATGGTGCACCGGCCGCAGTTATGGTGAGCGCGGAAGGTGGCTGCCTCTTTAATGCGAGGCGCGTTCACCACAAAGATGGCATCGCATGAGGAGAGCATTTGGTCTATTATCCAGACAACTTACCCGGTAATTTCCAGGAGCGTTGTCATGCAGATTGTCGTCGAAGATCGTGATTTCCGCCGTCTGAAACCGGAGACCCAGCAAGACCTGCTTTCGCTCCTGATCGGGAAAAAGCTGCCCTCGCTTCAATCCGGGGCTTCCAAGCCCAATCCATCGAAGCCCAATTCACCGAAGTCCGATGCCTCGAAGCCCAGTTCATCGAAGCCGGGCCCGTCCTCCAATCGCCTGAAGTGGCGTGAACCTGTCGATCTGCGGCCTGAGCAGGCGATGAAGTTTCTGCACGGTCTGTCTTCGGATCACCGGCGCAAGTTGGAACTCTTTTCCAAGAAAAGCGGGCGGGTCCGCATGCGCGATATCATGAAGATGTCGGGCGATACGGATCTGCGCGGTGCTTCGGACTTTCAACGACTTATGACGCGCCGTTTGCGCCGCCTGATCGACGACCCTGAAAAGAAGGCGCAGTTGATCGGATGGGACTTTGACGCGACCAAGTGGGATGAGAAACAGACGACGATCATCGACGGGGTCTACTACGTGACGGAAACCACGGCGGCCTCCCTGCGCAAATGCATGAAGGAACATGCCTGACGTTCGCGTGCCCGGACGAACGGCGATAATCCGATCGTGATGCCATCACGCTTTCAGTGCGCAGGACCATCCGTTATCGTCGGGTGATGCAAAGCCTCACCCTTCGTTCCCTTTTCGCAAGCTTTCTAATCGTCATGCCCGCGGGAGCGGAAGCGCTCGCCTGCGCCTCTGTCTATGGTGTCTGGTCCACCTGGGAAGACGATCCTTTCGAGTCGGAAGAGCAATCCCGTCAGGAAATTTATGATTGCGGCGATGCGGTCTGCAGCCGTTTTGTTTGGGAGGCGAGGCCGCTGGATGAAAAGACCGGCGAGCCGCGTCTGGACGTAAATCATCCCGATGAGAGCAAGCGAGCCCGTTTGGTGTCCGAGGTCAATATTCTCAGCAAGTTCGAGCCGGTCGCGGATGACCGGGGCTGCATTACGGAAATCTACGGAGGCGAGATCTACGACCCGCGCGCCGGCGATATTTACGGCGATTCCTGGTTGAGCTACACGATTGAGCTTGAAGGGGATGACATTTTGCGCTTCCCGAACGGCATCGCCTGGACCCGATACAGCGACTAAAGCAAGACAACTTGGAGTCTCCGCCGCGTTTTTAATCGGCATGCGGGTGGAATAGGCTATGCTTTCAAAGTGTTATGACTTAGAATTGTAAGTAGAGAGACGAACTGCGAGGGAGCGGTGAGTCGGGTTGGGGCGAGCGGATCAGGCAGGAGGTTTGACCGGTCGATTGATTAGAGGTGGGGAATGCGAAATTTCTTTCGCGTTGCACTCCTGGCCGCAGCGGGTGCTGTGGCGGGCTGTGCTCACAATATTCCAGATGATGGGTTTGTTTATCTTGATCAGGGTTGGTCGAATGCCGACCGTCAATGGTTTTATACCACGACCCAAGGGTCGCAATTGATACCTTACGACTGGTTCCTCGCGGTCGAGCAGACCGACAGCGAGGAGGCCTTTCGCAGCGACGCAAATATCAACCGTTACCGCTACCTGACCAACGTCGCGACGTCGTACTACAATCCCGACGGTCTTCCGGTGGGTATGACCCGCTATGAGGATCCTCAGGGCGAGGCCTGGATGGGCTTCACCTGTGCCGCCTGTCATACGGCCCAGATTGATTATCAGGGCAGCAAGATGCGCATCGACGGCGCCCCGGCGCTGGCCGATCACACCGCCTTTCATGACGGTCTGATCGCGGCGCTTGAGCAGACCGGTTCCGAAGACGCGAAGTTCGACCGCTTTGCCGCGAAGGTCCTTGATGATCAGGACGGCGACGAGGCGCGCGATGACCTGCGTGACCGCCTGGCCGATCTGACGGCGGAACTGAGATCCTGGCAGGCGCGTAATCACACGCCCGTCGCCTACGGCAACGCGCGGGTCGATGCCTTCGGGATTATTCTCAATGAAGTCAGCGGGACGGCTCTCGGCTTGCCGGAGAACTACCGGGCGCCGGATGCACCGGTCAGCTATCCCTTCCTCTGGGATACGCCGCAGCATGATTTCGTGCAGTGGAACGGTATTGCCAAGAATGGTGTTCTGGGCTCACTCGGCCGCAACGTCGGCGAGGTTCTCGGGGTCTTTGGAACCGTGAACGTCAAGAAATCACGCTTCGGCTATCCGTCGTCCGCCGACACGAGAAACCTCCGCGATATGGAGGACCGGGTCAAAGAGCTGTATTCGCCCAAGTGGCCTGATGAGCTGCCGGCGATCGATCCGGTGAAGGCCGCGGCCGGCGAGGCGCACTACAATAAGTATTGTGCGGGCTGCCACGTGGTCCTCAGCGACACTGAACGGACAGATCCCGAGCGCCAGATCACGGCAAAGATGGCAAAGGTCTCGAAGATCGGGACCGATCCGCGGATGGCGACGAACTTTATTCAGCGCCGGGCTAAGACAGGCCGTCTTAAAGGGGCCAGGACCCGGGTGATCGTGGGGCGCAGCCGTCTGGGAGAGGAAGAGGCGGCGGGCGCCTTGCTCAGCCATGTCGTCAAGGGAGTTATCATCCGCCGCGTCGTCGACCGTGTGGCGGGACCGCGGGTCGAGGGGACCGAGAACATCAAGGTCTCTGAAAAGTCCCTGCAGCGCGCGCTGGCGGGACTGACACCCGAAGGCGAACAGACCGTGGAGACGGTCGAGTTGCTCCAGGATTCGCCCTTATTGGCCTATAAGGGGCGCCCGCTCAACGGGATCTGGGCCACCGCGCCATACCTTCACAATGGTTCCGTGCCCAACCTCTACCAGCTTCTGCTGCCGTCAGATCAGCGCATGGATCGGTTCTCGGTTGGCAGCCGGGAATTCGATCCGGTGAATGTCGGCTTTGAGACCGATCCAATGCCGGGGAGGTTCTCTTTCGACACCTCCCTGATCGGCAATTCGAACGCCGGACACGACTACGGGACCGGAAAGCTGACGGAGGCGGAACGCTGGGAGCTTGTGGAGTATTTGAAGACTCTCTGAGCCCTGTCGGAAGAAGCTGCTTTTGGAAACCTGATGGCAACGCGGGGCGTCTTTCAAGCGCTTCGCGTTGCCCTTCAGAGTAACCGCTTTCGAGTGGACCTAACGGATCAGAGACGCTTTTTTCCGGGCCGCTTCCAGATCATCGGCGCGATAGGGGCGCTGGCCGCAGTCGGCCTGAAAACTGCGCTCCAGGGCTTTCAGCGCGCGGTCGTTTTGCCTGGCTTCGGGCAGGATCTTGTCTTTGTACTCGGCGAACAGCCGGTGCCGCTTATCCAGAAGCCTGTTGTAGACTTCGAGCGTTTCGGGCTTGTCTGGATCGGTTTTCGGCAGTGTCTCATCCAGTTGCACGTCCAGGGCCGCAATCTCGTCGGCCGTCGCATCCTGTTTCTGACTGGAGGTTCCCGCACGGAGCTTTTGCGCCAGATAATCGTCTTCGATTCTGAGACAGGCCGAGAGCTCGTCGCGGCTGAGGACATTCGCGTCCACCGGGCCCACTGAATCGAGCTTTTGCTCAGGGCGGAAAAGACTGATGACTTCGTCTTGTGTCCCGAGATAACCCTTTGCGCCGAGATAGGCTTCGACTTCAGCCGCGGCAATTTCACTGTCCGTTTGGGATCCGATTGCAGCCGTCTTCGCGGGAGGAGGCGGGGGCGGCGAAACAACGGCCGTTGCAGGAACGGCTTGGGGGACAGGCGTCCCTGTTGCATCCGCCTCTGTTGCTGTCGCTCCGGTTTGGGTGGATTTGCTGGGCGCACGTGACACGACCAAATCGACTGAGAGGTTGCGTCGCGTTGCCTGGCCCGGTGCAGGAAGCTGCCGGAGGACGGTCCCCGGGGCGACGTCTTCATGGACTTCGTAGGTAACGCGTCCGATCAACTGCTCGCTCTGGATCAGCATGAGCCGTGCCTTGTCAAAGTCGAGGCGGGTGACGTCGGGGGTTTTGGATGTCGTTTCTGTCTGGGGTGCCTCTGTCTGGGGAGCCTGCGCCTGAGGGGCTTGAACCCTTTGAGGCTCCGGCGCCGCCTGCACGACCTGGGGAGCGGTCGGTGGCGGGGGACTCTCCGCCCGCAAGGCCGTGATCAATGCTTCGTCAATTTCCGTAGTGCCGGGCAGCTTTTGGTCTAATCGGAAAGCCGCAACCGCGCGCAGTGTGCGCGGTCCGGCGACACCATCCGCAGGTCCGGCGTCGTAGCCCAACGCGTTCAGAAGGCTCTGCGCGGTCTTATTTCGCGCCGACTGCCCCTCGCTCTCGGGTGTGCCCTCGGCAAGATCGGACTCTTGAGGAGAGAGGCTCTCGACACCGGAAGAGACCACGCCCAGGTTGGACAGGGTGGCGATGCGACTTCCGATTTTGGCGAAGCGGTCGGTGCTGATGGGGCGGGTAACCACGGGGGCGTCCGAAACGAGGACCGCTTCGTCCAGGGCTTGCAGCTTTACGATTTCTGACTTGGGTCGTGCGAGATCCATGGTTCCCGCGATCACGGTGATGACTGCACGTTCCTCGCTGACGTCGATTTCGAAACTGGCTTTTCCGGCGGTGACCGTGCCGTAGTTGCTGGTGACGGAAATCGGCAGAAGTTTCTGTTCGGAGGGTGTCAATTGCACAAACATCCGCCCGAACGCGACTTTAATCTCCCCACCCTTGAAGTCGACCTGCGTGTTGGGGTGGACCACCGCCTCCCAGGATTGGTCGGCGTAGCCGATGATCGCGGTCTGATCGCCGGTAATCAGCGAGTCGCCGGCGACCAGCGTCATGCGGGTAACGCCTGCGAAAGGCCGCCCGCCCCGCATGACCAGTATGTTCCCGACCTCCTGCTCATTGGCGATGCGTTGATGCGTGACCACGGCTTTCAGGAGCGGACTTTGCGGATCGGTCCAATTGATGTTTTGCGCGCTCAGGCTGGGTGTTTTGGCGATCAGGGCTGCGCCGATCACCAAGGCGCCAAGCGTCAGAACTGCGGCAGCGCGGGTCTGCCGGAAGAAGGCCGTCGATGGGGTGAAACGACGCTTAAAGGTGCCTTCGCGGTTCTCTGCGGTCCGGTTAACCTTTTGATCCGTCACGGGTTCGTTCTCTCTGCGTTAACTTTATTCAATCGTTAGTGTACCACGACTCTGCCTAAAACAAGCAGCAGAGTCGCGATCAGCCGGCGAGAAAACACGCAATCGGCGCAATTCCGCCTCTGCAGGCCGGGTAAAGCTTCTCAGTGGTGTGCTTTTTCGTCCTGCTGTTGATCTTTTGGAACGAAATGCTTTGCCACCTTGCCGACTGTTGCGCCCTGAACCACGACGGAAAAGACCACGATGACGTAGGTGGCCGTCAGGATCGTCTCACGGATCGGACTGTCGGGTAATGAGAGGGCCAGGGCGATGGAGATGCCGCCGCGCAGGCCGCCCCAGACCAAAATCGGATAGGCGCCCTTGGTGAAGTCAGCGATTTTGGACATGAAGAGCATCGGCACGCCGACCCCGGCGCAACGGGCCGCGAGAACCAGAAAGATGCTCAAGACACCCAGCAGCAGATGTCCTGCATCCTGAGCAATCGCCACAATTTCCAGGCCGATCAGCAGAAAGAGCACCGAGTTCAGGATTTCGTCGAGCAGCGACCAGAAGTTATTCAGGTGTTCGCGCGTCCGCTGGCTCATGGCGAGCCGTGAGCCGTGGTTTCCGATCAGCAGACCGGCGACCGCCATGACCACCGGCCCCGCAACGTGCAGTCTTTGCGCCAGTGCGTAGCCACCCATCACCAGGGCGAGGGTGATCAGAACCTCGATGTTGTGCTCATCGATGGAGCGCATGGCCAGGAACGCCAAACCGCCGATCACAAGGCCCAGGAGAGCACCGCCGATAGCCTCCTGAACAAAGAGCTGGCCGGCATCGATCAGGGAGAGCGGCTGGCCGCTCATCGCCGAGGCCAGAAGGATGGAAAAGATCACGACGCCGACACCGTCATTGAAGAGGCTCTCGCCTGCGACTTTTGCTTCCAGCGTGGCCGGGACGCGCGCGGATTTGAGAATACCCATGACCGCGACCGGATCGGTCGGGCTGATCAAGGCCCCGAATACCAGGCACCAGGCCAGCGGAACGTCGAAGCCGACCGCGAGGGCCAGAAATTTGAAGCCAAAACCCACAATCGCCGTGGAGAGGGCGATCCCGATCGTCGCCATGGCCAGGACGGTCCATTTGCGTTTGGACAGGCTGCTGAGATCGACGTGCAGGGCGCCGGCGAACAACAGGAAGGACAACATGCCGTTCATCAGGGTCGAGTGAAAATCCAGATCCTTGACGAAATCGTGCAGTGCCGCGCCCATGGCAATTTGGGGGAAGAGCCTGTCAGCGCCCAGGAGGGCCAGAGAAGCGACGGCTCCGATGACAGTCAAACCAATGGTTTGGGGAAGCTTGATAAATTTATAGTTTAAATATCCGAGTGCCGCGGCCAGGACGATGAGTGCGGCTGAGGCCTCAAATGGAGAAAGATCTGATGTACTCATAAAACCCTAACAAAAAGTCAGTCAAGAATTGCGCGAATTATCTATTGGTGAGACGAAAGCACAGTTTATCACGTGCGTTCACAAGTCTGTGTAACCCTGCATCATTGTGAATAAAAGTCCCTATTGTTGAATATGCTGTTTGCCGGGTTTGATCGAGAGACTGAAACCGATGAATAGCGGCCCAGCTCCTTTCCAGCACTCGGGGAGTTGGGTCTAAAGCAAAGTCCTCATCCCTCGAGGATCTCGCGGGAGGACCGGGTTTCGGCCCGGTCCTTTTCCCCCGGGGGGAACGAGCAAAAAAACAAATTAGGGAGGTGGAGATGGGCGACAGACTATCTCGAGAGAAAATTATCACCGGACTAAAAGACAATCTGCTGACCACCACGACGGCGATCCCGCTTGTCCTGGGGCTGGCGGTCGGCGTCGGCGCAGTTGCTGTCAGCATCACGGCGTTGCCCGGTCACGCTGTTGCTTCATGCGCCGCGGCAAACCCTTGCAACCCTTGCGCAGCGGCCAATCCTTGCGCGGCGAAGAATCCCTGCAACCCTTGCAATCCCTGTGCGGCGAAGAACCCCTGTAATCCGTGCAATCCCTGTGCTGCGGCAAACGCTTGCAACCCCTGCAACCCTTGTGCAGGTGCTGCAGCCGGCGGCGTGTCCGCGCGCTGCATCGTTCCGCGTCTGGCATCGGCGAATCCCTGTGCGGCAAACCCCTGCGCCGCAAAGAAAGCATGCAACCCGTGCAATCCTTGCGCGGCGAAGGCCTGTAATCCGTGTAATCCCTGCGCTGCCAAGAACCCTTGCGCGGCGAAAAATCCCTGCAATCCCTGCAACCCCTGTGCAGCCAAGAACCCCTGCAATCCCTGCGCAGCGGCGAATCCCTGCAACCCTTGTGCAGCGGCCAATCCTTGCGCAGCAGCAAACCCCTGCAATCCCTGTAACCCTTGCAATCCGTGCAATCCCTGTGCGGCAGCCGGGGGCTCGGCGGAGTTGACGGACTCCGAAATGATGCGGGTTTATGACTGCATTATTGACGAGATGGTTGCCGGCTACGCCAAGTCGGGCAATCCCAGCGCGGTGGCCTACAAGGACTGGCCCCGTTTCTCGAAGATTTCCTATACCTCGGACACCCATGGCGGCCGCCTGGTCAACAACTATTCCAACGACGTGGCCAAGTCGGAGTACAGCAAGTTCGAGGACGGCGGCACCATGCCCGTCGGGTCGATCCTGGCCAAAGACAGCTTTACCGTCTCCGGCGCTGGCAGAGTAGCACCAGGGCCACTGTTCCTGATGGAGAAGATGGCGGCCGGTTTCGACGCGGATGGCGGCGATTGGCGCTATACCCTCATGATGCCGAACGGACGCGTGATCGGCGTAACCGGAGGCCAAAGCTCGGGTGCGGTCGCCTTCTGTAAGGACTGCCATATCGCCGTCGGCGATGATCAGGACTTCCAGTTCTTCCTGCCGGAAGAACTCAGAACATCGATGAAGTAGGCTGGCTCAAGCGTTGAGAAAAGCGCTTTTGAGGACGTGATCGGGATGTGTTGCTGCTTCGGTGGCGGCACATCCCGAATTTTTTCGGGGCTTGACCAGGCTTTCGTTTTGATTGGAAACCCCGTGTACGGGAGTACTATTAAAGATTGCGGAATCATTGGAAGTCGGCTTGCGGGCCGGGTCTTTAACTTCCGCTCTTCCGGGCTGATGCAGATGAGACAACTTGCCCTATCCTTGGGTCTTGCCGCGTTTACGCTCGTCGGCGCCCCGGCATCGGCGGAGACGATCACCGGCGCTTCACGTATCATTGATGGTGATTCGCTTGAAGTCGCAGGCCGGAAGATCGATCTGCTAGGTGTCGACGCACCCGAGCTGGGACAGACCTGCAAGTGGCCCAAGAAGGAGATCAACTGCGGTCTGATTGCCAAATCGGCGCTGATGGATCTGACTGCCGGTGTCTCAGTGGTCTGCGAACTTGCGGCTGGTGACAGGGGCGGCAACGCGCTTGGTGTCTGTCGGGCGGCGGGGTACGATCTCGCTGAAGGTATGACCCACACTGGCTGGGCTGTTGCGATCGACGGTGCGCCGCAGCGTTATAAGACGGCGATGGCAGGTGCGCAGGAGGCGCGGCGTGCGTTGTGGCATGGGCAGTTTACGCTGCCTTGGATTTGGCGGGCACAAGAAGGAGAGGCCGGTCAGTGACTCTCCCTTCCGTCTGCATTAAGACTGGTAAGCCCGGTGCTTGGAACAAAGCACGGCGAACCCTGAGGTATTGAGGGATAAGATGATTGTAAGCAATTTGATGGCGGGTCTCAGCAAGGCTGAACTCCAGGCGATGTCCAAGGCCGGCAGCGAGATTGTCGAGGCCTACCGGGTCTTGAACAAGACCTCGGCCAATGTGGTCGGTCAGGTTCTGGCCAACCAGGGTACGTTTTACGAGTGGGACCACTATCCGAACGGCGACGTGTACGACGCCGAGACTTTCAGTCAGTACTACTATCATTCTCATCGCGGAACCGACGGGGAAAACGGACACTTCCACACTTTCCTGCGGTCCGGCGGCATTCCCTCCGGAATCTGGCCCGCCCCCTATGAAGGTGAGGGCACGCGACCTCTAGGTGAAGACGCCCTGGCCCACATCATCGCGATTTCCATGGATCGTCAGGGTTTCCCGATTGCCCTTTTCACGACCAATCGCTGGGTCACGGGCGAGACCTTCTATTCGGCGGAGAGCGTCATCCAGATGATTGATGCCTTCGAGATCGACCACACCTTCCCCTGCCTCGCGGCCAACAAGTGGATCAGTGGCGTCGTTCGCCTGTTCCGTCCGCAGATCGAGGAGTTGCTGCGCCAGCGCGATGCCGAAATCGAGAAGTGGCAGGCCAGTCATCCGAACGAAGACGTGTACGAGGACCGGAATCTGGAAGTGACATCGAGCGTCAAGATCTCTGTCGACGAGCAGATCAAGGCCGTTCACAAGGCCCTATCCGAGGCCCCCAAGGAGAACCTCTTTCTCAACAGTTCCTGGGGCTGACGAACGAGGCCTGTTACAGCCTGAAAAAGGGCCTGAGCCGGACGCCGATGTAGTTGCCCGGCAGAGCGCAGGCGATCCAGACCCAGCCGTGCAGGCTCGTCGAGGCAACGCCGCTGAAAAAAGCGCCGATGTTGCAGCCGTACGAGAGACGCGCGCCATAACCCATGATCAGGCCGCCCAGGACGGCGGCAGTGAGTGAGCGGAACGCAATTCCCGCCGGTTTGACGAGCCGGCCTGCAAGGGCCGCGGCCAGGAAGGCGCCCAGGATGATTCCGAAATTCATCACGGACGTGACATCCTGCAAGACGCTGCGCTCCAGGGCCGCTTGCTGAAAACCACCCGACCAGAAACCACTCGTTGCAGGATCCCAGCCGGCGAAGACGGCTGCCTTGGCCGCCCAGAGTGAAAAGGCCCAGGTGATGGACCAGGGGTGCCCGGCGACCAATAGAGTCAGCCAATTGAAGAGCGCCAGCAGAAGTGCGGATAGGAGCAGGGGCCAGGGACCACGTAGAAGCGTCTGCCACCTGAAATGGCCGATATCCCAGAGCGGCCGTTTTTGAGTTCCGCCGAAGAAACGCATGACCGCGTAAATCAGCGCGAGCGCGCCGAGTTGAAGCGGCAGGGCGATTTCCCAACCAAGGTGCTCGCTCAGGGAAACCGATCCGACGCCCGGCAGCTGCGACCACCAGGCAAGATCAAGGCTGCCCCAGAAAGCGCCGATGCAAAAGAAGACCAGGACCAGGAGAGTGCGGAGGCTGCCGCCGCCGGCGGCAAAGAGAGTGCCCGATGCACAGGATCCGCCGAGCTGCATGCCGATCCCGAAGAGGAACGCGCCGAGGGCCATGGAAAGGCTGACCGGCGCGACGGCGCCTCCGACGCCCCGCCCGAAAGCTTCCCCCTGCGCCAGGATGGGCGCGAACAGTAGAACGGCGACGGCCAGCATAATCAGTTGAGCGGTGACACCTGAGATATCGCCCTCGAGCATCGCGCGGCGGTATGCGCCGGTAAACCCGAAGGCGGCGTGGTAGAGCGATATGCCCAACCCAACGCCGATCCCAAAGAGCAGGAGCTGCTTTAAGCTGATCATGAGGACCGAGGCCGCAAGCAGAACGATGGCGGTCATCGCCAGCAGGAGCGCGGTGATCTGGACCGGGTTAGGAACGCGCGGTAACTCCGCGGAAGGCTGTGCGATAGCGCTCATTGATGTGGCAAATCCTGTAGTGGCGGCGTGCTATTGCAGAGCGTCTTGGGCGATCTGCGCCAGAATGACGTCCAGTTCGGCCCCCAGTCTATCAAGATCCGCGACCTCATAAGCGCCAAAAACGTGGCTGGGCAGGCGATAGCTCAAGCGGGCCGTGCCGTCGGATTGCTCCGTGACATAGAGCCTGAGCGGGGCTTCAACGCCGGCGGCTTCGCTCGCGGCAAGCATACGGACCGCAAAGTCCGGGCGGAAGATCATGAAGACCCGGTTGCCCGGAATCGTCACGCCAATCGACTTCGCCCCACAATTGGCACAAGCCTGAGCCACAAGACCCATCTTATTCTTGGAGATCGCGCCGGTCAGCCGTTCGGTGAAGTTATCGAAGGGAATCGTGGTTTCGATAAGTTTTACGCCGCTGTGAGGAGAGTAGGGCTCGGCAAGCAAGCTGTCTGAAGGCGCGATGAAACAGAGCAGTGAGGCAAGGGTCATTGGAATGATCCAACGCATGCTTAATCTCCGGTAACTTTCTTGAGTGAGCCGTGAGACTACCTCAATTGCGCCTACCTGAAGGGTATATCACTGTTATTTGATCGCAGATTTACCCACGAAATCATCGCTTTGAGGTAAATTCGCACCGGCTTGATCACATAGTTTCACGACGCTGTGCAGAAGGGCTGAAAGAAACGCAAGAATAGCCATTTGCACAGTGTAATAAGGGAAGGCAGTCCGCTGACCCCGGATCCTTTAAGTCAAGGGTTCGCAACAACAAGGAGTGTAGAGATGAACAACAAAACTTCACACAAGGGACGGCTTCTGTCCTCCACGACCATTATCCCTGTCATGCTCGGACTGGCCGTTGGTCTGGGCAGCATGGCTGCAGGCGTAACTGCACTGCCAAGCTCCGCTTACGCCGGCTGTTCGCCCTGCGCCGCGAAGAAGGCTTGTAACCCTTGCAATCCTTGTGCAGCTAAGAAGGCCTGCAACCCTTGCGCCGCCAAGAACCCCTGCAATCCTTGCAACCCTTGTGCTGCAAAGAACCCGTGCAATCCTTGCGCGGCTAAAACCAACTAAGTCATTCCCTGACTTTTTGGGAACCGGCCGCTTTCCGTCGATCGATGGAAGCGGCCGGTTTGCGTTTGACATGACTTCATGGCTCGCATGAGGAGCAGCCGCTTCATTCCGGAGCGGTTTTTTTGATTTGATTTCTGAATTTGAGTGGGCGCCCTATTTGGTGGATTGTCCGGGCGCTTCCGCCCGCCAGCCCAGCAGCTTCACGATCTGCGCCGGCGGCACCACGATGCCGTTGCGCCCGACCAGACAGGTATTTGACGTGCCGCGCGCGATGACGCGTGTGCCAACCACAAATTCATGCTCGCTGAAGACCAGCCGCCGGTCCCATCGAACGATGCGGGAGCGCAGGGTATATCTTTGAAACAGCTTGAGGGGCTTTCTGAACTCCATGGTCAGTGAGCTGATGGCCGGAGCCCAGCGATATTTCAACATGAGCCGCAGGAGGCCGGTTCGCAGGAACATATCCATGCGGCAGAGATCTATCAGCGTCAGATAGCGCCCGTTGTTCATGTGAAAATTGATGTCGAGATCTGTCGGAAGCACGCGCAGCTTCAACCGCGACCACTCCAGCAGGCCCATTTTTTTCCGAAAGAAGGATAGCAGCACGACCCAGAAAAGGCGGAAGATAAGGCTCATCGCAAACACCCTAAGAAGACCAGCGCTCTGAACTTCCCCCGACGCGCGGAGAATAGCATATCTCCATTTCAGTTTCGAGCCGTTGCAGAGCCGCGCCGACCTGGTTTTACGCTCCAATGCGGATGTGCTAATTCTTGCGCGCATACCCCACGATACAAATGACGGAAAAGATCGATGAACCAGGCCGGTGATGGCGGGCGCCCCGCCGAACTGCGTGCACTTGCGCAGGAAATCTACATGGCGGGTGTCAAGGCCGCCGATCCGGCTGAGGCGGTGCGCCGGGCCTTAAGGATCAAGAATGACCGGCTCGAGATTCTCCTGTCTCCGGGTACAGCGGACTCGGAAATACGCAGCGGCGAATGGAGGGCCGTGCGACCCATTGCGATCGGCAAGGCGGCAATCGCAATGGCCCGAGCCGCAGGTGAGCTTCTGCCCGGTCGTCTCTTCCAGGGCGATGGAATTATCGTCACGAACCACGAGAATGCAGCTTCAGCGACAAAGGTCTCCGGATTTGAGTTGATCGGCGCCGGCCACCCCTTGCCCGATGAGAGCGGTTTGTACGGCGGGCGCCGGGTCATGGAAATCGCCGGCCAGGCCGGAGAGGATGAGCTGGTCCTGGTGCTGGTCAGTGGCGGCGGGTCCGCACTGGTTCCGGCACCTGCGCCGCCGATTACCTTCGCGGAAAAGATCGAAACCACCGACCTTCTGCTGGCGAGCGGCGCGGACATCGTGCAGATGAACTGCGTGCGCAAACACCTGTCATCCTTGAAGGGCGGGGGCCTTGCGCGTTGCGCGGCACCGGCTGCGCTTCATGCCCTGATTCTCTCGGATGTGATCGGCGATGATCTAAGTGCGATCGCCAGCGGCCCGACCGTGGCGGATACAACCAGCTTTGCCGAGGCCATCGAAATTCTGAAAAACGGCTGCGCGTGGGATCGTGTTCCGGAGAGCGTGAGGCACCGCCTCAACGAGGGGCGGGCGGGGCGAATTGAAGAGACGCCCAAGCCCGGCGATGCGATTTTTCAGAAAACCGGCGCGACCCTGATCGGAAGCAATGGGTTGAGCCTTGCCGCAACCGAAACGCTGGCGCAAAAACTCGGATTTGAAACCCATATTGTCAGCGAGGCTCTCTGCGGCGAGGCCCAGGCTGCGGCGGAACTGATACTTGACCATGCCCTGACCGTTGAACGCGGCGCAGGGCGGCCTCTGGCCTTACTGGCGGGTGGCGAGACGACAGTGACGCTGCAGGGTGACGGTCGCGGCGGACGCAATCAGGAGATGGCGCTGGCTTTTGCCATGCGGGCCGCAGACCGGGGATTGATGGGCCGTTGGGCGTTTCTAAGCGGGGGAACGGATGGCCGGGATGGCCCGACAGATGCCGCGGGCGGGCTCGTCGACCCGGGCAGCATGGCGCGTATCGCGGCCGCGGGTGGCAATGCCGCGGCGCTCCTAGGCAACAACGATTCTTATCAGGCGCTCGCGTCTGCCGGTGATTTGCTGAAGCCGGGGGCAACCGGAACCAATGTGGCGGACCTGCAGGTCCTGCTGCTTGAGCCTGATCGGTCTCGTTGAGATGGCAAGCATTCCCTATCAGGGTTTTGTGCTGTTTGTAGAGGGCAGGCGCGCTGATCAAGGCTCATAATTGATTTACCCGGAATGGTTCGAGTCAACTAGTATTTCTCTATAAGGAGGCATGGGGAGATGGGCTTTGGCAGAAATTGATATCGTTCGGCGTGCCTACGCAAAACAGGTTCTCGCGGCTGCGGACGTGCGAAATCAGATGCTGGAGGATGCCTTTGCGACAGTCGCGCGGGAGGCTTTCCTCGGACCCGGACCCTGGCCGATCCTGCGATGGGGCAGGGGCTACGTTCTCTCGCCCAATGATGATCCCGTCTATCTCTACAGCAATGATCTGGTCGGAATTGATCCCTTGCGCAACCTCAATAACGGCCAGCCTGCATTGCACGCGTTGTTGATTGACAGGGCCGGTCCGCAGCCAGGAGAACATGCCGTCCATATCGGGGCCGGTGTCGGCTACTATTCGGCCATCCTGGCCGGGATGGTTGGGCCATCGGGAAAGGTCACGGCGATTGAATTCGACCCGCAACTGGCGGCGCGTGCGCGCGAAAACCTGCACGCATTTGAGCAGGTCACGCTGTTGCAGGGAGACGGCGCCGAGCTCGAGTTTGAGCCCGCCGATGTGATCTACGTGAACGCCGGGGTGACGCACCCCGTGCCGCGTTGGATCGACCGGCTTCGAGATGGCGGACGCTTGATCCTGCCGCTGACCACGCGCCAGGGGTTTCTTGGTGGCGGCGTTACAAAACCCGAAGATGGAAAGCCGATCGAACGGCGCGGCGCGGTTTTTCGGCTGCGACGCAGGGGTGATGAATTTGATGCATGCTGGATATCTCCCGTTGCTATCTTTCCTTGCGAAGGCGCTAGAGATCAGGAGGCTGAAGTTGCTCTGTCGGCGGCGCTGGATCGCGGCGGCTGGGAGCAAGTCACACGCTTCTACCGCGGTAAGGACATGCCCCAGAAAAATACCTGCTGGTTACGAACCAAGAATTGGTGTCTTTGCTAATGCGGATGGAGCGTTTGTCTGACAGGATCACATACCGAGAAGTAGGCCGGGTTTTTAGAAAAAGCAACCAGGGCGCGCATTGACATCGAGTCAAATTTACACTTAGTTAGTATTCACATCGAAATATAGTGTTTAGACGCATCGAATATTACAATTATATTACAGATTAATGACATGTTATTGAAATTAAGTTGCATATTAAAAGGTGAATCTTCATCATCGCCACTCTACATATTGAATTCGTGACGGATCAAATTGACAAGGGTGGCGGAACGGCGAGGTTCTGGCAAAGAGCCCGCTGTTTGTCTTTGGCGCATGCAACATGAAATCGAACTGAAACTGGCGATTCCCGAAGACGCACTGGCGCGCTGGCGCCGTGCTTCACTCTTCAGACCCTTCACGAAAGGCCGAGCGAGCAACAAGCATCTTGTCGGCACCTACTTCGATACCCCTGAGTTGGAGCTGAAGGCGCTGGGCATTGCGTTGCGTGTGCGCAAGATAGGCCGGAAACGCATACAGACGCTCAAGGTTCCTGGCAACAAAGCGACGGGCTTTCAGCACCTGATCGAATATGAGCAGGAGATCTCTCAGGACGAGCCCGACCTCTCGCTGATCGACAGTAAGCCCCTGCAAAAGCTCTTCACCAAGAAACAGGTGCATGACCGCCTGACCCCTGTCTTCACGACAGAAATCAAGCGCCGGATCACGATTTTGGCGTACGGGGAGAGTGAAATCGAGATGGCCTTGGATGAGGGCAGTATCTCGACCGCTGATCAGACCATGCGTTTGAGTGAAGCTGAATTCGAACTCCGGTCCGGTCATCCAATCGATATCCTCGATCTGGCGCTTGAGATCCATGGAAAGCTGCCGTTTTCATTGGAGCGGCGCAGCAAGTCAAAGCGCGGCTACAGTCTCTTTACCGGTGACACGCCTGCGCCTGCGCGAGCTACGCCGGTGATTTTGGACGGCAAGGCCATAAGCCGCCGGGTCTTTTCGCAGATTGCGTGGAACTGCATTGCGCAGATGCGGGACAACGAACAACCGGTTCTCGAAACAAACGATCCGGAAGGTGTTCACCAACTGCGTGTCGGTATCCGCAGGCTGCGTTCTCTCTTCGGCATCTACAGCGCATATCTGGCGCCGGGGACCCGGGAAACGGTTGTCGCGGAATTGGCCTGGGCGCAAAAAGAGCTGGGACCCGCCCGCGACTGGGATGTTTTCGTCGAGGAAACACTGGCCGCTGTCGAGAAAGACATGCCGGATGAAAAAAGCCTGCCCCATCTTGCGCGTGCGGCCGCTGCGATGCGGGCCTCGAAATCGGGAGACGCCCGTGCCTTTGTGCGCAGTGAACGCTACGCTCTGTTGCTGCTGCGTTTGTTCAAGGGACTGGAGGCAGACAGCTTTTTTGCCGACGAAGACAAAGCGGTCCGCAAGGCCCTCGCTAAGCCGGTCCATGATCTGGCGGCGTCCGTCCTGGCGCGGCACGAACGCCGGGTCAGGAAGCTGGCGTCTCGGGTTCAGGAACTGGAGATCGAAGACGTTCACCGGCTGCGCCTGCGCGTGAAGAAAATGCGCTATGCGGCGGAGTTCTTTCGAGGGCTTTTCGCTGTGAAAAAGGCCAAGCGGCGCAGCAAGGCCCTGGCCGCGCTGCAGGAAGCGCTCGGTGCCGTGAACGACGCTGCCGTTTGTGAAGATCTTCTGGAGCAATTGACGACAGCGGCGCCCAGGAACGTAAATCTGCGGGTTGCCGCGGCCCTTTTACGCGGGTGGTATGGGGCGCTCTCCGCCCACAGCGTCGCGTCGCTTGCATCACTCTGGGAAGACTACGAGGCCACGCCCTGTTTCTGGGACGACTAGGTTGGGAACTGCTGTTCCTTGACGGTCTTGATCGTATTTGCCGGGTTTCAGGCCGGAGAGGGACAATGTCGATCGCGTTTTCAGTCTCTCACCCTCAAAGAAACGCGGGCTCAACCGGGCGAGAGTGCCCGGCAATCACATGGCCAGTGTGTGATCGCTATATGGCCCTGGGCCCGGAGCGGTAGACTGTAAGACTGAGCAGCGCGCCCCGGGCTTCCACGGCACTCCACCCAGACCCCTGTCAAAGCTTGCCCGAGTCATCGGACCGGCCTCTGGATCCGCAGAAGCCTGCGGTGATTCCAATTCATTCTTGACAAGTTTGATATTTGGTATGCCAAATGTCATTCAGGTCAAGGCAGAGTCGCCATAAGGCCAAAAAAGGGAGGACAAGATGAAAAACACTTTTGCGTTCCGGACAGCTTTTGCGATGGCTGCCGTGGCCGTATTGCTTCCGGCGACGGACAAGCTCGCCGAGGCTGAAGACTTTCCGTCCAAGACGATCGAAGTGGTTACGCATGCCGGCAACGGCGGAGGAACCGATGTCACAACGCGCATGATGATGATGCGCGCCCGCCGTGAACTCGGGCAGGACATGGTGGTTGTGAACAAGCGCGGCGGCGGCGGCGCGGCAGCGCTGGAGTACTATAAAACCCTGCCGGCGGATGGTTACACAATCCTGACCTTCACCGTCGGCCACGCAGCCGTGGTTGCCAAGGGGCAGGGCGGCATGACCATCGACGAACTGCGTCCGATTGCGCGCGGGACGGACGATCCGCAAATCCTCATGACCAAGTGCGGCGTCTACAGCAATGCCGAGGATTTTGTGGCCAAGCAGAAAGCCTCGCCGATCACCTATGGGGTTACCCATCTGGGAAACATCGATGACGTCTCGGCCTTCATGTTCGCCAAGAAGGGCGGAATGATGACGCCCAAGATGCTGCCGTTCGACGGCGGCGCGGAACTGGCCACGCAACTTGTTGCGGGCGCGGTCGATGCGGCCGTGTTGAATCTTGCCGAAGCGAGCGCGCAGATCGAAGCGGGCGAGATCTGCCCGACCGTTGTATTGGCGGACGAGCGGATGGCCAAGATTGAGGACGTACCGACAGCCAAGGAGCTGGGTATCCCGGTCAGTTTCTCAACGGTCCGCGGTTTCGCGGTTCATAAAGATACGCCGGATGATGTGGCTCAAAAAATTGAGGCGGCTCTTTTGAAGGCGATGAACCACACGGTTTATCAGGGGTTCCTGACCTCGGTCGGTCTTGATGCAACATCCGTTGCCGGCTCGGATGTTTGGGGACCGCAGATCGAAACCACGGTGAACGATATGAATGCGGCTCTGAAAGAGCTGGGCTTCATCGAGTAACGCCCTGTCCACTCAGGTACGGCGGGCCCTTCCTGCCGTACCTTTTTTTCCTTCAAGATGGACAAAACAGAAATGCCGCAGCGTTCTCATGAGGATTCGGCTCAACAGGGTTTGACCCAAGGGGACTTACCCCAGCGTGATTTATCCCAGCATGATTTACCGGGGCGTGACTGGCACCGTTTTGAGCGCTGGTTCATCCCTTGCCTGATCATCGCTTTTTGCATGGTGGCCTTTTGGCTGACCACAACCTTCAAGACGATGCCGCCGATCCTGAAGCGCGGTATTCAGCCCTCGGATTTTCCGCAGCTCTTGCTCGGTCTTCTCGTTCTGCTGACGCTTTTCATGGTCTGGAAAGATCCGATCCGCGTCAAAGAGCGCATGCACCGCAGCACCTGGGGCACGATCCTGCTCTTTGCCGTATTCGCGGCGACGACGGCGATTGATCTCTTCCTCGCTCTGGCGATCTTCGCCGTTGCAATGGCGGCCTACTGGGGAGAGCGGCGGGTGCCGATGCTGGGGCTGGTGGGGCTCGTCGTCCCGGTGGCGATATTCTTCATCTTTGATCAAGTCTTTGAGATCCGCTTTCCCCGCGGGCTCCTGACCAACCTCTGGTACGGGTAACGCAATGGATCCCTTGATCAACGGACTGATTTCGCTCGCAGACCCTTATCTGCTTTTATTGCTCTTGATTGCGACGATCGGCGGTGTCGTCATCGGTGCCTTGCCGGGTTTGAACGCCACAACGGGCGCGGCCCTGCTGTTGCCTTTTACCCTGACCATGGATCCCGTTCCCGCCATCGCCACCATGACGGCCATCTACTGCTCCGCGACCTTTGCCGGTGCCATCACGGCGATCCTGATCAACACACCCGGGACGGCGGCGAGCGCGACAACCTGCCTTGACGGCTATCCGCTGGCCCGGCGGGGCGAGGCGGGACGCGCACTTGGGATGGCTGTCGTATCCTCGACCTTCGGCGGTATTTTCAGCGTTTTGTGTTTGATGCTGGCGGCGCCCCTTCTGGCGCGGGCGGCCTACAATTTCTCGCCGCCGGAATACTTCGCGCTGACACTCTTCGGACTCTCCATGCTTGCCTCGATTGGTGACGGTTCGGCGTTGAAGAACCTGATCGCCGGCGGCCTGGGCATCCTGATCGCCATGATCGGCGTCGACAACCTGACGTCGGTCGAGCGTTTCACCTTCGGCTCCTACGAGCTCTACGAGGGGATCGGGTTTGTTCCCGTGATGATCGGCGTATTCGGGATTTCGGAACTCCTGGTGCAATCCCAGCAGTTGCATGTCAAACGTGAAGCGATCCGCATGAAGTCGGTGGAACTGCCTGGACGTGCGGACTACAAAAAAACCTGGCGGACCATTCTGCGCTCTTCGGGCATCGGCACCTTCATCGGTATTCTTCCGGCCGAGGGCGCCACCGTCGCGTCGATGATCGGCTACAACGAAGCCAAGCGCTGGTCGCGCAACTCCGGAGAGTTCGGCAAGGGCGCAATCGAGGGTGTGGCAGGATCGGAGGCCGCCAACAACGCGGCGACCGGCGGCGCGATGGTGCCCACGTTGGCCCTGGGCATTCCCGGCAGTGCGACCGCCGCTGTTATTCTGGCGGGGCTGATGGTGCATGGTCTGAGGCCCGGCCCGGCAATGTTCACGGAACAGGCCGATTTCGCCTATGCGATCTTCTGGTCGATGATGCTGGTCAACATTCTTTTTCTCATCATCGGCCTGCGGGGCGCGAAGGTTTTTGCGCGGGTGACGCTCATTCCGGTTCAGGTGCTCTGGCCCTCGGTCTTCGTCTTTTCCATCGTCGGAGCCTACGCGCTGGACCAGTCGATGTTTGATGTTTGGGTCGCGCTGGGCTCCGGTGTGATCGGTTACTTCATGCGCCGCTATGGCTTTTCCGTCGTGCCCCTGGCCATCGGCCTGATCCTGGGCGGAATGCTGGAACAGCGTCTCGGCCAGTCCATGGTGATGCTCGACGAAAAGTGGTGGCTGATGTTCACACGACCCCTGACGCTGCTGTTTTTGGTGCTGACGGCACTGGCCCTGTTCGGACCCGCACTATGGGGTCGGCTGGTCAAGCGCCGGGCACCGCTTGAATCCTCCGGAGAATAGGATATGACCCGAATTAAATCCGTAAGAGCGCGTGTCTGGAACTGGACCGGCCCCACAGTGCCGCCGAGCGGTAATTTCTGCAGCAATGCCTCGGATGCTTTGTGGGACAAGGGAGACGCCATGTCGTCGTTCCGCTTCCACCAATGGCTGACCTGCGAAGTCGAGACCGAGGACGGCACGATCGGAATCGGCAACGCGGCCCTGGCACCAACAGTGGTCAAGAAGGCGATCGACGACTGGTATGCCGCGCTGGTGATCGGTGAAGATCCCTTCGACTACGCCTATATCTGGGAGAAGATGTACCGCCGGACCCACGCCTGGGGACGGCGCGGCATCGGCATGACGGCGATTTCGGCAATCGACATTGCGATCTGGGATCTCATGGGCAAGCTGACCGGTAAGCCGGTCTTCAAGCTTCTCGGTGGCCGCACCAAGGAGAAGATCCCGGTTTACTATTCCAAACTCTATGCCGGTCCCGTCGAGACCATGCAGGCTGAAGCCGAAGCGGCACTGAAGCAAGGCTATCAGGGGTTCAAATCCCGCTTCGGGTACGGTCCCAAGGACGGCATGTCGGGGATGCGCGAGAACCTGAAGCGGGTCGAAGCGTTGCGCGAAGTGATCGGCTATGACCGTGACCTGATGCTCGAGGCCTATATGGGCTGGAACCTCGACTACACCCGCCGCATGTTGCCGAAGCTGGAAAAGTACGAGCCGCGCTGGTTGGAGGAACCCGTAATCGCCGACGACATCCGGGGGTATGCCGAACTCAACAAAGGCCCGATCCCGATCTCCGGCGGCGAGCATGAATTCGGCCTTCTGGGCTGTGCACAGCTTTTGCAATCCGGGGCCGTGAGCGTCCTGCAATACGATACCAACCGCGTGGGCGGTGTTACGGCAGCGCAAAAGATCAACGCTGTCGCCGAGGCGCATCAGGTGCCCGTGATCCCGCACGCCGGACAGATGCACAATTATCACCTGACAATGGCCAACCTGAATTGCCCGATCAGCGAGTATTTCCCAGTCTTCGATGTGGAAGTCGGCAACGAACTATTCTACTACATCTTCGATGGAGAACCGGTCGCCAGGGACGGTTACCTGCAATTGGATGACGATACGCCGGGTCTGGGTATCTCGATCAGCGACAAGCACCTGGAGAATTTTGAGGTCATGGAATGAAACCCTACAACGGCATCTGGCCGGTTGCGCCGACAGCTTTCAATCCGGACGGCACGCTCGATGACGACGGCAATCGCCGTGTGATGGACTGTATGATCGACCAGGGCGTCGACGGCCTCTGTATCCTGGCCAATTACTCCGAGCAGTTCCTCTTGTCGGATGCCGAGCGCGAGACCCTGACCCGGCTCAGCCTGGAACACGTCGCGGGCCGCGTACCGGTCATCGTGACCATCAGCCATTTTGCAACCGACATCGCCGTTGCCCGCGCGCGGCAGGCCAAGGATATGGGGGCCGATATTGTGATGATGATGGCCCCTTACCATGGCGCATTGCTGAAGGGCGCGCCCACCCAGATCTTCGAGCAGTTTGCCAGGGTGGGCGAAGTCGGCATTCCGATCATGCTGCAGGATGCGCCTTTGTCGGGCGTCGAGCTCGACGTTCCGCTCCTGGCCAGAATGGCGCGCGAGATCGAGATGTTGAAGCTGCTGAAGATCGAAAGCGTGGGTACCGCGGCCAAACTGCGTGCTCTGCTGGCCACGGCCGGCGATCATATCGACGGGCCCTTCGACGGCGAGGAAGGCATCACCCTGCTGGCCGATCTGGATGCCGGAGCAACAGGCACCATGACCTCGGCGACGATCCCCGACCAGATCAAGCCGGTTGTGACACATCATCTGGCCGGCGACCGCGACAAGGCGCGGGAGGCCTACGCGCGGGTTCTGCCCGTCATCAATCACGAGAACCGCCAGTGCGGTTTCCGCGCCGCGAAGGAGACGATGCTTGAGGGCGGGGTGATCAAATCCGCCTTCTGCCGTCATCCTATCGTGCCCTTGCCACCCGAGCCCCTTGCAGCGTTGATGGAACTGCTGCGCCCGCTCGACCCGGTCGCATTGCGGTGGGGTAAGTAGCATGTCGGCGGCGTCCTGGGCATCGGAACTGCGGGCACTCGGTGCGATATCACCGCGCAAAAGCCTTGCGGAAGAGGCTGCTGACACGCTGCGCGAATTCATTCTCCTGGGCAAGCTCAAGGCCGGCATGCCGGTCCCCGAACGGGATTTGGCCGAGGCGCTGGGCATCAGCCGAACACCATTGAAGGAAGCCTTGCGCATCCTCGAACATGAAGGACTGGTGGTCTACGGCCCGACCCGCAGGCCTCGTGTTGCCGATCCCTCGCTCGAGGAACTCGCACAAAATCTTGCGCTTCTGGGCGCGCTGGAGGCTTTCGCGGGAGAGCTTGCCTGCGCAAACGCGACGGACGATGAAATCCAGCACGTGGTCCAACTCAGCCGGAAAATGGGATCGGCCCCGCCGGATACCGATCCGCTCGAGTTCTTCCGTTGGGATATGGAATTTCATCAGACGATCGTCAGGGCGGCCCGAAACACGCCGCTGCTGGAAACCCATAAAACACTGAATGCGCGGCTTTGGCGTGCCCGCTTCATATCCTCGAAGCTGCGCACCGGGCGCGACAGTACCCTCGGCCAGCACGAGGACGTCTCGGTTGCCCTGCAGGCCCGCAATGGCAAGGACTGCGCGCAGCATCTGCGCCGGCATCTCGAGACCGCGATCACCAACATTGCCGCCGCTCAGGCGATTCTTCAGGAAGAGGAGAAGAAATGACCAAAAAGACCATCGCGTTGATCCAGGGCGACCCGGGCGGCATAGGCCCTGAACTTCTTGTGCGGCTGCTGCGCGAAGCGGAGGTGCGCGCCTCCGCGAATCTGGTCGTCATTGGTGCGCCGGAAATCTTTGTCCGGGGCGAGGCACAGCTGGGAACGAAAATCGAAGCTGTCCGCCACGCCGCTATTGATGCCGTTACCGATATTGCGGAGGGCGAGATCCTGCATCTTGATCTCGAGATCGACGGCATCGGTGACGTGCCCGTTGCAGAGGTCTCGGCCCAGGGTGGGATATCGTCGATCGCAGGCCTGAAAAAGGCGTTTGAGCTCTTCAGAGATGGACATATCGACGGCGCCGTCTTCATGCCCTTCAACAAAAGCTCAATGCATATGGGCGGCAACGACTTCACCGACGAACTTGGCTTTGCTCACGACTTCTTCGGGCTCACGACGCCCGCCAGTGAATTCAATGTTGCGAAAGGCATGTGGAACGGACGCATCACCAGCCATGTCGCGATGAAAGACGTGCCTAAGCTTCTGACCATTGAACGCATCGAGGAAGGCATCCATCTGACGGACCGCACCTTGAAGATGGCCGGATACGAGCGCCCTCGGATTGTGGTCGCCGCATACAATCCCCATGCGGGCGATGGCGGACTGATGGGGGATGAGGAAACCCGGGTGATTGGCCCTGCCGTCGAACGGGCACGGCAAAAACAGGTGAACTGCACGGGTCCGCTGCCCGCCGATACGCTCTGGCTCAAGGTGCGTGACGGCGAGTACGATGCGGTGGTCACCATGTATCACGATCAGGGTCAGATCGCCATCAAGCTGCTGGGCTTCGACAGGGGTGTCTCGGTCCTGGCCGGGCTGCCGCTGCCGCTCACCACGCCGGCCCACGGCACAGCTTTCGATATCGCGGGACAGGCCTGCGCCAACCTGGTACCGACGCAGAATGCCTTTTCCATGTGTTTGAACATGGCAAGCAATCGCAACGCGACCGAGGGTGTCGAAACCGAAGTGGCGTGAGCGGTCCCGGTTCGTCGCTTGCCGGCTCAGGTTTGACAGGCGGGGCAGGCGGTATGGCGCCCGCTTCAAGCTGACCCGGCTGATCTCAATGCGTTTCTTCGCAGACCAGATCCCGCGGCTTGATAAAGTAAGTCAAGGTGCCGTCACCGGGCGATAGATCCCGCCAGGCGCCGATGTCCAGATCGAAGGCCGCCAAGGCCGCCGTGGGGTACTTTTCGTTCAGATCGGCGAGCAGGCGGCGAGGCGACTCGGGGCCGGCAATGTGCGATGCCAGGGCCTCGGTTCCAGGGTTATGCCCGATCATCAGGATCGACTCGAAATCGTCGGACTGCTGACGGATGATCTTGAGCAATTTGGCGGGAGACGCCATGTAGAGATCCAGGCGGTGCTCCACAATGTGCTTCTTGGGCAGATTTTCGGCGATGAGCTCATAGGTTTGCGCGGCACGCCTGGCCGTCGAGCAGAGCACGAGACCCGGCTTTATCTTCAGCCGGGCGATTTCCTGTCCCATTCTGGGCGCCGCTTTCTGACCGCGTGGGGCCAGGGGCCGTTCGAAATCCCCGTTGGCGGGCGTTTTCCAGTCTGACTTGGCGTGACGCAGAAGATAGAGTTTTTTCATATACAGAGTGCCGTTTGCTCGAAGCTTCAGAGGTCTCTATGCCAGGCCGCCAGGGCCTGACCGATCTCCTCGGGCGAATCTTCCTGAATAAAGTGGCTGCCGGCAACCGTCACCTCGCTCTGATTGGTCCAGCTGCGGCAGAAATCGCGTTGCGCGCCGACCAGGATCGCCCCTGGCTCGGCGTTGATGAAGAGTTTGGGCAAATCGTTCTCTGCCATCCACTCCGCATAATCCGAGACGATCTGAACCACGTCTTCCGGCTCGCCGGATAGCGGGATTTGACGTGGCCAAGTGAGCGTCGGGCGCCGGTCTTCACCGGCCTCCGCGAAGGGACGGCGGTACACCGCCATTTCAGCCTCGGTGAGACCGCGCAACACTGATCCCGGCAAAACCTTCTCAACGAAGATGTTCTTCTGCAGGACCATCGCTTCGCCGGCATCCGAGCGAAAGCCCTCGAAAAGCGGTGTGATCGCTTCGGGCCAGTCGTCCCAACTGACGGGCCGTACGATGCCTTCCATGTAGGCGATGCCTTTCACCGCACCAGGATGACGGCGCGCCCAATCGAACCCGAGCGCAGACCCCCAGTCGTGGATCACGAGAGTGACGTTTTCTCCCACCCCAATGGCGTCAAGGAGCGCGTCGAGATACTTGCGGTGTTCGACGAAGCGGTAGGAACCAGGCCCACTGTCATCGAGTTTCTCCGAATCGCCCATTCCGATCAGATCTGGCGCGATACAGCGGCCGCGATCCGCCAAATGCGGCATGATGTTACGCCAGAGGTAGGACGAGGTCGGATTGCCGTGCAGAAAGACAATCGGGTCGCCTTCGCCGATCTCGACATAGGCCATTTCCTTGCCCAGCACAGTGACGCGTTCTTTTGGCAGTTCTTCACTGGATGTCATCAGAGCTCGTCCTTGAACTGATTCCTGCACGACAGAGTAAATCGGGTTCTCGAACAACGGAGGGCCCGAACAGCTTATCGTTACGCCCCCTGGACCTGACCGTCGTCGGACATGGCCGCGGCGGCGGCTTCCTCGATTCGCTTTTTCATATCCGGATTTTCGTTCATGGACTCCGGAATATCCACCAGAACCCGACGATGAGCGAACTCGATGCCGTTTTCGTGAAAGGCCTCCTGTACCCGGCGGTAGACTTCCTTGCGGATCATGAACTGTTCACCCGGTTTCGCCTTGAATTTGGCGCGCAGGATCATGGCGGAATCCTCCATGGCCTTCACGCCCTGGGACTTCAGCGGCTCCAGGAAACCGGATCCCAGGATTTCGTCCTCCAGCAATTCGGAGCCAATGCGCTTGAAGATCTTCTTCACCTTGTTGATGTCGGTGTCGTAGGTGACGCGGAACTCCAGCTTCATAATAACCCAGTCGCGGCTGTAGTTGGTCAGGTACTTGATCTCGCCGAAGGGAACGGTGTGCAGCGGACCCCGGTGATGGCGCAGAACCAGGGAGCGCACGTTGATCGCTTCGACCGTGCCCTTCACATCGCCGATATCCACGTACTCGCCGATCCGGAAGGCATCATCGACCAGAAAGAAGACGCCTGAGACGATGTCTTTCACGAGGGTCTGTGCGCCAAAGCCGATGGCGATACCGATCACACCGGCGCCGGCCAGGAGCGGTCCGACGTTCACACCCAGCGCCGAGAGGATGACCATGACCGCCATGACCAGGATGGTGATGAAAAGGAATTTCCGTAAGAGCGGGAGGAGGGTGGCCAGGCGCGTCGCGCCTTTACCGCCGCCTTCGCCCTCTCTCTCGACAATTTCATCACCGCCGTCGGCTTTGATCCGCCGGTCGATGGCATGCTGCGCCACTTCCCAGATGACATAGGCGATCAGAAGGGTGAAGCCGATCTCGACGATGGCACGGATCGCCGATGCCCCGAGACCACCGGCAGAGATGGCAAAAATATCGATGCCCCAAAGTCTGGCGAACACCAGAACCGCGAGGATCACCAGCAACAAACGAATGGCGCGAAAGACGATCCGCAGATAGCCGTAACCTGCGCTGTCCGGTTTGACGCTGTCACTGATAATCTGACGCAGGGTGTAGTCGATCAGAGGGACCGCGACGACGATCAAGAAGCTGCCCATACCGGCAAAGGTGACGCGGTCATGACCGATCAGCGCTGTGGCCATGGCAATGATGAAGATGGCCAGGACATAGGCGATCGCGAGCAGGTGCCAGAACTGACTGAAGATCGTCCGCAGGCGGTCACCGACGGTCTCGGGCGCGCCCTGACAGGCAATCAGACGTGCGACGTCGCGTCTGTCGCTCCAGATAAAACCGATCAGCAGCAGAGAAAAGGTAGAGCCGACGGCAATATGGAAAAGACTGCTCAGATTGGGGTCCATGCCGTAAGGGCGCAAGAGGTTGCCGCCCATGAAGAGGAACGAGAACGCAGCGAGGCATAGGAATTGCGCGTGCAGCCGTTGCGAAAAATCGTCGTCGAAGGGCAGGCACCTCAGCGATGGTGTCTGTGGGGCCAGGAGAAAGCGCGAAATCAGGGATACGCTGCGCATGACGACGGCGGCGCTGACCATAGTCAGTACCAGCAATCGCACCGGAGGGTGGCCCTGATAAAGGGCAAAGAAGCAGGCAAGTGCGACGAGGGCAAAGACGCCTATCGCAACCACGTCGAGTACGACCCGTAGCAGCAGATACCCCGCTTTGCCCGCAGTTGTAACAGGCGCCGCCTGATCGATCTCCCGACGCAGCTTTTCGGTGATGCGCCGAAAGCCGAATTCCGCCGCCGCGCCTGCGCCGAATATGAACGCGAAGCCCGCAGCGAGGATCAGGAAGAATTCGCCGCCGCGCCCCGGCGGCGCGACATGATCGGCAAAGCTGGATAGCAGTTCCGGAAAGCGTGGCGCCGAGGCCAGGACCGCCGCCAGCCGCTCGCGGACGATATGGGCGTTGGTCTCGAAGTCCGAGATCATGCCTGCGGAGTTGGCGTCGCTGCCTGCAGCGGAATTCTGATCGAGGAAATCCACCATCAGCTGCCGGACTTCGCTGTCGCTCAGGCGTGCCAGCAGGTCTCTTCGTTCGGCAGCGGTCAGTTCGCCGCTGAGCAGGGACGGCTGCGCGTCCGTTTCGCTCGAGGTTTGAGAGGGGACGCCCGGCAGGCTTTGCGCCGACACCGGTGATGCGGGAAGCGTCGTTGCCTGTATGGCTAGAAGCAGAAACGCCAGCCAGAAGATCTGCGAAATGCCTCTTCCCGCCACTTTGGGAATTTCAACGCCAGATATCACGACCGACTCCATTGCCTGCACAGTCCTCTCCGAGCTTAGCATGATCGTTGTGACGCGAACAAAATCACTGAGACGTGGCAATGAACGCTGTTCGGGGGGGGGGCGTGAGGTGAAAGGGGGCGCAAGTTAACCGTACGTAATTCCGATGGACAAGCCGCAAAGCCGGGGTCAACATCTCGCAATAGTTTGGAAGACTCGCGAATTCACTTTTCTTCGACCCACCTTCGGCTCTCAGGATGCTTAAAACCCTCTCGTCGATCGCGGCACTGCTTCTTGCGATCGCCTATCTGGCGCTTGGGAACGGCCTTTTCTCGACCCTTCTTTCGGTGCGCTCAAGTCTTCAGTTCGGCTCGACCGAGACGACCGGCGCGATCATGTCGTCCTATTTTCTTGGTTTGGTCATCGGCGTATTCTGGTGCCGTGAGGTAATCCGAAAGGTCGGCCATATCAGAGCCTTCGCTGCTTTTGCGGCGCTGCTTTCCATTCTGCCCCTGTGCCACGCTTTTGTAGTCAATCCCTGGGCCTGGGCTGTTTTCCGGGTGATCGCCGGGCTGTGCCTGTCCGGTGTCTTCATGGTCGCCGAAAGCTGGATCAATGAACGGGCTACCAACCAGATCCGCGGGCAGGTCCTCTCCATCTACATGATCACTTTTTATCTGGCCCTGGGCAGCGGGCAGTTTCTGATCAATCTGGACGACACCCAAAAGGTGAGCCTTTTCGTGCTGGTGTCGGTCCTCTTCTCTGTTGCCATCATTCCGATTTCGCTCACTCAGTCCGAGGCGCCTGCGCCGGTTCCCAAAATCAGCTTCGGAGTCACGGATCTCTTTAAGCTCTCGCCACTTGCCGTGGTGGGCTGCGCCGTGGCCGGGATCTCCAACGCGGCCTTTTACGGCATGGGTCCCGTCTTCGCCAAGGAGGCGGGGCTGCCCTTGAGCGGCGTTTCCATTTTCATGGGCATGACCATTTTCGGCGGCCTGGTTCTACAGTGGCCGCTGGGCAAACTCTCCGATCACTTCGACCGGCGGCACATCATCATGGTTCTGGCGGCCCTGATCGGTTTGACTTGCCTGGGAATGGCGCTGATGGCCGGGGTTGATCCCATGGCGATCTACGCGCTCACTGCCGTTTTCGGTGGCGCCGCCTTCGCCCTGCATCCGGTTTGCACGGCCCACGCCAACGACTTTCTGGACGCGGAACAGCGGGTCAATGCAGCGGGCGGGCTGATGGTCGTCTACGGCTGCGCTGCGGCTGCGGGGCCTTTGATCGCCGCAACGGTGATGGGTTTCGCCGGAGCCGGAGGACTCTACTACTGCATCGCAACGGTTCAGGTGATGTTGTTCGGCTTTGCGCTTTACCGCGCATCGTCGCGCAGGACCATTCTGCGGGTCTTGCGGCGCCCGCTGGTCTTCGCGCCGCGCATGACGACCGTAATCGCCCATGTCGCATCCGCGCGAAACCAGGAGCCTGACCCCGCATCCGGGAGTGACGGCAAAGATCCCGCGGGGAGCTAAATCCGCCCCCAAGACTCTCGCTTATCGGAACGCGGCTTCGGCGAAGCTGCGCAGCTTGCGGGTATGCAGACGTTCGGGCTTGAATTCCCGCAGCATTTCCATGGCGCGGATTCCGATCATCAGGTGCTGGTCGACCTGACGCCGGTAAAAGCTGTTGGCCATGCCGGGCAGCTTGATCTCGCCGTGGATGGGTTTGTCCGACACACAGAGCAGCGTTCCGTACGGCACCCGGAAGCGAAAGCCGTTGGCGGCGATGGTGGCCGATTCCATATCCAGGGCGATGGCCCGGCTCTGGTTCAAGCGCTTCACGATTTCCGCCTGCGCCAAGAGTTCCCAATTTCGGTCGTCGATGGTGGCCACCGTTCCTGTGCGCATGACCTGTTTCAGGTCGTAGTCGTTGAGACCGGTCGTTTCGGCCACGGCGCTCTCCAGCGCCTTCTGCATTTCAGCCAGCGCGGGGACGGGAACCGAGATGGGCAGATCGTGATCGAGCACATGATCGTCCCGCACATAGCCGTGTGCCAGCACGTAGTCGCCCAGCTTCTGCGCGCGCCGCAATCCGGCGCAATGGCCGAGCATCAGCCAGGCATGGGGCCGTAGCACGGCAACGTGGTCGGTAATGGTCTTGGCGTTCGAGGGGCCGACACCGATGTTGATCAGTGTGATGCCGCGGTTGTCGGGGCACTTCAGATGATAGGCGGGCATCTGCGGCATGCGCGCCGGCGGCGTTCCCTGTTCCACCTCCCCGACAGTGTTCTGCATGGTTCGGTTCGGGGTGACCACATCGCCGGGCTCGACGAAAGCCGAATAGTGGCTGCGCCGTGCATCTTCCTCGGTGCCGGTCATCATTTCATGGCAAAACGCAACGAAGGCTTCCACGTAAAACTGGTAGTTCGTGAAGATGACGAAGTTCTGGAAATGCTCCGGCGAGGTCGCGGTATAGTGCTTGAGCCGGTGGAGGCTGTAGTCCACACGCGGGCCGGTGAAGAGGGCCAGTGGCCGCGGCCGGTTGGGTGCGACTTCGTAGATCCCGTTGACAATGCTGTCGTCAATCATCGTCAGATCCGGCAGGTCGAAGACGTCACCCATGGTGCTGTAGCGTTCCGACGTCAGATTGCCCTCGATGTGTATGCCCTCGGCAAAGGAAAACTGCAGGGGGATCGGCATGTCGGAGACGCCGATTTCCAATGGCGCTTCGTGGTTTTTCAGAAGCAGACGAAACTGTTCGCGCAGATAGTCCTTGAAGAGGTCCGGCCGGGTCAGAGTGGTGCCGTGGACACCGGGCCCCGCGAGAAAACCGTATGACAGGCGTGTATCTACCTTGGCAGCAGTGGTGGTACGGGTCTGTACATAGGGGTAGCAGGCACGCACCCGTCCGGAGATGTCTTCGCCGCGCTGGTAGGCCGCAAACTGTGTCCGGAGTTCCTGGGTGCTGCTGCGGTAAATCTCGTCGACCCGCTGCCATGCGGTGTCGGGATCATCGTAGAATTTGAGATCGCTTATGAGAGGACGTTTGGTGCTTTTTATTGTCATGGCGATTCTTAGCACAGCTTCCCGGCAGTGCGATCGTTTTTTCTTTGAGACAAGACGCACCGTGAAACGACCGCCCTCCATCGGGTGAAGGAGGGGGGGCCTTAACCCACGGTTTTGCCTGTTCTTGCGGCTTTTGGCTAAAAGACGTTGATCAGCAGGCTATAGCTCTCGCCGTCGCTGACCACGACGCGCCGGAAGCCGAAAAGCTTCAGAATATCGAGAGTGCCTGCCTTACGCGCCGCACCGCTGTCAGCGACCATCTTGAGGTTGCGCAGAGAGGGCGCGAGCTGAGTCAGATAGGCACGGGCCTGAAAACTTGTCGCCAGGGTGTGCCGATGCAGCGACATGATAACCATCTCTTCCGCGTCAAAGCCCACCAGCACGATCGCGGCCTGCGGCGGGTAGCCCCGGTTCAGCTGTTGTTCTGTCAGGGCGGCGACCAGACGTTCGCGCGTGCCGGCATCGCGATCCTGAAGCGGGTCAAAGGGGCTGATGTAGTCTTCGCTGGATGTGACTTTCGGATAGACCGGCTCCCGGTCGGTCTGGGCATATGCGGAGGCGGTGAGGGTGAAAAATACGGTTGTGACGAGAATGATCAAACGCATGACGGCTTTCGAAGCTCCTGGACTGGCACGGCGGGACAGCTGTCTGAAAATGAATTTAGCCGTGAAGTTATTAAACAAATTTAAGAACGGACAAATTGTAGGGCAACGACTCCATTGTTCCGATGTTAAGGCCGATTTTGCGGAGGGGAAGCCGCGCTGCAAACACTTGCCGACGTGTAAGAAGTCGGAGCAAACCGCCTTTTGGTTCAAATTAAGCCGATGAGCGGTTGATGAGCGGCCGATGGGAGTCTGGCGCCCGCGTGTCTTTTCCGATATCGCTTGGGAAATTCCCTATGTCCCGGAGCGCCCTTGTCCCGTTTTCGCTACATTGCTTTTCATAAACCCTATGGTGTCCTGAGCCAGTTTACCGGGGAAGCCGGTCAGAGAACGCTGGCCGAATTCGGCCTGCCGTCCGGCGTTTATGCTGCCGGGCGCCTGGATAAGGACAGTGAGGGCCTGCTGGTCCTGAGCGATGATGGCCCTTTCATCAAACGGCTACTGGATCCCGATCACGGCCATGCCCGCAGCTATCTGGTGCAGGTCGAGGGTGTGCCTCAGGCACAGGATCTGAAGAGGATGAGCCAGGGCGTCCTTATCAAGGGCTACCGGACCAGGCCCTGTCGGGTCGCGCTTGTGCCGGATCC
The DNA here is from genome assembly GCF_007004665.1 of Denitrobaculum tricleocarpae. Taxonomy (GTDB): domain Bacteria; phylum Pseudomonadota; class Alphaproteobacteria; order Kiloniellales; family Kiloniellaceae; genus Denitrobaculum; species Denitrobaculum tricleocarpae. Next base: position 15,590 of record NZ_ML660057.1, on the reverse strand, counting down.
GCCCTCGCTCGAACCACGCGACCCGCCGATCCGCGCGCGCAAGTCCATTCCGACCGCATGGGTCAGGGTTATCCTCAATGAAGGTAAGAACCGGCAGGTCAGGCGCATGACCGCAGCGGTTGGGTATCCCACTTTGCGGCTTTTGCGCGATAGCATGGGTAAGCTCCCTCTGGGCGATTTAGCACAAGGTTGCTGGCGGGAGATCCGAAGGCAGGATATTCTGTGATCTCAGAACGCGGCCGCTGCGCCGCGAAGACAAAGGTACCCCGAGAGAAATGAGCAACGGCGAAGACTACAGCAAATGGTGGCACGAGGATTCAGGCGGACTGGGCCTGACCCATGCCATGGATATGGAGTTGCTGCATAAAGAGATCAGTCCGTTCCAAAAGATTGAAATCTTCGAACACAAGACCTTCGGACGCATTCTGGTCCTCGACGGCCTGATCCAGGCGGCCCAGGCCGATGAATTTATCTATCACGAGATGGCCGTTCATGTGCCGTTGCTGGGGCGGCACCGTGACTCCGCCTCGGTCCTCATCGTAGGTGGCGGTGACGGCGGTATCCTGCGTGAAGTCTTGCGTCACAACGAAGTCGAGCGGGTCGTGATGGTCGAAATCGACCGCATGGTGATCGAGCTCTCGAACCAGTATCTGGCGATCAATGGCGACTACGGCGATCCGCGTGTTGAGTTAATCTGTGCGGATGCAGCCGATTACCTGCGCCAGCGCGCCGAAGAAGGAGAGATGTTCGATCTGATCATCCTGGATCTGACCGAGCCTGTCGGTCCGTCATCGAGCGTTTTCACGGAAGCTTTCTGCCAGGACATCGCAACCTGCGTGAAGCCGGACGGCGTCGTCTTGGATTCCGACAGCATCTTTGTGGGCAAAGACCGGGTGCAGTTCCTGCAGGAGCTCTGCGGTGACAAGGATAAAAACCTCGTCACTGTGATGCAGGAAAAGCAGTATCTGCCGCAAATCAGCGCCTTCCGCTCGATTGTGCCGCTCTATCCCGGCGCGGAATTCGGGTTCTTCCTCTACAGCAAGGACGGCTTTTCCTACGCGGAACCCTTCAGGGATTTTCAGGGACGTCACTACAACGCGGATGTCCATCGTGCGGCCTTTGCCCTGCCGACCTGGTGGCGCACAGAACTGGGTTTTTAGCCGCCGTCGCGCTCAACCTAACGTTTGCCGTCGTTTATGATCCGCAGTGCGTTCTGATAATAGGGGTCGCGCTGCCAACGGCGCATCATGGCCGTTGCGCTCTCCAAGCTGGTGTTGTCGAAAAACGCCATGGCCTGGGTGATTTCGTCCGTCTCGATGTGTTTGTCGCCCAGCCTGCCGCGGCGGAATTGCACGAGAATGGACGCAAAGGCGAGCTTGTCGAGACCGATGGCCTTGCAGACGACCGCGAGACCTTCACCGCCCGGTTCGAATACAAAACGGCGCAGCAAGTTGGACCTCAGGCGGCTGAAGCGGCCCAGGCCCAGCATGAAAGATGCGACTTCACCTTCCTTTAACAGATCCATCAGCCATTTGGCCTGTTCCGGATGGATTGTGAAGTCATTGGTTTTGGCGCTCAAGGGCGCAATATTGTCGAATTCGCGGCCCGCTGTTTCTCCCTCGCTCTCCGCAGCTTCGAGCAATCCGCTGACTGCAGTCTCGATGTTCTCATCAAGCTCGGTTGGGTCGAGATCGTAGGTGTTGGTGAGATGCTGCCGCAGTGCTGCCGATACGCTCCAGTAGAGTTTGCGCGCGAGCGTGGGTGAGAGGTCCTGGCGCTTTGCGAGCGGGGATTGGTATGCAGTGACCTCTTCCGCCTGATCGACCAGTCCGCGAAGGTCTTCGTCGGCAATGGAGGCACCCTCGTTTTCGATCAATGCCGTGATAACACGTTGATTCCCGGTTTTTATCAGGGCGTTGGAGAGGGGTTCGCTCAGGGAAGGGCGCATAGCGACGGCGACCTGGTGCTCCATGGTCCGGTACTGCACCACCTCGATCAGTTCGGAATCGCGGATCACCTCGCTTTTGACCAGGATCGGATGTGCGACCTCTATTTCGTCGTTTGCCAGGGCTTTGAGGAGATTGCTGTGAGCGTCCGGCAGGACGGCGAGCTGGGCGGCCAGGGCTTTGCGCACCGAGATTTCCACGTCATGGATAATCTGGTGGATAATTTCACTCATGATCTGACGATCGGCATCGCTCAGGGTGTGGCCCTGACCTGTATAAAGATCGCCGATTACGCTCGCGAGCCGCGACCTGCTTTGGACGGATTTGTCGCGCGCGAGTTCGACCAATTCGTCGAGCTCATGAGCATCGACGTGGCTTTTCGCGCTGTCCGTCCTTTCCAGTCCGGTCTCGAAACCCATGGCACCTCTGTATCGTCTAGGCGTCCGACCGCGTGACGGGCGGAGTTCTACTACCTAAATGATCTCAAAAGTACCTCCTTAAAGTTGATAAGGTGTGAATTAAGAACTGCTTTAGTGTTGATTTTTAAGGAGTTTAGGAGCGTACATCCAAATTGAGATTTAATCGCTGAAACTGTTAAAAATCGGTCGGAACACCACCTTCTTCCTTACGTTTCGAGACAAACTCCGCCAGTTCTTCTGCCGTGGCCGGGTCGAGGTAAGGCGCTTCATATTCCTGAATAAGCTGTTTGAAGACCCTGTTTGCGCGCTGGGTTGCTGTTTCTGAGCCGGCTTCCTCCCAGCTTTCAAAGTTCCGCCAGTCCGAGAGAATTGGGGCGTAAAAAGCCTTTTCGTAGCGGGCCTGTGTATGCTCCGTCCCGAAAAAGTGCCCGCCCGGCCCCACGTCGCGGACTGCATCCAGTCCCAGGCTTGCGTCGCTGACTTCGAGGGGCTCCAGATATGCCGCGACCATTTGCAAGAGATCGGCGTCGAGGATGACCTTTTCGAACGATGCGCAAAGCCCGCCTTCAAGCCAGCCCGCGCCGTGTTTCAGCAGATTGGTATGGCCTGTGACCGCACCCCAGAGGGCGAAAACCGATTCGTAGGCGGCCTGTGCATCGACGCAGTTGGAGGCATTCACATTGGAGGACCGATAGGGAATGCCATAACGGCGGGCCAGTTGGCCACCGATTTGAGCCGTTTTAATGTATTCGGGAGTCCCGAACGCCGGCGCGCCCGACTTCATGTCGACATTCGAGGTAAAGCCGCCGTACATGACCGGCGCTCCAGGACGGACGATCTGTGCGAAGGCCAGACCGGCCAGGGCCTCGGCGTTCTGCTGGGCGAGCGCCCCTGCCAGTGTCACGGGCGCCATCGCACCGGAGAGGGTAAAGGGCGTGATGACCACCGCCTGATTGCGCCGCGCCATTTCGATAATGCCGGTCAGCATCGGGTTGTCCAGGCGCAGCGGCGAGGAGGTGTTGATGATGGTCAGCAGGCTGGGTTGCTGGTCGAGTTCCGACTCTGTCAGCCCGCGGCCGATCCGCACCATTTCAAGTGCATCGAGATTGCGTTCCCGTCCCAGGGAATAGGCGTGAAAGACTTTGTCGCCCATCGTGATGAAATCGCTGAGGCAATCGAGGTGGCGTGTGGCAGGTGGCAGATCGACAGGCTCGACCGGATAACCCCCGAACATATGGATGATATTGAGTTTCTGGCCCAGTCGGACGAAGTTCCGGAAATCGACCTGATTGCCGACACGCCGGCCGCGGTCGGTATCCGAGCAATTCGGGGCACTGGCGACCATCGAGGTAATGAAATTCCGGCCCCCCATTGGCAGGTGGCGTTCCGGATTGCGGGCGTGCAGCGTGAATTCCGAGGGCGCATTCGCGATGGCCTCGAGGATCATGCTGCGATCGAAGCGCACCCGCTCGCTGCCGGGGGTCACGTCTGCGCCTGCCTTGTCGAGAATCTCCCGGGCCTCGGGCAGCAGGAAATCCATGCCGATCTCTTCAAGGATGGTCAGAGACGCATCGTGAATTCTCTCGATCTGTTCCGGGTTCAGGACTTCGGCGGGCGCGTAGGGATTGACGATGGTTTTCCAGGCGGGTTGGGTGAAACCGTTTTGACGTCCGGCGCGTTTGCCGCGCCGTCCGCTTGAACGGCCTGTCCGGCGGGACCTGCTGCTCCCGTCGTTCTCAATCGCCGTCGCAGCCGTTTCACCAAGCCCACCATCGTTCATTTTATCAACTCCAATCGAGGATTACCTTGCCTGATTGACCGCTATTCATGATCGAAAAGCCTTCCTCGAAGCGATCGATCGGGAACCAGTGTGTCAGCACCGGTGTCAGATCCATCCCGCTTTGCAGCAGCGCGGTCATCTTGTACCAGGTCTCGAACATTTCACGCCCGTAGACCCCTTTGAGCGTCAGGCTCTTGAAGATCAGATCGCTCCAATCAATCGCGGTATCGTTCGGCTGAAGCCCGAGCAATGCGATTTTGCCGCCATGGTTCATGGCATCGAGCATTCCCCGGAAAGCCTGCGGATTTCCTGACATCTCAAGGCCGACATCGAAGCCCTCGGTCATCTTCAGATCGGCCATGACTTCAGGCAACGTCGACTTGGAGACATTAAGCGCGCGGGTGGCTCCGAGTTTTTCCGCTAACGACAGTCGATAGTCATTCACGTCCGTTATGACCACATGACGGGCACCAGCATGCTTTGCGATGGGGATGGACATAAGGCCGATCGGACCCGCGCCGGTGATCAGGACATCTTCACCGACAAGATCGAAGGATAGCGCCGTGTGCGCGGCGTTTCCCATCGGGTCGAGGATCGCTGCCAGATCATCAGAAACGTCGTCGGGCAGGGGATAGGCGTTGCTGGCCGGAATGGCGACGTATTCGGCGAAGGCGCCGGCGCGATTGACGCCGACACCGCTGGTGTTCCGGCAAAGATGCCGCTTGCCCGCCCGGCAGTTCCGGCAGTGTCCGCAGGTGATATGGCCCTCACCTGAAACCCGGTCGCCTTCCTTAAAGTCAGCGACATTGCTGCCGACCTCGACGATCGTGCCGACATATTCATGACCCACGGTCATGGGCACGGGAATCGTGTGCTGTGCCCAATCATCCCAGTTGTAGATATGCATGTCGGTGCCGCAGATCGCGGTTTTCCGCACGCGGATAAGGACATCGTTTTGACCGCAGAGCGGTTTTGCGACGTCTTCCATCCAAAGACCGGGCTCCGACTTTGCTTTGATCAAGGCTTTCATGGTTTTCTTCTCTTTCAATGCGCGAGAATTTTGCGGCGCTTCGGGACGGGCCAGGTCCCAAAACCGGGTTGCTTGAGCATGTTCCGATCATGCGGGCTCATTTAATGACGCCGAGTGCACGTCCGGCTTTGGCAAAGGCCTCGATGGCCCCTGCGAGGTCTGCTTCGCTGTGGGCTGCGGACATCTGGGTGCGTATCCGCGCCTTACCCTCGGGCACGACAGGGAAGGAAAAGCCCGTCACGTAGATGCCGTCGTCGTACAGCATTTGCGCCATCTCGCCCGCCAACCTGGCGTCGCCGAGCATCACAGGGATGATGGGGTGCTCGCCGGGAACCAAATCGAAACCCAAATCCTGCATCCCGGTTCTGAAGAACCGGCTATTTGCCCTCAGGCGGTCGCGCCACAGGCTGTTGCCCTCCAGCAGGTCGAGGACAGTAATCGATGTCGCGACAATCATGGGCGCAAGGGAATTGGAAAAGAGATAGGGGCGGGACCTTTGGCGCAGCCAGCTCACGATCGGCTTGGAACTGGCAACGTAGCCGCCTGATGCGCCACCCAACGCCTTTCCCAGGGTTCCGGTCAGGATATCCACGCGATCGGAAACACCGCAGAGTTCGGGCGTGCCGCGGCCTTTTTCGCCGACAAATCCGACCGCATGGGAATCGTCAACCATGACCAGGGCATCATAGCGCTCAGCCAGATCGCAAATAGCCTTCAGGTTGGCGATGGTGCCATCCATGGAGAAAACGCCGTCGGTTGCGATCATGCGAAAGCGGCAGTCTTGCGCCTGTTTGAGGCAGTCTTCCAGCGCCTCCATATCGTTATTGCCGTACCGCAGGCGCCTGGCCTTACAGAGCCTTACACCGTCGATGATGCTGGCGTGGTTCAAGGCGTCGCTGATAATGGCGTCTTCAGCGCCCAGAAGCGTCTCGAAAAGGCCCGTATTGGCGTCGAAGCAGGAGGAATAGAGGATCGTATCCTCCATACCCAGGAAACCGCTCATCTTCGCCTCGAGCTTCTTATGAATATCCTGCGTGCCGCAGATGAAACGTACGGAGGAGAGGCCGAAGCCATAGCTGTCCAGCGCTGATTTGGCCGCTTCGATCAGGGCCGGATCGCTCGAAAGGCCGAGGTAGTTGTTGGCACAGAGGTTAATGACCTCCTTCGCATGCGCCGCGTCGCCGTCGACCTTGATATGGGAGCCTTGCGGAGAGGTGATCAGGCGTTCTCCTTTGTAGAGCCCTTTGTCGATCAGCGATTGCGTTTCCTGCTCCAGATATGCGGAAAGTGCTCTGCTCATTTGCGAGGTGTCCTTATTCGTAGCGTCTCGTGACAGCGGGTAAGTACAATATAGTGAACAGTCGTTTCGTACGGGTGACTGGATCAGAGCCGGATTGTTCGCTTCCGGCATTCAGAGCCACAACTCAATCCCCGGCATTTACTGCTTGCGGCGAAGCTCTAAACCGAAAGTTGGCCGCTGTTATGACCTGGTAGTGCCATGACCAGAAGCGCCTGCGCTGGTGCTTTTGCGGTATTCTCAATTATGTGTGTCTGATCCGATGGATAGCGCAGGGTTTCGCCCTGGCTCAGATCGACAACCTGATCGGGCAGATGAACCCGCAGCGCTCCACTCAAGACCGTTAGGTGTTCGTAGGTATCTTTCGCATGGGCCTGGGAGTTCAACTCGCTCTCCGGCTCGAAGCTGATTTCGTACCATTCTACCGGCAAAATCGTGCGAGTCGGCCCTAGAATTCGCAGCTCACACTTGCCGTCGGCGCTTCTCATGGTTGGGGTGGAATGGGCCCTGACGTGCGTGACGGCACCTCCGTTTTGATCCTGCCCTTTGGACGCACCGAGCAGCTCGCTCAGTTCAATGCCCAGCGACTGGGTCAGGTTCCAGAGGACCACAAAGGTCGGATTGACCTTGCCGCGCTCGATCTGAGACAGCATGGATTTGGAGATCCCGCTTCGGCCGGCCAATTGATCAAGCGTCAAACGCCGCTGCTTTCGCGCAATTTGCAGGGTGCCTCCAAGCTGGGGAACTGGCGGTGTATCTATCGCGGGCATTTTGTCGTTTCGTTCCTGTCATGGGTGTGTTCACTATATCGAATAAAAGTTTTGTCAGCAATGGGGCGCGGCGACTCTAGGGGCTGTCCGAGGACCTTTTCGCAAGCCCTGGTTCGTGGTTTATTACCGTTCTGACAAAGTTTTTCGACAGGACACTGGTCTGTAAGCGTGATGCGGCTTGCCTCTCGCGTTGGATATCGGGTATCGCGGATGGAGCGAAACCGGAACAACACGGGAAACAGGGGAGGGCGAATGCAAAATGGCGAAAGATGACAGCAGTGCGCCTACAGGGGCGGCAAAAGGCCGTAACGGCTACGAACGGCCCACCAAGTTCGGCGTGCTCCTGGTTCCGGGCTATTCCATGATGACGCTAGCCGCCATCCTTGATCCTCTGCGGCAGGCGAACGAGCAGACGGGGCGAAAACTCTACGAGTGGTCGCTCTTTTCCACAGATGGGGCTCCGGTCATCTGCAGCAGCGACGTGGCGGTTGACGTCCAGTATGACCTGAATGCCGAGGTCTATCCGGACATCGTTCTGGTATGTGCGGGATACCATCCCCAAAGAAATGTTAGTAAGTCCGTCCTCGCCTGGCTGCGCGTCCGCGCGCGGCGTGGGGCGGTCATCGGCGGGACTTCAACCGGGAGCCTGATCGTTGCCGCCGCAGGTTTGCTCGACGGTTACCGCGCGACAATCCACTGGGAGAATCAGGCCGGTTTTGTTGAGCTTTTTCCGAACGTGATCTGGACCGGCAATATTCTGGAAATCGATCGAAATCGCTATACCTGCTCGGGCGGGGACGCAACGCTTGATCTCATGTTGAACATTATTGCCAGGGATCATGGCTCATACCTCGCCATGATCGTGTCCAGTGAATTCCAACACGGCCGGATCCGGACCAGCAGCGACAACCAGAGCGTTGCGCACCGAAGGCTGCTCAAATTGAAGTCTGCCAGGGTTTCGGCCGCCATCGAAATCATGGAGCAATATCTGGAAGAACCTCTGACGCTGGAGGAAGTGTCCGAGAAGGCGCAGGTTTCACGACGCCAGCTCGAGCGCCTCTTTCGTCATCACCTGGGCTGCTCACCTGGAAAATACTATCTTGATCTTCGCCTGGACTTTGCCCGCTCACTCCTGCTGCAAACCGAGAAGCCGGTCACGGACATCGCTTTCGCTTCCGGGTTCGTGACTCTCTCTCACTTTTCCAAGAGCTTTCGTCAGCGCTTTGGTATCAGTCCCCGGCAAGAGCGACTGGGGGCTGCTGACGCGATCTCTGCGCCGCTCTGATGAGATCTGCGGACAACAAAAAAGCCGGACAGACATCCCGCCCGGCAGTACTCCTCCCGTTGATGTCTCCATGCTCTACATCAGCGACCGCACTTCGGGAATGAGCGTAGTGTATCGTGGCAGACTGGAGGTTTCTGAATGGTCAAGTCGCGTGAAGCCGGCCCGGGTCCGGTCGGTCCGTCAAACGCAATCACCGACGTGCCAGGGCTCAAGGTTGGAAATGCCGGCGACTTCGGCCTGCGGAGCGGTGTCACGGTCATTTTGCCTGACCGACCCGCGGTCGCGGCCGTGGATGCACGCGGTGGCGGGACGGGAACGCGCGAGACTGTGTTGCTTGATCCCTCCGCCACTGTAGAGCGGGTGGATGCAATTGTGTTGAGCGGCGGTTCGGCATTCGGCCTGGATGCAGCAAGCGGCGTAACCGGATGGCTGGCCGAGCAGGGCAGGGGCTTCCGCATTAAAGAAGCAGTCGTGCCCATTGTGCCGGCGGCGATCCTCTTCGACCTGCAAAATGGCGGTGATAAGGACTGGGGCCGCATGGCCCCTTATCATCAGCTTGGCAAAGATGCGGCGGCCGTGGCTTCGATTGACTTTGCCCTGGGCAATGCCGGTGCGGGGATTGGCGCTGCAGCGGGTGATCTGAAGGGTGGACTGGGATCTGCATCCGTTCTTATGGGAACCGGTGTAACCGTCGGTGCGCTGGCAGCGGTCAACCCTGTCGGATCGGTGGTGATGCCCGGAACCGCTCACTTCTGGGCCTGGCCATTCGAGCGGGATGGAGAATTTGGCGGATCGCCGCCTTCGCCCAAGCCCCTGACCTGGGATCAGAATTACAGCTTTCCGCAGGGCACGGCGGGGCAAAACACGACACTGGTGGCGGTTGCGACCGATGCCGTCCTCACCAAGGCACAGGCGCAGCGTGTGGCGGTCATGGCTCAGGACGGTCTTGCGCGCGCGATCCGCCCGGTTCACACACCGCTCGACGGAGATGTGGTCTTTGTCCTCTCTACAGGACGGATAGCTTTGAAAGACTCTATCTCTGAACTTGCGACGATTGGGATGCTCGCCGCAGATACGGTGGCACGTGCGATCGCCCGGGGCGTTTATGAAGCCGAGAGCCTTGGTGAGACGTTGTCCTATCGGGAGCGCTTTAGCAAATAGCAGCCTGCCGCGGCGGCTGAACGGCCCGTGACTAGCCCGTGGACTTGGGCGCATTACTTCGGGGCAAGCCCGGAGGCCAGGCTCGCAAACTGGCTGACCAGCCCACCCAACTGCTACCGATGAGGGAATTATTCCGACCGTTCTGATTGCGGCTGAAACGGCGTTTGGCGGCGATGGTGCCGCTTGGGCTGCCAAAAGGCGCAAGTGCCTTTCATGCCATAATTTGTCACAGATGCTGCTCCTGATCGCGATGCCACTTTTGGAGCACAGGTTGGGTTGTACTCAAAATACAGGGTTTCCGCGGCATCGCGGGAAATTCTGGCAAATTTCTAACCGCTGGTTTTTGCTATAATCAACTGACAGTATAGTGTTGATTGTATGCATATAATTGTTAACCATTTCTATGTAAGAGGGGTGGTGAGCGGGTAAGTGTCAAATAATCTGACAGGTTCTCAGTCCAATCTATAAGTTAACCATTCGTTAACTATGCGACTCCAGGGAAAATAAGGGATTCTTTTGTTTTATGCTTGAATTTTGTCGTCGATTTTCTTTACAGAAGCCAATTGTGTTCTAACAATGGCAAAATCAAAAAACAGCTAAAATACTGAAAAATATAAATAATTTACAGATTGACGGTAGGCGAATTATTTGTGTCGTAAAAGTGGTTTTGTCAGCCTTTTTTACAATCTGATCACGGTGATCGACGAAAAAGCTTCTAACCTATTGAAATATATATTTTAAAAATTTTGGCATCAGTTTTGCAAAGTTAATGCACGTGTATCACAGGTAGCGAAGCCCTAAACGGCGAAGGTCTTGGCAGCTTCCTCGGAAACCAGACCAAGTGTAATAAAAATGGAGACCATAAAATAATGGCATGGACTAGCTTCAAACGCGTATCGACTGCGTTGATCGTGTCCCTTCCCGTCGCTTTCCTCGGTGCCGCCGGTGCCTCGGCCGCGCCCATCACGGAATGGACCTACACGATCGATAGTGCGTTTACTGCCTTTTCGCCAGCGGGTGTGACAGGATCCAATCCCAACGCCGAACTCGGAGCTCCCACCACGCTTGAGTGGGGAACCGGCGGCGGTGGGCCGAGCTCACTGGTTGTCGACTCCACCGTTACCAGTCCGCCGGTTTTGACCACAGGTGGACCCGCCGTGCTGGGCGCCTCGGTCACCCATAACAATAACCCGATCAGCGGCACGACACTGACCTCGGCAACGCTTTCGACGCAATTGGTGTTGACGGCGTCCAGCGATCCGACGATCACCCGCACTCTGATGTCGGATTTTGAGATCGAGTTCAGGGAAACCCCGAATGACGGCGACTGCGGTTTCGACTCGGTTTCGAATTGCGATGACATCTTCATTCTGTTGAACCCTGAAGTTCTTGTTGAAGAGTTCATCATTGACGAGTTCATCTATACCATCACGCTGGACGCGGTGGGACTGGGGCCGTTGAGTGACGCCGCCTGTGCGGAAGCCGGTCAACCGTCCGGTTGTGTTGGCTTCACCACACAGGAAAGTCAGGCCAACAATCTGCAGACGCGCTTCTCAATCACCGCCCGTGAGATCCGAATTCCAGAGCCCGCCAGTCTTGCACTGCTCGGTTTTGGACTGCTCGGCATGGGTATTGCCGTTCGGCGTCGCCGCAAAGTGGCCTGACACTTGGCGCCAAAGCTGAGTTCCAAAATCAAAACGGCGGCTCCTGTGAGCCGCCGTTTTTTCTTTTGATGCCAGCCGGAAAGGCTTGTGAGCGTCGGGACCCCGATTATCCGGATGAGGGCTGTCTCGGTCGCCGGCGGCGCTGCTGATTCTGTTCGAATGCCGTCTGGCCGGTCGTGAGGGTCCATTCGACCAGACCTCTCAGGACTTTATCCAGGGCCTCGTCGAAGGCGGTGATGATGCTGTCGATCTGGTCCGCCGCAGCTGTCGATGTATGCTCGAAGTTTTCCGAGGCGATGATTGAGCGCTGAGGAAGCTGGATCAGCTTCGCATTGATGCCGACCAGCGCTTCCGGTTCGCCGCTGCGGTAATAGATCGTCTGAAACTCTCTGAGTTCCGTCTTTAAGATGAAGTCCGCGCGCAGTCCGCCCGTCTCCCGCGCCACTGATACGATCTTGCCGCTGTTCTCGAAGGATTCGACCATTAGCGTCTGAACCATGATCGGCGCCTGATCGACCCAGCCCGATCTCGCATAGAATTCCATCTGGGTCGGCGAACGCTGCAATGCGATGCGGGTCGTGTTCAAGCTGCCGTTCGCGACCGGCGGCTCGAGAACGAGTTGCCATTCGACCGCCGGCAGATCCTGGCGAAAGGTGCTTTTGGGGGTCAGGCGATAAAGCGATGGCGGCGGCCCCTGGCCTGGCACAAGGTTCGAGCAGGCGGATACCAGGCCGGCGATGGGAAGGGCGGCGAGGGCTTTCAGGCTCTGTCGCCGCTGCGGAAAGGCCGGACTGCCGGATGCGACAGTGGGGCCGGAAGAGACGTGCTCGGGATTTCTTTTATTGTGCTTCATAGCCCTGTTGCTGGTCGCCGAAGATAAAGCGGGCGGGGTCGCGCTGCACTTCGGTGGTTATACGTTGAAGTACGCTGATCAGTTCGCGTGCTTCGATCATGACGTTGGAAACCTCATAGAGGCCGGTGGTCGTAAAGTCGTTGATGGGTTCACGGTTCTCGGCAATCAGGCCTTCGAGCTGACTTGCCGCCCGGTCCATGCTGCTGACCGTGCTATCAAGTTTCTGGAGCACGACGCGAAGATCGGCCGATACATCCTGGACCGAACCGTCAACTGTGCCGGCTGTCGTTTCAAAGGCTTTCAGGGTCTGGTTCGCGCTTGTCGTCAGGCTCTCCAGGTTGGTCTGAATCGATTGTGCCGTTTCCTTGAGTGAACCAGTGGCCTCGCTCAAATTGTTCATCGTGACCGAGGCGTCGTTGATCAGCATTTCGACCTTGTCGCGGTTCTCCACGAAGGCTTCGCTGATTTCGCGCGCGTTTTTGATGGTAGCGGCGATGTCCGCCCGGTTGCTGTCGCTCAGCACGTCGTTGGCCCGGTTGAGAAGCAGGATCGCGCCGTCCAGAAGTTCAGGTGCTGAGCTGATGACGCTCTCAAGGTCCGACGAGCGTGAGGGAATGATCGCGCGTTTTTCTTCGCTGGTCGCTTCGAGCATCGGTGCCTCGCGTGAACCGCCCGACAGAAGCACGTAAAGACCGCCCGTAAGACCGGCAAGGTTCAGGGTCGCGTAGGTGTCCGTCTTGACCGGCGTCGCCGCGTCGACTTCGACCAGGGCCCGGACGCGATTGGGATCATCGTGGTCGAGCCCGATGAAAATGACTTCGCCGACCCGCACGCCGCTGTAGCGCACAGGACTGCCGGTCGCGAGACCGGTGACGGATCCCCGGAAAAAGATATCGAAGCGTTTGACTTCCGTGTTGATTTGGAAGTTGGCCAGCCAGATCACAAAGCCGATCAGGCCAAATACCAGCAGCAGGACGAAGCTACCGACCATGACGTAGTTTGCACGGGTTTCCATTATGCGATCTGCCTCACCCTAAATGCTCCTGCCTTTTTTGCGTCGGCGCTGGCGTAACGGGCGCCGTGCCGGCTTGTGCCGCCTTACCTATATGGTGTCCAGCGTGCGTTTTTGCCGTTTCAGCGGCCCGGCCGCGCGGACCTTTGAAGTATTCATCGATCCAGGGGTCCGGCTCTTGAATCAACTCGGCAATGGTCCCCACCTTCACCTTTTTGTTCAGCAGCACTGCAACCCGGTCACATATGGCGTGCAGCGAGTCGAGATCATGGGTCACCATGACCACCGTCAGGCCCAGTGTCGCCTGGAGCTCCAGGATCAGCTCGTCGAACTTTGCCGCGCCGATCGGGTCGAGGCCCGCGGTCGGCTCGTCGAGAAAGACGATCTCGGCATCCAGAGCGAGGGCCCGGGCCAGGCCGGCGCGCTTGCGCATGCCCCCGGACAGTTCCGAGGGATACTTGTTTGCGGCGTCAGCGGGCAGGCCGACCATCGACACTTTAACATCGATCAACTCCTGCCGAAGTTGCTTGGAGAGCCTTGTGTGCTCCTTGATCGGGGCTTCGATGTTCTGAGCGACCGTGAGAGACGAAAAGAGAGCGCCATCCTGGAACAGAACCCCCCAACGCGCCTGCAGGGCCCTGGCTTCGCGCACCGACAGCTTGGAAGTGTCTTTGCCGAAGACTTCAATAAGGCCCGACGACGGCCTGTTCAGGCCTATGATCGTGCGCAGCAGGACCGACTTGCCCGTGCCGGAACCGCCGACGATACCCATGACTTCGCCGCGCCGAACCGAAAAATCGAGTTGGTCATGCACGACCTGCGTCCCGAACTTGTTCCGCAGTCTGCTGACGTTGATCACGGTTTGACCGTTTGTCACTTGGTCCTGCGCCGTTTCATTGCTTGAGGCCATTATCAAATCCCGATAATCGAGAAGATAACGGAGAAGAGCGCATCGAGGACGATGACCAGGAAGATAGCCTCGACGACCGATCGGGTGGTCTGTTTGCCGACGGATTCTGCGCTGCGGGCGACGCGAAGGCCTTCATAACAACCGACAATCGAGATGATGATGGCAAAGAAGGGGGCCTTGATCATACCCACCAGGAAGTCATTCAACCTCGGGACGGAGAGCAGTTGACTGGTGAATTGAGCGAGCGAGATGTCCAGCGTCGCCATCGCCATGATCGCGCCGCCCAGCAGCCCCATAACATCTGCGTAGAAGGTCAGCAGCGGCATGACCAGAAATAGTCCGATTACCCGGGGCATCACCAGGACGTCCATCGGATCCAGACCGATGGTCTCCATGGCGTCGATCTCTTCGTTGACCTTCATCATGCCGATTTGCGCGGTAAAGGCACTGCCCGAACGGCCAGCGACGATGATGGCCGTCAGCAGAATTCCCATTTCGCGCAGAATTCCGACTGCTACCAGATTGACGGTGTAAATCTGAGCGCCGAAACGCGCGAGCTGGTCGGCGCCCTGGAACGCCAGCACAACACCGATAAGAAAGGAAATAAGTCCCACGATCGGCAGCGCATTGAAGCCGGTCTGTTCCATCTGGCTGACCAGAGCGACAAAGCGGATGCGCCGGGGGTTCAGAATTGACCGCACCAGGACGATAACGGTGTAACCCAGAAAGTTCAGCAGGTCACGGCCGGCTTTGCAGAACAGATAGGTCTCATGCCCCAGATGCTCCAAAACCTGGACCAGGGCATTGCCCCTTGAAGGCTCAGGCGGACACTCGATGTGGTTTTCCGAGACCGTGCGCATAATGGTTTCTGTGGTTTGCGAAGCCCTGTGGTACTCGACCGACAGGCCGGCGGCTTTGAGTTCGGCAGCTGTGCGGATGATGACCCAGGCGCCTGCGGTATCGAGGCTTTCGATCTCTGCCAGATCGAAACGTGCCGTCTCAAGCCCTTTGGCTTTGAGTTTTCGCAGGTCACGGCTCACCTGACCGACGGTTCGGATCGTCCAGGCGCCCTCGAACGAGACGGTAAGTTGTCTCTCTGCAGTTTTAACCGTAAAGCTGCATTGGTCGGCAGTTGGAACTTCGACGTCGGCCAACGCCATAAATGTATCCGTTTACAAGTTTTATCAAAGGGATCGAGGAAGGGAGTTTCGCCGAGCTTCAGATATCAGTCAAATTTTCCCCCTCAATCCGCCTCTGACAGCGAATCGCGCAGAGAGTGTGATTGCGAGGTTAAACGAAAACTCGGACGTATTTGTTAAAAAAAAGGAAATAGTGCCTAGGGTCGGGACTCAATTGATCCACCAAGTGATGGAAGCGGCGAGGCATATGGCCGCGAGGAAGGTGTCGGCACGCTTGTCGTAGCGGGTCGCTATCCTCCTGAAATCCTTGAGCCTGCAGAACAT
>NZ_ML660056.1 GCF_007004665.1 Denitrobaculum tricleocarpae | reverse complement strand
GCTCGATCCGGGACCACTCTTCGTCGCTTAGATAAAATAACTTTCTGCCCATCCAAACCTCCTATCATCAGAAAGCTTGAATCACAGTTCCAATGTCACGAAAAGCACCAATTGAGTACAGACCCTAAAGCCCCTGGTGTCGACAACATGAGTATCGGCGCCCACAACACGGTCCGTATTATGGCAGCAGACGATCTGAAACGCCGACGAACGGCGGTGTGTCACCATGGAGATCACAGCCGTCCGCTGGACTGCTTCCGTCCCGCCGACACCCGTCTGACCGTCGAGGATCGAAACTGTGTGGACGATGTGAATGTCGGGTGTCAGCTCGCGCACGGAAAGCTCTGTGATCTCGACACGTGCATTCTCGAAAATATGGCGGAAGCCATAGTCGTGCGCCTTGCGGATCGCCCGGCGGTCGTGCCACCAGAGGCCGACCACGTTCACGAAGTCCGCGTCCTCAACGAAGAGCGCCGCGATGCCGTCGGCATCGCCCTCGTTCCATCGGTCGAAAAACGCGCGCGCGACGGCTTCGCCGGTTTCGTACATGTGGGTCTCCATCAATAACAGGCTACATTCGAAACGGGTTGGTGACGATGGCGATGTGGGGTCGTTATCATTCAGTCCGCGGCGCTGGCACCCCCGGCGCTCCAACCATTGCGGTGCAGGTAGGTCTCTAAATCCATTGCGTCCGGATGCCAGCGTTTTAGATAGGCCGGCGCGCCGTCCATCCCGAAGCTGTCAAAATAGCGATACATTAACATCAGTTCCTCGCCCTGCTCGGCGATGCATTGGTCCCAACTCACCTGTTCGAAACGCAGTGGGTGGCCCGTCACCCGCGACAGCGTTGCGGTGATGTCGTGCATGGTCGACACGTCGCCGGCCAGCGGCATGATCCGACCGCTCCAGATACCCGGGTGTTCGAACGCGTTGACGACCATTGCGGCGATGTCCGCCACGGCGATCTGACGATAGTGAGTATCGGGCCTGACCGGATAGCGTACCACGCCGGTCTCGAGGATTGCCTCGCGATCCCACTCCCAATTGTCCATGAAGGCAGCGGGACGGAAAACCGTCCAGGGTTTATCGAGCGCACGCACCTGCGTTTCCACCCGCCATTTGCTCTCAAGATGCGGCACGCCCGTGTTGCGATCCACCGTCGAAGCGCCTGTGTAGACGATGTGCCCGATATCCGAGCTTGCCGCGGCTTCCGTGAGGTTGATGCCCTGGCGCAGCTCGGCCTCGACGCCGGCTTCGAGGAAATCCTGTACGGAGAAGAGGGCAGCGGCTCCGCTGAGGGCGGCGTTGAGTGAGATCGGATCTTCCAGGTCAGCCTGGACGACTTCGGCGCCTTTTTTGGCGAGTGCCCGCGCCGTCGCTTTGCCGGGGCTGCGTGTCAAAGCGCGGACTCTATGGCCACGCTCCAGCAGACGGTTTGCTACCGCGCCGCCCTGTTTGCCTGTTGCGCCCGCCACGGCGATCGGGCGGTCGTAGATTTTTGAGTTTGCCATCTCTTCGTCTCCTTGCGTTGGTTGCAACGAAGATAGGCAGCAGCAATTTCGCGAAGAAGATGCTGGTTTGCGCATCTGATGCGTATTTCTGCAGCATCAGGCAGCGATGCGTTTCATCGTCTGAATGAAAGCCTGCACTTTGGCGGAGCGGTGCAGGTCGACATGTGTGACGGCCCAGACTTGCTCGTGCCAGCCATCCAGCGGAGACGCCAGTTCGCAAAGACTCGTGCGGTCGGCCATGGACCTGGGTAAAAAGCCGGCGGCGGTGCCTGCGCGAACTGCAGCCCAGAGTACGGCCACACTGTCGCTGGTCAGCATGATGTCCTCTGTTGCGACGTTCTCGGTCAGCCAATCGAAATAGGGCGTCTTCGGCGCATGTCCGCCGGGACCGACGAAGCGGCGCTTACCGTTTCGCGGACCGTAGAGGCCGACTGGCAGTTTCTGAACAGGCAGTACGACATTGTCTGGGTGATCCGGCTTAGGACCGACCCGAAACGCGATGTCGGCCTCGCCATATTCCAATTTCAAGACACGGTCGCTGCTGACCAGATGCACGTTTATGCGAGGATAGCTGTTCTGAAACGCGGTTACGATGGGAAGGACGACTGGGACCAGAACATCGACGGATGTGACCGTGATCGCGCCCGTCAGATCATCGAGACTGCCGCGCGCCAACCGCATCAGCTCGCCGAACTGAGCGTCGGTGGCATCAGCCACACGTAACAACTCCTCACCCAGTTCCGTCGGTGAAAAACCCCGCGCATGACGTTGAAAGAGCTTGGCTCCGAGCGCGGCTTCCAGTGAATCGATATGGCGGGTCACCGTAGCCCGGTGAACACCAAGTGCCTGCGCCGCTGCGCTGATCGTGCCAAGCCGAGCAACGTGAGCCGCAGTGCGGATCTCATCCCAGTTCTGCATGTCGCGTAAATGCGCATAAGATACGCATTTTCCAATCTGGTAAACATAATCGCGACAATAGAGAAATGACCTTCGAAATCAAACCTGGGTGCTGGATGCCTGGTTAATCCAAGGCGATCAAGTCTGCGTCACCGACGATCACGAGTTCGGTAAAAAGACGATCTTTCGTATCGGTGATTTCTACGAAGCGGACGCCGTGAAATTGCAGAGCCTTCGCCATGCTTACCGTGACAAGTCCAACGCCGATACCTCCTGCAACGATCGCGAGTTGCGAATGAACGCGCGGTGCACTCGCGGCCACGCGCAAGGTGGCGTTGTGTTCGAAAGCAAGGCGTTCGATTGCCCCCATGAGCGACGGTCCCTGTTCGCGCGGGAACAGAACGAAGGGTTCGGTGGCGATCTCGGCGAAGGCGAGTTCCGTGCGATCCGCCAGGGCATGACGGTCCGGCAGAGCCGCCAAAAAGGGATCGCGCCCCAGTGAGCGCTGCGGCAGGTCCTTCACGTCGATCGGTGGATGCAGCAACCCGACGTCAATCCGGCCTTCGATAAGTGCGCTCTGCTGTTCGGGGGTCGTCATCTCCGCCAGGTCGACCGGCCGCCCCTCAATCGACGACAGCAACTCTTGCAACGCTCCATTCAGGGCTGCACTGACGAAGCCAATCCTTATGAGAGGATTGGCTTCGAGCGTGCGCCGCACACGTCCTTCTGCACGATCAAGCCGTGCGAGCAGGTCCATGGCTTCCTCCGCCAGAACCCGGCCTGCGGTGGTCAACGTCATGCCTTTGGGCAGGCGTTCAAAAAGAGTGAGACCCAAATCATTTTCCAGGCGTTTGATTGCCTGTGTCAGGGGTGGTTGGGAAATGTTCAGCTTTGCGGCACCTCCGCGAACCGAGCCGGCTTCGGCGACCGCGAGAAACTGACGGAGGACCCTATGATCGAGTGCGGAACGCGCCATAGCTGCAAACTCATTGCGATACTTAAAAAAGATCGATAATGACGAATATAGTATTATCTTCAGATCGATTTGCTGTCCATCTCCGTAGCAACTGCAAGCCGCTCGGAGAAAAGCCACATGCCAAGATCGAAATCCAAAATCAAAACCCAATCATCCATTGCCGCGCTTGTCGTGGGCGGGTTCGTTTGTCCGGTCGCCGCGGAGGCCACACGGACCGACTTTAATTTGGCGTCTGCACCAGGAATCGAACTTTTTGTGAGGCAGGTCGAAGATGTGCGCGCACAGAACCGACGCGGTCCGGTGCTGCTCCTTCATGGCGCAAGGGTTGGCGGCGTCGCCTCGTTTGATGTGGATGTCGGTGAAGTGTCGCTGGCGGAGGATCTGGCTGAAGTCGGTCATACCGTCTACATCGCGGATCTACGCGGTTATGGTCGCTCGGACTTCCCGGCGTCGATGACCGTCGACCGCTTTGCGTCTCCTCCGGCTGTGCCAACGGCGGTTGCGGTTGAGGACGTCAAGGCCGTGTTGGACGAAATCTCCGCCCGCCACGCGAACGAACCCATCGGCGCAATGGGATGGGCTACAGGGTCGCACTGGCTCGCGGCAACCGAAGCCGCGCATCCGGGTTCCATCGACAATCTGGTGTTTTACAATTCCGTCTATGGCGGCGGGGGTGAATGGCGTTTGACGGAGAACTTCGCAGTACCTGGTGCGCCTGCCACATTCAACTACGAAAAATTCGGGGCTTATCGTCTCTCCGATACCCAGAGTCTCGTCGGTCGCTGGACTGAAGCTGAAGGGATCAGCGAAGCCTTTGTGAACCGCTACGTCGAGCTCGCGATGGAGGGGGATGCGACCGCGGCGGAACGGGAGCCCGCCGCTTTTCGCCATCCCTCCGGCCCGATCGCAGACACGCTGAAGGCGGTGCATGAAGGACCGCTTTATGACGCCGGAGTGATCCGCGCGAACGTCCTCATCCTGCGTTCGGAAAACGACTTTTGGTCGCGTCCGGCAGATGTCGAGACCATGGCGCGTGACCTGTCGAACGCAGGCGATGTCACTCTAAAGAGGTTGCCGGGCGCCTCGCATTACGTGCACCTCGAGCCGGGTGAAGGACGCGACAGATTTTTCAGGATCGTGACGGATTACCTTGATGATGGCCATCTCGATGACCCTTCAGGCAGTGACGGCGCTAAAAGATAATTCTGCTTGCCGGGTGATAGCAACTCTCGCCGTGTTCGCAAAACAGGAGCCTATCCATGACGATGTTACGATCAATTTTCGCGTTTTTGCTGATGATCTTCGTTGCAGGGCAGGCAAGCGCTCAAACGAAGCCGGAGCGTGTGATCATGCTCTATATCGACGGTCTTCATCCTGATGCCATAGACCGGTTTGAGCTTCGAACGCTTGCCGCGATGCGGACGCGGGGCGCAAGCGCGAGGGAAGGGGTGATGCCGTTTCCCGCCCATCCGACAATCGGAGCCTACGGCGACTGGCACACCACATCCTTTCCGAATGTTATGGCTTTGGCCGGCACCGCCTTTCTCAGTGAACGGCCAGTCTATCTGCAACATAGCTTCGTCAACGACGGGATTACCCTGCATGCCGCCGGCAGCAGGTCATACCGCTCCCTGAACGATGGCTTCGACTACACGCTGACGCGCGGTAACGTGACCGACACAGCACTGGTCGACTTTTACATCAAGACATTTGAGCACGAGGGTGATGTTCTCTTTGCACGTATCATGTTGCAGGAAACCGGCAACGCCGGCCGGCTGCAATCTGCCCAGAACCTGTCCAATGACCCTTGGTCACAGGATGTCTTCGCGCCGAATTCTCCCTATGGTGTGGCGCTTCGAAACGCGGATCGTCAGATCGAGCGGCTGCGTGAGTTCCTGTCCAGTCGCGGTGAACTGGACAGCACACTCTTTGTGTTGATGGGTGACGGACAGTCGCCCCATGGATGGCACCTGGATCTCGACCCGGAAAGCGCACGGACTCCCATCGTCTTCGATGGCCCGGGGATCCGAACCGCGACAGAGATCGACTATGCCGAAACCATTGATGTTGCACCGACGATTGCAGCTTTGATGGGTGTTCGTGCCCCTAATTCGGACGGCGGAAGCGGCCGCGTTCTGACGAGCCTCATCACGAACGGCATGTCACTCACGCACCCCCGCCCGATCTCAAGGATCAATGTCCAGATTCGTGAGCATGCCCGGCTTTGGGCGCGCGCAGTTCTGGCGGCGGCCGAGGACCTGGCCATGAACGTTCTCCTCATGCATCTGAAACACGAGCTTCTATCGGACCACCAATTCTATGGCCCCTCGCGAGTCATGGAGTGGTCGGAGGCGGGCTCGCTCGATGACATGATTGCGGCGAATGCGTGGGTCAACGACGCTCTGAGAGAGGCCCTTGACCGGTGCGTTTTCCCTTTCGCAACTGACAAAAACCATTAGAGGGTCTCATATATCTGGTACACGCGTAGCCCGGATCCGGGTTAACGGACCTAGCGCATGAGACTTTCACTTTTTGTCCGACGTCGTTCCCAGCGTCGAAGCCGACGGGTTGCTGGAGACACGAAGCTGCCCTGGAACGGAGATTTAACCCGCCTCCCCATAAGATCCGTCCACAACCACATTAAAGAAGCTTTTCACCAGCCGCAGGTCGCGCTTATCGGCAGGGGTCACGATGCAGAGGCTGTGAGCCTCGTTCATTTCCTCGACCTCGACGGCGGCCAGGTGGTTCGACGGAAACTGGCCGTCTTCCAGCATGAGCCCTATGCCGACGCCGTGGAGGATGGCTTCCTTGACCACCGGAAAGCTGGTGGTCTTGATCAGGCGAGAGAAGGTGATGCCGAGTTTCTTGGCCTTGGCACTGATCAGCTTTTGAGTCAGGGAACCGTCTTCAGGCAGGATGAGGATTTCGTCGGCGAGATCCCTCAAGTCTATTTTTTTGCGCTTTGCGATGGGGTGGTCTTTGCGCACGAAGGCCTTGTAGCGGGAGATGCCGATGTCGCGGATGAAGAGATCGTCGCTGCGTTCCGGCGAGACGATGACCGCGATTTCAACCTCCCGTTCGCGCAGCTTGCGCATTGCCATGGTCCAGCTTGCCAGCGAGAACTCGATCTGAACCTGGGGATAGAGCGCACTGTAGCGGGCGATGGAGGGCAGAGCCGGGCGGGGGGCGTTGGCGATGATGCGCAGGTTGCCGGCGGAGAGCTCGCTGTAGTCGTCGATCTTCTCGGCGATCAGTTGCTCCAGGGTACGCAGGCGGTCGGAGACCGCGAAAAGATCCTGTCCGGCCCTGGTCAGTTCCAGGCCTTCGCGCCGCCGTATCAGCAACTGCGTGCCCATCAGGCGCTCCAGTTTCGCCACATGCTGGGTAATCGAGGACTGCGTCACCCCTAAAACAGCTGCAGCATTGGAAAAAGATTTCTCCCGCGCCGCATGGGTGAAGGCGGTGATCTGATAGGGGCTTGGTCTCATTGCTTCAGGTCCTGAGTGAAG
The DNA here is from genome assembly GCF_007004665.1 of Denitrobaculum tricleocarpae. Lineage (GTDB taxonomy): Bacteria > Pseudomonadota > Alphaproteobacteria > Kiloniellales > Kiloniellaceae > Denitrobaculum > Denitrobaculum tricleocarpae. The sequence goes on along the minus strand of NZ_ML660056.1, from coordinate 485,382 downwards.
ACGGGCCGGTCCCTCTAGCCATAGCGGCTAAGTGTTACATTAGTGCGGCTAATATCACGTCATACGCACGTAAATTTCTTTTGCTAAACCCGAGTCTATCGAGATGGTTTTGGGGGAGCGAGGACGTGGCAAATATTGTCCTTTCGCGCATTGAAAAGTCTTTTTCACAGGAACGGGTACTCAAGGGCATCGACCTGGAAATCAGGGACGGAGAGTTCCTGACGCTGGTCGGCCCGTCAGGCTGCGGCAAGTCGACCCTGTTGCGGATCATCGCCGGGCTCGAAGCACAGAACAGCGGCTCGGTCCGTATCGGCGAGCGCCTGGTCGACGGGGTCCGGGCCAGCGACCGGGACCTGGCCATGGTCTTCCAGTCCTATGCGCTCTATCCGCATCTGACCGTCAAAGAGAACATGATGACGCCCTTGCGTCTGCGCGATTTGAGCGTCGCGCAGCGTTTGCCGATGCTCGGCCGTTTCCTGCCCGGCGCTGCAGGGAAGCTGAAGACCATGTCGCAGGCGGTCGCGGAGACCGCTGAAGTTCTGAAGATCGAGCCACTGTTGGCACGTAAGCCCGGCCAGCTCTCGGGTGGGCAGCGGCAACGCGCGGCCCTGGGGCGGGCGATGGTGCGCCGTCCCGTCGCCTTCCTGATGGACGAGCCACTGTCGAACCTGGACGCGGCCCTGCGGGTTCATATGCGTACCGAGCTGAGCGATCTGCACCGTCGGTTAGCGTCCACCTTCATCTACGTGACGCACGACCAGGCGGAAGCCCTGACCATGTCGACCCGCATGGCGGTGATGATGGGCGGTGAGATCCTGCAGCTCGACACGCCGTCACGGATTTATGCCGATCCGGCGAACCGGCGCGTTGCGGAATTCGTGGGTAGCCCAAAGATCAACCTGCTGCGCGGCGATCTGGACTCTTCCGGTCGCGTCACGCTCTTCGGGCGCAGCCTGGAGCGGCGCGTTGCGGCGGCGCCGCAGGAGATTGCCGTTGGCCTCCGGCCCGAGCACCTGACCATTGCCGGGGTCGTGGAAGGCGAGGAAATCGTGACGGCGGATGTCCGCAGTTTCGAGAACCTGGGCTCGGACATTTTCCTGCATATGAGCGTCAACGATGGGCGCGAAACCCTGACGGTGCGCTCCAATCCCGAAGTTGCCGCCCATCTCTCGACCGGCGACCGCGTGCGGGTCGGACAGCTCCGGGGTGCGGCGATGGTCTTCGGCCGTGACGGTGAGCGCCTGCGCTTCGAGGAAACGACCCAGCTTGCCCGTGAGGTCGCGTGATGAGCAGCCGCGCCATGACTGGCCGGACTGCGCCGCTCTGGTTCGTCGGTCCCGCCGTGATCCTGATGCTTGTCATCCTGATCGCGCCGATCGTGATCGCGGGCGGGCTGTCCTTTACGGACTACAGCCTTGGGAACGACAACGCGCGCTGGGTCGGCACCAAGAACTACGAGAAAATCGCGAGCCACTCGACCTATACCAAGATGCTGCGCTCCACGGCGATCTACGTGCTGACCGTGGTGCCGATTTCCGTGGCGCTCGGGTTGGGCGCGGCCCTGCTGATCAACTCGCTCAAATTCGGACGGGATCTCTATAAGACCATTTTCTTCCTGCCGGTAATGGCCGCGCTGCTCGCCATGGCCATCGTCTGGGAATTTGCGCTGCATCCCACCATCGGCATGGTCAACGACACGCTTGCCGCCGGCTGCGGCACCTTCGTTCAGTCGGTGTTGGACTGGGGCTGGCTGCCCTTCGTGAACGGGGCGGAGACCTGGTATGGCCATGCCTGCGCGAGCAACGACTTTCCGCTCTGGCTGCGCGACCGGGACTACGCGATCTGGACCATCTGCTTCATCGGGATCTGGCAGGGCTTCGGCTTCAACATGGTGCTCTACCTCGCAGGCCTGACCGGCATCCCGCGCGAGTTGCTGCAGGCCGCTGAGATGGACGGCGCGCGCAGCGCCTGGGAGCGTTTCCGGCTGGTGACCTGGCCCATGTTGGGGCCGACCACGGTCTTCGTCGTGACCATCTCCTCCATCCGTTCCTTTCAGGTTTTCGACACGGTTGAAGCCCTGACCCTAGGGGGGCCTTCCAAGACCACCTACGTCATGATGTACGCGATCTACGAGAAGGCGATTAAGCAGAACCTTATGGGGATGGGGGCTTCGATCACCATCGTCTTCCTGGTCTTCGTGCTCTTCATCACGCTGGTGCAGCGCTATCTGGTTGAGCGAAAGGTGCACTACGCATGATCCCGGCGCATTACATCGGCGAAGGCTGGAAGCATCTGGTGCTCATCCTGAGCGCCATCATCGTAATCCTGCCCTTCTACGTCATGCTCAGCTACTCCTTTAAAAGCCCGGGCGAGATCGACCGAAATGAAGGCGGCTTCTTCGGCGCGCAGGAGCCGATGGTGGATGAGCGCTGCGTCGTGGTCGGCGGCAGCCGCGAAGACTGCACATTCCTTCCGGTCGTCTTCAATTACAGCAAGGCCTTCTCGGAAGCGCCGCTGCTGCGCTACCTCTTCAATGGTGTCGTGGTCACGCTGTCGATCTTCCTGATACAGGTCATTGTCGCGCTGCCATGCGCCTATGCTCTCGCCAAGCTGCGTTTCAAGGGCCGGGAGTTCGTCTTCGGCATGGTGCTCTTCTGCCTGCTGATCCCGGTGCACGCCATCGCCCTGCCGCTCTACATCATGCTGGCCAAGGTGGGCCTGACCAACAGCTATGCGGCGCTGATCATTCCCTGGACCATCTCGGTCTTCGGCATCTTTCTGATGCGCCAGTTTTTCATGACCGTGCCGGACGATCTGATCGACGCCGCGCGCATGGACGGCATGAGCGAGCTTTCCATCGTCTGGAAGGTCATGCTGCCGACCGCCGTGCCCGCGCTGCTGGCCTTTGCGATCTTTTCCGTCGTGGCGCACTGGAACGATTACTTCTGGCCGCGCATCGTGGTCACGGGAAACCGGGATCTCTTCACGCCGCCCCTGGGCCTTCGGGAGTTCAAGGGCGATGCGGACGGCAGCTTTTATGGACCCATGATGGCGACGGCCACCATCATCGTCACGCCTCTGATCGTGGCGTTCATGCTCGCGCAGCGGCGCTTTATCGAGGGGATCACGCTCTCGGGTATGAAATAGCCAAACGAGAGAATTTTTAACTGTGAGGGCGATTCACGGTCTTGATTGGCTCAATCATGAACGATCGCACTCAGGGGAGTTCCGGCAACAGCCGGAAAAACGAAGGGACCCGGTCCGTCGCCAAACCAACCGGGTCCCGCACAGCGAAAGAGAGAGACAATGAAACGCACACTCGCCACCGCCGCGCTCGTAGCGGTATCCCTTGTAGCAACCGCGCAGGCGGAGGAAAAGGTGAAGATCGAATTCGCCTATCCTTACTCGCACCTCTTCGATGTGACCTACGAAAAGATCATGCCGAAGTTCAATGCGCAGTATCCCAACATCGAGGTTTCGATCCGCGCGACCTACGAAAACTATGAGGATGGCACCAACACCATCCTGCGCGAAGCCGTCTCGGGCAACTTGCCGGACGTCACCATGCAGGGCCTGAACCGTCAGGCGATCCTGGTCGAGAAGGGCATCGCCCGCTCGTTGGAGCCCTACATCAACAAGGAAGCCGATTTCGCCAAGGATGGCTATCACGACGCCATGCTGACGCTCTCGACCTTCAACAACGAGGTTCATGGTTTGCCGTTCTCGGTGTCGCTGCCGGTCGGTTACTACAACATGGATCTGATGGCGAAGGCCGGGATCACCGAATTCCCCAGCACCTGGAGCGAAGTGGTCGAGACCTGTAAGGCCCTGAAGGCCAACGGCGTCGAAAACCCGATCTTCTGGGGCTGGAACATCACCGGCAACTGGTTCCTGCAGGCCCTGATGTGGAGTCAGGACGAAGCCACAATCGAGGGCGGCAAGTTCAACGTTGCGGGCGATGCGGGCCTGACGGCGCTGGAGACCATGAAGACCCTGTTCCGCGAGTGCGAAATGAAAAACCTGGAATGGAAAGAGGCGCTCTCCTCCTTCTCCGCCGGTCAGGTGGCCATGATGTTCTGGTCGACCTCCGCTGTCGGTGCCGTCGAGCGTTCCCAGGGCGATTTCACCCTCAAAACCGGTCCTTTCCCGGGCATCGCGGGCACGCCCAAAGGCCTGCCGGCCGGCGGTAACGCCGCCATGCTGGTGTCTCAGTCCGACGATCCCGCTGTTCTGGAAGCCTCCTGGGCCTGGCTGAAGTTCATCACCTCGGGCGAGGGCGCTGCCGATGTGGCCCGCACGACCGGCTACATGCCGCCTAATAAAGCCGCTAACGAAATCATCCTGGCGAACTTCTACAAAGAAAACCCAAACAAGCAGACCGCGGTCGATCAGCTGCCGCTGCTGCGCGACTGGCAGGCCTATCCGGGTGATAACGGCCTGGCGGTCACCCAGGTCATCTACGACGGCATCGAGAGCATTGTTGTGGGTGAGAGCGACGATATGAAGGCCCTTCAGGAAGAACTGGTGGAAGAGGTTCAGAGCCTGCTGCCGGCCGAAGGTTCCTAAGGGACTTTTCGAAAAGCAAGTGCGACCGGCCGGTGGATGTCACCTCCATCGGCCGGTTTTCCCGCCCGCGAGAGAGTCAGCGGGCAGGACGTAGGAACATCCCGCAGGACATGTAACCATGAAGCTGATTCATCTCACCGATACGCACTTCGTTCCCAGAGGCGAGACACTCTACGGCGGCGATCCACGGATTGTGCTCGAGGCCGCCGTGGCAGATATCAATAAACATCACCGGGATGCGGATCTGGTTTGCATTACCGGCGATCTGACGCATTGGGGCGAGCCGGAGGCCTTCGAGAGCCTGGCTGAGGTCCTGTCGCCGCTCAAGCCGCCTCTGCAGCTCCTGCTCGGCAACCATGATGACCGGGCGGTCTTTTCCGAGCACTTCCCCGATCAGGCCCGGGACGAAAACGGCTTCGTGCAGTCGGTACGCAAGACGGCCCAGGGTCACTTGATCTTTCTCGATACCAACCTCGAGGGCACACACGCCGGTTGGTATTGCGATACCCGCCGCGCCTGGTTGAAGGCGCAGCTCGCGACGGCAGAAGAGCAGGACGCGCCGGTGTTACTCTTCATGCACCATCCGCCTTTTCCCATCGGCCTCGCGCCACTCGACCGGATTTCGCTGCAGGAGCCGGAAGCCTTTGCGGCGACCGTCGAACCCTATGCCGGACGCATCCGTCATCTCTTCTTCGGGCACATTCACCGGCCTCTCTCGGGGAACTGGAAAGGGATGTCCGTCTCCAGCCTGCGCGCCATGAACCATCAGTGCTGGTTCGACCTGGAGGCGGAGTCCGCCATTGCCGGCAGCTTCGAGCCGCCGGCCTACGCCGTGGTGCTGATCGGCGACGACAGCGTAGTGATCCATACCCACGACTTCCTGGACAAAAGCCGGAAGTTCAGCCTGCGCGAAAGTCCGGTCGAGGACTGGGCGGTGAGGTACGCGCACCCCTAAATCGAGTCTTACCTGTCACTGAAAAGCGGTTGCCCTCCTTTGGCACATGTGGAGTAGTTGCGTCGGGCGAACGGCGAAGCTCTGTGTCTAAGGGAGAGGCAATTGCACGACAAAGGACTTGAGGACGACATCCTGGCGGCGGTCGACGCCGGTTTCGATGCGCAGCTGGCCTTCACGCGCGATCTGGTGCGCTTTCCCTCGGTGCGGGGGCAGGAACACACCGCACAGGATTTCATCTTCGAGGCGTTGAAAAGCCGCGACCTTGCCATGGACCGCTGGGCCATCGAGGTCGGGGAGATCGAACATCACCCTGGATTTTCGCCGGTCAAGGTTGACTACAGCAACGCCATCAACGTGGTGGGCACCCATAGACCGCGCGAAGAGCAGGGGCGCTCGCTGATCCTCAACGGACATATGGATGTGGTGCCCACGGGGCCCCTCGAGATGTGGAGCCATCCGCCTTACGAGCCGCACCTGGAGGGCGACTGGCTCTACGGCCGGGGCGCGGGCGATATGAAAGCGGGGATTGCGGCGAACGTCTTTGCCCTGGATGCCCTGAAGTCTCTTGGGCTGCAGCCTGCCGCCCGGGTTCATGTCCAATCCGTGACCGAGGAAGAATGCACTGGCAACGGCGCGCTCTCCTGCCTGGTACGCGGCTATCGCGCCGATGCGGCCATTATTCCCGAGCCCATGGACGGCAAGCTGGTGCGCGCCAATGTCGGCGTTCTCTGGTTTCGGGTTCATGTGCGCGGCATTCCCGTGCATGTGCTGGAAGCCGGGTCCGGCGCAAACGCCATCGAGGCGACCTTCCCGCTGATCGCGGCCCTACATGAGCTGGAGGTGAGTTGGAACGAAGAGCGGGTCCATCAGAAGCACTTCGAAGAGACCGATCATCCCATCAACCTGAATGTCGGCAAGATCGCGGGCGGCGACTGGGCCTCATCGGTCCCGGCCTGGTGCTCCATCGACTGCCGGATCTCGATCTATCCCGGTTGGAACCCGGCGGAGCGTGCGGCGGAAATCGAAGCCTGCCTTCGCGCGGCGGCCCAGAAAAATTCCTTCCTCGCCAACAATCCGCCCGAGGTGGAGTGGAACGGTTTCTTTGCCGAGGGCTATGTGCTGGAGGAGGGCAGCGATGCCGAGCGCCTGCTGGAGACCGCCCACATGTCCTCTCACGGGAAGCAGCTCGAGAGCATGGTCACCCCGGCCTATCTCGACGGGCGTGTCTTCATGCTCTACGACGACTGCCCCTGTCTGGTTTACGGACCCTACTCGGAGGGCATTCACGGTTTCGACGAGCGGGTCAGCCTGAGTTCGATCAAGCGGGTGACCGGCACCATTGCGCTCTTCATCGCGGATTGGTGCGGGTTGGAGAAGACGGGATCTGATTGAGTTTCAAGACTCGATTTCTGCGCTATCGCCGACAGAAATTTTTCCGGGCTTGATTACCCGGCAGCAGACACCGCCGCGCCAGTCCGGCTCCAGGGCTTGGCGCAGGCCCGGACTGGCGTCGTCCATGCGGCTGCAGGGATCGGTCTCGCAGTGGACTTCGAGGATGGCGTCGCCGATCCTCAGGCGCGCGCCCTTTGTATCTTTGAGATCAAGGCCTTCGATCAGAATGTTCGCGCGTCGGGTTGTCCAAGGCAGGTCCTTACCATGCTCCTTGCAGGTTTCTTCCCAGGCCTCGCGGGACAGAACCGAGACCTGGCGGCGGCGGAGTTTGCCGCGGTAATCGCCTTCGAGACCGGTCTCGGGGGTAAGGTCCGCCGTCTGGATTTCTTCCATGGGCGCGTGGCTTTTCGATTTCCGGGCGATGCCCAGAAGCTTTCCTACCGTGGGCAGCTTTCCCGTCATGGGCACTTTCCCCATCAGCTGTAGAGGTCCGCGCGTGTCGGAGGAAGACCGGAGAGGCCGCGGGTGCGTTTGGAGGCGACCGTCTGGAAGATATTCAGGGTGCCGCGCTCGAAGGCCATGGAGACTCCGGAGAGATAGAGCACCCAGAGGCGGTAACGCTCGGCGCCAGCTTCGGCGATGGCGGCCTCCTTGTTGGCGATCAGCCGCTCGGCCCAGAGGCGTGTGGTGCGGGCGTAGTGTTCGCGCCAGGCTTCCACGTCGTGCACCTCGAAGCCATAGGCCTCAAGATTGCGGACCGACATGCCGATGTGATCAACCTCGGCGCCCGGGAAGATGTATTTGAGCATCGAGGTGTATTCAGGGCGCTTGCGGTTGAACTTGGCATCGGTGGATTTGCCGCGTCGGGCGATGGAGTGATGCAGGTAGATGCCCCGGGGCTCCAACAGGCGGTTGACGGTATTGAAGTAGCTTTCGTGATTGGCAATGCCCACATGTTCGAACATACCGATGGAGGAGATTTTGTCGAAGGTGCCTTCCAGGTCCCGAAAGTCGCGCAATTCGACGGAAACCTTGTCGAACAGGCCACGTTCGGCGATCCGTTCGCGCGCCAGCTCAAGCTGCTCATCCGAGAGGGTCACGCCCAGGGCCGTCACCCCGTAATGCTCGGCAGCGTGGCAGATGAGAGCGCCCCAGCCGCAGCCGATATCCAGCAGCCGTTCGCCGGGCTTCAGCCGCAGCTTTTTGCAGATCATGTCCAGCTTGTCGCGCTGGGCGGTGTCGATGTCGTTGGACCAATCCGTAAAGTAGCCGCAGGTGTAGACCATCTCCTGATCGAGGAAGAGACGGTAGAAGTCGTTGGAGACGTCGTAATGATAGGCGATGTCCGCTTTGTCGCTGCCCTTGCCGGCGGTGGAGCCGTCACCCAGGCCATCGCCTGAGCCGTCCGACTTTTTGCGGGCAAGGAGCAAGGGCAGGGCGGCTTTCAAGATGAGGCCCTTGTTCAGCCGTTGGCGCAGAACTCTTGATTTGAACTTCGGGCGCCGCGTGGCGAGTTCGAAGAGAGTACCACCCCGGATCTCGATGTCGCCGGCAATGTAGAGGTCGATCAGGGTCTTGGCTTTCGGACGACGCAAAAGCCGTGGCAGAGCCATTTCATCGGTAATTACGAGGCGGAGGTCGGTCTCGCCGGTTTTCCCGGGTGGAATGCTGGAACCGTCCCAGAGCTCGATGCTGAATTCCAGTTCCAGTTGCTCGTGAATATGGGTAAGCGCCCGGCGGGCCGCATCGAGACGGTTTTGTCCCTGGCTGGACGGCATAGAAACTCCTGCAGAGTGATGATTGAAGACGCTGGAGGGCAGCGACTCCAGTGTTTGCGCGCGATGCTAGCCAAGCTCCGGGATCGCCGCAACGCTACTTGAAAAGGTTCCCGGAACCGGCGTGCTTCAGCGGCAAGGCGACAGACCCAGGATCAGTGCTGCCGCGCCGCCACGATAAGGCACTCGATCTCAGTCTCGCCGAGGGCGCGGCAAGCCTCAAGCCGGTTCAGACCTTTTACCAGCACGTAGCCCTTTTTGTCGTCACGTCGTACCTGGATCGGGCTTTGTTCACCGTCCTCGAGCAGGCTCTCGGCCCGCTCGGCGATCTTCGCCTCGTCGATCTCTTTTTTGAACTTCGCAGGGACGTAGATGTCTTCGATGGCTATCTGGTGTGTTTTCATCCTGGAACCGCCGCCGTCAAACCGGCTTTAAGCCGTTCGATGGATGAGGTGGTAGCCGAAGGGGGTCTCGACAACACCGCTGGTGCCTCCGACGTCGAGACCAAAGGCCGCCGTCTCAAATTCCGGTACCATCATGCCCCGGCCGAAAGAACCGAGGTCGCCACCGCTCTGGCCGGAAGGGCAGTCGGAATGCGCGCTCGCGAGTTCGCCAAAGTTGGCGCCTTCGTCGAGTCGGGCCTTGAGGCTCTCGATTTCGCTCAGGGCTTCGTCTTTGGAACGGGTTGCGCTGGAGCGTTCCGATCCTGCATACATGAGTAGGATGTGCGAAGCAGCGACTTGGCCAGACATGAGGAACCTCTTGTAAAGAAAGTGAAATTTTTGAACACCTTTCGATAGCTGCCAAAAGGCTTCTTGCAAAGCTTTAACAGATTGAAAATAGTTTGTCCCGCAACCAATTTCTTATGGTAAAGGATTGCGTTAACCGAACTTCGCAAGACTTTAGAAAAATGTGATGTTTACTGTCGATTCCTGAGAACGAGAGAATAGAAAGCGAGAAGGAGTGGACCACATGGCATCGACCGGACGGCAGGACCAACGCCGCAGGTACCGGCGCTACCGGTCGACCAACGGTGCTACCCTGAGGTTGGGATCCGATTGGAATCCCTGCTCTGCCGTGGACGTTTCGGGCGGTGGTGTGTTCCTGGAAACGTCCGTCCGCCCACAGATTGGCGACCCGGTCGAAATGAAAATCGATGTGCTGGGTGATTTCACCGGAACAGTGGTGCGGCACGCCTGGAACGGCATTGGCGTGAAGTTTGACGAGGTCGACTTCAAGAACGAAGGTCTGGCCATGAACCTTGCCAATCCCAACCGCCGGCGGTTTCACTAAAAGCGATAGTTTCGTCGTCTCGTTTAACTATCTAATTTATAGGATATTTTTGCTCTTCTCGTTTGAGACTTGAACAAAGAAAAAGCGGCCAACTCGCGTTGTGCCGCTTTTGTCGTGAGGCCTGTGCCGGCTTCTTAAAACATCAGGTGATGTTGAAGCGTTGCAGGACGTCAGCCAGATCATCACCGAAACTCGGACCGCGACGGATCAGGCCGGAATTCATCGGCAGTGTGGCAAGATCCGGGTGATTAGGTTCCAGGCTGGTCAAAACCGCGACGGGAATGCTCTTCGTGGAGGGCATGGCCGCCAACGCGCAGGCGAGATCCACACCACTCAAACGCGGCATGACCACTGTGGTAATCACGAGATCAGGACGGGTTTCGACGATCAGGCCAATGGCTTCGAGCGGATCCAGAACGGTCGAGACCCGGTATCCGCAAGCGGCCAGTTCGCGCCCGACAACGTGCGCAGCCGAGCGCTGAGGCAGCACTAATGTGACCTCGGTATCCGTGATCGACACATCGCTGACTTCAAATGTCATCATATGCGGCAGATTGCGGACAACCTCGGCGGTTTCCTCAGAAGTGACGTAATCACCGTCGAGAAGCGCACTGATCCGGTCACCAAAGGTCTGAAGGTCCGGAATGTGACTGTCCTCGATCGATTTCACCGAGGAGAGATATTCGTCGAGGCGGTGGGTAATCGGCGCAAGGCCGTTCACGGCCACGGTCCGGGCTTTCAAACGGAGGTTGGCAGCATCCTGCGACAGGAGCTTAGCGGCTTCATCTCTCGCAAGACTGCCCGTTCTGACCTGCTGCAGACGGATTTCCAGATTGGACACGACGTCCCGGGCTTCATCGAGAACTTCGCTCTCTGCGAGTTCGTCGACCTGTTCCTCGGACATCAAGTGTGCCGCGTTCGTGCTCATAATCATCACCCTCGAAATTTTTCGCAGGATAAGCGCTAGGTGTTAAAGGCTTCCTAAGAAAACCACAGCGGGTGCGTGTAATTGAACTCTAGAGTCATGTAATTACAGATTGTTGTGTTCAGTAGATACATGACAAAGAGCAGGGCAACCTGAGCGGGTTGTCGCCGGTTCAAAGCAAAAGTTGAAGAATTGAAGAGTGGTTATTCGCCGGAGAGGAATCTGTCAGGACCGGTGACCCTGCCCAGGCTATGGCGGTCGACGGCGATAGCTTTGACCATTGCATAGATTTCGCGGCCGGGCTCCAGCTTCAGACTCATCAGAGCCCGCTTGGTGATCCGGGCCCACACCGCCGCGCCGCCTGCCTCCAGCCGCAGATCGATCTGAGGACCTGTTTCGCTACCTATGGCGACGATCGTGGCCTTGAAAACGTTTTGTATACTGATGTCAGCAGGGGGTGTTAGAGCCAGGGAGACATCGCGGGCTCTGATCCGCAGCCGCAGCAGGGTTCCGGTCGGAACATCCAGCAGCGGGATCCGCAGGGTGCCGCCGCCGAATTCCAGTTCCGTCAGGGCAAATTCGTTATCGTGCGAAGACACTCTGGCACTCAGGACAGCGCCGGCTTCGTAGCGTCCGGTTAAGGGCCGCAGATCAAGACGGCCCATCACATCGTCCACCGCGCCAACCGCCTCGACCCGGCCATCGGAGATCAGCACCATTGTATCCGCGAGTCGGACGATTTCTTCCATGCTGTGGCTGACATAGATGATCGGCACATCGAATTCGTCGCGCAGGCGCTCGATAAAGGGCAACACGTCCTCCTTACGCGCCTGATCCAGCGCCGCAAGGGGCTCATCCATCAAGAGAAGGCTGGGATTTGCAAGCAGGGCGCGACCCAGGGCAACCCGCTGCTTCTCGCCACCTGAGAGCTTGCCGGGGTGCCGTTCGAGCAACGCCTCGATCCCGAGCATCTCCACCACCTGTTCCAGTTGGATTCTGCGCTCCGTTTTCGGCGCGCGCTTCCAGCCGTAGAGCAGGTTCCTGCGCACCGTCAGGTGGGGAAAAAGCCGGTCTTCCTGAAAGACATAACCAAGCCGGCGTTCCTGTGGCGGTACATTGATTCCTTTTGAAGAATCAAAGAGAACCCGGTCTTTGACGACCACCTCGCCGCGTTCCGGGGTGAGAAGACCTGCGAGCATATTGACGATCGAGGTTTTGCCGGAACCCGAGCGGCCGAACAAGGCGATCACGCCAGAGGATTCGCATTCAAATCTTGTATTCAGATGAAAGGCTTTGAGGCTTTTCTCAACGTCGACTTTGAGCATCGGCGCGGGACCCTTTAGCCGACCATCCGGGTGCGCAGCCGGCGCGCCAGGATTTCGGAGATTGCGAGGGCCGCGAAGGAGAGGGCGACGGAGAGGATGGCGAGGCGAAGGGCGGCCAATTCACCCTCGGGTGTTTGGATAACGCTGTAGAGAGCAAGAGGAATGGTCTGTGTGATGCCCGGGATATTTGCGGCGAAGGTAATGGTTGCACCGAACTCGCCCAGACTGCGGGCGAAGGCCAACAGGCTGCCGGCTAGGATGCCGGGCGCGATCAGCGGAAGCGTCACGGTGAAAAAAACGTTCCAATAGCCCGCACCCAGTGTAAAGGCCGCGGCTTCTAGGTTCCGGTCGACGAGTTCAAGTGCCAGTCTGATCGACCTGACCATCAGTGGAAATGCCATCACTGCAGCGGCCACTGCAGCGCCCTGCCAGGTGAAGGCCAGGGTGATATCGAAAAGACGATACAGCCATTGCCCCAGGAAGCCTTCCCGTCCCAGGAGGATCAGCAAGAGGTATCCGACCACGACAGGGGGCAAAACCAACGGAAGATGAATGATGCCGTCCAGAATGGGTTTTCCCGGAAAGCTATAGCGCGCCAGGATCCAGGCCACCGCAATGCCCAGGGGCAAGCTGACCGTGACGGCGAAAAACGCCACCCGAAGGCTCAACTGCAAGGCTTCCAATTCCATGGGGGTGAGAGAGACCATCAGATCAGCGGCTTTCGTTATCTGTCACTGAAGTGCTCCCGATGGGCTGAAGCCATGCCGGGCGAAGATTTTTGCCGCTTCGGGACCAGCCAGAAATCCATAGAAATCCTCGACTGCCTTCGAGTGCCTGTCGGTCACGATGGCAAGCGGATAGATGATCGGCGGATGGCTGCCGGGCGGGAAAGTGCCGACGATTCCGAGCTTCGGCAGGATCAAGGCATCGGTCTCATACACGATCCCGGCAGCCGCTTCGCCACGTTCGACCAAAGCGAGGGCGGTGCGGACATTCCCCGAAAAGGCCAGCTTGTCGCTGTAGTCATCCCAGAGATCGAGGCTTTGCATCGCCGCCTTTGCGTAGATACCGGCCGGGACGTGCGCCGGGTCGCCGATCGCCAGGCGGCTCGTTCCGAGAATTTCTCCAAGTGGCAAAGAGGGCGACAATTTCTGGTGTTGGCCTCCGCTCTCGGCTTCATTGTTCGGGCCGACGACCAGGACCAGCCGGTTGCCAAACAAGGCGCGTTTACTCTTCGGATCGACGGCGGCTTTGTCGATGAGATGTTCCATCCAGCGTTCGTTCGCCGAAAGAAAGAGATCTGCAGGCGCTCCGTTGACGATTTGTTTGGAGAGAGTGGAGGAGGCGGCAAAAACCGTGCGGACCCTGGTGTCGCTCTGGTCCTTGTAAAGTTCGACGATTTCAGCGAGAGCGTTTGTCGTGCTTGCCGCAGCGAAAAGAGTGACTGACTCGACCGAACTGTCGGCGCGACCCTCATTCGGGGAAGCGAACGCTGCCAAAAAGATGGCCAGGGCGATCCGCGGCAAAGATAAACCGCGGAACGAGAACCTCACGCAGAGCCTATGCCTGTGATAGATGCCGAAGACCGGGGCCTGCATCATCTATTTCCCGTACAGATCTTCTGGATCTTTCAGAACCGGCAATCTGTCCTCCAGGCGGTGATCGTCGGTAAGGACGCGATAAAAGCAGTTCCGCCGGCCTGTGTGGCAGGCGACGCCGGTTTGATCCACCTTCAAAAGCAGGCAGTCACCGTCGCAGTCCAAAGCCAATTCAACAAGCTTTTGCACCTGTCCCGAACTCTCGCCCTTTCGCCACAGGCTTTGACGGGAGCGGGACCAATAGCAGACTTGTCCGGTCGCGATGGTCTCCGCCAGAGACTGGCGGTTCATCCAGGCCATCATCAGGACTTCACCGGTGTCGTGCTGTTGCGCGATCGCTGCGATCAATCCTTTGTCATCGAAGGCAACTTCCTGCGCCAGTGTGTCGGGAAGTGAAATAGCTTCGCTCATCATAAAAGCTCTGTCCGGTTTCTTTCGTGGGTGATGGCAGCCAAGTCTTACTCGGGGGCTAGTCTTACTCGGCGGCCACGGCGCGATTGAGGCGCTCAAAACCCGCCTCGAGATCGGCGATCAGATCGTCGATGTCTTCCAGGCCGGCGTGAATCCGCAAGGAGGGGCCCTGCGCGTTCCAGTCGGTGGCGGTCCTGATCGAGCGTGGATCGGTTGGAACAATCAGGCTCTCGAAACCACCCCAGCTATAGCCCATGCCGTAGAGCTCGAGATGGTTCAGCATTTGATCGACAGCGGACTGCGCGACCGGATGCAAGACAAGCCCGAAGAGACCGCAGGCGCCCGAGAAATCGCGTTTCCAGAGTTCGTGGCCGGGGTCATCGGGCAGAGCAGGGTGCATTACTCTTGCGACCTCGGGGCGCTGCTGAAGCCAGGTCGCTAATGCGACGCCGTTCTTGTGGTGCTGCTCGAGCCTGACCGAGAGCGTTCTGAAACCACGCAAGCCCAGAAAGACATCGTCCGGTGCCGCGCTGTGTCCGAGCGACATGACGCCGCGCCGTACCTTCTCGTAAAAGGCCTGGCTGGTGACGATGATGCCCAGCATCGCGTCGGAATGGCCGACGATGTACTTGGTTCCGGCATGGATGGAGACGTCGACGCCCAGTTCGAATGATTTGCAGTAGAGCGGTGTGCCCCAGGTGTTATCCATCAAAACGGCGGCGCCGGCGGCATGGGCGGCTTCGGCAATGGCGGGAATGTCCTGCACCTCGAAGGTTTGCGACCCGGGTGATTCCGTAAAGACGATCTTGGTATTTTCCCTGATGAGCGAGGCGATATCACTTCCGATCAAGGGATCGTAGTAAGTTGTTTCGACACCGAACTTTGCGAGTGTGGAGTCGCAGAAAGCACGCGCCGGACCGTAAACCGAGTCAGTCATGAGAACGTGATCTCCGGCCTGGACAAAGGACATGATACTGGCCGTGACGGCGGCAAGTCCCGAGGAAACGGCGATGCCGGCATACCCGCCCTCAAGGGCTGCGACCGAATCCTGCAGAGCCATTGTTGTGGGGGTCCCCATCCGGCCATAGGTCACGGCATCCGGCCGCATGCGTATTTCTTTTGCCGCGCGGAGACTTTCGACGTCCTCAAACAGGATAGTGGAAGCGTGATAGACGGGCGGGTTGACCGCACCGTGCTGCTTCTTCGGTTCTCTGCCCAAATGGGTAAGGAGAGTGTTTGGCTTGCGGTGTGAGGGAGACATGCTCTGAAGTCCGTGTACTGGGCTGTTCTGTTCTGTTCATCATTCGGTCCACGGACCCTGTCTGAATCCGGCGACTCTATGGTTATGACAGGCCAGCGGCGGTCATGCCAGTCCTTGGTTTGCTGCCGCAAGGGAGCGGGCAACTTCTGGTTGGAGCCGGATCAAAGCTCAACCTGCAAGGAGGCTGCGGGGAGATCTTCCAAACCTCAAGAAACTCGCGTCTTCATGGTTTTTAGCCGAACTACCACAACCAATCGGACGTGGCGATTTTCAAATAGATGTTTTAAAGCAAAGGTTTAATGTCATTGTCGGGTAACAATTTACTTATCTGTGGTTTAGGCCTGTTGCGTTTCACGCCATGATGGGACATGGTTTGCCTGTGAAGAGTTGCTGTAGGCGACCCGTCGTCGAGGATCCATAGAAGGTCAAGAGGCAATAGCAACGGGCGATTGCAGCGTTCTCACGCCAAAAACAACAAGATTTTTGAATTGAACAGCAGGGAAGATCCTACCAATGAAGCTTGGAAAGTTTCTCTTCGCCGCCGCGGCGGTAACAGCGTTGACCACTGGTGCATCTGCGGGAACACTCGATGATGTAAAAGCCAAGGGCTTCGTTCAATGCGGCGTGACCACCGGCCTTGCCGGTTTCGGGGCTCCAAACGATCAGGGCGAGTGGGCCGGTTTTGACGTGGACTTCTGCCGTGCGATGGCTGCAGCCATCTTCGGTGATGCCGCTCAGGTAAAGTACACGCCAACGACCTCCAAAGAGCGTTTCACCGCACTTCAGTCCGGTGAAATCGACGTCCTGGCGCGGAACACGACCTGGACCTTCTCCCGTGACGTCAATCTCGGTTTCGAGTTTATCGGCGTTAACTACTACGATGGTCAGGGCTTCATGGTCCGTAAGAGCCTCGGTGTAACCAGTGCCAAAGAACTTGATGGCGCTTCGGTCTGCATCCAGACAGGTACGACCACCGAGTTGAACCTGGCTGACTACTTCCGCACCAACGGCATGAGCTATGAGTCGGTTGTCATCGAGACTTCCGCTGAAGGCCGTGGCGTTTATGAGGAAGAGCGTTGCGACGTCTATACGACGGATGCTTCCGGTCTGGCTGCTCAGCGTTCGACCATGGCTGACCCCAGCGAGCACATTATCCTTCCGGAGATTATCTCCAAGGAGCCGCTCGGTCCGCTCGTGCGCCACGGTGACAACCAGTGGGGCGACATTGCCCGCTGGAC
Source organism: Denitrobaculum tricleocarpae (assembly GCF_007004665.1). Lineage (GTDB taxonomy): Bacteria > Pseudomonadota > Alphaproteobacteria > Kiloniellales > Kiloniellaceae > Denitrobaculum > Denitrobaculum tricleocarpae. Next base: position 468,643 of record NZ_ML660056.1, on the reverse strand, counting down.
TCTCGGCGCCATGATCGTTGCTGAAGAACTGGGTGTGACCTCGGCAAATGCCGAAGAGATGGCTTCGACCTCCAAGAACCCGGAAATTCTCCGGCTTCTGGGCGGCGAAGGTGATATGGGCGCACAGCTTGGCCTGCCGGCTGACTGGGCGAAAAACATCATCATGCAGGTCGGCAACTACGGCGAGTCGTTCGAGCGTAACCTCGGTACGACGACTCCCCTGGCCCTCGAGCGCGGCCTGAACGCTCTTTGGACCGACGGCGGCATCCTTTATGCCCCGCCGATGCGCTAATAAAGGCAGAAAAACTGCTTAAAGTGATCTGAAAAAGCACGCCAGGCCCATTGCCTGGCGTGCTTCAGGTCGTTTCAGTTACTGATATCAAGGTTCGGTACAGGGGACCTTGGTGTTCGGTCAGCCAGCAGGGGACGGCATGGCTACACAGAGCATAGATGGCCCTAACCGGGGCTCACTTCTGAGCGATCAACGCACCAGAGCAATTATTTTTCAGGCTTTGGCGTTCTTCTTGGTCGCAGTTTTCTTCATATACATCGGAACCAATACAGCGCGTAACCTCGAGGCCTTGGGTATCTCGACCGGCTTTGGTTTCCTGGATTCACCGGCAGGCTACGACGTTGCCATGTCGCTTATTCCTTATACCGCTACGGATACGCACGGACGTGTCTTCGTCGTCGGCCTTCTGAACACTCTTTCGGTCGCGGTCACGGGAATCATCGCCGCGACGATCCTCGGGGTGATCCTGGGTGTCTTGCGGCTTTCGAAAAACTGGCTGGTCAGCAAACTGGTCTACTGGTACGTCGAAGTTGTGCGTAACGTGCCGTTGTTGCTGCAAATCCTGTTCTGGTACGGTGTATTGCTCGGATTGCCCAGAGTGAGAGACGCAATCCCAGTATTCGAAACCATGTTCTTGAGTAATCGGGGTTTCTACCTGCCGAGGCCAATCCCCGGTGACGGGATCGGGCTCATCGTCATCGCGTTTTTTGTAGCGGTCATTGCCGTTCCCATCATCGCGAGGGTGGCGCGAAAACGCCAGGAGCAGACGGGACAAACCTTCCCGGTTTTTTCGACATCGGTTGCGCTGATTATCGGGCTCCCGGCACTTGCCGCAGTGGTCACTGGCTTTCCTCTGACTTTCGACTATCCCGAAAAAGGCGGATTCAACTTCAAGGGCGGAATGGTCTTGCGGCCAGAGTTCGTCGCCCTGTGGTTTTCGCTGTCCGTCTATACCGCAGGCTTCATCGCCGAAATCGTGCGTGCGGGTATTCAGGCGGTCAGTCACGGTCAAACAGAAGCCGCCTTTTCGCTTGGTCTCAAGCCGAACTGGACGATGCGCATGATTGTCTTGCCGCAAGCGCTGCGGGTCATCGTGCCGCCTTTGACCAGTCAGTATCTCAATCTCACCAAGAACTCGTCGCTCGCCATCGCGATCGGGTATCCCGATCTTGTCTCTACCTTTGGCGGCACGTCCCTGAACCAAACCGGTCAGGCGATCGAGATCATCATGATGACCATGCTGGTTTATCTGAGTATCAGCCTGCTTATTTCCATGCTGATGAACTATTACAACAAGCGCATTGCGCTGGTTGAGCGATGAAGGGGCAGCAGGATGAGTGATATCACGCAAAGCAATGCCCCCGGGCAACACTATCCTCCAGGGGAACATCCGGACCTTCCGCCACCTCCGGGAACGGTCGGGGTCGTCGGCTGGCTGCGAAGCAACCTCTTCTCCAGCATCCCCAACACCATTTTGACGCTTCTCGCGGTATACTTCCTCGTTGTGTCGATCCCGCCCATTCTGGACTGGGTCTACTTCGAGGCGGACTTCACGGGAGCTTCCCGAACGGACTGCACGTCAGCGGGGGCCTGTTGGGCGCTGATCGATGTCCGGCTTAAGCAGTACCTTTTCGGCCTGTATCCATCGGACGAGCTTTGGCGCGTTTATGTCGCAGGTCTGGTTCTGGCTCTTGCCCTGCTTCCGGTGCTTTTTGACAAGATCCCGTTTCGCAAGATCTTGCTGGTCAACACCCTGCTCCTGCCGATTACCGGCTTTTATCTGCTCAGCGGCACTGGATCCGGACCGGATGCATGGCTGACCACCGTGGAAACGCCGCAGTGGGGTGGCCTCCTTCTTACACTGGTGATCGGTGTGACGGGAATTGTGGCCTCCTTGCCGATCGGGGTAGCCCTGGCCTTGGGCAGACGCTCGAATATGCCCGTGGTGCGCGCCATGTGCGTCACCTTCATTGAGTTTGTCCGTGGCGTGCCCCTGATCACGATCCTGTTCATGTCATCCGTGATGGTGCCGTTGTTCCTGCCGGAAGGTGTGAACTTCGATAAGCTGTTGCGGTGTTTGATCGGCGTCTCGCTCTTCTCGGCGGCTTACATGGCGGAGGTGATCAGAGGCGGTCTGCAGGCGATCCCGAAGGGGCAATACGAAGCCGCCGCGGCCATGGGTCTGAGCTTCTGGAAAATGATGTACCTGATCATTCTTCCACAGGCTTTGCGGATTGTTATTCCCGGGATCGTGAACACCTTCATCGGTCTTTTCAAAGACACATCGTTGGTTCTGATCATCGGTTTGTTCGATCTGCTCGGAATTGCGAAAACGGTTATTACCGATGCCAACTGGATCGGGCTTAGTCACGAGTCCTACGCCTTCGTGGCGGTGATCTATTGGGTGTTCTGTTTCGGCATGTCCCGGTACAGCATATGGCTCGAAGCCAAGCTGCATACCGGTCACAAGCGATAGGAGAGAATTTATGTCTGACGCTGTTCAGCGCGTGTCGACTCCCGGAGTTTCCGATGAAGTTGCCATTCAGATTATTGGTATGCATAAATGGTACGGTCAGTTTCATGTCCTGAAGGACATCAACCTGACGGTGCGCCGTGGCGAACGTATCGTTGTTTGCGGTCCTTCCGGGTCCGGTAAGTCGACGATGATCCGCTGTATCAACCGCTTGGAAGAGCACCAGCAGGGGCAGATCATCGTTGATGATATCGAACTGACGGGAAACCTGAAGAACATCGATGCGATCCGGCGGGAGGTTGGGATGTGCTTCCAGCACTTCAACCTGTTCCCGCATCTGACCGTTCTGGAGAACTGCACACTGGCTCCGATCTGGGTCCGGAAGGTGCCCAAGGCAGAAGCCGAAGAGATCGCGATGGAGTTCCTCAACAAGGTGCGGATCCCGGAGCAGGCGGCTAAGTACCCCGGCCAGCTTTCCGGTGGTCAGCAGCAGCGTGTGGCCATTGCGCGCTCGCTCTGTATGAGCCCGCGCATCATGCTGTTCGATGAGCCAACTTCCGCACTCGATCCTGAAATGATCGCCGAAGTGCTCGAGGTCATGGTCAATCTGGCCGAAACCGGTATGACGATGATCTGCGTGACCCATGAAATGGGCTTCGCCCGCAAGGTTGCCGACCGGGTCATCTTTATGGACGGTGGAGAAATCATCGAGCAAAACGAGCCGGAGGAATTCTTCAACAATCCGCAGTCGGAGCGGACGCAGCAGTTCCTCAGCCAGATCCTGGCTCACTAAACGGAAACAAAGGGGCGCGATCGGATGATTGCGCCCTTTTTTTGTCTTATGCTCAAAATCCTATCCCGCTCGGCGATTTTTTTTACGCTTGTTCTGCTCGGGTTTTCCCTGCCGGCCGCGGCCGGCGAGATCCTCGATCAAATCAAGAGCGACGGTCTGCTCAGGTGTGGGGTCCAGGCGGGACAAGAGGGCCTGGCCGTCAAGGATGACAGCGGGAACTGGCGCGGGTTTGAAATCGATCTGTGCCGATCCTGGTCGGCTGCTCTGTTCGGCACGCCGGATCAGGTTTCCTTTGTTGAAGTTGGCCCTGAGACCGGCTTAAAGGCTTTAAACGACGGTCGGATCGATGTCTTGGCCCTGCACGAAGACGCACTCTTCGGGCGGCGTGACGTCAGCTTCGCGGGCAGTGCCTTCGTGAACAGTCTTGGTCTGATGGTCAGGCGTGCGGACGCCTTTTCCAACGCTTTGGAACTTGATGGTGGAAGCGTATGTTTTAGCGGTGACGATGAGGCGAAGGGCCGCATCGAAGCCTTCGCGTCTCAGAACCGGATGACTTTGAATGTCCGAGAGACCGGCTCGATAGAAGAGGGCGTCCTTCAGCTCCGTGAGGGTTCCTGTACCGCGCTGATGGCCGGACGCCTTGCATTGGCCGGCGTCAGAAGCCGGGAAGAGAACGGCGCGGCACTCTATGAGATCCTTCCGGACCTGCTCTCCAAACGCCTGATGGGGCCCGTGACCCTGAGCGGGGACCGGGCCTGGCAGAATGTGGTCCGCTGGGGTGTTTTTGCGATGCTCGTCGCGGAAGAGAAGCAGGTCTCTTCGGAAAGCCTGGCATCTATGGCCTCTTCAACCGAAGATCCTGCGATCCGGCGTCTGCTCGGGTTTGAGGGTGACTTCGGGACGCAACTGGGCCTTGATGTTTTGTGGGCCTATCGGATCGTCGAGGCGGTCGGCAACTATGGTGAAGTCTACGATCGCCACTTCGGGCCCGGACGTCCGACCGAGTTGGAACGGGGACCCAATGCGCTGTGGATCGACGGCGGCCTGATGCGGGCGCCGCCGTTCCAGTAAGCGCCGGCATGGGCGTCAAATACACGTCAAGCCGTTTTCCAGTCGCCGCTTTTGTTCCACCAGCGATGCGGGTTCCTGGAATCGTCGAGACCTTTGCAGCGGCTGCGCAACACCTCGCGGACAAACACGACCGGCTCATAGTAGCTGTGGACCGCATAGATCGCCTCAATCACGCGCTCTAGTACCTGATTGTCCTGCGGAATGAAGAAGGACATTTCGTCGACGCCGGGCCGTTTGCGGATCTCCTCCTCGGCGCCTGTCGGCGTGCCTTCCCTCGGCCGGTAATACTCCTGGCCGCTGGATGTTCGGAAGCCGTTCTTGTCTGTCTTGCCATGCTGGAGGGGCGTGTGGATTGTGATTTCCTCGAAGATGCGGTCGATATCCTCGACCGGCGCCTGAAAAGTTACGAGCCAATGCGGTTCCATCAACATGGAGTGTGTTTCAAAACCGTCTTTTAAAATTTTCACCTGTTCCATGAATTTGTTCCAACGTGCTGCTGAGGTGGATGACTATCCGCACATTGGAACAGAAGGCTCCTGACAACATTCTGTCACGAGAGAGAAGGCTGCCGGCCATTGGTCGCGGCCATCCATTCATCGATCAGATGCCGGCCACTGTCAGCAAAGCTTTCCTTGAGGAATTCGAGCCGGTCAATGCGGTCGACCCGAAAGTGCCGAAAATCCTCGCGCAGCTCGCACCAGGCACAGACCAGTTCCACTTCGACATAGTAGGCAACTGCGATTGGCCAGATGATACGTGTCGTCACCTGGCCGTTGGCGTCCTGGTAATCGATTTCGAGTTTTTTGCTTTCCCGTATGGTCTTTCGGATCTCCGCCAGATCGGTCAGCGGAGAAGGCTCCGCGCCATAATCGCAAACGAAAAAGGGCCGCTTGTCGAGAGAGCCAACGCGGTCGCTCGGCAGGACTGCTTCGACCTTCGCGAGGATAGATTGGGCCGCGCGATGAAGGCCCTGATCACTCGTGCGCCGCAAAAGGCTCATGCCGACCAGCAAGGCTTCGGTCTCATCCGAGGAGAACATCAGCGGCGGCATATCGAAACCCGAGCGCAGGACATAGCCGATACCGGCGGCACCTTCGATGGGAACCCGGCTGGCTTGCAGCGTCACGATATCGCGATATATGGTGCGCACGGTCACTTCGAGCCGTTCCGCAATCTGGTCCGCAGTCACAGGACCGCTTGCGGAGCGCAAAATCTGGATAATGTCGAACAAACGGTCAGCGCGTCTCAAGTTTCTACTCTCCTGACGGCGGTTCCATGTAAAACCGCCGATCGCCAAAGGAGGCGCGGCAGCCCCACTTTCTGGATTGTTTTCATGTCAAACGCCTTGATTATCATCGATATGCAGCTTGGGTCCTTTTCACCCAGAACGCTTCGTTACAACTCCGAGGCCGTGGTCGCGCGTATCAACGCTCTTGCTGCAAAATGCCGTGCCGAGAATGGCAGAGTGATCTTTGTTCAGCATGACGGTCCTGAAGGTGATCCTCATCACCCGGACGAATCCGGATGGCACTTACTGCCTGAACTCGACGCCCGAGAGGGAGACCTCACTGTTCGAAAGACCTCCTGCGATTCCTTTCTCTCGACGGATCTCGACAAGGTCCTCCGCGCTGATCGCATCGGGCGCCTTGTGATTTGCGGCTGCGCGACGGAGTTTTGTGTCGATACCACCGTTCGCACTGCCCTGGGGCGCGGATATCATACGACCGTTGCTGCGGATGCGCATACCACCGCCGAACGTCCGCATCTTTCTGCGAAGGACATTATCGCTCATCACAACGCGACCTGGGCCGACTTCATCTCGCCCGCCGGTCCGGCGCAAATCTGTGACAGCGCAGACGTCGAATTTATCTGAATAGCACAATATTACTGACAACATTATGTCAGGAGGTGTCTCGTGAACGGCGATTTCGGCGACAAAGAATGGGGTTACGCCGGAAAAGCGCCGGTCAGCCTGGGGTCGTCGATGATGATGTTTTCCTGCTTGTAAGGCACGAAGCCGCAGCGCTGATAGACCGGCAGGGCTTTGGGATGATCCAGGGTGTTGGTGTGCAGATGCACCCGTTCCGGACTGTAGCTCCATGCTATGTCGATCGCCGAGGCCAGCAGGTAGGGGCCGAGGCCTTGTCCGATGAACTCCGGCAGCAGGCCGAAATAGGCCAGTTCGACTTCCTTGTCGATCCGGCGATCGAGCTCGGCGTAACCCGCCGGTGCCCCTTCCACATAGAGCACGTAGATTTCGACCATGGGGTCATGGATGATTTTTTGCAGGCTCTCGTCATCCATCGTCCGCCGTTCCCACCAGAACCAGGGTTCGCCGACGCTGTTGTAGAGAAAGCGGTAGAAGGAGAGGGGCGGCTGTTTGCAGCCCAGGAGAGCGACCGTGCGGTCACCGGTCAACTTCGGGATCTGCTGGAGCGGACGTTCGGTCATCTCAAGGTAGGTGATGGTGTTCTCGAGCTTGCCATCGGTTCGCGGGGCATCGTTGGCCGGCGTCGGCATGCCGTCGATAAGCCAGCGCTGCATGATATGACAGTTGTTCTGGTGATACCCGACCCGGCGGTAGAAGTTTTTGACGCCGAGATTGTTCTCTCGGATCAGAAGCTCGACTTTCGGAACATTGCGGTCGCGCAACCAATCCTCTGCTGCAGAGACCATGGCCGAGGCAAAACCCTTGCCCCGGTGCTCCGGTGCGCTGGCCAGGTAGTTCAATCTGCCGCGATGACCGTCGTTGCCGACGCAGATCGTGGCCACGATCTCGTCGCCAAGGACCCCGAGCAAAATCTCCGAGGAGGGGTTCTCGATCCAGCGCGCGATATCCTTATCGGGATCGTTGTACCAGACCAAAAGGCCGCAACGGTCCCATAACGCCACCACCTGGTCCCGGTCGGCCGTTGTATAGTTGCGGAGTGTCAGATCGGTTTTCCCGCCCACGGCTTCACCTTAAAGATCAGTGTTTCTTGCTTGCAAAATCAGGTATCTACCGGCGTCTCACCGGCCAGGCCCCACTCCGACCAGGAACCGTCATATACGGAATAATCCCGATGTCCGGTGAGCTCCAGGGCGAGCGCAAGAACCGCGGCTGTGATGCCGGAACCACAGGTCGTGACGACCGGGCGTTTGGGGTCCAGCCCTGCTCTCGAAAAGAGATTGCGAAGCTCGTCGCGCGGCTTGAAAGTCTGGCTTGTCGGCTCGATCAGATCAGTAAAAGGCAGGTTGAGACTCTGCGGGATGTGTCCTGAACGCAGTCCTTCTCGGGGTTCCGGAGCCGTTCCGGCGAAGCGGCCCTGCGAGCGGGCATCGAGAACCTGCTCGCGCTGGCTCTTCAGATTGCTCATGAGCTGATCTTTCTCGCGGATCAGGAAGGTGTTGAAGCGTGGTGTGAAATGGCGTTCGGCGGGTGTTGGCGGCGCGTCGGACAGGGGACGGCCTTCGTGCCGCCATTTCGGCAGGCCGCCGTCCAACACGGCAACATCGTCATGTCCGAAGATCTTGAAGGTCCACCAGACCCGGGGCGCCGACATGATACCGCGCTGATCGTAGACAACGATCCGATTGCCGTCGCCCAGCCCGAGACGGCGGACGCGGCTGGCGAACTTCTCGGGCGGTGGCAGCATATGTGGCAGGCTGCTCGAGGTGTCGGCGATCTCGTCAATGTCGAAGAAGACCGCGCCGGGGATATGCTGGTCTTCATACTCGGCTCTCGGGTCCAGCCCTTCATGCGGCAAATAGTAACTGGCGTCGACGACCCTGACGTCCGGCGCATCGATGTGTTCAGCCAGCCAATTTGTGCTGACGAGTGAGCTGATGTCTGAATCGGGCATGGAAGAGCCTTTAATCCGGAATGAATGTTTTGCGAATCATGGCATCTTTAGCCGTCGAAGTGAATATTGATCCGGCGGTTCTGGCGCCCTTTGTTTTCGATCTTACCGATCCGCACCCGTCCGATCTCGCCGGTCTCGCGGACGTGCGTGCCCCCGCAGGGCTGAAGATCGACACCCGCGATATCGAGCAGGCGCACTTTGCCGGAACCGCTTGGCGGCTTAACCGACATGGTGCGCACGAGATCCGGGTTTGCCGAGAGCTCCTCGTCGGAGATCCATCGCTCGGCGACCGGGTGATTCTCACTGATCAGGCGGTTTAGTTCCGCCGTGAGGGCCTCTTTGTCGAGCTGGGTGTCGGGGAGGTTAAAGTCGAGGCGGCTTTTCTCTTCGCCGATTTGCCCGCCGGTGACATCGCCCGTGACCGCGGCACAGAGAAGATGAAGACAGGAATGCATCCGCATCAGGCGGTAGCGGCGATCCCAGTCAATTTCCGCCGTGACCCTGCTGCCGACCGCGGGCGGCGTCGCCTCCGGATCGAGGACGTGGACGACGTCTTCGTGATTTTCACCTTTTCGAGTGTCCAGAACGCGGATCTTTTCGCCGCTTTCCATGGTCAAGGCACCGGTATCTCCGGGTTGGCCGCCTCCCATGGGATAGAAGACGGTACGGTCGAGACGGAGGCCTTCCTCGCCGATGGAAACCACCGTCGCCTCGCAGTCTTTCAGATAGGCATCGTCACGAAAGAGAAGTTCCATCCTCGTCCCCCAGTCTGTTTATTCATTTTGGAACACCTGCCTGCCGGTCTGCAGGCAGTCAACCGCTTTCCAGGTCAGCTTACATTGCGTCCAACCAGGCGGGAACCGGCAGATCTTTTTCTCTCAGAAAGGCAGGATTGAACATCTTGCTCTGATAGCGGGTGCCGTAATCACAGAGGATCGTTGCGATGGTGTGACCAGGCCCCAGTTGCTTCGCGAGACGGATTGCGCCGGCGATGTTGATCCCGCTGGAACCACCCAGGCAGAAGCCTTCGTTTTCGAAGAGATCGAAGACGATGGGCATTGCTTCCTGATCGCTGATCTGAAAAGCCTCGTCGATCGGTGCACCCTCTAAGTTCGCCGTTATTCGACCCTGGCCAATGCCTTCCGTGATTGAACTGCCTTCGGACTTCAGCTCGCCGTGTTTGACATGGCTGTAGATCGCAGAGCCCATCGGGTCGGAGAGAGCTATCCTGACATCCTTGTTGCGCTCTTTCAGCGCCATGCCGACGCCGGCCAGAGTGCCTCCGGAACCCACAGCGCAAACAAAGCCATCAATCTTGCCGTCAGTCTGATCCCAGATTTCAGGACCGGTTGTCTCGTAATGACCCTGCCGGTTCGCGGTGTTATCGAATTGATTGGCCCAAATTGCACCATTGGGCTCGGATTTCGCCATTTTTTCGGCCAGGCGCCTTGAGAAGTGGACGTAGTTGTCCGGATTCTTGTAGGGCACGGCGGGCACCTGCCGCAGATCCGCGCCGCAGAGCCGCAGCATGTCCTTCTTTTCCTCGGACTGCGTTTCGGGAATGACGATAACGGTACGGTATCCGCGCGCCCGGGCGACCAGAGACAAACCAATTCCGGTGTTTCCTGCCGTACCCTCGACGATGACGCCGCCGGGACGGATTTGACCCTTTTCTTCGGCGTCCTTGATGATCGCCCAGGCCGCCCGGTCTTTCACGGAACCTCCCGGGTTCAGGAACTCGGCCTTACCGAGGATTTCGCAGCCGGTCTCTTCTGAGGCGCGTTTCAGGCGGATCAGCGGAGTATTGCCAATAGTATCGATAAAACCGTTTCGGACGTTCATGAATTCTTCTTCACTTCGGACAAATTTGAGGACTGAAATTAAGCGAGCCAGGACACTAGCGGCAGGACTTGATCGCTTTCAAGGAGAAGCGGGTCACTGTCGCGTGAGCCGGTCATTGCCATTTAGCGCGCAATTCCTCGCGATTCAAGACCAACCACTGTAAGGCAGCAAAGGTGAAGAGGTTCGTGATTTTACCTTCACGCATCTGGGTGAGCGCGTCCTCAAAGCTCAGCACGAAGGCGCGGATATCCTCGCTTTCCTCGCTAAGGCCATGAATTCCGCCGATTGTTGCGCTTTGGACCCGTCCACAGAACAGCGAGAGCGTTTCGGAGGACCCGCCCGGACTTACCAGAAACTTGCCGATGGGGACCAGTTCTCCAATCTTGCAATTGGCTTCTTCCATGGCTTCCCGCCGGGCGACCTCTGCCGGGCTCTCTCCATCATCTATGATACCGGCGACAACCTCGATCAGCCAGGGATGGAGACCGGCCGCGAAAGCACCGGTCCGGAACTGCTCGATAAAGACGATCGCGTCGGCTTCCGGGTCGTAGGGAATGACCGCTGCCGCGTGGCCACGCTCGAAAACCTCGCGCGTGACCGGTTCAGAGACGCCACCGGCGAAGAGACTGTGGCGGACGACGTATTCGTCGACCTGGAAGTAGCGTTTAAACAGGGTCGACTTGCTGACCAGTTCGGTTTGCCTGGTTGGATCCGCGTGAGCATCATGATTCATGGAGAAGGCATTCTCGTGTATGGCTGTATCTTCGGATCAATCATCACTTGGATCTGATGGAAAGGAAAGCCGTGTCGATTGCCGCGACGTCTTCTGCGGGTCTATAGCTCCTTGTGACGACACATGTTTGCAGATGACTGGAACTTATCAACGATGAAGCTGGAAACCTCGATCCTGGAAGATCTGGGGCGCGTCTGGGTGCGTGGAGCAATAGAGGGTGCGGATCTCTCCGCTTTGGATCGCGCCTGTGAGATCGGAGCTGTGCCGGGCGGACGTTTGGAGTGGAACGCCGATCTTATTGCTGCCGCAGGTGTCGAAAGCCGGCTCACGCGCGTCGCACGTGACCTCGTTCCAGGCGCCTTCCCCGTGCGTATCCTCGCTTTCAATAAGACCAGCGAGATGAACTGGAGTGTGCCCTGGCATCAAGATCGTGTCATCGCGGTCAAGGAACGGCACGAACTGGAGGGATACAACGCCTGGACCCGCAAAGCCGGCATCTGGCACGTCGAGCCTCCGGTGGCACTTCTCGAAGAGATGTTCTTTGCGCGTATCCACCTGGATGACAGTGACGGATCAAACGGCTGCCTGCAGGTGGGGTTGGGCACCCATAGATCCGGTCGGATTGCAGCCAAAGACGTGCTGGAGGTTGCCGAGCAGGCGGAAGTTGAGGACTCAGTGGCAAAACGGGGGGATGTTCTTTTCGTCAAGGCGCTCACCCTGCATCGTTCCAGTCCGTCACAGCAGAGCAGCAGCCGGAGAACGCTCAGGATCGACTACTCCGTCCGGTCTCTTCCCGCGCCCCTGGAGTGGGCTTTGTCGGAGCGAAGTAATCCTGACTTGGACGCGGAACTCTGAGAAGAATTGGAGATCTCATGACGGTGAGTGATGTGCAAGACGTCAGCTTTCGCCGCGCGAAGAAGGAAGACCTGGCCGCTATCGTGGAGCTCCTGGCCGATGATAGCCTTGGGGCTACGCGGGAAAAGCCGGAACCGCCGTTGGATGCGAGTTACATCAAGGCTTTCGAGGCCATCGATCGTGACCCGAACCAGCTGCTGGTCGTTGTCGAGCGGGACGGGGCGTTGCTTGGCTGCTTGCAGCTGACCTTCATTCCCGGACTGTCCCGCACGGGTATGTGGCGCGGACAGATCGAGAGCGTCCGGATCGCTTCTTCGTTTCGCGGCGAGGGGCTTGGCGGGGTGATGTTCCGCTGGGCGATAGAGAAGTGCAAGGAACGGAACTGCGGTCTTGTACAGCTGACCACGGATAAAGCCCGGCCGGATGCGCTTCGCTTCTACGAAGCTTTGGGGTTCAGGGCGAGCCATGAGGGCATGAAGTTGCCGCTTTGATCTTTCATTGTGAGCACCTCACATCAATTTGCGTGCTGTCGCAGCGGTTTGACTTTCGATGCTTTGCACACTTGGATTAGACTTCGCCGATCATAAAAACATTGGAGAGACCTTATGGCTGCCGGATACGAAAAACTCACGTTCCCCGGAGCCGGGGGCGAACTCCTGGCGGCGCGGCTCGACTCACCGATCGGTAAACCGCGTGCCTATGCGCTTTTTGCGCATTGCTTCACCTGCACCAAAGACATCTACGCGGCCTCGCGGATTGCCGCGGGCCTGGCGGCGGAGGGTATTGCGGTTTTGCGCTTCGATTTTACAGGGCTTGGGGCAAGCGAAGGTGAGTTCGCCAACACCAACTTTTCTTCCAATGTTGCCGATCTTGTAAAGGCCGCCGACTTTCTGCGTGAGACCCGCGAAGCACCGAAGATACTGATCGGTCACAGCCTGGGTGGCGCTGCGGTTCTGGCGGCCGCAAGGTCTGTCCCCGAAGCTCTCGCCGTGGCGACGATCGGTGCCCCCTCCGAGCCTTCCCATGTCGCGCATCTCTTTCAGGATGCCAAACCGGACATCGAAGCGCGGGGCGAAGCAGAAGTCCTGCTGGCGGGACGTCCATTCCGCATCAAGAAACAGTTCCTTGACGACATATCCGAACGGAACCTGACGGAGTCAGTGTCGAGTTTGAAAAAGGCTCTGATCGTCTTTCACTCGCCGATCGATCAAACCGTCGGTATTGAAAACGCGGCCGCGATTTTTTCGGCTGCGAAACACCCCAGAAGCTTCGTCAGCTTGGATACAGCCGATCACCTGGTTTCCAAGAAATCCGATGCGGCCTACATCGCGACAGTACTATCGGCCTGGGCGACACGTTACCTGGGAGAGGCGGAAGCCGTTGGGGTGGATCTAAAGGCTCAGTCGGGCACGGTTGTGGTGCGAGAAACCGGGGAAGGGAAGTTCACACAAGCGATTGCGACCGAATTCTATCCCCTGCGTGCCGATGAGCCGAAAAGCTATGGCGGCGATGAAAGCGGCGCGACGCCTTACGATCTGCTTCTGAGCGGGCTGGGCGCCTGCACCTCTATGACCATAAGACTTTACGCCGATCGAAAAGGCTGGCCGTTGGATCAAGTCGAGGTCACTCTCTCCCATAATAAGATTCACGCTGAAGACTGCGCCGACTGTGAGACAAAGTCCGGCCGTCTGGACCTTGTTGAACGCCAGGTACGCGTAAGCGGAGATCTGAGCGATGAACAGCGTAGCCGGCTTCTTGAAATCGCAGATAAATGCCCGGTTCACCGTACGCTCGAGAGCGAAGTGATTGTGCGAACCAGCCTGGTTTGATCCCGAAACCCTCTAGGGTTGCGTCGTACAAAGCTAACTTTCTGTCGGGATATAGCAACTTGCGTTGCACCTCAGGGGATAACCTTGAAGCTTAATAAAAAGAAAAAACAAAGCTGGACAGGGGAAAAGCGGCACCATTGATCAACATCGTGCCTCAAAAAAATCAAACGCGATCGATATCTGCCAAGCGATCACGGTCATCTTTGACGGCGCGAGGACGTGCGCACTGTCGGGACAGCTGCGGCATGCCATGAGTCGGAAAACGCAAGAATTGGTCGCATTTGCGATATTACCTTGAAGGTGCCAAAATACTGATCGGGATACGGAATTTTCGAGACGGCGTTGAGATTTAGAGAAACGCGCGCAACGCAAACAATACGACCTGGGAGACACAAATGACTGAAGAAGCACTGAAAGAGAACGGAAAAAGGCTACACCCTTATGTTCCGGAGTTATGTGAGCAGCTACGCCAGGGCGCGGTGGGCCGGCGAGAATTCCTGCGGACGGCCACATTGCTCGGCGTATCGGCCACGGCGGCCTATGGCATGCTGGGAACAATCACCGGTGAGGATCTTGTCCCGATCGCAAAAGCCGAAGGAACGCCAAAAAAAGGCGGGTCTTTCAAATTGGCGATGGTCGTACAGGAGATGACCGATCCGGCGACTTTCGACTGGACAGAAAAATCGAACGTCGCGCGGCACATTGTCGAATATCTGACGATCACCGGTGCCGACAACATTACGCGGCCGTACCTGGCGGAAAGCTGGGAAGCCTCGGACGATCTGAAGACCTGGACTTTCAAACTGCGTCAGGGCGTTAAATGGTCCAACGGCGATGACTTCAATGCCGATGATGTCGTCTTTAATTTCACACGTTGGCTCGATCCCAACACTGGCTCGTCGAATATCGGCCTTTTCAAGTCCATGACCGACACAGTCGATACGGGAAAGAAAGATGATGACGGGAATGCCGTCACCGAGCAAAGGATGACGCCGGGTGCGGTCGAAAAAGTCGACGATCATACGGTTCGGTTGAACCTGAACCAGCCGGAACTCTCGATTCCTGAGAACCTCTATAACTATCCGACGGCAATCGTTCACCGCCGTTTCACCGAAGAAGGCGGCGATCTCTCGAAAAATCCGGTCGGAACCGGCGCTTTCGAACTGGCGGAATTTGCGATCGGGCAGCAGGCCGTTTTGCGTAAACGTGCGGAGCCCTATTGGGGCGGCGAGGTCTATCTGGATGAAATCCGCTACATCGATACCGGTATCGATGCGAATGCGGTGATGGGGGCCCTGGCTTCGAAACAGGTCGACGCTGTCTACCAGCTCGACGCCACTGCCTTGGATGTCGTGAAGCGCATTCCAGGCGTGACGATCCATCAATCGGACACGGCACAAACCGGTGTGGTCCGGATGCAGGTTACAGAGAAACCGTTTGACGATATTCGGGTCCGTCAGGCGATTGTTGCCTGCTGCGACAACGCCAAACTTCTGGAGCTCTCCTATCGGAACCTGGGTGCTGTCGGTGAAAACCATCACGTTGCCAAGATTCATCCTGAGTACGCTGAATTGCCGCCGCTGACGGTAGATTACGACCGCGCCAAGAAGCTGCTTGCCGAAGCCGGCTATGCAGACGGTCTGGAAATTACCTGTAACGTCGGCAATACCGACGGCCCATGGGAACAGGCCATTGTGCAGGCAATGAAGGAGATGCTGGCGCCTGCAAATATCACGCTGAATGTGAACGTTATGCCGGCGGCCCAGTACTGGGAAGTCTGGACGAAGGCGCCCTTCAGCATTACCGCCTGGACCCATCGTCCGCTTGGTGTGATGGTCCTGAACCTGGCTTACCGGACCGGTGTTCCTTGGAACGAATCAGGATATGCCAATCCGGAATTCGATGCGGCGCTCGATGAGGCAGGCGCAATTTTGGACGTCAACGAGCGACGCAAGGCGATGGTGAAGGTCCAGAAAATTCTTCAGGACGATGCCGTCATGGTCCAACCCTACTTCCGATCGGTCTTCACTGCGTCCGTGGATAAGGTGAAGGGCTTTTCGGGGCACCCGACGCGCTATCACCAGTTCAACAAAGTCTGGATCGACGCGTAAAGACGTCACACGGCATTTGCGTTTTGCGGGCGGGGAGGCGTACTCCCCGCCCAAAAGACAAGCAATTGCTTTTCAAAGGTCGTAGGTGGCGCGGGGGACCTTTAAATGCTTATTTTTGTGATTCGGCGTATCGGCACGATGGCACTGACCATGCTTGTCGTCTCGATCCTTCTTTTCCTTCTTCTGGAGTTGCAGCCGGGCAACGTCGCCATCAAGGTTTTGGGGCCCTATTCAAGCGAGGAACAGCGCAATCTCTGGCTTGAGGCAAATGGATATTTTGAGCCTGTTTATCAACGCTACCTGAGTTGGCTGCTGAATTTTGTAACCGGTGATTTTGGCGAATCGGTACGCTTCAAAGTGCCCGTGGGCGAGATCCTTTGGCCGAGACTGGCCAACACGGGCATTCTCGCTGCCGCAACCCTTGCCGTGGTTGTCCCGATTTCCCTGCTGCTGGGGGTTCTGGCGGGAATGCGGGAAGGTTCGAAACTGGACCGCACCATCTCCGTCGGATCGATCATCACCACCTCGATCCCTGAGTTTGCTTCCGCGCCGCTCCTGGGCGCGATCTTTGTTTTCTGGCTTGGCTGGCTGCCCGGTACCAGCGGCATGATCGACGGGTTCGACATCACCCAGTTGATCCTGCCGGTAATGGTTCTGGCGCTCTACGACTTCGGATATGTCACCCGGATGACCCGGGCGTCGATGGCCGAAGTCATGATGACGCACTATATCCGCACAGCCGTGCTAAAGGGGCTGCCTTATCGGGTGGTGATCATGAAGCATGCTCTGCGCAACGCGTTGATCGCACCCTTCACGGTCATCATGCTGCAAATCAACTGGCTGCTCTCCGGCGTCATCGTGGTCGAGTTCTTCTTTGCCTATAAAGGCTTCGGGGCGTTGCTTTTGGAGGCATCGCTCAATCAGGACATCTTCATGATCGAGGCCTGCGCCATGGTCGCGGTGTTCGTTGCCGTTGCGACACAAACCATTGCGGATCTGGGATACACCTATCTCAATCCGCGCATTCGGTTCAGTTAGGAGGCGGGAATGGCTGTCGATACACAAGACGTTCCGCGCCGGGAATCGGCGGTGCTGCGCAGCCTGAAAGGCATCGCCCTCATCCGTGAGAGCGTGGTCGGGGTGATCGGACTGACGATTATTGTCTTTTGGGTGCTGGTGGCGCTTCTTGCGGACGTAATTGCTCCCTTCCCACCGAACCAGAATTACATTCCCCTGGCAACGCCACTCACGCCGACGCTCGATGGCAGCGGTATGTTCTGGCTGGGAACCGATCTGCAGGGCAGGGACATTCTTTCACGGATTATCCACGGGTCCCGCAAGGTGCTGATGCTGGCGCCACTGGCAACACTCTGCGCCTACGCGGTCGGAATTCCCATGGGCCTTGCGGCGGGCTACAAGCGTGGTTGGGTGGACGACGTTCTCTCGTTCCTCTCCAACGTGATCCTCTCCTTCCCGATCCTGGTGCTCTACGTGATCATCATCGCGACCGTGGGTTCATCGGCGATCAATATCCTGCTGGCGGTCACCTTTGCTTCCGCGCCGGGTATTATGCGTATTGTGCGCGGCCTGGTACTTGATCTCAGGAACCGGGAGTATGTCTTCGCGGCGGAGACACGGGGTGAGCCGGGCTGGCGGATCATGCTGATCGAGATCCTGCCCAATGCCCGTGGCCCGCTGATCGTGGATGCCTGCCTGCGCGTCGGTTACGTGATTATCACGATCGGCGTACTTGGATTTCTTGGGCTCGGCCTGCCGCCACCCGACCCGGATTGGGGTGGCATGATCAACGAATTCCGGGTCATGTCGATGTCTTTCCCGCATATGACGGTGTTCCCGTGTCTTGCGATTTCTTCGCTGGTTCTCGGGTTCAACCTGCTGGCCGATGGCCTGCGTGAAGTATCGCTGCGAGACTGAGGAGGACCTGATGACCGGTGTTGACCAGGACTATGACGGCCCAATTCTGGAATGCAGAAATCTATCGATTTCCTACTTCACACGCGCGGGTGAGATTCCCGCGGTCATAGATTTCAATCTGACCCTCCACCAGGGCGATTCCGTCGGCCTGGTCGGAGAATCCGGTTGCGGCAAATCGACCGTTGCCATGGCGATTATGCGCTATCTGGGCGGCAACGGCGCCATTGTCGGCGGCCAGGTGTTCTACAAGGGACGCGATCTGGCGACCTGCAGCGAGGAGGAGCTGCGGCAACTGCGCGGCAGTGACATCGCTATGGTCTATCAGGAGCCCATGGCGTCGCTCAATCCCAGCATGACACTCGGCAAACAGCTGATGGAGGTTCCGCTTTGTCATGAGGATGTGACGGAAGAGGAGGCTTACGCCCGTGCCCGGCAGGTATTGTCGGACGTGAAGCTGCCGGATCCAGACCGGGTCATGAGCTGCTATCCGCATCAGATCTCCGGCGGGCAGCAACAGCGTGTGGTGATCGCCATGGCCCTGCTGTCCAATCCGTCGCTGCTGTTGCTCGATGAGCCGACAACAGCGCTGGATGTCACCGTGGAAGCGGGCATCGTGGAGCTGATCGCGGAGATTGCGAAGAAATTTAATACCTCGATGGTCTATATTTCGCATAATCTGGGCCTGATTCTGGCGACCTGCCGGCGGGTGAACGTCATGTATTCCGGTGTGGTGGTTGAATCGGGCACCGTGACCGAGGTCTTCGATCAGATGCGGCACCCCTACACCAAGGGGCTCTTCAACGCGATTCCGCTGCCCGGAACCAATAAGAAAGAGCATCCGCTGGTTCCGATCCGCGGGCAGTTGCCGCTGCCCCATGACCGGCCACCGGGATGTTACTTCGGGCCGCGCTGCGATTTCTTCGAGGCCGGACGCTGTGACGTCGCCGCCGGGCGGGCGACTGTCGCTATGACGGAAGTCGAGGGTGAAGAGGGCCACGTCGTGCGGTGTGTGCGTTGGCAGGAGATCGATTGGGCGAATTATAAACCCGAAGGGCTCGACGGAACGGCTCTGGAGGCCGGCGAGAAGGTGCTGGCCGTCAAGGGTATGAAGAAGTACTACGAGATCCGGGACAGCTCGATTGCCGCGATGATTTCCGGTGACCGGGTGCGGTACGTCAAGGCGAACGAGCACATCAGTCTGGACGCACATGCGTCGCAGACAGTCGCAGTTGTCGGTGAATCAGGCTGCGGTAAGTCGACTTTCGCGAAGGTCCTGATGGGGCTTGAGACCGCGACGGACGGCGCAGTGGAGTTCAACGGCCAGGACATCGCCAACGAGCCCGTGCAAGGGCGTTCACCGAAGCAAGTGGGCTCCATGCAGATGGTGTTTCAGAATCCTTTCGACACACTCAATCCGAGCCACTCAGTGGGCGCTCAACTGGCCCGCGTTATTCGTAAATTCGGCGTAGAGACGGACCCGGACAAAGTTCAAAACCGCGTGCTGGAGCTGCTCGATCTGGTCAAGTTGCCTCGGGAATTCGTCTGGCGGCGGCCGCGTCAGTTATCCGGCGGCCAGAAACAACGTGTCGGAATCGCGCGTGCCTTTGCCGGCAACCCTTCTTTGGTCGTCGCCGACGAGCCGGTGTCAGCTCTCGACGTATCGGTTCAGGCCGCTGTTACCGGTCTTCTCATGGATATTCAGCGCGAATATCGCACAACTCTGATCTTCATCAGTCACGATCTCAGCCTGGTGCGGTATCTGGCTGACCGGGTCGTGGTGATGTATCTGGGGCATATCGTCGAGAAGGGCACAACGGATGAGGTCTTCGCGCCGCCGTATCATCCCTACACAGAGGCATTGCTCTCGGCTGTCCCGATCGCGGATACAGCGATCAAGAAGAAGCGTATTATTCTGGAGGGCAATCTTCCCAGCGTGACGAACCCGCCGAGTGGCTGCGCCTTTAATACGCGCTGTCCCAGGAAGATCGGTTCGATCTGTGAAGCGGAAGTACCGCCGGATGTCGAGGCGTCACCGGGACATGTTATTGCCTGTCATATCCCTCTGGAAGAGCTCCGAGAGGTTGATCCGGTTATCGTCCAGGTCGGGAACGGGCAATCCGCAGCAGAGTAAAGCCGCGCGGCTCCAGACATTTCAGGACTGGAAAACCCGAAATGCAGTGTTGGATTACTGTGGCTGAGAGTTTTCAGGGCGGCGGATTTGAATGAAACACGCCCGTGAAAGGGCGCGCCCTACCTGGGCGCTTGATAGCGCCTACCTAGCTGTCGCAGAGTAAGCGGCACATGTTTAGTTTTACGTGAAGCAACGTAGTAAACGGCTGGTTAACAGCTATTTTGGACGTGAGCTCGATGCTGCGGGTGTTTTATTTGGTGACTTATCGGAGACTAATTTAAGCCGGCGTTTAGGGCGTTCGTTCGGCCTGTGCTTGGTTAGTATGATGTCACACTATGGTATTGTATCGGAGACCACTTGGGCGACTTCGTCATACATTGCGCGCATTTCAAGTCCAAATGCCTGAAATGCGGCCATAGCAACAACGGAAACCATTGCCGCAATAAGACTGTACTCGATTGCGGTTACGCCTGACTCGTCTTTGAGAAACCGATAAACCATACACGCACTCTAGTGCCAAATTCGTAACTAAAAATTAATAATTGTAAGAAGGCGCTATTTATTTATATTTATATTGGTTCAAATCTTCATTTACTTGAACATCGGCCAAATTCTTGTTTTCAATAGACAGGCCCAGGTTGGGAACTCCTATTCCTTGACGGGTTTGACGACAAAATTATGTTTTCTGGCAAGGAGTTAAGAGTGGAGCGATGCTGAAGCATCGTGCTTAGTCAGAATCGGACCGATGACATGACGCTGTCCAGAACGTGGTTCCCAGAACTCATGATCTTGCCGCCCCTCTGGGGTCGTATTTTGACCGGCTTTGCGGGCGTCGAGGCCTCTCACCGGGCCTTCAGGCACGCTTTCGAGACCTTTCCTGCATAACGCCTGCCAAAACACGATCAAGACCATCAAGGAACAGGAGCCCTCAACCTAGGGCTCCGCAGAAAGGCTACTTCCAGGACAAACTGAAGGCTCCGGCAAAAACCACGGACCATAAAACAAGTGAGATCAGGGCGAAGAAGAACACCGACCGTCCAGGTTGCCAGCGATCTGGTTCCTCTTCCTCACTCCTTTCTTCGGTAAGCGAAGCCCCGAGGTTTTCTTGCCAGTGCCGCACAGCAGGCTTGCCGGAGACGCGTGGCTTCGGGGTGTTTGTAACATCGGCGATATCCAGTGGTGACGGAGGATCTACAGGCACCTCCGGAGCTGTCGGCTCGATAGGGTTCAAGGTGCTGTCATAGGAACCCGATTCGCTTCGCCCGGGGTCTTTTTGCTTGCCCGCTACCGCCTGTGCCATTTGATTTCCTCTTGTTTCCTCGTGGAAAATAGCAATGTCAGACTTGAAACACTAGGTTGATCAGGTGTTTAAAGAGTTAACGGATTACATCTGGCTCCGTCGGGCCAGTTTCGGCCGTTGTAGAGATCTTGAACAAAAAGATGGTTGCGCGGCTCTTGAGAGTTCAAAAACACAGTCTTTGGGAAACCGCGATCCTGCAGCGTCTAGGAGATCGGGAAACACAGCAGGATAGGGCCGGCTATCGCGTGGCGTCGGACGCTTCGTGCTGTATTCTCGTTGCCGCCGATGGTTTGGGTGGGCATCAGGGAGGCGAAGAAGCGGCTGCGGCGGCTGTCTCCGCGATGCTGGAGAGCTGGAGAGGCCAACCCGGCACCGACGAGGCTACTTTGCGGCGTTGTATTGACGAGGCACAGGAGCAAGTCGCGGAGGTTTCGCGCCGCTTCGCTCATGAGGCCAGAACGACCTGTGTTGCTTTGGTCCTTGGCCAAAGCGAGGCCTGTTGGAGCCATCTTGGCGATAGCCGATTGTATGTGTTTCGCCAAGGCGATACCATCTACAAGTCGAAGGATCACTCGGTAGCCCGGCTGATGCTTCAATCGGGTGAATTGAACGAAGAAGAAGCTCGAACGGGGCCAGAACAAGGACGGCTATACAAAAGTCTCGGCCCGGATACAGGGCAAGAATATCAAGTTTCTCAGACGGCTGTGACGTCTGAAGACAGGTATGTTCTTTGCACGGACGGGTTTTGGGTCAATGTGTCCGAGGCGGAAATGGGTGCAGCATTGCAGGCACCTGATTTGGAAGAGGCGTTTGGCGCTTTGGCGGATCTGGCGGTCACGCGCGCAAGGGGCGAGAGCGACAACGTAACGGTCTGTGCAGCCAGACCGCTTTTCGAGGTTGGTTGAGGCGACCCTAATGAGGCCCTATTCACTGCGGCAGGTGATATGAGCGACACGTACCATCACAACGCCTTATCTCCAGGCGCCACCGTTGACGAATATCGTCTGATCGAGGTGCTGGGCGAGGGTGGATTTGGCATCGTCTACCGGGGCGAGGGGCGCTATCTGGGCGATCAGGTCGCCATCAAGGAGTATTTGCCGAGACATCTGGCCACGCGGACCGCGGGGACGACCGTCGCCCCCACCTCGTCGGACTCGGAAGAAGCCTATGCCTGGGGCCTGAAAAAGTTTCAGGAAGAAGCGCGGATCCTATGGAATCTGGCCCAACCAAACCGGCATCCCAATATCGTTGCCGTGCGCCGCTTTTTCGAGGCCAACGGAACCACCTACATGGTGATGGACTTTGAAGAAGCCCGTCCTCTCTCAGAACTTTTAAAGGGACAGGCAACGCTGCCGCAAAAGCGCCTTGAGACCGCGTTGTTCAGCTTGCTCAGCGGGCTCAAACGGGTTCACGCCGCCGGCGTCTGGCACCGTGACATAAAGCCGGCGAATATTCTTATTCGGGACGATGGCAGCCCTGTGTTGCTGGATTTCGGCGCGGCGCGGCAAACTTTGGATGCTCAAACCCGATCGATCGTAGCGGCGATCACACCACCCTATGCCGCGTTTGAGCAGTACGCTGCGCGTGGCAACGACGGACCCTGGACGGATATTTACGCACTTGGCGTTACGCTCTACCGCTGTATCACCGGAAAGCTGCCTCCGGATTCCGCCGAGCGCTTGGACGATGACAAACTGACTCCTCTCTCAGAGCAGGATTTGCCTGGCTACACACCCGCGTTCCTGGCAGCGGTTGATAAAGCGCTTGCTATTCGGGCTGCTGACCGTCCGCAATCCGTGGATGAGTGGCTCGCTCACTTCGATACGTCCGATGAAGCCGCTGCCGATACCCTGGACAGTGGTGGCGACACAACAGTTTTACGGGCCTTTGAACCGGGCGCAGAGCCGGCGGAGCCGCAAGCTGCGGAAGCGCCGTCAGCACCCCTTCTCGCCGAGAGAGAGAGGATTTCCGAGAGCGGTTCGGCAGAGCCGTCTTCGAACCGCCGGATGGCGTTTATCGGAGCTTCCATCGCGCTTGTCATTGCCGGTGCGGTTGGCGCCACGCTCATTGATCCGACCAGGCTCTTTGGAGATCCGGAAAAAGAGATGTGGCATGAAGCACGGGATTCGGGCGATGTCGAAATCATTGCGGATTACATACAAAACCACCCTGACGGCACGTTCCGCCTGCAGGCAGAAGCTCTGCTCGCAAGAATCAGGCAGGAAATAGCGACTGAAGAGGCGCGCCAGGCGACGGCAGAAGCCGATAAGCTGGCGCAGCAGGCCCTCCAGGCTAAAACGCAAGCCGATGAAGCGGCGTGGGCGGACGCGCAATCGGGTGACTCGGCGGCGGCTTACAATACTTATCTGGCTGCTCAGCCTCAGGGCGGCTTTGTCGAAGACGCAAGGCGTCGCTTGGCAGAGCTTGAGCAGGAACAGCAGCGTATCGCGCAAGCCAATGCCGAAGCAGACGCCAGGGCCGCAGAGCTCGAGCGAGAGCAGGAAAGAGCCCGTGCCGAGGCGGAAGCGGCGGCCAAGGCCGAAGCGCAACGAGCAACAGACCAGGCAGCGGCGCAAGCGCAGGAACGAGCCGGCTGGGAGGCTGCCCAATCCGACGACAGCATTGAAGCTTATCAAGATTATCTCGCGGCTTTTGCGGAGGGCGATAATGCGGCCGCTGCGCGGCAACGCATCGCGGCCCTTCAGGAAGAGCAAACCGCGGAGGCAGAGGCCGCGGCGCGCTTGAGGGATACGCAAGCTTGGACGGAGGCCAGCAGGACCGACACCCTGGCGGCCTACAGCGACTACATCCGGGACTTTCCCTCCGGCGAGTATTCCGATGAAGCACAAACCCGAATGGATGAACTGCTCAAGCCGGTCGTGACCGAGATGGATGGCCGGTTCGTTGCCCGCAGAAACGCGAACATGCGGAGCAAACCCTCGCTTGAAGGCACCGTGCTGGGCAGCTTGAAGACCGGGAACGAGGTTCAGGTATCGGCGCGCGTTCAGGTGGGGAATGATACCTGGCTCAAAATCGAGCGCGGTGACACCGAGGCTTTCGTATACGGCACCCTCCTGCGCGAGATCGATAGAGAAGAGATCGTCGCCTGGAATGAACTTCGGATCCTTGTCGATGAAACTTTTGGCGAAGCTGTGCCGCCCGGCGATAAAGTGGCAGCCATCTCCACTTTTCTGAATCGCTATCCTGATAGTCACCGCGCAGCCGAGGCCGAACAGGAGCGCAACGTCCTCCGGCGCAAGCAGGCTGAGTTGGACACACAACGGGCGCTTGAGGCGGAAGCGGAACAAAGAGCCTGGTCACAGATCGAGGGCAGTGACGATCCGGCCTCATTTCGCGGCTTTCTCGTCAGCTATCCCGAGGGTGACTATGCCGACCGCGCGCAGGCGGCCCTGGATCGGCTTGCCGCCCAGGAAGCCGAGAGGACCGCACGGGCGGCGGCTGAAGCCGAGGCGCAAAGACTGAGAGAGGCGAGAGAACGCGCCGAGAGAGAACTGGCGGAGAAGGCACGAGCCGAAGAAGCGGCAAGAGCCCAAGCTCAAGCCGCTAATTCACAGACTGCCGCCGCGCAGCAACAGGCGGCTTTAACTGCTTTTCCCGCCCCCTCGATCTCGCGTGAGGACATGCAGGCTTTTTTTGAAGATAAGGAATATGTCCTGCGCGAGATCATTACGGACTATAACCGCGAAAACCGGATCCACGTTCGGGGAGCCGCAGCCGAGCCACGCGCCACAAAGATTTTTTCGTTGGAGGTTGGTAATCCGCTTCCTCCTTCGGTGGGAGATGGCCGCTATGCGGATGTCACCTTTGCGGTTAAGGACAAACGCTTTGAAATCTTTCGGCCCTTCCGCTTCGGGATTCTCTGGAACAACGGCGAACCGGAGATTATCTCGCATAGCCGCTTGAGGTGAGGCGTCGTAAATCCCGTGTGATACCTTTGTCTCTATAGCAATGGGACAGCTAGGTCTCTGATACTCTCAACGCGGTAAGCAGGCAAAAGCAGGGATGCTTTGGTCCCGATGTTCTCTTTGCTCTCGATTGCAAGTCGGCCGCCGTGCATTTCTATCAGGCGCTTGACCAGTGGCAGACCGATACCGACCCCGCCTACAAATTTCCGCCCGGTCTGTTGAATTTGGGCATAAGGCTGAAGGGCGAGGCGAATACCCTCTTCGTTCATGCCAATGCCCGAATCAATGACGTCAATTGTCAAAACGCCTGCATCGGAAAGCCCGGCGTTGAGAAGAATTTCGGGGTTGCCATCGTTATACTTCAATGCGTTCAGGATAAGATTCTGGAGCATTTGTGCCAGATAAACCTTATCGGCCCGGACGAAAATTTCGTGCTCCATGTCAGCGATCCGCACGCAGGCTCCGTCCGCACCGCTTTCCATAACGGCCAGGCGTTTTGCTTTTCCCAGAAGATCCCGCACGCCCACAAGCTCTTCTTTCATCTCCACATCGCCGGTGCGCAGGCGGGCGAAGTTCAACATGCGGTCGGCCAGGTTCACGACCTGCTCCGCCGTCTCCGACATCATGCAGAAAAATTCTAGATATCGTTCGTCGCCTGGGGGCCCGAAGATCTGACTCTCCAGTATCTTTGCGGAACTGCAGAGCGCAGCGACCGGGGACCTGATCTCGTGGGCTACGGTTGAAAAGAGATCGACGCGTGCCTTTTCCGCGCAATCGTTTTCGGGCGGCTGTGCCTCGTGCGACTTTACTCTGCGCTGGAGTTCGAGCATCTCCATCGCAGTCTTCGCAAAGTCTTTCAGGGTGGCTGTGTCGGCGCTGCTGAAGTCTTCGCGGGCTTCCACATCAATGACGCAGAAGGTTCCCAATCGAAAGCCGAGCGGTGTGATAAGTGGCGCGCCGGCATAAAACCGGATTTCCGGTGATCCGCAAACCAGGGTGTTGTCGGAGAACCTGGCGTCGCGGGTGGCGTCCAGGATAACCAGAGGCTCATTGGTCTGTATTGTGTGGCCGCAAAAGGCCGATTCGCGATCGGTCTCAACAGCCTCAAGGCCGTGTCCGGACTTAAACCACTGCCGGGTCTCGTCGACAAGCGATACCAGGGCGACCGGACACTTGAAATGCGCACTTGCGACGCGGGTGAGGCAATCCAAGGCTTCATTGGGGCCGGTATCCAATACGTCATAGGATTCGAGTGCTTCGAGCCTCTGCGTATCATTGAAGGGCACAGGAAACATCAGGCGCAAACCTTATGAAGGTAGTGTCGGGTAAGAGACTCTTAATCTTTAAATAATTTAAAATTTGTTAAATATAAATTTAAAGTTGCAGTTATTTTAGGGAAAACGGTCATATTTTCATGTGTTTAAGAAATGCACACCAGTGAATAGTATTTCCTTTGTCCGTGCTTATTTATTTACGTGTTAGGGAGGCTTTGTCTGCCGCAAAGAATTATTGCATGAGTGTAGCAAACAAAGGCCGGAGATGGTGGTAGAACCTGCATAGGCGCAAAGGCGTTGATTCGATAAACATCATATGTTTAGAGTCAGGGCATGGGTGGTATTGGCTTTTATGACCTGAAGCAGGCGCCGGGACCGGCGCCGAGCCTCGCGACCGACATGGCAAGGGATTTGGGCCGGCGAATTCTTGGCGGCGGCTACGAACCGGGCCGGTTGGTCGAGGACGAAGGCGCATTGGCGATGCGCTACCACGTGAGCCGATCGGTCGTTCGCGATGCGGTCAAGATACTCGTTGGCAAAGGTCTGTTGGAAGTTCGTCGCGGCGTTGGTACACGGGTTCGTCCGCGCGGCAGCTGGGGGCTCTTGGATGACGACGTGCTGGACTGGTATCAGTCGGCCGCACCTGACCGAGGCTTTTTGCGCCAGCTGATGGAAGCGCGCCGAATGTTCGAACCGAAAGCCGCGCGCTGGGCGGCCGAACGCGCCTCGGACGCCGAGAAAAGCGGGATCGAGACCGCAGTCAAACGCATGGAAGAGGAAAGAGGTTCGGTTGAGGACTTCGTTTTAGCTGATGCCTCCTTCCATGGCGCAATCCTTCGGGCGGCCCAGAATGAGTTTCTGATTGCGATGGAGGGCATGATCTACTCGGCCCTGCTCAGCAGCATCCGTTTGACAAACAAAGACCCAAGAGAAAACGAGGCCTCGATCCCGTTTCACCGACGGGTCTATGAGGCGATTGCAACCGGAGACGGGCCGCTGGCGGAAGCGGTTATGGAGCAGCTTCTTTCCGACGCCAATGAGCGGCTTGAACGAGAGTTGGAAATGGGGGCGTCTCGATGACGCTGTTCACGGTCATGAGATAGCGCGAGGCAGGGGCTATAAGTGTGATCCTTCTGGTACTGAAGGCACGAACAAAGAGCTGCCCGAAGAGGCAGCCTGAAAGGGGAGGTGGTTCAATAAAAACAAAAAGATAGGGCGGCGGCACAACGCCGTTTCCTGACAGCGCCGTGCTGTTAAACTGCATGGGCATTTGCCGCCGGAGCCACGGGAGCAGGATGCCTGAGATAGAAAGTCAATAGGGAGGAATCTATGTACGAGAAGAAAACCAAGACCCTGACGGGCTGCATTGCGGCGGTTGCCCTTGCAAGTCTGGCAGGCACTGCTGCGACGGCTGCGGAGACGAACCTGCGCATTCAGACCCATTTCGGCCCGGAGACGGTGTCCGGCAAACTTGCAGCGGAATACATCGACGATATTCAGACCATGTCCGGTGGCGAAATCAAGGTCGAGATGTTCTATTCCTCGTCCGTCGTGAAGTCGGTGGAGACCTTCGACGCGGCAGCGTCCGGGATCCTCGACTGTGATATGACCGGCGGCGCTTATCAAACCGGTAAGAACCCGGCGTTTCAGTTCGTCGGCGATATTATGGGCGGCTATGACACGCCTTATCAGCAGCTCTCCTGGCTCTATTACGGCGGCGGTCTGGAAGCCGCACAGAAGCTCTACAACAACTATGATATGCAGCTGATCGGCTGGTGGGTCCCGGGGCAGGAATCGCTCGCATCCTCGAAGCCGATCCGCAATGCGGCGGACTTCAAGGACTGGAAATTCCGCTCACCGCCCGGCATGGAAACCAAAATTTTTGAAAATCTTGGCGCAAGTCCGATCGTGATGGACTTCACGGAGATCTTCACGGCGCTCGAGACCGGTATTATTGACGGTGCCGATGCGTCCGGTATCGCGAACAACGTCGGTCTTGGTCTGTACGACCTGGTGAAGCACACCAACTATCCCGGCTTCCACTCCATGCCGTCAGACCACCTGGCGTGCAACAAGAGCGTTTGGGATGGCATGCCGGAGAACCATCAGCGGATCATGTCGACCGCGATGCAGGCATTGGCCCTGAAAACGGCGCTGACGTTTGAGAAAAAGAATGCCGAAGCTGCCGCCCAGCTCAAGGAGCAGGGCGTAAACGTCTACGACTGGTCGCCTGAAGACCGTCAGGCTTTCCGTGACGCCGCCCAGGCTGCCTGGGGTGACTTTGCAACCACTCCGGAAGCAAAGGCTCTGGTTGAGAGCCACATGGCGTATCTGCGCCAGCTCGGCCTCGTAAAGTAGGCCTGAAATAGCTGCAGGCGGCTAAGACTCCTGGTCAAATTTTCTGGCCGCCTGCAGTGTCTTTTTGCCTGAGAAGGCTCTCATGAAGATCACCGAAGTCGTTAGCCACGTCCTGCAGTACGATCTGCCGGAGGAGCTCGGGTATTCTCAGCAGTATTATGCGAAACGTTCGGCGCATCTGGTGGAAGTCCGAACAGACGAAGGCCTGAGCGGATGGGGCGAGTGTTTCGGCCCGGGCAACGTGGCGCTGGCCAACAAAACAATTGTCGAGCGCGTCATTCAGCCGATGATCATCGGCCATGATCCGGTCGACCGGGAAGTGATTTGGCACAAGGTCTACAATCTGCTGCGTGATCACGCGCAGAAGGGGATGCCGCTTCAGGCCCTGTCGGGCGTCGATATCGCACTCTGGGATCTGACGGGCAAGATTACCGGTTTGCCCCTCTGTAAGCTGATCGGCGGACAACAGCGCGACCGGGTGCCGGTCTACGGTTATGGGATGATGCTAAAGCGGGAAGATCTCGCGTCCCACCTGTCCCGTTTCGAAGAGGAAGCAGCCGCGATCAAGGCTGCCGGTTTCGCTGCAACGAAAATGAAACTCGGTCTTGGCGCGAAGAGCGATGTCCGTCTGGCCGAGGCTGTTCGGCGCGGCGTGGGTGATGACTTCCCGTTTATGGCCGATGCCAATCACTGCTACACAACGAACGACGCGCTGTTTGTCGGTGAGGCACTTTCTGAATTGGACGCTTACTGGTTTGAAGAGCCCGTGGCGCCGGAAGACCTGGATGGTTACCGGGAGCTGAGAACAAGGCTAAAGGTCAATATCTCGGGAGGCGAGGCGGAATTCACACGCTGGGGCTGGCGTCATCTGCTGGAGGGCAGGTGTCTGGATATCGCTCAGCCGGAGGTTTGCGCGCTGGGCGGGATCTCCGAGTATCTTAAAGTGGTTGCGCTTGCCCACACGCATTTCACGCCGGTCGTCAATCATGTCTGGGGTTCAGCTGTCGCGGTCGCTGCCAATCTTCATCTGCTGGCGGCGATGCCGCCGCTTCCCGGCGGGCTCTTTCCGCGTGAACCCTTGTTGGAATTTGACACCACAGACAACCGTTTTCGCGACGAGCTGCTGGCAGAGCCGCTGGATATTCAGGGACAGGTCGTCAGGACCGGCGGTTTCGCCTCAGTGCCAGAGGGCCCCGGACTGGGTGTCGAGCCGGATCGTTCATTTATAGAACGCTACGCGATCACACTCTAAAGCTGTCCGATCCGAACCTCCCTCAGATTTTCGGCGTTCGTTACGATATCGGCCACGCGCTGGAAAGACGCTGGAGATCGGATTTCTTCAGGCTGTTTCTCTGCGCGAAGCTGATTTGTACCCCAAACGGGTGAGGCCTGCTCTCGATTAACTCACCCTTCAGACCAATCTGCACCTACAGACTTGTATATTTCCTTTCCAGAGGTGCTATATTAAATTTGTGAGTGTTCAAATGGTTTGGGGGACCTGGGGCTGTGAAACTCGTCGAGTTCAGATTGCTGGTGTGGCTGCTCGGACCCGCTCTTCTGCTCCCGCATTCCGCCTTGAGCCAAACTTATGAAACCGCACTCGATTCTCTCTACGCGGGGGATAGGGTCAAAGCGCTGGCGACCTGGAAGATCCTGGCTGCGCGCGGTGATGTCCGGGCCCAATACCGTCTGGCGCGGCTCTACGATCTCGATAGTGCTTCAGATGAAAAGAATATCGGGCGCGCCGTTGAGTGGTACGAGAGCGCGGCAAAGCAAGGCCTCGCCGATGCGCAAAACCGGCTGGGCGAATTGACAGCCGCAGGCAGTGCGGGCACGGCCGACCCGGTTCGGGCCGCAGAGTACTGGCGCGCAGCGGCTGAGCAGGGCCATCCGGCAGGCCAATACAATTTGGGGCTCGCCCATTTCCGCGGCGAGGGTGCCGAGGAGGACGCGGGCCTTGCAGAAGAATGGCTGCGCAAGTCGGCCAATGCTGGGTATGCATCCGCTCAGTTTGTCCTTGGACAACTGCGAAATGAAGGACTGCTCCTGAAGCAGAGTCAGGGACTGGCCCTGGCCTGGTATCTCCGCGCCGCTGACAGCGGTCACAAGGATGCGGCTGCTCAGGTTCGGGCACTCGTGGCGGCCGGGGTAGAGCCGCTTCTCCTGCCGGCGTCTGAGCCCGCAGCACCGCCCAGTGTGTCGGCAGAGGAAGTAAAGCTGACGGCACAAGAACTGGCCAGGGCCGAAATAGAGAACGCGGCCCTGGGTGAAAAACTGAATGAAGCCGAGGAAGCGAATGCAAAGCTGAAACTGGAATACGACAAGACAGTTGCACGCCTCGAAGCCCAAACCGACAAGGCCGAGGCTAACCTGACCGTCTTGACCCAGGAAGCCGCGGCGGCGGCACAGAACACAGCCCGACTGGAGGCGGCTGCGCAGGCCGCATCGCAGGACGCCGCACGCAGTGCAGACGCGCTCTCATTGGCAAACGGTGAGGTCCAGGCGCTTAAGACCGCGGTAAAAAACCTGGAAGCTGAGGCGACAGGCAGCCTTGAAGAACTCGAACTGGCGCGCAAGGAAATTGCCGCACTGACAGCCAAGGTCACGGAAAATCAGGAAGGGACGGCCACCACGGCGCAGGCCCTGGCGGCTGCGCAAACGGACATTGAGAAACTCACCGGGCAGCTGGAGGCGACGGAGGCCGCGGCGGCGACGGAAGTCAAGGCGCGCCGGTCGGGGGATGTCGAGGTTGCTGAACTTAAAAATGAGCTCACCGCCGTAAAGGAAAGTCTGACGGCCTTAAAGGCAGGCGCAGAAGCCGATAGAGAAAAACTGAGCAGCGAACTGGCGGTGGCACAAGAGGTGGTTGCGCGCCTGGAAGCCAGCAACGCTGCACTGGAAGAAAGCCTGAGAGGTGCTGAAGACACGGCGAAAACCCTGATGGCGGAACTGGAAGATGAAAATGCAGCCGTGGCACAAGAGGCGGCGCGTGTGAGCGCAGCGGCAAAACTCTGGGAGCAGGACGCCGCGAGCAAGGCGGGCGAACTGACAGGTCTTCGTGAAGAGCTTGCCCGAATGGATGAACAGCTGACGGCCGCGGACAGCAAACTGGCAGAGACAGAAGCTCTCATGGAGTCTCTGAAAACCGAACACGCGAGCGAACTTGGGCGCGCGCGGCAAGTGCTTCAAGCCTCCAGACAATCGGCAGTCTCCTCCCGCAATGACAATGCTGTCCTGACGGATCGGATCACCGAAGCCGAAGAGCGAATATCCGTGCTGACGGCTGCTCTTCAATCGGCTGAGAAGGCGCAGTCGGCGGAAACGGAAACCGCGGAGCGGCCAGCCGCCAATGAGATCGTTACAGAGGTCTCTGCAAAAGAAGCTCCGGTGGTGCAGGCCGTGCAAACCGCCGCGGTATCATCAGACGCGAACGTCGATGATCCAAACCTGAAGCGGGGCCGCGAGTTCCTGGCACTTGGTGACATCGCCTCCGCCCGGCTGTTTTACGAACTCTCCATGGATAGCGGTAACAAGCGAGCGGCCACTGAGATCGGTAAGACTTACGACCCGTTGTATCTGCGGAGCCTGAATGTGGTCGGCGCGCCGGGACAGCCTGAAAAAGCGAGAGAGTGGTACGAAATCGCGATTGAGGCCGGCGATCCAGATGCGATCGAGCGGCTCAAGGCATTGCAGATTTGGGAGCAGCGGTAAGCGCGGGATTTTCGAATATGCATGAGGAATAAAGAGTGTCAGGGGGAGAGAAAATGTTGAGAAGACTATTTCGAACGATAATCGGAGGCCTTGTTCTGCTGGCAGCGGGATCCGCGCATGCAGCTGACGATCTGCGGGAGCAGATCAACAAGGGGACCGTCAGCATCATCTCGGGCGGGATCAATGGAACCTACATCCGGATCGCAACGGATCTCGCCTCGGTGCTGGACAACAACGAGGATCTGCGTGTCCTTCCGATCATGGGCAAAGGCTCGGTCCAGAACATCGACGACATTCTTTATCTGCGCGGCATCGATATCGGCATTGTGCAATCCGACGTTTTCGCCTTCGTCAAGGAATCGAACCGGCATCCGACGATCGACAACCGGGTTCATTACATCACCAAGCTCTACAATGAAGAATTTCACCTTCTGGTCTCGAAAGACATTAAAAGTGTCGAAGACCTGGCGGGAAAGAAGGTCAATTTCGGGGTACGGGGCAGCGGCACCTTCATGACCGCTTCCATCGTCTTCGACCGTCTCGGGGTCGCACCTGAGCCTGTCAGCTTCGACCAGGGGCTGGCCCTGGAGAAGGTCAAGTCCGGCGAGATTGCGGGACTGGTGTATGTCGCGGGCAAACCGGCGCAGCTCTTCAACAGCTTTGAGGCCGGCAACGGGCTGCAGTTGCTCCCGATCCCGCTAACGGAAAAAATTCTCGAGACCTATCTGCCATCCCGTTTTTCCCACGATGACTATCCGCAGCTCATCGCGGAAGGCGAGGCGGTCAAGACCCTGGCGGTGGGCGCCGTGATGGCGGTCTACAACTGGCCTCAAGACCATCCGCGGAGGCAGAAGACGATCAACTTTATCGATGCCTTCTTTTCGAAGTTTGCCGAATTTCAGCAGGCGCCGCGCCATCGCAAATGGCGGGAGGTCAGCCTGACGGCTGTCGTGCCCGGCTGGAATCGTTATCAGCCTGCGGAAGATTGGCTGGCGAAAAACATCGTGGCCGGAGACGAGACCGACAGCTC
Source organism: Denitrobaculum tricleocarpae (assembly GCF_007004665.1). Classification (GTDB taxonomy): domain Bacteria; phylum Pseudomonadota; class Alphaproteobacteria; order Kiloniellales; family Kiloniellaceae; genus Denitrobaculum; species Denitrobaculum tricleocarpae. Next base: position 435,137 of record NZ_ML660056.1, on the reverse strand, counting down.
CAAGACCGCGTTCGAAGCTTTCCTGGCCAGTCAGGAGTCTTCTCTGTCCGAGAAGCTGTCAGATGACGCCAGCAAGGAAGAACTCTTCAAACTTTTCCAGCTTTGGCAGGCAAGTCAAAGCCAATAGCGCGAGACCAGGTTTTTCTGCGCCAGGGCTGAGAGGCGCGTTATCGGCGAGCCAATATGTACACTGAATACTACGACCTGAAGGGGAGCCCGTTCCGCCTGAACCCCGACCACCGGTTCTTCTATGTGGCCGAACCGCACAAAAAGGCGTTGGCGCATTTGCGATATGCGTTGAACCGGAACGAGGGCTTTGTCGTCATCACAGGCGAGGTTGGCGCCGGAAAGACCACGCTGGTCAATCGCATTCTCTCCGAGCTGGAAGAATCACGCTACGTCACCGGGACCATCGTAACGTCGCTCGTCCAGCACGAGGATCTGCTGCCCCTTATCGCGGCAACCTTCGGCATTGAACCGGAAGCCGAAAACAAAGCCTCTTTGCTCATGGGGATCCGTACCTTTCTCGAGGAAGAGCGGGCGCTGAGCCGCCGTCCGATCCTCTTCGTCGATGAGGTTCAAAATCTGCCGGAGTCCTCGCTTGAGGAACTCAGGATGCTCTCTAACTTCAGCCTGCCTGGCGAATCGCTGTTGCAGATCTTTCTGGTCGGGCAGCCGGAGTTCAGGGAGACTCTGGCCGATGAGCGGATGGAACAACTCAGGCAGAGAGTGGTCACATCCTGTCATCTCGGTGCGCTGCATGCCGACGATACGCGCAGCTATATCTATCATCGTCTCAGCTTTGCAAACTGGAGCGGTAAGCCTGAATTTTCCGACCCTGCTCTCGAAGCAATCCATCTCTTGAGTGACGGCGTTCCGAGGCGCATCAACGTCATCTGTGACCGTCTGTTGTTGCATGGCTTCCTGGAGCAGCTGCAGCGTATCGATCACGAGGCGGTGGCTGCCGTTGCCCGGGATATGATGGACGAGGGTCTGTTGACGGTCCTTGCCGGGGTGCCGGATGCCAGGACTCCGGAAGAGAGCGAGATCGCTTCAGCCAGTGAAGTGACGGAAACGCCTGACGCCCGAATTCTCCACGGTGAGTCCTCTGTCAATGAAAGCGCCATCGAACCATTATCCGATTCATTAAGTGACCCTGAGCCGGAGTCAAAGGCAGATCTCGAGCCGGGAGAAGCAATGGCAGCTGGCGAGAACGGGGCTTCCATCGCCGGGCTTTCCGACGCCTTAACTGAAGAAGGAATTTATATAGAGGATGCGCCCTCCGATCCCGAGGTTGAAGAGAAGGGTAGCCAGCGAGAGAGTTCCGAAGAGGAGCTGTTCGAGACTCTGCCGCATTCAACGGAGGAAACTGAAGACCATTTAGAGGATGACGCCGTCGGTCTTTCACCGCCGCGCGATACTGTCATTCCTCGCAGACGACCCGCGCCACTGGCCCGATATGGTCTGGCGGCCTCTATCGTCCTGGTCGCGGTTGCCTTGCCGGCAGGTCTTCTGTTTCAAGTGCCGGAGACGTTGGCTCCGCAGGATGAGACTCTAACGCTTGCCCGGAACGTCGTGGAGAAGGAGAGCATCGAACAGCTGCCGGAGGTCATTGCGGCAGCGCTCACAGCCTCTGACGACAAATCGCTTGCTGAAGAGGCTCTCTTTCAACCGGCCTCGGATGTCGCGGCTGGCAAATCGAGTCCGGAGACAGTCATTCCCAATCAATTGCAGCCCGGTGAGCTGACGACCGCTGTGGCACCAACTGCAACGGATCCCGGTGCCGTCGAGAGGGCGGATTCCGGGAACGAACTGCTGCCAGAACCGGAGAGTCTCTTGAAGTCAGTAGACTCGGCGCGACCGGCAAGTCAGAGCGAGCCTCTCGAAGACCGCTTTCTCATTCAATTGGCGGCCCTGCGCTCGGCCGAGGAGGCGTCTCAACTTCATCAGCAGTTCGAAGCGGCTTTCCAGGATCTGCTGAAGGGTTTCGACTTGAGGGTTCATAAAGCGGAGATCGCTGGCACGGGTTACTTCCGCGTTATGACCGAAGTCGGTGCGGACCGTGAAACCATGTCCGTAGCCTGCGCCAAGATAAAGAGTACAGGTCAGGATTGCATCCTGGTTCTGGATACCACTGCGACCGACCGCGCGGTGAACTAAGATCAAGTCAACTGGGGAATGAGGACAAAAAGCCAGAGAATTGGCTCCGCGGGCAGGACTCGAACCTGCGACAAGGTGGTTAACAGCCACCTGCTCTACCAACTGAGCTACCGCGGAACAAAGGACTCCGGCAAGGGGCCGGAAGGCCGGTGTTGCTCCCAAGTGGGAGCGGCGGGGTTATATCAAACACCTCGCAGGGCTGCAAATGGTTTGGGGGCTTTTTTTCATTTTTTATGACGGTCCCGATTCATTCGGGACTCTTGCGTTGCGCGGCAGGCATTGAAACCTGTTTATCAGGCGCCAGCCGCCACGGTCAGGATACAGTTCGCAACCGCGATGTAATCGGAGTTGGGCATGTGAAACCACCTCAGGAATTCAGCTGTCGAGAGATCGCCGGACAGCCAGTTTTCCAGATAGACCCGGCTGATGGGATGCAGGCGCTCGGGCAAACAGACCGCAATGCTCTCTCTCAACATCCCAGTGTTCCGGTGTTGTTTCAGACAAGATCCGTTTCCGGTAAGCGGTGTTACCGAGCGTTTCCGAGCGCAAGACTATATGAAAATGCAGGTTTGGCATAGCTGAGCAGGAACGGACAGGGGTCATGTTCCCTTGGAAACGGATTGGAAGGGTTCTTTTCACTACCTGAGGTGAGGCCCGACTCCGGGATGCTTTCACCTTAAAGTCCCTATCAAGGAAGGGAGCCGGACAGGTCGGGGAGAAATCTGGAGGCCCGGGCCGGAATCGAACCGACGTACAAGGATTTGCAATCCTCTGCATAACCACTCTGCTACCGGGCCTCAGCAGTCTGTACCTGTGGCAATAGAACAACAGGTAAAACGACTGAGACGCGAGGTATAAAGAGAGGGATTATCGGGGTCAAGCGGTCAAGTGCGATTAACGGGGCCGCAGTGGGTCGGGTGAATTCGGGTGTATTGGCATTGCTCGGGGCTGTCTGAGCGATTGTCATCGTCCGATGCCCGTCATATAACGACGCAGAGACCTCGCGTATGGAAGATTCGCGGCTTCGTGCCTGTACTGCAAGCAGATGACGAGACAGAAATGACCGATTTCAATGCGGCCCGCGCAACGATGGTGGATAGCCAGCTTCGGACCAACAAGGTGACCGACCTGAAGGTGATCGAGAGCTTTGAGACCATCCCCCGAGAAGTCTTCCTGCCCGAGACGCTCCGCGGCATTGCCTATGTTGATGAAGACCTCGCCATAGGCGATGGGCGTTATGTCATGGAGCCCATGGTTTTGGCGCGGCTGATCCAAGCCGCGGCTCCGACAAGCGAGGACATTGTCCTGGAGGTCGGCGCCGCAAGAGGCTACGGCACGGCGATCCTTGCGCAGATTGCGGCAACGGTGGTCGGACTCGATAGTGACGAGGCGCTGGTCGAGACTGCCAATGAGACCCTGAACGATATGGGGATTGACAATGCGGTCGTCGTCACGGGCGCGATGACGGCAGGCTATGCCAAACAGGCGCCTTATGATGTTATCCTCTTCAGTGGTGCGGTTACGGCAGTTCCCGCATCCGTCATCGAACAGCTGGCAGAAGGCGGACGGTTGGCTGCCGTGATACAAGACGAGGGTGGTGTGGGGCGGGCCACGCTTATGCAGCGCGTTGGCGCCAATGTATCCGCCAGACCGCTTTTCGATGCCTCAACACCGATCCTCAGCGGGTTCGAACGAAAAGACGAATTTGTATTTTGACCTTGGTGACAAGGACCACACATCCTCTGGTGGGTTTTGGGCCCGCAGAGATTTTTAAACGGCATTTGGGAGCGGCTAGGTGAAAATGAAATCGGCAGAATCTAAATCGTCCGAGACGGTCCGCCGACTGGGTGTGTTTGCAACGCTCGCATCCGTTATGCTCTGGACTCCGTCGGGCGCGGTCGCGCAAACCCTGCCCGAGGCTCTATCGCAAGCCTATGACACGAACCCGACGCTTCGCGCCGCCCGCGCGCAGTTGCGCTCGGTTAACGAAAACGTCCCGCAGGAGCTCTCCAACTGGCGGCCCAACGTCACGGCCGGAACATCGGTTGGTAAGCGCCGGTCGGAGTTTGAATCCGATACCACTGACAGCGAGGACTCACTCACACCCTTCACGGCGAACGTAGATGTAACTCAACCGCTTTACAGGGGCGGCAGGACCATTGCTGGGACCGAACGCGCCGAGAACGAGGTCAGGGCGCAGCGGGAGATTGTCCGCTCCACGGAGCAGTCTGTCCTGCTGAATGCGGCGACAAGCTACACCGACGTCTGGCGGGATCAGGCCGTTTTGCAGCTGAATATCAGCAATGAAGACGTCATCGGTCAGCAGTTGGAGGCAACCGGCGACCGCTTTGAAGTCGGTGAGGTGACCCGAACCGATGTGGCGCAGGCCGAAACCCGTCTGGCCACTGCGGTTTCGGATCGGATCGCCGCCGAAGGCAGTCTTGCAACCAGTCGCGCGGTGTATCAGGAAGTCATCGGGTCATTTCCGGGCACCCTGGTGACACCGCCCGTACCGGTCAATCTGCCGGCCACTCAGGATGAGGTTGTTACACTGGCGACCGAGAATAACCCGGATGTAACTTCCGCCGTCTTTACCGAGCGTGCGGCGGAAAAGAATGTGCGTCAGGTCAAAGGCGAACTCTATCCGGAGGTCAACCTGGTCGGCTCGCTCTCGCACCAAGACGAGGTCAGCAACTCTGATACAGAGACCGATTCCGCCTCCATTATCGCCCAGGTCTCAATCCCGATTTACCAGCAGGGCAGCGTCTACAGCCGGGTGCGTGCCGCAAAGCAGATTTCCAGCCAACGCCGTGTCGAGATCGAGGAGCAGCGCCGCCGGGCGGAACAGATTGCAGTTTCCGCCTGGGAAGACCTCCAGACGGCGCGGGCCCAGATCAGGTCCTTCGAGTCAGCGGTTGCATCGGCTGAAATCGCTCTGGAAGGCGTGCGTCAGGAAAATGAGGTCGGCGCGCGGACCATTCTGGATATCCTGGATGCCGAGCAGGAACTTCTGAATGCGCAGGTGAGCCTGGTGGGTGCGCAGCGCGATGAGGTTGTTGCCGGATATCAGGTCCTCTCCGCGATCGGACAGCTCAGCGCTGGCGAGATTGCATTGCCGGTCGAGGTTTATGACGTCGAAGCCGATTATCGCGCCGTTCGGAACAAGTGGTTCGGTATTACCGCCCCTGGCACAGAATAAATTCAGCACTTTAACCGTTGTTAACCACCTTGTGTTATTCCGTGGGGGCAAACGGCTTGCTATTGCAGTTATGTTAACTCTGTTTTTTTACCAGGATGCCTGATCGATGAGTGATCAACAGAACCAAGACGAACCGTCAATGGAGGAAATTCTCGCTTCCATCAGGCGGATCATTTCTGAAGACGATCCCGAAGAAGGTGAGGGTGAAAAGGCGGAGGCCGCAGAGGCGGAAACCCCAGAGGAAGATGCCCAGGAAGATGCCGATACAGATGCCGGAGAAGATTCTGCCGACGATGAGGAAGAGGAATTGGAGTTGACCGAGAAGGTCAATCCGGACGGCTCTGAAATAGGCGCTGAACCAGAAGAACAGGCGGCGGAGGCCGAAGAAGAAATCCCTGAGCCCAAGCCAATTCTTGATGATGACTTCGGAGAAGCGGAAGTCGAGCCGGAACCCGAGCCCGAACCTGAGCCCGAAGAGGTCGCGGCTGAGGCAGAGCCGGAGACGCTGGACGTCGCTCTCGAGCCTGATGAGGACTTGCCGCCGGTTGCCGATGATGAGAGCCTGATTTCAGAACCTACTCAGGTTGCGGCAAGCACAGCACTCTCGGAAATCGCAAAGGCTGCGCTGACTCAGCGTGCCCTTATGGTCGGTGATGGCCGTACGATCGAAGACCTGGTCCGTGAAGCTTTGCGGCCGGAGCTCAAGCTCTGGCTGGACGCGAATTTGGCCAGCATGGTCGAACGGATTGTTCGTGAAGAGATCAAAAAAATGGTCCGCCGGGTTGAGAATCAGTAATTCCACCGGTAAACACTTCATCTGATAGCTGGTTCTTTCCGGCAAAATTCTCAAAATACAGCCCGATCCGCTGGCCGGGGCTTCTGATGGAGCTTGGCCGCCCGGGTATGAAAAGGATGACCCAGCGATGCTGGAGAAGACGTATCGGCCCAAAGAGGTCGAGGCGAAGCATTACGCCAAGTGGGTGGAGTCTGACGCCTTCAAGTCAGACGTAGAGTCCAACGCCGCCCCCTACACCATCATGATGCCGCCGCCCAACGTAACCGGCAGCCTGCACATGGGCCATGCGTTAACCTTTACGCTGCAGGACATTCTTATCCGATATCAGCGCATGACCGGCCAGGATGCTCTCTGGCAGCCGGGCTCCGACCATGCGGGCATCGCCACGCAGATGGTCGTTGAGCGTCAGCTGGCTGAACAGGGCATGAACCGTCATGACCTTGGGCGGGAGAAGTTCCTGAACCGGGTTTGGGACTGGAAGGCGGAATCCGGTGGAACCATCGTGCGGCAGCTGCGGCGGCTTGGAGCCTCCGCCGACTGGGAGCGTGAGCGCTTCACCATGGACGAAGGGCTCTCCCATGCGGTGCGCAAGGTCTTTGTTGCGCTCCATAAACAGGGACTGATCTACAAAGACAAGCGCCTGGTCAATTGGGACCCCAAGCTGCATACGGCGATTTCGGACCTCGAAGTCATCCAGACCGAGACCAACGGACATCTCTGGCATTTCCGCTATCCCATTGAGAACAGCGACCAGTATGTCGTGGTGGCAACCACGCGGCCGGAAACCATGCTCGGCGATAGCGGCGTCGCGGTTCATCCCGAAGACGAGCGTTACCGGGATCTCGTTGGCAAGCACGTGATCCTGCCTCTGGTCGGCCGACGCATCCCGATCGTCGCAGATGATTATGCCGATCCGGAAACCGGCAGCGGCGCAGTCAAAATGACTCCGGCGCACGACTTCAATGACTTCGAAGTAGGCCGCCGACACAGTCTCGAAATGATCAATATCTTCGATCGGGACGCGAAGCTAAACGACGAGGTCCCTGAGAAATACCGGGGCATGGACCGTTTCGACGCCCGCAAGCTTGTGGTCGCCGATATGGAGGCTGCCGGGCTGCTGGAGAAGGTCGATGACCACCCGCATACGGTGCCGCACGGTGATCGCGGCGGCGTCCCTATCGAGCCCTGGCTGACCGATCAATGGTACGTGGACGCCGAGACCCTCGCCAAGCCGGCCATCAAAGCGGTGGAGGAGGGGCGGACCAAGTTCGTCCCGCAGCAGTGGGAAAACACCTATTTCGAGTGGATGCGCAACATCCAGCCCTGGTGTATTTCGCGCCAGATCTGGTGGGGACATCAGATCCCGGCCTGGTACGGTCCCGACGGCACAACCTTCGTCGAGGAGACGGAAGAAGCCGCGCAGGCCGCCGCCGAGGCTCATTACGGCAAGACGGTCGAACTCGCCCGTGACGAAGATGTCCTGGATACCTGGTTCTCATCAGCGCTCTGGCCTTTCTCCACCTTGGGCTGGCCGGAGGAGACACCGGAACTTGCCCGCTATTATCCGGGCGATGTGCTGGTCACCGGCTTTGACATCATTTTCTTCTGGGTCGCGCGTATGATGATGATGGGCCTTCATTTCATGGAGGATGTGCCCTTCCATACGGTCTACATCCATGCTCTCGTGCGCGACGAGCACGGGCAGAAGATGTCAAAATCCAAGGGCAATGTTATCGACCCGCTTGATCTGATCGAGAAGTACAGCTGCGATTCCCTGCGTTTCACCCTGGCGGCCATGGCCGCGCCCGGTCGCGATATTAAAATGTCCGAGTCGCGGGTCGAGGGCTACCGCAACTTCGCCACCAAACTCTGGAATGCGGCCCGTTTCAGCCTGATGAATGGGGCGGAACTGGATCCTGCGTTCGATCCACGGGCATGCAAGCTGCAGATCAACCGTTGGATCGTCGGCAAGGTGGCGCAGGCGCGACTGGATCTGGATAAGGCCTTCGAGGCCTATCGCTTCAATGATGCAGCCAATGTGCTCTACCACTTCGCCTGGCACGAGTTCTGTGACTGGTATCTGGAATTCACGAAACCGGTGATTGGCGGCGAGGACGAAACGGCGGCAGCCGAAACTCGTGCGGCTGTGGCCTGGACCCTCTCACAGCTTCTGCATCTGCTTCATCCCATCATGCCTTTCATCAGCGAAGAACTCTGGGAAACGCTGAGTGGCGATGCCGGCGACCCGCTGATTGCCGCTGCCTGGCCGGATCTGGGTGCGGACATGATTGATGCCGAAGTGACGGCCGATATCGACTGGGTCATCAAGGTCATCTCGGAGATCCGTGCGATTCGGGCCGAGATGAACGTCCCGCCTTCGTCTAAGGCGAATGTCTTGGTCTGCGATGCCGGCGAGACGAGCCGCAAGCGGGTGGCGGAGCAGGCGGAGATTATCAAGGGTCTCGCACGTCTGGAGCAGTTTGAGACGCGCGATGAGGCTGCGCCAAAAGGATGCGTGCAGATCGTCGTGGACGAAGCCACGCTTGCCTTGCCGTTGGCGGATCTGATCGATCTGGACGAAGAGCGGGCGCGCTTGAACCGTGAGATCGAAAAGATCGAGGGTGACATCGCCAAGGTGGACAAAAAGCTGGCCAATGAGAGCTTTGTGTCCCGGGCGCCGGCAGAAGTGGTGGCCGAACAGCGTGCGCGCAAGGAAGAATCCCTGCAATCCCGCGAGAAACTGACGGCAGCCCTGGAGCGTCTTGGGAGCGCTTGACGTCATCCCGGGTCCACGCGTCTGAAAGGGAAACCGATGTCGAGACCGCTGCGTGCATTCGACTTTGACTCTGCAATTGCCCGAAAACCCGGAACGTCGGTTGTGAAGGGCTTGCGTGCGGGCGGCCAGGAGGATCCGGATTTCGAGGCCGTCTCCGCTGAGCACGATGCCTACGTGGCTGCCCTCCGCCATGCAGGTGTCGAAGTACAGGTTCTGGAGCCGTTGGAAGCCTTCCCGGACTCGGTTTTTGTCGAGGATCCGGCCCTGGTGTTTCATGAGGGGGCAATTTTGCTGCGTCCGGGCGTCGGCAGCCGGGAGGGCGAGACTGCGGCCATTGCTCCTGTTCTACGTGACCGCTTTGACCGTGTTCTTGAACTGGGGGCCGGATATGTGGACGGTGGCGACGTTCTGACGACATCCGATCGTGTGATGATCGGCCTTTCTGCCCGCACCGACCGTGAAGGGGCCGAAGCGCTCATATCCTCGCTGGCTAAGCTGGGCCGGAAGGGCGAAATCGTCCACACGCCTTCGTCTGTCCTTCACTTCAAGTCGGATTGTTCCCTCATGGACGACACGACTATTCTCTCGACCCAACGACTGGCAGAGTCTGGTGTATTCTCGGGTTTCGAAACCCTAATTGTTCCCGAGGGCGAGGAGGGGGCCGCAAACGCTCTGCGCATCAATGATACCATCTTCCTTGCTGAAGGTTTTCCGGGAACACTCGCCTTGCTCGAGGGCGCCGGCTACCATTTGGCAACGCTCAAAACCTCCGAAATTGCCAAGATCGATGCTGGTCTTTCCTGCATGTCCCTTCGCTGGCTGAGCTGATCTCAGCCGCCACTCTGGCATTCCAAACCACTCGCAGTCGTATGACCTAAGCGTCAGACAGACTCCGTTTGGGGAAAATCATGCGCGTTTATGCTCAAGAATTCTTAACCATTACTGTGTCTTAAATAGTCTTTCGACCTATACGCGCACAATCGAAAGGCGTAACAAATGCAGGGGCTTTATAAGCGCAAAACGGCGATCAGCCTGCTGGCCATTGCTGCTGCGGCGGCGATCATTCTTCTGAACCTCAATACGCGGCAATCTGTGGCCACCTCGGACCCCAAGTGGCCGGAAAAGGTGGTCAGTGGATTTCATGCCTCCTGCATAAGAGAAATCAGGAAGAGTAAGACCCGGTCTCCGGTCGTTCACCAGGCGGTTTGCAACTGTCAGGTGGCTGAAATGAAGCGATGGCTCAAGCCATCGGATATGGCGGTTTTCCTCGCAGCCGCCAAAGGAAAAACCGGCCTGCGCGAGATGGTCTCCCAATCCAAAATCCTGTCCCGATCCGAGCAGCGCGCCTTTCTTGAGCGCACTGAACTCTATCGGGAATCCACTCTGAAAAGCTGCTTTAAAGCCGGCCTTGACGCGGCGCTCGCCGAGCGCGCCGTACAGTAGACCTGGCTCATTCGACCGATGCCAAAGGGAGCAGGCTATGGGAAGAGCAAGTAGAAGCAAGATTGGATATGCCCTGGTTGCGGTCGGTGTCGTTACTGCTGGGGTCGTGTTCAACTGGGGCTTCGACGAACCTGCAGCAACGCCCGAAGCGGTATGGTCGGATCATCTGGTTAGCCGCATTCATGCTTCCTGCATCAAGGAATCCGAGGGGCAAGCACCCGCGATCCAGGAGGTTGTTTGTAATTGCCAGGTGTCCGAAATGAAGAGATGGCTTCAACCATCGGATATGACGGTTCACTTTGCTGCCGTCGATGGCCGGAAGGGATGGACTGAAGTGGAGGAGTTCACAAGAGATCTATCAAAACCGGAACAACAAGAGTTTCTGGGACGAATAAACCAATTCCGGGAGTCCCTTCTACCAACATGCGCGAAGGTGGCACTCAATGCGGGCTTAACAAAGGAAGACATTCAGGGGCAAGGTTTATGAGACCCAATAGAATGGAAGGTCGAATGAAAGGCGCTGTTGCCCGCCCGATTGCTGTAAATCTGCTTGCTGTGGCCGTATTGCTTTTCGCTTTCGGTTTTAAACCGAGCACCAATCACTCTGCCATAGCCTCCGAGCCATTCTGGTCTGGAGATATGCAGGAAAGGTACTATCGCCACTGCGTTACACAAGTCATGCGCACACGTAGCAGAATTTACCCGGACGCAGTGCACAAAGCCTTCTGCGATTGCCAGATTAGCGAAGCGGAGAAGTGGCTTAGAGCGTCTGACATGACATTTATCTTGGCTTACATAGATGGAGAGAGCCACGCCGAACTTACAGCCCGCGCATTGGCCTTGCCGAAGTCCGAGGCAAGGGGGTCTGAACGGAGAATGGGCCAATACACAAAATCATCTACTCAAACCTGCGGCAAAGCATTGCTGGACGCTGTTGCAGAAATTATCAATGCTCAATAATTCAGCCCCTTTGCTGACTTCCGGTATTGGATTGTTCTTGGCACCTCTGCCCACCGGACCACTCTGCCTGCCGCTCAATCCTGGCATCTGAACAGTCTTTCCAACGCAATAGCATCCTCTTTTCCATGCAGTTCACGCCCGGGTGTCGTGCATTAATAATGTTGGTGCAGACCCGGACGCATCGTTATTCTGCGCGCGGTATTCAGGAGCTTAAGTCCGGAAAAAGGGCAGCTCCGAGGTGGACAACAACAAAATTCAGCAGAGGGAGTGTCATGCCACTCAAGAGCAACCCCGACTTCGACAAGTCGAAACTGCCCAGCCGGCACGTTTCGGTTGGACCGGCTTCCGCGCCACATCGTTCCTACTACTATGCGATGGGGATGACAGACGAAGAAATTGCGCGGCCTTTTGTCGGCGTGGCGACCTGTTGGAACGAGGCGGCTCCCTGCAATATTTCTCTCGCACGTCAGGCCCAGGCCGTCAAAAAGGGTGTGAAGTCAGCTGCGGGAACCCCGCGTGAGTTCACGACCATCACCGTGACGGATGGCATCGCCATGGGCCACTCGGGAATGAAAGCCTCGCTGGTCAGCCGGGACCTGATTGCGGACTCCGTCGAATTGACGATGCGCGGACACTGTTATGATGCGCTCGTGGGGCTGGCAGGTTGCGATAAGTCTCTGCCGGGCATGATGATGGCGATGGTCCGACTGAACGTCCCCTCGATCTTCATGTACGGCGGCTCTATCCTCCCGGGCCGCCATAAAGGCAAGGACATCACCGTCCAGGATGTTTTCGAAGCGGTCGGTGCTCATTCGGCAGGCAAGATCTCCGACGAAGAGCTCCACAAGATCGAGTGTGTGGCCTGTCCTTCGGCGGGCTCCTGTGGCGGTCAGTTCACGGCAAACACCATGGCCTGCGTCTCCGAAGCCATGGGGCTCGCAATTCCTTACTCCGCCGGTGCGCCCGCGCCATACGAATCCCGCGATGCCTACGCCGAAGCTTCGGGTGAAGCCGTGATGAAGTGCATCGCATTGGGTATCCGCCCGCGCGATGTCGTAACCCGCAAATCTCTGGAAAATGCCGCGCGCATCGTTGCGGCGTCCGGCGGTTCGACGAATGCAGGGCTGCATTTGCCCGCGATCGCCAACGAGATCGGTGTCGATTTCGACCTGGAAGACGTCACCAAGATCTTCCGGGAAACCCCTTACATCGCGGACCTAAAGCCGGGCGGACGTTACGTCGCCAAGGACATGTACGAGATCGGCGGCGTCCAGGTCCTGATGAAGGCGTTGTTCGACGGTGGATACCTGCATGGTGACTGCATCACCGTGACCGGCGAGACCATTGCTGAGCAGATGGAACAGGTCACCTTTCCGAGCGATCAGGATATTATCCGCCCAACGTCCAGTCCGCTCTCGCCGACCGGCGGTGTGGTCGGCCTGAAGGGCAATCTTGCGCCGGAGGGCGCCATCGTGAAGATCGCCGGCATGACCCAACTCAAGTTCACCGGTCCGGCGCGGGTGTTCGAGTGCGAAGAAGACGCCTTTGCCGCTGTCGAGAAGCGCAGCTACAAGGAAGGCGAGGTCCTGGTGATTCGGAACGAAGGCCCGAAAGGTGGACCCGGTATGCGTGAGATGCTGGCCACGACGGCCGCTCTTTACGGCCAGGGAATGGGTGACAAAGTGGCTCTGATCACCGACGGCCGTTTCTCGGGCGCAACCCGTGGCTTCTGCATTGGCCACGTCGGTCCCGAAGCCGCGGTGGCGGGTCCGATCGGTCTTCTGAAGGACGGAGATATGATCACCATCGATGCCGAAGAGGGCAGCATCAGCGTCGAGCTCACTGACGAGGAGCTTGAGAGCCGGCGGAAAGACTGGAAACCCCGGAAGCATGATTTCCAGTCCGGCGCAATCTGGCGCTATGCCCAGACGGTGGGGCCGGCTTATGCAGGGGCGGTGACCCATCCGGGCGGGAAAGCCGAAACGCACGTATTTGCCGATATTTAGTAATTGGACCTGTTCAACCCGGCGCTGGTCTAAGGCAGGTGGGAGCAAAAGAAAAGCGGAGGCCTGAAGCCTCCGCTTTTTTCTGAAAGATCTGAACTCAGGCGTTAATCGAACAGTGCGTCGATGTCGTCCTGGGAGATACCTTCGTTCGCGATGGCCGGGCCGTTCATCAAAGCGTCGTCTCCCTCGCGCTCGTCCTCAACCTCAACCGGGAGGTCGCTGAAGGCTTCCACGCCCCAGATCGAGATCATTGCAAGAATGCGGTCTTCGATGTACCGCAGGGTGTTGACGACTTTGGTAATTCGCTGACCTGTGATGTCCTGGAAGTTACAGGCTTCCAGGATTTCGATCACGTTAAACGCGACGTCCTCGGCCATCGCCTGAACGTCGGGATCGTCGTGATGCGTTGTATTCAGCTTGTTGATTGCCGACTCGATATTCTCGTTACCGGCCAAAATCTTGTTGGTTGCGGTCTCAGTGTCCAGGACAATCGCATCCAGCTCGCTTGATGCTCGGTTGACCTTGTCGTCGCCTTCACTGGCGAGAGGATGCTTGATCGAGGCGATTTCAGCCTTGGCGCGGCCGATCGAGCGCACCATCTGTGCGATCTCGATGCGCACGTCACGGGCTTCTTCAAGTGCCGTCTTCTCATCGTCCGGGCTCAAGCCGTCTTCTGGCGCGACACCGGCGCCGACGACGAGCTTCTCGCCAAGCTCCTTGATAGCTTCCAGGATCTCCGCGTTGGTGACGCCGGAGCCGTCGCTGGCTGCCATAACACTGGCCAAGGCCTGGCCGTCCGCACCATCTTTGCCGTTTAGCAGGCGACTGTGCTGACGCAAACGAAGCTCACGCTCCGCGGAAAACTCTTTGACAGGTACGCTTTGCGACATGACCCCCACCACTCACTCAATAATCCAAGCTGCGCATCGGCGCACCCCGATGTATAAGCCAGCAGTCCTTAAAGATTTATGATTATGAGCGCCTGCCGCTGTCCGAACCTGTCGGCCTTTAGCTATAATTTACAAATAACAGCGCCAGATTATTCAACCCCGATTTGTGTAAAATCCAATCAGTGTTTCGGAACTGATGTGGTTTCGCGTAAGTCACTGCGCTGTTTGTTGAAATTTGAGAGGTTACTTAGGTTCTGTGGTTACTAAGAAGAGTTTCCGGGATCAGATACGTGGCGCACTCTCGCAAAGCGGTTGGGAAGTGGTTCAGATTGACGGCGAGCCGGATTGGTGGGCCGACGAACACTGGACGATAAGCTCAACCACTCGGGCCTACGGCTACACACTCGTTGTCAGCTTCCTCGTCGACCCACAACACGATGGCCCCAGGAAAAGCTCTGCCATTTGGGAAATTCCGGTCGGAAAAACGCGGCCGCGAGACTGGTTGGACCACGATACCAGGATCGCGGTGCTGGAGATGCAGAAAGGCCATTTCGCCGAGAAACTCGACAGCTTTATCCGTGAGATTGATCGGCACCGGGATCTGCTGCGAAGTTAGCTCTCATCCTGCCGGCTGCGCGCCCGTTTGGGGTTCCTGTCACGCGAGAAACTGTTGATTTCGATGCCCTTTGGCAACTCGTGGGGGGCGACATCGAAGTGCACCTTGTGGCGGAAGAATTTGATTAGGACAGCGCCGGCCACGAACCCGCCGATGTGCGCCCACCAGGCGACGCCTGCTACGGCTGAATCCGCCTGAAAGGCCGCTAAAATCTGAAACAGCATCCAAAAGGAAAGCACGAGATACGCGGGCAGATAGACCGGGAAAATGAAAATGGGAACCAGCAGGCGCGCCTTGGGGTAGAGCACGAAGTAAGCGCCCATCACGCCGGCGATCGCGCCGCTGGCGCCGATAATCGGACTTGTGGACGAGGGATTGATCAGGATCTGGCTGAACACGGCCAAAATCCCGCAAATCGCATAGAAGATCAGGTAGTTGGTGTGCCCCATAGAGTCTTCGACATTGTCGCCATAGACCCACAAAACCAGCATGTTCAGCAGCAAATGAATGATATCACCATGCAGAAAGGCGTAGGTGACGATGCTCGCGATGGCCGGCATGCCAATCGACGTGAAGCTCTCGAAAGGGCCCCCGACGACAAGCCTGGGAATAGCGCCGAAGGTTTTGATGAGATTGAACTCGACAGTGGGCGGACTCACGACCTGAACTAGGAAAACCGCAAAGCAGAGCCCGATCAGCGTCCAGTTTACCCAGGGGTGCGGGAGCCTGATCCGGGGATTGTCGTCATCAAGGGGCAGAATAAACGGCATCAGGGCCCTTCGGTCTGTGGCATGAGACGCGGGATCCGCAGCTGAGCGTCGCATTCATTCGGAAAGCTCGCACCAAACCGGCGTGTGATCCGAGGGGTTTTCTTTTCCGCGCGGCTCCCGGTCGACTTCACATTTTTGCAGGCGATCGGCGGCCTGCGGCGAGAGCAACAGGTGGTCAATCCGCAGGCCATTGTCGTGATCGAAGGCCTGACCGTAGTAATCCCAGTAGCTGTAGACATGGCGTTCGCTGTGCAGGCTTGCCCAGGCTTCCGTGTAACCGAGGTTGAGGATTGCCCTGAACGCGCGGCGGGACTCGGGACGGCTCAAGGCGTCGTCCTGAAACTTGATGGCGTCATAGGCGTCGTCGTCGCTTGGAATGACATTGTAGTCGCCGCCGAGAATGACGGGCTCTTCGCTGCGAAGCAGATCCTCGGCATGTTTGCGCAAACGCTCCATCCAGCGGAGCTTGTACGGGAACTTCTCGCTCGAGACGGGATTGCCGTTGGGCAAATAGAGCGCAGCGATCCTCAGTCCGAAAGTGCTGCCCTCGACGTAACGCGCCTGTTCGTCGCCGTCATCACCGGGCAGGCCGATCCGAACGTCTTCGATGGCTTGGCGGGACAGCATTGCGACGCCGTTATAGCTTTTTTGCGAGGTCAGGGCGACCTGATAGCCGGCGGCCTCGATTTCCAGGCGTGGAAACTTGTCTTCGACACACTTGAGCTCTTGAAGCAGTGCCACGTCCGGTTTGGCTGTCTCGAGCCACTCCAGAAGGTTTGGCAGCCGTTTATTGACCGAATTGACGTTCCAGGTCGCTATTTTGACCATGTACCCCCGCAAAAAAGGAAGGCCGCCTGTCAGCGACCTTTATTGTGAACGAATCAAGACGTCTCCGGCGTGCAAAAACGCCCCAAATAGACCCCAGGCAAAGTCGGCAACACTCTGGGATTATATGGAAAAAGAGGAGCCGCACCCACAGGAAGAGGTCGCATTCGGATTTACGATCTGGAAAGACGCGCCAATCAGATCCTCGACGAAATCAATCTCAGCACCCCCGAGAAGCTCGAGGGATGTCTCGTCGATGACAACGGACACGCCGTCGCGCTCAAAGCGCCTGTCGTCCCCATTGAAGCTGTCGTCGAACGAGAACCCGTATTGAAAGCCCGAGCAACCGCCGCCGGACACAGAAACCCGCATCATCAGGTTCGATTGATCTTCCTGCTCGATCAGCCAGGCGATTCGCTTGGCCGCCGACGCCGAAAGCGTCACTTCAGGTTGCTTGACGACATCGAGGACGTCGCTCATTCCCATTCCTCCGAGTTAATCTCCAGCCACTATAGCTCTTATGGCTTGTGACAGCAAAATCTAGACTTCCTTATTTAGGAAAAAGTTAGGCACTGTCAATTCATCACCTGGATTCTCAGCTATTGTCTCTAAAGTCAGACAAAGTTGTGAAAACCGGTCCTTCTTGCGGTTCTGCCGTTGCGTCTGCGCTGTTGGAAACGTTAGTGTCCGCGAATGTTGGAGTCCTCAGCAAATCTGGCGCCTTACGCCTGCGATCCCGGCGAATCGCGCGGGCGCCGTGCGGCCGAACCGGAAAGCCCGACCCGTTCCTGTTACCAGCGGGACCGCGACAGGGTGATCCACTCCGGCGCATTCCGGCGTTTGCAGTACAAAACCCAGGTGTTCGTCTATCACGAAGGCGATCATTTCCGTACGCGCCTCACTCATTCCATCGAGGTTGCCCAGATTGCCAGGAGTATCAGCCGGGCCTTGCGCCTGAACGAAGATCTCGCGGAAGCGATCGCGCTGGCGCATGACCTGGGACATACGCCTTTCGGCCATGCCGGCGAAGATATCCTGGGCGAGATGATGGCGCCTTACGGCGGTTTCGACCATAACGAACAGACCTTTCGTATCGTTACAGATCTTGAGCACCGCTACGCCCACTTCCGAGGCCTGAACCTGACCTGGGAGACCCTGGAGGGCATTGTGAAGCACAATGGTCCCCTGGAAGGCCCCAATGCGGGTGAGAAAGAGATTATGAAGGGCGGTGCAGGGCGGTTTATCACTGCCTTTTGCAAAGACTTCGATCTGGAAGTCGGAACCTTTGCGGGACCGGAAGCACAGGTCGCGGCCCTGGCTGATGATATTGCCTACAACAACCATGACATCGACGACGGATTGCGCGCCGGCCTCTTCACAGTGGAAGACCTTCAGGAAATCCCGCTGGTCGGACCTACGTTCTCCGACGTGTCCAAAACCTATCCCGGAATCGATGAAACCAGCTTGATTCACGAATCCGTCCGGCGCCTGATCGACCGTATGGTCAACGATCTGCTCGAAGAAACCAAGCACAGACTGGATGCGGCCCAACCGAGAAATGCGGCGGATATCCGGGCGCTGGACCATCCTGTCGTTGCCTTTTCCAGGGAGATGAGAGAGAACGAGCGCGTTTTGCGTTCTTTTCTCTTTTCGCGGATGTACCGTCACGACCGTGTCATGCGGATGACCAACGAGGTCAAAGGGGTTGTCGAAGACCTCTTTCAGCATTTTCAGGCTCATCCGGCCGCCTTGCCGGACGAGTGGCGTGACGGGACGGGAAGTCTCGACGAAAAGGGCAGGGCGCGCCTGATTGCGGATTACATCGCAGGAATGACCGACCGCTTTGCAATGCAGCAACACGCCCGACTGATGGGTCAGGAAATCTGACCCATTCAACATACCGAATAACAAGAAAATCAATAAAATGAACGTTTTCAAATCCTTCAGAGACTCTATTGTCGCCGCGCTTGGGGATATGGCGCAAGCTGGACAATTGGCCGACGGTCTTGACTACACTCGTGTCTCAGCCGAGCCGCCCCGCGAGCGCTCCCACGGTGATATCGCCACCAATGCCGCGATGGTGCTCGCCAAGCGGGCCGGGCAGAAGCCACGGGATCTGGCGGAAAACCTGGCTGCGCGCCTGCGCGATCTGCCGTCGGTGGAAAAGGTCGAAATCGCCGGTCCGGGCTTCATCAACGTCGCGCTGGACAGCGATGTCTGGCGCGGCTGCCTGCGCGATATCCTGAAATCAGGGACGCGCTACGGTGATTCGACGATTGGCGCCGGTCAAACGGTCAATGTGGAATTCGTATCCGCCAATCCCACGGGCCCGCTTACCGTGGGGCACGCGCGCGGCGCTGTGGTCGGCGATGCCCTGGCGTCTCTGATTGCCAAGGCGGGCTATAAGGTTATCCGCGAGTACTACATCAACGACGCCGGTGCCCAGGTCGATGTGCTGGCCCGTTCCGCGTATCTGCGCTACCGGGAGGCGCTCGGCGAGGACATCGGTGAGATTCCCGAAGGACTCTATCCGGGCGAATATCTCAAGGACGTCGGCAAGGCGCTCGCGGCGCGCGACGGCGGGAAGTGGCTTGGGACTTCGGAGGAGACGTGGCTGCCGGAAGTGAGGCGTTTCGCGATTGACGCCCTGATGGATCTGGTGCGGCAGAATCTCGCGGCTCTTGGTGTGAGGCATGACGTTTTCTCCTCTGAGCGCAGTCTGGTCGAAAACGGCGGGGTCGAAGCCGCGATCAAGACCCTTCAGGACCGGGACCTCGTCTATGTCGGCGTGCTGGAGCCGCCCAAAGGTAAAAAACCCGATGACTGGGAGCCCGTGCCGCTGACCCTCTTCAAGGCGACGGATTTCGGCGACGATGTTGATCGGCCGCTGCTGAAATCGGACGGCAGCCTGACCTATTTCGCAAACGACATCGCCTATCACCTTGATAAGTTTAACCGCGGCGGACGCACCATGATCAACGTCTGGGGCGCGGATCACGGCGGCTATGTGAAGCGGATGCAGGCAGCGGTTTCTGCCCTGACCGGCGGTGAGGGCGTGCTGGACGTCAAGATTTGCCAGCTCGTCAAGCTGATGCGCGGCGGCGAGATGGTCAAAATGTCCAAGCGTTCCGGTAACTTCGTTACTCTTCAAGAGGTTATCGACGAAGTCGGCAAGGACGTCGTGCGCTTCATCATGCTGACCCGAAAGAACGATGCGACGCTGGACTTTGATCTGGAAAACGTTCTCGAGAAGAGCCGGGACAATCCGGTTTTCTATGTGAATTACGCTCACGCCCGCTCGCGTTCCGTGGCCCGTGAAGCCGCACAAGTCTTTTCCGGTTTGGCACTAGATGATGTATCCTTGGCCTCCAGTGATCTCAAGCTGTTGACCGACTCGGGGGAGCTTGCTGTTATGAAGCTGCTCGCCGAATGGCCCAGGCTGGTGGAGAGCGCAGCGGAGGCGCATGAGCCTCACAGGGTAGCCTTTTACCTCTATGACCTTGCGGCTGCCTTTCACGGGCTTTGGCACAGCGGCAACGATAATGCCCACCTGCGTTTCATCCGCCCGGGCGAACCGGAACTGACGCAGGCAAGGCTGGCGTTGGTGCGCTCCGTCGCGGTGGTGATCGCCTCCGGTCTTGAAGTGTTCGGCGTCGAACCGGCTGAGGAGATGCACTAGTGCCGGTCGATCGCGGCTCGGATGCTTTTCGCAGGTTCGAACGCGCTCTGGACGGTTTGAAGGCTGGCTCCAGGGCAGAGCCGTCGATGACTGCAAGACCGCTCGTCGCAGGCGAAGGTTTGGATTCGGGCCGGAATTCCGGCTATGACCCTGGCTATGACCAAGGAATAGAAATGGACGATTTTGTTCAAGATACGGGTGACGACGAGCGGGACCAAAGGCGCCGTTCCCACCTCATGCCCGTTGGTATCGCGCTTGTTATCCTCGCGGCCTTTGGCGGCGTGGTCTGGTTTGCCTTTCTGGATCCGGGGACATCGCCGGATCGTGAGCAGACCGTGGAACTCATCCAGGCCGACCCTGAGCCGGTTAAGACGAAGCCCGAGAATCCCGGCGGAATGCAGGTTGAGCACCAGGACAAGCTCATTCTCAACCCCGATCCGGAGAAGCCGCAGGTCGAACGCCTGCTCCCGCCGCCCGAAGCACCTCTGCCCCTGGCTTCCAGCAACAGTGCAACGAACACTGACAATGCCCTCGCAAATAACGAAGACCGACCTGTCGTTGTCACCGAAGAGGCCGATGCAGGCTCCCCGTCGCTGTTAAACGATGATGCGAAGACGCTTGCCGAACAGGCAGAAACCGCTGTGACCTCCGGCGCCGGTAGCGGGACAGCAGGCACATCAGCGGCCAGCACAGTCGGAAACGCATCGGTCGATAAACCCAAGACGGAGGCGGAAAAAGCCGCGGAGACACCCTCTGCTGCTCCGACAATTCCGGACGCGCCGGCCGTCAAGCCCACGCCTGTGGCGCCTGTTGCGGCTGAAGCGCCGAAGCCTGCGGCACGGCCCGAGCCCGCCGCCCCGAAACCCGCCGCGACACAGCTCGCCGAGGTTCCGAGGGACAGTGGTTATGTCCTGCAGCTGGCATCGTTGCGTTCGGAAGACCTTGCCCTTACAGAATGGCAGAGAATTCAGAATGCAAACAAAGGCTTACTTGCGCAGATGAAAGCCATTGTGGAAAGGGCTGAAATTGACGGGATCGGAACCCGCTATCGCCTGCAGACCGGACCTTTTCCGACCAAGGCGACAGCGCAGGATCTCTGTGCACAGTTGAAAGCAGCCAAACAGGACTGCTTGGTTAAGCGTCGTTAACCGCGATGAAAACGCTCTCTGCGGACACATCCGCCGTCATCTTTGGTTGTGAGGGGCCGGTTCTAAGTGACTGGGAACGCGACTTTTTTGCCGACGCCAATCCCTTTGGCTTCATCCTCTTCAAGCGAAATTGCGAAACACCTGAACAACTGCGCCATCTGACCTACGACCTGCGGGAGGCGATCGGCCGCGAGGATGCACCCATCCTGGTGGATCAGGAGGGGGGCCGCGTGACCCGGCTGAAGCCGCCGCATTGGCGGGCGGCGCCGGCACCAGGGCGTCTGGGCGGCCTCATGGAGGAAGACCCGGCTCTTGCGGAAGAGGCCGTGCGCCTGAATTCGCTTTTGCTTTCCGCGGAACTCAGAGACGTCGGTCTGAACGTCAACTGTATCCCGTCGCTCGATCTCGCATTCCCCGGCGCGCACGATGTGATCGGAGATCGTGCCTTTGGTTCCGAGCCCGAGGTGGCCGCAAAACTGGGAAAGATCTGCATTGACGCCTGCCTTTCGGCCAATGTCATGCCCGTGATCAAACACATGCCCGGCCATGGCAGGGCCATGGTCGACAGCCACTTGTCGCTGCCGGTCGTCTCGGCTTCGCTGGACGAGCTGAAAGAGACGGATTTCGAGCCGTTCCGCTTGCGCGCGGATGCCCCCTGGGCAATGACGGGACATGTGGTCTATACCGCCGTGGATCCGGACCGCCCCGCGACCGCCTCGCCGAAAGTGGTGGAAGAGGTCATACGTGACTATATCGGCTTCCAGGGGCTGCTGCTGACAGACGACCTCTCCATGGAAGCCCTTTCCGGTGATCTGGGCGAACGGACCGCGGCGGCTATGACAGCGGGTTGCGATATTGCGCTGCATTGCAACGGCAAAGCCGATGAGATGCAGGCCGTTGCTGCAAATTCGCGGATCATGAGCGAAGAAGCACGGAACCGGGCGATGGCGGCCGACAAGCGCCTCGGCAATGCCGAGGATTTCGCTTTCAAAGAGGCCCGTGCGCGCTTAAACGAGATACTCGGCGGCGAATAGAGCTTCTCTGAACTGATGGGGATTGTCGCAAGGCGGTACGAAGTATCTGCACAGGGCGCAATGAGGAATAGAGTTTGGACATTTCGTCACTTTTGCACGACATCTCGGTGTGGGCTCTGCCCGTTCTGCTGGCGATCACTTTCCACGAAGCGGCGCACGGTTATGCGGCCTGGAAGCTCGGCGACGATACTGCCTACCGCTTAGGGCGGGTTAATTTTAACCCAATACGGCACGTAGACCCCTTCGGGACAGTGATCCTGCCGGCCATGTTGCTGCTCAGCGGGGCGGGGTTCCTTTTCGGTTGGGCCAAACCCGTTCCTGTGAAATTCGGCCGGCTCCATAACCCGAGGCGGGACATGGTGCTTGTCGCAGCGGCGGGACCGGCGGCGAACATCATCTTGGCGACTCTTGCAGCGTTACTCTATCATCTGCTGCCTTTATTCCCCGATTTATCGGCGGTTTGGCTCGCGGAAAATTTGAGAAATGCAATTTTTATCAATGTTATACTGGCCGTTTTCAATATGCTGCCTTTGCCGCCGCTTGACGGTGGAAGAGTCGCTGTAGGCTTGCTGCCATATCCGCTTGCTGTGCGCTTGGCCTCCGTCGAGCGCTTTGGCTTCTTTATTTTGATTGGTCTGATCCTTCTCCCAACTTTGGCAGGCCAGTACGGCCAATATGTCAATGTCATCGGTTGGATCATCTGGCCGCCGATTGAAGTGCTCGTTAGATTTTTTTACTCACTGGCGGGCTTATTGTAGATATTGTGGGGGCAGGCGCGTACGTGCGCGATATGTAGAGGGGCAGGGGTGTCCGAGACTGAGGACATAACAGACGGCCAAGACGCCTTCGAAGAGGATTCCGGTTTGCTTCCGAAGCGGGGCGACGGGCTGATTCTCGATCTGGACGGCTATGAGGGCCCGATCGACGTCCTGCTGCAGCTCGCCCGGGACCAGAAGGTCGATCTGACCGGGATCTCGATCCTGGCGCTTGCCGACCAGTATCTGGAGTTCGTGCGCGAGGCCCGCAAGGTCCGTTTGGAACTGGCCGCGGACTATCTGGTCATGGCTGCCTGGCTGGCCTACCTCAAATCGCGCCTGATGCTGCCCGAACCCGCCGGAGACGATGAACCCAGCGGCGCTGAGATGGCTGCCGCTCTCAAGTTCCAGCTCCAACGCCTTGAAGCCATGCAGAAAGCGGGAAAGCTGCTCACGGAGCGTCCGCGTCTGGGGCAGGGCATTTTTGTTCGTGGCGAACCTCAACAGCTTCGCACGGAAACGACGACCACGTTCGATGTGTCCTTGCTTGAGCTTTTGCGCGCCTATGCGAAGAACCGGGTGCGCAACGAGGTTTCCAGTCTGCATATTCAGGCGACCGAGCTCTACACGGTCGATGATGCTCTACAGCGCCTCACAACCCTGCTGGGCGCCACGCCGAATTGGAAAACGCTAAGCTCCTTCCTGCCCGCCGATTTACGGGATCCCCTGGTACGGCGCTCGGCTGTTGCGACCACTTTTGTTGCCTCGCTTGAGCTCTGCCGTGAGGGCAAACTGCAGATCCGGCAAGACGGAATGTTTGGAGAGATCTACTTCCGTGGCGTCGATGAAGATATCCGGGACCGGTCATGAACGAACGATTTGATCAATTGCGGCTTTTGGAGGCGATCTTCTTCGGCTCGGCCAAGCCTCTCACCGCGAAAGACGTAAAGCGGCATTTGCCGGAGGGCGCCGATATCAATGGCTTGATACTCGAGCTTCAAGCGCTCTACGAAAACCGTGGTGTTAACCTCTTGCAGATCTCGGACGCCTGGGCTTTTCGTACGGCCCAGGATCTCGCGCCCTACATGAAGATCGAGACGACGGCGGTGAAAAAGCTGACCCGCGCCGCGGTCGAGACGCTTTCGATCGTGGCTTATCATCAGCCGGTAACCCGCGGAGAAATCGAGGAAATCCGGGGCGTCGCGCTTTCGAAAGGCACGTTGGATACCCTCCTCGAAGCGGGCTGGATCAAGCTGAAGGGGCGGCGTAAGACGCCGGGACGGCCGGTGACCTGGGGCACGACGGATGCGTTCCTGGATCACTTTGGCCTGGATTCCGTCGATTCTCTTCCGGGAATCGAGGAACTGAAAGCTGCCGGACTGTTGGACAGCCGGCCCGCGATCACGGCGCTCGGCGGTCGCGGAGTTCTCCTTGGAACCGGCGATGAAGGCGTTGATACCGCCGATGAAGACGAGGATGACGAGGAGGAAACAGCCGAATTACTGCCGGAAGACTTCGGCGAGCCTTTATCGGAGGTCGAAACCCCCGAACTCTCCGAAGCTACCGAACCCGCCGACACGTCAGAAACCGTCAAAAGCGTTACCGCCGGTAAGACGCCTGCGAACGACAGCGATAGGGTCGAAGTCATCCTGGAAGACATTCATGATGCGGTTATGGACGCCAGGGGCCTGCAGGACCCCAAGCCTGCGGAGTGACCGCAGTGAGCGGTCACCCCATGTCGAAACGAGAGTGCGCGGCATTTTGAGAGATTGATTTTTATTCGCAGTGGCATTACCTCTGCTCGACGTCTTCGGCGGAGAAGTACAGGCTTCCGGTCTTTTTGGGACTCCGCTGCAGATTCCGGCGGTTGGGTCTGTGACCCTATTTCGACGAAAGAGAGTTTATGGACGCGCTCAAGTTCGAGCATGTCAGCCATTTTTTTGGCGAGGTTCGAGCAGTCGACGATATAGAGCTGTCCGTGAAACCCGGCGAGCTTTTGTGCCTTCTCGGCCCTTCCGGCTGTGGCAAGACCACTGCTTTGCGTATAGCTGCCGGGTTGGAAGCGGTTCAACAGGGGCGTATTCTGATTGACGGTAAGACGGTGGGCGAACCACACCGGAATCTGGCTCCCGAAGAGCGGAGTATCGGTCTTGTATTTCAGGACTTTGCTCTCTTTCCACACCTCTCGATCGCCGACAATGTTGCTTTCGGTATCTCGGCTCTGCCAGCGGATCAGCGCGCGGAGCGTGTAAGAGCATCCCTGACCCAGGTCGGTATGGAGAGTTACCTGAAAGCCTTCCCCCATATGCTCTCGGGTGGCCAGCAGCAAAGGGTGGCTCTGGCCAGGGCACTGGCTCCCCAGCCCAAGATCATGCTGCTGGACGAACCTTTCTCGGGTTTGGACGCCCGGCTGCGGCATCAGGTCCGGGATGAGACCCTGCACGTGCTCAAGGACGCCGGTACTGCAACACTGATGGTGACCCACGATCCTGAAGAGGCCATGTTTATGGCGGACCGAATTGCCCTGATGCGTGAGGGCCGGATTGAGCAGGAGGGGCGCCCGAGCGACCTCTATTTCGCGCCCCGCAACGCTTTCGTGACGACTTTCTTCGGTGAAGCCAATGAGTTGGAAGGCGTCAGCCATGGCGGGCAGGTCGCTACCCCCTTCGGGTCAATTCCGACTACCGACATGCCCGAGGGCACGCCGGTCAGCGTTCTGGTGCGCCCCGAGGCTCTGCGTTTGAAAACACCGGGAAGCAGCAGCGAACCTGCGGACAATACGGCCACGGTTCTCGCCGCACGCATGCTCGGCCGGAGCAGTCTGGTGCATCTGAAGCTTGATGACGGCAGAGAAGCGGCAGGCGAGGACAGGACTGAGCCGCAGGAGGTTCAGTACCGGGGACATCCGCTTCACTGGCACGCGCGCATCCCGGGCCGATACCTGCCGGCGGAGGGTGAAGCGCTTGATGTTTACCTTGATCGCAGCCAAGCGTTTGTTTTTCCGAGGAACATCACCAATTAGTGGGTATGCGCAAGAAGCGTTGCGGCAGGCTGATGTTTTTGCGATAGTCCGCCCACGAAACAATATTGGTTTTATACCTCTGAGGAGAGCTCCGAATGGGTGCGTTTAGTATCTGGCACTGGCTTATTGTGCTTGTCGTTGTTCTCGTCCTCTTCGGCGGCGGCGGAAAGCTGAGTAAGTTGATGGGTGACGCGGGCTCCGGCATTAAGGCCTTCAAGAAAGGCCTTAAGGAAGAAGGCAAAAAAGACGACGATACAACCGCTGAAAAAGCGATTGAAGGTGAGTCGACTGAAGCCGCTTCAACCGTCGCGGAAAAAGACAAAGCGGCGAACGGTTAATACGGCGAAAGCCGATTTGGCCCCAATGACACTTCGACAGTAATCCGCGGCAGATCGCTATGTTAGATATCGGCTGGGCCGAAATGGGGGTTGTGGCTGTTATTGCCCTCCTCGTGATTGGCCCCAAGGAACTTCCAAGGACCATGCGACAGGTTGCGCATTGGTTCGGCAAGGCGCGTGGCCTTGCCCGTGAGTTCCAGTCCGGACTGGACGATATTGTCCGCGAGGCCGATTTGGACGATGCGCGCAAAGCCTTGAACGCCACCCGTGACTTCAGTCCCAACAAGATGCTTTCTGATACGATTGACCCGACAGGCAGCGTGAAGGAAGAGATCAAAGATCTTGAAAAGACTGCAAAATCGGACGCCGTTGATGACGTTGAAACGGCTGGGCAGGACGATGCGCCCCAGGCGGCAATTGTGAAGCAGCCCGCACAGGTCGCGCCGGCTCACTCCGTGACACCGCCGCCTGCCGTGCCGGCTGGGACAGCCCCGGCTGATGGCGCGGGATCCGGCAGCAGTGGCAGTGCCGGTGGGGCAGAGACCGATCCCTCGAAACAGAGTGCGTGACCGTGGCTGAGAACTCGATAGACGCGAGCAAAATGCCGCTTCTCGATCACCTGATCGAGCTGCGCAAGCGCTTGTTGATTTGCGTCGTGCTGCTGTTGGTCGCGTTTCTGCTGTGCTTCGCCTTTGCCGAAAACATCTTTGAGTTTTTGACCCAGCCGCTCGCGGATGTACTCAAAGCCCAAGAGAGTTCCGGGCAGGTTCGGCGTTTGATTTTTACCGACCTGACCGAAGTCTTCTTTACCTACGTTAAAGTGGCGTTCTTTGCCGGCGCTTTCCTCTGCGTACCGGTTTTCCTGACCCAGATTTGGCTCTTTATCGCGCCGGGGCTCTACGAAAACGAGAAAACCGCGATCGCACCGTTCCTGATCGCCACGCCGATCCTCTTCTTCATCGGTGGCGCGCTGGTTTACTACGTGATCTTTCCCGTCGCGTCTGAGTTTTTCATAAGTTTCGAAAAGACGGCGACAGAAGGCACTCTTGCGATTGAGCTGGAAACCAAGGTTGATCAGTACCTCTCACTGATCATGAAGCTGATATTCGCCTTCGGGATCTGCTTCGAGCTTCCGGTCCTGATGACCCTCATGGCCCGGGTCGGCATCGCGACCTCCGCCGGTATGGCGGCGAAGCGTAAATATGCCATTGTGGGTGTCTTCATCGTTGCGGCGATCTTCACGCCGCCGGATCCCATCAGCCAGCTTCTGCTCGCCATTCCGATCATCCTGCTCTACGAGGTCTCCATTCTCCTCGCGCGCCTGGTCGAGAAGAAGCGGGCCGAGCAGGAAGCCTCCGAAGACAGCGACGGCTCCGCGTAAAAGTCGCACGCGGCACAATCGGAAATTCCCTTCCAAGATGCCTCTGCAATCTCTCTGCAAGGGCATGGACGTGACTCATTCGACGCCTTATAAGTCAGGCATCGGTATGGTTTATAACCCTTAACAAACGATCAGAGAGCCAATGTTCGACCTGAGATGGATCCGTGAGAATCCGGACGCTTTTGATGCCGGTATGGCCAGGAGGGGCTTAGACCCGATGGCGCAACGCATCATCGATCTGGACGGCACGCGCCGCGAAACACAGACGCAACTGCAGGAACTGCAAACCCGGCGCAATGAAGCCTCCAAATCCATCGGTCAGGCAAAAAAGAGCGGCGAGTCCGCGGAGTCTCTGATTGCCGAGGTCGCGGACATCAAAGCGCGGATGGCTTCGCTGGAAGAGGCCGAAAAGGCGAGCGGAGACGAACTCGAGGCCATTCTCTCGGGACTGCCCAATCTGCCCCGGGACGACATTCCGGACGGCGCGGACGAATCGGCGAATGTTTGCCTGCGGACGGTCGGCGAACTCCGGAACTTCGATTTCGAGCCGAAGCAGCACTTCGAAGTCGGAGAAGCCCTTGGTTTCATGGACTTTGAGGCCGCCGCCAAGCTCTCCGGATCGCGCTTCGTTGTCATGCGCGGAGCGGTCGCGCGCCTGCACCGGGCCCTGGGCCAGTTTATGATGGATCTTCACACCCGCGAGCATGGCTATACGGAGGTCATTCCGCCGCTTCTGGTGCGCGATCACGTGTTGTACGGGACCGGACAGCTGCCGAAATTCGGCGAAGACTCCTTTCGCACGGAAGACGGTCTTTGGCTGATCCCGACGGCGGAGGTGCCCCTGACCAATCTGGTTGCTGACAGTATCCTCGACGCCGAGGAACTGCCGATCCGGGTCACGGCTCTGACGCCCTGCTTCCGCTCGGAGGCCGGGGCCGCCGGTAAGGACACCCGTGGCATGCTGCGGCAGCATCAGTTTGAAAAGACCGAGTTGGTTTCGGTCGTGCATCCGGATGAGTCCGATGCGGAGCTGGAGCGCATGACCGGCTGCGCCGAAGAAATACTCAAGCGTCTTGGTCTGCCGTATCGCGTCATGGTTCTGGCGACCGGTGACACAGGTTTCGGTGCCCGCCGGACCCATGATATTGAGGTATGGTTGCCCGGACAGAAGGCCTACCGTGAGATTTCCAGCTGTTCGACCTGCGGTGATTTTCAGGCGCGCCGCATGAAAGCGCGCTTCAAGACTGCGGGCGAGAAGGGCACGTCCTTTGTCCATACGCTGAATGGTTCCGGCGTAGCGGTGGGGCGCTGCCTGATTGCGGTCATCGAGAATTATCAGCAGGAAGACGGGTCGATTGTCGTCCCCGATGCCCTGCGCCCCTACACCGGCGGCATGGAGGTCTTGCGCGCGAATGACTAACGGAAGCCTTGATCTGACGGGAGCAAGAATCCTCGTTACCAACGACGACGGCATTCATGCGCCGGGTCTGGCTGCTCTGGAGAGCATCGCGCGGGAACTTTCAGACGACGTATGGGTTGCGGCACCGGAGAGTGAACAGTCGGCAACCAGTCATTCCCTGACTCTCCGGCGGCCTCTCAGAAGCCGTAAGCTGGGGGACAAGCGTTACTCCATCGATGGCACGCCGACCGATTGCGTGCTGGTGGCTATGAAGCGGCTTATGGAAGACCGGCCCGCGGATCTCGTGCTTTCCGGGATCAATCACGGTGCCAATCTGGGCGAAGACGTGACTTATTCGGGCACGGTTGCCGCCGCTATGGAAGCGGCTCTCTTGGGGACGCGCGCGATTGCCTTCAGCCAGGTCCGCAGCAAGGACGAGCGGATTTCCTGGGATGTGCCCAAGCGTTTTGCCGCCGATATCGTGCGCCGGCTGGCAACGATGGCGTGGACATCGGAACTGCTGATCAACGTCAATTTCCCAAGCGTTACCCCGGACGAGGTCGCGGGCATCCGGGTCTGCCGCCAGGGACGGCGTGATCTCGGGACGGATCTGGTGGACGGGGTCGATCCCAGCGGGCGGCCGTACGTCTGGGTTGGACAGTTTTTGAGCCATTCCAGTTCGGGAGAGAACGCTGATTTGACCGCGATTGAGGAAGGCGCCATCTCGATCACGCCATTGCATCTCGATCTCACCCACGAGAAATCCATGCAACCGCTGTCGGATCTTTTTGCGTGACCATAGCCGCCCGCAAAATCCGCCTGATTATGGAGTTACGCCGGGGCGGCATCGCGGACACCCATGTCTTGTCCGCGATTGAGCGGATTCCGCGCGAGGATTTCGTGCCGCCGCCGTTCCAGCATCAATCCTATGACAACCGCACGCTTCCGATCGGCAACGGCCAGACTCTCAGCCAGCCGCAGGTCGTTGCCCTGATGACCCAGGCCCTTCAGGTCACGCGGCGGATGAAGGTCCTGGAGATCGGCACCGGTTCGGGCTACCAGGCAGCGATTCTCTCGCGGCTCTGCAGGCGCCTCTATACCATCGAACGGTACCGGGAACTGATGCGCAACGCCGAGAGCCGGTTTTCAGCCTTGCGGCTCCATAATATCACCACACATATCGGGGACGGTTCTCGAGGATGGCCGGCACAGGCGCCCTTTGAGCGGATTATCGTCACGGCAGCCGCTGATTCGATCCCAGGCGCCCTCGTGGACCAGCTGGCGATGGATGGGCTGCTGATCCTGCCGATCTCCCGTTCCAGCCGGACGCAAGAATTGGTACGTTTGAAGCGAACAGAAGACGGCGTGTTCGAGGAAAGTCTGGGAGATGTTAAATTCGTCCCGCTGATCGAAGGCCAACTACCGGAAGCGGCTGCGGAACCGCAGAAGGCCGCCCAGTCCGGAACATGATGCGCCAGCCCTGGGTCCAACCCCGCAGATGGGCGGGTGGCGCCGCGGCCTTTCTGGCCGCCTTTCTGCTGGCCGCCTGTACGGGTGGCACCGCGATTTCGCAACTCCCGACACCGCCCGAGCCGGCGCCCATTCCTCTCCGCAAACCGCCAGTTCCCGGGGAATTTCTGGTGCGTGCGCCCAGTCCAGTGCCGCCTCAAGCCACTGCGGCACCTCGCCGGCCGGCGACAGAGGCGGCGCTGCCTTTGCCCAGGCGCAATCCGCGCCCGGCGGCTGTCCCGACACCGGCTAATAGGCCGGCGCCTGTCCCGCCCGCGCCGAGGCAGGCTGCACAGAGCCGACAGACCGCGTCACCTCAAGCAGCCCCGGCTCAGTCCGGCATTTACATCGTGCAGCCGGGCGAAAACGTCTTTTCGATCGCCCGGAAGCACAATGTCCCGATCCGGACGCTTTTAGAGACCAACCGCCTCGGGCCACCCTATAGACTCACGCCCGGCCAGACTCTGGTTTTACCGACGCCCTCACGGCATATTGTGACCCGGGGGGAGACGGTTTATGCGATATCGAGGCGGTATCGCATCGATATTCACAGCCT
This sequence comes from Denitrobaculum tricleocarpae, assembly GCF_007004665.1. Classification (GTDB taxonomy): domain Bacteria; phylum Pseudomonadota; class Alphaproteobacteria; order Kiloniellales; family Kiloniellaceae; genus Denitrobaculum; species Denitrobaculum tricleocarpae. The sequence goes on along the minus strand of NZ_ML660056.1, from coordinate 403,875 downwards.
TGTTCAGCTTAATAGGATCCCGCCGCCGTTCCGGATCTCGGTCGGCCAGGTCCTGGATCTGCCCGGGACAAGGAATGCCTTTGCCGCAGCCACGCCCCAGCCCGCACCTGCAGGGCCCACAGTCCAGGCCGGCGCGCAGACTGCTCAGCCACAGACAACTGAAACCCAGACAACTCAGGCACAGGCTTCAACGGCAACCGTCACGTCAAGGACCGTGCCGGTACCGGCCGCAAAGCCGCGCCCAAGCGCTCAGCCGACGCCTGAAGCCGCTGCGAAGCCGCAGATGGCCCGTGTCCAACCGCCAAAACCGTCACGCCGCCCTGCTGCGGGCGTTCCAAAACCGCCGCCACGTTCGAGCAGCAAGTTCCGCTGGCCGCTCTCCGGCAAAATCCTGTCTTCTTTCGGCAGCAAAGGCAGCGGCGTGCACAATGACGGTATCAACATCGAGGCTGCCGCAGGCACGATCGTGCGGGCGGCTGAGAACGGTGTCGTGGCTTACTCAGGCAACGAACTGCGTGGTTTTGGCCGCCTTCTGCTGGTCAAGCACGCGGATGGGTGGGTGACCGCCTATGCGCATTTGAGCGAAGTCCTGGTTGCACGGGGCGAAACCGTCAAACGCGGGCAAGCGATCGCCAAGGTCGGACGCAGTGGCAATGTCTCAAAACCCCAGCTTCACTTCGAGATCCGGCAAGGCACGCGCGCCGTCGACCCCCGCAAGCTGTTGGGTCCGCAGCAGGCTTCGCTCTCGGATTGATCCGGCATTGTCCGTTCAGAAACGTGATCAGATCGGGTTGTGATGGAACCGCCGAAGGCGGTCGTCTTGCGTGTGAACCGACTCTAGGCGAGGCGCTTTCCGAGGCGGCCGGCGAGGTCTTGAATGTATTGCCAGGCGACGCGGCCCGAGCGGCTGCCGCGGGTAATCGACCATTCCCTGGCTTCGGCGCGCAGCTGCTCCACCGGGAGTTCGAGGCCGTGACGGGCGGCATAGCCTTCGACCATGGCGAAATAGGTGTCCTGATCGCAGTTATGGAATCCGAGCCACAGGCCGAAGCGGTCTGAAAGGCTCACTTTTTCCTCAACTGCCTCTGAAGTGTGGATCGCCGTTGAACGTTCGTTCTCGATCATATCCCGCGCCATGAGGTGCCGGCGGTTCGATGTTGCATAGAAGATGACATTCTCCGGGCGCCCCTCGATCCCGCCCTCCAGCACACCTTTCAGGGACTTGTAGGTCGAATCCTCGCCATCGAAGCTGAGATCGTCGCAAAAAAGGATACAGGGGCGTGCGGATGTCCGCAGACGCTGGAGCAGGCGGGGCAGGGAGGGAATGTCCTCCCGGTGGATCTCCACCAGCGCCAGAGGTGCCGCCTTGGGCTCCGATTTCTCACTGATTTCGCGGTTCACAGTTGCGTGGACCGCCTTAACCAGGGAACTCTTGCCCATGCCGCGCGCGCCCCAGAGGAGGGCATTATTGGCGGGAAAGCCCTGGGCAAACCGCCGCGTGTTGTTGAGCAGGATGTCGCTCTGGCGGTCGATGCCCTGAAGAAGCTCGAATTCAACCCGGCTGACCTTGGCGATGGCTTCGAGCCTCTCACGCTCTGCGTGCCAGACGAAAGCGTCTTCAGCCGCCAGGGAGTCAGACGGCTGCTCAGGCGGGGCAAGGCGTTCAAGGGCTGTGGCAACCCGCGTTAGAAGGGGGATCAAGTCGTCGATTTTGCTATCGCTCATGGTAATGCCGCTAAAAAAAACCAATATGGAGAGAACCCCGGCTGGCGGGTAGTAAGAAAAAACCGCTCCAATGCCGCGGAAACAGGGCTGTGTCACCTGCATGGGAACGTCAGTTCCCGACCGGTCGAGACCCTAGCTATGGGCCCCGCCCAGGTCAATTGATACAAAGCGCATGGAGCGGGACGGCCCCAGGCTTGACGGGCGTTGCAATTCGTCAAGGTACGGCTATAGTCCGGCTGCTATTTTTCAGGGGGGTAGACCTTTCGGCGCCTCCGACAAACGGTTGAAACGAGAGCGTTGCGGCTTCGCAGGTGGAGCCGGCGAGTAGGGGAGTTTTCTTGATGTACGTAGAGCCGGTTTTCGCGCAGGCCGCTGGTGGTGGCGATATACTGACCAGCCTTCTGCCGCTGATTCTGATTTTTGTGGTCTTTTACTTTCTTCTGATTCGGCCTCAGCAGAAAAAAGTCAAACAACACAAAGCGATGATCGATGCCGTGCGCCGTGGCGACAGGGTCGTGACCGCCGGTGGCCTGGTCGGCACCGTCTCCAAAGTGGTCGACGAAGCCGAGGTCGAAGTGACGATTGCGCCGGAAGTGAAGGTGCGTGTCATTCGCTCGATGATCCAGGATGTCCGTTCCAAATCCGAGCCGGTTTCGGACCAGTCTTCCGCAAGTAAGGCCAAGGGTGGCAAAAAGGGCTCCAAAACCAAAGAAACCGAAGCTGCCAATGACAGCGAATCGGCCGACTCCAAAAGCTAAACGAACAACTTCGGGTTTTCCGCGCAATGGTCCACATTCCTCGCTGGCAGGTCATTCTCACTCTCTTGGTGCTGATCGGCGGTATTATATTCGCGTCTCCGAACCTCTTTGAACCCGAGAGTCTGGACGAGGTCCCGTCCTGGGTGCCGAAAGATCAGGTTAATCTTGGGCTGGATCTGCAGGGCGGCTCCTATCTGCTTCTCGAGGTCGACATCGATTCCGTCTTTATCGAACAGCGCGAAAACCTGGTTGATGCGATTCGCCCCGATCTCCGGCGCGCCCGGCCCGACGCCATCGGCTACAGGGAGCTTGGGGTTGCCGGAGAATCCGTGGTGTTTACTCTCACGGAACCGACGGACGAAAATATCGCCCGGACGCGGGAGATTCTTTTCGATCTGACGCCGCAATCGCTCATCACGCAAAGCAACGGCAAGTTCACCATTGAAGACCCGGATGCGGTCAAGGTCGAGCGGCGCCAGAGGGTTCTGGAGCAGTCGATCGAGGTCATCCGACGGCGCCTGGACCCCACGGGCACGGTCGAACTCTCGATCCAAAGCCAGGGCGAAGACCGGATTCTGATTCAGCTGCCGGGCGTTCAGAACACCGAAGAGCAAAAAACGAAGTTGCAGCAGACTGCTAAACTGAGTTTCCGGTTCGTTGACGAAAACGCTAACCCTCTTGCCTCCGTCGCGCCTCCCGGATCAGAGATCCTTCCAGCCGACGAGTCGGATGCGTCGGGCGGCACCCGCAGTTATGTGATCAAGAAACGCGTGATTGTCGGCGGTGAGAACCTGACCGACGCCCAAGCGACGTTCCAGGACGGGCAGCCGGTGGTCAGTTTCGCCTTCGATTCCGTTGGGGCGCAACGCTTCGGCAATGCCACACAGAATAACGTCGGACGGCCCTTTGCAATTGTTCTCGATGACAAGGTCGTGTCTGCACCGGTCATCCAATCGCCGATCCTGGATGGCCGCGGTATTATTTCCGGCAGCTTCACCCTCGAGCAAACCCAGAACCTGGCGCTTTTGCTGCGGGCTGGTGCCTTGCCCGCGTCACTTGAGTTCCTGGAGGAACGCACGGTCGGGCCGGGCCTCGGCGCGGATCAGATTCTCGCCGGTGAATTTGCCAGTGTCCTGGGGCTGATTCTGGTCATTATCTTCATGGCGGTGATTTACGGCCTGTTCGGACTGATGGCCAATGTCGCGCTCGTGATGAACCTGGTCTTGATGCTCGCGGCGCTCTCGGTCCTCGGGGCGACCCTGACCCTTCCCGGCATTGCCGGGATCGTACTGACGATCGGCATGGCGGTTGACGCCAACGTGCTGATCTTCGAGCGGATACGCGAGGAGGTCGGTAACGGGCGCAGCCCCATCTCGGCCATCGATGCCGGTTACCGCCGCGCCTTGACCACCATTATCGATTCGAACCTCACGACCCTGATTGCAGCGATGCTGCTGCTCCAGTTCGGCTCAGGCCCCGTGAAGGGCTTTGCCGTGACTTTGTCTATCGGATTGGTGACCTCGATGTTCACCGCGATCATGCTCACCCGTTTACTCGTTGTGACCTGGCTGCGCCGCCGCAAGCCGCAAGCGCTCGGCATATAGGAGGCGTATCATGGCAATCATCAAAGCTTTTCCCGTTGCCCCCAAGCTGAACTTTCTCTCGAAACGCAAGCTGTTCCTCGCGTTCTCGGCGTTTCTGATGCTGGGCTCGATTGTGTCCTTCGCAACCCTCGGCCTGAACTTCGGCGTCGATTTCAGGGGCGGTATCCTGCTCGAGGTACGGACCAACGGACCGGCCGACCTCGGCGATCTTCGAAGCCGCCTCTCCGCGCTGGACGTCGGGGAAGTGACGCTTCAGGAATTCGGAGCACCGACCGACGTTCTGATCAACATACAGCGGCAGGACGGGGGGGAAGGCGCTCAGGAAGCCGCAATTCAGATCGTTAAGGAAGCCCTGAACGACACGGTGGAGGAGTACAGGCGGACTGAATTTGTCGGGCCAAAAGTCGGCGGCGAACTGAAACAAGCCGGTTTTCTGGCGACGGTTCTCGCCATGGCCGCGATCGGGCTCTACATCTGGTTCCGCTTTGAATGGCACTTTTCGGCCGCGGCGCTCACCGCACTGGTCCATGACGTGATCGCGACCGTAGGCTTCTTCTCGCTAACGCAAGTAGAGTTCAACCTCTCCACCTTGGCGGCGGTCCTGACCATTGCCGGCTATTCGATCAACGATACGGTGGTCATTTTCGACCGCGTGCGCGATGAGCTGCGGAAGTATAAGAAACTTCCGATCGTTGAAGTCCTGAACATGGCGATCAATCGGACCCTCTCGCGGACGGTCCTGACCTCTTTCACCACGCTTCTGGCCCTCTTCTCGCTCTTTATCTTTGGTGGTGAGGTGATTCGCGGGTTCAGCCTTGGACTGATCTGGGGCGTCATTATCGGCACCTACTCCTCGGTTGCTCTGGCAGTGCCGATGCTCTCTTTCATGAATATCCGGGCTGGTGTAACCAGCAGCAACGACAAGGATGAGACCGGCGACGCAGCACCGGCGGCTTCCTGATCCGGGGCGCTATGGTCCAGGTCGCTTTAGACTGGGAGGGATAGATGGAGATTTCCTTCGCGGTGCCCAAAGACCGGCAGGTCGTTGAGAGCTATGGCGACCTGCAGTTCAAGGTCAGTGGCGCGCAGTTCCAAGGGTCCGTCCTGGTCTTCCCCGAGCGCAGCCAGCCCTGGCCGGTCACGAACTTTGCCGGACTCAGTCTAGAATCGCTAGCTCCGGTGATCGAAGCAGGGAGTGTTCAGGTGTTGCTTCTTGGATGCGGGCCTAAACTTCTCATGCCGCCACCGGATCTTCGCAACGCACTGCGGGACAGGGGGATCGGGATCGAGCCGATGGATACCGGCGCCGCCTGCCGCACCTACAATGTCCTTCTCGCCGAAGGCAGGGCGGTTGCGGCCGCCCTGATCGCGGTCGAATAAACCGGTCGTCTTGTAATGCACTGACGCTCCAAAGAGGCAGACGTCACGCCTAACAAACCTATGCTGGAAATACGGTCATGCGGGGAGAATCCCGACTTGGCCGCTTCAAGGGTTCAGGATGACGATCTCGACACGCCGGTTGAGTGTACGGCCTTCAGGGTTGTCAGTGCCGTCGTCCGTTACATTCGGGGCGACGGGATTGGCTTCGCCGAAGCTGTTGTAGAGCACGCGTTCCGCCGCGACCTGATTGTAGACCAGTTCCTTGGCCACCGCTTCGGCTCTGCGTTCCGAAAGGGCCAGGTTGTATTCTTCGCTGCCGACACTGTCGGAGTAACCATTGACGTGAACCTGGCGCGAGACGACGCCCGGCGTGTTGAGAACGCGCGCGATGTAGGCAATGGGACCCCGGGAGTCGTCGGTCAATTCGTCGCTGTCAAATTCAAAGAGAAGTGGATTGACCAGCATCACCACGACACCCTGCTCGGTCTCGACCGTCCTGAATTCGGGACCGCTTAACTGGTCCTCGATCACTTCGTTCGAGGCCTGCTCAGTGGCACAGCCCGCCAGGCCAAACATGGAAGCGCAAAAAAAGATCGTTCTGAAAATGGTCACGGGGACGTCCTCACGTTGCTGTCGATTTCAGGCCGCCGATTGCTCAATAAAGACACATATTTAGCACCTGTACGATCAAAACGCGCAGACGTCCAGTATTTCGAAGCGAAAAAATCGAAAAAAGATACAATCCTTTCAAGGCATAAGACAAAAAAAGGGGGCAATGCCCCCTTTTTCATTCAACCGTCCGATCCATCGCGTTCCGCGGGACTTTCAGCCTTTACCGCAGCCTCAACAGGTCAAAGGAACAGAGACGCGAATCTCTTAGGCCGCTTCGAAGTTGGCCGACGCAAAATCCCAGTTCGCCAGCTTGTCCAGGAAGGTCTGGATGTAGTCCGGGCGGCGATTCTGATAGTCGAGGTAATACGCGTGCTCCCAGACGTCGATGGTCAGCAGTGCCGTCTGGCCGTCGGTCATGGGCGTGCCGGCGTTCAGGGTGTTGACAATCTTCAGGGTGCCGCCGTCCAGGACCAGGAAGGTCCAGCCGCTTCCGAAACGGCCTGTTGCCGAAGCCTTGAATTTTTCCGCGAAGGCATCGAAGCTGCCGAAATCCTCATCGATCTTTGCAGCGAGCGCTCCGCCCGGCCGGCCACCGCCGTTCGGCGACATGGAATTCCAGAAGAAGGTGTGGTTCCAGACCTGGGCCGCATTGTTGAACACGCCGGCTTTGCTGTCGTCGTTCGCGGTCGCCATGATGATGTCTTCCAGCGACTTACCGGCCAAATCCGAGTCACCGATCAGGTTGTTCAGATTGACCACGTAGGCATTGTGGTGCTTGGCGTGATGGAAGCTGAAGGTATTCGCGGAGTAATGCGGCTCCAAAGCGTTGTCGGCATAGGGAAGGGGAGGAAGCTCGAAAGCCATGCTTATGCACTCCTTGTATCTGCTCGTTAGCTGATTTGCTGAAGATAGACCCACTCGTCTATCGTTAAGGAAACTTGATAGGAAGATAGCGCCCGTGCCGTGTCCGTCAATTGTTAATGGTAATAATTCTAAAACTTGGTGTTTGGTTCCCTAGGCGTTGTCCGAGCACAGCTTGTCCATTGCGCCTGAAGCAGCTTTGCCTATAGTCGCCCGATGTTCTCAGCACAGCGAAATTTTCGATGACGGCGGCTTCGCTTTCCTATTGTGGCCAAGAGGTACGGACGCACGACCGCGAACGTTTTCTCACCTCACTTTTCGCGCCCTCGACACACCGGGAGGCGCTTTTTGCGCTCTACGCCTTTAATCTGGAGATCGCCAAAACCGCAGAGGTGGTGAGCGAAGCGATGCTGGGCCGGATACGGCTGCAATGGTGGCGGGAAGCTCTTGACGGCATCTACGCCGGAACACTGCGTAAACATGCGGTTGTCGAGCCTCTGGCCACCGCAGTGCATGAGTACGCCCTTCCGCGGGAGCTCTTCGATCGAATCATCGATTGCCGGGAGCTGGATCTCGAGGATACCCCCTTGGATAATTTCGAGGCCTTCGAGACCTATGCGGGGGGGACTTCCGGCACAGTGAGCAGGCTAGCGGCTATGATCCTGGGCGTGCGCGAGGAAATCGCACTACAGGCTGCGGAACAGGTCGGCACGGCTTGGGCCATGATCGGTCTTTTAAGGGCAATTCCCTTTCACGCGGCGCAAAAGCGCATTTTCCTGCCCCGCGCATTGATGGACCAATATGGCCTGCAGCGAAGCGATCTTTTCGAACTCCGCCGCAACGATGCTATTGTTAAGATCACGAAGGAAATCGCGAAGCAGGCGAAGGGTCACTTGAAGGCCGCGCGCGAAGCCAGAAAGCATTTCAGTCGCGCAACGCTTGCGGCTCTTCTACCGGCCACAGTCGCTCAACAGCATCTTACCAACCTTGCGCGTTGCGGATGGGACCCATTTGATCCAAATGCGCAGGGACCCAACCATGGCCTGGCCCTAAAGGTCTTCATCGCTTATCTGCTTTGCCGCTTTTAGACCGCGCAAGCGTTCCCGGAACGAAGACAGCCCAGCTGTAGAATGCCCACTTTTTCAACCGCAGAAATTTGAAAGCTTTGAAGAGAGATCTTTAAAAAAGGCGGGCGGCTAAACGCCGCCCGACGGCCGCCCGCCTACGAGTGCTGGGGGATGTAAACCTACTCTAAAAAAAGACCTTCTAGAGCGCACTCGCAAGTACTGAACTACAGGGAAAAAGCGCCGGCGAGAACCCGAGAAACCGCACGAATGCAATGCAGGAGTGCGGCATGATGGCGAATCCGGCTGTACCGGCACCGTGATCAGGCAGCCCTTGACGTGCTTCTGGCGCACCAGTCCGCCAGATCATCGAGGGCACGCTGCGCCATGGCCGGCTTGCGCTCCTTCTTCTTGATCTTCTTGCCTTCTACCTTCTCCAGTGGCGGAAAAAGCCCGAAGTTGACGTTCATCGGTTGGAAGGTCTTAGCATCGGCACCGCCGGTAATGTGCGAGAGCAGAGCGCCATGTGCGGTGGTCGGCGGGGGAGGAACCATTTCGTCCCCGCGTCGTTCCGCAGCCGCAAAACGCCCGGCAAGCAGGCCCGTCGCGGCGCTTTCAACGTAGCCTTCAACGCCGGTGATCTGACCGGCAAAGCGAATCCGCGGGGAGGGTTTCAAACGCATGCTGCCGTCCAAAAGACGCGGCGAATTGATAAAGGTGTTCCGGTGCAGGCCGCCCAGCCGCGCGAACTCAGCGTTCTCGAGCCCCGGTATCGATCGGAAAACCCGGACCTGCTCGGCGTACTTCAGTTTGGTTTGGAAGCCGACAATGTTGTAGAGGGTCCCAAGCGCATTGTCTTGCCGCAGCTGTACAACAGCATGGGGACGGCTGTCACTGCGCGGATCCTGCAGTCCGACCGGTTTCATGGGACCGAAGCGCAGGGTCTCGCGGCCGCGTTCAGCCATTACCTCGATCGGCAGGCAGCCCTCGAAATAGGGGGTCGAAGATTCCCATTCCTTGAAGTCGGTCTTTTCACCCTCGATCAAATCGGTGATGAAGGTCTCGTAGCCCTCCTGCGTGAGAGCGCAGTTGATGTAGTCGGCGCCGTCACCTTCGGGACCCACTTTGTCATAGCGGGACTGAAACCAGGCCTTGTCGAAATCAATCGAGTCTTTGTAGACAATCGGCGCGATCGCGTCGAAGAAGGCCAGGTATTCCTCGCCGGTCAGTTTACCGATCGCGCCGGCCAGATCCGGCGAGGTGAGGGGCCCGGTCGCCAGGATCACCGAGTCCCAGTCCTCGGGTGGTATACCCCCGATTTCCTCACGCTCGATCTTGACCAGTGGATGCGCCTCCAACCGACGGGTCACTTCCTGCGAGAAGGCGTCACGGTCGACCGCTAAGGCCCCGCCCGCGGGCAGCTTATGGGCGTCACCTGCGGACATGATGAGTGAGCCCAACCGCCGCATCTCCTCATGCAACAGACCGACGGCATTGTTCATGGCGTCGTCGGAGCGGAAGGAGTTGGAGCAGACGAGTTCCGCAAGGCCCTCGGTCGAGTGGGCGTCGGTCTTCACCACCGGGCGCATTTCGTGCAAAACCACCGGCACGCCCGCTTCGGCAATCTGCCAGGCAGCTTCGCTGCCGGCCATTCCGCCGCCCACCACGTGGATGGGTTTTATGTCTTTACCTGTCATAGCCGGAAGATACTCCAAGCAAAGGGCGGCGGACAGAGCGAAAAGCAGGCTTTTTTCGCGTTCCTACGGCAAGAGTCTGCGTTCGCGGTAGATGGCCTCGGCCGCCGGGTGCAGTGGAATGGCCAGACCTTCGCTCGCCATCTCACGGGCGTTAAGTTCAAGGAACGCCGGATGCTTGCCTTTGAGGTTCGCGAGGTCGTCCAAAACAGAGGTTACCACAGCTTCAATGACACTGTCCGGTGTATCGCTGCGCGCGACGAGCACGGTGCGATGACCGAACGTCGAGATACTCGCGGCCTGGCCCACGTACATCTTCGCGGGGACCGATGCCTCGGCAAGGGCTGGGTTTCCCGTGATCTCGTCTGCTTTCTCCGGGAATTCAACGGGTAAAAGCCTGCCGCCGCATTCTGCCGTGGCCTTCCGAATGATCCCGCTCGGATGTTCGTAGGTTGCCAGCATCGCATTCGCTTCGCCATTGCAGAAGCTATCCAGGGCTGTGCGTGTGGACTTTACTTTCTCTAGCGACGCAAAGCTGCTGTCCGTCCAGCCCTTCAGGTTGCGCAGAATTTTGAAGGTCGCATCATTGTAACTGATCGACGAAGTGACGAGCCGGGCAGTCGCAAGTTGGCCAAGCTCTTCCACACCCGAATTCCGTTTTACGACAATGCTTAAAGGCTGCGGGTAGAAGGAGATCACCGCGCGAAGATCGTTCATTGGCCCCGTGTTCGTGAAGGAGCCAATGCCATTGGCGGCGGATTGCGCCCAGGCGGAATGCACAATCGCCAAATCGAGGATGCGATTCTCCAGTAATCTCAGTTTTGCCTCTGCATTGCCCTGGACCAGCGTGTCACAGGGTGAAGAGACAACAGCAACGGCCTGCCCGTAACTTCGGCAGATTTCCTGTCCGAGGAAATGGTACAGGCCCGCTTTGTTACCGGTTCCGATCAGAAAGGGCCCGGTTTCAGGATCCGTCTGTTTGGAAGGTTGCTGCTGTGTCTGTGCACAGGCGCTCAGCACACCCGAGATAAAGATGAAAAAGAGTAACGAACGCCGCATCCAAGGAGCCCTTTAAGATAGTCTGAAAATCTCAAGCAGGTTGGGAGCTTAGCAGCAGAATAATTTCAATCTAGAATTTTAAGCCGTCGAAGGGATGAAACCAGACCGCAATCCATCTGACATCCGCAGGTTTGGGAAAGGCAGTGTGGTGTTACTTACCTGAATTTCTCGCGAAGTCTTTTAGACGATCGCCATCGAAGCGGTAATAGACTTTTTCAGTCACCCGCCGCGCGCCCAGGTTCTCATAAAAGGTCATGGCACGGGGGTTATGGTCTTCTGCGGTCCAGTCGAAGCGGCAGCAGCCGCGATCGACCGCAATCCCCGCCAGGGCACGCATCAGGGCTTCACCCGCCCCCTGACCCCGTGTTTCCGCGCGGGTGAACAGGTCCTTCAGATAGAGCGCAGCGCCAAGATCCGGCGCGGGATAGAGCACGCTGAAGCTGGCGAAACCAAGGGCTTTACCATCCCGCTCGATCAGAAGGATCTCGGTGGTGGCGTTCGGCACGAGCACGCGGTCGCGCACGTGCGCGCGCATTGCCTCGGCCGATGGCGCATCATCACCCCAATAGTGGAGGTCGCAGAGATAGAAAAGCTCGCCAACGGCTTCAAAGTCGTCCCCGCCTGCGAGGCGGAATGAAAAACCGACGGCCGTCATGCGCTTTTCTGGCGGGTTTGCGTGGCGGTGCCGTTCAGGTAGGGCGCCAGGTATTGCCCGGTGAAGCTCTCCGCGACCTCGGCGACCTCCTCGGGCGTGCCGCTGGCCACGATGCGCCCGCCCTTGTCGCCGCCTTCGGGGCCCAGATCGACGATCCAGTCTGCGACCTTGATGACCTCGAGATTGTGCTCGATGACGAGTACGGTGTTGCCTTGTTCGACAAGAGCCTGAAGGACTTCCAGCAGCTTGCGGACGTCTTCGAAGTGCAGGCCCGTGGTGGGTTCGTCCAGAATGTAAAGTGTGCGACCGGTTGCCTTCCGGGAGAGCTCCTTCGCAAGCTTGACGCGCTGTGCCTCGCCGCCGGAGAGCGTGGTCGCGGCCTGGCCCACATGGATATAGCCGAGACCGACCCGAGCGAGAGTTTCCAGCTTGTTGCGGATCGCCGGAACCGCCTTAAAGAACTCCACACCCTCGTCGACGGTCATATCCAGAACATCGGAAATGGACTTGCCCTTAAAGACGATCTCAAGGGTTTCGCGATTGTAGCGCTTGCCCTTACAAACGTCGCATTGGACGTAGACGTCGGGCAGGAAGTGCATCTCGATCTTGATCATGCCGTCGCCCTGACAGGCCTCGCAGCGTCCGCCCTTGACGTTGAAGGAGAAACGGCCGGGTTTGTAGCCACGCGCGTTAGCCTCGGGAAGGCCCGCGAACCATTCCCGGATCGGCGTGAAACAGCCGGTGTAGGTGGCGGGGTTCGAGCGCGGGGTACGTCCGATCGGCGATTGGTCGATATCGATCACCTTGTCGAGGAATTGCAGTCCCTCAATGGATTCATGTTTGCTGGGCGTATCCTTGGTATTGTGAAGACGCCGCGCCACCGCTTTGAACAGAGTTTCAATGATCAGGGTTGACTTACCGCTGCCTGAGACACCGGTAACGCACGAGAAGGTGCCCAGCGGGATGCTGACACTGACGTCCTGCAGGTTATTGGCACTGGCCGATTTTACGCTCAAGACCTGGCGTTTCCGGCCTTTGCGCCGGGTCTGAGGCACCTCGATCATACGCCGGCCGGTCAAATAATCAGCTGTGAGGCTGCCTTTGGCCGCCATAACTTCTTCCGGCTTACCCTGGGCCACGACTTCGCCGCCGTGAGTCCCGGCCTTTGGTCCCATATCCACCAGATAGTCCGCCGTGCGGATCGCATCTTCGTCGTGCTCGACGACAATGACGGTGTTGCCCAGATCCCGCAGGCGTTTGAGGGTCTCCAGCAAACGAGCGTTATCGCGCTGATGCAAACCGATGGAGGGTTCGTCCAGAACGTAGAGAACACCGGTCAGGCCGGACCCGATCTGAGAGGCCAGCCGGATCCGCTGACTTTCCCCGCCGGACAGAGTGGCGGAGCCCCGACTGAGGGTGAGGTACTCCAGGCCCACATCGACGAGAAAGCGCAGCCGCTCGTTGATTTCCTTCAGGATCCGCGCGGCGATCTCCTGCTGTTTCGCACTCAACTTTTCATGGAGGCCGTCAAACCACTGGGCTGCGTCCGCCACGGAGAACTGAGAAGCTTCACCGATGTGCAAACCGGCAATTTTTACGGCCAGAGTTTCGGGCTTCAGGCGATGACCGTGACAGGCGTCACAGGCCTGGGTGGCCTGATACTTCGAGAGCTCCTCACGCACCCAGTCGCTGTCGGTCTCGCGCCAGCGCCGGGCCATATTCGGCAAAACGCCCTCGAAGGCTTTTGAGGTTTCATAGGTCCGCAGACCATCATCATAACGCATGGTGATCGGTTCTTTTCCGGAACCGTTCAGGATCGTATCGCGGACTTTCTCCGGCAGCTCCCGCCAGGCCGTGCGGGTCGAAACACCATAGTGACGCGCAATGGAATCGAGGGTCTGCTTGTAGTACTGCGCCGTTGTCGAGGACCAGGGGGCTACAGCGCCCTCTGCCAGCGACTTTCCCTGGTCCGGCACACTGAGATCCGGATCGAAGAACATCTCGATACCGAGCCCATCGCAGGCGGAGCAGGCTCCGAAGGGATTGTTGAAAGAAAAGAGCCTTGGTTCAATCTCATCGATCGTAAAACCTGAAACGGGGCAGGCAAAGCGCGCTGAAAAGACCGTGCGCTCTCCCCCGTCGGCATTTTCCGTGTAGGCAATGCCATCCGCCAGTTCCAGGGCGGTTTCAAAGCTGTCCGCCAGTCGCGATTCGATGTCCTCGCGGACGACAAGTCGGTCAACCACGACCTCGATATCGTGCTTGCGCTTTTTGTCCAGGGCAGGGGCTTCGGCAATCTCGTGCAGTTCGCCGTCGATTTTGACCCTTTGGAAACCCCGCTTCTGCAGCTCGGCCAGTTCCTTGCGGTATTCTCCCTTCCGGCCACGCACGATCGGCGCCAGCAGATAGAGGCGGCTGCCTTCCGGCATCTCCATTACCCGGTCCACCATCTGGCTGACGGTCTGGCTTTCGATCGGCAGGCCTGTTGCGGGGGAGTAGGGAATCCCGACCCGTGCAAAGAGCAAACGCAGATAGTCATAGATCTCGGTCACCGTGCCGACTGTCGAGCGCGGATTCTTCGAGGTGGTTTTCTGTTCGATCGAAATGGCGGGCGACAGGCCGTCGATGGAATCGACATCCGGTTTTTGCATCATCTCGAGGAACTGCCGGGCGTAGGCCGAAAGCGACTCCACGTAGCGCCGCTGCCCTTCGGCATAGATTGTATCGAAAGCGAGCGACGATTTTCCGGAACCGCTCAAACCCGTGATCACCACGAGTTGATCGCGCGGCAGATCAATACTGACATTCTTCAGATTATGTTCGCGTGCGCCGCGCACCGAGATAACGGGGTCGGATTGTCTGGTCATGAGGTTTTCAATCGGCCTTAATGGATCGCATAACAGTTGGACTGATCCCGACTATTATGTAGGGGAACAAAACATGAATATGGTGAAGCGGCAACGAATTTGTTAGTCTTGGAAACGAAAAGCGCAGACGTAACCAAATGCGTAACAAAAGCGGTGCAGTGAAGGAACCTTATCGCTAAAGTCGCGCGGAGTCTCGGCAGCAGTCGAGTCCGCACATTCAGTTTTTGAAGATACAGGGAAGAACGGCATGGCCGGAAGCGTAAACAAAGTCATTCTCGTTGGTAATCTCGGTCGCGATCCGGAGATTCGCAGCACGCAAGACGGCACCAAAATCGCCAATCTGTCGCTCGCCACCTCCGAAACCTGGCGCGACCGGAATTCGGGCGAACGCCGTGAACGGACGGAGTGGCACCGAGTCGTGATCTTTAACGACCGGCTCGTCGATGTGGTGGAAAAGTTTCTGCGCAAGGGGTCCAAGATTTACATCGAAGGTGCTCTTCAGACGCGCAAGTGGACCGATCAGCAGGGCGTCGAGAAATACAGCACCGAAGTGGTCCTGCAGCGTTATCGCGGCGAACTGACCATGCTCGACGGCCGGAGCGAAGGCGGCCAGGGCGTCGGTGGCGACTACGGCGGAGGTCAGGGCGGCGGAAACTACGGCGGCGGCTTCAGCAGCGGTGGCTCACAAGGTGGCAGCGGTTCCCAGGGTGGGGGCGGCTTCGGCGGCGGCGGATCGGGGCCTTCGGGCGGTGATCTCGACGACGAAATCCCGTTCTAGGATCGAACCGCGTTTCGCAGGCGAGGCGAGATGCGCAAGGCGCGCGTCCCCTTGCATGACCATTTGAAATCGGAGCTTTGTCCGTGCCGGACCTTACTTGGGCTAACTTTGCGGATCTCGACCGCGAGGGCCTCTATGACATGCTGCAGCTGCGCAGCGAAGTTTTCGTCGTCGAACAAGAGTCGCTCTTTTCCGATATCGACGGCCTGGATAGGGTCGCCCGGCATTTGCTGCTCTATAAAAACAACGTTCTTATCGGCTATCTCCGCTTTCTAGGGCCGGAGCATCGCGGCGACGGCAACGTCGCGATCTCCCGGGTGGTGCTGCGCAAGAATGCAAGAGGGCAGGGTCTCGGCCGCGTGATGATGGAGGCCGCGCTGAGTGAGGTACGCCGGATGTATGCGGAAACGCCGGTTACGCTCTCGGCGCAGATCGATCAGGAGGCGTTTTACAGCTCGCTCGGTTTCGTCAGAGTTCCGGGCGAACCTTACGATGACGCCGGTATTCTTCACATTGATATGGTGGCGCCTTGAAGCGCCCCCTGTCTCGCGTCGGGGATCAAGACGCCACCGCTGCCTTGGCTCCGGGGAGGTGGCGCTCGAGCACATCGAATAAGGCCTTTTTCTCGACGGGCTTGCGGACGTAGTCGTCCATACCCGCTTCGATACAGGCCTCCTGGTCCCCCTGAATCGCATTGGCGGTCAAGGCGACGATGGGAATGCCCGAGACTGCGCCGGATAACGCACGAATGGCCCTGGTGGCCTCAAGGCCGTCCATTTCAGGCATTTGCATATCCATCAGCACTAAATCGTATGATTTTGCTTGAACGGCGGTCAAAGCTTCCAGCCCATTTTCCGCGACGTCTGCCTTGTGTCCAAGCGATTCCAGAAGCTTGATCGCTACGATCTGATTGACCTTGTTGTCCTCTGCAACCAGGATGTTTCCAGACTTTGAATTGACCAGTTCGGCGCTTTTGGGAAGCTTCAGATCCCGCTCCGGTGTCTTTCCGCCCAGCAGCATTAAACTGATACAGTCGAAGAGATCAGACTGTTTGATGGGTTTGACGAGACGCGCGTCAAACCCCATTTCACGCAGTTGGTCCAGTGAGCGATTTTCCATGCCCGAAGTTGCCAGAACTGCTTTGAGGTCAGCAAACTCCGGTATCTCACGAATTCTGCCAATCAATTCCTCGCCATCGGTGTCCGGCATCATGTAGTCCAGGAACGCGATCTCTACGGCGGCTCCTTTTTGCCGCTCTTCCTGCAACAACGCTATGGCCTGACCCGGGTGTAAGGTCGAAACCGTGACCATACCCCAGGATTGCAGTTGTTTTTCCATGATCAGGACATTCATCTCGGAGTCGTCCACGATCAGAGCTTTTTTGCCTCGCAGCAGTTCCTTCGGAGAGATCGGGGTCAGGTCATTAATTTCACCCTCTGCGGACTTCACAGGCATCGTAAAGCTGAAGGTGCTGCCCTGGCCGGGCTCACTCTCGAGAGAGATCTTTCCCCCCATCAACTGCACGAGCTGCCGGCAGATTGCCAGCCCCAGCCCGGTTCCTCCGAATCGCCGTGTCGTTGAAGCATCTGCCTGGCTGAATTTTTCGAAGAGCTTCGACTGAGCTTCCTTGGGAATACCGATACCGGTATCGGCGACTGAGAATTTTAGAACGGTCCGTTCGGCAGTGGATGTTTCGTCGAGGGAACAGGAGACTGAGATCGATCCCCGTTTCGTGAATTTGGTGGCGTTTCCTGCAAGATTCAGGAGGATCTGGCGGAGCCGTGCAATATCCGCCCGCACGGCGTTCGGCACAGCCGGATCAATGTAGGATTGGATTTCATTGCCGTTCGCAATGGCGCGCTGAGCGACCAGGTCGGTTACCGATTCAACAAGTGCAATCGGTGCGAAATCAACCAGTTCGAGCTCAACTTTTCCCGCTTCAAGTTTCGAAAAGTCGAGAATATCGTCGATGATCGCCATCAGCGCTTCACCTGAATCGCGGATGGTTTGCGCGAACTTTCGTTGTTCCTGTCCCATATCAGTTTCGAGCAGCAATCCCGTCATGCCGATCACGCCGTTCATCGGTGTGCGGATTTCATGACTCATCGTCGCTAGAAACTCAGACTTGGCCTTGTTGGCCTGCTCAGCTTGTTCTTGTGAAGCTGTGGTTTCGTCGATGCGCTCGAGCATGCCGTTAAAAGCGTGGCTGAGCTGCCGGAATTCCCTTACCCCCTCATCGCGGGCGCGCTGATCCAAAGCCGCGCCCGAACTGATGCTTTCGACGGTTTCGATCAATCCCACCAGAGGGCGTCGTACAAGTGAAGTCACGATGCCGGTTGCGATCAGAAGGGCAAGGACGGCGGCGCCGAAGGACAGAACGACCAAAGTGCTGACCCGATCGGATGCCGCAAAGGCTTCTTCCTTAATTTCTCCGGTTACCACGAGCAGGTTGTTGGCAAAGCTCCAGGAGTGTCCGTGACTGTTCACCGTGTTTCGGCTTTGAATCCAACCCGAAAGCGTTGCTCCAGGGTCGTCGTCGCCCTGCCTGCCGAAGTCCTCTGTCGAAGAGTAGACAATCTGATCAAGATGGGTATCGATAATGGCGTAGAGGCGCGACAGAGATGGAAACTCGAGTGTCTCGCGCACGCCCTCGGCCGAGTAGACCGTGACGAGCATGCCTTCCGGCATCCCGTTTTTAAACACCGGCACTGCGACCACCAACTGCGTCGGACTGACCGTGAGCAGAGGAACACCGGACATAACGCGCTCAACCCAGTCCCTGTCCTCAAAGCTTGCGAGCTGGCCGGTCGAAGCAATTGGCCTGCCTTTATAGTCTGTCAGCGTGATGTTGTTCTTCTGACTGCCGGGCAACCGCAAGGATGCAAAAAAAGCAGGCAGATAGGTATGCCTGTTCGTTTCGTCGACAAGTCCGTTCAAGATCACGTCATTGGCGGCAAGCGCGCTGACAGCATCGACCAGGTTTTCCAGTCTGATCGAGAGAACTTCCGACGTGTTCAGAGATTGGACTGCAAGCTGTTCCTCGATGTAGGTCGTATTGGTGTCGTCGATCTCGCGAATCGTGAAGATCGCCGCGATCACCAGCAGTATTGTCATCGGCAGAGTCACACGCAGCGCGATGTAGCTTAGGACGCCCTGAGACGGCCTTTTTTCGCGCCTGCTCGCAAACACCTCGCTCATAAGCTACTCAACGGGCATGATTGCGCCGGACGGGGAGAAACGGGCGAGTGAGAAATCCCGCGCGTCCAGAGCATCATGCCGTTCGGGTGTGAAAGCGGGGGTGTAATCCCGGATCAATCCGCGATAGTCAGGCAAATTCTCGAGGCTGTCTCGGATTTTGGCGCGGTCGGTTGTGCCTGCTCGTTCCAGAGCCATGGCCAACAGGTGAATGAGATCATAGGCGTGTGCCGTCCCGACAGGCGCTGGAAAGGCCTCTGCACTCGAGGCGTCGTCGTAACGCGATATGTAGGCATCGATCACGGGAGCCGCGCGCTCGGGATGCACCGGTTTCACAAACGAGAAAGTCTGAAGAAACAGGAGATCAATCTCGGAGAAATCCTCGCCGACTTGGGCCTGAAAGTCGCCACCTGTGATTCCCCAGTGGGAGATGATTGGCAAGCGCTGCTCCTTTTCCAGGGACAACATCGACCTCACCGCCACACCGCCTTCGCGGGGGTTCGCCACCAGCATCACCGCATCACAGCCACGTTCCTTGAACAGACGAAGATGCTCGGAGAGGTCGGCGATTCCCCAGTTGAACCATTGAACGTCGACAATGGATGCGGAGAGTTTCTTCGCGGCATTCTGAAATGCCTTCTCGCTCGAACGGCCCCAGCCGGTTTCCTCAAGCAGCAGACAAGGCGCGCTGTGGTCTCGTTCAAGCGCGGCATTGAGCAGAAATTCGCCGGCGTACTGGTCGCGGACTGATACACGAAAAACGTAGTTCGGGTCGCGTCCATTATCAACCACCGGCGTTCCCGCCGCCCAGGCGCCGAGGTACACGACTTTGTGCTCGTGGATAAGGTCGAGTTCAGCCAGCGCGACCGGCGTGTGAATGCCTCCGATCACCGCGACGAGGTCGTCGACTTTGCTCAAGTCCTCGATATTGTCCTTGCCGCGCGCGGGGTTGCCACGGTGATCGCGCACCTGGAGTTCCAGGGGACGGTCCAGGACACCGCCGCGCGCGTTAACCTCGTCGATGGCAATCTGAGCGCCACGCCGGATCGCTTCGCCGGACAAAGCCGATCCGGACGACATGTCGGCATTCAATCCGACAATGATTGCGTCATTCGCCAATCCCTTCAGGGGATGGACGCACAAGGCCAGAAGTGCAAATAAAACAGAAAGCGATGATTTGTGCATATTGGAATCTGGAAAGTCATGAGTCATTCAAACCCAAATCTACGCCATGAGGCCTTTAAGAACTTTTAAGATTAATCAGTCCGATCTGTGCCCTGTTGCATGGAAACAAAGGGATTGAGGAACATCTCGACGACATCGCAGATCGCGTCGACCTCTCGTTATGCGCCTTTCGAAGGAATTAATTTTCCCGCAAAAAGTGCTGTTATTTCAATCCTGTCGGGTCTGTTAACTGCCCTATTTGTTTGCTGCGGAGATGCAGAAAAGAGGCCCCGATGGCCCCTGATCCGGACGTCGGAGAGTCTTTTGTAGACGAGGGTTCAAATTGACATTTTTTTTCTTATTAAAATCAAATAATTAACGTGGAATTTCTGATGCCGGTCCGGCTCTGCATTTAGTTGTTCACTCCGGGGAACTTTGCTACAAATTGTCGGTGCTGACGCGGCGTCTCCAGCGACTCGGAAGATCCAGCGTCGGCCTCATGAAATACCCTTCTCAGCAGTTCGACAGGACAGTTTTTTGAGTTCCAGTACAAATCCGCCTGCAGGCTCTCCTTCCAGCTTCGACATCACCCCCGTCACCATCGAAGAAGAGATGAGACGCTCTTATCTCGACTACGCGATGAGCGTTATTGTTTCGCGTGCGCTTCCCGATGTGCGCGATGGCTTGAAACCCGTCCATCGGCGCATTCTCTACGCCATGAAGGAAGCGGGGTACGACTGGAACCGCACCTACCGTAAATCGGCCCGTGTGGTCGGTGATGTCATGGGTCAGTATCACCCGCACGGTGATTCGGCGATCTATGATGCGATGGTCCGCATGGCGCAGGATTTCTCCATGCGTCTGATGCTGATTGACGGTCAGGGCAACTTCGGGTCCATGGATGGTGATCCGGCTGCGGCCATGCGTTACACAGAAGCGCGCCTGATGCGGGTTTCCAGCGAAGCCCTGCTTGAGGATATCGACCGCGATACAGTTGATTTTCAAGACAACTACGACGAAACCACGCGCGAACCCTCGGTTCTGCCGGCGCGCTATCCGAACCTGCTGGTCAACGGCGCGGGCGGCATCGCAGTCGGTATGGCGACAAACATTCCCCCGCACAATCTGGGTGAAGTCGTCGATGCCTGTCTGGCCTACGTGGATGATCCTGAGATCTCGATTGACCAGTTGATCGAGATTGTCCCGGGCCCGGATTTTCCGACCGGTGGTATTATCCTCGGACGCAAGGGAATTCGGGACGCCTATCACACCGGGCGCGGTTCAATCCCCATGCGTGCGGCGACCGAGATCGAGGAGATCCGGAAAGACCGCCAGGCAATTATCGTTTCCGAGATCCCCTATCAGATCAACAAATCCCGCATGCTGGAGCGGATTGCCGAATTGGTGCGCGACAAAGTGGTCGAGGGCATCGCCGATCTGCGGGATGAGAGCGACCGGCACGGCGTCCGGGTCGTCATCGAGATCAAACGGGATTTCGAAGCCGAAGTCGTATTGAATCAGCTCTACCGCCACAGCTCGCTGCAAACCTCCTTTGGCGCAAACATGCTTGCGCTCAACGGCGGACGGCCTGAGCTGCTGGACCTGAAGTCGATCATCGCGGCCTTCGTCGCCTTCCGCGAGGAAGTCATCACCCGCCGGACGATTTTCGAGCTGGGCAAGGCGCGCGATCGGGCCCACGTCTTGGCAGGTCTGGCGATCGCGGTTGCCAACATCGATGAAATCATCAAGCTGATTCGCGCGGCGCCGGATCCCGTCGTGGCCCGCGAGCAGTTGATGGCCCGCGAGTGGCCGGCCGCCGACGTTGAACCTCTTATCAGGCTGATAGATGAGCCGGGCCGAATGGTCTCTGAAGCGGGCACCTACCAGCTGTCCGAGATTCAGGCCCGCGCCATCCTCGAACTGCGCCTGCAGCGCCTGACCGGTCTGGAGCGCGAGAAAATCGCGGCGGAACTGGAAGAGATCGCCGCGGAGATCAAAAACTATCTCGAGATCCTGGAATCCCGCGAGCGTCTGCTCGATATCTTGCGTGATGAGCTGCGGGATATGCGGGAACGCTTCGCCACGCCGCGCCGGACTTTGATCGCCGAGGGTGGCTTCGATCATGATGACGAAGACCTGATCCAACGCGAGGACATGGTCGTCACCGTCAGCCACGGCGGCTACATCAAGCGTGTGCCGCTCAGCACCTACCGTGCGCAGCGCCGGGGCGGCAAGGGCCGCGCGGGCATGGCGACGCGGGACGAGGATTTCGTCAGCCAGGTTTTTGTCTGCAACACCCATACGCCGGTGCTCTTCTTCTCCTCGCGCGGCATGGTCTACAAAATGAAAGTTTACCGCCTGCCGTTCGGTTCGCCGACCTCGCGCGGTAAGGCCTTGATCAACCTGCTGCCTCTGCAGGAAGGCGAGACCATCACCACGATGATGCCCTTGCCGGAAGACGAGACGGCCTGGGGCGATATGTACGCCATGTTCTCCACCTCGACGGGCGGGGTGCGGCGCAACAAGCTCTCCGATTTCACCCGTGTGATGTCGAACGGCAAGATCGCCATGCGTTTCGAGGACGAGGGCGCCCGCCTGGTCAATGTTCAGACCTGTATCGAAAGCGATCATGTTCTGCTGGCGACGGCGCGCGGGAAATGCATCCGCTTCCCGGTCAGCGACGTGCGGGTCTTCTCCGGCCGGACATCGGTTGGCGTTCGCGGTATCCAGCTCGCAAAGGGGGATTCGATCATTTCGATGTCGATTCTCCGGCACACCGAGTTCTCGACCGAAGAGCGCGACAGCTATCTCCGCTATGCCGCCGCTCAACGGCGGGCAGAAAACGGCGGAAACGGTGACGAAAACGGAAACACCGAAATCAATCTCTCGGCGGAACGGATTGCCGAGATGGCAGAATCCGAAGACTTTATCCTTTCGATCGCCGAAGACGGGGTCGGCAAGCGCTCCTCGGCCTACGAGTACCGGATCACCAAACGGGGCGGGCAGGGCATTGCGAACCTGGATCTGACCCGATCAGGTGGGAAGTCCACCGGCGTCGCTGCTGTTTTCCCGGTCGAAGCGGAAGATC
The DNA here is from genome assembly GCF_007004665.1 of Denitrobaculum tricleocarpae. Lineage (GTDB taxonomy): Bacteria > Pseudomonadota > Alphaproteobacteria > Kiloniellales > Kiloniellaceae > Denitrobaculum > Denitrobaculum tricleocarpae. Next base: position 381,371 of record NZ_ML660056.1, on the reverse strand, counting down.
AGCTCGTGATGGTGACCGACGGCGGAAAACTGATCCGCTGCCCGGTCGACGGTATCCGCATCGCGGGCCGTTCAACCCGGGGCGTTAAGGTTCTCGATGTGGCGGAGGAAGAGAAAGTCGTCTCTGTTACGCGCCTATCCGACGATGGAACCGGGGCCGAAGGCGACGATGAGGCTCTTGCCGGCGAAGACGTTGAGGGCGTTCCTCAGACAGACGGAAACGCAGCGGCAGCCAGGGAATCCGGATCTGTGGAGGATTCCGTTGATCCTGAAGGGCAAGTCGAGGATGATCCTTCTGACGATCCCGAGGTTTGAGGCGGCGGCGGACGACGTAAGCCCCTCGAACAGGGACCTTTAAATCATGGGAGCCCGTGATTCTGCTGCCGGCGGTTCACGGGCTTCGGTGAATCTGTTGCTCTGTTGGCTCAGGGAGGTCTCATCCTCCCAGCCGACGTGATCCAAGCACTCTGGGGATGGAGAGGCATGAGCGGGAAGCGGATTGGACTTTACCCCGGGACATTTGACCCGATTACAAACGGTCATCTGGACATCATTACCCGTGGTGCAAAGCTGGTTGACAAGTTGATCGTTGCGGTTGCGCGCAATGCCGGAAAAGGCCCCATGTTCTCAACCGACGAGCGCGTGGAAATGGTGCTGGACGATATCGTCGACTTGCGCCGTCAAGGTCTGGACATCGAGGTCAAGGCCTTCGACAACCTGCTGGTTCACTTTGCCAAAGAGACCGAGGCGGCTGTGATCATCCGCGGACTGCGCGCCGTTTCCGACTTCGAGTACGAATTCCAGATGGCGGCGATGAACACCCGCTTGGACCGGGAAATCGAGACCGCATTCCTCATGGCGTCCGAACGCCAGCAATTCATCTCTTCGCGCTTCGTAAAGGAAATCGGCAAGCTGGGGGGCGATATTTCGACCTTCGTCAGCCCTTTGACCGCGGCGCGCCTTAAAGAGCGCTTTCACCACAACCCTATGAAATAGCGTTGGAATCCGCGCGTCCAAAGTCCTGGTCTTCGCATCGGAAATAGGGTGGATCGCGGCGCGTTGCGAACTCATTCGAAGGTTCCAGCTCACTGGATCACCCTTCGCCGGCGCTTGAACCTACGAGAATCGCGTCCGGGCTCTCTTTTCCCGTAATAAGCGACGGGAATCCTTAGGTTATTTACCTTTCGGTGAACCCCATTGGCGCCTGGACAGAAAAATCTCGGTTCCTGGTAATATTCCGCGAATCTCGAGGTTGACCGAATCCCATCACGGCCCTATGGTGCGCCCGCTCACGCTCGTTGAGCAGTGTGGGCCCGTAGCTCAGTTGGTAGAGCAGCTGACTTTTAATCAGCGGGTCACAGGTTCGAATCCTGTCGGGCTCACCATTTATCTCAAAAAATCTGAATGACTCTTTGTGAGATGCAACGCGGATCTCTGAGCGCGTGGACCGTGTGATGCGATCTCGGTCTAGCCGGCCGCCTGAAGAGCTGCATAGACCTCATAAGCACGTGCTCTGACCTTTGTTGCCACGTCGGGCGCGGAATAAGGTCTCGCCTGCGTGAACTCAAACGCGGCTGTACCGCTGTCCGCCAGGGTGCCGGCATGTTCGTGCAGGCGCAGTCTTTCGCGGTCATCTTCTCCACAGAGGCCTTCATAGGAGATGAGGCGCGCGGTCCTCGGCAGATTATTCAGGACATAGGCGTAGCAGTCCGCCCAACAGCCCAGCCAATACTCCAGACGGTCCGGTTCATAGTCTTCCAGCGCCAGGCCGCTGTCACCAAAGCGGAAGGGACGGTGGTTGCCGCCGAATTCGTGATGACCGAGCCAGTTCATGTACTCGAGAGCAAAGCTGTCGCCGGCATGGGTCTCCAGAAAGAGTGCGTGCTGTTTCTGGAGAGACATCGCGTGCTGAATAGGTTCACGGAAGGGAATGAAGATTGCGGCTTGCGGGAAAGCGTCCGCAATCGCAGAGAGCCGCAGCAAGTTATTGTTATTTTTAGAAAGATAGCGTGTCTGCTCGCGACTTTGGCCCGTCGTTAGAACATTGCGCACGAAACGGCGAAACTCTTCTATCGTATCGTCGTCGGGCTGATGGGGCCTCAGCGCGTCCCCGTGAATATAGTCAGGACCGCAGAAGCTGCGCCAGAAGACTTCTTCAAAGGCTTCGGGGCTGTCGAAATTCACCATGACCCGGTCGCCGTGGGCGCGTTCTTCCTCCGCTTTATGTCTGCGAAACAGGGACGATATGCCGGACCAGGTTTTGGGCATCAGGACAAACGGCATATCCCGGTAGGTGAGGGAGCGGAACTGACCCGACTGATAGAGGCTGCGCATCAACACCGTCGTGCCGGCCCTGGCGAGCCCGGCGACAAAAACGTGCTCTCCACTTTCTGAAGCCGCAGCCTGCCGGTTCAGCATGCTTTCGAGATCGTGGGACGCCTGTGCCACGAAAGGTGCGGCCAACGCGAGACGATGAAGCAGTCTCGACGTTGTTCCGTAATCGCTATCGGGCAAAGCGCGCCCTCGCTATGTAGTAGAGCGTCGCAGCCACAAGCGACACACCGACGGCGGTCCAGCTCGAGAAAAGCGCCTCAATGGAGAGGCTTGGATCGATAAAGAGCTGAACCAGAAATGCAGGTAAGACCGCAAGCATCAGAACCCCGGTCAAAAACAGCACCAGTTTTACGCTGCTGAGCATGATTTCCCGGGCATAGCGCAACATCACCCGTTCCTTCCAGTGGTCGGAAACGGCGCGTGCAGTGATAACATGGCCGGCCTTGTGTGTGGTCCCGAAGAGCTGATGCACCTGGTCAATCACCGGCAGCCGCAGAAAAAGCTCAACCGCGATGAAGCTGGCGAGAATGACCAGAAGGTAGTTCACGCTTCTTTCTCTGTTTTACCGGGCGGCGGCGGGGCTTTCTTTTTGAACATGCGCTTCAGCGGGTACCAGAAGATCGCGAAAAGGGCCAAAATTACCGACAGGACGACCCCGAGGACCGCGCCGATTGCACCCAACCCGAGACCGGGGCCGACATAGGCCTGCGCAGAGCCTGCGCTCACCAGGACGATGCCGCAAATCAGAAAGGCAACTAGTTTTCGCATTTCGGTAGTCCTCCTAGGCTGAAAAAGTCACTTTCCAGGTAGCGGGCTTCCGCGACGCGCAGGGCCCTGTCGTGCTCCCAGGAATAGCTGTTGATAAAATCGAAAATGACCTCGCCGTTCCGGTCCACTTCAAAGAGCCGGCCCTGCAGGCCACTGCTTATGAGCAGCGAGCCATGGTCCGTGATCTGGTGCATCCCATTGAAGGTCGAGCGGAAATTGTAGTCCGCGCCGTCGAGCAAAATTTCCGTGGCGTAGGTTTTGGGGTCTATGGCGACGATCTTAGAGTGTTTGCCCACACCCCGTTCGTTATTGCTGAAGACCGAGATTCTGCCGTCCGCGTTCCAGTCCGGATCATGCTGCCGGTCCCAGGGACCGACCCTCCACCACTTGACCTCAAGGCTTTGCGGATCCAACACGAAAACCAGGTTGGTGGTCCGGAACGAGAGCAGTAAATCGCCCGCTTTAAACCCGGGGAAGGCGGCGGCTCGCTCCACCGTCAGAGCTTCGATGTCATTCCCGTGCACCGCGTCGGGAACGCCTTTTTCGACCTGAAGATCGAAGATGTGCGTATCGGCGTTCTTCAGCCGGACGTCCTTCATATCGATCGTCTTTAGAATTTCACCGCTCTCGACGTCGACCTCGTGCAGCAAATGGTCAAAAGCCTTTTGGTCGCCGCCAAAGGTCCAGAAAGTGTTCTGATCGGTCAGAGAGATCGTGTGGTGATATTGGCCCTCCAGCGCCCAGAGCGGCCGGCTGCAGGCGTCGACTTTGACGATCGCGCCGCCTCTTTCCTGCATGGTGAAGATCACCGAGCCATCGGGCAGGATCGAGACGCCGTAGAGATTCTTGAGGACGTCAGGCGCGACGTTCGCCGGCTGGTCTTCCGTGCTGAGTTTCCAGCGATGCCGGATCTCACCCTTCTCATCCAGCAGGATGGCGCCCCAGAAGTTATCCTCGAAGTCAAAGGCACCGAAAAGCACCCGGTAACCGGGATCCTGACCTTCTTTGATAAAAACCCGCGGCAAATCGCGCCGCTCTCTCAAGCCTTCGAGGGGCAATTCCGCGTAGTTGCGGCCAGGAGTGGGTACGATCCTGTGCAATTGACGCTCAGGGGCGATATCAAAGTCATTTTTAAGCTTGCTGAATACGTCAGTGTCTTCAGTAGGGTCGCCAACCAAGAAATCCTGGACATCTTTAAGTACACTGTAAGGAAAGACTTCGTACTTTCCGATAGCCACACCCCAACCAACAAATAATACTGCAAATAAATAAAAGGCACCGACGCGCTGCACAACGTTCATTACTGTCTTCCACGATGAAGCCTATGTGCGCCGATGTTTCAATTCTTAAGAAACAATCAAATCCCCATGATCGAACTCTTTCCCGATGATGATATCAGTGGGAATCATTTTCAACCAAGATATAGCTGAATTCTGTGACCGATTTGTGTCCGGGGGAACCGCTCTTCTCATTGAACGTCGACACTTTTATCTGTCGGTTTATCGCGCTAAGGGTTTTAAAATGAATTCTGCAAACCTGCCAAACAGCGTCTTTTAACAGGGAACTCGAACGGACGGGTAAACGAAGCGGGCCGGTCCCAATTGGGAACCGGCCCTGCTGTTCTCGATCTTCAAGCGATCCTTTGTGTGGCGTTTACAGAACGCCTTTGGACATTTGATCAGAGATGAAGTCCGCCTGTCGTATGGCCAGCGCGACAATCGTCAAGGTCGGGTTCTCCGCGCCGCCGGTTGTGAATTGACTGCCATCCGAGATGAAGAGGTTTCGGATGTCGTGGGTTTGGCCGTGGGCATTCACGACCCCCTCAGAGGCTTTCGCGCTCATGCGGTTGGTCCCGAGATTGTGGGTCGAGGGGTAGGGCGGTGTCGGGAAGGTCCGGGTCGCACCGACTGCATCATAGACAGCCGCCCCCTGCCGATAGGCGTGCTCGCGCATCGCGATATCGTTCGGGTGATCGTCGAAGTGCACGTTCGGCACCGGCAGGCCATGCTGGTCCTTGATCTCGCCATGCAAGGAAACCGCGTTGCTCTCCTGCGGCATGTCCTCGCCGACCAGCCACATCCCCGCCATGTGATCGTAGGCATCGAGCGCCGTCGTAAAGGAACGGCCCCAGGCGCCAGGCTGAAGGAAGGCCGCCATGAACGGCAAGCCGAGGGAGAGCGTTTCCATTTCATAACCACCGGCAAATCCACGCGAGGGTTCGTGACGGGACTCGTCCTGGATTATCCCGGCCATAGTGGTGCCGCGGTACATGTTCACGGGCCGGTCGAACAGGGCGTAGACCGATCCGGTCATATGCCGCATATAGTTTTTGCCGACCTGTCCCGAGGAATTGGCCAGGCCATCCGGGTATTTGGACGAGGCGGAGTTGAGCAGCAGGCGGGGGCTCTCGATGGAGTTCCCGGCAACACAGACGGCACGGGCCTTCTGGCGCTGCTGATTACCTTCAGCATCCGCATAGACGACACCGGTGACCTTGCCGCTGTCATCGTGCTCAATCTGGAGCACATGGGCGTTGGCGCGGACCTCGAGCTTACCCGTCGCTTCGCCGTCGGGAATTTCGGTGTAAAGCGTCGACCACTTGGCTCCGAACTTACAGCCCTGGAAGCAAAAGCCTGATTGCTGGCAATGGTTGCGGCCGTCCCGGTTCTGCGAGTTGATCGCCATGCGGCCGGTATGGCAGTCCTTGTACCCGAGTTTGTCCGCGCCGGCCTTCATGACCTTGAAGTTGTTGTTTCCCGGCAACCCGGGGATTCCGTTGGTGCGGGTCACGCCCATCTTGTCTTCGGCCTTGGCGTAATAAGGCTCCATCTCCTGAAGTGTAATCGGCCAGTCGAGCAGATTGGCCCCTGCAATCTCGCCGTAGGTCGTGCGGACCTTGAATTCATGCTCTTGAAACCGCAGCGAAGCGCCGGCCCAGTGGGTCGTCGAACCGCCAACCGCCTTCACGATCCAGGCGGGCAGATTGGGAAAATCCCGGGCCACGAGCCAGGAGCCCGAGGTCGTTCGGTTGTCGAGCCAGGCCAACTGTCCGAAGCTCGCCCATTCATCGTTGGTAAAGGCGTCGTACTCGTGTCGGCTGCCGGCTTCGAGCAACACGACATCGACACCCTTCTGGGCCAGTTCATTGCCAAGGGTTCCACCGCCGGCCCCCGAGCCGATTACCACAACAACAGAGTCATCGTTTAGTTCATAAGGCGCAGTCATCGTCTTTTTTCCACCTCCGTCATGGCGCGCTGCGCCTTAAATCCAGTCGATATCGTCGAAGCCACGGGTGATGTACCCACCCTTATCGGCGGACTCGCCCTCGAACCCGAAGAGCGGCCAGATCTCCTTTTGATTGTAGAGACTGACCACCAGGTTCCCCCGGATCGTCTGGAAAAAGGGCGTGGTGGAGATGCTGTGCAGGATCGCTGTCCGGTCGGCTTCCCAGCCGAGGCCGCGGTAGCCGTCAGTTGAACCGGCCTCCGCTGCGAGCCTGTCGAGCTCCGCAATACCCTCTTCGATGATTGCTTTGTGCGCTTCGTCCTTTGCGGCTTGTTCCTCGTGACCTTTGACAGCCTTTGCGTAATAGCGGTCGGCGATCTGGTCATGGGGATAAATATCGCGGGCGAATTGGATCAAGGTCGCCATGGTCTCGGGTTTCAGCGCTGTGACCTCCATGGCCCAGGCGCCTGATCGTGAAGAGACCATGCCGGCCGAGGTGACCAGCGCGACACCCACAGCCGCGCCGCTGGACGCCGCGAGAAACCCGCGGCGTGATAGTTTTTGCCTTTTACCCATTGTTTTCATTTATTTTTCCTCCCAAGGAAATGTCGGTATTCTTTGATTTTTCTATTATTTTGCCAGGCCCATGAAGTGGCCTTTATCAGGGAATCTGAGAGCCGCTAGCGATAGCGGCCATGCTGTTGAAGGACCTCGATTTTGTAACCGTCCGGATCCTGAACGAAGAAGAATTTCGCCATCAGCGCGCCATCCCGCTTGAACTCAACTACGTCTTTTGGGGCAAGACCGGACGCAGCGAAACGCTTGTGTTCCGCCTCCAGGTCCTCGACCGCAAAGGCGATATGGCCGTAGCCATCACCGTGCTGATAAGCTTCGCTTTGACTGTGATTGATGGTCAGTTCGAGCTCGAAATCCGCCGACTCGTTGCGCAGGTAGACGAGCGTAAAGCCATCGAACTCGTAACGATCAGCAACCGTCAGTCCAAAGGCCTTCTGATAAAAGTCGACTGAGCGCGCCTCATCGAGGACACGAATCATTGTGTGAATTGCTTTCGCCATCACATGCTTCCCTGTTTCACCCGGGCATGGCGCGGGCAGTGTCAGGGCGCGGAGTTATCTGAGTCGCCAAGCACTTCTGACTTCTGTGCGTGGGGATCAGAAATAGGATCCGCGCCGCTCTGTTACAGGAAGTCTAACCGGGCAGGAGGCTTGTCGGGTGTTATCCGGATACTACGCGGCAGCGCTATCGACGCTGCCGGTGCTCTCGGCTTTCACCTTGTCCAGATAAACGGTGCAGGCGCAGCGCAGCAGCGATGTAAAATTCCTGACTTCGCCGTGAATCTCCAGGACTTCATCATGAAGCGTCGAGACAAACTTCGGTACGGTCATGTCTTGGGACGCGGCGATCTCTTCCAGGAGCACCCAAAAGGTTTCTTCCAGTCGAATACTCGTACTCTGCCCGTTCAGCCGCATCGAGCGAGTCTGGCAGGCGTAGCTTTCAGGATCCTGTCCGGCAAAAATGTGACACATGACGTCCTCCCACCTCTTTTCCTTGCCCGCAGTATAGTCCGGCTTTGCGGCAGATGGCGCAGTTTTTGAGAAACAGGGAAATCCACTGCGGCGGCGAAGCTGTCATCAAAGCTACATCGAGTTGCGTTATGGTTTACTGGAAACGTTTCCAACGGAGCTAACAGGTGAGCCGGACCGTTACCATAAAGGATGTTGCTCTTCGCGCGAACTGCGGGGTCGCGACGGTCAGCCGTGTCCTGAACGACAGTGGTTCGGCCAGTCCAGCGGCACGACGGAGGGTCTGGGACGCGGCGAAAGAACTGGGTTTCGAATTCAGCGACATAGGCCGTGCCCTGCAAAGCAGCACAACGCGCACTATTGGCTGCGTGGTGCCATCGCTGGCAAACCCGGTCTTTGCGGATGCGGTGCAGGGCCTGCAGGAAAAACTCCAGCAGGCAGGTTATCAGCTGCTTTTGACCTGTTCGAACTATGACCCCGACAGCGAAACCGCGGCTATCCGCACCCTTCTTGCCAAACAGGTCGACGGACTGGTTCTGACGGTCTGTGATGCAGGCAAGAGTGAAGGCCTGCGCTTTGCCGGGCAGCGCGGCTTACCCTGCTGTCTGATGTTCAATCAACCGACAAAAGACCTGGCAGCTTGCTTCGTGAATAACTTCGAGGCCGCCCGTTGTGTTGCGAAGGAATTTGCCGCTGCCGGGCATAGGGATACCGGCTTCCTGGCCTTGAGGTTCGGCAGCTCGGACCGTTCGCGGCAGCGCTTCGAAGGATTCGTCAGCGGGTGCCGCGATTTCGGCATGGCGCCTCCGGTGCTGCTCGAGATCGATGAAGACGGCGATAATCTCTCGGCGCTTCTGGCGGACATGTTGACCGCACACTCGAAACTGAGCGCCATATTTGCATCAAACGATTTTCTCGCGATCGCGGCGATCCGCGCCGCCCGCCAACTCGGACGCAAAGTGCCCGCCGATCTCTCTATCGTCGGGTTCGACGGCTTGGAAATCGGCACCATGATGGAGCCAAGCCTGGCAACGATCGTCACCAGGCCGAAGCTGATGGGGCGAGGTGCCGCCGAAACGGTTCTTGCCGTGCTCACCGGCAACCCGCCACCGGATCCGCAGAATAAAAGTCTCTCATTCAATTTCCGTGAGGGCGGCAGCCTGGCTCCCCCTCGTAAGGCGGAAAAAAACGACGACGGAAAGGTGCCCGCCTCTCCGTCGTCTTCGCCAACTCTCCGCAAATCATGTGATGACAAGACAAAGGATTGACCTTGTGAAACATATTCTACCCGCCGTTCTCTTGGCAACCGCTCTGGCTGCACCTGCAAGCCTTGTGACCACTCCCGCGAGCGCTGCAGACGCGGTTTGCTATAACTGCCCGCCGCAATGGGCGGATTGGGCTTCGATGCTTAAGGCAATCGATGAAAACATCGATGTCCAGATGCCGCACGACAACAAGAATTCCGGGCAGACTCTCAGCCAGCTTCTGGCAGAGCGGAAAAGCCCTGTGGCCGACGTCGCTTACTATGGCGTGACGACAGGTATCAAGGCCGGTAATGAAGGTGTTGTCGAACCGTACAAGCCCGCTGGTTTTGACGACATTCCCGACGGCTTGAAAGATCCTGAAGGCAAGTGGTTCGCCATTCATTACGGGACATTGGGGTTCTTTGTGAATGTTGATGCCCTGGGCGGTGCCGCCGTTCCACAGTGCTTTGCAGATTTGAAGAAACCCGAATACCAGGGGATGGTTGGTTATCTCGATCCGTCGTCCGCGTTTGTCGGATATGCGGGCGCTGTCGCGGCCAACATGGCCTTCGGTGGCGATTTGAACAACTTCGACCCGGCGATCGCATACTTTAAGGATCTCGCGAAAAACGATCCTATCGTGCCCAAGCAGACGTCCTACGCGCGCGTCGTTTCCGGTGAAATCCCGATCCTGTTCGACTACGACTTCAATGCTTATCGTGGCAAATATGAAGAGGATGGCAATTTCGAGTTCGTGTTGCCATGCGAAGGTTCCGTCCGCGTTCCCTACGTAATGAGCCTGGTGAAGAACGGTCCGAACCCGGAGTTGGGTAAGCGCGTCCTGGATTTCATTCTGTCCGACGCAGGGCAGGCAATCTGGACCAACGCCTATCTGCAGCCGTCCCGCCCGGTCGAGCTCCCGGCCGAGGTTGCCGCCAAGTTCCTGCCGGCAAGCGATTACGCTCGCGCGGCGGCTGTCGACTACGCGGCAATGGAAAAGGCGCAGGCCGGTTTCGGCGAGCGTTATCTCTCGGAAGTCAAATAAAGCGGCGAATTGGACAGGAGGGGCGGGTCGGTCCGCCCCTCTCTTCATTTAGATATGACAAATCAACGTTTCCTACTCATCTGCCTTTTGCCGCTGCTCATCTTTTCCCTGGCATTTCTGGCGCTGCCGCTCATGCGCCTGTTTCTGGCTTCGGTCGAAGGCGCGTCGGGCTGGGCCGTCTATCTGGAAATCATCCAGAAACCCCGCTATCTCAGCGCCCTGATGCAGACGGTTCTGGTATCTCTCGCCGTTACGGCCACCGCGCTTGTCATCTCGACGACAGCGGGCCTCTTCCTGGCGCGAAACCGGTTTGCCGGCCGCGGCGTTCTTTTATCTATTCTGACGCTTCCTCTGGCGTTTCCGGGGGTGGTCGTGGGTTTCCTGATTATTCTTCTGGGTGGCCGGCAGGGTCTGGTCAACCAATTGACCCCGGGGCACGTGGTTTTCGCCTACTCAACCTTCGGCCTCTTTCTGGGATACCTTTACTTTTCCATCCCGCGCGTATTGCTGACGGTGATGGCCGCTACGGAAAAGCTCGACCGTGAACTGGAGGAAGCCGCCCGATCACTGGGTGCAAGCCCCTTCACGGTGGTCCGTGATGTCATTCTGCCCGGTCTGGGGCCTTCGCTGGTCGCGGCGGGCGCCATTGCCTTCGCCACCGCCATGGGTGCTTTCGGCACTGCCTTTACCCTCGCGACCAATATCGACGTCCTGCCGATGGTGATTTACACGGAGTTCACACTCTCAGCCAATATCGCGATGGCTTCCGCGTTGTCGATTGTCTTAGGCCTTGTGACCTGGGCGCTTCTGCTGATCGCGCGCAGCCTTTCCGGCACCACTGTCGCGGCGGGAGGTTAGAAGCGCATGCGGTTTTCCATCATCAAGGTCCTTCAGCTTGCGATTACTCTTTTGGCTTGTGCCTTTTTGCTTGTACCGGCCATCCAGTCGGTTCTTGCGGGCCTGACGGTCAATTACTTTAAAGGGGTGTCTTCCGGACTGACCTTGAAGTGGCTCTGGAAGGTCTGGGAGCTTTATGCCGACAGCGTCTTTCTCTCGATCTGGCTAGCGCTCTCCTGTCTGGTCTGCACCATCATCATCGGTGTGCCGGCGGCCTACGCGCTGGCAAAGAATCCGGGCTGGATCTCACGAATTCTGGAGGAATTCATCTCCCTGCCTTTGGCTGTTCCCGGGCTCGCGCTCGCACTTGCGCTGCTGCAACTCTACGGCACCATGCAGGGCTTCCGGACGTCCTGGAGTTTTATTCTCGTGGGTCACGTCCTTTACACGCTGCCCTTCATGGTGCGTTCGGTGCTCGCCGTGCTGGCCGCGATCGATCTCAAAACCCTGGAGGAGGGGGCTGCGACTCTTGGAGCGGGATCTCTGCGGCGGTTTTGCGATGTTGTCGTGCCCAACGCCATGCCCGGCATTCTGGCCGGCGCTTTGACGGTGGTCACGCTCTCGATCGGTGAATTCAATCTCACCTGGATGCTTCATACGCCCTATCTGAAAACCTTACCGGTCGGGCTGGCAGACAGCTACGCCTCGATGCGGTTGGAAATTGCCTCGGCCTACACGCTCATATTCTTCGTCATGATCGTGCCGCTGCTGACGGCTATGCAATGGGCCTCCAATCGTGCGCAGAGGATTTCGGCATGACACTCAGTTTGAAGAACGCGTCGAAAACCTACCCCGACGGAACAAGGGCGCTGCTGCCCAGCGATCTCGTCATCGAAACCGGCGAGATCGTCTCTCTGTTAGGGCCGTCCGGCTGCGGCAAGACAACTCTGTTGCGGATCATCGCGGGCCTGGAAAAACCTGATGAAGGGACCGAGGTCTGGTTCGGCAGCGACAATGTCACCCGTCTGCCTGTCGAAAAACGCAACGTTGGTATGGTGTTCCAGTCCTACGCGCTCTTTCCCAATATGTCGGTTCGCACCAACATTGCCTACGGGCTGAAAATGCAGAAGCGGCCCAGAGCGGAGATTGACCAAAGAGTGGAGGAAGTGCTGACGCTCTGCCGTCTCACTCCTCTGGCCAATCGCGCCGTAACCGCCTTGTCCGGCGGCCAGCGGCAGCGGGTGGCCCTGGCCCGGGCCTTTGCCCCCCGGCCACGACTGCTTTTGCTGGATGAACCGTTGTCTGCCCTGGACGCCGCGCTTCGTGACAGTCTGCGCGACGAGCTGTCCGATCTTCTCCGCAGATTTGGGATAACCGCCATTTTTGTAACGCATGACCAGAACGAGGCGATGGCTATAGCGGACCGGGTCGCGGTGATGTCGGATGGCCGGATCGAGCAGATCGGGAGCCCGGAAAACCTCTACCGGAATGCGGGTTCACCGTTCGTGGCCAGATTTGTGGGTAACGCCATGCGTCTGGGCAAGGTCGAGCAGGGGAGGACGCTAAGCCTCGAGGGCGGCCAGCTTTCGTTGCCTGATGATGGTACAGGCCGAGCGGTCTATGTGCGTGCGGAGGACGTTTGTATTGCCGATGACGGTCAACTCTCCGGCCGGGTCGAAAGCGTGACTTTTCTGGGAACCCACTATCGAATCGGTTTGAGTGGTGTGACCGGCACACTTCTGTTTTCACTCCACCCCGGCGCGAGCGCACCGAAGCCTGGCGAGCGCGTCAAGCTGAGAATTGCACCCGAAGCCTTGATGCTATTAACGGAAGATACAGCCCATCCATGACCAAGATCATCCAGTTTACCGACACGCACATCATTCCCGAAGGCTCTCTCGCCTATGGAAAAGTCGATACCGCAGCCGCACTGGCCGCAACGATCGAAACCATTAATCGGATGCTCCCCGTCATTGGTCCCGTGGACATGACCATTGTCACCGGGGATCTAACCGACGCCGGCGGGGAGGCGGAGTACCGGCATTTTTTGAGAATCATGTCCGCGCTGAAAACTCCCTACCGGGTCATCCCCGGCAACCACGACTGCGCAGACAACATACGCCGCTGTTTTCCTGACCGCAGCTGGATTTCCGAGAGCGGTCCGATGAACTGGATCAGCGATTTCGAGGACTTCGCCCTTATTGGACTGGACAGCCAGGTCGAGGGGCGCCCCTACGGCGATCTCAGCGCGAAAACCCTGCGGTTTTTGCAGGCCGCGCTTTCAGAGCTCGGGAAAAAACCCGCTCTCGTCGGGCTCCATCATCCGCCGGTCAAGGCCGGAGTAGACGCGATGGACAGACAAAACCTGCGGGAGAGCGGCCCCTTGAGAGAGATCCTCAACGCACACGAAGATGAAGTCAGGGTGATCTGCGGTCATCTGCATCGCAGCGTGACGGCGATGCTCGGTGGCGTGATGTGCCAGATCGCTCCCGGAACCTCCCATGCCGTAACTTTGAACCAGATCCCTGATGCAGCGAACAGTCTGACCATAGAGCCCGGTGGTTTCATGCTGCACGAATGGCGTGACGGCTTCGTCTCCCACATGATTCCTGTCGGACGGTATGAGGGGCCGTACCCCTTCACCGGACATCAATAAATGGAGCTGACAAGGGGCTGAAACTGAACGGCAACAGCATTTTCTTCGACGAGTTCATTAGCCGGGGTTTGGCGCCCAGCGGAGATAGAGGAGATCGCCGCGGACCTCGTAACTCTCGAGCTGTCGAAGAAAGCTCATGCCCAGCAAAGAGTTGGACATCGGGGCTTCGTTGATCGAGACCCGCACGTTCCGGAGCCTCCGGTCGCCGATCCAAAGTTCGTTCAATACAGCGCTGGCACCTCTGACAGTTCCATTGGCTGTCTCGAAAATCTGGTCGAATCTCACTTTGGTCAAATCGAACCCGAGTCTCTGCGCATCGCCCGGGCTCAGCACAACGAGCGAAGCACCTGTATCGACAAGGAAGCGAATGGGGACCCGGCGGGACTCCGCATCAACGTAAAAGTGACCGTCACGGGCTCGGCTGTAAGTGACTTCATTGGGGCCGGTCTCACTGCCATAGCCCGGCACGAGGCCGCTCATGATCCGCTGTCCAAAGGATTGGAGTTCGTAGCGATAACTATAACCGCCGGCCAGGACGATAAAGATAACGCCCCAAAGCACTGCATAACGCAGATAGCGGGCCAGATCGGATTTCCCAAGGCGCCGGACGCTGAATGCGGAAACCAGGATCGCGAGGCCCAGTGCCGAGAGATAAACCAGGGAGATCTGCTCATCCTGGTTTGAAAGGGCCCCGGGGAAGCTCTGGGTCAGATAGTAAAGCGCCAGCGCGCCGCCAAGCACGACAATAAGGATGATCGCAAGCCCGGACAGACCACGCCGCGGCGGTTCCTGATCCTCATGGCGATTGGGTTGAGGTGCGCTCATAACGTCTCTGACTTGCCGCTGTTACATCGTTTATACGCGAGTTTCAAACTGACAATTAGACTGTCCGGCACCGGATCCGGCATGTCAGCAGGCCTCACCCTACAACAGATTTGGACAGACGTCCCTTCCGTCAAGTCCGCAAGACTCGATAAACCCATGATGGAATCCAATGAGGCCTCGACACATCCCAGAGTCTTATGCAAACAGCTTCAAAGGCCTTAACCATAATTTGTAAGCAAACAAATTTTTTTAACAAAGTGCGAATATTTTTAAGTAAAATCAAAGGAATAAAGCGTCCCGCCTCATTCTTGTTACAAGCGCGACCAGGGAGTCCACGGCTTCGGGCTTGCGTGAGCGGTGCCAGCCTGCTGTAAACCATCAAAACAACCGCATTCGGCAGAATACGACGACGCTGAATAGACCCGACGGCGAACAAGGACAGATGATCAACATTCTCGTAACCGGCCTCAAGTGGCTGCTCGGCATCTTGGCGGCCTCGGTTCTCGCTTTGGCAATTGTGATGGCCATTATCGGCCGTGAAAATACCTGGGCTGTGTTATTCGGAGCTCCACCCCTGGAGCGTATAGATTTCGCGGCACTTGAGCCGCGCGATAAGCCAAACAGTTTTCTTCTCTGTCCGGAAGGGTTTTGTGAAAAACGGGCCTTTGATAGAGAGAGTCCGCGCTATGAAATTCCCGCAGCTCAACTCGCTCCCATTGTCCGCCGGATCGTTGAAGCTACGGAAGGTGTGCGCCCGGACGATCGCGAGCGGCCCGCAATACTTCAGCCTTCCGAGTCCGCGGGCCTGGCCGCCGAACCGGCGATGCAATGGGATTACATTGCAACCACCCGTCATCTGAAGTTTCCTGATCTGGTCACGCTCCGCATTATTGAAACCGGCGAAGGAAGCTCGACCCTCGCGATCTATGGTCGGGCGGTTTACGGACGTAAGGACTTCGGCGTGAACCAAAACCGGATTGCCGCTTGGATCGAAGCCATCGAGATCGCTGTCGCCAATGCAGACTAGAGCTCCCGTTTCTTGGAATTTTCGATGCTACCCTGAGGATTGATGTACTCGAGAACTGACATGATCAGAGTATTATCTTCGTTTGTCGGACTTGGCCTGCTTCTCGGCGCCTGCAGCTATCAAAGTGAAGTCTTCGGACCGCCGATTTATGCCATCTACAAGATGCCTGTCGAAGAAGCGCGCAGTCATCTGGCGGGACGAACGGTGATGACATTCGTCGACGTCTACAGGGATTGCACTCTTCATCAGACCGGTCAGTACTATTACCCGGTCTGCAACGAAACGCCCGGTCCGGGCACGCAGGTCGAATATCTGGCGGAAAACGGGCGCACGTATTTGTGGTTTCCCGGAAACCGGCGCCTTGTGTCTGGAAGCTGGACAGTCCGCCGGTGGCGCGAAAAGTATGAAATCTGTTTCAGCTACAGCCGCGCGAGCCGCGATTTCGTCACCGGCGCAACCGGCGATAACCTGACCTGTGATCTGTTGTCCAATTATGCGGAAACCATCACCGAAATCCGGCAGGAGGACAGTTTCGATCTGTCCAGTGACACTTTGCCATTTGTCCTCAAGCGCGATCAAACGACCTTCGAAGCCCTTTTGACCAGGCTGCAGTCGGGAAATTGAAAAAGCGGACGAGACGTCGATTCTGACAAAGTTCGGATACAAAATCTCGTGTTTACAAGTTGTTACGGTGCAATCAGACTTGTTAACTATTGATTAACCACATTCTGCCAAGGTCTTCCTGGAGCTTTTTAGGCTTTTTGGGGAAAATCCATGGCACAGGTCAATTCCGCAGCCGACATGCGTTTCAGTAATGCCGCGTCGAAAGATCTGGCATCCGAAAAACCCGGCCCGCGTGGCAGTTCTGCGCACGACAGCTCTGCGCACGACAGCTCTGCCGAAGACAGCTCCATTGATGACCGGCGTTCCTGGCAGCGATTCATGCTCGAATCCCCAGCCAGTATTACTCTTCAGGTTTCCGGACACGATAATTTCGAAGATGTTGAGCTTGTTGACGTCTCTCTGGGCGGTTTCCGCCTGCACTTTGACCATGACCTGCCGCCCGGAAGTGAAGTTGCCATAGATCATCCGACCGCCGGCACCATGCGCGGCAAACTGGCTTGGCAAACGGGTGGTGATATCGGGATTCATATGATGGAAGACGATAATCGGCGTACCTATCTGCTGCGCCTGATCAGTATGATCCTTCACAATGAAGTCCGGGTCACCTCGCTTTAACTTTTTTAAGAAATAACTGCTCGGCGTATCTCCTTGAGGTTGTAATCGCCTCGGGCTTTGAGAATACTGTCGTGATGTTCCGCAGACTTCATCGGCCTTACACCGCCGTTCACACATCGCGCCTGATTGCCCTTTGTGTTTCATTCCTGATGATGCTTTCCGCCTGTTCGGGTGTGGGGGTCGTCGCGACTTCGGATCCAAATAAAAAGCTCGCACAGGCAGAAGACATGCAGTCTTCAGGCCGCATTGCAAAAGCGCGGCAGCTTATGAGCGAGGCGGCAGAACTCTTTTCTGCAGAAAAGGATCAAGAGGGCGTTGCAGAAGCCTATCGCCGAACGGCTTTTCTGATTCGGATTTACGGCGACGGTACAATTCTCGGCAGACAAAACACCGAAGAAAGAAAACTGGACGTCACAACCGCGGACAAGTCCAGTGCCTATTTCGAACGCGCTCGTGCTATACAGCAGGAGTTGGAAGACTATGCCTTGGTGAGTCACCTGGAGTACAACATCGGTGTGAACTACGCCCTATCAAACCGCACGCGCGAGGCCTGTTCGGCGTTTGACCGCAGTTTAACCGCCTACAGGGCCGAGAAAACGCGGCGTCCCGAGCATGATCCCGAACTGCCACCGGGTATCGCCAGCTTCGAGGCTTTCATTGACCAGGCCAGACTGGAAGCCGGCTGTGCCTGAAGTTCCGCTCGGTGGAGCCGAACGGGTCGTCCCAGAGGCCATCGACCTGATCAGGGCCGGCCCTGATGATCTGGATGCGCTCAGCAGCCTGGTGGCCGAGTACCATGCTTTCGAGCGGATCGATATGCCGGAAGACCGCAGGCGTAGCGCATTATCACGACTGCTCGCAGATCGCTCCCTCGGTGAAGTCTGGTTCGTCCATGACCTGGAAGAACGGATCGGTTACATCGCGATCTGTTTTGGTTACTCGATCGAGTTTGCCGGACGTGATGCTTTCATCGATGAGCTGTTCTTAAAAGAGACCGTGCGGGGCAGGGGGATCGGCAGTCTTGTGATCCGCGAGGTCACCACCCAGCTTGCGAGTACAGGCATCGCCGCCCTTCACCTGGAAGTCGACAACCACAATTTCGGTGCACAGCGGTTTTATGAACGGCATCGCTTTCAAGCGCGCAGGAAATACCACCTCATGTCACTCGATCTGACGGCCCGGCAGCCCTGACTCCCAGCCGCAGGAACTGCTACTGCTCTTCCTGTTGAAGCTTGAAGGTTTCGCTCGGCGTCTCGCCGAACTCTTCGCGGTAAACCTTGGCGAAATGCCCTCCGCTGGAAAAACCGGCCGCGTAGGCGATTTCCGTAATCGTATGATGTTGACGCAGCAGAATGAGATCGCGGGCAAATTTCAAGCGGATCGAGCGGACAAATGCGGCCGTCGTCAATCCGTGGGTCTCCTTGAGGCGTCGGCCCAGAGTTTTCTGGCTCATACCCAGAGCTTCTGCCAGTTCCCGGGCGCCAAACCCCTCCTCGGAGACATGATCAAGAACACACTCGGTCGCCTGGTCCGCCATGCGTTGCTCCGCGGACGGCATCGTTTTTCGTTCCGGGTTGTCGCGCAAACTGGCTTTGAGAGCCTCAATCTGTGTGTTGGCGACCTTCAGAATTTCCTCGTGTTTGGCCTCGGCCGCGGTGACGTCACGCCGCAGCAGCGCGGACTCCGCCAAAGCCGCCTGCTCCTGTTCTCGGGTCGCCCTCACCATGGTCGAAATCGCCAGCATCATAAACGTGGTCTCTCCCATGATCGCGAGATAGTAACCCCAGGTGATAGGCCGCAGCAGAATAAGCTCATAAGCAAAAGCGGCCCGCGTGATCTCAAGCGGAAAGGCAAAGAAATAGACGGCTACCGAAAGGCCAAGGGTGAGTGACAGGAGCGCACCGGATACGGCTGTCGCCTGCGGCAGGCCTTCACGGACCCTTTTGAGCGCTACGGCGAGAAGAGCCAGAGGGCAGACAAAATAAGTCAGATGCAGGGGCGTGGATAACCTCCAGGGATCAATTGCCGACAGACATGTCGTCACGAGCGTCAGACCCGACAAAAGCCACAAAAGGCGCCACTCACCAGGTCTACTTCTGTCGATCTTCAAGAGCACGCGGCAGTACTGAATATTGGCCAGAACGCCCAGTCCGGCGATGGACTCTGCAAACGGCATGACGCTCGTCACTGGCAGAGTCACATCCAGGAAACGGCTGAGCCATCCATCGTAGATGAAGGAAAATATGAAAAAGCAGGCCATGTTTATGGCGTAGAATTGGTAAAAGCGTGCCTCGACGTGGCGAAACAGAATGACGCAGAAAAGCGTAATGGCGCCGACATACCCCAGGAACACGGCTGTCATGATAAGCGTCAGGATCGTCCAGTCCTGGAAGAGTTCCGGCGTCATGATGACCGGTGTTATTCTTGGCGCGAATGTCCCTGTAATCTGAAGATAGAAGGTTTTCGTAACATCTGGACCGATGGTGATCGGCAGGCCCGTTTTGACCGCAGTGTTTACGCGCTCCTCTACAGGAAGACTGCGGCCGTTCAACGCCCTTTCCACAAGTCCGTCGGCGTTTTCTTCGAACAAGACGACTCTGTCGTAGATGAATTCCAAGAACGCAACAAACCAGGTTTTTGCCTCGTCCTCTTCATTCGTGAGCGTAAACCGAAGCCACAGAGCCTGATCCGGAAGCGGGGCTTCGAAAATGGCGATGCAGTGGCCCGGAACAAAAGTCTGGTCTGTTACATCGTCAGGTCGAACGCGTCCCGATGGATCCAGAAAAAAGTCCGCCGATAGGGGCTTCAGCCGGTCCTGGAGCTTCTGGGTCAGTGTGTTCCGTTCGCCTGCTGCCGAATCCGAAACTTCTGCGGGAGGGCAGACCGGACGGCCGTTATCCGCCCAAACCCCGGAAACCCCACTACAAAAACACACAAAAGCTGCCAGGAAGAGGACCTTCCCGGGCATCACTTTATTCCAAAACCGCTGCCGAAACGCTTCTACCCTGCCCAGCATGGGGATGTTTTTTTCTCTCACCGTTGGCTTTTTGGGATATGCCGTTATTTGGCGGAAGCATCACTGCTTCTGCTTCACAAAAGGACGAATCAGGCCCCCGCCACTGATTACCAGAAAATAAACATATCATAGTGTGTTCTGAAGAACCCAGTTCTTATGGGGGTTGTGTATAAAGTATTCGTGAAAGCGAAAGGTAAGACTTCAGGTCTGACGCGATGTATCGCCTCTCTACCCGATCCCCGCACAGATGCAAGCGACCACTCATCGAGAAATGCGCGGGGGAGGGCAGTCCGATTCTGGCAGGCGATTCGATGCTTGAGTGATGGTGCCGGGATTTACACCGAACCGGTGTTATAACGTTTTGGACAAAATCGCATCTATAAGGGACAAACACCCGTTTCCTCTTCAAATTTGAGCTCTCGACTGTCTTTCTTCAGAAACGGGCAGGCCGGACGGCCTTGCCGGTACTGCTCCAGGCAGATCGAGGAAAGATGGTTCGTGACTTTGACAAAAAGCTGAAGCTGACTGGGATAGCTCTGCGTTGCCGGACAGCGAAGGAGCTTTACCAGAAGCTTCGAGCGCATGGCACGGGCCTCAGCTTTGAGCTGCAGAGCTTTTACAAGTGGATGCAGGGCAAAAGTACGCCGCGCGCTTCTCAGGTCTATGTTTCCTGGGCGCAGTTGCTTGAGCTCGATGCGTCGCCCGCATTTCTGGGGGCCTGCAGCCTTGAGCAGTTTGCCGATTTGATCGTGACGGGCCACCGTCTCGATCGGGCCTCTGTCGACAGCTTCTTGCAGCAGTGGGCCGAGCCGGGGGCAAACCCGAATGCGGGCGAGGAAGGCACAGTCAGCCTGGGATGGCAGGAGACCATGAAAGGTACTTACCTCTGCTACAGCCACGCACTGACCTTCCAGGACCGTCACCCGGTGATCCGCGGCGTCTTACAGCTCGATCTCGGCGCGCAACTGCACTCAGCCATGCGCGCGCACTACATTGAGTCCATTCACAGGGTCCCACTTCGGTATTTCGGCGCGGTGACCCGGCGCAACCGCTTGATCGGGATCGACGTCAGTGAGCGTGATCAGCGCAGCGACCTTTACTTTAATCTCTATTCTCCGGACACGCCGGCGAACTTTATGTTCGGACACAAAGCTGGCGCGTCATTGGAGGAGGACATGCCTCATCCCAGTATCAGCCGGGTTTTGATGATACGTCTGCCGGCCGCAGGAGCAAAAGGGACGGCGGTTAAAGCGGCACCTCTCTCAAGTCCACTTGAGGGTTCTATCGTCGAAGACCTCATTTTGGCCGGCCTGGATATCGCGCCGTCGCAAGCTCTGGAGCGGACGCTGATGGATACGCTGAGCGGAGCCCGCATGAACTCTGTTGACCGGTTGAGCATTCAAGACAGTAAGCGCTTAAACAAGATTCTGGGTGGCAGATGCACCAAAGGCAGGCCACGGAACAACGTCGCAACAGTCACGGAACGGAAGGTCGAGTGAGGTTTTGCTCTGACAAATCCTGTCTCGCAAGGACTAACCCCCCGTAAAGATTTCCACAAATTTCCAGTGCTTTCACGACGGGTGTCGTGCCTATTCCCGATAGCATGCGGCCGCAACTTGAGCCGACACAATACTTCTCCATGGGGAATCGGTGTAATGAAATTATTCTCGGCCGTACTGGCCGGCCTGATGTTAGTCGGGACCCTTGCGATCTCAAATGCCAAGGCAACCGTCATTTACGAACAGGGCCCGTCGGGAACCAAAAACACGAATGCAGCCACGAGTGATGGTAAGGCTTTTAACAGCAACTTCGAAAGAACCGCTTTCGATGACTTCCGCCTGTCATCCGCCTCAACGGTGACTTCGCTCACCTGGATGGGCAAGGTGTTCCCCAGTACCACCTTTGAAATCGGCTTTTATGCGCACAGCGGATCGAGGCCGGCCAGCACGCCGCTGTTTCAAATCACGTTGGATCCCGTGATAACCCAGGATAGTGATTTTTCCTTCGTCTACCACTATGAGGCGGACTTGGGCGCCGGCTTGTTTCTTGAGGCGGACACACGCTACTGGCTATCGATCACTGATGTTTCCGATGATCTTCGGGTCTGGGGTTGGCTGGCGGACCAGGGGGGATCCAGTCTCTCCAGGAACAACAACGGCGTTTTCAGCAATTCGAACCTGAACCTCTTCTTCTCGCTCAACAGCAATCCGGTTGCCGTTCCCGAGCCTGCAACTCTCAGTTTGTTTGGTCTCGGTTTGATCGGCCTTTCGGCAGCGGGTTTGCGCCGGCGAAACTCAATGGCCTCAAGGATGTCAGCGAGAGACCATTTTCGCTGCATCTGAAGCCATAGTTTTTCGATTTGACACTGCCGTTCAGGACATTTTGGATTGGGATCGCGTACAGCGGTGAGCGGGTTTTTCTATGCGACCCGAACCGAGTGTTTCTTCAGACATTAGCGGATAGAGTAAATACACATAGAAGCAGTGTTGTATATTTTAGACAAACTTGCCCACAAACGGGACAGAAACTCAATTTCTCTTCGTTTTCTCGCTGAAAGACCTATCATTTTGAGTGAACGGAGGAATTTGAGAGCAGTTTTTCTGCCTTAGCACTTTGCGTAAAGGTTGCCGCGTTATGCTCGGTAAAATGCGGGTTACTCAAGCAACTCAAAAAGATCGCCGTATGCAGAAGTCAATCACCCGGCGCCTCCCCTGTTTTTTTTTGTGAGTCTGGCTCCAAAGTCTTGAGGCTAAAACTCGTTCAAGGGGCATCTGGGAAATGACTGATCCAATGAAGGCCGCCAGCAATGAGATAGCGCCACCATCTCCGCCGGAACCGGTTATGGCAATTGTTGTTCAAGCGCTGACTGGCTTCCAATTCAAAGCTGCATCGCGTGCCCGAAGTGATGCTGAAAAGGTCATCCGGTTTTCAACCAGCGCGATAAATCAAGCTGCTATCATTTCAAACAATTGCCATAGCGCTTTGAAGAAGGATATCGGCGCGGAGCCTGCGTCGGGTAAGTATCGCGGACCGCTGCCGAATGATGCCGCTTCAATTCCCGCACCCGCAGAAGCGTTCCAGATATGGCAGCGCTCCCCGGACTCACCAGCAAGTGCCAAAGACATAGAGTTTAAGGACCTCACGTCTGCGCTTGCAAAGTTGCTGGCACAATGGATTGAGAAGAGCAAAGACCTGTCGGGATACAACGCGCCAACTTACGTTATGAGCTCGAGCGGCGCCGGCGTTGAGGGGGTCACGGTCTATAAAACAAATGCGCCAATGAACCCCAAAGAGTCGGAAACAGAACCTCTCGTTTTCGTTTTTTATCTCAACAATCCCTTCATCGGCTCGACTGAAGCCGGTGGCTTTATCATGAGCAGGTTTGAATTCGAGAGTCTTTTCAGCAACAAGGACGACCCTGAGCTTGACGATGTTATCGACTACATTCAAAAGTGGAAACTCTACACATCAGAGAACTACAGAGCGGCCCGATACCCGGAACGCCAAAAAGCGGGCTTGTTTACTTATTATCTCGAATACGGGGCTTCCGGAATCGTGACCTTTCAGCTCAGTAGGAGAGTCTGATACCGAATCGTAGTAAGGTACAGTGACAGCGCTGTCATGCCAGTTCACAAGTGCATTTTGAGCCCGCCAGAAGTGTTCACTTCTTCGTCAGTTCCCGCATGGCGGCATCCAAGCCCTCAAGGGTCATGGGGAACATCCGGCCTTCCATAAGCTGCTGAATAATGCCGATCGAGGTGGTGTAACCCCAATAGGCTTCTTTCATGGGGTTCAGCCACACTGCCGAGGGATAAGCCTGGAGAAGGCGTTGGATCCAGACGGCGCCGGCTTCCTTGTTCATATGCTCCACGCTGCCGCCCGGATAGGTGATCTCGTAGGGACTCATGGAGGCGTCGCCGACAAAGACAAGCTTATAGTCGGATGGGTAGGTGTGCAGTACTTCCCAGGTGTCGGTGGTGTCGTTCCAGCGGCGGCGGTTCTCGCGCCACAGTGCTTCGTAAGGGCAGTTGTGGAAGTAATAGTATTCCAGGTGCTTGAACTCGCTGCGCGCGGCCGAGAAGAGCTCTTCACAGGTCTTCACGTGCGGATCCATAGAGCCGCCCACATCGAGCATCAGCAGCAGCTTCACGGCGTTGTGCCGTTCTGGCACCAGCTTCACGTCCAGCCAGCCGCCGTTGCGCGCCGTGGAGGAAATGGTGTCGTCAATATCGAGCTCTGTGGCCGCTCCCTCGCGGGCGAAGCTGCGCAAGCGGCGCAGAGCCATCTTGATGTTGCGGGTGCCGAGTTCGACGTTTGAATCCAAATCCTTGAACTCGCGCTTGTCCCAGACCTTGACCGCGCTGAAATTCCGGTTGCCGTCCTGGCCGATGCGCACGCCCTCCGGATTATAGCCGTAGGCGCCGTAAGGCGAGGTTCCGCCGGTGCCGATCCACTTGCTGCCGCCCTGATGCCGGCCTTTCTGTTCTTCCAGCCGCTTTTTCAGGGTTTCCATCAGGGCGTCCCAGCCGCCCATGGCCTTGATCTTGGCCTTTTCCTCGTCAGTCAGGTTCAGTTCGGTTAGTTTGCGCAGCCATTCCTCGGGGATTTCCGCTTCATCCCCTGAGCCCTCGGCCTTCTCCAGGCCCTTGAAGACATGACCAAAGACCTGGTCGAAGCGGTCCAGATAGCGTTCATCCTTCACCAGAACCGTGCGCGCCAGGTAATAGAAGTCATCGACCCGGAAGTCCGCGACCCCGGAGACCACCCCATTCAGCAGATCGAGGTATTCGCGCAGGGTCACCGGCACTTCGGCATCGCGCAGTTCAAAGAAGAGTTTCAGGAACATCGCTTCGCAGCCCTAATGGAGGTGGTCTGTCTCTCTTTGGCGATCAGGTCCGCTCCCGGCGGTTCAGAAATGCGAGACGCTCGAAGAGGTGGACATCCTGTTCCGACTTGAGCAAAGCACCGTAGAGCGGCGGGATCATGCTCGAACGGTCATGAGACCGCAGGATATCCTCGGGCATATCCTCGGACATCAGCAGCTTAAGCCAATCGAGGAGCTCGGAGGTCGAGGGTTTTTTGCGCAGGCCGGTGACCTCGCGGACCTCGTAGAAAACGGTCAAAGCATCCCGCAGAAGCTGCTGTTTTACATCGGGATAATGAACCTGAACAATCTTTTCCATGGTCTCCCGGTCCGGGAAGCGGATGTAGTGAAAGAAGCAGCGGCGCAGGAAGGCATCCGGCAGTTCCTTCTCATTATTGGAGGTAATCAGCACGATCGGACGGTTGCGCGCCTTGACCAACTGCTGGGTCTCATGGACATAGAACTCCATCCGGTCCAGTTCCTGCAGCAGATCGTTTGGGAATTCGATATCTGCCTTGTCGATCTCATCGATCAGAAGAACCGGCGCCACATCGGCCTCAAAAGCCTCCCAGAGTTTGCCTTTGATGATGTAGTTCGCGATGTCGTTGACCCGGTCATCACCCAATTGGCCGTCACGAAGCCGCGCGACGGCATCGTATTCGTAGAGGCCGTGCTGTGCCTTGGTGGTCGACTTGATATTCCATTCAATCAGGTTCCGGCCCAACGACTGCGCGATCTGTTCGGCGAGCACGGTCTTTCCCGTTCCCGGTTCCCCTTTGACCAACAAGGGCCTCTCGAGTGTGATGGCCGCATTCACGCCCACCTTCAAATCCTCAGTCGCGACGTAAGCATCGGTGCCTTGAAACTGCACGCTGTTCCTCCTCGGAGACGACAATATCCGGCGCCCACTTTTGGGTGCGCCGCACAAACACGCCGCAGATTAGAGTTTGATCGCCCATTGTAAAAGACGTGAATCACAGCTTGAACTGATGCGCCGCAAAACCGTATAGCATTAGGGTCTTGTCCGGGCAGGGTCATGCCCGCCGTCAATCAGGAGTCGGCCGTGTCCGAAAATCCATCTCCCGTCATCGGTATTATCTGCGCGATCCCAGATGAAATCGCCCAGTTCGGCAGCGCTTTCAAGCAGGAAAAGGTCACGAGCCATGGCGGTTTCGCGTTCGCCGAGGGGGAGCTGGAGGGAAAACACTGTATTTTGGTCGAGGCGGGCATGGGCAAGGTCAATGCCGCTGTGGTCGCGACAATCCTGGCTCAGGAATTTGCCTGTAAAAGCCTGCTTTTCTCCGGGGTCGCGGGGGGATTGGACCCCGCATTAGGGGTCGGCGACGTCATCGTCGGCAAACACCTGATTCAGCATGACTACGGCATCATCAACAATGGAGTGACCGAGAGCTACCACCCGGGTCACCTGCCGATCTTCGCGCCCAGTGAACGCTTCGGTTATTACCTGGACGAAGGCCTGGCCTCCCGGATCGGGACGGCATTGGAGGGCTTCGAACTCCCAATGCTCTCAGCCGAGGCGGGCGGTGGCGAGGCACGGACGCCAAAGCTTCAATTCGGCACGATCCTGACCGGAGATCAGTTCGTGAACTGCACCGCGACCCGCAACCGTTTGCACAACGAGCTGGGCGGGCAGGCGGTCGAGATGGAAGGCGCCGCGGTCGCCCAGGTTGCCGAACGCTTTGGCATTGACTGGATTGTTGTCCGCTCACTCAGCGATCTGGCTGGTGAGGAAAGCGGGATGGACTTCATCAAATTCCTCCACGAAACCGCCGCCGGTGCCGCCATTGTGCTGCGGCGCCTGATCCGCGTTTTATGACCGACCTCACAGGAGATAGTGCGTGCCCGACACTCCAATGACGCTCGGCGTCGACCATATTGGCCTTGCCGTCCAGAACCTCGAAGCTTCCGAAGGCTTCTTTGTCAACTGCCTGGGCTGGAAGAAGGTCGGCGGCAAGCCGGATTATCCCTCTGCTTTTGTCTCGGACGGCACTTCGGTGCTGACGCTCTGGCAGGTGGAAGACCCCGACAGCTGCGTAACCTTTGACCGCAGACAGAACGTCGGACTGCACCATCTGGCGCTCAAGGTCGCGGATGAGGCCGCTCTCAACGCTTTGTTCGAGAGCGTCTCAGCCTGGCCCGGCGTGACGGTCGAGTTCGCCCCGGAACCCTCCGGCGCGGGGCCAAAGATCCACGCGATGATCAAGGATCCAGGGGGTGTCCGGGTCGAGTTCGCCTACGATCCGCGCTGATTGCCTCTGCTGGATTGCCTGTACCGATTCAAAGAGAGCGTTAGTCTATCTCAACGACCCTGCCGCTCCTCGCGGCCTCTTTAATCGCTGCGATGACCTTGAGCGCTCTTAAGCCGTCCGCTCCGGTGACATGAGGCTGCGCCGTCCCTCGCGCGACCTCTGCGAAGTGACGAAGCTGGAGGATGAGGGGATCGGCGGTTTCAGCCTCCAACAGATTGCGATCAAGAGGTGCGTGCCACCCCTGTTCGTCAGGGTTCGCCCAAAGACTCAGATCCGGAATGGAGAGCGACCCGCGTGTGCCGCCGATCATGTAGGAGAAAGCGCCTGTCGCCGGGTAGGAAGGGTTTTCGGCGGCGGTCAGCTCCCAACTCCAGGGCGACGTCACGGTATCGGACACGGTAATGGTCCCCAGAACACCGCTTTTAAAGCGCAGGATGACGACTGCGGTGTCCTCGACATTATTAGCCCGGACAGCATTCGACTCCGCGGACTGAACAGCGGCAACGTCCCCACATAAGTGCAGTAAGAGTTCGACGTCGTGGATCAGGTTAATGA
This sequence comes from Denitrobaculum tricleocarpae, assembly GCF_007004665.1. Classification (GTDB taxonomy): domain Bacteria; phylum Pseudomonadota; class Alphaproteobacteria; order Kiloniellales; family Kiloniellaceae; genus Denitrobaculum; species Denitrobaculum tricleocarpae. The sequence continues at coordinate 353,923 of NZ_ML660056.1, read as the reverse complement.
AGACCGGACCGGCACCGGGCTCCCGCCGCCAGGCTACATCGAAATAACCGTCAGGTTTGTAGAGCCAGCAGAGTGCGTTGACGGCGACGAGATCTCCAAGACGTCCTGAGAGAATCTCGGTTTTGGCTTTTGTTATCAGCGGGTTGTATCTGCGGTGGTGTCCGACCAGAAGCGGGACTTGGGACGCCTTTGCTGCGGCAACGAGCCGTTCTGCGCCCGCGACGTCACTGGCCAGCGGTTTTTCGATCAGCACCGGCACATCAGCCGCAATACATGCCAGGCCGTCGGCCTCGTGACTCTGATTGGGGGTAGCGGCAACTACACCATCTGGTCTTTCGGACGATAGCAGGTCTCTCAGGTTCGGATAGATCGGAACCCCCAGCTCCGCCGCTACAGCAGCCGCAGAGGGCGAGGGGTCGGCGATAGCCGCCAGCGTGCCTTCGTTCGCAAGGATTTCCGCGTGGCGTTTTCCGACGAGGCCGACGCCGGCAATTGCAAGCCGGGCAGGCGGGGGTTTGCTTGCTGTGCTCATGCCCCATCTTTACTCAAGCGCTCGATCCCTATCCAGCCTTTGTCACGCTGAATGCAGCTCTTTCTTGCGGACGCAGGCCGGGTGATCCCAAAACGGCTCGCCGGAACCGCAGGTGAGCGGGCTGGGGTACTGTATGGAGAAGTTTCGGAACTCTCCTAGACGACCGGAGAAGGCCCGAGTGGTGTCGTGATCGGCTGTGAAAATAAGCTGGTATGCGCAACAGGTCCTAGCGCCGGCAACCAACTAAATGGTCGTCGACGCTAAAACCCGGGTTGTCTGCGTAGGCGCAGGTGAATTCAGGTACCGAACTGTCCGCTTAAACCGATACGTCCACTAAGCTGCCGCGACCCGAAGCTTCAGCTGGCGCAGGATCTTCATTCCGAACAACCTCAGAACGATCACTGGCCTCAACCGGCCGTGTCGTCTCAGGCGCTGTTGACTGGGAAATCCTCGGTTGGTTTGCGACGAGGGACGGAGCCGCAGAAGTATCGCCATCGCGCACTGCTGCCGGCGTTATGGAGCTCTGAATAATCATAGAGCGTATATATTGTTCAATTCCGAAAATGTCAAGAAATTATTATTTCTTTACTATTTTTTTACTTACTAATTTTTCGACTAATTTGAATAAATTTTTATTTATTTCAATCGCCGGAGTTTTGATGACCAAACTAGGCGTCTGTTTGAAAAGCAAAAATGATCATTGCAGTGTCCCGACGCCGCCTGCTACCCCTTAGGGTGTTGGCTGTCGTTTCTGCGGAACGAGGCATTGCCTCATTTAAAAAACCGTCAAAACAGCCAATGTGTTGTTGTTCGTTTCCGCTTTAGTGCTGCCCGGTATGTTGCTGCATTCAGGCGAAAGCGGCAGTAAAATCAAAGGACCTGAGCGTTTTCATTGTTGAAATGAAAAAAGGACCCAGGTTCTACATCATAATTTTTGAGGGCGATTCGCGCTCTTGACCGGGTTCGGCAAGAGGGAGCGCACTCTAGGTGAACGGAGTCCATCGTGGAGACATCAGAAATCCTGCGCATCCAGAGCTATCTGCGTGAAAAATTCAACACCGACCGGATCACGCTCGACATGAAGACCAAAAAGAGCGATTCGATTGAGGTCAGTATCGGTGGTGAGTTTATCGGTGTTATCTACAAGGACGAAGACGAAGGCGAAACCTCTTATGCCTTCAATATGGCCATTCTCGACATCGATCTTCCGCCCGCAAACTGACCTGCCCGCAAACTTATCTGACACCTCCGGAGTCCGTTTAGGTCCAGAGCCGCTTCACATCGCCACGGTTCTGGACGACGCAGTGCCGGCCACCTGAAATTCCCCTGGTTTTGCGGTTAGTTTTTGTGCTCGGTCTCACGGGCACAGGAAATACAAGTCGTCGCGGTCGGATCGAATTCGAGGCGCTTGACCGCGATGTCGTCGCCGCAGAGCAGGCAATAACCGTAATCGCCCTCAGCAATGCGGTCCAGGGCAGCTTCGATGCGATTGAGTTCGATGGAACGGCGGCGTTCCGTCTCGAGTGACATAGCTTGAACCTGCAAAGCGTCCATACGTGACAAGCGACCGACACGTGTCTGGTCGAGTTCAACGGGCCGTCGCTGATCTTCACTGCTGGCTGTCAGCCCCTGAAGCTCAGCACGTCGATCGTGCAGTCGCTTGGTCATGGCAGGAATATCGATATCGGTTCGATCGGTCACAGGAACCCGCAGGATAGCAGCAAAATCAGCCGTCCGTATAGTGTAGACATATATTTCTCCTAAAACCGTGCTCAACCACGCAACCGGCGCAATGCAATTCTTGGTCGCTATACTCCTTTCTTATTCCCGTTTTCTGCAAGCGAATCGCCCCTCACTCACAGGCAAAAAACCTGCCGAGCGCATGTCTAGGGCCGCATTGACGCGAAAATGCGGATCCGGAGGCCGTTTAAACGACGTGAAAAGCGGCAGGCGAAGAATAAATCATATTCGATGTAAATTTCCGTTGCCCTTTCGGATTAGAAGGTTATAACTCCCGCTCCGTGACACCGGGCCATCGGCCCGATCCATGCATGCGGCTGTGGCGGAATCGGTAGACGCGCAACGTTGAGGTCGTTGTCCTGGAAACGGGGTGGAGGTTCAAGTCCTCTCAGCCGCACCAAGTTCGGACCATTGGGCCGGACGCTATGGATGTCACGAGACAGGATCGGGTTTGAGTTTAGAGCCTGACCGACTGATGCGGATGTGGCGGAATTGGTAGACGCGCATGCTTCAGGTGCATGTTCCCGAAAGGGAGTGGAGGTTCAAGTCCTCTCATCCGCACCACCTGACCCGGAAGAACCCCGGGAGCCTGGGATAGCTCCCAAATCACCCAAAATGACAGGATGGCGGCAACGTCTGCGACCGTGTTTTTCCAGTTCGCCATTTGGATGGCGCCGAATTCACAGCGACATTTCAAGCTGGCGCTGGCTCATAAGAGCTGACTTCAATAGGGTATGGGATTGGGCTGTCTGTTCGGGCGCTAATTGGTGTGAAAACGCTGCACTGCAGTCACAACATCGCGTGGTTTCGCACTGGCATAGATTACGGCGGATGCCCATATGTGACGCAACCCGGGATTGGGCTCTCGTCTGAGTATGCATTTCCATGGTTTTACGAACTGACGCGGCAACAGGGATAAAACAGGGATGACGATCAAGAACGATCGGAAAACGGGCGGCAAACATGAGCCAGGCAGGCACAAACCGGTCCATGCCTTGAGCTTTGCCGGGCGCCTGCGCAACTATTTTCTCGCAGGTCTGCTGGTCGCGGCACCCGTCAGCATCACGTTCTGGCTGGCCTGGAAATTCATTTCCTTCGTCGACAATACCGTACGCCCCTTGATCCCGGTTAAGTGGAATCCCGAGACCTATCTGCCCTTCGCGCTGCCCGGCTTGGGCCTGGTGGTCGTTCTGATCGTGCTTACAGCTGTCGGCGCGGTGACAAGAGGCTATCTCGGACGCCTCATCACACGAGTGAGCGAAGGCGCAATTTCGCAGCTCCCGATCGTGCGCAGCGTTTACAGCTGGACCAGGCAGGTTTTCGAGACCGTGCTCTCGCAGAAATCGACCGCCTTCCGGGAGGTGGTGCTGGTCGAGTACCCCAACCGGGGAACCTGGGCTGTCGGCTTCATAACCGGCAGGACCGAGGGCGAGGTCCAGGAACTGACCAGTGAGACGGTGGTGAATGTCTTCGTACCCGCAACGCCCAACCCAACGACCGGGTTCCTGCTGTTCATCCCGGAACGGGACGTGCACCACCTTGATCTGACGGTGGAAGAGGGCATCAAGCTCGTGATCTCAAGCGGTATCGTAATCCCGCCGGAGAATGGAACCGCAGACGGTCGCGCCCTGGAGCGCAGCAACGGAAACGGCACCGGCAAGAAAAAGGAGCCTGAACCGGAGGCGCACAGCTCACATCAGCTCGGTTTCATCGGCCGCCTCAGAAACCGTTTTTTCACCGGTGTGCTGATCACCGCTCCCATCGGCATCACCTGTTGGCTCGCCCTTGAGATCGTGACGTTCATCGACGATCGGGTCACGCCGCTGATTCCGGCCAGATGGAACCCCGAAACCTATCTGCCTTTCAGTATTCCCGGCCTCGGCGTCCTCGCATTGGTCATCTCCCTTACCCTGATCGGCTTTCTAACCGCCGGGCTGGTGGGACGCAGCATTGTGCGCTTCGGCGAGAACCTGCTGGACCGTATGCCGGTCATCAGAGGCCTCTACGGCGCTCTCAAGCAGATTTTCGAAGCCGTCTTCCAGCAGCAGTCCAATGCTTTTCGCGATGTCGTACTGGTGCAGTATCCCCGCAAGGAAAGTTGGGCCATCGGCTTTTTGACCGGCGGATCGAACTACCGGATCACCGAGGCGGGCCCGAAAGATGCCGTGAACATTTTCCTGCCGACCACACCGAACCCGACGTCCGGCTTTTTGCTCTTCGTGCCGCGAGAGGAAACCCGAAAGCTCAGCATGACGATCGAAGAAGGCATCAAGATGGTCGTGTCGGGCGGTATCGTCACGCCTCCGGACCGGCGACCCGAAGCCGGTGGCGGTAAAGCTTCAGACCCCGACGATCCTGGCAGGCCTCCTGAAGGTGTGGAGCCCGTCGCCAAGGCGGGCTGACGCGCAAGCCAAGTCCCCCTCGCTTCACTGCTCAAACCAGCGAGTTTAGGCGCTGTCCGCTTTTTGCCTGCGAACCTGCCACCTCGGGAGCCTCAACCCTGCTCAGCAGCCATTTGATGCTGCGCAATAGCCCATGGAGATCAGTCGATGACCGTTCGCTTTAATCCTGCTTCGGGCTGGCCGCAAAATGGCCGGGCCTTCAATCATGGAATTGTCGCGCCGGAAGGCCGCACGCTGTACATAACGGGCCAGGTTGCCTGGGATGGCTACGGCCTTCTCGTCGGCAAGGGTGAGTGCGAGGCTCAAATCCGGCAGTGTTTCGATAACGTGGAGAGCATTCTTGCGTCCGTCGGCGGGCGCCTGGAAGACATCGTGTCTCTAACGATCTTCTTTCTGAACCCGGCAGATCTTCCGGCCATCCAAAAAGTTCGTGCCGAACGCTTCACGTCGGAAAACGCGCCCGCCAGTATTCTGATTCAAACGCCCGGACTGGTGAGTCCGGAGTTGTTGGTTGAGTTGGTGCCAATCGCCGTTATTCCGCACGCGAGATACCGTGATCCGGCAGTTTAACCGGATCTCAGGTACTTCACGGCGGCATCCCGCTCGAAAAGATAAAGTAAAACTCTGAGCGCCTGACCGCGTTCTGAGTCGAGATCGGGGTCCTTGTTCAGGATCAGTTGCGCGTCGTCCCGCGCGACCGCGAGCAGATCGCCATGTACCTGCAGGTCAGCCAGCCGGAATTCCGGGAAGCCGCTTTGACGGGTACCCAGCAGCTCGCCGGCACCGCGCAGACGCAGATCTTCTTCGGCGATACGAAAGCCATCATCGGTCTCTCGCATGATGTTCAATCGCGCCCTGGAGATCTCGCCTAGCGGACCCTGATACAGCAGCAGACAGCTCGATTTCTGCGAGCCCCGGCCGATCCGGCCGCGAAGTTGATGAAGTTGTGCCAATCCGAAACGTTCCGCGTGCTCGATCACCATGATTGAGGCTTCGGGCACATCGACACCAACCTCGATGACGGTGGTGGCAACCAGCAGCGAGGTATCGCCCGCGACGAAGGCCGCCATCGCGGCATCCTTCTCCTTGGCTTTCATCTTGCCGTGCACCAGGCCGACACGCTCGCCGAAGTGCATCTGAAGTTCCCTGTAGCGGTCCTCCGCAGCAGCAAGGTCACTGAGCTCAGACTCCTCAACCAGCGGGCAAACCCAGTAGACCCGCGTCCCGCTGCGGAGCGCCCGGCCGATTCCATCGACCACTTCGGGCAGACGGTCCGTGGGGAGGGTACGGGTGTCGATCGGCTGCCGGCCGGCGGGCTTCTCGGTGATTTTGGAAACGTCCATATCGCCATAGGCGGTCAGCATCAGGGTGCGCGGTATCGGGGTCGCGGTCATCACCAGCATGTCGACACCCCGGCCTTTTTCAGCGAGGGTGAGGCGCTGGTGCACACCGAAACGATGTTGCTCGTCGATGACTGCTAGCGCTAGGTCGTTGAAGGCCACATCCTGTTGAAACAAGGCATGGGTGCCAATGACAATGGCCGATTCTCCGGAGGCGATCCGCGCCAGCACCGCGGCGCGGCCCTTGCCCTTATCCCGGCCGGTCAGAAGCTCGACCGCGACCCCGGCGGCCCGGGCGAGGGGTTCGATCGTCTTATGATGCTGGCGGGCCAGGATCTCGGTCGGCGCCATGATGGCCGCCTGGGCTCCGGATTCGACCGCGGCCATCATGGCCAGCAGGGCGACCACGGTCTTTCCGCTGCCCACATCGCCCTGGACCAGGCGGAGCATGCGCGAGTCACTCGCCATATCGCCGTCGATCTCGCTTAAAACCAGGTGCTGGGAATTGGTCAGGGCAAAGGGCAGGGCGTCCAGGACCCGCGCGCGCAGGCTTGAATCCCCCGTGATCCGGCGCCCCTTGTGCCGGGTCTGGTTGCGGCGGATCAGGGCCAGCGCCAGCTGATTGGCCAGGAGTTCGTCGTAGGCCAGTCGGCTGCGGACCGGGGTTGTCGCTTCGAGATCCTGCGCTTCCTGAGGCCGATGGACATCACGAAGGGCCTCATACCAGCCGGGCCAACCGCGCTGGCGTTGCAGGGCGGGATCCAGCCACTCGGGAAAGTCTGCCGTATGGGCCAGGGCCGTTTCAACCGCCTTGGTGACCGCTTTCGCCACGACCTTTTGGGGCAAGCCGGCAGTCAGGGGATACACCGGTTGCACGGTCTGAATGTCGGCGCGCTCACTCTCCGGCACGATATGATCCGGGTGTGACATCTGCAAACCGCCACCGAAGACCTCGAGCTTACCGCTGACCACCCGGATCTCACCCTCCGGCAGTATTTTTTCCAGATAGTCGGCACGGGCATGGAAGAACACCAGCTGCAACTCACCGGAGTCGTCGCCGACCACAACCCGGTAGGGACGGCCACGTGCCGGTGCCGGATGATGCCGCAGAACGCGCGCCGAGATTGTGGCGATGCGGCCCGGTTGCGCTTCCGCAATACGCGGACTATAGCGCCGGTCAATCAACCCATTGGGCAGATGCCAGCAAAGATCGAGGACATGCGCGCCCACCAGACGCTCAAAAAGCGCAGCGAAACGTGGACCGATGCCGGAAATACTGGTAATCGGAGCAAAGAGGGGAAATAGAATCTCGGGTCGCAACTGTCTACAAGCCTGAAAAGGGTGCGAGACTCTGAGACTGCACCTATCGCGGAATCGGAGCTATCATATAATCGTTATCGTATAGGATTATTCGGCCGGGTCACGAATAGCCTGATAATGACGAGACAATTTGCACCAAGGCAATTCGCGACCGGGATCGCCGTCCAAGACATTCGGGCGGTTTGAGACATTTGGTGAGCTATGCAAGATCTTCGTTGGGATCGTTTGACGGTTCTGATTGTCGACGACAATCGCTTTATTCGGGAGCTGCTGACATCGGTTCTGAAAACGCTGGGCGTCGGGAAAGTCGTTGCCGATATCGACGGCGCGGCGGCCATCGAACGCCTGAAGATGAGCCTTGAAGATCCGATCGGTGCCGGCATCGGCACCGTCGATCTGATTATCTCCGACTGCGTGATGCCTCAGGTAGATGGACGGCTGTTCCTGCGCTGGATCCGGACCGGCCCGAATGTTCCCGACCGCTTCGTGCCCTTTATCATGGTTTCAGGCGCTGCCGACCGCGAAGTGGTGGAAGCTGCGCGGGATGGCGGTGTCACCGAATTCCTTGCCAAGCCCTTTGCTTCGAAAACCATTGCCGAGCGCCTTCTGATGCTGGTGAATTCGCCGCGCCATTTTGTTCTGGCGGAAGGCTATTTTGGGCCGGACCGGCGGCGTGCCCAAATGCCGGTCGCGGAGGATCGCCGGGTTACGAAGAAGGAACAGATCCAATTTATCCGGGGGCCATCGTCCGAGCGGACCCTGCGTGACGACGTGCGCGCCATCCATTTCAATCTGGATGACCGCCTGCGCGACAAGCTTGGCCCCAACGCCCGCAACATACCGGTCGCTTTTGACCCGGCGTTGATTCAGGCCGCCGAGCGGCGGATTCAGAAACTGGTCGGCGACTACGGCGACTGGATGGAACGCTACGTAACAGCCATCAGCACGGCCCAGGAGGCCCTGATCAGCGGTAAGGGCGACCAGGACCAGAATCTGGCCAAGATCAACGAGGTGGCGCACGAGCTTCGCGGACAGGGCGGCATCTTCGACTACCCACTGGTGACGGACGTTGGCAAATCGCTCTACAAGGTCACCAAGCCCACAGGCCAGCCGCCGACGCAGGACCGGATCAAGCTGATCGGGGCGCACATCGATACCATCCGCACGGTTTTCAAGAATAAGATCGTGGGACACGGCGGCGACGTCGGTACGGCGTTGCTTCAGGAAATCGAGGCCGCGGTGAAGCGTTACAAGTAGCGGGATCAGGCCTGTGCTCAAATCACTGCTTGAATGCAGCCTGACGAGCGTACAGTTCTCACCTCACACCCGCTAAGTCCAGCGACCAACCCACGTGTAACGATCGGTGAAGCCATGAGTGACGACTTAACCAAACGCCGTAAGCAACTGAAATTCAGAAGCTGGCATCGGGGAACCAAGGAAACCGATCTGCTGCTCGGGAACTTCGCCGAACAGCATCTGGACGCTATGGATAGCGCTCAACTCGATCGCTACGAAGTTATCCTGGATCAACCCGATCCTGTGCTCTATCAGTGGTTCACCGGTGAGTCGCAGCCGCCCGAAGACCTGCTGAGCGACGTCACCGAACTTCTCCTGAACTTTCGTTACACACCTGAAAAGCCTTGAAGTTTTTAAAGTCTCTTCTTGATTCCGCCGATCAAAACCCTCCGCTCCGTCATCAGATCGCGAATGCCCCGGAGGGTGTCGATGCCCTGACCGTTGCGCAGCTTTGTGCGTCCAATCCCGGTGGAACCATCATATTTGTGGCACGCGACGACACCCGTATGGCCAAAATGGAGTCCGTGCTCGGCTTTTTCGCGCCCGACGCCGAAATCCGCAGTTTTCCGGCCTGGGATTGCCTGCCGTACGACCGGGTCAGTCCGCACCGGGATATCCTGGCGCGGCGGGTCGATGTTCTGACCGATATCGTGACCGCTGGCGAGAACCCGGAGAGCGCGACAGGGCCGGCACGTGTCATCGCGACCACGGTTAATGCCCTGATGCAGCGAGTCCCGCCGCGTGCGACCTTCACCGGCCGGCTCAAGGAGATCGCAGCGGGAACCAGGATCGAGACCGCCGATCTTCAGTCATTTCTTGCCTCCAATGGCTACATCCGGACGGAGACGGTCGGCGAGGCCGGAGAGTTCGCTATCCGCGGCGGGATCGTCGACATCTTCCCACCAGGCGCCGAACAGCCGGTTCGCCTCGACTTTTTCGGCGACGAAATCGAGAGCATTCGCCGGTTTGACCCTCTCACGCAGTTGACCACCGGGCGCCTGGAGCGCGCCAGCCTGAAGCCGGTGGGGGAAATCACCCTGACACCCGACGCGGTGGAGCGCTTCCGTTCCGGCTACCGGGAGAGCTTCGGTGCCGTGTCGCGTGACGATCCGTTGTACGAATCCATTTCCGATGGCCGGATTCACCCCGGCATGGAGCATTGGCTGCCGCTCTTTCACGCCGAGCTCGAGACCCTGCTCGATTACCTGCCCGATCCCATCGTCCTGCTGGATCATCAGGCGACGGAAGCACGGGATGCGCGCTGGGAAGCCATCGACGATTTCTATGGTGCCAGAAAAACCATGGCATCGGTCCGCGATGCCGGAGGCGCACCCTATAAACCGCTGCCGCCCACGCAGCTCTATCTGAGCGCGGATGAGTGGGACAAGAACCTGGCGCGGGTCAGGGGCGGCCACTTTACGCCCTTTGCATTGCCTGAAGACCTGCCCGGTATCGTCGATGCAGAGGCCAGGGCGGGAGAGAATTTTTCTGAAGCTCGGGCTCAGGACGACGTCAATGTCTTCGATGCCGTCCGTAAGTTTATCGTCCAGGAGCAGTCGCAGAACCGGCGGGTGATCGTGGCGGCCTTCAGCGACGGCGCCCGCGACCGCCTCGGGAACCTGCTGCGTGAGCACGGGCAGGGCGGACTGACCCCTGCCGAGACCTGGTCCGGCGCTCTCGCTCTGGACGCTGCATCAGTTGCGCTGATTACCCTGGAGATCGATCACGGCTTCGCCACGCCCGAATTCACCCTGGTCACCGAGCAGGACATTTTGGGCGAGCGTATCGGGCGCCAGCAGAAGAAACGGCGGCGGTCTGAAAACTTCCTGACCGAGGTTTCGACCCTGCAGGCGCAGGATCTGGTGGTTCACGTCGATCACGGGATCGGCCGCTACGAAGGGCTAGAGACCATTGAGGTCGGCGGTGCGCCGCATGATTGCCTGAAGGTGATCTATCACGGTGGCGACAAGCTCTTCGTGCCTGTGGAAAACATCGAGGTGCTGTCGCGCTTCGGTTCGGAAGACAGCTCGGTCGAGCTGGACCGCCTCGGCGGCGGCGGCTGGCAATCCCGTAAGGCCCGGGTCAAACAGCGCATAAAGGCGATCGCCGACGAACTGATCAAGATCGCCGCGGCTCGTGCCCTTAGAACTGCTGACTCCCTGGTGCCGCCGGAAGGCATCTACGACGAGTTCGCCGCCCGTTTCCCGTTTCCTGAAACCGAAGATCAGTTGCGGGCGATCGAAGATATCCTGGATGATCTGGGATCGGGCAAACCCATGGACCGGCTCGTGTGCGGTGATGTGGGCTTCGGCAAGACGGAAGTCGCCCTGCGCGCGGCCTTTATCGCTGTGATGGCCGGCAAACAGGTGGCCGTCGTGGTGCCGACAACGCTCCTGGCCCGACAGCACTACAAGACCTTCGCAGACCGCTTCAACGGCCTGCCTGTACGCGTGGTACAGCTTTCCCGGCTGGTGACCGCCAAGGACGCCAGCGACGCCCGGGCGGGCCTGGAGAAGGGCACCGTCGAGATCGTGGTCGGCACCCATGCGCTTCTGGGCAAAAGCGTACGCTTCCGCGACCTCGGTCTCTTGATCGTCGACGAGGAGCAGCATTTCGGCGTGAAGCAGAAGGAACGTCTGAAACAGATCCGCGAGGACGTGCACGTCCTGACCCTGACCGCGACCCCGATTCCGCGCACCCTTCAGCTGGCCATGTCTGGCGTGAAGGAAATGAGCCTGATCGCGACGCCGCCGGTCGACCGCCTGGCCGTCCGCACCTTCGTTCTCCCCTATGACCCGGTCATTGTGCGCGAGGCGATCCTGCGCGAGCACTACCGCGGCGGCCAGACCTTCTACGTCTGTCCCCGCCTGGCCGACATCGCCGAGCTGAAGGAACGCCTGGCGAAACTGGTGCCCGAAGTGAAGGTGGCGGTGGCGCATGGTCAGCTTGCTCCAAGCGAGCTGGAGGCAGTCATGACCGCCTTCTACGACCATCAGTACGATGTGCTGCTTTCCACCAACATCATCGAATCCGGCCTGGATATACCGAGCGCTAACACCATGATCGTCCATCGGGCCGACATGTTCGGGTTGGCCCAGCTTTATCAGATCCGCGGTCGCATCGGGCGCTCCAAGACCCGTGGCTACGCCTATCTCACCCTGCCGCCAGGCCGCCTGCTGAGCACAGCCGCGGAGAAGCGCCTGAATGTCATGCAGACCCTTGATAGCCTTGGGGCGGGCTTCACCCTTGCCAGCCACGACATGGATATTCGCGGTGCCGGAAACTTGCTGGGCGAGGAACAGTCCGGCCACATCCGCGAGGTCGGGATCGAGCTTTACCAGCAGATGCTCGAGGAGGCGGTCGCGGTGGCCAAAAGCGGGGGCCGGGCGGACGAGGAGCAGGAAGCCAAAGGCTGGACGCCGCAGATCAATGTTGGCACTTCGGTCCTGATTCCAGAGCGTTACGTCACCGACCTCAACGTGCGTCTCGGCCTCTACCGCCGCCTGTCGGAGCTGGTCACCCGAACGGAAATCGAGGGTTTTGCCGCCGAACTCATCGACCGCTTCGGCGATTTGCCGGAAGAGGTCGAGAACCTGCTGGATATCATGGCCATCAAACAGCTCTGCCGGGATGCCGGCGTGATCAAGGTCGACGCCGGCCCCAAGGGCGCCGTGGTCGCCTTCCACAACGATCAGTTCGCCAATCCGGCCAAGCTGATCGGCTATATCCAGTCCCAGGCTGGGATCGTCAACCTGCGCCCGGACCATAAGCTGGTCTACAAACGCGCCTGGACCGACGCCAAGGCGCGGGTTAAGGGCGTGCGCATGATGCTGACCAGTCTGGTGAAGGCCGCGCGCGCATAGCTCTCTTTAACCTCTTATCACGCTTTACTTTTCTGCTGTCGATGCAGGTAAAAGTTCATCTGACGCGCCATGAGCGTCGCCGTAACTGCGCCCATAGCCCAACGACCAATCGGTCGTCGCGTTTTCCGTCAGCGCGATCATGATGTCGTCACCCTGAAAACCCGCCGCCATTGCGCCCGCCGCGATATGCCGGAAGAGGTCTGCGCGCTGCGCATTCGTCCGGCCCTCCAGGAAGAGAATGTCCACGACCGACGCCTCTGTCGTGCGCTTGACGTCGGGGAAGGACGGGTCGAGGTCCATCCGTTCCGGGGGAAAGACGGAAATCAGGTGAAAGCGGTCCTTCACCGGCACGGCGCAGGTCGCCACCAGTCCGTCGTGCACGGCATCCGCCAGAGCGCGGGTTTTAGCAGCGGAGAGCGCAGCGGGGACAGAAAATCGAACGAGAGGCATAGCTGTTTCCCTTTTGACGAATTTTAACGACAAGACCATCTTTCTATTCCAGACTATTTTGATGAAAAATCGTCATTTTACGTTTTTGTCTTGCTGAATTGTCTTGAATGAAGCAATCACTCACTCCTGAAATCGCAACCTTCCTTCGGGTGGTGGAGCTTGGGAGCTTCGCCGCAGTTGCGGAGGAAACCGGATTCACAGCCTCCGGGGTGTCCCGGGTCGTGTCCCGTCTTGAGGACCGGCTCCGCGTAAAGCTCTTGCAGCGTTCAACGCGCAGCCTGGTCCTCACCCCGGAAGGAGAGGCCTTTCTCGGCTATGCACGGGATATGCTCGCACTCGCAGAGGCGGCAGAGGCCGAGGTTTCCAGCACGCTTGGCCGGCCGCGCGGAGAGCTTCGGATAAACTCCGGGACAGCATTCGCCAACCATAAGCTCTCGCCGCTGCTGCCTCGGTTGCTGGAGCGATATCCCGAAATCGCGCTCGACGTCTCGGTGAGTGACCAACGTATCGATCCGATCGCAGCGCAGAACGATGTCACCATCCGGGTCGGCCCCTTGAACGACAGCGACCTCATTGCGGTCAGGATCGGCACTGTAAGGCGAGTTATCGCCGCCAGTCCCGATTACCTCGCAAAGCATGGGAAACCCGAAACGGCACAAGAACTCACGCAGCATAACTGCTTGCTCCTGAGGGGCTTTTCCCGACAGGCGGTCTGGCCGATGTATCAGGACGCCCGAAGGATCGATCTGGCGGTTTCAGGCAGCGTGAGGTCGGACAGCGCCGAAAGCCTGTTGCGCATGGCGATCGCCGGCGCCGGGATCATCCGCCTGGGCGACTTTCTGGGTGCGGACGCTCTTGCCGATGGCCGGCTTGTCTCCTTGCTCGAAGGTCATCACGACCCCGACCCGCAACCCATCACGGCACTGGTCGCGCCCGGCAGGCAAAAGATCCCACGGGTCAGGGCCTTCATCGATTTTCTGAGGGCTGAACTCTAACCCGCCACCGTTCAGGTCACGGGTTGCGCCTCTTCCCGTGCCAAATCGAAGAGCTGATAGAAGACCTCCGGCGATTGCGCTCCGGGCAGGGCGTGGCGGCCGTTGAAGATGAAGCAGGGGACGCCGTTGATCCCGACCGCGCGCGCCTCGGCATCTTCGGCGCGGATGGCTTCGGCATCTTCGCCGGAGGCCAGATAGGCACGGACGGTTTCCTCGTCCAGGCCGCTGGCACTAGCCACGGAAGCCAGAACCCCGTGATCGCCGATGTTTTGACCGTCGATGAAGTAGGCCTGGAACAGGGCCTCAACTACCGCGTCCTGGCAGTCATGGCGCTCGGCGTAGCGGATCAGGCGGTGCGAATCGACCGTGTTCGGGGTGTGGCTGATGCCGTCGAAATTGAAATCGATGTTCTCACTCGCGCCGGCCTCGCGGATACGGTCGTAGACGCTGCGCGCATTTTCCGGACCGCCGAACTTGGTTTCCAGATAGAGCGTCCGGTCCATGCCGCCGGTTGGCATATCGGGATTGAGCTGAAAGGCCCGCCAGCGGATCTTCAGGCCGGGTTGCGGCCGCTCCGCCAAGGCGCGCTCCAGACGGCGCTTGCCGATCAAACACCAGGGGCAGATCGTGTCCGAAAAGATGTCCAGTTCCATGGTGTTAGATCCTTGAGCTTACAGATTGGCTGTTGAATTCGGCCGACCGCCGAGGATTCTGCAGTTTCGCATTCGCGACGCGGGAGGGCCATTCACATTCTCGATGGTTCCAGGCCACCCCGCATTCACGCCGGCATGGCTTGGATAAACTTGACCTTTCCACCCCGAGCATTCAAGCATAGGCCTCTAATCGCGGCCCGGAAGCTCATGAATCTTCACGGGTTGTATAAAAACAAGCGATGTCAGGGTTGGAAGCGTCATGTCGGGTTCGGCAGGATCTTTGGGAGAGACGAGGGCAGGCGCCAAGACGCAAACTGCTCAGGGCTGCATTTTCGAACAGGGCCTGACGGCGAATCCGGCCAACTATGAGCCATTATCCCCGATCAGCTTCCTGAAGCGCGCCGCGCAGGTTTATCCCGAGAAGGTTGCCGTCATTCATGGCGAACAACGGGTCAATTACCGGGATTTTTACCGGCGATCCTGTCGACTTGCCTCATCTTTGTCACAGCGGGGTATCGGTCCCGGCGACACGGTCGCGATCATGGCACCGAACGTGCCGGCCATGCTGGAAGCACACTATGGTATTCCGATGTCGGGCGCAGTGCTCAATGCGCTGAACGTCCGCCTGGACGCGGCGACGATCGCGTTCATGCTCAAACACGGGGAAGCGAAAGCCCTGATCACCGACCGGGAGTTCTCGCCGGTGATCTCGGAAGCTCTTGCGGACTTAGAGGACGAGATCCTGGTCATCGACATCGACGATCCGCTGGCGGAGTCCGGCGAGCTGATCGGCGAAGTGACCTACGAGGCCCTGCTGGCAGAGGGCGATCCTGAGTTTAGCGCCCGGCAGCCCCAAGACGAATGGCAGGCGATTTCGCTGCTCTATACTTCGGGCACGACCGGTAACCCCAAGGGCGTCGTTTATCACCACCGGGGCGCTTACCTGAACGCCATGGGGAACCTGGTGACCTTCGGTCTCTCGCACAAAAGCGTCTACCTCTGGACGCTGCCCATGTTTCACTGCAACGGCTGGACCTTTACCTGGGCGGTGACCGCGGCCTGCGGCACCCATGTCTGCCTGCGCAAGGTTGATCCGGCCCTGATTTTTCCGATGATCCGCGAACATCGCGTGACTCAGATGTGTGGCGCGCCGATCGTGCTCAACATGCTTTCCAATGCGCCTGAGGACGTCAAAGTCGCTTTCGATCACGAGGTTGAGATCGCAACCGGCGGGGCCGCGCCGCCAAGTGCTGTGATCGAAGCCATGGAGAAGGACGGTTTCCGGGTTCTTCACCTCTACGGCCTGACGGAAACCTATGGTCCCGCCACCCTTTGCGCCTGGCAGGAGTCCTGGGACGGCTTGGACCTGCAGGGCCGGGCGGCCAAGATGGCCCGCCAGGGTGTGAGCCTGGTGACCCTGGAAGACATCATGATCGCCGACCCCGAGACGATGGAAGAATGCGCCTGGGATGGAGAGGCGATGGGCGAGCTGATGCTGCGGGGCAATACGGTGATGAAGGGCTACCTGAAAAACCCCGAGGCCAGCGATGCGGCCCTCTCCGGCGGCTGGTTCCACAGCGGCGATCTGGCGGTCCGGCACCCAGACGGTTACATCGAGATCAAGGACCGGGCCAAGGACGTGATCATTTCGGGCGGCGAGAATATCTCCAGCCTGGAGATCGAGGACACGCTCTACCGGCATCCAAAGGTCCTGGAAGCCGCGGTGGTGGCCAAGAGCGATGCGACCTGGGGTGAAACGCCCTGCGCCTTCGTGACCCTGAAAGACGGCGAAGCTGCCGACGAAGCCGAGATCATCGCCTTCTGCCGGGAAAACATGGCAGGCTTCAAGCTGCCGAAAACCGTGATCTTCGGCCCCTTGCCGAAAACCTCGACCGGTAAGATTCAAAAATTCCTCCTCAGACAGCGGACCGGGGACGCAGACGCATGAATTCTCTCTTCAATCTCGAAGGCCAGGTCGCACTGGTCACCGGCGCTTCCAGCGGCCTGGGCCGCCATTTCGCGCAAACCCTTGCCACCGCGGGGGCCAAGGTCGCTATCGCGGCCCGGCGAACCGAATCCCTCAGCGATCTGGCGCGCAAGATCAGCGCGGAGGACGGCCGGGCAATCCCGATCCGGCTCGACGTTACGGATCCGAACTCCATCAGCGCCTGTATCGACACGGCCGAGACCGAGTTGGGCCCGATCACGATCCTGGTCAACAACGCCGGCATCGCCATCTCGAAACCGGCCCTGGAGCTGGAGCGCGAAGAGTGGGACCGGGTGATCGACACCAACCTGAACGGCGTCTGGCATATGGCGCAGCAGGTTGCCCAGCATATGGTGCGCCTGGGTCATGGCGGCTCCATCATCAATGTCGCGTCGGTGCTGGGAGAACGGGCGACCGGCCAGCTGGCGGGCTACTGCGCCACCAAGGCAGCGGTCGTGAACCTGACCCGCGCCCTCTCGATCGAGCTGGCCCGCTACAACATCCGGGTCAATGCCCTGGCGCCGGGCTACATCGAGACCGACATCAATCGGGACTTTCTCACCGGCCCGATGGGCGAGAAGCTGAAGAAAAAGATCCCGCAGCGCGGCTTCGGTCAGGAGCGCGATCTCGACGGCGCTCTCCTGTTGATGGCCTCCGACGCATCGCGTTACATGACCGGCAGTGTCATCACGATCGATGGCGGGCAGTCCGCCGCCGTATAGAACCGCCAGTTCGAGAAGCCAATTGAAGACCTTAAATGCTAAACCGTATGAACCCGAAGGCCTAACCCATGGATTTTGCTCTCAGTTCCGAAACCGCCGCACTCTGTGACCGCATCCGACACTTCGTCGCCGCGGAGGTCCTGCCGCTGGAGGAGGATCCCGCCAACTACGATGCGCACGAAAATATCTGCCTGGATGTCCTGGAGAGGGTTCGGAGCAAAGCCAAGGCGGAAGGGCTCTGGTCGCTGCAGATGCCCAAGGAGCGGGGCGGCGGCGGACTGAACACGGTCGCTATGGCTGCCTGTTACGAAGAGATGGCCCGCTCGATCTTCGGACCCGTGGTGTTCAACTCCGCCGCACCCGATGACGGAAATATGTTTGTTTTGAACCGGGTCGCGACCGAAGCTCAGAAAGAACGCTGGCTGCAACCGATCATCGACGGGAAAGTCCGTTCAGCCTTCGCCATGACCGAACCCGCGCCCGGATCCGGATCGGACCCTTCCGCCATGCTGACCCGCGCAGAGCGCCGGAACGACCGCTGGATCGTCAATGGGCATAAGTGGTTCATCACCGGCGCCGGGGAAGCCAAGCACTTTATCCTGCTGGCAAAAACCTCGGACGATCCGCGCAAGGGCCTGACCGCTTTCCTGGTCGCCCATGACCAGCCCGGATTCCGGGTCGGACGCCGGATTCCGATCATGGGTCCCGAGGAGCACGGCGGACACTGCGAGGTTCACCTCGAGAACCTGGAAATTCCCGACGAAGACCGGCTGATGGAGGTCGGCGATGGCCTGAAGCTGACCCAGATCCGCCTGGGCACGGCGCGTCTGACCCACTGCATGCGCTGGCTGGGCATGGCGAAACGCGCCGTGGAAATTGCCGCCCCCTACGTCCGCGAGCGTAAGAGCTTCGGCGCCACGCTGGCCGAGCATGAGGGTGTGCAATGGATGCTCGGCGAGGTCGCCATGGAGATCGAAATCGGCCGCTTGCTGACCATGAAGGCCGCTGCCACACTCGATTCGGGCGATTTTGCGCGCAAAGAGGTCTCAATGGCCAAAGTGGCGGTCTCCGAAACCCTGCATAAAGCCATCGACACGGCGATCCAGCTTTGCGGCGCCCGGGGCTATTCCAAGGATACCCGGCTGGAATGGATGTACCGCTATGCCCGGCAGGCCCGTCTGGTGGACGGCGCATCCGAAGTCCATAAGATGGTTCTGGCCCGCAACTATATGAAAGAAGGCTCGGGTTTTTGGTCCTGGCATTAGAAGAAGCATCCCAAAAGGTCAGAGCTGACAGCCGACGTACGGATCCGGCCTCCGGCCTGAGAGACTTCATCGCGCAAAATCTCGGACGCGACGATGTCCGCCTCCTGTCCTGCACACGCCTGGAGGGCGGCGCCGTTCAGGAAAACTGGCGGATCGTCGTCAGTCTTGGCGAGAGCACTGGCTCAAAGGACAACACCGCTGCGCAAACCGAGCATTACGTGCTCCGGACCTCGGCGAAAACCTGCCTGCCGGACAGCCGCCCGAAAGCCGAGGAATTCGCACTTCTACGGACGGCCTGGAATGCCGGCGTCCTGGTCCCGGAACCGCTGTGGCTCTGCACGACGCCGGAGGTCATTGGGGCGGATTTCTTTCTCTGCCGCGACGTTCCCGGCACGGCTCTAGGCCATCAGGTCATGGAACTCAATCAGCCTGAGCGAGGCAATCCGTCGCTTGTGGAACAGCTCGGCCAGCAGCTCGCAAAAATACACTCGATCAAGGCTTTACCGGCTGACCTTTCGTTTCTGGAACCGTCTGGCGAGAGCCCCGCGGAGAACGCCGTGCGTCACTGGCGGCAGGAGTTGGCTGAACTCGTCGAAACCCGCACAGCTCTGGAGTGGGGTTTACAGTGGTGCGCGGACCATCTGCCTGCGCCACCCGAGGAGCCTTGTCTCCTGCACGGCGACTTTCGCACCGGCAATTATATGGTCGATCCGGAAGCGGCACCTTCGGGGCGCTTGCAGGCAATCCTCGATTGGGAGTTCGCACAGTGGGGCGATCCCATGAGCGATATCGGCTGGTTCTGCGCGGCCTGCTGGCGCTTTGACCGGCCTGATCTGGAGGCCGGCGGTGTCGGCACGCGTTCGGCGTTCTACCGGGCCTACGAGCAGGCCTCAGGGCGGCAGGTCAATTCTGAAAGCGTCCGATTCTGGGAGGTTCTGGCCCACGTCCGCTGGGCCGTCATCGCCTGCCAACAGGGGCAGCGGTTTTTCGAAGGTGGGGAAAGCAGTCTCGACCTGGGCCTCACGGGACGCTTGCGGCCGGCCCAGATAGAGCGGCATCTCCTGGAGATGATTGCCCCGGAGGTCCCGTCAAAAAGGAGAGACTCCGTGGCAGATATCACACCCAAAGCTGCGCAGGCTCAATCAACACGCGCGCCGGAGGACTTGGTTAAAGCGCTGGAAACTGAAGCGACTGCGCGTCTTCTCGCCAGCGCGGTCACGCTGTTCCGGGATGAAATCATACCCTCACTTACTCCCGAACAGTCAGAAAACGGCCGTATGATCCGTGACGCTCTGGAGTGCGTCCTTGGCGATTTGCAACCGAGGTCGGAGTCGACCTGGCAGACAGACACCGACTCCGACGGCCTGCCGGTTTCATTTGGGCTAACGGATAACGAAACGGCACCGCAGTTGGAGTTGCTTGAAGCAATCTCGCGCGCACTCGAGATGGAAAAGAGGTAACAGGAATACAGCAGGCGGAAGACCGTCAGAATACATCTTGCGGTCGTATCTGCAGGCTTACCACCTGAGATCGTTGCGCGTGGTCAGAAACGCGCTGTCCATGCGACTTTTGAAGCGCGAAGAATTTGGATAAACATCTGATGAAACAAAGTAATAAAAGAAGATGATGTCGTCGAACCAAGTTCATTACAGTTTTCGAAAAGCATCTACTTTTTCGCGCAATAGTTAGTCAAGACTATCTAAAGACATCTATTGTAGACTGTTCCGATGAGTGTCCTGCCAGACCATAGCTTGCCGATAAGCTCGCCGGATCAGATCGACGATCAGATTTTGCGTGAGCTCTATGGCTATTGGTCCGGTTTGCGCGTTGCGGGAAAGCGCGTGTCCCGCAGCGATATCGATCCGATCGATATACCGCACCTGCTGCCGTATATCATTCTCGCCGAGTGCTACGATGCGGGACAGCGGATCAAGTTTCGCCTGACCGGATCGGACATCGCATTTGTTCAGGGCTCGGATCTGACCGGGCGTTACCTGCACGAACGCGGTCCCAGAACGCCCTACTTGGAGCACCTCAGCGAACTTTACCGGATCGGCGCGATCAGCGAGGACGGCGTATACAGCGCCTTCTGCTATGGCTACACCGAGGAAGAAGGGCCAAAGAAGGTCAATCGTATTTTTCTGCCCCTCGATGGGCAGGGTGAGGGGCCACCGATGCTTCTGGTCGGACAGGTGAGGGACAAGACGGTGCCGACCGCACGTCCGATCTGGCTGACCGAACCAAACCACATCGAACCAATCGCTCTATTCACGATAGAACCACCAATGCACCAGCAGGCCACCAGGCAGGCCTGAGAGGCATTTTGCGTCTCGCGGAGTGACGGTTCGATTCGACATCGTGGATGCCGGCGGAGAAATCAGCGCGTCAAAGACCGCTCAGGCCTTCTCGCTCTCCGCGGAAACGGGCAGGTCGGGTTTGCGCGGACTGAAGGGCTGTACCAGCTGTCCGGCAAAGCTCTCGGGCATATGATCCTTGATGCCGATCACCGCTGGCGGCCGCCGATCGGCGTCGAAATAGGTTCCGAAAAGCTGATCCCACAGCATGAGATTCTCGCCGTAATTCTTGTTGCCCTCGCGCAGGTCCATCGAATGATGCCAGCGGTGCAGGCCCGGCGTATTGAAGATGTAGTTCAGCACACCAAAGCGCATTTGAATATTGCAGTGGGTCAGAATGCCGATGAAGGCGGTAATTCCGCTGACCCAGATGAAGACTTCCTTGGGCGCGCCGGCCAGGAACAGCAGAGGCTGGCTCAGGACGATGCTGATGGCGGTGTCGACAAAGTGGAAGCGGCCCGTGTTGAAGAACCAGAGCCGCTTGACACTGTGATGCACCGCGTGAAAGCGCCAGAGATAGGGAATTTCATGCGACAGGCGGTGCGCCCAGTAGAGGCCGAACTCAGCCACGATGAGGCCCAGAGCGATCTGTAGGGCGAGAGGCCAGTCGGTGGGCCAGATGCCGCCGCCCTCAGGTGCCAGAGCCTCGGCAGCGCCCATGGTCGTCGCAGTCACGACCAGGATCTGCACCAGGCCCTTGTTCAGCAGCGTGTGCGAAAGGTCAGGCAGCATCTGCCCGTCATTGCGCAGCCAGCTGGCTTCGTGCGGCATGGCCCGCTCCAGCAGGAACAGCGTTACCGCGAGCCCCAGATATACGAAATTGAAGGTCAGAACTCCATGCCCGTTCTGCATGCCAAACTGTGTTAATCCAATGCAGACGGCGAGCAGCAGCGGCCACAAAAGGTAAGAAAAAACAACACGAATCATATGTTTTCCGGAGTCCCCCTCAAGAATCGCGACATGGTAAACAAAGCCTTTGTAATTGCAAAAGCTTTCCATTCTCTTGCCGGTAGCGAAATCGTGAGGGGATGGCGGGATAGGTTCTAAACGCCGGACCAGGCTTTCCGGCGCAGGATCAAGCTCAAAAAGCCGGATACCAGGACGCAGTATATAAAATAGCCCAGGGTCAGGCTTTCAAAGGCGATACCGGCGTCGAACAGCAAACCCATAAAAGGCGGAGAAAGGGCGGTTGAAAAGACCATGAGCGAGGTGACGAAAGAACGGATTGCGCCAAGATGCCGCACGCCGTAGAGCTCTGCCCATAGCGCCCCGAAGAGCGCGGCACCCGCGCCCGCCGTGGCTCCGGTCGCCAGCATGTAGAGCTGAGCGCTGAGCGAAGCATCCGAAAAAGAGAGGAGCAGCATGGCTGTGCCCATGGGCAGTAGAAAGACCGGCAGCAGACGGCGCGCGCCGAAACGGTCGATCGCCTGTCCGGCCGAGAGACCGGTCAGGCTCTGGCTGATGGCGAAGATCACGAAGGCGGAGGCCAGGAGCTCCAGGCTCCAGCCTTTGACATCCGCCAGATGACGCTGATGAAAGAACATCCCGGTCGTGATGAAAGAGGGCGCCAGGATGGCAGGCAGAATGAGATAAAAACGGCTGTCGCGCAGCACCTCACCTAGAGAAGCCTCCCGGCCGGAAGACTTGCGTGCCGCTCGCTTACTGCTGGATCCGGGATTGTCGGGCTCGGTCACGTTCCGATGGGGCGCGGAGCGCAGCAGCAGCATTGCGATCGGAAAGATCAGAATCACGATGGCGGCCGTGAAGAATTCCCAGGATACCCGCCAACCGTAGGCCCCCAGCACGGCGACCGCCATGAAGGGCAGGGCGGCCTCACCGAGCGGATAGCCCAGGGTTGCAAGACTGACCGCCTTGCCCCGGGCTTTTTCGAAGTAACGGGCCATGCAGACCATGGCAATGTGGCCGAGTAGCCCCTGACCGAAGAGACGCAACCCGAAGATCGCCAGGCCGAGCAGCAGAAGCGACGTGGCATTTGCCAGGATAAAACTGGCGCCCGCCAGTCCCAAGACCACAAGTCCGGTGAAAAGCCGCAGATCCAGACGGTCGATCGCGCGCCCGGCCCAGATCAGGAAGACTCCGCTGCTCAGGGTCGCCAGCGAATAAACACCACCGAATTCGCCGTGGCTCAGTCCAAAGTCATTTCGCAATTCATTTCCGAACAAGGAGATGAAAAAGGTTTGTCCGAAACTCGAAGAAAAGGTCAGGAAGAGCCCAAAGCCCAAAAAGCGCGGATTGGCGAGTATGAACGAGAGATAGCTCATAGAAGCAGGGGTTCCGGAAGCAGGGACGAGCGGGCAGGCACGTGCGATCGAGACGAGACAGGGATGAGACCGCTGCCGGCAAGCGGCGACCGCCACGCTGGAGCTTCATGACACAGGCCCGCCGATAATCAAGGCTATAACGCGCGACTCCTGAGTAAGTGTAAGCGGCGGGAATTAACGTTTCTGCAAGGGGCAGGCTTTATAATGAGGCAGCTTAACGGTGTTTTAGACAAATCCCGACGGCCTCTTGCGATCGCAGGATGACAGGCCGTATCGAGACGAGGAGACGCAAGGTATGCTGTCCGCTTTGATGAACCAGGCTTCCGATCTCTTGCAGCAAACCAAGGATCGGCTCAATGCCAATGCTCTTGGTCTTCCGGCTTCCGCCGATTCCAGCGGCGGTGTCAAAAATCCCGCGGGCGCGGTTCCGGCTCTTGAAAAAAGCGATGCGGACGGCGGCGCGTTTAACCGTTTCGACCGCGATGCGACCACACTGCGTCTCTCGCCGCGGGCGCGGCTGCAGGCTTTCGGCGAAGAACAAAACGCGGCCGGCGCAAACCAGAACAACGCGCTCAACGGGTTGGGCAACCTGGGACAGGCGGTTGCCGGTGCCATCCAGGAATTGCGCAATCAGCTGGAGGAGGCTTTCACCGCCCTTGGCTTAAGCGCCAGTGAAGCGGCAAGTGCGGCAAATGCGGCCCGTGATGCAGTGACGGGCGCGACGCAGAGCGAGTCCTTTCAGCTCGAAATGAGCAAAATCACCGCGCAGGAAACCAGGGCGCAGCAGAGCGACGGCGACTTCTACTATGGCGCCTCTCTGGTTGCGGAACAGCTTGAGGTTTCCTACGACGCGGAATCGGGCGCTTTTACGGCCAGCGTCGTCAGAGTCTCTATCTCAATTGAAATCGGCACCGGTGATTTCGTGAATGACGTAGGTGCAGGCACCCTTCTGAACAACAGTGGCGGTCAGATCGATCTCGATCAGTTGTTGGGCGGGAACTTCTTCAACGGGCTTCAGCTTGAAGCCGGCGAAAAGGATAAGGCTCTGATCGCCGCGCAGGCGGACAACGACGGTCTCAGCGATGTCGGGAACGATCCGGATCAGGCCAAGGCTGATGAGGCCGGTGACGCTGCGGAGCCAAAGCCCCTGGTTCTGATTTCCGGGGACCAGGCAGCGAACACCGAGAGCAGCAGTGAGACCCTGAAGAGCTTCCGGCTTGATATTCTGCTGCGGGTTTCGGAACAGGCTGCTCCGGCTCAGCAACTCAGCGTCAATCAGCTTTTGGACACACCTGCGGCCCCTCCCGCCGCACGTCCGGACCCGATTGATATCGTCGTCTGACCGGCTCCCAGATTACATGATCAACCCGTCGGGCGCCCGGTAAGTGCCCGTATTCTCTCAATTTTCACGGACCTGGTTCCTTGTGTATCAAATGTTCATGTTTTGTTCTTGATTCGTGACTCGGCTTCCCCTATCTTGCTTTCAACAGGATGCAGAAAGGGGACGACAATGCTTCATATCCAAAAACAACCGAACAATCTCGACATGCTTCTCAGCAGTATCGCGGCGATTGGCAGTTTCTGCTTCTTCCTATTTGTTCTGACCTATGGCTGGGTCACGGCATTCGAGGTCATGGCCCGATAGGTCCGAGCTGAACGGCGCGAGACCCGGCCCGGTGTTCGGGTAAGCAGAACAGCTGCATATGAGCGGCGCGCGCAGGACCGCCAGACACTGCATCGTTCCGTCGAGGGGGGTTGGGTCATAGATCGCCTTCGGGCCGTCGATGGGGTGCGGTTGCTCGAGGAGGTGGTGGCCTCGAGACGATCGAAGGCTGAAGGTACGGACTTGCAGAACAAAGTCGCTGCCATCAACCCCATTGAAACGTCTCGAATGGCTGGAACACGTCCGCATATGACCCGCGGGGTGTTCCGGCTTTTCCGCTGTTAACGCGTGTTCCAAAGGCGCAATCGACCATCTTTGCTTCTCGCAGCCTGATCAGGCCAAAGTCTCCAAAAGTGTATATTGACAGCTTTTGACACAACCTGGCGGATAGGTGCCGAGGCCTTTGGACCTGCCTATGAAAAGGACGGAAAGGGGCCCATTCTCCGATCCGATCCTGCGGTTACATAGTTTAATTAAAACCGGAAACATGCAACTTCTGAGAAAAAAAGCGCTTGAGGAGAAGAGAGTTCACAGACGCCTGTCATACGGTATTTTTGGAACGATGAGTCTTGGAAAACTTGAATTAAACCTGCGGCTTAAGGCAAACAAAATACAACCAAAGACAGATGCCGCCAAAACTATACAACTAAGAAAATATCGAAGACTTGCACTAAAATTAAATGCTCTGTGGTGGTATCCTTTTATCCACTAGATCAGGATTATGAATTAAGAATTCAATTCTTGCTATGGTTGTTGCAATAAGAGGGCAACTATAGTGCTCTGGTTGATATAATTAGGAACTAGCAAGCGCTGATCAAACTTTCTATACTTCGCCTAGACAAACTGTCGGTAAGTCGGCGATGCATAACGAGAGTTTTCTGATCACCAATAATGGGAAACGCTGCCCGGTGATTGGCCACAGTGCCTTTTCGTCAAGCGGGAGCGGACGGGCCGTTTCCGATGCCGTTGATCACGCGGTGCGGGAGAAGGGCTGGATCGGCGTTGATTTCAGTGAGGCCCGGGAGGAGATTAAACTCACCTTCCGCGCCATGGACATGGCCGAGGAGGCGGTAACCGCAGCCTGCGCGCTGCTGCTGATTCCCAAACTCAAGTCCGTCGTGCTTAAATACGATTTCCACGGCTGGACCTTCGAGAAGCATCTCGACGGCTCCTCGGCGAGCCTGAGGGTCATGGAAATTGCACAATCGGCGGAACAACTGCGGCGCAGGTCGGAGTTTTTCGCAGCGGCGAAAGACCCGGAGATTTTGTTCCGTGAGAAGGGCGAAGAGGCCCGCCGTCTCAGCAATCTGCTCCGGACCTGGCGCGAGTCCGCCGGCGTCTTCAGTGCAAAGACAATCCCCTTGCTGAGAGAGTTCGGCCTTCTTTCCCGAACGCTTTTGATCGAGCCGTCTGATGGCAAGGGCAGCGGTAAGTTCACCTTCATCGGCGACGACTTCACGGTCTACGGCAAGTCCTGGCCACAAGAGGGGATTGGTCAACCGGTCGAGCATCAGTTCGACTCAGGCTATGGTATCTGGGTGGCCAAAGCGCTTGCCGTCATCCGGGAATCCGGGATGCCGCAGTATGAGCATGTGG
This sequence comes from Denitrobaculum tricleocarpae, assembly GCF_007004665.1. Classification (GTDB taxonomy): domain Bacteria; phylum Pseudomonadota; class Alphaproteobacteria; order Kiloniellales; family Kiloniellaceae; genus Denitrobaculum; species Denitrobaculum tricleocarpae. The sequence continues at coordinate 327,463 of NZ_ML660056.1, read as the reverse complement.
ACGCCCGTATCCGGCGCCCGAACGGTGAATACCGGCGCAGCCGCTACAAGTGCCTGCGCACGCTCTGGCGTGACAACAACAACCACCCGATCCTGATGACGAATTCCCTCATCAGCCAAAACGTCGACATCCCGCTGATGCCGGTGCAAAGCTCGGTGGTCTGACTGGCGCCCGGTCTTGAGGCGGGTTCGTCGTCTGTCTGGCGCAGACTGACCCCAAAAGAAACGACGCTTGACCGGGTGTGATCAAGCGTCGTTTTTGTTTGTCCCGGTGCAGATCCACACGGTGACTCTGGGGTGTTCGTGCCTCACCTCAACGGCGTGATTCCTGCAGCAGGCGCTCGGTTTCGGCCTTTTCCCGGCGAAGGGCCGCAACGTGACGCGCATCGTCGTCCTGATCTTGAGAGAGAGCGGAGACGGCGGTCTGGGTCATATCCTGTCCGGAGGCCTCTTCCACCACAGAGTCGAAGATCGAAGACGCGAAGCCCAGGACACCGCCGAACAGAGTTCCGCCGGCAATCTTGGCGGCGGGTTTGATCTCGTCTTCCGTCACGTCCCGGTAAATCGAAGCGACGACCGGAATGTGTTGCATCGGATTGACTACGTCGACAAGATCCCAAAACTCGCCTTCCACATGGCGCGTCTCATGATCGTCTTCATGCTCGCGTCCGAAACGATGACGGGGCACGCGAGGCAGGCTTTTTACCTTAGCGGCATCGGAAGGGCGGGCGGCCGCGACGGCCTTTTCCGGGCGCTCGACGCCGAAGCGGTTTGCACCCAGTGCCAGTTTCGACTTAGGCGCCGAAGGGCTCTCCACTACAACGGCAGGGTTTGCAGCAGGGTTCGCGGCAAGCTCGGCGCCGGATTTGGCGGCCGATTTTACGGCGGCATCAGCGGCCGGGTCGAGATCCAGGGTCAAGGCCGATGCGGAAGTCTCGGCGGTCAGGACTTCGGCAAGGCTGGTGGGCACCAGGGTCTTGGCGGGAATTGCCCGGATCCGCTCTTTGGGTTGCAGGCTCTGAGCCCCGATCGGGTCCTGAGGCAGGGCGGCCATTTGGAGGGGCTGCGGCGCCACCGTTGCGGCTGCCAGAGGCTCAGAAGCAACGATCTCCGCTTTCAGGCCGGCGGCGAGAATCTTCGGGCCGGCAGCGACGGCCGCATCTGTTACAGGTGCTTTGGGCGCGGGCAGCGGCGCCGCGGTCACGCGAATGGAGTTAAGGGCAGGGTGAAGAACGGCGAGGCCTTCGCGTGAATTTTCGGGGGAAGCTTCAATGACTGGCTGCACGTCAATCTGAGCCGACGAATTTTGAGCCGACGAATTCTGGGCGATCGTCCCGGGCTGGTTGTGGGCAGGAGCCACGATCGGGAAGTATGCGAGAGAGCTCTTTTCGGTCTTAAGGCCTGTGGGCTCTGAACCTGATGCCTCTGAACCGGCGGTCGGCGACTTTCCTGTGCCGGCGGGCCTCACTTCGCCGGCCGGGAGCGGATCGATGGCTTCGGACTGAGCGATCAGGAGGCGTTTTTCCTGTTCTCTTTCTGCTGTGGTGGCGACCTGCGGAATAGACCGGGTTTGCGCGACAGACGGGGGCGTCCGGCGGGCCTGGATCGTGACAGGAAACTCATTCGGACCGATGACATCGGCGCCGGTGAGGCCTGCTTCTGACGGGGAATGACGGGCGGTCACGGCGAACTGGCGCGTGGACGTCTGCGCAGCGACAGACTTCGTTTCGGGCAGGTAGGGATCTTTTTGAGGCGGCGTATTCGGGGCATAGGCAAGGGGCTCGTGGCCCAGCCGGCCGGCCGGGGCACCCGGATCCTGGCGCTGTTGCGGCGTCGAGCGGGGCGCGACCGCGGGGCCGCCACCGCCATTCGGCGTGTTTCCGGGGGTCGAAGCGGGTGACGGCACCACTTCGAACTGCGGGCCAATCGCAGGCGTGGTGACCGAATTATCGAGACGGCGGGAAAGCGTCAGGTTCTTCATCAAAGCGCGGTTGTTGGGCGCCAACTCGAGACCAATCCGGTAGTGTTCCTGCGCCGCGACGTGATCGCCAAGATTATCCAGAACCACACCCAACGCGTTATAGAGCCGGTGATCCCTGGCATTCAGTTCGCGCGCGACTTCGAATTGCTCGGTGGCCAATTCATACTGATTGCGGGCCAGGAAGACCTTGCCCAGTCCATAATGCGCCTCGACATTTTCGGGATCCAGGTCGATGGCCATGCCGTAGGCACGGCCGGCCTGAGCCAGTGCACCCTGTTGCTGAAGCATGTCACCCAGGATCAGGAGGGGCAGCGGATTATCCGGGTCGTCGATATGGGCCTTCTCGCAGAGTCCAATCGCAATGCGCGTGTCGTTCGACTTGGCGAGTTTTTCACAGATCGACAAGATCTGCGCCGATCCAACCTGTTGTTCGCGATCGGACGTGACGGGCACGCTCGCGCAGGCGCCGAGGAACAGCAGAGCCGTACCCGTCAGGATTGTTTTCGCGGCGGTCTTGATCGGGAATTCTGAGCCCATCATAAGTGCCTCTACCAGCCTCTAAGCTAATGAAAATCGAAGGCAATTATGAACCTGCTTCATTAATGCGCGATTACTGTCTCGCTTTTTAGGCTTATATCCCCGGGAAGGTAATTTTACTAAAATCGCGTGCGAATTCGAGAGGCCTGCAGCCGTTCCTTACTGATCCGAAAGGACGGACATCAGGTTGCGCAGGAGCCGTAGAGAGTCATTCAACATATTGATTATTATATGATTTTTTGAGCCCCAAGATAAATACACAGTAAGTGTGTTCGTCAAAAAGGAGCGAAAACCGCGGTGATGACCGCGCCGGATCAACTGACCTTCTGCGCTTCCATCACCGCTGCCGCCGCCTCGCCGTAAATACGTCCCTCAAGAGAAAGTTCGAGGAAACGCACATAATCCTCAGGTTTCGTGATTTTTTCCCGCGCGACCGGAATCACGTCGAAGGGCGAGGTCGCATCGAGATCGTACGCTCGGATCAGGGCTATCATTTCCTGGCTGACCTGCTCCAGGTGAGCTTGCAGCTCTGAAAGTTCGGGAAGTGCAGGAGAGGGGGTATCACTCATCTGGAGGGCTCAAGCTGTGTTATGGCGTAACGGGAGCAAGGCCTGAGATACTCCTTCGCATAGAGTGAAACAAGCCTTAGACGAAGTCTTAACCATGATGGCGGCTGCGAGCGATCACCGGGCGTCACGCAGCGCCAGTCATCGGGAGCGCTGACTGGGTTCCGGATTTCTCTCGCATCTTCGCTGGACGTGGCCCGGGCAAAAGCGTTAGAAGGTTGCCCGTGTTGCGGTGGCCGGAGCGCAATTGCCTGTCAAACGGCAGTCTTTCCGGCAGCAAAACGGCGGTATCCAAAGTGGTGCCGTTCGCGGATGGGTGGCCGAGCGGTTGAAGGCACCGGTCTTGAAAACCGGCAGGCGTGAGAGCGTCTCGTGGGTTCGAATCCCACCCCATCCGCCATTAAACCGGCATATCTCATTGAAACGAATGGCAGAATTGTCGGGTCCACAGACTCAGTCCCATAGTTAGCACCGCATCAAGCAGGTGCCAGGGCCGATTTGATGCGGGATATCCCGGAATCGGGCAGGGTGATCCGGGATGGCCTTTTCAAGGGTCTGAGTAATCGATGCACCCTATGCCATCCGCCGCGATGACGAGAGCGTGGCCGATAGCCCGCACCGATCACAAACCAGGAAATCAAGACCCACGTTCACTGGATCTGCCACACCGCACCCGAAGCACCGAGAGAGGCAAGGGCCAGCGTCATGGCTGCGGCCCCGGCGATCTGGTCGTCACCTCCAACGGCACCATGGCTGCTTCTGGTGGAACCGCAGGGATGCGAGGTGACCTTCATCTCGCGCACGTGCGGCGCCAAGTTTACGGATGATCGCACTCTGACAAGGTGTGCTACGCCAGCCCGGATCGGGTTGGTGCGGCATCCCGGTAGCGTTACGATAGGATCATGAATTTCAGAAGCCTCAGGTCTATTAAAGCTTCGTTACTTTAGAAATATTTTTTAACTATTTGATTCCAATAGAAGTAAAAGGCTGATGTGAAAAGCGTTTTGAACAGTCTAAATTTTATCAAAAAATTAAGAAAACAAGGATCTAAAGACTTTATTTACCAGCTAACCGCAATATTTCGCGAAAATAGTGATTTGCACCACAAAATATTGATCCGGAATTTGTTTCACGTGAAATAATAGAGGCTTAGGCAGGATTTCTGATCTTATATTTCATCCGTGATTTTCCTGCACAATCTCGCGCCGATCCGCCAAGGCCAGGTTCTCCTCCCGGATGCGCCAAAACAGCATTGCCGCGTTGAGCAGTGAGAAGACAACCGCGATCTCCCAGGCGCCGAAACAGAGTGGCAACAGCGCGATCTCGAGAACCACGACGAGATAATTGGGGTGCCGGATGAAGCGGTAAGGACCTCTGCGCACCAGGGCCACGCCCGGGAGCGTGATGATCCGGGTGGTCCAATAGCGGCCAAGGCTTGCAAGCACCCAGACCCGCAGGATCTGCACGAGCAGGAAGAGGACGAGCAGGCCGGGAACGACCGGCGTATCCGCGGGAATAAAGACGGCGAGGCTGGCCAGCCAGGCCGCGTGGAGCAGCACGATCACAGGATAATGGCCGGCCCCATATTCCCGGGCGCCTTCCGCCAGAAGCCTCTGCGTGTTCCGCCGGGCATAGATCAGTTCAGCCAGGCGGGCGAGGGCGACTGCGAGCAGGACACTCCAAAAGACCGTCATGGCTGTTCCAAAACCTGAAAGGCCACGGTGAAGCCGGGCCCGAGCGATGACATCAGCAGCCGTTCGCCAGCGGAGCGGCGCAAGGCCCGCTCCAGAACAAACAGCACGGTCGCTGCGGACATGTTGCCGTACTCGCGGAGCACATCCCGCGCATCGCGCATCGCTCCCTGCGGCAATGTGAGGGTGCTTTCCAGGGCCTCCAACACCTTGGTTCCACCGGGATGACAGACGTATTCACTGAGATCTGCCCGGCTGAGGGCGTTGCTGGCCAGAAACCCGTCGAGCGCCGGACCGAAGCGCTCCGCGATAATGGCTGGAATATCCCGTGAGAAAAGCACACCGAAACCGTCGTCTTCGATATGCCAGCCCATCACATCCAGCGAGTCCGGCCAGGTGTATTCGCCCGCAGCGGCGAGCAGGGGCTGGCTGTGCGGCGAGGCGGCCGGGGCCCGCGTGCTCACAAGAGCCGCCGCAGCGCCATCGCCGAAAAGGGCCGCGGCAATCACGTTGCTCTTGGAGAGGTCACCGGGCCGGAAGGTGAGGGCGCAGAGTTCGACCACAAGAAGCAGCACATTCTTACCCGGCATGGCCGCGGCGAAGGAGGCAGCGCGCGACAGACCGAGGACGCCGCCTGCGCAGCCAAGCCCGAACACCGGCAGCCTGATGATATCCCTGCGCAGGCCGAGTTTGTTCATCAGGCGGGCGTCGAGGCTGGGGGTCGCAATACCGGTGGTCGAGACCGTTATGATAGCATCGACCTCCTCAACCGCCATATCCGCCTGATTCAGACACTTGAGGGTCGCATCGGCCAGCACCTCAACAGCGCTCTCCACATAGATCGCATTTCGGTCTTTCCAGTCCGCGGCTTCCCTATACCACTCGAGCGGCACGCAGGAGCGGCGGGTTTCGATCCCGGCGTTGGTAAAAACCGGCATCAGGCGATCGATGTCCCTGGCCCTATGGGCAAAGAGGTCGCGGGCCTGTGCCGCGACTTCGGTCTGTTTCAAAACGAAAGGCGGAACCGCCGTCGCGAGGGAGAGCAACTTGGGGAGATATGTCATGGAACGAAAACACCTGAGCCTGGGGTCTTATTCCAAGATGTGGCCGGATACCGGCGAGATCAAAGGCACGCTGTTGTGAAGAGCGCGGGCAGATTGGCGGAAACAGAAGCTATGAGCCGGTCTCAGCCGGACAGGATCAAATGCCGGGCAATAATGAGACACACGGCGACAGACGCGCTTCAGACGGCTTCGCTGCGCCATAAAGCAGGGATTTTAAGCGAACAGGGGCATTGGCGGGCCTAAACGGCCCGCAGCGGTCAGAGCTTGGCTTTAGCTGCTGATTCGTTTGACCATCTCGGTAATCTCGATGCAGAGGCGGTCTTCTTTGATCATCACTTCTCCGCGAGCCACCATCTGGTCGTTGATGCTGATATCGATCATGTCGCCGATCGATTTATCGAGCTCGACTACGGCGCCTCGGCCCATCTTGAGAAGCTGACTGACCGGCATCAGGGCCGTGCCCAGGATCGCCGAAGCCTCAAGAGAAACACCATGGATGGCGGGAACGTCGATCAGGGGCCCAAGGTCCGGGGCATCGGCACCGTCGGACTGGGGACCAAGCGACTCGTCCGCAGCCATGGCCGCGGCCATATCGAGCTCCCCCTCGTCATCGTCGGAAGGCGCGCCGAGCTCGGGGTCCGCCGCCATCGCGGCGGCCATATCCAACTCGCCTTCGTCGTCATCAGACTGGGGGCCGAGCTCAGGATCCGCAGCCATCGCGGCTGCCATGTCCATTTCGCCCTCGTCCTCGTCCGCCATCTCGTACTCCTGCTCCAGGCATCGCTTGATTTGCTCCGGATTGCTTCAGTCCATCACTGTGGCTCAACCCGAAGACCGCGCGTGCGGTATAAGTCCTTCGAGGCATTAAAGGACTGCAATCGATAAAGATTTGTTAACCATGGTGGAAATTGCGCCGCAAGACGGCGGTCAAGGCGGCTTTCGCGCGAAAAAGCGGTTTTAGCCCTCTTCCAAAGCGTCGAAATACGCGGCAACCGCAACCCGGTCTTCCCGCGCCATCTCGACAAAGGCACCGGCCACCTCGCAGGCGACCGTATCGGATCTGACAATCACCGCTTTGCAGGAGAAGGAGAGCGTGCCGGAAGAGTGAGTCACGCTGAAATCGATGGGCACCCTGGCATGATCCTCAAACTCAAGATCACAGGAATCGATGCCGAAGCCGCTGGAACTCCAGTCTTTGAGCGGAAAGCTCCGCTCGGAAATCGTGACTTCACCCGTCACGTCAAAATCTCTCAGCTCCCGGCGCCGCTGTGTCGATTCAGCCGTTCCAGCCTCAGCAGTCTCTTCAACGCTGGCCAGATCTGGTGCGGTGTCGTCTTCGCCGGGATGCAATGCGGTTTCATTCATCATGGGCTCTCCGCCCCGGCACCCGGAGCGTCCCTGGAGGTGGGTTGAGGTGCGTCATTCGTTACATCGAAGTGAAACCATCAGCCCAAGCGTGCAGCAAGAGGCGTAATTCTCTCTCTTGGGCGGCAAAATTTCCGTTAACCCGGTCTTATAAAGAAAGCTCTAACCTGCAAAAAACAATGATTTGAACCAAAACGTATATGTGATGCACAGTGCCTTTCCATCCAAGATAGCCGTTGCGATTCTTGCACTGCTTTGGCTTTCGCCGGCAGCGGCGGAAATCTCGGTGACACACCCCCGGCATTACGCGACACCGCCAAAGCGTGTGACCACCCAGCCCGCGGCGATCCCCCACGGCAAAACCAGACTGCCGCCGATCCGGCCAGGCGTTATCTTTCGCAGCGACGAGAGCTTGGGCGAGGGGAATTGGAACCTGGATAAAGAGCTGAGCAAGCTGTGCCGCGACGGCAAGTTTGTTCAAAAGCGCGACCGCCGTTACGTCGCGGTCCTCAAGGGTCAGATTTACGGCGCGGCGACAGCATCGCGCCAAACTCTCTCCGACCCGCAGGGTTTTGCGGTGCCGGACAACATCTACGTCTTCCGCAGCCAGGGGACCACACGCTGCCGGGTCTACCACCGCGGCGACAGGATCGAGCCTGGCTGACTTCCGGCTGACTTCTGGCTGCGGGCTGCCCGTTTCCCGCAGGTCCGGCCGCTTCAGACTTAAAGCCGCGCATTGCACTCTCAAATAGACCAGCTTCTTGCCAGGTTCCGCTCGTAGGCTGACAGTCCGATTGCGCGCCGTTCCCCTCTGTGGCAGAAGAAACATGACGCTCCTGATCAGAGGTTCTCCGATGGCATTCCGATTCGTAAGCTCCCGATTCCTAAAGGCAAATACGGCATTTCCGGCCTTTTGCCGCGGCAAGATTCCGTCAGAGTTGAGGTGGGCCGTCTTAAGTCTCTCGCTATTGGCGGGTCTGTCGTTCGCCATTCCCCACGCGATTGCCCAAACGGACAGTCAAACTCCGGACCAAGGCAACGCAGGGGCCCAAGCTGAAGCGGTCGATCAGGACTTTCTGAACTGGGTGGAGGCTTTCAAGCGGGAGGCCCGGGCAAAGGGGATCTCTCAGGAGATCCTCGACAGCTCCTTCAAGGACATCGCTCCCGTCAAGCGGGTCATTGAACTGGACCGCAGGCAGCCGGAGTTCTCCCTGACCTTCTGGACGTACCTTAACCGCTCGGTCAACGATGCCCGAGTCAAAAAAGCCCAGGAACTGATGGTCCAGCATGCGAGGCTTCTTTCCGAAGTCGAGAGGAAATACGGCGTGCAGGCGCGTTTCCTGGTTTCTTTCTGGGGGCTGGAGAGCAACTTCGGCTCCAACACCGGCGGCTTTAAAGTGATCCCGGCGCTGGCGACCCTGGCCCACGACGCCCGCCGCGCCGACTTCTTCCGCACCCAGCTCATCAACGCGCTTCAGATTATCGACAACGGCGATATCGCGTCCTCCCGCATGACCGGATCCTGGGCCGGTGCCATGGGGCAGGTTCAATTCATTCCCTCGACCTTTCTCGGCCATGCGGTCGATGCCGATGGCGACGGCCGGCGGGATCTCTGGAACAGCATGCCGGACATCTTCTCTTCGGCGGCCAACTTCCTGAGCAATCTGGGTTGGAACGACAGCGAAACCTGGGGCAGGGAGGTCAAACTGCCGCCCGGCTTCGATCTCGAACTGATCGGGTTCCAGACCAAAAAAACGGTCGGGGACTGGCAGGCGCTTGGCGTACGGCGGGCCGACGGCCGCAACCTCCCGGTCGCGAATGTCGAGGGCTCGCTGGTTCTGCCGGCGGGGCACAAAGGACCGGCTTTCCTGGTTTACGGCAATTTCCGCGCAACCTTGAAGTGGAACAATTCGATCTTCTACGCCATCGCCGTCGGTCACCTCGCGGACAGGATCGAAGGCAAAGGCAGGCTCCTGGCCAAGGCCCCCGCCAACGACAAACCCTTGTTGCGCGCTGAAATCCAAGAAATTCAAACACTTCTGAACAGGCTTGGGTATGACGTCGGCAGGCCTGATGGTGTCGCGGGACGGCAAACGAGATCGGGTATCAAAGCCTTCCAGCGCAGGTCTACCATTCCGGCCGACGGCTATGCCGATATCAGCCTTCTGGAACGCTTGCGCGCAGCGGTCGCCAACTGACTGATGGATACGAACTGACGAAAAAGGTGCGCTCAGGCCACTCTTTTTACTCTGTTTTAAGGTGAAAAGCAGACGATTGCTGTTGCACGAAAGACCAAGTAAACTGCCGATTCTATAGTTAACCTCCTTCAGGTGCTCATCATAATGATCAAACGGCGTGTCTCGGCCTGGATCGCCCTCGCTGCAGCGGGCCTCATCGTCTCGTCCTGCGCGGAGCTGGAACTTGCCTCACACACGGCGAAGCAGGTCAGTATTCCGGGAACCTCCCCCTCGACATCGCAAGGGACGTACAAGGTCGGCAAGCCCTATGAGATTCGGGGGATCTGGTATTACCCGAAAGTCGATTATGACTACGTCGAGACCGGGATCGCCTCCTGGTATGGCCCTGGCTTCCATGGGCGTAAAACCGCCAATGGTGAGATTTACGATCAATACGACCTGACCGCCGCCCACCGGACTCTGCCGCTGCCGAGCATGGTCCGGGTTACAAATCTCGGGAACGGACGCTCCATCGTGGTGCGGCTGAACGACCGGGGCCCCTTCGCGAATAATCGGATCATTGATCTCTCGCGCCGTTCAGCGGAACTGCTGGGCTTCCGGATCCAGGGCACGGCGAAGGTCAAGGTCGAGATCCTGGAAGAAGAAAGCCGCCAGCTCGCAGCCCTGGCCCAGCGCGGCGGAACGCAAATCGCGCAGACCTCGCGCCGCGCGGGGGAGGTTGCGACCGAACCGACCGCATCACCGGTCAAGGCAGCGCCGACCGTCACCGTGACAGAAGAATCGCTGGCAGCTCCCGGCGGCACCACCGTCGTCGCGGCCCGCCCGGCCCCGACACCAGATAAGGCCGTGCCCGCCGCGCGCAGGACGATCACCGCGCCGACGCCGGATGGGGTCGTGAGCCAGGCACCGGTCAGTGCCAGCAGCATCTTCGTGCAGGCCGGCTCCTTCGTTCGGGTTGCGAACGCAGAACGGCTGCGCGCGAGGCTCGCTTCACTGGGTCAAGCCCAGATCGCCACAGCCCAGATCGGCGACGCGCAGTATTTTCGGGTCAGGCTCGGTCCGTTGGTTTCGGTGACCGAGGCGGACAGACTGCTCGCGACCCTGCACGGAAACGGCTTTAACGAAGCGCGCGTTATTGTCGAATGACCGTGAGATGCGCCCACTCCCATGGCGGCCGAGCCCCAGGACACGATCCAGGAACAAATGCGGTAACAGGCCGGTGTTCATGAAGGGCGGCCTCATTTTCTCCAAATTTCTGCCGCAGGTTCGCTCACAAGAACTGCATCTGATGAGCGGCCCAAACAGCCGCAACCCGGATACGAGCAAACCAGATATCGGCGATTCCGCTACAGCAATGCCCCCGGACGACTTCAAAGGACCCGAACCCAGGATGCCACAGAGACATCTTCGACGCTTTACCCTCAGTCTCGCGCTCGTCAGCGGCCTCTCTCTCCCGTGGGGCGCCGCCGCTCAGGTGCTGGAAACGCAGGCACGCGAAGCCTATATGATTGACGTTGCCACGGGCACGGTCCTGCTGGAAAAGAATGCCGAGGAATCCATGCCGCCGGCCTCCATGAGCAAGATCATGACCGCCGTGGTCGTCTTCGAGCGGCTGAAAGACGGACGCCTGTCGTTGGAAGAGAAGCTGCCGGTCAGCGAAAAGGCCTGGAAAAAGGGCGGCTCCAAGATGTTCGTGCGGGTCGGCGACCAGATTAGCGTCGAAAACCTGTTGCAGGGCGTGATCGTGCAATCGGGCAACGATGCCTGCATCGTTCTCGCTGAAGGTCTGGCCGGAACCGAGGAGGCCTTCGCGGACGTCATGACCGAAAAAGCGCGCGAAATCGGCATGACCGGCAGCACCTTTGCCAATGCGACCGGCTGGCCCGATCCGAACCACCGCATGACCGCCAGGGACCTTGCGACCCTGGCCAACTACGTGATCACCGAGTTTCCCGAGTACTATCACTATTATTCGCAGACCGAATTCACCTGGTCCGATATCAAACAAAGCAACCGTAACCCTTTGCTTTACATGAATATCGGCGCCGACGGCCTGAAGACGGGACACACCGAAGAGGCGGGCTACGGCCTGACGTCCTCGGCGGTCAAGGATGACCGGCGCCTGATTCTGGTGGTCAACGGCCTGCCCAGCGTTCGAGCCCGCAGTGAGGAATCGGCCCGGCTGCTGCAGTGGGGCTTCCGCGAGTTCGACAACTACAAGCTCTTCTCGGCAGGCGAAACCGTCGAGGAGGCTTCCGTCTGGCTGGGCGAAGAAAACACCGTGCCACTGGTGACCGCCGAAGACGTGCTTATCACGCTGCCGCGTCAGGCCCGGGACTCCATGCGGGTCACGGTGACCTACGAAGGTCCGATCTCGGCGCCGATCGAGGAGGGGGCGCAGCTTGCAACCCTGCGGGTCGAAGCCAAGGATGTGGAGACCATCGAGATCCCTCTGGTGACCGGCGCCGCCGTGGGTCAACTCGGCGGGTTCGGAAAGATCACGGCGGGGGTAAAGCACCTCATCTTCGGGGCTCCCTGAAGCCGGATAGACGAAGGCTGATGAGCCGGGGGGGCTCATGGGCGAGGGGGCTGCTGAACCTGCAGTGCCTGCGCGCTTGTCCAGTGATCACCCCGAGAGTTAAAACAGCCCGCTTGGGGTTGCTCTGGTACTCTGAACCACAACGACCCCTCGGATAAGCGGCAAGGTTCGGTCATGGTGCGCGGAAAGTTCATTACATTCGAGGGCGGCGAGGGCGCCGGTAAGACCACGCAGATCAAGCGGCTCGCCGAAAAGCTCTCCGCGGCAGGCTTGCAGGTCACGACCACGCGCGAGCCGGGCGGCAGTCCGGGTGCGGAACAAATCCGGGCTTTGCTGGTCAATGGCGAGGCGGAACGCTGGTCGGCGACGACCGAAGCCCTGCTGCATTTTGCGGCCCGCCGGGACCACCTGGAAAAGACGGTGATCCCGGCCCTGGACGCCGGTCATTGGGTGCTCTGCGACCGCTTTATCGACTCCACCATGGCTTATCAGGGTTACGGGCACGAGCTTGGCCGGGATATCATTGAAAGCCTTCAAGCCATTGTTGTTGATGACATTTTTCCCGATCTGACCGTCATCATGGATATCGATCCCGAAGAAGGACTGGGGCGTGCCGGCAGCCGGGCAGGCGGCGAGGACCGCTATGAGTCCATGGATCTGGCCTTTCACCAGCGGCTTCGCGAGGGTTTTCTCGACATTGCCAAACGGGCCCCGGAGCGCTGCGCGCTCGTGCCAGCCCGGGACAGCATCGAAGCCCTCGAGAGCCGAATTTTGGATCTGCTCCGAAACCGCCTAGAACTGGATCTGACATAATGGCCCGCGCTGCTTCCGCCCCCGAAATCGAAACCCTTGCCCCGCGTGAGAATGCCGAACTGATCGGCCATCCCGCAGCGGAGCAACGTCTGCTGACGGCCTACGAGTCCGAACGGCTGCCCCACGCCTGGCTGATCCATGGGCCGCGCGGGATCGGCAAGGCGACCCTCGCGTTCCGCTTTGCCCGTTTCGTGCTGAACGGCGGCAGTTCGGCGCCGGGACTCTTCGGCGGTGCGCCGGACGGCCTCAGCCTGGACGCCGCCAACGAAGTCTTCCGCCGGGTGGCTTCGGGCGGACACGGCGATCTCATGACCGTCGAGCGCGGCGTCGACCCGAAAGGCAAGATGCGCTCGGTAATACCGGTGGAAGATGCCCGCAACGTGGTCTCCTTCCTGCGCAAGACCTCGACGGAAGGCGGCTGGCGCGTGGTGATCGTCGATCCCATCGATGATATGAATGTCAGTGCAACCAATGCCTTACTGAAGATCCTTGAGGAACCACCCAACGACGTCCTGTTGCTGCTGATCAGTCATCAGCCCGCGCGCCTGCTGCCGACCATTCACTCGCGCTGCTGCCATCTGCCGCTCGCTCCGCTGGCCGAAGATAGCGTTCTCTCTCTGTTGCAGCAGCATCGACCGGAGCTGGATCCGGCGGAGGCTCAGGCGCTCGCCCGCCTGGCGGAAGGCTCGATCGGCAACGCGCTGCAGCTTCATGCGATCGGGGGACTGGAGCTCTATAAAGCCTTGATGGACCTGATTTCTCACCTGCCGCGCCTGGATGTGGTCAAGCTTCAGGCCTTCGGCGACCAGCTTGCCCGGGACAGCGGGGGAGAGACCTTCCGCACCGGCATGGAGCTGCTGCTCTGGTGGCTGGCCCGCATGATCAACGGGGGCGCGCGCGGTCAGATGCCCGCGCCCGTGGTCGAGGGGGAAGGCGAGATCATGGCGCGGCTCCTGGACCGCCGCCCTCTTGCGCAGTGGCTCACGCTGTGGGACAAGACCTCGGCTCTGTACAACGCGGCGGATCGCGCGAACCTCGACCGCAAGCATGTTGTGATCAGTGTCTTTTCCGAGATTGAGGCGCTCACGGCTTAGAGCCGTTTCCTCTGTCTCCAGCGATCAGATGCCGGGACCCGCAGGGCCCTTTACGACGTTACAGACGCGGTTACCGGAGAAGCAGGTCGTCCGGTCAGTCCGCAGGAGAGTGAAATGCCCGGGCAGAAAACGCCTTATTACATTACGACGCCGATCTACTACGTGAACGACGTGCCGCACATCGGCCATGCCTATACGACCCTGGCATGCGATGTTCTGGCCCGCTTCATGCGCCTGGACGGCCGGGATGTGAAATTTCTGACCGGAACCGACGAACACGGCCAGAAGGTGGAGAAGTCCGCCCAGGCCGCAGGCGTGGATCCGCAGGCCTTCACCGACCGGGTCTCGCAGAACTTCCGTAATCTCTCCGGGACGCTGAACTTCAGCAACGACGACTTCATCCGCACGACCGAAGAGCGCCACAAAAAGGCCTGTCAGGCGCTGTGGAAGAAGCTGCTCGAGAACGGCGAGATCTATCTGGGCGGCTACTCCGGCTGGTATGCGGTCCGCGACGAGGCTTTCTATACCGAGAGCGAGCTCACCAAGCAGCCCGACGGCAAACGCATCGCGACCGCCAGCGGCGCCGAGGTTGAGTGGGTGGAGGAGCCCTCCTATTTCTTCCGGCTTTCGGCCTGGCAGGACCGGCTTCTGGCGTTTTACGAGGCCAACCCTGACTTTATCGCCCCGGAAACCCGGCGCAATGAGGTGATCAGCTTCGTCAAAGGCGGCCTGAAGGATCTCTCGATCAGCCGGACGACCTTCTCCTGGGGCGTGCCGGTGCCCGACGACGCCGAGCACATCATGTACGTCTGGCTCGATGCCCTGACCAACTACATGACAGCCGCAGGCTACCCGGACCTGGAGAGCGAGAGCTACAAGACCTACTGGCCCGCCGATCTGCACATGGTGGGCAAGGACATCCTGCGCTTTCATGCGGTCTACTGGCCGGCCTTCCTGATGGCCGCGGACCTGCCGACGCCCAAACGGGTCTTTGCCCATGGCTGGTGGACCAACGAAGGCCAGAAGATCTCGAAGTCGCTGGGCAACGTGATCGACCCGCTGCAGCTGGTGGAGACTTATGGCCTCGACCCGGTTCGCTACTTCCTGCTGCGGGAAGTGCCCTTCGGAAACGACGGCGATTTCTCCAGACGGGCGATTGTCGGACGCATGAACGGCGACCTGACCAATGATCTGGGCAACCTGTCACAACGGGTGCTTTCCATGATCGCCAAGAACTGCGACAACGCGGTTCCGGCGCCCGGAGCCTTCACGCCCGAGGACGAGGCTCTGCTCTCTCAATCCGAGGCTCTGCCCGACCGCTTGCGCCAGGAATATGGCGTACAGGCCTTTAACAAGGCTCTGGAAGCCACCTGGGATGTCATCGGGGCCGCAAACCGCTATGTCGACGACCAGGCGCCCTGGACGCTCAGGAAGACCGATCCGGAGCGGATGAAGACGGTGCTCTACGTGCTCGCCGAGACCGTGCGCCGCCTGGCGATCCTGACCCAGCCGGTGATGCCTGATGCCATGGCCAAGATGCTGGACCAGCTTTCGATTGCGCCGGACGCCCGTGGCTTCGAAAACCTGGCGACGCCGCTTGCGGCGGGTTCGCCGGTGCCCAAGCCGGAAGGTATCTTTCCCCGCTTTGTCGAAGAAGAGGCCGGGACGGCATAAAGCCAGGGATTTCAATGATATGCTGATCGACTCTCACTGCCACCTCGACTACCTGCAGCGCGACGGAGATATCGGCGAAGTCGTCGCGCGGGCCGGGCGCGCCGGGGTCGGCGCCATGGTCACCATCTGCACCAAAATGAGCGAGTTTCCGGTGGTCCTCGAGATTGCCGAGCGCTTCCCGACGGTCTTCTGCTCTGTCGGAGTTCATCCCCACGAAGCGGGCGAGGAGGGGCAAGAGACCCCGGACCGCCTGATCGAGCTGGCACAGCATCCAAAGGTGGTGGGGATCGGCGAGACCGGCCTGGATTACTACTACGAGCACTCACCGCGGGAACAGCAGAAGGTCAGCTTCCGCGCTCATATCGCGGCCGCGCGGGAAACCGGCCTGCCGCTGATCGTCCATGCGCGGGACGCGGACGACGACACGGTCGAAATCCTGCGGGACGAATACCGCAACGGCGCCTATCCCGCTGTTATTCATTGCTTTACCGCCGGCCCCGAGCTTGCGGAAGCGGCCCTGGAGATGGGCTTTTACATCTCCCTGGCGGGGGTCGTGACCTTCAAGAGTGCCGAAGCCCTGCGCGAGACCGTCAGCAAAGTGCCGCTTGATCGGCTATTGGTCGAGACCGACTCGCCTTACCTCGCGCCGGTACCAAAACGCGGCAAGACCAACGAGCCGGCCTTTGTCGTTCACACTGCGGAAAAACTCTCTGAAATCAAAGAGGTATCGACGGATCTTCTGATCGAGAGCACGACGGCGAACTTCAAGAACTTGTTTTCCCGGGCGGGCAGCGCGATCGATCAGCCCGGCTTTGGCGGCGCGGCATGAAGGTCACGCTGCTCGGCTGCGGCGGGTCCGGCGGCGTGCCGCTGGCGGGCGGCGAACCGGGTGGCTCCTGGGGCGTTTGCGATCCCAGTAATCCAAAGAACCGCCGCCGCCGGGTTTCCATTCTGGTGGAAGAGCAGGGGACTCGGGTGTTGGTCGACACCTCGCCCGATCTACGGCTTCAGCTGATCGACAACGAGATCACCTCGCTGGATGCGGTGGTCTACACGCACGACCATGCGGACCATACACATGGCGTCGATGAGCTGCGCTATCTCACCTATGTGAAGCAGGGACCGATCGACGCCTATATGGACGCCATGACGCGCGAGTCCCTGACCCGGCGTTTCGATTACATCTTTACCTCGAGCAGCAATCCCAAGAACCCCTACCGGCCCATGCTCAACGACCGGCTGATCGAGGGGCCCTTCGAGATCGGGCCGGTTCCGGTCCTGCCCTTTACCCAGCAGCACGGCGGAACCACAAGCCTGGGCCTGCGGTTTGGCGACATTGCCTATTCCACCGATGCATCCGGCCTCGATGAAGCGGCTTTCGAAGCCCTGAAGGGTGTCAAAGTCTGGGTCGTCGACTGCCTGCGCTATGAACCTCATCCGACACATTCACACTTCGCGCAAAGCCTTGAATGGATTGAGCGGGTTCAGCCGGAACGGGCCGTTCTGACTCACCTGAACCACCAGATCGACTACGACGAGCTCAAGTCGCGTTGCCCCGCGGGGGTAGAACCGGGATACGATGGCTTAACTCTCGAAGTTTAAGAAAAAAGTTATCTAATTTGTTGAAAATAAATATTTTGTTTCATAGGCCCAGGATGACGTCGATAGCGCGCATTTAAACTCTGGGTGTATTACTTCACGAATTTTTCACAGTTTTAGGGTCGGATGCGTCCGGTTTCATATCTCTGGTGAAGACGGCGACCTATGGATGCGTCCGACAAATCAACGGCAAACTACGGCACCGCGGTGATTCTCTGCGGCGTCTTTGGCGTGATCGGCCTACATCATTTTTACCTGCGCAATTACCTGCATGGTTTCGTTGATCTGGGACTGTTTGTGCTTTTCATCGTTCTCTTGATGGAAGGGCGCCCGGGCTTCGCCTACATGGTGCTTCTGGCTGATGCGCTGCACACGATTGTCGTCTTCTACCGGCTCATTACAGAACAAGCCCGCGACGGAGATGGCCGGCTTGTAAAACTCAAATAACCTCTGAAGGAGAATTAATATGTCTGTCGAATCACAGTCTTTGGGTGGCGAGGTCAGCGATAAAGGTTTTGTGCCTGCAGTGCTGCTTTGCTTCTTTCTCGGCGCCCTGGGCGTCCACCGCTTTTACCTCGGCAAAATCGGCACCGGCATTCTCATGCTGATCACCCTTGGCGGGCTGGGCATCTGGACTATCATTGACTTCGTTCGGCTGATTATCGGCTCCATGGGCGACAAGTACGGCCGTCCGCTGGCGCGTTAAAGCGGAACACCGACACAAGCCGCCTAAGCATCTGATTTAGAATGAGATCAGCTGCTTAGGCGCTGCCTGGATCACTATCCGTCAAACCAGATTGCAGGTTTCGAGGTCTCACTGATCCAGCCAGAAACGGTCCGGCCGATAGATCCCGAATTGTGCGCCCGGTTCCCAGTTGTAGATCCCATCGACCGGAACGTTCTTCAGCTCGCTTGAGACCGCGATGGGTTGCGGGACCTGGGCAACGATTCCAATGGTGTAGACTTGATCCGCATGGATTTGCAGGATCCGGTGCCAGATCTTTTCGCGCTCGTCCTTTGAGCGGGCCATGGTCCAGTCGATATGGAGCTCCAGAAGCTCCTGCGCCAGAGGCATATCGACCGGCTCGCCGGACTTGCCGCTGGTCTCATGGTACTGACCCCATTTCGGCCATTGATAGCTCTGCTGATGCAGCGGGACGAACTCGTCGGGGCTCATGTCCGCGGTCGGCACACCGTTTTCATAACCGAACCACATGGTCATAAGCGTTTCACCGGCAAAGATCCGTTTGCGCAGGACTTCACGCTGAGAAGGCTTGGTAAAGACTTTGATACCAACCTCGCGCCAGGAGTCGTGGATCAGCTCCAAGACGTCTGCTTCTTCAGTGTTTTCCCCGGCCGTTTCGACAATGATCTCCATCTCCCGGCCATCGGGCAGCAGCCGGATACCTTCCTCGTTGCGCTTGGTCAGGCCCATCTCGTCCAGCAATGCACTGGCGGCCTCGGGGTCGTACATGGCCCAGGCGTCCCGGTACTCCTGATGATAGAGCGGGCTGGCCGGCAGGACCGTATTGTTGCCCTCGATGGTGAGCCCGTAATAGATGACCTGATTGATCTCATGCCGGTTGGTCGCCATGGAAAGGGCCCTGCGGAACCGCACGTCCCTGAAGAGTTTGCGCCACTCCGGGTCCTTGCTGTTGAGGTTCGGATAAAGCGCGAGTTGAGAGCCGCGGACGGTCTTCCATAGCCGCACGTCGTAGCCGCTGCGCTCGTCGTTCTCCTTCAGGAAGGTATAGTCGCTGAAATTCAGTCCGCGGGACTGGAGGTCCGATTCACCCGCGCCGACCTTCGCCGGCACCAGCGACCCGCTGACCACGCTCAAGATCACTTCATCCAGATAAGGAAGCTGCTGCCCGAACTCGTCAACGCGGTGGTAATAGGGGTTCCGTTTCGCGATAAAGCGGGTCGAAGGCGGTTTGACCGTATTCACCCATGGCTGCAGGGTCGGCAGCTTCGGGTTGGTGAAGCGGTACTGCCGGGCTTTACGGTTGTGCATCTGCGCCCAATCGCGGGCATTGGACTTATCGACGTGTTTTGCCAGTTGGGCAGGGTCGCTGTATTTCTTGTGAAACTGCTTCAGGTAATGGGAGGGCTGAAAAATGAAAAGCGGCCGCGCTCCTGCCAACTGAGTGAGGAAAAAGGGATTGGGGTTGGACCAGCTGTAGCGGATGACTTGTGCATCGATAACCTCCACCTTCGGAAATTCACCGTCGACCGTGAGCGCGGTGGTCGGACCGGAGGGTGTCAGCTTGTCGTTGTTGGCGACATCTTCCCAGTAATACCGGAAATCCTCTGTGGTGAAGGGCGCGCCATCGGACCATTTATGCCCTTTCCTTAGATAAAAGGTGAAGATCCGTCCGTCCTCGATCTCAACCTTTTCAAGGATATCCGGGACGATCTCGAGTTCCTCGTTGTAAGCAACCAGACGCGCATAGCCGTAGACGACCAGCAGACGGATGTCTTTTTCGCGGGTGATGAGGGTTCGGATACTGCCGCCTTGCTTGCCGACGGTCTGGGCGCTGCCCCGGGGCACGACCTGCGGCGTCGCGGGCAGTCGTTCTGCCACAGGCGGCAGCTTTCCGGCGCTCACTGATTCGCTGAGGTAGGGTGTTTCCTGAAGGCTGCGAAGGGTTTTGGCCTCCGGCAGTTCCAGGATTTCGATAATGGGCTCGGCTGCGCGCGCGGGCAGGGGATCGAGCGCGGAGAAAGCTGCCATTGCCACTCCGGCAAGCAGGGCGCCAAACGAACGGTCGCCGCTCCGCCAGGTTTTTCGGAAACCAGCCTCCTTCGCGCACGGCAAGCATTCCATCTCGCCCTCCACTCCGTCGGAGTGAGGTCCAGAGACCCTAACACACAACATACTAAGCCAACCCTGTTCGTTTTATTGTTTGAGAGAGGCTACACGGGTTTCGCCGCACATTCCATGGCATGCAGTTGATAATTATGTGGCAACGCCAAGAATCAATCTCGAATGCCGTAATCTGAGCCGGTGTAGGGCGCCTGAAACCGGTTCGGCGTGTAACTCCGGTTCCTAGGTTGAGGACTCCTATTCTTTGATGGTCTTGATCGTATTTTGCCGGGTTTTAGGCAGGCGAGGGCTCGAAAGCGGGCCTGAAGGCCCGGTAAGAGGCGTCAACGCACCTAAAACCCGGCAAAATACGACCCCAGAGGGGCGGCAAGATTATGAGTTCTGGGAACCACGTTCTGGGAACCAAGTTCTGGGCAGCGTCGTGTCGTCAGTCCAATTCTGGCTAAGCACGATGCCACAGCATCGCTTCATTCCTAACTCCTTGCCAGAAAACATAATTTTGTCGTCAAGACCGTCAAAAAATATGAGTTCCCAACCTAGACCGTATCTGGCCAAGAGGGCTCACTCTTCATAGGTTTAGTTCGGTTTTGACCATACCCGAAAAAGTTTATTTAGATTTCGGCCCTAGACTTACGGTATGGACCTCCCAATGCACGATACGATCTGTTCGGCCCGACCGGATGCAATCAACGATCCGGTCCTCTCCGCGCTCTATCGCTATTGGGCAAGACTGCGCAAGTCCGACGGTCCGCCGCTGCGCAGTGACCTTGATCCCGTGGAAATCCCTCAGCTCTTGCCTTATGTGCTTCTGGTGGAATGCCATGACGAGGGCCGCCGCATCAAATTCCGCCTGGTCGGAACGGACGTCGCGTTCGGTTCGGACCCGACAGGCCGCTTCCTGCAGGATGCAGTCCCCAAAGGCCCTTACGGTGCTCATATCGTCGAACTCTATCGCTTTGCCGCAAATGGTGAGGCGGCCCTCTACAGCGAATTTAGGTACGGATACACGAGGGAGACGGGACCCAGACTGATCAAGCGCCTTTTCCTGCCTCTCATCGGCACCGCGGAGATTCCAAGGATGATGCTGGTCGGGCAGATTCGCGATAAATCCATCCAGGTCGAGCAGTCGGCCTGGCAAGCAGGACCGGGTCAAATCGACGTTCTCAAGCTCTGCCAGATCGCCGGCGAGGCGGCGAATTGGTACGAGACTTCTGATTGCGATGTGCAAGAGGCCTCAAATAATGTTTTTAGGCCTCAGCCGGTTTCGCATCGAAAACGGGCCTGATTGAGTGGAGCGAGGTGCCGAAATGCTCCATTAAAACAGCCAAAACTTCCATTAAAATACTGACAAAAATAACTTTACTATCGTTCGGGCCGCGCTTGATTCGAGGTTATGATGGTTTTGTTTCCCTCATCAACCATTGAAATCGGCTCAGCGTGAGGCGCGATCGCGGACCGCGAATGGCGCAGGACAAAGGGCGCACGCAATGCACCCATGCGCAAAGGATGACCTGCAGGGATTTTCAGCCTCAGGGGTGTGGATGTGGAAAACCATGCCGGTCGGTCAGCGCCTGGAGAATCGCGTCTTTGTCCGCAATAAAAGAGCGAGCGTGCGAAGCTGCCGGGGACCGGCCGGTTCCGTCGGGCGATTGCGAGCCTTCAGACAGGACCAGCAGAGGCAGCGACTGATGCTCTTCGCCGACCAGATCGATCACTTCGCTTCTCGGCCTCGGCCAGGCGACGCGCTTAACGGTCAGGTTCGCCGCGCGTTCCGGGAAGGACGTGAGAACGCCTTCAATCAGTGCACAGTGCCAGCAATAGAAGTCCTTGCCTGGGAAGGCCGGATCCTGAAATCCGGGTTTCACAAGAAAGAGCGTGTCCATAGAGGGCATCCTTCCTTTGCAGTGACATGCTTTTGCAATGACCGGCGCAAGAGGGCTCGATATCACAGTTCGGGAAGGCTTGAAACCCGAGGAGACGTAAAGCGCCCGCGTGCCTGGAGAAACCACTGTCCAGCCTGTCCACAAATATTTTCCATAATGTACATTATGCGTTTTTTGTGTATCTGCGCCCCGGACCGCCCTGCAGCCACAAACTGGCGGCATAACTGCCGGATTAAGGACCGTATCCAAGGACAGAGCTTCCAAGCCCCCGGTTCTGTGTTACAGGAGATCGGGAACCGGTGTGATCATGTTCGACGGGCCGACGGAGATTTGCGGAGCTGAAGATCTGAGCAGCCGGATGTTTGAGGACGGGATGCTCGAGGACGGAATACTCAAGGACGGGCCGCGGTGGGAAGATCGGCGGCTTCGGTCATGCGGACGAAACCGGTAGCAGCGCCCTCCCCGCTATGCGCGGGCTAACCGTTGTAAGATCAAAGGAAAGTTTCAGCTTTGAACACCAGCCAGACACCACCAATCGGAACAGCCGCGATCGAAACAGTGAAAGTCAGGCCGACACGCCCGGAGGACCTTTCGGATCTTCAGCGCGTGCTTGACACGACAGGGCTCTTTCCCAGTGAGATGCTGCCGGAGATGTTGGGCGATTCCCTGTCACAGGATCCGGAATATGCGCCAGAAGCGGGCCACGACATCTGGCTGAGTTGCGTGACGGAGGGTGTGGTGGCCGGCTTTTGCATGGCTGTGCCGGAGAAGCTGACCGAGGGAACCTGGAACATGCTGGCGATCGCCGTCCTCTCCGAAAAACAGGGAGATGGTCTCGGCAGCCTTATCCTGAGGGAGCTTGAGGCCGCCCTGCGTGACCGGAAACAGCGGCTTCTGATCGTCGATACTTCAGGAAGCGACGCGTTTGCGGCAACACGCAGCTTTTACCGCAAAAACGGTTATGCCGAAGAAGCTCGCATTCGTGATTTCTGGGCGCCTGGGGATGATAAAGTCGTGCTCTGGAAGGCTCTGTAAGCCACAAAAACACCATCCTGCCCGGGCCTTTGCCCGAGCCGCCCTACGCCGGACTCTCTCTGGATCTTTGCCTGTCACGCCACAGCCTCGCAGCCGCGACCGGCACGGCTCCTGCGCGAGGAAGCGTTCGCAGCCAGAGCTCAGGCAGAAGCGCTCTGCTCGTGATGCGCCGCTTCGTGATGCTCAAGCCAGTCAGCAACAATCTGATAGGCCTGAATGCGCGGGTGCTCCGGGTGATGATGGCGGTAGATACGGACCGCGGCATCGTAGGCATCACCCTCTTTTTCGCCCAGTCTGCGGAGTTCATCGTAAGCTTTGGTCGTCGCAACCCGACAAAGGCACATGGTCTCGCCCTATCCTCAATTCGCTAAAACAAAACGTCTGGCGTTATATAAAACCCACCTCAGCCAGCACGTAAAGCAGCTGGCACACAGGAATGCCTTCTAAGGCGTTGCCCCAAAAAGCTCACCCCAGCTAACGCCGCTTCCCCTGTTTCTGTCAAGAATGATTTGCAGTTGCAGGACTTTTGCCTGCAGGGCCGCCTCCAGAACAAAGGTGAAGCATCGGCGGGATCTAAGCGGTAGAGAAAATTGTCTTCCATGATCCAGATCAATGCGGTCCGCAAAAAACAGAACAAGAGCGCGGCCAGTTGAGCAATTTTTCCCGGTTTCCGGCTGGCGAAACGTGATCTGGCCGCGCCTTGACAGTCTATCGATCCACTCACCGGTCATAGCGCTCGCCACGCGAGCGCCCTCCTCACCCCGGAAAACATATGCGCGCGTATAAGTAGAATCCCCAAATTGATGCTCGCAGGGCATTTGAGGAAAAATGAATCCAGCGTCGCCGATGCCATCGCAGAAGGTGAATTGAGAAACAAATACCGGCCATGAGAAGCCCGGCGTGTTGTTAGAGGCGCAGCGAGTGTTTCGAACAATAAACGAAAAAGCTCTCTCATCAGGAGGACGGCAGGCATGAAAAGTCGAAGATCGAGTCGAGCGGTGGACACCTTCGTTGGACAGCGTCTGCGGCAGCAACGAGAAGAGAACAACATGAGCGCTGAGGAGCTCGCAGGAGCACTCAGCCTGCCCGTGAAAAAACTTGAGCAAATCGAGTGTGGAGAAGAATCGATCGGTGCCCTGAGCCTCTATGAAGCAGCACAAGTTGTTGGTGTGCCCGTGACGTTTTTCTTCGAAGGCTACAACGAAGAGATAATGGCGGAAGAGACCGTCAAGGTTGCAAGATCTGAGAAGAGTGTCACCTCAACAGGCGACACTATTAAGTAAGTTCATGACGAGATTAACCATATTGATGCTAATTAAGTTTTTGGCTCAATAGTCGGAAAAAGAATGGAAATCTCAGACTTTGAAGAAGCTATACGCATTGCGGAGAATCCCATAATGCGTAAGTATACTACCTAATTTGCGATCCGGTGTGAGTGTGAGACTTTTGAATAAAAATAACAACCAATAGGTTCGTGCCATCTGACAAAGTAAGAGTGAATCACGGCATCAAAGACGCAAAACAAAAAAAGAAAAGATCGTTTTATTGGCACAAAAACAGGTGGAAGATATGTCGCCAGACGTACAGAAATCGATAAATGCGCACGTCGCACGCAGAATACACGCACGTCGCATCGAAGTTGGACTGAC
This sequence comes from Denitrobaculum tricleocarpae, assembly GCF_007004665.1. Classification (GTDB taxonomy): domain Bacteria; phylum Pseudomonadota; class Alphaproteobacteria; order Kiloniellales; family Kiloniellaceae; genus Denitrobaculum; species Denitrobaculum tricleocarpae. The sequence continues at coordinate 302,949 of NZ_ML660056.1, read as the reverse complement.
ACAACAACAGGTCGCGCGCCTGATTGGAATTTCATTCCAGCAGTTGCAGAAATATGAGCACGGCACGAATCGCATCAGCGCCGGACGGCTTTACCAGCTTGCCGATGTCCTTGATACGAGCATTACCTATTTCTTTGCCGGCTACGAACAAGACGCTTCTCAGGAAGCAAAGTCGGCAAACGAACAGACCAATTCCATGGAATCGGTTCGCTTGGTAAGACAGTTCAATGCAATTCCGTCGGACAGCATCAGGCGCAGCATTTCAGGTTTGATCCGCGCTCTGGGGACGACCGAGACGGTGTAAAACGGACCGTTTGGTCCGATCAGTGTGCCGGGAGGATTGTGTCTCGGCATTTCTGACTTATCCGGGAAGGCCCAACCCGATCCGGATGCGGGGGTGAAGACGTAAGGCATCGCAAACCGAGACAGTGTCCTTCGTGGTTTGCGTGCCCCTGCCCTCTGAAACAGGCCTTTACATCCCGCGGGCCAGCGCTCTTTCGACAGCGCTCCCATAAAATTTATCCTTAGCTCGAGGCTCTTGCTCTCGTCCTGAATTGGGATATGCTCGGCAACCAATTGAGCAGAGAGATCATGAACTCCCACAAGATAGAGGGCTTGCTCGAAATCATGGCCCGCCTGCGGGACCGCGATGACGGTTGCCCCTGGGACATCGAGCAGACTTTTGCGTCCATTGCCCCTTACACTATTGAAGAAGCTTACGAAGTTGCTGAAGCTATCGAGCAAGGCGACCTGGAGGCTTTGAAAGACGAGCTGGGAGACCTGCTGCTGCAGGTGGTGTTCCATGCCCGCATGGCCGAAGAGCAGAAGTCGTTCGATTTCGACGATGTGATCGCGGCCATCAGCTACAAGATGATTCGCCGCCATCCCCATGTTTTCGGCGACGAGCAGGAACGCGATGCCGCGACGCAGACGGCGTCCTGGGAGACGCAGAAAGCTGAAGAGCGCCGCGCGAAAGCCAACGGCGCTCCGGTCAGCGCGCTTGAGGGTGTGACCGTTGGGCTGCCCGGGCTGACCCGGGCGATGAAACTGCAAAAACGCGCTGCCCGGGTTGGGTTCGACTGGCCGGAAGCCCTGCAGGTCCTCGATAAGATCACGGAGGAAATCGGCGAACTGCGCGAAGTTATGGAAAGTGTCGTGGAGAGCTCGGATCCTGATGCTAAAACCACCCGGCAGGCCCGTCTGGCCGATGAGTTCGGCGACACGCTCTTTGCCCTGGCCAATCTGGCCCGGCATCTGAAGATAGACCCGGAAGCGGCTCTGCGCGGCACCAATGCCAAGTTCGAACGCCGGTTTCGCTGGGTCGAGCAACGACTGGCCGAAGAGGGCGTCGCGCCGGCTGACGCGCCGCTCGAGGTCATGGAACGCCACTGGCAGCAGGCCAAGCAAACCGAGCGAAGCTGAGCCTTCGTCGATACCTCCTCACTCTCCCTGAACCGGATCCACCTATGAAAACCATCGGACTGATCGGCGGCATGAGCTGGGAAAGCACGGTCATCTATTATCAGCTTCTCAACCGTCTGGCCCGTGAGGCGCTTGGCGGGTTGCATTCCGCCCAGATCCTCATGTGGTCCTTCGATTTCGGTGAGATCGAAGCCCTGCAGGCCGCCGGCGACTGGGGCCGGGCCACCACACGCATGACCGATGCCGCGCGGAGCATCGAGAAGGGCGGCGCTGACTGCGTGCTGATCTGCACCAACACCATGCACAAAATGGCGGAAGAGGTACAGGCCGCTGTCGATATCCCCTTGATTCACATTGCGGATACCACGGCCACTGCTCTGAAAGCAGCGAAAGTGGAGCACCCTCTCCTGCTGGCCACGCGCTATACCATGGAGCAGGACTTCTACAAGGGACGGCTGGCCGATAAACACGGCATTACCGCACAGGTGCCCGGCGACGAAGACCGCACGCTCGTTCACGACGTGATCTACGACGAGCTTTGCCGGGGTATTGTCTCACCTGCCTCCAAGGCCGATTACCTGGAGGTCGTCGAGCGTGCGCGCCAAGCAGGCGCCGACAGCGTGATCTTCGGCTGCACCGAAGTTGGCCTGCTGGTCTCGCCCGAGGATTTCGATATCCCGGCCTTCGACACCACCGAACTCCACGCCCGCGCGGCGATCGAGTTTGCACTCACGTGATTCTACCTGATCATCCGGGCTCATCATCTGGACCTATCACGCGGGATCCAGGCGTCACACGAAGATGGAACGGCTCTCATAACGACTGCGCGTCCTTCACAAAAGTGAACGGCAAGGGATCTTGCCCCAGATCCTGATGGCGGCTCATCCCCTCCTGCAGAGACCGGCGATAGAACCCATCAAGATCGAGTCCGCCCCCGGACGATCCCTCACCAGTCCGCGGGGCTTTGAGAATGTCGCAGCCGTCACCGTTCATCGTGCCGATCGCGCGCGCGTCTGCAAGCTTCTGCAGCAATCCCAGGTTTGAAGTAATCCGTTCATAGATTTCTTCGGCGGAACAGTCTTTTAGCTCAGAATCATGGAGAAAACCGATCCCGGCGGGCGGCTCTCCCAGCTTCATCTCGAGCAGCCAGGCGTTGATGATGAAGTCGCAGGCAACGTTCCACAGCCAGGGATCGCGATCCTGCTGCCGGATACTGTGGCGCAGCCCAACGTGCAGGAACTCGTGGGCCAGAACGAAACGCGCTTCCGCTTCGCTCAAACCGGCGCGGGGGTTGACGTAAACCTCTCGTGCCTCGTCGCAGACGGCAGCGACCGGGATCGACATTTCCGTGCAGATCAGTTCGTCTTCGATCAGGGTGAAAGAGGCTGCCAGCGCCGCAAGTAAAGGGTATTCGGCGACGATCCAGTCCCTTGCACGGGTCACCGCCGTGACCGACGGACAGCTGGACTCGGAGGCGTTGGAAAGTCCGGCCGAAGCACGGACGGCCTGGGCAACGGCGGTACGAATGCCTTGAGCCAGCGCGGACGCGCGTTGCGCGCGAAGCCCACCGGAGATCTCGAATTTTGACGCAAAATGCCAGAACCTCTGTCCGGCGACGCCCAGACTGAGGCCTGCGATCTCGGGCCGAAGAGGCTGTTCGTTCAGATGCGCAGCCAGCTCCGACTCGCTGCCGCAGGGAAGGTCGACGGGAACCCGGGTTATTTCCTTCGGTCTTTGCCCGACCCCCGCATGCGTAAGCAATTGTTCAGCCCGGCACCAGGCCGCCATGTGCCAGCTGAGATCGGTCTGACTTGGATCCAGATGGTTCAGAGCAATATGCAGACGCAAGCGGGCGAAGACGTATGCCCACTCCCCGGCACTTGCCCGGCGACGCAAATTGGGCCAGACGGTGACCGTGGGTTCCCGTTCGCCGCGGCGGTGCGCCGCTCGGTGTTCTGGCGAAGACACCTCTGCGCAGATCGAGAACCAGCTCTTTGCGTGAAGGTGAAACGCGAGGCCTCGGGAGGAAATCGCGACTTCCGGAAGCGGCGAGATCAAGGGGTGCCGGGCGGCAAGGGCGTAGCCGTCACGGATTGCATTCTGGTTTTTGCCAAGAGTTCCAGAGAGCTCCATGCGTCAGGACGCCTTCGCGGTCACAAGGCGAGGAAGATCCCGCGCCAACTCGAGCAAAAACCAATCCGGCAAAACTCTCCCGTCCTCTCCTCTCGCCACCACCAGCTGCGCCAACTCCAGGGAGATGGCCGAGAGCTGCAGGAAGAGACGCTTGGCGGACTCCGTGAAGGCCCTGGTCTCCTGTCCCAGAGCGATGCCGTCACGCGGCAATTCGCGGATCAAGCGCGCGCGGAAGGATTCGACCAGGAAAAAGAGGATATCGCGCTCTTCCGGCGCGTCGGGCCAACCCGTCTCGCCCCGGAACATTGAAGTCAAATCCCATGATCGCAGCTGTTGCCTGTTGAAGGCTGAGAACTGACGCGCATGAGGTGGCTTGATAAGGCCCGATGCCAGGGTTTCTACGACCGCTTCATTCAGGCCCTCGTTGCCGTAAGACTTGAGCGCATCGGAGAGGATGTGCCAGGCGCGGGGACTGGAAAAAGGCTCTTCATCCAGTGACGGATTCGACCAGAGATGATCGGAGCGTAAGCGGATGTAGTCTTTTACCAGAGGATGGATGCCGGCGCCCTCGGCCCAGTCGAGCCAACTCTTGGCGTTGGCCTGCAATTGCACGTGGGCCATGCGGTTGATGAGGTCAGAGGCCAAAGGCGCGGCCTCGCCCGCCTTCTTGCCACGATACCCTGCCCCGATGACGACCGAACCTTCCGGAAGAGTGAACTCGCCGATCCGGCGGCTGTTGATCAGCCGCTGAAACGCCCTCTGAACCTCTTGCGACGCCGCGTTCAGCTCGTCCAGATAGAGACAGTAGGGCTCCTTGCGGGCGATCGCTGCGGGAGGTGAAAAGCGCAGAACCCCGGCTTCGACCCTTGGCACACCGACAATGTCTTCTTGCGCCAGTTGAGTTCCGCGCAGCAAGAGGCACTCCATCCCGGCCGAGCGGGCAAAATCCTCTACAAGTGCCGATTTCCCGATTCCGGGCGGTCCCCAGATGAAGACCGGACGCACAGGCGCGACCCTGCGCAGAAACTGGGAGAGTTCTCCCGGCGTGAGCGATTTTGCAGCTTCCATCTCACTGTATTCCCCTCATTCTTATTACGAATTCCTCCGCCCCGGCCTTCGATCCTCTCCAACCGCCTCGATGGAGAAGACCCGGCCTTGCTGGGACGGGGGCGCGCTTTGCGCAAGGGATGAGCAGTCCGGAAGTCTTCAACTGCCATACGCATAAAAGTAGGCAATTCGCTTCCCGTTCCTGCTACCCGAGATAGATCTTTAGATGAAATCTTTAATTAATCTTTAATGATTAGGATATTTAATCTTTGTTTAACAGTCAGTTAGACTGACGGCCGTGATGCGTTATCAGAACGCTTTACGAAGACCCGAGCGCCAAAACCCAGCAGCGCCTCGGCCTTGTACCACGGACTGCAACCATCCGTTAATTTCCAGGCATCATATTTGCAACTGAGGTGAATTCTTCAGCAACTGGAAAGCCGGTAAAATCTCGAACATTTTTGTGGCTTATCTCCAACTCGATGGCGACGCCCGTGTCATCAGAAACCCGGTTACAGGCCAGGCCCTGGAGTTTGACGGGCATCTGAGCACCGGGGGTGACACGCCAGGCTCAGCCACGCGGCAGTGGATGCGCTTTATCTACAGGGACCCGGACTGCGCCCACCCGATCCTGGTGGAGCGTGTATATCCCCCGGGCGCCGGCGGCGCAATTTGGGTTCTGGACTATGACCGCTCGCAGCTTGCATCGATTTCCTATGGTTTGTGGCTGCGCATTGATTGCTTTGCCATTGACGCTTTGGAGTATTTCTCCTTTAGCCAAACCTTGATACGCCCTGCCGCCTTTGAAATTGCGGCCCGTGGTGGTTGGTACCCCTGGCAGTGGAACAGCCAGATCCTTCGCACCCAAAAGTGCCTGCAGCTCTTCGGTCTCGACTTGATCGAACCGCAAATTCTCGCCGCTTACCTTCCCCCGCTGGAACTTGCACCGCCAAGCCCCTGGCAAGTTAGGCCGGTGCATGAAGATCCGGAATGCCTTGGCGTTGTGAAGCTCTGGGAAGAAGCCGCACTCCAGGGTCACGTCAGTGAAGAGGCTTATTTTCGGGCCCATAGCCTGATCAGCCGATTTCCGGTTTTTATGGACGAGTCTGAAACGCGGATGCTTGTCCCGGCACCCGCCGATGAAAGTCAAGACGCGGCCTATGCACCATCCGTGCTCGACTCAACTCAGCGGCCAGGTGAGCGGACACAGACGTTTCTGTATCTCGATGAAAGCTGTCTTTTGCATCCGATCCAAATCGAGCGCTTACCCGGCAACGAGGCACTCAATCTCAAGATTTCTTGTCCGAAGTATGCGGGTCAGGCCGGTCTTGGACTTGCCTTTTTGTCGGATCGTTCGGCGGCGGGCGAGATCAAACAGGCGGATAATCCCCGGAACTTTCATCAGCAAAAGACGATAACCCCGCCCGAATGGGTTGAAAACCGAATCCGACTGGCCTGCTTTAGCGCGATCGCAACCCTGACACCTGACACGGCGACGGGCCGGACTCTGCCTGATTTACGCCTTGAGTATTCGGTTGGAAGTTTCCCGGAAGGGCATGATCGTGAGGCTATCTTCTCCAATCTATCGCTGCTTGGCGCGCAAACCCTGCAGAGCTATCCGCAGGAAGCCGTGTATGCCGCCAAGCCTGAAACCCTGGCCTCCCTTGAGATTGAGTCCGCGGCACGACAGAGCTACGGCGATTGGTATTTCGACCCGGCTTCCACAACGCTCGCCAATCGTAAAACAGGCCAAACTCTGACGCTGAGCGATGCTTCTGACGTTCCCCGCTCCCATTTGCCCCGTTTTCTGGAAAGCCCGACCTGGTGGTTACTGACTTACCGGGACGCGGAGGTTTGTTACTCACTTCCTGTTGCACGTGGCGCGGAAACAGCCAGCGCGTCGATGTTCGTGCCTTTCTTCTTTAACCGGCCTTCATCTTATGGACTCTGGCGGCGCCTGCTCCTCGCGATTTCGGACGGTTTATCCTGCTGGCCTGAAACAAACCAATTCAAGGGCGCAACGGGCGGTGTCAGATGCCTGGGTGGATGGTCAAACGGACGGTGGCGCAAAAATCTCCTCGTGATTAACTTCAGCGGGTCCATCTCCCTGGAGACCGCGCAACCGAACGAAATACTCTTACCGGATGTTGACGCCAAAGCGCCGAGCCCCTGGGAATTCATCGACTCTTCGTCCACTCAAGGTGATGCGTGGCTATCAGGTCTGACCTGGGAGCGACCGTCAGGCTCCAGTACAAACAACGAAACCAAATACTTTGCGGCCGGCCCTCTGAACTTAACGGGTCAATTGCTGCGGCCTCTGTCAGGCTTCCAGGGCAAAACGCCGTATTTACGCCGAAAGAACGGTTCCGCAGTCTTCTTTCCCGCACATGTCATATCGGTCATGGCCTCGGACTTGCGCGGAGAGTTCCAGCATCGCGCCTCAAGAATCGTCTGTATCTATGCCGACCAGGATTTCTCCGCCGTCTTCCTGCAAAGTACGATGGAAAGGATGACGTTTGATATTCAGGACGCATCGCTCAATCCAAAGGACCACCTCAACTTACAAATCCAGAATCGCAAACGTGGCCGCTACGAGGAAGACCAAACGGTACGCGTCCCAGACTGGCTGCAATGCTGCTCGCTCCAAGAACGTTTCCTGGACCTCGGGTCTGCGTGGGAAGGCAGTTACGTCAGTTTCGATCTCGATGACCTTATCAGCCCCCCAGCCAAAGCATTTCATTTAAGAGCGGAGGCGAGTCCGCTCTCGCTCGGGCCATGCACGCAAACAAGCCTGAAAGGCCGGTATCGGGGGGGAAAGTTTCAGCCGGACGCCTCTCAACACGTCAGTCTAATGAGCAAAGACGCCCTGCGGTAAAGCCGATATGCGTCAGGGCGTAACTACACCGCCAGCAAGGTCGCCTGCAAATCCAGCCAAGCCTCTCTCGAAGGTGCGATCAGCAGGCCTTTCTCCTGGTGGCGAAGCGCGGTGTAGGGCGTGCCGTCAAAGCAGAGCGCAACACCGCCCGCCTCCTCCTGGATCAAACAGCCGGCGGCGTGATCCCAGGGCATCAGGCGGGTAAAGAGCGAAAAGTGCATCTGCCCGGTGGCCAGCCGCAGATATTCGTGGCCGGCGCAGCGCAGGCTCGGGAGGGCCTGAACCCGGTCCCGGCGGGCTTTGATCTTGGCGGCGGTATCCGGCAGGGCATAGGTGCTGGCATGGAGCGTCCCTGACATCTCGGCGGCCGGAGCGCTTTTCTTGACCGAAAGGCGTTCCGCTCCGATCCAGGCCCCTGCCCCGCGCTCGGCGGTCAGGCAGCGCCCGCCGATCGGATCGTAAATCCAGGCATTGCGGGTCTCGCCGGCGACCGCGAGCGCAACCATGATCGCGAAAACCGGCTTGCCGGAGGCGTAGTTGCTGGTGCCGTCGATCGGATCGATGATCCAGGCGGGGTCTCCGCCTTCCAGCCGTTCCATCACCGCCGGATCCGTCGAGACCGCCTCCTCGCCCACCACATGAGACCCCGGCAGGGCCGCCATGAAGCGCTCGGTCAGGACCCGCTCGGTCTCGGTATCGGCGATGGTGACCACTTCGCCCTGCGCCTTTTCGTTAACCTCGCCCGCCTTGAGCTTCTGAAAGCGGGGTAAAACTTCCTGCAGAGCCGTTTCCTCGATGATATGCGTGATGGAGTCGACATCGATCATTATGGAAACGGTCCTTTTTTCAGTGACTTGGTATGTTGCGTTCCAGTGTCATCCCACACCGGCCGCAGTGCATGCGCGAGACTACAGGGAAATCGCACCAAAAGCACAAAAAAGGGGACTGTCCGAAGACAGTCCCCGATCTCTGTGCGTTGCCTGACGCCGAAGCGCCGGGCAAAGGAAGCTCAGGCTTCTTAGAAGCCCATGCCACCCATGCCGCCCATGCCGCCCATGTCAGGCATAGCAGGTGCGCCGCCGCCTGCGCCCTTCGGCTCAGGGACTTCGGAGACCATGGCTTCGGTCGTGACCATCAGGCCAGCGATCGAAGCGGCATCCTGCAGTGCGGTCCGGACGACCTTGGTCGGATCGATGATACCGGCCTTGTACATGTCGACGAACTGGTTGGTCTGCGCGTCGTAACCGATGCCGGCTTTGGCTTCGGTGACCTTGCCCACGATGATCGAACCTTCGACGCCGGCGTTCTCGGCGATCTGACGGATCGGAGCCTGAAGGGCGCGGCGAACGATGTCGACGCCGACCTTCTGATCGTCGTTTTCAGGGGCCAGCTTGGCAATCGCCTTGGTCGCGGTCAGCAGAGCCGTACCACCACCGGAAACGATGCCTTCTTCAACCGCAGCGCGGGTTGCGTTCATCGCGTCTTCGACACGATCCTTACGCTCTTTCACCTCGACTTCGGTCGCACCGCCGATGCGCAGAACGGCAACGCCGCCGGCGAGCTTGGCAAGACGCTCCTGGAGCTTCTCGCGGTCGTAGTCGGAAGACGTCTCTTCAGCCTGTGCACGGATCTGGCTGCAACGGGCTTCGATGGCCTTCTTCTTGCCGGCACCGTCGATCACCGTGGACTCTTCCTTGGTGATGTTGACGCGCTTGGCAGTGCCCAGCATGTCGAGGGTCACGCTCTCGAGCTTGATGCCCAGGTCTTCGGAGATGACCTGACCGCCCGTGAGGATCGCGATGTCCTCGAGCATGGCCTTACGGCGATCGCCAAAGCCTGGGGCCTTGACGGCAGCAACCTTGAGGCCGCCACGCAGCTTGTTGACCACGAGGGTCGCCAGAGCTTCGCCTTCAACGTCTTCCGCGATGATCAGCAGCGGACGGCTGGACTGAACGACGGCTTCGAGCAGCGGCAACATCGGCTGGAGGCCGGTGAGCTTGGACTCGTGCAGAAGGATGTATGGGTTCTCCATCTCGCAGATCATCTTGTCGGCGTTGGTGATGAAGTACGGCGACAGGTAGCCGCGGTCGAACTGCATACCTTCGACGACATCGAGTTCGGTCGCCAGGGACTTGGCTTCCTCGACGGTAATGACGCCTTCCTTGCCGACCCGCTCCATGGCTTCAGCGATCATGGAACCGATTTCGGCTTCGCCGTTTGCGGAGATCGTGCCGACCTGCGCGACTTCAGCGGTCGTGGAGATCTTCTTGGACTTCTTCTTGAGGTCCGCGATGACGGTCTCGACAGCGAGGTCGATGCCGCGCTTCAGGTCCATCGGGTTCATGCCGGCAGCAACGGCCTTGCAGCCTTCGCGGACAATCGCCTGAGTCAGAACTGTCGCTGTGGTGGTGCCGTCGCCTGCAAGGTCATTGGTCTTGCTGGCAACTTCACGGACCATCTGGGCGCCCATGTTCTCGAACTTGTCGGTCAGTTCGATTTCCTTGGCAACCGTCACACCATCTTTGGTGATGCGGGGTGCGCCGAAGGACTTGTCGAGGATAACGTTACGGCCTTTGGGGCCGAGCGTTACTTTTACAGCGTCAGCGAGGGTGTCGACACCACGCAGCATTCTGTTGCGCGCTTCGCTTGCAAATTTTACGTCTTTAGCAGCCATGTGCTTTCAGCTCCTTACTGAAGAATACCCATGATGTCGGACTCACGCATAATCAGAAGCGTTTTGCCGTCGATCTTTACTTCGGTGCCGGACCATTTGCCGTAGAGCACCTTGTCGTTCTTCTTGACATCAAGAGCTACGACCTTGCCGTCATCACCGCGGCTACCGGAGCCGACTGCGATAACTTTACCCTGCATCGGCTTCTCTTTTGCCGTGTCGGGAATGATGATGCCGCCGCTGGACTTTTCTTCCTGCTCAAGCGGCTCGACCACGACGCGGTCGTGCAGAGGTTTGAATTTCATGTAACGTCTCTCCATCTTCATCGATGAATTATGTTGAGTTTCAGCCGCCGCCTCGTGGCGACCAGCGTGTTAGCACTCACCTGAGGAGAGTGCTAACACGGGGCATATAGCCCTGAGCGCTGCAGCTGTCAACCGCTGTGGGTAAGAACTTTTTAGGAAAATAGGGCTCGGCAGGCAGGTACCGGACTTTGTTTTCTCCGGGCCCTGACGTCAGTTGCCGTTTCCGGCCTGACGGCGTTCGAAGCGGGCCGCGTCGGCAGGCTCAAGCCCCACCTCAAGGATCGCGAATTCGCCCTCGTCATGGCGCTCGCGGACATCGCCGTGGCGATAGAGCCAGGCCAGGGTTGCGCCGTCGCTCAGGGCGACGCGGGTGCTGATATTGCTCCGCCGCTCGGCGAGTTTGCGGTCGATAGCTTCCAACAGATCGTCACAGCCCTCGCCGCTGGCGGCCGAACAGATCACCCGGTTGCCGTCGTTACCGCCGGCCTGCTCAAGTTGCGTCCGCCCTTCGGAGTCGAGCAGATCGGCCTTGTTCCAGGCCTCGAGCGAACTGTTTTCCAGGGTCTCTTCCAGGTTCAGATCCTTCAGGATCGCCAGCACGTCGTCTCGTTGCGCCAGCGTATCCGCATGAACGATGTCCCGGACATGAACGATCACATCTGCTTCCGTCACCTCCTCCAGGGTGGCACGGAAGGCAGCAATAAGGTCAGTCGGCAGATCCGAGATAAATCCGACCGTGTCGGAAAGGATGATTTCCTTGCCCGAAGGCAGTTGAACCCGGCGCATTGTGGGATCCAGAGTCGCAAACAGCAGATCCTGCGCCCGCACGTCGGAGGCCGTCAGCCGATTGAAGAGGGTCGACTTCCCGGCATTGGTATAGCCGACCAGGGCAACGATGGGATAGGGCACGCGCTTACGGGCCGAGCGATGCAGTTCGCGGGTCCGCTTGACCTTCTCGAGGTCCCCCTTGAGACGAACGATCTTCTCGTCGATCAGCCGCCGGTCGATTTCCAGCTGCCGCTCACCCGGGCCGCCCATGAAACCGGCGCCACCGCGTTGACGTTCCAAGTGGGTCCAGGATCGCACCAACCGCGATCGCTGATAGCTGAGCGAGGCCAGATCGACCTGCAGCTTACCTTCATTGGTCCGCGCACGGGCTCCGAAGATCTCCAGAATCAGTCCGGTCCGGTCGATGACCTTGCAGCCCCAGGCGGTCTCGAGGTTGCGCTGTTGAACAGGCGTGAGCGCCGTATCGACCACAACGAGATCGACGGACTCGGCTTCGACCTGGTCGTGAACACGCTGTACCACGCCCTCTCCCAGCAACGTGGCCGGCTTTGGCCGTGGAACCGCAACGACTTCGGCGTGCACGATCTGCAACTCGATCGCCTGCGCCAATCCGATCGCCTCTTCCAGCGTAGCCTCAGCGCTTCGGTTCGAGGCCTCGGCACGTCGGAGGTCTGCACGCCGGAGTTCGGGGTGAAGGACAAGCGCACGGATCTGCTCGTTACGCGTTACCCGAAAATCGAGTGTGTCCTTCTCTTTCCCCATAGACGATTTATGCCGTGTCGGTTCGGTTACTGGATCAGCGATCAACTCGGTGGTCAGGCTTCTTCTGTTTCTTCCTTGGCGGGCTCGAACAGCTGTATGGGCTGCGCGGGCATCACCGTGGAGATCGCATGTTTATAGACGAGCTGCGAATGCGCATCCCGGCGGAGAAGTACGGAGAAATTATCAAACCAAGTCACCACACCCTGCAGTTTGACACCGTTGACCAGGAAAACAGTCACGGAGATCTTGTTCTTGCGGATATGGTTGAGAAAGACGTCCTGCACATTCTGAGATTTTTCAGCCGGCATGAGAGTCCCCTTCTTATTTTTCTTATCTCGTTATCGGTATCCGTTATCTTGGGGTCTGGACCGCGCCGTCGCAACAGCTTAGGCCCAAGAAACCACTCAAAGCACCGGATTCCAGGCGTTATGAGGCCTGAATGAGTTCAATCAGGGCGTCACAGCCGTTTATATAGTGACTTGGTTGGCAACCTGCAAACTCCGTTCGTCCCGGGGGATCAGGACGGAGCAAAATAGCTGTGCAACCGGTGGCGGTGGCGCAGGCCATATCTATATCCGTATCGCCGACAAACCAGACCTCAGGGCCTGAAATCAGCTTGCTCGGCGCCAGGGCCAGCTCCACGGCAGCCCTGGCCGGTTTGTCCTGCACTGCGTCATTTGCGCCCACCATGCTGCCGAACAAAGCCGCCCAGCCCAGCTTTTCGGCCTCCATGCGCAGGATCGTGCCTTTTTTGTTACTGACCAGCCCCAGAAAGAGTTCCGGCCGCGCGGACAAGGCCTGCAGCATCGCTTCCGCCCCCGGCAAAGGGGTCAGCATCTCCAGGTGGTCGGCTTCGTAGGCGGCGTAAAAGACCTTCATGGCCTCCTCCGCGCGGGCACCGAAAAGCTTTGGAAAGGCGTCGCGCGCAGATTCCCTCACCCGCTCTCTGGTTTCAGCGAGGGTCCAGGGCTCCTGGCCCATGGCCCTGAAAGTCGCCTTGTAGGCGTGATGGATCACAATCCAGGTATCGACCAGGGTGTTGTCCCAATCGAAGAGGATGGCCTGTGGCCGAGGCAGCGCGCCGGACTTCACCCGGCTTCCTTCAGGCTGTTCATATAGGCGATGTAGGTTTCGCGCAGCTTCATGGTCAGAAGGCCCGGATGTCCGTTGCCGACCGGCTTGTCGTCGATCTGCGTCACCGGCATCACAAAGGAGGAACTGGAGGTCACGAAGGCTTCGCGCGCCGCCCGCGCCTCTTCCACGCTGAAGGGCCGTTCTTCGAGTGTGAAGCCCTCTTTCTCGATCAGATCCAGCAGAGCCATCCTGGTAATGCCGTTAAGGATTCCGTTGTTGGCATGGCGGGTGACCACCGTATCGCTGTCGGTCACGATCCAGGCGTTGGCCGAAGTGCCCTCGGTGATGTTGTCCTCATCGTCGATCTGCCAGGCTTCATAGGCGCCGGCCTCGGCCGCCGCCTGCTTGCCCAGCACGTTCGGGAGCAGGGAGACGGACTTGATGTCGCAGCGCTCCCAGCGGATATCGCGCAGGGTGATGACCTTGACACCTTTCTCCAAAGCCTCGGCGCTGTGCGGCTTCATCTGGCGGGTGGTCATGACCAGCGCCGGCGCCGTCGGTTTGGTTGGGAACTTGTGATCGCGCGGCGCAACGCCACGGGTGATCTGCATATAGACGAAACCGCGCGAGAGGTTGTTCCGCCGCATCAGTTCGCGGGAGACCAGCTTCATGGCCGCCCGGGACATGGGCATCTCGATCTGAAGCTCCCTCAGAGAACGCTCCAGACGGTCAAGATGAGGTTCCTCATCGACCAGGATGCCGTTGTAGACCGGCACGACCTCGTAAACTCCGTCGGCGAACTGATATCCCCGGTCCTCGATATGCACCGCGGCATCGTTGTGGGGGGTGTAACGACCATTGACGTAAGCTTGCCGCGGCATCGATTTCTTTCCCTTGCTCGAAAAAACAAAGCTCTTTCGGAGCGCTCCAGCTACGTGGCCGCCCGAACAGAGACATATCTTGTTTTAGAAAAATTCCAACTTCACCGCAAAAAGCTTTTCGATCTTTTTGACGGCTTCGGTGATGGCGAAAATGATCACCAGATCATTGGCCCGCACGATGGTGTCGCCGCGCGGAATGATAACCTCCTCATCGCGCACGATCGCACCCACGATCACGCCATCGGGCAGATCCGCATCCCTGATCGGAACACCCACCAGGCTTGAGGTTTCCAGAGCCTCCGCCTCGATGATTTCGCCGAACCCCTCGGAGATGGAGTGGACGGAACGGATCCGGCCTCTGCGGACATGCTGAAGGATGGTCGAGACCGTAATGGCGCGCGGGCTGACAACCGTGTCGATGCCCAGACTGCCGATCAGCGGCGAGTAGGAGTTGGTGTTGATCAGGGTGACCGCGCGCTGGCAGCCGTGGCGCTTGGCCAAGAGGGATGCGAGTATATTGACCTCGTCATCGTTAGAGACCGCGACCACGGTCTCCGCGGCCATGATGTTGGCTTCTTCCAGAATCTCCGTGTCGAGTGCGCTGCCGTGGATGACCACACAGCGCTCCAACTCCTGCGCCACTTTCTCAGCGCGGCTCTTGTCCACCTCGATCAGCTTCATGGAGACCTGAGGATGGTTCTTTTCGACCGCCGTCGCCAGGTTCAGGCCGATATTGCCGCCGCCGATGATGACCACCCGGCGGGCTTCCTTCTCTTCGTGGCCGAAGGCTGCCATGGAGCGCAACAGGTGGGAGTGCTCGAGCACGAAATAGACATCGTCTCCGTCGCGCAGATCGTCGTCGGGCGTCGGCACAAAACCCTTGCCGTCACGCCAGATCCCGACAATGACGATATGCAGATCGGGGAAGAGCGCCGTGAGCTGCCGCAAGGGCGTGTTCAGGATCGGTGTCTCGGCGGTGCAGCGCACGCCGATCATGCTGACCTTGCCGTCGGCGAGCGGATGCACATCGAAAGCGCCCGGCACTTGAAGCCGCCGTTCGATGGCGCGGGCCACTTCGATCTCCGGTGAAATGATCACGTCGATCGGCATGTTGTCGCGGCTGAAGAGATGCGACCACATGGGCTCCAGATAACTCTGATGCCGGACCCGCGCAATCTTGGTGGGCACTTCGAAGATCGAGTGGCAGATCTGGCAGGCGACCATGTTCACTTCGTCGGCATAGGTCACCGCGATCACCATGTCCGCATCCGGCGCACCGGCGCGCTCGAGCACATCCGGATGAGACGCAAAGCCCACGAGCCCCTTGACGTCCAGGGAGTCGGAAATCTTGCGAATCAGTTCCGGCGACTGATCGATCACCGTGATGTCGGCATTTTCGCCCGAGAGGTAGCGCGCGATGTTAAAGCCCACCTGGCCCGCGCCACAGATCAAAACTTTCATCTACCCGCCTTACCACCAGGGAGCACTGCGGCTGTGTCCCCGGTCTTCCCCCGCGTCGGTTATAAGCGCATCGTCTGTTCGGGCACCGCCTACTGACGTTCTGAGGACGTGATCCCCAGAGACCGCAGCTTACGATGCAATGCGGAGCGTTCCATACCAACAAAAGATGCCGTGCGCGATATATTTCCGCCGAAACGCGTGACCTGGGCCTCCAGGTACTTGCGCTCGAAAATCTCCCGGGCGTCGCGCAGGGGCAACGCCATGATCTCGGATTCGCTGTCTTCGGCAAAGGAGTTGGGGGTCACCTTACTGATATCGGCGGGCAGCATGTCCGCCCGAACAACCTCGCGCGGGTCGCCCACCGCCATGATCAGAATCCAGTCGATGACGTTGCGCAGCTGGCGCACGTTTCCCGGCCATTCGTGGGCCTGAAGCGCGGCCAGCGCGTCGTTAGAGACCTCCCGGCTGGGCAGGCCCGTCGCCTTCGATGCACGCTCCATGAAATGCGTTACCAGGCCCGGAATGTCCTCGCGCCGGTCACGCAGGGCGGGCACGTCCAAGGGCACAACATTCAGCCGGTAATAGAGGTCCTCCCGGAACAGGCCTTCGGAAATCAGCTGCGGCAGATCCCGGTTGGTCGCCGCCACCACACGCACATCAACTTCAACTGTCCGGTTGCCGCCGACCCTCTCAAATGACTGTTCCTGCAACACACGCACGATCTTGCCCTGAGTCTCCAGCGGCATGTCGGCGACCTCGTCCAGCAGCAAGGTGCCGCCGTGGGCCTGCTCGAAAGTGCCGACCTTCAAACCCGCGGAAGTTTCGGCATCGGCTTCGTTGCCGAACAGCTCGGCTTCCAGCCGGTCGGGATGCATGGCGGCACAGTTCAAGGCCACAAAGGGCGAGCTGTTGCGCCGGGAGAGGTCGTGGATCAGACGGGCCACCACTTCCTTGCCCGCACCCGCGGGACCCGTGATCAGCACCCGGCTCCCGGTCGGCGCCACTTTCGTGACGGCGTGCCGGAGCTGATTGATCGCCGTGGAGTCGCCGATCAGTTCAGCCTGCGGTCCTGCGCGCAGTTTGAGTTCTTCGTTCTCGCTGCGCAGCTGGGCCGCCTCGATTGCCCGCTCGATGATCAGCAGCAGGCGATCTGACTTGAAGGGCTTCTCGATGAAATCGTAGGCACCGCGCGTGATCGCCTTCACCGCGGTCTCAATGGTGCCATGTCCCGATATCATGACCACGGGGACGCCCGGATGCTCGCTCTTGATAACTTCGAGCAGCTGCAGGCCGTCCAACTTGCTGTTGTCCAGCCAGATGTCCAGGATCACCAGATTGGGACGACGCGCCCGCAAAGCCTCCAGCGCCTCGTCGCTGTTGCTTGCCTCCCTGGTTTCGTAGCCTTCGTCCGAAAGAATGCCGGTGATCAGCAAGCGGATGTCCGCTTCATCATCGACAATCAAGATATCGCGCGCCATTCGTCGTTACGTCCTCAGGTTCAGACTCTCATTGCCGGCTATTAGAGGGCGATTTACGTCGCTGACAGAATCAATCAAGAAAAATCGCACTCTCATGAGAAATCCCGGCGGCGAACAGTCGCCGCGGTGCGCCCCGTTCCACCATCTTATCCTACAATCGTCGTGGCTTCATCGATCCGCGGGAAGACCAGCCGGGCGACTGCCCCCTGTTCTGCCGCATCCTGCAGACCGAAGCTGCCCCCGTGATCTTCCATAATTTTCTTCACAATCGCCAGCCCAAGACCTGTGCCTTTTTTGCGCGTCGTCACATAGGGCTCCGTCAAACGGTCCCTGGAGACCTCTGGAAGGCCTTTTCCGTTGTCCTCGATTTCGATCACCAGGCCCTCGGGCAGATCCCGCAAGCGGACCTTGATCCGGCCCTTGAAGTCCCCGTCCTCCTCCTGCCGGCCTTCGATGGCTTCCTCGGCATTCAGCAGAAGATTGGTCAGCACCCGATTGATCTGCTGGCGGTCGCATCCGGTCGACATTTCCTCCGCATCGCTCTCCATCTCGTAGTCGATCTCGGGATGGGCGGTCTTTTGCAGGAAGACGGCCTGCTCTGCCAGATGTTTGATGTCAACATTCTCAACGACCGGCGCGGGCATGCGCGCAAAGGAAGAGAACTCATCGACCATGCGCCCGATATCGCCGACCTGCCGCACGATGGTGTCGGTACAGATTTCGAAGGTATCCGGATCACTCGTGATCTCGCGCAGGTACTTGCGCTTCAGGCGCTCGGCCGAGAGTTGAATCGGTGTCAGCGGGTTCTTGATTTCATGAGCGATGCGCCGCGCGACATCGGACCAGGCCGCCTTGCGCTGCGCCGACATCAGCTCGCTGATATCGTCCAGGGTCACAACGAAGCCGTTCACGCCTGCCTCGTCTTGTTCGGCGACCACGCGCACCATCATGGTACAGATCCGGCCGCCGGACTGGCTGAGTGTGATCTGGCGCTCGCTCCGCCGTCGGGGCCGCTTGCGCGCGGCGTCGACCAGGTCCTGCACATCCGGGAGGACCTCGCCGATCTCGCTGCCGCGGATCGATGCCGCGTTGCGCTCGAGCAATTCGCTCGCGACCTTATTGACCAGGGTAATCACCCCCTTGCCGTCCAACCCCAGGACGCCGGCGGACACGCCGCCCAGAACCGCCTCGATAAAGCGGCTGCGCTCGTCGAGCTGGGTGTTGGCGTCCAGGAGCGCATCCTGTTGCCGCTGGATCTCACCGGTCATGCGGTTAAAGGCCCGGCCCAGAGTCCCGATTTCGTCGCGGTTATCCTGATTGGGCACGCGCGCCGTCAGGTCGCCTTCACTCACGCGCCCCGCGGCGTCGATCAACCTGCCGACCGGAACCGTGAGCTGGTTGGCAAAAGCCAGTCCGACCCAGATCGAGGCCAGCAGCAGCATCAGTGCGACCACGACGAAGATCGCGGTAAAGGTCAGCTGCAGTCCCGATCTCTTGCCCTCCAGTTCCTCATAGAGCCGCACGGCCCCCTGAGTGCGGTCGATGTGGCCCAAAACGCGGGGATCGATCAGGCGTCCGACGTAAAGGTAGGTGTCACTGATCATATCCAGGCGCACCAGCCCGCGGACGCGGTCGTCGGTCGGCGAGGTCAGGATGACGATCTCCCCTTCCTGCGCCCGGCGCAGCGCCCATTCGGGAACCTGCGGGTCGAAGTCGAGCAGCAGACTGAACCCGGCGCGCGCGATCACGCGCTGGGAGGAATCGACGATCATGGCCTCGGTCAGGGAACGCAGTGCCGCCTGCGCGCCCAGAACCTGGTTAAGGCGTTGCGGATTATAGGCCACCGCGCTGCCCTCGCGGCTGATGTCCTGGGCCATGGCCAGCACGTCGGCGCCAATGGTCTGGCGGTGCTCTTCCAGATAGGCGTTGGCGACCGCGAAGGACTCCTTCACCGCCGTACTGACCCGTTCGCTGAACCAGCCCTGCAGTCCGAAATCGAGCAGGAAGAACGACAAGGTCGCGACAATGATCGTGGGCATCACCGCCACGAGGCTGAAAAGGCCGACCAGGCGCGCATGCAGCCGGGCGCCCGCCATGCCGCGCCGGCGCGCCACCCAGATGATCACCAGGCGGCGGGCCACCAGGGCGCTGAGCCCCAGGAGCAGAATAAGATCCAGATTGAGCAGCAGCAGAACCGAGAGCGGATCCAAGGCGACCGGCAGGCTGTCGGTCATGGCCGCAAAGGTCGCTATCCCGGACGCAATCGCGGCAACCAGCAGGAAGAGCGCGACTTTGCGCTCCAGTTTGTGCCGGTGCGCCCAGTGGCCGAAACGGCGGACCCAGCCCTCGTTCGCAGCCAAGGCATGGGGCTTACCCGCTTCAGTATTCTCCGGCGTCCCGGCACCGGGACCGGTAACGGATTCAGGACCGGCTTCAGGCCCGGACTCCGCGCCGGGCTCGCCGCTCGGCCCGGCGCTTGTCTCCGGCGGGCGCTCGTTCCGAGCTTCGGTGCCATCTTGCGATGCTGCTGTACTCAACTCTGCCGCCATTCCGTCAAGAGCGATCTGTCCTAAAAAGGACTCCTTTTCGGCTCTGGAACTCCCGGATCTTTTTTCTAAAAAGCAGATCCACTGGAACGACAGATCGCCTGCGGCGGTTCTGACTCACTCGGCTCTGCCTGATCCAGATTTGCTCTTGGCCTACTTAACGCCGCGAATCACCTGAATGTCCAGATCTCTGATTTTTTTGCGCAGCGTGTTCCGGTTGACCCCGAGGAGTTTCGCTGCGCGTATCTGGTTACCACGGGTTGCGGCCAGCGACAATTCAATCAGCGGGCGTTCGACCTCGTGCAGGATCCGCTCGTAAAGACCGGAGGCCGGGAGCGAGTCTTCGTGGGCCTGGAAGTATTCGCGCAGATGCCGCTCGACGGCATCGCCAAGAGATTCGTCGTTGGCAACACCATTGACCTCCTCCGCCGGCGAATCGCTCAGTTCCGCCCGCACGATATCGCGGGTAATCGTCTCCTGGCTGTACAGGGCGACAAGACGGCGGACGACATTCTCAAGCTCGCGGACATTGCCCGGCCAGCGGTAGCGTTTCAGATCCTCCAAGGCATCCGGCTCCAACGATTTCGCGGGCAGGCCTTCGTCCTGAGTCTGGGAAAAGAAATGGCGCACCAGTTCGGGAATGTCCTCACTGCGTTCGCGCAGCGGCGGCAGCCGGATCGGCACCACATTGAGACGGTAGTAGAGATCTTCCCGGAACAGTCCTTGCCGCACCATCTGGCGCAGATCGCGGTGGGTCGCGGTCACAATGCGCACATCCGCCTTGATCGGTGTGCGGCCGCCGACCGTCGTATATTCGCCCTCCTGAAGCACGCGCAACAGGCGGGTCTGCGCCTCGAGCGGCATATCGCCGATCTCATCCAGAAAAAGCGTGCCGCCGCCGGCCTGCTCGAAGCGGCCGACAAAGCGGTTCGCGGCGCCGGTGAAGGCACCCTTCTCATGGCCGAAGAGCTCGCTCTCGATCAGTTCGCGCGGAATGGCCGCCATATTGATCGCGACGAAAGGTCCCTGACGCCGCTTGCCGTAGTCATGCAGCGCGCGGGACACGAGCTCCTTGCCGGTGCCCGACTCGCCGTAAACCATCACCGTCAGGTCGGTGCCCATCAGGCGCGCCAGAACCCGGTAGATTTCCTGCATGGCCGGAGAGCGTCCGATCAGCGGCAGGCGTTCCTCCTCCAGATGGGGATCCAGTTCGGCATCCGCGGCTTCCCCTTTAGGTTCGGATAGCGCCCGCTCGACAACGCTCAGCAGTTCGCGCAGATCGAAGGGTTTGGGCAAGTACTCGAACGCGCCCCGCTCCGTGGCTTTGACCGCGGTCAGCAGGGTGTTCTGGGCCGACATGACGATGACGCGCAGGTTGGGCCGCAGCTTCTTGATGCGCGGAATCAGATCCAGGCCGTTCTCATCGGGCATGACCACATCGGTGATCACCAGATCCCCGGCGCCGTCGTTGACCCACTGCCAGAGCGTTGAAGCCGTGCCGGTGGTCTGCACCGTGTGGCCCTGACGGCCAAGCGCCTGAGAGAGAACCGTGCGGATTGCGCGGTCGTCGTCTGCAACGAGTATGTTCCCGGTCCGCATCATGACCGGAACTCCTTGGGAGCCTGAGGCAACATCATTTGAAACACCGTTTTTCTGGGCTCGCTCTGAAACTCGATGACACCGCCGTGGTCGCCGATGATCTTGGCGACCAGCGCGAGTCCAAGACCGGTCCCGCCGGCTTTGGCGCTGACAAAGGCATCGAACAGATGAGCTTTAAGATCTTCTGGAATACCGCCGCCGTTATCGGTTACCGAAACGGCGAGCGGAAGTTCGACGCGCGCCCGGCTCCCCGGGACCGTCAAGCGCACGCCTTGCTGGAATCGCGTCGCCAGCTGGATTTCGCCGCCTTCCTGCGGTACGGCCTCGGCGGCATTCTTGACCAGATTGAGCAAGACCTGGATCAGCAGGTCCCGGTTGCCGTAAACCGGTGGAAGTGACGGATCATAGGTTTCGATAAAGCGGACGTGCCGGGCGAACCCGCTCTGCGCCAGCAAACGCACATGCCCCAGCACCTCGTGAATGTTCACGGCTTCACGCTCGAGAGGACGCTCGTCGGAGAACATTTCCATCTTCTGCACCAGAGCCACGATCCGGTCGGTTTCATCGCAGATCAGGCGGGTCAGTTCACGGTCTTCGGGGCCGGCGTTCTGCTCGACCAACTGGGCCGCGCCGCGGATCCCCGAGAGCGGGTTTTTGACTTCATGCGCCAGCATGGCGGCCATGGCCGTCACCGAGCGGGCCGCATTGCGGTGCACCAGTTGATGATCGATCTTGCGCGCGATGGAGCGTTCCTGGATTGAGATCGCAACAACACCGGGGCAGTCCGTCACCGCGGAGACATCGATCGATACGAAATGCGAGCCAATCTTCGGTGTTTCGATGGTCACACCGTATTCCGAGACGGATTGGCCACCGGTGCGGACATGTTCGATCAGTGAGAAAATCGGGCTGTCCGCGGGCAGAATGTCACTGAGTTTACGGCCCAGCAGCGCCGTCGCGCTCATGGCCAGGAATTGCTCTGTAGCCAGATTGGCGTAACAGACGCAGCCGGCGTCATCGACCACAAAAACCGGCTCGGCGAGAGCGTTCAGGATCGTGCCGCCATCGAGATCGGGACCTTTAAAGACACCGCGTACGGCATCCGGTGCCCTCTCGGTTTGCTTCTCTTGCGGTTTTTCCTTGGGCAGTCCCGCCATCACGCCGCCGCCCGTTCGCTCTGTTCAGTAAAGAAGCTCCGCACCAGTTCCTTGACCCGCGCGGGATCGCTTTCCCGGTTCACCGCGACCTTGAATTCATTGCAGCCGTGCAAACCCTTGCTGTACCAGGCGATGTGCTTGCGGGCCAGGGGGACCGCGGTGCGTGTGCCATAGTGTTCCAGCAGCATTTCGTAATGCTCAAGCAGGATATCCCGGCGCGCCGCCACATCGGGATCCGCCAGCCGCGCGCCGCTGCGCAGGAACTGGATCACCTGATTTGGGAACCAGGGCCGTCCATAGGCGCCCCGCCCGATCATGACACCGTCCGCGCCGGACTCTGCGAGCGCCGCTGTCACGTCTTCCAGACTCTCGATATCGCCGTTCACGATGACCGGCAGCTGCGTCGCCTCCTTGACCTGGCGCACGAAGGCCCAGTCGGCTTTTCCGGCGTACATCTGACAGCGGGTGCGTCCGTGGACCGTGATCATGCGGATGCCGCTCTCTTCCGCGATCCGGGCAAAGGTCGGCGCGTTGCGGCTCTCGTCGTCCCAACCGGTCCGCATTTTCATCGTGACCGGGATCGACACCGCCTTGACCACGGCGGCGAGAATTTCGCCGGCGAGCTTCTCTTCGCGCATCAGCGCGGATCCGGCGAACTTGTTGACGATCTTTTTGACCGGACAGCCGAAGTTAATGTCGATAATCGCAGCGCCGCGGTCTTCGTTCAGGCGCGCGGCTTCTGCCATGACCGCGGGATCGCAGCCGGCAAGCTGCACCGCCATCGGAAACTCCTCGGCGCAATTACTCGACATCTTCATGGACTCGCGAGTCTCGCGGATCATCGCCTGGCTGGCGATCATCTCCGAAACCACGAGCCCGGCGCCCATGCGCTTAACCAAACGCCGGAACGGCATATCTGTCACGCCGGACATCGGCGCCAGGATCACCGGGTCTTCAAGGACAACTCTGTCCAGCACAATGCTCATTTTTTAGGCACTTTCATAACCTGCCTAATCACTAGGCCATTTTTTACCTGCCCTCAGGCAATAAGCAAACAAAAAATTAGAAAGACTCCAAGAAACGTCAAATCCGGCGCCGACACCAAAGTGCTGTGGAGCACGGTTACATGTGGTCTTCCTATGGGTGAATTGGCCGGATTCTGGTGACTTCGGCAGAGTCTGCCGCCTCAGGCGATGATGACATCCAGAATAAATTTGACGCCCGGGTAGGCCAGCGTGAGCAGCAGGTAGGCAATCATCACTGCCCGGGCCGCCTGCCGTGCATAGAGCCCGCTGCGCCATTGAATGAGCAATAAGACAGCGATGAGAGCAAAGGCCAGAACGGCGAGAAGCGTCTTGTGGTCCAGCGACAGAAGATGCCCGTCGACCAGATAACCGCGTGCCATACCGCTGACGATCCCCAGGAAGAGCACCAGTTCGGCAAAGGCCAGAAGTTTGAATTGCAACCGCTCGGCATCCGCGACCGAGGGCAGCAGGCGGCCCAGCCGTGAGCTCAGTTTGAGCTTCAGCTCCCGCTCTTTCAGGTAAACGGCCACGCCGGCAGTCGCGGCAATGGTGCAAAGCGCATAGGTGCCGACAGAGGCCGCAATATGAAACCGCAGCCAGAAATCCGCCTCGGCGGCCAGCACCGTCGCGCTCGACACGCCGCTCCACGCCAGCGCCAGTAACGACAGCAGGATCAGGTAGGGCACCAGAAGCGGCGCAAGCCGCCAGGCCTGCAGCGACAGCAGTGATATCAGTGCAAAGATCCATATACTCGCGGCGATCGTTACCCAGAGCGCCAGACTGAATCCGCTGTCCCAGGCCGCGCGCATGAGCTCAGGCACAATCAAGGCCGTCGGCCCGGCCACGGCAACCAGCATCGCCGCCCAAAAAACCGGTCCCGGACGCTCCGACGAGCCGCGATAAGCGGCCAGCGCCACGGGCACCAGTGCGGCGACAGCAGAAAGATTGAGAAGCGGCGAGCTGATCATAGGCTCTATATATCACCTCTTGGCGGCGACAACAGGAGACTCTACGTTGTGGCCTGCAAATAACCGCGCAATGGTTTAGCGCAATTTTTCAACGCAGTGTTTCTCTGGCCGCGCACCCGACTCCAGAGCGAATCATGAGGAGCGATTTTATGACCCTTGTCTGCGCCCTGATCGTCGCTGCAGGACGCGGGCATCGCTTTGGTGGTGAGCTGCCCAAGCAATATGCCATGCTCGCGGGCCGTCCGGTCCTGCGGCACGCCATCGAGAGCTTCTCCCGTCATCCTGAAATCGGGAAGATTCTGGTCGTCATTCATCCCGACGACAGAGATCTCTACGCCGACGCCGTGACCGGCCTCGATCTGCCCGAACCGGCGCTTGGCGGCGCGACACGCCAGGATTCGGTCCGGCGCGGTCTTGAACAATTGGCGGAAAGCAAACCAGGCAAGGTACTGATTCACGATGCGGCCCGCCCCTTTGTGCCCGAGAGCGTCATCAGCACGGTCATAGGGACTCTGGATCGCGCCGTGGGCGCCATCGCCGCCCTTCCGGTGGTCGACAGCCTGAAGCGGGGCACGGAAGGCGTGATCACCGAAGCCGTCGCACGCGAGGGCCTCTGGCGGGCGCAGACGCCGCAGGCGTTTCTTTATCCCGAGATCTTGGCCGCTCATCAGGCATGCAGTACCGGTTCCGACGCCGCAGGAGGCCTCACGGATGACGCAGCGGTGGCGCGGGCCGCCGGCCACAGCGTAGAATTGGTTGAGGGCGCAACGGAGACATTCAAGGTGACCACAGCGGAGGACCTGGCGCGGGCAGAGCGCTGGCTGAACAGCACAAGCCTGGAGACCCGAACCGGCAGTGGCTTCGACGTCCATCGTTTCGGGACGGGAGACTTTGTGACGCTCTGCGGCATCGAGATCCCCCATTCGTCAGGACTGCAGGGTCACTCGGATGCAGATGTCGGCCTGCATGCGCTGACCGATGCGATTCTGGGCGCGCTCTCGGCCGGTGACATCGGCCAGCACTTTCCGCCCTCCGACCCGCAGTGGAAGGGGGCTGACTCCGCCCTGTTCCTCCGGCACGCCCTGGAGATGGTCACGGCGCGCGGCGGCCGTTTCGTCCATTGCGACGTCACGCTGATCTGCGAGGCCCCCAAGGTCGGCCCGCACCGCGCAGCGATGATCGAGCGAATCGCCGGGATCCTCCAGTGCAGCCCCGAGCGGGTGAACGTGAAGGCGACGACCACGGAACGCCTGGGCTTTACCGGGCGTGGCGAGGGGATCGCCGCTCAGGCGACCGCCAGTCTTCTGCTCCCGTCCTCACCCCCAGGGCAAGAGGAACGTTAGGAATTCATGGCTGTACCGTCTTCCCCTGCTCCATCTCAGAGCCAAAGCCCAAGTTCAGATCCAAATTCTGGCTCTGGCCCAAATTCTGGCTCAGGTTCAGGCCCAGGCTCAGGTTCAGGCCCGGGCGCCGGGACCCCGCTCTCGCCTTTCCATCCCGCGGCTCTGATCGCGACCTGGCTGGGCAGCGGGCTCCTGCCCAAGATTCCGGGTACCTGGGGGTCACTGGCCGCCCTGCCCTTTGCCGCGGCTCTGGCCTGGCTCGGCGGCCCCTGGCTCTTGGCGGTTGCGGCGGTTCTGGTGTTCCTGGTCGGCATCTGGGCCAGTGACGTCTACGCGCGCCGGCATAATCTCGAAGATCCGGGCGCCGTCGTGGTCGATGAGGTCGCTGGCCAATGGTTGACCCTTGTCCCCGTCGCGCTGCAACTGGAATACTATCTCCTAGCGTTTGTGCTGTTTCGCGTCTTCGACATCCTTAAGCCCTGGCCGGTCAGCTGGGCCGACCGGAAGCTGAAGGGCGGCTTCGGCATTATGGTGGACGACATCTTTGCCGCGGTTTACGCGCTGGCTGTATTGATTGCGGCCGTATGGGTTTTGGAGTCTCAGATTGTTTCCTGAAGAGTTACTGACAACGGCCACGAAGCTGCTGGAGCACTGCCGCAAGGCCGGCCTGATGGTAGTCACCGCGGAATCCTGTACCGGCGGCCTGATCGCCGGCTGCCTGACCGAGATCGCCGGGTCTTCGGACGTGGTCGAGCGCGGCTTCGTGACTTACAGCAATGCGGCCAAGATGGAGCTTCTGGATGTGCCTGAAGCCCTCCTGGCAACAAAGGGCGCCGTGAGCGCGGAGGTGGCCGAAGCCATGGCCCAGGGCGCTCTGGCGCACTCCCGTGCGGACATCGCAGTCTCGGTCACCGGGGTCGCGGGACCCGGCGGCGGCAGCGCCGCCAAGCCCGTAGGGCTCGTGTTCATGGGTCTCTGCCGGCGCGGCGATGCCCCGAGCCATCGCAAACTGAACTTTCCAGGTGCACGGAGCGATGTTCGCCGCGCGACCGTGCAAGCGGCCCTGGCCGGCCTCGGCGAGATGAGTCTCGGCCAAGTAAGTCTGGGCAGGAAAGCCCGCGGCGCGGATGAGGTGGGATCGTAATGGCGTTTCCCGGCGGGCCGGGTAGCAGCGGCCCTCAACAAGGCGGTTCCTATCCAAACCCACAGCAGTCCGGCGGCATAAGACCCGGGCCCCTGCAATCGGTTCCCGGCCTTGACCTGCTGCTGCTCCTGATCATCTGGCTCGGCCTGCAAAAGCTCTTGCCAATGATACTCCTGAGCGCCCCCGAACCGGGCAGTCCGGGAGACGGGGCCCGCGGAGAATTACCGATTATCCCGGTTCTGATGGTGATCGGCCTGCATTCGCTGATCATGCTGGGCGCGACCTACTTTATCATTGTAAAGAAGCACGGTCTGCGCCTCGCCGATCTTGGAATCGTCCTTGTATCAAAGACCTGGGTCATCCGGTCGGTCATCTTTGGCACGCTGGCGATTCCGGTCAGCGGTATTGTCGCGCAATTCCTTCAGGCACTTTCCGGTGAGCCTTTCGAGAACCCGCAGATGGACGTCTTCCTCGCTGGCGGCTTCTCGCCCGCGATTCTGATCACCAGCCTTCTGGTTACAGGCGCGATCGTGCCCCTGGTCGAAGAAATCGTCATGAGAGGCGTCTTTTACGGCTGGCTCCGCGCCCGTTTGTCGGTTGCGGCGTCGGTGGCGATTTCCTCGTTGGTCTTCGCATTCCTCCACGGGATCCCGTTTTTATTCCCGGTTTTCGTCCTGATCGGCGCCATGCTCGCGCTGATCACCGAAAAGAGCGGTTCGGTTCTGTCGGCGACCATCGCCCACGCGGTCTTCAACATCATCAACATCGCGTCCTTCTACTGGCTCGTCCAACAGGGGATCATACAGTCCGGCGCGGGCTGAGGAAGCCCCGCCCAATCTCGCGAAATCCAGGCGGGTAAAGCGGCTGTTGTGTCCGTTGGATTTCTCACAGACACAGCTTGGTTCTGCGCTGGGAATTTAGCCCACGTTCGCGGTGTAACAGCTGAAAACACTTTTCGGTTGCAGCGCTGGTGATCGAAAACTCCTCTATTTTTCAACACACAAAGCGAAAAAATCGGCGTGTGATTGATCACAATCAATTTGCCGATCCAATATAAGTATTACTATATCCACTGTGCGTTAGGACGCGTTCCCAAGCGTCTCGCCGGACGGCGTATCCGGCCTGAAAACTAACGGCAACATACCTGTAACCGACTCATGGAAAATGAGCGCAATGTGCACCCTTGCTTTGGGCGGGATGGTACGCCCCCAGAGCAAAAAAAATCGGAGGGATGAAATCGTGACCACATCACGTCGTGAGTTTCTGGCATCTGTTTCCGCGACAGCCATGTTCCTGGCTGCCCCGAAGGTCTTCGCTGCTTCTGCCGGCGCGGGCCGCAATGTCACCTTTATTCCACACGCGGGCCAGGCCGGCGTTTTTTGGGCGGTCAAGAAGGATGGCGAATTCATCAAAGCCATTCCACGCACCGAGTTTGATCCCAGACCGACCAAGATGATCACCGACGGCCTGGTCAGCCGCACTTATCACCAGACCCGCGTGAAGTATCCTTACGTGCGGAAATCCTATCTGGAAAACCTCGACGGCGACCGCAAGCCGGAACTGCGCGGCAAGGAGCCCTTTGTGCGCGTGGACTGGGAGACGGCCCTGAACCTGACCTCCAAAGCCATTCTCGACACCATCGACAGCCACGGCAACGACGGCATCTTCTCCTCCTCCTACGGCGCCTGGGCGCACGGCGGGGTTCTGACCCCCAACGTCCTTCAGGGCCGCTTCTTCAATCTGATCGGCGGCATGAGCGTGACCGTCAGCGACTACTCCGGTGGCGCCGGACAGGTCATCATGCCGCATGTGGTGGGTGACATGGAGGTTTACTCCCGTCAGACCTCCTGGTGGCAGATCCTGCAGAACACCGAGCTTTTCGTGCTGATCGGCACCGATCCCCACAAGAACGGCCGCGCCGAGGGCCGGACCACGGACCACTCCATGTATCCGCGCTGGGAAGTGATCCGCGACAGCGGCGTGAAATTCCTCTCGATCAATCCGCAATACACCACGACCGACGAGTGGCTGAAGGCGGAGTGGATGAAAATCATCCCCAACACCGACACGGCCCTCTTCCTGGCCATGAGCCAGCACGTGCATGCCAAGGGCATGCATGATCAGGAATTCCTCGAGCGCTATACCGTGGGCGCCGATAAATTCATCGCCTATCTCAACGGTCAGGACGACGGCACGGTCAAGACTCCGGCCTGGGCCTCCAAGATCACAGGCATTCCCGAGGCCGATATCATCGCGCTGGCCGAGGAATGCGCCGTCAAACGCACGCAGTTCGCCGGCTCCTGGGCGATCCAGCGGGCGCATCACGGCGAGATGCCCTATTGGGCCATCACCTCCTTCGCGGCCATGACAGGCCAGATCGGCCTGCCCGGCGGCGGGATCGGTTTCAGCTGGCACTGGGGCCAGGGCGGCGCGCTCTTTGCCCAGGCCCGTGCGCCCGGCGGCCTGCCGCAGGGCCGCAACCAGGTGGTCGGCTTCTGCCCCGCCTCGCGCATCACCGAGATGCTCAAGAACCCGGGCGGCAAGTTCATCCGCAACGGCGGTGAATACAGCTATCCCGATGCGCAGATGATCTTCAATTCGGGCAACAACTTCCTGTCCCATCACCAGAATACCAACGAACTGATCGAAGCGATGCAGAAGTGCCACTCCGTGGTCTGTATCGATCCCTGGTGGGTCGCTTCCGCCCGCTTTGCGGATATCGTCCTGCCGGCAACCAGCACGGTGGAACGTGACGAGATCAGCTCGGGCGGCACCTACTCGAAAGACAAGGTCTATGCCATGCGGCAGGTGATCGATCCGGTGGGCGAATCCCTGGATGACTTCGAGATCTTCCGCAGGCTCGCCGAGATCTTCAATGTGGAGCAGCAGTTCACCGACGGACTTGACCGGATCGATATCATCCAGGCCTCTTACGAAAAGTCTTCCGCCGCGGAGACCATGGATTTCGAGGAATTCTGGGAGCGCGGCGTTGCGCGGGTTCCGATCCCGACGGAAGAACTGGAATGGGTGCGCCACGGTGCCTTCCGCGAAGATCCGGATGCCAACCCTCTGCACACCCGTTCTGGCAAGGTCGAGCTCTACTGCGAGGCCATCGCCGAGATGAACGTGCCAGACTGCCCGCCCATGGCACAATGGCTGGAGCCGGCGGAATATCTCGGCAACGCCGAACCCGGGCAGGTGCATGTGGTCAGCCCGCACCCCTATAACCGCATCCACTCCCAGTTTGCACAATCCGATCTGCGGCATGAACTCAATGTCGAGGACCGCGAATTCGTGCGGATCAATACAGAGGACGCGGCCGCCCGGGGCATCAAGGACGGCGATCTCGTCGAGCTGTCGAACGAGCGCGGCACGACCATTGCCGGCGCCCGGGTCACGGACCAGATCATGCCCGGCGTGGTCTCCCTCTACGAAGGCGCCTGGCTGTCCTTCGACAGCAAGGGCCGCTGTAACTCCGGTTCGATCAACGTGCTGACCTCCAGCCGGGCCTCGAGCCAGCTCAGCCAGGCAACAGCCGCCAATACCTGCATCGCCACGCTGAAAAAGGCGGTGGATGTCGAAGGGCCGAACCAGGCTTACGTCGAACCGGATCTGATTTCCGATCAGGTGGCCAGCCTGGACCCGGACAGCCTCGGCATCGACCGGGCCGCGAACATCGCGGAGAGCTTCATGAGCGCCATGGAGCCCGGCGAACGCCTGTTCTACGAGAAGTGCACGCTCTGCCACATCCCGCAGGATCCAAAGAGCCACACCAAGGCCCAATGGAAAGGCATCACCGAAAGCATGTTCCCCAACGCCGGGGTCGAGGGCGAGGACCAGAAACTTATCCTGGATTTCCTCTACCAGAACGCCAGAGATGCCGGTTAGATCCTCATCGAACGCCAGTTGAGGACAACTCCTTCAGGCAGGATTCACGGCTTGGGCCGTGAGTCTTGCCTGATTTGACTCAGATACGTGAATTTGCAGCGTTATCCTTCGCCCGCCATCCGCTCACGGCGCTCAGGTTCAGCGCCGCTGGGTTCGGGCAGCCCGAATGATCCGACAGGGACTTCGCCGTCCGGTTCGTAGGTGGCGAGGGCAAAGCCCCCGCTCGGGTCTTTCTCTGGCCCGCCGAGCGCCTGCATCACGCCGTCGAGTGACTGAAAATGCCGCCAAAGATCACTCGCACTCTTGCTCTCCTGTAGCCGTTTCGGCCTCACCTTAACTTGCCCGAAAGGCCCGCATCTGCGCGTCGAGCGCGCGTTCGAAGGCGGGGCGCGCCAGACACCGTTCAAGATAGCGATCGAGCGTCGCGGAGTAGGCGTGAAGATCCGGGACTTCACGCAGCACCGTCGCCATCATAAGATCGCCGGCCGTGAAGCGATCCAAAAGATAGTCTTTGGCGCCGAGCCAGTTAGCGAGTTTTTCGAGCCGCCCGCTCAGTTCAATTTCTGCCTGCGGACGACGCGCTTTCGCCCAGGCCTCGTGCGCATAGAAGACATCAAGATGGACCAGATTCTGCACAGCGGGTTCGACTGAATTAAGGGCCGCGATCACCCAGGAGGTGGCCTTCGCAAATCCGGCAGGGTCGCGC
Source organism: Denitrobaculum tricleocarpae (assembly GCF_007004665.1). Classification (GTDB taxonomy): domain Bacteria; phylum Pseudomonadota; class Alphaproteobacteria; order Kiloniellales; family Kiloniellaceae; genus Denitrobaculum; species Denitrobaculum tricleocarpae. The sequence continues at coordinate 271,675 of NZ_ML660056.1, read as the reverse complement.
GGTGCCAGCGCTTCGGATTTCGCAGCCAGATGCAGCAGGATCGCACCGGATTCGAACATCTCCACCTCGCCGTCACGATAAGCCGGGACCTGGCCGAAGGGCTGCCAGGTGCGGTAGGCGTCGCCCGCGCGGGCCGCATCGTCAAGCAGCACCGCCTCGTAGGACAGGCCCGCCTCTTCCAGCGCCCAGCGCACACGCAAATCCTTCACATAGCCTTGCGCAAACTCGGGCGCCCAATCGAGGGCAGATAACTGCGTTTTCATCTCCGGTCTCATTCTCCGCAACGAGTGTGGGTCGAGCTACACCGCAGGCTGGATCAACGTCGCCGTCGCTCAAGGTCTGAGGTCGACGGCCGCCCGGGTGGATCCGTCCATGTAAAAGGGCACCGAGGAATGGTCGTGAACGATACGCCACCCCTCCCCGGTCTTGCGGAAGCACATCGTCGTGCGGAACCAGACATCGACCTCTTCCCCATCGGTCTTTGTGCCGCGGATCCGATTGAGCGCGGAGCTGTAGGCAAGCCCCTCTGTGACGGAAAGCTCCATATCCTGCGCGTCGATACGGATCGGGCCGTCCCAGGTGGCGAGCCACGCGTCGAGACCGCGCCGGTCCAGACCGCGTTCACCCAGCGGCGGCGCCAGACTGTAGATCACCGCGTCAGGCGCGTAGCAGCCGGCGATGGCCTGCGCGTCTTTGTCATGATGCGCCCGGTCGAGCGTTTGGCAGAGGGCGATGATTTCGTCTTTATTCTCTGTCATGGTCTCTCTCCTCAAGCCTCAAAGATCACATCGAAGCCGCCGTAAATCAGCCGCTTGCCGTCGAAGGGCATGGGGTTGGCGTCCTCCGCCATATCAGGGTCCGCAAAGACGCCCTGCATGCCGGCATCGCGGGTCGCCTTGTCGGGCCAGATAATCCAGGAGAAAACGACCGTTTCGTCTTCCTTCTTCTTCACCGCCATCGAGAAGGATGTGGTTATGCCCTCGGGTATGTCGTCACCCCAGCACTCGACCGAGGAAAGCGCTCCATGGCGCTTGAACACCTCGATCGCCTTTTGCGCGTGAACCCGATAAGCGTCCTTATTTGCCGTCGGCACCGCGGCGACAAATCCGTCAACGTAGGTCATTGCTCTCCTCCTTTAATTGATTTTACCGGTCGATGATTCCGCTGCGGCTTCGAGCACAGCGATGTCGATCTTGTTCATCTTGAGCATCGCCTGCATGACCCGCTCTGCCGCCACGCGGTCGTTGGATTTCAAGAGCTCATGGTTGCAGGCTGGCGCGCGCATGACGTTACCAATCCGGCTCTCGGGAAACAGACCGGCATAAAACTCGGCCGCCTCCTCGGCATCGCCATCGAACCGGAGATGAGGCACAATCCTTTTCATTCTGCGGTCCTTTCAAGTTGAAAAAGTCCACCGGGTACGCATTTGTGCAAACGTCGGTTCCGGGGCTGTATCTCCTTGCTTTCAATGTTCCTTGACGACTAAAACCAAGCGGCCGCCTCAAGGATGCCGGTCCCCTTCCACGTGTGATTGGTCGAAAAGCAGTTCGATGTAGCGCTTGAGATGGTCGACGCTCTCACGCGCGATTTCGCGGTCGCCCGTCGCCTTCGCGAGAATGAACGCGCCCTGAAGAACCGCCTGCGTGTGGCGCGCAAGGCTTGCCGCTGTCCAGTCCGCCGAGATGGCCCGTTCTTTCATCGCGGCTTCGATATCGGCCTCCAGCGTCGCCGCGTGGCCGAAGATGCTCTCTGCACAGGCCTCACGGATGGCCGGATAGGAGTCATAGGTCTCTTGGGTCATGGTCCCGACAAGACAGGTAAATTCGGCCGGAACACCCTCGATAATGGATTTGCGGAAGTCGACATAGGCGCGCACGCGATCGAGCGGATCTTCGGGCGCATGGTAGGGCGCCTGCCTGAAGAACGCGCCCGTCGTCTCGGCCCAGAACTTCGCAGCCGCAACGCCAAGCGCCTCTTTGCTCTCGAAATGATGGAAATAAGCGCCTTTGGTCACGCCGGCAGCCTTGCAGAGATCATCGACGGTCGTGGCCGTGAAGCCCTTTTGCCGGATGACGTCTCTCGCAGCTTCCAAGAGGCGTGTTCTGGCGTCTCCGCGTTCAGGGTGGCGTTTGGTCGGTCGTGGCATAAAGAATACATACCGAATAGTTGGTATGTGAATCAAGTAAGCTTTTTCTCCGTTGCTGTGGAGGTCATGAAACCAGTGTGATTCAACGTGAAATTGAGCAGGAAGGTCCTTTCCGGCTCAGCTTTGACCCAAGTCTTTGACGATTCGCTGTCTCAAGCGCCTCTACCCACCGACTCTCGGTTTGGGGCCATAAAGCACCTCGGCATCAGGTGTTCCCAGCCACCTCACTGCTCGGTTCACACTTACACCGACCGCAGCAACGATCAGCAAACACGAAACTACCTGCGCTGATTTTACGCAACTAAATGGTTGCTTAATGACAGTTCCTGTGTCACAAAAAGGCAACCAAGGAGTTGCCTTATGCAAAGTACGGAAGACAAAATCGAAAAGACAATCGACCTGGCGGCGCCGCTTCCCCGGGTCTGGCGGGCGCTGACGGATCACAGAGAATTCGGTGAATGGTTCCAGGTGAAGCTCAGCGGCCCCTTTCGGCCCGGCGCCGTGGTGACGGGACAAATGACCTTCCCCGGGTACGAAGACTATCCCTGGCGGGCCAGAGTTGAACGCATGGAGCCTGAAACCCTGTTTTCCTTCAAATGGCACGATTTCGACGAGAAATCGGATAAAGACGTTTCTGAACAACCGACCACTTTGGTAGAGTTCCGGCTGGAAGCGATCGATGGCGGATCGACGCGGCTGCATATTACGGAATCCGGATTTGCCGCCCTGCCCGATCCGCGGAGACTTGAAGTCTTGCGCGAAAACACAAAGGGATGGGAGATCCAGGCTGACAACATCAAGAGTCATGTCACAACCTGATGCGGACCTCGCCGTCACGAGCGCCGCACCCTTGTTCGCGGCGCTTGGCGACCCGACGCGCCTCTCACTGGTGATGCGCCTGGGCGACGGCCAGCCGCGCTCCATCGCGGAGCTCTCGGACGGAATCGATTTAACCCGGCAAGGCGTCAGCAAACACCTGCGGGTGCTCGAAGAGGCCGGTATTCTCTCCAGCGAGCGCGTTGGCAGGGAAAGCAGGTTTTTGATCTGCCCCGATGCCATAGAGGAAACCAGGAGCTACCTGGATCGAGTCTCCGGACAGTGGGATAGAACGCTGTCGCGTCTTAAGACCTTCGTTGAGAAGTGACGAAACCGGATCGGCTGGGCGTCTGCGCCTCTAACCTCCGACCCTCGGCTTGGGCCCGTAAAGATCCTCGGCACGGGTCTCGAAAGCCGCCACCATGCGGCGAACCGCCTCATGGAACAGGGCCTCGATCATCTTCTGCAGCAGTTTCGACTTGAATTCGAAGTCCACGTAGAAATCGATCACGCAGCCGTCGTGATGCTCCTCGAAGCGCCAGTGGTTGTTGAGGTACTTGAAGGGCCCTTCGGCATAGGTCACGTGGATCTTCTTGCCCTCGTCATCCAGGGCCACCTTGCTGGTGAAGCGCTCGCGGATCATGCGAAAGCCGATCACCAGATCCGCCGTGATCAGCCCTTCCTTGCGCTCGCGAATGCGCGCGGCCACACACCAGGGCAGGAACTCCGGATAGTGCTCGACCTCCGCGACCAGGGTATAGAGTTGTTCCGGGGTGTAGGGCAGAACCCGCCGTTCAGCGTGCGTGGGCATAAGACCGAGAGCTTATAAATGACATGACCGCCGGTCTTACCACAGCTCGCGCGCGGCGGCACGCCGAATTCCACAGGGTAACTTTGTTTTTAGACTCTCCGGGAACCAGGAGCCGAGCCCTCTGAAGGAACTGCTCGCACCCTTCTCGTCTCCTGGATTGTTCCCGCGAAGGTCTTCTTCATCTCAAGGCTGTTTCGCCGGCTGCTCCAAAGCCCGGTTCGGACCTGCACAGTCCGTCCTTCGCGTGTAATTGCGCAGCTGCGCAGGCTTCTGTCGGACAAACATAGACCGTCACGTTTGTGCCTGCACTTCGGGACACAAAATTAGGTTGGAAAGTTAGCTAAGAAAGTGCGTCGATAAAGCGCCTCACCGACAACGCGCAGGACACCAGCTTTTGAGGCGCTACAAGATCTATTGTATCCTGGGATGTATGGGTCACGGTCTGTGTCGCCATGTTTTGCAGAAGCCAGTCTGATGTGATCGCGATGGCCGGACGCCCGGCTTGGAGAAACATGCTGTGGTCGCCCTGGACCCAGGGACTTCCGGCACACGCGCCCTCGGAGGCAAGCAATTCCTGTGAGGCCGAAGCCGCCATGCCATCCGGTAGACCGAACAGGGAAAACGCCGTATCACCCTCAAGATAGCCAACGCCGTCCACATTGATGTTCAAGGCGATCGTATCAAAAAGGCCGCGATTAGCCGCCATATAAGCGACCTGGCCCGGGACGGCATAGTGATCCTCACCGTTCAAGGCGACGAGTTCGATGCAGAACCGCCCCTTGTAGCCGGCGAGCAGTTCCCCCAGAAGCAATAGGGTTGCGATCCCGGTCGCGTTATCGAGCGCACCCGGAATGCTTTTCTTGGCGTCTATATGGGCCGTGACCACGATACGCCTTGGAGCGCGTTCGTTGATCCTCGCGATCACGTTAGCTGCCCTGGAAGCGACCCGACTGCCCTGCGAGACCAGAGTCAGCGGTTCTCCGGCCCTTTGCAGGAGGCGTTCGCCCTCTTCCCCGGTCGTGAACACCGATGGAATATCGAAATCGCCATCCTCGATCATGGGCGTCGGGTAACTCCCGTCTCCAGCCGCGCCGCCTTTGCGGGCCGTCGCGGTGATGATTGCCGCGGCATCGCAGGCCTCCAGCGACGCAATGATCCGCTGGTGCGCGTCATCACTGTAAAAGGGAAAGTTTTTCGGCATCAAAGACTGACGAGCAATCTCCCCATGGAGCAAAAGAAGCTTGCGAGCGGGCGCCGCCGCTTCCAGCTCCTCCACAGTCGCCACGGCCGCCAAAACTGCATGTATCTCGCAACCCAGCGCATAGGGGCTGGCAAAAACGCCGAATTCGACCCCGTCTTCAGCCGTCAGCGTCGCCCCACCCTCGTGCCAGTCAAGCGCATCGAAGCTTTCTGTTGCAACCGACCAACCCTGCGCCGTCAAAACCGCGGCAACATAGTCCGTTGCCGCACGGTTGCCTGCACAGCCGGCACTCCGGTCATGAATATCGACGCTGAGTCGCGTCAGATGCGCCATGACCTGCGCGCACTGTTCAGCATAGGTCTGCGGTTCGGATGTCGTCATGTCTTATCTCGTCTGTTGGTGGAACATAAGACCGCTGAGGCTGTCGCCCAGCGCAGCTGTTAGCCGAAACGCTCTTGTGCGATCTGATGAGAGACGCCAAGCGCGGTGCCGATAACGCGCCAACCGATGCCGCGCCGGCGCAGTTCGCCGATCTGATTTTGGAGCCTGTCTCGCGTCCTATCGACGAGTTCGGATGTAGCCGCGATCTCACAAAGAAGCACTTCGTCCCCGGTCTCGTACCAGTCGGATTGGCCGGACGCGGATTGTTCCAACGCGTCGCGGGTTGTGATCACCCGAATAGCGACGCCGATACAATGATCACAGATGTTTACGGCCGGTCCTGCAACCAGAGCACCAGCCGCATCGGCTTTCCTGCCGCAAAACGAACAGGCCAGCATGTCATACCTCCTTTTCCCCGGCGATCAGTGCCCGGTCGTGTCCGAAAGCGTGTTGATGACGATCACGCCGCCAACGATCAGGGCAATCCCGATCATGGCCGGGGTGTCGAGGGCCTGCCGGAAAACGACCAGACCGAGCAGCGACACAGCGACGACGCCGACACCCGCCCAAATCGCGTAAGCGATGCCGAGCGGTAAGACCCGGAGCGTCAGGGACAGGAAAAACAGGGCCGTCACAAAGGCCGTGACCGCAAGCACCGCAGGCCACATACGGGTGAAGCCATATGACTGCTTGAGGGCCGCGCTGCCCGCGACCTCTGCAAGGATGGCGATGGAGAGGTAAACCCAGTGCATCGTTATTTCCAGTTCTTAAGAAGGTGCTGGATTGCCTCGGCAACGTCATATGCCAAGGCATCGATGTGTTCCTCCGGCAATTGCGCCTGGGCAAACTGAACCTGCAACGAAGCGCCGTCGATCAGGGCAACGAGGATGTGCGCCAGCCGGGCCCGCAGATCCGCCTCGAGGTGGGAGGCCATCAGGTGCACCAATCCCTCAACGTAGCCAAAGACGTGGGCATAGCCCCTCGCCTTCAGCCGGGCGTAACGCGGGTCATTCAGGGCCAGGAACTCGGCGATCGCGTAAAAGCGCCCGGAATCGCCGGCATGGTGATGCAGGAGGGCGCGCGCGGCTCCATGAATGCACTCTCCTGGCCTGCCGGGATCCCAAGTGATGCCGTCCAGAATCGACAAAGACGCCTCGATCTCCGCCGCGATGACAGCTTCGACCAAATCGTCCTTCGTGGGAAAGTAGTACTGCAGGTTTCCGACGGAAATTCCGAGCCTCATCGCAATCGCCCTGAGAGATACGCGCGCATACCCCTCCTCGAGCAGCATTCGGCGGCCTTCTACCTCAATCGCGTCGCGGCGCGCTTCGCCTTTTGGACTCCTTGCCGATTTACTTTTCATCGCTGCCGCACCTTTGAACTGACCTTAGATATAACTATTAGGTCATTGACCTAAAATCAAGTGCGACACGCAGCCACAGCCAGAGGTGCGGCGTAAAAACTCTGTGTGCGGAGCGGTTAACCGGACCTGTTCATGATTCGGGCAGGCCCTTCGATCCCTCGGTGGCGTACAGGCACACCGAGGCGCGTGGAGATGACAGGAAGATGCGCCAGAAGACCCGCCGGAAAACACAAATAACCGGACGGTGCTTGTCGGCAGCCGCCCGGAGCGCGCGGCGGTGCTTTACCCGTTCGCGGCCAGTTTCTGCTCGCGGGCCACACGCAGGGCCTTGAAGTCCTCGTCCGCATGGTAGGACGAGCGGGTCAACGGTGTGGAGGCGACCACCAGGAAACCCTTGGAAAGCGCGGAAGCAGGAGGTCTTAATCGGACCTACTGGATACCAAGTCGACTTAGCAGTGCTTCATGCTCGTTCATGGCGTCCAGGAAAAATGGATTGGATTCAACGCCCCCAAATGCGGAGAGAACCTGGAGCCCGCGACGATAATTGCCCTCGGCCTTCTTGAACTTGCCAAGTTGCACTTGGATCCGTGCCAAAGCAATCTGCGCGCCTGCCGTGGCTGCGCCAGAAAGGCCGATCCTGTCTTCAAGAATGGCCAATCCCTCTTCATGCATCTCTTCGGCCACTTCGAATTCGGACCGTGCGCCTTTAAGTCGTCCCCAGTTAAGCATCAGGTACGCCTTGATAATCGGATCGACTTTTGGGTTGGCGTCCAGGACGCCTTGGGCCTCATCCAAGATCGGTTCGGCTTCGTCCAATCTACTTTGAGCCGTAAGGGTGCTCGCCAGGTTGTAGCGAGCCTGAACTCGAGCCTCAGGCGGAACACCAGGGGTGGAGTCGACTAGCGCCAGGTTGGTCCGGTGCCATTCTTCGGCGCCGGGATAGTCGCCTGCATTCTGGGCAGCGGCGGCCCGCTGATAGTTCTCGTTATACAGTCTCGCAGCCTCAACCCACTCGGACGACTGCGCAGAGACCATGTCGGGATCATAAGCCGACCAGAAGAAGATGATAGCAAGGCAGAGAATGGTGCGTCGCGTATGCATTTGTTTAGGCCTTTCAACCGTCGACGTCGAAATCCGCGGGCGAGCGCAGCGTATCCAATTCTGATGATGAACGCGAACTTCGGTGTCCGTCGGTGAATGGCGGTTCCGGGCTCAAACCGGGCATTCGTTACGCCGAACAAATACGGCAAGTGTATGGAACCACACCTTGAAGTGCCCTTCTGCACTTAGGCGAAATCGGTCCCTTACGGTAACTCAGATGATCCGGATTAACCGTTCGCCGCCAGTTTCTCTTCACGGGCCACACGCAACTGCGCGAAATCCTCGTCAGCGTGGTAAGACGAACGGGTCAGCGGCGTGGAGGCCACCACCAGGAAGCCCTTGGAGAGGGCCATTTTCTTGTAGTGGCCGAATTCGTCGGGTGTGACGAAACGATCGATGGCGTGATGCTTGGGGGTGGGCTGCAGATACTGGCCGATGGTCATGAAGTCGACATCGGCGGAGCGCAGGTCGTCCATGACCTGCAGGACCTCTTCCTTGCCCTCGCCCAAGCCGACCATGATGCCGGACTTGGTGAAGATGCTCGGATCGATCCGCTTGACCTCGTCCAGCAGGCGCAGGCTGTGGAAATAGCGCGCGCCGGGGCGCACTTCGCCGTAAAGCCGGGGTACGGTCTCCAGATTGTGGTTGAAGACGTCCGGCCTGGCCGCGACCACGACCTCCAGCGCGCCTTCCTTGCGCAGGAAGTCGGGGGTCAGGATCTCGATGGTAGTTTCAGGCGAGACCTCGCGGGTCGCCCGGATCACCTCTGCGAAGTGGGCTGCGCCGCCGTCGTCCAGGTCATCGCGGTCCACCGAGGTAATCACCACGTGTTTCAGGCCCAGCTTGGCCACCGCTTGTGCCACGTTGGTGGGCTCGAAGGGGTCCAGGGCGTTGGGCTTGCCGGTTGCAACGTTACAAAAGGCGCAGGCCCGGGTGCAGATTTCACCCATGATCATCATGGTGGCGTGGCGTTTGGACCAGCACTCGCCGATATTCGGGCAGGCCGCTTCCTCGCAGACCGTGGCGAGATTGTTGTCCCGCATGATCTTGCGGGTCTCGTGATAGGTCTCGGAGGTCGGCGCCTTGACCCGGATCCAAGCCGGTTTGCGCTGGATCGGATTGTCGGGCTTGTGGGCCTTTTCCGGATGGCGGACGCGCTTTTCAGCCGCTGCGGCCACGGGCTTCACCACCGTCGTGCTTTCGCTGCTCATGCTGCTTTACCTGTTTCCTTCCCTGCCCGGAGATGACTCCTTCCAGACAGATACCAGACTACATGTGGATGACGCGGCCATAGGCGTCAAGCACCGACTCATGCATCATCTCAGAGAGAGTCGGATGCGGGAAGACCGTATGCATCAGGTCTTCTTCCGTGGTTTCCAGCCCCATGGCGACGACAAAACCCTGAATCATTTCGGTTACCTCGGCGCCGACCATGTGCGCGCCCAGCAGTTCGCCGGTTTTGGCGTCAAAGACGGTCTTGACCAGACCTTCGGGCTCGCCCAGGGCAATCGCCTTGCCGTTGCCCATGAAGGGGAAGCGCCCGACCTTGACCGAACGCCCGGCTTCCTTGGCCTTTTTCTCGGTCATGCCGACCGAGGCGACCTGCGGATGGCAGTAGGTACAGCCGGGGATCTTGGACTTGTCGATCGGATGCACGTGGGGCAGGCCCGCGATCTTCTCGATGCAGATCACGCCCTCATGCTCGGCCTTATGGGCCAGCATCGGCGGCCCGGCCACGTCGCCGATGGCGTAGACGCCGGGCTCGTCGGTACGGGAGAACTCATCTGCAACGATACAGCCCCGGTCGGTCTTGACCTTCGTGGTCTCCAGGCCGAGGCCTTCGATATTGCCCACGACGCCGACCGCCGAGATCACCCGGTCCACGGTGATTTCGCTGGTTTTGCCCTTGGAATCCTCGACCGAGACCGTCACCGAGTTGGCGGCTTTCTTCAGGCCGGTCACCTTGGCGCCGCTGATGATCTTCATACCCTGCTTCTCAAAGCGTTTGCGGGCATGGGCGGCGATTTCCTCGTCCTCGACCGGCAGAATCTGCGGCATGACCTCGACCACGGTCACCTCCGCGCCCATGGTCTTGAAGAAGCTGGCGAACTCGATGCCGATCGCGCCCGAGCCGATGACCAGCATGGATTTGGGCATGATGTCGGGCACCAGGGCTTCCATGTAGGTCCAGACCAGCTTGCCGTCGGGCTCCAGGCCCGGCAGGGAGCGCGCGCGGGCACCCGTGGCCAGGATGACATGCTTGGCGGTCAGATCCGCCACCGGCTTGCCGTCCTTGGTGATCTTCAGCTTGCCCGGACCGTTCAGCTTGGCTTCGCCGTCGATGACCGGCACCTTGTTCTTCTTGAGCAGGTGCCCGACGCCGCCGTTGAGCTGCTTGGAGACCGCCCGGGAGCGCTGGACAACCTTGTCCAGATCGAAATCCACGCTCTTTGCCGAGAGCCCGAAGGCATCGGCATGGTTCATGTAGTGATAGATCTCGGCGGAGCGCAGCAGCGCCTTGGTGGGAATGCAGCCCCAATTCAGGCAGATGCCGCCCAGGTGCTGCTTCTCGACCACGGCCACCTTCATCTTGAGCTGCGCGGCGCGGATTGCGGTCACGTAACCGGCGGGACCGCCGCCGACCACCACGACATCGAAGTTGGTATCAGCCATTGTCTCAGACTCCTACAGCAGCATCGTGATCGGATCTTCGATCAGCTTCTTGAAGGCCGCCAGGAACTCGGCCCCGACCGCACCGTCCACCACCCGATGATCAACCGAGAGCGTGCAGCTCATCACGGTCGCAACGGCTAAGGCGCCGTCCTTGACCACGGGGCGCTGTTCGCCCGCACCAACCGCCAGGATACAGCCCTGCGGCGGGTTGATGATCGCGGCGAACTCCTTGACCCCGAACATGCCCAGGTTGGAGACCGAGAAGGTTCCGCCCTGATATTCCTCGGGCTTCAGCTTACCGTCGCGGGCGCGGACCGCCAGATCCTTCATCTCGTTGGAGATGGTGGCCAGTCCCTTGCCTTCCGCCGCCTTGATAATCGGCGTGATCAGGCCGCTCGGGGTCGCGACAGCCACCGAGATATCGGCGTGCTTGTAGTACATCATGCCGTCCGGATCGAAGGAAGCGTTGGCCGCCGGAACCTTCTTCAGGGCAATCGCCGCCGCGCGGATGACGAAGTCGTTGACCGAGACCTTGTAATCATCGGAACGGCTGTTGAGTTCTTTGCGGACCTTCAGCAGTTCGTCGACCTGGCAATCAATGGTCAGGTAGAAATGCGGCACGGTCTGCTTGGATTCCGTCAGGCGCTTGGCAATGACCCGGCGCATGCCCGACAGCGGCTCCTGTTCGTATTCCATGCCCAACAGGTCCGCGGTCTCTTTAGCCGAAGGCCCGCTAACCGCTGGAGCCGCTGCGGCACCAGGAGCAACACTCGGTGCTGTGCTTGGAGCCGCTGCGGGCGCAGCCTTTCCGGTGCCGCCCGCGACAGCCGCCTCGATATCGGCTTTGACGATCCGGCCCTTGGGACCGCTGCCGGTCAGCGCGGCCAGATCCAGACCGGCCTGCGCCGCCATGCGGCGGGCCAGCGGGCTGGCAAAGATACGGCCACCGCTTGCCGCTTGCGGTGCGGCGGGTGCAGGTGATGCAGCAGGTGCAGCTGCGGGAGCGGCGGCGGGTGCAGGTGCCGGAGCGGCAGCCGCAGGTTCTGCTGCAGGTGCAGGCGCTGCGGGCGCATCACTGATCGCGGACGCGTCCTCGCCCTCTTCCAGCAGCACAGCGATCACGGCGTTGACCGCGACCCCTTCCGTGCCGTCGGCCACGACGATCTTGGCCAGGGTGCCCTCATCGACGGCTTCGACCTCCATGGTGGCCTTGTCGGTTTCGATCTCGGCGATCACGTCGCCGGAGGAAACCTGATCGCCCTCCTTCATCAGCCACTTGGCGAGCGTCCCCTCCGTCATGGTCGGCGAGAGAGCAGGCATCAAAATATTTACTGGCATGGTTTCTCTCCCCCGCTTAGGCGCGATAACAGGCTTCTTTGGCCGCGGTCACGATGTGCGACGACTGCGGCAGGGCCAGAACTTCAAGGTTGGCGGCATAGGGCATGGGTACGTCCGGACCACAGACCCGCTTGACCGGGGCATCGAGCCAGTCGAAGGCGCTGTCCATCATCTGCATGGCCAATTCCGAACCGATCCCGGCGAAGCCCCAGCCTTCCTCGACCGAGACCAGACGGTTGGTCTTCTGGACCGACGCCACGATGGTCTCGGTGTCCAGCGGCCGAATACTGCGCAGATCGATCACCTCGGCGGAGATCCCCTCAGCCGCCAGAGCCTCTGCGGCTTCCAGCGCCTTTCCGACCATGATGGAGAAAGCACAGATGGTCACATCCGTGCCGGGGCGCACGATCTTGGCCTTGCCGATGGGCACGGTCCAGTCGTCGCTGTCGGGCACCTCGAAGCTCTGTCCGTAGAGGATTTCGTTTTCCAGGAAGATCACCGGGTTCGGATCCCGGATGGCCGACTTGAGCAGGCCCTTGGCGTCGGATGCCGAGAAAGGCGCGACCACCTTCAGGCCCGGGCAGTGGGCATACCAGCTGGCGTAGCACTGAGAGTGCTGGGCACCGACCCGCGAAGCCGCGCCGTTGGCGCCGCGGAACACGATCGGGCTGCTGACCTGGCCGCCGGACATGTAGCGGGTCTTGGCCGCCGAGTTGATGATGTGGTCGATGGCCTGCATGGCGAAGTTGAAGGTCATGAACTCGACAATGGGGTTCAGTCCGTAGAAAGCCGCTCCGACGCCCAGGCCGGTGAAGCCGTGCTCGGTGATCGGCGTGTCGATGACCCGTTTGGCACCGAACTCATCCAGCAGCCCCTGGCTGACCTTGTAGGCGCCCTGGTATTCGGCGACCTCCTCACCCATCAGGAAGACCTTGGGGTTGGCCCGCATTTCCTCCGCCATGGCGTCGCGCAGCGCTTCGCGTACGGTCAGGGTGACCGTGGCCCCGCTCCACTCAGGCTCGGCCGCCGGTGCCGGTGTCGCAACGTTGGCAGGTGCGGTTTGCGCGTCCTGCACCGGCGCGGGTGCCTCGGCGGCGGGGGCAGCAACCGGCGCAGCCGCCGGGGCCGCTGAGAGCGCCGATGCGTCCTCGCCCTCTTCCAGCAACACCGCGATCGGCGTGTTGACCGCGACACCGTCGGTGTCTTCGGCGATCAGGATCTTGCCCAGAACGCCCTCGTCCACGGCTTCGACCTCCATGGTCGCCTTGTCGGTTTCGATTTCGGCAATGACGTCACCGGCGGCGACCTCGTCGCCTTCGTTCTTCAGCCATTTGGCCAACTTACCCTCGGTCATGGTCGGCGAGAGTGCGGGCATTAAAATTTCAATCGGCATGTGGTCCCTCTCCGGGATAGAAATCTGCAGCAGGCCCGCCGTTTGCTGTGAGTGCGGGCGCGAGGTTTCGGGTCTGGCCGGTTTCGCGGCTCAAGGCATTGAAGCCTAAGGGCGCGATCAGGCCTCCACGTAAATATCAGTGAAGAGTTCCGACGGATCAGGCTCGGGGCTGTTCTGCGCGAACTCGGCGGCCGCCGATACCCTGGCCTTCACGGCGCGGTCGATCTCCTTGAGCTCGCTCTCTTCGGCGTGCCCCTGGTCCAGCATCAGACCGCGCAGACGCTCAATCGGATCGCGTTCCTGGCGCATCTTCTGCACCTCTTCCTTGGAACGGTATTTCGCCGGGTCCGACATGGAGTGGCCGCGATAGCGGTAGGTCATCATCTCCAGGATGTATGGCCCCTTCCCGCTCCGGGCATGTTCAGCGGCTTTCTCTCCGGCTTCCTTCACCGCGAGAACGTCCATTCCGTCAACCTGCATGCCCGGAATTCCGTAGGCTTGGCCACGGTTGTAGAGTTCCGTGCTCTTGGCCGAAGAGCGCTCGATCGAGGTGCCCATGCCGTATTTGTTGTTCTCGATGATGTAGATCACCGGCAGCTTCCAGAGCGCGGCCATGTTGAAGGCTTCGTAGACCTGTCCCTGGTTCAGGGCGCCGTCGCCAAGATAGGTCAGGCAGACGGCGGGTTCTTCCAGGTACTGATGTGCGAAGGCGATCCCGGTGCCAATCGGCACCTGCGCGCCGACAATGCCGTGTCCGCCGTAAAACTTCTTCTCGTGGCTGAACATATGCATGGAGCCGCCCTTGCCCTTGGAGTAACCGCCGCGGCGGCCCGTGAGCTCGGCCATTACGCCATCCGGGTCCATCCCGCAGGCCAGCATGTGGCCGTGATCGCGGTAGGAGGTGACGACGGTGTCGTTTTCGGTGGTCGCGGCGCGCATGCCGACAACGACGGCTTCCTGACCGATGTAGAGGTGACAAAAGCCGCCGATCAGGCCCATGCCGTACATCTGGCCGGCCTTCTCTTCGAAACGCCGGATCGCCAGCATTTCCCGATAATGGTTCAGAAGCTCGTCTTTGGATACTTTGACCGCCGAAGACTTTGCGGCACTGGCGGGCTTGCGTTTCGCCGCAGGCTTTTTCGCCGGGGCTTTTCTGGTCGCCATTGGCTCCCCCCTTGACTACGCGTGAACATACAGGGGGCGCACCCCATCGATGCCGTTAAGATAGGGGGAAACTGTCAGAATTGCAATACGAGTTAACCATATGAAATAATTATGAATTTTTATTATTAACTTGATTTTGATTAATATTGCAAAATTCTCAATATTCCTGTCATTTTTTGATTGAATTTTCGCGCTGAGGTGTAATGAGGATCAGCTCGTTTTCATGGCCGTAGTTGAGGACGTCACGCGCCCGCTCCTCCAGAAGATCCGGGTCCAGATTGTCCGGACGCAAGAGCGAAACCCGGGCCTCGAGCTCTTGGCGCTGCGCCCGCAGCTCGCCCTGCGCGATATGGGTCTGCGCCAGGTCCTGCTTCAGGGACAGCCAAGTCAAAAAGCCCCGGTCGCCCTCCAGCGTGTGGTAGGCGAAGTAGACGACGGTACAGACCGCCAACACCCTCGGAAGGATGAAGCGTGCGCGGCTGCGTATTTCCCAGGCAATAGTCATGAGGAGAACGAATCACAGTTCGATTCCTGCGGTCAACCGAAAAAATGCAATGATTCCAATATGATTCATTTTCTCCGAATTGATTCCCATCCATTCCCCTTTTGGACTCCTTTTGGACTCATTTCCTGAGATGAGCTGAGCTCACCCGACCCTTTGAAACAAACGTTCCAGGCGTCAAATTCGGATGGGATTTTATTCCGTGGGTCGATTTGCGCCGTTTCCACTGTTGCAGCTGCCGGCGTTTCTGCCTTTGACACAGCAGCCGGATCGGTCCAGTTTTTGTCATCCCTTCTGTAGCGGTATGGCACGGAAAAACCGGATCCAATGCTTTCTCATCGCGCCCTTCTCTCCTCCGCCGTCGTCATCGCGGTGATCGCGCTCGGCACGACCGGCTGGATCCTGGGCTCCCGGCTGACCCAGGAGAAGACGCCCGCAGGCACAGGCATCGTCTCCGTGCCCGCGGACATGCGCGGTCCTTTCGATCTGATCGATCACACCGGGCGCAGAACCACGGAAGCCGATTTCAGGGGCGAGAAGGTCCTGCTCTACTTCGGCTATACCTTCTGCCCGGATATCTGCCCCACGTCGCTCCAGGACATGTCCGCGGCCTTTGAGGCGCTGGGTCCGGATGGAGACAAACTCCGGCCCGTCTTCATCACGGTCGATCCGGACCGCGACACCCAGGCGCACCTGGCGGACTATGTGGAACTCTTTCACGAGCGCATGGTCGGCCTGACCGGTCCCAAGGAGCGGACCGACGCGGTGGCCAGGGACTTTCGGGTCTACCACTCGATCCGCACGGACATCGACCCGGTCGATTATCCCGTGGACCACAGCTCCTATACCTATCTGATGGACGAGGACTGGAACCTCATGCTGGTGTTCCGGCACGGCACCTCCCCCGAAGTCATGGCCGCGGCCATCAAAGAGCGGCTTTGAACCGGACTCGTCTTTTCGAGCGGCTCACTGCTGCACCTTGTGAGGTCTTCAACATTCTCTGGCGCGAGGGTTGCGAACTCAGCTACTCTCTCGCAGAAATCCGAAGCAGAAAGACATAAACACGTGAGGGGAAACAGCGAATGGCGGGCGTGCTTGCGACCAACGATCTGGGTCAGGATGATGCCGAGGAATTTCTTTGGAGCGTGATCGAATTGATTGCCGAGGCCGGCGCCGGGGCCGGCGGTGTGGTCAAGGTCATCAATTTCCTGAAGTCGGCCGGCACGACGGGACTGCTCGACGAGGACTATGCCGACGATCTGGTCCCCAATCCCTACTTCGTCACCAACGGCCACGACGGCTCCTCCCCAAAGACGGCCCGCTATCTGCGGAACCGCGGCTTCAAGAGTCTGGGCGGCGCCGCGATCGGCATCGCGGGCGGTGTCGGCAGCACCGTGACACAGGTCGATGTTTTAAGCGCGATCCAGCACGGCAATGCGATCGGCACCACGACCGCTCATATGGTCGGGGTCAATGCCGCGGGTAGAGGGTTCCGCAAGAGCGACACGGTGACCGGCTGGATCTCGGCAATTCAAAAGGCCAAGGCCGCCAAAATAGCCGTGCGCAGCACGGATCTTGCCGGAGCCGTGATCCCGGTGGCGGGCCTGGGCCTTGCAACCGGCGCGGCCTCCGCCATTGCAAAACTCGGGGTGAAGCTGACCCTGGGCAAGCTGATCGCCCGCACCGCGATGGAGGTGCACTGGCGCGCGCACGTGGAAACCCAGCTCTCCAGCCGCTTCGGCGGCAAGGCGGGTCAACCGCAAGGCCCCGCCAGCGCGATCATGTACGAAGTCTTCACCAAACGGGGAATCACACGGATCTTCGGCAAGTACGACACTGCCAAGATCATGGGCGAGCCCTCGGGATGGCTGGCCCTGAACGACAAGCTGATGCTGATGTAGGCTGCTCTGCCCCGGCCGACCCGGTCAGGGACGGCAGGCGAGGCCGGAAGAGAGGGTCAGAAGCGGCAGATCACCGCTTCGGTGACCTTGGCCTGATACTGCTGCTTATAGGACTCCACGAAGACCGCCCCCATCGAGGGGAAGGCCGCTAACGCGCTGGCGGCAAAAACGATCAGGCCCAAAAACCCGATCATCACGATCTTGAGCGCCCGGTCATCCTCGGCGGCGGCCACCTTGGCACGTGCTCTCTGTTTGTTTTTGAGATCCGACATATCCTGATCCTTACAGCTCACTCCCTGAAAGGAAAATGGGGCAGCGGGCATGATATCTCAAGGGTTAGAATGCCCTGCGCGGGGACGACACGTCATTTTCACCACAATTCATGACGCGAAAACGGCGTCAGCCCGCGAAGTGACTGACGCCGTCTTGTGAGAATGCTTTTCGGGACGACCCGCCAGAGGAGCTGCTCTCTCGGAGAACCTGGCTTCCTGGAGCAGCTAGCCCCTCAGAACGCCTAACCTCTCAGAACACCTAACCTCTCAGAACACCTAACCTCTCAGAACATTGCGGCCCGCATAGTGCGCGGCAATGCCGAGCTCTTCCTCGATGCGGATAAGCTGGTTGTACTTGGCCAGACGGTCCGAACGGGAGAGCGAGCCGGTTTTGATCTGGCCGCAGTTGGTGGCGACCGCCAGGTCGGCAATGGTGGAGTCTTCGGTTTCGCCCGAGCGATGGGACATCACCGCCGTATAGCCGGCCTTATGGGCCATATCGACCGCCTCCAGAGTCTCGGAAAGCGTGCCGATCTGGTTGACCTTGACCAGGATCGAGTTGGCGACCCCGCGCGCGATACCGTCAGCCAGGCGCTTGGGGTTGGTGACGAAGAGGTCGTCGCCGACAAGCTGGACCTTATGGCCAACCGCTTCGGTCAGCTGCTTCCAGCCCTCCCAGTCGTCCTCGGCCATGCCGTCTTCGATGGAAAGGATCGGGTAGCGGTCGCAAAGCGCGGCCAGATAGTCGACCATCGCCGCGGGATCGAGAGATTTCCCCTCGCCCTCAAGCTCGTATTTGCCGTTCTTGAAGTACTCGGTGGAGGCGCAGTCGAGCGCAAGCATCACGTCATCACCCAGGCTGTAGCCCGCGCTTTCAACCGATTTGGCAATAAAACCAAGCGCTTCATCGGTCGAGCCGATGTTCGGGGCAAAGCCGCCCTCGTCGCCCACGTTGGTGTTGTGCCCGGCGTCCTGCAGCGCCTTTTTCAGGGACTGGAAGATCTCGGCGCCCATGCGGATGGCGTCCGTGCCGCTGGCCGCGCCGACCGGCATGACCATGAATTCCTGAATATCGATGGGATTGTCCGCGTGCGCGCCGCCGTTGATGATGTTCATCATCGGCACCGGCAGGGTCCGCGCGAAGGCACCGCCGACGTAGCGGTAAAGCGGCAGGCCCGCATCCTCGGCGGCGGCCTTGGCCACGGCCAGGCTGACGCCCAGAATTGCGTTTGCCCCCAGGCGCGCCTTGTTGGCTGTGCCGTCCAGGGAGATCATGGTCTGGTCGATCAGCAGCTGGTCTTCGGCGTCCAGGCCGGAGAGCACGTCAAAGATCTCGTGATTGACCGCCTCGACGGCGCTGAGCACGCCCTTCCCGCCGTAGCGGCCTTTGTCGGCATCGCGCAACTCGACGGCCTCATGGGCACCGGTGGAGGCGCCTGAAGGCACGGCAGCGCGCCCGAAGGCACCGTTTTCAAGGGTTACATCGACTTCAACCGTCGGGTTGCCGCGCGAATCAAGGATTTCACGCCCTCGAATGTCTACGATCGCCGTCATGGGATATCTGCTCCAAGCTTTAGTGTGTGACGTTCCGCAGGCGGCACGAGGCCGCTGCAGTTTTTCGAAATAACCGGTCAGGTCAAAGCAACGGGGTTGGCCTTGGCAATGGCGTCGAAAGCCATAAGCGTCGCGATCAGGTCCTTCATCTGGTGCAGAGGCACCATGTTGGGACCGTCCGAGGGCGCCGAATCCGGATCCTGGTGCGTTTCCATAAAGACGGCGGCCACGCCGACCGAAATCGCCGCACGCGCCAGCACCGGCACGAACTCACGCTGACCGCCGGTGGAGCCTCCGCGCCCGCCGGGCTGCTGTACCGAGTGGGTGGCATCGAAAACCACCGGGCAGCCGGTGTCTTCCGCCATGATCGCCAGCGAGCGCATATCGGAAACCAGTGTGTTGTAGCCGAAGGACGCCCCCCGCTCGCAGACCATGGCGTTCGGATTGCCGCTGTCCAGCACCTTGGCCGCGACATTCTTCATGTCCCAGGGCGCCAGGAACTGACCCTTCTTGACGTTGACCGCCTTGCCGGTCTTCGCGGCCGCTACCACCAGATCGGTTTGCCGGCAAAGGAATGCGGGGATCTGAAGCACATCGACGGCTTCTCCCGCCGGCGCGCACTGCTCCGCGGCGTGGACGTCGGTCAGGACCGGGCAGCCGTAGGTTTCACGGACTTCGGCAAAGATCGGCAGCGCGTCTTTCAATCCCACGCCGCGCCCCGCATTCAGGCTGGTCCGGTTGGCCTTGTCGAAAGAAGACTTGTAAATCAAGCCGATCCCCAGTTCCGAGGCCATTTCGGTCAAGGCGTGGCTCATTTCCAGCGCATGCGCGCGGCTTTCCATCGCGCAGGGCCCGGCAATGAGAACGAAAGGCAGATCGTTACCGAGCGTAAGCGAACCAACTGCGACATGCCGTGCCTGGGTCATTCGGGCTTTATCCTTTACTTGCGGTCAGGTTGCTGGGCCCAAGCGCCTCTTACATCAGGCGCGACTGGGCCACAGCCGCCGCGACGAAGGAGGTGAAGAGCGGATGGGGATCGAAGGGCTTCGACTTCAGCTCGGGGTGATACTGCACGCCGATGAACCAGGGGTGCTCCGGCAGCTCGACGATCTCTGGAAGCTCGCCGTCGGGCGAAAGGCCCGAGAACAGCAGTCCTGCCTGTTCCAGCTTTTCGCGGTAGTTGATATTGACTTCGTAGCGGTGGCGGTGGCGCTCCTCGATATCCTGTGCGCCGTAAGCTTCCTGAACCCGGCTGCCCGGTTTCAGAGTGCAGGGATAAGCGCCCAGGCGCATGGAGCCGCCCAGGTCGTCGGCGCCGCTGCGCTGCACCACCTCGTTGCCCTGTGTCCACTCGGTCAGCAGGCCGACAATCGGATCGTCGCAGGTTCCGAACTCGGTGGAACCGGCCCCTTCGATGCCTGCCAGATTGCGCGCCGCGTCGATGCAGGCCATCTGCATGCCGAAACAGATCCCGAAGTAGGGAACGTTGCGCTCCCGCGCGAAACCGGCCGCCTTGATCTTACCCTCGGAGCCGCGTTCGCCGAAGCCGCCGGGCACCAGAATACCATGCACGTTCTCCAGCGCATGGATCGGGCCGTCCTGCTCGAAGATCTCGGAATCGAGCCAGTTGACCTTGACCCGGACGTTGTTGGCGATCCCGCCATGGGTCAGCGCCTCGGCCAGGGATTTATAGGCATCGAGCAAGGAAGTGTATTTGCCCACCACACCGATGGTCACTTCTCCGTCGGGCTGTCGGATGCGGTCCGTCACGGAGTCCCAACGCGAGAGATCCGGCTGCGGCGCGTCGTCCAGGCCGAAATGCCGGCAGATTTCCTGATCCAGCCCTTCTTCGTGGTACGCGCGCGGCACGGCGTAAATCGTGTCTACATCCAAGGCCTGGATAACAGCTTCGCGCCGAACGTTACAAAAGAGTGCGATCTTGCGGCGCGCGTCCATGGGGATTTCATGCTCGCAGCGGCAGACCATGACATCGGGCTGAATACCGACCGACTGTAATTCCTTTACGGAGTGCTGCGTCGGCTTGGTCTTGAGCTCTCCGGCGGAGGCCAGATAGGGCAAGAGGGTCAGGTGAACGAAGATGCTGCGTTCGCGCCCGAGTTCGTTGCCCAGTTGACGGATGGCTTCCAGGAACGGCAGGCCCTCGATGTCGCCGACCGTGCCGCCGATTTCGCAAATAATGAAGTCTTCGTCGGTGATGTCGCTGCGGACGAATTCCTTGATGGCGTCGGTCACATGCGGAATGACCTGCACGGTGGCGCCCAGGTAATCGCCCCGGCGTTCCTTCTGCAGAACCTTGGAATAGATCTGACCGGTGGTGACGTTGTCGCTGCGCCGCGCCGCGACGCCCGTGTAGCGCTCGTAGTGCCCCAGATCCAGGTCGGTCTCGGCGCCGTCGTCGGTCACGAAGACTTCACCGTGCTGGTAAGGGCTCATGGTGCCCGGATCGACGTTGAGGTAGGGGTCCAGTTTTCTGAGGCGGACTTTAAAGCCCCGCGCCTGGAGTAACGCGCCCAAGGCCGCCGATGTCAGCCCTTTTCCAAGTGAGGAGGTCACGCCTCCGGTAATAAATATAAAGCGCGTCATCTACCCTTGCTCAAACCGCCCTTGCTCAAAACGCTGTCCCGTTCGGGCGACCCCGACGGCGTCTGAAAAAACACCCTTGCCGGATCAGATAGTAACTCCGGCTTCTCCTTGCCGTCACGCGCCCCCGGGCGGGGGCGTGTGGTCAGCGTCCTGTTCAGTTCTGCGGCGCCGGTACCGGTGGCGCCAGGGGCTCGACCGGCGCCTGAATCGGCGCGATCGGCTGCGAGCGGAGATCGTCGACAATCGAACTGCGCTCAAGGCCCTGATTTCCGAGAATGGTCAGGCCGAGGCTGCTGATCATAAACAGGCCCGCGAGAACCGCGGTCGTGCGGGTCAGAAGGTTGGCCGATCCGCGTCCGCTCAGAAATCCGCCCATGCCGCCCGAACCACCGCCGGACCCGCCGCCGCCGCCGATTCCCAGGCCGCCACCCTCACTCTTTTGCAGCAGCACGACACCGATCATCGCCAGCGCCAACAGCAAATGGATCACCAAAAAAACATTTTCCATCGAATCAGTCTTTCAGTATTCGGTCCGTTGCGGACCATATCTCGGCATGCACCCAACAAAAAACTACGCAGAACTGCCGTTTCAAAGCGGCAAGGCGATCCGAACAATCCCTTGCGGTTTCTCTGGCAGGACTGCGCCGCTTGGGGCGCCGCTACACATCTTTTATCCCAGCAAGGCTTGAGGCGCGCGGAAGCTCGGCCACCAGCCGGTCAGGAACGCTGGGTATTTAGCTCTTTGAGAGCCCGATGGCTAGGGGCAACTGCGTCCAATCGCCCAAAAATCGTCGAGCTTCAGGCTGGCTCCGCCGACCAGCGCTCCGTCAACGTCCCCGACAGCCATCAATTCCGCCGCATTTCCAGGTTTTACCGACCCGCCGTAGAGGATGCGAATCGCGCTGCCTGTATCGTTACCATAGAGCTCGACCAGGAGCTTACGGATATGAGCATGGACCTCCGCAACATCCGACGGAGTCGCGGTCAGACCGGTTCCGATGGCCCAGACCGGCTCATAAGCCACCACCAGCGACGCCCCTGCTGCTTCGGGCGCAGTTTCGGGCGCAGTTTCGGGCAGGGACTCACGAACCTGGCTTTCGATCACCTCAAGCGCCTTGCCCGCCTCGCGTTCATCGGCGGTTTCCCCGACACAGACAATGGCCGTCAGACCGGCCCGCTCGGCCGCGGCGGCCTTCGCCCGAACGAGGCTGCTGCTTTCGCCATGATCAGCGCGGCGTTCCGAGTGGCCCAGGATGACAAAGCCGCAACCGGCGTCGGCCAGCATTTCCGCGCTCATGTCCCCGGTGTGCGCCCCTGACGCCGCGGTGTGGCAATCCTGGCCGCCGAGCGCGACGCCGCTGCCCGCGATCGCTTCGGCAACGCTGATCAGCAGGTGAGCGGGCGGGCAAACCAGGAAATCGCAATTTGGCGCCTCGGCCTTACACTTTCCCGCCAGGTCGCCCGCCAGGGCGATCCCGCCGGCACGCAAACCATTCATTTTCCAGTTCCCGGCAATCAACTTGCGCCGCATGGCCAATCTCTCCATATGAGGGGTAGTTCGAACTTAAACAGCCGGATTCTGGCGTGTTTTGCGATTACCTAGCATGGCGGCCGTGCCAATCCAACTCTCCAGGCCAACTCTTCAGGCCGCGCACGGCCATGTTTGCACGCAATTGCGTATTGCCCGCACCCCGGGCGGTACCTAATATGCCGCGCACTTTATTTGCTGGGACGAGCCTGCGGATACATCGCGGATCCGATGCCGGACACCCACTGCCGTAAACAGGGATTAGCCATGGCCTTGGCCGACAAGAAAATCAACCCAATCAAGAAGTTCGTCACCTTTTGTCTTTTCGCGCTGCTGATCCTGAGTTTCGGCGTCTGGGGCATCGGCGATATTTTTCAGGGTCCGCAGCATACCTACTCCGTCGCGCAGGTCGGCAAGGTTGCAATCGGCCAGCAGGAATTCAGCCGGAATCTCCGGCAGGAACTGGCCCGGCTCGCGCCGCAGTTTGGCGGACGCCTGGACATCGAGCAGGCGCAGGCCTTCGGCGTTGTACAGCAGGTCATGGACCGCCTCACCACCCGCGCCCTCTTCGAGCAGCACGCGAACGATCTGGGTCTTGTGGTGACCACTGATCAACTCCTCGAGCAAATCAGGTCTCTCCCTGCTTTCCAGGATCAGGCGACCGGAAGGTTCGACAGCTTTGCGTTCCAAAATGCCCTTCTAAACAGTGGCTTGAGCGAAGAGGCCTTTTTGCAGGGTTTGACCGGCGATATCCAGCGCCAGCAGGTCGTCAACGCGATTTCCGGCGCGGTGACCATGCCGCGCGCCATGGCGGAGGCACTCTATCGCTACAGCGCGGAAACACGCACGGCGGACACGGTTGTCTTCCGCAACGACAGCATCACGGATTTACCCGCACCGACCGACGAACAGATCAGGACATACTACGACCAGAATAGCGGCGACTTTCTGGCGCCCGCATTCCGCAGCCTGAGCGTCCTCCAAATCGACCCCGCCGCCCTCACCGACGAAGTCGCGGTCGCCGATGAACGGCTGCGTGAGGAATACGAGTTGCGGATTGACGCCTACTCGGTCCCGGAACGCCGGAATGTCTCCCAGGTGCTTTTTCCCAATCAGGAAGCCGCCAATGACGCGCTGGCCAAAATTCGTGAAGGCCGCGACTTTGCCGCGGTGGCGGCGGAAGCCGGTGTGGGCGCGCCCGTCTCCCTGGGTCTGATCTCCCGCGCGGAGTTGGCGGATCAGCTTCCGGCCCTGGCCGAAGGCGCCTTCGCGGCTGAAGAAGGCGGTGTTTCAGAGGCCGTGGAAAGTCCGCTTGGATGGCACTTGGCACAAGTCTCCGAGATCCAGGAGGGAAGCGTCTCCCCCTTTGAGGAGGTGGTCGAAGATCTGCGCGCGACCTTGCAGTTGACCCTCGCAACCGACACCGCCATCGAACTGGCGAACGCGCTTGACGATACCATGGCGGGCGGCGCGACCCTGGAAGAAGCGGCGGCGTCCCTCGGCCTGAAGATCGAGCGCTTCGATCGGGTCGACCGCAGCGGCAGCGACGAAAACGGCGAGACGATCGAAGCCCTGCCCAATGACAGGACCTTCATCAACACCGCCTTCTCCACAGAAATCGGCGATGAGAGCCTGCTCACGGAAACCGCACAGGGCGGCTACTTCGTTGTCCGGGTACACGAGGACATCCCCGCAGCCGCCAAACCGCTGGATGAAGTACGCGCGGATGTCATCGCCGGCTGGGAAGCTGCCGAGCGGGCTCGTCTTTTGACGGAGCAGGCGCAGGTCCTGGTCGAGGCCGTGAACAACGGCGGAGATTTTGCGGCTCTGGCGCAGGAGGCCGGACTGATACCAACGGCCACACCGGCAATGCGGCGTTTCAACACCACGCCGACACCTGGCATTCCGCTCGATCTGCCCAGCAAGCTTTTCGAGCTGGAAGAAGGCAAGGCTGATGTGGTCGAGGATGCCGAGGGCATCATGGTCGCGCGCCTTTCCAACATTACCGCGGCGCCCGATGCGGAAGCAGATACGGCGATCGCGGCGCTGCAGTCCAATCTGGTCAATCGGATTCAGGGCGATTTGGTGACCCAGTTTACCGACACCCTGAACGAATCTTACAGAGTCGAAATCAATCATCAGAACCTCGACACCGTCCTGTCTCAGTTTTAGGGCTACGGGTATCTAAGGTCATGGGTACGCAGGATCCAACGGGGTTGGACTACGACGGCTTTGCCAGGCTCTACGAGAGCGGGAAAGCCCAGGTTGTATGGACGACCCTGATCGCCGATCTGGAGACGCCGGTTTCCGCCTTTCTGAAGCTTGCAGAGGGCCAGCCCAACTCCGTGCTTTTCGAATCGGTCGAGGGCGGCACCAATATCGGCCGCTACTCCTTTCTCGGCTTCAAACCCGACGTGATCTGGCGCTGCCGGGGCAATCAGTCCGAAATCAACCGGAACGCCCTGCAGGATCTCGAGAATTTCACGCCGCTTGAGGGCGACGCGCTAGACAGCCTGCGTGGCCTGATCGCCGAAAGCCGGATTGATCTGCCCCAGGGATTGCCGCCCATGGCGTCTGCGGTCATTGGTTATCTGGGTTACGAGACCGTGCGCCTGATGGAGCATCTGCCGGACCAGAATCCGGATTTCCTGGGGGTCCCGGACGGCATGTTCATTCGCCCGACCGTGATTGCGATCTTCGACCGGGTCGAGGACCAGGTGACGGTGGTGACCCCGGTCTGGCCCGGCCAGGAGTTATCCACCCGCGACGCCTACGAGGCGGCTTATTCCCGGCTGGCGGCCGTGGTCAGCGACTTCGAACAGCCGGTGCCGCGCGGCCGCGACGTCTACATGGGCGACACGGTCCTGCCTGAACCGGACTCCAACGTTACCCAGGCCGAATTCCATGCCATGGTCGAGAAGGCCAAGGAGTACATCCTGGCCGGCGACGCCTTTCAGGTCGTGCTGTCCCAGCGCTTTTCGATCCCCTTTGAGCTACCGCCCTTCGCTTTCTACCGGGCGCTGCGCCGCATCAACCCCTCGCCGTTCCTCTTCTATCTAAACCTCGGCGAATTCTCGATTGTCGGCTCCAGTCCGGAGATCCTGGTGCGCCTGCGCGACGGCAAGGTCACGATCCGCCCGATCGCGGGCACCCGCAAGCGCGGCGCCACGCCTCAGGAAGACAAGGAACTGGCAGCGGACCTGCTGTCGGATCCCAAGGAACTGGCCGAGCACCTGATGCTGCTGGATCTGGGTCGCAACGATGTGGGACGGGTCGCCAAGGTCGGCTCGGTCAAGGTCACCGAGAAGATGCTGGTCGAGCTCTACAGCCACGTCATGCACATCGTGTCCAACGTGGACGGGGAACTCGACGAGAAATACGACGCCATGCAGGCGCTCTACGCCGGCTTTCCGGCAGGCACGGTCTCAGGCGCTCCCAAGGTCCGCGCCATGGAGATCATCGATGAGCTGGAACCGGACCGGCGCGGGATCTATGCCGGGGCCGTGGGCTATTTCGGCGCGACCGGGACCATGGATACCTGCATCGCCCTGCGCACCGCCGTGCTCAAGGACGACAGGATTTACATCCAGGCCGGTGGCGGCGTGGTTGCCGACAGTCTTCCCGAAGGCGAGTACCAGGAGTGCCGCAACAAAGCCCGCGCCCTGGTGCGCGCGGCGGAGGAAGCCGTCAGGTTCGCCTCCCAGAAGTCGAACATCTGACTCGGAATATCTGATTTCCAGGCAATTCACGGACGATTGAGAAAGGAAGCGCGGCATGGAGCGGTTCACCGGCGGCTGTCAGTGCGGCAAGGTCCGGATTGAGGCGTCGGGACGGCCCTATCGGGTGGGTCTTTGTCACTGCCTGGACTGCCGCAAGCATCACGGCGCCCTCTTTCACGCCTCCGCGATTTTCCCTGAGGATGCCGTGACAATCACCGGCGAAACCCGCGCCTACAAAGGACGCACGTTCTGTCCGCATTGCGGTTCGTCGGTGTTCGCGCGCAGTGACGATGAAATCGAAGTGAACCTTGGCAGCCTGGACGCGCCCGATCAGCTGATGCCGACCTACGAAAGCTGGACAATCCGCCGAGAGTCCTGGTTGCCGCCCTTTCCGCTAAAACAGCGCTACGAGCGAGATCGTGATACCCCGGGCCGCCGTGAGGACTAGATCTGGTCAAGTTTAGATGGAATCGCCGAAGGCGATCTATCAACCTTGTGAATCTGATCCAGCAGTAAAATTTAGAGCGGAGTCCAGGCAAGGCCCGCCCTGATCACCGTCCTAATCAGTAGAGCCCGAAAATTCGCTCGGCCTCCTCACGAACCCGGTCGTCCAGCGGACGCGGCCTGAGGTCGACACCCTTGGCGAGGTGATCCGAAATGATCTCCATGGCCGAGATCCGCGCATATTTCTTGTCGTTTGCCGGGATCACATGCCAGGGCGCCTGGTCGGTGGAGGTCCGTTCGAACATCTGATCGATGGCCTTTTCGTAAGCCGGACGGCTTTCCCGGTTACGAAAATCCTCAATACTGAGTTTCCAGCGCTTCATGGGATCCTGCAGACGGGCCTCGAAACGTTGCAACTGCACATCGGGCGTGATGTGCATGAAGAGCTTCACGAGGCGCGTGCCGTTATCGATCATCAGGCGCTCGAAGTCATTGATCTCGTCATAGGCCCGCTTCCATTCCTTGTGGGCCGCAAAGCCCTCGACGCGCTCCACCAGGACCCGCCCGTACCAGGTCCGGTCGAAAACCGCGAGGCCGCCGCGCGCCGGCAGGCGTTCCCAAAAGCGCGAGAGATAGTGCCGCTCCAGATCATGGGGCTTGGGGGCGGCAATCGGCCAGACCTTGAAGCCGCGCGGATCGAGCACCGCGGACATGCGCCGGATCGTGCCGCCCTTGCCCGCCGCGTCCCAGCCCTCAAAGGCAATCACCGCGCTATCGCCGCTGTGAAGGTAAGCCTGCTGGATCCGCCGCAGCTTGGTTTGCAGCTTCTCCAGACGCGCCTCGTAAGCGTCACGTCCCAGTTCGCGGTCCATTTCGATCTTTGCGAGACGCTTTGCCTTGTGGTGCTTTCCGTTTTTCGACATCACTCGACCGATCTGTAAGCGTTCGTTGAGCCAGACCCTGCTGTTTGCCAGCGGATAGAACACTGTAACGATACAGAGCGCTGACCGGGTTCAGAGCCTCCGCGGCGTCACACCCCTCTTCATTCTGCCCTCTCCATTCTGACCTGTCCGGCATTTCTTTTGAACCTTTCTCTGAAGAAGCGCGTCTCAAGCGATGAGAAACGGTGGTCTTTCACGTGAAATCCACCGGTTCCAAGGAAAGCGGCGCCCAGCGATAAAGCAGATAAAGAGGTTAAGTTATATGATTAAAATCAATATGTTATGCTTGATGGTTGCCGGAGTGGTTTCGGTCGCGGCACTCACTCATTCCCTGCCCGCGGAAGCCGCGAAAGAAACGTTCGAACGCACCAAGCCACACGTGAACGTGGGGTCACAGGGCAGAGGCTCCGCGGAGCCCGGTAGACCGGCCCGATCCGGAAAACTCGGTAAGCCGACCAAGCCCAAACCGCATGGGGGACCTAACAGCAATAAAGCTCCGGGAAACTCTGTGATCGAAATTCTTCCGGACCTGGTCTTCCACATGCCTTATCCGAGCGGTCCGCTTCCGGGCGCGCCCAAGACCGGTTACTGCGGCAAACAAGGCAGCACAGCCCTCGCCAGTGAAGTGGTCGTCGGCGTCCGGAACAAGGGTCTCAAGCCGGTCCGAAACAGCTTTGTCAGCGTTACGATGCGCACGAGCCCGACCACCACTTCGACCGTTAACAAGCCGCTCGGTCCGCTTGCGGCCGGTGCTGTGGGCACCGTGAAGTTTCCGCTTTCAAAGGGCGCCTGGAAAGATGGAGAAGCCAAATTCAAGATGAAGATCGATACAGGCAATGACATCAAGGAAGGCGCCGGTGAAAACAACAACCAGCGTGAATACACCTGCGTCGAACCGGTCACCTGATAGGCGCCAACGGACCGGCGCAAAGCTGTCACCTTTCAACTTTTCTATCCTTCGCGACGGCAGTCCGAACCAGCTGAAACGTTGCTGTTCAGCCACTTGCATCGATACGAAGAGCGCGATCTGTAACCTTTCAGCCTTTTGTGCCTGTAACGTTACGGCTCCACCCTTCTGTAACGTTACGATAGGGCTGAAACGCTCGAGAGACCGCGAACAGCAATGTCACAGGTCGACCGGCCGGCAAGGTTACCGACCGGCGGCGCTGTAACGTCACGAATTCTCATATCTGAAAGGTTACAGCTTGCCACCCCCCTACACTGGCCATTCCCCTACGCTGATCACTCGGCATCAGCGCCGGGAAGGAATCTCGGTCAGAGGCGGGTCGTTGATCCGGTCCAGAAAGTGGTTCGCCTGTCCATCCTCGCTGACTCCCACCGCGTAGGCGGCGTCGCTGCTCACCCGGTCGAACAGCAGAGTCCGCCCGCCGACCTCGATCATGACCACAAGGTCGTAGCGGCGGTTGAGCGGCCCGGCGAAAAAAATCACCCGTTCCGCCAGCTGGATATTGCCGCCGGGGAGAATCACAGCATCCGGCCGGAACGAGTCGAGCGGTTCCACCAGCTCGCCCGTCCGCAGGACGAAATCAGGAAAGCTTCGGATCCTGACAGCGATGGCTTCGGCGCCCCTGGGCACCTCAAAGCGCCGCTCCAGGCGTTTGAAGGCGCAGGACCCGCCATAAAGGGTAAAACCCATCTTCCGCCAGAAGGGAATGGAGTCCGCCGGTTCGCATAGGATGTCCAGCAGACAGCAGCTGTCATCGGCACGCAGCGCGTCGATCCGATGCCGGACCAGCCTGCGGCCATACCCCCGCCGCCGGCGATCGGCCCGCACCCTCAAAAACCCGTCCTTGCGCAGTCCGCCGGCCAGAAAGGCAACCGGATCCGCGTCTTCGAAGAGCCCCCAGAGCTCACCGGCATCCTCTGCGCGTGCAAGAGCGTCTTTTTGCGCGGCGAATTCCCTGTCCGGCGCCGCCTCTTCCCGTTCCAGCCAATCCAGGACCAGGAGCCGTTCGCGTTCGGACAGCGGCCGGATTTCCAATGACATCGCCTCTCTCGCCTTTCCTCGTACGCGCCGGCTCTCAGCTATCACTCGTAAGCGTCAGCTATCCCCCGTACGTTCCGTATATAGCCTCAGTTTCCGGCGGATACCGCCAGATCTTGTGGTTCGCAGCGGGTTTGCGTCGGGCGCTTAAAGCTTCTCAGAAAGCTTCGGACCAGATGCTGGGCACAGGCGTTGTCATAGAGCGCCCCATGACCCTTCTCCGCCAGGGTATAGAGGTAGCTGTTGGAGAGATGCGCGGCGGCCCTTTGGGCCAGAGCCGGTGGAGTCAGAGGATCGAAACGGCCCGACAGCAGCAAGGTGGGGACAGCGCTCCTGACCGGCTGGTTTTCCACCGGATCGGCTTTTCCGGACGGCCAGAGGGCGCAGAGGTAATTGGGCGCATAGTCCTCGACCATGAAGGCAAGGTCACCCGCCGTCCGCGCTGCGGCGGCCACAGCCTCGGGCGTCTCGAACGCGGCTTCATCGCGGCAGATATGGGAAAGATAGATGGCCCAGGAATTGTAGGCCTGGGATTCGAGTATCAGCAGCAGGCTCTCGCGCAGGCGCGCGTTCAGGGTAGCAAAACGTTTCTGTTCCAGGTCATCGATCAGGAGCGGAATCAGAAACGGCACATCCCGGTCCATAATGGCGTCGAACAGCAGCCAGCCGAACCAGGTGTCGTCAAAGCTGATACTGCGCCCCTCCGCGTCCCCCAGAGCGCTCAGTTCATCCCCATCGAGATAATTCTCGAGCGGAAGTTTGAGCGGGCGCGCCTTCAGCCCTTCGCGCAGGCGCTCGTACCGCCGCTCGACATCCCCGAACTGATGCCGGCAAACGCTGTGCGCGGCACAGTCATCGAAGACCTGCTGCAGACTCTCACGGTAAAAGGCGGCGACCTCCAGGCCTTCAGCGGCTTCGGGCGGCACCAAACCGTCCAAAATAGCCGCCGCGATGCCCTCCGGATGGTATCTCAGAATGCTCAGCGCCCAGCGCGTCCCGTAGGAAACGCCGTAAAGCACTGCGGTTTCGATTTCCAGCGCCTGACGCAGTTCGGCAATATCGGCGGCACTTTCACGGCTGTTGTAAGCCGTCAGATCCACGCCCTCGGACTGCAAACGCCGGGCGCAGGCGGTGACGGCTTCGACCGCGAGCGCGCGGCTGTCCGGCGGCGGTTCGCCCGGCCTATGCGCCCCGGCGCTGATCGCCGCTTTGCGCATTTCGGGACAGCCGAAGTCTACCGCATGCCTGCCCGTGCCGCGCGGACCGACCAGGATGAGGTCGTGCTCGGGCGGAAAATCCTTGCGCCAGAGCGACCAGGAATCCATGTCCTGCTGGCTGGAGAAAGGAAAGCGGTCTCCTGGACCGCCGGTGAGGTAGAATATCGGCTCGCGCGTCCGCCCCCTCTCCGCCTCTTCGCCCTGGGCTCTCAGAATAACGATCGGCAGGCCGATCGTGCGGCTGTCCGGCCTTTGCCGGTTTTCGCGGACCACAAGCGTGCCGCAGTCCGCATCGCCGACGATATCCGTATCAAACCAGCAGGCCTGCGCATGAAAGCCCGGCTCCGTGGGCGCCGCACTGTAAAAGGCGACATAGCTGGCGAACCCGGCGATCAGCAGCAGGGCCGACAGGATGGCGGGAAGCCAGGAACCTCGGCGCAGGCGCCGCCGGCCGGAAGGTCCGGAGGAGAAACTCACCGGGCGGCGGCCAGAAGGAAGGCGCGCGGGCAAAGGAATGAAGGCATGGTTTTGATGGCGCCTGTTGGTTGTCGGGCGTGAGAGCTATAGCAGATCAGCCCCCTGCCCGGGAATTGGCAATGATGCAATTGAAGACGGCAGGAATGCCGCCCGATCTGCAACCGGGCTGGGGTTGGTTCTGCAACGTCACGATTTACGCGATATGTAACGTAGCAGAATGAATAGTCTTGAAACGATACGAATCCCTTGATTCCAACGATCGGACAAACTTGAAACCTTACAGATCTTCATGTCTGAAACGTTGTAGATGACCAGCACAGTATCGTTGCAGAGCGAGGCAAGCTCGCCTGTCCGGCCTTGATTTGCCTCAAGGCATCTGACGCCACTTACTGTAGACTGTATTTTATGGAAATGGAGCAACCATTCTGGGAGCATGACCGATGACCGGAGATCTTCAAAGACTGGCGGGGCGCGAGCGCAGCAAACTGAAGGCGCAGGATAAAGAGCTGAAACGCTTCAAACGGGTCCGGGACCGGACCGGCAAGCTGCGCATGGTTGATGCCGTTGAATCCAGGAAAGAAGAGCTGCAGCACCGCGACAAAGCCATGCAGGCTTTCGGCCACAAACGGATCTGAGCGGCGGCTCTATCGCGGTTCAGGATCGGTGGACGCACGGGGTCGCGCGATAAGGGGTCGCGCGATAACAGGACGCATGCTGTTTCTAGCCATTCGCTAGATCATTGCGCTCCCGTAGGCGTTCACGTTTACAAGGGTCATATGATCGAGGCTGTCGCCGGATTTTGACCAGGGAAGGCAAAGGACTTCCACACCGATAAAGGGTTGTCCCCTGACAGCGCTTCTCGGCCAGAACGCGTAGATGGGCGCCTGTTTCCCTGCGCAGGTATCAAGCAAGTCAGCGACCCGCTCTTTCAGCGGCGACGGAAGCTCCGAGAGGTAACTGTCGCTTACGTCGCCGTAGGTTTGAGCGGACTTCAGCCCGACGTAGCGCGCAAGATAGTCGTCATCGACAATATCCAAAACGATCGTGTGAGGCCAAAAATCCGGTGGAGGCTCGGAAACGAGATGAGCGAGCCGCGGAAGATGGTCCGCGCCTCTATGGTCGTGCCAATGATTGAAGGCTTCATCGATTAAAGGCGAAATGAATTGTGAGGACTGAGCGATGACGGGTCCGAGCGAGGACTTCTTAATCGCATGCAG
The DNA here is from genome assembly GCF_007004665.1 of Denitrobaculum tricleocarpae. Taxonomy (GTDB): domain Bacteria; phylum Pseudomonadota; class Alphaproteobacteria; order Kiloniellales; family Kiloniellaceae; genus Denitrobaculum; species Denitrobaculum tricleocarpae. The sequence continues at coordinate 238,907 of NZ_ML660056.1, read as the reverse complement.
AGGCTGATTCAGCATGTGTAACTCTGGTTCGCGCACTATCTGTTCTTCAAAATCAACAAAGAAAACGAGTGTTTTTCTCACTGTGGTTTTACGCTGTTATCCATAAAAAACGATTAAACTTGCTTACTCTGAGTTGAGCAGCAGATCTCTGCTTCAGGAAAATCAAAAATGCATTTCGAGCGTCTTGGGACAGACCTGATTTAGTCCGACTCATCTGATGCGGCCGTTGCTTCCTTGAGGTCCGCCGGGCCGGCTTGAAGCCTGCCAGGTTGGGCGCGATCACGACTCTCTCTTCTGCCGCCTCTCCCGCAAACGCCGCCGCGGACGCTGATTTCGTAGCTCCGTTTTGGGTCGACTTGCGCGCATTTCGGACAAAATTGAGCACGTATTGGACAAAGTGCGGTGCGCAGCTATCAATCCCTCAGGCTTTCTCCTAAGCCTCTTCTCCAGTTCGGCGGAGCCTGGGCGCTGGCGTGACATCCCAGCAAACCTGACACCCGGGTAAGCAGGTCAGCCGTCGCGCAGGCAGGACACCATCCGTCTCGTGAAATCTGAGTATGAATTGGGGGACTCAAAATGAAACTCACTCACTGCGCCGCAGCGGCAATTGCGCTCACGGCTTTGCTCTTCTCACTGCCCGCCAAGGCCGTTCCGATCAGTTACGATATCAGCTGGACCGGCGAGAACGGCTACAGCATGACCGGGGAATTCAGCTTCGACGACGGCAACCCCCGGAAACGCATCAAAAATGCGGGCGATCTTCTAACCTTTTCCTTCGAGGGCTTCCTGAATGGCAAATCATTCGGAAGCGTCAATCTTGCCGATGGTCTCTTCGGCACGCTGAATTTCAATTTCGACTCTTTTTTTGAGGCGTTCGTCGTCGGCGGACCTTCTGAAAGTCGCGGCGGACAACTCTGGAACACCAGTCGCCAAGGAGCGGATTGCCCAATGCCGGGATTTGGCTTTGTCAGCGGTAACTTACTTCAAGGCTTCTGTATCGATGGTGTACTCGATCCCCGCAGCACGACGATCCCCATCGAGGAGTCGACCCTGACGGCAACCCGCAGAACCACTACGGTGGCTGTGCCTGAACCCGGCACACTGGCGCTCATGGGCCTAGGGTTGATCGGCCTCGCCGGCGTTGCGCGGCGCCGCTCCCGATAAGGCCGTCGCGACGTAGGACGCGCAGGACTTTCAGCTTGACGAAATGTGCGTCGCGCACATAACTATAACTGATGCCTGGAAAACCTGCACTAAAATATGAAGCGAGAGCACTCGATGCGGATACCTGGCCGGACTTCGCACGTCTGGTCGAAGCCAACAACGGCGTCTGGGGCGGCTGCTGGTGCATGTGGTATCATGGCAAGGACGAAGGTTCGAGCGGCTCCCCGGCGGAAAAACGCACGGCGAAGGAATGCCGCGTCCGGGAAGGACGGGCGCATGCCTCGCTGGTCTTTCATGGTCAGGATTGCGTCGGCTGGTGTCAGTTCGGATCGCCGGACGAGCTTCCGCGAATCCATAATCAGCGCGCCTATCTGGCGACCGATCCGGCGCTCCCCGACTGGCGGATAACTTGCTTCTTTTCCGGCAAGGGCCATCGCGGCACCGGCGTTGCGTCCGCCGCGCTAGAGGGTGCGATCGGGCAGATCAGGAAGCTGGGCGGCGGGCGCATCGAGGGATACCCGGAAGATATCGAGGGCCGAAAGGCTTCGCCGGCATTCCTCTTCAACGGAACGCTCTCGACCTTCGAGCGTCTCGGCTTCGAGCGCTCACGGAAGATCGGCAAGCACAAGTGGGTGGTGACCTTGACCCTGTAACGCTCTCCGCGCGGGCCTCGCCGGACAAGATAGCGCCGCAACGCGAGGCAGTTCGGCGCACTGTCACAACTGGGCGAAGGTCGGAGAGCGTCACCTTGGCGCCTTTGCCGCCAGCGGGAGGTCATCGAACAGCCTCGGCGCGCTGCCAAGCTGCGCACCTTCAACCTCGAGCATCTTGAGCTTCGTCGCGACGCCGCCAGCCGCCGAAAAGCCTGTCAACCTGCCGCCCACGCCGATGACACGATGGCACGGCACGATGATCGGCAAGGGGTTTTGGCCAAGAGCCTGTCCGACGTTACGGGCAAGCCGTTTGTCGCCGAGTTGCGACGCGATGGCGCCGTAGGTCGCTGTCTCGCCGGCCGGGATCGCGCGCGTTGCGCTATAGACTTGAGCCGCAAACCCATCGATCCCACCAAAGTCGCAGAGAATGTGGGTGAGATCCGTCCGTTCACCCGCGAGCAGAGCGGTCATCGACGCAATGGCGCGACGAATTGCGATCGGCGGCTCGCCCCTCGTCCCGCCTGTCCGCGCGGCCAGACGGTGGATGGTGTCAGCGGGGCTTTTGTCCTGAAGACGCGTTGCGACGACCCTGTCATTGCGCCAGGCAATGCCGCAGTCGCCGAGCGGAGTCGGAAAGAGCGCGTATCGCACCATGGTTCGAGCGTCATGCATGCTTGTACACCAACCGAATTGCTGTTTCTGAAATCTCTTCAGATGAACGAGATGCAGCCTGCCCGGCGACATTGAGCTTCCCTGCCTAAGCCATCCGGCGATTTCGATACATATCAGTCCTCGATTTTGCCGTCGTTTACGCCTTCATGCGAGCCATTTTGGGCAGCCGGGGCAAGCGCGGAGCACGATCAACGCAGCAAACTGGGGCGTCCTACTTCACAGCAAAAACGCGATGGATGGGACCGCCATCGCCCGTTCGGGACTTGGTCACGGCGATGATGTTATTGAGCCATGCATAGCGGGGATCGCCGGTTTCGAATTGCGGTGCCGCGCGGAAGTAGTAGCGCCATGCGCCTGCCGGATCGTCCGGTTTTTCGAGATCGGTCGCATATTCGGCATCTTCCGGCCCCGACCAGAACCGCCCTTGCCAGTGGACGTAAAGCAACGCGTTGTCGTGCGTCTCCAGGGAGAAACGCACATCGAGGACGCCCGTTCCATCTGGCCGGACGCGCACCCAGTCCGCCCCTGCGTCCGGCACGACGCGTCCGCGAAGGTGGGGGCCTTCGAACGTGCCGCCCTTTACGAGGAAGATGAGGCGATTTCCTTCGGGTGTCGGGCCTACGTCCATCGGCGGAAGGTGAAGCTGGACCCGCGCCTCAAACAAGAACTCCAACTCGGGAGGGCTGTCCGCATCCCAGCCCGCGGCATCGAGTGAAAGGCCACCGGAGCCCGGGTCCAGGGTATGAGCATTGCCGCGCCCCAAAAGCGCGCTTGCCGCATAAAGTCCCGCGCCGACAAACATACTTCTACGTCTCGCATCTGCCATGAACTGCCCTCCGCAACGGTCACACTCACACACTCATTTCGGGCTGGCGCCCGCCGCCCCGTGGCTCTGCAACGAGGCCGCTGCTACGCCATTTCAACAATCATGTGCGGTGCGCACATATTGTCAAGTTGAAATTCGTGCGCACCGCACATAAACTCGCATTTATGATTGACCGTACCGCCAATTTGCTCGGTGTCGTCGGGCTCGCTGTCGCCGACCGCATCGGAGACGCGGCGCGTGACATCCTTCGTCACGGCGGTGAAACCCCTGCGGCACTGGTTGTCATCGGATACGGCTCCGGCCCCTCCAACGATCAGCTGCGGCACATTCTCGGCTTGTCCCACCCGGGTTGCGTGCGCCTCGTCGACCGGCTCGTTGCCGATGGCCTCGTCGAGCGCCGCAAGGGGCGGGATAAACGGACGATCGCGCTTTACCTCAGCGAACGGGGCATGGCTCGACGCGAGGATCTCCTGAAGGGACGCCTCGCCGCCATCCGGCCCCTGCTGACCCCGCTGACCGCTCTGGAGCAGGAGACCCTCGCGACACTGCTGCACAAGATGCTGTCTTCAATGGAGACGACCGCCGACGACCGACGCACGCTCTGTCGCCTGTGCGATAATCGCGTCTGCACCAACTGCCCCATTCCGGCAGATGCGCTGGCCGAGACTTGACCGCGTGGTCTGCGGCCTCGCTCGAAGCGAGCGGTCACAGGTTACAGAATGATCGCGGCGCCCGTGAAACGTCGCGATCAGCAGCCTGTTTCCTGATAGATTTTCGTCAGAAACGGGATCAGAATGCCCGTCATGGCAACAGAGATACCGCAGGCTGCCGCCTATTTTGACGCCGACGACTGTGATCTGGCGGAATTCGTCGCGATCACGTCGGCCTCGCTGAACGCCAAGCAGGTTCCTCATGCCTCGGCTATTAAGGCGAGTATTCCCCTTTACGATCTATCCGCTCTCGGTCCGGCGCTGAACAGCCCGGACGCCCGCCGGGCCCTCATGGCCGAATGGGCGCAGGTGCTCGGAGACGGCTCCGGCGTTCTGGTGCTTAAGAACGCTTACGCAGACACCGCCTGCATCGATGCCGCGACGCAAATCTTCAACCGCATTATCGCGGCGGAAAAGCAGGCCAAGGGCGGCGGCGCCGACCACTTTGCGACGGCCGGCAACAACGACCGGATCTGGAACGCACTCCAGAAACTCTGTGAGCAGGCGCCGGACGTCTTTGCGCTCTATTTCTCGAGCCCCGCCGTGGATGCCGTCTGCGAAGCCTGGCTCGGCCCCGGTTACCAGATGACGGCGCAGGTCAATCTGGTGCGCCCCGGCGCGGCGGCGCAGGAAGCGCACCGGGATTACCACCTGGGCTTCCAGACCAACGAGGTCTCCAGGCTCTATCCAGCCCATGTCCACCTGCTCTCCCCCACCCTGACCCTGCAGGGCGGCATCGCACACTGCGACATGCCCGTAGAGAGCGGTCCGACCAAGCTCCTGCCCTTCTCCCAGCGCTATGCCGCCGGTTACACCGCCTGGCGCAGGCCCGATTTCCGCGCACACTTCGAGGCGCATTGCGTTCAGTTACCTCTCTCGAAGGGCGATGCCTTTTTCTTCAATCCGGCCCTCTTCCACGCGGCCGGTGCGAATAGCAGCAGCGATGTGCAGCGTATGGCCAACCTGCTCCAGATCTCCTCCGCCTTCGGCCGCGCCATGGAGACGATCGATCGCCAGGGCATGTGCGAGCGGCTCTATCCCGTTCTCTTATCACTCCTGGAGACCGGCAGGCTCTCCCCCGCCCGGCTCCAAGCCGTCATCGCCGCCTCCGCCGAGGGTTACTCCTTCCCGACCAACCTCGACCTCGACCCGCCGCTGGACGGCCTCGCGCCGGAAACCCAGCAGGCGCTCTTCCACAGGGCCTTGGCGGCCCACTGGACCGAGGATGCGTTCCGAGAGGCTCTGGTCCGGCAGGCGAAACGCCAGCAAAGCCGCTAAAACAAGAGGATAAACGCCGTTCCTGAGACCGCGAGCACGGCACCCACGAGGGCCTGCGGCCTCGGCGCCTGCCCTTCCTTCATCCAGAGGATCGGCAGGACCAGCACGGGAGAGAGCGAGCCCAGGACCGCCGCGACGCCTGCATCGGTCATGGCGAAGGCGTAGAGCAGCAGCGACGAGGAAATCCCGTAGCCGATAAAGCCCGGCAGGATGGTTCGGCCCAGCAAAGCCGGTGTCATGCGTGCCTGCGACCGGAAGACCCGCGCGGGCCAGAGCGCAAGCAACGAGATCACGAAGGCCGCCCCCAGCAGGCGGATGGCCGAGGCCGCCAAAGGCTCGGTCCCGGCCAGCATGGCGGGCTTCATGATCAGGAAGCCGAAGCCCTGGAAGGCAGTCGCCGCAACTCCAAGCAGGACAACACTAGTCATGGATCCCCGGATCTCGTCACTCTCAGAGGCTTCATTCCCGCCGAAGAAGATCGCGAGACAGACACCGCAAAGCGCTACCCCGGCCCCGGCCAGGTCCAGGATCGAAGGCGTTTCGCCAAGCCAGAGAAACGCCAGGACCGCGACGATCGGAGCTTTGAGCGACAGCAGCAATTCCGTGCGCCGGGGTCCACCGCGGCGCAGGCACTCGATCATGGCGAGATTGCCCAGGAGGATACCGAAACAAATGCTGACAGTGAAAGCGGGCCAATGGCTCCACGCCACCGTCGGCCAATATCCCAACAGCGAGCAGATCACGCTCAGGATGGCCGCGCAGGCGATCAACTGAATGCGAGTGAACTCAAAGGCACCGATCATCCGCGCGGGCCGCTGCGCCAGCACGATGCCCGTCGCCCAGCCGAACGAGGCCGCGAGGGCTGCAAAGGCAGGCAGAATCAGCATGACAGCTTCCTGAAAAACCGCTACGTAAAGAGTAGCAATAACTCGCTACATAAAAAGTAGCAAGAGGAGATCTCTCATGCCGTCCTCTATTCCCCGGCCCGGCGCGCCCGTGCGCGGCTCCAAGAGCGGAAAACCCATCATGGCCCTCTTCGACCTGCTCGGCCGTAGCTGGGCGCTCGGTGTGATCTGGCAGCTGTCGAACGGCCCGATGACCTTCCGGCAGCTTCAGGAAAGCTGTGAAAGCGTGTCGCCAACGGTGCTGAACAAACGCCTGAAGGAACTGAAGGAAAGTGGCGTGCTCGCACGGGGTGACAGCGGCTATGAGCTCACGGCAACGGGCCGGGAACTCTTCACCCTGCTCGAGCCCTTCGGCGCCTGGGCGATCCGCTGGGCGGAGGGGCTTCCAGCAGACGGCCCGAGCGCTTAAGTTCTACCCACAGTCATCTCCCGCCTCCCGCCTCTAGCTTCCGGCCACCTGTAACGATCCAGAACCCATGATGAGCTTTGCCGAACGTTATCTGAACAGATCCCTGCTGCTCGAAATCTGTCCCGCGCTGGTTTTCTTCGTCGTGAACTTCGGCTGGGGCCTCATGGCCGCGACAGCGGCGGTCATGCTCACCAGCCTGGTCGTGGTGGGCACCGGAGTCGTCCTGGACCGCAAGGTTCCTGTCCTCGCGGTCGTGACCCTGGCTATGGTGCTGCTGCTGGGCGGCGCAAGCCTGGTTTTCCAGGAAGAAATTTTCATCAAGATCAAACCGACCGTCGGCAACTGTCTCTTTGCGGCGGCCCTCGGCGTCGGCCTCCTCTTCAGGCCCAGCTTCCTGGTGCAGACGTTCGGCGGGCATATCCAGCTCACGGAAGAAGGCTGGCGGGTCCTGACCCTCTCCTGGATCGCATTGGCGCTCAGCTTGGCGGGGCTGAACGAAGTGGTCTGGCGGACGCTGGAAACGGATCACTGGGTGATCTTCAGAACCGTCCTGACCCCGTTTGCGATCCTCGGCTATATCCTGATCACGCGCCTGCTCGCGGAGTACTATTGGCTGGAGGATGAGGACGAGGAGGACGAGGACTGAGGTTCGCAAGCCGTGCGGTGACGTTCTGGCCAGGGAATGACCTTGACCTGCGGCCAGAGATCCCGGCAGCGCGCCGCCTTCTCGTCGTAGGTGCCCTTGTTATCGAGCTTCGGGTTGGGCCGCAGGGTCATGCTGAAGACATCCTCCAGGCCGAAGGGAGCTTCGATGGTCAGCACGCCATTCTCCTCCAGCCGGACCGCGACCGCGTGAGTCGTGGCGGCGTAGCGTGTCAGGCTCTCCGCCGCACTGCGGAGCGGCGCATAGGGCGAACCGAAACGCTTCTGATACCACAGGTGTACGCGTGCCTGATTGCGGGTCTCCACCGGGATGCGTACATCCGACAGGGCGAACGCGGCGTTGCTGCGCGCGATCACCCGGTCCTCAGCCTCCCAGCTCAGATCGCCGCCGTCGAAGTAGATCAGATCGATATCCTTGAGGCCGTAACCCGAGGCCCTTCCGCTCAAAGCATTCCAGACCGTCTGGTAGATCGCCCCGCTGGCGATGAAGCAATCGGGTAGGTCGAGGCTGCGCGCCACTTGAAGCGCGGACCAGATCTGCCGGTCTGCGCGGAGGATGTCATGGAGCCGCTGGCGCAAACCGGCATCCGGGTCAGAGCTATCCGATTCACGGGCGTCCAATTCAGGACCTTGGAGTTCAGGGCTGGCCACTCTTGCTCCCGGCATTTGGGTCCTGCGCTGCGCCCGCCCGGGCAAGCTGCAGACGCTGTTTCACGATCTCCGAGATCGGTACCAGGGCAAAGCCGCGTTTGCGGGCCTCGGGCAGCCACTCGGCCAGGACCTCGAGCGTCTTGTCATGGGGATGGCTGATGCCGACAGCATAACCGCGGCTGCGCGCCTGCTCCTCAAGCTTGGCGAGCTGGGCGCGGATCGCGTCGGGATTCGTGTGGTCGTTGTCGATGAAGATATCGCGCTGGGCAAAGGGCACCCGGAACAGCGCCGCCGCCTGCTCCGCCTGGCTCTGGGCATTTGTGCGCGAATCCAGGAACAGCAGGCCGCGCTTGGAGAGCTCACTCATCACCAGGCGCATGCCGGGCCCGGATCCGGTGAATTTGCTGCCCATGTGATTGTTCACCCCGACGTATCCGGAGAAGCGCTCCAGGTTCCATCGGATGCGCCGCTTCAGCTCCTCGGGGCCCAATTCTGTCAGCAGGGCGTTTTCGCCGGGGTTCTGGCTGCTCTCTTTCGGCTCCATGGGCATATGGACCATGAGTTCGTGGCCGGCCTGGCTTGCCTTTGTGGTCAGATCCTCGAGATGATTGGCGTAGGGCAGAAAGGCGAGCGTCAGGGGCGCAGGCAAGGTGACCGAGCGGCGGGCGTTGCGGAGATTGGGGCCAATGTCGTCGATGACCACGGCGATCATGGGTTGCCCCCGGTTCGCTCTCGGGGCTGTGGCATTTCTAAGCCATAACGGTGGGATAACTTGCGCTTGACCCTGGTTTTCGGAGGTTTCGGGTTTTACCGGGTTCTGTAACGTTGCAGGACTTTCAATAGCGGCGATTTCGGTCTGTGGTTCAGGGGGCGTTTCAGGCCCAGCCACAGGTGACGGAACCTTATCCGGCTCACTTGTCTGGACAACTTCAGGCCCCGCAGTTTTTTCTTGAGGAACGCTGTCTAATTGACTGTTACCTGGAAGCTTTTCTATCTCGACCCGCGTGTCGCTGACGACCGTGTCGGTAATGCGCAGCTTGTCCATATCGAGCGGTTCGACCGGTCGCTGCGGCCGCGGCACAAGAGCGGTTTGCGGTTCGGCCGTACTTGACGCTGCAGACTCGGTCGGCGACTCGGGAGCAGCCGGAGAAACCTCCGGTTCCGGCGGCTCTGCGGCCTCGTCCAGCAGGACCACACCGGCATAGAGCCCGCCGATCACCACGACCGGCAGCGCCAGGGCAGGCAGCAAAATCTTAAGCCAGGACAGGGCTCTAGGCCCTGACGCTCGCTGTTTCTCCTGCTTTTTTTTCGCTTTCCCAGCCACCGTCAGGCTTTCACTTTCCAATCCGAGGTCCCGCCTTTCAGGGCGGCGCGCATCAGGCGGCGCATGAAGGCGCGCATCCTGCCACGTTTACCACAATACGCAACAGATCCTGCCGATCCTTTAAGCTTTTGGTCGCTCCGCAACTCGGGTAAATCGACGGGGCGGCCTCAAGCGTCTGAAATGCCTCGCAATTGGCAGTTACGAAGCGCATATCTGCGATGCGCGGCCTCGCTTTCGCGGCCATTCGCAACCTGCTATAACGGCCCGGGGCGCGTCATGGGCCCTGCGTCATCTTCGGAAAAGACCCAGATAAGTCATTGAAATGCTGTTACTCATCGATAATTACGACAGTTTCACCTACAACCTCTATCACTTCCTCGGCGAACTCGGCGCACAGGTAGAGGTCTGGCGAAACGACAGCATGACGGCCGAGGAAGCCCTGGCGCTCAAGCCAGAGGGAATCGTGATTTCACCGGGCCCCTGCGACCCGGACCGCGCCGGTATCTGTCTGGAGCTTATCGAAAAAGCCGGGGGAGACTACCCGATCCTGGGGGTCTGCCTGGGTCACCAGGCCATCGGGCAGGCCTATGGCGCCGAGGTGGTCCGCGCGCCCGAGCCCATGCACGGCAAGCTGAGCCCGGTCAGTCATGAAGGCGGCAGCGTTTTCGCCGGCCTTCCCTCGCCCCTGACCGCGACGCGCTATCATTCCCTGACCCTGGCACCCGAGAGCATTCCGGATTGTCTGGAGATCACCGCGCGCACGGAAGACGGTGTGATCATGGGCTTGCGCCACAAAAATCTGCCGCTGCACGGTGTCCAGTTCCACCCCGAGAGCATCGCTTCGGAGGAAGGTCACGCGCTGCTGGACAACTTTTTAAAGATAACGAAATCAGCGGCATGACCAAGGCTGCTGAAGCAGGGGGAGAACGCCGATGAGCGGCGACATGAATGATCTCAAAGGCCTGATCGCCCAGGTGGCGACCGGCCGGCCACTCTCAACACTGGAGTCGGAAACCGCATTCGGCATCATGATGTCGGGCAACGCCACGCCGTCACAGATGGGCGGCTTCCTGATGGCCCTCAGGGTCCGCGGCGAGACGGTCGAGGAACTGACCGGGGCAGTGCGGGCCATGCGCGCCAAGATGCTGACCGTTGAGGGCCCGGAAGACGCCATCGACACCTGCGGCACCGGCGGCGATGCCAAGGGAACCCTCAACATATCGACGGCTTCGTCCTTCGTGGTCGCAGCATGTGGTGTTCCGGTGGCGAAGCACGGCAACAGGGCGCTCTCTTCCAAGAGCGGCGCCGCCGACGTTTTGATGGCCCTTGGTGTGAACATCGACGCCGAAGTTTCGATCATGGAAAAGGCCCTGAAGGAGATCGGCACCTGCTTCCTGATGGCACCGCGTCACCATTCCGCTGTGCGCCACGTCGGCCCGACACGGGTCGAGCTCGGCACCCGCACCATCTTCAACCTGATGGGGCCCCTATCCAATCCGGCGGGCATTAAGCGCCAGATCATGGGCGTTTTCGCGCCGGAATGGGTTGAACCACTGGCTAAGGTATTGAAAAGCCTTGGACACGAACGCGCCTGGATCGTTCACGGAGCCGACGGCCTGGATGAACTCTCGACCACCGGTCCGTCCCGCGTGGCGGAGCTAAAAGACGGCGAAATCAAGACCTTCGAGGTCACGCCTGAAGACGCCGGCTTAAAGCGCGGCACGATCGAGGGACTGCTGGGCGGCGATGCGGAACAGAATGCAGCGGCTCTCTGGGCGCTGCTGGACGGGGAAGCCAGTCCCTTCCGCGATGCCGTGCTGCTGGGCTCGGCGGGCGCACTGATCGTGGGCGGTAAGGCCCGGGACCTGAAGGAAGGCGCCGAGATGGCCGCGGAAGCCATCGACAGCGGCGCGGCCAGGAAGGTCCTGATCGATCTGGTCGAGATGACCAATCCGGGATCAAGCGCATGAGCGATGTCCTGCAACGCATCTGCGACGACAAACTGGCCTTTGTCGCGGCCCGCAAGCAGCAGACACCTCTCACGGCCCTGGAAGCCGCGGCGCAAACGGCAGACCCGGTCCGGGGCTTTGCGCGCGCGCTGGAGAGCCGTGCGCGAGCCGGCCGCTACGGCCTGATCTGCGAGATCAAGAAAGCCTCGCCCAGCAAGGGATTGATCCGGGCCGATTTCGACCCGCCCCAACTGGCGCGAGCCTACGCGGCGGGCGGTGCGACCTGCCTTTCGATCCTAACGGACGAACCCTATTTCCAGGGGCACGACAGCTATCTGCAGGCCGCCCGCGCCGCGGTGTCCCTGCCGGTGTTGCGCAAGGATTTCATGCTGGATCCTTATCAGATCGTGGAATCCCGGGCGCTCGAGGCCGACTGCGTGTTACTGATCATGGCGGCGCTCAGCGATGCTCAGGCGGCTGAACTGGAAGCCACGGCGCTCGATCTGGGCATGGATGTCCTGGTGGAGGTGCACAACGCCGAGGAACTGGAACGGGCTCTGGCGTTGAAATCGCCGCTGCTCGGGGTCAACAACCGGAACCTCAAGACCCTTGAAATCGACCTGGCAACCACCGAAAGCCTTGCCGCGCGCGTCCCGGCGGGCAAGCTGCTGATTGCCGAGAGCGGCCTCTACGCCCCGGAGGACCTGGCCCGAATGGCGAAGGTCGGCGCGACCACCTTCCTGATCGGCGAGTCCCTGATGCGGCAGGACGACGTGATCGCCGCAACAGCTGCCCTTCTGGCACAGCAAACTGCGCCGTTGGATAACGAAACACAGCCGTTAAGCTCAAGCAGCACCTGAAGACCGGAGGAAAGAGTGTCCGAATTCACGCATTTCGATGCGGAGGGAAACGCCGTTATGGTCGATGTCTCCGAAAAGGAGACCACCGAACGGATCGCCGTGGCCAAGGGCTCGGTGGTTATGCAGCCCGAAACCCTTGAGCTGATTGCCGAGGGCAGCGTCAAGAAAGGCGATGTCCTGACGGTCGCCCAACTGGCGGGGATCATGGGAGCCAAGCGGACCGCCGATCTCATCCCGCTCTGCCACCCCCTCATGCTGACCTCGGTAAAGCTGGAACTCAGCCTGGATACGGCGCGCTCGGCGGTCGACGTCACGGCGCGCTGCAAGGTCTCCGGGCAGACCGGTGTTGAAATGGAAGCGCTGACCGCCGTCTCCGTCGCCTGCCTGACAGTCTACGACATGTGTAAAGCGGTCGATCGGGGCATGCGCATTACGGAAGTCCGCCTGTTGCATAAGTCTGGCGGCAAATCAGGTATCTACGAGGGAATTTGATGCTATCGGTCGAAGAAGCGCTCGCGCGGGTCCGCGCGGCTTTTGCCCCCCTGCCCGCTGAGAGCGTCAGCGTTGCCGAAGCGCTGGGGCGGGTTCTGGCCGGAGACGCGGTCTCCCGCGTGACCCAGCCGCCGCACGACGTGTCGGCCATGGATGGCTACGCCGTACGCGCCGAAGACGTAACCTCCGCCCCGGTCACGCTGGAAATCGTTGCGCGCGTCCCGGCCGGTGCTTCCTACGAAGACGAGGTCAAGCCGGGGCAGACGGCCAGAATCTTTACCGGCGCCCCCTTGCCGCGCGGCAGCGACACGATCGTCATCCAGGAAGACACCGAGGCCGACGGCGACAGGGTCACGGTCAAAAGCACCCCGGCCAAAGGCCACTACGTGCGCCCTGCCGGTCTCGATTTTCGTTCGGGCGATGTCGGCCTCGAAGCCGGGCGGCGGCTCACGGCGCGCGACATCGGCTTTGCCGCTTCAATGAACCTGCCCTGGCTCAACGTGCGGCGCCAGCCCCGGGTCGCGATCCTGGCAACCGGCGACGAGGTCGTCATGCCCGGCGATCCGAAGGGTCCGAACCAGATCATCAGCTCCAACGGCTTGTCCCTCGCCGCCTTCGTCAGGGCCTGCGGCGGAGAGCCCATCAATCTTGGCATCGCCCCGGACCAGCAGGACAAGCTGGCCGCCATGGCCGAAGGTGCGAAGGGCGCCGACCTGCTCATTACCTCGGGCGGTGCCTCCGTCGGCGATCACGATCTGGTCCGAACCGGTCTGGTCGACAGCGGTCTGGAAGTCGATTTCTGGAAAATCGCGATGCGGCCGGGAAAACCGCTGATCTTCGGCAAGATCGCGGGTACCCCCATGCTCGGCCTGCCCGGTAACCCGGTTTCCAGCCTGGTTTGCGCAGTCCTCTTTGTCCGGACAGCGCTTGATGAGTTGCTTGGTATCCAGGAGGACGCCCTCGCGCTGGAAAGCGCAGTCCTGGGTGCCGACCTCCCGCCGAACGATCACCGGCAGGACTATCTGCGCTCAAAACTCAGCCTGGATGACCAGGGCAGACGCGTTGCGACCGCTTTCGGCCGTCAGGACAGTTCAATGCTGGCAACCCTGGCGCGGGCGGATTGCCTTATTGTGCGCAAACCGAACGATCCGGCGCTGACAAAAGGCACAGCTGTGGACATTCTACCGTTGAGTGGAAAGTTCTCCGGGGTTTAGAATTACCGGGCGTTGTTTTTGAGACTCTATCTCAAAAACGAGGTACATTTTGCGAACTCTTCCCGCATTGCGCGTTTTTATCCACAGAAGGCTTGACCGAAAACGTGAACTAAACTAGAACATGTGGTGACGTTTTTGTTTTGTTCTACATTTAGTGCCTGTCGCGTTCATTTGAGCAGATGTATTCCAGGGCAGATTCGAAGCCGCGTTTGCAGAGCAAAACGCGTTCGAACAGGCCGGAGGATACAATCGAACGGGGCATGCACTCGTAGGTCACTTTCACGGAGAAACTTCGCATGCTGACAAAGAAGCAGCACCAACTCCTTATTTTCGTTCACGAGCACCTCTCGCAGCACGGTGTATCGCCGTCGTTCGATGAAATGAAAGAGGCGCTGGACCTGAAATCCAAGTCAGGTATTCATCGCCTGATCACCGCGCTGGAAGAACGGGGCTTCATAAGACGGCTTGCCCACCGTGCCAGAGCCATAGAAATACTTCGCCTGCCGGAAGATCTTGAAAAGCAGCCTCAGGCGAGCGGCGGATTTACGCCCAGCGTTATCGAGGGCCGCTTTTCGGGGATTTCTCCCAGCAACGCGCCGCCACCCGATCCCACCGATTCCGAGGCCCTGCAACTGCCGCTCTACGGGCGGATCGCGGCGGGTACACCGATCGAAGCCCTGCGCGACTATTCGACCTACGTCGATGTCCCTTCGACCATCCTTGGCCATGGTGAGCACTACGCGCTTGAGGTGGACGGCGACTCGATGGTCGATGCGGGCATTCTCGACGGCGATACAGTGATCATTGAGCGCACGGAGTCCGCGGAAAACGGCGCGGTCGTGGTCGCTCTGGTGGATGACGAAGAAGCCACCTTGAAGCGTTTACGCCGCAAATCCGGCGCCATCGCCCTGGAACCGGCCAACAAAAACTACGAAACCAGGATTTTCCCGCCGGAGCGCATTAAGATCCAAGGCCGGCTTGTCGGGCTGTTGCGGCGCTACTGATTTGCGGCGCTACTGACTTACTGCCGGAGCGCCAAGAAGAGTAAGCGGGGGGATGTCGCGCGCGCCGCTTCCGCCCCGCTCCTTCGGCCCCATCGGCCCATCCTCCACAGAAGATCGCTTGCGCCACTTCCGCACCGTCTTAGGGTTGATGCCGTAGTGCTCGCTCAGCTCTTGGACCGAAGCTTTCGATCGCTGTATCGCAGCTCGGACAGCATGAGTCGTAGTGGCGCTGCCGTGTAGTACCTGTCCCATAGTGCTTCCTTATCGATGGTCTTCAATGTGATACCACCACACCGTGGGACTATACACCTAGGGCTCACCGCGAAGGAGAACCCAGGGTCTTTTGCCACGGGTCTGCGCAACGGATTTGATCTGAATGTCGTCCCCGGTGATCCAGAGGGCGTGAGCGCCGTTCCGCCAGAGATCGAAACGGTCTATGACCTCTTCAGGAAACGCGCAAGCACGCCTGATCGGGACGCGGCTGATCATGATATCGACGAGCGCGCAGTCTTCGGCCAGAGCGCCGGCGGCCCAGGCGAGCGCAACTTTTCTGCCCTTCAGCTCCACGATACAGCCCATCGGGTCGCAGTTTGGTTGCCCAAGTGGATTTCCACGGCTCTTCGCCGCGGGATCCAGGCCGGCCCGCCGAGACCAGATTTCAGCTGCGAAACGGTTGACGGCCGCATTGGAGCGCCACAGGGATCCGTCGCTGAGCCGCACGGCTGCAAGACGGGCGTCGGCGCTGATCAGAATGTCCGGTGGCCTCCAGAGCATGACCGAGACGATTGAAGCAGCGAGCGGAACAACCCCGAGATATCGCCAACGACCGGTCCAGATCGCGAGCCAAAGGCCGCCAAGCGACGCGGCAATCAGGCCCCAGACCGGCATGGCCGGGATCTTCAAAGCGGCAGCCGGCCAGGCGGATACCGTCGTCGCCGTGGCGACCACGCCGTCAATGCCCAGCCCCATGAACCACAGGGGAAAGGCCTCCAGCCCGAACGGCATCAGCAGGAACGCCACGATCGCCCAGGGCATGATCCAAAGGGCCGTAATTGGCACCGCGATCACATTGGCAAACACGCCGTAAAGTGCGAGATGGTTGAAGTGAAACACGGCGTAGGGCGCCGTCGCGACCGTGGCCAAGCCCGAAGTCAGGGCGATTCCAAGGCCGTAGCGCCAAAGACTGCCAAGACTCCAGAAGTCTCGTCCGCCGGAGGCAAAGAAACCGCGCCGCCCCTCATAGGCCGCGATCATCACCGTAACGGCGGCAAAGGACATCTGGAAGCTCACGGACAGCAGACTTTCAGGCGCCAGAAGAAGCGTCGCCATGGCCGCCCAGGCGACCAGACGCATGGAAAGCGCGCGGCGGTCGAGCAAGACAGCCAACAGCATCAGGCCGGTCATGAGGAAGGCCCGCTGGGCCGGTATGGTGGCGCCGACCAGCATGAGATAGGCAAAAGCCCCGGGGAGCGCGACAAGGGCCGCCCATTTCTTGATCGGGTAATTGAGGGCCAGCGCCGGGATAAGGGCCAGAATCCCCCGTAAACCGAAGAAGAGACCGGCAGCAACCAAACCGATGTGCAATCCTGAAATCGCCAGCAGATGCGCCAAACCGGCATCCCGCAGCGCCTGCAGCTGGCTTTCCGGTATCCGTCCGCGCTCGCCGGTCATCAATGCCGCCGCAACGGCCCCTGCATCACCAGGCAATGCGGTGACAATCCGCTCGGAGAGGCGATGACGGAGATCAGCCCACCAGATTTCCCAGGACTGCCGGACTTGATCCGAAACAAGGGCTTGTGAAGCCTCTCTGGGCAAAAGCTCGAAGCGTCCATAGGCAAAACCAACCGCGCCGAGCCGCTTGAAATAAGCGGCACGGGCGAAATCATAGGCACCAGGCGCCGCCGGTTCGGGCGGCGGGCCGAGCTTCGCCCTGCCCCGCACCCAATCGCCCGGATAGAGCCCTTGCGCCCCTGTGGCGAGTGTCACACGAATTCGCTCGGGCGTCTGTTCGGCCGGAATCCCGCGGATCTCAGGCATTTCGAGAACGAGACGCTCGCCGCGTTTGCGGGGTTCGACCGTTACGATCCGCCCACGGACCTCCGTCGGTCCGGTCGAGCGTTCCAGGATCGGCGCATTAAGGTTGAGCGTCCGAAGCTGCGCCATGCCGAACCCCAGGGCCGCAAAGACAAGCAGCAGACTCATCAGCCTGCAGGATTGCAGGCGTGCGCTTTGTCCGCGATAGGTGAGCGCCAAAGCACTGGATGTCAAAATCAGCAGAGTGAGCCCGGCCCACGGCGAGGGTTCAACCGGAAGCGCAAAGTAAAGACCGATTCCCACCCCGAAAATCACCGGAAGCCAAAGCGCCCAACGGTCTCTTTCCGCGTGAAACCAGACACTTGGTGCGCTCCAGTTAAGCTCTCCCGGCAAGTGGAGGGAGGACGGCAGAAGACCAGCCGCCGCGCCGCGCACCCAACGCCATCCCGCCCTGTCCCTTATCCCGGTTTCAGCCACGCCGTTCCCCATTTCCATCTCACGAAAGCAGGAAACGGGCCGAAGAACAACCAAATGGCGCAATAAGACCTTATTCCGCGACAGGCGGCGATAGAGACATCCTAGGGAAAACCGCCGTATCTGGTGGCACATCGACTAAGTCTGTCCAGATGTTGGCTTCAGCGGCCAAGACGCTCCGAAACCAACGCAGCGGTCAGCCCACTTGCCGTTGAGCTCTTTGTTTCAAGCGTCAGGCAGGCCGTGGCCTGCCCGAACGTTATCGCGTCCGGAATCTGCACGCCCAGCATCAGGGCGTGAAGGCAGCCCGCCGCGAAGGCATCTCCCGCACCGTTTACATCGACCACCTTCGCCGGGTGCGCGGGATAGGCGGTGATTTCTCCCTGGTCGAAGTGAAGAAGTCCGTTCGCCCCACGGGTCATCAGTATGGAGATGCCCTGTTCCGCGCTGAGACTGGCGCCGGCATGGCGGAGCGCGGCCTCATCCTCTAGATGAACATCGCTCAGCGCCGCAAGTTCCGCCTGATTACAAAACAGAAGATTGATGTTTTTTAATGCACTAGATAACCGCCCTACTTTCGCGGGCGAAATCGCCGCGGCTGCAAGTCGCAGGCCTTGTGAACTGTAGTGGCTGGTCAGATCCTCAAGAACGCCAGCTGGAAGGTTGGCGTCCAGGAACGCGAAATCACCGGAAAGCGGCGGGGATACGCTTATTTCCTCCACCGCTTTCAGAAGCTCGGCAGAGGTGAGCCCGTCGTAGATGGCCATATCCGCCAGACCCGCCACAAGATCCCCCGTCTTCTCAAGGATGGCGGTGTAATTGGCGCTTGCCTGGCCCCGCCGGTGGATCAGCCCCTCGCAGGAGAGCTCCAAAGCCGACAGAGCGCCCGCCACCCGGGCGCCCTCCGAATCGTCTCCGACCGTCGAAATCAGATAAACGTCGTGCCCGAAACGCTTGAGATTGAATGCAGTATTCAGAGCGGCGCCGCCGAGCGTCGTCTCCACGGCCACCGGGTTGGAGGCCCCCGGGACAAACGCGGCCTTGCAGCGTGCCGTGCGGTCGATATGCGCCCCACCGAAGCAAAAAACGCGTGTCATAACACCTCATCCAGGACAAAGACCGTCTGCTGCATCCGGCCCGACGGCCTGCGGGCAAAGCAGAAACCAGAGCTATAGCCGCTCGGCCGCACAAGCTCCAGAACCCAAATCATCCGCAAAAATGCTGCAGATCTCTGCCTGCGCCCTTTCCTTGGCATGGCAGCAGCGCATTTGATGTGCTAAAGAGCCGTTCTCTCGCCTTGGACACACAGGGCGGACTCACTCAAAACACTCTTTTGGACAAAGACCATGCCCGAAACCGCTTCGCGGGTCGTTACCCGCTTTGCACCTTCACCTACAGGGTTCCTGCACATCGGCGGTGCACGAACCGCGCTCTTCAATTGGCTGTTTGCAAAACACCATGGCGGCAGCTACCGCCTCAGGATCGAAGATACCGACCGAAAACGCTCCACCGACGAAGCGATCGAAGCGATTCTTGACGGGCTGGATTGGCTGGGCCTCGATTGGGATGGGGACGTGTTCTACCAGTCCAAGGGCGCGGAACGTCATGCGGCCCTCGCCCGTGAACTGCTGGCCCAGGGTAAGGCTTATCATTGCTACTGCAGCCCGGAGGAGCTCGACGCCATGCGTCAGGCGGCCCGCGCGGAGGGACGCCCGGTACGCTATGACGGGCGCTGGCGCGACCGCGACCCCTCGGAGGCGCCGGACGGCATAGATCCGGTCGTGCGCATCAAGATGCCCCAAGAGGGTAGCACGGTCATCAACGACCTGGTCCAGGGCGAAGTGACCGTCGGCAACGACCAGCTGGATGACATGGTTCTTCTGCGCGCGGACGGGACGCCCACCTACATGCTCTCGGTCGTGGTCGATGATCACGACATGGGCGTCACCCATGTGATTCGCGGCGACGATCACCTGACCAACGCCTTTCGGCAATACCAGCTCTATCGGGCCTTCGGCTGGGATGTGCCGGCCTTTGCGCATATTCCGCTCATTCACGGCCCTGACGGCGCGAAACTCTCGAAACGTCACGGTGCGCTTGGGGTAGAAGCCTATCGGGACATGGGTTACCTGCCCGAGGCATTATGCAACTACCTGCTCAGGCTGGGCTGGGGCCACGGCGATGACGAAATTATTTCGATCGCCCAGGCCATCGAATGGTTCGATCTGGACGGAGTCGGCAAATCGGCATCCCGATTCGATTTTGCCAAACTTGAGAATCTCAACGGGGTCTATCTGAGAGAAGCGGAGGGCGCGCGCCTCACCAGGCTGGTCTGTGAGCGCATGGCCAGCGAAGATGGGCAAACGCCTGATGAATCCGCGGTTGAGCGCCTGGGTCTGGGGATTGACGGCCTCAAGCTCCGCGCGAAAACCCTCAATGAACTGGTTGAGTCTGCAAGGGTCTATACGAACCAGCGGCCCCTCACCTTCAATCCGAAGGCGCAAAAGATTCTCTCAGAGGAGGCTGTCGCCCGCCTCGCGGCGGTGAAACCCGCCCTGGAAGCCCTGGAAAGCTGGGATGAAAGCACGATCGAAGCGGCGGTTCGCGACTTCGCCGAATCGGCCGAGCTGAAGCTGGGCAATGTGGCTCAGCCTTTACGGGCTTCGATCACCGGCTCCAACGTCTCTCCGGGCATATTCGAGGTAATGTCGATCCTTGGGAAAGAGGAATGCCTGGCTCGAATTTCCGATGTGTTATAGGGGGTTAACCGTTTTCTTTTGCAATGCAGCACAACGGTAATTGATTGATAAGCATTCAGAAACTATGCTCCCGCACAAATTAAGATGAATGCGACGTAGAAGGGAAGATGCGATGACAGACGCGAAAGCAAACTCTAAAGGCTTCACCCTGACGGACAAAAGCAGCAACGAATCCTGGGACTTGCCGCTGCTTGAAGGAACGACAGGGCCATCCGTCATCGACGTAAGGAAGCTCTACGCTCAAACGGATTGCTTCACCTACGATCCGGGCTTTACCTCGACCGGCAGCTGCGAGTCGAAAATCACCTACATCGACGGTGAAGAAGGCATCCTGATGCACCGGGGCTATTCCATCGAGGAACTGGCCGAGAAAAGCGACTTCATGGAGGTCTGCTATCTGCTGCTTCATGGAGAGCTTCCGAATGGCTCCGAAAAGGAGAACTTCGAAAGATCAATTACTTACCACACTATGCTTCATGAGCAGATGATGAACTTCTTCCGTGGTTTCCGGCGGGACTCGCACCCGATGGCGATCATGGTGGGTGTGGTCGGTGCCATGTCCGCGTTCTATCACGATTCGACCGATATCAGCGATCCGCACCAGCGTATGGTCGCCTCGCACCGCCTGATCGCGAAAATGCCGACCATCGCCGCCAACGCCTATAAGTACTCGGTCGGTCAGCCCTTCGTATATCCGCGGAACAATCTGAACTACGCCGAAAACTTCCTGCAGATGACCTTCTCGGTCCCGGCTGAAGACTATGTCGTCAATCCGGTGCTCGCGCGCGCGATGGATCGCATCTTCATCCTCCATGCCGATCACGAGCAGAACGCCTCAACCTCGACGGTCCGGATCGCCGGTTCCAGCGGTGCCAATCCCTTCGCCTGTATCGCTGCGGGTATCGCCTCTCTCTGGGGGCCGGCGCATGGTGGTGCGAACGAAGCCGTTCTGAAGATGCTGCAGGAAATCGGCCACAAGGACCGGATCCCCGAGTTCATCGAACGCGCGAAGAATAAGGACGATCCCTTCCGCCTGATGGGCTTCGGCCACCGGGTCTACAAGAACTACGATCCGCGCGCTGCGGTCATGCGGACCTCCTGTCATGAAGTTCTCGCGGAACTCGGGGTCGAGGATCCGCTGCTGGAACTGGCTATGGAACTTGAGAAGCTGGCTCTGAGCGATCCTTACTTCGCTGAGAAGAAGCTTTTCCCGAACGTCGACTTCTATTCAGGTATCATCCTGAAAGCGATGAACTTCCCGACCTCCATGTTCACCGTGCTCTTCGCCCTGGCCCGCACGGTCGGCTGGGTCGCGCAGTGGAAGGAAATGATTGAAGATCCAAACCAGAAGATCAGCCGCCCGCGGCAGCTCTACACGGGCCACACCGCGCGCAGCTACACCGAGTTGAAAGACCGGTAGTCTCTTTTGCCAAGCATGAAAAAAGGGCGCTGGTGTCTCGACCAGCGCCCTTTTTCTTTGTCACTTTTGGGCCTCTTTTGGGCCTCTGCCGGACTTCTTTACTTGCGCTCAATCAGCTCGATTTTGTAGCCGTCCGGATCTTCGATAAAGGCGATCACGCTGCCGCCGTGTTTCATGGGCCCGGGCGGGCGGGGAATGCTCACGCCCTCCTTTCCGAGCGCTTCACAGGTTCCGTAGATATCCGGCACACCGAGCGCCAGGTGACCGAATGCATCGCCCAGATCATAGGGTTCTTCCTGCCCCCAGTTGTGGGTCAGCTCGATCACCGTGTTGTCGGTCTCATCGCCATAGCCGACGAAAGCGAGTGTGAATTCGCCGCTCGGATAGTCGTTCTTGCGGATCAGTTTCATACCGAGGTGCCGGGTGTAGAAATCGATCGATTTGTCCAAATCCTTCACGCGGATCATCGTATGTAGAAACTTGAAGTTTTCCGACATTGCGGGTTCTCCCCTTTTTCGAGCGCTTCGCTTAGCGGTCTGTTGCTGGTGTGTGTTCTATTTGGGAAAGGATCTGGCGGGCTGCAACCATGCTGGGACGCTCTTCGTGCGGGGTCAAGAGCTTGACCACCTCGGTGAAATCACCGAGTTGCTTTTGACGGGCCGCGCCCTCCGCCATCAGAGGCGAAAGCTTAGAGACGATTGTTTCAGGCGTCATGTAGTGCTGCAGGAGTTCCGGAACCACCAGACGCCCCAGCAGGAGATTGGGGAGGCTGACAAACTTGATCTTCAGGATGTGGCTTGCCAACCAGGCTGTGAGAGGATTGACACGGTAACCGATCACCGTCGGCAAACCGGCAACCGCCAACTCCACCGCGATCGTGCCTGAGGCCGCCAGAGCCGCCTCGCAGGCCTCGAAGGCATCGTGTTTCTCGTCTGCGCCCTCAATCACCGTCGCAGGGACAGGCCATTTGCCGGTCTCCGCGCGGACAAAATCCGCGACGTTGGCGACGGTGGGGACGACCGCATGCAGGTTTGGGATTTCCCCCGACATTCGCTCCAGGCCCTCACCGAAGACTTTGCATAAGCGTGAAACTTCACCCTTTCGGCTGCCCGGAAGCACACAGATCAGGCGCGCCTGCTCAGCTATGCCGTGGCGTTCGCGAAAATCCCGGTTGCGCTCGTCCCGTCCGGCCAGTGAATTCGCTGACGGATTCGAAGCAGAGGCCGGCTCTTCGCCTTCCGCGCGGCCTTCCGCGCGGCCTTCCACTGCGGGATGACCGACGAACTTGGTGTTCAGGCCGTACTTCTCGAAATAGGGGGGCTCGAAGGGAAGCAGCACCAGCAGCAGGTCCAGGTACTGTGCCAGTTCTTTCGCGCGCCAGGCCTTCCAGGCCCAGACCTGTGGCGCCACGTAGTGGATCAGGGGAATGCCCTGCCCTCTTAGTCCCTTCGCGACCTGAAGCGTAAAACTCGGCGCGTCGATGGTCACCAGAGCGGCGGGACGCTGACGCAGAATCTCGGCGCGGGTCTGCTTGATCCGCCGGTATATGCTGAACAGATGGGGGACGGTTTCGAAGATCCCCATGATTGCCAGCTCGCTGATCGGGAAAAGCGTTTTCAGGCCGTGCGCCGCCATGC
This sequence comes from Denitrobaculum tricleocarpae, assembly GCF_007004665.1. Lineage (GTDB taxonomy): Bacteria > Pseudomonadota > Alphaproteobacteria > Kiloniellales > Kiloniellaceae > Denitrobaculum > Denitrobaculum tricleocarpae. Next base: position 215,809 of record NZ_ML660056.1, on the reverse strand, counting down.
CCGGACCTCCGACGCCTGCGAACCTAACCTTTCCGCCGGTCAGCTCTTCAAGCGCGGTCATCAAACGTGCGCCCAGCAGATCTCCCGAGGGCTCACCTGCAATCAGAAAAATCAGGGGGCCTTCTTCGGCAGTCTCCGGCACGCCTGTGCCGTTAAGAGAGACGGCACCCGGGCCGGCGTCCGCTTCGCTCGCGGACTGGCGGGCCGGCGTCATTGCGGGACCTCAATCCCGATGACGAAGATACCCGCGGCATCGGCCGTCGCCTGCACGGCGTCCCGATCGACGATCAGCGCGCCTCCCGCCTCCACGGCGATGCCACGTAACCCGCTTTCCGCCGCAGTGCGAACCGTAACGGGGCCGATTGTGGGTAAATCCGCCCGCCGTTCCTGCTGCGGCTTCTTGACCTTGACCAGAACGCCACCGGCGCCGCTGTGCTTGAGCTCGGCGCAGCGCTTGATGAGTGCATCCGTTCCCTCGACCGCCTCGACCCCCAGGATAAAACCCTGCTGAACGATCACGGATTGCCCGACGTCCTGGGCTCCAAGCGCACGCGCAACCCCGATGCCGCGGTCAATATCCGCCCAGGCCTCCGCATCAGGCTCGACCCGCCCATAGACGCCGTCTCTGGCGAGGATATCGCCCAGAACGTCATCCGCCCCGACAACCTGAAACCCCTCATTCTCAAGGTAATTGATAATGGCTGTCAGCATACCGTCGTCGCCCAGACCGACGGATCCAATCTTGGTCATGAACTTCAGCGTCTGAAAATCGGGCCGGAGATCCTTGAGTGTGGGGCGCTGTATCCCGCCGGCCATCACCAACTCGCCGACCCCGGCATCCCGAAGGACTTTGATCGCGGAGTAGGCGCTGCCCAGACGTGTCCAGAAGTGCTCGACACCTTCAACGATACTTGGGTCCGTATGTCCGTTGAATGCAATTATGAAGACGTCTCGGCCCTGCATCAGGCAATGATCGCGAAGGCGGACCGGCAGCTCGCCCGAGCCAGCCAAGATGCCGAGCTTGGGTCCCATGCCGCTACTTTTTCTTAGGATGCAAAAGTCCGCGCGACGACTCACCTTGTATGAAGGTCAGAACGTCGCGAACCGTATCGCTCTCACTGTCTCCGGCCTGCATCTCCTCCAACCGGTCGGCAAAGTTGCCCGGATCCAAAAAGAGCTTCTTGTAAGCGTCCTGGAGCGCCACGATGTTACGCCTTTCGTGCCCGCGCCGCTTCATGCCGACCAGATTCAAGCCATTCAGGCTGGCCCGTTCGCCCATCACCATGGCATATGGAATCACATCGTTTTCAACACCCGACATGCCGCCGATCATGACATCCCGCCCAATACGGACGAACTGATGGATCGCAGCGAGGCCGCCTACGATGGTATTCTCGCCGATGACGACGTGCCCGCCCAATGTCGCGTTGTTCACCAGAATGACCCGGTCGCCGACCACGCAGTCATGGGCAACGTGAGCCCCGACCATCAGCATGCAGTGATTGCCGACGACGGTTTCCTGACGTCCGCCCTTTGTCCCCGGATTGATCGTGACATGCTCCCGAATGACCGTGTCCGTCCCGATCGATACGGTCGTGGTTTCACCGCCGAACTTAAGATCCTGCGGCGGATGACCGATGGAGGCAAAAGGATAAACCTGCGTACGCGCGCCGATCGTCGTGTGTCCTTCCACAACGACATGGCTGTGAAGCACGGCGTCTTCGTCGAGCCTGACGTTGGGTCCGACCACGCAGAAGGGACCGACTTTGACCGATTCGGCCAGTGTCGCCTCGGGTGCGACCACCGCGGAAGAATGAACGTCAGGCATCAATCGTCCATAATCATGGCGGAGAACTTCGCTTCGGCCACCAGAGCGCCGTCAACACGGGCCTCGCCCCGGAACTTCCAAACAGCGCCGCGATTGCGGTCCTTGCTGACATGAATTTTGATCGTGGCACCAGGTGTTACAGGTTTCCGGAAGCGTGCCGAATCGATGGTCATGAAATACACCAGCTTGCCCGCGGCTTCACCGTCCAGCGTCTCGACCACCAGGACGGCCGCTGTCTGCGCCATGGCCTCTACAATCAAAACGCCCGGCATCACCGGCTGTCGCGGAAAATGCCCCTGAAAGAACTGCTCGTTGATCGTGACGTTCTTAACGCCAACCGCGCTCTCACCGACGATGATATCTTCAACGCGATCGATCAGCAGGAATGGATAGCGGTGCGGTATCAGTTCCATGATCCGCATAATGTCAGCTGATCTCACCTCGGACCGGGCCACTTCAAGCTCACTCATTGACCTTCCCTCTTTGGCCTTTTTTCTTTTAGCTGGCGCTGCCACATCGTCACGAGGCGGAAGTAATCCTTCAGCGGGATGGCGGGGATACCACCGACCGTATCCCCCGCCGGCACATCCCTCATCACTGCGGACTTACCGGCGACCTGAGCGCCCTTTCCGACTTTCGTATGGCCATTCACGCCGGACCCCGCCGCGATCACGACGAAATCCTCTAACTCCGAACTTCCGGCCATGCCGGCCTGAGCCACCAGTACGCACTGACGCCCAAGCTTCACGTTGTGCCCGATTTGCACCAGATTATCAATCTTCGTGCCTGTGCCTATGACCGTATCCGGCCCCGCTCCCCGGTCAATCGTCGAATTCGCGCCGATTTCGACATCATCCCCCAAAATAACACGGCCAAGTTGCGGCACATCTTCATAGCCTTCGGGTTCCATAGCAAACCCAAATCCACGCGTCCCGATTCGCACACCCGGATGAATCTTGCAATTCTTGCCCAGAATCGAGTGGCTGAGAGACGCATTTGCGCCAATCACAGAGTTGTCACCGATCACGACGCCCGCTTCGATCACCACATTGGCTTCGAGCCGGCAGTTCCGGCCGATCTCCACAGCGGGCCCAACCACCACACCAGGTGAGATTTCGCAGCCATCTCCAATGACCGCGCTAGCGTCGACAACTGCCGAAGGGTGGATCCTGGCAACCGCTTCGGCTTGCGGGTAAAAGGCCTGCGCCACCCTTGCGTAGGCGCGGTGCGGTTTATCAGTGAGCAGTAACGCCAGCCCCTCAGGAGCCTTGGACGCAAAGCGGGGATCCACGATGCAGGCGCCGGCCGCAGTTTTCTCGAACTGACCGACATAGCTTCTGTTATTCAGGAATGTAACATCGTGAGCGCCAGCCGTATCGAGCGGCGCGACGTCTGTGAAAACTGTTTTTGGATCCGCCGTTCCGGATATCTCAGCGCTGGCGATATTCGCCAGCTCTTCGAGGGTGAAAGGACCCGCGACGGTAAAAAAGCGGGGATCTGCCATGCTACGCCTTAGGGTTTGTTGCCAATTAGGACATCATCGCGCTGGGGTCGAATTTTCCCATCGGTTAAGAGCGGGTGGCGCCGTGTGGCTGGTCCCACACAGGGTGCCTGCGACGACGCCGATGGCAAACAACGCCCCGTCCCAGAGGGATTGGGCAGTAATTGCGCAAGCTCGCGTCGCTCATCCTTGAATATGCCCAACATGTTTTGCGTTCTCGCTCTTAATCTCGCGCAATTGCGACCCAACCAGTGCGGCGGCGTAATTGGCGACACACCCTAATTCTGAACCGAAGGAACGGTGACTTCCGTCAAGGTCTCATTGAGGCGTTTTACCACCTCATCGGTAATTTCCATATCGTTGCGGACCAGAACGACGGCCGTCTTCGGCAGAACCAGATCCAGTTGCCGCTCCGATGCAATTTTCTGAGCGATCGAAACCAAAGCGCCTTGCACCTGTTTCACCGCCTCGCCGTATACCCGGTCGAGTTCCTTCCTGCGCGTTTGGACCTGGCGCTGAAGGGAGGACACCTGCTGCTCGAGCTGACTGCGCTTTTCGGCGAAGGCTTCGGGTGACAGGATGGAGCGCTGACGGGCCAACTCCTGATCGGCGGCGCGCAGGGCGTCCTCCTGTTTGCGCAACTCTTCCTGAAAGCTGTTGCGGCGCGCTTCGATCTGTTGCGAGAGGCTGCGCATGGCGATCGAGTCGCGCAGAACCTTCTGGGTATCCAGTACACCGATGATCGCAGGTTTCGTAGTTTCATCCTGCGCTGACGCAAGTGAGGGCATCACGAGGAAACCAACGACCATTGCGAGCCGCAACAGCTGCGCTGCACAAGCGGTTACTTGCAGGATCATCAGATTAAAAGCTCGTTCCAAAGCTAAAGTTGAGAATCTCCGTCTCGTCGAAGTCTTCCTTAACCACGGCGAAGCCGAGATCAACGACGATAGGACCAAATGGAGAATTCCACGACACACCCGTGCCGACCGTAACACGAGGGCTGGAACTATCATCTACCCCTGCATCCGAACCGTCTATACCAAATGACGCGCCCATGTCGGTAAAGAGCCGCCCGCGGATATCGAACTCCTCAGGCAGCCCCAGAGGGAAGGTCATTTCCAGAGTGCCGGAGTAGAAACTGTTCGCGCCGAGAGCATCGTCGCTGGCGCGATCACGGGGACTGATGCCGCCGATTTCGAAACCACGCGGCCGGGATCCGCCGACAAAGAAGCGGTCGGCGATACGGGTATCTTCCCCGAGGCCGACAATCTGGCCGACTTCACCGCGCGTACTGAAGGTCCAGTCGTCGGCCACCGTGTAGTAGTAACCACCACCAAGCGTGGCTTTGAAGAAATTCCGGTCGCCACCCAAGCCGGCAACAGTCGTCCGCAATCGGACAATTTCGCCCTCTCGGGTATCGAACTGCGAGTCCCTCGTATCAAAGGTAAAATCGTTACCGATGCTCGAACGCAGCGACTTGCCTTCCTCGCTTCTGATCTGAATGGCAGCGTCATCGTCGACATCCGAGATTTCAGTGTCTTCAAGCGTGTAGCGGACAACGTGCCGAATATCCTCGGTCAAGGCATAGCCGCCACGAAGCGAGAAACCGAGACGTTCCTCATCGAAGGCACGGGCATCGTCCTCAGTGGTGACTCGGAAGATGTCAAAACCGGCAGCCAGTTCGCGATCCAGGAAGTAGGGCTCGGTAAAGCTGACATCCGCCTGAGAACCACTGCCTGCGATAGAGACGTTAAAGCGGAGATCCTGTCCGCGCCCCAGTAGGTTACGCTCGCGGATACCAACACTCGCCAGAGGCCCAGACTGGGTGGAGAAACCGGCACCAAAGCTGATATCGCCGGTCGATTGCTCCTCGACGTTGACGTTGATGACGGTCTTGTCAGGTGTGCTGCCGGGTTGGTTGTCGACCGTGACGGTCTGGAAGAAGCCCAGGCGCTGTATCCGGCGGCGCGAGCGGCGCAACTTCGTACTGTTGAAGGCATCGCCCTCGACGAGACGAAACTCGCGGCGGATCACCTTATCGAGCGTTCGTGTGTTGCCCTCGATGTCGATCCGCTCGACGAAGACTTTCGGGCCTTCCTGAATATCGTAAAGGATATCAATAGTCCGGTTTTCCGGATCGCGATCCGTATTGGGGCGGATATCGACAAAGGCGTAACCCAGATTCCCCACCGCATCGGTCAGGTTTGAAACCGTGTCCTCGACCGCACTGGCGTCATAGGTGTCGCCTTCTTCGGTCAGAAGCGCATCGCGCACCTGTTCGGGATCCAGATTCCGCAGGGTTGTCTGCACATCGATCTCACCGAAGTCGTATTGCTCTCCCTCGACCACGGTAAAGGTAATGATGAAACCTTCCCGGTCAGGCGCCAGCTCCGCAACGACCGAGTTCACCCTGAAATCGGCATAGCCTTCACTCAGGTAGAAGCGCCTGAGCAACTCCCTGTCGAAGGTCAAACGGTCGGGGTCATAGGTGTCTGTGGTACTCAGGATTCTGTAAAAGGCCGATTCGCTTGTCGCAATCTCCTCACGCAATCTGCCATCGGAAAATTCGCGGTTCCCGATGAAATTGATTGCATTAATTCCGGTCAATTCGCCTTCGCTGATCTCGAACACCAGATCGACCCGGTTTTGCGGCAGTTGGATAACCTTTGGATCGACTGTCGCGGCAAAACGACCAGAGCGCCGGTAAAGTTCGAGGATGCGCTGGGCGTCATTCTGAACCTTCGTCCGCGTGAACACTACGCGAGGCCGCAAGGTCACTTCGGTTTCAAGCACTTCGTTGTCGAGGCGGTCGTTGCCTTCGAAAGCGATGCGGTTGATGATCGGATTCTCAACTACATTAACGATCAGCGCGTCGCCCTCGCGCCGCAGCGTCACATCCGCAAAAAGGCCCGTGGCGAAAATACTCTTGAGGGATCTATCCAGCGCAATCGGTTCGAATTCATCACCGGGATTGACCCGCATGTACGAACGTACGGTCTCGGGTTCGATGCGCTGGCTGCCTTCAACCCGTATCTCTTCGATACGCCCTCCGGACATCAAATCCTGCGCTGTGGCCGGATTCACCGCGGCCCCGGTACTCAAACAAAGCCACAGCCCCAACAGCAAGGCCACACATGGCACACGAATCACGTTCTAAAACCCCCGAGCACCTTACTTAGGTGAAAAATCGATCTATGTGACCCAATGCCTTAAAACAACCCAAAGTGATCGAGATCGTTCCATGTGGCAAAGACCATTAAGCTCAATACCAGAGCAAGACCAATACGGAAACCGTATTCTTGCGCGCGCTCACCCAATGGTCGTCCGCGCAAGGCTTCAATCGCGTAAAACACGAGATGTCCGCCATCCAGCATGGGAATCGGAAAGAGATTAATCAAACCCAGGTTTACCGAGAGAATCGCAACAAGAGACAAAAGCGAGATGATACCGAACTCGGCCACCTCCCCCGACATCTGCGCGATTCGCAATGGGCCGCCGAGTTCCTTCGAGCTGCGATCGCCGGTAATCATCTGGCCGACGGCCTTCAGGGTGTTGGCCGTTACGTTGTAGGTTTCAAGGGTCGCACGCCAGACTGCCGTCAAAGGATCGTGTTTCTTGTATTCAGCCCCACTCCTGCTGATTCCAAGGCGCCAAACCTGCTGCTCGCCGCCAACGCCATTGCTCATGGCGGGCCGGGGTGTCACCTGGAGTGCGACTTCGGCTCCGTCGCGCAACACATCAATGGCGAGTGCGCTGCCGGCGCTGAGCTGGACAATCGTCTGCAGTTCCTCGAAGCGCTCGATTTCATCTCCATCGACCCGGACAATGCGGTCTCCGGGCAGGAAACCAGCCTCTGATGCGGCCGAATCGGCAATCACCTCGCCAACCGTAGCAGGCGAAAAGGGCTGCCCGACAAAAGTGAAGAGACCGGCAAATATCACGATCGCCAGGACAAAGTTGGCCAGAGGACCACCGGCAACGATCCAGGCGCGCTGGCCGAGGCGTTTCGACTGAAAGGAGACGGCCCGCTCCTCTTCCGTCATCGGCGCGTCGGACGGGCGGCTGGCGGCGTCGGCATCGCCGAACATCTTCACGTAACCGCCGAGCGGGATCAGGCTGAATTTCCACCGGGTATCCACCCGGTCAGTCCAACCGAATACCTCGGGGCCAAATCCGATCGAAAAAACCTCGACACGGACGCCGTTTTTACGGGCGATCAGATAGTGGCCCATCTCATGCACGAACACGAGCACGGTCAGAACAATCAGAAATGGGACCACGGTCCCCGTTAACACATTAAGGAAGTCCATACTGTTCCGTCCGAATTAACCAATACATACCCGTGTCCGCGAAATAACCGTACGCATGAAAAGACCTGTGTCTGCCGAGCACCGACATTTGCAGCCTCTCCGGCCTGCCCGGACACAGCAGTTTAATACCCAGGTCTTTCGACCTTATTACGGTCGTCAGGTTCACCGGATCGTGTCCGGATCCCAACACTTCCCGAAGTTCAGGTTACCTTCGCGCAGGCCGCCTTGATCCTCAAAAAGCCCTAAGCGGCCTGTTCCACCAAACCAAGAGCGTAACGGCGCGCTGCGTTATCCGCAGCGACCACATCTTCAAGCGAGGTTAATCTGCCGTTCGGCAATCCCGTCAGCGTTTCCTCGACAATCTCTGCAATCTCCAGAAACCCGATGGCATTTTTCAGGAAACTGGCAACCGCTATCTCATTGGCAGCATTTAAGATAGTGGGGGCGTCACCCCCGATCCGCAAGGCCTCACGCGCGAGACGCAGCGCGGGAAAACGCTCCGAATCCGGCGCTTCGAAAGAAAGCTCGGCGATTTTTGCCAAATCAAGCCGATCGACCGGTGCCGGCATCCGGTCGGGCCAGGCCAGGGTGTATGCGATGGGCGTACGCATATCCGGCACCCCAAGCTGCGCCAGAACCGACCCATCGACATAAGAAACCATGGAGTGGATCACCGATTGAGGGTGCACCAGAATATCAACACGCGACTCGGGCATATCAAAGAGATGCACGGCCTCAATCAGCTCGAGGCCCTTATTCATCATGGTCGCCGAATCGATCGAGATTTTGGCACCCATGTCCCAATTCGGATGATTCAGTGCCTGAGCCGGGGTGACCGCAGCCATCTGTGCCTTGGAAAAAGACCTGAAGGGCCCGCCCGACGCCGTCAGGACCAGGCGTTCCACCCCATCGCGCCGCTCGGCGTCCAGAACCTGGAAAATCGCGTTATGTTCCGAATCGACCGGCAGGAGCGTCGTGCCGCTGGTCCTGATCTCCTGAGTGATCAACGCCCCGGCACAGACCAGCGTCTCCTTGTTTGCCAGACCCACGGCGACGCCCTGGCGGATCGCGGCGAGGGTCGGCTCCATGCCCGCTGCGCCGACGATGGCCGCCATAATCCAGTCGGCCGGAACTTCAGCCGCTGCAATCAGTGCGTCCCGCCCCGCGGCGGCTTCAATCCCGCTGCCCGAGAGCGCCGCTTTCAGGCTGCCGTAAGCGGCCTCGTCAGCAACAACCGCCAGCTTTGCGTCGAGTTTGCACGCCTGCGCGGCCAAAGCCTCGGCGTTGCCGTTCGCGGTCAGGGCAACGACTTCAAAACTCTCAGGATTGCGCTCAATCAGGTCAAGGGTGCTTTGACCGACCGATCCCGTTGATCCCAACACGGAAACCTTACGCTTTGCGGTTACGGCTCGCGGTGTCGCCTCCGATGAAGCCCGTGACGCTGTCATAGCTGCCCTCGCGTGGTGACGCTTTGCGCGCACAACATACTACAATCCCATCCGCTGACCCAGCCACACAGCGGCCGCGCAGGCCAGGCTTGCGGCCAGAAGACCATCAATCCGGTCGAGCACCCCGCCGTGACCGGGAATGATGCGGCTCGAGTCTTTGGCATCGAACTGCCGCTTCAAACGGGATTCGAAGAGATCTCCCATCTGAGCAACCACAGCGAGAACAACGCCCGCCATGACCAAATACCCCCAGGGCGGCCCCAAATAGGCCGGATCACCGCCCGAAAAGACCCAGGCCCCGACCGCCAGGCTGATTGCGACCGCAGCCAGCGCGCCGCCGATCAGGCCGGACCAGGTTTTATTCGGGCTGAAACGGGGCGCGAGCTTCGGTCCGCCGATACTGCGGCCCGCGGCATAAGCACCGATATCCGTCGCCCAAACCACGAAAAGAAGCCAGAAGATCCCCTGGTAACCGAAAATCTCCGGCTGACTGAGCCAGACAAAGGAAATAAAGGTCCAGGAGAGATAAATGACGCCGCCAACCATCCAGGCGACCGACTCATGCTGCCTGTTGCTGGCCAGGACAGCCGTCGCCATAGCCCCGACCACGACGACCCAGGCCGAGACCGAATAGAGACCCAATTCCGCGGCCAGGACCGCTGCCAGAACGGCGCCGATCACCAATCCCGCCGTGACATCGAGCGTTCCGCGGTTGCAAAGCCGGGACCATTCCCAGGCCGCAACACCAGCCGCGAGCAGAATCAAGAGGTCGCTGTAGGGTGTGCCGAAGTAGAGCGCAAGCAGCACCGGCGGCGCCAGGACGACAGCCGTGAGGACCCGCTGCATCAGGGGGCTCATATTATCCAGAGTCAGCTGCTGCACCAAAACGCCGATCACGCCGTTGATACTCCCGGATCGCATCGGCGAGATCGTCCTCGCCAAAATCCGGCCAGAGTTTCTCGACAAAAACCAATTCGGTGTAGGCCGATTGCCACAGCAGAAAATTGCTGATCCGTTGCTCTCCCGAAGTCCGGATCAGCAGATCCGGATCGGGAATACCATCGGTCCAGAGGTATGAACCGAGCCGCGCTTCGTCCAAGTCTTCCGCCGCAAACTCACCTGCCGCGACAGCCTGCGCCGCGCGGCGGGCCGCCGCAGTGATATCCTGGCGCCCGCCGTAGCTCAGCGCCATCACCAGGTTCAGGTTTTCGTTATCCCGGGTGGTCGCCTCTGCATCTTCGATCAGACGGACGATGTCGTCCGGCAGCCTCTCACGCTGTCCGATGACCTGCAGCCGGATTCCGTTCTCATGGAATTTCGCAAGTTCGCTGCGCAGGTACCGGCGGAGCAAGCCCATCAGGTCTTCCACCTCCGCCATGGGGCGGCTCCAGTTTTCCGAAGAAAAGCCGTAGAGCGTCAGGTAGGGAATTCCCAGCTTCATAGTGGCTTTCACGGTGCGCCGGACCGATTCGGCCCCCTGGCGGTGCCCCGCTGTGCGGGGAAGTCCGCGCGCGTTGGCCCAACGGCCATTGCCATCCATGATGACGGCAATATGCGTCGGCTTTTCGCCCGAAAATGACTGAAGCGTATCCATGGAAAAGTGCCTGGACCCCCGAGATGACCTGTTTCGAAACCTTTTTCTCGACAGGCCCTATACCTGCAGGATTTCTTCTTCCTTTTGCGCGAGCGTCTCATCGACCAGCTTGATGTGCTGATCGGTCAGCGCCTGTATTTCCTCGTTCCAAAGGTGGTGCTCGTCCTTCGAGATCTCGCCATCCTTTTCCATTTTCTTCAGCATTTCCATGCCGTCGCGCCGGACGTTCCGGATCGCAACCCGGCCCTGCTCGGCATACTTGCCTGCAACCTTGCCCAATTCCATCCGGCGTTCTTCCGACAAGGGCGGAATCGGCACACGTACGAGTTGGCCGTCAGGCGAGGGATTGAGGCCCAGGCCCGACTCGCGGATGGCTTTCTCGACCGCACCGACCATGGAGCGGTCCCAGACCTGCACGGTCAGCATCCGCGCCTCCGGCACGCCAATCGTACCCACCTGGGTGATGGGCATCTGAGATCCGTAGGCCTCGACCATGACCGGCTCAAGCAGTCCCGCGGACGCTCTCCCCGTGCGAAGCCCTCCGAATTCCTTGCGAAGTGCGTCCAGCGCACCGTCCATGCGTCGTTTGATGTCGCTTAGATCTGGATCCTGTGACACGGCTTATACCTCACTATGCACAATCATGCTGAACGATGGTGTATCTGCCGTTCCCTCGAAGAACATCCGCAAATGCTCCCTGCTGGTAAATCGAGAAAACGGCAATCGGAATGGAATTCTCCCGCGCCAGCGAAATGGCGGAATGATCCATGACCCCCAAATCCTGAGTCAGAACCTGCATATAGGTCAAGCAGTCATAACGCTTGGCATCCGGAACACTGACCGGATCGGCATCGTAGACGCCGTCAACCTTGGTGCCCTTGAGCAAAATGTCGCAGTTCATCTCGGAAGCGCGCAATGCGGCGGCGGTATCGGTCGTGAAGAAGGGATTGCCGGTTCCCGCACCGAAAATGACCACCCGCCCCTTTTCCATATGCCGCACGGCCCGCCGGCGAATGTAAGGTTCCGCGACCGTCGCCATGGGGATCGCCGAGAGCACCCGGGTGTCCACGTCGAGCTTCTCCAGCGCGTTCTGCAGGGCCAGCGCATTAATGACCGTCGCCAGCATTCCCATGTAATCTGCGGTCGATCGCTCCATACCGGCCGCGGCGCCTGCAAGCCCACGGAAGATGTTCCCGCCCCCGACCACGAGACAGACTTCAACGCCCATCCTGCTGACGTCACGGACGTCACCGGCAATCTGCTGCACGGTCTCGGGGTCCAAGCCGTACTCGCGCGAGCCCATCAGGGCCTCTCCCGAAACTTTAAGCATCACACGCTTGTATTTCGGACTGTCGGCCATGGGATCTCCTTATCGGATCGGGGATTCTTCTTTCCCCTGTTGTAAATCTCTTACCGGCGTGAGAGCCGATAGTTTGAGTCTGGCGGTACAGACACTTGCCTAGCGATGCGGTACGGCGCCCTGCGCGAGGTGAATTGACAGGGTGAATACGTCCATTCTGGGGCGGCGAATCGGCAATGCGGCGCATCATAACCGAAACAACCACCCTTCGCGAAACCTACTCGATGCCTGGTCCGCATCCTGGCGCTCTCGTGAGAAGCGCCGTGAAGCTGTCAATCGCCCCTGTTCGCGCGGTTGCCCCCGGAGGCCGGCTGAAAATAAGGCCGGCCTCCGGTTTATGTCTGCGGGCAGAACCCGAAGCTTGCAGATCAGCTGCCCAGTGTTGCGGCAACCTCGGCTGCGAAGTCACTCTCTTCCTTCTCGATGCCTTCACCGAGCTGGAAGCGGGCGAATCCAGTCAGCTTGACCGGAGCGCCAACGTCATTTCCTGCAGTCTCAATGACCTTACGGACTTTGGTCTCACCATCGATCACGTAGGTCTGCTCGAGGAGGCAAACTTCCTCGTAGTACTTCCGCAGGCGGCCTTCAACCATCTTGGCGATGATCTCTTCCGGCTTGCCGCTGGCACGAGCCTGCTCGCTCAGCACCTCGCGCTCACGATCCAGGGACGAAGCATCGACGTCATCCTTGTCGAGAGCCGTCGGATGGGCCGCCGCAACATGCATGGCCAGCTGTTTGCCGAGGGCGGCCAGCTTGTCGGCGTCGCCGCTGGATTCGAGGGCGACCAGAACACCGATCTTACCGAGGCCCGGCGCGATCTGGTTGTGAACATAAGAAGATACGACACCGCTTTCGACCGAGAACTGAGCCGTCCGGCGGACCGACATGTTTTCGCCGATGGTCGCGATCATGGTGGTCAGTTGGTCCGACAGCGCCGCGCCGGTGCCGGGATAGCTGGCGGAAAGCAGCTTATCCATATCACCCTGAGCGTCCAGTGCGAGGGTCGCCGTGTTGCTGACGAAGCCCTGAAAATCATCGTTGCGGGCGACGAAGTCGGTCTCAGCGTTGACTTCAACGACAGCGCCGCTGGTGCCCTGGGAGGACACACCGACAAGGCCTTCCGCGGCAACGCGGCCGGCTTTCTTGGCAGCAGCCGCCAAACCTTTTTTACGAAGCCAATCGACGGCGGCATCCAAGTCGCCGCCCGTCTCGGTCAGAGCCTTTTTGCAGTCCATCATGCCGGCGCCTGACGACTCGCGCAGTTCTTTCACGAGCGCTGCGGTAATCTGGGTCATGGTGATCGTCTTTCCGAATAACAGTGTGAAACGTACTGGTTTTAAAAGAACGGCGGCCTAATGCCGCCGTTCGGAACTTAGCGGTGGCAGAGCGGTTACGCCTGGGCGGCCTGCTCTGGTTCAGCCTTTGCGTCCGCTTCCGCAGCTGGAGCATCGGCAGCGGGCGCTGCTTCAGCCGGCGCCGCTTCGGTTGCCGCAGCAGCTTCAGCCGCCGGGGTCTCAGCAGGAGCCTCGGGCAGGGTTTCGACAGGTGCGTCCTCGGCGGCGCCGATATCGGTGCCGCTGGCGGTCAATTCCTGCTGAATGCCATCAAGCACGCTCTCGGCCATCAGGTCGCAGTAGAGGCTGATTGCACGGATCGCATCGTCGTTACCCGGGATCGGGAAGGTGATGTTTTCCGGGCTTGAGTTCGAATCGAGGACACCGACCACCGGAATGTTCAGGGTGTTGGCTTCAGCGATTGCGATGTGTTCCTTGTTGGTGTCGATCACGACGATCACGTCGGGAAGGCCGCCCATTTCCTTAATGCCGCCCAGCGCGCGCTCCAGCTTGTCGCGCTCACGAGTCAGGTTCAGGAGCTCTTTCTTGGTCAGACCGGTCTGGTCTTCCACCAGACGGGTTTCCACGTCGCGCAGACGGCGGATCGAGAGGGAAATGGTCTTCCAGTTCGTCAGCATGCCCCCGAGCCAGCGGTGGTTCACGTAATACTGACCACAGCGCTTCGCGGTATCGGCAACCCGCTCGCTGGCCTGGCGCTTGGTGCCGACGAAGAGCACCCGGCCGCCACCGGCAACCACTTCGCGCACGAAGGCAAGGCCCCGGTGCAGCAAAGGAACGGTCTGTTCGAGATCGATGATGTGAATGCCGTTTCTTTCGCCGAAGATGTACGGAGCCATCTTGGGGTTCCAACGACGGGTCGTGTGACCAAAGTGAACGCCAGCTTCAAGCAGCTGACGCATCGTGAATGTGGGAAGCGCCATAAAAACTTTCTCCGGTTTGACCTCCGTGGGCTGTTTATCCGGATGATCCGGACACCAGATCGAAGACCGGGATGTCTCCCCGACCGCCGCAAAACCCACGTGTGTGTTACTGTTGAGCGGGGTGATAGCTCCGTAGACGGCCAATTGCAAGTGAAATTCGGGTTAGGGCCTGTTGAGGTTCAGGATGCCGTCGTGGCGGGTCATATTTTATCATCGGTTAGGAGCGAGTGGCGCCGTGTGGGAGGTCCCACACAAGGCACTCGCGACGCGGCAGCTGATAAAATATGACCCGTCCTGGAAGGATTGATCAGAGCTTAAGCGAGTTCGCGTCGCTCGTTGTTGAATATGCCCAACATGTTCTGCCGCCTCGCTCCTAATCTCGATTTAGCTCTGATCAACCCCGGCGGCATCCTGAACCTCAACAGGCCCTATATCAGCAATCGTGTACGATCCCCCGAAAACCGACCGAAATACGCCCTGAAACGGCCGCAGCAACGCCCCGTCAGACATCCTCGACGATCAGCCCCGGAATGGCCTTGATCGCCTGTCGGACCAGCGGAGAGATCTGATAGGCACCGGGCAGTTCGACCTCAAGCTCCTGGCCGTCGTCCAGATCCAGGACCAGAGACACCCGGCCCTTACCCCGCGCCGCGTCCCGTTCCAGGATGGATTTCAGGTTTTCCAAGGGCTTGTTGTGGTTCATGTAAAGCTTTAAGCCCGCATCGGTTTGGGCCGCAGCCTCGTCGAGCAGACGTATGGCCTGGCCCATGAAGCGGGGATCTTCCCCCTCGCGCGCGTCGGCGGTAACGGTCACCAGAAGCGGTTCACCAGAGTCCAGGAGTTCACGTGACGCCTGAAGAATTTCGGAAAACAGCATGATTTCAATTACACCGGTCGCATCGGAGAGAGACACGAAGGCAAAGCGGTTGCCCCGCTGGGAGACGCGCTCCTGCTTGCCGATCACGATCCCGGCCATGCGCAGAATGCCGGAATCCCGCCGTTTCGCCTGAACCATCAGCTCGACCGCCGTCCTGGTCCGCAAGCGCTCCAGAACCTTCTTGTAGGCGTCCAGCGGATGGGCCGAGAGATAAAAGCCTATGGCATCGAATTCGCGTTTCAGGCGCTCCATCTCCGGCCAGTCAGGGACATTCGGCAGGGTCAAGGCGTTGACCGCCGCAGCCGCGCCATCGCCGAAGAGGCTGACCTGAGCGCTCTCCCGTTCGCTGGCGGCGACCACCGCATTGCGCATAATGGTGTCCGCACCGGCATAGACCTTCTGGCGGTTGGCCAGAATTGAGTCGAAACCGCCCGCAGAGGCCAGGTTTTCAATCTGCCGTTTGTTCACGGCCTTGCAGTCGACCCGGTTCGCGAAGTCCGCGATATCCTGGAAACCGCCGGAAGCCTCACGCTCGGCCACCACGCTCTGCATGGCGGCACCACCGACGTTCTTGACCGCGGCCAGGGCATAACGCACGGCCTTTTTGCCGTCTTCCATGATCTCGACGTTGAAGTCCGCGTTGGAGCGGTTCAGATCCGGCGCCAGCAGCGGAATCTTAAGGCGGCTCAGTTCCTGCCTGAAAACATTGAGTTTATCGGTGTTGTTCATATCGTAGGTCATGGAGGCGGCCATGAACTCCACCGGGTAATTTGCCTTGAGATAGGCGGTTTGATAGGCCACCAGGGCGTAAGCGGCGGCGTGGCTCTTGTTGAAGCCGTAACCGGCGAATTTGTTCACCTGATCGAAGATCTCGTCGGCCTTCTCGGCGTTCACCTCGTTCTTGACCGCACCTTCGTTGAAGATCTTCCGCTGCGCCTCCATCTCGGCCTTGATCTTCTTACCCATGGCCCGGCGCAGCAGATCGGCGCCGCCGAGGGAATAGCCCGAGAGCACCTGGGCGATCTGCATGACCTGTTCCTGGTAGATCATGATGCCATAGGTCTCTTTCAAAATGCCTTCAAGCGTTGGATGAAGATAGTCGGGCTCCTCCTGGCCGTGTTTGCGCCGGATGTAGCTCGGAATATTGTCCATCGGACCGGGGCGGTAGAGCGCCACGACAGCGATGATGTCCTCGAAACGGTCCGGCTGCAGACGCTTGAGCACGTCCCGCATGCCCGAGGATTCCAGCTGGAACACGCCAACCGTATCGCCCCGGCTGAGCATGTCGAAGGAGCGCTTGTCATCCAGCGGGATGGTCTCGAGATCGATTTCACCGCCATTGCGGTGAATAAACTCGCAGGCCTTCTGCAGGACCGTGAGGGTTTTCAGCCCCAGAAAGTCGAACTTCACCAAACCGGCCTGCTCGACGAACTTCATATTGAACTGGGTGACCGGCATGTCCGAGCGCGGATCGCGATAGAGCGGCACCAGTTCGTCCAGCGGGCGGTCGCCGATCACCACGCCCGCGGCGTGGGTCGAGGCGTGGCGGTAGAGGCCCTCGATCTTCAGGGCCGTATCCAGCAAACGGGCCACGGTCTCGTCGTCGCGGCGCATGTCGCGCAGTTGAGGTTCCCCGTCGATGGCCTCCTGCAGGGTCACCGGGTTTGCCGGGTTGTTCGGCACCAGCTTGCTGATCCGGTCGACCTGGGGATAGGGCATTTGCAGGACCCGTCCAACATCGCGCAGGGCGGCGCGGGCCTGGAGCTTACCGAAGGTGATGATCTGCGCGACACGGTCATGTCCGTACTTGTCCTGTACGTACCTGATCACCTCGTCGCGCCGGTCCTGACAGAAGTCCACGTCAAAGTCAGGCATGGACACGCGTTCGGGATTGAGAAAGCGCTCGAACAGCAGCCCCCAGCGCAAAGGATCCAGATCGGTAATGGTCAGAGCCCAGGCCACCACGGAACCCGCGCCGGAGCCACGGCCGGGACCGACCGGGATCCCCTGCCCCTTGGACCACTGAATAAAGTCGGCAACGATCAGGAAGTAGCCGGGAAAGCCCATCTGCTCGATCACGCCGAGCTCGTAATCCAAACGCTTCCTGTATTGTGCGCCGACCTCTTCGCGTGCCGCGTCATCCATATCTTCCGTGAAGACTTGAGTCTGGAGACGCTCTTCCAGCCCCTGCTCGGACTGCGCGCGCAGTTCCTCGGCCTCGGTCCGGCCCGCCTCTGTCGTATAGGCCGGCAGAATCGGCGCAACGAAGTCGGGGAAATAAGAGCAGCGGCGCGCAATCACCAGCGTGTTCTCAATGGCTTCGGGCAGATCCGCAAAGAGTGCCTGCATCTCCTTGGCGCTCTTGAAGCGATGTTGGACCGTAAGCCGCCGGCGCTCGTCCTGCGAGACATAAGCCCCCTCGGCGATGCAGATCAGCGCATCGTGTGCCCGGTACATACCCTCATCGGCGAAGAAGACGTCGTTGGTCGCGACCAGGGGCAAATCGAGGCTGTAAGCCAGATCAATCAGGCGCTCTTCAATGGCATGCTCTTCGGGCAGGTCGTGCCGCATGATCTCGACATAGAACCGCCCGGCGAAGATCTGCGACAGACGGCGCAGTTCGTCCTCGGCTTCCTGGTTGCGGCCCGCATTCAAGAGCCGTCCCACGGCGCCTGCCGGGCCGCCGCTGAGTGCTAGCAAACCCTCCGAATGGGCGGCCAGGCTCTCCATATCGATTTGCGGGGTATGCCCGGGCTCTGTCTCAAGAAAAGCTTTGGAGACCAGTTTCATCAGGTTCAGGTAACCGGCTTCGTTCTGAACCAGCAGCGGCAGTTGATCCGGCTCCGGCCGTACCGCGGTTCGCACATCGATGTCGCTGCGGCTGATCGCCAGCTGGCAGCCGATGATGGGCTGCAGGCCCGCCCCCTTGGCCGAAAAGGCAAATTCAAGCGTGCCGAAAAGATTGCTGCTGTCGGTGATCGCCGCCGCAGGCATCTCATGCTTTTGGCAGAGCGCGATCAGGTCCTTGACCTTGACCGCCCCTTCGGAGAGCGAATAAGCCGAATGGACTCGAAGATGAACGAAATCGGAATGTGACATTTGCAAAGGATTCCACGCGCATTCCGGCCTGTCAGCCGGAACAAGCGAGGAACGCGACGAAGGTTATCCACAGCGCTCTCAAGCGCGCCTCGGAAAACCTGCATAAGAAATTGTTTTATCTACGAAACCTGGCCGTGCTCAAAGCGGAGTGTCCGGTCCATGCGCGCGGCCAGTTCGAGATTATGCGTCGCGATCAGGGCCGCCAGGCCCGCATCCCGCACCAGCTTGATCAGAATCTTGAAAACCGACTCGGCGGTGTCCGGGTCCAGATTGCCTGTCGGCTCGTCCGCGAGGAAGATCGCGGGACGGTTGGCGAGACCGCGGGCGATGGCCACCCGTTGCTGCTCACCGCCGGAAAGCTGGCCGGGACGGTGTTCCGCGCGCTTGGTCAGATGCACCATCTCGAGCAGTTCCATTCCCCATTCGCGCGCGACGGATTTGGAAACCCCATCGAGCATCTGCGGCAGCATGATGTTCTCCACTGCGGAAAACTCGGGCAGCAAATGATGATACTGGTAGACAAAGCCGATGGTCGAACGCCGCAGAGTCGTGCGCCCCGCATCGTCCAGCGCCGATGACGGCGCGCCATCGACCAGGATCTCGCCGCTATCGGCAGATTCCAAAAGCCCCGCAATATGCAGAAGCGTCGACTTGCCGGCACCGGAAGGCCCGACCAAAGCGACCAACTCACCCGGCTCGACGCGCAGCGAAACATCCCGCAGCACATTGAGGTCGCTTTTGCCCTGATGGAAAGTCTTATTGACACCATTCAGGCGCAAACCCCGGTCATTCGCGGTCCCGGGCGCGGTCCCGGCGGCTTTACCTGGCGTTTGAACCTGGCTGGGGGAAGCATCATTCATAGCGCAGCGCCTCCACCGGATCCATGCGCGCCGCCCGCCAGGCCGGGAACAGCGGTGCGATAAAGGAGATCACCAGCGCCATTCCCACGACCTGAATAACGTCGGAGGCCACGACTTCCGCCGGCAGCTGGGACAGGAAGTAAAACTCCTGGGGAAAGAGCTGCCGGTCCAGCACCCGTTCGACCCAGCCCTTGATGGTGTCGATGTTCTCGGCGAAGGAGAGCCCCAGGACGAACCCGGCCACCGTCCCCACGACGCCGATGCTCGCGCCCGTGACGAAGAAGATCCGCAGCACCATGCCCCGCGTCGCGCCCATGGTGCGCAGGATGGCAATATCCCGTCCCTTGTCCTTCACCAGCATGATCTGTCCGGAAATAATGTTCAGCGCCGCAACGACCACGATCAAGGACAGGATCAGGAACATCACGTTGCGTTCGACCTGAATGACGTCGAAAAAGCTGCCGTAGGAGTTTTTCCAGTCCAGGGTCCGCAGACCGGGCCCCGCCTCTGCCCGGACAGCCGGTGTCATCTGATCCAGGTCGTCCAGATTGTCGATAAAGAGCTCGACCGCATTGGCCCGCCCCTGCATCCGGAAAAAGAGCTGCGCCGCTTCCAACGGTACGTACATGTAGCTGTTGTCGAAGAGGTAGTTGCCGACCTCGAAGATCGCAGCGACGCGGTAGGCCTTCAAGCGCGGCACCGTTCCCATCACCGTCGCGGTGCCGTTGGGCGAGACCAGGGTGATCCTGTCTCCGACCCGGATGCGCAGCTTTGCGGCCAGGCCCCGGCCGATTGCGACCCCGTCGTCCGTGCCGAAGTTCTCAAGCGAGCCGCGCACGATATTGTCGGCAATCTGAGCTCGTGCCCTCAGATCTTCGCCGGACATCCCGCGGATCCGCCCGCCCGTCGCCGTCCCGCCGGCCGTCAGCATGACATCCGCCTGGATCTGGGGTGCCGCACTCTCGACGCCCGGGATGGCCCGCAGCCGCTCGGTCAGTTCCTCGTAGTTGTCGAAGGGAGCGGTCGTGCCGACGACCGTGACATGTCCCTCGACACCCAGGATGTTGCTGACCAGCTCCTGCCGGAAGCCGTTCATAACCGCCATGACGATGATCAGGGTCGCAACACCGAGCGCAATTCCGATCAGCGAGATCCAGGCAATGACCGAGATAAAGCCTTCTTTACGGCGGGCGCGCAGGTAACGCATGGCCACCATTCGCTCGACAGCGTCAAAAACCATGTGGTTAGCCTGCAAGCTTGTTGATGGCGGCATTGAGGGTGAGCTCTTCGCGCTCACCTGATTTGCGGTTCTTCAGCTCAACGACTCCGTTTTTCAGACCGCGCGGCCCGATGACGAGCTGCCATGGCAGGCCAATCAGGTCCATGCCGGCGAACTTGGCGCCCGCCCCGAGGTCACGGTCATCATAGAGCACCTCGACGCCAGCCGCGTTCAGGCTTGCGTAGGCACCGTCGCAGGCATTGACGCAGTCGGCATCGCCGGCGCGCAGATTGATCAGCCCGACCTTGTAGGGCGCGACCGACTCGGGCCAGATGATGCCGTTCTCGTCGTGGCTGGCCTCGATGATGCCGCCGACAAGCCGGGAGACACCGATACCGTAGGAGCCCATGAGAACCGGCGCCTGCTTGCCATCAGGTGTCACCACCTCCGCGCCCAGGGGTTTGGAATACTTGTCGCCGAAATAGAAGATGTGACCGACCTCGATTCCGCGCCGCTCGACCCGCTTGTCTTCGGGCACCTCCGCTTCAAAGGCCGCCTGATCGTGCTTCTCGTCGGTCGCCGCGTAGAGTTTGGTCCAGGAATCGACGATCGCCTGTAGATCGCCGCCGTAATCGGCGTCTTTCGCCAGGACGTCGGATTCCAGATAGTCGTTGTGGCAGAAGATCGCGCTCTCGCCGGTATCGGCGAGGATAATGAACTCGTGGCTCAGGTCACCGCCGATCGGTCCGGTATCCGCGGCCATGGGGATCGCCTTCAGACCCATCCGGGCGTAGGTGCGCAGGTAGGCCACAAACATCTTGTTGTAGGAGGTCTTGGCACTGTCGTAATCCAGATCGAAGGAATAGGCGTCCTTCATCAGGAACTCTCGCCCGCGCATGACCCCGAAACGCGGCCTGACCTCGTCGCGGAATTTCCACTGGATGTGATAGAGATTCTTCGGCAGATCACGGTAGCTCTTCACCGAATTGCGGAAGATCTCGGTGATCAGCTCTTCGTTGGTCGGCCCGTACAGCATGTCCCGGTTGTGCCGATCGACGATCCGCAGCATTTCCTTACCGTAGTCGTCGTAACGGCCCGATTCTCTCCAGAGGTCCGCGGACTGAATGGTCGGCATCAGGACCTCCTGAGCCCCGGCGCGGTCCTGTTCCTCCCGGACGATCTGTTCGATCTTTCTGAGTACCCGCAATCCAAGCGGCAGCCAGGAGTAAATTCCGGCGCTGGCCTGACGGACCATCCCCGCGCGCAGCATCAGCCGGTGCGAGACGATCTGCGCCTCGGTCGGTGTCTCTTTGAGCGTGGGCATGAAGTAATTGGAGAGACGCATCTATTCCTCTTGGGAGCAGGTGATATGACCGGATGCGTCGTGCAAATGTAACGACTGTAACCGGCCGGGTAAAACTGGGTTCTGTGTATATGGGATGGAATGTGGCATGTCCATGGCAGCAGGCCCGCTTGAGTGCGAAACCAGGCCCTCCGCCTCCGAAAACCGCTCCAGGAGGCGGGCGGAAAGGCAAAGCTGGAGATCAGTCCCCGGACACCGTTTCGGCTTTCAGGGCCTTCTTGCAGAGCAGAAGCAATTCATCAGATGCGCCGTCTGCCAGACGCTGTCCGTTGTAGAAAAGCTTTCCATCATCGTAGATGACCTGGCCAACCTGGGCGTCGGCCTTAAAGAGGTCCGCATTCGCGGGCACGCCGAACCGCTCGAAAAGATCCACCTCAATCGGAATGACGATCCTCTTGGGTGTTTCGAGACGTGAGAAGCCAGCCTGTCCGCCGCCGTTCAGATCCGCAGGCGCAACCGGGCGCCCGCGGGCATCGACACCGGGCTGGAAAGCCACGTCGGCGTCCGGCTGATGCCGTGTCAGAAGCCGACAGTCTGCGTCGCTGATCTCTATAGTGACGCGCTGCGGATCGCTGGCCGCGTCCTTGCTCTGCTGCGCGCCAGTGGCCGCATCTGACGCGAGACCAACGAGGCACGCCAACCCACCGAAGAGGCAGCCACGCAAAAATCCCGGAACATGAGTCTGGTGTCGCTTTAAATGCATGCTTCAGCCTACAACCTGCGTGTTAAGGAAATAACAATAACTTGTCGCGAAAGCCGGTTCTGCTTCGCGGTCGTTTCGCGGTGGAGATGCCGACTCTACGCCGGGACCTGACCGCGTTTATCCGGTCGCCTCCACCATTCACTGCACAAAAGAGCGGCGCCGGTGAATAAAAGATATGCAGCCACAACTCACCCAGGAATTTATTGCTATGCGAACCTCATAAAGCCCCACTGTGTCTAGGGTTAACGGTCTAATCTATATACCATTTTTCGGATCAGACCTCGGTTGAATTAAGGTACCGCAGACTACGCTTTTGTTGCACTGCAGCGAAAAAACGGCGGATTTCTGAGAAAAATTTAGTGACTGCGCAAAAAAGTTGCTCTAAAACAACTCAACTATAAAAACAAACCGCCCGCGCGGTACGGTCCAAGTTTAGGGGGCCCGGAGCACAAAATTTCCAAGCGAGTGAAAAACTCGCGGCAAAAATATATAGGCCGTTTTGCGTGGCAAGCCTTTCCGATCGAGAGGCTTGCCTTATTTTTTTGCGTTTTCACAAATGGCCCGTGCCTCGCCGGAGAAGGCACAGTTCAACGCCGTCGGAAACGACAGAAATTCACCGTTGTACCAAGGGTTTGACGCAGATTTCTCAAGCTAGAGCAGATCCGGTTTAGATGGAATCGCCTTGGGCGATCCGTCGTACCGGTGAATCTGCTCTAACACTATGATGTAGAGCGGGTTCACAGGTTTTAGCGAAAACACAGAGTGTTTCCGTTAAAACATGACGCGCTCTAGAGTAACAATCGTAACGACTTACTCGACCCGCAGGGGAATCACTTTGTTCTCGAGTGCAAAGTAAATGGCAACCCAGACGACCGCAGCCAGACCCGTGGTGATCAGGGCCTTGCGCCCGAGCATCGGGTTAGCCGGCGCTCCGACTTCATGCCCCTCTTCCGGGTTCTCCACCTTGCGCACACCCCACGGCAGAACCGCGAAGAGCATTACCCACCAGACGATGATGTAGACCAGAATACCGGTAAACCAATTCATGGGACCGCTCTCAAACTCACCATAATCGACGCAGGGATGTCTACGCCTGCTCCAACTCGACCAAAGACCCGCAGAAGTCTTTGGGATGTAAGAACAAAACCGGCTTGTCATGCGCGCCGATCTTGGGTTCGCCGTCGCCGAGAACCCGTGCGCCCCCGGCTTTCAGTTTGTCGCGCGCCGCGTAGATATCATCGACTTCGTAGCAGATGTGATGAATGCCGCCGCTGGCGTTGCGCTCGAGGAAGGCTGCGATCGGCGAGTTTTCACCCAGCGGATGCAGCAGCTCGATCTTGGTGTTGGGCAGCTCGACAAAAACCACGGTGACCCCATGATCAGGCTGCGCCTGGGGTTCGGAGACCTTGCCTCCCAGCATATCCCGGTATTGCGCAACCGCCGCATCCAGATCCGGCACGGCAATCGCCACATGATTCAGTCTGCCAATCATTTAATCGCTCTCCGCTCTATCCAAACGCACCACATGTACAGTGGTAACAGGTTTCTTCTCCAGATCCCGCCTGACCGATCGCCGCACCGCAATCCGGACCTCCTCCGCCACAACATCGTCATCCCGGCGCTGGGCCGCGCGCAGCCCCTTCAAGGCCTGCTCGATAGCATCGATCACGTCGTCGATCTGGTCTTCATCGAGATTCTCGTCGTAGACCCCATGAAAGGTCACCAGCGGCGCGCTGGCAAGAGCCCCCTTCCCGTTCAGCGCAAGTGTGACCGCAATAGCGCCGTTATAGGCCATGCGCTGCCGTTCTTTGAGGATAAGGCTGTCTGTGCCGATCAGGCGGCTGCCCTCCAGCGCGAGACGGCCGGAAGGCACATGGTCCACCACCTCCGCGCGACCGGGCGCAAGGCGGATCATGGCGCCGTTCTGACCCGGTATCTGCTCGGGGATCTGGCATTCACGCGCAAGATCGGCATGGGCCATCAAATGCCGCTGCTCGCCGTGGACCGGCACCGCAACGCGCGGACGGACCCATTGGTACATCTGGGCCAGTTCAGGACGTCCGGGATGTCCGGAGACATGGATGAAGGCGTCATCGTCGGTGATCACATCGATCCCGCGGCTGACCAGAGTGTTCTGGAGCGCAAAGATCGAGGTTTCATTTCCCGGGATCACGCGCGAAGAAAAAATCACGGCGTCACCCTCATCCAGATGGACCTCCCGGTGATCGCCGTGGGCAATCCGCCAAAGAGCTGAACGTGGCTCACCCTGGCTGCCGGTACAGAGCAAAAGCACCTCGTTGCGCGGCAGGTAATCGATATCTTTTTCCGACAGGAAAGGCGGCAAATCCGGCATGTAGCCGTTCTCCCGCGCCGCCTCGTGGATGCGGTGCATCGAGCGGCCCAAAAGAGCAACCCGACGTCCATGGGCTTCCGCCGCACGCACGATGGTCTCGAAGCGGGCCACGTTGCTGGCGAAACAGGCGATGGCAACCCGTTGTTCCAGGCCGCCGACCAGCTCCATCAGATGTTCGCGGACCTCGCTTTCAGAACCGGTTTCCTCCGCATTGAGTGCGTTGGTCGAATCGCACACCATGGCGAGGATGTCTTCGTCAGCCAGGGCCTTCAGACGCGCCTCGTCGAAGTTGTCGCCGACCAGAGGATCGTCGTCGAGCTTCCAGTCGCCCGTGTGCAGGACGTTTCCCGCCGCCGTGCGGATCACGACCGCATTGGGCTCGGGGATCGAATGGGTCAGCGTAATCAGCTCAATATCGAACTTGCCGATGGAGACCCGTCCCGACATGGGAATCTCGGTGATCGGCGCCGCCTCGAAAAGCCCCGCTTCCTTAAGCTTGCGTTCCAGCATGGAGCGCGTGAAGGGCGTCGCATAGAGAGGACATTGCAGCTGCTTCCAAAGATAGGGAACCGCACCGATATGATCTTCGTGAGCGTGGGTCAGCAACAGACCGGCCAGTTGATCGCGCCGCTCGACGATAAAGCGCGGATCCGGCATCAGGACATCGACGCCGGGTAACTCGGGTCCCGCGAAGGTGATACCCAGATCGACCATCAGCCACTGATCGCCATAGCCGTAGAGGTTCAGGTTCATCCCGATCTCGCCCGCTCCACCGAGTGGCAGGAAGAAGAGTTCGTCGGCCTTCATTTTTGCCGCTTTGCTGTCTAAAGGCACAAAGTCATCCGTTCTGGGTCATCCGTTCTGGGGCATCCGCTTTGGGTTATTGGCTATGGGTTATAGGCTCTGGTTTTCGCGGTAGATAAGGGTCAGGCCGCGCAAGGTCAGGTCCTGATCGACCTGTTCGATGGCATCGGTCGCCGCCGCATAGATCGGCGCGAGGCCGCCGGTCCCGATCACCTTCATCTCCTGCCCGTACTCGTCCTTGATCCGCTTCACCAGCCCCTCGATCAGCCCGACATAGCCCCAGAAGATTCCCGACTGCATGGCCGGCACCGTATCCTTGCCGATCACTTTGGCCGGGCGTTCGATCGCAACGCGGGGTAACTGGGCGGCAACCCGATACAATGCGTCGACGGAATGCTGAGCGGCGGGGGCAATCACGCCCCCCTCGTAAGCGCCGTCCGCGGCGACGATATCGAAGTTTGTCGCGGTTCCGAAGTCGATCACGATGGCCGGTCCACCATAGAGATGGTGCGCGGCGACCGCATTCACAAGCCGGTCGGCACCAGCACTCTTCGGTCGGTCAATGCGGTTCTCTATGCCCAGATCGACGTTCGCTTCGCCGATAACCAGAGGTTCCGATCCGAGATACTGATTGCAGAGCTTGCGCAGGCTAAAGCGCGCCGCAGGCACCACATTGGCGATGATCGCCCCCGTGATGTCTTTCAGCGTGAGACCCTCCAGGGCCATCAACTGGGTCAGCCAGACCGCATATTCATCCGCGGTTCTGCGCGGATCGCTGGAGGCCCGCCAGACGCCGCGCCGTGTCTCACCATCATAGACGGCAAAAACCGCGTTGGTGTTTCCGGAATCAATTGTCAGAAGCATGTGTCGTCTCCGATCCACCCTCTCTCGGCTTTCGCGGGCGTGAGTACATTGTATGACCCGTTCTCAGCTCTGGGGAAAGACATCCCCCGCGGTAATGGTTCGCGTCCGGCCATCCTCGAACGTCAGGATCAGCGCGCCATTACGATCCAAATCCCCGAATACACCCGTCAAGGTCTCGTTGGGCAGACGCACCTCGATCGCGCGCCCCAGTCCCTGAACCCGCTGCTTCCAGGCCGCGCGAACATCCCCGAAGCCGCGTTTGCGCCAGACATCCAGCCAGGTTTCCAGCTGGCGGGCCAGTTCCTGGAGCAGTGTCGCAGGCACCAGCGACGCGGGCGCCCCTTCCTTCCGAAGCGAGCTGGCGGGGTAACGCGCATCCTCTGGGAAATGCTCTATATTGGTTCCCATGCCCACGATGACCCAGTCCACCCGTCCAGCGGGAGTCGATTTTGATTCGAGCAGCAGGCCCACACCCTTTTTGCCGTTGAACATCACGTCATTGGGCCACTTGTAGGTCACCTCGACGCGGCTTCCGGCCAAGCTTGAGATAGCTTCGCCCAGAGCCACACAGGCAACAAAGCTAAGCTGCGCCGCCTCACTCGGAGCGCAGTCCGGCCGCAAAACGATGGAAAGATAGAGATTGCCGCGCGGACTGGTCCAGCTGCGGCCCTGGCGGCCGCGCCCCTTGGTCTGCTCCCCGGCCCATACGATGGTGCAGTGGGCAGCGCCCTCCTCGGCGAGGCGGCGGGCTTCGTCGTTGGTGCTCCCGACGCTGTCGAGCGCGATCAGACTGAAAGCCGGCGGTAATTCCGGCAGACGTGCCGGCGCGGTTCCGGACGGGCCGGAGATCATCCCGGGAACAGGGTCGCGGCGGCGGCCCCGGCACTCTCGACCACCGGGCCGGGAATGACGAAAAACAGCAGCGTAAAGACACCGGTGATGACCAGAACGGCCGTCATCTCCCGGCCGATCGGCGTATCGAAGGATTCAGACGGCTCGTCGAAATACATCAGCTTGATGATGCGCAGGTAATAGAACGCGCCCACGACCGAGGTCAGAACACCAATCACCGCCAGGGTATAGAGCTGGGCATCGATGGCCGCCAGGAAGATGTAGAGCTTGCCGAAGAAGCCCGCGAGCGGCGGAATGCCCGCCATGGAGAACATGAAGATCGCGAGTGCCAAGGCCATCATCGGATTGGTCTTGCTGAGGCCCTTCAGATCGTCGATCCCCTCCACCATCCGGTCCTTCTGACGCATGCAGAGAATGCAGGCGAAGGTGCCCAGGTTCATGAAGATGTAGATGGTCAGGTAGATCGCGATCCCGCTGATACCGGCTTCCGTGCCGCTCGCCAGACCGATCAGCGCGTAACCGATATGGCCGATAGAGCTGTAGGCCATCAGGCGCTTGATGTTTTTCTGGTTGATCGCCGCGAAGGCCCCCAGAACCATCGAGCCGATCGAGACGGCGATGACGATCTGCTGCCACTGGTCGAAAAGCCCACCGAAGGGCTCGATCAGCACCCGGATGAAGAGCGCCATGGCCGCAATCTTGGGCGCGGTGGCAAAGAACGCCGTCACCGGCGTCGGCGCGCCCTCGTAAACGTCCGGCGTCCACATGTGGAAGGGCACAGCGGAGACCTTGAAGGCCAGACCCGCGCAGAGGAAGACCAGACCGACGATCAGGCCGATCGAGACACCCGCCCCGCCGATCTCGAAGACCCGGGCGATGCCGTCGAAATTGGTGGTCCCGGCAAAGCCGTAGATCATGGAACTGCCGTACAGCAGCATGCCGGACGACAGGGCGCCCAGCACGAAATACTTCAGGCCGGCCTCGCTGGAGCGTAGATTATCGCGCCGGAACGCTGCGACCACATAGAGCGAGAGGCTCTGCAGCTCCAGGCCCATGTAAAGCGCGATCAGATCGTTGGCCGAGATCATGGCCATCATGCCCACGGTGGCGAAGAGCATCAGCACCGGGAACTCGAAACGGGCCATATCCTCGCGCTGGATAAAGCGCTGCGAGATAATGATCGAAACGCCGGTTCCAATGAGAACCAGCAGCTTCATGAAGTCGCCGAAGCCGTCAATCGTCAGCAAGCCGCCAAACGCAACGCCCTCGGGCCGCGCAGGCAGCAGGATCAGGGCAAAGGTGACCACCAGGGCCAGAACCGAGAGGCTGGAGACCAGTTGGGTGGAGTCATTGCCGCGGAATACACCCAGCATCAGGAGCGCGATCGCGGAGCAGACAAGGAAGAGTTCCGGCAGTATAGCCATGAGATCAGCGGTGATCATATCCGTATCCTCGCCCCTATTTGCCGGACCAGAGGCTGGCCAGGGACACGCCGTCCGAGGCCGCCAGGGATTGGTTATAATTGTCGATGAGGTTGCTCACCGAGACCGACATCACGTCCAGGAAGGACACGGGGTAAATTCCCATCCAAAGTACGATGACCACGAGCGGCGCGAACACCGCCTTCTCGCGCCAATTCATATCCAGGATCGTCTTCAGATCCTCCTTGGTCAGACTTCCGAAGATGACCCGGCGATAGAGGTAGAGCATGTAGGCCGCGCCCAGAACCATGCCGCTGGCGGCCAGAAGCGCCACCCAGGTATTGGACTGGAAGGCCCCGACCAGGATCAGGAACTCGCCGACGAAACCGCCGGTTCCCGGCAGGCCCACCGAGGCCAGGGTGAAGACGATGAAGATGACCGAATAGGCCGGCATGCGCTCGACGAGACCGCCGTAGCGGTCGATCTCGCGCGTATGCATCCGGTCGTAGATCACACCGACACAGAGGAAGAGTGCGCCCGAGACGATGCCGTGGGAGAGCATCTGGAAGATCGCGCCCTCGATGCCCTGCTGGTTCATCGTGAAGATGCCGATGGTCACGAAACCCATGTGCGCGACCGAGGAATAGGCGATCAGCTTCTTCATGTCCTCCTGGGCCAGAGCGACCAGGGAGGTATAGATCACCGCGATCACAGACAGCGTGTAGACCAGCGGCGTAAAGTACTCGGAGGCCTCCGGCATGATCGGCAGCGAGAAGCGCAGGAAGCCGTAGGCGCCCATTTTCAGCAACACACCGGCCAGGATTACCGAGCCCGCCGTGGGCGCTTCGACATGCGCGTCCGGCAGCCAGGTATGAACCGGCCACATGGGGACCTTGACCGCGAAGGATGCAAAGAAGGCCAGCCACAGCCAGAGCTGCATGGTGCCGGGGATCTGAACACCTGAGATCAGCGTGACGATGTCCATGGTGCCGGTCTGGAAGTAGATCGCCATGATGGCGAGCAGCATCAGGACGGAGCCCAGCAGCGTGTAGAGGAAGAACTTGAAGGCCGCGTAGACCCGGCGGGCGCCGCCCCAGATGCCGATGATCAGGAACATCGGGATCAGCACGCCCTCGAAGAAGACGTAGAAGAGCATGAAGTCGAGCGCGCAGAACATGCCGACCATCAGCGTCTCGAGCGCCAGGAACGCCACCATGTACTCCCGCACACGGGTCTTGACCGAGTCCCAGCTGGCCAGGATACACAGCGGGGTCAGAAGCGTGGAGAGCAGCACGAAGAGGACCGAGATGCCGTCGACGCCCATGCGATACGTCAGGCCGAGCGACGGAATCCACTCGTATTCCTCGACGAACTGAAATTCCGCGGTGTCCCGGTCGAAGCCGAACCAGAGCGTAAGCGACACCGCGAAGGTGACCAGCGAGGTCCAGAGCGCCGTGTAGCGGGCATTGCGCGCCACAGCCTCTTCGTCACCCCGGATAAAGACCAGAATGAAAAACACGCCGACCAGCGGCAGGAAGGTGATGATGGAGAGGATCTGATCAGTCATGGGATCACTTTCCAACCTGGAAAAGGAAGTACCAGGTCACCAGCGCGACAACGCCGATCAGCATGGCAAAAGCATAGTGGTAGACGTACCCGGTCTGCAGGGCCGAAATCCGCTGCGAGAGGCTCCGGGTCGACTCGGCGACGCCATCCGGACCGAAGCCGTCGATTATCGCCCGGTCCCCGGCCTTCCAGAACTTGACGCCGAGGGCCATGGCGGGCCGGACGAAGAGCAAATCGTAAAGCTCGTCGAAATACCACTTGTTGAAAGAGAAGGCGTATAGCGGCCGGAAGACCCTGGCGAAGGTCTGCGGCAGATCAGGCTTGGCGATATAGAAGAGCCAGGCCAGGACGATACCGCTGACCGCCATCACGAGGGGCGCCCAAGGCACCCAGCCGGGGATGTTCTTGACCGCCTCGATGGTGTCGTTGGCCGGGAGCACGAAGAGTGCCTCGCCCCAGAATTCGAAACGGTTATCGCCTACAAAGTAACTGTAGCCAAGCATACCCGAGAAAACAGCGCCAACCGCAAGCACCAGCAGCGGGATCATCATGACCATGGGCGATTCATGGACGTGGGACATGACCTCGTTGCTCGCCCGTGGCTTGCCGTGGAAAGTCATGAAGAGCAAACGCCAGGAATAAAAGGCGGTCATGAAAGCCGCGGCGATGCCCAGCCAGAAGGCGAAGCCGCCGTGCAGACTGTGATCGGCATAGGCCGCTTCCAGCACCAGATCCTTGGAGAAGTATCCAGCGAACGGAAAGATCCCCGCCAGGGCCAGGGACCCGATCCACATCAGGATGTAGGTGTAGGGGACCAGTTTGTAGATACCGCCCATGTTGCGCATGTCCTGCTCGTTGGACATGGCGTGGATCACCGAGCCCGCCCCCAGGAACAGGAGCGCCTTGAAGAAAGCATGCGTGAAGAGATGGAAGATCGCGCCGCCGTAGGCCGAGACCCCGAGCGCAAAGAACATGTAGCCGAGCTGCGAACAGGTTGAATAAGCGATCACCCGCTTGATATCGGTCTGGGTCAGGCCGACCGTGGCTGCGAAGAAGGCCGTCGCGGCACCGACATAAGTCACGATCTCCAGGGCGATGGGCGCGTATTCGAACATCGGCGAGAGCCGCGCAAGCATGAAGACGCCGGCGGTCACCATGGTCGCCGCATGGATCAGCGCGGAGACCGGTGTCGGGCCCTCCATGGCGTCCGGCAGCCAGGTATGAAGCCCGAGCTGCGCCGATTTCCCCATGGCACCGATAAAGAGCAGGATGCAGATGATCGTCAGGGCATGCCCCTCGATCCCGATAAAGGTGAACTTCGCGTCCGCCTGCCCTTCAACCGAGGCAAAGACCTGGTCGAAGCCGACCGCGCCGAACAGCACGAAAGCGCCCATGATGCCCAGGGCAAAACCGATGTCGCCGACCCGGTTGACCAGGAAGGCCTTGATGGCCGCCGCGCAGGCGGTGGGTTTTTCATACCAGAAGCCGATCAGCAGGTACGACGCCAGACCGACGCCTTCCCAGCCGAAGAACATCTGCACGAAGTTGTCTGCCGTCACCAGCATCAGCATGAAGAAGGTGAAAAGGCTCAGATAGGCGAAAAAGCGCGGGCGGTGCTTGTCGTGCGACATGTAGCCGACGGAATAAACATGCACCATGGAGGATACGCCGTTGACCACGACCAGCATGACCGCGGTCAGAGTGTCTACCTTCAAGGCCCAGGAGAGCTCGAAGTCGCCCGAATCGATCCAGGTGAAGAGTTCGGTCGTGCGGGCGTTGCCGCCGATCGCGACATCGAAGAACACCACCACCGAAAGAGCCGCCGCAATCAACATGAAGAGGCAGGTCACGACCTGGGAGCCACGGTCCCCGATCATGCGGCCAAACAGTCCTGCTATGATCGCTCCGGCCAGCGGTAGGCCGACAATTAGTACGTCCATAACGGCGCCTCAGCCCTTCATCATGTTGATATCTTCAACCGCGATCGAGCCGCGGTTTCGGAAGTAGACCACCAGGATCGCAAGGCCGATGGCGGCCTCCGCCGCCGCAACGGTCAGCACGAACAACGCAAACACCTGTCCGACCAGATCCCCAAGATGGGTCGAGAAAGCGACCAGGTTGATGTTGACCGCGAGCAACATCAGCTCGATCGACATCAGGATGATGATCACGTTCTTGCGGTTCAGGAAGATGCCGAAGATCCCCAGGGTAAAGAGGATCGCTGCGACGCTCAGATAATGCTCAAGGCCGATTTCCAACATCGCTTACACCCCGCTCCTGCTCGGTACGTCCTTGACCTCGACGGCCTCTTCCCGGGTCCGGGAAACCTGATCGGCAATCGACTGGCGGCGGACGCCGTCACGGTGACGCAGGGTCAGGACAATCGCTCCGACCATGGCAACCAACAGGACCAGCCCCGCCATCTGGAAAAGGTAGGCGTACTTGGTATAGATCACCTGTCCGAGCGCCTGCGTATTGTGGACCTCATCGATCGGCGGAATGGGAACCCCAGACAGCGACGTCGGCAGGTCCGGCGTGGTCGCAACCCAGGAGAAACCGACCAGGGCCAGCTCGACCAGCAGAACCAGTCCGATCAAAAGCCCCACCGGCAGGTACTGCAGAAATCCCTGGCGCATGACCGCGTAATTGATGTCCAGCATCATGACCACGAAGAGGAACAACACCGCCACGGCGCCGACGTAAACGACCACCAGGATCATCGCCAGGAATTCCGCGCCCATCAGGACGAAAAGTCCGGCGGCATTAAAAAACGCCAGAATAAGGAACAGCACGGAATGCACGGGGTTACGCGCCGAGACGACCATAACGCCGGCGGCAACCGTGATTGCGGCGAACATGTAAAATACAAGCGCCTCGACGATCATGTTTCTAGTCCTCTGGATACGGCATTCCGCAGGACCGGTATGCGGCAAGTACTCAAGATCGAATTCCCCCCAGCAACGCGGCCCGCCTTTGCGCCGGCCGCTTTTTGCTGCTGCTTAACGGTATGGCGCGTCCTGCGCCAGATTTTGTGCGATCTCCGTTTCCCAACGGTCGCCGTTCGAGAGCAGCTTTTCCTTGTTGTAGAAAAGCTCCTCGCGGGTTTCCGTCGCGAACTCGAAGTTCGGCCCCTCGACGATGGCATCCACGGGACAGGCTTCCTGGCAGAAGCCGCAGTAGATGCACTTCGTCATATCGATGTCGTAGCGTGTCGTCCGGCGGCTGCCGTCTTCACGCGGTTCGGCTTCAATGGTGATGGCCTGTGCCGGACACACCGCTTCGCAGAGCTTGCACGCAATGCAGCGCTCTTCCCCGTTCGCGTAGCGGCGCAGGGCATGTTCACCCCGGAAACGCGGTGATAGTGGCCCCTTCTCGAAGGGATAGTTCAAGGTCACCTTCGGCTTGAAGAAGTACTTCAAGGTCAGGCCCATACCGGAAATCAGCTCACCCAGAAGAAAGCTGCGGGCTGTGCGGTCGAGAAAAGCCATTCGCCTTACCTCTCACTTTCAAACGCATTGAGCGCCGGATCCAACTGCATTGCCCGACTCACTTCGGCAGCAGATCGAACGCGACGACCACACCGGCCGTCAGAACCACCCAGAAGAGCGAGAACGGCAGGAAGACTTTCCAGCCCAGCCGCATCAACTGGTCATAGCGATAACGTGGGAAGGTGGCCCGAACCCACAGGAAGCAGAAGAGCACCAGGGCGATCTTCGCGAAGAACCAGATCGGCCCCGGAATAAAGCCCAGGATCTCATGCGGCGGCAGCCAGCCTCCCAGAAAGAGGATCACCGTCATCGCGCTCATCAGGATCATGTTGGCGTATTCGCCCAGGAAGAAGAGCGCGAAGGTCATCGAGGAGTACTCGACGAAGAAACCCGCCACCAGTTCCGACTCGCCTTCTGGCAGGTCGAAAGGCGAGCGGTTGGTTTCGGCCAGGATCGAGATGAAGAAGATCACGAACATGGGCAGCAGCGGGATCGCAAACCAGAGGTTCTCCTGCGCCATGACGATATCCGTCAGGTTCAGGGACCCCACGCAAATCAGCACCGTGATAATGACGAAGCCCATGGAGACCTCGTAGGACACCATCTGCGCCGCAGAGCGCAGCGCGCCCAGGAAAGGATACTTCGAGTTCGAGGCCCAACCGGCCATGATCACGCCGTAAACCCCCAGCGAAGAGATCGCAAAGAGATAAAGAATACCAACGTTGATGTCCGCGAGCACAACGCCGTAGTCAAAGGGAATGACGGCCCAGGCGATGAGCCCCAGAATGAAGGTCAGCATCGGCGCCATGACGAAGACGACCTTGTTCGCCCCCGCCGGCAGGATCGTCTCCTTGAAGAAGAGTTTCGCGCCGTCGGCGAGCGGCTGCAGAAGACCGAAGGGGCCGACCACGTTGGGTCCCTTGCGCAGCTGCATCGCGCCGATCACCTTGCGCTCCGCATAAGTCAGATAAGCGACCGCCCCCAGCAGGGGAATGATGATCGCGAAAATCTGCGCGACGATTATGACAGTCGGCAGTCCGTAGCCGGTCCAGAATTCAGCCATCGGTCTCGGTTGCCCCCTCTTGCTTCCCGAGCACAAAGGTCTCGGTGCACTTTGCCATGGTGTCCGAAGCACGGCTGATCGGATCGGTCATGTAGTAGTTCGTGACCGGCGAGATGAAAGGCGCCGAATCCAAATCCCCCTCGGATCCGAAGGCCTTCCAGCTTCCCGGCTGTGCCTGGTCCACCACCGCGAAAACCGGATTGGCTTCAATCAGCTTCGCGCGCAACTGGCCCAGATTGTCGTAAGGCAGAGCCTCGCCCAGCTGAGCGGACAGCGCCCTTAAGATCGTCCAGTCCTCGCGCGCATCGCCCGGCGGGAAACCGGCCAGGCGGCCGAGTTGAACCCGGCCCTCGGTGTTGACGTAGGTGCCGTTCTTTTCGGTGTAGGCCGCGCCCGGCAGAACCACGTCGGCGCGATGGGCCCCGGCGTCGCCGTGATGGCCCTGATAGACGACGAAGGCCGTACCCAGGCGCTCCATGTCGATCTCGTCGGCGCCCAGCAGATAGACCAGTTCGATTTCGCCCGTCCCGGCCCCGTCGAGGATGCCATCCAGATCCCGTCCGGCCTCGCCCGGCAGGAAGCCGACATCCATGCCACCGACGCGCGCCGCGGCCGTGTGCAGAACGTTAAAGCCGTTCCAGTCGCCCGAGACCATGCCGAAGTCGTCTGCGATCTTGCGGGCCAGCGCCAGAACCGCGCCGCCGTCCGCACGTGCCAGGGCCCCCATGCCGACAATAATCATCGGGCGTTCGGCGGACTTGAGCACTTCGGAGAAGGAACTGCGGCCTTCGGCGACGTCCTTCAAGGTCTCGCCACCGGCCCCGAGGTATTCGACCGGATAGGAGAGATCCGCCTGAGCGCCGATCGCGGCGACCTTCAGGCCGGATGCCAGGAAGCGTTTGCGCAGACGCGCGTTGATCAGCGGGGCTTCCCAGCGAGGGTTTGTCCCCACAAGCAGCACCGCGTCTGTCTCTTCGATCCCGGCGATGCCGCTGTTGAAGAGGTAAGCGGCGCGTGTCGAGCTATCGAGTTTCGCCCCGTCCTGACGGCAATCCAGGTTCTCCGATCCCAGGCCGTTCATGAGCTGCTTCAGGGCAAACATGGATTCCGTATCGCAGAGATCGCCCGCGATGGCAGCCATCCTGTCGCCGGAGAGGCCTTTTACCTTGGCCGCGATCGCACCGAAGGCCTCTTCCCAGGACGCCGGAGTCAGTTTTCCGTCACGCCTGACATAGGGCTGATCGATCCGCTGCCGGCCAAGGCCGTCGCAGGCGTGGCGCGTCTTGTCGGCAATCCACTCTTCATTGATGCCTTCGTGCAGGCGCGGCAGCACCCGCATGACTTCCCTGCCCCGGGTATCGACCCGGATATTGGAGCCGACCGCATCCATCACATCGACGGAGTTGGTCTTGCGCAGCTCCCAGGGGCGCGCGGAAAAGGCATAGGGTTTGGAGGTCAGGGCGCCGACCGGGCAGACATCGACCAGATTGCCCGAGAGCTCCGAATCGACCGCTTTCTCAAGCGTCGTGATCTCCGCGTGCTCGCCGCGATTGACCAGGCCGATCTCCTCGACCCCCGCAATCTCGGTCGAAAAGCGGACACAGCGTGTGCACTGAATGCAGCGGGTCATGATCGTCTTGATCAGGGGCCCCATGTACTTCTCTTTGACCGCGCGCTTGTTTTCGGTGTAGCGGCTGCGGTCGAAGCCGAAGGCCATGGCCTGATCCTGCAGATCGCACTCGCCGCCCTGATCGCAGATCGGGCAATCCAGCGGGTGGTTGATCAGCAGAAACTCCATGACACCCTTGCGGGCCTTATGGACCGTCGGCGTATCGGTCTTGATCACCATGCCTTCGCCCACCGGCATCGCGCAGGAGGCGATCGGCTTGGGCGCGCGCTCCATCTCGACCAGGCACATACGGCAGTTGCCCGCGACCGAGAGGCGCTCGTGATAGCAGAAACGGGGAATCTCGACGCCGGCCAGCTCACAGGCCTGGAGAACCGTCAGTCCGTTCGGGACCTCGATCTCGCGATCGTCGATGGTCAGCTTCGGCATAAAGGTCTCCTATTCCGCCGCTGCCTGTTTGGACGTCTTGTATTCGAGAATCCGGCGCTCCAGCTCGGGCCGGAAATGCCGGATCAAACCCTGGATCGGCCAGGCAGCTGCATCGCCCAGTGCGCAGATGGTGTGGCCTTCGACCTGATAGGTCACATCCAGGAGGGTATCGATCTCGTCGACATCCGCCTCACCCTTCACCATGCGGGTCATGACACGCCACATCCAGCCGGTCCCTTCACGGCAGGGCGTGCACTGGCCGCAGCTTTCGTGCATGTAGAAGTGCGACAGACGGGCAATCGCCTCGACGATGTCGGTTGATTTGTCCATAACGATGACCGCCGCCGTGCCCAGGCCCGACTTGACCTCCCGCAGGGCGTCGAAATCCATCAGAACCGTGTCGCAGATCGATTTGGGCAGCATCGGCACTGAGGATCCGCCCGGGATCACCGCAAGCAGATTGTCCCAGCCGCCGCGCACGCCGCCGGCATGCTTCTCGATCAGCTCCTTCAAGGGGATACTCATCGATTCCTCGACGTTGCAGGGCTTATTTACGTGGCCGGAAATGCTGTAGATCTTGGTACCCGCGTTGTTCTGGCGTCCGAAGCCCGCGAACCATTCCGAGCCACGGCGCAGGATGGTCGGCGAAACGGCAATGGTCTCGACATTGGTCACCGTCGTCGGGCAGCCGTAAAGACCGACGGCCGCCGGGAACGGCGGTTTCAGGCGGGGCTGGCCCTTCTTACCTTCCAGGCTCTCGAGCAGAGCGGTTTCCTCGCCGCAGATGTAAGCGCCCGCGCCGCGATGAATGTAGAGGTCGTAGTCATACCCGGACCCGCAGGCATTCTTGCCCAAGAAGCCTTTGGCATAGGCCTGTTCGACCGCCGCTTCCAGGCGCTGTGATTCGAGATAATACTCGCCGCGGATATAGATGTAGCAGGCCTGTGCGCCCATGGCGAAGCCAGCAACCAGACAGCCTTCCAGCAGCCGGTGCGGATCGTTGCGCATGATCTCACGGTCTTTGCAGGATCCCGGCTCCGATTCGTCCGCGTTGACCACCAGGTAAGCCGGGCGGCCATCGCTTTCCTTGGGCATGAAGGACCATTTGATCCCTGCCGGGAACCCGGCGCCGCCGCGTCCGCGCAGGCCCGAAGCCTTGATCTCCTCGACGATATCCTCGCGGCCCATGGCCAGCAGGCTTTTGGTATCGTCCCAGATGCCACGCTCGATGGCGCCCTCGACGCCCCAGTCGTGCTGTCCATAGAGGTTCGTAAAGATGCGGTCGGTATCGTTCAGCATCAGCCTTCCTCTCCACTCGGCACGATCTTGGCCACGAATGCCTCCGGCTCCATCTTCACGGCCTTACCGTCGAAGGGCGGCAGATCCTGCAGCGTTTGGGGGCCGCCTTCCGGGGCGGAGGTCAAACGGCCGATCTGCGATCCGACCGGGATCACTTTTCCCGCGCGCAGATCGTCGATCATTTCTTCCATACGCTCGGGTGTCAGATCTTCGTAATAGTCGTCGTTGATCTGAACCATCGGCGCGTTCGCGCAAGCGCCCAGGCATTCG
The DNA here is from genome assembly GCF_007004665.1 of Denitrobaculum tricleocarpae. Classification (GTDB taxonomy): domain Bacteria; phylum Pseudomonadota; class Alphaproteobacteria; order Kiloniellales; family Kiloniellaceae; genus Denitrobaculum; species Denitrobaculum tricleocarpae. The sequence continues at coordinate 177,336 of NZ_ML660056.1, read as the reverse complement.
ACTTCGATGACGGAGAACAGACCGTCTTCGGTCACTTCGCCGAACTTCACGCCCAGTTTCTTTTTGCAGGCTTCCGACAGACCGTCCGAGCCGCGCAGCCAACAGGGCGTCGTGCGGCAGACCTGAATGAAGTGCTTGCCCACCGGTTTCAGATTGAACATGGAGTAGAAACTGGCCACCTCGAACGCGCGCATGGGCGCTATTTCCAGGTAATTGGCAACGTAGGCAATGGCATCTCCTGACAACCAGCCGCCGTTCTGACGCTGCGCCAGATCCAGCAGCGCGATCACCGCACTGGCCTGACGGCCTTCGGGATAGCGCGCGACGAACTTTTTCGCGACATCCAGATTTTCGGGTGTGAAGGAAAAGTCCCCGACATCCCCTTCCGCGTAACTCGTAACCTTCATCGGTCGACCTCGCCGAACACGATATCCATTGATCCCAGAATGGCGACACTGTCCGCCAGCATATGGCCGCGGCACATGTAGTCCATGGCCGCCAAATGCGCAAACCCGGGAGCGCGGATTTTGCAGCGGTAGGGTTTGTTGCTGCCGTCGGATATCAGGAACACGCCAAACTCACCCTTGGGCGCTTCAACCGCGGTGTAGGTTTCGCCCGGCGGCACATGATAACCCTCGGTATAGAGTTTAAAGTGATGGATCAGCGCTTCCATCGACTGCTTCATTTCGCCGCGGCGCGGGGGTGTGATCTTGTGATCGGTCGTCATGACCGGGCCATCGGGCATCTTATCGATGCACTGCTCCATCAGACGGACGGACTGGCGCATTTCCTCCATCCGGCAGAGGTAACGGTCGAAGCAGTCACCGTTTTTGCCAACCGGAATGTCGAAATCCAGTTCTTCATAGCAGTCATAAGGCTGTGCCTTGCGCAGGTCCCAAGGGACGTTGGAGCCGCGCAGCATGACACCGGAGAAGCCCCAATCGCTGGCTTCTTCGCGGGTCACCGCGCCGATATCGACCGTGCGCTGCCGGAAGATCCGGTTGTTGGTCAACAGGCCTTCCATGTCGTCGATGACCTTCGGGAATGTCTTGCAGAAAGCCGCAATGTCCTCGAGCAATCCGGCGGGCAGATCCTGATGGACGCCGCCGGGGCGGAAGTAAGCCGCATGGAGGCGCGCGCCGCAGGCCCGCTCATAAAACTCCATCAGCTTCTCACGTTCCTCGAAGCCCCAGAGGATCGGGGTCATCGCGCCGACGTCGATGGCGAAGGTCGTGATGTTGAGCAGATGATTGAGGATCCGGCCGATCTCGCAATAAAGCACCCGGATGTACTGACCGCGCTTCGGCACCTCGATCCCGAGCAGCTTTTCGACAGCCAGGGCAAAGGCATGCTCCTGGTTCATGGGCGAGACGTAGTCCAGCCGATCGAAGTAGGGCACGGCCTGAAGGTAGGTCTTATGCTCGATCAGCTTCTCGGTGCCCCGGTGCAGCAGACCGATGTGAGGGTCCGCGCGCTCAATAATCTCACCGTCCATTTCGAGCACCAGGCGCAGCACACCATGGGCCGCCGGATGCTGGGGCCCGAAGTTGAGCGTCATCGGCTTGATTTGTTGTTCGGCCATCAGGCAGCTCCCTCTTCGCCGTTGTCCGTCTCGGCCTTTTCATCTCCGGGCAGGCGCAGCATACCCTCCCAGGGCGACATGAAATCGAAGGTGCGATATTCCTGAGTCAGCTTGACCGGTTCATAGACGACCCGCTTCTGCGTCTCGTCATAGCGAACCTCGACATAACCGGTCAGGGGGAAGTCTTTCCGCAGAGGATGCCCCTCAAAGCCATAATCCATCAGCATGCGGCGTAAATCCGGATGTTCGCCGAAGTAGATGCCGTACATGTCCCAGACTTCCCGTTCGTACCAGATCGCCGAGGAGAAGACCTCCGCGACCGAGGGCACAAGGCTTGCTTCGTCGGTAACCAGCTTGACACGGATGCGCTGATTGAGCTTCAGCGACAGCAGGTGGTAGACCACGTCGAAGCGTTCTTCACGGGCCGGAAAGTCCACGGCCGTGACGTCCATCAGTTGCTTGAACTGGCAATTCTGATCGTCCCGGAGAAAAGTCAGAACCTTGACGATCGCGTCGCGCTTGCAATGGATGATCAGTTCATCGGCGACAATGTCGAACCCATCCACACGCTGCGCATGCGCCGCGCTGATGTATTCACCGAGATCATTGAGGGCTTCATTCATAGGAATCTGCCAGATGTCATGGCGAAACCGCCGGTTCTAACGAACCAGCAGAGCTTCGCGCTTAATCTTCTTTTGGAGCTGCAGGATGCCGTACAGCAGAGCCTCTGCGGTTGGAGGGCAACCGGGAACGTAGATATCGACAGGAACGATCCGGTCACAGCCGCGCACAACCGAATAGGAATAGTGATAGTAACCGCCGCCGTTCGCGCAGGACCCCATGGAGATCACCCAGCGGGGCTCCGCCATCTGGTCGTAGACCTTGCGCAGCGCAGGCGCCATTTTGTTGGTCAGGGTGCCGGCAACGATCATCACGTCGGATTGACGCGGCGAAGGCCGGAAAACGATACCGAAACGGTCCATGTCATAGCGGCTGCAGGCCGTGTGCATCATTTCGACTGCACAGCATGCCAGACCGAAAGACATGGGCCAGAGCGAGCCGGTCTGGGCCCAGGCCGCCAGTTTGTCCAGCTGCGCGACGACAAATCCCTTTTCGGAGATCTCATCGGTCACGGCCGAGAGCAGTTTGTCCTGCTGCGGCCCCGGAGGAACTGGCGCGCCGGTCTCTAAGGAACTCATTCTCTTACTCCCACTCCAAGGCACCTTTTTTCCACTCGTAGATAAATCCGATGGTCAGGATGCCCAGGAAGATGACCATCGACCAAAAACCAAATAGGCCGATATCCCCGAGCGACACCGCCCAGGGGAATAAAAACGCAACTTCCAGGTCAAAAATAATGAAGAGAATGGCCACGAGGTAAAATCTGACGTCGAATTTACTGCGCGCGTCGTCAAAGGCCTCAAAGCCGCATTCATAAGCAGAGATCTTTTCCGAGTCGGGCCGCTGGCGTCCGACAATGTAAGAGGCCACCACCATGATGCCGGCGAGTCCTACGGCAATTCCGATAAACATCAGAATCGGCAGGTATTCCGCTAACAGGCCATCCATTCGATTTTATCTCCAACAAAACGCGCCAACCTCTCGACGCTTTGGTGCAGTAACAATGCCGCCCGTTCCGGACTTGTTATCGCCATAGACACCAGGATCTCTGTGTCGTCAGCCACACTGCGGCAAGGAGTGCCGTGAATTCGCCGCAATATACGGCCAAGACCGGCCCGGGAAAAGCATCAAACGCAACAGGATTGCAGCCAGCCGACTTTTTTTGCTGCAGCGCGAAAAAACCCACAATATATCCGCTCCCCGTCCCGGATTCCGGGCAGCCGACACTGACCCGGATCATCTGCCCTAATTTCCTAACAATTCATTGTTTTTTTGATAAATTTTACGGGATTTGAGCCTGTGACAGGGGCATTGGCTCTGCTTCGAGACCGTACAAGACCGTAGGACGCAACCGCAATATGAAACGCTTCGTCCGAACCCAACCGTTGATCCAATTCCCGAAGAATTGATGCGACTCGAGTCCGCCCCGAGCCGTTTGTTACCGCGCAGGCGATTTTGCTCTCCTGCAGCGACAACCGCAGTGAGATATCTGCGGAGCAACAGCGATAAAGATTTTGAGAAAAAAGTGGCGGGAGTGACGGGACTCGAACCCGCGGCCTCCGGCGTGACAGGCCGGCGCTCTAACCAACTGAGCTACACCCCCTTTTGAAAGGGTCCCGCCGTAACGGGCAGCGGTGATGTACTCCCTCCCCCAGCAGGTGTCAAGCGCTGGCCACCGGCTTTTTTCGTTTTCGTCACAAAAGCTTCCAATGCGGCCAGAACAGGCGATCCCAAACGGCGGGCGCAGCGGGCCCAAACTCGTGTGACTTAAGTCTGAAAGACAAACGGAATTTCGCTGCTGGGCAAGCCGCCCCGTCAGGCGCGCGCTTCATTCCCTGCATGGAGGTTTGCAAGCCGACGCGCATTCCCAGGATGTGATTTCGATTCGCGACCGAAGTCAAATGGCGAGAGGTATCGCTTCCCCCGCCGCGCAAAGTGGGGCCGGAGTCCGGATGCCGGAGTCCAGATGCAAGACTCAAGATGCAAGACTCACGATACCGGGCACCGATTGCCCGGCAATCATCCAGGTGCCTGCGTGGCCCGAAGAGCCTGATGACGGGACGAGTGCCGGATACACGGGGACACAGGGCTTGACGAGACCGTTTGGACATTGCGCAGCCCAAAACAGCAGCGCCCGCCCTTCCGCGCACCAGAAGGCCCGGATGCGTATAGCAGTTCTTTGAGAGGGAGAGGGCCTGGATTGCTGAAGGGCCATCCAGCAATCTGGGCCAAGCAAGCCGCTTATGAGCTACAAGATACTCAGCTCGGAGGGGTGTGGCGGCTTTGGATGTCTGGTGGGCGATGACAGGCTCGAACTGCCGACCCTCTCGGTGTAAACGAGATGCTCTACCAACTGAGCTAATCGCCCAACGACATCAGTGCTTCTTGGCGCTTCTATACGGGATCATTCCGGTGGAAACAACGAAGAAAACACAAAAACAAAGTCAGAAGTCCGGCTGAAGACGCATCGTTCGTGGCAACGTCAGTGTCGACGTTCTTGCGGGCAGAAACGCTCGCCGGCCGTCCTGACGAAAGTCAAAACGGCCGGCGCCCTCAGCGCGAATCTTTTCTGAGTTAGTTAACGGCGTCCTTGAGACCTTTACCAGCCTTGAACTTCGGCTGCTTGGACGCAGGAATCTTGATTTTTTCGCCGGTGCGTGGGTTGCGGCCTTCAGAAGCTGCGCGCTGTGCTACGGAAAAAGTTCCGAAGCCGACGAGGCGAACTTCGTCGCCAGACTTCAAAGAAGAAGTGATTGCGTCGAAGACGGCATCAACAGCTTTGGTGCTGTCTGCCTTGGACAGTTCTGAGTTCTCTGCAACTACGGCAACCAGATCGTTTTTGTTCACGTTAGTACCCCCTCCAAATGTCGGGATTTAGGAAATAGAAATGGGAAAAACCACTCTGAGGAGGTCGGAGTGTAAGCTGGTAAAACCCCCAACGTCAATCGAAGAAACGCGAGAAAACCTAGGGATTGAGAGGCTTTTTTTAGTTAATTTGCCTCTCACCCTAGCGCGCGTTCGGGATCAAAGTTAGTGGGTAATGACTCCGCTCCGGCCATCGTCGTTCCCTGCCCCGCGTGCTGCGTCAACTTCGGCAGGTTCGACCCATTCAATGGCTGTCAATTTGTTGACAAGTGCGTGTTCCAGCACTTCATCAACATTAGAAGTTGGAATGATTTCAAGGCCTTGCTTCACATTGTCAGGAATGTCGGCAAGATCTTTCTCATTTTCCTGCGGAATCAGCACGGTCTTGATGTTCCCGCGCAGGGCCGCAAGCAGCTTTTCCTTGAGGCCGCCAATGGGAAGCACGCGTCCGCGCAGGGTCACTTCGCCGGTCATCGCCAAATCGCTGCGAATCGGATTTTCCGTGAGCACCGACACAATCGCCGTGACCATTGCAATACCAGCTGACGGTCCGTCTTTCGGAGTCGCGCCCTCGGGAACATGGACGTGAATGTCCTTGCGCTCGAAGACGGTCGGCTTGATGCCATACTCGATCGAGCGGCTTTTGACGTAGTACTCCGCCGCCTGGATCGATTCCTTCATCACTTCGCCGAGCTTACCGGTGGAAGACACCTTGCCTTTACCGGGAACCGTGACCGCCTCGATCGACAGCAACTCGCCACCGACTTCGGTCCAGGCCAGACCGGTCGAGACACCGACGTGATCCTCCTTCTCTGCGGCACCGAAACGATAACGCGGCACACCGGCGTATTTGTCCAGGGTCTCCGGGTTGACTTCGACCGTCGTGGATTCGCCGAGGGCGATTTCCTTGACCGCTTTACGTACCAGGTTCGCGATTTCACGCTCGAGATTACGAACACCGGCTTCGCGGGTATAAAGCTGGATCAGGCTGCGCAGGGCTTCGTCCGTGATCGACCACTCTTCTTCTTTGACGCCGTGGTCTTTCATCTGCTTGGGAATCAGGTAGCGGACAGCGATCTGAACCTTCTCGTCTTCGGTGTATCCGGGGATCCGGATCACTTCCATACGGTCAAGCAGCGGCTGCGGCATGCGCAACGTATTCGCGGTCGTGACGAACATCACATCGGAGAGGTCGTAATCGACTTCGAGGTAATGGTCGTTGAATGAGTTGTTCTGCTCGGGATCCAAGACCTCAAGTAAGGCCGACGACGGATCGCCGCGCCAGTCGGCACCGAGCTTATCGATCTCATCAAGCAGGAAAAGCGGATTGGATGACTTCGCCTTTTTCATGCTCTGAATGACCTTGCCCGGCATGGACCCGATATAGGTCCGGCGGTGACCGCGGACTTCGGCTTCATCGCGGACGCCGCCCAGGCTCATGCGCACGAAATTCCGGCCGGTTGCCTTGGCGATCGACTTGCCCAACGAGGTTTTACCCACGCCTGGCGGGCCGACCAGACAGAGAATCGGACCTTTGATCTTCTGCATCCGCTGCTGGACCGCAAGGTATTCGATGATGCGTTCCTTGACCTTTTCCAGACCGTAGTGGTCCTCGTCCAGCACAGCGTTGGCATGCACGATATCTTTTTTGACCTTGGTCCGCTTTTTCCAGGGGATCGACACGATCCAATCCAGATAGTTGCGCACGACCGTCGCTTCGGCCGACATCGGGCTCATGTTGCGAAGCTTCTTCAACTCGGCAACGGCCTTCTCGCGCGCTTCCTTGGTCAGCTTGGTCTTGGCGATTTTCTCTTCCAGTTCGGCCAGTTCATCGCGGCCGTCCTCGCCCTCGCCCAATTCCTTCTGAATCGCTTTGAGCTGCTCATTGAGATAGTACTCGCGCTGAGTCTTCTCCATCTGGCGCTTGACGCGATTGCGGATCCGCTTCTCGACCTGGAGAACGCCTATCTCGCTTTCCATGAAAGCATAGACCTTTTCCAAACGGTCGCTCACGCCCTCGCTCTCGAGCAGTTCCTGCTTCTCAGAGATTTTCAGGGTCAGGTGCGATGCAATGGTATCTGCCAGCTTGCTTGGCTCATCGATCTGATTGATCGAAACCAGCACCTCCGGCGGAATCTTCTTGTTCAGCTTGATGTATTGCTCGAACTGCGAGACGACCGTGCGCGCCAGGGCGTCGAGCTCGCGATCCTCGCCCGTATCGTCGTCCATGGTCTCGGCATAGGCCTGGAAGAAATCTTCCGAATCGGCAAATTTCGCAATCTTGGCCCGCTGTCCGCCCTCGACCAGCACCTTGACGGTCCCGTCAGGCAGTTTCAACAGCTGCAACACAGTACCGACCGTACCCACAGAATAGATATCTGCAGGGGTCGGGTCGTCCTGAGCGGCATTTTTCTGAGTTACAAGCAGGATCTGCTTGTCGTCCTTCATGACGTCTTCCAGCGCCCGCACCGACTTTTCGCGACCGACGAATAGCGGCACAATCATGTGCGGAAACACTACTATGTCGCGTAACGGGAGGACTGGATAGAGATTGCCGCGTGGAATTTCCAACATATTTCCTCTTTAATCTTGCGACGGCCCGATATGAGCGGGCCGATATCCGGGTTGCCTTGCGCTGACCCGGCTGACGCCTAGAGATTTGATGGCTAAAACCGTAATCTTCAAGGGCGGGGCCGCTTTTTGAAAGTCAGCTCCCCCTAGGCGTGATCACTGCAAAAAACACGAGAAAACCTCGTTATGCACTGCTTTCTACGTCGTCGCGTCGATCTGTGTAGATGTAGAGTGGCTGAGAACGGCCTTCGACGACCTCGCCGCTGATGACCATTTCCTCAACCCCTTCAAGGCTCGGCAGGTCAAACATCGGCTCCAGAAGAATGCCTTCCATGATGGAACGAAGACCGCGTGCACCGGTTTTGCGCTTGATCGCCTTCGCCGCGATTGCCCTGAGAGCATCGTCCGCGAACTGCAGGCTGATATCCTCCATCTCGAAGAGACGCTGGTACTGTTTCACCAGCGCATTCTTCGGCTGGGTCAGAATTTCGACCAGCGCGTCGTCGTCCAGATCTTCCAGAGTGGCAACGACAGGAAGACGCCCGACGAACTCGGGAATCAAGCCGAATTTCAGAAGATCTTCAGGCTCGACCTCTTTCAGCACATCTCCTGTGGTACGCTCTTCCGGGCTGCGCACGTCGGCACCAAAGCCGATTGACGATCCTTTGCCCCGGCCCGCGATCAGTTTATCCAGGCCGGCGAACGCACCACCGCAGATAAACAGGATGTTCGTGGTATCGACCTGCAGGAACTCCTGCTGGGGATGCTTGCGTCCCCCCTGAGGCGGAACCGAAGCCACGGTGCCTTCCATGATCTTCAGCAATGCCTGCTGAACGCCCTCACCCGAAACGTCCCGTGTGATCGAGGGATTATCGGATTTGCGGCTGATTTTATCGACTTCGTCAATGTAGACGATGCCGCGCTGGGCCCGCTCGACATTGTAGTCGGCCGCCTGCAGCAGCTTCAGGATAATGTTTTCAACATCTTCACCCACATAGCCCGCTTCGGTCAGGGTCGTCGCATCGGCCATGGTGAAGGGCACGTCCAGAATGCGCGCCAGGGTCTGCGCAAGCAGAGTCTTGCCGCAACCGGTCGGACCGATCAGGAGGATATTGGACTTGGCCAACTCGACGTCAGCCGATTTGGTGTCATGAGCAAGACGCTTGTAGTGGTTGTGCACCGCCACAGACAGCACGCGCTTTGCGTGGGCCTGCCCAATGACGTAGTCGTCAAGGACCGTGCAGATGTCGCGTGGAGTCGGCACACCGTCACTGGATTTAACCAGCGTCGTCTTGTGCTCTTCACGGATGATATCCATGCAAAGCTCGACACATTCATCGCAAATAAAGACCGTCGGTCCGGCGATGAGTTTTCGAACTTCATGTTGGCTCTTTCCGCAGAAAGAACAATAAAGTGTATTTTTCGAGTCGCTACCGCTCGACTTTGTCATGGCTGTTACGCCTCGAAGCTCGATTCAATTACAAATCATGTTAGACAGACGTCCCACCAGCGCACAATGACAAATTTATCATTTTTAATCGCTGGATTAGCCCATCAGTCACAAGACCAACCTGTGGTTGATCGCTCGAAATAGTATAATCCCGAGCGTTCAACATATCCTTAACACTGTAGAGATGGCGTCTGCAAAACGCACCTTCAAGCCAGTGCGGCGTCAACTATTTGCCAGCGCCTGAGTCGCCGTCACCGGCGCTCGAGTCGGGACGGCTCTCGACAACCTGGTCAATCAGGCCGAAATCCTTGGCTTCTTCGGCACTCATAAAGTTGTCCCGTTCCATGGCTTCTTCGATCTTGGCCACCGTCTGCCCCGTGTGCTGAGCATAGAGCTCATTGAGCCGGGCACGGGTCTTGATGATCTCGCGGGCATGGATCTCGATGTCCGTGGCCTGCCCCTGGAAACCGCCTGAAGGCTGGTGGACCATAACTTTGGCATTCGGCAGTGCGAAACGTTTCTCGGGAGCGCCGGCCATCAGCAGCAGCGAGCCAGCGGACGAGGCCTGGCCGATACAGACGGTGGAAACCGGCGGCCGGATGTACTGCATGGTATCGTACATGGCGAGGCCGGCTGTTACGACACCGCCCGGCGAGTTAATATAGAAAGAGATGTCTTTGGTTGGGTTTTCCGATTCGAGGTACAGGAGCTGAGCGCAAATCAGGCTCGCCACACCATCGTGGACCGGCCCGGTCAAAAAGATAATCCGCTCCTTGAGAAGGCGCGAATAGATGTCGTAGGCGCGCTCGCCCCGGCTGGTCTGCTCGACCACCATAGGCACCAGGGTGTTCATTACAATATCGCGTGGGTCACTCATTCCTGCCACCTAAGTCTTGTCATTTATCCGACGTACGAACCGTCCAAACGAGGTCCGAACGGGATCTTATCGGCGTTCGAATCGCCGCCCCGTTCGGATCTCTCAAAACGCATCGCAACGTCATATAGGCCGGATCGCACAATTAACCAAGACAGGATCACCGAGCAATCCTTAAGGTTCCGCTATTCCTTCGCGGTTTTCTTGGATTTAGCGCTTTTTGTCGCCTTCTTCGCAGGAGCCTTGGCTTCGGCTTTATCGTCGGATTTAGCCGCCGCCTTTTTAGCAGGCGTTTTCTTGGCCGGCTTTTTCTTTGCCGCCGGCTTGGATTCGGCGGCTTCGGCAGCTTCCGATTCGGCCTCGAATTCCTTGCGCAGCTCATCCGGCGTCAATTCACGTTCGGTGACCTTGGCAAGGTCCGTGATGAAGTCGATGACCTTGTCCTCGAAGATTGGTGCCCGCAGGTTGCCCAGAGCTTCGGGGGTGTTCTTGTAATATTCCAGCACCTGCTGCTCCTGGCCCGGATAATTCTGGGCCTCGGCGAAGAGCGCGCGGTTCACCTCTTCCTGGGTCACGTCGATGTTGTTGCTGCTGCCGACTTCAGAGAGCAGCAGACCAAGACGGACACGGCGTTCCGAGATCGCCCGGTACTCGACCTTCAACTCTTCATCGTCTTTACCGGCATCTTCATCATCGAGCTCACCCTTCTGGCGCTCTTCCTCGACCTGCTTCCAGATGCCCTCGAACTCGACGTCAACCATGCCCGCGGGCACGGCAAAGTCATGGCCGTCCGCAAGCTTGTCGAGCAGTTCCCGCTTCAGGCGCGAGCGGGCGACCTTGGCGTATTCACCCTCGATCTGCTCGCGCACCCGCGACTTCAGCCCCTCGAGGTTCTCCGCGCCCAAAGACTCCGCAAGTTTGTCGTCGATCTCCGCCGGCACAGACTCTTCAATCGCCTTGACCTTAACCTCGAAGATGGCTTCCCGGCCCGCGAGCTTGTCGTTGCCGTAAGCGTCCGGGAAGGTCACTTTGACTTCTACGTCGTCGTCGGCATTCACGCCGACGAGTTGATCTTCAAAGCCCGGGATGAACTGATTGGATCCGAGCTCAAGGTGATGATCGTCGGCCGCCATGCCGGGCAGAGCCTCGCCATCGACCGTCCCTTTAAAGTCGATCACGACCACATCCCCCGATTTTGACTTACGGGCTTTGGCCAGCGGCTTTGACGTCTTGTGAGATTCGGCAATGCGTTCCAGAGCCTCGTCCACTTCCTGGTCAGGCACCTGCACCTTGACGCGCTCGACTTCCAGGGTCGCAAAGTCCATCGGTGTGACGTCTGGAAGCAGCTCGACGGACATGGTGTATTCGAGATCCTTGCCTTCGTCGAACGAAGTCACCTCGATCTTCGGCTGCATCGCAGGGCGAAGGCTGCGCTCGCTCAGAGTCTGGCTCGAGCTGTCGGCGACGGCCTTTTCCAGCACTTCGCCCAGCACCGACTTACCGAAACGTTGCTTGAGAAGCGACATCGGGACTTTACCGGGCCGAAAGCCCGGCAGATTCACCTGCCCGCTGAGCTCCTCGAGACGTCCGTCGATCTTCTCGTCAATTTCCGTAGCGGGGATTACAACTGTAAACTCGCGCTTTAGCTCTTCGGCTAGTGTTTCCGTAACCTGCATTGGCGGCTCGGCCTCTCTCGCGTCTTCCTCGTCATCCGCGGCTCACACCGGCGTGAAGGCCGGCGGGCGGATCAACAACTGTTCATTCAAAAGGTTCGATTCCGCCGGTAGATTGGGAATCATACAGCCGGCACCGAACCGCGAAGCATCCTCAACCGCAGGCAGGCGGTTGGATCTGTCAGGAAAGAAGCATGGTATGCAGGTCTTCGATCGGCCCGGCAAGCCTTGCTTTATCTTTCCCGTTCGATCGCGTGGTGCGGGCGGAGGGACTTGAACCCCCACGGATCTCTCCGCTGGTACCTAAAACCAGTGCGTCTACCAATTCCGCCACGCCCGCGAGACGCGCGAACGCGCCGGTGTATAACATCGGCGCGCCGGGTGCAACAGGCTCAGGGCAAGGAAACGCCTTGAAGCCTTCATTTGCCCTTTTTGCATCAGATTTTCGGGAAAAAGCCCAAGAAACGTCGCGGATCGGTGATCGCGCGGTCAGAACACTTTGGAAGCGGATGGCAGGATAACTGGTGACCGATGAACGGCGCAGTCGCACCCGATGTTTCCAGAAACGAGAAAACTCACTCAGGTGGCGGGAACAGGCTCGTTATAACGGTTGGCGAAGGTCTCGAGACCCAGGGTCCGCATTTCGGCAAAACTTGAAATAGTGCCGCCTGCGACAACCAGGTTGTATTTAACGTGCTGGATGCCCATTGCATCAGGTCCGACTTCGATGACCTCGGCGGTCTCGACGACCTGACTCGGCAGACGGCAGCGAAAGACGGCTCCCGCCTTCACTTCCGGTCGCGCCCGGTCAATTCTGAACCACTGTCCCATCCTGAGTCACAATCACGTTGTTGCCGATCTACTTGGCCGGTGTCAGAGTTTATAGAAAAACTCTTTTATCACTTTCGCACTAGAGTTGTTAAACTTGAGTTAAAAGAGAAGCTAAATGCCATCTGCCTTTGGTTTTTCTACATTAATCGGCTTTCGAGGGCAGGATAAAAAGCCATCAGAGCACGCGAGCCAAAAGCCTTAACACTCTGTATTCATAGCGCTTTTTAATAATGCAGCGGATTTGAAAAAAATTTGCATTAACCCTAGCCTCGCGACTGGGAAAAGCCGTCAAAAACGCGCAAAAAGCGAATTCAACGCCCCCGGAACAGCCTCGGGCAGGTCTTCCGAGATCAATCCAACTCCCAATCGGCTCCCTAATTCACCATGCAGCCAGACGGCTGCGGCGGCGGCCTCGAAGGGCGGCATCGCCTGCGCCAAGAGTCCCGTGATCAGGCCGGCAAGAACGTCGCCTGATCCGGCAGTTGCCAGGTGTGCCGGTGCATTGGCATTGATGATTGCAGCCCCGTCAGGAGCCGCAATCACGCTATCGCTACCCTTTAAAACCACGATTGCGCCGCTGCGCTCAGCCGCCGCCCGCGCCCGAGTGAGCCTGTCCCCTTTGATATCGGGAAAAAGCTGGCCGAACTCTCCATCATGGGGCGTCAGCACCACATTGGAGCCTATCGCTTTGAAAAGGTTCTCGGGATCCGGTCCAAAGACACCCAGGGCGTCGGCATCCAGCACCGTGGCCCGCTGCCGCCGCAGGATCGTGAGGACGTGGTCACGCAGCTCCGGCCCAAGTCCGAAGCCAGGACCGATCAAAACAGCATTCTTGCGCGGATCGCGCAGAAGGTTCTCAGCATCCTGCAGTGACTCGCTGGCCAGCGTAATCACACTGGCGGACGAGAGTGCGTAAATCTGCAGCGCCTTCGGTGCGGCCGCGACCGATACCAGACCCGCACCGATACGCAGCGCGGCCCGCGCCGCCAGCCGGGCCGCCCCCGTCATCTCACTCCCGCCGAAAACCAACGCATGTCCGGCGGTATATTTGTGACTGCCCGACGTCCGGCGCGGAAAGCGGCCGTGCCAAACTGACGGACTATTCAGATGACAGGCAATCTTCAGGCCCGCCAGGACATCATCCGGAATCCCGATATCGGCCACGACCAGTTCTCCGGCCGCATCCCGGCCAGGCAACAGCTTGTGCCCGATTTTTGGACGAAAGAAGGTCACGGTGAGCTTGGCTTTGAGCGAGAGATCTCCCAACTCGGTTCCGCTGTCCCCGGAGATCCCGCTGGGAACATCGACGGCCACCACCTCGGCGGCCCCCTCCTCCACCGCGCGGTTCACGGCGCGCACCACCATGGCCGCGCGTCCCTCGAGAGGCCGCGACAGGCCGGCGCCAAAGACCGCATCAATGATCAGGGCTTTGCCGTCGACCAGCAGAGGGTCAAAACTACTGACCGGCCCCTGCCAGCCCTTCGCATGGACGGCAGCGTCTCCGGTCAGACGCGAGACCTCGCCGAGCAGCGCCAACTCCACAGCCCAGCCCGCGGCCTTCAGAAGCCGGGCCACGACGAAACCGTCACCTCCGTTGTTGCCCGGACCGCAGAGCACCAGAACCGGGCAAGGGCTCCAGCGCGCGACGATGGCATCGAAGATTGCCTGACCGGCGTTCTCCATCAGCGTCGTGCCGGAAATGCCCGCCGCCATTGCAGCGGCGTCGGCCTTGTACATCTGGGAAACGCTGATCAACTCGGAATGATGCGCCTTCACCTTATCCTCACCTCTATCCACCAAGGATAAACCTGAGAGGTCTTATATAAAAATCAGGAACTTGTACCAGACTTCAAGCTTGCGACCTGAGCATCGGCGGCGTCACGAAGCAAAATCGTATCGGCACCCGGCACAATGATGTCATAGCCGGCTTCTCTCAGTTCCTGCGTACTTCGTCCGGGCGTCGGAATGGCACCAAGCAGCTTACCGGCCGCCTTCGCAGCCTGCTCGACCCGTGTAATGGCCTTCATGACCTCGGGATGATCGACCTCGCCAACGTACCCCATATCCGACGAGAGGTCGGCGGGACCGACGAACAGCATGTCCACTCCCTCGACCCGCGCGATCTCCTCGACGGCCTCGACCGCCTGTGCCGACTCGATCTGGCAGATCACCACAACATCGCGGTTGGCGGCTTCCACATAGTCCCAGCAGTCCCGGCCATAGCGGGCTGCCCGGACAATCGCCGCCGCCATGCCGCGCTTGCCGGCCGGCGGGTAGCGGCAGGAAGCGACGGCGCGCCGCGCATCCTCGACGCTGTCGACCGCCGGGATCATGACCCCGTCGAAGCCGACGTCCAGCACCCGCTTGATCCAGCTGTCGTCGTTCTTGGGCACCCGGCAGATGCCGTGACATCCGCTGCCCGCGGCGACCTGCAGCTGGAGCGCGGCATCCATCACCGACCCCGGCCCATGCTCCAGATCGACCAGCAGGAAATCATAACCGGCCTGAACGACCACCTCGGTGGCAAACGCGGAGTAAAGTTCGATCCAGCAGCCGAACAGCGGCGCGCCGGTTTCAATGTCAGATTTCAGACCAGTCATTTTGTCCCCAAGGCCACGAATTTCATCATACTGCAGAAGTTTCACACGCTATTGCGAAGCATCAAGAACATCGTATTTTCAATACGCTAGATTGGAAAACGCTCCTAGCGCACCAATGTCGCGCAGAAGGCGTCGGCATTGATTTCGCGAATCCTCGCGCAGATTTCCGTTGCCTCGGCGCTGGAAGAGGCCGCTACCACGAGACGGTAGAACGCCGGCTCCGCGCTCTGCCCGCCTGGCATGAGAGTCAGATCCTGGCCATCGAGGACGGCCGCATAGTCCGTCTCGGCTTCACGGAGCAGATCCATGGCCTGCTGCTCGTCCGGCGCGGAGAGAAGCCACAGAAACGTGCCACTTCCTTGTGTGTTAGCGGTTTGTGCGGCGGTCGTGCCCGGAACAGCCGTTTCAGCTGCGGGTGTTTTTGGGGCAGGTGTTTTTGAGACCGGCTTCTCAGGGAGGGTCGCAACCTGGCTTCCCGCGGGCGGAGGTGCCGGAGGCACGACGGGAGCCGTTCCAGAGGCAGAAGCGGCCGGTCGTGCGCCGGTCCCAGCCTCAGGCCGGATCAATCTGGATTCAAGCTGGAACCCCTGGCCACCGCTCTCCGAGCTGCCGCCTGCGGCTGCGCGCGCCTGGGAAGGCGCTGTTCCTTTGGTCACCAGGCTCGTCCCGCGATCTTCCTGTGCAGCTTGGGCCGCACTCTGTGTCTGGTTCGAGGCCTGGCTCGAGGCTTGACCGGAGGCAGATTGCGGCTTTTGCCGGGCGGCTTCTGCGACAGGATCGGGCGCGTTTGCGGCGACGATCCCCTGATCCTCCAGGCGTTTCGCCTGCACCTGGGCGTCCTTGTGCCCTTTCTTCGCGGCACGCTGATACCAACTCAACGCCCTGCGGTCATCCTGCGGCAAAGCCAGTCCCAGCCGGTGCATCTGGCCGAGCGCGAACTGGGCTTCGCCGACACCCGCGTCAGCGGCCAGGTGGAACCAGACGGCGGCCTCGACCTGATCCTGACCGACACCATCGCCACGGAAGTAAGCCAGGCCAAGATTGTACTGCGCCATGGGGTTGCTGGCATTGGCCGAGCGGCTCCAGAGCTGCGAAGCGCGCGTCGGATCGCGCGGCACGCCCCGTCCCTGGGCATACATCAGGCCAAGATTGTTCTGTGCGGCCGCCATGTCCTGCTGCGCCGCCAGGGCGTACCAGCGCGCGGCCGCCTCGAAATCCGGTGCGCCGTTTGCGCCGGTCTCGTAAAGCTTGCCCAGACTGTATTGCGCGACGGCATCTCCGGCTTCAGCGAGCGGAGTCCAGATCTTTTCAGCCTCCGCGTTCCGTCCGGCTTTGTAGGCGGCCAGTCCGTCCTCAACGCTCGCTTGGCTTGCGGATCTCTCGCTGGTCGGCGTCTCGCTGGTCGGCGTCTCGCTGGTTGACTGTGCGAGCAACGGTTGAGCAGGCAGTCCCGCAACCGACACGAAAGCGACAAGGACACAAAGGGAGAATGGCCCAAGAACCGAACGCCGAAGAACCGAACGCTCGAGAACCGGGAGCATCAAAATCGGACGCGGGAGAACCGGGCGCATTGCACTACAACCTTGTTCGAGCCCCGAGCGGGACAGGGTCTAAGGGTTTTCGACTCGCTGGGTCAAAAACGACGACACAGCAAGACGATAACGAACGGCATAGAGCGCGGCAAGCAACGCTTGATTTGGTTAATGCGCGAAAAATGAGGCCCTTGCGCATGGCACGCGCGCAGGATTGAGGTGGGATTGGAATTTCAGGGAATATTGGGGTGGCTAACGGGACTTGAACCCGCGACCTCCGGTACCACAAACCGGCGCTCTAACCAACTGAGCTACAGCCACCATCACCTGGAGCGGACAGAAGCAGGACTGTTCGCTGCAGGATGGCGTTGTTTATACTCTGCGCCCGGACGCCGTCAAGCACCATGGTGAGACTTATGGCGAGACCGGCGGCGGGACTCACGGCGGGACTTGTCGAGCGTCAGCTCCCGGTCGTAGTCTGCGCCGCAATAGAGCGAGTTTCGACCCCCTCCCGTCATCCCGGAGTACAACATGTCTACGTCCGTTTCGGCCCCCGTCCCCGTCGCCGCCATGCAAAGGCTCGGCACCGAGAGCGCCTTCGAAGTTCTGGCACGTGCCAAGGCCCTGGAAGCGAGTGGCAAATCGGTGATCAACCTGGGTATCGGACAACCCGACTTTCAGACTCCGGATCACATTGTCGAGGCCGGGATCAAAGCCCTGCGCGACGGCCATCATGGCTACACGCCCGCAAACGGGATCCCTGAGCTGCGCGAGGCTGTCGCCATGGACATCGACCGCCGCCTGGGGCTTCAGGTCGATCCCGGTCATGTGGTGGTGGTCCCCGGCGGCAAGGTCACGATGTTCTTCGCGATCATGATGTTCGGCGACCCAAGCACGGAAATCCTCTACCCTAACCCCGGGTTCCCGATCTATGAGTCGGCGATCAACTTCAGCGGCGCCAAAGCCGTCCCGATCCCTCTACTCGAGGAAAACGGCTTCTCCTTTTCGGCGCAGGATGTGCTCTCCAGGATCACGCCGGCGACCCGGCTGCTGATCCTCAACAGTCCGGCAAACCCGACCGGCGGCGTGACGCCCAAAGCGGAAATGGACAAACTGGTGGCGGGCCTGAGCGACCATCCGCATGTCACCATCCTCTCGGACGAGATTTACAGCCAGCTTCTCTACGACGGACGCGAGCATGTGAGCCTGTTGTCCTATCCCGAGATCCGCGACCGACTGATCATGCTGGATGGCTGGAGCAAAACCTACGCCATGACCGGCTGGCGCCTGGGTTACGCGGTTTGGCCCGAAAAGCTCGTCGACCTGGCGACCCGCCTGGCAATCAACAGCCACTCCTGCGTCAATGCCTCGGCGCAATACGCGGGCATCGCGGCGCTGGAGGGGCCGCAGGACGCAGTCGACGAAATGCGCGAAGCCTTCGATGCGCGGCGCCGCGTCGTCGTCGAAGGGCTGAACAAGCTGCCGAAAATCTCCTGCGTGGAACCCGGCGGTGCCTTCTATGCCTTTCCCAACATTCAGGCGACCGGAAAGTCCGCGAAAGAGCTGGAGACCGCCCTGCTGGAGGAAGCCGGGGTGGCCGCGATCGCGGGTACAAGCTTTGGCCGAAACGGTGAGGGCTACCTCCGCCTCTCCTACGCCAACTCGACCGAGAACATTCTGGAAGCGCTCGCGCGCATGGAAGGATGGCTGAACCAGAACCTGTGATGGTCCGGCGTCCGAGGCCTCAAACCATCGCAAGTCCCTAACTGCACAGAAAATGCGCTGAAATTTGCCTATTTTTTGGTCTTATTGTTTGTTTTTTGTGCATTTAAGCGTATGGATAGAGAAGAATTTTCTGCTTCCCACAAGCAAATCTCTCACATCAACCCTTCCGGCAAAGTTGGCACGCGGTGTGCTAGTGCGGGCTTAAGGTTTTCTTAAGAGATCCGGCAAATCAGCGAAAGGCCTGTAACCCGAGATGAAAAAGATCGAAGCGATCATCAAGCCCTTTAAACTCGACGAAGTGAAGGAAGCCCTGCACGAAGTCGGCATCAAAGGGATCACCGTCACCGAGGCAAAAGGTTTCGGGCGCCAGAAAGGCCACACGGAACTATACCGCGGCGCTGAGTACGTTGTCGATTTCCTGCCCAAGGTCAAGGTGGAGGTCGTTCTGGAAGACGGACTTGTCGAACGCGCTGTCGAGGCGATACAGCAGGCGGCCCAGACCGGCCGCATCGGCGACGGCAAGATTTTCGTCAGCACGATCGATGAATCCATTCGGATCCGAACCGGAGAACGCGGCCCCGACGCCGTTTGACGCAGCTGGGGATGGATGGCTGCAGGCTTTCCATCCTGGACACACAGGGTGTAATGGCAGAAACCGGGTTTCTGCTTTTTAGAGTTTTATCAACAACAACAACCAAACGGGAATCGTGAGTATGTCTGACCCGAAAACAATCCTCGATATGATCAAAGAAAACGATGTGAAATACATCGACTACCGCTTCACGGATCCCCGCGGAAAGTGGCAGCATCTGGCCATGTATCATGAAGCTGTTGGCGAAGATGAACTGGTCGACGGCATCATGTTCGACGGCTCGTCGATCGCCGGCTGGAAAGCCATCAACGAATCCGACATGATCCTGAAGCCCGATCTCTCAACCGCGGTCATGGATCCCTTTGCCGCGCAGCCTCAGCTGATTCTCTTCTGCAACATCGTCGAACCCTCGACTGGCGAACTCTATAGCCGCGACCCGCGTTCGACCGCCGTGCGCGCGGAAGCCTACGTTCAGTCCTCGGGTATCGGTGACACCGCCTACTTCGGACCGGAAGCCGAGTTCTTCGTCTTCGACAACGTCCGTTACGCGACCGAATCCCACGAGACCTTCTTCTCGTTCGATTCCGAAGAAGGCCCTTACATGACCGGCGAACATATGGACGGCGGCAACATGGGTCACCGTCCGGCGGTCAAGGGCGGCTACTTCCCGGTTCCTCCCGTGGACTCCGGCACCGATCTGCGCGCCGAGATGGTCACGGTCATGGCCGAGATGGGCATCACGGTCGAAAAGCACCATCACGAGGTCGCCCCTTCGCAGCATGAACTCGGCGTTAAGTTCAACACCCTGGTCAAGGCAGCGGACGAACTGCAGAAGTACAAGTATGTCGTTCACAACGTGGCGCACAGCTACGGCAAGACGGCAACTTTCATGCCGAAGCCGGTTGCGGGCGACAACGGTTCGGGCATGCACACGCACCAGTCCGTCTGGAAAGAAGGCAAGCCGACTTTCGCTGGCGACGGTTACGCCGGCCTCTCGGAGACCTGCCTCTACTACATCGGCGGTATCATCAAGCACGCCAAGGCGCTCAACGCCTTCACCAACCCCTCGACCAACAGCTTCAAGCGGCTGATCCCAGGTTTCGAGGCGCCGGTCCTGCTGGCCTACTCGGCCCGGAACCGTTCGGCTTCCTGCCGGATTCCCTACGGCGCGAGCCCGGCCGCCAAGCGCGTCGAGGTCCGCTTCCCGGATCCGACCGCCAACCCTTACCTGGCCTTCTCCGCCATGCTGATGGCCGGCCTGGACGGCATCAAGAACAAGATCCACCCGGGCGAGGCCATGGACAAGGATCTCTACGATCTGCCGCCTGAGGAACTGGCCGAGGTCCCGACTGTTTGCGGATCTCTGCGTGAAGCTCTGGAAGCTCTGGAAGCCGATCACGACTTCCTGCTGGCCGGCGACGTCTTCTCGAAAGACCAGATCGCAGCCTACGCCGAACTCAAGTGGGAAGAGGTCTACAAATTCGAGCACATGCCGCACCCGGTCGAGTTCGAAATGTACTACTCGGTCTAATCACCGCGCGAAGGATCGGGCATTCGCAATGAGTGCCTGATCTGCAGACTAGAAAGCCGAGGCAATCGCCTCGGCTTTTTTCTTTTGTGCACTAAGAAAAGGACTTGGCGCGACTGTACGTTACCCAAGCTGCTGCGCGGTTGCCTCGACCCCCGGGTCGGTCCCTTCCGCGAGGATGGAGTTCATCAGCTGGAAACACTCGCGCAAACCCTGGGCAGGGCCGGGTTCTCCGGCCGGTGACGACTTCAGAACCTCCTCGATCCGCATGGCAATCAATGTAATCGAAGGAAAACCAAAGGAATCGCCCATCCCTTTCAAGTCGTGATTGGCCCGCGCCACAGCGTCGAGGGCGTCTTCGCCCCGCTCGGCAACAAACTCTTCAAATGCATTGATGGACAGATCGAGACGCTCCTGCGCAGAAGCCAAGAAGGAATCCCGCAATTTCGCCTGGATCTGCGCCTCTATAGCGCTCACATCGCGATCCATTTTCAGTACTCCGCCGACGTAAAACTATGGGCGGAAACACCGCGGTCGCCCTGACGTTTCCGCTTCCCCCGGAAAGTACCGCAGGCGAACTATCCTTGATCAGAGGTTAAGGTTTGCTTTCGATGCAGAGAACTTTCAATAGAGAGAATTTTCGATAAAGGGAATTTGAAAACCGAAGCGTTCTGGAACGTCTGTTGGTGTGCTGATGAGTCTTGCACGAAGAAAGAGCGGCCCACGCCGGGGTGCGTGAACCGCTCTCAAGGGTAGGTGTCTATCCGGCTTCCATCCAAAAGTTCGGACGCCGCCTGGTTTCAGGCGCCCTTGATCAGCCGCAGACTGTTGTGGTGTGTTTCCGGCGGCGCGCCGCGAAGCCCAGGCCCAGCAGGCCGACGGACATCAGAAACAGCGTCGAAGGCTCCGGAACGTCTATCAGGTTGAGCGCTGTCGCCGCGATGACAGCATGCGCTGCTGATGTCGGATGGATTTCATCCCAATAGACATAGTCGTCCGGCGTGACGCCTGGCGGACAATTCATAGCCTCGATGCAATCCAGCAAAAACGGTGAATCTGGGTCAAGGAAGCCGAGCGCGGCCGGATCCGCCAAGGCTTCTTTGAAGAGGGCGTTGATATCCAGCAGAGAGTAATCGATATCCAGGCTCGCCAGCAGTGCTTCCAGGCCCGTATTGTGGGCTTGAGTGACCAAGTTCAAGGCATCCTCGACGGGCTGGCCACCGTTGATTTCGGCGAAGGGCGTTTCGCCCAGATCCGGCAGGTTGGCGATCAGGAAGTTTTCCGCACCCAGACCGCTCAGGGTCGTGAGGGCCGTCCCGATGTTACTCAGAACCGTCGCAGGGTCGTTCACGTTGAAAAGATAATCATTACCGCCGACCCAAAGCACGAAGAGCGCGTCGGGATCAGGCGCAAAGGGGCCGCTATAAAGCGCCTGAAAAGTGCTGATTTGCTGTGAAAGCCCCGGCAAAGTCGACAACTCCGGCACGCCGGTGGCGAGGTGAGCGACTGTCGTGCTGCCGCTCGTCGCGCCGCCCAGCGCGAAGTTGATGCCATCGGTCGGCAAGGGCGGAACCGGCCCCAAGGGCGGCAACGGCCCCAGTTCTGTGCTCAGAACAGGGTTCAGGCCGAGCGACGCGCTAAACCGATCGACCCAGTTCGGACCGTTTGAAAAACGGCCGTTGTAGTACGCGGGCGCAGGCGGAAAGGAACCGCCGGTCAGGTTCGAAACGTTTCCGGAATCCGACAGACTATCGCCGAAAATAAAGATCTGTGAATAGTCGATTGTGGTCGAACGTGCCGGTGCGGCAAACAGAAGAAGGGTGAAAAGAGTCGCCGAAACACCCCGTAAAAAGCACAGGTATCGCATTGCCATCCCCAATTTCTAGCGTGCTGAGGCAACTGGCCCCGGCACCAATGTTGTTCCTCGCATCTGTGTGGCGGCCCTGGCGGCATTGCCACGCCAATCTCAACGTGAGCCCCCACACGCAGATAGACGAATCCCACAAAGTCAACTTCTTAGCGGCTTATTTGTGGACCAACAGTCTATTACAATAAGACTCGCGGCGAACACCGCTTAATTTACTTTTTTGATTATTTTTGCGATAGACTTTCAGTCTAAAGATGTATTTGGCTTTTTTCAGGCTCGTCCACGGCCTCCGCAGCGCTTAAGCAACAAAGCTGGCGGGGAGAAATTTGGCGGGGAGAAATTTGGCGATGACGTGAAGCCTGACGTCAATGATGTCCAAGGAATAGGAGTTCCCAACCTTGGCCTTTCGTAGGGCCTCATAACGTAAAAACACGAACGCCACCGCGATCATCAGACTGCGGTGGCGTTCGTGTTTCACGTGGCTTCCGAGAACCAGAAGCCCGCTACACCGGCTGTGCAGCCGGCAGACCAAACCTTAGGCGGCAATTCCCTCGCGCCAAGCGGTCGAAGACTTGCAGGTCTTGCAAATCCGCTCGCCGGGCCATTCGCTGGGAAACTTTTCCCGGCACTTGAGGCAGCTGCGCGTCTTTTTCTCGTAGACGCGATCCGACTCGGGCTTGGTATTGGACTGATCGCTCATTCTTTCCTCCAACCAGACACTTTTTTCGAAGCTCGCTAGCGTTAATCTTCGATGTGCCTGCATCATACGTTGATCAGGGCACACGACGACAGCGACCTATGCTGTGACTTAAGAGCTCAGTCAAATCAGAGGTTTGACAACCCGCTGCTTTGATTTCACTCCAACACTACAAACTGCAAACGCTCACCGCAGACACCCTTCGGCTTCGGTTTCCCGCCGGTGCTACTATCAACCTGCACCGGTATGAACACCGTGAGATTGAAGACCGGATCCGAAGCCTGCGTAGACGCAAAAAGCTCCTACGACACGCCTTCGGCGCGCTTGGGAGCTGTGTTGCTCGCTTTGACGGATGTGACCAGAGCTCTCGCCGCTTTCGGTCCACCGGGCGCTCAAATTCTAGACGTTGTGCGCCGCAGCAACGGGAACATAATCTCTGTTACGAAAATATTCAACTCTTTTAAACAATTTCCTACAATCAGGCCGATGACCACGGCCAAAAAGGGAACCATTTTGAGACCTAAATGAGGCACTACGACACCAGAAAACCCCAGATTTCAGGGATTTTTCCGCTATGAGCCGCAAAGACGCCCTTTGCGCGCATAAGCGAACACCACTCCCGTAAAGGTAAAGCAACAGGGTTAAAGCTTTTAGTTAAGAAGCATTAATATTCGTTAGCACTTTAATGTATTCGAACGCCGTAAGAGCTGCGCATCGGGATAACACGACAGGCCTTATCTTTGACCGAAAGCAAAAACCGCCGCATCCGACTCGTGAGGCTGCCCAACAGCTAAAGCATCCGGATTCAGGTTTTAACGCTTCAACTCCACACTCATGGGCTTGCCCTCATAGCCATGTTGGTTGTCATGAGCCCGCACGGTCACCTCGGTCACGTCTTCCGGAATGACCACGCCGCTGAGCGAGCGCGTGAAAGGCTGCTCATTTTCATGAGGATGGTGCAGGACCCGGGTACCCAAAACCGTGCCGTCCGGCGCGACCACATCCCATTTATCCGCGTAGTGGTCCCAACCTTCGTCCGCATGAGCGACCGTGACGTTGAAGCGCCATTTGCCGGCATTATCCCGAACCGCCTCGACTCCGACCACATCGGCACCGCCGGCCAGAACCTGGTTCGGCTGCAACAGCATCAGGCTCATTCCAAACCCGGCGAGTGCCACGGCACGCAAGCACTTGCGTCTCGACACCTGCGAAACACTCCCCTTCACTCTTTCGAACAGCATCTACTTTTTCTCCCTCAACCCTCAATCACGCGGCTTGGCGAAACCCTGCCCTTCCAGGGCATCAGTTCCAATACATCAGACTGCTCATGTGGTCGTAGCCGGCGATCAGACAAGCCTCAAGCCACTCACATACTTTCATTCCTTAAAACCACCCGCTTCCCAGCCATGTCACTCGACCGGCGGGGACCCCTCGGGTATCGGGCGTGGACGTCCTTCTTCGTCGATCGCGACATAGACATAGGTTCCCTCAGTAACCTTCACCACGGAACCGTCGTGCCGGCGTTCGGCATAGGTTTCGACAAGGACCGAGATGGACGTCGTTCCGGTTTTCACGATCCGGGCGTAGCAGCTGACCAGATCGCCGATAAAGACCGGCCGATGAAAGCGCATGGCATCGACGGCGACGGTCGCGATCCGTCCCCCGGCACGGCGGGCCGCGGGCACTGCGCCCGCCAGATCCATCTGCGCGAGCACCCAGCCGCCGAAAATGTCGCCATTGGGGTTCGCGTCGGCGGGCATTGCGAGCGCGCGCAGTGCGGGTTCCCCGCGCGACACATCCGATTCGTGGGTCATCGGCGTAAATCCTTACTAAATCTGGTAGTTTTCCACAGAAAAGACTACATCATCTGCTTGCGCGGCTCCGGCCCGCCTTCGTATAATGCCGCCCATGTCAGATCTATTCCAGTCTGTCGCTTCCGACTCGAGCGACTACTCCGCAAAAGATATCGAAGTCCTTGAAGGTCTCGAGCCCGTCCGCCATCGCCCAGGCATGTATATCGGAGGCAACGATGAGCGCGCCATGCATCATCTCGTCGCCGAGGTTCTGGACAACGCCATGGACGAGGCCGTCGCAGGTCATGCAACCCGCATCGAACTGGAACTGGGTCTCGATAATCAGGTGACGATCCGCGACAACGGCCGCGGCATTCCCATCGACCCGCACCCCAAATTCAAGGACAAGTCGGCGCTGGAAGTCATCCTGACCACCCTGCACTCGGGCGCGAAGTTCACCCAGAAGGCCTACGCGACCTCGGGCGGCCTGCACGGTGTCGGCCTGTCGGTGGTGAATGCCCTGGCCGATAAGCTGGCCATCGAAGTGGCACGGGACCGGACGCTGTACCGTCAGGAATACAGCCGCGGTGTTCCGCTCGGCGGCCTGGAAGCCATGGGATCCGTGCAGAACCGGCGCGGCACAACGATCGTGTTCCGGCCCGACACGGAGATTTTCGGGGAAGCACCGAAGTACCGTCCGGCTCAACTCCATAAGATGGCGCGCTCGAAAGCCTATCTTTACCGGGGTGTGGAAATCCGCTGGAGCTGCCATCCGACCCTGGTCGAGGGCACCGACGTTCCCCAGAGCCAGGTCATCCACTTCCCGAACGGCCTGCAGGATTATCTGGCCGCCAGTCTTCAGAACCGGCGCATGCTGACGCCCGAGCCCTTTGCCGGCGAAGCCAAGTTCGCCGGTAACGAAGGACGGGTCGAATGGGCGATCTCCTGGCCCATGGACGAGAACGGTTTCGTCTCCTCTTACTGCAACACCATCCCGACCCCTGAAGGCGGCAGCCATGACGCGGGCCTGCGTTCCGGCCTGCTGCGCGGGCTGAAAGCCTACGGCGAGTTGATCAGCAACAAGAAGGCTTCGGTCATCACGGCGGAAGACGTTCTGGGCGGTGCCTGTGCACTCTTGTCGGTCTTTATCCGGGATCCGCAGTTTCAGGGCCAGACCAAGGAAAAGCTGGCAACACCCCTGGCCACCAAGCTGGTCGAGGGTCAGATCCGCGACCACTTCGATCACTGGCTCTCCGGCCATCCGGACCGGGCGCGCGTTCTGCTGGAACGGGTGATCGAGCGCGCCGAAGAACGCATGAAGCGGCGTCAGGACCGGGAACAGAGCCGCAAGAGCGCGACCCGGAAACTCCGCCTGCCCGGCAAGCTGGCGGATTGTTCACGCAGCCGCTCCAGCGACACCGAAATATTCCTGGTCGAGGGCGATTCGGCCGGCGGTTCGGCCAAACAGGCCCGCTCCCGCGAGACCCAGGCGGTCCTGCCCCTGCGCGGTAAGATCCTGAACGTAGCCAGCGCCAGCGTCGAGAAGATGAAGGCGAATCAGGAGATCAACGACATCTCTCAGGCGCTGGGCTGCGGCCTGCGCGGTCAGTTCGATCTGGATAAGCTGCGCTACGAGCGCGTGATCATCATGACCGACGCGGATGTCGACGGCGCGCATATCGCGTCTCTGCTCATGACCTTCTTTTACCGGGAAATGCCCGGACTGATCGAATCCGGCTGTCTCTTCCTGGCCCAACCGCCGCTCTACCGCCTGACCCAGGGCGGCGACTCGGTCTATGCCATGGATGACGACGACAAAGACGCGCTGATGGAGAATCACTTCAAGGGCCGTGGCAAGATCGAAGTCAGCCGCTTTAAAGGCCTGGGCGAGATGCCGGCGAAGCAGTTGAAAGAAACCACCATGGACCCGAAAAAGCGAGTTCTTCTGAGGGTTACGATTGCCGATGCGGCGGACCAGGAAGTGGACATGGGCGAACGCCAGAAGGACGCCGCCGATATGGTCGAGCGCCTGATGGGCAAGAAGCCGGAAATGCGTTTTAACTTCATCCAGGAAAACGCCCGCTTCGTCTCCGACATCGACGTGTGACCGGACTGCGCCCTGAGCCGCCTTTGACCCTGTTGATGCTTCCCGGTTGCCTATCTCAACAATTGTGGTAGATAGGCAACGATGGAATCAATCATCTCCGTCTCTCACCTCTCCAAGACTTATGCCGGTGGCTTCCAGGCGCTCAAGGCGGTCGATCTGGATATTGAAAAGGGCGAGATCTTCGCCCTGCTCGGCCCCAACGGCGCGGGCAAAACCACGCTGATCGGCATCATCTGCGGAATTCTCAATCCCTCGGAAGGTTCCGTCTCCGTGGGCGGTCACGATATCATCGACGACTTCATCAAGACCCGCTCGATGATCGGTCTGGTGCCGCAGGAGCTGACCACCGACACCTTCGAGACGGTCTGGACCACGGTCAACTTTTCACGCGGTCTCTTCGGCAAGAAAGCCGATCCGAAACACATTGAAGATCTGCTCAGGAAGCTCTCGCTCTGGGAAAAGAAAGACAGTCGGATCATGGCGCTGTCTGGCGGTATGAAGCGCCGGGTGATGATTGCCAAGGCCTTGTCTCACGAACCCAAGGTCCTCTTCCTCGACGAGCCGACGGCGGGTGTCGATGTGGAGCTGCGCAAGGACATGTGGGAAGTGGTCAAGGTGCTGCGGGAATCCGGCGTCACCATCATCCTGACCACCCACTACATCGAAGAAGCCGAGGAGATGGCCGACCGGATCGGCGTGATCAACAACGGCGAGATCGTTCTGGTCGACACCAAGACCGAACTGATGCGCAAGCTGGGCACCAAACAGTTGACCGTCGAGCTGCACCAGGCCCTGGACTCGATCCCCGCAGTGCTCGCGGCCCATGATCTGGAACTCGCCGCGGACGGCACGCAGTTGGTCTATACCTACGACACCCAGGCCGAGCGCACGGGGATCACGAGCCTGTTGAATGATCTCAATCAGGCCGGGATCAAGTTCAGGGATCTCAGCACCTCGCAGTCGTCGCTCGAGGATATTTTCGTCAATCTGGTGAAGAGGCCGTCATGAACCTGCGAGCCGTCCGGGCTATCTACCTCTTCGAAATGAACCGCACCTGGCGCACCATCGCGCAGAGCATCGTCGCGCCGGTGGTCTCCACGGTTCTCTACTTCGTCGTTTTCGGAGGTGCCATCGGCTCGCGCATCACCGAGGTCGATGGGGTCAGCTACGGCACCTTCATCGTACCGGGCCTGATCATGCTGTCGGTCCTGACCCAGAGCGTGGCCAACGCCTCCTTCGGGATCTACATCCCGCGCTTCACCGGGACGATCTACGAAGTCCTTTCGGCGCCGATCACCTTTTTCGAGATCGTGCTGGGTTATGTCGGGGCTGCGGCGACCAAATCGATCATCCTGGGCCTGATCATTCTGGGCACCGCCAGTCTGATCGTGCCGCTGCATGTCGCCCATCCCTTCTGGATGATGCTGTTCCTGGTGCTGACCGCCGTGACCTTCAGCCTGCTGGGCTTCATCATCGGCATCTGGGCGGACAGCTTCGAGAAGCTGCAGGTCGTGCCTCTGCTGGTGATCACGCCCCTCGCCTTTCTCGGCGGCAGCTTTTACTCAATCAATATGCTCCCGCCCTTCTGGCAGACCGTGACCCTCTTCAACCCCATGGTCTACCTGATCAGCGGTTTCCGCTGGAGCTTCTACGAGATCGCCGACGTCAGCCTAGAGGTCAGCCTGGGCATGGTCACGCTGTTCCTCGTGGTCTGCCTGCTCATGATCCGCTGGATCTTCAAGACCGGGTACCGGCTCAAGGACTAGGCCGCAGCACTTTGACGCAGCCCGAACCTTGTGTATGCAATTGTTAAGGTGCTGCCAACAAACGTAAAATCAGTCTTATCATCGTTCTGTACGAGAGGCTGTTCATGACTTCATCCGCCGCCCTTCCTGCGCCCCGGTCCGGCCTGCTTGGATCATGGGACCGCCTGGTCGGTCCGGGTATGCCCCGGGATGAGAATCTGCTGGTAATCGGCTCGGGTATCTTCGGAGCTGTCTTCGCGGCCTGGGCACTCGCCGCGCAGGGCGCAAGCATCTGGCTTATCATTCTGGGTATGATCATCGCCCTCGATGTCATCGGCGGCGCCGTCTGCAACGTGACCGAGACAACCAAGCGCTGGTATCACCGCCCGGGCATGCCGATCGCGCAGCAGGCCTCGTTCGTCGCCCTTCACGTCCTGCATATTTCCATTGTCGCCTGGGCATTCCGCGGTGAAGGTTTCGACGTCCCTTACGCGCTTACCCTCTCCGCCTGCCTCCTGATCGCGATGGCCAGCGTGCTCGCAACGCCAAGGCGGCTCAAACTGCCGGTCGCAATCATTTTCTATCTGGTCGCAATCGGGCTGGTTCTCTGCTGGCTCGGCGCGACGCCCGGGCTGGAGTGGTTCGTGCCCGTGCTCTTCACGAAGCTCATGATCGGTCACCTGGTTCCGTGATACGAAGCTAACGCTCTCACACTCAGTCCCTGGCCGCCTGCCGCCCCAACTCCACCACGGCCTTCACCAGCAGGTCCATGTCCGCCGTCGTCGTGCGGTGGTTCGTGATATTCACCCTGATCGAGGTGACGCCGCCCAGCTTTGTGGTCGAGGGCGCGGCGACACCGGACTCCTGCAGGTCCATGACGATCTCGGAATTGAGTGTATTGAGATCCTCTACCGCCAATCCCGGCACGACAAAACGAAAGCAGCAGATGTTCAAAGCAACCGGTGCCGAAAGCTCAAGATCCGGGTGGGCCTGGACCAGTTGGCCGAGATAAGCCGCCTGCCGGCAGTTATCCTCGACCTTTTCCGCGATCCGTTTGATGCCGTGCTCCTTGAGGGCGAACCAGACCTTCAGAGCCCGAAAACCGCGCGAGAGTTCGGGACCGTATTCGCAGAACCAGGGGTTTCCCCCGGCAAGACCGCGCGGCGCGGCGGTCAGATACTCCGGGCGCAGGGTAAAGGCCTCGCGGTGCGCCGCTTCGTCCCGGATCAGCACAAAGCCCGCGTCGTACTGCACGTGCATCCACTTGTGGAAATCGAAGGCGATGGAATCCGCCCGCGCGATCCCCTTCATCCGGGGCCGGAAGGTTTCGCTCAAGGCCGCCACCGCGCCGAAAGCACCGTCGACATGAAACCAGAGACCGTATTCCTGACAAACGTCGGCGATGGCATCGAGGTCGTCGATCGCGCCGCTGTTCACCGTGGCCGGAGAGCCGGTCACGCAAAAGGGCTTCAAGCCCGCAGCAAGGTCTGCCTCGATGGCGGCCCGGAGGGCACCGATGTCCATTCGATAGTCGGCATCGACTGCCACATTCCGAAGGGCTTCCATGCCCAGCCCCATCATGTCGAAGGTCCGCGCCACGCAGCTGTGGGCTTCGGCGGAGGTGTAGCCGACAAGCCTGCCTTCCTCCGGCCTGATACCCTCGCGCCGCACGTCATAGCCCGCCTTCTGATGACGCGCCGCGGTCAGGGCGATCAACGTCGCGACAGAGGTCCCGCTCACCACCAGTCCGCTCGCGGTCTCCGGAAAGTCAAAGAGCTGACGGCACCAGTCGATCACCTGCCGCTCTACATAGATCGCGCCGTGATCGCGTCCGCCCAGGTTTGCGTTCATGGCCGCGGCCATAGTCTCGGCGATGACACCTCCCGGCGTGCCCGCGCCATGGACCCAACCGAAGAAACGCGGATGGGTGTTACCGGTGGCGTAGGGCAGCACCTGCTGGATCAGATCCTCACAGACCTGCGCCGTGCCCTGGCCCTCCATCGGCAGTGGCCCGGCGAGCGCAGTCTTCACCTCTTCAGGCACCGGCTTCCAGACCGGGCGCTCCGTGGCGCCCTGCATATGATCCAGCGCCGCATCCAGCATGGCATGAGAGAGCCTGCGGAACTCCGCCCAGTCCTGCGGGTCGAGCGATTGCTCGGGCGTGTCTGGGCCTGTCGAAGGAGAGGTCATTTTTTAGTCCTGGCAATCGAGGAACTGCCCGCGAAGGGACCTCGCGCGCGCCTCTGGTGTGATTGAATCGTCCGTTGAATGTGCCGCCAAGCGAGCCGATTGGCCGAGGTTTCTTAAACCATTGCCGTCATCAAGCCTCTATTATAACGCCTGGACCTGCCACCGAAAGCCCGATGAGAGACCAAACGTGCCACGCATCCATTACAGCTACGGACTAAGAAGAGAGGTGCCTCTGCTGACGGACGAGGAATGGCGGCCGATTGGCGCTCATCTCTCCAATTACATCCGCGCAATCAAAGACTACAGGCGCGCGCATGGCTGCTCTATCTCGGAGGCCCTTGAAAAGAATCAGCAGGGACAAAAAGCGCTCGCCGCTTATGAAGCCCTGACAGGTGTCAGGCTCGAACATCCTGAGCAGATCTACGCCCTGCCCCTCTCGCTCTACGGGCGGCCTTGTCCGAGCTGTTCAAAGCCCTTCAGAACGCCACGTGCCCGCATGTGCGCCGACTGTGGCTATCAGCTTCCTGAAGGCGAGGTTGCGGGTCCGCTGCAAGAGGAAAACCAGCTCACGTAGCGTATGATGCCGCACGCGCGGTAAAGCGCGCATCCGAGATCGGATATCGTCTCATGGCGTTGTTTCCCATCACTGGCTCCGAAGCACCCGTCCGGAGTCCGTTTCCGTGCGCGTGCCGCCCTGCATGGCAAAGCAGCCATTCACCAGCACGTGGGCGATGCCGGTGGCGTAGCGTTGCGGTTCGGCGATTTCGAAGTGGCTGGCGATCTGCCTGCTGTCGAAGACCGTAATGTCCGCATAGTTGCCGACCGCAAGCCTTCCCCGGTCGCTCACGCCCAGGCGCGCGGCCGGAACCGCCGTCAGGCGCCGGATCCCCTCTTCCAGGGACATCACGCCCCGGTCGCGCACGTAATGCTGCAGGAACCGCGCGGCCCAGCCGTAGCCGCTGAGCGAGCCGATGTGATGCTTCAGACAGCCGTAGGGCGCCAGCGCCAGGGTGTCGGAGATCACCGCGCACTCGGGCTGCGTGAGGGCGAGTTCGATATCGTCTTCGGAAAAGGACTGAGAGGTCCACATGAGGTGGTTCATGTTCTCGCCTTCCTCAAGCAGCATGTCGAAGACGGCATCGTAGGGATCCTGACCCCGCTGTTCCGCGATCTGCGCGAAATTCATGCCGACCTGCGCCTGGTTCTCCTGCGACTGCATGAGGACGATCTTGTCCCACTGCCCGGCGCTGACCAGACGCCACATCGGGCGCGGGTTGCGGCGGATGCGGTCCCGGCAGGCCGCGTCCTTCAAGCGCGCCGAGACCTCCTCGACCCCGCCTTCCTGCGCCCACTGCGGCAGGATCGCAAGCACCCGCGTATGGGACCAGCGGTGCGGGATCACGTCGAAGGCCACATCGACACCGTGGCTCCGGGCCTTCTCGATCAATTCAAGACTATGCTCCATCGCGTGATCGGGCGCGCCGAACTTGGGCTGAATGTGCGAGATCTGCAGGCGGGCGCCGGAGACCCTGGCCGTGGCGAGCGCCTCGCCGAACCCCAGGTCATAGAAGACGTCCCGGTTGCGCACGTGGGTCGCGTAAAGCACGTCCTTCTTGGCGGCCACGGAACAGAGCCGCGCAAGCTGATCGGGCGATGCCAGACTGCCCGGCCAATACTCCAGACCGGTGGAGAAGCCGTAAGCCCCCTCCTCCAGCGAGGTCTCGAGCAGATCGCACATGAGATCCAGTTCGTCCTCGTCCGCGGGCCGCAGGGCATCGCCCAGCACCGCACGATGAACCGTCCCGTGACCGACGAAGGCGGCAACATTGACCCCAAGCGCCATCCCGTCCAGATGATCGAGATACTCGCCAAAGCTCTTCCAGCCGATTTCGACCGCGCCCGGTATAAACCCCGGCGACATCAGTTCGACATCGGCGCGGCTGCGGGCCGGCGCGCAGGAGACCCCGCACTGTCCCACCACCTCGGTGGTCACGCCCTGATGCACCTGGCTCTCCGCCCGGCCATTGGCAGCCAGGGTAAAGTCGGAATGGGTGTGCAGGTCGATGAAGCCGGGCGCCACGGCCAGGCCCTGCAGGGAAACCCGGCGCTCTGCGCCGGCCTCCGACAGGTCTCCGATCTCAGCGATACGATCCGCCTTGATGCCGATATCGGCGTCATATCCAGGCCGGCCGCTGCCGTCATAGAGTCTGCCGCCCTCGAGAATGATATCCAGCATCGCTTTCGATCCTTTTGAAAAGTTGGTGACGCCTTTGTCAGGTCGCTTAGAAGACCGCTTCGCCGTAGACCATGTTGGGCAGCCAAAGCGTCGCTTCCGGCCAGAAGATCAGGAACAGGAGTCCCAGGACGTAGGCCAGAATGAAGGGCAGAACCGCGACCGAGACCTGCTCGATGGTGATACCCGAGATGCGCGCGGCCACGTTCAGGTTCCCGCCCAACGGCGGGGTCAGGAATCCGATCTCGCAGGTCATGACCGTGAAGATCCCGAAGAGCACCGGATCGACGCCCAGGCTCTGAACCAGTGGCAGGAACACGGCGGTGAATAGGATGATCTGCGCCAGGGATTCCATGAAGGTGCCGATGATGATGTAGAAGATGCCGATGATGATCAGCACCAGCACCACGTTGTCGGTCATAGCCGTGATCGCGGTCTCCACCGCCGCCGGAATGTCATAGAAAGCCGAGAGCTGACCGAAGGCCAGGGTTGGGGTCAGCAGCACCAGCAGGCCCGCCATCAGCGCGGTGAAGCGCAGGCTTTCGATGATCTTTTTCAGCGTCAGTTCGCGGTAGATAAAGAGCCCGACGAAGAGCGCGTAGAAAACCGCGACCGCCGCGGCTTCCGTCGGCGTAAAGGCCCCGCCGTAAATGCCGCCCAGGATAATGACCGGCGCGCCGATGGCCCATTTTCCCGACCAGAAGGCAGTCAGAAAAGGCCGCCAGGAAAAGCGCTCGCCGCTGCCGCCGTAATTGTTCCTGCGGGCGATGATGTAGGTGGTGATCAGCAGGAAGACCGTAACCACGATGCCGGGCACGAAGCCCGCCAGGAAGAGCCGCGGGATCGAGGTTTCGGACACCAGGCCGTAGATGATCATAAGGTTGCTGGGTGGTATCACACTGCCGAGCGCGCCCGCCGAGGCGGCGATCGCCGCGGCGAAGGGTACGGAATAGCCCTCCCGCTTCATGGCCGGGATGGTCACCGACCCGATGGCCGCCGTGGTTGCCGGGCCTGATCCCGAGAGCGCCGCAAAGAGCATGCAGGCAAAGACCGTCACCAGCCCCAGGCTGCCCCGGTAGGCGCCGACCAGGTTGGTAGCGATGGAGATCAGGCGGTTCGCCATCCCGCCCACTTCCATCAGCCGTCCGGCCAGCACGAAGAGCGGGATGGTCAGGATCGGAAAGGGTGTCAGGCTGGTGTATCCGGTCTGGGCCAGCAAGGTGTAGGGAATATCGATCAGGAATAATGCCAGGGCCGTGGCAACGCCGACGGCGGCAAAAAGCGGCACGCCGATCACCGTAAGGACGGTAAAAACCAGCGCAATCAGGAGGAGGTCACTCACGCTTCACGCCTCCGCCGCATCGATGTCATGTTCGGGCCGCATCCCCGGAATGCCCCGAAAGCCGCCGCGCACCCAGTGAACGTAGATCTGGATCAGGCGGAGGGTCATCAGCGCGTAACCGATGAAGACAACCGTCTGCGGATAGAATTCGTTGATCCCGAGACGGGGCGTGGTCGAGGTGAAGTTCCAGAGAACCGTCAGATAATCCACGCTGACCTGCAGCATGAAGACCAGAAAGCCAAGCCAGATCAGATCGGCGATAATGACAACTGTCGTCGCCCCCAGGCGCGGCAGCAGCATGACCCCGGCCATGATGCGGATGTGGAAGCGTTCCCGCACACAGAGCGCCGCGCCCATATAGACCGCCCAGACCATGCCAATGGCGGCGATCTCCTCGGTCCACTGCAATGCGCTGTTGAAGCCGTAGCGCATGACGACCTGCAGAAAGACGCAGACCGCGACCACGCTCAAAGCAAAACAGGAAAGAAACTCCTCGAAATGCCGTTCGAGAAAACCGAAAGCCTGTCGAATCACTTGCGGCAGCCCCCATTTGGATCGCGCGCCCGATTTGCGGCCGCCGGCCAGCGATGTTCAGTCAGACACAAAAGCGGTCTGCCGTTTTGATCATCTGGCCGCGTCGGATGACGGAATGCCGCCTCAAGGCGCACAGGTTGCAAAAGAGCGGAACGGAAGGCTCGAAAAAAGCCCGCCGCCCCAACCTGCTCAGATCTGCGGGCTACTCAGCCGCCGCCTGGATTTCGTCCACGATCGCCTTGAAATCAGCGCCGCGTTCCGCCGCGAACTTCTGCTGAACCTCCTGCGCCGCCGCGATGAAGGGTGCGCGGTCTGGCCGCGTGACCTCCATGCCGCCCTCGTTGGCGAGCCAGGACCGAATGCCTTCGATCTCTTCGAGCTTCACCTCGGTGTGGTATTCGCCCGCTTCCTTGGCCGCGCGCATAACCGCCGCCCGCTGATCGTCGTCCAGCTTGTTCATAAAGCGGTCCGACGCGAAGACCGGCGCAAAGCCGACGAAGTGATCCAGAATGATCAGGTGCTTGGCGAATTCGAAGAACTTCATCTCCTTGATCACCGAGGTCCCGTTATCGCCGCCATCGATCGTCTTGGTCTGCAAGGCGGTCGGCGTTTCGGACCAGGCAAGCGGCACCGGCTCGGCGCCGAAGGCCTCGAAGGTCGAGAGCATCACCTGGTTTTTGGGCACGCGCAGCTTGAGCCCTTTGAGGTCGTCGATGGAATTCACCGCGCGGCGCGAGTTGAACATATCGCGATAGCCCGGGCCACCGAAGGTCAGCAGATGAACGCCGGTGTCCTTTTGCAGCTGGTCGCGGATCTTCTGCCCGACCGGGCCGTTTGAGACTTTCAACAGGTGATCGGTGTTCTGGAAAATATAGGGCAGGACAAAAACATCCATCATCGGCCAGTGCGGAGAGACGTTGTTCTGGGAAATGAAATAGGCGTCCACAGTGCCGAGCTGCAGGGCCTTGAAAGCATCGTCTTCCGTGGCGATCTGCGCGCAGCAGCGCAGCTTCACGTCGACCGTGCCGTTGCTGTATTTCTCGGCCAGTTCCTCGAACTTGGTGGCCAGAATGCCGTAGTCGGATTCCAGAGGTGTCGCCCAGCCCAAATTCAGTGTGACCGGGTCGGCGGCCTTTACCGTCCCGGTCGATAGACCAAGCGCCAGAAGGGCGGCAGACCCAAGGGCAAAAGATGTTTTAAGTCCCTGTCTCATTTAATTGCTCCCCGTTTTTCTTGTGAACCACTGGAAAACCATAGCTCCGCCGCATTGCCGCGTATAATATAAATCAGGCCTTAATTGATGCAGGAGTTGCATCGTGCATTTGGGAATGCGTCATATTCGCTGTTTCGTCGCTGTCGCCGAAGAGCTGCATTTCGGGCGCGCGGCGGAACGTCTGTCGATCTCTCAGCCGACCTTGAGCCGGACCATTCAGTACATCGAGCAGGAAATCGGCGTGGTCCTGTTCGAGCGCAGCAACCGCCACGTTGCGCTCACGGATGCAGGAACAAACTTCCTCGGCGGCTGCACCAAGGCCCTGACCAATATCGAGGGGGCCATCAACCACGCCCTCAAGACCACCAGCGGCGAGACCGGCCGTCTGGTCATCGGCTACACGGATATCGCCATCGCGGGCGAGCTCTCGCCGATCCTGAAATCCTTCCGTCAGCGTTATCCGGATATCGAGGTCGAGCCCCGGCACGACTACACCCATGCCCAGCTCAATGACCTGGAAGCCGGGGTTCTGGATTTCGGTTTTTTGACGGGGCCGATTGTCCGCGGCGGCTATGAAACCGTCACCGTGCAGCGGGACCGCTTCGTCGTGGTGCTGTATGAATCCCACCCCCTGACGGCGCTCCCTGAGATCCCCCTCACCGCCCTCGCCGACGAGCCCTTTGTCCTGGGCACCACCGCCAACTGGACCCACTACCATCAGCATCTCTATAACCTCTGTCGCCTCGCAGGCTTCGAGCCCAAGGTCGTCCAGTCCGCCTCGAACAGCGAGGGCATCTTCGGTCTCATTGCCTGTGAAATGGGAATCTCGGTCCAGACCGAGAGCGTTCAGAACTACTTCCGCAAGGGCCTGGAAATCCGGCCTCTCAAAGACTGCGACGAGACTGTCTCGACCGTCGCCATCTGGAGCGAAACCCGCGCCTCACCGGTCAAACAGCGCTTCATCGACCACCTGAAGTCTTATCCCCATCAGATAGGGGCCCTACAGAGATAGGAAGAACTGGATCACGAAGGCGTTGGTAATATCGACGAAGAAAGCGCCGACCAGCGGCAGGATGATGAAAGCCGTCGGCGCCGGGCCATGCGTCTTGGTGACAGCCGTCATGTTGGCAACGGCGGTCGGGGTCGCGCCCAGGGCGAAGCCCGCAAAACCGGCGCTCAGCACCGTGGCCAGGTAGTCGCGCCCCATGAGGGGGAAGAGAACGAAGATAATAAAGACCACCGTGGCCAACGCCTGCAGGCCCAGCAGGATCAGCAGTGGTCCGGCCAGATCCCCGATGGACCAGAGCTGCATCGACATCAGAGACATCGCGATAAAGAGTCCCAGCGAGAAATCAGAGATAACCGCGAGCGCCTTGGTCCGGGCCGGCCAGTGCATCCCGGGAAAGAGGTAGGGCACGCTGTTGGAAAGCAGGATCGCGACCAAGAGACAGGAGACGAAAAGAGGAAGCTTGAAGCCAATCTCCTCCAACACTTCATTGATAATGTAACCGATGATAATCGCGATGTGCATCACCAGGAGCGCGGACATGATACTGACATGGTTGATGCGCTCGATGTCTTCTTTCTCATGGGAAATTCCGACGATCATGCCGTTGGTCTCGACGTCTGAAATCCGGTGACGCTTCAGAAGAAACTTTGCGATAGGCCCTCCGAGCAGGCTGGCCAGCACCAGCCCCAGGGTCGCCGACGCGACACCGATCTCAAGCGCATTCGGCACGCCGTAGGTCTCGGCGATCTCGGGCGCCCAGGCGATCGCCGTTCCATGCCCGCCGATCAAGGAGGCCGAACCCGCCAGAACCCCGACCGCATTCGGCAAGCCCATCGCCTGTGCCGCCACAACGCCGATCACGTCCTGCAGCACGATATAGCCAAGGGTCAGGCCCAGCAAAATGGCGAGCGGCTTTCCTCCTGCCAGAAGATCTGAAAAACGCGCGTTGAGACCGATCGTCGTAAAGAAATAGACCAGAAGCGTATCGCGTGTCTCGAGTTCATACTCGATCTCGACGCCCGTCCAGAGGTACGCCGCAAGCAACACGAGCGAGGCAAGCACTCCGCCGGTGACGGGTTCG
Organism: Denitrobaculum tricleocarpae; assembly: GCF_007004665.1. Taxonomy (GTDB): domain Bacteria; phylum Pseudomonadota; class Alphaproteobacteria; order Kiloniellales; family Kiloniellaceae; genus Denitrobaculum; species Denitrobaculum tricleocarpae. The sequence goes on along the minus strand of NZ_ML660056.1, from coordinate 139,081 downwards.
GGGATGTTGTAGCTGCGCAGAAACGCGACGTGGTCCGTCAAGCGCATCCCGATAAAATAGACAATGATGCCGATCGTGTAGGTGATGAAATCGTCGACGAGAATTCTGTCTTCCATCATGCTCCCGAGATAACTCCGCGCTCAATCCTGCGTAACGCTCGTGCCCGATTAAATATAGCAGCGGGAGTGCTCAGCTGTCCGGGTCAAAGAGCAGACAGGAAACGGCAAATGCGCCGGCAGCCCTCATCCAACGCCGCGTCACCCAGAGTGTAGGACAAACGAACATGACCCGCCGTGCTCATTCCGAAAGCGCCCGCGTCGAGAAGCGAAACCCCCTCTGCGCGGTAGAGTGCCCAGGCGAAATCCAACGAACTCATTCCGGTCTCGCGCACATCGAGCAAAAGGAACATGCCGGACTGCGACGGGACCACGGTGATCTTGTTCGCCCCTCTCAAGCCCGCGATGACCCGGTCTCTGCGGGCGCGATAGATGTCGCGCATGCGGTCCATTTCTCCGCGTGCATCGCCCAGGGCCGTCACCGCGGCTTCCTGGATAAAGCCCGGCAGTCCGTAGAGCATAGAGAGCGAGAGATGATGCGCGTGGACAATCAGTTCCTTGGGGCCGACCATCCAGCCAATGCGCCAACCGGTCATGGCCTGGGATTTGGAGAGACTGGAGACGGTCACGCAGCGCTCGGCCATGTCAGGCAGGCCCGCGATCATGCAGTGATCCTGCTCGAAGGTCAGCGCGCCATAGACCTCGTCTGAGATCACCCAGAGATCATGGCGTTTAGCGATCCCGGCAATGCCGTTCAGTTCTTCCGGAGTCATGACCACACCGGAAGGGTTGCAGGGATTGGCGAACATGATGGCGCGGGTGCGCTCGGTGATGGCCCCCTCGATGGCCCCGAGATCCGGACGAAACCCGCTGTCCGGCCGCGCGGGCACCGGGACCAGCTTGGCGCCCGAGACCTGCACGGTCGCTTCGTAGGTCACATACATGGGGTCGAGCGCAACGACCTCGTCGCCTTGAGAAAAAAGACAGAGCGAGGCCGAGAAGAGCCCGTTTTGCGCGCCGGCCAGCACAATGACGTTCTCCGCCGCGACCTCCGGTCCGCCGCAACGCATAACCTCTTGCGCGATTGCATTACGAAGTTCCGGACGTCCGGCGATACCGGTGTAGTGAGTATCGCCCGACCGCAGGGCCTGGACCGCAGTATCGATAATGGCCGGCGGCGTCGCGAAATCCGGATCGCCAATCGACATGACCAGGATATCCTCGCCGCGCGCCCGCGCTTCCATGGCTTCAACATGGATCCGCCAGGCAGCGGCGCCTTCGCCGGCAATTCGGTCGACACGGGGAGAGTAATGCACGCGGGTATTCCTGCTTAGGGGCTGTCACGAAACCAAGACATATCAGCATCAAGCCGCGACGCAAGAGAGAGATCGTGAGGAAGCCGGGGGTTGTCGCGTTGCCGGTCTTCTCGCGTCGGTGTACAATCAGAAATGGCCGTTTTGAATACAACTCGCCCGGTTCTGTTTGCCGCTGGAATCGCCGCCATGTCCCAGCTCTCTACGCCTGCCCTGTCACAATCCGCATGGGAAAAGGCGACACCGGCCGAAGCCGGCTTTCAAACCGACGTGGCCGAGCGCCTCGACGCGGCCATGAAGGCCGGAAGCCTGAAAAATCTCCACGCCGTCGTGATCACTCGAAACGGCAAGCTGGTGGTCGAGCGCTACTACGACGGTATCGACGAACGCTGGGGGCAGTCCCTGGGGTACCTGCTGTTCGACGCCGAAACCAAACACGACTTACGCTCGGTTTCCAAGAGCATCGTCGGTCTGCTTTACGGCATTGCCCTCGATGCGGGCCAGGCCCCTGCCCTGGACGCGCCCATTCTCGACTCTTTTCCCGAGTACAAGGATCTGGCGGCGAATCCGGCACGCCTGCGCATGACCGTCGCCGATGCACTGACCATGCGTCTGGGCACCGAATGGAACGAAGAGCTGCCCTATGACAATCCCCAGAACAGCGAGATCGCCATGGAGCTCGCACCGGACCGCTACCGCTTTATCCTGGAGCGGCCTTTCGTTATCGAACCGGGCAGGCAATGGGACTACAACGGCGGCGCCACGGCATTGCTCGCCGCATTGATCGAGCGCGGCAGCGGCCAGTCGGTCTTCGACTTCGCCCGGGAAAAACTCTTCACGCCTCTGGGGATCGACGACGTCGAATGGATCAAGGGGAATGACGGCGCCTTTGCCGCGGCCTCAGGCCTGCGCATGCGTCCGCGGGATGTGGCAAAAGTCGGTCAAGTCGTTTTGGATCGGGGGCAGTGGGAGGGCAAAGTGCTGATCTCCGAAGACTGGCTCAAGGCGGCTTTCACCCCCCGCGCAGCGGTCGACGACGGGCTCGAATACGGTTACCAATGGTGGCTCGGTAAGCTGCGCGAAAGCGGCAAACCCTGGATGGCGGCCTTCGGGAACGGCGGGCAACGCCTTATCCTCATTCCGAGCCTGGACCTCGCAGTCGTCATCACCGCCGGGAACTATAATCAGCCAGACGCCTGGAAACTGCCAGTGCAGATCATGGCAGAATACATCCTGCCTGCTCTGACTGAGCGCTAAGAGACTGATACTACTTGGAAACGGCCGCCTCGAGCGCCTTCACCGCAGCCGCCAGTTCTGCCCTGTGCTCGACCTCGCGCAGCACGCCCGCATCGACATCGAAGCTGTCGTGGAAGTGCGGCAGACTGAAGGTCGCGGCCAATTCGCCGCCCCACCAGGGCGTCAGTTCCGCCAAATGCTTCAGGTTGGTCTTGCCGCCGTTTTTGCCCGGCGCGGCCGACATCCAGAGCACCGGTTTCTGCTGGAAGATCTTGCCCTCGAAGCGCGACATCCAGTCGAGCAGGTTCTTCAGGATCGCCGTGATCGAAGAGTTGTTCTCCGGGCAGGAAATCAGAAAGCCGTCATGTTCGCTGAAAAGCGCCCGCAACCGCACCGCATTCTCGGGCATGCCTTGCGCTTCGATGTCAACCGAATGGATCGGCAGTGGATAGTCCCGGATATCAATGACCGTCACCGCCTCTGGATCCAGATGCGCGACCGCCGCGTGGACGAGTTTCTGATTGATCGACTTGGAACTGCTGCTGCCGGAAAAGGCCAGGATCTTCTTCACGTATAGTCTCTCCGTCCCGGTTCACTAGTTGTGAGTTTGTCTGATTATTGCTTCCGGTGAGGTGGTGCCTGTTACCTCACTCGACAAGTCGGTGCCCTTTTTCGGAAAGACAACACGGGCCAATAGCCCCTCTCCTCGACCGCCTGCGTCCAGACTCAGGCGCGCCCCGAACAACGCAGCGATCTCGGCAACGATGGAAAGACCGAGCCCGGCACCGGCCTGATGATCGGAGGAGAATCTGACGAAGCGTTCCAGCGCTCTGGTGCGCTTGTCGGGGTCAAGTCCGACGCCGTCATCTTCCACCTCCAGAAACGCCGACTCTCCCCGCTTACCAACGCGTACGGTCGCCTGAACATCCTCGCCCGCATAAGCAATGACGTTCTCGATCAGATTGCGCAAAAGCTCGCCGAGCAGCATCGCATCACCGGTAATCACAACCTGTCCGGAGGGAGGGTCGTAACCGAGATCAACATTCCTTTCCCGCGCCTTCGCGAGATAGCTCGCGGTCGTCGTCTGCGCCAATTCACCCAAATCGAAGGTCGCTTCACTCAGACGATCCGCCGAGGCCTCATCGACCCGGGCCAGCAGCAGCAATTGGGTCAGGGCCCGTTCGGCATGTGTCACCGCCCCGTCCGCCACCTGCAAGGCCGCGCTCGCATCCTCGTTGCTCTGGGCCCGGCGCGTCAGTTCCAGTTGGGTGCGGATCACCGTCAGCGGCGTGCGCAGTTGATGACTGGCATTGCCCGTGAAGTTGCGCAGGGCACCGAGCGCGCCCCCCAGCCGCTGCATGAAACCGTTGATGGAGACGACAAGCTGTTCGACCTCGCTGGGCACCGCATGCTCGATCGGGCGCAGATCATCCATGCTGCGCCGGCCGATCGCTTCCTCCAGGCGCTGTAAAGGCCGCAGGGCCCGGGTGACACCGATCCAGACGATGATGGCGGCAATGCCGACCAGCAGCGCCTGGCGGATCGCGGTCCGGATCAGAATGTCCCGGGCGAGCTTTTGCCGGGCATTGGTCGTCTCGGCCACCACCACGCGGTAGGGGATCGAGCGCTTTCCGGTCGAGACCGCGCCGTCCATGGTAGCCACGCGAATGGCATCGCCGCGAAAACTGGCATCGGAGAAGCGTGCGCGGTTGCCGATGGTCTCGTTGAAGTCCTCCGCCGGAACGGGCAGTTTCTCATAGCCGGTGATGAAGGCACCATCGGGCCCTTCAACCCGGTAAAACACCCGATCTTGAGCGGAGGAGGTCAACATCTCCAGCGCCACATAGGGCACGTCGACTTCCAGCACACCGTCCGCACCGACAATGACACGCTCCGCGATCGCCAGTGCGGAGCCTGACAGGACCCGATCGGAGATTTCGTTGGCGGTCGTGCGGGCGTCACGGTAAGCGTCCACCATGGCCAGCACACCGGTCAGGGAGAGCGGCAGCAAAAGAAGCAGCAGCAAGCGTCGCCGCAGCGAGTGGTGTTTTCGGGCTCTCCTGCTGGCCGGTGGAGCCTCCGGTTCCCTCGTCTGGACGCCGTCCACCATCACTCAGCCCGCCTCCAGAATGTAGCCGAGCCCGCGCGCCGCGCGGATCTTCAGGCCGTAGGGTTCAAGCCGCTTTCGAAGGCGGCTGACATACTGCTCCACGGCGTTCTCGCTGATGTCATCGTCGAAGTCCGCGAGACTCTCGATAATCTGCTGCTTGGAGACAACCTGTTCTGACTTGAGAAAGAGAGCCTCGAGAACATTCAGCTCACGGGCCGGCAACTCGATACGCTCGCCATCGAGGCTGACCTGTCTCGTCGAGAGATCCAGGCTGAGGGCGCCATAGTCCAGTTTCGAGGACCGCAGTCCGGCCCGGCGCCGGAGCAGCACACGGACGCGGGCCTCCAGTTCCGGCACCTCGAACGGCTTGGTCATGTAGTCGTCGGCTCCCAGATCGAGGCCCCTCACCCGGTCGTCCAGTGCGCCGCGGGCGGTCAGCACGAGCACCGCACAGTCATTGCGTTGCTGACGCAGCTCCTTGAGCACATCGAGGCCGTCCATATCCGGCAGGGTAAGGTCCAGAATGACAAGATCATACGACGCCGTGGCCAGCGCCGCTTCCGCCGATTGCCCGTCCGTCACCAGGTCGACTGCATAGCCCGAACCCTTCAGGACTGCCGTCAGCCCCTGAGCCAGTGTCTCATTGTCTTCGACCACCAAAAGGCGCAATTGATTTCCCCCGAGAGCCTGGAACGCCGGGAAGCAGGCCCTAAATCTGGTAAACGCCGGTCGTTTTTCCGAACGGCCTTATTTTACCGCAAGGCTATGGCCTTGCACCCAACTTGTGAAGCCCGCCCTGCTCATGCAAGCTGACGAGATGATGAAACCCATCGGTAAATTCGGATTTCCAGCCGCCTGGCTCGCAGCGGCAGTGGTGATGCTTGGCTCTGCGACAGGCCCGGTGAATGCCGAGAGCATTTTCTTTCCCGCGAAATCAGGCGCGCCGGACAGCCGCCTGCTGACGATTTACGGTGCGCTTGATGAAGACATCGCCCGCCCTCTGATCGAGCGCTACCAGGACGACAATCCGAGCATTTCGGTGGACTATTCCGAGCTTCAGACCCAGGAAATCTATGCGCGCGTGATCGATGAGAGCGATCAGGGCGGGCCAACCGCGGATCTCGTCTTTTCCTCGGCCATGGATCTCCAGGTCAAACTCGCCAACGACGGTTATGCCTCCAGCCTCGACCTCCCCGCCGCGCAGTCCCTGCCGGACTGGGCAACCTGGCGGAACTCCGCTTTTGGCGTCACTTTCGAGCCCGCGGTGATCATCTACCACAAATCGTCCTTCAAGGACCGCAGTCCACCGCGCACCCGGGCGGCGCTGACCAGTTATCTCTATGAAACCGAAGACGATATCTATGGCAGAATCGGAACCTATGACATCGAACGCGCCGGGATCGGTCTCTTCTTTCTGGCCAGGGATCAGGAACACTACCGCGACATTTGGCAATTGGTCCGCGCAATGGGCTCCGCGGGCGTAAAGCTCTATTCCAATTCCTCGGCGATTCTGGAACGGGTGGCCGACGGACGCTTCGCGCTCGGCTACAACATACTGGGCTCCTACGCCGCCTCCTGGGCCGTAAGCAACCCGGAGATCGGTATCATCCTGCCGGAAGACTATACCGTCGTGATGTCGCGCATCGGCCTCGTGCCGCGTGCGGCCAAGTCCCCAGGCCTGGGCGCAAGTTTCCTGGATTTTCTGATCTCGCGAAAAGGCCAGGAAGTGATCTCGCGCGACCTGCGCCTGCCCGCATTGCACCCGGCCCTAAGCGGTGAGAACACCGCTGCCGGCCTTCGCGCTCAGGCCAAAGGCCGCTTGCGTCCGGTTCCGGTCACGCCCGGTCTGGTCGTCTACCTGGATCAGGTCAAGCGCGAACGCCTGATCAATCGCTGGAACGCAGCCCTTGGCGCTCAATAAAGCCAATTTCGACCGCGCCTTCGCCAGAATCGTCACATTTTGCGCCGCAATGTCAGCTTCATGACAGCTTCGTCTGTTTTTCTGACGTATAACAGTCGAGACTCGGAGAAGTCTGACTGACGTTGTAATACGGGAGGATACCAATGAAGCTCTTACGCAAAGGCGTATTTGCTGCCTTTTCAGCGACCACTCTACTCGCCGCAGCCGCAGTTCCCGCGTCTGCCGCAGATATCGAATCCATTCACTTTCTCATTCCCGGCGGCGCCGGCGGCGGCTGGGACGGCACAGCGCGCGGTACAGGCGAAGCCCTGACCAAAGCGGGTATCGTCGGCGCAGCCTCCTACGAGAACATGTCCGGCGGCGGTGGCGGTAAAGCCATCGCGCACATCATCGAGACGAAGGATAAAGCGGGCGCCACCCTGATGGTGAATTCGACCCCCATCGTCATCCGCTCCCTGCAGAAGGTCTTCCCACAGTCATTTCGCGATCTGACTCCGGTCGCGGGCACCATCGGCGACTACGCCGCCATGGTCGTCAACACCGATTCCTCAATCCAGTCGATGGCAGACCTGATGGCCGCTTACAAGGCCGACAGCAGCAAGGTTGCGGTTGGTGGCGGGTCCGTTGCCGGCGGCATGGACCACCTTGTGGCCGCGATGATCATGAAGGCCGGCGGCGCAGAAGCCACAAAGGTCAAATACGTTCCCTATGATGCGGGCGGCAAGGCAATGGCCGGGCTTCTCTCCGGGGAAATTCAGGCCCTTTCCACGGGCCTGAGCGAAGCACTCGAAATGTCCAGGCAAGGCCAGGTCCGGATTCTTTGCGTGACCGCGGCCGACCGCCTTGCCGATGCCAAGGATGTCGCGACCTGCAAGGAAGCCGGCAATCCGGCTGAGTTCGTGAACTGGCGCGGGTTCTTCGGACCTCCGGGCCTCTCCGCCGAACAGCAGGCCGCTTACGCCGCAGCATTCGAAAAGATGTACGGGACGCCCGAGTGGGAAGAAGTGCGCTCGCGTAACGGCTGGGTCGAAATCTACAATCCGGGTGCAGACTTCGTTTCCTTCCTGGAGACTCAGGAAGCCGAGATCGGCGCTCTGATGAAAGAGCTCGGGTTCCTTTGAGCCTGACCTAAACATCTGCGGGAGCGGGCTTGGCCTTCGGGGCGCGCCCGCTCTCCCAGGTCTCTCAAGTCAGGTTTCGATAAACGGCAGGGTTTCTCGATCGAGGAACTCAAGATCCCGACGCTGTCCCACGACCTACCAACTTCCTGGACGACCACCATGCTGACCAATGATCGCATTGGCGGGTTATTGCTTTTGGCCTTTTCCGTGGCCTATGGGCTTTTGACCTTCGACATCCCGCTGCTTCCCTTCCAGGCGCAAGCCGCCTTCACGGCCCGCACCATGCCGGAAGCGCTCAGTGTTCTCGGAATCGTTCTGTCTCTGACGATGATCATCAAGCCGAGCAGTAACGCGCGGCCGGACGTCGCCGGGTTTCTCTGGGGCCGTGGCGCGATTATCTGCCTGGTGATGGTGATCTATGGCCTCACCGTCCGTCCGGGCGGCTTCCTGATCTCCACCAGTCTGTTTCTCATGGCCGGGATCCTGATCCTGGGTGAGCGGCGCTGGTGGCTGGTCCTCATCGCCTCCGTTCCGGTCGTCGTCTTTTTCTGGGTTCTGATGACGCAGCTGCTCGGCGTCTTCATTGAGCCCTGGCCAGTATTCCTGAGGGGTTAGTCGCATGCTTGAAGGTATTTTTTCCGGCGTCAGCACGGCCCTCTCCCCGATCAACCTGATGATGGTGACCGTTGGCTGCTTCGTAGGCACCTTTATCGGAATGCTCCCCGGTCTGGGTCCGATTTCAGCCATCGCCCTGATGATCCCGATCACTTACGGCTTCGATCCTGCCACCGGCCTGATCCTGATGGCCGGTGTTTACTATGGCGCGATCTTCGGCGGCTCGACTTCGTCGATCCTGATCAACGCGCCGGGCGTTGCCGGAACCGTCGCCACCGCATTCGACGGATACCCCCTGGCCCGCAGCGGTCAGGCCGGAAAGGCCCTGGCGATCGCCGCTTACTCCTCTTTTTCCGGCGGCACCATCGCAGCAATCTTCCTGTTGGTTGCGGCCCCCTCGCTCGCGACCGTGTCCCTCGCCTTCCAGTCGACCGATTACTTCGCGCTGATGGTGCTCGGCCTGACCGCGGTGGCCGCCTTTGCGGGTAAGGGCAATATCGTCAAAGCCCTGGTGATGACAGTGCTGGGCCTCATGATATCCACGGTCGGCACGGATCAGACCCAAGGCGTGCAACGCTTTACGATGGGCATGATCGACCTCACGGACGGCGTCTCCTTCCTGCTGCTGGCGATGGCGACATTCGCTCTATCAGAAGCCCTCATGCAGGTCCTCAAACCCAAGTCAGACGCCGACCGGAAACGCGAGATGGAGGCGCAAAAGAATCTTGGGTCCATGAAGCTGACCTCCGAGGACAAGCGCGAGATGGTGCCGGTCATCGGGCGATCTTCGGTCCTTGGTTTTATTATCGGCGTGCTGCCGGGTGCCGGCGCGACCATCGCCAGCTTCCTCGCCTACGGCATGGAGCAGCGGCTCGCCGGACCGATCAAAGGCAAACTCTTCGGAAAGGGCTCGGTCCGCGGTCTCTCAGCCCCCGAGACGGCGAACAACGCCGCTTGCTCCGGATCGTTCGTGCCGCTGCTGACGTTGGGCATTCCCGGCTCGGGCACCACGGCCATCATGCTGGGTGCCCTGATCTCCTACGGTATCCAGCCCGGGCCACGGCTGTTCGTGGACAATCCCGGCGTGTTCTGGTCGGTAATCATCTCGATGTACATCGGCAACGTGGTCCTGTTGATCCTGAACCTGCCGCTGATTCCCTACATCGCCCGGATTCTCGCGATCCCCGGGACCGTGCTGATCCCGATGATCCTCTTCTTCTCGCTGATCGGCGTTTACTTCGTCTCGTTCAACACCTTCGATATCCAACTGATGGTGATCTTCGCGGTCGCGGCCGTGGGCCTGCGCCTCCTGGAATTTCCGATGGCGCCCATGCTGCTCGGTTTTATCCTGGGCGGAATGATGGAAGAGAACCTGCGCCGCGCATTGATCATCAACAACGACTCCTGGTCCTTCCTTTGGGAACGCCCGCTGACCTTCTCGATCCTGATCATTGCCGCCGCCATTCTCTTCGTGCCCATGCTGATGCCGTATATCTCAAGGCTTCTGAAGCGCCGCCAGGAGGCAGCCGGCGAAGGCGGTTGAGGTTTGAAGGAAAATTTGTACGCATAACCACAAACTCACGGAGTTGTGTCAGAGTTGCAGTGGAGACTTCGCCCGCAGACACCATATGGTGTCTACGGGTGCAGTCACAGCTGATACAGAGCCGTTATGAAAAACCAACTTCGAACCACCAGATCGGCAGGCTTCAAGCTCGCAGCCTCGGCCGTCTTGCTCGGCGGCCTGGCGGCCTGCGCGAACGACACGGTCCTGAGACCGGTCCAGCTGGATAACTACGATCCCAACGATCTTTTCTACCTGGCTGGAAAAGGACCGGTCAAAACCCAGGTGGTCGGTAATCCCTTCGATGAGGCCAAGCCAGAGGTTGACAGCGCTACCACGTCGGTGATGACAGGCGCGACCTTCCGTCCGAAATTGACCTTTCAAATCGAAGTTCCACCAGAGCAGAATTCGCCCTATCACGTGGTCATGCTGCTGGATGCGCCGGGCAATGCGCGGCCAGAGAAGCTCTGTGCCAACCCTGAAGATGCCAATCGCTCCGCCTCCAGCAAAACAGGCGAGGATAAGCTGCGGGTCGTCGCGGTCTACTGCGTGAATGACCGCCGCCTCTCCTCAATTGCAGGGACCACGGCGCGCCCGGCGTCCTCCAGCGATCCGCGGTTTCAAAAATTGATTCAGCAGGCGACTCTGAACCTCTTCCCGCTGGATAACCCGGACCGGCGCGACAGTAATCGCCTCTGGCGGGCTCGCTAATCCGGCATCACACTCAGTCGAGCCAGCGTTGAAGCTCTTCGGTCACTCTGTCGGGATGTTCGATCGGCGACAGGTGACCGCAGTCTTCGATGATGACCAGTTCCGCCCCCGGTATCCCCTCCGCCATTTCCTCGTGACAATCGACCGGTGTGAGACGGTCCTGACGGCCACCGACCACAAGGGTCGGACATGCAATGGCGCCCAGGTCAGGCCGGCTGTCAGGGCGTGAAAGAATAGCTTTCTGCTGTCGAACGAAGGCATCCTTACCGACTCGCTCAGCCATTTTCTCGATCTCGCCGGTCAAGTCTTCCTCGCCAAGCCGGTCTTCATGGATAAAGAGCGGCAGCAGGCGGCCGGTCGCCCCTTTGAAATTTCCGACACCGACGGCCCGCACCAGGTCTTCGCGCCGGGTACGCTCCTCAGGCGTGTCGGGCCGCGCCTTGGTATTGAGCAAAGCCAGCCGGGCGACCCGCTCCGGCGCCTGGCGCAGGATTTCAAAGGCCACGTAGCCGCCCATAGAGAGCGCGGCCAGGTTAAATTGCGCTGGCGCATCACGCAAAACCGCGCGCGCCATGTCCGCTACGGTCTCGTCTTTCGTCAGGTCCGCGACGCTGCAGTCGTAGTCGCCCGAGAAGGCGATCATCTGTTCACGCCACAAAGCATGATCACAGATGAGTCCAGGCAAAAAAATCAGGTTCTTGCTTTCGTCGGTCACTTTGAAATCCGGTAAGTCCTGTGCTTGAACGCCCCGGCCTGGAGACCCGGAGCAAGATCAGAGTCTCATTTTATCAAGGCGGAAAGCTGCTTAAAACACGCCCGATCAGCGCGGTGGGCCCACTCGAAGACCACCATTTCCGTTGCGACCACCTCGATCCCGCTCGAGCGCATACGCGCGATCGCCAGGTCGGTATTCGTGCGGACCCGCGAACCCATGCCATCGTCAACCGCAAAAACCTCGTACCCCGCCTGACGAAGCTCCAGAGCGGTCTGCAGCACGCAGATATGCGCTTCCATCCCGACGACGACGATCTGCTTGCGCCCCGTCGCCTTCAGACGCTCGGCAAACCCAGGCTCGCTCATGGCGGAGAAGTGGATTTTTTCGACCACAGCTTCTTCGGGAATCAGATCGGCAACGTCCTCCATGGTCTTCCCCAGGCCGCGCGGGTACTGCTCTGTTGCGAGTATCGGCACTTCGAGAAGGTTCGCGGCCTTGAGAAGCCGGACGATATTTGTCGTCAGGCGCGGGGCATCGGCGATGGCCGGCGTGAGGCGCTCTTGGACATCAATGACAAGCAATAGCGACTTTTCGGATTGAATCAGCATATGTCCCGTGTTGGTAGTGTAACTTATAGTTAACAATGCAGAGGTATAATGAATAAATCATACATACGACTAATTTTAGACACAGCAACTTCAGGCCTTTGCAGTGTTTTTTCTTTGACAGCGAGATTGAATTTCTTATGATGCGGGCAATGTGATCGCGCGGCAAATCCTTTAATTCAGGTAAGGCTGGATTTCGCTAGGCAGACACCTCTCCAACTGATTGAGCTACATGAATTTTTCTGATCTTGGACTAAGTCCTGAGATCCTGACGGCAGTCAACGATTCCGGTTACACCACACCGACGCCGATTCAGGAACAAGCTATCCCTCACGTTCTCATGGGGCGTGACGTACTTGGATGTGCCCAGACCGGCACTGGTAAAACGGCGGGCTTCACACTCCCCATGATCGATATCCTGTCCAGCGGACGCGCACGGGCGCGGATGCCACGGTCATTGATCATCGCACCGACGCGTGAGCTGGCGGCACAGGTATCCGAAAACTTCGAAAAGTACGGCAAGCACGGCAAGCTCTCGATGGCCCTGCTGATCGGCGGATCTTCTTTTGTCGAACAGGAAAAGAAGCTGGATCGGGGCGTCGACGTGCTGATCGCGACGCCGGGCCGCCTGCTTGATCTCTTTGAGCGCGGCAAGATTCTGCTGGCTGACGTCAAGATCCTGGTGATTGATGAAGCAGACCGCATGCTCGACATGGGCTTCATCCCCGACGTCGAGCGCATCGTTTCGCTGCTGCCGAAGATCCGCCAGACTCTCTTTTTCTCGGCAACCATGGCGCCGGAGATCCGGCGGCTCGCGGATGCCTTCCTGATGAACCCGAAGGAAATCTCGGTGGATCCGCCCGCTTCGGCTGCGGAAACCGTGACCCAGGCCCTGGTGAAAGTCTCAGGCGACGCGAAGATGAAACGCGAAGCCCTGCGCAACCTGATCACCAGCGAAGAAGTCAAAAGCGGCATCGTCTTCTGTAACCGCAAGCGCGACGTCGACATCGTCTTTAAATCGCTCAAGAAGCATGACTTCTCGGTTTGCGCCCTGCACGGTGACATGGCGCAGCCCGTGCGCATGGAGACGCTGGACGACTTCAAGAACGGCAAAGCCGAAATCATGGTCTGCTCCGATGTTGCGGCCCGCGGTCTCGACATTCCCGCCGTCTCCCATGTCTTTAACTTCGACGTGCCGATCAACGCCGAAGACTACGTGCACCGCATCGGCCGCACGGGCCGCGCTGGGCGTTCGGGGAAGGCCTTTACACTTGCCCTTCCGGAAGAAGGCCGTGCGCTGAGCAATGTGGTCTCGACCATCAAGCGCGATATTCCGCTTGTGGAGGTTGAGGGCGTCGAAAGCTGGAGCCCCGAAGAAGAAGCCGACGGTAGGAGCCGCAAGCGCCGTGGTGGTGGCCGCAAGAGCGAGCCGCGTGGCCGCAAGAGCGCTTCGTCGAGCCGCAAGTCGTCAAACAACGCCCATCTGAAGGTCGTCAGCGACCGGGATGACGATCCCGCGATTGCCGAACAGCCGGATATTGTGGAAGAGACGCCGAAGCCCAAGCGTCAGCCAGCAGCAAAAGCAACGCGCGCGGCGAAGGCAAAAGCCAAGCCCGCACGCGACAAAGACGACGACGCCGAGGAAAGCAGCAGCGCCTTCGGTGATCACACACCTGCCTTTATGCTGCGGCCGGCTCAAGTCGCCTAAAGATCCGAGGAACGGCAGCGGGTTAACCGGCGGCTTCGCCTTGCCAGGAAAAAGAGGGTCCCACTGCGGACCCTTTTTCAATTCAGGCGGCAAATGCTATCATCCATTGAATTTCAAATGACAGCCGGATAAGTCTGCTGTCGGCAAGCGATCCACTGGAGTCATCGACGCGATATGCAGACGATCTTTGTGAACATCAAATGCGAACTCGGCAAGGCCTACGAAGTCGCCGACCAGGCGGTCCAGACGGTCGAGCAGGTATCGGAAGTCCATTCCACTTCGGGCCAGTACGACTTGATGCTGAAGTGTTTTCTGGGCGACCAGGACGACATCGGTCATTTCGTAACCGACTCGATTCAAACCCTGCCCGGCGTGAAAGACACCTTCACGATCGTCGCCTATAAGGCCTTTAACTAACGCCTCACCTTGGCGCGTTCAATTGCCGAAGAAATGCGTTCCGAGGATGAAGCGCTGACCTTGCGTAACCGGCCTCACCTCATGCAGGAGCGAACAGGACCAGATGATCGCGCTGCCGGTCCCGACCCGATAGTCCTGACAGCCATATTCGCGGAACCGCAATGCACCGCCCTCAAAATCTTCCGCGTTGAGAGTGACGAAGACTGAAAAGCGCCGGTGACGGGTCTTGGCCGTCGGATTGTCCCGATGCGCAGCCAAGGAGTCGCCGCTCGCTGCAGCGTAGGCCGCAATTCTGTAGTCCTCGCGCTTTGAAAATCCGGTCTGAAACGCCTTTTCGACCTCCGGCCTGATCCGGCGGGCAAGTTTTTCGTCAAGGTATTTCTGGATCTGCCGGTTTCGGATCACGTACTGAAGAACGCCGTAAGGTGCCGCGCCCTGTATTTTGAAGTCACCCTCTTAAGCCTCGTGGCCGTCGCAGAGCAAGCCATCGGTTTTCCAAACCGGAACCGGTTGATGCCAGACATCGATCAACCGGGCACAGTCTTCCCTGGTCAGAGCGTTTTTAATGACGAGCATCGGTGCATGTGTCTGATGAGTCTGGGGCTCACTGTCCTCCATCAAGCGGGTCAGACTATTATGGACTTCCGCGATCTGCGCCGCTCCACGGCCGGCAGTGATGCGAACCACACGAAACTGAGGATCAAGCACAAAGACAACCGCATCGCATCCAGGTGGCGCCGGCTCCAAACCGCAGGCGCGATAGACCCGGCCCTGCGGGTCTGAGAGCAGATCAAATGTCAGTCCGAGCCGCTCTTGAAGGTCACGGTTTCCCGTCTCGATCCCGCGCGTGATCGCACACACCACAGAGTCATGGCTGCCGGTTTTCGTGATCTGATCGTTCAGCGCTGCCAGGCCGCTCTCAAAACCAGTCCCCTCGCCGTCCGGTCCGCAGTCAAAAATCAGGAGAGTCGGCAGGCCGGCGACCTCATCGGAGTGGCTGTTGAAAAGAGTGCCGTCCTGAGCCGTGAGCGCAAAGGGAGGGATACGGTCGCCGGCTTCCAGCTGTCGTGCCGTTTCAAAGGGAATCAGATCCGCTACCAGATTTGCCATACCCCGAAACTTCCCCCAGGCGGGATAGCATAGACCAACCGGTGAAGAATGCCATGGTATGCCTTGAACGCATCACAAGAAGAGAAGTTAGCGCATTGAATTTATTGCCTTTACCGGTCGAGAAGCCCATGCGATCCTGCGCCGAAGCAATCACATTCCCCTCGCCATGTCCGCCACACAACTCTCAGTCCGCTACGCGGCCTTTTATACCGCCATATTCGCTGCGATCGGCATCTACATTCCTTTCTGGCCGCTCTGGCTGGGAGAAAAGGGCCTGAGCGCGCCTGAGATCGCAACCCTTCTGGCGGCTGCATCCTGGCTGAAAATTGCGACGACCCCCGGTTTCGCGCAGGTCTCCGACCGCAGTGGACGCCCCAAGGTAACCATGGCCGTGGTTGCCCTGCTGTCGGTCGGCTTTTATGCGCTGCTATGGGACAGCAGCGGATTCTGGCCCATCCTTTTGATCAGTCTGATCGCCGTGGCGGCCATGCAGGCCCTGCCTCCGCTGGGCGACAGCCTGACTCTGGGGGCGGTTTACGGACGGGGTCTCGACTACGGGCGGATTCGTCTTTGGGGATCGATCGGTTTCATCCTCGCGGCGGCGGTGGCCGGGCCCCTTGTGGAGACGTACGGTATCGGCGCGTTTCTGCCGTTTTTGCTGCTTCTCCTGGTTATCACCCTTGGCACGATCATCGTACTGCCGCCCCAAGACAAGACGCCTCAGAACACGGCATCACAAAGCAAGGGAGACTGGCGTCCGCTCCTGAAACCGCAATTCCTGATTTTTCTGATCTGCGCCAGTCTTCTGCAGGCAAGCCACGCAACCTACTACGCCTTTTCAACGATCCATTGGCAGCTGGCGGGCCACAGTGAAACCGTGATCGGCTTGCTGTGGGCAGAAGGTGTCGCAGCCGAAGTTCTGCTCTTTGCGATCAGCGGTGCGATGGTCAGACGAATGCGGCCCAGCACACTCCTGCTCATCGGCGGCATTTGCGGCATCGTGCGCTGGCTTGTGATTGGTGAAACCACCTGGCTCCCGGCCCTGATCGGCGTGCAGTTGCTTCATGCGGGAACTTTCGGGGCGACCCATCTCGGCGCCATGCACTTTATCGCACGGCGCGCGCCCATAGGCGCGGCGGCAACGGCCCAAAGCCTCTACTCCGCGTTTTCCGGCGGCCTCGGCATGGGGCTTGCGCTTTTACTGGCAGGTGTCCTTTACCGCGAGAGTCCTGCATTCGCTTTTTTTGCCATGGCCGGACTGGCGGGTATTGCCGTGCTGCTCGCCCTCCGGCTTCTCAGTTTTCCACGCTCACAGGAAGAACGCCTTCCCCATGAAACCACGTGACATGGCGGGTTTTAGGTCGGTCCGCGTTCCAGATAGGTGCTCAAAGCAACGTAGCTGCGCGTACCTTTGACACCCTCGATCCGGTAAATCCGGGCCAGCAAGTCCTCCAACGCCTGGGTCCCGGGCATACGGACCTTCAGGATCACACAGGTGTCGCCGGTCACCGTGTGGATCTCCTCCACCTCCTCCAGTTCAGAAAGCGCACGCATGGGCGACTTGGCGCCCCAGCCGGTGGTGTCGACATGAATGAAGGAAAGCAAAGGCCGCCCGATCTTCTCTCCGTCGAGAAGCGAAACCGTCGCCCTGATGTAGCCGTCCCGCTTGAGACGTTTCACCCGCTCGTGCACGGCGGGCGGCGACAGATGGATCTGCGCGCCCATGTCCGCGTAGGAACGAGTCGCGTCCTGGGCCAACAGCCTTAACAGCATTCGGTCTTTTTCATCGAACCCCGCCTTGGTACGCCCATTCTCCCGAAGCCTATTCGTTTCTTTTGGCATGGCTGACATTTTCCGTTTTCACCGAATTTCATTCGGTATTTATAGCCTATGACCAGTCAAAATAAATCGAATAGCCGTATTACGCTCCTTTTGCTGGCTGTGGTCGCCACGGTCGGATCCAACTCTCTGCTCTTGAGTCCGATCCTGACGGACGTCTCGCGCGGCCTGGCAACAACGCCGGCCACAGCCGCGCGCGCCATTGCCGCCTATGGCGGCGCAACCGCCTTTTCGGCGCTGGCGCTGGCACCGCTGATTGACCGCTGTGGCAACCGGACCATGCTGCTGCGCGGGCTCTTCGCTCTTTTCCTTGGGATCGGACTCAGCGCCGCTGCGCAAAGCTGGGAGATGCTGTCGATATCACAAGCTCTGGCGGGTCTCGGTGCCGGAGTCGTTCTTCCCGCCACCTACGCCCTGGCAACCAAAACCGCGCCAAAGGGCGAGGAAGCGCGAGTCCTGGGCCGAGTGTTGACAGGATGGTCCGTGTCGCTGGTTTTAGGGGTACCGATTTCGGCTCTGATTGCCGATGCCTTGGGTTGGCGCGCCTGTTTCATCGCGCTGGCTCTATTGGCGCTCGCTGCTTCTGCGGGTCTGCGTGCGATCCCCAAGGACAGGCCGCAGACATCGGAAACGCGCATTTCCTATGCTCGCTCGCTGCGCGACGCCATGACACTTGAAATCCTGCTGCTCCTGGCGATCTGCTTTTCCTTCATGACCGCCTTTTACGGGGTCTACCCATTTGTCGGCGACCATGTCCGCAGCCTGCTTGGAACGTCAACGTCTTTCGCCGGCCTCTTCGCCCTGGCGTATGGCGTCGGATTCGGAGCGGCGAGCCTTGCCGATGGCTGGTTGGACCGCGGCGACCCGAGACGGCTTTTCCCACTGGTGCTGTTTGTCATTGGCCTGGCCTACGCGGGCGTCGCACCTGCGAGCCATGACCGCTTTGCCCTCATGGCGATCTGCCTGATATGGGGCTTTCTCAATCACTTCGGCCTGAACATCCTGGTGCTGCTGCTCTCGTCAGCGGCGGGCGAGGCGCGCGGCGCGGTTTTAGGACTGAATTCCGCGATCACCTACATGGGCGCGTTGGCCGGAGCCGCGCTGCTGGGGCCGGCTTACGAAAACGCCGGCTTGACGAGCCCTGCCCTGATCGCCGCAGGCGTCGTGTTTGCCGCCGCACTGGCAAGCTGGGTGAGCCTCTACCTCGCTGGAACCCGGCACTCAGGCGGAGAGGCTTAGAAGGGCTTACTTGGTGCCGTAGATCCGGTCGCCCGCGTCCCCTAGACCCGGCATGATGTAGCCCTTTTCATTGAGCCTTTCATCCAGGGCCGCCGTGAAAATAGGTGTATCGGGATGGGCTTCGACCAGGGTCTTTACGCCCTCGGGCGCGGCCAGCAGACAGACGAACTTGATTTTCTGCGCGCCGGCATCCTTGAGCCGTTGAATGGCGGCGACGGCGGTGTGACCGGTGGCCAGCATCGGATCGACGACAATGGTCAGGCGCCCGGCCATATCCTCCGGGACCTTGAAGTAGTACTCAATGGCCTCAAGGGTCTCGTGATCCCTGTAGAGCCCCACATGTCCGGCCCGCGCGGACGGCAAGAGGTCCAGCATACCGTCGAGAATCCCGTTCCCGGCCCGCAGGATCGAAATGAAGCAGGGCTCAAGGTCCTTCAAAACCGGCAGCAGCGCCCGCGCCATCGGGGTTTCGATTTCAGCCTCGGTCAGGGGCAGATCCCGGGTGACTTCATAAGCAAGCAGCAAACTGATCTCACGCAGCAGCCGTCGGAAGTCGGCAGAGTGAGTGTCTTTCGAGCGCATCTGAGACAGCTTGTACTGCACCAGTGGATGCTCGACGATTTTAAGGTTCTTGCTCATGCTTGTTTTACCTTCCCTGTGCGCCTTGGAGCTATGCGCTGTAACCAGGCGCGCTTACCCCTGCCCGCCGCCCCTGCGCTGATCTGCCACAGCCGGCGAACAACAGCGCTATGTCGGCGCCTGATTCGATGCGGCGATAGATAAAAGAGCGGATACCTCCTGTCCAGGAGACTATGACCCATAAGGGGAATTGGGCATCAAGTGCGATCATTTACTATTGAGAATTACTCGCATCAACTTCTTCAAGAATTGCTCTTGCATTCTGTTTTCGCTGATATATTTAAATCCGTACCGATTTAGTCTGGATTAAAATGTTAAACCTGACTAAATTAGTATGGATTAAACGGCGTACCGGCGTTCCTGCTCCTTCTCACCCCTTCGAGGACAGGAAACAAGAGACGCTCACGAGGTGCCCGGATCGGTGGAGTCGATAGCGGTATCGCCCTCGAATTCGAGTGGCTCCTTAACGGCACGCCCAGGAGATTTGGATGTTTAGACTGAACCGGCTTACAGACTATGCGGTCGTCGTGATGTCGCAGATGGCGATGCGCCCGGAGAAGACGAACAGTGCCCAGGAAATCGCTGCCGAGAGCGGCGTGCCCCTGCCGACGGTCTCCAAGCTGCTCGGCACGCTGACCCGGGCCGGGCTGATGACGTCGCAGCGCGGCGCAACCGGCGGCTATGTCCTCAGCCGGAGTGCGGAAAGCATCACCATGGCTGAGATCATTCAGGCGCTTGAGGGCCCGATTGCCCTGACCGCCTGTGTAGAGGGCGCGGAAAGCAACTGCGAAGTCGAATCCCTCTGCCCGATGCGCGGTAACTGGAACCGGGTCAACTCTGCAATCCACAGCGCGCTCTCAAGCGTAACGCTGGCGGATATGAGCATGTCCATGCCGATGTTCGGCGTTCCCGCTCCCGGCGAGAATGAACAGGAAGCCCGGCGCAACACTGCGTAGGGAACAGCGTGAAAGCGCTTGGAAAATGGTTAGAAACCGTCGTTAAAGCATTGACGATTTAGGAGAAAATGGCGATGGCCGCCACAGTTGAAACGGTAGATCAGGTTCGTGCCCTTGCGGACGACAAGTACAAATACGGTTTTGTCACCGATATCGAGGCAGATACGGCACCCAAGGGGCTCGATGAGAGCACGGTGCGCTTTATCTCGGCCAAGAAGGAAGAGCCTGAATGGCTGCTTGAGTGGCGCCTGAAGGCCTACAGGCAGTGGCTGACCATGCCGGAACCGGAATGGGCCAAGGTCGACTTTCCGCCGATCGACTATCAGGACGCCTACTACTTCTCGGCGCCGAAGACGACGGAAGCGCCGAAAAGCCTCGACGAGGTCGATCCGGAACTGCTGCGCACCTACGAGAAGCTCGGGATTCCCCTCCGCGAGCAGGAGATGCTGGCCGGTGTCGCCGTCGATGCGGTCTTCGACAGTGTCTCGGTCGCGACCACCTTCCGGCATAAACTCGCCGAAAAAGGCGTCATTTTCTGCTCGATCTCCGAAGCGATCAAAGACTATCCGGATCTGGTCAAGAAGTACCTGGGCTCGGTCGTTCCCTACGGCGACAACAAGCATGCCTGCCTGAATTCGGCGGTCTTCACCGACGGCTCCTTCGTCTATATCCCCAAGGGCGTGCGCTGCCCCATGGAGCTCTCGACCTATTTCCGGATCAATGCGGCCAACACCGGCCAGTTCGAGCGCACCCTGATCATCGCGGACGAAGGCTCCTACGTCAGTTATCTGGAAGGCTGTACCGCGCCGATGCGCGACGAGAACCAGCTTCATGCCGCCGTGGTCGAACTGATCGTGCTGGATGACGCCGAGATCAAGTACTCGACGGTGCAGAACTGGTACCCGGGCGATGAAAACGGCATCGGTGGCATCTACAACTTCGTCACCAAACGCGGTGCCTGCCGCGGCAAGAACTCGAAGATCTCCTGGACCCAGGTGGAAACCGGTTCGGCGGTGACCTGGAAGTACCCGAGCTGCATCCTGCAGGGTGACAACTCGGTCGGCGAGTTCTACTCCATCGCCATCACCAACAACATGCAGCAGGCCGATACCGGCACCAAGATGATCCATCTGGGCAAGAACACCTCCTCGCGGATCATCGCCAAAGGGATCTCGGCCGGAAAGTCACAGAGTACCTACCGCGGTCTGGTCCGCATGGGCGCCAAGGCCAAGGGCGCACGGAACTATACGCAGTGCGATTCCCTGCTCATTGGCGACAAATGCGGTGCGCACACCGTGCCTTACATCGAAAGCCGCAATTCCTCGGCCCAGGTCGAGCACGAGGCGACGACTTCGAAGATCAGCGAGGACCAGCTTTTCTACTGCCGCCAGCGCGGCATTGGCGAAGAAGACGCGGTTGCCCTGGTGGTGAACGGTTTCTGCCGCGAAGTGCTTCAGCAGTTGCCCATGGAGTTCGCCGTGGAAGCGCAGAAGCTGGTGGGCATCAGCCTCGAAGGCAGCGTCGGTTAGAATCCGGTCGTCTTTGGTGATTTGACAACAATAGGATAACGAAGGTTCCAAGCGTAATGCTCGAAATCAAAAACCTCCACGCCGACGTCGAAGGCAAAGCCATTCTGCGCGGGCTCGACCTGACCATCAACCCGGGCGAAGTGCATGCCATCATGGGCCCTAACGGCTCGGGCAAAAGCACCCTGGCCCACGTCATTTCGGGCCGTGACGGCTACGATGTGACCGAAGGCGAAGTTCTCTACCGGGGTAAAAACATCCTGGAGATGGAACCGGAAGAGCGCGCCGGTGAAGGCGTGTTCCTGGCGTTCCAGTATCCAGTGGAGATCCCGGGCGTCACCAACACCACCTTCATGAAGGAAGCCCTGAATTCGGTGCGTAAGTACCGCGGCGAGGATGAGCTGGATGCGATGCAGTTCATGAAGGTTATCCGCGAAAAGACCAAGCAGTTGGGTGTGTCCAACGACATGCTGAAGCGGGCCGTCAATGTCGGCTTCTCCGGCGGTGAAAAGAAACGCAACGACATCCTACAGATGGCGATCCTGGAGCCAAGTCTTGCGATTTTGGACGAAACGGACAGCGGCCTGGACATCGATGCGCTCAAAACCGTCGCAGACGGCGTGAACCTGTTACGCTCGCCCGAAAACGCGACCCTGGTGATCACCCACTATCAGCGCCTGCTGGACTACATCGTGCCGGATTACGTTCACGTCCTGGCCAAGGGAAAGATCGTCAAGTCGGGTGATAAAAGCCTGGCGCAAGAACTTGAAAAGAAAGGTTATGCCGAGTTCACCGATCAAGCTGCCTGAGGGCCTTCATAAGCCGCAAACGCATCTTAGGACGCCAGAACCGAGCAAGATCCGATATGAAGCAAGATAATGCCATGACCACACCTTTCGTTGATCAGTACGACGGCCTCAAGCCGGCGCTTCCCGGGCATGCCCTGCCCTGGCTCGCCGCGCTGCGCGACCGGGCGCTGGACAGCTTCGCCGAGACGGGCTTGCCGACCCAGCGGCGCGAATCCTGGAAGTACACCAACCTGCGCGGCCTGAAACAGCTGGAACTGACCGAACAGGCTCTGAGCCCGCAGCCGATCTCTATCGATCGTGCCCCCAGCCTGTTGCCCGATGGCAGTGCCTATCGTGTCGTCTTCGTAAACGGCGGATTTCGCTCCGATCTCTCGGATCTTGCCGGACTGCCCGAAGGTGTGACGCTCGGCAGCGTCGCTGAACTGGCGGAGAGCCAGCCGCAGCGCGTGGAGGCCCTGCTTTCTGCGCACAAGGATACGGATGATCAGCCGCTGGTCGCCCTCAACACCGCCTTCATGCGCGATGGTCTCCTGTTGGAGCTCGAGGCAGGAAGCAAACTCGACAAGACTTTGGAAATCATCCACGTCAATTCGGCGGAAAATGGTGTATTTGCGCACAATGCCCGAAACCTGATTTCCCTGGCTGCGGGCAGCGAGGCGACGATTCTCGAACATCACATCGGCCTGAACGGCGCTGCTTACTACATCAATGCGGCAAATGACGTCACCCTCGCGGAAGGCGCAACCCTGCGCCACTATCGGATCCAGGCCGAGGGCGAAAATGCCGTGCACACCAGCACCATGAACGGCCAGTTGGCGGGCGACAGCTTTTACGACGGCTTCACCCTGAGCATCGGTGCGGCTCTGTCACGTAACGAAACCTCTATGAAGCTCACGGCCGCCGGCGCACGCTGTCACCTCAACGGCGGCTATCTGATGCGGGACAAGCAGCATTGCGACACCACGACGGTCGTTGACCACCTCTCACCGCAGACTTCGTGCCGGGAAGTCTTTAAGGGCGTACTCGACGACCGCTCACGCGGTGTATTCCAGGGCCGCATCGTGGTGCATCCTCAAGCGCAACAGACCGACGGCCATCAGCTCAACAAGGTGCTGCTGCTGACCGATACGGCGGAAATAAATGCCAAACCGGAGCTCGAGATCTACGCGGACGATGTGAAGTGCAGTCACGGCTGTTCGGCGGGTGAAGTCGACCATGATGCGCTCTTTTATCTGCGCTCGCGCGGTCTCTCGGAAGACTCTGCTAAAGCCTTGCTGATAAAGGCTTTTCTTGCAGAGTCCGTGAGTGAAATCGGTGATGAAGCACTGCATGACGTGTTTCTGGACAAAATCTCGGATTGGCTGGCGGTATGAAAATGGAGCAGAGCATGAGCAGCGCGACACTGGCGTCCCGCGAAGCAGACGTCGCGACAAGCATTGGCGACAATTCCATCGCTTCTTACGATGTCGAAAAGGTGCGGAAGGACTTTCCGATCCTAAGTCAGGAAGTCTACGGCAAACCATTGGTTTACCTCGATAATGCAGCTTCTGCGCAAAAACCCAAAGTCGTCATCGACGCCATGTGCCAGAACATGGAAACCTACTACTCCAACGTTCACCGCGGCCTGCACCGGCTCAGCCAGCTCTCCACGGATGCCTTCGAAGCCGCCCGCGAAAAGGCCGCTGACTTCATCAATGCCGAGACCAGTGATGAGATCGTGTTCCTGCGCGGCGCGACCGAAGCCATCAATCTGGTGGCCTGGAGCTATGGTCGGACCTTCCTGAAGGCCGGCGATGAGGTTCTGATCTCCGAAATGGAGCACCACGCGAACATCGTGCCCTGGCAGATGCTCCGCGACGAGACCGGCATCGAGCTTAAGGTCGTGCCCATCGATGACGACGGAAACCTGTCGCTGGAGACCTTCAGCGACTGCCTGAGCGCGAAGACCAGGTTAGTCGCCATCACCCATATCTCGAATGCACTGGGCACGATTGTTCCACTCAAGGATATCATCCGCCTTTCCCACGCTGCGGGCGCGAAGGTGCTGGTGGACGGCTGCCAGGCCGGACCGCATATGAAAATCGACGTGCGGGACCTGGACGTCGACTTCTACTGCTTCTCAAGCCACAAGGTCTACGGCCCGACAGGGATCGGCGTGCTTTACGGCAAGCTGGACCTGCTCAACGCCATGCCGCCTCACCACGGCGGCGGGGAGATGATCGACCGGGTGACCTTCGAAATGAGCACCTATAAAGACGCCCCCCATCGCTTCGAACCGGGCACGCCGGCGATCATCGAAGCCATCGGCTTCGGTGCGGCGATAGATTACGTCAAGGCACTGGGCCAGGACCGGATCTCTGCTCACGAGCAAGGCCTCACGGCATACGCGACCGAACGCATGCTGGAGATCGAAGGCCTGCGCATCATCGGACAGGCGCAGGAGAAAGCCAGCATCGTGTCCTTTGTGATGGACAACGCCCATGCCCACGATATCGGCACCATCATAGATCGGGCCGGAGTTGCGGTGCGCGCCGGACATCACTGCGCCCAACCGCTGATGGACCGCTTCGGGGTCAGCGCCACGGCGCGGGCGTCCTTCGGTCTCTACAACACCCGCGCGGAAGTCGACGCGCTGGTTGCCGCCCTGCATAAGGTTAAGGAGCTTCTGGGCTGATGAGCGAATTCAAACACCCTCTCGCGGGCCCCGACGGTCCCGGTCTGGCTCATTTCATGCCGAATGGTCAGGCAATGCCCGGAGAAGAGCTGACGGCCCGTGCCGGCGCGCCTCTGGAGCCGGGAACCAAGGTGGCCGATGAGGACATCGTCATCGAAGCGCTGCGGACCGTGCATGACCCTGAGATTCCGGTGAATCTCTATGACCTGGGCCTGATTTACAGCATCGACATTGCCGGGGACGGCTCGGTGGTGATTGAGATGTCGCTCACCGCGCCCGCCTGCCCGGTCGCGGGCGAGATGCCGTTCGATGTCGCCCGTGCCGTGGCCGGTGCCGAAGGTGTGGGCGAAGTCGCCGTCAGCCTGGTGTGGGATCCGCCCTGGACACCGGAGCGCATGTCTGAAGACGCCCAACTGGCACTGGGGCTGTTTTAAAGACCTGTTTTAAAGGCTCGTTTTGGGAAGGAATTCAAAAATTAAGTTTTCTTCCCATATGATAAGCAAGAAATCTGAGGTAGATTGACCGCCATGTTCGATATGTCAAAGCCCATGATCACCATGACCGACGCGGCCGCAGCGCGGGTCAAGGAATTGATCGACCGCAGCGAGAAACCTGTGCAGGGATTGCGCGTCGGTGTGAACTCGCGTGGCTGCTCCGGCATGAGTTACGTTGTGGAGTACGCCGAAGAGCAAGGCAGGTTTGAAGACGTGGTCGAAAGCAAGGGCGTTAAGATTTTCATCGATCCGACCGCGGTCATGTTCCTTATCGGCAGCGAAATGGACTATGTCGAAGACAAGTTTCAAACGGGTTTCGTCTTTTCGAACCCCAACGAAAAGGGCCGCTGCGGCTGCGGCGAGAGCTTCCACATATAGTCCGAAGCGGCACAACCAGCCCCTTATCTTTTAGTGCCGGACACCAGGGCCGACCATTGAGCGTGTTGGCTGAGCGCTGAAACATGATAGATTTTCTGGCGACACACTAACGTAGGAAAGTCGCACGGGTCCCAATGGATTACCTTTTTCCGCCCGAACCTGCCGCATCTGTCGGTATCGTCGGGCGTTCCGAACAGTTCCCGGTCAGGCGGATCTACTGTGTCGGACACAATTATCTCTCTCACATTCACGAAACCGGCCGCGATCCCGACCGGGAATCCCCCTTTTTCTTTAATAAGCCCAGCGACGGGATCGTCAGCGACGGCGGCTCCCTGCCCTATCCGCCTGCAACAGCCAGCCTGCATCATGAAGTCGAGCTCGTCGTGGCAATCGAAAAGGGCGGCTACGAGATCTCCACTGAAGCCGCAGATGAACATATCTTCGGCTATGCGGTCGGGATCGATTTGACCCGCAAGGATCTGCAGCAGGTCGCCGAGGACCGGAGCCTGCCCTGGACGGCAGCCAAGGCTTTTGACCGCTCCGCGCCCTGCGGCCTGATCACGCCCAAGGCGGAATGTCCGCCCATGAATGCCGGCCGGATCGCACTGAGCGTCAATGACAGGCCCCGGCAGGATGCCGATCTCAAGGAGATGATCTGGTCGGTACCCGAAATCGTCTCCTATCTGTCACGCATGTTCGAGCTAAAGCCGGGTGATCTGGTGTTTACCGGGACGCCAGCGGGTGTCGGCTTTGTGCTGCCGGGCGATCGGGTGACGGCCTCAATTGAAGGCCTTGCGCCTCTGCATATCAAGATCGAGGACGCCGACTGACGTCTCAGGCGACCCGCGCATATTATCTGCCGCGCGCGATTTCCAGTATACGCTCGAGGTCGAGGTGGACGGTGAGATGCTCTGAGAGGGCATCTAAAGCCTCTTCAACACCCTGCTCATAGTCCAACCCGGAAGCCCCGCTCCTGCCCAGCCGGGCCAGCAGGCTCTGACGATAACCGTCCGCCGAGAAAATTCCGTGCAGATAACAGCCCGCAATCCGTCCATCGGCCGATACGGCGCCTTCGGCACGCCCGCCAAGCTCTATCATAGGGACCTGCGTTCCGGGCCCGGTCGTAATGCCGATATGCATCTCGTAGCCGTTCAAAGCCTGCCTGCTCGCCAGCTCGAGCCCCTCCACGGCAACCAGGGTCTTGTCATCGCTCAGCACCGTATCCACGTCGAGCATACCCAGGCCCTCGGCGCCCCCGACCGCTCCCTCGATACCCTGGGGGTCGCTGATTTGCCTGCCAAGCATCTGATAGCCGCCGCAGAGGCCTAAGATATGCCCTCCGCGCCGGTAGTGGGCCTGCAGGTCAATATCCCAGCCCTGCGCCCGGAAAAATGCCAGATCAGCAAGCGTGGCCTTTGAGCCGGGCAAAACCACCAGGTTTGCGTTCCCGGGCAAAGCCTGTCCCGGTTGAACAAAGACGACGCTGACACCGGGCTCCGCGATCAAGGGATCCAGATCGTCAAAATTGGAAATACGCGACAGCACCGGGACGGCTACGATGACGTCGCCGGAAGCGGCGGTATCCGCTGACGAAACAGAGAGTTGAACCGAGTCCTCGGCCGGAAGACGGCGCGCGGCATCCAAAAAGGGAATGACACCAAGAGCCTCGAACCCGGTTTTTTCGGCAATAAGATCGAGACCTTCATCGAAAAGACTGACGTCTCCGCGAAACTTGTTGATGACGAAACCTTTGATCCGGGCCCGCTCCGCCGCGGGAAGCACCGCCGCCGTTCCGACCAGGCTGGCAATAACCCCGCCCCGGTCGATGTCACCGATCAGGATAACCGGCAGGTCCGCCGCCTCCGCAAAACCCATATTGGCGATATCGCCCGCGCGCAGATTGACTTCCGAGGCGCTGCCTGCCCCCTCGACCAGGATAAGGTCTGCGTCTTCGCCGAGGCGATGGAAGCTCTCCAGGACCGCAGGCATCAGCTTGGGCTTCAGAGACCAGTATTCCCTGGCGGTTGCGCTCCCGATCACCTTGCCCTGGACGACGACCTGGGCGCCGACTTCACTCTGGGGCTTCAGAAGGACAGGATTCATATCGGTATGGGGCGCGAGGCCGCAGGCACGGGCCTGAAGCGCCTGCGCCCGGCCGATTTCACCACCGTCCGCGGTTACCGCGGCATTGTTCGACATATTTTGTGGTTTGAAGGGCCGAACCGAGAGACCCCTACGTGAAAAAGCACGCGCCAATCCCGCAACCAGAAGGGATTTTCCAACATCTGACCCGGTTCCCTGAAACATTAACGCGGCGGTGTTTTTTTGCACGCGAGCCCCTGTCTTTCAACACACCTGATGGTTAATTGGGAAGCCTAAACCTGATAGATCAAAAAAGGCAATAGATTGTGTAAAAACGAATCAACTTAACCATTTTGATTAGGGATACAAACAATGAATCTCAGTAAAGATCTGTTTCTGCACGAAAAAAATCGATATGAAAAATTTTAGATAAATTATAGAGTAATTTTGTATTTAGTTTCGGCAAATATAAATCATTTTTCTCGTGGTTTAACAATGAGTTACGCGGCTTTTTGTTGTTTTTCATTTACTGTTTCTTAACGCGTCCACGTCATTATCGTTCACAGGTTTTCTGCTAACTGGAGGTTTTAAGAATGTTTACGACCATTAAATCGTTTCTGAACGACGAATCAGGTGCAACCGCAATCGAATACGGCCTGATTGCCGCTCTGATCTCGGTCGCTGCAATCGCAGCCCTGTCTGCAATGGGTGATGAGCTGAGTGCGATGTTCACGTTTGTCGAGACCAAACTGAAAGGCGCGCGTACGCCGTAACGCTCACCTGAACAGCCTGCACATTAACTAGTGCACCTGAGCATCTCTTAGAGGGCCGAGAAGTAGAAAACACTCTCGGCCCTCTTTGCTCCAAAGCAAGAATTCACACAATGTTAAATCCTACCCTTAACGAAGTAACCATCTGTCTTTTTGCTTTGATTGTTGCCGTTGCAGCTTATCAGGACATCAAAAGCTTTACGATCTCCAATGACTACAGCTCAGCGCTGGTCATCTTGTACCCGGCATTTGTTTTGACATCCGATCCTTCTCCCGAATGGTTGCTCGCGCTCGGACTTTCAGGCGCTGTCTTAACTTTCGGTTTTGTTCTGTTTGCCTTTAAGCTCTGCGGCGGTGGTGATGTGAAGCTTTTTTCCGCTGCGAGCCTGTGGGCCGGCACTGACCTGTTTATTGAATTTGCTCTTATGACGGCAGTTACCGGGGGTGTGATCGCAGTCAGCCTTTGGTTGTTCAATCGCGCCGCCCACATGCTCCCATTTTTGCCACAGGGATTAACCTGCGATTTCGAGACTTTTGCAAAAAAACCAATGCCCTACGGCGCTGCAATTGCATTGGGTGGCGTTTACGTAGCGTTCACATTGCTGAGATAGGCTAAAGCCATGTCGATACGAAACATCCTCTTGATCGTCGGTGCCCTCTTTATGATAGGCGGTACCGCGTTCGTCGCAAAAAGCTGGCTTGATGCACAGCGTGCACCGGTTCAACAAACCGTCGAGGCACAACCTGTGCCAGAAGTTGAGCTCACATACGTGTTGATCGCCAAAACCGATATCCCGATTGGTACCTTTATCCAGGAGACGGATCTGGATTGGCAAGCCTGGCCGGATGAAGTCAAGTCGGACAACTATCTAATTCAAGATGAGTTCGACGAGACGTCTCTGCTTGGTTCTGTGTCAAGGCAGCCTATCTCTGCCGGCGAACCAATGGTGCTAGGGCGCGTGGTGGCCCCTGGCGAACGTGGTTTCCTTGCTGCGGTTTTAAAACCTGGTTACCGGGCCGTTTCAATTCAGGTTGACGAGACTTCCGGCATCGGCGGCTTTGTGTTCCCAGGTGACCGAGTCGACCTCATCCTCAGCCACACGATCCAGGATTCAGAACTCGAAAACCGCAGCGAACGGCAGGCAAGCGAGACGATTCTGACCAACGTTCGCATCCTGGCAGTCGACCAGCAGACCAACACAGACAGCGAGAGCGAGCCGACCATCGCAAGCACCGCAACGCTTGAACTCACACCAAAGCAGGTCGAGATGATCGCGGCGGTCAAAAGCCTGGGGCAGCTATCTCTCAGCCTCCGTAGCCTCGCGAAAGACGAAGAAGAACTGGAACGCCTGGTGAAAGGCGAGGATCCATTGAAAGAGGCCGAGCCAAAATCAGGCAGAACCTACACCTGGGAGAGTGACGTGAGCGTCCTCGTGCCTCGCCCCGGCAATGGTGAAGTTAAAGTTGTCGTCGGACGCGGCAGTCAAGTCGAGCAGCTCGACATCGAAGTGGTAGGGGCCCGATGAAAATGAATTTTAATAGACTCCTCTCAACGCTGCTGTTGGTGGCGTTGATTCTACCCGGTCGTGCGAGCGCCGATATCGTCGGTTATGCTGCACCCGCAACGGGTGAGCCGATACAACTCGAAATCAACGAGGGACAGCTTCTGCGTCTGGAGGAAGCCGCCGTATCGGTTTTCGTAGCCAACCCCGAAATTGCGGACGTCAATGTAAAGTCGTCGCAGTTGATCTATGTCTTCGGTCAGGCAACCGGTGAAACAACCCTCTTCGCGGTCGACAGCAACGACAATATCATCGCCAACTTGACGGTCCGCGTCAGTCATAACTTGAGCCGGCTCCGTACAGCCTTGGAAGCGGTAGCGCCGCGCGCTCGTATCTCGGTGACATCAATTGACGGCGGTATCCTCTTGGCAGGACTGGCAAATACAGCAACCGAGGCGGCAGACGCTCAGCGTGTTACCGCGCGCTTTGTGAACAACCCGGAAGAAATTATCAACCAGATTCAGATCACGGCACCGAACCAAGTCAATCTTCGGGTTCGAGTTGCTGAAGTCTCAAAGGAAGTCATCGAGCAATTCGGATTCGACTGGAATGCGATTGCAGACGGAGCCTTTACCTTCGGGCTTTTCACCAACACTTCTCAAATCCTTATTGACTCGCCGCCCAGCTTTTTCGAGATCGACGGATCAGTGGGTCCGCTGGATCTCAATGTTCTGATCGATGCACTGGCCGACGACCAATTGGTCACTGTTCTCGCGGAACCGAACCTGACGGCATTGTCCGGCGAGACCGCCAGCTTTTTGGCAGGCGGAGAGTTTCCCATTCCGGTTGGCGCTGAGACAAACGACGAAGGCGGTCGAGACATCGAGATCGAATTCAAGGAATTCGGCGTCAGCCTTGCTTTTACTCCGACCCTGGTCGGTGAAAACCTCATCAGCATGCGGGTTCGTCCAGAGGTCAGTCAGTTATCGGAAAACGGTGCGATTACTGTTGCAGACCTTGTCATTCCGGCGCTGGCGACACGCCGTGCGGAAACAACTGTTGAACTGGGATCCGGTCAGAGCTTTGCGATCGCCGGCCTGCTTCTGGATGACACGCAACAGATCACGAGCAAGGTCCCGGGTCTTGGAGACATTCCGATCCTCGGCAAACTCTTTACCAGTGAGCGTTTTCAGCGCAGAGAGAGCGAGTTGGTCATCATCGTGACGCCATATCTGGTGCGTCCGGTCTCTCAACCCCTGCCGGTACCGACAACTCCCTACATGGAAGAGCGTGCTGAAACCAAGACAACCGCGCCGGTGCAAACCGGAAATACAGCCTCTGGCTTGACCACTGTTCCGGCGGCATCGTCATCAGCATCAAGTCTGCCGCGCCCTCTGGGCTTCATCCTCGAGTAGAGTGAGCAAAATGCAAGATCCAATCTTCAACAAGAGAGTTTTTGCACCGTTACTCATGGCTGTGAGCCTGACGGTTGGTGCCTGCAGCAATGGACAGACACGGTTCACCGAAGAAGATTCATCCGACGTCGTCTATGACAACACGCTGGGCTTGGTCGAGAGAACCTTCAACACCGGTAGCTGGCAACAGATCGAAGCGGCAACAGAGTTGCAAACCCAGTCTGTCATGCAGGCGCATGCAATGAACTTCTCGCCAGGCTCTACTACTGTCAGCGAGACTGAGCGGACCCGTCTGGCGCTTTTTTTGCGGACTAAGGGAATTCAACAAGGCGACCGTATCCAACTCGACGGTCTACGATCAGACGATTACGAACTTTTGCCGGAGACAGTCCAGCGGATAGACGCCCTGCGCCTTGAACTCGCAAACTACGGATTGCAGGCCTATACGGCTGAACGGCCTATCACTGTACAGCTTGCACCGGATAATCGCATCGCAGTCGTCATAACGCGTACGCTGGTGCGCTTGCCAGACTGTAGCAGCGTGCAACCCAACAGTGGAGCGCGTCCGGAAACCGTCCGCGATTGCGCGAACAAAAGCAACTTGGGCCTCATGGTTGCCAACCCTGCCGATCTCCAACAAGGGTCGCCGGGCGGTTTTCGGGATGGAACAGCCTCGGTTCTATCAATCGATCGTTATCGCAGGGGCGAGATCATTCCGCTTGATGAAATTCTCTCTACCAGGGGGATTGACCAGTAATGAGTACAGCTGAAGACCTCTTCGCCTCCGAAGGCAATAGCGAACTCACGCCGCTTGCCGAATGTGCCGCCTTCGTAAACGACGGCCAGACACACGATGTCATCGACTCCGTCACCCGGCAATTCTACGCCGAGACGGTTATCCGCGATGGCGGCAGTCAGGAAGCCATGCAGTACCTGACCGAGTCCCCGGTTCCGCGGGTGATGATTGTCGATATCGGCGATTCACCGTCGCCGCTAACGGCGATGCTCTCCCTCACGGCCGCCTTTACGGAAGATACCCGCCTCATTGGTATCGGTTCGATGAACGACATCAACCTTTACCGCGAAATGATTGGCGCTGGCATCTCCGATTATCTGGTGAAACCAATCACAGAGAAGGCCTTGTTCAGCACTCTGCAGCAACTGGAGGAGCCCGAGGACGAGGTGGAAGCACCTGTTGCGGATCCTGACGCAACGCAGAAAATAGTCGTGATCGGCTCGCGGGGCGGCTGCGGCGCCTCGACCGTTGCGCTCAATATTGCATGGAGCATGGCCGAGGAAAAACAACACAAAACTGCGCTTGTCGACCTAGACCTTGAATATGGAACCATTGCTTTATCCTTAGACCTCGAACCGACGCGTGGTCTTCGCGAAGCTTTGGAAAATCCATCGCGTATCGACAGCCTGTTCATTTCGAGCGCGACCGCAAAGCTGACGGAAAATCTCTCGGTCATGGCAACTGAAGAAAACGTCAGTCATGACATTTTGTTCGATCCGGCTGCTACCGGGGCTCTCTTTGACGCTCTTGGGCGTGAACACGAATGCATCGTTGTCGACATGCCCCGTGCAGCTCCCGGTCTGCGACAGGGTGTTTTTGAAGCAGCGACCCAGATTGTTGTCGTCACAGAACTGACACTGTCAGGGCTGCGTGACTCCATTCGGACACTCGCGAACATCGAAGAACTGAGCCCGAACACCCCGATCAAAGTCGTTGCAAACCGGACCGGAAGCTCGACACAGGGAATGCAGATCGGTGACTTCCAGAAGGCACTCGGCCGAAAGGTCGACTTTCAGCTTGCGGAAGATCACAAGGCATTCAACCTCGCCGCAAACACGGGCAAGCCGCTCGTGCAGGTCGATGCACGCTGCAAGGCGAGCAAGACGCTCAAACGTGCAGTAACCGTACTCGATGGCAGCAAGGAAAAGGCTGCTGGCGAAGCCAAAAAAAGCTGGCGCGATTGGCTTAAGAGGAAATAGACCCAATGTCGATATTCGCGCAGCGCAAAAATGCGAAGCCGGGGAAAGCCAGTGCACAAGCACAGTCAAATCTCGCCCCGTACATCGAGCAATTAAAGCCGAAAGTCGCTGAGTGCCTGAGCGGCCTTGAAATATCGCAGCTGTCGCGACCGGAACTCGGTCTGCGGCTCGGGCAACTCGTTACATCTGAATTCGAGAAGCAACCCAACAATCTGAACCTGCTGGAACGCCGGACTCTCTTGACCGAACTCATCAACTGGGTCACCGCGCAGTATCCAAAGCAGT
Organism: Denitrobaculum tricleocarpae; assembly: GCF_007004665.1. Taxonomy (GTDB): domain Bacteria; phylum Pseudomonadota; class Alphaproteobacteria; order Kiloniellales; family Kiloniellaceae; genus Denitrobaculum; species Denitrobaculum tricleocarpae. The sequence continues at coordinate 105,279 of NZ_ML660056.1, read as the reverse complement.
CGGCACCCACCCAGCAACAGAGCACACAAGTGGCGAGTTCCGCAGAGCGTGCGTCTGTGCCGGATCTTCCCCCTGCACCATCCTCGCAGGCAAACGCAGCGGCGGTGCCGGATCAACCTGACCCATTTAAGATCGACGAGCGTCGCCTTGAAACCAAGGCGCCGATCACCGACACCGTAGAAGCTGCAAAAGATGCCATCCATGCGAAGGTCATGGAGAGACTGGATGTTTCAGCAGCCTCACAGTTGCCACGCGAAGAACTCTCGAGTCAACTCGGCGAGATCGTCTCCGAGGTCCTTGCGGAGGAAAAAATCAGGTTGAATGGCCCGGAGCAAGCGGGTGTGGTCGAACTAATGCTGGCGGACATGCTCGGCCTTGGACCACTCGAACCGCTATTGGCCGACGAGAAAGTCACCGATATTATGGTGAACGGACCTTATCAGGTCTATGTCGAACGTGGCGGCAAACTTGAGCTCTCCGACATCAAGTTCCGGGACAACGATCATGTTGTGAATATCTCACGTCGCATCGTCGCCCAGATCGGCCGACGCGTCGATGAGACGACTCCCCTCGTCGACGCCCGTTTGCTGGATGGCAGCCGTGTCAATATCGTCATACCACCTCTCGCAATCGACGGCGCCTCTATCTCCATTCGTAAGTTTGCCAAGAAGGGCATTACGCTGGACGTCATGGCGCGCCAGGGCAATATCAACGAAAAGATGGCGATGGTGCTCAAGATCGCCGCACGCAGCAGGCTTAACATTCTGATCTCCGGTGGTACCGGTTCGGGTAAAACCACACTGTTGAATGCCCTTTCGCAGATGATCGACCCCGGCGAACGCATCGTCACTATCGAGGATGCGGCTGAACTTCAACTGCAACAGCCGCATGTGGTCAGGTTGGAGACCCGCCCTGCAAACCTTGAGGGTGAAGGCGCCATCGACATGCGCGATCTGGTGAAGAACACTCTGCGTATGCGTCCTGACAGAATTATTCTTGGTGAGGTTCGCGGTGGCGAAGCCGTGGACATGCTGCAAGCCATGAACACAGGCCATGATGGCTCACTGGGTACGATCCACGCAAACAGACCCCGCGAAGGCCTGACACGTCTCGAAAACATGATTGGCCTCGCCGGCATCAACCTGCCGGCAAAGGCCGTGCGGACCCAAATCTCAGACGCGGTCCACATGATCGTTCAGATCTCCCGTATGCGCGACGGTATGCGCCGGGTCACCCACATTACTGAAATCGTGGGAATGGAGGGGGAGATCATAACGACACAGGACCTTTACACCTTTGAGTTCGAGGGAGAAGACGCGGACGGAAACCTCGTCGGCAGTTTCAAATCCTCCGGCCTTCGGCCGTTCTTCGCCAAAAAGGCGGCATACTTCGGACTGGAACAACGGCTGTTGGAGGCGATGTAGTGGATCTTTCCCTCCTCACCAACAACGATCCGACGATGACATTGATCCTCATGTGCCTGCCGATGCTGGGTGGGGTCATGCTCATTGCCGCGGCCTTCGCGGGCGATGGAACGAATCGGAACTTCAAACGGCGCATCAAACGCGCCACGGGTGATGTGAGAAACGTCGATCAATCGGTGCAGACTGTGGTTAGCGTCCGCCGCGCGACAGCCGATAGTCGTTATGCCCTCGTCGACCGGCTGATCAAAACGCTGTTGCCCCGTCCCGATTTGCTCCGTGACAGGTTAGAGCGTGCGGGCGTAAAGCCTGCGTTGGGCCGCTACCTGATGATGTGCCTACTCAGTGGCGTTGTCGCGTACATGATTGGCAGGATAGCCTTCGGCTTTCCTAATATAATTGCAGGGCTTTTCGGGCTCGTGGGCGTCATCGGAGTACCGCACTTTGCACTCGGAATCATGGCCAAGCGCCGGCAACTCCAGTTTATTGCGCACTTTCCCGATGCAATCGACTTGATGGTTCGTGGCCTGAAAGCCGGCCTGCCCATTACCGAGTCGATGAAATCCGCAGGACAGGAAATTCCCGGGCCGGTTGGCGAGGAGCTCACACGTATTTTCGAAGCTGTTAAAATCGGCAGCAAGATCGAGGATGCTCTCTGGGACACAGCAAATCGGCTGATGATTCCCGAGTTCAACTTTTTCACAGTCGCACTGTCCATCCAAACCGAAACCGGCGGCAACCTGGCGGAAACCTTGTCTAACCTCTCGGACATTTTGCGCAAGCGCAAGCAAATGAAATTCAAGATTAAGGCCATGTCGTCTGAAGCGAAGGCCAGTGCTTACATTATCGGCAGCCTGCCCTTCATCATGTTCCTGTTGCTGTTTTTCATCAACAACGAGTACGTCATGACGCTATGGCATGACCCACGAGGTAACATGATGCTCGCAGGCGGTTTCGTAATGTTCGGTGTCGGGATCGGCACGATGTATAAAATGGTCAAGTTCGAAATATGAGTATTGAAGCCTATCTTCCTGCCGGGGTTACGACCGAAGACGTGATCGTTGTCATGGCTTCAATAACAGTGCTTGTCTGCTTCGCTGCGGTATGGTCATCGCTCATTCACCGCGACCCTTCGCAGAAACGAGCGAAGGTTCTCGCCGAGCAGCGTTCGGCTTTGCGCAGCGGTATGCTTGCTCCGCGGCGGCGCAGCGAACGCCTGAACACGGCATCCTTTATGCGCCAGGTCGTCGAGCGCCTGCAGCTCATGAAATCCGCACAGGCCGGCAATATTTCTAACAAGCTGATGTGCGCGGGCTGGCGCTCGAAAGAAGCTGTAATCCAGTATCTCTTTTTTAAACTCGCCCTGCCCTTCGTATTGGGGGGTGTGGCGCTCCTGATGTTTTACGGCTTCGACAGCTACAACCTGTCCGACGGCATGAAGCTGATAATTTGCATCAGCGTAATTGGCGTAAGCGCATATATGCCTGATGTCATAATCAAAAATGCGTCAAAGAAACGTCAGGAAGCCATCCGGAAATCGCTTCCAGACGGACTCGACCTCATGGTCATTTGCACAGAAGCTGGCCTGAGTCTCGACGCGACTTTGACACGCGTCTCGCAGGAAATGGCCTCGGCCGCCCCCGAGCTTGCTGATGAGTTCAGCTTGACCGGCCTTGAACTCGGCTTTTTGCCTGAGCGGCGGGCAGCCCTCGACAATTTAGCCCAAAGGACCGATCTGCAGATCATCCGCAGTCTCGTCAATACGCTCGTTCAGGCCGAACGCTACGGCACCCCGCTGTCGCAATCCTTGCGGGTTATGAGCACAGAGTCTCGCGATGAACGGATGCTCAAAGCAGAAGAAAAAGCCGCACGGCTTCCGGCGATGATGACCGTGCCCATGATCCTATTCATTCTTCCCCCGCTTTTCGTGGTCCTCCTTGGACCTGCGATCGTACGGACCATAGACGCCCTGAGTGGCGTGTAGGAATAAACCAATTGATAAGCGCCACGAGAGTGTGGCTATGCCATGTGGGAGATAACGGCGGTATCACATTCCAGGACAACCGATGACCGAGGATTGAGAGTTATGCTGACGACAATGCCGATACGGCAAGTCATACGCCGCTTCAGAGACAACAAAGACGGACTCGCAGCAATTGAATTTGCCCTCATTCTACCTGCATTCTTGCTGTTGCTGTTTGGCGCTCTGGAGATAGCAATGGTCATGTTCACCCTGACTCTTGCCGAGGGTGGTCTGCGTGAGGCCGCCAGATTTGGCGTCACAGGCCAGGAAGTCGATCCAGCAGCCCGCCAGGACAAGATCCTGGAAATCATCTCAGATCATACCCATGGGCTTATTGACGTTTCCGAGGCCAACGTCAGCGTGACTGTCTACCCCGACTTTTCAGGCGACGACGGTGGTCCAGGCACGCCCGGAGCAGGTGACGCAAACGATGTTGTTTTCTATCGGCTTGAATACGAATGGCAATACATGACGCCCGTTTTCTCTGTCTTCGCCGGTTCGAGCGGTTCACTGCCGATGACGGCGACGGTCGCCGTCCGCAATGAGCCCTACAGAGAAGAATAGGTTTGGGTGTCGAAATGAATGCCGTATTGAACAGTTATAGGCTCAAGATAGCCCGCCAGTATCACTCCTTTGTGTCTGACAGGTCGGGCGTAACCATCATCGAGTTTGCCTTTATCGTCCCGGTGATCCTCTTCATGCTGCTCGGTATGTTCGATATGGGCCGCTACATGCTGCTGAACCAGAAACTTGACCGGGCAGCTGCAACCATGTCGGACCTGACATCGCGTCCGTCCAGTATATCGGCGGCCGAAATCAACCAGCTTATGATTGCCGCAATTGAGGTTGTGCAGCCCTTCGATCTAGCATCGAAAGGCGGTGTGATCGTGAGTTCGGTCTATAAGAACCCTGGCGACCCGGCAGAGATCACATGGCAGATCCAAGGTGCAGGCCCCACCTTACCTCCAAGCTTATACGGCGGTGTCGGCGATCCGGCCAACATGCCCGCCGGGTTTGTTGTCAGAGACAATGAAAACGTCATTACAGCGGAGGTGTATTTCCGCTTCGAGCCGGTTTTCCTCGATTTCCTCTCAAGTTTCTTCGACTCCGGGGGGTTGTTGCCCGAGGGCGTGATCGTACAGACCGCGCTTCGTCAGCCGCGTCTGGGCGACCTGAGCACACTCAGTGTTCCCTGACCTTGTCTCTCTAGGTTGAGGACTCCTATTCTTTGATGGTCTTGATCGTATTTTGCCGGGTTTTAGGCAGGCGAGGGCTCGAAAGCGGGCCTGAAGGCCCGGTAAGAGGCGTCAACGCACCTGAAACCCGACAAAATACGACCCGCCTGGGACGTGGTCCTCAGGCGATAAGATTATGAGTTCTGGGAACCACGTTCTGGGAACCAAGGTCTGGACAGCGTCGTGTCATCGGTCCAATTCTGACTAAGCACGATGCTATGGCATCGCTCCACTCTTAACTCCTTGCCAGAAAACATAATTTTGTCGTCAAGACCGTCAAGGAATAGGAGCTCCCAACCTAGGATAGCTTCGCTTGCGCAGCGGCCGTGATCTGCGCGAGAGTCGTTTTCGGTGTAATTGCTTCGGGGTCAATCCGGATCTCGATCAGGCTTGACCCCTCGGCCGCCATCGCGCGCTCAAAAGCCGGTGCGAACTGTTCCGTCCGCTCCACCACCTCGCCGTTTGCGCCGAACGCGCGGGCGTAGGCGGCGAAATCCGGATTGACCAGTTCAGTACCGCTGACGCGCTCTGGGTACTCGCGCTCCTGATGCATGCGGATGGTACCGTACATGCCGTTGTTGATCACCAGGATGATGATCTTGAGGCCGTACTGCATCGCGGTCGCCAGTTCCTGGCCATGCATCATGTAGCAACCGTCGCCGGCAAAACAGACCACCGTGCGCTCGGGAAAGACCGAGCTGGCCGCCACCGCCGCAGGTAAGCCGTAGCCCATCGAGCCGGATGTCGGCGCAAGCTGGGTCGGGAAGCTGCGGTACTGATAGAAGCGGTGCACCCAGGTCGTATAGTTGCCGGCACCGTTGCTGATAATGGCATCTTCCGGCAGGCGTTCGCGCAGCCAGGCCATGATTTCGCCCATCTGCACATCGCCCGGTATGCTTGGTGTCTCGATGTACGCCTCGTATTCATTGCGGGCTGTCGAGACCAATTCCTTCCGCGCCTTGTCCGGCGATTTTGGCGGACTCAAGGCCGCGGCGGCTGCCGCAAAAGCCTTGACCCCGGCATTAATCGCCAATTCGGGCTGGTACACCCGCCCCAGTTCTTCCGCACCGGCATGCACATGAACCATGGTTTGCTTGGGTACCGGCGTGTCGAAGAGGGTATATCCGCCGGTCGTCATCTCACCCAGACGCGCGCCCACCACAAGAACCAGGTCCGACTCACGAACGCGGTCAGCCAGCTTGGGATTGATTCCGATCCCGACGTCACCGGCGTAGTTCGGATGGCGATTGTCGAAATAGTCCTGACACCGGAAGGATGCCGTCGTTGGCAGGCCATGGGCTTCAGCGAAGCTTTGAATGTGCCGGCAGGCCTGGGCATTCCAGGACGTACCGCCCAAAATCATCAACGGTCGCTTCGCCGCGGCGACGAGATCGCCAAGGCGCTTCATATCCGCAAGTGAAGGATGCGCCTCGGCGGGCCTGTAAGGCTTGGCATCCGGCGCTGCGGTCATGTCCCGCAGCATATCTTCGGGCAGCGCCAGCACCACGGGCCCGGGCCGCCCGGATGTCGCAGTCGCGAAAGCGCGCGCCAGATACTCGGGGATCCGGTCGGCATCGTCGATCTGCGCCACCCACTTGGCCATCTGACCGAACATGCGGCGGTAGTCGATCTCTTGAAAGGCTTCTCGCTCGATCATGTCGCGGCCGACCTGGCCGATGAAAAGGATCATCGGGGTCGAATCCTGATAGGCGATGTGAACCCCCGCGCTGGCGCTGGTCGCGCCCGGCCCCCGGGTTACGAAGCAGATCCCGGGCTGACCAGTCAGCTTTCCGTAGGCGTCCGCCATCATGGCCGCCCCACCCTCCTGCCGGCAGATCCGGAACGCAATCTCGGGCACGTCATAGAACGCATCCAGCACCGCGAGATAACTCTCCCCCGGCACGCCGAACGCGGTATCAACGCCATGCAGGCGGAGCTGATCAACCAAGATCCGTCCGCCCGTGCGCAATTTTCCCTGAGATGTCATGTTGGATTTCTTTCCTGAGCCGGTCGCTTGAGTCTGTCCCGACTTCTTAGCCCAGAAGCAGTCCTCACCGCAATTGCTGTAGGTCACGGTCCTGACTACGTGGAGCCCAGTGGCCCGAAAGCCAGCCGCTCTTCCAAAGCCCGTCAATCCCAAGGCAAGTAAGCAAAGCGCGGCAACTCGCAAAACCAACTCATTGAAACGCAGCTTGGCAGACCCCTGCCCGCTTCCTAAGCTGTTCGCCCTGATTACGACAAACGAACAACCACAGGCCATCTCGATGAAATTCGTCTTCGACCCCGCCCAGAGCGCCCACAATCCCGGCAACTTTCTCTCCAGCGGGGTTCGCAAACCCAATCCCGAAACCCCTGCGCGCGCCGATATGCTGCTCGAAGCCGGCCGGGCCTCCGGCTTCGAGATAGAAGCTCCCGATGACTACGGACTTGCGCCCGCAGCGGCAATTCACAGCCCCGAGTATCTCCGCTTCCTGCAAAGCATTCACGCCCGCTGGCGCGAGATTCCCGGGGCGTCCGACGAAGTCATCCCCAATGTCCATCCGAACGGCCGGCCCCATGGCACAAGTGCCGGCTATCCGGCGTCGGCGGTCGGACAGGCCGGTTATCACATGGCGGACACCGCCTGTCCCATATCGGAGAGCACCTGGACATCGGTCAAGGCCTCCATGAACACGGCCGTCCATGCCACGCGGCAGGTCCGCGCAGGCGCACGCGCCGCCTACGCCCTCTGCCGCCCGCCGGGCCATCATGCCTTCGCGGACATGGCCGGCGGTTTCTGTTATCTCAACAACTCGGCCATTGCCGCTCAGGACTTGCGCCGGAACCATGACCGGGTCGTCGTGCTGGACGTGGACCTGCATCACGGCAACGGCACTCAGGGGATCTTCTACCGCCGGGACGACGTGCTCACGATCTCGATCCATGCCGATCCGCAGAACTTCTATCCGTTCTTCTGGGGACATGGGAACGAGCGCGGCGAAGACACAGGTGTCGGCTATAACCTGAATTTCCCCCTGACGCTGGGCTCCGGCGACAAACCCTTCCTCGCCGCCCTGGACAGCGCCTGCGAAGCCATTGCCGCCTTTGCGCCGGGCGCCATGGTGGTTGCCTTGGGGCTGGACGCCCACGAAAGCGACCCCTTCGCGGGCCTGGCCGTGACGACGGCGGGCTTCGGCGAGATCGGACGTGAGATCGGTGGTCTCGCTCTGCCCAGCGTGATCGTTCAGGAGGGCGGTTACGCCAACCCGGCGCTGGGCGCAAACCTGGTGAGCTTTTTGGAGGGGTTTGGCCGCAGCTCGCCTTAACGTTGGAAGTCGCCTTTAGGGATAAGAAACGGCACCTGACAATCGCCCGTATTCAGCGCCGTTTCCGCATCCATCAGTGGATCGTTTCACCTGCGCGTATTGCGGCTTCTGCGTGGAGGGTGCCCTCAGCCGGAGTAATTCCTTGTCCAAGTCTGGTGGTTGCAGCCGCGACCTCAGGCTGGTAATCCGGTTCAGCATAGAGATCCGCATCAGTTAGATCGCTGCGCTTCAAGATATAGTCTTCGGGGCGCGGAACTTCGCCGAACCAATAGAGCGGGTGCGGCTCTTCACCCTCTTTAGCGATCAGTCCGCTCTCGGCATCAAAGCGATAACCCTCTTCCTCCATGCACTGGAGAACAGATTTAGTCTCCCCTTCAGCGGTCAGGATGAGGGTACCGGCACGCATCTGCCCAGTCTGCATCAGCGCATCATTGGCGTCTGTCAGATAAGCCACTTGAACAAAGGCGTCTTCACGGCTTCCCACAGGTGCATTGGTCGCCGCACGCAACACCGTTCCGTCCGCATGCACAATCGTCCCATCGGCACGGAGAATTTCCATCAACATGTGATGCTGCCCAACGTGCGGGCCATCGCCACAGAGGAAAACGTGTCCGGGTGTGACCTTTAGGCCGTGGAAATCGATAACCAATTTGTCAGGAGTGGAATAAGTTCGGGTGACACGTCGCGCAGCAAGACGCCCCTGGCCATGCTGGTCATTGTTATCGTATGCGAGGACTTCATCGTTAATCGAGACTAACTCAATAGGTCTCAGAGAACCATCTGCCATCCGGATCTTTGTCCCGGCAGCAAAACAGTAATCCTTTATGTTATCAAAAAGCTTCTCGAAGACTTCCCGGAACTCATCATATAGTTCTTCACCCCAAAGTGGCGGAGGAAGGTTCTCGAAAAGTTGAGGATTAAACTCACTGTCAGGTACGCTACCAGGCGCCGCCAAATAATTGTCAAGTTGAGGCGCTTTAGCACCAATCCACTTTAAAATAGTGTCAGCAAGTGTATTACTGTTGTTATTCAACAGGTCATACTTTGTGTTTTGCTCGGCAATACCCTGCGCCATCCCCACCAGTTGAACAAATTTTCCCCTTAGATCATCCCCTTCGAACACAAGTTCTCTTTGAACGTCGTCACCAATTTTTGTGCTGTTCGTAGTCTCAAAGGCAATAGCATGTAGATTTCCAAAACCTTCAAGCGTAGGGATTTTGGAGGAAACAAACTCATCAAATGGCGAACCCAAAAAAACCTTGATCAGGCCCTCCATGGAGCTGGAATGATGAACCGTCCGATCGGGTGTATATAATGAATTTGTGATAGACGAAAATACTGTCTGTTACGTCACGACCTGTGCGGCTATACCCAATTTCTATTTTCTCCATTTGTCTCTTCCCCTCAAATTTGCCCCCGCAAATCACAACAATGTCGTCACGACCACGACATCATCTAAAATAATCTGCCTATTTCTTACTTGGAACACAAATCTTACGTTCTCAGCACCAACACTTACCCCAAAAACTCCAAACGACTCAATCTGCATAGAGGACAAAACAATAACACAATCACAACTTTCATCTACAAACGATTCGACACGATCGGACTCCAACATCGCCATAGAAAATATTTTCTCGTCAGATACTCTAAATTTTTTTGTAATACAATTTTTTATACTTTTCGGTACATGAACTGGTATATCTTTCATCGAAATATTATTTTTCAAAAACTTAACAATTGGCCCAACTTCTTGTTTTTCAACACAAACACTTAGAAACAAAATTAGGGCGACGACAGGTAACATCCACTAACGGTATTTACTTAACTTTTTTATAGAAAACATGTGTCAAACCAATATTTTGAAACAAAAAAATCACAATCTCCAATTTACTTCATTTCCAGCAAAAATAAATGCACGATTCAACACTAAACGCCAATATTATGAAATATTGCCGCGATTCCCACCAACATTTCATTGGCAACTTGGCAATTTTTTCAAGCAAAACGCGGTTACCAATAGGCCATCCGCTATTTCGCTAACTTTGTTTGCTACAAGTCAAATTAGTCAATCCAACCAACACGATGACAGATTTCTGTATCCGTTGCAGTTTCTGTTTGAGGTGCTATACGCCAGTTCCATACCACTTTCGGTATGAGGGACATCGAATCATACAGTGCATTCTCTCTCTCGATCAAATTTCCTAAATTGTCGAGAGTAATTCTCTCCAGGTCAGTGATCAGGCACACCTGTTCTGAGCTAGCTTTCAGGTGCAAAAGGTGATTTCTGAACAGCAAGCTCGCAAAGACTCCAAACTCCTCTTCCGAGTAGGCCGGCGAGTGTTTCTCGAGATAAGCAAGAGGCAGGATCGGAAGCTGCGAGAGCAGGTTGACCGAAGCCAAAAAGTCGATCGACGATACGCCCAGACTTTGGGCCAAAGGCTTTGGCAGTAATTCCGGAAGCTTGGGCACTGTCCCCCGCCCTGACCGCATTCGTTTCACTTGCTCAAAAATCAGCTCGCAAACCCCGGTCACGTCCAGCTCTTCGAACCGCACGTTGGGATATCGGCGGGCGCGGAACTTCACCCAGGGCAGATGAAGAATGTCGACAAGAATAACCTGCTCGAAGCGTTGAGAAAGCTCGGCGAGCGGGACGTCCAGCAGCATCCCGGAGCCCAGCACGACGGCGGTGCGGTCTCCCTTTGCGGCGGCGGCACTTTCCAGAATGAAGGCCTTGGTATTTTCCAGGTGCGGGCGCCAGGCTTCCCTGCAGCGCCGGTAACGGGCCTGGGTGGCGATGATTTCCTGGGGATAGCCCATGGCACGCAGATACTTCGGGCAGGGTGTGGCCAGGTATTGTAACCACTCGATGAGCATCTGCGATCCATCCACCCCACGCCGGAGCGGCCCTACGGCCTCAGCTTCGAGACTGGACAGCGAGACTTCGCTGCCCCTCTCGACAGACTAAGCGCTATCCTGCCCGCGCTTAAGGATAATCGCAGCGGTCGCCGGAGATAAGCACAAAGCCACGCGGCCCTTCGGTCAGGCTGAAGCGGTACTCGGAATTGTTGACCACCACCGAGCGGTGCAGCGGCAACTTACCGGTTTCCTGGATGTTTTCGCCACCGAGCAGCGTGAAATTCACATCCAAAGGCTGTGCCGCGTCATACCAGGCCTCCACATTCCCCGCCGCGTCCTTGGCGGAGAGCCCTTTGGCCGTGACCGTAATCGCCGACTGGGCAAAGGTGACGGAATCGTTTGCGCCGCTGTAAAGATCGGTGCTGACAAAGAAGCGCTTGCTCACGGGTGCATTGTCGCAGCTGCGCTCGTTCTTTGCGGAGTCGATCAGAAAGCGCAGACGGTCCATGCCGACACCGTTGCCCAGCTTGCTGCTGGCAATATCCAGAACTTCCTTCAGTTCTCCCGTCGGAACGTCGGTCTCGTACTTCTTCTGCCAATCGCTGGCCGAGCGGTTGGCGCTCGCAAGTTGGGCCTTCAGATCGGCCACCGACTGGTTGAGGTCGGCGAGCTCTCCGGTCAGGCGTGCGGTCTTTTCCTGCTCCGCAATCAGATCGCGTTGCGCGATATCGGAACCGGTGTAATAGGCCTTCACTCCCAGCGCGCCGATAATAGCGAGCGCCACCAACCACTTGATGACGCCCCACCAAAACTTGCGGCGGCGCTTTGCTCTCCGTTCGTGCAACCCAAGCGACATCGACTGCTAACTCTTTCCAAGGTTCATGCGTGATAGGTTCGGCGAATTGAGAAAATTCTTTAACCTATTGTTTTTAATCTATATTTTATGGTTTACTACGTATTATTACCATCCCTTTAACCTGCCTGCAAGCACGTGTCTGCGCGCAACAGCCCAAGGCCATAAGGCGGCTCACGCGACAGCATGGCAAAAGCGGGCAAAGTGGCATAAACTTTCATCCGTTGTCGGCATAGTGTCTTCATGAACCAATTCGACCAGGTGACGGACCTGCCTTCATAAAATTCGCCCACAAACGGAACTTACGATACAGCATGGCCGAAGACGAACCCGTCGATCGCGAAGCCCTTCTCCAGCAGTTGGCCGAGTTGCGCGCCACAATCGATCCCGAAATCCTGAAGCGGGTGCAGCAGAAGGTCGCCAACCCCGGCTCGGAACCTTATGACAAAAAGGCCGCGCGGCAGATCGTCGAGCAGTTTCTCGCCGCCCGCTACGATAATGGTGCCTTCGCCCGTCGCCTCATGGAAGAACTGGCCCGCACCCAGGACGACCGCACCCAGGACGACGATACCCGGAACGACACATAAAACACATGAGCGACCCCGTTGGGCCGATCGGCCCCTGCGATGAAAGTGATCTTACAGGCCTGCTCCGGCTTTCGGCAGCGCAAGACTGGCCGCATACCGAAGATGATTGGCGCACGGTTCTGGCCAGCGGCGAGGTTTTCGGGCACCGGAACATCCAAGATGAAATCATCTCCTGCGCGGCGATGATCCCCTACGAGAGCGCCGGGACCGGGCCATCGACGTCGCTGGGCATGATCATTGTCGACGCTCAGGCCCGGCGGCAAGGACTGGGTCAGGACTTGATGAAGGAGGCTATTCAACGCGCGTCCGGTCAAACACCCTCGCCTCTCCTGCGACTGATCTCGACCCTGGACGGACGGCCGCTCTATGAAAAGTATGGTTTTCGAACCGTAGAGAAGCTGCATAGTTATCGGCGCCCAGCGAACGCGGCACCGGTCGGGAAGCATCCGCCGGCAAGGGGTCAGGAACTTCGGCCCTTGGATCGGTCCCTGGTGGAATCTGTGATTGCCCTCGATGCATCCGCCTTCGGCCATCGACGCGCGCGGATGTTGCAAGAGCGGATCGCCCGGGCCGAGCGAAGCCTCGTTCTTTTTCAAAACGCCGCGCCGGTGGGATACGGGCTGTTGGTGCGGCAGAAGAGCCTGGCCAATCTCGGCCCTCTTGTTGCGCCGGATGATGCCGCTGCGCTCACCTTGATCACCGGGCTGATGTCGGGCTTGGACAGCGCGCCCTTCCGCATAGACCTGCCGGCCCGGCAAAAGGCGATTTTCGGCGACATCGAGACCCTTGGCTTCGTCGAAAACGATGTCCCGCCGATCATGCTGCGCAGTCCTGACGGAGTGAACCTTGATGGCACGCAAGCGATCGAGGGACGAAACGCCCCGCAAAAGCACTACTATGGGATCGCCGCCCAAGCCTTCGGGTAAACCGGACGGGCCTTCGGGTAACCCGGACGGGCTTTCAGGTCTCGGCGTCGGAACGGAGCCATTCCTCGGTGTCGCGCCAGGCGGTCACTTCCGATGCCAGGATCGGCCGTGGTCCCTTGTAACCGACGATCTCGATGATCTCCTTCATCGTTAGGCTCCGTCCCTTAACCAGGATCCCCGCCCGCACCAGCGCCGAGGCAGCCAGGCGTCCGTCCTTGCTGCGGAACTGCTGCAGGAAATAGACGAAGCGTTCGTCCCATCCCAGGATCCGGCTGTGCAGACTGTAACGCTGGAACGGGGCCAGCGAGCGCCGGTAGTTGATCACCTGGGAGGCGACCACCGGCATCCAACGGTTCTTGATTGCGATCCCGGCCAGTCCGCTGCGCTGCATCAGATCAAAACGGCCCAGGTCCATGATGGTCAGGTAACGGCCGTTGTTCATATGCAGATTGAAGTCGAGATCGTTCGGCAATACCCGGAAGAACACGACCGACTCGTCCAGGAAGTCGACCTTGGTGCGAAAAATGCCGGTCAGCAGCACGCGAAGCATCCGAAAGAGAAGATTCATTTCAACACTTGTTTACAGCTCGACGCAGACTCCGCGCCGGATTTGATAGGAATAACTGGTCAGCCGGTCTCTTCAGTCATGCGGAGTCTTCAATCAGGCGGACTTTTCAATCAGGCATAACCTTCGGTCAGGCAGTGGGTTTGCGTCGGATAAAGCCGTAAACCACAAAGGCGAGCGCAGGCAGCAGCAACAAAGCCCCCAACATGTTCGCGAGGAACATAAAGGCCAGCAGGACGCCCATGTCCGCCTGAAACTTGAGTGCGGAAAAGGCCCAGGTACTGACGCTGATCGCAAGAGTGAGTCCCGTGATCAAAACCGCGCTCCCAGTCACCCGCAGGGTTTCCTCGTAGGCCTCGTGGAGCCCCATCGCCTTTTCATTCAAAAGCGTGCGGAAACGGCTGAAGATGTAGATGCCGTAGTCGACGCCGATTCCGACCCCGAGAGCGGCGACCGGCAGCGTCGAAATCTTCAGGCCGATCCCGAGCACGCTCATGACCGCGTACCCCAGCACCGAAACCAGGCTGAGCGGCAGGACGATACAGAGGGTCGCGCGCCAGGAACGGAAGGTCGCAAAGCAAAGCACGATGATCGCGGCGTAGATCCAGAGCAGCATCTCGGTCTGTGCGGCCTGAACCACCTCGTTGGTGGCCGCCATGACGCCGACGTTCCCGGTCGCGAGCCGGAACGTGTGCCGCTCGCTGTTGTTTTCGGCGGCAAAAACCTTCACCGCATCGATGACGCGCTCGATGGTCTCGGCCTTATGGTCTTCCGTGAAGATCAAGACCGGCAGGACACTGCAGTCCTTATTCAGAAGACCGGTCGAGGTCTCGATCGAGGACACCGCCTGAACCATGGTTTGCGGATTCCTGGGCAGGACCCGCCATTTCGGATTGCCCTCGTTCCAGCCCGCATTGATGACTTTCGCGACCTGCGGCATGGAGATCGTCGACTGCACGCCGGGCACGTTCGACATCTGCCACTGGAAGCGGTCGATCCGGTCCATGATATCATGTTCGATGCAGCCGTCCGGCACGGTCTCGACAATGGTGGTGATGACATCGACGCCAATGGCGAATTTATCCGTGATGACGGCGGTATCGACGTTGTAGCGCGAATCCTGCCGCAGTTCCGGAACGCCGGCGTGGATGTCTCCGATTTTCAGATTGGGCGCCTCATACAGCCCCCAGGCCAGCAGAAGAAGCGCACAGGCGATGCTGCCCATCGCCACCTTGGGGTCCGCGACCCGGGACAGAAATCGCCACAAAGGCTCGCGGCGCTTGGCGCCCTCGTGCATGCGTTTGCGATAGCCTTCACCATGCTTGATGTACGACAGCAGGATCGGCAGCAGGATCAGGTTGGTCAGGATAATGACCATGACACCCAGGCTGGCTGTAATCGCCAGTTCCTGGATGATCCGGATCTCGATCAGCAGGATCGTCAGAAAGCCGATGGTGTCACTCAAGAGCGCGACACCGCCGGGCAGCAAGAGTCTGCGGAACGCCGTGCGCGAGGCCGTAACGTTGTCGGCACCGTCAAAGACTTCGGCACCAACGGCATTGATCATCTGCACACCGTGTGAAACACCGATGGCAAAGACCAGGAAGGGAACCAGGATCGACATGGGATCCAGGCCGAAGCCAAAGAGGGTCAGCAGCCCCATGTTCCAGACCACGGCCACCAGGGAGCAGAGGAGCGGCAACAAGGTCATCCTCACCGAATGGGTGAAGAGATAGACAATTGCCGCCGTGATCAGAAAGGCGATCCCGAAAAACAGGACGACCCCGAGCGCGCCGTCGGCAATGTCACCGACCGCTTTGGCGAATCCGATGATGTGAATATCGATTTCGTCATCGACGAAACGCTCACGGATCTTCGCTTCCAGCTGCTCGGCGACCTTCAGGTAGTCGAGCCGTTCCCCGGTCGCCGGATCGATCTCGACCAACTGCGCCGAGACCATCGCGGTGGTGAAGTCGTCGGCCACCAGACGCCCGACAATGCCCGACTTCAGGATGTTCTCGCGTACCTCGGCCAAATACTCTGGCGTCGGTGTAAATTCGGCCGGTATGACGTTGCCGCCGGAGAAGCCGCCTTCGACGATCTCGATAAACCGCACGTTCGGCGTGAAGATGGAACGGACCGTACTGCGGTTCACCCCGGGCAGGAAGAAAACCTCATCCGTAACGGCTTTCATGGTCGAGAAGAAATCCGGGGTAAAGATGTCCCCCTCTTTTGCCCGCACCGCGATGAGCAGCCGGTTGGCGCCGCCAAACTCCTCCTTATGCTCGACGAAGGTCTGCATGTAGGGGTGCTTCAGCGGCAGCTGTTTTTCAAACCCGGCATCGATCCTCAGCAACGAGGTCTGGTAGGCCATGAAAATCGTGGCGAGCAGAAAGAGACCCAGAATGATCTTCCGGTTCCCGAAAACGACGTTTTCGATTTTTGCCAGCATCAGTTCAGCGTCCCGCCCGGTGAGCCGGAAGTCGCACTGCTCTCGGCGCCGGTGCCCGCATTGGTCAGGAGCGACACACCCCGCTCACCCAAGAGAATCAATCCGCCGCTCGAGTGCGGCAACACCGATGTGATTGCCTCTCGCTTAAGGCCGCCCGAGAGCGCAAAACTCTGGATGCCTTCGTTGCTGCGCAGCAAAGTGCCGCTGAGTCCGACAATCACGACTTCACCGTTCCTCCGCTGGGCGGCGGCGAGAAGCGAAGCGGTCACCCCGCTTTCGATCGTCTGCCAGCTCTCTCCACGGTCCTGGGAGCTGAAGAGATTTCCGCGCAGCCCGAACAGCAGGATCGTGCCGTCCGATAAGCCGATGCCGCCGAAAAAACTTCCGTTGTAGGGACTTTCCAGCCTTGTCCAGGTCTTCCCGCGATCTTCGGAACGCAAAATCGCGCCGAATTCGCCGGCGAGGATCAGGTCGCCGCCGACAGTCTCGAAAAGCGCATAAAAATGCGGCTCCTCTTCATCGATGCTACGCTGTTCCCAGGTTTCTCCGCCGTCAAAGGTCTCGTAGACAAGACCATATGCACCGACCGCGAGGCCATGTCCGCCGCTTTCGAACCAAACATCGAGGAGCGGTGTTTCAAGATCAGGGTCAGCGTGCTGCAGGTCCCACGTCTCTCCGGCATCCCTGCTGTGAAGAATGACCGCGTCATGGCCGACCGCCCAGAGGTCGCTGTCGCCGCCGGCCACAACGGACGTAAGCATTGCACGCGTCGGAACAGACACCTGCCTCCAGGGTGTCGAGGCCGGATCGTCGTTGAGGAGCACATGGCCCCGCTCGCCAACCGCCACGACACGACCGCCCAGCTCGACGGCCTCCAGCAATAGAGACTGCGCCGCCAGAGGTTCGATCCTCGATACCTCTTGTGCCGGAGCACCCTTCGCTCCGGACTCCTGAGCAAAGATAGGCGTGCTGGCGTGCGCCCCGAAACCAAGAGCGATCAGCAGCAGGAAGAGCCGTGATCTCACGAGCAGAATGCCGGCGGCTCGACGCATCTAAGAACCTGTCCGGGAGACCGGGCCGGTCTCCCGCCTTTCCGCGCACCCGAAGAAGCGCTCCAGAGATCCTGCCGGTCGGGCTCGCCGGGACCACTTCTTCACGATCATCGCTAAAACGCCGACTTTAACGGCGTCCCTTACGCCGCAGGCCTTCCGGCGTGAATTGCCTCAGTTCCAGATCGTCATTGAAGATCTCGATGCGGTCCTGATTGTTGAGCCCGAACGCCAGATATCGGCCGTTCTGAACATCGTACTGGGTCACGACGGTTTCCCAGAGCAGCGGCACTTCGTAATAGTTGATGTTGTGCGCCTCGGATACGCGCCAGATCTCTCCACGGCCATCGTACTGGTCGGCGGCCACGATCTGCCAGCTGTCCTCGTCGAAGTAGAAGGTCCGGCGCGCATAGATATGGCTGGTGCCCTCCTTCAAGGTCGCATCGACTTCCCAGACCCGATGCAGTTCGTAGCGCGTCACATCCTGGTTAAGGTGGCCTGCCTGAATAATGTCGTCGTACTCGAGTGAGTCGCTGTGCAGCTTGTAGGAGTTATAGGGCACGTACATTTCCCGGCGCCCCTTGAGCTCCCAGTTGTAGCGGTCGGGCGCGCCGTTGAACATATCGAGCTGATCACTCGTGCGTTGGCCGTCCGAGGCGGTTCCGGGGTTGTCATAGGCCACATTGGGTGCGCGGCGGACGCGGCGCTGGCCCGGATTATAGGTCCAGGCCTTCCGGGGTTCAGCCTCCTGGTTCAGGGTTTCATGCACCAGCAGGATGGTCCCCGCCAGCCGGGCCGGAGCCGTCACTTCCTGCAGGAAGTAACCCAGCGTATTATTGATGCTTTCAATCGACGCGCCGGGATGGGCATAGGAGAGATAGATCTGCTCATCGATCTTGACCAGATTGTAGGCCCCGCCCGAGGTGGGCGATACCTGCCCGATAATTCGGCGTACCGTATTGCCCCGGTACCGCAGGAGGTGGTTCCAGATCGCATGGAGTCCGTTTTGCGGAATGGGGAAGGGAATGGATTCCCGCGCGTTCACGACACCGTTGCCGTCGGCCGTCAGCTCCGCGGTTGTGGCATTGGCGATCGCGAAATCGTAGATGCGCTGCGGATAGGATGCACTCCGGCGGCTCGGATAGATATTCATCTTCCAGGTATCCGGATAGCGCCTGAACATCGCCAGTTGACCGGGCGACAGCTTGTCCTGGAACTGATCGACATTGGCCGCCGTAATCGTCGCGATCGGCGCGTCATCGGCAAAGGGGTCGGGATGGTGCATGCCGGGCTCATAGCCCGCAGGCGGTGTTGTAATCCCGCCGTCCCAGGCCGGAATTGTGCCGTCGGCATTCCCGGCCTGGATCGCGCCCATGGGCGTCAGTTCCTGGCCCAGCTTGGCGGCCTCCTCCGGCGTGACCTTGGCATAGGCCGCCGGCGCGGCAAGCATCAGCGCAAGAGCGCCGCATGCGAGCTGTGTTGATGCCAGTTTCATAAAGTGGTCCTCCCGTACATCACGGATTCTTTTCGTTTTTAGAACGAGTAACTGACGACAAATGACGCAAAGTCACGGTCACTCAAGAGGTTGAAGGGACTGCCGCCAAAGAAGTTCGTGTAGGCGATGCTGGCCCGCAGCGAGTCCAGATAGGTCGCCCCCAACGAGAGAGTCACGGTTTTGCGGTCTTCGACGAAGTTCGAAAGCGGCGAAGGCGTCGTTCCACTGACATCGTGCGAGAAAGCAATACCCGGCTGAAGATTGACCGGACCGATGGCGTTGTTGAAATCAGCCCGCGCCAAAAGCCGGTAACCCCAGGAGAAGGGATCGGCAAAACCATCGGTTTGTGTTGCGGGCTGAAGTCCTGCAGCGGTGAGAAAACTGTTGCCGCTTGTGAAGGTGCCCGGACCTTCG
Organism: Denitrobaculum tricleocarpae; assembly: GCF_007004665.1. Classification (GTDB taxonomy): domain Bacteria; phylum Pseudomonadota; class Alphaproteobacteria; order Kiloniellales; family Kiloniellaceae; genus Denitrobaculum; species Denitrobaculum tricleocarpae. The sequence continues at coordinate 86,095 of NZ_ML660056.1, read as the reverse complement.
TAGCGCAGTTCGTCCTTGCTTTCCATGTCATGGATGTAGGTACCGCCGACTTCGCCAACGAGGGTGATCTGATCGGCGCCCAGGTTCGGGCCCAGGACCTTCGACGCGGTTGCCTGCATCTGGCTCACGTCCTTGCGCCGGAAACCCTGAATTTCTTCATCGAACCCAAAGCTACCAAGTTGTCCCTGTGCACCGAAGGGCGCGCTAGTAAACGGGTCGGTCGGTGAAAGACCGGCAAAGAATAGCTCAATATCGTCGATCTGCAGCGGCTGGTCCTTGCGGAAGGAATACTCACCCTGCAGGGCAATACCGGTACCTGGAATCTCAGTATTGAAACTCGCACCTATCAGCTTGATGTCGTCGGGAAACTCACGGAAATACTGGGCGGAGCCAGCGTAGTTGCCACCGGCAAGACCCGCGAAGGTTCCGGTGCGGGCGCTCAAAACCGGTAGCCTGCTGTTGTATTGAATATAATAGAGACCGAATTCAGTGTCGTTGAGTTCAGGCTCGAAATAGCGAAGAGCAACACCCCACTGGTTATTGTCGCTAGCGCTCCTGTCCGCGCCGCGCGGGATAGTTGTTCCAATCGGAGCATTGCCACCGAACGAGACCGGGTTATCTGTCGGCAGCGGCGGCTGGCCAAAGCCCAGGAAAGCGAACTCGCCGCCCGGCGACGCGAAGTCGTTGGTGGAGAAGAAGGTTCCTTCGGGTTCGATCTCCGTGTTGTCCCACTCGAGTTGCAGGAAACCCTCGATCGAGAATTTATCGGTCAGGCCCACGTTCACATCGATGATCGGCACCGGAATCAAACCTTCGCGAACCTCGGCACCGGCGACGCGGAACTTCGTCACATCGATCGGGTTGATGGTGTTGATACCGTTCTGAATGAAGGTGCTCTCGCCCCAACTCAGAACCTGGTTGCCGACGCGCACCGTAACCGGGACCTCGCCGACATCGAAGTCGCCGAAAACGTATGCGTCCAACAGTTCGAAGTCGCGTCCGGCGCGTCCCTTGGCCTCGTTCCCGAGATCGGTCCGCGCAGTGTCGCCATCCATGATCGCGGTATCGTAAAAATAGGACGCCCGGCCAAAGAAACCGAAATCACCGGCATTCAGAGAGAGTTCATGCGTCGCCTTGACGTTGGCCGAGGTGATATCGCCCTTTTCATAGTTCAGGTTGCCGTTGTCACCATTGATGGAGTTGGCCGTGCCACCGTTGACGATACCAATCAGGCGGTGATCGTGGCCTTGCGTCCGGACCGACACGCCACTCGAAACCGTGGTGTCGAAGGAGCCGCTGATGGCCCCGTTATTCCAATCGAAATCAATGGCCGCAGCAGGCAGAGCGACAACGCCGGCTGCGCCCAATCCCAAACCAACTGCTACGGAAGTGCTTGCCAACAGGCCCGTCGTCTCACGGCCTTCTATCGGCAGTTTAGATGCGGATTTCATTTTGCCCCCTTATCCTCCCAGCGCTTGAATACTCCGTTCAAGGCATGTAACCGCTTCGAGTCTTTTATAACTTTACGTACAGTTTAGACCTATCCCATTCGAACCGCAGCGTTTTTTTCGTACTTCACTCCAAATTGAAGCAATACACGCTTGCGGAAATGCGTCTTTTCTTTACGTCAAAATGCGCCCTCCTCAAGTTCCATGAGTGGCGCCTTGCCCGCCATGATGGTCGCGAAGAGCGACGAGCTTTGTGGCAGGATGCGCGTCACGTAAAAACGCGCGACGGCGATCTTGGCGCGATAGAATTCCGGCCGCTCGTCCATCTTCTCCAGGCTGACCTTTACGGTCCTGGTCCAGATGTAAGCCAGCGATACCAGGGCAAAGAGGCGAAGATAATCACTTGAAGCCGCGCCGGCTTCCTCGGGATCTCTCAATCCGTTTTGTGCGATCCAGCCGGTGGCCTGCTGCAAGCGGCCAAAAGCCTTGGCGAGCGGAAGGATAAACTCCATCAATTCGGCAGACTCCTGGTTCTCTTCAATAAATCCTGCAACCGGATGGAAGAAGCGCCGCAAAAGCCGCCCCATGCCCTGTCCGAGTTTACGGCCGACCAGATCCAGCGCCTGGATACCGTTGGCGCCCTCGTAGATCTGCGCAATGCGTGCGTCGCGGACCAGTTGCTCCATACCGTATTCATGGATATAGCCGTGCCCGCCGTGGATCTGCACACCGAGGTTGGTCGCTTCAAAGCCGTAGTCTGTAAAGAAAGACTTGATGATCGGGGTCATCAGCTGCACCAGATCATCGGCTTCCTGGCGGCGCGCCGGGTCCGGATGTTTCTCGGAGATATCGACCTCCATCCCGATCCAGATCGCAAGTGCCCGCGCGGACTCGTTGTAAGCCCGCATGGTCAGCAGGTTTTTGCGCACATCGGGATGAACGATAATGGGATCAGCCGCCTTTTCCGGTGCCTTGGTGCCACCGAGCGAACGCCCCTGCCCCCGGTCTTTGGCGTAGGCCGCCGCCGTTTGATAGGCCGTCTCGGCCAGACCGAGCCCCTGGATGCCGACATCCAGGCGGGCCGTGTTCATCATGACGAACATGGACGCCATGCCGGTATGGGGTTCCCCCACAAGATAGCCTTCTGCTTCCTCGAAATTCATCACGCAGGTCGAGGAGGCCTTGATACCCATCTTCTTTTCGATGGATCCGCAGGTCACGCCGTTGCGCATCCCCGGGGTGCCATCATCCTTGACCAGGAACTTCGGCACGATGAAGAGCGAAATGCCCTTGCTGCCGGGCGGCGCATCGGGAAGCTTCGCGAGGACCAGATGCACGATATTGTCGGTCAGGTCATGCTCGCCGGCAGAGATAAAGATCTTGGTGCCGGTGATCTTGTAGGCGCCCTTGCCGTCCGGTTCCGCCTTGGTGCGGATCAGGCCCAGATCAGTGCCGCAATGCGGTTCGGTCAGGCACATGGTGCCGGACCAGGTGCCGTCGATCAGCCTGGGCAGAAAGGTCTGCTTCTGGTCATCGTCGCCGTAAACCGAGAGCGCATTGTAGGCGCCGTGCGACAGCCCCGGATACATCCCGAAGCTCAGGTTCGTCGAGACGATCAACTCGCTCATGATGAACTGCAGCGTCTTCGGCAATCCCTGGCCGCCGTATTCCGGATCGCAGGAAAGACCGGTCCAGCCGCCCTCGCGGAAGGCCTTGTAGGCTTCCTTGAAGCCTTTGGGCGTGCGTATGACACCATTCTCGTAATGGCAGCCCTCGGCATCGCCCGGCAGGTTCAATGGCAGAAGTTCGTTGACGCAGAACTTGGCGCCTTCCTCCAGCACAGCTTCGACAACATCCGGGGTCGCGTCTTCATAGCCCGGCAGGGTCGGGATCGAGTTCTGGTAATCGAAGAGTTCGTTCATGACGAACCGAATGTCGTCAATCGGTGCTGCGTAGGTAACCATGCGTCAGTTCCTCGAATTCATCCCTTTTAACAAGGGGGCGTCTTAATTGCGGAGCGGTTTGCCGGTTTCGATCATGTGCTCCATGCGCGCCAGCGTGCCGTTGGTTTTGATCAGCTTCATGAAAGTCTCGCGCTCAAGCTTGAGCACCTCTTCCTCCGAAACCGGCTCGGTGATGTCTGCGCCGGGGCCACCGGTCAGAACATCCACCAGACCGCCGGCAACGACCTGATCATGGGGTGTCGCAAGCCCACGCGCCGTCAGGTCCTTGAGCGCCAGCCGCAGAGCGGCGGCACCGGAGGGCCCGGGCAGTGTGAGTTCGGCAGCTTCAGGGGCCGCATAGTCCTCAACCAGCGCAAGCGCCCTGGCTTTCGCGTCGGCCAGCAGACGTTCACGGTTGAAGGTGATCCCGTCGCTGGCTTTGAGGAAACCGAGTTCCTTGGCCTCGAAGGCGGACTTCGCCACCTTGGCGGTACCAATGGTCTCAAAGGACGAGGAGACCGGCGGCATGGGTCCGCGCGGGCGCTTGGGGTCCTTGGACAAACGCAGCAGCATCTCTTTGCAGCCGCCCCAACCCGGCACGATCCCAACGCCGACTTCCACCAGCCCGATGTAGCTCTCCGCGTGCGCCTGAACCGCGTCGGAACTCAGAAGCACCTCGCAACCACCGCCCAACGCCATGCCGGAGGGGGCGCTCACGACGGGAAAGCCAGCGCGTTTCAGAGCAAGGAAGGCCTTCTGTCCCTGCTCCACCATTTCCTCGACCAGCGGCCACATGGCGGTGTTGGCGGCAAAGAGCGCCAGCCCCAGGTTCGCACCGGCGGAAAAATTGCTGGCTTCGTTATAAATGACCAGCGCCTTGAAACCCTTGTTCGGCACAAGTGCGACGGCCTTGCCGACCATCTTCAGCATATCGGGGTCGAAGGTGTTCAGCTTGGTATGGAACTCCAGACAGGCCACGCCGTCACCAATGTCCCAAAGGCTTGCCGAGCCGTTCTTGGCGACGGGCTCGCCGGCCCGTTTGATGTCCTCAAGCAGCAGCACACCCTCGGGCCGGACCAGATCCGCGTAGGTGCCAGTCACGTCCAGGAACTGAAGCTTGCCGCCCTCGATCCGGTAGAAACCGCCTGCGGCAGCCGCCTTCTCAAGCAGATCCGGAACCGCCCGCCCCTCTTCTTTCAGGCGGGCCGCGAAATCACCGGCGCCCAGCTGATCAATCAGCTCGAAGGGGCCGAATTTCCAGTTGTAGCCAAGCTTCATGGCCCGGTCGACGGCGGGAACGTCATCGGCGATCTCCGGCACCAGGGCAGCGGCATAGGCCAGGATCTTCGACATCACCGCCCAGGCATAGGCGCCGCCGCGGTCATCGTGCGCCATCAGGGCCTTGAAGCCGCCTTTGCGGCTGGCCGAGACCGACGAGAGCGAGGCTTTCTTCGCGGGCGCATAGACGCCGTTGGTCAGGTCAATCGCTTCCTTGACCCGCTTGCCGCCCTCTTTATTCAGGCGATAGAAACCGCCCTTGCCCTTGCGGCCGGTATAGCCGTCAGCAATCATCTTCTGGATCAGAGGCAGCTCCCGGCGCAGATCCTGATAGGCATCGCTCGCGGGGAGGTTATCGCCCAGGCCTTTGTCCACGTGCGGCATCAGGTCGATGCCGACCAGATCCATCAGGCCGAACACACCGGTTTTGGGAATCCCCATGGGGCGCCCCATGACCGCATCGACTTCCTCGATCGGCAGTTTGCGGTCCATGGCTTCGACCAGGGCACACTGAATCCAGAAGGTGCCGATCCGGTTGGCAATGAAGCCCGGTGTGTCGTTGCAAAGGACCACACCTTTGCCCAGCCGCCTGTCCGCAAAGTCGGTGAGGTCGGCGACGGCGTCTTCGCGGGTCGCCGCCCCGGCCACGATCTCCAGGAGACGCATGTAGCGCGGCGGATTGAAGAAGTGGGTGATCGCGAAATCCCGGGCAAAGGCATCGTCCATCCCCTCCACCAGTTTGGAAAGCGGCAGCGTCGAGGTGTTCGAGGTGACGATGGAACCCGGCTTCCGCACGGCCTGGATCTTGGCATAGAGATCGTGCTTGATATCCAGGCGTTCGATCACGGCCTCGACGATCCAGTCGCAGTCCGCAATGTCCGCGAGATGGTCTTCGATATTGCCCGGCGTGACCAGCTTGGCGGCCCGTTTGGACATGAAGGGCGCGGGATCGGTCTTGAGCATTTTCTTGACCGCGCCCGCGGCAATCGCATTCCGGTCCGTCGCGCCCTCGGGCACGATGTCCAGCAGCAGAACGGGAATGCCTGCGTTCGCCACGTGGGCGGCTATGCCCGCCCCCATGACACCGGCGCCGATGACGGCAACCTTTTCGATGCTCATGCGGCATTCTCCAGAATGGTGGCAATCCCCTGCCCGCCGCCGATGCACTGGGTGGCCAGCGCAAGGCTTTTACCTTCGCGCTGCATGATCTGTCCGGCCTTGCCGGTGATCCGCGCGCCGGTCGCGCCCAGAGGGTGCCCGATGGCCAGCGCGCCGCCGTCGATGTTGACCTTCGCCAGATCGATGCCGAGATCCTCGGCGCAGGCCAATGCCTGTGAGGAAAAGGCTTCGTTCAACTCGACCACATCGATGTCGCCGATGCTGACTCCGGCGCGTTCCAGCGCCTTCTTGGTTGCCCCCACCGGACCGATGCCCATGATCTCCGGTGCGCAGCCTGCAACCGCGACCGACTTGATGCGCGAGATGATCTTCAGACCATTGGCCTTGGCATAGTCTTCCGAAGTGACCAGGACAGCGGACGCGCCGTCGGTCAGCGGAGAGGACGTCCCCGCCGTCACGATCCCGTCAGCCCGGAACGCCGGTTTCAATCCCGCCAGGGTTTCAGCGCTCGTTTCCGGGCGGATACAGCCATCGGCATCCACGGTGTGATTGCCCTGGATGATCGGCGTGATTTCGTCTTTCAGCCGGCCTTCGCTCTGCGCCGCGGTGGCCTTTCGATGACTATCCACCGCCAGTTCCTCCTGGCGCTCGCGCGAGATGCTGTATTTCTCCGCCACATTCTCGGCGGTCTCGCCCATGGGCATGTAGGCCTGCGGATAGTTCTCGGCGAGACCCGGGTGCAGCATCGGGTTGAATCCGGTCATGGGCACGCGGCTCATGGATTCCACACCGGCGCAGATGAAGGCTTCACCGGCGTTCATCTGGATCGCGCCGGCGGCCATGTGGATCGACTGCATGGAAGACCCGCAGAAGCGGTTGACCGTGGTGCCCGCGACCGAACGCGGCAGGTCCGCGAGGAAACCGATCAGACGCGCGACGTTGAAACCCTGATCCGCTTCCGGAAAGGCACAGCCGACAATCAGGTCCTCGATATCGGCAGGATCGATACCGGTTTTTTCGACCAGTCCCTTGACCACCTGCGCGGCCAACTCGTCCGGCCGGACCCGCTTCAGGTCGCCTTTCTTCGCAAAGTGGAATGGCGAGCGGGTATAACCCGCGATAACGACGTTCTTATGCATCTCTACTTCCTCTTGCGTCCTGGGCGCGGTGGCGCTTCGGGCTCAGCCGTCTTCTCCCCGGCATCGTCCAATCCACCGTTGGCCTTCAGGTGCTCCAGCACCTCGGTTTCGATATCCCGAAGCTCTTCAATGGTGGCTTCGAGGTCGTCGTACTGCGCTTCAAGCGCCGCCATGCGGTCCTGGGTCAGGGCCAGCAGGCGTTTCATCTGTTCGACCTGATCCGGTCCGGTATCGTAGAGCGTCAGCCATTCGCGGATCTCGCGCAGGGAAAACCCCAGTCGTTTCCCGCGCAGGATCAGGACCAGGCGGCCACGGTCACGGTTGCTGTAGACACGCCGGTTGCCGACCCGCTGCGGCGCAATCAACCCCTTGTCTTCATAGAAGCGGATTGCCCGTGCGGTCACGCCCAGCTCGTGGGCCAGTTCTGTGACGGTCAAGAGTTTGGTCATGATACGAACATTACTTTTCTGACTGAACTCACGCTTTCACAGCGTGCGGCCGCGCGTCTCACGACGTGCCTTCCGCACGCTTTTGTTCTTCCTCCGCCACCAGTTCCTTCTTGGAGAGTTTCCCGATCATGGTCTTGGGCAACTCAGCCCTGAACTCGATCTCCTGGGGCATTTCGATGGGCGAAATCTTATCTTTGAGAAAGGCCTTCAGTTCTTCGACTTCCAGCATCTGGTCATCTTTCAGCCGGATAAAGGCCTTGGGTGCTTCACCCCGGTATTCATCCGGGATCCCGACCACGGTCACCTCCGCGACCGCCGGGTGGCGGTAGATCGCTTCCTCGATGGTGCGCGGATAAACGTTGTAGCCGCTGCAGAGAATCAAATCCTTCAAGCGGTCGATGATGAAGGTAAACCCTTCTTCATCCATGTAGCCGATGTCACCGGTGTGCAGGCGGCCGTTTCGAATGGTGCGGGCGGTCTCGTCCGGACGCCCCCAGTAACCGACCATGACCTGCGGTCCGACAATACAGATTTCTCCGCTCTCACCGACCGGCATGAGCTTGTCCGGATCGTCAAGTCCCCGGATTTCAAGATAGGTCTGCGGCAGGGGCAGGCCGATACTGCCTTCCTTATTGATGCCTTCGACAGGATTGCAGGCGGCGACCGGTGAGGACTCGCTCAGGCCATAGCCTTCCACCAGCTTACAACCGGTTCTCCCCTCGAAAGCCTGCTTGACCTTGACCGGCAGGGGGGCGCCGCCCGAAATGCAGATATCGATCGATGAGAGATCGTACTTGTCGACCGTCGGTTCCTGATCGATGGCGTTAAAGAGCGTGGGCACACCGGGGAACTGCGTCGGTTTGGTTTTCTGGATCGTCTTCAGCGTGGTGATGACTTCGAAGCGCGGCAACAGAATCATCTCCGCTCCGACGATGATCGCCGCATTCATCACGACGGTCATGGCGAAAACATGGAAGAGAGGCAGGACCCCGAGTACCTTCTCCTGATAATCGGCCGGCTCGCCGTCCCACAGGGCCACCTGCCGGGCGTTGATCGCAATGTTCGCATGGGTCAGCATAGCGCCCTTGGGAACGCCCGTTGTGCCGCCTGTGTACTGCAACACCGCAACATCACTGCGGGAATCGACTTCGTGGCGAAGGTAGTCGCCGTCATTGTCGATCACACGGTCGTAGCTGACGATGCCTTCAGCGTCCTTTACGGCTGCGATCTCGCTGTACTTGAAAACCTTGAAAAGCTGCGCCTTGGGAAAAGGCAGTGCCGCCGACATGGAGCAAACGATGATCTTCTCGAGAGGCGGACGGCCCAGCATCCGTTGAAGCTTCGGCAGCATCAGTTTCAGATCGAGCGTGACCATGATCTTCACGCCCGAATCATCGATCTGCTTGCGAACCTCTTCATCCGCGTAGAGCGGATTAAAGTTCACGACAACCCCGCCGGCTTTCAGCACGCCGTAAAATGCGATCACCGCATAGGGTGTGTTGGGAAGGAAGAGACCGACCCGATCTCCTTTGCCGACCCCCATATCCTGCAGACCCTTGGCCATCCGGTCGGACAGCGCGGAAATCTCACTGTAGCTGGAGATACGGCCCAGGAAATTGACGCAACTGCGGTCGCCGTGTAAGGCGGCTTGCCGGTCCAGCACAGCCGGCATGGGTTCATCCGAAACCGGAGCGTGCCAATCGATATTCGACGGGTACTGTCCGGACCAGGGTGTCGAGAGTTCGGATGCCAAAGTCACGTCGGCGACCCCACTGCGCAGGCACGCGCACTGGGGTCGGCGCCGATCCTGGCAGTCGCACGCATGCGCGCTCTGCAACACCGGAGTGACAGGCTGAAGGGAGTCCGGCATACGAAGCCAGCCAGCACCTCAGACACAGGGAAGCTTACCAGAGACGGTCTCATTGGCTCCTCCTCGCCGCGCTTCGGCCTTAACGACCTTTTCACTCTCAATGTGAAGCGCAACAAAATTATTACAACAACCCAGCGCTGCATTCCACTCAATGTCGTCTAGCGGAGCCAAATTGCCTCAATTCGACCGGGATCGATGCGATTTCGGCCAGCCTGACATCGGGCCGGGGACCGCTTCACAGTTATGACCGCGTCAGCCAGGACCGTGAATGGCTCCCCATGAACCAGGGACTGCTTTCATACATATAAAGACTAAATGTCCGAATAGGTCAATAACTTAACGCATACGTGAACTTAAAGTGACAATTTTTCTGCCGGGGTGTAACTTTCTCATTCAAAATCAATAGATTAAAAATTTAGCTGGCGAGCGGAAATCCGCCGAATCCGAGATCGATCCGGTCAGGAACGCAGCCGACGTCTCAGTGAGCGCGCGGCCCCATTAACGGGACAGCCGGCAACAGGAGCCGCGGCTACAAGAGTGGCAGCAATAGGAATACTGGCCGAATCCAGGGTGAAACCGACTTCGCTCTAACGGGAGCTTTCCGCTGTCGCCACAAGGTTCGATTCCATCGCTTCCCAAGAGACGCGTTTGCGGTAGATGGTCGAGGGAGAGATACCGAGATAAGCGGCCGCCCTGGCGATGTTGCCGCCACAGAGCTCAATCGCCTGCTCCGTGGCTTCTTTCTCGAGCTTCCAAAGCGGCACGATCCGCTCGGAGAGCGATGCCTCATCGATGGGCGCAAGGTTCGCGGTGGCAGGGAGAGCCGCTGGCGCTCCCGCCGCCCCGGCCGCTTTTGGCACCCGGTTCCCGGCGGCCTGGGCAATCTTTGCCGGCAGCATAGCCGGCTCTATGACCTCGGCATCATAGAGAACCACGGCATTTCTGATGACGTTCTGCAGTTCTCGGATATTGCCGGGCCAGGAGTAATCGAGGAGCACCCGCGCGGCCTCCGGCGAGACATCGCGGAAGGCCTTCCCCTCCTCTTCCGCGTAGACGCGGATGAAGTGGCGCACCAGTGTCAGAATGTCGTCGTCGCGCTCGCGCAGTGGCGGTAACTGGATCGGGATGACATGCAGCCGGTAGTAAAGGTCCTCGCGAAAGCGCCCCGCCTGCACCTCCACCCAGGGGTCCCGGTTGGTTGCGCAGATAAAACGAACGTCCACGACCTCGGTCGTGGGACTGCCAACGGCTTCGAAACTGCCGGTCTGGATAAAGCGCAGCAGCTTGGTCTGCAGGTCCGCGTCCATCTCGCAGACTTCGTCCAGAAACAGCGTACCGCCGTCAGCACGCTTGGCGGCGCCGCTCTGATGCTGGGTCGCACCCGTAAAAGCCCCCTTCACATGACCGAAGATGGCGCTTTCCATCAACTCTCTGGGGATGGCCGCGCAGTTGATCGGAACAAAGGGCTTATCATTGCGTGGCGAGAGATCGTGGAGCGCATGGGCGCAAACCTCTTTACCCGTGCCGCTCTCGCCAGTGACAAAAACCGTTGCTTTGCTCTGCGCGGCGGACTCGATGACCTGGTAGACGGCCTGCATCGAAACCGAGCTGCCGACAAACCCGCAGTAATTATCCCGGGGATAACCGCCCTTTACCTTCTCGACGATAGCGGAAAGCCGCTGGCGTTCGAGGGCGTTGCGCAAGGTGACAACCAGACGCTCCCGGTTAAAGGGTTTGACAAGAAAGTCCAGAGCCCCCGCCTTCATGGCTTCGACGGCCGTCGAGAGCGAGCCGTCCGCGGTCACGACGATAACCGCCGCATCGATCCCGTCGTTCTGAATCCAGTTCAGAATTTCGATGCCGTTCATGTCGGGAAGCTGCAGATCCAGGAACACCACGGACGGCCGCTCGTTGCGGATTGCGGTCATCGCCTCGCTGCCCGTCGCAACATGACTGAGAGCGACCGGCTCGGCCTGCAGAAAATTCACATAGAGGTTTGCGAGCGAGAGGTTGTCCTCAACGAGGAGAACCTTCAGCGGTTTGACCTCTGCCGGTATTAGATTACTGCGCAGCATGACTTCATTGAGTCCCTGGCGCTGGAGTGCGGGTAATGATCACAAAACGCTCTTTATTGAAAAAACTCTTGTTTCACCTGGCTTTTCACCACGATTCCCTCGCATACACCAGCGCAATCCCTCAGCAAAAGATATAGCGCTGTATCTATGATATCCCAGAAACCACTACCAGTGCGTAAAAATACGAATAGCTTTTCCCGTAATATGGAACATGTTTCGCACGACCGCTCTCACACGCTTGCCTGCCGCGAAATCATCCGACTTCGTATGAACCCGAACAAGGCTAGAGAGTAGATCCTGTTCCCGGGCAATTCAATTCCGCGTTCTATTTGCGTGCGGTCGAAGAGACGACGGCTCTTCACGCGTCATAGCGCCGCAGCGGCAAATACCAGAGTTTAACGAGTCGAGACGCCTGGCCCGTGATCCAGCAGGTATGTCATGATCTTAGGCCGGGAAAGCAGGCTTTCCGAGGTTGTGCCGCAGGAGTTTAAACAACCTCTATACGAGCTCTGCCCTGCACAAACTTGATGCAACCGGCCTCGAAATGGCGTTGACGAGGGGCCGGACAAGGGCCTAGCTTGCAGCTTCATACGTCTACAGTGATCACCAAGAGTAGGCGACAATACAGATTGAAATAGCAGGGAAATGTATCATGAGACGCCAACTATGGATGGCATCCGTTGCCATTGCCGCAAGTGTGGCCTTTGGATCTCCTCTCAGCGCTAAAACGCTGGTTTACTGTTCCGAAGGCAGCCCGGAAGGCTTCAACCCTTCGCTGTACACGGCCGGCACCACCTTCGATGCATCTTCGCATCCGATTTACAACCGCCTGGCCGAGTTCGAACGTGGCTCGACGACCGTCATCCCGGCTCTCGCCGAGTCCTGGAGCGCTTCTGAAGACGGCCTGGAGTACACCTTCAAACTCCGCAAAGGGGTGAAGTTCCACACGACCAAGAACTTTACGCCGACCCGCGACTTCAATGCCGATGACGTGATCTTCAGCTTCGAGCGTCAGGGCAACAAAGAACATCCCTTCCACAAGGTCTCCGGCGGTTCCTACGAGTACTTCGAGGGCATGAGCATGTCCGAGATCATCGAAACGGTGGAAAAGGTCGACGACTACACGGTCAAGTTCATCCTCAGCAAACCCGAAGCGCCCTTCATCGCCAACCTGGCCATGGATTTCGCGTCGATCCTGTCCGCGGAATACGCTGATCAGATGATGGCGGCGGGGACGCCTGAACAGGTCGACCTCGACCCGGTCGGAACCGGTCCTTTCCAGCTGCAGCAGTATCAGAAAGACGCCGTGATCCGTTATAAGGCCAATACGGATTACTGGGCCGGCAAAGCGCCGATCGACACGCTGATCTTCGCGATCACGCCCGATGCGTCGGTCCGCTATCAGAAGCTGAAAGCCGGCGAGTGCCATGTCATGCCTTATCCGAATCCGGCTGACATCGAGGCCATGAAGAGCGACAGCGACGTGAACCTCCTCGAGCAGGAAGGCCTGAACGTCGGCTACCTGGCTTTCAACACCGAAAAAGCACCCTTCACGGACAAGCGCGTCCGTCAGGCGCTGAACATGGCCGTCGACAAGCAGGCGATCATCGAAGCCGTTTTCCAGGGCGCAGGCAAGATTGCCAAAAACCCGATCCCGCCGACAATCTGGTCGTATAACGACTCCACCAAGGATTATGCTTACGATCCCGAAGGCGCGAAAAAACTGCTGGAAGAAGCCGGTGTCTCTGGTCTTAAGACCAACATCTGGGCCATGCCGGTTCAACGCCCCTACAACCCCAACGCCCGCCGCATGGCTGAATTGATTCAGGCGGACTGGGCCAAGGTCGGCGTCGAAGCCGAGATCGTCACTTTCGAGTGGGGTGAGTACCTCAAGCGTTCCAAAGCCGGCGAGCATGAAACCGTGCTGTTGGGCTGGACCGGTGACAACGGAGATCCGGATAACTTCCTCTACGTTCTCCTGGGTTGCGATGCGGCAGTCGGCGGCACTAACCGTGCGCGCTGGTGTCACAAGCCCTTCGACGATCTGCTGCAGCAGGCCAAGCAGACCGCCGATCAGGCCGAGCGCACGCGGCTTTACGAAGAAGCTCAGTTGATCTTCAAGGAAGAGGCCCCCTGGGTGACCATCGCGCATTCCGTGGTCTCCAAGCCGGTCCGTAACGAAGTGGTCGACTTCCGCGTTCATCCGCTCGGCGGCCACATCTTCTACGGTGTCGATCTGAAGTAAGACACTGATCGCGCCATTCGGCAGAGGTCCGGGAGGGAAATGTCCCTCCTGGCACTTCCGTTGAGCCAGATCATTTTACTTTGCTTCGATGTGAAGCATGAATGCGGCTCTTCGTGCGCAACTCTGTGAGATAGAGGCTGGTCTGTCTTGGTCCGGGAATACCGAGACCACGGAGCACCCTCTAACCACGCGACATAGAGGCTGGCCAGCGCTTTTCCCGAAAGCGGCGAAAAGCGATCAGACTCTGAGTAAAGCAATGCTCAAATTCATCCTGACCCGCATCGGATTGCTGATCCCGACCTTTATCGGCGTGACCATCATTTCCTTTACCTTCATCCGTTTGCTGCCCGGCGACCCTATTGAGCTGATGGCCGGCGAACGCGGAATCGCACCGGAGCGCCACGCCCAGCTGATGGCCCAGTTCGGCTTCGACAAGCCTATCTGGGAACAGTATCTGGTTTTCATGGGCAAGCTGCTCAACGGTGATCTGGGCGTTTCGATCGTCACCAAGAAGCCGATCTTCGACGAGTTTTTCACCCTCTTCCCGGCGACGCTGGAACTTGCGCTTTTTGCCATTGTCTTTGCCGTCGTGCTGGGCCTTCCCGCCGGTATTATCGCAGGCGTCAAGCGCGGCAGCGTCTTCGATCACACGGTGATGGGAATATCCCTCACCGGTTTCTCCATGCCGATCTTCTGGTGGGGCCTGCTGCTGATCATCTTCTTTTCCGGAATCCTGGGCTGGACTCCGGTGTCCGGGCGGATTTCGGTGCTCTATTACTTCGAGCCCGTGACCGGCTTTATGCTGATCGACACCCTGCTCTCCGATGAAGAAGGCGCTTTTCGCTCCGCGGTCAGTCATCTGATCCTGCCCGCCATCGTGCTGGGCACCATTCCGCTCGCGGTCATCGCACGCCAGACCCGCTCGGCCATGCTTGAAGTCCTGAGCGAGGACTATGTGCGCACGGCGCGGGCGAAAGGCCTCCCCCCCTCGCGCGTGGTCGGCCTTCACGCGCTGCGCAATGCCCTGATCCCGGTGATCACCGTGATCGGATTGCAGGTCGGCGTTTTGCTTGCGGGCGCGATCCTGACCGAAACCATTTTTGCCTGGCCGGGTATCGGCAAGTGGATGGTCGACTCCATCTCCCGCCGGGATTATCCCTCGGTACAAGGCGGTCTCATGCTCATCGCCGCTTTCGTTATGCTGGTCAATCTGGTCGTCGACCTGCTCTACGGACTCATCAATCCCCGAATCAGATACGCCAGGTAAAAGCTCCATGGCCGTGACCACAAACGACGCCTCCGCCCGTCAGCCCCTGCCAAACGGATCCGCACCCAACGGGTCTGATGGCACCGCCGAGGCGGCACCGATCCATCCCGTCCTCGAGTTCTGGTACTATTTCAGCGAAAACAAAGGATCGGTCGCGGGTCTCTTCATTGTGCTGACCCTGATCACGCTCGCCATCTTCGCGGATGTGATCGCACCGCATCTGCCTTACGAGCAATACCGCGATCACCTGCTGCAGCCCCCGGCCTGGCAGGAAGGCGGCAGCTGGGAATTCATTCTCGGCACGGACCCGGTGGGACGGGACCTGCTCTCCCGCCTGATTTACGGGACCCGGGAATCGCTCTTTGTCGGCGTCATCGTGGTCACGATCTCTCTGACCGTCGGCGTGTCGCTGGGCCTCGTCGCCGGCTTCTTCCCGGGGATCATCGGCACCACCATTCTGCGCCTGATGGATACGATCCTGGCTTTCCCGAGCCTGCTGATGGCCCTGGTGCTGGTGGCAATCCTGGGGCCCAGCCTGACCAACGCCATGATCGCGATCGCCATCGTGCTGCAGCCGCATTTCGTGCGCCTGACCCGCGCGGCGGTGATGGCGGAACTCTCCAAGGACTACGTGACCGCCAGCCGGGTCAACGGCGCCGGCATATTCCGCCTGATGTACATCACCGTGCTGCCGAACTGCATGGCACCGCTGATCGTGCAGGCCACCCTGAGCTTCTCAACCGCGATTCTGGATGCGGCGGCACTGGGTTTTCTGGGCTTGGGCGCTCAGCCGCCCATTCCCGAGTGGGGCACCATGCTCTCCGAAGCCCGTGACTTCATCCTGCGGGCCTGGTGGGTGGTGACCTTCCCCGGGCTGGCGATCCTGATCTCGGTGATCGCGTTCAACCTCATGGGCGACGGCCTGCGCGATGCCCTCGATCCCAAACTGAAGCGGAGCTGATTATGGCCCTGCTTGAGATACGAGACCTCTCGGTCGAATTCGAAACCGCCTATGGCCTCTTCCGGGCGGTCGACGGGATCAACCTGGATATCGAGTCCGGCGAACTGGTCGGGGTCGTGGGCGAATCCGGCTCCGGCAAGTCGGTCACGATGCTGGCGCTGATGGGATTGCTGCCGCCCACCGCCATCGTGACGGCGGACCGCCTGAGCTTCGACGGCCAGGACCTGCTGCAGATCACGCCGAAGGACCGCCGCAAGATCATCGGCAAGGACATCGCCATGATCTTTCAGGAGCCCATGACCAGTCTGAACCCCTGTTTCACCGTTGGGTTTCAGATCATGGAATCCCTCAAGGTGCATCAGGGCATGCCGCGCGCCGAACGCCGCAGCCGGGCCATCGAGCTCCTTGAGCAGGTCGGCATTCCCGCTCCTGAATCCCGGCTCAGCGCCTTCCCTCACCAGCTCTCGGGCGGCATGAGCCAGCGGGTCATGATCGCCATGGCGATTTCCTGCAATCCGCGTCTGCTGATCGCCGACGAACCCACCACCGCGCTGGACGTCACCATTCAGGCCCAGATTCTCGACCTGCTGCGCAGCCTGCAGCAGGATCGCGGCATGTCGATGGTCCTGATCACCCACGACATGGGCGTGATCGCCGAGACCGCCCAACGGGTGGCCGTCATGTACGCCGGCCAGCAGGTCGAGGTGCGCGGCGTCCAGGAACTTTTCGAAACGCCGCGCCATCCCTACACATCGGCACTGCTTGACGCCCTGCCCGAACGCAGCGTCGAGGGCACCCGGCTTTCGACCATACCCGGTGTTGTTCCGGGGGCCGGAGATCGTCCCGAGGGCTGCCTTTTCAACCCCCGCTGCCGCTTCGTCCAGCCCGAATGCCAGCACCGCAGCCCGGCTTTGGTCCCGGACCAGCAGGGGTTTGTCCGCTGCCACTTTCCTTTGCCGACGGCACAGACCCCGCCACCGCAGACTCCAAAGCCTGAAACGCATGGGGCCGAGGCTTCGAATGGCGTCACACCGGGAGGCCCCGCATGAGCGATCAGCCGCATCAAGCTACATCACCCGTCCTGGAAGCCCGGTCGCTGGCGCGCTTCTACGAAGTCGGCGGCGGTCTCTTCGGCAAGCCGAAAACGGTTAAGGCGCTGGCCGGTGCCAGCTTTACGCTCGAAGCCGGCAAAACCCTGGCCGTGGTTGGAGAATCCGGATGCGGTAAATCCACCCTCGCACGCGCCGTCACCCTGATCGAACAGCCAACATCGGGCGCGTTGCTGGTCGATGACGTCGACGTCGCGCAGGCAAAACCGGCTGAAATGAAGCGCCTGCGTCAGGACGTTCAGATCATCTTCCAGGACCCCTACGGCTCGCTCAATCCCCGCAAGAAAATCGGCACGATCCTGGAAGAGCCGGCCGTCATCAATACCAACGCCACAGCGGAAGAGCGCAAAGAGCGTGCGATGGAGTTGCTGACCAAGGTGGGTCTGCGCCGGGAGCACTACAACCGCTATCCTCACATGTTCTCCGGGGGCCAGCGCCAACGTATCGCGGTCGCGCGCGCCCTGATGCTGCAGCCCCGGATTCTGGTGGCCGATGAGCCGGTCTCTGCACTCGATGTCTCGATCCAGGCCCAGGTCCTCAACTTGCTGATGGACCTGCAGGAAGAGTTCAATCTCGCCTATCTCTTCATTTCCCATGACCTCAGCGTCGTGCGCCATATCGCGGATGAAGTCATGGTGATGTATCTCGGCCGTCCGGTGGAGCAAGGATCGCGCGACGCCGTCTTCCAGAACCCCATGCATCCCTACACCAAGGCTTTGCTGGCCAGCACGCCCGCCGTCGATCCGCGCCACCGGGTCGAACGTATCAAGCTGAAGGGTGAACTGCCGTCGCCGATGAATCCGCCCTCGGGCTGCGCGTTCCATCAACGCTGTCCTCATGCGCAAGAGCGTTGCAGGGTCGAGCTGCCGGAGTTGACAGACCACAGGACACAAAAAGTCGCCTGCCACTTTACCGAGACTATCAATCAGGGACAGAGCGCGGCTTGAATCGCGCCTGTGCTCTCCCGCTCCCAACAAAAAACTTGACCAGTTGGACAGGAAAAACAGATCCTTCAGTGTTTAAAACAGTCGCGACAAAGACGCCTGAATAGATAACAATGCTTTCTAACCTCCGTTAAGACAGGGAAACGAGGCTTCCGAATGAAACAGATTTTTCTTGCAGCATCGAGCGCACTTCTTCTGTCCGCCGCCAGCGTCAGCGCGGCCGACCTCAGTCCTGCCGTTGTCTTCGACATGGGCGGAAAATTCGATAAGTCCTTCAACGAAGGCGTCTTTAACGGCGTCGAGAAGTTCAAAGCCGAGACCGGTATCAGCTACCGCGAATTCGAAGTCACGAACGAAACCCAGCGCGAACAGGCCCTTCGCCGTATGGCCCAACGTGGCGCGGATCCGGTGGTCGGTGTCGGCTTTGCCCAGGGTCCGGCGATGGAGAAAGTCGCCAAGGAATTCCCGGACACGCGCTTCACGATCATCGATATGGTCGTCGATCTTCCTAATGTTCAGTCGGTTGTCTTTAAAGAGCACGAAGGTTCGTTCCTGGTCGGCGCTCTGGCAGCCGCTGCTTCGCAGAACGGCAAAGTCGGTTTCGTCGGCGGAATGGATATCCCGCTGATCCGCAAATTCGCCTGTGGCTACGAGCAGGGCGCGAAGCACGCCAACGCGGAGATCGAAATCATCCAGAACATGACCGGTACGACCCCGGCGGCCTGGAACAATCCCTCCAAGGGCGGCGAACTCGCCAAGGGTCAGTTTGACCGTGGCGTCGACGTCATCTACGCCGCGGCAGGTGCGACCGGTGTTGGCGTCTACCAGGCCGCCAAGGACAACGGCAAGTTCGCCATCGGTGTGGACTCCAACCAGAACTACCTGCATCCGGGCACCATGCTGACCTCCATGCTGAAGCGGGTCGACGTGGCCGCCTACAACGCCTTCAAAGGGGCACAGGATGGCACCTGGAAGCCGGGCATTCAGGTCTTGGGCCTTGCCGAGGGCGGTATCGACTGGGCGCTTGACGAGCACAACAAAAGCCTGATCACAGCTGAAATGCAGGCCATGGCCGATCAGGTTAAAGCCGACATCATCGCCGGCAATATCGCCGTCCACGACTACATGTCCGACAACAGCTGCAACTACTAATCGCCGCTTTTCAGGCCGTTCGGAGCTTCTTTTCTTGTAAACCAAGGAAGTTCCGAACGCCTGGAACGTCGTTCGGAAGTACACGGAAACGACGGCGGGAGCAGAGCCCGCCTGTCCATCCGGCTCACGATTGGCTCGTTTATGATCGCGATCGAACTCCGGGGTATTAACAAGTCGTTCGGCCCCGTTCACGCCAACAAAAACGTGGCGCTGAACATCGAAAAAGGCACCATTCACGGTATCATCGGTGAAAACGGTGCCGGTAAGTCGACCCTGATGTCGATCCTCTACGGCTTTTACCAGGCCGACAGCGGCGACATTCTGATCAACGGCGAAATCACCAAAATTCACGGTTCCGACGAGGCCATCGCCGCCGGGATCGGCATGGTCCATCAGCATTTCATGCTGATCGACCCCTTTACCGTCGTCGAGAATGTCATGCTCGGCGCGGAAGGCGGTGCGCTGCTGGACAAAGGGATCGACAAGACGCGCGAGGAGCTGGAACGCCTGAAGCGCGAATATGGCCTCAACGTTCCGGTCGACGCGCTCGCGGGCGAACTGCCGGTCGGCCTGCAACAGCGGGTGGAAATCTTAAAGGCGCTCTATCGCGGCGCCCAGATCCTGATCCTGGATGAACCCACCGGCGTTCTGACCCCGCAGGAGACCGATCAGCTTTTCAGAATCCTGGACGCCCTCAAGGAGCAGGGTGTGACCGTAATCCTGATCACCCACAAGCTGCAGGAAATCATGGCGGTCACCGACGGGGTTTCGGTCATGCGCGGCGGCGAGATGGTCGCTCACCGCAAGACCAGCGAAACGAGTAAGGAAGAGCTGGCCGAGCTTATGGTCGGGCGCAAGGTTCTGCTCAAGGTCGACAAGGAAGAAGCGCATCCCCAGGACGCCGCCTTGAAAGTTGAGGGCCTGTCAGTGATCGGTGCGGACGGCGTTGCGCGCCTTGACAATGTCAGCCTCTCGGTCCGGCGCGGGGAGATCGTCGGCGTGGCCGGTGTCTCGGGAAACGGTCAGAGCGAGCTGCTGGCTGCCCTCTCCGGGATCGTCAAGCCCAGTAAAGGCAGCATCGCCATCAACGGCACGACGGTCACGGCTGACAGCCCGCTCGATGCGGCCGCGTTTCGCGACCTGGGCGTCGGTCACGTCCCCGAAGACCGTCATCGCATGGGACTGGTGACGGCCTTCACGGCTGACGAGTCGGCGATCCTCGGCTATCACCGTGACGAGACCTTTAACGGGCCGATCCTGATGAAGCGCGCCGCGATCATCGAGGACTGCGCGCAGAAAATGGCGGACTTTGATGTGCGCCCCCCGACTCCCGGCCTGAAGTCCGCGAACTTCTCCGGCGGCAACCAGCAGAAGATCGTGCTGGCGCGCGAGATGGCGCGTAAACCCAAAGTCCTGTTGGTCGGACAGCCGACCCGGGGCGTCGATATCGGTGCGATTGAATACATTCATAAAAATTTGGTGGCCATGCGCGATGCGGGCGCGGCCGTGCTGCTGGTCTCGGTCGAGCTGGAGGAAATCATGTCTCTCAGCGACCGGATCCTGGTCATGTTCGAAGGACGGATCGTCGGCGAAGTCGATGCCAAGGATGCGAACGAACGCATGCTGGGCCTGATGATGGCCAACGCCAACCCGGAAACAGAGTCGGCCGCCGGCCAGGAGCCTGTCGGGGAACAGCGTAACCTGGGAGCAGAGGCATGAGCGCTTCAAGCGGAAACATCCCGCGTTGGGTGGACGTCGGCCTGATCCCGCTGATCAATATCCTCATGGCGTTTTTCGTATCGGGGCTGATCATCCTGCTGATCGGCGAAGATCCCATCGAAGCGGTCGGTATCCTGCTCTACGGCGCCTGGGGCACCGACTACGGCATCGGCTACACGCTCTACTACACCACCAACTTCATCTTCACCGGTCTTGCCGTGGCCGTCGCTTTTCACGCCGGTCTCTTCAACATCGGCGGCGAGGGGCAGGCCTACATCGGCGGTCTGGGCGTAGGCCTCATGCTGCTGGCCTTCGACAGCAGCCTGCCCCTGATCCTGATCGTACCGATCTCAATCATGGCCGCCGCCCTCTTCGGCGCCGCCTGGGCCTACATCCCGGCCTACCTGCAGGCCTACCGCGGCAGCCACATCGTAATCACGACCATCATGTTCAACTTCATCGCCTCGGCGCTGATGGTCTACCTGCTGGTGAACGTTCTGATCCAGCCGGGTCAGATGTCGCCCCAGAGCCGGGAATTCGCCGAAACCACCTGGCTGCCCTTCATGCATGAAGCTCTCGCCTGGTTCGGCATCAGCATTACCCGTTCACCGCTCAACCTCTCGATTTTCTGGGCACTGATCTGCTGTGCCCTGGTCTGGGCGTTTATCTGGCGCACGCGCTGGGGTTACGAGATCCGCACCGTCGGCTTCAACGAGACCGCCGCGGTCTATGCCGGGATCAACCCGAAAAAGATCATCATCCTGGCCATGTGCGTCTCGGGCGGTCTGGCGGGTTTCGTGGGACTGAATGAGATCCTCGGCGTCCATCACCGCCTGTTGCTGAACTTTCAGCTCGGCTACGGCTTTGCCGGGATCGCCGTGGCGCTGATGGGACGCAACCATCCGATCGGCATCATCTTCGCCAGCCTGCTCTTCGGCACCCTCTATCAGGGCGGCGCGGAGCTCTCCTTCGACATGCCCAAGGTCACCCGCGAGATGGTCGAGGTGGTTCAGGGTCTGGTGATCCTCTTCAGCGGCGCCCTCGCCCTGATGATTAAACCGACCGTCGAGCGTATCTATGCGGTTATCACCGCTGTTACCTCGGGACGACGCTCAGCGGTGGAGGGTTAGATCGATGGATGAGTTCTTCATTCTGGTGGTCTCGACTCTCGACGCCACGATCCGTGTCGCCGCGCCGCTGGTTCTGGCCGCACTCGCGGGCCTCTATGCCGAGCGTTCGGGCGTGATCGACATCGGTCTGGAAGGCAAGATGCTGGCCGCGGCCTTCGCCGCCGCAGCCGCGGCCTTTGTGATGGATTCTGCCTGGGCAGGCCTGCTTGCGGGCGTCTCCATCTCCGTCATTCTCGCGCTGATCCACGGCTTTGCCTGCATCACCCATAAGGGCAACCAGGTGGTCAGCGGGGTCGCGATCAACATCCTGGTGGCCGGTCTGACCGTCACGCTGGGCATTGCCTGGTTCGCCCAGGGCGGTCAGACGCCGTCTCTGACCAACGACGCGCGCTTCAGTCCGCTGGTCTGGCCCGGCGCGCTGGCGGTCAGGGACGTGCCCTTCATCGGCGGGCTCTACACGGAGATCATCAGCGGCCACAACCTGCTGGCCTATATTGCCTACCTGGCGGTTCCGCTGACCTGGTGGGTGGTTTACCGGACCAGGTTCGGCTTGCGTCTGCGGGCCGTCGGCGAGAACCCCGCCGCCGTCGACACGGCCGGTATTTCGGTCACGGCGCTGCGCTATCAGGCCATGCTCTGCTGCGGTCTGCTCTGCGGCATCGCCGGAACCTATCTCTCGACCGCGCAAAACGCCGGTTTCGTTAAGAACATGACCGCGGGTCAGGGCTTCATTGCGCTGGCGGCGATGATCTTCGGCAAGTGGCGTCCGGTGCCCGCCATGATGGCCTGCCTGCTGTTCGGGTTTCTCGACGCCGTCGCCAACCGTATCCAGGGCGTGTCAATGCCACTCGTGGGTGAGATTCCGGTACAACTGATCCAGGCACTGCCCTATATCCTGACTGTGATCCTGCTCGCGGGCTTTATCGGCAAGGCCGTGGCTCCGAAGGCCAGTGGAATACCCTACGTCAAAGAGAGATAATGTGACTGAAGACCTGATCGCGGCGGCGCGTGAGGCAATGAGCAGGGCCTATGCACCCTACTCCGGCTTCGCCGTGGGCGCCGCCGTCCGCGCCGATAACGGCAAGATTTACAGCGGCTGTAACGTCGAAAACAGCGCCTATCCGGAAGGCCTCTGCGCCGAGGCCGCCGCGATCGCGGCCATGGTCAATGCAGGCGCGCAAAAAATCGACGAAGTCTGCGTGATGGGCAGAGGCGACAGCCTGGTCACACCCTGCGGCGGCTGCCGCCAGAAAATCCGGGAGTTCGCTGCCGGTTCGACCGCGATCCATGTCTGCGGGCCGGAGGGGATCCGCAGGACCACGACACTCGACGAACTTTTACCTTTGTCCTTCGGCCCGGAGAACCTGAAATGAGCAGCAAAAACGCCGCCGAGATTATCCTTGAGGCCGCGGGCGACGCTCCGCCCAGCTTCGGCATGGTGCTGGGGTCCGGTCTGGGCTCTCTGGCCGATGCCGTCGAAAACGCCAAACATGTTCCCTACGCCGAGCTCCCGGGTTTTCCGAAGCCCACCGTCCAGGGGCACGAAGGCCAGTTGGTTCTGGGACGCCTGGGCGGTGTCTCCATCGCCATGATGCAGGGCCGCGCCCATTATTACGAGGCCGGCAAGGCGGACGCCATGAAGGGACCGATCCGTTCGCTCCAGGCGGCGGGCTGCAAGTCGCTGCTGCTCACCAATGCCGCCGGCAGTCTGCTCAATGGCGCCGGTCCGGGCAGCCTGATGCTGCTCACGGATCACATCAACTTCTCGGGCAGCTCTCCTCTGATCGGTGAAGAGTCCCCGACCCGCTTCGTCGATCTTGTCGATGCCTACGATCCGGAATATCGCGCACAATTGCAGGAAGCCGCCCGGCAACAGGGCGTAACCTTGAACGAAGGCGTTTATATGTGGTTCTCGGGCCCCAACTTCGAGACTCCGGCGGAGATACGCGCGGCCAAGATCCTCGGCGCCGATGCGGTGGGCATGTCGACGGTGCCGGAAGTCATTCTTGCCCGGCACCTGGGCCTCAAAGTCTCGGCTCTCTCCATCATCACCAACTACGGCGCAGGCCTGGATGACACGCCATTGAGCCACGACCAGACCATGGAAAAGGCCGCGCTCGCGGCACAGGATCTCAAGAAGCTGATCATTGCGTTCCTGGAGGGACAACCCGATGATTGAGCCACGCGTCGTGAACAGGAGGTCCTGAGGCATGCTGCCACAAGAAATAATCCGGCGGAAACGCGACGGCGAAGCTCTCAGCGACGATGAAATCGCCTTCATGGTGCGCGGCATCGCCGACGAGACCATCAGCGAAGGCCAGGTCGCGGCCTTCGCCATGGCGGTCTTTTTCCAGGGCATGACCATGGCGGAACGCGTCGCGCTCACCCGGGGGATGACTCAGTCCGGACGGGTTCTGGATTGGAGCAATGCCGGTTTCTCCGGTCCGGTGCTCGACAAACACTCGACCGGCGGTGTCGGCGACAAGGTCAGCCTGATGCTGGCACCCATGGTCGCCGCCTGCGGCGGGCACGTGCCGATGATATCCGGGCGGGGCCTCGGGCACACCGGTGGCACCCTGGATAAATTCGACTCGATTCCAGGCTACGACACCTCGCCGACGATCGAACGATTCCGGGATGTGGTACGTGACGTCGGCTGCGCCGTGATCGGGCAGACCGCTGACCTGGCGCCGGCAGACAAGCGTTTTTACGGCATCCGCGATGTGACGGCTACGGTGGAATCCATCCCTCTGATCACCGCCTCGATCCTCTCGAAGAAGCTCGCGGCCGGACTGGACGGCCTGGTCATGGACGTGAAGACCGGCAGCGGCGCCTTCGCCGCGTCCCGGAAAATGGCGCTCTCGCTGGCCGAGAGCATCGTCGCGGTGGCCAACGGTGCGGGCATGGCGACGACGGCGCTGATCACGGATATGAACCAGGTGTTGGGCCACAGCGCCGGAAATGCTGTGGAAGTGGCCGAGACCTTGGACTATCTTACCGGTCGGCGTCGCAATACCCGTCTGCATGAGGTGGTCATGGCGCTCTGTTCCGAAATGCTGGTCCTCGGCAAACTCGCCGAAACGCCCGAAGACGCCGCAGCGCGTCTGGACCGGGCTTTGGATTCCGGTGCCGCCGCCGAGATTTTCGGCAAGATGGTCAGCGCTCTCGGCGGGCCTGCCGACTTCATGGAACGCTCCGAAAGCTACCTTGCAACGGCGCCTGTTGTCCAACCGGTCTATCCCGAAACGAACGGCTTCGTCAGCGAAGTCGATACGCGAGCGGTCGGGGTCGCCGTGGTCACGCTGGGCGGTGGCCGCCGCCGGGCCAGCGACGCCATCGACCATTCCGTCGGCTTCACGGAGGTTGCCGCCCTCGGCGATGAGGTCGGCAGTGACCGGCCGCTTGCGGTCGTACATGCAAAAGACGAGAGCTCCGCGCAGGCAGCTGCAGATGAGATCCGCAGCGCGCTCAGCATCGCGGACGAACGTCCCGAGACGCCCGGGTCTTCGACGTCTGAAACGGTCTACGAGTACATCAGGGAAACGGCATCATGACACGTGCCTTCATCCTGGTGATGGACTCCTTCGGTGTCGGTGCGACTGAAGACGCCCCGAAATTCGGTGATCAGGGCGCCAACACCTTCGGCCATATCGCCCAGGCCTGCGCCGAAGGAAAAGCCGATATCCCGAACGGACGTCACGGCCCCCTGCAGCTTCCCAATCTCGCCCGGCTCGGGCTGGGCCTGACGGCAGAAGAAAGCGCAGGTGCCACGCCCGCAGGTTTCCTCCCGCCCGACAAGATCACCGGCGCCTATGGCCATGCCGCCGAACGGAGTTTCGGGAAGGACACACCCAGCGGACACTGGGAGATGGCCGGCGTTCCCGTCGAATACGACTGGGGCTTTTTCCCCAAGGAAACGCCCTGCTTTCCGGTCGAGCTGACCGACGCCCTGATCGCGCGTTGCGATCTGCCTGGCGTGCTTGGCAACTGTCACGCCTCGGGTACGGAGATCATCGCCCAACTGGGGGAAGAGCACATCCGCAGCGGCAAGCCCATCGTCTATACCTCGGCGGACTCTGTCTTTCAGGTCGCCGCCCACGAAACGCACTTCGGACTGGAGCGCCTCTACGAACTCTGCCGGATCGCCAAGGAACTGGTGGACGGCTACAACATCGGGCGGGTGATCGCACGGCCCTTCATCGGCGAGGATGCCGCCTCCTTTCAGCGCACGGGCAACCGCAAAGACCTGACCACGCCGCCGCCCTCGCCCACACTGCTCGACCGCCTCAAGGACGACGGCCGCGAAGTGATCGCCATCGGGAAGATCTCCGACATCTTCGCCCATCGCGGCATGACCCAATCCATCAAGGCCAACGGCAACGACGCACTCTTCGAAGTCACGCTCGAAGCCGCGAAGACCGCACCGGAGGGCGCGCTGGTCTTCACCAACTTCGTGGATTTCGATACGCTGTTCGGCCACCGGCGCGACGTGGCCGGCTATGCCGCGGCGCTCGAAGCCTTCGACCGGCAACTCCCGCAGTTCGAAGCCCTGCTGCAGCCCGGTGACCTCGCGATTATCACGGCGGATCACGGCTGCGACCCCACCTGGCCGGGCAGCGACCACACCCGTGAGCACGTGCCGGTTCTGGCCTTCGGGCCGAAGGTCACGCCCGGCTCACTGGGCCGCCGCGACAGCTTCGCCGATATCGGCCAGACCCTCGCCCGGCATCTGGGCATCGCACCGCTCGATCATGGAAAGGACTTCCTGGCCGCATGACCTCGCAGGCTTATCCCGAAGTTACGAAGGAGACCGCGCAACCGATCCGCTTTCGGCGAAGCGCGCAGGCTATGGCGGCGAAAGGACCGGATGAAGCGATGCTGTCCTCCTATCGGGACGAGGGTTATCTGCTGATCGAGGACTTCATGCCCGCCCAACGCTGCGATGCCCTCATGGCACAGGCGGCGAAGCTGGTCGAGGACTTCGATCCGCAAGAGAGCGCGACGGTCTTCTCCACCACCTCGAAATCCCACGCCCGGGATCGCTACTTCGGGGAGTCCGGCGGCAAGATCAGGTTCTTTTTCGAAGAAGACGCCTTCGACGAACAAGGTGTGCTGCGGCAGGCAAAGGCTCTCTCGATCAATAAGATCGGCCACGCCATGCACGACCTGGACCCGGTATTCGACGACTTCTCCCGCACAAAAGGTCTGGCGCGGCTGGCAAGGAACGTCGGCCTCGCGGAACCGCTTCTTCTGCAATCCATGTACATCTTCAAGCAGCCCAAGATCGGC
Organism: Denitrobaculum tricleocarpae; assembly: GCF_007004665.1. Taxonomy (GTDB): domain Bacteria; phylum Pseudomonadota; class Alphaproteobacteria; order Kiloniellales; family Kiloniellaceae; genus Denitrobaculum; species Denitrobaculum tricleocarpae. The sequence goes on along the minus strand of NZ_ML660056.1, from coordinate 58,958 downwards.
GGCGAAGTGGTGTGCCATCAGGATTCCACCTTCCTGACCACCGATCCCCTGAGTGTCGTCGGTTTCTGGTTCGCCCTTGAAGACGCAACCCTGGAGAATGGCTGTCTCTGGGCCATGCCGGGACGCCACAAAGACCCGATCCGCCAACGCTTCCGCCGCGCGGAGGGCGCGATGGTCACTGACGTCCTGGACCCCGCGCCCTGGTCCGCCGAAAACGCCGTTCCTTTGGAGGCAAAGAAAGGCACGCTGATCGTCCTGCACGGTCAGCTGCCCCATCTCAGCGGACCAAACCATTCGCCGATTTCCCGCCAGGCCTACACCTTGCACGTCATCGATGGCACCTGCCGTTATCTCGAGGACAACTGGCTGCAGCGTCCGGCGGACATGCCTTTGCGCGGGTTCTGAAGCGTGATCACCATGGTGCCCAAGGCCGAGCTGCATTGCCATCTGGAAGGCGCCGCCTCCCCGGATCTGGTGCGCAGGCTGGCGGCGCGGCATTCCATGGCCCTGCCGGATGAAACCTTTGACGAAAACGGCAACTTCGCCTGGAGCGATTTTCTGCATTTCCTGAAGGTCTACGACATCGCCAGCTCGGTTATCCGCACGCCGGAAGACTACCGCGACGTGACCTATCAATACCTGATGGACTGCGCCGCCGAGGGCGCCATCTATGTGGAGGTCATGTCCTCGCCGGACCACGCGGCCGCGGTGGGGATGTCCTATGCGGACCATCTGGAAGGTATCGTCGCCGGGATTGAAGAGGCGCGCAGCGAAAGCGGGATCGAAGGCCGGATTATCGTCACCTGTGTCCGGCACCTGGGGCCGGAGCGCGGGGTCGAGGTCGCGCGCCAGGTGGTCGCCCACCCCCACGAACTGGTCACCGGCTTCGGGATGGGGGGCGACGAGAACACCTATTCACCGCACGATTTCACCCCGGCTTTCGAGATCGTTCACGCCGCAGGCCTGCCCTGTACGGCGCACGCCGGTGAGGTGGCAGGCGCGCAAAGCGTGCGCGATGCGCTCGACGCCCTGCCCGTACAGAGGCTCGGTCACGGCGTGCGGGCGATCGAGGACCCTGACCTGGTTCGCGAACTGGCCGACAGGGAAATCGTGCTGGAGGTCTGTCCGGGCAGTAACATCGCCACGGGTGTCTTTGAGAACTACAGCGCGCATCCGCTGCTCGCCCTGCAAGAGGCCGGTTGCCGGATCACTCTGAACTCCGACGATCCGCCCTATTTCGATACCTCGATCGGACGGGAATACGACCGGGCCTCCACGCTCTTCGGTCTGGACGACGACGCGCTGCGCCGGGTCACCCTGACGGCCATTGATGGCGCCTTCGCCGATCCTGAGACCAAAGAGAAACTGCGCGCAAAGGTGGCCGCATGACGCCACGGGTGAAGATCTGTTGCATCTCGTCACCGGAAGAGGCCCGCATGGCCATCGATCACGGCGCATCCGCCCTTGGGCTGGTCTCGGAGATGCCAAGCGGCCCGGGGGTGATCGGAGACGAACTGATTGCCGAGATCGCGGCGCAAATCCCGCCCCCGATCGCGAGCTTTCTGCTGACCAGCCGGACCGACGCCGATGCCATCGTGGAGCACGTGCGAAACTGCCGTACAAATACCGTGCAGTTCGTCGATGCCGTGGCATCCGGCGTCTACGACCGGCTGCGCAAGGAACTTCCGGCGTTGAAGATCGTTCAGGTTATTCATGTGATCGATGACGACAGCATCGCCGAAGCACGCGGTCTGTCGAAAAAGGTCGATGCCCTGCTGCTGGATTCAGGCAATCCCACTCTGCAGGTGAAGCAACTTGGCGGAACGGGCCGTGTGCATGACTGGAGCCTCAGCCGCCGGATCGTGGAGGAAGCCAGATGCCCGGTCTTCCTTGCCGGCGGCATCAACCGCAGCAATGTCGGGCGGGCGATCCGGGAAGTCCGGCCCTACGGCCTGGATCTCTGCAGCTCGGTCAGGAGCGATCACAAACTCGACGCCGATAAATTGCGCGGCTTTTTCGGTGCTGTGAAAGCCGCGTAGCCAGCAGGGCCGTTTCGCGTGTAACCTGTCATATAATTGCAATATTCAGGGAGCTAGAGGGAAATGAGCTTTCCGATCAGAAGCACCGCCTTTGCGGCTTTGGCGGCCGTCCTGCTGGCCGTATCTTCGGCCTTTGCGGAACCGACCACAGTGACCTTCGTTCACACCAACGATATGGACCGGATGGAAGCCTCCGGCGGCAAGGGCGGTCTCGCCAACCTGATGGCCGTGGTCAAGGCGGAACGGGCGGCGGGCGAGCATGTCATCTTTACCCACGGCGGCGACGCCATTTCGCCGTCTCTGCTGTCGGGTTTCGACAAGGGCGCTCATATGATCGATCTGCTGAACGCCGCGGACGTGGATATCATGGTGTTGGGCAATCATGAATTCGATTTCGGCCCGAAAGTCGCGATGGAGCGCATTGCCGAGGCCACGTTCCCCATTCTGGGAACCAATGCCATCGACAGCGACGGTGAAATCATCGACGGGGCCATCGCCTCCTGGACCACCAAGGCCGGCGAGTTCACCATCGGCTTCTTCGGTCTGGTCACGCCCGATACCACGGAGGTCTCAAGCCCGGAAACTGTGTCCTTCGCATCCCTGGAGGCAACCTCGCGCGAGATGTCCGCGAAGCTGCGCGAGGAAGGTGCCGACCTAGTCGTCGCTCTCTCCCACACCGGGATCGAGGAGGATTTCGATCTGGTCAATGCAGGCACCGGTATCGACATCCTGCTCAGCGGCCACGATCACCTCCTGATGAGCTACTACAACGGCAAGATCGCCATGATGGAGTCCGCTGCCCAGGCGGACTATGTGAGCGTTCTGGAAGTCACTATGGACCGGGTCGAGCGGCGCGGTAAGCAGCGTTTTGTCTGGAGTCCCAGTTTCCGCACGATCCCGACCGCGGGCATGGAAGGCGACGCCGAGATGGCCGCGAAGGTCGACAGCTATCTCAAAAAGCTCAGCTTGGAGCTGGACGTGGAAATCGGCACCACCACGACCCAATTGGACAGCCGGCGCGCATCCGTGCGCGGGGGCGAAAACGCCATCGGCAATCTGATCAGCGACGCGATCCGCAAAGGCGTCGAGGCCGACGTCGCCATCACCAACGGCGGCGGCATCCGCGGCGACAAGATCTACGACGCAGGCACGGTCCTGACCCGGCGCGACATCCAGACCGAGCTGCCCTTCGGCAACACGACAGTCAAGCTGGAGGTCACCGGCGCGCAGATCGTCGAGGCCCTTGAGAACGGCTTCAGCCAGGTTGAGAACGGCGCCGGGCGTTTCCCCAGTGTTTCGGGCATGACCGTGACCTGGGATGCCAAGGCCCCGGCGGGATCACGGGTCAAGTCGGTGATGGTCGGTGACAGCCCGATCGATGCGGCCAAAAACTATACGCTGGCGGCCAACGACTACATCGCCGGGGGCGGCGACGGCTACAGCGTCTTTAAGGACGCCAAGAACCTGATCGATCCGGCCGCTGCTCAGTTGATGGCGCTGATGGTCGTCGACTACGTGGAGGCCGCTGGCGAGATCGCTCCCGCGGTCGAGAACCGGCTGGTCCCGGCGGAGTAAAGTGGGTTCCAGATCGCCTCAAGACCGACCTTAAGCAAGACAAAAGGGACGCCCTATAGATCGGCGTCCCTTTTGATTTTCATGTCTACATCTAAATCCTGAACAACGCCGGACTCTACCCGATCCTCTCCGTCGTAAGCTTTGGGATACCGGCCTTGGCATTCCACGGTTCAAGCCTATCACTCTATCGTCGCGCCGATTTACCGTTCGGCCTCATAGAACCGCACTGTCGCACCTTCTCCAAAAGCCCCGAGATTCTGCCGCCCCGAGACTCTGCCGCCCTGGGTCCCTACAGATAGAGCACGCCGGAACTGACGGCGACGCAACGCCCGGTGATTTCCGCACGCGCGCCGGAAGCGGGTATCTCCACTTCAATCAGACTGGGGCGGCCCATCTCCACACCCTGCTCGATACTCGCCCTGCAGAAACCGTCATCGCCGCCTGAGAGTGCCAACAACGAGGTCAGGGCTCCCGCCGCGCTGCCGGTCGCCGGATCTTCGGGGGGATGGCCCAGCGGCGAGAAGACGCGGGCGCGAACCTTGAAGTCCGACCCGGACTCCGACGTGACGGCGAAAGCTGAGATCGCGAAACCGTCGACCGTCAGTGGACCACGCGCTTGCGCGGTTTTGAAGGCTGCAATATTCAGCTCGACAGCGGCCAGCGCGCGCTCGTCAGCGAGCTCGGCGAAGGCAAAGGGCAGACCCACAGTTGCCACGCAAGGCTGAAAGCGCGTTGACAGAACCTGATCCTCCGGCAGGCCAAGACAGGCCGCAATCATTGCGGTGTCGCACTCACCCTGAACCTCGAGCGCCTGGGGTGCGGTGATCCTCGCACCGATCACCCGGCCTTGCTCCCGCTGCAGTCCCACGCTCACCGGCCCACCAAGCTCGTCAAAAACGAGCTGATCGCTCTGGACTTCCGCCACGGTCTCTTCCGTAGCGGCCACGAAAGCCGTTCCGATATTCGGGTGGCCCGCAAAGGGAATCTCGTCGAAGGGCGTAAAGATGCGCAGCTTTGCGCTCGTCGTGCCATTGCCTGGAGGCAGGATAAAGGTCGTTTCCGAAAACCCGAATTCCTGGGCGATGGACTGCATTTGCGTCCCCGACAAGCCCCGGGCGTCCCTGATCACGGCGACCGGGTTACCGGCGAAACGCCGGGTGGTGAAAACATCGACAATACTGTAGGGCACGGTCCGTTGGGGCATTCGACTGCTCTGAGTCTGCGGCTCTCGACATCAGGAAATGGGGAACGCCTCTGCCTTTACGGCGGGAAGAAGCGGTGTCTGCAGTGGTGCCAGCCGGCCGTGATGCTCAAGCGGCACGCCGTCCCTGCAAGGGCCTCTATTGACTTCGCGGCAGTGATTGTCCCGCCAGCGCTCGCCGGTTTTCTTCCAATTGCTCGATGAACAGCCGGAGACCGCCGCAATGATCGTCAGGAGTGCAACCAGGATCAGCCGTTTCCTGCTGAAACAATCGGACACTCGAGCGACATCCCTGCTCGACCCAGGCCGCATCATATCCGCACCGCTTGCTGCGCCATCGGCGTTTGGCGGGAATTGCAGGCGAACCAACTACAGGCGAACCGATCCGTTTTGGGACTGATTTGCGCTCTCAGCCGAAAAATCGACCATGCTCAGTATCACCGCAGCGCCCAGGGAAATGGTAACCGCGACCACAACGCTTGCCAAAAAAGCCTTCATGCTCAGCACTCCTGTCTCTGACTATACAACGCGTCAACCTTGAGGCTGTCCGCAAATTCTGTCGAATCCTGACGTTTCGTCAAGAGCTTAGTCCCTTGCTCCCGTCTTGTCCGCATCGCGCTTCGGCGCACCGTCCGATCTTACACCGCCGGTCTCTCCTGGCGTCGAACCCGATGCATCTCTGGCGGGCGCGGTAGGCGCGCCGGTGCCGTTATGATACCCGGCGGCGCGTTTCAGGAACTCGATCAACTCCGCCCGGTCTTCATCCTTCGGAATCCGCTGGATCGGCATCTTACTGCCCGGCGTAACCACATCCGGGCCCAGGCGGAACAGCGCGTCAATGCTCTCTTCATCCCAGATCAGATCACCGTCGCGCAAAGCCGGCGAATAGCTGTAGCCCTCAAGCGTTCCGACCCGCCGCCCGAACACACCGTGAAGGGAGGGCCCCGCCTTGTGCTCATCATCGTCGGTCAGGCTGTGGCAGATCGCGCATTTGCGGAACTGCCATGCGCCGGGAATATCCGCATAGTCCGGCGCGACCGCTCCCGCAGCCGTAGTTTGAACGCCGTCTGTGCGCTGATTGCCGTTTTCATCCAGGCGCCAGACCCGCGCAAGTGCGTCGGCGCCGGCGGAAATCAGCACGTCCGCCTCGGGCGTGAAGGCCAGGGACCAAACCACCCCTTTGTGCGATACGTCCTGCGGCGAGTAGAATTCACTATCCAACCGCCAGATCCTCAGCTTTCCATCCGTCCCGCCCGAAGCCGCCAGACGGCCATCCTGCGATATGGCGGCGGCGAGAACCGCGCCCTGATGGCCACGCAGCACCGCGATCTCGTCACCCGTCTCCAGATCCCAGTACCGCAGGGTCTCATCGGCGGAGGAACTGACCGCGTGGCGGCCGTCCGCCGCGACGGAAATAGCCGACACCCCGAAATCATGTGCCGACATCTGTTGTGTCAGCTTGCCGGTCTCGGCCTCCCAGATCCGGATCGTGCTGTCCGCGGCCCCGGTCACCACCAGGCCCTTATCGGCGAGAAAGGCAACCGCATTCACGGGGGCACGATGCTGCAGCAAGACCGGTTCGGACGCATCGCTCTCGGCCTGCAGGTCCCAGATGCGCACCGTCAGGTCCCAGGAGGCGGAAGCCGCAAAGCGCCCATCGGCTGAGACCGCCAGATCGACAACCTTGCCCTGGTGTCCGGTATAGCGGCGCAGTTCCGTGCCCGCCGTCAGGTCCCAGAGAATCACCACCTGATCATCGCTGGCGGAAAGCGCTTTCGAGCCGTCGGGCAAAAAAGCCACCGCGTTGACCGCCGCATCATGTCCTTCCAGACGATGTCGTTCCTCTTCGCTTTCCAGGTCCCAGAGGATGACGCTGTAATCGAAACCGGCGGTCAGTACGGCTTTGCCGTCGGATGAGATGGTCAGCCCGTTGACGGGGCCGCCATGGCCCGCAAGATCCGCCTGTGCGATTCCCGGGCTCAACAGACCCTGAACACCAAACATCAATTGAATGAAGGCAAGGGTGGCCAGAGCAAAAACGGAGAAACGACCGGGCAAACGAACAGTCAAACGCTCAACTCTCCCCCGCCGATCCTGATATCACAGTCGCCCCCCCCCGGAGACCGGCAAGCGGCGCGAAGCCAGTCCGGAGCCGTTCGGGATGAACAACCGGGCCCGATACAGAACCGGACCCGCCTGCGTGACTCCTGAAGTTCGGCTTCCTCGTCACCGCAGACTGTCTCTGCGCATGATGTAATCTGCCCCGTCCCTGCCTGGATTAAACCGCGGCGCGCCGGAAAGATCGTAGCCGGAGCGGCCATGCCTGAAGGCCGGGATGAGATCACCGCTTTCGGGATCCGCCAGCAGCCGTGTAACCTGAAAGGCCGCATTGGAGTTCCCGCCGGGCCGCATGACCACCAGTTCATAGGCACTGGACCCGTCCGCAAGGACGACTTCGGAACTGCGCAGGACCTCCACGTCATACCGCGAGGCGATCTCCGCCGCCACGGCTTCCAGGGATCGGGCCTCCGCCTTCGCCGGCATGGAAAGCACCAGGAAGAACGCAAGCAGGACCAGACCGCCAAGGGCAGCGGTCATTCCGGACCAGGTCAAACTCCGGCCCCTGCCCCCGGTGAAATCCGGCTCCATACTATTTGCTCCCGTCGGATGAGGCCTGGCTGCTCAGAGTCTTTTTCACCCAGAGCTCGTGATGCTCCTTCGCCCAGTTCAAATCCACTTCGCCATCGCCCATGGCGTCGAACGCGCCTTCCATACCGACCGAACCGATATAGATGTGGCCCACGATCACGATCGTCAGGACCAGACCCATCACCGTGTGCCAGAGCTGCGCCAGCTGCACTTCCTGCATCATGGTCAGCTGTTCCGGCAGGCCGAAGCCGAAGATATTCAGGAACGCGAAGGTCTTGGCGAACATGGGAATCTCGAAGGGGAACAGCAGCCCGAGACCGGAGAGGCTGATCGAGAAACCGCCCAGCGTCACCAGCCAGAAGAGGATCTTCTGGCCCGCATTGAATTTTTCCGCCGGGGGATGACTGTGCTTGGAGAACAGGCCGCCGCCTTTCAGCAGCCAGTTCAGATCCGTCTTGTTTGGAATATTGTGCACCACCCAGAGCACGAAACTCAGCAAGAGTCCCGCCATGAAGGCGAAGGCCAGATAGTTATGGCCGTACTTGCCCCAGGAGGTGATGATTGCAAAAGCCTCTTTTCCGATGACGTCGGGCAGAAAATAACGGCCGTAAAGCATGTTCAGCCCGGTCACAGCGAGAACGATGAAGGAGCCTGCCATCAGCCAATGACTGAAACGCTCCAACGCGTTGAAGCGCTGGATGGTCTGGCTGGATCGACCGGCCTCGATCGTGATGCGTCCGCGCACGGCGAAGAAAACGGCCAGGATCGCAATGACCCCCAACAGCCCCCATACACCGTACTTGGAGACAGGACCATTGCGGACCGCCCGCCAGTTCTCGCCTTCCGACTGGATCAGGACGCCGCCCTGAGCGCCCGGCGACGAGATGTTACCCTCGACACCTTGCCGGATAGCGCGCCAGAGTTCGGCATCGCTGCTATTGCCCAGGGTATTGCCCGGCACCTGCCCGTCGACGACCACACCAGCCGCAGGATCGCCGGTCGCTGACTGCGCGACCGCCTCGCGGTCCGTCAGCCACAGGCCACCACCCACTGAAATTGCGCCATAGACCCCGGCCAGGATCAGAATCGCCGGGATCAAACCTCTCATAGACCGCCTTAAGATAGACATCGCCACCCTTTCAATGCATCTAAAGCTTCGGTTTCGCTGCATCTCACCTTGCAATGAAACGAAACCCTCTTTCCGATATCACTCATTGGTTATACCGCAGATACCGCGGCACCGCCTCAAGCCTTCACCTCGCTCTCCGGATACCGCGTGGCCCGCCTCGCATTTGTCTCGCGCGACAGGACGTTGGCATCGAACATGCGCCAGGCCTCAATCTCTTTGAAATGTTGCGCGCTGCCGCAGCTTCGCCCGATCTTCATCGGAAAGGCCTTCGTCCGCCTCCCCAAGATAGGTGCCCTTGTCGTACAGCAGTTTACGCCCCTGCTCCTCTTGGCGGCAGGCGGTCAGCGTCAGACCAAGCAGAAGACTTCCACCCAATGCCATGAAGTCGCGCCGAGACTGTTTCGTCTTCTTCAACGCACTATCCCTCTGGTTGAAGCCCGACGGTCAGGCGTTTCCTCGAAACCGACCGCACTTCAGGCTCGTTAACGTTACAGGTCCGCAGGAACCTCTTCCCCATCCAGCCGGAGAAGAAACCCGGGGGCTCTTCGAAAGCCGGGCCTTTTAAAAGCCGGGTTCCTGAAAAGCCAGGCTCTTGAAAAGAAGGGCGGCAAAAAGCCGCCCCTCCCTCAAGAAAACACTCTACATCCCGCGGTATGCATCAACCGCCGGTCTTCGCCTCGTAGGCCGTCCCCCAGCCCCAGGCGCCCGAACCGAAGCCACGGGCGACAACACGCTCGCGGTAGATGTTCGAGACAGAGTCGCCGTCGCCGGCCAGTAGAGCCTTGGTCGAACACATTTCGGCGCAAAGCGGCAGCTTGCCCTCGGCCAAACGGTTCCGGCCATACTTCTGGAACTCGGCTTCACTGTGGTTGTCTTCCGGACCACCGTTACAGAAGGTGCATTTGTCCATCTTGCCACGGGACCCGAAGTTACCGGCCTGCGGATACTGCGGTGCGCCGAACGGACAGGCGTAGAAGCAGTAACCGCAACCGATGCAGAGATCCTTGGAGTGCAGGACCACACCCTCTTCGTTCTGGTAGAAGCAGTCGACCGGACAGACCGCCATACAGGGCGCGTCCGAGCAATGCATGCAAGCCACTGAAATGGAGCGCTCGCCGGGTTTGCCGTCATTGATGGTGACGACGCGGCGGCGGTTTACGCCCCAGGGCACCTCGTTCTCGTTTTTACAGGCCGTGACACAGGCGTTGCACTCGATGCAGCGTTCGGCATCACAAAGAAACTTCATTCTTGCCATTTCTCAGATCCTCCTTACGCCAGCTCGATACGACAGAGCGTAGCTTTGGTTTCTTGCATGTTGGTCACCGAGTCATACCCGTAGGTCTGAGCGGTGTTCGACGACTCGCCAAGAACATAAGGATCGGCACCCTTCGGATACTTGTGCCTTCGGTCCTCGCCCTCCAGATGGCCACCGAAGTGGAAGGGCATGAAGGCGACGCCGCGTCCGACCCGTTCGGTCACCATGGCCATAACCTTGACCTTGGAGCCTTCCGGCGAATGCAGCCAGACCATCGCACCATCGCGGATACCCGCGGTGTTGGCATCGAAAGGATTGATCTCGACGAACATGTCCTGCTGGAGTTCCGCCAGCCAGGGGTTCGACCGGGTCTCGTCACCGCCGCCTTCGTATTCAACCAGCCGCCCGGAGGTCAGCACGGTCGGGAAGTCCTTGGAGAAGTCCTTCTTCTGGATCGAAGCGTACATGGTCGGCAGACGGTACATCTGGCGATCCTCGTAAGTCGGATAGTCTTCGACCAGATCGCGGCGTGCCGTGTAGAGCGGCTCGCGGTGCAGCGGGATCGGATCCGGGAAGTTCCAGACCACGGCCCGTGCCTTGGCGTTACCGAAGGGCGAGCAGCCGTGCTTGATGGCGACCCGCTGGATACCGCCGGAGAGGTCGGTCTTCCAGTTGGTCTTGTCACCTGCAATGCCCTCGATCGTGGCACGTTCTTCCGCGGTCAGATCGCCATCCCAGCCCAGTTTCTTGAGCATGGCCATGGTGAACTCCGGATAGCCGTCCTTGATCTCGGATCCGACCGGATAGGAGCCCTCCGCCAGAAGGTTGTCGCCCTCCCGCTCGACACCGAAGCGCGCACGGAACGACAGTCCGCCCTCCGCAACCGGCTTGGAGATGTCGTAAAGGTTCGGCGTGCCCGGATGACCCATTTCCGCCGTACCCCACGATGGCCAGGGCATACCGTAGTATTCCCCGTCACAGGGGCCGCCGTTGGCCAACAGGGTCGTCCGGTCGAAGGTATGCTGGTTCTCCATATGCTTGCGCATACGTTCCGGCGACTGCCCGGTGTAGCCGATCGTCCACATACCCTTGTTGAACTCGCGGGTGACATCCTCGACCAGCGGGATCTTCCCGTCGACCTGGATATGCTTGAACATTTCGTCGGCGAAACCGAACTTCTCGGCCAGGAGATAGATAATCTCATGGTCGGTCTTGGATTCGAACAGCGGCTCGATAATCTTCTCGCGCCACTGCAGCGACCGGTTGGACGCGGTCACCGAGCCATAGGTCTCGAACTGGGTACAGGCGGGCAGCAGGTAGGCGCCCTCCTTCCGGTCGTGCAGGATCGCCGAGACCGTCGGGTAAGGATCGACCACGACAAGCATGTCGAGTTTTTCCATCGCCGTTTTCATCTCGGTCATACGGGTCTGCGAGTTCGGCGCATGCCCCCAAAGCACCATGGCCCGGACGTTGTCCGGCTGGTCGATGTTCTCCTTGTCTTCAAGGACACCGTCGATCCAGCGCGACACCGGCATGCCGGCAGTCTCCATGAGCTTCTGATCCTGGAACTGCTTGAGCAGGAAGTCGTAGTCGACATCCCAGACCCGTGACCAGTGCTTCCAGGAACCGGCCTTGATGCCGTAGTAGCCCGGCAGGGTGTGGCAAAGCACGCCCAGATCCGTCGCACCCTGGACGTTGTCATGGCCGCGGAAGATGTTGGTTCCGCCACCGGACGTGCCCATGTTGCCCAGCGCAAGCTGCAGGATGCAGTAGGCACGGGTGTTGTTGTTGCCGTTGGTGTGCTGGGTACCGCCCATGCACCAGATCACCGTGCCCGGACGGTTGTTCGCCATCAGGCGCGCAACGCGCTTGAGCTGGGAGCCCGGAACACCGGTCACCCGCTCGGTCTCTTCCGGAGTCCACTTGGCGACTTCGGTTTTAATCTGGTCCATGCCCCAGACACGCTGGCGGATGAACTCTTTGTCCTCCCAGCCATTCTCGAAGAGATGCCAGAGGATCCCCCAGACCAGCCCGACGTCCGTGCCCGGACGCATCCGGACGAACTCGTCGGCATGGGCCGCGGTGCGGGTAAAGCGCGGATCGCAAACGATCAGCGGCGCGTTGTTCTGCTCTTTCGCCTTGAGAAGGTGAAGCAGCGAAACCGGATGCGCCTCGGCCGGGTTACCACCGATCAGGAAGATCGCCCGACTTTTGTGAATGTCATTGTAGCTGTTGGTCATGGCGCCGTAGCCCCAGGTGTTCGCAACACCCGCGACCGTGGTCGAGTGACAGATACGCGCCTGATGATCTACGTTGTTCGTGCCCCAGAAGGCCGCGAACTTACGGAAGAGATAAGCCTGCTCGTTGTTGTGCTTCGCCGAGCCGAGCCAGTAGACCGCATCCGGTCCGGATTCTTCGCGGATCTTCAGCATGCCGTCGCCGATTTCGGTGACCGCGGCGTCCCATGACATCTTCTGCCATTCGCCGTTGACCAGCTTCATCGGATACTTCAGCCGGCGTTCGCCATGTGCGTGTTCGCGGACCGACGCGCCTTTCGCGCAGTGCGCACCCAGGTTGAAGGGGCTGTCGAAGCCCGGCTCCTGCCCAACCCAAACACCGTTATCGACCTCGGCCAGAACCGTACAGCCGACGGAACAGTGTGTGCAGACCGATTTTACGATCTTCACGTTACCGCTTGTGCCCGCCCCTGCGGCCTCGGCCTTTTTGACCATACCGCCGCCGATGGCGCCTGCAGCTGCCAAACCACCTGCCGTCAGACCGGACCGGCGGAGGAAGGAACGGCGATCGATCGCGCCACCGGTCAGACCGGCCAGCGATTTCGAGAGACGCGGGCTTCTCGTCGCTCCGTTTACTTTTTTCCTGAGCATGTTTCTCTCCCACTCAAGCCCGGCGGGTTTCCCGGCCGGGACGTGTCAGAATATTTGGTGGAAAATCGCTTAGAAGCGCGCGAGGTCGTAGTACGTTTTCACGTGCTCGGTCTCGCGGTAATCGCCGCTGCCTTTCGCCGGCGCGACGGCCGCCTCGCCGTCCTTCGACGCGCCGGCAAGACCAGCCCCCGCCGTAACAACGCCGAGGCCGGCGAGCTTCAGGAAATCACGGCGCTTGGCCGTTTTCTCTGCCCGTTCGTCTTTCATAAGATCCACCTCATTTTTTGTGTCATCGCTCCACACGATGCGACGTTTGACTTCACCATCCGGTTAGGCGCCGACCTTTTTCCGGATGCGTCCGGACCCTACACCTCTGTTATGGGCCCGGACATGTTCGCACTAACCTACCGCTCTCCTTCTCAATCGACCGTCCTTCACCGCCACCGGCTCGGAACGGGCGAGCTCTAATCGGCCACCATCTTAAAGGCGGTCGCCTCAATCTCCATAAACACCCGTCCGATCGTCCCGACCGGCGCATAAAAAGTCGAGGACTCGGCTGCCTCAAGATCCTGAAAGAACTTCGGCGCCCAAGGCCCGATATGGGAATCGAAAAAGGCCTGCTGTCCATGCAGGTTATCGTCACCGCCGAAAACACCGTCGACCATTCCCGCCATCATCTCACAAAGCGCCGCGATATGGTCCTCCGGCTCGGAGACGTCATCCGAGCGGGCCATCTCAAGCTGGATCATGTGCTTACGGAGTTTCGCCAGGGGCTTTTCGTTCAGGAAGCCGGCCATGTAATAGGAGCCGAAGGGCACCAGCTCGCCGCGCCCCAGACCGATAAAGAGGGCATTGTATTCGCGCTCCGCATCCGCCGCCGAGGTCTTCCCGGCCAGAACCGCCGCCGTGCTCAGCGCCTTGCCGAGATCCGTATCGTCACCCGTCAGGCGCGAGACCGCATCGAGCGTAGCCTTGTCCGGCGGCGCAGCCAGAAGGCGCGCCAGAAAGCGGTACATCTGTGCCCGAAGAAGATCTTCTTCCGACATGTCGTTTGAGTCTGACACCGCTGAGGGGTGAGCCATTCCGGAAAGCGTCCCTATGCATCCCTGTTCTTCATGTGTTCAGATTATGACAATTTACCTTTACAGGCTCAACACTTTGCTGCGCGGCCAACACAACAATTTCAAGCCCGTTTTTGTGCAACGCAACAACACCGCATGTAATAACTCACTTTATCGATGTGCAGCGCAGCATTGAGGGGCATTTAAACCAAATTGATGGAAGGTTTTTTGAATGCATTATTCAGCGCACAAACAATTTCTCGCGCCATGACAGAAAATTGGCTCAGAATTTATACCAATAATTAAAATGCGTACTTATGAACTACTGGATTCGAAACAGCCGGTGAATCCCCTCAGTCCCCCTCCAGCCCCCCTCCGGCGCCTGCAGGCTTCAGCTCTCTTCACGCTTTATCTTTGCGCTTGAATCCTGCGGGGCTCCAACGGTCCCGCCGATCGTCTCATCAGGCCCGCGCAGGTCCGTGGAGCCGGCGGGCAAGGGCTGTGCGGCCCCTTCCGCTTCGGCCTGACTGCCGGCAGGTTCCTCCGCACTCTCTTCTTCGGGCTCCTGGTCATCGGCCTCCGCTGCCTCACGCTGCCCGGCCTCGCCCTCCGGTTCAGCCTCGTCAGTCTCGACCTCGGCGTCCTCGGCATCCTCGTCTTTGGGCTTCGGCACCATGCCCCGTCCGACCGTGTAGACCGTTTTCATGTTTTCGATGACCATGGCCGCGTCGGTAAAGTCGTCGCCGTAGTCCAAGAGCCCGTCCACATTGGCCAAAACCGGATCGCTCAGCCAGAGCTTCCGCAGCGCGCGACGTTGAATCTGCTCCGAAACCCCCTTCTTCAGAAACGGCGTGAAATCGGAGTCCGCTTCCAGATCCTCGACATCCGGAAGCTCTTCTTCCGCGCCGCCGGTTTTTTCCGCAGCAGCCTCTTCGTCAGCAGTCCCTCCCTGCGGGGGCTTTGTTGTTTCCGCGTGCTGCTGCGCCGCTTGCTCGGCGATGGTGGGAACCCCGCCGGGCGGCGAGGTGATCATGCGTCCGCGAACCGGGGCTTCGGACGGCAACTCCAATGGCGCTTCTTCGGAGGGCTCGGCAAAGTCAATCTGCCGTGCCGAGGCACCTGCGCTCTTTGGCGCGGATGTCTTTGCCTGTGCCCCTTTGCGGCGTGACCAGCGGCGCAGGAATCCGCCCTCTTCAATGCCCTCTTCCTGGCTGGTCGCCCCCTCTCCCGGGCGCCTCTTGTCGTCTCCGGCCACGTCAGTGGTCTCCGCGGCTGCCGCGCTTCTTGGCGATCGGCGGCGGTTTGCCGAATTCGACATCGTGCGTGGCATAGCGCTTGCGTTTACGCTTTTTGAAGGGCTCGTCGACGTGATGAGCGTCCACGAAGGCCTGCACCCAGCCGATCATGCCGTCGGGCATGGTCACGCCCTCGACAATTTCCTCGCCGGAATCGAGCGAATCCTGCGCTTCGTAGGGCGATACCGTCACCGACGAGGGCTTGTAGTCATAGACCGTGTCGGGCTGATCGTCAGGCTCGAGAACCACATAGACGACCGGCGGATTGTTCGAGAGATTCTGCCGGTAAGCCTCGGTTTCCTTGCGGTGCAGGGTCAAGGGCAGGGTCGCGGCATGATAGCGCACAGACACCGAATCGCTCGAGAGCTCGGTCCAGGCTTCCACATCCGGCGCGCCCGGAATGACGGCGACCGGGCGCCAACTCCAGTCCTGCCAGGGATTGTCGATCTCACGCCGCTCCACAACGACACCCAGAGGCATCGAAACTTCTTTATCCATCACACGACCTGTTCCAGCTTCACCCGAGATCCCCGCGCGCTGGCGCTCCCGCAACACCCGTCGATGGGCGGAACTCAAGCTGCGCCGCGGATCTTATCATTGCCTCTCCAAAGCCAATCATCTCGTCCAAGCCAGGCAACTTGTTTGAGCCAGGCAACTTTTTCGCGCCAAGCGGCTTTTCCGAGACCGAAACAGTCTGCGTGAAACTTGCCCCGGCCACAAGTCGCGCTTAAGTGATGGAGCCCTGTGGCGCGCAGTTCGGAAGATTGCATTTTGACAGCGACGCCTCTGTGTTCTACTCCGGGTTCTGCTGCGGCGAAGGACGTCTTTCATTCCGCCCTGAGAAACAACCTTGAGAATTCTCTATAACACAATGGTTTTATGGGTTTTTTCAAAAACACAAGGCAGGAAAGACTTTAGACGGCAAAAGCTCTCCAATGAAGGTTGAGCACAGAAGACAGCACGGCGAGGAGACGAGTGTGATGGAAAACGGCGGGTCAACGGGGAACGGCGCGAAGCAGCTCTTTGTCTGCAATTGCGAAAATACCATGCCGTTGCAGGGCGACACCCTGGCCAAGGCCTGCGGCAACCCGAATGCCGGACAGATCCACACCCAGCTCTGCCGCGCCCAGATCGAAGCGGTTCAGCGGGCCGCCGCCGGCGATGCCCCCATCACCATCGCCTGTACCCAGGAGGCCCCGCTCTTCGAGGAGATCCTGGAGGAAGCCGGCTATCAGGGCGACGCCCAGTTCGTCAATATCCGCGAGACCGCCGGTTGGTCCGATCAGGCGGGTAAGGCCAATGCCAAGATCGCCGCGCTGCTCGCGGAGTCAACCGTCAGCATCGCCGCGGCGCCCAGTGTCTCCATGCTGTCCGAGGGCGCCTGCCTGGTTTACGGCACCGACGAAATCGCCATCGAGGCCGCCCGGCAGCTCGCGGGACGGCTCGACGTGACGGTCCTGCTCACAAATCCCGGCGATGTTATGCCGCCCCAGGTTATGGACGTGCCGATCTTCAAAGGCACCATTGCCGCGGCCAAGGGCCACTTCGGCGCCTTTGAAATCGTCGTGAACGACTATGCGCCCTCCGTTGTCTCCGCGCGGGGCGCCATGGCCTTCGAGGCGCCGCGCGACGGTGCATCGTCCAAGTGCGATCTCATTCTCGATCTGACCGGCGCAACCCCGCTCTTTACCGCCCATGAGAAACGCGACGGATACTTCCGTCCCGACCCGGGCGATCCGGCGGCGGTTCAGCGGGCGCTCTTCGAGCTCAGCGAACTCAACGGCGAGTTCGAGAAGCCGCTCTACGTCAAATACGACCCCGATATCTGCGCCCATTCGCGCAGCCGCAAGCAAGGCTGCAACCGCTGCCTCGATGTCTGCCCGACCGGCGCGATCACCTCGGCCGGCGACATCGTCGAATTCGATCCCTTCGTCTGCGCCGGCTGCGGTTCCTGCAGCGCCGTCTGCCCCACCGGGGCCGCCGGCTATGCCATCCCGGCCGCGACCGACATCATGGAGCGCCTGCGGGTTCTCCTGACCACCTACCGCAACGCGGACGGCCGGGATCCGGTGCTGCTGATCCACGACGAACAGCACGGCACGCCGCTGATCGGGTTGCTGGCGCGCTTCGGCAAGGGTCTGCCCGCGAATGTCATTCCCTTCATGGTCAATGAGATCACCCAGGTCGGTTTCGACATCATGTCCGCGGCCTATGCTTACGGGGTCAGCCAGATCCTCCTGCTGGCGTCCCCGAAACAGCAGAGCGAGCTCGGCGGACTGGCCTCCCAGATCGGCATGGCTGAAGCGGTCATGGAGGGCCTCGGGTACGGCGGCGGCAGAACCGATCTGCTGGTGGAAACCGATCCGGAAGCCCTGGCCGGGCATCTGGCCGGGTTGACCACACGAACTCAGGCCGAGGCCGCCTCCTTCCTGCTGATGAGCGGCAAGCGCACCAACACCCGCATGGCCATCGAGCATCTGCACGCCAAGGCCCCCTCGCCTATCGACGTCCTGCCTCTGCCGGGCGGCGCGCCCTTCGGCAACGTCGATATCAGAACCGACGACTGTACGCTCTGCCTGGCCTGCGTCAGCAGTTGCCCGACCGGCGCGCTGATGGACAATCCCGATAAGCCGCAATTGAGCTTTCAGGAATCCGCCTGCGTGCAGTGCGGTCTTTGCGTCGCGACCTGTCCGGAGAGCGTGATGGCCCTTGAGCCGCGCATGAACTTCACGCCAGACGCACGCAATACAAAGACGGTCAAAGAAGAAGAACCCTTCGAGTGCGTCAGCTGTGGCAAGCCCTTCGGCTCGAAAGGCTCGATCGAGAAGATCGTCGAACAACTCGGCAACAAGCACTCCATGTTCCAGAACCCCGGAGCCATCGAGCGGATCAAGATGTGCGAGGACTGCCGCGTGGTCTCCCAGTTCAACGCGCCGGACAATCCCTTCATGGGCGGCGACCGCCCGATCCCGAAAACCACCGAAGACTATCTGCGGGAGCGCGAAATCGAAGACGCGCGGGCAAAGGTCAAAGCGGAGCGGGAAAACGAGGGATGACTCACGCGTGACGCTGCTCTTGTGCCGTCACGCGGGCGGAGAGAGTTGATCCGCACCGCCATGCGGTCAGCCATGTTGCGGCGGGTTCCGGCGTAACAGCCGGCCAGGTCAATCGGGCGCTCACCGCGCAGCGAACCTATCAACTCGAACCCGCCCGCGCTGCGTCAGCTTCCTACGCGAAATTCCTGGAAGACATATCCATCGGGATAGTCTTTTGTTTCCCTGCACACGAGGGTCACGCCGGGAGATCCTTCACCGAAGAGCCGCACGCCGCTTCCGAGTAAAATCGGCGCGCGCTTGAGACGCAGACTGTCGATCACATCCATCTCCAGCAGAGCGCCGGCAAAGGCACCGCCGCCGCAGAGATAAATCGGGCCGTCCGCATCCGACTTGAGTTGCTCCAGCATGTCGCGATCGGTCTTGCGGAAAACCTCGATATCGCACGTTTCGGGAAGGGCGAGCGACTGAGAGAAGACCAGTGTCCTCATGGCCGGATAGGGATCGTCGCCCGGCTTTAAGCCGAACTGAAAAGCAAATTCATAGGTGGCGCGGCCCATGATGGCCAGGCGGTAGCCGGCCATCCGCTGAGCATAATCCTCAACGACAGGGCCCTCATGGGCAAAGCGGGTCACGTCGCCGTTGGGACCGGCGATGTAGCCGTCAAGCGAGACGGCCACGTCATAGATAATGGGATGCACGGGATGCTCCTGAAATAAGAACCGAGGCGGCCGGATGGCCGATGGAAATGACAGTCCTTACTTGATCACGGTCAGAGCGCTCCCTGGTTGAGGCCTTTCGGCTGTCACGCAGATAGGCCCGATCCCCCCGCCCGTCAAGCTATTCCCAGTGGGCCGATTCGCGTGCTTGACTCCCAAGTCATTCGTGGGCCGATAAACCCTGTGGACCCACTCTGGCTTTGTCTTCCCTCGCTGCAGGGATAGACATTATCGAGGAGACGGCGGTTTTGGAGCGAAGTGACTTGGCGAGAGGGCGGCGCGCAGTTTCCGGATTGGTGGCCCTTTTGTGCTTTGCCACATTGCAAACGCAGGCTGATGCGAGCCAGGAGGATATCCTCACCGCGGAGAGCTTCACGTCGGGCTGGCAGGGCGAGATTCTCTGGACAGGCGAGACAGCACCGAAGCGCACATCGCTCTCCCGCCCTAAAGATGGTCGCACTGGCGCCGGTGGGCAGGTAAACCCGCTCCGGGTTTCGGTCGATCTCGGCCGTGCCGGCTGCAGCGGTCCCGCCCAGGAAAGCGCGCGCATCCCCGGCGGCCGGGTGGTCCAGCTCAAGCTCAGCGGCAACACGGACTGCAAAGCCTCGATCGTCAGCATCCAACTGGTCGCCGTCGCCCCGCGGGAGATCGGCATCCTGGTGCTGGGTGCCGCGGAACTCCTGGCGCAAGGCACGCTCCAGCCTCTGGATAGCGCGCAGCAACTGGTGATCGCCCCAGCGTCACAGCCCGAGTTTTCGCCCGCTGCCCTCAAAGGGCCGGAGTCGGTCGTGGGCTATTTCTACGTCGCGCCTGCGGGCTCGGTCTATGAGCTGCTGCCCGCCGAAAAGGGCTTCAACCTCAAGATCGTCGCGACAAGCCAATTCGAGAGCGACGCGGGTTTGCGCACGGGCGAGATCGTCGGCAGAGGCCGCTACAACGCTGCCGGCCTGGCCTTCTCCCGCTCAGAGAAGATCCGGCTCTCCGAGGATAGTAAGGCTGCTTACCGGCATTGCCCGCCGATCTACGCCCCAGCCCAAATCTACGATCTCATCGACATCACCGACCGTAACGCGGTCTCGGTCCCGGAGGACGTCATAGCCTTGACGCCGCGCAACAAGCAATTCTGCGCCCGCGTGCGCACCAGCCGGGAGAGCTGCCGGGTGGTCTCCTGCAGCGAGTACCAGCCGCACAGTGAGAAACAAACCTTTCTCGTCAAGGACGGCGATTTGGCCCGCCGAATGGGCGACGCAGCCCGGGCCGCCCACACCCCGTCGGAAACTTACGCCCAGGCCCTCGGACGCCTGAAGCAGGCCCAGGCCGCCGACAACCGAGCACGCAACAGTGAGAGCAAAGGCTACTTCGATCCAGGTGGCGCCTGCGGCGCCATCAGCTGCGAACAGGAAGACACCCTGCAATTCATCATGGACCAGTACTGGAAGTAGCGGCATTGGAAGTAGCGGCCTGCCCTGCTCCAAGGCTGGCCGGAAGCCGAGTCCGGTTACATCGATCCCGCGGCAGACAAGGCGCAATCCCGAACACTGTGAGCGACACTATATGCGTGAAGCTTTTGCCAATGCGGTCAAAGCTTCGGAAGGTGCTTTTTCAGATACGCGATAATCTTGTCGATTTCCTCCTCAACGGCGGATTCGACGGGGCTGAAGAGACGGCCGTCGAAGTACCTCGGGCGCGTGCCCGGGCCGTCCGGGCTGCCGTGGCCGGTATCGATCGACTTTCGCCACTTTTCGGCATGATCCCGCCACTCCTGCCGGTCGACGAGTTGCGGGCCGGTGACCCATACGTTCCAGGTCAGGATATTGCCGGGTGTCAGCAGGTTCCCGCTGGCCAGGTTGAACGCGTCCATCACAAGCTGATTGAATTCGTCAACGACTTCGTTTCCGACTTTCCGGATTGGGCCGATCTTCACCTCCACATTGGCAACGGCAAAGGCCTCGGCCTCGTGCCTGGCGAACGCGGGGTTCTTAAAGCGTGGCGATTCACCCATCCGAATGGGCAAGGCCTCCCGGATCGGGTTTTCCGCGTGGTAAAGATTGATCTTGATCGACTTCGCTTTGCTCGAGGGGAACGGCAGTCCGTTCTTCGCGAAGAGATCCCAGATCATCCTGACGAAAAAGTTCTCATGCGCGCTCGGGCTGAACCAGATCTGACCTTCGACCGAAATGTCCGCCGCAAGCGTTTTGCTTGGTTCGTCGACCCAGCCGCGGTTGCCGGTGACCGTCACCTCGATATTCAGGCAGCCGAAGGAAGGTGAACAGGCCCCCTGCTGAGGACAGATGATCGAATAGGCGCGCCCTTGATCCGTATAGCCGATCCGGGAGATATCCGGCGCGAACATCTGATAGCAGCGGGACGTCTCGTCGCCTGGAATCGTCTGCCAGCTGAACTGGGGCCAGATGGCGGCCTGCTGACGGGTAAGCTTGTCGATGTTGTCCATGTTGCAAAGCATGGGCAAGGAGGAGAGGTCGGGATCGGGATAGGAAAAGGCCGGGTTGGATTCCATGAATCCGCCGATCCATCCGGGTGGGATTTTATATTTCTTTGCTTTGGCCATCGGAAAACACCCCCTGTGATCCGCCATCCCATTAGTGGAACAGCGGCCGCTTAATGCTGCTTTACCTTGTACACCCGAAACAAATGTTTTACAATTTTTGATTGTTTATTTTTAGACATGTTGCAATTTTTGAAAGCAACGAAGCGATGAAACTCTTCCAATGATCCAGTGAGTCGTCCGAGCTTTTTCCTTTCACCCATACCTTCGGAGAGCCTCTGCCATGACCACATCCGCCAAGCTCCCACTCGCCGCGACCTGCCTCTCTGCAGTCGCCCTCTCAGCCTGCGTTCAGGTTGCGGCTGCCGATCAGAAATGTACCGGCGACGGCTGGGCGACGAAGTCGGACGCGGCCTTCGCCGCCGACTGCGCCGACACCGCCTTCAACGGCAGCCTGGAGGAACGCCAGATGCTGGCCTGGATGTTCTTCACCCGGGTCAATCAGCTGATCGCCGACCCCACGAAGGGCGGCATGTCGAACACGGGAAAGGTGCCGGTCTGGATGGCCTGGCCCACCGACCCCGACACCTTCGATACGGCCAGGCCCTTCGACTTCAAGGACACGCCGCGTGACGATATGAGTCCTACTGCCGAGAAGAAGGACCTGGAGGCAGGTGGCGTCGCCACCGCCGATCCCGACGGCGCCAACGAGGAGGTCACCCGCAACAGAATCAGCTACGACTACCTGATCGAGAGCGGCCTGACGACCAAGCTCGACATCGCTGCGTTCTTTGAGAAGAACGACTATGTGGACATGCCCGTGGGTTCGGTCGAACTGAAAGCCTCCTGGCTGCAGGTAACCGAAGGCAGCCCGGCGCCCGACGGCGCCCTGACCTTCAATTTCGACAGCGGCGAATACTGGTGGCGCGGCCTGCACATCATGGCGAAGATGCAGTCCCTATCGGACCCCAGCGACGTCTTCTACAGCGAGGACCCAAGCTGGTTCTGGACCACCTTCGAGTTCACGAACAACCCAGGTGTGGCTCATGTGCGCGATCAGCTGATCACCCAGCGCGCACCTCTGTCCGAAAAGGAAATCTCCGCCATCCTCGAAACCGGCGGCCTGGCTGGTTTCGGGTTGGAAGCCTACGCGCCCAACGGCACCCAGATCCGCTTCACGGCGGCGGGAACCGGCGAGACGCCGGTGATCCTGGGCCACACGGATATGGAGGATTTCGCCGGCAGTCCCAACACCGCGCAGCCACGTTACTGGACCCGCTTCGAGGCCAGCTGCCACAGCTGCCACGCCACAGCGTCCTACAACCCGGAGATCGAGGCCTTCTTCCCCTTCTCCGTCCCCACCGGGGCTCTGCACCCGGGCTACAACAAGGCCGACAGCAGCGGCGCGGTGCGCTACCTGGGCCAGGGCTACAAGCCCCTGGACTTCATGTGGCCGATTGCGTTTCAGGCGCGGTGATCTGGGTCGACGTGGATGTGTTGCCTCTGCCAATGAACGCACAAAAAGAGACCTAACCGCGACTATACGAATTCCAGCGCCTGCTGGTTATAGAGCGCGCGCAAAAGCCCGGGATGATCGAGCAGCGCGGGCGTGTCGTTTCTGGTAACAGCCTCTTCTTTCATCAGGCTTAAGATGACGGCCAGGGCATCCTCATCGATGTCAAAAGTCTTGCGGTTAAAGCCGAGGCTGTAGCGGCCCCGGGGCGACGGGATGAGCGCGAATTTCACATAGGCGGGCTTGATCAGACCGGTCCCGGCCTGCAGGGCGTCTGTGAAGGCGCTCTGGCTGAGAGCATCGTCGCGTTCGCTATCCTCTTCGATGTCTTCATTGCTTGAGCCGGTGAAAAAGGCGGCCAGCCACTCGGAAAACGCGGGCGCGCTCAGCGGCTCGGCGAGGTGATTGCGCAGCACCTCAACCGCATTGATGGAGAGGGTGAAGCCCGCGCTCTCTGCGCTCAAGCCCGCGCCGACGTAGCGGTGATCGCATGCTTCCTGTTCGGCGAGGTACTGACCGTAGGCGCCGTAAAGTTCGGAGAGTTTCGGGCCGAGGAAACCGACGGAAAAGGTCAAGGCATCGTCCAGCGTGGAGCCTTCATGGGCGAAATGCGGGGGGATGTACAGGACGTCGCCCGAAGTCACCTCGACGCAATCGCCGTCGATGGGATCTTTCAGGATTTTGAGCTCGAGGCCGTCAATATAGACCTCATCCATGACGGCTTCGCGGCCGACGGTCCAGCGCCGCGTACCCTGACCCTGGACAAGAAAGACGTGATAGCTGTCGACGTGACCGCCGATGGTGCCGCCCCTGGTGGAGAAACTGACCATGACGTCGTCCATCAGCCAGCGGGGCGCAAAATCGAACGCGCGCAACAAGGCGGCGGTGTCCGGGTGAAACTGCTCGACGTTCTGGACCAGCAGGCTCCAGGGCGGCTTTCCGGCGGTGTTGAAATCCTCTTCGCCGAAGGGACCGAATTGGCAGCTCCAGTCTTCCCGCGAGACCATGCGCGCCCGCACGGTCTCTTCCATGGACAGCCCCGCAAGTTCATCCGGCGTGATCAGCCGCCCCATTACGGCTTGATCGATGGCGTCCCGCACAAGAAACGGCCGTTTGTTCCAGTAGTGCGCATAGAACTCCGCAACCGGCGGCAGGGCGTCGAGAGTGACAAGCGTGGCAGGAGAAGAGGACATCACAGGTTCCGATGTTGAGAAGCTTGCGCCCGTTATGACATGCGCGTGTCCAGCACCCAAGTTCAGTGCCATTTCTGATAGGAGTTTCTGCCACAGGCAATCGCATATTCGGCGCCTGATGTGGAGGGTTGGGAGTGGAATCGGGTCTGAATTGCTGCGTGGATGTTGTTGCGGCGAGCACGCATAAAACATGCCGTGGTCCCGACTGTATGCAAATCAAGACCTACCCTCTGGCCATTCAGTAGGCGCCTGAAGACTCCGGGTTTCGGTCGGATAAGCTGGCATCAAATCAGCCCGATTTATCCTTCTCGACGTTACAACTGAAAACCAAATAGACTCGAAATTTCCATCATAAGGTGTGTTGTGTTAGACTTCGGATCCGATCAATTCATTTTGCGGAGGATAAAATGAAATCAAAAGACAGCAAACCAGAGCTGCGAAATGACAAAAAAAACATCACGTCAGTAAGTGTTAGCGATGAGGTCAAAGCGTCTTCACATTGTGGGAAGGAAGTTACAGCATCCTCACAGTGTCGAGCAGAAGTAGAAGGCTCTGCTCAATGTGGTATAGAAGTAACGGCATCGAACAGCTGCAAGGAGGAAGTTAAGGCTTCATCTCAATGCGGAAAAAAACGATAGGGTCGTCAAACAACGCAAAGTGATTTCTGTTCTGGTTTCGATCATCGTGAAGCCATTGGTGTCGAATCAAATTGAAAGCGATCCGCTCCCATGCAGAGAACAGAACTACACTCAGAGGTAACCAGCAAAGCTCCGCCTCCAGATCAATTGTCCTTCATGGGTTTTTTCCGGAGAACCATGGGCACAGAAAATGATGTCAGAGAATTCATAAGTGCGATTGAGCAAACCGGATTAATTGATGAGATCCGACCTGCTATCTGGATGCCAGACGAACCACAGATCTCGGCGTTCATATGCCGATCGTCTCTATGCACCGACGCACTTGGCTTCGGAGTTTCTCTCTCTGAAGATCACGCGAAGCTAACTGCACTAGCCGAGTGCCTCGAACGAATGGCGTTGTTGGCGCCTCTTCCTACGAAGCGCCGAATGTATGATGCGCATCGCAATGACATCGATCTATTCGATTTGTTTCATCAGCGTGACAAACAGCTCGCACATTTCTGTTCCTGGTGGCCTGTGACACGCTGTCGAACAGGCCAACGACATCAAATTCCAGCACAGTTTTTGTTACTTGGACACATGCAAGAAACACGGTTGCTTCATATCAGAAATTCTTCAGGTACTGCATTTGGCAAAAAAGGAACAGGGCACGCACTGCGAACTGCGAAACTTGAACTGGTCGAACGGTACTTTGTCGAAGCGACCTTCTACGAAGCTGACGATTGGCGGCCAATTAAAGATTTCCCCGAGAGCTTAAATAAATTGATCCAGAATTTTCAGGATTGCGGCCTTAAACCTCACATCTTTGACATTCCATCAAATCTTGATGTTTCTGTGATCATGGTGCTTTTAGTTGATCAACAAAACCGATGTGTGGCCTTGACTGCTGGCTCTGCGGCTAGCTTCGACCTTTACCCAGCAATTGAGAAAGCATTGATCGAGAGCGCACAGAGTCGTTCTTCTCGGCGAGCTTGGCTATCATCATACGATGAACGAGCCCCGAACAGCATTCAGCTCGATACCACGCTAGCGCGCGCGAAGTATTGGGCAGATAGCAAGTCTCCTGGTCTATTAAGGCTGGATGAGAAAATTGGAAAGCCGGTTGCTTATCAAGACGCTGTACAGAACACCCGGTTATCTAGTTCGGAGAAAGAGAAGCTACTTGACGATAGGCTCGATTTTTTTGTCGCGGATATTACTCCTCCAGCACTCGCAAAATACGGATTCGAGGTTCTCCGCGTTTACGAAAAAAGCTTGGTGTTGAACCCTAACTTGCGGCGCGCAGAAGAGACATTACCGTCGCCTTTCGTCTAACGAAATTAGGCGGGTTCACATACTACGCGATATACTACTTCCAGACACACAACTTCGAAGCAGATCACCGGCCAAACCACGGGTGACCCTCCAATGCTTGCACTCTGGCGCTTTTCCGGCCTCGGGGAGCTCGGCGACCACTTCACCAGCCGCGCGCAGCAGGATCGCGCGGTGCGATTGCTGACGGACATGCTGACGAACTTCAATGGGGATTGGGTGGGCGCCCGAGTTGGCGAGAAACAAATGGCGACTGTAGAATTTTCACGGCAGTTTCAGGACGCTTTGGGTCAGGGGCGTCACATTCAGGCATGAAGAGGTAAATGCAGGATCGGACTCACACCTGGCTTTGCGACTGGGGTCTGATCCAAATCTGTGCGTGACAGAACTCAGGCTGCCTAAGCTCGGCTCCGGATCGCGGATTTTTTGTCACGCTGCGTCCGTCTGAAGAAACCGGCCCTCAGCGACCAGGAAGGCCCGGCCACCGACGAGGACCGGACCGCCGGGACGGGCCTGGCGAACAGTCATCTCGCTCGGGCGCCCGGTGAAGCGCCCCTGGCTCAGCGTCAGGGGTGAAGCTGCGGCGCCGTGGCGCCACATCATCGCAGCCGCCGGACCGGCAGCGCTGCCGGTGGCGATGTCCTCGATCCGGCCGTGGTTGTCCCAGCTCCGGCCCTCCGGCAGCTCCGGATCGAGCAGGTAAAGGAACTTTGCCCCCAGCTTGGCGAGGCGGGCTTCGAAATCCCCGGCACAAATGCGCGCGGTGGCGAGCCCTTTGGCCGTCACCGGCAGAACCGCATAGGGCAGGCCCGTCGAGGCGACCACCGCCGGCAGGCCATCGTACCTGTGATCAGGCTTCAAGCCCAGACCTGCGAGAAGCCTCGCGACGGCCATCTCCGGCAGCGGCGCGCCCAGCACCGCCTCCCCCTGATCCATCTCCGCGAACAGCCCCCTGCCTTCGGAACGGGTCGAGATCCCGACCTCCCGGCCTGCCAGAGAAATCTTCCAGCGGCTCTGTGCCGTTGCACCCGCGAGATGGTGAAGAACGGCGGCGGCGCCCAACATGGGGTGTCCGGCGAAGGCGAGCTCCTCCTCTTCCGTGAAGATGCGCGCGGCGGGATTGGGCGTACCCGCGCCGGTCAGAAAGATCGCCTCGAACTGCCGCAATTCCCGGGTCAGCGCCAGCATGGCGCCAGCGTCCAGCCCCTCCGCCTCCGGAAAGACCGCGACACCGTTTCCCGAGAGCGGGGCATCCCCGAAAACATCAACCTGTAACCAGCGCCGCACGCCTGCCTCCGGAGCGGCGGTGCCCGGCGCGCCTGGGAACCGCCGGGCACCGCCAACACCAGAGGCAGTGAGGACAGCGGAGGTAAGATCATTCCGCGCCATCACCACTTCTCCGCAAAGGGTCTGATGACCAGATCGAAAGCCCAGGCCGAACGGTCCTGATGGGCCAGATGGAAGACTTCCTCCGCGATCGCTTCGGGCTTGGTAAAGAAGTCCGCGCGCGGATGCGGCCAATCCGGCGGCGGGATCAGCCAGGGCGGGCGCTCCGCCTCCGGCCCGAGCCAGGTGACGTCGATCGCGGCATCGATGGTCACGTAGCCAACGTGCACGCCCTTGGGCCCAAGATCCCGCGCCATGGCCTCGCAGAGCACGCGCTGGGCCGCTTTACTGGGGGCGAAAAGCGCATAGTTCGGCACCCCCCGGTGCGACGCCGTGTTGCCCGTGGCCAGGATTGCGCCCTTGCCCGCTTCAATCATCGCCGGCGCCAGAGCGCGGGCCAGCCAGAGCAGCGCCGTCGTATTGACCCGGAAGTTGCGCTCCAGCGCCGAGGGGTCTCCGGTCAGGAACGGCTCGAAGCTGTGGGCCACCGCATTGTGCAGCAGGACCTGCGCGGCGCCCATCTCCCGCCCGATCCGCCCCAGAGTCCGCTCCAGGGCATCGAGATCGGCAAGATCGCAAACGTAAGCCTTCGTGCCCTCGACCTCTTCCTCCAGCGCCGCGAGCCGATCGGCATTGCGCGCGATCATGGCGACGCGGTAACCGCCGCCGGCAAAACGCCGCACCAGGGCCGAGCCGGTCGTATCGCCGACCCCGGTGATGACGGCAAGGGGCGACGCCACGATCAGGCCGCCCGTTTCGGCCCCCAGGGGGCACCGTACTTGGGATCCTCACGGCCGGCCCGCAAAACCTCGTGGATCTCCTCGTTCACCTCGTAGGTCCGCACCCATTCCTCGTCCCCCTCCTGCATCAGCAGGGCCGAATGGGGCGATCTCGCGTTGCGGCGGTAACGGACCAGGGCCATGCGGCAGGCCTGACCGCCGAAGCCGGTGGCATAGCCGCTGCCGTCTTCCCGGGCGAAGCGGACGCGGTAGAGCTTCCAGAACTGTCCGTCATGCTCATAGATCTCGAAGCTCAGTTCGTGGGTGTCGTACTGCCACATCCATTTTCCGCTCTCGTGGATCCTGGTCCAGTCGGTCAGCCGGCTGCCGTCCTCGAACAAGGCGCCTTCGAGGCGCCATCCCAATGTATCGGTCATCTTCTCTCTCCTTTGCTTATTGCTGTCGGGCGGAATGCTCTTCAGGCCGTGCCGCGGTCCTCGAGGATCCGGGTCAGTTCGCCGTTGTCGATGTCGTAGACATAGCCGTGGACATTGACGTGCCGAGGGGTCCCAGGCGCGTTGCGGATCAGCCGGGCGTCATGCTCGACCGAGGCGACGTAGTCAGAGATGCACAGGCTCTCGCGCGGATAGGTCTCGGAAATATCGACGCCCTGTTCCTCCTGCCAGGCCTTGACGATGCCTTCGGCGGTGTAGGAGGTCGCGCCGCAATGGGTGTGATGCACCACCGCGATGTTCTCGACCCCGAGCAGATGCTGGGCGACGGTGATGGAACGAAGCGCGTCGAGAGCCCGGCCGCCGGCCACCACGACGTTCAGCACGCTCGTCGTCGTACCGATAATCTCGCCCCCGGCATCCGTCACCGCCTCGCCGGGCCAGACATCGCCCAGATCCCGTGCCACCGCGTCCGGGATACCGCTGGCGCGCGGGTCGAAGCAGTAGATGATCACGGTGCGCAGCGGCATCAATTCGGCGAATTCAGCCCGCACCAGCGTCTCGTCGTATCCCGGCTGCAGGGAAAAGGCTTTTGCGTTCAGGTCATCATGGGTCTGTGCCATGCTATCCTCCAGGGGTTCGAGTGGGTCAGCCCGCGCGCTTCAGCGCGGTTTCGATCAGGGGCGCATAGCCGTCGGTCGCGATCACCTTGCCGATCTGGCGGAAGTAAGGCTCCCCGGCCTCGATCCCGAGCGCGTCGACCAGCCGGTTGACGTAGTTGAAAAGGGCCACGACGTTGACCGCGTCCTCGACCGCCTGCTCGGACCAGCCCACCGCCATCAGGGCGTTGACGTCTTCCTGTCCGATCTCGTCCGGGCGCTCCGTGAGGCGGTCCGCGAAACGCAGCAGCGCCCGCAGTCCCGAGGACAGGCCCTCGCCGTCCCCCGCCGCCAGCGCATCGAGCGCGTCCATCGTTTCGGCATCGACACCCATGGCCACCAGCGTCCAGTGATGCGCACCGACGCAGAAGCCGCAGCCGTTGCGCCGCGAGACATGGGCCGCGATCATCTCGCGCTCGGCCTTGCCAAGCTGCGAGGGCCGCGTCATCACGCCCTCGATGAACTGCAGCAGCGGCGCGTAGAGCCCCGGGTCGCGCAGGAAGACGTCGGCGACGCCAGGCAGGTTTTTCGTGTAACTCAGGTGTCCCACTTGCTGTCTCCTCGGTTTTTCATATCGGCCAGCCATAACGATCGATATGATATTAGTGAAAATTTTTTAGCCGACGGCCTTCAGCGCTGTTTTGATGTAGCGTCCGATCTGCGCGTCATCCTGTCCGGCGCGCACCAGCAGGCCGATGCCGTAGACGGTCGCAGCCAGAAACTGCGCCGCCTCTTCCGCCTCCTTCCGGGCTGCCTTCTTGCCCGCCTTTGCATCCTTCACTTCGCGCAGCAGCAGCTTCTGAAAGGCGTCTGTAAGCAGATCGAGATGGGCCTTCACCTTCGCCGCCGCTTCGGGATCCTGCGGCGCGAGTTCGCTCGCCGTGTTGCACATCAGACAACCCACCCGCCCGTCCGGCGTCTCCATCAGTTCAAGCACCCGCGCCAGCGCTTCGGCGATCACCTCCCGGGCCGGGCCGGGCGCTTCCAGCGCCTGCAGGACCTCCGCCGTGACGGTCTTGCGGTAATGGTCCAGGGCGGCGAGGAAGAGCCCGTGCTTACTGCCGAAAACGCCGTAAAGGCCGTAAGGCCCGACGCCGGTGCAGTCGGAAAGATCCCGGATGGAGCTGTCGTTATAACCCTTGCTGCGAAACAGCCGCATGGCCGCCGCCACCGCCTCCTCCGGCTCAAATTCTCTCGCCCGCGCCATCCCGACTCCATTTCATAACGTTCGATATGAAATATACGAACGACGCGCGCGATGTCAATCCCGGAGGATGGGGTGCGGGTGAGTTTTGAATCAGCCTGAATGCAAAACGCTTTAAGTGCTGCGGGACTCTCTGTGCAGCAAGTCGCCGGCGCCTCTCAATGCCGACCGATCGCGCTACGAGCGGTACTTCCATGCACGTGATGCCCGCCTCGCGGTATAGACAAATCAGCCAGCGCAAACTGCCGGCTTCTCCGCAGCATTGTGCATGGAGTTGCTCAAGCTCGGCGGCGCCACCAAAAAAGGCGGGCCGGAGCCCGCCTGTTATTTTGTGCGATCCATTCGCGAAAAGCGAAGGCTTGTTCACGACCAGACCGTGATTTTCTGAATGCTACAGAAGAATGAAAATACTATTTACACTTAAAGTCAACCAATACATTCAGTTTGTTCTACTCTTGCTTGCGCATCACCAAAACTCTCCTCATAATTGAGTAAAAGGCGATACAAAACCTCTAGGGGAGGTAAAATGACCTACACGCTCGGTCTCGATCTCGGCACGAATTCTATCGGATGGTGCGTACTTGACCTCAATTCCGCCGGTCAGCCCGAGGGCATCCGCGATATCGGTGTCAGGCTCTTTTCCGATGGTCGAAATCCAAAGGATAAGACGTCCCTGGCCGTCGCCCGGCGGACCGCACGCTCGGCAAGACGCCGGCGCGACCGCTATCTGCGCCGCAGGACGAAGCTGTTGCGCTTACTCAAGGAACACGGCCTCCTGCCACACTCCGGTTCGGCATTGGATGCGGTTTTCGACCCGAAGCAAAACGATCCTTATGAAATCCGCTCCCGCGGCCTGAAGAGCAAACTCTCACTCCACGAGTTGGGCCGCGCCATCTTTCACCTGAACCAGCGCCGGGGTTTCAAGTCGAACAGAAAGACCGACGGTGGCGGCGACGAGGAAAGCGGTAAAATCAGAAGCGGTGTAGAGAAGCTGCGCCAGGCCATGACCGAAGCCGGTGCGGAGTCCCTCGGGGCCTATCTCCAGCAGCTTCACGCAAAGGGCGGCAGCGTCCGGACCCGCCTGACGCCTCAGCCAGCCGATCCGGGCAAGAAACCGCAGAGCGGATATGACTTCTACCCCGAACGCGCCATGATCGAGGAAGAATTCGATCTGCTCTGGACGCGGCAAAGTCGGCACCACGCGACGGTTTTGACCGATCGTGCCCGCGACGAGACCCGAGACGTGCTCTTTTTTCAGCGCCGCCTGAAACCGAAAGAGCCCGGCAAGTGCCGCTTCAACCCTGAAGAACCAAGGTTGGCGCGGGCGCATCCCCTCGCCCAGCGCATCCGGATTTTCCAGGAAGTCAATAATCTGCGCATCGTTGCACCCGATCAAAGCGAACGCGAATTGACGCAAGACGAGAGAGACAGCTGCGCTCTGGCACTCCTGAGCACGCCGAAACGGACCTTCGGTCAACTCCGGCGTCTTCTGAAGCTGCCCCCCGACAGCCGCTTTAATCTCGAGAGCGAGATCCGCAAGGATCTGAAAGGCGACGAGACCGCCGCCGTTCTTGCCCACAAAAAATGCTTCGGGGCCAACTGGCGAAGCTTCGACTCGGAACAGCAGGAGAGCATAGTCGAACGCCTGCTCGAGGAGGAGGATGAAGAGACGCTGATCGCATGGCTGATTGCCGAACAGAACCTGACCGAAGAAACCGCGCGCTTTACCGTCCGCAGAAACTTGCCCGACGGACACGCGGGCCTGGGCATCACCGCGACCCGCGGGATCCTGGCGCAACTGGAAGCCTCCGTCGCCGTTTTCGCCGAGGCGACAGCGGCGGCTGGCTATCATCACTCGGACTTCAGCACCGGTGAGATCTTCGACTCCCTGCCCTACTACGGCCGCGTTCTCGAAAACCACGTCGCCTTCGGCAGCGGCAACCCGGAAGACCGGGAAGAGGAAAGACTGGGCAAGCTCGCCAACCCGACGGTCCACATCGGCCTGAACCAGATCCGGCGCGTGGTCAACGCCCTGATCGCCCGGCACGGTCATCCCGGGAAAATCGTAATCGAGGTCGCGCGTGAGCTGAAGCTCAACGCAAAGCAAAAAGAGCGGATAAGTAAGACAATCGGCGAGAACACCCGGCGCGCCGAGCGGCATCGCGAGGAGTTGCAAAGCCTCGGGTTACCCGATAGCGGCGCCAACCGCCTGCGCCTGCGTCTTTGGGAAGAGCTGAATCCCGAAAATCCCTTCGAACGGCGCTGCGTATACAGCGGCGAACAAATCAGCCTCGAGCGACTCTTCACGGCGGCGGTCGACATCGACCACATCCTGCCCTTCTCACAAACCCTCGATAACTCCGCCGCCAACAAGATCGTCTGTAGCGCAGCCGCCAACAAAATCAAGCGCAACCGCCCGCCCCACGACGCCTTCGGCACCCGCACCGACTGGCCCGACACTCTCGCGCGGGCCAGCCTTCTGCCAAAGAACAAGCGTTGGCGCTTCGCCGCGGACGCAATGCAGAAGTTCGAGACCGATCGCAACTTTCTGGACCGCCAACTCGTCGACACGCAATACCTCTCCCGCGTGGCGAGGGAATATCTCACGGCGGTCTGCAATCCGAATGAGGTCTGGGTCACGCCCGGCCGTTTGACCGAAATGCTGCGGGGCCGCTGGGGCCTCAACGAACTCCTGCCCGATCACAATCTGGTCGAGCAACAGAACAAGAAGAACCGGCTCGATCACCGCCATCATGCCATCGACGCCGTCGTGGTCGCCGTCACTGACCGCAGCCTGCTAAACCGCATCTCGCGTGCCGCGGGCCAGGCGGAAGACCAACAGCGCGAGCGTCTGCTCGCCGATATGCCAACGCCCTGGCCAACGTTCCGCGACGATCTGAAGCGCGCCTTGGATGACATTGTGGTCTCACACCGCGCGGATCACGGCTCGTCAGGTGGACATGGTCGTGCTGCCGGACGCAACACGACCAGCGGACGCCTGCACAACGACACCGCCTACGGGCTCGCCGGTGAAGCGAACGCCCACGGTGCCTTTCCGGTGGTGCACCGCGTGCCGCTTGAAAGTCTGAAATCCTCCAAGGACATTGAGAAGATCAGGGACCCCGAACTGCGTGAGACCCTGCACGCGGCTACCGGCGGCCTCAGCGGCAAGGATTTCGCCGGGGCACTGGCGCGCTTCGCCCAGTTCGATGCGAAGTTCGCGGGCATCCGGCGCGTGCGGATACTGGAAACTCTCAGCGTTCTGCCGGTCCGTGACAAAAGCGGCCGGATCTACAAAGCCTATAAGGGAGACGCCAACGAGCGGTTCGATGTCTGGCGTCTACCATCGGGAAAGTGGGTCAGCGAAATCATCACCCGTTTTTCCGCCAATCAGCCCAGGCCCGAGTCCGCAGATAGCCGTCCGCACCCGGCCGCCAAAAGAATGCTGCGTTTGCATCAGAACGACTTCCTGGCGGTGGAGATGGAAGGCGAGCGCCGACTGGTCCGCGTCGTCAAGTTCTCGACCAGTGGTTCCATGCAGCTCGTCCCGCACAACGAAGGTGGCAACCTTAAGGCGAGAGATGCAGATAAGAACGACTATTTAAAGTATATTAACACCTCTGCGTCAGGATTACAGAAGTTGAGAGCGCGCCAGGTGCGTGTCGACGAGATCGGCCGGGTCCTCGATCCGGGTCCAAGATCATGACTTCGCACCCCGGCGCGGCATACTTCCGCATGCCGCAGACGGGCCTATGGACCGAATCGTCGATATCGAGACCGACCGACAGCATCTCAGTGCCACACGCGGCTTCCTCAGGGTCGAGCGCGAGAGAGAAGAAGTCGGCCGCATTCCTCTAGACGATATCGCGGCAGTTATCGTCCATGCGCACGGCATCACCTACTCCAATAGTCTCCTCGTCGCCCTGGCCGAGCGCAATGCCTTGCTGGTGACCTGCGGCCCCAATCAAAGCCCGGTGTCCTGCGTTTGGCCGATTGAGGGACACCACCTTCAGGGCGCCCGGATGCGCGCCCAGTGGAACGCGGGCAAGCCTCTGCGCAAACGCCTGTGGCGGCAGGTTGTGGTGGCAAAGATCGAAATGCAGGCCGCCATTCTGGCAGCTCATGGCCAAAAGGACGGGGCCCTTCGCGGCTTGGCCAAAAAAGTCCGGTCCGGTGACCCGGAAAACCTGGAGGCCCAGGCCGCGCGCCGCTACTGGCCGCTTCTGTTTGGAGAGAATTTCCGCCGGGACCGTGCCGCGGGCGGTCTCAACGGGCTTCTGAACTACGGCTACACGGTTTTGCGCGCCGCGACCGCCCGGAGCCTTTTGGCGAGCGGGCTACACCCGACCATCGGGCTGCATCATTCCAACCGCAGCAACGCCTTTGCCCTGGCCGACGATTTGATGGAACCCTTTCGCCCCCTTGTCGACCATCAGGTCATCGGGCTCAGAGAGAGCGGGATCGAAGACATCTGCCCCGAAGCCAAAGCCACGCTTGTCGATCTCATGACACTGGACCTGCCGATGCCGCATGGCGCCAGCCCCCTCAGCGTCTCGCTGCAAAGACTTTCGCACTCCCTCGCCGCCGCCTTTGAGGCCGCCGGTGGCGATCTCGACCTGCCTTTAACGCTGCGGCCTCTCGATCTGCCGGCACCGGACAGCGGCCCGGCCCCTTAACACAACGCATGGCAACGCACCTCAGCGGATATCAGCTTATGTGGATTTTGGTTATGTTCGACCTGCCGACCGACAGCCGGGAAAGCCGAAAGAAAGCCACAAAATTCCGCCAGTTCCTGCTCGACGAAGGCTTCGTCATGAGTCAGTATTCCAACTACTTACGCTTTTGCAAAGGAAAGGAGCAGAGTGAAGCCTACATCCGGCGGATCGAGCGGAATCTCCCTGAGCGCGGCAAGATCAACATCCTTATGTTTACCGACAAACAATACGAAAACATCATCAGTTTTTCCGGGAAAACCCGCAATCCCGCCGCAAGAAACCCGGGCCAGCTCGCCCTATTCTAACGCTACAGAAAGATTTTTTGTGAATAATGACCGCTTAAACGTCTTTTTTATCAGATATTTAAGCGGTCACCTATTGTAGCATTCAGATAATCACGGTCCAGCCGCAACCAATACTCTGTCTATATCTACCCATACGCCATTGTAGCATTCAGATAATCACGGTCCAGCCGCAACGGCTCGTCACCTGCGGATCAATCTGGACCTATTGTAGCATTCAGATAATCACGGTCCAGCCGCAACGAGCCGGTGGCGCTGCATGATTATCGGTACATTGTAGCATTCAGATAATCACGGTCCAGCCGCAACTCAGGAGGCCAAGCTCCGCCATTTTTTCTTATTGTAGCATTCAGATAATCACGGTCCAGCCGCAACTGTAGGTCTCGAAGTGCAGCCACTCCACGCATTGTAGCATTCAGATAATCACGGTCCAGCCGCAACTACCGCGACGGCTTTAACCTGGTCAACCTGATTGTAGCATTCAGATAATCACGGTCCAGCCGCAACGAAACGGCTGGTTTGGGACAACTGGCAAAAATTGTAGCATTCAGATAATCACGGTCCAGCCGCAACTTGTCGAGGATCCATCCAATGAAGACGAGCATTGTAGCATTCAGAGAATCACGGTCCAGCCGCAACCCGTTCGCCAGCATGGTCTGCGCGACCGAGATTGTAGCATTCAGAGAATCACGGTCCAGCCGCAACAGTGGTTCATGTGCAATGCAGCCTCTATCGATTGTAGCATTCAGAGAATCACGGTCCAGCCGCAACTGGAGTCGTAGCGTTCGGCGGAATTGGCCAATTGTAGCATTCAGAGAATCACGGTCCAGCCGCAACTACCCGCTCAGGTTCGAGTAGCTGTCAATATTGTAGCATTCAGAGAATCACGGTCTAGCCGCAACTGATAGTGACGGTTAGACCCGCTTCACGTTATTGTAGCATTCAGAGAATCACGGTCTAGCCGCAACACCTGCGCGATGCCGACCTGTGCGATGCCGATTGTAGCATTCAGAAAATCACGGTCCAACGAAGATCGAAATGCGAAGCACCAACCAAGCCGATGGTTGCGTTCGTCTTCCTGCCTAACCCGCCAATGCAAACCGATAGTCCGCCGGCAGCGCCACCTCACGCAGTTCCAGATCTTCCGACGCGCCCGTCATCCCAAAGGTCATCCCCTCCGGAATGACGAAACTACCCCCCCGCGCTCAGGTCCTGCGCCCCCTGCCCTTCGGCCTTCAGGGTCACCGTCCCCTCCAGCACGAAGTAAAACACGAACTCCGCCCCGTGCTTCACCGCCGGAATCCGTGTCGTCCCCTGCCGTAGCCGCCAAACCCGAACACTCGCCAGCCCCTCTGTCGCCGCCGCGATCCCGATGTCCCGGAACTCGATACCCTCCAAACGTCCCGCCTGCCAGTCCGCCTTCTCCGCCTGATGCCGCGCAAAGCGCTGGCCGTTAAAAACCCGCTCCGGATTCACTGCACCATTCGGCAAGGGCATGTCATGGTCGATGCAGGTCATGTGTTCGGCGGGGCAGCCGATTTCGATGACCTCGAAGCCGGGGGAGCATTCCAGGACCCGGTAGCGGATCTCCGGCGGCTGGAGGACGCAGTCGCCCGCTTTCATGGCGAACTGAGGGCCCTGATCCTCGTAGAGCAGGTGCACCCAGCCTTTACGGCAGTAGATCATCTGAAAGCGGGCCTTGTGGAAGTGCACCATGTCGGGCACCAGGCCGCCGTCGTGGATTACCATGTGGGACGCGATGAAACGGCCGCCCTGGCGGTTCGGGGTCAGGTCGCGGTAGCACATTGCTTGTTTCGATCAAAAGAGATCATTGATCGGCGCCTGCGCATTCCAATGGCGGCCGCGGCGCGGAAACAAAGCTCTGCCCGTGAATAGTCCCGCTCACTCACGCGGGCTCCCATCGCTTACGGCAAAGCGGTGCAACAATTCTGTATAGCCCTATTCGAATTTCGAGGAGTGACGGCGCCGGCAAGCGGCAATAGCCTGAAAACAAATAATTTGAGGGTTCACATTATGAAACGGTTATTTGCATTAGGCTTCACCACTGTCTTCCTGTTATGCGGTGCCTCAGCAACGCATGCGCTGCCTCTCACCCCCGACGATGTTTCCGTCGCCGCCTGTGACGGCAGCGCTACCTGCATCGACGTCAATGGAGGAGCAGGCGTTATTCCACTCACTGCCACTGGCACCGCCACGGTGGATATCGATATCCTTTTCGGCCCACGCATCGTGTTGGGCGATCCTGGTTCTGGCCCTCCGCCCTTTCCCGGCTTTCCGTCCCCGCCAAATCCGTGGGAAATCACGCTCACCTTCGCGACGACGAGCGGCAATGCGGATATAACTTGGCCACAGGAGGATGGCGACCTGATGTTCACGGGCCTCGATGGCGGCGCCTCCGACATTTCTGTATTCGCGGACAACATCTTCGATCGACCTCTGCTGCTTGACGCCGGCATACTGACCTGGCGCTTTGACGTCAGTCAGGAACAGGCGGGATTGTTCCCCGGCCTCGGCTTTCTCGACATCCACTTCAACAACGTTCAGTTTGACCTGGACGACAATGCGACACTCACCTTACAGCAGGTCAGAATTGATCCGTCAGTGCCGGATATCGTCGACGTTCCTGACATCGTTGCCGTGCCCGAACCAGCCACGCTGGCGCTCTTCGGTTTCGGTCTCGCGGGCCTCGGCATCGCGCGCCGGCGTAGATCGGCCTGACGCCAACTCACATAGTGCTTAGCACAGGCCTTGGGCGCTTAACACAGGCCTTGGGCGCTTAGCACAGGCCTTGGGCGCTTAGCACAGGCCCTGGCACCCCTGCTACGCTTCGGTCTCCTTGGCGGGTTCCGCCAGCACCGCGTCGACATCCTTCGCGGAGGGCGGCAGCCAGCCCTGGTCCGTGCGCGTGGCGAAGGCGCGACCTTTTCCGAAGATCTGCGCATCGCGCTCGGTCATGAGCATGCGTGACTTCTCCATATAGGCCGGGTTCTCGTGACTGGGAATTTCCGTGGATGGGGTCATGTCCCATTTGCGTGGATGCGGTCAGGTCTCGATTTGTGCGTTAAGGAAGTTGCCGGGACGCGCTTGAAAAAAAGCCCGGCCTCACGCCTTCAACTCCACCCCATAATCCGCCGGCAACGCCACCTCGAGCAGTTCCAAACCCTCCGACGCGCCCACCATCCCAAAGACCATCCCCGCCGGAATGACAAAGCTATCTCCCGCGCTCAGATCCTGCGTCCCCTGCCCTTGTGCGTTCAGCGAAACCGATCCTTCCAGCACGAAGTAAAACACGAACTCCGCCGCGTGCTTCACCGCCGAGATCTGCGTCGCACCCGGCTTCAGCCTCCAGACCTGCGCGCTCGCCAGGCCGTTGGTCGCCGCCGCGATGCCGATGTCGCGGAACTCGATACCCTCCAAACGTCCCGCCTGCCACTCCGCCTTCTCCGCCTGATGCCGCACAAACTTCTGCCCGTTAAAAACCCGATCCGGGTCGACCCGGCCATTGGGCAGCGGCATGTCATGGTCGATGCAGGTCATGTGCTCGGCGGGGCAGCCGATTTCGATGACCTCGAAGCCGGGCGAGCACTCCAGGACCCGGTGGCGGATCTCCGGCGGCTGCAGGACGCAGTCGCCCGCCTTCATGGTGAACTGAGGGCCCTGGTCCTCGTAGAGCAGGTGCACCCAGCCTTTATAGCAGTAGATCATCTGAAAGCGGGCCTTGTGGAAGTGCACCATGTCGGGCACCAGGCCGCCGTCGGGGATCGCGATGTGCGACGCGATAAAACGCCCGCCCTGGCGGTTCGGGATCAGGTCGCGGTAGCGCATGCCCGCCCGGCCGATGCCCCAGGCCTCCGGGCCGCCCATTTTAGTGACGACGAAGGACTGATCGATCGGCGGCAGGTTCAGCGGCGGATCGGCCTGCAACAGTTCGATGCGGGTGCCGTTGGGCGCGGTCAGTTCGGTTTTGCCGCCGGTGAGCGCCCCTGGGTCGGCGCAGCGCAGGGCAAGAACGCCGGGGTTCCTCCCTGCCCCCTTCTCCAGCCGGATACGCAGGCCGTGGCCGGAGATCACCGCCGTCGCGGGCGCATCGGCGGGGAAGATCCGGTCCAGGCGAAACCCCAGTTGCTCGGTGAAGAACGTCAGGCTCTCCGGCAGGCTCTCGCAGGGCAGGACGACTTCGGCGGTCTCGATTGCCGGTTTATCCTGCGGGTGCTCGATTTGGCGGGCTTCGCTTTTACTCATACTCGACTGCGTCTCGTTTTAGGGGGCGGGTTCCATGCCGGCATAGCTGCTCTATTGCGGCGGGTTGGTGGCCCGGCAGAGGGCTTCGGCGCGGGACTTGAAGAGGGTGGCCTGGGATTCGTTGACCACACCGTCGCTGATCATCTGGTCGATCCCCTCATACCGCTCGTCGATGCAGGCCTGATAGGCCGTGTCCTGCGGCGAAGCAGCCTCCTCGGCGACCGGCAGGAAATCGGCCCGGTTGATGTAGAGCGCCAGGGCAAGGCTGGCCGCCGCCACGCCCAGCGCAAGCAGGCGCGCCGCCGGACGGTCGAGAAAGGAACCGCTGCTGGAAGTCGTCATAAAACACCCGGTCGAAGGAAAATGAGAGAAAGCCGCGCCGCCAGGACGGGCGCAGGGCGAAGCCACTTTGAAGCCTACTTTATGATAACCTGATGCGAGAACTCGCGGCCGTTCGAGATGGTGATCTGCTCAAAGCCGAGCATCTTCGCCAGATCGAAAAAGGTGAACCAGTCCTGTACGCCGAACTCCTTGAAAATCGGCAGGACCCGCGCCGAGGCGGTCAGGTTGGCGAAGATCGCGCGAGCCCGGAACAGGGTATCAATCCGCTCGTCCTGCAGCGCCACGATGATCAGCTTTTCCGCCTGTTCCCCCTTGGCGAAAATCGCCGCTTCGGGCGGATAGGGGCTCTTCAGCTTCTCGTTGGTGATCCCGGTGACAAACCCGATCCGCTGGGACCGGCCGACCCCGGCGAGCTTCTGCGCCCGGGCTTCGTAGATCTCTACCTCCATGGGCTCCGGATAGTAGTAGCCCGCGTGCCGGTCGTCCGCTCGCAGGCCGTTCCCGCCCGCCACTGCCGAAAACACCAGCATTACTGCGCCCAGCGCCAATACCCTCAATTCCGCCGCCGGAAAAACCCGCGTCATCACACACCTTCGCAACATGTCGGCCCCCGTTCCCATTTATTGTTCTTGCGTTAAAGTGCATTCACATCCGATCTTTGACAAGCGCGCTCACGCGACGGCGGCTTTCCCGGGTTCCGGAGTCTTCTCCGTGAGATCAGAAGAGCCGATGCCCGGAGCGCACAAAATATAACGATCCGGAACCGGCAGCGTCTTGATGCGGGTTCTCATCCGGAGCGCAACAGACTCTCTTGCGGGACATCGCGTCGAGAAACATGGGGTAGTATGACCGATCCACGCCTCGCCTTCGTGGCCAACGGCACCGATGAAGCCAATGCGGCGCAGGAACGCCTCGCGCAACGCTACAGCCATGTCAGCCCGGAGGAGGCCGACGTGATCGTCGCGCTGGGCGGTGACGGCTTCATGCTGGAGACCCTGCACGCCCACCTGGACCGCGGCGTTCCGATCTACGGCATGAACCGCGGCACCGTGGGCTTCCTGATGAACGAGCACAACGAGGACGACCTGGTCGAGCGGGTCACCACCGCGCGCACGGCGACGCTTCACCCGCTGCGCATGACCGCGACGACCGTGGCGGGCGAGAGTTTCGACGCCCTGGCCATCAACGAGGTCTCTCTGCTGCGTGAAAGCCGGCAGGCCGCGAAGCTCAAGATCAAGATCGACGATATCGAGCGCATGGAGGAGCTGATCTGCGACGGCATCATCGTGGCGACCCCGGCGGGCAGTACCGCCTATAATCTCTCGGCCCACGGTCCCATCGTGCCGATCCGTGCGGCGCTGCTGGCGATCACGCCGATCAGCGCTTTCCGGCCCCGGCGCTGGCGGGGTGCCCTGCTGCCCAACACCACCAAGATTTCCTTTGAAGTGATCGAGCCCCTGAAGCGCCCGGTCAGCGCAACCGCCGATTACACCGAGATCCGCGATGTAAAGGAGGTCTCGGTCTACGAGGATCCGAGCGTCGAACTGGACCTCCTGTTCGATCCGGAACACAGCCTGGAAGAGCGGATCGTGAAGGAACAGTTCATCGTGTAGATCAGATCAAGGTTAGATGGACTCGCTAACAGCGGTCACCCGACCTTATGAGTCCGGTCTAACGATAAGGTTTAGAACGTGATCCGGTCTAACGACGGACGAGCGGCCCGCGGCAATCAGCGTTGCGATCGGACCGACCTCTCCCAGGTCCGGATTGGCCGGATCGGGGTTGACCAGGCCGGGGTCGGCCAGGTCAGGGTTGGCCAAATTCGCGTTCGCCAAATTCGGGTTAGCCAAATTCAGGCCGGCCAGACGAGATGAGCCAGACGAGATGGGCCAAACGAGATAGGCCAAACGAGACAGGGCGAGATGCAGGTCTCAAAGATATAACCCGGATCAACGACCTCACCTGAAACAGGCGTCAGACACTTCGCCCCGCCCCGGGGTCGCTTCGGCTATCGGGGCCGATAACGCGCGCGGATCGGCGCCTTGGGGGATAAGTCCGGGCAGGCTGTGGCATTTGTATGTCAAAAAGAAGTGCTGCACACCGGAATCGGCAGGGGATATCGATCCAGGCGGCAGCACAAGAGGTGGAGGTTTTTTCACAGAGGCAGTGAAAAACCTGAACCGGTCCGGGTCCCAATCCGTCGGTCAGTGTCTGGCCCAATTGCTCTGTTAAAAGGCGCTCAAAGGCCGCGCAAACTGGGGGGAGCCGGTCGACGATCTTGACGGAATGCATCAAGATCAACCGCATCCCAACGCCAGGCGGGCAAACCGGTCACGCAGGGAACGGCTCGTGGTTTGCCCAAACCTGGATAATGTCAGGATACAATTTTCTAATTCATCCTATCGACAGGGATAAGACAGCTGTCCTTTCGCTCACTGACGTCGCTCAGGCCCTCCAGAAGGGCTTCGCGACCTCTCCACCGACGTCGGCACGCGACAGTCCCATGTCGCGCAGGCGGCGGTCGCTGAGCGAGGCCAGATGGTGGCGTTGAGTCGCGCGATCCTGCCAAATGAGCAGAGTATTAAAGACATAGAGGACGACACGCGGTAGGAGCAAAAAGACGTCAGCCGGGGTTTTCAGGGACAAGCCAATGGGCTGCTCGTGGGTGTGCAGGGTGTAATTTGTCATCTCTCTTCTCCTATCCTTCGTCCGGCGGAACCGATTTCGACCGGACTGTCGTTCGTCTTGTGTTCTTAGAAAGTATTGTGGATTGCGGATTTCTTCAAACGATGTTATTTGATGCATCGGATTAGATTTATTGATCTGAGTTCATGGTTCGTAAACTTCCTCCTCTGAACGCCCTGCGCGCCTTCGAGGCCGCGGCCCGGCACCTCTCCTTCACCAAGGCGGCGGAGGAGCTCTTCGTGACCCAGGCCGCGGTCAGCCATCAGATCAAAACGCTCGAGGCGCATCTCGGCATCCAGCTCTTCCGGCGCCTGAACCGGCGGCTTCTGCTGACCGAAGCGGGACAGGACTATTTCCCGGTGCTCCGCGACGCGCTGGACATGATGAACCGCGCCACCCAGCGCCTGCGTTCCCAGGACAGCAGCGGCAATCTCAAGGTCAGCGCCCTGCCCTCCTTTGCCGCGAAATGGCTGCTGCCCAGGCTGCCGCGTTTCACCGAAAAGAACCCGACCATCGATGTCTTGATTTCAGCGAACGACCAGATCGTGGACTTCGATCAGGACGATTTCGATCTGGCGATCCGCTATGGCTCGGGAAATTATCCGGGTCTGCGGGTCGACCGGATGATGGGTGACCGGATCTTTCCGGTCTGCAGCCCCCGCCTGCTGGAAGGCGATAAGCCACTGCAGGCCCCGGATGATTTGAGCCGGCATGTCCTGCTGCACGACGACATGGCGCGCACTGACGCCTCGGCGAATGACTGGCAGGGCTGGCTCCGGGCCGCGGGAATCACCACGGTCGATCCAGACCGGGGCCCGGCCTACAGCCATTCCAGCATGGTGATTCAGGCCGCGATTGAAGGCCACGGTATCGCCCTGGGCCGCACCTCCCTGATTGGTGACGATGTGGCGGCCGGACGGCTGGTCTGTCCCTTCGGACCGGTCATACCGGGACCCTTCACCTACTATCTTGTCGGTCCGGAAGAGACTGCTGATCAGCCGAAGATCCAGGCTTTCAAAACCTGGATCCAGCAGGAAGTCGCGGCCTTCTCCTACCCCGAAACGCCCCTGCACTGCGGCGAACAACTGGTTCCGGAGGAATGTGGCCCCGGATAACGCGAATTAACCCGGCCGGGAGATACCGGGTCCGAAACCCCAGATAAGCGCCAGACGCAGGTCCGGTCCGCGTGCGTGTATCTGGCATTTTTGCCGAAGCTCTGACATGCTTCGCACCCGGTTCACAGCCTCACCCGAGGATCATCCATCGTCGATATCGCCGCCATACCCGCTGAAGTGACAGCCGCCAGCATCGCGATGCTCGAGCGTCTGGTGGCCTTCGATACGACCAGCCGCAACTCCAATCTGGAACTGATCCATTCGGTTCGGGATTATCTCTCCGGTCTCGGTGTGGCTTCGCAGCTTTCCTTCGACGAAAGCGGCCGGAAGGCCAACCTTTACGCAACCATCGGACCGGACGACCGGGGCGGGATCGCCCTCTCGGGCCACAGCGACGTGGTACCCGTCGACGGCCAGGACTGGTCATCGGACCCCTGGACAGTAAGGGCCGCTGACGACCGGCTCTACGGCCGCGGCACCTGCGACATGAAGGGCTTTATCGCCGTTGTGCTGGCGCAGGTTCCAAAGCTTTTGAACGCTGACCTTCAGCTTCCTGTCCACCTCTGTTTATCATTTGACGAGGAGGTCGACTGCGGCGGCGTCAAGCGTCTCCTGACGTTTCTAGAGACACAAGACGTTAGGCCGCGTGCCTGCATTATCGGCGAACCGACCGAGATGAAGGTCGTGACCGCGCATAAAGGCGGTGTCGGTTA
This sequence comes from Denitrobaculum tricleocarpae, assembly GCF_007004665.1. GTDB lineage: Bacteria > Pseudomonadota > Alphaproteobacteria > Kiloniellales > Kiloniellaceae > Denitrobaculum > Denitrobaculum tricleocarpae. Next base: position 14,378 of record NZ_ML660056.1, on the reverse strand, counting down.
CCGCTGCGACGTCCAGGGTCATGAGTGTCACTCGTCTCTGGCGCCTCGAGGCGTGAATGCGGTTCAGGCAGCCGCTCGTATCATCGCAGAGCTGGACGGCATGGCCCGCCGCAAAGTCAGCGAGGGTCCCTTCGACCATGATTACGACGTGCCGCACACGACTCTGCAGGTTGGTGTGATCCAGGGCGGGACCGCGCTGAACATCGTGCCGGCGGACTGCAGCTTCGACTTCGAAATCCGGAATATTCCGCAGGACGATCCGCAGACTCTGTTTGACGAGATCCGTAACTACGCAAGAACCGAGATTGAACCGGCCATGAAGGCCATCGACCCGGATTGCGGCGTAAACTGGCAGACCTTCTGCGATTATCCGGCGCTCTCGCTTGCCGAAGACAGCGACCTCGTCACCCTGGTCCAGAGCTGCGCCGAGGCGAATGCGATAGCAAAGGTGGCCTTCTGCACCGAGGGCGGCTTTTTTCAGAACCGGGGCATTCCGACTATTGTCTGCGGTCCCGGATCGATTGCACAGGCCCACAAGCCTGACGAATTCATTTCACGGCAACAACTGGCCGCCTGTGAGGCTTTTATGGAACGTCTGACAGAGCGGCTTTGTGACGAGAGCATCGTCGGTCACAAATTCTGATGTATTGATCGGGAAAAGATCCAAACCTTATGACGAAAACGATCATCTTCGACCTTGGCGGTGTCCTGATTGACTGGAACCCACGCTACCTCTACCGCAAACTCTTCGACACCGAAGCCGAGGTCGAAGACTTCCTGACCCGGATCTGCACGCACGATTGGAACGAACAGCAGGATGCGGGACGGCCTTTCGCGGAAGGCATCGCCTTGCTCACCGAGAAGCATCCGGAACAGCGGCATATGATCGAAGCTTATTTCGATCGCTGGAGCGAAATGCTGGGCGGGGCCCACGACGGGACCGTCGAGGTCCTGGACAAGCTCCGCGGGCGTGACGTCCGGCTTTTTGCGCTCACAAATTTCTCCGCGGAGACCTTTCCCGTCGCACGTCAGCACTATGAATTTCTCAGCTGGTTCGAAGGCATTCTGGTTTCAGGCGAAGAAGGCATGAAGAAACCGGACCCCGGAATCTTTCATCTGCTGGCGGACCGCTACGGCTTGACGCTTGAAGGCGCCGCTTTCATCGACGACGTGCCGAAAAACGTGGAAGCTGCGCGCCGATTGGGTGTGCATGCCATTCACTTCACATCGCCGACGGAGCTTCAGCGGGAGATAGACCGCTTCCTGGCATGACGAAACCACAGCACACACCCCTTGAATAACAAACCGATACGGTCCTCACTTGTCAAAAGCCGAACCGCCCTCCGATACCTCCAGAAAGCCAAGCCTTCAGACCACCCTTCTCGCCCTGACGATCGGCGGTCTGGGCGGCTGGATCGCGACCATGATCGCCATTCCCCTGCCCTGGATGATCGGCAGCATGGTGACAGTGACCGTGGGGGCCATGCTCAAGCTGCCATTGGCCCTGCCCAATCGGCTGCGCAGCGTCATGGTCGTGGTTCTGGGAATCATGCTCGGCAGCGGCTTCACGCCGGCGATCCTGCCTCAGCTCGGCGACTGGGCACTCAGCCTCTCGACCCTGGTGCTCTACGTGATTGTCTCCGGTGCCATCGGCATCTGGTACTTCCGGAAACTCTGCGATTACGGTCCGATCACCTCCTACTTTTCGGCCATGCCCGGCGGCCTCTCTGAAATGACAGTGGTCGGTGGCGAAATGGGTGGGGACAGCCGCAAGATCTCGCTCACGCATGCCTGGCGTATCCTTACCGTCATCATGACCCTGCCGTTTCTGTTTCAACTCTGGCTGGCTTATGACCCGGCGACCCGTCCATCCGTCGGTCTGCCCATGACGGAAGTTCCGTTGGAGGATATGGCGCTCCTAACCGCTTGCGCCGTGGCCGGGTATTTCATCGCCAAGGGCCTGCGTATCCCCGCCGCCGCAATCGTCGGCCCAATGATCCTGAGTGCGGCCGTGCATCTGGCCGGCTGGACCACCGCCAATCCGCCAAGCGAGCTGATTGCCGTCGCTCAGGTGGTGGTCGGCGCCGCCATCGGCTGCCGCTTTGTCGGTATCAGCCTGGCCTTTATCGGGAGAAGCATAGTTGCGGCAACCGGCGGCACCGTTATTCTGGCTGCGATCTCGCTCCTCTTTGCCTGGGTGTTGCACAATGTGACCGGGCTCTCCTTCGCGGCGCTGTTTCTGGCCTTTGCGCCCGGCGGGCTCGCTGAAATGAGTCTGATCGCGCTCTCTTTGTCTCTCGACAGCGCCTTTGTCGCCACTCACCATATTGTCCGGATCTTCATCATCGTGGTCTGCGCACCGCTGCTGTTTAAAATTCTGCAGCAGCTCTGGGGCGATCCGCGCAGCGAGCAAGCGGAATAGATCAAGGCTGCGGCCGCCGAACCAAATCAACGGCCCCAGCCTCACGACGCGCGATCAGCGTCCGGTTTCGAGCTTGCCCCTCACCAGCTTTTCATAGAGACGGCTGCGTGCATCCGGCGAGGCAGGTTTCACCCAGTCATAGCCGATCGCCCGCCAATCCTCATCCGCCGGGTCAAGGCCCATCGTGCGGATGTAATCCGCTTCGACAATGAGGTACTGGTTCCGGTAAGCGAGCAGATATCCCCCGCTCTCACGATGGATTCTCCGCGCTTCCTGATAGCTCGCCACCCAGATATTGGTGTGCGCGCCGCAGCGCCCGGGATACAGCAGTTTTCCGAAATCACTGGAATTCTGACCGCGCAGAACCTGCGCTGCATGAGTCCAGCCTTCGAAGCCTAGTTCCCGTGCCAATGCACTAAGACCGTGCCGCCGCTTTATAAGCGCCTTGAGAGCCGGATCTTCAAGTTTAGGATTTTCATGGACTTTTCGAATGCGTGCCAGTGCCGCCGGATCACCGTCGGACGCTTTGCGGTGTAGCAGGCGCGCCTCGTTTTTCAGCCTGTCGATAACATCAACCATAACCGTTTCTCCTACTCAGGACCGTCCCGCTCCATGTGATCCAAGAGAACCGTTGGGATGACATTGGAAGTTTCGAGCCAGGGTGAGGAGTCTTTCGGCGGGCGAGGCGCCCCTGGGCACCTGCTAAGCCGTTCATACCGGAGCATACAGGAGATTTCAATCGCTATTGGCAGGCAACGACGAACCGGTTTCAGCACTTTCTGAGATAAAGTCTGCTATTTGACACACCCGTTAAGGATTTCCGGGGGTCAGAGTCTCCAGGATCGATCATTACTTCCGGGACGGCTTGGCGGACATGAACTCTTTTCTTCTTCCGTTTTTGCTGACCGTCGCCATGGCCGTACCGCTTCTCTGGTATCACCTGGACGGAACGGATCCTCTCGACATCGCAGTCCGGCCGCCCAGCCAGGCGGAAATCGATTTCGCGAAGACGCGCGAGCAAATCGATAATCTTGGGGCCGATCTCGCCCGGCAGGCAAGACAAGGGCCGGCGAGACAAGAGCTGACCGACAGTGGCGATGCAGTGGTCATCGTCGACACAGCAGCGCCCGGTTACTAGGTTAAGGACACATAGTCATTGATGGTCTTGATCGGATCTTGCTGGGTTTTTTAGGCAGACGAGGCCTGGAAAGCGAGCCCATAGGCCCGTTAAGAAGCGTCAACGCACCTACGACCCGGCAAAATACGGCCCGCCTGGGACGTAATCCCCAGGCGATAAGATAATCAGTTCTGGGAACCACGTTCTGGGAACCACGTTCTGGGAACCACGTTCTGGGAACCACGTTCTGGGAACCACGTTCTGGGAACCACGTTCTGGGAACCACGTTCTGAACAACGTCGTGTCGCCCGTCTTTCAGCTGTGGGGTCACGACGCTTCAGCACCGCTCCACTCTTAACTCATCGACAGAAAACATAATTCTATCGTCAAGACCGTCAAAGACTAGGCGTTCTCAACCCAGACAAGGGGAACAATGACCTGAAGCGGTCATGAATCGGTAGAGATTTTGTGATACCAAACGAGCGGCCAGATCATGTAGGTCGCTGCGGAGAGTTGCCTCCTCATCTTCCAAGAATTTTTCTGTTGAGGCCAAGCTGCCCGTCATCGTCATCGCCAAGTCGGTCATCGCCACGACGTAAACGTCTTCCTGCGGCTTACAGGCTGAGACTACGAACTCAGTCGCTCTCTCGACAACCAGTTCCCCACCACCGTAACTGGCCGACAGGACCTCTACCTGCTCGAGGACACAGGCTTTGTATTGTTCGTTTTCAGTCCCTGCCTTGATTAGATTTTGTCCCAGGCCGCATCCAGTCAAAAGAAACAGGGGCAGGGCAGCTGAAATTCTCCAAAACATGATGTGTTTTCCTTCCTACAAGGCGGAGGCCTTATCAGGCGTTTGGATTGAGGGAAGTGGTCTCGCGATAAGAAGATGGATCAACGCTTCCGCGACCAGAAGATTCAGAACCCAACAAAGCACCATAAAGCAATCTCTTAAGAAACCTGTGGGCTCAACGCCAAAGGTGACGATCCATGAAATTCCAAGCAAAGCCTGTGTCGAAGCGCCCTGACCAATGGCATAGGCCCTAAGCATCGAAGCCCCGTGACTTTTGAAGGAACGCGCCCTGACGGCAATGATCGCCCAGGCGAGCAGTCCGATCATTGCGAAACCAAGGATAATCCGCGCAGAAAACAAAAGGCTGCCTTGAATGGCCTCGGGGAAGGTAAAGTAGACGGTCATCCACAACCCGGTGCTTGCCGACAGAAACCCTGCAATCACCATCACGCGACCGATCATTCGGTGTATTGCCGGGCGGCAGCGCCTCAAACTTGGCAGAAATTGTATCGCCCCTGCGAGGCAGAATACGAAACTGCCCGAGACGTGGAAAATGACTGGCCAAGGGTCGGCTATGGCCCTCGGATTTCCCGGAAGAACAGCATGGCCACCGGCAAGTTCAACAAGCCTTATCAGGCCACCGAACGCAGGAATTGACGAGAAAACAACAATCAAAATCAATGTTGTCCATTCACGTCCGGTTAGAATGTTCATCACACTCCCTCTAATTTGGCCCTAGGTCGAGATCAGTCTTCGTTGATGGCGCCCATATCAACATCGGGCTGGCCGGTTTGAGTGGCACCCGTCTGGTTCCAAGTACCAATCCGGCACCGCGTATCCGAGTGTTTCTCCAGCGCAGATGGCGGGTTTCTATATCTTCAAATTTGAATTAGAAATTGCCAGAATCTGCAGATATGATATTCATTTTTGAATGAGAAATCGAAACACCGCATTCGACTGGTCGCAGGCACAATCCTTTCTTGCTACCGCTGAAACGGGATCTCTTTCCGGCGCCGCTGAACTACTGGGATTGTCTCAGCCGACCGTGGGGCGGCATGTCGCTGCTCTTGAGAGTGATCTTGGCCTGTTGCTATTCGATCGGATCGGGAAATCCTTGGCGATAAATGACAAGGGTCTAGCCCTGGTCGCTCACGCGAAAGCAATGAAGGAAGCGGCGGACCTATTCAGTCTTGCGGCGCTGGGACAGGATCAAAGGATCGCAGGTCCTATCAGCGTCACCGCAAATGATGCTTATTGCGCCTATATCTTGCCGCCGATCATCGAGCGCATCCGGCTTACCTATCCCGAAGTTCAAGTGGAGATCGTTTCATCCAACGACGTTCAAGACTTGGGGCGCCGTGAGGCAGATATTGCCATCCGCAACGTTCAGCCCAAACATCCCGATCTCTATGCCAAGCGCATACGGACCACAAAAGCCTATCTCTACGGAGCAAGCTCTTATCTCGACGTTATAGGACGCCCTGCAACGCTCAACGATATCAGCGAGCGCACTACCTTTCTCGGGGACTCATCCGGGCGCGTATTGCAGATGTTGTGCGCAATGAACGGAGCGATTGCGGCCGAACAATTCGGCATCGTCGCCAACTCCGGGGTGGCGATATGGGAGGCGGTTAAGCGGGGACTGGGCCTCGCCGTTATGTTTGAAGATCTCGCAAATATCACATCCGGGGTGGAGGCTGTCTTGCAAAAGGAGGTCTCTGCCGAAGTTCCTGTCTGGCTTGTCACTCATGGCGAGCTCAAAACCAATGCCAGGATGCGCGCCATCTTCGATATCTTGTCCGAGGAGCTTGCAGCCAGAAACGCAACTGGTTAAATGCAACGAGCGCCCCACCATGTCGGTTCGTGGCTGATTTTCCCCCTACCGAGGTTCGCACGAATACGTCGCGAGTTGGGTGCTAAACGGACATCCTGCAGAGTGGCAAAAAAAACCGGTGCGCGTTAATGAGTACACGGCCTGTTTCAGATCACGTTCGATGGAATCGCTGAGGGCGATCTATCGTGCGTGTGATTCTGGACTAGAGCCTGAGCCTGAACTTACTCTTATCTAGAACGAGCTATGACATCTTTGCCGTAATCCCTCCGTCGACGATCAATTCCGTGCCGGTGATATAGCGCGCTTCATCGGATGCGAGAAAGAGCGATGCCGACGCGACATCCCAGGCGTCGCCCATGTGGCCCATGGGACACTGCGCGTCACGAATCTCGATCATCTTGTCGATATCGCCGTCGGCATAGGCGTCTTTCAGCGGTTCGCGGATCATCGGGGTGTTCATCAGGCCCGGCGAAACCACATTGGCCCTGATCCCTTTTGCTGCGTATTGCAGGGCAATGGAGCGGGTAAAGGGCGGAATCGCCCCCTTGGTGGTGCTGTAGGTGATGTATGGTATGCCGGTCCAGCGAAGACCGGCTATCGACCCCACATTCACAATCGCCCCCCTGCGCTGGCGTTCCATGACGGGCAAAACAAATTTGCAGGTCAGAAACATGGATTTCAGATTTACAGAGATGACCTTGTCCCATTCGGCTTCGCTCAGCTCTACAGGTCCGCTCGAATCCAGGATCCCGACATTGTTCTGCAGGATATCGACCGTCCCCCAGCGCGCAACGCAGTCCGCGACCAGCGCCTCAACCTGCTCCGCTCGGGTCACATCGGCTTGCACAGCGGCGGCCTCAAAGCCCTCGCCCGTGATGATGCCGGCCGTTTCCTGTGCAGCTGCTTCGTCAATATCGACACAGAGCACCTTCGCGCCCTCGCGGGCAAAGAGAACGGCCGCAGCCTTGCCATTGCCCCAGCCCGGGCCGGACGACCCCGCCCCCACAACGATCGCAATTCGGTCCCTCAGTCGCCCGCTCATCGCCACCCGCCTTTTGTTGATTTCATAAAGAGACCCATCCTAACGGCTTTCGCAGCGCTCCGAAGAGTAAATCGGCGTTGCAGACTCGGCAGCGCTTTGGCACAAGAGGGTCTGTTGCCAAATGACGGACGGATCCCTTCGGGACTCCGCCCCTGCGCCCGCTTGATGGAATTGGTAGACATACAAGACTTAAAATCTTGAGGCCGTCAGGCCGTCCCGGTTCGAGTCCGGGAGCGGGCACCATTCAAAAAATCTTCGATTTCTTCGCGGCTGGTATTTGTTACGGGCGTTTGGAGATATTAGATCTTTCTGCGCGCTCATATTTTCAAAAATTACAAATAATTACGAAAAGAAAAATACATGGAACTTATAATTATTTTACTAGGTGAGTTTTTGTTGTTTCCCGTTATTACGGCGATTGGAGCTCTCGTAAATTTATTGGCTGGCGTTGTTGGCTTGACGTTTGAATTGACACTCTTCACGGCCTCCTCGTCAGGCAAGAAAAAGACTCAAGTGCCGGCGCCTGCGCGCCCCAAACGGAAGTTTCCATTCAGGATTGCGGCCAGAATCGCAGGCGCCTCGTTTATTGTCGTTCTTGCTCTCTTGGTGGCGGTAAACATGTTTTTATTTGAACCGACCGCACATTTCATTGCTTCCAAAGTGCAAGACAAAACCAAGATGGAAATCTCTTTTTCTTCCGTAAGCGGAAATGTCTTTTCAGGCAGGCTAAAGCTGGAACAGCTGCAGGTTCAAAGAGAAAACCATGCGCAACTCGATTTCGACATATCGGTTCAGAGCGCAAGTCTGGATATTGACGTCTTCAGTTTGCTCTCAAATCCCATTTCCATAGAAACTCTGGCTGTCAACGGCGTCAAAGGAGCCATTTGGCACAAGGCAGAACAAAGAGATGCGAGCCTGGACAGGCCAGATGAACCTGGCAAATCAGGCATTGGACCTAAAGACGGAAATGAGGTCGAGGAGAATTTGCCAATCAGGAGGCTAGAAGCGAAGAAAGCATTCGTTATCAATGACCTGGCGATAAATGACGTTGAGCTGGATGTTCATAAAAATAGTAGCGAGCCCATAAGCTTGGCCCTAAATCAGATTCAAAGTGCGCCATTCCGAAGTAACTATGCGGTCTTTGATACTTTCTTTAGATCAAACATTGAAGGCAGTTTGAGCGGTCATGAGATTACGATCTCCACGGAAGAGACAGATGGTGGCCGTAAGACCAGGTGGAAACTGGATAATCTTCCCGTGAACCTGATCAATAGCTATGTGCGCAAGGCACCGTTCAGTTGGTTCAGAAGCGGCACGATTGACATTTTGGTGGAGGATGAATGGCAGCGCCGTGAAAATGCCGAAATTGAAATGGACTGGAACATGCTGCTGAAGGGCGTTGTTGTTGAAGCGCCTGAGGACGCATCTCTTCTCAGCAAAGCTCTTGCGTATCCCCTCGCGAATTACATCAATGAACGTGAGGATGATGTAGATCTCCGCTTTTCTTTCGTGATGAATGAAAAGCAATTTGAAAACACACTGTCTTTGGATGCTGCTGGTCTTTGGGATGCCGCTTTAGATGCCTTGTCCAAGAAAATCGCTGACCTGGCGGGCAGGAAAAAAGAAGAGATAAAACAGGGCGTCGAAGGTGGAATCCAGGGCTTCAAAGACTTCCTCGATAAGAAGCGCAACAAAGAGTAGCGAGAACTTAACGGATATCCCGCTTCCCCGATTTCCCAGGACATCGTTTAATGCTTCGTTCAGTGCAGGCGGCTCGTTCGGCTTAATCCGACGCTGTACTCTTAGAATCGTGCTGGAAAACGCTGTTTCTCAGCCAACAGAAAGGTGAAGCTTATGTTGCTCGATAGCCCGATTTGCGATTTTGGCTGGCCTGCGCCGGACTTCTCGCTGAAAGATCCCGCCGGCCGGGCCTTCACACTGAAAGAGCAGTTGGGCGGCAAAGGATTACTCATTGCCTTCATCTGCAACCACTGCCCCTACGTGAAGGCAATCGGGGAGCGTCTTGCCGAAGACACCAAGCTGCTGATGTCAGAAGGCATCAACGTCCTTGCCATCATGTCCAACGACTATCGGCGCGTACCTGCCGACAGCCCGGAGAACATGGTCAGGTTCGCAGCCGGCTATGGCTTCCCCTTCCCTTACCTGGTTGATGAAGATCAATCGGTGGGCAAAGCCTACGGCGCGGTCTGCACTCCGGATTTCTTCGGCTTCAACAAGGACGGCGCGCTGCAGTACCGCGGCCGTCTCGACAATGCCGGCATGGGGAACCCGGAGGGACGCACAAGAGAGCTAGTCGATGCAATGCGCCAGATCGCCGAAACCGGCCAAGGTCCGCGCGAACAAATCGCCTCCATGGGCTGTTCGATCAAGTGGAGCTAGAAGCTCTGCAAAAAAACGACAACTTTAAAGGGCTCATCAGATCATCTTCCCCTCAAGCTCGCGGGCAAAGGCGTTGAGCTCTTCGACAGGCAGATCGCCGACAACCATCAGACTGAAACCGTCCTTGGCCCAGTGCACGATGTTAAGACCACTGCGCACTTCGTTTGTGGCTGCCTGGTCGGCCTCGTCCAGCCGCACAATGCAGAACGCAATCGGGATGTCGTCCTGGTAAAGATAGGCCAGCTGCGCCAGAGGCTGCTCGCCGAATTTCAGGATCTGCGCCCGCTTGTAGTCCAGCCCCGCAACCTGCGAAACCGCATCCGGCAAAGCCAGACCGAGCGCCTCACCGACGCGCAGAAGCCCTGCCGATTGGGCGATGGGATCGGTCTGAGCCGTTGAGAGGGTCTCGCGGGTGTAAAGCGCCTGATAGTCGGCAACCGCCTGACGCCAGATCTCGGCTTCCGTCTGCACAGCGGCCATGATGTCGGGCTTTTGAACCTGATTGGTGCCGTAACCGGCGGCAAAGCCGACCATAAGGGTAACCGCAATGCAGGCGGCCATGGCCGGACGCCACCAACTGCGCGCAGCATCATCCTTCGCAGCGACCTGGTCTGTGGTCTCAGTCGGATCTGCCTGGACTAGTTCCGCCCGAGCCTGATCTGCCCGAGCGTGATCTGCCCGAGCCTGATTCGCCTGTATTTGTTCCGCGTGCGTGTGCGCCGCAGCCGCGAAGGCGGCTTCGAGTTCGGCAACGGGTGCCTGATCAAGAAGACCCTCAAAGGCTTCGGCCCAGGGGCGATCGCCGTCCTGCAGCAGCGCGAGGCGCGCGCGCAGTTCCTGATTGCCTTCCAGCGCGGCCTCGAGCGATGTCCGCTCGTTCTGTGTCAGTTCGCCATCGACATAGGCGACGAGCATCTCGTCTGTCACGGGCCTGCTGTTCACTTCGCTTGTCATTGTCCTGTCTTCACTTGTCGTCTCGGGCCACCGTCTTCCGCACGTCTCAGGGCAGCAAGCTTGAACCTTGCTGCCGCAAGCCTGCTCATGATGGTGCCAATGGGCACTTCAAGCGTCGCCGCCGCCTCGGCGTAGGTTAGGCCCTCGACGTAAACCAGCAAAACCGCACTTCGCTGCGCTTCCGGTAATGCCTGTACTTCCGCCAACACCTCAGTCAGTAAAATATTCGTTTCTATTTTTTCCGCGCCGTCGGAGACCAGAACCTCTTCGGCATCGACAAAACCGCCGCCGCGCCGGATACGTTCCGCCCGCAACTCGTTCTTCCAAAGTGAGGCCATAATGGAAAAAGTCCAGCGGTCAAGATGTGTCCCCTCCTGAAACTGCTCGGACCTCTGCAGCGCCCGCAAACAGGTCGCCTGCACCAAATCGCCGGCGATCTCCTCGTTGTGAGACAGCACCATCGCAAAGCGCCAGAGCCTGGAAAGGAGTTCCGGCAGGCCCGACTTGACCGGGTTTTGACGCGTGTCTGTCATTTGCCTCTGCGTTTTCATCGGTCGTCTGTGGTCTCGGCGCGCAAGAGTAACGGAGAACCGTCAGGTCCCAAACCAAATTCAGTCCGGATAAAGGAATTCCGCCCTAAGCATGTGATACAGATAAATATTCTCCCTTTTCCTAACTTAGGAACGAAGAATGCCTGTCTGAGTACCAAAAGGCTTGGCGAAGTCCCTGAGAATGACTGCCATGCGTATTTCACCCGCCGAAAGGAAAGCCTCTCAATCAGCTTTAAAGCAAACTATGAGGTGCCGAAACCGGTCGAACTCGTAAATCCGGCTTATTGCGCCGGTAGAGGTCACATGGCCCTCAGCCCATCGGATGCAAGCGCACCGCTGCCGGGAAGAGGCCACAGTCACGTGCTCGTGATGCTTCGCGAGCGGGCTGAGACAGATAAATCCACCCGGTTCGTCCCCTTTAGGCGGAGGGCTCAAGGAGGAGGCACCTGCGCTGAATCGAGGGCCTCGAGCACCGCGGCCCTATCGCAATAATCCTCGAGAATGTGGCTGACGCCAAGCCCGCTGAGACGTGTGCGAACCTCTGGCACGACAGCCATTCCCACCAAAGGCATACCGACAGCACGGCAGGTCTTTGCGTCCCATTCCCCATCGCCAACATAAACAACGCGCTCGAAGTCTTTGTTTGCGTTTTGAATTGTTGCGCGCGCCTGCGCGATGGCCATGATGTCCTCGCGTGCCAGGGCATCATTTGCGCAGCCCATCGGAATCTCCGCATGGGCAATGTCCGCACCGCCAAGCTTGGCGCGCGCCGTTCGCTCCCAGCCCCCCGTCGCAATCGCAATCGTCCAGTCCGGATGTTCGTTCAGGTGCGCCAGCATGGCCCGCGCGCCCGGCACCTCAATCTCATCTCTCGGCAGGGTCGAAAGCAGCCTTTGCCACAGGGATCCGAAATGCTCTTCGGTCGCCGCCAACGACGCTCCCTCGGGATCGCGGCCGAACTGCCGACGGAAGACTTCCTGAGTGATGCCGCTGTCCGTCACATGCCGAAAACTGTTCCACTCGAAGGTCTCCCTCCGCACACCCAAGACGTCGACCAGCGCTTGCCAAAAGAGACGATCTTCATGCGGATCGCTTCTCACCAGTGTCCCATCGATATCGAAGATGACCAGCTTCATTGAGATACTCCCGAAGTCAGTGTCCGCGCAGCGGCGCTGCTGCAGGCCGCGCATCTATGGCGTGGGCATAACACGCCGCCCCCTTCCTTGCGTCAAGATAGCAGAGGAGAAAACAACAATTGAATCAGGAAGTTCAGAGAGGAGCTTAATGCCTGAGCACGCGAAGAACGTCATCAATGAGAGTAACGATTTCCCCGGTCGCCTCAATGTCCCGGTAATCGCGGTCGAGCGAGCGGTCAAGCTTGTGCGCCATTTCCCGCGCTAACTCCAGCTTGATGATTGCATCGTCCAGATTCAGCGCGTGCTGGCCGATGATCAAACGGTCCAGTTCGGCAATGCGTGTCTCGTCGTGCTCACCCGCCCCTCTCAGAAGGCGGGCCTTGTGGATAGCAAGTTCGTTCAGTGTCAGCATAGTTAATCGTATCACAGCTTCGTGAGAATTTCTCTGTGTAATCTTCGAGGTTGTGTTTTTTTTGCCACTCGAGCCCACAGATTGAACGGACGGGCAAACACAACTAGCGTCTGTTGAGTAGAATCCGCTTTCACGCATTTATTCGGGATTGCATTTCCGCCACCAAACAATCATAGGTGTATTGACATTAGTGTCGAATTGGATGCAGTATAATCACCTGCGTTGCTGGTAAACCGGTGACGAAATAGCCGCCGCAATGCCTGTGCGGTGACTCCTAGAGGACTGTCGCCCAATTCGCTCAGTGCAACATTGAGTTGAAGCCTCGACATAACGCCGAGTTGAATATTCAGGGTTGATCTGAGTCGAAAGTGAAAACCACTTGCGTGGCTTTACCTCGGGAACAAGAAGCGAAATAACGGGAGCCTCCATTCGGCAGGCTCCCGTTTATTGATTCGGCCACCCAACTGGCCTCGCCTGCCCGCAGCCTCCGGATCGTCAGCTTCGCCGAGTAAGAAAAATTCTTTCTGATACAATACGCTATGTTGCAGTTTTCAGATTTGAGTGCGCTTGGAGACCCGGCAGGAGATCTGAGATCATTTCGGCAACGCGCTCAGGAGCATGAGAAAACTCCACGCCCAACGTCCCTTTCTCCAGCCTGACGACACGGCCGCCGCAATGCACTGAACCCGGCATGATCAGCGTTACCTCCGCTCCGATCTCCAGCTCGATTTCGGTTTCAAGACGAACGCCACTGATCGACGCATCTATCACAGTACAGGGAATCCATGCGCCGCACCCGGTCTGCAGCCTTACCGGCAGACGCGCTGAAACCCGTGGATAGTTCCGCCGATCCAACGCACCGCCTTTATCGGTCTTTCTCAACATGATTAGCGAGCCCGCTGCTTTCTTGTTGTGCCGGCTTGTTGTGCCGGGTCTCCGGTCGCGCATCGGCGCAACAGGCTACCGCCGCATTGAATCAAAAGAGTTCGTCCACACCTATGTAAGCCGGCAAGGCATTCTCGGGCAGATGCCCAAGGTGTCAGGTTAAGTTCCCGGTCCTTGGCGATAGCATCCAAAGACGTCTAGCTTTATGAGTGTACAAATTGAGCCTTGCCAAGACCTTAAGCCTGCGAATGATACTGCGACCGCAGGCTCACGGGATGCGCAGAGAATACCAGGCTCAGAGATCAGAAAGCAGAACCGGAATGACCGATAACTCTCAGGAAAACAAAGAAGTCTCGTCGATTTCAGGCTATCACGCCCACGTCTACTATGATGCTGCCTCTAAGGCCCGAGCCGCCCGTTTGCGCGTGGCCATCGAGGAACGGTTCGACGTGGAATTGGGCAGATGGCGAGATGATCCCGTCGGCCCACACCCGACCGGAAGCTACCAGGTGGCATTCTCGCCCGCGGTTTTCAGCGAGATTATCCCCTGGCTGGCCCTCAATCGAGATGGCCTGACGATCTTCACCCACACAGAAACCGGCGATCATCTCTCGGACCATCGGGACCACGCCATCTGGCTGGGGGAACAGCAGGACCTGAAACTCTCGATTTTCGAGTAAGGCGACGCCCGGCGAGCACAGCGCCTCTAGGGTCTGTACTCAATTGGTGCTTTTCGTGACATTGGAACTGTGATTCAAGCTTTCTGATGATAGGAGGTTTGGATGGGCAGAAAGTTATTTTATCTAAGCGACGAAGAGTGGTCCCGGATCGA
>NZ_ML660055.1 GCF_007004665.1 Denitrobaculum tricleocarpae | reverse complement strand
CGTATTCTGGTGGGCAGTCGCGCCACCGCGCCCCTATCTTGAGCATATGGACGATCCCGGAGATCACCCGGCGGTCATCAACCCGATGAGCTCCACGCCGACCGCGCGGAAGATAGGGCTCGATCCGGGACCACTCTTCGTCGCTTAGATAAAATAACTTTCTGCCCATCCAAACCTCCTATCATCAGAAAGCTTGAATCACAGTTCCAATGTCACGAAAAGCACCAATTGAGTACAGACCCTAGATCGTTTCAGTGACCGATCGCATGGGAAAGGCCGCCTGGGAAAAAGAGAGCCAGGTGGTGCCGATTCAACCGATGCAGAAAAAGCTTTAGAACATCGCCTCGAGCACCCGGTCCGGCGGCGTGTGGCCGTCGGCGAAGGTCTTGATGTTGATGATGACCTTCTCGCCCATGGCAATGCGGCCCTCGATGGTGGCCGAGCCCATGTGCGGCAGCAGGACCACGTTGTCGAGCTTCAGCAGCTTCGGGTTGACCGCCGGTTCATGCTCGAAGACGTCCAGCGCGGCGCCGGCGATTTCCTTCGAGGTCAGCATGCGGGTCAGGGCGTTTTCGTCGATCACTTCGCCGCGGCTGGTATTGACGATGCAGGCGTTCTCATGCAGCAGCTTGAGGCGGCGCGCCGAGAGCAGGTGGAAGGTCGCGGGGGTGTGGGGACAGTTGACCGAGATGATGTCCATGCGCGAGAGCATCTGATCCAGGCTCTCCCAGTAGGTCGCCTCCAGCTCCGCCTCGATGTCGGGATGCACCCGGCGGCGGTTGTGGTAGTGGATCGAGAGACCGAAGCCCTTGGCGCGGCGGGCCACGGCCTGGCCGATCCGGCCCATGCCGATGATCCCCAGGCGCTTGCCCCAGATCCGGTGTCCCAGCATGCCCGTGGGGCTCCAGCCGGTCCATTCGCCGGAGCGCACCAGCCGCTCGCCTTCGGTCAGGCGGCGCGGCAACGCCAGCATCAGCGCCATGGTCATGTCGGCGGTATCTTCGGTCAGGACACCCGGCGTGTTGGTCACGCTGATGCCGCGCTGGCGGGCCGATTTGAGGTCGATGTGATCGACACCGGTGCCGAAGGAAGCGATCAGGCGCAGGTTCTCTCCGGCCTGCGAGAGCGTTCCCGCGTCGATCCGGTCGGTCACCGTGGGAACCAGAACGTCGGCCTCCTTCATGGCGGCCACCAGATCGGCCTGCGACATGGGCCGGTCGTCGAGATTGAGGCGGCAGTCGAACAGCTCCATCATGCGGGTTTCGATCACGTCGGGAAGGCGCCGTGTGACGATGACGAGGGGTTTTTTCTGCGGCATGAGCCCTGATCCATGAGGAGACTGAACGACCTTTGCCATAGCAGGCGCAGCCCTGTGTTGTCCAGCGCAACGGCGCCTCCCGCCATGAGACTGCGCGCCACGACACTGCGGCTAAAATTCGCACAGAGGCCCCGCGCGCACCAAATGACAATTTCATTGCGCTTCGTGCCGGTGATTCGTGTCGGTGACTGCGCTTCGTCATCGACAGACGCATCCGCCTTTGGCATCATCCCCGCGGTTTCAAATCCGCCCGGTTCATTCAGTCCGGGTCACTCAGTCTGGCAACAACAGCGGACCTCCCTCTGGTTTCGATGGAAGTCGCCGAAAAATCCATGGTCCTGTTTCCCGTGAAGACCCTCCGTAACGTTCTCGCCCTCCTGACCTTTTCCGCCCTTCTGACAAGCGGTGTCAGCGCGCTCTCATTCTCCACAATCGCAGGTCTCACGGTCTCTGCGGCAAGAGCCGAAGCGCAAACGCCCAAGATCGGAAAGAGCGGTCTCCCGCTTCCGCGCTATGTCTCCCTGGCCAAGCCCAAGGTGAACCTGCGCAAGGGGCCCGGCCTGCGCTATCCCATCGAATGGGTCTACCGGCGCGACCGCTTGCCGGTCGAAATCATCGCCGAGTTCGACACCTGGCGGCAAATCCGCGACTGGGAAGGCACCGTCGGCTGGGTCCACCGCAACATGCTGCGGGGGCGGCGCACGGTCATGATCAAGGACGGCACGCAGGTTTTGCGCGCCGGTCCGGAAGACAACGCGCAGCCGCTGCTGCAGGCCGAAGCGGGCGTCATCGGGCGGCTGGTCGACTGCGAGGGTGCCTGGTGCCGGGTTGAAATCGCGGGGACGAGCGGCTGGCTGCGAAGCCGGGATTTCTTCGGTGCCGCCACCAGCGAAGACGTGAACTAGAGCCGCGTTCCCGGGGCAGTGTCACAGTAAAGAGCTACGGAGGACAGCAAATATGGATGCCGCCGCGATCTATCGAGACAGTCTGATCTGGGACGATCACTGCGGCTTCGAGATGCTGCCGGACGCCCCCTTGGCGCCACTCCTGACACCCTGGCGCGAGGCCGGGGTCGACTACCTCTCCATCAATGTGGGCTACGACGTCAAAGCCTGGACCCGGACCATCGAGAACATCGCGGCCCTGCGCCGCCGCCTGCCGCTGGAAGCGCCCTTCTGCCGCCTGGTTTCAAGCGTCGCCGACATCGATGCCGCGCGCGCGGAGGGCAAGCTGGCCGTCACCTTTGATATCGAAGGCATGGATGCCCTGAACGGCCGCGCGGACATGGTCCAGTTCTATTACGATCTGGGCGTCCGCCACATGCTCTTTGCCTACAACCGCAACAACCTGGCAGGCTCCGGCTGTCACGACGAAGACACCGGACTGACCGATTTCGGGCGGCAGGTGATCGATGAGATGAACCGGGTCGGGATGGTGGTGGATTGCTCCCACAGCGGGTTCAAAACCACCATGGCCGCCATGGAGCGCTCGTCGGTACCGGTAGTCTTCTCCCACTCCAATCCCAAAGCCCTGGTGGATCACGACCGCAACATCACCGACGAACAAATCAAGGGCTGCGCCGCCACCGGCGGGGTGATCGGCATCAACGGCGTGAGCCTCTTTCTCGGCGAAGAGACCGCCAGCCCGGCCAATGTCGCCCGCCACGCCGCCTACGTCGCCGAGCTGACCGGTCCGGAACATGTCGGCATCAGCCTGGACTACGCACCCAAGACGGAGGCTCCCAAAACCGGTGCCTCCGAGACAGAAGAAACCGGTCCCGGAGAAAGCACCGGCATCTCCGAGACCATCGCCCGCGACCCTTACTACTGGCCGCCGGGCACCGGCTACGAGAGGGGCGTCAGCTATCTCGATATCCGCCGCCTGCCGGAGGTGGCCGGGGAGCTGGCAAAAGCCGGTTTCACGGCACCCGACATCGCGGGCATTCTGGGCGGTAACTTCAAGCGCGTCGCGCAACAGGTCTGGAAGTAGAGGCAACTCCGGAAGGGAAAGGCAGGCGGTACATGAGCGACAGGATCGTTATCCGCGCAAATGGCTATGCCGGCGATTGCTCGGGCGAGGCGATGGCGGCGTTGCCCGCCCTCAGCGACATGCTGGGTGAGCTGTTCGGGGCCGAGATCATCGCGTTCGGAGACCCGCAGGACGCCCGCGACATGGCTTGGCAAACGGCACTGGAAGCGTCGGAGGGCCTGCTGTCCGGGCTCGCGGAGGCGACCGCGCGGACGCTCCAAAAGGACGCGGTTCCGATCATTGCCACGCCCCGCTGCGCCGCCGCCCTCGCCTCTATCCCCGCCGTCCTGGCCCGCAGGGACGATGCCCACGTCGTCTGGTTCGATGCCCATGGCGATCTGCACACACCCGCCACAACCCGGACCGGCTATCTCGGCGGCATGCCGATCACCGCACTGCTCGGCGAATGGCAAAGCGGCTACGGCGCGGGACTGCGACCGGAGCGACTGCTCCATCTGGGCGGGCGCGACCTGGAAGACGCCGAGCGCGCCTTTATTGAACGGCATGGCATCTTCGCCGCGAGCTTTGCCGACTTCGACCATGATCTGGGGCGGATCGAACAGGAACTGACCGGCAAGAAGGTCTTTGTGCATCTGGATTGCGACGTCTTCGATCCGCGCGACGTGACCGCTGACTATCGCGTGCCCGGCGGCCTCAGAAGCGAACAGGCCGCCGCCGTCTTTTCGGTCATCGCGCGCGTCTCGGATCTTGTCGGTCTTGAAATCACCGAGTTTTCACCGGGCAACGCGGCGGAAATGCAACGGTCACTGGCCTCGCTACGGCAGGCACTCACCGCACTCGCCGGTCAGGATCAGGAAAAACCCTTCGCAGGGTGACTCATGCGGCGGCCTTGAGCCACTTCAGCAGAACCCTCAGTTTCGCGCGCGGTTCCGGCAGCGTGACCATGTAATAGCCCAGCGTGCCGGGATCTTCAGAAAAGACCTGGATCAGCGTCCCCGCCTGCAGGTCCCGCTCGACCAGGGCCCGGGCCTGCAGGGAAAGTCCGTAACCCGCGCGCACCGCCGAGAGCACCAGGGAGTTGGTCGGATAGAAGCGGTTTTGGGCGGCATGAAAATCGATACCCCGCTCGGCGGCCCAGGCCTGATGCTCCCTGCGGCTGTCCTCGAAAAGCCAGGGCAGGTCCCGGAGCTCGGCGAGCGAGGCGGCGGTTCTTCCGGCCATGAAGTCCGCGGTTGCAACCACCAGGTATTCGGCGGAGGCCAGAAGCTCCGCGCGCGTGCCCGGCCAGCTGCCGTGGCCGTAGCGGATCGCCAGATCGACGCCGTCGCTCTTCAGATCCACCAGCCGCAGGCTCGGGGCCAGCTCGGTCTCGATCTCGGGATGCTCGGCCCAGAAGCGGCCCAGGCGCGGCATCAGCCAGTTTTCCGCGAAGGCCGGGGTCAGGGCGATCTTCAGGGGCCGCAGGGCGTCATCACGCTGCAGATCTTCGATCCCGGACAGCAGCGTCTGAAAGCCGGAAGCCACGGAGGCCGCAAGCTTCTGCCCCGGATCGCTCAAGGCAATCCCGCGCCCGCTGCGATGCACCAGGGACAAACCGAAGAAATCCTCCAACCCACGCAGATGCTGGCGGACGGCCGCCTCGGTCACGTTCAGCTCCCGGGCCGCGGCGGAATAGCTCCTATGCCGCGCCACGGCCTCGAAGGCTCTGAGCCCCGCCAGGGAGGGAATCTTACGCCAGTCCATAAACTCAATACCGTAGTTCAACTACGATTTAAGTATATTTATTGAACTGACAGCGGGCAAGAGTCCGGTTCATCCTGGGACCCGTTAACAACCAACGCCCTCGGCAAAAGAGGCGGACTTGCCCGGCACGGGACCAGCGGGCCGGGGCCAGGAAACAAGGAAACAGGAAATGTCATTCGAAGTCTGGCTTGCCTTTGTCGCCGCGAGCGCCGCGCTCCTCGCCGTTCCCGGCCCGGTCGTCATGCTGCTCTTCAGCACGACCCTGGGCCGGGGACGCTCGGTCTCGATCGCCGCGGTCCCCGGGGTGGTGCTGGGCGACTTCGCGGCCATGACCGTCTCGCTCATGGGCGCGGGCGCGGTCCTGAGCGCCTCGGCCACGCTCTTCACGATCCTCAAGATCCTGGGCGCCGCCTATCTGGTCTGGCTGGGCATTCAGATGTGGCGCACGGACGCCAAGCCCCTGGCGCTGAAGACCGCCGCGCGCAACCGGAGCAGACTCACGGTCTTCCGCCAGGCCTTTCTGGTGACTGCCTTCAACCCCAAGGACATCGTCTTCTTCGTGGCTTTCCTGCCGCAGTTCATCAATCCCGCGGAGCCGCCCCTGGCCCAGATCATCACCATCGAAGTCACCTTCCTGGCCATGGTGCTGATCAGTAACCTGCTCTGGATATTCCTTTGCGGTACGCTGCGCGACGGCCTGAAAAACCCGGCGACCCTGAGGTTCGTGAACCGGCTGGGCGCAGGCTGTCTGATCGGCGCGGGGGCCTTTACCGCATTGGGACGGAACAGTGCTTGATCACGAAGTGTATTCCTGAAGAATGACGTCAGAGCAGAGCAACGAAAGAGCCGGGGGCGCGCATGTACGAACTCTATTGGGCCTATGACACCGCGAGTTTCGGTCCCCAGGCCGTGCTCGAGGAAGCGGGTCTGCCCCACAAGCTGATCCCGGTCGATCTTGCCGCGGGCGAAAACTACGGCGCCGCTTACCGCGCCATCAGTCCGCTCGCGAAAGTGCCGGCCATGCGCCTGCCGAACGGCGCGGTCCTCTACGAGGCCACGGCGATCATGTTTTATCTCTGCGAGGAACATGGCCTGGACGATCTCATGCCGCCGCCACGCGATCCGCAACGGGCGCTTTTTCTCCGCTCGCTCTTCTATCTCTCGAACAACGTGCAGGACACTTACAAGCGCTTCTACTATCCGCAACGCTTTTCCACCGATCCCTTCGACGCACCCAAAATCAAGGCGAAGGCGGTCGAGGCCCTGATGGACTGCTGGCAGCCGGTGGACGCGCACTTGAACTCCCACGGTCCCTATCATCTCGGCGACAACTTCTCCCTGGCCGACATCTACATGACTATGCTGGTGACCTGGTTCCAGCCGGTCGAGGATTTGCTCGCGGCCTATCCGGCGATCCGAAGCTGCCACGAGAAGGTCTGCGCACGGCCGGCAATCCGGGTCTGCCTCACCCCGCCGCGAGCATCAGCGCCGGTCTAGAACCGATTCACATCTTGCACGGTCATTTGACCTGGGCGGTTTTATTTTCTGGCGCGGCGCGGTTCGAAGAGCGACACGGAGCATTGCTCGCGAAACGCGACATGGCCAGGTCGACTTGGCCCGGCCTCGGCTGCGTTGAACGTCGCTCACGACAGTCAACTTCCATCCGGAGCCATGACCGAAACTGTTCTCACCTGTTACAGTCAAAGGGACGTAATCTTTATATAAACAGCCGCCATTTACGGTTGGCAGAGTCATCCCATCCAACCTTTCCCCGATACTCAGCCGATGAGATTATGAATGGCTTCGCATCATTTTTTCGGGACATAATATTTAATTAAGTGGCGGATGCTTGACGGGGAGCACCACTCCGGCTATCAGGAAAAATGGTTTGCGCTCTCCGACCAAACCGTCCTTATCGCAGAAATTTCACCCTACGGGCTCTCTTTCCGACAATTTATAGGGACAGTATATATAAAAAAAGATCAGAGCCGGAGCTCAGGCCTCTATCAAGGCCGGAAACCGAAAAAGTTTCCCGCCTGTCGACTCGGATACGCTCAGTCGAAATCCTGTGCCAGCGCCGCGCGGACACCTTCCGGCAGAACCACCATGTGGCTATAGGCTTCGTGTTTGAAGCCCAGGATCACCTGCTGGTTTTCGGTCCGGAACTTTGCGACCTGGTCTGCGGTGAAGTGGAAATGCATGAACTGCACGGCCGAAGCCTTACCGTCGGCCGTGGTGCGGTCGACGTCTTCTTCGGGCGTGCTCATCACGGTCTCGCCGTCGAACTGGAAGAAGGCCGTCTCTTCGACCCCGCCCAGCTTGGAAAGGAAGGTCGCGCGGCGGACCGGCTCGTCGATTTCGAACATGACCGTGGCGACCAGCTCGCTGCCCTGGGGGATCAGCGGGTTGTAGGCTTCCAGTTCGTCCTTGAGCTGCTCGTCGCCACCCTTTTCGATGTAGAGCATTTCCTGCACCTGAGACCACATGGTCTCGTAATTCTCGAAGTAGAAGGTGCAGACCGGACCGACTTCGATCCGGCGGTGCCGCTTGACATCGACCAGAGCCTTACGCCGGGCCTTGCGGTCGGCGGCATAAACCTCCAGGGGCAGGATGTCGTCGGATGTGATGCTGCGTTTCGCCGCCATGGCGGTATCTCCTGAAACTGACATTTCTCTTCTCTCGCTTCGCCGGTTCATCCCGGCCCATTAAACTGGCGCCCGCGCCCGAGTTTGTAAGCCCGCTACTTTACAAGCCCGAAAGCTTTACAAGCCGTAGGCCTTCGCCATCAGCTCGATGGGGTGCTGGCTCTCTTCGATCTGGGGCTTATCCTCCATCTTCAGGCGCTCGATGCCCTGCAGGATATGCGTTCCCGCCAGCGGGCACTCCGAGGCAATGTAGGTCTTGCCGCTGCTGGCCGACTGCCGGGCCGCGTTGCGTCCGACCTTGATGGCCTTCTCGAAGTTGCCCTTCATGACACCCCAGCTGCCGCCGTGACCGGAGCAGCGCTCGATTACCTTGATGTCGGCCTCGGGAACGAAGCGCAGCATCTCAGCCGCCTTGGCGCCCATGTTCTGCGCCCGGGCATGGCAGGCCATGTGCAGGGCGACACCACCGTCCAGGGGCTCGAGCCCATCGGCGAGGCCTTCCTTCTTGGCAATGTCGACCACGTATTCGGTGATATCCGAGGTCGCGGCGGAGAGCTTCTTGACGCTCTCGTCCTCCGGCAGGATCAGCGGCCACTCGAATTTCAGCATCAGCGCGCAGGAAGGGGTGAGGGCGACGATGTCGTAGCCCTTGTCGATCCACACGGCCATCTCGGTGGAAACCTGCTTCGCGGTCTCGGCCACCTTGGCGATGTCGCCCTGTTCGAACTGCGGCATCCCACAGCAGGAAGGATAGACCACCTCGGTCTCAACGCCGTTGTGGGCGAGCACGGCGCGTGCGGCCTCGCCGATCACCGGGTTGTTGTAGTTCACGAAGCAGGTGGCGTAGAGCGCGACCTTGCGGCCGTATCCGGGCGCGTCTTTGTTGGGGGTCACCCCATCGCTCTTGGCGCGCAGGGCGAAGGTCTTGCCGTGAAACTTCGGCAACGCGGCTTGCCGGTCGACGCCCATGGTTTTTTCCAGCAGGGGCCGGGTCAGGTTGTTTCCGGTCTCGCTGGCCCAGTTCGCCACGCCGGGCATCATGCCGGCCAGCTTGCCGTTGCGGTCGGTTTTGGTCAGCTCGATCAGCGCCCTGTCCGCCTTGCCGGCCTTCAGCTCCGCCGCGCGGTACCGCAGCATGAGGTGCGGGAAATCGAGATTGAATTCGTGCGGCGGCACATAGGGGCAGGTGACCATGAAACACATGTCACAGAGCGTGCAAGCGTCCACCACCGGCTTGTAATCGGCGACGTCGACCGTATCCAGTTCGCCGCTTTCCGAATCATCGATCAGATCAAAGAGGATCGGAAAGGATTCACAGAGATTGAAACAACGCCGGCAGCCGTGACAGATGTCGAAAACCCGCTCCAGCTCTGCGTTGATCTTGTCGAAATCATAGAAATCAGGATCGTTCCAGTCGATCGCATAGCGGACCGGCGCGTCTAAACTGCCTTCGCTCATGACGTTCCCCTCTCAGCACTCTACATCCAACAGACCGGGCCGTTTTGCCAGCACGGCAGATCGCCGCGCGCGATGCTGTCACCACCCGGTCCGCCCTCGACCCGTCCGCGACCCGTCCGCACTGCGGGCAACAGATCCATCCGATGAACCGTCCCTGCAGGCACGGCGCTCCGATCGAAAACATCGCCAACAGAATGACCTGCGCTCCGTCAGCCTCGTTGCACGAAGCGCCGGCGGAGCATGGATCAGCGCGATTGGATTTGGGTCAGCGGAGAACCGCCGCGCCGTGCAGGAAGCACAAGGCGGCGGTAACCACCGATGCACAGCCCTCCCAGACAGCCTTACGTCACGACCGGCGCCACTCCGCCGTCGGGCAAGTTTTATCTGTCGGGAAAAGCATGACACACATGGCCCGGCTATCGCAGAGGTCCGGGAGAGTGGCCCGGAAGGGCTCTCTCACCGGACAAACCTGCGGCTACCTGACCTCGTCTGCCTTACATCGTGTCGAGCGCTTTCTGGAAGCGGCCGGCGTGGCTCTTCTCGGCTTTCGCGAGCGTTTCGAACCAGTCTGCGATCTCGTCGAAACCTTCCTCGCGCGCGGTGCGGGCCATCCCCGGGTACATGTCGGTGTACTCGTGGGTCTCGCCGGCGATCGCCGCTTTCAGGTTCAAGGAGGTGTCACCGATCGGCTCACCGGTTGCAGGATCACCCACTTCCTCAAGGAACTGCAGATGACCGTGCGCGTGTCCGGTCTCGCCTTCGGCGGTGGAGCGGAACACGGATGCAACGTCGTTGTAACCTTCGACGTCGGCTTTTTGAGCGAAATAGAGATAACGGCGGTTTGCCTGGCTTTCACCGGCGAAAGCGTCTTTAAGATTGCCTTCGGTTTTTGAACCCTTCAGCGACATTGTATTCTCCCTCTCAGAATGCGGGCCAAAACACGCAAGAGGGACAAAGTTCAGCACCAGAACGGAGCCACAAGATTGATAGATCGCCGCTGGCGATTCCATCTCAAGGTGATCTGATCTAGCGCAGCCGGTCTCATCCAACTCTGAGACAAACCCTTGACCGCAATCGAACCCTATCCCATCTCAACGTAAAGCTGATCGCCGTTTATCCTCGAACCCAAGGTCAACGATCAGCCTCTGCTAGGGTTAATACGACCTTAACGCGGTCCTGTCAATTCGATTAGAATGGTTCTAGAAAAATTTATATCCGATAGAGTCTGATCGCTTTTCATTACGTAAATGAAAAGCGTGAATCAGCCTTTTTATGAAATAGGTGGAGGACGATTCACGTTCCTGACCGAAAGCGTCAAGAACGATCGTACTCCAAGGTCTGATCGCTTTTCATTGCGTAAATGAAAAGCGTGAATCAGTCTCTAACCTTAAATGGAAGAGCAAGTCTGCTCGGGGATATAAATGCTAATCCTTCGCATCATCCAGGCGAATGATCACATCGACCCGTGAAACCTTCATGCCCTCAGGGGCACTCGGCAGGGTCGAGAGCACCACGTCATCCCGGTCCACATCGCGCAGCTCACCGGAGCCCTCGACATAGAAGTGATGATGGTCGTCCATGTTGGTGTCGAAGTAGGAACGGCCCGCCTCAACCACGACTTCGCGCAGCAGTCCGGCATCATTGAACTGATGAAGCGTGTTGTAGACAGTTGCCAGCGAAACGCGCACCTCGGCATCCATGGCCTTGGCATGCAGTTGCTCCGCCGTGAAGTGGTGGTTGCCGCCTTCGAACAACAGCTTAGCCAACGCCAGACGCTGCCGCGTCGGCCGCAGGCCGGCATCCTTGAGCTGATCGATCAGGACACTATAAGAGCGTTTCGTGGTCATGTTCTCCAATATAGCGACTTATTTGTAGAATAAAAGGATTTAGAACAGTCCGCTGCCCATTTTTTTGGAATGAGTATAAGCTGCAGGTAAAATGCTTTGCGGAAACAGGCTCTTGATCGCTTCTTAACCATCCTTAGATGCCTCCCCGGAAGCAGCTGTTCACGTCTTTTTGCGTTTTTCATTGGGGCCTTGAGTTTGCTATGGTTTTTCTGTTAATGCGCTGTGCTATAGTTTGCGCCGCGACTTCGGGGGAACCTTCGGGAACGAGCTCTCGGTCTCCGGCAGGACTCGCGTTCGGGGCCCAGTGTTAACCGCGTCCTTGAGAGAGGATGTGGCCCTGAGTGTTTACTTAAAGTACTAGTGTGGTGATCTTGGAATTCGTATCATTTATGACGTCTTTGCCTGTTATGCGGTTAGGCGCGGGGGCTGCGGTGATGTGGAGCATCACAAAGCTCTCGCAACGACTCCGCGTGACTTGCAAAGACGCCGGAACGGTCGCTTTTGCGGCTCTCTGAAGGGCATCACCGCCGCTCGCCGATGCTTCGGCATCGCCCGCGCGACGCTTCCTGCTCAGAGAACCGCAAAAGCGATCATGAACGACACGAATTCCAAGATCACCACACAAAATTTGTTGGATTGAGGCCTTTGACCGAACGACCACATAGCTTCTCATACGAAGATCTCATCAAGTGCGCCCAGGGCGAACTCTTTGGGCCCGGAAACGCGCAGCTGCCGATGCCGCCGATGCTGATGTTCGACCGCATCACCAACATCACCGATGAGGGCGGGGAATTCGACAAGGGCGAAATCACCGCCGAGTTCGACATCAAACCGGACCTCTGGTTCTTCAAGTGCCACTTCGAGGGCGATCCGGTCATGCCCGGTTGTCTGGGGCTGGATGCGCTGTGGCAGCTGGTCGGCTTTTTCCTTGGCTGGAAGGGCGCGCCGGGCCGTGGCCGCGCGCTGGGTGTCGGCGAAGTCAGAATGAGAAGCATGATTTTGCCTACCGCGAAGAAAGTCACGTACCATATAAACCTGAGACGCGTCATCATGCGGAAACTGGTGATGGGTGTCGCTGACGGGATTGTGAAGGTCGACGGTGAAAATGCCTGCGAGGTAAAAGACCTGCGCGTCGGCCTTTTCACGACCGAAGCACCGGCGTAAAAGCACAGCTGAATATTTGATATCGGCTTCTGAGAGGCAGATCATGCGACGAGTCGTCGTCACCGGGCTGGGCATCGTTTCCAGCATCGGCAATAACAAACAGGAAGTCACACGGTCCCTGCGCGAGGGCCGCTCGGGTGTCGAGTTCTGCGAGACCTACGCCGAAATGGGCTTCCGTTCGCACATTCACGGTTCGATCAATATCGACCTAGATTCCATGATCGACCGCAAGGTCCGTCGCTTCATGGGCGACGGCTCGGCCTACAACTACGTGGCCATGCAGGAAGCCATCGCGGACGCGGGCCTGAGCGAGGCGGAGATTTCGCACGAGCGCACCGGCCTGGTCATGGGATCCGGCGGCCCCTCGACCTCGAACCAGGTCGCGGCGGCGGACATCACACGCGAGAAGGGGCCGAAGCGCATCGGCCCCTATATGGTGCCGCGCTGCATGTCGAGCACCAACTCGGCAAACCTCTCGACAGCCTATAAGATCAAGGGACTGTCCTATTCCATCTCCTCGGCCTGCTCGACCTCGGCGCACTGCGTGGGCAACGGCGCCGAACTGATCCAGATGGGCAAACAGGACATTGTCTTCGCCGGCGGCGGCGAGGAACTGCACTGGAGCCTGACGGTCCTCTTCGATGCCATGGGTGCCCTCTCGAGCAAATACAACGACACCCCCGAGCGCGCGTCACGCGCCTATGATGCGGACCGGGACGGTTTCGTGATCTCCGGGGGTGGCGGCGTGGTCGTCCTGGAAGAGCTGGAGCACGCCAAGGCGCGTGGCGCCAAGATTTACGGCGAAGTGGTCGGTTACGGCGCCACTTCGGATGGCGTGGATATGGTGGCACCCTCGGGCGAGGGCGGCATGCGCTGCATGAAGCTGGCCATGGCCAACCTGGGCAATACGCCGGTCGACTACATCAATGCCCACGGCACCTCGACGCCGGTCGGTGACATCATCGAACTGGACTCCATCCGCGAGGTCTTCGGCGCCGACA
The DNA here is from genome assembly GCF_007004665.1 of Denitrobaculum tricleocarpae. GTDB lineage: Bacteria > Pseudomonadota > Alphaproteobacteria > Kiloniellales > Kiloniellaceae > Denitrobaculum > Denitrobaculum tricleocarpae. The sequence continues at coordinate 521,286 of NZ_ML660055.1, read as the reverse complement.
TGCCCATGGTCTCCTCGACAAAATCCCTGACCGGTCACTCCCAGGGGGCGACCGGCGTGCATGAAATCATCTACTCCCTGCTGATGATGGACAATAACTTCCTCTGCGCCTCGGCCAATATCGAAAATCTCGATCCGGGCGCGGAAGGGTTTCCCATCGTGCGGGAACTTGATGAGAGCAAGCAAATCAACTGCGTCATGTCCAACAGCTTCGGTTTTGGCGGCACCAACGCCTCGCTGGCATTCCAACGTTATAGCGACTGACTCCCGGCCAACGGCGAGCAGATTTTTTTCGGGTAGCAAGGATCACGTCGCACCCCGTTACGGTGAAAGCCGCACAAGGTGAGATGTGAGACAAATTAAGGAAGATAAAACGTGACGGCCAAGTCATCATTAATGGCGGGCAAGCGTGGTCTCGTGATGGGGGTCGCCAACGATCATTCGATCGCCTGGGGCATTGCAAAATCACTCCACAGCCATGGCGCAAGCCTTGCCTTCACTTATCAGGGTGAAGCCTTTCACCGGCGCGTCGGCCCCCTGGCCGAATCGGTCGGATCAAACCTGTTGCTGCCTTGCGATGTGGAGAACGAAGCCGATGTCGCGCAGGTCTTCAGCTCCCTGAAAAACGCCTGGGGCAGTCTCGACTTTGTCGTCCACGCCATCGCCTATTCCGACAAGGAAGAGCTTAAAGGCCGCTATCTCGACACCACGCGGGAAAATTTCCGGCGCACCATGTCGATTTCCTGTCACTCCTTCACCGCCATCGCCCAGCATGCCGCGGAGATGATGACCGACGGCGGCAGCCTGCTCACCCTGTCGTACCTGGGTGCTGAGCGGGTCACACCCAACTACAACGTCATGGGCGTTGCGAAAGCGGCTCTGGAAGCCAGCGTCCGTTATCTGGCCGCGGACCTCGGTCCCCAGAAGATCCGGGTCAACGCCATCTCGGCCGGACCGATGCGGACCCTCGCCGGCTCGGCCATCGCGGATGCACGCCACACCTTCCGCTTTAACCGCGACAACGCGCCCCTGAAGCGCAACATCCTGCTTGAGGAAGTCGGCTCCGCCGGGCTCTACCTGCTGTCGGATCTCTCCTCCGGCGTCACCGGCGAAATTCACCATGTGGACGCCGGCTACAACGTGATCGGCATTCCCTCACCAGTGCGGGATGACAAACCGGCCTGACCCAAATCCCCGCTCTCTGCCGGAACGTGCTCTAATTACTCGCTCTATCTCAAATGGCTTACAACAGGCGGCGGCGGAGACTGGCCAAGCCCAGTAGACCCAACCCCAAGAGGGCCAGCGTTCCCGGTTCCGCGACTGTGGGGACGGCGCGGTCAAAGCTGTAGGTCACGCGAAAACCACCGTCGCCAACGGGGGCCAAAGGCCCCTCGCCAAGCCAATCGAAGTTAAGACCAGACCCGAAACCACAGCTCCCGTTTCCGTCAATACTGCACTCAAGCGTCAGAAGCGCAGCCAACTCGACGTCAAAAGTTCCCGCACCGCTGAAAAAATCAAGGTCGGCATCATCGACCAGAAAATTGCCTGCGAAGAATGTGTCGTCTTCTATAAAGCCGCTGCAGGAACCGCCATCGAAAGTTGCGCAGCTGCCGCTCGGAACTACGCCTAGCGGATTTGAAGACAGCTCCACCCCGGGCAGACCCGTGATATCTGCTGTCATGGTCGCCAGACCGGATGCGTCAACAGTGAGCACCGTATCATCTGCATCGGCCGTACCGCTGTAGGTTCCGGAAAGGCTCGCCTGCGACAAAATATCGAACCGCACGCCGGTCAAAGTGCCGAGGCTGGAGTCGAACTTGGCAAAATTCAATGTCTGAGACACGCCGGTCTCGCCCAGTGCATTCACTTGTGTTCCGATGGTGAATTCCTGGAGCTCGGTTATGGTCGCGGCCTGGGCCGTTCCCGCGAGCAAAACGGCACCGGCAACAGCGATAAGAGCCCCCTGGATCAAACTTCCGTTCATTTTATTCGTCCTTTTATCTTGCACTGAAACCAACGCGCTCAATCCCCCGGCCGGCCATTTCGCGGGCCTGGACTCCGCAAGAATTTTGACGGAAGGTCGCTCGGTAAAGCTGGAAGCCTGGAAGCAAGAATTACGCCACTTCTATGAGTTAGGCGATTTCAACGGCTTAGGACGCCCCGCCGGAGCCTTCTCCTGCAGGTTGAAAACTTTGCCGACAGTTTTCATGAAAACACTCACGCACCAAGGCTTCAAAAAGCAAAAAATAACAATATGTAACAGAGAGTTACGGGGTATTCCGGAGTATTTCTTATTGTAAACTATTTCGACAGATCGACCGTACCGCTGCTCCAGTTACCTGTAGGATGCCTCGATTTCCTTGAGATAGAGACATCGGTAAGTGAAACCGGGACAGGCGATTCCATCAAATACCGCGTCTCCTCGACTCTAAGTGACGCTATACTCAATTGAAATAGCGGGCCGGCACCTTAAGTCTTGGGCAGAACAAACACTGCTCAGGAGAAGCACATGAACAAGGCGGTTCTCACGCTCGCCGCATCGGCATCCTCGATCCTTATGTTGAGCAACGTTGCAATGGCTGTCAGCCATTCGAAGGCCCCGGTCGCGGACGAGGTCATCGCGGAACAGCGGCAAAAGCTGGCTGAAACAACCAAGGGCGCCGGCTTCGGCCCGCAATCCCCGCGCGACATCAGCTCGATCGCAGGAACCAACGGACGCGCCTTCGAGGCAGCCCCGGCCTATAGCGAAATGAACCTCTGCAACATTCATTTCCATGAGGGCGCCGAGCACAGGGGCGGCCAGTTCACGAAGTACGCCGGCAACGGTGACGGCAAGGGCTACGGCACCGGCTTCGAGTATTCCGGCGAATTGAGCGAGGCGGAACTGGCGCCGGTCGCCATGAAAGTGGGCGCGGGCGAGCACGGCGGGCTGGTCCCCGGCGACACCATCGAAGTTCACTACGTCCATTCCACCGCCCAGGTCACGCCGGGCCCCACCCTGGGATCCTGCCTGAGCGAGTCCATCATGAACCCGCAGCTGCGCGTCGAAGCACAGGTTTTCGTTCTGGTAAATGACGAGAACGCGGCGGACTTTATGGAACTGACCGAGGTCGGCATGGTCGATGGGTTGCACCAGGCCCTCAACATTCCCGACAATACCGGAACGCCCGTCCACTACGCCGGCTCAACGACGGGTCCAAGCTACAACGAGAAGGGATCGCCGCTCCAGGTCACATGGAATGTCCGCCCGGAAGTGCTCAAAGTGAATATCCAGACCGTCGCCACCTGGCTGGAAGATAATATCTTTGACGAGGGTTACGCCCACGGCGTCAGAAACCTCATCTACAACAAAGACCTTCTCTCGGAAATTTCTCAGTAAGGCGCTTTGAAACGCAACGCCTCACAGGCCGATCGCGTGAGGTCAGTCAGTCTTGCCTGCCGGCGGTTTTATAATCCGAACGGCAGGCTTATGACGCGGTTACGGCATCCTGCGCCGGATTTGGCGCGGGATGCCGCTGCCCTCAGACCGCTTCAGGCAGCGGCCTGAACGTCGACTTCGCGGATCAGGCCGGCAGGTGAGAACGCCAGGGTCTCGACACCCTGACGCAAAACGGCGTCACCAGTTGAAGCTTCTGTCGCGGTCAGGGCAAAAGCGAAGATCACATTGGTATCTTCTCCATCCCGGTATTCAGCGACCTCCCACCGGACGTCGGGAAACTTCGCGAAGAAACCCCGCATCATCTCCAGGATGGCCGGCCGGCCCTCGAAAACGCCGACCGAAGACGAGCGATAGATGGCGTCGGGTTCAAAGAGTTCCGCGATCGCCTCCAGATCATGCCGGTTCGAGAGTTCCACATACTGCCGTGCCAGCGCCGGGAGATCCTTTGCTTCGGCCATGATCACCGCTCCTTTTTTCACGCGCTTTGCGATCGGCAGAAAGCGAAACCTCCAGCGCCACGTCAAACCTGCGCAGCGGTCGCCGGCCGTTCAGGACGCGACCGCCTCACCCTCGATCTCGACCAGGAAGTCCGGCGCCGCCAGACCGGCCACCACGACATAAGTCGCGGCGGGGGCATGCCCGTCGAGCATCCGGTCCCGGATTTCCCGATAGAGGCCCGTCGCATCAGCCTGCGTGACGTAGACCGTGATCTTGATCAGGTCTTCCTTGGTCATGCCTTCTGATTCGAGAATGGCGAAAATATTCTGCCAGCAACGCTCCATCTGCGCGGCCATGTCGCCGGGTATGCCACCGGCGAGCGTTCCGTCCGGATCCAGGCCGACCTGACCGGCGATCACGAGCCGCCGCGGCGATCCGGTGACGACAGCCCCGTGACTGTAGTTCGACGCCGGCGGCGCGATACCCTCCGGCGTAATGAATTTCGTGGACGCTGTGCTCATCCTGGCTCCCCAATTCGTTTGCTGTGACAAAAGTAAGACATTTCGAAAAGCCGAAGCCTGAAAAAGAGCGCTTTATCCCCTAAAAAGGGCACTAAGCGATGGCGCGGGCGATGACATCCGGCGCGTCGGTGATCAGGCAATCGATGCCCCAATCGATCAACTCGCGGGCCTGGTCCGGATCGTTTACGGTGTAGACCGCAAGGCCGTAGCCCGCCGCCTTGGTTTCGGCGACCTGGGCCGCGGTGACGGCCTTTGCATAGTGGTGGATCGTGGCGCAGCCCAGTCTCTCGGCAACCGCCTGCCAGTCCTCCGGCAGTTCCTCAATCAGGTAGCCGCGCGGCAGGTTGGGGGACTGTTCCTGCAGTGTTTTCAAACTCTCCAGCGAAAAACTGCTCATCAGCGGCGCAGGCGTCGACGTGGACGCCGAGCCGGGCCAAACCTGCTCGAGGACCGCGATGGTCCGGGTGACCGTCTCGGCATCTTCACCGGGAGAGGGCTTGATTTCAATGTTCGCCGCCATGCCGAGCTCCAGCAACAGCACGAGGGTTTCCTTGAGCGTGGGGACGGTTTCGCCCGCGAAATCAGCGGCAAACCAGCTGCCGGCATCCAGGCGCTTCATTTCCGCGAGGCTGACATCGGCCGCCGGGCGACCGTCGCCTGTCGTGCGCTGAAGCGAGTCGTCATGCATCAGAACCGGGATGCGGTCGGCGGTCAGCTTCACATCGAACTCCACCCAGGACGCCCCGAATGCCGCGGCTTTGCGGATGCCCGCCAAGGTGTTTTCCGGCGCCGAGGCCGCGGCACCGCGATGTCCCATGATCCGCGGAAGAGACAGAGTCCCTGACACAGTTTTCTCCCTAATGCCTTGCAGCAGAACACTTTTTTCGACTGCCGTCGGCAAGCTGACTGACGTCCGGTCGAAGCTTTGGCGTTGGGGCAGTTTCACAAGCCCGGCAAATCGCCGTGCGCGATTCTATCTGAACTTGAGCTGCTCCACGCGATCGGACACGAGCCATTGGTTTTAATGAATCGCCCGCCGGGGGCATAGATAAAAGTCATAAAAATAAAGGGCGGATGCCATCGCACCCGCCCTTTTTCAATCTTCCTTGCCTCTGGCTGTTCAGCCTTCGGCAGCTTCCAGATCAGCGCCGGTTTCCTGATCGACACGTTTCATGGAGAGCTTGACCTTGCCGCGCTCCAGGCCGATGCACTTGACCTTGACCTGGTCGCCCTCCTTGACCACGTCGCCGACCGCACCGACCCGTTCTTTGGCCAGTTCGCTGATGTGAACCAGACCGTCGCGCGGACCCATGAAGTTCACGAACGCGCCGAAGTCCATAATCTTGACGACCTTGCCGTCGTAGATCACGCCGACCTCAGGTTCAGCCGTGATGGACTTGATCCAGTTGATCGCGGCGTCGCCCTGCTCCTGGTCGACAGCGGCAACCTTGATCGTCCCGTCGTCTTCGATGTCGACCTTTGCGCCGGTGGTTTCGCAGATCTCGCGGATGACCTTACCGCCGGTGCCGATCACTTCACGGATCTTATCCTTCGGGATCTGGAAGGTGGTGATGCGCGGCGCATGATCCGACACGCCGTCACGGGCATCGGTCAGGGCCTTGGCCATCTCGCCCAGAATATGCAGGCGGCCTTCGCGCGCCTGGCCCAGAGCGATCTCCATGATCTCCTTGGTGATCGAGGTGATCTTGATGTCCATCTGCAGGGCGGTGATACCGTTGTCGGTACCCGCGACCTTGAAGTCCATGTCGCCCAGATGGTCTTCATCGCCGAGGATGTCGGAGATAACCGCGAAGTCATCGCCTTCCTTGATCAGGCCCATGGCAATACCGGCAACCGGGCTCTTGAGCGGTACGCCGGCATCCATCATGGACAGCGATGCGCCGCAGACCGACGCCATCGAGGAGGAGCCGTTGGACTCTGTGATCTCGGAGACCACACGGATGGTGTAGGGGAAGTCCTCCTTGGTCGGCAGCAGCGGACGGGACGCACGCCAGGCGAGCTTGCCATGGCCGATCTCGCGGCGGCCCGGAGACTTCAGGAAGCTGGCTTCACCGACCGAATAGGGCGGGAAGTTGTAGTGCAGCATGTAATGCTCACGATAGCTGCCCTCGAGCTGATCGATGATCTGCTCGTCCTGGCCGGTGCCCAGAGTCGTCGTGACCAGTGCCTGCGTCTCACCACGTGTGAAGAGCGCCGAACCGTGGGTCAGCGGCAACACGCCGACCTGGCAGTCGATCGCGCGCACATCCTTGGTGGTGCGGCCGTCGATGCGGGGCTCACCCTTCAGGATGTTGCCGCGCACCACTTCGCTCTCCAGGGACTTGAAGAGACCGCCGGTCATCGGCAGTTCTTCCTCGCTGAGTTCGGCAACCGCATCGGCCTTGACCGCAGCGATCTTGTCCTGGCGCAGCATCTTATCCGCTTCACCATAAGCCTCGGTCAACTTGGCGATAATACCGCCGGACAGCAGCTTCTCGCGCAGAGCTTCGACCTCGGGCGGCGGCGGCGGCACGTCGCGCGGCTCGCGCGCACAACGCTCAGCCAGCTCGATAATGGCCTTCATGACCGGCTTCATGGCTTCATGACCGAAGTTCACGGCGCCGAGCATCACCTCTTCCGACAGCTCGTTCGCCTGGGATTCGACCATGAGAACACCCTCGCTGGTGCCTGCTACGACCAGGTCCAACTCAGACTCTTCCATCTCATCCATGCGCGGATTGAGGATGTACTCACCATCCTTATAGCCGACACGCGCGCCACCGATGGGGCCCAGGAAGGGCAGGCCGGAAATGGTCAGGGCAGCCGAGGCGCCAACCATGGAAACGATGTCTGGATCGTTCTCGAGATCATGACTGATCACGGTGCAGATCACCTGGGTCTCGTTCTTGTAACCCTTGGCAAAAAGCGGGCGCAGCGGACGGTCGATGAGACGGGAAGTGAGAGTTTCCTTCTCACTGGGACGGCCTTCACGCTTGAAGAAGCCACCGGGAATCTTGCCCGCGGCAAAGGTCTTTTCCTGGTAGTTCACCGTCAGCGGGAAGAAGTCGATGCCCGGCTTGGGCGACTTCTGACCGACAGCCGTGCAGAGGACGACCGTATCCCCGTAGGTTGCCATGACGGCGCCATCGGCCTGACGCGCAACGCGGCCCGTCTCCAGTTTGAGGGTGCGTCCGCCCCACTCGATTTCTTTTGTGTAGATATCAAACATCTTATCTTAGATCCTTAGATTCACGTCGGAATCAAAAAAAACGCCGGACCCACGTAAAGGACGAAGGGAAGGGCATGACACACCCATTCCCGCAACGTCCTTTGCGTTGGCCCGGCACATATCGCATATCGCGCCGACGTACCCGCAATACCGTTTTCATTGAAGATACCGCCATTGGCCCGCCCCGATCCCAGCCCGGTTGCCGGCCAAAGCCATAAGCGGGAGAGAAGGGTATCGAAGGCGGAGCCTCATGGCGATCGCCCTGCGCCTAGCGGCGGAGGCCTAAGCGCTGGATCAGGGCTTCATAGCGGCTCTGTTCCTTGCGCTTCAGATAATCCAGCAGGCGACGGCGCTGACCAACCATGATCAGAAGTCCGCGGCGCGAGTGGAAATCCTTCTTATGCGTCTTGAGATGCTCAGTCAGGTTGATGATCCGTTCCGTCAGGATCGCAACCTGCACTTCCGGTGACCCGGTATCGCCCTCATGTGTGGCGAATTCTTTAACCAGTTCGTTCTTTCGCTCAGCCGTAATCGACATCGCAGTATCCTCATTTCAAGAGAGGCCGTGACCGTCATTCTTCAAAATGACCGCTCAAACAGCCTCTTGTTCGTCAGGTTAGAGAACGACCGGCTTCATGATGATGTCATCAGAAAGGGACGCACTCTAGAGGTTGAGTACTCGGACCGGGTGGATTTCGCCCGCTTCATAACGTGCCAAGGCCACCGGTGTATCGCTGGTCCTGGCAAAAACAATTGATCCGCTATTCAGCGCGCGAACCTGATCGCTAAGGCTGCGGGCCATCATGGACACCGACTGACCGGATCGCAATCTCGCCGCCTCGGTCTCGGATAAGGCCAGCGCCGGGATGTCGTCCAGCGCGGTCTCGACCGGGAGCAAAAGCTCCAAGGCGGCGGGACTATGCCCTAAGGCCTCAAGAGATTCCAGCGAAATCGCGTCCTCTTCATGGAAAGGTCCGACCGAGAGCCGCCTCAAGGCGCTGACATGGCCAAAAGTACCCAGATTCCGGGCCAAATCACGTGCCAGGGACCTGACATAAGTGCCCTTCCCGCAGTCGATCTCGAACCAGGAATGGTCTTTGTCGTCCGATTCCCCCTCCGGAGCACAATGCTCAAAGCGGTAAATCTCCACAGAACGGGCCGCCAGCTCGAAGTCCTGATTGTCCCGCGCCAGGTCATAGGCACGTTCGCCCTGAAGCTTGATCGCCGAAAAGCGGGGCGGAATCTGCTGTATCGTGCCGAGGAACGCGGGGAGCGCCGCTTCGATCTCAGCCTGTCCCGGCCTGAGATCGGAACTTTCGATGACCTCGCCCTCACCATCGTCGGTCGAGGTCGCCTGGCCCCAACGCACCTGGAAACGGTAGGTTTTCCGGCCATCCATCGCATAAGACACGGTCTTGGTCGCCTCGCCCAGCGCCAGCGGCAAAACTCCGGTCGCCAGAGGATCCAACGTGCCGCCGTGACCGATTTTTTGCGCATCAAGCGCCCGGCGAACCCGGCCGACAACCTGGGTCGAGGTCACCTCGAGCGGCTTATCGATAATCAGCCAGCCATGGATAGGGCGGCCCTTACGCTTACGCGCCATGATCCTCTTTGCCCGGCTCCTGCTCCAGATCGGGGTCGTCCTGTTCGAGAACGCTTGCCAGGTCGCGCTGAACCCCCGCATTGCGCAAAAGCGTATCGATCTTGTTCGCCTCGTCGAAAGAGTGATCCGCGGCGAAGGACAGGCGCGGGGAGTTGCGCAGGTCGATAGCGCGCGCGACCTGACCACGAAAATAGCTCAACGCGCGATTAAGAGCCTCGACCTTATTCTCCAACTCGGCACCGCCAAGAGGAATCACAAAAACGGTCGCATTGCGCAGATCCGGACTGAGGCGGACTTCAGTGACCGTCAGGTTTGCATCCGCGAGGGCAGGGTCGGAAAGTCCGCCGCGGGAAATAATCTCCGACAAGACATGCCGCAGCTCTTCGCCCACGCGAAGTTGCCGCTGGCTCGGAGCCCGGCTCCGGCTTCTTTTCATGATCGTTCCTTAATTTCTCGATCAGGAGGGTCTGATTAACGGTAGACCTTCCAGTCCCAGGAGTTGCCTGACACAAGCACATCGGTCCGGGCGTTCCCGGACCGATGGCTCTGCCGCGGGCTAAAGCTCGCGAGCGATCTCCTCGACCTCATAACACTCGATTTGGTCTTTAACCTGAATGTCGGTGTAGTTCTCGAATGCCATACCGCATTCGTAACCTTCCCTGACTTCCTTGACCTCGTCTTTGAAGCGCCGGAGGGTTTTCAGGGTGCCGTCGTGAATCACCACAGAGTCGCGCAGCAGACGCACCTTGGCACCGCGCTTGACGATACCTTCGGTGATCATGCAGCCCGCAACCTTGCCGACCTTGGAGTTGCTGAAGACCTCACGGATTTCAGCGTAACCCAGGAAGTTCTCGCGCTGTGTCGGCGAGAGCATGCCGCTCATGGCCGCTTTGATATCGTCGACCACGTTGTAGATGATCGAATAGTAACGGATATCGACAGCGTCACGGCGCGCCATGTCACGCGCCTGCGGATTGGCACGCACGTTAAAGGCAATGATCATCGCGCCGGTCGAGCGGGCCAGGGTGGTATCGGACTCGTTGACACCACCGACACCCGCGTGAAGGATCCGGGTCTTGACCTCGTCCGTACCCAGTTTTTCCAGGCTGGATACGATCGCCTCGAGAGACCCCTGAACATCCGACTTGATCACGACCGGCAGCTCGGACGCTTCGCCTTCCTTGATCTTGTCGAGCATTTGTTCAAGCGTACCGCGACCGGAAGCCGCCATCTCTTTTTCGCGCTTGGTCTGCCCGCGGAACTCGGCAATCTCGCGTGCCCGGGCCTCATGCTCGACCACGATGAAATCATCGCCCGCCAGAGGTGCGCCGTTCAGGCCCAGGACCTCGACAGGGAGCGCCGGACCGGCTTCTTCAATAGACTTACCGTGCTCGTTGATCATGGCTCGAACGCGGCCCCATTCCGAACCCGAGACAAAGATGTCACCGATTTTCAGGGTACCACGCTGCACCAGAACCGTTGCAACCGGGCCGCGGCCTCGCTCCAGCTTGGCTTCGATGACAACGCCCTGCGCGGCGCGGTCGGGGTTGGCGCCAAGCTCCAGAAGTTCAGACTGCAGCAGGATTGCCTCGATCAATTTATCGAGATTGGTGCGCTCCTTCGCCGAAACTTCAATGGCCAGAATGTCACCGCCCATGTCCTCAACGACCAGCTCATGCTGCAGGAGTTCGGTCTTGACCCGGTTCGGATCGGAATCCGGCCGGTCGATCTTGTTGATCGCGACAATGATCGGAACCTCGGCGGCCTTGGCGTGATTAATAGCCTCAACCGTCTGCTCCATAATGCCGTCGTCAGCGGCCACGACCAGAATGACGATGTCAGTGACATTGGCGCCGCGCGAACGCATCTCGGTAAAGGCCGCGTGGCCCGGCGTATCGATAAAGGTGACTTTGTCACCGGATTCGACCGTTACCTGATAGGCGCCGATGTGCTGCGTGATACCACCGGCCTCGCGTCCGGCAACGTCGGTCGAGCGCAAAGCATCCAGCAGGGAGGTCTTGCCGTGATCGACGTGGCCCATGATGGTGACGACGGGCGGACGTGGCTTCAGGCTGCCTTCCTCGTCGTCTTCGCCGCGCATACCGATTTCGACGTCGGCAGCCGTCACCCGCTTGATCTTGTGGCCGAATTCCTCAATCACAAGCTCCGCGGTATCTGCATCGATGGTCTGATTGATGGTCGCCATGACGCCCAGCTTCATGAGGGTCTTGACCACCTCGACGCCACGTTCGGCCATCCGGTTCGCCAATTCCTGGACTGTGATGGTTTCGGGAACGACCACGTCGCGAATCACCTTGTGGGGCGCCTGCTGACTGCCGCCGCGCTCGAGCGCCTTCATCTTTTCGCGCTGACGCTTGACCGAAGCCAGAGACCGCTGGCGGCCTTCGCGGCCTTCCAGGGCCTGACTGATGGTCAGCTTGCCATGACGGCGGCGCTGATCGGTTTCCCTGCGGCTCGGCGTCTTGGGTGCGGGTGCGGCGGATTTGCGCTTGATCCGGCCGCCAAGGTCCTCTTCCAGATTGATACCGCCCTTGCGTGCGGGCGCATCGTCCGTTTTCGCGGGTGCGGGAGGCGCTGCTTTTTCCGCAGGAGCCGTTTTAGCCGCAGGCTGTTCCTTGACGGCAGGAGCTTCCGGTTCCGCGAGCGTTGCCTCGGCGGCACGCTTGGCGTCCTCTTCAGCCTGCCGCTTGGCTTCTTCCTCAGCGAGCTTGCGGGCAGCTTCTTCCTCGGCAGCGCGACGCTTGTCTTCCTCTGCCTGGAGGCGCTGTTCTTCTGCCTCTTGCAGCTTACGCTGTTCGTCTTCCAGCTTCGCAGCTTCGAGCACCTTGATGCGCTTCGCCCGCTCGTCCTGTGTCAGGTGCGAGAGATCCTTCGCCGGGGAAGCGGCCTGCTCTTCGGGAGCTTCAGCAGCGGCGGGCGTTTCGCTACTGGGAACAAAAGCACGCTCAGCGACCTCACGGCCCTGCGTCACTTCGGTCATTCTGCCGCCCTTACCAGGGGCAAAAGTCCGGCTGCGCTTGACCTCGACTGTAACGGCCTTGGAGCGCCCATGACTGAAGCTCTGTCTGACCTGACCCGTCTCGATCGTCTTCTTGAGCTCGAGAGTGCCTGGCCGGCTCAGCTTCAGCGGCTTTTTGGTTTCTTTTTCGTTGCTCGTCGTCATTTGTTCCCGGCACTCACTTTCCAGGTCGTCGTCCGTTCGGGACTGTCCCGCCCGGAGCTTCTAATTCGCCATGCCGAACACCCGCTAATTTTGCCGCTTCCGCGGCAATACGATCAGCGAAACCGCCCGGCGCGACGGCGATATGCACCGACGCCGGACGACCGAGTGTACGCCCCAGTTGCTCAGCATCAAACAGTTCCAGCACCGGCAAACCGGGCGTTACCGCCCGTCCCAGCGCACGCAGCTTCCCGCGTCCGTCTTCGGCCGCATCCGCAGCCTGGATCAAAAGACCCGCCTTACCCGCCGCCAACCACGACTTGACCTTATCGTGTCCGGCAACCAACTGTCCGGCACGCTTCGCTAGACTGATAAGCTCAAGACACCGAACGCCGAGCAACCGCTCGACCAACACACCCAAATCTTCAGGTACATGCACAGCCGATTTCGCCGCGCGGGCGAAAAGATTGCGGGTACGAGCCTTGTCTATCATATCTCGGCGCGGAGACAACCACAATCCGCGTCCTGGCAACTTGCAGGCCAGATCCGGAACCAGCGTTCCATCCGGTCCAACGACAAACCGCAGGAGCTCGGCGGGTGGGTGTCGCTCACCGCTGACGATGCAGCGGCGCAGAGTTTCCTTGGCAGAACGGCGTGAGTCCGCTGCTTCAGGCTTTCTCAAGCCTGGATCAGCCGACTGTGCGCTTTCTGCCTCCGTCATCATGTGCAACCCGTACCACCGCCCGGACTCAGGCTTCTGCCTGAGGCTCGGACTGAGCTTCAGAGGCGGCATCGGCGGCCGCCGGAGCGGCGCCAGCAGCTGCGGGCGCCTCTTCATCATCGAACCAATGGGCTCGTGCGGCCATGATGATTTCGTTGGCTTCGTCCAGGCCCGGTGCCAGGTCACCCAGCAACTCGACGAGCTCATCACCGGCGAGATCAGCAAGATCATCGAGAGTCTTGACCTCGGATTCACCGAGCTTAATCAGCATCGCGGGCGTCACGCCGGCGATCGCCGCAATGGCATCGTCGACACCAAGCTCGCGGCGGCCTTCCTCGAACTGACGGTTCTGCTCCTCCAGGAAGCCCCTGGCCCGGGCCCGCAGCTCTTCCGCCACGTCTTCGTCAAAACCTTCAATCGACGCCATCTCGTCAATAGGCACGAATCCGACCTGCTCAATGGAGGTGAAGCCCTCGGCAACGAGCAGGTGGGCAATCACGTCGTCGACATCAAGGGAATCCATGAACATCTGGGAGCGCTGCTTGATCTCTTCCTGACGGCGCCGGGATTCTTCCTCCTCGGTCATGATGTCGATGTCCCAACCGCTCAGGATCGAGGCCAGGCGGACATTCTGTCCGCGCCGGCCGATCGCCAGGGAGAGCTGCTCGTCGGGAACGACAACCTCGATCCGGCCGGCTTCTTCATCCAGAACCACCTTGGAAACCTCGGCAGGCGCCAAGGCGTTAACCACGAAGGTCGCCGTATCCGGCGACCAGGGAATGATGTCGATCTTTTCGCCCTGAAGTTCGCTGACCACCGCCTGAACGCGGCTGCCGCGCATACCCACACAGGCGCCGACCGGATCGATCGAGGAATCGTTTGAAATGACGGCGATCTTGGCGCGGCTTCCGGGATCGCGGGCCACCGCCTTGATCTCGATAATACCGTCATAGATCTCAGGCACTTCCTGAGAAAAGAGCTTGGCCATGAACTGGGGATGACTGCGCGAAACGAAAATCTGCGGACCGCGCTGCTCTTCACGCACATCGTAGATATAGGCGCGGACCCGATCGCCGGTGCGGAAGGATTCACGCGGCAGGGTCTCGTCACGCCGCATCATGGCTTCGGCGCGTCCCAGATCGACGGTCACATTGCCGAATTCGTTCCGCTTCACGATGCCGTTGATCACTTCGCCAACGCGGTCCTGGTATTCCTTGAACTGCCTGGAACGCTCTGCTTCACGGACCTTCTGAACGATCACCTGCTTGGCGGTCTGAGCGGCAATGCGGCCCAGATCAATCGGCGGGAGATCCTCGATGATGTGCTGGCCCAGCTCGATGCCCGGCTGACGCATTTGCGCGTCTTTCAGGATCATCTGAGTCTGCTCGTTCTCGATTTCCTCGACCGCTTCGACGTAACGTCGCAGATGCACTTCACCGGATTTACGGTCGATCTCGGCGCGGATATCGTGCTCGTGACCATACTTCGCACGCCCCGCTTTGGAGATCGCCTGCTCCATCGCGTCGAGAACTTCGTCCCGCTCAATCGACTTTTCCCGGGCAACCGCGTCAGCAACTTGCAAAAGCTCGGTTTTGTAAAGAACACTCGTTTCCATGATCACTCGTTTCCTGATTCCGTCATTGCCGCTCATCACTTCGCAACAGCCGGATTGGACCCCGGCCTTCTGCCGGGTCGCCGATCCCGAGCCGCATGAGCGGCTCTGCACCTCATATAGTCAAACCACGCCTATACTCTAGTGCTGTGCGTCCTGATGCGCCGCAATCAATTCGTCGGTCAACACCAATTTTGCCTTGGCAATATCCTCAAACGGCAGGCTGACCGCCTGGCCATCCACCGTCAGCGTCACATTTTCACCCTCGACCCCCAGCAGGCGGCCGGAAAACCGGCGCCGGCCATCCATCGGCATCGAAGTTTCCACCTTCGCCTCAAATCCCGCGAAACGCTCGAAATCCGTGAGGCGGGTCAGGGGCCGGTCGAGCCCCGGGGAACTGACCTCCAGCTCGTAAGCCTGCGAGATCGGATCCTCAACATCGAGGATCGCCGCAACCGCCCGGCTGATGTCGGCACAATCCTCAACGGTCATCGCCGCCTCGTCCCGGCGTTCGGCCATGATCTGAAGAACGGTACGCCGGTCGCCGCCCAAACGGACGCGGACGATATCGTAATCCATATCCTCAATGGTCGGCGCGATCAGCTCCTCAACCCGTGCGGCAAGACCCTCACTGGTCTTGGCACGCTTCGTCACTGCCTTTTCAGGGGCGTCGTTCAAGCACCGAACTCCAATTCGAGAACACCTAACAAAAAAGTGGGCCGGAGGCCCACCTGCTTGGTAGCCCAATGCAGTCAAACCAACCAGACCGCATCAAACCCGTATAGCGGTCGCAATCTAACGCTGGAACCAGCAGCACCGCAAGGCTTTTCTCAAGGAAAGGCGCGGCCTACCGCGGCGCGCGGCAGGCGGCGGAATTTCAGGTAGGCCGGTTTCCGCCCGGCTTCGATCGCCTTACGCTCGTAACGGGTCTCCGGCCAGTCCTCCGGGCGCCGGCGCCAATCCTGTGCCTGATCCGCCGTCCAGACGAAATCGCGCCGCCGCATCAGATGTTCTAGCATCCAGCACAGATAATCCGGATCGTCAGTTGCCAGGCGCAACTCGGCGTTATCGGCCAAAACCCGCGCCAGTTCGTCGAGCGTATCATCTTGAACCAACCGGCGCTTATTGTGACGCGACTTCGGCCAGGGGTCGGGAAAAAGAATGAAGACCCTGGTCAGTGACGCCGCAGGGAGCCGGGGCAGAAGGTCACGGACATCGCCATCGTAAATCCGGAGGTTCTCGAGCCGCCGGTCGTCGATATGACGCAGCAGGCTGGCGATACCGTTGAAGAAGTATTCCGCGCCCAGGAAACCGACCTCCGGGCGATGCGCCGCCTGCCAGGCCAGGTGTTCGCCACCGCCGAAACCGATCTCCAGCCAGAATTCCGATTTCGGGGCGGCCACATGATCCGGGCTGGGGGCCTGCCCCTCCAGAAAGAGGGCCGGAAGATCAGCCACGCGGTCTGCTTCGGCGGGCAGATCGATCCGCAGACGTGGCAGCAGAGTCTCGACCAGCGCCTGCAGCTTTGCCCGCAGAGGACGGCCATGCCGGCGGCCATAGAACTGACGCTCCGGAATATGGGACGGTTTCGACATGCTCCGGGTCCCGGCCTCTAACAACTCGAACCGATCACAAGCTTATCCCATGTTCCGCCGGAGCGCACAGAGGCTCCGGCCATGAACAAAACGGCCTTATGCGCCGAAAGCAGCCTTCAAGCTGGGAACCAGGTCCGTCCGCTCCCAAGAGAAACCGCCATCGGGATCGGGTGCACGGCCGAAGTGGCCGTAAGCCGCCGTCCGCGCATAGATCGGCTTATTCAGGCCGAGGTGCTCGCGAATGCCGCGGGGCGAAAGGTCCATGTTCTGACCCAGCAACGCCGGGAGGCGGGTGAAGTCGACCTTTTCGGTCCCGTGGGTATTCACATAGACCGAGAGAGGCTTGGCGACACCGATCGCGTAGGAAAGCTGGATCGTGCAGCGGTCCGCCAGTTCGGCCGCGACCACGTTCTTGGCCAGGTAGCGCGCTGCATAGGCTGCTGAACGGTCGACCTTGGTGGGATCCTTGCCGGAGAAGGCACCGCCACCGTGCGGCGCCGCACCACCATAGGTATCCACGATGATCTTACGCCCGGTCAGGCCGGCATCGCCATCGGGGCCGCCGATGACAAAGCGTCCGGTCGGGTTCACGTAGAACTCATGTTCATCACACATCCAGCCTTCCGGCAGGACGTTTACGACGTGCGGACGAACGATCTCTCGGATGGCATCCTGGTCGAGATCTTCCGCATGCTGCGTCGAAACCACGACCGAGGTGGCACGCACCGGCATTTCATCACGGTACTCCAGCGTGACCTGGCTCTTGGCATCGGGACCAAGGCCCGGTTCAGCCCCGGAATGCCGGGCTTCCGCAAGAGATTTCAAAATGTTATGTGCCAGAAAGATTGGTGCGGGCATCAGAACTTCGGTCTCGCGGCAGGCATAGCCGAACATGATCCCCTGATCCCCAGCGCCTTCATCCTTGTTGCCGGCGGCATCGACACCGACCGCGATATCCACCGACTGCTCATGGATGTAATTGCTGACGTCCATCGTGTTCCAATGAAAGCCGTCCTGTTCGTAGCCGATGTCCTTCACCGCGCTCCGGGCCACCTGCTCGATCAGGTCGGGGGTCACCTCCGCCGGTCCGCGCACTTCTCCCGCGAGAACAATGCGGTTTGTCGTCGAGAGTGTTTCAACCGCGACGCGCGCTTCCGGATCGTGCGTTAAGAAGGTATCTACCACCGCATCTGAAACCCGGTCACAAACCTTGTCCGGGTGACCTTCAGAGACAGATTCACTGGTAAACAGAAAGCTCTCTTCGTGCACTATTAGGTCCCCCATCAGCACAGATTAGAATTCGATACGACGCGATCGAATTGTGTAAAAAAGAATTCAGGCGCCAATCGGAAACGCGTTTCCGAAAACGACTGGCGCCTCTAGAACCAAAATGCACGCGAAAGGTCAAGAACAAACGCGATCAACCGGGGAGGCTGATCGCGTTATGCACCTAAAATCCTCGGCTGCGTCCAAAAAAAACACAACCGTCCGCGAGCGCCTCGCACTCACCCAAGGATCGACAGAGAGGTCGTCGAACGCAGACCTTCCGCAAACCCGGAGAGTGACCGCTACTATTCGCCGTCGGAAGCGGCGCCCAGAGCTTTCGTCATTTCGAACAAACGCTTGCGCACCTGCGGATCAGAAATCTTGTAGTACGCCCGAACCAGTTCGAGGGTCTCACGCTTCGCCATCGGATCTGGTTCGTGGGTGTACATCTCCTCGTCGGTCACACCCATGTCACGGATCTGCACAGGGGACTGCGCAGCAACAGTGTCAGGCATTTCCGCGAAGAAATAACCAATTGAAACGTCGAGAACCCGAGACAAATCGTAAAGACGACTCGCACCGACACGGTTTGCTCCACGCTCGTACTTTTGAACTTGCTGGAACGTCAGGCCAATGGCCTCGCCCAACTTTTCCTGGCTCATACCGAGGAGGGTACGGCGAAGCCTGATGCGACTACCAACATGGACGTCGATAGGGTTTGGCTTTCCTTTTCCGCGCACCGGCTGCATTTCCTGAACGCCACTCATCGTCGAATTATCCTTAAGCTTATCCACTATTACTATTCTCTGTTATAAGCATACTACTGTATGCGGTCAACGGTTTTTCGCGACTTTACGTCAGGTAAATACCCAAGCTATTCAAGTTTTAGCTGAAATTTCTTAGACCGAATCCAAGCGCGATGAAAAGGAACAACTGTGTGATAAGTTTCCAACCACTTGATATTGAATAAATTTCTTGATTAACAACCGGCTTGGGAAGCGCAACATCGAGGACGCCCGACTTTCCAAGCTCAATTCGGCTCAAAACGCGGCCGTAACCATCAATGACACCAGAGATTCCGGTATTTGCCACCCGAATTACGGGAATCCCCTCTTCGACTGCACGGAGCTGTGCGGACACGAAATGCTGCCTTGGTCCGGAAGAGTCGCCGAACCAGGCATCGTTGGTCACGTTGATGATCCAGCCGGGCCGCTCGCCCGGATCAACCACCTGTCCCGGGAAGATGATTTCGTAACAGATCAACGGGCTTGCCGGCGGAAGGCCGGGCAGGGACAGGGTGGTCGGGCCCGGGCCCGAGGAGAAATCGCCCCGCCCGGCCGTCAGTTTCGAAAAGGAGAGAAGCCCGCGAAAGGGCACATATTCACCGAAGGGAACCAGATGGAACTTGTCGTAATTCGCCGCAAGCGAGCCGGTCACATCAAAGACCTGGAAACTGTTCCAAGTCAGAGGCCGGCCGGCAGTCGGCCGTTCAAGCGCGCCGTTTTGTCCCGCCCCCATGCGCGGCACGCCCGTCAGCAGTAAGCCGCCCGCGGGCGCCGCAGAGGCGATCAAGCGGCGCAGCTGGGCATCCCTCTCATCATTGGACAAAAGGAAGGGAATGGCGGTTTCCGGCCATATGACATGCGTGACTTTCTCAAAACCCGGCGCGCGGCTCAGCCGGATGATGTCATTGACATGTCCAAGCCGCAGATCCTGGCGCCATTTCTCCGATTGCTCGACATTGGGCTGAACCAGCCGAAGCATGACATCTTCGACGACATGGGCATCGGGATCGGGCGCCGAGGCAAGCCGGGCCATGCCCGCGCCCCAGACGACAGCCGGCAGAATCAGGAAGACCAGAACCGCGGCGCGGTTTGCACCGCCCGGCCGATTTGGCTGGCCATCACGACAGACAAGTGCCGCTGGCGCGGCAGCGGCCAAAAGCGTCATGAATGACAAGCCCCAGATGCCCGCCAAGGCTGCCAGTTGCAGCATGGCCGGGGAGAAGCTCCAGACGCTGCCCATGAGGTTCCAGGGAAACCCGGTGAAAATCCAGGACCGCAGCCATTCGGCCAGCACCCAGAAAACCGCCAGGCCAACGACGCGCGCGGCACCGTTCCAGGCAAGTAACGCAACGGCATAGAGCGCGAGAGCCTGAAACACGGCCAGCAGCCCAGCGAGACCCAGGACCGCAAAGGGCATGAGAAACCCATACTGCGCAGCGTCGACCAGAAAGGCATGGCCGACCCAGTAGACTCCGACCACCCCATGACCGAGGCCGAAACTCCAGCCAAGGAGGGCTGCCTGACGCGGCCGGTCGAGACCGTCGAGCAGCCAGAGCAGGCCGCAAAATGCGGGAATCAGGAATGGAAAGAGATGGACCGGCGGCAGGGCCAAGGCCGCTAATGCCCCCAAAAGCGCCGCCGTCGCATAACGCCGCCAGCCTTTGAGTGCCGCAAAAAATACGGCGCAGCGTCCAGGAAAAGCTTCAATCATCCGTGTCTTCGGACTCTGGACGCTGTGGAAGTTCCCGAATGCGCAATCGCTTCACCCGCCTCGGATCCGCCTCGAGAATTTCGAAACAGATCCCGCTCGCAGGATGAACAATCAACTCGCCGCGCGCCGGAACGCGGCCGGCCAGGAAAAACACCAGTCCACCCAGAGTGTCGATGTCTTCGTCGCGTTCCTGGTCGGAGAGAACCGGTCCAACCAGCTCCTCGAATTCCTCCACCGTTGCGCGGGCATCCGCAACAAGCAGTCCGTCTGAACGCTCGACCAGCTTGGGACCTTCATCAACATCGTGTTCGTCCTCGATCTCGCCAACGATCTCTTCCAGCAGGTCCTCGGTCGTCAGCAAGCCGTCGATACCGCCGAATTCGTCGACAACCAGCGCCAGGTGGACCCGGGAGAGGCGCATCTCCAGCAAGAGATCGAGAACCCGCATGGAGGGCGCGATGATCAGAACCTTGCGAACGATATCCGCGAGCTTGAAGGGCTTCTGCTGTTTCGTATGTTCCAGCAGATCCTTGATATGCACGATCCCGACAACGTCATCCAGGGTCCCGCGAAACACCGGCAAACGGGAATGCCCGGCGCGGCTCATCACCTCGATCAGCTCTTCTATGGGTGTGTTGATATCCACCGCAACGATATCGGCCCGCGGAACCATAACGTCATAGGTCGTCAGATGCCGGAGCTTGAGGATATTGCCGAGCATCATTCGCTCGTCTGTGCTGATCGGCGTCGCCGCCTCGCTCTCGTCCTCGTTCTCCTGGATTTCGACGATGATCTCTTCAATGGTCTCGCGCAGTTGCGAGTCACCGTTGCGCGACTTGAACAGCCCTGACAGCCAGGTTTTCAGCCCGCCGAGCGCGGATGACTCACCCGATCTGGCCGGTTTGTCGTTGCCTGCCGCTTCGCTCATTGTGAACCCGCCATTGTTTCCTGACCGGATTGAGTTGGTTCGTCCCGGACATTGCGGTAGGGATTGGCAATACCAAGGCCCGCAAGAATCTCGACTTCACGCCCCTCCATCTCCTCCGCGTCCTCATCCGTCTCGTGATCGAAGCCCAGAAGATGAAGCACGCCATGAACGACCAGATGACTGATATGGCTGTTCAGGCTCTTGTTCTGCTCGGCCGCCTCGCGGGCGACCGTTTCTCTGGCCAGGATGACGTCCCCCAGCAAAAGGGGACCCTCCGCGTGCGCGCTCATCGGCAGAGTGTCCTCATCATCCAGAGCCGCAAAGGACAAGACGTTGGTCGGCTTGTCGAAGCCCCGGTAGTCGTTGTTCAGGGTCTGTATATGTGCATCGTCGACCAGCACCAGGCTCAGCTCGACGGGGCCTTCGCGCAACGACGCCGGAGCCGCACCGGCAAAAGCCGCGGCGGCGGCGCGCTGAATCACGTCGTCACGCGCCCCGGTCCCGTGGTCCAACCCGCAACCAGGATCGACAGACACGTCATCCGATGGAGATAAATCGGGGAGAATCTCATGCCAGAGCGAATCGAGAACCGCGATTTCCATATTTAAGCTGGTACTATCAGGGTCGTCGTTCATCTTCTCAAGCGAACTGCCGCCGTATCGACGCAATGTTTACACATGCACACCTGGACCAAGGTCTTTCCTGATTGAACGGTTGTGCCCCCGTCCCGCAACATCGAAACTCCTACCGCGACTTGAAACCGGCCGAAACCCAAGTGCAGCTCGCGCATCGCGCATCCCGATCTTGTCAAGAGCCCGAGGGTTTGTCACGCGCTTCATAGGCCTTCACGATCTTGGTCACAAGATCATGCCGCACGATATCGGCGTTGGTGAACTCCACAAAGGAAAGCTCTTTCATGCCGCGCAGGGTATCGACGGCGTCCTGGAGTCCGGAGAGCTGGCCCTTGGGCAGGTCAACCTGAGAGAGATCGCCCGTAATCGCCATCCGGCCATTCTCCCCCAAACGGGTCAGAAACATCTTCATCTGCACCGGCGTCGTATTCTGGGCCTCGTCCAGGATCACGAAGGCGTTGCTCAAGGTCCGGCCCCGCATGAAGGCGAGCGGCGCAATCTCGATTTCGCCGCTTTCCAGCCGTCCCGCAATCTGTTCCGCAGGCAGCATATCGTGCAGCGCGTCATAAAGGGGGCGGAGATAAGGGTCCACCTTGTCGCGCATATCACCCGGTAGAAAACCCAGACGCTCACCGGCTTCGACGGCGGGACGCGAGAGAATAATGCGTTCAACGCGGCCGGTGATCAGCATCGATGTCGCCACTGCGACCGCGAGATAGGTTTTACCGGTTCCCGCAGGCCCCAGGCCAAAGACCAGTTCATGATCCAACAGCGCGGATATGTAACGTGCCTGTCCCGGCGAGCGCGGTGTGAGCTTCCGGCGCCGGGTGACAATGGTCAGGTCGTCGCCATGCATGGATTCAACCGAGGCCTTCTTATCCGGCTCCCGCAGGTCGGTCTGGACCATCCGTGCGGCAGCATCAACTTCGCCTTCGCCAACATCCATTCCTTTGCGCAGTCTCTCGTAGAGGGCATTGACCGCGTCGCTTGCCGCCTGCACCTGTTCGGGCGGGCCAGAGATCGAAAGCCGGTTTCCGCGGGACGCCACACGAACGCCAAGCCGCTGTTCCAACCGTGCCAGATTTTGATCGTGTTCGCCGTAAAGCAGAGGAAGAAGTCCGTTATCGTCAAATTCTATGACTGCCGGGCCCTCAGAGCCCTTTCCAGAAGACCGGTTCAAGATGCGGCCTCCATCGCCGGGCCACCGACCGGCCCGGTCGCCTGGCTGGAAGAGGGCGCCTGGCTGGAAGAGGGCGCCTGGCTGGAAGATGTTGCCCCTGCTGCAGCTATGCCGTTGTAGCTTCCGGTCACGACCGAGCCCTCCAGGCTGCGGGCGTGTGCCTTGTCGATCCGCACTTCGACGACTTCCCCCAGAAGACGCCGATTGGCTTCGACAAACACCGACTGCATAAACGGGCTACGCCCCGAGAGCTGGTGCTCCCGGCGCCCGGTCTTTTCCATCAGAACCGGCATGGTGTGTCCGACAGACGCCTGGTTGAAAGCCACTTGCTGTGCCGACAACAGGTTCTGCAGGGTTTCCAGACGCTCGCTTTTCACCGTCTCGTCGATCTGCTGTTCGATCGCTTCGGCAGGCGTGCCAGGCCGCGGACTGTACTTAAAAGAATAAGCCTGGGCGTAGCCGACATCGGTAATCAGCCGCAGTGTATCGGCAAAATCCTCATCACGTTCGCCAGGAAAGCCAACGATAAAGTCCGAGGAGAGAGCAAGCTGCGGGCAAGACTCGCGCAAGCGCTCGACGACCCGCCGGTAGTCATCCGCCGTATGGCGCCGGTTCATCGCCTCGAGTATCCGGTCCGAGCCGGATTGGACCGGCAAGTGAAGATAAGGCATGACCTTAGGCTCGTCGCCGTGAACCGCAATCAACTCATCATCCATATCCCGGGGGTGAGACGTGGTGTAGCGCAAGCGCTCCAGGCCATCAATTTCCGCCAGATAACGAAGCAGGCGGCCAAGCCCCCATGTCCCCGGGGTTACAGATGCGCCGCTCTGGGCCGCAAAGACACTTGAAGGCGCACTGCCGTGATAGGCGTTCACATTCTGACCCAGCAGCGTGATTTCCCGAGCACCCGCTGCCACGAGACGCTGCGCCTCGGCAAAGATGTCCGAAGCGGGACGCGAGAATTCCGCACCGCGGGTGTAGGGCACGACACAGAAGGTGCAGAACTTATCACAGCCTTCCTGAATGGAGAGAAACGCCGCCGAACCCTCGACGACCGACTCTTCCGGCAAGGCATCAAATTTCGACTCAAGCGGAAAATCGATATCCAGAACACCGCCCGCGTTTTCCTCACGTAGAGTGCGCGTCACCAGTTCCGGGAGACGGTGGTAGGTCTGAGGACCGAACACCAGATCCACCTGAGGCGCCCGCCGCAGAATCTCATCACCTTCCGCCTGCGCGACACAGCCGGCCACGGCCAGAATCATGCGCCCGCCATCAGCACTCTTTTCCTGCTTCACCTGCTTCAGGCGGCCAAGCTCGGAAAACACCTTCTCGGAGGCTTTCTCCCGAATGTGGCAGGTGTTGAGAATAATCATGTCCGCGCCGTCCGGCTGATCGGTCGGCAAATACCCCAGAGGCGCCAAAACGTCCGACATGCGCGTCGAATCGTAGACGTTCATCTGGCAGCCATAGGTCTTTATAAAAAGCTTCTTTGACACTTTTTGCTATACCCGCATGCTCGGATCGGCCAGTCGATGCGGTCTTAAACAGCAACCGCAGACGGGCTCAAACGAGACGTTTCGTTCATTCCTTCGCCGGACTCACAACTGGCGCCGAACTCACAACTGGCGGGGACGCCGAAGCCGGCGTTTCCGGCTCTTGGACATCTTCAGCTCGACTTATCCGCCGATCCGCTTTTCGCCGCTCTTCCAGCGGACGCTCATCGGTCAGTCGAGCCAATTCGCGTGCTGCAACAAGTTGTTCGACCCGCTTGCGCGGACGGCCCGATAAAGCGGCGGCGACACCGATCGACACCTGACGATAACAGTGATCGCTCATCGCTTTGCGCGAGTTAAACTCGTCGAGCGTGACGGGCGGATGGAAATCGACCACCACCGTGACCCACCCCAAACCAACGGCGCGCCATATATGACCCGCCAGTTCCATATCGCCATACCAGGCGAAGAAGGGCCTTAGATAGCGTCCCATGGGCACGCCGTCGAGTCTTGTGTAAGCAACCGATACCGGCTGCACCGTTATCGGTTGTCCGTCGAACTCGGTCTTGGCGGCCGCAAAGAGCGCAGACTTAAAGGGTAGGACCGAATTGCCGTCGTTGGATGTTCCCTCGGGAAACAGGAGAAGATCGTCGCCCGCCTGCAGGCGCAACGTCATCTCATCCCGGCCTTCGCCCGATTTGTGCCGCCGCCTTTCGACAAAAACCGATCGCTGTAGTTTTGCCAGCCAGCCGAAAAACGGCCAGCTCGCCACCTCGGACTTGGCGATGAAAGACGCCTGAAGCAGCGACCCCAGCACCATGATGTCAATGTAGGAGCTGTGGTTTGCGACATAGAGTGTCGGATGCGTGCGGGATTGCCGGCCGCGTCGTTCAACCCGAAACCCCAGGATCCTGCAGCACTGCCGGTGATACCAGCGCGGCAAACTGCGCTGCAGATTGGAGCCTCTGAGCACAGCAACATATTGGATGGGTATCAGAACGATCGTAAAGGCAGCGTAGACAAGAATACGGCAGAGTGACCGCAGGAACGATCCGGGATTGGGATCCGTCGACTCCCGCGACGGATCCATAACATCGACAGCGTCCATTCTAGCCGTCGTCCTGCCCGTCGGTCGCCGGCTGATCGCCGGACGTCGGCAAGGTCTCTACTGGAGCCTCGCCGGCCCGTTTCACCTCGTCGCCGATATAGTGGCGTCGATACTTTCCGGTCACGGAAGCCATCTGAACAACGACGCAGACGTCGGTTGTTCCGAACTCGTGGTCGACCACTGCGCCATCGCCGACATAGCCGCCGAGCCGCAAATAACCCTTGATCAGCGGCGGCATCTCGCGGAGCGCCTGCCTGGGCAGAATGTCTTCTTCCTGCGCCAAATCCATAGCCTGATAGCGGCTTGCGACGGCGCGGGGCCTGAGATCCTCGGGTGCCAAATGGTGCCGGTACAGATAAGAAAGAGGCAAGGCCAAAGCCTGCGGATCCGTTCCGGGGAGACTCGCGCAGCCGAACATCAGCTCGACATCGTAGGTCATGACGTAGGCGACGATGCCTTTCCAAAGGAGTTGCATCGCCCAGCCCTTGCGGTAGTCCGGGTCGATACAGGAGCGGCCGAGTTCGAGAATCTCACCGGGATGATCGAGCAGCTTGGAAATGTCGTACTCATCGGCGGAATAGAACCGGCCGCAACGTGCCGCAGCTTCGCGGCGCATGAGCCGATAGGTTCCGATCACGGACTCCGGGCCGCCGCCAAGCGATTGATCCAGCATGAGCAGATGATCGCAATAGTCATCGAACTCGTCGAAATCGCGCTCAAGCGCGGCCACCTCTGCGGAGGGTTTTGCAGCCATGTCGCGATAAAAAATCCTATAGCGCAAAGCCTGCGCCGCCCGGACCTCCGCTGCCGATTCCGCCAGTCGAAGCACGATGTTGTTCGATCGTTCCTCGATCGGGCGACCCTCTGTCGTATCCAGCAGTACCATCAAGGCTTCCCCTTCACGATCGCGTCACCGGCTTCACTTGATGAAAGTTCCTGTAACAAATGCTTCGCCCGATCGAAAGAATGTAAAGATCTGAGCGCTGCGGACACGGCGGGCACCACCTAATGCCACTCCTTATCCTTAATGGGAATCTTCGTTCTGGCGAACCGCGTAGAGTTCCAGGCGATGGCCTACCAGTTTGTATCCGAGAGACTCGGCGATCTGTTGCTGAAGTTTCTCAATGGTTTCGTTACTGAATTCAATAACGTCACCGTTGTTTACGTCAATAAGATGATCATGATGCTCCGTCGGCACCTCTTCGTAGCGGGCCCGCCCGTCGCCAAAATCGTGACGCTCGAGAATATTCGCTTCCTCGAAGAGCTTTACTGTGCGGTAGACCGTAGCAATTGAGATTCTCTGGTCATGTTTGGAGGCGCGCTGATAAACCTGCTCAACGTCCGGGTGATCTGTTGACTCGGAGAGGACCTGGGCAATGACCCGGCGCTGCTCGGTCATCTTCAATCCCTTGTCTACACATAACTGTTCGAGGCGTGACGTCATGATTCTGCCGTAAAATGAAACCTATCGCGGAGGACTATAACGTAAAAAGCGCCACCCGGCCAATGCAGAGCAGCGCTTTTTAAATGCTTTGGCACAAGAGTCACTTCAAGACCCTTTGCAAGCGCAGGAAACCACGTTGGCAGACTGCTGACCGCTAACGTTTCGAACGGCGGGATTTGGTTCCCAAGCCGATTTGTTTCGCAAGCCGGCTACGCTGCTTCGCGTAATTTGGCGCAACCATAGGATAGTCCTGAGGCAAGTTCCAACGCTCACGGTAGTCTTCAGGCGACATGTCGTAAGCGGTTTTCAAATGCCGCTTGAGCATCTTCAGTTTCTTGCCGTCTTCAAGACATACGATGTAATCAGGCGTAACGGATTTTTTGACGGGAACAACAGGATTCGGGCGTTCCGCCATGCGACCGTCGGCAGCGCCGACGCTCGCCATTGTTTGATAAATTTCCCGAATTAGTTGTGGAAGATCATTTACAGGGATGGAGTTGTTTGAAACATGCGCGGCAACTACCTGGGCCGTGAGTTCCAAAAGCTCGTCCGATTGGGCTTCTTCAGACATTATTTTTTCTTACTCGTTTGTGGACACTAGATTTTTTTGATCTTGGCTTCATATAAATCAACCGCGTTTGTTTTGTCCACCTGTATTATTTTTCAAAAGGATGCGCCTTTTAGTTAGGATCCATTTAGCTAAATATGCATCGAAGACTGGCGTTATGTTGCCCGGTGACCGACGTACCCGAAACGGCGACTCTCGTAACACGAGTTAGGTTTTCGCTTCCGGCCCGGCTTCCAAAGTCAGCGCCATGACCGCCGCATCAACCCGTTGTTGTGGGTTTTTCCGGCGATAGTAAGCAGGCCGGACGGCTGTCTGCGCGAAGCCGGCGCGCCGATAGAGACTTATCGCCGCAGCGTTATCGACGGCAACTTCAAGGAAGACATTCCGCACACCTATCGCCGCCGCATGATTCAAGCCGTGAGAGAGCAGCAGCGAACCGACGCTCCGCCGGCGCGCGGCCTCTAAAACCGTGATGGTCAGGATCTCGCATTCATCCGCAGCCGCCCGGCAGAGCAGGAACCCAAGAGGCGCAGCCGCCTCAAATGCCAGGAAACCAAAAGTTCCAGGTGTGGCGAGGAGTTCGGAAAAGGCCGACACAGGCCAGGGGTCCTGCCCAAAACCATCCGCATGCAATGCGGCAGCCAGAGCCGCGTCGGCCGGACGAAGATCGCGAATCTCGATGGCGCGATCTGAATGCATGCGACTGACTCTCTCTACGGGTTCAGAAACAAGATCTATCGGAATATGCTTTAACTGGAGCGAACGGCGCCGGGCCGTGCGCCAAATGGACGTCCGCCGGGCAAAGTTACGTCAGGCGCACGAAGATAGAGGGGGCCCGGCGCGGGCATATTTCCGTCTGGCAGCGGACGTGACGCCGCGAGCGCGGCCACGCGGGCGGCGTCCGCGAAGCCGCTTCCCCGCGAAACCTCGACCGAACGGCCCGCAGCGCGAAGCGCATCGGCAGCAACATCCGCAGCATCCCCGATCAAAAGCAGGGGTCCGCCGGGCAAAGCGGCGGTCAGAGCCTCCGGCAGCAGGGCCGCAGGCTCAGTCAAAGACTCAAGCCGGCCCATAGCTCCAGAATTGAGGTTTGCAGTCTCAAGGTCTGTAGTCTCAAGATCTGCGGGATCGCGCAGTACGAAAGCCTGAACGTAAAGATCCGCGCGCTTGGCGTCGAGAACCACGGCAAGACTGCGCCCCGCACATTCCTGCGGCAAGGCAGCTGCAGCGACTGCCTCGAAATTGCTGACCCCGATCACGGGTATACCAAGGGCGAGGGCAAAGGCGCGTGCCGTGGCAAGGCCGATCCGCACGCCAGTGAAACCGCCTGGTCCCAGGGTCACGGCAATGGCATCGAGTTGCCCGTAGTCGAGCCCGGTCTGTGCCATCACCTGATCGGCCATGGGCACCAGCCGCTCGGACTGGCCGCGCGACATGGTCTCGAAGCAATGCGCGGCCACCCCGCCGTTGCACCAGACCGCCGCAGAGCAGGCGGCTCCTGCGGCATCGAGAGCCAATATCTTGTCAGGTTGCTTCATCTATCCCACGGATGACGGACACACAGCTATTACCGCCGGAGCATTCCTCAGGCAATCCACCTCTAAAACCCCCGATGAAGGCTCGGGCCCTCATAAATGACACTGGCTGCCGTCACGCAAGGAGAATTCCACCAGAAGTCCCGTGCCCTTGGAAAACCGCATCGTCTTAGAGGATCTGACAGGCCTCGTCGAAATCAAGCCGGGGAGAGCGCGGTCGCAGTTTTGACGCGTCGCCATAGCCAAGATTGCATAGAAAATTGGACTTGAGGCGGCCATCCGGGAAAAACTCGGCATCCACTTTTTCATTATCAAAACCGGACATGGGTCCGCAATCCAGACCCACCGCGCGGGCGGCGATGATAAAGTATGCACCCTGAAGCGAGCTGTTCCGGAAGCCGGTGGTTTCGCAATGCTCCGCTTTGCCCTCGAAATTGGCGCGGACATCACTGTGCGGAAAGAGCTTGGGCAGGAGCTCATAAAACTGCGTGTCCCAGGCAAGAATCGCGGTGACCGGCGCCACCATGGTTTTGTCCGCATTTCCTCTCGAGAGCATTGGACGCAGCCGTTCGCGCGATTCGCGCGTCGTCAGATACAGAATTCGGAGCGGATTACAGTTGAAACTGGTTGGGCCCATCTTGACCAGATCGTAAATCGCCTCGAGCAGGATCGGACTCACGTCCTTATCCAGCCATTCCGAATGCGTTCGGGCATCCCGAAACAGAATCCCCAGATCGGTGTCGCTTAAGATATTGCTCAAGATTCGTTCCCCTTTCAGAGCGGGTGCTCGCACGGCCCGGCGGACGGGGCTGCGATCTGCGCTCTAACACTGTGTTCTTCAACCTCATTCACCGGATCCAGTCTGAAAACGGCGAACACCCCAACGCCAGGCCATCATCACCACGGCCAGTAAACCGGCATCCTTTAGAATTTCGGAAAAGAATAGACCGGTCTGATCCTGAGCGAAAGAGACGCAAAATGCCAACGTTTAGAATGCGATAACAATTGATGTGTTATCAAATTCGCAGGGATTCCATCCGATCGCCACGGGTTATGCGGGCAATTGGAAAGAATTTGTTTAAAATCAAAAGGATGGGTTGGCGTGACATCCCCTGTAAAAACCTCTTCTCCGGTCAGAAAAATCTGTTGGAGCCTTGCGCTCGCGTTGATCCTTGGCGCGAGTCCGGTGGTTTTTGCACCCGTCCCCCCTGCACAAGCCACAACGGCACCGGCCCATAGCACCCCGGACCCGGCTCAACCGCCGGCAAGAACCGAAGCCGATCCGGAAGCCAGACCGGCGGCGGATAATGGTGCCGTTGCCGTCATGTACCAGAGGTTCGGGGAAAGCGGCTTTCCGGCCACCAATATCACACTCGCACAGTTTGAAGCCCATATCGCGGAATTGCAGTCCGGCAACTACAATGTCCTGCCCCTGACCGAGGTGGTGCGCGCCCTGCGCGAAGGACGCACACTGCCGGACCGCAGTGTGGTTCTGACCATCGACGACGCCTACGCCTCGGTGTTCCGCGAAGCCTGGCCCCGGCTGCGGGCGGCCAATCTGCCCTTTACGCTTTTCGTCTCCAGCGATGCCGTAGACCGGAATTATCCGGACTTCATGACCTGGGATCAGCTCCGTGAACTGTCAAAACAGCCGATCGTCACGATTGGGCTGCATGGCTCGAAACACGGCCACATGATCGAGGCGGATTCGGCCTCAAATCTCGCGAGAATCAAAGAAGCCGGGCGACGGCTTCAGGAAGAACTGGGTGCGGCCGCCACGATTTTCGCCTATCCCTACGGCGAATACGGAACCGAACTGGTCGAAGTGGCGCGCGAGGCCGGCTTCGAGGCTGCGGTTGGCCAACAGTCAGGTGCGATCGGCCGCACAGAGGACCTCTTTACCCTGCCGCGTTTTCCCTTAAGCGAGACCTATGGTGGACTCGACCGCTTCCGTCTGACCGTGAACTCCCTGCCACTGCCCGTGACCGACGTCACACCCGGTGACCTTCTGCTGAGTGAGGAGACCAATCCGCCGGCCTATGGCTTTACCGTTACGGCCGAAGTTCAGTCACTCAACGGTCTGCAGTGTTACACGGGCAACCATGAAGTGGTTGTCGAGCAGCTCGGCCTGGACCGGGTGGAAGTGCGCATCGATAGCGCACTCAAACCGGGACGGCGGCGCATCAACTGCACACTGCCCGGGCCGGACCGCCGCTGGCGTTGGCTGGGCAAGCAGTTCTATATCCCGCGTTCGTGACAAGCGATAAGGTTCGGAGCGCCTGTACAGGGAGAGGGCCGTGAGCCGGCGCTCTACAAATCCGCCGGACCGCGAGAAGCCACGAGATCATGGTTGGGGCGCAGGCGCGCCCTGTTGAGGGCGCTCAGATCATTGTCGCGGATCAGACCCCTCAGCGCCTTCACGTAACCGGCGCTTTCCTCTGAATATCGGGTCAAGCTCGATGCGAGTTGACGTCCCGGCGCGTTGGCCGGCTGTTTCCTCAGCTTGGCCCGTTGCGCCCGCAGGTCCTTGTAGGCGTCATGGGTGTTCAGGTTGCGCATGTAGGAACGGACGGCGGCCATCAGGTCCGGAAAGCTTTTCACCCGGTAGGTTTGCCCCTCTGACCGCAAATCAGGCACAAGACCCTCTTCGTCCGGGTTCCAGGTCCGCTGCCCGAAGAGGGCGTTTCCGTCCCGGGCAAAGCGCGACGTCCCCCAGCCGCTCTCCTGAATGGCTTGTGCCATGATCAGGCTGACCGGGATCTCGTCGAGACGCAGCAGCAGGGCGTGCCAATCCCCGGCTTCGGTCTCGTAACGATCATGAACAGCTTCGAGCCAACGGCGATCGACATCGGTGAGTTGAGCGAGGCCGGTCTCTCTCGTTACGGCCGGATAGCGGTCCCTCAGCGCTTCGACATGAGCGCGTTCGGCCCGGAGTTCTTCATTGGCCATCAGGATCAGGGGCAGCATGGCGCCGAAGAAAAGCTTTTTCCTGCGCAGGGTGTCGTCGACTTCCACCAGATCGACTGGAAGGCGACGGACGTAAATCCTGGGAACGGCAGCCGTCTCGGCTCGGACCGCTTGGAGATCGAAATCCGCCTGCTTCAACAAGGCTTCAAAGTGATCGGAAGTGACGGGGCGAATGACCTGGGAACCCGCCAGGGCCCCGGGCGCCGGATGCCAGATGTCTTGCGCGTGATTGCTGTCTTCGATGAGAGACTGACGCACGGGCAACCCCGACAGAAGCGCCGAATATGCCAGGCCGACGATCGCGATGGCGCAAAGCGCAAGCCTGCCGGACAGCGCTCGGCGGGACTGAGATGCGCCGAGAAGGCGGGCGGCGGTGGTCCGTACTGTCATATGCAATCCCAGACAGGTTTAAAGTGTCAGCGGACTTCGTATGTCATCGAGAGAAATGGCGGTCGCCTGCCGGCTCCAATCCTACAGTTACGCGATCGCCCGGACTTCCTGAACCTCGGGGATGTAGTGCCGCAGCATGTTCTCGATCCCCATCTTCAGGGTCGCGGTTGAACTGGGGCAACCGGCACAGGCGCCCTGCATATGCAAATACACGACGCCGCCGTCGAATCCGTGGAACACGATATCGCCGCCGTCCTGGGCAACCGCAGGCCTGACCCGTGTGTCGAGCAGCTCTTTGATCTGAGCGACCACTTCATCGGGCTCCTCGTCTTCCGCTGCTGCAAGGTCAGGCGCTTCATCGGGCAGAAGGACGGGCCGCCCGGCCGTAAAGTGCTCCATAATGACGCCGAGAATAGCCGGTTTGAGCAGATACCATTCGCGATCTTCGCCCTTGGTGATCGTGATGAAGTCGCTGCCGAAAAACACACCGGTGATTCCCTCGACATCGAAAAGGCGCTGCGCAAGTGGTGAGCGCGATGCCGACGAGGCCTCCGGAAAATTCGCCGTCCCGGACTCCACGACCGCCCGGCCGGGAAGGAACTTCAAAGTTGCTGGATTTGGCGTTTGTTCAGTCTGGATAAACACGGCATTTGGCTCCAAGCGGCAGAGCGCCGTAGCGGAGGCCACGGCGGAGATACCCCCTGAATGTGGTCGATCCACGCCTAAAATTCAAGCTGTGAACGCTTAGAAGCAGGTGGGAAGCAGCCATGCGGCTCTGGTGGGCTCGACGAACCCGAGTCATCTAACCGGGGTCACCTGTAAGGTCAGCTGATGCTGTCTATTGTCTCGTCGTCCAGATTATCCGGCACAAGCGTGATCGGCACACGCAACTTGCCCAGAAACTTGCCGGTCAGTGCCACGACAAGCGGACCAGGTCCGCCAGATCCGGTTTTCGCGCCCAGCACCAGGATCGAGACCTGCGGTTCTTCATCCAGCAGTTTGAAGAGCTCATCCCGGCAATCGCCTTCACGCACGTAGAGAACCGGCATGCTGCCGGCCATTTCATGAACCCCGGCCGCCAGCTTTTGAAGCAGCTGCTCAGCCTCGGTCCGTGCTTCTTCCCGCATCAGATCCCCAACCGCCATCCAATGCTGAAAGTCGGAAGGCTCAATCACGTGCAGCAGCGCGACCCGGCCGTCGGTGTTTTTGGCACGGCGGCAGGCAAAACGCAGCGCGTGCTGCATTTCTTCGGACTCGTCGACCACAACCAGAAAAATGCGCTTTGGCTGTGTCGCACTTACCTCTGGTTGGTCCAAACCACTGGGGTTACCGCCGTCGCTCATAGGCCGTTATCAACCTTTTCGGAACACAACATGTCCGATCCATCCTGCCACTAGTGCCACGAGAATCGCAAACAATCCGTACAACGCAGCGCGATTCTGAGCGAAATCAAAGACTTCCGCTTCCAGGCCGACTTTGCTCACCGAAAGCGGCGTGGTCTGCGCCCCGACGACGCGTCCCTCACGCAAGTGAAAAACCTCGACCCGGTAGGTTCCTGTCGGAACATTGGCGGGCAATTCGAGCCGGGTCCGGAACAACCGCTGCCCCAGGAAGTTCACACGGCCGGTCGCGTTCGGGAAGAGACCGCTGCGCTGCTGACTGCGGATCAGACCGGCTTTCCATTGTTCGGCGATATTTGCGGATGCCTTGGTCAAGGGCGGGGCGATGGGCAGGTATTCCACTCCCATTTGATGACGTCTGCGGATTGATTCGCTGGCCACATCTTCGAGAGGGCGGGAGGAAGCAACCGCATAGAAAC
The DNA here is from genome assembly GCF_007004665.1 of Denitrobaculum tricleocarpae. Lineage (GTDB taxonomy): Bacteria > Pseudomonadota > Alphaproteobacteria > Kiloniellales > Kiloniellaceae > Denitrobaculum > Denitrobaculum tricleocarpae. The sequence continues at coordinate 487,119 of NZ_ML660055.1, read as the reverse complement.
CGGGCACGTTTTCAATCGTCATGGAGGCTGTATTGATCCAGATCCCCGCAACACGGCTCTTGCGGTGCATCAGAACAGGTTGGCTTGGGCCCCGCACGATCACGACAATGTCTCCCGGCTGTTCCGTAGCGCCGAACAGCAACACACTGGCACCGGAGAAACCTGTCGTGATGGCAATCAAATGATCCGAAAGGTCCGCCACCAAGTCCGCGCGGGCCGGAAAGGCGCGGTACAGCGAGGCTGCGCCAATCACCAGAATCAGGGACAACACCGCCGTCCCGGCCATGATTTTGCGAAACCGCGGAGAGGCAAGGGCCCAATTCATAGCGGAACCCCCAGAGAGTAAATGTCGACCGGCGGCGTGAAGAGATCCACGAAAAGCTTGGAACACACCGCAACCACCAGGATCCCCAGCAGCAGGCGCAGCCAATCGCCCTGAAGGCGGCTGCCGATCCGGGTTCCGATCTGCGCGCCGACAACACTCCCGACCAGCAGCAGCATGGCCAGAACCACATCCACGGTCTGGTTCTGGGCCGCCTGCAGAAAGGTGACATTCGCGGCCACGAAGATGATTTGAAACAGGGACGTTCCGATCACCATCGCGGTCGGCATACCGAGAAGGTAGATCATCGCGGGAACGAGAATGAAACCACCGCCAACCCCCATGATCGCCGAGAGCACCCCAACACCGAAGCCAATGGCGAGGGGCACCAGCGCCGAAATATAGAGCCGCGATTTCCGAAAGCGGGTCTTTAGCGGCAAGCCATGGATCCAGGAATGCTGATGGAGCTTCCGGGGCGCAGCCTTACGCCGCCGCCGCATCATGGCCCGTGTGCCCTCGATCATCATCAAAGCGCCGATGGTGCCCAGAAAAATCACGTAGCAGAGATTGATGACCAGATCGATCTGGCCCAGGCTGCGCAGCAGGGAAAACAGGCCGACACCAACCGTTGAGCCGGCGAAACCACCGCCCAGGAGAACCCATCCCATCTTGAAGTCGACGTTACCGCGGCGCCAATGCGCAAAAACACCTGATACGGAGGAGGCGATCACATTATTGGCCTGGGTGGCGACGGCGACCACCGGCGGAACACCAATGAAGATCAGCATCGGGGTCATCAGAAACCCGCCGCCAACCCCGAACAGACCGGACAGAAATCCGATAATGCCGCCCAGCCCCAGCAACAGAAAGGCATCAACAGAAAGCTCGGCGATCGGAAGATATACCTGCATCGCTTTACAGAACTGAGATTAGGCGTAGCGATCGCGGCATAGCGGCGCTTCAAACTGAAATGAAAGCATGATGTGTTAGTGCGACCGCGCAGCCGCTCTATATCACGTCAAACTTACTTGTTTTTCGTCAGAACGCCAATGGTTTAGGCAGTCTTTATTTGGCGCACGCGAAAAAACGCAGCCGAAATCACTCGATTCGCGGGTAAATTCCGCGTCTCTTAAAATAGATAGGCGCTGCAGGCCTCCGACTGTCCCGGATCTTCGACCTCAGGGCCTCAGGAAGCCGACAACGTCGTAGACTTCCCGCAACACCGGCTCCGCGACTTCACGTGCCCGGGCAGCGCCGTCACGCAGAACGTCATCCACGTGATCCGGCGCGTCGGTCAAACGTTTCATCTCCGAACCGATCGGTCCGAGATTTTCGACCGCGACCTCGGTCAACGCCTTTTTGAAGTCGGCGAATCCCTTCCCCTCGAAGTCACGCAGAACCTCGCCGAGTTCCACGTCGGCAAGGGCTGCATAAATCGTCAGAAGATTGAACGCCTCGGGGCGCGCCCGGCGCAGCTCCTCGTCCGGCTTGCCATCGTCACCGAGGATCTCCGGTCCGGGAATCAACTCCGAATCACTCGTCGCTTTGCGGATCTTCTTGGCGACCGCGTCCGCGTCATCGGTCATGGTGATCCGGCTGTAGTCTGAGGGATCGGATTTACTCATCTTCTTGCTGCCGTCGCGCAGGCTCATGACCCGGGTCGCAGAACCGAAGATCAGAGGCTCGGTCACGGGAAAGACCTCGCGGCCAAAATCGCCGTTGAATTTGATGGCAATGTCGCGGGTGAGCTCCAGATGCTGTTTCTGGTCTTCGCCGACCGGGACGTGGCTGGCTTTATACGCCAGGATGTCGGCCGCCATCAGGGTCGGGTAGGCGTAGAGGCCGACACTCGCGTTCTCCCGGTGCTTGCCTGCCTTTTCCTTGAACTGAGTCATGCGGTTCATCCAGCCGAGCCGCGCCACGCAGTTAAAGATCCACGCAAGCTCGGCATGGGCCGAAACCTGGCTCTGGTTAAAGATGATGCTCTTCTTAGGGTCGATGCCGGCAGCCAGGTAAGCTGCGGTCACTTCGCGCGTATTGGCCACCAGTTCCTTCGGATCCTGCCAGACCGTGATGGCATGCATGTCGACAACACAGTAGATACAATCGTAATCGGCCTGCAGGCCAACGAAGTTTCTGATGGCACCCAGGTAGTTGCCCAGATGCAGGTTACCGGTCGGCTGTACGCCCGAGAAGATGCGCTTCATAACTCTTGATCCAGATGAAAGAACGGCTGTGCTGCGGGCGGGTTATCGCCGCTGATGGGTGGCGCGGTCAAGGTCTGCTTGGCCCCCCGCTCAGCCACGGCGGGATAGGCGGCCAATCAGACCCGACAATCAAGCCGAACCTGAGTTTGCCCGGCGGCGCAGCAGACCGCGAAGGGCGTCGCGGTCCGCCGCCCCCGAAACCAGCGCCAATCCGCCGTAAAGGATCAGTCCACCGCCCACCAGGAGAGCGAGTGCCAGAATCCTGAGCTCCTGGGAAGCTTCGAACCAGGCGCTCAGCTCAGCCGCGCCGAACCAGAGCGCAATGCCCATGGTAATGGCGGTCACGGCGATGCGGGGCAAACGGCGGCGCAAAGCCCGGTCGGTTTTCAGAAACCCGAGACGGCCGAGCCGTCCGCCCAGCAGGAAAGCATGAAGCCAGGCGGATGCTGAGGTTGCCATCGCGATGCCGACGTGGCCGAAAGGCCAGAAGAGCGCGAGACTGAGCGCGATATTCAAGCCGATGGAGATCAGCGCCATCTTCAAGGGCGTGACTGTATCTTCGCGGGCATAAAAGGCCGGCTGGAAGATCTTGATAAGGACAAAGGCGGGGAGTCCGGCGGCGAAAGCCGCGAGGGCCAATGAGGTCGCCTCAGTCGCAGTCCGGTCGAACGCACCACGCTCAAAGAGCACGATCGTGATGGGTTCGGGAATGACAATCAGCGCCACCGCCGCGGGCAGTGTCAGCAGCATGGCCAGCTCCAGCCCCCGGTTGAGACTGTGCATCGCGGCCTCGTCGGCGCCGGCGCGCAGTTTCCGGCTTAAGTCAGGTAAGAGGACAACACCGAAGGCAATGCCGATCAGGCCCAGCGGCAATTGATAGACCCGATCCGCGTAGTAAAGATACGACACGGCACCGGCCTGGAGCGTAGCGATGATTGTCCCGACCAGCAGATTGATCTGAATAGCACCGGCCGACAACATACCCGGCAGCATCAGCGCGAGCAGCCGCTTGACGCCCTCGGTAAGCCGCGGCAGGCGCAGGCGCAGGCTCATGCCGGCCCGCGACGCCGCAATGATCAGCATCAGAAACTGGCCGACCCCGGCGATGGCGACGGTCCAGGCCAGAAGATGCCCCGGCATGCCTGAAAAGGGCAGAACCAGCGCAAGGGAGACAATGAAGCAGATGTTCAGCAGAACCGGTGCGGCGGCGGCGGCAGCGAAACGGTAGAGCGAATTGAGGATGCCCGACAGAAGCGCCACCAGGGACATGAAAAGGAGGTATGGGAAGGTGATTCGGCTGAGCTCGACCGTGAGCGCAAATTTCTCCGGGTCGTCCTCAAACCCCGGTGCAAGACCGTACATCAGCCAGGGCATGGCCAGCATCGACAGAACACAGACGAACGCGACGACAGTGAGCAGAACAGCCAATGTATGCTCGGCAAAGGCCTTGGCCGCAGCCTCTCCCTCCTGTTCGAGGCGTTTGGCAAAGAGCGGGACAAAGGCCGCATTGAACGCGCCCTCGGCAAAGAGCCGGCGGAACAGATTGGGCAGCTTGAAGGCGACAAAAAAAGCATCGGCCACAGGGCCGGTTCCGAGCACGGCCGCAATCAGGATGTCGCGAACGAAGCCCAGCACCCGGCTCAGACCGGTGTAGCCACCCACGGTGGCCAAGGAACGAATCAATGCCATACCCGCGCGTTTCTAGAGCAATCCGCGTTCGAGTGAAAGCTCACAACATCAAATCCCGACACGACTTCGAGCGAGACCGGAGGTCTTGCAAAACTTGCCGAAACAGAAACGGGAACGAATATCGTGCTATAAGGACGGGAACAGACAAGAACGCGCGCATTCACGCAGCCGGGAGGAGTGGGGTATGAAAAGAGGGTTTGGATCTGCAGCACTTGCTGCGCTGGCCATAGCCGCAACGGCTGCGTTTGGAGGCTCTAGCGGGGAGGCCGCGGCAGGCGCCCTGGAGCGCCTGCAAAACGGTAAGATCAAAATCGGCTACCGGGAAGATGCCGCCCCCTATTCCTATAAGAATACGATTGGAGAGGCGGCAGGTTATACCGTCGACCTCTGCCGGGCCGTGGTCGCGCAGCTAAAGGCGGAACTCGAGCTCCCTGAAATCTCGATCGCCTATGTCCCGGTGACTTCGAGCAATCGTTTCAAGGCTGTCCAGAATGGCCAGGTCGACCTGCTGTGCGGTGCCGCGACTGCGACCTTGGCCCGGCGCGACGTAGTGGACTTTTCCATTCCCGTTTTCATCGATGGTGCCGCCGTTTTGACCAAGGTCGACGGCCCAAAGAACTTCAGCAGCTTGAAGGGTCATAAGATCGGCGTCCTGGAAGCGACCACGACGGAGAGCCTGCTGCGGGATATTGTCAACAAGACCGACCTGCAGTCGGAAATTGTGACGGTCGCCAACCACCAGGATGGGCGCGAGAAGCTGGAGGGCGGAGAGATTTCAGCCTACTTCTCGGACCGCGCTCTGCTGGTTTATCTGGCAGCACAAAGCAGCCAAGCGAAGTCGTTGCATGTGGGCACCAGATACTTCTCGCATGAGCCCTACGCGCTGGCCATGAAGCGGGGAGACAGCAACTTCCGTCTCGCGGTCGACCGCGCCCTCAGCCGCATTTACCGCTCCGACAGCATCTCAGCGATCTTCGACAACGCCTTTAACGGCGCGAAACCCAGCGACATACTCAAAGCAATGTATCTGGTCAGCGCCTTGCCGGAATAGCGCGGGAGTAACGCCGGTCAGCGCGGCTTAAACAACTACTCCGCGGCCGTCTCCGGTTTGCGCCGCGTCTCGCGCGTGGGTTTCTTCGCCGCAGCCGGTTGCTTTGAAGCTGGCTGCTTCGAGACAGCCGCCGCCGCACAGTCGGTGCTCTCCAGAACTTCGAGCATCTTTTTTCGAATGCGGGTGAGCTTGGCTTTGTTGTCAATCTTGGAGCCCAAGGCGTCTTTGACATAAAAGACATCGACCGCATGCGCGCCATAGGTCGCGATCCGTGCCGTGGAGATCATCAGGTTGAGACGGGTGATGGCCGTCGTCAGATAGTAAAGCAAGGCAGGACGGTCGCGGCCGTTGACCTCAATGACCGTGTGCGTTGCGCTGGCTTTGTTGTCTATCAGCACCCGGGGCGCGACCTTGAAAACCCGATAACGGCTGGGGATTGTCGAACGCTGCCTGGCCAGTTCCTGCACGGGGCGCATTCCACCGGACAGGACCTTTTCGATGTTGGCCGACAGGCGGGCGACCCGTTCATCGCTGTCCAAGGCACCGCCTTCGGCCGCGTCTTGTACGTAGAAGCTGTCGAGCGCCATGCCGTTTGCCAGTGTGATAATGTTTGCGCCTTCGATGGATACGCCACTGACCGCCATGGCCCCTGCGATCCGGCTGAAGAGACCCGGGTGATCGGCCGTGTAGATCGTGACTTCCGTCACATCGCGATAGCCATCGACATGGGCATCGATCATGAGCGGCAGTTTCTGGCGTTCGGCCTCGCGCACCAGGTGCGCATGCCGCAGATGGGTCTCTGTATCCGCCGAGAGCCAATAAGAGGGATACCCTCGTTTGATGTGGGCCTCGACCTCCTTCTTCGGCCAATCGGCGATCGCCACGCGCAAGGCTTCCTTCGCGTGTTCGACCCGCTGAGCCCGGCCCTCAGATGAAATGCCGCCGGAGAGGACCTCCTCTGTCCGCCAGTAAAGATCGCGCAAGAGGGCGGCCTTCCAGGCGTTCCATACGTTGGGGCCGACGGCGCGGATGTCGGCGACCGTCAGCACCAGCAGCAGTCTGAGGCGCTCCGGCGACTGCACCAGAGCCGCAAAATCCTGGATCGTCTTGGGGTCGTCGATATCGCGTTTGAAGGCGGTATCGCTCATGGCCAGATGATACAGCACAAGCCAGGCGACGGTCTCGGTTTCTTCTGCGCTGAATCCCAAACGCGGGCAGATTCGGCGCGCAACCTTGGCGCCGACTTCCGAGTGATCGCCGGGCCGGCCCTTTGCGATGTCATGCAGGAAAACCGCGACATAGAGAACCCGGCGCGACAGCACTTTGTGCACCACCTCGGTGGCAATCGGCGCTTCCTCGGAAAGACGGCCCTGCTCGATATCGTGCAGAATTCCGATCGCGAAGATCGTGTGCTCGTCCACCGTGTAGTGGTGGTACATATTGTATTGCATCTGCGCCACCACCCGGCCGAAATCGGGTATAAAACGGCCAAAGACGCCAGCCTCGTTCATGCGCCGCAAAGTGGTCTCCGGATCTTCTTCGGCACAGAGAATCTGCAGGAAGATCTTGTTGGCTTCCGGATCCTCACGGAGCGGCTTTTTGATCAGCTTGAGATTCTGGGTGATCCATCGCAGGGCCTTGGGATGGATGTCCAGATCGTGTTTCTGGGCAACGGCAAAGATGCGCAGCATTTCGATCGGCGCGTTTTCGAAGACCGAGGCATCCTTTACAGACAAGCGTTCTCCCTCGAGCCGGAACCCGCTGAAGGATCTGCGGCGCGTCAGGGAAGGCAGGCGAAAGCGCGAGCGCCGATTATGTTCCGCCTCCAGGGTCGCACAGAAAATCCGGGTCAGGTCCCCGACGTCCTTTGCGATCAGGAAGTAGTGCTTCATAAAGCGTTCGACGCCCTGGGTTCCGGCATGATCCGTATAGCCCATCCAGTCGGCGAGGGACTTCTGGACGTCGAAGGTCAGGCGCTCTTCGGCCCGGCCGGTCAGATAATGCAGCGCACAGCGCAGGGTCCAGAGGAAAGCCTGTGCCTTTTCGAAGCGGCGCACCTCCTGGCGTGTAAACACCTTCTGATCGACCAGCCGCGCGATGTCGTCGACGTGGTAGAGAAATTTGGCGATCCAAAAGAGCGTATGTAGGTCGCGCAAGCCCCCTTTACTTTCCTTGATATTGGGCTCGAGAGAATAACGGGTGCCGCCGTTGCGTTTGTGGCGCAGATCCCGCTCGCTCAGCTTTGCCTCAATGAACTTGGCACCGCCCTGAGACTGCAGATCCGACTGAAAGCGCTTGCGCAGCTCGATGTAGAGACTCTGATCACCCCATAGCCAACGGGCTTCGAGCAGACTGGTGCAGATCGTAACGTCGGATTTTGCCTGCCGGATACACTCTGAAACCTTGCGGGTCGCGTGCCCGACCTTGAAGTTCAGATCCCAGAGGAAATAGAGGATCGCCTCCACGACCTGCTCGCTGCGCGGGGTCATTTTGTACGGCAGCAGAAACAGCAAATCGACATCGGATTGCGGCGCCAGCTCGCCGCGGCCATAGCCGCCGACGGCAACAAGCGACAGGACCTCTCCTGTCGAGGGGTTCGCACTTGGAAAAAGATGGGTGGTCACGTGGTCGTAGACGACTCTGATCAACTGGTCCACGAGATAGCAATTCGAACGCACGACAACCGTGCCCGAAGCGCGCTCGTCAAAACGGCGCCGCACCTCGCTCCGGCCGTTCTCCAGAGCATCTCGCAGGGCCGCGAGGATATGCGTGCGCACATCCAGGTCGGAACCGCCTTCTTTGACGATATCCTCAATCCGGCCCAACAGCGCGCGCCGGTCGATGATCGCGCGTTTGTTGCGCACCTCAGTCTCGAAGGGCTCTTCAGGCAGAAGCTCTTGCATGTCCAATTCCGCAGTTAGACAGGATTCACACCAAATCGCAAAACACCGGCTTTAGCAAGCGGGCACGCCCGTTCCGGCAACGATCGAAACTGCGAGACGGCCGCGAGCGACGATCGGAAACGAATCACCTGTCCATTAAGTACTCTGCTCTCAATCCCACGCAAGTGCGGGACACAAGTTCGGAGTCTTCTCGATGCGCGGAATACCGTTTTAGGCGGTGCGGACGTGTTTGGCGAAGTTCAGCACCTCGCCTTTGAGCTGATCGATCTGCTCGACCAGTTCCTTGGCGGCATCGACGGTCTGTTTCGATGTTTCGTCGGCCTTGTCGGCCGCGCCGCTCAGCTCAGTGATTTCATTGGTCACGAGTTGCGTGCCGTCTGCGATCCGGTTTGTATTGCTGCTGATTTCACTGACCGCGCCACTCTGCTCGTCGATAGAGGAGGAAACGCTGTTTGCAACTTCGTTGATCTCGCCGATGGTCTCGCGGATCTTCTGAATGGCTTCCACGGCGTCTTTGGTGACATGCTGCATCTGGTTAATCTGACCGGTAATCTCCTCGGTCGCCTTAGCAGTCTGGCTGGCGAGGTTCTTGACCTCGCTTGCGACCACGGCAAAACCCTTACCTGCATCACCGGCCCGGGCCGCCTCAATGGTGGCATTGAGCGCCAGAAGGTTGGTCTGCTCGGCAATATCCGAGATCAGGCTGGTAACCTCGCCGATCTTGTCGGCCGCGTTCGCGAGGCCCTGCATGGTCTCATTCGTCTGCTCCACGCGGTTCACGGCGTCGCCGGTGATGCGGCTGGAATGCGCAACCTGTTCGACAATGCCTGAAATAGACGAACTCATTTCTTCGGTCGCGGACGCAACGGTTTGCGTGTTGCCGCGCACCTCTTCCGCACGTTGCGCCGTGCTGTCGGAACGGTTGCGCGCCTCCATCGAGACCAAATTCATGGTCTCGGCATGGTCATTCATTTGCGAAGCGCGCGCACGGACCGCCTCGACCAGATTACCCACATCCTGTTCGAAGACCTCTGCCAGCTCCGACAGGGTTTTCTGCCGATCTTCATTGGCCCGGCGTTCGGTTTCGCGTTGCTGTTCAGCCAGCTCCTGCGACTCCCGTTCTGCGCTCTTCGCGCGCTCAATGGCCTCTGCGGCTTCGCTGAAGGCAGAGGTGAGCTTGGCGGTGATCCACATCAGGGTAACAGTCTCAAGAATCACGATGCCGGCATGCAGAATCACCCGCGCCAGATCGGTGCCATTGGGGAAGATCGCCAGGGGCAGAGCATAATTGAGCACCAGGTGGTGCAGCGCGACCGTGGCCGCAGCGACAAAGATCGTGCGCCAATCACAAAAGGCGGCCAACATCGCCAGGGCCGCAAAGAAATACATGTGAATGTCGACCTGCCAGGCATTGCCCATGAACTGGTAGAGGATGACCGCCACCATGCCCATCTGCGCCACGGCAATCAGGTAGCGCGTCGTTGCTTCGCCGCCCGAGAACTTCCAGCTGATCGTTGCCGCACCCGCGAGCACAGAGGCTCCCACGGTTGGCCAGAGCCAATCCTCAAAGAAAAAGCCGAGACCGGCAATGACGGGCACATGCAACCAAAGGAACGCCACAAAAAAGGGAGCAACACGTTCTCTGAGTTCAAAAATGGGGTTCATGCTGGAAATCCACCGCGTGAAGATGTACCCGAAGGTTCGCATCCGCTGAAAAAGACCGGGTCCATTGCAACCCAAGCCCCATGCCGCCAGAGCTGGGCGACGCCAACGTCCTGGTCGAAGACCGCGACAACGACGTTATTCCACCCGCCGACCCGGACGATCCGGCCGTCAAGCGCGGCAATCTTCTGCAATGCGTCGCTGTGGCCGGCAGAGGGGCCGAAAAACAGCGCAACAGGTTCGTTCGCAACAGGTGAGCGCAGGTTAAGACCCAGCAGAAACAGAGCCGTACAGAGCGCAAGGCTTATCGCCGGCACCAAACTCCGCCACGTCTCTCTCTGTCCGTTTCCGCCCATCACCGCGCACGAGAATTCTGTTACAGGTTGAATGACAGGAAGTATCCGGCATGCCTGTTAACAAATGGTTCTTTTGCGATAGACCATACGATTTCGAAGAGAAATATGTAGAAGAACCGGTTTCTAAGGTTCTTGAGAGAGCTTCTTCAAGGCGTAGAGCAATTCCAGCGCCTGGCGCGGGGTAAGATCGTCCGGATTAATCTCTGACAGGCGCCCCTCAACCGGAGACGGCGCGGCCGGCCCCTCGGCAAAGCCGGAGTCAGTGTTCTCGGGGTGACGTTCCTGGGCCAGCGCCGCGGCGAAGAGCGGCAGGTCATCCGCCAGACGGGTCAAAACACCCGCCTGTTCACCCTTTTCGAGGGTCGCGAGTACTTCTTCGGCCCGGGAAACAACGGCGCCCGGCAGTCCGGCCAGCTTGGCGACATGGATGCCGTAGGAACGGTCCGCGGCACCGGCGGCAACCTCGTGCAGGAAGACCACCTCGCCCTGCCACTCCTTCACCCGCATCGCATGGCAGGCGAGAGCCGGGAGCTTGGCGGCAAGGGTCGTGAGCTCGTGATAGTGCGTGGCGAAGAGCGCCCGGCTGCGGTTGACCTCGTGCAGATGCTCGACACAGGCCCAGGCGATCGAGAGTCCGTCGAAGGTCGCCGTTCCGCGGCCGATCTCATCCAGAATCACCAGCGACCGGGGCGTCGCCTGATTGAGAATAACGGCGGTTTCGACCATCTCGACCATGAAGGTCGAGCGGCCGCGCGCCAGGTCGTCGGCGGCACCGACCCTACTGAAAAGACGGTCGACAACCCCAATGTGCGCGGCGTCCGCCGGCACAAAAGAACCCATCTGCGCCAGGATCGCAATCAGGGCATTTTGCCGCAAAAACGTGCTCTTGCCGGCCATATTCGGGCCGGTGATCAGCCAGAGCCGCTGGTCATCCTGCAGGTTACAGGCGTTGGCAACAAAGCTGCCCTCCTGGCTTTTTGCCAGGGCCGCCTCGACCACGGGATGGCGCCCTCCAGCGATGTCGAAGGCCAGGGATTCGTCCACTTTCGGCCGGCACCAGCGCTCCTGCAGAGCGAGCTCGGCAAAGCCGGTCGCGACATCCAGCCGGGCCAGGGCCCCTGCCGCCAGGGCGACCGCATCGCTGCGGCCGCCGATTTCGCTGACCAGATCCTCGAAGAGCTCCAGTTCAATCGCCTGCGCTTTATCCGCCGCCGAAGCGATTTCCTGCTGCAGGTCCGAGAGTTCCACCGTTGAATAGCGCACGGCGCTTGCCAGGGTCTGGCGATGGATAAAAGGCGCATCGGAACCGCTGGGCATCTTAGGCGCCTGGGTCGGCGTCACCTCGATGTAATAGCCCAGAACATTATTGTGCCGGATCTTGAGATTCCCGATCCCGGTTTCCTCGGCATAGCGGCTCTGCAGAGCCGCGATCAGGCGCCGGCTTTCGTCGCGCAGAGCCCGGTATTCGTCGAGCTTTTCCGCATAGCCGGGCGCGATGAAACCGCCGTCGCGGGCCTGCAGCGGCAGATCCTCCGACAAGGCCCGTTTCAGGCGGTCGACCAGGGGGTCATGAAAACCGAGATCCTGCAGAACAGACGTCAGATCGTTGGGCAAGGCGGCCAGCTTTTGATCTCCCAGCATGTCCCGCATCGCGCCGGCCTCGCTGAGACCGTCCCGGACGGCGGCCAGATCGCGCGGGCCGCCGCGGCCCAGGGACAAGCGCGACAAGGCCCGCTCGATATCGGGACAGTGGCGCAGACGCCGCCTGAGTTCCTCACGCAGCAGATCATTCCCGATCAGGTAAGCCACGACGTCCTGGCGGGCCGTAATGGCCGCCGCATCCGTCAAGGGTACTGCCAGCCGGGAAGCAAGCAAACGCGCGCCGGCCCCGGTGACCGTGCGGTCGATGGTCGCCAGAAGACTGCCGGCGCGGCCACCGCTGAGCGCCTGATTGAGCTCCAGATTGCGCCGCGTGGCGGCATCGATTTCCATGACGCTGCCCTGGCGCAGCCGGCTCGGCGGCATAAGACGGGGCAGGCGGCCCTTCTGGGTCAGCTCCACATAGTCGAGCAAGGCACCGACCGCGGCCAGTTCGGCGCGTTCGAAATCACCGAAGGCGTCCAGGGCCTTGACCTCGAACAGCGTCTCGATCCGGCGTTTGGCATTCTCGCTGTCAAACCGGGCCGAGGGCAGGGGCGTCAGCCTGTCTTTCCACTCGGCAAAGACCTCGAAGAGTTCGGGCCGTTGGGTCAGACGGTCCGGCAGAAGCAATTCCCCCGGTGTCAGGCGCGCCAGGACCGCGCTGAGATCCCCATGATTCAGAGGCTGGACGTGGAAATCGCCGGTCGACATATCCAGCCAGGCCAGGCCAAGCCGGCCCGCAGCCGCGCCACCGGTTTCGGCGAGCGCGGCAAGATAGTTATGGTTTCGCGCATCCAGCAGTTCGTCTTCGGTCAAAGTCCCCGGTGTGACCAGACGCACCACATCCCTACGCACCACGGATTTGCTGCCGCGCTTCTTGGCTTCAGCTGGATTTTCCGTCTGTTCGCAGACCGCGACCTTGAAACCTTTGCGGATCAGGCGCGAAAGGTAGCCGTCCGCCGAATGCACCGGCACACCGCACATAGCGATGTCGGCACCTTCATGCTTGCCCCGTTTGGTCAGCGTGATGTCCAAGGCCGCCGATGCCAGAACGGCATCCTCATGGAAGAGTTCGTAGAAGTCACCCATCCGGTAGAACAACAGCGCGTCGGGGTACCCCGCCTTTATCTCCAGATATTGAGCCATCATCGGCGTCACGCTGGCCGTTTTGGGCGCCGGTTCGGAGACCGGTTTGGCGTCCGGCTCTGAAGCCACAGGCGCATCAGATGCGCTTTGGCCTTTATCATTGCTTTGGGCTGTGGTGCTGGAATCAGGCATTTACACTGAACTGAGAAAGGTTTTAACGGCTTTTCGGTCGAGGCAAAAAAGCCTCTTACAACACAATGCGAGCCGGCGGCGAGGCTCGCGCAACACGCGTCATTTTGTCCTCCGCACTTACTCTATCCGATGCCCTCTTTGCAAGCACGGGTAGGAGGAGGCAATATAGCTGGGATAATGCCGGTGGTGACCAGAAAAACCTGTTCAAGCGGAGTAATCTCTCGTCGGACAGCCAAAGACGATACCACCTGAAACCCAGGGGAAGGACACAGCCTTGCAGGATGACGGCGCAGCGGAGCAAACCGAGATCGTTGGGCGTTTCGCCGAGCGTGAGAACTTCAAGGCAGCGGTCGAGACCCTGCTCGCCGCGGGCTTTCAGCCAAGCGATCTCTCGGTGCTGGACACCCATGAATCCCTCAGCGCAAGCGAGTCCACGAGCGATGCCTGGCAAGAAGCCATGATCGGACTGGTCGGTGAAATTAAATATGTCGGGCCAATCACGGCGGCGGGTCTGATCGCGGTTGCGACAGGTCCGGTGGGCGCCGCGATTGCCGGACTTCTCGCCGCCGGCGTCACGTCGGTTGCTCTGACGGAATTGCTGACGACGTTGCGTGCGACCCCGCACACGGAGCAATTCGCGCGCGCACTGGAATCAGGCACGGTTCTTCTATGGGTTTGCACCGCAACAGAGCAGCAGGCCAAAGTGGCAAGCGAAATCCTGACCCGCCATGGCGCAGAAGACGTTCACAGTCACACGCGCCAAGGCCAGACCTGAAAAACCGCTCACCATTCACTTAGGCGAAGGCCGACCTCACCGCCGATAAGACACCCGATACCCGAGGCTGTCCCGGTGACACATCAGAGAGAAGACAGTATGTCCAACGACAGCTCCCGCACCACCGATCAAGAAGCCCTGGATTTTCATGCAAACGGCCGCCCGGGCAAGCTTGAGATCAAGGCCACCAAAGCTTTAACGACACAACGCGATCTCTCGCTCGCTTACTCGCCCGGCGTGGCCATTCCCTGCCTGAGGATCAGCGAGGATCCCGCCAAGGCTTATGATTACACCGCCAAGGGCAACACCGTCGCGGTGGTTTCGAACGGTACGGCCGTCCTGGGGCTGGGGGATCTGGGCGCACTGGCCTCAAAGCCGGTGATGGAAGGAAAAGCCGTCCTTTTCAAGCGCTTTGCCGACGTCGATGGCATCGATCTGGAGGTGGACACACGGGACGTCGACGAGTTCGTCAATTGCGTACGCTTTCTGGGCTCTACTTTCGGCGGCATAAATCTGGAAGATATCAAGGCGCCGGAGTGTTTCATCATCGAACAGCGCCTGCGGGAGCTGCTCGACATACCGGTCTTTCACGACGATCAGCACGGGACAGCGATTATCGCGGCGGCCGGACTGATCAACGCGGTCCATCTGACCGGCCGTGAACTCGCCTCCATCAAAATGGTGATCAATGGCGCAGGATCGGCAGGGATCGCCTGCGCCGAGCTGCTCAACGCCATGGGTGTGCCGAACAACAGCATCACTCTCTGCGATACCCGCGGCGTGATCTATCAGGGCCGTGAAGACGGCATGAACCAATGGAAATCGGCACATGCGGTCAAGAGCGATGCCCGCAGCCTGGAAGACGCCATGAAGGACGCCGACGTGTTCTTCGGACTCTCGGTCAAAGGCGCGCTGACAGCCGACATGGTCAAATCCATGGCGGATCAGCCGATTATCTTTGCCATGGCCAACCCGGATCCGGAGATCACGCCGGAGGAGGTCAGGGAGATCCGGGACGACGCGATCATCGCAACGGGCCGCTCGGACTATCCCAACCAGGTCAACAACGTGCTGGGTTTCCCTTACATTTTTCGTGGCGCGCTCGATGTGCGGGCCTCAACCATCAACATGGAGATGAAGGTCGCCGCCGCCGAAGCCCTGGCAAGTCTGGCCCGCGAAGATGTGCCGGATGAGGTTGATAAGGCCTACGCGGGCCGGCGACTGCGTTACGGCAGGGACTATATCATCCCGGCCCCCTTTGACCCACGTCTGATCGTAGCGGTGCCGAAAGCCGTCGCACAGGCAGCCATTACGACCGGCGTTGCCAGAAAACCGATCACGGACATCACTCTCTACGAGCAGGAGCTCTCCGCCCGCCTCGACCCGGCGGCCTCCAGTCTACAAGGAATCTTCGAAAAAGTGCGCGCGGCCCAAAGCCCGACGCGCATTGTCTTCGCCGAGGGCGAGGAAGAACCGACGATCCGCGCCGCACTGGCGTTCCACAATGCCGGTTACGGAACACCGATCCTGGTCGGGCGCGAGGACAGGGTCCGTGAAACCATGAAAACCATGGGTCTGACCGGTGATTTCCTGGAAATCCACAATGCCCGCCTGTCCGAGCACAATACGCACTACGCCGAGTTCCTCTATCAGCGGCTGCAACGCAACGGCGCACTCCTGCGCGACTGTCAGCGGATGGTCAATCAGAACCGAAACGTCTTCGCCGCCTGCATGGTCGCGAACGGCCATGCCGACGCGATGGTGTCAGGACTGACCCGCAGCTTCGGTGTCACCTATGAGGACATCACCCGGGCGATTGATCCAAAACCGGGACATCGGGTTTTCGGTATGTCCATGATGATGCTGGACGGCCGCTCGGTCTTTATCGCCGACACCTCGGTTCACGAACTGCCGACGCCGGAGCAAATGGCGGATATCGCCATCCAGAGCGCGGAACAGGCTCGTGCCATGGGCTACGAGCCCCGCGTCGCCTTCCTGAGCTTTTCGAACTTCGGCAATCCCATGCGCGCCAAAGCCCTGCGCATCCGTGAAGCCGTCAATGTCCTGGACGGCATGGACGTCGACTTCGAATACGACGGCGAAATGCAGGCCAATGTCGCCCTGGATTACGATCTGATGCGGCAGCTCTATCCCTTCTGCCGCCTCACGGGCCCCGCCAACATCCTGATCATGCCGGCTTTGCACAGCGCAAATATCGTCTCCAAGCTGATTCAGAAGGTCGGCAGCGGGACTGTGATCGGCCCGATGCTCCTGGGCTTAAGCCACCCTGCTCAAATCGTCACGCTTGGCGCGACAGTTAACGATCTGGTCGTGGCTGCGGGCCTCGCCGCACATGAAGCGATTACAAGAAAGCAGACATAGGCTTCGGCGGACACCTCGGTGAGACAGAGGCGGTTTGCCGTGCGAAAACTCAAAAAATCCCGTAAAAAGCAACGAGAGGCGCGTTAATCTGTAATACTACAATGGTACCGTAGGCGGAGTTAATTGGCGAAATCACACTACAAGGCAAGGTTCCGGTCCATGGCAGACGCCGCCGCCCCCGTCAAGCGCATGGCGCCTGCGACGGTTTTGTTCGCCCTGCCGGGAGTGGTCATGCTGGTGGCCTTGGGCTGGCTCGGGTTCGCGCCCTGGGCCTATGTCGCCGCCGGTTCCGGTATCGTTATTTTCGCCACCGCAATCCTGCTCGCCCGCCACTTCCGTCATGTTACGGTGCTGCGCCAGTATTTTGAGCAACTGCGTTCATCCGACCTGTCGGCCCCCATAGCCGCACCGCCCGAGGGCGGTGATCAGCTTTTTCCGGGTCTGAACGAAGCCATTCGAGACACTTTGCGGGACCGGCAATTGCGCCGGCAGGAGCTGGTGCGGACCATCTCCAACCATGAAGCCGTACTGACGGCGCTTCCGGATTCCCTGCTGCTGATTGACACGCATGGTCGCATTCTGCGCGGGAATCCGGCCGCCGAGAGGCTTTTCGGCAAGGATATTGCCGGACGGGATCTCATATCCGTCCTCCGCAATCCGGAACTGCTGGAAGCGACGGAAGAGGTTCTGGCGGGAGCGACCGATAAGGTTGTCGAATTCACCGTCCCCGGTCAGTTCGAACGCCATCTCTCTTGTCGGATTGCCAAACTCGCCACCGCAGCCTTCGACGGAACCGCCGCAGTTATTGCGCTTCACGATCTCACGGCTGTCCGGCGCGCCGAACAGATGCGTGCAGATTTCGTGGCAAATGCCAGCCACGAGCTGCGGACACCCCTGGCCAGCCTTCTCGGCTTTATCGAGACTTTGATCGGGCCGGCCAAGGATGATCATGAGGCGCGCGTCCGTTTCTTAGCGGTGATGCACGAACAGGCGAAGCGCATGTCCCGTTTGATCGAGGACCTGCTTTCCCTGTCACGGATTGAGCTGCATGAGTACACACCGCCCAGCAGCACCGCGGATATTGAGTTGATCTTGGAGAGCGTCGCCAATTCGCTTGAGCCACAAGCCCGCGAGAAGGAAATGACGCTGGATCTGGATTTCTGTGGCGTTGCGCAAGTGGCCGGAGAAGCCGATGAACTGACCCAAGTCTTTCAGAATCTGATCGAAAACGCGATCAAGTATGGCCGTTCAGGCACCAAGGTCCGCCTCCTGACCCGCGTTATCGAGTCAGGCAGCGGCGGCGCACGCCGCCTCGGAAAGCCGGGCATCTCGGTCGCGGTGATTGATGAGGGCGACGGCATCGCCAGGGAACATCTCCCCAGACTGACCGAGCGCTTTTATCGTGTCGATACGGCACGGTCACGGGAACTGGGCGGCACCGGCCTCGGCCTCGCGATCGTAAAGCACATCCTCAACCGGCATCGCGCGGTTCTGGACATTGACAGCACGATTGGCCAGGGCTCCTGCTTCAAGGTGTTTTTGCCCCTTGCCGGGCAGGTTTCCGCCGATATGCCTTCGTCGGAAATCGGGCCGCAAAAACCCTCGGAGCTGCCTTCAAACAGTGACGACGCGGCGGCTTAGCATGGCAGCGTCATTTTAAGTGAAAGTCTCCGCCCCCAGAGGCTGGAATGCTCTTAAGTTCGGCTAAATTTTAACGGTAAATCAAAGCTTAAGAGAACGTAACAAAAGTGTCATCGTTTTGTAGTAAATCTTGCGCGCAAGAGACATAGTTTCGGCCCTGTCGGCATCCGGTCGACATCGCATGACAAAGTTCATGCGACTGCAGATTTCTCAGCCATGATGCTGGAGACATAACGTGATCAAGCATTCTCTCGCCGTTGCCGCAATTGCCGGTTTGGCCCTTTCCGCCACAGCCGCGCATGCGCGTGACCAAATCCGCATTGTCGGATCTTCAACCGTATTCCCTTTTTCCACTGCCGTTGCCGAACAGTTCGGCAAAACGACTGATTTCAAGACACCTGTCGTTGAAAGCACCGGCTCGGGCGGTGGTATGAAGCTCTTCTGCTCGGGCGTCGGCGTCGGACATCCCGACATCACCAACGCGTCACGCCGGATCAAGGCTTCTGAGTTCGAAAATTGCAGCAAAGCCGGTATCACCATTACAGAAGTTAAAATCGGCTACGATGGTATCGTGATCGCCAACTCGAAGACGTCCAACTCGCTCTCACTGACCAAAAAGCAGCTCTTCCAGGCACTTGCCAAGAAAGTTCCGGTCAACGGTGAGCTGGTCGACAATCCCTACAAGATGTGGAATGAAATCGATCCTTCCCTGCCTGCCAAGAAAATCGAAGTTCTGGGCCCGCCGCCGACCAGCGGAACCCGCGATGCCTTCGTCGAACTGGCCATGGAAGGCGGCGCCAAGACGTTTGAGTCGCTTGCAACCCTGCGCAAGTCCGACAAGAAAGCCTTCACCGCCGTCGCTCATGGTATCCGCGAAGACGGTCACTATGTCGAAGCGGGTGAGAACGACAACCTGATCATCCAGAAGCTGGAAGCCAACCCGGACGCGGTCGGCATCTTCGGTTTCAGCTTCCTCGACCAGAACGCTGACAAGATCCAGGGCTCGACGATCGACGGTGCTGAACCCACCTTCGAAAACATCGCATCTGGTGAGTACGGCGTTTCCCGTTCGCTCTTCTTCTATGTCAAGCAAGAGCACGTGGGCGTTGTTCCCGGCATCGCAGAGTTCGTTGCCGAGTTCACCAACGAGGGCACCTGGGGCGAAGACGGTTATCTCCTCGACAAGGGCCTGATCCCGCTTCCTGCGGCAGATCGCAAGGCAATGCGCGCTTCGTCGACTGGCATGGCTCCGTTGTCCATGTAATTTCGATCCTGACACCGCTGGCGATCATTTTCCGGTCGCCAGCGGTTGTTGTTTTTTTTAGTTCTAGTTTGATTTTTCATTAAGCGCTTTTCCGCTGTTTTCCCTTACTCCCTGGTGTCCGAGATGTCGTTGCTTATCCTTGCCGCTACACTGCTTTTTCTGACACTGGCGGGTTACTACATGGGCCGGAGCCGGTCGGTCGCCGTCGCGGGTGGATCGACCCACGATCTTCACTCGCGGCCGCAGTATTACGGTGTCTACGTTGCCCTCTGGTGCGGACTGCCGAGCTTTTTATTCCTGGCGCTTTGGCTTGTCCTAGAGCCACAGATCGTCGAGATGATCCTGGTCAGCAACCTGCCTTCAAGCATTCTCGAGCTCAACGAAGACCAGAAAAATCTGATGATCAATCAGATTACCAGCCTGGCGGTTGGCGGCATCGTCGGCGGTACTGTTACGCCGGAAATCGAAGCAGCGGCGCAGGACTACGCGGGGATGCGTCAAACCGGGTTTGCCGCAATGGCAGTTGTGGTGATCTGCGTTGCGACCGCTGGTCTGGCCTTGGGACGCAGGCAAGTCTCCACGACGCTTAGAGCCCGAAACCGGGTCGAGACGATCGTCTCTGCGGTTATGATCGTTGCTTCGACCATCGCGATTGCAACGACCGTCGGCATCGTACTTTCACTGCTCTTCGAGGCCTCGCGCTTCTTTACCAAGGTCCCCGTGACGGACTTCCTGTTCGGTTTGCAGTGGAGCCCTCAGACTGCGCTGCGGGAAGGCCAGGTTGGTGGCTCCGGCGCATTCGGGATGATACCGCTCTTTGCCGGTACGCTGTTGATCACCTTCATCGCGATGTGCGTTGCAGTGCCGGTCGGGCTCTACTCGGCAATCTATATGTCCGAGTACGCGGGCCCCAGGATGCGTGCGGTAGCGAAGCCGATCCTTGAGGTCCTGGCCGGTATTCCAACCGTCGTTTACGGCTTCTTCGCCGCCCTGACCGTCGCACCTTTCTTTCGCAACACCGGCCAAGCCCTGTCGCTGGATGTTTCCTCGGAATCCGCGCTGGCAGCCGGTATGGTCATCGGGATCATGAGTATCCCCTTCGTCTCCTCACTCTCGGACGACGTGATGAACTCCGTACCGCAAACCCTGCGTGACGGCGCCTATGCGCTGGGGGCGACCAAGTCCGAGACCATCAAGCAGGTCGTCCTGCCCGCCGCCCTTCCCGGCATCGTGGGCAGCGTGTTGCTGGCTGTCAGCCGGGCGATCGGAGAAACCATGATCGTGGTCATGGCCGCCGGACTCGCCGCCAATCTGACCGCCAATCCCCTGGAGGCCGTGACGACCGTCACTGTGCAGATCGTGACCCTTTTGGTCGGCGATCAGGAATTTGACAGCGCGAAGACGCTCTCGGCCTTTGCGCTGGGACTGATGCTCTTCGTGGTGACCTTGACGCTGAATGTGATCGCCCTGCGGGTGGTTCGTAAATACAGAGAGAAGTATGACTGAGATGTCCGCACCTGCCGCGCAGATCCAGCGACCCGACCTCTCCGGTGCACGCCTCAAGCGTCGCTATGCCGCTGAAGCACGGTTTCGCCTCTACGGACTGATCGCCGTTCTTGCGGCGCTCGGAACGCTCGTGCTGTTGCTGTTCAGCATCATCTCGAACGGCTATACCGCGTTTGCCCAGCACCACATCGCGCTCGAGGTGACCTTCGATGAGGCGGAGATCGACCCGACCGGCGAGCGCGATCCGCAGGTGCTTCGGAGAGCCAACTACCAGGGCATAGCACGTTCATCTTTGCGCAACGCCTTTCCCGACGTCACGGAACGCCGGGAGAGGCGCGCGCTCACCGCTTTGATGAGCGGCAGCGCGGATCAAACCCTCCGCGAGCTTGTGATGGAAAACCCGGACGTGATCGGGACCACACAACGGGTTTGGGTTAAGGCGTCCGACGAATTGGACTCCTTCATGAAAGGCCATATTTCCCGCGACGTGCCGGAGTCCGATCGTCGAGTGAAGGACCGTGATATCGTCTGGATCGACCAACTCATCGCCGCCGGAAACATCGAATCTCAATTCAATACGACGTTCTTCACGGCCGGCGACTCACGCGAACCGGAGCAAGCTGGCATCTGGGGCGCGACAGTCGGCTCCTTCCTGATGCTGTTCGTGACTCTGGTTCTCAGCTTTCCGATCGGCGTGCTCTCCGCAATCTATCTGGAAGAATTCGCGCCGAAGAACCGTTGGACTGACCTGATCGAAGTGAACATCAACAATCTGGCGGCGGTCCCCTCTATCGTCTTTGGTCTGCTCGGCCTTGCCGTCTTCCTCAATTTCTTCGGCCTGCCGCGCTCAGCCCCACTGGTCGGCGGGATGGTCCTGGCCCTCATGACGCTTCCGACCATCATCATCGCCGCCCGCGCCGCTTTGAAGGCCGTACCGCCCTCGATCCGGGAAGCGGCCCTGGGGGTTGGCGCCTCGAAGCTTCAGGCCGTTACCCATCACGTCCTGCCGCTGGCCATGCCGGGAATTCTAACCGGTACCATCCTGGGCGCCGCGCAGGCCCTCGGAGAGACCGCGCCGCTGCTGATGATCGGCATGGTCGCCTTTATCGTCGATATTCCGGGCGGGTTCACGGATTCTGCTACAGCACTGCCGGTTCAGATCTATCTCTGGGCAGACAGCCCGGAACGTGCCTTTGTCGAAAAAACCAGTGCAGCTATCATGGTTCTTCTCGCCTTCCTGGTGGTGATGAACGCTGTGGCCGTACTCTTGCGTAAACGCTTTGAACGCCGCTGGTAGGGAGCTCAAAAAATGGCTATGGCCGCCGAAAACCTCATGATGCGAAACCCGGAAACCTCCGATCACAAGATGATCGCGCGCGACGTGTCGGTCTATTACGGCGAAGCGCAGGCGCTGAAGAATGTCGATCTGGACATCGGCCGTAACGAGGTGACCTCGCTGATCGGCCCCTCCGGTTGCGGGAAATCGACCTTTCTGCGGTGCCTCAACCGCATGAATGATGTCATCGACGGTTGCCGAGTGGTCGGCGATATCACGCTTGATGGGCATGATATCTATGACACAAAACTCGACGTCGTGCAGCTCCGCGCACGTGTCGGCATGGTGTTTCAGAAGCCCAATCCCTTTCCGAAGTCAATCTACGACAATATTGCTTACGGGCCCCGCATTCATGGTCTTGGTGAGGCAAAGTCCGATACGGATGAGATTGTCGAACGCAGCTTGACCCGCGCAGGGCTCTGGAATGAGGTTAAAGACCGCCTCGACAAGCCGGGCACGGGCCTCTCTGGCGGACAGCAGCAGCGCCTGTGCATCGCACGGGCGATCGCGGTCAATCCGGAAGTGATCCTGATGGACGAACCCTGCTCGGCGCTTGATCCGATCGCAACCGCAAAGATCGAGGAGTTGATCGACGAATTGCGGCAGAACTTTACGATTGTGATCGTCACGCACTCGATGCAGCAGGCCGCCCGCGTGTCCCAGAAGACGGCGTTTTTCCATCTCGGTGACCTTGTGGAATGTGGCGACACGCAGCAGCTTTTCACCAATCCGAACGACGAGCGGACACAGGGCTATATTACGGGCCGCTTCGGTTAAGCCGTGCTGATGACCGTAATCAGAAACACATGCACCCCACAGAAGACAGGGTGCAGCATGCAGGACCAGGACTATGCCTAGCGGATCCGAACATATCGTACGTTCCTTCGACATCGAGCTGCAGGAACTGAATCAAATCATCGTCCGTATGGGAGGTATGGCTGAAAGCATGCTCGCCACGGCGATTGATGCCCTGGTCAAGCGGGACAGCGATCTGGCCAAGAAAGTCATCGAGAGCGACAAGGAAGTCGATGTGTTGGAAAAGGCGGCCGACGAGGCAGCGGTCAATCTGATCGCCTTGCGTCAGCCAATGGCAAACGATTTGCGTGAGGTGGTCGCCGCCTTGAAGATTGCGAGCGACATCGAGCGGATCGGCGACCTGGCCAAGAACGTGGCCAAACGCACAATCGCCCTCAACCAGACGCCTCCGACGCGGCCGGCCTACGCCATTCCGCGCATGGCCAATCTGGTCCAAAGCATCATGAAAGATACCCTCGATGCCTATGTCGAACGCGACTCGGAGCGGGCCGTCGATGTTTGGCATCGGGACGAAGAGGTCGACGAAATGTACACCGGGCTCTTCCGTGAGCTGCTGACCTACATGATGGAAGATCCGCGGAACATCACGCCAAGCACGCACCTGCTTTTCATCGCGAAAAACATCGAGCGCATGGGTGACCACGCAACCAATATCGCTGAAAACATTTACTACCTTGATACCGGTGAGCAGCTGGATGGCCGTCGCCCGAAGGGCGATACCTCTTCGTTCCAGGTCGTCACACCGGACAATGAAGCGACGGACATAGCAGAGAAAGACCCCCAGGAGAATGGTGAATGAAACCCCTTGTTCTGATTGTTGAAGACGAAGCAGCCCTGGTTACGCTTCTGCGGTACAATTTGGAAGGTGAAGGCTTTCGTGTCGCCGAGGCCAACGACGGCGAGCAGGCTCTGGTCCTTGCGAAGGAGGAAACACCCGATATCGTGCTGCTGGATTGGATGCTGCCGCTTATGTCTGGGATCGAAGTGTGCCGGCAGATGCGCCGCATCCCGGCAACGCGCGACGTGCCGATCATCCTGCTGACCGCCCGCGGAGAGGAGACGGACAAGGTTCGTGGCCTGGACAGCGGCGCCGACGACTACATCACCAAGCCCTTTTCCCCGGCCGAACTCATTGCCAGGATCCGTGCGGTTTTGCGCCGCAGCCATCCCGAACTGGAAGCAGACTCCCTTGCGTTCGAGGACCTTGCCATGGATCTGGTTGCGCACCGGGTACGGCGCGGGAACCGCGAGGTGCACCTGGGCCCAACGGAATTCCGGCTGCTGCGTCACCTGCTGCAGAACCCGGGCCGGGTGTTCAGCCGAGAGCAGTTGCTTGACGCGGTGTGGGGCAGGGACGTTTACGTCGAGCCACGCACGGTTGACGTTCACATCCGCCGCCTGCGCAAAGCTCTGAACGACGCCAACGAAACGGACCTAATCCGGACCGTCCGCTCCGCTGGCTACGCGCTTGACCGCAGCATGGCAGCATAAGGTCAAATACCGCTAATCGACGGCGTCCAGGCGCTTGACCACGCGGACGATGCCGGGCTCATCGGGCAGATGCCGGACCGAAAAACCAAGCTCCTTGACCAGCTCTAGCATGCGCTTGTTGTGGTCAAGGACATCGCCCCAGATCTCACTCAGTCCGCGGCGCACGGCATAGTCGATGATGCGGTTCATCAACTCCGCGCCGAGCCCGCGGCCCTTGATGTCGGAGCGGACGAGGACGGCATACTCCGCGCGCTCATTGTCCGGGTCGGCAGAGATCCGCACGACCCCCCAGATCTCGGGTTCGCCGTCGTCACCCTCTTTCAAGGCAACAAAAGCCATCTCGCGATGATAGTCGATCTGGGTCAAGCGCGCGGCGAAGCTGTGGCTTAACTCGGTCAGGGACGCAAAGAAGCGCAAACGGATGTCCTCTGGCGAGAGCCGGTCGAACATGCTCTGAAGCATTGGCTCGTCTTCCGGCCGGATCGGGCGCAAAAAGATATCGGTGCCATCGCGAATAGCGAAATTCTGTTCCAGTTCACGCGGATAGGGCCTGATCGCAAGGCGTTCGATTGCAGAAGCGCTCTTGGGGCACAGACGAATGCGCGCATCCAGCGCGATGACACCCTGGTCATCCGCCAGAAGGGGGTTGATGTCGATCTCCGCGATTTCGGCAAAGTCGACCACCAAATCCGAGAGCCTGATCAGCGCGGCACTTAAGGCATCCAAATCCGCCGGGGGCCGGTCACGGTAACCCTCCAGCAACTTGAACACGCGGGTCCTGGTGATCAAGTCCCGCGCCAGCGTCGAGTTGAGCGGCGGCAGCCCGATCGATTTGTCACCCAAGACCTCGACCGCCGTTCCGCCGGCACCAAACAGCAAGACCGGGCCGAACTGAGCGTCCGTGGCCGCGCCGAGGATCAGTTCCTGGGCCTTGGGCCTTTGACAGAAAGACTGAACCGAGAAACCCTTCAGTGTCGCGTTGGGCGCCAAACGGCTGACCCGCGCATTCATCTCACGGGCCGCATGCAGAACTTCGTCGTTCCCGTTCAAGCCCAACTCGACCCCGCCGATATCGCTCTTGTGCGTGAGGTCCGGTGAGAGGATCTTGAGTGCCACGGGACCGTCAATCCGCTCCGCGGCGGCGGCAGCCTCCTCAGGCGTCGCAACCTGAAAGGTCTGGACGACCGGGATGCCATAGGCGGCAAGGACGGCCTTGGCCTCCGGTTCGTTCAGCCATTCGCGGTTCTCCGCCATGGCCGCGACCATGATGCTGTGCGCGGCCGACCAATCCGGCGCGGACTCATCGCTGTCCTCGCTGGCAACGATGGAGCTCGGCGTTTCCGACAACAGCTCCTGGTTCCGCCGGTAGCGGACCAGATGCATGAACCCCCGCACCGCCTGTTCCGGTGTGTCATAGGTCGGGATATGCTTCTCGGAGAAAATATGCCGCGCCTCGCGCGCAGCCGCGTCGCCGACCCAGGCCGTAAAGACCGTTTTGGCGTTTGATCTCCCGCGTGCCGCAGTGTGTTTCTCGATGCTGGAGATCACGGACTGCGCCGCCTCCGTTGAGGACGCAACGGCCGTTGGGCAGTTCATGACCAGAAGAGCGTCGGCGGCAGGCTCCTTCAACAGGGCATCAAGAGTCGCCGCATAGCGTTCGCCGGGCGCGTCGCCGATAATATCGACGGGGTTACTGTGGCTCCAGGTCGCAGGCAGCACCGCGCTCAGGTCATCGATTGTCTCGGGAGTGAGTTCCGCCAAACGGCCGCCTTCCTCGATCAGGGCATCCGTCGCCAGGACTCCGAGACCACCGCCGTTGGTCGCAATAGCCAGACGGTCGCCCCTCACCGAGCGGGCAGTCGCCAGCGTCTCCGCGGCATCAAACAGCTCTTCCAGGCTGAAGACCCGCAAGAGGCCGGCTCTCGCGAATACTGCGTCATATACCGCATCACTGCCAGCCAGGGCGCCGGTGTGGGAGGCGGCCGCTTTGGCGCCCTCGGCGTAGCGCCCGCCTTTGATGACGATCACCGGTTTGGAGCGGGCCGCAGCCCGCGCGGCCGACATAAACTTGCGGGCATGGGTAATGGATTCGACGTAGAGCAGGATCGCCCGGGTTTTGAAGTCCAGGGCCAGGTAGTCAAGCATATCGCCGAAATCGACATCGCTTTTGTCGCCGAGGGAGACCACGTGGGAGAAGCCGATGCCGCGGGGCGTCGCCCAATCAAGCATAGCGGTCACCATCGCTCCGGACTGTGTCACGAACGCGAGGTCTCCCGGTAAAGCGGCGATGTGGCTGAAACTCGCATTCAATCCGGCCCCGGGCACGATCACGCCCAGACAATTGGGGCCGACGATCCTCAGAGTATTGGTCCGGGCCGCGTCCAGCATATCCTGCAGCCGCTGTTCGCCTTCCTGATCACCGCCCTCTCCGAAACCGGCCGTGATCACCACCGCGGATCGTGTGCCACGCGCGGCCAACTGAGCGATCAATTCCGGAACTGCATCCGGCGGCGTCGCGATGACCGCCAGATCCGGCGCTTCGGGCAGATCGGCGACGCTGGGATAGGCGACCCGATCACCGATCTCCTGCGCCTTTGGATGGATCGGGTAAATCTGCCCTTCAAACCCCGCCGACATAAGGTTGGCCGCCAGCACCGCGCCCAAGGATTCGCTGCGCCGGCTGGCACCGATCAACGCGAGAGACTTCGGATTGAAAAGGCTGTCCAGGTGCCGAATACTCATTTGCCGTATCCACTGTTTAAGTTACGGAACAAAAAGTATAATTCTGATTTTGTTGCGGTGCAAAAAAATTGCGGGTCTGTGACAATTTGACTCCTGATCCGGGGTCAAAACCGGGCGGGCGAAAGACGGCCGGCCGGAATTCTGGATTGTCAGGGCTTTAGATCAGCAACAGGCTTTTGGCGCTCGTGATACATGAGGTAAAGCACCAGCAGGATCGCCGGAATGCCGAGAGCGGAGGCATAGAAAAAGAAGTTCACGTAACCGGCGGCCTCGACCATATAGCCCGAACCTCCCGCCACGATCTTACCGGGCAGGGTGAAAAGCGAA
The DNA here is from genome assembly GCF_007004665.1 of Denitrobaculum tricleocarpae. GTDB lineage: Bacteria > Pseudomonadota > Alphaproteobacteria > Kiloniellales > Kiloniellaceae > Denitrobaculum > Denitrobaculum tricleocarpae. Next base: position 459,730 of record NZ_ML660055.1, on the reverse strand, counting down.
GAAAAGAGAGCGTACTGGGTTGCCGTGTAGGCCGTGTTGGTCAGGCTTGAGAGATAGGCAATGAAGACGGAGCCTGCCAGGCCGCCAGAGATATTGTCGGCGCTGATCGCCACCGTCAGCATGGTCAGATCCGGGCCCACCACCGCCAGAAGTGCAAAGACGAGGTTGGTCAGCGCGACCATCAGCGCACCGATCAGGAGGGACTTCAGGAGACCGATCCGCACCACCAGAATGCCGCCGAGAAGTGCGCCCACCAGGGTCGCAATAACGCCGTAAACCTTTGCAATATTGGCAATATCGATCTTGGAGAAGCCGATCTCGTTATAGAAAGGGTTGGCCATGACCCCCAGGGTGATGTCGGAGAGCCTGTAAAGTCCCACAAAAGCCAGGATGATCAGGGCGAATTTTCCATTGCGGGCAAAGAAGTCAACCAATGGGCTGACCACTGCACTGGAAAACCAGGCGACGATCCGGTGCAGCAGTCCGTCCCGGATCCCCAGGTTCTCGATCGGATCCAGTAAAGCGGCCTCGCGCAGAAGAGTGGCCTGATCCTGCGAAACCTCAGGCTCGCGAATGATGAGCACGGTCACCATTCCAACCCCAACGAAGACGGCCATGGTGATATACGCCGCCGGCCAGGACGCGAGCTCGGCAATGTAAAGCGCCCCTGCTCCAGCCACCAAGAGGCCGATGCGATAGCCGACCTGGTAGGTCCCGGACATCGCGCCTTGCAGCGACTGCTCGACCGCCTCGATGCGGTAGGCATCGATGGCAATGTCCTGGGTGGCCGAAGCAAAGGCGACCAGAAGCGCGAAGTAGACGATCACTTCCAATTCCAGCAGCGGGTCGCTCTGGGAAATCCCCAGCAAACCTCCGGCGATGGCAATCTGCGCCAGCAGCATCCAGCCACGCCGTTTGCCAAGCAGCGTTGTAAAGAGCGGCACTGGCAGACGATCGACCACCGGTGCCCAGAAGACCTTGATGGAAAAGGTGATCCCGACCCAGCTGAAGAGCCCGATGGTCGTAACGCTGACCCCGGCTTCGCTCATCCAGAAGGAAAGGGTGGAAAAGAGCAAAAGGAAGGGCAGACCCGCGGAAAAGCCGAGGAACAGCATGCCCAGAACGCGCGGGTGTCGATAGACCGACAGTGCCGCAACCCAGCTTAGCGAGGTCGAGGCTCTGTCAGACTTGCTGCTGGCTTCAGCCGGCATCCTTCAGTCGGCTCTGTTTCTTGCGCTCATGCGGACAAAGAAGCTGTTTGCGCAACCGGATCGACTTCGGTGTGACTTCGACCAGTTCATCGTCGGCAATGTAGGACAGGGCCTGCTCCAGGCTGCGCACGCGCGGCGGGGTCAGGCGCACGGCCTCATCCTTGCCCGAAGCCCGCATATTGGTGAGCTGCTTGGCCTTCATCGGGTTGACTTCGAGATCGTTGTTCCGCGAATGCTCACCGATGATCATGCCTTCGTAGACCGGGGAGCCGGGGTGAATGAAGATCTCGCCGCGCTCCTCCAGGTTCCAGAGTGCAAAGGGCACAGCCGTACCGTTGCCGTTGGAAATCAGCACGCCGGTCCGGCGGCCCTGGATCGGACCTTTGTAAGGACCGAAATCGTGGAAGATGCGGTTCATGATTCCGGTGCCGCGAGTGTCGGTTAGGAACTCGCCATGGTAACCGATCAGACCACGCGAAGGCGCAATGAAGGTCACACGGGTCTTGCCGCCGCCGGAGGGGCGCATATCGGTCAGCTCGGCTTTGCGTTCGCTCATCTTCTCGACCACGACGCCCGAATAGTCGTCGTCGACGTCGATCACGACCTCTTCCATCGGCTCCTGGCGCTGTCCGCTCTCAGGATCGTTTCTGAAGAGCACCCGTGGGCGGCTGATGGAGAGCTCGTAGCCCTCGCGGCGCATGGTCTCGATCAGAACGCCGAGCTGCAGTTCGCCACGTCCGGCGACTTCGAAGGCATCCTTGTCCTCGGTCTCGGTGATGCGGATCGCGACGTTGCCCTCGGCTTCGCGCAGCAGACGGTCGCGGATCATCCGGCTGGTGACCTTGTCGCCCTCGCGCCCGGCGAGGGGCGAATCATTGACCGCAAAGGTCATGGCCAGGGTTGGCGGGTCGATCGGCTGTGCCGTGATTGCCTCCGTGACCGAGGTCGCCGCGATGGTGTTGGCGACCGTTGCCTCGGTCAGGCCCGCAATGGCCACGATGTCACCAGCGCTGGCTTCATCGACCGGCACCCGTTTCAGACCCTGGAAGGACAGCAGCTTGCTGAGGCGGCCCTCCTGCAGGATTTTACCGTCACGGTCGAGAACCCGCACGGGCATGTTGACCTTGGCGATACCGCTGTGGATACGGCCCGTCAGGATCCGTCCCAAGTAGGGATCGGCTTCCAGAGTCGTCGCCAGCATGGCGAAAGGCTTCGTCGTATCGCCCGCAGGCGCCGGAACCGATTCCAGCACCAGATCGAAGAGCGCGGTCATGTTCTCGCGCGGATCTTCCAGATCTGTCACGGCCCAGCCCTGCTTTGCCGAGGCAAAGAGCGTTGGGAAATCGAGCTGTTCGTCGTTGGCACCCAGGGCGGCGAAGAGGTCGAAGACCTGATCCTGAACCCAGAAGGGCCGGGCATCGGGCTTGTCCGCCTTGTTGATGACCACAATCGGGTTCAGACCACGGGCCAGGGCTTTCTGGGTCACGAACTTGGTTTGCGGCATGGGGCCTTCGGCGGCATCGACCAGCAACACAACGCCGTCGACCATCGAGAGGATGCGCTCGACCTCGCCACCGAAGTCGGCGTGGCCCGGGGTATCGACGATATTGATGCGGGTGTCCTGCCAGTCGACCGCGGTGCACTTGGCCAGGATCGTGATCCCGCGCTCGCGCTCCAGGTCGTTGCTGTCCATGGCCCGCTCGGTGACCTGCTGGTTGTCACGGTAGACACCGGACTGTTTCAGCAGTTCATCCACCAGTGTGGTCTTGCCGTGGTCGACGTGGGCGATAATCGCCACGTTGCGCAGCTTCGTGTTGACCTGATCGTTCGCTACCTGACCGCCGCCGGCCTGGGACGTCTCACTCATCGCTTTAACCTTGAGTTTCCTTGGACAGCGGCAAAGGCCCTATCCAATCCGTTGTTTCACAAATGCCGCGAGCGGGGTCGCCGGTCTGGCACCAAAATGCGAAATGACTTCGGCTGCGGCGATCGAAGCGATCCGGCCACAGTCATAAAGGCTTTTGCCCTGTGTATAGCCATAAAGGAATCCTGCGGCATATAGGTCGCCAGCCCCGGTCGTGTCAACCAGTTGCTCGATAGATTCCGCTTCGACCTCGACGGTTTCGTCGCCCGAAACGATCACTGAGCCCCGTTCGCCGCGGGTTATCGCGGCAATTTCGCAGTGGCCACGCACCTGCTTCATCGCGTCTTCAAAGCTATCCACCTGAAATAGCGCACAGATTTCGTCATGGTTGGCAAACAGCAGATCCACATGCCCGCTGATCAGCTCCAAAAAGGAGTCCCGGTGACGCTCAACGCAAAAAGAATCGGAAAGTGTGAGCGAAACTTTGCGTCCGGCGGCGTGGGCCGCAGCGGCAGCCTCCAGGTAGGCGGCCTTGGCCGGGGGCATATCCCAGAGATAGCCCTCCATATAGGTCACCTTGGCGCGGCGGATCATCTCCAGATCCAAATCCTGCGGTCCGAGGTCGACGGCGGCACCGAGGAAGGTATTCATGGTCCGCTGGGCATCCGGCGTCACCATGATCAGGCAGCGGCCCGTCGAGGGGCCCTCAGCTGCCAGCGGATTATTGTACTCGATCCCGACAGCCCGGATATCATGCTGAAAGATCCGGCCGAGCTGATCATCACGTACTTTGCCGATATAGCCGCCCCTGCCGCCCAAGGACGCAATTCCGGCCATGGTATTACCGGCAGATCCTCCCGAAGCTTCAACGCCCGGCCCCATGGCGTCGTAGAGCGCGGCGGAACGCTCGGCATCGACCAACGTCATCGCTCCCTTCACCAGGTCGTGTTCTTTCAAAAATGCGTCGTCCGACTGAGCCAAAACGTCGACAATGGCGTTGCCGATACCGACAACGTCCAAAAGCTGATCTGCCATGCTTGCTGTTCCGATAAAATTCCGTGAAAACGGCGCGCAGAGTATAGTCGGAGCTGATTTACAGCAAGCTAACAGTCTTTACCGCTTTGGCCGCAGCTAAACACAGAACCCGTTACAGATCTGTGATCCCGAAGCAAACGGCTCTTAATCAAGTCCCTGCAAAGTCTTCTCAGCCTCAAAATGGCGTCTTGTCCCGCCTCGCAGGCCGTATTAAAAGGCTGACCATGTTCAATGCGCTCTCCAAGGCCTTCGGTCAGTCCGCAGATCCCGCGTTCCGCCGTGTTTTTGTCCTGTCCTTTCTGATATCGCTGGCGATTTTCATCCTGCTCTGGGTGATTGCCAGTTTTACGCTCTCCTGGCTGGGGGAAGGGGTCGGCGTCTGGGTCGCGGAAAACGTCTCCATAGAATGGATCCAGACCGCTGCAGACTGGCTCTTCAGCGCGGCCTCCATCGGTGCGCTTTTGTTGGTGAGCCTGTTTCTTTTCCCGTCGGTCATGCTGATCGGCATGTCCTTTCTGCTCGACCCGATCGCCGAGGCGGTAGAGCGCAAACACTACCCGGGCCTGCCCGCCGCCCGGCACCAGCCAAATGGCGAGGCGATCCGTGGCGCCCTGGTCTTTACGCTGGTGACGCTGGTGATCAATATCGTTGCCTTGCCGTTTTACATCGCCCTGCTCTTCCTTCCACCGCTTAATCTTGTGCTCTTCTACCTGATCAACGGCTACCTCTTGGGGCGCGAGTACTTCGAACTGGTCGCGGTGCGCAGGCTCGACATCAAAGGCGCGACGCGCCTGCGCAAGCATTTCCGCCTGCGCGTCATCCTGGCCGGCGCGATCATCGCATTCCTGCTGACGATTCCGATCCTGAACCTCTTTACGCCGATCATCGCCACGGCCTTCATGCTGCATCTCTTTGAAGAACTCAGGCGCCGGACAGGAGGATCTGCAACGTGATCACGATGATGGAGAGGGGGACATCCGCCCGCCGGTTTGCGGTGATCATGGCTGTGATTGTCGCTGCCGGGCTTCTGAGCGCATGCGCCCAATCCCGCAATGTCCCGTCCGCAGGTGAGGCCTCGGCCGAGACTTCTGGCCCCGAGGCGGCCGACGGGAAGGCGCCGGTCCAGGAAAGCGCAGTACCGAAAGCACCGGCTTTACCGGATGTCGACGACAATCCCGAGCAGTTGCTCACCATGACACGCGACGATCTCAATGGCCTGCTGGGGCAACCGGATCTGGTGCGGCGCGAAAATCCCGCTGAAATCTGGCAATATCGCGGCAAAAACTGTGTCCTGGACCTCTTCCTTTATAACGAAGAGGACAACCCGGACAGTCCCTTTAAAGTGGTTTACAGCGAAGCACGGGATCTCAATGCACAAAAGACCGACCAAAGGAGCTGTCTCGGTGCACTTCTGCGCGCACAGCTGACGTCTTAAGCAGCTCCATTCGCCCGGCTTCGATACTCTGATTTCTATACACCGTGAGCTCAGACAGCGCGCTTACGGGGTTTCGCGGCGGGCTTTGCGGTCTTCTTCTTGGCAGCTCTGGGCTTTGAAGCCGGTTTCGGAGCTTCCAGGGTCGTCTTGGCCTTGTAGGCGCAGAGATCCAGGACCAGACAACTCGGGCATTCCGGTTTGCGGGCTTTGCAGACATACCGCCCATGCAGAATCAGCCAGTGATGGGCATGCAGCTTCTTGTCGGCCGGAACCGCCTTATCAAGCTTCCGCTCGACCTCCAGCGGCGTCTTGCCCAGTGCCAGACCGGTCCGGTTCGAGACCCGGAACAGGTGTGTGTCCACGGCAATGGTCGGTTGGCCGAAGGCGAGATTGACGACGACGTTCGCTGTTTTACGGCCGACCCCCGGCAGCTTTTCAAGTTCATCGCGGTCATCGGGAACCAAGCTGCCGTAGTTTTCGACCAGCAGCTTCGACAGCGCCATGACGTTCTTGGCCTTGGAATTGAAGAGGCCGATGGTTTTGATATGCGACTTCAGTTTCGCCTCACCCAGAGCCAGCATTTTCTCCGGGGTGTCGGCCACCTTGAAGAGCTCTTTGGTGGCTTTGTTGACCCCGACATCCGTTGCCTGCGCCGAGAGCACGACAGCGACCAGCATGGTATAGACATTGACATAATCCAGCTCGCCCTTGGGCTCGGGCAGGGCAGCCGCCAAGCGGTCGAAGAATTCAATTCTGTCGGCTTTTTTCATGGCGCGGATCAAACTTTCAGAGAAACTATCGAAGAATTCAGGTTTTCGTATTATGCTCTCTCCATGACTGCTGTCGAGACACAAGCGCCGCACACTGTAAGAAGCGGAGAGCCGCTTCTGCTTGATGCCTGCCTGAGGCCCAACCGGAGCCTCAGTCCGCGTGGTTTCGTGATTCTGATGAGCGCTGTCTGCGCGATCAGCTTCGTCGGCGGACTGGCCTTCTTTCTGGCCGGCGCCTGGCCGGTTGTCGGCTTCATGGGACTAGACGTACTGCTGATTTATTTTGCGTTCCGCATCAACTACCGGGATGGGCGCAACTACGAGACGCTGTGCATGTCGCCGGATGATCTGGAAGTTACCAAGGTGAATTACCACGGCAAAGCAAAGCGCTGGCACTTTCAGCCGGCCTGGCTGCAGGTTCACATCGACAACCCGGTGGAACATGATTCGGCGCTGACTTTGCGCTCGCACGGAAAAAGCCTCGTGATCGGGAGCTTTCTGGCCCCCGAAGAGCGCGCGGAAGTCGCCAATGTCGTGTCGGAAGCCCTTATGAAAGCGCGACAGGCGAACATCTCACCCGCCCAGATATAGATAAAAACACCTGCGCTTAATCAGATGTTGAAAGCGGTTGCCGCGTCTGCCACGGCATCGACGGGCTGAGGAAAATGCCCGACGTGCCCAATCTGGCGGGCGAGGGGGCGATCTATATCACGAAGCAGCTCAAGGCGTTTCGGTCAGGCGAGCGAACCCACCAGCAGATGTCGATCATCGCTCAGGGTCTCAGCGACGAAGACATCGCAAATCTCGCGGCTTACTATGCCGCCATCAAGGTCACCGTGGAAATTCCCGAGTAGCGGGATGCCCTATTTGGAGAGACCCAAAACGTCTTTCATGGAATAGACACCGGCGGGACGGCCGTTCAGCCACTGCGCCGCCGTGATCGCGCCTCGCGAGAAGACCTCACGATTTGAGGCCTTATGGCTGAGGATCACCCGTTCACCATCCGCCGCAAAGATGACCGAATGCTCACCGGACACATCACCGCCGCGCAGCGTCGCAAAGCCGATGTCCCCGCGCTTACGGGCGCCGACAATGCCGTCACGCACTTTATCGGCAACGGCCTCCAGATCAACTCCACGGCCAGCCGCAGCCGCCTTGCCGAGCGCAAGAGCCGTCCCCGAGGGCGAATCGACCTTATGTCGATGGTGCATCTCCAGGACCTCGATATCGTAGTCTTCGTCCAGAGCAGCCGCGACCTGTTCGACGACTTCGAGCAGAAGATTGACCCCGAGGCTCATGTTAGCGGCGATCAGGATCGGTGCCTTGTTGCCGGCCGCCTCAATCATTGCAATTTGATCCCCAGTCAGACCGGTCGTGCCGATGAGAAGCGCGGTCCCGCTCTCAGCCGCCATATCCGCGTGGGCTACGCTTGCGGCAGGCACGGTAAAATCAATCACCACATCGGATGCTGTGAAGAGGGCAGACGCATCCTCCGCGGCCAAGATTCCAATAGGGCCGAGACCTGCCAGTTCCCCGAGATCCTTGCCGAAAGACGGGCTTCCTGCGGGTTCCGTGCCGCCGACGACAGCGCAGCCGGCGCGGTCGTGCGTCGCCGCAATCAGCATGCGGCCCATCCGGCCCGCACAGCCGAGTATTCCGATTTTACAGTCGCCCATCTGCCCCGCTCTCATTTCTTCTTTGAGGGGTTGGTCCGGATCATTCCGAAACGAAGAATCGCGTCACCAGCCCGCAGTGCGGGTTTAGCACGCCGGATAGAACTTGCCCAGATTGGGATCCCTGTCCGCCGCCCGCGAGAGCGCCGCGCCACAGGCTATTCGGTGAGATCTTCCCAGAACTCCTTCACCCGGCTAAAGAAACCGTGGGATTCAGGATTGGTTTTGTGGTTCTCGCCTTCTTCCGCGAATTCCCGCAGCAGTTCCTGCTGGCGTTTGGTCAGGCTGACCGGCGTTTCCACTGAAACCTCAACATACATGTCGCCGGTCGCGCTGGAGCGCAGCACCGTCATGCCCTTGCCCTTGAGGCGGAAACGCTGGTTTGCCTGGGTTCCGGCCGGCACGGAGACCTTGGCACGGCCGCCGTCGATGACAGGCACCTCGACGGATCCCCCCAAAGCGGCGGTCGTCATGGGGATTGGAACACGGCAGTAGATGTTCGCACCGTCCCGCTGGAAGATGCGATGCGGCATGATCGAGAGAAAGATGTAGAGATCACCGGGTGATGCGCCGCGCATGCCGGCCTCGCCCTCGCCGGCAAGACGGATTCTCGTTCCGTCCTCAACACCGGGAGGCACATTGACCTGCAGGGTCTTTTCCTTGTCCACCCGGCCAAGGCCACCGCAGGGACGGCAGGGTTTCTCGATGACCTGGCCCACACCCTGACAACTCGGGCACGCGCGCTCGATGGTGAAAAAGCCCTGCTGCGCCCGGACACGTCCGCGGCCCGCACAGGTGGAGCAGGAAACCGGCGACGATCCCTTTTCAGCCCCGCTGCCGTCGCAGACGTCGCAAGGAACCGAGGTCGGCACCTGAATTTGTGTCGTCTTGCCGCTGTAAGCGTCTTCGAGCGAGATCTCCATATTGAAGCGGAGATCAGAGCCGCGTGCCGCGTCGCCACCGCGCCGGCCGCCCATTGCGCCGAACATTTCATCGAAGATGTCGGCGAAACCACTGCCGAAATTGAAGTCGAAACCACCCGCGCCACGACCGCCGCCGCCACCGCCGTCAAAGGCAGCATGGCCATAGCGGTCATAAGCGTTTCGGCTATCCTCGTCTTTCAGGATGCCGTAAGCCTCGTTGATGGTTTTGAATTGCTGTTCCGCTTCCGCATCACCTGGATTGCGGTCCGGGTGATACTTCATTGCGAGCTTCCGGTACGCGGATTTCAGATCCGCGGCGCTGGCATCGCGCGTTACCCCCAGCGTTTCGTAATAGTCCTGCTTTGACATCGATTACCCCAGGCCTTCGGCCCTTAGATCGGATCACAGCTAGACGAATCCCCTCCAGGGTTTCGTCAAACGACATGAATCCTCACTTGCCTTCGTCTCTTCCCCAGCCGCTGAAAGGGCTGTCGCGAGCGGCCTTATGACCTTTTCACGACAGCCCCCTCTCAATCAGCAGCCTAGACTTCAGGCGGTTTTGTCCTTCTTGTCGTCGTCGACTTCCTCGAAGTCGGCATCGACAACCTGGTCATCGTCCGCAGCCTGTCCGCCGGCTTGCGCGCCATCGCCCGCATCGCCATCGGCACCACCGGCCGCAGCTTCATCATTGCTCTGGTACAGGGCTTCGCCCAGCTTCATGGAAGCTTGAGCCAGAGCTTCGGTCTTGGCCTTGATGTCATCAAGATCCTCGCCTTCGACCGCAGTCTTCAGGGCCGTCACAGCCTCGTCGATCGCGTTCTTGTCGGCATCGCCGATCTTGTCGCCAGCCTCACCGAGCGTCTTCTCCGTGGTGTGGATCAGGGATTCAGCCTGATTTTTGGCTTCGACCATCTCACGGCGCTGGCGGTCGCTCTCGGCATTAGCCTCAGCATCCTTGACCATGCGATCGATGTCGTCATCGCTCAGACCACCCGAAGCTTCGATGCGGATCTGCTGTTCCTTGCCGGTCGCCTTGTCCTTGGCGCTGACATTGACGATACCGTTCGCGTCGATGTCAAAGGTGACCTCGATCTGAGGCACGCCGCGCGGCGCGTTGGGGATACCGACCAGATCAAACTGACCAAGCACCTTGTTGTCAGCAGCCATCTCGCGTTCACCCTGGAACACGCGGATAGTGACAGCAGTCTGGTTGTCTTCAGCCGTCGAGAAGGTCTGGCTTTTCTTGGTCGGGATCGTCGTGTTGCGGTCGATCAGCTTGGTCATGACACCGCCCAGGGTTTCGATGCCCAGGGACAGAGGCGTCACGTCGAGCAGCAGAACGTCTTTGACATCACCCTGCAGCACACCGGCCTGGATGGCTGCGCCCGAAGCCACAACCTCATCCGGGTTCACACCACGGTGCGGATCCTTGCCGAAGAAGCTTTTGACGGTCTCATAGACCTTGGGCATGCGGGTCATGCCGCCGACCATGATGATATCGTCGATTTCACCCGGCGAGACACCGGCGTCCTTCAGAGCCGCCTTGACAGGGCCCATGGTCCGCTGCACCAGATCATCGACCAGGGCTTCGAGCTTCGCCCGGGTCAGCTTGATGTTCAGATGCTTGGGACCGCTCGCGTCAGCCGTGATGAAGGGCAGGTTGACTTCGGTCTGAGTCGAGGAGGAAAGCTCGATCTTGGCTTTCTCGGCGCCCTCTTTCAGACGCTGCAGCGCAAGCTTGTCGGCGCGCAGATCGATGCCCTGTTCCTTTTTGAACTCCTCGGCAAGGTACTCGATGATCTTGGCATCGAAGTCTTCACCGCCCAGGAAGGTATCGCCGTTGGTCGACTTGACCTCGAAGACCCCGTCGCCGATCTCCAGAACCGAGATATCAAAGGTACCGCCGCCAAGGTCATAGACTGCGATCGTGCCGGAGCCACGCTTCTCCAGGCCGTAGGCCAAAGCTGCCGCGGTCGGCTCGTTGATGATGCGCAGGACCTCGAGACCGGCGATTTTACCGGCGTCCTTGGTGGCCTGGCGTTGCGAATCGTTGAAATAGGCCGGCACCGTGATCACGGCCTGGGTCACTGTCTCGCCCAGGAAAGTCTCGGCGGTTTCTTTCATTTTCTGAAGGATAAAGGCGGAAACCTGCGACGGACTGTAGTTCTCGCCCTGTGCTTCAACCCAGGCGTCGCCACCGTCGGACTTAACGATCTTATAAGGAACGAGATCGATGTCCTTCTTGGTCGTCGGATCGTCAAAACGCCGTCCGATCAAACGCTTAATGGCAAAAAGAGTGTTTTCCGGGTTGGTAACAGACTGGCGTTTCGCCGGCAGTCCGACGAGCCGTTCGCCGGATTCAGCGAAGGCAACCATGGAGGGGGTTGTCCGTCCACCTTCCGAATTTTCAATGACCTTCGCGTCCTTACCGTCCATGACGGCGACACAGGAATTGGTCGTCCCGAGGTCGATTCCGATAACTTTGCTCATGTGCTCCTCACGCGTAGCAAACTCTTGGGTGGCCTTATTCAGCAAGCACCACCGCTTGGTCCCGTTAGGTGAAGTTAAATAACCGTAATGCTTAGCGGGTTATATAAGCAGAGACTCACGGCCTGCAAGGCGCGAGGCGCTTTTTCATCCCAACGATTTCTCGAGTGTCGGCGCTAATTTGGCTAGTCTTGCCGTCATGTCAAGCACAGCGGTATACCTGCGCTAACACCTCCGGGCAGAGAAAGGCTCTTTCGTGCAGGATAATTCGCAACCCGAACCACCCCGACGGGACAACTCGGCCTCGCGCCACGCGCAAGCGGAGCCCAAGGACGCCATCTTCACCAGCATCATGTGGATCATGATCGCCAATGTGCTGGTCGGAGCCGTGCTGGCGATCGCTGCCGAGACCATGCATCTGCCGCCGGCCGTGGGACAGGTCGGTCTGGGCCTAGTCCTCGTGTGCGGCGGGATCTATTTCTTCTTTCGCTGGTTTCAACGCAAGGAAGCCCGGCGCAGGCTGGAGCAAAACGGCGGCAGCGATCCGGAATAGTCTTAGAATCGATATTGCAAACCCAGCTGAACGCCGTGAACGGTCAGGTCCTCTTCGAAGTGCCCTTCGTAACGCGCTGAAATCGATAGCTGGTCATCTGCCTGGTAGGACGCACCGAAGCTTGGCGATATGCCTGCGTCAAAATCATCGTCTCCGGCAATTTCAAAGGTGCCGTCACCGGCAAAACCTGACCGTATGGCACGATCATCGGTCGGCAGATTTGCAACGAGCGCAAAGTCGGCATCCAATGTGAGTCTGCTCTCGGGAAAAACGACGTCGTGAGCGATCTTCACCCCAAGTTCACCGAAAAACTCGCCCGTCATGGCATCTTCGACGCAGAGATTTAGAGACCCTGCACCTGTCTCGCAGTAGGACTCCTGCCAGCTGCTCACATAGCCAAGTCCGCCATAGCCGGCGTAGGAATGGTCCGATAATTGCTGTCTCAACTCACCCCGCAGCTTGATGCCCAAGGACCTTACGTCCACGTCTGCATCCGCTTGGCGGTCGATGCCCGTGAATGCAATGTTGCGTTGCATCTCAAGATGGGTTGCATCTCCCCATAGGGATAGATCAAGCGCGACATCGGGCTCCGGTGTCCAGCCCACAAACATACCGCCTGCGAGGGTTTCGCCGTCGGTCGTCCCGCGATCCCGGTCGAACTCGGCTTCACTCCGGCCAAGCGCAAGAACGGCCCCGACCTCCCATTCCTGAGAGAGCCGGCGATCAACACCCGTCGCGAGGCCATAAATCTGATAGTCGTATCCCAAAAACCGGCTCTCGGTCTCCTTCTGACCGGTCTCGCCGATCAACTGGGTCCAGAATGTGTAAGGAAGGCCATCGTACTCAAACAGGGAAGCACTCTCTTCGCTTAAATGTGCAACAGCCAGCACCTCATCCTTCAAGCTCTTGGGTGGCTGCCAGTTCCAGTTTGTCTGGTCCGGCAAGGAGTCCCAACGGGAGGGCAGGGGCGCCGATCCGCTGCTCCGGTTCACGACGTCAGGCGCCGCGCGCAGGCGACGCAAACGTGCCTCCATCAAACCCGTCATCAAACGATGATAAGCCCCTTTCATTTCGGGGATTGCATCGACAGTCTGCGGCGACAAAGCGTTCAACGCATCGTTCAGTTCGCCTATGGGGAGGAGCTCAAGAGCGGAAAGAGCCTTCGCACGATCTCCTCTCGCGTCGCGACGCAAAGGTTCGATATAGTCTGCTACCGGACCACTGGGCCAGTCGTCCGCAATCTGCCCGATTGAGGCCCCGGTCAGCTCCATGAACACCTGATCTGCCGTGATTGTGACTTGGACCTGCACACCAGCCAGACGCGTGCTCTGCGCGATATCCGCCGCAGAAAAACTGCCCGTCACAGCACCGGCATCGATCACTAGATATCTGTGATTCTTGGTATAAGCTCCCACTTGAGGCAGCATGCGCAGCGTACCATCCAGTGTCGCCGTGCCGGCCACGACGATCTTATCCGCATTGCCCGCCGCATCGAACTCGATCTCAAGCACACTCCCATTTCTCAAAATCAAATTACCGTTCACCGTCATGGTCCCGATTCCGTTCCCCGGCGCCAGCTCGCCGCGATTATCGATGCGACCAAGGCTGCCTGTACCTTCCAACCTGGCATTCGGAGTGACCGTTGTGTCCGACACAATTGCCCCGTTCACGACCAAAACACCCGAAACCACCGTTGTAGGGCCGCTGTAGGTGTTCAGCCCACTCAGGGTAAGCGTACCGGTACCTCTCTTGCGCAAGGCGCCGGTGCCTGAGATGACGCCGGCAAATTCAGTGCTGCTGTTGTCGGCGCCCACCTCAAGCGCACCGTTGAGCAGGATATTGCCGTTACCGCCTCCACCACCGGCCAGGGATCCGATCCTCTCGACGCCGCCGGTTACGGTAAGATCACCGCCGGCAAGGATCACTGCCGAGGTATCACCAAGGCCCGAGCCGCTGACCGATAATGCGCCACCCTCAATCCGCACAGGTCCGCGATGGGAGTTGTTGTTTCCGGTCAGAGTCACCGTCCCGGTCCCGGTCTTTACGACCCCACCGTCGCCGCTCAGATCACCGGCATAGACGCCATCGAAATCCTGACTGATGTAAACCAGGCCCGCCGTCGTGATATCGCCGGCGAGGTTGCTTGTATTGCCCCGAAGGCTGCCTGCGGCCACAGACCAACCACCTGTCGTGAGGGCAGTCGGCGATGATACCACCAGCTCGCCTGCGCCTGTTTTCGCCAACTGGCCGCTATATCCACTCTGCAGCAGATCGGCATCTGCGCCTGAGAGCGTACGGACGTTACCGTTCGCGACGTCAAAGCCAACGGCGGCGTAGTCTCCCAACCCGGCGGAGGCATCGATCGCGTAGACCTTGGCGCCGGCGGCCCCTCCAGCCGCGCCGTCATCGCCATCTTCCGCCGTAGACCCCGAACTGCCGCCCACACCGCCAGCTACACGATTGGCCCCCGACCCGCCAAAAGTGACACCTTCACCAAGGATCAGGGTGCCGCCATTTTGTACAAAGACCGCACCGCCGGCGCCGGCACCGCCACCACCGCCGCCACCGCTTGCAAGAGCCGAGGTGTGTGCGCCCCCGTCGCCGCCCTGCCCACCGAGCAAGCCGCCTGTACCACCGTCAGAGTTGCCTGGAGAAGCGTCACCGTAGGTCAGCACCGAACCGCCACCGCCACCGCCAGCTCCAAATCCCCCCATACCACCAGCACCTCCCGAGTGGGAGCCTGGCGAATTCTCGATGTTTGTTCCACCACCACCGCCGCCGCCGCCGAACCCGCCATGTCCGCCACGATCAGCGCCTGATACCGGGGAATTGGGACCAGCGGCTCCGCTCCCCCCGCCGCCGCCGCCCAAAGCGCCGCCATCACCTCCGTGCGCACCCACGGAATTTGTATTTATAGCGCCGCTCCCGCCACCGCCGCCCATATCCGTGCCGGCACCTCCCGCGGTGCCACTGTCCTGCGCTGAACCGCTGCCGCCGTGGCCGCTATCTCCTGCACCACCGAGCCCACTGGTCCCGCCCGATTGAGCATTGTTGCCTCCGCCACCACCACCGGCGCCATGGCTGTTGACGACAGACGTCACATCGCCGCCATCTGCGCCGAACCCCCCGCCGCCGCCTTTTCCTCCATCTTTGTTTGCAGCAGAGCCAGACCCGCCGTTTCCGCCATTCAACCCACCCCCGCCGGCGCCGCCGCTGAAAAACCCTCCGGTCAACGCGGCATCACCACCTTTACCGCCCTGAGCCGAGTTGCCGCTAAGATCAACGTCTCTCAAGGTCACACTGGCACCCGCGGCGACAAAAACACCGCCGCCTGCGCCGAGTGCACCACCTCCCGCACCAGCCCCGGCACCGTCGTCGCCGCCATCACCACCCTTGGCCAAACCATTAGAAATATTGAAGTTCTGCATGGTGACATTGCCACCAACCACGGTGAAAAGCCGGGAGGTTCCGGTCCCATCGACCGTACGGGATCCGCCGCTGCCGCGGATGGTGATCGTAGCGCCATTACGGTCGATCACAGGAAGGTCCTGGTTGGAGAGAGTGATATCGCCCGTAATCTCGATGGTGTCACAGGTTCCGGCGTTGACCTGACCGATCGCCGCAGCCAGGGAGGCACCATCAATGGCCGGCGCGCAGTTTCCGGCATGGACAGCTTCAAGCGGTAAAACGGCCGCAGCCAGAAAACCGAACAAAGCAGATACACCAAAAGGAGCCTTGAACGCCGATAACGATATATGGCGACGATAAAAAGAGGTCATCGCAAACCCGAGCCGATATCACACGAGGGTTGCGTCCTTGCATTCCGGATCGAGTCCGAAAAATTGTTTTTATATATACAAGATGCTTACCCTAGGGTGTATTTCGATCGGATATCATTAATTTTTCGTATAAATATATTTGTTTTAGCCTCATTATTTTCATAATTATTAGTATTTATATTATTTATCAAATATAATACTAATATAAATAGTGCAATTTAGATTTTTTTATTTTAATTCGAAAATACCTTAGGAATGACCAGAGACCTGATGCCTCAGAAAATCAAATTTTGAAGACCAACCTGATGGATCCTGTGCAGAACGCATAAGTAACTCAAAAAGAGCCGGGCCAGCTCTCGAAGAATTTGACTGTAAGCCTAAAATGAAAAGGATCGTCTTCTCGGTGATTTAACATCCGAGGCAATCAAAAAAACGCCTCCGCAAACAAGGATACGCAATGGAGACACCCAGAGGCTTCAGGATCATACCGGAATACCTCTCGCCGGCGGCGCAGGCCGCACTGGTCGAGACGCTCCGAGGCATCGTCGCGCAAGCCCCCTTTTTTCGTCCGGTGATGCCTGGGAACGGGCGGCCTTTTTCCGTCGAAATGACCAACGCCGGGCCGTTGGGCTGGGTGTCGGACCGGGCGGGCTACCGCTACCAGCCCATGCATCCGGTGACGGGCGAGGCCTGGCCGGCTATTCCGGACAGCATTCTGGACGCCTGGGGCGATCTGACGGGATATCCATCGCCGCCCGAGTGTTGCCTGATCAACCTGTACCGGGGAGAAAAAGCCAAAATGGGGTTGCATCGTGACGCGGACGAAGAGGACTTCGATGCGCCGGTTCTCTCTTTTTCGCTCGGCGATACTGCAACATTCCGGCTCGGCGGCGCCACGCGCCGCGGGCCCACCAAAGCTGTCACCCTCCACTCCGGGACGGCGTTGATCCTGGGCGGAGACTCCCGGATGGCCTACCATGGTATCTCGAAGGTCATGCCGGGGACGAGCCGGCTGCTCACGGGCGGAGGCCGGCTTAATCTGACCCTGCGCCGTGTGACAAAGCCGGTGCCAGGAATAGAGAGCCCGCGAAAAGCCGTTCCGTAACCGGAATAACTTGCCGCGGGCAGATCACGTGATTACGCGGTCGTGTCGACGTTGTCGCCGGGCGCAGGGGCAGCCTCGCTGGCTGCCGCAGGGCCGCCGACAGCCACACCGACACGCGCAGGCCGGACCAGCCGGTCGTGCAGCCGGTAGCCGGGCTGCATAACCTGCACCACGGTGCCGGCAGGGCTAGTCGGATCGGGCACCTCGAACAGAGCCTCGTGGGAATGGGGATCCAGCTTCTCGCCCAAAGCAGCAACCTGCTTGATGTTGTGACGCTCGAAGACCGTAAGGATTTCCTTGTCGGTCATCTGCACACCGGTCAGCAGGTTCTTGAGCTGACTATCGTCTTCGATGGCTTCGGCGGGCACGGATTCGATGGCCCGTTTCAGGTTGTCGGTCACCTCTACTAGGTCCTTCACCAGTCCCATGGCAGCGTACTTGATCGTGTCCTCACGCTCGCGGCGGGTCCGCTGGCGCAGATTCTCGGTTTCCGCGAGGGCGCGTAAGAGCTGATCTTTCAGGTTCGAAACCTCAGCTTCCAGCGCCGCGATGCGCTCGGCATCGCCGGCCCCGGTCGCTGCAGCTGCCGCGTCGTTTGCTGCGGCATGCGCTTCTTCGGCGGCATGGGCGGCGGCGGCTTCGGCAAAGGCCTCCTGACTGGGAATTTCCGGCCCTTTTTCGGATACAACCGCATCAGCCTCAGCCTGCGCGGCAGCGGCGGAATTCTGTTTATCTTGATCTGACATTCTTGCCAGTCGCTCCTTTCTGAACACTCAATCAGGCCGGTGGATTTAGCCCACCAAACGGCCGATCACCTTGGCCGTGTAATCGACCATGGGAATAATGCGGGCGTAATTGATCCGGGTTGGACCAATCACACCGATGGCACCGACGATCTTATTCTGGCTGTTGCCGTAAGGGGCAATCACGACCGAGCAGCCAGCCAAACCGAAAAGATCGTTCTCGGCACCAATGAAAATCTGCACGCCCTCGGCGCTATCGGTCAGCTCAAGAAGCCGGGCCAGCGCCTCCTTGGTTTCCAGCGCGTTGAAGAGCTTTCGAATATGCTCAAGATCCTCGAGCGCGGTAATATCCTCCAGAAGCTGGGCTTGTCCACGGACAATCAACGCGCCCTCGCCACCATTCTTACCCCAAGTGGCAAGACCGGACTCGACCACATTGGCCGTGAGTTCATCCAGCATAGCCCGCTGCGCCGCCAATTCCTTGACCACATCCGCCTTCGCCTCGGCCAATGTGCGCCCCACGAGCCGCGCGGAGAGATAATTTGTCGCTTCGACCAGCGATGCGGGCGGCAGGCCAATCGGGACATCGATGACGCGATTTTCGACCTGTCCGGAGGCCGTCACCAAGACCACCAGCGCACGCCCGGGTCCAAGGGAGACGAATTCGATGTGCTTGAGAGCCTCGGTGACCTTTGGCGCGACCACCAGCCCCGCACAGCGCGACAGGCCGGAGATCATTCCGGTTGCCTCTTCCAAGAGCTCCGGAACCGAGCGGCCCACAGCGGCGCACTGACTCTCGATCGCACCACGCTCGTCTTCGTTCAGATTGCCATGTTCAAGCAAACCGTCGACAAAAAGGCGCAAGCCCATCTCGGTCGGCAAGCGACCGGCCGAGGTGTGCGGCGCATAGAGCAGGCCCAGATCCTCAAGATCAGCCATGACATTGCGAATGGTCGCGGAAGAGAGATCCAGCCCGAGTTTCCGTGAGATCGTGCGCGAGCCAATGGGTGCGCCTGTGGAAACATAGGCGTCGACGATATGACGAAAAACCTCACGCGAGCGATCGCTGAGATCAGATATCTTTGGACTTTCCGTGACTTGTCGCTGCTTCATCATTCCATCCGGCGTCGAGTCCATGCTTGCTTGCACGGCTTTACGCACTTGCAATGTAGGTATGGGCCGCAAAAGCGTCAACGCGAGCCATAGCCCGGTGCGCGCACTCCTGGTTTTTCCACGGCTGTGCAGCGCTTGAGGTGTGGACGAAAAGCCGGGCTTGAGATAGCTTCCCGCCGCAGTGGCACCTCGGTTTTTCACCGGAGTGCCGAACCCGTCTGACACACCCCACGCCCGCAGGCATTTGAACGTCAGATCCCAGAACAAGAAAAGGCAGAGCCATGAGACCTTCCGGCCGGACGCCAGATCAGCTCCGTGACGTTACCCTCGAAGTCAATGTGAATAAACATGCCGAGGGCTCCTGCCTCGTAAAGTTCGGCGACACACAGGTTCTTTGCACCGCATCTGTTGAAGACTCTATCCCGCCCTGGCTGCGCAACAGCGGGAAAGGCTGGGTGACCGCCGAATACGGTATGCTGCCGCGTTCGACCGGCTCCCGCGTTGCCCGCGAAGCGGCAAGAGGCAAACAATCCGGCCGCACCCAGGAAATTCAACGCCTTATCGGTCGCAGCCTGCGGGCCGTCGTGGACCTCAAGGGCTTTGGCGAACGGCAAATCAAGGTTGACTGCGACGTCATTCAGGCCGACGGCGGCACCCGCACAGCCTCGATCACCGGTGCCTATGTCGCCCTCCATCAGGCCTTCACACATATGAAAAGCCTCGGCGCGATCTCGGAAATCCCGTTTATCGACCAGGTTGCCGCCGTTTCCTGCGGGCTTTACAAGGAAACCCCGGTTCTGGATCTGGATTATGATGAGGATTCAGCGGCGGAAGCCGATGCCAACTTCGTGCTGACGGGCCGCGGCGGCATTGTGGAGGTTCAGGGCACCGCGGAAGCAGACCCCTTCAGCCGGGACCAGTTCAACGCTCTGCTGGATCTGGCCGAGGCCGGAATCCAGTCTCTGGCCGCAGCCCAGCGGCGCGCCCTGGGTCTTGAGCAGTAACGAGCCACGGTCGGAAGAGTAATGAAACCCAACCTCACTCAGGAGAAACTGGTCCTCGCCAGCCACAACGCCGGAAAACTGCGCGAGATCGCCGATCTCCTGCGCCCCTATGGGGTCAGGGTGACATCGGCGGGAGAACTGGGGTTGCTGGAGCCTGAAGAGACGGAGACCACCTTCACCGGCAACGCTATCCTGAAAGCCCGCGCATCGGCAGAAGCCAGCGGACTCCCCGCTTTGGCCGACGACTCCGGACTCGCCGTTGATGCGCTGGATGGTCAGCCGGGTATCTATTCCGCCCGCTGGGCAGAGACCGACGGCAGCGGCGCGGCCGGCGGTAAACGTGATTTCGGCTTCGCGATGGAGCGGGTGCAACGAGAACTGGACGGCCAAAGCGACCGCTCGGCGCGTTTCGTCTGTGCGCTTTGCCTCTATTGGCCGAACGGCGATAAGCTTGTCTATGAGGGCGAAGTGCGGGGCACCATGGTCTGGCCACCCCGCGGCACCCGGGGTTTCGGTTATGACCCGATGTTTCAGCCCGACGGCTACGAGACGACCTTCGGCGAGATGGATCCCGATGCGAAACACGCGATCAGCCATCGCGCAGATGCCTTTAGAAAACTCGTCGCCGACGTTTTCGACGAAAAGTGACCACCGGCAATAAAGGTTGAAACCGCCATGGTCGGTACGTCCATCAAAACGCCGGAAGATGCAGATATGCCCGGCGATCCAGGCTTTGGCATTTACGTCCATTGGCCCTTCTGCCTGTCGAAATGCCCCTACTGCGATTTCAACAGCCATGTCCGGGAGTCCGTCGATCACGCGCGCTGGCGCAAGGCGCTTTTGAGAGAGCTGGATCATTACGCGGCTCTGACGCCGGGCCGCGAGGTGACAAGTATCTTTTTCGGGGGTGGAACACCTTCCCTGATGGCTCCGGAAACGGTTGCCGCCGTAATAGGGCGGGTCGGCAGAAACTGGCGGCTTTCCCCAGGGGCCGAAATCACCTTGGAAGCCAACCCCACCTCTGCCGAGGCGGACAAGTTTGCCGCCTTTTCAGAAGCCGGCGTCGGACGGCTCTCTCTCGGTGTCCAGTCCCTGAACGACGAAGCCCTGCGGTTTCTTGGGCGCCAACACTCCGCGGCCGAAGCGCGAGGGGCGATCGATCTTGCACGGCGGCACTTTCCCCGCTTCTCATTTGATCTCATCTATGCACGGCCCGGACACAGCCCGGACGAATGGGAATCCGAGCTGACCCAGGCCCTGGCAGAAGGAGCTGATCATCTCTCGCTCTACCAGTTGACGATCGAGAAAAACACCGTTTTCCACGGTGCCTGGAGGCGTGGAGAGCTTACTATCCCTGAAGACGATCAGGCCGGCGCGCTTTTCGATCTGACCCAAGAGATCATGGAGGATGTAGGCCTGCCGGCCTATGAAGTCTCGAACCACGCACGACCCGGCCAAGAAAGCCGCCACAACATGACCTATTGGCGCTACGGCGACTACGTCGGGGTCGGACCGGGCGCCCACGGGCGCATCACGCTGAATGGCCGGAAGGAGTCACGGACGGGCGCAGGTGGATGCAAGCTGGCCACACGCCAGCACAGGGCGCCCGAGGCCTGGCTGGCCGCCGTGGAAAGCGGCGGTCATGCCACCCGCGGAGAGACCAAGATCGGCATCGATCAGCGGCTGGAGGAGATGGTCATGATGGGCTTGCGGCTCAAGGAAGGTATCCCAAGGGACGCTTTTCTGCGTGAGACCGGCCGGGAACCGGAACAGCTCTTCGACGCAGCGCGGTCACAAGCATTGATTGACGGCGGTTTTTTGACGCTGACAGACGGACGATTGGCCGCCACCCACCGGGGCCGCACGCGGCTGGATGCCGTTTTGGCGCATCTGCTCACATAAAGGAACGTCGGACTGAGCGTCGGCGGGGACCTTGCCGCCCGACTCGACGGTCAGTTGATGAGGTTTTCAAAGCTCGCCGGCGCGGGATCGATCACCTTCGGAGCATCGCGTTCCACGGCCAGCACCGCCAGTCCGCGGTCGCTCTCACCATTTGCATAGAAGCGGAAAATTCCGTCGATACCGGCAAATCCGCTTGCCTGGGTGAAGGTGACATCGTCAAAAACGGGGTCTACACCGGCGTTTTCCGCCTGCGCGGCAACGACGGCAGCCAGTGCCGTCGCGTCGTAGGCCAGGCTGGCCACGCGGGGCGGCGCGGTACCGTAGGTCTCGGTATAGCGGGTCTTGAAATCCTGCCAGTAGTCCGGTGCGGGTGCGGCGAACCAGCTGCCCTGCAATGAAGGTTCTGCGCCTAATTCGGCACCATCCCAGAGGGACGTGCCCAAGAACCGCACGATATTGGGGTCCACATCGTAATACGCCAGCAGGGGTGCCAGAGAGAGTGCCTGCTGTGCGGTTCCGGCCAGGAGGATCGCGTCGTATTCGAGTGAGCCGGTCGTCTCGATATTGCGCAGCCGCGCCAACGCACGGCGCGAGGCGGCGTCGCCGGCCGCTTCAAGCGCCTGTTTCCTGGCATTGAGAGCTGCCTGGCGTCCCTCGTAATTTGCCAGGGACCGCACTTCGGGCGAAAGATCCGGTGCCGTTGGATTGTAGAAAATCACGCGCGTCAGGAAGCCCTCATTCCGCTCTACCGCGTCCCGCATTGCCTGAGCGACGGCCTGCCCATAGGGCGTTTCCGGTGCCAGGATGCCAAACTGCCGCAATCCCTGGGCCGAGGCATAGGCGATGATCCTCTCGACCTGAAGATGCGGTGCGAGCCCCATGACGTAAACACCGTCGCCGCCAACCTCGCGATTGCTGGAGAACGCCAGAACCTTAACGTCAGCAGCCTGGGCGACGGGCTTTACCGCCTCGACCGAGGTCGAAAACAAAGGACCGATGATAAGGTCGGCGCCCTGGGCTATTGCGGTCTGTGCCGCGGCGGCTGCCCCCTCCGGCGTGCCAGCCGTATCCTGAACCACCAGTTTGAAGTTCTCACCCGCCAGATCGAACAGCGCAACTTGAGACGCGTTCAGCAGGGCCTGTCCAACCTGCTCATGCTGACCGCTCAAGGGCAAGAGCATGGCAACCTTCACGGAACCGTCGTCGGGGTCCGTCGCCTCGCCACGGACGACCCGGTTATCGAACTGGGAGAATCTCTCGTCCCAATCCGCAATATCCTTGCCGTCGCCGGGCGCGGGCGCCGAGGTTTCAGGCGCGGCTTGCGTATCCTGGGACCTGTTGTCTAGGTTGCTTGACGCGCAGCCTGCCAGCAAAAACAATGAGGCTGCGACAGCCAAACCCAAGCCGAGCGATTGGCGCTCGGTCCCCGGGTTGGCGCAGCGGCGCGGTGGTAATGTCAAAAACGTCACGCTCAAATCCATCTTACACGGGGCGAAACGAGCCTAGCGGCGCGGTCGCGCGAAGTACACCCCGGAATACAGCCAAAAGAGCCGGCGCCGCTTCCAAAGACACGCCCTCTACGTTTAATCCCGCCGAGGACACACACCCTCAAACGGAGACGGGGCCAAAAAGCACCACGGAGTTAAAGGCCGGTCTCTACCTTGTCGCAACGCCGATCGGCAATCTCGGCGATCTGACCTTTCGCGCCCGCGACGTGCTTGCAAAAGCGAGTGTCATCGCCTGCGAAGACTCCAGGGTGACACGCCGTCTGACCCAGGCCTACGGTATCGACGTCCCTCTGATCAGCTACCACGAACACAACGCAGACCGGGTCCGTCCGAAGATCATCGAACGGCTAAAATGTGGCGAGGCTGTGGCGTTGGTTTCCGACGCGGGCACTCCTCTGATCTCAGATCCGGGTTACAAACTTGTCACGGCTGTGATCGAGGCGGGCCTCGAGGTCACCACACTCCCCGGTGCGTCCGCCGCGCTCTGCGCACTGGTTCTCTCAGGATTGCCCAGCGACCGCTTCCTGTTTCACGGTTTCCTTCCGCCCAAATCCGCCGCGCGCCGCGCCGCCCTGGCCGAACTCGCCGATCTTCCCGTGAGTCTGATCTTTTACGAATCGCCCAGGCGTCTTGCGGATATGTTGAGCGACGTGCAGGCGGTGCTGGGTGAGCGTCCAGCAGCTGTCGCGCGCGAACTGACCAAAATGTTCGAGGAACTTCGCCGCGGCAGTCTGGGCGAATTGATCACTCACTACAGAGAAAACGGTGCTCCTAAAGGAGAGGCCGTGGTTGTCATAGGTGGCAGTGACCCCGCGGGCAAAAGCCAGGCTCTCGATCTGGATGCGCTTCTGACAGATGCGCTCCGGACGCAAACGCTCCGTGACGCAGTGGCGGACGTCGCTCAAATGACCGGGCGGCCCAAACGTCAGGTCTACAACCGGGCACTCAGTCTCTCCGCAAAACAGCCGTGACCGGTAAGAGCCGCCTGAAAGCTTATCAAAGGGGCAGATGGGCTGAGGCAGCCGCTTGTGTCTGGCTTCTGTTGCAGGGGTTCAAAATCCTTGAGAGAGGGTACCGGACAGCCGCAGGGGAGATCGACGTGATCGCCCGCAGGGGGCGACTGCTGCTATTTGTTGAAGTGAAGGCGCGACCAAGCCTGGATCTCGCCCGGGCTGCCATCGCGGATCGCCAGAAGCGTCGAATTGAGCGCGCAGCGGCGATCTTTCTTCAGCGTTATGACCGCTTATCTGCATGTGACTGCCGCTTCGACGCCATCCTGATCGCGCCAAAACGCTGGCCCAAACACATTCGTGATGCATGGCGGGAATCGAGTAACTAAGTTAATGCGACACATTTGATTGGTGGGAGATCAACCTCGGCGATGAAAAAGATGATCCTGAAGATTGAAAGCAAAGCTCAAAACAACAACAGCCAAGCCACAGAAAGAAATCACAAACACAAATCCGCAGGGAGCCGCGCGCTGATGTTTGGCGCCGCTAGCCTTGGAATCCTTGCTCTTGCTGGCTGCACACCTGCTGGCGTTGCAATTGGGGTCGGCGCGACCGCGGCGACAGCCGCATCCCAGGAGCGCGGCTTCCAAGGCGCTATGCAGGACACCGAGATCCGACTGGAGATCAATCATCTCTTCCTGCAAGAGAGCGAGACACTCTTTACCGACATCAATCTTCAGGTCCAGGAAGGCCGGGTGCTGTTGACCGGTGCGGTGGAGAAGCCGGAGACCGAGCTCGACGCCGTGCGGCTGGCCTGGCAGGCTCCAGGTGTGCGCGAGGTAATCAACGAAATCGAGGTCACGGACCAATCCTCCCTCGGCGATGTCGCCCGAGATGTCTGGATCGAGACCCAGTTAAAGGGCAAACTGCTGATCGACAGCGGCGTCACCTCGATCAACTACTCGATCGAATCCGTAAACAAGACGCTCTACCTCATGGGCGTTGCACAGGATCAGGCCGAACTGACCCGGGTGATCGGACATGCCAAGGACATCTCCTATGTCCGCAATGTCGTCAGCTATGTCCGTCTCAAAGATGATCCGGCGCGCAGATCCTGAATGAAGAGAGGTCGGTGAGGTCATGAGCTGGAGCCCTGCGAGCGGTCGGAAGGATCTTGAAGCCAGCCTGCGTCGGATCGGTGGGCAGGGCGACGATGAGATCGACCTGGCCGCCGCCGCGCTGTGGCTCGCGGCGCTGGACCGGCCTCAGGTGCCGATCGACCGCTACCGGCATCATTTGACGGTTCTCGCCCGGGACACTGCTCAGGAATTCGAAGCCTCCGGCGAAGAGGATGATCTATCGGCACGGATTGAGGCGATAAACGCCGTCCTTTTCGACCGCCACGCCTACCAGGGAGACAGCCTGAACTACGACGATCTTCAGAACGCCAATCTGATGCGTGTCATCGACCGTCAAAAGGGTCTGCCGGTCGCACTTGGAATCCTTTACATACATTGCGCGCGCGCCCAGGGTTGGGAAATTCGGGGTTTGAATTTTCCCGGCCACTTTCTGCTGCGGATGGATAGAGAGACCGACCGGCGGATTATCGATCCCTTTCACGGCGGAAATCAATTGAGCACAGCGGACCTGCGGGCAATGCTGAAAGCGATCGGGGGACCCGAAGCCGAGTTGCGGTCGGAACACTACCGTCCGGTGCCAAACCGGATGATCCTGAAACGCCTGCAAGACAACATCAAGGCCCGGCTTCTGCGCGCGCAACAGCCCAGCGAAGCGCTGGAAATCGTGGAGACCATGCTGATGTTCGCGCCGGCGGAAGCCAACCTCTGGCGAGAGGCCGGTATCCTGCACGCGGGTCTAGACAATCTCAGGGCTGCAATCCTCTCGCTTGAACAGTACCTCTTACTTTGCGATTCGCCCGATGCGCGTCATGAGGCAGCCCGCCTGTTGCAACAGATCAAGAGTCACCTCAATTAGTGCCAGGTGCGGTTCGGTGCTTGAGATCACGTTGCTGCCGGGTTATTCCGCACCATAGCCGACAGGACCCGAAAAGCGATCGGGTCTGGACCAGCAACGTGTAATCCGGATGAGAGATAGAGGCTGATTCGTGCCTTGCCGGCTGGCAGGACGAATAGACTTTTGCGGAGGAGTATAAAGATGAGCCTAACGGTCGCAATCCAGATGGATCCGGTCGAAAGCATCGATATCGACGGTGACAGCAGCTTTGTCCTGGGTCTCGAAGCGCAGCGGCGCGGCCATAGCCTCTATCACTATCAGCCGCAGGATCTCTCGCTGCGTGATGGCAAGGTTTCGGCCCGTTGCCGGCCCCTGCGCTTTGCCAGACAGCACGGAGCCCATGCGGAACTCGGCGCCAGCGAGGTGATCGACCTCTCGAAACTGGACGTCATCCTGATGCGCCAGGATCCGCCGTTCGACATGTCCTACATCACGGCGACCCATTTGCTTGAGCACATTCACCCCAAGACGCTCGTGGTGAACGATCCGATGGAGGTCCGTAACGCCCCGGAAAAGCTTTTCGTGACGCATTTTCCGGATTTGATGCCGCCGACCCTCATCACCTGCGATCGGGAAGAAATCACCGCGTTCCGGGACGAATTCAAGGACATCATCGTCAAACCCCTGTTCGGAAACGGCGGGGTCGGGGTGTTCCACATCAAACCCGGCGATGAAAACCTCAACTCCCTGCTGGAAATCTTCACTGAGCTCTACCGCGAACCGATCATCATCCAGCAATACCTGCCCGCCGTGCGGGAGGGCGACAAACGGATCATTCTGATCGATGGCCGCCCCGCAGGCGCCCTCAACCGGGTTCCGGCGGAAGGCGAAGCGCGCTCCAACATGCATGTGGGCGGCCGGCCGGATAAATCGGGCCTCACGCCGCGCGATCTCGAAATCTGCGAAGCGATCGGTCCGACCCTAAAGGAAAAAGGCATGATCTTCGTCGGCATCGACGTAATCGGCGATGTGATGACCGAGATCAATGTCACCTCGCCGACCGGACTGCAGGAGATCGACCGCTACGACGACGTCTGCCTGGAGGCGGAGATCTGGGACGCGATCGAGCAGCGGTACGCGGAAGTCCATGGCAAGTAATTGCTCAGATCCCAGAGGCTAAGATCCAAAGATCCTCCCCAGTAGCCTTTGCATATTTTTGCATCGCAGCATCTCATCAATTGATCAAAACTTTAGCAGATCTTTTACCTTTCTTAACGAGATCTGCGTATTTTGCATGGGTTTATGAATTGGGAAACTGATTAAACGGTTCCCCCGTCGTCCGAAGCCTGCTAATGTGTTTGTGCGCTGCAGCATTTTTTCTGCGGCGCATTATTTTGACCAGATCTCAGGACGTCGCCTTGTCACCAGCCCTCCAAAAGCTGCTCCCCGCATCGCCGAGAATCGAAATTCTCTCCGGTCTGACCGTTGCTCTCGCTCTCGTGCCGGAAGCCGTTGCGTTTGCCTTTGTTGCGGGCGTTCATCCCCTCTCCGGACTTTATGCGGCATTCATGGTGGGGCTGATCACAGCCGTCATAGGCGGCCGGCCGGGTATGATTTCCGGTGCGACCGGCGCTCTTGCCGTCGTCATGGTATCCCTGGTGGCGGATCACGGCGTGGAATATCTTTTCGCGACCGTTGTTCTGATGGGAATCCTGCAGATCACGGCAGGCGTCCTGAAGCTGGGCAAGTTCATCCGTATGGTGCCGCATCCGGTGATGCTGGGCTTCGTGAACGGTCTGGCGATCGTCATCTTCCTGGCGCAGCTCTCGCAGTTCAAGATCGGCGGACCGGACGGCAGCCTCCAATGGATGCAAGGTGAACCGCTCGCCGTCATGCTTGGCCTGGTGGTTCTGGCCATGGCAATCATCCACTTCCTGCCGCGCGTCACCAAGGCATTCCCGGCGCCGCTGGCGGCCATTCTTACCGTTACCGGCTTAGCGTTGTTTCTCGGCCTCGACACCCGGACTGTTGGCGATATGACCAGCATTTCGGGCAGCCTGCCGAGCTTTCACCTCCCGATGGTGCCGATAAACCTCGAGACACTTCAGATCATTTTTCCTTACGCGCTGATTCTGGCGGCGATTGGCCTGATCGAGTCCCTGCTGACCCTGACCCTGGTCGACGAGATGACCGAAACCCGGGGCCGGGCCAGCCAGGAGTGCATCGGCCAGGGCGTCGCCAATACAGTGACCGGTCTCTTTGGCGGCATGGGCGGTTGCGCCATGATCGGCCAGAGCATGATCAACATCAAATCCGGCGGCCGCAGCAGGCTCTCGGGTATTGCGGCCGCCGGTTTTCTGCTGTTTTTCATTCTCTACGGATCGTCGCTGATCGAAATGATCCCGCTGGCCGCTCTGGTCGGCGTGATGTTCATGGTCGTGATCGGAACCTTCGAGTGGACCAGTTTCCAGATTATCGGGAAGATCCCGCGCTCCGACGCCTTTGTCCTGGTGCTGGTATCCGGGGTCACTGTGGTCACCGACCTGGCCATTGCAGTGGTCGTCGGCGTTATCGTCTCGGCGTTGGTATTCTCCTGGAAAAGCGCGAAACGTATCACCGCCCACAGCTACCAAAGCGATGATTCGACAAAGGTTTATGAACTGTCGGGACCGCTGTTTTTCGGCTCCATCACAAGCTTTCGCGATCTCTTCGATCCTAAAAACGACAGCGATGACGTGGTCGTCGACTTTAAGGATTCCCGGGTCTGGGATCACTCGGGACTGCAGGCAATCGATAGCCTGGCTGAGCGCTACGCAAACTATGGCAAGCGGCTGCATCTGAAGCATCTGAGCGCGGATTGCACGCACCTTTTGCGCAAAGCCGACAGCCTGGTCGAGGTCAACGTGATCGAAGATCCGCATTACGGCATCGTGGTGGATTACGCCGATCTTTACCGGGAAGAGACCGCCGCGGCGCCGGAGACCGAAAAGAACGCCACCGGTGACAAACCGGCAGCCGCGCCTTCAAAAGCCTGACAACGGATTTAAAGCTGCGGACTTAGAGCTTCAGCACCCAGACCTCCGCCAGGCCCGGCTCCAAGTCGGGTGTCGGAGCCGGCGATGAAGTGACAAGCAATAACAGGTTCCGCTGCGGGTCGTAGTGCAGGTGATAGTTCATGCCCAGCGCAAAGGGCAGATCGGCCGTGACGATCCTGCGCCAGCGATCCTGCGCCAGATCGTATGCCCAGGTCTCAGCCCTGCCTTGCCCACGGCTCTGCCGTGATGTTCCGGCTGCGAAACGATCAACGAGTACCACGGTTTCCCGCAGTTTCGGATGAAACGCCATGGGCGTGTGCTCGTCTTTCGGTGGCCGCAGACCGGGGGTCGGCATGGCAACGAGCTGCGCGTCGTTGGTGCGATAAACCAGGATGTCGTTCCCAAGTCCGTTTCGCCCGAACATGATGAGCGCCTTGTGATCAGGGTCGTAGACACCGTTGTTGTGATACCCGATCGCCTTGCCATCCGTCCGCTTGCGCCAAGTGGCGTCGCGCTCGGTCAGCTCGAAAACACCGTGATGCCCCGTGCCGATCATGATCCCGCGGTCACTGTCGTAGGTGGCCGCATAGGCGAAAAAGGAGGTCTGCGCCTTCGGCAGGGGCAACCAGCGCGCCTCTTTCAGGTCGAAGAGCCAGGTTGGATGGCGTTCAATCGCGGGCCAGAGCTCCGCCAGAGCAGTGCTGAAACGCCCGGGCTCCATGTGAGCAGGATGACTGCTGACCAGGACGGCGTCCCAGGCGGCATGGTAATCGACCGCACCGAAGCTGTGCATGGCCCAGGGATGATCCCCGTCCGGACCGGCAACCGGCAGTCCGGCCTCATTGACCCGGTAACTTCCTGGAGGGTCGTCGTTGTGGAGACGTTGCCAAGAAAGCAAGCCGAGATCGAAGATCAGCGGGGCATTGCTCCAGTCCTCGCCGTGGGTATCGCTGCCAAAAAGAAAAATCCGGCCACGGCGCGTGTCAAAAGCGCTGCCGCTGTGCTTTTGCAAAGCGAAGGTCACTGCATCGTCAGACGCCATACGATGTAGCGGCGTCCACACCCTTGTCGGCAGGTCCGCCTCCCAATCCGAAGTCTGCGAAGCGGCGTTCGTCGAGAGGGGCGTGCTTGCCGCGATCATCAGAAGGATAGCGGAGAACTTCACAAAACGAGAGAGGGTGGCACAGGGCAAAACAAACGGCATTCGTCGATGCTACGATGGCGCCATTGGAACAGCGAGCGAAAAGACAGCCGGACCTACAAACTTGATAAGTCGTAGTTTTTCAATTTTTTAGGCACAACCTGTCGGAGATTCTTACACTGCTCAATCACACCACAGTCTTCCTATGGCGTTGTTTTGGAACGAATTATCCGTCCGGCATCTGCGATTTTGTGCATATTGCTCTCGTCCCGACACCTTTAGGCCGTCGGTAGATTTTACAATTATTGGGGGATGTTCGCTTGTATGAATGCAAGTCACTGAAAAATAAGAACCACACCTCCTGGCTTAATTCTTGCTTAATAAACCCCATCGCAGAGCGGCGCGGTAAACCGTTGAAGCGGCGGCCTTCGAGAACGTTCTGCAGAGTCTTGGGGAACTGGATCAACCAGCCTCGCATTTGGGGGATAGGCAAAATGAGTGTTATCGAAACCAGGGCGGTCTCCCGCTCCGGCGTATCAAACCTTTTTATCGGCGCTGTCGCACTCGCGGCTTCGCTGATGATTGTGACAGAATCTTCAGCGGCAGTGATCGTTGAGGACTCCATCGACGCCAGCTTCATCTCAAACGGACAGTGGTTCGAAAACGATGTGAGACCCGGCGGAGCGGCGAGTATTACTTCGCTTTCCGGCGCAGGAGGCAATCTCGAAAACAATGCGCCTCGTCCAACGGGCGCAGCGCGACTGACCACCGGCTTCGATGACGACCATAAAGCCGAGATCGGAGTCGCGGACAATTACGGCACAGCGGGAAACATCCTGAACGACAGCTTCCAGCTTGGTTATTCCTTTTACAAACGAAACGTACCCGGCGGGAATGTCTCAGCTGCACCCTCTATCAAACTGACCTTTTCCAACCCGCTGACGACACAAAATGGCGGGGATGGCTTTGTCACCCTGGTCTATGAGCCCTATCTGAACGGCAACTCTCCCGTCACGCCCGATACCTGGACCGACGTCCAGATTGGCCTCGACAACGGCCTGTTTTGGCAAACCGGCGGTTTCGGCGAGGCCTTTGACCAGACCAAACTTCTGACTCTGGGTCAGTGGCTGACAGAATTCGATGCAGATTTCCTGGCCGCCCAGATGCTTCTGCTCAGTGTCGGGGTTGGCAGCTTCAATCAGGGCCAGGACGGCTACTTCGATGACGTCAGCCTCGCATACCAAACGGTAGGTGCCGGCGAATTCGACAAGACCTACGATTTCGAAGCGGCACGTACGGCCGTCCCGGAACCAGGGACACTTGCTCTCTTTGGACTCGGCCTTCTCGCATTTGGCTTTGCACGTCGACGTGCAGCTGGAACGTCTTAGAGACAACAAAGGATGGCAGCTGGCACTGCTTAACCGCGCTGGACATGCGAGAGCCGCGAGCCGCCATCTGAACTTCCGGCAACTGCAGCAGCCCTTCATCTGGCCACGTCACATGAAGGGCTGTAATTCTCTCTTTTAAGCTGTATGTAAGCATAATAACCGACTGGTTGGTTTTTAACCTTATCCGGCCTCTTGGTTAATTCACTTTGTCTGCGGCCTCGTCTGGCTCCTTATCCCCTCAGAATGAGCTTTGCCGTTTCCAGACTCTCGAGAATCGTCTCCGGACGGTTCTCCGACTTGGCCGACACCAACGCACCGTTCATGATCGAGATGAGGGCGGACGACACCACATCGCCATCGAGTTCGCGATTGGCATAGCCGATGACCTTTGCATCACGTGCGATCAGGCTGTAGTAAGGTTTCAAGCGCTCGAACACGGAGTTGACCGCGTCCCGGATGGCTGGGGAGTCGACTGCCATCTCACTCAAAATGTTGACAAATGGACACCCGATACAGCTTTCGCCCCGGTCGCTGCGGGCCAAATGCTGTTGATAGACCCGCTGGTAAATACCGCTCAACCGATCGATGGGATTCGGTGCGGCCGCCATTGCGGCCTCGTAGTATTCAGCTTTCTGGCGTTCGAAATGATGTTCGATCGTCGCGACCGCCAAAGCCTCCTTCGATCCGTAGTGCTGGTAGAGTGTCGCTTTATTAACTTTTGCGCGCTCGCAGATCTGATTGACGTTCACAGCCTGGTAGCTTTGCAGTTCGAAGAGTTCGGCAGCCGCTTCTACGATGCGCCGGTGCGTCTGTTCTTTTCGGGATTCCATAGCCGTTAAATAACCGCCTAGTTGGTTTTTTACCAGTTCTTTTGTGATGCCGCGAAAATCGCCGTCTCTATGCAATACAATTGCAGATGCGGAAACGCACGTATTTTCGATTCAGCCGTCCAACAGGATTTCGGGCTCTTTTCGCGCAGTGCTATGCAGTGCGAGTCTGTTAACCGGACTTCGCCTTTCAAGGCGGTGCGAGAGGGTCGCCCTGCAAGTCGAGAGCGATTCCACGCCTGGCGAAACAGCTTCCGATCAATGAACTTCGCCAGCTTCACTTCTGTACGTCTGCTAAATTCATACGTACGTTTGACAAGCAGACACCGGACTGCGATACCCGGGAGACTACTTTCACGTGTGAAACGGCGTTCCATGGTCGCAAGAATAAATACCGTCGCCTTTGCGGGAGTCGACGTGGTCAAGGTCGACGTGCAAGTCCAGATGGCCTCGGGCTTACCGGCTTTCTCAGTTGTCGGACTTCCCGACAAGGCCGTCGCCGAGAGCCGCGATCGCGTGCGGGCCGCCCTGACAGCCATGGGACTGTCTTTGCCGCCTAAGCGCATTGTCGTGAATCTGGCCCCTGCGGACCTTTCCAAGGAAGGCAGTCATTTCGATTTACCAATCGCACTGGGACTTCTGGTTGCCATGAACGTATTGCCGGGCGACGAGATGCTGGAATACTCCGTCCTGGGCGAGTTGGCGCTGGACGGACGTATTATGCCCGTAAGCGGCGTTCTGGCAGCCGCGCTCGACGCGTCCGCGCGCTCACTGGGCTTGATTTGTCCGCAAGAACAGGGGGGAGAGGCGGCCTGGGCGGAAGCTATTGAAATCTTGGCGCCGCAAAGCCTTTTGAGTTTGATCAACCACTTCAAGGGCGCCCAGGTGCTGAGCGCCCCTGAACCCGCCATCAACAGCTCAGACAACCAGGACTTGGATCTGCGGGACATCAAGGGCCAAAACGCGGCGAAACGTGCATTGGAAGTCGCCGCGGCGGGCGGCCATAACCTCTTGATGGTGGGACCGCCAGGCGCCGGGAAATCGATGCTGGTACAGCGGCTGCCAGGTATCCTGCCGCCGTTGGAGCCGGCAGAAGCGCTGGAGATAAGCCTGATCCACTCGGTCGCAGGGACACTGGAAGGCGGAGAGCTGTTGCGCAGACGGCCATTCCGGGATCCGCACCACTCTGCGTCCCTACCTGCACTGGCCGGGGGCGGGTTGAAGGCCAAACCAGGTGAAATCTCTCTGGCCCATCTGGGCGTGCTG
The DNA here is from genome assembly GCF_007004665.1 of Denitrobaculum tricleocarpae. Classification (GTDB taxonomy): domain Bacteria; phylum Pseudomonadota; class Alphaproteobacteria; order Kiloniellales; family Kiloniellaceae; genus Denitrobaculum; species Denitrobaculum tricleocarpae. The sequence goes on along the minus strand of NZ_ML660055.1, from coordinate 426,044 downwards.
TTCCTGGACGAACTCCCGGAATTCGGTCGGGCAACGCTCGAGGCTCTGCGTCAACCTCTCGAAACCGGTCGTGTCGCCATTGCGCGTGCAAATGCCCACGTGACCTATCCTGCCCGCGTGCAGTTGGTTGCAGCGATGAACCCCTGCCGCTGCGGGTATTTCGGCGATCCTTCGGCCGCCTGCGGCCGCACACCGCGTTGCGCGGCAGACTATCAGGCGAAAATCTCAGGGCCCCTCTACGACCGCATGGACATCTATATGGATGTGCCGGCCGTGAAGATGCAGGATCTGAGCCTGCCACCGCCCAGCGAAGGATCAGAAGCAGTGGCTCAGCGTGTTGCCGGAGCGCGCCGCACTCAACGGGAGCGTTATGCCGGCCAACACGAGGAAAAAAGACCCCGAAGCAATGCCGAGGTTGACGGCAAGCTCCTGGAAGAAGTCGCCACGCCAGATTCCGAAGGGCAACAGCTTTTGCTCCAGGCAGCTGAGCGGCTAAGACTCACGGGCCGGGGGTATCATCGTGTATTACGTGTCGCGCGAACGCTTGCTGACCTTGATGGCAGCGCGGAGCTGCGGCGGCCGCATATTGCGGAAGCTCTCTCTTACCGGCGGCTCCCGCCAGGCAGGGAACTGTGATGAGAAAGGCAGGTGTTAAACGGCGCGGTACGCCTTGTAGGCATCCGAAATACCCAAGGCCTGCATATCAAAATCCTGGGGGCGACGACCGCGCACGATGTCGTTCGAAATGCGCGTCGCTGCGCCGACATTCTCAAAGAACGACATAGCGGCGAGCAAACGACTTACGACGGCGGGGAAGAGCTTTTTCATAATGTGATCTCCATGAACGCAGCGCGCTTGTGATTTGCTGCGATGCACAAAATATAGAGATCTCCTGCCGCTTCATAAATATCAGAAAATGCAACGAAGCCATGCGTCAGCTGCAGGTCATTTCATTGATTTAATTGTATTCATGTTTGGACAATCGAAGCGACAACCCTCCACCGACCGCCTGCTCGCGAGAGATGTTGCAGTGCACATTGCTATCATGAAACAATCCTCTGATGTCCGCTGACCCGGCCTCTAGACCGGATTAACGTCTTATTGTTTGATCAGCTTAACAAGCACGACATATCGCCGGCGGCAATGCCATCCAAACTTAGCGTAGGCTCGAAAGATTGGCGATCAAAGCATCGTTCTTTTGCCGGATCGCTGTCGCGATTTTATGCGCGACATCCTGGTCGGCTTCCGGCGTTTGCAGAGCGGCATCGACGGCACGGTGTTGCCCCTCAAGCAGGGCCTTGATCACAGCCCGCTCCACGATCCTCTCGACACTTTTGGTCTGATCCGGCGTCAAGGGTGTTTCAAGAAGCGCATTGATGCCTTGCGTTGCCTCTTCAGCGATCGCTTGCAGTCTGTCCATCTTGCTCTCCCCCTCAGAGTTGTTCTGTCATCCCGGCCGGCAGCAGCCAGTTTCCTGCCGGACGGACGAGCCTAAACATAAGATGTTAAAAATAATAGACCTTGCCCGGACAGGTTAACAGATCTGCCGACTGCGCCGCGGAAAAGCGGATAGAAGGCGGTGCTTACTTTTCCGAGGGTTTGATCATGCGGCCGAGATCCTTGCCGCCGAAGAGGTGCAGGTGAAAATGAGGCACCTCCTGATGCGCGTCGGCCCCGTGGTTCGCGAGAGCCCGATAGCCCGGCGCGACCAGGCCCAGATCCCGCGCAACTTTCCCGGCAGCCCGCACAAATCCAACGATTTCCTCACCGGAGGCCTGCTCAGAAAAGTCATCGAAGGATACGTAGGCGCCTTTTGGGATCACCAGCACATGAGTCGGGGTCTGCGGGTTGATGTCCCTGAACGCCAGGGCGTATTCATCTTCATAGACTTTGTCGCAGGGAATCTCGCCGCGCAGAATCTTCGCAAAGATGTTACTGTCGTCGTAGGCCATGTTTATCCCGGTTTTCTTCGCTTATCAGTGCGCCGCAGCGGCTGGGTGTGCCAGCAAGTGGCTTCAGTCTACAACATTTTAAACAAGGAGGATCAACCCTCCAAGGCAACACCGCGCGCCGCTTTTTCCGCGATGCCCGAAATCCCCTTGCGTCCTTCGAGCTGCCGCCAGATGTCGTTGGGCGTCAGTCCCCTGGACGCCCAGAGAACCAGGAGATGATAGAGAAGATCGGCAGACTCATCAGCCAATTGCTCGCGGCTGCCGGCGACCCCCTCGATTACCGTCTCCGTCGCCTCTTCACCGACTTTCTGGGCAATTTTGAGAACGCCCTTATTGAAAAGCTTCGCGGTGTGGGATGTCTCCGGATCATCGTCCCGGCGGCTCTCGATGACCTCAAAAAGGTGGTCCAAAACGCGCCCGTCCAGTTCAAGGTCAGTCATCTTTTATCTCTCATCTGCTCTCTGCAAACCGCGTCAATGTGCCCGTGCTCATCGGACGGAACGCGCACTTTCATGACCGCAAAAATGCCGCCGGATAGAAGTAACCCGGGCTAGCTAGACCGCGGCTCCGCGAATTGCAACCGTTTTCAAAATATGCGCGGCAAGGGCCGACGATACGACCTGAAGCTACAGCCCGTCGGATAAGCGTACCGGAATACCGTCCTTTTCCATATAGGCTTTGGCTTCTGCGATCGAGAATTCACCAAAGTGAAATATTGAAGCGGCCAGAACGGCACTCGCGTGACCATCCCGTACACCGGCGCTTAAATGGTCCAGTGTCCCGACACCGCCGGAGGCAATCACCGGAACCGGCACGGCGTCAGCCACAGCGCGCGTCAAGGCGATGTTGTAGCCCTGTTTGGTGCCGTCACGGTCCATGGACGTCAGAAGGATCTCGCCAGCGCCGTATTCGGCCATCCGCTGTGACCAGGCAACCGCGTCAATCCCGGTTGCTTCCCGGCCCCCATGAGTGAAAATCTCGAAACGCGCCTCGGAGACCTGCTTTGCATCAACCGCAACAACCACGCACTGGGACCCGAACTTTTCCGCAGCTTCACGCACGAAATCGGGATTGTGCACCGCCGCGGTATTGATCGAAACCTTGTCCGACCCCGCCAGCAGAAGCCGGCGGATATCCTCTATTTCCCGGACACCTCCACCAACGGTCAGCGGCATGAAACAGGCTTCAGCGGTGCGCGATACCACATCGAGCATGGTATCACGCTTCTCGTGACTGGCAGTGATGTCCAGAAAACAGAGTTCGTCGGCGCCAGCGGCATCGTATACCCGCGCCTGTTCAACCGGGTCGCCGGCATCACGCAGGCCGACGAAATTCACCCCTTTGACCACCCGGCCGTCTTTTACGTCAAGGCAGGGGATGACGCGCGCTTTCAACATAAGCTTTCCCTCAGCCCGCCGCTGTGCCGCTTGGTATGGCGCTCAAGGCCAGCGCCGCCGCCGGATTGACCCGGCCGTCATACAGCGCGCGGCCACAGATAACGCCCTCGATGCCACTCTCCTCGACCGCTTTCAGGGCCGCGATATCGTCAAGCGACGCGACCCCACCGGAGGCGATTACGGGTATGGAGATCGCTTCGGCCAGGGCCGCCGTCGCCGGAACATTGGCGCCCTGCAGCAGTCCGTCCCGGTCGATATCCGTGTAAATGATCGCGGCCACTCCGGCATCCTCGAAACCGCGGGCCAGGTCCGTAGCCTCCATCTCGCTCACCTCGGCCCAGCCCTCGACCGCAACGTGGCGTCCACGCGCATCTATGCCAACCACCACTTTGCCCGGGAAGTTCCGGCAAGCTTCCTTGACGAGCTCGGGGTCTTTCACCGCAGCTGTCCCAAGGATGACCCGCTCAATTCCAGCGGATAACCAGTTTTCGATCGTCTTCAGGTCGCGAATACCGCCCCCGAGCTGGATTTTGAGGTCAACCGAGGCGACGATCGCGGCGACAGTCTCGCGATTGACCGGATGTCCCTCAAACGCACCGTTCAAATCCACGACATGAAGCCATTCGAAGCCTGCGGCGTGAAACAGGCGTGCCTGGTCGGCAGGATCACTGTTGAAAACGGTTGCAGTATCCATTTCGCCTTGGCGCAAACGGACAGCTGCGCCGTCCTTCAAATCAATCGCCGGAAATATGATCATAGTCTCGCGCTTTTCTCTTAGATCCGTGGGGTCTCTGGGGTCCGTAGGGGTTCCAAACAGCGCGCCCTCGCATCGCTCGGCGGGCTGACTGCTTCGGTTGGAAGCTTACAGATTGCCCGTCAGGTCCTTGGTGTAAAAGTAACCGGTGACCCACTCGCCATCGACCTGCGCGTATTGGGGATGCTCGCCCCAACGGCGGAAACCAAGCTGGTCGTAAATCTGAATGGCCCGGTCCTGAGTTGCCCGCACATCAAGGTTCAGGACCTTCAGCCCGCTGTCCCGCGCCGCCGTCTCGGTCCGTTCGACCATCATGCGCGCCAAACCGTGCCCGCGTGCCCAGGGCGCAAGGAAGAAGGTCGTCAGTTGTCCCCCAAAACCCTGCGCTTCATTGTTGCGGGGCGGGCGGACAAGTTGAGCTGACCCGGCAATGGTCCCATCCAGGCGGGCGACGAAAAGCTGCCGCTCGGGAACCAGCAGAACACCGCGCCAATAGGTCTCCATGACATGACGGGGAGGCGGCGTCAGCCATCCAAAGCCACCGCCATCCAGAATTGCAGCCTCCGCCGCATCGCAGAGATCGTGCATATCGGGGCCCTCAAAGCCTTCGAGACGATCAACCACGACGCTTGGCGGGCGCCCTTTATTCGTTTGGGAATTGACACCGGACACTGACATTATGGGGTCCATTTCAAAAAGTTTCCCAGCAGCTGTAAACCGGCTGTCTGGCTTTTTTCGGGATGAAACTGGGTACCGACCAGATTGTCGCGACCAACCACAGCCGTCACGCGCCCGCCGTAGTCAACGGTCGCGAGCACCTGATCCTGCGCGTTGGGTACCAGATGGTAACTATGAACGAAGTACACATGGGGATGTTGCCCCATTCCCGCCAGCACAGGATGCTTCCGGCCGGTAAATTCAAGTTGGTTCCAGCCCATGTGAGGCACCTTGAGTGCGGTGTCTGTGGGCGTCATCGCAACGACTTCGCCCGGAATCCAGCCAAGACCTTCGCAATCTCCGTGCTCGCGCCCAACGCTCGCCATCAGCTGCATTCCGACGCAGATGCCCAGGAAAGGCCGTGCGGCGCGAATGACCCGCTCTTCCAGAGTATCCACCATCCCCGGAAGCGCCCCCAGGCCTTTGCGGCAATCGGCGAACGCCCCGACACCAGGAAGCACGATCCGGTCGGCGAGGCGCACGACTTCCGGGTCCGAGGTCACGGTGATTCGGGCGGAAAGACCAGCCTCGAAGGCCGCGCGCTCCAAGGCCTTTGCCGCAGAGTGCAAATTGCCCGAGCCGTAATCGATGAGGGCAACGGTCATGATCGAATAACTCTCCCAAAGAAAAGGCTGGCTCCAATAGGCCGAAGCTTTCGGCAGACTGAACGCCCGGAAAATACGGCTGCGCGGTAAACAGACGCTTGATGCGCCAAAAGAGCCGTGATCTAGAGACTGCCCTTATTTAGAGGCTGCCCTTGGTGGACGGAACCGCATCGGCCTTGCGTGGGTCGATTGCAATCGCCTCGCGAAGCGCACGGGCCAGGGCTTTGTAACTCGATTCGACGATATGGTGGTTGTTCGTGCCGTAGAGATTCTCCACGTGCAGCGTCAGACCTGCATTTTGCGCAAAAGCCTGAAACCACTCTTTAAAGAGCTCCGTATCCATTTCACCCAGCTTGTCGCGGCTGAAATCGACCTTCCAGATCAGATAAGGGCGGTTCGAGGCATCGAGCGCGACCCGGGTCAGGGTTTCATCCATCGGAATCAGCGCCGATCCATAACGCCAGATACCTTTTCGGTCGCCCAGAGCCTTTGAAAAGGCCTGTCCAAGTGCGATTCCGGTGTCTTCGGTCGTGTGATGGAAGTCGATGTGCAGGTCGCCCTTCGCCCGCAGCGTGATGTCGATCAGGCTATGGCGCGAGAGCTGTTCAAGCATATGATCAAGAAACCCGATGCCGGTCTCGATATCGTATACGCCACTGCCATCAAGATTGATTGTGGCGGAAATCTGGGTTTCCTGCGTGTTTCGCTCGACGCTCGCTTGGCGCATCGGCTTGTCCTTCCATCGGGTGCTTTGTTGCGTATCTGGCATACGCCTTCCTGGCTTCCTGGTCAGGTTGCGGCCGAACGGGCGCACAATCAGGCCGGAAGCCGGGCTCTTTTATCAGGAAGCCGCCCTCGCCGCCAATAAAGAACAGCGGAAATCCAAGACAAAAAGCCAGACATTTGCCACAGGGCAGGCAGCAAAAGGCCCTGGCGCCGTCGATTGCATAACCCATCGACGTGTTTTCCAGCGCCGGCATTCGCCATAGACGCGAATCTTTCAGCTTCTTCTTGAACGCGCGGCGAAGTTGGACCATTTCTGTTGCCATGTCACAGAGTCAAATTCCTCAATGGCGAGGCACCACGATTTTGTCCGTGCGCAAGGGCGACCAAGTGGTGATCGCGGGTGATGGCCAGGTCAGCCTGGGCAACACCGTCATCAAATCGAACGCCCGCAAGCTGCGGCGCCTGGGCAAAGACCAGGTCATCGCCGGATTTGCAGGCGCAACCGCCGACGCCTTTACGCTTTTTGAGCGGCTGGAGGCCAAGCTGGACAGCTATCCGGGACAACTTACCCGAGCCTGCGTCGAGTTGGCGAAGGACTGGCGGACGGACCGCTACTTGCGCCGTCTGGAGGCGATGATGGCGGTGGCGGATTCCGAGACCTCCCTTGTGCTCACGGGCACCGGTGACGTGCTGGAGCCGGAAGACGGTCTGATCGGGATCGGTTCAGGCGGAAACTACGCACTCTCCGCGGCGCGCGCGCTGATCGACGTCGAAGGCCTCGATGCCGAGGCCATCGCGCGCAAATCCATGTCGGTCGCGGCAGATATCTGCATTTATACCAACAACAACATCCTGCTCGAGAGTCTGTCCTCCAAAAGCCCGTCCTCGAAATGACGGAAACGCCGCGGCGTGGACCGAGCGGCGCGATCAACAGGACCCGATCAGTGAACCTCAGCCCCTTTAAGGCCAAGCCAAAATGAGCAGCACCAAGTCTTCCCAATCCCACGCCAGCGCTTTCTCGCCGCGAGAGATCGTCTCCGAGCTCGACCGTTATATCGTCGGTCAAAACGACGCCAAGCGGGCCGTGGCCATTGCCCTGCGCAATCGCTGGCGCCGTCAGCAGCTGTCCCCGGAACTGCGCGAGGAAGTGTTGCCCAAGAACATCCTCATGATCGGTCCGACCGGCGTTGGTAAGACGGAAATCGCCCGCCGCCTGGCGAAACTGGCCCAGGCCCCTTTCCTGAAGGTGGAAGCCACCAAATTCACCGAAGTCGGCTACGTCGGGCGCGACGTGGAGCAGATCATCCGCGATCTCGTCGAGGTCTCGATCCACACGACCCGTGAAAAGCTGCGCGCCGAGGTGAAGGCCCAGGCTGAACTCCATGCGGAAGAGCGGGTTTTGAACGCCCTGGTCGGCGAAAATGCGAGCGCGGACACCCGGGCGAAGTTCCGCAAAATGCTGCGGGAGGGCGATCTCGACGAAAAAGAGATCGAAATCGACGTCGCGGATACCGGCGGGATGCAGCTGCCGACCATGGATATTCCCGGGATGCCGGGCGCGAGCATGGGCATGCTCAATCTCAATGACATCTTCGGCAAGGCCATGGGCGGCCGCACCAAGAAGCGCCGGATGAAAGTGTCGGAGAGCTATGACATTCTGATCGCCGAAGAGAGCGACAAGCTGCTGGATGAAGAATCCGTCGTTTCAGACGCAGTCGACAACGTCGAACAGCACGGCATCGTCTTCCTGGACGAGATCGATAAGATTACGGCCCGCTCGGAGCGGGCCGGCGCCGACGTCAGCCGGGAAGGCGTTCAGCGCGATCTATTGCCTTTGATCGAAGGGACAACCGTCGCCACCAAGCACGGCGCGGTGAAAACCGACCACATTCTTTTTGTGGCCTCCGGCGCATTCCACCTCTCCAAACCCTCGGACATGCTGCCCGAACTTCAGGGCCGTCTGCCGATCCGCGTGGAGCTGAATCCGCTGACCCGCGATGACTTCAAGCTGATCCTGACAGAGCCCGAAAACAGCCTGATCATCCAGTATAAAGCCTTGATCGGGACGGAAGATGTAACCCTGGAGTTCGAAGACCCCGCGATCGACGAACTGGCGGATCTGGCCGCGGAAATCAACAGCACGGTCGAGAATATCGGCGCACGGCGTCTGCATACGGTGCTGGAAAAACTGCTCGATGAGATTTCTTTCACCGCGACCGACCGGGGCGGGGAAACCATCACCATCACCGCTGACTATGTCCGGGAGAAAGTCTCGGAACTGGCCAAGAACACCGATCTCTCGAAGTTCATTCTATAGAGATTTCTTAAGTCGAAGCGGCATCGTCCATCACGGCGAGTAAGCGTTCGATCGTTTCGTTATCGTAACGGCTAATCTCATCGGACAGACGGTTTGCTAAAACAGTTGCCTGTGGCGAGAGCCCGGCCGTGTCGACCGTGACCCGCGGATGGGAGAGGTTGGCCAGGCTCTGGAGCTCCTCGGCATCGTCCCAGATGATATTGAGATACTGGCACACCCTGTGGACGAAGCGGCGGTTCGGGCGGCTGCGGTGGCCATGCTCGACAGCCGAGAGATACGCGGACGAAACGCCGAGGCCCTCCGCCATTTGCTTGAGGCTCAAGTTACGCTCGGCCCGCAAAGCCCGGAGTTTTTCGCCAAAAGGGGTCACAGGAAGCCTCTCGGTCCATTAACTCGATCCCGGTTTATAGTGAGATTTACTCTTTAAAATCAAGACCCATTGAAGGCGGCCAGCAGGGACTCACTTCCGCTTTCCGTCCCGCCGGCGTTTCAGCAGTACGTAAAGCGCCCCGGTCCCGCCGTGACTTTGCTGGGCATAGTTGAAGGCGATGATCCGTTCACGATTGCCCGGCTCGTTCAGCCAGTTCGGCACCTGATTTCGCAGCACGCCGCCGGATTCCTTGGCGATCCCCTTGCCCGTGATGACCAGAACGCAACGCAGTCCTGCGGCTTCCGAGCGCTGAATAAAGCGGTTGAGGGCGCCATGGGCCTGAGCCTGGGACATGCCGTGGAGATCAAGGGTCGCCTCGATGGCCATCTTGCCGCGCTTGAGGCGTTCGGCATTTCGCCGGTCCAGACCCGCCGTTGAACCATGGGCCAGAAGCTCCGCGCGCCCGTGGGGCGGGGCGGGGGTGTTTTGTGCGCGCAGGGGGAGTTGCGGGGATGATTCCGATTTGCGGGGCTTGGGTTTTTCACTTGGCTTCCGGGACAGAGCTTCCTCGTCACCACGCATCATCTCGGCAAAAGCGCCGGCCCCGAAGTCACGTCCCTTGAGAGGTACGGTGTCGCGATTGACGTGGCGCCAGAGGTCCCGGTCCTCTGCAGACAGGCCGCTGGGCCGCTTCGCTTTAGGTTTGCGCCGATCGTTCATCTTGCTTGAGGCGAGCCTTGCGTAGGGTTTTGGGCCGCGTCGACGCGGCGTACCCTCCAATAGCCGCTTCAGCCAGCGCTGTCACCACTCTCTGCGTTGCCATCCTCGACGATGATCACATGCAAACGCCGCGGTCCATGCGCGCCCAGTTCGATCTTCTGCTCGATATCGCCGGTCCTCGACGGACCGGAGATCATGTTGAGCGTACGGGGCATGGTGCCATTGCCGAAAGCCTTGCGCAGTCTGGCCCAACCCTCTTCGTAGGCGCCGACCACCTGAGAAGACCGCAGCACAACAATATGGTTTTCCGGAAGAAAATTCAGGGTCGTGGGGCCCTCGGGTCCGGAATGGAGCATCAGGGTTCCGGTTTCTGCAACAGCGGCAAAAGCGCCGGTTACCGAAACCTGATCCGGCTCGCGCGCCGGGCCGGTGGAAACTTTCAGCAGGCTCTGGTCATCCCATCCCAGGGCCAGCAGTTCCTTCGACGGGGCCAGCCGGACCTCCTGAGGAAGATTTCGCGTTTTGAGGTAATCGATCACTTCGCCTGGCACTTCGTCCAGGGAACCAACGCGCTTTACCGTTGCGGAAAGCTCGATCAGCATGGATTCCATCAGATCGACCTGAGCGGGGTGGGGCAGACGCGAGCGCTCGGGAATCAAATTGGCTTTGGGGTCCGACAGGCGCTGCGCCAGCTCGTCAGGACGATCGCCGGACGGATTGTTTTTCTTCAGGGACTGCTTCACCGCCCCCAGAATCTGCTCGCGGGCCGTCGTCATTCTGCGGCCCTCCCGTTTTTTTGTTTCTCGGCCCAAAGCTGCTGAAAGGTCTTCCCCTGAGGCGCGGGCAGGTCACGATACTTGGTCCAGCCACCCGCAAGCGGCAGCGACGTGAAGCGCCCCCGGCGGCGGCCCAGCGCTGCGAGCGCCCTGATGCCAAGCCCGGCCAGACGGTGATAGAGAGCAGGGCGGCGGGCCATAAAGGCCCAGACACCGAGGCCGCTGCGGACGGATTTCGGGGTCAGATGCCGCTCGAACTCCCGTTCACGCCAGTGCCGCATCATCTTGGGCAGGGGAATACGCACCGGACAGACGCTTTCGCAGCGTCCGCAGAAGGTCGAGGCATTGGGCAGGTGCCCGGCTTCCTCAACCCCGATCAGGTTCGGTGTCAGAACAGCGCCCATAGGACCCGGATAGACCCACCCATAGGAGTGGCCGCCAACCGCGTGGTAGACCGGGCAGTGGTTCATGCAGGCGCCGCAGCGGATACAGCGCAGCATATCCTGAAACTCGCTGCCGAGCATGGAAGAGCGGCCATTGTCGAGCAGGATAACGTGATATTCCTCCGGACCGTCGGGATCCTCGGCGCGGCGCGGACCGGTGGAGAGGGTGGTGTAGGCGGAGAACTCCTGCCCGGTCGCCGACCGGGCCAGAACGCGCAGGATCGTCGAGGCATCCTCCAGGTTCGGAACGACCTTCTCGATGCTGGCGATCACGATGTGAATCTTGGGCAAAGACTGGGTCAGATCGCCGTTACCCTCATTAGTGACGATGATTGAGGTTCCGGTTTCGGCAATCAGGAAGTTTGCACCCGTGATTCCGACATCCGCATCCAGATAGCGCTGGCGCAGGATCTGCCGAGCCTCGTTCACCAGGTCGGTCGGCTCGCTCAGGGAACGCTCCGCCGGGAGATGCTGATGCTGCGCCCGGAAGTCCGCTTCAACCTGTTCCTTGCTGACATGAACAGCCGGCGCGATGATATGGCTGGGCGGTTCCTTACGGAGCTGGATGATATACTCGCCCAGGTCGGTCTCGACCACGGTCATGCCGGCTTCTTCGAGGTGGTCGTTGAGGGCAATTTCCTCGGAAATCATGGACTTGCCCTTCGTCACCGTCTTCGCACCGGCACGCTCGCAGATGTCCAGGATCGCCTTGCGGGCGTCTTCCGCGGTCGGTGCCCAATGCACCTGGCCGCCTGTCTCGAGCACCTTGGCTTCGTAGCGTTCGAGATAGAAATCCAGGTTGGCGAGGCTGTGGTTCTTGATGTCGCGCGCCGCATCGCGCAGGGCTTCGAATTCCGGCAGCCGGGCGGCGGCGGCGAGACGTTTCCCGGTAAAGCCCACCTTCATCTTCGCCATGGCGGCCTGAATGTTGGGATCGGCGATCGCCTCGCGGGCGTTTTCCTTGAAGCTATGGGACCTCGATTGCATCGCCTTCAGTTCCCTCCATTCCGGTTATCACCTTCCGCCGCACCAATCGCCGGCGTATCGGTCATATCAGCCAAAACCTCGGCCACATGCCGGACCTGGACGTCCGATCCGCTGCGCTGCAGCTTGCCGGCCATGTTCATCAGACAGCCCAGGTCGCCCGCAAGCAGAGTCTGCGCGCCGGTGGCCTCGATACTCCCTGTCTTGCTGGTGACCATGGTGTTGGAAATATCGGGGTACTTGACGCAAAAGGTGCCACCGAAGCCACAGCAGATGTCCGCATCCGACAACTCAACAAGAGATAGAGCGTTAACGCTCGAGAGCAACTTCCGGGGCTGGTCCCGGACCCCGAGTTCGCGCAGGCCGGAACAGGAATCATGATAGGTGACCGTCTGTGGGAATGCCGCCTCAACGTCGGAGAGTTCCATCACGTCGGTCAAAAAGGAGATCAGCTCAAAGGTCCGCGCGGAGAGTTCCTCTGCCTTTGCCAGCTGCTCAGGTTCCTTTTCGAAAAGCTCCGGGTAGTGCTTTTTGATCATGGCGGCGCAGGAGCCGGAGGGAGCAACCACGTAATCAAAGCCCTGAAAAGCCTCGATAACCTGAAGCGCGATCGCGCGGGTATCGGCTTTATCACCGGAGTTGTAAGCCGGCTGTCCGCAACAGGTCTGCAGTTCGGGAACCTCGATCCGGCAACCCGCCGCTTCGAGAAGCTTGACCGCGGCAAATCCGACGCTTGGCCGGAAAAGGTCTACCAGACAGGTCACGAATAAACCGACGCGCGGTTCGGGCTTCGACATGCTGTTCAAATCCTCCCTGACAAGCTGACAATCGTCGGCAAAGGCCGGCCTGCTTGCGCTCCAGCGCTTGCGCGATCCTCTTATTCTGTGACGTAAGGCTTTTCACGCTTTGCAGTGTTTCAAGGTAGAGCGATCAGACCCCCGCAGCAACGCTCCCTTTTTGTTGGAGCGCGCAGGACGCCATCGCTCGCTGCAAAATTGGTAATACCACTTTTGCAGACGCGTCGTCACGGTGTTTTAGGATCTTCGTTTTTAGGCCCTGAGCGAGCGGTCAGCTCCCGGTGGCACGCCGTGCGGCGACCGACTTGGGCAGCAAGAGATAATAGCTGCCGCGCTGTTTCATCCGTCCTGCCTCCGCCAGTGCCGGATCCCCGGCACCCCAGAAGAAATCGCCCCGCACGGCCCCCTTGATGGCACTGCCGGTGTCTTGCGCCACCATCAGGCGCCGGAGCGGCCGGGGGTTCGAAGCCGAACTTCCGGGCCAGGTGGTATCCAGAAAAACCGGGGCGCCGAGCGGCATGAAGGAGGGGTCGATCGCAAGGCTGCGCCGGGGTGTGAGGGCGACACCCTGGGCGCCAATCGGACCCTCACCCTCAATCTTTCGGAAGAAGATGTAACGCGGGTTGCGCTGCATCAGCTCGGTCGCCTGATCCGGATTGTTGCGCAGCCACTCGCGGATCGACTGCATGGAGGCATTCGCCCGGGATACGTACCCTTCGTCGATCAGCAGGCGCCCGATCGCGACAAAGGGCAAACCGTTGGAACCGTCAAATCCGACCCGCATCGTCGAGCCATCCGGCAAAAGGACTTTTCCCGAGCCCTGGATGTGCAGGAAAAAGACATCGATCGGATCCGCAGCCCAGAGAAGCTCGAGATTGGCGCCGTCGATCACGCCGTTGTCGATTTCGTCCCGGGCGTGATAAGGAACCAGGCGGCCGTCCTGAACCCGTCCGGCGACTCTCTTGCCGCTCAGATCCTTGTCGAAATGCCGCAGATCCACCGTCACAAGGTCATTGGGGCGCTTGTAGAGAGGCGTGTCGTAGCCGCTACCCGGAAAGAGAGCTCCCCGCAACTCCGCTTCGTAATAGCCTGTGAAGAGGCCGGTGTCTTTGTCTCCGTACATAACCTTGAAAGGCACAAAGAGCTGTTCGACAAGGTTGCGGAAGGCGTCGTCACCCGAATCAGAACCGGCCCCGGAGAAGTCAGCAATCGCAGCACAGGGCGCCCGCCAATCCATCACCGTTCCGCCAACGGCCCCACGCCCCACCTCGCGATCATCCGGAGCGCGCAACAGCCGGTCGCAGGAGCGAATGAGAGCTGGAAGCGCCTCGGCGACCTTGTCTTCACGCCAACCCGGTAACTGATCGTAGGTCGAGGTTTCCAAAAGAAACTGAGGAGGTTCCGGCATGGCCTTCGGCGGCTCTTCCGGTGCGCGTGGCTCACACGCCGCCAAGGCCAGCACCAGAAGGCCCGCCATAGTCCCGCGAATCCCAAAACAGGAGGGTTTCATGGATAGAATGCCGGATTTTCGTGATGTAAGGGAGGGAATGGATCTTCTATCGGCGCCCTGGGCGCGCAGTTCGGACAACGCCTTCATTGCTCCACCAAGCCCGCGCCCCCGCTAAAAATCAATTGGGGCTTCGGGTCGCAACCAATGCCCAGTTCGGATCACGACTGCTGGTGTTCCGGGCAAAGGTCCAAATGTCCGTGATCTTAGTCACGTGATTGGGGTCGCCCTCGACTGTTTCGCCGTTGGCATCGCGGGTCACATTGACCTGGTCCGAGACAAACTTGAGCGTGACGAAAGCCGTCCGGCCCTGGAGCTCGGCCTCGATAATCTCGGATTTTTCAATGCCGATCAGTGTCGTCTCGAGCGTATGGTTTTGCTTTTCGCGGTTTTCGATCGCGCCGGCGAAGTCATTGTAGACATCGTTGGCCAGGAGCGGCCGGAGCGCATCCGTATCGCCCTGCGCGAAGGCCCCCACGATCATCTCGAAAGCAGAAGAAGCGCCGCCCGCAAAGGACTTTTCGTCGAAACTCGGATCGGCTCGTTTAATTGCGCGGATACCCGGTGCGGTCGACCCCGCTTCATCCCCAGGAGTATCGTCGGCCTGATCCCAAGCTTCGATATCGGGCACGACGTCTTCGATATCGGGTGTCGCCCCGGATGATCTGTCATCGCGCGAACGGTTGGGAAGCTGAACAACCTTGTCGTCGCCCTGATCCTGATTGAAAGGGTCGTATTTAGGCGGCTCTTCATGTCCTGTGCGTTTGCCCAGCGCATTGCGTAAGCGCACCACGCAGAAAATCGCGAGCGCCGCGAGCAGAATGATGTCTAGACCGAATCCGTTGCCCATATATCCAACCAAAAGTTCCGCGGCGCGCTTTTAAGCGTGACGAACCGCGTCGGAACAAATCAAACTGGAAACCACCCTGAGAAAAAACAATCCCGTTCAGCAGTTGTCCGTGTCGCGTGGCGAGCTCCAGCTCTTGAAAGTCTGAGATTCTTCAGCAAGTCCAAAACAGGCGGTCGACGACGAACTCCAATGCATTGTAAATAGGGAATAGTTAAGGAAAGAGCAAGTATGGCTATCCTATTACTCGCCGCATTTATCGGCGTGCCGCTGCTGGAAATCGCCGTTTTCATCGAAGTGGGCGACAGGCTCGGTTTGTGGAACACGCTCGCGGTCGTCATTCTCACGGCCATTATCGGGACATGGTTGCTTAGAATTCAAGGGCTTGCGGCACTGGAACGTGTGCGCAGTCAGATCAACCAGGGTGTCCTGCCCACCAAGGAACTCTTCGATGGTCTCTGTCTGCTGTTTGCCGGCGCGCTTCTCCTGACGCCCGGATTTGTCACAGATACAATCGGCTTTGCCCTCTTCGTGCCGCAGGTTCGCAATGTCCTGCGGCACTGGATTGGCCGTAGACTTGAACTCTCCATGACCGCGAGCACGATGGGAAGGCACCCGGGAGGCGGCATGGGTGAACAGCCGGGAAAGCCCGGTCCGCATGGCAGCAGGCACAGCTCCGACCGCACCCGCGGCGGGGACATCATTGAAGGGGAATTCGAGGACATGACGGAAAAGGGCAATTCCGAGCCAAAAACTCCGGACGACCAGGACCCTACACCGCCAATGGGGCGATTGAACTGATGATCCTCGTTCGCCACGGTCAATCCGAATTCAACGTTATCTTCGGGGCAACCCGGAAAGATCCGGGCATCATCGATCCCAAGCTGACCGATGAGGGGCGGCGCCAGGCGGAGTCCGCAGGTCACGACCTCACCGGTAAAGGCCTGAAGCGCATCATTGTCAGCCCCTACACACGCACACTCCAGACCGCGGATATCATTGCCGGTATCCTCAATCTGCCCATTACCATCGACAGTCTGATCCGCGAGCATGCGTTCTTCTCCTGTGACATCGGGACGCCCCGCTCGGTGCTGTCACAAGACTGGCCGCATCTGGATTTCGCTGCTCTCTCGGAATCCTGGTGGCCTTCCGACCCGGAAACCGAGGACGACGTCCGGGCCAGGTGCCGCAGCTTTCACAAGAGAATGGCCGGCACCCATGACTGGCCGGAGGTTCTGGTCGTCAGCCACTGGGGCTTCATCCGGGGTTTGACCGGACACGAGGCCAAAAATGGCGAAGTGCTCTCGTTCGACCCAACAGCGGCATCCTGATCGCAGACAGGCGTCTTTTCTGATCCGCAGCCTAGGGGTCCTCAACCTACCTTATCAAGCCTTTGCGAGCGGCTTGTCTGCGTCCTCGATACATGATAGCGAAGCGCCCTGATTAAGGAGTACACGGCATGGCCGAACAGGAAAACGAACAACCACCTCTCGTCATCAACATGCAATACACGAAGGACATGTCCTTCGAGAACCCGAACGCACCCATGGTGTACGGGGAAATTGCCAAGGGTTCACCGGATCTAAGCATCGATATCGATGTGCGGCCGGCCAAACTGCAGGAGCGAACCTTTGAAGTGGTGTTGAATCTTCAGGCGAAGGCCATGAATGGCGACAAGGCCGCTTTTCTTGTCGAGCTGGATTACGCCGGTGTGATTACGATCGGCGAACAGGTGACAAAGCCGGAAGACGTTCAGTATCTGATCATGGTGGACGCGCCGCGTCATCTTTTCCCCTTTGCCCGCCAAATCCTGGCGGAAGCAACGCGGAACGGCGGTTTTCCGCCGCTGGTCATCAACCCGGTGGATTTCCTCAGCCTTTACCAGCAGCGCATGGCGGCCTTTGCGGAGGCGGCTGAAAAAGAAGCGTCGGCAAAGTCCGAGGGCGCTCAGGAGGCTGAAGACTCTTCGAAACCCGAGTCCGCCGAAGCCTAATCCAGGGCCGTTTCAGACATCGAACCGGCATCGCCGGGAGCGGCGGTGCCTCTCTCCCCTCTAAGTCACCAAGTTAGGGGGGATTGCATGTTTTTTCCAACACCTCGAATGGGGTCCGTCCAGGTCGAGAATTCACAGACACTGGATTCTTGACCGAAACATGATCCGGGCTAGTGCCGCCAAATCGGTTCTTTCAGCTTCTCAAGCATCGCGGTGTGAGCCTCGATCTCTTCTGTCGTCGGGCTGTGGGAGCGGGCGGGGCGCAGGATCCGCTTCGCGGTGCTTTGCGTCACCTGCTGCCGAGTAGAAGCGGCTGCATTGAGATCGAAACCCGGTTGGCGTCCGCCGCTCAATTCCAGATACACATCCGCCAACAACTCGCAATCAAGCAAGGCCCCGTGGAAGGTCCGCGATGAGTTGTCGATCTCGAACCTGCGGCAAAGCGCATCGAGATTGACCTGCGCGCCCGGAAAGCGCTGACGGGCGATCGCAACCGTGTCGACGGCCCGCGATACGTCAATTTTGGGCAGTCCACAGGTCTCCAGTTCCGCGTTCAGAAACTTCAGGTCGAACTGCGCATTGTGAATGACCAGGGGGTCGTCACCGATAAAGTCCAGAAACTCCTGAGCTACCTCGGCGAAAACCGGGTGCCCGGCCAGGAACTCCTCGGAGAGACCGTGGATACGCTCCGCCTCTTCAGGCATATCACGCTCGGGATTGATATAGCGCCTGAAGGTCTCACCGGTCGGAACATGGCTGTAGACCTCGAGGCAGGCAATTTCGACGATGCGATGACCTGCATAGGGATCAAGGCCCGTGGTTTCAGTATCGAGAACGATTTCGCGCATAGGGGTTCCTAGTGTCTCAGGCTTGTTGTCGCAAGTTGGCCAGCATGGATCTCAGCTGGCGCAGAGTATCGGCTTTTCCAAGTCCGGTGCGGATCACAAAGTCGGCGCGGCGGCATTTCTCCCGGTCCGGCATCTGCTGGGCCCGGATTTCAGCGAGGCGTTCCGCAGTCATACCAGGACGCGCCATAACGCGTGCAGTTTGAATGAAACGCGGTGCGGACACCACCGCAACCCTGTCGCACATATCCTGACCGCCGGTCTCGAACAATAAAGGGATGTCCAGGACGACGATCGGGCTGCGGCGGCGCGCCTGGCATTGCAGAAACTGCAGGCTCGATCTCCGGACCAACGGATGAAGGATGCTTTCCAGATGCCGTAAGGCCGGAGGATCGCCAAAAACCCGCGCCCCCAATTTGCGCCGATCGACAGCCCCATCGACGACCACGCCGGGAAAGGCGGCTTCTATCGCAGCAACCGCGCGGCCTCTCACGCCCATCAGGCGATGCACGGCGGCATCCGAATCATGAAGAGGAAGGCCAAGGCGGCGCAGCATTTTGCCAGCCGTGGTCTTGCCCATGCCAACCGAGCCGGTCAGTCCGAGGATGGTCATATTCGGGAGCCGCTTGACCCGGATTTGTCCTCTCAGAGGTTTCGTATTACGCAAGTAATTCAAGGTTCCAACATTCGGCTACGCAGGCTTTTCGTGACCTCCGGATTGACCCCGAACCATGCGTGAAAACCGGGCCGGGCCTGGTGCAACAACATACCCAGACCATCCACGGTTTGATTGCCGCGGGCACGGGCGCGGGCCAACAGAGTTGTCTCCAAGGGTGTATAGACGATGTCGTTCACCAGCGCGTCCGGCGAAAGCCTGTCAAGATTGAGCTCCAGATCCGGCTGGCCCGACATGCCCAGACTGCTGCTGTTCACCAGCAAAGCGAGATCGGCGAGAGCGTCGGCCCTCTGATGCCAAGGCACCACTTCGATTTTACCCTCGAAACGCCCAGCTAACTCATCCGCGGCCTGTTCCGCGCGGCTTTGAGTCCGATTGGTGATACGGACCTCGGCAGCTCCGTCGTTCAGCAATGCCGCAACAATGCCCCGGCCCGCACCTCCGGCGCCGATGACCATGGCCGGGCCGGCATCCGACCGGTAGCCCGCCCCAGCACTGCGCAGATTTTCCAGGAATCCAAAAGCGTCCGTGTTGGAGCCGGAGATCCCGTCCTCTGCGAAAACCAGCGTGTTCACCGCACCGATTTTGGTGGCAAAGGGATCAACACGGTCACAGACCCGCAAGGCGGCCTCTTTGTGAGGCACCGTGACATTCGCGCCGCGGAACCCCGCGGCGGCAAGGCCTTTGACTGCCATATCGAAGTTTTCGGGACGGACGGGGAGGGGAAGATAGGCCCCGTCAATCCCGTAGTGATCAAGCCAATGGCCGTGCAGTCTTGGGGAACGGCTGTGGCTGATCGGCCACCCGATCACGCCCGCAGTCAGGGTTTTGCCGCTGTGACTCATTTCGCGACGGCCCCGTGACCCCGAAGAAAATCCAGAAGCGGCAGCAAAGGCAGTCCCAGGATGGAGAAGTAATCGCCCTTGATCCGGGCGAAAAGCTGAATCCCGCGGCCCTCCAGCTGGTAGGCCCCGACCGATGTCAAAGCGTCTTCGCCGACCTGCACCAGATAGTCCTTGATAAAATCATCACTCAGGTTCCGCATGGTCAGAGTGGCCACCTCGTTATGGTGCCACAGGCGCACCCCGTCGCGCACAACACAGACGGAACTCAAGAGAGTGTGGTCTTTATCCCGAAGTGCCACAAGATGTGCCGCGGCATGATCGAGGTCCTCAGGCTTATCAAACCAGACGCCATTGCACTCCAGCATCTGATCGGCTCCGATCACGAGCACACCCGGATAACGGCGCGAGACGCGCTGCGCTTTAAGCTCCGCTAGGGTTTCAGCCGTTTGAGCCGCGCTTGCCCCTTCGGCTTTCAGCGCCAGCTTGATCTCGTCTTCATCGACATGCGCCGCCTCGACGCCGAATTGCAGCCCGGCGTTCGTCAAAAGGCTGCGCCGGGAGGTGCTGCCGGAGGCCAGAATGACAGGAAAGGAACCTCCCCGATTGGGGTCCTGGGTCATCTGGCCGTCTTTTTCGATTTCGTTGGTCATGTGATCCGCTGGAAACTCCGGTCCCGCTCAGCCTGCGAGTTCGCAGTGACGGGCATAGTGGCTCATGATCTGCGCCGCGGTTTCCTCGATCGAACGGCGTGTGACGTCGATAACCGGCCAGCCATGCTTGCTGCAGAGTCTGCGCGCTTCGGTCACTTCCGCGCGCACCGATTCAATATCCACATAGTCGGTCTCGTCCTCACCCTCGGCAATCATCCGTAATCGATTCCGACGAACCTGCACCAGGCTTTCCGGATCTTTGGTCAATCCGACGACGAGTGGCTTTTTGGTCGTCAAAAGCTCGCTCGGCATCGCGCAACCGGGCACGACCGGCACATTTGCCGCTTTGATGCCCCGGTTGGCAAGGTAGATACAGGTCGGTGTCTTCGAGGTGCGGGACACACCGACCAGAACAATATCGGCCCCCTCCAGATCGCTGTAGAGCTGGCCATCGTCGTGGGCGAGGGCATAGTCCATAGCCGCAATCCTATCGAAATACTCGGCATCGAGGGCATGCTGTAAGCCGGGCCGGCCGGACATCTCGACACCGAAATAGGCCGCCAGGGAATGAATAACCGGATCAAGAACAGGAATGCAGGGCACACCGATGCGGCGGGCAGCCTCGACCAGCGGCTGTCTGAGCTTTTCATTGACCATGGTGAAGAGAACCGGACCGGGATTGGCTTCAATTCCCTGGATAACCCGGTCCATCTGACCCGGCGTGCGGATCAGGCTCCAGACATGCTCGATCGGCTCCGCGACATCGAACTGCACCAGGCAGGCGCGGGCGACGGAATTGATGGTCTCGCCGGTTGCATCCGACACCAGATGTAGGTGGATGATGGTCATATAGTTTCATTCCGTTCTGAGAGCCATCTTGCGAGCTCTTCCTCGGGTCGTCTGATCTTCTCTTACATGAGCTTTGAACCCGCCGCCAGTTTTGACGCGCGCCTTCAACGACTGCCAAAGGCACCATGGACAACGGGCGGAGCGGCCCATCAGGGCAACTTCGTGGATGGATTGGCACAAAATTGTGGATAACCCGGTCATCGCAGAGAGGGTTGAAATTCAGTTATCACAGACCCGGGAATCCTCCCAATGGCTGTTCGAAGAATCTGCCATATTTCCACAGGCGGGATAAGCAGGCGATCACAAGTCCGTATAAAAAAGTTATGCACTTAATTCACGCTGTTCATGCTGCGGATCTCTTCCTATGATTCTGCCGAGTCGCCAAAGTTGTCAGTTTATTCAGTCACATTGAACCCGTCCGACCGGGCCGGATCAGGGTGACGGTGGACAGTTTTTGCATAACCAAATAATCCCCATGATTCACCCCACCAATAAACAACTACAATTTCTTATTTAAATAAGATTCTTTGTAAGTAGGGTGGGGAAATCCGAAGCCGACCTGAATGGCAAAGCGTGTGAAATCCGAAAATAAGCTTCTTCTTCGTGCCCTCAGGGGCGAGACCCTCCCGCACCCGCCGATCTGGCTCATGCGTCAGGCAGGACGCTATCTGCCAGAATACATGAAGACGAGAGGGCAGGCGAATGGCTTCCTGGATCTCTGTTATACGCCCGACCTTGCAGTAGAAGTCACTCTGCAGCCGATCCGCCGCTATGGTTTCGACGCCTCTATCCTCTTTTCGGATATCCTGGTCGTTCCGCATGCGCTCGGTCAAAAAGTCTGGTTCGAAGAGGGTGTAGGGCCAAAGCTGGAAGCCTTAACATCAGGAGCGGATCTTGAAAGCCTGGGACTTGACGGATTTCACGAACACCTCGCGCCCGTTTATGAGACGGTGGGGCGTCTGCGCGAGGAGTTGCCGGCTGAAACCGCGCTTATAGGCTTTGCAGGTGCACCTTGGACCGTTGCCAGCTATATGCTCGAAGGCGGATCAAGCAAGGACTTCGGCACGGCTAAAACCTGGGCCTACAGCCGTCCTGAAGACTTCAGGCGTGTGATCGAACTGCTGGTGGAAGCTACTTCAAGCTATCTGATCCGCCAGATCGAAGCCGGGGCAGAAGTTGTGCAACTCTTTGATTCCTGGGCAGGAGTCTGGCCCGAAAAAGATCTTCGGCGCTGGTGTCTGGAGCCCTGCCAGAAGATCATCGCCAACATCAAAGCGGTTCATCCCGACATCCCGGTTATTTTGTTTCCAAGGGGCGTTGGCCTTGCCTATCTGGACTTCGCCCGCGAGAGTGGCGCTCAGGGACTGGGACTGGATACGACCGTGCCGCTGGATTGGGCACGTGATCATCTGCAGTCACAAGTGACCCTGCAGGGGAATCTCGATCCGATAAAACTGGTGGCCGGCGGAGACGCATTGAAACGGGCCGTCGCCGATATTCGGGAGGCCCTGGCCGGCGGCCCGTTCATATTCAATCTCGGGCATGGGATCGTTCCGCAAACGCCGCCGGAACATGTCGAGCAACTGATGAAGCTTGTCCGCGCCTGAAGAAATGCTGCTGGCAACTGCTGCCAAATGCCGCGCGATAGTCTAGGGAGCGGGTATGGACAAAGTCCTGTCGAATAGCCAGCTTAGGCAGCATGACTAAAACCGCAATCGTTCTGTTCAATCTCGGAGGGCCCGATACGCCGGCGGCGGTTCAGCCCTTCTTGTTCAATCTTTTCAATGACCCTGCGATCATTCGCCTGCCTAATCCCTTTCGCTGGGGACTGGCGAAGGTGATATCGAAGCGGCGGGCGCCGATTGCGCGCGAGATTTACGAAAACCTCGGTGGTGGCTCGCCATTGCTGCCGAATACCGAAGCCCAGGCTCGTGCGCTCGAGGCCGCGCTGAAAACCGATGGATCGCAGAACGGGTCATCCGGCGATGACTTCAAGGTCTTTATCGCCATGCGCTACTGGCATCCCTTTGCCGATGAGGCGGCGCAACAGGTCAAGGAATACGGGCCCGATCAGATTCTTCTATTGCCGCTGTATCCGCAGTTCTCCACGACCACAACCGGATCGTCGGTGACGGACTGGAACCGCGCTACTTCGAAAATCGGCCTGCAGGTTCCGACCAAAACGGTTTGCTGTTATCCGGAGGATCCCGGGTTTGTCTCGGAAGTTGTGGTTCGCCTCAAAAAGGGACTCGAGGCTGCCAGCGAGACCGGTAAGCCACGCGTTCTGTTCTCCGCGCACGGTTTGCCGAAAAAAATCGTCGAGGCAGGCGATCCTTACCAGGAGCAGGTCGAACAGTCTTCAGCGGCCGTTGTCGCCGCCTTAGGTGAGCCGGATCTCGACTGGGTTATTTGCTATCAGAGCCGGGTTGGTCCGCTCGAATGGATCGGACCCTCGACAGATAGCGAGATCGAGCGGGCGGGTGCCGACAAGGTTCCGGTGGTTGTTGTGCCGATCGCCTTTGTTTCAGAGCACTCGGAGACCCTGGTGGAACTGGATATCGAGTACCGCGAATTGGCTGAAAAAGAGGGGGTTCCAGCCTATATCCGGGTGCCCACGGTCGATGATGGAGCGGCCTACATTGATGGCCTGGCGCGACGGGTGCGCGGTGCGCTCGATGGTTCAGCCTCTCTTTGTCCGGGACGTGAGGACGATCCCTGCCCAACCAGTTGGAACCGGGTTGATGAAACTGGCGTACGCTGACACCTAACATTATCTAAGCGGGGGCTATCAATGGCGGGATTTCTGGGCGACGCCTACAGCTGGGTGAAGGCCCTGCATATCATCAGCGTCATCGCCTGGATGGCCGGGATGCTCTATCTGCCCCGGCTCTATGTCTATCATTGCACGGCCGAGCCGGGCTCGAAGCAATCCGAAACCTTCAAGATCATGGAACGGCGTCTTCTGAAGGCGATCACGACGCCGGCAATGATTGCCAGCTGGGTTTTCGGCCTCCTGCTGATGGTGAACCTGGAAGCCTGGACCGAACCCTGGTTTCACGCGAAACTGACGCTCCTGATCGGGATGCAGATCGTGCACGGAGCGTTGTCACGCTGGCGGAAAGCTTTTGAGAGAGACGAAAATCGCCACAGCGAGACCTACTACCGCTACATGAACGAGGTTCCGACCCTCCTGATGATCGGAATCGTCATTTTCGTGGTCGTAAAGCCCTTCTGACTCGGCTCGAGGCTTGCCGATATGAAGGTGCAGCAGGGACAATCGGGAGAATTCGGGATGGAAAAAGCGCGTTGGGGCGTCGTCAGCACCGCCAAAATCGGCGTTGAGAAGGTGATTCCCGGCATCCAGAATTCGCACCTGGGCCGGGTTGTAGCCATAGCTTCCCGTGATCTGGAGCGGGCCCGCACCGCGGCGTCCCAGCTTGGGATAGACAAGGCTTACGGCTCGTACGAGGATCTGCTTGCCGATCCGGACATCGAATTCATCTACAACCCTCTGCCCAACGACCAACACGTGGATGTTACGCTTGCCGCTGCACGGGCAGGCAAACATGTGCTCTGCGAGAAACCGATCGGCCTGAGTGCGGCGGACGCGGCGCGCCTGTCCGAGATACCGCAAGATATCCGGGTCATGGAAGCCTTCATGGTGCGGTATCACCCCCAGTGGCTCAGGTGCCGTGAGATTCTACATTCCGGCAGGATCGGCACGCCTAGAGCCATTCAGGTTGCCTTCTCTTACTTCAACGATGATCCGCAGAACATTCGGAACAAGCCTGAAACCGGCGGCGGGGCGCTGATGGATATTGGATGCTACGCCATTGTGACGGGACGGTTTTTCTTCGATGCAGACCCAGCGCGGGTTGTCGGGCTGATCGATAGAGATCCTGCATTCGAAACCGACCGTCTGACATCAGGTTTGCTTGATTTTGGCGACGGACGTCAGTTGACCTTCACCGTATCGACACAGACCGTCCCCTATCAGCGAGTCCAGATTTTGGGCACCCGGGGTCGTCTGGAGATCGAGATCCCCTTCAACGCGCCTCAGGGCGCTGCCAGCAGGCTGTTCATTTACGATGGTGCGGCGCTGGATGGCAGCGATGCCGTGCAAGAGACGCTCCCCGCCGCAGATCAATACGCCGAGCAAGCCGATGCATTGGTAAAGGCGGTGAGGGACGGAGAAGCAGCCCCCACAGGTGTCGAGGATGCCATCACGAATATGCAGATTATCGATGCTCTTTTTCGCTCTGCTGACCGTGGAACCTGGGAAAAACCATGATGCTTTCGGGTGTCGAGCAGGTTTCACTTCGTGGTTTCTGCGTTCTGGATGGCATTTTCGGTGGATTTGAGGTTCACGCGCTTGACTTCACTGACGGCTTCCATTATCGAAGGCGGCAGTTAGGCCCTGGACATTCGTTCGGGTCGTTCCCAATTCATGAATTAGTAATCGCCCCGCATTAGGCTGACTCTGTTCACGACGACGAACTGCAGCGGCACGCAGAGACGACCAGGGGTCATGTCTCGCCGCGCATCGCGCGTATCCCTCCTCATCTACATCTCATTTCAGGCTCCAAGCCCATGAACCTCCAAGATTTGAAAGCCAAAAGTCCGGCAGACTTGTTGGCTTTTGCCGAAGAACTCGAAATTGAAAACGCGAGCAACCTGCGCAAGCAGGACATGATGTTCGCGATCCTCAAGCAGATGGCCGAGAACGACGTTCCGATCTACGGATCCGGCGTGCTGGAGGTGCTGCAGGACGGTTTCGGATTCCTGCGCGCACCGGAATCCAATTATTTGCCCGGACCCGACGATATCTATGTCAGCCCCAGCCAGGTGCGCCGTTTCGGCCTGCGCACGGGCGATACGGTTGAAGGTCAGATCCGGTCGCCCAAAGAAGGCGAACGCTATTTCGCGCTTCTCAAGGTCAATCAGATCAACTTTGATCCACCTGAGAATTCGCGCCACAGAATCAACTTCGACAATCTGACGCCGCTGTATCCGGACGAGAAGCTGACCCTTGAGCTGGCGGATCCGACCAAAAAGGATATGACGACCCGGATCATTGATCTCGTGACGCCGTTGGGCAAGGGACAGCGGGCCCTGATTGTTGCGCCGCCGCGCACTGGTAAGACGATGATTCTGCAGAACATCGCGCATGCGATTGCATCGAATCATCCCGAGGTCTATCTGATCGTGCTGCTGATCGACGAGCGGCCCGAGGAAGTCACCGATATGGCACGTTCGGTCAATGGCGAGGTCGTCAGTTCGACCTTTGATGAGCCGGCTAACCGTCACGTCCAGGTCACCGAGATGGTGATCGAGAAGGCAAAGCGCCTGGTCGAGCACAAAAAGGACGTCGTGATCCTGCTCGACTCCATTACCCGGCTGGCCCGTGCCTACAACACTGTGGTGCCCAGTTCCGGTAAGGTCCTGACAGGCGGTGTCGACGCGAATGCCTTGCAGCGACCCAAGCGCTTCTTCGGTGCCGCACGGAATATCGAGGAGGGCGGCAGCCTGACCATCATTTCCACCGCGCTGATCGATACCGGCAGCCGCATGGATGAGGTCATCTTCGAAGAGTTCAAGGGCACGGGTAACTCGGAAATCGTGCTGGACCGGAAACTGGCCGACAAGCGGACGTTCCCGGCCATCGATATCGGCAAGTCCGGAACCCGGAAGGAAGAACTTCTGGTCGACAAGGGCACCCTCTCGAAGATGTGGGTCCTGCGCCGTATCCTCATGCCGATGGGCGTGACCGACTCTATCGAATTCCTAGTCGACAAGCTGAAGCAGACCAAGTCGAATTCGGACTTCTTCGACTCAATGAATCAGTAGACGTTTGATTTTGCGGGAGATTTTTTGGTCGTTCCGGAAACGGAAAGATTGATTGAACGTGAAGCGTACGGCTGTACGTTCGATTTAAGTCCAAGACGTACTGTTAGAAAATGAGAATGGGGCGCTGCCGGTAATTGCAGCGCCCCATCTTTTTGTCCCGGTCAGTTCTGTCTTCCGTGCTATGGGAGCAGGATTGTCGAACCTGTGGTTTTTCTTGCTTCGAGATCGCGATGCGCATCTGCGGCCTCGGCGAGGGGATAGCGCTGGTTGATCGCGACCTTGACCGCGCCGGATCCCACGACGTCGAAGAGGGCTTCCGCTGACTTCACCATGTCCTCGCGTTTCGCGGTGTAAGTCATCAGGGTGGGCCGGGTCATAAAGAGCGAACCCTTTTGCGCCAGGAACCCGGGATCAATCGGTGCCAGCGGACCCGAGGCATTGCCGAAGGTCACAAAAAGACCGAGTGGACTGAGGGAGTCGATTGAGGCCTCAAAGGTGTCTTTGCCAACGGAGTCGTAAACCACCGGGACACCGGCGCCATCTGTGATTTCCCGCACCCGCGCCGCGATATCTTCCTTGTTGTACAAGATGGTGTGGTCACAGCCGTTTGCTTTGGCCAGATCTGCTTTCTCTTCGGAGCCAACGGTTCCGATCACGGTTGCGCCCAGATGCTTCAGCCACTGGCACGCCATGAGGCCGACACCGCCGGCGGCGGCATGGAACAGGACCGTATCGCCGGCTTTGACCTGGTAGGTTCGGCGGATCAGGTATTCGACGGTCATGCCCTGCAGCATGATCGCCGCGGCTTGCTCATCGGAAATCTGTTCGGGCAGCTTGATCAGCCGGTGCGCGGGCATATTGCGGGCCTGTGCATAGGCGCCCAGTGGGGGATTGGCATAAGCCACTCTGTCCCCGGGTGAAAGTTCAGTGACACCAGCACCCACCGTCTCAACCACACCGGCCGCTTCGAGACCGATGACGGCGGGCATGTCGGGGATCGGGTAGAGGCCGGTCCGGTGATAAACATCGATGAAGTTCAGGCCGATCGCGGTTTGTCGCAGCTGGACCTCGCCCTCTGCCGGAGCGGTCAGCTCGATATCGTCGTACGACAATGCTTCCGGACCCCCGGGTGCATGGATACGAATTGCCTTTGTCATGAGCCGAGGTTCTCCTCTAGGAAGTTGGTTGTCCGATCGTTGGCAAGTTTGGCGGCGGCCGCGTCATAGTGCTCGCCTTCAATGCGGGCGAAGGCGTGATCACAGTCCTCATAGACGTGAAGATCAACCAGGGGATGATTGCCTAAGCCCTCTTTGATTTTCGCTTGCGCGTCCGGCGGCACGAACTTATCGAGCGACGCCATATGCATCAGCAGAGGGTTCGAGATCGCTGCCGCTTCGCCCAAAAGCTCATCCAGGCCCACGCCATAGTAGCTGACATTGCAGTCGCTATCCGTTCGACAGGCCATGAGGTAGGCCAGTTTACCCCCCAAGCAGAAGCCGACAGATCCGACTTTTCCCGTGCAGTCTTCGTGGTCGCGCAGGTGGCTTATAACAGCGCTCAGATCCTCAATACCCTTACCCGGATCGAACAATCCGAAGAGCTCGAAGGCGCGTTTCCACTCGGCCTCGGTCTTATCGGTGATTTGGATTCCGGGCTCGATACGCCAGAAGATGTCCGGACAGCAGGCCAGATATCCCATCCCGGCCAGCCAGTCACAGACGTCGCGCATCACCTGGTTGACGCCGAAGATCTCCTGCGCCACGACAACCGCGGGGGCGGGGAGAACCTTGGGCACCGCTAAATATGCGCTGAAAGCGCCATCGGGACCATTTATATTGATTTCGGGCATGCGTTTGTCTCCCTTCGTCTTGCTGATGTTATCGTTTCTTGGATTGGCTGTACGGTTGGTTTCGCCCCTGGCCGGTCAAAATGTTTCACGTGAAATCATTCAGAATCCGAAGCCGGGGGTCAGAACGCCTTCATGCTCCAGCAACGCTCGTTTGCTGTCCGGGCCAAGTCCGCCCGAAAAGCCGCCAAGTTTTCCTCCTCCGCCCAGGACGCGATGGCAGGGAATGATAATTGGAATGGGATTGGCTCCGCAGGCGCCGCCGACCGCGCGGGCGACAGAGTCCGATTTATCGGCCAATTGGCCGTAAGTCATGGTTTCGCCATAGGGGATTTTTGCCATCTCATGCCAGACACGCCGCTGGAAGGCGGTGCCGGCGGGCGCAAGGGGCAGGGCGAAATCGCGCAGAGTTCCCTCGAAGTAGGCCTCAAGTTGTCGAGTGGCTTCAGCCAAGAGTTTGTGTGCCGGACTATTCGGGCGTTCGAGCGGCCTGGAGGCGTTGGGCGCATGCCGGAGGGCGCCGTCTTCCTCCATCAGCCAGGTTAAACGGGTGATGGCCTCGTCACTGGCCCTTAACAGTAATGCCCCAAAGGGAGAGTCGATTGTAACCTCTGCGGTGTCCATCACGGATCCCTCCGTGTCCTGTGGGGTCATACAGCGTTGCCTTTGAGCGCAAGCAGAACTGCGTTTGCGTCAGTCATGGGAAGTGAACAGCTTTGATTTTGACAAAGATAAACCGCCGGCTTGCCGTCAACCAGACCTTTACCATGCGCGGGATGCGTTTCCGGAAGACTCTCGTCGCCAGAGATCACCTGGAAAACAGCATTGGGTAAAGAAAGATCCCGAAGAACATCGATGAACACCTCTTCATCGTTGCTGTTCGGTCGCTTCACAATGACGAGCTGCTGAGAGGATTGCAGAAACTCTGCGCCGTTCAGCAGTGTCGAGAGTGGGAAGAAGTTGCGTTCGAGTTCGCCCGTGAAAGAGGTGACGAGTTGCTCCGCACGTTCTCTATAGGCGTCGTTGCCGGTCAGATGGAAAAGTTGGGTCAAGACCGCCACCATGGTCCCGTTGCCTGAGGGCACCGCGTTATCGTGCGCCGATTTGCTGCGCAGAATCAGATCCTTTGCATCGTCTGCGGTAAAGAAGTAACCGCCGTCTCGATGATCCCAATAGTGGCGGTCCGTGGTCTGGCACCAGCTTTCGGCTTGGTCCAGGTAGGTGTTCTTCCCCGTTACCTGATAAAGCGCGAGGGCGGCGTCGGTCAGATTGGCGTAGTCGTCCAGTGTGGCGGCATGTTTGAGATGACCGCGCCGCCAGCTGTGGTGCAGGCGACCCTCCGGCATCATTGTCTCTTGGACAAATGCGAGAGCTTTCTCTGCGGCCGCCACCCAGTCTGGTTCCTTGAAGGCCCGGCCGGCGCGGGCGAGGGCGGCAATCATCAGGCCATTCCAGTCGGCCAGAACCTTGTCGTCCCAGCCGGGATGTATACGGTCTTTGCGCCGGTCGAAGAGCTTATCACGCGCGGATTTCAGTTCCTTTTCTTCCGAAGCCGACAGGATCGCGGTGTCCCGGAGCCGGTTCAGGATATTCTTGCCTTCCCAATTGCCCACCGCGCTGACGTCATAAACGGCCTTAAAGGCAGGGGATGCCTCCTTCAGGACCTCGTCCACTTCTGATTCCTGCCAGACGTAAAACTTGCCTTCTTCACCCTCGCTGTCCGCATCCAGGGTCGAGGCAAAGGCATCGACCTTGCTGTCGCTGTTTTCGCTTTCTTGCGCCATCATATCGCGCAAAAGCCAGTCCACTGTCTCCCGGACCCGCTGCTCGAAGAGAGGGCTTTCAGACTCCTGCCACGCCCAGGTCAGAACATCGATCAGTTGGGCATTGTCGTAGAGCATTTTCTCGAAGTGCGGGATCAGCCAGCGTTCGTCGACGGTGTAGCGGGCAAAGCCGCCGCCGAGGTGATCATAGATCCCCCCTTGAGACATGCGGGTGAGGGCGCGCTCGACCGCTTGCCGGAAGACGGTTTGGCCGCTGCGTTTCCAGGCCCGCCAGAAAAGCTTCAGGATCGAAGGCTGCGGAAATTTCGGTGCTTGACCGATGCCGCCGTTGACCGGATCGCACTCCTTGACCAGTCGTTCCGCCATCTCGTTGATCTGCGCGAGAGAGACCGTCCCGCCTTTCAGGTTGTCGGAGAGTTTCGCCAGGGCATTCCCCAGGCCGGCGACGTTCTTCTCGACTTTCTCCGGTTCCCTGGCATAGACCTCGGCGATGCCGCTCAGGATCTGAGGAAATCCGGGGCGTCCGTAACGTGGCTCCGGCGGGAAATAGGTGCCACCCCAGAAAGGCTCGCCTTTCGGTGTCAGAAACATAGTCAAAGGCCAGCCACCGTGCTCGCCCAGAAGCGCCAGGGCGGACTGATAGATGCTGTCGAGATCCGGACGTTCTTCGCGGTCGACTTTGATGTTGACAAAATGCCGGTTCATCAAGGCTGCGATTTCCGCGTTTTCAAAGGATTCATGCGCCATGACGTGGCACCAGTGACAGGCCGCATAACCCACGGAGAGAAGGATCGGCTTGTTTTCCCGCTGCGCTGTCTCCAGCGCCGCCTCATCCCAGGGGTGCCAATGGACAGGGTTGTCCTGGTGTTGCAGGAGATAGGGGCTGGTCTCGTTTGCCAGGCGATTTGCCGTCATTTTTATGCCGATCACTTGATGGTCTCTCAGTCAGATGCGTCTGAAAGGCTCCGCTGCCGAATACGCGTGGACGCGCGACGATTGGGATGGGGATGCGCGGGCTTTCCGCGGTGCCCCGATCCTTCAGTCAAGATGGCCATCGCGGTGCGGAAATACCATAGGAGAATGCCTGTGGAGGTACGTAACGCGACGGAAGCGCCTGCATTTGGGTGTCTGTGATTCGCCGCAGCTTCAGAATATATGGGCTAGAGTCTGGCTGGTGGCATGATACAGTCCCGCAAATTGGGCGAGTGACGTAAAGTCGGAGAGGTAAAGCAGAATGAAGATCTCGGTAGATATCGATTGTACACCCGAGGAGGCGCGTGCCTTTCTCGGCCTGCCGGACGTTGCGCCTCTTCAGAAGGCCGTGATGGACGATGTTCAGAAACGGGTTATGGATAACCTTTCCGCGATGGATCCGGAAACGCTTCTGACGACCTGGATTCCTGCCGGTATGCAAGGTTTCGAGCAGATGCAAAAGATGTTCTGGTCGCAAATGACTGCCGGAACGAAGAGCAAAGACTAGGCGCGCGGCAAACGGAACCCGGCGGGCGAGATAAAAAGCTGCATCTTCTGGCGGTTGCTTGCGGGTTTACGGCGATGGCGAGACTCAAACCCACATGCAAATGCGATATCTTTGAAGCTACGGGGTCAGAGATGCCAGGCTCTCACCGGCGCTTCACCTCTCTCAGGACATCTCGGGCATGAACGATACCATCTTCGCGCTTTCCACGGCGGCGGGTGTTGCAGGCGTCGCGGTTTTCAGAATCTCCGGACCGCAGGCGGGGAACACTATCGAAGCCCTGGCGGGCGTGAGACCCGTGCCCCGGATGGCCCGGCTCTTGTCCCTGCGTGATCCCGTTGATTCTGCCGAGATCGACCGCGCACTGGTGCTTTGGTTTCCCGCGCCGCAGAGTTTTACCGGTGAAGATGTTGTCGAACTCCATGTCCATGGCGGCAGGTCGGTCGTGGCGGGAGTCGTGAAGGCCTTAAGTGCAATGAGCGGGCTGCGGGCGGCGGAGGCGGGCGAGTTCACGCGGCGTGCGTTCGATAATGGAAAGTTGGATCTCTCAGAGGTCGAGGGCCTCGCCGACCTGATCTCAGCCGAGACCGAGGCGCAGCGGCGTCAGGCCTTGCGTCAGATGGACGGCGCCTTATCAAACCTCAGCGAGAGCTGGAAGCAGCGGCTGCTTCGTATCCTGGCGCACATTGAAGCGGTCATAGATTTTCCCGACGAAGACCTCCCCGAGAGCGTCGCCGTCCGGCTCCAGCAGGATGTATCGAAAATGATTGCTGAGCTGGCGCGATATCTGGATGACGAGGGAGTCGGAGAGCGCCTCCGGGACGGGCTGGCCCTTGCCATCGTGGGCGCACCGAATGCCGGAAAATCAAGCCTTTTGAATGTGTTAGCGAAGCGTGATGCCGCCATCGTGTCGGAAATGGCGGGAACCACACGAGACGTGGTCGAGGTGCACCTGGACTTGGACGGGTACCCCATGACCCTGGCTGATACGGCGGGTCTTCGGGATCTTAGGGGAGACGGACAGGCGGCTATCGAAGCAGAGGGCATACGCCGTGCCCGTGCCCGTGCGGCGGCGGCGGATATGAAAATCGCGGTTTTCGACCTCAACGACTGGCCGCGGCTTGATCCTGCAACACTAGATCTGGTGGATGCCTCCACGATCGTCGTTTTGAACAAAAGGGATATGATCGATCTGCTCCCCGACCTGGCGCAGGTGAGGGCGGGCCCTTTGAGGGCCGCACGTGAGGTCTTGGCAATCTCCGCGCGTGACGCGTCGGGTATGACTGATCTGATTTCCGTTTTGAGATCCCGGGCGCAAGAGCTGCTGACCGGCGCAGGTGAGGCACCCGTTATTACCCGAAGCCGTCACCGCACGGCATTCGAAGACTGTCTTGCATCCTTGCGCCGGGCTCAGATGGCCAATGTCGCGGACGATCCGGAGCTTCTGGCGGAGGACTTGCGGCTCGCCATGCGGGCACTTGGCCGGATTGCGGGGAGGGTGGACGTCGAGGACCTGCTTGACGTGGTTTTTCGTGACTTTTGCATTGGCAAGTGACTTACGCCTTCGCGCTATGTTTCCAGAGCCCCGCAAAGCGGTCGCTTGCTCTCATCGGGCATTTCTTGCGCTATTCGGGGTCGCCAGGGCTAAGCAGATGAAATCGGATCTCGGTTCAATAGCATGAGCGCCGTGATTGTCTCTTGGGAATCGTCGGGTGAAGAACTCCTAAGGGATGGCAGGCTGCGTTCGGCGAGACCGTTGGGCCAAAAGACGGGTTCGGCATCTGGTTCACCCGAGCCTGGGTTCGCGGGTTCTTGCGGGTCCGGTTGGTGAGGTGTCTCCGACGCGTCTGGGAGCGCCGCGATAGTGTCGACACTCGGCTGATGGCGCGTTTCCGCTTTTAGGGTTGGTCCGTCGCCATGCAGGTTCAATATTCCCGTATCTGTCGGCAGAAGCATATCCATCATGATTTCGCTGTCATCGCCAAGAGTCGTGACGGCTTTCTCTGAAGCAGGTGCGCTGATCTCAACGATCTGCACACTGTTCGGCAAAACGCCTGGTGAAGTGCTTCCGGCTTCCGGCGCCCGGTCGCTGGAGGGGGAGTTTTTTCCTTCCGACGGAGGCACGCGGTCCAGGGCCGGCATCTCGATGGGGAGATGCGCAACTTTGGCGAGCTGTAGCTTGGGTTCAGGGTCAACCTCAAGCTCTACGAAATCAGCCAAGTGACCCTGTTCCGACGCGAGCTCGACAGCGGCGTTCGGTACGAAAGGCTTACGAACGGGTCTTACACGAGCGAGGTCAAACGACTGTGCTCTGTGGGACACGATTTTCACAACTTGGGTCGTGAGCGGCGCGTGCGCGCGTTCGGGTTGGTCCGTCACAGCGGGGGAACCAGGGTTGTAATCCACGAGCGCGCGGGCAAGGAGGGTCGCGCTGGTGCTGTTGTTGGTGTCGGCGTTCCCGACCATTGGCCCGGACGGGCTGTGTGTTCCGGTCGGATCGGGGAGGACCGGCAGCGCCTGAAAATCAACGATCTCAATAGGGGCCGGCGTCACAACGGGTTCCAGGCTCCCGAGGTCAGCCACCCTTGAGTCGCGGAAGAAGGTGAACAAGGTGTCTTCTTCAACCTGGAACAGTTCTGCCTGAGTCAGATCTCGCACCTTCAGCGTTGATCCGCTTTTCTGCTCAGGCTCGGCTTTTAGAGAGACGCTGGCTGACGCTTTGGCTGCGATGCTCGTTTGGCGCGGCGCTTCGACAGCTTGTCTCGGGACCGCCGCCGTCTGACGGGACTCCTGCTCCGGCGCGAGTCGTCCGAAAATGCTGTCTCCAATCTCAGATGGCTTGCTGAGAAGAAGTGAAACACCAAGGTTGTTTGTCAGCGCGGTGTTGTCCGGGTCGAGCGCAAGGCCCGCCTGATAGAAGCTCTGGGCCGAGGCGTGATCTCCTGACTGATCTTCAAGCACACCAAGCGCGTTAAAGATTGCGGGATCCTGCTGACCGCTTTCAAGTGCGGCTTCCAAGTGTGGCCGGGCTTCCTCAAGCCTGGAGGTCTTGAGATACAGCTTCCCAAGACCGAAGTGGGCCTTCCCGCTCTGATCATCGATGCTCAAAGCGAAGCGATAGGCCTCGGCAGCCTCGCTGCTCAGGTCCGCGTCCAGGTACGCTTCGGCCAGGATGATCACGGGTTCGGGGTTTTCGGGCGCTGCCGCCAGGGCGCGCTCACAAATCCCGATTGCGATGCGGAGATTCTTGGTCTCAGCCATCCGTCGGCAATAGCGAACAAGGCGATCAGGCCCAGGTTCGGCCTGAATACGTGCAGCCGTCTGAGATGCGGGAGAAGTATGATCTGCGAGGCTTGCGCAGCCCGATACAAAGATCAAGGGCGCTAAAATCAGCAAAAGCTTAGTCGCAGAGTTGAGTGCGTGCGAAATAATCATCGTCAAACGTCCTGTCCGCCGTTGATTGACACCGTTGAGCAGGGACTCTTGCGTCCACATAAGCTTCACGATGCGAAAAAGATTATGGATGTTAACCGCTGAACATTTAAGAAGTCATTGATTTACCGTGAAAAAATAGCGGTTGTTCGAGAGCATTTGAACTAAGTCTTCCGGAATGCCGGCGAGAATTTTCAACAAGAAATCAAACTTCGCCGAGAGTGGGAATTGGCTGTATTCCGGGACTTCCTCCTGTGTTTCACGTGAAACACTCAGGGCAATGGGAACGGTTTAGTCCCAAGGACGGTCCGTTTCCAAGTTAAGCCATGCGCCGAAACCGGGTCGCGCGCTCCCTGAGAACATGGACTGAGCGACGAATGCTGTTTGGCCGAGGTTTTTTCCGGCGATCCACTCGTCTTTCTGACATGCATCCGTTTTCGGGCGTGAAACTGGAAACCTTGCTCTTCAGGCCCGAATTCGTTATCCCCATCGCGCAGTGCACTCTGCTGTTGCTGTCAGTGGCTGCACGCGGGATCTTTCGCCGAGGATCGCGGGGGAGGTCACTTTCTCTCACTTGGTAAGCCCGATGCGTACCGGGACTTTGCGGGTTCTGCAAAATCGACAGATTTAGCGGCCCGTAGGGGTTTGAAACCTCCCGGTGTTTGTGGTTTTCTTGCCGCGGTTAGATGCCGTCGCCATGTTGACATTTCTGAGGGGCCTAACCCCTCAAAGACGCAGAATTCTTAAGGATCCGAGTTAATGGCAGACTATGATGTCATTGTGGTGGGGGGCGGCCATGCCGGCTGTGAAGCTGCGGCTGCGTCGGCGCGGATGGGCGCCCGCACTGTTCTTGTCACCCACAAGCTCGAAACCATCGGCGTTATGTCCTGCAATCCTGCCATCGGCGGCTTGGGGAAGGGACACCTCGTTCGAGAGATTGATGCGTTGGACGGGATTATGGGACGGGCGATCGATCGTTCCGGTATTCAGTTCCGTGTCTTGAACCGGAGTAAAGGGCCGGCGGTGCGGGGGCCGAGAGCTCAGGCGGACCGGCGCCTGTATCGAGAAAACATATACGCGTTGCTGGAAGAGCAGGAGAACCTTGAGCTGAGAGCGGCCGCTGTCGAGGACTTGCTTGTTAATGATGCCGGACACTGCACTGGTGTCATGACGGGAGAGGGGATTGCCATTTGCGCGCCGACGGTGATCTTGACCACCGGCACTTTCCTTAGAGGTTTGATACATCGCGGTGAGACCATTGAACCTGCGGGCCGGGTGGGCGATGCCCCGTCAATGGGACTGTCGAAGACGCTCGATCGTTTTGGGTTTGCCCTGGGGCGATTGAAGACGGGCACGCCACCACGTTTGGATGGCAGGACGATCGATTACAGCGGGTTGCAGGCGCAGCCTGGAGACAATCCGCCTGAAGCCTTCTCGACCCTGACGCGCGAGATAACGCAGCGTCAAATTGACTGCCACATCACCTACACTTCGCCATCCGGACATGATTTGATACGGGCGAACCTGAATCGTGCACCTATCTATTCGGGGCAGATCGAGTCGACGGGCCCACGCTATTGCCCGTCAATCGAGGACAAAGTCGTTCGCTTTGCCGATCGTGACCGGCACCAGATCTTTTTGGAGCCTGAAGGTCTCGACGACCCCACTGTGTACCCGAATGGCATTTCGACGTCTCTTCCCACGGAGGTGCAGCTTGCGCTCTTGAAAACCATTCCTGGTTTGGAGCAGGCCGAGATGCTGCAGGCCGGCTATGCCATCGAATATGACTATGTGGATCCGCGCGAACTCCGCAGAAGTCTGGAAACACGCAAGATCCCGGGGCTCTATTTGGCCGGCCAGATCAATGGTACGACCGGGTATGAGGAGGCGGCGGCGCAGGGACTGGTTGCCGGCTTGAACGCGGCGAAGCGAGCCGGGAAGCTGGGGTCTTCAAACTCAGATAAGAGTGAGGATGAGGGAATCCAGTTCGATCGCGCAGACGCATATATTGGGGTTCTGATTGACGACCTGGTCACCCGTGGTGTGAATGAACCCTACAGAATGTTCACTTCGCGCGCCGAATACCGCTTGCGTCTGCGAGCGGACAACGCCGATCAAAGACTTACGGCGCTTGGTATAGAAATCGGCTGTGTGGGACAAACCCGCGTCAATGCCTTCGAGGAAAAGATGGAAGGTCTAAGAGCGGCCTATAACCTGCTGACCGAGCGCAGCGCGACACCGAATCTGCTCGCGAAAGAAGGCATCAAGGTGAACATGGATGGCGTGCGCCGCTCAGCCTTTGATCTCCTGCGTTACCCTGATGTCACTTTGCCTGTGCTGACGCGCATCTGGCCGGAGCTCGAGCGTGAGGTCTCACCTGGTGTCGCGACACAGATCGAGATTGAAGCCCGCTATGCTGGCTATATCGAACGGCAGGATGCTGACATACGCGCCTTTCGCAGAGACGAAGCCCTCAAGCTTTCCGCACAACTTGATTATGCGTCTGTTCCCAGTCTCTCCAATGAAGTTGTCCAGATTCTCTCCGCGAGTAAGCCTGAAACACTGGGCGCGGCAGGCAGGTTGCCGGGTGTGACGCCTGCGGCGTTGGTTGCGCTTTTGCGGTATGTCAAACGCGATCCCGTGAAAAACGCAGCAACGGAGCCACTGGCAGAAGACCGCGTTGGTGGCAAGGCTGCCGGGTCGTCCGAAGATGCCGCCTGACTCTCTCTTTTCGGCGGAGTCCTTCGCGCAAAGCCTTGGTGATGTTTCACGTGAAACACTGGTTAAGCTGGAACTCTACGCGGAGCTTTTGATCAAGTGGAACAAGTCCATCAATCTAGTGAGCCGGGACAGTCTGACTGATCTCTGGCGTCGTCACTTTCTAGATTCCGCACAACTGCTCGAACACTTGCCCCCGACATTTGACAAGGCCGAACCGGTCATCGTTGATCTTGGCAGCGGGGCCGGCTTTCCGGGTATGGTTCTCGCTATTCTCGGGTGTCAAAAGGTGCACTTGATCGAATCTGACCAGAGAAAATGCGTTTTCCTGCGAGAAGTTGCGCGCGCAACATCGTGCCAGGTGACAGTTCACAATAAGAGAATTGAACAGGTTGAGGCGTTCCGCGCCGATCTTGTCACGGCACGGGCCTTCGCTCCTTTAGATGATTTACTCGGATTTGCCTGGCCATTTCTCTCTTGTCAGAGTGCCCCTGGCCGCCAATTGCCGGAATCCGGAGTCTTCCCCCCGGGGCGACTTCTGTTGCTCAAGGGCAAAAACGCTGAACAAGAATTGACCACAGCCGGTAAAAGGTGGAGTATGCGGGTGGAGAGGTTCTCCAGCCGCTCCAGTTCTGAAGGTCAGATTTTGCGGTTGGATACCCTACAAATAGGGGATTAGACACGTGCAGCCACAACATTTTGCCAATTCGGACAACGAAGCGACCAGAGGTCAGCTGTCCAGCGGGCCCCGGGTTCTCGCGATTGCGAACCAGAAGGGTGGTGTGGGCAAGACGACGACCGCCGTCAATCTGGCAACAGCGCTCGCGGCCTGTAAGAAGCGCGTCCTCATTATAGATATGGACCCGCAGGGTAACGCGAGCACTGGATTGGGTGTCGCTCCCGACCGCCGCGCGCGGAGTATCTATCATGTGTTGATGGACGGCACGCCGGTGAAAGACGTGGTCATTGAGACGGCTGTTCCTGGTATGGCTGTCGTTCCTTCAGGTGTCGATCTCTCCGGCGCAGAGCTCGAACTGGTCAACGCCGACCGTCGTGAGTATCGCCTGCGCGATGGTCTCGAGAGCCTGTTTGGGGACTATGATTATGTCCTGATAGACTGTCCACCGGCCCTAGGCCTCCTGACGCTGAATGCCTTTGTCGCTTCGGACGCCGTCCTGGTCCCCCTGCAGGCGGAATTCTATGCCCTGGAGGGCTTGTCTCATTTGCTTCGTACGGTGGAGCGTGTGAAGAGGGGGCTGAATCCAAAGCTGGAGATACAAGGGATTGTGTTGACCATGTTCGATCGCCGCAACAATTTGTGTGACATGGTTGCCGAGGATGTACGAAAGCACTTGGGCGATGTCGTTTATGAAACGATGATCCCACGCAACGTTCGGGTGTCCGAGGCTCCGTCGCATGGCAAACCGGTCTTGCTTTACGATATGAAGTGCGCCGGATCTCAATCCTATATCCGTTTGGCCGGCGAGATTCTGCGCCGCGAAAAAGGCTCGGCGGTCCCAGGATCGGGGATCCCGCATTCCTCCTCGATTTCAGGGGCGCGGGCGTCCCGCCCCGAAGCGCCTTCGCCGCTCGGAGCTGCAGCGGCAGTGAAGCCGATAGCGCCCAGGCCTATGGTCACTGCGACTCAGGGCGACAAAGATCCGGTGGCGACGGCCATTGCGAACAGCAAGAGGTTTGGCTCCGCGCTCGCTTCAGGAATAGGGACGGCGCCCGCGGAACTTCCGCGGCGGTAACCTTGGCTCCCGGCAAGAGGAGTGGCGGCAGTCACCGGTTTTGTGGAGAGGGGAAGACCACAAGCCGCGCATATAATGTCCCGCGATGTCATCAGGAACCGAATTCGGCGGTGTGGCGCCACAGTTTAAGTTAACCCATAGGTCGGCCTATCATGAGCAATCAAGATCCTTCTGACGTGGAAAACCCCGAAGAAAATCAGCAGGATAGCGAAAAGCGAACCAACCTCGGCCGCGGCCTTGCGGCTTTGTTTGGTGACGAGAACGAGGATTACGCATCGCTCGACAAGGTGCGCTCGACCAAGGAAGTTCCGATCGAGCATCTGCATCCGAACCGCTTTCAGCCGCGACAGTATTTCGATGACGAAGCACTGGCGTCTCTCACGGATTCCATTCGTGAAAACGGCGTCCTGCAGCCGATTATCGTTCGCCGTCACCCGGACCGGGCGAGCGAATACGAGATTATCGCCGGGGAGCGCCGCTGGCGCGCGTCACAGAAAGCTCTGTTACATGAAGTGCCCGTGGTCATTCGGGAGTTCACGGACTCTCAGGCCCTGGAAGTGGCGATCGTCGAGAATGTCCAGAGACAGGATCTATCTCCCCTGGAAGAGGCGGAGGGTTATCGTCGGCTCATGGACGAGTTTAGCCACACCCAGGAAGATCTGGGGCGCGTGGTCGGCAAAAGCAGGAGTCATATCGCCAACACCTTACGGCTGCTCACACTTCCGGATGAGGTGAAGTCATTTCTGGAGGCCGGACACCTCAGTGCAGGGCATGCGCGTGCGCTCATTGGCGCGGACAATCCCGCAACCCTCGCGAAACGTATCTTTGCCGATGGGCTGAGTGTTCGTGAGACCGAGCGTCTCATCAAGAAAGCCAAATCGGGAGAAGGTGACGGGGCGGACAGGCCTTCAGGTAAGACCTCCGCCAAGGGAGCAGGCGGTGAAGGTGCAGAGTCCCGGCCGGTCCCCTTTGAGAAAGACGCAGACACCATCGCGCTGGAGCGTGATTTATCCAACATGCTCGGACTGGAAGTCGCGATTGAGTTCTACGGTAAGGGCGGATCTCTGACGATCCGCTACGAGACGCTGGAACAACTCGATGACGTCCTGCATCGTCTGAACCAGACACCGGTCAACTAAGATTTTTGTCTCGGTCGGTCCCTTGGACCGAAATCAGGCCCTGGTGCGGCGCCGGAGAGGGCTCGCGGTGGAAATTTCGAAGAGCGTGCGCGAGCAGAGCGTCTGCGCCGGCGCGCCGGTCTTCTTGCATTCCCGTTCGGTCTCCAGAAGCTTTGCCGTCGCGCGCGTCAACTTGCTTTGGGGCCAGGCGCTCGCCTGAGATTTAAACTCGGCGGCGGTTTTCCAGAACAGGGGCGGGCGCAGCTTTTTGCTGGCTTCGTCGATGGACAGGCCCTGTCCCATCATGCCGGAGACAAATTGCAGTTTATGAAAATGGCGCGCCACGGCCCGCAATATTGTCACGGCGTGGCTGCCTTCCAGAAAACTTCGGCCCAGGGTGCGCTCGACCATCGCCAATTTGCCCGACGCAACGCTGAAAGCCAGGTCATCCAGTGTCAGATCGGCCGTATCGCCGATACAGGCCGTTGCGTCGGAGAGTTCGATCGTGCCGGGCTCCTGCCCCTTGTAGAGCGCCAGCTTGTCGAGTTCACGGCGCGTGACCTGACGGTCGCCGCCCAGATTGGCGGCCAGGAAACTGAGGGCATCAGGACTTACACTATGGCCTTGGTCACGAAGGCTTGCCTGAATAACCCCCGGGAGGGAGCGTTGGTCGTCTCTGTAGCAGGCAATTGCCGCGCCGGCTTTCTCCGCTTCGAAGAGTTTACGCAGACTTGAGCGTGCGGGAAGATCGCCGGCCTCAAAGACCATCAGGGCGTCACCGGGCAGCGCGGCGAAGAAATCCTTGCAGCTGGGAGTGATGGCGTCGGTGACGTCGCGGACGCGGACCACACGGCGCCCGCCCATCATTGAAATGGCGGCCGCTTCGTCACTCAGGCGTGCGGGATCATCTTTCAGATCGCCGGCTGTCAGATCCGCCAGCCGGAAAGGGTCTTTCAGGTCATCAACGACCGTTTTTGCGAGAGTTTCGGCGCGTTCGCGGACCATGCCGCCATCCTGACCGAAGATCAGAACCGCTCGGACGGCAGGATCGGGTCTGGCAATAAATTTCTCAGCCTGCGCGGGCGCTATCTTGACCACGTTTCTTCCAACTTACTTCTTCTGCAGCCTGCCTTCCGGCCGTTTAGGGAGACGAAAAACCCTTGGTCACAATCCTGTCGTTTCACGACTCCCTGTTTGAGCTGAAATATGCCCCCAACCGGATTCTGATATCATCCGCTAAATCGCGGAGTGTCCGGCTTCGGGCATCGGCTTCTGAAATCGTGGAGGCGAACTGCCGCTCCAGAATATTGTAGCTGCTGATGGAGCGCGAGCGACCGGTAGAGATGACTTTTTCGTTGTCGATACGCACGAGCCGGTAGTTGGCGATAATCGACAAGTCCGCACGGGTTGCTGTTTCATCGCTCTCAAACGCCAGTTCTCGGATAGACTCTGTTAGGCGCACTTCGAGCTGATACTTTGGCGCAGACGGCTGACCCGAAGGATTGAGCCGGTCCCGGAGAAGATTATGCATTTCCTGGCCGGCACGGTCAGACAGTGGCGCGATACGTATGGCCGCCAGCTCATCCATTGTTGAGGTTTGACCGGCTTGTGCACTGGTCCCGCCACCCGCCGTTGATCCGGCGTTCCGGCTGTTCAAAGGCTGAAAGCCACAACCCGCAAGGCTCAGGCAAATGATCATTGCCGCGGAGGGCAAAAAGCTTCGTTTCGTCACCGGAACAACAGAAATCCGCATAAGCTCTGCACTCCAAAAGCTGCCGGTTTGTGACTTTGCGCTATACGACAATATTCACCACCCTGTTTTTAACGACTATGAGCTTGCGGATTTCTTTGTCGCCGATCGCCCGCTGAACACCCGGTTCGGCAAGCGCGGCTGCGCGGATGGCATCCTCGGTTTCGTCCAAAGGCACGTCGATTGTCGCCCGCAGCTTGCCGTTCACCTGCACAGGAAGAGTGACTGTCTCCTCTTTTGTCAGGGAACTATCCGCGACAGGCCAAGGCTGATCAACCAGCAGCGTGTCGTGACCCAGGCGTTGCCAGAGTTCCTCCGCCAGATGGGGCATCATGGGACCAAAGAGCCGAACAAGAACCTCGAAGGCTTCGCGGCGGGCCCACAGCCTGTCCGCATCCGTCCCGCTCGAACTCGTTAAGCTGTTCGTGAGCTCGTAAAGCTTCGCCACGGCCCGGTTGAACCTGAATTGTTCGATCGCCTCAGTTACATCGGCGATAGTCTTGTGCGTCGTGCGGCGCATATCGGCCGCGCCGGCGCCCAGTGAAGCGGGAGCTGCGGAGCTTGCGGCCGGCAGGGAAGCCACATCTTCTGTGATCAGCCGCCAGAGGCGCTGTACAAAGCGCCAGGCGCCTTCCACGCCGGCCTCCGTCCACTCCATATCGCGCTCGGGCGGACTGTCGGACAGCATGAACCAACGGGCGGTATCGGCCCCATAGGTGCCGATGATCTCCGTGGGATCAATGGTGTTCTTTTTCGACTTGCTCATTTTGATGGAGCGGCCGATCGAGACCGGTTTGCCGGACGCCGTGACCGGATTTCCCGCGCCGTCCCGGCGCAGATCCGTCGGCTGAAGCCAGTTTCCGGCATCATCCTGGTAGGTTTCGTGACAGACCATGCCCTGGGTGAAGAGGCCTTCGAAGGGCTCCTCGAGGTCCAGATAGCCGCAGCGCTTCAAGGCCCTGGTGAAGAACCTGGAATAAAGCAGGTGCAAAACGGCATGCTCTACGCCGCCGATGTACTGGTCGACCGGCAGCCAGTAGTCGACGGCCTCCCGGTCCATCGCATTTTCGGAGCGCGGCGAGCAGAAACGGGCGAAATACCAGGACGACTCCGTGAAGGTGTCGAAGGTGTCGGTCTCACGCAGCGCCGCTTTCCCGCAGGACGGGCAGTCGGTGTGTTTCCAGGTCGGATGATGGTCGAGCGGATTGCCGGGCTTGTCGAAAGAGACGTCTGTGGGCAGTTCCACAGGCAAACTTGATTCCGGTACCGGAACGACACCGCAGTCATCACAGTGGATGACGGGAATGGGGCAGCCCCAGTAACGTTGGCGGGAAACGCCCCAGTCGCGCAAGCGGAACTGGACCGTTCCGGTCCCGGCTTTCAGCGACTCCAGTTCTTCAATGACCCGGCGCTTCGCTTCATCCACGCCCAGGCCGTCCAGAAAGCGCGAGTTGAAGATGCTGCCGTCGCCGACGTAGGCCTCGTTCCCGACAGTAAATTCGGCAGGGTCAGCCTGGGGGGGCAACACAACCGGTGTGACGTTCAGGTCGTACTTGCGGGCAAAATCCAGGTCCCGTTGATCGTGGGCCGGACACCCGAAAATCGCGCCTGTGCCGTATTCCATCAGCACGAAATTAGCAATGAAAACAGGGAGCTCAATCTCCGGCGCCAGGGGGTGGCGAACCTTCAATCCTGTATCGTATCCCAGCTTCTCGGCCTTCTCGATGGCTTCTTCACTGGTGCCCAGGCGGTTGCATTCGGCGACGAAGGCCGCCGCTTCTTCGTCTCGGCTGACCAGATCGGTTGCAAGCGGGTGATTGGGCGACAGCGCGCAAAACGAGGCACCGAACAGGGTGTCCGGCCGGGTGGTGAAAACCTCGATTTCGCTCTCGGTACCGGTCGCACCAGGTTCCGTGAAGGCGAAACGCACGCGCGCGCCCTCCGAACGCCCGATCCAGTTGTGCTGCATCACGCGCACTTTTTCCGGCCAGCGCTCCAGAGTCTGAAGATCATCCAGCAGGTCGTCCGCGAATTCGGTGATTTTAAAGACCCATTGCGGCAGTTTGCGCTTTTCGACCAAGGCGTTAGACCGCCAGCCCCGGCCGTCAATCACCTGTTCGTTGGCCAGGACCGTGTGATCGACCGGATCCCAGTTGACCCAGGACTCCTTGCGATAGACAAGGCCGGCTTTCAGGAAGTCCAGGAACATCTTTTGTTCGTGGCGGTAATATCCCGGATGGCAGGTCGCGATCTCACGCGACCAGTCAAGCGACAGGCCCATGGTCTTGAGCTGATCACGCATGATCGCGATGTTTTCGTAAGTCCAGTCGCCCGGCGGAACTTTCTTTTCGATTGCCGCGTTCTCCGCCGGCAGGCCGAAGGCGTCCCAGCCCATGGGATGTAGCACGTTAAAGCCGCGGGCACGCTTATAGCGGGCGATCACATCGCCGATCGTG
Source organism: Denitrobaculum tricleocarpae (assembly GCF_007004665.1). Lineage (GTDB taxonomy): Bacteria > Pseudomonadota > Alphaproteobacteria > Kiloniellales > Kiloniellaceae > Denitrobaculum > Denitrobaculum tricleocarpae. The sequence goes on along the minus strand of NZ_ML660055.1, from coordinate 381,092 downwards.
TAGTTGCGGACATGCCCCATGTGGATGCGCCCCGAGGGATAGGGAAACATCTCAAGGACATAGTATTTGGGTTTGGATCGGTCTTCCGTGACAGCAAAGCACGCGGCCTCGTCCCAGGCGCGCTGCCATTTTAACTCGGTTTCCGTGGCGTTGTAGCGGGTCATTGATCTATCTGTCGGTTTGCGCTTTGCAACTCGCGTTTCTTCTATTGAGCGGTTGCATCAAGAGGCACAGCTTACGAGTGAGACTTGAGAGTCGCGATTTCACTGAAGACTGCAGGGGCAGGGACAACGATACGGGGCCGCTCAGTGAAGGGCCATTCGACCGGCTTGTCGGGTGAACTGCGCCGGGTTCTGCCATGGGCGGTTATTGGCCAAGCGCTGTTACTGAACGGAGGCGATGCGGAGCTGGCGCGCCCGGGTAAGGATCGCGTTCTCTAGATCCGCAGAGGTTTCCGCACGCACGTCCGCATCTACCCAGGCCCCGCTACCATTCTGAACCTGCCGGAACACCGCCGCGCGAATACCGTCGGCGCGCAGATCGCGGCCCAAGATATAGACATTCAGTTTAACACGCTCCGCCCTGGTCTCCGGTGGCGAGTACCAATCGGTTATGATGACGCCACCAAAGGGGTCCGCAGAAGACAGGGGCATGAACGAAATCGTATCCAAGGACGCACGCCACAGGAAGCTGTTCACGCCGATTCCGCTGCCGCCCGACTGGGCAGGATTCTCGTCGGAGTTTCCAAAAAGCTGCAACCCGCCTCCGCCGAAAATACTTTCCCTCGTTTCATAGGTTCCGCCACCCTTGTCGCCCCTGCTGCGAGGGTAGACCGTGTCGGGGTCGGCATATTGGCAGGCCGCCGTAGACAGCAGAAAAAGACCTGCTGCAACTGCCGCAAGTATCCGAGAGCCGGAGGGCGCCTGAGTTGCTTTGAGCATGACTTTTCCTCGAGTCCTTCTACTGAATTCGTGCTTGTCAGATTACCGAATCGTTTAAACCACGGCGATCATGGAAGGTCAAGAAAGCTCGCTTGCGAAGGCTTGCGCGAGCTGCGCCTCAGGAGCGGATAGCAAGAGCGATGGACCCGCTCGGCTGCAATGGATTCGACGATGAGTGCGAAGGACTGGCTGCCGGAAATGACGGCGCTAGTATCCCGAATCTGAAATTCACTTCATTGAATTTCAGATTCAACGGGACACTACCTCATTGAATCTAGTGTGATTCAGTCTCTAAAATCCGCCGCATATTATGCGGCGAACTTCAGAAACATCACACTAGGGTAGTGCCGGGTGTACGGCCTTCCTTCTCTTGCGTGGGGCTTCATGACCGCGGCTTAGACCTCTCAAGCGGATCTGGGGCTAACTTGCAATGACTCCCGTATAACGGATGCCGGGAGCGACAGCCTGAAGCGCAAGATCGAAGGGCGAACGCGATTCGAATTCCGCCGTCAGCAGCAGTTCGCCTTTTTTCAAATTTATGCTTGATTCCTGCGCACGATGTCACACGTAAGTGATTGACTTCACACTGAGTTGATTGATTGTCAACGAGCGTGAGGGATTAACGTGGCGGTGAGGATGGCAATCACAGATCGCGATTGCCGGAATTCCTTCTGCATGTCGTTGGCGTAGACCTATTTCTTTGGCTTGCGCGCACGGGCTTGAGCGGGAATTTCCACTTATCAGAGCACGTTACGCAATCTTGCGGTAACTCGATCTAGGGGTAGATTTATGAAAAACAGACTTCTTGGCTGTTCAGCGCTTGTCGCTGCCGGTGTGCTGGTTGCACCCGCAGTGCAGGCGGAGGAACCCATCCAGTTGGGTGTCGGTGGTTTCATGGAGCAGTACTTCGGGTACGGCTCCTCCGATATTGATGACCGCGATCACTTCGATCAAAAGTCGGATTCCGAGATCATCTTTTCCGGTTCAACCACGCTGGACAACGGCATTCAGTTCGGTGTGAATGTCCAGCTTGAGGGCAATACCAACGATGACCAGATCGATGAATCCTACGCTTTCATCGAAGGGGACTTCGGCCGGGTCCTGCTGGGTTCCGAGAACTCGGCTGGATATCTGATGTCCATGGAAGCGCCGAATGTGGGTATCGGAATTAACTCCGGCGACCAGGGTGACTGGGTGCCGGTCGAGTCCGACGCCAACCTTGCCGCCCGCGGGACACTCGGGGCGACAACCCTCGAAAACGCCGCGGTGAACGACGCCAACCGCTTGACCTACTTCACGCCGCGTTTCTCCGGTTTTCAGGGCGGTATTTCCTACACACCCGACGCCGAGGAAGACGACAACGACCAGCCGAGTGAAAACGCCGAGTTCCATGACGGCATCGATGTTGGCATAAACTTCGTAGAGAGTTTCGGTGGGTTCGATGTTGAGGCTTTCGGCCGTTACGGCATCGCCAGCAACGATGCGGCGGGCGGTGACGATCCGGAGGTGTTCGGTGCCGGGTTTGCGGTCGGGTACGCTGGTTTCACGGTCGGCGGTTCGTACGGCCAGCAGGACGAAGCCGGCGAGAATGAAGGCCAGGCCTGGGACGCGGGTGTGTCTTACGAGACCGGTCCCTGGGGTGTTTCGCTTTCTTACTTCTATGGTGAAGCAGAGGGTTCAACGGCGAGCGGCGATGAAGAACTGCAGACCATTGAAGCTGCGGCCAGTTACGCGCTTGGCCCAGGCATCAAGGTCATCGGTTCTGTCGGATACAATGACTTTGAGGACGACGAGTCCGGGGCGGACGATGACAGCAACGACGGTTACTGGGTCGTTACCGGCATCAAGCTCTCGTTCTAAGCCAAGTCAGCCTGTGCGGACCATAGACTGGGCCTGAGCAGCACGGGCCACGCGTTACGTGTGGCGCCGATCGCATTGCAGCTGATGTATTCACGTCAGCAAGCGGCGTTGGAATGAGATTGAAAAGGGGCGGCTCTTGCTGCTCCTTTTCCGGTTTTTGCGGTTCAGTGATGTTTGTGCCATCTGACGCAGTGCTTCTTTGCAACAGCGTTGTTCAACGCCCTGTCGGCGGTAGAAAAGCCATGTTCTAAGCCATATTTCGTCATTAAGTCTCTCGTTGCGGCCGGCTCAATGCAAAATTCGCCTGTGGCAATTCCGCCACAGCATTGCGAAAATGTCACGTCGGAGTGCGAGTTCGAGTTGACCAATTAACCGTTTCAACTAATCTCCGCTCGTCTTCGCCGGTTGGTGGAGGTCGTTGTTGTGGTTTTGACCCTTTGATTCATTGGCTTGGTGTTTTTTCCTCAGGTCGGGTATCGGAATAAGGATCATAACCTCAGCAAGGCAAAATTACGTTTACCAAATTGGTAACTCAAATTAGGGGTTAACTTTCTATGAAAAAGATCCTTCTTGGAAGCACTGCACTGGTTGCTGCCAGCATGATGGCAGCTCCTGCAGTGTACGCTGAAGAGCCCATTCAGCTGGGTGTCTCCGGCTTCATGGAGCAGTATTTCGGTTATGGTTCGTCTGATGGTTTCGAAGGTTTAGACAGTGACGGCGACTCTGTCTCGAATACCGATCCAGACCATTTCGACCAGAAGTCCGATTCGGAAATCATCTTTTCCGGTTCGACCACTCTCGACAACGGCATCCAGTTCGGTGTGAACGTGCAGCTTGAGGGCAACACCTCCGACGACCAGATCGACGAATCCTATCTCTTCGTCGAAGGTGATTTCGGTCGCGTGCTGATGGGTTCCGAGAACTCTGCTGGTTACATCATGAGCGTTGCTGCTCCGAACGTCGGTATCGGCATCAACTCCGGTGACCAGGGCGACTGGGTACCATTCGATTCTGAAGCTGGTCAGTTCCGGGGCGTTCTCGGCTCGACTTCGCTGGAAAATGATCGGGTAAATGACGCAAATCGTCTTACCTACTTCACGCCGCGCTTCTCCGGCCTGCAGGGTGGTATCTCCTACACCCCTGACGCGGGTGAAGACGACAACACGCAGCCAAGTGAAAATGCTTCTTACCATGACGGCATTGACCTTGGTGTCAACTTCACCGAGAGCTTCGGTGGCTTTGACATTGCTGCTTCCGGCCGCTACGGCATCGCAAGCAACGATGCAACCGGTGGCGACGATCCGTCTATCTTTGGTGCAGGCTTGAACATTGGTTTCGCTGGCTTCACGGTTGGTGGTTCTTACGCTCAGCAGGAAGAAGCCGGCGCGGACGAAGGCCAGTCCTTCGACATTGGCGCGTCTTACGGCACCGGCCCTTGGGGCGTCTCGGTAACTTACTTCAACGGTGAAGCTGACGGCGGTGGCGGAAGCGGTGACGAAGAGCTGCAGTCCGCTGAAGTGGCTGCGAGCTACGCGCTTGGCCCAGGCATCAAGATGATCGGTTCCATCGGTTGGAGCGAATTTGACGACGACACCGATGCTGACGGCGACGGCAGCAACGACGGTTACTGGGTCGTTACCGGTCTGAAACTCAACTTCTAAGAGTTTCTACCTGACAGATTTGGGGGAGCGGTTTTCCGCTCCCCTTTTTCTTTGCTCCGCTGTCGTCGTCTGACCGGCGGTTTTTTTTTTTCGTAGCTTGCTATTTTGACGCCGACAGACTGACATCTGCCGGGTATCGTGGTCTTGAGCGTTTAGCTGTGTTTATCCTGAACAATTACGTTCTACTGCAAAGCCGAACACTTTTTTTGGCTGAGGGAACGCTTCGGCAAGCCGGCGTTTGCAGCAAACGAGAGGATTTAGGGTAGAGAGCGATGGGAAACCTTGTCTGGCTGGCATCCTTCCCAAAGTCGGGTAACACCTGGCTCAGACTGTTCCTCGCAAACTATGTGATGAACGCAACAGAGCCTTTTCCGATTAATAAAGCGCATCTTTTGACCTTTGGCGACATGACCGGTGCGCCCTACGAAAAGCTCACGCGAAAACCGTTGGCTGAGCTGGATGATGCAACGATCGACAGACTCCGGCCGCGCGTTCATCGCGCATTGGCGGGGCAAAAAGCCGACATCATGCTGGTCAAGACCCATCAGGCGGTGCTCCAGCGCGGCGGAGACTGGACGGTTACGGCAGATTTGACGAAAGCGTCGATTTACGTGATCCGAAATCCACTGGATGTGGCCGTTTCTTATGCCCACCATTATAACAGGGATCCCGTTGATATTATCGATGCCCTCAACAGCCCTTGGCACAAGCTGCCTGGTGACAAGAAATCGATCGTAACTCAATACTTGGGGCGCTGGAGCGATCATGTGCTCAGTTGGGTGGACGATCCCGTCCTCGCCCCCCTGGTGATGCGCTATGAAGATATGAAACGCGATCCAAAGAGCGAGTTTGGAAGAGCGATTGAACACCTCGGGCTGGATGTCGACGAGGAGCGCCTGAAGCGAGCAATTTCCTTCAGTTCTTTCACGGAATTGTCGAAGCAGGAACAGGTTTCAGGCTTTGTTGAGCGTTCAAAAAATGCAGATCGTTTTTTCCGGGGTGGACGGATAGGGGATGGTATCGAACAATTCACCTCTGAGCAGATCTCGAGGATCGTTGATGAGCATCGTACGGTATTGGCCCGGTTCGGATACCTGAATTCTCACGGAGAGTTGGCGCTTTGATTGGAGACTTCTCGTCGATAAGCGACGGCTTGCGAAACACCGGATCTGACCATGTCTGAACCACCCGTAAAAAAGTTGGTTTGGTTAGCCTCTTTTCCCAAGTCGGGTAATACCTGGTTACGGGTGTTCCTTGCCAATTACATTATGAATAGCAAGGAACCCTTTCCGATCAATAAGATCCATATGCTGACCTTCAGTGATATGATGGGATCGCCCTATGAAAAGCTCACAGGGAAGCTATTGAGAGATCTCAGCGATATCGAGATACACAGCTTTAGGCCCAGAGTGCACAGGGCGCTTGCCAGCCAAAAGGCCGATGTCATGCTGGTCAAAACCCATCAAGCTGTCCTGAATCTCCAGGAGATTTCGACCGTCACTCTCGATGTGACCAAGGCATCCATTTACATTCTGCGCAACCCCTTTGATGTGGCCGTATCTTATGCCCATCATTGTGGGCTTCAGCCGTCTGAAACGCTTAAGCTCCTGAGTAGTAAGCGTCACAATACAAGAGGAGATGGGAAGACGACGGTGCCGCAGTATCTGGGGCGCTGGTGCGATCACGTCCGAAGTTGGGTTGATGACGAGCAACTCTCCCCCTTGGTGCTGCGCTACGAGGATATGAAGCAGCGCCCTGAAATTGAGTTTGCAAAGGCAGTTCAGCACCTCGGCATGAAAGTTGATGAAGAGCGGCTTCGCCGGGCGATCCGTTTCAGCTCTTTCGATGAGCTGGCAAGTCAGGAATCTGAAGACGGGTTTGTCGAACGGGCAAGAAACGCAGATCGTTTTTTCCGCGGAGGCCGTGTCGGAGATGGTTTGGCGTGTTTCACTGAGGCCGAAGTTGAGAGTGTTATCGAGGATCACCGGGCCGTACTACAGCGGTTTCGATATCTCGATGGTTCAGGGCAACTGACCCTGTAGGTCAAGAACCAGCCAAAGCGTTACGTCGCAAAGAGCGAAAAACTGGGACGGCTCGGCTCATCTGGCGTGCCGCCAAAGGCTACAGCGATCCGCGCCTTGTGCATTTCGGAGCGTGCCGCCGTGGGGCGCTTTTTCTTCTTATCAGTTGGCGGTAATGACTGATGTCATACCCAAAGTCTGATAACAATTGGGCTTGGTATACTGGAGACCGTTGAGCTTAGAATGCAGCCTTTGCCAGTCCTCAAATACATCAATTACAACCAAGTTGACCATCCATGAATCCGGCTATGACCAACTCTATCGCTGATACGCTTACGGACGTGGAGCAAGCAATCTCCCAGGCCGCTCAAGACTCCAGGCGACAGCCGGGGGACGTCAAACTTGTGGCGGTCAGTAAGACCTATGGTGTGGAGCAGATCCAATCGGCTCTGAATGCAGGACACCGGGTCTTTGGCGAAAACCGGGTGCAAGAAGCGCAGGCAAAGTTCCCCGGATTGAAGGATACCTGGTCGGACATCGAACTACACCTGATCGGGCCCTTGCAGACCAACAAGGCGAAGGACGCGGTTGCGCTCTTCGACGTAATTCAAACACTGGACCGCCCCAAGCTCGCGCGGGCACTGGCGCGCGAAATGGAACGCAGTGGCCGCCGACCCGACTGTTTCATCCAGGTCAACACCGGCGAAGAGGAACAGAAGGCCGGAATTGCACCTGCTGATCTTGCCGAGTTTGTTGCTTTGGCGCGCGATGAGCTTGCCCTTCCAGTCGTCGGTTTGATGTGTATCCCGCCCGTCGATGAGAATCCCGCCCTCCATTTTGCGTTTTTGAACGAGCTCGCGCGGAGGTTAGGACTTACGCAGCTTTCGATGGGTATGAGCGCGGATTACGAGCAAGCTGTTCGGCTCGGTGCAACAGTTGTGCGCGTCGGATCGGCAATTTTTGGGAAACGCAAGGCGCCCGCCTGAAAGAGGCCGACGGCGAGCCTGCGGGACGCGCTAAGTCTCGGGCGCGGTAATTACAACGGCGCTATCCCGGTCCACTTCTCGCAAGATTTTCAGCAGATCGTCCTGTTGCAGCGCCACACAACCTTCCGTCGCTTCAAAATTCTCCCGAGCAACATGAAGAAATATTGCGCTTCCACGCCCAGGAACGATCGGATCGCTGTTGTGGTTCAACACCACCAGAGCGTCATAGAGTTGGTCTTCGCGCCACAGTTTCTCGTGGCTTGCCTCAAACGGTAAGGTAACCTGCCGGTTATAGTTAGGATCTTCCGGCGCATCACACCAGCCGTCATTGGTGGTGATGGCGGAGAGCGGCAGGGCGGTTTGAACGTCCTGGATCCGGTCCGGACGGTATAGAACCCTGAGCATGCGCCAGCGCCCGACCGGCGTCGCACCGTCGCCTTCCTGTTTTCGCTCCGCTGATATCAGGTTACTTCGGCCAACAGCACAGCGGCATTCCCGGTGACCGAAGCGGGCGCGCCAACCCTCAGCGGTTTGTTCGACGAGGAGATCCATGTTGCGGTTATATCCGACGCCGTGGCGCCGGTTCAATGCCGGGTTTCCCGAACCGACACCGATCTTCACCCTGTCTTACCCAGGTTCCTTTACGGGCCTTTCCTGCGCGGGGCGTGCGGGGAGAGGGAGTCTAGATCGCGCCGGGTGTTTTTCCCTGGGCTACGTCCGGAAGAGCACTGCGTTGCTGGGTCATCGATTGATAGCGATCAAGCCCTTCGAGCATACGATCGGCAAAGCTTGATTGAATAGTGGCACGTTCACTTTCCTTGCGCCGGCTAGTATCTGCGGTCTGGCTATCCCCTGCGATTTCACGCGCGCCCGCCTGAAGCCTGTTTGCAGTCACACTTGCTGCTTCGTTGACGACGGCACTCGTGGCGGCGGCGCTGGAGGCCTGGGCGGCCGCTGAGGTCGAGGCGCGGGAGTTAATGTACCGGCTGGGATCGATCGGAATGCTCTTCCGCTCTGCCGGAGGTTCGGGCTGGCGTTGTGTCACGGGGATTGCCACCGGGTTGCTTTCCGGGACGTTTGCGCGAACTGGAGCTGATGGGACCGGCGATGCCGCACCTGCGGCTGCAGATGCCAGCTGCGCGACCTTACCACTTGATACGACATCCGCTGACTGCTGGCTGAGGCCCTTTGGTGCCGCTGCGCCCGGCGAAGGCGCGTTCGATGCCGCGGCCGAGGCGAACCCCATGTCTTTGAGAAGGGCCTGTAGGGCTGCGTTATTTGCCTGCATCTGCGAAACAGCGGCGGAGCCGGCATTTTCACGCTGCACCTGGCTGCCGCTTGTCTGTGCCGCGAGTGCCGCAGGGGCCTGTGTTTGCTGGGTTTGTGTGTCTGTCGGCCCTGCTGGGCGCGCAGCTGCCGCTGCGACGGCTGTGCCGCCGCTATCTGGGGCCGCCTCTTCATCGAAAATCATGGCCATGGCAATCTCGCCAACGTCCTTGCCCGAGGTTTCCTCGACGATTGCGTTGCCGATCGCGGAAGCAAAGCCAAGAGGGCCGCCGTAGAGCATGCCGCCGGCGATTCTCGCCGGTGCGGAAATGGTATCGCCAGTCAGATCCCGGTAGATCGATGAGACAACCGGTATGTGTTGCAGCGGATTGATGATGTCGATGAAGTCCCAGAAACCAAAGGACTCGTCGTCCTGGTCACGTTGCGACGGATCGATGGCGTGTTCATGGGCGTTTGCATGGCTGAGTGCGCCGTCGAATGCCTTGACGGAATGGTGAACCTCTTTATTGGCGCGGGTCTCTTGGTTCCTCGACGAGGCTCCTGCTGTATGTCCGGGTGTCGATGGTGCCCGGCCTTTGGACTTTGCGACAATTGCATTATCCCAGGCCGTGTAAGACGGATCGGCGCGCTCAAGGTTCATATCGGTCTCGGCAAAAAGAGTGTTTTTGGTTCGTTGGCAGAAGAGGTTTGCAAAAATGGGACCAGGAATAAGTGTCTGTTTTAATTGGCAAGAAGAATCCGGACCGCGCTTAGCGGCAGAAGCCGCCGGGTAGATTTTGCCGCTGTTCTGCGGCCATCGAGACCAAACACACGCAGCGATGATGTGCGGTTCCGCCGATTGCATGGAAAGAGATTCAATGCGGGTCAGCCGGCTCAATGCTAAAAACTGTGATCAAGTGAGCTTTTGGCTGAAGTTTGGAGCTGGCTTTGACGGCGCGGTATTCGGAAGACATCAGAGCCTGGATCATAGATCAAGGTCTGCGCGGGGCTTCACTCGACGAGATCACGGCTGGTTTTTGCCGCCGCCTGCGTGCTGCGGGACATCCCCTGTGCCGTGTGAGCGTCAGTTTGCGCACGCTTCATCCAAAGTATGGCGCGCATAGCTTGGTCTGGGACGCCGCGAGCGACAGTCTCTCCAAAATTGCCCATCTCCATCAGGAGGCGGGGGATCAGACATTCCTCGAGAGCCCGATTCATTACCTGGTGAGCGGCGCCGCGAAGCATGTGCGCTGTCAGTTGGACGGGCGTCCTTTACAGGTTACTTTCCCCATGGTTGAGGCGCTTCGGACGCAAGGCTACACCGATTACGCCGCCACAACGGTTCTCTTTGCTGCCGAGCAGGACTTTCAGACCATGGAGGGCATTTTCTTCTCCTGCGCGACTGACTGTGATGGCGGATTCAGCGATGAGGAATTGACTTGGATTAAAGGTCTCTTGCCGTCCCTTGCCCTGGCGCTGAAGTCGGCCTCTGTTCAGGAGGTAGCGGTCAATATTGTCGAGGCCTATCTCGGCAAGGATGCAGGACATCAGGTTCTGCGCGGAAAATTCAACCGTGGTTCAGTCGAGAGCATCGATGCGGTGATTTTGATCGCTGATTTGCGCGGATTCACGGCGACCACGGGCCTTTTGCCGAGAGAAACGGTCGTCCAGCGGCTAAACGCCTACTTCGACTGTATTGTGCAGCCGGTTGAGCAGCGGGGCGGACAGGTCCTGAAGTTTTTGGGTGATGGGCTCCTCGCGACCTTTACCCTCGAGGATGGCCAACCCAGAAATCAGGTCTGCGCCAGTGCGTTGCAGGCGGCACGCAGCGCGCTGACCGAGGTTGCGAAGCTCAACGCCCGGCTCGAATCTCAAGGCGAATACGCGATGCCGCTGGATATCGCTTTGCATTTGGGCGATGTCATGTATGGCAACGTAGGTGCCGCCGACCGGCTGGATTTCACGGTAATTGGCACTGCGGTGAACGAGGCCAGCAGGATCGAGGGACTCTGCGACCAACTCGGACGCAACCTTCTGATATCCGAAACTTTTTCAGAAGAGCTCGGGTCTAAGAGTGGCGATCTTGTCTTGCTCGGATCATATCCGCTGCGTGGTGTTTCCGTGCAGCGGCAGGTTTTTGGCCTCGCTGAGGAATGACCCGCGTCTGGCGCAGGCTTAAGTGGTCAGGGCTTACAGATAGTGGCCAAAGCGCGCTGCCTTGGTTTCCAGATAGAACTGGTTATGACCGTTCGAGGGAAAATGGTGCGCGACCCGTTCCTCCACGGAGATACCGCAGCGTGCCAGTGCACTGACTTTCTGGGGATTATTGGTCAAAAGCCGGACTCTTTTAAAGCCAAGCTGGCGCAGCATCTCCGCCGCGGGCAGGTAGATGCGCTCGTCAGCGTCAAAGCCCAGTTGTTCGTTGGCTTCGGCGGTATCGGCGCCCCGGTCCTGCAGTTCATAGGCGCGCAGTTTGTTGATCAGGCCAATTCCGCGGCCTTCCTGGGAGAGGTAGAGCAGGATGCCTGATCCGACCTCGCCCATGGTTCGGATCGCACCGCGCAGTTGATCGCCGCAGTCACAGCGCAGACTGCCCAGCAAATCGCCGGTAAAACACTCCGAATGCATGCGGGCCAGCACGGGTGCTGAAGGGTCGGGTTCGCCGATAATCAAGGCCAGGTGCTCGATGCCGCCGTCGTTGGGCCGAAAGGCCACAACGCGTGTGTTTTCAGCGTGGTCCAGGGGAATCTTTGCGGCAGCAACCTTGGTTAGGGCCTTTGCGGCACCCAGCCTGTAGTCAGCGATATCCTCCGTCGAGACGCTTAGAAGATCGTGCCGGCCGGCCCAGTCCCTGATCACCTTGACCGGAAGAGTCTGGCTGTTGGCTGCTGCACCCGCGCCGATTGCGACCTGGGCAATGATGGCCGCCGGAAGCAGCCGTGCGAGCTTGGTCAGATCGATTGCGCTTTCGCTCAGGGCGGCCGGGGCAGGGGTGACGCGCGGGCGGAGCACCTCCACATCATAACCGGGTTCGTCCGTCGGGTCGGCGAGCGACTGAATCGTGCTCGCTTCGATGGCATCGCTGTCAAGAGACAGGGCAAAGACCCCGCTGACCGGAATCAGACTTCGGGCTTCGTCAAAACCGACCGCGGCTGCGCGCCGCGCGGTCAAGAGCAGGCGCGGCGTGGTATCGATCGAACCGCTGGACTCCGCAGTCAGGCTGCGCAGCTGCGAGAGGGTTGCGTCGCACAGAGTCTCGGCCGATTGCACCAACGCCGCAAAGCCGTCACCTGTATAGACAAGCACGCAGGCCCCCCGGCGCAAGTCGGCAATAGCCCGGTCAACGGACTGCAGCGCGCTGGCAGCGATGGGGACATTTTCGGCAACCAATTCAGACATCTTCGTTCGCTGGGGCCTGTTTCACGGTTTTCTTCACATAAGAGGAAACAATCCGCTTTTACCGCGTCATGTCACCCTCCGCCTGTCAGGTCAAGAGACAGTTGATTTTCGCTAATCGATTGTCGCGCTTTGTCTTTGGCCATTAACATGGGGCCCGGTGGCCCTGGAGCAAGCGCTGCCGGGACCCACAATGATATGGCAAGACCTTGGTTTTGCAAGGGGTCTTGCAAGCAACGCAAAGGGTGAAGAGAAAAGGGGCGCCATGAGCGGGAAGGTCTTTTTGGAGTACGACCAGGTCCAGTTGGACCGCGAAATGAATCTGCGGGGACGCTGGCCCGAGCATCAAAGCTACTTCGATCGATGGGCGGCGGACTCTTTGCATGTCAGAAAGACGTACAATTGTCACAGCGACCTCGCGTACGGGGACACGCCGGGCCAAAAGCTGGATCTTTTTTTGCCCGGTGGCGAGGAGCGGGCGCAACGACCGGGGAAAACGCCGCTGCTCGCCTTCATCCACGGCGGTTATTGGAAATCGCTGGACAAGGGCGATTTCAGCTATCTCGCGCCGGCCTATCTGGAGCGCGGAATCGCGTTTGCCTCCTTGAACTATGATTTATCCCCCAAGGCCGATATCGGCGAGATGGTCGCTCAGGTCCATCGCGGATTGGCGTGGCTGGTCCGCCGGGCCGGGGAATACGATCTGGATCCGAGCGGCCTTTACGTCGCCGGCCATTCCGCGGGCGGGCATCTGGCGGCCATGGCGGTCAATCCGGCCTGGACGGCGGCCTACGACCTGTCACCCGAGGTGATCAAGGGCGGCTGCTCGGTTTCGGGCGTATATGACCTTGCGCCCGTGGCCCTGAGCTTTCAGCAGGAGGAGCTTCAGATCGCCCCGCGGGTCGTCGAGAGCTTCAGCCCCTTGACGAATGTGCCCGCCGCCGCCGCGCCTCTGATTTGCGCCGTGGGTTCGGATGAGACCGCCGAGTTCATTCGCCAGCAAGGCGTTTACGTGGAGGCCTGGCGCCAAAAAGGCCTGTCCTGTCAGGTCATTGACCTGCCCGGAGACAATCATTTTTCCGCGGCCGATCGGCTGGGTGAAAGGGACCACCCCTTGTATCTGGCACTCCTGGAACTGACTTCTTCGTGATGTAACTATTGAAACGGGAAAGCCGGCGGCCCTAATTACCCTGCAGCATCCAGTATGCAACAGGAGATAATCCTTGGCTTCTTGCAGTTTTGACTTCCGAACCCACTGAAATGAAGCCGCTATCCGGAATAAAGATCATTGATTTACCGCAGATACCTGAGTCGCTTGCTTGAATAGGGTCTCTTGCAGTGGTATCTCAGGGAAAAGAATACAGAGGGGCGTCATCCATGGTGGCAGCAGTCGGTAAGAAGATTCTCCTGGTGGACGACGACGATCCACTCCGTCAGTCCTTGGGCGAACAGCTGCGCCTGCACGAAGAGTTTGAGACCATCGAGGTCGATACCGGTGCGGCGGCCATCGACATTACCAAGAACGATCACTTCGACGCGATCCTGCTGGACGTGGGCCTGCCGGATATGGACGGCCGGGAGGTTTGCCGTCTGTTGCGCCGCAACGGGGTCAAATCGCCGGTCATCATGCTGACCGCCGCGGAGTCCGATGCCGATACCATCCTTGGGCTCGACGCGGGCGCAAACGATTACGTCACCAAGCCTTTCCGCCTCGGGGTGTTGCTCGCACGCTTGCGCGCGCAGCTGCGCCAGCATGAGCAGAGCGAGGACGCGGTCTTTACGATCGGCCCCTACACCTTCCGTCCGAGCGCAAAGGTCCTGATCCACGGTGAGACGCAACGCAAGGTGCGCCTGACCGAGAAGGAAACCTCGATCCTGAAGTACCTTTACCGCAACGGCAGCAAAGTGGTCGGCCGCGATGTCCTGCTCAACGAGGTCTGGGGCTACAACGCCGGGGTGACCACCCATACCCTGGAAACCCACGTCTATCGCCTGCGCCAGAAAATCGAGGCGGATCCTTCGAACGCGGAGATCCTGGTCACGGAACCGGGCGGCTACAGACTTGTGCCCTAACGAGTGACCTGATCGACACGCTCCCTCAAAATCCGGTCTTGCTGGGGCATTAATGCCGCTCCCGCCACATTTTTGCCAAATTTGTCTTGGGAAGCGTCTTTCTCTCGCCTAAATATGTTTAAGGGCTGAAAGGAAGACTGTCGATTTGGCTGAAGAATCTGATTTTTACGTCCGCTTCTGGGGGGTTCGCGGCTCGATTGCCTGTCCCGGCCCGGCCCATAAGCGTTATGGCGGCAATACCTCCTGCCTGGAGGTGCGTTGCGGCGAACATGTGCTGATCTTCGACGCCGGCACGGGCTTGCGGCCGTTCGGTGAGAGCCTTTGCAGGATGTCCGAGGTCGAGGCCGACATTTTCCTGACCCACACCCACCATGATCACATCATCGGCCTGCCGTTCTTCAAGCCCAACTTCAACAAGCGGAATCGCGTCCGCTACTGGGCCGGCCATCTGCAGCCGGAACACAGCCTGCATGACGTGCTCTGCCAGTTCATGAGTGCGCCGCTGTTTCCCGTACCGCCCAAGATCTTCGCGGCAAACGTGACCTTCCACGATTTTTATTCCGGCGACATCCTGGAGCCCCGGCCCGGGGTGCGCATTCGGACCGCGCCTTTGAACCATCCCAACGGCGCGACCGGCTACCGGGTGGAATATGGCGGAAAATCCATCTGCTACGTGACGGATACCGAACACACCGAGGGCCAGCTTGATCGCAATATCCTGGAGCTGATCGAGGGGGCCGATATCATGATCTACGACTGCAGCTATACGGACGAGGAGTTTCCCCGCTTCAAGACCTGGGGGCATTCGACCTGGCAGGAGGGTATGCGGCTTTGCAACGCGGCCGCCGTCCGGCAGCTGGTGATCTTCCACCATGATCCGGCCCATGATGACAACTTCATGGATCTGGTTGCGAAGGAGGCGGAGGAGGCCCGTCCGGGGTCCGTCGTGGCCCAGGAAGGCATGGTCCTGCATCCGTGACACCTCAGACAGCTTCGGCCCCTGGTCCCAAACCGTCACCTTCCCCGGGACCACAGAGCGCTCTTCAAGACTCAGCAAAACCAAAGCTTTCCGGCCGGATTCGCCGCCGGCGTCTTTGGTTCGGGCTGATGACGCTCTTCAACATAGCCCGGCGCGGCTTTTTCATTCCCTATCGCTATGCCGAAAGCCTGCCCGACGCGGGAGAGCGGGCGTCCTATGCCGCTATCGAGCGCCTCCTGGAGCAGTCCCGCCCGGTTTTTGCCGAGTTCCTTGCTTCAATGGCGCCCTACGCGGATGACTTTGCGCGGATCGGCGCAGATCCGCCGCCGCAGCCGCGCTGGAACCAGTCCTGGTTCCCGCGTCTGGACGCCGCGGCAGCTTACTGTCTGGTGCGCGCGCATGCGCCCAAACGCATCATTGAGGTCGGATCAGGGCACTCGACACGCTTCGTCGCCCGTGCCATCGCGGATGGCGGGCTCGACACGCAGGTCACGGCCATTGATCCGGCGCCACGGGCGGATCTGGGCAGCCTGCCGGTGAACCTGGTCCGCAAAACCCTGCATGAGGCCGGGACCGGGCTCTTCGAACAACTCGAAGCAGGCGATTTTCTGATGATCGATTCCAGCCACATCCTCATGCCCGGCAGCGATGTGGACGTGCTGTTCGGTCAGGTTCTGCCGGCGCTGCCCGCCGGGGTGCTGGTTCAGATCCACGACGTCTTTCTGCCTGACGACTATCCGGCCGCCTGGGATTGGCGGGGATACAACGAACAGCTCGGGGTGCTTCCGTTGCTGGGGTCCGGCGGCTGGGAAGCGGTTTTCGCCTGTCACTTTGCCGTCAGCCGGATGGCGGAGGAGGTGGCCGCTTCTGCCGCAGGTGGCCTGGAAATGCCCACCGAAGCGATTGAGTCGGCCTTCTGGTTGCGCAAGACCTGCGACGCTGTGGGCTGAAGCGCTTGGTGACAACCTGGCCGAAAATCCGGCGGTCACGCAAAATCACGACAAACTGACGCCCAGTGATCGGGTGCCGGAGTTATACTTCAGGATAGAGGAACGAGTCTTAAACTGCCTTCCTGGCATGTAACGACCTTGAAAGTGTTTATTTGTCATACTTCTGAGACAGTGCGACGCTCGATGCGGCATTTTTAGGCCATGAAACAGCTCTTGGCTTCGAGCCGATTGGAGCCGGGCGGAACAGGCGGATCACTTGAGAATTACCCAATGGCTGCGTAAATCCGGTGAACCGGAGCTACCCGAGAGGGTCAGTCAGGCTATTCGCGATCAGGAAGACGCGACCGAGCGCCTGATCGGCTGGGTGCAGCTCTCCGTCGTGCTGGTTTTCGGCATGCTTTACTTCCTGTCCCCCAAGGTCTTTGCCGAGGACGCGGAGTTCGCACCCGTCCCCTGGGCTCTGTCGATCTATCTTCTGCTGACCATCATTCGTATCGTCTGGGCCCACAGGGCGCGTCTGCCATCCTGGTCGCTCGCCGTCTCGGTCTTTTTCGATATGACCCTGCTGATGGTGTTGATCTGGAGCTTCCATCTGCAATATGAGCAGCCCGCGTCCTTCTATCTCAAGGCGCCGACCCTGCTCTATGTCTTCATCTTTATTGCCCTGCGTGCCCTGCGCTTCGAGGCACGCTTCGTGCTGCTGGCCGGGCTGGTGGCCGCGGCCGGCTGGGGAATCCTGATTCTTTATGTGATCGAAGTCGATCCGACCGACACCATGATCACCCGCGACTATGTGCAGTACATGACCTCGAACACCATCCTCCTGGGCGCGGAGTTCGACAAGATCATCTCCATCCTGCTGGTTTCGGTGATTCTGGCGGTGGCCCTGCGCCGGGGACGGGCGCTTCTGGTCCGCTCGGTCAGCGAGGGACTGGCGGCCAAGGAACTCTCCCGCTTTTTCGCACCCGAGATTGCCGCCAAGATCACGGCCACGGATCAAGGCGTGGCCGCAGGCACCGGCGAGATGCGTCAGGCGGCGATCGTCAATCTGGACATGCGCGGCTTCACCCGCATGGCCAGCCAGGCGGAACCTTCCGTTGTGATGGGCGTACTGGCGGAATATCAGCAGCGCATGGTGCCACTGATCCAGAAACACGGTGGCAGTATCGACAAGTTTATGGGCGATGGCATTATGGCGACTTTCGGCGCCTCCAGGCCGTCGCAGACCTTTGCCGCCGATGCCATGCGGGCGTTGGACGATGTGGGGGCCGCCGCCCAACGCTGGCACGCGGAACGGGGCGCCGCGGGCGAGTACTGCCCCGAGATTAACGGTTCGGTCGCCACGGGCCAGATCCTCTTCGGAGCGGTCGGCGACGAAACCCGGCTCGAGTACACCGTGATCGGCGATGCCGTGAACCTCTCCGCCAAGCTGGAGAAATACAACAAGCAGGCCGGCACGCGCATCGTTGCCGACGCGGAAACCTACCGTCTGGCCCTGGAACAGGGCTATGTGCCGGCCCTTGAAAAGCGAACCCTGCCCGAAGTTGAGGTCGACGGCATCAGCCGGCCGCTCGATCTGGTGGTTGTGTCCGACTGACCGGGTGTTTTCCCGCTCCAGAGCAGGTCCGGTTTAGATGGAATCGCCCTCGGCGATCCGTCGTACCGGTGAATCTGCTCTTATTGTAAGATGTAGAGCGGGTTCACATGTTTTAGCGAAAACACAGAGTGTTTCCGTTAAAACATGACGCGCTCTAAGCTGTGGTCAGACGAACTGCGCCCCTTCACGGCCATGAAAAAAACCGTTGGACAGGGCGGTGTGGCCCGCCAGTTGCCTGAGAGCCACGCTTGCTTCTTCCCGGTCGATCCGCCCATCCAGCCGGTCCCTGAAGAGCCGGGCGACTTCGATCATGCCGATTGTCTGGGGTGAAAGGCGGAAACGACGGACGCCGCAGGCTTTTAAGAGATCGAGCTCGTTGAGAAGGCAGCCGTAGGAGGCGGATTGGGTTTGCACGCCGTTGACCACCAGAAAAGGCTCGTCGTCCAGGGTTTCGACCGGCAGACCGTCAGGATCCTCACCGCAGGCGTAAAGGCACCCGTCCTTGCTCCGTTCGTAGGCACGGGCATGGTAGCAGCGGGCCGAGATAGCCAGCGGCCAGCGCCCGAAGACCTGTATTTCGATCATCGGCATTCCAATCTCCGGCATTCCGATTGCCGCTGAGTCCTGTTCTGCAAGTTTGCCGATCGAGGCCGCCGGGAGTTCGGCAGGCAGGGTCACACGGACTGCGCCGTCCGCCGCCATGCGGGCGAGCGTGGATTCGTTGTAAACGTTGATGTAAGGCCCGATCACGTGGGGTTTGCCGGTGAGCAGCGGCAGAGCGGCGACATCATTGGCCTCGACCAGGCCGGCGCCCAACTCCACGGCATCCTTCACCAGTGCCAGATCGCGGTGATCGGTGATCAGCGCCGGGGTTGAGAGCACCACCTCCTTACCCGCCGCCTGAAGGCGTTCGATCACTTCCTCATAGAGGGGGAAGGTGAAGGGTGCGCGCTTGGGGCAGACCACCTCGCCCATGCAGACGCTGGCGACAGGTGCTTCGTCGGCGATACGAAAATAGAAATCGCGCCAGGCCTCCGCCGGCCAGTGATAGAGCAGGGGCCCAAGGGTCAAGAGCGTGGTCATCGCCAATCCTTTCTGTAAGCGCCACCGGTGCCCCGGCCCCCCTCACTGAGCGCGGCCAGAGAGGTGGTTTCGGGCGTCCGCCCCGCGGCGGCCTTTTCGACCGCCTCGCGCAAGGCCCCGACAACCTGGGCAATGTAGGCGCGGCCCCGTTGGCGTCCTTCGATCTTGAGGGCCTTGACCCCCGCCGCCGCCAGTTCGGGGATCAAGGGCCGGGCATCCAGGCTGACCGGATCCTCGAAGAGATAACTGGCATGGCCGCGCGCCTTGAAGCGCCCCTTGCAGAGGGTCGGATAGCCCGAGGGTTCCCCCGATTCAAAGCGGTTGATGGTGAAATCGCCGAGCCGCACCTGGACCCGCTCCCCCTCGGGGACATACCTGACATGGCTGGCGGGCGAGCAGACACCGGCGGTATTGGGAGAACGGCCCGTCGCGTAGGAGGAAAGGGCGCAGCGGCCCTCCGCCATCGGACACATACCGCCGTAGACAAAGACCTCGGTCTCGACCGGCGCCTCGGTGGCAATCTCCTTGACCTGCGGCACCGTGAGGACGCGCGGCAGCACCGCGCGGGTAATCCCGAAATTGCGGTGATAGTACGCGAGCGCCAGAGGATGCGCCGCCGAGGCCTGGACAGAGAGATGGCGCCTGAGATCCGGATGGCGCCGCGCGGTATAGTCAAGGACACCGATATCCGAGACAATGATGGCATCGACGCCAAGTCCGGCCGCATCGTCCACGGCCTGGCGCCAGGGGCCTTCGTTCCCGGCCTGCGGAAAGCTGTTGATCGCAAGATAGACCTTGCTGCCGCGCGGATGGGCATAGGCGATGGCGGCCTCCAGTTCTTTCCGGCTGAAGTTGAGGCCGGGGAAGTTCCGGGCGTTGGTGCAGTCGCGAAAGCCCAGGTAAACCGTATCGGCCCCGGCATCCACCGCGGCCTCCAGCGCCGCCGGCGTTCCCGCCGGGCAGACCAGTTCCAGTCTTGGCAGGCTCATGAGATATCCTCTCGCTGACGCTGCGTCGCCGGACGGCGTCTTTGTGTGCGCAATTCGCGGACTTCCGCACGCAGTTTCTCGATCTCGGAACTCTGGCGGTCCAGCCGCTCTTGCGTGACTGCTGTGACCGCGCGCCCCAGGAGCGACACGCCCCGGTCGAGCCGCGTGTAGCCGCCGAGCGCGGCATCCAGGGCCGCGCGTGCCAAGGGGGCCGCGTGCCCGAAGCTCTCGCCGATGATCCGGCGCAGATCCACACGCGCGTCATCAAGTGCGTTGCGCAGGGCCAGCACCAGCTCCATGTCGCCGGTAATCTGCAGGTGCCGGGAGAAGAAGAGTGCATCGCCGTCGACCTCACCCTCGAGCAGTGCGGTGAGGTCCGCCAATGCGCCGCGCACAGAGGCGTCGGGGGCTTCAGGGACTTGCCGGTCTTGCCCAACGGCGGCAATGCGCGGGGTGCTGTCCGTCAAGGTCAGGATAAACGCGACCGGCAGATCACTTGGGTCAAGGAGAAGATGGCGGCCGGCGTAATCCGTAAGGCGCTCGGGAACGCCTGGATGCAAACGGCAAAAGGCATCTGCGGTCTGCTGCAGAAACCAGGCAAGGGGAGGAGTCGGGAGCAGACGCAGGGGGAGGCCCGCTACGAGAGCACCGCTGAGCGGCGGCGGCGAACGGAAATCCAACATTTCATTTATAGCTTTTTATGTGCAAGCCGGTTCGGCTTTCAGCAGTCTCACTAGATCAGATCAAGTTTAGATGGAATCGCCGAAGGCGATGCGTCGTGCTTATGAATCTGATCTAACACTAAGAGCTAGAACGGATTCACACGTTTAGACGAAAACGCTGAGCATTTCCGTCTCAACATGATCCGGTCTAGCAATGCGGCTGGCCGATGCTATTGATCCACATCAATTCCGAGGTGTGCCAGAAAGCCGCAGAGGATCAGGCCGCAGAGGATCAGGCCGCAGAGGACCGGGTCGCAGGAGGTCAGGCCTTAGGCCGGATCAGGTCTGGGCAACCTGTAAATGTCACGGTCAAAGCCGTCGGGGAAGGTTTCCCGTGCGATGACCTCGCCACCAAGGGAGAGGACCAGAGCTTTGGCGGCGAGGTTCTCGTCCAACATGTGGGTTTGGACAAGGTCCCACTTCAGCAGGTCGTAGCCGAAAGCGATGGCGGCCCGGGAGGCTTCCTTGGCGAAGCCTTGTTGCCGGGCTTCCGGCGCGATCCACCAGGTCAGTTCCGATCGTGGCCATCCGTCCGGCCAAGCCAGCCCGCAGGCGCCGATGAACGCGCCGCTATCCCGTCTTTCCAGCGCCCATATGCCATAGCCGCGCAAATGCCAGTGGCCGAGAACCGCGGCCAGTTTGTTCCAGGCGACGTGGGGTGGTTTCGGCCCTTCGTAAAACTTCGAGGCTTCAGCGTCCGCATAGAACGTTTGATAGGCGCCGGCGTCGCTGCCCTGCGGGGCACGCAGGAGCAGTCGTTCGGTTTGCAACAGGGGAATCTGGATCAAGAAGGCTGTTCCACAAAGGGTTTGGGAGAGGAGGCTTGGGACAGCTTACTGCGGTCTAATCAGGACGGCAATTGCGACGCGGAAGCGAAACTCATGCATTGAAAATTCACTGACATGCCTCAAATGCGGATTTGAGTCTTCTGTACATAATGCTCTTTTC
Source organism: Denitrobaculum tricleocarpae (assembly GCF_007004665.1). Taxonomy (GTDB): domain Bacteria; phylum Pseudomonadota; class Alphaproteobacteria; order Kiloniellales; family Kiloniellaceae; genus Denitrobaculum; species Denitrobaculum tricleocarpae. The sequence goes on along the minus strand of NZ_ML660055.1, from coordinate 359,620 downwards.
GCGAGGATTCCCGTGGCTGCAACCAACAAGACCGCACTGCTTGAGATTTCAGGCAAGGAGTACGGCAAGCTCGCTTCTTTATTAGAGCAGGTCGGCGAGGATCTCGCCTTGGTCAAGGATGCCGAGGAGACGTCGATCAAGGATGTTGTGGGCCATCGCGCCCACTGGATTGCGCTGTTTCTGGGCTGGTATGCCGATGGCCAGGCGGGCAAGAAGGTGTTCTTTCCCGCCGAAGGCTACAAGTGGAACGAGCTCAAACGCTATAACGCCGCCCTGAGAGCGGAGCAGGCCGGTTTGGGATGGCAGGCGGCCTGCCGTCTGCTGGCCGGGAACCACGCCAAACTGACCGGCTTTATCGAGGGGCATTCGGACCAAGACCTCTACGGCGGCCCCATGAAGGGCGCGAACAATCTCTGGACGACCGGCCGCTGGGCCGAAGCGGCCGGGCCAAGCCACTATCGATCGGCGGCCAAGTACATTCGCCAAAGGCTGAAAGACCAACGCGATTGAGGCGGAGTCCGGCTGGCAAAATACTCTTAAAAATCCGGAGCGCAGACCATCACTTGTAAGGGTCCGCTGCATCGCGCAGGCCATCGCCCAGGAAATTGAAGGCCAGGATGACCAGGATCACCGGCTGAACCGGCAGCATCAGCCAGGGATAGAGCGCGACCACGTTGATGTTCTGGGCTTCGTTCAACAGGACGCCCCAGGACGTGATCGGCGGCCGTAGGCCGAGGCCCAGGAAGGAGAGGGCGGTTTCGCCCAGGATCATGGTCGGAATGGCCAGGGTGGCCGAGGCGATCAGGTGGCTGGCGAAACTGGGCAGCAGGTGCCGTCCGATGACCCGTGAGGGCGAGGCGCCCATGAGCTGGGCCGCGGTGCAGAAATCCTCTTCCCGCAGGCTGAGCAGCTTGGAGCGGACCGCGCGGGCCAGGCCCGGCCAGTCGAGCAGGCCCAGGATCACCGATATGCCGAAAAAGACACCGATCGGACTCCAGCTGACCGGTAAAAGCGCTGAAAGGGTCATGAAGAGCGGCAGTTCCGGGAAGGACTTGAAGATCTCGATGGCACGCTGGACCACGTTATCGACCCAGCCGCCGTAATAGCCGGCCACACCGCCGATGATGGTGCCCAGGACGAAGCTGATCGCCACGCCGATCAGTCCGATGGTGAGAGAAATCCGCGAGCCGTAGAAGATGCGGCTGAGCAGGTCGCGGCCCAGGCGGTCGGTGCCCCAGAAAAAGGCCGTGCCGCCCTCGGCGGGACAGACCAGATGGAAATCACCTTCGATCAATCCCCAGAATTTATAGCTCTCGCCGCTGCAGAAGAAGCGCAGCTTGTCGACTTTTTCCGGGTTCGGCGTGTACTCGCGCCGCAGGTTTTCCATGTTGAGCCGGTAGTCGTAGCCATAAACGAAGGGCCCGATGAACTCGCCTTCATGAAAGAGATGAATGCCCTGGGGCGGCGCGTGGATGAAGTCGATGTGGCGGCTGTGCAGATTGTAGGGAGCGAAGATCTCGCAGAAGGCGGCCACGAAGTACATCATGAGCAGCACGACCCCGGAATAGACCGCCAGCTTGTGGCGCTTGAACTTCCACCACATGATCCGCCACTGAGACGCCATGTAATAGCGTTCCTGTTCCGGGGTCAGGGCGGCTACGGACTGGGGATCGAAAGGTGCCGGATTGACGTAGTGACCGCTGTTATTCTGGGGCGCGCCTGAAGTCTGTGAACCCGGAGTTTGGGAACCCGGAGTTTGGGAGCCCGGATTTTTGGAGTTTCGGCTGTTGGGCGGCAAGGTCTGATCGCTCATTTCGTTGCCCCTCCCGCGAGCCGGATGCGGGGATCGAGCACGGCGAGCGCCAGATCCGAGATAAAGACCCCGATGACCACCAGGCTGGCTTCAAACATCAGGAAAGAGCCGGCCAGGTACATATCCTGGCTTTGGAGTGCGCGCACCAGCATGGGGCCTGTGGTCTCCAGGCTCAGCACCACGGACACCAGGACCGCGCCGGAAATCAGCTGGGGCAGCACGTTGCCGATATCCGCGATGAAGGGATTGATCGCCATGCGCAGCGGGTATTTCAGCAGGACCTTCAGAGGCGACAGGCCTTTGGCGCGGGCTGTGATGACATATTGTTTCTGCAATTCGTCCAGCAGGTTGGCGCGCAGGCGGCGGATCATGGCGGCGGTGCCTGAGGTGCCGATCACGATGACCGGGATCCAGAGGTGCTCCAGGATCGAGCTCACCTTGCTCCAGGTCCAGGGGTGATCGACGTATTTGGGATCCATCAGGCCGCCGATCGAGGTTCCGAACCAAAGGTTCGCGAAGTACAGCAGCACCAGCGCCAGCAGGAAGTTCGGGGTGGCGAGACCCAGAAAGCCTATGAAGGTCAGGACATAGTCGCCGACACTGTACTGGCGCACTGCCGAGTAAATGCCGATCGGGAAAGCGACCGCATAGGTAAAGAGAATGGTGGCCAGGGCGACCACGAAGGTCAGCCAGAGCCGGTCGCCGATCACCTCGTTGACCGGCAGCTGATGTTCGAAGGAAAAGCCCAGATCCCCCTGGACCAGACCGAAGACCCAGACCGCGTATTGCTCCAGGAAGGGTTTGTCGAGCCCGTACTCGCGGCGCAGGTACTCGATCTTTTCTGGATCGACCGCCTCGCCCTGGGCCTGCATCTCGGCGATTTCGGTCTCCAGGAAATCGCCCGGGGGCAACTGGATGATGACGAAGATGATGAAACTGATCGCCAGCAGAGTGGGGATCATGGTGAGGATGCGCCGAACGGTATAGCCTAACACTGGTCTTAGATCCCCCCGGCCGCGCTGCGGAGTTCGCCGTCCGCGGATGGCTGCGCCCGCACGAAGTGGCCATCGCCCAGATCGACCATGCCCAGTTCGTTCCGCCCGTCGATGGTGAAGGGATGGGGCCAGGTTTCCGGGTTCGAGGCCCGGCCTTCCATCAGTGCCGAGAGATCCAGCCGGTGGGCCGGATCGGGTTCCGGCACCGCGGTCAGCAGCGCCTGGGTGTAGGGATGGGTCGGAGCGCGGAACAGCAGCTCCCGGGGGGCCAGCTCGACCAGACGGCCCCGGCACATCACGGCAATCCGGTCCGCAATGTAATCGACCACGGCCAGGTTATGGCTGATGAAGATGTAGGTCAGGCCGAGCGAGGCCTGCAGATCCTTCAGGAGGTTGAGGACCTGGGCCTGGATCGAGACGTCCAGGGCGGAGACCGGCTCGTCACAAATCAGGAGGTCCGGTTTCAGGGCCAGTGCGCGCGCAATTCCGATACGCTGGCGCTGGCCGCCGGAAAAGCTGTGGGGGTAGCGTTTCAAATAACGCACGTCGAGGCCGACCACGCGCATCAGTTCCTTGACCAGTTCGGCCCGTTCCGCGGGATCGGTCATGCCGTGGATCACGAGGGGCTCGCTGATCAGCTCGAAAACGGTCATGCGCGGGTTGAGGGAAGAGAAGGGGTCCTGAAACACGAACTGGATCCGGGTGCGGAAATCCACCAGTTCCTTGCCCTGCAGGGCAAGGACGTCGGTGGCTTTGCCCCGATCGTTAAAGACGATGCTGCCTTCATCAGCCGTCGCGGCCCGCATGATGATTTTGGAGAGCGTGGTCTTGCCGCACCCGCTCTCTCCCACCAGTCCCAGGCACTCGCCGCGCTTGACCGCGAAACTCACGTCATCGACCGCCAGGACCGAGGTATCTTCACTGGGGCCGAAAAACCCGCCCTTGCGGATGTTGTAGGTCTTAGAGATGTGTTCGACCCTCAGCAGCGGCGGCTCGTCGGGATCGTCGGGCCAGGGCTTCATGCCGTCGCCCAGGTTGACGCCGCTGTCGTGCTTGATTTCGCGGATCGGCTGCAGGCGCTCGCCGGGCTTCATGTCGAAGCGGGGGACCGCGTGCAACAGCGCCTTGAGGTAAGGGTGGCGGGGATCGCCGTAAATTTCCTTCAGATCGCCGCGCTCCATGACTTCGCCGTGGTACATGACCACAACCTGATCCGCGACATTGGCGACGACGCCCAGGTCGTGGGTGATCATGAGTACCGACATCTTCAGTTCAGTCTGCAGATCCTTGATCAGTTTGAGAATCTGGGCCTGGATCGTAACGTCCAGGGCCGTGGTCGGCTCGTCGGCGATCAGAAGGGCCGGGCGGCAGACCAGGGCCATGGCAATGACGGCGCGCTGGCGCAGGCCGCCGGAAAGTTCGAAGGGGTAGGTGTCGTAGGCGCGGGCCGGGTTGGGAAAGCCGACCAGACGCAGGATGTCGATCACCATCTCGCGTCCCTGGGGGCCCGAAACCTTCTGATGCAGGTGCAGGGCTTCGCCGATCTGATTGCCCACCGTATGGACCGCCGAAAGCGAGGTCATGGGTTCCTGAAACACGATCGAGATGCGGCTGCCGCGAATATCGCGCATGGCCGCGCTGTCGGGCGCCAGGGCGGCGATGTCGACCACTGCGCCGCCGTTGGCGGGGTCGGCAAAGAGGATTTGACCGCCGTCGATCTGCGCGGATTTAGGCAGGATGCCCATGATGGCCTGGCTGACGACGGATTTTCCCGAGCCGGATTCTCCCACCAGCGCGACCGTGGATCCCCGGGCGATCGAGAAGGAGACCCCGCGCACGGCGTCCAGCTTGCCTTCGGGCAGGGAAAAAGAAATCCGCAGATCCTGGACCCGCAGGAGATCGGTATTCGAGGCCTGGTCCAGGTCACTCAACGTCACATTCCCCCAATTCGTCTCTTCCTCCCGAACCTTAGCGACGGGACTCCTATCGCTCTGCAGCGGCAGCCCGCACGCGCAGACTATCCGAAGTCGTTGCAGTCGTCACTTGGGCTGTTGTTTTTCCTGTTCTTTCCCGGGTTTTTCTCAAGGCCTGCTCACACTTCGAGGCCTTCCGGCATCCGCATTGAGGTCGATCCCAAGCGGCCGCAGGTTGCTGGCCGTGGTCGCATCGATATTGATGTCCTGCTTGCGGGCGGCTTCGGCGGCCCGGCGCACGATGGCGGGAAAACCCTCCAGCGAGGATTCGAAGGACATGGTGGTTTTCCTGTTGTTTGCGCCTGCGGGTCCGGCTGTACGCCCGGTCAGAGTGAGCTGCATGAAACCGCTGCCGCCTTCCTTTTTGTGGCTGCGGCGGCTGCCGAAGTAACGCAGTTTCATCCCGGTCAGCTCCTGCCAGGCGAGATAGCTGGGGAAGCGCCCCTTGGAGGTCTCCGGATCGCCCGGCCTGACCAGCGTCGCGATGCCCTGGTCATCGAGCGAGACTTCCAGGTACTGGCGTTTCACGGTGCGCAGGGCGAAGAGGCCGAAGAGGATGGTCAGCGCGCCGAACAGCACGGCAACAAACCAGGGCAGGGCACCGGTCAAAAGCAGCCCGAGCGCGATGATCAGGCCGGCCGCGGCGCGCAGATAATCGCCCAAGACCGATTTGAGCGGGTACCGGTATCTCGTCACGCCCCGATTTTCCTCATAGCCAGATTCTCCTCATGCCCAGATCTTTCTTACATCGGGCCTTTTCCCGCCGCGCTGTGCTTTTCGTTTTGGTTGGTCAGGGCAGAATGTGAAAAGGCCTCTGAAGGCGCAAGGAACTTTATCGCGGGTTGCCGCTTCAGCCACCCGAGAAGCCGGTCGAGAAAGACCCAGGTTGCCTCGTCGTGCACCAGATGGTGGGTCAGGATGCCGGTCGGCTCATCTGCATCTGCGCGATCCTCGCGCCGGTCCTGAAGATGGGTCTGCAGCAGGCCCAGGACCTCGGTTTCGCCCAGAAAACCGCGGTCCGGTTTCCAGCGCAGCAGATCGGCGTGGGTGTTGACCTGGAGCAGACCCGGGGCCGCCATCCGCTGCGGACGGGCTTTGTAGGTCGAGAGGCCAGAAACGCCGCGGGCGGGCAATTCGGCAATGATCTCCGGTGAGATCCGGTTCCAGGGCGGGACCAGAACGGGCAGGAATCCTTGGCCGAAGAGACCGGCGAGGCGGTCTTGGCCCGCTTTCAAGCGTTCCATTGTTTCGTTCAGCGGGGCGGCCTGGCTGAGTTCCGTCTTCTTTTCACCGGCCGGGGCGGTGTTTTCGTGGGCGATGCCGTGCTGGAGCACGGCGATCCGGGCATGGGTGCCGCGCGCCGCATCGCTCAGTCTTTCGGCCAGTGCGGCGTCGCAGCGCTCGGGGATCACGGCCAACCCCAGTCCGGCGGCATGCTTTTGGGACAGTATCAGCAGGCGCTCCAGGGCGTCTGTCGAGGCCACCGCGTCGTCGTCGCGCCACCAGACCGTCGCCACTTTTCCTGCGTCGTGCCAACATGCCAGTTCGCGGGCGAGGCTGTCCCAGCCGGTCATGGCGCAGCATCCTCTCTATCCCCCTGAGCCACATCGCTGATCAGGGCCGCGGTTCGCTCGGCACCGGTGATATCCAGCTTGTCGAAGGGGTGTGTTGGCCGGGCCGGAGCCAGTGCCTCCTCGACGGACCTGGCGAGTGTTTGGGCGTCCAGACGCTCTTCCGGCAGCAGCACCGCGGCGCCGCGCTCGGCCAGGAGCTTGGCCCGCAGGGTTTGTTCGGTTTGCTGGGTGGCCGCGAAGGGCACCAGCACTGCCGGCACCTCCGTGGCCAGGATATCCATGACGGTGTTGTAACCCGCCTGGCTGATGGAGAGTCGCGCCCGCGCCATCAGTTCGGTGAAGTCGGCGCGGGCCCGCTCCAGGACGATGCCCTCGCCGCAAAGTGCCTGTAGGGCCCGGAAGCGGTCTTCAGGCAGATTATGGCCTGCAAGCAACCGCCAGGGGACATCCCGCAGAGACGTCAGCGGGCGGGCCTCGATCGCAGCCTCGATCAGGGGCGCGGCAACGGCGCCGCCGCCCGCGGACACCAGGACCTCGCCGTCGCGGCGCGGTTCTGCCTGAGTCGGAAGATGGGCCGTTTCGACCACGTAGCCTGTGTAACGGATCTTGTCGCCGAAGGTCTCGGTCGCGGGAAAGGACTGCTCCAAGGTGACGAAAGACGGATCGCCGTGGACCAGGACCTGGTCGAAATAACGTTCCACAGCCGAAACAATCCACTCGGTTTTGCCGGGTTTCTTATGGGTGGTCAGGATATCGCGCAGGGAGCAGAAGACCTGCGGTGGATGCGCAGAGGCTTTAGCCGCGTCGAGCAGGGGCATGAGCTCGAAGCGCATCTGGCGCCGCCCGAAAGGAAACATTTCGAAGAGGATCACGCGCGGTTCGTGCTGTTCCAGCAGGCCGAGCAGCAGATCGCGGCGCGCGGTCTTGCCCGCGTCGTCCAGTTCCCGGCCCTCCGCATCGACCAGCGCGCTGAAGCTCTCATCGAGCGTGCGCAGGGGCGGCAGCTGGACAAATGCGCAGCCGCCGACATCGGTGCCCGGCACCGGCATGCCGCCTGACACGAAGACCACCCGCAGGCCGGCCCGGTCCATGGCGCGCGCCAGGACGCTGGCCCGGCGCAGATGCCCGATCCCCAGCAAATGCTGGACGTAGAAGAGAACATCGGCGCGTTTTGATGGCTTCTTGGTTGCGGACATCTTGGGGTTACCTGGCGAGCATGGAAATGTTGAGCTCTTCTAGCGCGGGCCTGCCGTCCGGAGACAGCCGAAAGGCGTGGCAGCAGTCGTTTTGTAGCTTGAGCGGCGGTTTTCCGGTCATATCCCATCCGCTGGCGAGCGCATAGAGGGCGCGGATGACGCCTTTATGGCTGACGGCTGTCACGGTTTCTTTTTTTTCGGCCAGGCTGGTGAGCAGGGGTTTCAGCCGGATCTGAACATCGCGCGGACTCTCGCCGCCCGGCGGCTGCAGGTCCAGGCCCCTGGCCTCGTTCTCGGTCATCTCCGCGCCGAGATCCCGGCGCAGATCGGCGAGGCGCTGGCCTTCCCAGGCGCCCCAGTGCATTTCCTGGAGCCGCGCCTCAATCTGCGCATCCGGGTGCCCCAGAATCGCGGCGGTGTCGCGGGCCCGGATCAGCGGACTGCTCAGCCAGCGCGCGGATCGCGCGCCCGCAGGCAGGGTCCAGGACGGGATTTCCGCGCGGGCCTCGTCGGCGAGGCCGATGTCGCTCTGGCCCTGAATGCGCCCCTCCTGGTTCCAGGGCGTCACGCCATGCCGGAGAATGTAGAGCAGGGTCATGCCCGGTCTCCCTCGTGGCGGGACAGGAGGACCTGAATGCGGATCGCTGTGTTGTCTGAACCATCGGTATCCAGGTTCAGCTTCGAGGCACCGCTGCGCGCGAACTCAGCGCCCACGGCCTGCAGCAGGCTCTCCGCGGTCAGGTTCTGTTCCTCCAGGAGGGTCAGAGCGCCGCGCTCGGCCAGAAGCCGCGCCCGCAGGGTCTGCTCGGTCTCCAGACCGCCCGAATAGGGTACGACGACTCTCGGGCAGCCGGCGCGCAGCACTTCCATCACGGTGTTGTAGCCGCCCTGGCTGATGGAGAGGCGGCAGTTGGGCAGCAGGGATGTGAAGTCCGGACGGGCCCGCTCGACTGTGACGTGAGAGGGCGCCTGCGCCTGAAAGGCTTGGAATTGCATTTCAGGCAGGCTGTGGCCAATCAGAATGCGCCAGCGCAGGCCGTGCAGCCGGGCCAGGCTGTCGGGCAGTTCCCTGCTCGCCGCCAGTGCGGCGGTGACCAGGGCTTCGCTGACCGCGCCGCCGCCGGTCGAAACCAGGATTTCATCGCGCCCGTCCTGGGGATGAGGCGGTTGATCCACCGATTCGTCAACCACATAACCTGTATAGACAACTTGATCCGCGATCTCCGTGAGGGGCGGAAAGGTCTCGTCGAAGGGAATGAGATTGGGATCGCCGTGCACCAGGGCGTGGTCGAACACCCGCTTGATCCAGTCGATCATCTCGGCGATGCGTTCCGGTTTCGGGGGCTCGACCAGGATGTCGCGCACGGAGGAGAGGATCAGGGGCCGCGGCTCGGCCTTCCGGGCGGCGTCCAGAAGGGGGCGGAGCTCGAAGCGCATCTGGCGGCGGCCGAAGGGGAACATCTCGATCAGCAGGGCGCGCGGTCGCACGGCTTCGTAAAGTGCGAGCAATTGATCGCGCCGGGCGGATTTGAAGGCCTCGTCGGCCTCCAGGCCCTGGTCGTTGACCAGACGCCGGAAGTGGATGTCTTCGGCGCGCAGGGGCGGGAGTTGAACGAAGTTCGCAGACCCCGTGTTCAGCCCAGGCACGGGCATACCGCCGGAAACGAAGGTGACCTTCAGGCCTTGGCGTTCCATGGCCCGGGCCAGGGTCGCGGCGCGCTTCTGGTGGCCGATTCCCAGCAGATGCTGAACGTAGAAGAGAACATCGGTGCGGCCGCCCCGGGTTACGGTGTTTGGGGTCATGAGGTTGGGCTCAAGAAGACAATTGGGCTCACGGGGGGCTCTCTTTGGCTTTCTGGGCGCGCCGCAGGATGGCATCGAGCCGGCGGGATACGCTGGAGAGGTCGTGTTCGCGGGCGGTCTTTTCAATGGCGGCCCTTGCCATCTCACACCGGTGCTCGGGCTGGGTGAGCAGGGCGGCGACCGCGGCGCCGATGGAAGCGGCATCTTCGGGCGGCGTGAGAAGACCGGTGACGCCGTGCTCGACGATGGCGGGCACGCCGCCGGTGCGGGCGGCGACGACCGGCAGGCCGGCGGCTTGCGCTTCCAGAAGCGCCATGCCGTAGGCTTCGTTCACCGCAGGCCAGACGAAAAGATCGCCCGCAGCGTAGATCTCAGGCAAGACCGACGGTCCGCATTCGCCCAGGAAACGCAGGCGCTCCGGGGCGATCGTCGAAAAGGCGGCCTGGACCTCCGCCCAGGCCGGTCCGTCGCCGACGAGCAGGATCTGCCAGGGGCGGTCCTGCAAGGGCGTCAGGGCGTCGGCCAGGACCCGGTAGGAGGCCAGTTTGTCGCCCCGGCGCATCATGGCGACGGCCAGCAGCCAGGGCTGATCCGGGTCCAGGCCATGCGCCTTTGCCAGCAGAGGGCGGGCCTGTTCGGGCTTGAGTGCCGCCGACTGAAACCGGCGGGTGTCCAGGAAGGGCTTGACCGTCTCCAGCGGGATGCCCGCGGGCAAGCAGGCGGCATCGTGCGGATTGACCGTCACCACGGCGGCGCATTGGGCCAAAGCGGACAGGGTCGCGCGGTGGCCCTCATCCCAGGGGCCGCTCGCACGCTTGTACGCAACGGAAGCCTCGGCGACCAGGTAGGGGATGCCTAGGCCGGCGGCCACTTTAGGCCCCACCCAGTCCGGGGCCTTGTAGTAAAGGTGGTAGGTAAACCAGGCCTGCGGCCGTTCGGCAGGGGGCCTTGCCCGGTAGCGCCGCAGCAGGCGGTCGGCGAGGCTCTCACCCAGCTGTTTCAGCCGCTTCTGGCGCTGCGGATCGCCTTTGGGGTCGCGGCTGCGCAGACGACAGGCGAGTTCGACCTGATGTCCGGCCTGCTCGAAGGCCTTCAGAAACAGCCGTGCCATGTGCCGGTCTCCGGAGGGCACCGGATGGTCGGGCGGTTTCATGGGCGCGTAGAAGGCGAGGCGCATCAGGTTGGTCCGAGCATCAGTTTTGCCCAAGCATCAGTTTTGACCGAAACGGGACACCAGCGCGTCGATGCCTTTCCCCATGGTGAAGTCACGCCTGACTCTCTGACAGCCGGCATTTGCGAGCTGCGCCCGCCGGGCAGGGTCAGTGATCAGGTCATGAAGGGCCGCCGCCAGTTCCGGGGGATTCTCGGGCGCGACGAGAAGTCCTGTCTCTCCGTCACGGATCAGCTCCGGAATCGCGGAAACCACTGTCGAAACGCAGGCGATGGCCTGACTCTGCGCTTCCATCAGGACATTGGGCAAGCCATCCCGGTCGCCGTCCTTACCGATCCGGCTGGCCAGTACGAAAAGATCAGCCTTGCGGTAGTGTTCCAGAACGACCTCCTGGGGCTGCGCGCCAAGCCATTCTATCCTATCATCGATGCCGAGCTGCTGACCCAGGGCCTTCAGCTTTTCCTTCAGTTTCCCGCCGCCGATATGCACCAGACGCCACTGCAGATCCTTGGGCAACCGGGTCAGTGCGTTCAGCAGATCATCGTAGCCTTTCTTTTCCACGGCCCGCCCGACGGAGAGCAGAACGACGGGATCCGCGGCGGCGCTGCCATCGCGGTTGGAAAGGAGTGTGTTGCAGGGACTGTCACTGCCGTTGGCCGTAAAGCGCTCAAAATCCAGGCCGTGATAGACCAAACCGACCTTATCCGGCTGGGGTGCGAGGCCGGCGAGGTGATCCCGACCCACTTCCGTGCAGGTGACCAGCCACGCCAGTTCCGCGAGCTTTTCGCGTTTTTCCCACTCCGGCGTGGTCCAGATATCCTTGGCGTGGGCGGAGGCGGACCAGGGCAGGCCGGTCATCAGCGCCGCGTAGCGCGTGACCGAGGCCGGCGTATGCAGGAAATGAGCGTAGAGCTGGGTGATTCCGCCCGGCAGTTCGGTTGCCAGAACGCAGGCCTGCCCGAAGCGCCTGATACGGTTGGGCGTCAGATCGCGGATCAGATCGCGCAGAAAGGCCGCGCGGGCCCTTTTGTAACCGGGCAGCTTCGCCGCGGCCCGCCAGGCGCGCCAGACCCGGGCGGGTTCATTGTGCAGGTACTCCGGCAGATAGGTTACCGGCGCCTTGATTTCCCGATGAACCGGATGCACCGAGGTGTCCGTCGGATGGCGGAGCGAAAAGAAATGCAAATGCAGGCCGCGCTGCTCGAGCGCATGCAGCTCCTGCGCGATGAAGGTCTCTGAAAGCCGCGGATAGCCTTTGAGAATGACGGCGATGCTGGGATGGGAATTCATAACCCTGGAGCGCAATTAAGAAGAGATTTCCGCCAAATGCGGGGGTTGGCCTGAGCGAAACCGCGCGTTAGGAGCCGCCGGGCATCATGACGTCGTCGCGGGCATCCTCGAGCGTCGCGAGGCCCCTCTGGCGGCGTGATACCCACTGATTGGTCAATTTGACCACGTTACGCCGGCCGTCCAGCAGGCCGGGCACCACGGTTTCCGAGGGCAGGCTCTGTTGCGGCAGATTTCGCAGGGCAGTCGCCATGGTGGCCGGATTGCGTTCGCCATCGTCGGTCAGCATGGTCAGCAGACCGAGATCCTGCGCCCGGGACGCCCGGATGAACTGTTCCAGCCGTGGTTCCGTACGCGGAACGATCAGCGCCCGCTTATCGAAGGAGAGGATTTCGCAGAAAGTATTGTACCCGCCCATGCCCACCACGGCCACCGCGCGCTTTACGAAGGCCTCCAACTGCGCGTCGAAAGTGATGGCTTCCACATTATCCAGCCGGTTGACCCGCTCGATGAACTCGCTCTGAAGCTCGGAGCCCATGAAGGGCCCGAGGACGATCAGAGCCGGATGCGGCAGATCATGGTCAGTTTCATAGGCGCGCAGGACCCAGTCGATAATGGCTTCGCCGTCACCGCCGCCCCCCACGGTGACCAGCAGGAAAGGGTCTTTGATCTTTTCCAGCCGGGGCTGCGGGGCATCCTCGGTCGTGCTGCGGCGCAGATAACCCGTGTAGGTGACTTTGCGGTGCACGGAGGGCGGCAGATCAATGCCTTCCAGCGGATCGCAGATTTGCGGCAGGCCGTAGATCCAGATGTCGTCGTAATAGTTGCGCAGCGCCGGCTCCACGCCCTTGCGCTCCCATTCCGGCGCCAGCAGATCCGGCTCGTCCATGACATCGCGCAGCCCAAGAACGCAGGGCGTGCCGCGCGCTGTCAGCATCTCCAGGGTTGATTTGACCTCGCCGCGCAGGCCGAGCGGTTCCTTGTCGACGATGAAAATGTCTGGATCGTAGACCTTGGCGGTATGTTCGATGATCGAGGAGCGGATCGCCAGGGTGTCGCTGATATCGATCCGCAGGCTCAAAGAGGTGTAGTCGCCGTCGCGCAGCTTGATCACGCCGGGAATCCGGACGAAATCCACGCGCGACGAGAAGCCGTAGTTGCCAATAATAGGCGAGCCCGAAAGGATCAGGACCGAGAGGTTGTCTTCGGCCTTTGCCAGGGTGTGGGCGATTTCACGGCAGCGTCTCAGGTGTCCGAGCCCAAAGCTGTCGTGGCTGTAGATCAGAACGCGCGTGTCGCGCGGGCTTTGGGTCATCAAGTCTTCTCTCGTTCCCCCGCCGACAAGGTGTACTGCCAGCTATGCGCACTCTGACGTCTCATCATGTAGGTGTCAAACCGCCAGACACAAGCGCCGAGCATTGCACAGTATTGAAGCGTCAAAAAGTCTCCATGATCGGATTTTATCGATGAGCATGCGACTGTGGCCGGATTGCCGCGTTGCGAAAATCCCAGCCTGCGTAGTGTTTACCGCCATCAGGTCATCGTTTAAGGTCCAAACACAGGGGACACCAATTTACAGCCGAAAGCCGTCGATTCCACTGCATGGAACGCAATCTTTTCAAATACATCTGGCATCACAGCCGGCGCGAGCAGGTGGGTATCCTCCTGTTGGTGGCGATATCCCTGCCGTTTTACTTTTTATCGCTCAATCTTCCCAAGCAGATTGTCAATCAGGGCATCATCGATGGTTATGACCTGATCGGCCAGGCGCCTGAGGAACAGCAACGCTCTCTTTTCTCGATCGACGCGATTTTTGGTCTGGGAGGCGAAGAAGGTCTGTTCGAGGGCTTCCTGCTCGATCCCTATGCCTATCTGCTGGCGCTCTGTGTCGTGTTCCTGAGCCTCGTCATGGTCAACGGCGGCTTCAAGTTTTTCGTCAATACCTTCAAGGGACAGCTTGGCGAGCGCATGCTGCGGCGCCTGCGGTTCGAGCTGACCGACCGGGTTCTGCGCTTTCCGATCCCCTTTATCCGGCGCATGAAGCAGGCCGAAGTGGCCACCATGATCAAGGACGAGGTCGAGCCGCTGGGCGGATTTATCGGCGACGCCTTCGTGACGCCCGCGTTTCTGGGAGGGCAGGCGCTGACCGCCATGCTCTTCATCATGGTTCAGAATCTCTGGCTCGGTCTGGTGGCCGCGGCAATCGTGTTGTTTCAGGCGATTCTGATCCCGAAACTGCGCCGGCGGATTCTCGACTTGGGACGGCAGCGCCAGCTGACGGCGCGCAAGCTCGCGGGCCGGGTCGCGGAGATTGTCGACGGGGCGATCGAAATCCAGGCGCACGATACGACAAACTACGAACGCGCCGATATGACCAAGCGCCTGGGCGAGATTTACGATATTCGTTTTGAGATTTTTCAACGCAAGTTCTTCGTTAAGTTTCTGAATAACCTGCTTTCTCAGTTCACGCCTTTCATCTTCTATTCGGCCGGTGGCGTCCTGGTGATCAGCGGCCGCCTGGATGTCGGTGCGTTGGTCGCCGTGATCGCGGCCTACAAGGACCTGCCAGGCCCGATCAAGGAGCTGATCGACTGGGATCAGCGCCGCAACGACGTCCAGATCAAATACGATCAGGTCATCGACCAGTTCCAGCCGCCCATGATTATCGCACCGGAACTGCAGGATCCGGGACAGGACAGCGGTCCCACGCTATCCGGTAAGATCGAGGTCAATTCCCTGACCCTGGAAGACGACAACAACACCAAACTGGTTGAGGGCGTCAGCTTTGATTGCGATGTCGGGGATCACGTGGCGATTGTCGGCCCCAGCGGCAGCGGCAAGGATCACTTGAGCATGATGCTGTCCGGTTTGATCCCGCCGACCTCGGGCGGCGTGAAGATCGGCGGCAGAAACCTTCACGATCTGCCCTCGGCCGTGACCGGCCGCCGGCTTTCCTACATCGGCCCTAATACCTATTTCTTCCCGGTCTCGGTCCGCGACAATCTGCTTTTCGGCCTGAAACACAGGCCACTGCGGGAGGCGGAATATGATAGCGATGGCAAAACGCAGCGGACGGCGGACGTGGCCGAGGCCCTGCGGGCCGGTAACTCGGACCTGGACTACGAGGCGGACTGGGTCGAATACGCGGCTGCCGGGGCGTCCGGGCCGGATGAAATCAATGTCCGGATGATCCAGATCCTCAAGGATGTGGGCCTCGAGGACGACATCTACCGGCTCGGGCTGAGCGGAACGATCGATGCCGATGCCCACCCCGAAGTGGCGCAGGGCATTCTGCTGGCGCGCTCCGCGCTCTCGGACCGGCTGGCGTCCGAGGATGCGGAGGATTTGGTGGTGCGGTTCGATCCCGGTGCCTATAACCGAAACGCCACCCTGGCGGAAAACCTTCTGTTCGGAACGCCCACCAACCCGATCTATGGGACAGACGCGCTCGCCCAGAATCCCCTGATGCTGCAGGTTTTGAAGGAGAAAGGCCTGACCGACGTCCTGCTGGATATGGGCTACAGCATCGCGAAGACCATGGTGGAAATCTTCGCGGATCTGCCTTCAGGCCACCCTTTCTTCGAACAGTTCAGTTTCATTGAGGCTGACGACCTGCCGGAGTTTACGGCCCTGATCGCAAGGGGCGAGAAGTCGGGCCGCGCCGCGCTGAACGAGACGGAGCAGGGCCTTCTGC
Organism: Denitrobaculum tricleocarpae; assembly: GCF_007004665.1. Lineage (GTDB taxonomy): Bacteria > Pseudomonadota > Alphaproteobacteria > Kiloniellales > Kiloniellaceae > Denitrobaculum > Denitrobaculum tricleocarpae. The sequence continues at coordinate 344,114 of NZ_ML660055.1, read as the reverse complement.
TGAACCTGCCATTCAAGTATATCGAGGAGCGGCATCGTCTCGGTCTGATCGATCCGGAGGTCGAGAGGAAGCTTGTCGAGGGGCGTCAGCGCTTCTCCGAGCTCTTGTTGGATCAGGACCCGGGCGCGGTGGCTTTCTACCGGCCGGAGTCCTATAATGCGGCCGCGTCAATCCAGGACAATATCCTGTTCGGACGCCTGGTTTATGGTCAGGCACAGGCCGCTGAGACCATTGGCCGGGTCATGTCCGAACTGCTGGAGGAGCTGGGGTTGCGCCAGCGCGTGATCGAGGCGGGCCTGGACTTCAATGTCGGCATTGCCGGCTCTCGGCTTTCCATCGTTCAGCGCCAGAAGCTCGGGTTTGCGCGCTGCCTCCTGAAGCAACCGGATGTCCTGATCGTGAACGAGGCGGCGGCCGGGATGGATAGCTCAACCCAGACAAGACTTCTGGAGACCGTGCTGCATCAGCGACGGGGGAAAGGCGTCCTCTGGACGCTACAGCACCCCAGGTCCGCGGAGCTATTTGATCATGTGCTGGTCATGCGTGCCGGCCGGGTAGCGGAACAGGGCAGCTTCGCCGAGCTGACCCAGCCGGGCTCTGCCTTGAGCGCGCTGCTGGCGGCCGAATAGGGGAATGGTGCGTGAAGAGTTGCGCGCGGGAAACGCGAAGTCGTGATTGGTGGAACGCGGATACGGTAACTATCTCGTAAAGGGTGAGGCACTCGCCGAAACATAGGAACGCTAAGATGAGCATCGAGCAGGAAGTTGAAATCCTTCGGAATATTCCGCTTTTCGCCAATGTGGAGCCGGCGAAGCTGAAACTGATGGCCTTTGCCAGTGAAAGGATGATGTTCAAACCGGGACAAGTACTCTGCAGCCAGGGCGATCCGGGCGACTCAGCCTTTATCCTGATCGACGGGAAGGCGAATGTTGAAGTCGACACGCCGGAAGGTCCCTTGACGGTCGCAACCATGGAACGCAATGATATTATTGGTGAAATCGCAATTCTCTGCGATGTACCCCGGACCGCGACGGTGATTGCGGAGAGTGATCTGGTCACCCTGAAGGTAACAAAGGACCTCTTCTTCCGCATGGTGACGGATTTCCCGGAGATGGGCGTCGAGGTCATGCGTGTGCTGGCGCACCGCCTTGAGGCCACAACGGCACAGCTGATGGCTGCGCGCGCAGGGAATGCTTAGAAGCAAGCGAATATCCTCACATTGAACGAAATAGAATTGGTTCGCGGTCTTTGCCGGTTGGGCGTTGCGCGATCACCTTCGGAACAACAGGAATTCAAATGAGTCGCTTAGACAGTGTCATCCGGCGCCTGCAGGCGCAGCGCGCCTGCCTGCAGCAGGGTGTCGACCTTGTGCGTGATCTTCAGGGGCCGGTCCTGGAACTGGGCCTTGGCAACGGCCGGACCTACGATCACATCCGGGAGATCTGCTCCAACTGCGAGATCTTCGTTTTTGAGCGTAAGGTTGCGGCACATCCGGACTGCATCCCCGACGATGAACATCTCTTTCTGGGTGATCTTTCCGAGACCCTGCCCAGGGCGGTCGAGCGCTTCCGGGGACAGGTCCGGCTGATCCACTCGGATATCGGCACCGGCGACCAGGCCCGCAATGCCGAGATCGGACGTTACATCGCAGGCTTCGTGCCGGATCTTCTTTGTCCGGGCGGGATCATTATCTCGGATCAGGAAACCGCCTTTTCAGGTGCCGAAGCCCTTGCGCTTCCCGAAGGTGTAAGGCCGGGCCGCTACTACATGTACCGGGCAGGCGGGGCTGCGTGACCTACATGTAGATCTGGTAGTGAGGTCTGATATTGAGATCTGGCCGCTCGGTCAGTCGATGTCCACCATGATCGGAACGTGATCCGACGGCTTTTCCCAGGACCGGCTGTCGCGCAGGATCTGCATGGCCGAGACCGAGGGCGCGAGAGCCGGCGAGGCCAGGACGTGATCCAGGCGCCAGCCGTAATCGCGCGCGAAGGCTTCCTTGAAGCGGTATCCCCACCAGCTATACAAAGGTTCCGGAAGCGGAACGAAATGCCGCCCGACATCGACGAAATCGCCCGCCGCATGGAGCGCGAGCATATGTTCGGTCTCGACCGGCGTGTGGCCGACGGACTTCACGAGGCGTTTGTGATTCCATACATCCTGCTCGAAGGGCGCGACGTTCATGTCGCCGACCAGGACCGCTTTGCGCTGCGCGACTTTGTCACTCTTGGCCCAGGCCGCCATCTCGGTCAGAAACTGAAGCTTATGGGCAAACTTGTCATTCTGTTCCGGGTCCGGAACATTCCCGCCTGAGGGAACGTAAAAGTTGTGAATCTCCAATCCGCCGGCGACGGTGACGCTGAGGTGGCGGCAATCGTCCTTTTCGCACCAGACCCGGCGGTCCTCGGTCTCGAAGGGCAGGCGCGAGAGGATCGCGACGCCGTTGTAGCTCTTCTGACCATGAATGCTCAGGTGCTCGTAGCCCATGGATTTTATGGCTTCGACAGGAAAATCGCCATTCTGGACCTTGGTCTCCTGCAGGCAGACAACCTGTGGCGACTGTTCCTCGGTGATGCGCGCCAGATGATCCAACCGCTGGCGTAGAGAGTTGACATTCCAGGTGATCAATCGGACGGACATGCAGGCTCCCGAATTTCGATGGAGGTTGTTATTGTTTCGTTTCCGGAACAAAAATCAGTGCGGCGGGATTCTCCCGCAGATTGTCGTTTCTGTACCGGAATGGATTCAGCCGTGAGACAGCTTGAACCCGAAGCTAGAGGAAAGTCGGCAGGATTGGAACGAATTAAGCGTATGCGGCCCCGCAAGCTGTGCTTCCGTCAGAACGAGATCCGGTCCAGCGACAGGTTAAAGTGTTAAGTTCTCGCCGGGTCAGGGGTGGTGTGGGGAAGTAACCTGCCGACTCTCGAAGAATCCAACTGCGCCAAAAGCCGCAGAAGCAAGTACCGGGGGAAGTAAGCTATTGAAAAAATAAAGGAACGCCCGGTCGGGGGGAGAGCCGGGCGTTCCAGTTCTTCGCAGAGATTAGAAAGACGATAGGGGGGAGCTATCTCTTTCCATTCTGGCCGCGTGCCATACTGGCTGCGGTCTTAGATTAATAGATAGGTCACATTTCTGAACTTACAATCGTCTCTTGCTATGCGTCCTGTGCAAAACCGCCCCGCATAGGATGCAGAGCAGGCGAAATCTGCCGATTTCGAACGGAAACCAGGGCAGTTTCCGGGCACCTGCGACCGACGTGACCGGCCACCGCGGTCCCGAAAAAAATGAATTCCCATTTTTTTTCATAGACTTGGTGACGGACGCCGTTTCCGCGCGCCGAACGGATGAGAAATCCCACTTCAGGCTTAATAGAAAATATCTATCAAGCACTCTCGCCCGAGGTGTTCGCGCCGCGTTCCATCGCATTTCCGGCACGCTGCTGCTGCCCGGGGCGACCATCACTGCTTTTTCCAGTTCGGTGGCGGGCCCTCTCTCGAGAGGCCGGCGCCTGGACTGCAACGGCTCAGGCAGACAATGCCTGAAGGGACCCTGCGGCGCGGGCGAGCGCCCGGGTCCGGGCGGCTTTGCCGAAGGCCTCGAAAAGCTTCACGGACTGCGGATTTTCCATGACCTTGTATTCGGGATGCCACTGCACACCCAGCGCGAAATCCCTCGCACCGTCCACCTTAATGGCCTCCACGGTGTCGTCGTGGGCCAGAGCTTCCAGGCTGAGGCCTTCGCCCAGGCGGTCAACCGCCTGCCAATGCAGCGAGTTGATGGTGATTTCGGATTCTCCAAGCAGGCTCTCGAGCAGACCGTCTTTCACCAGATGGGCCGGGTGCCGGGGTCCGTACTGGACGTCCGGATCATCGTGCCGGGGCTGGCGGTGATCGAACTTCTCCGGCATCTCGTGGACGCGGGCGTGCAGCGTGCCGCCGAAAGCCACATTGAGTTCCTGCATGCCGCGGCAGATGGCGAAAAGCGGCAGGCCCTGGCGTACGGCCTCACGGATCAGCGGCAGGGTGGTGGCGTCGCGCGCAATGTCATGGGGCTCGGCCTCGGGTGTCGGTGCGACCCCGTAGTGATCCGGATGGACGTTGGAGGGGCTGCCGGTGACAAGCAGGCCGTCCAGGCGCGCCACGGCCTGGGGAATGTCGATCAGCTCGCCCAGCGAGGGCAACATGACCGGCAGGCCGCCGGTTGCCAGCGAAATCGCCCGGACATACTTGTCGCCGACCGTATGAAAGCTCTTGCCGTCGTATTCGCGCACGCAGGCGGGGACGCCGATCAGCGGCGCGTAGGATGAATGTGTCATAAGAGGAAGCTTAGCGTGTCGACCTATTATGGCAAGGGGTTGGCTGCTGGAATGCGCGGCAGATGATCAAACAAGCGTGAAGGCGATTTTCAACGGCTGTCCTTGCGGGAGACGGGCGAGAAGAATACCTAAAGGACATGGAAGCCCTGGAATCATCCATTCTCGAGTGGAAAGCCGCTGTCGTTCTGGCCTGGTTCGCGTTGTTTTTCCTGGCCGAACGCTGGAAACCGGCGGCGCGGGAGCGGCCTGAGCCGGCGTTGACCGCAGGTGAACGTCCCCTGGGCGCGTGGCAGCGGGTCGGGCGTAATCTCAGCCTCTGGCTGGCGAACGTCGGTTTGGCGCCCCTGATTGTCATTCCGCTGACGCTCTGGGCCTCGACCCACGCGCTGGACTGGCGTCCCGACTGGTGGTCGGGGCTGACCGGCCTGATCATCGATCTGATCATCCTGGACTGTTTGATCTACTGGTGGCACCGGGCCAACCACGAAGTCCAGTTCCTCTGGCGCTTTCACGAAGTGCACCACCTTGACCGCTTTCTCGACACCTCGACCGCCCTGCGCTTCCATTTCGGCGAGGTGCTTCTCTCCGCCGCGGCCCGGGCCGGGGTCATCCTTTTGCTCGGAATTCCCTTCTTTTCGGTCATCGTCTTCGAGATTCTGGTGCTTCTCTGCGCGCTCTTTCAGCATTCAAACCTGAAACTCGGCGCAAAGACCGAACACTTGCTCTCACGCGTGATCATCACCCCCTCGATCCATTGGGTGCACCATCACGCGATCCGGCGCGATACGGATTCCAACTACGGCACGATCTTCAGCTTCTGGGACCGGATTTTCGGATCGAGCTCCAAGACCGAGCGCTGGCCGGATATGCCGATCGGCGTCGAACGGACGGAAGAGCGCAGGTTCTTACATCTGCTGATGCGTCCCTTCAGGGGACGACGCGGATCTCCAGCAGCGGAAAACCGGATTTCCTCGTAAGCATTCCCGTCAGCGGTTATTTCCCAATCCCGGGGTATCGATTTCCAGATCGTCGTATTCGAAGACCGATTTCTCGATCGGAACGTCGTATTCGGCGTTGAACAGGGACACCTGTGTGGCGATCCCCTGGGCATCCACCACCTCCCACTTATGCAGGCGCAGCGGCTTGTCGCTGAAGGTCAGGGTGATGCGGCCCACGTCGCCATTGGAGGAGTCCTCCAGAATCATGGAAAGCACACCGGCGTCCTGGACGACGTCGACAATCTCGATGTCGTCGGTCAGCTCCACCTTTTCCCGGATCAGGAACCAGAGCGGAGTCTCCCACAGGGGCAGGAAGGTGGCCTGCTTCAGTTCACGGTCGTAATACAGCAGGGTCAGGCCGTTGGCGATCAGGAGCGCCGGGTGCGGGTCGTCGTACTGAAAGCGCATCTTTCCCGGCCGCTGGATGTGAACCTCACCCTCGGCGAAGGAACCGTTGGTCGAAACCTGGATGAAGCGCGCATGCACCGAGGTCAGGGTGTTCAGATAGCGCTCGACCCGTGCCACGGCGGCGCTGTCGTCGGGTGAGAGCGCGGTGGTCTGAAGGGGGGGCTCGCCGTTGCTGAGCTTACGTGGGCCGGTCCAGTTGATCGCTGGTTCCAACCCAGGCGGGCGCGCGAGCTCGTTGGCCGCCTCCGGTGCTTCTTCAGCAGCGTTTTGGGCCACTGCCGGTAATCCGATAGCGGTGGCCGACGCGGTCAGGCCGGAGACCACCGCAGCTTTGAGCCAAGTCTTCATTCTTTAATCGTCGTGTCCGCCGGGGGCGAGAACTTCGCGTTTTCCAACGTGATTGGCCGGGCTGACGACGCCTTCCGCTTCCATCTTTTCAATAATCCGCGCCGCCCGGTTGTAGCCGATCTGCAGTTGGCGCTGGATAAAGCTCGTTGAGGCCTTGCGATGCTGGGCGACAATGGCGATGGCCTGATCATAAAGCTCATCGCCGCTGTTGCCGCCACCGGGGCTATCCATACCGTCAAACGAGGGCTCTTCATCCTCGGTCACAGACTCGATGTAGGAAGGCTGCCCCTGCCGTTTCAAGCAGGCAACGACATCTTCGACTTCCTGATCGGTCACAAGCGGGCCGTGAACACGCGCAATTCTGCCGCCCTGTCCCATGTAGAGCATGTCGCCCTGGCCCAGTAACTGTTCCGCGCCCTGTTCGCCCAGAATGGTCCGGCTGTCGATTTTCGAAGTCACATGGAAGCTGATCCGGGTCGGAAAGTTCGCCTTGATGGTGCCCGTGATGACGTCCACGGAGGGCCGCTGAGTCGCCATGATCAGGTGGATGCCTGCCGCGCGTGCCATCTGGGCCAGGCGCTGTACCGCGCCCTCGATGTCCTTGCCCGCGACCAGCATCAGATCGGCCATCTCGTCGACAACCACCACGATGAAGGGCAGGGGCTCGGTCTCGAAAGGCTGTTCCTCGTGGATCGGCTGCCCGGTGTCCGGGTCGAAGCCGGTCTGGACCTTGCGGGTCAGGATCTCGCCCTTTTTCTTCGCTTCCTCCATCCGGCTGTTGTAGCCGTCGATGTTCCGCACGCCGAGGCGCGACATGTTCCGGTAGCGCTCCTCCATCTCCCGTACGGTCCATTTGAGCGCCACCACAGCCTTTTTCGGCTCGGTGACCACGGGGGCCAGCAGATGCGGAATGTCGTCGTAGACCGAGAGCTCCAGCATCTTGGGGTCGATCATGATGAACTTGCACTGGTCCGGTGTGAAGCGGAACAGCAGCGAGAGAATCATGGAGTTCACGGCCACGGACTTACCGGAACCGGTGGTGCCTGCCATGAGCAGATGCGGCATGCGCCCGAGGTCGGCAATGGTCGGGTGTCCACCGATATCCTTGCCCAAAATCATCGGCAGCTTTCCGCCGGCGCGGTCGAAGACGTCCGAGCCCAGCAACTCGCGCAGATAAACGGTCTCGCGCAGGGCATTGGGTAGCTCGATGCCGATCACGCTGGAGCCGGGCACCACCGCGACACGCACGGAAATAGCGCTCATGGAGCGGGCGATGTCGTCGGCCAGGCCCACGACCCGGCTGGTTTTGGTGCCCGGTGCCGGCTCAAGCTCGTAGCGGGTCACCACGGGACCGGGCCGGACTTTGACGATTTCGCCGCGCACGCCGAAGTCCTGTAGCACCGTCTCGAGCATCGCGGCGTTCTTTTTCAGAGCGTCGCGGGTCTGGATCGCGTCCTGGGCCGAGGCCGGGGGCAGCGCCAGGAGGGTGAGGGGCGGGAGCTCGTACTCTCCGTGGCTGCCGAAAAGCTTGGGTTGCTGCGCTTCCTGCGCGCGTTTGCCCGGTTTGGGGCGTGCTTTACGCGGGGCGACGAAGTTGAGGTCGTCTTCCGTCTCCACGACCGCCTTGGACAGGGGCCTGCTCTCTTCGCCAAGGCTCGGCTCGATCCGCTCCTTGCTGCGTTGGGCTTTGCGCCGGGGCGCTTTCGGGCGGCTGACGGCGGTTTCCAGGGAATCGTGCGGTTCGTCAGCGCCGTCGCGCCGGCCGAAGTTATCCGCAAAGCCCGACAGGCTGTGACGCAGTGCCACCCATTCCTGACGTTTCAGACCCATGGCGTAGACCAATGCCGTGCCGCCCAGCAGGAAAGCCGGGATTGCGATAATCCAGGACGTCAGACCAATCATTTGGGAGAGACTGTTGAGGATGATGCCGCCCAGGATACCTCCCAGGCCGGCATTCTCGACCAGCCAGCCCTCGGGCTGGGGCAGCGCGGCGAGTCCGGCGGCGAATATGATGATTCCGGCCACCATCGCGCCGAGGCGAAGCCACCAATGGGGCAGCGTGTGATCCCGGAACAGGCGCCAGGACCAGCCCCCTAGGACCGGGGTGAGCATAAAACAACTCAGTCCCAGCAGCGGCAGCAGGAAACCTACGATGCCGGCGCCAGGGCGGCCCAGCAGGTTCGTGACAGGCCCGTCGGTCGCGTGATTGGGCGAGGGATCCATGGGGTTGAAGGTCAGCAGGGCGGCCAGTGCTGCGAGGGCAAACGCGAGCACCAGCAGGCCGAGCGCTTCCACAAGACGCCGGCGCATGAAGTCTCCACTGCCTTCCGGCAGAAACCGGGGCCGTTCGTCCCGGCCTGATCGGCTGATTGCGCTGTCTCTTGCCGCCATCGTTGGATCAGTCCCTTTCTCGAATCTTTGCGGTTTCAGTCCAGAGTCGAACTCTAAGTTCTTGAGTCTTGGTTAGAAACTGCCGAATTCAGGCCATTAAAGCCAGCTAAAAGCGGTTTTCATGAAAAGCTTCCGTCGTTGCAGAGGGTCTACAAGATCTCAGCAATGCGGCCAAGGGCAGCTTTTGTGACCTCGGCATCGAATACAAGGGCGATTCTAATGTATTTCGCCCCTGGATTATAACCCTCGTTGTCGGCGACTGACATGTAAGCGCCCGGCAGCACGCGAATACCTGCTTCCTGCCAGAGCCTTTTCGCCGCGGCTTCGCCGTCACCCACGTCCAGCCAGAGGAAAAAGCCGCCGTCGGGTATGCTGAAACCGAAGCGGTTGCCCAGAACCTGCTGGGCGATCTCGAAGTTGGCTTGGTAAAACGCGCGGATCGCTTCGACATGTGTGTCGTCGCGCCAGAGGCGGGTGCCCGCCGCCATCACCGGCAGCGGTACGCCCGCGCCGCCGACCAGCATGATCGCGTTGAGGGCGTTGATCAGCTTTTCGTTGCCCGCGGCGAACCCGCAGCGCAGCCCTGCCGCGTTGGAGCGTTTAGAAAGCGAATGAAAAACCAATAGATTATCCAACGAACCACCCAGTTGGTCTACGACATCCAGCGCACCCGCTGGAGGTGTACGCGTATAAATCTCCGCGTAGCATTCATCGAAGGCGACGACAAAGTCATGCTTGCGGGCCAGAGTCAGCAGATCCGCAAGCTGCCGGCGGTTGGCGGCGGCGCCTTGGGGATTGGAGGGCGAGCAGAGGATGCAGAGCGCCGTACGTTTCAGAATCTCCTCCGGTACTGCCTGATAATCCGGCAGGAAGCCGGTTTCACTGGAGGTCGGCAGAAAGACCGGCTCAGCCCCTGCGGCCACCGCGGCCCCGGCGTAGACGTGGTAGAAGGGATTGGGGATCAGAACCACAGGCGGCGGCGCGTCCGGGGTTTCCGCTGTTTGCGGGACCGTTGCCATGGTGGCGAAAAACAGGCCTTCGCGGGTGCCGGGCAAGGCCAGGACATGGCGCTGTGGGTCGATGATGCCCGCCGGGATCTCATAACGCCGCTGGAGCCAGGCAGTGCAGGCCTCAAGATACACCGTGCTGCCCCGGCCCGGCGGATAGCGCGACCACTCGCCAGCATTGGCTGCGATTTCCTCGGCGACGAAGGCGGGCGGCTGACCCTTGGGCTCTCCTATCGAGAGCGCCAGCGGGGCAGAAGCTCCTCGTGGCGCGGGTCCCGCCGGAATATTGTCCAGGAGACTGCGTAATCGCGTGAAGGGGTGAAAAGCCTGCAGGTTTTGACGATCGATCACGTTATGAAGTTCCAATCAGATTTACTTTACTGCCTACGTGGAGGAAGCATCACGTTCTTAAAAGAATCGGATGATACTTGATTTTTTCGGTCAAGAACGATCAGGCCACAGTTTATAGCGCAATAACGGGACTTCAGTTCAACCACACTAGCGTCACGTGAATCCGGCTGGCAAGAGTGGGTAACTCATTTCCACAACCAGAAGGCTGAAAACAGATCCCTTCCGGTTGGAATCTCGGACAAAACGACCGAGTTTTGGGGTTGCCACTTCGAACCATACATGCGAAGAAATTTTTCGCGTCCAACGCACGCCTCAGGCGCTCGCAGGCGGGAGTCTTTAGCGTGTGCGCATTGGTTTCATGCTTTCTTTTGAGTTCCTTGACTGATGCAGTCACAGTTAAAACCATAGTGAATTCCGAGTGTTATTTATGAAAACTGGCGGTATTAATTGTGGTGTTGTAAATCATTTTTTTGTTGATCAAAATTTTCGTTTAAAACTGTCACGCGAAACTGATAAGTATATAATTTTCTTCGTTATTTTCGCACTGTTTTTTGTTTTTTACGCAATTTTTTCCCATCCAATTCGTACTGGTGGAAACGCCACAGAGCGCTGGCTGTTGATAGTGTACAGCGATGAAGCCGGGAATTTTTTGCGTACGCTTTCCGGCGAAATGCCCTCACATCATGGACTGCGATGGGGAATTAATTACCCGGCCTATATTTTGGTTCAGTTATTTGGAACATCACCTTTTGTTTATTATATCGTCCCATTGTTTTTTTCTTCGTTATGTGTTGCTTTGCTCTGGCTTATTTCTTACGAATTAGGTGGCCTTGTAACTGCGTTTGTTGCTGTATTTATATTTGTCTTAAATTACAAAGTACACCTTTCATCACTGCAACTGATGCCAAATGCTTTCAGTATATTTTATTTTGTTGTATCGCTATTTTTTGCATTTAAGTATATAAATACAAATAAAGTCACCTATGTGGTGATTTTTTCTTTATGTATATTTTTGATGTATGGTGGGAAAGAAACGAACTTGTTCTTTTTCCCAGGGATATATCTATTTTTTCTGATTACGAGAGATTGGCGGGCGATTTCAATAGTATCTCTCGTTCTTGTATGCCTCTTCTCAATTGAGACCTTGCTTGTGAACGCGGGCTCTGATGCCAACCTTATTTTTGGCCGGCTTGAAGCATTGTTGACTGGCGGTCATATCAATAACATGCTGACACGCCCAAATCATATTAATTACAGTTATGATGATATAATAAATAGGTGGACAATAATTTCTATCGTCCCGAAAATTATCTATTATTCATTTTTTTCTTTGTGTATTTATGGAATCATTCGGTTTAAACATTTAGATAAGAGAGAAATGCTCCTGCTTTTATTGGGCGGGTCGTTTGCATTTTTCACAACTTTTTTTATTATCTCGATAGATCCATTTAGGCTTGGTCAGCCGCTGAGAGAACGGTACCTGCTGGTGCTGACGCCCGTGGCGGCAATATCCCTTGCTTGGGCGGCTCAGCGAGCATTCGGCTTTGTTGCCGGTTTCGCACGGGATCTGGGTGTTCGCTTTCCGCTAGATAACATCTTAAAAGCAGCGGCATTGATGGTCGCTGTTTTTACGGTTTTCGGTGTTGTTGATCGCGGATTGGAAAACGATGATCGTAAGTCTCCATATCAAAGATACGATATGTTTTCGGCCAATTCTTACTTTAACAAAGCTGCCGAGATTTTGCGGGATGGGTGCCCTGTTTACTACCTTCGCTGGAGTGGCGCAGAGACTACTTTAAGGGTGCTTACGGCCCGCGATGTCAATGACGATTGGCGCTCGGACTACGCTTACGAGGCCGTTTCTCCCGAAGTTCTACCTCAGATTTTTGATGATGATTTCAAACGCCTGTTCCGTGATTGGCCCACGTCTCCTCAAGTGCATGTTCTTCAAGCCAAGGATCGTCAGTTGGGGTCAAACTGTGGAACAGTTTTTGCGGCGAATGGCGCTATTTTGGTGGATATCGAGTCTCGAAAGAGCCTGTGGAATGTAGAATAAGAGTGGATTGTATCGCCGGCCGGATTTTTTTGGAGACGGTTTTTACGCGGTAGGAGGGGGGATAGCGAAGGCCATCTGCTGGCGAAAAAGCAGATCGCCTGGTCCTTTTAGAGCGGACCCAACCCAGATGGAGCTTCCGTAGGCGATCCGTCGTCCCGGCAAATCTGTTCTTTTATTCGGATCGATCAGGATCACATATTGAGGCGTAACTGCAAGGTGGTTCCGGCCAGACAGGTCCCAGGGTGCAAAAAAAGCCCGGCGGGGGAAGCCGCCGGGCCAGATAGTTTAGCTGGATGTCGTTACAGGCGCCGATTCAAACCAACGGGCGACTCAAACGCTCAAGTTCGGTCTTTAGAAGGCCTGGGAGCCTTGACCGAATTCCGGATAGGCCTCCAGGCCCAGTTCCGCCTTGTCGAGGCCCATTTCCTCTTCTTCCTCGGAAACCCGGATCCCGACCGCAGTTTTCAGGGCGAACCAGATCACCAGGCTGGTACCGAAGGTGAAGGCGCCGATGGCTGCGATACCCACGATCTGGGTGCCGATGCTTGCACCGCCGAAGATGCCGACGCAGAGCGTGCCCCAGATGCCGGCGCAAAGGTGGACCGGGATCGCACCGACCACGTCATCGATTTTCAGCTTGTCGAGCAGCGGCACGGCAAAGACCACGATGACGCCGCCGACGGCACCGATGATCAACGCAAGGCCATGGTGCTGCACATCAGGTCCAGCGGTGATGGAGACCAGACCGGCCAAAGCGCCGTTCAGGGTCATGGTCAGGTCCATCTTCTTGTAAAGGATCTGGGTCAGCACCATCGCGGCAACCACACCCGCGGCGGCAGCCAGGGTCGTGTTGACGTAGATGATTGCGATGGCTGCGACATCCAGGGCCGAGCCCATCGCCAGCTGCGATGCGCCGTTAAAGCCAAACCAGCCCATCCAAAGGATGAAGGTGCCCAGAGTTGCCAGCGGCAGGTTGGCGCCCGGCAGGGGATTGACCCGGCCGTCGGGACCGTATTTGCCTTTGCGCGCGCCCAGAACCAGAGCGCCCGCGAGAGCCGCCCAACCGCCCACGGAGTGGACAATGGTCGATCCGGCAAAGTCGGAGAAGCCCATGGTCGTGAGCCAGCCCTGGCCCCAGGTCCAGGAAGCCTGGATCGGGTAGATGAAGGCGGCCAGGACCAGGATGAAGATCATGAAGGGCCAGACCTTGATGCGCTCTGCCAGAGCACCCGAAACGATGGAGGCCGTGGTTGCCACGAAGACCATCTGGAAGAACCAGTCGGACATGACCGAGTAGCCGTTGCTGGTGACAGCGGCGATCAGTTCGTCGGTCGCTTCATCGGCGCCGATTAGGGCAAGTTCGGCTTCGCTTGTGTTGTAGAAGATGCTGAAGGAGCCGATGAAGCCGTCCGGCGCCACGTCGACATACATCAGGTTGTAGCCGATCAGGTAGTAGGCGATACCCGCGATCGAATAGAGCGCGATGTTCTTCAGGCAGATCGCGGCGGTATTCTTGGTGCGGACCAGGCCGGACTCCAGCATCGCGAAACCGGCTGCCATCCACATGACTAGTACGCCATGGATAAGAAAGGAAAAGGTATTGAAAATGAACGCAGTTTCTTCGCTGACCGCAGCCTCTGCCGCGTTACTGAGAACCAGCGTGGTCGAGGCGGCAAGGCCGGTCAGAACCAGAATCTTGCGCCCCGGAGTCGGGAGTGAAAAGAGTTTCATCGAAAAGGCCTCCTAAAGCGCCTCAGCATTGGTTTCGCCGGTTCTGATCCGGACTGTCTGGAGAACATCGAGGACGAAGATCTTGCCGTCGCCGATCCGTCCCGTGTTTGCGGATTGCTGAACGGTCTCGACGACCTGTTCGACCAATTCATCCTTGACCGCGATGTCGATCTTGACCTTGGGCAGAAAGTTGATTGCGTATTCCGCGCCCCGGTAGATCTCGGTCTGACCCTTTTGCCGGCCGTAACCTTTCACTTCGCTGACTGTCAAACCCTCGACACCGATTGCGGTCAGGGCCTGGCGAACATCGTCAAGCTTGAAGGGTTTGATGATGGCGGTGACCATCTTCATATCATTTGTCTCCCCGTCGTTTTGACTGTATCTCGCGTAAATTCCGGCGCTGCGCGGGATCGTCAGACTGATCCAGGACTGAGCCCGGTCCCCGTAAAAAACGCTCAAATTCCCGTACAGCGCATGGCCTCTCCTTCTCAAGAAGCGTGCCAAACCGGGTGCAGTGCACAAAAAGCTTAAGAATCCACATACTTCCGACAGGCTTGTTCAGCCGGAGGGCTGCAAAATTACTAATCAGACAAGATTAAAAATTAGGCATAAATTTATTTTTGCCTAAAAAATAAACATAAAACCGGAGATGCCTCCCGGAAACACCGCAAAATCAGGTGCGTGATGGCGCGCGCAGGCGCGCACCTGCGGCCTTTGGTCTGTCGCGGCCGATCAGCGGCCTTGATAGATTGCTGCAATGTGATCAGAGTTCCGGGATAGCGGAGAAGGATGTGGCAAGAGTGAAAGCGGGAGCTTCCAAAACAACGGTGCAGCAGTTTGAGGTCCTGGTCGTCGGCGGCGGACTGGCCGGGCTTTCGATGGCCTCTGCGCTGGCCAGCGCGGGCGTATCCGTGGCCGTGATCGATCGGGAAGATCCGGCCAGGCTGGTCGCCGCGCCTTATGACGGGCGCTCTTCCGCCCTGGCGCGCGGATCACAGCAGATGCTCAACGCCATAGGTGTCTGGCCGAAGATGGCTGACGCCGCGCAGCCGATCCTGGATATCCGGGTGTCCGACGGCAAGATCGGCCGCCCGACCTCGCGGCTGTTCCTGCACTACGACCACAACGACGTTGCCGGCGAGCCCATGGGCTACATTGTCGAGAACCGGGAAACCCGTGTGGCCTTTCAGGCGCATCTGCCCACACTGCCGACCTTAACGGCTTTCGCGCCGAATTCGCTGGCAAAACTGGACCGCGGCGCGGCCAGCGGGCGGGGATCAGGCGGACCGGGGTCGAGCGGGCCGGGGTCGAGCCGGGTCCGGGCGGTTCTGGAGGATGGCCAGGTGCTCACGGCGGAACTGGTGATCGCCGCTGACGGCCGGAATTCCATGTTGCGGCGGGAGGCCGGGATCCGCTCGACCAACTGGGATTATGCGCAATGCGGCATCGTGGGCACGGTGCACCATGAGCGGCCGCATGACGGCGTGGCACATGAGCACTTCCTGCCCGCGGGTCCCTTTGCTCTTCTGCCCATGGTCGACGGGGAAAACGGCGAATACCGGTCATCGCTGGTCTGGACCGAGTCGCGCGAAGTGACGCCGCACATGCTGGCGCTCAATGACGAGGACTTCTCGGATCAGCTGCAGCGCCGTTTCGGAGACTCGCTGGGCGCTTTACGGGTGCCCGGCAAGCGCTGGTCCTATCCGCTGTCCATGATGCATGCGGAACGCTACAGCGATCATCGTTTGGTTCTCATCGGCGATGCGGCCCACGCCATTCATCCGATTTCGGGTCAGGGCTTCAATCTGGGGCTCAAGGACGTGGCGGCGTTGTCCGAATGTATCGTCGATGCCCGGCGCCTGGGGCTCGATATCGGCTCGCCCCAGGTATTGGAGCGCTACGAACGCTGGCGGCGCTTCGACAATATCGCGCTGATTGCGACCACCGACGGCTTGAACCGGCTGTTTTCCAACGACCTGCCGCCGGTGCGCCTGGCGCGCGATGTCGGTCTGGCGGCGGTCAACCGCATGCCCGGCCTCAAACGCTTTTTCATGAAGCATGCCATGGGCCTGGTCGGGGATTTGCCGCGTCTGGTGCAGGGGCGGCCTCTGTGAGCGTTCAGGTAACGTGACTCCGGGGGAGAGATCATGATTGGCGGGATCGGCGAGATGGGAGGCAGTCTGGCGCGCTTGGCGGCGGTGCCGGTATTGCTGTTTCTGCTGTTCGGCGCTGGCGCAACGGCGGCCCAGGAGCAAGGGGATTCGGTGGTTCTGCAGGGCGGCGGCGGCGAGGTCTATATCGGCGGCTTGCCACCAGGCTGGACAGCCGCGGCCCGGGTCGAGGGCATGCCGGTCGATTTCGCGGCCTGGACCCCGCGCGGCCAGACCAGCAATGACTGGCGGGAGATGATCGCCGCGCAGCTCTTCTCCGACCTGGGGGGCCGGGATCCGGCCGCTTTTCTCGACCGGGTGACGGCGGGCTACGATCAGGCCTGTGATTCGATCTCGACCACTTCGATTAAACCGGAGTCAATCAATGGCCTGCCTTCCGCGTTCCGGGCCGTGGCCTGCAGCCGCAACAGCGGCAGCGGTTTTGGCGAGGTCGTCTTGTTCCGCGTGATTGCCGGACAGAAGGCCCTCTATATGATGGAGCGCATCTACCGGACCGAACCCTTTGCGCCCGGCACCATCCCTTTCGACAACGATTTCCTGGCCTTGGGTAAAGAGAGCCTGGAGTTGGGCCTTGCCTGTCAGCGTAAGGCGCCAGAGAGCGGAGCGGCGGGCGGCACCTCGCCCTGTCCGGAAGGCTGGACGCCGGCCCTGGACAGCCTCGTTGCCGGTCAGGCGGTGACGGTCTTTCCAGCAGGGCAATGATCACCAGGATTTAGCTGAAAGTCTTACGATCAGATTTGTATCGACCTACGTGAATGTCTCGGCAACTGGGAGACGGGGTTCCTGTGTCGGTTTTCGAATGAATGGTCGATCGCGTTGCACGAGCGCAGTGTTTCATAAACAAGCTGGCAGACCTTTCGCCTGCCCTCTTTATGGAACAAAAAACGAACACTTATGTTGATTCATTATGATGTTCAACTGTAGACTGAAGTTAGAAATGACTGAATGAGAATTTGATCTCGGCGTTTCCATTTGGATAAGGAAAGACCTTGCAATGCCACTTGGTCATGTGTCGGCTAGCGCATGACCACTAGGTGCTCGGTGCGTGCGTGACACGTATGTCGAACGACTAGACTGACATCGCGTGTAAACTCAACTATGCGTTAAGTCATTTTTCTGTATGGATAAATGGAACATCCAACGGCCAGATAAAAAGACTTTGCGCTACCACTGATCTGTTACCCGCGCGTTTTTAGTTGGAGCAGATTAAAGACTTTAGCTTTTGGGGAAAGCAAACATGAATTGGCAACACTCACCTTTTGCACGAAAAGCTTTGAGGTTCCGGATGGCACGGTTCAGCCTCTGTTTTGCTGCCCTGACGGGACTTGTAGGATGTAATACTACGGGTAGTATGGTTGTCACTCCAATTGAGCCGCCTGAGGCTGTTACGATTTCACAGCCAGCACATGCACAAGCCAGCTTCGCTCTGACAAAGGTGATTGCCAATTTACGGCGTGGAACGGTTATCTCGCATTTTCCCGCAAACGGGAAAGGCGTGGGCGGGATCCAATGCAACTATTCCCACCGAAGCGATTCTTTTCTCGAATGGGGATCAGGGACATCATACTTGGGTAACTGGAGTACCGAACTGGGGGAGTTGTTCTTCGATACTCTGTCGAACAGGGGATACAACATTACCGGCGATCCAAAAGATCTTTTTGGCCAGCGGCAGTCTGTTTCCTCTGCTGAATATCTAATCGGAGCCCGCATAACCGATATCCGTGGGAATCTTTGTCAATGGCACGACTGGTGGACCGGGCGACCGTTGGATCGTTTTAGTGGCGAGATGTCTGTCTCGGTTGAGTGGAGCGTCTTCTCGACTTTATCCCAGCAAACGATACTTAAGGTCGAAAAAGCCGGTTATCATAAGTCGAAAAATCACGTCAGGGATGGCATCGCAATTCTATTCAATCAGGCCTTTGCCAGCTCGGCTGAGAGCTTTGCAAGTGATCAAGACTTTGTGGATCTTGCTTTGCGCAGGGCTGAAAATAGACCCCAAGCACTAGAAGATGAGCCTCCGATCTATTTCAAGCCAACGCTCTCAACGGACCGGGCGTTGAGCCGAGACCTGAGTGACATCCTTCCATCGGTTGTTACTATCCGAGTGGGTCAGGGGCATGGTTCGGGCTTTGCAATCAGTACAGAAGGATTGATTCTCACCAACTCTCACGTCGTTGGCAACGCTTCGCGGGTCAGCGTGATATTCAACAACGGCGTGGAGGTTGTGGGTCAGGTCATCCGGCTCAACAAGAAACGAGATGTTGCCGTTATTGAGGTGCCGCTTCGCCTTGCTTCAGCATTGCAGGTCAGGCAGGAGTTGCCTCAGCCTCTGGATCGGGTTTTTGCTATTGGCAGTCCGCTGAAGGTCTCTCTCGAATCGACGATCACAACGGGTATCGTCAGCGCGTTGCGCAGCACGACTTCGAACGGACTCGACTTTATCCAGTCAGATGCTGCTATCTCTCCTGGCAACAGTGGAGGTCCTTTGGTTGATGAAAGCGGGAGAGTTGTGGGGATTTCCGTAGCGAAGTTTACGGGAACAGGGACCGAAGGGCTGAACCTTTTCATCCCTATCCACTCTGCCTTGGAGAGTCTCAATGTTGTGCCTGATCCTGCAAACAGTCAGGACACTAAGACTGTTCCAGAGGGGAGCTAAGAAACTTTCTGCGTTTGCTGGCAGAAGCCTTTTAGATCCGGCAAAGAGTGCATGTCATATCTCCCGGTTCAGCAGTTTTTCCTCGAAGGGGAAGCTTGAGATCTCCTCGATGCCGGTCTCCGTGATCAGGACCTGTTGTTCCAGCTTCACGCCGATGCTGCCGCCTTCCTCGCCCATGTAGCTCTCCACGCAGACAGTCATGCCGGCTTCGAAATGGCCGTCGTATCCGCCGGTCTCGAAGTCTTCCAGGTAGACGCAGCTCGGGTATTCGTCGCAGAGGCCGACGCCGTGTACCACCACTGAGTAGCGGTTGGGCAGGCAGGAGGCGGGCATTTTCCAGGCGATCTCAGCCAGTTCCCGGAACGATAACCCAGGGCGCAACAGTTCCATGTTGGTCTTGATCTGCTCCAGCGCCAGGCGGTAGAGACGGCGTTGTTCATCGTTGGCCGGGCCGCAGATGAAGCTGCGCGAAATGTCGGAACAGTAGCCGAAGGGACCGACAAGGTCGGTATCGAAGGAGACCAGGTCACCCGACTGGATCACCGCGTCGCTGCTCTCCTGGAACCAGGGATTACAGCGTGTACCGCTGGCCAGCAGGCGGGTCTCGATCCATTCGCCGTCCATGGAGGCGTTGACTTCGTTCATGATGGCCCAGAGCTGATTTTCGGTCATCCCCGGTTTGAGCTCTTCGTACATTCGGGCCATGGCGGCTTCGGCGGTCGTAACCGAGGCCCGCATGCAGGCCAGTTCCTCCGCCGATTTGATACTGCGCGCCTGCTCCAGGACGCCCTGGGCGTCGAAAACCTCGATCCCGAGATCGGCGAGGGCCCGGTAGCCTTCCGGATTGCAGCTGTCGATCGCAAGCCGGCTGTTGCCGCCGCCGTGTGCCGTGACCAGATCCGCGATCTCGGCGGCCCAGGTCTTTGCGCGCTCCTGCTTTCTCGGACCCGCCGCGAAGTAGGACCAGGCGGTGGCCGGGCGGGTCTCGTCGATCAGGTCCAGGTGATCGGAGAGATGTTCGCAGTTATGAAAGTCGAAGAGGACCACCGGCCCTTCGGTCGCGATATAGGCGTAGCGCACCGCGTTGTGCAGGGTCCAGACCGCCATGTTGCGGCTATCGGTGGCGTAGCGGATGTTCAGGGGATCGAAGAGGACACAGCCGCTGTAATCGAGCCGGCGCAGTTGCGCGCGGACCCGCTCCAGGCGGTAGTGGCGGAGCTTGCCGAAATCCAGGGATGCGCGGGTGTGGTCGATGATCCGCCGGGCCTTCGCCTGCGTGTCGATCCAGGATGTCCGGGACGTCAGCAACCGCACCTCCAATTTCGCGACCAAGACCGGAGAGATCTCGGGTGAGAGCACCGGAGTTTGTCGCTTGTTTCAGAAGAGCAGTTTGCCGCAGACCGGATGCAGGGCTGTCCCGCCATCGTCCGGGGTTTGCCCAGGAGCGTCACTGGGGAGCTTCATGGGGGGAGCGTCACGGGGGGAGCAGCAGGGCGCCGATGTTTTTACCGATCAGGGATCGCGCGACAGGCCCTTCGTCTCAAGGGCATTGAGATACTCGGCCCAGATCTCTTCCTGGTTCTCACCCAGTTTGTAGAGATACTGCCAGGAGAAGATGCCGGTATCGTGCAGGTCGTCGAACTTGATCTTGACCGCGTAGTTGCCGACCGGCTCGATCCCCATGATGCCAACATGGCGGCGGCCCGGCAGAGTCTGCTTCTGCCCCGGACCGTGCCCCTGCACCTCTGCCGAGGGACTCTCGACACGCAGCAGCTCCGCCGAGTAGGAGAAGGCGGTTCCGTTGTCGAAGTCGATCTCCAGGCGTTTTTCCTCGGAGATATAGCGGATCTCGCTGGGCCAGTGCTTGGTTTCGAGCTCCTGAGCGGGCTGTTCTTCGATCATGAGACGGCGGGGCTTTCGCTGGTAAAAGAGAGAATTGAAGGTGTCTTAATCGTCGAGCGGGCGGGCCTCGTCGGCCAGCATGATGGGAATGCCGTCGCGAATGGGGTAGGCCAGCTGCGCCTGACGGCTGATCAGTTCCTGAGCATCGGCGTCGTATTCCAGCGGGCTCTTGGTTACCGGGCAAACCAGGATCTCCAGAAGCTTTCTATCCAGCTTGGCGGCGGACTCGGTCATTCTCTTCGCCTTATGTGATGGTGCGCGGAACTCTAAGTGACTTAACTGGCAATAGAAGATCCAGTTTCAAGTTCGGACTTTACGCGACAAAGCCCCGCGCCGCCAAGGCGGGAAAGTGGAAATTGGCGCAGGCTCAGACCCGTTCACTGTCCGACGAACCCAGGCGGCGGACACCCACGCCGATCGGACGCCGTTGATTGCCAGGATGCTCCTTGTCCGGGCCCCAGATCGCTTCGTAGGTATCGACGGCCATGCCGCGGCGCTGGAACGCGATAAAGGCGCTCAGCAAAAGGCCCCACCAGAGCAGAAGCGTGAGCCACATCCAGTTGGGCCCGTTGGCCTGATAGAGCCCTGTCAGGATCGCGGCGATAGAGAGCAGCACCGCGGCGTAGCCCGCGAATTTGTGGATGTATTCGAAGATCAGCCGGTGCCGGGTCATGTCATAGTGATCACCTGGCAGAATCTCGCCGCTTCCCGCCTCGTCGGGCCCGCCCTTGGAGCCGCGCAGGACACCGCTGCTGATTTGGACCAGGGCGAGGGAGAGGACGATCCAGCCGAACCAGGCGTGGGGTCCCGGCAGGATGACCTGGGGCGACAGTGTTGGTGGCGGCGCGGTCAGGATCAGCACCAGGGCGATGACCATCAGAACGCCGCCGCCATACTGGCAGATGCGGTGGATGTGCCACCAGGTGCGGTTATCCAGTTGCCGGGGCCAGCTCTGTCCTGGCCAGATCTTGAAAAAGCGGGCCGCCAGGATGCCGATCGGGACGCAACCGCCCCAGGCAAAGACCATCAGACGTGCGTGCCAGGAGAGCTGGGTGCCGACCTCATGGACCCGATCCGGATCGATCGGTGCGGCCAGCCACTCCCACATCAGCCTTTGACCGCCCCGGCGGTCATGCCCGTGATGATCTGGCGCGAAGCCACGAAGGTGAAGATGATCGGCGGGATCGCCAGCAGCATGCCCGTGGCCATGATGACGCCCCAGTCGATGTCGTATTCGGTCAGGGAGTTCACGATGGTGACCGGCACCGTGCGCGAGTTACGGTCCGCCAGCGCGTTGGCCAGCAGGAATTCGTTCCAGGCAATGCGGAAGGTGAAGATCGAAGCCGCGGCGAGACCCGGTTTGATGACGGGCAGCACCACCAGGAAGAAGACCTGGAACGGACCGGCGCCGTCGATCCGCGCGGCTTCCTCCAGCTGGATCGGCACCTGGACGATAAAGCTCTGCAGGATCCAGATCACGAAGGGCAGGTTCATGGCCACGTAGATCAGAATGATGCCCAGGCGGGTGCCGTCGATCTCGAACTGGAAAGTCCAGATGCCGAAGACCGGCACCAGCAGCACCGCCGGCGGCACCATGCGCATCATCAGGGTGGTCAGGGACACGGTATCACGTCCCATGAAACGGAAGCGCACCAGGGCGTAGGCCGCCATGCAGCCGATCACCAGGGTCAGCGCGGTCGAGACCAGGGCGATGATCAGGGAATTGATCAGCGCACGTCCGAAGGTCGGGTCGCAGTAGTCGACGCTCTCCGGCTCGTACCAGAGCATGTCGCAGAGCGCGGCTTCGTAGTTGTTCAGCGTCGGCACAAAGATCAGGCCGACCGTGTCCGACATGATGTCGACGTTCAGCTTGAAGGAGGTGATCAGCATCATCAGAATCGGCCCGATCGACATCACGATCAGCGCGACCAGCAGGGCGTAGAAGGCCGGGTTTTGCTTTTGGTAGGTCTTTGTGCTCATGACGCGGCTCCCTCGGCGGGGAATCTATCGGTGGGGGATCTCTCGGCTTGGGCGCGCAGGCGAAGGGCGCGGGTCTCGGCGACTTTGTTGTAGAGGAACATGCCGAGGGTCAGCACCAGCAACATGATGAGCAGGTAGTTCGACATGGCTGCTGCCACGCCGAGCTCTCGGAACTCCGAGGCGGTACGCGAAATCCTCAGACTGAGGATCTCCGTCGAAAGTCCGGGTCCACCGTTGGTCAGGACCAGAATGACTTCCAGCACCTTGAAGGCGTCGATCAGGCGCAGCAGGCAGGTGACGATCAGGACCGGCATCATGAGGGGCAGCTTGATGTACCAGATCTGCTGCCAGCCGGTGGCGCCGTCGATGCGCGCGGCCTCCAAGGCCGACTGGGGCAGGGACTGCAGGGCGGCGAGCGAAAGAATGAAGATGAAGGGGGTCCACTGCCAGACATCGGCGATGATCACCGAGGCAAAGGCCCAGTCCCCGTCCGAAAGCCAGGGCACCGGCTCGAGCCCCAGGTTCTTCAGGGTCCGGTTAAAGATGCCGACGGTCGGGTGATACATGTAACGCCACATGAGGCCGACCACGATGGGCGCGATCATCATGGGCAGGATGAAGAGGGTGCGCAGCAGGCTCATGCCGCGGATGTTGCGGTCCAGCAGCAGGGCCAGACCGACCCCGACGAACATCTCCAGCGAGACCACGATGGCGGCGAACTTCAGGGTGACGGCAAAGCTCTCGCGGAAGCTCTCGTCGCCCAGCAGGTTGATGTAGTTCCGCAGACCCACGAACTCGGCTTCGCCAATGCGCTGGCTGGGGTTCCAGTCCAGGAAGCTGGCGTAGATCATGTAGCCGATGGGGTAGAGCAGGGCGATCGCCAGGACAGCGGCCGCCGGCGCCAGAAAGAGATAGGGCGTCAGCCTGTTTACATTCGCGGTTTGCATGACGCGGTGTCCTGAGTGGGCGGAAAGTCGGCTTCGAGCTTCTGTTTCAAGGTAGCCGGGCCAGAGCAAAAGCCCTGGCCCGGCCTTAGCTTGGAAAGATCAGTTCCAGGTGTAGTAGCCGGCCTCGTCCATGATGGCGCGAGCGCGGTCCGCGACACCGTCAAGTGCCTCCTGCGGGTCCAGACCCTCGGTCAGGACCTTGGACATGGTCGTGCCGATGTCGGCGTTGATCTTGCCCCAGGTCGGGATGATCGGGCGCCAGTCCGGATCGGCATACTTCAGCGCTTCGCCGAAGGTGGCCGAGTAGGGGTACTTGGCGTTGAGTTCGGCATTCTGATAGGTGGAGAAGCGCGAGGGATTGCCGCCGGCCATGGCCACTTTCAGATCGCCCTCTTTCGAGGTCAGCCACTGCATCAGCAGGAAAGCGGCTTCCTTGTTCTGGGCGTTGCGGGGGATCGCAATGCCGAAGCCGCCGGTCTGCGAGCCACGGCGCACGCCTTCGGGATGCAGGGCGTAGCCGACCTTGCCGGCGACCTTACTCTTGGAAGGGTCTTCGAAGCCGGCGGCAAAGGCGATGGAATCCATGAACATGGCCGACTTGCCCTGGCTGAAGGAGGCCGCCGCTTCGGCGGGACCGAAGGTCTGCGACCCCTCAGGTCCACAGTCGACAATCGTTTTCAAGGCATTGGCCGCCGCGACACCGGCGTCATTGTTGATGATCGGGTTCCACTCGTCATCGAAGACGCGTCCGCCCAGGGGCGCCAGATGCAGCAGGAAGGCGTGGCTGGCCTGATGACCGGAGGCCGCGCGTGAGGCCATGCCGCCCATGCCGTCTTCAAGCTTGGGGATCCGGCAGGTGACCTCGAGCAGTTCGTCGTAGGTCTCCGGCGTCTTCAGGCCATGCTTTTCGAAGATGTCCTTGCGATAGGCCAGGACCGACGTTTCGGAGCCGAAAGGAATCCCGAAGAGGGATCCGGTTTTCCCCGGCAGATAACCCTTGGTGCCGCCGGCCACGCCGATGTTCTGCACGTAGCCGTCGATCAGGTCTTCCGCGTCGTAGCGGGGGTTGGCCAGTTTCGGGTTCATGAAGAAACGCGCGAGGTTCTCCAACTGGTCCGCGAAGACATAGTCGGCCTTGGAAAAGACCACGTAGGCGATGAGGTCGTAGTCGCCCTTGTTCTTGGTCAGCTCCAGGGTCTGGCGCTCGCGCATTTTCAGGTACTGCAGCTGGTCGACCTCGACCCGGATGCCGGTTTCCTTGGTGAATTCCGGCAGAACCTTCATCACCGCGTTGTAATGCGGGTGCGCGGGGAAGTTCACCACCAGCGTGGTGCCCGCGTAGTCTTCATAAGGATTGGCCCATGCCAGGCTGGCCGAAACGGCCAAGGCGGCAGCGGCGCCGGTTAACGGATTAAAGAGTGCTCGCATCGTCTTTACCTCCCTCGTTTTTCCTGTTTTTTGGTTTTTTTATCGCGTCAGACCCGAAGGCCCGACGCCTTATCGAAAATCATCATTTCTTTTGTGATCACGCCGAAAGTCTGGGCGGTGCCGGCCTTGATCGGACCGTCGCTCGGGGTTTCCACCAGCAGCTCCTGCGCCCCGCAGTGCGTGACCAGCACCGACTGCGCCCCCAGGTATTCCGAGACCACCACTTTCAATTCGATCGGCGCGCCTGCGGCCGGATCAACCAGAAGCGACGAGGGCCGGATGCCGAGCGTGACGTCCCGGGCTGCCGTGCCGGGCAGGCGCGCCGAGGTCTCGGCGTCGAGCGGCAGCTTGTAACCGTCGCCCTGTACCCAGACCTGGTCGGATTCCTGCAGCAGTTTGCCTTCGACAAAGTTCATGGTCGGGCTGCCGATAAAACCTGCGACGAACTGATTGACCGGGGTCTTGAAAAGCTCTTCAGGCGATCCCTGCTGCTGGATGATGCCCTCGTTCATCACCACGATCCGGTCGCCCAGGGTCATGGCCTCGACCTGATCGTGGGTCACGTAGACCATGTTCTTGTCGATAACGTCGCGCATCTCGGCCAGCTCCGTGCGCATCTTCGCCCGCAGCTTGGCATCCAGGTTCGAGAGCGGTTCGTCGAAAAGGAAAGTGCCGGCGTCGCGCACCAGCGCCCGGCCCATGGCGACGCGCTGGCGTTGGCCGCCCGAGAGTTCCGCCGGTTTGCGCTCCAGCAGATGTCCGATATTGAGCATATCGGCGACCCGCTGCACCTTTTCGGTGATCTCCGCCTTGGGGACCCGCGCCAGACGCAGGGCAAAGGACATGTTCTTGGCGATGTTCATATGCGGATAGAGCGCGTAGTCCTGGAACACCATCGCGATATCGCGTTCCTTGGGTTCCAGCCTGCTGATCGGCTTGTCGTCGAAAAAGATTTCGCCGCCGGACAGGGTCTCCAGCCCGGCGAGAATGCGCAGGGTTGTGGACTTGCCGCAGCCCGAGGGCCCGACCAGTACGGTGAACTCACCGTCTTCCAGGGTCAGATTGATCGGCGGCAGCACATTGACCGGTCCAAAGCTCTTTTCGACCTTATCGAATACGATCTTCGGCAAATTTTCCTCCCGTGGCGGCTCATTTAAGGCTGAGTCCACCTTTTTATGCGCTTCAGAGTGCACGTGAGCGCTGGTTTTAAGAAGACTCTGTTCATGTTAATAACGTTAGCGTTAACGTAATCTCCAATCCAAACCTTTGTTAAAAGGCGCAAAAACAAGATGCGGCGCAGCAGCGTTGGAATTCGGGAAGTGGCGGAAGCGGCGAAGGTCAGCATGATGACGGTCTCGCGCGCGATCCGGGGTGTGGAGGGGGTGTCCGAAAAAAAGCGGGCGGAGATCCTGCGCATCGCGAAAAAGCTGAACTACGTTCCCAACAGCAACGCCCGTTCGCTGGCTGTGGAGAACTCAAATCTCGTGGGCATTTCCCTCCCGACCTTTGCCAACGATGTTTTCGCCGAAATCCTGGCGGGCATGCGCGGCACCTTCGAAGGGGCGGGCTATGCCAGTGTCATCGACACGACCGAATACAGTCCTGAGAGCGAGCAGCGCTGGGTCGAGAGACTCCTCACCTGGCGCCCGGCGGCGGTCATCCTGACCGGGATCGATCACCTGCCGGACGTCGGCCAGAAACTAAGATCCGCAGGCATTCCCACGCTCGAGATCTGGGATGTCACTGCTGATCCCATCGACATCTGCGTCGGGATCGATCACGAGGCGGCCGGTTACGAACTCGGCCGATATGCGGTCACTCTAGGATACCAAAGCCCGGCCTATGTCGGGGCACCGATTGGCCGTGACCGGCGAGCCGATGCGCGCCTGCGCGGGATCAAGCGGGCCTTTGATGAGGGGCCGTGCTCACATCCCATCCGTGTTGCCGGGCGGCCGGAACGGCACGCCTTTGGGGCCGGAGCGGCCGGCATTGACGAGCTGCTGCAGGAGTCACGCCCGGACGTGGTGTTTTTTCTGAACGACCATATGGCCTTCGGCGGCATGATGGCTTGCGGCCGCCATGGCCTGCGCATTCCCCAGGACATCGGTGTCGTGGGCTTTAACGCACTGGATCTGACAACGGTGTTGCCGGTGCCCATCACCACTGCCAAAACACCCCGGCGCCAAATGGGTGTGGTCGGCGCCCGAAACCTGCTGGCCCGGATCCATGGGGTGGCTACGGAACGCACCACCACGCTGCCCATTACGCTGATCGCGGGCGAGACGACGCGGGGCGAATAGCGCGCCCGGGCGCTTCGCAAATGCGAAGTTCAGTGGGTCGAGAAACCGCTGCTGGATTTGTCGGCGCCCGGCTGGTGGATTGCCATCTCCATGATCTTGGTCATGGTTTCTGCGCGTTCCTGCAGGGTGCCGGCTTCCAGCAGCAACTGCTTTTCCGAGGCCGCGAAGGGGCAGATCATCGCCAGGGACGTTACCAGATGCTCGTCTTCGGTCTGGCCGATGGCTTCCCAGTCGCCCCGGATACCCTGAGATGAGAAGTAGCCGCGCACGGTCTCGAGCAGGTGGTCGCGGTCGATGTTCGCCGCGCCGGACGACAGATCGTTCCGGAACCGGGAGTAATCAGCCGTGACCCGCCGGAAACCCTTTTCCAGATCCAGTTCAGACGTGATCTCGAAGCGGATGACTCCTGCGAGCGTGAGCAGATAACGGCCGTCGTCGGTCTCGCTGAAGGCGTTGATGCGACCGGCGCACCCCACACCATAGAGTGTCGGCCGATCCGGCGGCGGGCATTGCAACGGAGTGTTGGAGCTGTCTTCCGCGCAGGGCTGAACCATCCCGATGATGCGATTGCTTTTCAGCGCCGAGTCGATCATCGCGAGATAGCGGGGCTCAAAGATATTCAATGGCAAATGCCCGCCGGGCAGCAAAAGGACCCCGGAGAGCGGGAAGACCGGGATCTCTGCGGGCAGATCGTCGAATATGGGATCGAAGGGAGAGCGGGTCATTCCGCCACCTTTGCGGCACGGCGTTCGCCCTCTTGTTCGAGACAGCCTGCAGCGCCACTTGGTTTAGCCCAGTGGACGGCGGCCGAACGCAGAAACTCTGACATCTTGTCGTTCATAGTGCGCCCTGAAGTCCTCTTCACATTCCTGCTTTTGAAAAGCCTTTGCCCCAAGCCCAAGCGTTTTTACGGAAACGTCCCGCGTTACGAAAAGAGGATCGAGGAGAGGCGGCTTCGCACATCCTGGGTCAGCGGGTCTGTCTGGCCCCAGGCGTCGAAAAGTTTAACCAGCTGCTTGCGCGCGGCCTGCTCGTCCCATTCCCGGTCACGGCGGACGATCTCCAGCAGCGCGTCGGCGGCGGCTTCGGATTTTCCGGCACCCTGAAGCGCCAGGGCCAGATCGAAGCGGCTCTGATGGTCGTTTTCGTTCTGCTCGACCTTGCGTGTCAGTTCGGTGATTTCGCCAGCGTCCATCGACTGCTCCGCGAGCTCGACGGCGGCGGCGGCCGATGCGATCTCCGGTGCTTTCGCGGTCTCAGGCGTGAGGGCATCGAGCAACTCGCGCGCGCCCTCGACATCATCTGCACCCAGACGGCAGCGGATCGAGCCGGCCAGCGCCCTGACATTGTCCGCTTCATGCTGCAGGATTTGGCCGAAGATGGCGGATGCGGGGCCGTGCTGACCTTCTTCCAGAGCGGCCTCAGCCTGCGCCAGAGCCTGTTCAATGGGGTTGTCACCCTGATTGCCGCCGGCTTCCTGCGCCAGACGCTCAACGAAGGCCTTGATCTGGCTTTCGGGCTGCGCGCCGACAAAACCGTCGACCGGCTGGCCCTGGAAAAAAGCATAGACCGCAGGGATGGACTGAACCCGCAGCTGCTGTGCGATCGCCTGGTTCTCGTCAACGTTGATTTTAACCATACGTACAGCACCGCGCGACGCACGTACGGCTTGCTCGAGCATGGGCCCTAACTGTTTGCAGGGACCGCACCAGGGTGCCCAGAAATCAACGATAACCGGAGTCTTCATCGAGGCTTCGATGACGTCCTTCGCGAAGGTTTCCTGTGATCCGTCCTTGATGGCATCGGCATCGGCTGTGCCGCCGTTCAGGCCGTCGGTCCCAATGATGGTTTCCATAGATTGCAATCCTGTTCTCGTTCAAGGTTCCCGGTGTTTCCTGTGCCCGGGAGCTGTTGTCCGCAGCCGATATAGAGTCCGATTACGATTCCGGAGCTATGTCGTTTCTTGAGAGAAGCAATAACCCCCTCAGTCTAGCGACCGCGCTCCACTGGAACCGAATATCACAGTCTCTGACTGCCATATTTCTGTGCAATCGCAATTTACATGGCGGCTACTGCGATGGAAAGCAAGCCGTTACAGCAAGCAATTCTGCGGCATCCGGCGAAGGCGCCGGGTCTTCTGCGACCATTGGCTGAGTTAGCTCTCCTGCGCCGCCGATTCGAGTGCATCGAGGTCGAGGAACGCAGGGGCGTGGTTCTGCGCTTCGAGGAACTTAATGAGATCCTGCGGCGCAATTGCGGTGGTCATGCGGTTGACCAGGGGATGGAAGTTAAGCGGGTCCGCCTCCAGCATTCCCTGGTCCAGAACGAAGGTCACGTTGCTGTCGCGGTCGTTGATGACCGCAAAGGGCGTGACGGCGCCGGGTTCTACCCCGAGATGCGTGCGCAGGCGGTCCGGTGAACCGAAGGAGACTCTTCCGGCGCCCAGGGCCGCGCCAAGCGCCTTGAGATCGATCTTGCGGTCTTCGAAGCAGGTCACGAGCCACATCTGGCCCTTTTTGTTACGCAGAAAAAGGTTTTTGCTGTGGCCTCCGGGCAGATCGTCCCGAACCGATTTCGCTTCTTCGACCGTAAAGACCGGGGCATGCTCGATCGTGCGGGTCTCGATACCCAGTTCCCTGAAGCAATCAAAGAGCTGCTCGGGTTTGGTGGGCAGTGCTGTTTCCTGTTCGCTTTCGGACATGGCGATCTTTCCGGTAAATCTTAGCAGACTTAGCCTGATAACGTCCGGAACGGCCCTCCCGCAAGCCTGAAGTGCAGGCTAAGTGCGGCGCACGACGCGGTGCCACTGAAGCCGCGCTCTGTGAGGGTTAAAGAAAAATCAAAAAATCAGAGAGGAGGGGCTTGCATTGCCCGCGGAAAGGCGGTATCTCCGCCGCCGAACATGAAGATGCGGGCGTAGCTCAGGGGTAGAGCATAACCTTGCCAAGGTTAGGGTCGTGAGTTCGAATCTCATCGCCCGCTCCATGTTTCCTTCTTTTCCCTCTAAAAGACAACGGCCACTGGCCGAAGACGGCGTCGTTCGGTTGCATTCCAGTGCCGGAGGCCCGCAGTGAGCCGTTTTACCGCGGACTTTCCATGACCAGCAAAAGCACAGCGTGATCCGAGAGCGACTGATAGCTGTGACTGATATCGGCGGGATAGCGAAAGTAATCGCCGGGCCCGAGGTCTTCGGTCGCGTCCAGCGGACCCAGTCTGACGCGGCCGCTGGAAACCAGAGCATGCTCGAGCGTTCCCTGCGGATGGGGCTCTGATTGCCGGACAGATCCTTTGCGCAGGTGCACACGATAGAGATCTCTCCGGCTGGCAGGCGGGCAATTGGCCAGAAGGGTCGCTGAGAATTCCGAAAGCTCTGATGAAAGGCTCAGGCCTTCTTGCGCCCGGATGAGGGTCAACTCGGGCTCAGCCGTCTCGAATAAAAAGCTGAAGGGAATGTCCAGGGCTGACGCGATCGACCAAAGCGTCTCGACACTGGGGTTTCCCTGGCCGGCCTCCAGTTGAGACAGAGTGGATTTCGCGAGGCCGGCCCTGGAAGCCAGAGCCGACAGGCTCAGGTCCGCCCGTTGACGTTCTTTCTGGATTGCTCTGGCGATCAAGGCACCCGGTGTCATGTCCACATCCTGTTGAGAGAGTTTGTTCTTTAAAACAAACATCGTTCGGTTTGACGAACGAACCTTCATGTGTTCATTATAAAGAACGTTGTTCGTTTGGATAGAGATTCATGTCTGTGGTCAATCGTTCGGCCGATATTCGCGATGGTGTAAAGGACGCTGCGCCGGTCCTGCTGGCCGTGGCCCCCTTCTCGGCAGTGTTCGGCGCGGTCGCAATCGAGCAGGGACTAAGCTTTCATGAGATGCTGCTGGCCTGTCTGACGATCTATGCGGTCGCCAGCCAATACGTCATGGTCGAACTCCTGGGTCAGAATGTTCCGGCCTGGTCTGTCGTGCTCTCGGTCTTCGCCATCAACTTCCGGCATGTCTTGTACTCGGCGGCCATTGGCCGGAGCATGGCGCGCTTTTCCGGCCCGCAGAGGGCGGCGGCCTTTTTCCTTCTGGTCGATCCGCAGTATGCGGCTTCGGAAGCGCGCGCTGCGCGCAGCGGGTTGCGCCCGGCCTACTACTTCGCCTATGCGGCCTGCGTCTATGTCACCTGGATTGCCACTGCCAGCCTCGGCGGCCTTTTTGGGTCGCTGATTGAGAATGTGGAACGCTACGGCGTTGATTTCATTCTGCCGATTTACTTCACCGGTCTCGTGGTCGGCTTTCATAAGCGTCCCAGCTTTCTGCCGGTCCTCGTGGTCAGCGCCGGCGTCTCCTTGATCGCATACTTCACCCTCGGAACACCCTGGCACATCACGCTGGGCGGACTTGCCGGTCTGCTGGTCGCTGCGGTTTTGGCGCGGCCGGAAAAAGAGGACCTGCCGGAGGGGGAGAAGCTCAATGCATGAGACAGTGCTGATCATCCTTGCCTGCGCCGCCGTCACTTATCTTACCCGTATCGGCGGTCATCTGGTCTTATCGAGGTTTGGTGAGATTCATTACCGGGCAAAGGCCGCCCTGGCATCCGTGCCGACCGCGGTTCTGACGGCGCTGGTCGCCCCTTACGTTTTCACCAACGGCAGTTCCGAGGCATTGGCTATCCTGGTGGCGGGCCTGATGGCGCTCAGGGCGTCTCTGATGATGAGTGTGGCTGCGGGTATGCTCGTTCTCGTGGCGCTGCGGGCTCTGCTGATTTAGCGGGTCATCGTGGTTTCAAACAGCCGCCCGCGCCCGGGAGGGCTGTCGGCGATACCGGCCAGCCGTAGCATGTGCCAGGCGAGGGCCAGATTGCTCGAGATTACGGCTTTGCCCAACTCGGCCTCGGCCTCCGCGATGACCGGCAGGACGCGCAGGTTCGTGCAGGAAACAAACACGGCATCGCAGTCTTCTCCGCGCCCGACCGAGAGAATGGCGTCGCGGATTGAAGCGGGCGTGATGCGGGCGACGACCTCCTCCTCGCTCTGATTAAAGGAGGCCATCTGCATAATGACGATGCCCTGCTGTTCGAGGTGGCGGCGCATGGCGTCCGTTACGTCCGGCAAATAGGGTGTGATAAAGCCGATCCTGACAGCCTCAAGGGCACGCAAGGCGGCTTTGACGGCGGTGAGGGGATTGGTGACCGCCGTGCCGCCGGCTCTTTTGCCGCCGTTTGCTTCGAGGCCCGCGCGGACCGCTTGCGCGACTTTTTCTTCGCCGATGATGGTCGTGCCCGACGTACAGCCGTAGCCCACCACGTCGAGTGCCGCAGCAGCAGGTAAAAGCCGGGAGGCGGCAGGCAGATTCGCTTCCATGCGCGCCAGGGTTTCAGGTGTCACCTCGCGATCGCTCGGGATGCGGCTGTGATAGAGGGCCACGCCCTCCAGGCCAAGCAAGTCGCGCAGTTCCGGCTCAATGGTCTGGTCGGTTTCCAGGACAATCAGGCCCAGTTTGGCGCGGTACCCGATCCCGGCATCGGTTTCGAACGTCAGCGGCAAGTCCGGCGCCGCTGCGGCTTCCAATGCTGTCATCTCCCGAAACTTTCCGCATATTAAAGGGCCGACTGGTGATGCGCGCAGGGTATCACGTCCTGACGTGATCACGCGCCTGCTATATCTCGGGCAATTCCGCCGGCGCGCGCCGGGTCAGCCACTCGGCGCCACCATCACGGATAACGATGTTTTCCTCATGGACCATCTGCTTGCCGGGCGCGAAGGTCATGCCGGGCTCGAGGGTCAGCACCATGTTGGGGACCAGCAGGGTGCCGTCGGTCGCCGTATTGGAGGGCCATTCGGTCAACTGCATGCCCAGGCCGTGTCCCAGCCGCCCGACGTCGTTACCGAGGGCGCCGCCGTCCTCCAGGGCGCGCCACATGGCTTGGAAAAGGTCACTGGTGGTCGCGCCTGGCCTGGCCGCGCGAAAGCCTGCCTGGGTTGCCGCATAGACCGTGTCATAGGCGCGCCGGACCTGATCGGAGGCTTTGCCAAACCAGAAATTCCGGTCGAAATCACAAAAGTAGCCATCAAACACCGCACCGGTGTCGAGCATCAGCAGATCGCCCTGTTGAAGGCGGCGGTTCGTGGGTGGCGAGATGATATCCTCGTATCCGCCCTGACCGGCCCCGCCGACAAGATAGGGCACGTCATCGCCGCCCCGGCGCAGAATCTCGGTCTTGAAGGTCCGAAAGGCCTCGATCTCGGTTTGATCATCGGACAGGAGTTCGGGCAGGGCCTCGAAGGCGCTGGAGACCACCCCACAGATGTGTTGGATTTTCTCGACCTCAATGTCCGACTTGACCATGCGCAGGCTGCGCAGAATGCCTGTTGCATCGACAAAGTCATTTCCATGCAGGGTCTTCCGGATCTTGTCGAAATCGCCGAGTGGCATGCGCAGATGCGTCTCCGGACCCATCGGCACGCCGATCCGTCCGGTCGCACCGGCAGAGTCGCGCAGCGCCGTGGTCAACAGCGTGATGCCGTCGTCCTCCGGCCGGGGGGAGGACCAGGTACGGATATCCTCGACCCAGGTCCGTGCCATCACGTCCGCGCCAATGGCCGGGACAACAGCGATGGGTTTGCCCTTAGCGGGGATCACCAGAAACCATGGCCGGGTCGGACTTTGCCAGAACTGCGTGAGAAAGCCGGAGAAATAACGGACTTCTGGTTCGGTAGAAAGCAGAAGCGCGCTCATGCGTTGCACGGACATCAGTCTCTGAGCGGCTTGCAGTCTCGCCTCGAATTCCGACTCCGGGAACCCCCGTTCCGGGGCCGGCCGCAACTCATACAAAACGTTCGATCCGCTCATCAGCCCCCGACCCTTGTATTCTGGCACACGCTCCGGCGTTATTTGTCGGGCAATTGCTCTTTAATTGCAACCTGTTAGTCGAGAAGAGAGCGGAAATTCCGCTACATCAGCTGCGATCGGTTTCACTCCGCCGCGCGCGCTACAATTTGAAGGGAATATAGAGCACCAGATCCGGGAAAAGATAACAGAGCAAAACCGTCAGAAGCATGAGCAGCAGGAACGGCCAGACGCCGCTGGCGACCTCGCCGATCTTGGCCTTTCCGACGGCCTGGATCACGTAGAGGTTGAGACCGACGGGCGGTGTGATCAGGGCCACCTCGATCAGGATGACGAAAAAGATTCCGAACCAGATGGGATCAATGCCGAGTGCCATGAGCGAGGGCGCGAGAACCGGAACCATGATCAGCATCATGGAGAGGGCTTCCAGGAAGAAGCCCATGATGACCAGCAGGATCGAAACCGCCAGAATGAAAAGCCAGGCTTCGTTGAAGTTGCCGGCGATAAAAAGGGAGATGTCCTGCGGTATCCGGTAGAGCGTGATCGCCTTCCCGAAGATTTTTGCCCCCGCGACGATCATCAGGATCGTGACGCTGGTCACCATGCTGTCGATCACGGCGGCCTTGAAGCCTTCCCAACTCAACGAGCGCAAGACAAAAGCGGTGATAATCAGGGCGAAGGCGAAACCGACGGCCGCTGCTTCGGTCGGCGTGAAGATCCCCCAGTAGATTCCCCAGACGATCAGCGTCGCGAGCGCCACGGAGGGCAGGGCGCGCTTGCTCGCGGCCATGCGGGTCGCCCAGGAAGCTTTTTCCGACTTCTGATAGTCAGCGGAAAAGACCGCATAGGCCATGGAGAAGAGGATAAAAAGGCCGACCAGGATCAGGCCTGGACCGATGCCCGCCAGGAAGAGCTTGATGACGGATTCTTCGGTGATGAAGCCGAAGACGATCAGGGGAATCGAAGGCGGAATCAGAATGCCCAGCGTGCCACCCGCCGCCAGCAGGCCCAGCACGAACTTTCTGGGATAGCCCCGGGACTCCATCTCCGGGATTGCGACGGTCGCGATGGTGGCCGCCGTTGCCACCGAACTCCCCGAAATCGCCGCGAAGAGTCCGCAGGAAATGACCGTGGCCACGGCCAATCCACCCGGCCAGTGGCCGACCCAGGCTTGCACGGCGGCAAAGAGATCCCGCCCGACCCCGCCTTTCAGCAGGACGTTCGACATCAGCAAAAACAATGGCACGGAAAGCAGGATGAAATTATCCAGCCCGCCCAGCAGGGACTGGGGCACCATCAGGGGCGAGAAACCGCCGATTGCCAGTAGAATAAAACCCAGCCCGCCCAGCACAAAGGCGACGGGCACACCTGCGAGCAGGAGAGAGAAGAGGGCGACCAGGATCAGGATTGTGGTCACGCGCCGTCCTCGCCGATATGGCCTTCATGACCGCCCGGTTTGCGCCAGCCCGACCCGGTCCAGACCCGCAGCAGTTCCGCAAGACACTGCAGAAAGAGCAGCCCGAGGCCGAGCGGCACCAGAGCCTCGCTCCACCAGTTGGGGATGTTGAGCATGGTGCCGCTCGAGCGTCCTTTCAGGTAGGAGTCGAGCGCGATACCGAAACCCCAGTAACAGACGGCCGCGGCGAAGACGCCGATGAACAGCAGGCTAACCGTATCGGCCAGCTTTTTGCCGAAGGGACTGAAGCGGGAATAGAGCGCCTCGATCATGATGTGCTGACGCCTGTGCAGGGTCACGCCCAGGGCCATGAAGACGCCCGCTATCATCAGGATCTGCGAGATCTCCGCGGCCCAGATCGTGGGCGCGTTCAGGGCGTAACGGGCTACGACTTCGTAGGTCAGCATCAAGCCGGTCGCGACGAAAAACCAGGCTGCGACAGTTCCCAGGAAGATGCTGATCGAATCAATCGCGCGCAAGAACGCCCCCTCTGGCGAATATGTTTTGAAAAATCCTGCCACGCCGTGTCACGGCGTCATGCTGTGGGTAGTGTTGAGCTGTGATTTGCGGTTTTGGCGCAGTATTCCGGGCTGGTATGGTTCCGGGCAGGCCCGATAAGGGACCGCCCGGAACGTTACCTCTCTCGACGATGTTTTACTGCTGCAGCTTCTTCGCCGCATCCATGACGAGTTTGCCCAGTTCGCCGGCGTCGTTGGCGTACTGGTCGTAGACCGGCTGGGAACATGCGCGCCAGGCATTGATCTGCTCGGCGGTCGGTTCGACGATCTTCATGCCGTTCTTGACCGACTCCGCGAAGGCCGCCTCTTCGATCTCGGAGATCTTGTCGCGGACCGCGGCGTCGGCCATGGCGGCGGCGTCGCTGATGATTTTCCGGTGAGCCTCGGGCAGTCCGGACCAGAACTCATCGTTCACCACGACGATAAACTCGATGTCGGCATGCTGGGTCTTGGTGATGGTGTCCATCACGTCCCAGAGCTTGCGCGACTTTACGCCCGACACACCGGTCATGCCGACGTCGACGGTGCCGCGCTGGTAAGCCAGATACTGCTCCGACCCAGAGATCAGCGTTGGGGCGCCGCCGCAGGATTTGACGAATTCGCCAAGAGTTTTGCCGAAGACGCGGACTTTCTTGTCTTTCACGGCCTCCGGTGTCGCGACGTCGCCGCCGTTGGAGAGCATGACCGCGCTGCCATAGGCCTGCCACCAGAGCACCCGTGCGCCGGTCTGCTCCAGGATGGCATCATCCAGCGGACCCCGGACCGGGCTGCCTTTCGCCGTTGCCTTGCGGATCAGCTCATCGGTGTTGAACATGAAGGGCTGGTAGAAGATGTCGACAGCCGGAATATCGCCGACAAAGCGGGTAAGGGACGCAACACCCATCTCGATCGAGCCGGAACCAACGGCCTGCGGCACCTGCTTGTCTTTAAAAAGCTGTGCGGAATCGTAGATCTGGACCTCGATGTCCCCGCCGGACTTCTTCTCAACCTCTTCCTTAAAGAGCACAAGGTTCTGCCCGAGATGGCTCGTGAGCGGAAGCTGGAGTGTAATGCGCAAGGTGGTCTCTGCGGCCTGCGCCATGGAAAGACCGCCACTGAGAACCGCGGCGGCCGCGGCCATTGTAAGGAACTTCTTCATCTCTTTCTCCCCTGGAGCCCGCTCGTTCTTCACCGGAACGGTAAAAGGCGGCGTTTCAGCTCACATTTATTTTCTTGCCGGACGATCCACCGCGCGTGTCGTCACGCGCCGCGAAAAGTCAGTTTCACTGACCTTAGCTTGCCAAGCCTATGCAGGGCTGTCAAAAAAAGAGAACGATTCGATAAGGCAAAGGCCGCGTCGGTAGAATTTTGTTTTACGAAACAACCGGTTTTCGTATCGGCACTTCATCAGAATCACGACAGACTCAGCTAAGGACTCCGACATGCAGATATCCCCGGCCGCCCGCCTGAGAGAGCTACTGGCCAAACCACAGCTCCAGGTCATGCCCTGCTGTTTTGACGCGCTCAGTGCCCGCCTGATTGAAGAGGCGGGTTTCCCGCTGAGTTTCATGTCTGGTTTCGCGGTCTCGGCGGCAAAGATCGGTGCGCCGGATACCGGTCTGATTTCCTATGGCGAGATGGTCGGCCAGGGCCGGGATATTTGCAGCGCCGTATCGATCCCCGTCATCGGCGACGGCGATACGGGTTACGGCAATGCATTGAACGTGAAGCGAACGGTTCAGGGCTATGCACAGGCGGGTTTCGCGGCCGTGATGATCGAGGACCAGGTCGCGCCCAAGCGCTGCGGCCATACCAAGGGCAAGATGGTGGTCGACCGGGAAACCGCCTACAGCCGGATCGAGGCGGCGGTCGATGCACGCAATGAAGGCGCGGATATCATGATCCTGGCGCGCACCGATGCCCGCCACACTGAAGGCCTGGACGAAGCGCTGACCCGGGCTCAGCAGTTCGGACAGATCGGGGCCGATATCCTCTTCGTCGAGGCGCCGCGCAACGAAGAGGAAATGCGCCGGGTTTGCGGCGAGGTGCCCGGCATTCACATGGCCAATCTGGTCGAGGGCGGCGCGACGCCGATACTGCCGCCCGAGGTTCTCCAGGATATCGGCTACCGCATCGCGGCTTATCCGCTCACCTTGATGTCCGCCGCCATGAAGGCCATGAACGATGCTCTGGCGCAGATGAAAGCCGGCCGGCACCCCGCGTCCCAGGTGTTGGAGTTCGGTGAATTGCGCAGGCTCGTGGGCTTCGATGCCTACTACGAAGCGGAGTCCCGCTACGCCGGTGCGCGTCAGGATAAGCCTGAGCCCTCTTAAACACCGAACTGGGTTCGGAGTGCGAGGGAGAGTCTAGGTTTTCTGCGAGGGGTCAGCCCTTTCACAGGCTTCTCCGCTTTCCCGACAGCAGTTTTCCAACAGGTAGTTGATCAGCTCTTGCATGCCGCTGTCGTGGACCGCGTAGATGATTTCCCGCTCGTGGCGCCAGCTCTGGAGCAGGCCGGTTCTCTCCAGCTGTCCCAAGTGCCTCGAGAGAGTCGAGATGTTTACTGAAAGCCGTTTCGATATTTCGGAAACGCGCAAGCCCTTCGATCCTTGCATCAGCAGCAGCCGATAGGCGTTCAGTCTGGTTTCCTGTCCCAGCGCCAGAAGGGCGGCGATTGCGTCGTTAGAATGCATAATTGCATATTAACGCAAATGTGCAATTATGCAAATTAATGTCCAGAAACCCGGATCTGCATCTGTGTCCGATTTCTCTATGATGTTCCGCCGGGCAGGCTGGCTGCTTGTAGCGGCTCCTTTCTTCGGCCTGTCGACCGGTGCTCTGTTTCCGCTTGTTGCCTTGGAGCTGGATCGCCTGGGTTTCGGGGAAACATTCGTAGGTTCGGCGACATCGCTGTACTACGCCGGATCTGTAACCGGTGCGCTTACCTATGGCTGGATCCTGAATCGCATCGGCTACAAGCCTGCCTTCTTTATCACGGCAGCCCTAGCGGGGGCAGCGACTTTCGCGCTCGCCCAATCTGACAACCCTTATGTCTGGCTCGGTCTTCGTTACCTGGGCGGTTACGCACTTGGCGGCTACTACATCGTGGTCGACAGCTGGGTATCAGCGCTCGGCACCCGTCAGACTCGCGGGCGGCTTTTCGCGAGTTTCGAAACCCTGCGTTTGCTGGCAACGGCGATCGGACCCTCGCTCATTGTCGTGGGATCGGCAACCGAGAACATAACGCTCATCGCCTTCGCCTATGCGCTCTCCTTTGCACCTGCTCTTCTCAACGTAACGCCAACTCTGCAGGCCAGGGGCCGCAAGCTCTCGGGTGACGTCGCTGGGCTGGTTAGGTGTTTTCCTTTCGCACTTGCAGTCGCATTCTGCGGCGGAATTGCAAATGCAAGCTTCTACGGACTGAGCGCCGTCTATGCCAAGGCGATCGGTTTTGACACCGCGCAAATTGCTTTGTTTGTCGGTGCCGTCCTTGTCGCCCCTGCGATTATCTCCATTCCCGTGGGCGCTATTGGAGATCGCTTCGGGCGGATGCGGACCGTAATGCTCATCGCGGGGTGTTCCGCATTGGCCTGCGGGTTTACGTCGATTGCGCAGCCCGCAACATTTTGGATTACCCTGGTCATGAGCGTCGTTTCCGGCGGCTGTTTGGTTCCCCTCTATGCGATCAGCTTAAGCAGAGTTGTCGATGCCGTTGGCGAGAGGGACGCAATCCCGGCAACCACTGCTGGGTTGCTGGTATACAATATGGGCGCTTTTTGCGGACCGGCCCTGGCCGGATTGGCAATGGAGTGGAACGGTCCGGCGGGATTTTATATTTTCCTCGGCGCTGTCGCCCTGTTTGCGATCTTGCTGGCAAATGCGGATATGCGTCTGGCACACTGCTGCCCGGAAGCTCCCGAGCCAATGCCGGGGCGTTAAATGCTGTCGGAGCTTTCCTGAGCGATTGATTGAAACCAGGATTGGCGCAATGGAGTTTCCCGCACCCGCCGCACCTGACGAGACGAGTTTGCGCCTGGGACGTCTTGCGCGTTTGCGGGCGAGCATGAAAGACTTCGACCTGCCGGCCGTGGTTCTGCACGATCCCCATAACGTCCGCTATGCGACGGGCGCGCGGAACATGATCCCGTTCCTGCTGCGCAACCCGGCCCGCTATGTCTTCGTGCCGCAGGAAGGGCCGGTGGTTCTTTTCGAATTCGAGGGTTGCGAACATCTGGAAAAGGACAATCCGGCCATCGACGAAATCCGGAACGCCAAAACGGTTTCCTACGTCGCGCGGGGACCCTTGATGGCCGATACGGCAAAGGCCTGGGCACGGGATATCGCCGGGTTGATGCAGCTGCACTGTCCCGGTGAGCGGCGGCTCGGTCTGGAACGCATTGACGCGGGCGCGGTCGAATGCCTGCGCGACGCCGGGTTCGAAATCCACGATGCCCAGGCCCCCGTGGAGCGGGCGCGCGCGATCAAAACGCCGGAGGAAATTATCTGCTCGAAACGCTCGGTCGCCTGCGTGATGGCGGGCGAATGGAAACTGCGCGCGGCCATCCGGTCGGGGATCAGCGAGAACGAGCTCTGGTCCGTACTCCACAGCCATGTCATCGCCAACGACGCGGACTATATCGAGACCCGGCTTCTGAACTCCGGGGAACGCACGAACCCCTGGTTCCAGGAAACCGGAACCCGGGTCCTGGAGGCCGGCGACCTGATAGCGCACGATACGGATGTGGTCGGTCCGCACGGCTACTACGCCGATTTCTCGAGGAGTTTTCTCTGTGGCGACGGGCCGCCCAGCGCGACGCAAAAGACGCTGTATCGTCTGGCCTATGAACAGGTCCATCACAACATGGCTCTGATCAAAGCCGGACGCTCATTCCGTGAAATCACCGAGGCCGCCTGGGTCATCCCTGAGGCCTATTACAAGCGGCGCTACTATCTTCTCATGCACGGCACCGGCCTGACTGGAGAGTATCCTTACATCGTGCAGGGTGCCGATTACGATGGCGGGGTGAACTATGACGGGATCATCGAGCCCAACATGGTGCTCTCGGTCGAGAGCTACATCGGTCACGAAGACGGCGGCGAGGGAGTGAAGCTGGAGCAACAGGTGCTGGTGACGGAGCAGGGGATCGAGGTGATGAGCGACTTTCCGTTCGAAGCGGCCTTTCTATCCGGCGAAATCTAGAGCAGACCCGGTTTAGATGGAATCGCCTTCGGCGATCCGTCGTACCGGTGAGTCTGCTCTAACTGTTTGATGTAGAGCGGGTTCACATGTTTTAGCGAAAACACAGAGTGTTTCCGTTAAAACATGACGCGCTCTAGGGTATCTGCTGCCGGGCTGCTCAATATCCGCTCTGGGTTTTTGGTCTGGATTTCGGCTTTAGATTTCTGGGACGCCGTCTTCATCGAAAAAGATCGCAAAGCCAAGCAGGTGATCGACGAAGCTATCGCGATCGCCAAGCGGCAGCATGACCCGCTGAAACCGGGTGGCCACACCCGAAGGGCGCCAGTTGGCGCGGCCATCGCGAAACACCGGGCCGATATGTTTGCAGCATAACTCGACATCATGATGGAAATCCCTGCCCGAGTCGCTGGGGATGAATTCGCTGATTTTCTCACCGGTGACTTCGCGCCCGTAGACCTCGCGGAAGCGGGTCCCGGCAACGCGCACTATGAAGTTGTCATTGGGTGTTCGTTCAAGCAGATAGGTCGTCGGAAGCAGTCGTGGAAAATCCATTGGATCGACATCGCCGCGGGCGGGCATTGCTCGATGGCCCCGATGTTCATCCCAATAGCGGACAGCCCATTTCAGATGCTCTTCCGCCTGTTCCGGGAGGGTATCCGAAACCTGATTTTCCGCCGTATCACTTGTGACAGTGACGGAATACATCGCTTATTTCCTTACTTTTTCTACTTTCGACCTTCCCAGATCACGCGGTCCGATCTGATCAACCGTGCCGGATTGCCGGAAAAGTCTCCTTGCGATTTCAATCCGCCGATACGGGCTTGGCAAACTACACACCACCAGAGTTGATCGATGGCTAAGTGTCAGTTGTAAAAAAGAGATTTGACCTTTCCAAAAAATATACACTTCAATTAGATTAAATCCATGGCGGTCTCAAAGCTAGGCCGAAATGGTGAATGATATCCTAAAAATTCAATTTTCTCGGCAAGATAGTGCTGGAATATGCGCGTAGAAATTGTCTTCGGCAGTGTCCTGATGAAACCTCTCTGCGTCGAGCGTCACTATCACCTGAGGGTTGAATAGATACCCGAGACCGATCCTTGAATGGACCTTACTTTGATCCAATGCACGGGCGGCCTCACGCCTCGAAATGCATGACGCCCGCAATGGATTCGACGTCTGTCCCGTTGCCTGACAAGGGAAGTATCAGCCGCTGATAAAGCTTCATATCTTCACTGTCGATGGTGTAGATGGTATTGCGGGTGAAGACCGGTGCGATATGGCCGACACAGCAAAAATGCTCATCCAGGGTTTCGGCCAGGATCTTTCCCTCAAGCAGCTCGGTCAGGCTTTGTCCCTTGATTTGTCCGCCGTAACGCGCGTTGACGGCTTCCCCCACGAGCCGGAAGCGGAAATCCTGATTTTCAACATCAAGTAGCAGTATGTAGGGAAGTAGTTCAGGGATCGAAAGAGGGTCGATGGCGTTTCGGGTCGGAAAGTCGCCCGGGTTGGCGAGAGACCGCCAATAGCTCAGCATTCGCGTCAGCTTGATGTCCGCGGATTCGGGTAACGGCTCACCGCAGCCAATAACCTGCAGGGTTCTTTTCTGGCTGAGACGGCGACCGGAAAAGCGCAGGCCTCTTCGATCCTGTCGCGTGTTTTTCACTTCGCTAGACTAACTCAATTAATAGAACGGTTATGAATTTATCACCTGTAGCAGGTATCTGAATAGTCCGTTGCAAGGTTCCACGGCGTCTCGCCGGCTGATTAATGAGGCGCCGAAACCAGAAGGTAGAGAAGGCCCAAGCCAACGGCCACCGTCCCGGTTGCAATGGTCACGATTGACGTCACAATTGCACGCCAGGAGCGCTTGTATCCGCCCCCCGAACTGCCTGCCGCGGCGAACTCAAAGTCCGCCTCAGGTTCACTGTTGCTCATATCAGTTCCGACCGCTTACCGTCTGATCTCGCATGGCTCATTTGGGCGGCCCTTGATTCCCTGGTGGTCTGCCTGGGCCGCCGTAATCTGGAAAAGCTTTTGAATTTCAGCAGGTTCCCGGCCGGCTGAGTGCGTTTTCCAAACCAGCCGGCAGTAAGCCACAATAGGTTTAATATCTGGTTTAACCCGAGACAGAGAGTTGAGCGGGCCCCAGGGATCGCGCTTTGGCCTTTGCGGCAAGGGCCGCCGGCCTACGAAAACCTGACTCGGTTTTCCTGTAAAAACTCAATTCCTTCTGATAGCTACTCCCCATTAACCAAAGAATGCTATAGCCTCAATTGAGGTGACACGAACAACGGGCAGCACGCACATCAAGCGGCCCGCATTCCGGGGGGAGCGCGAAAATGGCAACTCATGCCGAAGAGCATAAGTCGGAAATCATCGAGACCCTTTGCAAGCGGGCGGCAAAACGTCTTGAAAAAAAGCGCGCGGATCATGCCGTTCGCTTTATCAAACAGCTTTATGCCAACGTTGCTCCGGATGATCTTGTCGATGAATCCCTAGACAATCTTTACGGTGCCGCACTGTCGCTCTGGGGACAGGCGCAGCAACGCGGCAAGGGGGAGGCCAAGGTCCGGGTCTACAACCCCCGGCCCGAAGAGTTCGGCTGGAAGTCTTCGCACACCATCGTCGAAATCATCAACGACGACATGCCGTTCCTGGTCGACTCCGTGACCGCGGCCATCGGACAGCTCGAAGCCGAGGTCTTCCTGGTCATCCATCCGATGATCAGGGTGGAGCGCGACGCAAAAGGCAAACTGAAAACGCTCTTTGACGACATCAAAGGCGATGGCCGTGAGTCGGTCATGCAGCTTCAAATCAGCGAGCAGCCCGCCGAGCAGCAGGCCGAGTTCCGGGACCGTCTGGAAAAGGTGCTGCAGGATGTGCGCGTTGCCGTGGATGACTGGCAATCCATGCGCAGCCAGATGACCGGGATCATCTCGGACCTAGAGAAAAGTCCGCCCTCCATTCCCGAAGCCGAGATCAAAGAAGGCGTCGCGTTCCTGAAATGGCTCAATGACGATCACTTCACCTATCTCGGCTACCGCGAATACCGCTTCGAAGGCAAGGGGCAGAAGGCCGTCTCCAAAGTCCTGGACGACGTTGGTCTCGGCGTTCTGCGCGATACTGCGTTTCAGGTTTTCGACGGCTTGCGCAATCTTGGCAGCTTGCCTGCCGACATTCAGGACTTCGTCAAAAAATCCGATCTGCTGCGGGTCACAAAGGCAAACAGCCGCTCCAGTGTGCATCGCGCCGTGCATATGGATACCGTCGCGATCAAGCGGTACGACACCAAAGGCAACGTTGTCGGTGAGCGCCTCTTCATCGGTCTTTTCACGTCTGCCGCTTATTCCCGTTCGCCCCGCGATATTCCGTTGCTGCAAAAGAAGGTCGATAATCTGATCGGACGCTCGGGCTTCGCTCCGGGCAGTCATGACGGCAAGGCCTTGAGTCACATTCTGGAGAGCTATCCGCGCGACGAGCTCTTTCAGTCGACTGAGGACGAGCTTTTCGACACTGCGATGGGCGTCCTCCACCTTCAGGAGCGTCAGCGGATCGCGCTCTTTCTGCGCCGCGATCCCTTCGAACGTTTCGTATCCTGCCTGCTCTATGTGCCGCGCGACCGTTACGACAGTACGCTGCGCCTGCGTATGCAGACGATTATTGCGGAAGCCTTCAAGGGCTCGATCACGGCCTTTTACACGCACCTCACGGACGAGGCCCTGGCGCGTCTGCATATCATCGTGAAAACCAC
Source organism: Denitrobaculum tricleocarpae (assembly GCF_007004665.1). Taxonomy (GTDB): domain Bacteria; phylum Pseudomonadota; class Alphaproteobacteria; order Kiloniellales; family Kiloniellaceae; genus Denitrobaculum; species Denitrobaculum tricleocarpae. The sequence continues at coordinate 299,385 of NZ_ML660055.1, read as the reverse complement.
CCGGGGCGAAATCCCCGATGTGGATCATGCGTCCCTTGAACACAAGCTGGCGGAGGCCGGCCGCTCATGGGTCGACAGGCTGGAAGAAGCCTTGATCGAAGACCGGGGCGAAGAACGCGGTATCAGCAGTCTGCGCCGCTTCTCCAAGGCCTTCCCGGCCAGCTACCAGGATCACTTCAATGAACACGACGCAGCGTTCGACGTTACGCGGATCGACGAGGCGCATGAAAGCGGCGGCCTCTCCATGAACCTCTACCGCCCGCTGGAGGCCGAAGCCCACCGCCTGCATTTCAAGCTCTATATCGCCGATCAGCCGGTTCCGCTCTCCGATGTTCTGCCCATGCTGGAAAACATGGGCCTGAAGGTCATCAGCGAGAATCCCTACAGTATACATCCCCTGAAAGCCGACAATCCGGTCTGGATGCATGATTTCCAGATGGTGACTCAGGATGGCGACGAAATCGACATCCCCTCGATCAAGCGGGCTTTCCATGAAGCCTTCGCCAGGGTCTGGCGCAGAGAGATGGAAAACGACGGCTTCAACAGACTGGTTCTGAAAGCGGGCCTGACGGCACGGGAGATCACGATCCTGCGTGCCTATTGCAAGTATCTGCGTCAGGCTCAGATTCCCTTCAGCCAGGCTTACATGGAAGAGACCCTGGCCGGGAACCCGAAAATCACGCATCTGCTGGTCGAGCTTTTTCAGTGCCGGTTCGCGCAGGCCATCGGAGACGACCGCAGTGATGAAGAGAGGGATGCCCATGCCGAGAAGATCGTCGAGGAAATCCGCGCTCTCCTGGACCAGGTCAGCAATCTGGACGAAGATCGCATTATCCGCCGTTTCCTGAACTGCATCGAGTGCACGCTGCGGACCAACTTTGCCCAGATTGCCGATGACGGCGGTTCGAAAAGCTACCTTTCGTTCAAACTGGATTCACGTAACATCGACGAGCTTCCTTTACCGCGCCCGTTCCGTGAGATCTTCGTCTACAGCCCGCGGATCGAAGGCGTGCATCTGCGGTTCGGCATGGTCGCGCGCGGCGGACTCCGCTGGTCGGACCGGCGCGAGGATTTCCGGACCGAGATCCTGGGGCTGGTGAAGGCGCAGCAGGTTAAAAACGCGGTGATCGTGCCGGTTGGCTCAAAGGGCGGTTTCGTCGTCAAGCAGCCACCGCCAGCCGAAGAGGGCCGTGAGGCGCTCCTGGCCGAGGGCATCGAATGCTATAAGACCTTCATTCGCGGTCTTCTGGATATCACCGACAACCTGCAGGTCGGTGAACTGACACCGCCGGATTTCGTGGTCCGGCGCGATGCGGACGACCCCTATCTGGTCGTGGCCGCGGACAAGGGAACGGCGACCTTCTCCGATATTGCGAACGGTGTCTCCAAGGACTATGGCTTCTGGCTCGACGATGCCTTCGCGTCGGGTGGTTCCGCCGGTTACGACCACAAGAAAATGGGCATCACGGCCCGTGGTGCCTGGGAGTCGGTGAAACGCCATTTCCGTGAAATGGGTAAGGATACCCAGACCGAGACCTTTACCTGTATCGGCGTCGGCGATATGTCCGGCGACGTTTTCGGCAACGGCATGCTGCTGTCCGAGCAGATCAAGATGGTCGCGGCCTTCAACCATATGCATATCTTCGTGGACCCGGATCCGGATCCGGCAAGCTCCTTCGCGGAGCGCAAGCGCCTCTTCGAACTGCCGCGCTCGGCCTGGACGGATTATGACGAGAAGCTGATCTCCAAAGGCGGCGGGATCTTCGACCGCAGCGCCAAGTCGCTCACCATCTCCAAGGAGATGAAAGCGCTGTTCGACATCAAGGAAGACAAGCTGACGCCTGTCGAGTTGCTGCGCGCAATTCTACTGTCCGAGGTCGAGCTGCTTTGGTTCGGCGGCATCGGCACCTACGTGAAATCGAGCCAGGAAACCAATGCCGACGCGGGTGACCGGGCGAACGACGCGCTGCGCGTCAATGCCAAGGAGCTGCGCTGCAAAGTGATTGGCGAGGGTGCCAATCTGGGTATGACGCAGCTTGCACGGATCGAGTATGCCCAGCACGGCGGGCGCAGCAACACAGACTCCATCGATAACTCGGCCGGCGTGGATTGTTCCGACCACGAAGTGAACATCAAGATCCTTTTGGGTGATATTGAGGAGTCCGGCGATATGACGCGCAAGCAGCGCGACAAGCTGCTGGAAAAGATGACCGACGAGGTGGCGGAGCTGGTGCTGCGGGACAACTACCTGCAGACTCAGGCGATCACGGTCACCTGGGGATTGGGTGCCCATCTGCTGGACCGCTTCGCGCGTTACATGCGCGTGCTCGAGAAACAGGGCGACTTGAATCGCGCGATCGAGTTTCTGCCTGACGACGAGACCATTACGGAGCGCCTGAAGCAGGGTGCAGGCCTGACGCGGCCGGAGCTTTCGGTGCTGCTGTCCTATGCCAAGATCACACTCTACGAAGAGCTCTTGGCGTCGGATCTGCCCGACGCTGCCTACATGGCCGGCGCTCTGACCGATTACTTCCCCAAAGTCCTGGGCAAGGACTATCCCGAGCCGATCTCCCGGCACCGCCTGCGCCGCGAAATCATCGCGACCGTGGTGACCAACGATATGGTCAACCGGGTCGGCATTACCTTCGTTCATGAGGTTAAGGAAAAGACCGGGATGCCGGCGTCCGAGATCGCACGCGCCTATAACATCGTTTGCGAGGTCTTCGGCCTGCGTGACCTCTTCGCCCAGGTTGAGGCACTCGACAATAAGGTCGGCGCCGACGTGCAGGCGGGGATGCTGGTGGATACCGGCCGCCTGATCGAGCAAGCGACGGTCTGGTTCCTTCGCAACTCCGAACATCCCCTGGGCATCGAAAAGAACCTCAAGACCTACAGCAAGCCGATTGCGGAACTGGCCGAAGACTTGAAGGCCATGCTGTCCCTGGAGACCCGGCGTCTGCTCTCGGTGCGAACCAAGGAATACCGGGCCAAGGGCGTTCCTGAAGAGCTGGCCAGCCGGGTTGCGAGCCTGCCGCTTCTCTTCGCCGCCGGGGACGTTGTGTCCGCGGCACAGCAGGCCAAACTGCCGGTCGCGCAGGCCGGAAAGATCTACTTCGCCATCGGTGACCGTTTCGGGTTCGACTGGCTGCGCCGCGCCGCGCGCCGCCTGCCCAGCGACTCAGCCTGGGACAAGCTTGCGGTCACGGCCATTGTCGACGATCTCTATGGACATCAGAGCGCTTTGACATCGCGCGTTCTCGATGCCGTAAAGGGCAAGGTCGAGGCGGAGGAGGTGATTCACAGCTGGGCGAATGAGCGCCGTACGATCGTGGCCCGAACCGAGCAGCTTCTGGCGGAACTCAATGCCGCCGGGAATCCGGATTTGGCGATGCTTGCGGTTGCCAACAGGCAGCTCAAGTCTCTGGTCGAGGGTTGACTTGTGATGCGGTCGCTCTTCGCCGAGGTCTTTGAGAGCGGTCGCGGTTGCGTGTAAGGCGTTACTCGACACGCACGGCCGTGCCGTTGGCGCTGACCATCAGCATGGAATCGCCAACGGTTTCGTAGTCGAGATCGACACCGATGACCGCGTTCGCACCGAGTTCTTCGGCTTGTGCGACCATGTCCTCCATGGCGTGCTCCTTCGCGCCGCGCAGGGCCTTTTCGTAGCCGCCCGCGCGGCCGCCCACCACGTCGCGGATCCGCGCGAAGAAGTCGCGGAACATGTTCGCGCCGACGATGGCGTCACCGCTGACGATGCCCATGTAGCCGACGATGCGTTTGCCCTCGATTGAGTCCGTGGTGACGATCTGCATGCTCGAATTCCTTCTTCAACTCTTCAAATGTGTTTCCCGGTGCCGTCGCCGGCGCGACTCCATTTGCGCGCCCGGTTGATGGCCATTTTCTCCTGGATCGACTGCTCGATGTCGTAGCCGAGGTCCTCTGCGAGACGATAGAGCAGAATCATGACATCCGCGGTTTCCATCGCCGCTTCTTTCACGTCCCGCTGCTGCACGGCCTCGGCCAGCTCGGCCAATTCCTGCTGCGCGCGAGTAACCAGATCCACCGGATTGGCGGCGGGACCGAATGTGTCTTCGCCCCATTCGGCAATGGTCTTTTGATTTACCTCTTCGGACTCGATCCGGCGCGAAACTTCTGCTTCTTTCGAGAAGGAGGACATTTTGTTCCTGACTATGATGACGGGCGATTGCAATTTAATGGTGTCCGGCAGGCTCGCGATCTGCGAACTTATCCAGGTACTACAGTGTAAAATAGCCCGCTGCCAAAACGGCGGCAATGTCGTAACACCGCCTCCTGATATCCTGTGAAGGAACCTTATGGCCGACCATAACCAACCGCAGAAACCGGAGTCCGGGGCTGAGAGCAGTGACTGGAAAGTAAGTCCGAAAGCCCTGATCGCCTGGTGTTTCTTCGATTGGGCGAACTCGGCCTTTCCGACGGTGATCGTCACCTTCGTCTTTGCCAACTACTTTGCTTCTGCACTGGCCTCCTCGCCGGAAGAGGCGACGGGGGAATGGGGGATTGCAATCAGCATCTCCGGACTCGCCATCGCGATTCTGGCGCCGATCTTCGGTGCCCTTGCGGACCAGGGCGGGCCGCGCAAACCCTGGCTTTTCGTTTTTACAGTCGTTTGCGTGGTCTGCGGATTTGCGCTCTGGACAATCGCGCCGGATCAATCCCTGGCGGCTCGGGCGCTGATTCTGGTTGGGATTGCCAATGCCGCCTTCGAATTGGGGCAGGTTTTCTACAACGCCATGCTGCCGGATCTCGCACCTGTGCAGAAACTGGGGCGTCTGTCCGGTTGGGCCTGGGGCTTGGGCTACGCAGGTGGATTGGGTTGCTTGGTGCTCTGCCTGTTCCTGCTCATCTTTCCGGAACAACCACTCTTCGGTCTGGATAAATCCGCTTCAGAGGAAGTCCGCGCGACCGGGCCGCTGGTCGCGGCCTGGTTTGCGATTTTTGCCGTCCCGCTTTTTCTCTTAACGCCCGACCGTCAAGCGAGCGGCGTGTCTTCGGGCGAAGCGATTCGGCGTGGCATGCGGCTGCTGTTCAAGACGTTGCGGGAGTTGCCGACTCACGGCCAGATCGGGCGGTTCCTGCTGGCGCGGATGATCTACATCGACGGCCTGAACACGCTTTTTGTGTTCGGGGGCATTTACGCGAAAACCAAATTCGGGATGGATACGGAAGAAATTCTGATCTTCGCGATCCTGCTGAATATCACGGCTGGGATTGGCGCAGCGGCCTTTGGCTGGATCGATGACTGGATCGGCGCCAAGCGGACCATCACCATTTCTGTGGTTTGCCTGACGGTCCTCTGTTCCTGGATTCTGATGGTTGACAGCAAATTCTCTTTTTACGCACTGGGTTGCGCGATCGGCGTCTTCATAGGGCCGACCCAGTCGGCCAGCCGCTCCATGATGGCCCGTTTGGCACCGGCGCATCTTCGCACAGAGATGTTCGGTTTGTTCGCCTTCTCGGGTAAAGCCACGGCCTTCGTCGGCCCGGCCCTGGTAAGTTGGGTTACGCTCTGGACCAACAGCCAGCAGGCGGGAATGGCGGTCATTCTGGTGTTTTTCGTTGTGGGTCTTCTTGTTCTGGCCCCCCTCAAGGAAGCGGAGAGCTAGCTTGATACCGGTTGCGTAAACGGGGTGGATGTTGGCCACCCCGTTATCATCCGATCGTCAGGACTTACGCCCGCCGCTGTAGGAGGGCGTGAAGAGCCATCTCTCAATGGCATCTCCGGCGGTGGACAGCTTTTTCATCAAACCGAGAGCCCCGCGGCTCAGAAATTTGAAGCCACTGTGGAAAGCTTCGCTTCGGGCTTTGTGGCCACGGCGCAGATAGATCGCCATGTCCTGGTGGATCCGGTCCATGGAGGGAGCCTGGGTGCCGCCTTCAGAAGGACGCAGGGCTGGCTGGTGGCTTCTTGAGGTCTGATGGATGGAATTCATGGCTCGGGTCTCCTTTATCTGCTCTGCGATCTGCCGGAAGGATTTGGCAGAGCCGCTGCGGTGTTCAGTGATGTAAAGTTAGTGGAGATCTCCGTGGTTGATAATATAGCTATTTCGAATATGATTTGTTCCTTCATGGAATAGATAGAGCTATGCCTGATGGATAATGTCAGTGAAATGCAGGTCTTTGTGCGTGTCGTTCAACTTGGCAGCTTCTCGGCCGCGGCCCGATCGCTCGACCTCACGCCTTCCGCGATCAGCAAGCAGGTCGGGCGGCTGGAAGACCGGCTCCGGACCCGGCTCTTCAACCGGACCACACGGCGCCTGAACCTGACGGAGGCGGGGACCGGCTTTTATGAGCGCTGCCGGCAAATCCTCTCCGATATCGAGGAGGCGGAACAGGCGGTTGCGGATTTACGATCGACTCCCCGAGGGACTTTGAAACTCGCCCTGCCGTCGGCTTTCGGCCGTTTGCATGTCGCGCCGGTCCTGGCGGAATACCTGCAGCGTTATCCGGAAATGCGCATTGATCTGAACCTGAATGACCGGCTGATCGACATTATGGCGGAGGGGATGGATCTGGCAGTCCGGATCGGCGATCTCTCCGATTCCAGTCTGATCGCGCGCAGACTGGCACCCAACCGGCGCGTGGTTTGCGGCGCCCCCGCGTATTTCGCCCGTAGGCCTGTGCCCGGAAAGCCCCAGGACCTGCTGGACCACAACTGTCTGGTTTACACCTATCGGGCGTCACGCAACGATTGGCACTTCAGCGGTCCCGGCGGTAAGGAGACCATCCAGGTTTCCGGTAATCTCGAAGCTAATTCCGCGGAAGCGCTGCACGCGGCCGTATTGTCGGGCCTGGGGATCGGACTGCTGCCCATGTGGCTGATCGGTACGGACCTTAAAGCCGGGCGCATGATTGAGGTCCTGGGCGACTATCACTTTCCGGACAGTGCGGTCTACGCGGTCTATCCGCCCGGCCGCCATCTCTCGCCCAAGGTCCGGAGCTTTGTCGACTATCTCGCCGAGCACTTCTCGGGCGATCTCGACTGGCTCGACGACACGTCCCTTGAAGAAGCGGGCCGTAAAGAAGCAGGTTGAACGGCGCTGTCTATCAGGAACGGCGCACCAGCCCACACCGCCTCCATTACAATTCAGTGCCGGTCAGTGCCGGAAGTGCCGCATACCGGTGAAGACCATGGCGAGACCGGCTTCGTCGGCGGCGGCGATGACCTCGTCGTCGCGCATGGAGCCGCCGGGCTGGATGACCGCTTTCGCGCCCGCATCCACGGCCGCCATCAGTCCGTCCGCGAAGGGGAAAAAGGCATCTGAAGCGACGACCGAGCCGATTGTCGCAGGCTCGGCGAGACCGGCGGCGTCCGCCGCCTCCCGCGCCTTCCAGGCGGCGATGCGTGAGGAGTCGACCCGGCTCATCTGACCGGCGCCGATACCGACCGTCGCGCCATTCCGGGCATAGACGATGGCGTTGGATTTTACGTGCTTCGCGACCCGGAAGGCGAACAGCATGTCAGCCAGTTCATCCGGATCCGGCGCGCGTTTGGTGACGACCTTCAGGTCTTCGAGCGTGATGCAGCCGTTATCCCGGCTCTGCAGCAGGAAGCCGCCGGAGAGCGCTTTGAGAGTCATCCCGGGCGCGGCAGGGTCGGGCAGGGCAGAGGTGGTGAGAACCCGGAGGTTTTTCTTCGCGGCCAGGACGTCGCGGGCGTCTTCGTCCAGATCGGGCGCGATCACCACCTCGGCGAAGAGCTCGGCGACCTGTGCCGCGGTCGTACCGTCGAGCGTGCGGTTCACGGCGATGATGCCCCCGAAAGCGCTGACCGGATCGCAACTCAGAGCCTGGGCATAGGCAGAGGCAAGGTCGTCTGCCTGGGCGACGCCGCAGGGGTTGGCGTGCTTGATGATGGCAACAGCGGGTTTGTCGAACTCCGCAACCAATTCGAACGCCGCATCGGTGTCGTTGAGGTTGTTGTAACTCAGCTCCTTGCCCTGGAGCTGGGTTGCGGTTGCGACTCCCGGACGTGGTTGGCCGTCTTTGCCGCTTCCCCCGATGTAGAGCGCGGCGGCCTGATGCGGATTCTCGCCGTAACGCAGCACCTGCGCCCGCCGGCCGCCCTGGGTGCGCTGCGCGGGAAAGTCGACGCCGCGTTCCTCGTCGAGCCAGTTGGCGATCATGGAGTCATAGGCGGCGGTGTGACCGAAGGCTTTCGCCGCCAGATCGCGCCGAAGACTGCCTGAGGTCGCGCCCTGGTTGGCGGTGATGTCGTCCATAACCTTCTGGTAGTCCTGGGGATCGGTGACGATAGTGACTGACGCGTGGTTCTTGGCCGAGGCGCGGACCATCGCCGGACCGCCGATATCGATGTTCTCGATGCAGGTATCGAAGTCGGCACCTGATGAGAGCGTCGCCTCGAAGGGGTAGAGATTCACCACCACCAGATCGATCGCCCCGATCGCTTGCTCGTCCATGGCTTTGCGATGGCTCTCCAGGTCGCGCCGGGCCAGAATTCCGCCATGAATCTTAGGGTGCAGGGTCTTGACCCGGCCATCCATGATTTCGGGAAAACCGGTGTGGCTGGAGACATCGGTAACCGCGACGCCGGCATCCCGAAGGGCACCGGCGGAACCACCGGTCGACAGAATTTCGATACCCTGTCCTTCAAGAAAACGACCCAATTCAGTAAGACCGGATTTGTCTGAAACGGAGAGAAGGGCACGGGTGATTTTTTCGGACATAGAGCGGCTCCAGCGGGCGTAATTCCGGGGTCCGGCTCGGCATCGCGCAGGGGAACTGCCATCATGGCCCGGCAGGTGCTGCTCTATCGTGAAGGCCATGCAGGCCGCGCAAAGCACGCGGGCCGGATTGCTTGGGTGGGGTTTAGGGGCCCGCCGCCGTTACGTCAAGCGAGGATGTTGCGCTGCGGAAAATGCGACTTGTGCGATCCAGAAAGGATCATAAAGTCACAGCGCCACGACGACCGCATCCTCGGATTGCGTGGCTGCCTTGCGGTACTCGGGGACGAGCCGCTGCAGCTGTTGCGCGACCGTTGCGTGATCCCGCGCGGCCGCTGAAGTATTCAGATCGTCGAGACTGCGTGACAGCAGTTCCAGGTTCGTTGTGCGCGGAGAAGCGAGATGAAGCGAGGGGTGGCTGGTCTCCACCAGGGGCTCCAGCTCGTGAAAGAGCTCCTCATAGAGTTTCTCGCCCGGCCTCAGGCCGGTATAGACGATCTTGATGTCCTTCTCCGGCCGCAGGCCGCCAAGCCGGATCATCTGCCGTGCAAGGTCCTCGATTTTAATCGGTTTGCCCATATCCAGAACATAGATCTTGCCGGCTTCCTCCGAGGGCGCGTTCGCGCCCAGCACGGACGCTTGCAGCACCAGTTCCACCGCCTCACGGATGGTCATGAAATAGCGGGTCATGTCCGGATGCGTCACGGTCAGCGGACCGCCGCTTTCCAACTGCCGGGTAAAGAGCGGGACCACGGACCCGGTGGATCCCAGAACATTGCCGAAGCGCACGGTCACATAGCGGGTGCCTGATCCCGCGCGGCCGGCGATGTCCAGCGCCTGGCAGTAACTCTCCGCAAGCCGTTTGGTCGCGCCCATGACGTTGGGCGGATTGATGGCCTTGTCGGTCGAGATCAGCACCATGGCGCCGACGCCATGTTTGCGGCAGGCGTCGGCTGTGTTGCGGGTTCCGATGACATTGGTCAGGACACCCTCGATCGGGTTGGCCTCCACCATGGGCACATGTTTCAAGGCGGCGGCATGGAACAGCAGCTCCGGCCGTTCCTCGGCCATGGTGACGTTCAGCCTGACCGCATCCCGCACGTCTCCCAGGACCGTGCGTTGCGACATCTGCGGATACTTTTCCGAGATTTCCAGGTCGATGCTGTAGAGCAGGTGCTCGGCATTATCGAAGAGGATAAGACGGCTTGGCCCAAAGGCGGCGATCTGGCGGACCAGCTCAGATCCGATCGATCCTCCTGCGCCCGTGATCATCACGCGGCGGTTCGCGATCAACTGCCGCATGGATGCGCGGTCCAGCTTTGCCTGGCTCCTGCCCAGAAGGTCTTCGATCGCGATGGGGCGGACTTCGATGCCGCCCGAGGCGGCGCCCTCCGCATTGATCCTGAAATCGGTCAGTCTCGGCATTCTGTCGATGTGCAGGTCCAACTGTTCCGCGAGTCCGAGCAACGCCTGCATCGCTTCGCGCTCCAGCGATTTGGCGAGAATGATCCGGCGCGGTCGCCGGCCATCGCGCAGGGTCAATGAGTTTACGATCTTCTCGAGGTCATTTATGTGCCCGAGCACCGGAACCTCATGAATGCTGCGGCCCACTCTGGTGCCCCGGTCATCGACGACACCCAGGACATCGTAAGCGCCATCACGGTCCCGCGCCATCTCGCGGATGAAGACCTCCGCCGCATCGCCGGTGCCGACCACCAGGACCGGCACGCGCAGGTGCCGGCTGCGCTCCAGGAGGTGGCGCAGGCCTCGGTCCTTGAAGACGCGGTACGCCATGCGGGGGGCGCCCAACAGGAAGACCAGCACGAACCAGTTGATGATCACGGATGAGCGCGGGATGTCCACGGCACGCGTTGTCAGGAAGGCGATGGGGACGTAAATCATCACCGCGATTGTCACGGCCTTCACGATGGCCGCGAGATCGTTCATGGAAGCGTAGCGCCAGATACCCCGGTACAGCCCGGTGGCCCAGAAGACCGAGCCGCAGACGGCGATAAAAAGAAACCAGGCGGGAATCAGATGGTTGGTAACGTGAGGTAAAGCCTCCGAGCCGAGCCGGAGACTCAGCGCGATCACAAACGAAAGGCCCGCCATGAATATATCATGCAGGAGTGCCGCGAGTGCGCGCGGAAGCTTGTGCGATTTCACTTTCATCCGGATGTCATCTGCTGCAGCAATCGGGCCTGCCTTGGGAATCGAGCTGCTCTCCGACATCGGGCTGTCTCAGAAAATCGAAATGAGCCGGGAGCGCGTAATGTCTTGCTAGATTAGCACGAAGGGGACTCGGGTACGCAAGGCCGGGTTGCACGCTTAGGGCGGCTATTCGGTCGCAGAGCTCGTGCCCTGTTGTGTCATGGGGTGGTTGGCAAAGCGGAACAGCAATGCGGCAACGACAAAAGTGCCGGCGGCCAAAGCGAACCAGGGAAGGAACGAGACGCTCACAAGCGCCAGAAACACCAGGGCGATATTGTGCAGCAGCAGGTTACGCGATACCCAGGCATGGCCGGCGCCGCGCAGCATGGCTTTCTGGTAAAAGTGTTCGCGGTGGCCGCGCCAGACCTTCTCCCCGCGCAGGGCGCGCCGGACGAGGGTAATGGTCGCGTCGCAGAGATAGTAGAGCGGAAGTAGCAGTGCCGCGGCCCAATGGCCCTGCGCGGCGCAGACCAGCAGCAGCCAGCCGATCAGGTAGCCCAACGTGACGCTGCCGATATCGCCCAGGAAGATTTTCGAGGGCGCCCAGTTCCAGACCAGAAAGCCCAGGGTACAGGCCGCAAGCATTATTGGATAAGCCGCGGCCCCAAACCCGTCCTGGGTGAGCATGTAAAGCAGCCCGAGGCCCAGCCCTACAGTGAGAGTTTCGATGCCCGTGATGCCGTCGGCGCCATCCATGAAATTGAAGAGGTTGATGAACCAGACCCAGGCCAGGGCCTTGAAGAGGTGATCCAGCCAATCCGGCAGCACGCCTTGAAACACAAGAAAGCCGCCGCTGTCCGATGCCGTAAAGGCAATGCCGGCGATAACCACCGCAAACTGAACGATCAGGCGTAAAACGACCGGTTGGTTTTTGACATCGTCCAGCCAGGAAATGGCGGCCAGAATCAGCGTTGCTGCCAGAACCGCCAGAAAGCCCGGCGGCGCGGCACCGTGGAACAGAGAGATCAGGCCCCATGACGGAAGCAGGATCGCTAGGACGGCCAGGCCGCCGCCACGGGGTTTGGGTTGGGCATGACTGCTGCGCTCGTTGGGCGTATCGAAGATGCCGTGGCGGACCAGAAGTTTCAGGACGAGAAATGTCATCGCCCAGGTCGCAACCGCGCCGAGACCCGCGGCAAAGATAAGTTCAGTCAGGGTCATGATGGCGTTATAGACCTATTTCGCGCTCTTGAGCCAGAGCCGCGCGTGCGCGTTGCGGGATGAAGAGACCTAACCGGTCTTTGCGGCGGTCATTCGCTTGATCGCCCATTTTATCTGGAGGTCTCTTAAGGCCGTTCCGTCTGCGTCTTCCGTGAGGCCGTCGCCTGCCGCATCGCGCGGGAACGCGTCAGAGGTGACGACGATCTGTTCGCAGCGCCGTACCTCTCCCGCACGCCCCAGATAGACACTCTGTTCCAATGAGAGGGTGCCGCCACGGGCCCGGAACTGCCAGCCGGCACCCTTGGCGGGGCGCAGCAGGACATTGTCGCCGCTGGCAGCCAGGCTGGCGGTGACATCCGGATGCAGATGAAACCGCAGAACGACCGGGTGGGCACCATCGCCCTCGAAGCGGTCTTCGCCGCGCAAGTCATCGCCGGTCGAGGAGAGAAAAAGCCGCCGGTGATGGACGACCCCGAAGGCGTCGCGATAGCCGTCGTGGCTCATATCAAGCCAGGTATTACCTTCGACTTCCTCTCGCCTGCAGGCCACGTTGCGCGGCGTTTTGAACAGGCTTGCCTGAGGCCCCAGTTGGGATGAGTTGGTGTCACCCAGGACGGCAGTGGTATGGGCCGCGGTCGAACGCTGTACCCATTGCCAATTGGGATGATTGGCCTGGGCGCCGCAGTTCACGATCAGACGTTCCCGTCCCGCGCTCAGCTCAAAGCCCAGAGTACCGGCGTGGGCGGTGCGGTCGTAGCCCGGCTGCGGCGGACGGCCGGCATCCACAATCACGACGCTCCGTCCCGCCTGGAGTCTCTGAAATCCGCTGTCGGGGGCATTGAGCAGGCTGCGCGCGGCGCCGTCAGCCCGTTGCAGGATCATATCGATCTGCCAGCCGGTGTCTTCATTGCTGCCGTTGAACAGTGAGAGACCGCCGTCGCCGTGGCGCAGCAGGCGCAGGATCGGCGCCATGTTTTCGATGGCTGTTGCCAGGCTTGGCGGAACGGGTTTGCCGGAGGCGTGTAAAAGGGCGCGGATGTCGATCAGCGCGCGCAGGACCTTCAAATGCCGTGAAGGACTTCGTTCGATGTGGCCGCCATCGGCCAGGATCTGTTTCGCGAGCTCACGCTCCAGCAAGGCGAGGCCGCGTTCCAGCCAGCTTTCGCAGCCGGGGATGCAGGCACCGACGGAGATCAAGCCCTGCAGCGCCATGATCAGGTCGCATCCGGCCAGACCACCGGGCAGAACCCGGGAGAGATGCCGCGCCTGTTGCACCATGCCCTCCAGCAAGCGATGCCTGAAGGCGACATCGGCGCTGGCGGCGAAGAACTCGTACTGGCCCAACCAGTTGGTCAGGCGCTGACCGAGAATGACCGGCTGCCAGGCCGGTGCGCTGTAGTGATCGTTTGCCGCAAGCCAGGATCCGACCAGATCCCGCGCCCGCCGACGTGCGGCGTCGCCGCCCACCGCGCGCAGATCCCGCAGCCACGAAAAGGAGTGCAGATCGGCGACCCAGCCCGCGGGCGCGCCCGGTGGCCGCCAGAGCGGTGCCGGATTTCGCAGCGTATTGCCTGCGAAGTTAAAGTTCCCGGCCAGGATCTCGGCACCTTCGTCGGCATTCCCGGGCCAGGGATCGGTAGGGCTGAGCCGCACAGCCGTCGCATTGGGCCCGAAGAGCGAGAAACGATAGGGTGCCAGCCCGAACAGCGGGCGCTTGAACGCATACCAGAACGCAGAGGCGACCTGATCGCCCGGACGGCGCAAAAAATGGCCGAATTTACCTGCGCCCTCGGCAAGAGTCCGCCGAAGGAAGTCGAACGTTGAACTGGTGCTCTCGCCGTCCGGGGAGGCCACTGCGAGACGGCCGACCTGTCCTTTGCTCATCATCCTCCTGTGCCGCGGATACGACTGATATTTGCTGCGTAGTTGCCGGGTCCTCCGGCGAAGGTCGCGGTGCCCGCGACCAGAACATCGGCGCCGGCGGCAATTGCGCTCGGGGCCGTCTCGAAATTGATGCCGCCGTCGACCTCCAGATCGATGTCGCGGCCGCTTGCCTCGATCTTGCGCCGCAGGGCTTCGATTTTGTTCAATGCGCCCGGGATGAAGGTCTGACCGCCGAATCCGGGATTCACGCTCATCACCAGAATCAGATCGAGCTGATCGAGCAGGTGATCGACCGCGTCGACGGAGGTCGCCGGATTGAGGGAGATGCCGGCTTTTTTGCCCAGTGATTTGATCAGTTGAACGGTTCGGTGGACATGGGGTCCTGCTTCCGGATGGACCGTGATGATATCTGCACCCGCTTCAGCGAAGGCGGTCACAAAAGCATCGACCGGCGAAATCATCAGATGCACGTCGAAGATCTTGCGGCTGTGAGGCCGCAGAGCTTTGACAACACCGGGTCCGATGGTCAGGTTTGGGACGAAGTGGCCGTCCATGACGTCGATGTGGATGTAATCGGCGCCGGCCTCGTCGACCGCGCGCACCTCCTCGCCTAAGTTGGCGAAGTCCGCGGAGAGGATCGAGGGTGCTATTCGGGTGCTGTGTTGCATGGCTTCTTGGTAACAGCATGACTCCGCGCCCGCAAGCGCGGGCGTGTGTAAAAGATGGCGCTTTTCGGAGCTTTACCCGCGAACGGCGCATGGTTTTGGCAAGGACGCCGACTCCCGGTGAATCCCTTACCCCCTTGCGAGAGAATCTCACGCTCAATTGTGGCGGTTCGAGGGCGATTCGCCGGGGGCGTTCGATCTGTGGCAGTCTGGCTTTACAGACGTCTGAGCCGGCAGGCGAAAAATCCGTCCATGCCGCCCAGATCCGACAGATGAGAGGGCAGGGTCCGCAGGTCGCCGTCCGCGGTGATTGCGGCTTCGAGCCCTTCTCCGAGCTCCTCGGCGGTGAGGGGAATCCGTTCCAGGTCCTTGCGCGTTTCCAGCAGGGCCGCGATGCGCTCGGGCCCTTCCTGCGGCTGCAGCGAACAGGTTGCGTAAACCAGCAGACCACCGGGTTTGACCATCTCCGCGGCGGCATTCAGAAGACTGTCCTGAAGTTCCGTGACCGAAGCGATATCCCCGGCGTTGCGCAGCCAGGCAATGTCAGGATGACGGCGCAGCGTCCCCGTGGCGCTGCAGGGCGCGTCCAGCAGAACCGCATCCGCCGGCTGCTTCGGCTGCCAGCGGGTCGCGTTCGCTGCGATCACCTCCGCCGAGAGGTTCAGCCGGTCCAGGTTCTCGGACAGGCGGCGGAGCCGGCTGGTCGAACGGTCGACGGCGGTGACCTTGGCGCCGGCGGCAGCGAGCTGCGCGGTCTTGCCTCCCGGCGCCGCGCAGAGGTCGATGACCCTTAAGTCCTCTATCTCGCCCAGCAGGCGCGCGGGCAGAGTGGCCGCGACGTCCTGGACCCACCAGTGGCCGCGATCATAGCCGGGCAGGCGGCGCACATCGCCCGCATGCCCGATGCGGACTGAGCCTCCAGGCAGTTTTTGAGCGTCCAGGCCCGCATTGGCCATGCGCGTAACCCAATCGCCGCTCTCGGTCTTGATGGTCAGGTCCAGCGGTGGTTCTTTGAGATTACTCTCGGCAATCGCGCGTACCTGCGCGTCTCCGTAGGCCTCGCTCCAGGACTGCCAGAGCCAGTCGGGGGTGTTCAGGCGTGCCGCATCCTGTGCTTCCACCAGCGCGCGGCCTTCCCGGTCGAGCCGCCGCAGAATGGCGTTGATCAGGCCTTTCTGGCCCGAGGTCCGGGGCGTGGTGGCAAGAGCCAGGGTCGTGCTCAGTGCCGCGTGGGGCGGCGTTTCCAGAAACAGGAGCTGTGCAGCGCCCATGCGGATCAGGTCCTCGGCTTCCGCAAACTTCGCCTTTAGGGGACGGTCCAGGCAATGCGCGATCAGATCGTCGATCTGCCCGAGGCGGCGCAGGACCGTGGTTGTCAGCAGCCGGACGAAGGCGCGGTCGCGGGCGTCGAGATTTGGGAGGTCCTTGTGGGCATTCAAGGCATCGTCGAGCGGTGTTTCCTGACGCAGGACAGCGTTCAGAACCGTCGCCGCGATGCGGCGTGGATTGGGGCCCTTGCCGGTCCGGGGCGCCTGGGCGCGCAACGCCTCTTGACCGGGGGAGGTCTCACCCGGCTGACGGTTGCGCTTGGATTTGCTGGTGGTTCGTTTGCTTGGCATGGCCGGGGTTTAGCATTTCGGCGGTGCAATGAAAGCGGAATTTTCGATTTTCGCAAGGAAAGGAAACCTTCAGGCGATCAATCAGGGCGTGGCGGGGTGCGATCACGAGAATTTTACGGTCAAAGCATGACAAAGCTTCCGCAACCCCCGAAACCGACCTTTTCACCAGAGATGCCGTTGCATTTATGTAACCGGTTTCAGAAACTTGTGCTGTCCTGCCACCGTGCAAAAGACCGGCTGACTCCGCGATTTTCGAGGTCTGATGCTGTCGGAAAAGAGTAATATTTATCAGTCGTATAAAAGGTTTTTTCTTGTCACCGTCTCCAGCTTGCGATGTGCCGGTAACCTGCAGTCTCCGCAGGGATGGGCTGTGCCTGCGATGGCGAATGCCTGTTGCTATTGGTAAACAACATGTAAAAGATGTGTAAGGGAATAAAACATGCCACAGCTGTGATGGCCGGAATCCAAGGCTAAACACGGCGATCATCGCGACAAAAAAACAAGGGGGGCATCAAATATGGCGCTGAAGCCAGCACTCACGGATTTACCTATCAAAACAGCCGATGCCGGCTTTTATCGGGGCTTTAGCCGGGACGTTACCATCTCGTCGAAAATCCTGATCGGCGGGCTTGTCATCTGGGCCGTTGCCTTCCCGGAGCAAGCCGGGGCCATCCTGAATAAGTTTAACACCTTCATCCTTGCGAACTTCGCGACCTGGTACATCTGGGTTGTGGCGCTGTTCGTGCTGGTCTGTATTGCCCTGGCCATCTGGCCCGCGGCCGGCCGGCTTAAATTGGGTCAGCACGACGAAAAACCGGAGTTTTCGAACTTCTCCTGGTTTTCGATGATGTTCGGCGCCGGTATCGGCGTCGGTATGCTGACCTGGGCGGTCGCGGAACCGGTCTATCACTTCAACAATAATCCCGAAGTGATCCAGGGGCTTACCAATGCTGCCAGTGCGGACAACATCCGTATGGCCTACAAGTGGTCCTTCCTGCACTGGGGGCTTGGAGCCTGGGCCTGTTATGCGATTGCCGGATTGGCACTGGCCTTCTTCAGTTATCGCCGAAGCCTGCCGCTGACCATCCGCTCGTCTCTGACGCCTTTGTTCGGCAAGTCCTTGTCCGGACCCTGGGGGCACGTCATCGACATCGTTGCCGTGGTTGCAACCATTCTTGGTGTTGCTCAGACCCTTGGTTTCGGTGTCGAGCAGTTCGTCTCCGGTTTGTCGCGTATCGGGATCGGCGGCCTCTCGACCGAGGAGGGTACGGCGAGTTCGCTCGGAATCATCGTCGCGATCCTGGTGATTATGGGCGCTTCGACGCTCTCGGCGCTGTCGGGTGTCGGTAAAGGCATCAAGTGGCTGTCGAATATCAACATGGTTCTCAGCATCGCCCTGCTCGGGTTCTTCCTGCTGTTCGGCTCAACCTTCTTTGGCCTGCAGGCTTTGGTTGTCGGGCTTTGGGACTACCTGATCGCCATGCCGGACATGATGTTCCGGGTCTGGCAGTCGGACGGTGCCGCTGACAGCGTCGCAACGAAACTTGCAAACTGGCAGGGTGCCTGGTCCGTCTTCTACTGGGCCTGGTGGGTTGCCTTCGCACCCTTCGTGGGCCTGTTCCTGGCGCGTATCTCCAAGGGCCGGACCATTCGCGAATTCGTCCTGGGGGCTATGATCGTGCCTTCGATCATGTGCTTTGTATGGTTCACCTGGGCCGGCGGCACGGCGATCGACCTGGAGCTGACCGGCGGGGCCGGCGGCGTCATCACAAGCGCTCCGGACGGCGATAAGATTTTCGCCATGACGAACTTCATGCTGGCGCCGATTTCGGAGATCCTCTCCTGGTTGATGGCGGCTATGATCGTTGTCTTGCTGATGACCTATCTGGTGACCTCTGCTGACTCCGCGGTTCTGATCGTCAACACGATCAATGCAGCGGGTGACGAAGGTCCGAAGGCGCGTCCGCACATCATCTTCTGGGGTGTGGCGCTCGGGTCCGTGGTCGCGGCGCTCTTGCTGGTTGGCGGGCTAAAAGCCATCCAAACGGCGATGGTGATCGGGGCTCTGCCCTTCTCCCTTGTGATGGTGCTGATGTGCGCTGCGCTGATAAAAGCAATCTACAACGACAGTCGGCGCGAACAGCAAGGCATGGAGACGGTCGCTTCGCCTGAGCCTGCCGAATAGACATAGCACCCATCATCGGGTTGATCCGAAGAAGGCCTCCGCTGCGCAATCAGCGGGGGCCTTTTTCTATGCTTGCAGGCGCTGCTGGTCGGCCTCGGCCGCGTTGTGCTGCTGCCTCAGCGGCCGGTTCCGCCGGCGGCCATGGCCCGCAGGCGCGCGACGCGGTTCGCGGTGCTGGGGTGGGTCGAGAAGAGGTTGTCGACCTTGTGGGCGTGCAGCGGATTGATAATGAACATATGGGCCGTCGCCGGGTTCCGCTCTGCCGCATCATTGTCAATACTCTGGGCCGAACGGTCGATCTTCTCCAGGGCCGAGGCCAGCCACTCAGGATTGCCGCAGAGCTCCGCGCCCAGGCGGTCCGCTTCGTATTCCCGCGAGCGCGAGATCGCCATCTGAACCAGTGCCGCGGCCATAGGGGCGAGGAACATCATGGCCAGTGTACCGATCAGACCCAGCGGACTGTTGCGGTTGCCGCCGAAAAACAGCGCGAAGTTCGCCAGCATGGAGATCGCGCCGGCCAGGGTCGCGGTGATGGTCATGGTCAGGGTATCGCGGTTCTGCACATGGGCCAGTTCGTGGGCCATCACACCTGCCACTTCCTGACCGTTCAGTCGCCGCAGGAGACCGGTGGTGGCAGCCACGGCGGCGTTTTCCGGATTGCGCCCCGTGGCGAAGGCGTTGGGCTGGTCGTTCTCGATCAGATAGACCTTGGGCATTGGCATCTTGGCGTTTTGCGCCAGGCTTTTCACCATGCCGTAAAAATTCGGGGAGTCCTGCGGGCCGATCTCCTTGGCGCCATACATCTTCAGGACCATCTTGTCCGAGTTCCAGTAGGCGAAGAGGTTCATCGCGACCGCGATGCCAAAGGCGATCACCATACCGGCTTCGCCGCCGAGCATGAAGCCGACGCCGAGGAAAAGGGCCGTCATCGCGGCCAAGAGCATAGCGGTTTTGGTGTAGTTCATCGCAGGGCCGGGTCCTTTCTTGCCTGTCTGTCCTCCCGACGCCTCTCAGGTAAGGACCGGAACCATGGCCTTCAAGACTTGGCGGCGCTCAGGTTCGATGCCATATAAAGGGCATGACCAAGCTTTTCACCTCCCACAAACCGGCCCCGGCGAAGACCTCGTCCGCGGGCGCACCGAAATCCCGACCCAATCAGGCGGGCGGACAAGTCACGCCCGAGAAGATGGAAAAGGCGGCGGCCCTGCGCGCCCGCTCAGGCCAGGTCAACCTGCCGAAGGAAATCGGCGGGCCGGAAGGGCCCGAACCGACCCGCTACGGGGATTGGGAGCGTAACGGCATCTGTTCGGACTTTTAGTCGCATTCCCCCGGCGGGCCTGCACGCTAATATCCTGGATTCTATGCTCAAACAGAGTCCGGAACCCATTTCATGAAGCTGTTACAAGCCCATAGGCGTCGCATCGACGAGCTTGACGATCGGATCGTGCGTCTGTTCGCCGAGCGCTACGGCATTATCGAAGAAGTCGCGGTGATCAAGGCCGAACATGGCATCCCCAGTGTTCTGGCCGATCGCGTCACCGAAGTCATCGAACGGAATGCTAAATATGCTGAGGAGCTTGGTCTGGACCCGGATCTGGTTCGTCGTATCTACACGCTGATGGTCGACGAGGCCTGCGCGATGGAAGACCGGCTGATGAAAAAGCCGGCTTAAAGCACGTCAGCGCCGCAGATTCACCAACGCGACGCCGATCATGGCGAGCGCCATCCCGGCGAGAGCTGTAATTTCCAAGGTCTCGCCGAACAAAAACCAGGCAATCACCGCCGTGCAGGGCGGCACCAGGAAAAAGAGGCTTGAGACCCGTGCGGCCTCACCGCGCCGGATCAGGATGTAGAGCAGGGTCATCGCGCCGAAGGACAGGACGAAAACCAGCCAGCCCAGCGCAATGATGAAGTCCGCATGCCAGACCACCTCACGTGTCTCCAGCGCGAAGGCCAGGCCCCCGACCAGCAGGGTGGTTGCCGCAAACTGGATGACACTGCCGGAGCGCAAATCCATTCCGCCACAGAAACGTTTTTGGTAGAGAGTCCCGGCAGACATGCCGAAGAGCGCAAAGACCGAGAGCGCCATTCCGAAGGGTGTTCCGATGCCCAGCGAGAGCTTGTTCGAGACCACGACGACCACGCCCAGCATCCCAAGAAACAAGCCGACCCATTGACGGCGCGTCACCCGTTCGCCCAGCAATGGCCCGGCGGCGACGGCCACCAGGATCGGTTGAACGCCGACGATGAGGGCCGAGACACCGGCTTCCACACCCAGATCTATGGAGGCGAAGACCGCACCCAGGTACGCCCCGTGCAGCAGGAGTCCGGCGATTGCAATGTGACCGGCCTCGGTCCAGCTTTTGGGCCAGGGCGCACGGATCAGCAGGGCAAAGGGCAGCATCAGAGCCACCACGATGCCGAAACGCAGTGCCAGAAAGGTCATGGGCTCGGCATAGGGCAGGCCGAGCTTCGCGCCGATAAATCCGGTGCTCCAGAGAAACACGAAGACCGCCGGCATAACGACGGGTAAGAGGTTTCCTGTGGTGGTGGCCGGTGCGCTGGAAGACATGATGGCATCGCTTCTAACAGGTCACGGCGCGCTTGGCCCGGCTAAAATTGTCAGGAGACAACTGCAGCTTTCCTGCGGCTTTCAGTCTTGCCCCGCTCTCTCTGGAACGCGGGCCAGCTATGCGCTTAATGGCTTTGCAGAAAAACCTTATTCTTGCTAACCAAAGAGACCATTTGCATTGGAACTGAAGATCATGGCGGATCGCCGCCTCTCGACACCGCTGCTGGCGCTGGACCTGGACCGGACTTCCAAGGTGCCGTTGCACCGGCAGCTTTATGACCAGATCCGCGAAGCGGTCCTGGCCGGACATCTGCCGCCCGGTGCCCGCCTGCCGTCCTCGCGGACCCTGGCGAGCGAACTCGGCTGCTCCCGCAATACGGCGGTAACCGCCTTCGATCAGCTGCTGTCCGAGGGTTATCTGGCCGGGCAGGTGGGGTCCGGCACCTATATCTCGCATGTCTTGCCGGAGGAGCTGTTGTCGCTCTCGGGGTCGCAGCGGCGCGGACCCGCGCCGCGCGAAGACGTGGGGCCATCCGCGCGGACACGGTCCCGCCGACGAGGACTCTCCAAGCGGGGTGAGGTCTTGGCCGCTTTCCCCCGGGGCCGCCGTATCGCCACCCGCGCCTTTGCGCCGGGTCTGCCGGAACTGGACCTCTTTCCCTTCGATGTCTGGGCCCGTTTGCTGGGCCGGGTCTGGCGCCGCCCGCCGGAGAGCCTGAAGCGGCACGGTGACCCTGCCGGCTACGAGCCCCTGCGCCGGGCCATCGCCGACTATCTGCGCTCGGCGCGCGGGCTGATCTGCGACTGGCGGCAGATTCTGATCACTTCCGGTGCGCAACAGGGATTGGACCTGGTGGCCCGCACGCTGCTCGATCCGGGCGATCCGGTCTGGTTCGAAAATCCCGGATACAGCGGTTTGCGCGGCCCGCTCTTCGCGGCGGGAGCCGAGGCCGTGCCGCTGCCCGTGGATGCCGAGGGCATTTCCGTGGCGGCCGGACGCGAACGTGCACCGGACGCGCGCATGGCCATCGTGGCGCCTTCACATCAGTATCCGCTAGGGGTGACCATGAGCCTGGCGCGCCGTCTGGAGTTGCTGGCCTGGGCACGGGAAGCGGACGCCTGGATTCTGGAGGACGATTACGACAGCGAGTACCGCTACGCGGGCCGGCCGCTGTCTGCACTGCAAAGCCTGGACGAAGCCGATAACGGTCGGGTGGTTTATCTGGGCAGTTTTTCCAAGGTCATGTTTCCCAGCCTTCGCCTGGGTTACCTGGTGGTGCCGGAAGATCTGATCGAGCCCATGGGCCGGGCCCGCGGCACCCTGGACGATCACCCCACCGCCATCACCCAACCGGCGCTGGCGGCCTTTATCGCGGAAGGGCACTTCGCCGCCCATGTCCGCCGTATGCGCGTGCTCTATGCGGCACGCCAGTCCGTGCTGCTGGAGGAAATCGGGCGGGAACTTGCGGGCCTGCTGGAAGCGCAGCCGGATGAGGCGGGGCTGCATATCGTGGCGTACTTTTCCGCCGCTTTGGCCCGGCGTATGAGCGATCAGGAAGCCACCGACCGCGCGGCGGCGGCCGGCCTCTCGGTGTCACCGCTTTCCGGATACTACGACGGCGCAGCGGAGCGGCAGGGTCTGATGCTGGGCTACGCGGCGGTGCCGGAAGACGAGATCCGCTTGGCGGTGCGAAAACTGGCGGGCGTCCTGTCGCGTTGAGAGTAAATCAAGGCGACGCGAAGAAGCCCGAATCCTGCGCGATCCGGGCTCCTTTAGAGTCTGACTAAACTTGCGCTTTATCAGCCCGCTTTGTTCATCCTGTTATCGATCAGGTCGTTGACCACGCCGGGGTCGGCGAGGGTCGAGGTATCGCCCAGGTTGGAGAAATCGTCCTCGGCGATCTTACGCAGGATGCGGCGCATGATCTTGCCCGAGCGGGTCTTGGGCAGGCCGGGGGCCCACTGAATCAGATCCGGCGAGGCGATCGGCCCGATCTCCTTGCGGACCCAGCCGACCAGTTCCTTGCGCAGCTCCTCGCTGGGGGCTTCGCCCGCGATCAGCGTGACATAGGCGTAGATACCCTGGCCCTTGATGTCGTGGGGATAGCCGACCACGGCGGATTCCGCGACCTTGGGATGGGCGACGAGCGCGGATTCCACCTCTGCCGTGCCCATGCGGTGGCCCGAGACGTTGATCACGTCATCCACCCGCCCGGTGATCCAGTAGTAACCGTCGCCGTCCCGCCGGCAGCCGTCGCCGGTGAAGTATTTGCCCGGATAGCTCGAGAAGTAGGTCTGGATAAAGCGTTCGTGATCGCCGTAGACCGTGCGCATCTGACCGGGCCAGGAATCCGCGATGCAGAGGTTGCCCTCGGTGGCCCCCTCCAGAACCGCGCCGTCCGCATCCACCAGCACCGGCTTGATGCCGAAGAAGGGCCGGGTGGCAGAGCCGGGTTTCAGGGGTGTGGCGCCGGGCAGGGGGGTGATCAGGATGCCGCCGGTTTCGGTCTGCCACCAGGTGTCGACGATCGGGCAGCGCTCATCGCCGACCACCTTGTGATACCACTCCCAGGCCTCCGGGTTGATCGGTTCGCCCACGGAGCCCAGCAGACGCAGGCTGGAACGGCTGGTCGACTTCACCGGGTCCTCGCCTTCGCGCATCAGCGCGCGGATCGCGGTCGGGGCGGTGTAGAAGATGTCCACCTTGTGCTTGTCGCAGACCTGCCAGAAGCGCGAGGCGTCCGGATAGTTCGGCACGCCCTCGAACATCAGGGTGGTCGCGCCGTTGGCCAGGGGACCGTAGACGATATAGCTGTGCCCGGTCACCCAGCCCACATCGGCGGTGCACCAGTAGACCTCGCCCGGGTGATAGTCGAAGACATAGTGGTGGGTCATGGCGGCATAGACCAGATAGCCGCCGGTGGTGTGCAGAACGCCCTTGGGCTTACCGGTCGAGCCCGAGGTGTAGAGGATGAAGAGCGGATCCTCCGCATTCATCTCCTCCGCCGGACAGTCGGCGGAAACGTCCGCGCAGGCTTCGTGGTACCAGACGTCCCGGCCGTCTTTCCAGCCGACGTCGCCGCCGGTGCGCTTGACCACCACGACCGTGTCCACATCCGAGCAGCTCTCGAGTGCCTTATCGGTGTTGGCTTTCAGCGGCACTTTACGTCCGCCGCGCAGGCCCTCGTCGGCGGTGATGACGCAGGTGCTGGCACAGTCTTGAACCCGTCCGGCGAGAGCGTCGGGGGAGAAGCCGCCGAAGACCACGGAGTGGATCGCGCCGATGCGCGCGCAGGCCAGCATGGCATAGGCGGCCTCGGGGATCATCGGCATGTAGATGGTGACGCGATCGCCTTTCTTGACCCCGCGGGCTTTCAGCGCGTTGCCCAGGCGGCAGACCTGCTCATGCAGCTCGCCATAGGTGATGTGCTTGCTGTCCGCCGGATCGTCGCCTTCCCAGATGATCGCGGTGGTGTCGCGCTTCTCGGCCAGGTGCCGGTCGATGCAGTTGTGCGCCACGTTGGTGGTGCCGTCCCCGTACCAGCGGATATGCACATCGCCCGGACCGTAGGCGACGTCCTTCACTTCGCTGTAGGGCTTGAACCATTCGATCCGTTTGCCTTGCTCGCCCCAGAAGGCCTCTGGGTTCGAAACGGACTGTTCATAGAGTGAAAAGTAACCTGATTCATCAATCCAGGCAGCGGAGGCCGTGCTCTCCGATACCTCGTAGACCGCGCCTTCAGTCATAGCCTGCGCTCCCTCCAATAGGCCGGCCTTAAGACCGGTTTGTTCTTGATGACGATGCCACCAGCCGAAGTCGATCAGCCGGTTTGCCCGTTTGAAATTATTATCGCTTTCCGGCGCCGCGACAAGCGCCGGGCCTCTCGGCCCTTGAGAAGACCCACGTCCCGATCAGGGATCCGTGTCGCCCATGGCGCAGATGATTTTCCATTCGGCCGGTTTGACCGGCAAGACGGAAAGGCGCGACTGACGGACCAGCGCCAGCTCCGACAGCTTGGGTTCCGCCTTGATATCCGCCAGGGTCACCGGCTTTACCATGGGCCGGATCGCCTTGATGTCGACCATGCCGAAACGCCCGGAGGCATCGGTCGGGTCGGGATAGTACTCCTTGACCACCTCCGCGATGCCGACGACCTGTTTTTCGTTGACCGAGTGATAGAAGAAGACCAGATCGCCGATCTTCATGGCTTTCATGTTGTTGGCGGCCTGATAGTTCCGCACGCCGTCCCATTCCGCGCTGCCCGCTTTGACATGGTCCTCCCAGGACCAGGTGCCGGGTTCGGATTTCATGAGCCAATGGGCCATCTTCGTCCTCTCGTCACGTCACAGATTTCAACTCAAGGCTACCTGCTTTGCGGTGGGTTTGGAACCACTGTAATTCATGTGTCCTCAACCCGGCTCCTCGACAACACAAGAGCGCGAGCAGCCTGGGGCCAGCTTGACCGCCCCGCCGCGGGCGTGCTCCCCTGCGGGTTCGGCTGTTTCATTTCAGGGCGGGAGTCCTTCCGGTTTTGTTTTCCTCCAAGTGGGCCTCGCTCACGTTGCTGTCCCTGTGCGAAGTGGCCGCCATGTCTCTGTGGTTTTCCGCTTCCGCCGTCGTGCCGTCCCTCAGTGCCGATTATGAACTGAGCAGCTTTACCCAGTCGCTTTTCACCAGCGCGGTCCAGGTCGGCTTCGTGGTGGGCAGCCTGATCTCGGCGATGCTGGGGCTGGCCGACCGGATCGACTCCCGGCGGTTTTTCATGGTGGCCGGTCTGATCGCGGCTATCGCAAACGCCGGTATTCTGATTGTCGAGATAGAGGGTCCCGCCGTACCTCTTCTGCGTTTCATCACCGGTCTCTGCATGGCCGGTCTCTATCCGGTCGGGATGCGCCTGGCCTCGACCTGGGCGAAGGGCGATATGGGACTGGTGGTCGGTCTTTTTGTCGGCGCATTGACCCTGGGCTCGGCCTCGCCGCATCTTTTCAACGCCCTGGGCGGTTTGGACTGGCGCGTGACCATCATCGCCTCGTCACTCGCGGCTGTGGCCGCCGCCCTGGCGGTCAACTTCGTCGCTGTCGGACCGAACAGCCGTCCTGCCCCGAAGTTTCATCCCGGCGATATCCTTTGGGCCTGGAAAGACAAACCGCTGCGTTTGGCCAACCTCGGCTATCTGGGGCACATGTGGGAGCTCTATGCCATGTGGGCCTGGGTCGGCGTGTTTCTCGCTGCCAGCTTTGCCCAGCAGATGGCACCCGAAGCCGCGGTTTCATCAGCCAAGTTCGCCACCTTCGCGACGGTCGGCATCGGGGCGCTGGGCTGTCTGGCCGGCGGCTACTTCGCGGACCGGATCGGCCGGACCAGCCTGACCATGATCGCCATGGCGGTCTCAGGCAGCTGTGCGGCGGTCGTGGGTTTTTTCTTCGGCGCCGACCCTTGGCTGGTCACCTTGATCTGTATGATCTGGGGCCTTTCCGTGATCGCGGACTCCGCTCAGTTTTCGGCGTCTGTGGCGGAACTGAGCGACCCGGGAAGGGTCGGCACCATGCTGACGCTGCAGACTTCGATCGGTTTCACGCTGACCCTGATCACCATCCACCTCATGCCCTACGCCGTCGAAGCGCTGGGCTGGCGTTACGCCTTCCTGCCGCTCGCCATCGGACCCTTTCTCGGGGTCTGGGCCATGGCACGCCTGCGTGCCCACCCCGCCTCACAGAAACTCGCGGGCGGGAACGGGTAAGGGTTTGGTTTAGTTTAGTGAATCCGGCACCAGCCCTCTCCCCCTCCCGGCCACTCATCGGAATTATCATGTGGGTGGCCGGGAGGGGGAGAGGGCCGGCACCGCGCGCAAAAAAGCTACGCCGGCAGCACTTTCTTCCAGGGCCGGATGGTGACGCTTTCGAAGAGTTCGGCCGCCTTGTAGGGATCGCCGTCGGCAAAGGCCTGCGCATCGGCCAGTGAGTCGTACTCCATAATCAGGACCGAGCCGGTCATGGCTTCGCCGTCCTCGCTGGTGGTCGGGCCCGCCATGACGATGTGATCGATGTTGGCTTTCAGGTAGTCGACGTGGGCCGGGCGGTTTTCGGCGCGCACATGGGCATGGCCGGCTTTATCGACGCAGCTGATAACGTAATACATGGCGTTTCCTTGCTCCCTGGACACTGTGGATATCTTTCATGTCTTGAAGGCTTTTATGTCCTGACCGGTGGCAGGTGAAATCACTCTGAGGTGAAAGGCCGGGCCAGCAGGCTGCCGATCACCGCGTCGATGTCGGCGCCCTGATGCAGGATCGCGTTGACCGCTTTGCTGATCGGCATCTCGATGCCCAGCGTTTTCGCAAGTGTGGTCACGGCTGCGGCGGATTCGACACCTTCGGCGACGGTCAGGCGCACGGACATCAGGTCCTCGAAATCCGCGCCTTCGCCCAGCGCCAAACCAAGCGCGTAGTTACGCGACTGCACGGCGGTGCAGGTCAGGGTCAGATCACCGAAGCCCGACAAGCCCATGAGCGTTTCAGAACGACCGCCTTTGGCCAATCCCAGGCGCACGATCTCCGCCAGACCCCGGGTGATGAGCGCGGCCCGGGCGTTGTCACCCAGCGCCCGGCCCTGCACGATGCCGCAGGCAATGGCGATCACGTTCTTGACCGCGCCGCCGACTTCGGCGCCGGTCGGATCGTTGGAGAGATAGGGCCGGAAACTCCGGTTGCCCAGAGACTCGGCCAAAGCCGCGGCCAGACCGGAATCCTCACTGGCCAGGGTGACGGCGGTGGGCAGACCGGAAGCCACCTCCGCCGCAAAGGTCGGACCGGAGAGAACCGCCAGCGGCCGCCCCGGCAGCGCCTCCGCCGCGACTTCGGTCATGAGCTTGCCGCTGTTGCGCTCGATGCCCTTGCAGCAGAGCACGAGGGGGGTGTCTTCGGGCAGAATGGCATCGAGGCCGCCGGCGATACCCCGCAGATGCTGCGCGGGAACCACCAGCAGAAGGGCATCGCTTCCGCTCAAGTCGGCGGTGTCCGATGTTGCGCGGATCGAGGGATCCAGGCGTGCGCGCGGCAGGTAGACAGAATTGCTGTGATCTTCGTTGATCTCCTGTGCAAGCTCCGCGTTGCGAGTCCAGAGCAACGCCTGCCTGCCCGCCGTGGTGACCGCAGCCGCCAAGGCCGTGCCCCAGGCGCCCGCGCCCAGAATGCCAATCCGTTCAATCATAGTCTTTGTGCCATTGGAATTTTTGTCACTGGCTCACAGTCGCAGGTTAAAGGCGATGGAGATGCGCTCCCGCTCGCCCCCGTAGGGCCGCACGCCGTGTTGCAGCCAGCTTGGGAACATGATCAGCATGCCGGCGCGCGGCGAGAGGCTCTCGGCAGCGCCCATGGAGGCGCCTGCCGCACCGCCGATACTCAGCTCCGGTGCGTACATGACCGGAGCCGCGCCGCGCGGATCCTGGATCTCGAACTCACCGCCGAGCGAGGGGTCCTGCCCGATGCCGCCGTCCTCGACATAATAACTGCCGGACCAGAAGGCGCCCGGATGGGTATGGAACTCGTTGCCCTGGCCGGAGCGGTTTACATTGGCCCAGCAGGTCACTTTCCAGTCGATGGAGACCGGCTTCCCATCGCGCCGGG
Source organism: Denitrobaculum tricleocarpae (assembly GCF_007004665.1). GTDB lineage: Bacteria > Pseudomonadota > Alphaproteobacteria > Kiloniellales > Kiloniellaceae > Denitrobaculum > Denitrobaculum tricleocarpae. Next base: position 270,740 of record NZ_ML660055.1, on the reverse strand, counting down.
TGGTGACCCGGTTGGCCAGCTTCTTGGCCGATTCCAGCATGTAGTGCAGGGCGTCGCCGCCCCACTCCGGAAAGTCCCAGGTCGATTGCCAGCCGCCGAGATTGCTGTGCTGGGTCGAAGCGCTGGTGCGTTCCTTTTCCAGGATGATCTGCTTAAGGCTGCGGTTCACTTCTTCGGCGCCGGGCAGCAGGCCGGTCAGGATCGGCGTGGGGAACAGGCCGTTCATCTCGGCCTTCATGTCGGCGGGTTTTGAAAAGGCTGAGTCGGACACTAGGCCACACCTTTCAACTGATCGAGCGGCCAGCGCGGCCGCGGCGCGAAATCGAGGGGATCGGTCAGGCCGAGCTGCAGACGCTCCATGCCCGCCCAGGCGATCATGGCTGCATTGTCGGTGCAGAGTGAGACGGGCGGTGCCAGCAACTCTGTGCCCCGCTCCGCGGTCAGTTCAGTGAGGCGGGCCCGCAAAGCCTGATTGGCGGCGACTCCGCCGGCCACGACCAGGGGGCCGGGCCGCCCGTAAGTCTGCTTGAATTGATCCATTGCGTGGGCGCAGCGATCCGCCAGAACATCACCGACCGCGCGCTGGAAACTCGCGGCCAGATCCGCCACCTGCGCGTCGCTCAGATCCTTCTGGCTGCCGAGCATCTCTTCGATGCGGTGGCGCACGGCGGTCTTGAGACCTGAGAAGGAGAAATCGCAGCCGGGCCGTCCGCGCAGGGGACGCGGCAGATCGACGGCCCGGTCGTTGCCGCTCTGCGCCGCGCGTTCCAGCGCCGGGCCGCCGGGGTAGGGCAGGCCGAGCATTTTGGCGGTTTTGTCGAAGGCCTCGCCGACCGCGTCGTCGACGGTGCCGCCGAGCCGGATGTAGTGTCCGACCCCCTCGACCGCGAGCAACTGACAGTGGCCGCCGGAGACCAGCAGCAGCAGATAGGGAAAGGCTGCCGCGTCGCCCTCGGTCAGGCGCGCCGTCAGGGCGTGGCCCTCAAGATGATTTACCGCAAGAAAGGGGATCTTATGAGCTGCCGCGATGGCCTTGGCGGTCATGACGCCGACAAAGACGCCGCCGATCAGGCCGGGTCCGCCGGTCGCCGCCACGCCGTCCAGCTCCACGAAATCCAGACCGGCCTCGGCCATGGCCTGCTCGACCAGATCGCCGATGTGATCCAGATGGCTGCGCGCCGCGATTTCAGGCACGACACCGCCGAAAGGCCGGTGCTCGTCGAGTTGCGACAACACCTTGTTCGCCAGGATTTGCCGGTCGTCCGTGACCACGGCGGCTGCGGTCTCGTCGCAGCTGGTTTCGAGTCCCAATACAATCATAGCTGTGGAGATTAAACTTTCGTCGCCGGGCGCACCACCGCCAGAGTCTGATTTCGGTGCGAACTTTTGCTTCTTGTGGAAAGGGTCGTGACTCAAATCGGCAGCAATTTCCAGCTTTGAATGAGGATTTCCCGGTTTGCCCCGGGGATTTGACGTTAGGGATTTGAGGCTGCGGCATTTAAGAATCTGGCGCCGCGCCCGCCGGAGCGTTAGGTTCGGGCCATAAGATCTAAATTCTCGTTGCAGGCACCTCATGACCCAATCCGCCATTCTCCGCCTCGGGACCCGGGGCAGCCCACTTGCGCTGGCGCAGGCGCATGAGGTCAAGCGCCGCCTCGCCGAGGCGCACGGCGATCTGGCGGCCGAAAACGCGATCGAGATCGTCATCATTAAGACCACCGGTGACAAGATCCTGGACCGCGCGCTCTCGGAAATCGGCGGCAAGGGCCTTTTCACCAAGGAGATCGAGGAAGCGCTGCTCGACGGCTCTATCGATGCGGCGGTGCACTCCATGAAAGACGTGCCGACCTGGCTGCCGGACGGCCTGGAGATCTCCACCATTCTGCCCCGTGAAGACCCCAGGGACGCCTTTTTTTCGCTCAAGGCTGACAGACTTTCCGGATTGCCGGAGGGGGCGGTGGTCGGTTCAGCCAGCCTGCGCCGTCAGGCTCAGATTCTGCTGGCCCGACCCGATCTGACGGTGGTGACCTTCCGCGGTAACGTGCAGACGCGCCTGCGCAAACTGGCCGAAGGCGAGGTCGATGCCACCTTGCTGGCGGTTGCCGGTCTGCGGCGCTTGGGGGAAGCCGGGCGGATCACTTCGATCCTGGAAACGGACGAGATGCTGCCGGCGGTGGCCCAGGGGGCTGTGGGTCTGGAAATCCGCTCGGATGATTCGACGACCCGCGGATATCTCTCGGCGATCGATGATGCGGCTTCCGCCGTGCGGGTCGCTGCGGAGCGGGCCTGCCTGGAAGTGCTCGATGGTTCCTGCCGGACGCCCATCGCAGCGCTGGCAGAGCTCGATGAGACACCGGGATTGCTGAAACTGCGGGCGCTGGTCGCCATGCCGGATGGCAGCCGGGTCTGGCGCGGTGCGCGGGAAGGTTCGGCGGGGTACGCTGCTGAACTTGGAAAGGATCTCGGGCAGGAACTGCGTGCCGAGATGGGGCCGGAAGCGCTTCAGTCTCTGACGTCGCACTGATATCAGGTTTGGCATTGAAGCTTTGAGGGCCGGGAGGGAGACAAGCTCTTGCGTGTGCTGGTGACAAGACCCCGGCCTGACGCCGAGCGCTTCGCCGAAGTCCTGGCCGAGCGTGGACATGAAGTCCTGATCGAGCCGCTGTTTGAAGTCGTCAACCTCGAAGAGGCTGCCGGTCAGATCGATCTGACCGGGATCCAGGCTCTGCTCTTTACCAGCGCCAACGGGGTCAGGGCCTTTTGCGCCGCCTTCGCCCCGCGTAAGCCCAAAGACCTGGAGCTTCGGGTTTTCGCGGTCGGCGATGCCTCGGCCCGGACGGCGGTGCAGTGCGGTTTTACGTCCGTCGAGAGTGCGGAGGGTGACGTCACGGACCTGGTTGCTCTCGTGCGCCGGCAGGTCGATCCAACCCAGGGTGGTCTGTTTCATGCTGCAGGTAGCAAAGTCGCCGGGGATCTGAAGGGCGGCCTGGAGGCTGCTGGCTTCGCTTTTCGGCGCGCGGTTCTCTATGAAACCCGCGCTTTAGAGGCTCTTTCGGAGGAAACGCAGGCCGCGTTCAAAGACGGAGAAATCGATGCCGTGACGTTTTTCTCTCCACGAACCGCCAAGAGCTTTGTTAGGCTGGCGGGTGCGGCGGGTCTGGGGGACTACCTTGAGGCAGCAATTGCGGTCTGTTTGTCCGCGGCGGTGAGGGACGAGATGGCTTCATTGCGCTGGAAAGCGGTGGCGGTCGCGGCGCGGCCGACTCAGGCCGAGGTGGTGGCGCTTCTGGAACCATGAATCCGGCCTGGGACCATGAGTTCGGCCATGAATAAGGGCGCAGAGAGTACAGTTCATCTCATCGTGTGAAGGTCAGCCTTCGGGAAAGAAAATGTCAGATAAAAACAAATCCTCGGGCGGCAGTTCACCGAGTCAGAGCGAAAGCGCAGCCAAAGGCGCGCAGCCCGTAGCCCAGATCATAGAGGCCTTCGGTGGCCTGCGCCCCATGGCGGGCAAGCTCAAGGTTGCGGTCAGCACGGTGCAAGGCTGGAAAGAGCGGGATTCGATCCCGACAGCGCGGCACGGAGAGATTCTGAGCGCGGCCAAGGCCCATAACATCGCGCTGGACCCGGCGGTTTTGTCGTCCAGCGATCACATGACGCGGAACCAAACAGCCAAAACGGCGTCACCTCAGGGGGCGGGCATTACTTCACCAGCAGGTACGGCGGCTGTTCCAGGTGCAGGCGGGCCGAAGGATCAGGACGTGAAAAAAGACGATAAAGCTCCCAAAGCGACAGGACCTGAAGCGACAGGTACCGGACCGGCCAGCCCCAAATCGGCCGACTCCAAACCGACCGGCGCCGCATCGCCTGCGTCCGCGGCGCCTCCACCCGCTGCCTTCGGCGCTCCATTCGAAGATACTCCAGCGAAGGACGCTCAAGCGAAAGACTCCGCACCCAAGACCGCAATTCCGGCGGCGGGTGGGTCGAAACCGCAAGAGGCCAAAACAACTGACGTCAAAGTGAAAGACGCGAAAGCTGCGGAGCCGAAGGGCGCGGCAGCGAGTCCATCTGATTCGAAAGTCCCCGATTCGAAAGTTGGCGATTCAAAAGTATCTGCCGAGCCGGCTGCCCCGGCAGGAAAATCCGGCGGTGGTTTCAGCGGTTTCCTCATGGGTGTCGTCGTCCTGGCGCTGATCCTGGCCGGTGCGGTTTACACGCGGGGGCATTGGCTGCCTCTGGTGGAGACTCTGCCGATGATGGCCGGTGGCGAAGCGTCGGGTTCCGGCGCTGCTGCCGAGGAGACGGCGGCGCGGATTGCGGCGCTCGAGAACAAGCTGGCGGACCTGGAAGGCCAGATGCAATCCGCACTCGACGCCGCTCCGCCCAACACCGCCTCACCAGATTTGGCCGCGGTCGACCAGGCGATTGCGGATGCCAATCAGCGGATCGATGCCCTGGACGGAACGCTTGAGCAACTCTTGGCCGGCGGGGTCGTGATCGCCGCCGACGGTCAATCAGATGGCGATACAGCCGCATCACCCGGTTCGGTGCTGGATCAGCAGGAACTGGCGGCATTGAAGGCGCAGGTCGAGCAGCTTGCCGGAGAGATCGAATCCGGCGCCGGCAGTGCCGCTGATCCCGGCGCGTCTGGTCAGACGGCGGCGCAGCCGGACGATACCCGTCTTGCCGAGCTTACGGCCCGCCTCGATGAGATCGAACAGACCGTGACCGGCCTCGAAGATCCGGCGGAACGCTTAAGCGAACTCGACAGCCGCCTCGACGCGGCGGAGCAGGGGGTTGCAGCGCTTCCGGCACTGGAGTCCCGCTTGTCGGCCGAACTGGCCGCCTTGAGCGAGACCATTCCCACCGGCCCCTCCGAAGATGCGGGCGATGCCGCCATGTTCCTGGCGCTCCTGCAGTTGCGCGAAGCTTTGAGCGGGTCCGGCGCCTTCGAGACGGAACTGGCGCTGGTCGATGGACTTGCGGCGGAGGATGCCGAGCTGAAAGCGGCGTTGGCGCCTCTGTCCGAACGTGCGGCTTCCGGGGTCGCCGCTTTGCCGGGCCTGAGAGTCTCCTTCGATCAGATGGCCGGGAGCGTCGTGGCCGCGGCCCGTGGCGGGGAAGAGGACGACTGGATCGCCAAGACCGTGCGCAAAGTCTCGGAGGCGGTGACCATCCGCCCGGTCGGTCTGGTCGAGGGGGATGATGCCGGGGCCGTGCTGGCGCGGGCCGAGGTCAAGCTTGAGGCAGGTGATTTGGCGGGTGCCGTCGCGGAACTCGATGCCCTGAGCGGATCGGCCGCCGAGGGTGCCGCCGCCTGGCGGCAGGAAGCGGAGGCGCGCCTGGAAGCGCAAAAGGCTTTGAGCCTTCTGGCGACCAGGGCGGCGACCATGATCGGGCTGGGTGGTTGATGTCATGATCAGAGCCCTTCTCCTCTTTCTCAAGATCGCCATCGTCGTTGGCATTTTTGTCTGGTTCGCCCAGAACCCCGGCCAGTTCTCCATGCAGTGGATGGGCTATCAGGTTGACTTCAACAACGCGGCCTTTTTGGTGGTTGTCGTGTTCTTGGCCATCGTCATTTCCGTGGTCGGCTACCTGATCTGGCGCTTCATTCTGAACGCGCCCGGCGGTTTCGGCGCGGCCCGGCGGGAACGCAGGCGGCGGAAGGGTTATCAGGCGCTGACCCAGGGTATGGTCGCGGTCGCCGCGGGCGAGAGCGAGCTGGCCAACAAGCTCTCCCGCAAGGCGGACGCGCTTCTGGAGGAGCCGCCCCTGACCATGCTGCTGTCGGCCCAGGCCGCCCAACTCAATGGCGACGATACCGCCGCGCGGCGCTACTTCGAGGCCATGCTGGAGAACGAGGAGACCCGCTTTTTCGGTCTGCGCGGCCTGCTGATGCAGGCGCAGCGCAGCGGCGACACCCAGGCGGCGCTGGAATACACCCGCAAGGCGCACGCCATGAAACCGAGGTCCGAGTGGGTTCTGACCAATCTCTTCGAACTGAGCGAGGAAACCGGGGATCTGGAGAGCGCGGAGCAGGCTTTGCGCCAGGCGGCGAAGCACAAGGCCATGCCCGAAGCCGAGGCGACCCGCAAACGCGCCGTGATCCAGCTGACCCGGGCGCGGGCCGCCCATCAGGCCGGTGAAATCCAAAATGCCCTGACCTGGGCCCGTGACGCCCACTCCCTGGCGCCGGATCTGGTGCCCGCGACCCTGTTGCTCGCGCGGGCCGCCATGGACGCGAACCGGCGACGCGAAGCGGTCAAAAACCTGGAGAGAGCCTGGCCCGTGTCACCCCATCCCGATCTGGCCCGGGCATATCTGGAGCTCTGGCCGGAAGACACCGAAGTCCAGCGGGTCTCGCGTCTGGAGAAATACGTGGCGGCCCGTGCCGACCACATCGAGAGCCGGCTTATCGTTGCAGAGATTTCCCTCGATGCACGCCTTTGGGGCGAGGCCCGAGCGAAGCTGAACCAGGCCATGGAGGCGGCCAGCAGCAGTTTGGAGCATCCCGAGTCCGCCGATATCAGCGCACTGCCCGGACGGCGTCTGTGCCGCCTGATGGCGCGCCTGGAGCAGGAAGAACACGGCGACGGCGATGCCGCCCGCCAGTGGCTGCAGCGCGCCAGCGAAGCTGCCCCCGACACCGCCTGGGTCTGCAACTCCTGTGGCGCGGTTGCCACCCAGTGGGACCCGCACTGCGGCGCCTGCGCCACTTTCGACAGCCTGCGCTGGCAGAACCCGCCCCATGTGGAAGCCACGTATCTTGCCCTGGAGCACGACGCGTCGGAAGCCACGGGCGGCGCCCCGGACGCGGTGCTGCCGCCTCCCGCGAACGACGGCAAAACCGCGCCGGTTATCACCAGCGCGGTGCAGCGCTAGAGCGCGTCATGTTTTAACGGAAACACTCTGTGTTTTCGCTAAAACATGTGAACCCGCTCTACATCAAACAGTTAGAGCAGACTCACCGGTACGACGGATCGCCCAAGGCGATTCCATCTAAACCGGATCTGCTCTAGGAGATCCGTGTTTCTTTCGGTGCCTGGGTAATCCAGTGGCTTGCGTGCCGCCTCTTGCACGCAACCGCAAACTTTGCTATGCCCCGCATCACAGCGCGCGTGCCCCAATAGCTCAGCTGGTAGAGCACCTCATTCGTAATGAGGGGGTCGGCAGTTCAAGTCTGTCTTGGGGCACCATTTTTTCCGCTCTCGCGCTCAAACCTCTCCAAGACGCATAGCGCGCAATCTTACCTGTATGGGTCTGTTTTGAGCCTGATCCGGCTTAGTAGTTGACCCGCAGCGGAATGCCATGTTCCCGGCGCATCTGATTCTCGCTAATAACGTCGGCGTCCTTGCATTGCCAGCTCGCGCTGGTAAATCCGACCATCTCGATGTGTTCGATGTCGACCATGGACTCGTAGTCGGTTCCAGGGACTTTTGCGGAGTAAGCCGGGGGCGCAACCTTTCCGACGACGCCCACAAGCGAAGTTCCGCGCATCATCCGGTCCGCATGGGATAGCTCGTGTGCGAGAACAATACAGGCTGGCACGTGCTCCCGTTTGCTCTTGCCGCCGACCCAGTTGAGCGTAGACGCGGCGTAGGGATTCCAAACGATCTTTGCGCCGCTTCCCTTGCCGCTTTTGTCCTCCTTAAAGGTCAGATACTCGCCCCAAGACTGCGAGCTTCCAAAGTGTGCCGGGTTGCCGGCGCCTTTCGAGTCGGCGGCTTGCGTGGTCGCACCGCCCAGTTCGTCCTGCGCGTTCGGGTCGTCCACCGCAACAGTGCCCAAGTTCAAACCCGGCGAAGTTTCGATCGTACAAACCGAGGGGTTTATCATCATGCGGTATGCAAGCCCGAAACAGGCATTGTGAGCGTAGGCTGACGGCGGTGGGGTTTTCGGGGTCAGAACCGCGTGAGTGGCACTCCCTGCGCCATCCGCAACTTCAAAGGCGTTTGCATGTGTCAACGCGTTCAGGGCGTCCACGGTGATTTTTACAAGTCCGTCCCCCTTGGCGACGCAGATCGTCATCGCGTTTGTTCTCCCTGGTTGGTTGGACCGGGTCGTGTTTGGCCTATGCCAACCATAGGTCAAGTCCGAGCGGAACGCCATCGGCGCGGGTGGTTTACAATCCGCAATCGGGCTCCTCACGCAGGCGTATTTTTGTGACCGATCAAGCTTCAGGCGGTCTGGGAGCCTTTCCTCAACTCTGCCACTTCCGCCCGCAGGGCCTTGACCTCGGCCAGGATCAGCTCGGTCTCGCTCATCATGGCGTCGCGCTCGGCGCGGGCTTCGGCCTCGTGCTCGGACTGCATGGCGTCGACGATGACGCCGATGAAAAGGTTCAGCACCGTGAAGGCGGTCGCCACGATGAAGGGCACGAAGAGGGCCCAGGCGAAGGGGTGCACCTCCATCACCGGACGCACGATGCCCATGGACCAGCTCTCGAGGGTCATGATCTGGAAGAGCGTGTAGGCGGATTCGCCGATGCTGCCGAACCAGTCGGGGAAATCCTTGGCGAAGAGCTTGGTGGAGATGACCGCGAAAACGTAGAAAATCAGTCCCAGGAGCAACACGATTGAACCGATGCCAGAGAGTGCGCTCAAAAGGCCGCTGACCACACGGCGCATGGCCTCGACCTTGGAAATCAATCGCAGAATACGCAGGATCCGGAAGGCCCGCAGAACGGAGAAGCTGCCGGCTGCCGGGAGCAACGCGATTCCAACGACAATAAAATCGAAGATCCGCCAGGGATCGCGCCAGAAGCCGCGGAAATCGACAAACAAACGCGCTGCGATCTCAAGTGTGAAGATGGCCAGGATGGTCCGGTCCACGACGAACAGAACATTCCCGAAGGCGGCCATGGCCGTGGGGCTGGTTTCCAGCCCCAGCGTGACGGCGTTGACGGCGATCAGGACCAGGATGGTGCGTTCGAACGCTGGAGCGTTCAGCACAAGCTGCAGTCTTTCTCGGAGCATTGCGGAGATTTCCATGATTTGGGGAGAAACGGCAGCTTCTATCTGGGCTTTCGCCACCTGGGCTTCAACAGCGCCGCGCGCATGTCGGTGTTACCAGGATGCTGTAGCAGATTGAAGGGCCGGCGTCATGAAGATCGGCCCTTTCCGGAGTTATTCATGCAACACTCTCTTTCAGAGAAAATGTTCATGTCAGTGCAGACTTAGGATGAATACCCGCTGGTTGCCGGTCAAAGCCGTTGTTAACCTTAGCCGGATCTTTACCCTCGTGTGCCAGTGTTTTGGGAGGTTTTGCGGTGATATGCTGAACCCCACCACACCATGTAAGCGTGTCATGAACTCACTCACTAATCCGGCCCTGACAGACGAGACACTCAGGAGTCTGACGGAACATTGGCGCTCGATGGGGCAGGGGGCTGCCGTGCCGCTGCGCCGCAACTTCGAGCCTATGGCGATCCCGTTTCTGCTTCCCGACGTCTGCATGATTGAATTGACCCAGCCCGAGCGGCGGTTCCGCTATCGCCTGATCGGCACGCGGATTGCCGAGAAGGCCGGGTTCGACGCGACCGGCTGTTTCCTCGACGAATTGGGCTGCGGGACGACGATCACCTTTGTGATCAAGCTGCTGCAGCGTTGCGTCGATCTGCGCCAACCCGTGGCATCGCTGAGCAGTTTCGGGACGGGCGGCCGGGCTTATCTGGTGGTGCGGCGGGTTTTCCTGCCTTTGACCCTCGGCCGCGGTGCAGTGGATCAAATTCTCTGTGGTCAGACCTTCGACCAGAATCCCCAACCCATGCCGTCCGGCCGGGAGATCGACCGAAGCAGCCCCATGTATATGGACCTCGCGGCTTCCAGCCCCGATGCCGAACACGAGTACTTCGATCTCTAAAGCTCACTGCCGCCGATCCTCGGCACGTGCATTCAGCCTCAGAACGTCCGGAGAATAGATCCCCAGTTTGCATAGTCGGCCTTGCGGTACTCGAAGCCGTAACAGGCAAGGGCACCGGGCTGGTCGACGGGTTTGAGGCGGTCATGCCCGATAACATTGCGCAGAATCTCGATATCGCTTGCCTGGGAGATGCGGATTTCCCAAACGGTTTTGTTCTCGCTGGAACTGCGCTGTTGGATACACCACTCGCCCTGGAGCGTGGCGCCGCAGAGCCGGACCAGCAATTCCTTGGGGCTGGGCCAGGTCTTGCCGCTGCGCCGGTTGAGCAGGTCGGTCGGATGCCAGTCGCTTTTTGCCTCCGCAAGAACGGTGACATGGGACGGGTACTTTTTCTTAAAAGCGGGATTGGAGCTGGGTTTCATATACAGAGTCTGAATCGGAGCACGGGGACCAGACTCCCGGTCCTGAAGCGCGCCGTCAAGCGCCATCGCGTGACGAGATCTCATGATCCGGGTCGGGGGTAGACAAACAGCCAGCCGCAGAAAAACGAAAGGCCCCGCCATTGCTGACGGGGCCTAACGAAGCGGTATCACGCACCCGAGATCCGGGGGAGAACCCGGGTACGGGAGTGACCCTGAACCGAAAAGATTACCAGGAGCTTAATGCCTGATTTTGCTACATTTTTGTCTAAAATGCCGGAAAAATATCCAAAAAGTTGTGTGTTTATTCAACTTTTTGTAGTGGCTTTGAAATCAGGACCTTAAGAGGCTTTTTTCACCTTGGAACTCTTTTCCCCGGAGGCTGAGTCCCCGCGAATTCTGTTCAGAAATTTTTTTGTAATTCGGCCATCGGGCGCCATATCGAGCTTCTTTTGAAAAGACTTCACGGCCTTCTCGGTTTTGGGGCCCCAGAGACCGTCCGGTTTTCCCAGCTTGTAGCCCTTGGAAATCAGAAAGGCCTGCACCTCCTTGATCACTTCAGGTGAGGCGTTAACCCTTGCCAGAAAGGTCGAGACCGAATGGTGCTCGAACTGCTCGGCCATGTAAAATGCGGTCTCTCCCGCATTGTCTTCCACATCCATATCCACGCCGGCTTTGATCAGGCGTTTGACCACTGAGAGCCAGCCGGAACTCGCCGCCGCCATCAGCGCCGTCGTGCCGTTGATGTCCTGGGCTTCCATATCCGCCCCTTGCTCCAGCAGCACTGCAACGACTGTATCGTGGCCCTGCAGGGCTGCGAGCATCATCGGTGTCCACTGATGCTCATCCCTGACATCGACCGGGACGCCTTTTTCCAGCAGTGCCGTGACCTGATCCAGGTTGCCGCTATCGGCGGCGGCAAGCAGGCGGGCCCGGTCGTTGTTAGGCCGTTTGACCGGCTGTTTCCGCTCCACCTCCTCGTCGGTGACCGGCGACCAGTTGGCGGCGCGTTCGCGGGCCTCGGCCCGGTCCGACTTCGAGAGGCTCTTGTTCAGACGTTCGACCGCCGCTTCGGCGTCCTTGTGATCCAGTTCCGCCGCCAGGATGTAATACTGCAGGGCGGTGATCGGGTTGGCCCCTACCGTCTCGCCCTTCTCGTAACGCTGCGCAACCAGGAAAAACGATTCGGACTCTTCCTGTCCGGAGAGCGAACGCCATACCTTGAATGCGGGATCGAGAGTCGGGTCGTAGCTTTCTTCGTCGCTGTTCGCTGCCGCTGCCCCGGCAAGAGGGGGTGCGGTATTTGCGATAACCAGGACTGCGGCGAGGATCAAGGTGAGTTGAAAGGCTTTCATTGCGACGCGATCCTAAATCAACCCATTGATGTTTGAAACTCTCGGGATTGGGTTTTTCGCCCGGATCGTAAATTCGCAAGCGTGATCCGAATCCGATCGATGCTGAGACCGCGAATAGCGCTTGTAGAGCCGGCTTGAGGCCTCATAAACTACGAACACGATCAATTTAACTCGTGAGCTTTAACCTAAGTTCCTTGTGCTTAAAATTGCGTGAACGTGAGTATTCGGCAGAGTTTACCGGTGGCTTCGGCCTCGCCAAATTCATTCGACATTCCCATATAGAGCTCAACTCAGAGAAAGCCCCGACTCCAATGCCAGAGATCCCAATATTAGAGGCTGGCGAAGCTTCGACCGGCCCGGTCCTCTTCGGCGGATATGACCAGACCGCCCTGGATGCGCAGTACAATAACCGGGCCGCAGTGCCGGACTTTGCCGACATCGTCGCGGGCTGGCAGCGCGATTCGGAACGCACAAGATCGGAGCTAAAGGGCCATCTCGACGTAGCCTACGGCGCGGGCGACAGGGCCAAACTGGATATCTTTCCGGCTGCAGGCGATGCGTCGGGGCAGGCGCCGGTTCTGGTCTTTATTCACGGCGGCTACTGGCAGGCCCTGGATAAGAGCGTATTCTCCTGTGTCGCGCCACATTACGTCGAGGCGGGCATTACGGTGGTGACGATCGGCTATCCGCTTTGCCCCGATGTCAGCATGGGCGGGATTGTCGCGCACTGCCGCACGGCTTTGCTTTGGCTGTCGGCCAACATTGGAGATTACGGCTGTGATCCGACGCGGATTTTCCTCTCCGGCCACTCCGCCGGCGGACACCTCTCGGCGTTGCTGGCGTCCACCGATTGGGCGGCCGAGGGAGGTGCGGCAAATCTCCTCAAGGGTGCGATCCCCCTCAGTGGCCTCTATGAACTTGAACCGATCCGCCTCAGCTACCTTAACGAAGCGCTTCACCTGACGCCGGAAGACGCGCGTCTTTATGCGCCGCGCCTTCAGACCGGGCGGATATCCTGTCCGCTTCTGCTCGCGGTCGGCGGTGACGAGACCGATGAGTTCCTGCGCCAGCAGCGCGACTTCGCCGCCCATCTCGGCACCCAGGGGCTCACTCCGCAAACACTGGAATTGGAAGGCCTCAACCACTTCACGCTGGTGGATGCGCTGCGATCATCCGGGTCGGTCTTATCCAATGCCATCGTAGATTTCATACAGCAGCCTTAGCAGCACTCAGGAACCCCGTCATGGATGCACCAGCCCCGCAAGCCATTCACCTCGACGCCTACCGTAAGCCCGACTACCGGATCGAGAGTCTGGCCCTGGCCTTTGATCTGGAACCGGAAGCGACGCGGGTGAAAAGCCGTCTTCAGATTGCTTATGACGGATCTCCCTCGGATCTTTCAGAGGCCGCGTTACCGCCGCTGTGGCTGGACGGAGACGACCTGAAACTTCTCTCGGTCTGCGTTGATGGCACCCCGCTGGATGAAACCGAATACCGGCAGGACGCGACGGGGCTTTCCCTCGATGTGACAAGCCCCGGTTTTCTTCTGGAGATCGAAACCGAAATCAATCCCAAGGCCAACACACGCCTGGAAGGTCTCTATATCTCCAGTGGCACTTTCTGTACCCAGTGTGAGGCAGAGGGCTTTCGGCGCATTACCTTCTTTCCTGACCGTCCGGATGTCATGACGGTGTACGAGGTCACTCTGCGCGCCGATAAGGCGCTTTATCCGGTCCTGCTGTCGAACGGCAATCTGGTTGAAAGCGGAGATCTGCCCGACGGTCGTCACTGGACCCGCTGGGAAGATCCCTTTCCCAAGCCCTCCTATCTCTTCGCGGTCGTGGCGGGCGATCTGGCCTGCGTGGAAGACAGCTTCACGACGGCGTCGGGGCGCGAGGTCGCTCTGCGCATTTTCGTCGAGCACGGCAATGAGGGCCGCTGCGCCTACGGCATGGACTCACTGAAACGTTCCATGCGCTGGGACGAAGAGCGCTTCGGCCTGGAATACGATCTCGATCTCTTCAACATCGTTGCGGTCAGCGACTTCAACATGGGTGCGATGGAGAACAAGAGCCTCAATGTCTTCAATTCGAAGTGCGTCCTGGCCGACCCTGATACCGCGACGGACGCGGACTATGCTTCGATCGAGGGGATCGTCGCCCACGAATATTTTCACAACTGGACCGGCAATCGGGTCACCTGCCGCGATTGGTTCCAACTCAGTCTCAAGGAAGGACTGACGGTCTTCCGGGACCAGGAGTTTTCCGCCGATATGCGTTCGGCGGCGGTCAAGCGCATCCAGGACGTGCGCAGCCTGCGCGCGCGGCAGTTTCCCGAAGACGGCGGACCGACGGCGCATCCGGTACGTCCGGCCTCCTACATCGAGATCAACAACTTCTATACCGCGACGGTTTACGACAAGGGCGCGGAAGTCATCCGCATGATGCAAGGTCTGCTGGGGCGCGAGGGCTTCCGCAAAGGTATGGATCTCTACTTCGAGCGCCATGACGGCCAGGCGGTGACCTGCGATGATTTCGCCGCGGCAATGTCCGATGCGACCGGAGTCGATCTGAACCAGTTCAAGCTCTGGTACTCCCAGGCCGGAACGCCTGGCGTGACCGTAACAGGCGAATACGACGCGGCGGCCCGCAGTTTCGAACTGACCCTGTCCCAGACGATACCCGACACGCCGGGACAAAGCGGCAAACGTCCTATGCATATACCGCTGGATTTTGCATTGCTCGATCCGGACGGCCAGCCGATGCCTTTGAAGCTGGCCTGCGAGGAGGCTGCGCCAACGAGCCGTGTGCTGGAGTTGCGCGCGGCACGGCAGACCTTCCGCTTCGAAAACCTGGATCATGAGCCCGCGGTTTCCATCAATCGCGGCTTCTCGGCGCCGGTCAATCTCTCAATCGAACACACGCCCGCGACGCGTGCGGTTCTGATGGGGCGTGATGGCGACAGCTTCAATCGATGGGAGACCGGTCAGCAGTACGCGACCGGACTGCTGCTCGAAGCCGTGGAGGCGGGTGGCGAGGGCCGGCAGACGCCCGAGGCTCTGATCGATGCCCTGCGCGAAACCCTCCTGGACGAGGCCCAGGATCCGGCCTTCCGCGCTCTGGCGCTGACCCTGCCGGGTGAGGCCTTTCTTGCCGATCAGATGAAGACCGTCGACGTCGACGCGATCCATATCGCACGCGAGAAGATGCGCGGCGACATTGCCCGTGCACTGCGGGACGAACTCCTGGAGACGTACCGCGGCATGCAGAGCAACGCGCCGTTCGAGCCAACGGCGGACGCCGCGGGTAAGCGTGCATTGAAAAATCTCGCTCTGGGGTATCTGACCGCTTCGGGGAAAGCGGAAATGTGGGATCTGGCGGTGGTGCAGAGCCGGAATTCGGACAACATGACCGACCGCATGGCTGCGCTCGCTCTGCTCACCGACAGGCAAGGGCCCGAACGCGACGATTGTCTGCAGGCTTTTTACCAGCGCTATCGGGATGAGCCGCTGGTCGTCGACAAGTGGCTGGCACTTGAGGCGATGTCGGTCCTGCCGGGCACGCTGGAGCGGGTGAAGGGGCTGTTGAAACATGAGGCCTTCACTCTGACCAACCCGAATAAGGTGAGGGCTTTGATCGGTGTTTTCGCCGCCGGCAATCCTCTGCGGTTTCACCAGGCCGACGGAAGCGGTTATCAGTTTCTGGCGGATCGGATTGTGGAGCTGGACCGGATCAATCCGCAGACCGCGGCGCGGCTGATTGCGCCGCTCGGCCGCTGGTCGCGCTTCGACGGCGCGCGGCAGGCTCTCATGCGCCAGGCCCTGGAGACTATCCTCTCCGCGGAGAACCTTTCGCCGGATGTTTATGAGCTGACGTCCAAGTCCTTGACATGAACCCGATCGGGAGTGTCATTTAGGTGCCTGGCGACGGAGTCCGAGAGTTCCGCGAGGCAAGAACGTCGTTTGCGGAGATCTCGGGTAGAAAAAAATCCCCCCTGCGCTCTATTGCAGTTGAGCGGTTTCATCGCCAGATCAGTTAAAAGCCGCGACGGTGGATGTGAAGATAAAGAATCGGCTTTCTTCTGCAGCCCGGCGTAACCGGTTGCATAGCAGGCAGTGGCACTTAGGCAGAGCGGAACGTGAAGAAGTATAATTTGATCATCGAGCCCTGGCGGGACCTGCCTGGAAGCGTGCGGCGTGGCCAGAGCGGTTTCCGCTGGCGCGTGTCCTGGGAGCTGGAAGGCCTCTACTATGCGGAAGGCTTCGCAGACTCCCACGCCGAGGCCCGGGAAGCGGCTGAGGCCTACCTGATTGACAAAGGCGTCAAGCTGGGATGGCAAAGCGCTTAATGACTCTGCCCTTAATGACTCTGCCCTTAATGACTCTGCCCTTAATGACTCTGCCCTTAATGACTCTGCCCTTAATGACTCTGCCCTTAATGACTCTGCCCTTAATGACTCTGCGCTTGATGTCCGGGTGCCGGGTCTGAGCGTGAAGTCTGAGCGCCCGAGCCCAGTGATCGGTCCGGTGTTCCTGCGTTCCGAACTTATCCGGCGTTTCGAGGCTGCCTGTCAGCTTGAGTTCACCAGTAGGCTGATGACACCTGTGCGCAGGACACAAACAGGTCTGGCGCCCCAAGAAGCAAGTCAGGAACGGATTCACAGGTTTTAGCGAAAACACGTAGTGTTTCCGTTAAAACCTGACCCGCTCTAGGGCGCGGTTTTCATAAGAGAGTGGTCTTTGCACGCGCTCCGGGCCAGAGCGCCAGGTTCATTCCGGCCTTGGTCAGGACGCCATGCGGACGACTTCGAGTCCCTGATCGGCGAAGTGGTCGATCATGTCCTCGAACTT
The DNA here is from genome assembly GCF_007004665.1 of Denitrobaculum tricleocarpae. Taxonomy (GTDB): domain Bacteria; phylum Pseudomonadota; class Alphaproteobacteria; order Kiloniellales; family Kiloniellaceae; genus Denitrobaculum; species Denitrobaculum tricleocarpae. Next base: position 254,256 of record NZ_ML660055.1, on the reverse strand, counting down.
GCGGGTATAGCGGTTACGGAACTTTGCAAAGTCCGCTGCTATCAATGCTTCCGGGTTGGCCGACTTTTCAAATTCGCTGATCCGGTAGGACATTTCCGACCGGTACAGAGCGAAAGCGCCGTTGGATACCAACTCATCGCGTTTCATCACAGTCTCCCTGACATTCAGTTCGTAAAACCCAAGTCTCACCGAGGTCGAGGCTCCAAACGGCTGTCACTATATCAAGTTCAGCTGTCATAGGAAACAAAAATGTTGCAATGCAATAAAATTGCCTCATTTCCGATAAAAAGTCCACAAAAAATCTAGGGATATTGGAGTTTAACAAATGTTTATATACGCTTAATAATGTTGCATCCGGTTGTTCAGGTTACGTTGCAATGCAATAAAAACATGCAATTTCCGGCTTTGTGCCTGCGATCTGCGCTGCTTGGCGCCCCTTGTTGATGCCCGGACCGCCCATGCACGATTCGAAGCCCCATGATCAGGCCGGACCGCCTCTGGGTTATGGGCTCATAAACTGCGAAGGACAATGGAATGACGCGCTCTACATCATAGAGTTAGAGCAGATTCACCGGTACGCCGGATCGCCGAAGGCGATTCCATCTAAACCGGAACTGCTCTAGCTGTAATGCCGTTTGACGAGTGCTTGGAGTTTTTGTTTGGTCAGGGGTTTGACGATGTAATCCTTGACGAAATCATAGGAAAAGGCCGTTTCCCTATCCTTGGCGTTCTCCGACGAGGAGAACATCATCACCTTGAAGCCGGTCCTGAGACTCTCGTCGCGCTCCAGGTGCTCTTTCATGGATTCCAGGACATCGAAGCCGGTCATGCGCGGCATGTTGATATCCAGAAGGATTAAAACCGGCGGCGGAGGCACGCCGATGTCGCGTTCGCGGGTTACAGGATCGGCGATGGCTTCCAGAAAAGCGTCCCCTGCCTCGTACTCGGCAAATCTGCTGTCCTCCACACCGGCCTGGACGATGCGGCGCGTGATGTAGCGGTCGATCTCGTCGTCATCAACAAGGACCACGGAGATTGTCATTTAGCGACCTCCAGTTTCTGAGCCGGTTGCTCAGACACGGGTGTTTTATGATCTTGCGGCAGGGATATCGTGAAGCAGGATCCCTCTCGCGAGCTGACAACTTCTATGCCGCCCCCGAGATGACTTAGGTTTTTTTCCACAAGGGCAAGGCCCAGGCCGCTGCCCGGTTCGTTAGAGTTTGCCACCCTTTTGAAAAGCTTGAAGATCTTGCCAAGGTGATCTTCAGGAATTCCGATTCCGTTGTCCTCGACCGCCAGCTTGATGGCGCCGTCCTCGTCCCAGGTTTCGATATGGATCCTATGCTCCGTCTTCTCGGGGTCGCGGTACTTGTATGCGTTGGCGAGGAGGTTTTCGAGAATGGCGCTCAGGCGTGCCGGGACACTGCGGACCGGATCGCCATGGGCGAAAGCGGTGGTCAGGCCGGGCGTCAGGCTGAATTGACCTTGAACGGCCTGCGCGGCTTCGCTTACCAGATCAGGGATCGAGACGTCCTCCATCACGTCATCCAGGTGATCCGCTCGGGCCAGGGTCAGCATGTCCTCGATCCGTCCCGAGAGACGTTGCGCCAGCATCCGGGCGCGCGAAAGATTGGTTTGCACCTCTTCCAGGTCCCCGTTCTCGAGGTCGGTCTCGCTGAGTTCCAGGATACCGCTGATCGATGAAAGCGGCGCTTTCAGATCGTGCGAAGCACTGTAGGCAAATTCCGTGAGCTCGTGATTCAGGCGTTCAAGGTCTTCGTTTTTCCGGCGAATGTTTTTTTCGTTCTCTTTGCGTTCGGTGATGTCGATGACCGTTGCCATGACCAGGCGGCCGTCAGCTCCATCAAGCGGGGTCAGGCCGATTTCAACCGGAAACTCCGTCCCGTCTTTTTTGAGACCGAAAAGATCGCGGCCCACACCCATGCTGCGCCGGTCCCGGGTGTTCTGGTAGCTTGTGCGGTAGACGGCATGTTTTCTGTGATAGCGTTCCGGCACAAGTCGTTCGATCTTGTCACCGATCAGTTCCTGGTTCTCATAGCCGAACATCCTGTTGGCCTGCTCGTTCACGAGTTCGATCTTGCCTTGCTCGTCGATCATAACCATGGCGCTGGAGGCCGCGTCGATCGCCCGGCGAATCTTGACCTCGCCCATTTTACGCTCGCGGATATCCAGGATAGAGACCATCACTAGCGTGCTTTCGTCCGACGTGACCGGGTCCAGGCCGATCTCCACCGGGATCAGCTCTCCGTCTTTTCGGACGCCGTAGAGATCGCGGCCGGTGCCCATGTTCCGGTTTGTCGGCACCTCAAAGAAAGCCTGGCGCAGCTCGGGATGGGCGTCCCGGATTTCCTGAGGGACTAAAACATCGACGCACTGGTTATGAAGTTCGCCGTCCTGATAGCCGAAGAGCTCGGCAAAACGGCGATTGCACAATACGATATTGCCGTCGCGCGAAGCCAACATCAGGGGCGTCGGGCAAACCTCCAGGGCTATCCGGTATTCTTCACGTATTTCCACGACACCCAGGTCAAATATCTGTCTGTCTTAGTATAGGCTACCATACATCCTACAATCTTTGCTAAATTGGAGTTAAATATTAGCTTTTTTCAGGTTGTGCGGTATTAAAACTCTGGATTGATTGTCGAGCGGTGACGTTATCATTTGCAATCTTTTGAGGCCGGATCAGGAAGTCGATAAGCGCGGTGTCGGATCGGACGGAGTATTCGGGAGCCCCTCGCAGCAGAATCTGGTTCAAACGCCCCGTGACGGCTTTCAGAGACAGAGATTTCGCGTCGAATCTTGAGTCCGGTTATAAGATGCCGCTATAAGCGGTTATGACCAATCACGCTATGCCTCCGGGCGCTCCTGATTTTGTCGAGACCTATTCGGATGTGATTGATGCCGCGACCTGCCGCGACATCATCACCCGTTTTGAAGCGGATGACCGCAAGCGGCCGAGCTGGTCACGGCTGAGCACTACGCCCAAAGACCGGACCGGCATGATGCTCAGTCTGCCCGATCACGAAGACTGGCAGGATGTCGTCGATAAAGTCGGCCAGGCTGTCATGCTGCGCGTCCAGGACTACGCCAAGCGCTATTCGGCCTTTGGTATGGTCCTGAAAAGCGGCAACTGCAAGCTGACTCACCCCCTGCTCGAGCGTATCGAGCCCGGACAGGGCTTTGACTGGCACATTGACGGCAGCAAACCGGGCTCGGCTCACCGTGTCCTCTCGACGATCCTCTATCTTGCGACCATTGATGAGGGCGGCGAAACCCAGTTTGCCTACCAGGGCAAGGCGGTGCGTCCGGCCGCCGGTATGCTGGTGATCTTCCCGCCTTTCTGGACTCATCTGCACCGTGGTGCCACGCCCGTCAAAGGCTCCAAATACAATCTGACCAGCTTTGTGGTGCTGCCGAGCTGACACCTCATGCGCAAGCAACACCAGGAGGCTATCCTTCGCCGGAGAGCTTGTGTCGAAAACGTATGAGATTGTCGCAGATCAGACGAAACCTGTCTTGAAAACAACGACTTTAGCGCCGTCAAAGCTTTTGAATGCGCCCGCCGCGAAAATTCAGTAGCGCGGTTTTAAAATCTGCTGCATAAGCGATTTGGAATCATTTAGAGCATGCGCTAGCTGCGGCGGAGGAGCCTGTGTTTGCGGCGATATCGACGGCCTGGCCGTTACTGCTGGGAATTGGGCTCCTGATGATCGGCAATGGGCTGCAGGGCACCCTGCTGGGTGTGCGCGCCACGCTCGAGGGATTCCCGACGGCGACGACCGGTCTCATCATGTCCTGTTACTACGCGGGTTTCCTGTCGGGGTCGCTGATCACACCCCGCGTGGTCGCCCGTGTCGGGCACGTCCGGGTCTTCGCGGCGCTGGCCTCGCTGGCTTCAGCTTCCGCCATCGTGCATGCGGTCTTTCTCGACCCCTACAGCTGGGGCGCCATGCGTCTGGTCACCGGGTTCTGTTTCGCCGGTCTCTACGTGGTCGCCGAGAGCTGGCTGAACGATATCGCGACCAACGACACCCGTGGCCAGCTGCTTTCCGTCTACATGGTGATCACCCTGGGCGGCATGGCGGGCGGGCAGTTGCTGCTGAATTTTGCCGATCCGGAGAGCTTCAAGCTCTTTGCCATGATCTCGGTCCTGATTTCCGTCGCGCTGGTCCCGACCTGTCTGACCGCGTCGCGCACCCCCAGCTTCGACGCGCCGACGCCGGTGCCGCTGATGAAGCTCTACAGGCTTTCGCCCCTGGGTGTCGTAGGCTCGCTGATCACCGGAACCGCGAACGGCGCACTCTTCGGCATGGGGGCGGTCTATGCCGGCAGCGTGGGGATGTCCTTTGCCGAGATTTCCTATTTCATGGGCGCCAGCGCCATCGGCGGCATGCTCCTCCAATGGCCGATCGGCCGTATTTCGGACCGCTACGACCGCCGGACGGTCTTGACCGTCGTGACCTTTCTGGCGGCCCTCGTCGCGGCGGCCCTTATCTGGATGCCGATGCAGGACTTTTCGATACTGCTGGTCATGATTGCGCTTTTTGGCGGTCTGAACTATCCGCTCTATTCGCTCTTCATCGCCCACACCAACGATTTCCTGGAACCGGACCAGCGGGTCGCGGCCAGCTCCGGCCTGATGCTGGTGATCGGCATCGGCGCAATCATCGGGCCTTTTGCCGCCGCCACCTCAATGAACCTTTTCGGGTCTGAGGGGTATTTCATCTGCCTCTGCGCCATTCACGTCCTAATCGGCGTCTTTGCGCTCTATCGCATGTCCATGCGTTCGGCGGTACCGGTCGACGAACAGGTCGCCTACGTCGCGATGCCACTGCGGGCGACCCCGGCGGCCGCCGCGCTCAACCCCGAGGCCGAGTGGGTCGAGGACGATGAAGAGGCCGCTGCCGGAGAAGAGGAAACCGGAGAAGAGGAAGCCGAAGCCCCTGCGAATGCGGGAAGTTGACACGGATTCCAGGGTCAGGAGCTATTCATCCGCGAAGCGCCAGTGTCCGGTTTGAGCCCGAACAGACTGATACTGCAGACCGCTTGCATGTCAGCGTGAGCGCCACGGACCGATTTCTCCCAGATCCCGTGATAGTCTGAAACTCAACATCTCTTGATCATCTGGTGACCTGCTAGTGTGATGTTTCTGAAGTTCGCCGCACAATATGCGGCGAATTTGAGAGACTGAATCACACTAGATTCAATGAGTTAGTGTCCCATTGAATCTAAAATTCAATGAAATGAATTTCAGATTCGGGATACTAGGGCGAGGTTCTGAGAGTCGTTGATGCGCCCATTAGCGTGTCGACACACTTCCGGGACCAGTCCTTCGGCTTTGGATAAGGCTTCTTTGTAAGGCATAATTGAGCGCGCACATAGGAGAGCGACTCCCACATCCCGATCAACTGTTCTGACAGTTCTTCCGCGGTCAGGGTTGACCGGATGTGGTCTGCTTCCAGGCCCTGTCTGAGCAGATCCGTCAGCCGGGCATGCGTTCGCCCGTAGGCGGCGTCGTAGAACGTTCTGGCCACTGTTGGGTGATCCCGTGCCTCCTCGTGTATGAGCTGCCCGAACTGGATGATGTCGCGCTCGTTCAGAAAGCTGAGAAGCTGGGTGCCGTATTGGATGAGAATCGTGCGAAGCGCCTCGGGGCTTTCAACGTCAGTCGGGACACCTGTTTCGAACCGGTCTCCCTCTGCCTCGACGACCAGGCGGAACAGTTCGGATTGATCCGGGAAGTACTTGTACATCGTTGTCTTTGAGACCGATGCCTCACGCGCAAGCGTGTCTGTCGAGACCTTGTCCACACCTTCACTGAAGTAGAGCCGACGGGCCGCCTTCAGGATCCTGTCAGGCGGGCTTCCTGGTTTAAATAGCTTCTCTGTCACGGCCGCTCAGTCCTCCTAAGACCCAATGATACAGCACTGCCCACTTTTTTCTCCACCCCTCCCTTGTCAAGGGGCGGTATTCGAGTATATGGACGGTACCGTACTGTTCATTTTAGGAGATGCCGGACATGAACCCCCAACACTGGGAGCGTCTGGGACGCAGCTTTGCCGAGGCGTCGATCAGATTGCGCTGGCTGGTGATTGCCCTGTCGGTCGCCTTGTCAATCGGAATAGGCTATGGGGCATCGACACTACAGTTTGCCGGCGACTACCGGGTCTTCTTCGGACCGGACAACCCCGACTTTGTCGCCAACGAGCGGGCTCAAGCCACATTCGGCAAACCCGACAACGTCGTGTTCGTCATCATCCCGGACGATGGGGAGGTGTTCACCTCAGACACGCTGCGGGCGGTGCATGCGCTCACCGAAGCGGCCTGGACCGGCATTCCTTACGTCTCCCGCGTCGACAGCCTGACGAACTTTCAGAATACTCAAGGGGATGGTGACAATCTGATTGTCGAAGACCTGGTGTTCGATCCGACGACCCTGAGTGAGACGTCGCTCGCGGAAGTGCGCCGTGCCGCGATGCAAGAGCCGCTTGTAAACGGGTTCGTCGTCTCGCCCGGCGCTGACGCGACGCTCGTAAATGCCGTCGTCCAACTTCCTTCAGAAATTCCCAACATGGCCTCGCAAGCCAATAGCGTCGCTCGGGACATTCGCGACCGGATCGAGGCGGAGTTCCCTGGGCACACCATCCACATCACAGGTGTCGCATCGCTGAGCGCTGCCTTCGAGGAAGCGGGTGTCGCTGACAGCTCGACCCTCATCCCTGCGGTCTACGGGCTCATTCTGGTCGTGATGCTGGTGGCGCTGCGCTCGCTTAGCGCCGTCCTGGCTAGTCTTCTGCTGATCCTTCTCTCGACCTTCGTCGGCATGGGAGTCGGTGGACTTGCGGGCGTGGAACTGACGCCGATCTCTCTCGCGGCACCGACAATCATCCTGACCATTGCGGTTGCCGACGCGATCCACGTCATTGCGGGGGTGAGAGGCGAGATGCGACGAAAGGCCTCCCGCCGCGACGCCATCATCCAGTCGCTGGGGCTTAACTTTCTCCCCATCGGGATCACCTCGCTCACGACAGTCATTGGCTTCCTGACACTCAACTTTTCGGACAGCCCGCCATTCCATCATCTCGGCAACATGACCGCCGCCGGGATCGCCGCCGCCTGGCTGCTGTCGATCACCTTCCTGCCGGCTCTCCTGTCGGTTCTGCCGATGTCGTTCCGGCAAGCGACCGGGTCGGACGGCCGAACCGGGACCATGACCAGAGTGGCCTCCGGCGTCATCTCCGCGCCGCGAGCGTTTCTTGGCGCGCTGGCGGTCGGGTCGGCGGCGGCGATTGCCTACACCCCAACGATCGAGATCAACGACCAGTGGTCAAAGTATTTCGACCAAAGCCTGGAGTTCCGTCAAGCGATCGACGCGAGTGATCCTTACTTCGGATCGGACACGGTCGAGTTCATCTTGGACCCTGGCGCGCCGGGCGAAGTCGTCGATCCTGAATTCCTGGCCGTGGTTGACGCGTTCGCCGCGTGGCTGCGGGAACAGCCCAGCGATGTCGCCCACGTCTTCGCGCTCTCGGACATCATGAAGCGGCTCAACCGCAATCTGAACGGTGACGATCCCGCGTTCTACCGGCTGCCGGAGGATCAGGCGCTCGCCAGCCAATATCTCTTGGTCTACGAACTCAGCCTCCCTTACGGCCTCGGCCTCAACGACCGCGTCGATATCGACCGCCAATCGACGCGCGTCACCGCGTCGATGAGAGATATCTCCACGGGCGAAACCCGGGACTTCGTCAGCAAGGCCGAGGCATGGTTCGCCGCGAACGGGCGCGGCTATGGTTTGGAAGTGACCGGGCCGAAAGTGCTCTTCGCCTTCGTCGCGGATCGCAACATCCAAGCCGCCGCGGACGGGGCAATTTATCTGATCATTGCGATCCTGGTGATTCTCACCGTCGCCTTCCGATCCCTGTCGGTAGGGCTGCTCAGCGTGATCGCCAACGTGCTCCCGATCCTGACAGCCTTTGGCATATGGGCGCTCCTGGTCGGTGTCGTCGGGTTCTCAATAGCAGCCGTTGGCGCGGTGGCTGTCGGCCTGGTTGTCGATTTCACCGTGCACTTCCTGTCGAAGTACGACCACCGGCGCCACGCAGAGGGCGGCAGCGTCGTCGACGCCGTACGCTATGCCTTCGACACGGCCGGGCAAGCCATCGTTCTGACCACGGTGATCCTCGCCTCCGGCTTTGCGATCCTCGCCACATCGACTTTCAAGCTGAACGCGGACATGGGCCTTCTGACGGCGATCAGCATCGTGCTCGCAATGCTGGTCAACCTTCTGCTTGTGCCAGCCATCCTGCTCATCGCCGGGCAGCGGATCCAATCAGTTGAGAGCCACACCACCGCTTCCTGACATCTCAATCCAAGGAGAAGACTATGATCTCTCGTGTTGTTACTGCTCTTTCCATGGCCTCTGCCCTGGCCTTGCCGCTCGGCGCCTTTGCCGAGGACCTCGCCGGTCTGCCGCCAGAAGAGCGCGGCTACCGGATCATGGAACGTTCGGATCTGAGCGATGCGGGGTTCGGGTCAAGCACCGTCGATCTGACCATGACACTGACAGATGGATCGGGCCGGTCGACGGTTCGGAACATGCAAATCGACACGCTGGAGAAGAGAGGAAACGGCAACGGGGACAAGTCGCTCACCCGCTTCTTCTCGCCGCCTGACGTCGAGGGTACGGCGCTCTTGAGCCATGCCCGCATCCTGGATCCGGACGATCAATGGCTCTATTTGCCGGGGCTGCGCCGCGTGAAGCGCATCTCCTCGTCCAACAAGTCGGGGCCCTTTGTGGGGTCCGAGTTCGCATTTGAAGACCTGACCGCCAACGAGCTTGGCAAATACGCTTACCGCTACCTGGAGACCGTGCAAGATGCAGCGACCGGGCTGGAGCTCGATGTCGTCGAATGCAAACCGCTTTATGAGCGTTCCGGATATTCAAAGCTCCACTGCTATGTAGACGCCGAGATCCACCAGTCGCGCCGCGTGGAGTTCTTCGACCGGGGCGGGCGTCTCTTCAAGACACTGGAACTCCTGGACTACCGCCAGTCGACGGACGGCTTCTGGCGCGCCCATGAGCAGGTTATGACCAATCACTTGACAGGTAAGGCGACGACGCTGCGATTTGGTGAGTTCGAGTTCGGCATCTCGCTCAACCAGCGCGACTTCGAGCCCTCGATCCTCGACCGGCTCTGACGCTTGGGGATCCACGTGCATCGGTTCGTTCACCTTACTACTGTGCTGGCGGCGGTCTTGAGCCACGGGACCGCCGCCTTAGCGGGCGGCACATTCCGGATATCCCCCGAGGTCGCCTTCGAGGGCCGTTTCTTCGGGGAAGATCCCCTCTTCGAAGGGCAGTTCGATCGTGTTCAGGGAGGCCTGATCCTTTCGGGCGACCTACGTTGGACGAACGATGATCGGAACGTCCGCGTTCTTATCGAGCCCTATCTGCGGCTCGATAGCCAAGACGACGCGCGCACCTACTTCGATCTGAGAGAGGGCAGCGTCTTCTATCGCGCGGGAGACTGGGACTTTCTGGCCGGCGTATCACAGGTCTTCTGGGGCGTGGCTGAGTCCCGCAATGTGGTCGACATCATCAACCAATTCGACACCGTCGAGGACTTCGACGAAGGCGAGAAGCTGGGCCAACCCATGCTGCGTGTCGGGCGCGCGACTGATTATGGGACCTTCGAGGCCTACTATCTTCCGTTCTTCCGGGAGCGCGAGTTCGCGGGCGTGAACGGTCGGTTGCGGACCGCCCTCCCGGTCGATGAGGACGCCGCGACCTTCGAGCGAGAGGGTGAGGTATTCGCAGGCGACTTCGCGCTGCGATACTCAAACCGCTTCGACGCCTTTGACCTCGGTCTCCACGCCTTTTACGGGACAAGCCGCAATCCGGTGCTGACCCCTGACGCGGCAGGCACCGAGCTTGCACCCTTCTACCCGAGGCTCGTACAAGGCGGCGTGGATCTTCAATACACCAGTGGCCCCTGGCTATTGAAGCTCGAGGCGGTCGGGGCCGACACTGCGAACGACACCTTTGCCTCCACCGTAGCTGGCTTCGAATACACGTTCTTCGATATCCGGCGGTCCGGCGTCGATGTCGGCCTGATCGGTGAGTATCTCCACGACAGTCGGGATCAGGCACGCGCGCCGGTCACCCTGTTCGAGAACGACATGTTTGTAGGGACACGCATCGCGCTCAATGACACGCAAGATACAGAGATCCTGGCGGGCGCTATCGTGGACACCGAGACAAGCGGCACAGTCGCATCAGTCGAGGCGCAGACAAGGCTCGGAGATCGCTTCCTGCTGGAGGCAGAGGCGCGCTTATTCATCGGCTCAGACGATCCGCTGGTCGAACCCTTCCAGGACGATGACCATCTGCTGCTCCGGTTGACGTATTTCTTCTAGAGGCAACCGTTATGCCGCCAAGAATTAATTTCGATTTCTTTCCGGCCCGATATGACGCTGTCTCGTGTCCAGACTGGCTATCCATATCTGCTCCTCCGCTGAAGAAGCGAAGTTCGACTGCGCGCGTTTGCGGACATCTGACATTCTCACTCAGATGACCGCTCGCTTTGTCCACATCCCGGCCATTCGGCCTCTTGAAAGCTTGTGGCTTCTCGATCTGAGGCAGACCGGGTTTCGACAGCTGGAAGCCGGTCGCAACCGCCTCTCACGCCCGCGACGTGATGACCTCAAGGAAGGCGCTGCCGTAGCGTTCCAGCTTCGCCTGTCCGACCCCTGAGAGTCCCGCGAACTCCGACAGGTTGGCCGGTTGCTGCAGCACCATGGCGACCAGCTGTTTGTCCTGAAAGATGACGTAAGGCGGCACGCCCTGGGCCTTGGCCAGCTCCATGCGTTTGGCGCGCAGGGCCTGGAACAGGGCGTCCTGTTCCGGATCGCCGAAGTCGACCGGACCCTTGCTTTTGCCGCTGCGTCCGGTACTGCCCGCGCCGCGCTTGGCCGCCGGATCCCGACGCAGCTCGATGCGCCGTTCGCCGCGCAGGACCTCGCGGCAGTCATTGCCCAGACGGAGCCCGCCGTAGCCCTCCATGTCGACCACCAGCAGGCCCAGGGAGACCAGTTGGCGAATGACGGAGCGCCATTCGTCCCGCGAGACCTCCTTGCCGATGCCGTAGGTGCTCAGCTCGTCATGGCGGAACTTGCGGATGCGTTCCGTGTCGCCGCCCAGCAGCACGTCGATGATGTGGGCCGCGCCGAACAACTGGCCGGTACGGTAAACGCAGGAGAGGGCTTTTTGCGCGATCTCCGTACCGTCGAAGCTGCTGACCGGTTCCAGACAGGTGTCGCAGTTGCCGCAGGCCGCCATATCGCTCTCGCCAAAATACTCCAACAGCACCTGGCGGCGGCAGCGGGTGGTTTCGCAGAAGCCCAGCAGTGCATCGAGTTTGCGGCTTTCGATTCGCTTTTGTGCTTCCGAGGCTTCGGAGGTTTCCGCCATCTGGCGCAGCTTGGCGACATCCTGCAAGCCGTAAATCATCCAAGCCTCGGAGGGCAGGCCGTCGCGGCCCGCGCGCCCCGTTTCCTGATAATAGGCTTCCATGCTTTTCGGCAAATCAAGATGAACGACGAAACGAACGTCCGGTTTGTCGATCCCCATGCCGAAGGCGATGGTCGCGACCACGACGATGCCCTCTTCCTTGATGAAGCGGTCCTGATTGGCGGCGCGCACCTGCGCGTCCAGACCGGCGTGGTAGGGCAGGGCATTGTAGCCTTCGTCCGCCAGCTTGGCCGCAGTCTCTTCCACCTTGTTGCGCGAGAGGCAATAGACGATCCCCGCCTGGCCCTTGCGGTCCGCGAGAAACCGCAGAAGCTGGTTGCGCGGGGCGGTCTTGGGCTGCACCGAATAGCGGATGTTGGGCCGGTCGAACCCGGCGACGAAGGAACGGCCTTCCCCCAGCTCCAGGCGCTCCAGGATATCGCGCCGGGTCGGTCCGTCGGCGGTCGCGGTCAGGGCGATCCGGGGTACCCAGGGGAAGCGGTTGTGCAGAATTGCGAGCTGCAGATACTCGGGCCGGAAATCGTGACCCCATTGGGACACGCAGTGCGCCTCGTCGATGGCGAAGAGGGCCAGTTCGCAGTCTTCCAGCAGCGCCAGAAAAGAATCGGTCAGCAGGCGTTCCGGCGCGACATAGACCAGATCGAGCTGGCCCGCGCGCAGTTGGCGCTCGACCGTCGTGGCTTCGCCGAAGGAGAGCGAGGAGTTGAGTGCGGCGGCCCTGACCCCGAGCTGCTTGAGGCTCTCGACCTGGTCGCGCATCAGCGCGATCAAGGGCGAGACGACGATGGCGGCGCCCGGACGCACGATGGCCGGGATCTGGTAGCAGAGGGATTTACCGCCTCCCGTGGGCATCAGCACCAGCGCGTCGCCGCCCTCGACCACATGCCGGATGATATCGCCCTGTTCGCCCCGGTAACTCTCGAAACCAAAGACGCTCCTCAGCACCTCGCGGTCAGGGCTTGCCCCTTGAGGGTCAAAGGGCGCAGGCGTCTCTGTCTGCTTTGCGGGCAGCCCGGATGACTCCGGATCAAAAGCGGGCGCGGCGGGATGATCCAGGAGATCTGACATGGAACCTGACGGTGAGAGATAAGGACTGAAATCTGCATCCAGAGTAGTCTGTCCCGCCGACCACAAGCAACCGAACCTTTCTGTGTTCGTGATTGAAAAGCACGCGCCGGCATCAACCAAAGGTGAATTACAGCTTATATTCATTAACCACTCTATGGTAATTAGAAGTGGTACGACCCGACAACCAACGGCTTTGCGTCTGATCTTAGTTGATATATCGCATTATCTACGGCCGGACTTCAGTGTCGTTGGCGACCGGGTTGAGCGGAGTTGCGGAAGGGCAGGTCTGGTCCTGCCCCGCTGGTAAGTGCGAAAAGCCGACGATGAAAACGATCGACGTTGACGCCATCCCCACGGCCGAAGAGCTGCAGGCGATGTTCATTGAGGGGGCGCAAGAGGGCATTGCCGAATTGCACCGGCAGTCAACCGCCGCGCGCGCCGGCAACGTCGCCTGGCCCGAGGCGATTTCCGTCATGCGGGGCATTGCGCACGATATCAAGGGGCAGGGCGGCAGTTTCGGCTATCCTCTCGTCACCGCGATCGGAAACTCCCTCTCCGCCCTTCTCAAGCACGAACGTCTCTTGAGCGATCCCGGCCTGGAGCTTCTCTCGGCGCACCTGGCGGCCTTAACGGCCATCATGGACAAAGCGATCCAGGGTGACGGCGGGGATCTGGGCAGCAGCTATGTCGAACGCCTGGATGCTCTGGTCACGGAGCTTTAGGTCAGATCAGGTGTTTCAAAATGTGCGCTCGAGATCAGTCATTAACTGATCGAGAGGCAGCGAATTTTGTATCTGCTTAACCGCAAATTGCTTTAGCCTCTCTCCAAATCATCTGAAGGGAGAGCGCTCAATGCGTCTTGAGAACAAGGTTGCGATCATCACCGGTGGCGGGTCCGGGTTCGGCCAGGGAATTGCGGAGCTTTTCGCCGCCGAGGGTGCGGCTGTGGTCGTGGCGGATATCAATGGCGCAGCGGCCAGGGATGTGGCCGACGGTATTGCGGCGTCCGGTGGCCGGGCCAGCGCTGTTGAGGCGGACGTAACCAAACGCGCAGGCGCCGCGGCCATGGTCGCCTCTGCGTCAGACAGCTTCGGCGGGCTCGACATTCTCGTGAACAATGCCGGCGCGGCCCATCGCAACAAGTCGATGCTCGAGGTCACGGAAGAGGAATTCGACCGCATCTACGACGTCAATGTAAAGGCGATCTATCTGGCGGCGTTGGAAGCGGTGCCTCTGTTCCGCAAACAAGGCGGCGGCTGTATCATCAACACCAGCTCCACCGCGGCCCTTCGCCCACGGCCCGGACTGACCGTCTACAACGGTTCCAAGGGCGCGGCCAATGTCATGACCAAATCCATGGCCGTGGAGTTGGCGCCGGACAAGATCCGGGTCAATGCCATCTGTCCCGTGATCGGTGAAACCGGGTTGCTGGAGACCTTCATGGGCGTGCCCGATACGCCGGAAAACCGCAAAAAGTTCGAGGCCACCATCCCGCTCGGCCGCTTCTCGACCCCCGCCGACATCGCCCAGGCCGCGCTTTACTTCGCCGCCGACGAAGCCGCCTTCATCACCGGTGTCTGCATGGAGGTCGACGGCGGGCGCTGTATCTAAGGCCTTTTTGACCGGTACTGCTTCGATGACCGCAAAAGCAAAAGGCCCGGCGTAAGCCGGGCCTTTCTCCTTTGGATCGGACGATCCGAAGTTGCTTATTCGCGGTTCCCGAAGAGCTGCAGCAGGAACAGGAACATGTTGATGAAGTCGAGATAGAGCCGCAGGGCACCCATGATCGCCTTCTTCTCCATGACTTCGCCGCCATCGGATTCCGCATACATGTTCTTGATCTGCTGGGTGTCGTAGGCCGTCAGACCTGCGAAAATCAGCACACCCACGACCGAGATCACGAACTGGATCATCGGTGAGGCCAGGAAGATGTTCACCACCATCGCGACGATGATACCGATCAGGCCCATCATCAGGAAGGAGCCCATCCCCGAGAGGCTCTTCTTCGTGGTGTAGCCGTAGAGGCTTAGACCCGCGAAGGCCGCGGCCGTCACGAAGAAGACCCGCGTGATCGAGGCGCCTGTGTAGACCATGAAGATGAAGGACAGGGACAGGCCCATCAGGCCGGCATAGACCCAGAAGAGGGTCTGGGCCGTCATGGCCTTCATTTTGTGGACGCGCGCCGACAGGAAAAACACCATTCCCAGCGGGGCCAGCATCACGACCCACTGCAGGGGGGTCCCGAAGATAGCGGCCATGAGCGTCTCGCTTTTGGAAACGCCGTAGGCCACCGCACCGGTCACTGCCATTGCAGCGGCCATGTAGTTATACACGTGGAGCATGTAGCTCCGCAGGCCGACGTCGTATTGCGACAGTTCAGCCTGATTGGTAGACATATAGCGGCGGTCTGGGCCGTTAACCATAGCTTTGATCCTCAATGATCCAGTTTGAATCTGCGCCTAATATTGGGGCTTATCAGACATGAATCAACACATTTCCACATAAAGCGTGCGACAATTCGATTTGGCGAGCCAGGGTTGTGATTCTGCACATTACTCGTTGCGCAGCAGCGGCGCCGCCTTTTGTCCCAGCGCCCGCCAGGTGCCCGCGAAGCCGAACAGCAGCGTGATGGCGGTCGCGATCAGGGCGGTCGAAACCACGGCCCAGGGCTGGAAAACGAAATCCAGGCGCATGATCTCGGTGATCACCAGGAAGGCCGCCGTTGTTCCCAGCACCGCGGCAATCGCGGCCGTCAGGGCACCCAGGAGCCCGTATTCGAGCAAAAAGGCCCGCCCGATGGTGGCGCGGGTGGCGCCGAGCACCTTGAGGATCACCGCATCATAGACCCGCCTGTGGTGTCCGGCCGCGACGGCGCCCGCCAGCACCAGCACCCCAGCCACCAGGGCGATCGAGGCGGTTGCCCGCACCGCGGTGGAAACCTGCTCGAGCAGTTCGGTGACGGCGTTCAGCGCTTCCTTGACCCGGATCGAGGAGACGTTGACGAAGCGGTCGGTGACGGCGCGCTCTATGCGGTCTTCGATTTCAGGTGCCGCCCGTACGGTCGCGATCTGGGTCTGTGGCGCTTGAGACAGCAGGCCCGGCGAAAAGACCATGACGAAGTTGAGCTGCAGCTGGGACCAGTCGATCGCGCGCAGGTTGGCGATCTCCACATCGACATCCCGGCCCAGGATGTTAATGGTCAGGCTGTCGCCGAGTTCCAGGCCCAGACCGTCCGAGATCTGCTGATCCAGGGAGACCAGGGGTTTGCCTTCGTAATCCTCGGGCCACCAGTCGCCCCGGGTCAGCTCGGAATTGGGCGGCGGCGTACGGGACCAGGTCAGGCCTCGGTCGCCCCGGAAGATCCATTTGATATCCGAGGGGACCTCGATCTCCGAGGGGGCCAGGCCGTTCACGCCGGTAATCCGGCCGCGCAGCATGGGCACGCGCCGCAGTTCCGTGATGCCGGGAATGCTCTCGACCACCTCGTCAAAGGCCTCGACCTGATCCGGCTGGATATCGATGAAGTAGAAGCCCGGGGCTTCCTCGGGAAGGTTCTGTTCGACCTGCTGGGTCAGGTTGCCCTCGATCTGCGCGATCGTGACCAGCACCGTCAGGCCCAGGCCCAGGGACAGCACCACGCTCGGGGTCGGCGCGCCCGGCCGGTAGAGATTGGCGATGGCCAGGCGCAGGCTCGGCAATTTCGAGCGCGGCGCCTTGCGGGCCAGCGCCATGACCGCGCGCGCGGTCACGTAGAAGACCAGAAAGGCGATCAAAGCGGCGGCAACGAAAAAGCCGGCGATTTTCTGGTCGACCGCCGTCAGGACCGCCAGAGCCGCCAGGATTCCGCCGGAGACCAGGATGCTCAGGCTCATCCCGGCACTCAGATGTCCTTTGGCCGGCGCGATCGCGCTGCGGAAAAGGCTGGCCGGCGCCACGTCGCGGGCCCGGCCGAGGGACCAGAGCGAGAAGGTCAGGGCGGTCAGCAGGCCGAAAACGGCCGCTGTGATCAGGGGCAGCGGATAGAGCCCGACCACCGCGCGCCAGCCCAATGCATCGCCGATCAGGTTTGCGACGACCATGGGCGCGAAGGCGCCGATCACCAGACCGATCACCGTGCCCAGCGCCGCCAGCAGGAGGATCTGGATCAGATAGACCTTGAAGATCAGCTCCCCGGGCGCGCCCAGGCACTTCAGAGTGGCGATGGTCGCGGTCTTGCCTTCCAGGTAGCTGCGGGTCGCGTTGCCGACGCCCACGCCGCCGACCAGCAGGGCGGTCAGGCCGACCAGGGTCAGAAACAGCGTCAGGCGGTCGATGAACTGGCTGACCCTCGGGGCCGCGGAGGAGGAATCGCGGATACGCCAGCCGGCTTCCGGGAAGGTCTCCTCCAGGTCGGCCCGGAATGCCAAAGCGGTCTGGGTCTCGGGCAGCGCCAGCCGGTAATCGTAGCGGGTCATGCTGCCGGGCTGAATCAAACCGGTAGCAGGCAGGGCGTCGGCGGAAATCATGAAGCTCGGCCCGACCGTGAAGGCCCGGGTCGTGTGGTCCGGCTCCTTCAGCAGGGTGGCGCGGATGACAAAGCTGCCTTCGCCCAGGTTGACCCTGTCGCCGATCTTGAGCTCCAGGCGGCGCAGGGCGCGCGGATCGATGGCCGCGCCCCAACTGCCGTCGGCAAAGGCCAGGGCGGCTTCCAGGCTTCCGGGCGCCGCATCCGAAGCGGCATCCTCATCGGGATTTCCCGTTCCGAGTCTGACCTCGCCGTAAAGCGGATAGAGATCGTCAACCGCCCGCAGTTCCACCAGCACGCGCTTTGAGTCCGCGCCGATCCCGCGGGCCATCGCGCGCATCTCGACGACCTTGGAAATGGTCGCGCGCTCGGAGAGCCAGGCGCGCTGGTCTTCTTCCGCCGGGCGATGGATCAGGTTCAAGG
Organism: Denitrobaculum tricleocarpae; assembly: GCF_007004665.1. GTDB lineage: Bacteria > Pseudomonadota > Alphaproteobacteria > Kiloniellales > Kiloniellaceae > Denitrobaculum > Denitrobaculum tricleocarpae. The sequence continues at coordinate 236,707 of NZ_ML660055.1, read as the reverse complement.
ACATGTCGCCGCCCAACAATGCCCGGCCATCGTTGCGCAGGCCCTCGACCATGGACTGGGAGACCGATCCGACACCCGAGATGGCGGCGACCCCCAGAATCAGGCAGGCCAGAAAGATCCGGAAGCCGTGCAGCCCCGCCCGCAACTCGCGCCGGGCGAAGCCGAAGGCGATCCGGGTTGAGCCCTTGATGTCCCGGTCCCCACTGTTGTGGGAAGTCTGCCCGTTGTCGTAAGTCTGCCCAGTGTCTGAAGTCTGGCCAGGGTCTGAAGTTTGGCCAGTGTCGGGGGCCTGTCCGTTGTCGAGGCTACTCACCCGCCTGCGCCCTCGTGACCGGGGGCCGACGCGCTGTTGGCTCCTGCCAGGCCGTGGTCCACGATCAGGCCGTCGAGCAGTTTGACCGTCCGGTCGCAGCGTTCCGCCAGTTGCGGATCATGGGTGATCAGCACCAGGGTCGTGCCGTGCTGTGCCTGCAGATCGAACAGGAGCTGGATCACCGTGTCGCCGGTCGCGCCGTCCAGGTTTCCGGTCGGCTCGTCGGCCAGCAGAAGGTCCGGCTCGGGTGCGAAGGCGCGGGCCAGGGCCGTGCGTTGCTGCTCGCCGCCGGAGAGCTGACCGGGGTAGTGGGTCAGGCGGTGACCCAGGCCGACGGCTTCCAGACAGGCCGCGGCGCGGTCGAAGGCGTCGCCCCGGCCCGCCAGTTCCAGCGGAATGGCCACGTTTTCCAGGGCGGTCATGGTCGGGACCAGGTGAAAGTCCTGGAACACGATGCCCACGGCGTCCCTGCGGAAGCGGGCGAGCCCGTCTTCGTCCAGGGCGGTGAAATCGGTATCGCCGATCACGACCCGCCCCTCGCTGGCCCGTTCCAGACCGGCCATGATCATCATCATCGAGGACTTGCCCGATCCGGAAGGACCGACCACGCTGACGGTCTCGCCGCGCCGGATGTCCAGGTCCAGACCGCGCAGGATATGAACCGGCCCGGCGGTCGAAGGCAGGGTCAGTTCCACGGCATCGAGACGGATGATGGAGTCCCCTCTCGAGTCCGGCTTGGAGGCCTGATCGCCTGCCGTTGCGCGGTCCAGCGGCGCGTGCATCATGGGGGTCTCCGAATTGGTTTGTTGAATCTCAGGGCTTGATTGAAGCATCTTGTCGGCGTCGGGCAAGGTTCAATGTTCCTGGTAAAAGCCGAAAATTGTGTAAAACAAAGCCCTTCCGATATGGTCTGGAAGAATTGCTTTTCAACGCCAAGGCTCTCGGTGTGTTTTGTCGCGCGTTTTTCCGGATGTTATTCCGGGTGTTTTTCTGCCGAGTTGATCGCCTGCGGGCGGCGCCCTATATTTTTCAACGAATTGCATAGAAGCTTTGCCTGTGACCTCCATTACAACCTCTTCGCTCCGCCCATCTCCTTTACAGCGGATTTCGCGCTGTTTTTCGGGACTTTTTCGGCTTTCGCCACCGGCTGCGCTCGCCGCGGCCCTGCTTTTACCTGTATTTGCGGCTTTTCCGGCGTCTTCCGGGGCTTTCGCGCAAGAAGCGTTGCGTTTGATGGTGTTTGGCGACAGTCTAACCCATGGCTATGGATTGAGCGCCGGCGAGCCCTTCCCGGACCAACTGGAGGTAGCGCTTCGGGCGCGCGAGCAAAAGGTGACAGTGATCAACAGCGGCAATTCAGGCGATACGACGGCTTCGGGCCGCGCGCGGGTTGAATGGGCGCTGGCCGACAGGCCCGATGCGGTGATCGTCGAATTGGGCGCGAACGACGGCCTGCGCGGGCTCGACCCGGCCCAGACCTATGAAAATCTGGACGCGATCGTGAAACGCTTCAAAGCCGAGGGAATTCCTGTATTGCTGGCGGGTATGCTCGCACCGCGCAACCTGGGTCCCGAGTATGTCGAGGAATTCGACTCGGTCTTTCCGCGTCTGGCGGCGAAGCATGATGTGCCGCTTTATCCCTTTTTTCTCGAGGGCGTTGCGCTCAATCCGGATCTGAACCAGGCCGACGGCACCCATCCCAATAAAGAGGGTGTGGCCGTCATCGTCTCGAAAATACTGCCCAAGGTCGAAGAGTTGCTGGCGGCGGCCCGCGAGACGGGGGCGCGCCATGGCGGATGACGGGTTTGGCGGCAAAGCCTTCAGTGGTTCCGACGCCGACGAAAAATCGGGCTCGCTGGCATCTGATGGCTTCAGGGCGGCCTGGGCGCGGGGCGGCGAGTGGGGCCCCACGGTCAAGGCCTGCGCAAGCGAACTGACGGAGCTGCCCGAAGGCGCAAACTTCGGCTTTCTCTATGTGACCGACGCCTTTACCAAGGACATGCCCAGCGTCCTGACGTTCCTGCGCGAGACGACCGGTATTCAGAACTGGGTCGGGACCGTTGGACTGGGTGTGCTGGGAAACCGCGTCGAGTATCACGACCGGGGCGCCCTCTCGGTTCTGGTTGCGGCTCTGCCGCCGGAGAGTTTTCGGGTCTTCGATGCGATCGAGGATGAGCGGGTTGAAGAAGGCCTTGCGAAACTGCTGACCGATCAGAAGCAATGGCTCGGCGAAGAGCGGCCCGGCCTGGCGATCGTCCATGGGGACCCGCGGAACGTCCGCCTGACCGAGATCGTCGAAGAACTCGCTGAATCCACGGCGCCCTTCCTGGTCGGCGGCCTGGCCGCCAGCCGGATCGGCGAATTCCCGCAGATTGCCGACCGGGTGATCGACGGCGGCGTATCGGGCGTCCTGCTGAAATCCGAGATCGAGGTGGTGACCGGTCTGACCCAGGGCTGTTCGCCGATCGGTCCGCTGCGCGAAGTCACTCAGGGCAGCGACAACGTCATCAAGGAGATCGACGGCCGTCCGGCCTTCGAGGTTTTCAAGGAGGATATCGGCGAGCTTTTGTCACGGGATCTGCGCCGGGTCGCAGGTTACATCTTCGCTGCCTTTCCCATGCACAACAGCGACATGGGCGACTATCTGGTCCGCAACCTGATGGCGCTGGACACCGAGCGCGGCTGGGTCAGCGTCGGCGAGACTGTCGAACCGGGCCGGAAAGTCATGTTCTGCCGGCGCGATCATGCCGCCGCGGAGCAGGATATGCGCCGGATGCTCAAGGACGTGAAGGCGCGTTGTGGCGGGACGGCCCGCGCCGGGCTCTACTACAGCTGCGTCGGCCGTGGCCAGAACCTTTTTGGATCCGATTCTCAGGAGATGAAGTTGATCCAGGAAGAATTGGGCGACATCCCAGTCGCCGGCTTTTTCGCGAATGGCGAGATTTCGCGGGATCGTGTATATGGTTACACCGGCGTTCTGACGCTGTTCCGCTGACCTGCTGATTTTGGACAAACTCATTCTATGCGGGGCTGCTCTGCCTCTGGCTCTGACGGGATACTGAAAGCCGACGGGACGTAACGGTGAAGGCACCGGACGGCGCGTCGTAAAAAAAGTAAAAGGAAGACGTATGGAATACCGCCGCCTCGGGCGCAGTGACATTAAGGTCAGCTCGATCTGCCTGGGGACCATGACCTGGGGGTCTCAGAACACGGAAGAAGAAGCCTTCGCACAGATGGATTACGCGCTCGGCGAAGGCGTGAACTTCTTCGATACGGCGGAGATGTATCCCGCGCCGCCCCGCGAGGAGACCTTCAACAGGACCGAAGAGATCATCGGCAACTGGCTGGCCAGCCGCGGTTCGCGCGATAAGGTCGTCATCGCCACCAAGGTCACCGGGCCCGGCAGCCGCTTTCCTTTTCTGCGTGACGGCAAGCCCCGGCTGACGCGCGAGCATATCGTGCAGGCGGTCGACGACAGCCTGAAGCGCCTGCAGACCGACTACATTGATCTTTATCAGCTGCATTGGCCCGACCGCTCGACCAATTTTTTCGGCAAGCTGGGTTTTACCCATGACGCCGAGGAAGACATGACGCCGATCGAGGAAACCCTGGATGCACTGGCCGAGGTCGAAACGGCCGGCAAGATCCGCCAGATCGGCGTATCGAACGAAACGCCCTGGGGTGTCATGACCTTTCTGCAGATGGCCAAGCTGGGGCTCGGGCCGCGGGTGGTCTCGATCCAAAATCCCTACAGCCTGCTCAATCGCAGTTTCGAGGCAGGTCTTGCAGAGATCGCCATTCGGGAAAAGTGCGGCCTTCTGGCCTACGCGCCTCTGGGTGCGGGAACCCTGAGCGGTAAATACCTCGATGGCCAGAGCCCGGAGGGTGCCCGCTTCACGCTCTTCCCCGAGAACCGGCGCTATCGCGGCGATCACGCCGATGCGGCAGTACGGGCCTATGTGGATCTGGCGCGGGCCCATGATCTCGAACCGGCTCAAATGGCATTGGCCTATGTAAATACCCGGCCCTTTATGACCTCGACGATCATCGGCTCGACCTCGTTGGAGCAGTTGAAGCCGGATATCGCCGCCAGCGACATCACGCTCGGCGACGAGGTACTCGACGCGATCGAGAAGATTCACAAGACCTACACCTATCCCTGTCCCTGACGAAGAAGGAGGAATGACGGCGGCAAAGAGACCAGACTCCGGGGGACTGCATTTTCGGAGCAGCTATTTAAGATAACGTATTCAGATAGAATATTCAGTTAGTTAACTCACGTAGGGGCGTCATGATATGCGGCTGTTTGTTGCATTGGCATTACCGGAAAATCTAGCGGAACAGCTTGAGAGGATGTGTTCAGGTTTACCCGGCGCGAATTGGGTTCCGCCGGAGAATTTTCACCTGACCTTGCGCTTTATCGGCGCGTGCGACGGACATGAGGCAGGCGATCTCGACGCGGCGCTCTCCACGGTCAAGGCTGCCCCCTTCGACCTCTCGCTCACCGGTTTGGGGCAGTTCGGCGAGGGCCGGCGGACCCGGTCGGTCTGGGCGGGAACTCAGCCCTCCGATGAACTGTCCGCCCTGCAGAGTCGGGTCGAACGTGTGGTTCAGACAGCCGGTTTCGAACCCGAGTCCAGAAAATTTCACCCGCATGTAACCCTCGCGCGCTTCGGGTCCAGTCCGGGGGGCAAACTGCGGACCTACTTTGCCCAGCACGCGCTTTTCCGGACCCTGCCGTTTCGCGTGACCGAGTTTCATCTTTACTCGAGCGAACTGGGCAAGGGCCCGCCGATGTACCGGCGCGAGGCGACTTATCCCCTGGAGTCGCTTGAGGCCTAGAGCGCGTCATGTTTTAGCGGAAACACTCTGTGTTTTCGCTAAAACATGTGAACCCGCTCTACATCATAGTGTTAGAGCAGATTCACCGGTACGACGGATCGCCGAGGGCGATTCCATCTAGACCAGATCTGCTTGTCTTATGCTTTTGATCCGGCCCCGGAGGAGTGAGGGCGGGTTACACCGTCTGACTTCGCCGGGTTTCCCGCTGAACGATGTAGATCCCGCTGACCGCCACCACCGCCGCACCCAGCCAGACGTACTGATCCGGCAGTTCCTGCCAGAGGATCCAGCCGAAGAGCACGCCCCACAGCAACACGCTGTAGTCCAGCGGTGCGACCACGGCGGCGGGCGCGTAGCGGTATCCCTGTCCGATCATAAACATGCCGGCGCTGCCGATCAGGCCCATGACCGCCAGCAGGAAAAAGTCCGGAGCCGATGGCGCGACCCACTCGAAGGGGGCGATGGCGCCCGAGATCGCGAGGGAAATGAGCGCGGTCCAAATCATCATCGAGAGGGTCGAGTTCCGGGGTGCGAGCTTCCGGGTCAACAGCATAACCATGGCGTAGCAGAGGGCGGCCCCGATCACCAGCAGGGCCGCCGGATCGAAACTCTGCCCGGTCGGGCGCAGGATAATCATGGTGCCGAGAAAACCGATGATGACCGCCGACCAGCGATGGATGCCGACCTTTTCTCCGAGCAGGGGGACCGAGAGCGCCGTGATGAACAAGGGACTTGTGAAAGCGAGAGCAAAGGCATCCGCCAGGGGAATGCTGCGCAGAGCCGCGAAAAACATAAAACCGGCGCCGAGCGCAAAGAGTGCCCGCAGACACATCAGAAGCGGTTGCGGGCTGCGCAGGCTTCTCGGCCCGCCGGTAAAGGCCATCACCACGAGCAGGGGCAGAAGTCCGAAGAGATTGCGGAAGACCAGGATTTCACTGACCGGATAGCCGCCGCTCAGCCACTTCACGATGGTATCCATGATGGCCATCAGCAGCATGCCGGTGGCTGCATAGGCGAGTCCCAGACCGACCCGGTCGCCGGTTGCCTGTACCGGGCTCACAGCCGGCTTTGCAGGTGTTCGATCAATCCCTTCATGCCCTCCTCGATCAGATCCAGGGTGCGTTCGTAATCCTCGGCACCGCCACCGTAAGGGTCTGGCACATCCTGACCTTGAAGCGGCTGGGGCGCATGATTCAGAAAAAGCTGAATGCGTTGGGTCCGGGCGGGGGGACAGAGCTGCCGCAGGAATTCCACGTGACCCCGGTCCATGGCCGAAATCACATCGAAATTTTCGAAGTCTTCCGCGGTCACTTCCCGCGCCCGCAGTCCGGACAGGTCGTAGCCGCGTTTGGCCCCGCTGCGCTGCGCCATTTTGCTGGGCGAATCGCCCGTGTGATAGGCGTGCGTCCCAGCGGAATCGACCAGAATTTGCTCGCTCAGGCCTGCAGCCTCAAGCCCCCGGCGCAGCACGCTTTCGGCGGATGGCGAACGGCAGATATTTCCGGTACAGACAAAGAGAACCTGGAGTGCGGCCACAGGAAACCTCATACTTGATGTCGGTTGTCAGTGTGTTTTTTTGGGACGCTCGATAAGCGCCTGAGCGACATCGGCGTCTTAGCTGGAAAACGTCATGCCGATCGATTATCAGGGGCAGAAACGAAGGCCGCAACTCTGTAGGAAAACAAGACCATGAGCAAGTCAGTGGTGATTCTCACCGGCGCAGGCATTTCAAAGGAATCGGGTCTGGACACCTTTCGTGACGCGGACGGCATCTGGGCCAAGGTGCGTCTGGAGGACGTGGCGACGCCGGAAGCTTTCGAACGTGATCCCGATCGGGTTCATGCCTTCTACAATCATCGCCGCGCCGGTCTGCTGGAAGCAAGTGTTCAGCCCAACCCGGCGCACGAGGCTCTGGCACGCCTCGAGATGCGCTGGCGTGACGCTGGGCCGGAGAACCAGGTCTTGCTGGTAACTCAGAACATCGACGATCTGCACGAGCGGGCCGGGTCGTCAAACCTGCTGCATATGCACGGTGAACTCTTAAAGGCCCGCTGTCTGTCCTGCAACGCGGTCTCGGATTGGCGTTCGGATATGTCCCGGCAAAGCATCTGTCCCGCCTGCGGCGATGCGGGCGGTCTTCGGGTCGATGTGGTGTGGTTCGGGGAAATGCCCTATCACATGGAGCGGATCTATGCGGCGCTGGGAGATTGTGATTACTTCCTGTCGATCGGCACGTCCGGCAACGTCTATCCCGCCGCCGGCTTCGTCGAACAGGTCCGGCGCCATGGCCGCCCTACGGCGCAAACGATTGAACTCAACCTCGAACCCTCCGAGGGCGCCAGCCTCTTTCATCATTGTCTCCACGGCCCAGCAAGCGAGGTCGTCCCGGCCTATGTCGAAAGCCTGCTCGATGGCACATGATCCGCGCGCCACTTTCATCGATTTACCTTCCCGGACCCGACTGACTTCTCGCTAATTAAAAAACAGCGACATAATAATTATTATAGATGCCAGCATGGCACAGCAACGCGTTCGTGTTGCCGATGCTACCTATGTGCCAAGAATCTCTGTTGAGGTTGAGAAGACACTTGGCCGCCGGCCGACGGATCGGCAATAACGGGTGCAGGTAAAGTGAAGTCAGGCCGCAGGTTTTTGCTCAGCCAAGTCTGACACTGCGGGGGCCGCATGGGCTTGGCGATGAAGTAACCCTGAGCGTCGATGGAGGGCATTGCGCGCAGGTATTCCATCTGCTCGCGAGTCTCGACACCTTCCGCGACAACGGTCACGCCAAGGTTTCGGCCCAGCGCGATGACAGCTTCCACCACAGCCGCGTCCCGGTGATTGACGAGCATATCGGTAACGAAGGAGCGGTCGACCTTGATCTGGTCGATCGGCAGTTGTCGTACATGCGCGAGAGATGAGTATCCTGTCCCGAAATCATCAATGGCGATCTTCGCACCCAGAGTCACAAGTTTGCGCAGTTGCATCTCCACTTCATCAACGTCATGAATCATTACCGTTTCGGTAATTTCAAGCGTAAGCGATGCCGGCGGCAGCCCTGTCCCACTGAGGATGGTGGAGATCGTTTCAACGAGGCGTCCGCGCTTGAACTGAATAGCCGAGAGGTTGACGGCAACGGGGATACTGCGCCCGAACATCGCCGCCCACTGCACCGACTGCTTGCAGGCTTCCCGAAGAATCCATTCCGACATTGCGGCGATCTGGCCCGTGGACTCGGCGGTCGGAATGAAATCGCAGGGCGGCACTCTGCCGCGCGTCGGGTGTTGCCAGCGCACCAGTGCTTCGACGCCCGTGACCCTGCCGGTCGAAGTCTCGATTTGCGGCTGGTACTCCAGAAAGAACTGGTCTTGCAGCAGGGCGTCGCAGAGCTCTCTTTTAAGCAGTGAGAGCGTGCGGACCTGCTTGTTCAGCGCAGCATCAAAGAAGTGGTACACACCGCGGCCGGCATCCTTCGCTTTATAGAGGGCCGCATCGGCATTTTTGAGCAGGGTTTCGACCGTGTCGCTGTCTTCGTTAAGAATTGCGATACCGACGGACGCACTGGTATTAACTTCATGTCCCTCGATCTCGAACGGTGCCGCGAGTGCCTCGATAATATGCTGCGCCACGATGGCGGTGTCTTTATGACTTTGCAGGTTGGTTGCGATGACGGCAAACTCATCGCCACCCAGACGCGCGGCAGTATCGGTCTTGCGGATGCAGCCGGTCAGGCGTTTCGCCACCTGCATGAGCAAGCGGTCACCGATGGGATGGCCAAGCGAGTCGTTGATGGACTTGAAGCGGTCGAGATCCAGCAGCAACAGCGCCATGCTCTTTTCACTGCGGTGCGAATGCTCGATCATGTTCTCAAGTTGCGACATGAAGAGCACGCGATTGGGCAATTCGGTCAGAAGGTCGTATTGCGCAAGGTTGCGATACTTCTGCTCACTCTCCTCGGCGCTTTTCAGTGCCGCCCTCAGCTTTTCCTGAGTGGCGGAGAGATCACCGGCCAGCTTCGCGTGCATTTTCGACTGACGTTCGACGACGTCCTTCGCGGCTTTGACGGCGAGGGTTTCTCTCTGCAAGGCCTCCTTTTTACCGGCCATATAGAGCGCGTAGCGGATCGAGCGTTCCAGAGTGGAGGCGTTGATATCGCTTTTAACCAGGTATCCCGAAGCGCCCGCATTGGTCGCGGCGACATCGATTTGCCGGTCGTCATGTCCGGTCAGAAATATGAAGACGCTGGGTTTGTCCGAGGGATCACAGCTTTCGATCAACTCGAGGCCGGTTCTGCCGCCCAGAAAGTAATCGATCAGATAGACGTCGTAGTTCGTCTGACCAAAGGCCCTGGTCGCGGTATTCCAGTCCGGAATCCAGTCGAGCGAAATGTCGGCCCCGAAAATCTCGATCAGCATCCGGCGGGTCGCACGATAGTCGACCTCGTCGTCATCGATAATCAAAATCTTCAGAGGACGCGCTTCACGAGGTGAAGGCTCAAACGCTCCCTGTTGGGCCAAAGACATTGCCGCTTACCATTTCCGGAGAGTACGGGGATTCTCAGTTGAGAATTATCAAATAGAAAGCTGTATAAATCCTTGAGCCAACTGGTAATTGTAAAATAGATTGCCGAAAAAACAACCTATTGGCAGATTTGTAGTTGCTGCTGCTGTGTACTTGATCCCTGCCAGTATTTTGTGTGAAGAGCCAAGAGGCGGCGCATTGCGCTCTTTCTATTTTTGGCGCACCAGGGGTTCTTGCCATTCGGTACTTGGGCCGGATTTTACGAAATGAAACAGTCAGGTGCTCGAGACACGATACGCGCAGCGCCGTGCGCCCTGGAGCAGGTGTTCGACGCGTTCGAGGCGGATTTCCGGGCCCAGAGTGTCCTGGAATACCGAGAGTTCCGCGGCACAGATCCCCGTGCAGGCCTTGGCCGCCGCGCAGATCGGGCAGTGATTCTCGACAAGGAGATACTCGCCGTTTTCGTCTTTTAGCACCTCGGCCATGTAGCCTTCGTCGCTGCGGGCCTTGGCCAGGGCAGTAAGCTTTTCTTCCAGGCTGTCCGCCCCGTCGAGCGCGGCACGATAGCTGACGAGCTGGCTTTGCGAGCGGCTGGCGATCAGCCGCTCCATTGCATCCTGCCCGAAGGTCTCGCGAATCGATGCGATCAGTTCGACGGCGAGGTCCGCGTGGCGGTCCGGAAAGAGGCTGTCGGCGGCGGGGGTCAGGCGCCAGCGTTTGACCGGCCTGCCGGCACTGGCCTGCGGTTTAGGGCCGGTTTTTGGGGCCTTCGCCGTGCCGTCTTCCTCCCCCGCATCTCTCGGCCCCGCATCTTTCGGCCCCGCATCTTTCGGCCCTACATCTTTCGCCGGCCGGGCGGTATCATCCTGGGAAACCAGTTTCTGGTCATAGAGATCATAGAGATGCTGGCGCACCGCCATCGGGGTGATCGAGAAGGCTTTCGCCAGGGCCTGGGCGCTCTGAGGGCCCTCGCGCTTGAGCAAGTCCAGGATCGCCTGCCGCGTTTTGATCGTCTTGGTCGATTTCTCCGCCATAGACTTCACCTATAGAATCTCGGCGGCTATTCCAAAAGAAAATTCTTGCAAAAACTTGCCGGCAGGATCAGATTAAATTTAGAAAGAAAAAACTTTCTTAAAGAGCTGAAAGGGCGGATCCATGGCATTTGTGCGCGCAGGCAGCTACAGCGAACTTTCAAAAAAGGGATCGGATCTGGTCCGGCTGGAGGGCAAACAGATTGTCCTCTTCGACGGTCCGAAGGGCGTTTTCGCCTGCAACAACCGCTGTCCGCACGAGGGCTATCCCCTCAAGGAGGGGAGTCTGACCGATGGCTGCATCCTGACCTGTAACTGGCACAACTGGAAATTCGACCTTGAAAGCGGCGACACTCTGGTCGGCGGCGATACGCTGCGGCGTTATCCGGTCCGCATCGACGGTGACGAAATCTGGCTGGATCTGACCGAGCCGCCGCTGGAAGAAAAGGTCGCGGCGGCGGAGGCCAATCTGCGCGAGGCCGTCGACAAACACGAATACGACCGTATTGCCCGCGAGCTCTCGCGCCTCAGCCTGGCCGGGGCCGACCCGCTGGAGGCCCTGCGGAAGGTCATTGCCTGGCAGCATGATCGTTTCGAGTTCGGAACGACCCACGCCATTGCCGCCGCGCCCGACTGGCTGGCAATCCGGCAGCGGCTGCTGGACCAGGGCGTGGACGGGCGGGACGATGCTGCCGCCGCTCTGGTGCCGCTGGTCGAGAGCATTGGCCACTTTGCCTGGGATGCCCTGCGCGAACCTCATTTCCCCTTTGCCGGGGGAACGGCGCCCTACGATGCCGGGGCTTTTGTCGCGGCCATGGAGGCCGAGGATGAGGATCAGGCGGTGCGCCTCCTGCGTGGGGCGCTCGAGGCGGGTCTGACCTTTGCCGATCTGGAACCCGCCTTTGCCCGCGCGGCGCTCGCGCACTATGCCGATTTCGGCCACTCCGCGATCTATGTCCTAAAGACCGGAGAGCTGATTGACGCATTGGGACCGGAGGTGGCCGAGCCGTTGTCGCTGGCGCTGACCCGCTCGCTGATCTACGCCAGCCGCGAGGATCTGCTGCCTGAATTCCGCCACTACGCCGATGTGCTGGGCCGCTGGGCCGATGCGGGAACGCGCGGCGTCGCGCCTACGGACTTCGTCGGCCTGAGCGTCGAGCAGGCCCTCGAGCGGGCCCTGGAGTCCGGGGGCGCGGTCGAGCCGCTTTATGCGGCCCTGCTGGGCGCGAATGCCCATAACCTTGTGAGCTTCGATCTCCCGCTCCAGGGACGGACCACGGGTTCGATCTCAAACAACGTCTCCTGGCTTGATTTCACCCACGGCGTGACTTTCTCGAACGCGGTCCGGCATCTCTGTGGGCGCAGTCCGGAACTCTGGCCCCAGGGACTTTTACAGATGGCCTGCTTTGCCGGACGCAATGCGCGCTACATCGACCGCCATTTCGACATGAGCCCCTGGCGGGTGACCGATCCTGTGGCATTTGTATGTCATAACGTCGGGAATTTGCTCGATCATGGTCAGTTCGAGTACATCGTTTCCTGCCATCAGGTGAAGCTGACCATGGCCGTCGCGGATGAACTGGCCGCCGGTCCTGCAGCCGAAACCGCTCAAACGCTCGCGGCCGGTTTGAACCGCTTCCTCAATTCGCCCCTGAAACGCCGCCACAGCCTGCGCACGGCGCGCCAGGCCATGGCATTTGTTGCGATCGAGTAGTGGGGTGGGGATGGATCACTCAACGAGGCGGGGGTGTTAGGCCAGGATTTGAAGTGGCGATCACGTTCGCGCGAAGGGCACCGCATTGCGCGTGTTTAGCGGCCGTCTTGGCGTTAAACTGCCTGGAGCCTTCACTTGAGATCTGATTTTACCTGTGACCGAGACGCCCAGCGAACACGCCGGCCCGCCACCCGAACTGGCCGAAACCCTGCGGCAGGCAAGGGCCTGCCGGATCTGTGAAGAGCAGCTCCCGCTCGGCCCGAGGCCCGTCATGCGGGCGCAGGCCAGTGCACGCGTCATGATCGTGGGGCAGGCGCCCGGGACCAAAGTCCACGAAAGCGGCATTCCCTGGAACGACGCGTCCGGCAATCGTCTGCGCGAATGGCTCGACCTGGACAGTGAGACTTTTTACGATGAGAGCCGTATCGCCATAATTCCAATGGGTTTTTGCTACCCCGGCCGCAATCCGAAGGGCGGCGATAATCCGCCCCGCCCGGAGTGCGCACCCCTGTGGCATGGGCCGCTGCGGGCCGGTCTGCCCGACATCGCGCTGACCCTTCTGGTCGGACAGTACGCCCAGGCGTTCTATCTGGGCAAGCGTAAGAAAAAGACCCTGACCGAGACGGTCAGGCATTGGCGGGACTACCAGCCGGCGTTTTTACCCACACCGCATCCGAGCTGGCGTTCAACCCTGTGGTTACGGAAGAACCCCTGGTTCGAGGAAGACGTTCTGCCTGAATTGCAGGCCAGAGTTAAGGCGCTGATATAGCGCGTTTTTGGTTCGATCGAACCGACAATTTCAGACAGGATGTGAAGTGGAGTTCGCAGAGCGGCAGGGGTGCAGATAAACCAGAGACTGGAATTAAACGTCGCGCGCGCCTTATCAGGCTATTGACTTAAAATCTGATTTTGACACCCGTGACGACCCAGAAATCCTCGTTGTTCCGGTCATCGGCGCTCTTGCTTTCCTCGGCGGAACTATTGCGGTCCGCAGCGCCGAGGACACCCGTAAAGCTGATTCCCGGACCGACCGCGTAGCCCGCTGACAGGGCCAGGGACTCGATTTCCTCCAACTCGGTCTCGCCTTCGCTGCTGCCGTACATCAGCTGCAGTTCCCAGGGACCTTGCGCATATCTGGCGCCGATATCGAATCCATTCTTGTTCAGCTCGTAGCTGGTCGCGGCCGCGATCTGCGCATCTGGCGCCACATCAATCGTCCAGTTCACCCCGAGTTGCGGCGCGCTGTCCGACCCCAGATCGTCCGGGCGGTAGCCCACGCTGCCTTGCAGGCCGGCAAACCGGGGAGTGAAGAAGGCGACGCCGTTCTCACTGCCGTTGGGTGAAAGCCCGTAGGTCTGGCTCTCGGAGAGCATCTGGCGATTGACCTGAAGATCGAACGCGATTGCGTCCGCGGGACCGTCGTTTGCGGTGCTGCCGTTCCAGGCTCGGTTTTCGGCGAAAAAGCTTCCGGGGACCAACTCTTCGAGATCCATGCTCCAGGCGAGATTCGGAATCAGCGTCAAGGCGCCAACCAAACTCACGATCCCTGGAGTACCTATAGTCATCTCTCGTTCAATCCCTACAGGAGCACTTGAGTTTAAACACTATAGCAAGGAATATTTAATAAAAACTTTAGTCGCGAATCAATTAAAGACTAAATTCAACTCTTAGTTTACTCTTAACTTAACGAAAAGCCTCGTTTTGTTCAATTCTTTCCATGTCGTCGTCTGAAAGGCCAAAGTGATGGCCGATTTCATGAATGAGGACATGCCTGACTATGTGAACCAGATCTTCGCCGGTTTCACACCAATAGTCCAGGATTGGGCGCCGGTACAAAAAGATCATATCGAGATCTTCGGGGCTGTCCAACACACTCTTTTGGGTCAGGTCGATACCCTTATAAAGGCCCAGCAGGTCGAATGGAGATTCACACTCCATAAGTTCCAGGGTCTCGTCGTCCGGGAAGTCCGTCACCTGGATGACGACACTTCCGACATAATTCCGCAGTTCCGCCGGGATCGTTGCGTAGGCTTCCCGCGCCTGTGCTTCAAGATCGGACAGTTCCGGCGGCGTGGTGTAGCGCCCGATGTCGTGTAGATGTGCCATACTTTCCCTGACCCTGGCGTCTGACCGTCGTCGTTTGGCCGAAAGCTGGAGATGTCATCTGCCAGCCTCCTTAGCATATAGGAAGAGAAAGGCGCTGGGGCTTGACACTTTTCCTCGATACCAGCTTTGCCGCCGTGCAGCGATGATCATGTGTCAGGCCGACCGTTCCCGTCTCCGCCTTTTCGCCGCTTGCTTGTTGTCGCATGCGGCGCCCCCAGATACCCTATGCACCCCCACTGCTAAAGAGGAAATCTTATGGCCGAGAAGCTTAGCACGGCTGCGCGCGCCGAGGCTTTGGCCGAGTTGCCGGACTGGCAAGAGGTCGAGGGCCGCGATGCGATTCAAAAGTCGTTTAAATTCAAAGACTTTATCGAAGCCTGGGGTTTCATGAACCGGGCCGCTCTGGTTGCCGAGAAGATGAATCATCATCCGGAGTGGTTCAATGTCTACAACCGGGTCGAGGTTGTCCTGACCACGCATGATTGTGACGGACTTTCCGAACTTGACGTAAAACTGGCCAAGCGTATGGATGGTTTCGCCGGTTCATGACGTCCCGGTCTTAAGGCCGCAACGACAAAGGGACCGGCAATGCCGGTCCCTTTTTTTACTTTTGGCGCGTGATGAAATCGCGTTACTGCATGCGCATGGCGCCGTCCAGGCGAAAGGACGCGGCGTTCAGCATAACATTTTCGCAGATATGCAGGACCAGCCGGGCGAATTCGTCCGGGCGGCCGAAGCGGTGGGGAAAGGGCACCTGGCCGGCCAGATTGTCTTGCACGTCCTGCGGCATATTCAGCAACAGCGGCGTACCGATCAGGCCGGGCGCGATGGTCAGAACCCGCACGCCGTTCTTCGCAAACTCACGCGCCGCGGGAAGCATCATCCCGGTGATGCCGGCCTTGGAGGCAGCGTAGGCAACCTGGCCCAGCTGGCCTTCTTCGCCAGCGATCGAAGAGGTCGAGATGATAACGCCCCGTTCGCCGTCATCCAGCGGCTCTTCCGCAAGCATCTCGGCCGCTGCCAGGCGCATCAGGTTAAAGCTGCCGATCAGGTTGACCTTGATGACTTTTTCGAAGTCTTCCAGGGGCATGGCGCCACCGCGGCCGACAATCCGCTTGGCGGGCGCAATGCCGGCGCAGTTCACGGCAATGCGGCAGGGGCCATGCGCCTCCCGCGCTTTGGCGACCGCGGCTTCCAGCTCTTCGGCCGATCCCACGTCACAGGAAATCCCAAGTCCGCCGGTCTCCGCCGCGACCGCCTCGACGGTTTCGGGGTTCAGATCGAGCACGGTGACCTTGGCACCGGCCTTCGCGAGATAACGCGCCGTTTCGGCGCCCAGGCCCGATCCGCCGCCGGTGATGATTGCCGCTAGTCCCTTAACGTCCATTCCTCTTGCTCCTTTGTCGACAGGCCGTGAGCCTTTATTTCGTTTGTTGTTCCGTCGGTGATTAACCTCGCGCGGGTCTATAGCAGAAGCCGCAAGCGAAGGCGATAGCTTGTGGCCGAACGGGTGCTGACTTCGGCTCGAACGCCTCAGGCGGTGTTTCGCGCCCGTTACTATTGGTACGCTGAACCCGGCGCGCTGCCAGGAAGCCTTGTGCAAATCCGCGTTTGTTCGAAACCTCTCGAAGCTGCCGGCGGTCCTGTCGCTGCGGGCCGCTTGCCGATAGAAATATTGCGACTTTTGCCCGAAACTCCCATATCTAGGCCATGTCGACAGATCAGCCAAAAACCCCGGCCTCAAACTCCCCGGCCTCAAACTCCCCGGCCTCAAACTCCCCGGCTTCAAACTCCGAGGCCCCCGAACCGCAGGCCTCCGAGGACGAAGCCGCACTCTACCAGGAAGCCCTTGCCGGGCGGGCTCTTGTGCCGGTCTCTCCGGCGCGGATGAAACGCGACGAAAAGAAGGTCAAGCGCGGCTTCTGGCCGAAGGTCCGTTCCACCATCGGCAAGGTTCCCTTCATGGAAGACGCCGTGGCGGGCTACTTCTGTGCGACGGATCGCAAGACACCGGTCTGGGTGCGGGCCACATTGATGGGCGCTCTGGCATACTTTGTGGTGCCCGCCGATATGATCCCCGACTTTGTCGCCGGGCTCGGTTTTACCGACGATGCGACGGTCATTCTTGCCGCTATTCGAGCGATCTCGGGACATATGAACGAGGAGCACCGCGCGCGGGCGAAAGATACCTTGTCGGATTCCGATGAATGGGAGTCTGCCGAGCGCGAGCCCCTCTCCAGCGAATAACTCCAGACCCTAAAGGCGGGATTGCGGCGGCGTGCTGCGATCACGGCCCTGTTGCGACTCGCGCCGTACGATGTAAAGCGTCGAGGCAACAATGATGGCCGCGCCGGTCCAGGTCCAGCCGTCGGGCAGCTCATCGAACAGCAGGTAACCTATGACACCGGCCAGCAGGAGTTTCGTGTAGTCGAAGGGGGCCACGAAGGAAGCTTCCCCATTGCGGTAGGCCTGAATGATCATCGCCTGCGATCCGATACCGACCACGCCAACCCCGCAGAGCAATCCGAACTCATAGAGACTGGGTTCCCGCCAGAGGTAAAGCGCCGGCGGTGCGGTGAGGACGATGGAGGTGATGCAGAAAATCAGCAGCATGGTCACGCTGCTCTCGCCATCCGGGAAGCGTTTGACCAGGGTGACCGCCAGGGCGATACCGAAGGCCATTGCGAGTGCGGCGAAGGCGGTGGGCTCGAAGCTGTCGGCGCCGGGCCGTACAATCACCAGAACCCCCAGGAATCCGACAAGGGTCGCGGTCCAGCGCCGCCAACGCACGACCTCCGCCAGGAGCAGAAAGGCCAGCAGGGTGGTAAAAAGCGGTTGGGTGAATCCCAATGCCGTCACATCGGCGAGCGGCATCTTCGAGACCGCATAGTAACCGCAGATCATGGCAATCGCGCCGGAGAGGGCGCGCACCATATGGATGCCCCAGTGCTTGCTGATTAAGACCGTCCGCCGTTCGCGCCAGACGAAAGGCAGGATCGCCAGAAGCGCAAACAAGGCGCGGGCGAAGCTGATCTGAAAAGCGTCCATATCGAGCTGCGAGAGGCTTTTCACCAGCGCGCCGTTGAGCGTGAAACCCGCCGTCGCGCCCATCATCCATATGGCGCCACGATGGTTCGGTGAGAGCAGGCGCCAGGCCCTCTTTCGGGCTTCGCTGTGCGTCGATGCCATCAGATTTGCGCCCGCGGTGCCTCGGCAGCGGTACGTTCACGCGCAACCTTGGCCTCCCGCTGCGCAATATAGATGGCCGACGCCGCGATGATGCCGGCCCCGATCCAGGTCCATTCGTCGGGCACCTCACCGAACGCGAAGTAGGCCAAGAAGGCCACGAAGGGCAGGCGGGCGTAGTCGAAGGGGATCACAGCCGACGCGTCGGCCAGCCGATAGGATTTGGTCAGGGCCAGATGGGCGATCGTCGCCACCAGCCCGATCAGGGTCAGGTAACCCAGCACGGTCCAGCTCGGCCACTCCCAGACAAAGAGCGCCGGAATCAGGGACAAGGGCGTCATGATCAGGTTCATGATCAGCACCATCGCCACGGTGTCTTCGGTCCGCGAGAGGGTTTTGACTAAGAGCACCGATCCTGCCATGAAGCCGGCGGCGATGACCGGCATCGCCATGGCAGGGGTGATCTCGACAAAGCCGGGCCGCAGGATGACAATCACCCCGAGAAAGCCGGCCAGGGTCGCTGACCAGCGGCGCACACCCACGGCTTCCCGCAGGATGAAGTAAGCGCCTGCCGTGGCAAAGAGCGGAACGGTGAAGTTCAGGGCTACGGCCTCGGCGAGTGGCAGGATGGTAATCGAGGTAAACCAGCAGAACATGGCCGAGAGGCCGACCACGGAACGCGCCAGGTGCATTCCCGGACGTTCGGTCCGGAGTCCGGCCAGGCCGTGGCGGAACAGCCAGGGCAGCACGAAGGCCAGGGCGAAGAAGTTCCGGAAGAAGGCGATCTGGATCGGGTGAAGTTCATCCGCGGCATAGCGGATCAGGATGTTCATGATCGAAAACCCGAGCGCGGCCAGGGTCATCAAAAGAGCACCCTGCACCGGCGCGGAGATCGCATCGATGCGGTTGAAAGATAGTTTTGGCGGAGACATACCCTGCAAAGGGTACAGATTTGCAGCCCGTTCAGCTAGGAGGGCAGACGCAGCCCTGCCCTGCGCGAGGTGGGCGGCTTGTCCTTCGCCGCCCGTGCCTCAAGCAGTCTGCCCGGTTTAAACAGGGTCCGGTTGCGCCGGATCCATTGAACGCGTTGATCAGGCGAGGCCCGGTGCGACCTCGAAGCTTGCTTCCGTGCGTTCGCGAATTTCATCGACGGTAACGCCCGGCGCGATCTCGATAAGGGTGACCCCGCCGTTTTTCTTATCGATGTCGAAGACTCCGATGTCGGTGATCAGCAGGTCGACCACGTGGGTGCCGGTCAGCGGCAGGTCGCAGGCCTTCAGGAACTTCACATCACCGGCTTTGGAGTTGTGGTCCATCACCACGACGACGCGCTGCACGCCGGCCACCAGGTCCATGGCGCCGCCCATGCCCTTGACCAGCTTGCCCGGGATCATCCAGTTGGCCAGGTCTCCGTTCTCGGCAACCTGCATGGCGCCCAGGATGGCCAGGTTGATGTGTCCGCCGCGGATCATGCCGAAGCTTGCCGCGCTGTCGAAGTAAGAGCTGTGCGGCAGCTCGGTCACGGTCTGCTTACCCGCATTGATCAGGTCCGGGTCTTCTTCGCCTTCGTAGGGGAAGGGGCCGATGCCGAGCATGCCGTTTTCGCTGTGCAGGGTGACGTGCATCCCCTCGGGGATATAGTTGGCCACCAGGGTGGGGATGCCGATCCCCAGGTTTACATAGAAGCCGTCGCTGAGTTCTTTTGCGGCGCGTGCCGCCATTTCATCCCGCGTCCAAGCCATGCTGTTGTTTCCTATCTCAGTATCTGTCTGGTTGTCAGGTCATCAGGCCGCCGTTCGGCCGCGCGCGCAGATCAGCCCACGGAGATCAACTCCGGGGCCGCGTCGTGCGTTTTTCGATGACCTTGCGATAGCTTCCGCCGTCGATGATGCGCTGCACGAAAATACCGGCGCAGTGAATCTCGTCGGCCTGTAACTCGCCCGGTTCGACCAGCTCCTCGACCTCTGCCACGGTGATTTTGCCCGCGGTCGCCATGGGCGCGTTGAAGTTGCGGGCGGTCTTGCGGAAGATCAGATTGCCCTCCGTGTCGCCTTTCCAGGCCTTGACGATCGAAACGTCGGACCTCAACCAGCTTTCCATGACGTAGTCTTCGCCGTCGAAGTCTCGGATCTCCTTGCCTTCGGCAACCAGGGTACCGACACCGGTCTTGGTGAAGAAGGCGGGGATCCCGGCACCGCCCGCGCGGATGCGCTCGGCCAGGGTGCCCTGGGGGTTGAATTCGAGCTCCAGATCGCCGTCCAGGTACTGCTTTTCGAAGAGCTTGTTCTCGCCGACATAGGAGGAGACCATCTTCGCGATCTGGCGGGTTTCGAGCAGAACGCCCAGGCCGTCGCCGTCGACGCCGGCGTTATTGGAGATGATGGTCAGGTTCTTCGTGCCCGAGGCCTTGAGGGCCTCGATCAGATGCTCGGGAACCCCGCAGAGCCCGAAGCCGCCCGCCATCAGCGTCATGCCGTCGAACAGCAGGCCATCGAGGGCGCTGGCCGCGTCGGGAAATACCTTGTTCATGCTGTGTCTACCCTTGTCACAATGGTTTCGCCGTGAGCATTGAGGCCGCCCGGTCTTGTATCTTTGTCGCGATCCGCACGGCTGCGTTTGTATTATCGCCGCAGTGCAAAAAACGCGGCATCATACTCAAGCGTTTGCCCCGGCTCAAGCCGATCTCTTGAGCCGGGTTCGCGCGCCCCGTCCCCGATCACGCTTGCCAAGCTCTCCGGGCCATGGCACCTCTTTCCGGGTTAATTTTCGAGTTTTGGGGTTCAATTTCAAGGTGGTTTTCCAGATGCCTTTTCCCGCGCCGATCCAACCGCAGATTGCGGGACTCGAAAGCTCGAAGATCGTTGAACTCTGGCAGATGGGCTTCGGCGTTGAGAACCTGATCCCGCTCTGGGTCGGCGAAGGCAACGAACCCACCCCGGAGTTCATTTGCGATGCGGCCAATGACGCTTTGAAAAGCGGGATCTGCTTTTACAGCCAAAAGCGCGGCCTGCCGGAACTGCGGCAGGAACTGGCCGGCTACATGGCGCGGACCTTCGACATCCCGCTCGATCAAGAGCGCGTCACCGTCACTACGGCGGGGATGAACGGCATTATGCTGATGGCGCAGACGGTCGCGGGCCCGGGCGATAATGTGGTATGTGTGACGCCGGGCTGGCCCAACGTGATGGGTGCGATCGAAATCATGGGAGCCGAAGCGCGACAGGTCAGTCTGGATCAACGCGACGACGGCGGCTTTACCCTGGATCTGGAACGCTTGTTCGCCAACTGCGACGAACACACAAAGGCACTCTTTATCGTCTCGCCCAGCAACCCGACCGGCTGGATGATCACCGAGGAAGAGCAGCGCGAGGTCCTCGCGTTTTGCCGCAAGCGCGGCATCTGGCTGATCGCCGACGAGGTCTATCACCGTTTCGTCTACGAGCAGGAGGTGGGGAACTCTTTCCTGCAGATCGCCGATCCCGAGGATGCTTTGGTCGTCGTGAACAGCTTTTCCAAGGCCTGGGCCATGACCGGCTGGCGTATGGGATGGCTGACTCATCCCGCGAGCCTGGGGCCGGTGTTGGACAATCTGATTGAGTTCAACACCTCGGGCACCCAGGGTTTTCTGCAGCATGGCTGTATCGCGGCTTTGCGGGGCGGCGAGCCTTTCGTGAAACAGACGGTAGAGCGCTGCCGCCAGGGACGGGATCTGGTTTTTCAGCGTTTGTCGGCCGTGCCTCGGGTCCGGGCAACGAGTCCCAAGGGCGCCTTCTATTTCTTCTTCGCGGTGGAAGGCATGACCGACAGCCTGAACGCCGCCAAGAAAATCCTGCACGAAACCGGCGTCGGTCTGGCACCCGGGTCGGCGTTCGGGAAGGGTGGGGAAGGCAATTTCCGGCTCTGCTATGCCGGCACACTGGACCGGCTCTCGGAAGCTATGGACCGTCTCATCCCAATACTCGGCGAAGACTTGTAGCAGCCGGAGCCTGTCGCTTTGACACCACTAGTGGTCGCTTTGAAGACTAACGGCTAGCTATCTGAAAATCTTTAAGATTTCGTGGATTTTCGCTATGCAGAATCGGCATGGCGTGTCCGTTGATTCGGCATTGGTGCCGCGTCGCAACTGGGCTTAATTGGAGATTAGAAAGAGTTTTTAACTTTGGCTCTGAAGTATTCACCAATATTTAGGTTTCGGAGCCCTCTAGAAGGATCAGCGCAATGGCGGACTTCAATTTTGTTGTCGACAGCACGATGCCAGGTTTGTGCGCAAGCGATCTGACCCGCCGCAGCGGTCAGGCCATGGAAGCGTCTTATTCCAGCGCGGTTCCGACCGCGCGGAAGTCACGATGGTCCAAGATCACCGACCTTCGCATTCTGAAGGACCTCGGTCTGGACAGGAACGCCTGCTGAACCGGATTTTCGTCCGGCAACAGGTTCATATTTTTTGTTAAAAAACGGGGGTTGCCTGAAGGCAGCCCCTTTTTGACTGCCGGAAACATGGTTAATCGGCGAAGAATTCCCTGAGCGCTGCCGCGCAGGCTTCGGGCTGTTCTTCCGCGACGAAGTGGCCACAGTCCAGCGCCACCTCGGAGACCTCCTCCGCCCAGGCCCGCCAGATCTCCGCCGGGCTGCTCTCTTCGGTCAGGAAATAACCCCGTCCCCAAACCACCAGCAGAGGACAGGTCACGCGCTTGCCCGCCGCACGGTCCGCTCTATCGTGCGCAAGGTCCTGGCTTGCCCCGGCACGGTAATCGGCGCAGGTGGCCGCGACGACGGATGCTTTATGGAATTGACGGAGGTACTGGCTGAGCGCTTCGGGTGCCAGGCTATTGCCGTCCTGTATCCAACGGTCCAGCAGATGCCGGATGTAAAAGTCCGGATCCTGACCGACCATACGTTCAGGGAGGGGCGCCGGTTGGGCAAGAAAAGGCCAGTGGTAGCCGTCGAGGGCCTGCTGCCAGTCCATGGCCTCCCAGACCTCCAGTGTCGGGATGATGTCGAGAACCGCCAGGCGTGAAACCCGCTCCGGGTGATCGAGCGCCATGCGATAGGCCACGCGCCCGCCGCGGTCGTGCCCGGCGAGTGCAAAGCGATCGAAGCCCAGCTTCTCCATCAGCCCGACCAGCGTCCGGGCGATGGTGCGTTTGGCGTAGTTCAGGTGCGCCGGATCGGGTTCCGGTCCCAGGCTGTCGCCGTAACCCGGCAGGTCGGGAATGACCAGGGTGAAGTCCCTGGCCAGCGCCGGGGCGACCGCATGCCAGGCCACGTGGGTTTGCGGATAGCCGTGCAACAGCAGCAGCGGCGGGCCCTCACCCCCGGTCATGAGGTTGATCACCGAATCTCCGACCGGGATCTTTTGGTTTTGGAAGCCCTCGAACATCTCACCATCCAACGAGAATTTGTGGAACCAGTTATAATGGTTCCATTGCTTAGCATGGAGGAACCGGTTATACAAGTTCCATGAAGCAGCAATCTCTCCATGGCGATATCTCCTCCGCCGATATGGCCTTTCATCTCAACACCGGCCGGCTCTGCCTGAATGCGGTTGCGAGCTTCGGCGACTGGTCGGGTGATCAAATCGAGCGCTGGCCGGGTGCGGAAGACCTGGGCCGCTGGTGTGTGGACTCCGGGTTGCTTCCGGACGCCCCGCAGGTCACCGACGAAGACCTTGCCGCGGCCCGCGCGCTCAGGGCGGCGATTTACCGGCTGGTCCAGGTGGCACGCGCACAGGGAGAGTTCGCCCCTGAGGATGTGGCCCTTTTGAACGACTGGGCGGCGCGTCCGGCGCTGATCCCCAGATTGCGCGGCAGAGGCGAAGAGCTGATCTGGCAGGCCGATGCGCCCCTGGAGGCGGTTTTGGCGTCCGTGGCCCGGGATGCTGTGGAGCTACTGACCAGCGAGGTTCTGGACAAGATCCGTGAATGCGCGGCCGATGACTGCTCGGTGCTGTTCATCGACGCATCACGGCCCGGCAAGCGCCGCTGGTGCTCCATGAACCGCTGCGGCAACCGGATGAAAAAGCAGGCTTTCCGGCAGCGCCACAAAAGGGAGTGAAAGGCGTCCCTGCTCAGGGGAATGCGATCAGGCTTTCCCGCTGCCCCGCGCTATGAAGTCATCCATGCGCTCCAGAAAGCCGGGCATCCCGTTATGAATATAGTCGATGACCGAACAGCCGTATTCGGCTGAGGCGTCCAGGTTGTTCTGCCAATCGGGCACCACTTCCCAGACATCCCGCAGGGCCTCCACCGTGCCGTAGGCGACCTCGCTGAACAGCGGCAGGCGATGCTCGAAGTCCCGTTCGATAATTTCCCGGTGTTCCAGTCCCATGGCCACGGGCAGCGCGGTGTCTTCAAGCATGGCGGGGGTGAGCTGGGTCGGCTTGTGCTCCGAGATGTCGATCCCTTTACCCGCCAGGTGATCGCGGACAAAGTCCACGACGCCGTGAGGCGGTGGCCCGAGGCCGGCGGAACGGATGGTGATTTCATCGCTGGCGCGGAGGTGTGCTCTGAGGCTGAAGTCGGCGGTCATGCTGCGAAAAATGTTTCCGCTGCAGATGAAGAGGACGGTGGGACGGTCTCGCATGCGGCACTCCATGGGTGCTGACCAGGTTTATGCCCTGAGCAGTAGATGGTTGACCCCGTTCAGGACTTCGTAGGTCTGGGCAAACTGCTGGTCGAAGGTGGCGCGCTCGAGGTGGGGATCGAGTTCCGCGAGACTGGCGTAAATCTCCGCGACTGTGGTCTTGCCGTCGATCCGCTCGACCATGGCGGCGGCAAGCCGGGGCAGGTTGAAGCGCAACGGCAGGCCATCGAAGGTGACGCTCAAAACCGGGTTCTTGCGCAGAGACGCCGCAAGGACATGGTTCTCGAGACGGCAGAGGAAGGGTATTGCCGCGCCGTGGGGTTCGGGTTGTGCCTGGCAGTCATCTTTGCGGCTGACGTAAAAGACATGGGTCTTGATGTTGCCGGCCAGTTTTTCCGCGAAACCGGCGCGTCCCAGATCGCTCTTGTCCCGGAGCTGGGTGAGAAGTTTCGGATCTTTCAGATAGCTCTCCGGGCGATAGCGCGCGGGTTCGATAAAGCTCACGAGATTGAGACCTGCCGAAGCGACGAATTCGCCCACCTCCTCAACGCTGTAAGCCCGGTCCTGACTGTGCAGCAGCAGATCGACCAACTCGGCGTCGCTGCGTTTGTGATCGCCCAGGAAGGGATTGCGGCGCAGCCAGTTGGTCGGTGGTAGGGCCTCCAACAGGCGCCGCACCTGTTCAATACGTGTCTCCAGGGGCAAGTCGTTCCCCAGCGCTCTCAGCATATCCTGGGTGGGATAGAGACCCGTGCGTCCGTGAGTGGCGTAGACCATCAAGCCCATGCCCCCGTCTTGCTTGAGGACCGTTTTCAAGGCGTCCAGGCCGTCTTCCGGCTGCTTCAGGTGGTGCAGCACGCCGCAGCAGTCGATGTAGTCGAAGGCCTCCAGCCCCATCTCCGGCAGATCGAGCAACGAGCCGCTGTGGAAAGTGATGTTGCTCAGGCCGCGCTCTGCGGCCCGCGCCTCGGCAACCGCCCGTGATGCCGTTGAGAGGTCGAGGTACACGACCTCGCCTTCCGGGCAACGGTCAGCGAGCTGTTGTGCCAGCATGATCGTCGCGTCGCCGGTACCGCCGCCAGCGACCAGCGCCCTGAAAGGTTTGGCAAAGTCGCGCCGTCCGGCGAAGAGGTAATGATTCAGTTCGTCCAGATTGCTCGGCGAGCCGGTGATCAGGCGCTTGTGTTCGTCGCGCGGATCCCGGCTCGGGTAGGGATAGGCCTCATATTGATCCTGAACGGAGTCGGACATGATCGTCTTTCAGGTTGCGTCGTTCAGCTCCGGCCAGTGGTCAGAACGACCTTGCCGGTCGACTTGCGGCTGGTCAGAAGCTCCAGGGCAGTCGCCGTCTCCGCCAGGTCGTAGTGATGAGAGACCAGCGGCGAGAGCTTGCCGGTTTCGTACCAGTGCATCAGTTCGTTAAACTCTTCCCGCACCAGGGCAGGCGCGTGCTTACGGTAGGAGCCCCAGTAGAAGCCTAGGGCCGCGATGTTCTTCACCAGCAGCAGGTTGGCGGGAATCTGCGGAACCCGTCCGCCGGCGAAACCGATCACCACGATACGGCCGGACCAGGCGGTGCAGCGCAGGGTGGCATCGAAAACATCGCCGCCCACAGGGTCGAAGACCACGTCGGCACCGCGGCCTCCGGTGATCTCCTTGACCCGCTCGCGGATGTCTTCCTTTCGGTAGTCGATCAGATGATCGGCGCCGTGTTTGCGCGCCACTTCCAGCTTCTCCGCGCCACCGGCTGTCGCAATGACGGTCGCGCCCAGCGCCTTGCCGACTTCGACCGTGGCCAATCCAACGCCACCTGCGGCACCATGCACCAGCAGGGTCTCGCCTTTGCGCATACGGGCCTGCCAGGTCAGCGCGCCGTGCGCCGTGCCGTAGGTGATCGGAAACCCGGCGGCCGTGATGAAGTCCATGGAATCGGGGATGGGATGAACGTCGCTCGCCTTCACGATGGCGGTGTCCGCGAAGGCGCCGTGATCGCTCAGGCAAAGAACCCGCTGGCCCACCGCGACCCCACCGGCTTCCGGTCCGGCAACGTCCGAACCGACCGCTTCCACGACACCGGCGCCCTCGAGGCCCGGGCTGAAGGGGAAGGGGCGTTTTTCCTGATACTTGCCGACGATCATCAGCGTGTCGGCGAAATTCACGCCCGCGGCATGCAGGGCGACCCGGACTTCATCGGGGCCGAGCTCGGGCAAATCTGCCTCGCCTATCACAAGATCCTCGGCGGGGCCGTATTGATGACAGAGGACAGCACGCATGGTTTGAAGGTCTCCGGAAATCAGAATTCGGCCTGACGCCGCAGGCGCAAGTATATGTGGAACGGAATGATCAGAAAGGCAGTTCCTTCGCGGGCCGGACCTGGCCGGTTCTCGTGCCCGCACGGTTGAACAGGGGCGGTTCGATCAGATCGGCCAGGCTTTTTGCATGGGTGTCGCTGATGATGCCCAGTTTACAGAGGACCTGCCCGGTGGCCACCTCAGCGGCGCGGGAGGCCCCGTCGTCGACCTTCAACGCGAAACCCAGTCCAAGCTCAGGGATCGCACCGCAGTAAACACCCTCGGCGCCGGTCTTGACCAGCGCCCGCCCGCCGGTTGCTTCCATGATGCGGGTACAGAAACGCGTGCTGCCGGCAACCATGAAAGGTTCCGCAGCCATGGCATCCAGGATGGTCTTGCTGGCGACCTGCCTTGCTTCCGGCTGGTCGGAGGGGTCGGCCATGCGGGCCATGCCCAGGGCGATGTTCCCCAGGGGAATACCGATCACCGGAATGCCGCAGCCGTCGATCCCCCGGGGTGCGTCACCGAGATCAAGACCGCACATGCTCTCCAGAACGCCCAGGATCCGCTGTTGGACCGGATGCTCATACTTGATGTAGCCCTTGGTCTCGACACCCATATGTTTGGCGAGGGTCAGAAAACCCGAATGCTTGCCTGAACAGTTGTTGTGTGCGGCGGTCGGCTCGGCGCCACTGCGCAGCAGGGCAATCATCGAGGCTTCGTGGTAGGGCAGGTGTGCGCCGCACTCCAGGTCTGAGACGTCACAGCCGATGCGCGGCAGCCAGGCCAGAACCGTCTCCACGTGCCGCGCTTCGCCGTCGTGGCTGGCGCAGGCGATCGCAATCTCGGCGGCGCTCAAACCATGCGCTTCCGCGGCTCCTGACTCCACCAGCGGAATGGCCTGCAGGGGCTTGATTGCGGAGCGGCCGTAAACCACGCGCTCGAAAGCGCCGGAGGAGAGAACCACACGGCCCCCCGCATCCACCACGGCCAGGGAGACACGGTGCAGGCTCTCGACCATGGACCCGCGGGTCACCTCGACCGTGATGGGACTCACCACGTTCTGTGCGGCTTCTTTTTGCGCGCTGCTCAGGCTTGAGAGCGTCAATTCAGCACTTTCTGTCATAGGAATATTCTTAATTTACTCTTTGCCGCGCTTACAGTTGGGAACCCTGAACCAGGGGCGCAGTCGAAAGCTGCCGTCTCTCTCCGGTTCCGGATGAAAGCAACTTGCCTTGCAGCCGCCGGGCATGCAAGTTTTCGCATTATGCGCGGATATTTTGGAATAGGCGTCGAAGGAATCAGCAAGCCGATGAACCTCGGCAATCTGATCCGCTCGACGCATTCGTTTGGCGGAAGCTTCTTTTTCACCATCGCCCCGGTCTTCAATGCCCGGCAGGTGAAGAACGCCGACACCTCGGACGCGGCCAAGACCATGCCGCTCTACACTTATGATTCTGTTGATGAATTGATGCTGCCGCGCGGGTGTTCGCTGGTGGGTGTGGAGCTGACCGACGAGGCCATTGCTTTGCCGAGCTTCCGGCATCCGGCAGCCGCGGCTTATGTCCTGGGTCCGGAACGCGGCAGTCTGTCGCCTGAGCTTCAGGAAGCCTGCGACCACATCGTCAAGATCCCCATGAAGTTTTGCGTCAACGTCGGAACCGCCGGGGCGATCCTGATGTATGACCGCCTGATCAGCTACGGCCGTTTCCCGGCCCGCCCGGTCCATTCACGCGCGGCACCGGAACCCTTGCCGGAACATGTTCAGGGAGGGCAGGTGCTGCGCAAGAAGCGGCGCGAGGCTGCGGAACAAGCTCAGCAAGCGCAAAGCGGCGGGAGTGGGCAAGCCGAACGCAGTGACACCGAATGCAGCGACGACTGACGTCGCCGCTGCAAGGATCGCACCTGATCCGCCGGTTGAACCGGCCTCAAATCAATAGCGGATGAAAGGGTTCAGCAGGCGCCCAACCGGTCCGGTCAGCTTTATCGGCGCATCGGTCACAATCAGGCAGACGCAGGGCTCGCCGGGTTCCGCGGTCGGTTGGTGATCAACATCGCCGTCGGCCATCTGAAAATCACCGCGCGCGTAGCGGCCGGAGCTATCCCGGTAGGCACCGGTCAGGAGCAAAGTGTACTCCGAGCCGTGGTGGCTGTGCTGCGGCATGGCGGCGCCAGCGGCGACCCGGATCAGCCGGACGTTGAACTCAGGCCCGGAGACAGAGAGTTCAGCCTCCTCGAGACCGCGTATCACGGGGCGCCATACCACGTCATTGAGGTCTCCGCCAACGTAACTGCGCAGCGGCTCAGGCAGCACAAAACCCTGGTCCGAACCGGCTGCCGCAGTTTTTGCGCTTGGGTGCCGCACCACGTTGTCGGGCAGATCCTCCAAGTCGTCGAGTTTCGCCATCACGGACTCCAGGGACCCCGCGCTCAACGCTTCGGGCTCTATCTCATCGAGAAGGCTTGCGCCAACCGCTTCGAACGCGGCAATCGCGTCTCTGCAGATAGGACAAAAGGCCGAATGGGTCGCCACAATCAGCGACTCCGCTTCCGACAACGTGCCTGCCGCGTAGGCCGCGAGCAGCTCGTCGGTTACGTGATTGGCCGGCAGCGAACGCATGGCGCCGCCGTGACCATGAGGTGAGGCCGAAGTCATAGGGACTCCTCCTTGAGTTCTTTGCGAAGGTGTCCGAGCGCCAGGCGCAACCGGGATTTGACAGTCCCAAGCGGCAGGCCGGTTTCTTCAGCAATGGCGCCATGCGCCTTATCAGCAAAATATGCCATCTTGATCAACTCTGCCTGCTCCGCAGAGAGGCGGCTGATTGCGTCCTTCAGCCGTCTCGCGTGCTGCTGTTGTTCTACGATCCCGTCCGCGAGTGCTTCTGGCTGCGGAACGAGCGCCGGGTCTTCCAGATCGATCTCCGGGCGCTTCTCGCGCCGGATTGCATCGATTCGTTTATTTCGCGCAATCGTAAACACCCATGTGCTTACGGCTGCCTGCGCCGGGTCGAAACTGGCGGCTTTGCGCCAGACCATGATCATGGCCTCTTGAACCAGTTCTTCCGCCTGATGCATGTCCGAGCCAAGCCGCATCAGATAAGCCTTCACGCGGGGTGCAAAAAAGCCAAACAGCTCCTGGAACGACTCTTTGCAGCGCCGCTCTGCGATTTCATGGACCAGCGCCACCAGCTCAGGCGGTGTTAGCGGGTCCTGCCGCTTCGGTTCTCTTGCTACCGGTTCCTGCGTCATTGCGTTATCAGACGCGATAAACGCGATGGCGGCAAGAGATCTTGCCACCTCTGCGTTTACATCCTGTTGCGCGACAGCATTATCCACACAGATTTCCACTTCATTGCTGCACTACAGGAGGCTATACGGCGCGCCGGGAGGCTTGGATCAGGTTTGACGGTCCTCGCCACGGTTTTTTTTGGCATGTAATCCCAGATATGCCCTTGGGAAGCAAAAAATCCTGTTATCAGGGGGTAGCGAACGGAAAAGTGCTCTCTATAATAAGGGTATGACTTCATTTGCATTGATGCGGGCGACAATGGCCGGGGTTCTGGCGTTGCCGCTCTTTTTCACACTGGGCACTTCTGCATCGGCCCAGGGAATCGAACGCCTGGGAGATTTCGGGTCCTGGAGCGCCTACCGCTTCATGGAAGACGGTAAACCGGCATGTTACATGGCGTCCGTGCCGAGCAAGTCGGCCGGCGATTACTCGAAACGGGGCGACATCTATGCCCTCGTGACCCACCGGCCTGCCGAGTCCCGGCGTGACGAGGTCAGTTTCGTTGCAGGCTATCAATTCAAAAAAGGCAGCCCGGCGACGGTGACGATCGGGGACCGGACCGAGGAGTTCTTCACCCAGAATGACGGTGCCTGGGCACCGGACCACAATCTGGACAAGACAATGGTCCAGGCGATGATCCGTGGCTCGACCATGCTGGTCAAAGGCACGTCTTCCCGCGGAACGCTCACGACCGATACCTATTCACTCAAGGGCTTTACGGCTGCCTACCGCGCAATCTCCGCAAGCTGCGGTGTCAATTAACCATCTTCCCGGCGGGCCCCATCGCGTGAAAGGCTACCGGGATGGCTTGCGTTTGACGGTCCGCGCGCGTATCTAACGGCTATGGCTGGAACCGCGCACGCTGAGCTGTTTGCGCCGCCGAGCGATTCGGCGGAGTTCAAGAACCTTGTGGGGCTCTCCCGCGAGGCGCTTGAGGCTGAGATCACGGCCCTTGGCGAGCCGGCCTTTCGCGCCCGCCAGCTCTGGCACTGGATCTACAGCAAAGGCATCACCGACTTCGCCGAGATGAGCTCGTTGAGCAAGGCTTTCCGTGCCCGGCTTGCAGAGAGCTTTGTGGTTCGCCGGCCCGACGTGGTTCAGGACCTGACCTCCGCGGACGGGACCCGGAAATGGCTGCTGCGCTTCGCCGACGGTCAGGAAGTCGAGACGGTCTACATCCCCGAGGAAGACCGCGGCACGCTCTGCGTTTCCAGCCAGGTCGGCTGTACCCTGACCTGTAAATTCTGCCACACGGGCACGCAGCGGCTGGTCCGTAACCTCTCCCCGGCGGAAATCATCAGTCAGATCATGCTGGCGCGTGACGCCTTGGACGAGTGGCCGAGCACCCGCTTGGACCGCAAAATCACCAATGTGGTGATGATGGGCATGGGCGAGCCGCTTTATAACTACGACAATGTCGCGACCGCTCTTAAGATCGCCATGGATGGCGAGGGCGTCGCCATATCGAAGCGCAAGATCACGCTCTCGACCTCCGGTGTGGTTCCAGAGATGGAACGCTGCGGGCGGGAGCTGGGGGTCAATCTCGCGGTTTCGCTGCATGCGGTCGATGACGAGACCCGCGACAAGATCATGCCGATCAACAAGAAGTATCCGCTCAAGGAGTTGCTGCAGACCTGCCGCGATTATCCCGGCACCAACAACGCGCGGCGGATCACCTTCGAATACGTGATGCTCAAGGGCGTGAACGACTCGCCCGAGGACGCACGGGCGCTGATCAAACTGCTGAAGGACATTCCGGCAAAGGTGAATTTGATTCCCTTCAATCCCTGGCCGGGCTCCTTCTTCGAGTGTTCCTCGAACAATGCGATCCACCGCTTCGCGAAGATCCTGAACGACGGGCAGCTCTCCGCACCCGTCCGGGCGACGCGCGGCGAGGACATTCTGGCGGCCTGCGGCCAGCTCAAGTCCGAATCCGAACGCAAGCGCAAGAGCGAGCGGACTTAAGAGGCTTAGCCCGGAGAGATCCGCCGCTCGGTCGCCACTTCAACTTTAAAACACGTCGATCAGGAATGGCATCCGGAAGGTCATGAGCACGTCCGGTGCGTCCGCGGTCACGCCCAGTTCCAGATTGAAATTTGCGGCCAGGTTCTCGTCGAACTGGAAGCTGTAGCCCAGAAGAAGCGACCCGACATCCAGGGTATTGCTCGAGAGCGTCACGCCGTTGACCTCGGTATCCGTCTCCCCGATGAAGTCGTGCTTGTAGCCCAGGGTGAAGGAGGTGCGTTCGTTGATTGAATAAGCCATCCCGAAACTGACCCGGTAGGCGTCACCGGGATCGACGTTGCCGATGTTCTGATCGTTGAAGTTCTCGCCCACATCGTCCTCGACCGTGTAAAGATATCCCAGGTTTGCGAAAAACACAGCAGGATCAGAAGGATAGAGCGCTGTAATACTGGGTTCCACCGAATGAAATCCCGAGCCGGTCGGCAGTTCGGTCTCCAGGCCGTTTGCATCGCGGCTGACGTCGAAGGGTCCGGTTCCGGTGGTCGACTTGTAGCGCAGGTTGCCGATGAAGATCGGCCAGTCGTTCAGGCCGTTGTTGATCTGGTAATGAGCTGCCACCTCGATGTCGCCGAGCCCGTTGCCGTCCAGCTCCTGTGTGATGGTCGCGTTGGGGTCGACCTGCGGGATGACGAAGCTGACGCGGTCGTTCCGGATCACATAGGGGACCTTCAGTTCGAGCTCGAAACGATCGGTGATCCCCAGCCGCCCGGTCAGCGCCGGGGTGAAGAGATCCCGGTCGGTGTCCTCGGCTTCCAGAAGTCCGATCAGGAAGGTGTCCAGAATTTCGATGCCCAGAAAGGTGAAGCGGTTGACCTGCGAATGGGAATACTGGAGCGAGGGTTCGACGATAAGCTTGCCTGCCGGTGTGAGGACACCCCCCAGTTCCGGAATGGCCTGAACCTCGGGAACCTTTCGCTCGGGCGTTTCGGGCGGTTTCCCGACGGGCTGCTGCTGGTCTTGTTGAGCGGTTTGAACCGGTCGCTGCTGTTGCGGATTCGATGCCCGGGTCTTGGCGCTGAGCCAGTCTTGCTGACTGCCTTGGGCGTCGGTGGGCGGCTCGAACGCATAATCCGTCAGGCCGGTCGTTCCGTAATTGAGTCGGACGTCCGAGGCTGGTGACCGGCCGCCCCTGCTTTGGGAGAGCAATTGATTTTTAAGATAGTCGATCTCTTCGCGCTGTTGCTGTAACGCGCGTTCGAGACGGGCCAGTTTGGCCTCGAGCGATAGGTTTGCCGCCTGGGCAGTGGTGAGTGATTTATCACTTGGCTGAACGGTTGCTGATGGCAGCGTCTGAGCTGCCAGAGGGCCAGCCGGATAGGAGAGCACGGAAATCGTAATTGCAGCGGCAGATTGCCATTTCATTTGATACCCCCTCAAATTCAATTATCTGGTTTTAAAATCTCCCGCCGATGAGTTGTCGTGAATGAAACAAACGCTTTTCTGGAGTATACTCTTATAGATAGAAATTTCTACTATTCAGATTTTTCATTTACGACAGTTTGTAAATAACTCTGCCGTTGTGTCCTCATGCGTCTTCCTTCACGGAAACGACTTTCTGCCTCTGCCTTGATGCGGGTGCGTTCGGAAAAAATTATCGCAGAAAAACAGATGAGTCGAAAAATTTTACAACCTGAAACTTTTGGTTTTTATAGTCTAAGTAATTAAAAAAACACACATTAATGAGCCGATTGTCTACACATCCTGCCGAAAATGCAGCGCATGGCTGTATGAAATCTTTACAATTATGGTTAACGAAAATCAAGTCTTAAGACTAGCGCTTTGTTATGTAAATAAAATTACATTTGGCATAATAATTGCTATGATGTATACCACATATATTAAGCATTCGATTTCTACGTAAAAATTCCTAAACAACGAGTATTATAGGAAAATAAGAAAATTTACGTAGTGCCGATCGTGCAAGGGGGTCATAGCCCTATCTCTGCTCATGCAGATAGGTTTGATGTGCCTCGGCGTGCACTGATATTGCTGTTCGTTCCCACCTCACTGCGCGAAAGCGTCGGTGCTGTCTGTGCGATGAAGTGAAAATTTGTTCTGCTTCTCGTCCGGCTGTCCGGCATGCTCATTGCGTCGGTGCACCCACCTTCACGGGCGCACTGAAAGACAACTATTAGCTGAGTGCGGGTGAATTTAAGACAGACCGCACTTCAGAGCATGCAATCAAGAGCGTCCAAGGTGCCGGCCGGACCGGAGGAGAAGCCCAGATCGGATTCTGTTTTGTCGGAAGCGCCTTGTGGTTTCGCCAACATATGTGAACCCGATCCAACTCAGATAATGCGAGCAGGTTCACCTGGAGTGTGGGCCTGCTCCGGAAATGATTCGGGGCGGAACTATGCTGAACTCCCTACTGCGCGAAACATCAGATGGCACACTGGCGGCTTTGCTGTCGGCTTTTTATAAGGCTGTTGAAACACCTTCGACCTGGTCACCCGCCGTAAAGTCGGTCATGTCGACCTGCCGGGCCAGCGTCGGGCTTATCGTATCGCACGACTTCGACAGCGGAGCTGGCCGGATCGAACACGCCGAGAATCTCTCCGAACTTTTGGTGCGGCAGTATTCAGAGCCGGGTGCGCCTGCGAATGCCTGGTTCCGTGACGAGCGCTTTTTCCGGAACACCGACACCGTGGTGTCGGGTGAGGAGATCCTTCCCTTCGAGCAGTTGCGCGACAGCAGGTTCTATCGGGACTGGTTGCAGCCGGCGGGAGTCCATCATTGCGCCTGGGGTGTTTTGGCGCGCAAGGACAAGCGCCTGATCTGCGCGGGGTTCGGCCGGCCTCAGGCCGAAGGGCCATTCGAGGCCGGCGACCTGGCCCTGATTGAGCAGGTGATGCCGCACTTCCGGCGGATCATACAGGTGCACGAACTCTTGGGCACATCGAACTTCTCTCAACAGATCCTGATGGAAATGCTCGGCGCCCTCTCCGTCGGCGTGGCTTTGCTGGATGGGCATGGCCGGGTGATGGAAGCCAATGCGATGGCGGTCAGTTGGCTGTCGAAAGAACAGAACGACAGCCACCGGAAAAACGGTTCAGCCGTTACGCTGGACAGATTCAAACCAAGCCTCCAGGCTTTCCTGAAATCGGCGGGAAATGGCGCCGAGGGCCGCAAAATGTCGGTCATGAGGTCTGAGGGGCCGGAGCCGGTGACCCTGATTCTGATCCCCTTATGCAGGGAGAGCGTGATTGACGAGGAAAACGGCGCCGGGTCGATCCTGATCATCAGCGATCCCGAGTACCGCTGCCGGATCCGCGAGGACCAGCTGGTCAAATTCTACGAGTTCACGCCCACCGAAGCCAAGCTGGCCAGGCTCCTCTCCAACGGTTACCGGCTCGATGAGGCGGCGGAGAGCATGGGTATCAAATATCAGACCGTGCGCACCCATCTGAAACGGATTTTTTCGAAGACCGGTATCGACCGTCAATCGGAACTTGTTCGCCTGATCCTGACCGGACCGGCCTCGTTTCGCCTGCCTGAAGCGAGGCGTGAAGGTTGCTTCGACCTGCATTTCGACGAGCGCGGAGTGGTACGCAGCCGCCCCCATGGAGAGGCCTGATCAGAAATCCTGTGAAAGTTGTATTAAAAGGCGCTCTTCACACCAAATCTGACCCAAATGGGGCACGACAGCGGCCGATACTCCTTCCATTCTAGGGCTTCAACTCATCCGGGCGCCAGGAACCTCGGACTATGGGGACACTATGTTCAGCTCACCATCGGTCCGGCGTCTCAAGATCTTCAGGTAGTCAGCAGGCATCATCTAGACCTTAGGAGGGAGCCTTATGTTTAAAAGATTTTTGATAGGGAGTTCGGCGCTTGCTCTCGTTATGACTTTCGCGCTCGACGCGTCTGCGAACCCCAAGAATAAATTTGGTGACGGGAACACCGCAACCGCAGACGCAATGGCCAACGCCAATGCCAATGGCGGCGCGGGCGGCAACGGCGGGAACGCCAATGCAAACGGCAGTGATGAAGGTCCGGGCGGAACAGCCGGGACCGCGGGCGCCGGCGGTGCGGGCGGAGCAGGCGGAACGGCCTCGGCCTATGCCGAATCCTTCAACGAAGACGTCGAAGTGATTTCCTATCAATACATGACTGCGGCCGTCACCGGCGCACCGATCCGCATTCTTGGCGGTAACGGCGGTAACGGCGGCGATGGTGCCATTGGTGGGGACGGCTCTTACGCGGATGCCTATTCCGAAGCGAACGGCGGCAATGGCCGGCGCGGCGGCAATGGTGGCGACGGCGGTAACGGCGAATACGGCGAAGCCTATTCGAACGCGAATGCCGGCTCTGCCGCTGACGGTGGCAACGGCGGTGACGGACGTCGTGGTGGTGAAGGCGGCAACGGCGATGCGAATACCGCGGGCAACAGCGGTAACACCGATTCCGGCGGCAACGACGGCAATGGCGGCAACGCAAATGCCAACGGTGGCGATTCCGGTGCCGGTGGCGCCGGTGGTGCCGGCGGTGCGGGCAGCGCCGGCGGGAACTCGGCCACGGGAGGCTCGGCAACGGCCGGCGCAGCAACCGGAACCGGCGGTGCTGGTGGCGCCGGCGGTAGCGGTGGTGCCGGTGGCGCAGGCGGGACCGGTGGCAACGCGAACTCCGGACCTGCCACGGCATCTGGTGGTGCCGGCGGCGATGGCGCCGGTGGCGGTGCCGGTGGTAACGGCGGCACGGCAACGGCCGGTGCAGCGAACGCGACCGGCGGTAACGGCGGCAACGGCGGTAACGGTGGTGTCGGCGGCAATGGTGCCGGTGGCACGCTGTCGACAGGTGCGGTTGCGGTTAACGTCGGTGCCGGAACCTTTGGCGGTATCGCCAATATCAATGTCTCCTCGGGCTTCTACAACGCGACCCTTGGTGGCGTGTCTGTAGCAGCCCATTCGGGCGTGAACATCGGCAATGTAGCTGCTGCTGGTGGAACCCAGTAAACGAAGAGAGATGGAGGAAAGAACTATGTTAAAGAGTCTTTTGGCGGGAACGTCGGCCATCGCTCTCGTTCTGGCATTCGCAACGGGTGCCTCCGCAAACCCGAAAAACAAATTCGGCAACGACAACGAAGCTTCGGCGATTGCAAACGCAGACGCCAACGCTAACGGCGGTGCCGGCGGTGATGGCGGCAACGCCAATGCCAACAACGCGGGTCCGGGTGCTACGGCTGGAGCGGCCGGTGCCGGTGGCGCCGGTGGTGCCGGCGGAACCGCGACGGCCTATTCGGAGTCTTTTAACTCCGACCTCGATGTCATTTCCTTTCAGGACATGACCGCGACCGTGACCGGTTCGGCGATCCGTGTGATGGGTGGCAATGGCGGCAACGGCGGGAACGGCGCTGCCGGTGGCAACGGCGACTATGCCGAAGCCTATTCCGATGCCGATGGCGGGAACGCAGGCCGTGGGGCACGCGGCGGTGACGGTGGCGATGGCGCTTACGGCTATGCCGAATCCAACGCCGATGCCGAATCCGGCGCCGATGGCGGTAACGGTGGTGACGCCGCACGCGGTGGTCACGGCGGTGATGCAACCGCCAGCGCTTCCGGAAGCTCGGGCGATACCGACTCGGGTAACAACAGCGCAAACGGCGGCAACGCCAATGCCAATGGAAACGGCGAAGGCAATGGCGGTCAGGGCGGTACAGGCGGCAACGCCGATGCCGGAACCAACATTGCCAACGGCGGACCTGCGGCAGACGGCGGTGCGAACGCAACCGGCGGAGCTGGCGGGACCGGTGGGACCGGCGGTACGGGCGGTAACGGTGGTGCTGGTGGAAGCGCGACCTCTGCCGATGCATCCGGAACCGGCGGTGCCGGTGGCGCAGGCGGTGCAGGTGGTACGGGCGGCAACGGTGGCGATGCCACTTCGGATGTCGCGACGGCCATGGGTGGCGCCGGTGGTGCCGGTGGTAACGGCGGAAACGGTGGCGCAGGCCAGGGTGGCATGCTGACCACCGGTCCGGTCACGATCGATGTCGGTGCCGGAACCTTCGGCGGCATCGCCAACATCAATGTGTCGTCCGGTTTCTACAATGCGACTTTGGGCGGTGTGTCGGTTGCGGCGCACTCCGGGGTCAGTATCGGGAACTGACGAGACGCGCATATGAGACCGGGATGGCGGAGCACACTCCGCCATCCCCCTCACATTTTTTATCTGTCAAAGACGCGGAATCACCCTCCGAGCGATCAAGGTGAAGGGTGAGCTGTGGATACCGGGAGCTGTGTCATGAGACGGAAACTTATTTTATTGCTGACGGTCGGCGCATTAATCGCCGGCAGCGAGAGCCACGCAGGCGATGTGCTTGCAGATCGCCAGGGCCTGGACCCCTTTAAGTCCAACGCCATGCCTTCCATGGACGTGTCCTCTCCGGAAACCAATGCCTTCGGAGACGTCGGGGTTGTCGACGCTGCGCAGATGGGCGAATTGCGTGGCCGCGAAGGCGGTACCTCGATCACCGTCGCGACGGATCAGGATCTCAATGCGAGCGTGGTTGGTGGCGCCATCACAGCCGATACCTTCGCCACCGGCGGAGTCAGTTTCGGGGACAACGCCTTCGACAACTTCGGCGGTGTGGGCCTTGTGAATGTCGTGACCGGGAACAACAACGCAGTCGAAGCCGCGATCGGTGTGACGTTCAATCTCTTGGATTAATGGGCTCTTAGATTAACGGCCTCTTGGATTGGCGGCCTGGGGGCGATTGAAGGTGGCATCTGTTGAGCCTTTACGCAGGTGTGCAGGCCTATTCTTTTAAGGGATTTCGATCATGCAGAGGTTTCGATCCGACAGGATTCGGGCCGACAGGATTCGGCCTAATCGAGCTTGGCCCGATTCTGGCCTGAACAGTGCCGGCCTGGCAGGGCGACAGGTCAGGAAAAGCGCCGCCTGGAAACTTGCGCTCCTGCCGCTCGCGTTTTGCTTTATGACCGCCACCTCGTCGCCCGGGGACCTACAGGCGGGTGAGACCCGGGTTTGGGGTGCCGGCGGTGCTTTCTCGCTCAAGCTGACCAGCCTCAAGGAAGCGCGCTGGAAGCGCGTGATCCGCCAACAGTATGACTTCAGCTGCGGCTCGGCGGCGGTCGCGACCCTTCTCTCCCATCACTACAATGCACCGGTCAGCGAGGCCGAGGTCTTCGAAGAGATGTTTCTGACCGGGGATCAGGCCAAGATTCAGACCGACGGCTTCTCCATGCTGGACATGAAACGCTTCCTGGATAAGCGCGGTCTCAAGTCCGACGGCTTCAGGATGTCGCTCGAGAAACTGGCCCGGATCGGGGTGCCCGGGATCGTTCTGATCAACACCCGCGGGTACCGGCACTTCGTCGTGGTCAAGGGGATTGAGGAAAACCGGGTCGTGGTCGCGGATCCCGCCCTGGGAACCACGGTCTGGGACCGCGACAACTTCGAAAAGGTCTGGGGCGGGGGCATCGTCCTGGCCGCGCGCAATGAGATCGAGACGGCCCGGGCGCACTTCAACAAGGCCGTCGATTGGCGGGTCCGGCCAAAATCACCGATTGGCGAAGGTCTGGACCGCGCCGGTATCAGCTCCTTCACCCTGCATCTTCCCGGCCGCAACGAGTTGGGGAGGTGATGCCGTGACCAGAAGAATATCTCGCTCCCGGTTTTTCGCCATCCTGAAGCCCGTCCGCTGCGGAGATCGCAGCTCGTCCGCTGATGGCCGGTTTGCGTGGGGTCCGTCTACGCGGGCAGTCTTTCCACGGGGGGTGATGGCCTGGGGCAGTGGCTTGGCGCTTGCGGGTTTTCTCGTGGCGCTGGCCCTGCCCGCACCGCAGGTCGCGGCGGATGCCGCGGGGCGCGCCTCGCTCAAAGCCGCCAACTTCGGTGCCGGCCAAAGCTCAAGGGACGATTTTTACGGACTTGAGACGGTCGATCTT
The DNA here is from genome assembly GCF_007004665.1 of Denitrobaculum tricleocarpae. Taxonomy (GTDB): domain Bacteria; phylum Pseudomonadota; class Alphaproteobacteria; order Kiloniellales; family Kiloniellaceae; genus Denitrobaculum; species Denitrobaculum tricleocarpae. Next base: position 196,903 of record NZ_ML660055.1, on the reverse strand, counting down.
GCCGAACTCTCGCAGCTGCGCGGCACATTCAATGTCGGTGGCCTTGAAATGGCGATCGGGGCGAATATCCGGACCTTCGTGGATGGCGCCCTTGTGTTGGAATCCGTCGCGCAGGTAAGTCCGTCAGGACTGGTCTCCGAAATGGTCTCCTCCACGGCAAGTCCGCCGGGTGGCGGCGTAACCTTTAATTTCGGCCGGGAAACGGATGTGCCCCTTCAGACGGTCGCTCCCACCAATGTGGATCTCGGAGCCTTGGCCGGCGACAGCGGCGTGGCGATCAACGACAGCAACGGCTTCAGCGCGGCGCTGCACCGGATCACCCAAAATCAGATTCTCGGCGTGATCGTGAACACCGCCGACGGACGTTCGCTGCGCCAGGAACTGAATATCGACGTCACGGTCCAGAACTTCGGCAGTTTCCAGCAATCGATCCGCAGCGCGGTCAGGAACAGCCGCCTGATCAACGGGATCAGCCGGGCCAATTGATCCACGGCTCATGCCGCTGCCGGGCGGGGTCCGGCAACTCCTGCTTTGCCGTCGCGTGCAAGTCTTGCTCCCTGTCCGCTTTTGCCTATACTCCGCGCGGTTTCAGACCTTCTTACATATTGTAGCGGATTGCGTTTCTGGAATTACGGGATCTCAAAGTGTGTGTCCGGGATCGGCTGTGTGCCGATTGAGAGGCAATGCATTCTGGGTCCGTTTATGCGCAAATCGCTCTAGAACGACGCGTGGACCTCATGAGCGACATCAAGAAAGTCGTGCTCGCCTATTCCGGCGGTCTCGACACCTCGGTAATTCTAAAGTGGCTGCAAACGACCTATAACTGCGAGGTCGTGACCTTTACCGCCGACCTGGGGCAGGGTGAGGAGTTGGAGCCCGCACGCAAGAAGGCCGAGATGCTCGGCGTGAAGGAAATCTACATCGAGGACCTGCGCGAGACCTTCGTGCGCGATTACGTCTTCCCGATGTTCCGCGCCAACGCACTCTACGAAGGTGTCTATCTGCTCGGCACCTCGATCGCCCGCCCTCTGATCGCCAAGCGGCAGATCGAGATCGCCCGGGAAACCGGCGCCGACGCCGTCTGTCACGGCGCGACGGGCAAGGGCAACGATCAGGTGCGCTTTGAGCTCGGCTACTATGCGCTCCAGCCGGACATTCACGTGATTTCCCCCTGGCGCGAGTGGGACCTGACGTCCCGTACCCGTCTGATCGAATTCGCGGAAAGCCATCAGATCCCGATCGCAAAGGACAAGCGCGGCGAAGCGCCGTTCTCTGTCGATGCAAACCTTCTGCATATCTCCGCGGAAGGCAAGGAGATGGAGGATCCCTGGGTCTCGCCGGGCGAACATGTCTTCTCCCGCAGTGTGTCCCCGGAAGCGGCGCCGGACGAGCCCACCTTCATCGAGGTTGAGTTCAAGCAGGGCGATCCCGTTGCCATCGACGGTGAAGCCCTCAGCCCGGCGAGCCTCTTGACCCGTCTGAACGAGCTGGGCGGCGCGAACGGCATCGGCCGTCTGGATCTGGTCGAGAACCGCTTCGTTGGTATGAAAAGCCGGGGGATCTATGAGACACCGGGCGGGACGATCCTGATCGCCGCCCACCGGGCGATGGAATCCATCACCCTGGACCGCGGCGCGGCACATCTGAAAGACGAGCTTATGCCGCGCTACGCCGAGCTGCTCTACAACGGCTTCTGGTTCAGTCCGGAGCGCGAGATGCTGCAGGCGCTGATCGACAAGAGCCAGGAAAAGGTCAACGGCACGGTCCGGCTCAAGCTCTACAAAGGCAACGTGATCGTGTGTGGCCGCAAGTCACCGGACTCGCTCTACAGCATGGAGCACGTCACCTTCGAAGAGGATTCCGTCTACGATCAGCGTGATGCCGAGGGCTTCATCAAGCTCAATGCCCTGCGCCTGCGTCTGCTCAACCGCCAAAAGGGTCAGGCGTAGGCGGCACGGGCCGCTTTAACCCGGGAAGGGGCTGACACCGATCACGGCCGGGTGGAGGGCCATGGCCACCACGTGGATAACCAGTGCGACCAGAGGGCGCCACCATCCGATGCCCCGCCAATCGAGTTTTGTGCGGCCCGACGCGATGGCCGCGAAAGGCACCAGGCTGGTGGTCATGGCGTAGGGGCCCCACGCGGCGCCGAGGGCCGCCTCTCGGCGCTGGTCAATATGGTGCATCCCGCCCAGGCTGAGGACGGCGATACCCACCATCAGGATAATGGATGCGGCGTCGCCGTTGGCCAGCAGGTGGCTGAAGGCCCAGAGCGTTGTGCCCCATAAAAAAGGGTGGCGGGTAATAGTAAAGATGCCGCGTGTGGCGCTTTGGGGCGTGTCCTCCAGGAGCTTTTGGCCGCCCACCGCCGTTGCGCTGGGAGTTGTGAGGCCGGCGACCACGGCGAAGAAAGCGATCGGCATCAGCACCTGAGGGGCCCAGGCCAGGGCCGGCGCGGGAAACCATAGGTTTACAAAGGGCGCGCTGGCGTAAGCAAACAGCATCCAGACGAAAGCCGCCAGGACGCAGAGCGAATAGACTATTTGGAAGCCGTTGTTGCCGAGTTTGCGGCTCAGGGGCTTGCGTAACGACGCGCTGGAGAGCAGAAAGTGCCCGCCAGCAAAGAGAATTGTAGCTGCCAGAAGTTCGTTCACTGAAGGCACCGCATTGTTTTAGAGTTTCGGGGTTTCCCCTGATGAAGGAAAAACCCCGCAACTCTGCAAAAACCACTGGTGGCAATATGGGAACAAGATTGCCCCCTGTCTAGACCGGATCATCTTGAGCCGGGACCCCGTCACGGAGCGATTGGACAGGCGAGTTCGATCTGAAGTGACAGAGCCACAGAATTTGAAAGCCGAAAAGAGATGACAGAAGAGACAAGCGAGACACCGGATGCACAAAAGGATGATCCCATCGCCAGGATGATCCTGCAGATGCTTGAAGAAGGTGGAGCCGCCCGGAACCTCGACCCCAACGCTGTGGCCCGCAGTTTCGCGGCGGGACGCGCCAAGCGGAACGATCCACCCGATCTCTGGCGCAAGTACCTGCCCGCTGTCCGCCAGCAGGCACTGCATCTGGCGCGGCAAGGGCGTTTGACCATCCTGCGGAAAGGGAAAGTCGCGGACCCGCATGCCCCGATCAAGGGCCTGATCCGCCTCGCGCTGCCCGGAGCGGCGGAGGACGGCGCCTCCTAAAACATCTGACCGGCACTACTCTGCGTGTTCGGTGCAGGTCAGATGTCTCGTTCCGCCACACTGGATGTGAGGTGCGTTGGAAGTCCAGTGCTCTAAAAATCCGGCGCTCTAAAAATCCGGCGCGTCGATACCGGCCTGACGGCAGGTTGCCGTGACCGTGTTGGCCAGAAGGCAAGCGATGGTCATGGGGCCGATGCCGCCGGGAACCGGGGTGATGGCGCCCGCGACCTCCCTGGCCTCGGCTGTCGCCACGTCACCGACCAGACGGGTCTTGCCGCCTTCCACGTCGATACGGTTGATGCCCACATCGATCACGGTCGCGCCCGGCTTGATCCAGTCACCCTTGACCATCTCGGGCCGTCCCACGGCAGCGACCAGAATATCCGCTTCACGGCAGACTGACGGCAGGTCTTTGGTCCGGCTGTGGGCGATAGTGACGGTGCAGCTTTCCTGAAGCAGGAGCTGTCCCATGGGCTTGCCCACGATATTGGAGCGGCCGACGACAACGGCGGTCAGGCCGGACATATCGCCGAGATGATCCCGCAGCAGGAGCAGACACCCCAGGGGCGTGCAGGGCACCATCGGTGCCGCGGCACCCTTGCCGCCGGTCATGAGGCGGCCTGCGTTGATGGCGTGAAATCCATCGACATCCTTGGCCGGGTCGATGGCATCGATGACGGCGAGGTCGTCCATGTGCTTGGGCAGAGGCAGCTGAACCAGGATACCGTGGACGGCCGGATCGGCATTCAGCTCCGCGACCTTGGCCAGCAGCTCCTCCTGGCTGACGCTGGCGTCCATCTTGTGCTCAAAGGAATTCATCCCGCATTCGACAGTCTGTTTTCCTTTGCTGCGGACGTAGACCTGGCTCGCGGGATCTTCACCGACCAGCACCACGGCGAGCCCGGGGGTCAGGCCGTGTTCCGATTTCAGGCTTGCGACTTCCGCCGAGACCCGCTCGCGCAAGCCGGCTGCAAAGGCCTTCCCGTCAAGTGTTACCGCGCCTGCCATTCGAAGGTCTCCCCGCTGTTGTTTCCGCTGTGCCGTCACGTTTGAGCTTTTTAACAATCTGACGTTCTTGGCCATGCCTGAAAACGGCAGGTTCATGACCGACGCCGACTCGCCGGCTTCTGATGGCCTCAGTCTCGGCGCGCCGCCGGCTGTAGACGCGCCGCCACAGATACGCCCTTGTCCCTGCGTTTGAAGGGGCTGTAATCAGAAAGCTCCGACACGGAGTGAAACGCGAATGTTCGTGATGACCTGCTGGAGGAAGAAGATGGCGAGCAGAAGCACTACGGGAGAAATATCGATCCCGCCCAGGTTTGGCACGAAGCGCCGGATCGGACGCAAAGCCGGTTCGGTCGCCCGCCAGGTAAACTCGCCAATCATGCTGACAAACTGATTGCTCGTGTTGACGACGTTGAATTGGACCAGCCAGGAGAGGACCACGGAGATAATCACCACGAACCAGTACAGGTTGAGGGCGACACTTATAACGGCAAGCACGGGATCCAGAACAATCATCAGACTCTTCATTATTTCGTTAGCGGGGTGGCCGATATTCCTGCTCAGCCGATCAGGAACGACCGCCACACTATGTCATCACGGCTTATTTCAGCAAGCCGCTAGCTGAATGGCAGCGAAATGTCCTGTGAAGTGGAACCCAGTGCTCTCCCAATTCCGTTGTCTGCTGTCCGGTATTTTCCTTGTTTTCTGAGGAAAAGCGGTGCCTTGACAGCCTTTGCCCGAATTCTCATTATCTCTACGTACCGTTCCTCATGGTCGCGGGAGCGAAACCGCCGTCGCGGTTGTTGTGGGGCCGTAGCTCAGCTGGGAGAGCGTCGCGTTCGCAATGCGAAGGTCGGGAGTTCGATCCTCCTCGGCTCCACCATTTTCCCGTAAAACCTGCCCGTAAAACCTAACGGTATCTCCGATACCTGAGTGTGAGCGCTGTCCTTTAGGCTTCTCCGGCTGCCTGACATCCGTGCAATTGCACGCATCATTGCCCCGTCATCGGTTGTCCGAATCAAGAGGCCCGTCTTCTGTAGATGCCTGCTGATACGAAAATAATTGGCGCACAAGCATAATTCCGGGTTGTAGCGCTCCTCCCTGCGAATTTGCTCTTATTAATCGATGGTTAGGATAAATCACCTAATGTTCCGGGCAGTCACAAGAACTTCGATTAACTCATAGGTGGTGTCATGAATTTTAAAGCATCTTTGGCGGCGGCCACGGGCCTCGTCGGAATGTTAGCTGCTTCTGCTGCAATGGCGACCGACGCACATGTTGCGCCCATGCAGGATTTTGCGAACTCGACCGTGAAGACCTGGGTTGCAGATGCGGACCTGGTTGCTGCAATCAAGGCTCAGAACGAAAAGCACGCAGGCCTTTCCCAGGCCGACATCGATGCGATGGACCAGAAATGGCGCGCAGAAACCAGTGCGTCCAGCCAGCCGATGATCAACGAGGTCCTGGGCCACGCTGTTTCCCAGTACCTCAAGAAGAAGAAGGACGAGTCCGGCGGGCTGGTCACGGAAGTCTTCGTCATGGACTCCAAGGGCCTGAACGTCGCGCAGAGCGACGTGACCTCCGACTACTGGCAGGGTGACGAAGGAAAGTGGCAGAAAACTTTCCTTGCCGGTCCCGATGCCATGTTTATCGACGAGGTCGAGGAAGACGAGTCGACCCAGACCTTCCAGTCGCAGATGAGCATGTCCATTGTCGACCCCGCCAGCGGCGAAGTGATCGGCGCGATCACGGTTGGCATGAACGTCGAGGCCTTCCTGTAAGAGCCGACACGCGAAACGCTATATGTGAAACGGGAGGATCGGTCTCGGCATAAAACGTCGAGAGCATAATCCGCCCTTTCAAATATGCGCTAGAGAGTCTGACCGTCTGTCTTTGACTCAAAGGCAGACGGTCAGTTTCAAAAGCACGGTCGCTTGCGGTTCCGGCAATCAAGAGTGTGCACCGTTCTTAAGTCAAACGAAGAGAGACCCGTATCTCATTCTCGCAAAGGCGGGAGGGGAACGTACTCGAGACGTGTTTCAATTGGGGAAATCTATGTCTGAGCAACAGTTCGGTCTACCTGCAAGTTCAGGTCAGCAGCCTTCACAGAGCGCGCTGACGGTTGCGCGAAAGGTCTCCCTTGTCGCTGCGCTGTCGATCGCGTTAGGGCTGGTGGTCATGGTGACGACCAACGTGATCAATGAACGCGCGGCTCTGGTCTCTCAGGGTGAGCGCTCGTTCACCACTATCACAAGCCTGTTGGCGACCACGGTAGCCGGTGGTTTGCAGTGGAATAAGGCGAAGTCCATTACTGATGGTTACGACGCTTTTGTCACCGCCGAGGACTCAGCCATCTCAAATATCGTGACTTACAATCGTGATGGCCAGGAGGTGACTCGTTTCAAGTCCGACAAGCTGCCATCCCATGAACTTCCCAACGTCGATGATTGGGCGAAGGCCGCTGTTGAAAACGGCGGGGTCTATTTTGAATCGACGGGCGACCACGTCATTATCGCGGTGCAGCCTTTGAACATCAAAAAGGATCCGGTGGGCATTCTGGCGGTGGCCTGGAGCCTGGAGGGTCTAAACGCCGTGGTGGCTGATGCCTTGAAGACCCAAGTCATTGGTGCCATCGTGGCCGTTGTCCTGCTTGCCGGTCTGCTGGCCTTTGTGACCACCCGCATGGTTGGACGCCCACTGGCCCAGATGACCGCGGCGATGCGCGACCTGGCCGACGGCCAGCTCGAAACCGATGTTCCGGCGCGCGACAAGCGCGACGATATCGGCGCGATGGCGCAGGCGGTCGAGGTCTTCAAACAAAATGCGATTGAGATGCGCCGCCTCGAAGACGAGCAGGCGGCGAGCAAGGCGAAAGCCGAAGCCGACAAACAGGCTGCGATGAATGCCATGGCTGATGCCTTCGAGGCCTCCGTAATGGCTGTCGTCGATCAGGTCGCCGACGGCGCGACCTCCATGCAGACCGCAGCCCAGGAGATGTCCTCGGCCGCGCAGTCGACCACGGAACAGGCCAACAGCGTCTCCGCGGCCTCCGAAGTCACGACCGCAAATGTCCAGGCCGTGGCCTCAGCGTCGGAGGAGCTCTCCAGCTCGATTACCGAAATCAGCCGCCGTGTCTCGGAATCCTCTCAGATCGCCAGCGAGGCCGTCACGCAGGTTGGACAGACCAACGAAGATGTCGAGGGGCTTTCCGCCGCCGCCCGCAAGATCGGCGATGTCATCAGTCTGATCTCAGATATCGCCGAGCAGACCAATCTTCTGGCGCTGAATGCGACAATCGAGGCCGCCCGCGCGGGTGAAGCTGGTAAAGGCTTTGCTGTGGTTGCCGGTGAGGTCAAGAACCTGGCGTCTCAGACGGCCAAGGCGACGGACGAGATCAGCGCGCAGATCGCCGCCATGCAGACCGCGACGACCGGCGCCGTGGACGCCATCAAGAACATCGGCGGAACCATCGCGAAGGTCGACGAGGTGGCGGGATCGATCGCCGCTGCCGTAGAGCAACAGGGTGCTGCGACGCAGGAAATCTCGCGCAACGTCCAGGAGGCCGCGACCGGAACCAGCGAAGTTTCAGTGACGATTGCCGAAGTCACAAAGTCTGCCGATGCGACCGGCACTTCCTCGAGCGGTGTTTTGTCGGCGGCCGGTGACCTGGCAAATCATTCGGAAACACTGCGTCGCGAGGTGGACGACTTCCTGCGCAAAGTGCGCGCGGCCTGATCGCCTCTAAACCGGATCGTGTTTCGGTTGAGAATTCATTCATAACTATGGATTCTCATCCGAAACCCGTGAATCCGTTCTAAGTCTGCGTGTTAGATCAGACTCACAAGCACGATGCATCGCCTTCGGCGATTCCATCCAAACCTGATCTGATCTAGACGCCTTCCCTTTTCTCGCCCAGCCGCATGCCGAGCCGCGGATCCTGCGGTTTAAGGACCCGTTCGGCAGGAAACTTGACGGTCACGTTCGTGCCGCTGTCCGGGGCGCTCTCGATCTCCAGTTGTCCGCCATGCAGCTTGATGAAGGAGTTTGAGAGCGGCAGGCCAAGGCCCGTCCCCTCGTAGCGGCGGCTGAGGGAGCTGTCGACCTGACCAAAGGGTGTCAGGGCCGCCTGGAGATCCGCGTTGCTCATGCCGATCCCGTTGTCCGAGATCGTAATCTCGTGTCCAGCATGATCACCCATGCGGGTTGTCACGGTGACCTTGCCGCCGTTACCAGTGAATTTGCGGGCGTTGGAGCCGATGTTCAGCAGAATTTGACGCACAAGGCGTTCGTCGGCCCATAGGTTGGGAAGATCATCGGAGAGCTGTAGATCGAGCTCGATCCGCTTTTCTTCCTGCTTTGCGACAACAAGCTGAAAGCAGTAGCTGATGACCTCGGCCAGATTGATTTCTTCTTCGTAGAGCGTCAGCTTTCCGGCTTCGATCTTCGAGAGATCGAGGATGGAATTGATGATCCCCAGCAGGTGCAGCCCGCTGTTTTTCATATAGCCCACGTATTCCCGGTAACGGCGGTCGCCCAACTCTCCAAAAAGTTCGTGTTCCATCACTTCGGAAAAGCCGATCACCGCGTTCAGGGGCGTGCGGAGTTCGTGGCTCATGTTTGCCAAAAACTCGGACTTGCCGCGATTGGCGCGTTCCGCCTCTTCCTTCGCGGCAATGAATTCTTCCTGGGCCCGGACTTCCTTGGTGATATCCGTGCCGATACCGCGATAGCCGGCGAAGTTTCCCGCGCTGTCGAACAGGGGTTTGCCGCTGATGACATAGCTGTGCAACTGCCCGTCCGCGTGCACCCACTGGGTTCGCAGATTGCTGAAGGCCTGCCGGTTCATCAGCAGTTCCCAATGCTGATCCCATTCGAACTTCAGCATGGGCGAGGGGGGCGGCAGGCGCTCCCAGAGTTCCTTGCGGGTCTTGCCCAGCGATTTTTCCGGGTGAATGCCCGTGACCGCTTCGTAACGCTCGGAAAAATAACTGAAGCGCAGATCCGCATCCATCTCCCAGAACCAGTCAGAGGCGATCTCCGCAATGTCCTGGAACCGCTGCTGGCTTTGCCATAGCGCTTCTTCCGCCTCCAGGCCGTCCCTGGTCTTTTCCTGAAACTTGCGCAGGCGTTCTTCCAGCCGCTCGACTTCCTGAAGCAGCTCGTCTTGACTCAATCCAGAATACTTTGTCCGGACGTCGGACATAAAGTCTCCCTCATGCACGCCGAAGTGTTCGAGAAAGTCTATAACAATAGTGCAAAGTTAACGAATCTTACGAGGATTAAAGCGTCTCAGACCTTCTGTCCAGTGCATCTCGCCCGGTTCGAAATCAACCTGAGGTGTTTTACGACTTCGCCTGATTAGCGAGAAACGCCGGGGGTTAATTCGTTTCGCGCGGCTTGAGATGCGCGTGCCAGCGTTTTTCGAGCTGACGGAAGCCCCAGACGATCAGGAAGGTCAGCGCCATGTAAAAGGCGGCGGCGGTGAGGAAAGCTTCGTAGGGGCTGTAGTAACGCGAATTGATGATCCGGGCCGCGCCGGTGATATCGACGAGCGTGATCAGGCTGGCCAGGGCGCTGCCGTGAAGCATGAAAATCACTTCGTTCGAATAGGCCGGCAGGGCGCGCCGAAAGGCGCTGGGCAGCACCACACGGCGCAGGACCAGCGAACGCGACATTCCGCAGGCCCGGGCCGCTTCAATTTCGCCGTAAGGGGTTGCTACGATGGCGCCACGGATGATTTCGGTGGTGTAAGCCGCTGTGTTCAGCGTAAAGGCGAGCAGGGCGTACCAGTAGGCGTCCTGCATGAAGGTCCAGCTTTGGCTCAGTTCCTTCACGAATTCCAGCTGGCCGAGGCCATAGTAAAAAAGGAACATCTGCACCAGCAGAGGCGTCCCCCGAAAGCAGTAGGTGAAGAGCCAGACCGGCCCGGAGATAAAAATCCGGTTGGTGGAGCGCATGACCGCGAAGGGCACGGAGAGAACCAGGCCGATAACGAGCGACAGGCTGACCAGTTGGACCGTCAGCCACAGGCCGTTGATGTACTCGGAGATATTTTCGGTGATGATCGAGAAATCCATGACCAATATCTCCCCTATACTTGCCGCACGCCGGCGCTGTAATGCTTCTCCGCCCAGCGCAGCGCCAGAACCGACACCGTCGTGAAGGCCAGAAACAGGACGCCCACCGCGAAATAGAACGGGAAGGGCTCACGGGTGGCGCCGGCCGCGAGACCGGCTTTGCGGACCATATCCTCCAGTCCGATGACCGAAACCAGGGCCGTGGTTTTCATCAGCACCAGCCAGTTATTGCCGAAGCCGGGCAGGGCATGGCGCATCATCTGCGGGATCAGAATGCGGATCAGGACCTGGCCGCGGGACATGCCATAGGCCGCGCCGGCTTCCAGCAGACCGACGGGCACCGCCAGGATCGCGCCCCGGAAGGTCTCCCCCATATAGGCACCGAAGATGAAACCGATCGTGAGACAGCCGGCGATGAAGGGATTGATGTCGACGTATTCATCGTAACCGACCATCGGCGCGAGGTCGTTGACCAGGACCTGTCCGCCGAAAAAGATCAGCAGCATCAGAACCAGGTCGGGGACGCCGCGAATGATCGTCGTGTAGACCGTCGCGGCAATAACGGCGGCGCGCATGCCCGACAGCTTGGCCAGCGCCGTGACCAACCCAAGAACCATGGCAATGGCCAGCGAGACCAGGGCGACCGCGACGGTCAGACGTGCGCCGTCTAGTATGGAGGGGCCGTATCCCTGAAGGTCGAACATGGATCTTCGCCGTGATCAGCGTTAAGGGCAGTCTCGATCCGCGGCCTGTCGGTCGCCAGACGAGACGGAGTGTTTTGAGTCCGCACCGCTACAATCTCCTGTGGGCTGTAGCGGTGCGCGCATCCTCAAAACATCCGGGCGGTTTTATTCGCCGTAGATGTTGAAGTCGAAGTACTTGTCCTGAATGGACTTGTAGGTGCCGTTGGCGCGGATCGCGACAATGGCATCGTTCAACTTGGCCTGCAGGTCTTCGTCGGACTTGCGGATGGCGATCCCGGCGCCGTCGCCGAAGTACTTCGGATCCGAGAAATCCGGGCCGACAAATTCATAGCCCTTGCCGGCGTCGGTCTTCAGAAAACCGTCGTTCAAGGCAACGGAGTCGGCGAGCAGCAAGTCGATACGGCCGGCCGTCATGTCCAGATAGGCTTCGTCCTGGGTGCCGTAGCGCTTGATCTCCAGGATGTCGCCGAACTCTTCGGTCAGGAAGTTGTCGTGAATGGTCGCCCGCTGCACACCGACGCTCTTGCCCTCCAGCGAGTCCTTGTTGATCTCAATGCCGGATCCTTCCTTGCGGACGAACTTCGCCGGTGTCTGATAGTACTTGTTTGTGAAGGCGACTTTCTTCTTCCGCTCTTCGGTAATCGACATGGACGCCACTATAGCATCGTATTTCTTGGCCATCAGGGCGGGAATGATGCCGTCCCAATCCTGGGCGACGAGGGTGCATTCCGCCTTGATTTCGGCGCAAAGGGCGTTGGCGATATCGATGTCGAAGCCCTTCAACTCACCACTGGGTGTGGTTTCGCTGAAAGGCGGGTAAGCGCCTTCAACACCGATTCGGATTTTCGTCCAATCCTTCGCCTCCACATCGGATGCAATGAAGGGGGCAGCGCCCAGCGTAAAGGCAGCGGCCACGGCGGCCACAAAGAGTTTTTTCATGTTGGTTCTCCCATAGTCAGTTTTCTGTCTTCAAAGTGTTACTTCAGGGTTCCGGGTCTTACTTCAGGGTTCCGGCAAGGAATTGCTGAAACCGCTCGGATTTTGGATGCTCGAAAACCTCCTGCGGCGGGCCTGCCTCTTCGACGCGGCCTTCGTGCAGGAAAACGGTTTGCGTGGAGACTTCCCGGGCAAATCCCATCTCGTGGGTGACCACGATCATGGTCCGGCCTTCTTCCGCCAGGTCCTTGATGACCTTCAGAACTTCATTGACCAGTTCAGGGTCCAAGGCGGAAGTGGGTTCGTCGAACAGCATGACATCCGGATCCATGGCCAGGGCCCGGGCAATGGCGACGCGCTGTTGCTGGCCGCCGGAGAGATGGGCCGGATAGTCGTTTTTGCGGGCCCGGATACCGACCTTTTCGAGCAGGGCCTCGGCCTGCTCAATGGCCTCGCGCTTCGGTTTTTTCAGCACATGGACCGGAGCTTCGATCACGTTTTGCAGGACCGTCATGTGCGACCAGAGGTTAAAGCTTTGGAAAACCATGGCGAGGCGCGTGCGCAGCCGTTCGACCTGCCTGCGGTCGGCGGCCTGCGGTTCGCCCCGCTTATCGTTGGCCATGCGGATCAGTTCGCCACCGACGAAAACCTGACCGGAATTCGGTGTTTCCAGGAGGTTGATACAGCGCAGGAAGGTGCTTTTGCCCGAGCCACTTGAGCCCAGCATGGCGATCACGTCGCCCTTGTGCGCGGAGAGAGAAACGCCTTTTAAAACCTCAAGAGTTCCGAAACTCTTATGGATATCCTCGCAAACCAATGCGTGGTGCTCGGCTGCGTGGTGCTCGGCGGCCCGTCCCGAAGCCGTCTCGTGCATAATATGATCCCTGCAATCAATCGCCATTTTTCGGCGTTGCTTGAACGTTAGTGGGCTTTCTCCACGAGTCAAAGGAAAACTGCGACCGTATCACCCCACCAACCCCGAAAAGACCCCGGAAATCAGCGGTTTTCTGGCGTTCAATCCTTGGGTTTCAGGCTTCACGTGCTTGAAGTCAGGGGCACGATTCCGGCAAGGCTTCCGCCGGAGCTGAGGTATACGGTCTAAGTCTCGTCGTTAGATCAGATTCACAAGGTCGTGTGGTCGCCTTCGGCGATTCCATCTAAACTTGATCTGATCTAGAGGCCGAGCTCTGACCTGGTCCGGGCGATCGCGGCCTCCGCCTGGGCTTCCTGGGGTTGTCCGGCAAAGCTTTGCGAAGCCCGTTCCAGGGCTGCGCGGGCGCTTTCGGGCTCCTGCAGCACAGTGTAGGCGCGCGCCAGGCGGAGCCAGCCTTCGAGATCCCCGGGTTCACCGTCCAAACGCTCCGCAAGCTGGTCGACCATGGCACGGATGAAGGCCATGCGGTCTTCCGTGGACATCTGCCGGGCGGCTTCAATCTCCTCGGGGCTCGGCTGAGGCATTGCCGAGCCGCCCACCGGATTGCCGGTGGAGCCACCTGACCCGGTGCCGCCTTCAACGGAGGCGCGGGGACCTGGAAGGCGTGGTCCGGGAAGACGCGCTTCGCCTTGGTCCTGATTGTCGGCCAGGGCCGCCTCAAGCTGCGCGATGCGCTGGGCGAGCAGGGGGCGCCAGGGCGAGGCCGGGGTCGAGCGTTCCGAGAGGCCTTTCCAGATGCGCAGGGCATCGGCCAGACGGCCATCCTGCGCCAGGGCCAGACCGCTGTAGTAAAGGGATTTCATATTGTTGCCATCGAGGGTGATGGCTTCGGCGAAGGCGCGCCGGGCTTCGGCGCCAACTTCGCCGCCGCTGGCGGCCACAAGAGCCTCGCCGAGAGAGGCATAGAGCTGAGGCTCTTTCGCGCCCAGATCGATGGCCCGCCGGTAGGCATTCGCGGAATCGAGGAACCGGTCGAGCTGGCCGTAGGCGCCGGCCAGCAGCAACCAGGCGTGTGCATCGAAACCCTTGGCTTCGACGCGGGCCTCCAGTGCCGTGATTTCCGTTGCCAGGTCGCTGTTTAACGCCCTCTGGAACTCGGCTTCCAGGGCGCGCCGCTCGGCAAAGGGAATGCCCGGCATTCCGGGGGATCCGAGATTGAGATAAAGACCGAGGGCAAGACCGGGCAGGGCCGCGGCCAGGAACCACGCCATCCAGCGGTTGCTCTTTCCGGCCTCGGCGGGTCCTTCAGTCGTCTCGGTCGCCTCTGCTGACGCCGTCACGTTCAACATGCGCCGCTCGATTTCAAGGCGCGCGGACCGCGCCTGGTCTTCATTCAGCAGGCCGCGGTCCATGTCGCGTCCGACTTCGGTGAGCTGGTCTTTGTAGACCGTCAGATCGAAGGCGGAGCGCGGACCTTCATCGGCGCGCGCTTTGAGTAGGCTGTTCATCAGGACCGCGACGCAGATGGCGGTCAGAACTGCGGCGATAATCCACAGGATCATGTCTTCGGACTTTCGGAGGGACCACCTGCGAGCTTTTGCGGGCCCGGGTTTCCCGGTTGTTGTTGCGGCGATTCTTGTTCTGGCGGATCTTCGAGCAGTGCCGCCAGCCGCTGCTTTTCTTCCACGGACAAGGGCACCGGCGTATCGTTGTCGGCTCGCCGCTTCTGGTTGACGAAATAGGCACCGACCCCGAGCGTCCCAAGAAGCAGGAGAACCACCGGCCCGAACCAGAGGAAATAGGTTTCCGGCTTCATGGGCGGGCGCAGCAGCACGAAGTCGCCGTAACGGGCAACCAGGTAGTCCAGTATCTCCTTGTCGCTGTCGCCATCCACCAGACGCTCGCGCACGATGATCCGCAGATCCCTGGCCAGCGGCGCGTTCGAGGAGTCGATTGATTCATTCTGGCAGACGAGACAACGGATCTCTGCGGAGAGATCCCTGGCGCGGGATTCGAGGGCCGGGTCGTCCAGAACTTCGTCGGGCTCAACCGCAAAGACCGGGGCAGTGAAGACCGGGGCAGTGAAGACCGGGGCGGCGAGACAAAGGCAGAAAAGGAGGGCCGCTGCCTGGCGGCCGGTGGTTCCGAGGGCCGTCAGAATTTTTCGACGGGCGCCGGCTGCAGTGGTTCTTTCCGGTCGGGTCATTGTTTCAGCTCGTTGATGAGCGGGAGGATAATTTCATCCGTGGCCGCCTGATCGAGCGGCCCGATGTGGCGATAGCGAATGCGGCCCTCGCCATCGACGATGTAGGTCTCGGGTACGCCGTAAACGCCCCAGTCGATCGAGACGCGGCCGCTACGGTCCGCACCGATCCGGGCGTAAGGGTTGCCGTGTTCGCGCAGCCAGCGGGCCGCGTCCTCCGGCTTATCCTTGTAGTTGATGCCATAGAGACGGATCCCGTTGCGCTTGGCCAGCTCGGTCAGGATCGGGTGCTCGGCGAGACAGGGCAGACACCAGGATGCGAAGGCGTTGACCAGGGTTACCGTGCCCTGTTTCAGGTCTTCGTTGTCGAAGCCGATCACCCCCGATCCGTCCAGGCGCGCAAGATCGAACACCGGCACTTCCTTATCGATCATCACCGAGGGAATGTCCGCCGGGTTGCGGTCCGGATCGAGACCCCAGAAGAAGTATCCGCCGAGAACCAGGAACACCAGGATTGGCAGGAAGAAGATCAGCTTGCGGCCCATCTAGGCTTGTGCTCCCGCTTGGCCGCTGCCGGACTTCGCCTGCCAGCGCTTGCTGCGCACCGGCGCGCCGACTCTCAGACGACGGTCGCTGAGCGAGAAAGTCCCGCCGATCACCATGATGATACAGCCGGCCCAGATCCAGGGCACCAGGGGCTCGTGGTAGATACGGACCGTCCAGCCGCCCCGACCGTCGGAATCGCCGACCGCCATGTAAAGATCCCGCATGCCATTGGTGTGGATTGCAGCCTCCGTGGTCGGCATGTTCTGCACCATGTAGACGCGCTTTTCCGGAGTCAGTCTCGCGACGAATTCTCCGTCCCGGGTGACGATGAAATTGCCTTGCTCAGCCTGGTAATTGGGGCCTTGCACCGGCTTCATGCTCTCGAAGAAGTAGTTGTAGCCCGCCACTTCGATGTTGTCTCCGGGACGGGCGATGCGTATGTCCTCGACCTGCCAGGCCGCGGACCCCGTCATGCCGACGATGGCCACCGCCATGCCCGCATGCGCAAGGGTCATGCCATGGGCCGCCCGCGGCAGCTTGGTCATCCGCTTGAAGGAATCACCGAGAGGTACCCGGAAGAGTTTGATCCGCTCGCTCCATTCGATCAGCGCGCCGACGAACAGCCATGCGGCAAAGCCGATCGCGGCGACGGCGAGGACGGGGCCGCCCTCCACCAGATAGGCCGTCGCCAGCATGGCAATGATGGTCATGAGGCCGGCAAATTTGAGGCGCGACAAGACGGCGCCCAGTTCCGCGCGCTTCCAGGGCAGGAGCGGCCCGACCGCCATGACCGCGACAAGCGGAACCATTAGCGGCAGGAAGACGGCGTTGTAATAGGGTGTGCCTACGGAGATCTTGGTGCCTGCGGCTTCGAGCAGCAGCGGCCCGAGGGTGCCGACGAAAACCACCGAGGTGGCCACGGTCAGAAGAAGGTTGTTGAGCACCAGCCCGCCCTCGCGGCTGATCGGGCTGAAGAGACCACCGGCCGTTAGGGTCGGCGCCCGGACCGCGAAGAGCAGCAGAGACCCGCCGATGGCGATGGCCAGCAGAAACAGGATAAAGAGCCCGCGCTCCGGGTCGACCGCAAAGGCATGCACCGAAGTGAGCAGTCCCGAGCGCACGACAAAGGTGCCGATCAGCGAGAGCGAGAAGGTCAGGATCGCCAGCAGAATGGTCCAGACCTTCAGGGAGTCGCGCTTCTCGACCACAATGGCGGAATGCAGCAGCGCAGTGCCCATCAGCCAGGGCATGAAGGAGACGTTTTCGACCGGGTCCCAGAACCACCAGCCGCCCCAGCCGAGTTCGTAATAGGCCCACCAGCTCCCCAGGGCGATGCCCGCGGTCAGGGTGATCCAGGCCGCCAGGGTCCAGGGCCGGACCCAACGGGCCCAGGCGGCGTCGACCTTGCCCTCGATCAGGGCGGCGACGGCGAAGGAAAAGGCGATGGAGAAGCCCACATAGCCCGCATAGAGCATGGGGGGATGGAACGCGAGACCCGGGTCCTGCAGCAGCGGGTTCAGATCGCGGCCGTCGAGCGGCGCGGGGAAGATCCGGTCAAAGGGATTCGAGGTGAAGATAAGGAATGCCAGAAAGCCCAGGGTGATCATGGCCTGCACAGACAGCACCCGCGCGCGGAGCGTGGGCGGCAGGTTCTGGCCGAAAGCGGCGACGGCGGCGCCGAAGCCGGTCAGAATGACGATCCACAGCAGCATGGAGCCTTCGTGGTTGCCCCAAACGCCGGTGACTTTGTAGAGCATCGGCTTGGCCGAATGCGAGTTCTGATAGACCACCGAAAGCGAGAAATCCGAGACTATGAAGGCCTGGGTCAACGCGCCGAAGGCCAGGATGGTGAGGCCGAAGAGCAACAGCGCGCTGGGCTGGGCGAGGGCGATCCAGGCGCGATTGCCGCGGGCAGCGCCAATCATCGGGACGGCTGATTGCACCGCAGAGAGCAGAAGCGCCAGAATCAGCGCGAATTGTCCGAGTTCCGCGCTCATGTGCCTGTCTCCAGCAACATTTGCATCGATGACTCTGGCATCAATGACTCTGGAACCAGGGGCTCAGGTGCTGTCGTTGCGGTCATCTCGGCCTCTCCGGGTTTGCAGGGCCTCTGGACAACAAGATTGCTGTCGAGGCGGGTCTCATCGTTCCGCAGGCCTTAGTAGGCGTCGGCGTCTTTGGTTTGTGCGTCTTCATGCCAGTTGCCCGTAGCCTTGAGAGCGTCGGAAACTTCCTTCGGCATGTAGTTCTCGTCGTGCTTGGCCAGCACTTCGCGGGCGACAAACACGCCCTGGGCGTTGATCGTACCCTCGGTCACCACGCCCTGCCCCTCGCGGAAGAGATCCGGCAGGATCCCTTTGTAGGTCACGGGAATACTGTTGCTCAGATCGGTCACGCGGAAACTCACCGTCACGCCGTCCGCGCCGCGGTCCAGGGATTCTTCCTCGACCAGACCGCCCAGGCGGATGTCCGCCTTGGCACAGGTCGCCTTGTTCTGGATATCGGTCGGGCTGCAGAACAAAACGATGTTGTCGCTGAAGGCCGTGAGGATCAGAGCGGTCGCCGCACCGAGAGTCAGCATCCCGGAGAAGACGATGTACATGCGTCTGCGTTTTCGGGTCATGAGCTTGCCGCGTCCTTAGGGGTATCGATTGCGCCGCCACGGTTTCTGCGGGCCGGGAATTCTCCCTGACGCCGCGCGAGTTCCTGTTCGCGGGCCCGCAGGCGGCGCAGCGTGGACATGACCAGCCAGGCCATGATCACGACTGTCAGTCCATAAGACGGCCAGACATAATCGCCGTAGCTACCCATATCTATAAAGGTCCGGAAAGCGTCCATTGGTTATTTTTGCCACCTCAACAAAAAGCGTCTTTCCCCAAGAGGTTGCACCCTTCTGTGGCGGTGTCCTCCCGATCTCTGGAATGTAGGCATTCCCGGCCTGGAAGTCAGGCTGCAATCCTACCCGTTTACCTCCTGTTTACGCGGCATCTTGACGCAAGCTGTCCAGGGTGCGCAAGCGCGCCCCGATCAAGTCGCTCTTGATGCGCAACAACAGTAAGGTGATGTAAAACAACGTATATCCCAATCCCATCGCAATCAGCGGCCAGAGCATATCCGGATGGATCGTCGGCCCGCCGGCCCGGAAAACGCTGGCCGGCTGATGCAGGGTATTCCACCAGTCGACCGAGAATTTGATGATCGGCACGTTCACGAAGCCGACCAGAGCCAGCACGGCGGCCGCTTTCGCGCCCCGGGCCGGGTTATCGAAGGCGTGGGTCAGCGCCATATGGCCGAGATAAAGGAAGAAGAGGATCAGGACCGAGGTCAGCCGGGCATCCCAGACCCACCAGGTGCCCCACATGGGCTTGCCCCAGAGCGATCCGGTCACCAGCGCCAGGAAGGTGAAGGCCGCGCCGATCGGCGCCGAAGCGCTGGCCGCGAGGTCCGCCAGCGGATGGCGCCAGATCAGGGAGAGGATGCTGGCAATGGCAATGTTGGTATAGACGAACATGGCCATCCAGGCCGCGGGCACATGCACATACATAATGCGCACGCTTTCGCCCTGCTGATAATCCGCCGGCGCGACAAAGAGTCCGAGATAGAGGCCGGATGCCAGGAGGATGACCGTTGCGCCCACACACCAGGGCAATACGGCGTTGGCGAGCCGTAAAAACCTTGCCGGATTGGCGAAATAATCGAATGCCATGGCCTAACAGCCCCCTTACAGCGTCAGCCGCGAACCAACTGCCGCCCTGACTTAACGTGTGACGAACCTAGGCTGAGGACCCCCACACTACGATGATCTTGATCAATTCCGGTCTTGTTTTTTAGGGCAATGCCCCTGGGGGCCAATTTCACGCCCTGCGCCGGATTAAATCCATGATTTTCAACGACACGAGCCTCGTGACGTAATCACTAACCTAATCACTCGTTCGCCTGCCGCAAGGCCGCGGCCCCCGCCAAGGGCGACACAACCAGCGAAATCAGTAAAATTCCCGCGAGCAGCAGCAGGTGCGGGCGGACCGGGAAGCCAAGTAAAGCCGCATCGACCGCCGAAACACCGAAAATCAGGGTGGGAATGTAGAGCGGCAGCACCAGGAGCGGCACCAGCACACCGCCGCGCCGCGCGCCGAGCGTCAGGGCCGCGCCGATCGCGCCGATCAGACTGAGCGTCGGCGTGCCCAGCAGCATGGCGAATGCGAGGGTCGGCAGGGCACTCGCGGGCATGTTGAACAGGACCGCGATCAGCGGGGCCGACGCGATCAGGGGCAGGCCCGTGGTCAGCCAGTGCGCGAAGACCTTGGCCAGAACCGTGAATTCCAGCGGCACCGGGGAGAGGGCCATCAGTTCCAGGCTGCCGTCCTCGTAATCGGCGAGAAACAGACGCTCCAGCGACAGCAGGACCGCGAGCAGGGCGGTGACCCAGATGACTCCCGGAGCGATGGCGGCCAGCTGGTTCGCTTCCGGCCCGACGCCAAAGGGAAAGAGTGCCGCGGTCAGGACGAAGAAGAGCACGATCATGACGGCGTCGGAGCGCTGCCGGAGGGCGAGCTTCAGATCCCGCGCGATGATTCCGCCTGCGCCCGTCACCAGCTGTTCTCCAAAAGCTCCGGATCGATCGCCGGCGGGGCAAAATCCTGCAGCAGCAGCAGATCGGCATCGGCAATGTCCAACGGGGTATGGGTGGCGGCGATAACCATTCCGCCCCCGGCACGATGTTCGGCAATCGCCGCCTCCAGGCGCTTGAGCGAGACATCGTCCAGGCCCACGGAGGGTTCGTCCAGCAACCAGATGCGGGCCGGACTGGTGATCAGCCGCGACAGCGAGAGGCGTCTCGACTGGCCGGAGGAAAGCTGTCGCCCCGGCACGTCACGCAGGGCCGTCAGCGAGAAGGTCTCGAGCGCCTGATCCAGGAGGCCGTCATATCCCTCGGCGGATTTGGGCGGATAAAGCTTCGACCAGAACGCCAGATTCTCGTGAACCGTCAGGACCGGCTTGATCGCGTTGCCGTGGCCGACATAACAGATGTTGTCCTGAAAGGCTTCCGGGTCGTCATTGACGGCCTTACCGTCCCAGTGCAGCTCGCCGCCCACGGGGGCCAGCAGGCCGGCCAGGACACGTAGCAGGCTCGATTTACCGCTGCCGTTGGCCCCGCGCAGGATCAGGGCGCCTCCCGCGGGCAGGGTAAAATCCAGCGCAGCAAAAATGCGCCTTCCTGCACGGCTGCAGGCCAGGTTTCGTGCTTCGAAGGCAGACATATCGGCGGTGTGATTCCGGCTGAATTCAATCGATCTAACTGAGACTTCGGGACCGATATAACAGATCGCCCCACAGCCGCCAATGATTGCCGCGCCAGGGCGAGATCAGATCAAGTTTAGATGGAATCGCCAAGGGCGATCACTCGTGCTTGTGAATCTGATCTAATTGTAAGAGCTAGAACGGATTCACGTGTTTAGACGCGTCAAGCAATTGAGCTGCGGCACTTTGCGCCGGAGACACGAACCGGAGACACGAACCGGATACAGGGAAGGGAGGGTCGGTGTGTGGAACTGACCCCGGAAAGGATGAACGGCCGCCGGGGTCGGGGACCGGCAGCCGTTCTAATCCAGCGTTAAGGGTAACTCACGAGACAAGCTGGCTGTCTCAGTCAGAGAGGGGAAGTTCTCCGTGACTGTTAAGCTAAGTTTCGAATACGTTCGGACTGAGTCGCAATTGTGGCGAAAACAAGATTTCTGGGACGCCTGGATTCCCGTTTGTTTTTTCTCCGCGACAGGCGTTACCCGGCGCCCTCAAAATCGCGCTGGTCGTCGATCACCTTGCCGTCGTTGGGCAGTTCCCCCGGCGCCTGCAGGACGATCTTGCCGCGCAGCTTGCAGAAGGACTGAACCGAGTCGGCGATCGCTCCGGCGAGATTTTCGTCGCGGGTCTCGCTCTCGCAGAGCACGCTCATGACGTCGCTCTCGTCCTCGCGGGTCACCACGATGCGCGCGCGCAGGAGTTCCGGGTGGGCCTTGACCACGCGGTCCAGCTGTTCCGGATGGACGAACATGCCCTTGATCTTGGCGGTCTGGTCCGCCCGTCCCATCCAGCCCTTGATCCGCCCGTTGGTCCGGCCGCAGGGGCTGGCACCGGGCAGGATCGCCGAGAGGTCGCCGGTCGCGAAACGCACCAGGGGATAGTCGGGATTGAAGGTGGTCACCACGACTTCGCCGACCTCGCCTTCGGGAACCGGATCGCCGGTTCCGGGCCGGACGATCTCCAGCAAGACGCTCTCGCTGACCAGCATACCCTCGACCAGAGCACCGTCGTCCGTGCGGCTCTCGTAGGAAATCAGGCCGAGATCCGCGGTGGCGTAGCACTGCTGCACGGCGACGCCGCGCTCGGCATATTCCTGCCGCAGGGAGGGGAAGAGCGCTCCGCCGGACACCAGGGCCCGGGTGATGGAGCTGCAGTCCGCGCCCATCTCCTGTGCCTTATCCAGGATAACCTTCAGGTAGTCCGGGGTGCCGCCGAAGCCGCTCGGGCGCAGATGGGCAATGGTCTCGGCCTGCATCTCCGTGTTGCCGATCCCGGCGGGGATGACCGCGCAGCCCAGGGCCCGTGCGCCGCCGTCGAAGATCCAGCCGCCGGGCGTCAGGTGATAGGCGAAGGAATTGTGAACGACATCACCGGGCCGGAACCCGGCCGCGTGAAAGGCGCGGGCCATTCCCCAGAAGTCGTGCCGCGCGGTCTCGAATTCGTAGATCGGGCCGGGCGATGCGAAGATATGCGCCATGGCGCCGGGACCGACGGCCGGGAAGCCGCCGAAGGGCGGTTTGTCTTTCTGCAGTTCGATCAGCGCGCTTTTTCGGGTGACCGGCAGATGGCTCAATGCTTCCATATCGACGACATCCTGCGCCGCAACATCCGACAGCAGTTCTGCGTAAGCCGCCGACTTTTCCCTCGCCAACCCGATCTGTGCGGGCAGGGTGTTAGAGAGGGCAGCCTGCCGCGCGTCGGCGCTGCGGGTTTCCAGTTCGTCGAAAAAGCTGCCTGACGCGGTCATGCGCTTATCCTTGTTTTGAAAATCTGTTTTTGTTGCTCACCGCCGCCGCGGCGTACGTGAAACGTTCCGTCGAAACCTCGTCAGGCCAGCCAGCGCTTGCGCCGCTTATAGTGCTTCACGTCCCGGAAGGACTTGCGCCCGGCGCTGGAGACGCCGAGATAGAATTCCTTCACGTCTTCGTTGTCGCGCAGGGTGGCGGCTTCGCCGTCCAGAACGACGCGCCCGTTTTCCAGAATATAGCCGTAGTCCGCATAGCGTAGAGCGACGTTGGTATTCTGCTCGGCGAGCAGGAAGGATACACCCTCGGTCTCGTTCAGTTTCTTGACGATTTCGAAGATTTCCTCGACCAGCTGCGGCGCGAGACCCATGGAGGGTTCGTCGAGCAGGATCATCTTGGGCCGGCTCATCAGGGCCCGCCCGATGGCGCACATCTGCTGCTCGCCGCCGGAGGTGTAGCCGGCCAGGCTCAGGCGGCGCTCACGCAGGCGCGGGAAATAGTCGTAGACCATGTCGAGGTCCTGCTGGACCGCGGTGCGCCCGTCCTTGCGGGTGTAGGCACCGGTCAGGAGATTGTCCTCGATGGTCAGATGTTCGAAGCAGTGGCGGCCTTCCATGACCTGGACGACGCCCTGTTTGACCAGATCGTTGGGGGTCAGGCGGTCGACCTGATTGCCCTCGAAGTGGATCGAGCCCTTTGTGACTTCGCCGCGTTCCGCCCGCAGAAGATTGGAGATCGACTTCAAGGTTGTCGATTTGCCCGCGCCGTTCGCGCCGAGCAGGGCCACGATGCCGCCTTCGGGCACCTCAAGCGACACACCCTTGAGCACCAGGATCACATGGTCGTAGATCACTTCGATGTTGTTCACCGTCAGGATCGTTTTGCTGGGTGCTGAGTTCGTTGCGGCGGCGGCTTGGGTCATGGGCTTAAAGCTTCCGGATACTATCGCTCGATTTAGAGGTGGGTGAGGGCGGCCGGTTCAGGCCGCCCCCGTTTCACATTCAGACCATTAACCGGTCATTCCGTGGATTGCTCAGCTGCAGCTGCGCGGGGTGATGCCCTTTTCAGCTGCGTACTGCGCGGCGGCCTCTTCGATCATCGGACGCAGCAGACCCGCGCGGTTGGGCTCGACCCAATCCGAAACAGGTTTCCATTCCGTGCCGTCCCACTGCTGGACAAAGGCGCGGCCCGTGCCCTCATGGTCGGCACAGGTGATCTGAATCGGCTCCATGAACCCGGCCAGGCCCATGTCCTCGAGGCGTGCGTTGTCGATATTCAAGGCTTCGAAACCGTCGCGGACCTGTTCACCCATGAGCGGCTTTTTGCCATGGATTTCCTGGGCCGTGCGGATGGCCTCGACGATGATGGCCGCGTTCATGATGCCGCGGTTGTACAGCACCGTGCCGACTTCTTCTCGCGGGCCAGTGCCGTTCCCGGCGTCATGAACCTTGGTCAGAACGTCCTGGATCGCGGGATAGTCGACGCCGGTGCCATGGAAATTCAGCGACTTGTAGTTATTGGCCTGTGCGCCTGCGGGGGTCACGTCCTGCTCCGAGCCGGACCACCAGATGCCGACGAAACGGTCCATGGGATAGCCGACCGCGGCTGCTTCCTTGATGGCGGTCGAGTTCATGACGCCCCAACCCCACATCATCGTCCAGTCAGGCCGGACCTGACGTCCGATCTGCAGCCAGGTTGCTTTCTGTTCCAGACCAGGGTGGGCGACCGGGAAGAGGCTCAGATCGAAGCCGTGCTTTTTCGACAGGGCTTCCAGGGTGCCGATCGGCTCTTTGCCGTAGGCGGAGTCATGATAGACCAGAGCGATCTTCTTGCCGTTCAGGGCCTCGTAACCGCCTTCTTTTTCGGCGATGTAGTTCACGATGATGTCCGCGCCCGACCAGTAGGTTGCCGGCAGGGTGAAGACATAGGGGAACACGGTTCCGTCGGATCCGGCTGTCCGGCCATAGCCCATGGAAAGCAGCGGAATCTTATCCGCCGTCGCACGCTCGATCAGCGCATAGGTAATGCCGGTCGACAGGGGCGCGATCGCGGCGGCATCAGGGCGTTTCAGGCGCTCGTAACACTCGACGCCGCGGTCGTTGTTGTAGGCGGTGTCGCATTCCTCGTACTCGATCATGACCCCGTTGATGCCACCGGTGGCATTGATCATCTTGTAGTAGTCCTGGAACCCGTTTGCGAAAGGCACGCCGTTGGGGGCGTAGGGTCCGGACCGGTACATGAGACCCGGAATGTACTGTGTGTCCGCTGCGCTGACCGGAACGGCCGTCGCGATTGCGGCGGCCCCCAAGGCCGCCAGTCCTAAAGCTCTAAGATTCATCTTTTTCGTCCTCCCTAGTTTTTATCTTGCCGTACAAGTGTTGTTGGCCCGGGCGGAGACTAAATCCCTGTCATGCCGCCGCGCCGGGCCCGTTACCCCTCTCCGCTCAATGAGGAAATGGCCAGAGCCGGAGTTTTTCTTTCCCGATTTGCCAAAGCCGGGCGAGTCCATGCGGTTCAACGATCAGAAACAGCACGATCAGTGCGCCGAAAATCATGAACTCGATGTGTGATACCAGCGCCGTCGAGATGGTCGGATCGATTGCCAGCATCCCGTTGTTCAGGAGGATGGGCAGCAGCACGATAAAGGCGGCGCCCAGGAACGAACCCAGGATCGAACCGAGGCCGCCGATGATGACCATGAAAAGAACCTGAAAGGATCTGTCGATCTGGAAGGCGAGCGCTTCGACCGAGCCGGTATAGACGAAGGCCCAGAGTGCGCCGGCCACCCCGATGTAGAAGGAACTTACGGCGAAGGCCGAGAGCTTCGCCCACAACGGCCGGATGCCGATGATCTCAGCCGCGATGTCCATATCCCGGATCGCCATCCAGGAGCGTCCGAAACGTCCGCGCACGAGGTTTTTGGCGATCAGCGCCATGAGCGCGACGAAACAGACGAGAAACAGATATTTGGTGACCGCCGACGCGTCGTTGCCGGTCAGGAAGAAACCCGGCACGACTTCGCGCGGGGGCGCGGAAATCACGCCGGACGCACTGTAGTTGGTCCACCAGTCGAATTTGTTGAACATCCAGACCAGGAAGAACTGCGCCGCCAGCGTCGCGACCGCCAGATAGAAGCCCTTGATCCGCAAACTCGGCAATCCGAAGGCCGCGCCGACCAGCGCGGTGCCCAATCCGGACAGCAGGAAAATGATGACCAGGTGCAGTTCCGGAAAGGCGGTGGCAAGCTTGTAGGCGAAGAACGCGCCACAGGCCATGAAGCCGCCGGTCCCCAGCGAGAGCTGACCGCAGTAGCCGGTCAGGATGTTCAACCCGATGGCCGCGAGCGCGAAAATCAGGAAGGGAACGAAGATGGTTTCCAGGAAATACTCGCTGGCGAGGGCCGGTACTCCGAGCACCGCAATGGCGATCAGGATCGCCATCAGGATGCGATCCTGACGGATCGGGAAGATCGCCTGGTCCTTGGCGTAACTGGTCTTGAACTGTCCTGCTTCGCGGTAAAGCATCGATTATATCCGTTCTATGATTTTCTCGCCGAACAGGCCCTGTGGCCGAAACAGCAGGAAGACAAGCGCAAGCATGTAGGCGAACCAGTCCTGGATCGCACCGCCGATAAGGGGACCGAGGAAGACCTCCGCCAGCTGTTCGCTGGAGCCGATAATCAGTCCGCCGACGATGGCGCCCGGGATCGAGGTGAACCCGCCCAGGATCAGGACCGGCAGGGCTTTCAGGGCGATCAGTGCGAGCGAAAACTGCACGCCGGCCTTTGATCCCCACATGATGCCGGCGACCAGGGCCACGACACCTGCGGCGGTCCAGACCACGACCCAGATCGTCTTCAGGGGGATGCCGATGGACATCGCGGCCTGATGATCGTCCGCCACCGCGCGCAGGGCGCGGCCGATCCGCGTGTAGTGGAAGAAGACCGCCAGCGCGATCACCAGGGCGGCCCCGACGAAGGCCGCGACCAGATCGAAGGAATTGATCAGAAGGCCGCCTTCGAACATCCCTTTGCCGACGAACATCGGTGTCTTGGGAATGCCGATGTCGAGCACCTTGATGTCCGACCCCCAGAGGGTCTGGCCGAAGCCGTCCAGAAAGTAAAAGATGCCGATGGTCGACATGAAAAGGATGATGTGGGGCTGATTGACCAGCGGCCGCAAGACGAGACGCTCGATGCCGACGGCGACCAGCGCCATCACGAAGCCGGTGATCACGAAGGCCAGGGTCCAGTGCAGGCCCATCTCGATGAAGCCGACCATGGTCAGCGCGGCGAACAGCACCATCGAGCCCTGGGCGAAATTGAAGATCCCGGAGGCTTTGAAAATCAGGACAAAGCCCAGCGCCACCAGCGAGTACATCACGCCTTGCAGCAGGCCCGCGATCAGGACCTCGGTGAAGTAGGGCCAGGCGAAGAAGAACGAGCTGTTGACGCTCGCCAGTCCCTGAAATGCGAATCCCACGAGCGCGATGACCAGCGGAACCCCGATGGCCCACCCGCCGATATTCTTGATTGCGCTTGCGTTCATGATCTGCCGTTCCCCTCAAAAACACTCGAACCCGTAATCATCCCCTCAGTCTTGCCCCTAGTCATGACTGACCCCCAGATAGGCATCGATGACCTGCTGGTTCGCGCGCACTTCGTCGGGCGTGCCGTCGGCCAGCAGGCGTCCGTAGTCCAGAACCACGACCCGGTCCGAGATATCCATCACCACGCCCATGTCATGCTCGATCAGCGCAATGGTCGTCCCGAACTCGTCGTTGACGTCCAGAATGAAGCGGCACATGTCTTCTTTTTCCTCGACGTTCATGCCCGCCATAGGTTCGTCGAGCAGCAGAAGGTCCGGCTCCATCGCCAGCGCCCGGCCCAGCTCGACCCGCTTCTGCAGACCGTAGGGCAGGCGCCCGACCGGCGTTTTACGGATCGCCTGGATTTCCAGGAAATCGATGATCGCCTCGACCTTCTCGCGGTGTTCCAGCTCTTCTTTCAGGGCTGGGCCCCAATAGAGCGCCTGCCAGAGGAAGTTCCTGCGCATCTTGAGCAGGCGGCCCGTCATGATGTTGTCCAGAGTCGACATGCCCTTGAAGAGCGCGATGTTCTGGAAGGTCCGGGCGATGCCGGTTTTCGCCGCTTCGTGGGGACGCATCTGACTGCGCGTCTGCCCCTTGTAGGTGATGCAGCCGACCTGCGGATGATAGAAGCCGTTGATCACGTTGAGCATTGAGCTCTTGCCGGCGCCGTTGGGGCCGATGATCGCGCGGATCTCGTGCTTACGGATATCGAAGGAGATATTGGTCAGCGCTTTGACGCCGCCGAAGGAGAGGCTGATGTCCTCGACCTTCAGAAGCTCTTCGCTGAAATTACGGCGCGGGGTGGGCGCCGGAGCGTCACTGGCGTCGCTCTGCGCGGGCGGCGCGGGGCGTTCGAGAGTTGCAGCTGTCATCTGGTCAGAAATTCCTCAGCTAGCCTGCTTCAAGAGTTCGGGAGCGTCGAAGGTCTGCGCGTCGAAGACTTGCAGGTTCGCTTTGATCACGCCTTTGCGTCCGTCTTCGAAGGTGACCTCCGTTTCGATCCTGGCGGTCTTGGAGCCGTCGTAGAGCGCATCGACCAGCGGCTTGTAACGCTCGGCGATGAAGCTGCGGCGGACCTTCTGCGTCCGGGTCAGTTCGCCGTCATCGGCATCCAGTTCCTTGTGCAGGATCAGGAAGCGCCTGATCTGCGCGCCGGAGAGGTTCGGATCTTCCGAGAGATCGCGGTTGACCTGTTCCACATGGGCCGTGATGGTCTTGCTCACCTCCGGGTTGGCGGCGAGTTCCTGATAGCTGCCGTAAGCGATGTTGTTGCGCTCCGCCCAGTTGCCGACCGCCGTCAGGTCGATGTTGATAAAGGCGGTGCAGAAATCGCGCTCGTGCCCGTAGGCGACGACTTCCTTGATGTCCGGGAAGAACTTGAGCTTGTTCTCGATGTACTTGGGTGCGAAGAGATCACCGCTGTTCAAGCGGCCGACATCCTTGGCCCGGTCGATGATCTTCAGGTGGCCGTCGTCGTTGAAGAAGCCTGCATCGCCGGTGTGCACCCAGCCGTCGGGTGTCTTGGTCTCCGCCGTCGCCTCTGCGTTCTTGTAATATTCGACGAAGACACCCGGTCCGCGGAACATGACCTCGCCCGAATCTTCGATCTTGATCTCGACGCCGGGGGCCGGTTTGCCGACGGTGTCCGCCTTGATCTCCCCATCCGGCTGGATAGTGATGAAGACCGAAGCCTCGGTGCTGCCGTAAAGCTGTTTCAGGTTGATCCCGAGCGCACGGTAGAAATCGAAAATGTCCGGTCCGATCGCTTCACCGGCGGTATAGGCCAGGCGGATCCGGCTGAAGCCCAACACGTTTTTCAGCGGGCCGTAGATCAGGACGTTGCCCAGGGCGTACAGCAGGCGGTCGCCAAACGAGACCTGCTCGCCGTTGAGGATTGCGATTCCGCAGCGCTTCGCCACAGCCATGAAGTAGTGGAACATCTTGCGCTTCAGGCTGCTGGCGTCCTCCATGCGGATCAGCACGCTGGTCAGAATATTCTCGAAGATCCGCGGCGGCGCGAAAAAGTAACTTGGGCCTAGTTCGCGCAGATCATGCATCACCGTGTCGCCGGACTCGGGGCAGCTCACACAAAAACCCGCTGCGTAGCTCTGTCCGAAGGAGAAGATGTTATCGCCGACCCAGGCCATCGGCAGGTAGGCCAGAACCTCCTCGTCGGCGGTCAGCCCTTCCAGCTCGGCAGAGTTTTTGGCGGTCTGCAGCACGTTATCAAAACTCAGCACCACGCCTTTCGGGCGGCCGGTGGTGCCGGAGGTGTAGAGCATGATGGCGGTGTCGCTTCCGGCGCTTCCGGCGATTTCACCATCGTAGAAATCCGGGTGGGCTGCGGCATAGGCGCGCCCCTGCTCTTGAACCTCTTCGAAGCTGCTGAGGAAGTCCTGAGTGTAGTCCCGCAGGCCGCGCTTGTCGTCGTAGATGATGCGTTCCAGGCGCGGACAGTTCTCCCGGATCTCGATCAGCTTATCGACCTGCTCCTGGTCCTCGACCATGGCGAAGCGGACTTCGGCGTGTTCGATGACGTAGGACATCTCCTCGGCGACGGAATCCTGATAGACCGGCACCGGAACCGCGCCGATCGCCTGCGCCGCGGTCATGGTCCAGTAGAGGCGTGGCCGGTTGTCGCCGACAATGGCGATCTTGTCGCCGCGCTTCAGGCCCATGGCCGCGAATCCGCAGGCCAGCGCCTTGATTTCTTCGGCGACTTCGGCCCAGGTCCAGGCCTGCCAGATGCCGAATTGCTTTTCCCGGATCGAGGGCCGGTCGCCGCGGACGCGGGCGTGCTCCAGCAAAAGTTTCGGAAAAGTGTCCAGAGTCGTGGCGTTAGCGTTCATCGAAGCAGCGTTCATCCAAGCCATCCTGTCAGGAGACCGGACGCGGAAGCCATTGCCGCACGCCGGATGAGTTCGAGGCCCACTTCCTCGTATCGGCGCAGTGTCGTCCCCGCTACGCCGGTCTCCCTAAGTTCGTTTGTAGTCACATGTTTGGTTTGCGACTTTGTCTTATTGCGTAACAGGTAAGTTGATTTGCAGGCGGAGGTCAAGAGCTAGTCGTGCGTGCGCAATTTCTTTGTCCGACTGTATTGCTTTTCACCCTCGGTGGTGTCTTTGGCGGTCACGCAAAAATCCAGCAAACTTAACGCCATAGCGCGTTAGTATTATGATATATAGCGGTAAATATAGTTTCATATGTAACGGCTTGATCGCCGCGCCGTTTCGCAGATTCCGAATCGGACCGGCTTGCGGCACAACCTATCCGACCTTTTATCCGGCCGCCGGATTCGCCGGGACGGGTGCCTTGGATGGCGGGCGATGGCATCGCCGGATTGCGAAAAAAGCGTTTTTCCCTATGCAATCCGCCCGTGATGCGGGCAGTTTGCTCCAGACCTCAATCATTTCGGGAGCCGGCCATGGCCGCGCCGGCATTTCGGGCCGTGGCCGGCCGATAACGGATGCCGATAACGGATGCTGCGGTGCACTTGACCTTCATGGCGCAACTGGCCGTCCTCTCCTGAGCCGATTCAACCAGGAACAGCCTTAAGTCGGCCGATACATATCGCGGACAGGGGGATATCCATATCTTTCCGGTATTTCTTGCGCTGCGGTATTGGTTTCTCCTTCCGGTGCGACTATGTTGAGCGCGGATTTCGGTGGCGGACCGATGCGGGTGCCGAGGTGGCATGTCCCCGCGCAGCATTCCGCCGTTTCGAGTAAGATTAAACCAGCGAACTGAAATGGAGGCTGTTCATGGCCATTGGCAATGACACCCTGAATACGCGCCGTACCCTCACAGCCGGTGGCAAATCATATGATTACTTCAGCCTTGAGGCCGCGTCCGAGGCGATCGGGGATATCTCCAGGCTGCCGTTTTCGCTGAAGGTGCTGCTGGAGAACCTGCTGCGTTTCGAAGACGGTGGCACGGTCTCGGTCGAGGATATCAAGGCGCTGCCGGCCTGGCTGGCCGCGAAACGCTCCGACCGCGAGATCGCTTACCGCCCGGCCCGGGTTCTGATGCAGGACTTCACCGGCGTGCCCGCGGTCGTCGATCTGGCAGCCATGCGCGCCGCGATGACCAAGCTGGGCGGGGATCCGAAGAAAATCAATCCGCTTTCGCCGGTCGATCTGGTGATCGATCACTCGGTCATGGTGGACTCTTTCGGCGGTCCTGACTCCTTCCAGAAAAACGTGGATCTGGAATTCGAGCGCAATGGCGAGCGCTACTCCTTCCTGCGCTGGGGACAGACGGCCTTCGACAACTTCCGCGTCGTGCCGCCGGGAACCGGTATCTGCCACCAGGTGAACCTGGAAAACCTCGCGCAGGTCGTCTGGACCAAGGAAGAGGAAGGCAAGACCATCGCCTATCCCGATACCCTGGTCGGCACGGACAGTCACACCACCATGGTCAACGGCCTGTCGGTTCTGGGTTGGGGCGTGGGCGGTATCGAGGCCGAAGCCGCCATGCTCGGCCAGCCGGTCTCCATGCTGATCCCCGAGGTGGTCGGCATGAAGCTGACCGGCCAGCTCAAGGAAGGCACCACGGCCACCGATCTGGTGCTGACCGTCACGCAGATGCTGCGCGCCAAGGGCGTGGTCGGTAAGTTCGTCGAGTTTTACGGTGCCGGCCTGGATCACCTGACCCTGGCCGATCAGGCCACCATCAGCAACATGGCGCCGGAATACGGCGCGACCTGCGGCTTCTTCCCGATCGACGAGGAAACCATCCGCTATCTGAAGTTCACCGGCCGCGACGAAGGCCGGATTGCCCTGGTGGAAGCCTACGCCAAGGCGCAGGGCATGTGGCGCGACAGCAATACGCCGGATCCGGTCTTCACCGATACGCTGGAACTGGATCTCAGCACGGTCGAGCCGAGCCTCGCCGGACCGAAGCGTCCGCAGGACAGGGTCGCGCTCAGCGCGCTGGGCGCCGAAGCCACTAAGATCGTCAAGTCCGCCGTGGGCGATGACATCTCCAAGGGCACGCCGGTCGCGGGCAAGGACTACAGCCTGAACCACGGCGACGTCATGATCGCCGCGATCACCAGCTGCACCAACACCTCCAACCCCAGCGTTCTCATCGCCGCCGGTTTGGTTGCGAAAAAGGCCCGCGAAAAGGGTCTTTCAGTAAAACCCTGGGTCAAGACTTCGCTGGCACCGGGATCCCAGGTGGTCACCGACTATCTGGAGGCCGCGGGTCTGCAGAGCGAGCTCGATGCACTGGGCTTCGATCTGGTCGGTTACGGCTGCACCACCTGTATCGGGAACTCCGGTCCTCTGGCCGATGAGCATGTGACGGCGATCGAAGAGGGCGACCTTCATGTCGCGGCGGTGCTTTCCGGCAACCGGAACTTCGAGGGCCGGGTCAGCCCGCAAACGCGTCTGAATTACCTGGCCTCGCCGCCGCTGGTGGTGGCCTACGCCCTGGCCGGGAACGTGACCCTGGATCTGCTGAACGATCCGCTGAGCACCGACAGTAACGGTGAACCGGTCTTCCTGAAGGACGTCTGGCCGAGCAACCACGAGGTCGAAGCCCTGATGACATCATCCCTGACGCCGGAGATGTTCCGGGCGCGCTACGACAACGTCTTCGAGGGTCCGGAAGAGTGGAAATCCATCGAGACCGCCGCCGGCATGACCTACGCCTGGGATTCGGGCAGCACCTATGTTCAGTATCCGCCCTTCTTCGAGGACATGGGGCCCGAGCCCGGCGAACTCACTGACTTCGTCGGTGCCCGCCAGCTGGCGATGCTCGCGGATTCGGTGACCACCGATCACATCTCGCCCGCGGGAGCGATCAAGAAGGAGAGCCCGGCGGGGTCCTATCTGCTTGAGCATCAGGTCCGGCCGATCGACTTCAACTCTTACGGCTCGCGCCGCGGCAACCACGAGATCATGATGCGCGGCACCTTCGCCAACATCCGCATCAAGAACGAGCTGGCGCCGGGCACGGAAGGTGGCGTGACCACCCACCAGCCGAGCGGCGAAGTCATGCCGATCTACGATGCCTCCATGAAGTATCAGGCCGAGGGCGTGCCGCTGATCGTGATCGGCGGCAAGGAGTATGGCACCGGTTCCTCCCGTGACTGGGCGGCCAAGGGCACGCGTCTGTTGGGCGTGAAGGCTGTCATCGTGGAGAGCTTCGAGCGGATCCACCGTTCCAACCTGGTCGGCATGGGCGTCCTGCCGCTGCAGTTCAAGGACGGCATGACCCGCGAGACGCTCAAGCTGAACGGCACCGAGACCTTCGACATCGTCGGGGTCGCCGGTGGCATCACGCCGCGCATGGACGTCACCTGCCGGATCCACCGGGCCGACGGCAGCAGCGAAGAAGTCCAGCTGCTCTGCCGCATCGATACGGCGGACGAGGTCGAGTACTACCGCAACGGCGGGATTCTTCACTACGTTCTGCGCAACCTGATGAAGGCGGCGTAGGTCTTCCTTCAGTGTTTGGAAAAAAGGGGCGCCCTTCGGCGCCCCTTTTTTGCTGTTCTGGGCAGGCGAAGCCTTTTCAACTAGAGCGCGTCATATAGTTAGAGCAGATTCACCGGTACGACGGATCGCCGAAGGCGATTCCATCTAAACCGGATCTGCTCTAGACTGCGGCAGCGCCGGGTACGATAGCCCCTGAAACCCACCACCTCTGGATCAAGCTCCAATGCTTAAGCTCACCGTGAAGCACAGCACGGTCTACCGCTACCGGCAGCCGGTCAGCTTTGGCGAACACCGCCTTATGTTCCGTCCGCGCGGCAGCCACGACCTGCGGGTCATCGATACTGCGCTGTCCATCAATCCGGCGGCGCAGATCACCTGGATGCACGATGTCTTCTCCAATTCGATCGCGGTCGTGCAGTTTGCCGAGCAGGCCGAGGAACTGCGTTTCGAGAGCCGGATCGAGATCGAGCATTTCGGCCTCAATTCGCCCGTGTTTCATGTGGACGAGTACGCGCAGACCTTTCCCTTCTGCTACGACGCCGACGAAGCGGCGGACCTTGGCCGCTGTGACGAGCGTCACTACCCTGACCCGCAGCGCCGGATCGATGCCTGGGCCCGGTCATTTCTGGAGCAGGGGCTGAACAGCAACACACAGGATGTGCTGTTTCAGATCAATCTGGCGATCAATCGCCAGTTCACCTATCAGCGCCGCTACAGTGTCGGGGTTCAGTCTCCGCTGGAGACCCTCAATCTGGGCAGCGGGACCTGCCGGGATCTTGCGGTCTTCATGATGGAGGCCGTGCGTTCCCTGGGCTTCGCCGCGCGTTTCGTCTCGGGTTATCTCTACGACCCTCTGCTCGACAGCAATGCGCCGGTCACCGGTCAAGGCGCAATGACGGTAGAAGGAGCGGATCGGGTGAAGGTTGCGGTTCGGGGTTCGGGTGACACGCATGCCTGGGTTCAGGTCTACATTCCTGGCGCCGGCTGGGTCGAGTACGACCCTACCAACGGACTTGTCGGCGGTGCCAACCTCATCAAGGTCGCGGTGGCGAGAGATCCCTCTCAAGCTATTCCTCTCCAGGGAAGCTATATCGGATCGAGCGATGCTTTCGAGGAAATGCAGGTCGATGTCGAGGTTTCGACCGGTGACAGCTCTTCATAAAGACTTAACCATCGCAGAGGTGCCGCCCCCTGCTCCTGAGATTTTTCATTCCGCGTGCGAAGAACCGGATTATCTTTAAATTCATAGAGATAGAGGGTAGTTTCAGGCCGACAGTCACCCTAACGTGATTCGCCAGTGATCTGAGCCGCCCCCTACTCTCCAGCCATGAAAATACTCCCTTCGTTTCTTCTTGCCGGGACTGTTGCCGCCGTTGTGGTGGGCGTGAGCTGGCATGCCTCCAAGATTCCGTCCGGGTCTTCGCCGGCCTGGGCCGGATCCGAAGCCGCCACGGTTCCGCTTCAACTCGCCTCCGACACCTCTGGTGAGACACGTCCGGTCGTGGTTGAGCTCTTCACGTCGCAGGGCTGCAGTTCCTGTCCGCCCGCCGATGCGCTTTTGGGCGAACTGGCGGATCAGCCCGGCATCATCGCCCTGGCCCATCACGTGGACTATTGGGATTATATCGGCTGGAAGGATCCCTTCGCCCGGCCCGAGGCCACCAAGCGTCAGCGCCGCTACGCCGAAGAGTTGGGTGCGCGTTTTATCTACACGCCGCAGATGGTGATCGACGGTCAGATCGACGTGGTCGGCTCCCGCCGGGCGCAGGTGATCAGCTCCGTGGTGACGGCACAGACGACCGGCGAGAGCCTGGATATTCAAATCGAGGAACGCGCCACCCTTGCCACGGTCAGGATTCCCGCTGGCGCGAAACCGGCCAGGCCGGCGACAGTCTGGATGGCGGTCTTTGATGACGAACACCGCACCGATGTCCGGCGCGGCGAGAACTCAGGCCGTGAACTGGTCGACGCCAATGTGGTGCGGGAGTTCGTCTCGATCGGAACCTGGGACGGGGAAGCGCTTGAACTCTCGGTCGACCTTGCCGACGCCATCGCCGAAGGACGCGGCGGCTGCGCGATCTTCGTTCAGGAAGGCGGCGTGGGCCGCATTCTCGGTGCCGCCCTGATGCCGCTGGATAGCGGCGGCACTTGAGGAGAGTCCGGAGTCGGTCCTGTTCGGTTGCTGCTTACAAAGCGCCCGGTTCGCCGACGCTGATGACCCTGCGGATTTCGTCCGTTCTGAAACCAAGAGCCATGGGTCGGGTTGCGCCGGGTAGAGTGACAACATCGTAGAGTTCTTCGACGACTCCTTCGATCCGCAGCCAATGCACGATGTCACCGCTTTTTAGATCGATGACCATCAGTCCGCAGCGCGCGTCGCTACCCGCCTTTGACAGATTTTCGTCCAAGGCCAGGCCGCCGAAGGTCTGGTTTCCTCGTGGCCTGGAGAGTCCCACCACGGCAAAGTCGCCACTAAAGGTCAATCCGCGCAGATAACCCGGGCAGAAAGCAACGCGCTCGAAACGGCCGTCTTGCGGATCGACGAAGCCGAAGTAACCCGTGCCGGAGTCCAGGAGCCACAGACGCCTGTTATGGAGACGGGGAGAGTGGGGCATCGAGAGGCCGGTTGTCACGACTTCGCCACTCGGCACATCGATAACGCAGCCGCCATCCGCGCGCTTGTCGCGCCAACCGTCGGCCACGTCCGACTGACTGACCGCCGTTACGAAACGGGGCCGGCCGTCTTCCATGGCGAGGCCGTTCAGGTGACAGCGGTCCTCGGCGGCGAGTTTGCTCAAGAATGGCGGTTGCCAAAGCGGAATGAAACTCCGCTCCGGACTGACGGTCGCCAGACAGCCGAACAGCGTGTTGACGAAAATCACCCGCCCATTGCCGTCCACCGCAACATCATGGATATCGAGATCACCTGTCGTGTAGGCGACCTGCGGCAGGTAGAGGCGGTCGTAACCTTGCGCTGATTGACCGGGCTCCGTGACATTCTGAAAGCGCCAGAGCTGGTAAAGCGTACTCATCCAGAGGCCGTTCTCGTCGCTGCAGAGGCCCATGCAGCGATTGAAACTGCGTTCGAAAATCGACAGTCGGCCGTCCGGCTGCAGTCCGATCAGGAAGAGCTTTCCGGCTTGATAAGTGGTGAAGGAGAGGCTGCATCGCTGCTCCGCCAGCCAGTTGGGAAACTGGCGTGACGGTGTCAAGGCGACCTTGGCAACCGGGTCAGCGCCGCTTGGGCTGCGGCCAATCTGGTTTTGACCGGTCTGGTTTTGACCGGTTGTGGGTTCGGCAGTCAGGGTGTTGGGGGCCGTTGCCGGGTCTTCTGTCTCGATAGCATCCATCTCGTTGCGTGCCCTCAGACCGTATCCAGAATGATTGTGACATCGCTCTCGGCCAGCAGCCGCGCCTCGGTGCTGTCGGAGGCATAGACATCGTAGCTCGTGCCGTCGACCACTTCACTGCCGACCGCCAAGAAGTCACCGCTCAATGTGACCGCGTCGCCGCTGTCGCCAAAGACCAGCAGGTCGCTGGTTTCGTCGGAAAGTTGCAGCAGATCCTGGATACCAAGCGCCGTGCTGTTGTCGCCGCTACCGGTTAAGTCGATAGCCTCGATACCGGTGACTCTGGAGGAACTGTCGATCAGGGTGAAGTCCAGATCGATATTGGCGCCATCCATGACCAGCGTGTCCAATCCGTTCCCGCCGTCGATCCGCCCGAAGCCGGTATCGCTGATGGTCAGCAGATCGTCGCCGGCCCCGGCGCGGATCACATCCGCGCCACCGCCGCCGGTCAGGCTGTCATCGCCCAGTCCGCCGATCAGGATGTCCGCACCTGCCGTGCCTGTGGTGTTGACCGAAGTTCCATCGCCACCGAAGGCCCCGCCGAAGATCACATAGGCTTCACCGGCGGAAGGCCCGCCATCGTCGCCACGCGGCGCTCCAAGGATCAGATCGTCGTAACCGTCGCCGTTGACATCGCCCGCTGTCGAGACGCTGGTGCCCGCCCGGTCCCCGGCCTCATCGCCCTGAATGATGAAACCATCGGCTGGTGCAAGGTTGGAGAGGTCGATGGTCCCGAACCCCGAGGACTTGCCGAAAACCACGTAGGCCTCCCCGGCACCGTCGCCGCCATCGTCGCCGTAGGCCGCGCCGATGATCAGATCGTCAAAGCCATCGCCGTTAATGTCGCCTGCCGTCGCCACGCTGCCGCCGGCGCCGTCCCAGGGCATGTCGCCTTGGATGGAGAACCCGTCCGCCGGGGCCAGGTTGGTAAGATCAACGTTCTCAAGACCGGACGCCTTGCCGAAAACCACGGAGGCCCCGCCCGCGGTGGTCGTTCCATCAGAGAGAATCAGATCGTCGAAACCATCCCCGTTGACATCTCCGGCAGTCGAGACAGTTCTGCCCGCTGCACTGCTCTGAAACAGAAAGCCGTCCGCGGGGGCAAGATTCGCGAGATCGATGTTGCCGAACCCGGAGGCTTTACCATAGATCACTGCGGCTTCGGTCGAAGCCGTGGCGCCGACGATCATATCATCGAAACCATCGCCATTCAGGTCTCCGGCCTTTGAGATGCTGATGCTGAAGTTATCATCGGGAGCTGCGCCCTGAATGATAAAGCCGTCTGCAGGGGCGAAGTTGGAGAGGTCAACAGTCCCGAAGCCCGATCCCTTGCCGAAGAGGACATAGGCCTCACCGGCATTATATCCGCCGTCATCGCCGCGGCGCGCGCCGACGATGATATCGTCGAAGCCATCGCCATTAATATCACCGGCGTCTGAAACGCTTGTGCCGAGGAAGTCGCCGATGGCATCGCCCTGGATCGTGAAACCATCCGACCCTAAGGGGCTCGCCAGGTCGATGGTGCCGAAACCGGAGGCCTTGCCGAAGAT
This sequence comes from Denitrobaculum tricleocarpae, assembly GCF_007004665.1. Classification (GTDB taxonomy): domain Bacteria; phylum Pseudomonadota; class Alphaproteobacteria; order Kiloniellales; family Kiloniellaceae; genus Denitrobaculum; species Denitrobaculum tricleocarpae. The sequence goes on along the minus strand of NZ_ML660055.1, from coordinate 158,388 downwards.
CACATGGGCGTTGCCGGGGAAATCGCCTTTGTTGGCACCGCCCGCGGCGCCGATGATGATGTCATCGAAGCCGTCACCATTCATATCGCCTGCCGAGGAAACCGCCTGTCCGGCCCCGTCGCCCCGGTCCGCGCCCTGGATGATGAAGCCGTCCGATGGGGCCAGATTTGAGAGATCGACGGTGCCGAAACCTGACGCTTTACCGAAGACCACGTAACCCTCGCCGGCGCCGACGCCTCCGTCATTGCCAAGGAATGCGCCCACAATGACGTCGTCAAAGCCGTCACCATTCACATCGCCGGCATTTGAGACACTGCGGCCCGCCGCGTCGCTGTTCGCATCGCCCTGGATGATGAAGCCCTGCTCCGCAGGCAGGCCGGTCAGGTCGATCAGTGAGGGGAAGTCGACCGTTACGCCCTGTTCGACCCGCACCTCGGCATTGCCAAGTACGTAACGATCGAAGGTATCAGCACCCTCGGTGATGCTGCCCGCATTGACCCAGCCGATCTCATCGAAAGATACACTGTCGCCCGCGTTACCCGTCACCCGCAGGACCGCGGTGCCGCCGCTGCGCTCCTCGGTGATGTCGAAAACGTTGAGCTGATTGAGGCTCAGGCTGTTGTCGCCGCTGCCGGTCAGGTCGATGGTCTCGATGCTGTTAATTTCGGCGGGCAGGATCTGAGTCAGATCAAGATCCAGGTTCGCGCCGTCGAGCACCAGGCTGTCGAAACCCGTGCCGCCGTCGATCCGTCCGAAACCGGTGTCGCTGACGGTCAGCAGATCGTCGCCGGCCCCGGCGCGGATCACATCCGCACCACCACCGCCGGTCAGGCTGTCATCGCCCAGTCCGCCGATCAGGATATCCGCACCTGCCGTCCCCGTGGTGTTGACCGAAGTTCCATCGCCGCCGAAGGCCCCGCCGAAAATCACATAGGCTTCACCAGCGGAAGGCCCGCCATCGTCGCCACGCGGCGCGCCGACAATGAGATCGTCGTAACCGTCGCCGTTGATATCGCCCGCTGTCGAGACACTGCTGCCCGCCCGGTCTCCGGCCTCATCGCCCTGAATGATGAAACCATCCGCGGGCGCCAGGTTGGAGAGGTCGATGGTCCCGAAGCCCGAGGCCTTGCCGAAGATCACGTAGGCCTCGCCGGCATTGATCCCGCCATCGTCACCGTAAGGTGCGCCGATAATCAGATCGTCGAAACCATCTCCGTTGATGTCCCCGGCCGTGGCCAGCTTTCGTCCGGCACTATCCCCATCCGTGTCTCCTTGGATGAAAAAACCATCCGCAGAGGTCAGATTGTTCGCATCAAGACTTCCGAGACCGGAGGCCTTACCAAAAACCACGTAGGCGCTTCCTGCGTTAACGCCTCCATCGTCGTTCCTTGGATCGGCCAGAATGAGATCGTCGAAACCGTCGCCGTTAACGTCCCCCGCCGTCGAGACAATGTCACCCGTCAGACTGCTTTGGAAAGCAAAGCCGTCCGCCGGAGCGACGTTTGCCAGGTCGATGGTGCCGAAACCGGAAGCCTTGCCGAAGATGACGGTAGCGCCGGTTGAGGCTGTGGCACCGATGATCATGTCGTCGAAGCCATCGCCATTAATGTCGCCGGCCTTGGAGAGGCTGTAGCTGGCGTTATCATTGGGAGATGCGCCTTGAATGATAAAGCCGTCTGCGGGGGCGAGATTGGAAAGATCGACGGTGCCGAAGCCGGATCCCTTGCCAAAGAGCACGTAGGCCTCGCCGGCGTTGTAGCCGCCGTCATCGCCCCTGCGCGCGCCAACGATGATATCGTCGAAGCCGTCGCCGTTAATGTCTCCGGCATCCGAAACTCTCGTGCCAAGAAAATCGCCGATGGCATCGCCCTGGATCGTGAAACCGTCCGCCCCCAAGGGGTTCGCCAGGTCGATGGTTCCAAAGCCTGATGCTTTGCCGAAGATCACATGGGCGTTGCCCGGGAAGTCGCCTTTATCAGCGCCGCCTGCGGCGCCGATGATCACATCGTTGAAACCGTCGCCGTTCACATCGCCGGCCGAGGACACACTCTGTCCGGCCCAGTCTCCCCGGTCCGCGCCCTGGATAATGAAGCCATCTGTCGAGGTAAGGTTCGAGAGGTCGATTGTTCCGAAACCCGAGGCCTTGCCGAAGACCACGTAACCTTCCCCGGCACTGACATCGCCGTCGTCGCCGAGCAGCGCGCCGACGATAACATCATCGAAGCCGTCGCCGTTGATGTCACCTGCAGATGAGACGTCGAAGCCGGCAAAATCGCCAACTGCATCACCCTGAATGATAAAGCCCTGGTCCGCAGGCAGGCCGGTCAGATCGATGAGCGCAGGGAAGTCCACCGTTACGCCCTGTTCGATCCGGACCTCCGCGTTGCCCAGGACATAGCGGTCGAAGGTGTCGGCGCCTTCGGTGATGCTGCCCGCGTTGACCCAGCCGATTTCGTCGAAGGACACGCTGTCGCCTGTGTTGCCCGTCACCCGCAGGACCGCGGTGCCGCTGCTGCGCTCCTCGGTGATGTCGAAAACGTTGAGCTGATTAAGGCTCAGGCTGTTGTCGCCGCTGCCGGTCAGGTCGATGGTCTCGATGCTGTCGATTTCGGCGGGCAGGATCTGAGTCAGATCGAGATTCAGGTTCGCGCCGTCGAGCACCAGGCTGTCGAAACCCGTGCCGCCGTCGATCCGCCCGAAGCCGGTATCGCTGATGGTCAGCAGATCGTCGCCGGCCCCGGCGCGGATCACATCCGCGCCACCGCCGCCGGTCAGGCTGTCATCGCCCAGTCCGCCGATCAGGATATCCGCACCTGCCGTGCCTGTGGTGTTGACCGAAGTTCCATCGCCGCCGAAGGCCCCGCCGAAGATCACGTAGCCGGCACCGGCGGAAGGCCCGCCGCTCCCGCTCCCGGGAGCGCCGACAAACAGGTCTTCGTAACCGTCGCCGTTGACATCACCTGCGGCCGACACGCTTTGACCCGCCCGGCCGAAGACTTCGTCGCCCTGAATGCTGAAACCATCCGCGGGCGCCAGATTCGTGAGGTCGATGGTCCCGAAGCCACTGGCCTTGCCGAAGATCACGTAGGCTTCGCCGGCATTGTAATCGCCATCATCACCGTAGGCCGCCCCGACGATGAGATCATCGTAGCCATCGCCATTCACGTCGCCTGCGCCGGAAACACTCTGTCCGGCGCTATCGCCGGCGGCGTCACCCTGGATGATGAAGCCGTCCGCCGGGACGAGGCTCGAGAGATCGACGCTCCCGAAACCGGATGCCTTGCCGAAGACCACATAGGCTTCGCCTGCGCCCAGCCCGCCGTCGTCTCCGCTGTAGGCACCAACGATCAGATCGTCGAAGCCATCGCCATTGACGTCGCCTGCGGCAGAAACGCTCTGGCCGACCAGGTCACCCGCAACATCGCCCTGGATAACGAAACCATCCGCCGGCGCGAGACCGGTCAGATCGATGGTGCCGAAACCCGAGGCCTTGCCGAAAACCACATAGGCTTCGCCCGCATTGTAGCCGCCGTCATCGCCGGACACCGCGCCAACGATCAGATCGTCGAAACCGTCGCCGTTCACGTCGCCGGCGCTCGAGACACTTCTGCCGGCGGCGTCACCTGCGGCGTCGCCCTGGATGATAAAGCCATCTTCGGGGGCCAGACTTGAAAGATCGATGTCTCCAACGCCATCCGCCGTGCCGAAGATCACGTAGGCTTCACCGGCATCGGCCCCACCATCATCACCACCCTGCGCACCGATGATGATATCGTCGAAGCCGTCGCCGTTCACGTCTCCCGCCGAGGAGACGGCGGAGCCGAGCCGATCGCCGATAGCGTCACCGCTGATCGTAAAGCCGTCCGTCGCCGACAGGTTGGCCAGGTCGATCGTGCCGAACCCGGAGGCCTTGCCGAAAATGACATGGGCGTTGCCCGGGAAGTCGCCTTTGTTGGCGCCTCCGGCGGCGCCGATGATGACGTCATCGAAACCGTCGCCGTTGACATCGCCCGCGGAGGATACGCTCTGTCCGGCCCAGTCGCCTGTCTCGGCGCCCTGAATGACAAAACCATCGGCCGGCGCCAGGTTGCTCAGATCGATGGTGCCGAACCCTGATGCCTTGCCGAAGACCACGTAGCCCTCGCCCGCGCCGTTCCCGCCGTCGTCACCCAGCAGCGCACCGATGAAAACATCATCGAAGCCGTCACCGTTGATGTCGCCCGCGGAAGAAACGCTTGTGCCGGCCAGGTCGGCTGCGCTGTCGCCTTGGATCATAAAACCCTCAGTAGCACTTAGGCCACTGAGATCGATGACAGTGGAGGAAGTCACAGCAAAACTCCGAGTAGAACCAGGGAATAACGAGGGCCGTGCACCGTCTTTGCGATGTTAACCACTTAAGGTAGTTGTTTTTATTGGTTTAACCGAGTTAGCTGAAGACTGTCAATCCAGATATATCGTATTGCGAGTTATAAATTTTTTACAACAACCATTAATAATTGTTGTTTCGCTGCGCGAATCCGAGGGTGGCCGCGGTATTTCGGAGGACAAAGAAGAGGCCGTCAACTCCAGGTTACGTCCTCTCCTGCAGATTCCGTGCCCGTAGCGATCATCGTAAATACAACCCCTGCGCAACCGAAATCCCTGCGTCACGCAGAGTTTGGTGTGGGAAAACTCAGCGGCGCGAATCGGGAGCGCAAGCCCAGCGGGCCAATGGATCTGGAAGCATCAGCAGGCTTCGCTGTTCCGGGATCCGCCGATGGCACTCTCCATCAGGCTTGCATCGGGCATGAGGGCGCTGATAACGGTCAGGCGCGTTGCCGCCTGCGTTATTCGAACTCAACGCGCGCGCTGTTTCCCCTCGAAAGGGTCTGGCCGAAATGGATCTGGCCGGAATGGATCTGGATCGACCCGGTCCCTCGGGGCCAAAACCGTCTCGACTTATGCCAGGCCTTTTTCGACCAGTCCGGAGAGACGGCGCGCGAAGGCGACCGGATCGGGCAGGGTCTCGCCTTCCAGGATGCGGGCCTGGTCCAGCAGCAGACCGGCGGCGTCCTGCAGTTCGTCCCCGGCGCCCTCCTGTCCGATCCGCTTGGCCAGCGCCTTGACCAGGCTGTGCTTCGGGTTGATTTCGAGCACCCGCTGCGCGCTGCTGTCCAGCTGGTTGTGCTGTTTCAGGATCCGCTCGAGATTGATGTCGATGTCACCTTCGTCGGCCACCAGGCAGACCGCGCTTTCGGTCAGGCGTTCGGACGCGCGCACATCCTTGACCTGTTCCTTGAGGGTCAGTTTCACGAAGGCGATCAGAGAATCGACGTTGGTATCGCCGCTGCCGGTCTCTTCCTCGCCCTCTTTTTCGTCTTTCTCTGCGCCGCCGATCTTGCCCAGATCGGCCCCGCCGCGGGTGACCGACTTGAAAGCCTTGCCTTCGAAGTCCGGGATCGAGGTGATCCAGAATTCGTCGACCGGGTCGCTGAAGAGCAGAACCTCCACGCCCTTGGCGGCAAAGCCTTCGAGCTGCGGGCTGCGCTTGATGTTCTCGCCGTCCGCACCGCTGATGTAGTAGATCGCGTCCTGGCCTTCCTTCATCCGGCTGACATAGTCGGCGAGGGTGGTCATGCCTTCTGCGGTGGTCGAGCGGAAGCGTGCCAGCTTGAGCAACGCTGCCCGCTGGCCGTCGTCCTCGTAGATGCCTTCCTTCAGGACCGCGCCGAAGTCGTTCCAGAACTTTTCGAAAGCCTCCGGGTCTTTCTCCGCCTTCTTGGTCAGCTCCGAGACCACGCGCTTGGCGACGCCGTTGCGGATCTTGGTCAGCAGCGGGTTGTGCTGCAGCATCTCGCGGCTGATGTTCAGCGGCAGGTCTTCGGTGTCGATCACGCCGCGCAGGAAGCGCAGATAGGGCGGGATCAGCTCCGCGCAGTCGTCGGTGATGAAGACCCGTCGCACGTAAAGCTTCACGCCGTGTTTTCGGTCCGGGTGGAAGAGGTCGAAGGGCTTGCTGGCCGGAATGAACAGCAGGCCGGTGTACTCGATCATGCCTTCCGCCTTGAAGTGCATGCGCTCCCAGGGTTCGTCGAAGGCGTGGGCGACGTGGTGGTAGAACTCGGTGTACTGCGCGTCGGTGATCTCGGACTTCGGGCGCGTCCAGATCGCCGAGGCCGTGTTCAGGCTCTCGGGCTCCTTGTCGCCTTCGCGCAGGGAGATGGGGATCGGGATATGGTCGGAATAGGTTTTCACGATCGTCCGCAGACGCATGGGGTCTGCGAACTCCGCCTGATCCTCGCGCAGGTGCAGGGTGATGCGGGTGCCGCGTTTCGGAGCGTCCTCGGCTTCGCCGATCGTAAACTCACCGCGGCCGTCCGAGACCCAGGACCAGGCCTGGTCTTCGCCGGCTCTCCGGCTGATAACCGAGACTTTGTCGGCGACCATGTAGGAGGAGTAGAAGCCGACGCCGAACTGGCCGATCAGATTGGTGCCGTCCTGTTTGCTGTCGAGTTGGTCCATGAAGGCGGCGGTTCCCGAACGTGCGATGGTGCCCAGGTTCTCGACCAGGTCTTCCCGGTTCATCCCGATGCCGTTGTCGGCGATGGTCAGGGTCTTCGCGTCCGTGTCGAGGGTCAGGTCGATTTTGAAGTCCGGATCGTCGGCGGTCAGCTCGGGCTGCGTCAGCGCGGCGTAGCGCAGGCGGTCGCAAGCGTCCGAGGCATTCGAGATCAGCTCCCTGAGAAAGATCTCCTTATTCGAGTAAAGGGAGTGCGCGACGATGTCCAAAAGCCGCGAGACTTCGGCCTGAAAGCTTAGCTTCTCTTCCGACATAAACTCTATTCCACTGGTGTTGTACGGTCTGTCTTCGTTTTGCTTCTTAGCGACCGGCTGTTGTGCCCGGTGCGATTCAATTGTTTAGTGTCCGAGTTCTGAAATTCAATGCCGAGAAACTCAGAACCTGGACCTATTGACTTCATATGTCGCAATGGCGCTGTCGTTGCAAGGGCTGCGAAGTGCCCCGTTCCGCCCCGGTCCCGCAAGAGAAGGAGAGCTCAGGCGTGCAAGAGTCCCGCGAAGACCGGATTGAGGAACGCCGCGCCATGTTGCGGGAAGTTGCGGCAGATGTGAGCGCGACCGCCGGTCATTTGGGGCGTGCGGCGCTCTCACCGGAGGTGGTCGCGGCTTTGGAAAAGGTGCCGCGCCATTGCTTCCTGCCGCCGGAGAGCCAGCATCTGGCTTACGAAAACCGTCCCCAGCGCATCGGGCACGGCCAGACTATATCCCAACCTTTCATTGTCGCGATCATGAGCGATCTCGCCGCCGTGAAGCCGGGAGACAAGGTCCTGGAGATCGGCACCGGTTGCGGCTATCAGTCGGCGGTACTGGCTGAACTGGGTGCCGAGGTTTATTCGCTCGAGCGGATTGCCCGGCTGGCGGAAACCGCCCGGGAGCGTCTGAACGGACTGGGTTACGGCGAGGCGGTTCATATTCGGGCAGGTGACGGCGCCCTGGGCTGGCCCGAGCATGCGCCTTACGACAGCATCGTCGTCACGGCCACCACCAACGCCCATGTCGTGGCCGAGCTCCTGAAACAGCTGGCCCCGGGCGGCCGCATGGTCGTGCCTCAGGTGATCGGCGAGGACGCTGGTGGCGGTGTTGACGCAGAAAAGGCCAAAGAGAAGACCGGAGAAAAGACCACAGACAAGGCGCCCAGCCTCGCCGGGATCCTTCCCTTCCGCCGCCGTCTCTTCGTGGAGCCTGACACGGATCTTTGTCTGATCACCAAAGACAGCGACGGGGCCTGCAGCACGGAGCGTCTGCTGCCCGTGGCTTTTGTTCCACTTGTCGAAGGCAAACCGGAAGACTGAATCCGGCTGAATCCGAGTAAGTCTCCGCTTAAATCTCCGCTTAAATCTCCTGGGCTCCATATATCGCCCTTGCATCCCACCTCGGCGCGAACGATCTTCTGACCATGTTTGACCCTTCCGACAGCCGGGTCGTCGCCGTTCTCGGTCCGACCAACACCGGCAAGACCTATCTCGCCATCGAACGCATGCTTGGGCATCACTCCGGGATGATCGGCTTTCCCCTGCGCCTGCTCGCGCGCGAAAACTACGACCGTGTCGTCAAGATCAAGGGCGCCTCCCGGGTCGCGCTGGTGACCGGCGAGGAAAAGATCGTCCCGCCGGGGGCCACCTACTTCATGTGCACGGTGGAATCCATGCCGGTCGACCGGGACGTCGACTTCCTGGCCATCGACGAGATCCAGCTCTGCGCCGATGCCGAGCGCGGACACATCTTCACCGACCGCCTGCTGCACGCCCGCGGCCGCAACGAGACCATGTTTCTGGGCGCGGAGACCATGCGCCCGCTGATGAAAAAGCTGGTGCCGGATGCCGTCTTTGAGCAACGGCCTCGTTTTTCCAAGCTCAGCTATGCGGGCGAGAAGAAGATCACCCGTCTGCCGCCGCGCTCGGCAGTGGTGACCTTCTCGGCGACCGACGTCTATGCCATGGCCGAGCTGCTGCGCCGCCAGCGCGGGGGAACCGCAGTGGTCTTGGGCGCTCTGAGTCCGCGGACCCGCAATGCCCAGGTAGGTATGTTCGAGGCAGGCGAGGTCGACTATCTGGTGGCGACCGATGCGATCGGCATGGGTCTCAATCTGAACCTGGATCATGTCGCCTTCGCCCGGCTGCGCAAGTTCGACGGGCGTATTCCGCGGCAGTTGACCGCCGCGGAGATCGGACAGATTGCCGGGCGCGCCGGACGGCATATGAACGACGGCACCTTCGGCACGACCGCGGACGCCGGGCCCCTGCCGTCCGAATTGATCGAGGTGGTCGAGACCCACGATTTCGAAATGCTGCGCCATGTGGTCTGGCGCAACCGCGAACTGGACATGAGCAGTCCGAAGGCGCTGCAGAAAAGCCTGCAGCAGCGCCCGCCCTTGCCTGAAATGCTGCGGGTCCGGGACTCAGAGGATCTGGCCGCTCTGATCTCGCTCAGTCAGGATAAGGAAGTGCTCGAGCTCGCGACCAACCCGGCGGCCATGCGCCTGCTGTGGGACGTGTGCCAGGTGCCCGATTTCCGCAAGATCCTCTCGGATCATCACAGCCGCCTGCTGGGCAGGATCTTCAAATATCTTGCTGCCGACGGGGCCCGTCTGCCGGACGATTGGGTCGCCGCCCAGATTGCGCGGATCGACCGGATCGACGGCGATATCGATTCCCTGGTTTCCAGAATTGCGGATATTCGAACCTGGACCTATATTTCGCACCGCGGCGACTGGCTGGAAGACGCCGCAGGCTGGCAGCAGAAGGCACGGGCGATCGAAGACCGGCTGTCCGATGCTCTGCATGAACGCCTTACACAACGTTTTGTCGACAAGCGCGCCATGGTTCTGGCACGCCGTAATGAGGGAGTAGAGCCATTGGCAACGATCGTCGCCAGCGGTGAAGTTATGATCGAGGGAGAGTCTCTCGGCCGTTTGCGCGGATTCCGGTTCGATCTGGACGCGGCGGTGTCGCCCGACCACGCGCGTGCGTCGCTCGCGGCCGTGCGCGACGTTCTGGCGGGCGAGATCCCGCAGCGGATCGTGAAGTTCGAACAGGATAATGACGGCAGCTTCCTGCTGGACCGCGAAGGCAAGCTGACCTGGCGCGGAGCCGAGGTCGGCCGTATCACGGCTGGCGAGACGGTTCTGGCCCCCTCTGTCGAAATCGCGGCGAGCGATTACCTGGACGGTCCCGGCCGCGAGCGTCTGCGGCAGCGTCTTGTCGCCTGGCTGAACCGCCATCTGCGGGCACAGCTCAAGCCGCTCTTCGGTCTGAATGCGCCTGAACTGAGCGGATCGGCCCGTGGCGTCGCCTATCAGATGATCGAAGCCCTGGGCCTTATTCCCCGCCATGCGGTTGCCCGGCAGATCTCCGCGCTTTCCAAGGCGGACCGCAAGGTGCTCGCGGAGTTGGGGGTGCGGATCGGGCGGGAGAGCATCTTCATGCCGGCGCTTCTCAATCCGAAAACGGCGGGATTGCGCTCGGTTCTCTGGGCGACCTTCGCAGGTCTTCCCGTTGCCGACCTTGCGGGGCCGGGCTACGAGGCGCCTGCGCCTCAGGCAGACGCCGCCCCCCAGGGTGATTCAGGGTCCGAACCTGAGGCCGGGACTCGGGCAAATTCAGAACCCGAAGAAGTTTCTGAACCCGAGGCAACTTCTGAAGCTCTTGCAGCATCCGAAACGCCTGCAGACTCCGCGCTCGAAGTCGCTCAAGAGTCAGCTGCGGAGATGCCGGCGGATGCCGCCGCTGACAGCAGTGCAGACCCGATTTTAGCAGACCCGGTTGAAGCGGTCCCGATTTCAGCAGACCCGGCTTCAGATGCTGCCGGAGACGACGCTGCTGCTGCCGGCGAAGCTCCGGCTTCCGGCGAAGCGATTGCAGCGGAAGCCGCTGCCGATCAAACCGCCGAGAAGGAAGCCGCGCAGCCATCCAAATCGGCGCCGGCGGTTCGCAAGGAACCTGACTTCGGCTTGCCGCACGACGGCATGCTGGCGCGCAGCGACAAACGCTCCGGCCGGTTTTTTCAGGCCATCGGCTACCGCCGCTTTGCCAATCGTTCCGGTGATGCTGTTCTGATCAAGGCTGATGCTCTGGAGCGGGTTTCCAACGAAGCGCACAAGCTGGCAAAGGAAGGTGCGTTCGCGCTGACACAGGGTTTGCGGTCGCGCGGGAAGTGCGGCGACGCCCTGCTGGAAATTCTACTGCCCGCGATCCGCTTTCAGCGCAGCCGTTCCGAGGATGGGGCTCTGGCCTTTGTCCGGAAATCGAGAAAAACCGAGACCCGCAATGCGGGCGGGCCAGACGGGAGGCCGGACGGGAGGTCGGAAGGCAAGTCTGACGCACGGCCTGACGGCAAACGTCGCGGAAGAGGGAAGCCAAGAAGCGAGTCCCCGGCCCCTGCGGGAGAAGTCGCGGCGGCGGCCATGGGCGCGGACGGGACCGGCAGCGGGGACGCAAAAGCGTCGCGTAGAAATAGAGGTGGAAGGTCAAGAACCCAAAAATTCGACAGCCAGAAATCGGGCAACCAGAACGCCGCTCACAAAAAGTCGGCTCAGTCTAACTCCGGTCAGACCAAATCCGGTCAGGCGAAGTCCGGCCACAAGACTGCGGGCAACACCCGGCGCTCGAAACCCGCAGACCGTATGGACCCAGATTCTCCCTTTGCCGTGCTGCGCAACATGTCCTTCAGCAAGTAGGCCGCGATGGCCGGGACGCAGGACGAGAAGGGCGGAACGGCGGCTGGCGAACCTGAAACCCTGCGGATCGACAAATGGCTCTGGTTCGCACGGTTTTTCAAATCACGCAGTCTGGCCAGTCAGTACTGCGGGACCGGACGGGTGCGGATCGCGGGGAACCTGGTGGGCAAAGCCAGCCACATGGTGCGGGTCGACGACGTCCTGACCTTTCCTCTGCGCGAGCATATCCGCGTGATCAAGATTGTCGCTCTGGGCACCCGGCGCGGTCCGGCGCGCGAAGCGGTCCTGCTTTATGAAGATCTGGCACCGCCCAGCGCTGCTCCGAAAAAGACCGCCGAGGCGGAGGCCGGGGTTGCTTCCCGTGACCCGGGAAGCGGCCGCCCGACGAAGCGTGAACGCCGCCTCACGGACCGGCTCAAAGACAGTTAGGTTTGTGTCTTTGCGACGTAAGCGAGCCTCAGCGCTGAAAGATCACGGTCAGATTATTGCTCGGCATCTCTATAATGTCAGCGGCTGCGAGCCCCCGTGTGCCGGCTTCCTCCGTGACAACTTCCAGATCGCGAACACCCCACTCCGGGTTCTGAGCCCGCAGGGACTGGTCGAAGGCGGCGTTTGAGGGCGCCGTATGGGTGCCGCCTCGTTTGTAGGGACCATAAAGGCAGAGTTTCCCGCCGGTCTTGAGATAGCGTGCCGCGCCGTCCAGCAGCCCGAGCGTCGCGGCCCAGGGGGCGATATGGATCATGTTGGCGCAAAAGATAGCGTCCAGTTTGCTGAGCGGCGCGTCCTCCGTCCCCCAATCCCGGCGCGTCACGTCGATGTCCAGGGGCGCCGGCAGGCTCAAGTCCGCATGGGCGATGTGGGATGCGATGGATTGCCGCAGCTCCGGATTGAGATCGCTGGTCTGCCAGGTCAGATCCGGGAAGCGGGGGGCGAACCAGACCGCATGCTCGCCGCTCCCGCTGGCGATCTCCAGGAGTCTCCCTTCTTGCGGCAGCACCTTCGCGAGTACATCCAACAGCGGTTCGCGATTGCGTTGTATTGCCGGCGAGAAACGCCGGGCGTCGGGTTCCTGATCACTTTGGGTCACGTTTGATAAGCCCTACTTTGCCAAGGGTTGCAACGACGAGGTCGCGCATGATACGCACAGCGCTCAACTAGATCACGATCCTTCTTTATTGCACCGTTTTTTGCTGTGGATCGCTTCTAACTCTATGAAAGAGAGACAGGTTTCGCGGTTTTCTGGTGAAGAGAACGCAGAGCCGATTTCTCGGCAATCTCCGCGCGGCGACGGCTCCCGTGACGCACGCGCTTGAAGATCAGAGGGCAAAAGAGCCGGTGATCGAGAAATTGAAGGCCCTGTTGCTGGGCAAGGACGAAAGCGGCCTGAAAGCCGACCAGGGTCAGGATTCGCTTCAGGTCGCGGCGGCCGCTTTGCTGGTCGAGGCCGCGATGATGGATGAGAGCTTCGACGATTCCGAGCGGGCAACCATCGAACGCCTCCTGACCGCGCGTTTCGAGCTTTCAGCCGGCGAAGTCAGCGCCCTGGTGGAGGAAGCAAAGGCGCAGGTGACCGAGTCGAGCCAGCTCTTCGGTTTCACACGGATCATTGCCGATTCATTTGACAACGAACAGCGCGTCGAACTGGTCGAGATGCTCTGGCAGGTGGCCTATGCGGATGGTGAGCTGCACGATTTCGAAGCCAGCCTGATGCGCCGGCTTGCCGGCCTGCTGCATGTTTCTGACTACGACAGCGGGCAGGCGCGCCAGGCTGCGCTGGCCCGCTTGGGGCAAGCGGACCAGTGATGTGCTGACCCGTGGCATGCCCGGCCCGTGGCACGCCGAATTGAGATGAACCCGGAGCTCTGCCGCAGGGCAGGGGGCCGGCCGTTCAGGGAACAACTTACGTGGAGAAGGAGACGGCGCCGGGATTGTGGACCCCAAAGTGCCGTTGGCGAGGAGATAGAAGATGACCTACATCGTGACCGAATCCTGCATCAGGTGCAAATACATGGACTGCGTCGAAGTCTGTCCGGTGGACTGCTTCTACGAGGGCGAAAACATGTTGGTCATTCATCCTGACGAGTGCATCGACTGCGGTGTCTGCGAGCCCGAATGCCCGCCCGAAGCCATCCTGCCCGACAGTGATACCGAAGCCGAAAAGTGGCTGGAGCTGAACCGCGAATACAGTGAAACCTGGCCGAATATTACCCGCAAGGGAGACGCGCCGGCCGACGCCGATGAATTCAAGGACCAAAGCGGTAAGTTCGAGAAGTTCTTCAGCGCCGCGCCCGGTAATACTGACGGGTGATTGTTGATCTGCTGCGGGTGATTTCCGGAGCCTGACCGTTTTTCTACAAATCAGGGAAAAACATGAATCAGTCTCTTGCCCGGCAGGTTAGAGGCGGATTCACGCTCTTATGCGTTTCAATCAAGAATGATCGTCGTCCAAAAACGTTTCGCTATTCTGGTGTGTTCGGATGCTGATCGGCAGCATCCGGCATAGCAGGAATGCAGAAATGGCCGGTCTATGTTGCGGCGCAATAGTTGTTTTGACGGCTAAAATATAGTATAAAGAATTTGCTACAGTTTGCTTTTGACCGCATCTGTAACGAACCAGCCTCGACACCCGGTGCGTTTAAGCTCCGGTTTGTGCGGGGTTGTCTTTTATATGTGAAGAACACGGCGTGAGACAGCGTCTGCCTGTCCTGCCGTTCAGCGCCGCACATCCGCACGCACGCCCGGCCATGGAATTCTGGTTGGGATGCAGTTGCCCAGGTAGTGCAAGGGCGGGAAACAGACGGAGCACGAGAACACGAAATGGCGAAATCGAGTGAATTCGGGACCGGCGATTACGTGGTTTACCCGACCCACGGTGTTGGCCGGGTTGTGGGTGTTGAAACCCAGGAAATCTCTGACGTTACCCTCGAACTGATCATCATCAAATTCGAAAAAGACCGCATGACGCTCCGCGTTCCGGTCAATAAGGCTCACGAATCGGGCCTGCGGAAGCTCTCCAGCCGTAAAATGATGGATTCCGCCCTGACCACGCTCAAGGGCCGCAGCCGTGCCAAACGCACGATGTGGAGCCGCCGGGCACAGGAATACGAAGCCAAGATCAATTCCGGCGATCCGGTCTCGATTGCCGAGGTCGTGCGCGACCTGCACCGCAGCGCCGATCAGCCCGATCAGTCCTACAGCGAGCGCCAGATGTACCAGGCCGCTCTGGACCGTCTGGCCCGCGAGCTGGCAGCAGTCGAGAAAATCGATGAAGAAGCCGCAACGCAGAAGCTGGAAGAGTTGCTCACGGCGGCCTGAGCCTGTACGAGTAACAACAGTTCGCGGGGGGATCGAATCGGGGGTGTCCCGAGGTTGACTCTCCAGGGACCTATTTGACTCGTTTATTTTGGCTCGTTGGTGCGGCTTTAACTGTGATAGGCCCGTCCTTTATCGGTTGCTTGCCCCTGAAGTGTGGTTGAGGAGGCCATCTGCCGCCATCATGCGCGATCGGCAGAAATTTGCGGTATTACGCGCGGCGCGGAGAATCTGGACGATTTCTTCGGTTCACGGCGAGGCTGATCGCCTCGACCGCCTGCATGCTCAGCTCGAGGGACGTCTGCGGCGCGGCGACCGGGTGGTTTATCTCGGCAACGTGATCGGCCGGGGCGAGAACATCCGCCAAACCCTTGATCACATCATCGAATTCCGGCGTGGTTTTCTCGCGCTGCATCAGAATTTCCCCGAAGACATCGCCTTCCTGCGCGGCGGCCAGGAGGAAATGTGGCAAAAGCTGCTGCAGCTCCAGTTCGCCAGCGATCCGCGCGGCGTGCTTTCGTGGATGTTGGACCAGGGCGTGGGCGCGACGCTCGAAGCTTACGGGTCCAGTGCCAAGGAAGGCCTGCGCGAAGCGGCGTCCGGCCCCCTGCAGCTGACCCGCTGGACCGGCCGGCTGCGCAGCGCAATCCAGGACAATCCCGGCCACTACCAGATCATGAATGAAATCCGGCGCGCGGCCTATACCTCCGACCGCCGGGTCCTCTTCGTGCACACCGGCCTGGATCCGACCCGTCCGCTCGAGACCCAGAAAGACAGTTTCTGGTGGAGTTCCGCCGCCTTTGCCCGCCTGAAGGAACCCTACGGCGACTTCCAGCGCATTGTCCGCGGGTACGACCCGGCCCATCCCGGCCTGGAAACCGGCGACTATACGGTCACGCTGGATGCCGGCTGCGGTTTCGGCGGTCCGCTGATGGCTGCCTGCCTGACTCCCGAAGGCGATGTGATCGAGACGCTCGAAGCGTAGTTCGGTTTCTTCGGCTATGCGCCCCGATCGCACCTCACCGCTTGGGTGAAAATCATAGACTACCTTAAATTGCAATGTGTTAGGCGATAGGTCCTAAGTCCCGGCGAAGCGGGCTTGCGAATCGCCGTTGGTGTTGATGGCACCGCGGGCCGTTAACACAAAAAAGTTCGCACAGAGGCGAACTCTGTGTTCTTATACTCCCATAAGTCGTTATTTGCGCTGATTTCGGTTCCAGGCCGGATCCTGTTTCGACGGGACCACGAAGCGGTTTCGTCACGACATCTGCGTCCGTCCTAATGCGTGTGAGCAGAGCAGATTCACAGGGTCGACAGGTCGCCTTCGGCGATTCACTCTAAACTTGGTCTGCTCCGGTGATCCATCGGCGTCCCACTTGCGTACAATTTCATGTGCATAGAGTGAGGCGTTCGAAAAAACGAGGGGTACAGCGGCTATGGCGAGATTCGAAAACGCGGAAACGCATCGGGCGCAGACACGTTTCATCCGAAAATCCATGTCCGAACCGCTGCTGGCCCGGGATCACGAATTTGATCTTGCGCGCGCCTGGCGCGATAACAAGGATGAAGCCGCCCTTCACGAACTCATCCGTTCCTACACCCGTCTCGTGGTCTCCACCGCCACGCGCTACCGGCACTACGGCCTGCCGATCAGCGATCTGGTCCAGGAGGGCTCTGTCGGCCTGATGCAGGCGGCGGCCCGCTTCGACCCGGATCGCGAGATCCGCTTCTCGACCTACGCCAGCTGGTGGATCCGTTCGGCGATCCAGGACTTCGTGCTGCGCAACTGGTCGATCGTGCGGACCGGTACCACAGCCGCGCAGAAGACCCTCTTTTTCAATTTCCGCCGTCTGCGGGCCCGGATCGAGGACGAGAGCGGTGCCAGTTTCGACGACAAAGGCCGCAACCAGGTGGCGACGGAGCTCTCGGTCGGCCTGCACGAAGTCGAATCCATGGAGCAACGCCTCTCCGGCATGGACCATTCGCTCAATCACGTGATCGGCGAAGACGGCGAAAGCGAGTGGCAGGATTTCCTGGTCGACGAACGCCCGAACCCGGAAGATCTGATTATCTCCTACAAAGACGGCGAGACCCGCAGCCGCTGGATCACCGAGGCCCTGTCCGAACTGCCCCTGCGTGAGCAGCGCATCGTAAAGGCCCGGCGTCTGACCGAAGAGAGCGCCACCCTTGAAGAATTGGGGCGGGAGCTCGGGGTCAGCAAGGAACGGGTCCGTCAGCTCGAAGGCCGCGCGCTCTCGAAGCTAAAGAGCGCCATGCTGCGCCGGGTCGAGACCAGCGACGATCTGATCGCCGAGGTGTAGGTTCAGTGTAAAGAAACGGCGCGGGCCGGAGCCGTATACACACAAACCTACTGCACGATGATCTTGACTTTCTGACCCGCCTTGAGCGGCTGCTTCGGGTCCAGTCCGTTCAGGGTCGCGAAGCGCGCCAGCTTGAAATCCTCGAAGGGGAAGCGCTCGGCGAGCTTCTCCGCCGTATCCCCCGCGCGCACCGTATAAATCCGCAGGCGCTTCGGCTTCAGTTGCCCCGCTTCCTCCGCGCTGAGTTTCCGGAAGCTGTAGGTTGTCCGCTTCAGGCCCAGAGCCTGGGCGCCGGTCGCCTCGGGCCGGGTGATGAAGAGGAAATTGTAGAGCGTCTTCTCGTCGTATTGAATCGTGGTCAAGCGCCAGTCGTGCTCGCCCTGCTGACCTTTGACCCGCGCCTGGGCGGTGACCGCGTCCATGCCGTTCACCTCGATCTGTTCAACGTTTTTCAGCGGAAGCTTCGCGCCAAAACCCTGGGTGAGGTATTCGCTCAAGGACACATTGGCCGGCTTCGAGCCCTGACGGAAAACGATGATCGAGCTGTCCGGATGCTGGGCGATGACCCTGTCGGGCCGGTTGATGATCCGGTATTTCAGCGGAACCTCGAAGGCGAAGCGCAGTTCCGGGTGCAGGAATTCCCGGCCCCGGGTGAAGCCCTGGTTGGGTCCGTCGCCATAGGTCATGCCGTCGATTTTCGAGAGATAGACATCCCGTCCGACGATGGGGTTCGCGACCGGCCGTTCGCCGGCCTGGGCGATGGCGCGTTGAATGCGGTCGGCGGTGCGCGGGTGGGTCTGCATGATGTTGAATTCGTCGGCGGCGTCCGGATTGCCGGCGATCCTTGCGCTCAGTCGGCTGTCGGCCTGCAGTTTGGTGAGGAAGTCGGCCATGCCCTCGGGCTCGAAACCGCCGCGCGAGAGGTAGCGGACACCCAGCAGGTCGGCCTGGAATTCCTGATCGCGGGAGTAGCTCTGCAGGGCCATAGCTCCGACCTGATTGGCCGCCGCGGCCGCTTCCTGGCTGCCCAGAAGAATGCCGACACCCGCCGCCAGGATTGACGTTCCGACCGCGCGGCCGTAACGCTGTGAGGCGTGACGCGCGGTCACGTGGCCGATCTCATGGGCCGTGACGCCGGCGATTTCCGCCTCGTCGTCGGCCAGGGCCAGCAGGCCCCGGGTCAGGTAAACATAGCCGCCGGGCAGGGCAAAGGCGTTGACCACCGGGGAATCGAGCACCGTGAAGGTGAATTTGTCGTCGGGCGTCTCAGAGGTCTTGACCAGCAGGTTCCCCAGGCTGGTGATGTATTGCGCCAGTTCCGGGTCGTCATAGCTGCCGCCGAACTGCTGCAGGATCTTCTCATGCTCCTGGGCGCCCAGAGCGGCTTCCTTGTCCTTGGTCAGGCCGCCGGTGAAGAAGGACTCCCCGGTCGCGGGTGAGGTTTCGCAGCCGCTCAGAAAGACCAGAGAGGCGAGAAGCGCCGAGGCCGTCAGAATGCGCGCAAACCCAGCGCGCGGGCGGGAGAAGATCATCAGTCGAGTACCTCAATCTGTTCCGGGTGCGTGATAGTAATCGTCACACCGTTACGAAATTCCAACCAGCCGCGCGCCCGCACGCGGCGTCCCTCAAAAAGCGCCGGATCGAGCCCCTCGGCTTCAAAACGCCGGCGCTCGGCGCGCTCGATCACCAGGGTGAAATCGCTGCGCCAGTCCTCGCCGAAGTTAAGATAAGCCCGTCCGCGGACGACCGCCACCTCCAAGACCTCCCCCTCCACCAGATGGAACTGGCCCAGGTCTTTTTCAGTATTGTCGTGGCGCCGCACGGCATAGGCGGAATGCGCCCAGAGCCCGCGCTTCGCCTCCCGGGCTTCGCGCTCCAGTGTCAGCATCTCGCCCAGAACCGCCCGGTTATCGGGAAAAGCCTGCACCCGCGCCCAGCCCCGGCGCAGCAGTTCGCCCTGCAGCCAGCGGCCCTGGCCGTCGGTCACATGGGCCAGAAGCCGCCCATGCCGGTCGCTGCGCCGTCTGTCGTAGGCCAGCCGCAGCTCCTGTCCCTGCGTCAGTGCGCCGAGCAGGTCCCTGGCCCTCGCGGCGGGCGGCCAGAGGGGCGGTTTTTTGTACCAGGGCGGGGTTGGCGGTGTCTGAATGCCTGCCAGGCGCAGAATTTTGCCGTCGTCCAGCCGCAAACTGCCGTCGTCGAGGACCTTTGCCACGGTGACGGTCCCGCCGGTCTCAAGCCCGCGCAGCCCTTCTGCGCCGCCTGGCGATCCGGCTGCCGTCGCCTCCACCGCGGCACCCGGCATTGCCTTCAGGGCAAGGCAAAGGCCGAGGACAATGGCCCAACTGCGTGGAGCTTTCAGATCGGGTGGCGACATGGCGGCAGCTTAAAGCATGAATCCGGTTACGGGGCAAAAATCCGGGGCTAAAAATCATAGGCGGCCAGCCGCTTCCTCTCTCTCCGGCTTTGACCGCGGGCGGCGACGCGATAGAGTAACGCCTCACCCCTGCAAAGGGTTTCGTGATTGAATCCGGGCGAAATTGCGCCAAAAGCCCTATATCAGATGTTTGTAACTCAAGCGCCGGGTCACCGGGATCTTGAGGAACAGGGACGGGCGCCGCTTTGCGCGCCAAACGTCACGCGACCAAACGTCATGCGAAGAGAGGCTTGAACGGGAAGATGATGTCGACAGCGGATAGTCCGGGCCGGATGAGCGGACTTTTTCCTTCCATCGCCGTGCGTGAGAGCGGCTATCTGGCGGTGGATGACCTGCACGAGCTCTACTGGGAGACCTGCGGCAATCCGAACGGCACGCCGGTGGTGTTTCTGCACGGCGGGCCGGGGGCCGGGGCAGCCCCGGATCACCGCCGTTTTTTCGATCCCGCGGATTACCGCATCGTGGTCTTCGATCAACGCGGCGCCGGGCGCTCGCGGCCCCAGGGCGAACTGAGGAACAACAGCACGCAGCATCTGATCGCCGATCTCGAGGCCCTGCGGACCGAACTGGGGATCGAGCGCTGGGTGGTTTTTGGTGGTTCCTGGGGCAGTACCCTCGCCCTGGCCTATGCGCAAGCCCACCCGCTGGCGGTCCGCGGCCTTATCCTGCGCGGCATTTTTCTCGGCCGCCGTTCAGAGATCGAGTGGTTCCTGAACGGGATGCGGATGATCTTTCCCGAGGAGTGGGCGCGCTTCTCGAACTTTCTGCCTGCCGAGGAGCGCGGCGATCTGCTGGCGAATTATCACCGGCGGCTGATCGATCCGGATCCGGCGGTCCATTTGCCTGCCGCGCGGGTCTGGAGCACCTTCGAGGGCTGCTGCTCGACCCTGCTGCCCAACCCCGGCAAGCAGACGCCCTTCGGGGAAGACGCCATGGCACTGAACCTGGCCCGGATCGAGGCCCACTATTTCGTCAATTCGATCTTCCTGCCCAAGGACGCATTGCTCGACAATCTGGACCGCATCCGGACTATTCCCGCCGTGATCGTGCAGGGACGTTACGATGTGGTCTGCCCCATCGTCACCGCCTACGAACTGCATCAGGCCTGGCCCGAGGCCGATTACATCGTGGTCCCGGATGCCGGACATTCGGCCATGGAGCCGGGCATCCGCAAAGCGCTGATCGCCGCGACCGAGCGTTTCAAGACCCTGACTTAAGTCCGCGACCGGAGAGTGCTTCCCCATGGCCATTGATCTGCAGCGCATCGTGCTTTTTGTCTCCGATATGGAGAAAGAGGCCGCCTTTTACCGCGAAAAGCTGGGGCTTCGAGTCAGCGAAGAACGCGAGGGCTGGATCGAATTCGACGCCGGGTCCTGCCGGATTGCCCTGCACCGGGGCAAGCGCAAACCCCGTCTGGATTTCGCGAGCGAGGAGGCATTGGAAGAGACCTGTGAAAGCTTGCGCGCCCGGGGGCTGCGCCTCGGCGATATCAAACCGCATCCGGTTCATGACCTTTCCGTCACCGGCGGCAAGGATCCGGAGGGCAATCCCTTCCGGATTTCGGGACCAACGGCTGCCGGATCTGATTGACGACCGACCTGCACAAATCCAGCGGGAAGCGTCAAGTCATTGCAAGTGTTTACAAATTTTCCGGAATGCGGTTATCTTAGCGTGTGATTCACCTTCCGGGCTGTAAGCTCGGTCGGGATCGCTCGGAGCAAATCCGGTGTTGCGCCGTTTGTGCTTCAATTCTATGGATTTAACCGGTCGGTTCTCCTGCCGAATCCTAACCGCGGATTCGTCGGGACAAGCCGGGGTCCGGGTCGGGTTGGAAACTGGGGGGAGTCTACTGTGTCTTTTCGGCGCCGTTTCTTTGCGGCCGTCGCGTTTTTTGCGACGGCGCTTTCAATTTCATTCACCACTGAATTTGCATCCAAAGCCTATGCCGGGGAAGACGACTCCGCGCTGATCTCGTTCGGTGTCGGCTATTTCGATGCCCTGCGTGCCGTCAAGGACGACGATGCCGACGATGCGGCGGATTTCCGGCTGGAGTACCGGCACGACGAAAAGCTCTGGATCTTCAAGCCCTGGGCCGGCGTCGAAGTCACCAGCGAGGGCGGTATCTGGGGCGGCGCCGGGATCCTGGTCGATATCTATTTCGGCAAGAACGTGGTCCTGACCCCGAACTTTGGCGTCGGCGCCTTCGAGGAGGGCAGCGGCCTGGACCTGGACAGCGTGATCGAATTCCGCTCTCAGATCGAGCTGGCTTACCGTTTCGAAGACCGCTCACGCTTGGGCTTCGCTATCAGCCACATCTCCAACGCCGGTATCGGCGACGAGAATCCCGGCACCGAGATAGCCACCATCTACTACCACCTGCCGCTCGAGAAGCTTTTCTGAGCAGTCTGGCGTCCGGGATGGGACTGCGGTTGCATTGGCGTATGTCGCACCTGAATCCCGGTAGGCAAAACCCGGCGCCCTGTGTATAACGGGCGCCGTTGGTCTTTTCAGCGCCCGTAGCTCAGTTGGATAGAGCACAGGATTCCTAATCCTGGGGTCGCAGGTTCGAATCCTGCCGGGCGCACCATTTCACCAGAAATGGTCGCCCTCTTGCTTAATCTAGTGTTCGAACGTTGTTCGAACAGCCGCACCATTTCACCAGAAATGGTCGCCCTCTTGCTTAATCTAGTGTTCGAACTCAGTTCGAACTCAGTTCGAACAGGCGTACCAACTCCCCACTACGCCGCTTCTTCCTGCCGCGCCCCCGTCAGATGCCGATCCAGCGCGTCGCGCGTTTCCTCGTCCAGATTGAAGGTGATCCCGCGCGAGGTTTCGGTGGCGCGGATGATCCGGCCTTCGACCTCGCCGAAGCCGGGAACCTTCAGCTTGACCGAGTCGCCCTGATCGGTGCCGTCCAAGGCCGAGATCTCGGCGCCGCCGGCGGAGATGTCCTGGATGGTGCAGTCCCGCCACTGGCCTTTGACCTGAGCTTGCGACGCCTGCCGGTGCTTCACCCGCTGGTGGACGCGCCGGTCGCCCGCCTTGGATTCGCGAAGGATTTCAGTGATCTGAGTCTGCAGGGCGTTGACCGCGCCGATCACCTCCTTCGCGTCTTGGCTGACCTGTGTGGCGACTTTTTCGGATTCCTGTGAAGCGGACGAGGCCTCCTGCATGTTGGTGGTCACCTCCTGGGTGCCCGACGCGGCCTCCTGGACGCTGCGGGCGATTTCCATGGTGGCCGCCGACTGCTCCTTCATGGAATCGGAGATTCCGCCGGTGATTTCGCTGATCTCGTTGACCGTGGAACCGATCTTCTCGATAGCCGTGGCGGCTTCGCCCGTCGCGCCCTGGATTGCGCCGATCTGCTGCCGGATCTGATCCGTAGCCTTTGCCGTCTGAGTGGCCAGGTTCTTGACCTCGGAAGCCACGACGGCAAAGCCCTTGCCGGCATCTCCGGCACGGGCCGCCTCGATCGTGGCATTCAGCGCGAGCAGGTTGGTCTGATCCGCGATTTCGTTGATCAGTGTCACAATGTCCTCGATCTGCTTGGCGGCTTCGGTCAGGCCCTGGACCTTTTCCGTGGTCGTGTTCGCGACTTCGACCGCCTGCGCGGTGATCGTGGTGGAGCGGCCGATCTGCCGGCTGATCTCGTTAATGTTGCCCGACATCTCTTCCGCAGCCGAGGCGACGGTCTGCACATTGCCCGTGGCGCTCTCCGCCGAGGCGGTTACGGAGGTGCTCTGTGCACTGACCTGCTGGGCAGCGTGACTCATTCGATCGATCAGGCCGTCCATGGAGTTGGCCTTTTCCCGGATAGCGCCGACCGCGGCCTGGACGTGCTGGTCCAGGGCGTCGGACATGGCCAGCATTTCCTTTTTGATCTGCGCCTTGGCCTCCATTTCCCGCTTGGCTTCCACAGCCTGCATCTCGTTCAGCCTGATCATGGCCTGGCGCAGGGCTTCGACCGAGGTGGTCAGGCGGCCGAGTTCGTCTTTGGATTCGAGGGTCAATTCCATCGTGGTATCGCCCTCGGCCAGCGCGTCGACCGCGTCGACCGAGCGCAGCAGGGGCCGCAGGATCTGTTCGACCATCAGCAGGCCGCCGACAACCAGAATCACAATGCCCAGACCCATGGCGATCCAAAGGTCGCGTTCTGCGGCCTGCTCATGTTGCTCGGCAAGCTTCGCCGACTCTTCGGTGAACTTCCCGATCTCCAACAGCAGTTCCTCGAGCTTGTGATTGAATCTGTCTTCCTCCGCCTCGACCTCGATCGCCTTGGTCCTGGCCTCTTCGAGATTGCCGGCCTTCAACAGATCGATGACTTCATCGGCATGCAGATCGTAGTTCTTGTGTTCAACCTCCAGCTCCTTGAGCACGCCCATGACCTTCTCGAACTCCCGCTTCGCCGAGCTACCGGCCAGTTGACCTGTCGAGTTTTCGACCAGCGCTTCGGCCTCGAGGATTTCGCTATCCACCAGTTCTGCAAGCTCGTGGAAGCGTTTGTTCGAATGCTCGAAGTGTTCTTTGGCATCGGGGTAGCTTGCCATCTCCTCGCCGAAGCGCAGCGTACGTTCGAACTGAATCGCCTGTTCCAACTGATGGATGGTGATCTTGGTGATCATGTTCGACAGCGGCAGGTCGTTCTCGGCGATCTCTTCCAGCTCGGTGCCCATGGCGGCGAGCTGAAAAGTCGCATAGAGGCTTACCGAGGCCAGAATGATCGCGCTGAGCGCCACCAGGAGCATCATCTTCCATCGTATGGATAGGTTCTTGTACATCTCGTCACCCGGTTTATTCGTACAGTCGGAGCGTTCTGGTAGAATATTTATCTTTGGAAAAACAATTAATGCGAGTGTTTTCCTCAAAACTTAAACGCAATGATAGATGATGGAGTCTAAAAGAGCTTTAACAGCGAAAAGTTGTTTGTAAGATTTCTCCAGCTGCTTTTTGCCCGCTCCGGTAAAAACCAGACTTGTATTTGGGGATTTCGTTTTGACTTGCTGTTTTCATCCGTTTTCCTGCGGTGTCATTGTATGGAACCGGATCACTGCGCCGGCCGTGTGTCTTCGAAGGGATGAAAATTCTCGGGGCTTCAGGTTCTCGGGGCTCCACATTCTCCGGGTCCTGAACCTTCCGGGCCTTGAACCTTCCGGGCCCTGAACCCTCTGAGAGCGGACAGCGGGAAGATCCGCTCAGACACAAACGCGAAAGCGGTTTCCGGTAAAGGCACAGCCGCTTTAACAGCATGATTCCTACGCGAATTTTTATTCCTGCTTGCCGGGAGAAATAGGCTGTCCTACGCTACCTGAGCGATTGATGAGCTCTTTGGGGGAGGCTGGGTCGTGTTGGGGAAGGCTGAGCGGTCTTTGGGCCGGGCAGGGGCGGTGACGTTCCGCTTCGGAGCTCCGTGCGCAGGGGGGCGGCCGAGGTGATGGCGCGCGACTATGGCCGTGTGACCGGATTCAATTCCTCCTTCGTCACCCTCTATCATTCTGAGTATCGCGCCGCGCCCGCGGCAGGTCTTGCGCAGTCGTTTCTGCCGCGGGACGCGCTCAATCCGCCCTATCGCATCACCCGTCCCTTCAGCCCCTTCGATGAAGCTCCGGCGGGGATCGCTTTTGACCTGGACGGCCGCGAAGTCTGGGTCGAGCGGGATCAGGTGGAGTTGGAGACGGGAAGCCTACGGGCCCGCGGCCGGGGCTTTATCGGCGGCCTGCTGCGTGCCGCCAGTCGGCGGATCTCGGCCGGGCTGACGCCCTTACCCGCGCCAACGCGCAGGGAGGAGAGAATCAGCCTCCGGGTCAAGCCCCTGCGGGTTGTCTTCGCGGCCCTCCTCGCGATCTCGGGCTATCTTCTGGCCGTTGACGCCGACCCCTGGGGGCTGGTGAGTGCGGCGGACAACTACTCCGATGTTCTCCATCATCAGGTTTTCCGCACCGGCAACTACGAGAGGCAACGCGAACTCAGGCAGCGGGAAGCGCCGCCGCCCAAAGTGGTGGTTGTCGAGTTGCTGGAAGAAGACCTGGAATTCTACGAAGAGACCTGGCCGGCCAGCTACGATTTTCATGCCTGGGTTCTGGAGGAGATTGCCGAGAAGAAACCGGCGGCGGTATTCGTCAACATCGCCTTCATCGACGACCGCAGCTATCTGGACGACGACGGCGAGCCGGAGGAAGTGACCGCCCTGCGGGATCAGTCCGAAGATCATCAACGCTTCTTCGGCGGGGCTTCCGCCTATCTCGGCGAGGTTATTGCGGATTACCGGGACACACAGAAGATCCCGTTGCTCTTCGCCGGCACGCCCTGTCTTCTACCCTTTTTCTTGCCGGACGATGTTTCGGAGGGCGCCGGCACCCGCGCCGTCGATGTGCCGGGCGCGCGCTTCCACCGGCAGGGAACGCGCTATCCCCTGTGGAATCATCAACCCAAAGGACAGCGCTGTTTCCTCGACGCGATTAACCCCGAAGCACGCCGCGTCCTTCCCGGATCAACCGAGAGCACGCCGGAAATCCCTTCACCAAGAGAGACGGACATCGACCCGGAAAGCCCGGCGACCTTCGGCGTATCGCAAGAGGTGGATAGCGACCCGGTCGCGGAGAGCGCTGCCAAAACCCGTTTTGCCAGGCGGTTGCCCAGCGCCGCCTGCGGTCTGTTCGACGCTGTCCGGCACCTGGACTCCGTCAGTCACGATGCCGCGCTCTGTTCGGACCAGGTCCTTGCCCTTCCCGACGTCGATGAACTCAGCCTGCAATGGTCGACCCGCAGTTTCGAAATGAAGCTCTCCGATGGTTCGACCGTGCAGCGGAACGGCCGCTATGCCTGCAGAGAGCTTCCCGGGCACTGGTTGGAACGCCTGCTTGCCGTGCAGATGGAAAGCGGCAAAGACCGGTTGTTCCAGTTCCGCTCACCCCTGCGGCAGATCTGTCCGCCGGTCCGAAGCCTGCACGTTGCGCAGGTCCTGGAAGAGGATGTTCCGCAAGAGGACCAGGAGCCGGATCCCCTCAAAAACCCCGAGAGAGACCTGGAAGGGGCGATTGTGATCTATGCCCAGAATCTGACCGGTCTCGAAGATCCTTTCACGCCCCCCACGCACCTGCCGTTGAACGGCGCGTACTTCCATGCCATGGCGATCGAGAACCTGCTGACCTACCGCGGAGCCGATGCGCTGCTCCCCAATGACCGGACCTGGGGACTTCCCAATCAGCTCATTCTGATGCTGGTGGGCCTGCTTTTCGTGGTTCCGGTCTGGGAATACGGCATGACCCTGCTGGCGCGGATCGAGCGCCTGGGCGGCTTTGCGCGCAGGCAGCGCGCGGCCTTTCGCTTCTATTCCATCTGGCTCGCGGGCATCTTCGCGCTGCCCGTGGCGGCCGCGGCTGTTCTGCTCCTCCTGATCCTGGCCGTAAACTGGCTTTTTCCCCTGGCCAGCCTGAACTTCATCGGGCTGCTGGGCCTGCTGGCCGCGCGTTCGACGCCGCGTCTCGGGCGGCTGGTGCCGCCGCTCTGGCCGGGCCTGGGTGCCTGGGGCCAGGGCGCCTGGAGTAGGGGCGCCTGGAGTCGGGGCGCCTCGAGCCAGGACACCTCGAATCAGGACACCAGGAGTCGGGGCAATGCAGAAACCAGGGACTGAAATCATGCAGTTTTAGAAGAGCTGTGCGACTCTATAATTGTAGGTTGTAAAACAATTTGCTACACTATCATGAATCGTAAAGATCAGGGTTGAGCACTACCGATAACAGTCATCAAAAAAGTGACCTGCTATAGAAAAGGGGATGCTATGGGAAACAGGTTCAATGGAGGCGTACAGGCGGTCTTTCTTGCAGTTTTTTTGAGTTTTGGAGCGGGTTTGCTATCCGGCGTGCCGTCGGCATATGGCCAGAGCGAACCAATGATCACCGGCTTTAGCGGATCCAAAATCAAGCTCTACAAAGACGCCAAAAGCAAAGCGGTATGGAAAAAACTCTCGGCCAAAGAGCTTCGCGCTTTGGGAGGCCAGCAAAAGATCCTTGCGGCCACCAACAGCCGTTACGCTTTCAAAATCAATAACCAGACCGTCTGGATCAAGCGCAAGAACGCCAAGACCAACGGTGTGAAGACCGGACTGCCGCCCTGTCCGAAGGTCCAGAGTCTCGCCAGTGTGCAACAGGGAAGCGCGGGAAATGCGGTCTCGCGCGGTTCGGGCGCGTCCTGTCAATGAGGACTGCGTCTTTTGGGGAACGGCGATCCGTTGCAATCCGCGCGGTGATCGCCCTCGGGGTCTTTGGGATTCTCATGGCGGGTTTGATCCCGCCCGCCCAATCCGATCTCTTCAAGTGGATCGACCGGCAGGTCGACGGCGCGCCCGGGGAAGACGGGGTGCTGATCGACGAACTGGAGCCCGGTCCCTGGCGGATGTCGATCCTGGAACGTGAAAGCAAGGCGACGCCGCAGCGCAATCTCTCCAGCACGGCCTTCGGGAAAGACGAAGACGGCTACAGCGGGGTCAAAGAGCCGAAGCAGCAAGAGAGCGGCACGGCCTACAAACCGCAGGACGTCAATCTGCTGACCGACGGCATGACCCACTTCCGCCTGGCCCGTCCGGGCGTGGTGCCGGAAGCGAGGATCGAAGCCAAGCTCAATCAGATCGCGGCCCGGGTTCTGGCCGTCCAGCCGGTGACCAACGTCCCGATCCGCTTCGTCGTGACCGGCGCGCGCGGTCTCGGCGATGCCAGCGCCATGCATGACGGTGTGATCGGCATCCCGATTGCGATCATCGCGGATGTCGGCAGCGAGGACGAGCTGGCTTTCGTGGTTGCCCATGAAATCTCGCACGTGCTCCTGAACCACCACAATGCGGAGTGGCTGGCCAGCACCAACGAGAAGCTGGCCAACGTGGCCGAGGTCGGCCTGGCTTCCGCGGTGGAACTCGGCGCCGCTTACGGCTTCCTGGACGCGAACAATCAGGCCGAGATGCAGAAGGTTCAGCTGATCACCTGGTTCGCGGCACAGGCGACTTTGTTTCTGACCGAGACGGCTCTCACGCCGAGCTGGTCGCGGGATCAGGAGATCGAGGCGGATCTGCTCGCCTTCGACCTGGTGGCGCGCGCCGGTTACGACGTCTACGAGGCGCCGGTCTTCCTGGAGCGCCTGCTGAAGTACTTCGAGGGCGTGGAGACCGATCCCTTCGCCGCGCGGCGGGCCGACCTGGATGCAAGGGCGGAGAGCACGCGCGACATCGGGCAGGCCTTCATGAACTTCGTCGAAAAGGCGCGTCTGGAGTTCGATGCCCTGACCACGGATCTCGAAGAACGCCACCCCGAGACCCAGGAGCGTCTGGATTCCCTGGTCGACTATATCGACGAGCACTACGAGGATAAGGAAGACGAGTTCGACGAGCGCGAGGCAATCCGGTCCGGTTGGGCGAAATTTCTGGCCCAGCCCTCCGTGGACGAGCTTCTGACCATTTACCGTGCCAGCTGGGAGACCCGGAACTACATCGATGTCGAGGACTACAAGGGCGCGCAGCAAAAGGCCTTTGCCGCCATCAAGGGCCGGGGCGGCAGCCTTGCCCTGCCGCGGCTGAATTTCGCGCTGCTGCGCAAGCTTCAGGGCGAGACGACAAAGCAGCGCCTCAATCTGGAATATGCGCTCAAAGGACCTGAGCCCTCCTTCGAGGTCTACCGGGATACGATCCGGCTCTACCGGGACAGCGGCAAGATCAAGGCGGCGGACGCCCTGATCGACGAAGCCTGGACCCGTTTCAAGGAGCCGCCGGGCCTCTACCCCTTCCGCATCGACGCCCTGCTGCGCAGCAACCAGCGCGAGGCGGCGCAGGAGCTGACCACCACCTGCCGGCTGGTCTTCCGCGACAAGGCGAAGTCCTGTGTCCAGGCCTCCCAGGGAAAACTCAAGGAATGGGAGGCGGAGCAGCAGGCCAGCCTGTGAGCGGCAACCCTGAGATGGGGCCGTCACGACCGGCCAGTCAAAGATTGGCCAGTTAAAGACCGGCGATTTACAGATCGGCGCGTTTCGAACCGGGCTCTCTTTCTCTGGCCTGTCTTTCTCTGGCCTGTCCGGGGTGCGCGGATCTGGACGGTCACGCGGTGCGTGCAGCGGCCCTGATTCGCCTCAGGTAAAGAATTTCGGCGCCCGCTCCCCGCAAATGCGATGGCTGTGACATTTGTATGTCATGTCGTTTTTAAATGGGGACAGAAAGGCGGCTTTTTAAAAAGCAAACGGCGGCGCGGCGCTGTGCCGGCCGCTCAATCGAATTCGGCCGGCAGGCTGCTGTCCCGCTGGTGCGCGAACATGCGCCGGATCTGACTTTCCAGAACGCGGCCCTGGGAGAGTTCGGGCAGGTTATCCTCACCGAAGAAGCCGATCTCACTGGTCTCCACACTGGTTTTTGCGTTACCGCCGGTCAGGGTACAGATGAAAAACATCTTATAGATATGAAAGAGATGAGGCGGGCTGTGCGGATGTTTCAGCCGGTCGTAAACAGCGGCCAGCTTGGTGACCCTGGCCTCGTAGCCTGACTCCTCGAAGATCTCCCGCTCGACGTTTTCCCGCGGCGAGGCATTGACGTCGGCCCAGCCGCCGGGCAGCGCCCACTTGCCGTCGGTGACCTCCCGGACCAGCAGGATCTGCTCTGCACCGCCCTCACAGCCCTGGAAGACCGCGCCCCGGACATCGACCTTCGGTGTTGCGTAACCGGTCTCGTTCCGAAAAAGCTCTGCGATTACAGCTTCTTCCGCCGCACCGGCCGCGGCCAGCATCTCCACGGCAAGCGCGCGGGCGGCATGATAGCGCTCGATGTCGTAGGGATCTGTCGCATAGGTCAGCCCGGTTTGCGCCAGAGCCTGCAGCTCCCGCGCCCAGCGCAGCCGGCGCGGTTCGCCCGCTTCCGGAGTGCGCCCGGGCGCAGGCTCTTGAGGAGGAGGTGTCATGTAAGCCTCTTGTTTCGTCGACAGATTATGTCCCCACGATGTAGTTTTATCCCATGGAACAATCGCAAGCGACCGTCACGATCCCGACCGCGGGGCAGGGTCTGACCGATATTACCGGTAAAGTCTCCGGCTGGCTCCAAGAGACGGGGGTTCGGGACGGACTCCTGACGCTTTTCTGCCGACACACCTCAGCATCCCTCACGATCCAGGAGAACGCCGACCCTGACGTCCAGCGGGATCTGGAGACTTTCTTCAGCCGACTGGTGGCCGAAGATCCCGCGCTCTACCGCCACACCGCCGAAGGGCCGGATGATATGCCCGCCCACATCCGCGCGGCCCTGACCCAGACGCAGCTCTCGATTCCGGTTCAGAGCGGGCGTTTGCTGCTGGGCACCTGGCAGGGGATTTATCTTTTTGAGCACCGGCGCGCGCCCCATCGGCGGCAGGTGGCGCTCCATCTTTTCGGGCGCTAGGTTAGGGACAGAGTCTCTTTTCTCGTGCTATAGCTTGCACCCAAAGCTGATCCCGCAACGAAGACTCGACAGGAAAACACCCATGGCACTCAAGATCGGTGTGGCGCAGATGGTCGCCGACGCGGAGAAGGAGATCGAGACGCTCTCGATCGATCAGGCCCTGGCCGCAAAGAATGATCCTGACGTTCTTTTCGTCGATCTGCGCGATGTGCGCGAACTGCGCCGTGAAGGGAGGGTGCCCGGCGCCAAACACTGTCCGCGCGGCATGCTGGAGTTCTGGGTGGATCCGGACAGCAAGTACTTCGATCCGGATTTCGGAGCCGGCAAGAAGCTGGTTTTTTTCTGCGCCATGGGCTGGCGCTCGGCGCTTGCCACACAGACGGTTCAGCGCATGGGGCTCGAGCCGGTGGCTCATATCGACGGCGGCTTTACGGCCTGGAAGGACGCCGGGGGCGCGATCGAGATGCCGGAGCCGCGCGCCTAACCACCCGGAACGCAGGTTGAAATCGCTGTTGTGCGAAGGAACGGAACAATCACTGTCAAAGCTAAAAACATCGCCCTGGTCGCCCACGATCAGACCAAAGCGGAACTGGTCGAATGGGTGGCCGTGAACGAAGCCGCATTGCAGCCGCACAAGCTCTGGGCGACGGGGACGACCGGCAGAATCATTACCGAACGCTGCCCGTCGCTGGAAATCACGCTGCTCAAGAGCGGCCCGCTCGGCGGCGACCAGCAACTCGGTGCGATGATCGCGGAAGGCAAGCTGGACGTCCTGCTTTTCTTCATGGATCCCATGACCTCGCTTCCGCATGACGTCGATGTCAAAGCGCTGACCCGGCTTTCGACGCTCTACAACGTTATCTTTGCCTGCAACCGCTCAAGCGCGGATTTCGTGATTTCGAGCCCGCATTTTAAGGGGGATTACCAACGCACGCAGCGTGACATTAGTGACTACGTGCAGCGTCCGGTCTGATATCCTGTAGTTTTCCGGCGGCGGGGGCTTTTTCCAATCTGGGTTGCGGGGGGATTCCAAAGACGCCCGCTATAGACTAGACTCGCGCAAGGCTTAGCGATCGGGTTTTGCAAAATGACGTCGAGGCTCTCAAACAAGTGCGACCGGGCCGTTACGGAAATTCTCTGCAGGTTTGTGGTCGCTGCGGCTGTCTTCGCGGTCCTGATACCGCTTTCTTCTTTCGCGCAAGAGTCCGGGCGAAATGACCCGGCTCCGCTGGAGGTCCGGATCTTTGACGGTCAGGATTTTACCGGGGCCGCGCGCAGCCTGACGTTGGAGCCGGGCATGACTTACGGTTATTTCGAACGGCTCGACACTGCTCAGATTTCTAAGGCGCGCTCACTAAAGGCCGGGGCCGCCGTGGGCGCTGTTCTCTTTCGCGGTGCATATTTCGTCTCTCGCGATCAGAGCTGTGCGCCGACTCTTGGCAGCGACGAGAATCCCGATTTGATCTGGCACGGCGCGACGGCCGATTTTCTGCCGGCCCAGTCCGGGAAGACAGGCGTTGGTAATCTGGACGATGCGGGTGGCGAGGGATACGCCTCGGCTATCGTTTTCCTGCGCGCAGCGGGCCCGCCGCCGGGCGCGCTTTTGATGAAGCGGCGCAGGTCCTACGGCAAAGGCTGCGGCAACATTCTGCGGTCTCTGAATTTCGACCGGCGTTTTGTTCCCATGGGGTTCGAGAGCTCACTCGCCAAATCCGCCGAACGCGCGCCGAAAACTCGAGGCTGCGTCAATCTGCGGGGCGCTAAAGTCGCATTGCCGGAAGGTGGTGCCTCGGCCCGTCTGTCCGATATGCTCAAGAGCGACCGGATTGCATTGCTGCAACCCTCCGACCTGGACCGCCGGTACGAAAGCCAGGAGAGGGCTTTTCGCGCCGTGCTTTTCGAGGGTGAGAATTGCCAGGGCGAATCCGTGACCCTTGATGCGCCAGATGCCTCGAGCCCAAGCGGGAGAACCCGGGTTTCCGCTTCCGCACGGCGAGATCTGTTGCTGTCCGATTATCTCTTTCGGGACCGGGTGCGGTCGCTGCGCGTCGAAGCTGCCGGCGGCACGTCTGAAGCCTCTGCCCGGGCCGTGGCTCCGGATCCGGAGAGGAATTTGAAGACCGCCAAAATCCAAACAAAAAACACTCCGACGAAAAGTGCTCCTACGACAACTGCAGGGGCGACAACTGCAGGGGCGGTGACTGCAGGGACGACCTTAGCGTCAAAGATCGAACCGATAGCGCCTGATGCAAAGGCAGAACAACCGACCCTTGATCAGATGAAGGCAACAGCGATCGCGCCCAAGGCAGAAACCGGACTCTCGACAGCGAAGCTGGAACCGATGACGGATCTCCCGCCTCAACCTGAAACCTCGGCCGTCAGTGTTCCCGATGAAGCCGCCGCAAAGAAGGCTGCGGTTCCCGCGGTCGCCGTGACGGCGTCGCCCGTGATTGCGCCGCAGCCGATCCCCTCCTCCCAGGCATCTTCACCTGATGCTGGCAAGGTGATGACACCGGACGTGAGGTTTGCGGGCGCGAAACCCGCATCCGCCCGGACATCAGCGGCCCGGACATCAGCGGCAGAGGTGCCCCGGGCTCAGCAACAGAAGAACGCGCCTCAGAAGATCCAGGCAAACCAGACCCAAACGGCCCAGACTCAGACTGCCCAGACAGGGGCAGTGCCGCAATCCGACGCGCCCGCGTCCGCAGACCCAACAAGTCCGGGAGAAGAGGTCTTCGCCTTTCCTGTCTACGACGTTTACCGGCTGAACTATTGTCTTCGCGCAGATGGCGGTTGCGGGGAAGAGGCCGCGAGCAAGTGGTGCGAGCTGAAGGGCTTCAAGCGCGCCACGGCCTGGCAGAAAGATGACAATATCGGTGGTATCTTTCCGACCTTCCTGATCGGCGAGAGCAGGATCTGCGCGCAGTACAAGTGCGACGGTTTCGCGGAAATCACCTGCGGGAATTGAGAGCGTAAAAAAGGGGCGGCCTTTGAGGCCACCCCTTCCTGTCTCACGCAGTTGGATCTGAGTTACGTGTGCTTGAACTTCCGGATTTCGCCGGAGGCAAGCTTGGCGGTGTACTGTTCGAGCTCCGCCTTCACAAAGGGCATCAGCACGTAGAGACCGATGATGTTCGGAATCGCCATGGCGAAGATCATAGAGTCCGAGAAGTCGATCACCGGACCCAGTGACATGCTTGCTCCCAAAACCACGAAGAGGCAGAAGACGAGCTTGAAGATGAGCTCCATCTTCTTGTCTTCGCCCACCAGATATGTCCAGGCCTTGAGGCCATAGTAGGACCAGGAAATCATGGTTGAGAAAGCAAAGAGAATCACGGCGACTGCCAGGACATAGGGGAACCAGGCAAAGGCGCTTTCGAAGGCGCTCGAGGTCAGGGCGACCCCGGTCAGATCGCTGCCAAGTTTTCCGGTGATGATGATCACCAGAGCAGTCATGGTGCAGATTACGACCGTATCGATGAAGGGCTCAAGCAGGGAGACAAAACCTTCGGTGATCGGCTCTTTGGTTCGCACGGCGGAGTGCGCGATGGAGGCAGAACCGATACCGGCTTCATTGGAGAAGGCCGCTCGTTTAAAGCCTTGAATCAAGGCCCCGATAACGCCGCCGGCAACACCCTCGCCGGTGAAAGCACCGGAGAAGATCTGGCCGAAAGCCCAACCGACCATGTCATAGTTCATCAGGATGATGACCAGCGCGGCCCCTACGTAGATCACGGCCATGAAGGGCACGACTTTCTCCGTGACCCGTGCGATCGACTTGATGCCGCCGATGATGACGACGCCGACGATCAGGGCCATGACGATGCCGAAGAGCCAGCCTTTGTCGGCGAAGAAGCTGGCTTCACCGCCGGTGACATTGACGAACTGCTGGAAGGACTGGTTGGCCTGGAACATATTGCCGCCGCCGACGGCGCCGCCGATGCAGCAGACCGCGAAGAAGACGCCTAGACCTTTTCCAAGGCCCGCCATGTTTTTCAGGGCGAAACCCTTTTCCAGATAGTACATCGGGCCGCCCGACACGGTGCCGTCGCCGTACTCGTTCCGGAATTTCACACCCAGGGTGCACTCGGTGAACTTGGAGGCCATGCCCAGCAGGCCGGCCAGGATCATCCAGAAGGTCGCACCGGCACCCCCGATGGAAACGGCGACCGCCACGCCGGCGATATTGCCGAGACCGACCGTGCCCGAGAGCGCGGTTGCGAGAGCTTGGAAATGGCTGACTTCGCCGGCGTCATCCGGATTGGCGTAGTCGCCTTTGACCAGCGAAATCGCGTGTCCGAAATACCTGAACTGAATAAAGCCGAAGTAGAGAGTGAAGACCGTTGCCGCAATGACCAGCCAGCCCACGATAAGCGGGAAGGCGGTATCGCCCAAGGGCACGGAATAAAAAATGACGTTGACGATTACGTTTGAAACCGGAGAGATCAGTTCATTGATTTTTTCATCGATCCCCATGGCTTCTTCCTGTGCCCGCGCGATCGAGGGCAGAAGCGTGATCAACGCCGCGATCGCGAGGCTCGGCGTCCGTAGCAGGCGCCGGAAGTCAAAAATATCCCCCATGATGTTCTCCTAAAGAAGTCTTCGTTTATTGGAAGTGTTTGGCCCGATCTTTCCTTGGTCGCTCAAGGCACAACGGTGATGGGAACCGGTGAGATCTGGATCAGCGTGCCGGGAACCGAACCGAAGACGCGTGCCGCAATGTCCGACCCCCCGTTGCGGCCGACAATGATCTGCATGGCGCCTGCTTTCTTTGCGACGTCACAGATGACTTCGGGGATCTTGCCGTAGCGAATGACGCCCTCGACCTTGATGCCGGCGCCCTCCAGTTCCTTGAGAAGCGGCGACATGATCTGGGTGGACGCAAGTTCCACTTCCTCTTTCCGCCGCGCGTGGCGTTGCTCCAACTCCTCTGGGGTCAGGAAGCTGTAGGGTGACCATTCCAATACGTAGACAATATGGACCTCGGCGTTTTGCGACTTCGCTCTTTCAAGCGCGAAGTCGAGAGCCCGCCTGCCGTCCTTTGTTCCGTCGTACCCGACGATGAACACGTTCGACATGATACCTCCTTGTTGAGTGTTTTCCCTCTTGATTGCTGTCCGGCCTGAAGCTGCATCCGCCGACCGGTTTCGCTCCTTGGTTGCTCATCAGGCCAGTTGCAGCCTTAACGGTCAACTCTACCTGGAACGAAAGATAACTAAATATCAGCGATTTCAATGTGTTAAAATATGGTTATTGATCTATTTACTAGAGAAAAACACTAATTTTTTTGTGTATTTAGTTATTTTACCGGTTTAAGCTGAGAGAAATGACAAAATCTCAACGTCAAAACAAAGAGATGGAGATTTTCACTAGAGGCGGATCGACCCCGATACAAAGGAACAAAGACGTCAATCCTCCCCTAACGCATTGAGAGAAGTGGCTTTACACCTTTCCTGCGAAATGCGGAGCGGCGTGACGAGCGGGGAAACAAGGGAGGGAAAACTCATGGATCGTTTCGACCGGCATATACTCAACATTCTTCAGAAGGAAGGGCGGATCACGAATCTGGATCTCGCCGACCGAGTCGGTTTGTCGCCGACCGCGACCGGCGAGCGGGTCAAACGCATGACCCGTGAGGGACTCATCACCGGCTTTTCCGCCAAGATCGATCCCGCCAAGGTCTCGCGCGGATTGCTGGTTTTCGTGGAGGTCGCGCTGGAGCGAACCACCGCAGACATCTTTGACAGTTTTGAGTCTGCGGTCTGCCGCGCGCCCGAGGTGATGGAGTGCCACATGATCGCCGGACGTTCCGACTATCTGCTCAAAGCACGTGTTCAGCATATGTCAGCTTACCGGCGCTTCTTGTCTGAGGTTCTCCTGTCCCTGCCGGGTATCCGCGAAACTCACACCTATGCGGTGATGCAGGAGGTAAAGTCAGACAATCTGCTGCCGATCTGACCTGCCGCCGAGCTTTCCGTCCGATCCTGCTTGACGGACCTTGGCGCGGCGGATCAGAGTTTCGCCGCCGCTCTTTCATCCCTGGAAAGTTCGTTTATGCCTGAAGACAATGCGACTGCGCTTTTGATCATCGATGTTCAAAACGCGATCGATGCGCCGGTCTGGGGACGTCGTGGCCAGATGTCAGCAGAAGCCAACATCGCGCGTTTATTGTCCCACTGGCGAGAGAGAAACCTGCCGGTCTTTCATATCCGGCATGACTCAACGAGTGCGAACTCGCCCTACCGGCCCGGTCAGGCGGGAAACGCCTTCAAGGCGGAGGTTGCGCCGCGTGCAGGCGAAACCGTCATCGCCAAACGGACCAATTCGGCCTTCATCGGAACGGACCTTGAAGAGCGGCTGCGGCAGTCTGGAATCTCACGGCTCGTGATCACGGGCGTGTTGCTGGAAAACTCAGTCGGGGCGACCGTGCGTATGGCCGGCAATCTCGGGTTCGAGGTTCTGCTGCCCGCCGAGGCTGTGGCGTCGACCGACCGAACCGATCGAAACGGTAAGACCTGGCCCGCGGAAGACGTTCATGCGCTGGCTTTGTCGATCCTCGACGGCGAATATGCCACCGTTGTCGAGACGCAGGATCTGCTCGACGGGCCCGTCTGAAAGAGGGCGTCTTGGAGCACGTGTTGGAAGAGGACGAAGTCGTGGAGATCGTGACGTACCGAGCGGAGTATTTTGATGGGGTGAAAAGCCTCTGGCGGGAGGCTTTTCCCGACGACCCGCCCTGGAATGCAGCCGAGCTTGCGATTCCGGCTAAACTCAAATCGCAGCCGGAACTCCTGGTGCTGGCCGTTGATGAAGGCGATGTCGCCGGCTCGATCATGGCCGGGTATGACGGTCACAGAGGTTGGATCTATGCGGTCGCGGTGCGCGAAAGCCATCGCGCTTCGGGCCTTGGGACGAAACTGATCCGCGAAGCGGAGGCCCGCCTGGCCGCGCTTGGCTGTGTGAAGATCAATCTGCAGGTGCGGGCGGATAACGCAGCCGTGGTCGCGTTCTACCAGGGCCTCGGTTACAGCGTTGAGGAGCGGATCAGCATGGGCAAGCGGGTGGAGGGTTAGGCAACAGTCAGCGGATTCCCCTGCCAGACTTTCTTTTACGCGTCAGCCTGCGGTTGACCCCAATAGTCTATCGCAGCGCGGAGTTCCCGCTCGAAAGCCGCGGCTGCCTCGGGACCACGCTCTGGCCCGTCATAGCGGCCCAATTCCGCGAGCAGATGGAAGAAGCCATGGCCCGGAAGGCCGGGGTTGCCGCGGCTGACTGCCAGAGCGGCGAGCAGGGGTCTGCCGGCGCTGTGGTCCTCGCGAATCAGGCTCTCCAGTTCCAGGGTTGTGTTGTGGATGCTGTGCGGCGGCGGCACCTGAGCCTGGGCGACCAGGTCGCGGTAGGTGACGGGGATCCCGGTTTGGGCGCAGGCCAGCAGAACCCGGCGGATCTGAGCTCGCGTTTTCTCTTCCATATCTTTACCGCGCGACGTCGTTCACGATGGGGATGCGTTTTCTTCGGAGGGAGTTATGCCTGAAAAGCTATGGAAAGACTTGCGAAAAAGACTGGCTCCTGTGTATCACGGGACCTGTTTTTTTGTGCATTCTCCAGGGCGCTCTCTTTGATGCAGGCCCGCAATGGAAAGCGAGACGATGGCCCGTTTTAAGACTTTGGACGATCTCGAGGTCGCCGGTAAGACAGTGCTGGTGCGTGTGGACTTCAATGTGCCTATGCAGGAGGGGCAGGTCACCGACGACACCCGCATCCGGCGTGCACTGCCCACCATCAGAGACCTTGTGGCCGCCGGCGCGAAGGTCCTGTTGCTCTCTCACTTCGGACGCCCGAAGGGCAAGGCCGTGCCTGAGATGTCCTTAGAGCCGGTGGTCGCCCCGCTCACTGCGGCCTTGGGGCAAGAGGTTGCCTTTGCCGGAGACTGCATTGGAGCGGAAGCGGAGAAGCTGGCATCCGAACTCGCGGCAGGCGAGGTCGCTCTGCTCGAAAACCTGCGCTTTCATGCCGGTGAAGAAGCCAACGATCCGGCCTTCGTTGCGGCGCTCGCCAGGCTGGGCGATGTCTATCTCGGTGATGCCTTTTCTGCGGCTCACCGGGCACATGCCTCGGTCGAGGGACTGGCGCGGGCGTTGCCTGCCGGTGCGGGACGCCTGATGCAGGAAGAACTGGTTCACCTGCAATCCGCGCTCGGCAGTCCCAAGCGGCCCGTTGCCGCGGTCGTCGGCGGTGCTAAGATTTCCAGTAAGCTTGAGCTTCTGGGCAATCTGGTGGAGAAGGTCGATCTGCTGGTCATCGGCGGCGGCATGGCGAACACCTTCTTGAACGCCCAGGGTGTCGCGGTCGGCAAATCGCTTTGTGAAACCGAGATGGCCGAGACTGCGCGCCAAATTCTCGACCGTGCCGAAGCTGAGGGTTGCGACGTCGTATTGCCGTCGGATGCCGTGGTCTCCAGAGAGTTTGCCGCCGGTGCGGCCCATGAAATTGTTCCGGTAACCGAGGTTCCGCAGGACACGATGATCCTGGATGCTGGCCCCGCAACTGCTGCCGATTTGGGGCGGCGGCTTTCAGCTTGTAAGACGCTGGTCTGGAACGGCCCGCTCGGATGTTTCGAGATGCCGCCCTTCGACGCGGCAACCAACTCTGTCGCGCAGGCCGCTGCTGCGCTGACGAAGTCAGGCTCTCTGTTGAGCGTCGCGGGCGGAGGCGACACGGTCGCGGCGCTTGCGCACGCGGGCGCCGATAAAGATTTTTCCTATATCTCGACCGCGGGCGGCGCGTTCCTGGAATGGCTCGAGGGCAAGACCCTCCCCGGCGTGCAGGCGCTGGAGGACGCGGCGTAATCAACCTCCGGCAGGCCTATCTAGAGCGCGTCATGTTTTAACGGAAACACTCTGTGTTTTCGCTAAAACATGTGAACCCGCTCTACATCTTATAGGTAGAGCAGATTCACCGGTACGACGGATCGCCCAAGGCGATTCCATCTAAACCGGATCTGCTCTAGAAGATCGTGCGGCTCCAGGTCAGGGCGACCAGAGCCGCGGTGCCGACCGATACACCAGCGAGCAGGTTGTTGCGTGTGAGGAAGTAAATGGCGAGGGCACCGACGGCGGCGCCGAGACGGTCCGCCAGGTAGGTCTCGGCTAGCGGTCCGATCGGAAAAATAATCATGCGCGCGATCAGGGCGGCCAGCAAAGCATAGGCGACGCAGGCAATCCATTCGAAAATCCGACTGTCCGTGCCGACCCGCCCGGAGAGCGCAATACCCAGCGCCCGCCAGATATAGGTGGCGGCGGCACCGGTCAGGATGACGGCGAACGGCCACCAGAATTCACCCATCATATCATTGAGGCTCCAGGTCACGATCCGGCCTTGCGGGCTGCGGATATCCCATAAGCGAGCGTCCCGGCTGCGAGGCCTGCAACGACCAGACTCCAATCAGGTGACCAGAGATAAAGCGGCGGGCCGATGACCGCGCCGAAGACCAGTGCCAGCATGCGGCTGCGCTGCCGCAGATCCGATGCGAAGACGAGCATGAAATAGATCGGGTTCAGGAACACCAATCCCAGGGTGACATATGCGGGCACAGTGTTGGCCAGCGCGAAGCCGATCGCGGTCGCGCCCAGGGTCGAGATCCAGAGCGTCCCCGAGAAGCCGGCAAAGTAGGCGAGGCGCTGCTCGGTCGGGAGTGTCGGGCAGACCCGCATGGCCGCTGCCCAACCGGTCACCGCGATCACATGTGCCGCGGCGTAATAGACCCAGCGCGGCGCATTGGCGCCGCGGATGGTCGGCATCAGGGTCATGGCCATGGGCAAGAGGCGCGCGTTGGTCAGGGCCACGGCGCTGGCAATGACCAGCAGCGGCGCACCGACCGAGTAAAGCTCGACCAAAGC
Organism: Denitrobaculum tricleocarpae; assembly: GCF_007004665.1. GTDB lineage: Bacteria > Pseudomonadota > Alphaproteobacteria > Kiloniellales > Kiloniellaceae > Denitrobaculum > Denitrobaculum tricleocarpae. The sequence goes on along the minus strand of NZ_ML660055.1, from coordinate 117,791 downwards.
GACCTGGCCGGGCAGCGCCCAGGACGTGAGGGTCGAGAATAGACCGTGCCAGATCGCCAGGCCGGACTCCTGGACCAGGGCGCCGAAGCCAAGATAACTGCCGCAAAGCACGAGCATTGGCACGCCGATGGACTCCCGCGCGCCGCCCCGTAAAGCCGCTGGGGCCGTGCCAAAGTCACGGGTTATCAAATCTTCGGCCATGGAGCTTCTGTGACTCGCTTGAGAGATGTTGTGAGGCGACCCTGCAAGGATCAGCAGGACGATCGCATGGCCCGCACAAAGGAAGCTGACTTGAGACAGATCCGCGCGGGATCTGCCGAGCGCCGGCGCATGTGGTGTTTAACCGCATTCGCTGACCCGTCCAAACGCGCTGTACGCACAACGCTGCGTCGGATAAGGCAGAGAATACATGTGTTTGATTAAATGCGACACGCGCTAGATAGGAGGGGCACCCATGCTCTTGCTGCATGCGAAGATGCATGACGAGCTGGTTCGCGAGGAATTGGCGGGCAACTTCATCGCGGGCCGCGATGAACCCTGATCAAAAGTCAGTGCCGGGAACTCAGTTCGGGATGACGCGCTTAGCCGGCAGATGCACGGTAACCTGCGTGCCCTTGCCGGATTCGCTGACCAGTTTCAGTTCGCCGTCATGCAGTTCCGTAAAGCCCTTGGCGAGGGGAAGACCCAGGCCTGTGCCCTCAAACTGCCGGCTGAGCTGGCTGTCGATCTGCGTGAAAGGCGCAAGGGCCTTGTCGATATCTTCTTTGGCGATGCCGATACCCGTGTCTGTCACGGCGAAGACAAAATCGCCGTTCTGCTCCACGTAAGCACTGATGTCGATGCGCCCGCCGCCCGGCGTGAACTTCACCGAGTTGGCCATCAGGTTGATCAGGATCTGTTTGAGCTTGCGGGCATCGGCCCAGACGTGCGGCAGATCGGGGTCTGCCTCGACCTTCAGGTGGATGCCGACCCGCTCCGCACGTTCCGACATCAGGCGTTTCACCGTGCCCAGAACCTCGTGCGGGTTGACGTCTTCCTCGGTCAGATGAAGCTTGCCGGCCTCGATCTTCGCGACATCGAGGATGTCATTGATGACCCCGAGCAGATGCTGCGCGCTGACCAGAATATCGTGCGAGTAGCCCTGGTACTGTTCGTTGCCCAGCGGACCAAGAAGTTCCGAAGACATCATCTCCGAGAAGCCGATGATTGCGTTCAGCGGCGTCCGGAGTTCGTGGCTCATGTTCGCCAGGAACTCGGATTTGACCCGGTTGGCCAGTTCCGCGGCTTCCTTGGCTTCGAACAAAGCGAGCTGACGGACGCGCGTTTCCGTGATGTCGCTGGCGCTGCCCCGGAAACCGGCGAAGTTTCCGGTCTGGTGGTCGTAGACCGGCAGGCCGTTCAGGAGGAAGTTTCGGCTGTTCCCCGCGCGGTCCTTGATCTGCACGTTCACGTCGCGGAAAGGCCGCCGATGATCCGGCGCGGTCCTGGCCTCCAGCTCTTCACTGGGCGTCACGGGGAGGGCGCTGAGCGGGTGTCCAACAAGTTCGCTGGGATGGAACCCGAGAGTCTTTTGGACCTGGGGCGAGATATAGGCAATCTGGAGATTGCGGTCGGTTTCCCAGATCCAGTCGGAGACCAGGCGCGTGGTATCGTCCAGGCGTTCATTCGCCAATGAAAGCGCCGCGTTCAGGGCCTTGACCTCGCTCAGGGACGTGAGAAGCAATGCGCTGCCGACGAAATCGCCATTGGCATTGTTCAAGGCGCGGTGTTTCGCACGGTAATACTCGACGCGGCCGTTGATGCGCACGGCATATTCGTTGATGACGCTGCCTGCCAGCGATTTGAGCGCGTTCAGCTCGTCGTTTTGCGAGCGCGGTTTATCGCTCCCGAAACTGTTGATCGGCGCGTTGGCGGAGAAGGCATCTGCAATTCGGTCGAAGGCCAGATTGGTATAGACAACCTGTCCGTGCCGGTCGTAGAGAGCGACCGGATCGCCATTCTCCAGCATTTCGCGCTGCAGAACTGCGAGATCCTGGTCTGAGTCCCCCGGTCCCTCTTGGGGGTCATGCTTTTCGCGCGGATCAGACATATCGTCGTGTCCCGACGTGTGGGCTTCGAGAAGCTTCTTCAGTGGCAGGTTCACTGGATGCTTCCTTGCTGTTGCTTGGGAGAGTTCGACGCGCTGCTGATTTGCTTGATAGCGGCGCGGTATTCCGGGTTACGCCGCCAGGTGTTGGCCACCAGACTCGCGTTTTCCCGCGACACCTTGTCAAAGATCTGAACCGCCCGCGAAAGCTCCCGCGGATCGGTGGTCTCCGAGCCCGGGCGTCCGCGCCGGCTCAGGAGAAAGATTGTTGCAAAGGCCTGCTTGGGATACCCGAGCGACCTGCAGAGGATGGCAAGCCCCTCGCCACCTTGATGATACAGCACATGCTGCAAACCGGGCGGCTTGAAGCCCGAGACTTCGCCGAACAGGGCTTCGAACAGGGGAATCTCGCCCCGGCGCAGCACTGAAATCAAAAATTCTGGGGTGACTTCTCTGCTCTCGACCAGCTCTTTCGCCAGTGTCACCGCAGAAGTGTCTTTGTCTTCGGCCTTCTTGTCCTCATCCATCATGGAGAGGACGGTCTGTTCGAGCTTGTCGTCGAGCAGGCTTGGCTGAATATCGAAACTCTTGAGGATTTGCTCGCGCAGGGCCGCCGAAACCCACCAGTACATCCGCGCCGCCAGCTGCGACGTCAGGTCTTCCCGGTTGACGAGCGGTTCATGGAACGAGTCCACGCGTTGCGACTGGTCGGTCAGATAGGACAGCGTCGCTTCGGAAATCTTGGCATTATGATTCTCGAGCAAAAGCTTGATGACATCGGTCTCGCCGGTTTCCACGAGCGCATCCGAGACGATTTCGTCGATCGAGGTTCGCATGGCGATGGCCAGCTGATGCTGATGGCCACGGTGCCGGATAATGGCGATTAGCTCCCGGTCACGCAGAACCTCGCTCTTGATGAGGATCGGCCGGGCAACTTCGATCTGATCGTTGGCGAGCGTGACCACGAGGTCATGGGGTGCGAGCGGAGAGTCGGCGAGGCGTTCGGCGAGGGATTGCCGGACGGACATCTCGATGTCGCTGACCAGCTTCCCAAGAATATCGGCGAGGATGGCGGTTTCCTGCTCGGTCAGGCACTCTTCGCGGGCTGTGAAGAGTTCGCCGATCCGTTGTGCAAGCGACTCACGCCCTTCCACGGACTTGTCGAGCGCAAGCTCTAACAGAAATTGCAGGTTCCGATCCTGGCTGTTCATCGGAAAGTGTTCCCCATCCACTTACCTTGTGAAGCCGCACGACTTCCCGAGATACAATAATATACGTCCGGCCACATCCGTCTAATCTGTAATAAATTATGACAGAAAGATAGTAAAGGTAAACCAGGAAGCGTTATATCTTGCTTCTTCAAGACTCTTTTAAGTGAGCAGAAGCGCATCAAAGAAAATCCTTCATGCATAGCATCTGCTCGAGTCCAGTTCATTCGTGGTATCGCAAGGGTTTAGGATCAGCGGCCGAGATACGGACCGATCGCACTATAGTTCGAGATATTAAATTATTATGTGAGACCCGCTAATTTTTGTTTAATTTTTATACGCCCAGAAATGAATTCGCACAGCTGTTTGTCCTGAAAAAAAATCGCTTACTTATAGGTGTATCCCTTACGTTATGCTTCCCGCGCCAGGAACCGCCGGACATGCGGCTTACCATCGCCTGGCCGTTAAGCCGGACTCAGGATCTTGTGACCTGATAAGTTAATCGAAGCTTAACCGCTTCGCGTCATAACTCAATCCATGAAGATTGCGAACGATCCCAAAAGAGTGCTGCCGGTCATTGCCGGAAAGATCCGCGGGTTGGCTGAACCTGTCGTGCGCGAGCTGGAAGGCGTTCGACCGGCGCGCGCGCCGGAAGCGCGGACCGAGCCCAAAGCGAGAAGCAAACCCGCCCAGCACAGTGCCTCTGAGGCCGCCAGTGCCAAGACGACGCTCACCGGTTGGTCCACTAAGGATCTGATGACGGCGGTTCGGCAGGCCATCAAGAGTGGCCGGGCCGTGGCAAGGGGCCGCTTTTTGAACATCCGCATCTGAGTGCAGGTCCACTCCTCCTTCCAACCAATAATCTTGGCCGTTTCTTCTTCAGGCCAGACCTGCTTGCGGCTTCGATGCGCGCGGTCGCGGCGCCGGTGACTGCGGGCTCAGATCGCTGGCCCTTGCCGACCTGCGCCGTCTGCGCCACATTGTTTCGATGGAAACACCCGGTCAACCTAAAGCGCAAAGCTTTGAGCAACGTATTCCCGAGGGCGACGACCGCTTGCGGCGGGTCTGCCAGGACTGCGGCTTCGTCGACTATGAAAACCCGAAGGTCGTCGTGGGATCGGTGGCGACCTGGGGCGACAAGATCCTGCTGTGCCGCCGCGCCATCGCCCCCCGGATCGGGTACTGGACTCTGCCAGCGGGATATCTCGAGATTCACGAGTCGGCCGTAGATGGCGCCTGCCGGGAGGCCTGGGAAGAGGCCCGGGCGGAACTGGAGATCGATCAGTTACTGGGCGTCTACTCTATTCCCCGTATCAGCCAGATACAGCTTATATACCGGGCCCGCCTGGTGACGCCGGATGTTTCAGCCGGGCCGGAAACCCAGGAATTGGATCTCTTCGATTGGGCGGATATTCCGTGGGATGATATTGCTTTTCCATCGGTTCACTGGGCGCTCAACGACTTTGACGCTGTGCGTGGGATGACCGGTTTCGCGCCCAGAGGTAACCCCGCCGGGGAGACCGGCGCGATGTAACCGCAGTTGCGGCACTCAACCTTTTCTCTTTAATTCTCCAGACCCATCAATGAGCGGGCGAAGTCGCGGGCCTTGAAAGGCCGCATGTCCTCCGCGCCTTCGCCGACGCCGATGGCGTGAACCGGCAGCTTGAATTTCTCGGCCAGGGCCAGGAGTACGCCGCCGCGGGCCGTGCCATCAAGCTTGGTCACGATCAGACCGGTCACCGAGACCAGTTCCTTAAAGGTGCCGAGCTGTGAGATGGCGTTCTGGCCGGTGGTGGCATCGAGGACCAGCAGCACGTCGTGCGGGGCCTCGGGATCGAGTTTCTTGATCACGCGCAGGATCTTTTCCAGTTCGGCCATCAGGTCGGATTTGTTGTGCAGACGTCCGGCCGTATCAATCAGGACCAGATCTTTGTTCGTGGCTCGGGCCTTCTCGATGGCTTCGAATGCCAGGCCCGCGGAGTCCGCCCCGGGGGCTTTGGCGACCACTTCGCAGCCGGTGCGCTCGCCCCAGATCTTGAGTTGATCGATAGCCGCGGCCCGGAAGGTGTCACCCGCGGCCAGCAGGACCGAGTGGCCTTTCCGGGTCAGATCGGTCGCGAGCTTGCCGATGGTCGTGGTCTTGCCGCTGCCGTTGACGCCAACGACCAGAACCACATGCGGCCTGCGCGCCGGGTCGACGGCCAGAGGCTGGGCCACCGGTTCCAGAATTGCTGCGATATCATCGGCCAGGGCTTCGCGGACCTCGATGGGGTCGACATCCTTGTTGAAGCGCGTCTTGGCCAGATTGGCGGTCAGCTTGGCGGCGGTGCTTACACCCAGATCCGAGGTGATCAGCAGATCTTCCAGCTCCTCCAGTGCCGCATCGTCCAGCTTGCGCTTGGTGAAGATGCCCGTGATGCCGTCACTGAGCTTGGAGGACGAGCGGGTGAGGCCGGCTTTGAGACGTGAAAACCAGCCACCGCGTTTTTCTTCAGTTTCACTCACGCCGCAAGCGCCCCGATCAGTTGGGACTTATCCAAGCCCTTGATGTCAATTGGAAGAATTTCGCCGATATGCCCGGCGGGAAGAATGACAGGTGCATAGTGTTCACTCCTGCCGAAGCCGTCTTTCTCGACCAAAACCTGCGCGGTGCCGCCAATTCTACTCCTCAGAAACTGCGCTTCGCGCTCAGCGCCCAAAGCTCGCAGTCTGGCGGCGCGTTCCTTGCGCAGGTTGCCGGGTACCTGCGGCATGCGGGCGGCTGGCGTGCCGGGTCGGGGCGAATAGGGAAAAACGTGCAGGTAGGTCAGACCGCAGTCGTCGACCGCACGCAGGGAGTTCTCGAACATCTCGTCGGTCTCGGTCGGGAAGCCTGCAATGATATCCGCGCCGAAGACCACGTCCGGGCGAAGGGCGCGGGCGCGCTCGCAGAACTCTACCGCATCGGCGCGCAGATGCCGCCGCTTCATGCGCTTCAGGATCATATCGTCCCCGGCCTGCAGGGAAACGTGGAGATGCGGCATGAGGCGTTCTTCTTCGGCCAGCAGGCGCAGGATGTCGTCGTCGACCTCCACCGGATCGACCGATGAGAGGCGCAGGCGCTTGAGTTCGGGCACCAGGGCGAGCAGGCGCCGCGCCATTTGGCCCAGGCTCGGCTGGCCCGGCAGGTCCTTGCCATAGTCGGTAATGTCGACGCCGGTGAAGACAACCTCCGCCACGCCGTTTTCGACCAGCACCCGCACCTGCTTGACGATTTCGCCGATGGGGACAGAGCGATTGTTGCCCCGTCCGAAGGGGATGATGCAGAAGGTGCAGCGGTGGTTACAGCCCTGCTGAACCTGGACGAAGGCGCGGGTGCGTTCTTCGTAGCCATGGATCAGGTGGGCGGCGGTTTCGGTGACCGACATGATGTCGTTGACCACCACGCGCTCGGTCTGATCCAGGCCGAAGCTCTCGGCCTTCAGCTTTTCCTCGTTGCCCAGCACCCGGTCGACTTCGGGCATGCCCGCATAGCTCTCCGGCGAGATCTGGGCGGCGCAACCGGTGACGATCACCCGGGCGTTCGGGTTTTCGCGGCGGGCACGCCGGATGGTCTGGCGGGCCTGGCGCTCCGCCTCGGCGGTCACGGCGCAGGTATTGATGATGATAGCGTCGGTCATACCGGCGGCCCTGGCGTGTCCGCGCATGACTTCGGACTCGTAGCTGTTCAGGCGGCAGCCGAAGGTGATGATCTTGGGGTCGGTCATGACAGCGATGCCCGCTCGACTTTGCCCCGAAAGCTGGTGGCCACCGGTCCGGTCATGAGGACATGACCGTCCTCGCGCCACTCCAGGGTCAGGACACCGCCGTCCATGGTGGTTTCGACCCTGCGTCCCGTGAGACCCCGCCGGGCGGCGGCGACCGCGCCCGCGCAGGCACCCGATCCGCAGGCCAAGGTGATTCCGGCGCCGCGTTCCCAGACCCGCTGGCGCAAACGGTCGGGACCGGTCACGGAGAGGACCGAGATATTGGCGCGCTGGGGCAAAAGGGGATCATGCTCCAGCCGCGGCCCCAGCGTGGCCAGATCGATGGTGTCTGCATCTTCGACGAAGAAGACCGCATGGGGATTCCCCATATTCACGCCCACCGGATCCTGCAGCGGGCCCGCTCCGATGCCCAGATGCAGAGTATCGCGTTCTTCCGCCAGCGGGATCTCCTGCCAACCCAGGTTGGCGGGACCCATGTCGACGGTCACTTCGCCTGTCGTTGCCGTCTCGGCGGGCAGATGCCCGGCAAGGGTCTGTATAACCACTTGATCACGGCCTGTCTCATTCATGACCAGCGAGGCAATGCAACGGGTGGCATTGCCGCAGGCTTCCGCTTCGCCGCCGTCCGGGTTACGGATGCGCATAAAGAGGTCGGCGCCCTCGCTGGTCGGCGGCTCCATGACGATCAGCTGGTCGCAACCGATACCAAAATGGCGGTCAGCCAGCGTCCGCGCTTCCGCAATACTCAGCGGAATCGGCGCACTGCGACCGTCGAGCACGACGAAATCGTTGCCCAACCCGTGCATTTTTATGAAGGAAAGCTGATCCATGACCCGGGTTATATGGCCAGAGACCGCTATAAGTCCATGGGGAAGCTATGCTTTGCCTGCAATCCTGCCGCTCTTTGGGTTGAAATCGCAGAGTTTTAAGCGTAGGCCATCGCAACTTCCGACGCCGCAAGCAATGCCTTGACGGGCCGGAAATCGACGCCTATGTTCCGCGCCATCACAGCTTTGGCCATCTGCCGGCTTCGAGAAGCCCCGCCAGTCCGCGAGTATCGCGCACTGGCGCGAATTGCGTTTGGCCATTGGCGCCTCTGGTGGCCGCCGTGATTTCGTGCCCCGAGGGGCGGTCTTACTGACGATCGGATTGGACCGGTATGTTTGAGAGCCTTCAGGAACGCCTCGGCGATGTCTTTGACAAGCTTCGCCGCCGCGGTGCCCTTAGCGAAGAGGACGTTTCGGCGGCCCTGCGCGAGGTCCGCATTGCGTTGCTGGAAGCCGATGTCGCCCTGCCGGTGGTCAAGGACTTCGTTGAAGGGGTCCGCGAAAAGGCCATCGGTCAGGAAGTCCTGCGTTCGGTGACACCGGGTCAGATGGTCATCAAGATCGTTAACGACCACCTGGTCGAGACCCTGGGATCCGAGCATTCCGCCCTGAACCTGACAACGACGCCGCCGACGGTGATCATGATGGTCGGCCTGCAGGGCTCCGGTAAGACCACAAGCTGCGCGAAGATCGCAATGCGGCTGACCGGAAAAGAGAAACAAAAGGTCCTGATGGCCTCTCTGGACGTGCGGCGTCCGGCGGCGCAGGAGCAGCTGCGGGTTCTGGGCGAGCAGGCCCTGGTCAAGACCCTGAACATCGTCCCCGGCGAGCAGCCGGTCGCCATTGCCAAGCGTGCGCTGCAGAGCGGTGCCCTGGAAGGCTACGACGTGGTCATGCTCGATACCGCTGGCCGCCTGGCCATCGACGAAGAGCTGATGGCCGAGGTTGCGGCGGTTCGCGATGCGACCAAGCCGCATGAGACCCTGCTGGTGGCCGACGCCATGACCGGTCAGGACGCGGTCAACGTGGCCTCCGCTTTCCAGGAAAAGCTCGGTATCACCGGCATCATGCTGACCCGTGTGGACGGCGATGCGCGCGGCGGCGCGGCCCTTTCCATGCGCGCCGTGACAGGCTGTCCGATCAAGCTGCTGGGCTCCGGCGAAAAACTGGACGCGCTGGAAGACTTCCATCCGGATCGTATCGCCTCGCGGATCCTGGGTATGGGCGACGTGGTCTCCCTGGTCGAGAAGGCCGCGGAAACCATCGATCAGGAAGACGCCGAAAAACTTGCCAAGAAGATGCAGAAGGGCAAGTTCGACCTGGACGATCTGGCCTCGCAGCTCAAGCAGATGCAGAAGATGGGCGGGCTTTCCAGCCTGATGAACATGCTTCCGGGCATGAACAAAGCCCAGATGGCCAAGATGCAGAACGCCAAGCTGGACGACAGTCTGGTTAAGCGTCAGCTGGCGATGCTCTCCTCCATGACCCCGAAAGAACGGGCCAAGCCGGAGCTCATCAAGGCGAGCCGTAAAGTCCGGATTGCGGGCGGTTCCGGCACCACGGTGCAGGAAATCAACAAGCTCCTGAAGCAGTATCAGGAAGCCAACCGCATGATGAAAAAAGTCAAGAAAATGGGAAAAAAGGGCCTGATGCGCCAGGGCATGTCGGGACTGATGCCGCCCGGCGGCGGGTTCCCCCAGTAAGTACGAGATCATTGCTTAACGTAACGATGGCCAAGGTCGAGTGACTTGATCACGAGACCGGGCCCTGAGAATAAGAGCAGAAGGAAGTTCGATGTCCGTAAAAATCCGTTTGGCCCGTGGTGGCGCCAAGAAACGTCCTTATTACCGCGTCGTGGTTGCCGATACGCGCAGCCCGCGTGACGGCCGCTTCATCGAGAAGGTCGGTGCCTACAACCCGATGGTTGCCAAGGATCATCCCGATCGTGTGAAGCTGAACGACGATCGCATCAAGCACTGGCTCTCGGTTGGCGCGCTGCCGACGGACCGTGTGGCCCGCATCCTGGCGGCCAACGATCTTTACGCAACGCCTGCGATTCCGACGCAGACCAAGAAGGACAAGCCCAAGGCGAAAGCCCAGGAGCGTCTGGCAATGGAAGCCGAGGCCAAGCGTGAGGCCGAAGAGGCTGCTGCAGCCCCCTCTGAAGAAGCTCCGGCTGAAGAAGCTCCCGCTGAAGAGGCACCCGCAGAGGAAGCTGCCGAGGCTTAAGCTGCGGTGCTGGTTGTTTGGCGGCAGGTTTGATCCATGGCTGAGTCCAACGCCCCCTTGATGCCCAAGACCGATGCCGATGATAAAGTCTGTCTCGGCGTTGTTGCGGGCGCTCACGGGGTCCGGGGGCTGGTCAAGATCAAGAGCTTTACCGCCGAACCGCTGGATATCGGGGCTTACGGACCGCTGAGCGATGCCAAGGGGCAGCGCCGGTTCGATCCGACGATCAAGGGTCAGGTCAAGGAAACGGTTCTCGCGGCTTTTGCCGGGGTCACCGACCGGGATCAGGCCCAGGCCCTCAGGGGGACCCGGCTTTATGTTGCGCGCTCGGTTTTGCCCGAGCCGGAGGATGAAGAAGAGTTCTACAACACCGATCTGATCGGTTTGCGGGTTGAGAACGGCGCGGGAGAAGTTTTGGGCAGCGTCAAGGCGATGCACAATTTCGGTGGCGGTGATTTGCTCGAGGTTTTGCCCGCCGAGGGGAAATCCTGGCTGGTGCCCTTCACCAAGCTGGCGGTGCCGGTGGTGGATCTGGAGGCGGGACGGGTCGTTATCGATCCGCCTGAGGAAGTGGAAACCGGCGAGGCCGGGTCCGGTTGAAGTGGGCGCCTCGCGTTGAGGCGCTTTGAAAGTGAGGCGGCAAGGTGACGGACACTGTGTCGCGAGAGACGGCTTGCTGGGATGCAAGGGTTCTGACCCTCTACCCGGAAATGTTTCCGGGGTCGTTGGGGCAGTCCTTGGCCGGACGGGCCTTGAGATCGGGGCTTTGGTCTCTGGAAACGGTGGACATTCGCGACTTTGCGCGCGATAAACACCGCTCCGTCGACGATACGCCCTCAGGTGGCGGCGCAGGCATGGTTATGCGCCCCGATGTGGTGGATGCCGCTCTGGCATCGGTCGAGGATCGATCGGGGCCTGTTTTGTACTTGTCGCCGCGCGGGCGGCTCCTGGACCAGGACTTTGTCCGTGGTCTTGCCGGAGAACCGGGTGTCACGCTGCTGTGCGGGCGATACGAGGGGGTGGACCAGCGGGTGCTGGAGGCCCGGAATGTCGTCGAAGTCAGTGTCGGCGATTATGTTTTATCCGGCGGCGAGCCCGCGGCTCTGGTCCTGATGGACGCCGTGGTGCGCCTGCTGCCGGGGGTTATGGGGAACGATGACTCCGGGCTGGAGGAGTCGTTCGAGCAGGGCTTGCTCGAGTACCCGCTCTACACGCGGCCGAGCGATTGGCAGGGCCGCGAGGTGCCTGAGGTCTTGACCTCGGGGCATCATGACAATATACGCCTGTGGCGCTTAGCTCAGGCGGAAGAGATTACAGAGGCACGGCGGCCCGATCTCTGGGCGCGGTACCTGAAGCGAAGAAACGAAGTGCCCGGCAAAGGCCGTGCCGACGAAGAGTAAGGAATAGAGCGATGAATACGATCCAGCAGATCGAACAAGAGCAGGTCGCCGCGCTGAGCGCCAAGGGTTCTGCAGCGGACTTCGCCCCCGGCGATACCGTTCGTGTCAATGTGAAGGTTGTCGAGGGCACCCGTGAGCGTGTCCAGGCCTTCGAAGGCGTCTGCATTGCCCGCAAGAACCGCGGTCTGCAGTCTTCCTTCACCGTCCGGAAGATTTCCTACGGTGAAGGCGTCGAGCGTGTATTCCCGCTCTACAGCCCGCGTCTGGCTTCGGTCGAGCTGGTGCGCCGCGGTGATGTTCGCCGTTCGAAGCTCTACTACCTGCGTGGCCGCCGTGGTAAGTCCGCGCGTATCGCCGAGAAGACCACGGGTGCAGCCGGTAAGGCAGCCGCCGCAGAGCGACAGGTCGCAGCGGACGCCAAGGCCGCCCAGAAGGCCGCCAACAAGGCCGCTAAAGCCGCCGAGGCCTGAGGCCCTTCTTTTTTACGACAGTTAAAACTGCCGAACCGGTCCAAGCCAGCCTTTGGTGCAGACCGGTTCAGGCAGTTGCCGACCCGCTTCTCGGTTCTGGGACGCGGGTTTTGTCGTTTGTTGAATCTCGAGAGAAACAGTGGACTTGTTGGTCTCTACTGTTTGCAGATGTCTCGAATGGCTTGCCACTCTTTGTCGGACAGGGCAGGTCGACCTGTGTCCTCCAGGCCTTTTGTCAGCTGTGCGCGCTGTTCGCTAGAGGGGTGCGTTGAGAGCATCTGAAGGGCTGCGGGCAGATCTCCATCCTCTTCAGCCAGGCGCTCGAAAAAGTTCGAGAGGCCGACAACCTTCAGATCGGCTTTCTGTAGTAGAGCGATGGCCGACCGATCGGCCTCCGCCTCTGCCTCCCGGCTGTAGGACATGCGCAGCAGGATTTCACCTGCTGCGGCAACGATACCGCCGCCCATATCTCCCAGCAGGACCGAGAAAACAAAACTGATGCCCAGGCCCTGGACAATCGCCGTCGTGCCGTGCTGAAGGGTAACATGACCCATTTCGTGCGCCACGACCGCCGCGAGCTGATCAGGGCTCTGGGCAAATTCCAGCAATCCACGGAAGATGAAGATGCGCCCGCCGGGCAAGGCGAAGGCGTTGTTCAGCCCGCCGTCGATGACCTGAACATTGAAGTCGTAGGGACTGCCGCCGGCATCCGCCAACTCGGCGATCAGCCCGTCCAGGGCTTTCAGGCCGTCCGGATTATCACAAACCCGCGGTTCGTCATTGGTCATGGACGCGAATTCTTTGACGAGTTCGTCGGCAAACTGATCGGCCAGAGCCACTTCCCACTCGATCGGCACGACTGAGGCAACCCATCGGGAAGCGAGCGGCAGGCCGAACCAGATCGAGGCACCGAGCAGCCCGGCGCCGGCAATCGACAAAACCACATTGCGCAGGCGCCTGCTGACCGGCGGGCCGAAGAGCTGTGGTGCATGGATCCGGAAGTCCGCCAGCAGGCGCTGATCGTTCAGCGTCAGCCGGGCGTCCGGCCAGGAACGGCAGCCGATCCTGAAAGGAACCTGTTTGGCGATGTCATCGATGGCTTCCAGCTCTTCGAAAGGCCAGACGACGGGCTGGGCCAGTCCGTCGCCCGAGATCGCAAGGCCGGACAGATCGATCCTGACCGACACATCGTGCCGGTTGGCGGAGCTGCCGTCGTTAAAGCTGCCGTGATAATCGCTCAAAACCAGGATACCTCTGCCTGGGAGGGCTCCGGACTCAATCGTCTTGCATAACGTTGCCTTGCGTTCTGTTGCGCCAAGCTAAATTGCCCCGACATCCAGAACATCCGCGAGGCCTTCGCCGCGACCCCCACGCTCCGCATCACTCTGCTTGATCTCGTCGAGGTCGATCGTGCCTTTGACCAACAACGTTTCGGAGATAGCGCGGACGATGGGATGGATGAGTAAAATGAACTGCAAAGCGTTCAACAGAGATACGATCACCAAGGAAACAGCGATGGTTATGGCGATCGTCACCGTCGACAGATTTGCGAAAGGTTCGGCCGCTCCCGGTTGGCCGATATTGAACAGATCTCCGACAAAAACTCCTATGACCTCGAGGAGAGAGAACCAGATAATACCAAAGACAACTGCGAAAATCAGATAGATCAAGAAGATCTTCATCGTCTCCAGCGTGCTGTGGAACGAAAGGGCGCCGAAGCGGGTTCGCGACGCGAAGTAGCGGAATTCGGTGACCTTGTACCAGAGAAAAGAGATGCCCAGCGTCGGGATGACCAGAACGAGCGCCAGTACCCATTTCCAGAAGAGTTTTGAGGCTTTGCCATCGAAGGTCAGTTGCCGGTTACCGAACCAGGTGTTGTTGGTCCGGTAGTTCTGCAGGCGCGCCTGCATGTAGGGATAGGTCAGGCCAAGCGTGATGCCGGTGAGGAACATCAGGCCCATAGCGCGGAACGCATAGCCTGTTGCGGAGCCGCTCTGGGAAAAGCGGATGCCCCGCCACTGAGTACGAAGCAGGCGATAGCGCCTGGCGCGGAACACGGCGAAAAAGATAAGAAAGTAAAATCCCAAGAGATAGAAAATCATCAGGAGGCCAAACAGAGGATATCTCGCAGACAGAAACTCCAGGCCGATAAATCCGACGGAAAGCCCTGCCATGGCCACGGCAGCAACGATGAAGCCGAGGAGCAGTTCCATCGGCGTGCCAGTGTATTCCAGGCGGTCACCCAACACAGTCAGGCGGCTCCAAAGATAACGCCGCATGTTGGTTTTACCCCAAAAACGGTAAATGCCGAGCGTGAGAAGCCCGAGTATGGCGTTGGTGACGGCAATTTTGCCGATGCCACCGCTCGTGCCGTCGTAGACTGCAAATTGATGCAGGGGTTCCTGAGGGCCGGCCGCGGCTGTTGCCGCGGTGGCCGGTCCCATGCCGGGCTGAGCGGGGTTTTCGATACCGGAATCGTTAGAAGACAATGGATTAAATCACTTTTTGCAATTGAAATTTATAAGTTTATGGCGAAGATAGCCGTTCAATCTTAGCAACTCCAGGAAGGAAGCGCGGAACAGACAAGCTTTCGCCGCCAGGAAGTGCCGTCACCTCCCCATACCGGCCTCCCTGGATAGTTAAACCCGGCACACTATGGGTTGTGATTTTGTTAAAATTTCGTTTCAGGTCAGACCAATTGAAGGCTCGATTACGGCGCAGAAATCCCAGGAAGAGTCTTCTTCAGGACCGGAAGCGGTCGGTCCGGGCCGAAGACGTTAGAGGGCGTAAAACCCGCTTCTTCCATGCCCATGTGGCGGTAAAAACCGACCGCATTCGGGTCCGCAACCAGGCTCAAACCGGTCACGCCCTCGTTACGTGCAAAGGCTTCCATATCCCGCCAGAGCACTCCACCGACACCGCTGCCGATAGCCGCCGGATCGACGAAGCAGCATTCGACCTCCGCTTCCGGGCGTGCTTTCGAGAGGGCGTAGAAGCCCAGCGGCGGCGGCTCCTTGTCAGATCCGTCGTCCGAGGCTCTTTCGGCGATAACCACGTGATGGGCGGCCAGCAGGTCGGGTGTGACAGTCAGGGCCGGCACGCAGGCTTTGATGAAGGCATCGTCGTAACCCCAGTGGGCCTTTGAGCTCAGTGCGAGCCGGCTAAGGGCGGGGCAGTCTTCGGTCTTCGCGAGGCGGAGAGTAATGTTGCGAGGCATCTCGTGTGGTGGAACTGAAGTTCGTATCATTTATGATCGCTTTTGCGGTTTTCTGAGCAGGAAGTGCCGTGCTGGCGATGCTGAAGCATCGGCGAGCGGCGGTGACGCCGTTCAGAAAGCCATAAAAGCGACCTTTCCGGCGCCTTTGCAAGTCCCGCGGATGTCGTTGCGAGGACCTTGTGATGCTCCACATCACTGCGGCCCTCGCGCCTAACCGCGTAACTTGCAAAGACGTCATAAATCACACGAACTTCAGTTCCACCACACTAGCGTCCGGTGTTTCAGGTCGGAAGTGAGGTTGCTGCGATTCCGACACTTGAACCCGGATCTATGTTGAAGACCAGTGCCGCTCCCGCACTCCAGGTGGTGCCATTTTACTCCGCAAAGAAGTTCGATAGCGCGTCCAGGGTCTCGAGGGGCCGTTCTTCGGGAATAAAATGGCCGCAGTCAATGCCCTTGGCGGTAACGTCGCTGGCGCGCTCGCGCCAGGTGGCCGGGACGTCGTAATTCTCATGCATCAGGCCGCGCAGTCCCCAGAGCACCAGCAGGGGACAGCCAATCTTCTTCTGCAGATCCGCTTCGTCGTGCTCCAGATCGATCGAGGCTGCGGCGCGGTAGTCCTCACAGGTCGCATGGATGCAGGCCGGGTCCCGGAAGGCGCGCTGATAGGCCTCGACCGCTTCCGGCGCGAAGTTCTGCTTCAGGGCGGACCAGCGTGCCAGCTTTTCCTGCAGGTAATAATCCGGATCCTGGCCGATCATGCGCTCGGGCAGGCCGTTGGGCTGGATGAGAAAGAACCAGTGGTAATAGCCGGTGGAAACCGCCTGGTTGGTTGTCGCAAAAACCTTATGGGTCGGCACGATATCCAGCACCGCCGCGCGCTCCACATGATAGGGCCAGTCCAGGCAGAGCCGGTGGGTAACCCGCCCGCCCCGGTCATGCCCGGCAACCCGGAAGCTGGTGTAGCCCAGATGCTCCATGACCCGGACCATGTCGGCCGCCATGGCGCGTTTGGAGTAGCTCGAGTGATCCGCCTCGCCCAAGGGCTTGCTGCTGTTGCCATAGCCCCGCAGATCCGCACAGACGACAGTGAAGTTCTGCGCCAGCAGGGGTGCCACGCCGTGCCACATAACATGGGTCTGCGGGTAACCGTGCAGCAGCAATAAAGGTGGTCCGCTGCCACCCCTGCGCAGGTTGATCTCAACCTCGCCGGTATCAATCCGCTCCTGGGTAAAGCTCTCGAACATGGTGCGCGCCATCTGGGTTTGGTTGTTGTTCGGGCGAGAATGTCACAGGGAAGGGTCGGGCCGCAAATGGCTGTTGTCGTGAGACGTTCCGCAGGCGCGGAGCGCTGGAGACAGCGACGCCAAAAGGATTTCGAGGCCAGATAGCCCTTGGAGACGCATCACCACGTATCATATCGTAGTACAAGGCGCGCTGAGTGCTTACACAGAGGAGAGTCTGACCCATGGTCACAAGACGGAGCTTTCTCGTTGGCAGCGGCATCACGGTCGGATTGACGGCCTTGGGTGCATCCGCCGCCATGGCGCATCATGGCTGGCGCTGGACGGAGGACGGCAACTTCGAGCTGGTCGGTCTGATCCAGGCCGCGCAGCTCGGCAACCCGCACGGCGTCCTGACCGTGGATGCCGAGGGGGAAATCTGGACGGTGGAGGTCGGCCAGCCCTGGCGCAACGAACGGGCCGGACTGAAAGACGAGATGTTCGCCGTGGGCACGGAGGTGACCGTCTCGGGGCAGCGTTCCGAGGATCCGGAGCAAAAGCTGATGAAGGCCGAGCGGGTCACCATCGACGGCCAGCTCTATGACCTCTATCCGAACCGGGACTGAAGCTGTGGACGGGCGATCCGGCTGCAGGCAGAAAACCGCTCCGGCGAAGCAGTAAGCGATGGAGGTCTGGGCGACGGCCCTCGAGGCTCTGACGGCGCTCCAGAACATGGCCCTGCCTGCGGCTTTGCGCACCTCACGCTGGGTCTATCCTATCGTCAATGCGGGACATATCCTGGGCCTCGCCATGCTGTTCGGGGCCATTCTGCCGCTCGATCTGCGGCTCCTGGGCGTTTGGTCTTCGGTCCCCATCAAAACGCTGAGCCGTGTTCTATTGCCTGTCGCGATTGGCGGGCTGACACTCTCTCTCATCACCGGTCTGCTGCTGTTTTCCGTGAGCGCCGCGAAATATGCCGCGACGCCACTGTTTCTGGCGAAGCTCCTTTTGGTCGGCGTGGGCGTCGTAAATGCGCTGTTGCTGCGTCAGTCCGCTGAATGGCAAGAGGCCAAGGTCTCCGAAGGCCCGCTGATCCGCACGCGGCTTCAGCTGGCGGGCGGTCTTTCTATTCTCTTGTGGCTGGCGATTATCCTTTGCGGACGTTTTCTTGCCTATATCTGACCGCCCGGCCTTGCCGAATGCCAGCTATGCGCCATTCCTTTACAGTAAGACTTTTCCCGGGCTGGTGAAGTGGTTATTCTCCGGCGCCTCAGTGAGAATAGTGTGAGACATGCGTGTGCCCCGACCTGAGGTGGGTCGCCCTGGAAAGGGCTATAGGGTGGCAGTCTCCCAAAGCGCGTTTTGCGCTCTAAATTGTCTAATGAGAGGCCGGTTCACGATTTTCCTGGCGTACAGAAAATCGACCGGACTCAAGGGAGTGGCCAGGGCAAAGCCCGGCCGAAGAAGGAAGAAGCACGATGTCCGCACCACGCACCCTGTTCGATAAGATCTGGGACAGCCATCTGGTCGACCGTCAGGACGACGGCACCTGTCTGATCTATATCGATCGTCATCTGGTCCATGAAGTCACCAGCCCGCAGGCCTTCGAAGGTCTGCGCATGACCGGCCGGACCGTCCGCCGCCCCGAGGCCACCCTCGCGGTGCCCGATCATAACGTCCCGACCTCGGGACGGGCGCAGGGGATCGACGACGAGGAAAGCCGGATCCAGGTCGAGCAGCTCAGCAAAAACTGCGACGAGTTCGGCGTGCCGCTCTTCGGCATGGACGACGTGCGCCAGGGTGTCGTGCACATCATCGGGCCGGAGCAGGGCTTCACCCTGCCGGGCATGACTATCGTCTGCGGTGACAGCCATACCGCCACCCACGGCGCTTTCGGTTCGCTGGCCTTCGGTATCGGAACCTCCGAGGTCGAACACGTCCTTGCCACCCAGACCCTGATCCAGAAACCCGCCAAGAACATGCGTATCACGGTCGAAGGCAAGCTGCCGGTGGGCGTGACCGCGAAGGACATGGTGCTGGCCATCATCGGCAAGATCGGGACCGCGGGCGGCACGGGCTACGTGATCGAATACGCCGGCGAGGCGATCCGAGATCTTTCCATGGAAGGCCGCATGACGGTCTGCAACATGTCGATCGAGGGCGGCGCGCGCGCCGGTCTGATCGCGCCGGACGAAAAGACCTTCGAATACATCATGGGACGGCCCATGGCACCCAAGGGCGGGGCCTGGGAGCAGGCGCTGGCCTATTGGAAGACCCTGCCGTCGGATGAAGGCGCTACCTATGACAAGGAAATCGTCCTGAAGGCCGCGGATATCGAACCTCAGGTGACCTGGGGCACAAGCCCGGAAGACGTGATCCCGGTTTCTGCCGCGATCCCTGGGCCTGACGCCGCGCCTGACGACAATAAACGCAGCGCCATCGAACGTTCGCTTGACTATATGGGCCTGACCGCCGGGACGCCGATCAGCGAAGTGCCTATCGATACGGTCTTCATCGGGTCCTGCACCAACGGCCGGATCGAGGACCTGCGCGAGGTTGCCGCCGTGGCCAAGGGCCGCAAGGTCGCCGAGAACGTACGGGCCATGATCGTACCCGGTTCCGGACTGGTGAAGAACCAGGCCGAGGAAGAAGGGCTGGATCAGATCTTCATCGAGGCCGGTTTCGATTGGCGGGAACCCGGATGTTCCATGTGTCTCGCCATGAACGCCGATAAGCTGGCCCCGGGCGAGCGCTGCGCCTCGACCTCCAACCGGAACTTCGAAGGCCGCCAGGGCCGAGGCGGACGTACGCATCTCGTCAGCCCGGGCATGGCCGCCGCCGCAGCAGTCACCGGACGCATCACTGATGTGCGCGACTTGAGCTAAGCGGGGAAAAGGATAAAGCCATGGATAAATTCGACAAGCTGACCGCCACCGCCGCCCCGCTGCCCCTGGTCAATATCGACACCGATATGATCATTCCGAAGCAGTTCCTGAAGACCATCAAGCGCACCGGCCTGAGCGAAGGCCTTTTCTTCGAGCTGCGCACGGATGAAGACGGCAACGCCAAGGACTTCGTGCTCGACGAGCCGGCTTACAAGGATGCCCAGATCCTGGTCACGGGCGACAACTTCGGCTGCGGCTCTTCCCGTGAGCACGCCCCCTGGGCGCTGCTGGACGCCGGTATTCGCTGCATCATCGCGCCGAGCTTCGCGGACATCTTCTACAACAACTGTTTCAAGAACGGCATCCTGCCGATCGCCCTGCCGCAGGAGCAGGTGGACCTGCTGATGGATGACGCCGGCCGCGGCTCCAACGCGGTGATCACGGTCGATCTGGAGAAGCAGGAAATCACCGGGCCGGACGGCGGCACGATCTCTTTCGAGATCGACGCTTTCCGCAAGCATTGCCTGATGAACGGCCTGGACGACATTGGCCTGACCATGGCGAAGGGCGAGAAGATCGACAGCTTCGAGGAGCGCCGCAAGCTCTCGCAGCCCTGGGCCTAGTCTAAACAGACATCAAAAAGCTGACGCGCGCCGCCTGAAAGATTCGGCGGCGCGCTCCTATCAAGATTGCAGTGGGGAATATCTGATTCATGGCTTCCAATAAAAAGCTTCTGGTTCTTCCAGGTGACGGCATCGGTCCCGAGGTGATGCGCGAAGTGCGCCGCGTGGTCGATTGGTTCGACAAGCGCCAGGCGGTTCGCTTCGATCTGGAGGAAGATCTGGTCGGCGGGGCCGCGATCGACGCGCACGGAGTGCCGCTGGCGGATGCCACCATGGAAAAAGCCATGAATGTGGACGCCGTCCTGCTCGGTGCGGTCGGGGGTCCCCAGTGGGATAGCCTGGATTTCAACATCAAACCGGAACGCGGCCTGCTGCGTCTGCGCAAGGAAATGGAGCTTTTTGCCAACCTGCGCCCGGCGCTCTGCTTCGACGCGCTGGTCGATGCCTCGACCCTGAAGCCGGAGATCGTGTCCGGCCTGGACATCATGATCGTCCGTGAGCTGACCGGTGGTGTCTACTTCGGCGAGCCCCGCGGCATCGAGGAGCTGCCGAGCGGCGAACGCCGGGGCATCAACACCCAGGTCTACACGACCTCGGAAATCAAACGCGTTGCGGCGGTCGCGTTCGATCTGGCGCGTAAACGCGATAACCGGGTTTGCTCGGTCGAAAAGGCCAATGTGATGGAATCCGGCGTGCTCTGGCGCGACGAGGTCACCAAGCTGCATGATGCCGAATTCAAGGATGTAGAGCTGTCACACATGTACGCCGACAACTGCTCCATGCAGCTGGTGCGCGCGCCCAAGCAGTTCGACGTGATCGTCACCGACAACCTCTTCGGCGACATGCTGTCGGATACGGCGGCCATGCTGACCGGATCGCTCGGGATGCTGCCCTCGGCCTCCCTGGGCGACATCGACGAGACCGGCCGCCGCAAGGCCATGTACGAGCCGGTCCATGGCTCCGCCCCGGATATCGCCGGGGAAGACAAGGCCAACCCGCTGGCGACCCTGCTCAGCTTCGCCATGATGCTGCGCTATTCCTTCGATCTGGGCGAGGATGCCGATCTGATCGAGACGGCGGTCAAGAACGTCCTGAACGAAGGCAAGCGCACGGGCGATATCGTTGCGCCGGGTGCGACCATGGTCTCGACCACGGGCATGGGCGATGCGGTCCTGAGTGCGCTGGACCACCTGGCTGCATAGCGGATTATGTGAAGGTCAAAGGCTGAATTGACGTCAAGAGTGATCACGCGTAGTCTTGCTGCAGTTGCGAACCAAATTGGGAGACGGATTGATGAGAAAGAGAGTTGCAGTTCCTGCGGCCGCCCTGACTCTGGCTGCGTTCCTGGTTGCGCCCGCGGCGGTCTATGCCTGCAGCGGAATGAAATCTGTTGAAAATGAAGCTCAAACCGAGACTCAGACCGCGCAAACCCTGATTCCGACCACCACTGGCTCAGCGCCCATGACTCTGAAACCGGAGACTAAGGCGAACTGACCACTGTGCTTCAGGGTATTGGTAACGGGCCGCCCATGAGGCGGCCTTTTTTTGTTTTCGGCCCGTTACACGATCAAACCGCAGATGGACTGAGAACAAAATGAGGAAGAGAGATTATGACTTAATCCAGATTGTAACGCGCCCGTTCGCGGCCCAGGCGGCCGGTCAGGAACAGCGCGAACATGCGGAAATCGCTGATGAACGACCACCAGGGATGGGTAAAGGTCGTCGGCGTGTTCCGCTCGACCATGGCATGAGCGATCCAGGCGAAAGCATAGCCCGCCACCAGGGCCAGCGGCAGCAGCCACCAGTTGCTCGTGATAATCGCAGTCAGCAGTATGACCAGGCCCAGACCCGTGCCCACCGCATGGAGCAGCTGGGTGGCAGGTTTGCTGTGTTCCGCGAGATAGCGGGGCCAGAAAGCGCGATAGTCGGGACTGCGTTCCGCCATGGTTTCTTCACTTTCCAGGGAGCTTTCGGGTCATTTGGCCGGTTTGCCGCTCTGGTTACCTTGCATATTTGCTCGATCCCGCTTAATTCAACGCCGGAAATCGAGATTGATCAAGTTGGTAGATATTAGACATGGCTTATAAAGTAGCGGTAGTGGGTGCCACGGGCGCCGTTGGACGGGAACTTCTGACGACGCTGTCGGAACGCAAGTTTCCGGCCTCCGAAGTGGTTGCGCTGGCCTCCGAGCGTTCCGCCGGATCCGAGGTCTCCTATGGCGAAGATCACGTTCTGAAGGTTCAGAACCTGGCCACCTTCGATTTCGCCGGGATCGATATCGTGCTGTCGTCGCCGGGGGCGAAGGTCTCCGCCGAGTATTCCCCGAAAGCCGCACAGGCCGGTGCCGTGGTGATCGACAACACCTCGCATTTCCGCATGGATCCTGATGTTCCGCTGATCGTGCCGGAGGTCAACCCCGAGGCGCTGGCCGGTTACACCAAGCGCAACATCATCGCCAATCCCAACTGTTCGACCATTCAGTTGGCCCTGGCCATGAAGCCGCTCCATGAGCTGGCCAAGATCAAGCGGGTCGTGGTCTCGACCTATCAGGCGGTCAGCGGTGCCGGCAAGGACGGCATGGACGAGCTCTTCAATCAGACACGCGGCATCTTCGTGAACGATCCGGTAAAGAAGGAGCAGTTCACCAAGCAGATCGCCTTCAACGCTATTCCACATATCGATAGCTTCATGGATGACGGCTACACCAAGGAAGAGTGGAAGATGATGGTCGAGACCAAAAAAATCCTCGACCCGTCGATCAAGCTGACCGCGACCTGTGTCCGTATCCCGGTCTTTATCGGCCACAGCGAAGCCGTCACCATGGAGTTCGAGAAGCCCATTTCGGTCGAGCAGGCCCGGCTCGCGCTGCGTGAGCAGGAGGGCATCACAGTCATCGATCACCGTCAGGACGAGGGCTACGTCACGCCCGCTGAATGCGCCGGTGAGGATGCCACCTTCGTCAGCCGGATCCGGGTCGATCCGACCGTCGATAATGGGCTCTCCATGTGGGTGGTCTCCGACAACCTGCGCAAGGGTGCGGCCTTGAACACGGTTCAGATCGCCGAACTTCTGGTGCGCGAGCATCTCAGCTAAGGCTGTATTGCGAGGGGATGGAATATTCCTGCAGTGGTGCCACGAGCTGTGCTATGCAGGCTGCGGTGTTAACTGATCCATCCTCTCAAGCAGTCGTGTTAGGGGTTTATGGCGAGCGAAACCGCGCAAGAAATCACACCTGATCAGTTGTTTCAGCGAGCGGCGGCGCTGCATCAGCGGGGTCGCATTGATCTTGCGATCACGGCCTACCGCAAAATTCTTCAGATGGCGCCCGGGCATGTTGGGGGCTGGGGGAATCTCGGGGTGGCTCTGCGGACAAAGGGCGATTACGAAGCCGCCGTGGTTGCGTACAAGCGTGCCCTGGAGATCGTACCGGGAGACCCCGGCATTACCGGGAACCTGGGCAATGCCCTCAAGGATATCGACCGTCTGGACGAGGCGCTGGCGGCCCACCGCAGTGCCGCGGCGGCGCTGCCCGACGATTTCAATATCCGCTATAACCATGGCATCGCCCTGCGCGAAGCCGCGCGTTACGAAGAGGCCTTGGCCGAGCTGGAAGCCGCGATCGCCTTGAAGCCCGATGCTCCGCACCCGCAATGGGACCGGGCCATCGCTTTGCTGCATCTGGGACGCTTCGAGGAGGGCTGGGCGGCCTACGAGGCGCGCTGGAAAACCGGTGATCTGCCGGAACGCCCGAAGGCCGTGCCGCGCTGGCAGGGGGAAGTCTTCGAGGGAAAACGGCTTCTGGTTTTTGCCGAGCAGGGTTTTGGCGATTCGATCCTGACCAGCCGCCTTATCCCGCTGATCAAAGAGCGGGCGGGCGAGGGGTCCAATGCAGGCCGGGTCATTCTGGAATGTAAGGCGCCCCTGCAGGACCTTTTCTCTGAGATCGCGGGCATCGATCGCATGGTCGAGCCGGGCGAGGCAGTCGGCGACTACGACCTCGAAGTGCCGATCATGTCGTTGCCTGGGGTTTTCAATGTCTCCGACGATAGGCTACCGCCGCCGGCCAAACTGCACATCCCGGACTACGCGCGGAAAAAAGCCCGGGTGCTGCTGCGCCAGGATGACCGTTTCAAGGTCGGGATCGTCTGGTCGGGCAGCGTGACCTTCAAGGGCAACCGCAAACGCGCGGTCGGCGTCGAGAATTTCCTGCCTTTCGCCGAGGTGCCAGGTGTTGATCTCTATGCCTTGCAGAAGGGTCCGCGGTCGGGAGACCTGGAAGCCGCTGGCGCGGGTGCCGTGGTCACCGCCATCGGCGAGAAACTGGACAGTTTCGCGGAGACGGCGGCTGTGATCGAAGCCCTGGATCTGGTCATCATGACCGACAGTTCGGTCGCCCATCTGGCCGGGTCCCTCGGTCGTCCGATCTGGAACCTGCTCAACAAGGCGACCTATTGGCTTTACAGGGGCGAAGGCGAGACCACGCCCTGGTATCCCTCGATGAAGCTCTTCCGTCAGAAAGATGCAGGGGCCTGGGAGCCGGTGTTCGAGCGCGTCAAGGACGAGCTGGCAGAGGCGGTTGCCGCGAAGCGTGCCGGAAACTGGCCAAGGTAGTTTCGGTCTACGTTCGCGCGAGATAGCTGTCCAGCGTTCCCAGCAGTTCTGCCTTCCGTTCCGGAGAGGCAAAGGAGGCGGTCAGCGAATTGCGGGCCAGGAGCGCGAGTTCGTCTTTCGTGAGGCTCAGGGCGCTCTGCGTTTCCTTGTAGTTCTGATTGACGTAGCCGCCGAAATAGGCGGGATCATCGGAATTCAAGGTGGCGACCAGACCCGCGTCCAGCATTTGCCGCAAGGGGTGGTCGGCGAGATCCGTGACAACGGCGAGGCTCAGATTGGAGAGTGGGCAGACGGTGAGGGGCATGGCTTCGCGGGCCAGCCGTTCCACGAGGGCGGAATCTTCCAGAGCCCGGTTGCCGTGATCGATCCGGTCGACTTTCAACAGATCCAACGCATCCCTGACATATTCGGGCGGGCCTTCCTCGCCTGCGTGAGCGACGACTTTGAAGCCATCTGCACGGACGCGCGTAAAAACCCGTTCGAATTTCGCGGGCGGATGGCCTTTTTCGGAGGAATCCAGGCCGAACCCGGCAATCCGGTCCCTGTGGGGCAGAGCCATCTCGTAGGTCGCGATGGCGTCGTCCTCGCTGAGGTGCCTCAGGAAGCAGAGGATGAGCTCGCTGGTCAGCCCGAGTTCGTGCGCGGCGTCGGACAGGGCGGTGGTGATCCCGTCCAAGACCGTCTCAAAGGCAATGCCGCGCTCCGTATGGGTTTGAGGGTCGAAGAAGATTTCCGTATGGAGAACGCGGTCAGCATGGGCGCGCTTCAGATACGCCATGGTCAGGTCATAGAAGTCCTGCCGGGTGATCAGGACCTGAGCTCCCTGGTAGTAGAGGTCCAGAAACTCCTGCAGGTTCTTGAAGCTGTAGGCGGCGCGCAGCTCTTCGACCGATCCGTAAGGCAGGGCAATCCCATTGCGCTCCGCCAGGGCAAACATCAGTTCGGGCTCCAGGGTGCCCTCGATGTGCACGTGGAGTTCCGCCTTCGGCAATTCATCGATAAAGGCATTTAGGTCCGTCATCACATTTCTTTCTCTGCGCGCGCCCACGGTGTCTTGTGTGCCAACTTGAGGCGCAGGTCAATCCGTGAGCGCCATGAACGTGAGATCATTTAAGTCCGGCGCGGAGATTTTCTCTTGTGCCGCGATGAGGCAAAGCTCGTCTGTACCGCGCCGAAGGGTTTCATCAAGGACACCGTAAAGGGACGACATGGCACCCTGAAGGGCCTGGCCCGCATCCCCCTGGTTTCTGAGGAGCCGGCCCAGGAACAGGGCTGCGATAACATCGCCAGTCCCCTTGACCAGAGGCCCGAAGTCGAGTTTGGGTGTGGTTGCCAAATGGGCGCTCTGGCGGGTCACCACCAGAATTCCGATACGTTCTCTCTCAGGATCTCGAGCCTCAGTCGCATGAACCGGCTGAACCGGAATTGAGGTCACCATCACGATCTTGAGGTTTGTGCGGTTGTCGTTCAGCAAGTGCCGTGCTGCAGCCAGGGCCGTGCCCCGGTCGTAAACTTCGCGGTCTGCGAGGATGCCCAGTTCAAACAGGTTCGGTGTGATGATGTCTGCGGACTTTAATGCGCCAAAACGCATGAAGTCCGGAATCTCCGGGTGAACGTAGACGCCAGTGTCCTCATCACCCATGACGGGATCGCAGAGAAACAGCGCGCGTGGATTGGCCTGCCGCACGGACGCCACGGTTTCGAGCACGGCGTCCCCCAGTTCAGCCGTTCCCAGGTAACCCGAGAGAACGGCCTCGCAATCAGGGAAAACACCCCGGCGTTCGATGCCTTTGAGAACCTCGGCAACCTGTTCGGTCGCAAAGACCTCGCCGCTCCAGTCGCTGTAACCCAGATGGTTCGAAAACTGGAGACAATGAACCGGCCAGACGTCAAAACCCAGGCGTTGCAGGGGAAACACCGCCGCAGCATTGCCGACATGGCCATAGCAGACATGGGATTGGATGGAGAGAATAGACATCTAAACTTCGCTTTGCGCCGCGGGCAGGGGTTTGAATACTGTTGCGGCGTCAGTTTGAACAATAGAGGCAGTATTTCAACCTCTTAAGTTCTGAGACCCAGCCTTGGTCCTTTGACTCCTGGCGGTCTCGCGTTTCTTCATCCGCTGCAATGAATCGGATTGACTCTCCTCTCAATTCGACTGTATGGTTCGTTTGTTCAGTTATTTCTGTCATGAGAGAAATCCGAGAAAACAATGAAACTGACGCCTGTTATGGAGAAATACATTTTGCACTGGGGCGAAATGGGCACGCGCTGGGGTGTGAATCGCTCCGTGTCACAGGTTCATGCACTTCTGTATCTTCATGGCAAACCGATGTCGGCGGAGGAGATCGCGGACAGCCTCAACATGGCGCGCTCGAATGTCAGCAATAGTCTCAAGGAGCTGCTGACCTGGGGCCTCGCAAGCCGTACCCATGTCATGGGTGACCGGCGCGACCAGTTCCTGGTCAAGGGCGAAACCTGGGATATGCTGATGACCATTGTCGAAGGCCGGAAAGCACGGGAGATCGACCCGACCCTCACCATGCTCAGGCAATGCGTCGAGGAGGCCGAAGACGACAAGGAAACACCGGAAGACGTCAAGGCCCGTATCGCAGGTATCCTGGAGTTCATGGAGAACCTGACCGGATGGTATGAGCAGGTCAGCCGCTTGCCGAAGCCGGTTCTGATCAAGCTTATGAAGATGGGGCGCAAGGTGGCGAAACTGGTGACCAAGAAGTAAAAAAATTTGCTCTGTAATTTCTGTATATACAGAAATTACAGACTATACAGCCTCAATAGGTAGGAGGGAGAGATGGACGCAGGTAGCCTCATTCAGCCGGCATTGGAGCGGAAGGCCCGTCCGGCTTGGGCAGCCAGGTTTGCCCGATCCCTTAGCCGCAAGCCTTCGCGGCAAAGCGGCGTGGCACCGTCAGGTTCCGTCAAACAGGACTTTGCGGCGCTGGTGGGACCAGAGGGTTGGCTGCGGCTGTCTCCCCTGATCCGGTCGCGCTTCGCCTGCAGCGCCGGGATGAAGGATATCACCTACGAAGGCACGATGAAGTCTGTGCGCTGCTCGCGGACCGGTTACCTCCTGGCGCAGCTTTGCCGTTTGTTCGGCACACCCCTGGCGCCCTTCGAGGGCCGGGATATACCGATCGAAGTGCAGGTCCATGATGACCCCGAAAAGGGCGGCGTAGCCTGGGACCGGATTTATTTTTTTCCGGGCCGTAAGCCCATCACGGTGACCTCGACCAAGGTTTTTACCGGTGACGGAAAGATGCTGTTGGAATGCGTGGGCGGTGGCTTCGGCATGCGTCTGAAGGTCTTCGAACAGGACCGCAAGCTGCACTTTAGGAGCGAGTCCTACTTCTGGCGCTTTGCCGGTCTTACGGTCCGCCTGCCCGACTGGCTGACACCCGGGGTCGCTCATGTGGTCCACAGTGATCTGGGATCGGGCTGGTTCAGGTTCGAAATGACCATGCGGCACAGGCACCTGGGCGAGAGTTTTTACCAGGACGGTACCTTTAAGGAAAAGGAGTGATGCGATGCAGACGGCTCTTATTCTCTTTGCCATACAGGGGTTGATCGGCGCCTTCGACAATCTCTGGCACCACGAAATCACGGAGAAACTCTCTTCAAAGCCTAATGCGCGCGGCGAGCTGATCCTGCACACGATCCGTGAGTTCATCTATGCGGTAATCTTCGTCGGGATTGCCTGGTTTGCCTGGAACGGGTGGTGGGCGATCCTGCTGATGACCCTGATGGCTATTGAGGTCGTGGTCACGCTCTGGGATTTCGTGATCGAGGACCAGACCCGGAAGCTGCCGGGCTTCGAGCGGATCCTTCATACCCTTCTGGCAATCAATTTCGGCGCAATTCTGGCGTTTTTCCTGCCGGTTGCCGTCACTTGGAGCGCTGCCGAAACCGCTCTGACAGTGGTGAGCTATGGGCCGTTATCCTGGATCATGACCGCTTATGGGGTGGGTGTCTTCGGCTGGGCGCTTTACGACCTTTGGGTGGTCGTTCGCCTTTCGCTGCCGGACTGGAAGAGAAATCCGGTTCTGCCTGGTCACAAGCAAGAGCCGCTGAAGGTCCTGATCACAGGCGCCACCGGATTTGTCGGGAAAGTGCTTGTTCGGGCCCTGATCGCACGCGGCGACAAGCCGCTGGTGCTCGCGCGCAATCCGGCCAAGGCTGACTATCTCTTCGGACCTCATGCGGAGGTCGTCGAGGAACTGGATAGGATCCCTCCAGACCACAAGATTGATGCGGTGGTCAATCTGGCGGGTG
Source organism: Denitrobaculum tricleocarpae (assembly GCF_007004665.1). GTDB lineage: Bacteria > Pseudomonadota > Alphaproteobacteria > Kiloniellales > Kiloniellaceae > Denitrobaculum > Denitrobaculum tricleocarpae. Next base: position 88,976 of record NZ_ML660055.1, on the reverse strand, counting down.
CGCCGCTCTTGGGTGGCCTCTGGACGAAGCGCCGCAAGGAAAAACTGATCGCAAGCCGGGTCGAGACCACTCAGGGCCTGATCGCGTTGCTCCGTCGGCTTGAGCAAAAGCCTGAGGTTCTGATCAACGGGTCTGCTGTGGGGTATTATGGCCGGCGGGACGACGAGCTGTTGCGGGAAAACGCCAAACCCCAAGACATTTTTACGTCGAGGCTCTGCAAGGAATGGGAGCAAACCGCCAAACAAGCGGAAGCACTGGGTCTGCGCGTTTGTCTTCTGCGGATCGGACTTGTGTTCGGGCGCGGTGGCGGCGCTTTCCCGCAACTGGCCCGTCCTATCAAGCTGGGATTGGGTGCGATCATGGGCCATGGGCGCCAGTGGATGTCCTGGATCCATTTACAGGATCTGGTGGGTCTGATTCTCTTTGTGATCGATCGTAAGGATGTCGCTGGTCCCATCAATGCGACCGCGCCTGTGCCGGTGACCAATGAAGACTTTACCCGCAAACTGGCCCGGCAGGCCCGGCGTCCTGTCTTCCTGCGGGTGCCCGCCTTTGTGTTGCGGACGCTGTTGGGCGAGTTATCGGATCTCTTTATCGCCGGTCAGCGGGTCGTGCCGCAGCGTGCCGAGGGATACGGCTACAGATTCCGCTGGCCGGACCTTGAGGCGGCTTTGCCGAACCTGATGGGCAGCGACGTGTCCTCCTTGGAGCAAGGCCCAGAGGAGGATATCTGCTGGGTCTACTACGATGACGCTTGTGAAATCTGCGCGGGCGAGATCGGACACTACCGGCGGGAGGCGCTGCAACAAGGCCTTGGTATCGCCTTCCATGGCCTGAGCAGCGGAGAGCGGGCGCTGGCGGGTTATGGTCTGAACGAGGCTGACGCAAAGCGCCGTCTCTACGTCTACGATGGCGATGGCAGGCTGGTGAGTGGTATCGATGCCATGGCGGCCATCTGGGCACGGATTCCCAGATATCGATGGGCGGCGCGGCTGGTTCGCCGGCCCGTCCTCCATGGCGCAGCGGAACTGCTCTACGATGCCGTCGCAGTACCCATGCTGATGCTTTGGAACGCCTGTCGCGGTCGGCGCAATTCCGGGGCCGGGAGGAAGGTGATCCATGGCTGATACCCAGGCGCAACCGGAGGGGGATGACGTCAGCGATGCGTCATCCCCTTCGATGTACAGGCAAATCATCGGCGGAGACTATGACCGCCTGCCGCCGCTCGTGCGCAATATGCATGAGGTGAAAGGCCGTCATACCGCACGGGGGCGGGGCCGGGTCGAGCGAGGATCCAACTTTGCCGGCAGGCGCCTGGCGGATTTTCTGGGCATGCCGCCGGAGGCGGCGGACATTCCGGTCGAAACGACCTTTTTCCTGGACCAGGGCGCGGAGACCATCACGCGCAACTATAACGGTGCCATACTGATCACCCGGCAGGCGATCGCCAAAAGCCGGTCCGCAGTCGGGGAGGCCCTCTTGCTGGAGAAGTTTGGTCCGGTCGCACTTTTTCTCGCTTTGGAGGGAACCGAGGAGGGCATCACCTTTCATCTCCGGCGTTGTTCTCTGCTCGGGTTGAAGTTGCCCCGGATGCTCTCGCCCCGGCTGGTCGCGCGGGAGCAGGTGAGGGGTGGGCGCTATCACTATTTCGTCCGGATAGAGCTGCCGCTGATCGGCAGCTTGATTGAATACGAAGGTCTGTTGGAGCTGGAGAAAGCAACGAATTGAAACGCTTAAACCGCGCATGTTGCAGAGCAGCAATTGCCGCTTTATGTGGCTTGGCGTTTTGAATAAGGTCTGATCTCCAGCAATCAAGACGCCACGGGAAGACCTATGACCTCAACCGCCAGGCCGCGCCGTTCGGTCCTTTATATGCCCGGGTCCAACGCCCGCGCTCTTGAGAAGGGCCGGGGACTTCCCGCCGATTCCCTGATTCTTGACCTTGAAGACGCTGTGGCGCCCGATGCGAAGGAGCTGGCGCGTGAACAGATCGCTGCCGCGGTTGCCGCAGGCGGCTACGGCGCGCGCGAGATTGTCGTGCGGGTCAACGACCTGAAAACGCCCTGGGGCAAAGAAGATGTGAAGGAGATTGCCGCCTGCGGTGCGGATGCCATTTTGCTTCCCAAAGTCGAATCTGCCGCGATGGTTCAGGAACTCGAGGCGCTGATGGTGGCCTCGGGAGCACCGGAACACATGGCAATCATGTGTATGATGGAGACCCCTCTGGGTATGTTGCGCGCCGATGAGGTCGCCGGCTCCAGCAAACGCTTGTCCTGTCTGGTGATGGGGACCTCGGATCTGGTGAAGGACTTGCAGGCTGCTCACACGCCGGACCGACTGCCGGTTCTGACTTCGCTGGGGCTTTGCATTCTCGCGGCGCGCGCGCACGGGCTGGCCATCGTTGATGGCGTCCATCTCGATCTGCAGGACGATACCGGCTTCGCCGCATCCTGCGTTCAGGGCCGCGAACTGGGTTTTGACGGAAAGACCCTCATCCACCCGAAAACCATCGCCGCCGCAAATGAGGCTTTTGCGCCCAGTGCCGAGGACATTGCCTGGTCGCGCAAAATCATCGCCGCCCACAGCGAAGCGGCGGCTGAGGGAAAGGGTGTCGTTGTGGTTGACGGCAAGCTGATCGAAAACCTCCATGTCGAGAGTGCTCAGCGCCTCGTCTCCATGGCCGGTAAGATCGAGGAACTGGCGGCCGCGAACGCTGAGTAAGCCTGCGGGCGGTCGTTAAGGTTCCCTTCTCTCACTCAAAGAAGACAGGTATGTGTGCGATGAGTAAGACTAATCCGGGCAACTATTTCGAGGACTTCGCCCTGGGGCAGAAGCTTCCGCACGCGACGCCGCGTACGGTCACCGAGGGCGATCAGGCCCTTTATACGGCGCTTTACGGGTCGCGCTTCGCTCTGCAGTCTTCGGACGAGTTTGCGCGCAGTCTGGGTCTGCCGCGTGCACCCCTCGACGACCTGCTGGCCTTTCACGTGGTGTTCGGGAAGACCGTGCCGGATGTCTCGTTGAATGCCATCGCCAATCTGGGCTACGCCAACTGTGTCTTCGGCGCACCGGTCTATCCCGGTGATACGCTCTCAACCGAGAGTGTGGTCATTGGCTTGAAAGAGAACTCCAACGGTAAGACCGGGGTCGTTTATGTCAATTCGACGGGCGTCAATCAGCGCGGCGAGACTGTTTTGGATTACGTGCGCTGGGTGATGGTCCGCAAGCGCGACGAAGCCAGTCCGGCACCGTCCGCCAGCGTGCCGGAGTTGCCCAAGGCGGTTGCGGCCTCGGATTTGCTGATACCTGAGGGTCTCGATTTCGCAAAGTTCGATACCATGCTCGCCGGGGCGCCCCATCGCTGGGGCGACTACGAGGTGGGGGAGAAGGTCGACCATGTGGATGCCATGACCATCGAAGAAGCCGAACACCAGATGGCGACACGGCTCTACCAGAACACCGCCAAGGTGCACTTCAATCAGCATGTCGAAAAAGAGGGGCGTTTCGGGCGCCGCATCGTCTATGGCGGGCACGTGATCTCCCTGGCCCGTGCGCTCACCTTCAACGGTCTGGGCAACGCCGTCAAGATCGCTGCAATTAATGGCGGCGCGCATACGGCACCGAGCTTTGCGGGGGATACGATCTACGTCTGGTCGGAAGTGCTCGACAAAGTCGAGTTGCCGGGCCGCAGTGATCTGGGCGCGCTTCGCCTGCGCAGTATTGCCACGAAGGACCGGGCCTGCGCGGATTTCCCTGATCGTGGCGAGGACGGCCGGTTCGACCCCGCCGTCGTTTTGGATTTGGATTACACGATCTTTATGCCGCGCTGAATAGCGCTGTGCCGGGATGGGATCACATCCTGGCCGCAGAAGTTCGAGCTTGGCTGTCACATAAAAATGAAGCGCCGGGTGCAGAAGGGGCGAGCCCGCTGCGTTGCATCCCGTGAGGGACGCACCCCGACGCTTCGAGAGCCTTGCGGCCCAGCATTTGGAAGAGGCTGGGTGGTTTCGTATCCGGACGCTGGATATCAGACCTGGCGAAGCCGACACCGACATTGTCCAAAAACTCGGGCCCGAGGGCCCTCCATCACCCTATCGAAGGCACCAGCTCTACTCTCCGACCAACCGGTGTCACGGTCAGCGCGCGAACCAGAGGTCCACTGCCGCATTCCAGAACTTGACCGGACCAGCGCCAACCCGAAGGCCGGCATTTCCAGAGCCCCGCCAGAACAAAACCCCGAAGGCTTTTGTTCGGTCAGTCCCGCAAGATACAAGACCCTGCGAAACCTGGACCCCTTACACCTCTCCGAAGAGAAGCCAAGTCCGTCAACGGTGTCACCTCATCGCAGAGCGACGATGTGAACCCGACCGGGAGAACGAGGCGTGAGCCTTACGTGCTTCCGACATCGAAGCATCGATCCCGAGAGACTTTTGCTTCGACCGCCGGACAAACACCCCCGAAGGAGCTTTTGTCCTCGAAACCGCTTCAGAGCCTCTTCCGACGGTAAACCGCGAGAAGGGATGGTTCTGACACTGCTTCGACGCTTCCGCGTGCAAGAAAAGGTTCGCTTTTTTAACCATGATTTACAAGAAAGCTGTCGCGCATATTTCAAAAAACTTGTGTATGGAATCCCCTTTATTTCACACTGCATCCCCATTTTATTCACAGTATTATCCACAGTGCGCGCAGTGCAACATAGGTAGAATCCGGATAACTACTATATGTGGTGGTTGAGCTTTCCTTTGTGCCGCAAGTGATTATCATTCCTACCGCAATGCAAAAAAATTGGTGGTGTTGGGATGGCCCTCAAGTTGACTATTGTAGTGCCGGGGTCTAAATCAACTCGGGCGTTGAGACTTCGGTAAAGTATTTAACTCATAACGTATGCGTATGAGCTTAGAGTCGGGAAGAGTAGTCCATGGCAACAACAAATCGGCCACTATCGCCTCATCTGCAGGTCTATCGGCCACAGCTGACGTCGGTTTTATCCATTCTGCACCGGGGCACCGGGATCGCGCTCGCCGTCGGGACGCTGTTGCTGATCTATTGGCTGGCCGCCGCAGCCGGCGGGTCTGAGAGCTTTGCGCAGGCGCAAGGGCTCATTGGGTCGTGGGTCGGACGTCTGTTGCTGTTTGGCTGGACCTTCGCGCTCTTCTATCACCTCTGCAATGGCGTCCGGCACCTCTTTTGGGACGGCGGCTACGGTCTGGAACTGCCCGATGTCTATCGCTCGGGGTGGATGGTCGTCGCCGGCTCCTTTGCATTGACGGTTCTTTCCTGGCTCTTCGGTTACTTCGGAGGAGGCCTCTAATGTCACTTCGCTCTCCAATCGGCCGGGTTCGCGGCCTGGGTTCCGCCAAAGAAGGTGTTTCGCACTGGTGGTCGCAACGGATGACGGCTGTCGCGCTGGTACCGCTGACACTTTGGTTCGTGGCAGCTGTCACGAGTCATGTGGGCGCGGATCATGCCGAAATGGTCGCCTGGGTCGGTTCGCCCGTGACAGCCGGTCTCTTTATCCTGCTCATCGCTGCGACCTTTTACCACGCCTATCTGGGTCTCCAGGTGGTGATCGAGGACTATTTCCATAGTGAAGCGGCCAAGGTTGTGATCCTGGTACTGATCAAGGGCGCCTGTTTCGTTCTGGCGCTGATCGGTGTGCTTTCGGTTTTGACATTGCTTTTTGAGGGCTAAGACATGAGTTCCGCTGGCAACAACGCATCTAATGGCGCTTCTGCTGCCCCAGCTTACGAGATTGTCGATCACACCTATGACGTTGTTGTGATCGGCGCCGGTGGCGCGGGTCTGCGCGCGACACTAGGGCTGGCGGAAGCCGGTCTGAAAACCGCATGCATCTCGAAAGTCTTTCCGACCCGCAGTCACACTGTGGCGGCACAGGGCGGTGTTTCCGCTTCGCTGGGCAATATGGGTGAAGACGACTGGCGCTGGCACATGTACGACACCGTAAAGGGATCGGACTGGCTGGGCGATCAGGATGCGATCGAGTACATGGTGCGGGAAGCGGTTCCTGCCATCATCGAACTCGAGCACTACGGGATGCCCTTCAGCCGGACGGAAGACGGCAAAATCTATCAGCGGCCGTTTGGCGGCATGACCACCCGCTTTGGCGAAGGCATTGCGCAACGCACCTGCGCGGCGGCGGACCGGACCGGCCATGCCATGCTCCATACGCTTTACCAGCAGAGCCTTCGCCGCAATGCGGAGTTCTTTATCGAATACTTCGCTATTGACCTGATCATGGAAGACGGGTCCTGCCGCGGGGTCGTCGCCTGGAACCTGGATGACGGAACAATCCACCGTTTCCGGGCGCATCAGGTCATTCTGGCGACCGGCGGCTATGGCCGCGCCTACTTCTCCTGTACCGGCGCGCACACCTGCACCGGCGATGGAAGTGGCATGGCGCTTCGCGCCGGTCTCTACTGCCAGGATATGGAATTCGTGCAATTCCATCCGACAGGGATTTACGGCGCCGGAACGCTCATCACCGAGGGTGCCCGCGGCGAAGGCGGCTATCTGACCAACTCCGAAGGCGAGCGCTTCATGGAGCGTTATGCGCCTTCGGCCAAGGATCTGGCCAGCCGTGACGTGGTCAGCCGGGCCATGACCATGGAAATTCGTGACGGCCGCGGTGTTGGTGCGGAAAAAGATCATATCCATCTGCATCTGGAACATCTGGAACCGGCTCTGCTGCATGAACGACTGCCGGGTATTTCCGAATCTGCCCGGATCTTTGCCGGTGTTGACGTCACCAAGGAGCCGATCCCGGTCCTGCCGACCTGCCATTACAACATGGGCGGGGTTCCGGCCCTCCTGACCGGCGAAGTCGTCACCGAGAAAGACGGAGATGCCAACACGGTCGTGCCGGGGCTGATGGCGATCGGCGAAGCAGCCTGTGTCTCGGTCCATGGCGCCAACCGCCTCGGGTCGAACTCCCTTCTTGATCTCGTCGTGTTCGGCCGCTCGGCGGCCAAGCGCTGCGCCGAGATCCTGACCCCGGGCGAAAGTCACCGGCCTCTGCCCGCGGATTCCGCGGACTACGCACTGTCCCGCCTTGATAAGACGCGCCATGCCAAGGGCGAACTCCCAACGGCAGCATTGCGCCTTGAGATGCAACGCGCGATGCAGGGCCACGCTGCGGTGTTCCGCACCGGCGAGGTCCTGAGCGAAGGCGTCGAGAACCTGGCAACGGTCTGGGGCAAACGCGACTCACTGGGCATCCAGGATCGCTCGATGATCTGGAACTCGGACCTGGTCGAAGCGCTGGAACTGGATAATCTGATGTATCAGGCTTCGGTCACCATGGCTTCCGCGGCCAATCGCGAGGAGAGCCGCGGTGCCCATGCGCGCGAGGACTTCCCCGACCGGAACGATACCGACTGGATGAAACACACACTCGCGTCCTGTGACGAAAACGGCAAGGTGGACTTCGCTTACCGACCCGTCACTTTGAACACCATGACCAACGAAGTGCAGACCTTCCCGCCGAAAGCACGGGTTTATTAAGAGCTTTCGTTTTTGTGAGCAAGTTAAGTAAGACGAAGGCGTAAGGAGAGATCGATGGCTGAATTTGCCCTGCCGGCTAACTCAAAGCCCAAAGGCGGACAGACGCACCCGGTCACGGGTTCCGGAAAGAATGTGAAGACTTTCAAGGTCTATCGCTGGAATCCGGATGATGAAGCCAACCCCAGTATCGATACCTACCAGGTCGATATGGACGATTGCGGTCCCATGGTTCTGGACGCGCTGATCAAAATCAAAAACGAGACGGACTCCACCCTGACGTTCCGCCGGTCCTGCCGGGAGGGTGTCTGCGGGTCCTGCGCCATGAACATCGACGGCACCAATACGCTCGCCTGCACCAAATACATCAGCGATGTCGACGACGAGGTAAAGGTCTACCCCTTGCCGCATATGCCGGTGGTCAAAGACCTGGTGCCTGATCTCACTCATGTCTACGCCCAGTACACCTCGATCGAGCCCTGGCTGAAGTCGGCCTCGACCGCGCCCGAGCGCGAACGCCTGCAGAGCCCGGAGGAGCGTGAAAAACTCGATGGTCTCTGGGAGTGTATTCTGTGCTTCTGCTGCTCGACCTCCTGCCCCAGTTACTGGTGGAACGGCGACCGCTACCTGGGCCCGGCTATTCTGCTGCAGGCCTACCGCTGGATCGCGGACAGCCGGGATGAAGATACCGGCAGCCGTCTGGATAATCTGGAGGATCCTTTCCGCCTCTATCGCTGTCACACCATCATGAACTGCACCCGCACCTGCCCCAAGAGCCTCAATCCGGCCAAGGCAATTGCGGAGATCAAGAAGCTGATGGTCGAACGCCGGGGTTAAGAGATTTCGCGCGCACTTAGATCCGACGTGACTGAGAGAGCCCCGATCCGCTTTTGAACGAGCAGGTCGGGGTTTTTCCTTTTTAGACCCGGTTCAGCAGGCGCGCGCGGATCGTTCCCGGCAGGGTTCTGATCTCGGTCAGGATTTCGAAGGCGTTATCGACCTGACCTTCGGCATCCAAAACGACATAACCGATTTCTCCATTGGTCTGATAGTGCTGGGCGACGATGTTGATATCGTGCTTGGCAAAGACATCGTTCAGGCGCCCCAGTTCGCCCGGCTCATTGCGCTGAACCTGGATAAAGCGGGTTGCCGTCCCGCCGTTGGAGAGCTGGACCTGCGGAAAGTTCACCGCGCCCACCGTTGAGCCGATGTCCGAGTATTCGACGAATTTGCGCGCGACTTCTTCGCCGATGCGCTCCTGCGCTTCTTCGGTGGATCCGCCCACGTGCGGGGTCAGGATGACATTGTCGAGACCGCGCAGCGGGCTTACGAATTCCTCGCCGTTGGACTTGGGTTCGCTCGGAAAGACGTCTACCGCGGCACCTGCAAGATGACCGTCTCCCAACGCTGCGGCCAGGGCTGCGATATCGACCAACGTACCCCGGGCATTGTTGATCAGGAAACTGCCCGGCTTCATGGCCCGGATTTCCCTCTCTCCGAAAATATTCTTGGTGTCGGGTGTTTCGGGCAGATGCAGAGAAACCACGTCCGCGCGCGCCAGCAGCGCCTTCAGGCTTTCCATCGGCGCCGTGTTACCGTGGCGCAGTTTATCGGCCTGGTCGAAGTAAATGACCGCCATGCCCATGGCCTCGGCGATAACTGCGAGCTGCGATCCTATGTTGCCGTAACCGACGATCCCAAGAGTCTTGCCACGGATTTCGCGGCTGCCGGCGGCTGATTTGGACCAGCGGCCGCCGTGGGCCGCGCTGGATTTCTGAAAGGTGCCGCGCATCAGCATAACGATCTCGGCGATCGTCAGTTCGGCGACGCTGCGGGTGTTGGAGAAGGGCGCGTTGAAAACAGGAATGCCGCGGGCCGTCGCCGCGTCCAGGTCGACCTGATTGGTTCCAACGGAAAAGCAGCCGACGGCAACCAGGGTGTCCGCGGCCTCCAGAACGTCCTTGGTCAGCTGCGAACGGGAGCGGATGCCCAGCATGTGAACGCCCTTGAGAGCTTCGGTCAGGGCATCCTTATCCAGGGCCGTGGCCAGATGCTCGATATTATCGTAACCGGCGGCTTCCAGAATGGCGGGAGCCGTGGGCGATATTCCCTCCAGCAGTAGGCAACGGATCTGGTGTTTGGGTCGGGAGAGGCCCTTGTTCATGATGTTCCTTTAACGTGACTTCGGCTGGCCGCGCGCTGGGCACCTGCGCTTCGGCGCGCGCTGCGGCAGGGATGACGAGGCTTGTGTTATAGCCATTCCCCCCATGAGATCAATGCCTCCGAGGCGGCCTGATCGTATAAAGTCAAATGATCCCGCTGATTGCCCATTCGGCGCCGAAATTCCGACTGTGCCAGCCATGAAATGCGCCGTGTCGGAGCGACGTCACCAGAGAAAGTGGTATGGTCAATTTACGGCAATTGGATCTTTTTGATATGCCACTCTTCCCGTAGCTCTCTCGTTCGCACAGACCAGTCACGTGACAACTCGAGAAAGCGCAAGCCATGTTTGTTCCCGAAAGTTTCGCTCTCACCGATCCGGAAGAGATCAGGCGGACCATCGTCGAGCATGATTTCGGTCTTCTGGTCATCGGGGGATCCCATGCCGCGCCCACAGCGGCGCATCTGCCGTTCCTGCTGGACGAAACGGCAGGCCCAAAAGGAAGGTTGCTGGGTCACATGGCGCGGCCCAACAGGCAGTGGCGCGATCTCGAAGCCATGTCCGGGGGCGGCGAGGTTCTGGTGGTTTTTCAGGGACCGCACAGTTACATCTCGCCAGCGTGGTACGGCCCCGAGGCTAAAGCGGTGCCGACCTGGAACTACACCGCCGTGCATGTCTATGGGCGCCCGCAAATCCTGCGCGCGCCGGCGGAGGTCATGGACCTGCTAGAAAAGCTGGTGGAAAAGCAGGAATCCTTGCAGGAACAGCCCTGGACCCTCGACCGCCTGGAGCGCCGCTTTGTGGAGGGAATGAGCCGCGGCATCGTCTGTTTCGAGATTCTGATAACGCGGGTCGAGGCCAAGGCGAAACTCTCCCAGAACAAAGCGCCCGAAATGCAGCGCAATGCGATTGAGGTGCTGGCTGAGCGCGACACCGACGCCCGGGCAATCGCCGGACTCATGGCGCGGAATCTGGCGGAATAAAGCGGTCTCGAGTGAATCCTGCAACCTAATGTAGATTCAACTCGCATCTGTAACTTGTGCTTGCAGGTTGATTCCGCTTAGCCTGAGCTCTGCGGAGTAAATGAGGTGAAACTATGCTGCGGCGTGCTTTTTTTGGTTTGGGGTTCCTGTTTGCATTGGCGGTTTTGGGGGCGCCTCTGCAGGCTGCAGACGATCCGGCAACGAAGATAAAAAACGGTGTTGAAAAATTTCTGATTTCGATTTTTGTGGACGACCCGGAAATCGATCTGCTTTACGCGCTCTCAGTGGAACCGGCAGGCGATTGGTATCAGGTTCTTATCCAAGATATGAAAGTTCGAGAGCAGGGCGTGGTCGAAGACTTTCCGATTGGTGACGTTACGTTTCTCGTAAAACCAGAGGGGGAAGTCGACTATCGTTTCAAGGATGTCCGAATTCCTGAGGAGTTCCGGGCAGGCTCCCTGGCCGAAGGGTCGGCACCAACGGTCTTGCGCATTGGGCTGGAACGTTTGAACGGCGTGATCTCCTCTGAAACCGAGGAGCTCTCAGAGTTGGATTTTCTAAGCCGGAACTTCCTGTTCGATATCGAAAAGCCGGTTGAGGGCGGCGCCTATAACGAGGTTCATCAGAACACGATCCGGATTGCCGAGATGTCGATCGCCCTGACGACAGAGATGACGGGCGAGAACGCCGCCTCGCAGGGAGTGGACTTCAAGATTGCGGACCTGTCCGTCTCAGCATCGGATCAGCGGAGCGACTTCGGGATTGGCGAGCTTAGCGCTGACTTTGACCTTGCAACGTCCGACTTTGCGGCCGAATCGGCTAAAATGACCAAGGTTTTCGATCTTTTTTCCGAAGCCGAGGAGGTCGATGACCAAATCCTGCTTCAGGTGCTGCGCACCTGGTTTGGCGGCGTGGACAATACGGAGTCACTCTCCGGGGAGTTCAGGCTGCAGGATATCAGCTATGACGATCCCGAAACAAAGTTCGCCATGGCGGATATGACAATCAGCATGGATGCGCCTGAAGCCGGGCAAGACCTCATAACCATCTCCCAGTTGCTGTCCGTTCGCGGATTTTCTCTTTCAAAACCGGGAGATCCGGTCGCTGAGTCCGGCTTGAAGCTTCTGCCCCGGCGCTGGACCGTTCCTTTTACGCTGAAGCGTTATCCGATGGCCGCGATCCACGCAGCCTATGGCGAGACCTTTGCTCAACTTTCTTCACTCGATCTGTTGAGCCAGGGATCGCCGGTTGTTGGTATACTCCAGGAAAGAATGACCGAGATCATGTTGGAGGCCGGCACGATCATGTCCTTTGACGGCCAATCGATCGAGTCCGATCTGGTTTCAGCGACGTTGGATGGAAACCTTCAGTTTGACGCGAACAATCCTCTCCAACTGACCGGTCTCGTAAGCGCCGAAATTCAGGGCTTGATGCAGTTGTTTGAAGCATCCCAGTCAGTTCAGGATCCCCAGGTCGCGCAACAGGTCATGCAGGGGACGATGGTTCTCCTGTCGAGCGGCGAGACGGTCCCAGGCGGTCAGGTGCCCTCTGTGACGAATTATGTCGTGGAATTCAAACCGGAGGGTGCGGTTTTTCTGAACGGCAACCAGGTGCATCCCCCGCCCGCCGCTGCACAGTAAGGCTGTGTGCCCGGCTTTGACGGGCGGGTGAAACAAGCAACGGCCTCCTTGTCGCCGCGGATCAAATTGGCGGCAGACAAGGGGGCCGTCGGCGTTTTAGCGAAGGCCGCGCGCATTCGGCGGCAGCAGCTAAATGATGATGAGACTGTGAGCTTGCCGGGTTGACAGCACCCGAGTCCGCGTCAGGAGATGTTGATTTCGCCGTCGATGTCGTGGGACAGGCCGACCGCTTCGATTTTGAGCGTGACCTTGGCCTGAACGCTGCTTTTCCCGCTGAGGCTTCCGTTTTCATGGGCGGCGCGGACGGCCTGCTCGATCTCGCGCTGAGAAGTCACGCCGACCTTTTTCAGGAATTTCCGCAGAGACATGTTGAAGGCATCTTCATCCATTTGCTTTCTCCTTATTCGCTCCGGACCGCTGTCCGGCTTGTTCGAGTGACAAAAACCATGCGGGAAAGGCTTGAGCAATGCCTTTTTAGCCGAGACACTCAGCCAGACCATTTGCCGCAGGCGGGTTGGATATCGGGAAAATGCCCCCCTACATGTCTGCTCTTGCCTGCGGCAGATCAGAGCGTAGTCTGAACTCGTAAACACCTTCGCCAGAGGACCAAGATGTCGAAAGTTGCTATCGTCACCGGCGGCGCCAGAGGAATCGGTGCCGCCATCTCAAAGCTTGCTGCCGCGCGCGGCTACGCGGTCTGCGTGAATTATCAATCGAACGCGTCGGCGGCCGAGGAGGTCGTCGGTGAGATAACGGCACAGGGTGGCCGCGCGATTGGCATCCAGGCTGATGTCTCGAAAGCTGATGACGTCAGCCGCCTCTTCACGGAGAGCGCGCGCGCGTTGGGTGAGGTTACGGCTCTGGTGAACAATGCCGGTATTACCGGCAGGATCAGCCGGTTGGATGAGACCGACCCGGAGACCATGCAGCAAACAATCGATATCAACGTTATGGGCGTCATGCTCTGTTCCCGTGAAGCCGTCTTACGAATGTCCGGTAAGCACGGTGGCGCGGGCGGCGGGATCGTCTCGATTTCCTCGGGTGCGGCGACACTCGGCAGCCCCGGCGAGTTCGTCTGGTACGCCGCGTCCAAAGGTGCGGTCGATAGCTTTACCCTGGGCCTTTCCAAAGAGGTTACAGGCGAGGGCATTCGGGTCAATGCCGTGTCGCCAGGCTTGACCGAGACCGAATTGCATGCGTCCGGCGGCGAGCCGGGCCGGGTGGCCCGCCTTGAATCTGTCGTTCCGATCGGCCGGGCTGCGACACCTGACGAGGTCGCGCAAGCGGCTCTCTGGCTCTTGTCGGAAGAGGCTTCATATGTCAGCGGCGCCATTCTGCGCTGTGCCGGTGGCCGTTAAAGCAGGAAACCATCGTTCCGGCGGGGCAAAGCAGTCCTTGTCACTTGCGGCGCGCTGTGCTTTTACCTGCAGCCTATGCGTATTCTTTTCATTACCTCGAACCGGATCGGCGACGCGGTTCAATCGACCGGTATTCTATCCGCTCTGATCGAGCGTCATCCGGGCGCGGAGATAACCGTGGCCGCCGGGGCGGTCTGCGCGCCACTCTTTGAAGCTGTGCCCGGATTGCAGCGTCTGTTGCCGATGAAGAAGCGTAAGCATGCCGGTCATTGGCGCGATCTTTGGTGGCAGTGTGTCGGCACCCGCTGGGATCTGGTTGTCGACCTGCGCGCATCCAAGTTTTCCTGGACAGTGCGCTGCAGACGCAGCCTGACCGTGACCTCGAAACTCGACGACGAGCCGCGCGTGCTCGAGCTGGCCCGTCTGATCGGCGAGGAAGCAAACCCACCCGCCCCCAAGATCTGGCTCGCGGTAGAGCACGAGCGGGCGGCTCTTGAGGCGATCCCGGATGGCGACCCCGTGCTGGCCGTTGGTCCGACGGCCAATTGGATCGGCAAAACGTGGATGTTGGAACGCTTTGTGGATCTGGCGCGCAGGTTGACGGGACCTGCGGGACCTCTGCAAGGGGCGCGGTTGGCTGTGCTCGGTGCGCCGGGCGAAGAAGCGCAGGCGGCCGCTTTGATGCATGCTTTGCCTGCGAACAGGACCATCGATCTGGTGGGTAAGGCGGGTCTTCTGACGACGGCGGCCTGTCTCAAACGCTGCGTGTTCTTTGTCGGCAACGACAGTGGACTGATGCATATGTCAGCCGCTGTCGGCGTGCCCACACTAGGCTTGTTCGGGCCGAGTTCGGAACGCCGCTATGGTCCTTGGGGTGCCCACTGCGGCTTCGTGCGGACGCCGGAAAGCCTGGATGAAATCATCAACCAGCCCGGTTATCACCACACTTTGCCGAAAAGCTGGATGACCAGTCTTCAAACCGACTCTGTCGAGGAGGCTGCCCTTGCCTTGATGCAAAGACTGAATGTGGGGTCAGCGGCGCAGGGGTAACAGCGGTTCGCAAGCATCGGTCACCTCGGTGAGTGTCAGGTCTTCGAGGGTCGGTCGCCGCAGGATCGTCACTTCAGCACCGCGCGGGCTGACTTTTGCCGGATCCGACTCGTGAGAGAAGAGGGATACCAGCGGACAGCCCGCGGGCGCGATCAGGTGCATCGGGCCTGTGTCGTTGCCGACGGTGAGCGCCGCGGACTTGGCCAGGGTCGCGATTTGAAGCAGGCTGGTCCGACCACAGAGGTTGAGGGCGCTTGGGCAGACCGCAGATATCAGTTCCAGTGATTCTTGTTCCGCGGCGGTGCCCAGAAGCACAGGCGTGTATCCACGCGTCACGATCCAGGCCGCGAGTTCGGCATAGCGCTCCATAGGCCAGCGTTTCGCCGGTCGGTGCGGCGCGCCGCCGGGGACCAACAGCACGTAACCGTCCGGCACCGCAAACCCGGTCACGTCCTCGTTGGCGAAGGTCAGATCGGCCGGGGCGATGTCTGTGATACCGGCCAGTGCGAGCTGCTGCGCTTCACGGGTCGAGATGTGCAAGACCTGATCGCCGGGCTGCAGATAGCGGTGTGAGCAACCCGCGACCTTACCAACCCATTCGGGTTTGGGCTGACCGATCAGGCGAAAGTAAAAACCCGATCTATCGCTGCGTTGCAGGTCGTATACCCGGTCGAACCGCCCTGAACGCAGTTGCGCGCGTAGGGCGACGAGCGAGGGAAGTTGCCAGATACGTGGACGGCTATCCAGCAAGATCTCATCGAAGAGGCCGCTGGCCTTCGCCAGTGGCTGGTAGGGTTTTGTCGTCAGGAGCGTGATTCTGGCATCGCGGTGGTGTTTTCGAATGGCTTGACAGGCCCCGAGAGACAATACGAAATCGCCCAGGGCGCTCAGCTTTATGATCAGGATCTGTTCGGAATTGGCCATTGCGTCCTCTTAACACCGATATCCCGCATACCGCAAATCCGGTTTTGCGAGCGCGACAGGTGACGAGACGACAAGAATACCTTACTAACGGGAAGCTAACATGGAGCTGCCCGCCGACGCCGGTGGACATTCGATGCACAGGCCGAAAAGCGATCCCAGACGGCACTTATGACTGACGGACCTCTCTTTACCTACCGAGCGAAGCGCGCCGCCGGTGAACTCAACCGCGACCCGGGTCAGGAACTGGCGGCTGAGAAGCTTCAAAGCCTGCACAACGCCCTTAAAAACTATCAGCTCTCCAGCGGGCGCGTTGGATGGAAGGAGCGTCTTGGCCTCGCCCAGCGCCGGGTTGAACCGCCGCAGGGTCTCTACATATTCGGCGGGGTCGGCACCGGCAAGTCCATGCTGATGGACGTCTTCTTTGAATCGGCCCCTTGCGAGAGCAAGCGGCGGGTGCATTTCCATGCCTTCATGCAGGAGGTTCAGGACCGCTTGCATATCTGGCGTGAAAAAACCAAAGGGGCGAAAGCGGATCCGCTTCCCGACCTCGCCGCGGAGATTGCCAAGCAGGCAACGCTGCTCTGCTTCGACGAATTCCATGTGGTCAATATTGCCGACGCGATGATCCTCGGCCGTCTGTTCGAAACACTGTTCGAGCGGGGCGTTGTCGTGGTAACGACCTCCAACTGGCCGCCGGACCGTCTCTACGAGGGCGGACTCCAGCGTGATCGCTTCCTGCCTTTTGTTGATCTTCTGAAGCAGAGGCTCGACGTGCTGGAGTTGGACTCCGGCGTTGACTACCGGCGTCACCGCATGCGGAACCTGCCTGTTTATTACGCACCGCTGGGACCGCGGGCATCGGCGTCCCTGGAAGATGCTTTCAAGCAATTGACCGATGGCGCTGTCGCCGCGCCAACTTCACTGCATTTCAAAGGCCGCAGTCTGCCGGTTTCGATGGCGGCGCGGGGGGTGGCGCGCTTTACCTTCGACGAGCTTTGCGCCAAACCGCTGGGGGCGGGCGACTACCTGGCGATTGCCGTCCAGTTTCATTCCGTCATCCTGTCCGGTGTCCCCGCCCTGGGACCTGAGAACCGGGACCAGGCGCGGCGTTTCATGACCCTGATTGATGCCCTCTACGAGCACCGGGTCAATCTCGTGATATCGGCTGAAGCGCCGCCCGAGCGGCTTTACCCGACCGGCGATGGGGCATTTGAGTTCGAGCGCACGGTCAGCCGCCTGCAGGAAATGCGCTCCAGCGAGTACATCGCACTTGAACATCTGACATGATTTTTGACTATGACGATGCTTTCTGAGCCGGAGGTGATTACGCCTGGTTGTGGCCGAAATCCACCGTTTTCACTTACCTTTTGTTATGCTTCCCGCGTTAAAACATAAAAAGCGTTCAATCTTTTGTGGCAAGTCCTGGAAACCGGCCCAGTTTGCTTGCCCTTAAAACGGATTCGCGTTAGTTAACCGTAATATATTCAGGGCGTGGAGACCGCCATGCCCGCATCGCTCCGTCCTCGTAATCCGTTCAAGGAAAATTCTATGTCTCGCAAGAAGATCGCGCTCGTAGGTGCCGGTAACATCGGTGGTACGCTGGCTTTGCTCGCCGGACTGAAAGACCTGGGAGATATCGTGCTGTTCGACGTTGTCGACGGTGTGCCCCAGGGTAAGGCACTCGACATCGCTCAGCTCTCCACCGTCGCAGGTTTTGACTCCAAGCTTGCCGGCAGCAGCAAGTACACCGCCATCAAAGGCGCCGACGTGGTCATCGTGACCGCAGGGGTCGCGCGCAAGCCGGGTATGAGCCGTGACGATCTTCTGGGCATCAACATCAAGGTCATGCAGGCCGTCGGCGAAGGCATCAAAAAGAACTGCCCGAACGCATTTGTGATCTGCATTACTAACCCGCTCGACGCCATGGTCTGGGTGCTGCAGCAGGCATCGGGCCTGCCGGCCAACAAGGTCGTGGGCATGGCCGGGGTCCTGGACTCCGCGCGTTTCCGACTGTTCCTGGCGGAAGAGTTCAACGTGTCAGTCGAGGACGTCAGCGCTTTCGTGCTGGGCGGCCACGGCGATACCATGGTTCCGATGGTGCGTTACTCGACGGTTGCCGGTATCCCGCTGCCCGATCTGATCAAGATGGGCTGGATCACCCGCAAGCGCCTGAACGAAATCGTCGATCGGACCCGCAATGGCGGAGCCGAGATCGTCGGCCTGCTGAAAACCGGGTCGGCGTTCTATGCGCCCGCCGCCTCCGCGATCAACATGGCGGAGAGCTATCTGAAAGATAAGAAGCGGGTGCTGCCCTGTGCTGTGAGCCTCAACGGACAGTATGGCGTCAGAGGCATGTATGTCGGCGTGCCGGTGGTTATCGGTGCCGGCGGTGCGGAGCGCGTCGTTGAATTGCAGTTGAACGCCAGCGAAAAGGCGATGCTGAACAAATCGGTCGGTTCTGTGAAGGGGCTGGTTGATGTCTGTAAAGGTATCATGAAGGGGACACCGGCGAAACCGGCTGCTGCCAAGGCACCTGCAAAAAAGGCGCCCGTTAAAAAAGCACCGGCAAAGAAAGCGGCCGCTAAAGCCCCAGGTAAAACCACGGTCAAGAAGGCTGTGGCGAAAGCCGCAGCAAAACCTGCGGCGGCGGTAAAGAAGGTCGCGGCAAAGGCAGCGACAACAGCAAAGGCAGCCGTGAAAAAGACTGTTGCTAAAAAGCCTGCGGTTAAAAAGCCCGCAGCGCCAAAAGCTGCTGCTAAGCCAAAGCCGGCAGCCAGAAAAGCGCCGGTTAAGAAGGCCGCCGCCAAGACGACCGCCGCCAGGAAGGCTCCGGCTAAAAAGCCTGCGGCTCCTAAGGCGGCCCCCAAGGCAGCCCCGAAGACAACACCGAAAAAGGCGTGATTTCGGATGTGGAAAATCCTTCGCAAGCTGTGCCATGAAGCCTGTGGCGCGGCAAAGGCAGCGTGGTAAGGTAAGGTTATGTCAAGGAACCTGCTTTGGAGTAACCGGTCTGCTTTACTGAAGCAGGGGCGTTTGGGCGCAACGGAGTATCCTGTTGCGTCCGGGGTCGCTGCTACGCCCGGGATCACTGCCGAGATGATTGAAGGATTTCCGCATCGCCCACTCTCTTCACAAACTATATTTGATGGCCAATGAACATTCATGAATATCAGGCCAAGAGCCTGCTCGCCAAATACGGTGTCGCGGTGCCCCGCGGCGGCGTCGCCTACACGCCCGAAGAAGCCGAGAACGCCGCGCGCGAGCTCGGTGGTCCGATTTGGGTCGTAAAATCGCAGATCCATGCCGGCGGACGCGGTGCGGGGCGGTTCTCGGACGATCCCGACGGTGACGGCGGTGTCCGGATCTGCAAATCGCTGGATGACGTCAAGGAGAACGCCCGCAAGATGCTGGGTCATGTTCTCGTGACCAAACAGACCGGTGAAGCGGGTAAGCAGGTCAAACGCCTCTATATCGAAGAAGGCTGCGACATCGCGCGTGAGCTTTACCTCGGCATGCTGATCGACCGGGCGAGCAGCCGTGTGACGGTCATGGCTTCGACGGAAGGCGGCATGGAGATCGAAGAGGTTGCCGCCGAAACACCCGAGAAGATCCTGAAGATTGCGATCGATCCCGCGCAGGGTTTCATGCCCTACCACGGACGCCAGATTGCCTTTGGCCTGGGGCTGGAGGGTAAGCAGGTCAATTCGGCCGTGAAGTTCATGATGGCGATGTACAAGTCTTTCATGGAACTCGACGCCAGCATCGTTGAGATCAATCCGCTGGTGGTGACCGGTGACGGACAGGTGATTGCCCTGGATGCCAAGATGAACTTCGACGACAACGCGCTCTTCCGTCACAAAGACGTGGCTGACATGCGCGATGAGGACGAAGAAGATCCCATGGAGCTGGAAGCCGCGCGTCACGAGCTGAACTACGTGAAGCTCGACGGCAGCATCGGCTGCATGGTCAATGGCGCCGGGCTTGCCATGGCGACCATGGATATCATCAAGCTCTACGGCAGCGAGCCGGCCAACTTCCTGGATGTTGGCGGCGGCGCGACCAAGGAGCGCGTGACGGCAGCCTTCAAAATCATTCTCTCCGATCCAAACGTTGAAGGCATATTGGTTAACATTTTCGGTGGTATCATGCGCTGCGACGTCATCGCAGAGGGTGTTGTGGCGGCTGCACGCGAAGTCGAATTGCATGTTCCGCTCGTTGTGCGCCTGGAAGGGACGAACGTGGAATTGGGGAAAAAGATTCTCGCTGAATCGGGTCTGCCGATCCTGTCGGGCGATAACTTGGCGGACGCGGCCGAAAAAGTGGTCGCCGCCGTGAAGGAGGCACATTAAATGGCAGTCCTGGTCAACAAAGACACAAAAGTCATCTGCCAAGGCTTCACCGGTGCGCAGGGTACTTTTCATTCCGAACAGGCCATTGCCTACGGCACGCAGATGGTCGGCGGTGTTACGCCGGGCAAAGGCGGCAGCAAGCATCTCGACCTGCCGGTCTTCGACACGGTTGCCGAAGCTGTCGATACCGCCGGCGCCAACGCCTCGGTGATTTATGTGCCGCCGCCCTTTGCGGGTGACGCGATCCTCGAGGCGGTCGATGCCGGCATTGAGCTGATCGTCTGCATCACCGAGGGCATTCCGGTGCTCGATATGGTCAAGGTAAAGCGCGCTCTGGAAGGTTCCAGCTCCCGCCTGATCGGCCCGAACTGCCCGGGTGTCATCACGCCGGATGAATGCAAGATCGGCATTATGCCCGGTCACATTCACCAGCGCGGCAAAATAGGCGTGGTCTCGCGTTCGGGCACCCTGACCTATGAAGCCGTTGCTCAGACCACCGCTGCGGACCTGGGTCAATCGACCTGTATCGGGATCGGTGGTGATCCGGTGAACGGAACGAACTTTATCGATTGCCTGGATCTCTTCCTGAAGGACCCCGAGACCGAGGGCATCATCATGATCGGTGAAATCGGCGGTAGCGCAGAGGAAGAGGCCGCCGAGTTCTACAAGGCGTCCGGCACCAAGAAACCTATCTGCGGCTTTATTGCCGGTGTGACGGCCCCTCCGGGACGGCGCATGGGACATGCCGGTGCCATCATCGACGGTGGCCGTGGCGGCGCCGGAGACAAGATTGAAGCCATGAAGTCTGCCGGCTTCCTGGTTGCTGACTCCCCTGCCAGCTTGGGCAGCACGATGCTGCGCGCGATGCAGGGCTAATTGGAGAGAAGAGGAGGTGGCTTGGCCGGGGCCACCCGGACCGGGCCGAGACGGAAAGATGTCACACCCGCATCCTGAAATGGACCCGTCCTACTACGGTCCCAATGCCGCGGTTATCGCGGATCTCTACTCGAAGTTTCTGGCTGATCCCTCGTCCGTGGACCAGGGCTGGAAATCTTTCTTCGGCGATCTGGAAGAGGATGCGCGCAGCCTCCTGACCGGAATGAACGGTGCGGCGGCACCCGATGCGGCGGCACCCGGTGCGGCGGCTCCGGCTGCTGCACCCTCTCCGGTGGTGGGCACCAACGGTGTGACACCGGCGGGCGGGATCACACCTGCCGATGTCCGGGCCGCGACCTTGGATTCCATCCGGGCGCTGATGCTGATCCGGGCTTACCGGGTCCGCGGGCACCTCGAAGCCAAACTGGACCCGCTCGGTCTGAAGCCGATCGAGCCGCATCCGGAACTGGATCCCAAGACCTACGGCTTCACGGACAACGACCTGGACCGGCCGATCTTCATCGACCGCGTGCTTGGTCTCGAAACCGCCACCTTGCGTCAGATCGTCGAGGCAGTGCGCAAGACCTACTGCGGCACGATCGGCGTGGAGTTCATGCATATTCAGGATCCGGCGCAGAAGGCGTGGATTCAGGAGCGCGTGGAATCGATCCACAATCAGACCGAGTTTACCTACAACGGCAAAAAGGCGATCCTAGAGCGCCTGATCGCGGCGGAAGCTTTCGAACAGTTTCTCGATAAGAAGTACACCGGCACGAAGCGTTTCGGCCTGGATGGCGGCGAGTCCATGATCCCGGCGCTCGAGCAGATCCTCAAACGCGGCAGCCAGATGGGCCTGGAGGAAGTGGTCGTCGGCATGCCGCACCGCGGCAGGCTCAATGTGCTGGCCAACTTCATGGGCAAGCCCTTCACGGCGATCTTCTCGGAGTTCCAGGGCGGTGCCGCCCACCCCGAGGACATTGGCGGTTCCGGTGACGTGAAGTATCACCTGGGAACGTCGTCCGACCGCGAGTTCGACGGCAACAAGGTTCATCTGTCCCTGACGGCGAACCCGTCGCACCTCGAGGCGGTCAATCCGGTCGTCGTCGGCAAGGTGCGCGCGAAGCAGAACCAGCGCGAGGTCCGTGACAACAAGAAGGTCATGGCCCTGCTGATGCACGGCGATGCGGCCTTTGCCGGGCAGGGGCTCGTGCCCGAGACGCTCGATCTCTCGGAACTGAAGGGATATCGCATCGGTGGCACGATCCATTTCGTGGTCAACAATCAGATCGGCTTTACTACCAATCCAATCAACTCGCGCTCTGGACCCTATTGCTCGGACGTCGCCAAGATCATTCAGGCACCGATCCTGCACGTGAATGGCGATGACCCTGAAGCTGTGGTCCACGTCGCGCGGATCGCGACCGAGTTCCGGCAGACTTTTGAAAAAGATGTCGTCATCGACATGTTCTGCTATCGCCGCTTCGGTCACAACGAAGGCGATGAGCCAGCATTCACGCAGCCGATCATGTACCGCAAGATCAAGAAGCACCCGACGACACGTCAGATCTATTCCGATCAGCTAATTGCTCAAGGAACCTTTACCCGTCAGGAAATCGATTCCATGGTTCAGGAATGGGTTCAGCGGCTGGATCAGGACTTCGAGGCATCTAAATCCTTCAAGCCGAACAAGGCGGACTGGCTGGAAGGCGCCTGGAGCGGCCTGGGCACTGCGAAGGGCTATGACGCGCGGCGTGGTAAGACGGCGGTTCCCCTGAAGACCTTGAAGGAGATTGGCGCGGCGCTCACGCGTGTTCCAGAGGATTTCAATCTGAATCGCAAGATCGCTCGTCAGCTCAAAACCAAGGAAGCCATGTTCCGAAGCGGCGAGGGCATCGATTGGGCAACCGCTGAGGCGCTCGCCTTTGGTTCCCTCGTGATCGAAGGAGCGCCGGTCCGTCTTTCAGGACAGGATTGTAATCGCGGCACCTTTTCTCAGCGGCATGCGGCCCTGATCGATCAGGAGGACGAAACCCGCTACAAGCCGCTGAAGTACATTCGCGAAGATCAGGCCCCTATCGAGATTTTCGACAGCCCGCTCAGCGAGCTGGCCGTTCTCGGTTTCGAGTACGGCTATTCTCTCGCCGAGCCGCGTGCACTGGTGTTGTGGGAAGCCCAGTTCGGCGACTTCGTCAATGGCGCCCAGATTATCATCGATCAGTTCATCGCATCCGGCGAGTCCAAATGGCTGCGGATGTCGGGTGTCGTGATGCTTCTGCCGCACGGCTACGAGGGGCAGGGGCCTGAGCATTCGTCAGGACGTGTCGAACGCTTCCTGCAGCTCTGCGCCGAAGACAACATCCAGGTCGTGAACTGCACCACGCCGGCGAACTACTTCCATGTCCTGCGCCGTCAGGTGAACCGGGACTTCCGCAAACCACTGATCATCATGACGCCGAAATCGCTGCTGCGACACAAGCGCTGCGTTTCGAAGCTCAGCGACATGGGGCCGGGCAGCTGTTTCCATCGTGTCATGTACTGCGACGACGTCCCGAGCAAGCCGAAGGATGCAAAGCAAGTCGTGATCTGTACCGGCAAGGTCTACTACGATCTGGTCGAGGAGCGTGAAAAGCGGGGGATCAAGGACGTGCACTTCCTGAGGATGGAACAGCTTTATCCTTTCCCGACAGATGCCCTCGCCATGGAGCTGGAGCCCTATCGTAACTGCGATATCGTCTGGTGCCAGGAAGAGCCGCGCAACATGGGAGCCTGGAGCTACGCTAACGAATTCATTGAAGAAGTCGCGATGGAGATGGGCTTCAAGAATCCGAGACCGCGCTACGCCGGACGTGCGTCCGCCGCATCGCCGGCGACCGGTCAGAACAAGCGCCATCTGGCGGAGCAGGCTGCCTTGATCGATGACGCGTTGACGATTGGCCGCAAGCCGATGGGACGTATCGCGGCCCGTAAGGCCGCTGCCGCTAAGCAACCTGCCGCGAAAAGCGGCAAGAAATAACTGTTGGCGGCGGAAGGGTGATCTTGAAGCCTGCCGTTCCGCCTGCCACCTGGAATATGAGACACTAGGGCGTGCATATGCGGCCCGGTAAAATGGGGTAATTGACAGACAATGCCGACGGATATTGTTGTTCCGGCTCTTGGCGAGTCGGTGAGCGAGGCCACGGTTGCGCAATGGCTCAAAAAGCCTGGCGAAGCGGTCGCGATGGATGAGGCCATTGTGGAGCTCGAGACCGACAAAGTCACTCTTGAGGTCAATGCATCTGAGGCAGGTGTGCTGGCTGAGATCGTGGCGGCAGAAGGCGACAACGTGGAGGTCGGGGCATTGCTCGGACGGATCGGTGAAGGCGGCGGTGCCGCTGCCGAGGCCCCCGCACCTGCTGCCAAATCCGAACCGGCGACACCTCCTGCCGCTGAAGCGGCGCCCGCTGCGCCTTCGGCGCCCACGGGCGGTGCCGTGAATGGTGGTGAAGCCGTCGACGTGATCGTGCCGACTCTGGGTGAGTCGGTCACTGAAGCGACAATTGCTCAGTGGATGAAGAAGGTTGGCGATCCGGTTGCCGCGGATGAGGCGCTGGTCGAACTCGAAACCGACAAGGTGACTCTCGAGGTCAATTCGCCCAGCAACGGCACGCTGACGTCAATCGTTGCCGAGGAGGGCGCCACGGTTGGTGTCGCCGCGATCCTTGGTGTCGTGACCGCCGGTGGCGCCGGAGCGTCCGCACCTGCGGCGGCATCTGCTCCTGCGACACCTGCAGCGAGCGCACCTGCGGCAGCCCCCGCAGCATCAAGCCCAGCCGTCGCGCCGGCTTCTGACCTGGATCCCGGCTCAGCGCCGCGGAGCGGTTCGAATGGCGGAATCACCAAGGCAGATGTGGTTTCGTTCCTGACGGCCAATACGCCGCCAGCAGCAATGACCCTTTCCCCCGCCGTGCGGAAGCTGATCGACGAGAACCATCTGAATCCGGGACAGATCAAAGGGACCGGCAAAGACGGCCGGATCACCAAAGACGACGTTCTAGCCTTCATGGCGAACCCGCCGGCGCCGCCCGCAGCAGTCGCTACGGCGCCCGTTTCCGCACCCGCCGCTGCAACACCCGCGGCGGGAGCCCGCGAGGAGCGGGTCAAGATGACCAAGCTGCGCAAGACCATTGCGCGGCGTTTGAAGGATGCGCAGAACACGGCTGCCATGCTGACGACCTTCAACGAAGTCGACATGAGCGCCGTGATGGCGCTGCGGGCTCAATACAAGGAAGGTTTCGAGAAAAAGCATGGCGTGAAGCTGGGCTTTTCCTCCTTCTTCACCAAGGCTGTTGTGGCAGCCTTGCAAGCCTTACCTGCAGTAAATGCACGGATCGACGGCGAGGAAATCGTCTACAATCACTTCTATGATGTAGGCATGGCGGTCTCGACGCCGAACGGCCTGATGGTTCCGGTCATGCGTGACTGCGATCAGAAGTCTTTCGCAGATATCGAGAAGAGCCTGGGCGAACTGGCCAAGAAGGGCCGCGACGGCAAACTCTCGATGGATGAGATGAGCGGCGGGACCTTTACCATCACCAACGGCGGTGTCTTCGGGTCCATGATGTCGACACCGATCCTGAATATGCCACAGTCAGCAATCCTGGGCCTGCACAAAATCCAGGAGCGCCCCATGGCGGTCAATGGCCAGGTGGAAATCCGGCCGATGATGTATCTGGCACTCAGCTACGATCATCGCATTATTGATGGCCGTGAAGCCGTGACCTTCCTGGTGAAGGTGAAGGAAGCCATCGAAGATCCGCAGCGGCTTTTGTTGGATATGTGACGCAGGTTGCGTTGTGAAAATAAAAGCTTTGCGCCCCGGAGAGTAGGTCAGCGGCGATGGATGAGAGAAAGCTGACGCGCTTTTTAGACGTCAATAGCGATGCGGAATACGAACTGGACCTGCGTGGCCTGGATCTGCCTCATAGTGTGGCCTCGATCGACCGGATGGTGGAGCGGCAGCGTTTTCGTGATGATGCCAGGTCCGTGCGGATCGGACTTGAGCCCGCCAGCGCCGGAAGCGGCGAGACTCTCTTCGGACCGATTGGACGCCATCTTGTCGAGCTGATGAAAAAAGGCCTCGTTGCAAAGACCCGTCCGATTGCCAATATCGATGGCGGTGGGTTTCGGGTCGAGTTGCCTGCTGGTAAAGCGCCCAGGGAAGAAACTGCTTCGGATCCTGAACCCGTCGGTTCAGAACCGGAAGACTGAATGAGTTGTTGAGAGGAAGCCAAGAGTCATGAGTGATCAGGAATACGATCTTGTCGTCATTGGCGGCGGTCCGGGTGGATATGTTGCGGCCATCCGTGCGGCACAACTCGGCATGAAGACGGCCTGTGTCGAAAAACGCGGTGCATTGGGCGGAACCTGCCTGAACGTCGGCTGCATTCCCTCGAAGGCTCTGCTCCAATCCTCTGAAAAGTTTGCAGATGCGAACAAGCATTTTGCCGAGCATGGCGTGAAGCTGGGTAAAATCGAACTCGATCTCAAGGCCATGATGGGACGTAAGGATAAGGTGGTTAGCAATCTGACCGGCGGTATCGAGTTCCTGTTCAAGAAAAACAAGATCACCTACATCAAAGGCGAAGGCTCCATCCCCAAGGCTGGTGAGGTGGCTGTCAAGTTGACGGACGGCGGCAACGAAACGCTGAAGGCCAAGAAGATCCTGATCGCAACCGGTTCCGAAAGCACGCCTCTGCCCGGTCTCGACATCGATGAAAAGCAGATCGTAAC
This sequence comes from Denitrobaculum tricleocarpae, assembly GCF_007004665.1. Lineage (GTDB taxonomy): Bacteria > Pseudomonadota > Alphaproteobacteria > Kiloniellales > Kiloniellaceae > Denitrobaculum > Denitrobaculum tricleocarpae. Next base: position 62,348 of record NZ_ML660055.1, on the reverse strand, counting down.
CTCGACCGGCGCACTGGAACTCGGCAAGGTGCCGAAATCCATGGTGGTGGTCGGTGCCGGGGTCATCGGTCTGGAACTCGGATCGGTCTGGTCGCGCCTGGGGGCCGAGGTTACCGTGGTCGAGTTCCTCGACCGGATCCTGCCGGGCATGGATGGCGATATCGCCAAGCAGACCCAACGGGTGCTCACGAAACAGGGTTTGAAGTTCAAGCTTGGTAAAAAAGTGACCGGCGCGAAGAAAACCAAGACCGCCGTGACCTTGACCGTCGAGCCCGCAAAGGGCGGCGATGCCGAGGAAATCAAAGCCGATGTGGTGCTGGTTTCCATTGGCCGCCGGCCCTACACGGATGGCCTGGGGCTGGAAGAACTGGGTGTGAACAAGGATAATCGCGGCATCATCCAGGTGAATGAATCCTTCGAAACCAATGTGCCGGGCATTTATGCGATCGGCGACTGTGTGCCCGGCCCTATGCTCGCCCACAAGGCGGAGGAAGAGGGCACGATTTGCGTGGAAATGATGGCCGGTCAAAGCGGACATATCGATTACAATCTCGTACCCGGCGTCGTTTACACTTGGCCCGAAGTCGCCTCGGTCGGCAAAACCGAGGAGCAGTTGAAAGAAGACGGCGTGGACTACCGGGTCGGAAAGTTTCCTTTTACGGCCAACAGCCGTGCCCAGGCCATCGGCGATACCGACGGACTGGTCAAGGTCCTGGCCGACAAGGTCACGGACCGGGTTCTGGGCGTTCACATCCTTGGCCCTCTTGCCGGTGATATCCTCGCCGAGGCTGTGATTGCCATGGAATTCGGCGCTTCCGCAGAAGACATCGCCCGGACCTGTCATTCACATCCCGGGATGGGCGAAGCCGTCAAGGAAGCCGCGCTTGCGGTCGATGGCAGACCGATCCACATTTGAGGCTGGCTTGTCAGTGGGCCAAGTGGCTGGCCAATCAGCGGGCCGACAGCCTGCTTGATACGAAATGAGTCCGGTTGGACTGATCGCGGTCTTCGTCGTTTCGCTCGTGCTGGTCATGCTGAGCAACGCGAGCTTTCCGGCCTTGATCCCGACCTTTCAAGCGGAATGGCGTCTCTCCAATACTGAAGCCGGGTGGATCAGCGGCATATACTACGCCGGCTACGCGGCGGCTGTGCCGTTTCTGGTCAGCCTGACCGATCGCGAAGATGCCCGTTCCATCTATCTCTATTCCACCGCGCTCAGCGCCATCTCGGCTCTGGCCTTTGCCCTTTGGGCGGAAGGCTTCTGGACGGCGATGGCTTTGCGTGCCCTGGCTGGCGTGAGCCTGGCCGGGACCTACATGGTCGGACTGAAGATCCTGACCGACCGCATTTCAGGAAGGCTTCAAAGCCGGGCCATTTCCCTCTATACGGCGCACTTTGCCATTGGAAACAGCCTGTCCGTTCTGATGGCCGGCGAGGTCACGCTCCTGGCCGGCTGGTCCTGGGCTTTCGGCGCGGCGGCGGCGGGAAGTGTCATCGCGTTTCTGCTGGTGTTTTTGACCGTGGGTCCATCCGCTCAGCCGCGCGGACAGCAGAAATTGCGCGATATTCTCGATGTCCGGCCTGTCGTGAGGAACCGGCCCGCTTTCGGTTACATCCTGGGCTACGCTGCGCACATCTGGGAACTCTTCGGTTTTCGCAACTGGATCGTGGTGTTCCTGGCTTTTTCGATCTCGCTGCAGCCGGACCAGACCTGGGGATTCAATGCCACACAGGTGGCGACCGTGGTCCTTTTGCTGGGACTGCCCGCAAGCGTTATCGGAAACGAACTGTCCTTGCGATTCGGCCGGCGCCGGGTGATCACGGTCATCATGCTCTGCTCCGCAGCGCTTGCTTGCACACTTGGGTTCACGGCGGCCCTGCCCTTCGGGTTTGTCGTTCTCTTGTGTGGGCTCTACGGCCTGACGGTCACGGGCGAATCCGCGTCGCTGACGACCGGGGTGATTCAGAACGCCGAAGGGTCGCGCAAAGGGGCAACCATGGCCCTGCAATCCCTTTTGGGCTTTGGTGTGGGCGCGATTGCGCCCCTGGCTTTTGGCGTTGTACTCGATCTTGCGGGAGGAACGGGTGAGATCCTGGCCTGGGGTCTTGCCTTTGGGCTTCTCGGATTGGGGGCCGCCCTTGGACCTCTTGTTCTGCTCCGCCTGACGCGGCAGGCTCCATCGCCTGCCTGACCCTAACTCTATTTCTTCTGTGCTCTCGGGTGGGCCTGATCATAGGTTGCCAGAAGACTCTCGACGTCGACATCGGTGTAGCGCTGGGTGGTCGAGAGCGAGGCGTGTCCCAGGAGTTCCTGGATCGCGCGCAGGTCGCCACCGCCCGCCAGAAGGTGGGTGGCAAAGCTGTGCCGCAATGCGTGTGGCGTGGCGGTGCTCGGCAGTCCGAGCAGGCCGCGCAAGGATTGAATGCGTTTCTGGATCACGCGCGCGCTCATGGGACCGCCGCGCACGCCCCGGAACAAAGAGTCATTGCCGGTGAACTCAAAGGGACAGGACCTGAGGTAATCCGCGATCGCCTCGGTCACGACGGGCAACAACGGCACCATGCGCTGTTTGTTGCCTTTGCCGGTGATGACCATGGTGTCCTGACCGCGTCCCGGCGCGTCGGCAAAAGTCAAACTCAAGGCTTCGCCGATTCGCAGTCCGCAGCCGTAGAGCAGCAGCAACAGGGCGACGTCCCGGCGGGCCACCCAAGGTTCGTCGGAGAGTTCGCCGATCGTGTTCAGCGTGTCCTGCGCCTCGCTGGCGCTCAAGGCTTTTGGAATCGATTTTGGAACCTTGGGACGGCGCAACAGGGCCGCGGCGGTATTGTCGGCCAGATCTTCTTTTTTGAGCCAGCGGAAGAAGCTGCGGATCACGGAGACGGCGCGGGCGTTCGAAGACGCTTTGATGCCTCCGCCAACGCGCTGTGCCAGCCACGCGCGGAAGTCGGCCGTGGTCAGTGCGCTCAATCTGCGCAGGTTCGGCAACTCGCCATGGTGCGCCGCCTGAAAGTTCAGGAAATGGGCGAGATCGGCGGCGTAGGCGCTGACCGTATGGGCCGAGAAACGCTTTTCTTCGCTCAAGAATCCAACCCAGGACTCATAAGCGGCCCGCAGATCGGCGGCGACGTCAAGCCGTGCGGCCTGCGCGCGCACGAGAGCATATAACTCGGATGCGTCGGGCTTTCCGGCTTTGACGCCGGTTATTCCGGCAGGCTCAGCCATGCCCTGAAGGTGTGTTCGATCACCTGAGCCAGAAAGCGCAGAAGTTCGGTTCCCTGTCCCGGGTCGAATTGATCCGATTGCCGGGATCCCAAGGCCAAGAGGGCGGGCGGCGCTTCGGAACTGATGTTGAGCCTGATCAGCGCGTCGGAACGCACCAGCCCCGCTCCCGCGCCGAAAATCGAGGGATCACCGTCGATATCGTTACGCAGCAGGATGTTTTGAGTCGGTCCGAAGATCTCGTTGACTATGCCGGATTGCAGGCTCCGCACGCCGGCCGGCGGTTGGTTCTGGCCTTCGCCCTGGGTGTGTTCGACTCCCAAGGCGACCACGTCGAGATCCAGAACGATCGCAAGGTCGGTGGTTACCGTCTCGACGAAGTGTTCGAAGCTGCGTGCCGCCAGGAGCGAGACAATGGCTTCATGCGTGCGGCTCTGGGTGGCCATATTGTTGCGGACATTGGCGACCAGTTCGTCGCGGCTCGCTTCCATCTCAGCCAATTCGCTGCGCAGACGTTCGACCATAAAGCGCTGAAGGTCGACGACTCCGTCACCCTGGTCTCTGCCGGGAACCTCGATTTTTTCCAGTAAGGCCGGATTGCGGGCGAGAAATTCTGGGTGTTGGCGCAGGTACTGCGCCACCCGGGCAGCCGTCAGCGGCGCGTTCTCGGCGGCTTTCTCAGAGGCGGTTTTCTCCTCTGTACCCTTTTTTGGGGCCGCGTCGCGTGGGTTACCGGTCATTTTGCTCCGCTTCATTCTGTTCGAGCCGAATTCTTTCTGCGCGGTGGATCTTGCGGGTTGCCTCCCAGCTTCCCGCGGAATCAACCGATCAGTTCACAGCCAGCTTATCACAAGATTGACTGACCGGTCTTGGCCCAGTCTGCCAGAAAGGCAGATAGGCCTTTATCGGTCAGCGGGTGATTGAACATGGCTTTGAGGACACCGGGCGGGATGGTGGCAACATGCGCGCCCATCTTGGCCGCTTCGATCACATGGGCTGGGCCACGTACCGAAGCAACCAGGACCTGAGTGTCAATTGTGGGATAGGCGTCGTAGATCTCGACGATATCCGAAATAAGCTCCAGTCCATCAATCCCGATGTCGTCCAGGCGGCCAACGAAAGGGGAAATGTAGGTCGCGCCGGCCTTCGCCGCGAGCAGTGCCTGAGCTGCGGAGAAACACAGCGTTACGTTGACCTCGGTCCCGGCGTCGGAGAGAACCTTGCAGGTTTTCAGGCCGTCCGGGGTCAGGGGCACCTTGACCGCCACGTTCGGCGCGATGGCGGCCAGTTTCCGGCCCTCCGTCAGCATGGTTTCGTGATCCGTCGCAGTCACTTCGGCACTGACCGGTCCCGGAACAATATCGCAGATTTCCGCCACGACCTCGAGGAAATCGCGGCCGGTCTTGGCCACCAGAGAGGGATTGGTCGTGATCCCGTCGACCAGGCCGGTAGCGGCAAGTTCGCGGATTTCCGCGACGTCTGCCGTATCGATGAAGAACTTCATGCTCCGCTGCGCACCTTTCTGTATAGATACGCGGCGAGGGAGCTTGTCATGGCTTCTTCGACGCGCAAAATTGTTGTCTCCAACCGCGTGATAGCCGCTTACGGGCGGTACGTCCAGAGTGTAGCCCATGCCCGACCGCCATGCCAGATCTGCCCGGCCGTCCCAGACCGGCGAAAATGGCGTCTTGCCGGGATTGCTCGAGGCTCCGAATCGGGTTGCGGTCCTTCTGCCGCTGCCTCTGGATCACCCTTACGACTATAAAGTCCCGCCCGGGCTGGACGTTCGGCCGGGTGACATCGTTTTGGTGCCACTGGGTAAACGCGAGTTGACCGCTGTGGTCTGGGACCCGGCGGAGCGCGAGCCTGAAAACAGCACGTCCGACGTTGAAGCTGACATTGTTGAAGATCGCCTGCGGCCGATCCTGCGTCTCTGTGCCGCGCCGCCCATGACCCCGCTGCTGCGGCGCTTCGTGGAGTGGGTGGCGGATTACACCATGGCGCCGCAGGGCGCGGTGCTCAGGATGGCGTTGTCCGTGCCCGATGCACTGCAGGCGCCCAAGCCGTCTCTCGCCGTGCGGCTTCCGGCATCGAGAGAGAAAAACGGCGAAGCAGCAGACGCTGACATCAAATGGACGGCGGCACGCCGGCGCGTGTTTGAAGAGGCGAAGGACGGCGTCGCCCGTTCACCTGCGGATCTTGCATTGGCCGGCGGAGTCGGTGCTTCTGTCGTGCGCGGGATGATCAAGATTGGCTTGCTTGAGCAGGTTGAGGTTGCGTCGCCCCGGCGTTTCGAAACACCCGATCTGGATCTGCCGTCACCGGAGTTTTTCGGGGATCAGGCCGATGCTGTCCAAAGACTTCGGGCTTCGGTGCAGGACGGCGCCTTTTCGGTCAGTCTGCTGGATGGCGTGACGGGCTCCGGAAAGACGGAGGTTTACCTGGAAGCTGTTGCCGAGTGCCTCGCGGCGGGTCGGCAGGCGCTGGTTCTCTTGCCTGAAATCGCATTGTCGGGACAGTGGCTCGAACGTTTTCGGCGCCGTTTCGGGGTCGCGCCGGCCCAATGGCACTCCGATTTGACGCCGGCACAGCGCCGTGACACCTGGCGGTCGGTGGCCGAGGGAGAAGCGAGGGTTGTCGTGGGGGCCCGCTCCGCGTTGTTTCTGCCTTACGGTGAGCTTGGTCTGATCGTTGTCGATGAAGAGCATGAATCCGCGTTCAAGCAGGAGGACGTGGTCTGCTATCATGCCCGTGATATGGCCGTTGTGCGTGCGCGACTCGGCAGTTTTCCCATCGTTCTGGCGTCCGCGACACCGTCTTTGGAAACTCTGACCAACGTGAAGAGTGGCCGCTATGGCTGCCTGAAGCTGCATAAACGGCACGGCGGTGCCGAATTGCCATCAATCGAACTTCTGGATCTGCGCAAGGATAAACCGACCCGGATCGAGGGCCTGGGCCAGAGCTGGCTGGCGCCGTCGCTGCGCGCCGCCATTGCCGAGACCCTTGCGCAAGGACAGCAGGCCATGCTGTTCCTCAATCGCCGCGGTTACGCGCCCCTGACTCTATGCCGGACCTGCGGTCACCGGCTGCGCTGTCCGCACTGTACAGCCTGGCTGGTTGAGCACCGGGGCCGGAGTTTCTCAGTCGAGGGCGAGGGTCCGGCGGGCGATTTGCAGTGCCACCATTGCGGCTACCGGGCCCGGCGGCCTGAGTGCTGCCTGGAATGCGGGGATAGCGATTCCTTCGCCGCCTGCGGCCCCGGCGTGGAGCGTATCGCCGAGGAGGCCGCGGCGCTCTTTCCCGATGCGTGCCGCGCTGTGATGGCGAGTGACACTCTGACAGGACCCAATGCGGCAGCGAAAATGATTCAGGCCGTCCAGGACGGGGAAATCAACCTCTTGATCGGGACTCAGGTCGTCGCGAAGGGGCACCACTTTCCCGATCTGACCCTGGTTGGGGTGGTGGATGCGGATTTGGGATTGTTCGGTGGCGATCTCAGAGCCTCCGAGCGCAGTTATCAGCTTCTCCACCAGGTGGCCGGGCGCGCCGGACGTGCCGGTCGCCCGGGCCGGGTGGTTCTGCAGACGTCCGATCCGGATCATCCGGTCATGCAGGCCTTGCGGTCGGGAGACCGGGACAGCTTCTTCGAGATGGAATCGCAGATGCGCCAGCGCTCCTACCTGCCACCCTTCGGGCGTCTGGCGGCTTTGATCATCTCGAGCCCGGTGGAGGCCGATGCGGACGGCTTTTGCAGGAATCTCGCCAAGCGGGCACCCGGGCAGGAAGGTATCGAAATTCTCGGCCCGGCGCCCGCACCGATGGCATTGCTGCGTGGCCGCCATCGGCGCCGTTTCCTGTTGAAAACCCGCCGTGATCTCTCGCCTCAGGCCGTGATACGGGAGTGGACAGCGGGGATCAGGTTGCCGAGCCGCCTTCGCCTGCAGATCGATATCGACCCCTACAGCTTCTTTTGATCAAAAAAACGCCAATTTTTTGTGGAATTTCAGCGATTTTTCCCTCGTCCGAAGAGGGAAAACGACCCAATCAGATGCTTGAAATACAATGCCTTGCACAAGGCCTCCCGGGTTTCATCCGACTCGTCTTGCAACGCCCCGGTGACTATGATACCAAACGCGCGCTCGGGGCGGGGTAACCTGCTCTTAACGATTTTGTACGTCAGGAATGACCCAACGGGCAGGGTCAGTTTTTCCGCTTTTCTTTGGGGGCATCTGGCTTGGCTGGCGAAGACACGAGCTTGAGTGGCTTGGCAGGGCGTTACGCATTAGCGTTGCTTGAACTTGCCGACGACAAAAACGAGCTCGACACCGTTGCCGGGGATCTGCGTGGTTTGAAGCAGATTCTGGTTGAAAGCGAAGACTTGCGCCGGCTGGTTGACAGTCCGCTCTACTCGCGCGAGCAGCAGAGCAAGGCGATTTCCGCTATTCTCAAAAAAGCGTCGGTGAATGAGCTGACGCGCCGTTTCGTTCTGGTCGTTACGGAGAACCGGCGCCTGTTCGTGCTCTCCGACATGATCGACGTTTACCTGGCCGAACTTTCGCGGCGCCGGGGCGAAGTGACCGCCAAGGTGACCAGCGCACAAGATCTGTCCGATACACAACAGCAAGCTCTGACCGAGGCCTTGAAAAAGTCCATGGGCAGTAAGGTGCAGGTCGACGTCACCGTTGATCCGAGCCTGATCGGCGGCATGATCGTCAAGGTTGGCAGCCGTATGATCGACAGCTCGCTGCGCAGCAAATTACAAAGATTACAACTCGCCATGAAAGGGGTTGGATGATGGACATCCGCGCCGCTGAAATCTCCTCCATCCTGAAAGACCAGATTGAGAACTTTGGAACCGAGGCGGATGTCGCCGAAGTCGGCCAGGTACTCTCTGTGGGTGACGGTGTTGCCCGTGCTTACGGGCTCGACAATGTGCAGGCCGGTGAGCTGGTCGAGTTCCCGGGCGGTATTAAGGGAATGGTGCTGAACCTCGAAGTCGACAACGTCGGTATCGTGCTGTTCGGCGACGACCGCGGCATTAAAGAAGGCGACACGGTCAAGCGGACCGGCGCCATCGTTGACGTGCCGGTTGGTAAAGGTCTGCTGGGCCGCGTCGTGGACGCGCTGGGCAATCCCATCGACGGCAAGGGTCCTCTTCAGGACGTCGTCCGCAGCCGTGTTGAAGTGAAGGCTCCCGGCATCATCCCACGGAAATCCGTGCACGAGCCGATGCAGACCGGTCTGAAGTCCGTCGACAGCCTGATCCCGATTGGACGTGGCCAGCGTGAGCTGATCATCGGTGACCGTCAGACCGGTAAAACCGCGATCGCCCTGGACACCATCATCAATCAGAAGTCGAGCAACCAGGGCGACGACGATACGAAAAAGCTCTTCTGTATCTATGTTGCCGTCGGTCAGAAGCGCTCGAGCGTCGCGAAGTTCGTGAAGACCCTCGAAGACGCCGGTGCTCTGGAGTACTCCATCGTTGTGGCCGCGACCGCTTCGGAGCCTGCCCCGCTGCAGTTCCTGGCGCCTTACGCCGGTTGCGCCATGGGCGAGTACTTCCGGGATAACGGCATGCACGCCGTGATCACCTATGACGATCTTTCCAAGCAGGCTGTTGCCTATCGTCAGATGTCCCTGTTGCTTCGCCGTCCGCCGGGACGTGAAGCTTTCCCGGGTGACGTCTTCTATCTTCACTCACGCCTTCTCGAACGTGCCGCCAAGATGGGCGACGATGCTGGCAATGGTTCCCTGACTGCGCTCCCGGTTATTGAAACCCAGGCAGGTGACGTCTCGGCCTACATTCCCACCAACGTGATTTCGATCACCGACGGTCAGATCTTCCTTGAGACCAACCTTTTCAACAAAGGTATCCGTCCGGCTGTGAACGTCGGTCTGTCGGTGTCCCGCGTGGGCTCCTCGGCGCAGATCAAGGCCATGAAGCAGGTTGCCGGCTCGATTAAGCTTGAGCTGGCTCAGTATCGTGAGATGGAGGCCTTCTCTCAGTTCGCGTCCGACCTCGATGCCTCGACCCAGCGCCTGCTGGCCCGTGGTGCGCGTCTGACCGAACTTTTGAAGCAGCCGCAGTACAAGCCGCTGACGGTTGAAGAGCAGGTGGTCGTGATCTTCGCAGGTGTACGCGGTTACCTCGATGGCATCGAAGTCAAGCAGATCGGTGACTTTGAGCAGAAGCTGCTCTCCGAGATCCGCGGCAAAGGCGCCGATCTTCTGGAGACTATCCGGACCGAGAAAGCGTTGTCGGGTGAGACTGAAGAGAAGCTGAAAGCCTTCATGGACAGCTTCACCAAGACTTACGTCTGACGGCATTCGTAATCAGCGGACCCGCGAACCAGGAAGCGTAACGGCGATATGGCGAGTCTTAAGGACCTAAGAAACCGGATCTCGAGCGTTAAGTCGACGCAGAAGATCACTTCGGCCATGAAGATGGTGGCCGCGGCAAAACTGCGCCGGGCGCAGGAGCAGGCGGAAGCCTCGCGCCCCTATGCGGAGCGCATGGACCGGATGCTGGGCTCTCTGGCGGCTTCGGTTGCCGGCAAGGCTGGTGCACCGGCTCTGCTGGCCGGCAGCGGCAAGGACGATGTGCATCTGATCATCGTCGGCACGGCTGACCGCGGACTTTGCGGCGGCTTCAACAGCTCGATTGCACGCGAAAGCCGCAATCAGATCAACGCGCTGAAGGCAGCGGGAAAGACCGTTAAGGTCCTTTGCGTCGGCCGTAAGGGGCGTGATCAGCTGCGCCGCGAGTTTTCGGACCTGATCATCGATACCATCGAAGATATCGCCAAGCCGGCATTGAAATTCGACAGCGCACATGAGATTTCGGAACGTGTGATCGCGATGTTCGAAGCCGGTGAAATCGACGTCTGTACGATTGTCTATGCCGAGTTCAAATCGGTGATCAGCCAGATCGTGACGACCCAGCAGCTGATTCCCTTTGTCGCCTCAGCAAAAGACGAGGGCGAGGCGAAAGCGGACACGAACAACGACAAGCTGGTTTACGATTACGAGCCTGAAGAAGAGAAAATTCTTGCTGATCTCCTGCCGCGCAATCTGGCGGTGCAGATCTTCAAGGCACTTTTGGAAAACAACGCCAGTGAGCAGGGTGCGCGGATGTCCGCTATGGATAACGCCACACGGAACGCCGGCGAGATGATCGGTAACCTGAACCGGATCTACAACCGGACCCGTCAGGCGGTCATCACCAACGAACTTATTGAGATTATTTCCGCCAAGGAAGCAATGTAACGGGTCTAACCAACCGTTATCCTGGTGGTGCGAGAGGCATTGAGGAGCGATATCCATGGCACAAAACATTGTCGGCAAGGTGACCCAGGTGATGGGACCGGTCGTTGACGTTCAGTTCGACGGCGATCTGCCGCCGATCCTGAACTCGCTGGAGACCACGAACGACGACAAGCGTCTGGTTCTCGAAGTTGCGCAGCATCTGGGCGAAAACACGGTCCGGACCATCGCGATGGACGCGACCGAAGGTCTGGTCCGCGGTCAGGAGGTGACCGACACCGGCGCCCCCATTTCGGTGCCTGTCGGACCCGGCACGCTGGGCCGCATCATGAACGTCATCGGTGAGCCAATTGACGAGCGCGGCCCGCTGGATACCACCATGACCTCGCAGATCCATAAGCCTGCCCCTGACTATGTCGATCAGTCGACGGAAGCCGAAATTCTGGTCACCGGTATTAAGGTCGTCGACCTGCTGGCGCCTTACGCCAAGGGCGGTAAGATCGGTCTCTTCGGCGGCGCGGGCGTTGGTAAGACGGTTCTGATCATGGAGCTGATCAACAACATCGCGAAGACCCACGGTGGTTACTCGGTCTTCGCCGGTGTCGGTGAGCGGACCCGTGAAGGCAACGATCTCTATCACGAGATGATCGAAGGCGGCGTTATCAAGACTGACGGCGAGGGCTCTAAAGCTGCGCTGGTCTACGGTCAGATGAACGAGCCTCCCGGAGCCCGCGCCCGCGTTGCACTCTCCGGCCTGACCCAGGCCGAGTACTTCCGCGACGAAGAAGGCCAGGACGTGCTGTTCTTCGTGGATAACATCTTCCGCTTCACCCAGGCCGGTTCCGAGATTTCGGCGCTGCTGGGCCGTATTCCCTCGGCTGTGGGCTATCAGCCGACCCTGGCCACCGACATGGGCGGCATGCAGGAGCGGATTACCACGACCACCAAGGGTTCGATCACCTCGGTGCAGGCCATTTACGTGCCTGCCGATGACTTGACCGATCCGGCACCTGCCACCTCTTTCGCCCACTTGGATGCGACGACCGTGTTGTCGCGCGCGATCTCGGAGCTGGGTATCTACCCGGCCGTCGACCCGCTCGACTCCACCAGCCGTATCCTGGAGCCGTCGGTCGTTGGAGAAGAGCACTACTCGATCGCCCGTGAAGTTCAGCGCGTGCTGCAGTCCTACAAGGACCTGCAGGACATCATCGCGATCCTGGGCATGGACGAGCTGTCTGAAGAAGATAAGCTGACCGTTGCCCGCGCCCGTAAGATGCAGCGCTTCCTGTCGCAGCCCTTCGACGTTGCCGAGGTCTTCACCGGCAGCCCGGGCGTGCAGGTTCCGCTCGAAGAGACCATCCGTGGATTCAAGGGTATTCTGGCCGGTGAATACGATCACCTGCCGGAAGCGGCTTTCTATATGGTCGGTGGTATCGACGAAGCCGTCGAGAAAGCCCGCAAGATGGCTGCAGAAGCAGCCTAAGGGCGGCGGCCGCAGAAGAAATAGCGAAGTTGGAACTGGCTGATGCCTGAAGACAAGGTTGAATTTGAGCTGGTCTCGCCGGAAAAGCTCCTCGTTTCCAAGGACACTGACATGGTCGTGGTCCCAGGCGAAGAAGGTGACTTCGGCGTGCTGCCACGCCACGCGCCGATGATCTCTACGGTCCGGCCCGGCGTGATCTCGATCTACGAGGGCAAGACCGTCTCCGAGCGGATCTTCATTGCCGGTGGTGTTGCCGAGGTAACGCCCACACGCTGCACCGTTCTGGCAGAGCAGGCACAGCCGGTTTCGGAGATCGATCCGGCCGCGGCCCGTCAATCGCTCCAGGACGCGCAGGAAGATCTTGCTGCTGCAAAAACGGATGTTGAGCGCAAAGTGGCGGAGCGCCAGATCGCGGTCAGCACAGCGATGATCCGCGCGAGCGCCTGAAGCGGTCTTCCGTCGGGGTGTAAGCCATTGACGTGAATCAATGGCCTGGGATTTTCGAGTGTTATGTTGAATGGGGGCGTTTCGCCCCCATTTTTCTTATGTTACGTTCCGGTGACATCGAAACTGCTGGCCGATTCGTTAATGGAATCAATGCTACAAGCAGGATTCGGCACTTGAATTTGCGGCAGACTGAATTCGGCGCGTTCAGTCATAAGAGTGGGTAGTAAAGATGGCTTACGAGCATTGGACCCTGGATGATATTGACTGGTCCGCTTTCGACCCGGCGAAAGTCGATCCCGAAATCCTGAAGATCATCAAGGCTGCCAGCATGGTCGAGTACAACGGTGCTGACTATGCGACCTATCTCTGCAACGTCTTTCCCGATGACGCCCAGTTTCAGGAGGTCGTTAAGGTCTGGGCCGAGGAGGAAATCCAGCATGGTGCCGCCTTGGCGCGTTGGGCTGAACTGGCCGATCCTAACTTTGATTTTGAAGGCAGTTTCCAGAAATTCAAAGACGGCTACAGCCTGCCTCTGGACGCCTCGACCTCCGTACGCGGCACGCGATCGGGCGAACTGGTTGCCCGCTGTATCGTCGAAGTCGGGACCTCGTCCTACTATTCAGCCCTCGCGGATGCGACGGACGAGCCGGTTCTCGTCAAGATCTGCAAGCTGATCGCCGCCGACGAACTGCGTCACTACAAGCTTTTCTATACGCACCTGAACCGCTATCTGGCATCTGAAAAGATCGGTAAGATCCGGCGGGCGCTGATTGCCCTCAGCCGTATTACCGAGACCGAGGACGATGAGCTTGCGTATGCCTATTTCGCCGCGAATGGTGACGGGCAGGATTACGATCGCAAGCGTTGGTCTCAAGCCTACATCCAGCGTGCCGCCGGGTATTACCGGCCAAAGCATCTCGACCTGGGGGTGGCTATGACCTTCAAAGCCGCCGGCTTAAACCCTCGTGGTCGCTTGGCGGGGTGGGCGGCACGTGCCGGCTACTGGGCCGTAAAACGTAAGGCGAAGGGGCTTAAGCAGGCTGCTTGAGCGAGTTTCGCCGAGTAGCGCTGGGTTCGCGCGTCCTATCCGGCCAGATGCCGGAACTCCTCGATAATCTTGCGATAGAGGTCTCGCTTAAAGGGGACGGCCAGATCAACGACCTGACCGATATCGACCCATCTCCAGGCTGAGAACTCAGGATGCTCGGTCTCGATATTGATGGTTTCATCGCCGCCGCGCAGACGCAGGGCGAACCATTTTTGGCTTTGTCCCCGATATCGGCCTCTCCAGAGCTTGCCGATCAGCTCGCGCGGCAGGTCGTAACTGTGCCAAGCCGCACTCTCTGCCAGTATTTCCGCATCGCCGGTGCCGATCTCTTCTTCCAGTTCCCGGAGTGCCGCGTCGCGTGGCGCCTCGCCCTTGTCGACGCCTCCCTGCGGCATCTGCCAGGCCGGATTGCTCATATCATTGCGCTGCGCGACAAAAACATGACCTTGCGCGTTGAGGACCATCAGACCGACACAGGGCCGATAGGGAAGCGCGTCGATATCGGCGTCGCTGAGCGATTTTTGGATTTTTTTCCTGGACATCTGGTTCTTGGTTTTCAGAGGCTCATGACTTGCCGACAGAGGTGCGATATGTCAATCAGGTGGGTCACGTGAGAGCGTGCTGGAACGGATTCACAAGCACGATGTGTCGCCTTCGGCGATTCCATCCAAACTTGATCTGATCTAAGGGTTTACGGTCTTGGCGACTTTCGTCAAGAAAGAACTGCATGCCAATGCATGCTTTCCGGTCAGTTGCTGGGGACCTCGGAACCCGATGAGCTGTTCTTTGCTTTCGTTTTGTCTGCGTTCACGGGTGCTCTCTGGGCGAGCTCCTGCTTGCTGACAGCTTCTTCGGCCAAAACCGAAATCGGAACGAGGACGATGCCTCGTTTCTCGATTTCGGTACTCCACTCGGCCAGGCGTTCTACAGTGACCGGGAAGGGCCGGCCCATGGCAATCGCGCTGCCGAACTGCAGGGCAATGCGTTCAACCTGAGCCAGGCGGGCATCGATCGCATCCCGGCTGGCAAGAGGAACGTCTACGTAACGGTGGCTGATCAGGGTGGGTACGCTGAATTCGCCCGCCAACTCCATAGACAGGCTGTTTTCCCGTTCGGCGTTATCCAGCAGGATAATGCCCCGCTCCTCGATCGCCTTGAACAGAGGACGCATCTGACGTGGCGATCCGACGAAGCGCGACCCCATCCAGACGGCCACACCGACATATCCGGTGGTGCGTTCGAGAGACCAGGCGAGCCGTGCGAGGTTCTCCTCGGGCTCTAGTGCGGTCAGCAGTGCATTTGGACCGGGATCCCGCTGCGGAAAGTCTATCGGCTCCAGCGGAAGGTCGAGCATGACCTCGTGGCCGTTGGCGCGGGCCAGAGCACTGAGGTATTCCAGCGAGCGCGGCTTGGCATAGGGACTGAAGGAAAGTGTGATGGCAGGCGGGAGCTTCTTGATGATCTCCTCAGCCGCAATGCTGGCATGACCGAGCTCGGAGAGGACGAAAGCGATACGCGGTTTGGGATTGCCATCCGCATCTTTTAACCAGCGTTGGTCGATGTTCTGCCGGTTGCGCTGCCATAGAGGCAAACTGTTGTAGTCGGGAGCCGCGACCTTGGGCAGGGCGGCTTGCTGAACGGGCTTGGAAGAGCCGGAAGGGTTCTGCTGTTTCGTGGGATCGGCGACCTTGGCCGTTGCCGTTTGGTCGTCAGGGCGTACAGCGATGTCTGCTGCGCCGTTCTTGGTCTCTGCCGCCTCAGCGCTTTTGTTTTCTTCGGCACTGTCGGCAGTTACCTGAGTCTCAGCTGCGGCGGGCGTTTTCGCCCCGTCCTCGGCTGTAACCGGTTCGGGATCAGACTGGCCGGATGAGGCCTGATCTTCAGTCTTTGATGCGGCTTGTGCGTCGGGTGCGGTTTCCGGCCTGTCAGGTGAATTCTGAGGCTCTTCGGCTTTGCTTGCCTCGTTCTCAGCCATTTCGCCAGCAGCCGTGCCGCTCTCTGCCATCTCAGACCCGGCCATCTCAGACTCAGTTTTTCCGGTCTCTGGCTCTTGCCCGGTCTCTGGCTCCTTCGACGGGGCCGCAGGATCCTCGGCCACCTGCGCGGGCGGTTCAGAGAGGTATACGTAACCAATCCCACCGGCGACAACGCCGATCAGGCAGAACCATGCAAAGATCAGAGCCAACCTACTGCGTGACAGAGTTCTGGACCCTTTCCCGGTTACTTTTTGCCCGCCTCCGAAACACCTCGTTGCGGGACTTCGCAGAGGTAGGGGCGTCGTTGATGGTTAAAAAACGCAAAGCATAAAGCAAAACAGTTACTTAATTCTGCGCGTCTGAGAGAATTTGACGGATCCTGGTGTCAATGCCTTGCCGTTATGATGCGAACACTCTGAATCGATAGTGAATTCAATAAGTTAAATTGATGCAAGGTGCAGGACATCAAGCTTTTGCAGAAACTTCGTGTTGCTCATGGTCCGGGCAGGCACGCCTTTTTTGCGGGATCTTGCTCTGTTCGCAAACAGATTGCTTGTGAAGGACCGCAAAATCCCAGAGGACTCTGGGCCTCTATCGCCTGGAATGAGCTTCGGAGGCTGCAGCGCGTTTGCTACAGCCTCCGATGAAGCGCGCAGATGTTTACGGGTTCTCTGTGGAAACCGTAGCTCTCAATTCGTGACGCGCTCGCTGAAGAGCGAAAGGCCGCGCAACAGATCGATTGCGCGAGACAGCTGATAGTCTATCGGCTCGGCGTCTTCCTCTGCCTCTCCCTCGGGCACGGTGCTGTTGGCGGGCCGGTTGTCCTCGCCGCCGCCGTCTGTACCCGGATTTGCCAAAGCGCCGCGCAGATCGGCTTCGCTTCGCTGGGGATCGCCGCTGACTTCTTCGACGCGAGCCTGTTCAACTTCAATATCCGGGACGATACCAGTAGCCTGGATTGATCCCCCCGAAGGCGTGAAATAACGTGCCGTGGTCAGGCGCATGGCACCATGTCCTGCAAGCGGAATGATCGTCTGGACCGAACCCTTGCCGAAGGACTTTGTGCCCAGGATGATCGCCCGGCGATGATCCTGAAGGGCGCCAGCGACAATTTCCGAAGCCGAGGCGGAGCCACCATTGATCAGTACGACAATCGGAAGACCATCCACCAGATCGCCTGAACGTGCGTTGTAGCGCTGGGTGTCCTCGGACTCACGGCCTCGGGTCGAGACAATTTCACCCTGGTCGAGAAAGGCATCGGAAATCGAGATGGCTTCGGTCAAGAGGCCGCCGGGATTGTTGCGCAAATCAAGCACCAGTCCCACCAGCTTGTTGCCGAGTTCTTTCTTGATGTCCGCAATGGCGTTTTCAACGCCTGGCGTCGACTGCTCGTTGAAGGAAGTCACGCGCACATAGCCCACATTCCCTTCCAGACGGCTGCGGACCGACCGGACCTTGATGACGTCACGGGTGATGACCAGGTCAAAGGGATCAACGCCCTCGCGTCGGATCGTAACTTTCAGGTCCGTATCGACCAGTCCGCGCATGCGCTCGACGGCCTCGGCAAGCGTCAGACCCTGAACGGCCTCGCCGTCCAGGTGGGTAATGTAGTCACCGGCTTCGACTCCGGCGCGGAAGGCTGGCGTATCGTCAATCGGAGAGACGACCTTGACGTAACCGTTCTCCATGGTGACTTCGATCCCGAGACCACCGAACTCGCCGCGTGTCTGAACCCGCATGTCCTTGAAGGACTTTTCATTCAGGTAGCTGGAATGAGGGTCGAGATGCGAGAGCATACCCTGGATCGCAGACTCGATCAGCTCCTCATCCGTCGCTTCCTCAACATAATCGGTTCTGACTCTCTCGAAGACGTCGCCGAAGAGCTTGAGCTGCCGGTATGTTTCGGAGTGCTGTTCATTATCCTGCGCAACGGAGCCGCCGAGCGGGAACATAAGTACCACTGCGGCCAGGATGGCCGCCTTCTGCAATTTGTGCATTAACCTCGTACCTTATCGCCAGTTGCCGCCAACCAAGGCAGCGGATTGATCGCTTGTCCGTTTCTCCGGAGTTCCAAATAAAGTTCTGGTTTTCGAACCCCGTCGTCGGTCATTACGCCGATCGGCTCTCCCGCTAGTATCCACTGGCCGACAACCGCGTCTACGCGTTCAACGCCAGCCAGTAATGTATGATATCGTTTGCCGTGCTCTATGATCAAGATGAGGCCATAGCCGCGGAACTCCCCAGCATAGACCACTTTTCCGTCAAAGGGGGCAATTACCTGAGCCCCCTCGCGTGTTGCTATGGTTATGCCTTTTGACGCTGGACTGCCGTTTTTGCCCTGCTGCCCATAGCGTCTCAAAAGCCGGCCGTGCGCCGGCATCAAAAGTTCGTTACGCGCGACCGAGGGGAAGGCACGGATGTTGGCCGGCTTCGAAAGACTGCCGTTTATCGCTGGCCGCGTCCCCGCTGACGCAACCTGTCGCTGATCCGCGGGAGGGGGCTCTGGCGCCTGTGCGGTGACCGGCGGCTTGGTCAGCAGCCGGCTCTCGAGCTCGCCCTGACGCTGCGCGGTTTCAGCCAGACGCTGCTGTTCCCGAGCTTCGGCCTCTCTTTTGGCCTGTTCAAGTTCCAGCTGTCGCTTTTGTTCCCTTTGCAGCGCCAGCCGGCGTTCCTTGTCACGCTGTTCGGCCTCGCGCGCCAGACGCTCCTGCTCCGCCGCTTCGCGCTCGATTTTGCGCAGCAAATCGCGCAAGTTCCCGGCTTCACGGGCCAGACGGGCCATCTTACGCTCTGAAGCGGCCTGTTGTTCTGTGGTTTGAGACTGAAGGCGGCGTTTCTGATCGATCAACGCAGTCAGCGTCTTGCGTTCATTGCTGAGGAGGTCGCTGGCGGCGCTGACGTCAACGCGCTCGCGCTCGATCCTGACGCGCAGATGCTCCAGTTCGTCCAGATCTTGTTTCAACCGGTCTGCTTCCTGCTCCAAAGCCGGAACCGCAACCCTCAGCAAGGTTGCAGAGCGCACCGCATCTACAGGAGATCCCGGTGCGGCGACCAGAGCCTCAGGCGGCAGTAGGGCAATACGCTGCAGCGCGCCCAGCGTGCGGCCCAACTTTTGCCGCTGGCGCTGCAGTGCCGCCGATTTGGCGCTTTCCTCTTCAACCAGGCTGACAAGGGTCTCTTCGATCGCTGAAAGTTCGGACTCAAGATCCAGGGTTTTACGCGCGACATTGATCATGCGGCCTTTCAAGAGGCGCAGCTCAATTCGGACTTCTTCGGATTTGCGTGCCAGATCTTCTGTGTCGGCTTTGCTGCGCTCGAGGTCGCGCTGAATTTCGTTCAGGTTGGGTTTCGTCTGATCAGCGGACTGGGCCGCTGCAGGATGGTCCGATATCAGAATAGCAGCCGTCGTGGCCACGATCATTGAGATCGTTTTCGTCCGCCCGAGTGCGAACGAGACCGCCATCATTCGGCCGCCGCGTCGGACGTCGCCGTGGCCATACCGATCAGCGAGCGGCCGGTCATTTCCGCGGGAAGCGGCAGCTGCATGAGTGAAAGGACGCTTGGTGCCAGGTCTGCCAGACGGCCGTTCTTGAGGTTTTTGACCCCAGCAGGACCATTCACCAGTATCAGCGGTACCTTGTTCATGGTGTGGGCCGTGTGCGGCTGACCGGTCTCGGGATCGACCATGAGTTCCGCGTTGCCGTGGTCTGCGGTGACCAGCATCGCACCACCGGCGCGGGTGATTGTTTCTTCAAGCCTGGCCACAGAGGCATCCACGGTCTCAACAGCTTTGACCGCCGCGGCCAAATCGCCTGTATGCCCAACCATATCGCCGTTGGCGTAATTGACGACAATCAGGCCGAATTCGCCGGACTCAATCGCTGCGCATAGCTTATCGGTCACTTCGGGCGCCGACATTTCTGGCTTCAGGTCGTAAGTCGCGACGTCCGGCGAGGGAACCAGGATACGCTCTTCCCCCTCGAACACTTCTTCGCGTCCGCCGTTAAAGAAGAAGGTGACGTGGGCGTACTTTTCCGTTTCAGCAATCCGGAGCTGTTTCTGCCCGGCATTGGAGACAACTTCGCCCAGGGTGGCGGTCAATTCCTCGGAGGGAAAGACGGTCGACATGAAGGCGTTGAGCTGACTGGCGTATTCCACCATGCCGGCGGCAGCCGAGAACGCGACGCTTCGCTTCCGCTCAAACCCGTCAAATTCCGGATCCAGGAGCGCGGTGAGAATCTCTCGTGCGCGATCAGCGCGGAAATTAGCCATCAGCAGCCCATCGCCATCCGCCATGCCGGCATAGCCGCCGACAACGGTCGGCAGGACGAATTCATCGTTCTCGTCCCGGGCGTAGCCCTGTTCAACGGCGGCAAGGGCGCTATCCGCGCGCTCGCTGTCGTGATCGTTCCCGCCATCGACAATGGCGTGATAGGCTTTGGTGACGCGATTCCAGCGCTGATCCCGATCCATGGCGTAGTAGCGGCCCGACACGGTTCCTATTTCCGCGTGCGGAGCATCCGCCAGGAAGGTCTCAAGAAACCCGAGCGCTGAGCGCGGTGGTGTGTCCCGACCGTCCAGAAAGGCATGGATGACGCTTTGGACGCCCAAACCATGCAGCGTTTCAACCAACTGCACGATATGTTTCTGGTGTGAATGGACCCCGCCGGGGGAGAGCAGTCCCATGATGTGGGCTTTGCCGCCTTTGGCTTTCACGGCCCCGGCGAACTCGATCAGGCGCGGTGAGCGCGCAAAGGAACCATCCGCGATAGCACTGTCGATCCTGGGCAGGTCCTGCATCACCACCCGACCGGCGCCGATGTTCATGTGACCCACTTCCGAATTGCCCATCTGACCTTCGGGCAGGCCGACTTCCAGTTCCGACGCGTCGATCAGGGCATGGGGACAGGATTTCGTCAGGCGGTCGAGAACCGGCGTTTTGCCGATGCAGATCGCATTGTTTTCGCAGATCTCTCGGTGGCCCCAGCCATCGAGGATGCAGAGGACGACGGGGCGAGGCGGTTTCTGGCTACTCATAGAGGGAGTTATAGGCTCATTTCAGTTGGATCTACAGTGTTTTTGCACGAGTAAACTGTGTGGTCCGGCGAGTATGAACACAGGTCTTTGCAATACGGTTAACAAACCTTGCTTCGGGAAGTCTATTCCCGGTGATAAGGATGCCCAGCCAGGATTGACTGCGCCCGGTAAAGCTGTTCCGCCAGCAGAGCTCTGACCATCATATGTGGCCAGGTCATCCGCCCGAAGGAAATGCTGCGCGTTGCTGCGCTCCGCACGCGCTCCTCAAGTCCATCCGCGCCCCCGATGACAAACGCGATGTCCTGCACGGAATTGTCTCGCCACTGCCCGATCATTTGCGCGAACTCGGCGCTTGAGAGGTTTTTGCCGCGTTCGTCTAAAGCCACCAGTGCTGCACCCTTGGGTATCGCATCCAGCAGCATCTCGGCCTCCCGGCGTTTCAGTTGCGCCGGCGGCAGGGCCTTGCGTTCCTCGACCTCGCGCAGGTCAAAATGCCAGTTCAGGCGCTTGATGTAGTGCTGATAGACATCGCGTACAGGTCCGGGCTTACCTCTACCGACCGCAGCCAGGGTTATGCGCATGTTCTACTCGTGCTGCAGTTTAAATACTCGCTGCCGGTTGCCGGGCAGAGCGATGTGTCGCACTTGCTGAAGTTTACAAAGCGCCTTCTTTCGCCCGCTTTGACGGGCGAAAGGTCTTGCTTCCTGCGCTCGCGCTCTCAGAATCGTCACTGCGTCCACGGTACATTCACGCAGAGGCAGTCAGTCCCGCTCCCAAAAGCACAGTCGGCTTGTCAGGCCGTGCCGGCGTTCGCGACGTTTTCCGGCAGATCAACGCCCCACATCTTTTCAAGATTGTAGAACGCACGCACTTCCGGACGGAAGAGATGAACGATGACGTCACCGCCGTCGATCAACACCCAGTCACAACGTTCGGCACCTTCAACCTTGGCGCCAGTCACTCCAGCCGACTTCAACGCGCGGCTCAAATGATCCGCCATGGCGCCCACTTGTCGTTGTGAACGGCCACTGGCAATAACCATGTAGTCGGCGATGCTGGATTTGTCGGCGAGCTCGATAACGACAAGATCTTCCGCTTTGTCGTCTTCGAGGGAAGACTGGACCACTTGGAGCAGATGCTTGCTGGACGCCAGTGCGTCCTGCTTGCCGGCCTTGGAGGCCTTGTTTTCGCTTAGTATGGTCTTATCTCTCCGTTTCTCAGTCCTTGTCTGCATCCGGGATGCAGTCTGCACTCCGGACGCGCGTGGGTGCCCGTTCCTCAGCCGCCCGCATCGCTGTGGATGACTGGGCATTCAGCCTGTTATGGAGGAATACCCAAGCGGGTGGCGCGGAGTCCGCAAAACGCTTTAGTTCGCTCTCACGCTTGCGGAACCGGGCAAAATGCCTGGCCGCCTTGGAAGCCAGTGCCCTTAGAGAATAGGTTGGGCGATCAAAAATCGCAATGGCCATGGTGTTAAAGATTTTGTGCCAATCCTGCCAACGGTCGATCTGAATCAGGTTATCCGCCCCCATTAACCATACGAAACGAACGCGCGGAAAACGCGCCACGAGCAGCTGCAAGGTTTCTGCCGTGTAGGCGGTACCGAACTCCCGTTCCAGCATGGTCACGCGGATCTTAGGGGTTCCGACCTGGACCGCGGCGCGCTCTGCCCGCATCGCCTGGGGCGCCATTTCATCGGCGGATTTCAGCGGATTTTGCGGTGATACCAGCCACCAGATCTCATCGAGATCAAGACGGCGCAGGGCCTCCTCGCTGATGGCCAAATGACCGTCGTGGGCTGGATTGAAGGAGCCGCCGAGCAACCCGATGCGCTGCCCTGCTGCCGGTAGGTGACCGTCAAGCATACGACCGATGCGCGCCAGACCGGGGCGTCGCACCGGGTGCTTAAAAATCACGGGCATTTTTTGCTCTATTCACAACTTTTAGTATGAATTTCTACGATACACTTTTAGTTTTATCTGTTCTTCCCACCTTGATCGCGGGGTCTGGCATTGCGCTCACGACGAAGCTGTTTCGGCATGGCTGTAGGGCTCAATTACGGCCGGACCTGACCTCTTCCGCGCACCAGGTACTTGTAGCTCGTTAACTGGTCAGCACCAACGGGGCCGCGTGCATGAAGCTTTCCGGTCGAGATACCGATTTCGGCACCCATACCGAACTCGCCGCCGTCCGCGTATTGGGTCGAGGCGTTGTGCATGACGATCGCGGCATCCACGCGGTTTAGGAAGGCTTGAGCAGCTGTCTGGTCTTCGGTCACGATGGCTTCGGTGTGGTGAGAGCCATGCTGGTTGATATGCGAAACGGCATCATCGAGCCCGTCGACAACCTTCACCGAGATAATGGAGTCCAGATACTCGGTGTCCCAGTCCTGAGCAACTGCCTCCTTGACGCTCGTTCCGATCTCCATGGCTTGAACCGTCTCGTCGCCCCGGATCTCGCAGCCCGCCGATACCAGCGCTTTCAGCACGTCGGGCAGATGACTCTCGACGGCTGAACGGTCCACCAGCAGGGTCTCGGTCGCTCCGCAGATGCCGGTCCGGCGCATCTTCGCATTGACCGCAATCTCCGTCGCCATTTCCTTGTCGGCGTCGCCGTGAATGTAGGTATGGCAGAGGCCGTCCAGGTGAGCCATGACCGGGATCCGGCTCTCCTGCTGGACGCGTTCGATCAGTCCGCGGCCGCCGCGCGGCACGATCAGGTCGATGTCCTCACTCATTGTCAGCATGATTCCGACGGCTGCGCGGTCCGTCGTCGGCAGCCGCTGAAGGGCGGCCTCCGGCAGACCGGCTTTTCGCAAGCCGGCCTGCAGGCATTCCAGGATTGCGCCCGACGAATTCGCGGATTCGGAACCACCGCGCAGGATTGCCGCGTTCCCGGATTTGAGGCAGAGCCCGCCTGCGTCGGCCGTTACGTTGGGCCGGCTCTCGTAGATGATGCCGATCACACCGAGGGGCACCGCGATCTTGGCGATCTGAAGACCGTTGGGCCGGCTGCGTTCCTCGAGTACGCGGCCCAGGGGATCGGGAAAGTCCGCGATGGCTTCCAGGCCCAGGGCCATAGCCTCGACACGATCGCTATCAAGCAGGAGGCGGTCGAGCATGGCCGCCGACAGACCCTTGGCCTCCGCCGCAGACATATCCACGGCGTTGGCGGCGATGATTTTATCGGATTGATCGCGCAGGGCCTCAGCTGCAGCCTGTAGGGCGTCATTCCGCTGTTCCGGACCAGCCATGGCGAGCTCAGCCGCGGCGGCACGGGCCGCGCGTCCCAGGTCGTTCATTTCGCTGACAAGGTCGTCTCGCAATACAGCGGTTTCGGCAGTCATCTTCCGGTCCTCAGGCTTCTGGTTCGCTATTCTGACGACCCAATCGTCCTTACATCAAGACAAGATCGTCACGGTGTATCAATTCTTCCCGGCCCCGATAGCCAAGACGTGCTTCGATTTCCCCGCTCTGGTGGCCGATGATCCGGCCCGCGTCGGAGGCGGAGTAGGCGGCGAGACCGCGTGCGACTTCCTGACCGGAAGGATTCAAAAGCGTCACCGAATCCCCGCGCTGAAAGCTGCCTTCGACGGCGGTGACCCCTGCGGGGAGAAGGCTTTTCCCGCTCTTAAGTGCTCTCACCGCGCCTTCGTCGAGCAGAAGCCGGCCTTGGGGTTGGAGAGCGCCCGCAATGTAACGCTTGCGCGCGGTACGCGGTTCGACGTCCGAAAGAAACCAGGAGGCGCGCTGTCCGTTTGAGAGACCTTTCAGCGGGTTCATGGCGCGCCCGTCGGTGATCGCCATCCTGCAGCCGGCGCCGACCGCGATCTTGGCCGCCGCCAGCTTGGTGACCATGCCCCCCGAGCTGTAGCCGGGCAGGGCATCGCCGCCCATGGCTTCGATATCAGTCGTGATCGCTGAAATTTCGGGCAGGAATTCTGCGTTTGGATCGCGTTTGGGATCGGCGGTATAGAGACCGTCGATGTCGGAGAGCAGGACCAGCACGTCTGCGTTCATCATGGCGGCGACGCGGGCCGCGAGCCGGTCGTTGTCGCCGAAGCGGATTTCGCTGGTTGCGACAGTATCGTTCTCGTTGATGACCGGCACCGCCCGCAAACGTAGGAGCGTGGTGAGGGTGTTGCGCGCGTTCAAGTGCCGACGGCGTTGCTCGGTATCCCCCAAGGTTAGCAAAATCTGCGCGACCGTGACATGGTGGCGCGCGAGCGCTTCCTGATAGGCGTGGGCCAGAAGTATCTGGCCGCTTGCGGCAGAGGCTTGTTTTTCCTCGAGCTTTAAGTTTCCAGACCGGAGGCCGAGGTGCCGGCGACCCACGGCAATTGCACCGGAAGAAACCAGGATGACTTCGGTTCCATCGTTCACCAACGCCGCCACATCGTCGGTCAGCGCGTCCAGCCAGCTCCGTCGGACCTCGCCGCTATCGTCGTCAACCAGAAGGGCCGAGCCGATTTTGACGACGACACGCCTGGCACCTGCAAGGCTATGATCAGTCGTGCTCACGGTTCGGATCTCTCCGAATCGGGCTCCACTTCATGTGCGGGCACGTCGCTATGAGCCGGCGCGTCCGCAGGCTCCCATGACTGCTTCCACTCGCTGGTTTCCGGCGCACCGGCCTCGGCGCGCTCTTCCCGGTCTTGCTTAATGTGCCGGAGCAATCCCGCCAGGACCTCCTGAACGCCTTCGCCGGAGACGCCCGAGAGCATGAGGACTTCGCCGACGGCAATTTCCTTGAGCGCGGTAAGGCGTTCTTCGCGGATGTCCTCACTCAGAGCGTCAATCTTGTTGAAGCCGACAATCTCGGGCTTGTAATTCAGTTCCCGGCCATAGGCGGCAAGCTCTGAGCGAACGGTTTTGTAGGCTTCCAGAAAATCGTCCTGGCTCGCGTCCACCAGATGCAGCAGCACACCGCAGCGCTCTACGTGACCGAGAAAGCGGTCGCCCAGTCCGTGACCCTCGTGCGCGCCCTCGATCAGGCCGGGAATGTCGGCAATGACGAACTCTTCGCCATGGAGATAAACCACGCCCAGGTTGGGGTGCAGGGTGGTAAAGGGGTAATCCCCGATCTTTGGCTTGGCGCGCGAAACAGCCGAGAGAAAGGTCGACTTGCCTGCGTTGGGCAGGCCGACGAGCCCGGCGTCGGCGATCAGTTTGAGGCGCAGCCAAAACCAGTGCTCTTCGCCGGGCCAGCCCGGATCACTGCGGCGGGGCGCACGGTTGGTCGAGGTCTTGAAGCGGGCATTGCCGAATCCGCCATCACCGCCCTTTGCCATGGTGACCTGCTGGCCTTCCGTTGTCAGATCGGCGATGACCTCCGAGCGGTCCTCTGACAGGACTTCCGTGCCGACCGGGACCTTGACGACCAGATCAGGACCACCGGCGCCGGTCATGTCACGGCCCTTGCCGTTTTCCCCGCGTTTCGCCTTAAAATGCTGCCGGTAGCGGAAATCGATCAGCGTATTCAACCCGTTGACGGCTTCGAAGATCACGTCCCCACCACGGCCGCCGTCGCCGCCGTTCGGGCCTCCGAATTCGACGTATTTCTCACGCCGGAAACTGACGCAGCCATTGCCGCCGTCGCCGCTCTTGATGAAGATTTTGGCCTCGTCGAGGAACTTCATCGCTCCGTTGGACCTTTCGCCCATTTAGACCGGGTGTTGCCGGTGCATTTCATAAATCGAACACGAAAAAGGGGGAATGGCATGCCATTCCCCCTGAATTCTATCACCCTCGGATGCAGACCGAGAGGCGGGGCCTTAAGAGGCCTTCGGCTCTACCGACACATAGGTCCGGCCACCGGCTTTCTGCCGGAAGCTGACGTGGCCTTCGATCTTCGCGAAGATCGTGTGGTCTTTACCCATGCCGACGTTGTCGCCGGGGTGGTACTGCGTGCCGCGCTGACGGATGACGATATTGCCGGGGATGACCAGCTCACCGCCGTATTTTTTGACGCCGAGGCGCCGGCCGGCCGAGTCGCGGCCGTTGCGGGAGCTACCGCCTGCTTTTTTATGTGCCATGGAGTCCTACTCCTCTTCTTTGGCCTTGGGGGCCGCTTTCTTCTTGGCCGGAGCCTTTTTAGGTGCGTCGGCGTCTTCGTCTTTTGCCTTCGGAGCGGCCTTTTTCTTCGGCGCTGCCTTCGCGGCCTTCTTACCGTCGGTCAGAATGTCCGTCACCTTGAGAACCGTAAGGTCCTGGCGATGGCCGTTCTTGCGGCGGTAGTTCTGACGGCGCTGCTTTTTGAAGACAATGACCTTGTCGCCCCGGGTCTGCTCGACCACTTCGGCGGCGACAGATGCACCCTCGACGAAGGGAGCGCCTGTGGTGACGGACTTGTCGTCGCCCAGCATGAGGACCGAATCGAGGGCAACGGAGGCGCCAGCCTCACCTTCGAGCTTTTCGACGACAACAATATCGTCTTTGGCGACCTTGTATTGCTTGCCGCCTGTTTTGATGACTGCGAACATGTCGGTATTTACCGGCTTTTTTTCGTGAACAGATGGGCGGGCGCCGCAGATGCAGCCCCGCCGGACCCGCGGAATATAGCTATGGCGAACGCTCTGTCAACGCTTTTCCCGCTGGATTTTCGGAGTCCCTTCAGCGAGGTGTTGGGAATGCCCCGAACAGAGGCTTTCCCACGATCAGATCAAGTTTAGATGGAATCGCCGGAGGCGATCACCTGTGCTTGTGAATCTGATCTAACACTAAGATTTAGAACGGATTCACGCCTTTTGACGAAACCGCCTCGTGGCTTCGTCAAAAGGCGATCTGTTCTAGTGTTCGGGGCTTATGTCAGGCCCAAGATACAGTATTGCCGTTGCGGCAACAGCGACGTCACTTTCGGCATTTTTCCGCCCCGCAGCCGTGGGTTTTTCAAAGCCTTGGACGAAGAGCTCGCCGCTGGCGGCGTTCGCGGTCATAACCAACCGGGTGGTATCGTTGAGAATCGGCGGTTTGAGCCAGTTGAAGGCTGGATGGCCGGGGTTTTCGAGCCGGCTGTCGATTTGCGGCTCCAGCATGGCCGCGCTGCGTTCATGGCTCAGTTGTCCGCGCGCGCTGGCTTTGGAGGACTGGGATTGCCAGTGGTTCGCTGCCGCAGCCGGACTCTCGCGCAGGAAGGCTTCGGTCGGACTGCGTTCGATCACACAGCCTTCGTGGCTCTCAATTCCGCTGAGCAGGAAGATCGCGGGCAGGGCAAGCTCCGTTTCGCTCAGAATCCGTTTGGCGTCGGCGTAGGTCTCACAGGTCTCAAAGACCTGCCGCAGCAAATGGGCCGGCGGAATGGCCCGGCTGTTCCAGACGCGCTTGCGGTTCATCACCCAGTCCAGGGGCATGATCGGGGTTCTGCGCGGCATGGGGGCTTGATGGATCGCGGCTGAAAACCGGCCTGCCGCTATGCCCTGGATCGACCCGGTAAAGCCCGGCCAGGTCAGGTTGACCCAATGGCCGGCTGCGGACTCGCAGCGTGCCGCCACGATCTCGGCGCCCAGGCCGTCGAGCGGCCAGTCCAGCACCCGGCGCAAGAGGTTTCCGCCCTCTGCAGCCGCGCTCACGCCGGACGTGCAGCCCCACTCGTAGTTAATGTTGAGAAAGTAAACCCCGGGTGCCGCCAGCCTGTCGTTCATGGCGTCGATTTCGGCCAGATAGGGGTTGCCCGCGCGCTGCAGCCAACTGCGCGAAAGGCGGTCTACCTGTTTGACTGCGAAGCCAGGAAAGTGCCCGCTCCCGGACTCCAGCAGGGATTTCGCCCTTTCGATCTCCAGATCGAAGAGTTGTTCCGGCCATTGCGCGCCGAGCTCATGCACCGGTATCGCCGGCAGCCCATTGGGTTTGGGGTCCAAGGTTTTGGCGTTTTGTGTTTGGATTGGGGGGTCATCCGGCACTTTGGCGGTGCCTCGTTCTGCTTATCATTCAGGGCCCAGTCTTGCCTCACCATCCTCGCGTTGTCTCTATATATAGTGTCCTGGGATTCAGAATCAGCAGGTCATTTGCCCGCTTGCAGGCGCGCAGGTGTTACGCTAATGTCCCGCCGCTTCGCGGAAGGACCGTTTCGACCCAGGTTCCGCGGATCGGAGGGGTGCCGGAGTGGTCGAACGGGACGGTCTCGAAAACCGTTGTGCCTTTGCGGGTACCGTGGGTTCGAATCCCACCCCCTCCGCCACAAGCGTTTTGCCGGGCGAAACGCCATCTACGTCTGCAATAGGCGGCAGTCGTCTCGCAGAAATGACGAGAGCCCCTGTTGTATCATTCCTTTGACTGACCATTATTCATCTCAGAAGTTCCGGTGCTTCTTTGTCCTCCAGCGGCGAAGTGAAGCCTGATCTGCGTCAAGGATTTGATGATACCTGAGGCTTATTCTGAGTCTTGAAGTTCAATTCATTGCGTTGCGGCTTGCCGGGCAGGAAGGTTGAGCGGATGCGGTCAAGAGGTAACTTGGATATCTGCGCAGGGGTGATCAGACTGCTGACACTTCAGCTGTTTCTGGCGATTCTGGCCCTGATCTTCTTTGCCAGCCTGTTTCCGGCTCTCGCCCAGGACTTTGATCGTGGCGGCCAACTCTTCAATGAAAAGTGCTCCTATTGCCACAGCCTCTCGCCGCAGATGGGGCCGAAGCTGGCCGAACCTGCGAGAGGGCAGGTTTTCGAGCGCGAGGCCGCGCGCGAGCCCGATGTCGATTGGTCAGTCGAGATTGGTGAAGATAAGCGTGGTCCGCACCTGAAGGGCCTCTTCGGACGGCCGCCGGGTGCGGTGAAGGGCTTCCCCTACAGGATTACCCTGGAAACGGAGAGCCCGGTCTGGACCGATGCGGATCTGGACTACTGGATCCTAAACCATGCCCGCTTGAACGACGCTGACCGCCTAGATCTCATCACCTACCTCAAACGCGCGACCCGCTAGTCAAAAGAAATGCTTGTCAGCGGGCTCGGTGGCGAGTGCGGTTGGTGTCGTTGCGGGATCGGACAGGTCTCAATCACGAATGGCTGCCGGTCACGCGGCTGACCAGAAGGCCACTCAGTTCATCTCTGCACTGTGCCACCGTTTTCCCACTGGTGTTGAAGGTCATTTCCGCGTTGGCGTAGAGCTGCTGGCGGCTCTCCAGGATCGAGCGCAGGTCGTTCATGGCCGCCGGGTTACCCGCCATCGGCCGACGGTCGCCCTGCGCCCGCACGCGTTCCATATGTTCTTCCGGCCTAGCCTGCAGCCAAACGCTGTGGAAAGACCTCAGCAGCATCTCGTAGGTGTTGGCCTCTGCGACAATGCCGCCGGCCACGGCCAGCACGACCTCGCTATGGCGGTCGATGACCGATCGCAGGCAGCGCTGTTCCAGACGCCGGTACCCGTCCTGACCGTAGAGCGCGAAGATCTCGGCGATGGCGAGGCCGCTGTCCAGCTCGATTTCGCGGTTCAGTTCGATGAAGGGAATCTTGAGATCTTCCGCGATGAGTTTTCCCAGCGTCGACTTTCCGGCGCCGCGCAAGCCGATCAGGGCAATCCGGGACGCCTTGAGGTTGGTGCCGGACTGATCCAGCATGCCGGTAAGACTGTTGATGATGTCTTCGCGCTGTGCGGGGCTCGCACGGCGTGCCAGCTCGAGAATCGAGAGGATTTCGGGGGCGTCTTCCTGGGATTCAGACACCAGATCC
Source organism: Denitrobaculum tricleocarpae (assembly GCF_007004665.1). Classification (GTDB taxonomy): domain Bacteria; phylum Pseudomonadota; class Alphaproteobacteria; order Kiloniellales; family Kiloniellaceae; genus Denitrobaculum; species Denitrobaculum tricleocarpae. The sequence continues at coordinate 32,213 of NZ_ML660055.1, read as the reverse complement.
CGCAGTTTCATACCTGTCGCCGCAGCAACCTGGCGCAAGAGAAGGATCGAGATGTTGCCGCTGCCGGTTTCCAGTTGCGCGAGATAGCGCTCCGAAACTCCCGACTCCCGCGCCAGCACCTTACGCGACATGCCGTGTCGTTTCCGCGCACTGCGCACCCGGTTTCCGACCTCCTGCAGGAATCCCTGATCCTGGGATCCAAGGCGGCTCGGGGGCGGATCATTTTCCGTAACCAGGCTATCGCTGTCTGACGCCATCGTGCTCTCTGGATCGTGTTTCGTTTCTTGCTGCAAACTTCAGCTGCATGCGGGAGACAGCGCCTTGTGTCAAGCTGCCGTCTCCAACGGCCGTCCCTGTTGCTCGGCATAGCGTTGGATCGAGGCCCGCATATTGGCCGGGATCGAAATGGGTTTCATCTTTGTCGCGGCGACAAACGCCGAGACGGTCTGACCGGTAAAGCACAGCTCTCCGTCTTGAAAGCACTCGACCCGATGGGCCAGGGAAGAGCGTCCTATGGAGCGGACATAGACCTTGCAGGAGAGCACGGCACGCGGTGTGACCGGCGACACCATGTCGAAATCCAGATGGACGAAGGGCGTTCCCATACCGTTGTCGATGTTGATCGCATACCAGTCGACGCCGAGGCAGGCTTCATACCAGGCCTCAATCGCCCGCAGCCCCCAGGCCGGGATGTTTGCGGTATAGGCGATCTGCGCAGGGTCGCAATCGCCCCAGCGGATGGTGATGTCATGTTCGAACGGGCCGGGCGGCAGCTCGCGCGGCGCGGCAATATCGCGGGCCTCAGGCGGTGCTTTCATGCCGCGCGGCTCAATAGGTTTCGACATGATACCGCCCTGTCGTGCGCAGTGTTGGTTTGAGGCTCGCCCAGTCGAGATTCTCGCTGCGGCAGATGTCGGCCAGGGCTTCGTCGACACCGGTCTCCATGCCTTTCAGGCCGCAGATGTAGATATGGGTGCGTTCGTCCTTCAGCAGTTCCGAAAATTCACCCGCGCAATCCCGCATGCGGTCCTGAACATACTCCTTCGGTTGGTCTGGAAGACGGGAGTAAACCAGGTGCTTGGCAAGCAGATCTTCAGGTACTTTCATGAGAGGGCCGAAGTACGGCAGCTCATCGGGTTGGCGTGCCCCAAAGAAGAGCAGCATTTTGCCAGGTGCATCCGGCATGGCACGGCGGCGGCGTTCGGTGAAAGCCCGGAACGGGGCCGAGCCGGTTCCCGTGCAGATCATGATGATGTTGGCCAGAGGATCGCCGGGCATCAGGAAGGTCGCGCCGAACGGGCCGGTGACCTGTACCTGGTCGCCCTTTTTCAGATCGCAAATATAGTTCGAACACAGACCTTCCGGTTCGCGTTTGACCGTCAGGGCGACATTGTTGGTGTTCGGTCGCTCGCCGTCACGCGGGCTGGCGATGGAGTAGAGCCGTGACTCATGCGGCTTACCGTCTTTATCACTTCCCGGCGGGGTGATGGCAATCGATTGGCCTTCGAGGACCGGAAAGACCGTATCGCCGAAATCCAGGATGATGTGACGGACATCGTTCTCAACGTTGTCCTTGGTCAGCCGGAAGTTTCCCTGCACCGTGGCGACAGCGGGATGGTCGCGGCGGAAGAGATTGACGCTGGGCTTGGATGCCGAGGCAGGCACCACGGCCTTGCCGCCGGTGCCTTCGTGCGCTTTGGCGAGCAGTGCATCGATCTCATCTTCCAAGGCTTCCAGACTCACCGACCCTTGTTCGCCGCTCTCAAGTTCTTCCTGCTCCGGCAGCTCTTCCCACTCAAACTGTTCCTCGAGAGAATAGGCCGTCATCACGAGACGCCAGTTATCGATCGAGCCGGTCGGGCAGGGCCCGATGCAGTCCATGCAGTAGTTACAAATCTCTGCATCGACAACGTAGTTGTCGTCGTTGTGGGTGATGGCATCGATCGGACAGGTCTCTTCGCAGGTTCCGCAACGAATGCAGATCTCCGGATCGATCAGATGCTGTTTGAGCGGCTGCGACCCCGCCTGTGGGTTCGGGGACGCGCTCATGCGGCGATCTGAACGTACTCGAAGTTGCCGGGCTGGTTGTCGATCCCGATCTTCGGCGGCGCGATCCAGCCGGCGTATTCGCCGATACCGGTGGCCGGAACCATCAGCGACTGGATGAAGTCGCCGTCATCGCCCGACGGCAGCCACTCGCTCTTGCGCTGGTTCCACTCACTGTCGGACAGGATGATGCCCGACGGCGTCACGGAGATGTTGGCGAACTCACCGATCTGCCGGTGGAAGGCCGCGTGCGGCAGGGTCAGGGCGAAGTCGACGCCTGTTTTTTCGATGATTTTGTTCCAGCGCTTGATGCCCTTGGCACAGTCGGTGACGTAATCGTCCCGCAGGCGCATGTTCAGGGCAGAGAGCGCGGGCTCATCGATCAGTTTGAATTCGCCGTCGACATGCTTCAGCACAGGATAGGTGTCGTTCAGCAAGCGGTGATCGTCGTCGATCTTGGTTTCGTGAAAACGCCCCTTGATGCCTGCATTGAAGGCATTGGCGGCATTGGTGGAGACCTCGGACCCGAAGAGGTCCAACGACAGTGAGTAATGCAGATTTGCTTTCTTCTGCAGGGTCGGCAGGTCGATGACACCGAGCGCGCGGATCTTGGCGATGTCGTTGGGGTCTTCAATGCCGGCCGCTTTCATCGCTTCGCAGGTCCGCTGGATCACACGGCCGATACCGGATTCTCCGACGAACATGTGGTGGGCCTCTTCGGTCAGCATGAAGCGGCATGTGCGCGAAAGCGGATCAAAACCGGATTGCGCGAGGCTCTCAAGCTGCATCTTGCCGTCCCGGTCGGTGAAGAAGGTGAACATAAAGAAGGACAGCCAGTCGCCGGTCGTCTCGTTAAAGGCCCCCAACATACGCGGTGCGTCGCCGTCGCCGGAGCGCCTGCGCAGCAATTCGTTCGCTTCCTCGCGGCCGTCCGCGCCGAAGTATTTCTGCAGCAGGTAGACCATGGCCCAGAGGTGCCGGCCTTCCTCGACGTTGACCTGGAAGAGGTTGCGCATGTCGTAGAGCGAGGGCGCGGTCTTGCCCAGATGCCGCTGTTGCTCGACCGAGGCGGGTTCGGTATCGCCCTGGATGACAACCAGCCGCCGCATGAGCGCGCGATATTCGCCCGGCACTTCCTGCCAGGCCAGTTCACCCAGGTGCTCGCCAAAGGGGATCGTGCGGCCTTCCTCCTGCGGCGCAAGCAGCACGCCCCAGCGGTATTCCGGCATTTTCACGTAGTCGAACTTTGCCCAGCCCTTGGGGTCGACGCCGACCGCCGTGCGCAGGTAGACCATGGCATCCTGAAAGCCGTCCGGGCCCATATCCTTCCACCAGTCGATGTAGCCCGGATGCCAGCGTTCCAGGGCTTTCAGCACCCGGCGGTCTTCCGACAGGCCGACGTTGTTCGGGATCATAGTGTCGTAGTTGACGGTCATTGCATCGATCATCGGTCGTTCCTTTTTTTGCGGCCTTGCGAGACCTCAAACCCGTTCCATGTTGTAGTCGGCCTTTTGACCGGAACCGTAGCGGCGCAGCGCGCCGTCATCCCCGACCGCGTTCGGCCGCTGGAAGATCCAGTTCTGCCAGGCGGTCAGGCGCCCGAAGATTCTGGTTTCCATGGTTTCAGGGCCGGCAAAGCGCAGGTTGGCTTCCATGCCGGTCATTGCATCAGGTGAGAAGCTCGTGCGTTCCTCGAGGAAGATGCGGACTTCGTCTTCCCAGTCGATGTCGTCGTAGGCGAAGGTGACGAGGCCCAGTTCTTCGGCCTCTTCCGCGGTGAGGGGTTCGCCCTTGCGCGCTTCGATTTTTGTCACACTGTCCGGCTCACCAAGGAAACGGGTCTCCAGGCGGCTGAGCCCGTTCGACATGGGGTGGCGGCCGAAGTTGGCGGCTGAGAGCATGAGGGTGGCTTCGGGGCGGTTGTCGCCTTCGAAGGCACCGACCGCCATATAGGAACGGTCGCAGGCCCAGACCAATTCCGCCAGCGTTCCGGCGAAGCAGCTGCCCGGCTCGATCAGCGCCACCAGTGAGCGTGAGGTCATATCGACCCGCTTTAAAACCCGGCGCCAGTAGAGCAGGATTTCTTTGGCCAGCCAGTTCTCCTGGTGAGCTTCCAGGAAGTCGTCGTAAGCCAGGGCCCTGGCGCTGTCGCCCAGTGTTTTGAACTGAATGACACCCAGTTCCATCTCGTTCAAGCGCAGATGAAGAATGGCGTCGTCCAGCTCGCGCGCCGCCCGGAGCGGCCAGAAAGCGTCACCCTGCGCGGACATTTCTTCCGCCGAGGCAGGGGGCATATCTTCCGGACCCTTGATGGTCACGGTGGCGAGTTTCCTCTCGCGGTCCAACTCGACCTGGACGCTGGAGTAGGTCACGCTGTTCTGGGTGAAGCTTCGCGCCAGAGGCCCGAGCGTGATCCCACTCACGCCGTCAGGGCGATCCGATTTTTTCGCAAGCTCCCCGGTCTTGGCCGCGATGGCTTCCTCGAAACGGGAGTTGGGAACGGTCTCGTCGACCAGCCGCCAGGTGACGGCTTTCTTTCCTTTGATGCCTTCTTCGATCGAGCAGAAAACGTCAGCCAGATCGCGGCGCACCTTGCGCTTGTCCGTGACCCGGGTGAGGCCCCCGGTGCCGGGCAAGACCGCGAGCAGAGGAACCTCAGGCAGCGCGACGGAGGAAGATCCGTCATCGGTCAGCAGGATGTATTCGGTCGAGAGCGCGAGTTCGTACCCGCCGCCCGCGCAGGCGCCATTCACCGCGCTGATATACTGCTGGCCGGAATGGTGGCTCGCGTCCTCCATGGAATTCCGGGTCTCGTTGGTGAACTTGCAGAAGTTCACCTTGTGCGCATGGGCAGCTCCGGCCAGCATCCGGATGTTGGCGCCCGCGCAAAAGACCTTGTCCTTGCCGGAGCGCAGGACAACCACCTTGACCTCGGGATGCTCGAAGCGCAGGCGCTGGATCGCGTCGGCGAGCTCGATATCGACACTCAGGTCGTAGGAGTTGAGCTTCAGCTCATAACCTTCGAAGAGGCCGCCTTTTTCGTCGACGTCCATGATGAGGTTCGCAACCGGGCCATCGGTTTCAATGCGCCAATGCCGGTACCGCGCGGGGTCGGTTTGAAAATCGATCATCTCTCTTTTTCGTCCCTTTATCCGGCCTGTCCACCGTTGCAGCGGTCACCGGTATCGAGTTGGCTCTGCCGAGCTCTTGATTAGAAGTCTAGTGCGGTCGGGGGTATGGTCAAGCTGTAAAATGCATAATAAGACGTTAAATTTATCAATAAACGCAATATAATGCATTTTACTTCTCAGCTCTCCCGTCGAGCGAACCTCGTCATATCGACACCCATGTAGGATGTGTTCTCGGCTCCCAATGCTGTTTTCAGTTCACTCACCAGCCCCTCGACTTCATCAAACAACCGCCGGGCCGCGTTCGTCTTGCCCATCGCGTCTTTCAGACAGGCGTTGGTCAATTGAATCGCCGCTCGCAGAAATGACTTTTCCAGGCTGTTGGGTCGGCACGCTAGCCAAACCGGCTCCCAAACCTCGTGGGCTTCCCAATAAAACCCCGCTTCGAACAGAGACCAGCCATATCGGTAGGTCCGGTTCTGGCGCCATTTCCCGGGGTCAGTTCTTTCGGGACAGGCTTGCTTGACCTCTTCCAGCAGCGCCATGTCCGCGACGCTTCCCGTCCCCGGGTGATGTGGGCGTGCGGGCAGGGCAACGACGTCTCCGGGCAGTGTCGGGAGTGGGCTCGTTGCCTGGAGGGCTGTCATCGCATCATCCTTGCTGCCGGTTGCCGACCGCGGTGCCGGCCTCGAAGAGACTCGCAACGAAGCGGCTGGTGGCCGCCAGGGTCTGCTCCGGCTGCTCGCGAAAGGGGGTGTGGGCGCAATTTGACAGGAAGAGGCTCTCGAATTCGCCGCCGCAGAGTTCTTCGATGCAGCCGATCTGGGCGGCTGTGCCGTATTGATCCTCCAAGCCCTGCAGAGCGATGACCGGTATCGTAATCTGCGGCAGATATTCCCTGAGGTCCCAGTTGCGGAACTCCGGGTCGAGCCAGGCGCGGTTCCAGCCCCAAAAGGCGCAGTCGACATTTTCGCCGTGATATTTTTTCAGTCGATCGCGCAGGTCGGTGGTCTCGAAGGTGATCTTGGTCTCCGCGATGGCGGCGATGCCCTCGTCTTCCGTGAAGAAATGCGGCGCCATCAGGACCAGGCCTTTCACGCGCGGGTCGGCAATGTCGCCGGCATGAATCGCGGCAATCGATGCACCGTCGGAATGTCCCACCAGTACACCGCTGCGAAAAGCGATGGCATCCAGCAGATCAGGCAAAACATCGATCGCTTCATGATGCATATAGGTCAGCGGGCGCGGCACCTCGCAGGACGAGGAACCGCCATATCCCTGGCGCGAATAGATGAACACACCCAGGCCGGTCGATTTCGCCAGCTGCTCCGGGAAATCACGCCACAGAGCCGCGCATCCCAGGCCTTCGTGCAGAAGTACGATGGTGGGTGCTTCCTCAGGGCGGGGACCGATCATCCGGTACTCGAGATTCGCGCCTTCGATTTCAATGTGCCCGGCATCCTCAAGCGGCATGGTGCTTCAATCCCTGAGCTTGAAACGTTGGATCTTACCGGTGGCGGTTTTCGGCAGAGAGTCCACGAAGACAATCTCGCGCGGATACTTCCATTTCCCGACACTGGTCTGGACATGATCTTTCAAGACTTCGAACATGCCATCGGATGATGCGCCCTCTTGCAGGATCACGAAGGCTTTGGGTTTGGTCAGGCCATCGGGATCTTCAAAGGGGACCACGGCGGCTTCGAGAACGCTTTCGTGAGAGATCAGGGCGGATTCCACTTCGAAGGGCGACACCCAGATACCGCTGACCTTGAACATGTCGTCCGTGCGGCCGCAGTAGTGGTATCGGCCGTCGCTGTCGCGGGTGTACTTGTCGCCGGTCCGGGTCCACTCGCCTTCGAAGGTGCGCCGGGTTTTTTCCCGCTGGTTCCAGTACCCGCTTGCCGCCGAACTGCCGCGGACCAGCAATTCGCCCACGTCATCTTCAGTGATGTCCTGGCCCTCTTCGTCGACCAGCCGCAGGTCGTAGCCCGGAACGGCGATACCTGACGTGCCGTAAACGATGTCGCCGGGACGGTTGGAGAGAAAGATGTGCAGCATCTCGGTCGAGCCCACGCCATCCAGAATGTCAACGCCCATGGTTTTCCGCCAGGACGTTCCCACATCCTCGGGCAGTGCTTCGCCGGCGGAAAGGCAAATGCGCAATCGGGCCGATGTCTTTTCACGGTTGCAGTCCGGATGTGCGAGCAGCGCGGCGTAGAGTGTCGGGACACCGCAATAGATGCTGGGCTGATGTTCTTTCAGAAGACCCAGCACGGCGTCCGGTGTCGGGCGGCCGGGAAAGAGGATCGTGGTCGCGCCGACCGACAAGGGAAAAGACATGCCGTTGCCCAGGCCGTAGGCGAAGAAGAGTTTCGCGGCCGAGTAGACCATGTCGTCTTCCTGAATGCCGAGTACGCCCTGCCCGAAAAGCCGCGCGGTCTCCATCAGGCTGCTGTGAATGTGTGGCACGCCCTTGGGCATGCCGGTCGAGCCTGAAGAGTAGAGCCAGAAAGCCGTCTCATCGGCGCAGGTCTCGACGGTTTCAAATTGGTCGGATTCCGCTGCGAGGCTTTTTGCAAAGTCGATGTGATCGCCGCTGTCGCCGCCGACCACGAAGATGTGTTTCAGGCGCGGAAGCTTTGCCAGGGCGGGTTTCAGGGTCTCCAGGAGCGCCGCCGAGATGAACAGCACTTTCGCGCGCGAGTCCTCGAGGATGTAGTGGTACTGGTCTGTCGAGAGCAGGGTGTTCAGCGCGACAGGAACAATACCGGCCTTGATCGCTCCCCAGAAGATGACCGGGAAGTCCACGGTGTCGTGCACCAGCATCGCGACCCGGTCTTCCAATCCCAAGCCGTGCGAGATCATCAAATTTGCCGCGCGGCAGCTTTCCCTGCCGAGATCCCCATAGGTCAGACTGCGGACCGGATCGATAAAGGCGGTCTTTTCGCTTAGACCCTTCGCGATGTTCCGGTCAATAAAGTCGGTGGCGGCGTTGTAGTGTCTCGGGTAATCCATTTTCGATCCTTCCGCGCGTCCTATTTTCCGGTAAATTCAATAGCGCCGTCGGGCAAGAGATAAAGGATATAGGCGTCACCCTTCGTCACTGTCGGCCAGTGGTCGCTGCCTGCCGGATAGACGTACCAGCCGCGCGGCATGTCATCGAACTCCGCGTCGCTTTCAATCGGCATGATCATGCCGATTTCACCCTGGGTATGAACGTGATGCGGTCCCTTGATGTCAGCCATGCGCACGACATCGACGGAGAAGCGCCCGGCCTGGGTGCCGGGTTTAATCACGCGTCCGAAGCGGATGCCGCCCATCTCGCGGGCGCAGAGCCAGCCCTCGGTCTCGCCCTCGCGGCACAGAGCCTCGACGGCTTGAAAGACAGCGCTGTTGACGGGATAGGTGTCGTTGAGAAAGGCCGTCAGTCCGTCGTCGAGGGTCCGTTCGCCGATTGCCGCCGCGATGTCATTCATAATCCGCTCGAAGTCTGCGCGTGCCATTGCTCTCTCCTCTCTGTCGTCGCAGTTCCCTGTCTTCTGTATCCGGGGCGTCAAACACCCAGCCAGGTTTTTTGCGTATGATCGTCAGCCAGTATTTCCCCGGCCGTGCCCGACCATTGAATCTCACCCTTGCCCAGCACGTAGACCCGGTCCGCCAAATTGGTCGCGAAGCGGAAATTCTGCTCGACAAGCAGGATGGTCATCCCCTCGCGCTTGATGGCTTCCAGACGTTCCTCGATGTCTTGCACGATGATTGGCGCCAGACCTTCGGTCGGTTCGTCGAGCAGCAGCAGATCAGGGTTGAGTAACAGGGTGCGTGCGATCGCCAGCATCTGCTGTTCGCCGCCGGAGAGCTGTGCGCCCCCGTTCGTGCGCCGGGCTTCCAGGCGCGGAAAGATCTCGAATATCCGCGCGATGGTCCAGGGACCTGGGCGCCGTCCGGCTGCAAGAGTGAGATTCTCGTAGACTGTGAGCGAGGGAAAAATACCGCGCGTCTCGGGCATATAGGATACCCCCACGCGCGCCATGGCATGAGGTTTATGCCCTGTGGTTTCCTTGCCCTTCAGATGGATCTGTCCTTGCTTTGGCGGCGTCAGTCCGATGATAGATCTGAGCGTCGTTGTCTTGCCGGCACCGTTGCGGCCCAAAAGCGCAACGACCTCGCCCTGATTCACCTCCAGGGAGACGCCGTGCAGGATATGGCTGGCCCCGTAATAGCTGTGAATGTTCTCGACGCTTAACATCTTCATTGCGCCTTTCCGCCCAGGTAGGTTTCCTGAACGATGTCCGAGCCACGCACCTCCTGGGGCGTCCCCTCCATCAGGATCTCACCATAGTTCAAAACCGTAATGCGGTCGGCATGAGAGAAGACCAGATCCATGTCGTGCTCGATCAGGAGGACCGCCAGATCGCGGGGCAGGTCGTCGATGAGCTGCAGCATGCGGCCGGTCTCTTCCGGACTCATCCCTGACGTCGGCTCATCCAGCAGCAGGACCTTGGGGTCGGGCATCAGAGCCAGGCCGACTTCCAGCTGGCGCTGCGCACCGTAGGAGAGTTCAGAGACGCCGCGATCGAGCAGTTCGGCCAGACCTACCTGTTCGGCAACAGCCGAGGTCTTCTCACGCGCGCGCCGATTGTCCGACAGACGCGTCCAGAAATGAGATCCATATCCCCGGGCGACGATGTCCGCGACCATGAGATTGTCGCGGACCGTGCCGCTCAGGAAAAGGTTGTTCTTCTGGAAACTGCGCGAAAGCCCGCGCCGCGCGCGGCGATCCGGTGCGAAAGAGGTGACGTCCTGACCGTCGATTAGAATGCGGCCCTCATCCGGCTTCAGTTCGCCCGCCAGAATGTTGAAGAGAGTTGTCTTGCCTGCTCCGTTCGGGCCGATGATTGCGTGCCTTAAGCCGGTCGGAATTTCCAGCGATACGCCTTTGGTCACCTGGAAGGCGCCGAAAGTCTTGAAGAGGTTCTCAGCCCGCAGCATCGTTCGCACTCCGGTCCGATGGTTCCGTTTTCCGGCTCCCGCGCGCGATCAGCTTCCAACCAGCCTCGAGCCACCCGACGACACCGTTCTTGCCTCCCATCACGGCGAGTATGAGAAACACGCCGAGCCAGAGACCCCAGTAGTCGGTGAGGTCGCTCAACTCATGGCGCAGCAGCGTAATCAGCACGGCGCCGATCACCGGCCCGATCAGTGTGCCCAACCCGCCGAGGATGCCCATCACCAGAACCTCGCCCGAGGTGGTCCAGTGCAGAAGTTGCGGCGAGATGAACATGGTGTGCTGCGCGCTGAGCGTTCCGGCGAAGCCCGCGATCGCGCCGGAAAACGCGAAGATACTGGTCTGGTAGCGCTGAACCGGCAGCCCCAGCGCGCGCATACGCCCTGCGTTGTCGTGCAGGCCGACAAGGACCGCGCCGTAGGGCGAGCCGAGCAGACGTTTCAGCAACAGGTAGCAGACCGCAACCAGGAGAATGAGGAAGAGCGCGAAGACATCCGGGTCGTTCAGGTTCACGCCAATGGCCGAGAGGTCCAGTCGGGGAATACCCGCCAGGCCATCATCTCCGCCGAGCGCGCGTGTTTTGAAGACCAGCTCGTAGCCCATCTCTCCAATGGCCAGGGTGATCATGATGAAGAAGATGCCCTGCACCCGGGTGACCACTGACCCGACGATCAACGCGATCAAACCCGTCAGCAGGGTCGCGGCGGCCATCGACAGTGAAGGCGGCCAGCCCCAAAAGGCGGTGAAAACAGCAAAGGCGTAGGCGCCGCAGCCGAACAAGGCGGCGTGCCCCAGACTGACGAGACCGGTGTAGCCCGCGAGCAGGTCGAGGCTCATGGCCAGGAGGGCCAGGATCGCGATCTCCGCCAGAATCTCCATGCCGAAATAACCGGCATTCAGCCAGGAAATCAGCAGGGCAGCCAGTGTGAGGGCGGCGAGCAGCGAACGGAAGTTTATCAGGTTGCGCATGGCCTAACCTCTCGCCGGGAAGAGGCCGGAAGGCCGGATCAGGAGCACCGCCACCAGCAGGGCGTACATCAGCATGCTGGCGAAGCTCGGGAAGAGAACCTGCCCAAAGGTAAGCGTTGTCCCAATGAGTAATGATCCGGCGAAGGCACCTTTCAGGCTGCCCAGGCCGCCGACCACAACGACCACCAGGGTCGGCACCAGGATCGAGACCCCCATACCTGCCTCGGCTGAGAAGGCGGGCAGGGCCACCACGCCCGCCAGGCCGGCCAGGGCGCTGCCGATCAGGAAAACGACAAAGAATGTGCGCTCGACATTGACGCCCAGGCAGCTCGCGGTCTCCGGGTCGTCGACTCCCGCGCGGACCTCGGCGCCCAAACGCGTATGTTCAAGCAACAGGTAGAGCGCTGCGAAGACCAGAAGACCAACGCAGATAATGAAGAGGCGGTAACTTGGATAGATCTCGCCGAAGAGCTCGAAGCTTCCCGCAAAAGGGATACCGCTGGTGACGCCGAGTTGATCTGTGCCCCAGAAGTAACGCTGCGCATCCAGGAACACGAAGATCAGCCCGAAGGTCACCAGGACCTGCTTCATGGGACCGGCCTTGCGCATCCGGTCGATAATGAGAACGTAAATCAGCGCGCCGACCGCCATGACGCAGATCGGGGCAATCAGGAAAGCCAGCCACATGTTCCCGGTCGCCTGCGCGACGGAGTAACCGAACAGCGCGCCCAGCGCATAGAGCGAACCATGCGCCAGGTTGACGAAGTTCATCAGGCCGAAAATCACGGTCAGACCAACCGAAAGCAGGAACAGCAACATGGAAAGCTGAAGACTGTTCAGCAACTGAACGAACCAAAATCCGCTATCTGTCAGCACGTTTTTCTCTCACACCCCGGCGGGGAATCTTGGCGAATTTCGTGTACGGGATCGGTTTTCCGCGGGCGCTGCAATTGCGGCCCGGTACCAGGTTCCCTGTGCTTTATCACAAGAGGAAGCAAAGCAGACGTTTACCCGGCCGGAGGCTGTGCCTCCGGCCGGGGCGGGAAACAGCAGCTTACATGCTGCAGCCGTTCGGGGCGTCCTGTACGTCCGGGATGGTATCCAGAATCGTCTGGACCACCTTGCCGTCCTTGAACTCGTTCTTGAAGAGATAGATGTTCTGAACGACGTTGTTGGTGGCGGGATCGATCCGCAGCGGACCGCGCGGGCCGTTGAACTGGACTTTCGAAAGGGCGGCTTTGAAGGCTTCCTCATCACCGTCTGCCTGCTTAATGGCCTGGACGATCAGATGCGCCGCGTCATAACCCGCGACGGCAAACTCGGACCCGGTCTTTCCGTGAGCCGCCTGATAGGCGTCCTGAAACTTTTTGTTCTCTGGCGTGTCGATCGCCGGCACATAGTGAAGTGCTGCCACAGTGCCGTCCGCCGCTTCACCCTGAACATGGACATAGGCAGCAGAGGTCAGGAAGCCTGCACCGTAGAGCGGGATGTCCTTTTTGACGCCGAAATCATGGTACTGCTTCACGAAAGTGATCGCTGCCCCGCCCGCGAAGAAAGTGTAGATCGCATCCGGCTGTGCCGCCTTGGCCGCTGTGATGTAGGGGCCGTAATCCTTGGTGCCCTTCAGCGGCGGGTAGGCCTCACCGACGATCTTGCCGCCTGCGGCGGTGAAGGTCGACTTGAAGGCCTCCATCATCTGGTGGCCTGCGGCGTAATCCGGCGCCATCAGGTACGCGCTCTTGACGCCCTGATTAGCAAGCCAGGTGCCGACTGGTCGGTTGATCTGACTGTTGGAGAATGAAACCCGGATGATGTTGGGGCTGCACTTCTCGCCGGTCATGTGATCATTGCCGGCGTTGGCCACGATCAGCGGCGTGCCTGAATTGTGCACAAAGTCGCGCATGCCGCCCAGGACAGCAGACGACACCACGCCCATCAGAACATCAACCTTATCCTGCAGGACCATTTTCTTGGCTTTTGCGAGACTTGCGGCCGGTTTGGCTTCTGTATCCGAACGCACTATCGTGACGCTGTTTTCGCCCAGATCTGCACCATAGTGCTCCAGGCCCAGCTTAAATCCGTTTTCGATGTGTGAACCGAGACCGGCGTAAACGCCGGAAAATGGCAGCAGTACGCCGACCTTGTATTCTTTTGCCATGGCCTGGCCGCCGGCGAGCAACAGCCCAGCAGCGACGGCGACTCCGAGTTTGACCCGAGTCCTCATTTCTTCTCTCCTCCCTATAGGATATGCGCGTTTATTTTTGTTCTTAAGCTCAAAGCGTTACATGCAATTTGATACATGTCAATTTCAATATTTCGTTTTTTATGTATTATAATGCATTTTTTAGTAAAGAGCTTTTCGCGTACGGAGGTTGGCCGGTTTGGCGATCTCTATCCGTTGTCGGGGTGCTTAAGACTTGCTGCTGCGGTTCCATTATCTCGGATCAGATCAGGTTTAGATGGAATCGCCGAAGGCGATCACTCGACCTTGTGAATCTGATCTAACTACAAGACTAAAGACGGATTCACATATTTTGACGGTCCAGTAATGCGGGGCTGTTTATCATCAGCATTCGGGCAGGTTGACCGAGAGCCCGCCTGTGCTGGTTTCCTTGTATTTGGTCGACATATCGATGCCGGTCTGGCGCATCGCCTCGATGCAGTTGTCCAGCGGCATGAAGTGTTTGCCGTCGCCCCGCAGAGCTAGAGCGGCTGCGGTGACGGCCTTCACGGCGCCCAGGCCGTTGCGCTCGATGCAAGGCACCTGAACCAGACCGTTGACCGGATCGCAGGTCATTCCAAGGTGATGTTCCATGGCAATCTCGGCGGCATTCTCGATTTGTTCGTTGGTGCCGCCGCGCACCGCGCAAAGACCCGCCGCCGCCATGGCTGCCGCCGACCCGACTTCGCCCTGGCATCCGACTTCCGCCCCGGAGATCGATGCGTTCTTCTTTATGATCCCGCCGATGCCCGACGCCGTGAGCAAAAAGGTCCGGATGTCCTCGCGGTCAACGCCCGGATAGAAGTCCAGGTAAAACCGCAGGACTGCGGGGATCACGCCTGCCGCGCCATTCGTCGGTGCCGTCACCACTTGACCGCCTGCGGCATTCTCCTCGTTCACGGCCATGGCATAGACAGCGAGCCACTCATTGGCGGACTCAAAGTGTGCCGAGTTGGACTCGCGTTCGTTCTCCAGTTGACGCCGCAGATCGGCGGCGCGCCGTTTCACCTTCAGACCGCCCGGCAGTTCGCCCTCGAACTTCAATCCGCGTTCGATGCAATCATTCATGATATCCCAGATCTGATCGAGACGGCGGTCCAGCTCGGCAGCTTCCATGTGCTGCAGTTCGTTGGCGCGCTTCATCTCGGCAAGCGAGAGTCTGCTGCGGGCGCCCATCTCCATCATTTCATTGGCCGTGGCAAAGGGATAGGGCGCGCTGCAGGGTGCTTCCGCGGACTCGTAGCCCTGGTTGATGGCCTCCAGTTCTGCCTCTTCCACGACGAAGCCGCCGCCGATCGAATAGTAGATTCGCTCCAGCAGGGTCTCGCCCTCCTTGTCCAGGGCGACGAACTTCAGGCCGTTGGCGTGGCCCTCGAGCGGCGGCCCGTAGTTGTAGATGAGATCGGTTTCAGGATCGAAGATGAAGACCGGCAGCCCGGCCGGCGCGATGCATTTGTCGCGCCGAAGATCTGCTTCGGATTGTTTCGCCAGATCGGCATCGAGCGTGTCGGGCGTAAAGCCCATCAGTCCGAGGTAGACCGCGCGGTCGGTCGCGTGACCCTTCCCGGTGAATGCAAGCGAGCCATACAGACTGGCGCGGACACGCGTCACCTTCTTTTCAGAACGCTCGCGCAGTTCATTCAGAAAGCGGCTGGCGGCGACCATCGGGCCCATGGTGTGCGAACTCGAGGGGCCGATACCGATTTTGAAAACATCGAAGACGCTGATAAACATGACGCAAACCCACACCTGAAACCGCCGTACCGCGGAATTCCCTGAAAGAAAGGTCTTACAGGTGAGGCATCGAGGCTTCTGCCGCATATGCGACATCTAGCGATCCATTCAGGGTCGTTTCAAGTCAAAGCCCTGGTGTGTGGGGCTAGTCCTTATCCGTCGAGATAAGCATAGGCGCAGGTGGCTCCGGCACAGATCTTGTCTTTTCCGGTCTGGCGGAAATCAACCCGCAGAGTGGCCATGCGCCTGCCGTTGGACAGGATGGTGACCTCTGCTTCGACCGCGCCTTTCATAAGGGGGCGCAGGAAATGGGTCGTCATGTCGACGGTCGTGACTTGCCGGAAACGACCATTGTGGGCCGAGAGACACAGCACACCAACCGTGTCCGCGACGGCAGCGACTGCCTGGCCGCAAATGATCCCGCCCTCTCGGGAGAGATCCGCATTTTCGGGTAGCTCGAAGCGGCCACCCTGTGTCGTGACCTCGATCGGCTTGATCTGGAGGAGCTGAATCCAGGGCGCGAACATCTCGGTCAGAAGCGCCTGCATCTCCGGAACGCCGAAGCTCTGTTCATCTGATTCAGTCATGACCGGAACCTCACATGCTGTTGGGCAGGACCAGGACCAGCCAGGGCACGAAGACCAGCAGCGCAAGACGCAGGATATCGACAATCCAGAAGGGCGTGACGCCGGCGAAAATCGTTGCGGTCGAGACGTCTCGCACAACGCCTTTCAGAACAAAGACGTTCAGTCCGACCGGCGGCGTGATCAGGCTGATTTCGGTGACGACCACAACCACGATACCAAACCAGATCGGATCGAAACCGAGGCTGGTGACGAGCGGAAAGAACACCGGCACCGTCAGCAACAGCATCGAGAGGCTCTCGAAGACGCAGCCGAGAATGATGTAGATTGCCAGGATCATCAGCAGGACGACCATGGGGCTGACGCCCCAGCCGGTCACCAGTTCGACCAAGGCTTGAGGCAGACCCGCAAAGTTGACAAAGTTCGAGAAGATCCAGGCACCGATGAGCACGGCAAAGAGACTTGCGGTCGTGCGGGCAGTTTCGAAAAGAACCTCCCGGATTGCCTTGAAGTTGAGGGTCTTCCTTGAGAGTGCGATGAGAAATGCGCCCGCCGCGCCCATACCGGCGGCCTCGGTCGGTGAAAAAGTGAGATGCAGGGGCCAGAAATCGAGTAATCCGTAAAGCCCCCCGATCACCAGCACGAAAAGCCCCAGCACGGCCCAGACGTCGCGCAGTGCAGCCATACGGTCTCGCCAGCTCGAACGTTCGCCGGCCGGTCCCGATTTCGGGTCGCGGAACACGGTATAGCGGACGGCGGCCAGGTAAAAGAGGATGCCGATGAAGCCTGGGATGACGCCGGCAATGAAAAGTTTACCGATACTTGTCTCGGTCAGCAGGCCATAAATCACCAGGATGACGCTGGGCGGAATCAGGATGCCCAGAGTGCCACCCGCAGCGATCGATGCCGTCGAGAGACCGTCGGAGTAACCGAACTTGCGCATCTGGGGCATGGCCACCTTGGACATGGTGGCGGCGGTCGCCAGCGAAGAACCGCAGATCGCGGAGAAGCCACCGCAGGCGACGATTGTGGCCATGGCCAGGCCGCCGCGCAGATGGCCCAGAAAGACGTAGGATACCTGGTAGAGTTCGCGCGAAAGTCCGCCCTTGTTGACGAAGAGACCCATTAGAATGAAGAGGGGGACGACCGAGAGGCCGTAGTCCTGAGAGGTATCGATGATCAGGCGGCTGCCCATGGAGATGGCCGCGCGCATGGAGGTCTCCATGGCGTAGCCGATAATGCCCACCAGTCCCATGGCAATGGCGATGGGCATGCGCAGCATGACGAGAACCAGGACGGCGGCAAAACCAAGTGATGCGGCTAGCATGAAGAGGGCCTCATGGAAACGGGCGCGGCGCCTGGTTTTTCCGCCAGGGGCTTTCTGCGGGAAGACTTCATGCGTTTTTGATCGTAGCCAGATAGTCCGGCGCCACGGCGCGGATAACCGCACGCAGCAACAGGATCAACGCTGTAACGAAGGTGCTGAAAGCAATGAAGTACGCGATGTAAAACTGCGGGATCTGGAGATATTCGGTGGTGTCGCCGTATTGCTTGGCCCGTTCGGCCAATTCGTATACGCGAATGGCCGGCCAGAAGATGACGATCCCCGCCAGAGCGTCGATCAGCACGTCACGGACTTGCGCCGCGCGGCCCCGAACGAAGGGGTCAAGTAGATCCACCACAATATGTTCACCACGCCAGCTTATGACTGGAAGCGACGAAAAGACCGTGATCGCCATGAAAAGCCGGGTGAGCTCCGTGGCCGCGGAGATCGGGCTGTTAAAGACGCTGCGCAGCACCACGTCCGCAAAGGTCATGGCCATGAGGGCGAAGAGTGCCGTCGCGGCGAGATAAGAGGGCGCATGAGCCAGTGCGTGACGGGCCCACGCGCCTTCTTGTGATCGAGAGTTTGTGTTCATAGAGAAACGAACTCGAACGGCAGTTTTCGTTTTGCGACCCGCCGCGCTCTAGTTTGCCGCCATGTCGCTGGCGATAAATTCGACCGCGGCTTTGGCATCGACGCCTTTGTCCGTTGCCGCCTTGATGGCAGCTTCGATGATTGGCGCCGCGATGGCATCATAGGCCTTCCGATCGGCTTCACTTGCCGTGTTCAGGGAATTGTCTGCCGTCGACTCGGTGGCCTCGACACCGATGGCGTCGATCTCATCCCACACCTGGCCGGCCATGCGTGAAGCGGGCTCGCCGAACACCGTCATCAGGGCGTCCTGGTCAGCTTTGGAAAGAGACTCGAACTTTTCCTGGTTCATGATCAGCGCGAAAGAGCCGCGATAAAAGCCGCCCGGCATGACATAGCTGTGCTGTGCCACTTCGGTGAGCTTAAAGCCTTTCTTGCCTTCCATGGGCATCATGACACCGTCGGCGGCGTTCGAGGCCAGCGTCTCGTATACCTTGGGGGCGGGGACCCGGATGCCGGTTGCGCCCAGGGCATCGCCGACCGCGCCCGACACGCCGCCGCCGAGGCGCAGCTTCATGCCTTTGATCTGATCCAGCTCAGTCACTTTCGTTGAGCTGTGCAGCTGTCCCGGGCCGTGTGTGTGCAGGGCCACCAGTTTCACGCCCCTGTGCTCGTTGGCTGACTTCAGGTACTTTTCGTAAGCGCGCCAATAAGCGACGGAAGCGGCTTCGGCAGACCCCTGATAACCCGGCAGTTCGATCAGCTGCGTGGCGACGAAGCGGCCAGGGTTGTATCCGTGGAAAATCCAGGTGAGATCGGCGGCACCGTCCTGAATCAGATCAAACTGCGCAGGGGGCGGCGCCAGCTTGTACTTGATTTCTGCTGTGACCCGTCCTTCAGTGGCCTCTTCGATCATCTTGGTAAGCTTCGGCCACATTTTGGCGTTCATGCCATGTGTCGGCGGCGCCCAGCTCGAAATGACCAGGGTTGTATCCGCAGCAAAGGCGGTGATCGCCGTCGATGCCGAGAGGGCCGCGCCCAGAGCAACGGCCGCAACCGGTTTGAAAAAATTCATAATGCTTCTCCCTATCGTTTGCCGTCAGCGCCCATTTTTTAAGGGCGACTTTATTCATTCGAACCCACACCGCGTTCAAACGCGGAGATCCAACTCTTTCGCCAAGGTTCAGTCATGGCGTATTGGATTAGGCTAATAAAAACCGACCAGTCGGTCAATGATTATCCCGACTTCCCGGATTCTATGTGCGGGCCTTCTTTGGACCCGTCTTGCCGTGCCGTCTTTCCGGGCCCTTCCTCACTGCTTTTTTCAGCGATCATCTGGCCCTTCAGATCGCGCTCAAAATGGTTTCATATGAAACTACTGTCAAGCAGCCACTGTATCGGACCGTCCGTCATGCAAGTGTTTCCAGGGCTTTGAGCCTGCGCCAAAGCTCTGAGACTTTCTCTGTGGGCTGAGTCTTCCAGCCTTTGTTCACGCCTCCCGTTCGCTTCGGGTTCCAATCGGCTCAAGTTGACGGCCTTCCTTCGGATCTGACCGGCGTCTCGCCTGACGCTGCTGCCGGATCAGCTTGTGAAGGATGGCCTTCAGGTTCTTTTCTTCCGCGCGGGTAAGGACTTCAGTGGCTTCGCGCTCGTGAGACTTTGCGGTGGTGATCAGGGGAGCCACCAGCTCCCGGCCGCGATCTGTGATGTATATTTTGATTTTGCGCCGGTCCGTCGTGTCGTGCTGCTTGTCGACCAGTCCAGAGATTTGGAGCTGGTCGATAATCTTGGTCAGATGCGATTGCTCCAGCAGGACGAACTGCGCCAGTTCGGTCAGCATCAGTCCGGGGCGGTCGATCAGGCAGGCAAGGACGCGCCAGGTCTGTACTTTCACGCCCTGGGCTTTGACTTCAGTGTGAAATTGACTCGAGAGTGCGTGGCTGGCCGCGGCCAGCAGGTACAGGAGATAGCTGTCCACAAAGGGAGCGGCGCTGTCTTCGGTCAACTTCAACTGCTGTAAGCTTGTCATGCATCGATGTGATCACAAGTCAGTTCCGGAATCAATAATTTCAAACATAAAAAATTGCATTTTCATATAAATCGAGTTGACAGCAGCCGGTCTCCTGCCGAATATATGAAAAAGAATATAAATGCCGGCGGTGCGGGTTGAGGTAGGCTCTGCAGGCTGGATCGATCGGAGGTGGGCGTTGGCTGAACGGTCTTTTGTTCAGGAGGTGCAGGCGCTACGGCTGGGTGCAGGAGAGACCTTTCGGGGCGAAGGTATTCTTGCGGTGACCAAGGCCTTGCTTGAGGCTGGGGTCGGGTATGTCGGCGGCTATCAGGGCGCGCCGATCTCGCACCTGATGGATGTTCTCTCCGACGCCGAAGAGATTCTGGGCGAGCTTGGCGTGCATTTCGAAGCCAGTGCCAGCGAAGCCGCCGCTGCCGCGATGCTGTCTGCTTCCATGCACTATCCGATCCGTGGCGCGGCGACCTGGAAATCGACGGTCGGTACAAACGTCGCCTCCGATGCTCTGGCAAATCTGGCTTCCGGCGGTGTGACCGGCGGTGCGCTGATCATCGTCGGCGAGGATTACGGTGAAGGCTCTTCGATCATGCAGGAGCGCTCGCACGCTTTTGCCATGAAGTCCCAGATCTGGCTGCTGGATCCCCGCCCAAATGCAGAGTCGATCGTCAAAGCCGTACGGGACGGTTTTGAGCTTTCCGAGGCGAGCAATACGCCCGTCATGCTGGAATTGCGCATCCGGGCCTGCCATGTCCATGGTTCCTTTCAGACCCGCGACAATGTCCGGCCCGCGTTCACGCTGGAGCAGGCGCGTAACCACCCCCGGCGCGAGACGGACCGGATCGTTCTTCCGCCTGCGTCCTTCGCTCATGAACAGGAGAAGGTGGCCCAACGCTGGCCGGCGGCGGTCGAGTTCATCAAGTCACGCAAACTCAACGAGTTTTTCGAAGGCGACATCGAAGACGTCGGTATCGTTCTGCAGGGCGGCCACTACAACGGTGTGATCGCCGCGTTGCGCCAGCTCGGATTGGCGGATGTCTACGGCAAGACCCGCATTCCGCTTTATGTACTCAACGTCACCTATCCGCTGATCGATGATGAAGTCGTTGATTTTTGCCGCGACAAGCGCGCGGTCCTGATGGTCGAAGAGGGGCAGCCGGATCATCTGGAGCAGGCAGTCAGCACAACTCTGCGCCGGGCGGGCGTCGCGACCGCGCTGCACGGAAAGGACGTTTTGCCGAAGGCCGGCGAATACACCAACAAGGCGCTGATCGAGGGAATCGGCGCTTTTCTTGAAACCCTGAATGACACCGCCGTTGCGCCCGCCGAGGTCTCGCTGGGGCCGTCTCTGCCCGGCGAGGTTACCGACGCCCTGAACGAGGCCGTGCCGCCGCGCCCGGCCGGCTTCTGCACAGGCTGTCCGGAGCGTCCGATTTTCTCCGCGCTGACCCTGGCGCAGCAGGAGGTTGGCGAGCGCCACATCGCCTGCGATATCGGCTGCCATCTTTTCTCTATTCTACCGCCCTTCAACTTGGGCGCCAGCACAATGGGGTACGGTCTCGGCGCGGCCTCGGCTTCCGGCCTGAATGTGGCGCAGGGCAAGCGCTCGATCTCGATCATGGGTGACGGCGGTTTCTGGCATAACGGTCTGGTCAGCGGCGTCGGCAACGCGGTCTTCAACAAGAGCGACGATGTCATTCTGATCGTTGACAACTACTACTCTGCTGCGACCGGCGGGCAGGACATCCTCTCGTCCCGCGCCGGCAACGTCAGCCGCTCGACCCGCCATCCGATCGAGGATGCAGTCAAGGGCGTTGGGGTGAAATGGGTCCGGCGGATCGATCACACCTACGATGTCGGGGCGATGCGCGATGTGATCGAGGAAGCGCTGACCACACCCGAGCGCGGGCCGAAGGTGGTGATCGCGTCCAGCGAATGTATGCTCAACCGTCAGCGCCGCGAACGCCCGATCCGGCGCAAGGCGCGTAGTGAAGGCAAGCGGGTGGTCGAGCAGAAGTTCGGTGTCGATGAAGATGTCTGCACCGGCGACCACGCCTGTATCCGGATCTCGGGCTGCCCCTCGCTGACCCTGAAGGAAACCGAGGATCCGTTGCGGGACGATCCGGTGGCCTTTGTCGACAACTCCTGCGTCGCCTGCGGCCACTGCGGTGAAGTGGCCGATGCCGCCGTGCTCTGTCCGTCCTTCTATCGTGCCGATGCGGTGCATAATCCGAGTTTCTGGGACAGCAGGCTTGCCGGCTTGCGCAACGCCGTCACGACGCGGCTTCAACAGCGGCGCGACGCCCGATACCTCCAGGAACCCGGCGGGGGAGCCCCGTCATGAGTGATGTGCTGTCCCAGGACCGGCCCCTTTGCATTGCCGTCCTTGCCATCGGCGGACAGGGCGGCGGCGTGGTTTCCAACTGGCTGGTGGCACTGGCAGAATCCTGCGGTTGGGTGGTTCAGGCAACTTCGGTTCCCGGCGTGGCCCAGCGGACCGGTGCGACCGTCTATTATCTCGAGATGATCAAGGCCGGCGCGCAGGCCCCGGTGCTGGCCCTGATGCCGACGCCGGGGGACGTGGATCTCGTCGTGGCCGCGGAATGGATGGAAGCCGGGCGGGCCATTCAGCGTGGTCTTGTTTCGCCGGACCGTACGACCCTGATCGCTTCGACCCATCGCTCGCTGGCCGTGGCGGAGAAATCCCGGCCTGGAGATGGGATCAATGACCCGCAAGCGGTCGAGGTCGCCGCAGCGCTGGCGGCCAAGCGCTTTCTGAAAGCCGACCTGGCGGCGGTCGCCTCGGCCAACGGGAGTGTCATTTCCGCCAGTCTCTTCGGCGCCATCGCCAGCTCGGGTGTTTTGCCCTTTCCGCGCGCGGCCTTCGAAGATGCGATCCGCTCCGGCGGCGTTGGTGTCGAAGCCAGCTTGCGGGCTTTTGATGCCGCGTTCACGTGCCTGACTGAGGAAGCGCAGGATGAGGTTCCATCCGGTCGTCCCGCTTTGCCAAAGCTGGAAGGAGGCTCCGCCGAAGAGCAAGAGAACTACGCGGCGCTGACCCAGCGCGCCCAGACGTCTTTCCCCGATGCTGTCGTGCCGCTTCTGACGGCGGGCCTCAATCGTGTCATCGATTTTCAGGACACTGCCTACGGCGAGGAGTACCTGGACCGGCTGGATGAAATTCTTGCTCTGGAGAAACGGCTCGATGGCGCAAAGCAAGACTATGCTTTGACTGTTACGATCGGCAAATATCTGGCAACGGCCATGAGTTATCAGGATGTTATCCGCGTGGCCGATCTGAAATCGCGCAGCCGGCGTTTCTCGCGCGTGCGCGACGACATTTCCGCCCAGGACGGACAGGTCGTCACCATCACCGAGTTCATGCATCCGCGCGTCGAGGAACTGGCCGGTTTGCTCCCGGCTTCTCTGGGCCGGAACATTGAAGGCAAGAAGCTGGTTCGCTGGGTGCTGTCTCTCTTCACGGGCAGCAAGCGGGTGCGAAGCGACAGTCTGCGCGGTTTTCTCTCGCTCTATTTTCTCTCGTCCCTGCGCCGCTGGCGCCGGAAGCTGCTGCGCCACGAAATCGAGACCGAACATACCCGGCGTTGGCTGGCAAATGTGACCCGTACAGCGAGCGACGACTACGATCTCTCGGTTGAGATCGCCCGTTGCCGCCGCCTGATCAAGGGCTACAGCGATACCCATGAACGCTCCATCAGCAAGTTCGATCAGGTCATGCAGGGGATAGAATTGGTTCGGGGCCGCAGTGACGCAGCCGATTGGGCGCGCCGTCTGCATGAGGCTGCTCTGCAGGACAGCGAAGGGACGGCGCTCGCAGGCGCTTTGAAGACCATCCGGAGTTTCACCGGATCCAAGTCGGAAGTCGCCTGAATGTCCACGCTCGAACTTAAAGTCATTGCGGTAACGGAGGAAGCGCCGATGGTGCGTTCTTTCGAACTCGCCTCAACCGCCGGAGACGACCTTCCAGGATACAGCCCGGGATCACACATCAGGGTGTCGCTTCCGAACGGCGACGACCGGCCCTATTCTCTCGTCAATCTCGATCCGGGCGTCGAGCCAACGCAGGGCGGTTCCCGATACAGGCTTGGCGTGCGGCTGGAAGAAGCGTCCCAGGGCGGTTCCTCTTTCATGCACGGATTAAAACCGGGTGACCGTCTTTCCGTGACTCTGCCCAAGAACGACTTTGCCTTGATTGACGGTCCGGCGCCGGTCGTTCTGATGGCCGGTGGCATCGGGATCACACCGATTGCCTCCATGGCCAGCGCATTGTTGCGGCAGAAGCGCGACTTCATCCTGCATTATTCCGGCCGCGCGCAGGGCAGTCTCGCCTTTATCGCGCCGCTGCGCGCGCTTCTCGGTGAGAAACTGATCGAGCATTACGACGATCTCAGCGGTGGATACCTCGACGCCGGGGTCCTCTTATCGGCTGCCGATCCCGAGAGCCACCTCTACGTCTGCGGACCGAAGCCGATGATCGAGGCGGTCCAGGCAGCGGCGCGGCAACGCGGCTGGCCGGAAGAGCGCATTCATTTCGAACTCTTCACGCCACCCGTCGCGCAAACCGGGGACAAGCCTTTCGAAGTTGAAATCGCTTCGAGCGGTGAGAGCTTCACCGTGCCTGTCGGAAAAAGCATCATCGAAGTGCTCGAGGCCGCCGGACAGGATCTGATCTACGACTGTCAGCGCGGCGATTGTGGGATCTGCCAGACCGATGTGATCTCCGGCGAGCCGGATCACCGTGACGTTGTTTTGACGGATAGCGAGAAAGCCAGCGGCAAGGTGATGCAGATCTGTGTGTCCCGCGCCCACTCTGCGAAACTGGTTCTCGATCTTTAGGGGAGCATGGCAAATGAACCTGACAAGCGGCGAACTCAAAGACAAGGTCCGGGGCCTAATCCGGGAGGGTGAGGTACACCGGGATCTCTATTGCAGTCCCGAAGTCTTCGCGCTCGAGATGGCGCATCTCTTCCGCAACGCCTGGATCTATGTCGGTCACGAAAGCCAAATCCCCAACAAAGGCGATTATGCTGCGACCGAGATCGGCACCCAGCCGATCCTGATGGTGCGGCATAGCGATGACTCGATCCGTGTTCTCTTCAACCGTTGCCCCCACAAGGGCACGCAGGTGGTCATCGACCGGCAGGGAAATACCGGTAAGTTCTTCCGCTGTCCCTACCACGCCTGGTCTTTCAAGACCGACGGCAGCCTGCTGGCGGTGCCCCTGAAAAAGGGCTACGAGGATTCAGGATTGCAGGAATCCTGTGCGGCCAAAGGCATGACACCCGTGGCGCACGCCAAAAACTACCGCGGCTTTATCTTCGCCAAGATGAACGATGCCGGCCCGGACTTCGACAGCTTTTTCGGTGAGTCGCTCTCCAGCCTGGACAACATGATTGACCGCTCACCCGAGGGGCGTCTCGAGGTCGTGGGCAGCCCGCTGCGCTACATGCATCACTGCAATTGGAAGATGCTGGTCGAGAACCAGACCGACACCTGCCACCCCATGGTCGCTCACGAGTCTTCGGCGGGTACGGTCAGGGAAATCTGGGAGCAGGAAGGCGGCGACGGGCCCAAGCCCATGGCAGTGGAGTGCATTCTGCCTTTCACGTCGCCTTACGAATTCTTCGAGAATATGGGCATCCGCACCTGGGAAAACGGTCACGGCCATACCGGTGTTCATCACTCTATCCATTCCGACTACTCGGCGATAGAGGGCTATTTCGAGAAGATGGTTGCGGCCTATGGCGAGGCGCGGGCGAGAGAGATCCTCGATGAAAATCGCCACAACACCGTTTACTTTCCCAATATGATGATAAAAGGACCGATCCAGTCCCTGCGCCTCTTCAAGCCACTCGCGGCCGACAAGACGCTGGTGGAGTCCTGGATCTTCCGCCTGGTTGGCGCGCCGGACAAACTGCTGCACCGCACTGCGATGTACAACCGGCTAATTAATGCACCGACCTCCATCGTCGGCCATGACGATCTGGAGATGTATGAGCGTGCGCAGGCCGGCCTCGCCAGTGACGGCAACCAGTGGGTCAATATGCAGCGGCTTTACGACCCGGCAGAAAGCGAGACGCCCAACGCGACATACAACGGGACCACCGAGGCGCAGATGCGCAATCAATTCCGGGCCTGGGAAAAGTTCATGACCCTCGATGCGGCTGAAGCCGCCAATGCACGAGGATCAGCGGCATGACTCCGACGGAACAGGACCTGATCGACTTCGTGATTGCCGAGGCGCGGATGATTGACGAGCGCCGCTTTCCCGAGTGGCTCGACCTCTTCACGGAAGACGGGATCTACTGGATGCCTCTGGAACCGGACCAGGAAGAGGAGCACCTGACCACGTCGCTGATGTACGAAGACAGATTGCTGCTGCGCACGCGCGTTCAACGGCTGGAAGGGCAGCGGACCTATTCGCAAAAACCGAAAAGCCGTTGTCAGCATCTGCTGCAGATGCCCGCGATCGATGAGATCAATCACGAGGAAAATCTCTATCGTACCTACACGCCTTTCCATTACGTTGAGACGCGCTTTGACGAACAGACTCTGCTGGCGGGCTGGGCGCGTCACAAGCTTGCTGTCGTCGAGGGCAAACTGATGATCAAGTGCAAGCGTGTCGATCTGGTGAACTGCGATGCGCCTCACCGCAACATCCAGCTTTTTGTGTGATGACGATCCCATGACCTTCCAAACGGAAACTTCGATCGCACTGCGGGATCCGGCGGGTTTCGCCAATGTCTATTCCTTCTTTGCGGCGACAGCGCAGGCCTTTCCGGACCGGCCCTTCTTCAATGTCCTGCCGGAGACCGCCGGTATCTACGGGATCACTTCGGGTGAACTGACCTACGGCGAAGCAACCGGGTTGATCGAAAGCCTCTTCGTCGCCTACCGCCACGCCGGTTACGGCAAGGGGCACCGGATCGGCCTGTTGCTGGAGAATCGGCCGAGCTTTCTGATCCACTGGCTGGCCTTGAACCGTCTTGGTGTATCCATTGTCCCGATCAATCCGGACCTCAGGGCTGCCGAGTTGTCCTACCTGGTCGGGCACTCTGAAATGAGTCTGGCCGTCGTTCTGGAAGCACGCCAGCGGGATGTGGCCAAAGCCAGCGCGGAATTCGGTCTGCAGGTCGTGGGGCCTGATGACAGCTTTCCCAGAGCACCGGAGCAGGCCAAGGCGATGAGCGGAGGCTTCAATGACGAGGCCGCTTTGCTCTACACCTCGGGCACGACCGGCCTGCCTAAGGGTTGCGTCCTCAACAACAGTTACTTTCTGAATTGCGGTCATTGGTACCGCTTTGTCGGTGGTCACTGCGCATTGAACCTGGCGGGCGAGCGGATGATCACGCCGCTGCCGCTGTTTCACATGAATGCCCTGGCTTGCTCGACCATGGGCATGATTGCTGTCGGCGGCTGCCTGACCGTGCTGGACCGTTTCCACCCGAGGAGCTGGTGGGACTCGGTGCGTCAATCGAAAGCGACCGTGATGCATTATCTCGGCGTCATGCCGGCCATGCTGATGTCGGCGCCGGAATCATCGGACGACAAGAATCATACTCTGCGCTTCGGTTTCGGGGCCGGGGTTGAAGAACGCCTGCATGCGCCCTTCGAGGAACGCTTCGGCGTGCCGTTGATCGAAGCCTGGGCGATGACCGAGACCGGCAATGGGGCCGTGGTGGCCGCATCTCAGGATCCTCGTCACATCGGCACGCGTTGCTTCGGCAAACCGCAGGAGGATATCGCGGTGCGGATCGAACTGGACGACGGCGGCGAAGCGGGCGTTGACGAAGCCGGCGAACTGCTGGTCCGCCGCAAGGGTGAAAAGCCTCGCTACGGCTTCTTCGACCGCTATTTGAAAGACCCTGACGCAACCAAGGAGGCCTGGAGGGGCGGCTGGTTCCATACCGGAGATATCGTAAGGCGCAACGCGGACGGCACGCTGGCCTTTGTTGACCGCAAGAAGAACGTGATTCGCCGTTCGGGTGAGAACATTGCCGCGATCGAAGTGGAGGGCGTGTTGCTGCGCCATCCGCAGGTCGCCGGCGTAGCCGTAGCGGCAACACCGGATCCTGTTCGCGGAGATGAGGTTTTTGTCTGCGTTGTCCCGTCTGAAGACTTTGAACCTGAACGGGCACGGGAAGTGGCGGAAGATATCGTGCGCTGGTGCCTCGAGCAGCTTGCCTATTACAAAGCGCCAGGTTATCTGGCTTTTGTCCAAAGCCTGCCGTTGACGTCAACGAATAAGGTGCAGCGCGGCGAGTTGAAAGCGCTGGTTGAACAGCTTCGGGCCAGGGAAGATACCCTGGACCTGCGTCCTCTGAAAAAGCGGGCGGTCGCCTGATGACCAAACGGGATGCCAGGATCCGGCAAGCCTATGACGGTGTCGTGGCCGCCGTGCCGATTACCGTTCCCTACCAGCGTTACTCTCCTGAACCGGCGCACTGGTGGATTGCCCGGGCGCTGGGTGATCTGGCGCGTGCAGCAGGAATAACGCCACAGGATATCGATGGCTTCTGCGTCTCCTCCTTCACGCTCTTTCCCGATACGGCGGTGGGCCTGACCCAGCATCTGGGTCTTACGCCGCGCTGGCTCGATCACATTCCCATGGGGGGCGCGTCCGGGGTTGTGTCTTTACGGCGTGCGGCGCGGGCGGTTCAGTGCGGCGATGCGGAAATGGTGGCCTGCGTTTCCGGCGATGCCAACCACGTGGATTCCTTCCGCCGGATGCTCTCCAGCTTCAGCCGCTTCGCCCAGGATGCTTCCTATCCCTACGGCTCGGGCGGTCCCAACGCCAGCTTCGCCCTCATGACCGATCACTACATGAAAACCACCGGCGCGACGCGGGAGGATTTCGGCAAGATCTGCATGGCCCAGCGCGAGAACGCCCTGAGCTTTCCGCACGCGCTGATGAAGAAGCCATTGAGTCTGGAACAATACGTCTCGGCCCGGCCGATCTCCGACCCCATCGCGCTCTTTGACTGCGTCATGCCCTGCGCGGGAGCCGAGGCTTTCCTGGTGATGAGCGAAGACGCCGCAAAGAACCTCGATCTTCCTGCCGTGCGGGTCCTGTCGACGATCGAGCGCCACAACGCCTTTCCCGACGATCCTATTCAGATTCGGGGCGGTTGGGAAATGGACCGGGATGAATTCTGGGCCATGGCGGGCATTGCGCCGGACGATGTGGATCTGCTGGAGACCTACGATGACTATCCGGTGATCTCCATGATGCAGTTCGAAGATCTCGGCTTCTGCAAAAAAGGGGAGGGGGCGGACTTCGTGCGCGGCCACGATCTGACCAACGGCGGCAGCTTCCCGCACAACACCTCCGGCGGTCAGCTTTCGGTCGGGCAGGCCGGTGCCGCTGGCGGCTATCTGGGACTGGTCGAGGCCCTGCGTCAGGTGACCGGAACGGCCCTGGGGCGGCAGGTCGAAGATGCCAAAACCGCCGTGGTTTCGGGCTTCGGCATGATCAATTACGACCGCGGCCTCTGTTCGGGCGCGGCGGCACTGGCGGGGCCCGGCGCATGACCGAAGCGATCAAACGCCCCAGGCGAAAAGATCCGCAAAAACGCACGGTGCTGCCGACCCTGCCGCCGACTTCACGCAGCCGCCGGGCCCTGGGCTTCACCGTCGCGGCAGCCGAAGGCCGCTTCGTTCTGCAAAAGTGCAACGATTGCGACGCGGTCACCTACCCGCCGCGGGAAGCCTGCCCCAAATGCCTGTCGATGAATCTGGCTTGGCGGGACATGCCCGAGGGTGGAGAGCTGATTGCCGAAACCACCATACAGACCAGCACCAACGTCTATTTCCGGGAGCGTACACCCTGGCGGGTCGGGACGGTGGCGCTGGAAGCCGGGATTACGGTCCTGGCGCATATTCACGGCGATGTCGCCGAGGGCGGTCGGGTGCGCATGATCGCGCGCACGGATAAATCGGGTCAGGGTGTTCTCATGGCGCTGCCGGAGGAGGAGACGGAAAATATGGCCGACGACAAGCAGTTGCGGGAATTGACCTGCGATCCGAAACATCGCCGCGTCCTGATCACCGACGGGCGCACGCAGCTCGGACAGGCCATGGCCAGGGCGCTGTCCGCCGCCGGGGCCTCGACGGTCTTTGTCGGGGTTGCCGAAACCTGGCGGCCCTTTGCAGGCGCCGACGAGCTGGCGGCCATTCCCAATGTCGAGGTCATGGGGCTGGACGTGACCGATACGGTCTCGGTCAATGAACTGGCCAGTGAGATCGGCGGCAAGGTCGATATTCTGATCAATACGGCGGAGTACGTCCGGGCAGGTGGGGCGATGGACCGGGACGGGATCGTCACGGCGCGGGACGAGATGGAAGTGAACTACTTCGGCCCGCTGCGGCTGATCCAGGCCTTCGGACCGGGGATGAGATTCAGGGGCGCCGACGGCGTAAACAGCGCCTGCGCCTGGGTCAATCTGCTCTCGGTCTACGCGCTTTCCAATTGGCCGGCCTACGGTTCGACCTCGGCCAGTCAGGCGGCAGCCTATTCCTTGAGCCAGTGCCTGCGCGGCGAGTTTCACGGTTCCGGCGTCAAGGTGCTGAATGCGCTCTTCGGCCCGCTGGAGGAGGATTGGCGGCAGCACCTGCCGCCGCCCAAGGTCACGCCCGAGGGGCTGGCCAAAGCCGTTGTCGGCGCTTTGCAGCAGGGGCTGGAAGAGCTGACCGTTGGTGCGGTCGCCGAAGACTTCCTGACGCGCTGGAAGCAGGACCCCCGTGTACTGGCGCGCGAACTGACCCAACCGGAAGGAGCTTGATGCCATGACTGCAGATTTGACCACAAATCCAGGCACGGTCCTCCCCGCGCTGGCAGAGGCCCTGGTGGCGGGCAAGATCCGCACCATTGACCTGACCCATACCCTCGACCCTGATTTTCCAGTGATCATCCTGCCGCCGGAGTTCGGCCAGTGCGCCCGCTTTCGCGTCGAGGAGGTCTCGCGCTACGACGAGCGCGGACCCGCCTGGTACTGGCGGAACTTTACCTGCAACGAGCATACCGGCACGCATTTCGACGCGCCGATCCACTGGGTCTCGGGCAAGGATCTGCCGAACGCCAGCGTGGACTCGATCCCGGTCGAGGGTTTCGTGCGCGCGGTCTGCGTGGTGGACTGCGTGAAGGAGGCGGCGGCGGACGAAGACTTCCTGATGACCAGGGATTTCCTCCTCGCCTGGGAAGCCGAACACGGAAAAATCCCGGAAGGCTGCTGGGTGCTGATGCGCACCGACTGGTCGAAGCGCAGCGCGGCGGACTACCTCAATCTGCGGGATGACGGCGCGCACTCGCCCGGCCCCGATGCCAGTGCGATCACCTTTTTGATCGAGGAGCGTAACGTGGTCGGCTTCGGCACCGAGTGTGTCGGTACCGACGCCGGACAGGGCGGACATCTCTCGCCGCCTTATCCCGCGCACTTTCTGCTGCATGGCGCCGGGCGCTATGGCCTGCAGTGTCTTGCCAATCTCGACCAGCTGCCGCCCACCGGCGCGCTGCTGATCTGCCCGCCGCTCAAGATCAAGAACGGCTCCGGAAGCCCTCTGCGGGTCCTGGCTCTGGTGGAGGAATAAGACGCGTGAGCACGGAACGTTTTACAGCCGTTGTCACCGGCGGCAGCGCCGGGATTGGCGAACGTCTTTGCCGCGATCTTCTGGATCTGGATTACGAGGTGATCTCGGTTGCCCGGCGCGCGCCGGACTGGTCGCACGAGCGGCTGAAAGTGGTGAAGGCGGATCTTACCGATGCGGCGGAGACCCAACGCGCAGCTGACGAGATCGCCGGGATGGGGAACGTCACCCACTTCATTCACAACGCGGGGATTATCCTGCCGAACCTGATCGAAGAGGCGGAACCCGACGACCTGCTCAAGCTGACTCAGCTTCACGCAGGCGCCGCGCTAACCTTCGTGAAGGCCTTTCTGCCGGCCATGAAGGCGCGAGGTTTCGGGCGGATCATCTTCAATTCCTCGCGGGCCGCCATGGGGGCCCAGACGCGCACGGCCTATTCCTACTCCAAGGCCGGTCTGCACGGCATGGCGCGCACCTGGGCGCTGGAGCTGGGGCCGCATGGGGTGACGGTGAATGTGGTCGCACCGGGACCGGTGCTGACCGACAACTTCTGGGGCATCATCGAGAAGGATAGCGAGCGGCAAGAAAAACTGGCAAAGTCCCTGCCGGTGGGCCGGATCGGCACCGTGGACGACGTGGCGCGCGCCATCCTCTTTTTCGCCGACCCGCTGAACGGCTATGTCACCGGCCAGACGCTCTATGTCTGTGGCGGCGCCAGTATCGGCGGGGTGACGCTCTAGGGTCTGTACTCAATTGGTGCTTTTCGTGACATTGGAACTGTGATTCAAGCTTTCTGATGATAGGAGGTTTGGATGGGCAGAAAGTTATTTTATCTAAGCGACGAAGAGTGGTCTCGGATCGAGCCCTATCTTCCGCGCGGTCGGCGTGGAGCTCATCGGGTTGATGACCGCCGGGTGATCTCCGGGATCGTCCATATGCTCAAGATAGGGGCGCGGTGGCGCGACTGCCCACCAGAATACG
>NZ_ML660054.1 GCF_007004665.1 Denitrobaculum tricleocarpae | reverse complement strand
ATGTTCTGCAGGCTCAAGGATTTCAGGAGGATAGCGACCCGCTACGACAAGCGTGCCGACACCTTCCTCGCGGCCATATGCCTCGCCGCTTCCATCACTTGGTGGATCAATTGAGTCCCGACCCTAGACCGCTATATGGAAGAGTTTCCGGAATGGGTCGAATTTGGCGACATCCGGATCAAAAACTGGCACAGGCCACTCTCGGCTTATATGAAGGAATTGCTCGGCCACGGCTTGACGCTGAGTTTCTTCGACGAACCGGTCCCGCGTTCGGGCGACGAAACGACCCAGGCACGCTACAAGCGGGTGCCTTGGTTTATGATGATGGAATGGCACCGGGAAAGTTTCTAAACTGAGAGACTGATTTTCTCGGACAGACACCGGATCGAACAGACATGACCCTCCGTGCCGCCACAGCGCATGACCTGCCTGCCATTCAGGAGATCGTTGAGCACGCATACAGCCCTTACATTGAGCGTATGGGCCGTCCACCGGGACCCATGCTGGACGACTACGTCAAGCGGATCGAACGCGAGCAGGTGAGCGTTGTCGAGGTCGACGGACGGGTCGGCGGTTTGCTGGTCCTCATCGATCAGGCGGATCATCTGCTGCTCGATAACATTGCCATGCATCCGGATTTCCAGGGGCGGGGGCTCGGCAGGCAGCTTATGGACTTTGCTGAGGCCGAAGCGCTGCGGCGGGGCTTCGGTGAACTGCGCCTCTATACCCATGAGAGCATGACCGAGAATATCGCGATTTACAGCAAGCTTGGCTGGGAGGAAACCGGGCGTGCCCTGCAGGCGGGTTTCCAGCGGGTCTTTATGCGAAAAGTGGTGTCGCAAGACACTTAGGCAAAAAATTTGCCCGGCGCTGTCACGATCAGGTGCGCTGTCTCGTCCAATAGATATGTAGGGCCGCGCCCTGTTTGCCCGTCTCAGGATCCGACCAGGCTTTTGCGGCTTTGAGGAGACATCCATGCGTGCGTTTTTTGCCCGGAAGGCTCTCAAGGCCTTTGGCGTTCACTACAGCTACGACGTCAGCTACATGCTTCAGATGTTGCGGGTTTCACCCGTGGCCTTCTTTAGGTTCGCGGCGCTGACCAAAGTTGCGCAACACCGCGGGGCAGTGCCCAGGGAAGCTTTTTACGCCGCGAAGATCGTAGGGGCACTGGCAGAGGACTGCGGTCCTTCCGTGCAGCTCGCTGTCGACATGGCGCAGGAAGCGGGTATGTCCGATCGCTGTATCCAGGCGGTACTGACGCGGGACCTCTCAGCCATGGATGTGGATACCGTTATCGGGTTTCGCTTCGCCGATGCCCTGGTGAAGCGCGCGCCCGAGGAAGACGATGCCCGCGCGGTGGTCCGGCAGCAGTGGGGTGATGCCGGCCTCGTCGAGCTCACCCTTGCGACCCAGATCGGGCGGATTTTTCCGATGGTCAAAACCGGTCTGGGCTTCGGCAAGGCCTGCCGAAAGGTACGGGTCGGCAGGCATTCTGTCGTCGTGCCGGGACGGGCTGCATGAAAAAACTCGAAGATACGCTGACCGCATGCCGTGGACGCTTGCTGGGACTCGCCTACCGTATGCTGGGCAGTCATGCGGATGCCGAAGATATCGTTCAGGATGCCTACTTGCGGGTCAGTGCGCGTGAGCAGTCCGGAATCCGGGATCCGGAGGCCTTTCTCTTCACGACCGTAACGCGGCTCTGCCTCGATCAGCTCAAGAGCGCCCGTGCGCGGCGCGAGGTCTATGTCGGCCCATGGCTTCCGGAGCCAGTGATCGATTCCGAAATCCTCTCGCCCGAGCGCGCAACGGAGCTATCGGACGATCTTTCCTTTGCGTTGCTTTTGACTCTGGAAAAGCTCTCCGCGGCCGAGCGCGCAGCTTTTATCCTGCATGACGTGTTCGATACCTCCTTCAAGCAGATTGCCGAGACCCTGGGCAAAAGCGAAGCGGCCTGCCGGCAGTTGGCTGCCCGGGCGCGTCGGGCAGTGAAGACCGAGCGCCCCAACGAGGCCGCCGCACCTGAACTGCACAGGACCCTGCTGACAAAGTTCGCCGAGGCCGTGGCGACGGGGGACACCAGCCGGCTCCGCGCTCTGCTTGCGGCGGATGTCGTGAGTTATTCGGATGGTGGCGGTCGCAGGGTTGCGGCCCTCAATCCTGTTGTCGGGGCGGAGAAGGTTGCGCGTTTCTTTGTCGGTTTGTTCCGGAAACACAAGGCGCGTGGCCGCCAGAGCCGGTTCCACCTGGCCACGCTCAACGGTCTGCCCGGCTTCGTGACCTATACCGATGGCGAACTGGATCACACGCTGAGTGTCGATCTGAAGGGAGAGCGTATCAGCCGGATATACCTTGTCCGCAATCCTGAGAAACTGGGCGCGGTCGGATCCCTATACGGCACCTGAGACCCAGATCAAAGCCTCAAGCCGTCAAGTATTTCGGCTCGTTTTCTTCTCTGCAACAAGGGTTTAAGAAAATGACTTCGCGCATCACAGCGACTTCCCAGCAGACCCTGGCCGGGTTGCAAAGCCAGGCGGAAGACGGGCATGAGCCGGGCAACGTCATTGTTACGCAGCTCGGCAAGCTCGCAGCCTGGGCACAGTCCAGTTCGCTCTGGCCGCTGACCTTCGGGCTGGCCTGTTGCGGGGTCGAGATGATGCATGCCTATATGGCCCGCTACGACCTCGATCGTCTCGGTTCCATGCCGCGGGCGAGCCCGCGTCAGGCCGATGTCATGATCGTGGCGGGCACCCTGACCAACAAGATGGCGCCGGCGCTGCGCAAGCTCTATGACCAGATGGCGGAGCCGCGCTGGGTGATCTCCATGGGATCCTGCGCGAACGGCGGCGGCTACTATCATTACTCCTATTCGGTCGTGCGTGGCTGCGACCGCATTGTTCCGGTCGATATCTACGTTCCCGGTTGTCCGCCGACGGCTGAGGCCTTGCTCTACGGCATTCTTCAACTGCAAAAGAGGATCCGGCGTGAGGCTGCGATCCGGCGGTAAAAAGGAAGTTTGAGATGGATCTTATAACCTGTGATGCAGCACGTGGATCAATGGAACGCGCGTTGGCGGCCGGGGTCAGCCCGCAAGGCCTGCGTGCGACGCAGTCTCTCGCGCGCGGCAGTATGAAGCTCTACTTTTATGCCCCGCGAGGAGAGGACCTTCAGACACCCCATGACCAGGACGAGATTTACGTCGTTTTGAAAGGCAGTGGTTCTTTTACGCAGATAGGCGATGAAGCGGTTCCCGAATCCCTTTCCTTCGGCCCCGGCGATGCGATTTTTGTTCCGGCAGGCAGGGAGCATCGCTTCGAGAACTTCTCGGACGACTTTGAAACCTGGGTGATTATGTACGGAGTGAGCGGTGGCGAGAGTTGAGTTTTTTCGTCGCGTGAGAGGTTACGCGGTCGTTGCGCGGGCATTTCGCCGCGCTGCCATCAGTTCCAGCGTGTAGCTCGAGAGTTCATTCAGAACTTTAAGGGCGGCCCGGGCTTTCTTTGCGTCGACCGCGTCGGCCAGCGCGTCGTGCAGAGCCGCGATGCGGGTGCGGTCGCGCATGCGGTAGGTGATCATATTCATGAGCGGCTGCATGGACTCGATCACCCCCGCCATCTGGAACGAAAGCACGGGGTTGTCCGCCGCGTCGGCCAGGGCACGGTGAAAGCGCACGTCGGAGGCACAGAAGTCCTCGTCGCTGACGTCTTTCATCCGCTGCTGGGCGATCTCCTGACGCATCACCTCCAGATGCTTGTCTTCGCGCCGAGCGGCGGCGAGGGGCAGGCAGGCAGCCTCCAGGGTGAAACGGGCTTCGACCACGTCCTCGAAGGGGATGTCGTTCATACCGATCAAAAGCGTGCTGGTGGTGACCAGGGCGTCGTGCGCTTCCGACCAGGTCAAGCGGTTGACGAAGGCACCGCCGGTCGGGCCGCGCTGGGTGCGGATCAGGTTCTGCGCGGCCAGGCGTTTCAGGGCCTCACGGACCGTCGCACGGGACACGCCGAAGCGCTCCGCCAGTTCATTCTCGCTGGGCAGGCGTTGCTCGACGACAAGCCGGCCTTCCATGATTGCGGTGCGGATTGCGTCGGCGATTTGTGTGGAGAGACCTTCCTTATTGATCCCGTCGTATGCGATGGACATTCGGATTCCCGAGGACTCTGGGCCTGATCATACTCTAGCGAGACCAGATTGCGGTTTCGCTGCAACATGTAAAACCGGCCTTATTCAAATAGTTAGGGCAGGTTCTGCTGGGCAATAGATCGCTAAAGGCGATTCCATCCGGCCGGGAGAACCTACTCCAGGAGGCTGCTTCGACCCTAGCGGGCGGCTCCGTGATCTGTCAAATCGCTATTTGTTTAATTGTCAGACAATTTATTGTTTGACAATTTTATCCGGCTCTCGCAGTTTCGCTCCGGGATGGAAATGGCGGATTGGGCAAGGCCATGCAGGGAGTGGTTTTCTTCGCGACGCTGCGTTGGGCGACGCTGCGTTGGGCGACGCTGCGTTGGGCGACGCTGCGTTGGGCGACGCTGCGTTGGGCGACGCTGCGCTGGGCGACACTTCGCTGGCGCTGGGTTGGCTTTTTCGCTGCCCTGCTGACGGCCTGGGCGCTGTTGTTCGCCATGCAGCCCGAGGTCGTCGCGCCCGAGGGCTGGGAGGTTCTAGGCGCCGATTACTGGGCGGCCATCTGCCGCGCGG
This sequence comes from Denitrobaculum tricleocarpae, assembly GCF_007004665.1. Taxonomy (GTDB): domain Bacteria; phylum Pseudomonadota; class Alphaproteobacteria; order Kiloniellales; family Kiloniellaceae; genus Denitrobaculum; species Denitrobaculum tricleocarpae. The sequence continues at coordinate 683,471 of NZ_ML660054.1, read as the reverse complement.
CTGTCGAAGATGCATCCTACCTGGCCGTTCTCGCCATGTGGGGCCTGATGTCGGCGGCCATGATGGCGCCCACGGCTGTTCCTGCCTTCAAGAGCTACGACGATCTGACCCACACAGATGCGGCCGATGCTGCCGGCTTCGGCAGCTTTATCGGCGGATACCTGATGGCCTGGCTCGGCTTCTCCATCCTGGCGGCGGCGCTGCAGGTGACGCTGGCAAACGCGGGCGCGCTCGATGTCGAGGGGCGCAGTCTGCTGCCATGGCTGAACACGGCCCTGCTTGCCGGCGCGGGTCTCTATCAATTCAGTCCCGTGAAAGAAGCCTGCCTCAGCAAGTGCCGCGCGCCCATGATGTTCTTCATGGCGGAATGGCGTCCTGGCCGGACCGGGGCGCTGGTCATGGGTCTGCGGCTGGGTGCGGTCTGCATTGGCTGCTGCTGGGCGCTGATGCTGCTGGGCTTTGTCGGCGGGGTGATGAGCCTTGCCTGGATGGGCGCGGCGATGCTGCTGATGGCTTTTGAAAAGCTTCCGGCCCTTGGCCGCTACCTGACACGTCCGCTCGGCGGGCTCCTGTTGTTGTGCTCCCTCTGGAGTCTTTTCGGCGCAATTTGAAGTTTGAGAAAGGCGAGGCCAATGGATGATTGGGCGATCAAGGGCGAACTGATCCTGAATTGCAACTGCACGGTTTTCTGTCCCTGTGTTGTGTCCCTCGGCAAGCATCCGCCGACGGAGGGATACTGCCAGGCCTGGGCCGGCGTGCGGATCGACAGCGGTCATATCAACGGCGTGGACCTGTCCGGTCTCAACGTCGGTCTGGTGCTCGATATTCCGGGCAACATGGGCCGGGGCAACTGGAAATGCGCGGCCTATATCGACGAGCGGGCCTCGGACGCGGCCTATGACGGCCTGATCCGGATCTTCTCCGGCGAAGCCAAGGGCACGACCGGGCTTTTCAAGCTGCTGGTCAGCGATTTTCTGGGCGCCGAGCGCGCACCGATCGAGTACGTTAACGAAGGCAAGAAGCGGCGCCTGGTCGTCGGCAAGGCGATCAAGGGCGAAGTCGAGCCAATCGTGGGGTCCGATCCGGATGCCGAGGTCGCCGTGACCAACACCGGATACTGGATGGGACCGGATATCACGATCGCGACCGCAAACCAGGGCCGGGTGCGCGCTCACGGCCGGGTTTGGGATTTCGACGGCCGCAGCGCCGAGATCTGCCAGATCGATTGGCACGGCGCCTCCGCGGCGTAACGATCTTACAAAGAGGTTGAACAGTGTCCGCACCCAGTCTTTCCATCACCCGGCGTATCCGCCGCACCCCCTTTACCGACCGTGTGGAGGCGAATGGGGTCAAGGCCTATACGGTCTATAATCACATGCAGCTGCCGACGGTCTTCGAGAGCGTGGAGGCAGACTACCGGCACCTGAAAGATCACGTTCAGGTCTGGGACGTTTCCTGCGAGCGGCAGGTCGAGCTGCGCGGTCCCGACGCGGGCAAGCTGATTCAAATGCTCACCCCGCGCGATCTCGGCAACATGGTGGTCGGCCAATGTCTCTACACGCCAATGGTCGACGAGACCGGTGGCATGCTCAACGATCCGGTCACGCTCAAGCTCGCCGAAGACAAGTACTGGGTCTCAATTGCCGACAGTGATCTTCTTTTCTGGATCAAAGGCCTGGCTTACGGTCTTCACTACGAGGTCGATGTCGATGAACCCGATGTGTCGCCGCTGGCGATCCAGGGTCCGAAGGCGGACGAACTGGCGGCGCGGGTCTTTGGGGACGCCGTGCGGGACATCCGGTTTTTCCGCTACAAGGTCCTGCCGTTCGAAGGGCGGGATCTGGTGGTGGCGCGCTCCGGCTATTCGAAGCAGGGCGGTTTCGAGATCTACGTGGACGGAACCGATCTGGGCGAACCGCTGTGGGATGCGCTCTTCGCGGCGGGTGAAGATCTGCAGGTGCGCGCGGGCTGTCCCAACGGCATCGAGCGGATCGAGGCCGGCTTGCTGTCCTACGGCAGTGACATGACCCGCGAAAACACACCGCACGAATGCGGACTCGGCAGGTTCTGCCAGACCCAGGAAGCCATTGGCTGCGTCGGACGTAATGCCTTGCTGCGGGTAGCTGTCGAAGGCCCGACCCGGCAGGTCCGCAGTCTTGCCATCGACGGCGATCCCCTGCCGGGCTGCAGCGGGATCTGGTTTGTCTACGCCAATGGAAAACGCTGCGGACGGGTCACGTCCTGCGCCTGGTCGCCGGACTTCGAGACCAATGTCGCGCTCGGCATGATCCGCATGACCCACTGGGATGACGGCACCAGGGTCGAGGTCGAAACACCCGATGGCATGCGCACGGCGACGATCCGGGAAAACACCTTTATCTGAAAAGCTTGCGCAGGTTAAGAAAGGCCCGGCCTTAACAAGGGCTGTTGTAAAACATGAGGCAGGGCAGGAGAGAGCGATGGACGCGGAGTACGAGGCTTTAGGAAAGAACGGTGCCAACCATCAGGCTCTTTCTCCCTTATCCTTTCTGCGGCGCACGGCGGATATTTTCCCCGACCGCCTGGCGGTGATCTACGAAGACCGGCGTTACAGCTGGGCCGAGACCTATGCGCGGGTGCGGCGCCTCGCCTCTGCGTTGGCCAGGCGCGGTATCAGGAAAGGCGACACGGTCTCCATCATGGCCCCGAACACGCCGGAGATGTTCGAAGCCCACTTTGGCATTCCCATGGCCGACGCCGTCCTCAACACCATCAACACCCGCCTCGAGGTCGAGACGGTTGCCTATATTCTCGATCACAGCGACGCCAAGGTCGTGCTGGTGGACAGTGCGCTTTCGGCTGTCGTCGCGGAAGCATTGAAGTCTGTCGCGCGCGACATCCTGGTGGTCGATATCGTCGATGCAGCAGGCCCGGCCGGGGAGCGCATCGGCGCGCTGGACTATGAGGCTCTGCTGGCGGAAGGCGATCCGGATTTCGTCTGGAACGGCCCCGCCGACGAATGGCAGGCCCTGGCCCTCAACTACACCTCGGGAACGTCGGGACGGCCCAAAGGCGTGGTCTATCACCACCGCGGGTCCTATCTCATGTCCATGGGGACCGTGGTCGCCTGGGAGCTGCCGCGCCATCCGACCTATCTCTACACGGTGCCGATGTTCCACTGCAACGGCTGGGGCCATGCCTGGACCATGACCCTGCTGGCGGGCACCATCGTCTGTAACCGGGCGGTTTCTGCAAAAGCCGTCTTCGATGCGATCCACAATCATGAGGTAACGCACTTCGGCGGGGCGCCGATCGTGCTCTCCATGTTGATTGACGCGCCGGAAGAAGACCGCAAGCCGCTGGAACATCCGGTCAAGGTGATGACGGCGGGCGCGCCGCCGCCGGCTGCCGTGTTGGAGAAGACCCGGGCCATGGGCTTCGAGGTCATGCAGGTCTACGGCCTGACCGAGACTTTCGGCCACGTGACCCAGGCCCTCTGGCGCGAAGACTGGGACGATCTGGACTTCGCCGAACAGGCGGAACTGCAAAGCTGGCAGGGTGTAAGCTTTCCCATGAACGAAGGGGCCGCCGTGATCGACCGCGAGACCGGCGAGCTGCGACCCCGTGATGGCGAGACTCAGGGCGAGATCGTCATCCGTGGCAACACCGTCATGAAGGGTTACTACAAGAGTCCCGAAGCCACGCAAGAGGCCTTCGTCGACGGCTGGTTCCGGACCGGCGACGCCGCCGTCTGGCATGCCAACGGCTACATCCAGATCAAGGACCGCCTGAAAGACGTGATCATCTCCGGCGGCGAGAACGTCTCTTCTGTGGAGGTCGAAGGCGTGCTCTATCGCCATCCCGCCGTGGCCGCTGCCGCTGTCGTTGCCAAGCCGGACGACAAGTGGGGCGAGGTGCCCTGCGCCTTCATCGAGCTGAAGGCCGGTGAGCGCCTGAGCGAGGAAGAGCTGATCGAATTCTGCCGGGAGCGGATGGCCGGGTTCAAGCGCCCGAAGAAGATTGTATTCGGTGAGCTGCCAAAGACCGCCACCGGCAAGATACAGAAATTTGTATTGAGAGAAGAAGCCCGCAAAGCATAACGCTATCAGTGGGTTATTCGAGACTATTCACGTGAAGGGAAAGAGGTTATGAGCTTCAAGGCATTGCTGGTCGAAAAAGACGAAGAGGGCAAAACCACGGCTGCCGTGCAGCAGCTGGATGAAGCTCAGTTGCCGGAGGGCGATGTCACCATCGCGGTCGAGTATTCCACCGTGAACTATAAGGATGGACTCTGCGTCGGCTCCGGTGGCGGGCTGGTGCGCAACTATCCTCATGTGCCCGGCGTCGATTTCGCCGGGACGGTCGAGGCCTCCAGCGATGACCGCTACAAGCCGGGCGACAAGGTCGTGCTGACCGGCTGGCGCGTGGGCGAGGCCTGGTGGGGCGGCTATGCGCAGAAGGCCTGCGTTAAGGCCGACTGGCTGGTGCCTTTGCCGGACGGCATTTCGACCCGCAACGCCATGGCGATCGGCACGGCCGGCTTCACGGCCATGCTCGCGGTCATGGCCCTTGAAGACCACGGCCTGAAGCCCGCCGATGGTCCTGTGCTGGTGACCGGCGCAGCCGGGGGCGTCGGTTCCGTTGCCACCGCGATCCTCGCAAATCTGGGCTATGAGGTGGCCGCGGTCACCGGACGGCCCGAGACCGCCGACTACCTGAAGTCGCTGGGCGCCACACAGATCGTTCCGCGCGAAGAGATCAACGAAACCGTCAAACGCCCGCTGGAAAAGGAAGTCTGGGCCGGCTGTATCGATGCGGTGGGCAGTGCTATGCTGGCCCGTGTCTTGGGGCAGATGAAATATGGCGCATCGGTCGCCGCCGTCGGTCTTGCCGCCGGCGCGGATCTTCCCGCCAGTGTCATTCCCTTCCTCTTGCGCGGTGTCAATCTGCTGGGCATCGATTCCGTCATGAAGCCCTACGACGCGCGGGTTAAGGCCTGGGAACGCCTGGCGAAGGATCTTCCCCTTGAGAAACTGGAAGCCATGATCGAGCCGGCGACACTGCCCGACCTGCCCGGGCTCGGCAAAGCGATCCTGAAGGGGCAGGTCAAAGGCCGTGTCGTCGTGGACGTGAACGCCTGAGTTCAGGCTCCTGTAGTTTAGGCTTCTGTCGTTCAGGCTTTTGCAGTTCAGGCTCCCGCAGTTCAGGTTCCGGCCATCTCCTGGCCCGAAGCGATCGCAGCTTCGATCGCGGCGGCTTTTCGCATCGTCTCGAGATGCTCGTCCCAGCCGCGATCGAGCGACATCAGCATGCGCAGGGTTTCCACACCGGCTGCTTCAGCCACGCCTTCGTGCGTGAGCGAGAGGCGCGTCCCGCCCGCGGCCTCTTCCAGAATCCAGGTCACGGTGGTTTCTGCGCCGCCGAAGGGGGTAATGATAAAGCTGGTGACCAGTTTTCTGGGGGCTTCCATCGAAATGACCCGGCCCCAGATAATGGGCGATTGAGCGCCCGCATCGTCGGTCCGGATCAGAACATAGTCTTCTCCGTCAGCGAGGTCCTTCTCGGGCCGGTGGAACCATTGGGCCAGCTTGTCCTGCTCGGTCAGGAAGGCCCAGACCGTCTCGCGTGAGGCCTTGAAGAAGGCCGTTTTGCGGATGGTCGTGTGGGCAGAATCAGGCAGCGTTCCGTCGGGTGAAGTTCCTGTGGTCATTTCTTTTTCGCTTTCTTTTTCTCTTCCTGTTCGACGGCGATCTGCAGGGCCTGCAGGCGCTCATCCCAGAATTGATTGAAATGGTTCAGCCAGTCGGTGACGCTTTTGAGTCCCAAAGGCTCGAGGCGGTTAATGCGCTCACGGCCACTGGGGTGGACCGAGATCAGGGCGCCTTCCTCCAGAATCGTCAGGTGTTTCTTGACCGCGGCGCGGGTGATGTCGAAGCGGTCGACGACTTCGCCGATGGTCATATCTTGATGGCTCAGCAACAACAGGATGTCCCGGCGGGTCGGATCGGCCAGGGCGCGAAACGCCCCCTGGACCTCTCCGGGAGACGGGCCGGAGGAGAGCCCGATCATGGGCTCTGCGGTCGCAAGCAGCCGCCGGAGGGTGCCGAAAACCTATCCATGATAATCTCCAACGTAGAACCAAAAGGTATCATTTTAATATGATACTAAAAGGTACTATGTCAAGTCGAATTTCGGTCCAGCTGATGTTTTCTCGCAAAGGGAATTTAGTCTGCGGTCTTCACGCTGTTGCCGTGTCGAGCGATCGCCGCTTCGTGCCGTTCGAAACTGGCAGTGTCGAAGCAACAGAAGATCACCTCTCGCAGCGGTGTTTTGAGCGAGAGGAATTCCGCGGTGGTTTTGACCGCGATTTCCGCGGCGGCATCGGGCGGGTAGCGATAGATCCCGGTCGAGATGGCCGGAAAGGCGATGCTGGCGATGTCATACTCCGCGGCAACTTCCAGGGACCGCCGGTAACAGGACGCCAGCAGCGCCGGTTCTCCCGTATCGCCACCGTTCCAGACCGGCCCTACCGTATGCACAATAAAGCGCGCCGGCAGATTATAGCCCTTCGTGATCTTGGCATTGCCGGTCTTGCAGCCGTTCAACATCCGGCACTCCATCACCAGTTCCGGCCCCGCTGCCCTGTGTATGGCTCCATCGACCCCGCCGCCACCCAATAGTGAGGAATTGGCCGCGTTCACGATGGCGTCGATTTCGAGTTTCGTAATATCGCCCAGGTGGACGGACATGCAGTCTGTCGCCGCCACGTTTCTTCTCCCAACTCACAACGAGAAGATACCAGATTGCGTCAGCTACTTCAGCACCCGGTCCACATTAAAATGCTCCGCGAGGTAATCCAGGATCAGGTCCCGCTCGCTGGTCTCGGGTTCGGCCATGCCCTGTTCCTCCACCATCCAGTCTATCAGCTCGTCCCAGTCGCCTCGCGTGAGGCCCTGTTGCTTGACGATGGCCAGAGAGTGGCAGGCGCCGCAGAGATATCCGGTATCCTCGCGGCCCGGTCCAAGGGGCCAGTCCGGGCCGAATTCGTCGTCTTCGTCGATGGCCGCGGCCGCCGTCGCAGATTGCGCCGGTGCGGGGGCAGGCGTGGTTTCTGTGGCATGCCCGGCCATGGGAAGGAGCAGTGCGAAAGCCAGGACGGGGAGGCTGCGCTCAAGGGAGAAAAGCATATATCGGATCCAATGCTGGGGTCGGGAAGTGGACAAGGGAAAGCCGGCCTGAAACCTGATGAAGTTCGATGTGGGGATCGAGGATATCAGGTTTCAAGAAACAGGCCGGCTTTCCACGCCGAACGGACAGGGGACTGTCCGGCGGTTTCGCGCCCGGGGGACTCAGGCGCTGACCGTCACGGCGATCCTGTGCATGCTATTGTTGAGGTAGCCCTTGGGATTCCAGTTGATCGCGAAGGGCTGGCTGTTGCCCTTGTCGTCGGTCGCCCGGGCCCAGACCTCGTAGTAGCCTTTCTCCGGGAAGGTGACCTCCGCTGACCAGGTCTGCCAGGAGTAGGGATTGGGCGGTGGCGCCAGGTCGGCCTGGGTCCAGGTGGCGCCGAAATCATGGGAGATGTCGACCCGGCTGACGCTGTTGTCGCCCGCCCAGGCATGACCGCGCAGCGCCAGCCGCCGCTCGGCGATGGTCTGGTTGGTCTGCGGCGTGGTGATCAGGGATTTGACCGGCATGGCCTCCATGATCTTGAAGTCCGCCTTGTCGACCTTGGTGCCCGGCGCGACCGGATAGTAAGGCACGCGGTAGGAGGTGCCGGTCATCTTCGGCCCGTCGTGCACCACGTTGCGCAGTTCGATCCGCTGCAGCCATTTCTGCGAGGTCGAACCGGCCCAGCCCGGACAGATGGTCCGCACCGGAAAGCCGTGCAGGGCCGGGATCGGTTCGCCGTTCATGGCGAAGGCGATGATCGAGTGCGGTTCCATGGCTTTCGCGAGCGGCACACCCCGGGAGATCGGCAGCTTTTCCGGATCGCCGGAAAGATGCCCGTCCAGACTGTAGTGGGCCGTATAGATGGCCGAATCCTTGACGCCCGCCGCCTTCAGCACGTCCGCATAGCGCACGCCGGTCCATTCCGCATTGCCGATCGCGCCTAGGGTCCACTGGTTGCCCCGGGCCGGCGGATTGAAGGCCGCGCGGCCGTTGCCGCCGCATTCGATCTGCAGCTTGAGCGTGACGTTCTCGAACTTGCTCTTGAGCTCCTCGAGCGAGAATTCCAGGGGCGTGTTGACCTCGCCATCGATCTTCAGGCGCCAATCGGAGGCATCCATTTCATAGGCAATGTCCGGCACGATGCCGTTATTGCGCACGAAGTGGCGCTCGTTCGGGGTGACCGGATCGTCCAGCAGATGCGGCGGGGTTTCCGCGTTGATCGGCCGGTCGTTCAGAAGCGTGAGGCCGTCCTTGGTCTTGAAGAGGGCCATCTCGCCGTCATCGGCCATGGCCGCCGGGATCAGGCCTGCGGGAAAGTTGCGGTGAAAGGGGATGGTCGCGCCCAGCATGGCGCCCATGGTCGCGAGGCCGGCGCCGCGCAGAAACCCGCGGCGGTCTTTATGTGCTTCGCGCCCGAAAACCAGCTTGTCGGCGCGCTCCGGATCCTGTTGGTAAAGTTCGCATAGGCCGCGGTCTTGTTTCCCACTCGGCATCTCTTCCTCCCGAAAATTTTTTGCAGTTTATTGTTCTTTTACGCAAGCGACCGGACCCTTCGGATCAGGCGCTCGGGAGAAGAAACGCCGGAGGAGGGGATTCTATTCCATCTCTTCGTCATTTTTTTGAGAAGGTTGACCGTTCAGGCTGTGCAGGGCGTACTTGACTGACGGTTCTGCTGCAGTGCCGTGCGGATTTCCGGCGAGAGCGGCTGCCAGTTCGCTGTCACGTTTTGCAGTGTGCGCGCGATCAGACCGAAACGGGTTTCGGCCATACCTTCGGCCATCAGGAAATAGTGGGCCTGATCATGACGCCACGCCAAAACCTGCGGACCGCCGGCTTTGAGTGTTGTCAAATGTCCGGGAATTCCTCCGTCGCCCTGCAGCACAAAAAAGCTGATCCTGCAGCCCCGCGTGCCGCCATATCCGACCCGATAGCCGGTCATGCCGCCGAGCTGCGCTTCGGGTTCCAGCAGGATCGGTGTCAGTCCGCTGTCGGAGAGATCCGGGATGCGCAGTTCCGGCGCCGTGAGCGCTGCGGTTGCCGGGATGTTGAGCGACGGCGGGCGTTCGTCCGATCTCTTCGCAACCCAAGCCCGGTGGATCTCGGCGGCTTCCTGATGCCAGGAAGCAATCTGTAAGTTCGCAGTTTCCTGACGTGTCGTGTCCCAATGCCAGACCGCACCTGCCACCATGCAAGCCACGAGAACGGCGGCCGCCGCGGCTGTGCGGCCGGTCTGCCAAAATGCAGGCTTTTGTCCGTTGGCGGCCGGCGGCAGAAAATCGAAGTCGGTGGGGGCTTCCGCTTGCTCGAGGAGCGCGGATTTCAAACTTGCGAGCGCGGCGGCTGTTTCCGCTGTGGGGGCATCCTGCGCGATGTTGCGGGCGACCGCTGCGGCTTCAGTCGCTGTCAGTTCGCCATCGACATAGGCGTTCAGGGTTTTCCAGTCTCTGGGGCGGCGGCTCATCGTCTGCGGCCTCCCTGCGATGAATTGACTGCGGACCTGACTGCGGATTTGAGGGGCGTCACATTGGAGCCCGAGATCCGCAACAGCAGCGCCTGCCGGGCACGGCTGACGCGGCTCATGACCGTACCGACGGGCACGTCCAGCAGCGTTGCCGCCTCCGCGTAGCGCAAACCCGCGATGTCGATCAGCGCGAGAATATCACGCTGGCCCGCGGGCATAGCTGCCAGGGCGACCCGGACCGTCACGGCGTCGACCATGCGTTCCTCCGCGGACCAGACGCCCGGATCGAGGTCGTCGGAGTCATCGAATGTGAAGTCGGCGAGCCTGTCCGCGGCCCGCAGGTGATCGAGAAAGGCATTGCGCAGAATTCTGAAAAGCCAGGCACGAAAAGCCGGTTCATCCTGTGGAACTTTCTTAGCAGTCAAGGCCTTAAGGGCGCAGTCTTGAACCAGATCCCGAGAAAGATCAGGGTCTTGAGACAAGCTGATTGCATAGCCGTATAGCCGGTCCCGATAGCTCTCGAGACGTTCCCGTTGATCCAAAATATGAGCCGCCCACTGTCGGTTATTCTTTGCGTTTCTTCCCTTGGCTGCCGGCCTTTTCCAGGACGTGCCAGCGCGCGAAGTATTCGCCCGCCACCGCCGGTCTGTCAAATCGGGCTGCTTCTGCTTGCTTCAGCTGACCTTGCGGGAGGTCAATTTTTACCAAGACACTCCGGTCTTCCGCTGCTGTCATCCCAGTGCTTACATCCGGGTGCTCAGTTTTTTGTACGGTTGGATTTATGTCTCAGTATTTATGTCACGAAACGCCCGATCTTTTCGAGGTCGACACAGAGGTTGTAAAGGCAGAGCCGGGACGCGTGCTGCTTGCCCGCTCCAGCTTCTATCCGGGCGGCGGCGGGCAGCCCGCGGACCGCGGCGTGCTGGAATGGAGCGGTGGCGCAACGGCGATCACCGGCATTGAGGTGCGCGGCGGACAGATGTGGCATCTGCTCGCCGATCAGATCACGCCGTCCGGTGCCGTTTCCGCGATGGTCGATCCGGTCTTCCGGGCACAGATGTGTCGGCTGCACACCGCTTTGCATATCGCTAACGCGCTGGTGTTTGAGGAATTCGATGGCGCGCTGGTGACCGGCGTTCAGATGTCGGATAACGCTACGGCGCGGATCGACTTCGACCTGCCGGGTGCGGACAACGAGCGTCTTCGCGCGCTGGAGCCCGCCATCAACGATGTCGTGCGGCAGGATCTGCCAGTGCGCACGTTGCTCATGCCCTTGTCAGAGGCCGCGCAGGAGGAGGGAACGTTGCGCAGCAAGGCGGTGACACCTCCGCCACAGACAGATGGACGGGTTCGGATCGTCGAGATCGAAGGCCTGGACCGGCAGGCTTGCGGCGGAACGCATTTGACCTCGACAGGGCAGGCGGGCGAGTTGAAAATCCTGAAGGTCGAGAACAAGGGGCGTCATAACCGCAGGCTGCGGCTCGGCCTGATCGAGTTGTCTCTATGAAGAATGAGTTCGAGGGCAAGAGCGTTCTCCTGTCCGGCGGGACGTCGGGTATTGGCCGGGCCACGGCGCTGGCATTCGCGGCCCGGGGCGCAAGGGTCGTGATCACCGGACGCAACGAGTCGCAGGGCGCAGAGGTTGCCGCCGAGGCTGCGGCGCTCTCGGGAGAAATTCACTTCCTGGCCTGCGACGTCCTGGAGCCCGAACAGATAGAGACGGTTTCGCGGACGGCGGTCGACTGGCTGGGCGGTCTCGACATTGCGTTGAACAATGCCGGGCATCAGGAGAAACGAGCCGCCTTGATCGACCAGCCTCTGGAGGTCTTCGAGCGGGTCTTTGACGTCAATGTCCGCGCGATCCATGTGGCGATGCGCACGCAGATCAGGACCATGCTGGAGGCCGGCGGCGGCGTGATCGTCAATATCGCTTCGGTCAGCGGGATCAGAAACCCGAACCCGGGTTTTGCCGTCTATTCCGCTTCCAAGGCGGCGATGATCTCCCTGACGAAGTCCGCCGCGATGGAGTACGGGCCGCAAGGCATTCGCATCAATGCCGTCGCGCCCGGCCGGGTCGATACGCCGATGCTGCGGGCCTCGAAGGTTGCCGATATGGCGGCGGTGGCCGCCGGTCTGCCCTTGCGTCGATTGGGGCAGCCGGAGGAGGTTGCGGAGGCCATTCTCTGGCTGGCGTCGGACCGCGCCTCCTTTGTGGCCGGCCATGTTCTCAGCGCCGACGGCGGCTTTCTGGCCCAGTAGGGCAACAAGAGGTAAAGTCTCTCGATACAGCAAAGATAGCGGGAAGGTCAGAGCAGAGTGTCGGCCACAGCGGCAGCCAATCGCAGTATTCTCTGGAGCGACCGCACGACGCCGGGCGCGCTGATGATGCGCGCCGATTTTACGACCCTCGAGTTTGCCCCCCATGTCCATGATGAACTGGTGATCGCGGTGACCGAAGCCGGGGGATCGAGCTTCCGCAGCCAGGGTATTGAAGATCATGCGGAGCCGGAGAGCCTCCTTGTCTTCAATCCCGACGAACCCCATTCCGGACGGGTCGGCGATCATGGCTGCTGGCGCTACCGCGCGCTTTACCTCTCATTGCCTGCGTTGCGCGACGCGATGGCGGATCTGGAGCTGTCTGCGCCGCAACTGCCTTACTTCCGCGACAACAAGATTTGCGATCCCGGGCTGGCGCGGCGTTTCGTGTCGATGCACCGGGCCTTTGAAGAGGGCGAGTCGGCGCTGGCGAAGTCCGGGGCCTTGCTCGAGGGTCTGTCCGAACTCTTCGCCCGTCATGGCACGCCGCACTACAGGCCCCGCAATCCCGGTGACGAGCGCCGCATCGTCACCAGCTTGATCGAACACCTTGCGGCGAACTTCAGCCAGGACGTGACTCTGTCGCAATTGGCCGAACTGGCCGGGATGACGGCTTTTCATGTCATCCGCTGCTTTAACCGCGAAACCGGCCTCTCACCGCACGCCTACCTCAATCAGCTCCGCCTGCGCGAGGCTCGCCGCTTGCTTTCTGTTGGCCAGCGTCCCGCCGACGTTGCCCTCGCGGTCGGCTTCTATGATCAGAGCGCGCTGAACCGGCATTTCCGCAAGGCCTTTGGTGTGACGCCGGGACAGTATGCAAGGGCGCTGGCATCGTAACGGCTTCAGTAGCGAATTGCATTTTTCTTGAAGCGTAACACTTCAAAATTTGCGTTCAAGGCCAGCAATTTGCTGATCGAGAGGCAGCGAATTTTGTGTCTGTTTAAACGCAAATTGCTTTAGTTGGTCGAAGAGCGGGTACACTTCGGTCTCCGTCGAAGCATATCTGTCGCCGTTCGGCTATCCTGGTGATCTGTTCAATCTGAGCAGGTGCTGTCGCGGGAGGAAGCGTTGCGCGAAGCCGAAGTATTTTCAATCACTGGGCCGCCGGCGCTTCAGGTGCGTCGTCTGAACAACAGCGGTCCACCCGTCCTCTATGTGCATGGTGCCACCTTCCCCTCGGCCTTATCGGTCGGATACCGCTTCAGTGACGGTCAATCCTGGGAAGGGCATTTGCACAGCGAAGGATTCGATGTCTGGAGTTTCGATTTTGCCGGGTTCGGGGGATCGGAGCGATGTAGGAGAAGCACATCTTCTCTCGCAGACAGCCGGGCGAGTGCGGCGGCAAAGCAGATTGCCCGGGTCGTTGAGCATATTTGTGAGCAGCGCCGTGGCGCAGCCGTCAACATCATCGCCCATTCCTGGGGATCCATTGCCACCGGGTGCTACCTGGAAAACCATAGTCACCTGGCCGGCCGCCTGGTGTTCTTCGGACCGATTGCACAGAGGCACGGTGCTGAGAAAGTCGGTGTGAGGGGATTCCCCGCCTCGCGCCTGATCACTGTGACGGCGCAGTTGGAACGCTTTATCGATGACGTACCTGAAGGTGAGGGGCCTCTGCTCGATGAGCCTGGACTGGCAAGCTGGGGGCCGGCCTATCTCGCCAGTGACCCAACCGCCTTAACCCGTGATCCGCCCGCCGTTGCAGTTCCCGGCGGGCCCGCTGCCGACATTGCGGCTGCATGGCAAGGCGAACTGGCGTACGATCCCGGCAGGATTACCACGCCGATCCTTTTGATCCGGGGGGAATGGGATAGCCTTTGCAATGATAAAGATGCAGGGTGGTTGCTCGACGGTCTGGGATCTGAAGTGAAGCGAGATCTTGTCATTCCCGGGGCAACGCACCTGATGCACCTGGAGGAAGGCCGCTTCGCCCTCTGGAGCGCCGTGGCCGAGTTTCTCCGGGGTTGAATTCACGAGAGAGAATGAATGGACTGGACCCACTATAGCCTCTTTGTCGTCGCCGGTCTCACGGTTGCGGCGGCGCCGGGGCCGACGGTGCTGCAGATCTTTGCGCAGTCGCTGACCGGCGATATCCGGCGGCCGGTCAGCCTGATCGCAGGGTCTCTGCTTGCCAACGCCCTTATGGTTTCGGCCACGGTGCTGGGGATCAGCGCCGTGATCCTGGCATCGCAAACGGCCTTCGACATCATGCGGTGGATCGGTTCGGCCTACCTGATCTACCTCGGTATTCAATACTGGCGCATGCGCGGGGCAGTTCTGTCTCCGGCCGGTCTCCCGCCCGCCAAGCCCTATCGGGTTCTTTTCTTCCAGGCGGCACTGACCTCTCTGACCAATCCCAAGGGCCTGGTGTTTTATATCGCCTTTCTGCCGCAGTTCGTGGCACCGGGCGGCGACCCGCAGTTCCAGCTCGCCGTCCTGGGTGCCAGTTACATCCTCCTCTGCCTGATCGCGGACGGCGGCTATGTGCTGGCCGGACGTATGCTCACCAGGCTCTTCACGACACCAAGAGCCATGCGCATCACGAACCGCCTGACGGGGACGGCGCTGATTGCGGCAGGCCTGTCGCTCTTGCGGGTTCAGCGCTCAGCATAGACTAGCGTTCGCAACCCGGCAGGAATTCGAGCGCAGCGGCAATGATGGCTTCCGGCGCATCTTCCTGCATGAGATGTCCGCTGTTCGGCACCTGCAGGAAACGCGCGTTGGGGAGAAGTTCAGCCAGTTCCCGGCCCTTTTCGAGCGGGATCCACTGATCTTCCTCGCCCCAGAGAACCTGGACCGGGCAGCGTAACGCGCCGTAGCGGTCCTGGACCTCATCGGTGTAGCGCAAATCCATCTGCGCGATCTGCCGGTAAAAGGCCTTCTGACCTGTCTCGCCGAGCCAGGGCGCGATATAAGGCGCCAGCCGCGCGTCTGGTAGTGTTTGATAGACGCTGCTGCCGATGTAGGCGGGCAGGAGCGCTTCATGGGCATAGCCCGGCATGCCGGCAAAAGCTGCTTCGTGCTGGCGCACGTGCTGCACGAAGGGCGAGCCCCAGGGCCGGATTGCCACCGGATCGATCAGGGTCAGGGAGCGGTAATCGCAGTCGTTCAGGAAATGCGCGCGCAGTGCCGTGGCACCACCGAAGTCATGCGCGATGACATCCGGCTTTGTTACGCCCCAATGCTGAAGCAGAGCGGCAAAGAGGCGGTTCTGCCGTCCGAGCGAGACATCTTGTCCGTCGCGCATTTCCGATTGGCCATAGCCCGGCATGTCATAGAAATAAACGCTGCGATGACGTGCCAGAAGCGGCGCAATGCGATGCCATTCATAGCTGGAAAAGGGTGTACCGTGCAGCAGCACCAGCGGCGGGCCGTCGCCCATGCTGCCGAAACGAACACTTTCTCCTTCGAACAGGAAGCTATCGGGAAGGTTCCATTCGGTCATGACGAACTCCTGATCTAACTGTTAAATAGTCTTAAAAGGGTTAGTTGACGCAAGTGACCGCGTAAACTAACCATTAAAAATAGTCAAGAAGGTTAGTTTTAAATGCTGAGTGAGAGGCATCGGTTGATGGAGAGCGGAGTGGCGGGCCTGACGGCGGAAGACCTGATTGGCGGCCATGCCTGCCTCGATTTCGTCAATACCGCAGGCGGGGGTGGTAAGAGCCGGGATCTGGACCGCATGGTCAGCTATGAGCTTCTCGCGAATTGGGCGGAGCTGGCCGGGCTGCTCACTGCACGCGAGGCCGCATCCCTGCGCCGGCTGGCGAAGGTCTCGCCGGACGCAGCTGTTTCCGCGCTCAAGCAGACCCTGCGCTTCCGGGAGGATCTGTACGCGTGCCTGATGGCGCTCGCCACAGATGGCGTCGTTCCGGCGGAAAGCTGGCAGGCGATCACGTCACAGATGACGCAGTGCCTTGCGGCGAGTCATCTGAAGAGAGGTCCGTCAGCTTTCACGCGAGCGATCGAACTTGAGGACGGGGAGCTCGATACGATCCTGCTTCGTATCGGGCTTCTGGCCAACGACTTGCTGTTGAGCGACGACCTGCGGCGCCTCAAAAACTGCGACCGCTGCTCGTGGCTCTATCTGGACCGCTCCAAAGGCGGCCGCCGCCGCTGGTGCTCCATGCGTGCTTGTGGCAACCGCGCCAAGGTGCAGCGCTTTGCCGAGCGGCAGCGGGACTAACGCCAACTGGGCGCCGGGAGTGGGCGTTTCAGTCGGATGCGCCATTCCTCTTTTCAGACACCACCTGTGCGAAAGACGCTTCCAATGTCGCAGCATCGAATGTCTCGGCGAGGCCGATCACGACAAAGCGGATGAGCGCGCTGGCTTCGGTCCGGGGTTTCGGTTCCACGGTGGCGCGATAGCCGACCAGATTGAAAAGCTGCGGTTCTTCGGGGGCGTCGCTGAAACGCAGAATGCCTTTGGCGCGCAGGCACTTGCCTGGCAACGACATGGCAAAGACCTCGAATTTTTCCCGGTCCAAGAGGCCGTCGAATTCGCACGACCATGACTGATAGGTCTTCGCGTGTTGCGGTGTCTGCAACTCGTTGCCTGATGACTTTGTGATCTTGCTTGAGACCGGCGCGGCACCGAAGACCATATCGATCGCGATATCACAGTTCACCGTCTCGACGACCTGGCTGTAAGGTGCCGCCTCGGCGAGCAGGTCATTGATCTTTCTGCGGGCTTCCGGCTGGACCAGATCGGACTTGTTCATCAGCACGATATCGTTGACGGCGGCGTGATCGATGATGGTTTCGGCATCGTCGAATTCCAGATCCTGGAAATTGGCCGCGTCCAGCACGTAGAGCTTTGCATCCGATCTGACCATGCCCGCGGTTTCGAGCATGGCAAGCGAGCTGTCGAGGGCGCGCGGGTCGGCGATGCCGCTGGCTTCAACCACGATGGCGTCGGGCGATTCCGTCTGCTTCACGAAACCCACGACGGACTCCACGAAATCGTCATTCAGGGAGCAGCAGACACAGCCGTTTTTGAGGGATATCCGGTCGGCGTCGCGCGTCTGGACCAGATCGTAATCGATATTGATCGCGCCGAAGTCGTTGACGAACACCACGATCCGCTGTCCACCGGCCTGTCCCAGGATCTGATTGACGAGAGTCGTTTTCCCGGCGCCCAGAAAGCCGCCGATGGTGATCAGGGGAACGCGCGCCGCAGCTTCAGGCATTGGTCCACACGCATTCGCCGGCCAGATAGGTGGCTGCGATCCCGATGTTCGCGAGCTCCAGATGTGGCGTTTCCAAAGGGTTGCGTTCCAGGATCACCAGGTCCGCGTGCTTGCCCGCTTTGATCGATCCTAGCCTGTCTTCCATGCCGATCTGATAGGCCGCGTCGATGGTAACCGCCTTTAGGGCCGAGAGACTGTCGAGGCGTTCGCTCTCGCCCAGGCAGCGTCCGTCCCCGGCCAGCCGCGTGGTGGCGGCTTTCATCAGTTCCAGGCAGGACGGATCGGTCATGGGGGTGTCGGCATGCAGGCTGATCCTCATACCGGCGTCCAGGGCGGAGCCGGCGGGCATGTAATGCGCCGCGCGCTCCGGTCCGAAAAGCGCGTCCTCGATGGGTGCGCCCCAATGGGTGATGTGGTTGATGAAGAAGCTGCAGAGCACGCCGAGTTTTTGCGCGCGTTCGATCTGGTCCTTGCGCATCAGGGCGCAGTGTTCCAGCCGGAAACGGTGATCCGCGCGCGGCGTTTTGGTGAGAATGTCTTCCACCAGATCCAGCACCATATCGATGGTGCGGTCGCCCTGGGTGTGAATGGACATGCGCCAGCCCTGGCCGAAGTAGGTCCGCGCCATCTTCTCGAAGTAGTCCTGGGGATAATTCAGACTGCCCGTGTGTCCCGGCTTCAGGTCCATGCGTTCCAGCGTAATCGCTGTCTCGAGATAAGGCTCGCTTAGCCAGATGTTGCCGATGAAGGGTGAGCCGTCGGCATGAATTTTAACCCCTGCCATCCAGAGGCGGTCATCGCCGATGTTCAGCTTTTCGACCTGCATATCGGCGGTCACGGCCTGCTGGTAGGCCGCCACGCGCGGCATGGGCAGGCCCTGCTTCAAAGCACTGAGATAGTAGGCCTTGTAGTGCGGCAGGTAGAGGTGCTCGGTCACCGTCGTGATGCCGTTCTGGATGAAGTCCCCGATCGAAGCGTGAAATTCTTCGCTCAAGCGGTCATCGCCCCAGGCATCGTAAAAGACTTCCAGGGCGCGCCAGGTGATGGCTTCCGCGATCTTGCCGCTCGGGCGGCCAGTTTCGTCGCGCTCGATGATGCTCCCGGTCGGGGTCTCGGTCCTTTCGTTGATCCCGCAGGCTTCAAAGCCCCGCGAATTCATAAAAAGGGCGTGGCAGTTCGAGGTCTGGATGCCGATGGGATTGTCCGGCGCGAGCTCGTCAAGCTGTGCGCGGGTCGGCTGTTCCATATCGGGATGCAGCTGGGCATCGAGCCCGAAAAAGATCAGGTGCTCGCCCGGTTTGGCGGCCGCCACCCGGCGGCGGATCTTGGCCAGCAGGGCTTTGTAGGTGGGAACGGTTTCGGCGCGTACATCGACGACGGGGGCGCCACGGGTCTTAGCCGCCCAGAGAATGTGGGAATGGGCGTCGATCAGGCCGGGCAGCAGCGTGCGTCCGGCCAGATCGACCTCTGTCACATCAGGTCTGGCCAGCGTTCGGGCCTCTTCGAGCAAGCCCACGAAATGGATCTTATCGGCTTTTGTCACAACAGCCTCGGGCGCGGGCGCGCCGTCGTCCATCGTGACGATGGGACCGCCATGAAAAAGGCGGCTGTCGCCTTGACTGCTCATTCCGCGGCTGCGACCGCGCTGTAGCTGTCGCGCAGTTCACCGGCTTTTTTCTGGGCCGCCAGGAAGTCGTCATTGCTCATGAGCGGAATGATCTTGTGATACTTCGCCATGCCGGTGGCCTCTGCCAGGTTCATGTTTGCCGCGACGGCGGACATATCCGGCATCTCGTAGATGAAGAGCATGTCGTATTCGCCTACGGACCCGTAGGCCTCGATCAGGCGTCCCCCCATGGCGGCGACGGCTTTCCTGGAAACCGCGGCGCGGTCGCTCGGCGTGTCGAGCATCTCGGCTTTCTTGTCGTTTTCGTATTTGATCAGCAGGGCGACTGTGACAGTCATTTCGTTTTTCCTTGTGAATGAGAGCTAGCGGCGCCGGCCCTGAATGATGCGGTCCAAAATCATGGCGCAGAAGAGAATGGCCAGACCGGCCAGAATGCCCTGGCCTTCCGAGGCGTATTGCAGGGCTTCCAGAACGTCTTCACCCAGGCCCTTGGCGCCGATCAGCGAGGCGATCACCACCATCGCCAGACTGAGCATGATGGTCTGGTTGATCCCGGCCATGATCGAAGGGGCCGCCAGAGGCAGATCGACCTTCCAGAGCAGGTAGCTCTTCGAGGCCCCGAAGGCAGTTGCCGCCTCGCGGACGGATTTCGGCACGCCGCGCAGACCCAGCACCGTCAGGCGCACCACCGGCGAACTGCCGAAGATCATGGTGGCCACAATGGCGGCGGGCTTGCCGGTGCCGAAGAAGGCGATCACCGGAATCAGGTAGACGAAGGCTGGCATGGTCTGCATGAAGTCGAGGATCGGCCGCACGAAGGCATAGAGCCGCTGGTTGCGCGCGCAGGCAATGCCGAGCGGGATGCCCAGGGCGATGCTGATGCAGGCCGCCGTACCCAGCAGGGCCAGGGTGGTCATGGACTTTTCCCAAAATCCCAAGTAGCCCAGATAGGCGAGGGCGGCGGTGGCGAAGATCGCCGTACGCCAACCCGCCGACAGGCCCGTCATGAGGATGATGAAGCCGCCCATGACCGGCCAGGGTGTCTCGACGAAGAGGATTTCCAGGGCGTCCAGGATCGATTTGATGCCGAAGCTCAGCGCATCGAAAAAGAACTCCGTGCTGATTGCCGCCGACGCCATCCAGGCCTTGATCCCGTCGGCCGTCGTCACCTGATAGGCCGGATCCGTGGGAAAGCCGTTCAGGAATTCGATCTGTGAGGGGAAGCCGAACTTGAAGGCGCAGGCCACATAGGTCAGGAGCGCAAGGCTGGCGCTCGCCGCCATCTGCATGGGGTGGAGACCCGCGCGCAGCGTCCGGTCCGAGCGCCAGAGGGTAAAGCGCTTCTCAAAGGCCGGGTTCGCGATGACCCCCTGGAAAATCTTCACCAGAACCAGCACCGTCAGGCCGCCCAGGATGAGCCAGACCGCGGTATCTTCTGCGGCCTGTGCTTCCGCCTTGATGCCTTCGACGGCGCGTTCCAGCGAGGCGATGGCATTCTCGAAGGTCGCGACCTTATCCGGTGCGTTCTCCCGCGCCGCTTCGAGCTGACCGCGGCGCAGTTCGAGGGTTTTCTCGATCCCGTCCAGCCGCCGCAGGAAGGGTGCGGCCAGATCGCCCCAAAGCCCCCGGGTAATCTGCACCACGGCAAAGGTCTCGACCGCCACGAAGGGCAGGAACCATTTCCAGAGATTGCGCGCGCCGAACCAGACCGGACCGAGCAGGGCCGCGACCAGATTGAACGTCAGTGTGAAGCGCGTGCTGTCGCCGATGGCTTTGAACTGCCGCTCGTAGTAGTCCGTATTGGTGACCGCGAACTCCTCGATGAGTTTGCCGTGGCCGTCGTCGCTCAGGTTCGGATCTTTCGTTGCGATATTCATGCCGCTTCCACCCCCGCGACCACGCCGGCCAGCAATTCGTTCTTGGAGACTACGCCAAGGGTCCTGGCATCGTTGTCCTGGATGACGATCGGGCCGTCTTTGCGCACCGCCTCGGCAATCAGGCGGTTCAGGGTCGTGTCTTCCGTCATCACCGCCGCATCCGCGGGCAGCGCGCCATGGGCCTGCTCGTAGACGCTAAGCGGCTGCATCAGGGAATGGGCCTGGATCAGATTGAGGCGCGAGATACCCGCGACGAAGTCGGACACGTAGTCGTCGGCCGGCTTCATGACGATTTCCTCTGGCGTTCCGATCTGCACCACCACGCCGTCGCGCATGATGGCGATGCGGTCGCCGATCCGCACGGCCTCGTCCAGATCGTGGGTGATGAAAACCGTGGTCTTCTTCATGATCGCGGCCAGTTTCATGAATTCTTCCTGAAGCTGACGGCGGATCAGCGGATCCAGCGCGCTGAAGGGCTCGTCCATCAGCAGAACCTCGGCGTCCGCCGCAATGGCGCGGGCCAGTCCCACGCGCTGCTGCATGCCGCCGGAGAGTTCATGGGCGAACTTGTCGCGCCAGCCCGCCAGTTCGACCATCTCCAGTGCCCGGTCGGCAGCGGCCCAGCGCGGGTTCTGGGCAATGCCCCTGATCTCGAGGGCCATGGCGACGTTGTCGCGCACGGAGCGGTGCGGCATCAGGCCGAAGTCCTGAAACACCATGGCGATATGCCGATTGCGCAGCTCGCGCAGGGCCTCTTCGTTCATGGCCATGACATCTTCGCCACCGACCAGGATCTTGCCTGCAGTGGGCGCCAGAAGCCGGTTGATATGCCGGACCAGGGTCGACTTGCCGCTGCCCGACAGGCCCATGACGCAGAAGATCTCTCCGCGCTCTACGGAAAAGCTGACGTCCGAGACCCCGACCACGGCGTCGTATTTCTCCAGCACCTCGGCTTTTGAAAGTCCGTCTTTGCGCACGGCCTCCAGCGCTTCCTGAGGCGCGTTCCCGAAAATCTTCCAGACGCCGGAAATCTCGATCGCGGCATTACTCGTCGAGGTGTCAGACATGATCTGTCATCCGCAGTATTTTTTTGCTTTGTTGTTTTCAGCGTTGCGTGGCCGCAAAAAGCTCCCGTCGGCGCAGACGTCTTTCCTGTGCCGACGGGGAGGGAGCAGGGCGTCCGCGCGCGGCGGACCTCAGAGGCCGAGCCAGCTATCCACGCGGTCCGAGTTCGCCGCGATCCATTCACGGGCGACGTCCTGGCTGTCACGCTTCTTGACCACGATCTCGTGGGTCCAGCCGTTCACCGTTTCGGTGTCGAGTGCGATATTGGACAGGAACTCTGCGATGGCGGGGACGCGGCCTTCCAGAGATTT
This sequence comes from Denitrobaculum tricleocarpae, assembly GCF_007004665.1. Lineage (GTDB taxonomy): Bacteria > Pseudomonadota > Alphaproteobacteria > Kiloniellales > Kiloniellaceae > Denitrobaculum > Denitrobaculum tricleocarpae. Next base: position 661,473 of record NZ_ML660054.1, on the reverse strand, counting down.
CGAGTAGGCGACGTGGATCGACTTTTCTTTGTCGCCGGTCGTAATCTTGGAGTTATCGAACCAGTTCGGGTCTTCCGCCGGCTGCACCATCTTGTACTTGTCTTCCTCGAAGGCGGGCTCTTCCAGCATCACCATATCGAAGATGAACCAGTTGTAGTGCGGGGCGTAGCAGTAGAAGGCGTAGCCTTCGCCCTTGTTGATGGAATCGCGGATCGAGGCGGTGGCGATTTCTTCTTCGGCCTGGATCGGATTGAAGAAATTGGTGACGCCGTAGTCGCGCACCTTGACCAGATTGGCCTTGGTCGAGGCCCAGCCCGGTGCGCCGACCCAGATGTCGCCGCTGCCGTCGCCGTCACGATCGGTCAGAGCGGCGGCTTCCGGGGTCGCGAGGTCGAAAATCGACTTGATGTTGTGCTTCTCGCTGAAGTCTTTCGACATGCAGAAACCGGCCCGGCCCGCGTAGGAATTCTTGCTAAGCGCGACAGAATCTTTGGCGTCGACATATTCACTGGTGAAGTTGGCCTGGTTTGGCAGCCAGACGTCGGGGTGGACGTCGATTTCGCCCTTGCCGCGGTCCATCGCCTTGAAGATTACGGCGTTGGTGCCGGGTACGAGTTCCGAGCTTCCGCCCAGCCGGTCATCGATGATGACCTTGATCAGTCCGGCAATGGCGCGGCCGCTCGCCCAGTTGGGCTCTGCGATCTTTACCGCGTCCTGCGCATAGGCCGAGAGCGTGGAGGCCCCCAGGAAAGCAGCCGAAATGGTCATCAACATCAGTTTTTTCATGGTCTCTCTCCAGTCCCTGTCCATTTTTATGGTGGTAATTTTGATTGACATGTTACAATAGATTGCTGACATGTCAATTGCCCTTCGCGCCTGTCTTGACCGGCGCAGGTGCCATTCGATTTTGCAGCACTCCGGTCTCTGACGTTTTGTTTCGCCGAACGTCAGGGAAGTTAAAACGGGCGAGATGAAAGACGACGAATGCCGACTGTATCCTTTGTGATCGAACGCGAAGACGAACGCCCGCTGAAGCTGATGGACGGCGCCTATAATCAGCTCGAGAACATGATCGTCACTGGCGTGCTCAAACCGGGGCAGTGGGTTTCCGAGACCGAACTGATTGAGCTCAGCGGTTTCAGCCGTGCACCCGTGCGTTCCGCCATCCAGCGCCTGTCGGACCAGCAGCTGATCGCGGTTTATCCGCGCCGCGGCGCGCAGGTTTGCCCTCTGGATTACACCCAGCAGTTCCGTGCTCTTGAGCTGCGGCGCGTTGTCGAGCGCCTGCTGGCGCGCTCCGCATCCAAGCGCGCGGACCAAAGGCAGCGGGCGGAGTTTTCGGCTCTGGTGAAGGCGTTCCGGGCGGCGGCCAAGAAGGGCGATCAGACCCGGATGACGGAACTTGACTCGCTGATGTTCACCTTGACGCTGGAAGCTGCCGACAACGCCTTCGCCTCGAAAGCCATGACATCGGTAAAGGGACTGTCGCGCCGTTTCTGGATTCTTCATCAAGAAGCGCACGGCGATACGGCCAAGATGGCGAATTCCCACGCGGACGTGGCCGAAGCGATCTCCGCGGACCAGGCAGAGAAGGCGGAAGCGGCTGTGGACGCCTTGATCGATTACGTGGAGCAGTTCACCTTGCAGGTCATCGGCTATAATCCGATAAAGTAAATCGCAAACGACATCGATTCGTTTGTTGGGATTCGTTTGTTGGGATTCGGATATCGGGAAAAGCCCGCCTGTGATTCAAGTGATCTATCGTTGGGAGGTTTCGCCGGAAAACCGCGAAGCCTTTCTGGCTGCCTGGGAAAAGACAACAAAGGCCATCCGGGAGGAAACCAAGGGTGCGCGCGGGAGTTTTTGTATCACGAGCGTGGACCGACCGACGGAAGTCCTGACGGTTGCGAAGTGGGATGAACTCGGACAGTGGCAGGCATTCGTGACCACAGCGAAATCCGACTCCATGAAAAGGATGCACGCCCTGGGTAAGCAGATCTCTTATGACGCTTACGAAGAGATTGCGAATTTCACCGTTTGAACCGTCTTTGAGGGAGCGTCAGTCATCGTAAAGGAAATTCGAATTGCAGCAGCCATCATCCTCGATTCCAGCCGGAGGCTGTTGCTGGTCCGCAAGAGAGAGACGGCTTACTTCATGCAGGCCGGCGGAAAAATCGAGACCGATGAAAATCCCGAGGACGCACTCTGCCGCGAGCTTGAAGAGGAACTGGCGCTGAGCGTCGTCGCATCCGACTTAGAGGCGGTCGGAACCTATGCGTCGCGCGCCGCGAATGAAGATGGCTGCGACGTGAAGGCGGACCTTTTTATCCTGAGGCGGGATTTTGCCGCGTCTCCGAATGCCGAGTTGGCGGAGGCGGTCTGGCTGACCCTTGACGAGGCCCGGGATTACCCCCTGGCTCCCCTGACGCGCGATCATGTTCTCGACATCGCAGCGGCCTATTCCTAGATCAAAGCCTGAATCCTGAACTAAACCGCGATTCCGGATTACACGCTGGCTTTGGACATAACCCGACCGGCGGGCCTGGCGGATGCCTATCCGAACTCCAGTGCGTATTTTACCAGGGGCGGCTCCCGGCCCTCGCTGCGCCAGATCAGCGTCATACCGAGCTTCTCCAGAATGCGGTGCGAAATGCTATTGTCGGCCCGTGCGACGGCGGCGATCCGCCCGAGTTTCAATCCGACACGAGCATGGTCGATGACCGCCCGGGCCGCCTCGGTGGCCAGCCCGCGCTGTCTGAACAGGGGGCTCAAACCATAACTCAGTTCGATATCGGGACCGTCGGGATCGCCCGGGCTGTCTTCCTGCCATCTGATGCCGCACTCGCCGGCAAAGGATCCGTCTGAAATGTCGGTGACGACCCACATGCCGTAGCCATGGTTTTCCCAGTGATCGAGCATCACCTGGACGTGGGCCTGCGCGGTTTCCCGGTCCAGCACGCCGTACTTGCGCACGGACATGACCTGCGGGTCGGCGTAGAAGGCGATGAAGCTGGGCATGTCCTCAGTTCGGACCGGGCGCAGGATCAGGCGTTCGGTTCGCAGTATCGTCATGGGACGGCGCGGGTTCCGCTCATCAGCTTCCCTCGGCGAGAGCTTTGATCTGGTCCGGATTCCGAAGTTCAATAGCGCCGCGGGAAAGGGCCACCCAGCCGCGTCGTTCCAGCTCCTTCAACAGGCGTCCCACCACCTCCCGGGCGCTGCCCAGATCGGTGGCCAGATCTTGATGGGTGACCCGTACGACCGTGCTATTGTCCGCGCGGGCCAGAAGGCGTTGCGCCAGACGTTTGTCCAGGCGCTCGAAGGCCACTTCCTCCACCACATGCATGAGGTCCGAGATGCGGCGCGAATAGTCGGTGAAGACCAGGCGCCGGAAGCCCGGCGATTGGGCGATGGCTTCCTCGAAGGCCGCCTTGGGAATGGCGACGGCCTCGACGTCGGTTTCAGTCACACCGTCCGCCGCGTAATTCTCGTCGGCGAGCAGACAGGATGTGGTCATGATACAGGTTTCGCCGCCGGTCACCCGGTAAAGCACGATCTCGCGTCCGCCGGGCGACACCTGTTGCACGCGCACCGTTCCGGCCAGGATCAGAAGAAAACTCTCCGCGGCGACACCTGGTGCAAAAACCGTTGTGCCGGCGGGCAGCGCGACCTTTGCGGCGCGCTCTGTCAGGAACGCCCGGTCCTGAGGGGGGAGAGCCGCGAGTTCGGGAAAACGCTCGATCCAACTGTCGCTCATGGAGGCTTCCTGTTGCCGCTCGAAATGAGATCCTTCACGGGAACGTGACTAAGTCACAGACCACCCGCGGGTGCAAGCTTACTCTACCAGATACCGCTTCTTAATCTGCACGCCAGGAGAAAAGCAATGTCTGCAAACATCGGAGCCATCGACCGGATGCTTCGTATCATCATCGGGGCGGCTCTGATCGCACTCGCGCTTTGGGATTCGACCTACGCCTGGGGCTTTATCGGTATCGTGCCGCTGGCCACCGGCTTTATTAAATTCTGCCCGCTCTACCGCTTGCTCGGGATCTGCACCCTGAAAAAAGCTTAGTGGAACAGCGTCACAGAATCACGGCGTCCATTTCATAAAAACAAAGAACGGCCGCATTTCTGCGTTGCTCCCGCAGCAGGCAGGACTGCGGCCGCATACGGAGGAGAACTCTATGCAGCCAAAGGTCAAAAGCTTCTTTGACGAAGCGACCAGTACCGCGACCCACGTGGTCAGCGATCCGAAGTCGGGTCATGCCGCGATCATCGATTCCGTCAAGGATTTCGACCCGAAATCGGGCCGGACCTCGACCACGTCCGCCGATCAGGTCATTGCCTACGTCAAGGCCGAGGGCCTCACGGTCGATTGGATCCTGGAAACCCATGTGCACGCGGATCACCTGACGGCGGCGCCCTATCTGAAGCAGGAACTCGGCGGCAAGGTCGGCATCGGATCGCAGATCCAAACCGTCCAGGGTGTCTTTAAGACGGTCTTCAATGCCGAGGAGAAATTCGCTGTCGATGGCCGACAGTTCGACAAGCTCTTTGCGGACGAAGAAGTCTTTCTCATCGGCGGGCTCGAGGCAAAGGTCCTGCACACGCCCGGACATACCCCGGCCTGTGCGACCTATCTGATCGGCGACGCGGCCTTTGTCGGCGATACGCTCTTTATGCCGGATTTCGGGACTGCGCGCTGCGACTTTCCCGGCGGCGATGCCCGTGCGCTCTTCCGCTCAATCAAAAAGATCCTCGCCTTGCCGCCGGAGACACGTCTGTTCCTCTGTCACGACTATGCGCCTGGGGGGCGGGAATATCTCTGGGAGACGACCGTTGCGGCGGAGCGCGCCGAGAACATTCATGTGCACGACGGTGTCAGCGAGGACGACTTCGTCGAGATGCGCGCGGCGCGAGACAAACAACTGGATATGCCGCAACTGATCCTGCCGTCCGTGCAGGTCAATATGCGCGCTGGTGAATTGCCGCCCGCCGACGATAACGGCGTCCACTATCTGAAACTGCCGGTCGACGCGCTTTAAGCGGTCTAAAGACAATAAAAAAAGCCGGTCATGAGAGGAAGCGAACAATGGAAATCAAACGCGTCGATCGCGACATTTCAGTCTCACCGCAAATCACCGTTGCCGATGTGCCGGAGGTCGCTAAAGCGGGTTTCCGGACCATCATCTGCAATCGTCCGGACGGCGAGGGCAACGATCAGCCTCTGTTCAAGGAGATCGAGGAAGCGGCCAAAAAGGCGGGTTTGAGCTGCCACTATCTGCCGGTCGAGAGCGGCAAGGTCAGCGATGAAGACGCCGAGAGCTTCGGTCAGTTGCTGGCCCTGGCGCCCAAGCCGGCGCTGGCATTCTGCCGCAGCGGGACGCGCTCGGTGACGCTCTGGGCGCTCAGCCACAAGGGCGACGTCAAACTCGCCGATATCCTGCAGAAGTCCAAGAACGCGGGCTACGACATGCACGGCGTCGTGCGCCGGATTGCCAACAACGGGACAACACCGGTCGATGCCGTGGACGGCAGTTTCGAGGTTGTCGTCGTCGGGGCCGGATCGGCGGGGATTGCCGTGGCGTCTTCCTTGCTCGCCCGGGACCCAGACCTCGAGATCGCGGTCATCGACCCCGCCGACATTCATTACTATCAGCCGGGCTGGACCCTGGTGGGCGGGGGCGTTTTCGGCGCCAACGAAACGGTCCGTACACTGTCTTCGGTGCTGCCGGAGAAGGTGCACTGGATCAAGGCGGCGGTGGCGGCCTTCGAACCTGAGCGCAATGCCATCCTACTGGAGGGCTGCCGCCTGATCGAATATAAGCGGCTGGTCGTCTGCCCGGGCCTCAAGCTCGACTGGCACAAGATCGAGGGGCTGGTGGACACCCTGGGCAAGAACGGTGTGACCTCCAATTACCGCTTCGATCTCGCGCCTTACACCTGGGAGCTGGTGCAATCCCTGCGCGGCGGCAAGGCGCTCTTTACCCAGCCGCCCATGCCGATCAAGTGCGCGGGCGCGCCGCAAAAGGCGATGTACCTCTCTGCCGATCACTGGGTGCGCAGCGGCGTGCTCAAGGACATCGATGTCAGCTTCTACAATGCCGGCGGCGTGCTCTTCGGGGTGAAGGACTACGTGCCGGCCCTGATGGAATATGTGAAGAAGTATGAGGTCGACCTGCAGTTTTCGCACAATCTGGTTTCGATCGACGGACCGGCAAAAACCGCGCGCTTCGCAAGAACCGACGGCGAGGGTCCGAGCGAGATCGTGGAGCGCGAATTCGATATGATCCATGTCTGTCCGCCGCAGTGCGCGCCGGACTTTATCCGGGTCTCTCCGTTGGCTGACGCCGCGGGATGGGTTGACGTCGACCAGAACACCCTGCGCCATAAAACCTACGACAACATCTGGAGCCTGGGCGATGTCATGAATGCGCCCAACGCCAAAACCGCCGCGGCGGCGCGCAAGCAGGCGCCTGTTGTCGCGCAAAACCTGCTCTCGGACATGGGCAAGCGTTTCAATGTCGGGCACTACGACGGCTATGGCTCCTGTCCTCTGACCGTAGAGCGCGGCAAGATCGTGCTGGCGGAGTTCGGTTACGGCGGCAAGCTTCTGCCCAGTTTCCCGAACTGGCTGATCAATGGTCAGAAGCCCAGCCGCCTAGCCTGGCTGCTGAAGGAAAAGATCCTGCCGCCGGTCTATTGGCGGGCGATGCTGCAAGGGCGCGAATGGCTGGCCAAGCCCGAGAAGGTCAAAGCGGAAATGGTGAATTAATGCGCGTCGCGTTCAATCGAGAGAGTGTATTCGAATGCAGATCCGAGGCAGCGTTTGCAGAGCATAACGCGTTCGGATCTGCAGGCGAATGCGGCAAAACGCGGCGTGCATTGATGCTATGAGCGGCGCGGCCCGGACACCTCGGATTGAGCGGGTTCTACCCTGCGTCGGCTGGCTGCGCCGCTACGACGGCGGGCTCTTTCGCAGCGATGCCCTGGCCGCGGTGATTGTCACCATCATGCTGATCCCGCAGAGCCTGGCCTATGCCCTGCTCGCGGGGTTGCCGCCCCAGGTCGGGCTCTATGCCTCGGCCTTGCCGCTGGTCGGTTATGCGCTTTTCGGCTCCTCCAATGCCCTGGCTGTCGGACCGGTCGCCGTGGTGTCTCTCATGACGGCGGTGGCGGTGGGGCAGTTCGCCGCGGTCGGCACGCCGGAGTATCTGGGCGCGGCGCTCGTCCTGGCCTTGCTCTCCGGGGTGATGCTGATCGCCCTGGGGCTGCTGCGATTAGGATTTCTGGCCAGCCTGCTCAGCCATCCGGTGATTTCAGGTTTCATCACCGCGTCGGGCATTCTGATCGCAGCCAGCCAGCTGAAGCATATATTCGGCATCGAAGCCTCGGGACATTCCCTGATCGAACTCTCTGGCTCCCTGATCGAGCACATCGGCGAAGTCAACCTGCCGACCCTCGTGATTGGCGCGCTGGCCACGGTCTTTCTCTTTTGGGTGCGGGCACAGCTTAAACCGCTTCTGAAACGCATCGGTTTTGGAGAGCGGCTGGCGGACAGCTTTGCCAAGGCAGGGCCGGTCGCAGCCGTGATCGTGACGATCCTGGCGGTCGAGTTCCTGGCGCTCGACGCGGCTGGGGTCAAGGTGGTGGGGACGATCCCCCAGGGCTTGCCGCCGATCGCCATGCCGCCCTTCGATCCGGACCTCTGGCAGGCACTGTTGCCCTCGGCGTTGCTGATTTCCGTGGTGGGCTTTGTGGAATCCGTCTCCGTCGCCCAGACACTTGCAGCCAAGCGGCGCGAACGCATCCAGCCGGACCGGGAACTGGTTGGGCTGGGCGCGGCCAATGTCGCCTCGGCCTTCAGCGGCGGTTATCCGGTCACCGGCGGCTTCGCCCGCTCGGTGGTCAACTTCGATGCGGGCGCCCGCACGCCCTTGGCCGGCGTCCTGACGGCGGGCGGCATTGCGCTCACGGCGCTCCTGCTGACGCCGCTGTTTCAGCATTTGCCCAAGGCGACCCTGGCGGCGACCATCCTGGTCGCGGTGCTCTCGCTCGTCGATCTGGGGGCGATCAAACGGACCTGGGTCTATTCCAAAAAGGACTTCGCGGCTATGATGGCCACGATCCTGACTGTCTGGACTGTTGGGGTCGAGGCGGGGATCATTGCCGGTGTCAGCCTGTCCGTGGTGCTGTTTCTTGCCCGCTCCGCACGGCCGCACTTCGCCCGGCTTGGGCAGGTGCCGGGCACCCACCATTTCCGCAATGTGAAGCGGCACGAGGTCATCACCAGCCCCGAGGTCCTGAGCCTGCGGATCGATGAGAGTCTTTACTTCGCCAACGCCCGCTGGCTGGAAGACAAGATCTACGACATGGCGATCGAAGATCCGAAGTTGCGACACGTGGTTCTGAACTGCGCGGCGGTGAACGAGATCGACGCCAGTGCCCTGGAGAGTCTGGAAGCTCTGATCGAGCGTCTTGAGGCGGCTGGCGTCTCTCTGCATCTCGCCGAGGTCAAGGGACCGGTGACCGACAAGCTCAAGCGCTCCGACTCCTTCTGCAGCCATGCCGGACGTATCTATCTCAGTCACTACGATGCGCTGGCGGCCCTGGACCCGGAGACGACCGATCAGGCTGACAAAGGCGCGCGTCCGGAGCGTTCGACGGCGGCGATGCACTTATCGCGAAAAGCCGAGGGGGCCTGAAACCGGGCCTTTGCGATTGCGCCGGACAAGACACCCAGTTCGTGACCTGGCCACAAAATCAGGTCATAAGGGCAGGAGCCTACGAGTGCTCCTGACAACCTCTGGTGAAAACCGCCCGCCATGCTGACCGTCTATTCCGAAAAACACCGCTTGCGTGACGCCAAGACCGAACTTCATGGCGGCACCTTCGTGCGGCCATTCGAGTGTCCCGAGCGGGCGGAGATCGTGCTGGCGCGGGTCCGGCAGGAAGGGCTGGGCGAGGTCATCGCCCCTAGAGACTTCGGTCTTGCGCCGGTGCTCAAGGTACATGATCCGGATTTTGTGCGGTTTCTGGAGAATTGCTGGGAAGACTGGGTCGCTGCGGGCGGGGAAGGCGAGGCACTGCCCAATGTCTGGCCGACCCGCGCCATGAACGGCAAACGGATCCCGCGCAGCATTGACGGCAAGCTCGGCTACTACGCCCTGGCAGGCGAGACCTCGATATCCGACGGCACCTGGGAGGCGGCGCGGGCCGGTGCCGATGTCGTGCTGACGGCGGCGGAACATCTCCTCTCGGGCCAGGGGCAGTCGGCCTTTGCGCTCAGCCGTCCGCCCGGCCATCACGCGGCGGCGGATCAGTACGGCGGTTACTGCTTTCTGAACAACGCGGCCATTGCGGCGCAGTTCGCCCGCGATAAGGGAGTGGAACGCCTGGCCGTGCTGGACGTGGACTTTCATCACGGCAACGGTACCCAGAATATTTTTTACCGCCGCGACGATGTTTTCTTTGCGTCACTTCACGGTGACCCCATGGATGCCTTTCCCCACTTTCTCGGTCATGCCGACGAGTTGGGCGAGGACGCCGGCGAGGGATTCAATCTCAATTTTCCCCTTCCGCCGGGCACGGACTATTCCCGTTGGCGCGATGCGCTCGACGAAGCGCTGGCGCGGATTGTGGCCTTCAAGCCCGGTCTGCTGGTGGTTTCTCTCGGCGTGGATACCTTCGAGCAAGATCCCATCAGCTTTTTCAAACTGAAAAGCGACGACTTCGCCGACTACGGCGCCCGGATCGGTACGGCCATGAAGGCGGTTTCTGTGCCGGCTCTCTTTGTCATGGAAGGCGGCTACGCGGTCTCGGAGATCGGGATCAACACGGTGAATGTGCTGATCGGGTTTGAGGGCGCCTGAAGGGGAGGTTACATCCCATGTCACGGGTTCCTGCAATCCCAGATTGCTCTTCCGGTCGCGGCGGTTCCCCGCAGGCGTAAAACACCAGCAAGGCATTGGAATTTCGCTGGAAAGATGTGATCCTGACGTCTGTACAGGGCTGTCACCCGTGCCTTTTATGCGGAATGGCTCACTCTTACTTTATTCGGCAGACCTCATTTGCGCTGTAGTAGTCGGGTTTGCCGTGAGTTCGCGTCGATGAGTGCCGTTATGCCCGTGAGCCCTGATCCGCTGCTTGAGTCGAACGAACTCTTTCGTGCGGTGTTCGACGCCAGCAGCGATCTCATGTCTGTCAGCAGGCTTGATGACGGCTTTTGCCTCGCCGTGAACGTCGTCTGGCTCGAGGTCCTGGGCTTTGACCGCGATGATGTCATCGGTAAGACGGCGGAAGAGCTTGCCATCTGGACGGAGCCTAGCGTGCGCGCCGAGCTGATTCGCGAACTGAAGCGCAAAGGGGTTGTGAAAAATCTGGACGTCGCTTTGCGCGGTAAGGACGGCACGCTGCGGGACTGCGCCGCCACGCTGCGGCTGCTGCCGGTCGGTGAAGAAGATCTGTTGCTCTTTGCCGCCCACGAGGTCAGGAAGGAGCCTTCGGTTTCCGTCGAGCAGGTGGTGAAGACCTCGCGGGCGCTTCTGATCGATGCGCTGGAGTCCATCAATGAAGGTTTCGTCCTCTACGATGTGGACGGACGCCTGATCATCTGTAACTCCAAGTTCAAGGAGTTCTATGGCTACAGCGATGAGGAAGCCAAGCCGGGGGTGCACCGCCGGGACCTCGGACTCCTCGATATCGAGCGTAACGCGGTGATTGTCGAAGACAACCTCGCACAGCACTATGTCGAGCGGCGCGAGGACCTTTTGACCGGCCCGCCCGAGTCCTTTGTCGTCAGGCTGCGGGACGGCCGAATTCTGCTCTTGAACGACCGCAAAACAGACAGTGGCGGTATCGTCAGTATTCAAAGCGACATTACCGAACTCAAAAAGGCGGAGGCGGCGATCTCCGCCGCCAAGGACGAGGCTCAGACCGCCAACCGCGCCAAGTCCGAATTTCTGGCCCATATGAGCCACGAACTGCGGACACCGCTCAACTCGATTCTGGGCTTCACCCAGGTTATGCGGGAGGAGGTCTTCGGACCGCTTGGCGCCGAGAAGTATCTCGAGTACGCCATGAACGTGAACCACTCGGGACAGCATCTGCTCGCCCTGATCAACGACATTCTGGATATCTCCAAGGTCGAATCCGGCGAGGTAACCCTGGACGAAGAAGTCTTCGACCTTGAAGCGACCCTGCGAAGCTGTATCCGGATGGTGACCGGCCAGGCCGGCGAACCCGAGGACCGCATTGCTTTGGAAGCTGTGACAAATGTCGGTCATTTCGAAGGGGATAAGCGCATTATCAAGCAGGTGATCCTCAATCTGCTGTCCAATGCGACCAAGTTCACACCGGCCGGCAATTCTATCGGAATTTCAATGTCATCCGATGCCAGCGGCGCCATTGTCATTGAAGTCACCGATACGGGCTGCGGTATCGCGGAAGAGAATATTACCAAGGTTCTGGAGCCTTTCGGCCAGGTCCGTTCCGGCTCGCATCAGGCCCACGCCGGAACGGGACTTGGCCTGTCACTAAGCAAGATGCTGACCGAATTGCACGGCGGCCGTCTTTCCATTGAAAGCGAATTGGGCAAAGGCACCCAGGTTACACTATGGTTTCCGCCGCAGCGTAGCACACCAACCTAGTGCCTTTGAAAATATAGGCTTTTCAAAGTTCCGCTGTTGAATCGGAAGTCGATCCGAGCTTAGCGGTTCCCGTCCTGAAATCGATTGAGGAGGCGCCTCGCGGCCCGGCCGGCGGCTTCGGCACGGTCCTGCTCCTGTGCAATCTGCTTTGCCTCTTTAACCACAACGCGCGCGGCTTGTGCTGCCTTCGCCCGTGCCTGCGGATCGGAAGCAATTTTTCGTGCCGCGTAGCGCACAACATGTTTCAAAAGAAAAGCCATAACCCGAGCCTAACCGAACACGCCCGTTCCTGCCAGATCAAGCTGTGGTTAATTCCGTAAGAATCAACAGTCATGGTATTGTGTCATTCAGATTTTCAATGAAATTAGGACTTTGAACTGATTTATTAAAGTATTCTCACGGCAACATATGGAGCTGCTTCCGGCTTCCGCGGTGTTACTTCTTCTTATCGAAGGGATCGAGGCCACTGGCGCCATAGTAGCCGTTCAGGATGAAGATCATGTCGATGGTCTCACCATTCCCCGCCAGTGGATAGTAAACCCTTTCAGAATCAATGAATTCCCGATTGGGATGCGGCATCGAAAAGCGATCGTAGAGCGGCGTTCCGGTCTCCAATACCCGCCGCAGATTACCGAGGATACGCGCCGCAAAGTAGGGAAGAACCGCGTCCTCGACCAGAAGACCAGAGATGTCACGCTTGGCCATAATCGTCTGGGTCGTGCCGACGAGGCGGAAGCGGAACCTTGCCTGACCATCTTCTTGTTCCACGTTGACAAGGTTCACGTAAGTCAGAAGCTCATGAAAATCCAGGGGATCGATATGCTGACGGCCCGGCAGGTGGCCGGGAGGCGCGACACTTTGCAGATAGCGGTAGATTCTAACAAACTGCGGCCGCAAGGCCGGTGGCGCTGCGTTGGTTTCGCGCTCGTATGAGTCCGATAGCAGGCACCAGGAAGTCTCAGTCCCGGCTTCTGTGCCGTCATCGGTGATTTGGTATCCGCCGTGAGACAAGACTTCCGGTTCCACATAACATGACGATATAGCATGACTCTGCGTCATGATTCTATTCTCTGCAAGTAAAGTGGATCATTTTTGTGCTTCATGCCATGTATTTGGGTGAAAGCGTATTTGATCATACAATCAGCGTTAATCATTATGTCAAAAAGACGAGAAATTTGATTTGAATAATTAATAGCATTATTTGTCAAATTGCCACTTGAAGCTGTTTCGGCTTTCGCAAAATCTAGTGTTTTTGGTGTATTGCTAGACTGCGTCGATGTGATCAGCGCGTGGCGGGCGTTTCGGATAAGTCATTCCAGACCCGTTGTTCTACGATCCGGCCGTCCCGGATCAAAAACCAATCGACAAACCGAATACCCTCGAACTTCGAACCATCGAGCCACTCGCCATGCAAGGTTCCCTGACAGATCACCACCGCGCCGTCGTCCGTGCCGGTTTCATCGAAACGCTCGTAAGTCTTCCCGATGCTGCGGTAGCGGGCGCGCGCCCATTCAATCATCGCTTCCAATGAGGTGAAGTCTGCGCCGCCGGGAAAGGTAAGAAGGGCTGTATCGGCCAGCCACTGCTTTGCGGTTTCCAGGTCGCGGGCCTCCATCGCCGCGAGGTAGGAGCGTATGATCTCGCTGGGTGATATTGGCGGAGTTCCCGGACTCTTCCGCGTCCCGCCGCGCATATAGTTTGCCGGGGGTAACTCCTGCAGAGTCACGGTGATTCCCTCCAACGGCGCGCCGATAACTGTTTGGGCCACTTGAGTTATGCCCTTGGCCAGGCGCTCGCGCGTGACCTCGTCGTAACCTTCCATCAGGGTCACGTTAATGACTGGCATATCACTGTCCTCAGATGATTGTTACTTCGATGTCGCCGATCCCATCGACGTGGCCTTCCAAGCGGTCTCCGGCAACGACAGGACCGACACCGGCCGGTGTGCCGGTGAAGATCAGATCGCCGGGTGCGAGTTCAACCAGATTGGACAGGAAGGAGATGGTTTCGGGCACGCTCCAGATTTGCTGAGAGAGATCTCCGGCCTGCTTCAGGCTGTTGTTGACTTTGAGCCAAATAGCACCACTGTGCGGGTGGCCGATGTCCGCTGCGGCACGCAACGCGGAGCAGGGGGCCGAGTGATCGAAGCCTTTGCCCATGTCCCATGGGCGGCCCATTTTCTTCGCAACGCCCTGCAGGTCCCGCCGGGTCATGTCGAGACCGGCAGCATATCCATAGACATGACCGAGGGCATCCGGCTCGGCGATGTTTTTGCCACCGGTCCCGATTGCCACGACCAGTTCCATCTCGTAGTGCAGGTTTTCCGTCGCGGGGGGGTAGGGCATTTCGCCGCCTTCCGCCACGATGGCATCGCGGGGCTTGGTAAAGAAGAATGGCGGTTCGCGATCCGGATCTGCCCCCATTTCGCGTGCATGCTCGGCATAGTTACGACCCACACAATAGATTCTGCGCACCGGAAACACTGCCGCCTGGCCGACTACCGGAAGAACGGCTTCCGCCGGGGTGGGGATAACATAACTCATTCTGATCTCCAAAAGGCGCGTTGGGCGGATAGCACGCAGGCCATATTCCAAGCAGACGAAAAAAAGGGCAGCCGGAACATTCCGACCGCCCTGAAACTAGCTAACCTGTGCTGCCAGGAAAAGTCCAGACGGGACCGAACGCCCAGCTTTTGAAGGCGATTCTGCTCCGCTATCCCTTGACCTTGAAAATCCGCTTCCGTGCTTTCTCCAGGCGTTCGAGGATTTTGTCCATGCGGTCGGGCTTCACCATGAATTCCTGGAAGCCCTTCATGCCGATCTTCGCCATTTCGGGCCGTGTGTCGCGGTCATAGAACTGCGCCGTGCCGGCTTTCGAGAGCATTTCGGCGCCGATATTGAGGAAGGGATCGTCCTTGGCCTTCGCATCGATATGAACCGGCAACTGCAGGATGGCCTCGTTGAAGCGTTCCTGAACATCGGCGCGTGCCAGATAAGCCAGGAACTTGCGGGCGTCTTCCTTGTTCTTTGCTTTTGCGGGAATGTGGATTGTATCCGTTGGCGCGTCCTCGCCGATCCCCACGGCTTCATTGATGATGGGGAACTGGAAGAAGCCCATCTGATCGCGGACTTCATCGGGGAAGTTCGGCGTGATGAAGTTGCCGATCAAATACATCGCAGCCGAGCCGTTGTAGAGGAAGGGCTGGGCTTCCTGCCAGGAATAGGAGGCATGGTTTTCCAGGTAGTATCCCGGTTCGACCAGCTCCTTCCACTTTTCGAAGACGGCGCGCACCCGCTCGTCGGTGTAGGGAACCTTGCCGTCCATCAGCTCGATGTGGAAGTCGAGGCCGTTGACGCGCATGTTGATGTAATCGAACCAGCCGGCTGCGGTCCAGAGGAACTTGGTGCCGATTGCAATCGGCGTTACCCCATCGGCCTTGAGTTTGGCATTGACCGCCAGGAATTCGTCCCAGGTCTTTGGTTCTTCCAACCCGGCTTTCGCGAAGATGTCCTTACGGTAATAGACGCCCCATTGGTAGTAGGTATAGGGAATGCCCCACTGCTTGCCGTCAATGGTCATGGAGCTGCGCGCCGGTGCAAGCTTGGTGTGAAGGTCGTCCTTATCCCAGAGATCGCTGACATCCTCGAGCAGGCCGCGGTCGACAAAGGTTTTCATGCGATTGCCCGCGTACCAGTAGACCACGTCGGGCGGCTCGCTGGTCAGCCAGTTCCGGATCGCGGTTTTGTAGCTTTCTTTCTCGAAGGTATTGAACTGTATCTCGATGTCCGGATTTTCCTGCTTGAACTCTTCAACCAGCTCGTCAAAGGCCTTCTTCGGCGCCGGATCGGCCTGATCCGAATTGATGACGAGTGTGCCGGCCATCGCTGTCGCCGATATCAATGCGGAGGCCGCAAGTCCGCCCATCAGGCTGCGGATAAAGGACATGATAGCTATTCTCCCGTTTCTAGGTCGTTGCGGCCCCTGGATCGTTGATCGATCTCTTTGCCTGCCTGACCCTGAGCTCCCTATAACCGAACGTTTTCGCGCTTATCGATGCGCGCTTTACGTGCGGGCGAAAAAGATTGTCCGGAGGTTTCTATTTGTTGTCAATCATTATCATTTCTTTCGAAAGGCGATGGTTTCAACAGGAATCGAAAACGCATGCCCGCGTATTCATAGTGGCAATCCTGCGCCGCCAGGTGTCGCGTTGCGCGCTTTCGATCAGCGCGACGACACAGCCGCCGAAACCTGCGCCCGCCAGTCGCGCTCCCAAAGCTCCGGCGGTCAGACAATCCTCCACCAGGCGATCCAATGCGGGGACGGAAACCTCATAATCATCTCGCAAGGAGAGGTGAGACGCATGCATGAGCCGCCCGAGCGCCGCATAGTTGCCGGATTTGAGCGCGTTCCTGGCTTCAATAACCCTGAGGTTTTCGCTCAGGACATGGCGTACGCGCCGGTCAAGCGGAGGCGGAAGGTCTTTGAGATCCGGTTCATCACCATCCAGCTCTCGCAGGCTGTTGACGCCGAGTGTTTGCGCCGCGCGCTGGCACTCGTCCCGGCGCAGGTTGTAACCGACGTCCGCAAGACGCCGGCGTTCGCCGCAATCGATGACTTCCAGCCGGTAGTCTGGATCGATGGCGATCGCTTCGCGCGCAAGGGTCAGTGTGTCAATGAAGAGTGCGTTACCCACTGTCCCGTCGACAAGAATCAAAGGGTCCATGATGCCGCAGTTCACGCCGACATGAATACGTTCAATCCGCTGCGCCGTTTTGGCCAGGCTCTCGCCCTCCAGACTGTGTTCAAAGAGTTTCCCGAGGCCGCGCAGCAGGGCTACCGAAAAGGAGGCTGAACTTGCCAGTCCCGCACCGGTCGGAACATTACCGGATGCGGCCAGTCGAAAGCTGCTCACGTCCGCGCCGGCGGATTGAAGCTCCCGAGCCGCGCCGACAACGTAGTCAATCCAATCACCGCGGCGGTGGCGGGAAGCAGAATCCGATGTGGCCGGGATCCTGTGCACGGCCTTGTCTCCGGTCAGGGTTGAGTAACCCTCGATTTCAATATGGTTTCCTGTTGCGTCGCCAAGGTTTTCCTTGAGTGAGAGCTCAACGCTGGTGGTCAGAGGCATGGGTGCCGCAAGCACAAAACCCTGATTGTAGTCCGTATGCCCACCCAGGATATCGACGCGGGAGAGGGCGGTCGTGCTGACTGCAGGTGCCTCTGCAAAGACCTGACGGTAACAGCTGGATCCAGATGGGTCGTCTGGGGCATTCATATCCCGTATCTCTCCAGAATGGACCAACGACGTCCCTTGACGAGTGCGCCTGGACTCTAGCGGGTTCTCCAGGCTGAAACTCCGGCTGGGGGAAGCCTGCGACCCCCTAGGAGGAATTCGGCGTCACCAGGTGCCGGCGCCTCCGCCGGACTTGTGCCGTAATTAAAGGCGAACTGTACTTTGCCCCGCCGGCGCAAGCGCACATCGCCCAAGGGAGCCGCCAACTCAATCCCGGACCACTCGCAAAAGTCTGAGAGGATCTTATCGAGAAGTGGCTTTGACGCCAAGCAAGCGAGGTAGCGGAAGTCGTTGTTCTCAACCAGCGCAGCAGTTCCCTGATGAAATTCGCCGGCGAAGGTGGCAAGTACCTGCTTGTCGGTTTCGAGCTCTTCGCGCCAGAGCACAGCGTCATATCGGGTATTACCCAACTGAACAGCTTCGAGGTGCGCGAGCGCAAAGGATTCCACGCGCAGAACCGTGAGGCCGAGCAGGCCCCGGAGTGGTCCGGGTGCCAGTTGACCGGGAATGGAAAAGTCGCGCGTCTTGCTGCCGCTCCGGGGGCCGACAAGAGTTTTACCGCTGAAGCGGCGCAGCCGATCCGCCAGTGCTTCACTCACATAAGGCTGACAGGGCAGGATCAGGGCTTTGTAGTCGTCGAAGTCATGCCGTGGCCCGACGATATCGACATCCAGGCCGCGCTCCCGCAGGGACTGATAAACTTCGAATACCCAGCGCAGATAGGAGAACTCCCTCCCTTGCGGCTGGATTTCGAGGCTCCAGACAGCGTCGTAATCGATCATCAGAGCGATATCGCCGCGATCCGTATCGGGTAGCTCAAGCGCCGCGAGTTCGCTGGCGACCCGGGCGACTTCAGTCACGCCGCGGTCCGGACTGCCGTCTGGCCTCAAGAGTCCCGCATGCATCTGCTCTTGCGCGAAGGGCGCCTGACGCCAGCGAAAGAAGGAGGTCACTTCGCCGCCGTGGGCAAAACACTCCCAGGCCCAGAGGCGCAGCATGCCGTCCAGAGGCGCCGGGTTGTGCGGCGCCCAGTTGACCGGGCCGGGTTGCTGTTCCATGACCCAGAAGCGGCCATCGCCGCAGGTCCGGTAAAGGTCGTGATGAAAGGCGGCGAAATCCGGGTGTCCCTGGCGCTGGAAGCGGGCCTTCACGTCGTCATCGCACCAACCTTGATCCAGGAACCCCAGCGGATAGCTGTCCCAGGTCGCGACGTCCAGATCCGCCGAAACGTCATAGTGATCGAAGCTGGTCTCAAAGCCCATGAAGTTGTGCAGAACATCCCGGCCCGGCGAATGCCGCCGCAGGATCTCGACCTGGGCACGGTTGAAAGACACGACCTGATCGGAGGAAAAGCGTCTGAAATCGAGCTGGTGCGCCGGGTTGGCCTCGGTCACCGTCAGATTGGGCGGGTCGATGTCTTCGAAGTCGCTGTATTCCTGGCTCCAAAACACCGTGCCCCAGGCCTGGTTCAGAGCGTCAATCGACCCATATCGCCGCGCGAGCCAGAGCCGGAAGGCTTCGGCGGCCGCATCTGAATAGCTGACCGTGGTATTGTGACAGCCGTATTCATTATCGGTCTGCCAGGCAACCACATGAGGATTTTCGCCATATCGCTGCGCCATCTTTTCAACGAAGCCGCATGCAAGGTCGCGATAGGTTTCACTGGAGAAACAGTAGTGGCGGCGAGAGCCGAACTTGCGCGGCCTGCCGTCCGGGTCCCGCGCCAGGATCGCCGGGTGTTGCTTCACCAGCCAGCGTGGCGGCGTGGCTGTCGGTGTTCCCAAGACCACCTGCAATCCGGCGTCGCCGAGTGTTGCAATAGCGCTATCCAGCCATTCCCATGTGTAATTGCCAGCGGAGGGCTCAAGTCGCGACCAGGCAAACTCACCGATGCGCACGATCCGCAGACCCATTTCAAACATGGTCGCAGCATCTTCGCTCCAGCGGCTTTGCGGCCAGTGTTCGGGATAGTAACAAACGCCTAGTCTTGCCACGGCTGTACTTTCAACTCACCAGAGCTATGGGTCGGAGGAGGGGCTATAAACCTGATGTCAGGCGACGTCTACCGCCAATCCGCTGGCTTTTAAAAGCTTAAGGTGCTCCCGTGCGGCGGCATTATCCGTGATCAGCATTTCTGCGCAGCTCAAAGGTGCAATGGCGGCGGTTGAGACCGCGTTCAGCTTAGTGTGGTCAGCGAGGAAATAGACCCGCGCGCTTGCCGCGAGCATGGCCTGCTTGATCTCCGCTTCCTGGAGGTTGGAATTGGTGAAGCCTTTTTCGGGGTGAACACCGTTACAGCCGATAAAGGCTTTGTCGGCGTTGACCTGCGCGAGCAGACCGCCGCCGAGCGGGTTGACCAGCGAGTGTTGAAGCGGCCGCAGTGTGCCGCCGGTTACAATCAAGGTTACACCTGGATGGCTTTCCAGGATCATCGCGATGTTGAGGGCATTCGTGATCACCACAACGTTTCGAAGATCGGGTGGAAAGGCCTGGGCGAGCGCGGTCAGAGTGCTGCCGACATCGATAATGATCGTGTCATTGTCTTCGATCAGGCGAGCGGCGCGCTTTGCGATCCGTTCTTTTTCGTCTTGGCAGGCCAGGCTGGTCACCTCGAGCGCCTGCTCGTTGCGGTGCGGTGGCATCTGGACGGCGCCACCGCGATTGCGCCGAAGCTCGCTTCGTTCTTCCAGGTAACCGAGATCGGCTCTGATGGTGACCACTGAGACATCAAGGTCCTCAGCCAGTTCCGTGACCCGGACGTTGCCGTTCTTGCCAAGCAGGGAGCGGATGTGCTCGTGCCTGAGTTGGGCATCAAGTGACGGAAGCATAGTCTTCGATCTCTTTCCTTTTCTTACGCTCTCTGATCAAACTACAGTGATGGAAAGAAAAACTGAAGCCCTTTGCAGAGAGGCCGCCATGCAAGCCCCCCAAGTTGAAAGCCTTCGCTTTGACGACACCGAGCTTCACCTGGTGCCGGAACTGGGCGGTGTGATTATTGGCTATTCCTCCAGGATCGGCACCGACCATCACCACTGGATGCGCCCGGTCCGGCTGGAGACAGTTGTCGAGAAGGGCGCAATCGCATCTTCAAGCTATCCGCTTGTGCCTTTTTCCAATCGGATCGCGCAGGGTCGTTTTCACTATGACGGCCGAGAGATCACCTTGCCGCCGGACCCCTTGTTGCCGCCTCATGCCATTCATGGCCATGGATGGCGTGCGGCCTGGGAGGTTTCTGAGCGCTCGGAAAGCACGATGCTCCTTCGCTATAGGCACAGGGCGGACGATTGGCCCTGGGCTTACGAGGCGACCCAGCGCTGTGGGCTGGACGCCGAGGGTCTGTGGATTGAGATGACGCTGAAGAATTTGTCGGAGCAACCCATGCCGGCCGGACTTGGGCTCCATCCGCATTTTCCAAGAACCGCTGATGTTCGGCTGAAGGCTGCGGTGGCACAGGCGCACGTAGCAGATCCCTGTCTGCTGCCGATTGCAAAACGAGACGATCATCCCGCGATCGCGCCCTTGGGATCGGGCGGGCCTCTGCCGGAGGGTCTGGACCTTTGTTTCGAAGGCTGGGATGGTTCAGCCGAGATCCTCTGGCCCGCTGAGAACCGTGGTCTGCGTGTTGTCGCCGGTCCCGAGTTCGGCCATCTCGTGATTTTCACGCCACCCGATGAGGACTTCTTTTGCGTTGAACCGGTCAGCCATTGCGTGAACGCCGTGAACCTCGAAGGGAGTGAGTGGGGAGTTACCGGTCTCGTACATCTCGCGCCGGGGGAGAGCGTTTCGGCCTCGGCCCGTTTTCAGCCTTTTTATCCCAAGATTTAAGCCATCCCGCTCTCTGTGATTTGCAGAAGGAGGGCCGTGTCCGGATCGAGGACCGGGATTTGGATGCCCGAGCCTGCGATCGCTCTGCCGGATAGAATGAGCGAGCCGTCGAACAAGGCATCGGGCATGTTCTTCATTCGCCGCCCTGGGTTGCTTGGCTGATTGAAAGCGCACACCCGGTAAAAGCGATCCGGGTCCAGACCCGGTAGGCGCAAGGGCGCGGCCAGGGCATCGCGCGTCTGCTCCATGACCGCGTAACTGACCATGGCTTTCGTCAGGTCTTGAGCGAGGACCCCGAACACCAGCGCCCGGCCGTCTTCCAGGACCTGGCGCAAGACCCTCCCACTGTGCAGGATCGAACGCCAGTCTTTGTGGAGTGCTATGTAATCCGTGACCCTGGAGAGTTCATCTTCGCTCAGTTGGCTGAGGTCCGCTTCCAAACCGAAGTGCCCGAAGAATGCCGTGATCGCGCGGAAGTCCAGATCGAGGCGACGGCCTGTCGTGTGACAGTGCATGGGGCCGATGTGCGCGCCCATGATTTCCGGGGGAAAGAAGAGGCTGAAGCCCTGTTGAATCGATTGCCGGTCGTGCGCATCGTTGGAGTCAGAGGCCCAAATTCTATGAGTTCTGCGCAGGATCCCGAAGTCGGCGCGCCCGCCACCGGATGCGCAGCTCTCGATTTCAACGGTCGGGTGACTCTCGCGCAGGCGGTCGATCAAGGCATAGAGAGCCTTGGTTTGCTGCCCGGTGACAAAGCTCTGGCCATCCGCCTGATGACTGAGATCCCGGTTCATATCCCACTTGAGATAGCTGATTGGATAGGCTTTCAAGAGCGCGTCGAGACTGTCGAAAAGATACTGCGCGGCTTCGGGCCTGGTGAGATTGAGCACATGCTGGTACCGCCCCGTCGGCTCCTGCAGGGATTCGAGGTGGAGAACCCAGTCAGGGTGAGCCCGGAAGAGATCGCTGTCTGGGTTGACCATTTCGGGCTCGACCCAGAGGCCGAACGCCATGCCCAGATCCTGGACCTCGCTGATCAAGGGTTCAAGGCCGTGGGGATATTTCTTTTCGTCCAGGACCCAGTCACCAAGCGATGTCCGGTCGTCGTTACGGTCCTTGAACCAGCCATCGTCCAGAACGAAACGCTCGACGCCGACCTGTGCCGCCAGTTTTGCCAGATGGCTGAGTTTTTCCGGCGCATGATCGAAATAGATGGCCTCCCAGGTGTTGAGGGTCACGGGCCGCGGCTTACGTGTCTGCGGCGGCAGGAGATCGCTGCGCAAAAATCTGTGGAAATTACTGGAGAGACCGCCGAGACCTTCGTCGCTGATCGTGAAGCAGACATCCGGTGACTGATAGCTTTGGCCTGGTCCGAGCATGACTTCACCGGGCAGCAGAAGTTCGCCCATCTGAAGCTGTCGCGTGCCGTCGGGCAGGCGCTCATGCAACACCCGGTGATTCCCGCTCCAGGCCAAATGTGCGCCGATAACCGCGCCTGTGGTTTCGTTAAAGTCCTCCGTGCCCAGAATCATGGCGGGAAAGCTGTCGTGAGAGGTGCGCCCGCGCCGGTTCTCCCGCATCAGGATGCCGACCGGTGCCCGACGGCGGGCGGTCTGAAACTCGCCACACCAGCGGCCCCGGAAGCTCAGGATTTCTTCGTGACTGGATGGAATTGGCAAGGTCGCCGCCGCGCACCACTGCAGGTCATAGTCCGCTGTGCCATCGTTGGTCAGGCGCGTCTTCATAGTCAAGACGTTGCTGTCAACGGCCAGTGAAATGACGATCTGCAGTGTTAGTCCGGCGGCCGTGTCCTTGGCCAGGATCGTCCAACTGCCGTTGTCTTCCTTGACTGAGACGTCGGGGAAACCGGGCAGAGCGTTGCGGCCCTTGCGATGTCCGCTCAAGGCCGGTTGACCCGGAAATCCGTTGACAAGGGACGGACTCAATGTGAGGGGAACCGCGTCATCCAGGCCGCCCTGGAGCGCAGGACGGGTGAGGGCGCGCGCCAGGCTTTCCGGCTGCTCGTCTATTGCAAGCGGCGTGCCCCAGTAAAGGATACGCGGCATCGTGCCTGCGCTCCCCGTCGCGGGGGCCTCGAGCAGGAGCGTGCTGCGGCTGGAATCAAGCCGGTAGTGAGCGCTTTTCATAGCCTGTTGTTATCCCTTGGTCGCTCCAAGCGTAAGGCCCGCGATGAAATGACGCTGCATCAGGAAGAAGAGTGCAACCGGCGGGAGCGCGGCGATGATGGAGCCTGCGGATATCAGTTGCCAGGACGCGAGCCATTGGCCTTTCAAGGCGTTGAGACCGGCCGTGATCGGACGCACCTCGTCGCTTTGGACCAGCACCAGCGACCAGAAGTAATCGTTCCAGACAAAGGTAAAGATCAGCACCGAAAGCGCCGCCAGGGCAGGGCGGACCAGCGGAACAATGATGTGGCGGAAGATTTTCCATTCACTGACCCCTTCGACCCGGGCGGCCTCGATCAGCTCGTTGGGCAGCGCAGCGATGAAATTGCGCATGAAAAGCGTGCAGAAACCGGTCTGGAACGCGGTGTGGAAAACGATGAGCGCCCAGGGCGTATCATAGAAGCCCAGATCGATGGTCAGCGTGCGGACCGGGATCATGAGAATCTGGAAGGGAATGAAATTGCCGCCGACGAAGATGGCGAAGAGCAGGATGCGGAAGCGGATATTGTATTTCGCCAATGCAAAGCCGGCCATGGTCGCGAAGGCGACCGAGACCACCACCGTGGGCAGCGTGATGATGATCGAGTTCAGCATGTAGGTCGCCATGGGCGTGACCCGGAAAATCTCGCTGTAGTTCTCGATCAGCATCCACTTCTCGGGCAGGCCCCAGTAGTTGCCTTTATTGAGATCCTCGATGGAGCGCGCGGACGTCAACATCACGGCGATCAGCGGCAGGAGCCAGGCGATCAACGCAACCGGCAGCGCGGCCTTGTAAGCGACTTGATGGGCGGTGGAGGCTTTTTCGATCGGTCTTGGAAACATCGGCTCAGCCCCTCTCTGCGCGGATCATGCGCCAGAGGAAGAAGGCGATGTAGATGTCCATGATCAGGAAGAGGACCGTGGCGATCGCGGCACCGTATCCCATGCGATAGTTGAACATGGACTGCTCGTACATGAAGTAGGCCAGGACGCTCGAGCTGCCGTAAGGGCCGCCGTCGGTCATGATGGCTACCAGATCGAAGCTACGCAGCGCACCGATAACGGTCACTACGATGGCGATAAAGGTCGCCGGCATCAGCTGCGGCAGCACGACGTGCCAGAGCATGCGAAGGCCCTTTGCGCCATCGAGGCGCGCAGCCTCGATCTGGTCCGGGCTCAGGGAGTTAAGCCCGGTGAGATAAAGAATCATGCAGTAGGCAATCTGCGGCCAGAGGCCGGCGGCGATAATGCCGTAGGTCACCAGATCCTCGTCGGAGAGGACGGCGATCGGATCCATGCCGAAACTGCCCAGGATAACCGTCATCAGACCGTTATGGGGATCATAGAACCATGCGAAGATCAGTCCGACGACGACCTGGGAAATCACGAAGGGAAAGAAGAAAAGCGATTTGACCAGCCGGATACCGGGAACATTCTGGTTCAGGAACAGCGCGATGCCGAGACCGATCGGCGGGGCCAGCATATAGAGCACTAGCCAGTAAACGTTGTTGGTCAGCGAAATCCAGAACTGATCGTCATCGAAAAGCTCTTCGTAATTCGCAAGGCCGATAAAGGTTTTTTCACCAAGCCCGTCCCATTCGTGGAAGCTGATCCAGACACTCTGAGCAATGGGGTTCAGGACATAGAGGGCGAAGACAAAAAAGGCCGGCGCCAGAAACAGCCACGGCGCTATTTTGACCTGGTTCTTGCGCCAATACTGCGACATGAACCTCTCCCCTTGTTTGACGCCTTGAGCGGTGACTTTCTTTTTATTTCGATATCGAGCCGGGTGAGCAACGAAACGCGGTTCTTACAGGGAGCGGACTTCTCAATTCGCTTTTTGCGCTTGCGTTGTTTGGACCGTGAACCCGACAGCGTCGAGTATTTCGCCAGAGCTTTCGTCTTGTCAATTGGAAAGAAAGAAAACGAAAAAAAAAGAAAGAGGCTGCTTGACGAAGATAGAGGTGCTGCTCAAACTGGCAGGTGTTTCTCGTGCGCTCGGCAGAGTGTGCGAGGCACGCAATAAAAGAAAAATAAAATGACCCTGTTGATCCCGAGGGAGGGTTGGGCAAATGGCTGACGTGCAGCTGAAGTCTGTGGTCAAACGCTTTGGGGATGTGGAAATCATCCATGGAGTCGACCTGGAGCTAAAGCATCGTGAATTCGTCGTTTTTGTCGGGCCGTCGGGCTGCGGCAAGTCCACGCTGCTGCGCTTGATTGCGGGGCTTGAGGAAACGACCGACGGCCAGATCTTTATCGACGAGACCGACGTGACCAATGTCGAAGCCGTGGATCGCGGCATCGCCATGGTTTTTCAATCCTATGCGCTCTATCCCCACATGACGGTTGCCGAGAACATGGGCTTCGGTTTGCGCATGTCCAATCACCCCAAGGCGGAAATCGACGAGAAAGTCGGCGAGGCGGCGCGTATTCTGCAACTGGGTCCACTGATGGACCGGCGCCCCAAGGCGCTTTCCGGCGGTCAGCGCCAGCGGGTTGCAATCGGGCGGGCGATTGTCCGCAACCCGAAAGTCTTCCTGTTCGATGAGCCGCTGTCCAACCTGGATGCGGAACTGCGGGTGCAGATGCGCGTTGAAATCGCGAAACTGCATCAGCAGCTTGACGCCACTATGATCTACGTGACCCACGATCAGGTCGAAGCCATGACCATGGCGGACAAGATCGTCGTGCTGCGCGGTGGCTATGTCGAACAGGTCGGTGCCCCGTTGGACCTCTATCATCATCCCTGCAATGAGTTCGTCGCCGGTTTCATTGGCTCGCCGAAGATGAACTTTGTCTCGAGCGAAATCCTCGCCAAAAACGAATCTGCCGTGACTGTGGCGCTGCCCGGCGGCAATCAGGCGGATCTGCCGGTTGCCATGAACGGTGCCGAAATCGGGCAGAAGGTCAAGCTCGGTATTCGGCCGGAACACTTCTCGGAACAGGATGACGGCAACCCGCGTATGGACTTCAACGTCGAGGTTGCCGAACACCTGGGCGGGACTTCGTTCCTCTATGGCCAGTCCGGTAACGGCGAACAGGTTGTCGTCGAGGCCTCGGGAGCCAACCGGGCGAAGCCGGGCGAGGCCTTGTCGCTGGCCGTGCCGCCGAGCTACTGCCACCTTTTCGACAGCGAGGGGAAGGCTTTCAAGCGCCTTCAGTGGGCAGAGTAAGCCGCCTATATCGTTCCAGAATTTGCCGGTCTAATGGTTGCGTTTGTCGGACATGGACGAGAACTGGAAACATAGCCAATGCAGCTTTTCGGGTATAAGATCCCAAGAAAATAACCACGATGAGTGTATCGGATGCCGGATCGATCCCGGCTTTCGGCATGTTCCGGTCGCGGTTGCGCCGAATTAGCATAACGGGGAGTCAACTATGAAGCGGCTCGTAATGGCCGTGGCAGTTTGCGCCGCGGGCTTGATCCCACTCCAGCTTCAGGCGGCGGGTGACGGACATCTCAATATGGGCGTGGTCCTGGAACCTCCGCATCTGGATCCGACAGCCGGCGCGGCGGCTGCCATCGATGAAGTGGTCTATGCAAACGTCTTTGAAGGTCTGACCCGTATCGACCGGAACGGCGAGGTCAAACCGGGTCTTGCGTCGAGTTGGAAAGTTTCGGACGACGGCAAGACTTACCGCTTCGACCTGCGTGACGATGTGAAGTTTCACGATGGAACCGCGATGGATTCCGCCGATGTCGTCTTCTCTATCGAACGGGCCATCGCAGAGGACAGTGTGAACGCGCAGAAGGCTCTGTTCGAAGCAATCGAGTCCGTCGCCGCCGAGGGAGCGGGCACGGTCATCATCACGCTCAAGCGTCCGACCGGGCACTTCCTGTTCAATCTGGGATGGGGTGACGCGGTCGTGGTCGGCGAAGAGAGCGCGGACGGCAACAAAGCCAACCCGGTCGGCACCGGTCCCTTTAAGTTCAAGCGTTGGGTCAAGGGCGACCGTGTCGAATTGGTGCACAACGAAGACTACTGGGGCGAACCTGCGAAACTGGCCACGGCGACCTTCCGTTTTATCCCGGATCCCGCAGCGGCGGTATCGGCCATGATGGCCGGGGATGTCGATGCTTTCGCAAACTTCCCGGCGCCCGAGAGCATGGTGCAGTTCGAAGCCGATCCGCGCTTTACAGTGGTGATCGGGAGCACCGAGGGCGAGACCATTCTCTCGACCAACAACGGTCGTCCGCCCTTTGACGATATCCGGGTCCGTCAGGCCATTGCGCATGCGATCGACCGCAAAGCCATCATCGACGGCGCCATGTTTGGTTACGGCACCCCTATCGGCAGCCACTTTGCGCCGCACCATCCGGCCTACGTCGACCTGACGGACCGCTATCCGCTGAACCTGGAAAAGGCGAAAGCCCTTCTGGCAGAGGCGGGTCACGCGGACGGCTTCAAGGCGACCATCAAGCTGCCGCCGCCAAGCTACGCGCGGCGCGGAGGAGAGATCGTCGCGTCCCAGCTCCGTGAGATCGGAATAGACCTGGAGATCATTCCGGTCGAATGGGCGCAATGGCTGGAGCAGGCATTCCGAGGTCAGGATTTCGACCTCACGATCGTCTCGCATACGGAGCCCATGGATATCGGCATCTATGCCAGAGAAGACTACTACTTCGATTACCGGAGTGAGGCCTTCAATGGGCTTATGGATAAGCTGGCGGCCGAGGTCGATGAAAAGGCGCGTTATGATGTGATGGCGGATGCGCAAAAACGTCTGGCTGACGATGCCGTGAACGGCTTTTTGTTCCAGCTCGCGAAGCACGGCGTCTGGAATGCCAAGGTTAGGGGCCTGTGGGAGAACAGCCCGGTGCAGGCCAATGACCTGACCGATGTTTCCTGGGAAAAGTGACGCCCCCGGAACAAGGAATTGCCTCGCATGCGTCGATCTTGTCGTGAAGACTTCGTCGGTCGTCGATGACCCTGTTCCTGGTTAAGCGCCTGATCATGCTGGTGGCGACCCTGCTGGTGGCCGCCGTTGTGGTGTTTTCGGTTCTGGAAATTTTGCCTGGCGATCCGGCGCTCGTGATGCTCGGCGTGTCGGCGCAGCCCGACACCTTGGCGGCTCTGCGGGCTGAGATGGGATTGGATCAGCCCGCCTGGTTGCGCTTCTTCCAGTGGGTCGGTGGCCTGGTGACCGGTGAACTGGGCCGCAGCTATACTTACGACGTGCCAGTTTCGGAATTGATTGTCGAACGTGTGGTGGTGAGTTTGCCGCTGGCGGTCATGGCTTTGACTCTCTCGACAGTGATTGCCATTCCCCTGGGTGTTATCGCGGCATCCCGACACAACAAACCGCTCGACA
Organism: Denitrobaculum tricleocarpae; assembly: GCF_007004665.1. Taxonomy (GTDB): domain Bacteria; phylum Pseudomonadota; class Alphaproteobacteria; order Kiloniellales; family Kiloniellaceae; genus Denitrobaculum; species Denitrobaculum tricleocarpae. Next base: position 633,229 of record NZ_ML660054.1, on the reverse strand, counting down.
TCGCCTTGACCGGTGCAGCGCAGTTCGGGATCGCGATTCCCAATTTCTGGTTTGCGATCCTGCTCATCCTGCTGTTCTCAGTGACCCTGCAATGGGTGCCTGCCGGCGGCTTCGCGGGCTGGGATGCCGGGTTTTGGCCGGCGGTCCAGTCGCTGCTGCTGCCTGCCTTCGCCCTGGCGCTGCCACAGGCCGCGATTCTGACCCGGGTGACGCGTTCCTCGGTGCTGGAAGTGCTGCAGGAAGACTTTGTACGTACCGCCAGGGCCAAGGGACTCTCGCGCAACGCGGCCTTGTGGCGGCACGCCGTGCGAAACGCCCTCATCCCGGTGATTACGATCCTGGGGCTGCAGTTTTCGTTTCTGCTGGCGGGGACCATCATCATCGAAAACGTTTTTTATCTGCCGGGCCTCGGGCGCCTGCTGTTTCAGGCGATTGCGCAGCGCGATCTCATCGTCGTCAAAGACCTGGTGGTCTTGCTGGCGGGCTCGGTCGTCCTGGTCAATTTCCTGGTCGACGTGGGATACGCGGTTCTGGATCCCAGGCTGCGCAGCGGGGGCGGCCATGTCTGAGGGGTTTGCCGAGATCTGGCGTATGGGACTGCGCAGCCGGGGTTTTGTAATAGGTGGCGTCATTACCCTTCTGTTTGTCGCGCTCGCTGCCGTCGCCTTGGTCTGGACACCCTATCCGGTCGAAGAGATCGTCGTGGCGCGCCGCTTTCAAGGCATCTCCTCGGCGCATTGGCTGGGTACCGACCAGTTCGGCCGGGATCTCGTGTCCCTGTTGATGGCGGGCGCGGTCAACTCCGTCGCCGTGGCGATCGTAGCGGTCGGACTGGGTGTCGGAATCGGTGTGCCCCTGGGCGCGATTGCCGCGGCGCGTCAGGGTTGGCTGGACGAGATCCTGATGCGCGCCAACGATTTTGCCTTTGCCTTTCCGGCTCTGTTGTCTGCGGTGATGATCACGGCCTTGGCGGGTCCCGGTGCCATCAATTCCATCATCGCCATTGGTATCTTTAATATTCCGGTCTTTGCGCGCCTGACACGCGGCGCGGCGCTGGTGGTTTGGAAACGGGAATTCATTCTGGCCGCGCGCGTGGCCGGGAAAGGACCCGTGCGGATCTCCATTGAGCATATTCTGCCGAACATCTCATCGGTGCTGATCGTTCAGGTCACGATCCAGTTCGCTCTCGCGATCCTTGCTGAGGCGGGACTGAGCTATCTGGGGCTGGGCACGCAACCGCCACAACCAAGCTGGGGCAAGATGTTGAACGAAGCCCAGACGCTGATGTTTCTGGCGCCGCAACTGGCAATCTTTCCGGGGCTCGCGATCGCACTCACCGTGTTGGGACTCAATCTCTTCGGCGATGGATTGCGCGATGTTCTCGATCCCCGTCTCAGGCGCGAGAGATAGCTATGGCTCTGCTGTCGATCGAAAATCTCTGCGTGGAACTGGAAGGGCCGGAGGGGACTTATCGTCTGCTCGATGAGGTCAACCTATTGCTTAACAAAGGTCAATGCCTCGGCCTCGTGGGAGAATCCGGATGCGGCAAATCCATGACCGCGCTGGCGATCATGGGGCTTTTGCCGCAGGGGATGCGCGCGCATGGCTCGATCCTCGTTGATGGGGAAGATCTTCTTAGGGCCGAAGAGGAGCGTCTTTGCCAACTGCGCGGCCGCAAGATGGCCATGGTGTTCCAGGAACCCATGACGGCATTGAACCCGGTTGTCCCGATCGGGCGGCAGGTCGGGGAGGGGCTGCGTTTACATCTCGGCCTGACCCGTCATGAGTCAGAGACCCGCGCGACCCAGAGCCTTGCCCGGGTCGGATTGCCGGTCGAACGTTTTCCGCTCGGCCTCTTTCCGCACCAGCTTTCCGGCGGCCAACGGCAGCGGGTCGTGATTGCCATGGCGTTGGCCTGCGGGCCGGACATTCTGGTCGCGGACGAACCCACGACGGCACTGGATGTGACGGTTCAGGCGCAGATTCTGGATCTGCTCGCGGAGATCATAGACGAATTCGACATGGGGCTTGTGCTGATCACCCATGACCTCGGAGTAGTGGCCGAAACCACAGACACGATGGCAGTGATGTATGCGGGCAGGGTGGTCGAGGACGGCCCGACTGACGAAGTGTTCCGACGTATGGCGCATCCTTACACGCGCGGCCTCTTTGCCGCCATGCCAAGCCATAGTTCCGACGGCGCGGCGACGCGCACCCCGCTGTCAACGATCCCGGGGCGGGTGCCGGACGCGCTCTCGCGGCCGGCAGGCTGTCCTTTCGTGACACGCTGCGGATTTGCGACGGATGTTTGTCATCAATCGGTGCCGCAGATGGAGGCGTTGGGGCATCGTCACGGCGCGGCCTGTTTCAATATCGCGCGCGGGGAGGTCGATCAGTGATGCCCGCCGGAAGTCAACCCCTCTTACAAGTTGAGGATCTGGTTCGCGAGTACAGGCTTCCCCGCGAGAGTCTCTTTGCACCGCCATCTCGGTTTCGCGCCGTCAATGGCGTGAGCTTTTCCGTCGAGCAGGGTAAAAGCTTTGGGATCGTCGGGGAGTCCGGCTGTGGCAAGTCGACCCTGGCCCGCACGGTGATGGGCTTGGAGCAGCCTGTCTCCGGGCGTGTTCTGCTCGAAGGGCGCGATATCTCTCGCCTGCCGGCCAGGGAGCTTCGGTCTCTACGACGAAAATTCCAAATGGTGTTTCAGGACCCGTACGGGTCGCTCGACCCGCGCCTTAAAGTCGAACGGATCGTTGCGGAACCGCTGGAAGTTCTGCTGCCGAATGTGAGCCGGTCCGAGCGACGGGCGCGGGTCGAAGAAACCTTAAACTCGGTCGGTCTTAAACCCAGCGATGCAGATCGCTATCCCCATGAATTCTCCGGTGGGCAGCGTCAGCGGGTTGCCATTGCCCGCGCTTTGATCACCGAACCCAGCCTGATCGTTGCCGACGAACCGGTTTCCGCGCTCGACGTCTCAGTGCAGGCCCAGGTTCTGAACCTGATCATGGATCTGCAAACGCGACGCGGGCTGACGTTTCTTTTCATCAGCCATGACCTCTCGGTTGTGCGCCATATTACCGATGAAGTCGCTGTGATGTATGAGGGCGAAATTCTGGAGACGGGGCCGACCCACAGGGTCTTCAGCGATCCTCAGCACAGTTACACCAAGTCCCTGATCAGCGCCGTGCCTTATCCAGATCCCCGGCGCAGCCGACGGCTTCGTCGTGCCGCGCGCCCCGCCGGGGCTAGGTAGGTTTTCGCGCGTTAGAGGACGGACAGCATGCTGGCGACCAGCGGATGCCGGACGATATCCTCGTCCTTCAGGCGCACCACTGAAATGTCGTCGAGGGGTTCCAGCTTCTGGGCGATTTCCGACAGCCCGGAAATACCGGGCAGCAGGTCGCTCTGGTCAGGGTCGCCGGTCAGGACCATCGTCGAGTGCCAGCCGAGGCGGGTCAGCAGCATCTTGATTTGGACAAAGGTGCAGTTCTGCGCTTCGTCGATCACCACGAAGGCGTTGTTCAGTGTTCTGCCGCGCATGTAAGCAACCGGCGCGATCTCGATCGATCCGTCGTTGAGCATGGATTTGAGCTGTTTCGCGCCCAGCCGGTCGTTCAATGCGTCATAGAGGGGCCGGAGATATGGCGCGAGCTTATCCTCGAGATCGCCCGGCAGGTATCCCAGATTCTCGCCGGCTTCGACCGCGGGCCGCGAGAGCATGATTTTCCCGACGGTGCCTTTTTCCAGAGCTTCAACGGCCTTGGCGATTGCCAGATAGGTTTTCCCCGTGCCGGCAGGGCCGAGCGCGAGCACCATGTTGCGGGTGTCTATGGCTTCAAGTAACGCGGCCTGATTGTCGTTGTAGGGCCGGACCTTGCGCAGATAGCTTTTGTCTCGTTGCTGATTATCCAGCGGTGACCAACCCGTCTGCTCCGGATAGAGCGGACGAACGTTGTTGTCGTTGCGGGAAACTTTGCGCGAGGAACGCTTGGCCATAAAGGGTCTCCGTTTTCTGGAACGAATGAGCGGTTCGAATCACTGGAAGTTCGATAAGCAATCTCAGGAACGAACCACGGGGTGTTAAAACGACAAACGCCTCCGCGAAGGGAGGCGCATCATTCAGAAAAGTAGTTGTAAGAGATGATCTGATTTCGAGGCTGCTGTCGGTTTGAAGCCTCTCGCCGGGACTGCCTGAAGAGGACAACAGATCCGGCTGGTTTTCGGGATCAGGCTTGTTCGGTCGTCTTATCCGATCAAGCAATCGCGACATTCTGTAAGCCCGCGATGGGTTCATAAGATTTAGCAATCTTCCTTGGACAGCAGTACCTTACAAATTCGAGGCTAGCGCGATTCGCAATTCGATGCTCTTACTTTTTGTGTCTTTCACGAAAGAATCATACAAGATGTGGGTAAGTGTCATATCGAAATCACACCTCGGTCGCCTTGCGCCAGGGGTCAAAAGCCAGTCCATATTCGAGAGTAAGCCCTGTTAATGATCAGAACACCGCGCCTGCGCGTTGAACAGTCTGCGAAAAGCTTTCCACGTGATTGAAGATCCTCTGTTTTATCTGGTGGCCGTGCCCGCGCTCATGATCATGGGAATCTCGAAAGGCGGTTTTGGCGGCGGATTGGGTGTGGCCGCGGTGCCCCTGCTTTCGCTCACTATTTCTCCGGTGCAGGCGGCGGCGATTTTGCTGCCGATCCTGATCTTCATGGATCTGATCGGCCTTTGGACCTTTCGCGGTAAGTGGGACAAAGCAACCGCCAAAATCATTATCTGCGGGGCCATCGTCGGCATTGCCATCGGAACGGCGAGCTTCAAGTACCTGGACGAACATACGATCAAGCTTCTGATCAGTATGGTCGCCCTTGGTTTCAGCGGAAACTACTGGCTCAAACAAAGAAATGGTGCGCACCCGGCTAAAGCCCCAAGTGTTGTAAGGGGTGGGTTTTGGTCCGTGATTGCCGGTTTCACAAGTTTTGCCGCGCATTCCGGCGGCGCGCCGCTCAATGTCTATCTGCTGCCGCTCAAGCTTGATAAGACCGTCTTCCAGGCGACCACGGTGATCTTTTTCACCATCATCAACTACGTGAAACTGGTTCCCTATACTTGGCTCGGTCAGTTCTCTTCCGAAAATCTCATGACGTCGCTGGTTATTCTGCCGCTTGCTCTGGTGGGGATCGTCAGCGGGATCTGGCTTCATACCCGCATTCCCGAGAAGCTCTTTTACAATCTCTGTTACAGCTTCCTCTTCCTGACGGGCCTGAAGCTGCTCTACGATGGGGTTTCCGGGATGCTGTCATAATGCTTCCGCAATCTTCGAATACACAAGACTTGAAGGAACACACAGGTTCATGACGATAACGCTCTACGATCTTGCTGGTGCGCAGGATGACCACCGCTTCAGCCCCTACTGCTGGCGGATCAAGATGGCCCTGGCGCATAAAGGACTCGCCTACGAGGCCTTACCCTGGCGCTTCACAGAAAAAGAACGTATTGCCGCTTCCGGGCAGGGCTCGGTGCCGGTGATCGAAGACGCCGGGCGCCACCTGCATGACTCCTGGGAAATCGCAGCTTATCTCGATGAAGCCTACCCCGAGGCTCCGGCTTTGTTTCCCGGTGAGGGTGCGCGCTCGGCGAGCCTGTTTCTGAAGTTCTGGACGGAGCGGGTTCTGCACCCGCTTCTGATGCGTCTCATCTTGACCGATGTTCATGGCGGGCTTCATGAAAAGGATAAAGACTATTTCCGCACGAGCCGGGAGAAGATGCTGAAAACCAGTCTGGAAGCGGTGTGCGAGGATCGTGACACCCACCTTGCCAATCTCGGCAAAGGCCTCGCGCCCCTGCGGGCGACACTGGAGGCCCAGGCTTTTCTTGGCGGAGAGGCACCAACTTTTGCGGACTACATCGTTTTCGGCGCTTTTCAGTGGGCGCGCTGTTCTTCGTCGTTTGAAGTTCTGCCGAGTGAAGATGCAGTAAAGGCATGGCGCCAGCGGCTGTTGGAGATGCACGGCGGTCTGGCGGCAAATGCGGTGCGTCCCGCTGCGTGAAGATATCTCGCGCTTGTGTTTGGAAAGACCGGGCGGCGGTACCATCTCATAGACGGGGCCGTTTGCCTGTAAGAAGAAAACGAAACTGTGAAGCGACGGCTTCGCTTTACAGTTGCTAAGGTAGCGTGGGTTCCGGAGGCAAAGCGAACGAGGAGACCGAGCATGCGAAGCAATGTGACACGGAACAGCCAACTGAACGCAGGTGGTGTTAGAGCCCGCAAGCCTGATGCCGGTGGTAACGCCGCAATTGCTCTGAATTCGCAAATACCGCTTCGGTTCCGCCGAACGCTGAGCGTGACTCTCGTTTTCACGCTCATGGCGATGTTTCTTGCCGTGGAAGCCTTTGCGCAACAGCGCATGGACGGCGTTTTGTCGTCGGTCGTGCGCCTGCGTGCGGAAGTTCCGGGTGATGCGCGCACGGCGGCATCGCTCGGGCAGGTGCGTGAAGGCAATGGCGTCGTCATCGATGACAGCGGTCTGGTGCTCACCATCGGCTACCTTATCCTCGAAGCACAGTCGGTCTCTTTGTTTGCGGCAGACGGCGACGAAGTCTCGGCTGAAATTCTGGCCTATGATCATGCGACGGGATTTGGCCTCGTGCGGGCATCCAGGCCGCTTGGCGGCGGTCATGTCAAACTGGGGGATTCCGCCGCACTCACAGAAGAAGACCGCGTTCTGGTTATCGGGCATGGTGGTATTTCAAGTACGCTTGGCGCGGTCATTGCGTCGCGCAGAGAGTTTGCCGGTTACTGGGAATATCTGCTGGACAATGCGATCTACACCGTTCCTCCTCATCCCAATTGGGGTGGCGCGGCCCTGGTCAATCCTTCCGGAGAGCTGGTCGGAATCGGCTCCTTAATCGTCAACGATGCTGTGGAAGCAAACGGCGCTTTGCCGGGCAATATGTTTGTGCCCATCAATCTGCTGAAGCCGATTTTTGCGGATCTGCTGGAATCCGGCCGCGCCTCCACGCCCCGGCGACCCTGGCTCGGTATGCTGACGACAGAATCCTATGGCCGGGTGATCGTCACCAGCGTGACGCCCGGTGGTCCTTCGTCGCAAGCGGGCCTTGAGCCCGGCGATGTCTTACTCGAAGTCAACGGTGAAGCGGTGCCCGATATGGCAGGGCTTTTCCGCAAGGTTTGGAGCCAAGGCCAGCCCGGTGCGGAAATCCTGCTGAAAGTTTTGCGTGGTACAGACGTGGTTGGGGTGACGGTGACGTCCGGTGATCGTTACCAGTATCTGAAACTCAAGCCGCGATCGCATTAGCGAAAACAGGATTTTCCCGCGAAACTGTGAGACTTCGCTAGCCGAGGACTGAAAAGCTGGATTCGCTGTTAATTTCCCGGTTCCGCGAGTAGAAGCCGACGTCAATACTCCTGCCAATCCGCGGCAGAGTGAATTGCAGCGGCGCGCTGTCGTGGTCGCCTCCGTTTTCGCAATAATCGATCAGCGCGGCCATCATCTTGCCGGCAATGGGAGCGTTCTTGTACTGATTGCCACTGGATCCGCAGGCCATATAGAAGCCGGGCAGGGACGACTTGTCGTAAATCGGAATCCAGTCATCCGAGACATCGTAGAGATCGACAACGCCACGCATCCGGCTGGGAATCCCGAGTGAGGGCAGGCGCTGGGCGTAACGCATGGCCTGCGTAGTCCACTGATCGGTAAAATCGCGATTGAAGTCCGTGTCATCCTCGACCCAGGTGTGGTCGTCACAGGGTGGGTCTTCGCTGCCGACAAGGATGTTGTTGCCATGTTCCGGACGGATGTAGCAGGCAATGTCGCTGTCGGATATCACGATACCGCTGGAGTCAAAATCAAGTCCCGGGGGCGCCGGAACGTGGACCACTTCCTGGCGTAGCGCTCTCGTGCTGATAGTCATATCCTCCAGGACACCGGCCATGGCATTTATCTTGGACGAGGCCGGGCCCGCCACGTTCACCACGATTGGGGCATGGATTTCTTCTCCCGATGCGAGCTGCACGCCTCTCACACGGCCATTTGCCGTCAAAATCTCACTGACCTCAGCGTTATGACGAAACAGCGATCCCCTTGATTGGGCGGCGACGGCGAGGTTCTGCGCGGAGAGCGCAGGGTCGGTGACGTAACCGGCTGTCGGCCAGAATACCCCGCTGGTGATCGCTCCGCCGCTTGGTAGCCCGAAATCGGGATCGTCCTTGGATTTGGCGGGTGCGAAGCGTTCGAGGCTGTAGCCCGGTATTTGTTTCAGGATCCTCGCGGCATCCCACTCTTCGTAGGGACACTCAATCTCGCGCGAAATGTCTTTGTGCTTCTCCAGATAACCATTCGCTTCCGTCGCCATGACCAGACAGCCGGTTTCCTTGAAAGTCGCCAAACCGCTGGGATCGGCGGTCTCCAGGTAGTCTGACCAGTCCCGCCAGTAGAAGTAGCCCTCGTACGCGAAGGCGGTGCCTGCGAAGGTCGAATAGTGCATGCGAATGATCGCACAGGAGCCACTCGTTGAACCGTGCCCGGCGGCCGCGTTCCGATCGACGGTAAGTGTTCTGAAGCCGGCCTTCGCGAGTTCAAAAGCCGTCGCGGCGCCAATGACGCCGGAACCGATTATGATGACATCTGCTGCGGTTGGCACTGGAATGGATTCCTGCTGCGGTTTTTGATACCGCTATTCTAGCTTGCATCTCTGGTTCGCACTATTGCTGACTGCCACTCACGGAGGCCCTCAGCGAACTCGAATTTCAGTAAGTATTCGGGCGTTGTCGAAAATTATTACAGGTATTTGCATTAAGTATGAATATACGTCGGAAATTCTTACAATGGTATGTGAGCGATATGATCGTTCGTATTTAATGATATGATATTGTTTGATTATTGGAACTGGCGCGAATGTTGCTTTTCCCCCTTCATGACTCTCTTGTTCGTGGAGGTTGAGATGGATGCTGAGAAGAATCACGAGTTTGTCATTCGCTGCGATGGTGAGCCCAGTAAGCTGATTATGCTGCCACCCTCGGTTCTGGCGAAGTTTACCCAGCGGCTCAGGCAACGCTACCCCGATCATGATTGGGCCGTTGCAGACCGTTTCCAGCCGCAGGGCGCTGATTGAGGCTGAACCTGCCGCGGAGTGGGTGGAAAACGGGCTTCGATATCCTGTTGGGCTCGAATTGAGGTCGAGACCAGTGTAGGGTAATCGTCAGGGGACGGTTTCTCGCCGTCCCAGGATCTCTGGAGTCCCTGGGTTCCCGGTCATCCGTATGACGGTTTTACGCGCTATGGGCGCCCAGTGCGCTGATTGCGGTTAAGCCGTATTTATGACCCTGTTGAGCCCTTATTTTGACTCTCGGAGTTCAAGCCTTGGCAGCGTATGACTTGGGCCAGTTTGTTGCCGTAGCGACCAGATTTAGGGAATAGAAAATTGGGTAACGACGTTACGGAAAAGAGTGACGGCACTGAGGTCAGTGAAGAAAATTCCGAGGCTCAAAGCGTACGAGAGGAAAACCGGCGCCTTTTTGAGCTGGTTGAGCGATTGATTGCGACGCAGGAAAGCGAGCAACAGCACCGTAAAATCATCGAAACCGAGCTTCAGCAGATGAAGCTCGCGATAGTGGATCAGGCTTCTTCAGGCGGGACCGGCGCTGGTGCGTCAGACAGCACCGCCGATCTGGGCAAAACCCTCGAAGAGTTGACGGCGAATCTTGGGTCTGAACTTGAGGCGAAGCTCCTCACCAAGATGGAAGATGTTGAAAAGCGCGTTGTCCTGCTCGCCGAGCGGAATGACGCCGAGTCGGAAAATACCAGAGGATCTGAAGAGCTGGTCAATGCGACCTGGAAAATGATTGCACCACTGGGCGATGAGCTTGAGCGGCTCTCCGGCTTGATGCAGGACCTTGGACAGCGTCTGGACAAGATAGCGGAGCAGTCGCGCGTTGCCGCGCCTTCCGGCGAACTAGATCAGAATACCGCGCTCGACGGCCTCGATGCACGGATGCAGGAGATGGGCAAGTCTCTGGATGCTCTGGCGGCACGGCAGGACGTGGCACAGACGCAGGCATCGAGTGTATTGCGTAGTCTTGTCGAAACGCACATGGAACGTCTGAACCGCGAATGGGCCGGCCAGATTGCAGGCTTTCAGCGTTCGGTCGACGACCTTCTGCTGAACCGCGGCCTGCTGGATCGGGGTGCGCGTGTCGATCCGCCTCATTCAGAGTTGTCAGTCTCGGACGTAACCGCTTCCGACATGCCTGCCTCGGACCTGCCGGAGCGCAGTGTTACTTCCGAGCCGGCTGGCGGAGCCTCTGAAGTCCCGGACGTGAATCCGAATGTTGTTGCGGGTGATTTTCCTGCGTTCCAGCAGGCAGACGGCAAAGCATCAGACACAGCAGAACGGCTTGACGATGCGCAACCGGCTATGAGCCAGGATTTAAGGCGCGAGATGAAAGCGATGGACAGGCCTTCCGAGTCCTTGCTGATGACGCCTCTCGCGGAGAGTGGTGCTGTTTCGAAGGTCTCCGATGCCCAAGGATCGGCGGAAGATGCCGACGATGATGCTGATGCAAAAGACGCATTGCTGACGGAGCCCGCCGAGTGGCGCACAGAACTGGAGAGCGAAGACGAAGCGATCCTTCTGACGCATCCGATCTTGCCAGAGGACCCAGCAAAAACGCCGGATGACAAGGGTATCGCTGAGAGCGATCAGCAGGTCGCACTTGCAAACGAAGCCGCCGCAGCCACATCCGGGCGGCGAGAGATCGATTTGCGGGCTTTCAAGGATCTACGCTTGTCCAAAGAACCCGGTGACGATTCTGAAAGTCCGAAGGTCACCCTCCCGACAGGGGGGCGGGGCGCGTCTTATGAGAATGCTCCGGCGGAGGCGTCGTTGACTCGGTTTGTGAGGCTTATTCGCGCGCGAAAACGCTCCTCTTCTTCTTGATATTGTTCGCTCTCGTGACGACGTAGCGATAAGAGCGCATTACAGTGCTCGTCCAGCGAGAGCATTGCTGTATGTTTCTCCGGCCCGAAAGTGGCTGGGGTGCCTTTACGTTGCGCTTTCCGCCTCATTAGACTCCCGCACCATGCGGGATCAGGAAAAGGGTATCTTGCCATGAAGACTTTTGACCGTGTTCTCGTCGCTGTGCTTGCGCTGGGTGTGTGGGGCGTGGCGCTCGGGACGTTTCTCGCGCCCGGGCCGGTCCACTCCCAGGCAGGATTTGATCAGCGCGAAATCCGCCAGGCGATCAACAATTGTCAGGTTCAGGGTCCGATATCGGGTTCACAAATCAATGCGACGATAGTCTGTCGATAAATTCCTTTTCTGGTTAAACTCTCCTCAAGGCGGTAGCCTGTTTCACAGCGCTGTGCTGGAGGCGCTGCTGTTGGGAGGGGATTTTGTATGCACCGTTTAGTGTTGGCCGCGATCTCGTTTGGGGTCGGCGCAGTAGCGATTGTGGGAACACCTGCGATGGCTGAAACCGAGCTTAGCAAGGAAGAACGCTGCCTCGCGCTGGCGATGTATTGGGAAGCCAAAGCGGAAGGCGCCGATGGCATGATCGCGGTCGGTGCAGTCGTGCTGAACCGGGTTGCCCACAGTGAGTTTCCAGGCAGCGTGTGCGGAGTGGTGACACAAGGCGGAGAGACCCCGCCCTGTCAGTTTTCCTGGTGGTGCGACGGCAAGAGCGACAGGCCGACGGAGGCCGAAGCCTGGGCGACCGCGCGGGAACTCGCGCCTTCCTTGCTGACTGAGCTGCCATACGACCCGACGAAGGGCGGCCTATTCTTTCATGCTTCGAATATCGACGTTCCCTGGCGGGTAAAGCGCGAGCGCACCGTGCAGATCGGTAAGCACATATACTATCGTTAAGGCGGGACTTTGAAAGACGGCTCTCGCGCTGATGTTAGGCTGCGGGAACGGGGGCAGAGGCGTCGGTCGTCACTCAGTCTTGGTCCTGTTCATCGTACTTTCGCAGGCGGCGGGCAAGCTCCTCGACGTTTTTGAGGTTTTTGCCGTAGTCCAAGAGCGTCGTGGGCATTTTAGGGCGACTGACAATCTGGATTTCGCAGTGCCCAGGCTCATGTTCGATGACGCGCATCCCGATTGCCTGCAAGGCCGCGAAAAGGTCCATTTTCGATTTCGAGATGATCGTGCCATGACCCGGATCAGGTTGGATCTGGCGGCAACCGTAGTCTGTGATGACCTGGCCACAGCGGGTAAAGGCTGTCTCGTAATCCCAATCAACGAAAATGCTTTTCATCTGTTTGACGGAATTGTTCTTGTCTTCCGGGGGAAAGGGCAGGCGCGCGATGGCGTGATTATGGAGCGTGACCAGGATAATGGAAGCCAGGGCACCGAACGCTGCGCCACCGGCAATCCCGGTCGCAATTCCGCCGGCGACCCCCGCGTCTTTGGAGACAATGAATCCGGTCATTGCAGCGAAGGGCACCGACATGGCGAGGAAGACTTTTAGATAGAGGTTCATCGGTTTCTGCGGCACTTGGCGTTATGAAGCTACATCATGGTTATTGATGACAACTGGCTACAACATCAGTGAGCTCACAGAAAGCACAATATCCCACCAATCGCCGATTGCTGGCGAATGATCCTTGCACAGCCGGACGTCGAAAGCCTTTACAGTAAAATTCCGTGACCGAAGAGGGTTAACCTATTTAAGTTATTGATATATCGATAAGTAATAGTTGAAGCGTTCCTCGTTTCTTTGTCGACAGAGTTTACATAATTTTGTTAGCATAGGTGCAATATTTCGATAAGCATATGAATTTTAAAGAAAAAATAAACTGGCATGCGAGTTGCTTTCCTAAAGGGCAGTTGATTGTGTTTCTCGGCGTGCTTTTACGATGCCCGTAGAAGTCAGAGTGGCATCGGAATTTCGTTTTGGAGCCGAATATGTTTGAGTGGATTTTGCTTGTCGCCTTTGTTGTGGTGACCGCTTTCATGTGGTGGCGCATTACTTTGCTGGAAAAACGCCTTGAGCGCGTCAGCACGCGGTTGCGGGCGATTCATGACGACACAGCCCATCAGCACCGCGCGCTTGAGGTCCGGTTGGACAGGATCCTTGAGCACATCGACCGCAGCGCCGGCTGCGATAAAGCGGCGTAAAAGGCCGACGCCTCTGATGCCGAGGCTGGAGGTCTGATCGAGGGAGCTGCCGCGGCCCATGATTCTGCCGTTCACGGCTCTAGTATCCCGAATCTGAAATTCACTTCATTGAATTTCAGATTCAACGCGACACTACCTCATTGAATCGAGTGTGATTCAGTCTCTAAAATTCGTCGCATATTATGCGACGAACTTCAGAAACATCACACTAGGCATGGAGGACTGCCGGGTCCCGAAGGAAAGACCGGGTCCCTAGATTCCTGTTTTTTGAAGACTCGTCGCCTGTATCAGGGAGTCTTGGCGGTGTCCTGGGAAGTGGACGCGACTTGCCATGGCCTCACCAGATCAGGCGTCTGGAATGCGAACCTTCCGTTCACCCTTAAGCTCAATTCTTTCGATAATTATCAGCACTCGACACTGCTGGCTGCCAGTATTGGAAAGTAATGATATTATATTGCATTCATCTAAAATTATGATTTAGCCTTTCAGATGCGGTATGTCTGTAATCTTGGAGATCGTGTTCATTTTATGAAAACAACGATTATAGAGCGTCAACTTGCAGGTTACACACTGGCAACAGCGGAGATTATCTATCGTATGCCGGATCATCTTGAATTGCTGCAAAGCTATGTCTGGCAGGAGTATGATTTAGTACCGGAGTATCCGGAGTTGCAGCGGTTTTTGAAATTCTGGAAGGAAAATCTGGACGGCCCGCTCGTATCCGTCACCGTCGGTTCCCGCGAACTCTTTAAACGGGGCGAGTGGCGGCATACGGAAGCGCTTTTGACACTGCATTAGTGCCGTTGTCTCATCCGGAGATCCTTCGAAGGTTGAGATTGACGACATCGGATCTTCTGCCGGACCAGTTGCCCGCTAAGTGACAGTGATGTCAAAGCGCCCGCTGAGCGCATTTTCACCAAGTTCAGGGCTCGGTGTGAGCGGAACGATCAATGCACCGCGCAGAAGCGGATCCGAGACCCGGTTCAAAAGACCGTCCCGCCGATTCTGAGCCTCGCCTTCAACATACATCTGCGTCACGAGACGATCGATGTTGTCCTCTCGGATCAGAAAGTGAATGTGGGGCGTACGGCCGGGATACGCGACTGGCCGGATGGTTCTAAAACGGTACCGGCCTTCGTTATCCGCAATTGCCCGCCCAAATCCCTGAAAGTTTCTGTCTCGCCGCCCGCGGCTCGCATCGCGGCTGTGGATGTAACGGCCATAGGAATCGCACTGCCAGATTTCGACTGCGGCGTCTTTAACCGGCGTGCCATCCGCGAATCGTACCTGGCCATAAATGTGCGTAGGTTGGCCGAGAGCCTGGCCTGGTCTGCCCGCGACGAACAGAAGATCGTTGTCACTGTCGAGCGGCAGTTTGTCCGGATAAAAAGGGCCTAAGGGTTGTCGCGGCGTAGCCGGTGCTGTCATTGCCGAGGCTTGCAAGCCGACGGTCAGGGCGGCAGAGCCGACCGCAAGCCGGCCGGTATGTTTGAGCAGGCTGCGTCGGTTTAAAGGGGCAAAGGCAGGTGTCATTCGAATTCCCCGTATCTTGGTCGCGTCTGCATGCGCTAGCCGGCCGTAATCGGCAACACGATTGAAATGGGGTGAAGACCTGCCGGAATCAATCGATAGAGCTCTGCGATGCGGTTCGCACTTGAACTTTCGGGGGAGCTGCCCAATGCGTATCGCCAACGGTTATCGGTAGTGATCGTTGGCCATAGTGATTGAAGACACTTAGAGCAAAGGGGGGGGCGATGACGCAACCATATGGGGGATGATGGCACATCGTACAACAACCCAAAGCACCTTGTTTTCCCCGGGGACGCTAGCGGGAAGTACGAGCGAGGTAGTTGATAGTAAATAGAATTTTAGCGGAAAAGCGCCGAGAGATGATGATCCATGGGAATTGCCCGAAATTTATATAAAATTCTATTTACCTTTCGGTCATAGATCGCTGTCAGACTTGCTGTCCTACGCGAAACCGCAGGAAACGCAACATGTCAGTTATGCTGAAAAGCCCTTTGCCGAAACAGCCAGAAGCGGTGGGTTCCGACTCGACATCGCTTTCTGAACTGGAAGTGGAGCGTTTGACGGCGATGGGCGATAAGATGATCGCACTCGGACTGGCGGGCCATTGTGTGCCGCTCGCGACGGATGCGGGTGAGCAGGTTGTTGCCATTCTCGATACCGAGGGCGAGCGGATTCTTTGCGCGTTCGGCAAAATCGGTGCGGTCTATTGCGCAATCGACGCCGATTCCAAGGTTCTCGGTCACGGCGAAACTCTCGAGGATGTGCTGGCCGTCTTCCCTTATGTTTTCGGCCCGCACCCTGAGTTGGCCGACATCCCAACATAGCGCCGTCGAGGGGGGGGCTGGGGCCCTGAGATAGAAGTCTCTGAAGTCCCAGTTTTGCGGTGGCTGGTCTATCGCAGTCTTAGCGATTTGTTCAAGCTCTCGAGCGCTTGCAGATTGCGGAGTTGAGCTGCGGATGTCTGGGCCTTCCGGTAACGGTGCCACCAATGACGGCAATCGTCTTCGTATCGCCGGCGTGTGGCCCGGTCGATAGGCCGATTGCTTCTACGGGCGCGCTGATTGGCCCGGAACATTCTGCGGGCAAAGACAATCTCGCCTCTCAGTGCGTTGTGGCGAACAGAAAGTACATCCGCGCGCCCGTTACGAAACCTCTGTATAATTTCGGGTGGCATTGCGTCGTAACGTGCCTCGAGGGTTTCAAGTTCATCCATCTTGGTCTTCCTCCGTTTAACGATACTCCGCCAGTCATTTGTAAATTGAAAATACAATTAAATGGCGAATTCAACCGAAGTAAGCTTGCTAAATTCCTGCAGTGAATTCAACAAAAGATCCAAAATGGGTACAAATTGTGATTTGGCGTAAAACAGCCAAGGACGTCGCCGTATCTCATGATGCGCCGCTTCAGATGACGGCAGTCGCATTCAAGGCCGGCAACTAAACGCCCAGAAGTTCCGACGCGGTCAGGATTCGGTACATTGCGCGGATATTGTCGTTGTCGAAGGAGATATCGTCCCGGGCCGGATTAAACTGCTGCAGTACAGTGCGTGTCGGGGTCTTCTTGACCAGCCGTTTAATGTAGCATTGGCCGGGGTCGCCATTGTGGCCGTGCAGCTCCACAATCACATCGCAGCCGCTTGTGGCCGGACGGCCGGGGTGTACAAAGACGATTTCACCCTCTTCAAAGCGCGGCGACATAGACTGCCCGACAACATAGATTGCAAATACGTTTGACGCCCCGGCAATTCCGGGAGGACGGCGCACGCGATCAACGACTTCACCATTGAATTCAAAGCAACTTTCGTTTCCGCCGACAGCTACGCCCCGAACTTCGACATCCCGGAGCAGGCTGGCTGTCGAGGGGACTGAAACCGATGCCGGGGCCGCCTCACCGGAATGCGGTGCGAACTCTGCTTCCATGCCGTAAGACCCCGACGTATGTGCCTGAACGTGCCGGTCGAAAACGCCACTCTCACTGGAACGTTCCAAGGCAAACGAAGCGTCAGCTTCGGTCTCACCGAAGCCATCTGTCATGGGCTCATCCAGGAGAAGGTCTGCCGGGTGACACTCAAGAGCCCTGGCAAGGCGGCGCATCCATTCGACCGTCAGGCGCCGTTCGCCGCGCTCAAGTTTGACAATCTGAGAACGGCCCGTGCCCGCCAGCTTTCCAAGGTTGTCCTGAGTGAGGCCGCGCAGGCGCCTCAATTCTTTGATGCGATTGCTCATGCGGTCACTATAACGGATCTCCAAAGTGGGTACAATGTGCAAAATGGGCACAACTTCATCTTGTGAAATCACCACATAATGGGTACAAATTAATTCTATCATATGTAGTAAAAACCGAAAGGCTTCACATGATCCGTTTTGCGCATGCAAATCCCGGTGCCGCAGTGCCAATCGTTGCTCAGGACTCTGGTTCTTGTGTTTCAGGCATCGCTCCCGGGGCAGGCGTCCCGCAGCCGCGCCGATTGGGAGTTTCTGATGGTTGGGGAGTTTCTGGCAGTGAATGATGATTCGGTGCTGCATTCCGGACTTTTCCTGACCAAAACCGAGGCCTTCGTATTGGAGTGCCGGGCGCGGGGGATGAGCAATACGGCCATCCGGCGTCTGCTCCAGTTGTCTGCCGCGGAAGCGGCCGCTGTGGGCGTCATTCCAAGCCAGGCGCCGGATAGATCGTCATTGGAGACCGCGGGAGACGCTGGTCAATCCAACAAGTGCTGGCCGGAGAGGCAGGGGAGGTGCCGTGTTCACCCTCGGCGAGCGCGGATATCGGCTAACTCGGCAAAGGGTTCGTCGCGCGCCCGGCGAGGCTGCGCGCAGAGGCGTAGACAGGAACGAAATCCATTGCGCCAGGGAGCGTCGCGGAGCGGACAAAAGATAAAAACCAGAGGAGAAATTGTATGAGTGGCTATGAGCAGGATCGGTACAGTTCAAGTGATGGGCGGGCGACGGTCCGGATCGGGGGGAGTACTTCTTCTGCCGGATACGCGGGACGCGCAGCCATTGTTACGCCTGAACGGATCTTGAGTGTCATGGCGGAGGAGAGCGGAATCTCGCTTGAGCTTCTCTTGTGCGCCCGACGGGACCGTAAGATCGCCCGTCCGCGTCAGTTGGCTATGTATTTGATGCGTAAACTCTGTTTTGAGCTGTCACTGGCGAAAATCGGTGCAAGCGTGGGCGGGCGGGATCATAAGACCGTCATGCATGCCTGCGATCTGATGGACTATTTGTTGACCCGGGACCGAAATCTGCAAGACCTGCAGCAGCGGGTTCTCAACCGGCTTTATGGCTCCGCACAGTGAAAACCAGGCCCTTCCAGTCCATTTCATAAAATTGCGAGGTGAACGCTGAGCTATGAAGAAGAGCAGTGACAACGAACCGTCATTTGCGAGTGACCGAGACCCATCGGTTTCGAACAAGGCAACTCGAGAGAAACACCTAAACACTGATGTCCTGGCAGTGAGTGACTTTGGGTCGCGGAGCAGGGCTCGTCATCATGGCGGTATTGTCGTCGAGACCCGAGAAGTGTCCGTTCAAGGCAACATCCTTATGCTGGGGGCGAGAGCAAAGTACGAGTGCCTGTTGGATCAACTGCTGGACCAGGAGGTGATTGCGCCGGAGCTTTATGATGCGGGTGTCTGGTTGCGCTCGCTTTATCTCCGGACACGCTCAAATGAAGGAGTCGCCCGCTACGGCGATCTCGGTTTTGATCGCGACGGCGGACGGTCGAGCTTCGGACCGGAAATGTCGGACGAGCTTGCCTGGAACCTGCGCGCAATGCGCGACACTATGCTCAGCCTAAAGGAACACTGGTTCACGCTCCGCCGGCTCTGTTGCGACGATCGCATGCCGCGGTCGCGCCGCGCGGTTATCGAAGGACTAAGTGCTTTGGCAAAGCTCAGAGGTTTTGTTTGAGTCGTACCCCTATCGCGCTTAAGTCTGTAAGATAGGCATAAGCGTTGCGCGCAGGCGCCGAGTTTCAAAAGGTAGAGCGATGTCCGATGGAGATGAGACTGACGGATTAGATGAAGCGGGAGAGGATCGTGAGGGTGTCGTATTCGCACGTATCATCCGCGGCGTCGCCGATCATTTCTCAAAGCTGAACGTCGACGAGGGACCCCAGGACATCGAGCAGATGCTTAGGGTGTTCTCCGAGTTGGCCGACGCGTTCGATACTACCAACGGGTTTGAGTTTGACCGTGAGCAGGCTCTGCCGCTCAGTTACGCCTTCACCATGCTGGAAGCAGGCATGCGTGTGATGTCGGAGCAGGCCACCGAGGGTGGCTACTTCAATGCTGCGGCCAAGATGGAGTGGGCTGCCATACAGGCCAAGGGTATGATCGGTGAGTTGGAACGCCGGCACCAGTCGAACGAGGGTGGCGTCATTACCTTCGACGATGCAGACGAGATGATCGAGGAGGATTTTTTCGATCTGGACGGCGAAGGGATGACAAAGCACTAAGCCGTTGCCGGTTTTTCTGCGGCGTTCGCTGCGCCGGTAACAAATCTGTCGGATCTGGGATTAACGTCGATGAAGATGTCCGGTTCGTTCGTCACTCTGTGTGCGTGGATCTCCTGGTGCTCGCGCGTCTTGGCCTTGTCAGCTTGTCTGGCTTTTGCGAATGGCTCACTGCAGGCCGATTACTACGCCGGTGTGTCGGCCTATGACAGCGGCGATGTCGCCCGGGCGGTCGCCGAGTGGCGCGAGAGCGCGAACAGAGGTGACGCGCGGTCTCAGACGGCGTTGGGTAACGTCTATGCCATGGGCCTTGCGGTCGGGGTCGATCACCGCGCAGCATCGGAATGGTACCGGAAGGCTGCGGATCAGGGGAATGCCGCAGCGCAATACAGTCTGGCGACGAATTTTGCTGCCGGGCTTGGCGTCAAGCGAGATCTGGCAAAGGCGATCGAATTGTTTCGCGCGGCTGCCGAGCGCCAAGAAGTGCGCGCTCAGTTCGAGCTCGCCCGGCGTTATGAAAAAGGAGATGGCGTCGCAGCGGACGCCGTTCGCGCGACGAAGTGGTATCTCGCTGCCGCGACTCAGGGGCATGTATTGGCGCAGATCGCGGTCGCGAAGCGCTTTGAGCGAGGCAGTGTCGGCCGGATCAGTCTTACCGAAGCCTACACCTGGTATTACATTGCCAGCCGCAGGGACACGACCTTTGCCCGACAGGTGGCGGAACCTCTGAGACAGATTGAAGAACGTCTTGCGCAGGTAGATCTCGCCGATGCCCGGGAGCGGGCAGAGACCTGGTTGCGCGAAAACCTCTAGGATGTGTGCATTAACGAATTAATCGCTATGTAGGCATATGATATTTGGCTGTTTTTATATTCGCGGCTGTAGGCAGCGCCAGGCTGCCGGTGGTATAGTAGGCAGGATTGCCATGAGAACGGCGCATATCTGAAATACAGCGAGATCGTCATTCCTGAGACCTTCACAGATGCCGAGCGGGACCGGTTTCACAACCTGTTGATGCTAGCGGCCGAGAGCCCTTTCGAGGGTGAGCGGGAGAATGCTCTGGCCGCGGCAAAACGCATGGCCGAGCGCAAAGGTCTGACACTCGATGAGGCGGCGGCAATGCGCGAGCAGGCCGCCAAGGAAAAGCCGAAGCAGGAAGCAAAGGGCCCGTCGACGGAGGCGGAGCGGGAGTTCGCCAATCGCTTTGCGACCGCGACCCATTTGATGGATCAGGAAATCCGTCGTGAGAAAGCCCGGCGGGAAGCGGCGCTGAAAGCCGCCCAGGAGCGTGGCCTGGATGCTGAAGAGCGACGTGCCGAGGAACGCCGGAGCCGGCAACGCAGCTCAAATCGCTCGAATAGCAAGGCGCGGATGAATCCCTATCGGCATGCCGCCGTTCTGCTGGCGGAGACGTCCCTGCCGTTCCGCGAGGTGGCCAGTATAACGGGTTTGGATATCTATCAAATCGTCGGTATGAAGTTGAAGATGCGGAACGTCGCGTGAAGTTAACCCCCATCTTCTGCGGTCACGCAAAATTATGACGTTCATCCACCAGCTAACGCTCGTCGAATTTCTGGCCTTGGATGTATCCGGCAAGCCAAAGCCCGATCAGCCGATAGATCAGGATATGGGGGCATTGCGGGCGGCCTATGCGGATCACTGGCGGATCGACACTCTTGTTCCGATCCAGGGGCGCGACGGCCGCTATGCCCTGGCTGCCGACTGGTTCAATGCCGCATTCCTGCTTGTCCGTGGCCGATGGAAGGGAAACCCGCCCGCCGATCCTCGTGAGTCCTGGAGTGTGGCCGGGATTTTCTCGGACAACCTTTTGTTCCTCGATCGACCGCATCGCGGGGCCTTGCTTTCAGCCGAACTGCAGATTTTTGGGTTCGAGGTCCGTGGAGGACGGGTGGGCCGCCTTCCGCCTTGCACGCCAATCGGCTTGATCTCGCGAAAGTGCGCCTTTCGTGTCGCCATCCGTCGCGCAATCGCCGCGGGCGCGGAGATTTCAGAAGAAGTACTGGCGGATTACCGCGATCTGGTAAACGAAAAGAAGACGAGGGATGAGACCGGTTTGTCCTCTCTTCAGGACACGCTTCCGTTAGCCTGATGGAGCCAGAAAGCAAGGTGTGACGGGGGCATTTGTGCTCTGATGTTATCGATGACAACAAAGTGTGTACGCCAGGCCGAAACAGCGGCATAGACTTGGGGCGTGATACGGGGTTTCCTTTGGGCGGTGAATCCGATCAGACATAATAGAAGATCCAGGGGCAGCGAGGGGCGTGCAGGATGACGAAGCAAAGGTTTGAACGCGGGGATATCGTGTTTCGTGAAGGCGGCCTGAGCGACAGCGTATTTCGCGTTATATCCGGGGAAGTCGAGATCGTTAAGGAACTGCAGGGCCGCGACATTGCACTCGGGCGCGTTGGACCAGGCGAATACTTTGGCGAGATGGGTGTTATCGAGGGGCGTCCGCGCAGCGCCACCGTGAAGGCGGTCTCGAATCTGGAAGTCGAGACGATTGAGCGCGACGATTTTCTGCACCGGGTGAGTGAGGATGCGGACACTGCATTCGAACTGATGCAGCGGTTGAGTGAACGCCTACACACACTGGACGATGCCTTCGCGGCTTCCGTCGTCGTGGGCGGCCGCAGAAAGACCGACCCGAAGGTCGAAGACCTCTCGAACGACCGTCCGGCAACGGGGCAGGTTAAAATCCTTGCCGATTCCGATGCGGTGACTTCGGTTCTGCCTGCTGAGGGTCTGACACCTCAGGTTTTGCCGTTTTTTGTGGGGAGGCATCCTGTAGGCGATGAAGCCCTGCCACCCATTACAATTGACCTGCCGCTGCACGACAGCGAACCACACAGGCTGGCGAAGGTTCATTTTTCAGTGGCAAAAACGGCGAAGGGCTTTGCTATCAGGGATTTCAGAACCGAACTGGGGACAAAGGTCAACGAAGTCTCGCTGGGCGAGCACTTCTCGCGTGACGTCACTCTGTTGAATCCGGGGGAGAACTCGATTGTCGCCGGCGGCGGTGACTCGCCTTTCCGGTTTCGAATCGTCGTTGGAGAGAGTTAGCTGCTCGCTGGGACAGGTGCCCGGTTCGCCGCTGGAGCAATTCACATTTAAATGGACTCAAAATTCACTGCCTCTCGATCAACAAACGGCTGATCTTGAACGCGATTTTTGAGGAGCTACGTTTCAAGATGAATGTGAAACGCTCTCATTCCCGTCGCTCAGATGGTCTTTGTATTCTTCGCGCAAACGGTTTTTAAGTATCTTGCCCGTCGCACCGAGAGGCAGAGATTCCACAAAAATAATATCGTCCGGGAGCCACCACTTCGCGACCTGGCCCGCGAGGTAGTCTCGAACCGCATCCTGATCGGGTGTTGCGTCCGCCTTCGGCACGATCAGCAAGAGTGGCCGCTCGTCCCATTTATGATGATGAACCCCGATCACGGCTGCCATCATGACGTCCGGGTGTCCGGTCGCCGCGTTCTCCAGATCGATTGAACTGATCCACTCACCCCCTGATTTGATCATGTCTTTCACGCGATCGGTGATTTGCACGTAGCCCTCTGGATCGATGGTCGCGACGTCTCCGGTGGAAAACCAACCCTCCTCGTCGTGCCGGTTTCCCTGATCTTCACCACTTTCTGCTTTAAAGTAGGCGCTACAGACCCAGGGGCCGCTGATTTTCAGTTCACCCTGTGCCTGGCCATCATGGGGCAGAGCAGATCCGTTTTCGTCGACGATTTTCAGGTCAACGCCGAAAAGCTTTCTACCTTGCTTGATCTGGATTTCATGGCGTTCGTCGTCGGGCAGGTCGAGATGGGACTGCTTGACGACGTTTATCGTACCGACCGGGCTGGTTTCGGTCATTCCCCAGCCTTGCCGGACTTCCACGCCGAAGTCTTTTTCGAAGTCTTTGACCATCGACTTCGGCGTAGCCGAGCCGCCAATGACGACAAACTCCAAATTCGCCGGTGCGCGGCCTCTCTCGCGCATGGCCCTCAGGAGGTCCAGCCAGATGGTCGGAACTCCAGCCGATGCAGTCACGCCTTCCGTTTCCATGAGCTCCCAAAGGCTGTCGCCGTCAAGCTTCGGTCCCGGATTGACAAGCTTGGTCCCGGTAAAGGGGGTGGCGTAGGGGATACCCCAGGCGTTGACGTGAAACATTGGAACAACCGGCAAAACAGCGGCTTTCTCCGAAAAATTCATGATGCCCGGTAAAGCGATGGCCATAGAGTGCAGCAAAGTTGAACGGTGGCTGTAGAGAACGCCTTTGGGGTGACCCGTCGTGCCCGAGGTGTAGCAGAGCGAAGATGCAGAGTTTTCGTCAAACTCCGGCCAGTCGAATTGGTCCGAGGCGTTTGCCAACAGCTCTTCGTAGCACAACAGTCCCGGGATCTTGCTCTCGGGCATGTGCGCATGATCGGTCATCACAACGATGCCGCGCAGAGATTCAAGCTGTCCTGCCATCGCCTCGATCAAAGGCATGAAGGTCAGATCGATGAAGAGGTACTTATCTTCCGCATGATTCAGGATATAGGCGATCTGTGAGGGATGGAGCCTCGGGTTTAGTGTGTGACAGACCGCGCCAAACCCGGAAACCGCGTAATAGATTTCAAAGTGCCGGTACCCGTTCCATGCCAGCGTGGCGATGCGGTCGCCACGCTCTATGCCAAACCTGCCAAGAGTGTTTGCCAGGCGCTGAGCACGTTTGTGAGCTTCCTCATAGCTATAGCGGTGCAGGTCCCCCTCGACCGCGCGGGACACGATCTCCTGCTGACCGTAAATCTCGGCGCCATGTTTTAATATAGACGAGATCAGAAGGGGCTTGCCCATCATCAGACCGAGCATCGTTTTGTCTCCGGAGACTTCTTTGCGAACTCAAGCACAAACGCGCAACCGGCCTTCATCCGGTTGCATTAACTTCAACATGGAACACCGATCCGCTCAAGCCTCGAGCTGTTTCGGGCCGGCATCTGATGTCGAACAGGCTCAAGCGCTCTTATTGTGCGCGCGGAACCAAGCGCCTGCCAGTTGACGATGCTCTTCATCGGCGGAATTTGCGTAGATGTGCGCTTGGGCATCGCAGGAGATCTCGCTCTCATCAATCTGGTTCAGCGTCTCCGTAACGATGGCTGGAAAGACTTCGCAAAATTCTCCGAAATCCGGGATCATTTCCTTCAGGTTTTCATGAAATTCATTCATCAGCAGGATGCGTTCTTCCCAACCCAAGGGTTTGAGTTGGCGTGCCCAGATCTGGGCTAATTCCGTTGGTAGTTGCTCTGCTTGCATCGTTCCCCCAGCGATAAGCGCTCGAGTCACAATGTAACGAGGGCGGTGCCACGGCAATACGCCAAGCGTGACTGATCCAATGAACCCGCATCGGGGCAGTGTTCGCCGCTGCCGCAATCGTTCAAGAGAAGAACGATATCTGCTGTTCCGGTGCCGCCGGTCAAACCCTCGTTTACACTGCTTCTCACAAGGACAGACTACAGTGTATCACAGTCTTGACCAATGGTCGTTAACGGCGCTGAATCAACAGGTTGTAGGCCTATTCAATTTTTGACGGGCTTTGTGTTAACCAAAAGAGCCGCTCTATCGCAGTTGAACGACAGGTCATCGCCGCCGCCAAAACGTGAGGTCTGAGGCTGCAGTCCTCAAACGGCTTTGGGGCAACTTAGCCCTTGGCGAGTGCAACCAGATGATCAAACATCAGGAAGAGTCCGGTATAGCCCAGGCCCGCGATCGCAAAGAGTGTGCAAAGAGCGAAGTACCCGCGCAGCCGGCTGGCCTTTACCTCACCGGAGGCAGCTGCAAATTCGGTTGTCGGCGATGACTGCGTAGATCCATCGGCAACAGCTTCGAACTGGTCTAAGTCAATGGCCTGTAAAGTGGGCATAGTCGCCAGTCCCCCCTTTTGTCACGCTCGTCGCGGGACGAGCCCAACGCTCAAGTCAATTCACATGGATGTCTGATTAGAGTCATCGAACACCTGATGATATTAGTGCTCGTTTGTGACCATACGATGGCGGGATGCAAAAAATCCTGTGACATTGCAGTGACATAGTTCCCGTGCGGCGCGCTGAGTGAGGCGGGCGTGCGCCGGAGGATAACCGGATGGGAGATGGTCCCGGCTATTGCGAGCTTGTCGGCCCTGAGTGTGACGAGAGGACCGACAACCAGTTTTCTATGCCCTCAGCTGCACAGGCGGCGGTTGCAAAGGTGCCTTGCAACAGATAGCCACCGGTCGGTGCATCCCAGTCCAGCATCTCGCCGGCAACGAACACGCCGGGCAGGTTCTTGATCATGAGCTCATGGTTCACAGCGTCCAGTTCCAGCCCTCCCACGGAAGAAATTGCCCGCTCCAGAGGCTGACTGCCGGTCAGAGCAACAGGAACGGCTTTCACGGCTGCTGCAACCTGCTCCGGCGAAGAGAGCTCGGTGCCGGCATGACACTCGCGTAACAGCGCGGCGGCGGCGGGGGCAAGTTTTATGGACTTACGCAGTCTGCTGGACAGGCTGTCTTTAGTGCGCTGCGATGAGAGGCGTTGTTCTATTTTGTCACGGTCGAGGTCCGGTTTGAGATCGAGGACAAGGCGAGCTTGGGTGTTTTCCCGAAGTTCGGTGCGGAGAGCCCGACCCAAAGCATAGACGCCGCCGCCTTCGACTCCGTAATCAGCGATCATGATCTCACCCTTGGCATGGGCGCCTCCTGCGGTCAGACCAAGGTTTTTGAGAGCGGTCCCCGCGTAACGCTGCTTGAAGCTCTCGCTCCAACTCACATTGAAGCCGCAGTTGCTTGGCTGGAACTCTGTACATGGCACACCCATCTGCTTAAAGCTCTGGAGCCATTTCCCGTCTGATCCCATCCTGGGCCAACTTGCTCCTCCGAGAGCAAGCAGGATTGCGTCCGCAATCACCGTAAATTCAATGCCGTCACGGTTCAGAATTCTGAGTTCAAGCGGCGCGTCTCCAGGCTTTGCGTCGCGCGGCGGCAGGCTTTTTATGCCTTGCCATCTGCAGTCAGTTTGTAAGACGACACCTTGTTCCTGCAGGCGTCTCAGCCAGGCGCGCAGGAGTGGCGAGGCTTTGAAAGTTTGGGGGAAGACACGACCACTGGAGCCGACGAAGGTCTTGATGCCTAGATCTTCGCTCCAGCTCCGCAGGTCATCCGGCGAGAAGCGAGCAAGCTTTTCTTGAAAGAAAGTGGCCGACGGACCGTAACGCGCTATGAATTTTTTGGAGTCTTCGGAGTGCGTAAGGTTCAGGCCGCCCCGACCTGCCAGAAGAAACTTACGGCCAAATGAGGCTTTGGCTTCGTACAGTGCAACATCGAAGTTTTTGGCAGAGAGGCGTTGCGCAGCCATCAATCCCGCGGGTCCACCTCCGACAATGGCGATCCTCGGTCGCGCGGATTCCAACAAACTATCTCCAAGAACGATTCTGATGTCCCGGCCTTGTGGCGAGCGGATCAGGACGATTGGCGGACTGATATTACCTCTTGTTACACTCGCACGCGCTTACCGCGCAAGCGTTAGAAGCATAGTCTCCTTGCGACCTCACGAATGATCAAATTGACTAATAAGAACAGTAAATAGCCACCCCTTTGACACAGCTTTCCGGCTTAGTACTGGTATCTCTTTTAGTGTGCCGATGAGATTTAATACCCGCGGGATTTTATTGGTGAGGGTTCAACATACCGCACCTTGTTTTGGACCCGGTAGCTTAGGGACAGTTATGAAGCTCTTGCGCTTTCTCAAGAGTTGGTGGAACGAGGTACCGGACAGCCAGCCCGGTACCGAGGCGCGTGCTCCAGTCCAGAGCGCTCAGGCAAGGCCGCGTGTTCATCGCAAAATGCTGCCTGTCGTTCGATATCTCGAGAAAATTCGTAACAGCACCGGTGATTTGAACTTTCGCTACGTTGGGCCGAATCAAATGAATGGCGATGCAGAGGAGATACAGATCTTCATTTTGGACCAGAACCATGAACGCGGTGTCACAGTCCGCTATCTAGATCACCTAGAGCTCTACTTCATTGATGGTCCAAGCGCTCAGAAACTTCATCAGAAGACGGCGCGGGAAGTCCTCGCAAGCCTATCGGAGATTCTGACTGATGCCTTTCCGGGGCAAGAGCTGTGGGGGGCTCCATCCGCCCAGGACCGAAAATATCAGAGTTGACAGCCACACCTGCGGAGGTATCGCAAGCGGAAACTCCTGCCAGCCCCCGTGTTACGGCTGTGGTGCGGTCTTGGCTTTCCGGATGCGGGCGTGTGCGTGGATCGATGTGGCGATGGCACTGGTTGCAAGGATGGTGAGAATCATTGGAAGCGCGCTGTCGCTCTGCAGGTAACCGACAAAAAGAGTGATGCAGGCCGAGAGTGTCATCTGCATAAATCCGGCAAGACCGGCTGCGGCACCGGCGATTTTAGGATTCACGCTCACGCTTCCCGCAGTTGCGCTTGGCAGGCTGAGTCCATTGCCAAAGGTGATCAAAGCCATCGGGCCAAATATCGTGACCAGGTTGATGTTGCCTGTGAGCGCAAGGAGACACATTGTAACCGCGCCGGCAAGGGAGAGGCTGCTGCCCAGCGTGATCATCGTATCCGTACCCATGCGCTCCGCCAGACGGCCGGTCAGGAAATTACCAGACATATAGCCAAGCGCGACGAATACGAAACAGATCCCGTAAACCGATGTTGGCTGTGCCATCAATTCGATGGCGATAAAGGGCCCCCCTGAGAGAAAGGCAAAGAAGGCGCCCGACGTAAAAGCTGCATTAAACGCGTAGTGCCGAAATTCGCGCGATTTCAGCAACCCGCTATAGCTCAACAGTATTCCTCTGAGACCCGGTATGGGGCGCAGGTCGAAGTTGGTTTCAGGTAGTTTCAGGAGCGTCGCAAGCAGGACGATAAAGCCGGCTGCAGTGACAAAGAGGAAACCCGCCCGCCAGTTGAACCATTGATCGAGAACGCCGCCAATAAGGGGAGAAATCATTGGCACGACGACCATGCCGACGGTGATGTAACCAATCATGCTTGCTGATTTTTCGCGGCTATGCATGTCCCGTACGATGGCCCGGCTCAGCACCAAACCCGCGCACCCGCCAACCGCTTGCAGGGTTCGGGAGATCAAGAGCCAGACTATCGAGGTTGCGAAGGCCGAGGCGATGCTGCCCAGCAAAAAGAGGCAGAGGCCGATCAGGAGCACGGGCCTGCGGCCAAAGCGGTCGGAGAGGGGGCCGTAAAGGAGTTGCGCGACAGCCGTACCAAAGAGGTACAGCGTAATTGTCAGCTGGATCGTGCCATAGCTTACGTCAAAGACGCGCTGCATGCCCGGCATCGATGGCGTGAATATATTTAACGCAAGCGGACCGACCGCCGCGACGGCGATCAAAATGGCAAGGGCCGGGCGGGGTGGACGAGACGTCACTGTGCGCAGGAGCCTCCCTGGCAAACGCGGGTTGGGCGGACAAAGACTGGGAAGAGGTTATTCAACTCGGGACGTATCAGATTACATGGCACGGATTAACTTGTCGCCCCAAACGTCAGGCTGCAGTGCGAATTTCCGCTTTGAGATCGTTCCGGTGCGCGTTGCGTCACTGGGGAATTGAAATTAGTTCCTCAATTTAAAGTCGATATGTGCGCAGGAAATAAAATTTTTACTGTGTTAAGAGTAAAAGTGCGATCATGTATTATATGTTTCACTTCTTTGAAAGGTAGTTCAATACAGGATTAATGAAAAATTCTTTGCATTTCCTCATGTAGAGTGTATAGCCGACTGGTTTGGTGATTTCCTATAAAGAATTTCTATGTTTGACGTCAAACAATCGGCAAGTGCATTTCGAGATACGATCAAGTCTCAACCATTAGCAAGACTCTATGATTATTGGGTGTCCAAGTCTCGTGGGGGGCGCCTACCGAGCCGTGCTCAAATCGACCCCTTGGACGTTCCCGAATTGCTTCCCATTATCTTTCTCGTCGATGTGGCTTGGTCGAGGGGCGAGCCGGATTTCCGCTTCCGGCTGGTTGGCAGCAAGATCACGGAGATCGTTGGGTCTGATCCGACGGGCCGGAATTTCTCATCCTTTTACGACGACGCCAACCTGGCGCCCATGACAGAGCTCTACAGTCGTGTGGCCCGGCACGGAGAGCCCTTCGTTAACAACTCCTCTGCGCCCTTCTCGGATAAGGACTTTGTCAAGCTCGCGCGTTTGTTGCTGCCGCTCTCCGAGGATGGCGAGCAGGTCGACATGATCCTTGGGGCACTGGTTTTCGAGAACGTTTAAGTCTAGAGAAGCTTCTCGATCACTTCAGTGAGTTCGTCTTCTTCGACGTGAGTCTTTTGAGCGCCTTCGGCATGGACGAAGTTGAAGGCGAGAGCACCTTTCCTGTCGAATACGAAGACGGACGGAATACGGCTTACGGTGCCGAAGTCGGCTGATATCTCTTCACCCTTTCCCAGAGTCTTGAAGCCGGGGTTTTTGAGATCAAGGAAGCTCTGCAAGCGGGCGTCACTGCCCAGGCCGGAGAAAGACTCGAAGATGTTTACCGCGAGGATTTCAACCGCTTCGCCGTCGAACTTGGTCCGAACAGCTTCAAGATGATCGAACTCCGGATTGCAGGGCGGGCACCAGCTGGCGAAGAACGCGACAACGACAACCCGGTTTTCCAGGTCTTGGGCCTCGATGCCACTGCCACGCAGGGTCGGAAGTGCAGCAATTGCTTCACGCTTTGGCGCGTCCAGAACGGTCGTCTCCGCCTGTGCCATCCGATCAGTAAAGGGGCCGGCCAGGAACCCTGCCAAAAGGGCAATAGCTGCGGTGTTGCGCAATTTTTTCCAGGAGTACTTTGACATACTGCAAACATGGCCGCTGAGAGTTTGTCGATCAACATGGCAAGGACTTCCCTCACGCAGAGTTTATGCGCTGTGACAGGAGAGAATGACGTCATTCCTAATTGTTTCGCACGCCTCTTAAGCTGGTTTCCGGGCACCGGCAGCAAGGAACTGCAGATAATCCCGGGCTACGGCCGCCGCAGCCACGCTGATAAGCTCTGCTCCGTGGGCGGGCGTTGCAAGCGCCGAATGGGATCCCACCCGTCCATCTGGAAAACGCTTTCTATGCTCGTCCGGAGGGCCATGCCGGTCGCCTGAGTGCGCTTGCAGGAAGCCATCGGGCAGGGGCTCGGGCGGCGTTTCAGAGAGCGGATGCGGCGGCACAAGACGGTGCGCTGCCTGGGTGATCGCAACCTCGGAAGGCGTCCCGTGCATTCCTTCCCAATGACCGTAGTATCTGTCTCGCAGAACGTTCACGTCATCGAAGTCCCACCAACTGCGGATCCGGATACGCGCGTTGGCGTGCCGCGCCGCCACGGCTTCAAGAGGCGCAAGGTTTGCGCCATGACCATTCAAAAAGTAAATGCTCTCGAAGCCATGGTGCATGAGCCCTTCCATGATCTCACTCACCAGGCTTTCGAAGACATCTGCGGAGAGCGAAAGGGTACCAGGAAAATCCATGTTAAAGGGCGCCGGTGTGAGTGCCAGTGTGGGGGCAACGATGGCGCCGGCAGATTGCGCGGCGGTTTCAGCGATTTTTTCGGCACATAGCGCGTCCGTTCCTATCAATCCGATCGGGCCATGCTGCTCGGTTGAACCGGCCGGCATGATGATACCGCGCGACCTTCTCAAGTAGTCCTCTACCTCGGGCCAGGTCATCATCTGCAGTTTCATGGCGCAATCAGCTCATCCGTGTCTTTGCGGCTTACTGAAACGAAAAAAGGGGGCTTAGCCCCCTTCTTTTGCTATTCGGTCAAACGCCATTTCTTTCCGAGCTCTTCAAAGAAACCCGACTCTTTTTTCAGCGTGATCCAGGTGTTGACGTAATTGATCCAGACCTGATCGTCCTGTGGCAGAAGCATCGCGATCGGTGTGCGCGCCCGCGGCGCAGAGACCGGCACGATTTTCAGGTCCGCGTACTTTTCGACCAGCTTGAAAGCTTCGACGTTCGAGGTGATGTGTGCATCCGCACGACCGGCCAGAACCTCTTGAAAGTCGCGGGCCGGCGCCTCAACGATCCTGTGGCTGGCGTTCGGGAAGAAGCTTTTGACCTGTTTCTCCTGGGTCGTGCCGAGCGTTGCCGCCACGGTGACACCTTCCACGTCCAGATCAGCCCAGTCTTTGAACTTGTCGCCGCTCTTTGCGTTCACCAGCGGCACGGTTGCCAACGCGAAGTAACTGGCGGAATAGCCCGCGGCCTTTGCCCGGGACGGCGAAACCGAAGCCGATCCGGTGATATGGTATTTACCGGCGGTGACGCCGCTGACCAGCGTTTTCCAGTCCGTCGGCACGAACTCAACCGTGACCCCAAGGTCTGAAGCGAGCTGAGTCATGACGTCAATGTCGTAACCGGTATAGCTGTTGCTTGCCGGGTCTTTCATGGTCATGGGATTCCAGTCACCGGTCGTCCCGACCTTGAGCACGCCTTCGCTCAAAATGTCTTTCAGAGCCGATTGTGCCTGAACCTGCGTTGTTGCCAACAGCAGCACGACCGCTGTCGATGCCAGTTTAAGAAACTTCATTGCCTTCTCCCAGTTTCCCTGTGCCTAAAAGGATGTCCTGCAGCAAAACTCAAGTTATCGAGCCTTAAATCCGGGTTGCACGCCAGCAAAATTTGCGTGTTTCTCACGTCTTAAGTTGCCGAGCGCTGCGATCACAAAGCAGGACCAATCACATTGCTTCCGTAACGCGATATCATCCTGTCGAAGTCTCGAAATTGCAAGAAAATGAATTTATTGCGTGTGGCGTTATATTGCAGATAGACTTTCCGCGAAAATAAATCCCGCGAGAAGCGCAGGAAAAAGGGGGACGAGCCGTGGGAGAGGGTGCGGTGCCGATTATCCGTTTCGAAGCGGTCGACAAGTTTTTCGGCAGCTTCCAGGTGCTCAAAAAAATTTCACTGGAAGTCGCGCTGGGGGAACGTGTTGTCGTCTGTGGCCCGTCCGGCTCGGGAAAATCCACGTTAATCCGCTGTATCAACGGGCTGGAGCAGCATGAGTCCGGCACCTTAAGCGTTGAGGGCACGAAACTCGGCCACGACCATGCAAGTCTGAATAAAGTGCGTTCCAGCGTTGGAATGGTCTTTCAGCAGTTCAATCTTTTTCCACACCTGACAGCGATCGAAAATCTCATGTTGGGACCCGTCCGGGCGCGCAAGCTGCCCCGCGAGGAAGCCCGGGATCTCGCGCAGCGCTATCTGGAGCGGGTACGCATTCCCGAGCAGGCCGATAAGTATCCCCGGCAGCTCTCAGGTGGTCAGCAACAACGTGTGGCGATTGCTCGGTCTCTTTGCATGGAGCCGCGCATCATGCTGTTCGATGAACCGACTTCGGCACTGGACCCGGAGATGATCAATGAAGTCCTCGACGTGATGACGGAACTGGCCGAGAGCGGGATGACGATGATCTGTGTGACCCATGAAATGGGGTTTGCCCGCCGTGTCGCCGACAAAATGGTCTTCATGGACCACGGCGAAATCGTTGAGGAAGCCGGTCCCGAGACCTTCTTCAATACGCCCAAGAGCCGGCGCTGCCAGGATTTCCTTCAGAAGATTTTGCAGCACTAGGAAGGCATGAAGATGTACCGAGCAATAATCTGCCTTTTGATGCTGACACTGGTCTCCGGCTGCTCCGATCAATGGGGTTGGTACGTGGTCGATCCGACCACGAAGAACGGCGCGGTCAATCTGCAGTTTCTGCTCAGTGGCCTCTACTACACCGTCCTCCTGTCGGTGACCGCGATCAGCATATCGGTCGTTGTCGGCTTGCTGATCGCGCTGCCCGGTCTCTCCTCCAATCGGTCCATGCGTGTCGTCAGCCGCACTTACGTCGAGGTGGTTCGGGCGGTCCCGATTCTGGTGTTGATCCTTTGGGTTTATTATGGTCTGCCTCAGCTCTCAGGTCTGACCATCACCGTGTTCTGGGCCGGTGTAATCGCACTCGCTCTATCGGATAGCGCATTCGAAGCGGAGATTTTTCGCGCGGGTATTCAGTCGATTGCAAAGGGACAGTACGAGGCCGCGCATTCAATTTCCCTGTCCTACGCCGACACCATGCGCTTCGTGATCCTGCCCCAGGCCATTCGGCGGATCCTGCCGGCTTTGGGCAACCAGCTTGTCTATATGCTGAAGATGTCGTCGCTGGTCTCGGTGATCGGCATGCAGGAACTGACCCGTAAGGCCAATGAACTGGTGGTCAGTGAATACCGGCCGCTCGAGATCTACACCATCCTGGTGCTTGAGTATCTGGTTTTGATCCTGATCGTCTCGGCCGGCGTGCGCTGGCTGGAGCGGCGGATGCAATCGGACGAACGCAATTAGGGCGTAGGAATTGAGGAACGAGAAATGTCGGCTTGGATAAAAATGACTCCCGATGAAGAGGCGGACGAGGCGTTGCGTGATGTCCTCTCTCTGGCGCGGACACCGCATGGTACGGTCGACAATGTGATGCGGGTGCATTCCTTGCGGCCCAACACCATGCGCGGTCATGTCATTCTCTACCGCGCGGCCCTGCACGACGAGGCAAATACACTTCCGATGTGGCTACAGGAGACAATCAGTTC
Source organism: Denitrobaculum tricleocarpae (assembly GCF_007004665.1). GTDB lineage: Bacteria > Pseudomonadota > Alphaproteobacteria > Kiloniellales > Kiloniellaceae > Denitrobaculum > Denitrobaculum tricleocarpae. Next base: position 599,472 of record NZ_ML660054.1, on the reverse strand, counting down.
CTATGTTTCCATCCTCAACGACTGCGCATACTCGCTCGCCAATCACTGGGCAAACGCCCGTCATCTGATCGGCGATGAAGCGCGGGCGGATGCCATCGGGGAAGCCCTGCGGGCTCGCCGTCCCGAGACGGTTTTTGGGGGCCGCGAGCTTGCGCTTTTGGAATACGCCGCGAAATTGACATTGAAACCTGGCGAGATGGTGGAGAACGACGTCGAGGCTCTTCGAAAGCAGGGTATCGATGATGGAGAGATCCTCGAAGCCAATCAGATCGTCGGTTACTTCAACTATGTGAACCGCCTGCTGAACGGGCTCGGCGTGACCACCGACGGCGATACCGTCGGCTATTACGCTGAATCTTGACATATTGCTTAAAATGCAACTATTTTATTTATAAGCAATAATTTGAGTCCAGGAGCACCCCGATGAACTACGCCCAAGCGAAGCGGTTTGACGATGATCTGATCCCGGTCATCGACATATCGCCGCTGCGCGACGGCAGCGATCCGCTGGCTGTGGGGAAGGCGCTTCATGCCGCCAGCAGCGGCCTCGGCTTCATCTATATCAAGGGGCACGGGATTCCTGACAGCGTCATTGAAACCGCGCGAGAGACGGCACTTCGGTTTTTTCGCAGCAACCCTGACGACAAGGAAGGCATCCGGATCTCGGCGCATCACCGGGGTTGGCTGGGGCAGGGCGGCGCCAAGATGCAGGATGATGCCAAGGCCGATCTCAAAGAGAGCTTTATCTGGGGATATCAGGCTGAAGACGGCAGCGTGCCGGGCGATCACCCTTTGCGGGGTCCAAACCTCTGGCCGGACTTTCTGCCTGACATGCAGTCGCACGCCATGGCCTATTTCGCTCATGCACATGAGGTCGCGCATCATCTCATGAGAGGCTTCGCCCTGGGGCTTGGTCTCGATCCCCGGTTCTTTCTCCGAAATAGCGAGCGCCCTCTGAGCCGCGCGTCCTTTGTCTATTATCCGCCGCAGCCGGAGGAGATGGGGACAGCACAGTTCGGAGTTGGACCACATACGGATTTTGGTGTTCTCACGGTCCTTTGCCAGGATTCCGTCGGAGGCTTGCAGGTGCAGGACGTCAACGGCGACTGGATCGAAGCACCGCCAATTGAGGGCAGTCTGATCGTCAATGTCGGCGATCTTCTGGCCCGCTGGACGGATCACGCCTACACCTCAACACCGCACAGGGTGGTCAACAGCTCCGGCAGGGAACGTTTGTCGCTTGTCCTGGCCTTCGATCCGGACCCAGAGACGGTGATCGATGCGCGGGAAATCTACGGGGCCGCACATGAGCCAAGAGAACCGGCCACAACCTGTGGCGACTATCTTGTCTGGCGCTTTGAAAAAGCCTTCTCCTACCGGAAAGCATGACAGGGATGCGGGAACCCGAAACCAGTGAAGCTACGGACCTGGCCATCGGCGTTGCGTTGAGGGCCTTGCGCGAAGAGCAAGGGTTGTCGGCGCGCAATCTTGCCCTGGCATCAGGTGTTTCCGCATCCATGGTCAGCCGGATCGAGAGCGGTCAGGTCTCGCCGTCGATCTCAACATTGAACGCGCTGAGCCGGACACTGAACGTTCCGCTGGTGAGCCTTTTCCGGGAGACGACGACAAACCACACCGACTTCACTTTTGTCCGAAGCGGTGAAGGTCTGCGCTCGACCCGTATCGTCGAACAGCACGAGCACGAATTCATCAACCTGGCGTTCCACACCCGCCACGATCTGCAGTTCGAAGCCCGGCGTGTGACCCTGCGCCGTCAAACGGCGCGGCCGCCTATCTACGTCGGCCATGGCGTGGTCTTCATCTATGTTCTGGCGGGCGAGGCGGTCTACGGTTACGGCGACCGGGACATGGTCATGAAGGCGGGCGACAGCCTCAGTCTCGATTCCGAGCTCAGTCACGGTTTTCGCCGGGTCGTGAGTGAGGAGTTCACGTTTCTGACCGTGCAGGCGGAGCGGAGGCGATGACGAAGAAGAGCGTGATCGAGGACAGGCTCGAGAAAGCGGCCCGGAACCTCTTGCTGCATTGCGGCGGCTTTTCACCCGGCAGTGAGATTTTGATCCTTCATGAAGATCCGGCCCTGGGCTGGTATGACGAGGCTCTGCCGAAGACAGTCGCACGGCAGGCGGAGCGTCTCGGACTGAAACCGAAGTGTGTGATGGTCGGCGCACCATCCGAACTGCTGGACCCGGTCACTGCCGAACTCAGCGAGCGCTATGGCAATGTCATCTATTTTGCCCGTATCGGCGACCAGGATCGTTTCGCAGAGGTCCAGCCCGGCAAAACGAAAATTATGTGCTACCTCCGAAATGCCGAGATGCTGGCGTCGGATTTCGCTACTGTGGATCATGGGGCCATGCAGTCTCTGAAGAGAGCGGTCGACCAGGTTCTTCTGAACGCCCGCCGGATCGAGATCACCTGTCCGCTCGGCAGCCGGATCGAGGGCGCGCCCGCCGATGTGACACCGGGAGAATCCGCCGAGGTTTCCATTCGCCGCTTTCCGCTCGGCGTGCCGCAGCCGCTCGACGCGCGTGGCTTTGGCGGGCGCGTGGCTCTGGCGCGCTACCTGACGCCAACAGGTTCAAAAGCTTATGAGCCAGCCTTTCTAAAGCTTGAGACGCCTGTCTTCGCGCAGATCGAGGCAGGCCGTATTGTCTCATTTTCCGGTGACGCTGCTGCCGTGGACCCGGTCCAGCGGCACTACGATCATGTCTCCGGGCTTTTCGCGATCGATCCGGCTGCCGTGCACTCCTGGCACGCGGGGATACATCCTGGTTGTTCTTATGGCTGGGCCGCGGAAGACAACCCTGACCGCTGGTCGAACACGGTGTTTAACAACCCGCGGGTTCTGCACTTCCATACCTGCGGGGCCTATGCCCCCGGAGAGATCTGTTGGATGCTGCTGGACCCCAGCGTGCATGTCGATGGAACGGCGCTCTGGGAGCAGGGACGCCTGCGGCCCGAGAGATTTCCGCAAACACAAGCGAGCCTGGATGAATGGCCCGTCTTGCAGAGACTGATTGATAATCCGTCGATGAGGATTGGAGTGTAAGGCTTTTCGCCGGATAGCCCTTTCAGTCTGGCAATCCGGCGCGTTGGCGCAAAATCTCGTCCCTGATTGAGAGTTCATGGCCTGCGAGATCCGCTGCCGCCGGAGAGCAGAGGTATGCGATGACTTGGGCGGGCACGTCGGCCGGCGCGTGCTCTTCCCGGTTCATCTGACTGACCCGATTGATTCCCGATGCCTTGATCGTCACCTGCATATCCGTATCGACGGTACCGGGTGCGAAGCCGAAGACCCTGACGCCGTTCGTAGCGTATTCCAGCGCCGTTGCCTGAGTAAACATGGCAACAGCCGCTTTGCCGCTGCAGTAGGCGCTCCAGCCCTTGAGCGCGTTGTGGGCCGCACCCGAGCTGATGTTGATGATCACGCCATCTCTGTGCATCAGATCGCGCAAGGCTGCGCGGGTGCAGTGGTAGACCCCGAGAAGATTGATGTTGATGTTTGCGGCCCAGTCCGCCGGGTCGCCATCCAGAATACTTCCGATCGGCTCGATAACGCCGGCATTGTTGATCAGGATCGACGTGGGTCCGAAAGCCTCTGAGGTCTTCTCGACCAGTGCCGTGACGGCTGCATAGTCCGAGACATCGCATCCAACCGCCAGGGCGTTACCGCCCGCGGCCTTGATCTCTTCCGTGATGGCTTCGCATTTCTCAAGGCTTCTGGCCGCCAGAACGACTTTCGCACCACAGCTGGCGAGCGTTTTGGCGGCGGCTTCTCCGATCCCTTTGCTGGCACCCGTGACGATGGCGACCTGGCCTGAAAGATCCTGCATTGACAATCATTCCCTGATTTCTGACGTGTCGATTCTGAGTGACGGATACGATTGTCATCATTCCGCACTCCAGGGCAAGCCGGAGGTTCAGAGTGTGATTTGCTTAAAGCGCTTCGGTCCTGACCTTGTTGCCGGGATCCGTGACCAGGACCGTGGAGGCGGGAACCTGCTGCCACTCGCCGACAGCTGTATCGAGCGGTTCGGATACGATTAGCGTATGTTCCGATCTCTCTTGCCAGAAAAGGCTTGGCGGATGCGCGTCGGTCGAGAAACGAACCGCATAGTTGGTCCGGCCGTCGGTCAGCGCAGCGGTGCAGCGGAAGGGTTTCCTTGAACCAGACGCTTCTGTGGATCTTGCCACTTCCTCGAGGGTCGCGCGCAGGGCCTTGAGAGGGTTTTCTTCCAAACCAAAGTGGAACAGCAGGTAAAAGATCAGCTCGCTATCGGTCGAGCCTTCACGGCGCGCATAAAGATCGTCATGCAACAATGCCTCCAGCCGGCGGCGCTGAAGTTCGTAATCACCGATCTGGCCGTTGTGCATGAAGAGCCACTTGCCGTAGGTGAAAGGGTGGCAATTTCGGCGCGAGGTCGCGGTGCCGGTCGAGGCGCGGATATGGGCGAAGAAGTGACCGCTGCGGATGCTGGAGGCCAGACTGCGCAGATTGCAGTCGCTCCAGGCCGGAAGGACTTCACGGTAAACGCCCGGGACATCGCGTTCCCCATACCAGCCGAGCCCGAATCCATCCCCATTGACGCTTACCTTCGCCTTGCAGGAATGAAGGCTCTGAGCTGCCAAGGAATTGTCGGGCGTGAAAATCAGATCCTCAGGGAAAATCGGGGATCCGCTATAGGCCAACCATCTGCACATGCCGGGTGTCCTCGCATGCTCTAGTCTTTAAGAGCTGCGTCATTTAACCGGAAACCCATGATGTTTCGGTTAACTTGGAGGGAGGGGATGGAAGCGGTGAGCCGGCGTTATTCGGCTGCTACGGGTTGAATGGGCGCCTGTTTCGCCGGCTGACGAGCATCGCCGGAAAGCCGTACCCGGTTCGTGACCATGCGGTCATGCAGGCGCGTGATAATTGCGCTGCCCGTCTTCTCAAAGAGGAACGGGAATACCGCATGGACCATTGCGGCGAAAGCGCCACAGAGCATGGCAACGCCGAAGGAGGCGCTCATAACCATGTGCTGCCCGTAGGTTTCGTTGACGGAATTGGGATGCTCGGTGAAAAGCGTTTTCATGGTGATCCATAGCTCGTTTTGTCACATTCGAATTAAAACGATAATGCGCCTCTCTTGAAAAATGGTTCTTAATATGCGCTTATATGGCTCTAATTTCCGTATTGTGTACTCAATTTAAGTGAAAAAATGGAACAAAATTCCTTGAATTCCATAGATCGAAAAATTTTGGAGTGCTTGCAGGAAGATGCCGGCCTGCCGGTCGCAGATATTGCCGAACGAGTCGGGCTGTCCAAAACACCCTGCTGGCGGCGGATCCGCCATCTTGAAGAGAGCGGTGTTCTGCGGCGCCGCGTCGCCCTGTTGGATCGGGACAAACTCAATCTTGGTGTAACGGTTTTCGTCGGCGTCAAGACGAGCAAGCACGATGTTAAGTGGCTGGAAGAATTTGCGAAAGTCGTCGTGAACTTCCCGGAGGTCATGGAGTTTTATCGCATGAGCGGCGACGTTGACTACATGCTGCGCGTTGTGGTTCCGGATATTGCAGCCTACGACGCCTTTTACCAGCGTCTGATTCAACGCATTGATCTGACCGATGTCAGTTCCAGCTTTGCGATGGAAGAGATCAAGTACACGACGGCTCTGCCGCTCGCTTATGCCGGGTAGTGCCTTCGCAAGGCGAGGAGTCTTGCGGCCACGCCGCTCCCTCCGCTAATACTATCATCTGATTTGCTGATCTATTCCGGATGATTGCCCAGGGCGGAGGTTTTGGTGCGATTGCCGGGGACTTCATTTTCAACGAGAGAAACAGGCGCAGTCGAACCTGCAGGCATCGGTTTGTGTTGCGCTAAGGGAGATATTCATGAGCAAGAAAGTCGCTTTCCTCGGCCTTGGCGTAATGGGATTTCCAATGGCCGGCCATCTGGCCAACGACGGTTACGATGTGACTGTTTACAATCGCACGCCCGCAAAGGCTGAGGCCTGGGCAGAGAAGTACAAGGGAAAGACCGCGGCGACTCCCCGTGAAGCTGCGCTGGATGCTGAGATCGTCATGGCCTGTGTCGGCAACGATGATGATCTTCGCTCGGTTGTCCTTGGCGAGGATGGCGCTTTCAGCGGCATGGGCAAGGGCACTATTTTCGTCGATCACACCACGGCATCCGCAGACGTCGCGCGTGAGCTGGCGGCGGCGGGTGAAACCCTTGGCATCGGCTTCATCGATGGCCCCGTCTCAGGCGGGCAAGCCGGGGCGGAAAACGGTGTTCTGACTGTCATGTGCGGTGGCGATGAGGCCTCTTTTTCCGCTGTGAAAGGGGCCGTGGAATCCTACGCACAGGCCGTGACATTGCTGGGTCCGGTCGGCGCGGGGCAGCTGACGAAAATGGTCAATCAGATCTGCATTGCCGGCCTCGTTCAGGGGCTGTCGGAAGGTATGCACTTCGCTCAAAAAGCGGGTCTGGATGCCAAGCAGGTCGCCGGAGTGATTTCCAAAGGCGCGGCACAGTCCTGGCAGATGGAAAACCGCTACGACTCCATGGTGGACGACAAGTTCGATTTTGGGTTTGCGGTCGACTGGATGCGCAAGGACCTGGGTATCGCGCTGGCCGAAGCGGACCGCTTGAACACAAGTCTGCCGGTTACCGCGCTGGTCGATCAGTTCTACGGTGATGTTCAGGCTCTGGGCGGTGGCCGCTGGGATACCTCCAGCCTGATCCGGCGCTTGCGGCAGTTGGGTAAGAGTTATAAAGCTTGAGCGTCGTTGAGGTTTGGTTCAGGGAGACTCTGTCATGGGCGAGACGATAGAACTCACCACGTCGGACGGCCACAAGCTCGGCGGGTATCGCGCGGAGCCGACGGGTGAAGCTAAGGGCGGTGTCGTGATCGTTCAAGAGATCTTTGGTGTGAACGGGCATATCCGTCACGTCTGCGACAGCTACGCCGAAGCGGGTTATGTGGCGGTGGCGCCGGCTCTATTCGACCGCATCGAGCCGGGTCTTGAGCTGGAGTATGACGAGGCGGGCACCGCGCGGGGGCGCAAACTGCGCCTGGAAATAGCCTGGGACGACGCGGTGAAGGACATCGAAGCTGCGATGGCCAGTCTGTCACGCCACGGCAAAGTCGGTGTTGTGGGGTATTGCTATGGGGGCTCGGTGGCCTGGTTGAGCGCCACCCGTCTCCGGCCCGCAGCAAGCGTATGTTACTACGGCGGGCAAATCCTCGAGTTCAAGGACGAACCCCCGAATTGTCCTGTCCAAATGCACTTCGGCAGCACGGATCCGATGATCCTGCCCGAACATGTCGAGGCGATAAAAGAGGCGCAAGCCGATGCTCAGGTTGAGGTGTTTCTCTATGATGCCGGACACGGTTTCACCTGCGATGAGCGCAGCGGCTTTCACGCGGAAAGCACGGCGCTCGCGAAAAGCAGAACCCTGGCGTTTCTGGACCGGTTTATGACGTAGCAGCTCTCGGCCGGTAAAGGCGATTAACGGATCTTTTGCCCTGTGGTTTTAAAGTCTACGGGATGCGGGTTTTGAAATTGGGGCCTGGGCAGACACGTGACCTTGCAGCTTGGAGAAATGCTCGAAACGCTCCGCCGTGACGGTGTCTCGGTGCATGAGGGTTTTGTCTCATGTGATCTGCTGGACGGTCTTCGGGAGGAGTTCGAACGCATTCTCAAAATGCCTGACGACGGCATCGTGCACATCGAGCATCAGCCGGGAAGAGCCTTCCGCATCGCTTTGGATGATCCGGGGCTTCGAACAGGCAAGCTGCAGAACTCGTCCCTTGCCTCCGTTTTCTTCAATGAGACTCTGGAAAAACTCGCGTCGGCCTATTTGCCTGGTTCAGATTTCTGTAACGCCGTGATTGGGACAAAAGAGTTCCAAGCCATGCCCTTATCCGACATCCATTTCGATACGCACCGCAGCCTGAAATTCATGATCTATCTTGATGATACGACAGCCGCGAACGGCGCGTTCTGTTACGTCAAGGGATCGCAGAGGCAAAACACCAGCTACCGCAAGCGTTTTGCCCAGTTGGGCGGTGTTCCGGAGTTGATCCCCAACGCCTTGCCTGAGGAACACCGCGCGCATGCCACCAGCATCGAAGCCGTGGCCGGCACTCTTATTGTATTCGACACGGATGGCTTTCATGCAGGCGGCGTTCTGCAGCCCGGAACGACCCGCCGTGTCTTGCGCGCTCAGTGCAAAGCAAGCGCGTCTGGCAGCTGGAAGGTGATGAAGTTGCTGCCTTACCGGATCAGGTACAGTGATTTCAATCCGGCCATGCTCTTCAGCAGAATTGCCGCACCCAGCTACCGCGCGACGAAAGGCACCAGCCGCGCACAGCCTGTTGACTAAGCTACCCTGATTTGGTCTTCATATCCGGATCTCCAGTTTGTCTTAACCCAATTTGTCTTAACGCTGTGGGAACTTGATTAATCATGACTCAAGCTTTGCAACGGCAGTGTCGTCGTATTCTTGAGTTCGTCCAGGAAGATGCTGGACCGCACAGTGGCGATGAAGGGTAACGCCAGAAGGCGGTGCATGAGAAAGTTGGAGAAGGCCTTCAGGTCCGGCGCCACCACCCGCAGCACGTAGTCCGCATCACCTGATACAGCGTGGCATTCCAAGACTTCGGGATAATCGTGAATGGCCGCCCTAAAGGCCTGGACCGGATTATCACCATGCTTCTCGAGCGAAACATTGACATGGGCCATCACGCCGAAGCCCAGGGTGCCGGGCTCCAAAAGAGCGGTATAGCCCCTGATGATGCCGGAATCCTCCATGCGTTTGAGCCGTCGGTAACACTGAGAAGCCGAGAGGTTGACCTGCTCGGAGAGCTCCACGTTCGACAGGCGGGCATTGGCCTGCAGGCTTGAAAGTATTTTGAGGTCCATGGTGTCAAAATGCATGAAAATACCTTATGAATCATGATTTACGCATGTTTCGTGCAAGTTATAGCGTTTTCCTACAGCAATTCGCAAGGATCTTGTGCGCTTTTTGGTGGCATAATCATAGGATAGCCAAGGCTTCGCCGTGTGCATCCAAAAGGTGCCAAAGGAAAGAGCGATGCATGGCCGAAGTCATGCGGTGCATCTGCCGCACAGCCAAATCGAGGAGAGAGTGATGAGCGACGTTTGGGAAAACCCCATGGGGACCGACGGTTTTGAATTCATTGAGTATGCCTCGCCGGATCCGAAAGCGCTGGGTGAGCTGTTTGAAACCTTCGGCTTTACAGCGGTTGCCCGCCATCGCTCAAAAGACGTCACGCTCTATCGCCAGGGGGACGTCAATTTCATCATCAATGCAGAGCGCGAAGGCTTCCCGCGCGCCTTCAGCCAACTCCATGGCCCCTCGGTTTGTGCCATTGCCTTTCGTGTTAAGGATGCCGCGGCAGCCTGTAAGCGGGCGGAGCATCTGGGCGGCTGGGTCGTAGAGAGTAAAGCCGGTCCGATGGAGTTAAACATCCCGGCGATTAAGGGGATCGGCGACTCTCTGATCTATCTTGTCGACCGCTATGGAGAGCACGGTTCGATCTACGATGTCGATTTCGTTCCCATCAAAGGTGTCGACCAGAACCCCAGGGGCGCCGGCCTGACCTACATCGATCACCTGACCCACAACGTGCACCGGGGCCGCATGGATGAGTGGGGCGGTTTTTACGAGCGGCTCTTCAATTTCAAGGAAATCCGCTACTTCGACATCGAAGGCAAACTGACCGGCCTGAAGTCCCGCGCCATGACTTCGCCCTGCGGTAAAATCCGCATCCCCATCAATGAGAGTTCCGATGACAAGTCTCAGATTGCCGAGTATCTGGAGCAGTACAATGGCGAAGGTATCCAGCATATCGCGCTGGGAACCGACGACATCTACGCTTCAGTTGAGGCTTTGACAGAGCGCGGGATCGACTTTCAACGCGACGTACCCGAGACCTATTACGAGAACATCGACGAACGCCTGCCTGGTCACGGCGAGGACGTCGAGCGCTTGAAGAGCAACCGGATCCTGATCGACGGAGCGCCCACCGAGGATGGCGGCCGTCTGCTGCAGATCTTCACCAAGACGGTCATCGGTCCGGTGTTTTTTGAGCTGATCCAGCGTAAGGGCGATGAAGGGTTTGGCGAGGGTAATTTCAAGGCGCTGTTTGACTCGATTGAACAGGACCAGATCCGGCGCGGTGTCCTGGACGTCGCGTAGACCTGTCTCGTGTACTGATCGGCCTGGAGGACGCTATGCTGCCACTGCCGAATTCATCATCGCTCAACTCGGAGAGCGCGTTGCCTTCAACCGGCGTCAGGGCTGACTTCACGGTCGATCAGAATTGGGAGAGCTACAGCGATGAAGATCACGCCATCTGGCGTGAGCTCTTCGAGCGTCAGGCCGCGCTCCTGCCGGGGCGGGTTGTGCCCGAGTTCTTGGAGGGGCTCGATTTCCTCTCCGTCGCTGCGGACGGTATTCCCGACTTTGCGCGCTTGAACGAACTCTTAAAGGACGCCACGGGCTGGACGATTGTTGCGGTACCCGGACTGGTGCCGGACGAGGTCTTCTTTGATCATCTCGCCAACCGGCGTTTTCCTGCGACCCACTGGATCCGGGATCGTGCGCAGCTCGACTATCTGGAAGAGCCCGATCTCTTTCACGATGTTTTCGGACATGTGCCGCTGCTCGCAAATCCGGTCTTCGCCGACTACATGCAGGCTTATGGAAAGGGCGGTCTGCGTGCCTCGGGAAAGGGCGCTCTGCAATATCTGGCGCGTCTCTACTGGTACACGGTCGAATTCGGTTTGATAGAAACGCGCGAGGGTTTGCGGATTTATGGTGCCGGTATCGTTTCCTCGAAAAGCGAGAGCATATTCGCCCTCGAATCACCCTCTCCCAATCGTATCGGTTTTGACCTGGAAAGGGTGATGTCGACGCTCTACCGCATCGACGATTTTCAGGAGACTTATTTTGTGATCAAGAGTTTCCAGAGTCTCTTCAACGCGACAGCGCAAGATTTTGCGCCTATTTACAAAGAGTTGGATCGCCGCCCTGATTTCGATCCCGGTGTGATCCTGGAAAGCGATCGTGTGATCTTCAGAGGTAATGGCAGCTATCACCGTTAATTGCCTTCTCCTTCCGTTCCGTGATCCCGGTACCCCAGGTGTAAAAGAATTCTCTTCAGGCGATTGGCATTCTCGTCTTTCGGATTTTCGAATTCGAAGAAGCGTTTTGCTCCGTGCGGCTTATCGGGGCCTTCGTCGTAGTGTGGAATGATGGCCAGCGCGGCAGGGAAGGTCGCGTGATAGTCACACACCTCCGTCGAATGGTGACGACCTCGCCTCGATCCTGTGCCGGCGTTGATCCGTGCAACAAGAACCCGTTCCAGACCAGCGTCGCTCGTTTCAGAAGTGTCTTCGGCGCCTTGCGACGGGGGGTGGTCGACAGCAGGAAATTCTGCTCGGACTGTGCGAGCTCTGCCCGCCCCGTTGGGAACCCAGGTTATTTGGAAGTCCAGCTTAGACTCCTCGATGCAGAAGAGTTTGAAGGCAGTGCTATGGTTCGCGATGCTGGCCGCCCAGATCCTTTAGAACGTCATGGAGCGGGAGCAGCGCCGGAAAAGGTTCATCCATCCGATGTGGCTCTTGCCTGACCTGTTCCTCTGGTCATCGAGCCGCCACCCGTAAATCCCTAACCGCGATTTGACGCCTCTGCATAAAGCAATCGGCGTTCGGGAAAACATTCGATTTAGACCTTTATTTCCCTCTCTCACCGTGACAGAAGAAGAGCCGCTTCTTTCGTTTAAGGCTGCTCTTAAAAAGAGAAACAATGGGCCGTGAAGCAAAAAATATGAGTTCGATTCATATGAAATTACTTTGAAGTTTAGCAGATTATTGGCGGCGAAGATGTTTCGAGCTTCCGTGATTGGACCGCAGGTGTAGAGACGCCACCGCGGTGCTAAAGATCATGCGATCTGTTAATATGAAGCTTGTATTTCAATTCGCTGTCTCTGTGCGATGGCTTGAATATGAAACGGCAGTGTGTGCTTTCTTGCTGATTGCCGAGGTGTAGAAAATACAGGGTCATGTGCGATCCTTTGTGGAAAACTAGAAAGATCCAAAGCCAGATGACACTCACCACCCAGGGTGTAAACCAAGACAATGAAATGATGGGCCGAGAGACGCCGAAACGGCCGCCTTCCTCAACTTTCCCTGTCTCCCTGGTTTTGGCCGGCAGCATGGCCGTGCTGGTTCTGAGCGCCGTGGTGTTGGTGCTGTTTATCGGCCTGTGGACCAGCCAGCGAAACACCATCGATCTCCTGAACGACCGGTCTGAACTGATACTCGGGTCAATCGAGAGCGATGTGCGCGCATATCTGAACCCAGCTCAAGCACAGGTCGAATTCATCCGCCGGCGCATCGCGACGGGGCAAGTCGACCCCGAAGATCATCAGCGGTTGTCGGATCTCTTGTCCGGAAGTCTCGCCGCGGCGCCTCAGATCGAGGTGATGTCCTACTGGCATTCTGATTTTCGGCAACTGGTCGTGCTGAACGATAGTCCTGGTGCAGCAGCACAGGTACTTGAAATCGAAACAGACGCAAGCGAAACCGCGCAAATCAAGGATGCGCGCGCCCGCAAGGCGAACGGCCCCTTTTGGGACGATATTGTCTTCGCGCCGGAAGTTGGCATTAGCTACGTGAACCTCGTGCAACCGATCCGTAAAGACGGCGAGTACGTTGGGTTTCTTGCGGTCGGTGTTTCTCTGCCGGAACTCTCGAAGTTCGTGACCGAAGTCGGCGACCTTTTCGATACCAATGCTTTTATTCTCTATGGCAGGGACCGGGTTTTGGCGCATCCGCTTCTTACACAGCCGCACCCTGAGCAGACGATCGACAATCCGGTGGTTGCGCTCCAGCGGGTCGGGGATATCGTGCTGGAAGAAATCTGGTCCGGCGAGCCGGCGGAGCTCTTCGACCGCGCGGCGAAAGCCGGGGTCAATGTCGTAGTCATGGAAGTCGGCGATGTCGAGCATGTCGCGATCTATCGATGGATCAATGAGTTCGGCAGTCCGCCCTGGGCCATTGGCGCCTGGTTGGTCTCAGATGACGCGGACGCGGAGCTCGAGCGTTTGGCCTTTGCGGCTGCCGCCGGCCTGGGGATTGCGATCCTCGCTACTTTGATGGCGGTCTGGCTGGGCCGCAGGTTGTCCCGGCCCATCAGCCTGCTGGCCCGGAGCGCGACACAGATCGGAGCGTTGGACCTGTCGCATGTTCGCAGCCTGCCCGGCAGCCGTGTGAGGGAGTTGAACGATCAAGCCCTGGCGTTCAATTCCATGCTCGCAGGTCTGCGCTGGTTTGAGACATACGTGCCGCGGACGCTGGTAACCCGCCTGATTCAAACGGGTGATGCCACCAGTCTGGAATCTCAGGAACGTATCCTGACGGTGATGTTCACGGACATTGTTGGTTTCACGGCTGAGTCGGAACGTTTGCCCGCCGGCGAGATCGCGAGCCTGCTTAACGAGCACTTTGCATTACTGGGCGGCTGCGTCGATTCTGAGGGCGGTACGATCGATAAATTCATCGGCGATGGTTTGATGGCATTCTGGGGTGCGCCCGACGAGCAGGCAGACACCGCGGTGCGGGCCTGCCGGGCGGCGCTCAAAATGGTGCGCGCTGTAGAAGCGGAGAACGCCAAGCGCGCGGTGAACCGGCAGACGCCGATCCGGGTCAGGGTCGGCATCCATACAGGTCCTGTTGTCGTGGGTAACATCGGAGCGCCGGGCCGGATGAACTATACTATCGTCGGCGATACGGTGAATAGCGGTCAACGGCTCGAAGCGCTCGGGAAGGACTTGGATCGTGGTGACTATGTGACGATTTTGGCTTCGGATGCCGTTGTGTCGCAGGCTGAGGACATTGACGGAACCTTCGAGGCAGCAGGTAGTTTTCAGGTGAAAGGGCGGGTCCGTGAGATCAGCGTCTACCGACTGCTTCCAGCCACCACGGTCACTGAGTAGACGCGAGATCCGATCCTACGGTCTGCCTGGCGCTGTAAGCGTCAGGTTTTCTGTGATGCCGCACAGCGGCCCGTACCTGTAAAGACAGCATTTTGAAGCGGTTCGCCTCGTGCGAGCCGGTCCAGGTTGGCGGCAACGAAACGCCAGCGGCGCTCAATCGTCTCTTCGGTCCAGCCGGAGTTATGGGGCGTCATGATGACATTGTCGAGCTCGTGGAAAGGAAAGGCCGAGGGCCGGACCGACGGATCGTCGGGCGTCGGATATTGATACCAGACGTCGATGACGGCGCCCCGGATAGATCCGCTTTTCAGACTGTTGAACAAGGCCTCTTCGTTTACGATCGGTCCGCGGGCGACATTCAGGATCACGGCGTTGGATTTCATGGCCGCAAAAGCGTCGGAATTGATGAGATCGCGGGTTTGTTCGTTCAAGGGGCAGCAAATCGCAAGATAATCGCTCTCGCTGAGCAGGCGCTCCAAGTCCTTATGGGTGCCCAGCCAGTCAATACCGTCCTGGGCAGGCTTGGATGAATTGGCAATCGCCACAATACGCATGCCGAAGGCTGACGCGCGGCGCGCAACCTCACGGCCGATGTGACCATATCCCAGGATGCCGACGGTTTTGCCTTTGAGTTCGCCATGAGTTGGGCCTGCGCCTGCCGTTCGGCCCTGCCAGCTTTCCTGCCGAAACTTACTGGACACTTTGCAGAGCCCGATTTCCCACTCCAGCATGGCAAGCAGAATGTATTCGGCGATCGCCGGTTCATGCTCATAGGCGTTGCAGAAGGTGCAGCCTGCCGGCAACTCGTCGGGCGTTATCCAATCGTAGCCGGCAAAGGGAATCTGAAAGACTTCGAGCTTGGGAAGTTGGGGCAGGGTACTGTCCGGCCGCCCGCTGACCATAGCCCGTGCTTCAAGAGCCCACTCGCGAAGTTGCGCCTCGGGTGTTTCCTCAGGGACGCAACCAATAACGTCCCAGTCCGTGGTCAGGAACTCCCGTAATTGAGTGATTTTACCGACAGCCTTCCGGCCGTAGAGAATAACGCTTGGGGGCTTGATCAAGGCTAAAGCCTTCCTGCTTCAAGAGGTTCAGGTTCTGATCGTTTATCGTTGGATCGACAGATGAATACAGATCAGGCGTTGAAGAGTGATTGTTGACGAAGACTCGCGTTCTTGACGGACTCCGTCAAGAAGGATCGCGCAAAAAAGGACCCCAGCCGGATCTCTGGAATCCCGGACGCCCGACGGGCGGGGGTGATGGGTAAAGAACGCTTTGGGGGAGCCTGCTGTGGCCGCGAACTGCCGCTCTTCCTCTCCCCTGAACAGGAGGCCTGAAGTCAGCGGCCCTTGGGAAGGGCCGGCAATACCTGTGCAGGCTGCTGGCTAACGGTGCGATCGCGCGGGCGGGAAGGCCTTTTGCTTGCCGGTTTCCGGCGTGCGTAGGTTTTGGCGTGTGCCAAGAGTGGATAACAGGTGCAAATGCTGGGATGGCGTTTACAGTTTCGACAGTCATCGATAGATGCGGGGCGATTGAACAAATGCCATTCCTTTCAGCGTGGGAAAGTCTTGCGATCCTCAAACAATCGCCTGCTCAATCCCGTTGTTGTCACTACCTGTGGTTCACAACCTGCGAAAAGATGCTGCCGAGGTGAACACTCTTTCGATAAAATAGTGGCCCAGGACATGCCCGGGCCACTTCGCCGTCACTACATTTGTCGGCTGAGTTGGTTTTCCCTGTAACTTCCATAGACTTAGAAACACAAATAAACATGCTTCTAAGGGCTAGTGCCACATCGTTTGGTAGCAAGGGCCGTGCCAGTTTTAGGGGTAAGGAACTTCTGCCGGATATTTTTGTACTGAATCCAACAAAAAACAGGCAGAATTGGGTGGTTCTGCGAACGTCATGCTGATGAGAATTTCGCTATCTTACTGAAGGCTATCGAAGATCAGTAAGTTCGCATTCGCAGGTTTTTGTTGCAAAATGCAACGCAATTTGCAAATTGCGACTGCCGAAATGATTGTTACTTGCAATTAGTGATTTAATTTAGCTTGTTCAAGGCAAGAATTTGATTGAGTGGGGAGGCGTTTCGTTGATGGGGATTGCCACCACAGGGACGTGTAACTTCCAGGGAAAATTCGTGGGTTCGTAATTGAAAGATTTTTTTGTAGGGGGGGCGGGAGGGTGTGCCTTGGCCTTTGTTTTTCAAGCTCAATTTTGGCCTGGAATGCGAAGAACTGGAAGGAAATCGCCTCGTAAACCGGCCTTTAACGCCTTGTTAACCATGGATTTTAGAAAGTCTTAACGCTCGTCTGTCATTCTTGTGACATGGCCGGTCGGGTTTTCATGCGGTCAGGAACTGATGAGAGGAACAGATGATGCGTATGGTGTTTCCTTTATTGGCCGGTCTGATGATGGCTTCTTCGCCGGCCCTTGCCGCAAAACAGTGCGATGACCGCGACGCGATCTTGAAGACGCTTGCGTCCAAATATAGTGAGGCGCCGGTCGCGATTGGTGTGACGAATAATGGCGGTCTGGTCGAGATTCTGACCACCGGGGACGGCAAAACCTGGACACTGATCATGTCTTCGCCGAAAGGCCCGACGTGTCTCGTTGCCGCGGGGCAGGGATGGAAAAAGCTTCAGCAGGCTGACACCAGCAAGCTCGCGCCGATGATCGACGAGCCTGACGTCTAATCGTTTGCGCCGTGAAGCCGTAATGTGGGGCGTCTCCTTCCGTTGAAGGCCTTTTCAATGCGGTTGGGGGGGGCTTGGTGCCTGGTTCGGTGGCTGGACTGAACCGGCAGACGCCTTAGTTTAAAGTTGCTGTCTCAGCCTGTCCGTTGTCCGGGCTCTTCTATCAAGTAAATACTTCTTCTGAATTCTCTCTCTAACTGACCCGGTTCTCAAAAATTTATTTCAAAATGCTTGATTTATACGCTTCCTGTATTTGGGAAAGTGTTATCCGTTTGTTAATTTAAGTGCGCTATTCAATCTGCGTGAGAATAAACCGAACCTCGGCAGCTCAAAAGATGGCTTCGAGCAGGTTTTGATGGGAGACACGCAAATGCTTAGAAAAACCCGCATTGCCCTGGCGACACTTGTTGCAATGAGCCTTACAGGCCCTGCGATTGCTTCTGTACCCTACAGCGCAGTGGACCTGGCGGCGCAGATGTCGTCGGGCGCAGAGATCGCCAATCCCTACCCCTCAGCATCCGGCAGCCCCTTGAAAGTGGCGTATCACGATCTGAGTCACGCGCAGTCCGTGGACAATGCATATGGTGCCCGGGCCTTTAAGCGCGGAGAGTTGCGCATCGACCGGCGTTTGAACTGTTTCATGGCAGGTACGGGGGATCTCATCTGTTTCTCGGCAGGTATGGATCAAAAAGTGGTGCCGCCTCAATCTGTTACGCAAGAAGACAAGACGGCACCTGCGACCCAACAGCGTTAGTCTTCGGCCGGCGCGGCCAGAGTTCTCAAGACCAGCCGACCTTTCCGTCCCCGATGCCGGGCGTTACCCCGCCCGACCTGGTGCCATGGATAGAAAAGAACCGCGGTTTTGCCGCAGGTCCGCTGAAGACTGTAGTCCACTAAGATCCGGAAAATCATAGAAAACACCGCCGGCAATTAGCGATGCGCGGCGTGAATTTCATCAAGGTTCGCTTTGAAAATACGGGTCTGGCTTAACCGTCACCGGGATAGCGCGCGATCAATGTGTCGGGCGTCGCGTCGGCGGTCGCGCGCAGCGGCCAGGCGGCGCCGAAGCCGTGCTGATCGAGGTGCTTCTGCACCGACTTGATCGAGCGATCGGCAAAGGGGCCGACGAGAACACGGCTGAAGTGGCGCCCATTCACGTAGACGTGCTGGATCCTGGGGGTCCAAAGATTGAACTTCCGCGCGACCTCAATGGCCTCGTGAGGCGTTGTGAAATCACCCAATGCGACGTAGCGCCGCTGAGACTTAGCTCCGGCCTGCGGTTGATAGCCTTCCGGCTGCGCGCTGGGCGCCGAGAATTTTGCCGAATTATCTAGTATTACGCGCGAATTAAACTCGTCTGGGCCACGTGGTGCTCGTGCCGTTACGTCGCGCGTGTCTGTCACTCTGGGAAGACGGGCCACCCTGGAGACGCTGGCAGCCTGCGGCTGACCGGCGGCAGACGGCTCCGATGCAGCACGTCGCGCCGTGGTCTGGGGAGCACGATCTCCTTGAGCTTGGGGCGAACCGCCCGGCAGCAGGGACAGCGGCCCTTGAGAGCGGCCTTTACCGTTTTTCCGCGGAATCGGTTCAAGCGTGACCGGCGGCGTATCGACAAAGGTGTCCGATGTCAGGCCGAGCGCATAGTCCCGCATAACCCGTTGATCGTGGCAGAGATTCTGGGCGGTGGAGGTCGCATTGAACGAGCAGTCGCCGGCGGCATCGTTTGCCGCCAACGCCGGGAGCGAGGCGCCCATCAGAAGGGCGGCCAGAACCGGTAGTTTATGTTTCAACATGACATACATTTGCCACAAGATTAGGGCAAATAAGTAAACCGGAAGTTAAGTTCTTTTTAAGATTGGTTTTTAGGAAATTTTTACTTGTTTTTTAGACAGAAGAGAGTGATCTGTCGATGGTATTGCCCCATGCTCCGGAGACGAGGATTCCCTTTATGCGCCTCAGATCTCATAGGCTGGATTATGCGATAGCTGATCACCCGGCAATCCTGCCGGGCGTACTTCATTTGCAGCAGGGCCCGAATTACTTCAGCAGGATATTGGCGACCTCTTTGAGCTGCGTGCGGGCACGCAGCAGATAAAAACCCTGAACCGCGAGGTGGCTCGGCATGAGAAGACCGTCGTTGTAACCATTCGAGATGATCAGGGGATCCATCTCGGCGGCGGTCCGGAGGTTGTCGAGCATCTTTTGCCAGACAACGCCGACGCGCTTTTCATTGATCGTGTCCTGGTAATCGATCCCCAGTTCGCGCAGGATCATGTAGTAGCCATAGAGCCGCCCTTTGGTGGCGTAAAAGACGTCGTCGGCGGCAAGGTCGAACCAGCCTGCCGAGGAAGCGTTGGCGCGCAGGTCCAGTGAGGCCGAGGAACTTCCGAGGTCCGCGCCGACCCGGTCGAGGAAAGCAATCAGATTGTCGGCGCGCCGGTCGAAGACAGCCTGACCCTGGGCCAGACGCCGGTTATAGCTGACCAGCGCGTTCTTGCCGGCAATGTACTGACGGTCGGCACTGGCTGTCGGCAGCAGGGAGGTCGAGGGCTCCCAGATCCAGATTGTGCCGTCGTACTTCAGCAGACCGGAGGCCTTGTCCAGGTCAGGGTCGACCTGGCTGGAGCCGCGCGAGCGCCCGAGTTCGTCGGTCATCTCAATGGAAAAGCGCGACATGGCGTACATCAGGCCAATCTGGAAATTCGGCATATTGTCGAGCAGGGAGGAGGGAAAGGGAAAAGGCTTGTTGGCCACCCAACCGGTTTCTTCCACCTCGCGCTCGATCAAGGCGATTGACATGGCAACGGCGCGGCTGCCACCCGGCGTCAATTCTTCTTCGGCCAGATTGAAGTCCACGTCATCGTTGATCTGATGATTTAGCATCATGCCGACCGGATAGAAGACCAGCAGCAATGCCAGGATGACCACGCCGATCACCAGCTTTTTCTTGCCGGTGAACCATTCGTGGAGGGTGTATCGCATTTCGGCGCTGATCACGTGCGGGCTCCTGGTGTGTTGGACCTGACTTTCCGGTGGTGCCTCACAGTAACCTACTCGAGACATGCTTTCCTCGCATTTAGTGCGCCTCACGGCAAGTGCGAGGGGTGTCTAAATAAAAACCGCAGGGCTACCCATGACACGGGCGAACATCCCGGCGCGCCATCTGTTGCGTTTCAGGTCCGAGAGCTTTCTGCTATTTTATTGCGTCCTGAGCTACCTCCCGATGCCTCGTCGACGCGACGGGCCAAAATTCAGCAGGGGAGTTACGAATGACGGTCTATCTTGACGAGGATGACGTTGGGCACGACCTGCACAGCGTCGCCTATCCCCACCTTCTGCTTGCATGGGCGTTACGATGATCATGGGCGACGGCTCTGTTGCCGGTGCGCATATCACCACCCACGATACGGAAGAAAAGGTTCTGGCGAGGCTGGTGGAACTGATGTCGCTGGTTCCGGCGCCGCCTCGCAAACTTCTGCTGACAGGCAATTTCGAGATTCACCAGTTTTTCAAGGACACCTTTACACCTGCCGAAAAAGCCAAGGCGATTGGTTACAAAGGCAAGATCATCTGCTTCGATGCCTCGAGCTTCAAACCGAAGGATGGTGCTTTTGTCCGCATCATCAGTAACGGGCCGGTCAACGACCCGACCATCGAGTTCAAACGAAACGAGAAAGTCAGCTATAGCATGACGGTGACGAACCCCGTCGGCCATCTGGACTCGCGGTTCGGTGTCTTCACCGCCGATCATGCAATGAAGAAAGGCAGCTCCATCAACGTTGCCGGCCCCAAAGATCTAAATGTGATTGAAGTCTGATTGCGCCCAGGCGATGGCCTGCGCAGTCCACTGCTATTCCGCTTTTTCTCCGGACATTGCCGTCAGTTCAAGTGCTCTCAGCGTTCGGTGCGTTCGGGAAAAGATTGAACCCTTTTCCGATTGCCGCCGACTAAGCAGCAACGTGGGCGGCGACCATCCTTACCAGACCAAATGGACACCAGTGAAGGTCAACTGTGCCGGTAGCCATTCGGGTGGTTTCCAGACGGCGCCCAAGCCCAACACCCATTGATAGAGGCCTTGTGGCTCCCAATTGCGCCGGCGCTCTTCGAGAGGGCCGGCGTCTTGCTTTTACACACGGCGGATCGGCTTTCCAGCTGATCAAGAAAAAACGCCGTTACGGGCAGAATGTGCAAATTCTCGCAGGGCTTATGCGTAGGGGAGATAGTCTTACAGTTTGGACTTGGCCAAAATGACGAGAATTGTGCTTGAGTTGTAAGCCGCTCGAAACACTGCGTGATTTCCTTGTCTTGCAATCAGATTGCGTGTTTCTAAAAATAGGAAAATATGACAAGAAAATGAAAAATCTTCGTTGTTGCGATTATTTTGCATTAACAGCTGCTTAACCAGTTCTTCGCGTTAAGTTTACTAAGATCTGTCACCGTAATTTCACGCGCCGACACAGATATTCCTCTACCTCCGGTGCGGAAAGGAGCGCGTGATGTGGAAATCCGTAACCCTGGGTCTGAGCCTTGCGATCGCCGCGTCGATCGCTTCGACGCCGGCCCTCGCGCAGGCACAGTGTGACAGCCGCGATAAAATTCTGGCAACCCTCGCAAAGAAATACAGCGAAGCCCCTGTCGCGGTCGGTCTGACCAGCAAGGGGGGGCTGGTTGAGGTGCTCAGCACCGGCGATGGCGATACCTGGACAATCATTATGTCGACCCCGGACGGCAAGAGCTGCCTGGTCGCAGCCGGTGAAGGCTGGCGTGAAAAAGAGGCGGTCGCGCTGAACTCGGATCCCGAGATTTAGACTTTGATTTTGCGCGACAGGTCTTCAGCTTGCGTTTGAGACCGGCCCTTCTTCCGGTTTCGCGCACTGCCCGAGTGCGATGTCCGTTCTTGATAGCCTTCATCAGGAACGATCGCTCTCAGCGGGAGCTTTGGCTCGATGCTCCGAGCTTCGACTTCTTACCTGCCCGAGACGCTTCTCTCGAGCGCATTGCCCAACAGACGCGGCGCTCGGTCACTCACCGAAAGCGGTCCAGGTTGCTGGTCCGGCGCCTTCTCTTCCCCTCGTTTCCTGAAAGCCCGTCACATCTGGATGGTGCGAGCGCGGCACGCGGCGGCACCCTGGCAGACTTCGAGCCTGGTCAAGGTCAGGAAAGCTTCTCAGCAGCGCTCTGCCACAGGGCATTAGGCACAACCCCATTTGCGCGTTCGCGCAGCTATTCGCGGTGTCTGCGGCGGACGGCAACATACGTCCCGCGTTACCCCCCAAAATATGCCCGGCGTGTATTTCCGCGCGGGCGCCGCACGGTAAAAATTCACCCGATCCCGGGAATCTATCCGAGAGCCTGAGAGGGGCGAGACTATGAAGCTGAGTGTAAAAGCCGCTCTGATTATCGCTGTTTCCATGGCTATTTTTACCCTGAACGGCGCTATCTTCTGGTCAGACGATTTCCGGTTTCTCATGACTTCGGCCATCTTTGGCGCGCTGGTGGGCATCATTGCCTTGCCGGAGTTCGATAAGCGCTGCCGGAAAGGCGCCGGTGTCAGGAACCTTTTGGCCGGGATTTTATCAGGCGCGGGGATCGCCGTTCTTCAGGAGATGTCCTTGGAATGGGCCGCGGTCACGGTGCTGGCAGGCGGCGCACTGGGATATTTGGGTTTGAGATGGGTACGGCATCTGCAGTTACCATAACAGCTATCATGGCTTGACCTCCGGCACCGCCAGGTAAAGCCAACTCCACACAGCGTTTTCCTTATCGAAACAGCGAAGCTTCGTGAAGACCCGCAAGCGGTCGAGAGGCTGTGGCCTGGTCAGGTAGAGGCGTGTGGTCTGACAGTTTGAAAAGTCAGAGAAGGCGGTGTCGGTGAGGGGATCGTATCCCTCCTCATAAACCGGCAGGGCCACACGGGTCGTCTGCAGGCTTGCTTCGATTCTGGTTTTGAGCTTTGCGAAGCTCAGTTCGAATTCCGGCTTTCCGACCCATTGACCGACGGCGTAGCTGTCTTTGCTGTACCACTTTTGCAGCCTTGCGTCCGACACCGTCCTGGCCGCGCTGTCCTGAAGAGGGCGCGCTTTTTCTTGCGCCAGAACGTCAAAAGGATTGATCTGATCCGCAATGGGAATGTTCTTGATGCGCTGGTTGTGTTCGAGCGTGACGAGGTCCCCGGTCTCCAAGGTGCGTTGAACCGGCCAGGCTCTTTCCTCCCGGCCGCTCTCGATATTTATGGCGACCAGAAGCGTGTCCGTCAGCGCGGTCATATGTGTTTCCAGGTTATCCGTCACTCTGCGCAGAACAAACAACTCCGTCGCGCTCTCGCCGAACAGCATGTCTTCGACCGAGAGGCTGCGGGGAGGTGTTGCCTCTGCCGTAGTTGAGGATAACAAGCTGACGAACAGCAAGAGGGCGGAGAGGTTGGAGGGGTATTTCATGCTTTTGCCGACGAAAAGGGGAACCCGTTTGCGGCCCGATTTGAAGTCCGTCGGAACTCATCTGCAGGACCGCTAGAGTGTCAGTCGGATCAACTCGTCAAAAGGTTCAATTTTTGAGACGGGTTCGTGAGCGACAGCGTCTCGCCGCACTCAGTATTTTGTCAGCATCCCTTTCGGCAGCCAGAAGCCGATCGAAAAAAGAATGGTGATGATTAATCCGATTGCGAGCTGAACGCGGAAGATGGTCCAGACGTCCTGAGCAAACTCGGAGTTCCCGGCAATAACCGCCGCCGGGTTCTTTGCGAGGTAGCGAATGTCGACCTCGTCGCCGATGCTGTGCCCGAGAGAACGAAACTCGGCGACGGCGCGCTGCAGCCGGCCGGCGTTATCTCTAAAGACGACAGTGGCGAGTTGAACGCGTTTCTGATCGTCGATGCAGTAGTCGGTCAGGCTGCAACTGCGATCACTCACGGCAACGATTTCACCGCGCGCCGAGAGCGATTCTTCGGCAAAGGCGTCAGAGATATCCGTGTAGTGCAGATACCAGTATCCGAACGCGCCCGCCGCGAGCAGAAACACGATCGCGGCAGCGCGGCGGTCCAGGTGACGTTTCGCCCTGGGCTGAGCCGCGAAGTTGACAGCCATGCAGTAACCATTGGCAGTTAATCCAGCCTGCAACGAGTACGGTGGGATCCACTAACATACTGTTAAAGATGAGTTTTTCATCGAATGCCGTGAATTAGGAAGGAGGTCTATAGCCTTGTTCCGGCGCAGGATTAACCCTGTCCAAAAAAAAGTGCCGGCGTTTCACTTTTCGAGAGGCCGGTCCGAGGGTTTCCGGTCATCAGGCGTTCTTGAAGAGGGTTTCTGGAGATCAAAAGTACGATGTTATGCCCATCGAGCGCATTTGAGACAAATTGAGTCTTGGACTCAAAACCGGTCGTAAACGAGCCGATGAGGTGAGACGGCAAGGCCGGGAGCAAAAGTGAGCGCACGGAAATGACCGAGATCAATGGCGCAGAGATCTGATGGCTCTATTTTGGTTCGACTGAAGACCTCTGCTTGTTTTTGTACAGGATTGGGAGACGCACATGTTGAAGCGCGGATTCAAGGCGCTGCTGGCTGAAGCGAATGCCGCGATCGAGACGGTTTCGGTGCAGGATCTGCCCTATCACCTGGAGGATCCCAATACGGTTCTTGTCGACGTACGCGGTGTACAAGAGCGGGAAGAAGAGGGGGCGATCCCGGGTTCGCTGCATGCGCCGCGTGGGTTGCTCGAGTTTCTGGCCGACCCAGAGAGTCAGATTTACATTGCTGCCTTGAAGCCGGAGTGCAGGGTTATCTGCTACTGCGGTACAGGGGGGCGGTCTGCATTGGCTGCCAAGACACTGCTCGACATGGGGTTCCGCGAGACGGCATCGCTTGCTGGCGGCTATGCGGCCTGGAAAAGCGGTCGCTAGAGCAGATCCGGTTTAGATGGAATCGCCTTCGGCGATCCGTCGTACCGGTGAATCTCCTCTCACTATACGATTTAGAGCGGGTTCACATATCTTAGCGAAAACACAGAGTGTTTCCGTTAAAACATGACGCGCTCTAGCAGCCTGGCTGTTCATCTGATGTGCGCATCAGTCCTTGATCAGCGTGCCCTTTGGCAAGCAATAACCGATTGTTAGAAAAGCACATATAAGTGTGACGATCGCAAGTTTGATGCGGAAAATCGTCCAGATACCGGTCTCAAACTCCAAATCGCCGGCGATGACGGTAGAGGGATCGCTTGCAAGATAGTGAACATCGAGTTTCTGTCCAGCCTCATAGGCGAGCGACCGGAACTCTGCTTCGGATTGCCATTGCCTGCCAAATCTGTCCTTGAAGACAAGTGTGGCGGTATAAATTATCGCCTGGTTTTCGATGCAATAATCGGTAAAGGCGCAGGCGCGTTTATCCACAGACAAGACCTTTCCGCGGGTGCTGACGGCTTCTTGGGCGAAAGCTTCGGACAGTCCGGTGAAGTGCAGGTACCAGTAGCCCGACAAGCAGGTAAAGAGGAAGGCAATAACCGCTACGACTTTGCGATCCAGATAGAAAAGAGGTTTACCGTCGTATGCCCAGTCGTCGTCCATGTCGCAGCGGCTCACGTAAATTCGTCCTTGAGCCGGGATAGACATGTAAGGCTAACATCTTCTTAAAAGTATTCTTTCGGCTAAATGCGATATAAAAATCAGGCGGCTGTACGGCTTCTCTTTTAAGCTCACCTTCACTGTAGTGGTACTTTCACGCAGGTTTGCGCCTTGCGGCATGCGGTCAACAGACCTTTGTATTCTGAGGTACGGGTGGAGCCGAGGCGTGGGAGGCTGTCGGCTTGAGTATCTTAAGACGAGGAGGCAGCTCTACAATCGTCCCGTCAGATTCGGTCTCAGGCTACACGTTAATGCCTGAAACTGTTCCGGTCGGCAGGGGCGCCGCTGGACCGCATCGTCTCTTTATAGCCCTCGAAGAAATACATCATGGGCACGTCGAGCACTTCGCCGGCTTCATACAGACTTTGCGCTCCGATGGGGGCTTCGCCTTTTTCCGCGAGGCGGATGGCCTGTGCGGGGAGGCGCAGCGCGCTGGCCAGATCATTCAGTGTGATGTTCTTGCTCTCGCGTTGCTGCTTAAGGCGCTGCCCGATGAACTGATCGACCCGGCGAAGGGGGCTCGACAGAGTCGTTGGGGGCTGTTTTGCGTTTCCCATCTTTTGCTCTCCTGACGCGGTTTTGTTTGAACCTGCCTTTTTTGCGCCTAGCAGCGTCTCGAAGATGTGGCTGCGTTGGGAGCATAGATCTCAGAAAGTGGTGCTTTGCTCAATTTAGGAAAACTACTTACGCACGATGGCTTTGAGTCTTTGGGGCTGTCAGCTGAATGATAAAAAACGATTTTTTCGATTGAACACCCTTGGGATGCGTACGAGATCGCTTTTGAGGGGAAGATGCCAGAGGGAAATGGTGCGTCACTCCATGTCGGGTGGATAGGTTGCTTCGGTGCTTTTCTCGCCGTCGGCCGACGATCCATTATGCAGGTCGTCGCATAATTTGCGGCGAACTATAGAGACTGAATCACATTAGATTCGAAGGGACACTCGGGTATGTTTAAGTTCAGGATATCGCCGGGGCGTCGTTTTTCTATGAGGGACACTATCGATGCTCAATCTAAAGAAGGTTGTATATCAGTCTTTTCCCCTTGTCATGAAAACGCAATCAATGAGAGAAAAAATTTCCATTTGATGGCGAAACAGACAATGGTGCCGTTCTCGCGACGTCCGCAAGTCGTGGACAGACACTGGCTGTATCTAAATACAACCTTTTCTAGAAAATTTAATTGTCGCAAATAGAAAAATATATCTATAACAGTGTATTAATTTTCAACACTTCCTCTGTATTTTCCTGTTTTCGAGTTTAATCGAGCTTCGAAGCCTAGAGTCTTGTCCTGATTTGAGTTTCATTTGAAGTAAAAATATCTCGTAAAACGAGAAAATTCTCTTCCTAAAAATTAAGATTAACCATAACATAAATCAACGTCCGGTCGCTGCGTTCGTTTCGAAAAATGCAACCAAAAATACTGGTTTGGAGTTTTCGAAAACCTTCGCGGTGGGGAATGAATGAGGCCGTTCGAACCACTTTTTTAGGGGTACTATGATGAATACGCGGGAAGAACACGACAGCCAAAGCTCAATTGCAGTCGATGCGGCGTCCAGAAGCGATGTTACCCATTCGATTGAACAGCACGCTTCAGGCATGCAAGGAGTTTCCGAAGACGTTTCCAGTGGTGACGCAGTCCATACGGAACAGGCCAGCGCAGCACCGGCAGCCTCAAGTAATCTGGCGGGGCCGCCTGTCGCCCTTGACGCTGTCGCGGACGTTGGAGACGACGGTCTTGTGTCCTGGTCGCTCGGTGCTCAATTCGGCGATGGCGCGAACGTCACTTACAGTCTCGAAACAGACGCGACAAACGGTGCCGTCACGGTCAATCCGGACGGAACCTATAGCTACCAGGCCAATGCGGACTACGCCGGCGCAGATACCTTTGTCTGGCGGATTACGGACAACGACACAGGCCTGACCTCAACCGCGACGGTTACACTTGATGTGCGTGACGATGCAATTCCGGTTTTCACAGGCAGTGCCGAAGCATTGGTGAACGATGAATTTACGACGGGAGACCAAACCGGCATTGACGTTGCTGCTCTTCCTGACGGAGGTTATGTCGCTGTCTGGACGACAGACAAAGGAACCGGCACCGGCTTTGACGTCTATGCGCAGCGTTACGATGCGCAAGGGGCAAAGGTCGGTGGCGAGTTCAGGATCAACAGCCATACAGCCAATACGCAGTTTGCGCCTCGTGTGGCGGCGTTTCAGGATGGCGGGTTTGTCGTTTCCTATGCGTCTTTCGCACAAGTTGGCACACACTATACAGTCCATGCGCGACGCTTTACGCCAGATGCATCAGATCCAACGACGCTTATCGGCCAGCCGGAGCAACTTGTTAGCGATGTGGGCAACAACCATCGCCGCTATTCACACATCGATACGACTGATGATGGTGGTTTCGTTGTTTCTTGGACGCATGAGGGGGAAGGCGAAAAGAATCTGCATGAAGTCTTCAAAAAGGTCTTTGATGCCAATGGAGATGAGGTGCAAGGGTCTTTCAGTCGTGTTAACGGCCCCAATAGTAACCAGCAAGCGGTCGAGGGTGTTGCCGTGCTTGAGAACGGCGATAGCATCATAACCTATCGGTCGAACAATTCAGGACACCGCGGGCTCTTCTACACACGCTTCGATTCTGACGGTGCGCCAGTTGTAGGTGCAAACGATCAAACCATTGAAGCTGGCACGGCGAGCAGAACCTATTCTCATGGTTCGGTAGCTGCCCTCAAAGACGGCGGTTTTGTTGTGGCGGTTACGCGTACCAAGAGCTCTAACAACACAAAAAAAGTGAAAGCCTACGTCTACAGCGCGGACGGTACTCGTTTCCCGATCGTCAGCGTCACGCTGACCGGGGAGCACGTCAATATATTCACCTATGATGTCGTTGGTCTGGCAGATGGCGGATTTGTCGTCGCTTACAGAAAAAACGATGGCAATGGCGTCGGGGTTTATACGCACCGATTCGACAGCAACAGACAATCTGTTGGCGGAGAAGTCCGTATAAACGATTACACAGTCGGCTCTCAGGATTACATTGAACTTGCTGCCTTGGCTTCTGGCGGCTATGTGGCGACTTGGGTATCAGATGGGCAAGACGGTAGCGGCACCGGTGTTTACAGTAAGGTTTTTCATGCGAACAGCTCGTCCGTCGGCGGTCCCGGCAACGACGTGATCACGGGCGGGACCGGGTACGATACCCTGTCCGGCGGCGGCGGAGACGATCTGCTGGAAGGTCAGGGTTCCGACGATTTGATTGACGGCGGAGATGGTGTGGACACCGCGGTCTATAGCGGGAACTACGCGGACTATACGGTGAGCGTCGATCAGGTGACCGGTGTGATTACGGTCACCGACAATGACGTGGTTCTGGACGGAAACGACGGCGAAGATACGTTGACGGACGTCGAGATCCTGCGGTTCAAGGATCAGGACATTTATATTGGCGATCAGATACTGGTCGGTACGCCGGGCAACGATACGTTAAGCGGCGGTTTCGGGAACGATACGGTGACCGGTGCCAAGGGCAACGACGAACTTTCCGGCGGGGCAGGCAACGACACGCTCGACGGAGGGCCGGGCAGAGATACGCTGGACGGAGGTGCCGGCGACGACGTTCTTATTCTTGGGAATGACGTTCAACCTTTTGAATACAACGTGGTACAGGGCGGTGCCGGCCAAGACACGATACTGGGAACGTCAGGCGACGATATCCTTCGGGTTGCCAGCCTGACGGCAGCCAACTCGATCGAGACGATTGTCGGGGGTGATGGTTTCGACACACTGATATCCTGGGGCACGGGTGATCTGGACCTGTCGGGCGTTACGCTCGTCGGGGTCGAGCTGATCGAGACGGGTTCGGGTGGCGGAAACGTGACCGGAACATCCGGAGCCGATACCATCAAGGGCAATTCGGGAGGGGACAGCCTCTTCGGTGCCGGTGGTGACGACACCTTTCTTGCAACCAACAACTCCACAAATCCGGACACCTTCAATGGCGGCGAAGGCAACGACCGTATTCTCGGCACCGCGGGCGACAACACCATCGCGGTCCGCAGCTTAACCGCTGCCAATTCGATTGAGACGATTGATGGCGGAGCCGGGTACGACCGGATCGTTGGTTCCGTCTTTGCCGATACAATCGATTTGAGTTCCATCAGTGTCACCGGCATCGAAGAGATCGACGGTGGCGGCAACAAGGATACCATAACCGGCAGCTCAGGTGCTGATTTGATCAAGGGCGGTGCCGGGAGCGATACTCTGACTGGCGGTGGCGGAAATGACTCGCTTGTGGGCGGAGCAGCCAACGATTTGCTGAGCGGCGGTGCGGGCGACGACACCTATGTTTTTAGTACTGGGGATGGTCAGGACCTGGTTCGCAATGACGATGCGGTCTCAACGAATGACCGTCTGCTGTTCGGCGGTAGTATCCTCGCCGGTGATGTCTGGTTCGAGCACAGCGGCGACAATCTGGTGGTTTCGGTTCTGGGCACGACGGACGAGGTGGTGTTTGAGAACTGGTACACGGACCCGGCCCGCACGGTAGACAAGATCGAGGCAAGTGACGGCTCTGTCCTGATGGAGGCCCAGATTGATCTGCTGGTCAATGCGATGGCGAGCTTCACACCATCGGATGGCACGGGTGGCGGCGTTACCTCCGGCAGCTTGCCGCAATCGGTTGCCGACGTGATTGCGGCAAACTGGCAATCCAGCAACTAGGTTAGGAACTCCTATTCTTTGACGATCTTGACGACAAAATTATGTTTTCTGGCAAGGAGTTGGGAATGGAGCGATGCTGTAGCATCGTGACCCCATAGCTTAGAGACGGGCGACACGACGCTGCCCAGAACGTGGTTCCCAGAACTCATAATCTTGCCGCCCCTTTGGGGTCGTATTTTGCCGGGTTTTAGGTGCGTTGACGCCTCTTACCGGGCCTTCAGGCCCGCTTTCGAGCCCTCGCCTGCCTAAAAACCCGGCAAAATACGATCAAGACCATCAAAGAATATGAGGCCTCAACCTGGGCTACAGAGTTGAAGGCGGGCGCTCTTTCCCTTGGCGCCCGCCTGAGGTTTCGCACAGACCGTTGTAGCTTCAGAGCAGTGTCCTAACCATTGCTCGGGCACCGCCTGGAACCGGTGTGTTCAGACTGCTGTCACGTCTTACTTCCAGGCAACGTCATGTATCGGAGTTATGGGCAGACGGCGCGGGACAGACACTTGTCCCCAGCCTCTTGACCTAAAACAGTAAACTTGCGATTTTTGCGACGGGCCAATAGGTCCTGAACCCGCAACGGCATCAGCCGGGGCGGGATTTTTTTTTGCATGATCGCAGCGCTGATCTTTAGCCAGACCGATCGCGTCGTTCCGGGTCGCTTCAGCCTCGTCGCTTCTGTTCTGTAGTGAGCTTGCGGGCGTTTTCTATTCAGGCTTCAGGGCCACCCTCCAAAACATCGCGAGGAGTTTTATGCCGCGGTTTCCGGTTCATCCGCAGCGGACGTCTGCGCCCGCTGCCTTTTCCAACGCGCCCCGGGCTCAGGCCGCCCGCTTCGGCTCCGAAATCGGGCGCAGTCTTGCCGGCCTGGGCGCAGAAGCCACCGCGCTCGGTCAGACGGTCGAAGGGCGGCGGGACCGGCAGGTCAAACAGCAGCTTTCGCAGTTCGACCTAAAGCTCGCAAAACAACGCATGGAAAGCGACGCGCAGGCGCCGCCAGACGAGGAAAGCGAGGCCCGAGTTAAACGGCATCGTTCAATCTTCGACTCAAATGCCGAGGCGTTGTCGCGAAGCCTTGATAATCAGGGATCGCGGAATCGATTGACTGAAGGAATCGACGCCCGGCGCGCGACCTGGGACCGGAAGTTGCTCGAGGGGGAAGCACGCCAGCGGCTGCGGAAAAATCTGCGGGATACCCATGAGTTGATTGAGAGCTGGTCCAGGCGCGTGGCGTCTGATCCGGCGGAGTTTGCGGCAGCATTCCAAGAACTCTTGGGAGATGAGGCAGTAGGAGAGACGGGACTGCTGGCCGGTCTCGGTCTGCGTCCTGAAGCTCTGGCGGCTTGGCGAAGTCACACCGTGGTTCAGTTGCTGGATGCCCGGATGACACGCGATCCGGCCGGTCTGATCACCGAGCTGGAACAAGGACGCTGGCAGGAAAGCCTATCGGACGAGCGCCGTCAGCAATTGCTTGAAGACGCGCGGGACAGCGCCAGGCGGGTCACGTCACTGGAACAAGAGGAGCGCATGCGACAGGGCGCGCAGAAGGCTCTCGAACTGTCGCACAGCATCGTCAAGGGCGCCGCCGGCGCTTCGGACGTTCGCCGGGCAGAAGACGAAGACCTGCTCTTGCGCTCTCAGACCGAGGCTCTGCGCGCCGGGGCGAAGCAGGCCGAGATCGCGCGGCAGGCGCAAGAAACAGCCACCTCGAACCTCGCAATCTCCCTTGGCACCGGCATGGGATTCGATATCGAGAAGCCGCAGAACCGCGAGGCGGCGGAGGCCTTCTATGAGACGACCTTCCGGGATGCCGTGCGAGCAGGTGCCGACAGAGTCACACAGGAACGCATCGCCGATGCGGTGGTAAAAACCGGCTATGTTCCCAAGGGGCTGGCGCGGGATCTGAGCGGGAAACTCTTAGGCGGCGATGAGGCCGGCCGCTACCTGGATTGGCAGCGCAACGACATCCTGATCGACCTTAAGACCGGCCTGGTTATCCCGCCCGAAGAACGCGGACGCTATCTGAGCCCGCCGCTGGAACCGCAATCCGGACAAGAGTTCGATCCGGGCGGCTTCGGCGAGGGCGTCGAGGTCGAGCAATCCGTCACCACCGGTGGGGAGCCGGCGGATCACACTTTGCTGAACGGACAGCCGGAAGGTCTGGTTCCGCCGGCCCGGATCGGGGACCGGCTTCCCGGGTTTCCGGATCAAAGCGACATCGTGAACGGGCCGCTGGTTGCGGAAAGTCGAAAGAGGGGGGAACCCTGGCCAACGGGATATGAGATCGACGCTCGGACTTTCTATCCGGATTGGCAGGGCCTGCAGGACGTCGTGCCGAAAATCCCGCAGGAATAGGGCGTGAAGCCATACAAAAAGGCAGCCCAGCCGGGTCGAAAAGAGAAGCCAGGGGTGCGTTGGGAGGACCCGAGTAATGACGGAAATGGTGTGCGTGTGGATAAAGGTGATCCTGACCATACGAACACGACACAGCAAGTTGACCATGTGATTGTCCGGTATGGTGGCACCGTCAGGGGGCGCGACGGACAGCCGATTGAAGGCAGAGTGAGAGGCAATGAAGACGCCCACATACCTCTGATCGAGTACCTGAATTGGGAGACATGGTATGCACCTTAAGGTGATGTCCTGGATCTTCGACTTCACTCAAGGTTCTGCAGCCTATGCCTGAATAGGCCGTTGACACTTTAGTGATTTTAATGAAATTTGTTCTCTAATTGTTCTTTTATGTTTCGGTTGAGTCATACGACAACCATGAAGAGGTACGTTCTCAAGCTGTCAGCATGCATTGAGTTACGCCTCAATCCTCGAATGTACTGCACGGTTGGTCTGTCTTATCTGCCGGAAAGTAAGAAGCGGAAAAACCTATATGACTGAAAACACTAAGCTTAAGTATCCCAACATGCGCGACGAGTTGATCGACTGCCTGGAAGCGCTCAGTGATCACGAATATCAGCGGGCAGCTTGGGTTAGGGGGGAATTGCCGCCTGGTATTGATTTCGACGACATGAATGAGACCCTGCACTTTCTCTACGACGATACGCGTTTGTCGGAAAATTCGGACCACTATATAGGCGTTTTTCTCAGAAACCGGGAAGAGACAGCCGCAGTGGACAAACTCGTCGATGCGATTGAGGCTTTCTTCCAAAAGTACAATACGGAAATGACTGATGGTGAATACATCGAGAAACCGGAGTGGCAGTCGGTGCTTGCGTCGGCGAAAGCCGCCTGTGAGCTGATCCGGGAACAGCCGCTCGAGGCGTCTTCATCGACCAAGGAGAACGTCAAACCTTAGTCACTTGGCCAGATCCTTCATGCTTCGAAAAACGGCGTCCACATCGTACCAGCGAGGCCTAAACAATGAGCCTTAATGATCTAAGAGTAAGCCTTCTGATCGTGTTGCAGGCTGGGTTGCTGCGGATGATCACACCTAACATTCGTGGTGTTACTTGCGCGGTGAACGAGCAGAAAATACAACTGAAGTTCGTTTATGAAGGTCCTTATTCCGAGGAGGATGAAGAGGACTGCGATGACGTCGCAACAGAGGTCATTGCGTATTTTCCAGACCACCAAGTGGACCTGCAAATCGTCTCGATGGAGATCAGTGACCCAATTGATGGGCAAATGCTTGGAGACTGGGCTTACCTGAGAAAGGAGTAGATGCGATAGGCTGATATGACTGAATGCAATAAACTGCAGATATCCCCGATGCGCGAGACGCTTATTCATTATCTGAATAAGTTGAGCAATCATGAGCTTTAGCGCAGGACCTGGACCGAAAGTGCCCAACAACCGGGTACGGATTACGATAATCTCTAATTCCCTCTGACGTTCCTCTATGACGACACCGATTTGGCGACGAATTCTGAGAGCTGGATTGGCGTCATCCTTAAAAACGAAGAAGAGATGCTTGCGGTAGACGAAGTGATCGGTGCCATTGACGATTTCTTTGAAAAATATAGTGAGGAAATGCGCGATTCGGAGTACATCGAAAAGCCTGAGTGGGAGAACGTCGTGAGTGCCGTCCGGAAAGCTTACGAATTGATCCAGGAGCAGCCCGCCGCGACACCTTCACTTTGAGACAAGAAGGATTCGGCGCTCGTTGCAGATGGGGCATTATGCTTCTGTGGTTTGTTTGTTGGGGCATAAGTCTTGTCCCCAAGCTATTGACGCAAATAAGCTGATTTGCGATTTTTGTGTCGGGCCAATGGGTCCGTATCTCGTGACGGTGAAGACCGGAGCGGGATTTTTTTTGCTCTGACGCAGGGGCTTCAGGTCGGAGAGGTTTTTCGCTTTCTGGAGCTGGAGCAGAAGACCAAGCAGTCTTTCAAATACCCAATGACAGGTGGAATGCAAGCTTCCGGGCTTGCGAAAACCGTAGTGGGCGGTGCGCACGCTTTGGCGGCCGGCACGCGATACAAAAGGAGTTTCATGCCGAGATTGAGAAGCAACCGCCAGGAGGCTTTTGCCGACCTGGTGGCGTCGGGCATGCAGCCCCGGGACGCGGTCACGGCGGCGGGTTACCGGACTGAAAATCCCAAGGTGCGAGCGCAGCAGCTGCTCACGCGTGCCGACCTGCTGGCCCGGATCGATGAACTGCGCGCCGATAGGGCGGGCAGCAGTGATGCGCTTGAGAGCCATGATCCCGACGCCGGTTCAGGGATGGAGAACCCAGAGGCCGCGCTGGAAGACCTGCTGCGCTCCGGTGGCGGGCGCGCCGTCGACAAGGACTGGATCGTCGAATGCCTGGTGGAAAACATCGAGCGTTCCCTGGGGCTGAAACCCCTGCGCGACCGCAGTGGGCGCACCGTGGGCAGCTACAGTCAACAGGGCAGTGTCGCCAACAAAGCACTGGAACTGCTCGGACGGCAACTCGGTTTGTTCGGCGAAAAACGGGATAGGAAAGGCGGCGGCTTCGATGACCTCAGCGACGAAGACCTCGACGAACTCGAACGGGATCTTGAGCGGCGGATTGCGGCACTTGAAGGAATCCAGGTTCGCGTTGAAGCGCGAGAAGCTGAGGCGGCTGGAAAAGAATGAACTGAGCCGCTACCGGCCCTACGACAAGCAACGCCGGTTTCACGATGCAGGTGCGGCGCACCGCGAGCGCCTCTTCATGGCAGGCAATCAGTTGGGTAAGACACTGGCTGGTGCGTCGGAGTGGGCGATGCATCTGACCGGCCGTTATCCGGATTGGTGGCGGGGGCGGCGCTTCGCGCGACCCGTGCGTCTTTGGGCGGCGGGCGTGACGGCGGAATCCACGCGGGACAATCCGCAGCGCATGCTGCTGGGGCCGCCGCAGCGCAGGGACGCCTGGGGCACGGCGGCGCTCCCCGGGGACGCTATCCTGAGCACCAGTGCCGCGCGGAGCGGTGCGGATACGGTCGATGGCATCGTGGTTCGGCACAGCAGCGGCGGAGCGTCGACCCTGGCGTTCAAGTCTTATGAAAAGGGCCGGGAGAAGTGGCAGGGCGAGACCCTGGACGGTGTCTGGTTCGATGAGGAGCCTCCGCTCGATATTTACTCCGAAGGCCTGACCCGGACCAACGCGACCAGCGGCATGACCATCATCACCTTTACGCCCCTGCTGGGCATGTCCGAGGTTGTGCGGCTGTTCCTTTCGGACTCCGAGCCGGACGGCGACACAATGCCCGCTGACGGCTTTACTCCAGGGGCGAGGAATTAGCGCCCATGTCGCGGCACGTCACCACCATGACCATCTGGGACGCGGAGCACTACGACGAAGATCAGCGCCAGGCGATCATTCGGAGCTACCCGGCACACGAGCGCGACGCCAGAGCAAAGGGCATACCGGTCCTGGGTTCCGGTCGCATCTTTCCGGTCAGCGATGAAGCAATAACCAGTCCGCCCTTTGAGATCCCTGCGCACTGGCCGGTCATTGGCGCGCTGGATTTCGGGTGGGATCACCCCACAGCCGCGGTCAAGCTGGCCTGGGACCGCGATGCGGACTGTCTTTACGTGACCCATGCCTACAAGGCCAAGCGGGAGACGCCGGTGATCCATGCGGCGGCCCTGAAATCCTGGGGGCGGAGCCTGTCCTGGGCCTGGCCCCACGACGGCCTGCAGCACGACAAGGGCAGCGGGCGCATGCTGGCCGAAGTTTACCGGGATCAGGGACTCGCCATGCTGAAGACGCACGCGCAGTTCCCGGACGGATCGAACGGCGTCGAGGCGGGACTGATGATCCTGCTGGAGCGCATGCAGACCGGCCGTCTGAAGGTTTTTGCCCATCTGAACGAATGGTTCAGCGAGTTTAATCTCTATCACCGCAAGGACGGCAAGGTGGTGAAGGAGTTCGACGACCTGATGGCGGCGACCCGCTACGGCCTGATGAGCCTGCGCTTCGCGGTGCCCTCAATCCGGCGTAAGCGCGCGGCACTGGCGCGAAGCGATTACGATCTGTTCGAGTGACATAACTTTATTTGGAGAGTGAACCATGGGTGGACTGATTTCACCGAAAAAACCCAAAGCACCGCCACCACCGCCGCCGCCACCGGAAAAGGACGATAGCGAAGTTCAGGCAGCGGCGGCCGCGGAGCGGGAACGGCAGCGCAAGGCCCGGGGGCGTGCCTCGACGATCCTGACCGGGGGCGAGGGTCTGACCACCAATGCCAGCACGGCGCGCAAGCGGCTGCTCGGAGAATGAGAGGGCGCTGGCGATCAGGCGCGGTCCGGCGGAGTAGGCAACGAAAGGAATAAGCAAGTATGACACTCAATCTGATCACGAATAACGAGAACGCCGGATGGCGGAACTGGAATGGCGGACGCGGCACGTTTTCCGTCACCGGCGCCTTCGGCGGTGCGGCGGTAACCTTACAATACCTGGGGCCCGACGGAGCGACAGCACTGGATGTGGGGAGCGAGGTGACGCTGGGCAGTCCGGGTCTGGCAAATTTTGAGTTGGGCGCCGGGCGGATTCGCGCCGATGTGACAGGCGGGACCCCAGGTGGTCTCTATGCCCGGGTTTCGCAGATCCCATGACGGTCGCTTTCGCAGCGACGACACCCGCGTCTGGCGAGTGCGCCTGGCGCGTTGACGAACGGCCCGGCTATCGCGGCGGCGCGCGGGCGCCTTATGTCGCCGATGCGGTGATACAGACGGAAGCGGGCAGCAATCTGACCACCGAGGCCGGCATGAATTTTACAACGGAGTAAAGCATGACGAAGTTTTCCGAGCTCGCCACGACGAGCGTTCTGGGCGATACGGATTTGATCGCGCTGACCCAGGGCGGTCAGTCCAGAGCTATGACCGGGCAATCCCTGAAGACCGCGATTCCGATCAATCTGGCGGGTCAGAAGGCCGCGGTCAGCTACTTCGAACCCAATCCAGGCGGGGGCGAAGTGACACTGGTTTTCAAAATGCCGGCTGCCGCACGGCTGGATTCCGTCGATTTCGATCTGGCAGCGGGTAACCTGAGCCTGGCGGTCAGGAAAAACGGCGTGGATCTGAGCGGTCTGAATGCAGTGGCGGTGACAACGGCGGGGCAGGCGCCCGCACTGGGAACGGGCAACGACAACGATTTTGCCACAGGCGACAAACTGAGCGTCGCGCTCTCGGCGGTCACCGCAGCCGAAGGCCTGGAGGCCAGCTTCAACTTTACCCGCCTCTGAGAGGTTTCCATCCTATTGCCTTCGTGTTTTCGGTCTCTCCAGGCCGACCGCCGGGCTTCGGGACGTGCGGTTCAGGCGTAGCCCCAAGACGCCGCAGCCACTCCCGGTTTCAAACCAAGACTTCACCGCTTTGACATCACTGGGCAGTGGCATCAGGCGTTGCCGGCCGGCGCGTGCGTTCCGCGCACGGGCGAGGCGTGCCGGTTGCAAGGCTTGCCGTTATCAAATCCAAACCAGATAAGAAAGGAACACAATCATGGTCACACGAATTCCAAATGCCGCTGCGTTGGCGCGCTGCAATGCGCAGGTTGACCGCCTGGATGCCGGCACAGGGCCCGGATACATTGAGCTGCGCAGTGGAACTCAGCCGGCCTTTGGCGACGCGCCGGCGACCGGGATGGTCCTGGTTACGATTCCGCTGCAGACCCCTGCCTTTGGCGACGCCGTCGATCAGAGCCCGGGCGCACGTGCCACCCTCAACGGCGTGCCCAGCGCCAACGCCAGCGCCGCCGGCACCGCCGGCTGGTTCAGAGCTTACGACGGCGACGCTAACCCGGTCCAGGACGGCGCTATTTCAGTCGCCGGCGGAGGCGGCGAGATGGAAATCGACAACCTGGCAATCAGCGCCAACGCCCTGGTGACGATTACCTCGTGGAACGTCGACGAACTTGAATCTGCTTAGGAGTGGGGTGGGATGGCTCTTGAGTTTAATGGTACTTCATCTCGCGTCGTTTACAGCAACGTTGGAAACTTGAACGCTGGTGCAAAATCAATACTTCTAGATTTTTTCTTGCCAGGTAGTGCGTTTCAAATCAACAATGATTTTTTTAGTGCCACCAGAAATAGTGGGCAAGATACCTTCCAAAATTTTCTTCTTCAGCTATCTGATGAAGGCGGTACAAACAATAGTGTTCGCGCCGCTCACTTTGGTGCTGTTACCGGTCAAGCGTATACCGCAAGTGATGTACTAACCGTTGGCCAATGGAATCGAATTGTTTGGACTTGTTCGGACTGTTCAGCGCCTTCTGTGCTAAACACAAAGATTTACGTGAATGGTGTTTCGCAGGCTATTTTTGGTGGTTCAACCGGCTCTAACTTAGGCGCCACTAATGGTGATGTATGTATTGGAAACCGAGCCCATCTTGATAGAGGTATCAATGGACAAATAGCTAGGTTTGCTCTGGTTGATCGCGTTGCAGACGAATCCGAAGTATCTCAGTTTGAGTTAGGATTGCCACCTGATGCAATATTCTCCAACAACGATTTTCTTCTCAAGCCAACTACAACTTACCTCTCCAATTGGAACTCAGTGATAGGCGGCAACACAAATACCGCCAGTCTATCAAATGTAAATCAAGCGCTAGATCCTACCTATGGCTTAGCGTCGACTTCGACTCGTTTGACCTCTTTGAGGCAAACAATATCAGTTACGAACTCCACGCCTTCTGGTCAGAGCGTTCTTTCGGGGCAATCAAGCTTGAGCGTTCCAGCTCAATTGCTGACCTCAACGGTAGTTCCACCAGTTGCTGATGTGGGAGTCAGTGGAGAATTTGACGGCGCGACGCTCGATGCAGGAGCAAGTTCGGTTCAGCTTTCTGGCTTAGATGCCACAGTAACTCTGGTCCCTCGAAAATTCCCATATCGTAACGCCGGAAATGATTGGCTGACGGTGCAGGCGTTAGTCAGTGGTGTTAACAGCGTAAACTCAATTGAGTTCCGATTGTCCGAAACGGACTTCGATTTTGATCAAAAATTTACGCCCGAAACGAAATTATGGTGGCGTCCCGTATTAGGTAGCAAAGAAGAGTGGACTCTCTTCGACAATAACGTGCTAGCGAATGGCACGTTGTCTGCCTCCAATAATTCTAGTTTTAGTACACCGGACATATATGTGGCTGATCAGCCGGGTTATTACTATGGAGATGTTGTTAACGACATAGGTGAGTGGCTGAGCAGTCCATTTGTGACGCCTACGAGCGGGGCCGAAACGGACGGATCGATATCGACTTTGACCTCAATTGAGGATGAAAACGGGCGTATCTCGGGCCCATTGAAGCAACACGCGCTCAGGATTGCAGATGACTCTGTTTTGGTACACCCTAAGATAGGCGCTAAGTTGCGGATACTTGCGTTTGCCAATGTTCATTCTGGTGAAATGGTTGCGAAATGGGCAGTGAAAGGGTTTGTGGATTGGTTGATTGGCTCGAGCAACGAGGCGGCTGACGTCAGGCGAAATTTTGAAGTATTCGTTGTCTGGGTTAATTCGACCGGATTGTTTCTGGGGCATCCAGTTGGTTCGGAGTTCACTGGTACGTTCGCACATAAGAACCTAAATCGTGATTGGGGTGACTTTGATTTAGAGGCGAGTCGCAATGTTAGGAACTGGATTACATCAGATTTGAATAACGAACTCGACTTCATAATCGATTTCCATAACCTGACATGGAGCACGGATGATCGTATCTTTAGAGATCCTACGAGTGTTGCGATTGAGTTCAGCGATGCTGTAGATGCGCGCTACAGCGGAAACATTACACAGCAAGAAAACACTGCACCAAGCGGTTTCACCACGTATTATTATAAGATCAACCATGGTATTGAGGGAGCAACTCTTGAACCGCGTCGCGGCTCTAATAGCTTATCCAACTATCAGCAATTTGGATCGGCGGTGGGTGCGGCATTGCAAGATATGTTAGAAAGTGGCGCGTTTGGCAGGTTTACACGATCAAGCACTCAATTACCTTACCCAGGTATGTTTGGTCGAGTTTCCGTAGTTGGTTTTACAACAGTTCGTAGTGTCATCACTGCCGTTTGGTAAATACCCAGGCATTAGGTTTTTGTTGAGTTGCCTAGTGAAGTTGCTAACCATTTTGCATATGCACTCGTCTGAAAAACAATTCTCGGAGTGATGTAGTCTCCAGAGGAAGGCCCGCGTTCAAAGTAAGATGCCACACTGTCGTTGTTGAAGGAGTTCAAACCCAAAACTTGTTCCGTTTCATCGAGGTTGCCTAAAAAAAGACTTTGCATCTTTAAACGTTGTTCATTTGTCGCCATTCCTCCACTTAACGACCAAATATTCGACGTTCTATAACCAACAATTTTTTGGTAAGTTGGGATAAACGATTTGCGCAATACAGAGTCGATAAGTAACCGTAATTGATTCGACAAACTTGGTGTGATTGGGGCGGTTTCTTCCGAATGGGGAATTTTTGCTAAGTTCGGATACAGCTTCGCCAGTTGTTGGCGTTGCAGATATCGTTCGTCTAGACTAATCCGAGGTAACGAAAACCATATCGACATTAACTTCTCATCGTAGAAAGGCGCAATGACATCATACTTCTGACCGAGCATAGGTAGGTGTCCTGCAATGTATCTGCGCTGCCTGTTTTCGACATCCCACAGGACAGCAGCATGGTATGCCAATCCATCGGATGTCATGTCGTTACGAATTTCGTTGCAGATGGACATGACATCTATATCGGCTCCGACCAGTTCCGATACATATCTGGCATGTGCATCGGACTTTATCATTGAGGATGCCAAGTTGAACGATGCTTGATCGCGGTTCTTCGGTGTGACTCCATTCTTTTGGTCAGAGAATCTAGTGACGGCGACTGCATCGGACATAAATCCGTGTAGCAAAGGCGTACCTGCCGGCGCATTGATACGCATAAGATTTGCGATCTGAACTGAGGTGCTATCCGACTGACCCTCCATTTCAGAAAAAAACAATTCCATTTGATGAAAGTGATTATCTAGAGGATAGGGTAAGATCTTATGCTCAATTCCTA
The DNA here is from genome assembly GCF_007004665.1 of Denitrobaculum tricleocarpae. Classification (GTDB taxonomy): domain Bacteria; phylum Pseudomonadota; class Alphaproteobacteria; order Kiloniellales; family Kiloniellaceae; genus Denitrobaculum; species Denitrobaculum tricleocarpae. The sequence goes on along the minus strand of NZ_ML660054.1, from coordinate 557,982 downwards.
ATTCTCTAGAAATTCTTTTTGCTGTCCGGACTTCTCGATGATGCCAATGCCCGTAGGTATAGCCATGTATTGCTTCATTCTGTTTGTGCAGAATGGCAGCTAAAATCCTTGAGTCGAAGCCTCCACTTAACCCAATATTCAATGGGCGAGCAGCGTCCACGGTGTGACGCTTAACACTGTCGGAGATTGCACTATCAATCTCATGAACAGCCTCCAAAAGTCCAGCATCCGATCGTACATCTGCTGAAGGCTTCAGTCGACGTGGCCTTGAACTAGACACTTCTCTTGAGTCTTTTGTCCAACTCAATCGTTCGCCAGTTTCGCTGCGCCTGACCTGAGTGTGGATTGTTCTTGATCTAAATGGATGTCCTGTCAGTATCAGTTGCGCTAGACCAAAACTATCTATGGGTTTGATTAACTCTTCACGTATCCGGAACAAGTCTATTAGTTTTGAAGCAACCAGAGTTCCCTCTTCAAGGGTTGCAACGTAGAATGGCTTTAAACCCAAAATATCAGACTCTATTTCGAGTTTAGTTTTTGAAACTAGTAGTAAATTGTAAAGTTGCGCTTTGTTTGCAGCTTCTCTGTGCCATGAAACCCAGTCGATTCTATCGCTGCAAAACTGGAAATCGCGGGGGGATTTCAGTTTTCCAATGACGGTATCGCAAAGCAAGAAATCTCGAGTTCCTTCAGCTCGCGCTGCGTGATGGGGGGCTTCACATGCGATGAGGTACGGGGCTTTACGCAACACCGTTAGATCTTGATTTCCGCACAAGTCTGTAAACTTGCGAAGAATTTCTGTATCACCTGAGTAGATTTGTGCTGGTACAAATGCCACAAATCTAGTTGTCACAATAGTGCTAATCATCAAAATGTCTCAGTGTTATGACTCATTGACGTGGCAGCCTGTGGTTATGTCCTTCAATTTGCAAAAGGCACGCAAGCAGGTTTGGCTGAAGCCAATCCAAGTCCAATTTGTCTCCAGTAACAAAACTCTTGAGCAGTGAGTAATTCGTTTTCTTTCTATTTAAAACAGTTGGTTTCGTAACGTGCCGTGAGTTATTACGAACCAAATCCAAAGAGAGTTTTCTTAAATATTTTTTATCGATGGTTTGATGTTCTTTCCGAACAAAATATCCAATGTCGCTAAAGTTTTTGTAAGCATTTGATATGACATCTACATGCATGGATGATTCTCGCAGCGAGCTTTTTGGTAAGCCATACACAAAATCGAACAGGTCCAAATCGAGAAAAGGTGTATGAACAGTTGGTATTGAGTTTTGCATTCCGAATGTGAACGTACTTGTTGTCCTTCGAGTGCGGCTCCAGAATTGCGCGGCTGCAACTGGATGAGGACAGTTGGCGTGTATCTTTAACTCCTTGACCAGACGTGCGATCGCGCGTGATCGACAAAAACGTCTGTTTGTCTCGCTTGTGAAGATCACCGAGAACGCGGCTTCAGAGTCTCCAAGTAAATCTGTAGCAAGTGTCTCAAATGCACTCTCCTCGTATAGTCGAGCTCTATGTTCGCTGTACCAAATCGTATTAAAAAAAACATCGAGACCTAGTCCATCAAAACTAGCCTGGGTATTAGCTTTTAGAAAATCGACAAGCGGCACTGCCCAGCCGTGTTCAACTGTACAAAAATTCGTCATGATGTTTTTGCGCTGTTCGTCGGCGATGCCCGGTGGCGGTGGTGGCAGGGTGATGTGGGGGACGCCGACACGGGCGGCGAGTTGGGCGGCGATCTCTCGGTCCTGGTTGGTGAGCGGGGGCGGAAATGAAGCGGTGACGCAGGCTTTAGGCAGAGCGGATTGGCGGTTAAGCTCGAGCAAAATGTGACGGGAGTCTTTGCCGCCGGTCAATGGCAGGTAGAACTCGTCGGTCTGGGGCAAGCGACGGGCAATTGCCTGGGCAAAGAGGTCGATCACGCCGTCGATCATGGCCGAGCGCTTCAAGTGCTGTGGTTTGGGCGCGAAGGCTTTGCCCTCAAGCGTCATGTGGCCGTCTTTCCAGGTCAGCCTTGCGCCCGGCGGTGTCGCGCGGATGTGCTTGAAGGGTGTGTCCTCACCCAGGAACGTCTGCCGGCGAATAAAGACCGCCATGGCGTCGTCATCCCATGCATTGGGAGCACCGAGTTCCAGCAGCTTAGGGATCGAGTTGGAGACGAAAATCTCAGTGTCGCCGCAATAGTAAAAGAGCGGGGACATGCCATAGCGGCAGGTGCCGACTTTCAGCGTGTCGCCGTCCCAAGACCATTCGGAGTATACACCATTGCGGGTGCCGTCGGCCTGTTCGATCGCATTGCCGTGGTAGTAAGTGTGGTCCCCTTCGGCTGTAACACCATCCGGACCCCAGGAAAGCTGAAGAAAGACCGGTTTCATGCACCAATAACACTTCTGAAAATTTCAGATGAAGAACACCAATTGTAGTGTAGCCGCCGAAAAGCAAAGGATTGCCTAAGCTATAAATGTGCATTCGGCAAGCTTTAGCATGACTCGTTTGTGTGCCTCAACACCTCGCTTGCCGTCAGATAAAAGCGAGGTGCTGAATGAGTGCTCGCTTTGTTCGGCAGACGTCATTTTTAAGAGTGTGGGAGGAGGGTGTTATTCACGATTTGAGAGTGTTGGTGGGGTCGAAAGTATCGCTGGCCGCAGAGAACACTCTCTGGTTGGAGTGTGTGACAACAATGGCAGGTGTTGGCGTCAACGGAACCGCTGCACAGCTCATGAGAAGCGGAACTCAGAAACCGCGATAGTCTCGAAGATCAGAGAGTAAAGCGCCCAGGCGCAGGTGCCAGTCTATTTCGCCTGACTAACTACTTTGAGACAGGCAGGGCTTTGATCCACTTGGCATACTCGACAAGCTGAAAGATGAGTCTTGTCGTTTGATAATCACCGTTTTCGGGAGATGACTGGATCAACGCCAGCGTTTCGTCTGAGAGGTTCAACTGAAGATCAAATACCTCTGTCAATAGCTTGCCTCCGTCGCGAATGGAGTCATTCATTTTTTGTATTTGCGATGCGTTGGCCATGCCTTGACCCAGCGACCAGATGGATTCTGGGCGATACCCTTTGACACTGCCGTAGAGCTTTATGAAGGCCTTGCGAGCCAGTGTATCCATAAGGAGCAACAGTTGATTCTTCAGGTTGGGCGTGATCGGGCTTGTCTCCTCATCCCGTGGAATTTTCGCGAGTTCGGGAAACTTGTAAGCCAAATGCTGGCGTTGAAGATATCGCTTGTCGAGGGCGACCCTCGGCATGCTTATCCAGGTCTGTAACATCTCGCGGTCGTAGAAAGGCGCGATGACGTCAAACTTCTGTCCAAGCATCAGCAGATGCGGAGAAATCAATTTCCTTTGCCGGTTCTCGATATCCCACAGTACGGCGGACTGATAGGGTCTCTCCGCAGGACAAAGCTCCGACCGGACCTCGCCCTTGAAGCTGTCCCAGTCAAATTTGAAGTCCAGGATTTTCTGAACGAGTTGAAGTCGTGAATGCGGTGGTGCGAGCGCTCTCACGAGCCGGTCTGCGACCTCGTCCAGACTCTCCAGGTCGTCGTTCGGAAACCAGTCCGTCAGGTGGCTGCCGGCGATGGGGTCGGAGAGGAAACCATGAACAAGGGCCGAGCCCTTGTCCGCCTCGATCTGCAGGAGGTTTGTGATTTGGGTAACTTTGCTCTCGCTCTGTCCCTCAACCGCTGACATAAAGAGAGGCAGTCTCTGGTAATAGTTATCGAGTGGGTAATCCAGGAGTCTGTGCTCGATGCCGATGCTTTTAGCAATCCGCCGGGCTGTTCTCAGCTCGCGATGATGCCACCTGCCATAGGTGAACGCGCGGATAGGATAGTTTTGACTCTTCATGGCCGCCGCAAGTATGCGCGAGTCGAACCCGCCGCTCAGCGCGATGTTGATCGGTTTGCGCGCACCTGAAGAGTGGCGCTCCAAACTTGCGTTTATGGCTCTCTCCACTTGCAACAAAGCGGCATTTAAGTGGATACCGGTCTTGATCTCCTCCGAAACGCTGTAACGCCTCGGTCGTGACAGCTCCAGTCCAGCGGCTCTCGACCATCCAATGCGCTCACCTGTTTCTGTGCGATGCAGGCCCTTGTGAAAACTTCTAGGTCCCAACGCATAGCCCATGAGGAGAAACTGAGCGATGGAATTTCGATCCAAATGCTGTGAGAGTTCCGGAGAAATCGAACAGATGTCCGCAATGCTGCTCGCAACAAGCGTGCCACCTTCTGTCTCAGCTCTGTAGACCGGCTTAATGCCAAGCGGATCAGATTCAAGCGCGAAGCTCTCTTTCTCCGCGTAGATCAGATTGTAGACCTGGGCGTCAGCTTCAGCATGGGCGTGCCACGCATTCCAGTTCGCAGCCGCCTCCTCAAAAGCGAATTCTCGACTGGCGCTAATTTTACCCGGCAGCAAGTCGCAGACGAGGATGGGATGCGCTCTATCGGCAGGCTCCAAAGTTTGGGTCGGATCGCGAGTGAGATCGCAGGCCAGATAATAGTGTTTTGTTTGGAGTGAGGTTAGATTATGGGACGCGCAATAGCGCTCCACTTTGCCCTGCATCCGGCGCGTGCTTGCCATTGAAGCATCTGTTGAGGGGCTATTCACAGGTGACGTGTTTGCAGCGTGGACGGCTGGCAAAAAAACGATAAACCTCGACGTTAATGCGTTGCGGTGCATCTTGTCTCGCTCTGGGTCTGAATTGAGTGCCTGGGCAACTGACAAGAGATGTCAGGTTTCGTATGGCGGTGGGCGCTCGTTGGCTTCGATTCTATTCTATTTTCGTCATCTTTGACCTCCAAGGTGAGACAATTGGGCCCGTAAGCTTTTCCGGGAAACGACATCGCGCTCAACCCGGCATTTCTCTCCATAAAAGGTTCTGCCGTGAACGAATGAGAGTTTCTAATTTGTTGTCTGTGGCGATCCGAACGATTCTATTTGATAAACGCATAGCAACAAATGAGGGTTCAGCCACTCGAGATCGATTTTGTTCCCTGACAGGTAGCTTTTCAAAAGTGAAGGCACTGTGTTTATCCTGTTCAAAACGCTTGGTTGAAAAAAATTGCGCAGACTGTTTCTAAGCAAACCTTGTGAGAAGCTTCGAGGATACCTCTTGTTTACGCGTTGGTCTGCGCCACCGACACTATAGTCAATGTCGTCAAAGTCCTTATATGCGGTTGATATGACATCAATGTGCATGGGCGATTCCCGCAAGGCGCTTTTTGGCAGGCTACTGACAAAATCAAACAGACTGTGATCTAAAAAGGGCGTGTGAACCTGTGGGATCGCGTTTTGCATGCCGAAGGTAAAAGTGCTGGTCGTACGCCGGGTGCGGCTCCAGAACTGAAAGGCTGCGACCGGATGCGGCCTGTCCGGGTGAAGTTTTAACTCGTCAACCAGACGTGCGATAGCACGTTCTCGGCTGAAACGCCCGAAGGATTCACGCGTGAAGATCTTGGAGAAGGCCTCTTCGGAGTTACGCAGCAGGTCGATGGCAAGGGCTTCGAAGGCGCCCTCGTCATAAAGCCGTGCCCTGTGGTCGCTGTACCAGATAGTGTTAAAAAATACGTCCAAGCCCAATCCGTCGTAGCTGACTGGCGCATTGTCAGCAAGAAAGTCGGTAAGCGGGAGCGTCCAGCCATGGTCGAGTGTGCAAAAACTCGTCACGATGTTTTTGCGCTGTTCGTCGGCGATGCCCGGTGGCGGTGGTGGCAGGGTGATGTGGGGGACGCCGACACGGGCGGCGAGTTGGGCGGCGATCTCTCGGTCCTGGTTGGTGAGCGGGGGCGGAAATGAAGCGGTGACGCAGGCTTTAGGCAGAGCGGATTGGCGGTTAAGCTCGAGCAAAATGTGACGGGAGTCTTTGCCGCCGGTCAATGGCAGGTAGAACTCGTCGGTCTGGGGCAAGCGACGGGCAATTGCCTGGGCAAAGAGGTCGATCACGCCGTCGATCATGGCCGAGCGCTTCAAGTGCTGTGGTTTGGGCGCGAAGGCTTTGCCCTCAAGCGTCATGTGGCCGTCTTTCCAGGTCAGCCTTGCGCCCGGCGGTGTCGCGCGGATGTGCTTGAAGGGTGTGTCCTCACCCAGGAACGTCTGCCGGCGAATAAAGACCGCCATGGCGTCGTCATCCCATGCATTGGGAGCACCGAGTTCCAGCAGCTTAGGGATCGAGTTGGAGACGAAAATCTCAGTGTCGCCGCAATAGTAAAAGAGCGGGGACATGCCATAGCGGCAGGTGCCGACTTTCAGCGTGTCGCCGTCCCAAGACCATTCGGAGTATACACCATTGCGGGTGCCGTCGGCCTGTTCGATCGCATTGCCGTGGTAGTAAGTGTGGTCCCCTTCGGCTGTAACACCATCCGGACCCCAGGAAAGTTTTAAATACACAGGTTTCATAAATTCATAGCTACCCTGGGCACGTCAGGCCGTACTTTGGGTGAAATTTAAAATGACTTTAATTTAAAAATACCTGAGTACTAAAACCATTCGACCCAAGCAGCGGTGTGACCAATTTGTGTTCCCTATGCCCCGTGGCAAGCTTATGCAAAAGGAGGCGATCCCAAATCTTTTTTACACGTTAGGGATCAGTTCATTTAAAAGGCAAAAAATATATAGACGTTCGCAGATCAATAAATTTACGCGAAGTCTAGCACCACTGAAACCCTAAAACTATTGTATAGTGAGGGGATTGCGGATTGGGGCCTGCGGGGCGGGGCCCGGGCAGCCTCGAAATCAGGCGGTTTGCCAATCTGCCTGGCGTTTTTCCCTTTGCGGATGGCAGGGGCGCCTTCCGGAGGTCGGGAGAAACTGGGGTGCTCCGGATCGCCGGGTTGAAAATCGACCGGGTAGAGTACAACCTCATGCGGCGGCTTAAGTGGCCTTCAAAGCGCTCCGGAAGGGAAGGATTTTGCCCGTCGCGCTTCGCGCCCGGTTCAGACGTAAGTCGGCGGCGCTGAAACGTGAGGTTAGATCGACCAGTCGGCCGGGAGAATAGTCACAGTCATGGCTGTTTACATTCCTGACGCCATGGTCGCCAAAGGGACGGCGGCCGGGCAGGGGTGGTTTGCGAAAGCCTGCTGGGATTTTTGGTTTTTTCATATCTCGACGGATCTTGATGGTTTTACCGGTTCGAGGCTGAGCGCTGAAAGACCTGTGGCCCGGTCGTTGCCGTTTGTTTTTCCGGCGGGGTTTCCTGGGGCGCTGCGTAGAACATCGGCTCCTGGTCGTCTTCACCTGACTCGGAAGGTCGGCGGATCTTGACGTCGCTTCCCTCGCGCTCCGCACCTTGCTGGGCGGCGTGAAGTTCGCGGGCGGTTTCTTCGGTCCAGGGCAGCACGTAGGATCGTGGCTCGTCGATGCCTGCGACCGCCAGCCAGAGATAGATCGACTCTTCTTCGTCGATCCGCGCGGCCAGCACACTGGCATCCGTCAGATTTTCCGAAGCCCAGTCCATCTCGACCGGTTTCGGTCGGCTGAGCAGAGTCTCGAGACTGATGTAAGCGACCGGCAGGAAAAGAGTCATGGTGACGAGCGCCGTGATCTTGACCCAGAGCCGGCGCGGAGACCAGACGCTGATTTGCGCCAGAATCGCGACCAGGGCCACGGCGATGGGAAAGATAATTCGAATGGTATCCATCAGGATTTCCTTGAGCGTAAAGGCCGCGGAAGGTCGTGCACGCTGCCTGAAATCAGGCGGCCTTTCTCGTCCAGCGAAAAGCGGAAGGCGGTGATTTCCTGACCTTCATGCCGAAGATCGACAGAAGTCGCGAGGATCTGTTTGGCCGGGGCGTCTTCCGAGGGTTTGACGCTGATCACTACGGTGACCGGGATGCTGTCGGCGCCGCTGAGATTCCGGTAGAGGTGAACGTTGACGGTGTATTCCCCATGGGGCACGCCGCGGCTGTAGGACACCTCGTAGTTCATGCGGGTTGCGTCGGCCAGGTTACCGAGATCGTCGCGCAACAGGTTGAAGGAGACGCCGCCCTTGTTGGAGTAACCGACCGGCTTGTCGCCGGGCGCTTCGACCCAGAGATCGACGTCGCTGTTCAGTTCGTCCGGCCAGCGCAGCTCAACGATGACATTGCCGGGGGCGTTCGTCTCGGCTTCCGCCCTGGCCGGAGGATTCAGGTGCGGCAGCAGCAGCAAGACGATCGCGACAAATCCGGCGAGCGCCAGAAAGATGATGTCGCGAAAGACCGTATCGCCGGTGTTGTCGTCGAAGTGATCAAGCCCTTCCATTGCTCTCTCCGAATTCAACCAGCGCGGTGATCAGTTTGACGGTGCCTGCCGCCAGAAGCTGATAGTTGACCATTAGCCAGACGTTCAGGATCGCACCGACGAGTGTGGTATAGAGCGCCGTCGACATGCCCTCGATCAAGGTGGAGACCATGGGGGTGATGGCGCTGACGTCCGAAGCCTGCTCGGGATCGACACCCGAGAGCGCGATTATGAAACCGACCACCGTGCCAATCAGTCCGAGGAGAACGAGGGCATTGGCCACATTGCGAACCACGGCAATGCGATGGGTCAGTTTCATGCGCAGGGACGAAGCCAGGAGCGCCCGGCTGTCGCCTGCACGCCCGCGCAGGCTGGCCAGGTAAGTGGTGGCATGGCTCTGGCGGAGCGGATCGAACGTCTGGACCTGTTCCAGATCGTGGCTGGTTTCCCAGACGCGGCGTGCACAAACGACCAGGCCAGCCAGAAAAACCACAAAGATCGCGACGCTGATGTAGGTCTTGTCGGCGGTCAAAACGCGATCGACCAGACCTTGCTGGTAGGCCGCCCCAAGCAGGCCGACCGCGATGATATTCACCAATGCAAAGCGAAGAATCAGAAGGTGGCTTTTTGAATTGTCGGCTGCGGCTTTGCTCTGCGCAGTGAGCCAGGCGAGTTGCTGCGCGCCGGCTGCATCACCCTGATGTTCAGTGTTTTCAGTAGGTTCGGTATCTAACGAAAAGGGTGATGTTTGCGCGTATGCCATAGTCCATGACTCTCCAGAGTTGACCGTAGTCTTCCAAAGGGCGTGGACAGCTGTTTCGATCTGTTGCGCAGACTTCTCTTAACGACCGGCCTTTTCGCCGCGGACGGCGCCCGACCCTTTATCGAATTCAGCCCGAATCATAGTGCGCGGATGGTTAACATCGGCTTACCAACGAATTTGAATAAAATTTTAGATTTCACTTTTTCCACCGTTGCTCCTACCCAGGCCAAAATAAGGATTCCATCTATGCAAGACAGCAGGGCAGACGAGCTGATTCGTCGCCATCAGGAACTCGCGTCGTCGCGGACGACCTGGGAGAACCACTGGCGTGAGATTGCCGAGCGTATTCTGCCGCGCCAGGATTCCTTCCAGACCAAATGGTCCGAAGGGGCGAAGCGCAACGAAAAGATTTTTGACTCGACCGCGCCCATCGCCCTGGAGCGCTTCGCGGCAGCCATGGAATCCATGCTCACGCCGCGCGCGCAGCGATGGCATCGCTTGCGCGCGACCGACCAGGCGCTGAACGAAGCGGATGGGGTGCGTGACTGGTTCCGGCAGGTCGAGGACATTCTCTTCGCTGCGCGCTACAGTCCCCGCGCCAATTATGCCAGCCAGCAGCACGAGACCTATATGAGCCTCGGCGCTTTTGGCACCGGCGTGCTCTTTGTCGGTGAGGAGGTGGGCAGCGGCCTGCGCTATAAGTCGATCCATCTCTCGGATTGCTGCTTTGCCGAGGACGCCAACGGGCGGATCGATACGGTCTTTCGGAAGTACCGTCTCTCGGCACGCCAGGCTGCGCAACGCTGGCCGGAAAAAGACCTGCCGCGCGGTATCCAACGGGCGCTGGAGAAAGAGCCTGAGCGGCGCTTCGAATTCCTGCATGCGGTTTTGCCGCGTGGAGAGATCAAGCCGGGCAAGGCCGACGCCAAAAACCTGCCCTTTGCCAGCACGCATGTTGCGGTGGAGGACCGGATGATTCTGCAGGAAGGCGGCTTCGAGCAGTTCCCCTATGCGGTCTCGCGCTATGTCACGGCGCCCAATGAAGTCTACGGGCGGTCCCCGGCAATGGCGGTGCTGCCGGACATAAAGATGCTCAACGAAATGAGCCGGACGATCATCCGCGCGGCCCACAAGACCGTCGATCCGCCGGTCCTGATTCACGATGACGGAATCCTGGGCGGCCGTCCCGACCTGCGGCCGAACGCGATCAACTACGGCGGGGTCGACAGTGCCGGCCGCCCCCTGATGCAGCCTTTCCAGAACAACGCCCGGGTCGATATCGGCCTGGACATGATGAACCAGCGCCGAGAGGTCATCAACGACGCCTTCCTGGTCAGCCTCTTCCAGATCCTGGTGCAGGGGCCGGCCATGACCGCGACCGAAGTTCTGGAGCGCGCGCAGGAGAAGGGCGTGCTGCTGGGGCCGACCGTCGGGCGGCAGCAATCGGAATCGCTGGGGCCCATGATCGAGCGTGAGCTCGCGATCCTGGCGCGCGCGGATGCTCTGCCGCCTATGCCGGCGGCTCTGCAAGAGGCGGGTGGTGATTATGAAATCCAGTATGACTCGCCCCTGACCCGGGCGCAGCGGGCGGAAGAGGGATTGGGTGTCATGCGCGCGCTGGAAATCGCCGGGGCGATGGCGGCGGCGGACCCGAGCGTCTTCGACAATTTCGACGCGGACGCAGTGGCCAAGATCGCCGTCGAAGTGCACGGGGTCGAACATATTCTGCGTAAGAAAGAAGAGGTCGAAGCCCTGCGCGGCGAGCGCACACAGCAGGAGGGCCTGAGCCAGACCCTGGCCGCCGGTCCGCAGGTGGCCGACACGGTGAGCAAGCTCTCAAACGTCGAGGGGGGCGGTGCCGGTCTGGAGGCCGTGCTGGAGCAGATCGCAGCCGGAAGTGAAGGCCCGGTTGGCCCAAGTGGTGCAAGGGGCGGACTTCCGCCGGGTGCGGTGCCGCCTCCCGGCAATGGGGAAGGCCTGCCAAATGCGTGAGGTCTTCGCCCGCCTTCTGCGCCGCCGCCGTCTGGCTTACCGGCGCACCTTCGCAAGCCGGGACGGGCAGGCGGTGCTTGCCGATCTGCGCAATTTCTGCTGCGCGACCCGCCCCAGCTTTCAGCCTGGCGATAGCCATGCGACCGCCTTGCGGGAGGGCCGCCGTGAGGTTTGGCTGCGCCTGCAGATGCATCTCAACATGACCGAAAAGCAGATCTGGCAGCTGAGTGATGAGAACGCGCCGGAGTGAGGCCGGGCCCCGGTCTTTCTGCCTAAGAGTAGCCCGAAACTAGATATAGGATGACGCGATGCCGTTAGAGACCACCGAGGGATCGATGCTGCCTGGTGATGATGGCCGGTCCGGAGAAACAAATGGACCTGAAGATATTTCAGACAGTACCCCTGAGCCTGCAAGCGCTGCCGACTGGACCAGCGACTTGAGCGAAGAACAGCGCACACTGTTGGAGACCAAAGGCTGGAAGGGACCGGGCGCGGTGCTGGAGTCCTACCGCCATCTGGAAAAGCTCGTGGGGCGGGACAAGATCGCCATTCCTAAGGCAGGTGACAGCGAGGCCTGGAACGCGGTTTACGACCGTCTGGGTCGACCGGAGTCCGCGGAGGGCTACGAGATTTCCGTCCCGGATGGCGTTCAGCGCGACGCGGCCTTCGAGGAGCAGATGCGCGGGCTCTTCCATTCCGCCGGTCTGACCAAAGCACAGGTGGCGGCACTCTCCGAGGGTTGGCACGGCTATCTGGGCGGTGAAACTGCGCGGGCCGAGCAGGGGCGGATCGAACGCGCCGAGCGGGAAGACGAGGCCTTGCGGTCTGAATGGGGCGGTAGTTTCGACCGCAACATGGAGCAGGCGCGGCGCGCGGCCCGGTCTTTCGGCGATGCCGAGATCATCGACGGCCTGGAAGAGGCCGTAGGCCGCGCCGCCGTCTTCAAGATGTTCGCGCGCATCGGCGCGGCCATGGCCGAGGACAGCCTGGAAGGTGAGGGCGGTGAGAGCTTCTCCCAACCCGGTTCCGTCCGCGCGCAGATCGCATCCCTCAAGGCGGATCCGGCCTTCCGCGAAGCCTGGCTCGAGCATTCCCATCCCGGCCATCAGCAGGCCGTTGCCCGCATGGCCGCCCTGACCGAAAAACTGGAGATCCTGTCGTGAGTGATGTGAAACCTGAAACGCCCGCTGCCGCTTCTGTTCAATCTCGCCATCCGGACTGCGAGATTCAGCGCGAGGATCTGCGGCTGGACTGCCTGCGCCTGGCTGCGCAACGCCAGGGCGCGCGCGATAGCCGCGGCCTGCTGGAGATTGCTGAGGAGTACTACAGCTGGGTGACGGCGGAGAGCGCTCCTGCGAGCGCTGGCGATGACGATCCTCAGGTTGCGCCGGCTGCTGTCGAGTGGACAAGGGTGAGGACAGCGCCCGTCAAGCGTGCTTCGACGCTGTCACTCGGCAAGAAGGCAATCGGTGTCACAACAACGGCCAAACAAGGTGGTCGGAAATCCCGAGCGGCTTCACGTGAATGACCGGAGAGGCGATTGGTTTTGCAAACTGTCGTCGACAGGTGATTTCGATAGCTGATTTTTAACGGACCTCTTCGCGAGGTCTTTTTTTTGCGCCGCGCCGTCCGGATCCACCGGGCCGCGTGGCGTTTTTCGTTTCAGGGCTTTGAGCCCTTCCCAACGTCGCGAGGACCTAGAGCATGTTGCATTTAACTGCAGTCCCAGGCCGATCCGAACGCAGTGTGCTCCGTAAACGCTGCCGCGGATCTGCCCTCGAATACCTCTGTTCCATTGAAAGCGGCAGGCGCTGATATGCCGCGGTTTCCGGTACAGCCGCAGCGGACATCAGCGCCCGCTGCCTTTTCCCGCACGCCCCGCGCCCAGGCCGCCCATTTCGGCGCCGGGATCGGCCGCCATCTCGCCGATCTCGGTGTCGGGGCGGCGGAGCTTGGCCAGGTGATCGAACAGCGGCAATCGCGGCAGGCCGAGCAGCAGATGTCGAACTTCGACCGCGACCTTGCCAAGCGTCGCGCTGAAAGCGACGCGCAAGCACCGCCGGAGGAAGACAGCGAGAGCCGGATCACGCGGCATCAGTCGCTGTTCGAGAGCAGCGCCGATGCAGTGCTGCAACACTACGAAGGTCAGGCTTTGCATGGGCGCTTGAGTGAGGGTATCGAGGCGCGGCGAGATGCTTACCGGCAAAAGCTGTTGGCACGCGAAGCGCATCAACGTTTGCGCACAAGCCTCGACGATACGCAGGCGCTGGTGCAGCAGTGGTCAGAGCGTGTCGCGCAGGATCCGACAGAATTTGCCACTGCGTCCCTGGAACTCTTTGGCGACAAAGCGAGCGGCGAGGCGGGGTTGTTGGCCGGTCTTGGGTTGCGTCCGGAGGCTTTGGCGGCGTGGAAAACCCACAGCCTGAACCAATTGCTGGATGCAAGGGTGACCAGCGACCCGGCGGGTCTGATTGCGGAGTTGGAGACGGGGCGTTGGCAGGATCAGTTGTCGGAGGAGCGGAGGGAGCAGCTACGCGTTGAGGCGGGCGAAGCGCAGCAGCGCCGGGCTTCCGCCGAGGCCATCGAACTCGGGCAGCAGCGTGGCGGCGCAGCGTTGCGGCTTTCCAACGACATCGGTTCCGGCCGTGCCGGGCAGGGAGAGATCCGCCGTGCGGAGGAAGTGGGCACGCTCTCCGCTCCGCAAGCCGAAGCTCTGCGTGCCGAGGTCGAGCGGGCCGAGATCGCGCGTCAAGCGCAACAGGTCGCCGGTGACGAACTGGTCCTGACCTTCAGCACAGGCATCGGGTTCGACCCCGAGAACCCTCAGAACCGCCGGGCGGCGGACGCCTTTTATGAGAAGACCTACAGTCCGGCCCTGCGTGAGGGCGCGGCTGAAGAGGTTGTCGCACAAGTCGTCACGATGGTGGCTAAGACCGGCTACATGCCGCCGCGTCTCGCGAAAGACACCACTGGACTGCTGTTGGGCAGTGACGAAGCGGGTCAGGTTCAGGGCGCCGAACTCTACGGGCGTTTGCGGGAGTTCGCGCCCGAACTTGTTGAGGACAGCATCGATCTCGAGGCGCGCGCCCGGGGTGGGGTGCTCAAGCGGTGGCTCGATGCTGGGTTGGAGCCGGGTGATGCACTTGTCCGGGCCAAAGCGGATCTGATGAGCGAAGGAACCTCCAGTCCGTTTAACCAGGAGAACAAAGAAGCTTTTCGTCAGGATCTGCGCAAGCGCCTGGGCGAACGAATGGGAGGAGTTGTTGCTGCTGAACTCTTGATGCGGCTCGAGAGCAAGTATCTGAAGTTGCTGGGTGAGGGGAGGTCTCCACAAAAAGCAAGAGCGGAGATACAGCGCGATCAGGGCAGGGCCTTCATTCGCCTGGCGCAAACGGATAGCTGGCTGGCGGAGGCCGGCTTCGTCTGGAGCGAGCGGCATGGGGAACGCGTTCTGATCCCGACCGAGCCCCGGCTGCAGAAAATGGCTGTGCCGGCTGTTGTTGGTGCAGGCGCGGCGATTGGATCCGTCATCCTCGTGGCCGCCGCGTACTCCTACACGATCCAGACGGCCAAAGACTGGGGCTTCGAAGTTCCCGAAGTCATGGATGATCTTGATAGCTGGCTCAACGGTCTGTCGGAGGAAACCAGGATCTACGTTTTCGAGACTGTCCCGGACATTGCGGGTTGGCTCGACAAAGCGGTGGTTCGCTTGGGGGACGATCAACCTCGTCTGGCCGATGTCGTCAAGGAAGACGAAGTGACCAACACACGCAGTGTCGCGTTCTTCCTGCCAGGGCATGGCCGCCTGATACTCCACCAGCAGTATGACATCACGGCCGAGCGCTACGACAGTCTCGAAGTCACCTTTTACGACAAAGACAAAAAGCGATGGGTGACCGAGAAGTACGCCAGCAGCCGTTTTAATCAGCCTGCGGGGTCTGTTGGGGGTCAGCCGAAGCCCGGTCGCGGGACGACGGCACCGACTGCAATGGCACCGGACGATTCACGGCAGGAAGGTGGCCAAGCGATTGTCGTTCCATCTGACGAGCATCGCCCGATCATTCAACCCGGACCGTCTGCCGATCCGGTGCCGACATCCCCACTTCCGCCGTCTGAAGCAGGGCCCGGGCGAGAGCTCATGCCCGGTCACACCGGCGGCAATCAGACCGAACTCGGCCCGCGCACTGACCGGATACCAGGCTATCCAGCGCAAGAACAGGAACCGCTGATACTTATAAATCCGGAGCAGAGCGATGAGCTCAACGTTCCTATTGTTTTACTGAGCGAAGACTACACAAAAAACAGCACGCTTACTATTGGGCCATATGCAGGGGAACTTATTCCAGGTTATCGTGGGCGTATCCGAGCGAGAGAGCAGAGGCTCATCGAGCAATTGATGAAGAAGGATGGTTGCCATACTTGTGGTACACACGATCCAGGGACTACAAGCGGAAAAGCAATTGGTGATCATCAACCCTCACAGGCGCTTGAGGAGCCAAAATGGTTTTTACCTCACTGCGTAAATTGTTCTCGACGACAAGGTGGTGAAGTGACGCAAGAAAAGCGTAGACGAAATATGAAAAAAAAGAAGAAAGGTGGAAAATGAACAAGACAATGCTTGTTCCAAACGGCGTAATTTTCTTTTTCGACGACAATCATACAGACGTCATTATTCCAATGCATGATGACGGGTATGTTGTTGATGCCAACGATTCAAGTGTTTCCGTATTCACGAAAATTGATGTTGATGGTGAAGTCTTCATTGAGTTGGCAAATAAGATACCGGGGTCGAAGAAAGAGAATCTGCAGCATGTCTTCGACGGATTAATTGATGCTCCAGGGCGCAAGGTCGCTATGTTCACAAGTGTAGAAGACGTCATCATGGAGGTTGACGTTGCTGACACCAAGGCAAAGCTATCAGTGTGGGTTGATGACTTAGACTCTCCCAATGTCGTTTTGGTCGAGGCGACGTAGCGTTCGATTTTTCGTAAGCGAGATTTAGTGTGTCGTTACTGCGTCTCCCATCGCTATGTCAAAAGAATGCTGTGAAGATCGAGTCGACCGAAGATCGGCGACGGGACTGACGATGAGCCAGTAAAAAGTCCCAAGGTAAAAGTCGTTGGCAATGACTCCCGGAGAAAGTGTTCCGCACCATCAGGATATGAAAACGATGCAGCTTGTGCTGAAGCGGATTCATGATGCTGTGGGGCATAGAGGTGGAATTCTGAATTTCTTTAAGAAGGAAAAAATGTGACCGAGTTGGTCAATAGAGGACCTCACTTGACTAAGGAGAGGCTTGCAGAGTTTGAGACTTCGAACGGTATAAGGCTCCCCTCCGACTATCGAGAATTCCTGCTGACCTACAATGGCGGGCGACCGGTTCCAGATACTTTTCCCTTGGTGGGGCATAAGGAAAGTGAGAGCGGTGTCTCCTTTCTTTACGGCATCGATTACCCGATAGAGTCTCTGGAGCTGCAATGGATGTTCGATTTGAATGATGGATATTTCTCCGATCCGGCATTCAAGAATTTTTTTCAGATCGGAAATGACGGCTTCAATGACAAGATTTGCTTGGACTTGTCCGACGAAAGGTTCGGTGCCGTCATCTTCATCGATATGGTGCCCATGTGGAAAGACCATACAGAAAAAGATATTTATGTCATCGCGGGCAGCTTCACGGAGTTTCTCGAAATGCTCTACGAACCGGAAGATGACGACTGACGGGGGCGTCGGGTCTGATCGTACACCTATGTGTTGAAAAATAGCTGTTGACTCTTCTGCTCTCGTTTTCATAAATGTTCCCTATATGTTCTGTTTGATTGTTGTGAGTTTAGGGGCGAGCAAATTGGCAGAACCTGGGGAGAATTGGCGTGACGGCGTGCGACATCGACATTGACTTCGATTTGGTCTTTCGGGAGGACGATTTTCGACAGAGGTTTCTTAGGGGCGAGGAAGAAAAAAGCGGGTTTGCCGACATTGAAGCGAAGGCTAAAGCCGTTCTTTCCGACGAGCCCTGGTGTCCGCCGACAACAGAGACCTATGTCGCTGCCTATTGTCCGCCGATCGTGGCGGTTTTTCTTTACAGAATTGACACGCAGCACCCGGTCGCGCTCGAAGATGAAGACGGCTTTCTGGAATGGGCCTGGGTTTTGGTTGGTGATTTGCCGCCGCTCTATATTCTGTACATGCCAATCGCGGATGGTCTGGATGCATTACGATGTTACGTTGGCGTATATCAGACTTGGCTTAAGCGATTTGATGCCGGCCTTCCGCTTGAAGAGATTGCGGATCTCAAAGTGCCCCACGATGAGGAACATGCAGAGATGCTTCGCGTTCGCGCAAAGCTTCTTACCGAGTTTTTTCTGGAGAATGAACGTCCACCCTTGTTCCCGGGCTCGCAAGGTTAGTCGGGACAACCGCTCGATTGTCCAGCCCACCGCTGCTGGCTGTTGGCGGTTTGTGACAAGAGCTTTGGGGGAGGAAACGAGAGAATGAATAGAACGCTGTTGGTTCCGCATGGAGTCGTATTCTTTATGGACGATAGTCATCCAGACGTAATTGTTCCAATGCATGACGATGATGGTATTGCAGATGCCAGTTCCTCATGCGTTTCTATCTTTTGCATGATAGATATGGAAGGCGAAGTCTTTGTCGAACTGGCTAATGAAATTGCAGGCTCAAAGAAGGAAAACCTGCAACAAGTGTTCGAGGGCGTGATTGAAGCACCAGGACGCAAGATCGGTATGTCTACCAGCGATGGTGATGTTCTTATGGAAGTGGACGTTGCCGAAACAGAAGCAAGGTTATCAGTCTGGGTCGATCATCCTAAGTGGCCGACAACTGTTTTAGTAGAAGCAAATTGATTATCGCAACATCGCTTAAATCTGGTCCGATATCTGGTTTATCAGAACAGAAACTGGTCGCCTGTTCCATGTTTTGAACCGATTTATAGTGACGGGCTCTTGCAACTTTGCCGAATGACACGTTCGCGTTTCCTTTTGCAACTGACAGCTTTGGCGATCCGATATGCTTTGATTTATCGGAGGAGCGCTATGGTGCTGTGGTTTTTATCGACTTGGTTCCGATGTGGACGGACCACTCTAAGAAGGATCTCTATGTCATTGCGGGCAGCTTCACGGAGTTTCTCGAAATGCTCTACGAACCGGAAGATGACGACTGACGGGGGCGTCCGGTCTGATCGCACACCTATGTGTTGAAAAAAGTGGTTGACTCTTCTTGTCTAGGTTCCTTAAAGGTTCTTTATATGTTCTTTTTTGACTGTTGTGAGTTTACAGTCGAAACAATTCGCGGAACCCAGGGAGAATTGGCGTGACGGCGTGCGACATCGACATTGACTTCGATTTGGTCTTTCGGGAGAACGATTTTCGACAGAGGTTTCTTAGGAGCGAGGAAGAAGAAAGCGGTTTTGCCGACATTGAAGCCAAGGCTCAAGCCGTTCTGTCAGCGGAGCCCTGGTGTCCGCCGACAACAGAGACCTATGTCGCTGCCTATTGTCCGCCGATCGTGGCGGTTTTTCTATACAAGATCGATACACAGCACCCGATCGCACTCGAGGATGAAGACGGCTTTCCGGAGTGGGCCTGGGTTGTGGTTGGTGATTTACCGCCGCTCTACATTCTTTATGTGCCGATTGGGGATGGTGTAGGTGCACTTCGAGTTTACATTGAGATGTATCAGACTTGGCTTAAGCGCTTTGATGCCGGTCTTCCGTTTGAAGAGCTGGATGACCTTGAGATCCCAAAAGATGCAGAGCACGCGGATATGCTCCGTGTTCGCCTAAAACTGCTCACTAAGAATTTTGTAGAGGCCTTGAGGCCTCCATTGTTTCCGGGCCTCCCATTTCAAGTTGAATAAAAGCTTGGTTTTACAGAGCCGCAATGGAGACTTTTGAAGGTAAAATCGAATGGTTCTTTCCATTTGAAGATCTCGTTTGCGAGGTCGCATTTCATGATAACGGCCGTGTCGCTCATACTCATTTATGTGATTGAAACGACGACGACAGGATCGTCAGTTAGGCTTGGCTGTATAATCGGTGCACGGTTCCTGAGGCCGAAAAGTGAGTGAGCATGGAAGAACCTCTACCGCATGCGATGTCCGCAAACTTCACTGAAAACGAAACCGGCTTTTAAACTGCCGGACCGCGCGACCGAGGTTACGGTTTCTTCTTTAACAGCAGATGGATTGCCGCCCTATTTCGCTATCTATTTCGGGGAGGATGATTGGCCTCCTCGATCCCCAGACTCACCCTGGTCGAGCGGCGACTCATTGATAGTCAGAGTCCAGTCACGAGGCTTCTTGGTGACGAGATGCTTTACCTAATCCAATAAGCAATTAGGAGCTAAATCCGATTTTGGTATTTCCCGGTCAGTTGGCAACGCAGGCAAGAACACAAGTGTTTCATTCCTTCTCAGAAGAGACGCAGGTGTTTTCTCGTTTTGAGGTCCTAGATGCTTTCAAGTCATATGACCTGAAAATGGAAATTTGCGCCGTGAGAGTGCTTTGAAGAGCGTGGGGATTGAGTTTGTGAACATGGACTTATCCTCACGATCCAGACAACCGTAACCCTCCGGTCTCTCGGACCTCAGGGTGTCGTTCTGATCCCTAGACATTAACGGACCTCTTCGCGAGGTGTTTTTTATGCGCCGCGCCGTGCGGGTTTTGCCGGGCCGCGTGGCGTTTTTCGTATCTGGCCTTTCAGCCTTTCCCCAACATCGCGAGGAATTTTATGCCGCGGTTTCCGATTTTGCCGCAGCGGACATCTGCGCCCGCTGCCTTTTCCAGCACACCCCGTGCTCAGGCCGCTCATTTCGGTGCTGGGACCGGCCGCCATCTCGCCGATCTCGGTGCCGGGGCGGCGGAGCTTGGCCAGGTGATCGAACAGCGGCAGAAGCGGCAGGCCGAGCAGCAGATGTCGCAGTTCGACCGCGACCTTGCCAAGCGCCGCGCCGAGAGCGATGCGCAAGCACCGCCGGAAGAAGACAGCGAGAGCCGGATCAATCGGTATGAGTCGCTCTTTAAGAGCAGCGCCGATGCGGTGCTGCAACAATATGAAGGCCAGGCTCTGCATGAGCGCTTGAGTGAGGGTATCGAGGCGCGGCGAGATGCTTACCGGCAAAAGCTGTTGGCACGCGAAGCGCAGCAGCGTTTGCGCGCGAGCCTTGATGACACGCAGGCGCTGGTGCAGCAGTGGTCAGAGCGTGTCGCGCAGGATCCAGCAGAATTTATCAATGCGTCCCTGGAACTCTTTGGCGACGAAACCAGCGGCGAAGCGGGGCTGCTGGCCGGTCTCGGCTTGCGCCCGGAGGCTCTCGCTGCCTGGAAAACCCACAGCCTGAACCAATTGCTGGACGCACGAATGACCAGCGACCCGGCGGGTCTGATTGCGGAACTGGAGACCGGGAACTGGCACGACCAGCTGTCGGAGGAGCGCCTCAAGGGCTTACTGGACGACGCACGAGAGGTCCAGCAGCGCCGGGCTTCCGCCGAGGCGCTCGAGCTCGGGCAGCAGAGCGCGGGCACGGCGTTGCAGCTCTCCAACGACATCGGCGCAGGTCGTGCCGGGCAGGCGGAGATCCGCCGCGCGGAGGAAGCGGGCACGCTAAGTGCTTCGCAGGCGAAAGCTCTGCGTGCCGAGGTCGCGCGGGCGGAGATTGCGCGCCAAGCGCAGCAGATCGCCGGTGACGAACTGGCCCTAACCTTAAGCACCGGCATGGGGTTCGACCCTGAGAACCCTCAGAACCGTCGGGCGGTGGACGCCTTTTATGAGAAGGTCTACAGCCAGGCCCTGCGCGCGGGTGCGCCGGAGGAGGTGGTTGCGCAAGTCGTCTCGACGGTGGCCAAGACCGGCTACATGCCGCCCCATCTCGCAAAAGACACAACCGGATTGCTGCACAGCGGCGACGACGAACGACGGCTCGCAGGCGCCACACTCTACGGCGGTTTGCGCGATGCCGCGCCGCTCCTCGCATCCCTGGCCTTTGATCCCGAAACACGCGCACGTGGCGGGATCTTGAAGCGTTGGCTCGACCTTGGCCTTGAGCCGCCGGAAGCTCTGCGCCGCGCCGAAGCGGAATGGCCAGGTGACGGCAACACCCAGATGCTCGAACCCGACGAGATGTTGGCCCTTAAACGCGATCTGGGATCGCTCTTTACCGGTGAGCACTCCGGGCCTCGGGTCGACCAGATCCTGGACCAGCTTGAGCAGAACTATCTGGACGACCTCGGCAAGGGGATGACGCCGCGCCAGGCCCGTCGGCAACTTCGGCGTGATGCCGGTCGGGTGATCGGAAAACTCACCTCAATGAGGGTGAGTGTGGAGGGGAATTTTCCCGACAACGGCCGCTCCCTGCTTTTCGTGCCTGTTCGAGGTGGAGGGGCCAGGCCGCCCGCTCCTGGCGGCGGGAAGAAGTCAGCTTCTCGGCCTGGTGAGTGGTATTTCGGCCCCTTCGGAAACCCTCTGGATGACGAGCTTGCGAACGCCGCCGGCCTTGAGCTTGAGCGTCTGACCCGTGAAGCCGCGGCCTGGATGATCGAGGTCTATCTTTCCCGTTACAGCCTGCCGGGCAGGTTGCGCGCTTCGGTGGCGTCATCCGAAGCAGAAACGGACCTCAGCGGTCCGTCGGTTTCGATCGGCGATGGCGAGAGCATCCCCAGCAAAATTTTAGCAGAGGACAATCACGTCGGGTCACGCACTCTGAAGTTTGAAGACCCAAGGTACGGCGACGTCACCATCCGCCAGTACTACGATCTTGCGACGGGCAGGTACTACAGCGTCGAAGCATACTTCACGGACCCGGAGACCGGGCAAGTCGTCATTGAGACGCTGCCGAGCAGCCGACTGGACCTGAAGGTCGAGGGCAGCAGCGAAGCTGAGCTGCTCTATCGGGCGGATGCGAAAAGAGGGCCCGCGGGCACCTCGGAAGACGCCGGAGAGCGGGGTCAGGCGACCGTCGTTCCATCTGACGAGCATCGTCCGATGATACAACCCGGACCACCTGCCGACCCGGTGCCGACTCTCCCTCTCCCGCCGTCTGAAGCAGGGCCTGGGCAAGAACTCATGCCCAGTCACACCGGCGGCAATCCGACAGATCATGGCCCCCTCCCAGGACAGGCGCCAGGCTTTCCGGCGCAGGAACAGGAGCCGTTGATACTCGCTAGTCCGGATCAGAGTGATGATTTGAGTGGGGTAACCATTCTTCACAGCGAGAGTAGCGACGACGCAAAGAAGAAAGTTCCCAAGCCAGGAGCTGATACCCGCTTAACATCTGGAGTGTCAGAGACTGACACAACAGGCGCACATACGTCGAGAGGTTCGACACAAAGTTCCGATTCGTCCACTGCGGCTTCCGGTTCAGGCACACCGGTTACCTCGACGGAAACGGATCAAGCGAACGCTGATGTTCCTGGAATAAAGCTCACTCGCGGTGGTAAAAGAGAGTTAGGGGCATTGGCTTCGTTGAAAGATACTACGGCACTCGAAGCGGTCAAGATGAGGGGTGGCGGAGCTAAGGAAATTCAGGCTATTCGAACGGACTATCAGCAGAAAACACTAGCTGAACTCGCAAATTTGGCGGCTCTTGATGATGAAGATGCTGATAGAGCTATTAAGATTGTTAAGTCGGCCAAACGCTTGGCGCAGAAAAACCACGGGCAATAAAATCATGAAAAACGACCTGGATAAGGTGATTGGCGAGAGTCGTCGCCTGACACGAGTAACAGCTATTGTAAATGAACACTCACGCAGCAAATACTATGCACTGACTCTCTACTTCGGGGATCTCTGTCTGCATGTCGAAGCGGATCCGGAAAACGATGACATTATCTACAGTGTGAAGAAAGCTGGCGAACCTAATGCAAACTTTTCTCGATTTACGGACGACGAAGATGAAATCGTGGACGTCTCCAACCGGGCGCCATGGACGGAGGTGATTTCGAAGTTCGTTTTGTGGTTTTGGAAGTTGGAAAGCCAGGATGGTGCAAAGGATGCCATTCAGTTCTGGTGGACTGACGGTAGCAAAGGCTCTGACACTATCATTCAGTTTATGGGAATTGCGTCGGCAGTTCGGGTTAGTCGTGTGGAACCGGTAAAGTAAATTGGTACGAAAGCCTTTGCCTTAGGTTGAGGACTCATTCAGATCCACGCAATGATAAGAGCTGCGAGAGCGATTGCGGATAGGTAATTTTGCGCGTGTCGGTCATATCGCGTTGCGATCCGCCGCCAGTTTTTGAGTTTGCAGAACAGACGCTCAATGACATTTCTGCGTCGATAGATTTTTCGATCGAGCGGGTAAGGTGTGCATCGGTTTGCGGTCGGGAAGATGATAATGTCCAGGCCGACAACCCTGATCGGCGTGGAGGTGCCAATACAATCAGTTTGAATGAAGCAAAGGCGACTTTTTCCGCGTACGGTGCAATTTCGCAGTTGTATGTAATGAAGTTAAGAAAGCCACGGCTCGAGGAAATACCGCCGTCTTCTGCATCCGGGATGCCGAACGATAATTGAACGGTAGCGAGACTTTCTAGTTCTCTTGCTTTTTGCGTGAGGTGAAATTGAGCAGGCAGGTCAATGACCGTCATACAAAGGTAGTCTATGACTGACTATAAACGTTATCCCTACCATTGTTGTGGCTACCTCACCATGTGGCATCCTGGGGCCTGCTGCTTCGATATTTGCGCGATCTGTAGATGCGAAGATGACAATGTCCAACTTGGTGACCCCGACTTTACAGGCGGGGCAAATGAAGTCGATCCCGTCGCAGATATCAAGTGGGACTGGGTGCCGAATGAACGTGTCGGGCCGATCAGCTTTGGAGCTCCGATCAATGAGTACATTGCAGATCTTAGTCTTCGCGAGATCCCTGACAAGGAGGCCGCTGACGATTTACAGAAACACTACGAGGTTCCTGGCGCAGGCGTTGATGTATATGTCGTGGATAATCGCGTGGACTGGGTGCGTAGTGAGGAGGTTGTCGAATTTCGGGGTAAAAACCTGATTGGCGCAACCGAGAAGGATGTGGAAGCCTTGTTTGGTGGCAAGGCCGATGAAAGGGAAGAATTCGATTTAAGTGAAGATGATGATGAACCTCCGTATGTCGCATTGGATTACAGTGCTCTGAATGTCCAGGTGTGGATGTTCAAAGGGCGGGTAGAGAGTGTCAGCTGTTCGCATGATGAAAAGGCAAGTGACTGACGATACGCCGAAATCATTCGGCAGTATTCCGCTCGTATGCGAGCCCTCAAAAACTCGGGCGTTTGTGGCATGAATTGAAATTAAACGGGTGGACGGGCTGTAGACCTGGCTGCCCGCCGGATCATCGCAAAGGGTGATTTTGGTTTCTTTCCGCTCACGAGCCTGGATTTTCCACATCGCGGAATGATAACTCGGAAAAGGCCGCAGATCAGTAAACCTGGCGGAATTATAGTTTTTTGCGCCGGTTAATTCCGCAGAAAGCCTGCTCTAAACCGCGCGAGCAACAAGCCGGAGTGGGGTGTTGAAAACACTTTGGTAATCATCCTTGTGCCATTAAGGAGCACAGGCTGACGATCGGAATACCCGGAAATGTTTGTATGTGCGTAAATGCGTGTGGCGCCGGGTGCGATTGTGAGGCTCATCGGCAATATTCCGCTCAGTCGTATCCCGGTCTGGGCGCAGTCGGGTTTTGGGATAAAGGCACGGAGACTGACTTAAATCATTCACGAACGATGTGAATAGCGGTCAGGCTCTTGGCAGGCGTAAAGGGCAAAGGTTGGGATGATGGCAGAGGATGTAAGCACCGAGGAAGTCGATGGCGCGGCTTTCCAGTGGGATTGGGTGCCAAACGAGCGGCTCGGGCCGGTCTCGTTCCGCACACCGATTGCAGACTATACAAAGATGCTCGGCCTGCGGCTTGAGCACTATCCGGAAGTCGCCGGCTACAAGGAAAGCCACTTCAAAGTCAGCGGCGTTGACATCGATATCTACACCCAGGATGGCCTCGTCGATACCATCATTTCGCGCGAAGTCTTTATGTGTAACGACGTCAACGTCATTGAGTCGAGCATGGAAGAGCTGGCCGAGATTCTTGGCGCCGAGCCGGACGAGAATGACGAACTCGACCTCAGCGAAGACGATGAGGCAGCGCCTTACCAGGTGCTTGATTACCACGCTCTGGGCATTCAGGTCTGGCTGCTGGACGGCAAGGTCGAGAGCGTCAGCTGCTCGCATGACGCAGAAGCCGAGGTAGAGCCTGAAGGCGACGAGGCTTAGATTGAGAACGCGTCACGATTTTTACAGCTTGCGGCCAGACTTATCCCCAAGTCGTTGACTTAGAAGTCAGAATTTGCGATTTTTGCGTTGGGCCAATGGGTCCGAATCCCGCAAAGGCATGAGCCCGAGCGGGATTTTTTTATGCCTGATGTTACGCAGTCTGGCGCAATGCGCAGAACGTTCGTGTGTCCTCCTGGACCGCATCACGGCTCCCTCACTTTCCGGCCGATGTGTTTCAGTCGTCTTGGGGACGCTCCAGATCCAGGACGCATAGCTGCCGTGCAGGAAAAACATGTCAGTAATACTGACCTATTAGATATGATTGTTTCCGTTAAGACCATGTTGACGACACAATCATATGATGGGTGAGGAAAATCATGGCAATTATTCCTTTCGACCAGCGTGAAGGCACGATCTGGCTCAACGGGGCTCTGTTGCCCTGGGGCGATGCCAAGGTTCATGTCCTGACCCACGGCCTGCACTACGGCAGCAGCGTATTTGAAGGCGAACGGTTCTACGCTGGCCGGGTCTTTAAGCTGAAGGCCCATGGCGAACGCCTGATCAATTCCTGCCGGATTATGGGCATGGACTGTCCTTACAGCGCCGATGAGCTTGATGAAGCAGCGCAGGAGGTGATCCGGGCGAGCGGGCTTTCCGACGGTTATCTGCGCAGGGTCATCTGGCGGGGCAGCGGAATGATGGGCGTCGCGGCGCAGGACAGCGGACTAAATGTGGCAATGGCGAGTTGGGAGTGGCCGAGCTACTTCACGCCGGATGCCCTGGAAGCCGGCCTTCGTCTGACGATTTCCGACTGGCGCAGGCCGCCTCCCGATTGCGCCCCGACTCAGGCCAAGGCAGCGGGTCTGTATATGATATGTACACTGTCGAAGCATGCGGCGGAGCAAGCCGGCTACGACGATGCCCTGATGTTTGACCACCGCGGCCTCGTCGCGGAGGCGACGGGCGCCAATGTCTTCTTCGTCAAAGATGGAGCCCTGCACACACCGGACCCCGACTGCTTCCTGAATGGGATCACACGGCAGACCGTTATGGAGCTGGCGCAACGGCGTCAGATCCGGGTCATTGAGCGGGCCATCAGGCCTGACGAACTCGAGGGTTTCGAGCAGTGCTTTTTGACCGGGAGTGCGGCCGAAGTCTGTCCGGTCTCGCAGATCGGGCCTTATCGCTTTGATGTGGGCGATATCACCAAACAGATGGTCCGTGACTATCATGACGAGGTCAGGCGCTTGCCCGGCGACAGAAGCGCGGTCGCCTAGCGGGTTGTCATGGCCCCCTGGATGGCTGGGCTGTCGTCAATCGAAGAGACTTTTGATAGCTTCGCCGGCGGACTCGGCGCCTTCGCTGATCGCTTCGCCAGCCTGTTCAGCGCCTTCGCCAATGGCTTCGCCGACGTCGCTGGCGGCCTTGCCGGTTTCTTCAGCCGCGTCCTCGATGACTTCGCCTGCATCTGTCGCGAGATCCTCGGCGCCCCGACGAATGCTATCCAGGTCGACGTCGGCCACGGCCGTCGTGATCCCGCTTCCAACGGCTGCCAGGGTCTGTTCGACGATATCCCCGGGGCTCGCGCCGGCACCGTCCTGACCCACGTCCGTCAGGTGAATATCGGGCAGGGGCACGGCGAGCTGTTCATCAAAGAGGCCGGTTGCCGCCACACTGACAGTGCCGTCGCGCAGATAGAGGTTTTTGATGATGAAAGACCGGCCCGGACCATCGTCGGACGAAGTCCCGGCAGACTGTTGAGATTCTACATTGCCGCGAATGGTGTCGATGTTCGTGCCTTTCTGCCCGATCTCGTAGCGGATACGCGGCTTTTCGACGATAATTTCATCGATCACGACAACGTCGCTCGTGATGGTCGTAAGGTCTACTTGAACGGCAATCAGTTCGAAGGCAAAGGCATCGGTGTCCTCGAAACCGCTGGGGTTGGTCATGTGCAGGCCGTGCAGGCTGCCCCTGCCATCCGTCAAGGAAATCTGGGCGTCATCGAGGCGGACGGTTGTCTGCGTCAGATCTGAGCCAATCTTTTCGACCGCAGCCTTGACCACGGATCCTATAGACGGGAATACGAAGGTGGCCACAACGAACCAGAGAGTGGCAATGACCGCGACAACGCCGCCGCCAATGGTGAGAAATCGTTTCATCTGACTGCTTCCCTCTGTTGGGCTTGCGATACGACCCTGTGGGGCTCGTTGGCTTGCTGCGACTCCAACGGCAAGGGTTAGGCCTCTGACAATTCACTGGAATGAAAGTGGGAGACAGGCGGAAATGCAATGCAAAAAACGCTGCATGTGCTTGTTCGGGCGCATTGGACTGTAGTGGCAGACGAGATCTATTCGAGCAAAAGCGCGGTCTCGCGGTGTCCCTGTTGGGACGCCACCAGGAGCGCGGTTTCACCTGCGGGTGTCTCGTGACCAGGGTTGGCGCCATGCTCCAGAAGAACGCGGACCGCTTCGCTGTGTCCGTTCCAGGCTGCGTTCATAAGCGCTGTCCAGCCCTGCGCGTTGACGGCGTCGACTTTGACACCCTTCTTCAGGAGCGCGCGAACCGTTGAGGCGTGCCCGTTCCAGGCAGCATACATAAGAGCGTTCCAGCCCTCGTTGCTGGTGCTCTCAATCTCCGCGCCACCGTCGAGTAAGATGGACACCAGTGCCGCGTTTCCGTTCCAAGCCGCGGCAAGCAGGGGCGAGCGGCCCATGCTGTTTGTCTTATTGACGTTCGCACCGCGCTCGAGAAGGAGCCTTGTGATGGCTTTGTCGCCGTTGATTGCTGCTGTCAGCAGGGCAGTCTGTTTGCTGGTATTCTGCGCGTCCGGCGAGATGCCGGCATCGATGAGAAGGCCTGTAATTTCGAGGTTTCCAGCTTCGACGGAGCGCAGCAGACTGCGCTCGCTCACCTCGATCCGCAGGGTTTTCAGACGGGCCCGTGCGGCCTCACTCTGCTGTGGATCGGCCTCTCGCTGGACTGCCTCCGCAGTTCTTTCCGGTTTCGGAGCTGCGGGTAACGGAGCCGCGGTAGATGTTGAGGTTGGTCGAGTTCCCTCAAGCGCCGCAATTTGAGCGGCTATCTCCGGATCTTCAGGGAGGACGGAGAGGGCCTTTTTATAATATCGCAACGCCTTTGTGTTGTTACCGTTCTGGACCTCGGCTTTTGCCCAGTCAAGGTAACGACCCGCGATCTTCTCTATGCCTGCAATGGCTCTGGATTGACCAGGATAGCCTTCAAGTATCTGCTGATAAACCTCGTAGGCATTGTTGCCTGCCGGTGTCGTGAGCATATCCTTAAGGTAAAGACGCCGTGCCTTGTGTAGAAGTAAGGCGACCGTGTGGTCGCTAAAGGTTCTTTTCGCGGCTTTCGGGAGCTCGTCGGCCGGCGCGGAGAGCGCGGTGGTTTGCTGTGAGGCGGCATTCAGTTTGTCTGGCGAGGCGTTGCGAGCGTCCGTATCTGTGGCCTGAGGCTGCGTGTCTTCAGTGATTTGGGGGATACCGGCGATAATCGGAGTGTCGTCGTCTTTGATTACAAGACTACTCGTCTCGGTAACAAGTGGATCTGCAGTGTCGCTGATGTAATCCATCGGCTCGTCCGGCGCTACCGGATTCAAGCTTACGATCTCGGTCTCCCGAACTTCGGCCGTTTCGGGCGAAGTGCCCTCCAACTCCTTCACCGATGTCGACGGAGACTGTGCTACGGCGATATCCGCGCTCGTTGCCGTGCCCTCCGGATCTGGCGCCACAGGTTGTGCGACGACGGCGTTTCCGGAAGTACCGACAAACTTGGCAGAACCTTCGCCGCTATCGAGATCATTACCGGGCAGCCTTGCCAGCGCCCGCGCAGTGGTCAGATCGTTCTTCACATCGGCGAGCTGTTTGAGTGTTGCCGCTAGAGTGAGTTCCAGCTGGTCGTGGGCGAATTTGATCTGCGAATTCTTGATTGTCAGATCATCACGTTCCTTGGTTAAGGCCGCGACACGTTTTTGGAGATAATTGCGGTTCGAAGTCGTGGTTTTCAGGTCCAGATCCCGTTGAGCAAGTACAGCGCGCAGCTCAGAAATCTGACTCAGCTGACGACCAGAAGACTCTTCTGCAGCGGTTTGTTCCTCAGAGCTATTCAACGCCTTGCCAGATGCGGTTTCCGATGTTGTGCGTTGAGCTAACTGTTCCGAACCCGGTTCTGGAGCAATCGCGAGCAGGCCGATGAAGGCCGCTATGACGGCAAGTCCCGCCGCAATCCAGGCATGTCGCCGCCGAAGTCTAAAACTTCCTTGCCGCGATAAACCCTGAACCGCGCTGACGCTGCGTGTGAACAAGTGTTTTAGAAGAATTGAAGTGTGGGCCAAGAACTTCCAGAGTTTGGCAATTGCGATGAGCAAGACGATGCCAAGTCTATCAAGTGTTTTCCGGCCCCAGCTCAACATCGGCTTGCCAAGTGACGCGCCGTTGTTCGCAAGTGAGCCGAGAAGGGGCGCTATTCGTTTCGTGACCTGAGTTGCCAGTTGTTTTGGCCCCGTTAGGGCGCCTTTCGGCAAGTTTGGCGTTTTAAGTAACGTGGGTCGGGAGATGCTTTCGGCAGCCTTGCTGATCAAAGTCTTGATCGGCTTTACGGGCGATGGAGTATCCTTTTGTGCCGTTTCCATTTCAAGCCAGGCGGGGCTCGATGTCTGTCTTATGATCTCGCGGGTAACGACCTGAGTTCTCTGGCGGTAGGCAATTTCAAGCGCCTTGTCACAAACCTGATTGATGTCGCGGGGACGGCCGGATGTGGTCTGCGTGATTTCGCGGATCGCCGGCTCGGAGAAAATGTCAGAACGCATACTGCCCGCGACCCGGATTTGGTGATCGATGAAGGCAGCGATTTCGTTCGCAGGAAGACGGTCGAGGCGGGCCTGGACCGCGACAAGTTTCGAAACGGCGGACATCCCGGGGTCTGTAAGCCTGACCGGCAGCTCCGGTGATGCCGACAGCACGATTTGTAAGAGATTTTTGCCGTCTTCCGACTGCAACAGCAAAGGCAGGGCATTCAATGTGTCCGAAGGCAAATTCTGCGCATCGTCAATGAAAAGAACGCAGCCCTGCTGCTGACCCGCCAGGCTCTCCAAATGGTCTCGTAGTTGAATGATCTCGGATTCGATCGCGAGGCGTGTCTGTCCAGCCTCTGCGATACCAAGCTTGTCCAGCAAGCACCCGACCAGGTCCTCAATTGTGAGGTTCGAGTTTTCCAGAAAGACAAGATGAACGGTCTCGTCGAGATCCTGAGCCAGCCGCTTCAGAAGCGTGGTTTTGCCGGTACCGTGTTCCCCGGTTAGCAGGTTCATACCCCGCTGCTCGTCTATTGCGTCCAAAAGACTGCTGTGGGCGTCCAGGAACACTGCGTTCGAATAAAAGAACCCCGAATCAGGTGTTAGTTTAAATGGTGGTTTCCGGAACCCAAAATACTGGGTGTACATCCCTCACAACCTTCTTCAACGATCAGTCTCCAGCATGTCATGCTTTTTCTGGAGGAAGTAATAGAGTGATTGACCGCTCAACTCTTCACGGACCTGCAGGAGAATTTACGAAAATTGGAGTGTCATTGTTGTGACAAATGAGTGTTTTCAAAATATTACGCGCGTTTTTTGTTCGACTGCTCAGCTGATCCCTGTTCAATGTGGGACTTGTTGAGAAAAACGGACGTCACTCGAAGCAGAAGTCATGAAGACTCAAAGAATAAAATTCTTTTTACGGGAATTATTTTGAAAAAACATCAACTCTTGCCTGCCGCGTGATGCCTGTCAGGGCGCTGTCTGGATAACGATGTCCACTCTGCGGTTCTTTGCCTGGCCTTGTGGATCCGGGCTGCCGTCTGGTTTTGTATTGGAGGCGACCGGCCGGGACTCACCATATCCGATCGTTGTAATGCGATCGGCCCGAACCTGGTTAAAAACCAGTTCCTGGCCAACGACTTCGGCGCGTTGCGTGGAGAGCTTAAGATTGTAACTCTCCCGGCCAACGGAATCGGTGTGACCCTCGATGGTCAGAACGCGGGTGTCAAATTCGCTGCTATTGACGATCGTAGCCAGTTTTTGCAGCAGAGATCGTGCCGCAGGTGTGAGAGAAGAGCTGTTGGGAGCAAAAGACACGCCCGCCAGCTCAACAATCAAACCGCGTTCGCTTAAAGTGGCCGGCAGCCTGGCAGACGTGAGCTGGTTTTGGAGAAGCTCGTCGCTTGTCAGCGTCCTTTGCCCCGTGTCAGCCGATGGGTCCTCCGAGGGGGCGGACTGACAGGCAGTTAGGGCCAAAGCGAACAAGAATACAGCGGGTCTAAACATCACGACTCGATACTCCGTGCAGGGAGGCCGTTTAATGGCTCGCGCCATGAATAGCGCGTTTATCCAATTTGTAAAAAAATATTTAGCACATGGAGCGAGGATAAGAGCGGAAGAAGCCTGCCTTAAGAAGTGTGAGTGGAGGCTCGCGAGGGTTGCGGGCTCCGGTGAAATCAGCGGAAGCGCGCAACACCGGTTGCTGCGCTGAGGCGGAACAGCAGAGTGACCGTCTGCAACCTCCGAATCCGAGCAGTGTACTCTCGAAAATCAGGGTGAAATCCCCGGCGCTGCCTGCGTTGCAATGTGGCGTGCAGGTGCCTAAGTGGATCCCCTGTCGACAGCTTGGAGAGACAGCCGCCCCAACAGGCGTAAAAAGTAAGGGGAAGGTCCAGGCGGATCATCCATGCCCGCCGTTCAACAGCGCCACGATGTTGCTGGTGTACGGCGCCGGCGGTGGTCCGTGACGTGGCAACCTCTCCGACAATCACCTCATTCGTAGATTGTTGGAGGACTTAATGTCCGATCAAATTCCGGTTTTTAACTACCAGTCATACAGTACGGGTGTCGAGTTGCTGGCGCAGCAGATGTCGAGCCAGACGCGTCAGGCGGTGCGCGAGGAATCCATGTCGGGCAAGCGGCATGCTTTCGATCAGGTCGGTGCTGTCCGTATGCAGAAAAAAGAGGGGCGGGCGACCGACATTCCACTGGTCAACACGCCCCATGCGAAACGTTGGGTAACGGCGCAGGATTTCTACATCCGCGATTTTGTTGATGAGTTCGACAAGCTGAAAATCCTGAACGACCCCACCAATGCCTATACCCAGGCCTTTGCCGCGGCCGCGTCGCGCGAACTCGACAAGGCGGTCATCGATGCCGCACTTGGGACAGCCTACGTCGGCGAAGACGGCACGGATTCCGTTGCGCTGCCGAACGAACAAAAGGTTGGGGCGGGTGGCACCGGTTTTACGCTTGAGAAGCTTCAGGACGCTTCCGAACGGCTCAAGGCGGCTAATGCCCTGATGCCCGGTGATACCTGTCATGTTTTCTGGACGGCCCGCCAAGAGCGGGAGTTCATCAACACCAACCAGGTCAGCTCAGTCGACTTTAACCGCGAGCGGGTCTTGCCTGACGGCACTGTGAAATACTTTTACGGCTGCCACTTCCATCTGCTTGAGGATGATGCGGAGATCGGTCACCTGCTGCCAAAAAACGGCTCGGTGCGTTCCTGCGTCATGTTCCTGCGTTCCGGTGTCAATCTGGGAACCTGGAAAGCGCCTTATGGACGGGTCGCCTGGATCGACGAGCGCGAGTCCTATCAGGTCATGGCCGGTATGAGTATCGGTGCGGTCCGGATGCAGGACAGCAAGGTGATCGAAATTGGCGTTGAGGAGGTTTGAGTATGGCTGATTTCAATGCAACGAACTATGCGCGCACTCAAAGCGTGCCTATGCGCTCTGTCGATGGCGGTGACTACGGTGGCCGTCAACGCGTGGTCTACGACGAATACGTCACAACCGGAAGCGAGACCAGCGGCGACCGGATCAGGATCGGAACGCTCCGCGCCGGGCAACGTTTCCTGGGCGGACGAATGACCTACGGTGCGATGGGCAGTGGTCGCACCTTGCGACTGGGTGATTCAGAAGATGACGATCGTTTTCTGGCATCGGTATCGGTTTCCTCGGCTGGTCAGTCCACGATCGCGGCTGCGGCGGGTTTCGGCCATAAGCCGGCACAAGACCAGGATCTCTTTCTGACCATCGGTGGCGGGACGCTCGCGAGCGGCCAGACGATCAAGCTGCGTCTCTCGATAGTCTCGGACTGATAGCCTTTCGTGCATCGTCGGCAACCTGGGGCGGCTTCGGCCGCCCCTTTTATTTTGAGGGTTTTATGACATCGCCTGTTGAGATTTGTAACCGCGCCCTGGACAAACTGGGGTCGGCGGCCATTACGTCACTGGATGACAATGTGAAGTCGGCGCGCGCCTGTGCGCGGATGTTCGATGCTGTCCGGGACGCGGAGTTGCGGGATCATCAGTGGAACTTCGCAACGGCGCGCGCGTCATTGCCCGAGCTCGAAGAGGTCCCGGTCTATGGATTTGCCAGGCAATACCAACTGCCCGGCGATTGTTTGAAGGTGGTTGAGGTCGAACCCACCGCAGACTGGAAAATCGAGGGCCGAAGACTTCTGACAAACGTCTCAGCTCCCGTTCGGATCAAATACATTCGGCGTGTCGGTGACACGAGCAGTTTCGATGCCTTGTTTGTCGAGACGCTGGCGGCGCGGATGGCGCAAGAACTCTGCGAGACATTGACGCAATCCAACAGCAAGAAACGGGTGGCGCAGGACGACTATGCTCAGGCAGTGCGGCGGGCGAGGCGAGCCGATGCTATCGAGGGTACGGCAGATGCGCTTGAAGAAACCTCTTGGATAAAGGCGCGATTCTGATGCCCAAGGCTTCTCCCGCACAAACCAATTTCACGGCAGGCGAATTGAGCCCGCGGCTTGAAGGCCGGGTTGATCTGTCAAAGTACTTCAACGGTGCGCGGACGCTTTTGAATATGGTACCGCAGCAGCAGGGCGGTGTTCAGCGACGGAGCGGTTTCAGATATGTCTCGGACGCCAGGCGGAATAGTGGCCCTTCGGCTCTTCTGGCGTTCGAGTTCAATGTGGAGCAGGCCTACATTCTCGAGTTTGGCGATCTAAGCTGCCGTTTTTACCGCAACCATGGCCAGATCGTGGACGGCGAGGGAACGGTTTATGAGATTTCGACCCCCTATGCTCAGAGCGATCTTTTTGACGCGGACGGCCGCTGTTTGATCAAGACCGCGCAGTCCGCTGACCTGCTATATCTCTGCCATCCTTCGTACCCGCCGTACGTTCTGAGCCGCAGCGGTCATACGAACTGGACGATTGAGAAAATAGCATTTCAGGACGGGCCCTATCTCTCCACCAACACAAGCGACATTACGCTCTCCTCATCGGCGGGAAGCATCGGCACCGGTCGAACCTTGATTGCCAGTGCCAGTCTATTTGCTGAAACCGACGTCGGACGGCTTGTCCGCAAAAAAAATGGCGGCGGTTGGGGGTGGGGGATTATCACCGAGTTTATCAGTGCGACGCAGGCGACCTGGGAGATTAAAAGCGCCATTGCATCGTCGCCGAGCAAGGAATGGCGGCTCGGAGTCTGGTCTGAAACAACGGGCTTTCCAACCTGCGTCACCTTTTTTCAAGACCGGCTTTACTTTGCCGGCGCACGGTCGCATCCGCAGCGCCTGGATGGTTCGGTGACAGGCGACTACACCAGCTTTTCACCCAGTAAGTTGGCCGATGCGACCGTTGAAGATACCCATGCCGTCGCCTTCACCCTCAATGCGAACAACGTGAATGTCATCCGTTGGATGATCGATGACGACAAAGGTTTGGTGTTAGGCTCTGTTGGCGGCGAGTGGTTGGTGAGCCCCTCCAGTCTCGGCGAAGCGCTGACACCCTCGAACATCCAGGCCCGCCGTTCCACGACACGCGGTTCCGCCAACTTACAACCCGTCCAGGCGGCCGACGCAATCCTGTTCGTGCAACGCGCCGGTCGAAAGGTGAGGGAGTTGGCCTACGTCTTCGAAGCCGACGGCTTCCGCTCACCCGATATGACTCTACTTGCGGAGCACATTTCCGAGGGCGGCATTTCCGCGCTTTCTTACCAGCAGGAACCGGACAGCGTGGTCTGGGCGGTCAGAAGAGATGGCGCGCTGTTGGGCATGACATACCAGCGCGAGCAGGAGGTTGTTGCGTGGCATCGCCACCAGATCGGTGGGGTCAGCAATCAAGAAGGAACTCTGCCGGCGAAAGTCGAGTCGATAGCGGTTATCCCTGCACCTGACGGCAGCAAAGACGAAGTCTGGGCCGTGGTGCAACGTTGGATCAATGGTCAACTCAAGCGCAGCATCGAATACATGGAAGCGTCATTTAACGCCTCGGCACGAAGTCCCCTGCAGAGCGAGGAGGGCTATAAGGCTGCTATCCTCCAACAGCAGCGCGAAGCGTTTTTTGTTGATAGCGGATTGACCTACCGGGGGGCGCCGGCGTCCATCATCAGCGGCCTAAATCACCTTGAGGGCGAGACGGTTCAAGTCCTGGCCGATGGCGCGACACATCCGGATCTTCAGGTCACCGACGGCAAGATTACTCTGATGGTGCCGGCCGCGGTCGTACAAGTTGGCTTGGGGTATCGCTCGGTCCTGGAGACGGCGCGGCTTGAAGCCGGAGCCGCCGACGGCACGGCTCAGGGTAAGACAAAGAGAATTCATCGTGCCGTCATTCGATTCCATCAAACCCTCGGAGCCCTGTTCGGCCCAGACCCGAGAAATCTCGATCGCATCGAGTTTCGTAGCAGCACCGATCTGATGGATACGCCGCCGCCACTGTTCGACGGTGACAAGCTGGTTGACTGGCCGGGGAACTACGAGACCGAAGGGCGAATGATGGTCGTGCAAGATGAGCCGCTTCCACTCACGGTACTTGCAATATTCCCACAGGTTCATACCCAGGATTCGCGATGAAGATCATCGGTTTTCGTGCCGAGCATCTGGAGAACCTAACGCTGCAACCTGCGCAAAGCGATATGGCCAGGTACATGTCGCAGAGTTACGGAACCGCACTCGCGCAGTCGGGAAATGCCTTTACCGCGATCAAGGGCGGGCGGGTTCTGGGCTGTGCCGGCGTCGAGCTGATTTGGGCCAACCGCGGAATTGCCTGGTCGTTGCTTGGCAAAATGACAGGTCCGGAAATGCTAGGGATTCATCGCCGGGTTTCGGAATTTCTCAATAAACAGTCTTTACGGCGTATCGAGATGACCGTCGATGCGGCTCACACCGCGGGCCATCGCTGGGCTCGAATGCTCGGTTTTCAACTTGAAGGAAGACTGCAGGCCTATACGCCCGAAGGGCGGGACTGTGATCTCTATGCGAGGATAAAAAGATAGATGGGACCAGAAGCTTTTCTTATTTCAGCAGCGGTCGGCGCTTTGGGCGCCATCCAGGAGGCGCGCGCGAGTTCGGCGGCATCCGAGTTCAATGCCAAGATTGCGGACAACAATGCCATTATCGCCGAACAAAATGCCGCCGCCGACGAGACCCGTCAACGACGCGCCGCCGGCCGTCAGGCGGCAGCCAGCCGCGCGGCAATCGGCGCGGCGGGTGTCACTTTGGAAGGCTCTCCAATGGAGGTCCTGGAAGACCAGGCCCTGGAAGCGGAGCTCGATGCCTTGAATATCCGTTACGGCGGTCGCCTGCAGGCCAGCAACTACCGCTCGCAAGCTCAACTCGACCGCTCGGCGGCGCGGAGCGCAAGGACCCAGGGTTTCCTCTCGGCAGGTAGCACATTGCTGAGAGGTGCCGCGCAGTTCGGTGAGGCATAGCTTTTACCCAAGCCCGAGAGGCAGAGAAAAGACGACCTTTTCACCACCCGGGCCGTTTTACCTTCAAACCCTGTCCGGGGCGTACCGCAATTGCAATTTTATCCAGCCCTCGCTTTGGAGGCGATATGACAGTTACCCAACAAGCAAGCAAAGTGACCTACGCTGGGAACGGACAGCAGGTCGAGTTTTTTGTTCCTTTCGTTTTTTACGATCCAGAAGACCTTGAGGTCTTGAAAGTCACGAGTGACGGCTCGGAACTGACCCAGGTTTCCGGCATCGATTATACGGTTTACAGCGGTGACCAGAATGGCGCGGTGACGATGATGGCCGCGCCACTGGATCAGGAGCGCCTGGTTATTGTACGTAAGTTGCCTTTCGAACAACCCGTCGACTACCGGGCCAACGATCCTTTCCCCGCAGAGACGCACGAACGGGGGCTGGATCGTCTTACGCTCTTGTGCCAGCAACTTGACGAGAGGCTTTCTCGAACCTTTGCGCTCTCGCGCGGAAGCATCTCCGACCCGACCCTGCCGCCAGTTTCCGCGGGGGCATTGATTGGCTGGAACGCGGCTGGGGATGGTTTGGAAAACAAGATAATCACGCTCCCCGAGGAGGCGATTATCGCGGGCAGTGGTGTCACAATTTCCAACAACGAACTCTCGATCGATCTGGCGCAAAACTCGGGCCTGGAGATCAATGCAGGCGAGCTGCTGGTTAAAGTCGATGGGGTTACTGTTCAGCGCGGGGTGACTGGGGCGCTCGAGCTTGTTGAGGTTTCTTCGCCATGGGTCACCGGGGACGTGAAAATCACGACGCGTACCAACCCTGATGCCGGCTGGCTGCTGATGAATGGACAAACACTTGGCAGCGCTGACTCAGAGGCCGACCATAAGGGCGGTCAATATCAGGATCTCTACGTCCATCTGTGGACGGTGATGACAAACCAGTGGGCACCTGTGTCGGATGAGCGGGGTGAAACCGCGTTGCAAGACTGGATCGACAACAAGACTCTGCAGATGTCTGCAGCGGCCGGGCGGGCCTTGATCGGTCAGGGTGCAGCACCCCCTTTTACAACCCGTGAATTGGGTGAGACCGGCGGCGAGGAAGCTCACCTTTTGACCCTCGCGGAAATGCCCCGCCATCGCCATAGCATGGATGGTAAGAGAGGAGGTTCTCAGAGCAACGGTGGTGACGCGGCATTCGGCGCTTTTTCAAGCTCCCCGAACCGGA
This sequence comes from Denitrobaculum tricleocarpae, assembly GCF_007004665.1. Taxonomy (GTDB): domain Bacteria; phylum Pseudomonadota; class Alphaproteobacteria; order Kiloniellales; family Kiloniellaceae; genus Denitrobaculum; species Denitrobaculum tricleocarpae. Next base: position 519,772 of record NZ_ML660054.1, on the reverse strand, counting down.
GCAGGAACACTAACTTCACCGGCAATGACCAGCCGCACAACAACATGCCGCCGTTTCTCGCACTCAACGTCATGATCAAAATTTAGGGGAGGCTAAGTTGCTATTGACCATTCACGACGGCCGGATTGATATCGATGGGGTAAAGCTGACGGTCTCCGAACTCGCGATCCTTCGGCCGGCGCTTACCCTTCCATCGGAATACACGACCATCAGATATGATGGCGTGAGGCATGAGCGCAGCGATGGCCGCAACCAAACAGCCGGTCCCGTGCCCTGGGAACCGGGTGATAGTCTCTTGACTGGATTGACCGGGTTGATTCCCGAGATCGAGGCGCTACGGGCGCCGGCGGTGACTCTGGAAAGCGCGAAAACAGCGAAGCGTTTGGCGATCAACGCTCAGCGCGATAACAGGATTTTTGCCGGTTTGAGCTACCTTTTTCCGGACAGTTTGACGGGTAGGGTCGACACGCGCGAGCAATCTGATTTTGATAATCTGCAAGCGCTAACGATGCTCGCCCAGGTGCTTCAGGCAGGCGGCGAGACCGCGGATGTCATTACGTTTGTGGATGCCGAAGATCAAGCGCACAGTCTTACCCCAATCCAGATGATCGAGCTTGGCATTGCTGTGACCCAGCGGGTGGCGGCGATTTACGCCGCGTCCTGGCCGATGAAGTCGGATGTCAAAGCGGCCGCAACGATTGCCCAGGTCGAAGCGATCGATATCTCGTCAGGCTGGCCTTAAGGTTGAGCTTGGCAGCGAGTTTTTAGCGGGCACCAAGGTCCTTATTCTTACCTGAGGAGTAGCATCATGAAACCGAACGGATTTGCCGCCATTCTGGCGGCTTTTTTTATGTCCGCATTTTGGATGTCCAGTGCAGCGGCTGTCTCCAACAGCCTTGAGCGCGAGTGCAGGCCCGTGACGTATTTTATTCAAAATCTTGCGGCCGCTGAGCAGGTAGCGGCGCACCTGGTTGGTACTGAAGCAGTACGCTTCATGGACGTCTATAACGCCGTCCCGCCCAAGACCGTGCTGCCCGGCGACGAAATTCTTGTGCTGACAAAAACGGGTGTACCAAACGTCGCGGTTCTGCGCTTCGTTGCGGGTTGTTTTCAGGACTATGGGGTCCATCCGAGGAAGCTTGCAGATTGGCTTCTGAGACGCTCTGTCGGGCAGCCTTTATGAACCAGGCTGATGCTCACGAGATCGCGGCGGCGGCCGCGGAAGAAGCGGTTGAGCGGACATTTGTAAGGATGGGGCTGGACACGCGCGATCCACGCGAGGCACAGGCTGACATGGCTTATCTGCGGACGCAGCGCAAGGCGTCGGAGCGAGTTGGCCTGGCACTGCGTGTGGCCGTCTACACCACGGCGATCACAGGTTTGCTGAGTATGCTGTGGATCGGCTTCAAGCAGGCCTTCTCCAATGGTTCCTAGCTGCTGCCGACACCTCATTGTTCCTCTCGGATAACTGAAGAAAGGGAGAGATGCTTACCAAATACGATAAAGCCGCCGCGGCTGCGATTGCGAGCGCCATGACAGGTGTAATTGCGGCTTTAACGACATTGGACGCCGAGGTGGTGGCTGCCCTCGGAGTCATTCTAAACAGCCTCGCTGTTTTTCTTGTGCCCAATATGGAGTAGCTACGAATGCATAAGTCGTTTTTAGCCGCCGTTTCGGCGGCTTTTTTGTTGGCAGGTTGCGCGTCCACCGTTCCTCTGCAGGAGAATCTACAGATTGCCTGCCGTGCTTATGCCGCAAGCCTCACATCGCTTGCAGGTTTTCGTGCCGCGGGACGCTTGAGCGAGGAGCAGGTCGCGACGGTCGAGCAGTGGCGTCCGACCTTGAATGAAGCCTGCAGCGGCGAGGTCGAGAACACAGACGATCTGATTGATCTCGTGGAGGCCGGCGTGATCAGCATGATCTTTATTGAGACGGAGGTTCGAAATGAGTCCTGAAACCATACTGGCTTTGGTCCAACTGGGACGTTTCGCGATTGACGCCATTGAGGCTTTACACAGCGGTGAGAAAACCGAAGAGGAAATCGCGGCGGAATGGCAGGCGGTGAGGCTCCGGCTTGATTCTGCGAATGCGCTCTGGGAGGAAGCTGCGCTCGAAACGCCTGCCGAGATCTAGCAGACTTTCGCAAACTGAGTTTTTAGCACCTAGACCTTTTTATCCCGGCGGCCCCCAAATTGGGGGCCGCTTTTTTTTGTATCTGTTATCAGGCGGCCCCTGTTTGGGGGGCGCCCTTTTTTTGTATCTACGAAATGTCATCGACTTCGGCTAACGTGTCGGCCGGACCGGCAATGACCAAGGATACGCCCGTTGAGCGTTCAGAGGTTTCTACTCAGATCTTTTAGATCCGCTTTTTCACCGACCTTTGCGCTCAGAACTGGAGCAGCGTTGTTTGCTGGGGCGGCAGCTTTGCAGCTGTCCGTCGGCTATGCGCAGCAGGCAGATGGCGCGAGCGCGCCGGTCTTAGCATCGAAGCCCGGAGAGATTTTGCTGGAGCCTTCAACCTATCGCTCGATAGCTGTCCGCTGGCCGGTTGTTGGCGATGGCAATCAGACGGCGCGCATTACAGTCAGCTATCGCGAGGCTGCCGTGGATGAATGGACAGAGGGTTATCCGCTGTTCCGCCCTATGCCGGAGAGAATGTCGGCAGATAACCTGGTGCCGGGAGGCTGGCTTTTTGCGGGCAGCGTAGTGGATCTGAAACCCGCAAGCGACTACCTGGTCAGATTGACCCTGACAGATGATGATGGTGTGACCATAGACGGTGGTTCGTCGACTGAACTGGTCAGAGAGATCCAAGTCGCAACTCGCGCGGAGCCCGGCGAGGTCAGGGCATCCCGTACACTCTATGTCATGCCCGGAGACGAGACCGGTGGAGACGGTTCCTCCGAACGTCCTTTTCAGAGCCTTCAGTCCGCCGAAGCCAACGCGCGGCCCGGCGATCTTTTTATCCTCAAACCAGGTCTCTACAGCGTCGCCGGTCATCGCATCACGCAATCAGGAGAGGCCGGCAAACCGATCGTCTATCGGGGAGAGGAGGGTGCTATCCTCGACGGTGCGGGTGCAGAAGTACTGTTGAACGCCAACGGCACAGCGCACCGTTGGTTCGAAGGGCTGGTCTTCCAGAACGCCGACCGACTGCTAAGTGTGGACCAGGCAAGTCATTTAGTTGTTCGGAGGAACCGCTTTAACTTCACGCAGTATGGAGTGACTTCGCGCTGGGCGACCTACGGCGAATCTCAATACAACGCGGTCCTGGATAACGTCTTCCAGGGAGTGACCACGTGGCCGCGGTCCAGAGGGATCGAAGAAACCTACGGCGTTGAGCTTACCGGTTCAGGGCATGTCGTCGCGCACAATCTCTTCCGCAATGTAGGCGATGCCGTGCACAACGGCGATCGGGGAAGATTGTCGGCCTCCGACATCTACGGCAACGAAATCATCACCTGTACGGACGATGGTGTTGAGACTGACTACTCGGATACCAATGTCCGGGTCTTCAGAAACCGGATCACAAATTGTTTCGCCGGGATTACCGGCCAACCGGTGCACGGCGGTCCGGTCTATATCTATCGGAACGTGATCTACAACACCCAGTACGCCCCCTTTAAGTTACATAACCACACCTCTGGTATGCTCCTGTTTCACAATACCTCGGTGCGGGCCGGCATTCCCTTCAACATCCAGCCGGGCCGGGAGACGGTCTCTAACGTTGTCACCCGTAACAACATCTTCGTCGGAACAAAAAGTCCGGCATTGCGCAGCACAGGGCGCATGATCGAAAACGATTTCGACAGTGACGGCTATGCCTGGGGCATAGGGGCCGGGGATTTCGCAGTTTGGAATGACACGCGCTATCGGTCGCTGGAGGACGCCAAAGCTTCAAAGCGCCTCTATCGAACCAAAGGCGCATTCTCTCTCTACAATCACCGGACCTTCGTCGATGGCTTCCTGCCGCCGGCCAAATATCAGAACGAATACGATGCGGCCGATAACCTGCCCCGGCTCCGCCCTGATTCCCAGGCCGTCGACAAGGGTGAGTTCGTGCCTAACTTCAGCGACGGTTTCTCCGGAAAGGCGCCGGATCTGGGTTGCTGCGATCTGGCCCAGGGCTTGCCGGAGTATGGACCAAGGCCGCGGAATTGAAGTGTCGACGTGATGGTGGGCGCGACAGGGATTGAACCTGTGACCCCTGCCGTGTGAAGGCAGTGCTCTCCCGCTGAGCTACGCGCCCTGATAAGCGCCGGACTTTGCATCGGCAGCCATCTCGGTTGCGGCTGTGGTGCCGCTACGCCTGATGTAGGGTAGGGGGATGGGTGGTGTCAAGGCTTGCGCGGACGGTGACGCGGTAAATCGCTTTACTACCCGGGGGCGGACGCGTTCAGCGCCATCAGAACCTTTGGGAGTGCGCTGAAATCCTCGATACGATGATCCGGACCTTCTTTTTCGGCGGCTGTTACGCCGTAGCCGAAGCCGGCCAGAAGGCTCGGAATGCCCGCCCCGCGTGCCGCCCCGATATCTGCGGGGCCATCGCCAAACATCACTGCGTTCTGCGGCGAGGCTTTGATGCCTTCCAAAAGCGTTAAGATATGCCGTGGGTCCGGCTTGCGAAAAGGGTAGGAATCACCGCCCGCGACGGCCTCGAAGAGTGGCGCGAGTTCCAGGGCCTGAAGGATCTCGCGGGACGGTGTTTCGGGCTTGTTAGTACAAACGATTAATCGCCAGCCTTGTTCCTTCAGGCCTGTCAGGGTCTCAAGGGCGCCGGGGTAGGGGCGTGTCTCGACAACCAGCCGGGTATTATAGATCTCGATAAAGCGGGTAACGAGCGCTTCGAATGCTGAAGAATCCGGGCAGCCGCCTGTTGCCGTAAAACCGCGTTCCACCAGCTTGGCGACCCCGTCGCCGATCATGGATTTTACCTGCGCAAGGGAGAGCCCGTCTCTGCCCGCTTCCGCCAAGAGTGTGATCAATGCACCTGCCAGATCAGGGGCCGAGTCGACGAGCGTGCCGTCGAGATCGCAAATCAGTGTGTTACGGTGGCTCTGTCCGTTGACGTGCATAGCTCTACGTGATCCTTGTCGTGTTATGGAATTGCGGTGTTGTTGCCGGGTAAAACGGCCATCAGCTTGGCGATCTCAGCCCTGCAGTTGCGAATGATTGGATGGTAAGTCTCTGAATTTATTGTAACGCACCGCAACAATTGGTGAATTGCACAGAATCCTTAACCTATGGCAAATTCGCTTAAAGTTAATTCTATGTAAAACGCTTATCTGCATCCTGATTGTTCAACTTCTGAAGCCGCCCTATCTAATTTTCAATCATTTGTCTCTTTTCAGAGTTCCGAAGCGAAATGACATCTAACAAACTTGCCGTTGTTGTTCTGGCCGCCGGTCAGGGAACGCGAATGAAATCCGAACTTCCCAAGGTCCTGCATCCGGTTGCGGGCCGCGCCATGCTGCGGCATGTGCTGGATGCGGCCGAAAGCCTTGAACCGGAGCGTATAATCGTGGTGGTCGGCCCGGGCTCCCAAGAGGTCCAGAAGGCTGCCGTTTCGCACCATATCGTTGTCCAGGAAGAGCGTTTGGGAACCGGGCATGCTGTGATGTGCGCCGCAGATGCTCTCTCGGATTACGCCAACGACGACAGCTCGGACGTCCTGGTGATCTACGGCGATACGCCTCTGCTGACCGGTGAAACTCTGAAGCAAATGCTTGATCTTCGCCGCGAAACGCCGTCGACCAAGCTGGTTGGGCTGGCCTTCCGGCCCGCGGATCCGGCGCAATACGGCCGTTTCCTGCTCGATGCTTCGGGTGTTGTCGAAGGGATTGTCGAGTTCGCCGACGCCGATGAGGAGATTCGGAAGATCGATCTCTGCAATGCCGGGCCATTGATCGGCGAGGGGCGTACGTTCCTCGAATTGGTCAAGGGTCTTCAAAACGATAATGCCCAGGGCGAGTACTATCTCACGGACCTTTTTGCTGCGGCGCGCAAGGACTCGCTGGAAGCGCGGATTGTCGAGGCGCCTGTGGACGACGTTCATGGCGTGAATTCCCGCGCCGAACTGGCGGTGGCCGAATCCGTGATGCAGGACCGCCTGCGCGCAAAGGCGATGGCCGGCGGAGCAACTCTTATTGCCCCTGAAACGGTCTGGTTCTCCTGCGATACGGTGGTTGGCCGTGATGTCGTGATCGAGCCCAATGTGATCTTTGGTCCGAGCGTGGTGATCAGCGACAACGTCCAGATTCGTGCTTTTTCGCATGTCGAGGGCGCCAAGATCGAGAATGGCGCCATTATCGGTCCCTATGCGCGGCTGCGGCCGGGAACCGAAATCGGGGTTGGTGTGAAGATCGGCAACTTCGTCGAGTGCAAGAACGCGATCTTTGGCACTGGCTCCAAGGCAAATCACCTGAGTTACGTCGGGGATTCGACTGTAGGCCCGAAAGCCAATATCGGCGCAGGCACGATCACCTGCAATTACGACGGATTCAACAAGTCCAGGACCGTTATTGGTGCAGGTGCCTTCATCGGGTCGAACTCGGCGTTGGTGGCACCGGTGACGATCGGTGAGGGCGCGCTTGTGGGCGCGGGCAGCACGATCGTTGAAGAAGTGCCGAAGGATTCAATGGCGCTGGGGCGCGGCCGTCAGGTCGTCTTTCCCGAGCGCGCCGCGTTCTTTCGGGAACTCAAGAAAAAAGACTAACCGCCAGGGCGGTATAAGGAAGGCTGAATAACTATGTGTGGCATCATCGGGATTATCGGAAATGCGCCAGTGGCACCCTTGCTGCTGGATGGTCTGAAGCGCCTGGAGTACCGCGGCTACGATTCCGCAGGGATCGCGACCTTGGTCAACGGATCGATGGACCGGCGCCGGGCGGAGGGTAAGCTCCATAACCTGGCGACCCTCCTTGAGAGCGAGCCGGTCGAAGGCACCATCGGGATCGGCCACACCCGCTGGGCCACACATGGCCGCCCCACGGAAGCCAATGCGCATCCCCACGCCAGTGAGCTTGTATCCGTCGTTCACAACGGAATTATCGAGAATTTTCAAGAGCTCAGGGCCGAACTCTCAGACGCGAACCACGTTTTCGAGACCGAGACGGACACCGAAGTCGTGGTCCATCTGGTCTCCGAATACCTCAAACAGCAGATGAGCCCCCAGGATGCTGTGGCCAAGGCACTGGCGCGTCTTGAAGGCGCTTTCGCCCTCGCCATCATTTTCACCGGCCGTCATGACCTGATGATCGGGGCGCGGCGCGGCAGCCCGCTGGCCGTTGGCTATGGCGATGGCGAGATGTACCTGGGATCCGACGCTCTGGCGCTCGCGCCGCTGACCGACCGAATCAGCTACCTTGAAGAGGGTGACTGGGTCGAGTTGACCCGCGACAGCGCCGTGGTGCATGACAGCAGCAACGCGGTGGTGGAGCGCGAAGTCAAGCAGACCGCCATGTCAGGCGCGATGATCGGCAAGGGCCAATACCGGCACTTCATGCAGAAGGAAATCTTCGAGCAGCCGGCCGTGATCGGCGATACCCTGCACAGTTTCCTGAATCCGGCCACCCTCTCGGTTCAGTTGCCGAACCTTCCTTTCGATCTTTCAAAGGTTTCGCGCTTCACCTTCATCGCCTGCGGTACCGCCTTCTACGCGGGCATGGTGGCAAAATACTGGTTCGAGCAAGTTGCGCGTCAGCCGGTCGAGATCGATATCGCGTCCGAGTTCCGGTATCGCGAAGCCCCGATGCCGGACGACGGTGTCAGCGTCTACATCTCGCAGTCGGGAGAGACCATCGATACCCTGGCAGCCCTGAAGTATGCCCAATCGCAGGACCAGAAGATCCTCTCGGTCGTCAACGTTCCCGAGTCTGCAATCGCCCGCAGTTCCGATGCCGTGATGCCGACGCAGGCCGGGCCGGAGATCGGCGTGGCCTCGACTAAGGCTTTCACCACGCAGTTGACGGTCCTGGCTTGTCTGGCCATTGCCACGGCGCGGGCACGCGGTGCGATCGACGTCGCGCGGGAGCGGGAACTCTCCGCAGCTCTCACGGAAGTGCCGGCTCGTATTGCCGAGGTCTTGAACCATGACGAGGCGATCCGGGAGATTTCCCACGATATCTCCGAAGCGCGGGATGTCTTGTATCTCGGCCGGGGAACACTCTATCCGATTGCCATGGAAGGGGCGCTAAAACTCAAAGAAATCAGCTATATACATGCTGAAGGTTATGCTGCAGGCGAGATGAAGCATGGTCCGATCGCCTTGATCGACGAAGCGGTGCCGATCATTGCCTGCGCGCCGAGCGGCCCTCTGTTCGAAAAGACGGCTTCCAATCTGCAGGAAGTGCATGCCCGCGGCGGTAAGATCGTGTTGCTCTCGGATAAGGAGGGGCTCGCCAGGGCCGGAGAGCTCGCGGTCCACACTGTCGAGTTACCGAAGATCGATCCCTTTGTCGCGCCGATTCTTTACTCCATCCCTATCCAGCTTCTGGCCTATCACACCGCCGTTCTAAAAGGCACGGATGTGGATCAGCCAAGGAACCTGGCGAAGTCGGTGACGGTGGAATAGGGGCGAATGTAAAATAGGGGCAGCGCGGGCAAACCGCGTGTCCCGCTCTGCAAGCCGGCGCTTGCGGGATAAGCCCTCCGAGACAGCCCTGGAGTTGTCGTTAAAGCTTTGTTGTTCTCTTTTCGGTCGATTAGATTTTTTCGACACTTGAATCTAAATGTGATCCCTTGAGCACCTATGACTGTCGAGAGCGAGAAAAGAACAAGATTTTTTCGGCTGTGGACAGTCATCACCGATGCCCAGGGCGTGTTTCGCGCAATGCGTTCCGTCCAATACGTCGCGTTCTATTTGACTTTCAGCTACCTGCTTCAGACCATCTTGCTGCTTCTGCAAGGGGAGACGCAATACACATCACCGCCGGCAAATAGCGAACAACTCTATTTCGAGTTGGGTCTCTATTCGGGTATTTCGGTTCTCTCGCTATGGCTGGGCGTAAGGATCAGGAACGGGAAATACGGCGCAGTCCCTTATGTCGCGGGCTGGATGCTGGTTGAAATTGTGTTCAGTATTGTCACAGCGCCCTGGTACGGCGGGGTGGGTGCCGTCATTTTCGGTGTGATTGCTGTCAGCGGCTTAAGAGGCTGGTTCTCGAGAAAAAAGTACGGAGTTGCGAGCCTAGCGCGGAAGAGAAGCTGGCTCCTTATCGGATGCGGAACGGTCTTCGGAAGCGCTTTGCTTGCCCTATGCGCTTTCGGCCTCTTGATTGAGGTGGGCGTTTTTCCCGATTTGAAAGTCGTTTCGGGGGAAAACCTCTCCAGTTATCACATCCAAACTCTGCTTGATCGCGGTATTCTCGATGAAAGTGACTCAATTGAGTATTTCTATTCCTATGGACTGTTCAGCGTCGCCGACGGCGGACAGTTTCTCACCCCGACCAAGTTGGTCATCTACGAGGAAATAGAGGGCGTACTGAGCGTTTACGAACTGCCCTACTCGAAAATCGACAGTGTCGAGCTGGTAACTCAAGGGGGTTTTCTTGAGGACAGCCTTTACCTCATCTACGGCAACTCCAGGTCGGAGTGGGAGTATGTCGCGATGTTTTTGGGCGTTGAAAACGGCGGGGATCAGACTTTTATTGATCGCCTGAATAAACATATCGCCGACTACAAAGCGATCTAATCCAGTGGCCCTACGCGTGACGAGAGCGCGTCGGAGACAATGCTGCTTCTTCCTGGCCTCTTCCAAGTATCATCAGCAAGATCCGCCTTCGCTCCGGTCTAGCCGTGGCTTCTTGAGTAGCTCGAAGCGGCAGGCGGCTCCCAGCCCTCGAGGGCCTGCGAGTTGGATTTGAAGATTTCGACCTCGAGGGGGAAGCAGGCGGCCTCGTCGGACGAATGCTTCGCAGAGCAATCGCCACCCGGGCAGGCCGACAGGCCCCCCAGGAGATCGGTTTCCGCGAAGAACTCCAGATAGTCGCCGGGCCGCACCGGGCTGGCCTTCATGAAGTACTGATGTGTGTCCAGGGTGAAGCCTGTGCACATGAAGACGTTCAGCACATCGTGGACATAGGGCTCGGCCTCATCGCGGGTCATTTCCTTGTAATCTGCCAGGGCTCGGATCAGGTTGGAATGACAGCAATAGTGGTAGTCGACGCCTGACAGGAGTTTCGCCGTGTAGGGATCGCAGCGTGTGCCGATCACATCGTGCACAGATCCGCCGAATTTATCCCAGCCATACCAATCCAGCGTGTCATAGGTGACGGTTGCGAGCGGCCGCAGATAAGGGAAGCCCGACCACATCCTGTCGCCGGTCGAGAGGTGCGTCCCGTGAAGCGCCCTGGTCTTGCCGCTGTAGAATTTTTCATGGAGGTTGTCGCGTGCCCAGAGGTTGAGGTCTCCGACCTGGGCGCCGTCGCGGCTGACGATCCGGAAGAAGTGGCCGGCAGGAACTTCAAAGCAGCGGGCGTCGCGCGGTGGGACGGTGACCTGCGCAACCTTCTCCAGATCTTGCCGCGCTGCGCGCAGACGCTCCATCTCGGCGGGCACGAGGCTCTCGACCGGATAGCAGACTACCGGCTCGATAGCCCGGCGTTCGCGTGAATCCTGTGGCTCGTTCTCGGGATTGTAGTGTTTCATGTTGTGTGAACTCTGAGGGTCATCTGACTGAAATGCTGAGTAATTATCTCTGTCAGGTTCCGCCTTCAGTGACAAGGGCGACATTGCGCTTTTCGCACTGGACCCCGCTTGTCTATACTCCCGCCGCCTTTACTTAAAAATGCCGGCTGGTTGCTGACTTCAAGAGATGCCGCGCTTCGGGAGAACAACGAGATGACCGTCCAACTTAAAGACCCGTCCCTTTTCCGCCAGCAGTGCTACATCGATGGCAAGTGGGTCGAAGCGGATGGCGGTGAAACGATCGAAGTGACCAATCCGGCCAATGATGAGGTGATCGCAAGGATTCCCAAGATGGGCGCTGACGAGACCCGTGCGGCGATCGAGGCTGCGAACCGGGCCTGGCCGGCCTGGCGCGCGCTGACCGCCAAGGAGCGCTGCACAATCCTCAGAAACTGGTTCAACCTGATCACCGAGAACGCCGACGACCTCGCGCTTCTGATGACCTCCGAACAGGGCAAGCCCCTCGCGGAAGCGAAAGGCGAGGTGACCTACGGCGCATCCTTCATCGAATGGTTTGCGGAAGAAGCGCGCCGGGTTTACGGCGACACCATCCCCCAGCATCAGGCCGACAAGCGGATCGTGGTCATCAAGCAGCCGATCGGTGTTGTCGCCTCCATCACCCCCTGGAATTTCCCGATTGCCATGATCACCCGTAAGTGCGCGCCGGCGCTGGCAGCGGGCTGCCCCGTCGTGATCAAGCCTGCGGAGCTTACGCCGCTCTCGGCTTTTGCGCTTGCCGAGCTCGCGGAGCGCGCGGGCATTCCGGCCGGGATCATCAACGTTGTTACGGGTGTCGCCAGCGAGATCGGCGGCGAAATGACGTCCAATCCAACGGTGCGAAAGCTCTCCTTCACCGGTTCAACCCGGGTCGGTAAGCTCCTGATGGAACAGTGCGCCGGTACGGTGAAGAAGGTCTCCATGGAGTTGGGTGGTAATGCGCCCTTTATCGTCTTTGACGATGCCGATCTTGATGCGGCGGTCGAAGGCGCGATGATCAGTAAGTTCCGCAATGCAGGCCAGACCTGTGTCTGTGCCAACCGGATCTTCGTCCAGGACGCTGTTTACGATGCTTTTGCTGAGAAACTGGCGGCCGCAGTGGAGAAGATCTCTGTCGGTGCCGGCACCGAGGCAGGCGTGAACCAGGGCCCGCTCATCAATCTCGCCGCGATCGCCAAGGTCGAGGACCATGTGGCCGATGCCACGGCAAAAGGTGCCAAGGTCGCCGTCGGCGGCGGGCGTCACGCCTTGGGGGGAACCTTCTTCGAGCCCACGGTTCTGACCGAAGTGACCACCGATATGAAGGTGACGCATGAAGAGACCTTTGGTCCGGTTGCGCCGCTGTTCCGCTTTAAGACAGAAGAACAAGTCATTGAAATGGCGAACGATACGGAATTCGGCTTGGCGGCTTATTTCTACGCTAAAGACCTCGGGCGGGTGTGGCGCGTCGCCGAGGCGCTGGAGACCGGAATGGTTGGCGTCAATACCGGTCTGATCTCAACCGAGGTCGCGCCCTTCGGTGGTGTCAAAGAGAGCGGTATTGGGCGAGAGGGTTCGAAGTACGGCATGGATGACTTCCTGGAAGTCAAATACATCTGCATGGCGACGGGTTAAGTCCGGCAAACACAAAGACGTGAGCGATTAACAGGGTTGCAAGCTTGTCTATGGTAAGCTTCACCCATGATCCTATGTGAAAAGGCCTTGCATCAAAGGTGGCGCATCAAAGGTAGGTGGCACGCCGCCAGATTTTAAATATGGAACTGCTGATATGAGCGCTTATGATTTCGATCTCTTTGTGATCGGTGGCGGATCCGGTGGTGTGCGCGGTGCGCGCATGGCGGCGGCAACCGGGGCGAAGGTAGGTCTGGCGGAATCTTACCGTTATGGGGGAACCTGTGTCATCCGGGGGTGTGTTCCTAAAAAGCTGATGTCATATGCCAGCCATTTTCATGAGGATTTCGAAGATGCTGTGGGCTTTGGCTGGACGGTTGGTGAAACCAGTTTTGACTGGAACAGCCTGATCGCCAACAAAGATAAAGAAATCGACCGGCTCGAGGGTATTTACCAGAAGCTACTCGACAATGCCGGGGTCAAATCCTTCCGCGCGCATGCCGAATTGATTGATCCACACACAGTGCAGGTCGGAGACCAGCGGATCACCGCAGAGACCATCCTGATTGCGACTGGCGGCAGCCCGAGCTTCCCGCCGGGCGAGGGCTGGGAGCACGCGATCAGCTCCAACGAAGCCTTTCATCTGACCGGCTTGCCGAAGCGCGCGCTGGTTTATGGCGGCGGTTTCATTGCCGTGGAATTCGCCGGTATTTTCAATGGTATGGGCAGTGACGTTAAGCTGGTCTATCGGGGCGAGCAGATCCTGCGCGGGTTTGACGATGATGTGCGCAACACCCTTGCGGAAGAGATCGTGAAGAAGGGGATCTCACTCCAGGTCCAGACCACCATCGAGAAGATTGAGAAGGGCGGCGACGGCCTGTTGGTGACGCTCTCTGACGGAACGACCGTCGAGACCGATCTGGTCATGGCGGCCACCGGACGGCGTCCGAATATCAAAAACCTGGGCCTCGAGGCCGCGGGCGTGAAGGTGAGCGAGTCCGGAGCCATCGAGGTCGATGCGCAGTCGAGAACCAGTCAGAGCAACATTTTTGCCGTGGGTGATGTCACGGACCGGATCAACCTGACCCCGGTCGCCATCCAGGAGGCCATGGCTTTCGTGGATACGGTTTACCGTGGCAATCCCAGGGCCATGAACCACGAGGATGTTCCTTCCGCGGTCTTCAGTCATCCGCCGGTTTCGACCGTAGGCCTGTCCGAAGCCGATGCTCGCAAGACCTACGGACCAGTGGATATCTACCGCTCGAACTTCCGGCCCATGAAACACACGCTTTCCGGACGCGACGAGAAGACCATGATGAAACTGGTCGTTGACCGGGCAAGTCAGCGTGTGGTGGGGGTCCATATGGTCGGTCTCGACGCACCCGAGATCGTTCAGGGGCTCGCGGTTGCTGTCAAAGCCGGCGCGACAAAGCAGATGTTCGATGCCACCGTCGGTATTCATCCCACGGCCGCTGAAGAGTTTGTCACCATGCGTGAGCCCGTCCCGGAAGCAATTGAAAAAGCTGCGGAATAGAGGCTAGTTCACGCAAAATTTGAATTCCTGGTGAGAAATCGGGGCCCGGCGCGCTAAGTCTTATTCAGGCAGGCAAGAAAAGGCCTGGTTGCTGGGGTGCAGTTTGCCCTGCGCACAAGCACTGCCTTTTCGGGTGGTAAAGGCGCTGAAAGCCTTGTAAAACCCTCGCTCCGTGCCGTTTTGCGATTGCGGTGCCCGTTGAAATTGATGAAGAACGAGGCCGGTGATGACCGCCAACTGGACCCCTGTTTCCTGGCGTGACAAGACGATCCGTCAGGTTCCGGAATACCCTGATCAGGCTGCCGTGACGGCAGTCGAAGAGACTCTTGCCGCTTATCCGCCGCTGGTGTTTGCAGGTGAAGCCCGCAAACTCAAAAGGCATCTTGGCGAAGTGGCCGAGGGGAAGGCCTTTCTGCTGCAGGGCGGCGACTGCGCGGAAAGCTTCGCTGAGTTCCATCCCAATCATATCCGCGACACCTTCAAGGTGCTCCTGCAGATGGCGGTGGCACTGACTTTCGGGGCGGCCTGTCCGGTCGTGAAGGTGGGGCGTCTGGCGGGTCAGTTCGCCAAGCCAAGGTCCGCGGGGACCGAGACCATCGATGGTGTGGAGCTGCCGAGTTACCGGGGCGACATCGTCAATGGTATCGAGTTTACCGATGGTGCGCGCCAGCCGGATCCTGAGCGTCTGCTGCGGGCCTATAATCAATCCGCTTCGACGCTCAACCTCTTACGGGCTTTCGCCCAGGGCGGTTTCGCGGATCTGCATAAGGTTCATCAGTGGAATTTGGAGTTCGTGGCGGGTTCCGCCCAGGGCGAGCGCTACGCGGAGCTGGGACGGCGGATCGACGAGACGATCGCCTTCATGAAGGCCTGCGGCCTGACGCCTGAGAAGAGCCCGGAACTGCGTGAAACCGACTTCTATACCAGCCACGAGGCACTGCTGCTGAACTATGAGCAGGCGCTGACCCGTGTCGATAGCCTGAGTGGCGAATGGTATGACTGCTCGGCGCATATGGTCTGGATCGGCGACCGGACCCGAAACATCGATGAAGCTCATATCGAGTTTGCGCGCGGTATCAAGAATCCGATCGGGATGAAGTGCGGTCCCTCCATGGAAACTGACGACCTACTCCGCCTGATCGATGTTCTTAACCCGGAGAACGAGGCAGGCCGCCTGACCCTGATCGCTCGCATGGGCCATGATCAGGTCGAGGAGAAACTGCCCCGGCTGGTGCGCGCGGTGGAACAGGAAGGCCGCAAGGTCGTCTGGTCCTGCGATCCCATGCACGGCAATACGATCAAGTCTTCCAGCGGCTACAAGACCCGGCCCTTCGACCGGATCCTTGCGGAGGTCAAAGGCTTCTTCAACGTCCATCGCGCAGAAGGAAGCTATGCCGGCGGCGTTCATTTCGAGATGACCGGGCAGGATGTGACCGAGTGCATCGGCGGCGCGCAGGCGATCAGCGAAGACCGGCTCGGCGACCGTTATCATACCCATTGCGATCCGCGGCTGAATGCCAGTCAGGCCTTGGAACTGGCATTTCTCATTGCCGAGCAGTTGAAACAAGAACGTGAAGAGCTGCGCAACGGCAACGGTGTGATTGCCGC
The DNA here is from genome assembly GCF_007004665.1 of Denitrobaculum tricleocarpae. Classification (GTDB taxonomy): domain Bacteria; phylum Pseudomonadota; class Alphaproteobacteria; order Kiloniellales; family Kiloniellaceae; genus Denitrobaculum; species Denitrobaculum tricleocarpae. Next base: position 504,336 of record NZ_ML660054.1, on the reverse strand, counting down.
CGCTTCGTAACAGCTGCACGCAGCGGGGATTTAAAAGCCAGGGCGGTTTTTGTTGAATGAACTCGACAAAGCCGCTCTACTTTTATCTGCCGAATTTCTCCTGCCGGGACAGCAGGCTAGCTGTGCCCGCTCAAATCAAAGGGACGGATCAGTCTCATGCCAGATGATGCTCTGGAACGCCAAGCCGGACCCGACAATTCGCACAATGCCTCTGAATGGCCGGTGCGTGAGCCGGATATCGTCAATTGGACCGACCACTACTTTCTAAGGACGAAGAAGTCGGTTGAGAAGTTTGGCGATGTTTCAGCGGTTTATGCCCTGTTCATGCGCCGCCCGGTCATCTCTGCCCCGCGCCTTGCGATCGACTGGCTCAATACGATTGCCAGGAAACGCGGCACGGAGTTCGAAATCGACCTGCGCTTCGAGGAGGGCAGGTGGGTCGGTGCCGGCGAGCCGATCATGTATGTCTCCGGACCTCTTTATCATCTCGTCGACCTCGAAACCCTGGTGCTGCAAAAGCTTGGACCGACATGTGTCGCGGCCTACAACGCTTTCACCATGTGTTCCGATCTGCCGAAGGTCGGTTTCCTGGCGATGGACGCGCGGCACTGCGCGGGCACCGAGATGGCGGAGCTTATGGCCTATGCGGCCTCGGTCGGATCGCAACGGGCAAAACGAAAAGCCGGAGCCGTCGGCTTCATCGGCAACGCAACCGACGCCACGGCGCCGTACTTCGGCACGGACGGCGGTAAAGGGACCATGCCGCACGCCTTTATCGGCTATGCCGGCTCGACCCTGCGCGCCGCCGAGATGTACGACGAGGTCTTCCCCGATGACCCCATGACGGTCCTGGTCGACTATTTCGCCCGAGAGATAACGGATTCCCTGACGGTCTGCCGCCGCTTTCCTGAGCGTGCAGCAAACGGCCAGCTTGCCATTCGCCTCGATACGGCGGGCAGCCGTTTCGTCGAAACCCTTGACCCGCCGAGTTCCTACGCCGTTCTGGAGCGCAATGTGCCACAGGCAGTACGGGGATACAGAAACGAGGCGGAGCTGCGCCATCTGGTCGGGCCCGGTGTTTCGGCAGCCGCCATCTGGAAGCTGCGCGAAGTTCTCGACAACGAGGGTTTCTCCAAGGTGAAGATCGTTGGTTCTTCCGGTTTCAGCCCTGTGAAGTGCCGGATGATCGCCGAGGCCCAGGCACCAATTGATATTGTCGGGACCGGAAGCTATTTACCTAGTAGCTGGTCCGAGACCTACGCGACCGCGGATATCATCGAGTATGATGGTGAGCCGCGGGTGAAGGTCGGACGTGAGTTTTTGCTCCGCAAGTAGCTGACGGATTACGCTTTTGACGCAGGGCTCGCGCACATAGTCTTGCGCGGGGATTGAAGATGGATAGTGAAGGCATGGCGATCACATCGGTTGACGAGTTGGTCGAGAACTTTGAGTTCCTTGACGACTGGGAGGATCGCTATCGCTACATCATCGATCTGGGCCGCAAGCTGCCCGAATTCGATGAGGCCGACAAAAGTGAGCAGAACCGTATTCAGGGCTGTACCAGCCAGGCCTGGATTATCGCCGAGGTTTCGTCAGACCCTAAGCCGATTATTTCTTTCCGGGCGGATAGCGACGCGCATATCGTCCGGGGGCTCTTGTCCGTGCTGCTATCGATCTACTCCGGCCGGACCGGTGAAGAGATCCTGGCGGTCGATATCAAGGACGTGCTGCGCCGGCTCGACTTCGAGGCCCAGATCAGCCCGAACCGCGCCAACGGCTTTCACTCGGCAATCGAACGTATCCGGGCCTTGGCCCGCTTGAACGCGGGGGCCGCGACGGAAGCCGGCTGACGGGAGACTCTCAACTCTTTCATGCGCCTGCGGAGGGGTGCTTGTTCCAGCGCTCGACCGTCTTCGACGTCACCATGTCTGCAACCTCTTTATCGAAATTGAGAAAATGCTCGCTTTTGAGGTGCAGATCGAATGCCGCCTCGTCACCGTAGATTTCGTAAAGGAAAAAGCGGTTCGGCCGATCAGGGTCGCTGCAGACGTCAAACAGCAGACAATCCTGCTCCTTCGTGACTGAATTATGGGCCTGCGTCCTCAGAGCTGCGGCAAAGCTCTCCCTCTGCTCGGCATGGCATTCGAAAACGACCGTAATGACAAACATATCTCTCAGCTTTCCTGTTGTTATCCTGATTCGATGCGATAGTGACGTGAGACCAAATTCCCGGAGTTGGGTTCGTGTTTCCAGCGGCTACAGTCAACGGCGTAAAGAGTCTCCAAAGAACACTCAGTCGGGAAGAGGTCCCTTCGACTTTTTTTATCGTGCAATAATGCATTAGATAATGTATGCATTATTTTGTCATGGCAAGTTGATTGGCGGAAAGTCTGGCGATTGGTAACCCTCGTGAAAAAAAGCGGGGCGCCGAAATGAAAGAGCGCTATGGAGCGTGATTGAGAAAAATGGAGTCACGTTTTTCGCTGGTCCGGTAAAGAATGAAAAGGCTCACGAGTGAGAGCTATTGGGCAGGTGATGGGTATTTGGGAATCGATGTCGGAACTGACGTTCATTGGATTTTTGGGGGAAGGGCTGAAGCGTCCGGAGTGTGTACTCTGCACGTCTGACGGCCGGGTGCATGCGTCGAACTGGGATGGCGGAGTCAGTATTCTGCCGCCTGACGGTGTGCAGGTCGACCTGGTTGGCCAAGCCGGCGGGCTCGAGGTGAAACCGAATGGCATCTGTCTGATGCCCGACGGCTCCTATCTTCTGGCCCATCTCGGCGCGGAAGAGGGCGGTGTTTTCCGGATCGATAGGACCGGCGTCATTCGACCGTTTCTTCTGGAGGTGGACGGGGTCCCACTGCCACCGACGAACTACGTGCATCTGGATGCCATGGGGCGCGTCTGGATTACGGTCAGCACGCGCAAGATGCCCAGGAGTCTCGGATACCGGCCTGATGTCGACGACGGCTTCGTTGTTTTGGTGGATGACGGAAAGGCCCGCATCGTCGCTGATGGCTTAGGCTACACAAACGAATGCATTGTTCACCCGGACGGCCGGCGTCTCTTCGTGAATGAGACCTTTGCCCGGCGCTTGTCGTCTTTTGATATTGCAGATGATGGCAGCCTGACCAATAAAACGACCGTTGCGGAGTTCGGAATGGGGACCTTCCCGGACGGTTTGACTTTCGATCAGGAAGGCGGGATCTGGATCACCAGTATCGTCAGCAACCGGGTCATCCGCATCTCGCCCGATGGTGAACAGCGGGTCGTTTTGGAAGACAACGATCCGGCACATCTGGCATGGGTCGAGGCGGCTTATCTGAACGGCACGATGGATCGGCCGCATCTGGACAATTGCCAGAGCGAGCGGCTTAAAAATATCTCGAGCCTCGCGTTCGGCGGTCCTGATTTGAAACGGATCTATCTTGGCTGTCTGCTGGGCGATGCCGTGGCGATTTATGAGTCCCCGGTCGCCGGGTATGCCCCCGCGCATTGGAAGTTTTAAGGTCAGACACGAACGCGGCGGTCGTGAAACGCCGGCGCGATAAACAAAGTCCTTTCGGACAAAAAGCAAATGCTTGCTACAAGCGGTGTGAGGTACGGATGTCTTCGTCAAATTCTCTTTCGGTTGCGGTGTTACCCGGTGACGGGATCGGGGCAGAGGTCATGGGCCCCTGTCTCGAAGTCATCGATGCGGTCACGTCACGGGTTGGCGATATTTCGCTCTCGTTCAAGGAAGTGCCTGCCGGAGCTGCCTGTTACCGAGACCACGGCGAAGCCTTGCCGAAGGAGACGCTTGAGGAAGTCCGAAATGCGGACGCGATCCTGCTGGCGGCCATGGGCATGCCGGACATCCGTTATCCGGATGGGACGGAGATCGCGCCGCAGCTGGATATCCGCTTTGAGCTGGACCTCTATGCCGGTGTGCGCCCGGTTCGCTCTATTCCCGGCGTGCCCGGCCCCCTGTCCGACCCGCGGGCGCAAGCGCTGGATTTTGTGCTGATCCGCGAGTCGACGGAAGGGTTGTTCGCTTCCCATGGCAAGGGAACCATCGAGGATAACCGCATTGCCCGCGATACCATGGAAATCACACGCGAGGTTTCGGAGAAGCTGTTCGATTTCTCCTTCAACCTCGCCCGCAAACGCAAGGCTGCCGGCCATGAGGGACGCTTGACCTGCGTGGACAAAGCGAACGTCTTCACCTCTTTCGCATTCTTCCGCAGCATTTTTGACGAGCGGGCGGCTGAAAACAACGATCTGATCGCCGACTACGCCTATGTCGATGCCATGGCGTTAAATCTGGTGCGCAACCCCTGGGTCTACGACGTGGCTGTCACTGAAAACATGTTCGGGGACATTCTCTCGGATCTCGGTGCAGCCCTGATCGGCGGTATGGGCATGGCGCCTTCCGCGGATGTCGGTGACGAACATGCCGTTTTCCAGCCCTGCCACGGCAGCGCGCCCGACATTGTCGGCAGTGGTAAGGCCAACCCGACCGCCATGTTCCTCTCCGCCGGCATGATGCTCGAATGGCTTGCAGACAAACATGACCGGCCCGCATACGGCAAGGCGGGGGCGTTACTGACCGCCGCTGTCGATAAGGCCTTTGCGGCCGGTAATCTTTTGCCATTCGAGTTGGGCGGCGAAAGCGGGACAACTGACGTGACCAATGCAGTGATTGCTGCTGTCGATCAGGTCTGTGACGAGATGGATTTGGGTTAAGCGGGCGGAATGGAAATATGACGGATGCCGCGAACAAACTTTTGAGGGTTGCCTGTGTCGGGGCCGGCTATTTCAGCCAGTTTCAGTACGAAGCCTGGCATCGGCTGGAGGTCGATCTGGCTGCCATCTGCAACAAGACCGAGGCGAACGCCCAAAAAATTGCCGATAGCTATGGCATCGAACAGGTTTTCACAGACTTCGAGCAGATGCTCGACAGCGTGAAACCGGACCTTGTGGACATCATCACGCCACCCTCGACTCATGTCGCCTACATCGAATTGGCGGCGGCCCGCGGAATCCCGGTGATTTGCCAGAAGCCCTTTACGCCCAGTCTTAAGGAAGCCGAATACGCGACGAAGCTGATGGAAGACGCCGGGGCGATGCTGGTCATCCATGAGAACTTTCGCTTTCAGCCCTGGTACAGCGAGATCAAACGTGTCCTGGAGGCCGGCACTCTGGGCGATCTCTATCAGGTGGCTTTTCGTCTGCGGCCCGGCGACGGACAGGGGCCCGAGGCCTATCTTGCCCGGCAACCCTATTTCCAGGAGATGGAGCGCTTTCTGGTCCATGAGACGGCTATTCACCTGATTGATGTCTTTCGCTATCTCTTTGGCGAGATGCGATCGGTGACCGCGGCGCTCAGACGACTGAACCCGGCGATCAGAGGTGAAGACACCGGCGTGATGCTGTTCGAGTTTGAGAATGGGGCGGCTGGCCTCTTCGATGGCAACCGGCTTGCCGATCACCCGGCCAAAAACCGCCGTCTCACCATGGGCGAAATGCTGTTGGAGGGATCAAAAGCGAGCCTGCGGCTTGACGGCGATGGCCGCTTGTTCCTGCGTCAGCATGGTGAAGACCAGGAACGCGAGATCGACTATGAGTGGCAAAACCGGAACTTTGGCGGTGATTGCGTTTTCGCGCTCCAGCGGCACGTGGTCGAACACCTTCAAGATGGCGCGCCATTGATGAACCGCGCCCGCGATTATTTGACCAATATACGAATCGAGGAAGCAGCCTATAGTTCCAGTGAGCTCGGCAAGCGAGTGACGTTATAGGTTAGAAGCATCGAGGTCATAGATGGTCAGTGAACTGGCGGGTTTGAAACAAGCACTGTCCGACGCGGAGACGGCGGCTGCCGGTCTGCCGGGACGACGGCTGTCTTACTCGGATCAAGCCTATAGTTTGCTGCGGCGCAAGATCCTCGACAACGAGATTTCAGCAGGGTTCCAGGCGACCGAGCAGGAGATTGCCCAGGCGCTTGGCATGAGCCGGACTCCGGTCCGCGAAGCATTGGTCCGCCTTGCCAACGAAGGCCTGGTCGAGGTGCGCCCCCGCCACGGCATGCGGGTCTTGCCGGTTTCGGGCGAAGATATGCGCGAAATCTACGAAATCCTGACCGGCCTCGAAACCGTCGCGGCCGAATCCGTTGCACGCATGGGGCTGAGCGAGGCTCAGACGGCCGGTTTGGAGCAGGCCGTCACCGATATGGACGAAGCTCTGGCGCGTGAGGACCTGCGGGCCTGGGCGGAGGCTGACGAACGTTTTCACATGCTGTTGGTTGATTTCTGTGGGAATCGCAGATTGCGGTCCCTGGTCGGAACCTATTGGGATCAGGCACACCGGGTACGGATGATCACGCTTCGATTGCGTCCGAAACCGACAAAATCCAGCCAGGACCATGCAGATCTGCTAGATGCGCTGCGCCGGCGGGATGGTGAGGCGGCCCGCCGCATCCACCGAAAACATCGCGAAGGCAGCGGCGAAATGCTGATTGAAATTCTTGAAACCCACGGTTTAACGGCCCTCTGATACCGCTTGATTTGGATGGTGACGCCGGGTTTTCTTGAAAATCGGACCTCAGGCCTTTTTCTCATCCTTGCTGTGATCGTCCGGTAGAGCTAAGTAATCTGCTATGACTGACATGCTGAAAATATGCCTCGCCCAGCTCAATCCTACCCTGGGCGATATTGAGGGTAATCTCGCGAAAATCCGTGCGGCGCGCGTGGAAGCTGGGGCGCAGGGCGCCGAGCTGATGGTGGCCAGCGAGATGTATATCACCGGGTATCCCGCCGAGGACCTTGTGCTGAAGCCCATGTTCCTGGATCGGGTCGATGCGGCGCTGGAAGCACTGGCCGCCGATACGGCCGATGGCGGGCCGGGGCTGCTGATCGGTGCGCCCTGGCGCGAGGACCGTTCTGCCCGTTCGCCCCTGCGCGGAAAGGTCTTCAACGCTGCGGTCCTGATGGATGATGGTCAGATTTTGGGCACCCGCTACAAGCATGACCTGCCGAACTACGGTGTGTTCGATGAGGTCCGCCTCTTTGCCGCCGGTCCTTTGAACGGTCCGATGAACTTCAGGGATGTCCGCCTTGGGGTCATGGTCTGCGAGGACATGTGGTTTCCGGAGGTCTCAGAGTGCCTGACCGAGTCCGGCGCGGAGATTCTGATCTGCATCAATGGTTCGCCCTACGAATTGGAAAAAGAAGACGAGCGGCTTCAGTTGGGCGTTGCCCGTGTCGTGGAGACGGAACTGCCGCTGGTCTATGTGAACCAGGTCGGCGGTCAGGATGAACTGGTCTTCGATGGCGGGTCTTACGTGCTTGGGAGCGACAGCGATCTGCGGGTAAAGCTCGCCATGTACAGTGAGGCGGTCGTCACCACTCAGTGGGAACGTGCGGCAGATGGTTGGGTCTGCGAAGAGGGCCCGCGCGTTGCGCCCGCACCGAAGCTGGAAACCATCTACAGCGCACTTGTTCTGGGCCTGCGGGATTATGTCGAGAAAAACCGCTTTCCCGGTGTCCTGCTCGGACTTTCGGGAGGCATCGATTCGGCGCTGTCCGCGGCCATTGCCGTCGATGCGCTTGGGGCGGATCGTGTGCATTGTGTGATGATGCCGTCTCCCTACACCAGCCAGGAAAGCCTGGACGACGCAGCCGAAGCCGCCGAGCTCCTTGGGGTCAAGCTGGACAGCGTCAGTATCGAGCCGGCGATGGACGCCTTCGATGCCATGCTCAAGCCGCTCTTTAACGGCACGACGCCGGGCATCACCGAAGAAAACATCCAGTCGCGCTCGCGTGGACTGACCTTGATGGCCTTGTCGAACAAGCTGGGACATATGGTGCTTTCCACAGGCAACAAGTCAGAGGTCTCGGTCGGCTACGCGACGCTCTATGGCGATATGTGCGGCGGCTACAATGTCTTGAAGGATCTTTACAAGACGACGGTTTTCGAACTCTCGCGCTGGCGCAATCAGTCCCAGGCCACCGGTCTTTTGGGGCCGGAAGGCCGAGTGATCCCCGAGAGGATCATTACGAAACCGCCCACTGCCGAACTTAAACCCGACCAGAAAGACGAAGACAGCCTGCCGCCCTATGACAAGCTGGACGATATCCTTGAGTGCCTGATCGAGGGTGAGGCGGGGATCGACGAGATCGTAGCGCGTGGGCATGACCGGGAAACCGTCAACCGGATCTGGCGCCTTCTGGAACTCGCGGAGTACAAGCGGCGCCAGGCCGCGCCCGGCGTGAAGATCACGCGCCGGGCATTCGGGCGGGACCGCCGTTATCCCATCACCAATGCCTTTAAAGGTCCTTTGTAAGCCATGAAAGTCCGGTTCGCCCCCAGTCCGACAGGTCTGCTTCATGTTGGAAATGCCCGCCCGGCGTTGCTGAATTGGCTTATGGCGCGCAACGCCGGTGGTTCGTTTCTGCTGCGCATCGACGACACCGATAGCGAGCGCTCGCGCGACGAATATACCCAGGCAATCAAGGATGACCTTCTCTGGCTGGGTCTGGAGTGGGACGAGGTTGCGACACAGTCGGAGCGTCTGGAGCGCTACGATCTTGCCGCTGAAAAACTGAAGGCCGCCGGGCGGCTTTATCCCTGCTACGAGACACCCGAGGAACTCGGTCTCAAGCGCAAAATCGCTCTGCAGGCAGGGCGCCCGCCGATTTATGACCGCGGTGCCCTGAAACTGAGCGATGATGAGCGGACGAAGTTCGAAGCCGAGGGCCGGAGGCCCCACTGGCGCTTCAAGCTCGAGCATGAGGACATCGAGTGGGAGGACCTGGTTCGTGGTGCGGTGCATTTCAACGGCGCGCACCTGACCGATCCGGTCCTGATCCGCGAAGACGGTCGGCCGCTCTACACGATCTCGTCGGTGGTCGATGACATTGAACTGGACGTCACGCATATTCTGCGCGGTGAGGATCATGTCTCGAATACCGCCGTCCAAGTCCAGCTCTTTGAGGCGTTGGGCGGCAGCATTCCGACCTTCGCGCATCTGCCGCTCGTGGCCGACGCGAGCGGGCAGGGGCTGTCCAAACGGATCGGCAGCCTGAGCCTTCAGTCGCTGCGCGAGAGGGGCCTGGAGCCCATGACCCTGAACAGCTATCTGGCGCGTCTGGGATCGTCGGACGCCATCGAGCCGGTGACGGATCTGAGCCAGCTGGCGAAACAGTTCGACATCACCCACTTCAGCCGGGGTACGCCGCGCTTTGACCCGGAGGAGCTGGATCTTTTGAACGCACGTCTGCTCCATCTGATGAGCTTTGAGTCGGTTAAGGCGCGCCTGTCCGATGACTTCAACGAGGTGCTCTGGAACGCCGTGCGGCCCAATTTGACCAAGTTGAGCGACGCCAAGCTGTGGCACGATATCTGCCGGGGTGCCGTGAAGCCGGTCATCGAGGACGCGGACTTCACGCAGTCCGCCGCCGAGCAGCTTCCGCCCGAACCTTGGGATGAGGCAACCTGGGGCAGCCTGACGGGCGCTTTGAAAGCTTCCAGCGGACGCAAGGGGAAGGCGCTCTTTATGCCGCTCCGGCTCGCGCTCACAGGTCTTGATCATGGACCAGAGCTCAAGGTTCTGCTGCCGTTGATCGGACGGGAACGGGCGGCGGCACGCCTCAAAGGCGAAACCGCCTAGATTGGCGGCTTGACTTGTTTTCAATCAGTCCGAATTAATGTGGCCGCATACCTGCGCTCAACAGCCCTACCGGTGAAACATGGCACTTCAGATATACAATACGCTTGGACGCAAAAAGCAGCGCTTTGAGCCGATCGATCCGTCGAATGTACGGATGTATGTCTGCGGGCCGACCGTCTACGATTTCGCCCACATCGGCAATGCGCGCCCTGTGGTGGTTTTCGATGTGGTCTTCCGCCTGCTGCGTTGGATCTACGGCGAGGATCACGTCACCTATGCCCGCAACATCACCGATGTCGAAGACAAAATCATCGATGCCGCCAAGGCAAAGGGTGAGTCGATTGAAGACGTCACAACGCGGACCACGCAAGCCTATCACGATGACATGGCCGCACTCGGAGCTTTGCCCCCGAGTGTAGAGCCGCGTGCGACCGACCATATCGCGCAGATGATCTCGATCACCGAACAGCTGATCGAGAAGGGCCATGCCTATGCGGCTGAAGGTCATGTGCTTTTCAACGTGCCCTCGATGGCGGACTACGGCGCGCTGTCCGGGCGGAACCGCGATGACATGGTTGCGGGGGCGCGGGTCGAGGTTGCACCTTACAAAAAAGACCCCGCCGATTTTGTTCTCTGGAAACCCAGCTCTGAGACCCAGCCCGGTTGGGACAGTCCCTGGGGGCGCGGCCGGCCCGGCTGGCACATCGAGTGCTCGGCCATGTCCGAAGAGCATCTGGGTAAAACCTTTGATATCCATGGCGGCGGTCTGGATCTGACCTTTCCCCACCATGAGAACGAGCTGGCGCAGTCAAGCTGTGCGCACGGCGTGTCTTACGTGAACTACTGGATGCACAACGGCTATGTAGTGGTGAACGGTGAAAAGATGTCGAAGTCGCTCGGCAACTTCTTCACGGTCCGTCAGTTGCGGGACGAGGGGCTTTCGGGCGAAGCGATGCGCCTCACCCTGCTCTCGGCGCATTACCGCCAGCCCTTGGACTTCACCCGGGAAAAGGTAGCGGAATCGAAAAGCCAGCTGGATCGTCTTTATGGTGCCTTGCGCACGGTCGAGGGGATCGCGCCAAGCGGATTGGAGCCGCCTGCGGCGCTTGTTGCCGCCCTTGAGGACGACGTCAACACACCCTTGGCGCTTGCCGCTCTGCACGAAGTCGGCACGGCGCTCAACAAGGCGGCCCATGCCGAGGCCCGCGACGAAACCTTGCTTGCCAGGCTGAAGGGCGAGCTCTTGGCTGGCGGGCGGTTGCTCGGTTTGCTGGAGGGCGATCCCGAAAGCTGGTTCCAGGGCGATGCAGGCGATGACGATGCGGCAGAGATCGAAGGCTTGATCCTTGCGCGCGCTGAAGCCCGCAAGGCAAGGGACTTCGCCAAGGCCGACCAGGTCCGCGATCAGCTCGATGCCATGGGGATCGTCCTGGAGGACGGCGCCGGCGGGACGACCTGGCGCCGGAAGTGAAGCTTCTTAAAGGCCAGTTTCGATAGTCTGTTCATTCAAATGTCCCAAGCAGGACCGGTGCCATAGAGGCCGCCAGCAGGACGGCCATGAAGATGTTGAAAACGGCGACTTTGCGGCCATCACCAAGGAAGTGTTTGAGGGCAACACCTGAGGCTGCCCAGAGGCTTATGGAAGGAACGTTGACCAGCGCGAAGAGAAGGATCATCACGATCAGGCTGGGCATATAGTTCTCCGGGTCGGTGTAGGAGACTGTCACTATCAGCGCCACCGCCCAGGCCTTTGGGTTGACCAACTGAAAAAGAGCCGCCTGCAGAAAGGAAATGGGCTGGCCCAACTCATCCTGATCTTTACTCCCTAAAGAACGGCTTCTCGCGATCTTCAACGCCAGCCAAAGAACGTAGGCTGCACAGGCGAATTTCAGTATCGTATAGATAATGGGCGCCCGCTCCAGAACCTGCCCGAGCCCGAGACCAACGCAAAATACCATTGTCAGAAATCCCGAACAGATCCCGAGGATCAGCGGGACAGACCGCTGGAAGCCGAAATTGACGCCGGAGGCCAGCAGTAAAAAATTACCGGGACCAGGCGATACGGACATCACGAAAGCGAAGCCCATGAGGGCGATAATGGTCTCTTGCGGCATGCAGGTTCCTCCCGTGAATTCAGGCAACCTTGACATGCCGGCAAAGGCAAAACACTCTGACATCATCTCAGTTTTTTATCCAATCGTCTCAAGATGTAGGAAAATTGGACAATTTTGATGTTCTTTCTGACGTTTTCTCAAACCTGAGAATTCGCAGCAGCCTCTACTTTCTGGCCAAACTGCGTGGCGACTTTTCGATCGAGGTGCCGCCCGAGCGTCGCCGCATCCGGTTCCATTTTGTTCGGGAAGGGCGTTGTTGGTTGCGCATGCCTGACGGAGAGGCCAGGGAACTGAGCGATGGCGATCTTGCCATTGTACCGAATGGGGCCGGGCAAGTGCTCTCAAGCGCACCGGCAATCGATCCTGTGCCTCTGGCTGAAGTTGTTGCTGACGGCGCGCTTGAGCAAGGTGTTCTGACTTATGGCCAGGGCAGCCGCCGCACACGACTGCTTTGCGGGTTCTGTCACTTTGACGAAGTGATCGAGCATCCTGTCCTCGCGAGCTTGCCTGAGATTATGATCCTGCGTCCGGAAGACTTGGGAAGAGAACCCTGGATAAGCGCGGTGCTCAGACTTCTTGCCATGGAAGCCGAGCTCGACGGGCAGGGAACGACGGGCATCCTGACGCGCCTCCTGGAAGTGCTGTTCATCCAGACGGTCCGACGGATGGCCGCCGCGGCTGAACGAGAGAGCAATCCCGGCAACTTCGTCATGGCACTCTCAGATAGACAGATCTCCAAAGCGCTTCACGCAATTCATCAGCAGCCCCATCGGAGTTGGAAAATTCAAGGACTTGCCGAAATCGCGGGCATGTCGCGCGCCCGTTTCGCCCAGCGCTTTAGCGACGTGGTTGGGATTCCGCCGATCGGCTATCTAACGCGGTGGCGCTTGATCAAGGCTCGAAACCTGCTGGTGAGCTCTAACCTCGACATGGCGGAGATTGCCAGCCGCTGTGGTTATGCCTCGACACCCTCGTTTTCCCGGCGCTTCAAGGAAACCTATGGTGTTGGACCGGGCGCATTCCGCCGGGCCGGCATAATGATGTGAGTTGACGTCATCAGGGAGAAGGCAATGTATCTGTGCGTTGACAGCTTTTAGGCGTCTGCGATATCCGGTGCGGATTTTTCCAGCTCCTCGAGCCGTGCGATGCCGTGACGCATGTCACTCATGATAAAGTCAGCCCGCGCCACGACTGCTGCGCCCTGGCTGATGGTGCCGAACTTTGTCTCCCACGCATCCATCTTGGTGGTGAGGCCGCAGAGAACGCCACCGACCGTCTTGTGATGGCTTTTGATCATGGTGCGGATGCGCTGAAAAGAATTGGCGGAGACATTGTCCCAAAGATTTTTCGTATGCTGATCGAAGCGTTCGAAGCGACCTGTGATCGACGTGATGATGCTGTTTAGGCGCGGTTCCATGAAATCGCAGGTCTCGAGAAAACCCGTGGTGCGTTGCAGCTGCAGATTCGATTTTAGATCGCCGATATTCTCCAGAAAGGACATCACATCGGGGACCACCTGGTCCATGCACTCCTTAAAGTAGGCCAGCGACAGGAAAGTGTCTGCGTAGTCTTCCAGGAAGGCCGGTACTTCCATCAGGTCGATTTCCAGCTTGTCTGCCAGCTTTTGCAGGTTCCGTTGGGCTTCCTCGCGGTTTGGGGAGGCGAACATCGCGACCAGCTGGCCAAAGTCCTGGATGTTCTCTTCGCCGGAACCGTAAACCTGCTGCAGGAGCGGACCGGTAAAGGTCTTCATATACCCGGCCAGCTCTTTGCTCTTTTCTTCCGAGAGGGTCAGAGCCTCGTGGTCGTTCACGTCGATGCCCAGGCGCCTGAGTTCGATACGCAGGCTGTAAACGTCATAGCTGCTGAGGCTCGCCAAAGCGCGGATGCGCCGCAGGTCGACATGTTCTTTGTTCGGATCCCAGCCGTAATAGGTCGGCAGCTGATCCGGCTCCAGCTGGCCGCTGCCGGTGCTCTCATCCTGAAACATCTCGACGACACCCTGGAGATGTACGTTTTTTACGATCCGCGCGCGCTGAAGCGGCGCTGTCTCCAGTGGAATGCAGGACAAGGGCAGAATGCGCAGCGAATCCCGCGCAAGCAGATCGGCTGCTTTTGAATTCTCGTCCTGTTCGGTTTCGACCGCCGCTTGAGCTTGAGACATCTGTACCCGTCGTGTTTCCGCAAAACTGCTGCAACTTGGTAAAATGCCGGAAAGGTGTTGAGGATGGATTAAGCTCGAAAGATCGCCGATGGCGAAGAATGCATGGAAAATGAAGAGCTTATACACTCTCGGTGGTGTTCTGGCTGAGGCTGTTCAATCGCAACTTCTGGATCGTAGCCTTTGCCGAAAGAGCTATCCATAGCAGCAGAGCTGATCTTTGTCTTCGCGCGATGCTGTTATCGCAGATAAGAGCGCAAACCCTACAGCGATGTGCGCAGATTCCAGAGTTCCGGGAAGAAAGTGTAATCCAGGGCCTTCGAGAGATAGTTGACCCCGCTGGTGCCGCCCGTCCCGCGCTTGTGACCGATGATGCGGCTGACGGTTTTCAGGTGCCGGAAGCGCCATTGCTGGAACGAGTCTTCCTGGTCGACCAGCTTTTCGGCCAGATCGTAGAGTTCCCAATGGGTTTCGGGCGAGCGGTAGACCTGCAGCCAGGCCTCTTCAACCGAGCGTGCGGCCTTATAGGGTTGGCTCCAGTCCCGGTTGGTGACTTCACTGTCGATGGGAAAGCCCCGGCGCGCCAGCAGGAGCACGACCTCATCGTAGAGGCTCGGCGCGTCGAGAACGGCCTTCAGACGATCATGGATTTCCGCTTTGTGGCGGTGCGGTGCCAGAAGTGCCGGTTTCTTGTTCCCCAGCAGGAACTCGATCTCGCGGTATTGAAAGGACTGAAAGCCGGAGGACAGACCGAGCTGGTCCCGGAACCGCAGATAATCGGCGGGGGTCATGGTGGAGAGGACGGACCAGGACTGAATCAGCTGGGATTGGATGCGCGCGACCCGCGCCAGCATCTTGAAGGCGGGTGAGAGGTTGTCGGCGCGGATGCAGGTAACGGCGGCGTGCAACTCGTGCAGAATCAGCTTCATCCAGAGTTCGGTGGCCTGATGGATGATGATGAAAAGCTGTTCGTCATGTTCCGCGCTGACGGGATTTTGACTGGTAAGCAAACGATCCAGGCCGAGGTAATCGCCGTAACTCATGGACTCGGTAAAATCGCTGTGTGCGCCGTCCGGGAGACTTGCGGCGGTGGCTGTGGACTTTTTGTCTTCAGGCATCTCGTCCCTCTCACTTCCAACAGACATGGATCGGGTCGCGGTTAAAGTGACGGCCTGGTCAAGTGACCGCCTGGCGTTTATGGAACTTTGGCTGGTCCCAGCTTCCTTCGGTCATGATATCACGCAGGATCTGAACCGCGTCCCAGATGTCGCCGTAGCGCAGATAAAGCGGCGTGAAGCCGAAGCGCAATATATCCGGCGCGCGAAAGTCGCCGATGACATCCTGTTCGATCAGTGCCGCCATGATCGGATAACCCTGTTGGTGTCTGAAGGAGACCTGACTGCCACGGATCTCCGGATCCCTTGGGCTAAAGAGTTCGAAACCGAAATCCGCGCAGTGTGTCTCCATCAGTTCGATGAAGAGCTCGGTCATGCGCACAGACTTTTCCCGGATCGCCGTCATGCCGGCCTTCTGCAGGATGTCCAGCCCCGCATCGAGCGCCGTCATGCTCAGGATTGCGGGGGTCCCGCAGAGATTTCTGGAGATCCCTGCCGCGGGGCGGTAGTCGCGGTCAAACTGGAACGGAGCCTCATGGCCCATCCAGCCGGAAAGTGGTGGGCGCACCTGATTTTGGTGCTGTTCGGCGACAAAGAGAAATGCAGGCGCGCCGGGGCCGCCGTTCAGGTATTTGTAACCGCAGCCGACCGCAAAATCGGCCTTTGCGCCTCGCAGGTCGACGGGGAAGGCGCCCGCCGAGTGCGCCAGATCCCAGAGCACGAGCGCGCCCACACCATGCGCTTTCGACGTTATCTCCGCCATATTGTGACGGCGGCCGGAGCGGTAGTCCGTTTGCGTCAGCATCACAAGCGCGACACTGTCGTCGATTGCCTCCAATGCTTTTTCCGGTTCGACCAGACGCAATTCATGGCCTTTGTCGAGAAGTTCGATCAGGCCCTGGGCGACGTAAAGATCCGTCGGAAAGTTTCCTGTGTCGGACAGGATTACTCTGCGGTCTGGCCGCAGGCGAAGCGCGGCGGCCAGCAGCTTGAAGAGATTGACCGAGGTGGAATCGGCAACCACGACCTCATGTGCCGCGGCGCCGATCAGATCGGCGATCTTGGCGCCGCAGCGCTGGGGCAGCTCTATCCAGCCGTGTTTGTTCCAGCTCCTGATTAAATCCTCGCCCCATTCTTCCTCAACGGCTTTGGCGACGCGTTCAGGGGTCGTGCGCGGCATCGGTCCCAGCGAGTTTCCATCCAGGTATATAGTACCGGCCGGGATGCGGAATTGCGCACGCATGGGGCCAAGGGGGTCGTTGCGGTCCCACTCCAACAGGTCTTCTCGGGTGACAACACTCACGATGGTATTGGTCCTCTCAATACGGCGCGCACCGGCGCAGCGTCCAGATTGGCAAGCTTGATCGGCAATGCGATGAGTTCGTAGCGGCCTTCAGGCACGTTGTCGAGTACCAGACCTTCGAGGATCGCCATCCCGGCTCGGCGGACGGCATGGTGAGCATCCATGGTTTTGGAGGTCTGTGGGTCCAGGGACGGGGTATCTGTTCCGATCAGTCTAACGCCTGCCGCCGAAAGTGCATCGATGCTCTCGGGTGCGACCGCCTTAAATTCCTCGTCCCATTGTTCCAGCGGCGTTTCCTCATAGGTCTTCAGAAGAAGGCGTTCCACGGGTTGCTCAAACGCGGGCGCAATATCTGTCGGCTGAACAACACGCCCGGCGCCGGTCACATCCAGAACGACGCAGGGACCAAGATAGAAGCTTAAGTCGACCTGGCCTGACGGCAGGCCCGCGGGATCATAATGCAGCGGCGCGTCTGCATGGGTGCCGCTGTGCGTTGACAGCGTGACTTTGGACACGTTCACCGGACAGTTCTCGTCAATCTGCCAGGTCCGCTCTTCGCGGTAGGCTGTATCGCCGGGCCAAACCGGGAGGCCGGGTCGAAGCGGTTGCGTGATGTCCCAGAGTTTCATGCGCGTCAAAAACCCCTGTGGTGGCAGTTCATGGATTAGCTGCCATCAGGCCCTGGATGGCCTGCCGCAGAATCATACGGCTTCGGAAAATGACCATTTCCTGCCAGTCAGGCGTGCCCGGGTAATAATGATTTTTGAGCCTCTTTTTGATCGCGCGGGTCTCCTCTGCTTGCCAGTCCACATCTCCGCGGGCATGGAGCCAATGGTCGGCACGGAGCGCGGCGCGGCCTGCGTCGGGGCTATAGGTGCCATATTCAAGCGCGACGTAGGTATGAATGTCACCCACGATGCCGGTCCAGCCATACTCGGAGAGTCCGACTTTCGGCACGGATGAGGAGGTTCCGAGATCAGGCTCCGTCAGGGATTGACCGTACCAGTTCTTGGCACGCTTATGGCCGGGTGTGTGTGGTTGGTTTCCGCAGATGGGTTCGCCATATCCGAAGGGGCCGAGGCCCGTGTGGTAATCAATGATTGCGATTTGATCGCGTTGCGGCAGGTCGTAGTCGCGCATAATGCTCTCCAGCGTCCGGCGTGACCAGGTGGGCGCGTTGCCGCCGTAAAACATACCTTCCGGGTGGCTGTATTGCCCGCCGCCGCGGGCAACATGAAATGCCGTCTCTCCGTGTTCGGCACGCCAGCGCGCAATTTTTTCTTCAGCCGCATCGAAAAGCGGGCCCGAGAGCTCTGGCGGTAAAAGGACATCTCGCAGAGCCTCGAATCCCGGGTTCACCGGGTGCGGTTCATCAAAGTCGATCCAGTTACGGTTGAGATCGCAGCCTTCCTCGGTGACCCGGCGCAGCCAAGCGAAGCCGTGTGGGTTGATCGCGTGGACGATCAGCATCGCAATGCCGTCGGGCAGGCTCCCTGGGCCTTTGTTGCGCATCCAGTCCAGTTGCGCGCCGGAACCGCAGAAGCCTTCCACACCATGGGTTGCCGACAAGGTGACGATGACATTCCGCGCGTCTTTATCGCCGATCCAGGCGGTATCCGCCGCCAGTTCCTCTCCCTCGGGTCCTAAATTGGGGTTCTGGTATGACCGCACCTCCAAGCCGAGCTGCCGGCAGTGGGTAAGAAACCTCTGGCGGGCAGACGCATAGTCTGGGGCGAAACAGGCTTGCAGTTCGGTTTCCACGTTGCGGTATGCTCCGGATCAACTTGTGATTTCCGTAAAATAGAGCAATGGGGCGTAGACGAAAGAGGGAACCTCCAATCTTGTCCCAAGGCGTCAACGACACGAAGAAGGGCGGGCGGCTGTGAATGATAAGCCGCCCGCCCCTGAAGGTAAGACTTTCAGTATTTGAATTCAAAAGCGTCGCGAGACGCCGATGCGGATCACAGCGGCACCGATGCCGATGTCATGCTCCGACCCCGCTATCCGGCGGTCGTCTTCACCGAAGCTGTAGCTGATGCCTTCGAGACGGCCCGACCAGTTTTTGTCGATTGCGTATTCGGCACCAAGCCCGAGAGCCAGACCGGCACGGACACCATCGTCATCATCTCCCATGGTCTCAACGTGGATATCCGAGAGAGCAAGACCAGCAGTTCCGTAGAGGTGCAGGTACTCCCAGGCATAGCCGGCACGGACGCGTGTCGATGCGACCCAGCTGCTGTCGAGAGTCGCGGTGCCCAGGACGGAGTCGTTCGCACTATCGTCACTACCCAGAAACTGCGCATCAACTTCGGCGCCGATCAGCCACTGTCCGCTGTCGGAACGGCCGAAGGGCGAGAAGTTGTAACCACCCAAAAGACCGATCGCGACACCGCTGTCATCCAGGTCCAGGTCTTCGCCATTGGCATCACTGTCGATCGACGCCGCGGTTCCCTGCAAACCAAGGGTCAGGCCGACGTAAGGTCCCGTCCAATTGTCTTTCACCTCTTGCGCCGAAGCCGTGGCCGGCGACAGACACAGAGCTGCCAGGCTCAAGAGAATCGAGCTTGAGTGTGATTTGGCCCCTGATTTGGCCGCAGTGGCGGCGCTCGAAAGGGAGGATTCCCGCTTCAAGAAGTTCATTTTAGATCCCATTGCTATGTGTTAAACGACGCTATACATTCGTCGAATGAGAAATAATTATTGTTTTACGATAAAAAATACAAGAAAAATAATAATTATAGACCTCTTGTGCCTTGAGCGCTGCCGAGTGGAGCCTGAAAGAACGGCGTGCTGGAAAGCACGAAAGCGCGAATTTTTTTGGCGGCCCATGGTGCGCCGCGAGTTGGAGAGACTTTTAATGATGATGCAAGAGACGCTATCGGAGCGGGTGCAGGCAACGAGCCGGATACGCTCCTGGGCGCGGGGTGCAGAGATTGTGACGTTTATCGGGATGGCTGTTATCGTCTGGTATTGCGGTGACGCGCTCTATTCGCTGATTTTTGGTTCCTCTGAAGATGAAAAATTGCTCACTTTTGTCTATTCCTTCCTGGAGACCAATCCGGAGTTCGCGCCGGTGTTCGAGGCCGGACAACCAAAGTATCCGCCACCGGAGAAGTATTCTCTGACGGCGCGCACAGTCATTTTCCTGAGTTCGAACCTTATCAACGTTCTGGTGCTCTTTGCCCTTTACTGGGCACGGGAGCTGTTCCGGGGCTATGGGCGCGGCGAGATCTTTAACGAGATCTCCGCCCAGCGCCTGGGACGGGTCGGATGGATGATCACCTTCCTCGCGCCGGTGGGCTTCATCTCCGATTACACTCTATTGAAGACAATCCTCGTTGCCGCCGCTCCGGGAGAAGCCGCGCTGACCTTCGGTGCTCCGGATTTAGCGCTGATTGCATACATCAGTGTGGGCGAACTTGACGCCTTTGCAATTGTGATCGGGCTCCTTATCGTGTTGGTGGGCCGAATCCTCAGCGAGGCGTCGAAAATCTCGGACGAGAACAGGTCGTTTATATGAAGGCGTTATGGGATGGCATTCGGACTCTTGCCGTCGCTGCCGTTGAACAAGGACAGAAACCGGCCTGATTATGCCGATTGTTGTGACCCTCGATATCATGCTCGCCAAGCGCAAGATGCGCTCAAAGGATCTTGCACGCCATGTCGGGATTACCGAGCAGAATATCTCCCTGCTCAAGTCCGGGAAGGTCAAGGGCATGCGTTTCGAAACCCTGGACAAGATCTGCGAAATCCTCGAATGCCAGCCGGGGGATCTGCTGGTCTACGAGCCGGAGTGTGAGCCCTAAGACGGCAGGCGCGAGTTTGCTGGAGCCGCAAATGCCCAGGCCGTCGGCGGCGAAGCGGGTGTCGACAGAGACCTCGCCGCTGTTCGCTGTGAACTCGACTGCATTGGACAGCAGATTCGGAAGCATCTGCCGGTTTGCGTCCTCGGCCTGCTTAGTGGCGATCTGCAGGGACTTATCGGTTGCCTAGCGTGCGGTATAGTCCTCCATTGTCTGAAGTACGCGACCCCAGTCGTGCTCGCGACCGCGTGCAATGGAGGTGGTGGTAGCGATGTAGATAACCGAGCCGTCGTGTTCAGAATCGGGACCCTCTGTCTCGATAGGTGCGACCTTGAGAAGCGATAGGACGCATTAACCAAGATGATTACCAAGCATTAGCAGCGCAAAATGACGAGACGTCTCCCTTAGGCTGGCGCTGCGAAAGTTGACGCTTCGCCGCCCATGTGGTGAATAGCGCGGGCATTCAATCCATGGTGACGGACCAATGACCGACAATCGTGTCTACCTCTTCGATTCCACATTGCGCGATGGCGCGCAGACTCAGGGCGTTGATTTCGGAGTTGCCGACAAGATTGCCATTTCCATGGCTCTGGATGCCATTGGCCTCGACTACATCGAGGGGGGCTGGCCGGGCGCCAATCCGACCGACGATGCCTTTTTCAAGGATCCGCCTGCGTTCGAAAAGGCCGGTTTCGTTGCCTTCGGCATGACACGGCGTCCAGGGCGCAGCGCGGAGAACGATCCGGGTCTGTCTGCGCTCCTTAACTCCAAGGCCGATTCCATCTGTATGGTGGGCAAGGCCTGGGATTTCCATGTGGACGTGGCCCTCGGGATTTCGCAAAGCGAAAACATCGACATGATCGGCGAGTCCGTGGCGCATTGCCTGACCCGAAAGGGCGAAGCCATGTTCGATGCCGAGCACTTCTTCGATGGTTACAAGTCCAATCGCCAGTTTGCGATGGATTGCCTGAAGGCGGCACACGGCGCGGGGGCGCGCTGGGTCGTGCTCTGCGACACCAATGGCGGCACCTTACCGGCTGAAATTGAACGTATCGTCGGGGAAGTTTGCGAAGAGATCCCGGGCACCCATGTGGGCATCCACTGCCACAACGATACGGAAAACGCGGTGGCCAACTCGCTGCTGGCCGTCAAGGCGGGTGCCCGTCAGGTGCAGGGGACGCTGAACGGCCTGGGCGAGCGCTGCGGCAATGCCAACATCGTCTCTCTGATCCCCTCCCTGATGCTCAAGACCGATTTCGAAATCGGCGTGTCGGATGCAAACCTGAAGCAGCTGACCCACATTTCGCACCTGCTGGATGAGCGCCTGAACCGGGCGCCGGCGCGAAATTCTGCCTACGTGGGTGAGAGCGCGTTCGCGCACAAGGGCGGGTTGCACGTTTCGGCCGTGGAGAAGGATCCGCGGACGTACGAGCATATCGATCCGGCGCTGGTCGGCAATCAGCGCCATATCGTCGTGTCCGATCAGGCGGGCCGTTCGAACATCCTTGCGCGTCTGCGGGAGATCGGCATTAACATCGACAGCGGCGACGCCAAGGTGTCCGCCCTGGTCGAGCACGTCAAAGCCCGGGAGTACGAGGGCTACGCTTACGACGGGGCCGAGGCGAGTTTTGAACTGCTGGCGCAACGGGCGCTGGGCGCGGTGCCGGAGTACTTTTCGCTCAACCGCTTTCGGATCATGGACGACCGGCGCTGGAACGCACGCAATGAGCTGGTGACCGAATCCGAGGCAACCGTGACCCTTGAGGTTTCCGGACAACCGAAGATGGAAGTCGCCAACGGAAACGGCCCTGTTAACGCGCTGGATACCGCTCTGCGCAAGGCGCTGGTGCCGGTCTATCCGAGCCTGGAGGACATGCACCTGGTCGACTTCAAGGTCCGTATTCTGACGCCCGCTGCAGGCACCGGTGCCGTGACCCGGGTGATGATCGAGAGCGCGGACGGCGAGGGGCGCCGCTGGACCACGGTCGGCGTTTCCACCAACATCATCGATGCATCGTTCAACGCGCTGCACGACGGCATTACCTGGAAGCTGATGCAGGACGGCGCCGCGGTGCCCTCCGGCCGGTAAGGACAGGGGTCGAACGGTGGCCGGAACCAACAAAACCGAAGCACTTATGCAGGGTGGCCCTGCCGTCATCCTGGTCAATCCGCAGTTGGGTCAGAACATCGGCATGGTCGCGCGGGCCATGCTCAATTGCGGCCTGACGGAACTCAGGCTGGTTGCGCCGCGGGACGGTTGGCCGAACCCGGATGCCGAGGCCTCGGCGGCGGGCGCGACGCTGGTTCTGGAAGAGGCGAAGGTGTTCCCCACGACCGGCGAAGCCGTCGCCGATTTGCAGCGGGTCTACGCCACGACCGCGCGTGCCCGCGGCATGACCAAGGTCGTCGAGACGCCCCGCGCCGCCATTGGCGGAATGCGCGCGGTCTCGGCAAAGGGACAGTCAGTGGGTGTGCTCTTCGGTCCTGAGCGCGCCGGTCTCAAGAACGACGATATCGCCCTGGCGGATACGATCCTCGAAGTGCCGCTGAACCCTGGCTTCTCATCGCTCAATCTGGCCCAGGCCGTCTTGCTGGTGGGCTACGAATGGTTCCAGGCCGCCGATGAAACACCCGCCAGCGAGCTGGTGCTCAATTCGACCCGTCCGGCCACCAAGGGCGAACTGATCAACTTCTTCCAGCGGCTCGAAAAGGCCCTGGAAGACTCCGGCTTCCTTTATCCCCCCGAGAAGACCCCCATCATGGTGCGCAACATCCGCAACATGTTTCAGCGCGCTGACCTGACGGAGCAGGAGGTGAACACCCTGCATGGGATCATCTCGGCGCTTTGGGAGAAGCGGCGTTAGAGTGGTTTGTAGGTCTTGGCGTTTGTGGGGTGTGATTCCGTTGTCGCTAAGATGTTCTGTTGATGGCTAGGAGAATATATTTACTTACTATACAACTCAGAATAAACTCTAGCGAAGCGGATTTCTGATGAACGGTTTAGGAATGGTTTTCGAAAATACTTACGCGCTCTTGATAACAATATCCGCAAAGACTGTCGAAAAAATTGTTTTCATTTTGACGAGTTTTGCATTTGTCTTCGCTTCAGGTATTGCTTCCACATCAGTTTTCAGCTCAGAGGAATATATTTATTCAGTCAATGATAAGAAAATAAACATCGAGGAGTTTATAGATTTTATTGCAAATGTTGATTTAAATACACAAGATAGTAATTTAGATCGAATTATAAAAATTCCCAAATATCTTTTAAATAGATTTAATTGGGTCGACGAAGCTTGTGTGTTTTTGTCGGACGAACAGAATTTGCGTGATTATGGTTCGTTTCCAGAAATGAATGAAGAGTTTCATCTTAAGCTAGTTTCGTTTGAGATGCGACTCTGTACCCGAGTATTGGCACAGCGTATTGATAAAGCTGATGTAATCTATGCTGGTGTGATTGACGAATTTGAAAATCGTATTTTAGATCGTGCCGAAGAATGTGGCTACAATAATAGTCAAGATTTTCCGTCTTATGCAGCTGGTTATTTGATTTTAGGTCGTCAAGATTTCGAAAAAATAGATGGCTTTGTTTGTGGCGATTATGTTGCTTCTCCTGATTATTACCATGAAATAGACTTTGTTCTGAATGTTTTCGTTGTTAAGTACATATATATGAATAAAATTTTTGGAGATAAAGTCTTGGCGGATAAGTATTTTGCTTATGAAAAGAGAGTCATAGAAAATCGCAAACGCGAATTTCAGGAATACCTTGCAACGCCAGAGGGCCAGAAGCAGCTGCAAGAAATGCAAGCATTGGAGAAAGAAGAAAACGAACGACGACGTATGCCGAGAGATATCGAGAATTAACTAGTGAGGCCGAGGGGAGAACAAGAATGGCTGACAACCGACATGGCGATATTAGAGACGTAGCACCTCATGTAGGCGCCATAACTAGAGTCAAAACCTTAGAACACTACATTAGCAACGATTTGATTATAGGAAGTGTTGCGACTCTGCCAAGTGATGTGAAGGTTTTGTATCCCGCTTTCCCGAGCCAGATCATGAAGGAGTATGCGAATTATCAAGAAGCGTACTATTTGAGATCCAAGCTGCCAAAAAGCAGCGAGCTTTGGTATGAGAGACCAACCGGTAACTTTGTTGGTCAATTCATGTACGCCGAGGTATCGGATATTTATGTTGACCATCACGGAAACTATTACCGCGGCCATATGAAAAAAACTTTCGTGAAACAGCACGAAAGTATGGGGGACCAGTTTTCGGACGGACGAACGGCTTTTCCTGACCCCGACAGCCCATTCGCCAAACAACTTCTCCCGGGGCACACGTACCCTGTTGAAGTAGATGAGTTTTTTAGCATAACCGAACCAACGCCCGATGAACTTATCGAAGCGAAAGCTCATCGACAGAAAGCGCTTGATGACGGTTGGATCACGAAAGAGCATGAGCTGCTTTTTGAGCAACCGCCAGAACCTTTGCACTGTTTTTTAGCGGGTACGGAAGTTGATATGTGGGATGGCACCACGAGGCCGATAGAGGAAATCAATCTTAACGATTTGGTCGTATCGTACGACGATTCTGGCAATCTCGTGCCTGGTCGGGTGACGCGGACCTTAGTCAATGAAGTTCGGCATATACTTGATCTGCACGGCCTTATGATCACGCCAGGTCACGTGACACTTTGTGGCGATGGTGAATTTGCCGGTCAGCATGTGCCGATCATAGATATTCTGCGTACAGATGGTGCATTGGTTGAGAAGAACGGTAGTCTGGTTCGTGCCGCGACTGGTTCGCCCGTTGGCTCAATCGAAGACAGAAAAGTCTGGGCGGTTGCCGGCACAAAGAAAGGCAATAAGATAGAGGTCGCTGATAAAGGTCAGATCCGTCTTGGCACGCGATTCTTAACGCAGGATGGTCGGGATCTGTCCGTTTTAGATATGATTGAAGAGATGGGCGCGGTCTTAAACGATGCCGGAATGCTGGTTGGAAAAGGCGATGGCGCTCGGGGTTTTGTGTTCCATTGGGAACACACGCCAATGTTGCCTAAACCCGAAGACTATGTGCTTCAGCGGAGTGAACTTAGCCTCAACGACATTTACGCCATTAATGAGTGGGAGGCGGTTGGACCACAAACACCTGCTCCTTCGCTTTTGGGCTCTGCGGATAGCTTGAAGATAAAAATGTAGCGCTCAATGTGTCGTCGCCGTCACAGGCACAGATTACAGTCCAGTTTGGCGTCGCGTGTTTTGTTGCTATTCATCCCTTCGCAACAGCATTGCGACGCCGGTATCTTTGTAGGCTGTACATCGAGTGCAGGAAGAGGGTCGTGACCACCACCGCCCCGCCAATCAGGCTGTAAAATCCCGGTTCCTCGGAAATCACCATCCAGACCCAGAGTGGGCCCAGCACCGTCTCGATCAGCAGCAGCAGGCTGACCTCCGGTGCCGGCAGATAACGCGGGCCGATGGTGATCAGGGCGAAGGAGAGCGGGGCGACGATGAAGCCCATGGCGCCGCCCGCCAGCATCTGCGTCTCGCTCATATCGGGGAAGGCGGCGAAGGGCAGGGCGACGCTTGCCGCCATGATCCCGCTGACCGCCATGGCCGGGATCATATTCACCTCACGCGAGGCCCGGACAATGGTGAAGTAGGCACCCATGAGGGTGGCAACACCCAGCGCGGCGAGATCTCCCATGAGCGACCCGCTGCCGCTGCTGTCCAGGGTGAGCAGTGCAATCCCGGCAAAGGCGACGAAAATGGCAATCCAGGTGTGGCGGCCGACCGCTTCCTTCAGGAAGATCAGGCTGAAGACGGCGGCGAAGAAAGGCGCGGAAGCAAGGATCACCAGGGTGTTGGCTACCAGGGTGTAAGACACCGAGATGATAAAAAGGATCGTGCTGAAGCAGAAAACCGTTGCGAGCAGCAGTCCGAGCGTTCCGATCGAGCGGAAGACTTCGAAGGTCCGCTGGCGGTAGACGAGTGAGATCAGCAGGAGTAGCCCCAGGAACTGAAGCGAGCCACGCCAGACCACAACCGTCCAATGGTCAACCTGCATCAAGCGGATCAGCAGGGAATCAGGCGTCAGGATCAGAACGCCCAGCGCGGTGATCAGCAGGCCTTTGGAATGGTCTGAAAGGGCGTTCAGAGGGGGCTCCTGTGGCAGAATTCCGGGATTTTCCAGCTTATTGGGGTCGGAGATGGATGTCTGTTTGACATTTGCCGGGCGATTCGTATAGTCCCGGCTTCAATTCCCGGGAAAGTGGGCCAGAGAGACTGCTCTGAACCCCGTCCGGAGCGCAACTGAAGATTGTCGCGCGCCAGGGCCTACCGGGACAACATGGCCTCAAATGGGCCGCAAATAAGGAATGAGTTCGTATGTCGAAGCGTCTTGCCTCGAAGTATAAGATCGACCGCCGCCTGGGCGTCAATCTCTGGGGCCGTCCCAAAAGCCCAATCAACAAACGTGAATACGGCCCCGGCCAGCATGGTCAGCGCCGCCGTAAGCCGTCCGATTTCGGCACGCAGTTGATGGCCAAGCAGAAGCTCAAGGGTTACTACGGCAACATTGGTGAAAAGCAGTTCCGGCGTTATTTCGCCGAAGCGTCGCGCCGCAAGGGTGATACGGGTGAGAACCTGGTCGGCCTGCTCGAGCGCCGCCTGGATGCCGTGGTTTACCGCGCCAAGTTCGTTCCCACCGTCTTCGCTGCCCGTCAGTTCGTGAACCACGGTCATGTCACGGTCAACGGCAAGAAGGTCAACATCTCTTCCTATATGGTCAAAGACGGCGACGTGGTTCAGGTCAAGGCAAAGAGCCGTGAACTGCCGCTGGTTCTCGAAGGTGTCGAGTCGGTCGAGCGTGACCTGCCCGACTACATCGAAGTTGATCACAAGGACATGAAGGCAACCTTTGTTCGCGCGCCCAAGCTGGCCGACGTGCCTTACCCGGTTCAGATGGAACCGAACCTGGTCATCGAGTTCTATTCGCGCTAACGCCGCGAAGAGTTTCGCCGGAAACGGCAAAAAAAAAGGGACCCCCGCTGCATCTCCGCAGCGGGGGTCTTTTTTTTGACCGGGCGGCGTGTGTTTACTCGAACAGCAGGAAGGTCGAGTAGGCCACCAGGATCGCCGGAATGGCACTGTAAAGCGTTGCCACCATGGCGGCCTTCGGCGCCAGCGCCAGAGCCGGGAAGAGGGCGTCGCCGTCGTTGGAGATAGCGTTGCCCAGCTGTGCAGATAGCGGGATGGTCCCGGCCAGATAGAGCGTTGTGACCACGACCTGCGGGCCGCAGCCGGGCAGGAACCCGACCAGAACGGCGAGCAGAGGGACCAGCGGCGCCCAGGTCTGGGCCATCACCGACAGATCCCAGCCGGTGGCATAGACACCAACCTCGTAGATTAGGAAGCCAACGATCACCCAGACGGAGACGAAGTTGGTCGTGCTCACCACGCGTGAGGAGGGGGAACCCGTCACCAGCTTGTTTTCAACGCCGCGCGCTGTGAAGCTCCACATCAGGATCGAGAGCACCGCGCCGATCAGGCCAATGGTCTCCGTCGGCTGATAAGCCTGCAGTGCGCCGAATAGGGGATCAGAGTCGATCTGAAGCAGTTGCAGAATGCCAAGCGCCAGTCCCGGCAGGATCAGTGCCACCCAGATCAGTTGGATTTTACCCGGCTTCCAGCCGGATTCGCTTGCGCAGGCCGCAACTGCCTGCGGCCGCTCCGGGCGCATGAAATCCACACCGTGCAGCCGGTCGACCACATAGCCGGATACGACACCAATCAGTGCGCAGAACGCAAAGATCATCGTACCGTCCAAGGGAGCCTGAGCCAGCAAGAGGAATGCAGGGTCACCCATCGTTGCTGTCAGAACGGCCACAAGGGCGCCGAAAGAAAGGCGCCCGTTGACGAACTGGGTCACCACCATGACCGCGCCACCGCAGCCGGGTATGGCGCCCAGCATCGCGGCAATCGGAATTTGCCAGGCTTTGTGACGCTCAAGCAGCTCATCGGTCCCGACTTTCATCCGGCTCTCGATCAGCGCGAAAATGGCGAGGGTCGCTGCTACAAAGACGCTAACCTGCAGGTAAGCGTCCGCCATCGCCGGGATTACGACCTCCGGCAATGCGAGCAAGGCCGCAAAGATGAGCCCTGCAAGCAGAAAACTGCCCGCTTTTTGCGGCAGGCCCGATTGTTTGATCTGGTTTGCGCAGGCCCTGGTGGAGGCGACGAGAACGGTCATTGAATTACTCGATCAAGGTTGAAGCTTGATCCAATATTAGACGGCCCAACTGCAATTGCAAATTAAAATTATTCTAAACTACAAAACTTCCCGAGAATATTTTTGTGAAGCGTTGGGGGAGATCAGCTATCTGTTGAACAGATATTATTTAACCAAAACAGGGGATTGTAGGGTTTTTCAAAGAAAAAGGCTTCGCCAAAACGAAGCCTTTTCATAGGGACCATCACGGACGACGTTCCAAATCACGCGGCGGTCTGGGTCTCCACGCCTGCGTTCGCGAGGTGATCCTGCAGTTCACCCGACTGGAACATTTCGCGGATGATGTCGCAGCCACCGACGAACTCGCCCTTTACATAGAGCTGCGGAATGGTCGGCCACTCGCTGAATTCCTTAATGCCCTGGCGGAGGCCGGGGTCCTGCAGCACGTCGATCCCTTTGAACTTCACACCCAGGTGCGAGAGAACCTGGACCACGGTGGCGGAGAAGCCGCACTGGGGGAAAACAGGCGTTCCCTTCATGAAGAGAACCACGTCGTTATCCGAGATATCTTGCTTGATGCGCTCTGCAACGGGGTTATCCATCTTACTCTTTCCTCTGAACGGGGCCACTTGGACCTGGATTTCTACCAATCGGCGCGCATTCGCTGCGCCGGATCATACTTCATTTGTGAACGGCGTCAGCCGTCCGAAGGGGTCGAGGTTTGCAGGGCCAACGCGTGCAGTTCGTTACCCATGCGGCCCCGAAGCGCCTGATACACCATCTGATGCTGCTGAACCCGTGACTTTCCCTGGAATGCCGCTGAAACCACATAGGCGGCATAGTGATCGCCGTCGCCGCGAAGATCTTCAATTCTGACCTCTGCGTCAGTAATCGATTCTTTTATCAAGCCTTCGATTTCAGCCGGATTCATTGGCATAGCGATTATCCTCGTCTTGTCTTTTGCAGGGCGGCTTTTGGCATCCCAACGCCGATGATTTCCTGATTACAGGATTCGTCTCAGTTAACTGTACCTGCCATGTAATCAGGGAGCCAGCCCTCATGCGCGCGCGACAAGTCGCCCAGGGATATGGGGCTGCCACCCGGCAAGGTCAACGTTTTCCCGCCGGTTCGCCCGATTATGCCAGCAGGAACACCAGCCGCCTGAGCGGCCTCCAGCAGTGTCTGGGCATTGGGCGTCGCAATCAGATAACGCGCCTGATCTTCCCCGAACAGCCAGGCATGGGTCGGAAGGTCACTTTCCGCAGCTTGTTCGAGCGTGGCACCGATCCCGCCTGCAAGCGCCATTTCAGCCACGGAGACAGCAAGCCCACCGTCTGAAAGGTCATGGCAAACAGTGACTTGTCCGGAAACGATAAGCTGGCGCACGAAGTCGCCGTTGCATTTTTCCCGCTCAAGATCGACAGCAGGCGGTGCACCATCAGACCGGCCCTCGATCTCGGAAAGATAGGTCGTGGATCCCAAATGGCCCGTCGTTTCGCCGATTAGCAGGATATCTGCGCCTTCTTCGGTAAAGGCGATACCGGCCGTTTTGGCCGCGTCCTCGATGACGCCCACGCCGCCGATCGCGGGGGTCGGCAGGATCGCGGCGCCATTGGTCTCGTTGTAGAGCGAGACGTTGCCGGAGACCACGGGGTAAGCCAGGGCGTCACAGGCCGCGCGCATGCCCTCGATACAACCAACGAACTGGCCCATGATTTCGGGGCGCTCCGGATTTCCGAAGTTCATGTTGTCGGTGATGGCTAGGGGGGTCGCGCCGACGGCGGTCAGATTCCGCCAGGACTCGGCGACGGCCTGGGCGCCGCCACGGGCCGGATCGGCCACGCAGTAGCGCGGCGTGCAGTCCGTCGAGATCGCGAGCGCACGTCCGGTGCCGTGCACACGGACCACGGCGGCATCGCCGCCGGGGCGGGCCTGGGTATCGGCCATGACCATGTGATCGTATTGCTCCCAGATCCAGCGCCGCGAACAGAGGTTCGGAGAACCCATCAACTGATACAGCACCTTGCCGGTATCGCCGGGCACCGGAAGGTCTTTCGCATCCAGTTCTTCACGCGCCGGGGTCGGAACCCAGGGGCGGTCGTATTCCGGAGAAGCCTCGGCCAGAGGGTCGATGGGCAGGTCGCCGACCACGTCGCCATGCATGCGCAGGACCATGCGTCCGGTCTCGGTCAGGCTGCCGATGACGGCGAAGTCCAGATCCCACTTCTCCATGATACCGCGGGCCATGTCCTCGTTGCCCGGCTTGAGCACCATCAGCATGCGCTCCTGGCTCTCCGAGAGCATCATCTCGTAGGGCGTCATGCCGTCCTCGCGGCAGGGCACCTGGTCCAGGTTCAGTTCGACGCCCATGCCTCCCTTGGAGGCCATCTCGAAGGAGGAAGAGGTCAGACCGGCGGCGCCCATATCCTGGATTCCGATAATGGCGTCGGTTTCCATCAGTTCCAGACAGGCTTCGATCAGCAGCTTTTCGGTGAAGGGATCGCCGACCTGCACGGTGGGCCGCTTCTCGTCCGAATCGTCGTCGAACTCCGCCGAGGCCATGGTCGCGCCATGAATGCCGTCGCGTCCGGTCTTGGAGCCCACGTAGATGACCGGATTGCCGACACCCTGGGCGGCAGCCTTGAAGATCCGGTCGGCAGGCGCCAGGCCCACGGTCATGGCATTGACCAGAATATTGCCGTTGTAGGAAGGGTCGAAGTTGACTTCGCCGCCCACGGTGGGCACGCCGACGCAGTTGCCGTAGCCGCCGATACCCGCCACCACGCCGGAGACCAGATGCCGGGTCTTGGCGTGTTCGGGGGATCCGAAGCGCAAGGCGTTGAGGTTGGCGATCGGACGTGCACCCATGGTGAAGACGTCCCGCAGGATGCCGCCGACGCCGGTGGCCGCGCCCTGGTAGGGTTCGATGAAGCTCGGGTGGTTGTGGCTCTCCATCTTGAAGACGGCGGCCAGGCCCTCGCCGATGTCGATGACGCCCGCGTTCTCGCCCGGGCCCTCGATAACGTGCGGTGCCTCGGTCGGAAGCGTCTTGAGCCACTTCTTGGACGACTTGTAGGAGCAATGCTCCGACCACATCACGGAAAAGATTCCAAGCTCGAGCAGGTTCGGCTCCCGCCCCATGATCTCGAGGACCCGTTGATACTCAGTCTCGTTCAGGCCGTGTTCCGCCACGACCTCAGGGGTGATCTCGCTCACGAAAGGCTCTCCAGCAGGCTTTGGAACATTCCCTTGCCGTCGGTTCCGCCGAGTTGCGGATCGGCGAGGCGTTCGGGATGGGGCATCAGGCCCAGAACGGTTTTACGCTCGTTGTAGACACCGGCGATGTTGCGCGCCGAGCCGTTGGGATTGGCGTCGGGATCTAAGGCACCGTCCGGTTGCACGTAGCGGAAAGCAATCTGGCCGTTGCCCTCCAGCCGGTCGAGTTCGTCCTCGCCCGCAAAGTAATTGCCGTCATGGTGCGCCACCGGTATCCGCACCACCTGTCCGGCTTCATAGGCGGAGGTAAAGAGGCTCTGGCTGCTCTCGACCTTCAGATGGACGTCCTTGCAGACGAATTTCAGATTGGCATTGCGCATGAGTACGCCCGGCAGCAGACCGCTCTCGGTCAGAACCTGAAAGCCGTTGCAGATCCCCAGTACCGGCACACCGGCTCCTGCGCGCTTTACGACTTCGCGCATGACCAGGGACTTCGAAGCCATGGCGCCGCTGCGTAGGTAATCGCCGTAGGAAAAACCGCCCGGCAGGACGATCAGATCGACATCTTCGAGGCTGCTCTCCTTGTGCCAGACCATGACCGGTTCGACACCACTGACGTCGCGCAACGTCACCTGAACGTCACGATCGCAGTTCGATCCGGGGAAAACGATAACCGCGGCTTTCATTGCGTGAATTCCTGTTTTTGGGCTGTTTCCCGGCGGACACTCTGTCGCGTAGAGATGCCTGAGCCTGAAAAGGCGCCGCTGTCTGTCATTGGCCGCAAACTCTAGCGCAAGCGCTCAGTCAGCAAGCTCGATCGTGTAGTTCTCGATCACGGTGTTTGCGAGCAGCTTCTCGCACATGGCCGCGACGTGGCTGCGGGCCTGTTCCGGATCGGATTCGCTGAGATCGAGTTCGATCAGCTTGCCCTGGCGGACTTGTTCGACACCCTGAAAATCGAGGGCGGAAAGGGCATGCTCGATGGCTTTGCCCTGAGGGTCGAGGACACCGTTTTTGAGGGTGACGTATACGCGAGCTTTCACGCGGGACTCCGTGGCATTTGTGGCTATGGAAGCGCGCGAAATCTAGCGACAGACCCCCGCTGTGACAAGGCGGCTTGAGAGCCTTTTCCTCACAAAAAACACCTCTTTAGGCCGTTTTGTGAGACTTGGCACAAATCCTTTACGTCTGTGTCAATATATTGACGTCTCTTGCAACCCAGCGGGACTTGGCGGCTTATGAGAGCCTGGTCTGAAGCGGGGGAGTCGGGTCCGGTGTAAGACTTCGCGGCGCGAGTTGATCTCGTGTGTGCGATAATGCGACGGCAACGCGGAGAAAGAGAATGACACGGCCCGTAATTTCACCCGTAACTTCAATCTTGATGGCATACCTGTTGCTCATGCTTTCCGCGACCAGTGCCGGGGCGCAGGCGGCGGACGAGGGCGCAGCGAAGTTCGTGCAAGACATGGGCGATCAGGTGATCTCCATCGTCGCCGCGGAGGATATGACCGCGGATTCCCGCAAAGAGGCTTTGGATGCCGTTTTGCGCAATGGCGTTGGGATCGAACGAATTTCTGAATACGTCGTTGCCGGGCAATGGGAGAAGGCCAGCGCAGACGAGCGTGCCCGATTCCAGGACGTCTTTTCGGATTATCTGGTTGCCGCCTATTTACGTCTGGTGACCGATGCGGGCCCCAAGAGTTTCGCGGTGACCTCGGCGAGGGAACAGGGGGCGGGGCGAAGCAGTGTCGCAACCTACATCGAAAATACCTCGGGTGAGCCGCTCAGTCTTTCCTGGATTGTCTCGGACGAGAGCGGAAACTATGAGATTACCGATGTCATGGTGGAAGGCGTCAGTCAGGCCAAAACCTACCGCGACGAGTTTGCCGGAGTGGCGGCCAACAGAGGTGTCGACGGACTGACCGACGCACTTGAGCGAAAAGTCAAAAAATCCAATTAAAGGTCTGATAGTAAACCGGAAATCTGCGTTCTCCATATATTGGATTAGGCGGACATCTGGCGTTTCGCGGCTTCCAGCTTATCGAGAACACCGTCTGTCAGCTCGATGTTCTTGCCCGAACCCGTGACGGCGGCTTCCGCATCCTGCTTGATCTGATCGAGGCGATCGGCGACCGAACTGAAACGTTCGGCCTGGGCGCCGGCCTGGCTGGCGGTCTGCTTGGCCACATTAACCGCTTCGTCAATGGCTTCGGAGATTTTTCCGGTCTGGGACTGGCCCTGCGCACTGGCTTCCAGCGCGTGTTTGAGATTCTTTGAGAGCTGTTCCAGGTGCTTGAGAACCTCATCGATACTCTGTGAAAGATCGCCCAGGACGCCGTTTATCTGTTCGGCGGACTGTCCCGCGTTATTGGCGAGGGTCTTTACCTCTGCGGCAACGACGGCAAAGCCCTTGCCGGCGTCCCCGGCACGGGTCGCCTCGATGGTCGCGTTCAGGGCCAGCAGGTTGGTCTGTTTGGCAATAGCGCCGATCCCCTGGGAAATCTCCGTAATCTGGCTGAAGTCTTCTTGCAGCCGATTGATGGAGGTGACGACGTTGTCCGAGAGGGTCACGCCTTCTTCCGCGTTGGAGGCAATACTGCGGGCATGAATGACAACTTCGCCGGCATTTTGGTGGGCGGCATGCAGGCTGCTGTCGATGGCGGAGGCAAGATCCTGGATGGCGCCGACCTCGCTTTTTACGTCCTGCGACGCCGTGATCAGGTCGGTGATGAAGGCGATTCTGGCCTTGGATGCGGTGTTGACCTTGACGGCGTTGCCCTTGATCGTCCCGACCATCTCACTGGCCTCAGTCAGCAAACCGGGATGGAGGGTGGGCCTGGAATGGCCAGAATCAACGAGAGTGCCGCGCTGTGGCGCGGGTGTGACTGGCGGCTCGGCAGAGGCGCTGGCTGCGTGGTTTGGCGACGGCGCATCAGAAGAACGCTGCAAAGCGCCTGAACGCTTCGCCTGAACCGCTCCGGCCGTCGCGACGACGAAGGGGACGACAAAGGTCAGCGCGGCTTTTCCAAAATCGAGTCCGGCTCCGGCCAGGATGGCGTCACCCTGGTTGATCGCCGTCAGGACCGGACCGACGACGAGGGCTGTCACGAGGGATCGTAGCGGTGTCCCGTCTGAGACCGCGAGCTGGAGAAGGGAAGGCTGTGACATCGGTACCCAACGGCAAGGAGTTCAGTGCGAACCTTCGTCAAACCGCATTTGAGCGAACATTCGTACAGGCATAATCGGCATAAACTAAGATGCCTTGCCTTAATCTAGGGTAAATGCCGGTTTAACCATGCCAAGAATAGCCGCAATCACGGGGTTTTGCCGGGGCGTGAGCGCGTCAAAGGGCAAAGGGCCGACCCTGGTCGGCCCTGCTCATTACTGCATGACCTGGGGGCCTTGCATATCAACCGGCCCGGCCTCGGGCAGGACTCCTAAGCGGCGCGCCACCTCCTGATAGGCCTCTTCAACCTTGCCGAGGTCTTTGCGAAAGCGGTCCTTGTCCAGCTTTTCATTGGTGTTGATATCCCAGAGACGGCAGGAGTCCGGGCTGATTTCGTCGGCCAGGACAATGCGCATTTCTTCCTCGTCCCAAAGCCGGCCGAATTCCAGTTTGAAATCCACCAGTTTCATTCCGATGCCGTAAAAAAGGCCGGTCAGGAAATCGTTGGAGCGCAGAGCATACTGCATCATTTCGTCGAGATCCTGGGTCGAGGCCCAGCCAAAGGCCGTCACATGCTCTTCAGAGACCAGCGGGTCTCCGAGCTCGTCGTTCTTCAGGTAGTACTCGACGATGGAGCGGGGCAGCGGCGTGCCTTCCTCGACACCCAGTCGTTTGCAGATCGTGCCTGCGGCGACATTCCGCACCACCACTTCGATGGGAATAATCTCGACTTCGCGGACCAGTTGTTCGCGCATGTTGAGGCGCCGTACGAAGTGGGTCGGGATACCGATTTCCGCCAGACGCAGCATCAGGTGTTCGGAGATACGGTTGTTCAGAACCCCTTTGCCGGTGATGGTGCCCTTCTTCTGGTTATTGAAGGCCGTTGCATCATCCTTGAAATACTGCACTACCGTGCCGGGCTCGGGACCCTCGAAAAGGACCTTGGCTTTACCCTCATATATCCGTCTGCGTCGCATCTTTTTTGTCCGATCGGGAAAGGTTCGCCCTGGTTCGAAATCCAGCCGGTAGCGCTGTAGAACGACCGGTTTGTAACGGCAATCGACCATGACGGGGAGCACCATATAGCAGGTGATCCGGCCCGGCACAAATGGGCTGTTGGAAGCGGTGCCGGGCTGAGATTGGCTGGAGGTTTAAGTCTTTGTTTTTCTGATTCTTTCGCGGTGTAGAATATAGAGGCCACTGGCGACAACCACACCGGCGCCCGCGAAGGTCCAGCCGTCGGGAATGTCGCCCCAGATGACCAGTCCAAGCAGAACGGCCCACAGCAGGCTGACGTATTTAAAGGGAACCACAAGAGCAGCCTCGGCGAGCCGAAAGGCCTCGATCATGAGGAAATGGGCGAAACCAAGCAGGATGCCGCACAGCAGGAAGAGGCCGAGATCTGAAGTTTGAACCGGTGCCCAGCCGCCTAAGAAAGTCATGCCGCCTGCGAACGTCACCGCCAGCGTAGAATAGAACATGACCGCGACCGAGCTGTCATGCTGCGACATCTTCCGTGTCAGGATATCCCGCAAAGCGCCGGTGACGCTGGCGGCCAGCGGAAATATCGCGGCCCATTGCGCCACCTCGCTCGTGGGCCGGATGATGATCAGAACGCCGATAAAGCCGATGATCACAGCCAGCCAGCGCCGCCAGCGGATCACCTCACCCAGCAGTGGGGCGGCCAGTGCGGTGACGAAGAGCGGTCCGGCAAAGGTAATCGAGATGGCGTCGGCAAAGGGCAGGTGGCGCAGGCCGTTGATGAACAGGAAAGTTCCGGCAACCATCAGAGCGCCGCGCAGCAGGTGAGGCTGGATGCGTCTGACGCGGAGGCTTTTCGCTCCACCAGCCTGCCAAACGAAGAACGCGATGGGCAGAAAGACGAACACGCCGCGCAGGAACATAATCTGGCCAACGGGGTAATCCCCGGTCAGCCATTTGAGCACCGCGTCGTTGAGGGTGAGGAAAAAGCCTGCGCCGATCATGCAAACTACGCCCTTGAAAGGCGAAATCGATCCGAGGGATATGCGCTGCGCCCTCACGCGTCGTCCAGTTGGAGTGGTTTGTAAGAAGTGGTGCGCGGAGATCCGTCGGCATAGAGCCAACGGATACGCGCCTTTTCAGGCTCTTGGCTATGATACTCGGCGGAGGGTAGCGCAATCAGCGAGCTCGAAACGGTCTCGAAGCCGTTGTCCAACTGAACGGACATGGCGGCGTAGGGATCGCCGCCTGAAGCGCTCGCGTCGCGGCGCAAGAGACGATGCCAGGTCTCCCAGCCGCTGGGCATGAAGTTGCCGTCATTGCGCGCATCGGACTCCGGATCCGGTGCTTCGGCATCCTGGAAGTCTCTCAGATGCTGCCGGCTACGGGCAGATTCCGGATCGTTCAGGTCGTAGGCCGAGATCATCGAGAGGCCCTCGGGGATCGGAAAGCACTCGACTTGGCGGGTGTTTTCCCTGCCCATGTTCCTGAGCCAGAAGGCGTCCCGGTTGTCTGCGACGATCAGATTAAAACTGCGGTAGGCCGCGGGATTGAGGTTGGAGAGCGCGTCCGCCGCGGTTTCGGCGTCGCTGTGCTCCATGGCTTCCAGCACCAGCTCGCCGCGGCTGCGTTTGCCGTCCTGCGGCCCCAGGCTGCCGATCCGGTTGAGAACGCTGGCAAGAAGGCCATGTTCGTTGACCGCGAGCCAGGTTCCTCCTGCTGTTTTGTCCAGGCCGCCGACCACGGAAGGCCGGTCGTTCCAATGCTTTGCCGGGGCCGCCGAGGGGCGATCCCGCATTTCGTCGCGATTGCCTGCAAAAAGAAGCGGCCACTTCTGTCCGGGCCGCCGGAGAATGACAGCGGTGCACATTATAAAAGTGCATCCATTAAAACTGGAGAATCAGAGCGCAAATCGGTTTTCCTGAAGTTGTTTAATGACTATATGTGAGAAAAGACCTAAACGCCTAACACCTGTGACCGCTGCGAAGCGAATGTCCGCGGCAGTCACACTTAAGCAGCGAGGAGAGACGGCGAGATGAGCACCTTCAGTGAACGCGAGAAAGCGTTCGAAGACAAATATAAGCACGATCAGGAATTGCAGTTCAAGGTCGAAGCGCGCCGCAACAAGCTGGTTGGACTTTGGGCCGCCGAGCAAATGGGCCTCAGCGGCGGCGATGCCGATGCCTACGCCAAGGAAGTCGTCATGGCCGATATGGAAGAGCCGGGCGATGATGATGTGAAGCGTAAAATTCTGGCCGATTTTAGCGAGAAGTCAGTCAATATCTCAGCCCATCAGCTCGACAAGAAGATGGAAGAGATGATTGCCGCGGCCAAAGAGCAAGTCATGGCCGAATAGCGGCCGCGTTCGGATGAAAAAGAAAAGAGCCATCGGTGTGACACCGGTGGCTCTTTTCTTTTCTGCGCACTCTTGGCAGGACCGTGATTAAGGCGGAAAACGGCCGCGTGGACGAATTCTCTCAGCTGGAACTGCAAGTCCCTCTTGTTGCCTGTTGAAGTTCTCAGCGCGTCCTGTGATCAATCCGATCCGAAGACCCGCTCGAAGATCACGTCCACCCGCCTGGTGTGATAGCTGTCGTCGAAGCAGGCTTCCAGTTCGCCGTCGTCCATCTTGCCCGCCACATCGGCATCGGCGCGCAGCAGGCTCAGAAAATCAGCCGATTCCTGCCAGACCTTCATGGCATTGCGCTGTACGATCAGATAGGCATCCTCGCGGCTGATCCCCGCTTGGGTCAGGGCCAGCAGGACCCGCTGGGAATGCACGAGGCCGCCGAGCTGATCCAGATTCTTCTGCATGTTCTCCGGGTAGATGTACATCTTCTCGATGACACCGGCCATCCGCGAGAGGGCGAAGTCCAGCGTGATGGTGGCGTCGGGGCCGAAGACCCGCTCGACGGAGGAATGCGAAATGTCCCGTTCGTGCCACAGCGCCACATTCTCGAAAGCCGGCGTGACGGCGGCGCGGACGACGCGCGCCAGACCGGTCAGGTTTTCGGTCAGGATCGGGTTGCGCTTGTGGGGCATGGCTGAAGACCCCTTTTGACCCGGTGCGAAAAACTCTTCCGCTTCGCGGACCTCGGTCCGCTGCAGGTGCCGGATTTCAACGGCCAGGTTTTCCAGCGAGCTGGCGATGACCCCGAGAGTCGCGAAGAAGGCGGCATGCCGGTCTCTGGGAATGACCTGCGTGGAGATCGGTTCGACCTCTAGGCCCATCTTCTTGGCAACGTGGGCTTCGACCGCGGGGTCGATGTTGGCGAAGGTGCCGACCGCGCCCGAGATGGCGCAGGTGGCGATTTCCTTACGCGCCTGAACCAGCCGTTCGCGTCCGCGCTTAAAGGCCGCGTAGTGGGTGGCGAGCTTGAGCCCGAAGGTCGTGGGCTCCGCGTGAATGCCATGACTGCGGCCGAGGCAGACCGTATCCTTGTGCTCCAGCGCCCGTTTCTTGAGGGCCGCCAGAACCCGGTCCATGTCGGCCAGCAGGATGTCGGTGGCCTGGGTCAGCTGGACCGCGAGGCAGGTATCGAGCACGTCGGATGAAGTCATGCCCTGATGGACGAAGCGCGCTTCCGGTCCCACATGCTCGGCCAGATTAGTCAGAAAGGCGATGACGTCGTGCCTGGTTTCCCGCTCGATCTCGTCGATCCGCGCAACTTCGAAAGCACCCCGGTCCCAAACCGCCTTGGCGGCGTCCTTCGGGATCACGCCCAGTTCAGCCTGCGCGTCACAGGCATGAGCCTCGATCTCGAACCAGATGTGAAAGCGGTTTTCCGGCTCCCAGATGCGGGTCATTTCAGGGCGGCTGTAGCGGGGGATAGACATGCGGTGCGGTTCCGTTTTTTCAGGCTGGAGAAACTGGCGCCAAACAAGCGGGCGGGCGGGGCTTTGTCAAGGTCGGGCGGGGGAAAAGGCTACAAGGCCTTAGGTTCAACGTAGCGAAAATGGATCAGAAGACAAAACAAGAAGAGGACAATATGAATCAGTACGAAACTCAATGCGTCGATAGTCGCTACGGAGAGATCTCCAGTGTAAACGATTGCTCCAACACCGTAATAAAGATCAAGTGCTTCCGCAGACCTTGTGTCAAAAATGAGCAGATTCCAGTTCCATCCAATGTGAAGACCGATTGAGTACTCCAAGCGCCCCGTTACGAGAGCAACTCCTGTAAAAAGAAGGCCAGCCAAAATATAATGAAGATAGGCAAACCAGCCAAAGATCTCGATTTCAGGATTGGCAAGGTGGAAAAACAGGAATAACGCTGTGACCGAGATCAAGATAATAAACCATGATTTAGTCCAGCGACCGATCAGTTGAATTACGAAACCGCGAAAAAAGAGTTCTTCCGTTGTTGCCTGAAACGCTATGAACAACATGATCGCAGGTAAATAGCCAAAGGCTCGAAATGGAAGCGGGTCAAACTCCACGTCGTCTGGATTGTAATAAATCCAGATTTCTACAAAACCTAGAGCGGTTATGAACACGAAGACGAGGATCGCAGTCTTTGCAACCAAGTGCCACATCGGCTTTCTACCTGGTGCAACGATGCCAGCCACGTTCAGGCCCAAAAACGACAGGCTAATGGCGACAACTGGTAGTAGAGATGTGTAAAAGGCGAAAGCGACGGCTGTCTGTAATAAAGCAATCCCTCGCGCGTTATCAGCTCCTCCGATAATTAAGAACGAGAGCGGACCTTCGTTATAAGAATGACCGATAAATCCCCAAGCCACGACGAGCAACGCAGTATAACCGGTAACAAGAACGATACCGGCAAGCACCCAATCCCAGAAACCAATGGTCGTATCATCCACCACCGATAGTAACCGGGCGGTCCCACTCCGCATGTATTCCACAGATTTTCCGAACGCTGATTTAAAACGCCGCGAGCATATCGGCGCAGCTTGTCTTTGTCATTTTCAATCTCAGGTTATAGGGTCCGGCGTGTGCGATTGCTTTGAAAGCACGAATAGCCTGCTTGGAGCTCAATAGAACCAGAGTTTAGAGAGTTTCTGGCTGGGGGACCTGGATTCGAACCAGGGCTGCTCGGGTCAGAGCCGAGAGTTCTACCGCTAAACTATCCCCCAACGAAGATGGCCCGGTTTCAATGAATGGGCGATCAATCGATGTGCGGCCCCTATGTAGTCCCAGTCCGCCGCGCTTTCAACCGCTTTTCTGCAGCGTTTGAAATTTCCTTACTTTGTACTTTCGGCAGCCTGCGTGCAGAGACGCTGGCTTGTTTTAGGCCGCTGGGGTTAAACTGGCGTAAAGGCGGTCGCGATAGAACCGCCGTCGATGAACGTTGGGAGGCTGGATTGTTGAGGCCAAGTACGGGGGCGTGAGCGCTGACTCACAAAGCCGGACGAGCGTTGCGTGTGCCCGGTCCGGCGCAGAAACTGTCGTGGATGCCGGCGCAGAGAATGGCGCTGGAACCGGCACGGAAGAGCGTGTCGGCATCGGGAGAATCGATGCCGCTGCGACGCTGAAGCAAAAACCTGGCCGAGGGATCCGGGGCAGGGTCTTCGGTGCGCTGGATCTTGGAACCAATAATTGCCGTTTGCTGGTGGCCAAACCAGCGCGGCAGGGCTATCGCGTGGTCGATAGTTTTTCCCGAGTGGTCCGCTTGGGAGAGGGTCTGAGCCATTCGGACGTTTTGTCCGAAGCCGCAATGGAGCGCACTTTGCGCGCCTTAAAGATCTGTTCGAGCAAAATGCAACGCCTTGGTGTAACAGAGGCGCGCTGCGTTGCGACCGCGGCCTGCCGGCGCGCCGTCAACTATCCGGCCTTTCGCGACCGGGTCGAAGCAGAGTTTGGTTTGAAGCTGGAAGTGATCTCGAGCCGTGAGGAGACCCGGCTTGCCGTCTACGGCTGTGCGCCGCTCTTCGACCCGGACGTTGAGACGGCGCTGGTTTTCGATATCGGTGGCGGCAGCACCGAGGTCTGCTGGGTTGCACTGCCCGGGCATCCAAATGGTCACGCCCGCCCGGGTAACGCTACAGATGCCCAAAACGCTTCGGCGGTGAGGCCGGGACGACGTTCGCCGATCCGGCATGGCCAAGCCATCCATCCCAAAGTGCTGGCCTGGAAATCCCTGCCCATGGGTGTGACCAATCTGGCTGAGCGCTATGGTGGAGGCGACATCTCGGAAACGAGCTACCGGAAGATGGTGGCTGATGTCCTGGACTCTCTTGACCCCTTTGAACGGGAGAACGGGATACTGGGGTCCGTGACGGGCCGAAAGGTTCAGATGCTTGGCACGTCGGGCACGGTCACGACCCTGGTTGGCATTAAGAAAGATCTGGCCCGCTACGACCGGCGCCGAGTCGACGGCTGTTATCTGTCGCTGGATTCAGTCGAAGGCCTGAACAGGCGCGTTGCCGCCATGAGCTATGATGAACGGGTTGCCCACCCCTGTATCGGCCGCCACAGAGCCGATCTGGTCGTGGCAGGCTGTGCGATCCTGGACGCCCTCTGCAGGACCTGGCCGGTGGACCGGCTGCGGGTGGCGGACCGCGGTTTGCGGGAAGGAATTATCTTCACCTTGATGCAGGGATTGTGACTCTTGGCCGCCTGATGTAAGCCTCTGCGTTCAGGCAGCATTGATAGCACTGGATTTCTCTCGTTATGACCGGCTCGTCAAAAGGCAAGGGTGGAGGTCGCGGCAAGTCCGGCGCTGGTAAGTCCGGTGCGGGGAGATCCAGGCCCGGAAAACCCGTCTCCCGCAAAACCGGCGCGAAAAGGTCCGGGCCCGGACAGGCCGCTGCAGGTGCCTCGGGCGGCGCAAGCAGCGAGGGCAGCCTTTCCGGACGCGGCCTCAAGGTTCGGGTGAAGACCGCAAAACGGCGCTCGAACTCCTCCGCGCGCTGGCTGCAGCGGCAGCTCAACGACCCCTACGTGGCAGAGGCCAAGAAGCGCGGATACCGCTCGCGGGCGGCGTTCAAGCTCCTGCAGATGGATGAAAAACACGGATTTCTTGCCAAGGCGCACCGGGTGGTGGACCTGGGGGCAGCCCCCGGCGGGTGGACCCAGGTTGCGCTGGAACGGGCGGCCCCGGACTGTAAGGTGGTCGGTATCGATCTTCTGGAAATCGAGGAGATTCCCGGCGCAATCCTGTTGCAGGGTGATTTCCTGGACCATTACGCGCCGGACCGGCTGAAGGCTGAGATGGACGGACCTGCCGATATTGTCCTCTCGGATATGGCGGCCGCTACGATCGGACATGCGAAAACGGATCACCTGCGAATCATGGGCCTGGTCGAAACGGCGCTGGATTTCGCGG
This sequence comes from Denitrobaculum tricleocarpae, assembly GCF_007004665.1. Classification (GTDB taxonomy): domain Bacteria; phylum Pseudomonadota; class Alphaproteobacteria; order Kiloniellales; family Kiloniellaceae; genus Denitrobaculum; species Denitrobaculum tricleocarpae. The sequence continues at coordinate 461,303 of NZ_ML660054.1, read as the reverse complement.
TTCAGATCCTGGCACCGGGCGGATCCTTCGTCTCCAAGGTCATCCAGGGCGGCGCGGAGCAAACCCTGCTGAACAGTCTGAAGCAGCATTTCACCAAGGTGCGGCATGTGAAGCCGCCCGCAAGCCGCAGCGACTCGGCGGAGATGTATCTTGTTGCAACCGGCTTTCGCGGCTTGAAAGCCGGGGATTGACCGTAGAGCGCTGGAAGCCCGACACTAAACAACCATAAGCTCTTGATTTCGCTCGGATGCGCCTGTCTTGGTTTCGTCTTTAAAGAATCATGTGCAATCCGCTTGGCAAGTGATTGCCTATGTGTATGATGCAGCGCCAATTCGACCCTGGAGCGCGACCGTTCCTGATGAGTGTCATCAAGCCCGACTCACGTCGTCGGGAATACAGGCCGCCCCGTCACACCTAGATGTTGAGGCTGATTCGCGGATTTCGCCGATCCGGTGAAATTCAATCAGTTTCTGGAGAATTGGCATGGAAATCCGCGAAGCACTGACCTTTGACGACGTTCTTCTTGAACCCGCGGCATCCTCCGTTCTACCCGCCCAGACCGATACGCGCACCCGCCTGACCCGCAGCATCGAGCTGGGCATTCCGCTTTTATCCTCTGCGATGGATACGGTGACCGAGAGCCGGCTTGCGATTGTCATGGCCCAGGCCGGCGGGATGGGCGTGATCCATAAGAACCTCTCCATCGAGGAACAGGCCGAAGAGGTCCGGGCGGTAAAACGCTTCGAGAGCGGCATGGTGGTCAATCCCGTGACCATTCACCCGGATCAGCCTCTGGCCGACGCGCTCTCTTTGATGGAGTACCATAAAATCTCCGGCATTCCGGTGGTCGAGCGCGGCACCGGCAAACTGGTGGGTATCCTGACCAACCGGGACGTCCGTTTCGCCGAGAACCAGCGTCAGCCGGTCAGTGAACTGATGACCAAGGAAAATCTGGTCACGGTCAAGGATAATGCCGATCACGACACGGCGCGCCGCCTGCTGCATCAATACCGGATCGAGAAGCTTCTGGTCGTCGATAACGATTACCGCTGTGTCGGCCTGATCACCGTGAAGGACATGGAGAAGGCCATCGCCTATCCCGATGCCTGTAAGGACGAACAGGGCCGTCTGCGCGTAGCAGCTGCGACCGGTGTCGGCAATGACGGCCTGCAGCGCGCTGAAGCTCTGATGGAGGCGGGCGCCGATGTCATCGTCGTGGACACGGCGCACGGGCACTCCAGCGGTGTGATGACGGCGATCGGTGCGGTGAAGCGGCTTTCGAATGAAGCTCAGGTGATCGCCGGCAATGTGGCGACCGCTGAGGCGGCCCGGGCTTTGGTTGATTCAGGTGCTGACGCCATCAAGGTCGGGATCGGGCCCGGTTCGATTTGCACCACGCGCATGGTTGCCGGTGTCGGTGTGCCGCAGCTCACGGCTCTGTTCGATACGGTCGAAGCCTGCCGGGTAAGCGACACGCCGGTGATTGCCGACGGCGGCATCAAGTTTTCCGGCGATCTTGCCAAGTCTATCGCCGCCGGGGCCGATTGCATCATGATCGGATCCTTGCTGGCCGGGACCGAGGAGAGTCCGGGCGAAGTCTTCCTCTATCAGGGCCGGTCCTACAAATCCTATCGCGGCATGGGGTCCCTGGGAGCCATGGCCCGCGGGTCCGCGGACCGCTACTTCCAACAGGAAGTCTCGGACAGCCTGAAGCTGGTTCCCGAGGGAGTTGAGGGCCGGGTCGCCTACAAGGGGCCGGTGTCAGCCGTCATCCATCAGTTGATCGGTGGCCTGCGGGCGTCTATGGGCTACACTGGAAATGCGACCATCGCCGACATGCGCGGCGGATGCCGGTTCCTCAAAATCACCAACGCGGGCCTACGGGAAAGCCATGTCCATGACGTGTCGATCACACGCGAAGCGCCCAACTACAGGAATTCCGCCTGACCGGGCCGGGTCTTTGCCTGCATTGCCACCTTTGGCTTTGAAGCGGCCATGAGACCGGGTGCGAGAGTCGGGGCCGTTATCGAGATCCTGCAGGAACTCGAAAAGACAAACCTGACCGCGGACCGGGTGGTGACGTCCTACACGCGAAGCCGGCGTTACATCGGGTCGAAAGACCGCCGGGAAATCGGAAATCTCGTCTTTTCGATCCTGCGCTCCAAACTGCGCCTGACCTGGTGGTTGGAACGGGCGGGGCATGCCGAAATCTCACCCCGCGCCCTGGCAATTGCCAGTCTGAGCCTGCAGAGTGGCCAAACACAGGGGGACGTGCCGTCGCTTTTCAGCGGCGAGGGCTATGGTCCGCCGGAACTGACCTCCAAAGAAGAAACCCTGATCGAGGCTTTGAGCGGATCGGAACTCGTTCATCCGGATCAGCCTGATTGGGTCCGCGATGAGGTCGTGCCCTGGCTGCACCCGCGTCTCTTATCGCGTTTCGGGAGCAATATGGCCGCCGAGATGGCGGCTCTGCAGAACGAAGCCGACGTGGTGCTGCGCGTCAATCGCTTGAAGGGCACTCGATCCGGCGCGCAAAAGGCTTTGGCGCAAGAGGACGTGGCCACGCGCGAAACAGCTATGGCGCCCCTTGGACTGCGGGTCGAGGGCCGCCGTTCCTTGCGGGCGAGCCGGGCCTTTCGCGATGGCCTGATCGAAGTTCAGGATGAAGGCTCGCAACTCGTCGCCTTGCTTTGCGACGCCGCGCCGGGAATGGCGGTGGCTGATTACTGCGCGGGTGCCGGGGGCAAGACTCTTGCCCTGGCAGCCGAAATGCAGGGTAAGGGACGGATCACCGCGTTGGATTCCGATGCCAAACGCCTGGAGCGGGCCGGTCCCAGACTGGAGCGGGCAGGGGTTCAAATCGTCGAACTAAAGACCTTGCCGGATGACAGCTGGACAGCGAAAAGTGCCGGAAGCTTCGATCGGGTGCTGGTCGATGCACCTTGTTCAGGTTCGGGTGTCTGGCGCCGCCAGCCGGATGCCAGGTTGGCCCTCACTCCGAAACGGTTTGAGGGGTACCTTCAGGCGCAACGCGCGGTTCTGCAGTCGGCATCGCTTCTGGTCAGGCGGGGCGGCCGCTTGATCTACGCCACCTGCTCCCTGCTGCCGGAGGAAGACGAGCAGCAGGTTGAGGCTTTCCTGGCAGCGAACCCGGATTTCAGCCAGTTAATCCTGGCCGAGGTCTGGAACAAAGTTCTCCCCGACGTCGCTTGTCCCGCCGAAGGGTTTCATCTTCTCCTCACGCCGCGGCAACATGGAACGGATGGTTTTTTCGTTTCGATCCTGGAGCGAAGGCTCGAGGATACCTAAGTTTAGCAAATGACTGAGAGACTGAAACTGCGCAGAGCGCGTCTTCAAGACAGCCGCGCGTTGGCTCAGGTGCACATCGAAACCTGGCGCCACACATACGCTGGTATGGTTCCTGATCAGTACCTGGCCTCCATGACGCTCGACGAACAGGCACGTTGCTGGCGGCACTGGATCAACACCAGCGGCGCGCGGGAGTCGATCCTGCTGGTAGAAACCCTGCCGGAGGATAAAGCACCGGAGCAAAGCCGAATTGTGGGCTTCGGGCATGCCGGGCCTGCCCGTATCCGGACTCCAAACAGGAGTGGGGAAGTTTACACGCTTTATGTCGATGTCGATTGGCAGGGCCAGGGCATCGGCCGGCAACTCCTGCATCAGCTCTTTGCCGGTCTCATCGAGGCCGGTATGGATTCGGCGATGATCTGGGTGCTGGCGAGCAACCCCTCGCGGTTTTTCTATGAAGCGGTGGGCGGACAGCGAATCGCCGAGCGGCGGGAGCGCTTTGCTGGAGTCCTGCTGGACGAAATCGCCTACAGCTGGCCCGATCTGAACGCTTTGCAGGCCTTGAAACCTGGCGTTTGACGCTGCTTTGCCCGGCTCCGCCGGAAATCGGCGAGATTTTCTGCTTTGGCCGCTGTTGCGCGCTGGACTTGACCCGGCGCGCAGCCTAATTTCCCGCGCATGACAGACCGCATTCTTATCCTCGACTTCGGCTCGCAGGTGACCCAGCTCATCGCCCGGCGCGTTCGCGAAAGCGGAGTCTACTGCGAAGTGATTCCTTTCAATGCCGACCCTGCCAGGGTGCGCGATTTCGATCCGCGCGGCATTATCCTCTCCGGCGGCCCGGCCTCTGTTACCGCGAGCGATACTCCGAGGGCGCCCGATGTGGCCTTTGACCTTGGTGTCCCGGTCTTGGGGATCTGCTATGGCATGCAGACCATCTGCGCCCAGCTCGGCGGGCAGGTCGATCCCTCTGATCATCAGGAATTCGGGCGGGCCTATGTGGACGTCACCGATGACTGCGGTCTTTTCGAGGGTCTCTGGTCCAGCGGCGAGCGGCATCAGGTCTGGATGAGCCACGGCGATCGCGTGGTGAATCTGCCCGAAGGCTTCCGGATTGTCGGAACTTCGGACGGCGCCCCCTATGCGATGGTGGCGAACGACGAGCGCAAGATCTACGGCGTTCAGTTCCACCCGGAGGTCATGCACACGCCGGACGGCGCGAAGCTGCTCTCAAACTTTACGCATAAAGTGGTCGGCTGCGGCGGTGACTGGACCATGGCCGCGTTTCGGCAGCAGGCCATCGAGCAGATCCGGGCTCAAGTCGGGTCCGGCCGGGTGGTGTGCGGATTGTCGGGTGGCGTTGATTCTTCGGTGGCGGCTGTCCTGATCCACGAAGCGATCGGCGATCAGTTAACCTGCATCTTCGTGGACCATGGACTGCTGCGGCAGGACGAGGCGACCCAGGTGGTTGATCTCTTCCGCGATCACTACAACATTCCCCTGATCCATAGGGACGCCAGCGATCTCTTCCTGGGCAAGCTTGAAGGCGTGTCCGATCCGGAGACCAAGCGCAAGATCATCGGCGGTACTTTCATCGATGTCTTTGACGAAGAGGCCAAGAGCCTGGGGGGCGCGGACTTCCTCGCGCAGGGCACGCTCTATCCCGACGTCATCGAATCGGTCTCCTTTACCGGCGGTCCCAGCGTGACCATCAAGTCACATCACAATGTGGGCGGCTTGCCCGAGCGCATGAAGATGAAGCTGGTCGAACCGCTGCGTGAGCTCTTCAAGGACGAGGTGCGCGAGCTGGGCCGGGAACTCGGCCTGCCGGAGAGCCTGATCGGCCGGCATCCCTTCCCGGGACCGGGGCTTGCGATCCGCATTCCCGGCGACATCACGCGTGAGAAGTGCGAGATCCTGCGCAAGGCCGACGCGGTTTATCTGGACGAAATCCGCAAAGCCGGACTGTATGATGCGATCTGGCAGGCCTTTGCGGTGTTGCTACCGGTCAAGACCGTGGGCGTGATGGGCGACGGTCGCTCGTATGACTATGTTTGTGCGCTGCGGGCCGTGACCTCGACCGACGGCATGACCGCCGACAGCTATCCCTTCGACCACGAATTCCTCTCCGGTGCCGCGACCCGCATCATCAACGAGGTGCGCGGCATCAACCGGGTTGTCTACGATGTGACCTCGAAACCGCCGGGAACCATCGAGTGGGAGTAGAGTTTCTTTCGTAAATAATTGATTTCATTTAATCAAATGCTTGCGCGTTGGTTTCGAAAACTCAAATCAATCGTTGATTTGATTGAAGATTTTTCTTATAGCTACACAAAATGTTGCACAAGTATGCGGCTACCGAAAATCGTAGTAACTCGTCAGCAAGAATATGGCACTGAAGAAACAGCACTGTGCTGGAGGCGAAGTACCAATGTTCGATGAAACTTGTGTCTACAAGCGAAGTGAGTATCGGCATTTTCGTGTGTGGTTGCCAAAAGAAAACAGGTACGCACGAAAAAGCTTACACACACGCAGCGAAGCAACTGCAATTGAAAAAGACAAAGCAGCGCACTTAGAGATTTACGCTAACTTGCAACAAGGCAAGATTCACTTTTCCATAACCACAAAAGAAGGTGTGGAGAAGTGCTTGAGTTTCCGCAAACGTGACGTTGAGCTAGGGCGTATTGTAAAGGGACGGCACACGGCAATAGCCACGCAGCCACAGCACTTGCTTAGCTACATTGGTAAAGACATCAAGCTGAAAGAACCAGAACGCACTGACTGCGAAAACCACTACTGCTTTCGCAACAAAGCCACCAACAGAACCGTCAAACAAGTCACAGTCCAAAACGAGCAAAGTACCATAAATGCGCTGATGAAATGGCTGCATAAGAATGGTGAACCGCACGTTGATGGCTTTGACTTTAAGAAGCTACAACGCTTAGGTCGCGTTGAAAAAGTGGGTTTCCATTTGCATCGAATGCTGCTTCAACAAACTCAAAAACTCGCGCCGACTGGCAACCCTCTATGAAAAAAACGCAGACAGCTATCGCGGCTTCATACACATCATCACCCTGCGTCTCTCGATCAGACACTTTGTAACAAGGCCTGAACAACAGATGTGCGAAAATAAGTCTTATGAAGAGTTGAAAGCTGATATGGAAGCTATCCAACAGCAGATGGTTGATGCAAAGAAAGCTGAACGTACTAATGCGCTCAAAGAAGTTAAACGCTTGTGTAAAGACTCTGGCTTCACAGCTGGGATGCATAATCTATGTAAGTTAAAAGCAGTAATTATAGAGAGCTTTCTAAGTGCGAGTGACAAAAAGGAAAGTTGTGTTTAAGGCTTAAATCTCTGTTTTATAAGGTTTAAAGCTGGCTAGTGGCAAAAGCGCCCAAGACAGGAATAATAAGGAAAGTATTTATGTTGAGCGTTGATGAAGCACTCCACGAATTGCTGAGAAAAAATATTGAAGAACCTGAATTAATCAAGTTTATTTCGTTATTCGCGAGGAGAATGTACGCTACTCGAACATTGGGGCATTGGGAAATATTTAAACAAATACAAAACGTACCCGGTGACATAGTTGAATTAGGCGTCTACAAGGGCGAAACTTTGCTAAATTTTGCAAGGTTTTTAGAAATTCTGTGCCCAGGAGATAGAGAAAAAGTTATTTATGGTTTTGATCACTGGCAGGGATTGAGAAATTTTACACAAAAAGATGGATGGTACCCAGATAGTGGTAACGAAGAAGGAGGATGGAACCCAAAAGAATTTAAATCCACTTTACTTAAAATAATTGATCTTTTTCATCGCGACTCATTTGTGCCAGGAAAAGCGCGAATAAAACTGGTTGATGGTAATATAATAGAAACTGCCCCTGATTTTGTTAAAGAAAATCCAGGTGTTAGAATTTCTTTATTGCACTTTGACTGTGATATGTATGAGCCTACGCTCGCCGGTCTAAAGGCTTTTTATTCCAAAGTTGTACCGGGAGGCATCGTTCTTTTTGATGAGTATGGATGCAAAAACTGGCCGGGAGAGACGAGCGCGGTTGAAGAGTTTTTCGGCCCTCGCCTGCCAAAGATGCAAAAATTTACTTGGCAATCGACCCCGGGTGCATGGTTTGTAAAACAAGATGGAACTGTTCAATGACCCATGCAATTATACAAAATGTAATTCCAGAAAGTGTGATACAGGAATACTTGAAAAATATTTGGGAAGTTAATAGGTATTTTAATGATTCTCCAACTGAATTTACTTTGGCAGGAAAAACTTACGATATTGCCAACACCTTAGCTGATAAATATCGAGTGCATGATTTTGTGGTGGGGCCAGCTCAAGAATTCGTTGGTTCAGAACGAATTTTTGCTTCTGGCTGGCAACTACGGTTGGATCGACCGTCAAATGCCAGCGAGTTACTTGAGTGGCACAGAGATTATGATTACTTCCAAAAACTTGGGCCGAGAGGCTGTGTTGCCTGGATTCCATTAACTCAGTTGTCCGAAGAATCCGGTGGTATTGAGGTCGCAAACGGCTCGTTTACTCTGGAAAATTTAACCTCAGAGAAAAAAATTAAAAGTTGGGAAGGTAGAAAACCTCATCAGGTTTGGGAATGTAATTATCAAGGGGGCGATACCATTACTGCAATGTGCAATCCAGGCGACATAGTATTTTTTGATTTACTAACACCACATAGAAGCCTGCTAAACCGTTCGTCAAAAACAAGAACTACTCTGCAAATTAGGTTTTTTGCCTGGGATGAAAATACTAACGCCACTAGATCCGATATAGAGAAAATGGTTTGAGTTTCTAACGACCGTTTGATGTTTCAATATAAACTAAATAACAGAAAAATACTTAATCCAAGTATAACGATCGTCTTAGCGCACTCAAAGAAGTTACACGCTTGGACGCCTCTGTTTACCGGTTTTTCGTCATGAATGCTCGGCAATGACCGCCGTTGCCTGATGAGGACGACATTCGCCAGGTGATTTTAAGGCTGTTTGCGCCGGTCAGTTCGCCGGTCGGCGCTCTGCTTCGGCTGCTTTCGGCATCATGCGGGCGCAGTTCGCCCCTGGTGCCAGACGTAGCGGGTCAGATTGTAGGCGAGATTGGCCATGCCGATCTTCGTCCTGGCCCGCTCGATACCGATGGTGTGCACAAACAGGCCCAAGCGGGATTTCTGCTGCGCGAGGACGTGCTCAACGAAGGCCAGGATCCTGGAGCGCCGGCCGTTGGCGCGTGCCGTCGCCTCGCTCATCGGCCGCCCCTCCGGCATCTTGCCGCCGAGCCCCAGTCCAGGAAAGCGCATGAACGACAGCCGGTCCTGGATCTGGAACTCCGCCTGATCATCAGACAGGCTGTAGAGCGCCTGCAGAACCATGATCTTGAACATCAGCACTGCGTCGTAAGGAGGCCTGCCGCCCGATGCGCCGTCCGATCGTTTCAGCGCCTTGGCCAGCGGCTTGCGGAATACATCCCGCGGAACAACCGCGTTCAGCTTCTTCAAAGGATTGCCAGCTTCGCTTCGCCGAACATACCGCTCGTCAATGTCCAAAAACCGGCCTGTCCCTGCATCCATCGCCCCCGCGCAAATCACATCTGTGCGCGGATTGATTCAAAACCTGGTCAGATTGGCGAGATTTTTAGAGGTGTCCAGGTGTCCAGCTTTTGACATCTTCTGCCGGTGGTTCGCCCGCGATGTATCCTTCGCGCGTCGGCGCAAACGGCAGGACTAGGATGTAGACCACATTCACCAGGGGCGTGAAGGAAAGGAAAGCCACTGCCTTGCTGTAGCCCGCGTCAAGCGTTGGGCCCGTGATCCGGCGCACGAAAGAGAACCAAAAACTGTAGAGCGCGAGCGCGGGCATAATTCCGATTGTCCCGTACCCCCCCCAACTCCAGGTACACCTCCACAGCAAGCAACACGCCGAGCCATCCCAGAGTCCAGTATAAAAACTCTCACTGTTCCACGCGATTTTTGCTGATGAAAATCGCAACCGCGCACAGTCGAACCGCGACGAAGCCAAAGACAATCAGCCAGTGCCATGTTGACAGGTCGAGCATGCCTGTCCCCGTGAATGTGGCGCGCCATCTTTTCGGGGAGACATGCACAAGAACCTCCTGTTGAATTGCGGCGGATGTTAGCAGCAGATCCAGTTGAGGCGCAAAGGGACAGCAATCCGGGCGTCGTCGTTTCGATTCTCCGGCGCGAGGTCACGAAACAAGCTGCCAATGCTCCATTTTGGACAAAGTTGTGCACGTAACGGACAAAACGCGCTCCACCCCTTCTCATCACCCGATATAGCTGCCTCTAATCTTTCAGCGTCAGAACCGATCGGCCCCGTATTCACTTTGTCAGCTGTGGTTTCGGTCCGATCGTTCCCGACTCTCTTCCATCCGCGTTTCCAAGTCTAAGCAGACCTATGAAGCGTTCACTTTCGGATCGAGATTTTGGCAAGTGTCAATCGTCAGCAAGGGTTGAGAGAAGGCTCCGTCGAGCAGTTGCTCCGTGCGACCATTCTTGGCTACAGCCTTCGCCAGATTGCTGCAGCTTTGGCTGCGGGACTCATCTGCGGATTACTGGCGGTGATCTTTGCGATTTCCGATGCGGCTCTGCTCTTTTCGGGCGATCTGAGCCATCACGTCACGATCGGTATCGGGATCTGCCTTTTCAGTACGATCGTGCTGGCAGCCGTGGTGGCTCTCGGCAGCTCCTATCCGGGAATGCTGGCGCTTTCCCAGGAAGTGACGATCGTGACGCTCGCGGTTATCGCGGCATCCATGCATACGGCCATGGAAGGCATTCGCAGTGAGGAGGAGATCACCCTCACAATCGTGGTAGCCATCGGCCTGGCGACGTCAGTTACAGGTCTTTGCCTCTTCACACTGGGCATATTTCGCTTGGGGCGCTTTGTCAGGTTCATTCCCTATCCGGTCATTGGCGGCTTTTTAGCGGGAATGGGCTGGCTGATCGTTCACGGTGCGCTCGGGGTGATCATCGGCGAGACACTGACACCGGATAACGTCTCTAGCATGTTCGATCAGGCAAGTGTCGCTAAGTGGGCGCCCGCGGCCCTCTTTGCAGGCCTGCTGTGGGTTTTTACCCGCGGCGACGGCGGAGCGGTCGTCCTGCCCATCGCCCTGGGGGTTGCTTTGCTGCTGTTCCACGGTGTTGCCTGGCTGCTGGGCCAGTCACAGGCCGAGCTCCAGGCCGGAGCATGGCTTTTCCAGACATCTCATCAAGACCGCCTCTGGCCGCCACTTCCTGACGTACCTCTCTCGCAGATCGATTGGCCGGTGATCTGGGCTGAAGCGCCGAAGGTTGCGACGATGGTTGTCGTCACCGCAATTTCCGTCCTGCTTGCATCTAGCGGTGTGGAGCTGACGGTGCGGCGCGATGTTGAACTCAACCGGGAGCTCCGGGCGGCTGGTGTGGGCAATTTTTTTGCCGGGCTCGGCGGCGGAGCCGCGGGTTTTCAGGGACTAGGGTTGTCTTTGCTAGGGCACAAGCTGGACGCGCCCTATCGCCTGGTCGGACTGATCGCCGCGGTTGTCTGCGCCGCCATGCTGTTCTTTGGCACCGCACTCTTGGCGTACATGCCGATCCCGCTCTTTGGCGGCCTCCTGCTCTGGATCGGCTTTTCTCTGCTTCACGAATGGCTGGTCGGCTCGTTTTCCAAAATGCCGTGGCGCGAATACCTGATCATTCTCGTTATCCTGTTGGTGGTCGGTACGGCTGGTTTTCTCGAAGGGGTTATGGCCGGGCTGATTTTCGCGGTGGTTTTATTCGTGCTGGACTACAGCCGGGTCGAGATCATCCGATACGCTGTGACCGGCGAAAACCTCCGAAGCAGCGCTGATCGCACGACCGACGACCGGCAGTTTCTGATGGCCCGGGGGCAGGAAGTCCTGGTTCTCCGGCTTCAGGGCTTCGTATTCTTCGGCACCGCGCACAAGCTGCAGGCTTTTGTCCGCGAACGGATGTTCGACAAGGCACAGCCAAAGCTTCGTTTTCTGGTGCTCGATTGTGGCGGCTTGACCGGACTGGATTCCTCGGCGGTCCGCAGTTTCATCAAGATTGCACAGTTGACGGACGGAGCCGGTACGATTCTGCTTCCGACGAATCTGGATGAAAGCGTTTCACAGATGCTGGCGGCAGGCGGTTTCGGGCCACAGAGCGGATTGAGTATCCGCACGTTCCGGGATGTGGATCAGGCTTTGGCCTGGAGCGAAGACTGCTTGCTCGAGGAGAAGCAGCTCGCGCTGACGCGAAGGGAAGATGACGGGATCGAAGATCTGCTGGCCGAGGCAATCGGAGACCCGCAAGTATCGTTGAGCCTGTTGTCTTATCTCGAGAAGAGGGAATGCGTTCCCCGGGACATCATCATTCACCAGGGCGCGGAACCTAAAGCCCTTTATTTCATAGAACGCGGCAGAGTGAATCTGCTGCTGAAAACGCCTGATGGGTCCAGCATTTGTCTCAGAACCTTCAGTGCGGGTGTGGTTGTCGGAGAGCTTGCATTCTACCTCAAGCAACCGCATTCAGCGTCGCTTGTGACCGAGGGTGACGCGATACTCTGGCGCCTCAGCCGTGGCGCTCTCGCAAAAATGGGACATGAAGCACCTGCGACCTCCGCGGCCTTTCATCGATACCTGGTGCGAATCCTCGCCGAGCGCCTGAGCTTGCGGACACGTTAGTCTGCTGGTCCTGAGGTGAGTTTCACTGCCTTAGCTGTAACCGTGTGAGAAGCCTGTCACCGGACGGGGTTGTTCGACACCGTCGACAAGAATCCGGTCGACGAATTCATTCGCAAAACAATAGAGCCCCTTGATGCGTGTGGCCTCCTCGATGGGTTTCGGGTAGGTCCAGACGATATCGTCGTGCATCTTGTTGCCGACACGGGCATGGCAGTAAGAGGCCTGACCCTTGTATGGGCACTGGGTCGCGCTGTCGCTGGGATGAAGAAGTTCCCGGCGAACGTCTTCCTGCGGCAGGTAATAGCGGGTGGGTTGGCCCGTCTCGAAGAGAAACACGCCATTCACAGAGTCAGCAATTTCCTCTCCAGCAAGGAAAACCTGTACCCGGCGGCTCGACGGCAGGCAATCGACACGCCGGTATGGATCTCGGGCATGGACGAAAATCTCTTCATCTTCTTCAAACCAATGATCGACCCGGTCCCAGTAAAACGACACGTAGTCACCGATGGCCGGGCAGGCAGGGATGGGTGCTTCGTAACGCCACATGATGTTCGTGTCGTCCCCGGCCTGACCCTTCAAACTGTAGTAGCTGGCTTTGCCTTTGTAGGGGCAGGAGGTTTGGTGATCACTGCGCTCGAAGAGCTCCATACGCACTGAGCGGCACGGGAAATAGTAGACCGGCAGGTGATCGGACTCGAACAGGATGAGCCCGTCGGTTGTGTCGGCAATGACCTCGCCGGCGGCTTTGACGCGCAGGCGTTTGGGCGCGGGCTGAGTGAAAACGACGTAACCCGGTTCGAAGTCATATTGGGTGACCTGATCCAGGACCGGAAGATCCGGACCGCGGCCGCGAAGATGAGGTTTGCGCATCGTTTTGACCTATTGGTGTTTGCCGTTTGTCTGTCTGGCCTGAGCCATTGGAGATTTCCGTGTAAGGAGCGCCGCGAGTTAAAGCAATTTGCTGATGGAGAGGCAGCAGCTTTTGAGATGCCATGATTCAAGAAAAACGCAATTCGCTATAGTACCCTCGTCAAGATCAGGAATGGGCGCTTGCTCAGGCTTAGCGGAGTGTTAGAAAGATCCTATGACACAGGAACTTCAGACTAGACTCGATTCACTGGAAACGCACGTCGCCGAGCAGGAGCGCACGATCCAGGATATGAGTGATGAAATGGCCAAGCAATGGACGAGTCTGGACGCGGCGGCGGCTAAGATTGACCGTTTGCTGGATCGCATTCGTGCCCTTGAGGGACAGATCGATGGGTCGGACGATGATACGCCGCCGCCGCACTACTGATGTTTCAAAACAGTCAGGTGTCCCAGCCGCAGGACATGGCTTTTAACGCCCGCGCTTTTCAGGTTTTGCCGGCGTTCCGTGTCAGGCAACGCTGAAATTGCTTTTTCCGTGGTTGTCTTTTTCGCTCACGACCCGGTTGCGGCCATCCTGTTTTGCTTTGTAGAGCGCTTTGTCGCTGCGTTGGATCAGATCCTCCGGCGGCTCGCCAGCATGATATCTGGCTACCCCGACAGAGACGGTGAGTTTGCCGAATGATTCGCCGGTCCGCAGATTCTTTAAAACCTGATTGGCGAGATTGACGCGAATGTTCTCAGCCAGCTTCACGGCGATATCCAGTTTGGTGTTGGGTAGGATCACGGCGAACTCCTCGCCACCGTAGCGGGCGGCGGTGTCCTGTCCCTTGAAGGTCTTGTTGAGTATCTGCGCGACGAGTTTCAGGACCTGGTCGCCGATCTGATGACCGTGGGTGTCGTTGAAGGTCTTGAAGTGATCGATGTCCATAAGCATCAGTGAGAGTTCTTCCCCAGTCTCCTCTGAGCTGCTCATGCCCTCCGCGAGGCGCGCATCGAAACACTTGCGGTTTGCAAGGCCGGTCAGGCCGTCGGTTTGGGCTTCCTGCCGCGCCTTGATGAGGTCTTCGTGCAGGCCGTCGATTTGGTGTGCAGAGGTGTGCAGACGGGCTTCCAGGTCCTTGTTGCGTTGAGCAACTTTCTGGGTTTTCACCATGACATCGCGAATGACGCCGTTCAGCTGATCCGAGCTTCGGTCCGCAGCTTTGGCCAGCTCTCCCGAGAAGTCGCCAAGAGTTTTGCTGTAGTCTGTCGTGATGTCGGTCGCGCTTTTGAGCTGTGTCACGACCTGCTCGGTAATACTTTGGATTTGGCCACCGACCTGATGCAGGTCCTGGCTGCTTTTCTTGACGCCGAAGTGTTCGATGTAGAGGTCGGCATTCTCCGCGTCGGTGAATTCTGCCTCTTTTTCGACCAGGCGTTCGACCGCTTTGGAGAGAACGGGATTCCCACCATTGCAGTAGTCGTACCAGATATTGAAGTTTTCCGGAGTCATCGGAATCTTCCTGGCACGCATTTCGGCGAATGCGGCGTTGGCAATTTTTTCAGAATGATCGAAGTCGTCGGTCATACTGCAGTCCCTGCTTTTACGTTAACCATTCCATTTAAGGTAGGTGTCTCTTGCCTGCCAAAACGAGAAAGGCTCTGCTCATGGGACAGGAAGATAGGGGAAAAGTCTTAGGGAAGCGTTATAGCCGTTGAATTTGAAAGGCTTGTTTGTTCGCCTAGGAGGCGATTTTTCTGATGTGAAAGTGGCTGAAATTGGCACTTGCGGTGCAGAATCTCTGTGTTTTCTTAAAGTTAGTTCGTTAACGTGCATCGAAAAATTAGTTTACAGTTCAATCATTATTGAGCGGCAGCCTGTTTATTCGTCCTGTGGATCAAGTACAACCTGGGCGAGTTGAAGTCCGGTTGGCACCAGTTCCGTGACGACGGTGCTGGCACCGATGCTTTCCAGCTCCTGCGCGTGTGCAAGATCACGCGCGCGGGCGTGGATTTTGAGATCGGGAAAAATATAGCGCAGGATTGCGACGATCTGCAGCGACACATGCTTATCGTCCAGTGCCACCACGACGGCGCGCGCCGCCTGAACATTGACCGCTTCCAGGATATCCGCACGTGTGACGTCGCCGTAATAGACCGGCAGGCCGCGTTTTTGCGCCTGCAGGATTGTGTGAGGGTCCATGTCGACGGCCAGGAAGGGGACTTTGGCTTCCATCATTTGTCTGGCTACGATTGCGCCGACACGGCCAAAACCGGCGATGATGACATGGTCTTCGAGTTTCGAGTCGCTGTCCGCCAGCTCTTCGATACTGGGAACCTCGTTCCGCTCGATACGGTTGGAAGCCCTCTGTCCCAGGCCCGCCAGGAACGGTGTCGCCAGCATGGTCAGCGCAACGACCACGATGACCATCTGACCAAGATCCGGGTCGACGACGCCCTGACTCATGGCGGCGCCGACCAGGACAAACGCGAACTCGCCGCCCTGGGCCAGCAGCACGCCGAGATGCACGGCATCGGCCGTAGACATGCGGGCAGCCTTGGCCAGCAGAATCAGGATCAGGGCTTTCCCGCCCAGCAAGGCGATAACAAGAAAGGCTATCGTTGCGCCGTTGTCGAAGATGAAAAGCGGATGGATCTCCATGCCGACAGTCATGAAAAACAATCCGAGGAGCAAGCCGCGGAAGGGCTGGATTTCGGCTGCGACCTGATGGCGAAACTGGGTTTCGGCCATGAGCATACCCGCGAGGAAAGCGCCAAAGGCAAGGGAGAGGCCCACATGCTCGGTGGCCACGCCGGTCCCCAGAACCACGAACAGTGTCATGGCGGCGAAGATCGCCGGTTCGCGGGTTGCTGCGACCTGAGTGAAGAGGTGTCGCAGCAGAATCCGGCCAATCCCGAGTATCAGGACGACGGTAACGAGCATCTTGAGCGCAGCTTCGCCAAGCAAAGGCAGCAATTCGTTGCTCTGATCACCGAGTGCAAAGACGCCGACCAGCAATGGGCCGACCATCAGATCCTGCACAATCAGAATGGCGAAGGCGGCACGCCCGGTCTGTGAAGTCAGGCCGCCTCTGTCGGACAGGAGCCTGAGAACAATCGCCGTGGAGGATAGGGCGACCCCGAAGCCGATGATGCCCGCGGCTTCGGGCGTCACGCCCATCGCAGCGACCGCGGCGGAGATCAGCGTGCCCGTGATGAAAACCTGCGCGATTCCCAGGAGGAACACGCGAAAGGGCATGACGCGAATCCGTGCGATCGGAAGTTCGAGGCCGACCGTAAAGAGCAGAAAAACAACACCCAGTTCGGCCAGCGCGTGAATGGTGGCGAGCCCCTGAACCAGCCCCAGGCTGTAGGGACCGATGACGGCACCAGCACAGAGGTACCCCAGGACCGGGTCCAGTCTCAGGCGCCGAAACAGCGAAACCGAGAGGACCGCCGCAACGAGAACGATAAGAACCTCGAGCAGGTAGCTCGATTCAGCCATTGAGCAGTACTTTCGTTAGCCGGACGTCGATCACAGTACCAGATGTGGTTTCTGCGGGGCCTTTCATCGCAATGCCATAAACCCGGATGTTTTTACTCCACCCGGCAGTGCATACCTTCCGGGGCCCCCGAAAACGCCCAGTCACCATAGCTTTCCCACCCGAATCGCGTCGGGCGGGATTATAGGCCTCCTTAGCCTTGTCCGACAGCTTAGGGCCTTCTTTTTTCGCAGGTGCGAAAGCATTCGTTCCTTTATCTGTCCCTTGCGCCACCTCAGATAGTGATCGCTCTGCGCAGAGATGCCGAAATGGTCAAAAGACACCTCAATATGCTAGTCTCAGGCGCCGAAGTTACTTCGGTCGCGGTATCACACAGGCTATCTCGGGCTCACGGGGAAAATGTGCGGGCTCGACTCATCCAGGAGAAAACGATGCGAAGTCTGTTGTGCTGTCTGGCCGTTGCCGCCCTGCCAAGCCAGGTCTATGCCGCCTGTGATTGGCTGGCGAAGCCGGATCCGGACGCCCATAGCATTATATCGTCTCGCCTCGCGTGTCTCAGCGATCCCTACTCTCTGGCCTGCGTCGAGTTTGACGAAGTGCCGAGGACGGAGCGTGAAGCTGACCGTTTGCGCCGGATCGCTGCGCTGGAACTTGATGACACCGATGCGGCGAATCTCGAGGAGCGGGGCGTCTGGCTCGGCGCGACCCGGGAGATGGTGTGTCTGGCCTGGGGGAAACCCCATAGGGTTGAGGAGGTTGCGCGGAATCCCTTTGGCCAGCTCTGGTTCTACGGCGAAGTCGACAGATTGGAATTCGATGGAGATGCCATCGTAGAGATCAAGACTGTGACGACAAACCTCAAGGCCGGCAATTAGGAACAGAAGCAGGATTAGCCCCCTGGCATGGCTCCCAGAGGCTCCGCCTGGGACGTAGCGCTGTTTGCCAAGGAATGCCCCGCCAAGATTGCTCTACCAGCTGTTTCTGAGTTCCCGCAGCTTTATAAAGACGGTCTTGGGGTCGGGATTTTCCGGCAGGTCCGGAAAGGACTCCCGCAAGGCCGCGATGACGCTGGGGCTGTGCAGCCGGAAGAAGGTGTTGACCTCCTTTTCCATGGCCAGCGTGGAAACGAGTGCGTCGTCGGTGTTCTGGTCCGCAATCTGATCGAGTAACTCTGCCGCGCGTTTGTTGTCGGGCTCCCGGTCCAGGGTGAATTCCAGATTGTTGGCGATGTAATCATGGCCGGGGTAGATCCGGGTTTCGTCCGGAAGCCTCGCGAGCTGAGTGGCGAAGGTTTGATAGAGCTCGTTTGGATGCCCGCCGTTGTGGCAGTTGCCGGCACCGGCGTTAAAGAGCGTATCGCCGCAGAACAGACCTGCGTGGTCTCCCCTCGAGAGCAGGCAAACATGGCTCATGGTGTGTCCCGGCGTGTCGAGCGCTTCCAGCTCGACCGAACGGCCGACACGAACCACGTCTCCCGCATCCAAGCCCTTGTCCATGCCGGGAATCCTGGACTTCGCGTTCTTGTGGGCCAGCAGCTTGGCTCCGGTTGCCGCGATCACGGCGTCATTGCCGCCGATATGATCATGATGCTCGTGGGTGTTGAGCACCTGTGTGATGTTCCAGCCCCTTCGTTTCGCCATGGCAAGGCACTTCTCCGAGTCCAGAGGATCAATCGCGAGTGCTTCGCCGGTCTCGCCGCAGGCAATGAGGTAGTTGAAGTTCCGGTAGGCGTTGCCAGTCCAGATTTGCTCGACGATCACGTGGACATCTCCTTACTGCGGCGGGTTGCGTTGCCCCGGCGAGAGGAACAGCGCACTCCAGAAGCGGTGCTTGAATACTAGGAAGACTAGCGGGTAAGCGCCGGGAGTAAACCGCCTTTGTTGAGAAAGGCGCATTCAATCAATCGCGACCGCCGCCAGAGGTTCTGGTGAAGACAATGTGTGCTTACCAGGAGACCATTTTGGTCAGGAGATCACTCTGGGCTTTTTCTCGAGAATGGCCAGTGCTTCGGACATGGTTTGTGCCCGCTTCAGTTGACGGCGGCCGCTGTAAACGACGTATTCTTTATTGCGGCCGCGGCCTGCGATGCGCTTGGCGATCGAGAAGAGGGGGGAATCCAATGTGTGCCTGAAGACGGAGAAAGTGGCGCCCCCGCTATCCTGGTCGATTGCGTAGTCCCGCCATTCGCCGCTTGCCACTCTCCGGCTATATAAATTCAGCAGCTGACCGAGTTCCTGCCGATCGAAGAAGGTTGTTTTGCCTTTTCCACGACGTTCATCGAAGCGATACAGCTCTGCCATACAAGCCTTTGCCTCCCAAAGATTAGTGTAAGTTTCTCTGAAAATAGACGTGACGTCCAGTCGCTGCATGGAATTTAGGCATTGAAAACGGCCAAAACCCTACGATTTACACAAATTTTAAGTGTTTCGCGTCTGGCGCAGTGAGGGCGTGCTGGTCCTCGTGCTTCAGTAAACTCTGGTTTGAGCGCTGGCGGATTTATCCGGTTCCCGGTAACAGGAGACGCCGCCAAGGGTTCGGTAGCAGTGTAAAACCTTTTCCGGCGGCATCTTGGCTTCTTCGTCCTCGAACTCAATGCAGTATTCCTCGCCATTCACGTACTGCAGGGTCGAACAGTCCTTATCGAAGGCCCAGGTATTGAAATGATCGCCGAGGGTTTTCTTGGTGTGCGCAAGGCTTACCAGGCTCGCACCGGTCATCATGGCCTGAGTGGAGGGGTCACAAGCCGTTAAACCGAGAAGGCATGCGCCCAGTACGCTCATTCGCAACATGGTCTTCGTCACTCCTGCCAAAATACCTTTTTGACCTTCAAAGGCCTGCGCAGCGGCAATTCCGCGTCCATCAGTCTGATGGCTGCCGGTTAATAAAGACTTAGAGGTGGCGGTGTGGCTGTATCCGCCGCTTTCGCGCCAGACCGCGGTCGAGGCGACGTCGGATTTTGCCTTTTCACTCAGTTTTTGAAAAAAGATTCGTCTCTAGAGTGCTGGTTTGCTTTGTGTTTTTGGTCTCAAAACCCTATTTCCATTGCAATCCGGGCGAAATTCGTGTCACTGCCGGGCGAAACTGAGATCAGATGGTTCTGAAAGTGGCGGATATCCGAGAAAAAATCCGCTTTTTGCCGCAGTGCGCTTCCGGTTTGATCCCATGTCGCCGGGGCGTGGGAAAAACCTTATCAACGGGGTGTTGGCGAGTTATGTTAGCGCCGCTTCAATGCGGCAGGGCTAAGAACGGCAGATCTGTGCCAAAAAGTAGGTAGTAAGAGGAAAACGCGTGGCCGATATATTCCAGGAAGTAGATGACGATCTTAAGAAGGACAAGGCGACAGCCTGGTGGAAGCGCTATGGCCGCTATGTCATTGCTGTTGCCGTTTTGCTTGTCGCCGGAACCGCGGGATATCAGGCCTGGACAGCGTACGATCTGAATCAGCGCAGCGAACGCTCCGATGCCTATGCCGAGGCGCTGGCGCTGGCGGCGGAACCCTCGAGCGAGGCCGAAGCACTATCCAACCTCTCGGAAATTGCATCCAATGGCGACACCTACGGTATGCTGGCGTCATTTGAAGAGGCCCGTCTGCTTGCTGACGCCGACAGAACCGATGAGGCCGTCGCCATCTGGGACCGGATCGCTGCGGAGCAAGGGAATGACCAGGCTTTTGGTTCCGTTGCGACGCTTCTGGCCGTTATGCATCAAGTCGATGATGGCGACGTGGCGAGCTTGAAGGCGCGTCTCGAGCCTCTGGCGGTTACCGGGAGCGCTTTCCGACCCACGGCGACCGAGCTCCTGGCAACACTGGCGCTGCGCGAGAACGACAAGCAGACGGCGCGGGATCTCTTCACGGAGCTGGCCGATGATCTTACGGCGCCGGCGGGCATCCGGGCGCGCGCGACACAGATGATCGAGGCCCTGAAGGACTGATTTCCATGTTACAGCGATTTTTGACTCTGGCCGCCTTTTGCGGTTTGGGCCTAGGACTCGGCGCCTGTGGCGTTACCGACTGGTTCGATTCCGCCGAAGAACCTCGCTTGCCGGGGGAACGCATTGCAATCCTGGCACTCGACAAGGGCCTGACTCCCGACCCCGAAATTGCCGATCAGCAGATCATTCTGCCCAAGCCCTTCGAAAACCAGTTCTGGACCCATGCGGGCGGGAACCCGCCCCACGCGATGTACCATCTCTCGATCAACGACGATTTGAGCGAGGCCTGGAGCGCTGACATCGGTGAGGGGTCCGATGACTCGCAGGCTCTGCTCGCCCAGCCGATCGTGGTGGAGAATGTGGTCTTTACGATGGACGCGCTCACTGATGTATCGGCCTATGATACGATAAGCGGCAAGCAGTATTGGCGGGTCGATCTGGATCCCGATGACCATGATGATGGCTACTTCGGTGGCGGAATCGCCTACGCTGATGGCCGGATCTACGTCACGACTGGTTTTGCCCGTGTTTTTGCGCTCGATGCACGCTCGGGCGCGATCATCTGGCAAAAGGACATGCCGGGGCCCATGCGCGCGGCGCCAACCGTTAATGGCGGTCGGGTTTTTCTAGTCACCCTGGACAACCAGATGCTGGCGCTTGCCGCGGATGACGGGCGGCGGCTCTGGAGCCATATTGGAATTCAGGAGGATGCATCTCTGCTGGGCGCGGCCAGCCCGGCGGTTGCCGGTGGGACTGTTGTGGTGCCCTTTTCGTCCGGTGAAATCATCGGATTGTCGGTGACTGATGGGCGCATGCTCTGGAGTGACAGTCTCTCCTCGGTCAATCGTATCGATCCGCTTGCAGACCTGGCACATATTCGGGGGCAACCGGTGATCGATCGGGGGGTGGTCATGGCGATCAGCCACTCAGGACGGATGATCGCACTCGATCTGGAGCGCGGTGCGCGTGCCTGGGATATAGATCTCGGAGGCGTACAGACCCCGTGGGTCGCGGGCGACTATGTCTTTGTCCTGACCAATGACGCGCAACTGGTGGCCGTGCGCAGGCGCGACGGCCGTTTGCGCTGGGTCCGGCCCCTGCAGCGCTTCGAGGACGTCGAAGATCAGGAAGACCTGATTCAGTGGGCCGGTCCGGTTCTGGCAAGCGACCGGCTGATTGTTGCCGGCTCCCACGGCGAAGCCATTTCGATCTCGCCCTACACCGGCGAGGTTCTGGGCTTCATCGAACTGCCCGACGGAGCTGCGTTGCCCCCGGTTGTTGCAGGCAATAGCCTTTATTTTGTGACGGACAGTGCGGAACTCGTTGTACTGCGCTGACGTCTTTTCAGGCCCTTTGCCTCCTGGAGGCTGAAGGCAAGTAAGTAAGAAAATGGATTTCAAGGTAGCCATCATCGGCCGGCCGAATGTCGGCAAATCGACGCTGTTCAATCGGCTGGTCGGCAAACGTCTTGCCCTGGTCGATGATCAGCCGGGCGTAACGCGCGACCGCCGCGAGGGCACAGCGAAGCTCTATGACTTGACCTTTACGGTGATTGATACCGCGGGCCTGGAAGAAGCTTTCGACAACAGTCTGGAAGCGCGCATGCGCGTGCAAACCGAGCAGGCGGTCGACGAGGCTGATCTCGCTTTTCTTGTTGTCGATTCGCGCGCAGGGATCACGCCGTTGGACGAACACTTTGCCCAGTGGCTGCGGAAGTCTCCGACGCCGGTTTTCGTCCTGGCCAATAAGTGCGAGGGACGCCAGGGCGACAGCGGGTTCATGGATGCCTACCGTCTCGGCCTGGGAGAGCCGGTTCCCATCTCCGCGGAGCATGGGCTCGGCATGACTGATCTCTACGATTTCGTCGACGAGCAAATGAAGCGCCAGCAGGAGGAAAGAGCCGCGGTCCAGGGCATGCTTGCGGAGGATGCCGCAACCGATGGCGAAGAGACCGATGAGGAGGAGATTGATAACCGCCCGCTTCAACTTGCTATCGTCGGCCGCCCCAATGTCGGCAAATCGACCCTGATCAACCGGCTGATTGGCGAAGACCGGCTTCTGACCGGTCCGGAGGCGGGGATCACGCGAGACTCCATCGGGGTCGAATGGACCTACAAAGACCGCGCGATCAAGCTTTTCGACACCGCCGGCATTCGCAAGCGCGCCAGAGTGCAGAGCAAGGTGGAGAAGCTCTCGGTCGCTGACAGCCTGCGTGCCGTCAAGTTCGCGCAGGTGGTGGTCCTGGTACTCGACGCCGAAGCGGCGCTGGAAAAACAGGATCTGACCATCGCCCGATTGGTTGAGGAAGAGGGGCGGGCGCTGGTGATCGCAGTCAATAAGTGGGATGCCTGCCGCAATCGCGACGAGGTCATCCAGGATCTGCGCGATCGTCTCGAGCGTTCATTGCCCCAGCTCACCGGTGTCCCCGTCGCCACCATCTCGGCGCTGCGCGGCCAGAATCTGAACAACATGCTCGACCGGGTCCTGGATGCTTACAAGGTCTGGAACAAGCGCGTGTCGACCTCGGCGCTGAACCGCTGGCTCGAAGCCGTGACCTCGGCCCATCCGCCGCCCGCGCCCGGGGGACGCCGCATCCGTCTCAAATACATGACTCAGGCCAAGACCCGTCCTCCGACCTTCGCGATTTTCTGCACCAAGGCGGATGACCTGCCGCTGTCCTATGGCCGCTATCTGGAAAACACCCTGCGGGCGGATTTCGATCTCTATGGCACGCCAATCCGCCTGAACTTCAAAAAGGGTGATAATCCTTACGCCAAGGATGGGCGCTGACCGAAGGGTCCGGAAACACCTAAGGGCAATTCTTTTGCATCCTTTTCCATGTGCCAGCGTCTTATGAGGTGTAACAACTTTCATAAGGATAAAGGCTATGCGCCTTCAGTTGGCCCTGAACGTCCGTGATATTGATGAAGCGGTTGATTACTACAGCAGGCTTTTCGACAGTCCGCCGCATAAGCGCAGGCCGGGCTACGCAAACTTTGCCATATCCCAGCCGCCCCTGAAGCTTGTCCTCTTTGAGAATCCCGGGGCGCCGGAACTCCTGAACCATCTGGGCGTGGAGGTCCAGGATGCGGATACCTTACAGTGTGTCGCATCCCGGCTTGAGCAATCCGGGTTGCTTGAAAGTCTGGAGCAGGGGCGGACCTGTTGCCACGCCGAGCAGGACAAAGTCTGGAGCCGGGACCTTCAAGGATTGCGCTGGGAGTGGTACCGTATCACCGACGATACGCCGGAAGTGGCGCGACAGACACCCATTGGCAGATGTTGCACAGGTGCGGCAACTGAAAGCTGTTAATCTGGTCCGGGTCATGAACCGAAGCAGGATCTTAAATGCAAGCGCGACATAAGAAGGAACTGGACGAGGCGAGCTGGCGGCGTTTTCAGACACGCCTGCGCACCTATATCGGCAAGCGGGTTCAGCGGGGCGATGTCGACGATCTTGTTGGCCAGGTTTTGCTCAAGCTCGTCAGATCGCGAGAGACACTGGAAGCCGCGCGCAATCCTTCCGCCTGGATGATCCGCGTTGCGGCCAACAGTATCAGCGATTACTACCGGCAACGCTCACTTGAGCAGGCCCGCCGATCGTCAGCCGACTATGGCGGCGTCCTGACATCGAAGAGCGCGCAAAAGGGTGCGGTGGAAGGCGATCGTGATCTGACAGCTGAATTTGCGGCCTGCATGACGCCCTTAATCCGAAGCCTGCCGAAACGCTATGCCGAGACCCTTCTCCTCACGGATATCGATGGGATGACGCAGGCTAAAGCGGCGTGCCGGCTCGGATTATCGCTCTCTGCCATAAAATCGCGAGTCCGGAGAGGGCATCGTAAACTGAAAGATGCCTTGCTGCGCTGCTGCGCTCTAGAGCTGGACCGGTACGGAAACATCATAAGCTACCAGCAACGCGGTCCCTGTTGCGCGAGGGAGTAGTGTTACTGCGGCACCCGGACGATCTCGCCGTTGCGCTGACAGTCGGCGGACGCAAGCTCGACGAAAAGATCGGTGATCTCTTCGGGCGCGCGCAGCGTGTTGGGATCTTCGCCCGGAAAAGCCTTGGCCCGCATGGTGGTGCGGATCGGACCGGGAGAGAGAAGATTCGCGCAGATGTTGGTCTTCTGATTTTCCGCCGCGTAGGTTTTGACCAGAACGTCGAGCGCCGCCTTCGAGGCACTGTAGATCGCCCAGTAGGCGCTGGCTTTCGTTGCCGCACCGGAGGTCACGAAGATGGCGCGTCCCGCGTCCGAGAGCTTGAGCAGGGGATCGAAGCTGCGCAGCAGGCGATAGTTGGCCGTCAGATTGATGTCCAGCGTCTCGCTCCAGACTTTCGGATCGATGTGGCCGACCGGCGAGAGCGTACCCAGCAGGCCCGCGTTGCCCACCAGAATATCGAGGCGGCCGAAGCGTTCATAGAGAGAGGCGCCCATGTGATCGATGGCGTCGAAGTTCCGCAGGTCCAGGGGTACGAGTGTTGAAGGCGCGCCACCGGCGGCACGGATCTCATCGTCGATCTCTTCAAGACCGCCGACGGTCTTGGCGACAAGGATAAGATGCGCGCCCTCCGCGCCAAAGCGCTTTGCCACGGCGGCGCCGATGCCGCGCGACGCGCCGGTAATGACCGCGATACGGCCGGCGAGGCGTCCGCTGCTCTTGGTTTCAGGGCCGGTTTGTGTCGTGTTGTCGTTCATTGGGGTGCTTTTCGACGAAAGAGAGAAGGGATCGAACGGAGGCTTCTCAGCAGGATGATGGCCATAAGAGCGCCAATTCCGGCATAGATAAAACCTTCCGGCGTGATCGGGACGGCGGGCTGATAGGCCGTCGCCGCAGCCTGCAGTATATCGGTCTCGGCCTGAGAGGCCATCAGGAATGGCCGCTGCCAGACCGGGGATTGCGTCAGGCTCTCCAGACTTTGGCGCAGGCGGTCGGCTTCGCCCAGTTCCACCTGAAGGATTTCTCCCTGGCGGCGGTGAGCCGAGATCTGGCTGTTCAGAAAGCTGTCGAGATAAGCCTGCAGTGAGAGCTTCTCAGCGGCGGCGGCGTCCCTGATCCGTGCCGCCTGAATGGCGGCCTGGTCGGCGTGGCCGCCCAGGCGCTGCAGGTACTGCTGAAAGAACTCGGGAAACTGCGAGGTCGCCGAGCCGCCTGCTGCCGCGGCAGCCAGATAGAGTGTCCGCGCGATCATCGGCATTTTCTGCCTTCGTGCGGTTGCGGCTCGATCCGGGACAAGGCGTCAGCCGAGTTCGGCCAGAAGCGAGAGTTGCGGAACGGTCACAGGCTCCTCGTGGTCCGTCAACTGTGTCGGATAGTCACCTGTAAAACAGGCATCGCAGAACTGCGGCGAGGCGTTGTTGCGGCCCTCTTCGCGCATGGCCCGGTAAAGACCGTCCATCGAGATGAAGGCCAAGCTGTCGACACCGATGTGGGTCGCCATTTCCTCAACGTTCATGCGTGATGCGAGCAGCTCGCCGCTCTCCGGGGTATCGATGCCGTAGAAGCAGGAGTGCGCCGTCGGCGGTGCGGCGATCAGCATATGGACCTCGGTCGCCCCGGCGGCGCGGACCATCTCCACAATCTTGATGGAGGTTGTACCGCGCACGATCGAGTCATCCACCAGAACAACCCGCTTGCCCTCGATCATGCCGCGATTGGCGTTGTGTTTCAGGCGCACGCCTAAATGCCGGATCTGCTGCCCCGGCTCGATAAAGGTCCGCCCGACATAGTGGTTTCGGATAATCCCGAGCTCGAAGGGGATGTTTGCGGCGGCCGCATAACCGATTGCGGCAGGGACACCGGAATCCGGAACCGGAATGACCACGTCGACGTCGATGGGGTTCTCGATCGCCAGCTCGGCGCCGATGCGTTTGCGCGCCTCGTAGATGCTGTGACCTTCCATCACCGAGTCGGGTCGGGCAAAGTAGATGAACTCAAAGATGCAGGCACGCTGTTTCATAGGCGGGAAGGGCCGCATGGAGCGTAAACCTTCGGCGTCGAGCACGATCATCTCACCGGCCTCCACGTCGCGGATGAAATCGGCACCGATGATATCCAGAGCGCAGGTCTCCGACGCCACGACGTAGGCCTCGCCGAGCTTGCCGAGAACCAGAGGACGAACGCCCAGCGGGTCGCGCACGGCGATTACGCTGTTGTCGGTGATGGCGACCAGGGAATAGGCACCCTCAATCTTGCGGACCGCCTCGATCATCCGGTCGATCAGCGTCACGCCGCGGGAGGTCGCGATCAGGTGGATGATAACTTCGGTGTCCATGGTCGACTGAAAGAGGGAGCCGCTGCGCACCAGATCCGTCCGCAGGAGCCGGGCATTGGTCAGGTTGCCGTTGTGGGCCAGCGCGAAGCCACCGTAATGAAGATCGGCGAAGAGGGGCTGCACATTTCGCAGCGCTGTCTCGCCAGTTGTCGAGTAGCGGACATGGCCAATCGCCGAGGCGCCGCCCAACCTGGTCATCACATCGCCCGAGGAGAAGATATCGCCGACGTGCCCGAGATCCCGGTGCGCGTTGAATTGTTCGCCGTCGAAGGCGACGATTCCGGCGGCTTCCTGGCCGCGGTGCTGCAGGGCATGGAGACCGAGGGCTGCAAGGGCCGCAGCATCGTTGTTTCCGAAAATACCGAAAACACCGCATTCCTCGCGCAGCTTGTCGTCGTCGAAGGGATCTGTCGTGATCATTGGGCCTGCTCCCGCACTGGCTCTTGGTCTCCGGCTGCCTCGATGGCGCGGCGCATCTGCTCGCGCATCAGACGGTTGTACTCGGGTTCACCCTCACTGGCTTCCGCCTTGGGGCGCGGTGAAACGATGTCCTGGAAGGTCTGGTTGGCATCCTGAAGATCCTGCGCCTTGTCCACTGCATCGCGCGCGGAGTCTTCCGCTTGGCTGCGGTACTGCTCGGGAATGAGCGCATTCAGCATGACGGCGCCTTGCTCGACCAGAGGCTTGGTGCGTGCTTCTTGGATCCAGACCGGATGGTCCTGTTGCGGAACGGCGTAGGTATAGCCGATCCAGGCCAGGCAGACGATGGCGGCTCCTCGGACGAAGCCGAAGAGCATGCCCAGTGTCCGGTCCAGTGGCCCGAGGCTGCTGTCCTTGACCCGCTGTGACAACATGCGGGTGAAAATCGTCAGGATGACCAGCACGGACACGAAGAGCAGGATACCGGTGGTGACCTCGGCGAAAAGATCGACGGTGATCACCTGCTTGACGTAGGGCAGGGCGTAAGAGAAGCCGTAAAGGGTTGCAAAGCTGGCGCCGATCCAGGAGCCGACCGCCAGAACCTCGTGTACCAGTCCACGGAACAAGGCGAGGATACCGGAAATCACGACAACGGCGATGACGGCGATATCCGCAATGTTGATGGGCAGGCTATCCATGCTCGTCTCGGACTCTGTTCATATGATGCGTCATTCGTCCCCGGTGTCCCGCCGTTGGACAGATTTTGCAGCAAACATAGCTACGAGATCCTGCAGATGCTCGATTTCCCTGATCTCCAGGCCGTGATCCGACTCGCGTTTCTTGGTTCTGGCGCGTCTGGGTGGAATCAGGGCGCGTGTAAAGCCCAGTTTCGCGGCCTCTTTCAAGCGCGTGTCCGCTTGGCTGACCGCGCGAACTTCGCCGGAGAGGCCGATTTCGCCAAAAACCACAGTTTCATCCGTCACCGCCTGATCCGTCGCAGCGGAGACCAGAGCCGCCGCCACCGCCAAGTCCGCGGCGGGCTCACCAATCCGCAACCCGCCGGCAACGTTTAAATATACCTCATTGCCGGCTAATGCCAGCCCGCATCTGGCCTCCAAGACCGCTAAAACCATGGCCAGCCGGCCCGTGTCCCAGCCGATTACAGCCCGTCGTGGTGTTGCCTGCGGCGAAGGCGAAACCAGGGCTTGTATCTCTACCAGCACCGGCCGCGAGCCTTCGAGGCCGGCAAAGACAGCCGAGCCCGAGACGTTGCCGCGCCGCTCGGCCAGGAACAGCGCAGAGGGATTGGCGACTTCGCTCAGGCCGTCTTCGGTCATTTCGAAGACGCCGATCTCGTCGGTGGGTCCGAAACGGTTTTTAACCGCCCGCAGGATCCGGAAGGGATGCCCGCGCTCACCCTCGAAGGTCAGCACGGTATCGACCATGTGTTCCAGGACCTTTGGCCCGGCGATCACGCCTTCCTTGGTCACATGTCCCACCAGGAGCAGCGCAAACCCCCGCCTTTTGGCCAGCCGGATCAATTCCTGGGCCGATGCCCGGACCTGGGTTACGGTTCCGGGCGCCGAGTCGAGGCTGTCGACGTACATGGTCTGGATGGAGTCCACCACCACGATCCGCGGGGCGTCCTGGCTGTCGAGGCTCGCCGCGATATCCCGCACCGAGGTTGCCGCCGCCAGCAGAATATTCGTCCCGCCCAATCCCAGACGCCGTGCCCGGAGCCGCACCTGATCAACTGCTTCTTCGCCGGAGATGTACGCGCACTTCACCGGCGGCCCTCCCGCGCCGGATCCCAGAGCCGCCACCGCTTGCGTCAAAAGCGTCGATTTTCCAATGCCCGGATCACCGCCGATCAGGACGGCCGACCCGTTCACCAGTCCGCCGCCGCAGACCCGGTCAAATTCGGCGATTCCGGTCGGCAGGCGCGGAGCCTGCTCACTGGTTCCCTGGAGCTCGACAAACTCCAGGCGCTGGCCCGCGCTGCGCCGTCCGCCGGACAAACCCTTGCTCTGTCCGAGACCGCCCGGGACGCTCTCCCGGGGCGTTTCCTCGATGATGGAATTCCATTCACCGCAGGATTCGCAGCGGCCAAGCCATTTTGCAGTCACGGCACCGCAGGACTGGCAGACGTAGCGGGATTGAAGCTTAGCCATTCGGCGAGGCGTACCTTATGTTTCCTGGCGGGCCGCCACGCAGTTCCGGCGTGCTCGAAACCCGGTCATAGAGAACGGACCTGCATCTGGATCGGACCTTCGGAGTTGCCATTGATAAACTGCTCGACGTAAGGATTGCCGGAGTTATCGATGGACTTGGTCGGTCCCGACCAGATGATTTTGCCCTTATAAAGCATAGCGATTCGGTCAGAAATACGGCGTGCACTTGCCATGTCATGGGTGATCGACAGGGTCGAGGCTCCCAGTTCTCTGACACAGCTGACGATCAGCCGGTCAATCACATCACCCATAATCGGATCCAGACCCGTGGTCGGCTCATCGAAAAAGATGATCTCCGGATTGCTGGCGATGGCGCGCGCCAGACCGACGCGCTTGCGCATACCGCCGGAGAGTTCCGCAGGTGAGAGCTCGGCGACGTCCTCGTTCAAACCGACCGAAGCGAGCTTCTCCAACGCGACAATCTTGGCGTCTTCCCGATTCATGCCCTTGCCCTGGATAAGACCGAAAGCCACGTTTTCCCAAACCGGGAGGGAATCGAATAGCGCCGCGTTTTGGAACAGCATGCCAAACTTGGCGCGAACCTCCTCCAGGGCTGAGCCGTAAAGACCAACGACCTCCTGACCATCGACCAGGATACTGCCGCTATCGGGATGCAAGAGACCGAGAATACACTTCAGCAAGACGGACTTGCCCGACCCCGAGCCTCCGATCACCAGCACGGACTCGCCGTTGCCGACATCCAGATCCACGCCATCCAGGATGACCTTGTCGCCAAAGACCTTCCTCAGTCCGCGGATCTGAATCTTGGGTGTCTGGTTTGTGGGCGTGGCATCGTTCATTGGGCGAAGAACAATTCAGTGATGAAGTAGTTGAAGCAGAGGATCAGGATCGACGCGGACACCACGGCGTTGGTGGTCGCGGTGCCGACACCCTGAGCGCCGCCGCGCGAATGGTAACCATGGTAACAGCCCATCAGTGTCACGAGAAAGCCGAACACGGCGGCCTTGACCAGCCCGGAGACCACGTCCTGGACCTGGACGAAATCGATGGTGTTCGCGATATAGGTGGCGGGGTTGAACCCCAGTTTATAAATCGACACCAGATAGCCGCCGAAAACACCAATGATATCGGCGATCAGGACCAGGATGGGCAAGGTCACAACACCGGCAATCAGGCGGGGCGCAACCAGGTATTTGAAGGGGTTGGTTGCAAGCGTATAGAGCGCATCGATCTGCTCCGTGACCCGCATGGTTCCGATCTCGGCTGCCATTGCGGCGCCGACCCGCCCGGCGACCATCAGTCCGGCTAGCACGGGGCCCAATTCCCGGGTAATGGAGACGATGACCACGTTTGGAATGGCGCTTTCCGCTGAAAAGCGCGCAAAGCCGGTATAGCTCTGCAGCGCCAGCACCATGCCCGTGAAAATCGCGGTCAGGCCGACGACCGGCAGGGAATAGTAGCCGACCGCCATCATCTGACGGCCGATCAGCCGCGGATAAATCGGTGGGCGAAAGCAATGGGCGATCGCCATGATGGCAAAGAGGGTCAGACGTCCGGCGGCCCCCAGAAAAGCAATGAATGTGCGGCCGACAGGTTGGAGGATCGGCATAAATCAGTCGCCCAGATATTCGCGGTGATAACGTTGCCCGAGCGAGGTCAGGATCTCGTAGCCTATGGTTCCCGCCTCGGCGGCGAGCGAATCCGCACCTGTTTCCGGATCGAACAAATCGACAAATGTGCCGGGCACCGCGGCATCACCGGGAATCGCCGTCACATCAAGAGCCAAGAGATCCATGGATACGCGTCCCACCACATCAATACGGCGATCGCCGATCCAGGCGTGCCCTCTGTCAGACAAAGCACGCAAATAACCATCCGCGTAACCCACAGCCACCGTCGCGATCCGCATCGGACCAGCTGCCTGATAAGCCGCACCATAACCAACGCTCTGAGGGGCGTCAATCTCGCGCAGCTGCAGGATTTTGCCTTGCAGTCGAACCACTTGCCTCATGGGGTTCACGCGGCCCGGCAAGGGATTTATGCCGTAGAGCGCGACACCGGGCCGTGCGACATCGAAATGGTAATCCGGGCCGAGAAAGATACCTGATGAGTTTGCGAAACTGGCGGGTGTATCCGCGAAGGCGGCCCGGATTTCCTTGAAGGCCGCAAGCTGCTGTTGGTTCAAGGGATGATCGGGCATGTCCGCGCAGGCCAGGTGGCTCATGATTACGCGAAGATCGATCCCCTTGAGCCGGGCTCTCGAGGACATGAGCGTCTGGAACTCATTGTCCGGCAGGCCAAGGCGGCACATTCCGGTGTCGACATGAAGCGCTGCCGGTAAGGCCTTGTCCGCCGCGGCTGAGGCCTTATGCCACTGGTCGACTTCGCCCAGGCTGTTAAGTACCGGTCTGACGTCTTCCCCTAAGTAGTCCGCGCTTGGTGCAGCGATCAGGCCGTTCAGGACAAAGATCTCGCAGGCGGCAACGACAGCGGAGGGTGTTCTGGCCGCCAAGGCGCTTTTCAGTCTCAGAGCTTCATCAAAGTGCGCGACAAAGAACCGCCGAACGCCGGCATCCGCGAGGGCGGGACCCACTCTGCCGATTCCCAAACCGTAACCGTCGGCCTTGACCGCTGCCGCGCAGGCGACACCCGGGCCGATTTCCTCGCAGAGCCTCCGGTAGTTTGACTTGAGCGCGGCGAGATCGATTGTGAGCCTGCCACCGGCGCGTGCCGCGGCTGCGCTC
This sequence comes from Denitrobaculum tricleocarpae, assembly GCF_007004665.1. Lineage (GTDB taxonomy): Bacteria > Pseudomonadota > Alphaproteobacteria > Kiloniellales > Kiloniellaceae > Denitrobaculum > Denitrobaculum tricleocarpae. Next base: position 429,372 of record NZ_ML660054.1, on the reverse strand, counting down.
TGTAAAGGGGAACTCATGCGCTGCTCTTGCATCCGGGCACTAATAATTTGAATCTGGGAGATGGTCGTCGGTGATTAAATCGCTGAATTGGGTAAATTCACCGTTAAAGGCGAGCTCAACCGTCCCGATCGGCCCGTGGCGCTGCTTCGCAATGATGACCTCGGCCTTGTTGCGGGCCGCTTCGAGATTCTCGTCGTACTGCGCCATACGCTCCCGGAACTTATCTGGCGTTTCGTTGGCACGGGCGCCCGGTTTCTCGCGGGCCAGGTAGTATTCCTCGCGATAGAGAAACACCACCATGTCGGCGTCCTGCTCGATCGAGCCTGATTCGCGCAGGTCGGCCAGCTGCGGGCGCTTGTCGTCGCGCTGCTCGGTTTGGCGCGAGAGCTGGGAGAGGGCGATGACCGGCACATCCAGCTCCTTCGCGATTCCCTTCAGGCCACGGGTGATTTCCGAAACTTCCTGCACGCGGTTTTCGCTGCGGCGTCCAGGCGGGCCTGACATGAGTTGGAGATAATCGATCACGATCAGGTCCAGACCATGCTGGCGTTTCAGGCGGCGTGTTCTGGTCCGCAGCGCCGGAATGTTCAGGGCGGGCGTATCGTCGATGAACATCTTGAGGCTGTGCAGCTTTCGGCTGGCCTGAAACAGGCGTTCGAATTCCGTATCGTGAATCTCGCCGCGCCGCATGGAATCCGAGCGCACGTGGGCCTGCTCGGAGAGAATTCGTGTCGCGAGCTGCTCGGCGGACATTTCGAGAGAGAAGAAAGCAACAACCTGCGGCACCTCGACCAGTTCGCCGGAGGGGTCCTTGGTCAGTTTCTTGTTGGATGCCGCATGAAAGGCCACGTTGGTCGCGAAAGTGGTCTTTCCCATGGAGGGACGCGCGGCCAGGATGATCAGATCCGAATTGTGCAGGCCACCCATAAGCTTGTCGAGATCCCGGAAACCGGTCGGCACGCCGGCGACGCCCGTCTCCTGCTTCATGGCGGTTTCGGTCATGTGAACCGATTCGATCACGGCGTCTTTGAAGCTGGTGAAACCGCCCTCGGTCTGCCCGACCTCCGCCAGGCTGTAGAGTTTCGCTTCCGTCGCTTCGATCTGCTGTGAAGCGCTCAGATCCAGATCGTGATCGAAGGCGTCGTTCACGACCTCGCTGCCCAGATCGATCAGTTCCCGGCGCAGAAAAAGGTCGTGAATCGTCTTGCCGTAGTCCAACGCGTTGATGATCGTGACATAGCTGCTTTGCAGCTTGGCAAGATACTGCGCCCCACCGACCTCGGCCAGATCCTCATCGCCCTCGAAGAGGTTCTTCAGGGTGACCGCATTGGCGATCTGTCCGCGCTCGATGATCCGGCCACAGGCATCGTAGATCCGGCCATGAACCGGGTCGGCAAAATGATCCGGGTGAACGAAATCGGACACGCGCTCGTAGGCCCGGTTATTGGCCAGGATCGCGCCCAGCAGTGCCTGCTCGGCCTCGTAATTGACAGGGGGGCTGCGGAGGAGATCGCTCTCGTGTTCGTCTTCGGCGACGGAGAGGGGCGCAAACGCGGATGACTGTGTGTTTTCCATAGCGTCAGAAACTAACAGAACAAAGCCCGAATCACACGATTCGAAATGCCGATTTCTCTGTGGGTAACCCAAAAGAACGGGGATAACTTGAAATGATAATTGCGGCGATTTCCAGGCGTAGAACGAGAAACGGCGGCCCGTTTAAGGACCGCCGTTTCTCTCATCAGTATGATGAAGGATCAGGCTTTCGCCTCGTCCTCTTCTTCAGCCGGTGCCTGAGCCTCGGCTTCCGCTTCAGCTTCCGCGCGGGACTCGGCTGCCTCGGCGGCAATCTCCTGAGCGACGGCGGCGTCCTCGGCGTCACGCAGTTCCGCTGCGTTGAAGGCCGCGCCGGTCTCAGCCTGCGTCTCGGCTTCCTCGGCGGAGCGGGCAACGTTGGCGGTCACTTCGACCGAGACTTCCGGGTGCAGCACGACTTTTACGTTGTGCATGCCCAGGGTCTTGATCACCGCGGTCATGGTGACCTGCTTGCGGTCAATCGTGAACCCGGCTTCGGCCACGGCCTCGGCGATATCGCGATTGGAAACCGATCCGTAGAGCTGGCCCGATTCACCGGCCTGACGGATGATGATGACCTTGAGGCCATCGATCTTCTCGGCAACCTTCTCGGCTTCGCTCTTGCGCTCGAGGTTTTCGGCTTCGAGCTGTACGCGCTGGGTTTCGAACTGCTCCAGGTTCGACTTGGTGGCCCGGAGAGCCTTCTTCTGCGGCAGCAGGTAGTTGCGTGCAAAGCCCGGCTTTACGCTGACGACTTCGCCCATCTGCCCAAGCTTCTCAACGCGTTCGAGTAGAATGATATCCATAATAATCGTCCTTGCGTCTTACTTCAGCACGTAGGGCAGGAGGGCGAGGAAGCGGGCACGCTTGATCGCCTTGGCGAGTTCGCGCTGCTTCTTCGTCGAGACTGCGGTGATCCGGCTTGGCACGATTTTGCCGCGCTCGGACACGAAACGCTGCAGAAGACGAACGTCCTTATGATCGATCTTGGGCGAATTGGGACCCGAGAAAGGACAGCTCTTGCGGCGGCGGAAGAAAGGCCGGCGTCCGCCGGAACCCTGGCTGACAACACGAATGGTCATGCGCTTTCTCCTTCAGCGCTGGCAACTGGCTTGGGAGCCGAGTCATGGGAACGGGGCGGACGGCTGTCGCGGCCACCGTCGCGGCCTCCGCGATCGTCACGGCCACCACGGCCACCGCGGCCACCGCGCTCGTCACGGCTGTGACGGTTCTGCATCACGATGGACGGACCCTCTTCGACCTCGTCAACCCGCGTGGTGAGATAGCGCAGCACATCGTCGTTCAGGCGCATGTTGCGTTCCATTTCGTGGACCGCTTCGGCCGGCGCGTCGATGTTGAGCAGGACGTAATGTCCCTTGCGATTCTTTTTGATCCGATAGGCGAGGTTACGCAGGCCCCAGTATTCCTGTTTGGCCACAGAACCCTGATTATCGGTAAGGATGGTGCTGAACTGTTCGACCAGGCCTTCAACCTGGGTCGACGCAATGTCCTGGCGCGCGATAAACACGCACTCATATAATGCCATGTTTGAACTCCTCACGGCTGTTATCGGGCCGGAGCTGGTGGTCTTAACACTCAGCCGATCGGCCCTAGCCGGCAGTGACGTGTTCCGCGCACGCTTGCCGGCAAGGAGTAGGTCGTATGTGCGGATACTTCGAAGAGCGGGAATATACAGAAATGCCCGGGTGGTGCAAGCACCGAGTGTTTAGCCGTAAAAAGCCCGGAAATGAGCGCTTTTTCAAGCCACTGGCGCAAGAAAAGCCTGGTCGGCGGGTGGAAAGCTTGACAGGGCAGCGGGCGCGAGTATGTCTGGGCAGGAAATTAAGCATAATTCGGACTGGAGTATAGGGTATGAGCCGGGCGTTTGTTTTCCCTGGTCAGGGATCGCAGGCCGTGGGGATGGGCAAGGATCTGGCTGAGGCCTTTCCTGTCGCCAGAGAGGTCTTCGAGGAGGTTGATGACGCCCTCGGGCAGCATCTGGCGAAGCTCATGTTCGAGGGCCCGATCGAAGAGCTGACCCTGACGGAGAACGCCCAGCCGGCGCTCATGGCCGTTAGTCTGGCGGTTGTTCGGGTCCTGGAAGCCGAAGCGGGCATCGATCTTGCCGACAAGGCGGCCTTTGTTGCCGGTCACTCCCTTGGAGAGTATTCGGCTCTCGCGGCTGCGGGTACCTTTACGCTTTCCGACGCGGCCCGCCTGCTGAAACTGCGCGGCCAGGCCATGCAGCGCGCCGTTCCGGTGGGTGAGGGCGCTATGGCGGCGGTCCTGGGGCTCGATCTGGACGTCGTCCGCGAAGTGGCCGAGGAAGCCGCGCAGGGCGAAGTCTGCGCGCCCGCCAACGACAACGCGCCCGGACAGGTGGTGGTCAGCGGCCACGCCGCCGCCGTGGAGCGCGCGATCGAACTTGCCAAGGAGCGCGGTGCAAAGCGTTCTCTGCTGCTGCCGGTCAGCGCGCCTTTCCATTGCAGTCTGATGGCGCCCGCGGCCGAGGAGATGAAGGAGGCTCTGGACAAGGTCAGCCTGCAAGCACCAAAGATGTCCCTGGTCGCCAACGTCACTGCGAGCTCGGTCAATGACCCGGAAGCCATCCGCCGTTTGCTGGTTGAGCAGGTCACCGGTGCCGTGCGCTGGCGTGAATCGGTCCTTTATCTCAAAGGACAGGGCGTTGCCACGCTCGTTGAACTGGGGGCCGGAAAGGTGTTGGCGGGCCTGACCCGCCGAGTCGACCGGGAAATGAACGGGCAGGCCGTTGGCACCCCGGCGGACATCGAGGCAATTCTAAAGGACTTGTAGGAGAAGCCGGCGCAATGGATTTGGCGGCCTTAAGCTGCTAACACACACGCCGATAGTGCTTCCCCCTCACCAACTGGCCATTTCTGGTGGCTCGAAATTTAAGTGATCGGAGTAAGACCTATGTTTTATTTAACCGGCAAGGCGGCCCTTGTCACCGGCGCGTCGGGCGGCATTGGCGGTGCCATTGCCAAGGCTCTGCATGAGAGGGGCGCGAGTGTTGGTCTGAGCGGGACGCGCGCCGAGGCCCTGGAAGCTCTGGCTTCGGAGCTCGGGGAACGGACAGCCGTTTTGCCCTGTAACCTCTCCGACCGGGATGCGGTTGCGGCTTTGCCCGGGCAAGCCGAGGCAGCACTGGGCAGCCTGGATATCCTGGTTAACAACGCGGGCCTGACCCGGGATAATCTGGCAATGCGGCTCAAGGACGACGACTGGGACCAGGTCGTTGAGGTTAACCTGACGTCCAGCTTCAGGCTGGCCAAGGCCTGCCTGCGTGGAATGATGAAACGCCGCTGGGGCCGGATTGTCGGCATTACCTCGATCGTCGGGGTCACCGGAAATCCGGGACAAACGAACTATGCCGCGTCAAAGGCGGGCATGATCGGGATGTCAAAATCCCTGGCCCAGGAGATCGCCTCGCGCGGGATCACCGTGAATTGTGTCGCGCCGGGCTTTATCAAAACGGCCATGACCGACGCGCTGGATGAAAAGCAGCACGAACTTCTCCTGAGCGGAATTCCAGCGGGCCGTCTTGGCCTGCCGGAAGATATCGCCGCGTCGGTGGTATATCTCTCGAGCGAGGAAGCGGCCTACATGACCGGCCAGACCTTGCATGTAAACGGCGGAATGGCCATGATATGACGGAGTTTTGGGGGCGTTTCGGATATTCTGGTCCGTGACCGTTGGCAAACCCGGAAAAACTATGATAAGAGGCGGCGCTCTGCTGCACCGCAGGAGACAAATCGACCGGAATCGGTCTCCGCTTCCCGCCACGAAGCGCTAGCGAAATCTGAGGGCTAAGGTTTATGAGCAACGATACTGCAGAACGTGTAAAAAAGATTGTCGTCGAACACCTGGGTGTTGATGAGGCAAAAGTTTCCGACACCGCGAGTTTTATCGACGATCTTGGGGCTGACAGTCTCGATACCGTCGAACTCGTTATGGCTTTCGAGGAAGAGTTCGGGTGTGAAATCCCGGATGACGCTGCGGAGAAGATCGTTACCGTGAAGGATGCGATTGACTTCATTCAGGACAATGCCTGAAGTTTCGGATTGGCCGGTGCCGGGCTTTCCCCGGTGCCGCTTCCGGAAAACGCAGTTTCCTGTAATTATTGATTGTAAATTATGAGACGAGTCGTCGTCACGGGTCTCGGACTTGTTACCCCGCTTGGATCAGGCGTTCCCTACGTTTGGGACCGCCTGTTGAATGGTAACTCAGGCATTCGGGCCGTCACAGAGTTCGATGTTTCGGATATTCCATCACGAATCGCAGGCGCGGTCAGTGGCGGAGATACTAACGAAGGTCACTTTAACGCCGACGATTACATGGCGCCGAAGGACCAGCGGAAAGTTGACCGTTTCATCGTGTACGGAATGGCAGCTGCCCAGCAGGCGGTCGAAGATGCCGGATGGACGCCGGAGGACGAGGAGAGCCTCCTGCGCACCGGCGTCATGATCGGTTCGGGCATTGGCGGTCTTCAAACCATTGCGGACGGCGCCGTGACCCTGAAAGAACGGGGCGCCAGAAGGTTGTCTCCGTTTTTTATTCCCGCCGCGCTGATCAATTTGATCTCCGGGCAGGTTTCAATCCGCTATGGCTTTCGCGGTCCGAACCACTCGGCCGTTACCGCCTGTTCGACCGGTGCGCATGCGATCGGTGATGCTGCCCGGCTGATTATGCTCGGCGACGCCGATGTCATGGTCGCTGGTGGGGCAGAGGCAGCCGTATGCCGTCTCGGCATGGCCGGATTTGCCGCGTCACGCGCCCTCTCCACGGGCTTTAACGATACGCCCGAGCGGGCTTCGCGGCCCTGGGATGTCGATCGGGATGGCTTTGTGATTGGCGAAGGCTCCGGTGTCGTAGTGCTCGAAGACCGTGAGCATGCCCAAAAGCGTGGCGCCAAGATCTATGCCGAAGTCGTTGGTTACGGTCTCTCCGGTGACGCCCATCACATCACAGCGCCGCCGCCGGATGGCAATGGCGGCTTCCGGGCCATGAGCGCGGCGCTCGCACGTGCCAACCTTAAGCCCGGCGATATCGACTACATCAACGCTCATGGGACTTCGACTCCTCTGGGGGACGAGATTGAGCTGGGCGCGGTCAAGCGCTTGTTCGGGGATGATATCGGTGGCTTGAGCATGTCCTCGACCAAATCCGCGATCGGGCATCTGCTTGGCGCTGCCGGCGCAGTGGAGTCTATTTTCTGCATCCTGGCGCTTCGGGATCAGGTCGTTCCACCGACCTTGAACCTCGATAAACCATCCGAGGGATGCGAGGGGGTCGACCTTGTGCCGCACGAGGCAAAGAAGCGGGAAGTGAAATACGCGCTTTCCAACTCCTTTGGCTTCGGGGGTACGAATGCGAGCCTGGTGCTCGCCGCGAATAACTAGAAGTTATGAGCTGGAAACGGTTTGGCGGCCTGGTCGCGATCACCGTTGTCATCCTGATTATAGCATCCAGTGTTGTCTGGTTTGAGGGCCGGGACCGCTTTGAGCGGCCCGGCCCTTTGCCTGAGCAGTCGATCGTTTTCATTCCGGCAGGCAGCGGCCTCGCTGGGATTGCCCAGTTGCTCGAAGACGAAAACGTCGTTGAAGACCAGCGCCTTTTTCAGATCGGCGTCCGGGTTCTCGGCCAGGCACGCTCGCTCAAAGCCGGCGAATACGCCTTTCCGGCCGCGGTCTCCATGCGTGGCGCCGCGGAGATCCTCGCCAGTGGCGAAGTCGTGGTGCGCCGGCTGACGATCGTTGAAGGGATCACGAGCCACGAAGCCGTTGCCCTGATCGAGGCTGCGGAGGGCTTGGAAGGAAGCTTGGAGGATGTGCCGCCTGAGGGTTCCTTGCTGCCGGAGACCTATCACTACCGGCGTGGCGACAGCCGCCAGTCCGTTCTCGAGCGGATGAAGGCGTCCCGGGATAAGGTTCTGTCGGAGCTGTGGGAGTCGAGGGCCGAAGGGCTGCCGATCAAAACACCCGAAGAAGCCGTTATTCTCGCATCTATTGTAGAGAAGGAGACCGGTGTCGCCGACGAACGCGCCCTTGTTGCTGGCGTTTTCGTCAATCGCCTGAACAAGGGTATGAGGTTGCAATCCGATCCCACGGTCACCTATGGCATTACCCTTGGTGTCCGTCCGCTGGGGCGAGAGTTGAGCCGTCGGGATTTACGACAGCCCTCCGCATACAATACCTATGTTATCAATGGGCTGCCGCCAGCGCCGATCGCCAACGCTGGACGTGCGGCCCTTGCCGCGGTTCTGAATCCGGAAGCGACCGGCTATCTGTACTTTGTCGCCGACGGCACAGGCGGCCACGCCTTTGCCAAGACTCTAAAACAACACAATAGAAACGTTGCCAAGTGGCGCAGATTTAAGAGATCGGGCGGCCAATAGGCGTTCCCGACAGTCGGAATTTCGATAAATCCGTTTTTTCTTGCCTGCAAGCATGGGTGGTCGTTAACCATAATGTAACTCAGGTTGCTGTAGTGTTAGTGTTGAAACGATTCTACTGGTGATAAACATGACTCAGCGGCATAGAGTGTTTTTATATCTACTCCGCTATCCCAAAAGCATACTCTTTGCGTACGTTGTTCTGGCTGCAGCCATTCTTGCGTCTGTGCTCATTCAGGGAAGCCGCCACATCCGCTCGGAAGTCGCGGTTGCCATGGCTTCGACCTACGCGGATTCAATTACCACCTTCCGGGAGTATTACTCTTCCGTTGTCGTAACGCGGGCGAACCAGTCGGGTGTGATGGCCTCGCACCGCTATTTGGAAGAAACCGATTCGATCCCGAATCCCGCAACCCTGGCTATCGAGCTTGGGCGGGAGTTGTCGTCTCGCCGGCTTGAGACCGGTTTCCGCTTTTACAGCGACTATCCCTTTGTAACCCGCGAGGACGGCGGCCCGAGAGATGAATTCGAACGCACGGCTTTGGAGGCTCTGAGCAAGGGAGGCGAGGGCAGCTACACGCAGCTGACCACGATTGATCAGAAAGATGTGTTGCGGCACGCGGTTCCGGTGACGATGACCGAGAGCTGTGTCGCCTGTCACAACAGTCATGAGGATAGCCCCAAAACCGATTGGCAGGTCGGCGATATCCGCGGGGTCCAGAGTGTCGCTCTCTTTTTGCCCCCGATCGACCCATTCGGGAATTCAGGATACTACCTGATGCTGCTGGGCTCCGTCGGCGCGATTCTCTGCGTGCTGGGGTTCCTTTATCTCAAGGTTCAGCGCTTTGTGCGGGATGAGCAAAGGCTCGCCGACCGTCAGGAAGCGGAAAAGCATATTCTTGCAAAGGAGAAGCAGGCCGCCGAAGAGGCCAATGCCTCAAAAACCGTCTTTCTCTCCAACGTCAGCCATGAACTCCGCACACCACTCAATGCCATCATTGGCTTTTCCGAGATGATCAAGACCCAGGCGCTGGGGACGATCGATAAACCGCGCTACATCGAATATGCCTCGGATATTCACCAGAGCGGTCAGCATCTGCTGGCTTTGATCAACGATCTGCTGGATATGAACAGGATTGAGGCCGGAGAGTTTGAGCTGCACAAACAGGATCTCGATGTCGATAAGCTGACCGTGGAGTGTTGCGACCTGATCCGGGGTGAAGCGGAAAAAGCGGGTGTTGCGCTCAAGAGAGAGGTCGATCCGAATCTGCCGCCGATAGAAAGCGACCCTCGCGTCATCAAACAGATCATCCTGAACATGCTATCCAACGCAGTGAAGTTTACACCGGCCGATGGCTTGGTCACGCTCCGGATTTCCTGCGATGAATCCAACCAACTGGTCATCGAGGTCAAGGATACCGGCATCGGGATCGCACGCGAGGACCTCGAGAAGATTATGAAGCCTTTCGGCCAAATCCGAAACGGCCTCTCTTCCAAGTACCGGGGGTCGGGCCTGGGCCTGCCCTTGATCGCTGAGTTCACCAAGCTTCTCGGCGGCGATTTTCAGCTTCAGTCAGAGCCGGGGCTGGGGACCGAGGTCAAGATCTCGCTCGCCTCCAGTGCTGTCGCAAACTGAAAGCCATAAACGCCGGTCAGTTTTTTTGTGGCAGACGGCGCAGAATCGGATCAATCAGCACTGAGGGCAGCAACGCCAGAGTCCAGACCACCGCATAAAGCCTAAGGGGGAAGGCGATGCGCGGACGGTTCTTTGATAAGCCGCGCTGGATAATCCGCGCCGCGCGGTCTGCATCCATCAGAAACGGCATCGGGAACTCGTTGACCGCCGTCATCCGGCTGCGGACGAACCCGGGACAGATCACCGATACGCCGATCCCCTGCGCAAAGAGTTCGCCGCGCAGGCTCTCTCCCCAAAGGCGCACGGCCGCCTTACTTGCGCAGTAGGCCGGTGCGCCTGGAAAACCGCGGAATCCGGCAAGTGAGGACATGATGGCGACCTGCCCGCTGCGGCGGTTTTTCATCTGCTCGACGGCGGGCAGGATGGTGTTGAAAACACCGTCGACATTGACTGCCATGATCCGTTTTGTCTGCTCCGCGGTTTCGCCCGCCCGCCCGGTGCCGGCCGAGACGCCGGCGTTGGCGATCACCAGATCGAGCGGTGCTGTCGCGTCGACTTCACGGGTCCAGGCACTCAACTCGTCGCGGTCCTGGACATCTACGAGGCAGGTGGTGACGTCAGCACCGGCCTGGCGGCATGCGCTTGCAACAGCTTCCAGGCGCTCAGAGTCACGCCCGGTGAGCGCCAGATGCACACCTGATGCTGCATACTGGCGCGCGAGCGCTTCACCGATTCCGCTGGAAGCGCCGGTGATCAGGATCGATTTAGGGTTTTGCATGTTCGCCTTGGAGCGTTGAGTGTTTGAGCTTCTCGGGATCTGAGCTTCGCATTATCGGGGATTCGCGGTGTCGGGGCAGATGTTGTTGTCGGGCAGCGCCGCGTATATAAAGGCTGCGCATTGAAATCATATTCGTATCGGGGCGTGTCGAGTGTCGGGAAATACAGGTGTTCTGTCCAGCATGACGGGGTTTGCCCGTGCAGACGGCGGCGACGGCTCTGCGTCCTGGTCGTGGGAAATCAAGAGCGTGAACGGCCGCAATCTGGATCTCCGCTGCAGATTGCCGAATGGATACGAGGATCTCGATCCGGTCGTCCGCTCGACCATGTCGGAGGCTTTCGCCAGAGGAAACTTTCAGTTGAACCTGTCTTTGGACATGGGCAAGCAAAACACGAGTTTCCAAATTAACCGCGAGGTTCTCGACCAGATCAGGGACGTGATCGCGGAGCTGGAGACCGAGGTGCCGAGTGCGCCCGCGCGGCTTGATGGTTTGCTCGGCTTACGCGGGGTGATCGAGGCCGTCGAGGACGAGGAAACCGAGGAGCAGATTCAGTCGCGCAAAGAGGCCATGAAAGCCGATCTCTCTTCAGCCATCGCCAGGTTACGCGAGGCACGCCAGGAAGAGGGACAGCGTCTGGATTCAGTTGTGCGTGCGATGCTGGAGCGCATTTCGGATCTGATTTCAAGCGCGGCGGATCTCGCGGCTGTGCAGCCCGATGCACTCAGGGCACGACTGCGTGAACAGGTCGCGGCCTTGCTGGAAGCATCGCCCGCGCTGCCTGAAGAGCGTCTCGCGCAGGAGGCGGCTCTGCTGATCACCAAAGCTGATATCCGCGAGGAATTGGATCGTTTGCGCTCACATGTTGAAGCGGCGCAGGAACTCCTGAAGCAGGCGGGGCCCTGTGGCCGTCGGCTCGACTTCCTCTGTCAGGAGTTCAACCGTGAGGCCAACACGCTATGTTCAAAATCCTCAGACGTGGAACTGACCCGGATCGGGTTGGAGCTCAAGGCAACGATCGAGCAGTTCCGCGAGCAGATACAGAATCTGGAATAGCTCTATGGTTCGGGCCACAATGAAACATGGCGACATTCAGCGCCGCGGACTGATGCTCGTTTTCTCCTCGCCATCGGGGGCGGGAAAGACAACGATCTCGCGCAAGCTTCTTGATAAAGACGACAATCTCGAACTCTCCATCTCTGCGACCACACGGCCACGCCGTCCGGGTGAAGTGAATGGCAAGGACTACTTTTTCGTTTCTTCCGAGCAGTTCGAGGCCATGGTCGCGCGCGGAGAGATGCTCGAGCATGCTCAGGTCTTCGATCACCGCTATGGAACGCCCCGTGAGCCGGTCGAGAAGGCTTTGCAGGCGGGCCGCGATGTTCTTTTCGATATCGACTGGCAGGGCACGCAACAGGTTGCGGATAAGGCCCCGAGGGATCTGGTCCGGGTGTTTGTCCTGCCGCCCTCGGTAAAGGAGCTGGAGCGCCGTCTCTATGCCCGCGCCCGGGATCCGGAAGATGTCGTGCGCAGCCGGATGGCCAAAGCGGCTGACGAGCTCAGTCACTGGGCCGAGTACGATTACATCATCGTAAATCATGACATCGATCAGAGCCTGGCGGATGTGCAGTCGATTCTGCACGCCGAGCGCCTCCGGCGTGAGCGGCGTGTCGGGCTTCGCGATTTCGTGGAAACGCTCCGCGCGCCTTAGCCGAAACCGGTCAAGCCTGCTCCAACGCTAATGTCCGGGGTTTGTTTTTCCTTCATCAACCGCGCGCGCGAGGGCGCAAAACTCCTCGACTGTGAGCTCCTCGGCCCGCTTCGTCTCATCGATAGCACAGCCCGCCAGAAGACCTGTCACGTCCTGTGACGTGCTTTTCAGGCTTTGTCTCAGCATCTTGCGGCGTTGACCGAAAGCGGCTGCAGTTATCCGTTCCAGCGTCGGCATCTGTGCCGGAGAGAGAGGTTCTGACCTTGGTTTCAGGCTGGCGATGGTCGAAATCACTTTCGGTGGTGGTGTGAAAGCCTGTTTCGGCACATCAAAGAGCAAACGGATTTCACAAAGCCACTGGGCCAGGATCGACAGGCGCCCGTAGTCTTTACTGCGCGGAACGGCCGCCAGCCTCTCCGCCACTTCCTTCTGAAACATCAGTGTCAGGCGTGTGATGGCCGAGGCATCTCTATCGATGAGCGTCAGCCATTGAATGAGCAGGGCTGTCGAGACGTTGTAGGGAAGATTGGCGACGATCTGGCGGGGGCCGTCGCCAAGCCGGCTGATGTCGATTTCCAGAGCATCCGCCTCAATCAGCTCAAGCCGACCGGGGTAGGCGGCGGCAACTTCCCGCAAGGCCTCGAGGCATCGGCTATCCTTCTCAATCGCAATGACCTTCCGCGCACCTTCCTGCAGGAGCCCGCGCGTCAGTCCTCCCGGACCCGGCCCAATCTCAATGACGGTGCCCTGGTCCAAAGGTGCCGCCGCGCGGGCGATCCTGCGTGTCAGATTGATATCAAGCAGGAAGTGTTGCCCGAGGGCTTTGCGGGCGCCCAGCCCGTATTTGGCGATGGTTTCGCGCAAGGGCGGCAGCTCTGTTCGCGCTGGGGGCCTGTCGGATGGCGGCGGCATTGCCGTGGTGTCCTATAAGCTCGAAGTCGACCGGCTTGCAACCATGGCGCCTGCCATCTGCAATGCGGCGATCATGCTGTCTGGCCGGGCCTCTCCGCTTCCCGCAATTCCCAGTGCCGTGCCGTGGTCGGGCGATGTCCGGACAAAGGGAAGGCCAAGGGTCACGTTGACACCCCGGTCAAAGTCGATGGTCTTCAGGGGGATGAGTGCCTGGTCGTGGTACATGCAGAGAACCGCGTCATAGCGCCTGCGCGCGTCGGCGTGGAACAGCGTGTCGGCGGGCAGGGGGCCGGTGATATCTATGCCCTCTTGGGCAAGGCGCTCGACAGCGGGTTGGATGATCTCGATTTCCTCACGTCCCATTGCGCCGTCCTCGCCGGCGTGCGGATTGAGGCCTGCGACGGCGAGCCTGGGAGTCGCGATCCCAAAGTCGCATACAAGAGCCTCTGCCGTCGTGCGGCCCGCATGCAGGATAGCGTCTTCGCTCAAGCTGACAATCGCGTCCTTGAGGGCCAGATGGATTGTAACCGGTATGACCTTCAGGCCCGGACAGGCAAGCATCATGACCGCCGGTTTGTCCGAGCCCGCTAACTGGGCGAGGTACTCCGTATGACCCGGGTGCGCGAAACCGGCCGCGTAGAGGTTCTTTTTATGAATGGGATTGGTGACGAGTCCGGACGCCTCGCCGGTTTGTATCAAGTCTACCGCGCGTTTGATGCTCGAGAGAACGGCCGGGGCATTTGCCGGATCCAGGTGACCTGCTTTTACGTCCCTTGGCAGGGTAAGGGGAAGCACCGGCAAGGCGGTGTTGAAACACCCGTGTGCTTCATCCGGTGCGGAAATCTCCCGGACCACGACCGGAAGCTCCAGTCTGTCCGCGATTGATTGTAAGCGTGCCGGGGCGTCGATTGCGAAAAAGGGGTGTAGGTCGTTTGCGGACGCAGCCTGCCAGGCTTTGAGGAGGATTTCTCCTCCGATTCCCGCCGGTTCCCCCATTGTGACGGCGAGCGGTCCAGAGCCAGTCCCAGACCCCATAGTGTCCCGGGTCCCGACATCTGCGCTCATATACGAATATCCACGTTGGCTGCTCGCCGCAGGTCCTGAAGATAGCGTTGCGCCAGCACATCCAGCCGCTGGTTGGTCAGGGTCCTCACGATCCGTGAGCGATCGACACTCGAGTCGTTGCCACTGCGGCTGCAAACCATCAGGACCGAGATGCCGCCCGATACCTCTACCGGCTGGCTTGGTTCGCCGGTTGCCAGATCACTTACGGCAGTTCTCAAAGCCGGGGGAAGATCAGTCGTCTTGACTGCTCCAAGGTCACCTGAACCGGGGCTGCCAATGGCCGTTGCAACCTCGTCGGTGGCTTCGCAGCTGATCATTTGCGCTCTCGCTCCCGCCGCACGGGCACGTGCGCCCTCAATTTGTTCCGCCGTCGGTGAGGCCGGCAGCGCGAAGAGAACCTGCTTCAGGTTGAGCGTCTCCTCCTGGCCACTCTGCCTTTGTTCAAGGTAATTCAGAAGATAAAAGCCGGAGGTCGTCTGGATCGGACCGACGACGCTGTTGGGTGTCGCGGCTGCCAGAGCCTCGTCGAGTTCCGGTTGGAGTTCGCCTTGGGCAACCCAGCCAAGATCACCGCCGAGAGAAGCGCTTGCGGCTTGGGAAAACTGCCGTGCGAGAGTCCCGAAATTTGCCCCTTCGCGCAAACGCGTGATCAGGCGGTTCGCATTTTCCCGGACTTCCGCTTCGCGTTGGGCGTTTTCGACCGTCAGGAAGATCTCGCCGACCCGGCGCTGTACAGCGCCGGTGTCAGTTGCAACCCGGTCGACAACCTCCTGTATTTCCTCGTCCGAAATATTGACCGAGGGACGAAGGCGACGGGAAACCACGATTGACCAGGCGATCTGTGCGCGGATCTGATCGGAAATCGTTGTTGCGAGAACACCTTGCCGACGGAGAAAGCTTACGAACTGGTCGCGGCTCATCTTGTTCTGGTTTGCCAGATCGGCCAGCGCCGCCTCGACCTGCCGGTCGTCTACTACGATTTCCAGCCGTTCGGCTTCCTGCAGTTGAAGACGCTCATCCACCAGGCGGCGGAGGACCTGCGGGATCAGGCGGCGCCGGACCTCCGGCCCATCCTGTTGACGCGTTGCGAGCAGGGTCAGTCGCGCCCGTTGTGTCAGGTCGAGGACCGAGATGACCTCATCGTTTACAACCGCTGCGGGGCGCAGCATGTCTTGCGCCGAGGCCGGTGTGACCAGAGCCAATGTGATCCAAAGAGCAAGTGTGAGTGCGTGTCTCGGTCGGAAAAACGTCATTATGTCGGTGCCGCTGTGAGCCATATTAAATCGATATACATTATAAGCTCAGCTAACTACAGCTTCCAGCGGTCTCGAAAGAGTCACTTTCTGGTTTGGCTTCGGCTTACATTCGGTTCAGTTGGTAGAAAACTCACCTAAGTGTTTGAAAACAAAGCGCACCGCAAAGGTGTCCTCAGGCTCGAGATCGCGATCGGTGAAGAAAGTTCGCTCAACTATGCCTTCGATCAGAAAGCACTCATCCTGATAGGTCAGGCCGACCCGTGTTTCCAGCGAACTCTTCTCCTCCAGATCGCGGCGGTGCGACGCAAAGGCCGACCAGTATTCGCTGAGTTGCGAGTTGACGCGGACCGTGAGTTCTTCGCGGTCATCGAACTCGTCAACTTCGTTCGTATCGCCCAGGAAGAGATAGTTGACACCAAAGTTCAAGAGCCGTGGACCGACACTGAGATCAATCTCGTTCCGACGGGCTTCAAAATCCTCGTCATCGACTCTGAAGCGGTACAGGAGGTCGATTTCGTCAATTGGGCTTATCCGGACGCGCCCGACAAAGTCGGAGAAATGATCCGACAGACCGGAGTCTTCGCTGAAATCATCGTTTTCTTTCAGCGCGTAACTCTGTCCAATGAAGGCTTCGCTGGAGCCGGAGCCAGAGCCCTGGAAAAGGTTCCACTTGAAACCATAGTTTACTCGGCTTCCGGAATCGACACGATCAAGTCCGGCAAAGCGGTTCAGGCTGAAGAGGTTTGTGTCGTCAAACTCGAAGTCGCGGCTGTCTTCGTTTGGAATTTCACCAGGGTTGGAGCCGTTTGGTCCGGCAATAACCTGTACAATGGGCTCGATGACCTGGCTGAAGCTCTCATTGTTCTGGATCCAGGGATAGCGCCATTCTGCGGCCAGCTGCGGGAAGACGCGGCCCGTGAAGCCGTCGAAGGTCGAGCCGTCCGGATTGACAGCGTCACTGTCGGGGTCGACGCCATCGACCCAGTAGGCGTCGGCCTGCACCTGCGCCGTGATTTTGTAGCTGTCACCCAAGGGTGAGGTGAAGGGAAGATCCCAGCCACCGATGATCGATGCGCGCCGGCTGTCACGACCTTCGGGGCGCGTCAGTGCCAGCAGGTTGGCGTCAAGCCGTGCGACGCTGTCCGCGACCAGGGGTTCGCTGATGAAGTTATAGTCGGCCAAGGGCAGGATGATGGGCGATTCATCGCTTTTGTCGCTCTCTCGAAGCCCCTGGAAAGCGAAGCTGTTGACCGCGGCGTAGTTGCGGCCCCTGAAACCCTCAACAAAGGCGCGACTGGTCAGGGTCCGTTCAGATCCGAAATCGTATACCCGCTGGTAGGTGTCGTCGCTGCTGCGTCTCGCATCGAAGCCCCAGCGCCAGGTTTCGTCGATGTCAAAACGGCCTTCAGCGTCAATGTGTCCGCGAAATCTGTTTCCCTCGACCTCGTTGTTGCTGTCCTCCCGGTCCGCGATTGTCGCGCTGCCACTGATGTCGAGCGTCCCATTGGTAAAGAGGTGCCGGTATTCGCCAGCGGCAACTGGTCCTTGTTCCGATGTGATGATCGGCGCAAAGGTCAGGTCCTGATTCGGGGCGATGTTCCAGAAATAAGGAACCTGGGCGCTGAAGCCGAGGGTATCGGAGTTGCTGAAAGCCGGGGCGAGAAAGCCGCTTTTCTTTTTGACCGTCGGATCCGGGTGCGAGAGATATGGGGTGTAAGCCACGGGTATGCCGAAGATTTCCATCCTGGCGTCGTAATAGCGTATTTCCTTCTCGGCCTGATCATGGACGACTCTGTTCGCCTTGAGCTGCCAGAGCGGTGCTTTGTCCGGGTCTTCCTTGCACAGATTACAGGGACTGAAAATGGCTTTGTTGAGAACCGTCCGGTTGCCGCCGCTTCGTTGACCCTGTGCAGCGGCCAGGCGGCTGCGGTCGGAGAGAAGAACGCGAATGTCGCGAATGAAACCCTCACTCAGGTCTTTGGTCAGTTCGATATATTCGGCGAAGACAACGTCGCCGGTCGGTTCCAGCAGAGCGACATTGCCCGTAGCCGAAACCACGTTCGTATTCATGTTGTAGGAAACCGCGTCGGCCTTGACGACCCTGTCGCCTTGCGAAATCTCGACGTTGCCCGAGGCCGTCACGATGTTCAGTTTTTCGTCGAACGTGACCTGATCTGCGCTGATCAGTGCCGGTGTGTCGCTGTCGAGCTCATCGACGGAGAATTGCGCGGCAGCCGGCTGCACTAAGGCCGCAAAAATGACCGTCAGCGCTACCGTTAGGTAACCCCTGAAACTGTTCCCCCGAACAATCACTATCCTAGCCATCCTCCAGGTGTAGGAGTGCCGCGACACCCAGCATCATACTGACCCCTGACGGCAGCCAGGCCGCCAATATGACAGGAATTTTGCCTGACAGTCCGAGTGTAAACACGAAATTGGAGACGAAGTAGAATAGAAACCCGGTCATGACACCGCCCAGGAGAACGAGACCGACGCGGCCCCGCCGCTGAGGCCGGAGTGAAAAACTCGCGGCCAGCAGGATCATGGCGATCAACAGGAACGGGGTTGCCAAAAGCCGGTGGAACTGGAGCTGATGTCGGACGGCCGAGAAACCTGCTTCCTTCATCAAGGCGATGAAACTCGGAAGGCTCCAGAAGGAAATCGTCTGCGGATCTGCCAGGCTTTCCTGGATTTTCTCGATGGTCAGATCTGTGCTGAGATCCGTGCTTTCGAAGAACTCCGCCGGTACACCCGGAGCGGTCTTCCAGGCTTCAAAAAGGATCCAGCGTCCGTCCCGTAATTCCGCGGTTTTTGCGTCAATCCGCCCGATGAAGCGATCGTCCTCTTCGTACTTGAAAACGATCACGTTGTTCAGAACCATCGTGTCCGGCGTGACCGATACAGCGTGGATGACCGACTGTCCGTTTTCTCCGGGTTGCCCTTTTTCTCCGGGCTGGCGCAGCCAGAGGCCGGTTTTGGAGATCGAGAAGGTCGAGCTGGATTTGCCCTTGAAGGTGCTCTCAAGCGCTTCGTAGCGACCCAGCAGGATCGAAGCGACAGGGTTGAGCAATGACGTGGTTACCGCGCCCAGCAGTAAGCCTGCGATCAGCACGGGCAGCAGGAATTGCCACACCGAGACACCCGCCGAGCGCGTTACCACCAACTCGTGAGATCTGGTGAGGCGCCAGAAGGTGGTCAGGGCCGCGAAGAGGGCCGTAAACGGCATGACCTCCTGCGTCAGATACGGCAGTTTCATGAAGGCGAGCTGCAGCATGGTTGCCAGGTCGGCGCCTTTGCCCGACACCCGGTCGATGACATCGACCACGGTGATCAGAAGGATCACGGTTGCCAGACCGAAAAAGAACATCAGGAAGAGGCTGAGATATTGCCGCCCGATGTACCACAGAAGCGTCGGTGAAAGCCGCAGGTTTCGCGGCGAAGGAGTCGCTGTAGCTATCATGCGCCGGCCATGGCTTGTTCACCTGGCGGCGAGACCGCTTTGCGCCGGCTGTCCCGGAGCACGAATATAAGGGCCACGGCGATTGCGCTAAGTGGCGTGGCGTACATCGCCGGGATGACGGAGAGCGAGGCTTTTGCGTAATCATTCAAGGTCAGCAAAGTGATCTGGAGCAAGGCCACGCAAAGGATCGCCGCCACGACGCGTTTCACCTGGCCGCGGCGCGAGAACTCCCCGGAAAGCAACGAGGCAAGCGCCACCAGGACAAAGGCAATCGTATAGAGCGGATAGGCCATGCGTTGATGGGCTTCCGCGATGTGCGTGCGTTGGGTGCGCGCCGGTAGTCGGGGGTCGGGGTTTAAGAGCTGAATAATTGTTTGCTCGCGCCGGCTCAGATCCCGCCCCTTGGAGGCTGTTTCGAATTGGCTCAGATTAAAGGAGTACTTGTCAAAGTAGAGCATCTGCAAACGGCCGTTCTTGATGTCAACCACCTGCCGGTTGCCGTTTTGCAACACGATATGAGGGCCTTCGTCGCTGCGCTGGAGCGTCCCAGTCTCGGCCATCATGGTGACCGGATTATCGAGATCCCGGTTGTCGTGGGCCAGAATGCCTTTCAGAGCACCGTTCAGGCTGCGTTCACGCACGAAAATCGTGATGCCGTCGGTCAGTGTATTGAAAACGCCTTCCTGCAGGATTGCTGCGGAATACTCGTTGCTCAGCTGATACTTCAGGTCCCGGAATTCACGGTGAGAGACGGGCAGCAGGTAGACCGATATCAGATAACCGACCGCCGTGATGACGGCCGCCAGGATGATTGCAGGCCGCGCCAGGTCCGACTGAGAGAAGCCTGCCGAGCGCATCACGATCAGCTCGCGGTCCGCGGTCAGCTTGTAGTACACGAAGAGTGTCGCGCAAAAGGCGGCAATCGGCAGAACGATACTGAGAAAGGAAGGCAGGAGGAGCGCCACAAAATAGAGAAACGTCGTCGCCTGGAGGCCGCGATTGACGATGTAGTCAAGCAGCCGCAGTGACTGCATAAGCCATATGGCACAGGTCAACGCCAATGTGACGGAAAGGGTGGCGGCGGTCAGCTGCCCCAGTATGTGACGCGTGAGGGTATGCATTTACTCTTCGATCAGCCCGATGCAGCTAGAGAGATAGCCGGAACTGACTCCTGACGTCCAGACCTTTTGCCAGATCTTTTATTGATAATGGAAGCCTTTAGCGGATCAGACTTAACTCGAGAGTCCGCCGCCCGCTGCTTCCAGGGTTCATCTGGGGCCCTCTCAGGGCCTTGCGGGCAGCATTTGGCGTCACAAACTCATCATTGACAGGGAAATGAGTGACCGATATCGCATTAATGAGTTAATTTGTCGCTGGTCATCACAAATCCGTTTCCCACCTTCCACAGCAACAGTCCGAGAACCCCATCATGAAAATTTCCTTCGCTGCGCCGGCCCTCCCGAAAAGTGCCGCAATCGTTACGGGTGTTATGAAAGGTGGCAAGCTATCTCCGACCGCCGCCCAGCTCGACAAATCCACCGGCGGCGCCGTCTCCAAGGCCATAAAGGCAAATGCCTACAGCGGCAAAAAGGGTGAAATGCTTGAGGTTCTGGCACCTGCCAACATCGCAAACAGCCGGATACTGCTCGCAGGCCTGGGTGATCCGGCTGAAATGACGGACCGGGACCTGGAGAACCTGGGGGGCTCGATTTACAAGCACCTGGTGTCGGTTGGCGAGAAGGAAGCTGCGGTGATCATCGATTCAGTGGCCGGCGGCGCGCTTGATCCGACGGAACGGGCCGCGCACAGCGCTTACGGCGCACTGCTGCGCTCTTACCGCTTCGATAAGTACAAAACCAAAGAAAAGCCCGAGAAGAAGCCGAAGCTCTCCAAACTCACCTATATGGTCGAGTCTGCGCCCAAGGCCCGGAAGATCTTCGGGACCCTGAGCAAGATCGCCGACGGTGTTTTCATGACGCGCGATCTGGTGTCCGAGCCTGCCAACATTCTCTATCCCAAGACTCTGGCTCAGCAGGCAAAGGAACTGACGTCCCTGGGCGTAAAGGTGCAGGTGCTTGGTGAAAAAGAAATGACCAAGCTTGGCATGGGCGCCTTGCTTGGGGTCGGGCAGGGCTCTGAGCGCGAGTCTCAGTTGCTGGTCATGCGCTGGGATGGCGCCCCCAAGGCCAAGGACAAGCGCCCCGTCGCCTTTGTCGGCAAAGGCGTCACCTTCGATACCGGCGGTATTTCGATCAAGCCCGCCGCCGGCATGGAAGATATGAAATGGGACATGGGCGGTTCCGGCGTCGTGGTCGGCCTCATGAAGGCCCTGGCGGGCCGCAAGGCCAAGACCAACGTGGTCGCGGTCTGCGGACTGGTGGAGAATATGCCGTCCGGCAATGCACAACGTCCCGGCGACATCGTGACCTCCATGTCCGGCCAGACCATTGAAGTCTTGAACACCGATGCCGAGGGGCGTCTGGTTCTCGCCGATGCCCTCTGGTACACCCAGGAGAAGTTCAAGCCACGGATGGTGATCGATCTCGCCACGCTCACCGGCGCCATCATTATCGCGTTGGGCAACAGCCACGCAGGTGTCTTCTCGAATGACGACGATCTGGCCGAATCTCTCGGAAAAGCCGGGAAGTCGGTTGGCGAGAATGTCTGGCGGATGCCGCTGAGCGAGGACTACGACAAGCTGATCGACTGTGATGCGGCGGACATGAAGAATATCGGTGGCCGGGGCGCGGGTTCGATCACCGCGGCGCAGTTCCTGCAGCGCTTCATCCAGAAGGATGTGCCCTGGGCGCATATCGACATCGCGGGTGTGACCTGGTCGTCCAAGGACGCACCGACGGTCCCACGGGGCGCCACGGCCTTCGGCGTACGGCTTCTCGACCGTTTGGTCGCGGATCACTACGAGGGCTGACAGGAAGGCTGAACGCGGGCGCCATGACCGAGGTTCGTTTCTATCATATGACGCGCAGCACGCTTGAAGCCGCGCTGCCGCAGATGCTGGAGAAGACCCTCGAGCGTGGCCAGAAGGCCGTCGTGATGGCCGGTTCAGACGCCAGAGTCGAGGCCCTGAACGGCCATCTCTGGAGCTACCATGACCGGTCTTTCCTGCCCCATGGTTCCAAGAAGGATGGATATCCCGAGCGTCAGCCGGTTTGGCTGACGATCGAGGATGAACGTCCCAACCAGGCCGAAGTTCTTTTTCTGACCGATGGGGCGACCTCGGAACAACTGGAAGATTTTCAGCTTTGTGCGGTTTTGTTTGACGGCAAGGCGCAGGAAGCAGTGCAGGCGGCGCGGGCGCAGTGGACCGGCTATAAAGACGCCGGACATAACGTGACCTACTGGCAGCAAGATGAAGAAGGCCGCTGGAGTCAGAAGGCCTAGCGCGTCGACCTTAGGCTTCGAGCCACTTCATCGCCGGTAGCTCCAGACGCCGGTCCGGACCACCATCGGATCTCGTGACTGTCAGCACCAGCCTGGGTTCCGAGCCAGCATTTTCCTTGCCAAGTTCGAGGATCTCCATATTCACCAGAGCCTGTAGATCGTCACTGAGCGGAACGCCGTCTGCGAGCGTGAGTTCCAGCTTTGCGATTTCGCTGAGACCGCCGGTAAGCTGGCGATTGCCGGCCCGGCCGTCCTGCCATTGGTCGGGACGGGCATTGCCGGGGGACATGAAAAGGAGCGGTTGCGCGGAATCGTCACTCGAACATGCAACAGGGATCGACATTCCGGCCGGAAGATAGGGCGGTTTGTAGTCCCAGGTCGGGAAAGGCGCAGCCGGAGCACCGCGCAGGGCAATGCCAAAGGGGTTCGCGCCGTTCTCGCGCCAGTCCGCGCGCTCAGACAGACCGGTTCGAGCCACGACTGGAGAGACTATGGCCGCCCTGTCGGTCACCCAGAGCAGCTCCAGGAAGGCGTTGTCGAAGCAATAGCAGACATTCGTTGTGCCCTGGCCAGGGTGATCCCGGCGGTAGCTTTCACGCAAGCCAAGGCGTTCCAGAGCTTCAGCTTCAGGTGCACCCGGCTCCACAAACATGAAAACATGGCAGAGTTCGGGAGCGGACACCTGTGCTTTCAGCCCTCTTCCAAAGCGCTCTGCGCTTCCATCCAGACCTGTTCCGCGTCGGCGATCGCCTTTGAAATCTGCCCGAACCTAATCTGCATGGCTTCAAGATCCGCCGTCGACGTATCGTAGAACTTCGGATCGGCCAGTTTGACCTCGAGATCCTTTTTCTGACGCTCGAGCCGCTCGACCTTCTGTTCCGCCGACTTGACCTTCTTGCGCAGGTCGGAGGCTGCGGCGCGCGCATCGGCGGCAGCCTTGCGCTTGTCCTTCTTACTCAGATTCTGTTGCTTGGCCGGGCTGGAGCCGTTCCCGCTTGATTCGCGTTCGCGCCGGTCGCTCCGGGCTTTGGCGCGTTCGTCCCGGCGCTGATCCAGAAGCAGTTGCCGGTAGCTCTCCATATCGCCGTCGTAGCTCTGAACGCCACCCTCCGCCACCAGCCAGAGCCGGTCCGCGGAGAGCTCGATCAGATGCGGGTCATGGGAGACCAGGATCACTGCTCCGTCGAAGCCGTTGATGGCCTGGATCAGGGCCTGCCGGGCATCCACGTCCAGATGGTTGGTCGGTTCGTCGAGCAGCAGCACGTGGGGCTTGTCGCGGGTCATCAGGGCGAAGAGCAGGCGGGCTTTCTCGCCACCCGAGAGCTTTCCGACCTTGGTTGTGGCGTGCTCCTGACCGAAGCCGAAACGGCCGAGATGGCTGCGCAGCTTGGTTTCCGTCTCCATGGGCAGAGCTCGGGCCATGTGCTCCAGCGGGGTCCCGTTCAGATCCAGTTCGTCGGCCTGGTCCTGGGAAAAGTAACCGACCTTGAGCTTAGAGGACTTCACCAGCCGCCCGGTCATTGGTTTAAGACGGGTTGCCAAGAGTTTGATAAAAGTCGATTTTCCGTTGCCGTTAGCCCCCAGCAGGGCGATCCGGTCGTCCATATCGATCCGCAGGTTGAGATTGGTCAGAACTGGCGTGTCCTGGCTGTAGCCGACTGCGGCGTCTTCCAGATTGATCAGGGGCGGCGAAAGCTGTACCGGGGTCGGGAAATCAAAGGTCGTGGTGCGCTCCTCGATCGCACTGGCGATGGGTTCCATCCTGGCCAGGGCCTTGAGGCGCGATTGGGCCTGACGGGCCTTACTCGCCTTGGCCCGGAAACGTTCGACGAAGCTCTCGATATGACGGCGTTCGGCGATCTGTTTGGTGCGCATGGCCGCCTGGCGTTCCTGGTTTTCTCGCCGGGTGCGCTCGAAGCGATCGTAGTTTCCGTTGTAGATATTCAGTTTAAGCTGTTCTAAATGCAGCGTTCTTTGTGCGATGTTATTCAAGAGATTCCGGTCGTGGGAAACCAGCAGCAGTGTGCCCGGATAGCCCTTGAGGTAGCCTTCCAGCCAGAGCGTGGCCTCCAGGTCCAAGTGGTTGGTCGGCTCGTCCAAAAGCAGTAGATCCGGTTCCGTGAACAGCAAGGCCGCCAGGGCAACGCGCATGCGCCAACCGCCGGAGAGCGAAGAACAGGGCTGCTGCTGGGCTTCTTCGCTGAAGCCAAGGCCGGCCAGAATCCGGGCGGCGCGCGCCGGTGCGGTTTCCGCCTTGATGGTAGCCAGGCGCTCATGAATCTCGGCGATACGTCCCGGATCCTCGGCGGTTTCTGCTTCGTGCAACAGCGATGCGCGCTCCACGTCCGCGGCCAAAACCGTGTCGATCAGGGAGGTCGAACCCGAGGGCGCGTCCTGGGCCACCGTGCCGACGCTGGCGCCTTTCGGAACCACGATATCGCCGCCATCGAGCGGCGTCGTCCCCATGATGAGGCGCAGCAAGGTGGATTTGCCGGAACCGTTGCGGCCGACGAAGCCGACCCGTTCGCCCTTGTGCACGACGGCGGTGGCCCGATCGAACAGCAGGCGGCCCTCAACCCGTTGGGTTATTTCTTTAATATGCAGCATGACAGGCGGGGTGATAGCACGGCGGGCAAAGGTGGCGAAAGACCCTCTGTATCCGAACCGCCGGCCCGCGCTGGCCGCCGATGCGTCCTGGCCTGGTTCCGGCGGCTTGGTCGCCGTGACGCAGTTATTGCAGTGGCATCTCTGTGAGGTTATAACGCGCGCGAAATTCAACGCCTATCCATACCTGGAGCTCGCCATTTGCGGGTTCAAGCAACCGAGGAGAGCCAAGAAGATGGCCATCGAGCGTACTTTTTCCATCATCAAGCCGGACGCCACCAAACGGAACCTGACCGGCAAGATCATCAGCAAGTTTGAAGACGCCGGCCTGCGTGTGGTCGCTTCAAAGCGCATTCACATGACTCAGGCTCAGGCCGAGGGTTTCTACGCCGTTCATAAAGAGCGCCCCTTCTACGGGGATCTTTGCAGCTATATGGTCTCCGGTCCGGTCGTGGTGCAGGTGCTTGAGGGCGAGGATGCCATTGCCAAGAACCGTGAAGTCATGGGCGCAACCAATCCGGCCGATGCGGCTCCCGGAACTATCCGTGCCGAATTCGCCGAATCCATCGAAGCAAACTCGGTGCATGGTTCGGACGCACCTGAGACGGCGGCTGAAGAGATCAAGTTTTTCTTTACCGACGACGAGATTGTCGGCTAGCGCAGTCAAAAGCGATATGCGCTGAGTTCATGCTCTAGACGTAAAAAAGGGTGGGACCGGTCACGGTTCCACCCTTTTTTATTCTTATTTACAGTCGTTTGCCGCTTTTCTTTAAAGCGTCACAATGGCCAGTAAAATCAGCAGGACGATGATGGCAGCGGTCGAGATCGTCGACACACGGACAAATCCGGCCCAGGCGCGTTGGTGTTCGGCAAGCATTTCGTCATCATTCATGGAACGGATTCCCCTCGCTAAGGCTCTATCGCCGCTGGAATAATATGCCGGAACTTACCCGGCGCTTTTTCGCAGCGCAAGTCCCAGAAAACGTTGGTAGGCCCATCAAGCTAGCTGGCCGGGCTTAAGAAAATCTGTGAGTTGGCCGCGGCCGGGCCTTGGATTCTCGCGATGTCCCCTTCAACCTGAACCCGGCCTTCCGCGACGAGTTTGAGGCAGAGGGGATAGAGTTGATGTTCCGCGGTGAGAACGCGGGCGGCTAGCCCGTCTTCGTCATCGCCGTCCAGGACTGGAACGGCAGCCTGCCCGATGATCGGCCCGACATCGACTTCCTCGCGCACGTAATGGACCGTGCAGCCGTGCAGTTTGACCCCGGTGTCCAGCGCCCGTTGATGGGTGTCCAAGCCCGGAAACGCTGGTAGTAGCGAGGGATGGATGTTGATCAGCCGGTTATGCCAATGGGCCAGGTAATCGGCGGTGACAATCCGCATGAAGCCGGCATGACAGACAAGTTCGACGCCCGCTTGCTCCATCGCAGCTGTCAGCGCACGCTCGAAG
This sequence comes from Denitrobaculum tricleocarpae, assembly GCF_007004665.1. Classification (GTDB taxonomy): domain Bacteria; phylum Pseudomonadota; class Alphaproteobacteria; order Kiloniellales; family Kiloniellaceae; genus Denitrobaculum; species Denitrobaculum tricleocarpae. The sequence goes on along the minus strand of NZ_ML660054.1, from coordinate 403,116 downwards.
CTCTGCCGGTCACCGAAGCCACGGTGATTGATGGTTTCCGTCGCGACACCGGCCCGCTCAGCGCGGCGCAGGCCTTCCACATCCGGATTGTTGGAGATCACCAGAACGATTTCCGCTGGGAAATCGGGCCGGGCACAGGCGTCGAGCAGGGCCTGCAGGTTGCTCCCGCGACCGGAGATCACCACGCCCACTTTCAGCCGATCCGTCATTTCCGGGCCTGATCGCTGGCCGCATGAACCTTCGCGCTTGGCCAGGCATCGGTGAGATCATGGAAAACGACGGCTGGCCCGTTGTCGGCTTTCTCGACCACCTGGCCGATCCGAAACACCGTTTCCCCGGCGGCTTCGAGGCACTCTGTGACGCCTTCCGCCCTCTCGGCTTCGCAGACGACCGCCATGCCGATGCCGCAGTTGAAGGTCCGGACCATTTCCTCCGGGACGATGCCGCCGAGCTCGGCGAGCCACGGAAAGACATCCGGCATCTGCCAAGGCAGGCCTTCGATTTCGATTGCCAGATGGTCCGGTAAGACCCGTGGCAGGTTCTCAATGAAGCCGCCGCCGGTGACATGAGCCAGCGCCGTCACGCCGCCGCCGCGGACCGCGTCCAGGCAACCGCGCACATAGATTCGGGTGGGTTCCAGAAGAGCCTCGCCAAGGCTTTGGCCTGATGAGAAGGGGCAGGGGGCCGCGTAATCGAGCCCGTTGTCCGCGATCACCTTGCGCACCAGCGAGAAACCGTTGGAGTGCAGGCCGCTCGATGCCAGGCCCAGGACGACATCGCCTTCGGAGACCCTGTCTTCGCTCAGCACCTGCTCCCGTTCCACCGCGCCGACCGCAAAGCCGGCAAGGTCATAATCGCCGCCTTCGTACATTCCCGGCATTTCTGCGGTTTCGCCGCCGATAAGGGCGCAATTGGCCTGTTTGCAGCCCTCGGCGATGCCGGCGATGATCTCCCGTCCGGTTTCCACGTCGAGCTTACCGGTCGCGTAGTAATCCAGGAAAAGCAGAGGTTCTGCGCCCTGGACCACGAGATCGTTCACACACATGGCGACCAGGTCGATTCCCACCCGGCTGTGCTGGCCGGCGGCGATGGCGATCATGAGTTTCGTACCGACGCCGTCATTGCAGGCGACCAACAAGGGGTCCTTAAAACCGGCTGCTTTCAGGTCGAACAACGCACCGAAGCCGCCGAGGCCCGCGTTTGAACCAGGGCGCGAGGTCGACTTTGCCAGCGGTTTGATGGCTTCAACCAAGGCATTCCCGGCATCGATGTCCACCCCAGCAGCCTTGTAACTTTGCTGTGTCGTGTTGCGCAGCGGGGTGTCCTGCTTCGATCCGCTTGTTATGGTGTCCTCCGGCGTCTTCGCGTAGTAATGTTGGGCGACGTGGGGCAAAAGGCCTTGTATCGTCGATTGCGACGCGAAAATACTTTATCCGGGACGGTTTGCAATGCGGTTTCGCCGCTTTACTAAAAGCACAAGCAGGTTTTTTTCGGCGCCGGTCCTGATGCTGGCCCTTCTTTGGGCTGCAGCTCCGCCGGAGACTGCCATGGCCGCCGAGGTCTTTACGGTCAGAAACGTGCCCGTCGACGCCACTGCGGCGGCGGCGGCCAGCGCCCGCGATGCGGCTCTGGAGAAGGGTTACGTCGATGCCTATGCGCTTCTGATGCAGCGACTGGTGCCAAATCAGGATCTGCCGAAGGTGCCGCAACTGACATCGAGCCAGATTGCCAATTACACGGTGGATTTCTCGGTTGCGCGCGAGCGGACGTCCACTGTCCGTTATCTTGCCGACATTACCTACCGGTTCCGGCCTGATGAGGTCCGGCGCCTGCTCCGGACCAACGGGATTGGCTTTGCCGAGACCAAAAGCAAGCCGGTCGTGGTTCTGCCGCTTCAGGAAACCGGCGACACCGCCGTCCTCTGGGAAGACGGCAACGATTGGCGGGATGTCTGGTCGCGCCGGGATGTGAGCGACGGCCTTGTTCCGCTGATCGTTCCGCTTGGGGACCTCAGCGATATCCTCTCGATCTCGGCGGAAGAAGTTGCGGCCGGCGATCTGCAAAAGCTTTCGGGTCTGGCCCAGCGCTATGGCGCCGGTTCGGTCCTGATCAGCCGCGCCGCTTTGCGTGGAGACGTTGAGGGTGGAACGGCAGAACTCGAACTCAATACTACCCGCTTCGATACGGATGGGACGTCCCAGCCTTTTCTTGCCGAGACCTATCGCCAGGAGACCGGCGAAACCCTGGAAGCCTTTATGTTACGCGCCTCTGATGCGCTCGAGGCTCTGATCCAGGAAAGCTGGAAGGCCAGTAACGTCATTCAGTTCGGCGTGCAGAGCGTAATCGAAGTCGACGTGCCCCTGACCGGGCTCGGTGACTGGGTCAAAATCCAGCAACGCCTGAGGAATGTGCCAGCGGTTGTCAGCAGCCAGGTTAAGGCGATTTCGAAACAGCAGGTTGATATGTCCATCACCTACGCGGGCGATGAAAAGCAACTGAGTCTTGCATTACGGCAAAATGATCTCACATTATCCTTGAACGAAGTTCTTGTGTGGGAGTTGCGTTTGATCGGTGCGGACAACCCGGTAACTGGCGGTTCTACAATGCCTTCCTCGCCAACCGCGCTGCAAAACGACGCTTCTCAGCTGCAAGGAGAACGACTGGTCCCCGGTTCGAGTGCTCCGATAAATCCCGATACGGGTGTTCAACCTGAAGGGGTTCCGTCAACAGGAGGCACGTCCGGCGCGATCAGCCCGCAACCTGTGGAATGAGCAACCGCCCTGTATGTCCTGGCTTCCCAATATTATAACCGTCGCGCGGCTCTTTGCGGTGCCGGTCATTATTGGTCTCATTCTCTTTGAAGAGTACACCGCTGCGTTCTGGGTCTTTGCCATTGCGGGCCTGTCCGACGCGCTGGACGGCTATCTGGCGGTAAAGCTGAAGGCCGTGACGGAGCTTGGTGCCTACCTGGATCCGATTGCCGATAAAATTCTGGTGGTCGGCCTCTGTCTCACGCTCGGTTTTCTTGGCCAGATCCCGGGCTGGGTGGTGAGTTTCGTGGTTTTGCGGGACGTCCTGATCGTGAGCGGAGCCTTCCTGGTTCTTATGGTCACGGGAAGCCTGAAGATGGAACCCCTGACCGTCAGTAAGCTCAATACCCTGGCACAGATCGTGATGGTGGGCCTGGTCCTGGCGGCGCAGGGCTTCAGCCTGGACGGTCAGCTGGATCTGGCCTGTGACATCGCGATTTACACGGTTGCCGCAACCACCTTCGCCTCGGGTGCCGCCTATGTCTATCTCTGGAGCAGACGGGTTGTGATGATGCAGCGCAGGGCATAAACAGAAGCCCGTGACCGCGGCGTGTTAGCGCTTTATAACGACGGACAGGCTGGCTGAATTTTGCGCGAACTTCGAATTGCTCCCCTTGAGATTGATTAAAGCTCTGAAGACGATGACGACAGGATTGGCGCTATGACGGCGGAACGGCAGATCCGGTTCTGGTTTTTCGGCCTCTTGGTCTTTCTGATTCTGCTGTTCTTCCTGAGCAGCGTCCTGCTTCCCTTCGTGGCCGGCATGGCCATCGCCTACCTGCTGGATCCGGTTTGCGACAAACTGGAGGCCATGGGCGCCTCCCGCACCATCGCGACTTCAATCGTCACGCTGATCTTCCTGGTCGTGGTCCTGCTGGTCATCCTGCTGCTCGTTCCGCTGATCGTGGGACAGGCCGCGCGCCTGCTCGAGAACCTGCCGGGATATCTCGAATTTGCCCGCGCGAAGGTCGCGACGCTGCTGACCATGATCGAAATGCGGGTCGACGATCAGATGCTGGAAAAGCTCAGGTCTGCGGTTTTAGGCTCGGCGGACAATGTCTTCTCCTGGCTGACCACCGCCTTTGTCGGCGTCTTGAGCGGCGGTGTCGCCGTCGTCAACCTGCTGTCTCTCATGGTGATCACGCCGGTGGTTTCCTTTTATCTGCTGCGGGATTGGGACAAGATTGTCGAGCGCGTCGACGGCTGGCTGCCGCGCGATCATGCAGAGCAAATCCGTGAACTGGTCAAAGAGGTCGATTCGACTCTCTCTGGCTTCCTGCGCGGGCAGGGGACGGTGTGCCTGATCCTGGGAGCATTCTATGCCATCGGGTTGAGCATTGCCGGTCTCGATTTCGGACTGATCGTCGGCATGACGGCCGGAATTCTATCGATTGTGCCCTATGTGGGGTCGATCGTGGGCCTTGCCCTGTCAGTCGGCCTTGCGCTCGGTCAGTTCGACAGCCTGACCCCGGTGATTGCGGTTGCCGCGGTTTTCTTTGCCGGTCAGATGCTCGAGGGTTACATCCTGACTCCCAATCTGGTCGGGGATAAGGTCGGGCTGCACCCGGTCTGGCTGATTTTCGGTCTGCTGGCGGGCGGCACGCTCTTTGGTTTCGTCGGTATCCTGCTGGCGGTTCCGGTCGCTGCGGTCATTGGTGTCGGGGTGCGGTTCGGTCTGGGGCAGTATCTGAGCAGTCATTACTATCAGGGTACGGGCCGGGCAGCGGCGCAGGAACCTGCCGCGTCCGCCGCCGCGGCTGATGCCCCAAGTGCGGCGCCTGAAGCCTCAAGTGAAGAAAAAGCCGAATCATGAGCCGGCCTGCGCAAATCCCGCTCGATCTCGGACACCGCCCGGCGCTTGGCCGCGAAGATTTCCTGGTGATGCCCAGCAATGAATTGGCGGTCGGGGTGATCGACAACTGGCCGCAATGGCAGGCCTTTGCCATTGCACTCTGTGGCCCGCCCGGCAGCGGCAAGTCCCATCTCTGTCAGGTCTGGCGCGCCAGCAGCGGCGCTGTCGAGGTCGATGCTCAATCCCTGGCACAGCACGAGCCGCCCGAACTGATCGGCGATGCGACCTGCTGTGTCGTCGACGGGGTTGAGGAAGCGCTCGCGACCAGCGCCGAATTGCAGCGCCGGCTGTTTCACCTCTACAACATGATGCGCGAGCGTGATGGTTATCTTCTGGTCAGCGGCCGCGAAGCGCCGGCCCGCTGGCGCTGCGGCCTGGCCGATCTGCGCTCGCGCCTGTCTACGCTGCCGGTATTCGAATTGGGCGCGCCGGACGATTTGCTGATCGAGGCGGTGCTGGTGAAGATGTTTGCGGACCGGCAACTTAAGGTCAGCCCGGAGGTCTTGCGCTACATTCTGCCCAGGATGGAGCGCTCCTTTGCCTGCGCCCGCGCCCTGGTGACGGCGATCGACGCATCGTCGCTGGAGCAACGGCGCGATATCACCATCCCCCTGGTGCGTGACGTCTTGGAATCTGATCGTCTTTCGCCGCGCCCGTGAGATGATGCTATGGAGAGAATGTCTGCGAGGCCTCACGGTATCGGCCCGCAGTTGATGTGACGGCTGCTTTGCCGGCCTGCAACGGTACAACGCCGGGCAGGATGTTTTGTTTGTATTGGGAGGAAATCCATGGATCTCGGAATTCGCGGCAAGACCGCGCTGGTTTGTGCGGCAAGTAAAGGCCTCGGTAAGGCCTGTGCGATGTCGCTGGCGCGCGAAGGCGTGGATGTCACGATCGTGGCGCGGACGGCAGGACCGCTGGAAGCGACCGCCGAGGAAATTCGTCAGGCGACGGGCGTTAACGTAAAGGCTGTCGCAGTTGACATCACCAGCCCCGAAGGCCGCGCCGCGGCGCTCGAGGCCTGTCCGAACCCTGATATCCTGGTGAACAACGCAGGCGGTCCGCCGCCGGGCGACTTCCGTGATTGGGAGCGGGAACACTGGATCAAGGCGATCGATGCCAACATGCTGACTCCAATCGAACTCATTAAGGCAACGGTCGACGGCATGATCGAGCGGCGCTTCGGACGGATCATCAACATTACCTCCGGGGCCGTTAAGGCGCCCATCGACATTCTCGGCCTTTCCAATGGCGCCCGGGCCGGTCTGACCGGATTCGTTGCCGGGATCGCCCGCAACACGGTGCGTCACAATGTCACCATCAATGGCTTGCTGCCGGGACCCTTCGACACGGATCGTCTTCAGGGAACCTTGGCGGCGGTCTCCAAAAAGACCGGACGGCCGCTCGAGGAGGTCCGGGACGAACGCATTGCGACCAACCCTGCCGGGCGCTTCGGTTACCCCGAAGAATTCGGTGAAGCCTGCGCTTTTTTATGTGGCCAGCATGCCGGTTTCATCACCGGACAGAACATCCTGCTGGACGGCGGCGCCTTCCCGGGCACGCTGTAGGAGAGACGCGCTCCCGGCACTTTTGCGTCGGGAGCGTGTGCTGCTTTGCATGCAGGTTGCTCGTGCGTGTCAATCTGCCGGGTTTGCCCTTTTACTCGCATGACTGACACAAAACGGTAATAATATCTGCAGTCTCGTATGCTATTAGCTGGATCGAACCCAGAGCGTCTCGAACGAATGGGGTAGAATGTGGACGAAACAGCGCAGATCGTTGTGGCAGAAGATAAATCTGGAAATGTAGTCCGTACCGGGAAAGACATCGGTATGGAGTCGCCGGAGCGTTTTATCAACCGCGAGCTTTCATGGCTGGCCTTTAATGAACGTGTCCTGGAGGAAGCCGGAAACAAACGGCATCCCGTGTTGGAGCGTGTCCGGTTTCTGGCGATCTCATCGAGCAATCTGGACGAATTCTACATGGTTCGGGTGGCGGGCCTGAAAGGTCAGTTGCGCGCCGATGTCACGGCCCGCACGCCGGAAGGTCTGACGCCTGAACAGCAACTCACTGCGATAAATGACCGGATAACGCAACTGCTGAAGGATCAGCAGGCGTCCTGGCGCGCTCTGGTAAAGGAGATGGCGCAGGCGGGCGTCGCGGTGCTGAGCAGTGACGAACTGACACCGGACGAGAAGAGCTGGCTCGACGATTATTTTACGGATCAGATCTTTCCGGTTTTGACGCCGATCGCCATCGACCCTGCGCACCCTTTTCCTTTTATGCCGAATCGCGGCTTTTCAATGGTTCTGGAGCTCAACCGGACCGAGGACAGCGCACATATCAATGGCTTGATCCCTCTGCCGTCCCAGATCGATCGCTTTATCCGCTTGCCTGGCGAGAACCTGCGCTACATTCGCTTGGAACAGGTCGTTCGACTGTACCTCGATATGCTGTTTCCCGGCTTCATCGTCATGGGACACGGATATTTTCGAATTCTGCGCGACAGTGACATCGAGGTGGAAGAAGAGGCCGAGGATCTCGTCCGGGTGTTCGAGACGGCTCTCAAGCGCCGGCGCAGGGGATCGGTGATTCGTCTGACGGTCGATAAGAACTTGCCGCCCGAGCTCCTGGAGTTCGTGGTGCGCGAACTCGATGTGGACAATGCTGACGTCTTCCAGCTGGATGGCTTGCTGGGGCTTGCCGATGCAACGCAAATCGTGCGGGACCGCAGCGATCTTCTATTCCCGCCCTATAATCCGAGATTCCCCGAACGGGTCCGGGATTTCGGCGGCGATTGTTTCGCGGCCATTCGGGCCAAGGATTTCGTGGTTCACCACCCTTATGAGAGCTTCGATGTGGTGGTGCAGTTCATCCGTCAGGCGGCGCAGGACCCTGCCGTGGTCGCCATCAAACAGACGCTTTACCGAACCAGCGAGGATTCGCCGATAATCAAGGCGCTGACCGAAGCGGCCGAGGCGGGCAAATCCGTGACGGCCCTGGTGGAGCTCAAGGCCCGCTTCGACGAGGAGCGTAACATTCGCTGGGCCCGGAATCTGGAGCGGGCCGGGGTGCAGGTCATCTACGGCTTTATTCAGCTCAAGACCCACGCCAAAATATCGCTGGTTGCCCGCCGCGAGGGATCGCACCTGCGGACTTACGTCCATTACGGCACAGGCAACTATCACCCCATCACGGCGCGGATCTATACCGATATCTCTTTCTTCTCCACCGATCCGGCTCTGTGCCGTGACGCTTCGCGGCTTTTCAATCACATGACCGGTTACGCCAAGCCGAAGCCGATGGAGAAGATCGCCTTCGCGCCGCTGACCCTGCGTCAGCAACTGTTGAGCCTGATTGACGACGAGATCGAGCATGCCAAGGCCAAACGTCCGGCGACCATCTGGATCAAAGTCAATTCTCTGGTGGATGCTGAGGTTATCGACCGGCTCTACAAGGCTTCGAAGGCGGGTGTTTCGATCGATCTGGTGATCCGGGGGATCTGCTGCCTGCGGCCCGGGGTGAAAGGCCTGTCGGAGAACATCAGGGTCAAGTCCATCGTTGGACGTTTCCTGGAGCATAGCCGGATCTTCTGTTTCGGCGCAGGCAAGGGACTGCCGTCAGCCGAGTCGAAGGTCTACATCTCGTCAGCCGATTTGATGCCGCGGAATCTGGACCGCCGGGTGGAAACCTGCGTTCCGGTCGAGAATTCGACCGCGCACAGGCAGATCGTCGAACAGATCATGATCGCGAATCTGAACGACGACGCGCAGAGCTGGGTTCTGGAGTCCGATGGCGAGTACCGGCGCATTCTGCCGGGACGTAAGCCGTTTTCTGCACACACTTACTTCATGACCAACCCGAGCCTCTCGGGACGAGGTTCAGCATTGCTGAAAACCAAGCGGGGCAAGAAAGCGCCGCGATTGGTTCTGAAGAAAAAGCACAGCAATTAGAGGGAATTTGGTTTTGCACGCAGTCGAGACTGTGCCGTTCGCCGGCGAGGAGCGGGTGGCCGTGATCGACATCGGGTCCAACTCGATGCGTTTGGTTGTGTTCGATGCTCTCAAACGGGCACCGGCACCGGTGTTCAACGAGAAGGTTTTCTGTGGCCTGGGACGCGGTTTGAAGCGGACCGGCAGTTTGGACGCGGATGGCGTCGTTTCCGCGCTCACCAATCTGGCGCGTTTCACCGGCCTTGTCCGCTCCATGGGCGTGACGGAGCTGACGCTTCTGGCAACGGCGGCCGTGCGCGAAGCTGACAACGGTGCCGATTTCGTCGGGCAGATCGCGGAACGCTTCGGACTGGAAGTCCAGGTCCTGAGCGGCAAGGCGGAGGCGCGTTTATCGGCTCTTGGCGTGATCTCGGGTATGCCTGACGCGGACGGCATAATGGGCGACCTGGGCGGCGGCAGTCTTGAGCTTGTGGAGCTGAAGGGCGGTAAGATCGGCCGCTCGGCAACGTTGGGACTGGGGCCCTTGCGGCTGATCGAACTCTGCCACGGCGACCGCAAGGCAGCCAAGGCGGAGATCAACCGGCAGCTCGAGACTGTCGAGTGGCTGACGGAAGCAAAAGGCCGCACCTTTTACCCCGTCGGCGGATCATGGCGCGGTTTGGCCCGCATCCATATCAAGCAAACGAAATACCCACTGACCGTCGTTCACGGCTACGAAATGCAAAGCGATGCGCTCCAGAGTCTGGCGTCGCTGGTCAGCGGCCTGGGGGCGGAGTCCCTCACTCAAACCTCCGGCGTGAACAGGCGGCGTGTTGAGACCCTTCCGTTCGGAGCTCTGGTGTTGGAGCAGGTCCTGCGGCGCAGCCGCTTCAAGCGAATTGTCTTTTCGTCCTGTGGTTTGCGCGAGGGCCACCTTTACGATCTTTTGCCCAAGAAAGAACAGGCCAAGGATCCGCTTATTGCGATTGCGCAGGATATCTCGGAGCGCGAAGGGCGCTTCCCCGACCTTGGACAGCCACTCGCCGACTGGTCCGCGCCGCTCTTTGAGAATGAAGATAAAGAGGAAGCGTTGCTGCGTCTTGCCGCTTGCCACCTGTCGGATTTTGCGTGGCGTGAACATCCCGAATACCGGGCCGAACAGGCCCTGTTCCGAATCCTGCACCACCCCTTCATCGGAGTGAACCACAGTGGCCGCGCCTTCATGGCTTACGCGGTCTTCCTGCGCTATGGCGGCGCGCTCAACTCGCGCAGGGTCGCGTCGATTCTGCCTTTGATGAAGCCGAAGATGCTGCGCCGCGCTCAAAGCCTGGGATTGGGGCTGCGCCTCGCATTCATGCTGTCCGGTGGGATGCGTGGGATTCTGGAGCGTACATCCCTGGCCATGAAACCCAACCGTGTAAACCTGGTGTTGCCGTCAGATGGTTCGATCCTGGCGGGAGATGTGGTCGAGCGCCGCCTGAAGGCCCTGGCGGACGTCTTGGAATTGAAGGCGGGGGTCGTCGTCGAGGACTAAACCGGATCTGGAGGAAGAACCGGTCAGCGAATTTCGATTTTTCTGATGATCTTGAGAACTTCGTCGAACTTTTCGCTGTCCGGCGCGACCGGACGTTCAAGAAAGTACTCGCCTTTGTAGGTTCCCGCTGGCCAGGCATCTGTGCCGCGGCGGCGCGGCAGGTACCATAGGCTGACCGGACTGTCTCTCTCGGCGCGTTGGATCGTCTCTGTCAAAACCGCGCCATCCGCATCGTAGAGGCGCATCCGGACGCGGTCACTGCGGCGAAGGCCCCAGATTTGAGTCCAGAATACCAGTTGTTCGGCCGTCGCCGGCAGGCGTTCATTTTTTTGCAGGCCGCGTTGTACCCTCGCCATTGAAGGTGCGATCTGGTCAAAACCCGCATTGAGCACGCCTGAGGGGCGGTAGGCCAGAATCTCCGCCGCTTCGTCGTCCCAGAAAGAATGATGAGCGCTCACACCGCAGCCGCTTCCCGGCAGCCTGCCGCTGTAAGGGTCAATCACGTCCTGATGGTGGGTCAATATAAAGTGCAGATGCGGAAAGCTCGTCGTGCCGGATGCGCCGATCAGGCCGAGTGGCTCGCCGCGCTTCAGTTTCTGTCCGTTGCGGACCCGGACACTGCCCTGACGCAAGTGCGTGTAATGGGTTGTCCAGCCGTTGCCGTGATAGATGGAAACGGAGTTGCTGGGCATGACCGGGCCCTTCAGGGCTTGGGGGATCTCGACCTGTTTGAGCAGCCGATCGGGAATGTCGTTGCGACTTGCGATGACCGTTCCATCCGCGGCGGCCAAGACAGCTACGCCGCGTTCCATCGTGGCGATCGACCTCAAGCGGATATCGATACCTTTGTGCCCGTTATAGGTCAGAGGACCGCAGGTGTGATCCAGTGCGCCGGGACCGGGGTCAAAATCTATGTAATTCTGTACGGAACAGAAGTCTTTGTCGGTGCAATCGACCGGCATGCTCAAAACTGGTGCATCGGCGAGCCGATAACCGGGTGTCGGTTGCGTGTCGGCGGCCGCTCCGGACAGATGCGCGGAGGCGATCAGCGGAACCAGAAATCCCGTTATCAACCGGCGCATGGGGCAGCTAACTCGCGTCTTCCCCGGACCCTAACGGCACGACACGGATCTTGCGATTGCGCGTGGTCAGGGCCAGGCGGCCGTTCTTGAGAGCCAGGGCATCATCGCCAAAGAGTTCGCGGCGCCAGCCGCTCAGCGCGGCCACGGGCGCGTTGTCGTCCGCGGCGATGTATTCCAGGTCGGCGGAGTTGGCGATCAGCTTTTGGGCAACGTCGTGCTTCTCGCACTTCATTTTGAGCAGGACCTTGAGCAGGTCGATCACCGGCCCCAGTCCGTTCGGGAGATCCGGTTTGCGGGGCGGGGAAGGGCAGTCGGTTTTCGGGACGGCGAGGCCCTTGTTGATCGCAGTCAGGATGCCCTGGCCGATTCGGCCGTTGGCGACGTCGCGGGACAGGCCGCGTGTCCGGCCCAAGGCATCGGCGTCGGTCGGCCGGTGCGCGGCAATGTCAAAGAGCTGTTCATCCCGCAGGACCCGGTTGCGGGGGGTATTCCGCCGCTGGGCCTCGCGCTCCCGCCAGGCCGCCAGTTCTTTCAGAATGGCGAAATAGCGGGGATCGCTTGAGCGGGTTTTCAGGCGCGCCCAGGCATTTTCGGGGTCCATCTTATAGGTGTTGTCACTGGTCAGGGTCGCCATTTCCTCGTCCAGCCAGGCGGCACGCCCCGAGTTATCGACCCTGCGTTTCAACTTTTCGAAGGCCGGGCGAAGATGAATAACGTCCGAGAGGGCATAGTTCAGCTGCTTGGCTGAGAGCGGCCGGTGCGACCAGTCGGCGAAGCGCGAGGATTTGTCGATGTGTTCCCCGGTCAGTTTGCGGATCAGGGTGTCGTAGCCGACGGAATCACCGAACCCGCAGACCATGGCGGCAACCTGGGTGTCGAACACGGGACCGGGCACATGACCCATCAGGTTGTAGAAGATCTCGAGGTCCTGACGCGCGGAATGAAAAACCTTCAGAATATCCGGGTTGTCCATCAGCGCGTAAAGCGGCGCCAGGTCTATGCCTGGCGCTAAGGTGTCGATTGCGGCGACTTCATCCGGTCCACCAATTTGTACAAGGCAAAGTTGTGGCCAGTAGGTCGTGTCGCGCAGAAATTCTGTGTCGACCGCGATATAGTCTGCGGTTTCCTGACGTGCGCAGAAGGCGGCGAGTTCGTGATTGTCGGCTATAATTGTCATGGAACCGATATACACGGTAATGCCCGGCGATAAAAGCCAAGGCCAACGATCCGGGGATAAGAGCAATTTAACTTCGGTTTATCTGCCGGAAGGCAGCGGGATTTCGGCCTCCAGGCCTTGACAAAAGGGGTGGTTAGATGCCTCTTTCGCCCCGCTTTCCATTGATGTGACCAAGAGTTCCAAAGGACCCGATATGCACCCCTATCGCACGCATAATTGTGCAGAATTGCGCCTGTCAAACGCGGGTGAAACCGTACGCCTGTCCGGATGGGTCCATCGCAAGCGCGATCACGGCCAGCTTCTGTTTGTCGATCTGCGGGATAATTTCGGTCTCACGCAATGTGTCATCGACATCTCGAGCCCGCTGTTCCAGAAGCTCGAGTCGGCCCGCAACGAGAGCGTGATCACGGTCACGGGACGGGTCATCGAGCGGACGGCGGAAACCATTAACGACAAGCTGCCGACCGGCCAGATCGAAATCGGTGTGGATGAGCTGACGGTTCAGTCAACTGCGGACATGCTGCCACTTCAGGTGAATGCCGATGAAGATGCCGGCGAAGATATCCGCCTGCGCTATCGTTACCTGGACCTGCGCCGCGAGAAGATGCATGAGAAGATCCTGCTGCGCAGCAAGGTGATCTCCTCGATCCGAAGCCGCATGATCGATCAGAACTTCACCGAGTTTCAGACACCGATCCTGACCGCGAGCAGCCCCGAGGGCGCGCGCGACTACCTGGTGCCCAGCCGCATTCATCCCGGCAAGTTCTACGCCTTGCCGCAAGCGCCGCAGATGTTCAAACAGCTGCTGATGGTGGCCGGTTTCGACCGCTATTTCCAGATTGCCCCTTGTTTCCGCGATGAAGACAGCCGCGCCGACCGCTCGCCTGGCGAGTTTTACCAGCTCGACTTCGAGATGAGCTTCGTCACCCAAGACGATGTTTTCGCAGCCATTGAGCCGGTTCTGCACGGCGTCTTCGAAGAGTTTGCCAATGGCAGGGCCGTTACGCCTGCGCCATTCCCGCGCATTCCCTTTGACGAGGCAATGCTGAAGTACGGCTCGGATAAGCCCGACCTGCGCAATCCGATTGAAATCATTGATGTGACGGAAGCTTTCCGCGGCTCCGGCTTCGGAATTTTCGCGAAACAGGTGGAGACCGGGGCCGTTGTCCGGGCCATTCCGGCACCGGGCGCTGGCGGGAAGCCACGCAGTTTCTTCGACAAGCTGAACGACTGGGCGCGGGCCAATGGCGCGGCCGGGCTGGGCTACATCAATTTTGCGGACGGTGAAGCCAAAGGCCCGATCGCCAAGAACCTCGACGCGGATCGTATTGAGCAGATCAAGGCCGCGACGGGCGTCGCCGACGGCGATGCGGTCTTCTTCGCCTGCGATAAAGCCCTGGCAGCCGCCAAGTTCGCGGGCACGGTGCGTAACAAGCTGGGCGACGATCTCGACCTGCTTGAGAAGAACTGCTTCCGGTTCTGCTGGATCGTTGATTTCCCCATGTTCGAACTGGATGAAGACACCGGCAAGATCGAGTTCAGCCATAATCCCTTCTCCATGCCGCAGGGCGGGTTGGACGCCCTTGAGAACCAGGATCCACTGACCATCAAGGCCTATCAGTACGACATCGTCTGCAACGGCGTAGAACTCTCGTCGGGGGCCATCCGGAACCATCTTCCCGAGGTGATGTACAAAGCCTTTGCCATTGCCGGCTATGCCCAGTCAGAGGTGGAAGAGCGCTTCTCGGGTCTGCTCTCGGCCCTGAAGTTCGGCGCACCGCCTCATGGCGGCTCGGCGCCGGGCATCGACCGGATTGTCATGCTCCTGGCGGATGAGCCGAACATCCGTGAAATCGTAGCCTTCCCGATGAATCAGAAGGCCGAAGACCTGATGATGCAGGCGCCCGCCGAAGTTCCCATGGAGCGGCTGCGCGAACTCCACCTTCAGCTCAAGCTGCCGCCGGAGTAGGCGGCGGCGGCAAGCCCTCGAAAAGGTTCATCGGAACTGCTCGCATAGACTGTATTTTTTTGGACTGTCAAACCTATTGGTGTTTACGCTATTCTGTAAGCGGGCGCCAGATTGGGGTGGTTGATCCAATTGCTATTCCAACCGGGCTCACCTAGAGTTTGCGGCTCGTTACGGAAACGTCAGGAAATGCATAGATGACTCTGCCACGTGATGACGGGTACTTCATGCCCGCCGAGTGGATGCCTCACAGCCGATGCTGGATGGCATGGCCGTGCCGCGAAGCCCTTTGGGGGGATCGCCTGGAAATGGCTCAGGATGCCTATGCCGAAGTGGCCAATGCGATCGCCCAATTCGAACCTGTGACGATGATCGCCAATCCGCAGGATGTGGCCGAAGTCTCTTTGCGCTGTGGTTCCGGGGTCGGGTGCCTGCCGATTCCCCATGACGACTCCTGGACCCGTGACACGGGGCCTTCTTTTCTGGCCAATACGCAGGGCGAACTGGCCGGTGTGGCCTGGCGCTTTAACGCCTGGGGCCAAAAATACAACGAATACGAAAAGGACCGGCAAACGGCGACAGCCATCCTCGAGCACTTGGGACTGCCGGTCTTCGCGGCGGATATGGTCCTTGAGGGCGGTGCGATCCATGTGGATGGGGAGGGGAGCCTGCTGACCAGTGAGCAGTGTCTGCTAAACCCGAACCGCAATCCGGATCTGACGCGCTCAAAGATCGAGGAAAAGCTGCGAGCCTATCTGGGCGTCGAGACGATTATCTGGCTGAACGAGGGCTTAATCGACGACGAAACCGACGGGCACGTCGATAACCTTGCCTGCTTTGCGGCGCCCGGGATTGTTTTAGCGCTTTCCAGCGATGATCCCAGCGACGAGAACTATACGGCGCTACAGGAGAACATTGACCGTCTGCGGGGAGCGGTCGACGCAAAAGGCCGTTCGCTCGAGGTGATCGAAGTGCCGCAGCCGGATCGCATGAACGACGATCACGGCAGACGCCTCAGCCGCTCCTATATCAACTTCTACATCGCGAATGGCGGGATCATTATGCCGTCGTTCGAGGATGCGCAGGATGCCCGCGCTTACGAGATCATCGCCGACGCCTTTCCCAACCGCTCGGTCGTCACTGTGGCCGCCAACGACATTGCTTTCGGTGGTGGCGGTATCCACTGCATAACCCAGCAGCAGCCCTTGGTTTAGACCCTGCCGGCGGCGCGATTTGACGAGCGACCGGCGCTCAAGACTGTGCCAGATGGGAAGACTCTTCGGCCGGATGTTTGCGACGGCGGCGGCTTGGCTTGCCGGGCGCGGCCAGCATTTTTCTGATCTTGTTTTTGCGCGCGTAGAGACTCCGGTCCGCCAGGAACATGACGGTGTCCGCTGTCTTGCCGGGACCGTAGCTGTCGACTCCCAGACTTGCCGAAACCGGGATCTGATGACCGTTCCAGTTGATCACCAGGGTATTCAGCATTTTATCGAGCTTGTTGGTGAGACGGGCCGCCGTATCGGGGTCGGACTGCGTGAAAAGGATGGCGAATTCGTCTCCGCCGATCCGCGCGACCGCATCGCACTGGCGGGTATTGCGAGAGAGCTTTCCGCCAATGGCGCTGAGTACGGCATCTCCTGCCAGATGGCCATAGGTGTCATTGATCGCCTTGAAGTGGTCCAGGTCGCATAGAACCAGCAGTCCGCTCTCGTCCGAACGGTCTGCCCGTGCTAGGGCACGGGCAAACTCTGCATCGAAACCGCGCCGGTTGAGGAGGCCCGTGAGTTCATCTGTTACCGAGAGACTCTCCAGATAGCGGATGCGTTTACTCTGCTCCGCGACCGTTTGCTCGGCCTCGGCCGCGAGGGCGAGCAGTTCCTCCAGCAACTCCTTGGAGGCCGGATCGACTTTCCAACTGCGTGGCTCCGGGAGCTTTTGCAGCCGTTCGCTGATCGCGCAGCAGTCGGTGATCTGGTTTTGCTCGGCTTGCTCTGTGGCTTGCTTCAAAGCTTGTGATGCAGACACGGCGTTTATTCCCCACAGTGAATGTTAGTGCGCGTCTAATACGAAGCAAACGCCGTGCCAGGAAATAAGGTTATTTTTGTGTCATTTCGAAGTTTCTGGCCGGTAATTTTTTCCAACCCGGCAAAAACAGCCAGTCCCAAGGGCAATTTTTGAACGCTGCGGAGAGCCTGCGGGCTGTAGAGGCGGCGGGCGGCCCGCGGCTTGGTGCCGCCGTTTACACCAAGCGGTCGGGCGGGCTGTCGCCCCGGAAAAAGGCATCCAGATTATCGAGACATTTGAAACCCATAGCGTTACGTGTCTCGACTGTCGCGCTTCCCACATGAGGCAGTAAGAAGGTGTTCGGCAGGTCGCGGTAGGCCGGATTGATCTTGGGCTCGTTTTCGAAGACATCCAAGCCGGCGGCTGCGATTTTTCCGCTTTTCAGCGCATCGATCAATGCCGCGTCGTCCACGATAGTTCCGCGCGCGGTATTCACGACAATGGCACCGTCTGGCATCAGCGCGAGATGATCCCGATCAAGAACATGATGCGTCTCCGGGGTGGCGGGGCAGTGGATGGAGAGAAAATCGCAGTGCGGCAGCAAGGCCTCGAGCGTCTCGTGGTAAATGGCGCCGTTCTCCTGGGAGGCAGGGAGGCGCTGGCGTTTGCTGTAGTGGATCGTCATGTCGAAACCTCGGGCGCGCCGGGCCACCGCTTCGCCGATCCGGCCCATGCCGAAGATACCCAGACGTTTGCCGGTGACCTCGGTGCCGACCAAAAAGTTCGGTTTCCATCCGGTCCATTTGTCTTCACGGACAAGCCGTTCGCCCTCATAGGCGCGGCGTGCCGCCGCCAGAATCAGAAGCATCGCGACGTCAGCCGTGGCATTGGTCAAAACGTCCGGCGTGTTGGTGACCACAATGCCTTTGTCTTTGGCTGCTGTCAGATCGATATGCTCGAAACCCACCGAGTAGGTCGCAATGATCTTAACCTCGTCGGGCAAAGCGGCGATCGTGTCTGCGTCCATCTTTTCCGTTGAGGTGCAGAGGATGGCGGCGCAACCCGCTGCCCGCTCGAGCAGTTCTTCTCGGCTCCAGAGTGTATCGTCATCATTCAGGCGCGCCTCATAACTCTGGGTCAGCCGGCTGATCACATCGCTGGGCATGGCCCGGGTCACGAGAAGGGATGGTGGCGTGTTCGGCATACAAAGAACGCTCCGTGCGTCTATAGAGAATCGGTTACACAGCGCTTGCGCGGAGGCCACGCAACTGCGGCGGACAAATTAGTACACGCTGAAGGAGTGGCCTGCTAGAGTCGGCGCGCCGTATTTTGCTGAGACAGCTTTTTGTTTGGGAGTACCCCGCTACATGTCCGATCGCACAGGTCCTGGAACATCATCGGTTAAATTTCTCTTGGCCGCCACGCTGGCGGCCGTTTTTGCGCTGCCCTCGGCTGCAACGAGCCAAATTCTGCCGCATCGGGCTATTTACGATTTGAACCTCAGCAAGACCCAGGCAAACAGCAATGTGACCCAGGCCCGCGGCTTCTTCGAGTTTGAGTGGGAGGACGCCTGTTCGGGCTGGACGGTTCTGCACAAGACGCGTCTCAAGGTCAACTATTCGGACGGGCGCCATCTTGATTTCGGTGCTTCGCATAAATCCTGGGAGGCGAAAGACGGCACGAGCTATCAGTTTTTCATCAAGCGCGACTATAACGGCGATACAGTTGAGGAGATCCGCGGCGAAGCGGAACGCGGTGGTGAAGACCTTGCCGGTACAGCCCGCTACAGCGCGCCCGAAGAGCGCGAAGTGCTATTGCCCAAAGGCGCTATCTTTCCGACCCAGCACAGCCTGGAACTTCTAAAAGCGGCGGAGCAGGAGGCTCTTCCCTTGTGGCGCGTCGTCTTCGACGGCTCAGGGGATGACGGCTTCTTTGGTATTTCGGCGGCATTGGTGCGCCCGCTGGCGCCGGGAGAGGATCTGGGAGAGGTCGCAACGGCGATGGCCGCAGAACCGTCCTGGCGCGTGCAGCTCGCCTTTTTCGATATCAGCAATCAAACCGGCGCACCTGAGCAGGAACAGGCCTTGCGGATCTTTGCCAATGGTGTGGTCGACGAACTTGAACTGGATTACGGGGATTTTGTGGTGAAAGCCCGGCTGCGCGAGCTCAAGCCCTTCGATGCGCCCGATTGCTGACGGTTTTGACGGGCTGTCTGTCTGAAAAGTTTATTTGAGGCTGCGGCCTTTTTTGATGGCGTCGTCGCCGAGCTTCTGACGTACGGCGTCGATGGCCCGTTCCACCTTTGCCACCTGAGCGAGTTCCGGAACCAACAGGCTTGGCGGATCTGCCGTTTCGCCGTCTTTCAGGTCGCTGGTGCCGACACCAATCAAGCGGAACCGCCGGCCGTCGGCGACGGTCTTCAGCAGACGCCTGCTTTCCTGATAGATCACCTCTGAGAGCTGGGTCGGATTCTCGAGAGTCCGGCTGCGGGTGATTTGTTTGAACTCGGAGGTTTTGAGTTTCAGTGTGATGTTGCCGCCCGCGAGCGACTTGGCTTTTAGGCGCTTCGAGACCTTTTCACAGAGGGACCAGAGCTGCTTCTCAAGCCGTGCCGGATCTTTTATGTCTTCGTTAAAGGTCGTTTCCGCTGAAATAGACTTCATGACGGAGTGAGGCTCTACCTTTCGGTCATCAATGCCACGGGCAAAATAGTAGAGACGGCTGCCGATCCGGCCGTAACGGTCAACCAACTGGGGTTCGTCGTAGGGAAGCAGGTCGCGGACCTGGCGGATGCCGTCATTGATCAACTGCTTTCTGAAGGCCTTTCCGACGCCCCAGATGATGTTAATCGGTTTCTCCGCCAGAAATGCCGGGGCCTCCGCCTCGCCAATCATGGCAAAACCCCGGGGCTTATCCAGATCAGATGCGATTTTCGCCAAGAACTTGCTGTAGCTGAGGCCGACGGATGCCGTGACACCGATTTCCGTTTCGATCCGTTTGACCAGTTGAGCCAGTGTTCGTGCCGGACATCCGCCATGCAGTTGAGTCGTGCCCGTGAGGTCCAGAAAGGCTTCATCGATCGAAATGGGTTCGACCAGGGGCGTGACGGCTTCCATCAGTGCGCGAACTTCACGCCCGACGCTGCTGTATTTTGCCATGTCGGGTTTGATAACGACGGCATTTGGACAGGCTTTCAGTGCTTTGAACATCGGCATGGCCGAACCCACACCATACATCCGGGCCAGATAGCAGGCTGCGGAAACAACACCGCGGTGCCCGCCGCCGACGATCACAGGCTTGTCCTGCAGGTCCGGATTGTCGCGTTTTTCAACGCTGGCATAAAAGGCGTCGCAATCGATGTGCGCGATCGAAAGGCCTTCGAGCTCCGAATGGCTGACAACACGGGGCGAGCCACAGGCGCTGCAGCGCGCGTGACGCCGGGGATCAACCGGAGTTTCCTCGCTGACTAAGAAACAGTCTCGGCACAGGCTTGTCATCGGTCTCGTCTTGTTATGACGGATTCCCGACGCTCCGTTTCGGCAATCCTTTCGTACCCCACAGCTTTGCCAGCTCGGCTGCTTCCGCTTCACTCCAAAGCCAGGCCGCGCCACGGACACCGCTGGAATCTCCATGTTTCGGCGGTACGATCATCGTATCAAACGAATCCGAGAAAACGTAGTCCCGAAGCCGGTCAGGGAGCGATTTGTAGAGGCGCTGGATGTTCGATATGCCGCCACCGATGACGATGGCGTCGGGATCCAGGATGTTAATCACCGATGCCAGTGCACGCGCCAGGCGGTCTTCGTAGCGTTGCAGAGCGGCTTCCGCAACATCGTCCTCCTGGTTTTCTGCGCGCAGGACCATTTCGCGCGTCGACGCGGCACAGCCGCCCCGGGCCCTGTAGTCTGCGTCAAGCGACGGACCGCACAGGAATGTCTCAATGCAGCCCGATTTGCCGCAGTAACACCTGGGCCCGGGCTGTTCCTCCGGCCTGGGCCAGGGCAGGGGGTTGTGCCCCCACTCACCCGCAATGGCGTTGCGGCCGTCCAACGCCTCTCCGCGCACGACAATCCCGCCGCCGACACCGGTCCCCAGGATGATGCCGAATATGATCCTGGCGCTCGGCATTTCCAGCGGTGAGGCGGCACCGTCTGAAGCTTCGGAGAGGACAAAGCAGTTGGCGTCATTCATGACCCTGACCGAACGGCCCACGGCAGCGGCGAGGTCCTGCTCGATCGGGTGGCCGATCAGACAGGTCGAGTTCGCGTTTTTGACGCGGCCCGTTGCGAGTGAGATGGCGCCCGGAATTCCCACACCGACCGTGCCAACGCAGCCGGTTTCCGCTTCCAGAGCGCTGACCAGTGAGCCTACGGTGGCAATTGTGGCATGATAGTTGCCTGCCGGTGTCTCGACGCGCCGGCGAAGGACTTCTATTCCGCCGGGTGCTAACAGGATTCCTTCAATCTTGGTGCCGCCCAGATCAATTCCTATTCGCACACCAGACTCTTCCCGGACTATAACCCCTAAATATATTGCGCACTCGCAACCTTCGACTTAATTGGTTACTCTAATTTAACTTTAATCGTATAGATCTCTGAGAGTACATTCCATAGGCTTGCGGTTTCTGCAGGTCTGTCGACTGCTCGGGGTCGGTAGTGGTTTTATTGCGGCGGCAAATGTCATACCGGTTGGAACAAAACCCGTGACTTATGTCAAAGGTTGAGGCGACGCGAACATGCAAAACGGCAAAAACGATTCCAAGACAGTCTTGGTGGTCGAAGACAACGAGCTGAACATGAAGCTTTTTCATGATCTGCTTGAGGCCCATGGCTACAACATTCTTCAGTCCAAGGATGGCATGGAAGCCCTTCGCATCGCGCGCGAACACCATCCCGACCTGATCCTGATGGATATCCAGTTGCCTGAAGTTTCCGGGCTTGAAGTGACCAAATGGATCAAGGAAGACGATAACCTGAGATCGATCCCCGTGATCGCGGTGACCGCCTTTGCCATGAAAGGCGACGAAGAAAAGATTCGCGAGGGTGGTTGCGAGGCTTACATCGCTAAGCCGATTTCCGTGACCAATTTTCTTGAGACTGTCGAACGGTTCCTGAATTAGTCGTCTGCCAAGTTTTTCGATTGCCATAAGTCAGGCCCCTAATGACCGCCAGAATTCTCGTTGTTGATGATATCCCGGCCAATGTGAAGCTGCTTGAAGCGAAGCTGATGGCGGAGTACTTCGAGGTTCTCTCTGCATCCGATGGTCCCACCGCCCTTGAAGTTGCCACGCAGGAGATGCCCGATCTCGTTCTGCTGGACGTAATGATGCCGGGCATGGACGGTTTCGAGGTCTGCACGCGCCTTAAATCCTCGCCCGAGACCAGCCACATCCCGGTTGTCATGGTGACCGCGCTGAGCGATGTCAGCGATCGTGTCCGCGGACTGGAAGCCGGTGCGGATGATTTCCTGACCAAACCCGTCAACGATATCGCGCTTTTCGCCCGGGTACGCTCGCTTGCGCGCCTGAAAGTCATGATGGACGAGCTGCGTGTCCGTCAGGCCGCGTCGGGCCGTGATCCGGTGCTGGAGCAAAAGAAGCTCGGCAGCGAAGAAGAGACCGCCAACGCGCGTATTCTCCTCGCCGAGGCCAATGAGCTGGTCGCGGAGAAGGTCGTGGGCTACCTCAGTGAAGCCGGGCACACGATCGACCGGCGTACGAATGTCGCGGAGGCCCTGGAGCTGGGATGCCGCGAATCCTACGATCTGATGATCGTCAGCCTGTTTCTGGGCGATGAAGACGGATTGCGGCTTTGTTCGCAGTTCCGGACCCAGGAAGAAACACGCCATGTTCCGATCCTGCTCGTGCTGGAGGAAGAAAACCTGCCCCAGCTGGCGAAGGGCCTGGATCTCGGGGTGACCGACTATCTGATCAAACCGATCGACAGTAACGAACTGCGCGCCCGTTCGCGGACCCAGATTCGGCGGCGCCGCTACCACGACATGCTGCGCGAGATGTTGCAGCAGAGCGTATCGCTGGCCTACACCGATGGCCTGACAGGTGTCTATAACCGGCGCTATATGAATGCGCATCTGGACCGTAAGATCATGGAAATCGCGGAAAGCGCGAAGCCGGTCTCGGTGATGCTGTTCGATATCGACAAATTCAAGGACGTCAACGACACCCACGGTCATGCTGCCGGTGATGCGATCCTCAAGTCCTTGTCGTTGCGCGTTGCCGACTCAATCCGCGATTTCGACCTTCTGGCTCGCTACGGCGGTGAAGAGTTTGTCGTGATTATGCCAGATACGGCGTCAGTGATTGCCATCACCATCGCTGAGCGTGTCCGCAGGCGGGTGGCGGAAGAGAAATTCCAGACCGTCGAGCTCGGGGATCCTCTCGAGGTGACGATTTCAATCGGTGTGGCGACGACCACCGATCCCATGGAGATTGCCGACAGCCTCCTCGCGCGTGCTGATGCAGCCCTCTATCAGGCCAAGCGTTCCGGCCGAAACCGCGTCGTTGCGGCCCAACCGCTGACCCAGGCCGAACGCGAGCCGGTCATCGCGCAGATCGTGTCCAACAACGATCAGTCCAAGGTCTCCTGATCTGACCTTCATGGCTGTCGCTGTGGCCATATTCCTTGGATTTGCGTTCGGGACCTCTCAATTTCGTCCCCAGAAAACAAAACAGCCGCCCGTAAAGGGCGGCCGCTTGTACTTCCGTAAGCTACGGAAAGCTTACTTGATCTTCGCTTCCTTGAAGACGACGTGCTTACGGGCCTTCGGGTCGTACTTCTTGAGCTCAAGCTTTTCGGTCAGAGTCCGTGGGTTCTTCTTCGTGACGTAGAAGTAACCCGTGTCGGCCGTGCTGACCATCCGGATGAGCTGTGTAGCTGGCTTAGCCATGGCGCAATCCTCGTAGCGTGTTCGTCCCCGATTGAGGCAATCGGGAAGGGAAACCGCCCTTCACCTGTTGAGTAAGAGACTGATATTCGTTCCACTTTGACAGAATTATGAAACGGACAGCCTCTAGAAAACCTAAAGTCAGCGCGCAAAATAGCGGCAGAGACGGCTAAGTCAAGCCTGGAGTGTCCTTTGGGAGGCGGAAACGCCGCCTTGATGCTTCGAACCGGTCCAGCGAAACATTGCCGCCGGGCGGTCAGAGAGGGCGGACTCAGAGTTTCTTATTATAGAATAATGCGTTAGCGCTTCTTGTAAAACCAGTTTAGTAATGTTGGCCATCGGAAGCTCGCCGATCATGTTGAGCGGACACCAGCCTATGTCCTCAAGTTCACCATCGCCGCCGATTTCTCCTTGGGCGAATCGGCCATCTCCCAGCAGAAAGCGGGTATGAAAGCGGCGCGGAGAAAAGGTTGGTGTGATCGCCCGGGCAATAAACCAAAGCCGCTCGAAGGCAGGCTGAATGCCGGCCTCGGCATAGCGGATCCAGATCTGGGATTGTCCGCTGTGGGGCACTTCTGAGGCCGCATCAGAGGCTTTGCCGTAGAGAACGCCGGTTTCTTCGAAGGTTTCCCGCAAGGCGGCTCTTGCGATTGCGGATGCCCGCCCATGGGTGGCTTTGTCAAGACCTTGGGGCAGGGGGGGCAAATCTTCGGGGAAAGCCGACGCTCCGCCGTCCTCTGGCTCGACCCTGCCGCCAGGCACCACATAGACGCCGGGCATGAACCCGGCCTTACCGTGCCGCCGTCCCAGCAGAACCTCCGTCGCGTCTTCGCCTGTCCCGCGCAATAGCACAAGTGCGGCCGCGGGCACGGGGCGGACGGGCAGTTGCCGCAGTGCGGCGGAGTCGATCTTGGACGCTGTCAGTGGGTACCGCTCTGGCGAGAGATAAGACGCTGTCTGTTGGAAGTGGCATTCTGCCAGCAATGACGGCTCAAGGAAACCGCATCGTCACGGTTTGATCGCGCGGATCACCGGTCGTTTTCGCTCGCCGATTTTGCCGCCGTTGCAGACATCTGGTAGCTGAAGGCCTGTGCCGTTGTGGCGTGGCTCACATCACCCAGGGCCTGGACGTAAAGCGATGGCTCACTCAGCAGGCGCTCCGCAACCTCCAGGTCGATGCTGGCTGCCGTTCGGCGTGGCGGGCAATTGTCCCTCAGGAGCTTAATCGCCGCGGGATCGTCGAAATCAGGGGAAATGCTTCGAATGTCATGGTCGATCGGCATAGTGCCCCGCCGCAATGCCGCCAGGACATCGTCGGTTGAATCAATGTCGCCGGTGGTGCAGATATCCGGCAGGACACCGCGCTGGTGTAAAGCATAGCCCGAGGGGGCGTGAAAGCGCGCCCAGGTGAGGGCCAGTTCACCTTGATTGGGCAGGCGGAATACGTTTTGAACGGTTCCCTTGCCGTAGGAGTTGCTGCCGATCACCACGGCGCGTCCCGAATCCTGGAGTGCGGCGGCGACAATCTCGGACGCGGACGCTGAGTTGCTGTTGATCAGAACGATGATCGGAAGACCATCGGCGATATCGTCAGGTTCAGCGTCGAAAAACTGCTCACTGTCGGGATGCCGGCCGTGGGTCGAGACGATTCGTCCCCCCGTAAGAAAGAGGTCGGCGACAGCGACGGCCTGATCCAGCAAACCGCCCGGATTTCCGCGCAGATCTAAAACGTAGCCCTTCAAATCCGGACCGACTTTTTGGGACACTTCCCTGATCTTGTTGCGCAGATTCAGGGTCGTGTTCTGATTGAAGCCGGATATGGTGATGTGAGCGACTTCGTCGGCTTTTTTGATCCGCACTGTCTGAGGTACGATCCGAGCGCGCGTCACCGTGATGGGCAGGAGTTCATTGTAACCTTCGCGTTCGATATCGAGCTTGACCTGACTGCGCAGGCGGCCACGCAGGCGCCGGATCGCATCCTTTTGCGAGAGTTCACGGGTGTCGAC
This sequence comes from Denitrobaculum tricleocarpae, assembly GCF_007004665.1. Taxonomy (GTDB): domain Bacteria; phylum Pseudomonadota; class Alphaproteobacteria; order Kiloniellales; family Kiloniellaceae; genus Denitrobaculum; species Denitrobaculum tricleocarpae. Next base: position 377,850 of record NZ_ML660054.1, on the reverse strand, counting down.
CCCATCGATCTTCAGAATCAGGTCCTCGGCCTTCACGCCGGCCTTTTCCGCAGGCGTTCGCTCCATGACAGAGATTACGCGGATCCCTTCATCGGAAATGTCGATGCGAATTCCGACACCGCCGAAACCTTCGCGGCTCGCGCGGTTGTTGCGGGCTTCATCCCGTCCGGAATAGCGCGAAAAGGGGTCAAGCTCGGCGAGCACGCCGTCGAAAACCGTCTCGTAGAGGCGTTCGGTATTGGTCTCTTCCAGCTCTTTCGACTTGGTCCGTGCCACGGTGATCGCGGCAGCCGTCAAATGAGCCCAGGCGTTGACATCGTTCGGTTTCGGCTGGTGAAAGCTGACGGCTTCTTCGCCTTCGAGCGCAATGCGGACCTTCTCCCGCTCAACGGCAATCGAGATATCCGGATCGATGGTCGCGAGGCCTTCCAGGCCCGCGAGCGCCAGACGGTCCACCATGACTTCGTCGATATAGCTTTCTGCCACATCGCGATAGCTTGCAACGAAGAAGCGGTCCGCGCGGGAGACGTCGAAGCCGGCTGATTTGGTGGTATCCTGCGATGCGCAGGCAGCCATAAGGAAGGCAAGCGGAAGAAGTGTGCTGCGAGATACCGTTCGTAACGCCCGGTTTTTGCCCATTGATTCTACCTGCGCGCGATCGCCGGGGGGACTATTTGGCACCGATGGTTCAGCCAACCGCCAGTTTCCTTAATTTTGAGTACAATCAAACACTAAGTGATGTTTGGTCTACTGCACCACAGTTAATATCGCAAACACACAATTTATTTATCTCTCAGGCGATGAAGTGCCCTCGAGATATGACATGATTGAAGCGCAAGCCCGTCAAGGATTCGTAAATATCCACGCTTGGTGTCGCGGATTCATTGCTCGTGCCGGCGCTAGCGTCGGCGCGATCCTTTGGTTCCGGGCGTTTTCTTGCGATTTTTTCCTTTGCCGGTAGGGCGCTTCCCGGGTTTTCGGGACTTCCGGTCTGCTAATTTCTTGTTTGCACTGGTTTTTTTCAGCGGGTCCCAGGATGCATCTGTGCCTTGCGGTTCGCTGTTTGCGGGGGCTTCGGCATCCTCATCGCCCTCGATAATCTGCAGCACGAGGCCACCAGTCACCGGAGTTGCTTCCATTAACCTTGCTGCGACGCGGTCACCCAAACTGTATACCCGGCCCCAGCGGCGCCCGATCAGGCAGTGCTTCGCTTCATTGTGATCGTAACGGTCGTCCGGAAGGGAACTCATGGGCACCAGTCCGTCCGCGCCGCTGTCGTCCAGCGTAACGAAGAGGCCGAAGCGGGTGACACCGTTCACCCGGCCCTGAAAGATTCCGCCGACCTTGTCCGCCATATATGCCGCCGTCAGCCGGTCGACGGCGTCGCGCTCCGCGGCGGAGGAGCGGCGTTCGGTTTTACTGATGTGCTGAGCGATCTCTTCAAAGGCCTCGGCGGCATCCGGCGGGAGCCCATCGTCGCCGAGCTTTAACCCTGAGATCAGAGCCCGGTGCACCAGGAGGTCGGCGTAGCGCCGGATGGGAGAGGTAAAGTGCGCGTAACGGGGCAGGGCCAGGCCGAAATGACCAATATTTTCAGGCGAATAGACCGCCTGGCTTTGTGTGCGCAGGATCATCTCGTTGATCATCGGCTTCTCGGGCCGCTTCGCTGCCTTGGTCAGAAGCTGGGTGAGGACCTTGGGGCGGATCACCTGGCCGCGTGCAAGGTGGAGGTCCATGGACGCAAGCACCTGGGCCAAAGCCTCGATCTTGACGGGATCAGGCTGCTCGTGGACACGGTACATACAGGGGCGCCGGAGCCGTTCCAGCTCCGAAGCAGCCGCAACGTTCGCGGCAATCATGAATTCTTCGATCAGTTTATGGCTGTCGAGCCTCTCTCGCGGCACGATCGCCGTGATCCGGCCGTCGTCATCGACCACGACCCGGCGCTCGGTCAGCTCGAGCTCCAGGGTGCCCCGCGCTTCGCGGGCGGCGAGCAAGGCACTGTAGGCGCCGTAGAGCGGTTTGATGACCAGATCGGTCAACTGGCCGGGAATCTCGGTATCTTCACCATTATGCGCTGCCTGGACCTGCTCGTAGGTGAGACGGGCTGCCGAGCGCATCAGGCCCCGGATGAAACGATGCCGCAAGGGCTTGCCCTCTGCGTCAATCCACATGTGAACGGCAAGGCAAGGCCGGTCTACCCCCGGCTTCAGGGAACACCAGCCGTTGGAAAGCTCTTCAGGCAGCATGGGCACGACCTGGTTGGGCAGGTAGGTCGAGTTGCCGCGCCTATAAGCGTCGCGATCCAATGCGTCACCGGCGGTCACATAGTGGGCGACATCGGCGATGGCGACCATCAGATGCCAGCCGCCGGGGTTCTGCTTGTCATCGTCGGCTTCCGCCCAGACCGCGTCGTCGAAATCGCGCGCATCGGAACCGTCGATGGTCACCAGCGGCAGGGCGCGCAGATCCTCTCTTGCGCCCAGATCTGCAGCTTTCGCGGCCTTGGCCGCTTCTTCGGCGTCATGCGAGAAGGCTATGGGGACCTCGTGCTCATAAAGCGCGATCAGGCTGAGGGAGCGCGGGGTGTCGATCGCGCCGATCCGCTCCAGCACACGCGCCTCCCGTTGGCTGTTGCGGTGCCGCGTGGGTTTCAGGGTGGCCACGACCAGTTCGTTGTTTTCAGCGCCCCGTGCATCTTCCGCACGCACGACGAAATCGTTTTTGGCGCGCCGGTCGGTGGGATGAAGATGGCCACCCTCCCGGCCGATACGATAGACTCCAAGGATGCGGTCGGGCGATTTTCCGATGCGACGAATGATTTGCGCGTCGTAGCTGCCGTCGTCGTTCCGCGACATGCGGGCGAGAATGCGTTCGCCTGTAGCGAAAGCGGCGCGGCTGCGTTTATCCGGCGCCAGGAAGATCCGTGGCGGCGGTGTTTCCTGCTCCCAGGTCGCGGGCCGTGCCAACTGCTCCCCGTCCTCGTCGATATCCGCGACCTCGATCACCAGGACCGAAGGCAGGTGGCCCGGCAGCATGACTTTCTTCTTTTCCCGAAGCTCCAGGTGCCCTTCGCGTTCCAGCTCCTTCAGCATGGCCTTGAGAGGAATACGGTCGCTGCCTTTGATATGGAACGCGCGGGCAATCTCTCGCTTGCCGACCGGAACCGGGCTCTCGCGGATGAAGGTCAGAACCTCGTCTTTGCTTGGAAAAGGTGTCGCCTTGGGTTTGATTTTTGCCAAGTGGGTCTCGATTTAGTCTTCGCTGGATGCCGTTGTCTTGGCTGGGGCTTTCTTTTTTGTAGTAGCCTTTTTAGCGGCGGGCTTTTTAGCCGCAGTTTTCTTCGCCGCTGTCTTCTTGGCGGGCGCCTTCTTCTTTGCTGCTGCTTTCTTTACGGGGGCTTTTTTGCCGCCCTTCTTCGTTTTTGCCTTTTCAGCCTGAACCTTCAGCAGTTCGACGGCGGCTTCGAGGGTGAAGCTCTCCATCTCCGCGGTTTTCGGCAGCGACGCGATCAGCTTGCCGTGTTTGACATAGGGACCGTAGCGACCCTTGAAGAGATTGATGGGTTCTTTGTCGTCCGGGTGTTCGCCGACAACCCGAAGGGGTTCGGCTGCGCCGCGCCGGGCAGGGGCCTCGGCAATCAGGGAAACCGCACGGTTCAGGCCGACGGTCAGCACGTCGTCGTCATTGCTGATCGAGCGATAGGTCTTGCCGTGTTTGACGTAAGGTCCGAAGCGCCCAATGCCTGCGGTGATCATCTCACCGTCTTCAGGGTGCGGGCCGATATCGCGTGGCAGGCTGAGAAGGCCAAGCGCGACCTCCAGCGTCACGTCCGAATGCGGCAGGCCCTTGGGCAGAGAGGCCCGTTTGGGCTTTTCCTTTTCCACCGGCTCGCCAAGCTGCGCATAGATGCCGTAGGGGCCTTTGCGCAGGGAGACTTCGAGACCGGTCTCCGGGTCTTTGCCGAGCACACGCGGGAAGGCGGCTTCGCCGTTCTCGCCGTCTTCGCCTTCGCCGGGAACGGCCAGAGCCCGGGTAAAGCGGCATTCCGGGTAGTTGGAGCAACCGATAAAGCCGCCGTTACGGCCCAGGCGCAACCCGAGCCGGCCTTGCGAACAGGTCGGGCACAGGCGCGGATCCTTATCCGGGTTTTTCGGATCCACCGGGAAGAAGTGCGGTCCCAGGTCTTCGTCCAAAGCATCGATCACTTCAGTGATCGTCAGGTCCTTGGTATTGCCGACTGCTTCGTTAAAGGCATCCCAGAAGGAGCGCAGAACGATTTTCCAGTCGATGCGTCCACCGGATATGTCATCGAGCTGCTCTTCAAGTTCAGCGGTGAAGTTATACTGAACGTAGCGTTCGAAGAAGGAACTCAGGAACGCGACCACAAGCCTGCCCCGGTCTTCCGGTACGAAGCGGCGCTTATCCAGGACCACGTAATTACGGTCCTGAAGGACCTGAATGATCGAGGCATAGGTGGAAGGCCGTCCGATGCCCAGCTCTTCCATCTTTTTGACCAGACTGGCCTCGCTGTAACGCGGCGGCGGCTGGGTGAAGTGCTGCTCCGGCTCGATGGCGTCGCGGGTTGGCCGGTCGCCTTCGGTCAGCTTCGGCAGGCGACGGTCCTTGTCGTCGTCTTCGCTTTGCTCGCCGGCATTGGCATCTTTCTGGTCGTCCTTGCCTTCCTGATAGAGCTTCAAAAAGCCATCGAAGGTCAGGATCGAGCCGGTTGCGCGCAGGGTGGCCTGGCCGACATCCACGTCGATATCGACGGACACCTGGTCGAAGCGCGCGGATTCCATCTGACTGGCCACCGTGCGGTTCCAGATCAGCTCGTAGAGGCGCGCCCCGTCGGAGTCCAGATAGGCCTTCATCTCGGAGGGGTGGCGGCTGACATCAGTCGGCCGCACGGCCTCATGGGCTTCCTGGGCGTTTTTGGCTTTACTCTTATAAACCCTCGGCGCGTCCGGCAGGTAGTTCTGGCCGTACTTCTCGCCGACCATGTCCCGTGTCGCGGCGACCGCCTCAGCGGAAATCGAGACGCCGTCCGTCCGCATGTAGGTGATCAGGCCCACGGTCTCACCGCCGATTTCGAGACCTTCATAGAGCTTCTGTGCAGTGCGCATGGTGCGGGTCGCGCCGAAACCCAGCTTGCGCGAGGCCTCCTGCTGCAGCGTCGAGGTGGTGAAGGGCGGGTGAGGGTTACGCCGGACCTGTTTGCGCTCGACCTTCTGAACGGTAAAGCTGGAGGCATCTTCCAGGCGCCTCACGGCGGCCATGGTGGTTGCTTCATCGGGCAGATCGAAGCGGTCCAGTTTATTGCCGTCCAGGTGCGTCAGGCGCGCCGAGAAAACCTTGTTTTCTTCATTGCGCAGCTTCGCGGTCACGCTCCAGTACTCGCGTGGTTTGAAAACCTCGATTTCCGCCTCGCGCTCACATATCAGGCGCAAAGCCACCGATTGGACGCGGCCTGCCGACTTGCTGCCCGGCAGCTTGCGCCAAAGAACCGGAGAGAGGGTGAAGCCGACCAGGTAATCGAGAGCGCGGCGTGCGAGGTAGGCGTCGATCAGTTCCCGATTAAGCTCACGCGGAGAATTGAAAGCGTCCAATACTGCACTTTTGGTCACTTCGTTGAAGACGACCCTTTGAACGGCAACATTTTTGAGGACCTTGCGGCGGGTCAGCTCTTCCGCGAGATGCCATGAGATGGCTTCGCCTTCACGGTCGGGGTCAGTCGCGAGGATCAGAGTATCGGCGCCCTTGACGGCGTTCTGGATGTCTTTGATGCGTTGTTCGGATTTGCCTTCAACCTGCCAGACCATGGCAAAGTCCTCGGCAGGGTCTACCGAGCCGTCCTTGGGCGGAAGATCGCGCACATGGCCGTAGCTGGCCAAGACGTGATAGTCGCTGCCGAGGTATTTATTGATGGTCTTGGCTTTCGCGGGAGACTCGACGACGACAACCTTCATACGGAATGACTTACCTGCAAATAAATATTCGAACCAATCGATTAAAACGCCGTCCGAGCCGCGGTTCCCGATCTGAGCGCCACCATATTCCCGGGGAGCCGATCTACGGCACCGGTGAGTTCCAGCTCAAGGATCGCTGAGGACACGGCTGCGGGAGACAATTGGCATTGCCTGATCAGTTCGTCAACAGCAACAGGTGTATCCGATAGCAATGACACGATGTCCCCGTGGGCTTCGGCGATTTCATTTTCATCGTTCGCCGGCGTGCAAAAGACTGCCTTCTCAAGCGCTTGCGGGGCAATCGGCGGTTTCTCGAAGCTGCTTTCCACTGCGCGCAGGATATCTTCGGTGGATTCGGTGAGAATCGCTCCCTGACGGATCAGATCGTTGCCGCCCTGCGATCTGGGATCGAGCGGCGAACCTGGCACGGCGAAGACTTCCCGGCCTTGTTCCAACGCTAGGCGGGCGGTGATGAGCGAGCCGGAATTACGGGCGGCCTCGACCACCAGGACGCCGAGCGAGAGACCCGAAACGATGCGGTTGCGGCGCGGAAAGTACCTGGCCTGAGGACGGGTGCCAGGCGCCATCTCGCTCAGCACCGTTCCTTGTTCCACGATCGCGTTATAAAGGTCCTCGTTTTCCGGCGGATAGATCACGTCGAGCCCGCCGGCGACCACGGCGAGGGTGCCGCTGTGCAGCGAACCCTGATGCGCGGCGGTATCTATTCCGCGGGCAAGCCCCGACGCGACAATCAGTCCTTCCCTACCCAGATCGGCCGCAAACTGCCGGGCCAGCCGCCGTCCGTTGGCGGAGGCATTGCGGGCACCGACCACGGCAATGGCTTTGCGTGTCATGAGCTTCTGATCGCCCAGGCCGATCAGGACCGGCGGCGCATCTTCAGTGGCTGCGAGGGCCGCCGGATAGCTGACTGACTGCAGGGGGATGACCCAGGCGCCCAGCTTCGCAATGGCATCGAACTCGCGTTCGGCTTCGCCCCGTGGCCTTAGCGAGAATCTGGCTGTGTGGTTCCTTTTACGCAGCAGACCCGGAAGAGCGGCAATTGCTTCACCGGCGGAACCGAAGCGGGCGGTTAACTGCCGGAAAGTGACGGGGCCGATAGAACGGCTTCGGCTGAGCTGCAGACTATCGATGATCTCGCGTTCATTGCGGGCGCTATCTTGAGTGCTGATCATGAGCTACCTTGGGTCGTAAACGCTGGTGGCGTCAAGGCGTGAAACTGCCACTCATGCTATTCCGTCTTTTTCTGACCGATCTTGGTTTCCTCGCCCTTAAGTAAGCGGAGGATATTCTCATGGTGCTTGAACCAGATCAGGATGGCGATGGCCGCGGTGAGTTCAACCATTTGAAGGTCGCCCAGGATATACCAGGAAAAAACCGGGGCAGAGGCCAAAGAAAGCAGTCCCGCGAGAGAGGAGTAACGCGCGGCGGCGGCCACCAGCAGCCATGTCACGCAACAGGCAATGCCGACCGGCCAGGCCAGCGCAGCGATGACCCCCAGGGTCGTGGCCACACCCTTGCCGCCCTTGAACTTCAACCAGACGGGAAAGAGATGACCGACAACTGCGCCAAATCCGGCCACCAGAGCCATATCGGGTCCCCAGAGCATGGCAATCAGGACTGCCGCCGCGCCTTTACCTCCGTCGAGCACGAGGGTTGCGAAGGCAAGGTCCTTACGGCCTGTACGCAAAACGTTGGTCGCGCCGATGTTGCCCGAACCGATCGAGCGGACGTCGCCGAGTCCGGCCAGCTTGGTGACGACCAGTCCAAAAGGCACTGAGCCCAGGAGATAACCGCCAACAAGAGCAGCAATCAAAAAAGGTGCGGCATGTGACCAGGATATCGGATCCGGCATGGCGTTGCGGCCCTCTTCAGCTTTCTCGCGCGTCGTCGGTGCCGAAAATGCAGCGGCCATCGACGATACAGCGCTTGACCGCCCCCTGGACAGGGTAATCCGTAAAGGGGGAGTTCTTCGACTTGCTCTGAAAGCTGTCCGGGTCGATCTGCCAGGGTTTGTCGAGATCGAAGAGGGTCAGGTCCGCGGGCGCGCCGACCGCCAGACTGCCGCCCGAGAGCCCCAGGATAGCGGCTGGTCCGCTGGTCAGCTTGGAAAGCGCATCCAACAACCCGATCTTGCCGTTGTGATAAAGCTGCAACGAGAGCGGCAGCAGAGACTCCAATCCGACAATCCCTGGTTCTGCGATGGCGAAAGGCAGACGCTTGGAGTCTTGATCATGTGGGCTGTGATCACTAGCGATCACGTCGATCGTGCCGTCGGCAAGAGCCTCTTCAACGGCCTTGCGGTCCTCTTCACCCCGGAGCGGCGGAGAGACTTTTGCAAAGCTACGATAATCGCCGACGGAGTTTTCGTTGAGCGTGAAGTACTGCGGGGCTGTGTCACAGGTCACCGCAAGACCGGCGCGCTTGGCCTTGCGGATCGCGTCGAGGGTCTCGGCGGTCGTAACGTTGGCGACGTGATAGCGGCCGCCGGTCAGGGCGACCAGGCGAAGGTCGCGCTCCACCATGATGACTTCCGCGGCTGCCGGGATGCCGGCGAGACCCAACCGCGTCGCCACTTCGCCTTCGTTCATTGCACCGCCCGACAGGGCAGGATCTTCTGGGTGCTGGATGATCACCTGTCCGAAGGTGCGGGAATAGCTGAGGGCACGGCGCATCACCTGCGAGTCCGCCACTGCCGTAAGGCCGTCGGTGAAACCGACCGCGCCGAACTCGGTGAGCAGACCGAATTCCGTGAGCTCCCGGCCTTTCAGGCCGCGTGTAACCGTGCCGTAGGCATAGACCTTGACCAGCTTGGCTTCGCGGGCGCGCCGGGCGATGAATTCCAGCACCGCGACATCGTCGATGACAGGTTCGGTGTTGGGCAGGGCGACCATGGAGGTGATACCGCCGCAAGCCGCGGCGCGACTGGCACTCTCGATGGTTTCCTTATGCTCGGCGCCCGGTTCGCGTAGCTGGACCCGCATATCGATCAGACCCGGCGAGAGACAAAGGCCCGCGCAGTCGACGACCTGCGCGTCTTCGGGAAGACCGTCGTTGAAAAGGCGCGGACCGACGTCGGCAATCCTGGTTCCGTCGCTGAGCAAAGCACCGGTTTCATCGGTCCCGCTGGTGGGATCGAGCAGGCGCGCATTGATGTAGGCGACGCGCCCCGGGTTCTTTCTGCTGATCGGATTCATGCTCGAGGACATCATGCTGCACCTCCGGCCTGGGCGGCGGTGCGTTCTTCGGAATTGGAGCGCAATGTCCGGGTCAGGGCATCCAGGCAGGCCATGCGCACCGCCACACCCATCTCGACCTGATCGCGGATCAGCGAGCGGTCGATGTCGTCCGCCAGTTCGCTGTCGATTTCAACCCCGCGGTTCATGGGTCCGGGGTGCATGATCAGAGCGTCAGGCTTGGCGGCCTGCAGCTTGTCGCGGTCGAGGCCGAAAAAGCGGAAATACTCACGGATCGAGGGCACGAAGCTGCCCTGCATGCGTTCCGTCTGGAGCCGGAGCATCATAACGATGTCGCAGTCCTTCAGGCCCTCGCGCATATCGAAAAAGGCTTCCACGCCCAGGCGTTCAATATTGCTTGGCAAGAGGGTCGGCGGCGCGATCACCCGCACGTGGGCACCCATGATTCCCAGGAGCTGAATGTTCGAGCGTGCGACCCGGCTGTGCAGGATGTCGCCGCAGATGGCGACTCGCAAGCCCTGGAGATTGCCGCGCCGGCGGCGGATGGTCTGGGCATCCAGCAGTGCCTGGGTCGGATGCTCGTGGCTGCCGTCGCCGCCGTTGATGACCGCGCAGTTGACCTTTTCGGACAGCAGCTTGACCGCCCCGGAGTCCGGATGCCGGACGATAAGCACATCCGGGTGCATGGCATTCAGGGTCATGGCGGTGTCGATCAGCGTCTCGCCCTTTTTGATCGAGCTGGACGAAACCGACATATTGATCACGTCCGCGCCCAGGCGTTTGCCGGCCAGCTCGAACGACGTTCGTGTGCGTGTCGAATTCTCGAAAAAGAGATTGATCACGGTCCGCCCGCGCAGGAGCGACGTCTTCTTGTCGTCAGAGCGGTTGAGCGCGACGTAGCTGTCGGAGAGGTCCAGAAGAAAGGTGATTTGTTCCGCCGTCAGCCCGTCGATTCCAAGCAGATGGCGGTGTGCGAATCCCAGGATGTTCGCAGTGTGTCCGGTATCAGTCATTAAAGCGGGACTATGTCACCCTCGCGGCGGTCGCGCAACGGGTGAAAAGGGAGATTTTGCAGAGTGCAAATCTGCGCCGTTCCGCGCCCGAATTCTGCTCTTCAGATCACACCGCTGTCGCGGAGTCCGGCGATCTCGTTCTCTGACAGTTCCAGCAGTTCCTGCAGCACTTCCTCGGAATGCTGGCCCGCGGTCGGTGGTGGCCGCCGGTAGGTGACCGGCGTGCCGGAATACTTGATCGGGTTGGCGATCAGATCCACCTCGCCGCTTTGGGATTCCGGGTAGGGCATGGTCAGTTTCATGCCGCGCGCCCGGATTTGCGGATCCTCAAAGACCTGATCGAGCGTGTTTACGGGGCCCGAGGGGACATGGATATCCGCCAGTCCCTCGACCCATTCCTGCTGGGTTTTGCGCTTCGTGACGTCCGGTAGCAGCGCGTAGAGGGCTTCGCGGTTTTTGACCCGGTCGGAATTGGTTGCGAAACGGGGGTCTTCGGCGAGTTCCGGCGCGCCGGCATAGTCGCAAAAGCTTTTGAACTGCCGGTCGTTGCCGACCGCGAGAATGAAAAAGCCGTCGGCGGCGGGCATGACTTTGTAGGGCACGATGTTGGCGTGCTCGTTGCCCAACCGGGTTGGTACTTTGCCCGAGGTCAGGTAGTTCAGGCCTTCGTTGACCAGCCAGGAGACCTGGGTGTCCAGCAGAGCCAGATCGATTTGCTGACCTTTCCCTGTTTGCGTGCGGTGGTGAAGGGCCGCGAGGATTGCCGAGCTGGCGTACATGCCGCACATGACGTCGGCGATGCCGACACCGACCTTCATGGGCGCTCCGTCGCTTTCGCCGGTCAGGCTCATGATACCGCCGATGCCCTGGGCCAGATAGTCATAGCCGGCGCGCGGCGCATAGGGACCGGTCTGGCCGAAGCCGGTGATGGAACAATAGATCAGGCCGGGAAACTCGTCCTTCAGGTCGTCGTAGGAGAGGCCGTATTTGGCCAGGCCGCCGACCTTATAGTTCTCCACCAGAATATCCGACTGTGCGATCAGGCGTTTGGCCAGTGCCTGTCCCTCCGGCTTGCTGATATCGATGGCCAGCGAGCGCTTGTTGCGGTTGGAGGAGAGGTAATAGGCGCTTTCCTTGGTGTCTTCGCCCTTCGTATTCCTGATGTAGGGCGGGCCCCATTTCCGGGTGTCGTCACCTTGTCCCGGCCGTTCGATCTTGATGATGTCCGCTCCCAGGTCACCAAGCAGCTGGGTGCAGGTCGGACCGGCGAGAATGCGGGTCAGATCGAAAACGCGAAGGCCGGCGAGAGGTCCGCTTGCTTCTGGAGTGGAAGGATTGTCGGTCATGGTCGTTTCTTATCTCGTTCGATGAAATGCGGCCCGGTTTCTTAAAGCGCCGGTTTGTTAAAGCACAGGTGGCAGGGGTTAGACCAGCGGGCCGGGCACGCGCGGCAGGGTTATCGCGAACAAGGCCAGCGCGCTCGCTCCTTAGGTGGGCGGTGAGGGCTCGCTCTCCTGCGCTCGGCTCTGGTTTGCAAGCGCATCCAGCGCCCCCTGCAGGATGTAGGCGGCGGCCATTTTATCGACCACGTCCGCCCGGCGTTTCCGCGTCATGTCGGCTTCGCCGACCAGAAAACGCTCAACCGCGGAGGTCGAAAGGCGTTCATCCCAGAAGGCGATCGGCTGCGTAAAACCGGCTTTGTCGATCAGGTTTTGGGCGAGTTGGCGCACCGACTGGCAGCGTGGCCCTTCGGTGCCGTCCATGTTGACCGGCAATCCCATGATCAGGCCGCCGACCTCGCGTTCCTTGCAAATGCCTGCGAGTTCCTTGGCGTCCTTGGTGAACTTACTGCGCTTAATCGTGCCGATGGGGGAGGCAACCATGAAGCCGCCATCCGATATCGCCAAACCGATGGTCTTGGTTCCCGGATCGAGGCCCAGCAGGCGCAGGCCCTTTGGAACCTTGGACAGAAGATCGGTGAAGGCGACGAGAGGCAAGACGGTTGCTTTCAAAGGTTTTAGCGTCAGGGCAGAAGAACCTGCACAGACATACAGAAGCGGCTGCAAGCGGGCAAGGCGGGCAGAACGGGCTTGAGATTTCGGTAAAGCTGGGCATAGCTAACGGCGTGAGAAAAACAGAGAGGGATGACTCCATGCAGCTCGCGGAACTGAACCTAGGCCGTCTGTCTCAGCCGATCGATCATCCGGATATCGCTGAATTCGCCGACAACCTGGATCGCATCAACGGTCTGGCAGATCGGATGCCGGGCTTCGTCTGGCGCTTTCAGGACGACAGCGGCAATGCAACCTCTGTCCAGGCCTTTGACGATCCCCTGATCATCGCCAATATGTCTGTCTGGGAAACCGCCGCCGACCTCGAGCGCTTTGTCTGGGGAACCATTCACCGCAAGTTTTACGAGCGCCGGGACGAGTGGTTCGGAAAGATGACCGAACATCACTTCGTGATGTGGTGGGTCGAGGAGGGCCATCGCCCGGATCTTGCCGAGGCCAAAGCGAAACTGGCTCATCTTCAGGCGCATGGTCCCAGTGACGAGGCTTTCGGCTGGGCCGACCTGCGCTCCGCCAAGCTCTGGGAAAAATCCCGCTGCGCCTGATATGCGGTGCTGACCGGGCTCAAATCTTAGCGAAACGCCGGCCGATCATTGCGGCCAGGATGACGTAGATGATCTTTGTCCCGGCGAGGATCGTGCCTTTCAGCGTGCCCGAGATTTTTGATTGTCCGATGCGGCGGCGATAGCTGACCGGCACCTCGCGGATCTTTAATTGCCGTTGTGATGCCTTGATCTGCATTTCGACGGTCCAACCGAAGTCCCTGTCACGCAGGTCGAGCTGATCTAGCGCGGCCCGGCTGATCGCCCGAAAGGGACCGAGGTCCGTGTAGCGGGTACGCCAGATCAAACGGATCAGCGCGCAGGCGAGACTGTTTCCGGCGCGTTGTTGCGGGGTCAGGGAATCGCGTGGATTGCTGCGCAGCGTGCGAGAGCCGATGACCAGTTCGGCCAGCCCCGAGACAATAGGGTCCACAAGCAGGTCCATTTCGCCGGGGTAGTCGCTGTAATCGGCGTCCAAGAACACGACGACATCGGACTTCCTGTTTGACTTCTGGCTGTTTGACTTCTGGCTGTTTGACCTCTGAAGATGGGCAAGTCCGCATTGGCAGGCCTGTCCGTAGCCCCTGCGGGGTTCCATCAGGACTGTGGCGCCGGCATCTCTCGCAACACCGGCGGTGTTGTCGCTTGAGCCGTTATCGACGACGATGATCTCGGTTACCCAGTCAGGTATGGCCGCGATGACCTTGCCGATTGACGCCTCTTCGTTGAGGGCCGGAATAATCGTCGTGATCTGTGTATCAGATCTCATGTTTCGGGACTCCTCTGGCGGACAGGGATCGGGGTGAGAGTGCCTCCCGCCTTCCTTGACGCAAGCCATTGCCAAGCCAGCATTCCCAGTACCGGGCCAAACTGGATCCAGGCAAAGACGCGCTCCGTTATCGCAGCGAATTCGTTGGCCTCGAAGACGAAGCGCAGATAGTAAAGCGGCAGGAGCGCCGTCATCAGCAGCAAGGGTATGGAGGGCTGAATGACCAGGAAGGGCAGCAGCCAGCTGTAGTACCAGGGATACTGTGTCGGGCTCAGCAGGAAGAGCAGGGCAGCGATAAAGAGGAAGCGCCGTGCGGTCTCGGCGGGTTCTCGGATATCATCGCGATTGATGCCCACGGCGACGCTGACGATCACTAGGGCGATAGCAAAACGCGCAATGCGCGCGGCGTCCAGCGACGTCAGCGAAAAAACATCGAGCAGGGCTGCGGAAAGCCAGGCAATCAAGCCGAAGAGGGCATCATTTCGTTGCCAGGATTGCGCGTAGGCGACGAAGCCGGAGTCCTGGCTGAAACCGGCCCAAAGGATGGGCGTCGCCAGAAGGCTTATGATCGTGCCGAAAATCAAGAGCGGCGCGAGGGCCTGGCGCCAACGGGCGGCAAGAGGCCTCAATAGGCTAGGGAGCAACAGGACGGGCCAGACCTTGCAGCCGGCCGCTAGCGCGAGCGTCACGCTCGCCCAGGCCGTCCGGCTTTTGAGAGCGAGCAAAAGCGTTGCGAGAAGAAAGGGAACGAGGACGGCGTCCATATGGGCCGAATTGAAGAATTCCTTCACCAGCAACGGATTGCACCAGTAAAGCGCTGACCAGATCACCGGGCGGCCAAGCCGCCGCAGGATTGCGACAAGCAGCCCCAGCGAGATGAGATCGAAAGCCAAGATGACCGCGCGCCACGCCATCAGGCTCCAGGGCTCCAGCCAATTGGCCAGAAGGAATGACGCTTGAGCGACAGGCGGATAGATGCTGCGCAGAACCGGATAGGTGACCCGCTCAAGCAGGCCGTCGGATTCCCTGGCAAGCTCCCGCAGGGCAGTGGGGGCGTCGCCTTGCAGAATGTTCCCGGGGGCATGGGCAAAGGGGTTTTGTCCTGCCGCGGTGACGGCGCCATCCCAGAGATAGCGGAAGTAATCGTTCTCGAGCATCGGCGTCGAAGGCAACATGAGAAGGCGCATCGCCAAGCCGACCAGCAGAAGCCAGATAAGGGCGTAGCCGATGCCTTGGTCTTTGTCGCCCCATCGCAGAATGTAACCGCAGAGCATCAAATAGATGACGCCGCCAGTCATACCGATCCCCACGAGCCAGAAGATCGGGGAGAGGCCGACGATTGCCTGCGAGAGCTGGTGATGGGAGAGCAGAAGCAGAAGGAGTGACGAAGCGGCGAGACAGAGTCCGCAGAAGACTATGGGTATTGCTGCCGTCTTCGCCGTATGGCTCCTGTGCAAGGGTTGAACGATCAGCTGCCGCGGCTACGCCACTCCTGAGCGGTTTTGCGTTTCTTGCTGGACTTCGTAAAGGCCACCGTGCCGTTCAGGTCCCAATCGTAACGGTCGTCGCTGACTTTCGTGACATCCGCGAGGGCGGCCTTCAAATCCGGGTTGGCGTACTGCTTCAGATGGGCGATGACGCCGGCATCATCGCCGCCGAAGTCTTCTTCGAACCAGTCGTAAATGCTGGAGACGACCAGGCGTCCCCCGACAATCTCGGCACCGCGTTTGTGGTTGATATACGCCACCGCGCCCGCGTCGAGGAATTCTTCCGTGTTGGCCGCCGTCATGGCGCTCGTCTGCAGGTTCGGGCAACCGATCGAAGCGCAGTTTACGGCATAGTGGATTCGGGGATCCTGCCAGATCGGCCTGAGAATCCGGTGCTCGATGTCGTCCAGGCTGAGCTGTTCACCCTCGATGGTTACCAGCTTCTTGCCCCAGGGACCGTCGCTGAAGAGGCCCGGCGAGATATCGATGTCGCGGATCGAGGCGACCGGGAACGCGTCAAGGACCGTCACGACCGTCAGGGCATTATAGAGGTTCACCCAGTAGGCTTGCTGTTCGGCGCGGTTCAGGCCGGAAACTCTTGTCGCCGTCAGCGCATCGATGTAATCGGCGAGCTTGCGTTTGTCGGCACGGCTGACGCCGGCATAGTCGACCCGGTTCACGCCATCTGCATGCTCGGAGACGTAACGTGACAGAAATGCGTCCCAGGCGTCATGTTGGAGCACTGTGGTTGAAGCCGGATCATGGGCGCTCCAGCGTTCCCAGAGTTCAGCCGAAGGTGCGGCGCGGACCGACTGCGCGGCAACGAGAAGCGCGATCGAGATCAAGCCAACGAGCAGTATGCGGTACGAGCCCTGAAAGGCTGCCGGGGACAGGGCTGCCGTTTTAGCCTGCTTTCGCATTGTTTCTTC
Source organism: Denitrobaculum tricleocarpae (assembly GCF_007004665.1). GTDB lineage: Bacteria > Pseudomonadota > Alphaproteobacteria > Kiloniellales > Kiloniellaceae > Denitrobaculum > Denitrobaculum tricleocarpae. The sequence goes on along the minus strand of NZ_ML660054.1, from coordinate 361,857 downwards.
TCCTGACGAATGCTGAATATCGGGGCGTTTGCTACTCAGGAGCTAAGCGCGGGAGGCTTCACCTGCCAGTCAAGCGAGATAACAAGATCGCGATTGGCAGTGAGAGATTAACCCCAAGTAGTACGGGAGCTCAGGCAAGACGTGAACAGGGTTGAGCCTGGATTGAAAGGCGACTCTTGGCGTTTTCTAGTGTTAGGATGGTCGCAACAAATCGCGTCAGCACCTATGTTAGACGCTTTAAAACAAATCGCTTTCCGGAGTCTCTCACCAAGAGAACCTCGGGACTTCCGGAGCGGCAGGTGAGTTGGGGCATTGCTATGCAGTTCAGGCACTTCGCTATCGCATCTCTTGTTGTGACCGCTGTTGCCATTGGTTCCGGAACTCGTGAGAGACCGGCGCTGGCGCAACAGGCTGCGGAACCGCCGAGCGTCATCGTTGTCCCTGCGGAGCGGCGGGATATCACACCTACCTTTTCCTATCTCGGCCGGGCTGAAGCGGTCGACACGGTTGAGCTACGAGCGCGTGTGTCTGGCTTTCTCGAAAAACGGAACTTTCGGGAAGGAACAGAGATCAAGGCCGGTGAGGTGCTTTTCGAGATTGAACGGGATACCTATGAGATCACCGTTCAACAGCGTGAGGCCGATCTGACGGGCGCTAAAGCCACCTTGCAGAATGCGCAGGCGGATTTTTCCCGCAAAGAGACACTGGTGAAGCGTGGAACAGCGAGTGAAGCCTCGCTCGATTCGGCGAGAGCAACCCTCGGAACTGGCCGTGCATCGGTTCTGCAGGCGGAGGCGGCTTTGCGGGCGGCAAATCTGGACCTGAGCTACACAGAGGTCATCAGCCCCATCGACGGAAAGATCAGCCGTGCGCGCTACAGTGTCGGCAACTTCGTTGGGCCGAACAGCGAACCCCTGGCCACCGTTATCTCACTCGATCCGATCTACGTGACCATTGCGGTCAGCGAGAAGCAACTGATCGAAGCGCGCCGTCAGGGTATCAACCTGGACAACCCGGTTGTCGCGCCTTCGCTTCAGCTCTCCGATGGCAGCTTCTATGAGCATCCCGGTGAATTCGACTATCTCGATTCAACGGTAAACCAGAGCACCGATACGGTGACGGCGCGGGCGGTTTTTCCCAATCCGGAACGCCTGCTCTTGCCGGGAGAATTCGTGACTGTTGTTGTACGTCAGATAACGCCGCAATCCGCTGTGGTTATTCCGCAGGCTTCGGTTCAGAAGGATCAGAAAGGTTACTTCGTCCTGGTGGTCGACCGGGCCAATAAGGTGGAAGTTCGGCGGGTCACGTTGGGCGATCAGGTCGAGATGGATTGGGTCGTCAACGACGGCCTGACCGAGGGCGAGCAGGTGATCGTGCAGGGCTTGCAGAAAGTACAGCCCGAAATGCTGGTCAATCCGGTCACCATGACCGGCGGCGGCCAGGGATAATCCCAGGGACAGACACTTTATGCTTTCCGCGTTTTTTATCGATCGCCCGAAGTTCGCGTTCGTTATCTCCATCGTCATTACCCTTGCCGGCATCCTCTCCGTCTATTCCATCCCCGTGTCGGAGTATCCCGAGATCACGCCACCGCAGGTCAAGGTCACCACCAGCTATCCGGGGGCCAGTGCCTCTGTGGTGCAGGAGTCGGTTGCCTCATTGATTGAGGCACAGGTGAACGGCGTCGACGATATGATTTACATGTCGTCGACCAGCTCGAATGACGGCAGCTACGAGTTGACGGTTACCTTCGAGGTCGGAACCGATCCGGACATCGCCGCGGTCAACGTGCAGAACCGGGTGGCCGTCGCCAATGCCCAGCTGCCGCTCGAGGTCACCCGGCAAGGCGTCGTGACCAGGAAGCAATCCTCCAGCATGCTGCTGGTGGTCAACCTTGTTTCACCCAACAACACCCATGACGCGCTCTTTCTCAGCAATTACGCCTCGATCAATATCGAGGATGTGCTGGCGCGGGTGAATGGTGTCGGCAGTGTGTCGCAGTTCGGCGCGCTGGATTACGGCATGCGGGTCTGGCTGGATCCGAACAGACTGTCTTCACTCCAGCTGACAACCACCGACATCTCGAATGCGATCGAAAGCCAGAACATCCAGGCGACCGCCGGGCAGCTCGGCGCGCCACCCTACAACGGGGCACCCCAGTTTCAGTATTCCATTCAGGCGAAAGGCCGGCTGGTCAGCGTCGAGGAGTTCGGCAACATTATCGTGCGGGCGGCCGGCGACGGTTCGATTGTGCGCCTTCGGGATGTGGCACGGCTCGAACTGGGGTCGCAATCCTATGGCGCGATTTCCAAGCTGAACAACAGACCGGCGGCTTCGATCGCCGTTTATCAATCGCCGGGCGCGAACGCTCTGGGCGTCGCGGACACGGTGTATGCCGAACTGGACCGGATGGCGGAGCGTTTTCCGCCGGATATGGAATACCGGATCCTCTATGACACGACCAAGGCGGTTCGGGCCTCTATCGCGGAAGTGCTCGAGACGCTGATGATCACCTTCGCGCTGGTGGTGGCCGTAACTTTCCTGTTCCTGGCGGATTGGCGCTCGACCATTATTCCGACACTGGCGATCCCCGTCTCCCTGATCGGCACCTTCGCGGTGCTCTTTCTGGTCGGATTTTCGGCCAACACCATCACGCTTTTCGCCATCATTCTGGCGATCGGCATCGTGGTTGATGACAGCATTGTCGTGGTGGAAAACGTGCAACGCATCATGTCCGAGACCGGTCAGAACGCACGTGATGCGACCCGGCAGGCGATGAAGGAAGTCACCGGGCCCGTGGTCGCGACCACGCTGGTGCTGCTTGCGGTTTTCGTTCCGGTTTCCTTTATGCCCGGCATTACGGGCGAACTCTATAAGCAGTTCTCCGTGACCATCTGTGTTGCCGTCTCGATCTCTTCGATCAACGCGCTGACCCTCTCGCCGGCGCTTTGCTCACTGCTGTTGAAGCCGGGAAGCGGCAATCCCCGCGGACCGCTGCGGCTTTTCGCCAATCTGGTCGATAAGACCCGGGACGGCTATGCCTGGGTGGTCGCGCGCATGATCCGCGCGACCGCTTTGAGCATCATGGTCTTCGGCGTCTTCGTGGGCGCCACCGTCTATATGTTCCAGTCTGTCCCGACGGGCTTTATTCCCCTGGAGGACAAGGGCGTCTTTTTCGGCAATATCCAACTTCCGGATGGCGCGTCCCTGTCCCGGACCGAACTGGTGGCCGATCGGGCAAGTGAGATGCTGTTGGAGATCGAGGGTGTCACCGATGTGATCGCGATCAGCGGCTTCAGTATTCTCGGGGGCGCGGCCTCCAACTCGGCGCTGCTGATCCCGATTTTGAGTGACTGGGATGAAAGAACCGAACCCGATCAGCAATGGTTTGCTATTCTGAGGCAGATCAATCAGCGCCTGGCGGGTATGATCGAGGCGGAGGCCTTTGCCTTCCCGGTTCCGCCGATCGCCGGTCTTGGCACGGGTGGCGATGTCGAGGCGCAACTTCAGGATTTCCTGGGGCGGAGCCCGCAGGAGCTGGCCTCGGCCATGCGCAGCCTTGTGTTCAGCGCGAACCAGAGGCCCGAACTCTCGAGTGTCTTTAGTACTTTTTCGGCCAACGTACCCCAGCTGTTCCTTGAAGTGGACCGGGACAAGGCTGAAGCGCTGGGGCTTTCGATCGCCGAGATCTTCTCTACGCTTCAGGCCAACCTGGGATCGTCTTACATCAATGATTTCAACCTCTTCGGAAAAGTTTATCGCGTCATCATTCAAGCCGAGGCCGATGATCGGGATGCCATCGACGATATCAGCCAGCTTCATGTCCGCAATGCCGCCGGGGAGATGGTTCCGCTCAACGCGCTCGTCGAGTTGAAGCCGATCCTGGGACCGCTCTCGATCACCCGCTACAACCTTTACCAATCGGCGTCCCTGACCGGTTCGAGCGCTGACGCCTTCAGCACCGGCGATGCCATTGCCGCGATGGAGGAGGTGGCCGCGGAGGCCTTGCCGGAGGGTTACGGTATTCAATGGACCGGGACCTCACAGCAGGAACTGGAGGCCGGCGGCCTTATCCTCTTCATTTTCGGTCTGGCATTTATCTTTGCGTACCTCTTTCTGGTGGCGCAGTACGAGAGCTGGACAGTACCGCTGTCAGTGGTGACCTCGGTGGTTATTGCGGCCTTCGGAGCCCTGGTGCCCTTGATGCTCTTTCCCTTCCTGGACAACAATCTCTACGCCCAGATCGGCCTGGTCATGCTGATCGGCCTGGCCAGTAAAAGTGCGATCCTGATCGTCGAGTTTGCCAAGGAGCGCCGGGAGCAGGGGCTCTCTATCCAGGAGGCCGCCCAACAGGCGGCCCGGCTTCGCTTCCGCGCGGTCATGATGACGGCGTTATCCTTTATCCTGGGTGTCCTGCCGCTGATCTTTGCCACCGGTGCCGGCGCGGCCAGCCGTGTTTCGGTTGGTTTTGTCGTCTTCGGTGGAATGCTGGCGGCGACCGCGATCGGGATTTTCTTTATTCCGGTGCTCTACTGCCTCTTCCAGGGCTTCCGGGAGAAGATCAAAGGAACGCCAAAGACAGCTGACGTTGCGCCCGCAGAGTAGTTGCACCGGGAGCGTAAAAGCGAGAGCGGGATTTGACCCAAGATGACGACGGCTTTCGAGACATATGAGCTGGAACCGGGCGCGCGTGAGAAGTTCGACCTATTGCTCGGCGAACTGGCCAGGGCCTATGAAGCCGAGGGGCGGCCGGGAGGGGATGAGGCGGTAACCGCCTTGAAGTCCGCGATAGGCCGGCCCTTTCGCCGGCGGCCGGGACGATCAGACGCGGGACCTTTGCTCGAGGCGGCATGCGGTCTTGTTAATGCCCTTCCAATTGCGCGGAGGGTTCTCGAGTGCGCTTCTCTGTTGGACTGGGAATGCTGGGAAGGCACGGGGCTGGCGGAGGATATTTCCTCAAACCTCCACACGACAGAGCTCGTTGGTCCCGACGGTCACATCTATGCGGAGTCGGCGCGGGTCGGGCTGCTGGTCTCCGAACGCGGTACGGATTATCCCATCTCCAGCCATTCAGGCGAAGAAACTTATCTGGTGATTGCCGGCGTTGCAGAATGGACCGTAGGCGCGCAGGATTACACGCCGCAGCCACCTGGCAGCCTGGTTCATCACCCGGCCTGGGTCCCGCATGGACGGCGTACGGCAAATGAACCTTTTCTCGGGGCCTGGCGCTGGAGTGGAGATCTCGATCTTTCGAGCTTCAGCGTATCCGAATGAATCACAAATCGATGTAATAGGCGTCGACGAGGTTGCCCTGGCGGCGTGTCGGGTATTGCCCTTCTTTGGCTGCTTCGTACTTGAAACCAAGTTTTTTCAGAACTCTGGTCGATCTTACGTTTTCCTGGTCGACCGTGGCAACGATCCGTCTGACGTGCAGGTGATCGCGTGCATAGGTGATCAACGGTTCGATGGCCTCGAAGACATAGCCCCGGCCCCAGTAGAGCTGTCCCACGAAGTAGCCCAGGGTCCAGGTATTGTCTTTGAGCTTACTGTCGATTGAGACGGCGCCGATCAATTTGCCCTCGTCGCGCAGGTAAATACCGAAGTGTTCCGGGGAGAGCTTTTCGTGGTCTTTGCGGACCTTGAGAATCCAGTCGATGGCGTCTCTTTGCTTGTAAGGGAAAGGAGGCGCGATAAGCCATTGGGCAACCTCCCAGTTGTTGAGGATCTTCACCAAATCGTCTTTGTCGTCCATCTCGACCGGGCCGAGCTCCAGACGCTTTGTTCTTATCCGCATTGGTGGGTGGACCCGGTCAAATACTGATTTTTGTTCTAAAGGTAGCATTCAATCACGCTATCAGAATTCCATCACGCCAGCAGTCAGGCCATCGGCGCAGGAGACGACCTGTTCGGCCCGGACATCGGAACATCCGGGCGGGGCAGGAGGGTGTGCCATAGATTCCATTGAATTTGAAGAGCGGATTTCAGGCAAAGACAAGCTTCAATTCAACCATAGCCTCGGACAGCGCCAGTCTCAATCACGGCCCTTCGCAGCCTTGGCATTGCGGGGGCGAAACGCCGGTGCTATTTTCCGCGCGCTTCGATCCCGCCGCGGGGTTTGGCCAGGTCTGGCCGGGCTTATAGCGGGATCTCCCAAAGAACGAGAACAGGACCCGTTATGGCTGTCGATAAGGACACCGTCGCGCGGATCGCTAAATTGGCGCGGATCCGCATACCCGAGGAACAGCAGGAAGCCCTGACCGGCGAACTGACCGAAATCCTGAACTGGGTCGAGCAACTTTCCGAGCTCGATACCGAGGGCGTCGAGCCCATGACCTCGGTGGTGGCCATGAGCCTGCCGCAACGCCAGGACGTGGTGACGGATGGCAACTGCGCCGACAAGGTTCTGAAAAACGCGCCCGAGGGCGCTCACGGCTTCTTCGCCGTTCCAAAGGTGGTCGAATAATGTCCAAGCTGACCCATCTTTCCCTCACCGAGGCCCGGGACGGCCTGGCGAAGGGCGATTTTTCCGCGCGCGAGCTGACCCAGGCTCATGTCGAGGCGGTCGAGGCCTGCCGCTCTTTGAATGCCTTTATCACCGAGACGCCCGAGCAGGCGCTGAGCGGGGCCGATGCTTCCGACGAGCGCCGCCGGAAGGGAAACGCCGGCGTGCTCGAGGGTATCCCGCTGGCGATTAAGGACCTCTTCTGCACGCAGGATGTCCTGACCACGGCGGGTTCTCATATCCTGGACGGCTTCCAGCCGCAGTATGAATCGACCGTGTCCGCCAATCTCTGGGCGGCCGGCGCGGTCATGCTGGGCAAGACCAACCTGGATGAGTTCGCCATGGGGTCGTCCAATATGACCAGCTACTACGGTGGCGTGGAAAATCCCTGGCGGCGCAGCGGCAGCAACGAGCCACTGGTGCCCGGGGGATCCTCCGGCGGTTCCGCGGCGGCTGTGGCTGCGCGCTGTGCTTTGGGCGCGACCGGGACCGACACAGGCGGCTCGATCCGTCAACCGGCGGCTTTCTGCGGCATTGTCGGCATGAAGCCGACCTATGGCCGCTGCTCGCGCTGGGGCACGGTTGCCTTTGCGTCTTCTCTGGATCAGGCGGGGCCGATGACCCGCACAGTGCGCGATGCGGCCATCATGCTCCGTGGCATGGCCGGTCATGATCCCAAGGACTCTACGAGCGTGGATACGCCGGTGCCCGACTACGAAGCGGCTATGACCGGTGATGTACGTGGCCTCAAGGTCGGCATCCCCAAGGAATACCGGATCGACGGAACGCCTGCCGAGATCGACGCCGTCTGGAAACAGGGCATTGAATGGCTGAAAGCTGCGGGTGCGGAGATGGTCGATATCAGCCTGCCGCACACCAAGTATGCGCTGCCGACCTACTACATCATCGCCCCAGCGGAGGCTTCCTCCAATCTCGCACGCTACGATGGCGTGCGCTATGGCCTGCGGGTTCCAGGCGAGACTCTCGATGAAATGTACGAGGCAACCCGGGGCGAGGGCTTCGGCGCCGAGGTTAAACGCCGGATCCTGATCGGAGCCTATGTGCTCTCGGCCGGTTATTACGACGCCTACTACAACAAGGCGCGCCGGATCCGCACTCTGATCGCCAACGACTTCAAGGCGGCCTACGAAAAGGTCGATGTCGTCCTGACGCCGACTGCGCCCAGCGCGGCTTTCGGTATGGGCGACAAGATGGACGACCCGGTCGCCATGTATCTCAACGACGTCTTCACGGTTCCCGCTAGCCTCGCGGGTCTGCCCGGGATTTCGATTCCGGCGGGCCTCTCGGGCGAAGGTCTGCCGCTGGGCCTGCAACTGCTCGGACAACCCTTCGAGGAGGGGACGCTGATGAAGGTTGCCGAGGTGCTGGAGAGCGCGGCCGAGTTTGATGCCTTACCCCAGATCATTTCGTGATCCGGTTGATTTGAGGCAAAGAGGAAAGACGAGCAGTCATGACGATAATCGAAGGTAAAACGGGCCCCTGGGAAATGGTGATCGGCTTGGAAGTCCATGCCCAGGTGATCGCCAACTCAAAGCTCTTCTCCGGCGCGGCGACCGCGTTCGGCGCCGAGCCGAACAGCCAGGTTTCGCTGGTGGACGCGGCCATGCCCGGCATGCTGCCTGTGATCAACGAGATGGCGGTCGAGCAGGCGGTCAAGACCGGCCTTGGGTTGAACGCGAAGATCAACCTCTTCTCCGAGTTCGAGCGGAAGAATTACTTCTACGCCGATCTGCCGCAGGGCTATCAGATCTCTCAGTTTCTGCATCCGATCGTGGGTGAGGGAACCATCATCCTGGACCTGGAAGACGGCAAGACCCGTGAAGTCGGGATCGAGCGCCTGCATCTGGAGCAGGATGCGGGCAAGAGTCTGCACGATCAGCATCCGACCATGTCCTACATCGATCTCAATCGCTCCGGCGTGACCCTGATGGAGATCGTCTCCAAGCCGGATATGCGCTCGGCGGAAGAAGCGGGGGCTTATTTGCGCAAGCTGCGGTCGATCCTGCGCTACCTTGGGACCTGCGACGGCAATATGGACGAGGGCTCCATGCGGGCCGACGTGAACCTTTCCATGCGGCGGCCCGGCGAGCCCTTTGGCACCCGGACAGAGACCAAGAACGTGAACTCGATCCGTTTCGTACAGCAGTCCATCGAGCTGGAGGCAAAGCGCCAGGTCGCGATCCTGGAAGAGGGCGGAACCATCGATCAGGAGACGCGCCTGTTCGATGCCAGCAAAGGCACCAGCCGCTCCATGCGCAGCAAGGAAGAGGCGCATGATTACCGCTACTTCCCGGACCCGGACCTGCTGCCCCTGAAGATCGACGGGGCCTGGGTTGAGTCGCTGAAGAAGGAGCTGCCGGAACTGCCGGACGCCAAGAAGCAGCGCTTTATCGATGAGTTCGGTCTGCCCGTCTATGACGCGGGCGTTCTGGTCGCCGATCAGGAGACTGCGGCTTTCTATGAGACCGTGGCCAAGGGCCGGGATCCCAAGCTGGCGGCCAACTGGGTCATCGGCGATTACTTCGGTGCTCTGAACCGAACCAGTGGCGCCAACCTGGGCAATGCGCCGGTGGATGCCACGAAACTGGGCGGTCTGATCGACCTGATCGCGGACGGCACGATTTCCGGACGCACGGCGAAAGAGGTCTTCGAGGCCATGTGGGACAGCGGCAAGGACGCCGCGGCCATCGTCGAAGAAAAGGGTCTGAAGCAGATCAGCGACACCGGCGCCCTCGAGGGGATCGTCGATCAGCTGATTGCGGATAACCCCGGACAGGTCGAGCAGTACCAGGGCGGCAACGCCAAACTGATCGGCTGGTTCGTCGGGCAGGTCATGAAAGCGACCCAGGGCAAGGCCAATCCAGGCATGGTCAATCAGCTGCTCAAGAAGAAGCTTGGTTGAATTCGGATCCGGCGGCCGGGGCGCGTGCTTGAGGTACCTGCAACCGGGCTATGGCTTTTTAGGTCTCTGCAGGCTATCCAGACTCCATGACTGACTCCGATACGCGCCGGCCCGCGACCCTGGCCGCTCAATCTCTCGAGAGCATCGATCCCGCAAGCGGCGGTGTGGTGCCGGCGATCCAGCCCTCGACGACCTTCGTGCGTGACCGGGACTATGAACCCTTGGTCGACGGGCGTATTTATGCCCGCGACCAGGCACCCACGCCCGAACACGCGGAAGGCCTGCTGGCCCGTCTCGAGGGCGGCAAGGATGCCATGCTCTTTGCATCGGGCATGGCCGCCGCGACCGCCGTGGTCCAAGCCTTGCGGCCCGGGGATCACATCGTGGCCCAGGACGTCATGTACTGGACCCTGCGCGCCTGGATGATCTCCTTCTGCGCTGACTGGGGTATCGGACTGGATCTGGTCGACGGGACAAAGGACGGCGCTTTCGAGGCAGCGATTAAGCCGGGCCAGACCAAACTGGTTTGGGTCGAAACGCCGGCTAATCCGACCTGGGATATTATCGATATTGCCGCCGTTGCAAAGGTGACGCATGCCGCCGGTGCCAAGCTGGTTGTCGACTCGACCGTCGTGACGCCGGTTCTATCCCAGCCGCTCGCGCTGGGCGCCGACATCGTCTTCCATTCCGCAACAAAGTACCTGAACGGCCACAGCGATGTCCTCGCTGGCGCTCTCGTGACTGCGGAGGACGACCCCTTCTGGGCGCGAATCAAAGACAATCGCCTGAACATCGGCGGTGTTCTCGGCACCTTTGAGGCCTGGTTGCTCTTGCGCGGTATGCGAACGCTTTACCTGCGCGTTGAACGTTGCTGTTCGAACGCCATGGCCATCGCCTGTCATTTTGACGGACATCCCGCCATCGACGCGGTGCTCTATCCTGGCCTGGAGAGCCATCCCCGGCATGCGGTTGCGCGCCATCAGATGCCGGGCGGTTTTGGCGGCATGTTGTCGTTACGGGTCAAGGGGGGGCGGGAAGCGGCCCTGCGCTGCGTCGCGAATCTGCGCTGTTTTCAGCGGGCGACATCGCTCGGCGGAGTGGAGAGCCTTGTCGAGCATCGGGCTTCTGTTGAAGGGCCGGACAGCCCAATCCCGGACGATATGCTACGGCTGTCGGTCGGTATCGAGGACATCGATGACCTGATCGCGGACTTGGAATCGGCCTTGGCCTAAGAGGGCGCATTCCCCTCCGTAGGCCCTTGTGGGTTAGGCCATGGCCTAAACCGTCGGATTAACGTTTAGTGCGTCACCGTGGAGCGCGTACGCCCGCGAGCGCCGCGGGAGATCTTCACGATTTCTGCAGGTTCTTCGCTTTCCCTGCCGGCAAGTGCCAGAAGCTCGCGCCGGCCCTGTTCCAGCCGCGCCAGTTCTCTGGCGTCGTCACGGTCATAGACTTCTACGCAGCTCAATTTGATTTCCACCAGGTCGATAAGTGTTTCGACCGTTCCCCGAGAGAGTGACATCCGATGCTCCTAATGCGGCAGTGCGTCTTAAATCTGACCGTCTTTCACTACGGGTGCGAAAAGACCGAATCAGCCCCTAAATCAAATGGTTAGAGAAAGGTTTGCAGTCTTGATCGCTTCCATCAAAAACCCCCGTCCTCTCAAGGAACTTTGGGCGGCACGTGCTTAAGATTGAGTGAATACGATTGAGTTTCTTCAAACAAAATCCGTGCTCTAAAGAGAACTGATCAATCTCACCTTAAAGTTTCATGGCTTAGCTATTTGTGTTCACCGTCAATCACATAAAATTCTGCTAACCATTTGAATTAAATTTTAGTTTTAGAGATTTCGTTCGAGGCAAGAGATTTGAGCCGTTCGGCCGGGCAAGACGGTTCGGTTCAGGGACATGCCCGAATTCCCATCTCGCCGTGCCCACTCGGGTTCTGAACAGGATCTTCTCGCGGGGAGCGGAACTCTGGGCTAAAGGGCGCCTCGGGAAGATGGATTTGCGCGAGGGTCGGCAAGCGACCAGGAACTTCAAGAACTGGGGCATATGCTCTCAGAATGGACCTCGTTACCGTCATCTTCTGATGGCTTTTCTGACGCCTTTTTCTAACTTGCAGCAGTCCAAGCCATCTTCAGAAAACCATTACCTGTTTGACAGGAGTCTTTTCCTCTGTATTTTATTAAGAATGATAATGATTCGCGATTGCAAGGCTCGTGAATCGAAATCTGAGATTTTTCTGATTGAAATGTAATAACATAACATTTATGGAAACCAGCAGCGCATCCTCGGTCGACACTGAGGTGCCTTTGGAAAGATGCCTCGTGTGAAAGCCGGAAGACCGGGTTTGCAACTGGGTGAGTTGTGGAAAGGAACGAAGTTGACTACTCGAAATGAATTGCTGCGCGAATCGAGCCGTGTTTCGCTGATCGCAGCGTCTGCGTTTGCCGTTACGCTCTGCGGTGCGGCGGGTGCGAAAGCCGAAGAGCCGATCAAGCTCGGGCTGTCCGGATACATGGAACAGTTCTTCGGCTACGCCGACAACGATACCGATCAGGATCACTTCGACCAAAAGAGCGACACCGAGGTTGAATTCGGCGGTGAGACGACGCTGGACAACGGGATTTCCTTCGGTGCGGCAGTGGTTCTCAACGGCAACACTGATAACGAGGAGCAGATTGCAGAGAGCTATGCTTACGTCGAAGGAAACTTCGGCCGCGGCGAAATCGGCTCACGTGACAATGCGGCGGCAATTATGCAATACGCCGCTCCGGACGTCGGTATCGGTTTGAACGATGGCGACGTATCGGACTGGATTGAGAACACGACCTCTTCCGACGCTGATTCCGCCTTCGAATCAACCTTCCTGTTTCTGGGTGAGGACAAGGCCAACAAAATCACCTATTTCACGCCGCGTTTTTCGGGCGTTCAGGTCGGCGTGTCGTACATTCCCGAATTCGAACGCGATGATAACGCTCAGCCGGCGGAGGATCTTTACGAGAACGGTTTTGCCGTGGGTGTGAACTTCGTGGAGACCCTGGGTGAAGTCGATGTGGCACTGGCTGCCGGTTTTCTAACGGCCTCGGCACCAAACGGCGGTGATGACGATGCCGAAGGTTACAGCCTCGGCTTCAACCTTGGTTACGCGGGCTTTACCGTCGGCGGATCCTACGCCCACACAGAGGGTAATGCCGGCGCCGGTACAGACACCGCAACGTCATTCGATGGCAATGGCTACGACATCGGCGTTGCCTATGCCTGGGACTCCGCCGCGGTCAGTCTGTCGTACCTGCATGGCGAGGTCGAAGGCCTGGTCGGTACGGATGGCGACGATGAAAACGATACGGTCATGCTGTCCGGCAGTTACGGCATCGGCCCCGGCGTTGATGTGATCGGTTCGATCTTTGCGACCGAATATGACGGCGATGCCGCCGACAGCAGTAACGAAGGCTGGGGCGTTGTTACGGGTCTGGTCTTAAGCTTCTGAGGTTTCGCCGGTTTTTGCCCGCCCGGCGAAAACGATGAAATGTGCGACGTCGCGCTGTTGTTCCTCAGAGCCATAGCGCCCGGGGAGCGGATCGGGTTTGCTGGTTCCGGTCCGCTCGCTGGTTCTTTCAAGTGAGCAACTCGCGGATTTTTTCAGGATAGAGCGACTTCAGAAATTTCCATTGCGTTGACTGGCTTCGCCGGCCCATCCGGCGGGTGGTTTTACGCCACTGCTTTGCCGTGGTGTCCAGTGCTTCCTTGCTGCTTATTTCGCCCCTGTCGGCCCGGACAATATTCTCCCGCAAAGCATCAAAGTATTCGCCCTGACCCTGGAGATAGAGGTCGGGAATGCTGCCGCGCATGGCGGAGCGGTGCGCCTTCAGAAAATCCGGGCTGTAGACGTCGACGATTTTGGGATCTTTGTAGTGTTCTTCGCGGAAGGGATCAAAGTAACCATTGCTATCCTGGACCGCGATCGTCGACATCTCCGGACTGCAGGCAAAGAGCGCGAAGAGATAGGCGATCTCGGGCTCTTTCGTTGCACTGGAGACCGTGTAGTTCCAACCCCAGTTGAAGTACGGTGTTTGAAGGAGCCTGCCTTTGACAATACCGCCTGGCGTCGGCCCAAATGCGAGTTTTCCGCGTACGGCTGATCCTGATGCATTCAAGAATTTTTGCGTACCGCCCCAGCCTATGTTGCAGAAGATATGACCCTCTGCGTAGGCCTTCCAATTATCGAATAACCCATTGGTGGCGGCTTCGGGGTAAAGGTATTTCGAGGCAGATATCAGTTCGTTCAGAGCCTCTATTCCGGCCTCATTGCTGATCTGCGGATCCATGTCGTCGGTGAACGGCCAAAAGCCTTTTGCGTGGAATCGCGTCCACCATTCCCAGGCAACGTAATTGGGCGTTCTGAAAAGAGCGCCGCCGTATCGTTTTTCCTCCGGTTGATGGAAAAAAGCCATCACGGTGTCGAGCTCTTCCCAGGTATCCGGAATTTTCAGCTCATAACCCTGCTGGTCGGCGAAGCGCTTCTGCTCATCCGGGTTCTCTAACCAAGGCCGGTTATAGAACATGAGGTATGTGTCACCGTCTGTCTGATAGCCATAGAGGCTGCTTTTGTAATAGTCGCCCACTGAAAAAAGGGCGTCCCGCCGAAAGTCGTCCGGTGCGTAGCGCTCTGCGAGATCGTCGAGATTCAAAAGTGCACCGGCCTCGACAAGATCCGGTAGACCGAAGGTCGCCGGTAGTGCGAGGTCAAAACTCCCAGTGCCAGAGAGTGTATCGATAATCATCTGCGTATTGATGTCGTCGACGGCGACTTCGACATAGCGGATTTTAACGCCTGTCGCTCGCGTAAAGGTATCGCCCAGTGGTTTGATGTTGCCCAGAGATCCCTGAGGTTGCAGGATTACGATCTCGACATTCCGCCCGGCTGCCAGGGATGCGACCTCTTGCATGATCTCCGTATGAAGCCGATCGAGAGAAAATTTGGTAGACTGGGCGCGCAGGCCGGAGCGCGGGAGTAACAGGCTGGATCCGATCAGTGCTGCGCTGGTGCCTGTGCCAAGAAGCCTCCGGCGCGAAATGCCACCAAAGGCAGAATCGTCTTCCATCACAATTCTCTTAGAATATTTATTAGTCGATACAATAATATAACGGGCATTTATAAATTGTTACGCTATTTTTAGTAAAAGCCGCGAAATGAAAATGGATGAACGAAAATAAATCGATGATCGGGGTTCGGCTTCGAGGGCTTAGTGTCGGTTCGCGTCTGCGCATCGCATTCTACGCGGTTGCAGGGCTGTCCTTTGCCGCCGCCGCTGTTGCTTTCGTGAGTTACAGCGTGATCGAGAACGCGCAGCGGCGCATCGTGGAGCAGGCCGTTCCCTCGATGATTGTCGCCGAGCAGTTGGTGCAGCAGACCTTCGTACTTACAACCTCAACCTCCGCGCTCGCCAGTGTGACCTCCCAAAATGAACTGAGTTATCAAACCGTCAGTATCGAAGCGCGTTTAACAGAGTTGCCGACGCTCATACGCCGCCTGCGGCGCGGTGGTACATCGATTGAACTTGTCGACAGTCTCAACGATCTGGTTGCACAGCTGTCGGACAATCGCATTTCTCAGGAAAGGCAGGTCGTAGAGCGAATCACTGCGCAACGACAACAGCGGCGGCAGCTTGACCGGGCCTATGCAGCTGTCTCAGCGATTCTTGATTCGGTACAACCCATTGTCATTGAAGCGTCGTCTCAGTTTATCGAGAACAGCGATTTGCTGCGTGAAAACCTGAGGGAGCGGCAAGAGGTAACCGAAGAGTTTCTGCAATTGTTCGAACGGGTCACCGGTGCCGATATTGAGGGGATCGAGCAACTCATTGAATTGCAGTTTCGCGCTGAATCACTTCTGCAAAAGCTGGACCAGAGCTTATTGGAGCAGAATACACGGCGCCTGGACAGCCTGAAGTCCGAGATCGATCTTGATCTCCGCGCGATGACGCGTCTGACATTGAACCTGGAGAAGATTGACCTGCGCGCAGAGGTTGGCAATTATCTCCGCGACCTGTCCGCGACGATCTCAGGCGCAAACAGTATCTTTCAGTTAGGGGCAATGATTCTGGAGCAGAACCAGCGTGTGGACCGGCTTCATCAGGATATCGTCAAGACTTCGGAGAGTATCAATGAACGCGCCGCCGCTCTCCTGGAAGAGGCTGAGCAGGCGATTACGGACGAAACGGTCTTTGCCGGCCAGGCGATATACTCAAGCCGCGTTCTCCTGACTGTCATCGTGGCGATGGCGCTGATCGGATCGTCACTGATTATTACCTTCATCGTGAGCCGGCAAATCGTAAAGCGTCTCGAAACCCTGACCTCGGCGACATTAGCGCTTGCGAAAGGCGACCACGAAGCCCGGATTAGTGTTCACGGCAGCGATGAACTTGGCGCGCTGGCGAACGCCGTGCGTGTTTTCCGGAACAATTCGATCCTACTGCGCGATCAGGAGAAGGAATTGCGACGGCAGACCGAAGCTCTCCGCGTCAGTGAAGAGCGCTTTTCTCTGGCCGCTGAAGGCTCAAGTGTTGGGATCTGGGATTGGATCGACATCAAGGAAAACGAAGAGTACTGGTCACCGAATTTTTATCGCCTGCTTGGGTATGATGTCGGAGAGATCGAAGCAAGTTTCGAGACTTTCAAGTCCCTCGTACATCCGGATGACCTTGGTGCTGTCGCCAACTTAGTGCAGGCGCATTTCGATGATGGTGTGCCATTTGAACTGGAGTATCGCCTGCGCCACAAATCAGGCGAGTACCTATGGTTTCAGGCAAATGGACTCGCTTCGCGGAATGAGACAGGTGAACCGGTCCGAATG
The DNA here is from genome assembly GCF_007004665.1 of Denitrobaculum tricleocarpae. Taxonomy (GTDB): domain Bacteria; phylum Pseudomonadota; class Alphaproteobacteria; order Kiloniellales; family Kiloniellaceae; genus Denitrobaculum; species Denitrobaculum tricleocarpae. The sequence goes on along the minus strand of NZ_ML660054.1, from coordinate 345,574 downwards.
GTGGGCTCGATCGCGGACATTACTCAACGCAAAGTGACCGAGACCCGGCTCGCCCTGCAGTCGGAAGACCTCAAACGCTCCAATACCGAGCTCGCTCAGTTTGCTTATGTTGCGTCTCACGACTTAAAGGCACCACTGCGCGGCATCGATAACCTTGCCACCTGGATCGAAGCCGATATGGGGGCTTTGATGGATGGCGAAAGCCAAGAGAATATGACGCTCCTGCGGGGTCGTATTGCCCGCCTGGAAGCCTTGCTCGATGATCTGCTGAAGTTCTCCCGGGTCGGACGCAAGGAAGAGAAAGTCGAGACCGTTGATGTCAAATCAACCATTGAAGGTGAATTCGACCTTGTGATGCAGGGCAAGCGCTTTGCTCTGACCCTGGAGGGTGAATTCCCGGTTCTCGAAACAGCCAAGGCGCCGTTGCATCAGATCTTCCGCAACCTCATATCCAATGCGATCAAGCATCACGACCGTGATGAGGGTATGATCACCATCGGCGCGGAGGAACAAAAGGAATGCTATCTTTTCTCGGTGCGGGATGACGGTCCGGGTATCGATCCCGAGTTCCATGAGCGCGTTTTTGGGGTTTTTCAAACGCTCAAGGGACGGGACGAAGTGGAAGGCAGCGGCATGGGTCTGGCAATCGTTTACAAGCAGCTCCAGATTGCCGGCTGTTCCATCGAGATCGAGTCCAATCCGGCAGAAGGCCGGGGCACAGGTTTTGTCTTCACTTGGCCCAAGTTATGGCAGTCGCGTGTCAGTGCGGAAATGGACAAGGTCGCAATTGCGGTCTGACGTGGTCATCGGCAGAGATGCCCGGGTATTCGCAGGTGTCGTCACCCGCTCGTCATGAGGTGGGGGCCTGTGCCGCTGACGTTTACTGTTGAACCATCTCGCGTGCGCGTTCTTCTGGCCCGCTTGTTTATATCTGCCGATCAGCGTTACACTTCACCAAAATGCCCTTAATACTTCCCGTCGGATAACCGGCTTTTGCTGACAGTGTGACGTGCAATGACAGATAAAACGGTGACTTTTCTCCTGGTTGAGGATGACGATGTTGATGTGAAAGCAATTGAGCGTTCGCTCCGTGAGCTGCGCATTAAAAATCCTCTGGTGATCGCAAGAGACGGCCGGGAGGCACTGGAGCATCTCCGCGGAGAGAACAACCGGGAAAAGATCGTTTCGCCTTTTCTCATTCTGCTCGATCTCAACATGCCGCGCATGAACGGTCTGGAGTTTCTGGCGGAGCTTCGCAGCGACCCTGAACTCAGTACATCGGTCGTCTTCGTGATGACGACCTCCAAGGATGACCGTGACCGGTTGTCGGCCTACGAAAAGCATGTGGCGGGCTATATCGTGAAATCCAACGTGGCGAACAGTTTCACGGACGCGATGAAATTTATCGACCATTACTGGCGTGTGGTCGAATTCCCATAGTGCCTTTTCTCCCGCTGCCTTGAATTCGAAATCCGGGTTATCGGGCTTCAGGTTCCGCAGATCCTCTGTTCTCTGAAGGGGGTGGGGCCGCTCTGCCAGATCCGACCAGCGCCCGGACGTTCGCTACTTTTCGTTCTCCGGCGTCTTGTGGCCCGGGGCCATACCCCGTCTGCGGATCTCGTAAGATCGCTCGAGCTCCTCCAGCACGTACTTGGCGGCGACGCGGTAGCCTGTATCGGGATCCTGGCCTTTTACTCTGACGAGAACCCGCGACCTTTTGAGGGCCCGAGTGATTTTGCTGGAGATTTCATCAAACATGCCGAGACATTAGTATAGGAACAAAAAGAGAACAATGTGGATTTATCGCTGATTTCCTGTAAACTGAATGCATGTGTGGACGTTATGGAATTGCCCGCCTGACATGGAAAGAAGTCGTTGATGCTCTCGGTTTGACGGGTCTGGACGTGCCGGCGTTCGATCTGGAGCCGCGCTATAACATTGCGCCGACCCAGCTTGCACCCGTCGTGCTGAGTGATCGGCACGAAGTGCGTTGCGCCATGGCCCGGTTTGGTCTGGTGCCTGAGTGGTTTCATAAGCCTCTCGAAGAGCTCAAATTTGCGACCTTCAATGCCAAATCCGAAGAGGTCATGGATAAGGCCAGCTATCGTGGCCCGCTGAAATCCCAGCGTTGCCTGATACCGGCCGTATTTTTCTATGAATGGCAGGGCAAAGGACGGCCTTGGATGATCAAGGAGCAGGATGGCCGGCTGTTCTTCATGGCGGGACTCTGGACGGCCTGGCGCGGCACGTCGAGGGGAGAGGCGGTTGATTTCTATAGCTTTACCATTCTGACAACCGCTGCGAACGAGGTGATGGCTGATATTTACAAACGTATGCCGGTCATTCTTCAGCCGGAGGACTATGAGACCTGGTTGATGGCCGATGTGCCTGATGCCCTGAAGATCGCGGGGCAATACCCGAGCCAGTTGCTGGAGGCCCTGCGTGTGGGTCCGGATGTGGGGAATGTGCGAAACGAAGGGCCGCAGTTGACCGAAGCTCTCGCCGGCAGCCTTCTATAGTCCTGCAGGTGCTGCATGACCTGCTTTGAAGCGGGCAGGGGGCGAGGGTGGGCCTCAGGGCGTAGACTTAAGTCCTGCAGCTTATAACTCAAGGATCGCCCAGTTTCCTGCCGATCTTCGTAAAGCTTGATTTTTCGATTTACATCGGCCTGCAAAAACCATAGATATTCAGCCGCTTCGCGCGAACGGAGAGATGGCCGAGTGGCTGAAGGCGCTCCCCTGCTAAGGGAGTATACGTTAATCGCGTATCGAGGGTTCGAATCCCTCTCTCTCCGCCACAAGCGTTTCGCAGGGCGAAACGCCTGCAGCATCTACAGTAGTCAGCCGGGCGGCAGTCGTTTCGAAGAAACGATGCAGACGCCGCAGGGTTCTTACACGCTCCTAGTCGACCTCCAATTTCCCGTGCGGCAATCGTCTTCCCGCCATCAGTCCGGAAGCTTCCGCGCGATGTAGTATCCGTAGCTCACGAAAGCGGAGAAGCGCTCGTATAGGCTTATCTCCGCTTGCTCGGCCTCGACGAGCGCGCGGGCATCGGAGGCGCCATCGTATTTTTCAAGAAGGCCCGCAAAGCGCTCCTGCATCGGGCGGTAGTAGTTATCGAGCCAGCAGGTCTCGGGGAGAGTGAAGTAGCCTACGGGTGTGTAGCCATTGGCCTCCAAGAGCGCCATCTTGGCAGAGGCTGTATCAACTTCCGGATACTCCCGGGACCAGTAATCCTCCAACTCGCTGGGCCGCTGATCCGACAACCAGGTCAACTCGGAAACCGCGAGAATTCCGCCCGGCTTAAGAAAGGGTCGCCAGGTCTGAATTCCTCTCTCGAAACCAATGTTGTAGATCGCGCCTTCCGACCAAATTGCGTCAAGTGTCGAGGGCCCGAATGTCAAAGCGTCCATTGACGCTTCGAGGGTAGTGATCTGCCTTGAGACGCCCTCGGTCTTCGCGTGCTGTTCCAATTCCTTCAGGAAATCCTGCAGGAAATCCACGGCTGTGACATCCGCGTCAAGAGACTTGGCCAGAGTGATCGTCGACGCCCCGGTGCCGCAACCGATGTCCGCGATTTTCAGGTTTTTCCGATCGGAGAGCCCGGACAGGGTGACTGCCAGTCGGGTCTCGGCTTCGCCTCCGGGACCCTGTCTGTCCGCTTTCTTGTGCAGGTCTAGCAAAAGGTCAATGTCTTCCATCTGCGCGCTCGTGTGATGCTGAATAGGGGAACTCTTCTTGGCAGAAATACCATCGTTATGCGCAGTTGTCCGCAATGGGTGCCGGGCAGGCATTCTGTCTTTATCTGTCCGCTGAAGGTCCAGACATACCGGAAGCCTGCGTGGTGGCGGCAGAGGGTTACGCAACCGCAAACGACATTGCGCCCTGTCTGCAAGACTCCGCGATGTTAGCGTGCGTGGTAGAGAGAATGAGTCTTTTTACCCCACGCTGATGCTGCGGTTCAATGCGGCCAGTGTCGATCTTTTGGCGTCAGAAACACCAGAGAGGGCTCAAACGTGCCCTTTGCCGGATGTTCTCTCTCGGGGGTTGGGAGTGACATGTGCTCGACTGGTCTACGCATTTCGATCAATTGCATGGCGAAGTGCGCAAAGTCCTGAAGTTCGCGGACTTCTTCCAGCGGGAAGCCCGCGCACGCTTCCGTATCCATGACGCAAAAGCTTCCGAGCCGTAGGCCCTCGCGATTGATTAAAGGCGCACCTGCATAGAAGCGTATACCTGGTTTGTGACATACCAAGGGGCTGCATCTGAAGCGTGCGTCCCGCGTTGCGTCGAGAATGACGAGAGGTTCGTCCGACAGAATCGTATGGCTGCAAAAGGCCATGTCGCGGGGTGTTTCGACGGCGTCGAAGCCTTGGCGCGACTTGCACCACTGCCGCGTGCTGTCCACCAGGGACAGCATTGTGAAGGGCGTCCCGAACTCCGCGCGGGCGAGTCTGGTTAAGTGATCGAAGGCCTCTTCGGTCGGCGTATCGAGGATCTTGTATGACTCCAGCGATTTCAGGCGCTGGGCGTCGTTATAGGGCACCGGGAACATCGGCTCATGTCCTTACCTTTTGTGCCCGCAACTCTAATTGGAGAGGAGTTTATAATTTGATACTAAGCAACCGAAGCTGGCAAATTATTGCCGAAAATTCCCAGACTCGGGTTTGCGAAGGCGACTTAGGCGGCAGGCTTCTGCAGACTGCGGTAGAGATCGGTGCCTTCCTGAGCAAAGCCGTTTGCATCGTGGATGGCTGCCGCAATTGAATCCAGACTGGAATTCACGTCACCAACCGCCGAGGATGCGGACTGCATGTTCGACGAAATCTCGCGTGTGGATGCGGATTGCTCCTCAACAGCACCAGCAACGGAACCGACGCTGGTTTCCACCGATTCAACAGCCGTTTTGATGCTGGCCAGACGTTCGACAACGTCGCTACAGACCGTCTGCATATTGCCGATCTCCGAGGAGATCTGTCCGGTCGCGCTGGCAACCTGGTTGGCAAGGGATTTGACCTCGGAGGCAACGACCGCAAAACCCTTACCCGCTTCGCCGGCCCGCGCCGACTCAATCGTGGCATTGAGTGCAAGCAGATTAATCTGGCCCGCAATTTCCTGGATCACGTCGACGACATTATTCATCGCCTGGGCCTGCTCGGTCAGTTTTTGTGTCGACTGATCGGCGGTCATGGCTTCCTCAATCGCTTTTTGAACATCCGATCTGGAGGTTTCCATGCTGCGCGCGATCTCGTTGGCCGAGGCCTGGAATTCCTCGGTCGCGGCCGCCACGGATTGGACTGTTTGCGTTGTTTGCGTCGATGCGGATGAAGCTGTCGCGGATTGCGTGTTGGCCTCGCCGACGGAGGTGAGGATCTTTTCAAGGTTCTCATCGATCAGTTTGCCGACCCGTTCCGCTTCCTGACGGGCCAAGACCTGTGCCGTGATATCCGTGGCGAATTTGACAACCTTGAAGGCTTTGCCGTTCGGGCAAAAAATCGGGTTGTACGAGGCTTGGATCCATACGTCATTGCCGTTCTTTGACACGCGCTTGTACTCGGCCGCCTGATATTCGCCGCGGCCTAACGCCTTCCAAAACTCTCTATATTCAGCCGATTGCGCGTAGCCCGGTTCGACAAAAATGCTGTGATGCTTGCCTTGGATTTCGCTCAGGCTGTAACCCATCGCACCTAAGAAATTCTCATTGGCCTCGATAATCGTGCCGTCCAGTTCGAACGAGATCACAGCCTGCGACTTGTTGACCGCATCAATCTGGCCCCGGTAATCGGCGTTCTGAAGTGTCTGGGCAGTGATGTCGGTGGCGTACTTTACGACCTTTGTCACTTTACCGGACCTGTTGATGATCGGATTGTAGGAGGCCTGAATCCAGATTTCCTTGCCGTCTTTGCCGACCCGCTTGTATTCAGCCGACTGAAATTCGCCCTGACGAAGATCGTCCCAAAACCTCTTGTACTCATCGCTTGTTTCATGCCCGGGCTCGACAAACATACTGTGGTGTTGCCCTTCGATTTCCTCCAGCCGGTAGCCCATTGTGCTCAGGAAGTTCTCGTTGGCCGTTATGATATGTCCATCCGGAGTGAACTGAATAACGGCTTGAGACTTGTTGAGGGCATCAAGCATGGATGCCATCTCGGTTGAGTTGGACAGGGCGCCCGCGTTCCCGCGCGTGCTGAAGGGCCAGATTTTCATGTAGGGTTCCTCTCGCCTTTACGCTCAGGCAATGCAGGGCGTCAGACCGAGCGCGCAGTCGCAACTTCGGCTGACGAATCTTGCGGATGTCAGAAGGGTCGGGGCATTGTTATCTGATCAAGCTCATTACCATCTTTCAGAAACGCATGGTTATCCTTGGTCTTCTAACCACTCATGTCGTTCGCACGCTCGTAGCCGTAAGTAGTCATTACTTGTATCGTCGAAAATTTTGCGTTTTTCTAAAGTCAAAATTAAATGCATTATTATTTAAAATATAATAAATCTGAAAAAATTACGCCATTAGTTGAATTTTTTATTTAAATATAGCTATCCTGGGTAGTTTTTGTGCATATAAATAGTGTGGAATAAGGAGTGTTGATGCCGCACTGCTTGTAGAGATGATTCTTCCCCGCGAGGGCAGCAGACCGCGGATCCTGTCGGCAACGTGCAATCATTTTCAAGAACAGTTTAAGGTCATCTGCGTGATGCATCGGTGACTGGACGGCATTGTTCTCCAGGAAGAATGATCTGCTCAGTCATCAAGAGACCGCAGGATCAAATGCTGAGACCCCTTCGCGCGGTGCCGCGAGGGGTTTTTGCACGGCGTCACACAAGAGCGCAGTTTTCAGCGGGCGGTTTCTTGCTGATAGCCTCTTGGTCGAGTCATCGCACAGGCTCTGCTGCGCTCAGCCTTTCCGGGGACGAGCCCAACCTTGTTCTTCATAAGACAGACTAGGCGAAATTTGTGGCGGCACGCTCACGCCGCTTTTTAGATCGGTTGACAACCCTAAATGGTAATCAGCTTCCGATTGCAGCGAGCTCTGTCCCGGCGCTCACCGGCGGTATTGAAGAATTGTGTGTTATCAATGACCTTTGGTTCAAGTTCGGCGCTCATTAACATCTTTTTATAAGGATGCCCTTATTCTTGGCCGCTAGATATATGCAGGCTGAAGCGGGTCTGCGTGTCAAAGAGTAAGGGCTTGCCTTGATTATGTGCGCTGGTTATTTTCGTCGCGCTTTGGATTCTGCGCTTTTGCGGCACTTCCATGATTCGTCGAGTCATCGGGACTGCGCGACGGCAAGGGGTGAAAAAATGTCTGCACGCGGTCGATTCCGTCCGCGCAAACGCTCTGATAACGGATACCTGATATCCGTGACCAACGTCGCAGCCTTGGAAAGAGGCTGGCATTGATATGACGGAGCAGACACAAGGGGAGAAGGCAGGAGTGCCCGCTAAGGTGTTGAAAGGCCGCGTATCAGCTTTTCTCGATCGAGTATTCGTGCCGCGCGAAATCCACCTGCGGTCGAATGACGAAATCAAGTTCATCAGACTTTCGTCCCGTACGCAGAAGCTGGCTGCGGCCGGCGCACTGGCCGTGGCAACCTGGATCGGTGTGTCGACCAGCGGCGTGGTTTTTATGGGCGGGCTGCTGAATGCAAACAGCAACAAGGCAAACCTGGCCCTCGCGGAAAAAGACTCCGAGATTGAACGGCAAAAACTCGCCTACTTCGAACTCCTCGCCGAAGTTTCCGAATATCACAACCAGTTCGCCGAGATCACTGAAGGCCTGGAGAAGAACCAGGATCTTTTGCTCTCGCGTTTGGGAAGCGGGAATGTCGCGCCGAATGAACTTGCCGCTATTCAGGAGGAACTGAAGAGTTCCACGACGGAACGCGCCCGTGTGGTCATTGCCCGCGAAGGCCTGACCGAGAAACTGCAGAAGTTCGAGTCCGATCTCCTGAAAATCGCCGGGCGGAACTCTGCACTGAAAAACCAGGTCGCGGAAATCCAGGACACCCTGAAGAACACCGAAGCCGGCCGTCGGGAAGTGGTGCAGGCGCGCGAGCGGCTGGGACGCAAGCTGCAGGATGTCCAGACCACGCTTGCTTCGACTCTCGATGAGAAGCAGGGACTCGAATCGGACCTGGCAGAGCTTTCGCAGAATCTGGAAGATTCGCGCCTTGCCTTCGACAGTGCGGTTGCGGAGTCGAATGCGACGCGCGCGAACCATCTTGCGGCTCAGGCTTTGGTGGAGGCCCGGATTGCCGCTTTGAACCTGCGTCTTTCGGCGAATGCGCAGCGTCGCGAATCCTTGAACGCTGAACTGGCCTCCACGCGCGAAGTGCTGGCGGAGATGGAAGACAAGGCTCAGCGTTTTGCCGAAGAAAACGGTGAGCTGAAAAATCATATTGTCGAGTTGCGTCAGGAGATGGGGCAGGTCAAAGACGCGCAGAGCATCGTGGTCCGCAGGCTGACCGAACGCACGAAACTTGGCATTGAGGCCATGGAGCGCACAGTCGCGATGACCGGTCTCAACCTTGATGACCTCCTGGCCGGCGCTGGAGAAAACCTGAACGGGCAGGGGGGGCCGTTTGTGCCTGCCGAGCGGGAGAACGAATCCGAGAGCGACCGGGATTATGATTCCGCGATGTCGCTGCTGGACGTGCGATTGAACCGCTGGGCCGCCTTGCAGGAAGTTGTCTCGATCCTGCCACTTGCGCCGCCGCTCGATCAGTATCGGATTACCAGCACTTTCGGCAAACGCCGCGATCCGATCAATGGCCGCACGGCCGTCCATAATGGTTTGGATTTCGCTGCGCGCCCGGGTGTTTCTGTTTACTCCACGGCCCCCGGAAAGGTCGTTTATGCCGGATGGCGGGGTCGCTTTGGACGCTTTATCGAGATTGACCACGGCAACGGCATCCGCACGCGCTACGCCCACTTGCGCAAAATCATGGTCCGCAAAGGCGACAGGGTCGCCAACCGCGACAAGATCGGTTTGCTGGGCAGTTCCGGCCGTAGCACTGGCCCGCACGTGCACTACGAGGTGTTGTTCAACCGGCGGGCGGTCGATCCCCGGAAGTTCCTCCAGGCCGGCAAGCACGTCTTTAAGAGCTAAAATGCGCGCATGTCGCTTTTAACGGTCAGGCTTGACGCGTAATCACCTCTTAATTTGTTTGGCCTCTTTATCGACACAACGTAATGGTGCATTCACCAAAGTGTCTTTGCTTTCCGTTAACCATTCTCGTGGTAACTTCCGTTAACACCTGATGCAGCGCTGTCTGTTGATTTTTGCGAAGAGCACCGTTGCCGATCTTAATGGTTAACGCCGCTCGAATTCATGCTAGTATCCCGCCGCATTTCGGCAGGTGCAGACTCGCATAATCCACCTGCGCCGACGGTGTCCGTGCGTTACCTCTCTTCGAACTGAATTATAGGGTTGGCTGACTGATGTTTTCTAAATCCAACAAGTCCAGTGCGGAGGGCACTAAGTCCAATGAGTCCGGCCAGCAGCCGGCAGCCTCACAGGACAGCGGTGTGCCTTCGATTATCTCCGCGGATCTGACTATCGTGGGAAACCTGACCAGCAGCGGCGACCTTCAGGTCGACGGCACTGTGGAGGGTGATATTTCCAGCCGTACTCTGACCATTGGAGAAAAAGCCCAGGTAAGCGGATCGGTCGTTGCCGACTCCGTCCGGGTTTGTGGCAGCATCAACGGCCAGCTCCAGGCCGCGTCGGTGGTGCTCGCCAAAAGCGCGCGCGTCACCGGCGACATTTCCCACAGCACCCTGGCGATCGATGCGGGCGCTTTCATCGAGGGCAACATCAAGCGCCTGGATGAAAAGACCGTGGGTTACTCCGCATCGGCGAAAACGGCCGCACCCTCGGCGACACCAAATGTAGCTGCGGCCGCCACGGCCAATATGCAGAACACGGCGGCGAGCCAGTCCAACGGCAGCGCGACCAAGCAGTAGTCTCTGCGCCCCTGCATTATCGAACAGAAAAAGCTGCGGTTTGGGACCTGCCCGAGCCGCAGCTTTTTTGTTTTTTGTAAGGCGCAGCAAACGAACTCTTGCCGCTTTTAGCCAGCGTCCGGCTTCACCTACTTCCAGACAACCGGAAACCAGTCCTCGCGCAGGCGTTGGCCGGGAGACATGTCATGGCCTGGGAAGGGAGGTGAGGTTCTGCCCGGACGTTCGACGTAACGCGCATCGTCGCCGACCCATCGCAGAGAGAGGGCGCGCCGCCGCCGGCTGGTCATGTTCGCGCGCGCGCCATGTACGGCTCTGAAGTCAAACAGTACCGCATCGCCGGGCACCATGGACCATTCGAGAGTTTCGTATCTGTCGGGGTCCTGGTCGGGATCCGGCACGGGCAGATAATCCGAACTCTCTGGATAAAAATCGCCATTGTTCAGCCACCTTACAGGCAGGACCATCTTATCCCAGAGATGGGATCCTTTGATCAGGCGCAGCGAAGCCTCGTCAACCGGATCGACGGGGATCCAGAAGCTGACGTTCTGCCGGCCGTCGACGAAGTAGTAGGGCGCATCCTGATGCCAGGGGGTTGGCTTGGAGGTTCCCGGCTCTTTGACCAGAATATGATCATGAAAGAATTGGGCGCGGTTCGAGCGCATGATCAGCGCAGCGGCCTCCGCGCAGGGGGAGTTTTCAACGATGTCTCTAAGTGCGGGAATGCGCTCCCAGTTACAGTAATCGTCGAAGAAACTTCCGCTCTCACCGTCGGTGACATTCTCCGCGGCGTAGGGACCGGGCGCTGCCATGTTTTCAGCAATGGCCGCCTTGATGACGTCCACCCATTCGGCGAAAAGGCCCGGGATATGTACGGCGCCGTCACGGGCATAAGTGGCGATCTGGGTTTTGCCGATAAGATCACTGGCAAGCGACATCAGAGGTCTCTCAGGCTTTCAGGACCGAGCTGAACACAGCCGGATCAACGTTGCCGCCCGACAGAGTGATCGCCGTGACTCTGTCCTTTGTGTCGATGCGGCCACTCAGGACCGCGGCCAGCGTCACGGCGCCGCCCGGTTCAACGACCATTTTCAAGGTGTTGAAGGCAAATCGCATGGCATTCCGAACCTCGCTGTCGGTGACGGAGAGGCCGCCGGTGAGCAGTTGACGATTGATTTCAAAAGTGATCTCGCCGGGTGTCGGCGTCAGAATGGCATCGCAGATCGAACTCTGGCCCGGTTCGTTGCTGACCCGCTGCCGGGCTGCCAGTGAACGCGCGGTATCGTCAAAGCCGGAAGGTTCAACGGTATAGACCTTCGTGCCGGGACTCTTTTCCGAGAGGGCGAGAGCGACCCCGGCGGTCAGCCCGCCGCCACCGCAACAAACCAGCATGTTGTCGAGAGAAACACCGAGTTCGCGCACTTGCTGCGCAATCTCAAGCCCGCAGGTGCCCTGTCCGGCAATTGTATGCGGATGATCGTAGGGTGGCGCGAAGGTCATCTGAGTGCCTGCGGAAATCGACGCGACGATTTCTTCCCGGGATTCCCGGTTGCGGTCGAAGAAGACGACCTCGGCGCCATAGCCCTTTGTATTTTCGATTTTGATCCTTGGTGCGTCCTCGGGCATCACCACGATGGCCTTCAGTCCCAGGATCGCGGCGGCGGAGGCAACGCCCTGGGCATGATTGCCGGAGGAGCAGGTCACCACGCCGGCAGCTTTTTGTCCCTCTGGAATCTGGCTTAGCAGATTGAACGCACCCCGGAATTTGAAGGAGCCGGTCCTCTGCAGGGTTTCCGCCTTAATGAGAACCCGGCCGCCGCAGAGTTCGTTTAGCTGGACGTTTTCCAGCAGGGGCGTGCGGATCGCCTGGCCTGAAAGCCGCTCTGCCGCCGCCTGAACATCGGCGAAGACCGGTGGGGCAATGTCGGCTGCGGTCTGTGCGTCGGTCACAAGCCTACTCCCATCAGTTCCATGAGATCGACGAGCGTATTGATGACGACCTTGGGTTTGCCGGGCAGGACTTCCTGGATTTTGTTGAAGCGGTTGAGCCAGGCCACGTTGAAGCCGAAATGAGCCGCGCCCGAAGCATCCCAAGCGTTGGTGGAGACAAAACAGATTTTCTCCGGCGCCACCGAGAGACGGTCAACGGCCAGCTGATAAACCCGGTTGTCCGGCTTATAAACACCGACATCCTCGATTGAGAGATTCTCGTCGAACAGGTCTTTTAGGCTCGCCGAGGTGACTGCGGCTTCCAGCATCTCGGGCGTGCCGTTGGAGAGAATAGCGGTCTTGTAACCGGCTTTACGCAGTTTCTGCAGGGTGAGTTGAACATCCCCGTACGCATCCAGGGTCAGGTAGAGCTCCATGAGCTTGGCGTGGAGTTCCTTGTCCGCAACGCCATGCGCTTCGAGGGCGTAATCCAGTCCGTCAGAGGTGACCTGCCAGAAATCTGCGTGCGCGCCCATGAGACTGCGGAGCCAGGTATATTCCAGCTGTTTCTGGCGCCAGGTATTTGAGACGTCGTCGGCCTTGTCGCCCAGGCTTTCTCCGCCCCGCGCGACGGCGGAGTGAACGTTGAAAAGGGTGCCGTAGGCGTCGAAAACGCAAGCCTCGACCGAGGCGAAATCTGGATGGCTCATGTGTATTCCTTACAATCCGGAGCCGCGGCTCCGGTTACAGACCGGTCCCGCTTCTTGACGAATGATGTCAGAAACAACCGTACTCAAGATGATATGGAGCAATGCTAGCCCAAAGGCTCGCTGTCTGAAAGACGCAGCCCATTAAAGCCAGGTTGGGAACATGAGTCCTCAGTTTTGGGAGATTGACGGTCGCCTCAGAAGCAACAGGGGTCGGACGGGGCTTGATGGCCCCAGGAGACGAAGGGATTGCCGGTCGAGTGGGGAGAAGCCGAGGGCGCGGCGCGTCCATCGGCAAGGATCAGCCGATAAACCGACAGGCTCTCGAGGATTCTCTGAACATAGTTTCGTGTTTCCGAGAAGGGAATCTGCTCAATCCAGTCGATCGGGTCGATCCCGGGGTCTCTGGGATCACCGAACTCGCGGATCCAGGTGCGCGCCCGATGGGGGCCGGCGTTGTAGGCGGCGAGGGCGAGAATGTAGGAGCCGTTGAAGCGATCCAGGACCTGTGACAGATAAGCCTGCCCCAAAGAGAGATTGTACTGCGGATCACTGGTCAGGCGGTCCTTGCTGAACTTTTTGCGCTGGGAACGCGCGACTTCCTTTGCCGTTGCGGGCATCAATTGCATCAGCCCCCGTGCGCCGGCGTGGCTTTTGGCCCGGGTATCGAAGGCGCTCTCCTGACGGATCAGGGCCAGGATCAAGGCGGTTTCCGGTTCGGTCTCCCCGGTTTCGATCGAAGGGTAGAGATGTTCAAGGAGGGTGATGCTGTTGCGCTGGGCCCTTTTTGCGACCTTTAGGGCACTGCCCAGGCGCGTTTGTTCCCGGGCCAGTTCGGCCGTCAAAATGTAGTCGGCGGAGCTTTTGGCATTCAGGCGCAGACGACTGAGAAACGCATCCTGGTACCGGGGCTGGTCAACCAGGCTCAGAAGCCTGACCACGGTAACAAGATCCTGCTTTTCGAAAGCCCGCCGTTCGGCGTCCGTTGGCGGTTGATGCGGATTTATGGGAAGGCTGATCTGACGTCCGAGGCGGTGGGCGGCGAGCTGGCCATAGAACGTGGTGCGATGACCGGCAGCGATTTTGTACCAGCGCTGGCTCCACTTTTCGTTGCCCATGGTGCGCGCGGCTTCGCCGGCCCAATAGGCGCCGCGCGCCTGACTTATGGGCGATTCAACACCGTAGTAGAGCCGCGCGAAGTGCTCGTAGCCCCGGCGTGGCTGCTTCAGAAACCGCAGGGAAATCCAGCCTGCCAGCCATTCGCCCTCCGCGAAGCCGATGCCGCTGTTCATGCCATGATTACTGCTGATCCGGTACGCCTGCTCGATGTTGCCTTTGGCCAGCGCGCTGCGGGTGATGCTGTGGCGCATCGACCACCAGAGTTCAGGGCGCGGCACTGACGCGCCGGCCTTGTCGATGAGTTCGACGACAGCATCGCGCCGGCCCTTCCGCCAGCGCCAACGGGCGCGCTCATAGAGCAGTCCCGGATCCTCCTTCAGATGGGTGGGGACACGGCGAATGGCCGCATCGACCCCGGCCAGTCTTTTCCCCAGCGCGATTCGGGCTTCCGCCAGACGGCGTTGATCCTCCGGAACCAGGCGTGCCTGGCGTGATGCAGATGTGTATTTCCGTTCCCAGAGCAGGCGCTGCAAGCGGCTCAGATTCATCTCAGGCGTGATCATCGACTTATAGCGCCGATGGAAGTTCATGGATTCTACGCGGCCGAAATCCAATTCCACCCAGCTTGCGGCGACGAGAGCTTCGAGCTGATCGTCGCGGCCTGCCCGTTTTAATGCGCCCGCATAGGCCGCGGCACCCCGGCCCGTAAGTGGCGGCTGGCTATCGAACCAGGAGAGGATTTCACTGTCGGGCGTCTGTCCGGTCAGCCTGGCTTCGGTTTTCCGCCTGAGCTGCTTGAGCCAGGGCCAATGGAGATGACTGGACGCAAATTCAGCATGTGTTTCAAACGACGAGGGATTGCTGCCTTTGTCGAGGCAGACCCATCTGGTCAGTTCGCGTGCGGTTTCGTGGGTAATGTGACGTGTATTGGCGCAGGCTTTGGAGACGCGACCGGCATCTACATCGGTGAAGAATTTTTTGAATCGGACGCGGTCGGGAGGATTCAGCAGTTGGTTGTCGCCGACCGTCGCCGCTTCCGCCACGGCGTCCTTCTTCAGGATCGCATCGCGGTGGCTTTGCTTTTGAAGGCTTTGCGCGCTCGCAGCCGTACTTTCGAAGCCCTGCGTAACTCCGAGGCAAAGGGTCAAAAAGAAACACGCCGAGACTACACGCATGACTTATCCATTTGGGGGCCAGCGGCCCTCTTTCAACGCACCGAAATGTGATCCTTCGGAAGACTGTTGAGAGAGGATGAGCCCCATGACTTTAACAGCCTGCTTTACCATTCCAAAGTGCTCGCAGGAGGCTATTCGTGAAACTATTATGACCAAACTCGGAAGCGGAGTGCCTGAACGCGGTTGTGATGTTCTTGCCGGGGTTCCGGCGAGAGAGTATCTTCGCGCGGTGCAAGTATGCAGATCTGACGCTTTATATTTGATTACTGGGGAAAAAATATGACTGGCCCGATGTTCAGGGGCTCACTCCCGGCGCTGATTACGCCGTTTACAAATGGTTCGGTCGACGAGAAAGCGTTTCAGGACTTCGTTCAATGGCAGATAAACGAGGGAAGCCACGGCGTTGTTCCTTGCGGAACGACGGGCGAGTCGCCGACGCTCTCTCATGACGAAGACATGCGCGTGACCAAACTCTGCGTCGAGGTCGCCAATGGGAAAGTGCCGGTTATCGCAGGAACCGGCTCGAATTCGACAGAGGAAGCGATTGCCCTGACCCAGGGGGCGAAGGCCTCTGGCGCGGACGCTGCGCTGATCGTCACGCCCTACTACAACAAGCCCAGTCAGGAAGGCCTATACCAGCACTTCAAGGCGATCCATGACGCGGTTGAGATCCCGATCGTGATCTACAACATTCCGGGCCGCAGCATTGTGGACATGAGCGTCGAGACCATGGCCCGGCTCGCCGAATTGCCGAATATCGTCGGTGTGAAGGATGCGACAGCGGATCTTGCGCGCCCGGCCAAGACGCGCCGGGTTATCGGCGATGACTTCGCCCAGCTCTCCGGCGAGGATGCGACGGCGGTTCCGTTCCTTGCGCAAGGCGGCCACGGCTGCATTTCGGTCACTGCCAACGTCGCGCCCGCTCTCTGCGCTCAGGTCCAGGATGCCTGGCAGGCGCGGGACTTCGATCGGGTCGACGAGCTCAATCAGCGTTTGATGCCGCTGCACGAGGCAATGTTCATGGAGCCAAGCCCCGGGGGAGCTAAGTATGCGCTGAGTCTGCTCGGGCACTGCGAAGACCGTTTGCGGCTTCCCATGATCTCCATTTCCGAGACCTGCCGCGTTGCGGTGCGGAACGCCATGGTCCACGCCGGGCTGTTGAACTGACGGAGTATACGATCGCGGTTGCGCGTCGCGCAGCCTGATTGAAATCAGATATGGCAGCCAGTGCAAACAACCTTGTCGCGCAGAATAAACGCGCGCGGCACGATTACTTTATCGAGGATGTCGTTGAAGGCGGTCTCGTCCTGACCGGCAGCGAGGTTAAGTCGTTGCGTCAGGGGCGTGCATCGATCCTGGAATCCTACGCCAGCGAGGAAAATGGCGAGATGTTCCTGGTGAACGCGCATATCCCGACCTATGACGCCGCCAACCGCTTTAATCACGAACCTAAACGGCCTCGCAAGATCCTGCTGAAACGCAGGGAAATGGCGAAGATGATCGGAATGGTGCACCGGGAGGGCTATACGGTGGTTCCCGTAAGCCTCTATTTCAACAAACGCGGCATCGCCAAGGTCGGGCTGGGGCTTGCCCGCGGCAAGAAGCAGGTCGACAAACGCCAGACTGAGAAAAAGCGGGACTGGCAGCGGGATAAGGCCCGCCTATTGCGCAGCAAGACGCTGTAAGGCCAGATCCGGGAAAACCAGACCTGGGGACTAGTCCTCTGGATCGAGCCGGTTGCGCACCGATCGAAACACGTCCTCGAACATCTCTTCCGTCAGGCGCCCTGTGTTCGTGTTGTAGCGGGAGCAGTGATAGCTATCGATCAGCAGAAGGCCATTGGGCAATTCATGGACGGAATTGTGCGCAAACTTACAGTGGCTTTTGCGTAAACCCAGTGCACTCAGAACCGATCCGTGGGCGATACCCCCCAGAGCGACGAGAGCTTTTAACCGGGGCAAAGTCGTGAGCTCGGAGGTCAGGAAACCAAGACACTCCTTGCTCTCCTGGGTCGTGGGTTTGTTTTCCGGCGGCACGCAGCGAACAGCGTTCGTGATCCTGCAGTCGTGCAGGCTGAGGCCATCGTCGGGCCGTTTGTCATAGTCGCCACGTGCGAAGCCGAATTTCTTCAAGGTCGCGTAGAGCAGGTCACCGGCATAATCACCGGTGAAGGGACGGCCGGTCTGATTGGCTCCCTTGAGGCCGGGTGCGAGGCCGACGATCAGGAGTCGGGCGTCCAACGGCCCGAACGAAGGGACCGGCGCATTGTGGAAACTTGGAAACTTTTCCTGGTTGGCATGCCGAAATGCGCTCAAGCGCGGACAGATCGGACAGTCGGATGCAGGTGCATCCGGTGCTGCAATGGACATCTACTAAACCGGATTTAGGCCGATTCGGCCTCGAAAACGTCATCGTAATCGTCGAAGTCGTCTTCCTCAACACCTGGTTCGGGCGCCGGGCGCCGAGTCTCGCCGCCACTCTGGCGTTCAATTTTCGGCTGCAAATCGTAAATGTCCAGGAAGCTGTCAGCCTGCCTGCGCAGCTCGTCGGCAACCATCGAGGGTTGTGAGCGAACCGTGGAGACGACAGTCACACGCACGCCCTTGCGCTGAACCGCCTCGACCAGTCGTCTGAAGTCACCGTCACCGGAAAAGAGCACGATGTGATCCAGATGTTCGGCCATCTCAAGGACATCGATCGCCAGTTCGATGTCCATGTTTCCTTTGATCTTCCGGCGTCCCGTGGCGTCCGTGAACTCTTTTGTCGGCTTAGTCACCATGGTGTAGCCGTTGTAATCAAGCCAGTCGACAAGCGGGCGGATCGGCGAGTATTCCTGGTCTTCGATCAGGGCGGTGTAATAGAACGCTCTGATCATATTGCACTGACTTGCAAAAAGGCCTTGCAAGCGTTTGTAATCAATATCAAAACCTAATGCTCTTGCGGTTGCGTAAAGGTTTGAGCCGTCAATGAATAACGCTACCTTCTCTTGTGGGTAGAAATTCATGTTAATTCCTTACGCTGGTGTAAAAACGAATAACTGATTGCATTTAAATCTACTAAAGATTGAATTGGCGGTAAGGCCTCTAATGGGCTTTTATCCATTTGTAATAATACTTAGAACAAATTGACCTGTCAGCAAGAGACAAAAATCAGGATAGCGATTTCGTGATCTTAATCGGAATAGGTGCGAACTTATCAACTCCTGGCTTAGGGACGCCCAGGAATGCTTGCGAAGTTGCGCTTCGAGAGCTGGAAAAGCAAGGCATTGCCATTGAACGCAGATCCCGCTGGTATCGGAGCGAGCCCGTTCCGGTTTCCGATCAGCCCTGGTACATCAATGGCGTCGCGCTGTTGCAAACGCCGCTTCCGCCCGACGAGTTGCTGCAAAGGCTGCACGGGATCGAGAACAGCCTCGGGCGCGTGCGCAAGGTTCGGAACGAGGCCCGTGTGATTGATCTGGACCTGCTTTCGTACGACGGGTTGGTATCGCAACCCGGGGCGTGCCCGATCCTGCCGCATCCTCGCCTGTTGGAGCGGGCATTCGTGGTGCTGCCGCTTGTCGAGGTCGCGCCGGAGTGGCGGCATCCGGTAACCGGCAAGTCGGGCAAGGACCTGATTTCCGGGCTGCCGGCGGGGCAGGTAACCGAATTGGACGGCTGAACGGCAATTAAACGGCCGTTAACCATGTTCTGAATGGCGGCAAATGGCCGGGTGACGAGAAGCCTGCAGCCCGCCGCGTCAAACGATTCCAGGAATGAGCCTAAACACCGCGAAATACTTGACAAACCGGCTTGCGTAACACACCTCAGAAGCCTATAGTCCGCGGCCTCAGGTCCCTGACAAACTATAGTTATTAATCGGAGCTCCGAATTCATGGCGCGCGTTACCGTTGAAGATTGCGTTGTAAAAATCCCAAATCGCTTTGAGCTGGTTATGCTGGCCGGGCAGCGGGCCCGCGACATTTCGTCCGGCGGAAGCCTGACCGTCGAGCGCGATAACGATAAGAATCCGGTCGTCGCCCTGCGTGAAATCGCCGAGGAAACCGTGAGCGTCGAAGCGCTGGGCGAAGAATTGGTTCAGGGCTTGCAAAAGCATATCGAGACCGACGAGCCCGAAGACGATATGCCCGAATTCGACGAACCGATGGTCGATATGGCCAAGGCTGCCGGCGAAGAGATGGTTGCTGCCGGTGTTCTCGGTGTCGAGACCGCCGATGGCCCGGTTGCAGAGGGTGGAGACGCGATTTTGGGCGGTGATGCGGCATCAGGCGAAAACGGTCCGGAAGTCGCCTGATCAAGTGGACGTTGGCATCCGTGCCTTTGAGTGACACACCATCAGGAAGACCGCCCGGGTTCACGGAGCTGGTCAAGGTAAAGCGCCTGCTCGTAATTCCTGTTTGGGAATTTGTCCGATAGGATAAACACCAGACGATAGGGCAGGCGCTGAATGATCCGACAGTTTGAGCTTGTAGAACGGGTTAAGGCCTACGATCCCAATGTGGATGAGGAGGCCCTCAACCGCGCCTACGTCTACGCGATGAAGTATCACGGCTCACAAAAGCGCGAGTCGGGAGACCCCTACTTTTCCCATCCGATTGAAGTTGCGGGTATTCTTACCGAGCTCAAGCTCGATGACGATTCCATTATCACCGCGCTGCTGCACGACGTCGTCGAGGATACCGAAGCGACTTTGGCGGACGTTGAGAAGGTGTTCGGCAAGGATATCGAGCGCCTGGTGGATGGTGTTACGAAGCTGACGCGGCTCGAGCTGCAGTCCGAACAGACCAAACATGCTGAGAACTTCCGCAAGCTGGTGCTGGCGATGTCCGAGGACATCCGTGTGCTTCTGGTGAAGCTTGCCGACCGTCTTCACAACATGCAGACCTTGCGGTTTGTAAAGTCTCCTGAGAAGCGTCGCCGGATTGCCCGTGAAACCATGGATATCTATGCACCGCTGGCCGAGCGCATCGGGATGCAGCGCTTTAAGGACGATCTCGAGGACCTTTCCTTCGCGGAACTGAACCCGGACGGACGGCAGTCTATCCTGGCGCGGCTGGAGTTCCTGAAAGGGCAGGGGGACGATCTCTCGGTCCGGATTGTGGATCAGCTGCAGGCGGACCTTGCGGAGCACTCCATCGACGCCAAGGTATCGGGCCGCATGAAGACCCCGCATTCGATCTGGCGCAAGATGCAGCGCAAGGACGTGACCTTCGAGCAGCTCTCGGACATCATGGCCTTCCGGGTTGTGGTCGATGACATCAAGGACTGCTACGCGGCGCTGGGTGTGCTGCACGGCACCTATCCCGTGGTGCCGGGCCGGTTTAAGGATTATATCTCGACCCAGAAACCCAACGGTTACAGCTCTCTCCACACCTGCATCATCGGCCCCGAACGCCATCGGATCGAAGTTCAGATCCGCACCACCGAGATGCATGAAATCGCCGAATACGGCGTCGCCGCGCATTGGGTCTACAAACAGGGACATAACCGCGAGGGGCGGCAGTATCGCTGGCTCCGCGAACTCCTGGATATCCTCGAGCATGCCTCCAATCCCGAGGAGTTTCTCGAGCATACCAAGCTCGAGATGTTCCAGGACCAGGTCTTTTGCTTCTCACCCAAGGGCGACCTGATTGCCTTGCCGAACGGCTCAACGCCGGTGGATTTTGCCTACGCGGTCCACAGCGAGATCGGAAACACCTGCGTCGGTGCCAAGGTGAACGGGCGCATGGTCCAGTTGCGCTCAATCCTGAAGAACGGCGATCAGGTCGAGATCATCACGTCAAAAGCCCAGACACCATCGCCGGATTGGGAGAAGTTTGTCGTCAGCGGCAAGGCGAAGGCCTGTATCCGCCGTTTTGTGCGCCTGAAGGAAAAGGATCAGTACGGCGAACTCGGTATGCAGATCCTGCAAAAGGCCTTCCGGCTCGAGGGTTACGACTTCACCGAGAAAGCGCTGGCCGGCGTTTTGAAGAAATTCCGCTGCGATGCCCTGGAAGACCTTTATTTCCGGGTGGGCCAGGGGCATTTGACCGGGCGTGAGGTGCTGGTTGCTGTCTTCCCGGGCGCCAAGGAAGAGAGCAAGCCGCAGATGACGGCGCCCGCGCCGCGGGCGAAGACCAAGTCATCCAAGCCTTCCGACAATGCAGTCCAGATCACCGGCCTGATCCCGGGCATGGCGGTGCACTATGCGCACTGCTGTCATCCGCTGCCGGGTGACCGGATCGTCGGTATCGTGACCACGGGCAAGGGCGTTACGGTTCACACCATCGACTGTGAGACACTGGAGACCTTCCAGGAGACGCCGGAGCGCTGGGTCGATGTGTCGTGGGATTTCAAAGACAGTGACGAACGGCACACTGGCCGTTTGCATCTGGTTGTTGCCAACGAACCGGGGAGTTTGGGCGGACTATCAACAATCATCGGTAAGAATTATGGCAATATTAGTAATCTTAAGATTACTAATCGTTCCGTCGATTTTTTCGAGATGCTCATCGATGTCGAGGTTCAGGACGTCAAGCATCTCAGCAATATAATTGCCGCTTTGCGTGCAACAGCCGTTGTGATTTCAGTCGATCGGGCGCGCGGATAACCGCTTCTTGATTGGCCGTTACAGCGTAAGCACGTTAGGTGGTAACAGTAGATTTCGGTGTGGCGGCGAGGGCTGCCGCATCCATCAAGGTGTAAACGCGCGGCATGTTTCAACGACGTAATCCTCTCCCCTGGGCCAAACGCTTAGCCCAGATTCTCTGGCCTAAGCAGGGGTGGCGCCGCGCAGGATCCTATGTCGCGCACCGTCTCAGGCGCTTGCCGGGGACGCCCTACCGGATTGCGGCGGGGTTCGCGAGCGGCGCGGCGGTTTCCTTCACGCCTTTTCTTGGACTACATTTCCTGATGGCCGCCGTTCTGGCGCTGGCTTTGCGCGGAAACCTCATGGCGGCGGCGATCGGTACGGTCGTAGGCAATCCCTGGACCTTTCCGCTGATCTGGGCCTGGATCTACAATCTGGGTACCTGGATGATGGGCGGAAATGGCACAGCCGACGACTTCAGCGTGACCTACCTGCTTCAGCACCCCACCTTTATTTTTGAAAACTTCCGGAGACTGTTTATTCCCATGGTGATCGGGGCCGTGCCGACGGCAATCGTGGCATGGTTCTTGTGTTTCTGGCCATTGCGCCGCATGGTTGACCGTTACCAGACGGCGCGCCTGCGGCGGCTGCAGAAAAAAATGGAGCGCAAGCGGCGAAAGCAGGCGGCAACGGCTGCGGCGCTGCCTTACGATCATGTGGCGGAGACAAGAAGATGAGTGATTATCTGCGTTTAGGGGTGAACATTGATCATGTGGCGACGATCCGCAACGCCCGCGGCGGACGCCACCCGGATCCTGTGCGCGCGGCCCGTATGGCGGCGGCGGCAGGGGCCGATGGAATTACCGCGCATCTCCGCGAGGATCGCCGTCACATCAGCGATGACGATATCGAGCGTCTGGCCAAGGACATCGATCTGCCGCTGAACTTCGAGATGGCCGCGACCGAAGAAATGATCGGTATTGCCCTGCGCTACAAGCCCCACGCGGCCTGTCTGGTGCCTGAGAAACGCACGGAGGTTACGACGGAAGGCGGGCTGGATGCGGCGGGCGGCCTGGAGGCCTTGCGCCCGGTCGTCGATCGCCTGGCCGAGGCCGGAATTCGGGTCTCCCTCTTTATCGATCCCGATAGGGCTCAGCTTGAAGCGGCCGTCGCGCTGGGCGCACCGGTGGTCGAGCTGCACACCGGCGCATACTGTGAGAGTCACATCGAGCACGGTGACGGCCCGGAGACGGCGGCGGAGCTGCGGCGGATCGTCGAGGCGGCCGCAATCGCTCGGGAGCTCGGCCTTGAGTGCCATGCCGGCCATGGACTGACCTTCGATACTGTTGCGGACGTTGCGGCGATCCCGACCATCATGGAGCTAAACATCGGGCACTTTCTGATCGGAGAGGCGATTTTCAGCGGTCTGGACAGCTCCATCAAGCGGATGCGTGCTCTGATGGATAAGGCACGGGCCGAAGCGGGCGGTGCGCGCACCGCGTAACCGGTATTTCTTGGCGGATCACGCGGTCACACTATGTGGTAGGAGCTGATTCGCGCTTTCTATCGGGTCAGTGCGACAGGATCCGGCTTCCAGGTGGCAGAGGTATTTGATGATTTTGGGAATCGGTAACGACCTGATCGACATTCGCAGAATCGAGAAGTCCCTGGAGCGTTTCGGCGACCGCTTCACAAACCGCGTCTTTACCGAGCTTGAGCAGGCCAAATCAGAGCGCAGAGCGCAGCGGGCCGCCAGCTATGCCAAGCGTTTCGCAGCGAAAGAGGCCTGCGCGAAAGCCCTGGGCACGGGTGTGCCCCGCAGGGGCGTTCACTGGCGTGATCTTGGGGTTGTCAATCTGCCGTCCGGTAAGCCGACGATGGCGCTGACCGGCGGTGCGGCGGAGAGGCTGCGCGAATTGACGCCCAAAGGGATGACAGTGCAGGTCGATCTGACTATAACCGACGACTTCCCGCTGGCGCAGGCCATCGTGATTATTTCTGCCGTGCCGACGTCCTGATGCGGTTGGCGGCATAGTGATAAGACCTCCGGCAGACTGCCGTTCAGCCATGCTTTCAGGCGGTGACCATCCAAAGGTCAGCCGGAATGCGGATAGCCAAGGACCTGATTGAAGAATGTCGAAAAAGCAAGAGAGCCCCGATGTGGATGCGGAATCGCAGGTCTCGGATAACGGCGAGAAAGCTCCCGGCGCTGCCATGGAGACCATCAAGACGGTTGTTTATGCCGTCCTGATCGCCTTTTTCGTGCGCACCTTCGCATACGAGCCCTTCAACATTCCCTCCGGTTCCATGAGGCCGACCCTTCTGGTGGGCGACTATCTTTTCGTCTCCAAATTTTCCTACGGCTTCTCGCACTACTCCTTCCCCTTTAGCCCGAAGATATTCCGGGGCCGGGTTCTGTTTGACGAGCCTGAGCGCGGCGACGTGGCGGTGTTCAAAAAGCCGGGTGAAAACAAGACTGATTACATCAAGCGCATCGTCGGCCTACCCGGCGACACCATTCAGGTGACCGGCGGCGTCCTGCACATCAACGGCGAGGCGGTGAAGCGTGAAAAGATTACGGACCGGCCTGAACGGAATTCCTACAACATGCCCGAAACCGCGACGGAATACCTGGAGACCCTGCCGAACGGCCGCCAGTATCTGATTTGGGAGTTTGGAGACAGCCTTCGCTTCGACAATACGCGGGCTTTTAAGGTGCCGCCGGGACACTATTTCGGCATGGGGGACAACCGTGACAACAGCCTCGACAGCCGCGGCATTGGTCCTATCCCGGCGGAAAATCTGATTGGGCGCGCCGAGTTCCTTTTCTTCTCCCACGACAGTTCGGCCCGTTTCTGGGAGATCTGGAAATGGCCGACGGCGATCCGCTTCGGACGGCTCGGTGATGGAATCGACTGATTTTGCCGTGAGTGACGATCATAAAAAGGACCAGAAGCCTCATGGTTCGGCGCCTGACAGCCGGGAGCGCGAGGGCCTTGAGAGCGAAAACCGTAATGACCGGGGTGGCGCGCCGCCGGAAGCCCTCGCCAAGACGCTAAGTTACGTCTTTCAGGAACCGGGCCTGCTGAAACGAGCGCTGACCCACCCGAGCGCGGCCATGAAGCGCAAGGCCGGCGTGGCGGACAGCTATGAGCGTTTGGAGTTCCTCGGCGACCGCGTACTGGGTTTGATCGTTGCCGATATGTTGCTGCGGCGATTTCCCAAGGAAAGTGAGGGCGCGCTTGCCAGGCGCCATACCGCTCTGGTCCGCCGGGAGACCCTGGCTGATGTCGCGGGTGATCTGGAGGTCAACCGATACCTGCGCCTTGCGAAGGGGGAGGATGAAGCCGGAGAGCGCGAAAACCCGGCAATCCTCGCAGATGCCTGCGAGGCCGTGATTGGCGCGCTCTATCTCGATGGCGGACTGGAGACCGCGCGGCGGGTTGTCGAAACGGCTCTGGAGCCCTACCTCAATTCTGCGGGGAAGCCGCCTCAAGACGCGAAAACCGGCTTGCAGGAATGGGCACAGGCCCGGGGTCTTCCTCTGCCTCAGTATCGGGAAGTCGGGCGCGAGGGCCCGCCGCATCAGCCGACCTTCTCGATCGAGGTCTGCGTCGAGGGCCATCCTCCTGAACGGGGCGAGGGGCGCTCGAAACGTATTTCTGAACAAAGTGCGGCGCAGGCGTTGTTGAAACGCCTAAAGGCCGGAGATCAACATGACCGATAGCGCCAAGTCCGACCGCGAGACACAAGAAGGCGGCAACAGCCACCGCTGCGGTGTCGTGGCTTTGCTTGGAGCCCCCAACGCCGGAAAGTCGACGCTGCTCAACGGCCTAGTCGGCGCGAAGATTTCCATTGTGACCCACAAGGTTCAGACGACTCGGGCCCGGATCCGCGGCATTGCCATGGAGGGCGACAGCCAGATCGTTCTGGTCGACACACCCGGTATCTTTGCGGCCGAGAGAAGACTCGAGCGCGCCATGGTGGCTGCGGCCTGGGCCGGTGCGCGGGATGCGGATTCGATCGTGCTGATTTACGACGCGTCCCGAAAACGCATCGACAAAGACACCCGGATGATTATCGATGGCCTGAAGGAAACCAACCGCCGGGCGGTGCTGGTTTTAAACAAGATCGATGCGATCAAACGCGAGCGTCTGCTGGAGCTCATCGCGCTCTTCAATGCCGAAGGAATCTTCGATGAGACCTTTATGATCTCCGCGCTCAAGGGCGACGGCGTGAAGGATCTTATGAGCTATCTGGCGGCGTCGGTGCCTTCCGGCGAATGGCTGTTTCCGGATGACCAGCTTTCCGACCTGCCCATGCGCCTTTTGGCCGCCGAGGTGACCCGGGAGAAGCTCTTCCTGCATCTGCATCAGGAATTACCCTATGCTCTGACGGTCGAGACCGAAAGCTGGGAAGATTTCCAGGACGGCAGCGCTCGACTGGAACAGACCATCTATGTTCAGCGGGATCAGCACAAATCGATCTGTCTTGGAAAGAAAGGCCAGATGATCCGGCGCATCCGTGAGGAGGCGCAGGCCGAACTCCAAGAGATGACGGGACGAAAAATACATCTCTTCCTCTTCGTCAAGGTTCGGGAACGTTGGGTCGACGATCCCGAGCGCTACCGGGAATGGGGCCTGGAGTTCAATGCCTGAGCGCCGGACGGCCCCCCCGCAAAGACCGCAGGTCCCGGGATGATCGAATGGACCGACGACGGGATCGTGTTGTCGGTGCGTCCCCACGGCGAAACCGCGGCCATCATCCATGTCCTGACCCCGGAGCGGGGGCGTCATGCGGGATTGGTACAAGGCGGGCAGGGGCGTAAGGCCCGTGCGATCTATCAGCCGGGAAACCGTCTTGTCGTGACCTGGTCCGGGCGGCTGGCCGACAACCTGGGCAGTTTTAAATGCGAGCTTGAGACCAGCCACGCGGCACGCCTGTTGGATCAACCCAGGCGCCTGACCGCCTTGACTGCAGCGGCGGCGATCTGCGAGCGCGCCCTGCCGGAACGGGAAGCCCATCCGGCCTGTTTCCATGGCTTTCTGGCGTTGCTCGATGCGCTTGAGGGCGATCACTGGGCCGAAATCTATGTGCGTTGGGAACTCGGTTTGCTGGCAGATCTTGGATTCGGATTGGATCTTTCGGCCTGCGCGGCGGGTGGTGACAACGATCAGCTGGCCTATGTCAGTCCGCGGACGGGACGGGCGGTCTCTCTTGCCGCCGGTGAACCTTACCGGGACAGGCTGCTGCCTTTACCACCCTTTTTGATCGGGCGAGGCGCGGGCGGCCCCGAGGAAGTCGCCCAGGGTCTTCAGCTCTCGAGCTATTTCCTCGAGCGGTCGGTTTTTCATCTGCAGGATCGTCCCCTGCCACCGGCACGCGAGCGTCTCGCCGCACTTTTTCCGCTTCCCGGCCAGGATGATGATCCGACTTAGGTGAAGGCCCAAAATGCCCTGTAAAAATCACATCTGACCGAGCGCAATCGGTTGTCATGCGGCAGCACTCAGGTACTATATCTGGTAGCCTGATGAGGAGAATATGAGTCAATCCGTTGTACCAGCTGCCGGTGGCGAAATCCGTGACGTTCGTCTCACCGAAGCCCTATCCGACCGCTATCTGAGTTACGCCCTGTCCACCATCATGGCCCGGTCGCTGCCCGACGTGCGCGACGGCCTGAAACCGGTACACAGACGTCTCGTCTATGCCATGCGGCAATTGAAGCTGGACCCGAACTCCGGCTTTAAAAAATCTGCCCGCGTGGTCGGTGACGTTATCGGTAAGTTCCATCCTCACGGTGATCAGTCGATCTATGACGCGCTGGTGCGGCTGGCGCAGGAATTTGCCTTGCGGTATCCCCTGATCGACGGTCAGGGAAATTTCGGCAACATCGACGGCGATAATGCCGCGGCGATGCGATACACCGAAGCGCGCATGACCGCTGTCGCGACCGCATTACTCGAAGGCATCGACGAGGACACCGTCGACTTCCGGCCGACCTACGACGGCGAAGCCGAAGAACCGGTGGTCCTGCCCGCCAACTTTCCCAACCTGCTGGCAAACGGATCTCAAGGTATCGCGGTCGGCATGGCCACTTCGATCCCGCCCCACAATGTGGGTGAAATCTGTGATGCCCTGATTTATCTGATCAAGACCCCGAACGCCGGGTTCGAAAAACTCGTGGACTTTATTCCAGGGCCGGACTTTCCGACCGGCGGCGTCCTGGTGGAAGGCCGTCAGTCGATCCTGCAGGCCTACAGCACGGGGCGCGGGTCTTTCCGGGTCCGTGCGCGCTGGGAGCAGGAAAACCTGAAAGGCGGCGGCTATCAGATCGTCGTCACGGAGATTCCGTTCCAGGTCGCCAAGTCCCGTCTCGTCGAAAAAATCGCGGAACTCCTCACGGCCCGCAAGCTCGCCATGCTGGGCGATGTGCGGGACGAATCGACGGATGAGGTGCGGCTGATCCTTGAACCCAAAAGCCGGAACGTCGACCCGACAGTTCTGATGGAATCGCTGTTTCGGCAGACCGATCTGGAGACCCGCGCAGGCCTGAACATGAATGTTCTGGATGCGGACAATACGCCCAGAGTCATGAACCTGCGCGAGGTCCTGCAGGCCTTCCTCGATCACCGCCTTGTGGTGCTGGAGCGGCGGACGAAACACCGGCTGGAGAAGATCGCGCGGCGGCTCGAAGTCCTGGAAGGCTATCTGATCGCCTACCTGAACCTGGATGAGGTGATCCGGATCATCCGCGAGGAGGACGAACCCAAAGCCGTGATGATGGCCCGCTGGGATCTGACTGATGCGCAGGCCGAGGCGATTCTCAACATGCGCCTGCGCTCCCTGCGCAAGCTGGAAGAAATCACGATCCGGAAGGAACACGACGAGCTTTCCGCAGAACAGGCCGACCTGCGGGATCTGATGGCCGACGAGAGCCGTCGTTGGAGCGAGATTTCAGGCCAGGTTCAGGGCATCAAGAAAGCCTTCGGGCCGAAAACCGAGATCGGGGCACGCCGGACGGAGATCGGTGCGCCGCCTTCTGATGTGGTTATCCCCATGGAGGCGGTGGTCGAACGTGAACCCATTACGGTTCTCTGTTCCTCCAAGGGCTGGATCCGCGCCATGAAGGGGCACATCGAGGATGTCTCCGACGCCAAGCACAAGGAAGGTGACCGGGGCCGCTTTGCTGTACATGCGCAAACCACGGATAAACTGCTGATTTTCGCGACCAACGGCCGGTTTTATACGATCGGCGGCGACAAGCTGCCCGGTGGCCGCGGTTTCGGCGAACCCTTGCGCCTGATGATCGACCTGCCCAACGACCAGGACATCGTCGGCCTTTTCGTCCATGATCCGGAGAGAAAGCTGATTGTCGCCTCGGCGGACGGACGCGGATTCCAAGTCGCGGAAAAAGACGTGGTTGCCCAGACGAAAGCGGGCAAACAGGTTTTGAATCTCTCTCCCGGAGTCGAGGCGGCCATCTGCGCCGCGGCCGAGGGCGACATGGTGGCGGCGATCGGTGAAAACCGTAAACTCCTGGTGTTCCCTCTGGACCAGGTGCCGGAAATGAGCCGTGGACGCGGTGTGATCCTACAGCGCTATAAGGATGGCGGTCTCGCGGATGTCAAAACCTTCTCCATGGCCGAGGGCCTGACCTGGTCGATCGGGTCGGGCCGTAAACGCACGGAGACGAACCTTGAAGCCTGGCTCGGCAACCGGGCCGGTTCCGGCCGCCTGCCGCCCAACGGTTTTCCGCGCTCCAACAAATTCGGCTGACAAAGCGGTTTGCGCGGCGCGGCGAAAGGCTTAAAAGAAGCTATGTTTGACTGCTTTCGCGGTCGTAATCCAATTTCGGATGTTAAGTGAGGAAAATGAAATGCAGGGTGCACAGACTGTAAACGCAACGCTTGCAGATGCCCTTTGGCCGTCGGGAAGCAAAGCGATGAGCGCCGGCCGCGCTGTTCTGCTGGTCTTTGCCGGCAGCGTGCTGCTGACGATCGCGGCGAAAGTGCAAATTCCCTTCTATCCGGTTCCGATGACGATGCAGACCTTTGCCGTGCTGGCGCTTGGCATGGCGTTGGGCTGGCGTCTGGGCGCCGCCAGCGTTCTTTTCTACCTGGCGCAGGGGGCAGCTGGTCTGCCCGTCTTCTCCGGGACTCCCGAAAAGGGCATCGGCCTGCTCTACATGGCAGGGCCGACCGGCGGATATCTTCTTGGTTTTGTGCTGGCGGCAGCCCTCCTTGGCTGGCTCGCGGAGCGCGGCTGGGACCGCAGGGTGCTGACCACGGCGCTTGCCATGCTGATCGGCAATGTCGTGATCTACGTTCCGGGTGTTCTCTACCTCGGCGTTCTCTTTGGCTGGGACAAGCCGATTGTGGAATGGGGACTGACGCCCTTCCTGCTCGGGGACCTTGCCAAGCTGGCGCTTGCCGCCGCTGTCTTGCCGGCAGCGTGGCAACTGCTCAAGCGTTTTAAGCGCGGCTGATCAAGCCGGATACTCCAATGCGAAAGGGCCGCTGGAAAAATCCAGCGGCCCTTTTTCCTGCTCATTCCACGTCGCAGGAAGCAGATGTCGCGGTTAGACCGGATCATCTTTAGACAGAACCACTTCGTGGTTTTGCCTAAAGGTGTGAATCCGCTCTATATCTTATAGTTAGATCAGATTCACAAGCACGATAGATCGCCTTCGGCGATTCCATCTAAACTTGATCTGATCTAGCTCGCCGCGTGGTGAAGTCGGTTATAAAGCAGCGGATTCTTGGCATAGGGTGCCAGGAATTTAGCCAGTGCGAGAACCGCAAGATCGGCCAAAGGTTCGAGAATGATGACCGTCATGTAAGCCGCTCCAAACGTCCCCACGGCCGCGAGGTTCTCGGCAGTGAAGCCACTGCCGTAGAAGGCCCAGAACGCAACCCAGGCCACGATACCGCCCTGATAAGCGGTCGAGAGGGCAAGCGCCTGGGAGTATTTCACATCCACGTAAGCTGTATCAGCGGGAATGATCCGCTTGGCCAGCAGGCTCAGGCCCCAGAGTGGAACCAGGAGCGTGGTGACGTTCATGCCGTATTGCGGCAGATCGAAGGGCGCGAGGAAGAGTCCCTGGAACAACAGACCTGCGGCAAGTCCGATTGCGGCTGGTCCGGCGCCGAACATCAGATAGAGCGTCGACCCCAGGATAAAGTGTACTTCCGACACACCGACCGGATAGTGCGGAAAGATTTCAAAGAAAGAGAAGACGAGCGCAGTGGTCACGACGCTGCGCATGGCCAAGGCTGCAATGCCGCCATCTTTGCGAACAGTGTCCAGCGCCATTTTACCGAGCAGGCCGAGAGAGGCCGCCGCCGTTCCATAGCTTAAAACCAGTTTTGCGCCGTCAACGACGCCGGGTTCGATATGCATTTGATTGTCCTTTCCGCACCCACCGTGCGTAGAGAGGTTATGTTGTGCGCGCAAAGGCGCGGGATGTGATGGCAGGTCTCCTGGCTTGCGGCTTGCAGTTTCATCCGCCTTCCCAGCCTGAACGGCCAGTGGCTTTACGGATGTCTCATGCCGCTCACAGTTGCGGGGGCAGCCACGGTCTCGGTCCCTGATGGGTACGCCTCACCGTGTTCCCTTTTGATCCGCCGCTCGGTCGGTTGGCGGAACCATCATGGAAACTCTGCAAGAAAACGCGGAAAGCCGCAAGGGATCCAAAGGCTTATTTTCACATTGTTTGATCGTATTTTCGTGAAGATGTGAAAACCGGAACAGGGGGCATGTCGCAACCTTTCCAGCACTGCATTCGGTGATAAAAAAAGAGCCGCAGAATTTCTCCTGCGGCTCTTTTCTCTCAAAGCTGTTTGAAGCTATCCGAACACCACCTTCGGCAACCAGGTCGCCAGTTCAGGGAACTGGGCCAGAACCAGCAGGGCGATGATCTGAATGACTACGAAGGGTGCGACACCCTTGTAGATATTCATGGTGGTCACGCTCTTGGGTGCGACGCCGCGCAGGTAGAAGAGGGCGAAGCCAAAGGGCGGGGTCAGGAACGATGTTTGAAGGTTCATGGCCATCATCACACCCAACCAGACCGGGCTGATATCGCTCTGCAGCAGCACCGGTGCCACGATGGGCACCACCACGAAGGTGATCTCGATGAAGTCCAGGAAGAAGCCCAGGAAGAACATCACCAGCATCACGATCAGGATGGCATAGGGGCCGGCCTTGCCGCCCGGGATGTTGTCCAGGAACTCGTGCACGAATTCATCGCCGCCCAGTCCCCGGAAGACCAGTGAGAACACGGCCGCACCGATCAGGATCACAAAGACCATGGAGGAGATTTCCATGGTCGTGCGCATGACCGGGGTCAGGATAGAGGTGGCCCAGACACGTCCGAGGCTGACCAGCAGGCCCCAGGCGAGGCCGATGCAGCAGACGGCGGCGATTAAAATGCCGATTGTATCTGCGGTCCCGATTTCGTTACGCGAGACCCGCAGATCGAAGAAGCCCTGCAGGATCAGCATGATGGCCAGAGAGATGGCGGCGACGATGATCGGCCGCTTGGTGCCGTCATCGAGGGTCTTGCCGATCAGGCTGTTACCGCTGGTCTGCACATCGTCCAGCATGCCCAGTTCCTGAACCCGCAGACCTGCGAGCAAGGTGGCGCCGATGGCGCCGACGGCCGCAGCCTCCGTCGGGGTCGCGATACCTGCGAGGATCGATCCCAGCACCGCAATGATCAGGGCGACGGGCGGCACCAGGGCATGCATGACCTTTGCAACAAAGGACGGACCGCCCACAACGATTTCGTCACGCGGGACCGGCGGTGAAGAGTTTGGCACGAAAAAGGCCATGAGCAGTTGGTAGGTAATATACATACCCACCAGAAGCAGACCGGGGATCAGAGCACCCGCGAAGAGATCGCCGACTGATACCGGATCCGGCGACCAGTTACCGACGATGCGCTGTGCGTCGGAATAGGCGTTGGAGATCTGATCGCCCAGAATGACCAGTACGATCGACGGCGGGATGATCTGGCCCAAGGTTCCGGATGCGCAGATCGATCCGCAGGCCAGCGAGGGGTTGTAACCCCGGCGCAGCATGGTCGGCAGGGAAAGCAGGCCCATGGTGACAACGGTGGCGCCCACGATACCGGTCGATGCGGCGAGCAGAGCACCCACGATGGTGACCGAAATGCCCAGGCCGCCGCGCAGGGAGCCGAAAAGCTGTGCCATGGTGTCCAGCAGCTCTTCGGCCACTTTCGACCGTTCCAGCATGACGCCCATCAGGACGAAAAGCGGAACGGCGATCAGGACTTCGTTGGTCATGGCATTGCCGTAGATCCGCGAGGGCAGGGCGCCGAACAGCGTCATATCGAAAACGCCGTAGGCATTGGCTACCAGAGCGACCGCGAGCGAGACACCGGAGAGGGTGAAGGCAACGGGAAAGCCTGCCATCAGGCAGAGGCAGGCTGCGCCGAACATGATGAATAGAAAAGTCTCGGCCATAATCTCAAAATACCTCGTGGTCTTCTTCGGCGGGCATGTCTTCCACGCCGCGCAGAACGAGGACCGAGTGAATCGCCAGCGAAATGCCTTGCGCGAAAACCAGTACGCAGAAAACCGGGATCATGGTCTTGAGCAGAAACACGGCCGGAATACCGCTGGTTTCTTTGGAATGCTCCAGGACCTTCCAGGAATTGATCACGTAAGGCATGCTGTACACCATGATCAGGACGCAGACCGGTGCCAGCAGCAGGATCACACCGAGCAGGTCCACGATCGCCTTGGTCCTTGGTTTGGCCTCGCGATAGAAGATATCCACCCGGACATGGCCACCGTGCAGCAGGGTGTAACCCGCGCCGGCCATGAAGAGGATGCCGTGCATATAGATCACGGACTCCTGCATGAAAATCGAGCCGATGCCGAAGACGTAGCGCATCACCACGACGATGAACTGAACCAGCACCATCAAGAGAGCCAGCCAGGCGATTTTTTGGCCGATTCCCTGATTAAGTGCGTCGATTGTTTTTGCCAACTTGGCCAGAGAACTCACTCTGCCTCCTTTTTCCGTCACGGATTTTTTTTCTTATTTCCGTTTCGGCCCCTTGGGTCTGATCGTATTTCGCTGGGTCGGTAAAGATCTCAAATCAGCCTCTCATCATCGGGCGAGAGGAGGATTTACGGTCTTGAATGACGAAAAGGTCCGCGCTGGCGTTCAGTGCGGACCTTCTCTCTAAGCTTTCACGCTCACTCCCTTGGCTCTTACCCGCAGGCGTAAGCGCAATTAAGGCCTATCGTCCGTATTTGAACGGCAAGGAACGAGCGTTCCAGTAGCCTTGATCCGAGAGCTTCGACCAGGCGATCGAACCGCTGCGGAAGGCCATGTAACTGTCGTAGACCTTTTTCGTGATCCCGCCCTCATCGGCCGCGGTGGCGACAACTTCGCCCGATGCGGTCCCGATTGCGGTCATAACCTCGTCGCTGAACTGGCGCAGCTGAACACCGTGATCGTTGATCAGGGTCTTCAGGGAGTCGTTGTTCCGCGCGTTGTATTCCGCGAGCGAGTAGTTGTTTTCAGCCAGTGCGGCGCCCCGGATCAGAGCCTGGTCGCTCTCGCTGAAGCTCTCCCAGACGGACTTGTTGATACCGCAGCAAAGCATCGAGCCGGGCTCGTGGAAACCGGGCCAGTAGTAGAACTTGGTGACCTTGTAGAAGCCAAAGGCCAGATCATTCCAGGGGCCAACCCATTCCGTTGCGTCGATAGCGCCGGACTGCAGAGACGGGAAGATTTCACCGCCCGGAAGGTTGACAGCCGCTGCACCGATCTGGCGAAGGACTTCACCGCCCAGACCCGGCATACGGATCTTCAGGCCTTTGAAGTCTTCAAGAGAATTGATCTCCTTATTGAACCAGCCACCCATCTGGACACCGGTGTTACCGGCCGGCAGATGCTTGATGTTGAAGTCTGCCCCGAGTTCGTCCCACAACTCCTGACCGCCGCCGTGGTTGATCCAGGCATCGATTTCCGTCGCGGTGAAGCCGTAAGGCACGGCCGTGAAGAAATTGTAAGCCTTTGACTTGCCCTGCCAGTAGTAGTCGGCGGCATGGTACATGTCGGCTGTGCCGCTGGAGACGGCGTCGAATGACTCGAAAGGCGGAACCAATTCGCCTGCTGCGAAGAGCTTCACCGTGATCCGGCCATCCGTCATTTTGGTGATGGAATCAGCCAGACGCTGTGCACCAGTGCCCAGACCCGGGAAGTTCTTCGGCCAGGTTGTGACCATCTTCAGTTCGCGTTTGTCCTGCGCGATCGCAGGCGTCGGAAAACTGGACGCGACTGCTGCAGTTGCTGCAGCTGCGGCGCCGGTAGCCGAGGCCCGCTTTAGGAAGTCACGACGTTTCATATAATATCCTCCCTGATACAAAATTTTGGCAGAAATCCGGAAGATTTTTGTCCCCATCCGGGCTGCCGTTGCGAGACAATAGAGACCTTCTCTTGCCGTTGCAACAGAGAGGAAAACACGCCTAGATATTAGGCAGACAATGGATTTACCGTGACCCGTAAGTGACAAATAAACTTACATTTTTTGCAAAAATAATACTTTTCCGAAGCTCTTTCTTTCGGTTTTACTCTTCTAATGAATTCAATTTTTAGATGATTCTTTGCCGCAGTGTTCAAATTCGCGAGCCTGCGTTGTGATCTAATGCCTGCGTTGTGATCTACTGAGAGAGGCGGCAGGCGGGGTGCTCGCGTTCAAAGACCGATAGAGTTCTCTGTTGGCATGACTTTACCTGTTAAGCGGGCAACTGCCGGATCATCAGTCAAACAGGATTTTCCAGCCCTGCGGTGTAAAACCCTCAATCGGCCGGAACCGGGTCTTATACGACATCTTGGGAGAAGCTTCGATCCAGTATCCCAGATAGACATATGACAGCCCGCGCGCGACAGCGGCCTGGATCAGCCAGAGCACCATATAGCTGCCAAGGCTCTGATCCTCAAGATCCGGATCAAAGAAGCTGTAGACGGCAGAGGGGCCGTCGATCAGCCAATCGACGAGGCAGGCCGCGAGCAATCGTCCGCTCTCGTCCCGGAACTCGATAACGTTGGTGTTCAGGCGTGTGTGCTCGATCATGCCGCTGTAGTCGTCGAAGCGCATTCCGATCATCTCGCCGTCCGCATGCCGGGAGGTCAGATAGAGGTCGAACAGGGCATATTGCTCGTGCGTCGCGACGGCGGGGCGTTCGCTGGCGTGAAGGCTTTTGTTTCGGTTGGCTACCCTCTTCAGGGACTTGCCGGGCTGAAATTGCGTGGCAATCACTCTCACCGGTACGCAGGCATTGCAGCCACTGCAGGCGGGCCGGTAGGAGAAGAAATGACTGCGCCGGAAGCCGGCGCGGGACAGAAGGTCGTATTGCTCGACGGCGTCGGCGCCGGCAATGTCGGTCATAACCTTGCGCTCCCAGCGCCCCTCCAGATAGGGACAGGGTGTTTCCGGCAGTGCGCAATAGACCTGGGGCGGAACCCGCCATTGCTTTGCTACTCGACCTGGGTGCGCAGTGTTTTTATCCGGTTTCATCGATGCTCTCGCAGTCACACGGATAGAGCTTACCCTGCTCTGGACCATATCGGCAGCAGAAACTTGATTTGGCAAGCATTTCTGCCCTGCTTCTCCTCTATTGCGCTCTTTCTCTATTGCGCCTCTTCTCTACTGGGCCTCCTCATACCCGAAGAAGTCCCGGCCCAATTCATCATGCACAATGATTAAACTGCACTGGATCCAATCCAGGAACTCGTGCAACCCGGTTTTCACGATGGCTTCGGCGGTCTGGTTTACCAGGCCACCGCGCAGGCCATCCAACTGCTCAAGGGCGCCAACGCCGCGCTTTAGGCCATAAGTTGACTTCATCTCGTGCAAAAGCTCTTCCAGTTCCTCGATACAGGCCAGGACTGATCTGGGGAACCGCTTGTGAAAGAGCAGGAAGCCGGCCACCCCGGTTGGAGACATACCCCTGGGGTGGACCCGCCTGAAGGCATGGTATCCCGCCGCCGAGCGAAGAACCGAGTTCCACTGGCTGACATCCAGTGGCGAGCCGACGGCTTGAGGGGAGGGCAAGAGCAGATGATATTTGACGTCGAGCAGCCGCGTGGTTTGGTCCGCACGTTCGACCCAGCGGCCAAGCTGATAAAAATACCAGCCTTCGTCGCGGTAAAAGGTTCCCTCGGTAATCCCCGTGTGAGTCTGGCAGGCTTCCTTGATAAAGGAACAGAGCCGGGCAATGCGTGGCGCGGCAAGGTTGGCGCGGGTCATGGCGCGCAGATGATTGTAGAGGATGTTGAGCTGGATCCACATTTCGGTGGATATCAGGGGCCTCAGGGTTCGCGCATTCTCCCGTGCCATCCCGATCGAGGAGATGATTGAGGAGGGGTTGTTGGGATCCAGCACGTAGAAATACAGGACGTTATCCGCACTGGCTTCCATAGCGGTCTCGGCGAAGCGTTCTTCGTCGCGATAGAGCTGAAGGATCATCTGCCAGTTCTGACTGCCCCGGCTGTCGCGGCTGAACGTCTCGTTGACATCGAGGACGCGGGCCAGGTTTTCCGTCCGCTCGACATAGCGGGCGAGCCAGTAGACGGCTTCGGCATAGCGGGAGAGAAGATGATTATTCAAGAACCCAGGTATCCTTTGATCCGCCACCTTGCGATGAATTGACGACGA
Organism: Denitrobaculum tricleocarpae; assembly: GCF_007004665.1. GTDB lineage: Bacteria > Pseudomonadota > Alphaproteobacteria > Kiloniellales > Kiloniellaceae > Denitrobaculum > Denitrobaculum tricleocarpae. The sequence goes on along the minus strand of NZ_ML660054.1, from coordinate 308,420 downwards.
TCGATCCCTTTGTCAAAGCGACCCGGGACAGGCCGCCCGGCAAAACCCAGGTGGATTTGCCGGTGACCGCAAAGGGCCGCAAGTCGACGTGCCGCGGTTCGATGCCCTCGTCGACCAGTGTTGGACAGACCGAGAGATTGATCATCGGCTGGCTGATGTAGTTGGCCGGATCTTCCAGAAGCTCCTTGCGGCAGGCCTCGAGTGCTTCGGCGGACGCGCGCGGTCCGATGGTGATGCCGTAGCCACCCGCTTCGCCTACCGGTTTGACCACCAGCTTGTCGAGGTTGGCCAGCGTGTAGTCCAGACCTTCCTTCTCCCGGCAGATGTGGGTTTCCACATTGTCGATGATCTGGTCTTCATCAAGGTAGTATTTGATGATGCGTGGCATGTAAGCGTAAACAGCTTTATCGTCCGCGACGCCGGTGCCCACGGCATTTGCGAGGGCGACGTTGCCTTTACGGTAGGCGCCCATCAGACCGGCGGCGCCAAGCGTGGATTCCGGATTGAAGACGGCCGGATCCAGGAAGTCGTCGTTAATTCGCCGGTAAATCACGTCAACCGGCCGCAGACCGTTGACGGTCTTCATGAAGACGCGGTCGTTCTCGACCACGAGATCCCGGCCTTCCACCAAGGGAACGCCCATCTCCCGTGCCAAAAAGATGTGCTCGAAATAGGCCGAGTTATAGGTTCCGGGCGACAGCAGAACGACCTGGGGATCGAGGACCGAGTCCGGCGCCATCTCGGTCAGGGCTTCGTGCAGCTTTTGACCATAGTTGGAGACGGAACGGATTCCAATGTCGCGCATCAGATCCGGAAAGATCCGCTGCATCAGATGGCGGTTTTCCACGACGTAGGAAACACCGGATGGTGAACGGGCGTTGTCTTCCAGGACATAGAATTTGCCGTCGCCGCCGCGCACAAGATCAGTCCCGTTGATGTGGACGTAGTTCTTGTGCGCGACGTCCAGGCCTTCCATTTCAGGGCGATAGCCGGGATTGCCGAGCACCAGCTCTTTCGGAATAATCCCGTCTTTCAGGATCTTCTGGTCGTGATAAATGTCCCAGAGGAAGCAATTCAGAGCCGTCACCCGCTGGGCGACGCCGCGCTCGATGAAGTCCCATTCCTGCGCTGAAATGACCCGCGGGATCACATCAAAGGGCAGTATTCGATCTATGGCTTCTTTTTGAGTATAGACCGTGAAGGTAATGCCGAAGTTATAGAGCTCCAGCTCGGCATCGTGCGCGCGGTCTCGAAACTCATTGACCGGGATCTGACCGAGCTTGTAGCGGACGGGCTTGGTGTGCGGTGCGACGGAAGCGTTTTTGCCCAGCATCTCGCAGTAAAAATCGTTCGGGTCGTAACTATCGAGCAGGCGCACGTGCTCTGTTTCGGTCATAGACTACCCCTGACTAACTCGCCTGTTCTTGTCTCGGCGTATCAGGTTGCTATCGCAAACCGCGGCGCTAACGACCCGTCGCCGTCATTCATTAACATCAGTATTGCAGTTAATTGCAGCGTGACGCCAGCACGGAATGAACAATCAAGCCTGAACGTTTAGCTCGGCGACTTCGATTGCTAGAATTGGCGGACTTCGATCTTGTTCAAGTAAATCTCAAAACAATCTCAAGGCAATCAAATGACAGACTTATCGGGTGTGCGTGAATGTCTTGGAGCATGGTTGGCGGCTTTCAACGCGAAAGACATCGAAAGCCTGATGTCGCTTTATGATCCCGAGAGCAGCTATGCGGGGGCGCGAACACCACTGATGCGCGGCATCGACGAAATCAGAGCCTGTTATGAACGCTCTTTTCCCCAGGTCACCGGCACGCTGATGTTCAAGGAAGAAGCGGTCTTCGAACAGGAGTCTATGGCGCTGATCTACGGAAGCTTTTACTTCAAACCCGATGCGGATGTCGATGAGCCGGGCACCACCGGCCGCGTGGCCATCGTTTATCGCAGAGCGGGCGACGGCAGCTGGAAACTGCTGTTCGACATGGACAACAGCGCGCCGGACGTGACGCCAAAGGACTTTATGTAAACACCGTTCCGCAAGCAATCAGGAACTGGCCGAGGGAGGCAACAAGCTCTCGCGGCGGTCAATCCGGCGCACGGAGAGTGCGGCCAAGAGCCCGGCTGCCGAGCAGAAGAGCATCAGTGCAATCAGTGCGAAGGCTCCGTTCTCTTCGGTCAGGATTGCGCCGGTGACCGAGGTGAAGACAGCGCCCGAACCGACCGTCAGTGCCCCGGAGAGGCCCGATGCGCTGCCGGCAAGCCGGGGGCGAATAGAGAGCGCGCCGGCGTTGCTGCTGGGCATGGTCAAGCCATTGCCGATCCCCACGAAGAGCGTCGCGCCGAACAGGGTAAGCAGATTGACGGTGCCGGTGGCAATGAAAGCGAGACCGATCAGCAGACCGCCGCAGGCAACAACCCGCCCTGCGATCATCATGGTGGTAAGGGCGGTGCGCTTGGCCAGGCGTCCAGAGAGAAAGCTGCCGAAGAAAAAACCGCCCGTGATCGAGCCGATGTAAAGACCAAGTTCGGCGGAACTCACGCCGAGCAGGGTTTGTGCGACCAGGGGCACGCCGCTCAGAAAACTGTAGAAGGCGGCGGTCGAAAAGGCCATGCAGAGGGAGTAACCCCAGAAACGCCGCGATTGAAAGAGCTCCGGGTAGCTCCTGAATTGCCGGGCAAAGGTTTCCGAGGGCTCCTTGTTGGTCTCCCCTAGGTCGGTCCAGCACAACAGCAGCAGAACGGCGCCCAGCCCCGTGAAAGCCAGAAAATTTGCCCGCCATCCGAAGACGGCGTCCAGCGCCCCGCCGAACATCGGTCCCAGCATGGGCGCGACCGCCATGGCCATACTGACATACCCCATGAGGCTCGCAGCCTCCTGTGCCGGAACCATGTCCCTGATCACAGCGCGTGAGAGGGCGGTTCCGGCGATGATCGCCCCTTGAAGGATCCGAAAGGTAAGGAAGACCCAGATGTCCGTTGCCAGCGCACAGCCCAGCGAGGCCATGACGAAAACCACCAGCCCAACCAGCAGCACCGGGCGCCGCCCGAAGCGGTCGGAAAGCGGACCCATGATGACCTGCAGAACCGCTGTGATTGCCAGGTAGCCTGCGATCGAGAGGTTGACCAGCGCATAGTCCACCTGAAAGTCCAAGGCCATGCCGGGGAGCGAGGGTAGAAACATATTGAGGGACAGCGTCGACAGCGCGGTCAGCAGCACCAGTGTGACCATTCGGGGCGGGGAGGAGGCGGCTCGGAGCATATGGGGTTTGTATGTCCTTGGGTCTAAAACGCGCGCATAAAAAAAGCCCCCGGTTTCTCGGGGGCGCATGGAATGATCCTCCGGACCCGTTAACGGGCCCTGCGCCTTTTCCTGCGGACGACGACGGGAGAGATCATGAAGCTGTGCTCCGTTATGTTCAGCTGTCAGGCTAGGCCCCGCATCGCATCAAGTCAACGGCGCCGGAAGCCCTGGCTCAGGCCTCCGGACGTTGCTTATCCGATTTTCATTCATTCAGGCCGCTGCCCGCCTGCGTCCCGACACGGCTTCGGCCAGACCATAAAGCACGTCAATCGTGGTCGCCCAATCGATGCAGCCATCAGTCACCGATTGGCCGTACTTCAGCGGCTTGTTGGTGAGATCCTGGCGTCCGGCAACGAGGTGGCTCTCGATCAGCAGGCCCAGAATACGACGCTCGCCGCCGGCGATCTGGTCTGCGATATCCGCGGCGACCAGGGGCTGATTCTCGGGCTTCTTAGCGCTGTTGGCGTGGCTGGTGTCGATCATGACGACGCCGCGCTGACCCGCGGCCTCTGCCGCGCGGCAGGCCGCGTCGACGGAGCCCGCATCATAGTTCGGAGCGGCCCCACCACGCAGGATCATGTGGCAGTCTTCGTTTCCGGTCGTCGCGGCGATGGCGCAGCGGCCGGTTTTGGTGACTGCCATGAAGTGATGCGCATGGGCGGCTGACTGTACTGCATCAAGTGCGATCTTTATATCTCCCGAGGTGCCGTTCTTGAACCCGACCGGGCAGGAGAGGCCGGACGCCAGTTCCCGATGGATCTGGCTTTCCGTCGTGCGGGCCCCGATTGCGGCCCAACTGACTTGATCCGAGATGTATTGCGGTACGGTGGTGTCCAGAAACTCGCATCCGACCGGCACGCCCATCTCGTTGATCTGCGCCAACAGGCGCCTTGCCTTGGCCAGTCCGCTGTTGATGTCGAAGCTGCCGTCCAGATGCGGATCGTTGATCAGGCCTTTCCAGCCGACCGTGGTTCTGGGTTTCTCGAAATAGACCCGCATGACCACTTCCAGACTTCCTGCCAGCTCCAGACGCAAAGCCGAGAGACGCTGCGCATAGTCCAGCGCGGCCTCCGGGTCATGGATCGAACAGGGGCCGACGACCACCAGAAGCCGGTCGTCCTGGCCTTTCAGAATACGCTGGATGGCGGTGCGTGTGCCCCGGACTGTTTTCGCAGTCTCCGGGGTCAGCGGGATTTCATCCAGGAGCTTCTCGGGGGAGACCAGCTCGGTTATCTCTTTGATTCTCAGATCATCGGTTGTTTGTTGCATCGCTCGGGTTCCTTGTCTGTGGCTCCCAGCGGAAACAAAAAAACCGCCAGTGAGCTGGCGGTTGGATCGGTCTTATACGTCTGTTGTCGTCAGAACATAGGATCCCCTCCGTCCGCCATTGGGCCCGGATAGCTAAAGTAAAACCAAAAAGCGGCGAAGGAGTTGATCATGGCGGGAGCCTGACATGGGAAGGGGCGGGCTGTCATCAAGTTTTTTTCCGGCTGATTGTCGCTCGCTGCCAAGGCTTTGCCGCTCCACTGCACAAACCGGTTGTCGCTATGGCCGATATTACAACGATCTTGGATCCATCAGTTAAGGTATCGATCCGGCTCGGTTGGCTGAACAGGCAAGATTCGATGTCGAATTGAAAATCGAAATTGCGCTTGCTCTCGACTCTGGGCTATGACGGATATGGGACAGAAGAGTTCTGTAACCGGTTACATCCAGGCACAGAGCCATCTAGGCGGAGTTCTCACAGTCTGTTGTGGGGCTGTTGCGGGTCATTTGGGAGAAAAACAATGAACATCAATGTCGACGTCAACGATTTCAGCCAGGTCATCGAGAATGACCGGACCCGTATCTGGCACCATCTGACCCAGCATAAGAAGTTCGAGACGGTCGATCCGCTCCTGATCATCGAGGGCAAGGGCTTGCGGGTCTGGAACCAGGCCGGGCGCGAACACCTGGACGCGGTCTCCGGCGGGGTCTGGACCGTTAACGTCGGCTATGGCCGCGAGCGCATCGCCAACGCCGTGCGCGATCAGCTGGTCAAGATGAACTTCTTCGCCGGCTCCATGGGCACTATCCCCGGCGCCAACTTCGCCGAGATGCTGATCGCCAAGATGCCGGGTATGAGCCGCGTCTACTATTCCAACTCCGGTTCCGAGGCGAACGAGAAGGCCTATAAGATCGTCCGTCAGATCTCTCATCAGAAGCACGGCGGCAAGAAGCACAAGATCCTTTACCGCGAGCGCGACTACCACGGCACCACCATCACGGCCCTGTCCTCGGGCGGCCAGCAGGAGCGCAAAGGCATGTACGGACCCTTTACGCCGGGCTTCGTCGAGGTGCCGCACTGCCTTGAGTACCGTTCCCAGTGGGGCGAGGTCGAAGACTACGGCGTGCGCGCGGCCAACGCCATCGAAGAGGTCATCCTGCGCGAGGGCGCTGATACGGTGGGCGGCCTGATCCTGGAGCCGGTGACGGCAGGCGGTGGTGTGATCGTGCCGCCCGCGGGTTACTGGGAGCGGGTTCAGGAAATCTGCGCGAAGTACGACATCATCCTGATTATCGACGAGGTCGTTTGCGGTATGGGCCGGACCGGCGAGTGGTTCGGCTATCAGCATTACGGCATCAAGCCCGACATCGTGACCATGGCCAAGGGGGTCGCCTCGGGCTATGCCGCGATCTCCTGCACGGTGACCACGGAAGCCCTGTTCGAGGAGTTCAAGTCCGATCCCGAAGAACCCATGAGCTATTTCCGCGACATCTCCACCTTCGGCGGCTGCACGGGCGGCCCGGCGGCAGCGATCGAAAACATGCGCATTCTGGAAGATGAAAACCTGCTGGCAAACACCGCGAAGATGGGCGATTACCTGGTTGATAAACTGGAGGGCCTGAAGGGCAAGTACGACATGATCGGCGAAGTCCGCGGCAAAGGCCTCTTCGTCGGCGCCGAGCTGGTCGCCGACCGCGAAACCCGCGACCCGGTCCCCGAGTCCGTGACCCAGGCTATCGTCGGCGACTGCATGAAAAACAACGCCGTCGTCATCGGCGCCACCAACCGGTCACTGCCGGGCCTGAACAATACGCTCTGTCTCTCCCCGGCGCTGATCGCCACCAAGGACGATATCGACGAGATCGTCTCGGCGATTGATGAAGCGCTTGGTCGGGTGACGGCGGCTTAAGAGACTCGCTTTACTGCTTTCCCCGATTCAGAGGAGCTGGACCGGGGAAAGCAATTGCGATCGGTAACTGATGTGGCACTTGCGGGCGCCCTATCACGAGAGCGGTGCTGTCAGCAGCGCTTGTTCGGTTAAGCCCCGCAGCACTTCTTGTATTTCTTGCCCGAACCGCAGGGGCAGGGGGCGTTGCGGCCGATCTTGACGACTTCGCGCGGCGCTTCCTTAGGGTTTATCTGTCCGGTGGTATAGACCCAGCGGCCCTCTTCACGCTCGAAGGCAGCCAGCTCGTGATGCGCGTGCCGCTGGCCGCCCAGGGTAAAGTGCGCGACGAATTCAACGGTTCCGGTCTCGTCCTTCTCACCACCGTCTGTAACAGCGCGGACCTCCAGTCGCTGCCATTTGGCGTTTCCGGCTGTGTTTTCCGCATCGGTCTTATCGAAATCCTTGCGCGCCTCGGACGACAGGGTTTCGGCGAGGTAATCGATATTCCCGATGGCAAAAGCGGTATAGCGCGAGCGCATCAAGGCTTCCGCGGTTGGTGCCGCCGTGCCACCGAGTGCGAGCCCGCAGCAGGCGTCAAAACTCCGGCCTGATCCGCAAGGGCACTGCGTCGTGGCGAGAGACTCTGTTTGGGCCATCGCTTTTCGCTTTCCTGTGTCTAAGGATAAAAATGAACGCGGTTTAGAGCGTCCGTCTAAAGCGGCCTGCGTCGTGAAAGGTCAGCTTTGTTCGGGGCAACATAGCGAGGATAGGCCGAGGTGTTCAAGCGAATCAGGCCCGGCGTCCGACTGTGGGGTCCGCTTGGAAATTCTCTTCTGTTTTCCGTGCAAGAAAGATGTTGAAGAGCATAGCGGAAAATAGAGTTTCGGTCAGGCCGCGGCTCGTTTTGACCATCGGCCGTAAAGACCCGGGAGGTTCGGTCACACGGGCGCCTTAGAACCACTGAAGCTTAATTCACCGCTTCGCCTTCGGCTTCAACGTCCTGGTTTTCCCGCAACAGAATAATCGAAATACGCCGGTTTTGCGGTGACCTGGGATCCTCGATGATGAGTGGATCCATCGCGGCACGCCCGACCACCGACACCACGCGCTCGGGCGTCAGTCCCGAGTCGATCAGCGCGCGGCGGCTGGCGTTGGCGCGGTCGGTCGAGAGTTCCCAGTTGCTGTATCCGTTCGCACCGGAGAAGGGCGTCGCGTCGGTGTGGCCTTTGATAGAGATATTCTGCGGCAGATCACCGATCGCCTTGACGACAAGGGCCATGAGCTTGGCAGTATGTTCGAACATGTCGGCCCGGCCCGAAGGGAACATTGACTTTCCGTCCTGATCGACAAGCTGAATGCGCAGGCCTTCCGGTGTATTGTCGACCACGAGATTATTGACCAGTTCACTGAGTTCCGGCGCTTCGATGATGGCCCGCTTCAACGCGGCTTTGGCTTCGTCAAACTGTTTGGTTTCTTCCTCGAACTTGGCTTTTCGGGCGGCTTCCTCGGCCTCACGCGCCGCCTTGGCAGCGGCGGTTTCTTCGGGTGGGGCGTCAGGATCGGGTTCCGACTCCTCCGCCGGGGGCAGGGTGACCTGAATCCCGATTGCTGATCGATCGGAAATCATCGCGCCTTCCTCCGTGACGGTCTGTCCACCGAGGACGCCGTCGGAACCGCTGGTCGTGGAGGAGACCCGTGTGGTGGGCGTAAAGTAGTCGGCGATGCCTTTCTTTTGTTCCTCCGTGGTGTTGGCGAGCAGCCACATCAGGAGGAAAAAGGCCATCATGGCGGTCACGAAGTCGGCGTAGGCAATCTTCCATGCACCGCCATGGGATCCATGGCCGCCTTTCTTGACCTTCTTGATAATGATGATGTTGCCACCACCATCACCGCCATTTTCGCCCTCTTCGGCCATTTAGATTTGCTTTCCTCTGATACGGCTCCCGCCGCTTACAAGATCGATGTGCCCGATGCCTCTATCATCAAACGACAGCGGGGCTAGGCGGGTGCGGGCAGTGCGTCGGAGGCTTCCTCGACCTCCGCGAAGCTCGGACGTGCGTGGGACAGCAGGCATTTGCGGGCGTATTCGACGGACACCGTCGGCGGGTTGCCGGCCATGTGGGACAGTATCCCCGCCTTGATGCACTCGTAGTATTTGGAGTCTTCTGCGACGACCACGTTGAAGGCGCCGGCCATGGGGCTGACGACGCCGTAGGCCATGAAAATACCGAAAAAGGTGCCGACAAGCGCTGCACCGATCAGACCACCCAGAATTTCCGGCGGCGCGGAGATGGAGCCCATGGTCTTGATCACGCCCAGAACCGCCGCGACAATGCCCAGAGCGGGCAGAGTGTCGCCCAGACCGGCGATGGCGCCGCCGATTGCGTGTTCTTCCGCATGATGGGTCTCGAGTTCGAGATCCATGATCGCTTCAATTTCGTGAGGTTTGTTGGCGCCGAGAGACATCAGGCGCAGGTAGTCACAGAGAAAATCCACTGCGTGGTGGTCGCCGTGGAACTTCGGAAATTCCGAGAAGAGCGAACTTTCGTGCGGGTTTTCGATGTGAGGTTCTAGGGCCAGCATGCCCTTGGTCTTGGCCAAACGGAAAACCTGGTACTGCATGGTCAGCAGTTCGAGGTAGTCCTCTTTCTTATACACGGGGCCCTTCAGCATACGGCCGAAGGCTTTGCCGACGCCGCCGATGATCGCCTTAGAGTTGTTGGTGATGATAAAGGCGCCGACGCCGCCACCGAGGATGATGACGAATTCGAAGGGCTCCCACAGAACGCCCAGCTTTCCGCCCATGGCGACATAGCCGCCGGCGACGCAGCCAAAGACAACCACAAGACCGATAATGACAAACATCTGAGCCCAAGTTTCCTAATGATGGAATTTGAGCAAAGTTAGATCGAATTCGGTTAATAACCTGTTTATTAGGAGAAAATTCGACCTCTCGCAGTCGAAGACTGCCTTTGTCAGAGGCGGTAGACGAGAAGTTCGGTCTCTCGGCTGTCCTGGACCGTGACCACTTCGTCGGCTGTGACCCCGGGAACTTCAAAGGAATTGCTGATCAGGAGCGTGCCGGACCCCATTTCGCGTTTTGCCTTCTCGAAAAGCCGTGGCATGGGTTCCGGGGAGAGGAAGCAATAGACCAGATCGAAGACGCTCAGGTCCTGTTTCCAGAGGTCTCCGTAGCGGATTTCGAGATTGGGGGCGCCGCTGACCAACGCGCGCAGGCGCGCCAGGGCGTAGGGCAGCGGTGCCGATTCAATACCGACGAACTCTGCCTGCGGATATCGGCGGGCGAGGTAGAGCAGTGCCCCGCCCAGACCGCAACCGATATCGCTTACCTTGAGGGGCTCTTTCGAGCGCTGCGCCTCTGCGCCAAGGAGGGCCTCGAGAGCCTGCCAGGTTTTTCGGTTGGTGAGATAGAGCGGGACCCGGTCGTCGGCACTGTTCCAAAACACCAGAGCCAGGGCCAGGAACAGCAACGGATAGATCCAAGCGGGGAGGTTGAGCAAGAGTGCCAGCGCGGCTGCCGCCGGCAGCAGAAGATTGATCGGAAGCCACCATCGCGCAAGGCCCAGCAAGTGTCCCAGGCCAGCCGCGATCACTCCCTGGAAAGCCAATAAGAGCGGTAAGGGAAGAACAAGATCGGCCCGGTTTCCCAAGATCTGCTGGCCACCAATCACGATAACGGCAGCGGCGATCTGGGCGACAACGGCCCGGATCAGGGGATAACTTCGCTTACTCGAGGAAAGGCTGCGCGCGTCGTCCGGGGAGGGGGTGGCTTTGGTCATCTTGGGCTCAAAAGGGTCTGGTCGGAATGAACGCGGCTTGAAACGGGCCCGTGCGTTCGTGTTTCGCGCCGATTTGCCATTCACCACACTAGGTCGATCGTTCGTAGGCTGCAACTTATCCTCATCTGCCAAGCACTTATCAATAACCCTGTGCAAAGCTGTTTTGGAACCTATTTTAGGGGGCGGCGGTCCACAGGCTTTAACTGGGTTGTTCTATGCTGAACCGGTAAAAGGCGGTCCGGGCCCAGCGGACACGGGAAGATATTTATTTTTCCGCCGCCGTGCTGTATCGATGCGCCTGAGCAAGGCCAACTGCGGAAATGAAAAAATCGATGAAGTTCGATTCACAGGATTACCGGACAGCCCTCGGGTGCTATGCCACAGGCGTCGCCGTGGTCTCAGTCCTTGATGATGCGGGCTTGCCGCGCGGTGTAACCGTCAATTCCTTTAACTCGGTATCGCTCGAGCCGCCGCTGGTCTCTTTCTGCATCGATCGTGCGGCCTTCAGTTTTCCCTGTTTTCAGAATGCGGAGCACTTCGTTGTTAATGTTCTGGCAGAGCCTCAGGAGGCACTCTCCGTCCGCTTTGCCAGCCCCAAACCCGACAAGTGGGACGGCATCCCTTACGATGTCTGGGAGAGCGGCGCGCCGATCCTGCCGGGTTGTCTGGTGAACCTGGAATGCGCGCTGGATGCCGTGCACGACGCGGGCGACCACATCATTGTGGTGGGTAAAGTGACCAGGCTCGCCATGGGGGCTGCCGGTTCCCGGCCCTTGCTGTATTTCCGCGGCGCCTACAGCAAGATGGCCGGCTAAGCGCCGTTCTCAGATCACAATCTTCAAACCATAACCGTCAGACAAGGGTATCGAGCGCCATCTGTTCTCTGCCCAGCTCGGTCAGATCTGAAGCTGTTGCGCGCCCTTTGAAGTTCACCTCGTAGTTTTCCGGCGCAAAGTCCGGGGCCGAGAGGCCTTCGATAAAGGCGCGTGCCTGCTTTCTGGCGTAGACCGTATTCTTTGCGCAGCGCGGTGACGCGCCGACGTAAACCACATTCGAATAGCCCGCGCCGTTATGCTCGTCTTCGACTGCGTGAATGACGTCAGGGTGCCACCAGACCGTGTCTCCGGGCTCGACGGTCGGGATGGAGATCAGGCCTTCGAGCAGAAGTGGGTGCCATTCCTCGGTTGCGCTGAGCGCCCGCCCCGGCAGCGCGCCACAGAGGTCGTCCTCGGCGACGTCGTCCTGCAGGGCGCGCAGCAGCATATAGGCAATCGCCTTTGCGCTCGGCACAAGCTGCAGTGTCCCGTCGTTCGGGCCCTGGGTGGTCAGGCCGGTCCACCCCTGGAATGTCCGGAACATGGAGCAGACAGCTGGTGAAGGGTATTCGATGGTCTGCGTGCGTTCCGCGGCATTCCAGGGATCGTAGGCCTGCCAGTCTCCGGCAAAGACAGCTTCGTAGATGGTCTGGAATGCGGGATCGGTCCAGCGCTCGTAGGAGCCGGCATCCATATGCGGCGACAGGCCAAGTGTTTTATCGCCCGGCTCGCGGCGCCGGATCCGGTCCGCATAGGTGTAATCGTTGTCCGGATCGAATTCCTTGCCGTTCGGACCGGCGATGTCCCATAAGCCGTTGAGAAAGCGTTTCGTTGCCGCCATGGTCTCTGCCTGACGGATCATGATTTGCGGCTTGGACCAGTAGAGGCCGAAGATCTGCGGGCGGCCGGATGCGAGCTCGTCGAAGTATTTGTCCAGCCCGCGTTTTTCCACTTCCTTCTCATAGTAGCCGTTATCGTCGATATAGGCGCCGAGTTCCTCGTTCCAGTCTTCGGCTTGTGTACGGTCGAAAACGCCCCGTATCACAACCGCACCGCGCTTGCGAATATCGGCGCGGGTCTGGTCCGAAACCATGCCGTCACGGATGGTCGCAAAATCAAGTTCAGGAATACAGGGCCGCCCAGCGGCCACCGTCGTTTTGATTTCGTCGATTTCTGCCTTCATGGCGTCGCTGAGGTGGGCAAAGGAGGCCTTGAGCTTTGCCTTGTTGCGGCGAAGCATCTTTTTGGCCGAAGTGATCTGCGCTTTGACCGCCTCGTCAGTCTTCCCAGCGCTTAAGGCGCGCGCGCCTGCGGGTTGGGTATCAGAAGACTTGGTTTTAGAAGGTTTATTTTCAGAAGGCATGCGTTCAGAAGGCTGGGCCGTCCCGTCCATTTTTGCTTCTCCCTTTTGTGCGCCGGCGGATTTTTGGGTTTTCTCATGACGAGCCGGCGAGGCTGCATCTGCCGACGAAGACGTGCGGAACCGGAGTTCGGGTGTGCCGATGGTCTGGAGGCTTGCGACTGGACTGTCATCCAAGCGCCGGAGAATGATGTTGGCCAGTTCCTGTCCGGTTGCGGTCAGGTCCTCGTAAATCGTATCGATTTGCGGCTGATAGTGATTGAAAATACTCGAAGTTTGCTTTGCAACGATGTCGACGTCTTCGCCGATTTTGAGCCCGGCATCCGCAAGACCTGCCATCAGGGCTATTGCCGAGATCTCGCCGCCGCAGACGAAGCCGTCCGGACGTTGGCCTTGCTTCACCAATTCCCGGATGGAGGTTCTGATTTGCTCGGCGGTGCTGTCGAGATCGACCTGCGATAGGAAAACTTGCTCCACGCCGGCCTCGCGCACGGTGTCCGCAAACCCGCGGGTCATGTGCTGGTGATAAGTGTGAGCCGTGGGCGGCGCAATCAGAACCAGCCGCTTCCGGCCTTTTTCGATCAGGCGCCTGGCCGCGAGCCGGCTGAATTCGGCATTGTCGTAGTCATGATAGGGATGCTCCGTCGCAAGCTCGGTCCGTCCGTGGCTGACGAATGGAAAATCGATCTCCATCAGATAGCGTACCCGAGGGTCCATGGGTTCGGTGCGCGAGAAGACAATGCCGTCGGCGGAACCGCTTTCGGTGATGTAGCGGACGGAGTCCATCGGATCGGCATTGAGAAAATGTGGCGTTACCACAAGGTGATAGGGGGTCGAGCTCAGAACCTGCGACAGGCCGAGGATGACCGAAGAGCCATAGCCGACCACCTCGTCATGCGGGTTCAGGACCAGGCTGATGACATTGGTCTTGCCGGTCCGCAGCCGCACACCCGCGCGGTCCGGGTAGTAACCAACCTCGCTGGCCACCTGGCGGACCTTGCGTTTCGTCTCTTCGGCAATCTCAGGCCCGTCCTTCAGGGCCCGGGAAACAGTGGTGACGCCGAGGCCCGTAATTGTCGCGATTGTCTTTAAAGTCGGCCGTTTGCCGCGGTTTCGTAAACTCGCGTGAGAAGCTGACGGGGGCAGCGGAACATCAGTTGGTTTGTCGGTCACGGGCGGCCTCGAGTGGGGGTAGTTAGATCGACTATGAAACTGTAACGTTACAGATTTTTAAGCATTCGTCAAAATCACTTTTTTCACAATCACCTTAACAAAGCTATAATATTAATTAAAAACAATTAGATAAGATGGTTTTCAGAGTTCTTTCGACAGGTGGTGCGCCGCCCTAAGTCTTTTGTAACGTTACGGATTTTGCCGCTATTCCGTCCCGGCGAGTTGGTGGTCCAGGGCAGTTGAAGGCTTCTTCGGGGCGTTCGACGTCGTGCTGCCTTCAAGAGTGGCTCTGTAAGTTACGGATCGCCTCGCAGCGCAACGGCAATGCGGATGTTGAGTACTGGTCTTGAACGGCAGTCTTCCCCGGATTGAAAAGCTGAAACGTTACAGCTGCTCACTGTAACGTTTCGACTGGTGATGGCTTACTGGAAGGCCTGCCGAATTGAGCAGGCCGATCATGTCCCGCTAAGCAGGGACTTAAGTCTTTCCAGATACCGTGTCGTGTCCGAAGGATTTGGCGTCACGGCTTTGCCTATCACTTGTATCGTTACAGATTTTGATTCGGTCCTGTTGCGGGAGATGGCGCCAGAGATGACGCCATTCGTATCTAATTTACAGAAACTATTCATAAAATTTTGGACGAACTGCGGAAATGACGCCAAAATCAAATCAAATTCGTAACGATACAGAACCTGCCGGATTCGATGGGCTTTTGCGGTCATTCCCCCGAGATGTCTCGCGCGGCCTTGCAATGCGGCAAAGGGGTGAAAGATTTGACGATCAAATTGGAATCAGACAGACTATGGCCTGAAACGATCTGTAACGTTACAGATTAAAAAGATCCGGCTCGGCGGACAGAAATCCAGCGCTTGGCGCTTAAGGGAGGATGAGAAATGAAACGTTATCTTTCGAAACTTGCGGGTGGGGTTGCCGTCTGCGCAATCATGACCGGTGCTGCGGGCGCGGTGTCGGCGGCTGACAGCTCCGTGGAGGTCCTGCACTGGTGGACGTCGGGCGGCGAGGCGAGCGCGCTGAACGTGCTGAAGGAGGACCTCGAGAGCAATGGCGTAGCCTGGAAGGATATGCCGGTCGCAGGCGGCGGCGGCGAGCAGGCCATGACGGTTCTGCGCGCGCGGGTCACAGCGGGCAATGCACCCACTGCGGTTCAGATGCTCGGCTTCGATATTCAGGACTGGGCGGCGGAAGGCGCGCTCGCCGACTTGAACAGGGTCGCAGCGAAAGAAGGCTGGGACGAGGTGGTTCCGGCCGCGCTGCAGCGCTTTGCCAAGCATGACGGCAAGTGGATTTCGGCCCCGGTCAACGTGCACTCGACGAACTGGGTCTGGGCGAATAAGAAGATTTTCGACGAGCTCGGCATTGCACAGCCCGCGAGCTGGGACGAGCTGGTCGCCGCCCTGGATAAAATCAAAGGCGCCGGTTACACCGCGGTTGCCCATGGCGGTCAGCCCTGGCAGGACGCAACCATCTTCGATGCGGTCGTGATGTCTGTCGGCGGACCTGAATTCTACAAGAAAGCCTTCGTGGATCTGGATCCGGACGCGCTCGGGTCCGATCAGATGAAGGAGGCTTTCGACCGTATGGCGACGTTGCGCTCCTATGTGGACGATAACTTTTCCGGTCGGGACTGGAACCTGGCGTCGGCCATGGTGATCGAGGGTAAGGCCGGCGTTCAGTTCATGGGCGACTGGGCAAAGGGTGAGTTCCTGAAGGCAGGCCAAAAGCCTGAGGAGGATTTTCTCTGTTTCCGCTTCCCCGGGACTCAGGGCACCGTGACCTTCAACTCCGATCAGTTCGCCATGTTCTCGGTGGGCGAGGAAGGACAGGCCGCGCAGGTGAAGCTGGCCAGTTCGATCATGGCGCCGTCGTTCCAGTCCGCGTTCAACGTGGTCAAAGGATCGGTTCCGGCGCGCACGGATATCTCAGATGAAGCCTTCGATGCCTGCGGCAAAAAGGGCATGAAGGAACTCTCGGAGGCCAACGCATCTGGCAAGCTCTACGGATCGATGGCGCATGGCCATGCGGCACCGGCGGCGGTGAAGAACGGCATCTACGATGTGGTTACCGCCCACTTTAATGGCGAATTCGACTCTGAGACTGCCGTCGAGGAATTGGTGTCCGCCGTCGAGGTCGCCCAGTAAATCGGGCGGTATTCCGAACTGTGAGTCGTCTCGAGTAAGTTGGCGATGGGTGTCCTTTGCGGCACCCGTCGCCTCGCTCGCTTTTACACCGTCATACGGGTTATCCGCCTCCGCGGCGGGCACGCCCCCGGTAAACACCGAAGACCAATGTTGTCATGATTGAAAGGCTCCAGACATACCTGCCGCGGCTTGTGCTCTCGCCGAGCTTCGTGCTGATTCTGCTGTTCGTCTATGGCTTCATCGCCTTTACCGGCTATCTCTCGGTGTCGGATTCGCGGATGCTGCCGTCCCTGGGTTTTGTCGGGTTCGAAAATTACGAAAAACTATTCAGCCTGCGGCACTGGTCGATTGCGCTCAAGAACTTGGCGATCTTCGGCATTCTCTACATTGTGATCTGCACCGTGATCGGGCTGGGCCTCGCGATCCTGCTGGATATGAAAATCCGGGGCGAGGGGGTGCTGCGGCCGATCTACCTCTATCCCATGGCGCTTTCCTTCATCGTGACGGGCACGGCGTGGAAGTGGTTCCTCGACCCCGGTATCGGCCTGGAGAACGTGATGCATCTCTGGGGCTGGGAGAGCTTTTCCTTCAACTGGATCAAGAGCCGGGAGATGGCGATTTACACGGTCGTGATCGCCGCGGTCTGGCAGTCCTCGGGATTCGTCATGGCAATGTTCCTGGCCGGGCTGCGCGGGATCGACAACGAAATCCTCAAGGCCGCGCAAATCGATGGTGCGTCCAACTGGCAGCTTTACCGGCGGATCGTGATTCCAATGCTGCGCCCGGCCTTCCTCTCGGCCTTCGTGGTGCTCGCGCATCTGGCAATCAAGGCCTATGACCTGGTCATCGCTTTGACCAACGGCGGCCCGGGCCGGGCGACTGAGCTGCCCGCGACCTTCATGTATTCCTACAGTTTTACCCGCAATCAGATGGGCATCGGCGCGTCCTCGGCTGTGATCATGCTGATCATGATCGCCTCCATTATCATTCCCTATCTCTACAGTGAACTGCGGGAGAAGAAGTCGTGAGCGCGGCGTCCAGGGATACGGCGCTTCGGACCGGCACGATAGCCCGGGCTCTGATCTATGCGATCCTGATCGTCTTCGCGGTTTTCTATCTGCTACCGCTCTTCGTGATGCTGGTCAATTCGGTGAAGCCCCTGGAGGAAATCCGCCAGGGCAACATGCTGGCCTTTCCCGAGGTCTTCACGATTGAGCCCTGGATCCAGGCCTGGGGCGAGGCGCAGATCGGTGTGCAGCCGACCGGGCTGAAACCCTACTTCATCAACTCGCTGGTGATGGTCATTCCGGCGGTGATCATTTCCACCCTGCTGGGCGCGATCAACGGATATGTCCTGACCAAGTGGCAGTTTCCGGGTCACAGGATCGTCTTCGGCCTGATGCTCTTTTCCTGCTTCATCCCCTTTCAGATCGTGCTGATCCCCATGGCGCGTATCCTGGGTCTTTTGGATCTCGCCGGCACGACTTACGGCCTGATCCTGGTGCATGTGGTTTACGGGCTGGGCTTCACGACTCTCTTCTTCCGGAACTACTACGATGCCTTTCCGACCGAGCTGATCCGCGCTGCGACCATCGACGGCGCCGGTTTCTTTAGGATCTTCCAGCGCATTCTGCTGCCCAGCTCCGGACCGATCATCGTGGTGACGGTGATCTGGCAGTTCACCAACGTCTGGAACGACTTCCTCTTCGGGGCGTCCTTTGCCGACTTCGACAGTCAGCCCATGACCGTGGCGCTGAACAACCTGGTCAGTTCCTCAACCGGGGTGAAGGAATACAATGTGCATTTCGCGGGCGCGATTCTGGCGGCGCTGCCCACACTTATCGTCTACATCGTCTCCGGACGTTATTTCGTGCGCGGCCTGATGGCCGGCGCGGTGAAGGGCTGATCGGCTATGGCGTTTCTCGAAATCAATCGTCTCCATAAACAGTACGGCAATGTGGAAGTCCTCAAGGGTGTCGATATCGCCATCGAGGAAGGGGGCTTTCTGGTCCTGGTCGGGCCATCCGGCTGCGGCAAGTCGACCTTGCTGAACACGATCGCGGGCCTGGAGGGGATCACCTCCGGCGAAATCTCGATCGATGGGACTGTGGTCAACGATCTGCATCCCTCGAAGCGGGACATCGCTATGGTCTTCCAGTCCTACGCGCTCTATCCCTCCATGTCCGTTGCCGAGAACATCGCCTTCGGTCTGGAAATGCGCGGCGTCTCCAAGGCGGAGCGGGAGGAGGCCATCCAGGGCGTTGCCGGAATGCTGCAGATCGAGCATCTGTTGAAGCGGCGCCCCGGGCAGCTTTCCGGTGGGCAACGTCAACGTGTGGCCATGGGACGCGCCCTGGTCCGGGACCCGAAACTCTTTCTTTTCGATGAGCCGCTCTCAAACCTGGACGCCAAGCTGCGCGTGGACATGCGCACAGAGATCAAGCGGCTGCATCAGAAGCTGGGCACGACCATTGTCTATGTGACCCATGATCAGATCGAGGCCATGACCCTGGCGACCCAGATCGCGGTTCTGAAGGACGGCATCCTGCAGCAAGTCGGCTCGCCGGACGAGGTCTATTCCAAGCCCGCGAATATGTTCGTCGCCGACTTCATGGGGTCCCCGACCATGAACCTGATCGAAGCCAGAATAGAGAACGGCGGGGATACGCTCTGCGTGGAAATCCCGCAGCGGGAACGTTCCTTGTCGCTACCGGTGCCGCAGCCGCCATCCTCACTGCACAGCTACAGCGGAAAGTCGGTGGTTCTGGGCATCCGCCCTGAGGACATCACGGACCCCGATGGTGCCGACCCCAAGGCCGAGCACATCGCCCAGGCGCACTGCAGTGTAGAAGTGGTGGAACCGACCGGTGCGGATACCTTCGTCGTCACTCAGCTTGGCGGCAAGGAAGTCACCGGGCGCATGCGCAACGCCACCGGACTCTCGGTCGGGGCCGATGTGCCCTTCGCCTTCAATATGGGCAAGATTCACTTCTTCGATCCCGCGACCGAGCTGCGGATTGCATAGTTCGGCTTTAACAAAGGACACCTAATTTCATGACGGTACGGGTCGGATTGATCGGGTATGGGCTGGCGGGCAGGGTTTTCCATGCGCCGCTCTTTCCCAAGGCGGGACTGGAGCTTGCGGCGGTGGCGTCCTCCCGGCCCGATGACGTCAAAAAGGATCATCCGGATGCGCGGATCTATGCCACACCAAAGGAGCTTTGCGCCGACGAAAACGTAGATCTGATCGTGGTGGCTGCGCCCAGCGATCTGCATGTTCCGCTCATGCTCAAAGCGCTGGCGGCGGGTAAGCATGTGGTATCCGACAAGCCCTTTACGCCCTCGGTCGCGGAAGCCGATAACGTTATTGCGGCGGCGAAGAAGGCCAACCGCATTGTGTCCTGCTTCCAGAACCGGCGCTGGGATTCCGATTTTCTGACAATGCGAAAACTTATGGGTGAGGGTGCTTTAGGGGACGTTCATTCCTACCGGGCGCATTTCGAGTTCTTCCGTCCTGAAGTCAGTGACATCTGGCAGGACCAGCCCGGCAAGGCCACGGGCCTGCACTATGACCTGGGCTCGCATCTGATCGATCAAGCGCTGGTCCTCTTCGGCACGCCGGATTGGCTGAGCGCGGATATCACATCGCAGCGGCCCGGCGGGAAGGTAGTGGACGGTTTCCATATCCGTATGGCCAAGGGACGGCAGCGGATCGATCTGATGGCCAGCGTCCTCTCCGCGGATTTCTCTACACGATACGCGGTCCACGGCACTCAGGGTTCCTACATGAAAAAGCACATGGATATTCAGGAGGAGCAACTTCGCGGCGGCATGACTCCGGAAGATCCCGGCTACGGCGTGGAGCCGCAGGACCGTTGGGCCGAAGTCACGGTTCTGGAAAAGGGAAAACTCTTCGCCCGGCGAGAGCCCAGTGTTCCCGGTGCGCACTATGAGTATTACCGCCTTTTGGGCGAAGCGATCGAGCGGGGCGGTCGGCCGCCTGTATTGGCCGAGGAAGCAAGGGAGACGATCCGCATGATCGAGGCGGCAAAACGCTCCAGCGAAGAGGGACGGAGGATCGAGTTCTCATGATCAGGCATTGCGTCTTCATCCGATATCAACCCGGCACAAGCGATGATCTCAAACGCGGGATCTACGAGGGGCTTGCCGGATTGCAGGATCATCACCCCGGATTTCTCGGGATCGACTACGGCGACAATGTCAGCCCGGAATGCATGGATAAGGGCCACAGCGAGGGTTTTATCATCACCTTTTCGGATGCTGCGGCGCTGAATGCCTATCTGGTAGATGACGAGCATCTCGCGATCGGCGCAAGGCTCGTCGCGGCAGCCGAGGGTGGCAAAGACGGAATTCTGGTGTTCGATATGGAAGTTGCGGTTTAGGAAACGGGACTATGAAACGTTCGGAAATCAACGAGATCCTCCGCGAAGGACAGGCCTTCATCGAATCCTTCGGCTTTGTTCTGCCGCCCTTCGCCCATTGGCGCGAGGAGGATTGGACCAGCCGCAAGGAGACCTGCAGCGAGATCTTCCGCGCCGGTCTGGGTTGGGACATTACCGATTACGGTCTTGGGGATTATGGCAAGACGGGTCTCTTCCTCTTTACCGTCCGCAACGGACGCCAGGAGGATCTGGCGTCGGGGAAAGGCATGCTCTACGCCGAAAAGATCATGATCTCGAAAAAGGATCAGCTCGCGCCGATGCACTATCACGAGTCCAAGGCGGAGGACATCATCAACCGCGGTGGCGGTGATCTCGCCATCAAGCTCTACCATTCCAATGACGAAGGCGAGTTGGACCGGGAGCGGAAAGTGACCGTCTTCACCGACGGTGTGGAACGACGCTTCTCGGCGGGTGATATTCTGCGCCTGAAACCCGGCGAGAGCGTGACGCTGCTGCCGCGTGTCTACCACGCTTTCTGGGGCGAGGGGAAAGACGTGCTGGTAGGCGAGGTCTCGACGGTGAACGACGACCATGTCGACAACTACTTTCTCAACCCCATCGGCCGGTTTCCGGACATTGAAGAAGATGAGTCTAAGCATCGTTTCCTGGTCGGGGATTATGAGGCGCTGCAATAAGCAGCCTGCCGCTCCCGCTCAGCTTTTCAGGGTATGGGAGAGCAAAGCCCGCCCGAGGGCTTCCACGTCCTTCCGGCTGATGCCGACCCTCTGGTAAGCGGAGATCGGCAGACGGCCCAGGCTCGGCAGGCCATCGCTTTCCGAACGAACCTTCAGAGGGGCCATCGCAGCGATCCTCGGCATGACCGTGAGGGCGAGGTTGGCAATAACCAGCGCGCGCAGCCCTATGGGATCCGGGCTGGTGTGCGCGATGTGGCTTTCCTGTCCTGCATTGTCCAGGGCGTTCATGGCGAAACGCCGGAGATCTCGGCCATCGGTCAGGAAGGCGAGGGGCACACTCTTTGCCGGATCGAAGCTGAAACGTGGACCCGACACCCAGGCCAGACCGACGTTCTCGACGAAGAGCCGGCCAGGCCGCTTGCCCTGATCGGTGATAAAGGCGAGATCGAAGTCGCCGTTGTCGAAACGGCGGATCGTGGCCGCACTCCGGTCGCAGGAGACTTCGACCCGCACCTTGGGAAACTGAAGGGCGAAGTCTTCCAACACACCTGAGAGAACCGAAACGGCGAGTGTGCTGGTGGTTCCCAGCCGGATGACGCTCTGTACCCGCGACTGCCTGATACTATCGATCGCTTCATCGGTCAGATTGAGAATGCGCCGGGCATAGATGACAAAGGCTTCACCCTCCGCCGTCAGCCGCATGGATTGCCCGCGCTTACGGTCAAAGAGGCGCTGCCCGACCAGTTCTTCAAGCTTTAGAATGTGGCTGCTGACCGCCGATTGAACCGTGTTGCGGCGCTTTGCGGTTTCGGAGAAATTCAGGGTCTCGGCTGAGATTACAAAGCTCTCAAGTTCCTTGAGGTCAAGTGGCACAAGTATCTCCAAATCAGTTTTATAAAATCATATAAAACTGTTTCCCATATTTCCATCACAAGCCTATTCCCCTCTCTCAGAAACGCATCGCCGAGGAGAGAGGATTTGTCCGTTGAGTTTTATCTGGTGGCCGCCTTTGCAGTCCTGATGACCGGCGTTTCGAAAAGCGGTTTCGCGGGCGGGCTCGGCGTACTCGCGGTCCCTTTGATGTCGCTGTTCCAAACGCCGCAAGCGGCGGTCACGGTGATGATGCCGATCCTTCTGGTGATGGACTGTGCGAACATCTGGAACTACCGGCATTCCTGGTCCTGGATCTATGTTAAGTCGCTGATGCCCGGCGCTCTCTGCGGCATTGTGGTCGGCGCGTTCACCTTCCAATGGATGGACCCTGCGTTGCTGAAGTTGGCCATTGGAGGAATGGCGCTTCTGTTCGTTCTCCAATTCACCTGCGCGCAGACGATCGGTCGGCAAGCCAGGGATTCAAGTCGGGTCGTCGTCTTCTCCTTGGGTGCTCTCTCGGGCTTTGCGAGTTTTATCGCGCACGCAGGCGGTCCGCCCGTGAAGGGTTACTTGCTCAGCCGGGGAATGGAGAAATCTCTGTTCGTCGGCACTAACAGCGTTTTTTTCTTCACGCTTAACCTGATCAAGACAGTTTCCTACATGGCGCTTGCGCAGTATTCCCAGGAGACGCTGACGGCGAGCCTCCTTCTGACCCCGTTTCTGGTTCTGGGTGTTCTGCTTGGTTTTCGTCTGCATCACCTGATAAGTCAGATGCTCTTCACCAGGATCGCATACCTGTTCCTGGCGCTTGCGGGAACGAAGCTGTTGTGGGACGGCGCGCTGTTGCTTTAGGCCGTGCGGGGGTGCTTTCAGCCGACTCCAGGACAGCAGGTGAGCGAGAACCGGTCATTGGTCTGGAGCGCAGCGAATTCACCCTTTGAGCCCTTTCTTTTCAATGCTGCGGTATGTTCGAAAGTCGGCTTTTGTTCCGATTGAATTCAGCTTGAAGCTTGTCGCATGTGCGATGGCAGTACTGAGACATCGGAGTAGGCTTTTTCTGGGTCGTTGTAGAACGGATCGGTCCCTGCGGGTTGAAAGACAACTTCCCGGTCCGCCACACCGACAGGTCTGGTTGCGACGCGCCAATATTCTTCGGCGATCTTAGATGGGTCGAATGGCCCGCCGGGCGCTACAATACCGCATATTGCCAAGACCGAAACATGGACACCTTTTGGTGCGAGGTCTTTGTACAGAGAAATCGCAAGGCTTCTAAGCGCCGACTTTCCCAAGGCGAGAGAAGTCCATTCTGGAAACGGTTCGAGCGAGAGCCCCCCGCCGGTAAACAAAATCGTGCCCGCGCCCCGCTCTATCATCTTGGGCGCCAGCTTCTTGACGGCCCGATGCGCGCCAAGCAGATTGACCGCTAGCTCGACAGCTATGTCATCCGTCGTAACGTCAAGCGGCTTGCCGGGGCGCAAAACTGCAGCGTTGTAAACCAGTACGTCGCAGGAGCCTTGGCGTGAGACAAGGCTATCCAAAGCTTGATCAAGCTCTTCTGCGTCGCCTGCATTGGCCGTTTCCCAGAATGCCGTGACGCCTGCATCAGATAAACGTTTGCTCAGATCTTCAAGGTTTTGGGCGTTTCGAGAAATGAGCCCAACGGTATATCCGCCTGTGCCAAAGCGCAGGGCGACGGCTGCACTGACTCCCGACCCTGCACCGACAATGATACATCGCTTCAAATTTAATCCCTCCAGACTTAGTTGAATCTCCGAGCATCTGATATAGCAACCAACTGGAAGTCAAAGCGGACGTTGGTAAAATCAATTGAAGAGGGCGACGATTGGCAGTTTTTGATGAAGCGTCGCAAACGAGTGTTCTAGATAGCCGTTCAAAACTGGAAGCTATGACGAAAATCGTGCGTCTTGTCCCGGGTTTGGATTAACGCAACGCAAACATCAGGTCCGTTTCCGCTCTTCATTCAGCGAACGCATTGTCCTGCGCTCAGGTGAGGTCATGCCTCTTACTCTTCTTGCTGCGCGCCTTATGGCTCACGAAGACGTGATTAAAATATAGGTATGCAGTCAATATATTCTCGGTTAAGTAAGCTTAATTTTTAGGCAAAATATTCTTCTGGGTTGTAGTTTATGGGGTTTGCAAAGTTTCCTCTTGCCGGTGAAAGCTTCACGTTAAGCGACCGCTCTTTTCATGTTGGCACCTGGCGTGTCGATCTCTCGAGCCGCAGTGTTACCGATGGGAATGCGGTCAAGCGGGTGAGTCCGCGTGCGGCCAGGCTGCTCGAAGTTCTGGCGGCGAGTGAGGGGCAGGCGGTTGCGCGTGAGGCGCTCTTGGATGTGGTCTGGCCCGACGTCATTGTCGGGGACGATAGTCTGACTCAGGCTGTTACGGAACTCAGGCGGGCTTTCGACGATCGCCGCGGATCCAGCCGGATGATCGAAACGATTCCAAAATACGGCTATCGGCTGACCGCGCCCATTTTGCTTGAAACCGCGGCGAACGATGCCGCGCCTCTGAGCGAGGCCAGCGACTGTTTCGACCTGGAGGCCTACGGGCTCTGCCTTGATGCGCGCCGTGCCATCGCGCGCAGCGGACGGGGTGGTTTCATGGAACCCGAGGCTCTGGCGAAAGCGGCTGTGGAAACGGCGCCGAACTTCGCGCTGGGTCACGCTGAGTACACGATCACACTCTGTTACCGCTGGCTCTACCAGCGCGGTGAAGACGATGGATTGATCAAAGCCCTTGAGCACGCCGAGACGGCCCTTCGGTTGCGGCCCGATCTGGGCATCTGTTACGCCGCCATGGCCTTTGCGCAAGGCGCGTACGGCAATGCGGACCGGGCGCGGGCGGCGCTTGCGCAGGGACTTGCCCGGGATCCGGGCGATAGTGAAATACACTATCTTGGTGCGCGGACCCTGCTCGCAATGCGGGACTACAGAGGTGCGGTGAGTTTTGCTGAGCGGGCAGCGGAGCTCAATCCGGATGACCTGCGTCCACTCTATCTCGCGGCACGCGCGGCCATGGTGTTCGATCCGGTTCGAGGCCAGCGCAGTGCTTATGCCTGTCTGGCCCGGGTGCAGGCACGGATCATCGCCGATCCGACGGAAGCCCGCGCGCGCAATACGCTCGGTCCTCTTCACGCGCTTCTGGGTGATCGTGAGAACTGCTGGCGCGCTTTGAATGCCCAGGATGGCTACCGGTCCCCGTTGCAGTTCTACGACGTGGTTGCGCTTGCGCAAGTCGGTGAGTTCGAGGCTGCGTCTCAGGCCTTTGAACGCGTCGTCGATCTCGGATGGCGCCACAAGGAATGGTTGGTCGCGGAACCGACACTCGCGCTCCTGAAAGACAATAAAACCTTCCGCAGAGCGGCCCGGGCCGTCGGCGTCGCATAAGTCGCTCCGACCTCCTGCTTAAAAAATCCTGATGCGAGCCTGGCACCGCTTTTCGGTTGCCGGGCTGTTTTTTTGGGGGGTGAGATTTACACAGCATCTTGAGTGATTGAACCAACGCTTTTCAGGAAAGCTTCCGAAGTCTTTCAGGTCTTTAATCTCCGCAACCCTTAAGTCCTCTGCAGCGGCCCCGAACGGCGCAATATCGTCGCGGAGACCGAGATCTAAAAACCTGAAAGGAAGACTCATGGCACTGACCATTGGCGATATGGCACCCGACTTTGTGGCCGAAACCACCAAGGGGCGGATCATGTTTCACGAATGGATCGGTTCGGACTGGTGCGTGCTCTTTTCCCACCCGAAGGACTTTACACCGGTCTGCACTACTGAACTGGGGATGATGGCGCGGCTGCACCCCGAGTTCAGTAAACGCGGTGTAAAGGTCATCGGCCTGAGCGTCGATCCGATCAAGGCGCATCTTGAATGGTCCGAGGATATCCGTGCGACCCAGGGGGTGGCACCGGACTATCCATTGATTGCGGATTCCGATCTGGCGGTGGCAAAGCTCTATGGCATGCTGCCGGCTGACGCGGGCGACAAAGCGGATGGCCGCACGGCGATGGACAATGCTACGGCCCGCTCCGTGTTCGTGATCGATCCGAGCAAAAAGATCATGCTGACCCTGACGTACCCCATGACCACGGGACGGGATTTCAGCGAAATCCTGCGCGTGATCGACAGTCTTCAACTGACCGCCATGCACAGGGTTGCGACCCCGGCCAACTGGCGTCAGGGCGAGGACGTTATCATCGTGCCGTCGGTTTCCGACGAAGAAGCCCGCGAGGCCTTTCCCCAGGGCTGGACGGCCGAGCGTCCCTATCTTCGCTTCGTTGGACAGCCTTAAGACACTCTGGGGACAACCCGGTGGAACGACCCGGTAACTCTTTATTCCTCACACATTTTTACGGGACACGAATATGTTCACGCTCCTTAAGCGCAAACTCTATTTCGGCGCCCTTCTAGGCGCGGCACTGGCGACATCGGCTTGTGCCAACGCGGGCGATTATGCAAACCCCGAACTTCTCGTAAATGCGAAGGATCTCGCCCTGATGACCGGCGGCGATCACAATGAAGGCAAGGTCGTGGTGATCGACGTGCGCAGTGAGGCGAAGTATGCCGCCGGTCATATTCCCGGCGCACGACACCTCGATCCGAACGAAGTTGTGGATTCCAGCTCTCCGATCGAAGGCGCATTGAAATCCGAAGCCGAGATTACGCAAATCCTGAGTGCGCTCGGAATCACCGCCGACAGCCGCGTCGTCTACTACGATGACAAGGCGGGGTTCCACGCTGCACGCATGTTCTGGCTGAGCGAGCATTACGGCCATCGGAAGGTGGCTTTGCTGAATGGCGGTCTGAAGGCCTGGACGGCGGCGGGGTACGAGCTCTCGCGGGATGGCGTTGCTCATCATCCCGCACGCTTTGCACCGGCGATCACGCCCCGGCGGCATGCGTCCGCCGACTACATCCTCCAAAGCCGTGGTGACAGCAACACCGTGGTGATCGATGTCCGGCCCACCAAACTCTATGCCGAAGGTCATATTCCCTGGGCAAAGAATCTGCCGTGGAAAGGCAACCTGGACGAAGACGGGACCTTCAAACCGGCTGCCGATCTCGCGGATCATTTCGCGGCGCAGGGTGTGATCGACACAAGGAATGTGGTCATTCACTGTCAGACCGGATTGGCCTCTTCGCACAGTTATGTCGCCTTGCGGTTGCTCGGGTACCCGCAGGTCAGAGTCTATCACCGTTCCTGGGCGGAGTGGGGCAGCGCCGGTGATCTGCCGGTCGATAAAGACGTTTAGGAAGCTGCAACAAGGCGGTGAGACGGAAGGCGGCCAACGGGCCGCCTTCTGTTTTCTTGCGCTGATCAGGATGAGGTGCAGGCCGGGATAGCGAAGACACGGGGAGGGGCCGACTGCCATCTTCCCGAGCGCGGAGGAGACTCAGACGCTCCGGTTAGACGGCTGTTGTGGCAACGCGTTGGGTGTCTGGCGGTTAGGAACTTCGCTTTGCGCCTCGATGAAGCCGCCAAAAAAGCTGCGCAACGAGATCTCGAAAATCTCGCAGGCCTCGTAGAGCGTTACTGCCGGCAAGCGGTTCAGTCCCAGCTCCGCGTTCTGGATGTCGACGATGCTCAGATCCAGCTTGCGGGCAAGCTTGTCCTGGGTCAGCCCCATACGTTCGCGGTGTAGCATGAGATGCCGGCCGACGTAGCGGTTCAATACAACATCGTCTCTATCGTTTTCGCGCTCCTGGGCAGAGGTCTTTTAAACTGATTTTCCGGGGCGACCGGATCTCGCCTGCACGCGCCTTTGTGCGGCTGCTGTTCCGAGGGTGCGATCTATCTCGAAAGCGATATAGAGCTCAATTCGGGAATCTACTTACAGGCGTGGTCCGGACCTGATTTCACCCGGATTCCGTCTTTGGCTCGGGCACCTGTTTTGATAGAGACGGGAGAGCCTGCGATCGGAAACCGGCCCTGGTGACATAAGCCTGTAAGCCAGTCGATTGAATTTATTATGAGATTCGTCGTTTGCGCCGGAGCCGGGATGAAGCGGCGTGCCACCCGGAGCATTGGTAAGCAAATGCAAGGCTTTCGCTGCGGCGATCTTATGTGCTAGCATTTTAGTAAGCTCTTGGTCCTGACGCGACGCACAGAAAAATCCGTGTTGTGCGGGGCTGTAAAATAGCACTTTAGGGAGAAAATTTATGATCAACCGCAAGCAGTTTCTCAGCGCGGCATCCGGCTTTGTCGCCGCCGCTTCGATTTTGACCGGCGCGACCCTCACCCAGGCCGCTGAGGTGCTCAAGTGGGCGCATGTTTATGAGGCAGGTTCGCCCTACAACACCGCCGCGCTCTGGGCGGCGGAGGAATTCAAGAAGCGCACCGACGGCCGCTACGAAATTCAGGTCTTCCCGGCATCGTCCCTGGGCAAGGAAGTCGACATCAACGAAGGCCTCGCGATCGGTTCCGTCGACATGATCTACACCGGTCCGGCGTTCGCCGCCCGCTCCTATGGTCCGCTTGCGATCTCCGACTACCCCTTCATCCTGCGTGATTTCGATCACTGGAAAGCCTACCGCGACAGCGACCTCTTCCAGGAAATGAGCGCGGGCTATAAAGACGCGACCGGCCACACCATCACCGGTCTGGTTTACTATGGCGCGCGTCATGTCACCTCGAATAAGCCGATCCTGACCCCCGCAGATATGGAAGGCCTGAAGATCCGCGTTCCCAACGCGCCGGTCTACGTCATGTTCCCGGAGGCGGTCGATGCCAACCCGACGCCCATGGCGTTCTCGGAAGTCTACCTCGCGCTGCAGCAGGGCGTGGTCGATGCTCAGGAAAATCCACTGCCGACGATCCAGTTCAAGAAGTTCTATGAAGTGCAGAAGCACATCAACCTGACCGGTCATATCATCAATTCGCTGGTGACGATCGTCTCCGGTTCGACCATGGACAAGCTGGGTGAAGCGGATGCGGCCATCCTGACCGCCGTGACCCAGGAAGCGGCCGCGCGGGCATCGAATGAGATTGATGCCGCCGAGCAGAGCCTCGCTGAATGGTTCGAAGCTCAGGGTAACGTAGTCAATAAGGTCGACCGTGGTCCCTTCATGAAAGCGGTTGAGCCACGCCTGACCGCGGACGACGTGCCCTACACGCTCGAGCAGTTCAAACGCTTTGTCGCTTTGGGTCAGTAAGCCCGATCGGATAAACTCCTTCGATGAACGAACCAAGTCACGATGACGGGCAGTCCGCTGAACGCGGGCTGCCTAAAATCGAGTTTGAGACGGTCAACGCCGACATTTCCGATATCAAACTCATCGACATCCCGGCGCTCGTCGTTTTCTGGGCGCTGATGCTCGTCGTGTTTCTGCAGTTCTTTACCCGTTATGTGCTCAACGATTCCCTCGGCTGGACGGAAGAGGTCGCGCGCTTTCTTCTGATCATCGTGGGTTACGTCGGCGCCGTCACCGCCGTGCGGAAGGGTTCGCACATCTTTCTCGAATTCTTCTATCGCTACCTGCCGCTCAAAGCCGGCAAGGCGGTGGCCGTAGTGGTCGAGTTCATCAATGTCGCCTTCTACGGATATCTCGCCTGGGTCGCGGTTTTGCTCGCGGACAAGACCCGGCAAAAGATGGTCTCCATCGATGTTCCCAAGAGTCTGATCTACTGGGTCGTCGCGGTTTGCCTGGCACTGATGGCGATCAATTCCCTCGTCTGGCTGTACAAGAAAATCCGGCAGCCGAGTTCCGATGTCGTCGCACAGCTCGAAGAGCGCGCCATAAACGAATAACCCTCACCAGGACCGCAGGATAACGTTTGGCATGTCGATCCTTTTTCTTTTTCTGATGCTTTTTGTGCTGCTTGTGATGGGTGTGCCGGTGGCCGTCGCGCTGGGGCTGTCGTCGCTGACCTTCATTCTCTTCAACGGCATGCCGAGCCTTGTGGTCCTGCACAACATGATCAACGGGATCAACAGCTTTCCCCTGATCGCGATTCCCTTCTTCATTCTGGCTGGCCATCTGATGAACACCGGCGGGATCACCACCAAGATCTTCAATTTTGCCCGCGCTTCCGTCGGCTGGGCCCATGGCGGTCTGGGGCATGTGAACATCGGCGCCAGTGTTATCTTTGCCGGTATGTCCGGAGCGGCGGTGGCTGATGCCGGCGGCCTCGGCAACATCGAAATCAAGGCCATGCGCGATGCCGGTTACGACACGGACTTCTCGGTCGGGATCACCGCGGCGTCCTCGACCATCGGCCCGATCATTCCGCCCTCGCTGCCCCTGGTGATCTACGGCGTGATCGCCGATACCTCGATCGGCCAGCTTTTTGCGGCCGGTTTGATCCCCGGCGTGATGATGGCAATCGCCCTGATGATCATGGTCGCCTGGAAAGCCCGCCTAAACAATTATCCGCGCGACGAGCGCTTCAGCGTAAAGCATTTCTTTGAGTCGCTGCTCGACGCTACGCTGCCGTTGATGACACCCATCATCATCGTCGGTGGCATCATCACCGGTGTCTTCACCCCGACCGAGGCCGCGATCGCGGCGGTGGCTTACTCCGCTTTCCTGGGACTCGTTGTCTACCGGACCCTGACCTGGCGCGGGATCCTTCGGGTCTCCATGGACACCATCGAGACCACCGCGGCCATCCTGATGATCGTGGCCAGCTCGGCGATCTTCGGCTGGATCCTGACCGCCAATCAGGTCGCGGGACAGTTCGCCGATGTATTGCTAGGGTTCACCGATAACAAGATCGTCATCCTCCTCCTGATCACCCTGATGGTTCTGATCATCGGCTGCTTCATGGAGACCATTGCTTCGATCACCATTCTGGTGCCGGTGCTGTTGCCGGTGGCGGTGACCATCGGCCTGGATCCGGTTCACTTCGGTATCATCCTGATCCTGAATCTGATGCTTGGCTTGCTGACACCGCCTGTCGGGATGGTGCTCTACGTGCTCTCGAAGGTCTCGTCGGTCCCCTTCGAACGCTGTGTGATCGCAACGGCACCCTTCCTGGTGCCGCTGGTCACGGTTCTGTTGCTGATGACCTTCGTGCCCTTCTTCACCATGTGGCTGCCGACGCTTATTTACAGGTGAGGGCGGACGTTCTTCCCGTTGCGATTTGACGTTTTCGCGACCGGCGCCGCTTTTCCGTTGAACCCTGTGGGGGCAGTCTCCAAAGTACCTTTGCAATAGCTTGCGCATATGCACTTTCGGGAGGGCGAGGACATTTCTGACGATCATCATCACGATCATGACAACCATCTCAGCGACATGGATGCGAAAGTCCGCGCTCTGCAGACCATTCTGGAGGAAAAGGGGCTGGTGGATCCCGCGGCGGTCGATGTCGTAGTTGAAACCTACGAGCACAAGGTAGGCCCCAGGAATGGCGCGCAGGTCGTAGCCAAGGCCTGGGTGGATCCGGAGTTTCGCGCCTCCCTGGAAAAGAATGCGAGCGCGGCGATTAACTCGCTGGGTTTCGATGGCCGGCAGGGCGAGCATATGCATGCCGTCTTTAACACGCCCGAACAGCACAATATGGTCGTTTGCACCCTCTGTTCCTGCTACCCCTGGCCGGTGCTTGGATTGCCGCCGGTCTGGTACAAATCCCC
Organism: Denitrobaculum tricleocarpae; assembly: GCF_007004665.1. GTDB lineage: Bacteria > Pseudomonadota > Alphaproteobacteria > Kiloniellales > Kiloniellaceae > Denitrobaculum > Denitrobaculum tricleocarpae. The sequence goes on along the minus strand of NZ_ML660054.1, from coordinate 277,082 downwards.
GCCTTACCGCTCCCGCGTCGTCTATGAGCCGCGCAAGGTGCTTGGCGAATTCGGCGTGGAACTGCCCGAGGGCACAAAGATCAAAGTCTGGGATTCGACCGCGGAACTGCGGTACCTGGTGATCCCGATGCGTCCGGCGGGCAGTGATGGGATGAGCGAGAGCGAACTCACCGATCTGGTGACCCGTGACAGCATGATCGGAACCGGCCTGGCTCTCGAGCCGGAACAGGAGTGACGGCTGTGGATGGTCCTCAGGATTTAGGCGGTAAGCGAAACTTCGGCCCCATCAACCCGGAACAGGACGAACCGATCTTCCACGCGGAGTGGGAAAAGAAGGTGCTGGGCCTGACGATCGCGTCAAACGGGCTGGGCCACTGGAGCATCGACGAAGGCCGCTTCGCGCGCGAAAGCCTCTCGCCCCAGCAATACTATGGCCTGTCCTATTACGAGATCTGGTACGAGGGGGTCACGGCCCTCTTGAAACGGCACGGCGAGTTGACGGATGCCGAGTTGGCGGCGGGAAAGGCCTTGCAGCCCGGACTGCGCACGAACCGCAAGGTCACCGGTGAGGCTATGCCGAAGGTGCTGGCTTCGGGCGGGCCGTCCGAGCGCCCGAAAAGCAGCGAGCCGCTTTTTTCCGTTGGACAAAAGGTGCGAACGAAGCTGGCCCATCCGGCCGGGCATACTCGGCTGCCCAACTATGCACGCGACAAAATCGGCGTCATACAGGCCCTGCGCGGCGTACACGTTTTCCCGGACACCAGTGCCCATGGCGAGGGGGAACAGCCGCAGTGGCTCTACACCGTTGAATTCGACGGTGCTGCGCTCTGGGGGCCGGATGCTGAGCCAGGTTTGAGCAATACGATCGATGCGTGGGAAAGCTACCTTGACCCAGCCTGAAGCTCCCCAAAAGTCCAATCCGGCCACTCAGCCTGATCCAAAGGTATTCGACGAACCCTGGCAGGCGCAGGCCTTCGCCTTGACGGTGACGCTGCATGAGAGCGGGCTATTCGACTGGCCGGAATGGGCGCAATTCCTCTCGGCGGAACTGCATCAGAAATCGGCCAAGGAGGATGGCTCGGACTACTACAGCCATTGGCTGACGGCGCTGGAAAAACTCCTGGCGTCGAAAGGTGTCGTGGACGTTCCAAGTGTCGCGGCGCTGGCAAAGTCCTGGCAACGGGCGGCGCACGCTACTCCGCATGGCGTTGCGATCACGCTGGACAACGACCCGATCGGACGGCCGGTCTAAGTAAGGGGAGCGCAGGAAGATGTCCGCTCAACGCAATGCAAAGATGACCGAAGACAGGAGAACGACCGCGTTGGTCGACCACCAGACGCAAAGCAAGAGCGTTTTTTTCGGCACTATTGCCTCCTCAATCATAAACGAACCGCTCGGAGCGGATAGAATTCGACTGCACGCCCCGCGCCCGCAGTGCGGCCTCTGCGCTGTCGATCATGGCAGGCGGACCGCACAGTAAATAGGTCCAATCGCGCGCGTCGCTGAACCCGTCGAAGGTGGCCGCGATCGATTCCGCATCCACCAGACCAACGCCGCCGCGCCACTCGGCAGAGGGTTCGGACAGCACATGATGGACCGTCACCATGTCTTCGGCGGCCAGCTTCTCAAGTTCGTCGCGGTAGACGATCTGATCCTCGACCCGGTTGCCGTAGAGCAATGCGACCGGCCGCAGATCGCCCGTCGCCCGCATCTGACGCAGAATGCCCACCAGCGGCGCGATGCCGACGCCGCCGGCGATCAGCCCGACCCCGGGCGCTTCCGGGCCCGGCGTGGTCAGACTGCCGTGCGGCCCGTCGATCCAGGCGCGCGCGCCCGGCTGGATTGCCGCGAGCGAGCGGGTGAAGTCACCGGCCTCCTTGATCACGAACTCCACCCGTTCACCGGCGGCGGGTGCCGAGCTGATCGAGAAAGGGTTCTCATGCAGCGAGAACGGGGTCGGGCCGATATTGAGCCAGACGAACTGGCCGGCCTCGAACGGCAGCGGTTTCCGGTCCTTCCGGGCGATTGCCAGCTCCCAGGTCCGCTCGGCGATGCGTCGCACGGATAGAACCTCATAGGGATGGCGGATTTGGAGGAGTGGCGAGATCAGGTAGACATAAAGGAGCGAGGCCAGAGCACACCCGAGGAGGACCAGCCAGAAGGTGTAAAGCGGTTGTTCTGCGCTGTAGCGCCCGGCCTCCAGCACGTGATGCGCGCTGAGCCCGGCGATCAGTGCCGAGCCGATCCCGTGGCCCAGCCGCCAGCTCTCGTAGCTGTAGGGCAGACCATCGCGCGCGATCGCCGTCGCCACCAACACGATGAGCAGGATCCAGGCCAGCACGCCGCTTGCCATCGTCCAGACTGTGAGCTTCAGATAGCTCTGCGCCGTCACATCCCAGGGCGGCGGATAGTCAGGGACCGGGGTCGTGTAGAGAAAGGGATGCAGCAGGAGCAGCGCGACGATCAACCGGGCTAAGAGTTGATGGAACCGCATGGTGGTGTCCATACCAACGCGGTCCGAGATCGTTCGGAATCTTCCCGACAACAGGAACTCAACCAAGAGTGCCGCGAAGGCAACCAGTGCCAGGCCCGTCGAAAGCTCGTCGATGAGAGGACGCGGCGGCATCCCGGATAACCAGGTGAGCACCAGCGGTGTCAGTACCAGAGCGAGATAGATCAGCAGTAAAATCGGCGCGGGCATTCAGACTGGCCCTTTGCGTTCTCAACGAGCGTGATGCGTTATAGCAAATGGTTACACGCAAACCAGCCCTTGGCCCTCTCGCTGCGCATGGCCGCGCCTTCAGATCAGGCCGGCAGACTTCGCGAAGGGGTCCCAGGTTGGGTCGCTATGCCATGTGTATTCGCATGATCTCGCCATTTCCCTCGCGACATCCGCACCGAACAAATCTGCAAGTACGGCCAACGCCATATCCATTCCGGCCGAGACACCGGAAGAGGTAAAGAACTTTCCGTCTTCGACCCACCTTGCCTGCTTTACCCATTCCACATCAGGCGCCAGAGGCACTGTCTTGGTGAAATCAAGCTTGTTGGTTGTCGCCTTGCGTCCATCCAGAACACCCGTCATCGCCAGCAGCACAGTTCCGGTGCATACGGCCAGCACCCGCTCCGCGTTTGCAGATGCCTCCCGGATCCATGCCATGAAGTCCGGATCTTCGCTTTCGATCAGCGCAGAATCACCGCCGGGGATGAACAAGAGGTCGTAGTCGTCCTTTTCCGACAAAATCCTGTCCACAACGATTTTCTGACCATGCACACTCGGCACGGGATCTCTATCTTTTGCGACCGTGACAACTTCAATTTCATCTGTCAGCCCCCCGAGCATTTCGATCGGACCAAAGTAGTCGAGGGTTTCAAAGCCGGGGAAAACCAGTGCGCCGAGTGTTCTCATAACCTGTGCCCTTTGCTGAAGGTAACGGAGCCCTGCGTGGCTGCGTGATCGCCATTGTATGACCCGAGTGTTGAATGGCATAAATGCCAAAATGACCTCATATCCTGCCAATCTGCCGATAGATGCGCCTGACCGGATGAACGTCCTGTTCATCGTGTATCCGAATATTGTGCTTCTCGATCTGGTTGGTCCGCTTCAGGTTTTTACGCATTCACGCCGGAACGCTCTGTCGGAGGCCGCATACCGAACCTATGTCGCTTCGCGTGACGGGGGGCGGATTGAAACCAATACGATTGTGCAGATCGAGAGTGACCCGCTCGTCAATTGGAGCGAGGCGCGTCAGAAGCCGCCCATTCATACCCTAATCGTCATCGGTGGAGACGGGGCCGGCGAGGCAGCTCGCGATAAGGCTTTTGTCGAACAGATCAGGATTCTTGCGAAGCAAGCCACCCGGGTCTGTTCGGTTTGTTCCGGCGCGCTTGTTCTGGCAGCGGCGGGATTGCTGAACGATCGGCATGCCGTCACGCATTGGGAGGACTGTGAACAGCTTGCAAGTCAGTATCCGGCAGTGAAGGTGGAAGTCGATCCGATCTTTATCAAGGACGGGAAGGTCTGGACCTCCGCCGGCATCACCGCTGGTATCGATATGGCCTTGGCGATTGTTAAAGAAGACCTTGGAAAACCCGCCGCCATTGAGATGGCGCGTTCGCTGGTGACACCCATGGTGAGGTCCGGCGGCCAGTCGCAATTCAGCGCGGAACTGGACCGGCAAGCCCGCGACACCGAAGGCAGGTTCTCACGTCTGCACGATTGGTTGTCCGACAATATCCGGCGCAGGATTTCAGTCGATGATATGGCCGATGAATGCGGGATGAGTTCCCGAAACTTCTCGCGACGCTACAGCGACGTGATGGGCATCTCACCTGCGAAGTCGTTAGAGGCTATCCGTGTAGACAGGGCACGTGATCTTTTGGCGACGACGGACAAAAGCATAAAAGTCATCGCAAGCAGATGCGGCTTTCAGGACGACGAAGGGATGAGACGGGCTTTCCTGCGTACCGTCAACACCTCGCCGAGCGAGTACCGAAAGCAATTCCGGCTCCGCTGATGGGCATAGCCCGGATACCCTCACACCCTGACACCGTTTCAGGAGGTTTTGGGCAGGATAGATCTCGAAAGCGGGCCGTCCGTCGCAGGGAGTGCGTTCGCTGGCTGTTTAAAGGCCCAGTCTAGGCCAGGGCTTGCTCTAAATCCGCAATCAGATCGTCAACGCCTTCGACACCGACCGAGAGACGCACGAGCCCGTCGCTGATGCCGAGTGCTTCCCGGTTTTCGGGTGGGATCGAGGCGTGAGTCATAATGGCGGGATGCTCAATCAGGCTTTCGACACCGCCCAGGCTCTCGGCGAGCGCGAAGAGCTCGACCCGCTCCAGGAAGCGGCGGGCATCGTCCAGGCCGCCTTTCAGCACGGCAGTGACCATGCCGCCGTAGGCCTGCATCTGGCGCTTGGCCAACTCGTGCTGGGCGTGGCTCTCAAGACCGGGGTAGTAGACCTTTTCGATCTTCGGATGAGCTTCCAGGTGGCGCGCGATGGTGAGGGCTGAGTTGCAGTGCCGTTCCATGCGCAGGGCAAGTGTCTTAAGGCCGCGCAATGCCAGGAACGAATCGAAAGGCCCCTGAACGGCGCCGATCGCGTTCTGAAGGTAGGCCATCTGTTCGATCAGGTCCGGCCGGTTGCCGATCACCAGCACACCACCGACCATATCGGAATGGCCGTTGAGATACTTGGTGGCCGAGTGCATCACCATATCGAAACCCTGTTCGATCGGGCGCTGGACCCAGGGGGAGGCGAAGGTGTTGTCGCAGACGCAGAGGATGCCGCGCTTGCGGGCCAGAGTAGCGACGGCTTCCAGGTCGACCAGCTTAAGCAGGGGATTGGTCGGGGTCTCGACCCAGATCATCTTGGTCTCGGGCCGGATCGCGGCTTCCAGGGCCGAGAGGTCGGTCATGTCGACAAAGCTGAACTCCAGGGCCGCCGAGCGCTTACGGACGTTCTCGAAGAGCCGGTAGGAGCCGCCATAGAGATCGTCCATGGCAATGATATGGCTCCCGCTGTCCAGCAGCTCCAGCGCGGTGCCGATGGCCGCGAGGCCCGAGGCGAAGGCAAAGCCGTTCGTGCCACTTTCCAGATCGGCGATGCAGCGCTCGTAGGCCATGCGGGTCGGGTTTTGGGAACGGCTGTATTCGTAGCCTTTGTGGACCCCCGGACTTTCCTGCACATAAGTGGAGGTGGCGTAGATCGGCGGCATGATGGCACCGGTCGAGGGGTCGGGGCTTTGACCGGCGTGGATCACGCGGGTTTCGAAGCTCGCGCGGTTGGTCTTGGCGGTGGTGCGGTCGGGGCTATCCGGCATAGTTTTCTACTTCATCCTGCGACGCAGATAGTTCAAAAGATCGATCCGCGTAATGAGTCCGAGGAAGGTATCGCCATCGACGACGATGGCGACCATGTCCTTGTTGAATATGGGAAGCAGGGCTTCCATCGGCGCGTCGGAGGGGACCGTTTCCAGTTTGCTGGTCATGGCCTCGCCGACCTTCTTTTTGAAATGGTCTTCGTTTTCCGTCACCGCCAGCAGAATATCGCTTTCATCGATGATGCCGACCGCCTTGCTGTCCGCGTCCAGGACAGGCAGTTGCGAGACGTCGTAGAGCTTCATGCGGCCGTAAGCGACCAGTAGCGTGTCTTCAGGGCTGACCAGAACCGTGGCATGCTTCTCGTGCAGGCGGGCGATCAGGTCGCGCAGGTCATTATGTTGCTCGCGCTGGATAAAGCCTTGGTCGACCATCCAGAAGTCGTTGAACATCTTGGAGAGGTACTTGTTGCCGCTGTCGCAGACAAAGGTGACGACCCGCTTGGGTTCGGTCTGTTCCCGGCAATAGCGCAGGGCGGCGGCAATGAGCGTCCCGGAGGAGGAGCCGCCGAGAACACCTTCCTTGGTCAGAAGCTCCCGTGCCGTCATCAGCGCTTCCTTGTCGCTGATCGTGTAGGCGGATTTTGCCAGCGATAGATCGGAGACCGGTGGGATAAAGTCCTCGCCGATCCCCTCGACCACCCAGGACCCGACGTCCTCGGAGAGGTGTCCGGTGTTCACGTACTCCGCGAGGATCGAGCCTTCCGGATCGGCCAGGACCATTTCGGTCTTGGGAGAGGCCTTGGCGAAATAGCGGCCCAGTCCGGTGATGGTGCCGCCGGAGCCGACGCCGCAGACCATGGCATCCAGGTCGCCGTCCATCTGCTCCAGGATCTCCGGCCCGGTCGTAGTTTCGTGCGCGTAGGGGTTTGCGGGGTTATCGAACTGATTGACGAAGATCGCGCCGGTTTCGGCGGCGATGCGCTCGGCCATGTCCTGATAGTATTCGGGATGACCTTTCCCCACGTCGGAGCGGGTCAGAATCACTTCAGTGCCCAGAGCCTTCAGATGGAAGATCTTTTCCTGCGCCATCTTGTCCGGGACGATCAGGGTCAGGTGATAACCTTTCTGCGCGGCGACGAGCGCCAGGCCGAGCCCGGTGTTGCCTGCGGTCGCCTCGATCAACTTGCCGCCGGGCTTGAGCGAACCGTCTTGTTCAGCCGCTTCGATCATCGACTTCCCGATGCGGTCCTTGATGGATCCGCCCGGGTTCTGGCTTTCCAGCTTCAGGAACAGACGGCAGGGGCCCGTATCCAGGTGTGTGACTTCCATCAGCGGCGTGTTGCCGATGGCTTCCAGGACGCCGCCAAAAACCGGTGCTTTTGCTGTCATTGCGTTCTTCCCTGAATTTTCATCACCGCTTCTACTCTTCGGTGTTTCATAGAAAGGTAAGGCGCCATGCTTGGGAAGGCGACTCAAAAAGCCGCTTTGCGTTATCTCTGGGCGAGACCACACCACACTTGCCGCCGTCATGGTAGCACTCAATATCAATTTGCATGACTGACATCTGATCAGGTTTTAGCGGATGAGAGGAAGGGAGCGTTCGGCCATGAGACTGAACCGATATTCTACTGGGGCCCTCTTGATCGGCGCTGTCATTCTCAGTGCCTGCGCGAGTGAACGGGATCTTTTGCTTGAACAGGGTTATCCTGTTGCTTATGCGGACGGCTTTGAAGACGGCTGTCACAGCGGCAAGAAGGCGGGCGGGGCGCTGTTCGAGGACTTCAAGAAAGACGTCAACCGCTTCGAAGCCGACAGCAAGTATGCGCAGGGCTGGTCGGACGGGTTCCGGCAGTGCGAATCGGAACAGGAAGCCATGGACAGGCAGATGCGGATGGCGCTTGAGATCCAGCAGATGGAAGAGGCGCGCAAAGACCGTATTGGCCAGGATGCGCTAAAGGGAATCGACACCAGCGGCCTCAAAGGTTTGAAGTAGGTTGTTGCTTCGTATGCCGCCGGGTCAGGCGGTGCGTTTCTCGCCAATGCCCATGTTCTTGATTTTCGAGTAGAGGGTCGTGGCTTTCATGCCCAGCAGGGCGGCCGCACCGTCTGTTCCCGACACCTTGCCGCCCACGGCCAGCAGGGCGCGCTCGATATTGGCTTTTTCGAAGGCGGACATTTGCTTCGAGGTGAGAATCCGGCCTTCGTCTGTGGCAGCTTCCTCCGATTTGCCGGCGGACGCCGTATCGCCGGGCAAATGGAATTGCAAACGGCCATGGCGGGCCAGGATCATGGCCCGCTCTATCACGTTCTGAAGCTCACGGGCGTTGCCCGGCCAGGCATAGGCCCGAAGGGTCTCTATGTTGGCATTGGTCAGCGTCAGCTTCTTCAGGTTCAGGCGGCTGGCAACCGTCTTCAGGAAATGCTGGGCCAGAATGGGAATATCGTCGCTGCGTTCGCGCAGGGGCGTACATTCGATGGGAAAGACGTTGATCCGGAAATAGAGGTCTTCCCGGAAACGTCCGGCGGCGGCCTCCTTCTTGAGATTGCGGTTGGTCGCCGCGATCAGGCGGATGTCGACCTCGCGGGTTTTTTCGTCGCCCAGCCTCTCGAAGCGGCGGTCCTGCAGAACGCGCAAGAGCTTGGACTGGAGATCGAGCGGAATCTCGCCGACCTCGTCCAAAAAGATGGTCCCGCCGTCTGCCAGCTCAAAACGCCCCACGCGGTCCCGCAAGGCGCCGGTGAAAGCACCCTTCACGTGCCCGAAGAACTCACTCTCGAAAAGCTCGCGCGGGATCGCGGCGCAGTTCACCCGGATCAACGGCCGGTCCCGGCGGTCCGAGGCCTGATGAATGGCGCGGGCCACCAGCTCTTTGCCGGTGCCGCTTTCGCCCGTGATCAGAACCGAGGCATCGGTCGGGGCAACAAGATCAATCTGTTGCAGGATCTTTTTGACAGCTGCGGAGTTCCCGAGAATTTCATGGTGGTTGGACTGGGTCAGGATTTCTTCCTGCAGATAGGCATTTTCCTTCTCCAGGCGCTCACGCAGGGCGGCGTTTTCCTCGAGGGCCTGACGCAGCTGTTCCTCCGATTGCTTGCGCTCGGAGATATCCCGGAACACGATCACGGCGCCAACCATGGCCCCGTCGTCAACGATCGGGGTCGAGGTGTATTCGACCCGGAGTGGTTTGCCGTCCTTACGCCAAAAGACCTCGTCGTCGACCGTATTTATCTTGCCTTCCCGAAAAGCGTTGAAAATCGGGCAACTGGCGTTGGGATAGCAGGTGCCGTCCGCGTGGCTGTGATGGATCATGCTGTGCATTTCGGAGCCGACCAGTTCCTCTGCCTTCCAGCCCAGCATCGCTTCCGCCGCCGGATTGACGAAGGTCGTGATGCCATCGGCGTTGACCCCGTAGATGCCTTCACCCGCGGCGCTCAGGATCATCTGGTTCTCGCGCTCGATTTCCCGGAAGAAGCGCTCGGCGCGACGCCACTCGTCAAGGCCCTGGCGATGATAGCTATCGGCTTCGCTGTCGATGCTGCGATAGCGCAGGGATGTGAGGTCCAGGATTGAAACCAGCAGATAGCGCCTGTCCCGTTGCTTGCAAGCGACGAAGCCGTGCTCCAGGTCCATCGCGCTGCCGTCCGGGCGCCGCAGGACCAGATCCCGGCTCCAGGCATGGCCGCGCTCGAAGGCTTCCTCGCTCACCACCAGCAGTTCGCCGCGGCACTCCTTGTAGAGGCCCGAGAAGGCGCGTTTCAGCAGTTCGTCACTCGTGAGCGCGTAGATGGCGCAGGCGGTTTTGTTGGCGCGCAGAATCACGTCGTTGAGGGGATCGATCAGCAGAAGCGGTTCCGGCGCGTTCGCAAAGGCGGTCTTCAGGAGTTCGCCGGTCATCGGCAGGGGCGCGTCGCGCAGGCTCTCTGGGTCAAGAGAGACGCCAAAGCGGCGCGCTGCTTGAGGATCGGGAAGCTTGACCGGCACGGCGTGAAATCTCCTGAGAGCAACGATTACGAAAAATCATAACCGAATTACGAAAAAATAGAAATTACGAATTTTCGTAATGATGTATCAATGGAGGAGGGTAGAGTAAGATCTTGATGTTTATCAATACTGTGCGCTGCACAATAACTGGCACGGTCTTTGCGAATACCCCTGTCAACGGCCACGAGCCAAACAACGATCTATGACAGGGGAACCGAAATGGCTTCGAAAAGACCCAGTAATTCCTTAGGCAATCCCTACAGCGCCAAAGCGGACCTGCGCCACGGCGCAAACTGCGGCTGCGAGGTCTGCGGCGCTGAGACACTGTCTGATGAAATGGCGGCCACCGAGATCGAGGTGGCCGGGGAACAGGATTCCTTGAACTCCAGCGAGGCGGTCATGGAGCGTGCCATCGAGAGCGCGGTTGTCCGCTCGGTCTTCGGACACAACGAGCTCTCGCGCCGCAGCTTCGCCGGCTTGCTGGGAACGACCGCGTTGGCGGCCGCAATCTCCAGCGTCTTCCCGATAGAGAAAGCCAAGGCGGCGATCCTCGATACCCTTGGCAAGCCGGAGAAAAGCAAACTGAATGTCGGTTTCGTGCCGATCACCTGCGCGACGCCGATCATCATGGCGAAGCCGCTTGGTTTTTATGAGAAATACGGCCTGGACGTGGATGTCATCAAGACGGCGGGCTGGGCGGTTGCCCGCGACAAATCCCTGAATAAGGAATATGACGCGGCGCATATGCTGACCCCGATGCCGCTGGCCATCACCATGGGTGCGGGTTCGACGGCGACGCCCTTTATCATGCCGGCGGTCGAGAACATCAACGGGCAGGCCATCGTTCTGCATGTCGACCACAAGGACAAGAACGATCCGAAGATGTGGAAGGGCTTCAAGTTCGGCGTGCCCTTCGAATACTCCATGCATAACTTCCTGCTGCGCTACTACGTCGCCGAGGCCGGGCTCGATCCGGATAAGGACATCCAGATCCGCGTCGTGCCGCCGCCCGAGATGGTGGCAAACCTGCGCGCCGGTAATCTCGACGGCTATCTCTCGCCGGACCCCTTCAATCAGCGCGCGGTCTGGGAGAAGGTCGGTTTCATTCACGCCCTGACCAAAGAGATCTGGGACGGGCATCCCTGCTGCGCCTTTGCCTGCTCGGCCGAGTTTGCCGAAACCCTGCCCAATACCTACGGCAATCTTCTGAAAGCGCTGGTGGACGCCACGACCTATGCCAGCAAGGCCGAGAACCGGAAGGAAATCTCCGCCGCCATCGCGCCCACCAACTATCTGAACCAGCCGGTGCCGGTCATCGAGCAGGTCATGACCGGGCGTTACGCCGACGGGCTGGGCAACATCAAGGACGTGCCCGACCGGATCGATTTCGATCCCTTCCCCTGGCACTCCATGGGAGTCTGGATCCTGACCCAGATGAAACGCTGGGGCTATATCGAGGGCGAGGTCGATTACAAGGGTATTGCCGAGCAGGTTTATCTGACCGCGGACTGCGCCAAGATCATGAAGAAGCTGGGACTGACCCCGCCGGACGAGACCTACGAGAGCTACACCATCATGGGCAAGACCTTCGACCCGAGCGAGCCCGAGGCTTACGCCAAGAGCTTCGCGATCACCCGGGTCTGAGGTATGGCCATCATGTCTTCACTGGCCGCACGGGCCTTATTCCTCTCCGGTATCATCCTTGTGGTGACGTTGGGGATCTGGGAATTGTCGACACCGGCGGTGAAAGCCGCCGGTGAGATGACCGAATACGAGAGACTTATGGGCGGGGCGGACCAGGAGGCCAGAGTCCCGCCGCCCTCGCAGGTGCTCGGACGCGCCTGGGAGGAACTCTCCAATCCCTTCTACGATAACGGACCCAACGACAAGGGGATCGGCATTCAGGTCGGCTATTCGCTGTTCCGGGTGCTGAGCGGATATTTCCTGGCTGCGATGATCGCGATCCCCATCGGTTTTCTGATCGGCATGTCGCCCCTGATGTACCGGGCGCTTGATCCCTTCATTCAGGTGCTGCGGCCGATCTCACCGCTGGCCTGGATGCCCCTGGCGCTTTTTATCATCAAGGACAGCGAGGCCTCCTCGATCTTTGTGATCTTTATCTGCTCCATCTGGCCGATGCTGATCAATACGGCCTTCGGGGTCGCCGGGGTGCGCAAGGACTGGGTGAACGTCGCGCGCACTCACGAACTGGGATCGCTGCGCACGGCCTTGACCGTCATCCTGCCGGCCGCCGCGCCGACCATCGTGACCGGCATGCGCATTTCCATCGGCATTGCCTGGCTGGTGATCGTGGCGGCGGAGATGCTCGTGGGCGGAACCGGCGTTGGTTATTACGTCTGGAACGAGTGGAACAACCTCGATCTGACCAGCGTGATTTTCTCCATTCTGGTGATCGGTGTCGTGGGCATGTTGCTCGACGCCGCCTTCGCCCAGGTTCAACGCGCCGTGCGCTATCAGGAATAGGGGCAGCATGAAGAATCCGTTTTTAGAAATCGATGCACTCACCAAGCGCTACCCCAGCCCCGGCGGTGAAGATCTGACCGTGTTCGAGGATGTCAGCTTCGACATCAATAAGGGCGAGTTCGTCTGCATCATCGGGCATTCGGGCTGCGGCAAGTCCACCATCATGAACGTCCTGGCCGGACTGGATACAGCGACCTCGGGCGCGGTTACTATGGATGGCAAGGAGGTCGTGGGGCCGAGCCTCGACCGGGGCGTGGTCTTTCAGAACTATTCCCTGCTGCCCTGGCGATCGGCGCTTAAGAACGTGACCTTCGGCGTGCGTGCCCGCCATCCGGACTGGAGCAAGGAGCAGATCCTTGAGCACTCCTACAAGTATCTGGAGATGGTGGGACTGTCCGGCGGGGCGGAGCACCGCAAGCCCTCGCAGCTCTCCGGCGGCATGCGACAGCGGGTCTCGATCGCCCGCGCTTTCGCCATTCAGCCGAAGCTGCTGTTGCTCGATGAACCCTTCGGGGCTCTCGACGCCCTGACACGGGGCACCATTCAGGACGAGCTGATCCGGATCTGGTCGGGCAGCGAACAGACGGTCTTCATGATCACCCATGATGTGGACGAAGCGATTCTGCTGGCCGACCGCATTCTGCTGATGACCAACGGGCCCTACGCCCGCGTTGCCGAGAGTGTGGTGATCGATATTCCCCGGCCGCGGAACCGGGCGGAGATCATTCACGACCCGGGCTACTACAAGATCCGCAATCATCTGGTCGAGTTCCTGGCTTTGCGCTCCAAGGCTTTGGCTGAGGAACGCCCCGACGATGACGGACCCATGAAGCCCCGGCGGCCTGCGACAGTCCGACCGGCACATTCGGCTGAAGGGGAAGGGTCCGGGGAGGGACTCGGGGAGCGACCGGGGGAAGACCGGCCTGCACCCCTCGTGGAACCCGAACGCATGTCGCTGGTGCAGTGACCAACTCAACACTCTAATCACAGGAATCCTCGAGAAAGGACAGACAATGAATAAAGTCGATGTCGCGGAAATGATCATTGAGAAAAAGAAGACCGCCGGTCTGACCTGGGAAGGCATTGCCGAGAGCATCGGCATGTCGCCGGTCTTTACGACCTCGGCCTGCCTGGGCATGAACTCCCTGCCGCGCGAAAAGGCCGACCTTCTGGTCAAGACCCTGGCCCTGCCGCAGGAAGCCGCCGTCGTGCTCGCGGAGTTTCCCACCAAGATGTTCAATCAGACCATCCCCACGGACCCCTGTATCTACCGGCTTTACGAAATCGTCGGCGTCTACGGAGATACCATCAAGGAACTGATCCAGGAAAAGGGTGGCGACGGCATTATGAGCGCAATCGACTTCGAGATGTACGTCGATAAGATTCCCGACCCCAAGGGCGACCGTATCGAGGTGAAGATGAGCGGCAAGTTTCTGCCCTATAAAGCCTGGTAGCTCGGCGTCTATTCCGGCTTCAGCAGCATGCGGTACTTCGCGTTCGCCTCGCTGGTGTCGATCGTCACGTATTGACTGTCCCGCCAGCGTTCCGCGAAGCTGCCGTAGTGTTGCGAGAGGGGATTGGCCGACTGGCCGGTCGCGATCATGAAGCGCGAGTTCGCCGGGTCGGCCAGATCGTAGACCGCCCGGTAACCGGCGCCGTGGCGGTCATTGAACCGCTTGTCGAGCGGACCGTTGAAACTCACGCCCGCGCGCTTGACGGTCTCGGCGCCGCCATCTGTTTCGACTGAAATATCGAAGAGGTCCGAGAGCACCGGAATGCGGCTGAGAATGGGATGGGGCAGGGTGGCGCGGTGCACGTCTCCCCAGCGCCAGGCATCTATGTCGTCGCCATAAGCCGCCGCGATTTCCGCCAGGGAGTCTTCGAGACTGCTTGCCAGGATCTGCGCGCAGCTCTCGACCTGCCCCGTGCCGATGTCGTCGCACCAGTCCAGCGGCGGGTCGGAGGCTGCGGCCGCGCCGGAGAGAATACGGGCGACCAGCTCTGTCTTGGGGCGGCGGAAGCTGCTGAATTCGGCCCGGAGCTCGTCCTCGAGCAGGGCCGCATTCAGCTTATTGAGCCAGTTATTGTAGATCAGACCCTCTGGCCGCGTGCGGTCCAGTCTGAAGTCCCAATTCGACAGCAGCGCCAGTGCTTCTTTGGCGGCTGGCGAACTCGCTTCGGTCTGCAGCAGGAAAGGCATGAGCGTGCGCGCTGGAATCGAGACGATATCGTTCTGCAATGCTAGCGAGTCCTCAATGCTGCCTTTCGGCGTCGCGTCCAGCACCTCCTGAATGCGGGCGGCGCGGTATTGGCTGGGCCAGTCGGCGGTGATCAGGTGCGGATAGTCGTCGTCGACGATCTTATTGTTGGCGACCACGTAGAGACCGGCTTCAGGGTTTGCGCCCTGGGGCATCTCCTCGAAGGGAATGAAGCCCGTCCAGGCGTATTCGTCGCTCCAGCCGGGGACCGGAACCCGGCCGTCGCCCTTGGCGCGTATCGGCACACGCCCCGGCACGACCAGACCGATGTTTCCATTCACGTCGGCATAGACGATGTTTTGCTGAGGTGCGTGGAAGAAGCGGCTGGCAGCCAGAAATTCCTGCCAGTTGCTGGCTTTGTTGAAGCCATAAATGGCCTGCGGGATGAGGTCGTCATCGCGTAAAGCGGGCCAGGCGAGGGCAAGCCGTGTCCCGCTCTCCGCGCCGGCGGTTTTCGACGCGCTCGCGAGGTCTTCGGGATCGGCGATGTCATCGATGATTGGCCCGTTCCGGCTGCGTCGGACGTTTAGGACGACGTCTTCTGCGCCGCGGACCGCGATCACTTCTTCGCGCGTTTCAAAGGGACGCGGGCCTTCCGGTGTGATGTAATGTCCGGCTTGCGCCGGGTCGAGCTTCTCTACGAAAAGATCCTGCGTATCGCTGTGCGTGGTGGTAAAACCCCAGGCGAGATGCTGATTTTGTCCCAGAACGACAAAGGGTACGCCCGGCGCGGAAGCGCCGCGAATGCGTCCGTCGGGGGTTCGGATATCGACCAGATACCAGAGTCCGGGAGCATTGAGGGCGAGATGAGGGTCGTTGGCGAGGATCGGTTTGCCGGTCGTTGTTTTTGCGCCGGAGAGTACCCAGGAATTCGAGGCATCCTTGGGTTCCAGCGCCCAGGGCAGACTCTCCAGCGGATCAAGCGCGGCTCTGCGGTCGAGCCCCGCCAGCGCGACCGGGGCGTCCGCCGGATAGTCCGGCCACAGCGCGCGGATCTGTTCCGGTTTCAAAAATTCATTCAGGCGCGCCCTTAACAGTTCGCTGCGCCAGTTGCCCGAGAGCTGGATCGCCATCAGGCGGCTCCAGACCAAGGAGTCTGCCGGGCTCCAGGGCTCAGGGCTGTAGCGAAGCAGATGGAACTCCGGCGGCAGAGCGCCGCTCCTGCTGTCCATGTAAGCGTTCACGCCGGCCGTATAGGCGTCCAGCGCCGAGCGGACTTCAGGTGTGAGCTTGCTGTAGCTTGCCTTCGCCAGATTATAGAGCCCAAGCGTGCGCATGATCCTGTCCATCCGGATCGTCGGGGAACCGATCACTTCCGACAAACGTCCGGCGGCACTGCGGCGCATAAGGTCCATCTGCCACAGCCGGTCCTGGGCGTGCAGATAGCCAAGCGCCCGGTAGGCGTCCAGATCGGACCCAGCTTTGATGGTGACGATGCCGTCTTTGTCGCGCAGTGCGGTCACCTCTGCCTGCAAACCAGGTAACAAGACGTCGCTGTTCAGGTCCGGTAGTGACGTTCGCAGCCAGAGAAAACCGCCGACTGCAACAACGAGGAGCAGGGCCAGGAGGGATGTGACGCCCCAAAAACCGTAACGCAAGACTCTTCTCATACACCCGTCTCCGCGAGATGCGGTCTGGCTGCTGGTGGTACTCGAGTGGGGCGCGGCGGATAGAGGCGGCGGGCTGGCATTTTTAACGGACCTCGCTACGAGTTCTCATCTTAGTCTCAAAGACAAGATGGATTCACAGGCATGACGACTCAAGGGGTAAAGCGATTTGTTTGCATGGCTTTAGCGTGCTGACTCTCGCTCATGATCAAGGTCGCTGCAAAAGCCCGGTGTTAATGAAAGTTCATTCGGCCCGGGCTGCTTTATTTCCGCAGGGCCGAACTGTCGATCACTATGAAGAACGTAGCATCGTCGTCACCCGGGTTTTCGAACTCGTGGGCTATGTCGGCCTGGTAGTAGATGCTGTCTCCCGCCGCCAACTCATACGCGCTGTTCCCAAGGTGGATACGCAGTTTGCCGCTGGTGACATAGAGGTGCTCATCCACGCCGGTCTTGTGACCGACTGCGAGATCGCTGCGGGATTTCGCGGCCAGTGTGTTCAGCACGACGTCCACGCCCCGCGCCGGGAAGATCGGCGAGAGGCAGCGGCGCTGGAAACTGCCGTCGATGCTCCGGAACACAGGTTGTTCCGCTTCACGCAGAACAACGACCTCGCGTTTTTCCTGCAGGCCCATCAATTGGGAAAGGCTGACATCGAGCGCCTCGGCTAGTCGGCCGAGGGTGTTGGCGGTTGGACTGGTTTCACCGCGCTCAATCTTGGAAATCATGGATTTGCTCACATCGGCCCGTTTTGCGAGCGCTTCCAGACTCAGTCCTGTTGTGCTGCGGAGGCGGCGGATGGATTGCGCGATGGGGGCATCCAGGTTGGGCGATCTGGTCATTAAGCTGTCGAGCGTCCTTGCGGCGATTACGCTTGAGGTTCGTAAACCTGAAATTGCTCCAACGTCGCTTGACAGGCGCCGCTGATCCAATAAAGTGGAAATAATCTAATATATTATACGGACAAAGTCGATGCGCATTCTCGTGTTGGGGGCCGGCGGAACCGGAGGATACTTTGGCGGACGTTTGGTGGAGACGGGTGCGGATGTCACGTTCCTTGTGCGCGAACGCCGGGCCGGTCAGTTGGCCAAGGAGGGATTGCGGATCGAGAGTCCCTTTGGCAACGCGGAGCTTCAGGTCAAGAGCCTGACCGCCGACCGGATCGATACGCCCTACGATCTGATCCTGCTGAGCTGTAAGGCCTATCACCTGACGCAGGCCCTGGAAGACATTGCACCGGCGGTCGGGGAGGGGACGCTTATCTTGCCGCTGCTGAATGGGATGGCTCATCTGGACCGCCTGGTCGAACGCTTCGGGTCTTCGAAGGTGCTGGGCGGCCTCTGTCATCTTGCGGTGACCCTGACGGGCGAGGGCGTGGTCCAGCACATGAGCAAACTGCACCGGGTGACCTATGGCCCGCTCGAAGAGGGCCAGAAAGCGCGTTGCGCCGAGATCGAAGCGCTTTTTTCCGAAGCCGGTTTCGACAGCAAATGCAGCGACCGGATCCGCAATGATCTCTGGAAAAAATGGGCGCTGCTGGCGACTCTCGCCGGGATCACCTGTCTCATGCGCAGCTCCATGGATGCGGTGGCCGCCACCGAGCGCGGCACGTCCTACACGCGTGCCATGCTCGAGGAGTGCGTGGCGATCGCAGGCGCGGAGGGCTTTGAGCTTGACGAGAAGTTCGTCGAAGGCACCTACGGTTTTCTGACCCACAAGAGCGCGGTTCAAACCTCTTCCATGCTTCGGGACATTCAGAATGACGCGGAGGTCGAGGCGGACCATATTATCGGCGACCTGGTCGCGCGAGGCGACAAAGCCGGAATAGAGACACCGATGCTCGACATGGCTTACTGCCATCTTCAGGCCTACGTGGCCACCCGCGAAGCCCGCAAAAGCTGACCCGGTCTGTGAAAAGCCTTGGGTCCCGGGATGCGCAAGGCCTGTTCTACGGTCTGATCGGCGTCCTCATTTTCGGTCTTACGCTGCCGACCACGCGTATCGCGGTGGCCGAGCTCGATCCGGTGTTCGTCGGCCTGGGGCGCGCGCTCCCCGCGGCGCTTTGTGCCGGGCTCTTGTTGCTTGTCACCCGCACAGCCATACCTGCGCGCAGGCACTGGTGGAACCTCGCCATAACCTCCGGCGGCATCGTGTTCGGGTTTCCGGTCTTTGCAACCATTGCCATGGCGACGGTTCCAGCGGCGCACGGCGGTGTGGTCCTTGCGATCCTGCCGCTCGCGACCGCGGTGGCGGGTTCGCTCTTTGGCGGCGAGCGGCCGTCACTGGCTTTCTGGTTCTTCGGTCTGATGGGCGCGGCGTTGGTCTTTGCCTTTGTCGTCGTGCGCGGTGGTGGGATCGGCGGGATCTCGTTCGGCGATTTGCTGCTGGTGATCGCCGTGATCTGCGCGGCGGTCGGCTATGCCAAGGGCGGTGTGCTGGCCCGCGACATGGCCGGATGGCGGGTGATCTGCTGGGCACTGGTCATCGCCGTGCCTTTCCTGCTGCTTATTGTCCTCCTGGCCTCCGGACCGATCAACTGGCAGGCCGGAGTGGGCGCCTGGAGCGGCTTTTTCTATGTGGCGCTCTTCAGCCAGTTCCTGGGTTTCTTCGCCTGGAACCATGGTCTTGCTCTCGGGGGGATCGCCCGCGTCGGCCAGCTGCAGTTGCTGCAGCCTTTTGTGACGTTGCTGGCGTCGGCACTTTTACTGGCTGAAGCCGTCGGGTGGATCGAAATCGCTTTCGCGCTTGCCGTCGTTGCCTCGGTCATGGCCGGACGGCGGACCCAGGTCCGGCGCGTGCCGTAGCCATCTTCTTCCTACAGGTCAGTTCAGCTTCAGGCTCTCGTCGTTCTTACCCTCTTCGATCATGCGCCGGGCCTCGTGATGATCCTCTAGCGCCGGCTCCGGAGGTTCATGTTCTTCATGGACCGAATGATCGAGCAGCAGCTCGCAGTAAAGGGGAAAATGGTCAGACCCGAAGTAGGGCAGCCGCTTCAGGCTCAGAAGCCGGAATGAACTGCTGTGAAATACATGATCGAGGGGCCAGCGGAAAAAGGGTATCTTCGCGTTGTAGGTACTGTAGAGCCCCCGTCCGATCCGGGGATCCATCATGCTGCTCAAACGCAAAAACAGCCGCGTGGTATGAGACCAGGCGACGTCGTTCATATCACCGGCCACGATGACCGGCTCTGAATGACCCTGAATCTCCCGGGCAACAATGACGAGCTCGGCGTCCCGGCCGACGGTGTCCAGACCGACCTGCGGCGGGTTGGGATGAAGACCGTGAAACCGGACCCGATCACCTGATGGCAGCTCCAGAAAAGCTCGGAAAGAGGGAATGCCCTCGGCGACCAGGAAACGGCATTCCGGTTCGATCAGCGGGTGCTTTGAGTACAGCAGCATGCCGTAGGTGTTGTCCAACGGGCGCTTTATCGTGTGGGGATAGTCCTCCTCGATGGCGTCGAGCTTTTGCTGCCACCAGTCGTCCGGCTCCAGGACCAGAACGATATCGGCGTCTGCGTCGCATATAATCTTGAGCAGATCGTCCGCGCGCCGGTTCGGGGTCAGGACGTTGGCCACCAGAATACTGACTCTGTAGGGATCATCTCCCTCTTCGGCCCTCACGACCTGGCTCCTGAAGATCGGTGAAAAGGGGATCACAAGCCAGAACTGATAGACCAGGGCGGCAAGGAGGGCCGCGGCGACCGGCCACTTCATTCCCTCCGGCACCTCCAGGAGAAGCAGGCCTGCAAGTGCCAGGAGCCCGAAGAACCCGATTTGTAGCCGGGGGTAGTCGCACACCCGGATCCACCAGCGCCCGCGTTTGATCAAAGGCAACAGGGTAACGATGATCACCAGCACAGCGACAATCAGTGCGACATAGGGCAGAAGCATTGAGAAGAATTCAGAAATGAGCGTCGGCCCAATCAAAAAAATGAATCTTAAGCGGAAAGTTCCAAATTAGACGGCTGCGCATGCCGGGTCCAGCCGGATGCAGGAATTGATTCGCGTGTGAGGCCTGCAAAAAAAGCCTGAGTACGCTCAGTTGTCAACTTGCGCTGCCAGTCCCATCCGTTCGTGCCAATCCGCCAGTGATTCATCCGGATAAGCGTCAAAACAGGCGTCATTCTCGGCGCGTTCAAGCGGCACCCAGGACGCCTTGAATTCCAGCATGATGTGGTTGTGGGATGGCGCGGCAGGCAGGTCGCTGTCGATGGCGGAAGCAAAGGGATGCAGCAGTTCGGGCCAACGTGAATCCCAGACCCAGAGCGCTGTGCCGCAGAGACCGCAGAAGCTGCGCTCGGCTGGGCTCTTGGAGGTTTTGCCGGTTTGAGGATCCTCGATCATGGCCTGGTAAACCCGAATGTTCTCTTTACCCTGAAGGCTCAGGCTGTTGTGGGTCGCGCCCAGATTGATGGCGTAACCGCCACCGCCGCCGGTTTTACGGCAAACGCTGCAATAACAGCGCATGTAGGGCACGGGATGGGCAGATTCGACGCTAAAGGTCACTGCTCTACAGTGGCACGAGCCTTCCAGATGCATGATTTACCTTCCAATTGAGGTTCCCGTGGAGGGCTTGGAGCCTACTACAGAATAGGTGCAGGTGCCGCACGCATAGGGGCTATTCCGCCAAAGAACTTGCTATCCGACACGGTCTGTAAGACAAATTTGCATTAATCTAACAGCAGAAGGAGGCGGCCCGATGGGCGCGCGGGTGTTTATTGACGGTGAGGCAGGTACGACCGGGTTACAGATCCGGGCCCGCCTGCAGGAGCGGAGTTCGATCGAACTGCTGAGTCTGGACGACTCGCAGCGAAAGGACGCCGTTCACCGCGCACGCCTGCTGAATGCCGCCGATCTGGTCATTCTCTGCCTGCCGGATGCTGCTGCGCGCGAGGCTGTCAGCCTGCTCGAGAACCCGGAGACCCGGGTGATCGACGCCAGTACGGCGCACCGGACCGACCCCGACTGGGTCTTCGGATTTCCCGAGCTGGACGCCCGGCAGGCGGAACTGGTGGCAAAAGCGCGGTTCGTCAGCAATCCGGGCTGCTATTCCACCGGCGCCATCGCGCTGATCCGGCCCCTGATCGACGCAGGTCTGCTGCAGCCGGATTTCCCGCTGACCATCAACGGGGTGTCGGGCTACAGCGGCGGCGGTCGCGGCATGATCGAGTCCTACGAGGACGAGTCTTCACCGAACTACACAACCCGGGCCTTTCATACTTACGGGCTCGGCCTGCACCACAAGCATGTGCCGGAAATCGTCGCACGCGGCGGTTTGACCCAACGGCCGATTTTCGTGCCCTCCGTGGCCCGTTATAGCCAGGGCATGCTGGTGCAGGTGCCGCTGCAACTCGGCGCCTTGGCGGCGAAACCCTCGGTCGCGGCCATCCATGCGGCTATCAGCGCGCATTATGCCGGACAGCGTTTTGTCTCGGTGGCGAGCCTGGAGGAAGCGGCGCGGTGCGCAACAGCCCTCGACCCTCGAGCCCTGAACGGCACCAACGACATGCGGTTGTATGTATTTGGCGACGAAGAGCTGGGGCAGGCGGTCCTGGTTGCGCAGCTCGACAATCTGGGCAAAGGGGCGTCCGGCGCGGCGGTTCAGAACCTGAACCTCATGCTGGGTCTGACCGCTGACGAAGGCTTGGAGACTCGCGCTGCTGCTGAATGAAGCGGCGGAACTACCGGGTTGTGAAGCTGTCTTTGTAGGTTTCCCGCAGGACGTTTTTCTGGACCTTGCCCATGGAGTTACGCGGCAGTTCCTCCAGGAAAACCACTTTCTTCGGTACTTTGAAGTTGGCCAGATCGTCTTTCACGCTATCGATGATGGATTGTCCGTCGAGGTTCGCGGCACCTGAGCGCGTGACCACGGCGACCACGGCCTCGCCGAAGTCCGGATGGGGCAGGCCTATCACGGCTGATTCGCCGACACCCTCGACGGCATCGACGCAGAGCTCGATCTCCTTAGGATAGACGTTGAAGCCACCGGTGATGATCAGGTCCTTGGCCCGGCCGACAATGTGGATGTAGCCACGTTCGTCGATCTTGGCCACGTCACCAGTGATGAAAAAGCCGTCCGGGCGGAATTCGGAAGCGGTCTTTTCCGGCATGCGCCAGTAACCCTGAAAAACGTTCGGCCCCTTAACCTCCAGGACGCCGGGCTCGTTGGTGGCCAGTATGTTGCCGTCGTCATCGGCAATGCGGACCTCCACATCCGGCAGAGGAAAACCGACCGTTCCCGCGCGGCGCTCACCTTCGAGAGGGTTGGAGGTGTTCATATTGGTTTCGGTCATGCCATAGCGTTCGAGAATGCTATGGCCGGTGCGCGCCTGAAACTGCTGGAAGGTCTCTTCCAGCAAGGGGGCGGAACCCGAGATGAAGAGGCGCATATTCGCGCAGACGTCTCTCGTGAAGCGGGCGTCCGCCAAGAGCCGTGTGTAGAAGGTGGGAACGCCCATCATGACGCTCGCACGCGGCAGTAGCTCGATCATCTTGTCCGCATCGAATTTATTGAGGAACAGCATGCTGCTGCCGTTCAGCAGGACGCAGTTGGTGGCCACGAAGAGCCCGTGGGTGTGGAAGATCGGCAGGGCGTGCAGCAGGACGTCGTCGGGCTGGAAGCCCCAGAGCTTGTGCAGTGTTTCCGTGTTCGAACCCAGGTTCCGGTGGCTCAGCATCGCACCTTTCGAGCGGCCGGTGGTTCCGCTGGTGTAGAGGATGGCTGCGATGTCATCGTGACTTGCCTCGACGCACCCGATTTCCGGATCCAGATCCAGGCTGCGCTCGACCAGTGTGCCGTCGCGGTCTTGCCCCAGGGTCAGCACCCCGCTCACGCCGGCGCTTTCGGCAATCTTGCCCATGGCGGCCTCGCTTGCCGGTCGGCACACCACCACGGTGGGTTCGGCGTCGCCCAGGAAGTAAGCGACCTCGGTCTCCTTGTAGGCAGTGTTGA
The DNA here is from genome assembly GCF_007004665.1 of Denitrobaculum tricleocarpae. Classification (GTDB taxonomy): domain Bacteria; phylum Pseudomonadota; class Alphaproteobacteria; order Kiloniellales; family Kiloniellaceae; genus Denitrobaculum; species Denitrobaculum tricleocarpae. The sequence continues at coordinate 253,973 of NZ_ML660054.1, read as the reverse complement.
GCGGCAGATAGATGGCGCCGATCCGCAGGCATCCGAGATAAAGGAAGATGGCTTCGGGCGACTTTTCGACCTGGACCGCGACCCGGTCACCTTTCTTGACGCCCAGGTTTGACAACAGGCGTCCAAAACGTCCGGAATGCTCGATCAGATCGGCGTAGCTGTAAGTCGCGGCGTCGGCGGTTTCGATGAAACGCTGAGAGAGATCTTTTGGAAAGTGGGCCGATAGAAGATTGTATAGGTTCTCATTCATGGATTTAATCTCTGCGAAGCTCTCTCGTTGCGGCGCGCGCTGGCGACGGCCTGTTGCTGGTTCGAAAAGTGTCGGGATAAAACCGGCCTTGCCGACGCCTTATGCCGTCTTTGCCTGGACATAGGAAGGCGGGAGTGCGGAAACCAGATCAGAGAAGACATCGCCCTGGATACTGACGTGTCCGCGCATCCGTTCCGCCGCCAGCTCCGATTCACCCTCGCGGATCGCTTCGACCACGGACGCATGCTCCTGGAGCGACCTGCGGATACGGCCCGGGTGATGAAGCTGAAAGCGCCGGTAGGGGGCAAGGCGGTTGCGGGTATTGGATGTCATGTTCTCCAGAAATTCGTTGTGTGCGCCCGCGTACAGGGTCTCGTGAAAAACCTGGTTTTCCTGATAGTAGGCGTTCACGTCTCCGCTTTTGGCCAGATCGGCGCAGCGCTCATGGCTTTCCTCAAGCTGTTTGCGCTCTGCGGGAGTCATCCGGCGGGCCGCCAATCCGGCGCAAACGGCTTCCAGTTCGGCCATGACTTCGAACATCTGCAGCAGTTCCTGAACCGTCACGGCTGCAACAACCGCCCCTTGCCTGGGACGCAGGTTGATCAGTTTCGCGGTCGCAAGCTGATGCAGCGCCTCGCGTACCGGTGTGCGTGATACGGAGAAGCGGGCGGCAAGCTTCGTTTCGTCCAGTCGGTCGCCTGGCGCCAGCTCGCCTGAGAGAATCTCGCCCTCCAGCCGGACTCTGAGTTGGTCTGCAAGACGGGTTGGTTCCTGTTTCATCGATAAGACCTAGGCATACAAACGGTACTGTTTAGAATACACATATGATATCCTTGTATACAAGACTGGACTCATAAATCGAGCCGCGATAGGCTCCTATGAAGTTCGAGAAGGAATGCGGGCTGATAGAAGGCGCGCGAACATGGGAGGGAAAAAATGAAAACTCTATCTGGTTTCTTGCCGGGTTTGATGGCCGGTGTCGTCGGTGTGACCGCGGTTATGGCCCTATCCGCAAACGTTCAGGCGGCTGATATCAAGCTCAAAGCCTCGCACCAATGGCCGGGCGGTAAAGGTGATGTGCGTGACGAGATGGTTCAAATCATCAAACGCGAGGTCGAGAAGGCCGGTGTCGGCGTCACCCTGCAGGTCTACCCGGGCAAATCCCTCTTCAAGCCAAAGCAGCAGTGGGACGCCATGGTCAAGGGGCAGCTCGACGTCTCTGCCTTTCCGCTCGATTACGCCAGCGGTAAACATCCGCAGTTCAGCTCGACCCTGATGCCCGGTCTGGTCAAGAACCACGATCACGCGAAGCGGTTGAACGACTCTGACTTTATGGCGGACATCAAGAAGATCATCGATGATGCCGGTGTCGTGGTGATTTCAGATGCTTGGCTGGCCGGCGGTTTTGCCTCCAAAAAGGAGTGCATCCTGGATCCGGAAGATGCCAGGGGACAGGTCCTGCGGGCGGCCGGGCCGGCCTTTGAGCAGATGCTGGTGGCTGCGGGTGCGTCAATCAATGCCATGCCGAGTTCGGAAATTTACACCGGTCTGCAGACCGGCGTTCTCGACGGCGCCAACACCAGTTCCGGCAGCTTCGTTTCCTATCGTATCTATGAGCAGGTCAGCTGCCTGACCGAGCCGGGCGCGAATGCCCTGTGGTTCATGTATGAGCCGATCCTGATGTCCAAGAAGACCTGGAACAAGCTCGACGACAAACAGAAAGACGCTTTCATGGCCGCGGGGCAGGTTGCTGAAGACTACTTCTTCGATGCCGCCAAGGGCCTCGATCAGAAACTGGTCGACGCCTACAAGGGCGCTGGAGTCGAGGTCGTCGGCATGTCGGCTGAACAGCACGCCAAGTGGGTCGCGATCGCCAAGGAGTCCTCTTACAAGAACTTCGCCGAGAAGGTTCCCGGCGGTAAGGAACTGATCGAGAAGGCGCTCGCCGTCGAGTAAGCTCAAGTGGGTGAGGGGACGCTGGCTGGACCTGATTGGCGAGCGTCCCTCCCACGACTTCTAAAGAATGAATTGGCGCTCACAAGAGCGTGCCTATCGAGTTGTCGCTCATTGCGCTGCCGTCCTGCCGGGCAGCGTGCCTCCCAGCGCGACCGCTTTGTCGTTGCTCCTGAAGCATAAAGTATTGAAGTCATGAATATTTTTATCGAAGCTGTCCGGCGCCTATCTGTCGCTTGCGGCGTTGCCTCCGTCCTGCTCCTGATTGCATCGGTGGTCGTGGTCTGCCATCTGGTGATCGTGCGCTATGGTTTGGGCGCATCGGCGATTTGGCAGCACGAGTTCGTCACTTTCAGCCTGATCGGCGCGACCTTCCTGGGTGGCCCTTACGTTCTGCTCACCAAGGGGCACGTCAATGTGGACCTGCTGCCGATTTACCTGGGCCACAGGGGCCGGGTTGCATTGGCGCTTCTGTCCTCGGTCCTGTCGCTGATCTTCTGCGTCATCATTGCCTGGCGCGGTTTGCTCTGGTGGGAAGAAGCCTGGGTCGGGAACTGGCACGGGGAGACAGTCTGGGCGCCGCCGCTCTGGATACCCTACATCGCAATGCCTCTGGGCATGGGTTTGCTGTCGCTGCAGTACGTGGCGGACATGCTTTCACTGATCACAGGGCGTGATATGCCCTTTGGCCTGAAACCAGAGGAGCGCCAGTCATGAGCCCTCTGGCCCTTGGCGTATTGGTCGCCGTCGTCACCATCGTGATCCTGATGTCCGGGACACCGGTGGCATTCTCCTTGGGCATTGTCGCCGTCGGCTTCCTGCTGATCTTTGACGGCATGGGCGCGTTGGACGTCATTCCGCAGATCTTTTACGGCGGCATCGACAGCTTCGCGCTGCTCTCAATCCCGATGTTCATCGTTATGGGCTCCGCGATTGCCTCTTCCAGAGCCGGCAGCGATCTCTACGAAGCGCTGGACCGCTGGCTCTACAAGGTGCCGGGCGGATTGCTGGTCTCCAATATCAGTGCCTGCGCGATCTTCGCGGCGCTCTCGGGATCCTCGCCGGCGACCTGCGCGGCCATCGGCAAGATGGGCATTCCCGAAATGCGCAAGCGCGGTTATCCCGCCGGTTTGGCGACAGGCTCCATCGCGGCCGGGGGCACATTGGGCATCCTGATCCCGCCCTCGGTGACCATGATCGTCTACGGTATCGCGACCGAAACCTCCATTGGCCGCCTGTTCCTGGCCGGTCTGCTGCCGGGACTGATGCTGACCGCGCTCTTCACCTGCTGGGGACTCTTCGTCGCCTGGCGCGGCGGTTACCGTTTCAGTGATGTTTCCGCGCACTTCACTCTGAAGCAGCGTTTCGAGATTCTGCCCAAGGTTCTGCCCTTCCTGATCATCATCGCCGGTATCCTCTGGGTGCTTTACGGCGGCGTGGCGACCCCTTCCGAGGCGGCAGGGGTCGGGGCGGTTTTCTGCATCCTGGTGGTGGCCGTGATCTATCGCATGTGGCGGCCCTTCGCCTTTTGGAAGATCTTCAAGGAGTCCATGCGGGAATCGGTCATGATCATGATGATCATCGCCGCTGCGGCGCTTTTCAGCTACATGATGTCGTCGCTCTTCATCACCCAGTCCCTGGCCATCTGGATCGGTGAGCTGGAGGTGAACCGCTGGGTTTTGATGTTCTGCATCAATATCTTCCTGCTGGTGGCCGGGTTCTTCCTGCCGCCGGTCGCGGTGATCCTCATGACCGCACCGACCCTGGTACCGATCATCGAGGCCGCCGGCTTCGATCCCATCTGGTTCGCCGTGGTTCTGACCATCAACATGGAAATCGGGTTGATCACCCCGCCGGTGGGCCTAAATCTCTACGTTATCAACGGGATTGCCCCTGATGTGCGCCTGCCGACCATCCTCTGGGGTGCGCTGCCGTTCATGTTCTGTATGGTTTTGGGGATTATCATCCTTTGCCTTGTCCCAGAAATCGCCCTGTGGCTGCCGCGCACAATGATGCAATAAATCCGTGATAGGATTGAGGACGGCGGGTCTCCCACCAGGGTTATGGGGCGGCACGGATGTAGGATGAGGTGAAGAGATGGCGGTTCCAGAGACGGAAACCCTTGTAGAGCGGACACTCTCCAACCTGGCCGGTGCCTGGCGGGATATTGCCAATAGCGCCGCGCGTTCGGTTGGACTCAAAGCTGTGCCCGCGGCCAATGGCGACAAGAAAACCATCCGCAAGCTCATGGCGGAATGCCTGGAAGCGCGCGGCGGCGAGGTCTCCGCGCGCATGCGGGCCGCTGAACTGGGCAAGAGCTACCTGGAACTGGACACGCAGGGACGCGCCGATTTCCTCGCGACCCTCGCACGCGAATACGCGCTCGATCCCGATCTGGTGGCCAAGGCGATCTCGGACTACCAGTTCGAGGCCGATCCGGACGCGAAGCTCGAGGCCGAAGAGCGCCTGCGCCGGGTCGTGATTCCTCCGCGGGTCAGACTTCTCAAGCAGTTCAATGGGTTACCCGAGGGCGTCAAGTTCCTTGTGGACCTGCGTGCCGACCTGCTGCATTTGAGCAACGGCGATCCCTATCTGCGCGGGCTGGATCACGATCTGCGGGATCTCCTGTCGTCCTGGTTCGATCCGGGTTTTCTCGACATGCTTCGGATCACGTGGGATTCGCCCGCGGCGCTGCTGGAGAAACTCATCGCTTACGAGGCGGTGCACGAGATCCGTTCCTGGGACGACCTGCGCAACCGCCTGGATTCCGACCGGCGCTGCTTCGCGCTCTTCCACCCGCGCATGCCCGAGGAACCCCTGACTTTCATTGAGGTCGCGCTGGTCAAGGGCATCGCCAGAAACGTTCAGACACTGCTGGATGAGAGCGCGCCGCAGGCCGACCCGGGCGCGGCGGATACGGCGATTTTCTACTCGATTTCCAACACTCAGCGCGGTCTGCGCGGCGTGACCTTCGGCGACCATCTGATCAAGCAGGCGGTGCAGTCGCTGGCCCATGACCTGCCGGGTCTCAAGGTCTTCTCGACCCTCTCTCCCGTCCCCGGTTTCCGCAAGTGGCTGAGAGACGGAGACCCCGAAAAGATTGATGTTTTTCTGCAGGATAACGAACGTGACGGCATCCGGGCGCTCGGTGAGAACGAGAAGACGCTGGACGCGCTCGACACCATCCTGGCGGTTGAAAACTGGTTCCAGGACAAGGTGACCGAGGAGACTTTGCGCGGTCCGCTGATGCGCCTCTGCACGGCCTACTTCCACGCGCGCCAGGCCAAAGGCCTGCCGGTCGACCCCGTGGCGCGCTTTCACCTGAAGAACGGTGCGCGTCTGGAGCATATGAACTGGCTGGGCGACACCTCGCAAAACGGCATAAAACAGTCCGCCGGGATCATGGTGAATTACCGCTATATGCTTGAGGATATTGAGAAAAACCACGAAGCCTATATGAAGGATCACCGCATCGCCATCGGCAGCGAGGTCAAGGCCCTGGCCAGGTCTTTCAAGGACGTGGGCGCAGAGGCCATGAAACGGCTCAACATCGTTCGGAAGTAGCGGAGCGTCTTTTCGAATCGGCCCGCAGAATCGGCCCGCAGAATCGGCCTACAGAATTGGCCTGCAGCTTTTCATTATGACATACAAATGTCACAGCTTTTGAAAGCGGGCTGGACTTACCCCCCGGCCCGTGGCTTTTTGCCCGCGCCCGCCCGAATGAGGCGCTGGAATTTCGTGACATCGGTTAATATCTGATGACCGATTCAGGACAGAGGCAAAGCTTTTGCGCAAGGATGTAAGACGCTTCGCGGACGCCGATGCCGTGGTGCGGGCTCTGGAACCCAGCTACCCGATCTTCTGCCTGCGTCCGGACCTGATCCGGGACGTCACCCGCCGCTTTCTGGCCGGATTTCCTGGCAAGGTTCTCTATGCCCTGAAGTGCAATCCGCACCCGCTGGTTCTGAGCTGTCTTTACGAGGCCGGCGTCCGGCATTTCGATACGGCCTCGCTGCCGGAAATCGCCCAGGTCGCCGAGACCTATGACGACGCCAGCTGTTACTTCATGCATCCGGTCAAGAGCCGTTCGGTGATCAAGACCGCGCGGCGGGTTTACGGCCTGACCCACTATGTGGTCGACCACCCGGATGAACTGGAGAAGATCCTGGAGGAAACCCGGATCGCCGGAGGAACGGAGGCCGACTTCGGCGAACTGGTCATCCTGGTGCGCGTGATCACGCCACCTGCCGAGGGGACCCTGCTGCATCTTTCTTCCAAGTTCGGTGCCAACCCGGTCGAGGCCGCCGCGATCCTGCAGCAGGCCCGGGTGCGCGGCTGCCGCACGGGAATCGCCTTTCATGTCGGCAGCCAGTGCTGCCATCCGGAGGCCTTTATCACCGCGCTCAAGATCGTGGGCGAGGTGATCGAGATGGCGGGAGTCGAAGTCGCCTGCCTGGATGTGGGCGGCGGCTTCCCGGTCAGCTACGCCAATGTCGAAGCGCCGCCCCTGGAAGACTTTTTCGAGGCAATCCGCGCGGGGGTCGCGGCGCTGGAGCTCGGCCCGGACCTTGAACTGCTCTGTGAGCCGGGCAGGGCATTGGTGGCGGAGGGCTGTTCGCTTCTGACCCAGGTGCACCTGCGCAAGGGGGAGCAGCTTTACATCAACGATGGAATTTACGGCAGCCTGTCGGAACTCGGCATGATCGCTATCGAGCCTCCGGCCCGCCTGATCCGCCTGGAGGGCGAAGTCTCGCCGATCTCCGCGCGCTTCACCATCAACGGCCCGACCTGCGATTCCATTGATGTGCTGCCCTGTCAGTTCACGCTGCCGGACGACGTGCGCGAAGGCGACTGGATCGAGATCGCGCGTATGGGCGCCTACAGCTCCTCGGCGGCGTCGCGCTTCAACGGCTTTTCTGCGGAGACTTTTATCGAGGTTGGAAACGCGCCATCGTGATCCTGCCCATGTGCAGCGGCAATGCACAAAACATGACGTGACACCAGTTACAAGAGACCCCGGTTACAGTCAGAGGTCGGATCTTTTATGCTCTAAAATGTTCAAAGATATCAATAGCGCTCGATCTAAGTTGCTTAAACTCGTGAGGTTCGATCCGTTTATATGGACGGTAATTAGTGGTTCGATACTCTGTATTTGCAGTGTAAATAATAATCTCGTCATGGTTCGCTTCAATATGAAATCCATCCTGATTTTCAAGGAAAGAAACAAGCTTGTCGTCAAATAGTTTCAGCACGGCTTTTTCATTATTGCTTGTAAGATAATACATTTCGGAAAATTTGGGATGATTCTTTAAGTTTATTCCAGAGTTAGGCGTCATAAATCCAAGTAAAAGCTGAGTGGCGGGAAGCATTTCACGCAAAGAGAACTGGGGTAAGTTCATCGATGGTGATCTAAAATAGAAAACACTATCCATAGCCCCAGATTTCCCCCACCTTTGCCGGCATTCAAAAAACACCATCTCGACGCCATTCCTGCTGTCGCGCAATACATTGATTATGTTTGCGTGATAACGGTACTTTCCGACAGGGCTAGCACGGTACTTTCCGCCACGGCTGGCAAAGCGGCCAAAGTCTTTGAGCCGCTTGCGGAACGCTCTATCAGCTTTTTTAGAGAAGGATAGGCCCAATTCTTCAGCTATGCGTATGAACTCGGTCCTGCGTTTTTTTTCCTTCACGAAGTGATGCGAAACGACAAGTATTCCGAGTAAAAAGAGTAACGCAAAGAAAATTATCAGAGCTACAGGCATGTTTATTTTAAACCTTTATGGTTCACTATAATATTTTCATAATTATTGTAAATAATTGATTTTTAAATGTTAATTATTATAGATATGGCAGATGTCAACGGACCTTCCTCTTATGAAAGTTAGTGCATAACCGTTAAAAAACTTTCAATCAGAAATAGGCGCAAGAGGTGGTCCCTATTTGCGAGACAGTTTGTTTCAATGAATTGACCGAAGCTTTCAGTTGCCGCTTCGTCCAGCATCGCCGCACATCTCAATCGTTCGTTCAGCCTCAAATGCCGAGCGGGTGCCGGTCATCGGCTATTTATCGATCATGCGGAGGCGATCGCCGAGACCGTGCAGCGCCAGACCATGCGCTTCGTAGCGACCAAAACGCCCGCGCAACTGGAATCGGGCCGTCCACACAAGACCCCGTTTATTCAAAAGACCATCTGACCCTGGTTCCCCTGCTATGGAGTGCAGTGGTAATTTGCGCGCTCTCGGGATGCAGAGTAGATAGTCATTGTTAGGTCAGCGGCTAGGCGAGTTCAACGATGATGGGACGATGATCGCTCGGTCGATCCTGACGGGCGGTGCCGTTGCCTGTGATCTGAGCCTCATATGCGTCATGACAGATATCCGCGTTTTGAACGACGGGCGCGAGCGCCGGTGAAACAGCGAAATGATCGAGCAATAGAGGACGGTCGTCGATTTCGTCCACGAAGTCATCGAAACGCGCCGTAAACAGCGCAGGTGCCTGTACATGTCTCAGGAGCGGATGGTGAAAAATCAAATCAGGGGTAAAGGTTGATCCAAGAACAATATCGGCGACGTTATGGGTTAAATAACTGCGCTCGAACAAATCCCGGCCGGGGCCGTCGTTCCAATCACCAGTGACGATGATCCGGGCGTCTCGATCGACTTGCAGCAGGTCGTCGAGATAAGCGCGCAAGCGAAACCCTTCCGCAGAGATCCGGCGGCGCGCCTCTAAAGCCTCAACGACAAACTCCTGTCGGCGGCTTGGATTGTTCCATTTGCTTTCGCCTTGGTGGACATATTTCGATTTTGTGTGCAGAACGACCACCCGGATTGGCGCGGTTCCAGCCGGGTCGACGTCGACAACAAGCGGGAGTCGCGTAAAATCATAACCTTCCAGAAGCATATCCCCGTTCACGTCGGCGTCCCATTGATCAGCTAAAGCCTGTGTGGGCGCATCTATGACGCGTTCCATTGCAGTGAACGCGCCGTCTCGGCGACGCAAGACATACAGCTTTTGAGCACGACCATCGCTTCCAATAATTGCTTCAAAGACCGGACCACTTGTATCGGTAAAGAACTCCCCCAGGAACAACTCCATTTCCGCAATTGCGCTCGGACCTTCCTGAAGACAAAGAAGATCTGGGCCAACGTCGTTGATTACCGCTGCGGCCTTGGCTGCGCATGTCATTGCCTGACTTTCAGACAGACTGCTCGATCCCCATCGGGGGGTATTGTTGCCGGAAAACCACTTGTTCATCCACTCGATGTTCCAGTTCATGATCTTCATCGAAGTCTCTCCGGGTTTAGACGCATTTGCGGCCGTTTGTCCGGCTTTGCATCAGAGGTGAGATGCGGACGGGCGACCGGACCGTCTGAAAGAAGTGCTTAAGATGACCCGTCAGAAATTTTGGTGAGAGTCGTTGTTCGGGTATCGCCGTTCTTTCTGATTTGCACGGCTTTGATCTCAACGCCAAGTGCCGGGCTAAACCAGGTCGTCTTCGTGCGGGATTTGGATTCCGTCTCCAGTTTGTAGACAGGAAAGGTTCCCGCTGGCGTGGTCAGATCTTCGAAGGCAACAACTTCCCATGACTCTTTGATTGCGTAGTTTTTGCCTTTGCCGTGGTTCTTCCAAGTATATCTTGTGTTCCAGCTTTCGCCGATCTTCATGGGCCATTTGTATTGACCGACATAAGGGCTTCCCGAGAACGTGGGTTGGCCTTTTTCGTTTATCCAACCGACATAATTTCCATCGGCGACCCGTCGAGCCGTGGTGTATTGAGCGCCGGGCCTACCCTCCAGAAAATATACCTCGTGACCATTGTGCTGACCGACGCCCTTAACGGTCTCGGTCCAGGCCAAATCGGGTTTCCCGGTTTCTGTTTGCTGATAGCTGAAGGACTGTCCGATAGCGGGCATTTTAAAGGGGTGACCCTCGTCTGCGGCGGCGGCGAAGGGCATCAAGAAAAATAAGGATGCGAGCGAGACTGTCCTCGAAAAGCTTTCAAAGCGCATGACCATTCTCCTTGGTAAGGTTTTTGAACCGCGTCGGCGCACCGGAGGCTCCCAAAAACAGAATGTTTGGTCGGTGTCGAAAAAAGCGCGCTGCGCGACGGATGTAAAATGCATTTTTTACGATATAAAAAGTAGTGTATCACAATTTATGGTAAAACTAGATGGAAAATTTGCGCGCGCTGGAATTGGTTTCCGGATTGTCCGCACATGACCTACTGGCGCCGATCGGACTATCTTGGTCAAGCGTATGTAATCGGGGTAGCTCAACCCAAGCGTAGCGTATGTAGCCGGTGTCAGGTCCAATGGGATAGCCCTCCCAACCGCGGTTTTGCTTTGCGATGCTTGATGTGCCCACATCAGCAACGCAAGGAAGGACCATCCCATTAAACCTTACCCCCATGACTTGCCGGGACGGCAAAAGCCTGCAAGTCTTGAATAACAATTTGCAGGGAGGACTATATCAGTGCGGAGATTTGCAGTTTCCATCCTCGGTCTGTTCGCTTTGGCCGTTTTCTCGACGCCGGCGGCGGCGCAGCAGCGGCCGGACTATGGCGCCCCGGTGGATGGTGCCACCGCCAAGCGCATCGCCGCGGCCACGATAGAAGCCTGTCGCGCGAATAGCTGGAACGTCGCCGTTGCCGTCGTCGATAATCACGGCTTTCTTGTCTATTTCGAACGCATGGACAATACGCAAACAGCCAGTGTTGAGATCGCCCAGATCAAAGCGAGCGCGGCGGCGACCTACCGCCGCCCGACCCGTGCTTTCGCGGAGGCGATCGCCGGGGGCCGGACCGCATTGGTGACTTTTCCCGGCATTGCTGCTTCGCCCGGCGGCATGCCGATTATGAAAGATGGCAAAGTCATCGGCGGTGTCGGCGTCAGCGGCGTTCAGGGCGGGCAGGACGAGGAGTGCGCCAAGGCAGGTCTCGCCGCCATGTGACGAGCTTAGAGTTTTGCCGCATCCAACAAGCAGCCGTGACCCTGATTGCCTGAGCAGTGATTGCCCGGGCATGTGGCGGGGGGCAGATCGATCTCACTGCGTCGCGGGCAGATAGACTAGAGCGCGTCATATAGTACGAGCAGATTCACCGGTACGACGGATCGCCGAAGGCGATTCCATCTAAACCGGATCTGCTCTGGCTGAATGCCAAGCCTTCACATATCCCGCATTCGGTTTGTCTGTTGCGCGAGACGCATCGTCTCGTGCTCCTCTGTAGCCAGGAGCTCCTTCAGGAGTTCTTGGGCTTCGAGAATATCGGCGCGAGCCAGCAAATCCCGATAGAGATCGATCACCTGGTTGTGCACGTTGAACACTCGCCCGCAGATCTCATCGAAGTTCATTTCCGCAAAGGGCGCGTCGCAGCTGCGGTGGATATCGACCGGCTCGCGCCCCAGATAATCGTACACCCAGGTTTTGAGCGCTTTGGAATCGGCTTGCTGCTCGAAGCCCTCGATAATTCTTTCCAAAGCAGTCTCGTGGTCAGCGAGGTAAGCCAACAGCAACTTTGTCATTTCCTGCTCATGTTGCGTCGAACCGTCGGCCAGACTCTCGGCGAGCTGATGGTGCATCATCCGAGTCCAGTCAATGAGATCAGAAATCGTTTGGACCTTCATGACCTTAATCTCCTATAGGTCGGTCTTCGGCGGCTTGCGTCAGCCTTTTGCCGGTCCGGCACCAGATTGGGATTTGGCATGGCTCCAAGCCAGCGGTATGGTGCCCCGCCTCAAAGCATAGGTCAGCGGGGCGACTTGCGACAAGTTCGCTTCCCGAGCAGAGGGAAAACCTGCCGCCATGCATTGTCTGCGCCGACAAGATTCTACACCCTCTATGCTGCGCAGAGGTGACGCTGAGAGCACGAATGTTGAAGCCGCTCGCGAATGGCTGTCCTCAGTACTGCAAGCTACGCCGCGATTATCCTCGGCACCCAAAGAGCGTTTTCGGCCTGTGTCGGATCGGTTCCAGCCCGGTCTCGAGCGTGTTTTGTTCAATCGGAATCATCAGGCATTCAAATGCGCGTTTAAGGCAAATCCAAAAGGCAGCATATTTGAATTCTATTGAGCAAAACACGCTCACATGACGCGTCAGTTAAACAGACAGAAAAGCGCGTAGCAGTGGCCGGTGAAGCGGGTGAAAAGAAAATACAAAAGCGCGTCGGCCAGCAGGCTGACGCTCAGCACCGGCAGCACGATGTAGAGCATGAAGTAGTAGAGCGCCCAGCGCGTGAAGCGGCGCTTGGGAATCCGGTGCCCCCGGATCTCCGCTAACTTCTCCGATGAAGGGCTGTCGGCCGACTGGGTCATAGCCACAGACTAATGATTGCCGGGCCCGGTGAAAACCGGGATGATGACGGCCATGGTCATCGCCCCAAAACCAAAACCCGAACCTGAACCTGAACCCGAAGTCGGCGCCGATATTGCCTGGCAGCCCTGTCCCCGTGAGACCTGGGACGCCCTGACACGCCAGGCCGGGCAGAGCAGCCTGGAACAGGCCTGGGCTTACGGCGCGGCGATCGAAAGCGAGCAGGGCCTGCGGGCCGAGCGCGGTCTGATCGTCGGCCAGGGCGGCGAACCGCTGGCCCTGGTCCAGGCCTTCTGTCGGGACCGCCTTGGCCTCCGCATTGCGCGGGTGCTGCGCGGCCCCATCTGGCTGATTGACCCACCGGACGACCCACGCGAAGATCCGCGCGCACCAGCGGTCTGCGAAACCATCGCCCGGCAGTTCCGCCGCCGCCGCTTCGGCGACTTCCTGTTCTGGCTGCCGGAACTGCCTGATACGCCGCAGAGCGCCGCCATGCTGCGGGCCCAGAGCCTGCGCCCGGTCGTGACCGGCTACAGTTCGATCTGGCTCGACCTGCGGTCGCCCCTGGAGGCCTTGCGCGCCGGCTTGCACGGCAAGTGGCGCAACGCCCTGCGGCAGGCGGAAAAGGCCAGCTTTGACGTGGGGGTGACGACCAACCCGCGCCGCCTGAACCAAAGTCTGCAGCTCTATGATCGCTTCCGCCGCAAGAAGCGCTTCGTCGGCCCCAGCGGCGATTTCATCGCCGCCCTGGCAGGCCACGACCGCAAGGCCGTGGTCGCCCTCACGGCACGGCTGGGCGGAGACCAGGTCGCCGGCGTCATCCTGGTGCGCCACGGCAGAGCCGCCACCTACCTTGCCTCCTGGACCAGTGACGACGGGCGCGTCGGCCAGGCCCACAACCTGCTGCTCTGGCGCGGCATCGAGACTCTGAAGGCGGGCGGGATCGACTGGCTCGACCTGGGCGGCGTGAACACCGAAAGCCAGCCCGGCATCGCCCGCTTCAAGCTCGGCCTCGGCGGCGAAGTCTTTACGCTGGCGGGGACCTATTTGTAACCGCGGTCACGTTTGGCGGAGATAACTCCGCTTGAACAAATCCCGGCCTGGGCCGCCGTTCCAGTCGCCAGCAACGATTCTTCGAGCATCCCGATCGGTTTCCGGCACGTCGTCGAGACAGGCGTGTTGGCGAGACAGATTCGCGTAGATCCGGCGGCGCGCCTCCGTAGTCTCAGCGGCAGGCTCCTGCGGGCGGCAACGGCATGTTTGGATAGAAGCCGGACCTTGCAAGAGGTCCGCAGGAGCCGATCGTCGAGGCGCCGAAAACCCCTTCCTGGATCGACTCGGACCTGCGGGACGGGAGGCCTGACGAACAACGGCTTGGCGGGCTGACTCCGAACTTCGTTTATAGCTTGAATAAACGCGGTGTTTCGTCAAATTAGGGGCCTGATGAGACGGGCCGCATCGGGCATAAGGCAATGATGAGGCGCATGGTTTCGCGTTTGAGGAGACGACGTCATATCCCAGGACACTAACGGCCAAGAGCTGGCGCAGGATACTCTGGCGCAAGACACCAACGACAGTCTGACTAGTGACAGTCTGACTCTGCGGGAGCCGGACGATTGGCATGTCCATCTCCGCGATGACGACATGCTCGCTTTCGCCGCCGACTACACAGCCCGGCAGTTTGCGCGCGCCATCGTGATGCCGAACCTGGTCCCGCCGGTGACGACCGCCGCCGCGGCCGACGCCTATCGAACGCGCATCCTGAGCGCCTTGCCGGAAGGCCGGCGCTTCACGCCGCTGATGACCGCTTACCTGACCGATGAGATCGATCCGGCTGAGATCGCAACGGGCTTCCAGGATGGTGTCTTCACGGCCTGCAAGCTCTATCCGGCCGGGGCGACAACCAACTCCGCAGCCGGCGTGACGAATGTGCGCAAGATCTGGCCTGTACTGGAACGCATGCAGGCGATCGGCATGCCGCTTCTGGTGCACGGCGAAGTGGTTGCCGCCGATATCGACATCTTCGATCGCGAGGCGGTGTTCCTCGAGACGGTGCTGACGCCGCTCCTGGCGGACTTCCCCAGCCTCAAGGTGGTGCTTGAACATATCACCACCGAAGACTCCGTTCGCTTTGTCGAGGCAGCGGGAGCGAATCTGGCGGCGACAATTACGGCACATCATCTGCGCATCGACCGCAACGCCATGTTCCAGGGTGGGATTCGCCCGCACGCCTATTGTCTGCCGGTCGCCAAGCGCCGCCGTCACAAGGAAGCACTGCGCAAAGCGGCGACGTCGGGCCAGCCCAGGTTCTTTCTCGGAACCGACTCGGCACCCCACCAGAAACACGATAAGGAAAGCGCGTGCGGCTGCGCCGGCATCTTCAGCGCGCCGATGGCGCTGGAAAGCTACGCCCAGACGTTCGAAGAAGAAGGCGCTCTCGAGCGGCTCGAGGCCTTCGCGTCGGAGTTCGGTCCGCGCTTCTACGGTCTTCCGCTCAACGAGGGAAGCGTGACGCTGCGCCGCGAGGCGCAGGACCTGCCCGAGTTGATGGGCGACGGTAATGTCAGCGTCGTGCCGTTCCACGCGGGCGAAACCCTGGCCTGGCGATTTACAGGCCGCTCCAGTCAGGCCAAGGCCTCGCCGGGGTCAGCTTGAGCTACTTCAGGCCGCAGTCTGTGCCGGATCATTGTCCGGCCTGACGCGCGTCAGGCCGAAAGCCAGGATGGTCAGTGCCAGCGCAAAAAGCGCCAATGAGCGCGGTTCGGGAATGGCGGTCGAGGTCTCGGAGACGGGGGCGCTGTCGAAACGGATGGAGCGTGCGAAGGAACCGCCGTTGGAGAGGAAGGTGGTGCCGAGGGTAAAGGCGACGAAGTCCGGGCCGATGTCTACATCGAAAATTCCAATGCCCGGCGTTCCCGAGATGTTTGTCAGGCCGGTGATGATCCGGGGCATCTGAAAGTCGATATCGCTGAAGGTGAAGCGGTAGTTAGGTGCCGTCGCGTTGGGCGAAAGCGGTATACGGTCTACGAAGACATTAAAGAAATCTGCGGCGAAGAAGTCAGCCCTAAGTTCGTAGTCGCCATCGGTTCCGGTAAACTCGAACGCGTTGCTGATGTTCGCGGTGTCCTGATCGAAGAAGTTGGTGCCGGCAGGATCCGTGACCTTGCGGACGGACCCATTGATTTCGTCCCCGAAAATAAGAAAGGGTGTGGCGTGCGCCGGAGCGGAAGGCTGACCCAGCAGGAGGGTTAGCATCGGCAATAGAGCCGTGAGGCGGAAAAGTCTCAGTCGCATGATCGTTGTTCCCCAAAAAGATCTGTCGGCAGTGCAGCCGTGAAATGACCTCAGGCTATGAAGCCGG
Organism: Denitrobaculum tricleocarpae; assembly: GCF_007004665.1. Classification (GTDB taxonomy): domain Bacteria; phylum Pseudomonadota; class Alphaproteobacteria; order Kiloniellales; family Kiloniellaceae; genus Denitrobaculum; species Denitrobaculum tricleocarpae. Next base: position 238,098 of record NZ_ML660054.1, on the reverse strand, counting down.
AGTCATCCTGTCACTCGGCTAAATTCGTATAGGCCTATGCGTTCTTTTAGGAGGGTGATGCCGGGCCGCCGGGCTCAAAAGTCATGAAAAGGAGCGGGGGAACAAGATCTCCCGGTCTTGTCCTTTGTGACGGCGTTCTCTCTGATCGGGATGGCCCGTTGCGCAGGGGCCTGTCCTGCTTCAGCCAGTATGAAGACTGCGCTGCAGTTTGACGGCAGCGCTCGCGAGGTGGCCCCGGTTCGCGGCAGTGAGGAAATAGCGGAGATGCTTCAGCGTGAGGCCATTCATTTGTTATTTCTATCAAAAAACATCAGCCTTTAAAATTGCTCCCGTTAACGCAAAACCCTCATATGGAGCGACGCTGCGCTTATACGGCGTCGCTGGAGTCGCCATCCGCCGCGGGAAATGCGGCCTGCTGTTAAATTTGAGCTCGAAAGGAATGACAGGATGAAACGATCTTTGTTGAAAGGCGCGGCTTTCGCCGTCTCCGTAACCCTGGCGGGAGCCGCCCAGGCGGCGGATCACGGCTCGCACACCGCCAGCGCAAAGATCATTGGCCTTGAGAATACAGAGATCGGCTTCGCCAATTTCGAGCAGGGTCCTCACGGTGTGATGATTCACATCCGGGTCACCGGCCTGGAGCCGGGAAAGAAAGGCGTGCATCTGCACAACCACGGTCTGTGCGAGCATCAGGAAGGCTTCACCACCGCCAGAGGGCATATCGGCCTCAAGGAGGGCGGCCACGGCCTGATGAATCCAGATGGGCCGGAAGAAGGCGACTTGCCGAATATCTTCGTGGGCGCAGACGGTATCGGCGAAGCGGAGATGTTTACCACGATGGTGAATATCGGTGGGGGTGGCGTGGGCGACCTGCTCGACGCAGACGGCTCGACCCTGATGATCCATGCCAATGCCGATGACCATGTCTCTCAGCCGATCGGCGGTTCGGGCCCGCGCGTCGCCTGCGGAGTCATCGAAAAAGAATAACCGGGACCGCAACCCGGCCCGATAAGCGTGCTTCGACGGATCGGCCTGCGGGCTGGTTCGTAAGCCTGCGAAACAAAATGCCGGCAGCCGCTTTCAAAGTCGATTGCGGCTGCCGGCCGAGCGCGCCGGCAGCGCTGCCACGTCACGGGTGTTTCTGTCGTCACCATCCGCTCTATCGGTACCTGCCGCCTGGATAACGGAGAGGGGCGGCGGTCTCTGACTGCTGCCGGTATTTCCCGGAAAAACTCTCTTGTGTCCTGGCTTGACTCTTTAGGACGATTGACCTAATTTCCGTTTCTAGGATGAGCGTCCTACAGAATGAAAGCAGGGTCATGAGCGGTAAGACAACCCGGGATGATATCGTCGCGGCGGCGGACGAGCTCTTTTACAAGAAGGGCTTTGAACATACCTCCTTTTCGCAGATCGCCGAGGCCGTGCGGATCTCGCGCGGGAATTTTTACTATCACTTCAAGACCAAGGACGAGATCCTGGAGGCGGTGATCGCGCGGCGGCTCGCCAAAACCCGCGACCTGCTGGCGCAGTGGGAAGAGGACGGCGAGACGCCGGAGGCGCGGATCCGGAGCTTCATCCACATTCTCATCGTGAACCGGGCCGATATCAAACGCTACGGCTGCCCCGTGGGCTCGCTCTGCACGGAGTTGGCCAAGTTGAACCACGTGGCCCAGGCGGATGCCAACAAGCTCTTCACGCTGTTCCGGACCTGGCTGCGCCGGCAGTTCACGCTGCTCGGGCGCAAGGCGGACGCGGACCTGCTCGCCATGCATCTGCTGGCGCGCAGCCAGGGGGTTTCGACCCTGGCGAATGCCTTTCACGGCGACAAATTCATCCGGCGCGAGGTGGAGGAGATGTGCGGCTGGTTGAGCGACCGGGCGCAGGAAGTGGCCGGATAAATCCGTTGGAAAAAAGGGAGACGAAAAAGAGATGTTTATCGTATTGCTGAAGTTCGCGGAGAACAAAAGCCAGGCTGCCCAGTTCATGCAGGCGCACAAGGATTGGATTGCACGGGGGTTCGAGGAGGGCGTGTTTCTGCTGGTGGGCAGCTTACGGCCCGACGACATTCAGCCCATTGGGGGCGGCGGAATTCTGGCCCATGGCAGTTCGCGGGCCGAACTTGAGGCGCGGGTGCAGGAAGATCCCTTCGTGGCCGAGAAGGTGGTCCGCGCGGAAATTACCGAGATCGCACCGGCGAAGGCCGATGATCGGATGGCGTTTCTGCTTGGGTGAGAGGGCATGTTGAAGGCGGCAGCATAGAGGCAGACGCAACGTGAGTACGGCAATCCCAGGTCCGGATGGAAAACCCCGCTGCCGCTGGAGCGGCGCAGCGCCGGAATTCATCGACTATCATGACCGAGAGTGGGGCTTTCCCGTCGCGGACGACCGCCGTCTCTTCGAAAAGCTCTCACTGGAATCCTTTCAGTCCGGCCTGAGCTGGCGGACGATTCTGGCCAAGCGGGATAATTTCCGCACGGCCTTTCATCATTTCGACTTCGATGAGGTTGCGGGCTTCACCGAAGCGGACGTCGATCGCCTGCTGCAGGACCGGGGTATCGTGCGTCACCGCGGTAAGATCGAGGCGGTGATTAACAATGCGCAGCGGGCGCGCGAAATGGTGGCGGCGGAGGGCTCACTGGCGGCGTTCTTCTGGCGCTATGAGCCCGATTTGCAGCACGTCGAGTCGCAGACAGCGTCGGTCTCGGCGGAGTCCAAAGCGCTCTCAAAGGAGCTCAAAAAGCGGGGCTGGAAGTTCGTAGGGCCGACCACGGTCTATGCCTTCATCCAGGCCATGGGCCTGATCAACGACCATGCCGAAGGCTGCGCGATCCGGGCCGACGCGGAACGGGCGCGCAAACGCTTCCTGCGGCCGGGCAGATAGCAGCAATGGCCTCGTTCAGTTAAAAAGCTCTCGTTTCGTCCGGCAGGCTGTTTGTCTAGACTGTCATCACAGACCCTGCCGCCGTCTTGCGGCGCGCAGTGATGCTGTTCGTTTTGAAGATCGTTCAATACCGAAGACCGGCCAACAGGAGAGTGACCCTATGACACCTGAGCTGCACAGCTTTCTCGGGCTTACCGCCGGCGGGTTCCACAGGGTGGTGTACCGGGAGTGGCTGCCGGAAGGGGGCGGCCGGGGCAATGGACGGACTGTCGTCTGCGTGCATGGCCTGACCCGCAACGGGCGCGACTTCGATGCGCTGGCGGCGGATCTGGCCGGGGCGGGCTACCGGGTGATCTGTCCGGATGTGGTCGGCCGGGGCGACAGCGACCGGCTTGCCGATGCGCGGGGCTATGGCTATCCGCAGTACCTGGCCGATATGGCGGTGCTGATCGCGCGGCTGGACGTGAAACAAGTCGATTGGGTCGGCACCTCCATGGGGGCGCTGATCGGGATGATGCTCGGGGCGCAGCCCAAGACGCCGCTGCGGACTCTTGTGCTCAACGACGCGGGAGCAGTGATCCCCAAGGCGGCTCTGGAACGCATTGCGGCCTACGTCGGCGCGGAGCCGGTCTTCGAGGACTTCGCCGCCGCTGAACAGTTTGCGCGTACGACCTACGCGGGCTTCGGCCAACTGAGCGATGCGCAGTGGCGCAAGCTGACCGAGGTGACGGTTCTGGAGACCGGCAATGGAACTTATGGTCTGAACTACGATCCGCGTATCGCCGATGCCTTCAAGCAGGCTGAACTGAACGATGTGGTTCTCTGGCCGGTCTGGGACGCGGTTTCCTGCCCGAGCCTGATCCTGCGCGGAGCGGAGTCGGACCTTTTGCTCGATGAAACCGCGCAGGAAATGACCGGGCGCGGTCCGAAGGCGGAGCTCGCGACCATCGCCGACTGCGCCCATGCGCCGGCGCTGATGGATGCGGATCAGATCGGGATCATCCGCGACTGGCTCGATGCAAAGGCGCCCTGAGAAAGGGGTTTGATCAGGAAGACCCGGCGGCTCGCGGATCAGTCAGACGGATCGTCCTCGTGATGCGCTTGCCACCGGCCCGGCCCGGCTCACCAAAATACGTGAGCCGGCCGGGTTCGTCGGAGAGGAGACAGGCAATGCGACGGCTGTGGTCAGAGCCACAGAGAGAAATTTGAAGGGTACACTATAGTTCGTCATCTGATTGAATGATCACGGGTCGGTAAAAAGTGAATATACTGCTGTTTTACGGCAGGAATAAGCCTCTCACAACGTCCTTCGGTGGCCCAACCCTTTGATTCGCAAGGCTGCGATCTCCGTCCGGCTGAGCTGTCTGTGAACTTACATTTGGAAATTCGTTCCGTGAACCCGAAGGGCCGCACGAACCTCATGCAGTTTTGCATTGCAATTTTCCGGTGCAGCGGCGGAAGCGAAAAGACGAGGGCGCGGGACGTCCCGTTGAATGACAAAGTCTTGAAGATATCTCATTGCTGTGGCGTGTTTTTCGGTGCTGGGCTTGTCGGTGCTGGATTTGTCGGCTCCGGACCAGAGGCTGCCGGCCAGATCGCCGCAAGATCACGCGCGTGCAAGGGGCACTTGGAATTTGGATCGTTACGTAACACCGCAACCATCACCCGGGCCTGAGGCCTGGCGGCCGCGCGCGCCGCTGGACCTGAAAGCCTGGCAGCCGCCGGGTGCCTTCAGGGAACGCTTCCCCTGGATCGGCGGCGACCTGCAGACCCTGCGCAACTACATCCTGCGCCACAGTGCGGATCTTTCGCCCTGGCCGTCGCGGCGTATTGAGATCGGAATGACAGATGGCAGCGGCGACCGTTTGATTGCGGAGGTGCACGAAGGGGAAGAGGCTGCGCGAGAACGGCCCCTGGTGCTGCTGATCCACGGCCTGACCGGCTGCGCCGACAGCGCCTATATCCGCAACACGGCGCGGGTGCTGCTGGCCGCCGGTTTCGCTGTGGTGCGCATGAACCTGCGCGGGGCGGGGCCCACGGCGGGATCAGGCGCGTCTGCGAGTCGCTTCCACTACCACGCCGGCCGCAGCGAAGACCTGCGCGATTTCCTGACCGGACTGCGCGAGCAGGACTCCGCCCTCTGCGCGCAGGGCTTTCACCTGGCCGGCTATTCCCTCGGCGCCAACATGATGCTGAAGTTCCTGGCCGAGTACGGACGCGACTTCCCGGTCCGGGCCGCGGTCTCGGTCTCCGCGCCGCTGGATCTGAAGGCCACCCAGGTCCGGATGATGGCGCCGCGCAACCGGCTCTATCAGAACTACCTGCTCGAGCGCATGAAAGCCGAGACCTCGGCGGCGGTGCTGGAACAGGCCGGGATCACCCGCGAGGCTTTGCAGAAACTGGAAAACATCTTCCAGTACGACGACCGGGTCATTGCGCCCGCCAACGGCTTTGACGGGGCCGAAGACTATTACCGCCGCTGCTCGTCAGGGGCTTTTCTGGAGGCCGTCGCCGTACCCAGCCTGGTGATCCACGCTGCCAACGACCCCTGGATTCCCGCGTCGAGTTACATGGCCGCGCTATCGCTCGAGAACCCTCAGGTCCGGACCCTGTTGCTGGAGAAGGGCGGCCATGTCGGGTTTCATGGGCGAGGCGGGGAGATGGCCTGGCACGATGCGGCGATACGGGCGGTTTTTGCGAAGGCGGCTTAGGGGCGCGCGGATGAAGCCGGAACGGACGGCGCGGCGTCGCTGAGCGGTCTTGCTGCATTTGAAACACACAAGCGAAGCCAGAGGAAAGTAATGCTGAATGGAGCACGGCAAGGTAATCACCGCTTCTATCCGTGCAGCAATCGCTCGAGTAATGCGACGAGTTCTTTCTGCATCTTGGCATCGGCCGCAGCCTTGGGCAGTTTCTTTTCCTTGCGATTTGCGATATAAATCCCCGACCGCGAGCCAAATGCTTGCGGATCGGCGCCATCGACCAGCTTTGCTGCCTGCTTGTCCGCAGGACTGAAGAAGAACGTTGCCAGCCATTGCAGCGGTTTTGGCATTGCCGAATTTCCGCTTGTTGTCATTGCGGTTCTTGTCGCGCCCGGATCGATGGCGCGGATCAAAATGTTGTCTGATTTCAGGTCATCGGACAGAGCCGCCGAGAGAGCGGTGACCGCCAATTTGGTCTGCGCATAGGTGCCCATGATGCCGCCGACCTTTTCCGGGTCGGCCAGATTGCCCAACTCCAGTGTTTTTTGCGCGTTTACGGCACTGGACGAAAAGTTCACGACGATAGCAGGTGTCTCGTTGGCGGGCCGCGCCATCTTCCGCCGCAGGCCCGTGATCAGTTGATAAGGAGCCAAGGTGTTTACGGCGAACTGAGACTCGAAGCCTTGTGCGCTGAGAACCCTCTCGGCGGTCAACACGCCCGAGTTGTTGTACAGCGCATCGATCCGGCCGGGAAAGGCGCCTATCTTGTCCACCGCTGTATCAATTTGTGCAGTATCCATCAGATCCACGGTGATCAGCTCGACCTTCAAGTTCGGATAATTGGCGATGAGCTTCGAGCGCTGCGTTTGGGCTTTCGGTTCGGACCGGTTGACCAAAATCATGTCATCGCCGCGAGCAGCAAGAATTTTGACAATCTCGCCGCCGATTCCACCTGTCGATCCGGTGATAACGGTCCAGTTTGCATCGGTCTCGTTCATCGGTTACCTCTTGTCCGATAGGTATTCCATGTATGTATTCTTAGTGTATATGTAAACTAAATGGAAAGAGCAAGTGGCGATCTCTCCTGCTGACGCAATCTGCCAGTTTATTCCCCCGTTTCTGCGGTTCCTGCGGCAGGGTATGGCCGAGTTGGACCTGTCACCGGCGCGATTTCAAATCTTGCAGGCTTTGAGCAAGGGGCAAGCGCGGTCGATGGTGGATCTGGCGGAACGGCTGTGCGTGACCAAGCGCAACATCACGACCCTGGTCGATGGACTGGAAAAGGACGGATTGGCCGCCCGCCGCCCGCATCCGACAGACAGACGTTCGACACTGGTGGTACTCACACAGACCGGTGAGGCCGTATTTGTCGAAGCCGCAAGGGTGCAGACGGAAAGCCTTACAGAACTGTTAGGCAACCTGGAACCGGCTGAGCGAGAGGCGATGGCTCAGGCGCTCACCCATCTCACAGATGCCTTGGCGCTAAAGCTAGAGAATTAGCCGGGCTGGTCGGAAAATCGCTTTCTGATTGAGCGAAGCCAATCCCGCGAGGCGATTTTCATCCTGTTGCGCACGCCCTTTCTTTCTGGTCCCGGACCGGAATCTTGCCTCTCGGCGGACGTTTCTGAAACCCATAGGTTTTAGTTATCAGCAATAACGATCATTTTGTCCCATCTGCCGGAAGCGGCCATTGGCGCGGTCATCGCAACAACGGCTGAATTACCTAAAAAACGCCACAATTTTGAAGCGAGTGAGTACATTGTATTAACGTGTGTGTGGTTCACTTCGTCGCAGACCGTTCGAGGATAAGTGATGCTGAGAATCATGTTGTTGTCGCTTGTGGCGAATACTTTGGCAGTTCCGAGTGGCTTTGCTCAGATTGCTCACGACCCGATGAATTTGGTCGGGGTCCTAGATGTATCCGGACGCTATGATGGCGAGCCAAGTCCGGTGCTTGGTGTGCCAGTTGATTGGTTCGCCGCCGCTTGGGGCGAGGAAGCTTCACCCAAAGAGTTCACAGTTGCGCGCGACTGGCCGTTGCGTGGCTCGGATATCGATTTGACAGAGCAACGCATCCCTCTTTCGGACTTCTTGCTGATCGAAACCGACTATGAACAACCGCATATCTCCGTCTTCGCCAAGCAAGGGCAATGGCTTGAGGTAAGGGTCAAGGATGCGCCGGTCTGGATTCGCGCAGAGTCCACCGACAAATTTGTTCCCTACACGACCTTGGTTTCAGACAGTCTGCCGTACCTTACGACGTCGAGCATCACATTCGCGGAAACGCCGGACGGACCGCTGAACGAGTTTGACTTTGAACCTAGTATGCAAGGGGCGGAAACCAAGTCTGAGTTTTGGACGCCCACCATCTCCGTCCTGGAAGTCCGTCCGAATCTCTCCGAGACCTCAGCGGGGACAAACTCGACACGCCGAGGCTGGATCAAAATACAGGTCACGGATGTACCGCACTGCAGTGCACTATCCACAAAGACTGAAACGACGATCTTTGAAGGGTGGATTCCGTCACATCAACCGGATGGTTCCGTTTCGGTCTGGTTTCATTCGAGAGGATGTTGAGCAGATCAGGGCGATACGGGCGGTTTTTGCGAAGACGGCTTAGGGGTGCCGCGCTTTAATGTCCAAATGCCTGACCAAAGGCCCTGCTTACCGCTCCTCCAGGGCGTGCCAAACGCGCACAACGAAGACTTGACCCTCGAAGACGCGATAGCGAATGACGTAGCCGCTTGCGCCGAAACGGACGGGCAATTCTCGATAGTCCATTTCCAAATCCCAAGGGCGGCCCCGTTCCGGGAAAGCTGCAAGGGTTTCGGCTGCGGCGATCAGGGTCTTGACGGCGCGGGCGGCTGCGTTCGGACTATGGGGATCGATGAAAGCATGAAGGCGCTTGAGGTCTCCCAGAGCGTCGGGGAGCCATCTGACCTCCGCCATCAGGCGGAATCGGCTTTCGTGTCGCCGCTCTCCGGATCGCTAGACAAGGAGTCGTCGAGCCCGTCCGCCCAGGCCTTTACATCGGCATGATCGAGCGTTTCTCCGGTGAGTTTGTATTTCTCCCAGCGGGACGTCACCAGTAGGCGCTCTTCCTCGAGCGCTTCCTCGACGTCCAGAAAGCGTTCAATCGCCGCTTTCATCAGGTAATGGGGCGATCTGTCCCGCGCTCTGCCGAGGGCTTCCAGACGGCTTTGGGTTTCTTCGCCCAGGCGCACGCCCATGGTTGATTTTGCCATTGTCATCTCAAGTTCGCGATGGATCTCTGAGCATTGTGCAACTTTGTTGAACAGTTTGTCAATGCAGGCTGAATTTTCGCTGTTGTGATTTGCGGCGCTTGACCAGATTGACGGTTCAGCTTCCCGAAAAGCCCACGCACCAGAGATTAGCCATAACCGAAGCAAAGCTTTCCGAATGTGTATTTTCCGACCTTATCCGCTTTCGCTAGAGTGATCTTCGAACGCGCGGTGCAACATCTCGCGCCACACTCGAGGGACCCAGTTATGCCGGTGGAAGAAATCGATACGCTCGTGGTGGGCGCCGGGCAGGCCGGGATTGCCGCGAGCGAGCACCTCGGTAAAAACGCGGTGCCGCATCTGCTCCTGGAGAAGAACCGGGTGGCCGAAGCCTGGCGGTCGGGGCGGTGGGACTCTCTGGTCGCCAACGGGCCGGCGTGGCATGACCGCTTCCCGAACCTGGACTTCGAAGGTGAGGACCCGGATGGCTTTCCAACGAAGGAGCGGGTTGCGGATTATCTGGCGGACTACGCGAAGATGGTCGGTGCGCCGATCCGCACCGGGGTCGAGGTGCTCAAGGCGGAGCGGGTCGAGGGCCGCGGGCTGTTTCGGGTAGAGACGTCAGACGGGCTGATCGAAGCGCGGAACATCGTGGCGGCGACGGGGGCCTTCCAGCATCCGGTGATTCCGCCGATCCTTCCCGAGGATGTGGCCATCAAGCAGCTGCATTCCTTCCATTATCGTAATCCCGAAGAGCTTCCTGAAGGCGCGGTCCTGATCGTAGGCGCGGGCTCTTCAGGGACGCAGATCGCGGATGAGCTCAGGCGGGCGGGCAGGGAGGTCTATCTCTCGGTGGGGCCGCATGAACGGCCGCCGCGTGTCTATCGGGGGCGTGACTTCGTCTGGTGGCTGGGTGTGCTCGGACTTTGGGACATCGAGGCGCCGGGACCGGGGACGGAGCATGTGACGATTGCAGTCAGCGGCGCCTACGGCGGGAAGACGATCGACTTCCGGCGGTTGGCGGGGGAGGGCCTGAATCTGGTTGGCATGACCCAAGACTATCGCGACGGCGTTCTGACTTTTGCCCACGATCTGGAAGAAAACCTCGCGAAGGGTGACGCAAGTTACCTGGCCATGCTGGACGCGGCGGATGCCTATGTCGCGCGGACCGGGATCGAGTTGCCGGAAGAACCGCAAGCCCGCGCGGCCTGGCCGGACCCGGACTGTCTGACCCATCCGATCCGGCAACTGGATCTGGCGGCAGCGGGCGTGACCTCGGTGATCTGGGCCACCGGGTTTCGGCAGGATTTCGACTGGCTCAAGGTCGATGCCTTCGACAAAGCGGGCAAGCCTCTGCATCAGCGCGGCGTTTCATCGGAGCCCGGCATCTATTTCCTGGGACTGCCGTGGCAATCGCGCCGGGGCTCCACTTTCATCTGGGGTGTCTGGCACGACGCGAAGCATGTCGCCGACCATATCGCCACCCAACGCAAATATCTCGAGTACCGGGGACCGGGCGAACGCGCATCATAGACCGCGCAAAGGCGGCGATGCAGGCTGAAAGTCCATAACCTAGTGTGATGTTTCAGAAGTTCGCCGCATAATCTGCGGCGAGTTTTAGACACTGAATCACACCGGATTCAATGAGGTAGTGTCCCGTTGAATCTGAAATTCAATGAAGTGAATTTCAGATTCGGGATACTAGCGCGCGATCACCGGCACGCCGGCGAACCAGGGGTGGAGTGCCATGGCGGCGAAGAAGATCACGAAGCTGATCGCCAGACCTCGGAATTCGACGACCAGGCTCGGCGCCTCCGGCTTCACCCAAGCGCCCTCACGGGCCGAAATCAGGAAAATCTCCGCCAGCGCCCAGAGCCCCAGACCGCCGAAGAGGATCAGCGAGCGGCTGTCGCCGTTCGAGATCAGGTGGGCGACGGACCAGACCGCCAGTCCCGAGAGCTGCGGATGCCGAATGAAGCGCTTTATGCGCGTCGGATAATTTGTAGCCCCCATGAGAATGAAGGCGCAAAGCACGAGGAGCGTGGTTACGGGGCTGGTCCAAGAGCCGAGAGCGTAGAGGAAAAGGGGATCTGTCGATCGCCATCCGAAGATCATCAGCAGGATCGACGTGGCCACCAGGAGGGCAAAGAGAATCCTGTAGCTTTTCCTGCCAAACTTTCCAATGAGCCGGGTCTTTAACGCCGGGCCGAGGCTCGGAACGAAATGGACAGCGCTCCAGAGGATGACGCCGAGAAGCAACCAGATCACCAGACCCTCCATATGAACAGACGCACTGCGAGCCGCGTTACTGGCGAATGCAATAGTCTTTAAGCAAAGCTTGTGATGGGCGCAAATGCTCTCTCACCCCAAGACCTCCTGCAATAAATCGAACACCACCCGGATGCGCCGGCTGCTGCGCAGTTCGCGGTGGGTGGTCAGCCAGATGGGGAAGGTGAAGGGCGGCAGGTCGGGCAGGACGCGTTCGATACCCGGGGTTAGGGCGGCAATTTCCTCGGCCATGATGCCGATGCCCAGACCGTGTTTCACCAGTTCCCAGCCGACCACGCCGCTTTCCGAGCCGACCCTGAAATTGCGGCGGGTGAGGGTGAGACCCGCGCCGTTGAGGGCGGCGATCAGGCGGTCGGCCTGGCCGAAGCCGATGAAGTCGAGATCCGTCAGCGCCTCGGGCGTGGTCGGGCGGCCGTGCGTTTCGAGGAACGCGCTCGAGGCATAGAGGTAGGCATTGGTCTCGCGGATCAGCTTGGCGATCAGGTCCGGCTGTTCGGGCCGGACGTGGCGGATGGCGATGTCAGCCTCGCGGCGGCGCAGGTCGCTGAGCGCGTTGGAGGAGACCACTTCGATCTCGATCTTGGGTGCGGACTCACGCAGGCGCTTGAGCACGGTGGGCAGGAGATACGCTGCCATGGCGTCGCTGGCGGAGATGCAGACCTGGCCTTCGATCGATTGGGACTGGCCCGAGGCGGTCATGGAAATCCGCCCGGCGGCCTCGCCCATGGCACGGACATGGTCGAGCAGTTCCAGGCCGGAGGGCGTGAGAGTGAAGTTGCGGCCGATGCGTTCGAAGAGGATCACGCCCAGTTCGGCTTCCAGCGCGGCAACCTGGCGGCCCAGGGTCGGCTGGGTCTGACCCAGCGCGCGGGCGGCGGCGGAGAGCGATCCCTCCTCGGCGGTGGCGAGAAAAGCCCGGGCCTGGTTCCAGTCGAAGGACACCGTGTTCCAGTTCATCTTGCTGCGCACTCCGTGTGGGAGATCATTCGTCTTTGTGTTCCTCTATGGGGAAAGATCAATCCATGCAAATATGTATAAGTATGCTGCATATTTAGAGGCTATATCTTTTATCTCCGTATGGGTAGAGAAACGCAGAGCCGAGAGCGGCGAGACCTAGAGAGACAAGAGAGGCACGGGAACGACGATGCTGGCTGCGGGAAAATACTGGGACAAGGTGGCGCGGCGCTACGAAACGCGGCCGATCAAGAATTTAACCGCCTATCATGAGACGCTCGATCGGACGCGGGCGCGGCTGTCGCCGAACGACCGGGTGCTGGAACTGGGCTGCGGCACCGGGATGACCGCGCTGAAACTGGCGGACGCGGTGGCGCAGATGACCGCCAGCGATATCTCCGCCGAAATGGTCGCGATCGGCCGGGAAAAAGCTTCGGCGCAAGGGGTAGAGAATGTCGAGTTTTTGCAGGCGACGGCCTTTGACGATGCTCTGGGACGCGGCGGCTACGATGCCGTTCTGGCCTTCAACTACCTGCACCTGATGGAGGACACGGAGGCGACCGTGGCGCGGATCGAAAGTCTGTTGAAACCGGGTGGCGTCTTCATCTCTAAAACCGTGTGCCTGGCCAACGCGAACTTTTTCTTCCGGCTGCTGATGCGACTGATGATCCCCGTGATGCAATGGCTCAACAAAGCGCCTTACGTTCGCGCCATGTCGTCCGCGGAGGTGGAGAGCTGCATAGGTGACGCGGGCTTCGAAATTCTCGAGAGCCGAAGCTTCACCGATCAGTCCATCAGCCGTTTCGTCGTGGCGCGCAAGACCCGGGCGCTGTAGCCTTCCGCCTTGATCCAGGTAACGGTGTCCAGGAATAAGGGACCGGAAATCGGGGAGCAGGAGATGAAACGCTACGGATTTGTGATCGGCATCCGCCCGGAGGATATCCCGGAGTACAAACGGCTGCATGCGGATGTCTGGCCCGAGGTGCTGGCGCAGATCCGGCGCTGTCACATTCAGAACTACTCGATCTTTCTGCGTGAGCCGGAAAACCTGCTGTTCGGATATTACGAGTACCATGGCACGGATCACGCCGCCGATATGGCGCGCATGGGGGAGGATCCGAAAACCCGGGAATGGTGGGCGATCTGCAACCCCATGCAGGCGCCGCTTGAGAGCCGCCGTGACGGAGAGTGGTGGGCGGAGCTCGAACCGGTGTTTCTGATGGAAAAATAATTTTGAACCCTTTCCATTTGCCTACCGACTAATGGACGCCTTTCTCCAAACGGGGGACGGGTGCGCGGCCGCCGGAAACTGCCGAGGTCCCTGAACCTCGCGAGATCTGCGCGCCGACCGCGCTCAAGGTATCGCGTTCTGGAACAGGGGACGGAGTTGAATAGCTTTAAGCTGTCGATGACGCTGGCGCTGGCAGGCGTTCTGCTCTCGGGGTGCTACAAGTTCACCAAGCCGCCCTTTTTCCAGGGCGAACTGGTCAGGATGGAAGATACCGCGTTCGGCAGGGTTATCCGCGATCATGTCAGGTCGATGCCCGATAGCGGAGACACCCGGGTTCTCAGGGACGACATTCTCTCCAACCCGCGGGTTTACCGGGTGTCCGAGGAATTTCTGATCCTGCAAAAGCAGTCCGCGGTCGATGCGTCATGGGAGCTGGTGGTGATGACGCGCAACCGGCATCACATCATGTTCTGTCTTTTGCTCGAACACGAGACGGTCGAGATTCCGGACGGGGCGGCCTTAAGGCGCCCCCAGGGCGATCCCCGGAACCCGGCGCTGATGGCATCCGGGCCGCCCGAAGCGGTTAAACAACTTGCGTTGAACCTCTCCCTTACAGCGCCCAAAGCCTGTATGGCTTTGCCCATTGCGGACCCGTCGAAGCCAGGGGAGACGCTATGAGGCTTCCGGCCGACAGGTTTGTGTTTGGGAAGTCCGGGGATCGGCTGGAGCCGTTCGGACCGGCTTTCGCGCGCCGGCGGCGCGCCCGGGCTCTGGAATGCAGGGCCCGGGCGGCATTGAACGCGAGGGGCAGGCCCGCAGCCCATTGCACCTCTTCACGGGTTACACCGATGTCGTCCAGCATGCGGTCGTCCAGGCGTACCGTGGCCATGAAGGCGTCGCGCGCGAGCTTCTGCGCTCTTCGCCGGGCGCGGTTGTGCCGCTGCTTCGCGCAGCCGTGCCGCAGGGCAGCGAGGACAGACAGCAGAAAGGAACGCGCGGCGCTTGGCACGGCGCTTCTGGGCGGCGTCTCATTTCGGGCGCTAGCGTCGGCATTCGCGGGGGCTTTCGAATGAGTCGTCATGGTCATCTCCGTGGCTGCGGAGATCATGGCAGTTAGAGATTAGTCAATACAGTTCATAGATTTTATGATATTGATCAATTTTATTGAAAACAGGGTCTGTGATGGGACCAAATGCAAACGCCTTACTTGAAACCGACCTGATCCACACTTTCGTGGCCATTTCGGAAGTCGGCAGCTTTACCGCTGCGGCGAAACGCGTGCTGCGCACGCCCTCGGCGGTGAGCATGCAGATGAAACGCCTGGAAGACCAACTGGGACGGCCGCTGTTTCATCGGCACGCCCGGCGGGTGTCTCTGACGGTCGACGGTGAAGCCTTTCTTATTCACAGCAGGGAACTGCTGCGGATCAATGAGGAGGCGCTGGCCCGCTTCCGGGTCGCGCAGCTCGAAGGACGAATCCGTTTCGGGGCCCTCGATGACTTCGGGTCGCGCTTTTTACCACAGATCCTCGCGCGTTTCGCGGCCACCCATCCTCTGGTCGAGGTGGATGTCGTGCTTTCCACGACCGCGGCACTCACGAGACAATTGGAGGCCGGCGAACTCGATCTGGTTCTGACCGCTGCCGATAAACACGAAAGCCTGCCGGGAAAAACCATCTACAGTGAGCCGCTGGTCTGGGTCGGCAAGCGCAACGGCAGGGCGCACCGCCGCGTGCCGCTTCCGCTCACCCTCTCGGCGCAGGGATGCCCCTGGCGGGCGGCGGCGCTGGCCTCTCTCGAAGAGACGAACATGCGCTATCGGATCGCCTATACCTGCGAGACCGGGCAGGGACAGTTGGCCGCCGTGGATTCCGACCTGGCGATCGCGCCGATCCCCGCCAGCCTGGTTTCGGAGGATCACGAGGTGCTGGGACTCAAACAGGGACTGAAGCAGATCGGCGATTACCGCCTTCTTCTCTGTGAGGCCACGCGGATCGGTTCCGCAGGCAAAGCCTTTTCGGCCCATGTGGTCACAAGCTTCAAGGAGGCAGCGGGTTTTCCGCCCTAGGCTTCCCGTAAAGTGGGCCGTGAAGCGGGCCGTGCAGCGGACTTTTTTATCGATACTGTTTGAATATTTGCAGCGAAATTTTTCACCGAGGACATTTTGGAACAGACACCTCAAGTGACGCTCGCGGACATCCCCGCCAATCGCAGGCTGGTCGACGAGCTTCTGGCACACAAGAAGATCACGCCGGAGGGCAGGGACTATGCGCTGGACTTTCTCACGCCGGCGGATCAGTGGGGTCTTTGGATCTCCCGCCTGTTTCTCGCGGCGGGCAGCGCGCTGGTGCTCTGCGGCGTGGTTTACTTCTTCGCCTTCAACTGGGCGAAGATTGCGCCGCTGGTCAAGCTGTCTACGATCCAGGGCGGCCTGCTCTGCTGTCTGATCGGGGCATACTACTACAAGCTGGAGCGTGTCAGCGGGCAGATCCTGCTGCTCTCGGCGTCGGTTCTGACCGGCGTGTTCATGGCGGTCTACGGTCAGATCTACCAGACCGGTGCGGACGCCTATCAGCTTTTCATGATGTGGTCGCTGTTCATCTTCGGCTGGACGGTGATCTCCAACTTCGCCGCGCAATGGGTTCTCTGGCTGGCGGTCACGAATGTCTTCCTGGCCTTGTGGTGGGAACAGGCGGCCCTGCCGGAGCGGGACATGGAAGCGCTGATCTTCGTCGGCTTCGCGGCGCTCAACGGGCTGGCGCTGGTTCTGCGGGAAGTCTATGTGGCGCGCACGCAGGCGGCCTGGCTCGACCGGCGCTGGTTGCGGGCTCTTCTTACCATCGCGGTACTGGTTCCGCTGGCCACGCCGATCATGATCTGGATTCTGGATGGCCGCGACGTCAGTGCATCGGTCAAGATCAGCGCCCTGGCCGGGCTGGTGGGGCATGGGCTACTCTACGCGCTCTACCGCTTCAGGTTCCGCGATATGTGGCCGCTCGCGGCCATCGCGCTCTCGGGCTGCATTCTTCTGGAGACCCTGGTGCTGGATTTCCTGGTCATGAATTTTGAAGACACGGAAGTTCTGATGTTCCTGCTCATGGGACTGGCGACGATCGCGATCTTCAGCCTGGCGGTCCTTTATTTGCGCAGGATTATCTCGGTGATGGAGGCCAAGCATGTCTAGATACATGACATCTTACAGCGCCTCCGATCTTTTACGGGCGCTCTCGGCAAAGGGTTTCGTCGAGAGCGGGGATCAGGAACTGGAGAGCTTTGTGCTCGCGCAGCAGCAGGAAACGGAATTGCCGCTCTATATCCGGGCGCTGGTCGGCGTGGGCGCCTTCATCGCGTCGATCTGCCTGATCGGTCTGGTCGCGCTCGGACTGTCCGTCGATGAGAACGAGGACTTTCTGATTATCGGCCTGGCGTTTGTCGCGCTTGCCATCGTCCTGCAGAAATTCAGCGGGAACGGCGCCACGATCAGGCAGAGCTTTATGATGCAGTCGTCTTTCGCTTTCATGGCGACCGGCAAGTCGCTTTTTGTCTTCGCCCTTGTGATGATCTTTGAGTCGGGCTGGGCCGGCACTCTGGCAACCCTCGGCATCACTGTTGCGACCTACTATGTCTACCGGATGTCGGTGGACCGGTTCCTCTCCAGCTTCGCGGTGCTTTTTTCGATCCATCTGAATGTCGCGTTTGTCGAGGAGCTGCCCGAGTCCAGGGAGATCTTCTTCAATCTTTTTGTCTTTTGCGAAGTGCTGCTGGCGGCGCTGCTGACCTGGAGCGGGAAAATCAGGCGTGACTTCGTTCCGGTCAAATACGCGCTCTTCTGCTCGCTGTGCGTGGCGGCCCTGTTCCTGGTTTCCCGCTTCGAGTTTGCCTATGCGATGGAGGAAGAGGTCATCCGTCCGCTCTTTATGAGCCTGCTCTTTGCGGGGGCGCTGATCGCGGCCATCGCCTGGATCGCGGGCGGCCCGGCGAAACTCAAGTCCGAAGCTCTGATACTGGCCTGCTTGGGCGCCGCGGCGCTCGGCGCGATTGCCGCGCCCGGTATTACGCTCGCCATTCTGCTGATGGTGCTGGGCTACGGTAAACACGAGAAGATCATGATCGCCATGGGCGCGTTGCTGCTGCCGCTTTTCCTCTATCACTATTACTACGAACTGGATGTTTCCCTGCTGCAGAAGTCGGGCGTGCTGGTGGGCAGCGGTCTGTTGCTACTCGCCGCGCGCTTTTACTTGCACTTCAGAAAACTGGACCAGGGAGATACGGCATGAGAAGCAAAATTATGATCGGCCTCGCGGTTCTGATCTTCGGCGCGCTGAACTACGGGATCTACGAAAAAGAGCAAATTCTCGACAAGGGCGAGATTCTTCTGCTGGAGCTGGCGCCGGTCGATCCCCGATCACTGATGCAGGGGGATTACATGAACCTGCGCTACGCGGTCGAGCGTGCCGAGCCGGTGAAGGCACAGATGGAGGGACAGCAGAAGCGCGGGTACATGGTGATCAAGCCCGATGCCGATAATGTCGCGAAGTTTGTCCGCTTTCATGCAGGCGAGGAGCTGCAGGCGGGGGAACGGCTGCTGCGGTTCCACAAGGAATACAGCAGGATCACGATTGTTCCGGACTCTTTCCTGTTTCAGGAAGGCCATGCGAAATTCTATGAAAACGCCAAGTACGGCGTCTTCAAGTTCGATGAAAACGACAAGCGCCTGCTCGTCGGCCTGGCAGGTGAAGACCGCAAATTGATCGTTGTGCCCGATTCGGATTCGCGTGCCTTGGCGCATCCATAAAAAGGCTGCGGCTAAACGTCGCCCGAGTTAGCCTTCCGTGAAGCTTCTGCGAAATGATGACATCAAAGGTTCTAGAAGGTAGTCTAGAGCGGTCCGCTCGCCCGATATAATCATCACCTCCGTTGGCATGCCGGGATAAAGAACAATTTTCTCGGGTAACTCCGAGATGGCGTCCCGCTCGACGATAACTCGAGCCGAATAATATGTTTCTTCCGAGTCTTCGTCTTCCATGATGCCGGCCGAAATCCATTCAACCTTACCTCTTATGCTCGGTGTGGAACGGCGTGGATAAGCCGACAAGATAATCTCAGCACCTAGACCCGGATGCACAGCATCGATGTCAAGCGGAGGAATGCGGGCATCGATTACCAAGAGCTCGCGCGCCGGTACGATATCAAGAATGGCCTCGCCCGCTTTTACGACCCCGCCGATTGTCTTGAACTTAAGATTTATAACGCTTCCATCCACCGGCGCTTTGATAACAGTTCGCTCCAACTCGTCCGCCGTCCTGTCGAGGCTCTGCTCAATCTCAGCAATTCTGACCCGGAGGTCGGCCAGACTGTTGTTGACTTCATCGAGACGTTCAGCCTTGAGGCGAGTGATTTCAAGTTCAGCTTCGCCAATTGCCGAGCTTGCGCGTGCGATTCCAGCGAGGTTTTCTCCTCGTGCACCGTCGATTTGGGCCTGTGTTCTCTGCAGTGCCAGTAGACGCGGCTTGCGTTCAAGTCCTTTGTCAAACAAGGCTTGCACCCCCGCGATCTCTTCCCTGATCAGAACCTCTTGCCGATCAAGACTGTCGTTTTGGATGTTGAAACCTTCAATTTGCTGTTCGTATTGCTTTATCCGCTGACGCAGAATGCTCTGTTGATTTTCAAGGGCACTTCGCCGCGCTTTGAAGACCGCCTCTTGGGCTGACATAGCCTCTTCCTGCTCGGGGTCGCTGGCGTTGGTCATCAAGCGTGGGTCATGCGTAATAAATGCTCGACTTGCCTGTTCCGCCAATAGTCGGCTCTGCTCGGCCAAAAGGGTAAAAAGCTGACTCTCAAAGGTTGCGTGTTCAGATCGCACGCGGATCTGCTGTAGAACTGCGACAGTATCGCCTTTCGCCACACGTTGCCCTTCGCGCACCCGAAGCTCTTGGATAATGCCGCCTTCGTAATGCTGAACCGTACGCCTGCTGCCGTCAGGGCTGACAATGCCGGGGGCGAGCGTGCCCCGCGCTAAGGGCGCAAACGTAGCCCATCCGCCAAACAGGCCGAAGAAAAGCAAAATGGCGATCACGCCGACGGACACGATCGGCCGGAGACTGTCCTTCAACAGCGTTTCATCGGATGTCGCACTCACTGGGGCGACAGTTATCTGGTTCGTCATGCCGGGGTTAATCTTTCCATAACGGCTGCCGTGTGGCCGAAGGCTTCGACCCGCCCGTTACGCAAGGCGATGATTTTGTCGACTCCTTTCAGCATTGCTTGGCTATGCACAACCATAATAGTGGTTGCGCCCCATTCCCTGGCGGCCTGCAAAGCTCTGAATAAAGCCTCTGCGCCGGATCCATCGAGATTCGCGTTAGGTTCGTCGAGCACGAGCACTTGCGGCCGCTGATACAAAGCACGGGCTAGTCCAATGCGCTGTTGCTGCCCACCCGACAACGGTGCCCCGTCGGCCGAGACCAAAGTGTCATAACCCTGCGGCAGTTCGAGGATCATACTGTGAATTCCCGCTAGCTGGGCCGCCTCGATCACTGATTCATCGCATGTCGAGCGGAAGCGCGCGATGTTCTCCTTGATCGTACCCGGCAAAAACTCGCAGCGTTGCGGCAAGTAGCCAACGCAGGGCCCTAAGTCCTTAGCACGCCAATCGCGCACATCGGCGCCATCTATTCGGATGTAGCCTGCCGTCAATGGAAAATACCCGAGCAATGCCTTGCATAGAGTAGATTTACCTGCACCTGATTCACCGATAACCGCAAGCGTTTCACCGGGCGCGACCGAGAAACTGATCTGATTGAGAAGGGCGCGATGCGATCCGGGAAGCGCAAGCGTCGCATTCTGAGCCGAAATGGCGCCGCGCGGCGGGGGAAGGGCGATGTTACACTCTGGCGTCGCGGCGTATCTAAGAAACTGCCTGAGATAGTTCAGGGCTTCGCGGGCGTGAACCAGTTGCTTCCAACCTGCGACAATGGCGTCGATCGGCGCGAGCGCACGGGCGAGCATAATTGAAACTGCGATGATCGCGCCCATGGTGATCTCGCCCAGCACGGCGAGGTAGGTGCCAAGTCCGAGAATAGCGATCTGGATAAGCACGCGAACGCTTTTCGCGGCGGCAGAAAAGATCGCGTTCAGTTCGTCACTGCTTGCGTGCTCCTGGTTTCCTGCACCGCTGCGTTGCTGCCAGGTCTTCAGGATGTCGGGCCACATAGCCATCGCAATGATCGAGGAAGAGGCCTGAATTGCGCCGCTGGCATAGCGGTTGCCTGCCGTGCTGGCATGACGGGCGTCACGAGATCGCTGACGGATCGCGAAGTGAGCGATAAGTGTAATCGCAATCATGACAATGGAGGCCAGAGCGGCGGCGAAGCCGAGAGTTGGATGTACCATCCAGATGATTGCTATAAAGAGGGGAAACCACGGCAGATCAATGAGAGCGATGATTGCGGGACTTGCAAGGACACTCTTGAGCATATCCGCTTCCTCCAGCGGCCGCTTACCAACATCCATGCCGGTCGCTCGTGAACGCAGGCAAGCCGATAGGATGCTGGGTTTGAGACGTTCTGCAACCCAGGCGCCGGTGCGGACCAGGCAGCAAGATCTCACAGCTTCAAGGATGGCGTAGCCAACGATTGCGATGGCGGCAATCAGCGTGAGGAAGAAGAGTGTGTCCAAGTGCTGGGTCGGGATGACCCGATCAAACAGCTGCAGCATATAAAGGGGTAGGGTAAGGATCAGTATATTGATGAAAAAGCTAAAGCCGGCAACCAGCAACAGGGGGCGCCAAAGTTGTCCAGCAACGATCCCAATCGGTTCCACTGTGTTGTATCATCTCCCTTGTTTCTTGAGATAGATCGGTCGAGTGACGACGAGGAACGCTTTTGGGCCACCGGTCCCGATTGTCTCTCTCTGGCTTGGCGGATAGCCCTTCCCGTCAAGTCTCCAAACCTGCTGAACGCATATTCTCTAGGGGTGTGGTGAATTGCGAAGCGATCTCAATCGAGAGGCTTGCGAAATACGAACCCTCTCATGCTTCTCCAGTGTTTCAGTGTCGAGACTGACTCTAGGAGTTTTCGTAGTGAGTGTGATCTCGGAGGGATTGCTAAAAATCTCCGCGTGCAACATGCCCGCAGTCGGCGCTTGGCCGGTTTCATAACGGGTCATCGTTAAACCGGGACCGTATTTCCGCCTAAGAGCATGCGACGTTCTGATATCCATGAAATCATCCAACATCTCTCGCTTCAGCCCGCGGAGGGCTGCCTCCTTCATCAACCGAAGTCGGTCGTCGCGATCAGAATGAGAAGTTAATAGCCCGGTCTGGTTGCGATAGTGGATCGCTACAATCTTGCCATCCACCTGATAGACCACGCGTGCTTCAATCGCTTTTTGCTTGGCAATCTGCTGCAGGTGTTCCGCCGCCGGCCATCCTGCCAAGATTCTCCGGGCTTCATGCTGTCTTCGGACCGCCTCGGCCGGAACAGTTTCCGATACTCGTGCAAACCTTACTTTCTGATCGGCCAATGCCGTTGGGCTCGAGGCTGTCTTTACCTTGCTTTCTTGTGAGAAAAAAATAAGATTATCGTTTATTGGTTGTGGATCGAGTAATGCAAGAGCGATTGTGATCACTAACATTTTGGATCCCCATGAACTCAAGTTTATTGCTTCTGTTCTCAGTGAGTGAGAGCAATTAAAAATTGTAAAACTGTGATATTCTTTATGCGATTGACTTCGTCCGCTACGGCCCACACGAAGTCGTTATGCTTCATGTGGGCCCAGTGTGGTTTTTTTGAGTTAAGCGACTAAGCCAGTCAAATCCCATCCGACGCCATCACTGCCGTATACAAACTCGACGAGATTGTTACCTCCCAGGAAAAAATCTTCGATGATAACGCCTTCGTCGATCGTACCGTCTGACGTATCAAGGGCATCAGTGACACGCAAATCATTGCCGAATTGGTAGAATTGGATGTTCGCCCCTAAAGTGTCCATCATCCACAGAGTATCAATTCCACCGCCGGTTCCAGGGTTTCCGGAAGCGAAATTTGCGTCATTTATGGTGTCCACGCCACCGTCACCGAACCGAAACCGGTATTCGTCATTGCCGGCCCCGCCGAACATTTGATCCGAACCTGCGCCGCCGTCGAGCGTGTCGTTGCCGATTTCCGAGGATAAGCCATCACCGACAATCAAATCATCACCTGATCCGCCGATTATCGTGTCGTCCCCGTCATTTCCAAGCAGAATATCATTGCCGCCGGCGCCATTAATAAAGTCGTTTCCGTCTCCGCCGTGAATTTGATCATTGTATTGATTACCGGTAATTGTATCGTTTCCACCGAACCCATCGATTCGGTTCCCGGTTTCCCCGCCAGTTGGTACGAGGTCGGAGACGTAAACATCGTTTCCTTCTGTCAGTGGCATGTAAGCCATTTCATCCTCCAAGACGTGTTAACCATGATAGGTTGTATTCTAACCACGATTGAAATTTATCAGCAAGAAAAAAACTCTCAAAAAGAGAAAAATGTCTCATAGTTCTAATAAAACGAGTCTTGAGGGGAGTGGCAGACTGATGGGAAACGTGAACGGCGAACTTGGACGGTTGATTTCAGTTTTTCTTAGTCTCTCAGTTCATGAAACGGTCTGGTTCTGAACACATACTGCTGTGTTGCGGCTTAAGCCGGAGGCAGCGAAGAAGTTTAAATCTATGGGGCTTAGGCCAACTTAGCCGATCTCTGCATTTGACGATGTAACAGGGAAGCGATGCGCTTACGACGTGATCTGAAACCTTGTTCTACCTGGGCTCAGATTACTCGAAGGTGCCGGGACGCTCCGACTGAAGAAGTAATGCACTTTAACGCTCTAACCGACGGAGGATGACTGCAAGAAAATTCTGCCGGGAAGATTTTACCGAGTTAGGAAATTTTGACCCGGATGAAGTCCGTAACTGCCGCATTTTTATAGTGATGAGCCGAAAATGTCCGGCACGGGATTTGCTTGTGAGGGAGTAGTCCCAACTGTCTTCCGGAGTCCGGCGCGTGATCAATGGCAACCCAAGTCTCGCATTGGCGCACTACACGAACTATCAGAACGTCCCGGCGCAGTCCTCGGCTGCGAGCGCGGCTCAGGCCGGTACTGCGCGGGCCGCGAACGCGGCTGCGGCGCAGGCGCGTGGCGACAGCATTTTGCTCTCGGACGCGGCCCGGGCCGGCCTGAGCGAGAAAGCCGGCGCAACGATTGCGGAAGACGCCCAGGCCAGTATGAAAAAGCTGCTGGCGGACACCGGAAAGAGCTCGCCGCTGAAAGACGGTAAGCTGGACGTGGATCTTTCCAGGTTCGATCGCCGTGAGCTCTTTGCGGTGGCCACCAATTCGGGACTTCAGTTTCCAACCGATCAGCAGAAGGCCGCCAAACTCGAGCTTCAGCGCCGCTTTGACGTTACCATGGCCGGCGGCCTCGCGGTGGTCGGCGTCACCGGGAACGTGAAGGAGCTTTATGATCTCGCGCTGGACTATCTGAATTCGGCGGGACCGGAAGAGCGGGCATCCGGACCTTTTCAGAAACAGCTGGCGGCGGTAAAGGAAGCGCTTGGTCAGCTGGAAGCCAATCCGGAGCGGGTTCCCAGCGGTATCGAGAATGATCCGGTTGACAATTATCTGATGCGTGCCGCGAAGGGCGAAGCGATCATCGAGCGGAGTTTCGCCGATGTGACCTCCGATGCCCGCCGCGCGCTGGATAAGCAGTACAAAGCCGCGGACGCGGAGGGAAAACGGCTGATCTTCAGCGGTGACCCGGCGCGCGGGAAAGCCGTCGACCTCTCCGGTTTCGGCAATCGTGCCCTCTCCGCCATTTCGCTGAACCGGGATGGCAGTTTCAGCAGCCGCGAGGTTCTGTCCGCGAAGGAGGAATTGCAGACACGGGTCGGTAAGACGGTGCAGGATGCCTTCAGGTCCTCCGGTCCGACCAACGATCCGACCGCCTTCTCAAAGAACCTGATCGCACAGTATCAGACCATGAGCGCGGAAGAGCGCGAGGCCGCCGGATTCAGTCCGGAGTATTACGTGACCCTGAAGCAGAACTTCGAGAGTTCGCAGGCCATGTCGCAGCTCTTTGCCGGGCTGGGCGGACCGTCAGCTTCCGGATCGTCGCTCAATCTGATGAGCTATCTCTAGACCGGATCACATCCAGACGGAAACACTCCGTGCTTCAGGCATAGGCCGGAGAAATCGGCCGTGCCGAAGAACGGCTGTCGCGCGGCTATTTGCCCGCCTGCGTGCCGGGGAGGGGACTGGCACGCGCGGTGCACCAGGTCTCGAGCTTGAGAGCATCGAACGCATCGCAGCTGTTGTCCCGCCGAATGTAGATGTATTCCGGCCGTTCTGCCGAGAGGGCGAAATAGTGTTGGTGATCCCTGGCGAACAGCCACCAGCTTCCGGACCCGGGGTTATTCCTCGTGACCTCAAAACTCCAGATGTCGCTCTCGGCCGGGATAAAAAACGAACCCGTACCCTCCAGCATCCAAAAGAGATTGCCGTAGAGCTGTGTCGTGAAACTCAGAAGGAAAACTGTCAGCGCGAGACCGGCGAGAAGGCGCTTGAGCACCACCGCAAACCGGATCCTCTTGCGACCGGGTTCGATCATTTTTTAGCAAAGAAGAAGTTTATCAGCTTCACGAGGATGAAAAGGAATGCGCCGGTGAGGGCCAGGAGGATGATCCCGACGAGGATGATCTCCCATGTCTCCAGCGCGGAGAAGACCGGAGTGCCATCCCAGTAGAAGCGCGCCCGGGCCGGTGTGACTGCGGTGACCGCGGTCAGGCAGATGAAGAAGAGGAGGAGCGTTCTGTGCAGCACTTGAAGTGACCTTGCACGCGGCGTGGAAAAAAGGGAACCGCTTCAGTTGCCTGAAGCGGTTATGAGTTGAGGGAAATGGAGGACGGGGCTTTAGCCTTCCGGCCAGTAGTAGTTACAGGTGTATTCGATCCGGAAGCGGTTGGAATCACCGGCACCAACGGGGACCTTCTTAATTGTGTTGCCATGGCCTTGCGCAGGTGAACCGTTGTCAGTTCTGACCGAGCTCGGCGCAGGGCACTCGAAGATGGGCGAGCGGCACTCCATGGTATGCAGGCCGCCTTTGCGTGAGCCGCCCTGATACTTCAGATACTTCGTTTTGCTGTATCCGGGCATGCAGTGGAAGACCACAGGCGCAGCCGGTGCGTAACCGCCTGGGGCCGTCGAGTTGATGCCGGAATTGAAGGTGGGGTTGACCGGTGTCGGAGTCGGGGTTCCCGGCTTTTTCGGCTGTGTTTCCAGCTTGAGCTGAGCGACTGATGCGGATTCGGCCGTGACCGGGACCGTGAAGGACATGGACCCGACGAGGGCGCCGGCCATGACCAGGAGCGCGAGTTTCTGTTTCATTGAATCTTCTCCGTAATTGAAAGCGGGCGTTTTGAATTCTCACCCGTTAGACGGAGGCATGCGGTGTTGGGTTCAAAAACAACGAAAAAAACGTCTAATCAATAAAATTTCAACATATTGATATTAATAATTTATTCATACTTTTCCCGCCGCCGGGCGCGCATTCAGCCGAGCTTGAGGTGAAATGGGGAGGAGCGGTTATCTTCCTAAAGGCGGATCCTCGAAGGCATTGTCTATTTCAGCGCATTTGATGTGAATCATTCTCATTCACACAGTTTTTGAACAGAGTGGTGCAGAGTTCCATCGACCACCAGCGCGGGATTTAGATCAGATGATCAACTTCACCCCCAGGACCCTGACCCGGCGGCGGGCCATCCAAACCATCACGGCGGTCTGTTGCTGCGCCGGCAGCGCCGCGGCTGCGCGCCCGCGCGCCGTGGATCAGATCACCGATACCAATGCGACAGCCGCGACGGACATGTTCCGTTTCGAGCCGAATATTCTCCTGGTGTCGCCTGGCGAGGAGGTCGCTTTTTTGAATAGCCGTGGTGAGCATACGGTGCATTCGGTGCCCCAGCTCTGGCCGGATGGCATGCCCCCCGTAGGGATCTCGAACCAGAACGAGGCGCGCGTTACCTTCCGGGAGGAGGGCTTCTACGGCTTTCGCTGCCGGCGGCACGGGCAGTACGGCATGGTCATGCTTGTGGTTGCCGGGGAGGCAGGAGACAGCAAAAAGGCCTTGGCCGCGATCGATCAGATGCGGGCCAGAGCAAGAGAAAAGCAGGCCTTCGCCGACTTGATCGCACGTTACGAGAGCTTGCGGGCCTGACTGCTCAGGCACATAAAAAATGAACCGAGTAGTACCTCGTCCGACGAAAGGGATATTGGCGCGGAAACCCTCGTGAAGAAAAGTCTCTTCGGGAAGGTGCCTGGGTCGATACCACTCGAATAAGAGTTTCCCCAACGTCACCCTCACGAGGATGTAACCATGCCCATGACTTCACTCAGCTTGAACAAGGCCGGAATCCTGCTTGCGGCCGCGCTGGTCGCGATGATGCTGAACCCCGCCGTTTCCAAAGCCAAGAACACGAAAGATCCGGCCGCCAACCCGCCGGGCGCATCGCAGATGATGAAACAGAAGGCGGGCGGCAGCGGCCCGGGCCGGCCCATCGCTGCCACGTCGAAACTGCATGGCAAACCAGGCCAGTCTGCCAACGCCAACACCGGTTGTCATGACGGTGCCTCGCAGACGTCGTACGAAGGCTCCTGCGATTATCACGAGCAGTACCAGTCGACCGGCGGCTGTGAGAGCGATACCACCGGCACCTCCTATCCAGGAAACTGCCGCAACAGCAGCGAGCCCTGAATCCGAGGTTTATCGAGCCGACGTGTTACGACTGTCCGGGGAGGTCATGCCTCCCCGGTTTTTCTTGAGTCCATCAAGGGCGTGATTCGGGCCAGCACGGCGATCAGCGCCAGGCTGAAGCCGACCCGCCCGACCAGGACGATCCAGATATCCGCACCCAACGCCAGCATCAGGGCCGTATCTTCGATCAGGGAATGGGAGAGGGAGAGCAGTGATAAAGCAAGGAACCTGGCGCGGGGCGTGAAGTCCTGCTCTTTCGTCGCCTGGATGATGAGGGCGCCGCCATAGGTCAGGCCCAAAAGCAGCCCGATGGTGGTCAGCGGCGCAAGGCGCGTGTCCAGACCGATGACCCGCAGCGCAGGTTCGATCGCGGCGGTGATCCGGCGGATGACGCCGAGCTTTTCCAGCAGATCCAGGCCGATGAAGAGCGCGACGATAATGCCGAAAATGGAGGCAAGGGAGCCTGCGGTCGAGAGTGCCCAGGCGCCCCAACCCGGGTCGGTTTCCGCCGCCGTCAGCCAATCCAGTTCCAGTGGACTGGAAAGAGCACCGCTGAGGCCGCAGATCCAGGCGATGCCGGCGCCGTAAAGCAGGGCCCCACCGATCCTCAAAAGGCTGGTCAGCAGAAAGCTCGCGCCGGCGCGCCGGACGATGGCCTGCTCAAGCGGGATCGCGTGGGCGAAAAGCATCATGGCGCAGAGAATGCTGCCCTGGGCGATGCTCAGCTCCATCTGCGGGAAAAGGGCGATGTAGGCGCCGATCCCGCCGTAAAGACCGGTGAGCATGCCGGTGGCCCAGACAATCCCGGCCTCCGGCGGCAATCCCACCAGATGCATGACCGGTGCGAGGCCGGTGCCCAAGGTTTCTGAAAGTCCGAATTCTTCGCCAATGCGAATGACCAACATGACCGGCAGCATGATTTTCACGAGCGTGGTGAAGCTGCCCAGGCTGCGCCGGGCAAGGTTTTTCAGATAGCATTTCATTTCGGGTGCTTTGTTTCCGTGACCGTAAGATGCGGCAGGATCGCGGAAAGAGACTGCAATAGGTGCGCGAAAATCTCGTTTAGAAGCAATAAAGCAGTGAAAAAATGCAATCATTGCAATAATATGCGGCATCATGGAGCTTGACCGCATTGACCACCGTATTCTCTCGGTTTTGAGGGAGAACGCCGATCTGCCGAACACTGCGCTCGCCGCGCAGGTCGGCTTGTCACCCTCGGCCTGTCTGCGCCGCGTTGCCCGCCTCAAGCAGGAAGGTGTCATCAGACGCATCGTTGCCGTGATCGACCCGGGCCACCTGGACCGCAAACTTTCCGCGGTGGTGACCGTCGCGCTCGACCGGCACGGGCCGGAGTATCGCCGCGACTTTGTCACGCGGGTCAAGCGGGAGTCCGCCGTGTCTCAATGCTACATGGTGGCGGGCGAGGTCAGTTGTGTGGTCGTTGTGCAGGTGGCTGATATGGATGAGTACACCGCCCTGGCCGACCGGCTGTTTCACGCCGACAGTAATATAAAAGCCTTCACGACCCACTGGGTCATGAGCACAACCAAGCAGGAAATCTCGGGCTCTGTCGCCTAGTGTCCCGTTGAATCTAGTGTGATTCAGTCTCTAAAATTCGCCGCATATTATGCGACGAACTTCAGAAACATCACACTAGTCATAGCGTTCAACTGCTGCCGCGCGTGCCACAGCAAAACCATTTTGTAGTCACTGTATTTTTACAATCTAGGGTGATAGTTCCAGTCTTGTCGTTCGATTGATTTTCCTCGGGACTGGAATGCTATGACCCGCTACGGAAGCCTCATTCTTGCGTTAGTGGGAATTGCCCTTGCAGGTGGAACGGCGCGAGCTGAGTCCCGCAGTCATGGGATTACGCCTTACAAACCTGTTTTGCTCGAGAATATGCGGCCGGCGATTTGCGATCCATTTCTCTCCGCCTGGGAGAGAGTGTTTTACGGTGAGGGTTTGCTGGACGAACGGTTGCTAGACCTGCAGGCGGCTTTCCCGGATGCAGAATTTCTCACCTATCCGCGCGACCGCCATCGCGCGGGATATTTCAATGGCTTATACGATAGGAGCTTTGTGGAGTTTCTGGACCTTGATAACGACGGAAAATTGGAAGTTCTCCATATTGAAGGCGGCCAAGTTGGCTGGCGTTATCTCAGTTCCGATATTTATGTTTTCGAGAACGAGGCGCGGTATCAAGAAATAAAGGCGGTATACGGCGAAAGATATCCCCACTATCAATTTTTCCATATGTCCCGGATGGGAAGGCAAGATAATGACGAGCCTCGCCCGGTCGTGCAGCATCCGCCAAGCAGTGTGGTCTACGTGTTCTCTCACGAAGGGGCGTTCTACACCACTGCGGCGGTTAGCCGTTGGTTTCAAGGCAACGAGAGACAGGCGGATCTCTACCGGTTGAAAGCCACAGGAACTGCGGAGAAAGTCTGTAGCGTCCAATTGCAGCCAAGTGCGTCAAACATCGAGAGTTTTACGGAGAATTCGAGGTTTTATCAGACCTTACAAGCGATTCTCGGTGGTCCTCAAACCGGGTGCAGGGGGGGAACTCGAGCGTGGGGGATATCGTCCGAGAGGCTCCTGCTGACCGCGTTGAACAGGCCCCAGTCGATGGCGTTGGTCAACAACTATACGATCAATGAAACCATGACCTTGGAGCGGCAGGATGCTGCACGGAAAATTCGTTTTCTGGTTTGGGGTGTCAGCGATCCAACCAGTTGGTCTCTCTACAACAGTTTTAAGAATAGCCGCTCGGCCTTTATCGAAGGGATGCGCGCTTACTACCTGCAGCATTTTGTAGAAACGGCTGAGGAGGCACGCGCACTTGCAGAGGAGAGCTACCGCTTCGTCGTCGACCAGACCATTAGCTCCGACTATCCGGATCGTTTCCGGCTGACCGGCATTGCACAGTGGCCGGACTTTCCCTTGAGTCTTTCGAGGGACACGCCGCCTCGGGATGTTGCCGGGGTTGCGATCGAGAGTTGGCTTGAATTTGCAAGCCAGAATCAACGAGCAGCGTCCAACAGCAAGGTGTGGCGCGACGCCGTTCTTGCGGCTGTCTTCACACGCCAGGATATCGACGTGGTGGCTTCACTCTGGACGAAGTTGAAAGAGAGCTACCGTGACGACCAGGCCGCGATCGACAAGGCGTCGAATGATGTTTTGCTGGCTGCGCTGGGCGACCAGGATTTGACGGAGTTTGCGCTCATGGCGGGAGCGCAGGTCGATGCACCGACGAACTGGTTTGCGAAAACGGCGCTGATGTACGCAGCGCAGACGAATGATATTGGCGTTGTGCAGTTTCTTTTGAAGCAGGGGGCAAATCCTTCCGCCCGAACGGTTGCCTCTGAGCATCAATGCGCAAGGCTTAAACGCGATGGCCGCACGCCCTTGATGTACGCTGCGGAAAATGCCTCATCCGAAGTGATCGAGCTGCTCCTGAGCGCTGGCGCACAGACGGCAGCGACTGATACAGAGGAGCATACGGCAGCCTGGTATCTTCAGCGCAACAGTGGTTTGACTGACCAGGAAAAGACCGTTTTGTTGCGGCGCCTGAATCCGGAGCCGTAAGTCCGGGACGTTGGTGCACTGCTGCATCCGAATTAGAGAGGGACCGGCCAGAAATCGGCAGGTTCCTCTCTTCTTGGTGCGTGAGATGCCCGCGCCGGACCTCTCGTCTCTCCCGATTTACTTATTCGGTTGCGGCGTGACGCGCAGGTAAGGCTTCAGTGCCTTCCAGCCCTTGGGGAACTTGTCCTTGGCGTCTTCGTCGGAGAGGGCCGGGACGATGATCACGTCTTCGCCGTCCTTCCAGTTCACTGGGGTCGCGACCTTGTAACCGTCGGTGAGCTGCAGGGAGTCGATGACCCGCAGGATCTCGTCGAAGTTCCGGCCGGTGCTGGCGGGATAGGTGATGATCAGGCGGACCTTCTTGTTCGGGTCCATGATGAAGACCGAACGCACCGTCAGGGTGTCGTTGGCGTTCGGGTGAATCATGTCGTAAAGGTCGGACACGCTGCGGTCGGCATCGGCCAGCAGCGGGAAGTTCAGTTTCTGGGATTGGGTTTCCTCAATGTCGTTTGCCCAGGTCGTATGGTCGCTGACCGGATCGACGCTGAGGCCCATGACCTTGACGTTGCGCTTGTCGAACTCGGGCTTGAGTTTGGCCACGAAGCCGAGCTCGGTGGTGCAGACCGGCGTGAAGTCCTTGGGGTGCGAAAAGAGCACCGACCAGGAATCGCCGACATAGTCGTAGAAGTTGATCGTGCCTTCGGTGGAGTCCTGCGTGAAGTCAGGGGCGGTGTCGCCAAGACGGAGGGTCATTGTCGTTCTCCCTTTGGGTGGATGCGCGATGTGAATGCTGCGCCATTGGAACAATCAGACAAAAGATGTCGTCATGCGCTTGTTTAAATTCAACGGGTCTAAAGTGCTGTCGGACGTCAGCCGGCTTTGAGCAGCTCGGCCATTTCAATGGCTGCGTAGGTCAGGACTGCGTCTGCGCCGGCCCGCTTAAAGGCCATGAGGCTCTCATAGACGACCTTGTCGTTGTCGAGCCAGCCGTTGGCGGCGGCGGCCTTCATCATGGCGTATTCGCCACTGACCTGATAGGCCATGGTCGGCACGCCGAAGCGGTCCTTGACCCGGCGTACGATGTCCAGATAGGGCAGACCGGGTTTGACCATCACCATATCGGCACCCTCGGCCAAATCCAGCTCGACCTGGCGCAGGGCTTCGTCCGAATTGGCGAAGTCGAGCTGATAGGTCTTCTTGTCGCCGCTCAGCATGGTGTCCGCGCCCACGGCTTCGCGGAAAGGACCGTAGAAAGCGCTGGCGTACTTGGCCGAGTAGGACATGATCTTGGCGTCCTGATAGCCCGCGTCGTCCAGCGCGCGGCGGATTGCGCCGACCCGCCCGTCCATCATGTCGGAGGGGCCTAAGACATCGCAGCCGGCCCGGGCCTGGACCAGCGCCTGCTGGCAGAGCGCTTCGACGGATTCGTCGTTCAGGATCTTTCCGTCCTGCACCAGGCCGTCGTGGCCCAGCGAGTTGAAGGGATCCAGCGCGACGTCGCAGAGGATGCCGATGTCCGGCACCTCTTTCTTGATCAGGCGCACGGCGCGGCAGACGATGTTTTCCGGATTGAAGGCTTCGGCGCAGTCTGCCGTTTTCAGGCTCTCGTCCACGTAGGGAAAGACCGCGACCGCGGGGATCTTGAGCTCGGCGGCCTTGGCGACAGCCTCGACGACCCGGTCGAGGCCGTAACGCAGGACGCCGGGCATGGCGGAGATCCCGCTGGTGCCGTCAGGTTCCTGGACAAAAACCGGCCAGATAAAATCCTGTGGCCCGAGCCGGTTTTCCGCGACCAGACTGCGGGTCCAGGCGTCGGTCCGGTTGCGCCGCGTGCGGATCTGGGGATAGCCGCCCAGCACCGCCGGTTTGCGCAAGTAGGGGTTCAACTCGTTTCTCTGGCTCGCCATGACGTTTCCAATCGCGGCGCTCCGAAGGAAATCGCCGACTTATTGTGTTTATCGCCCGGTAACACTAATGCCGGATCGTCTATGCAACAAGTGTCGCGCAGGTCCCGGAAATTTACCATCCGGGACCTGCGCGCTCCTTAACGGAAATCAAGCCGGCACCGGCCCGAGATTGCCCGAGCTGATTTTATCCGGCCCGATGTTGCCCGGCCTTAATGCGCCCGGTCCGGGGTTACTCCGCCGCCGCGGCGCTGCTGCCCAGAGATCCAAGGGCCTGACCCAGGTCGGCCAGGATGTCGTCGATGTGCTCGATCCCGATCGAGAGCCGCACGTAACCGTCCGACACGCCGCTGGCCAGCTGCTCTTCGGGAGAGAGCTGAGAGTGGGTGGTTGTCGCGGGATGGATCGCCAGGCTGCGGGCATCGCCGATATTGGCCACGTGATAGAAGAGCTGCAGGCTGTCGATGAACTGGCGGCCGGCTTCCTTGCCGTCCTTCAGCTCAAAGCCGAGCAGGGCGCCGTGCTTGCCGCCCAGATAGATCTCGGCCCGGCGTTTCTGCTCTCCCTCGAAGAGGCTGGGGTGGATCACCCGTTCGACCGCCGGATGATCTTCCAGGAAGGCCGCGACCTTGTCCGCATTGGCGCAGTGCTCGCGCATGCGCAGGGGCAGGGTCTCCAGGCCCTGAATGAACTGGAAGGCGTTGAAGGGGCTCATGGCGGCGCCGAGATCGCGCAGCAGGGTGACGCGGGCCTTGAGGATGTAGGCGATCGGGCCCAGCGGCTTGACCGCCTGGGTCCAGACCGCGCCGTGATAGCTGGGATCCGGCTCGTTGAGCAGCGGGAAGCGTTCGGCGTTGGCCTCCCAGTCGAAGCTGCCGCCGTCGACGATCAGACCGCCGATGGAGGTCCCGTGACCGCCGATATACTTGGTGGTCGAATAGACCACGATGCTGGCGCCGTGGGCGAGGGGCTTGCAAAGCACCGGCGCGGCGGTGTTGTCGACGATCAGCGGCACGCCGAGTTCGTCGCCGATGTTTGCCACTTCGCGGATCGGGAAGACCGCCAGCTTCGGATTGGGCAGGGTCTCGGCATAGTAGGCACGGGTCTTGTCATCGGTGGCGCGGCGGAAGTTCTCGGGATCTTCCGGATCCACGAAACGCACTTCGATGCCCATGTTCGCCAGGGTGTTGGCGAAGAGGTTCCAGGTGCCGCCGTAGATGTCGGTGGAGCTGACCACATTATCGCCGGCTTTCGCGATGTTCTGGATCGCAACCGCCGAGGCCGCCTGGCCGGAGCTCACTGCCAGAGCCGCGGCACCGCCTTCCAGAGCCGTCACCCGCTCTTCCAGAACCGCGCAGGTCGGGTTCATGATCCGGGTGTAGATATTCCCCAGTTCCTTCAGCGCGAAAAGGTTCGCGGCGTGCTCGGCGCCCTGGAACTGATAGGAGGTGGTCTGGTAGATCGGAACCGCGACGGCGCCGGTCTCCGGGTCGCTGCGATAGCCCGCATGGAGCGCGAGCGTTTCCGGGTGTTGCGATTTTACGGTCATGGCGTTTCATCCCTCTTTGCAAGCTGCGGTGCCGTCTCCCTCGATCCGGCGCCGCTGGTCATATCGGCAGCAGGTAAATGAATTTCTTGCCCCGCGGACCCTCTCCGCGCGGCGAAAAACAAAAAACCGCCACAGCTATAGCCGGGCGGTGAAATCCGCTCGCTTTAGCCGTATTTATAGAGCGCCCGCAAGCTGTGCTTCAAATCGGCGCTAAGGCATCCAACGCTTTCAGCGTGATTTTGTCAAGTTTGATTGCGTGGAGGGCGCGATTCTGGAGGCTGAGAGGAAGTCTGGCTGCTGAAGTTCTGGCTGCTGGAGAGGCATAGGATGTGACGCCGGTGCCAACGTGGTAAGCAGGGGCTTCAAGAAAATGAAAACGAGCAGGGAAGCGCGAATATATGACCGCGAAGACAATCGAATACTTCTACTCGGCGCACTCGGCCTTTGCCTACCTGGGCTCAAAGCGGGTGATGGAAATTGCCGCTGCGGCGGGACGGAAGCTGCTCCATAAACCGGTCCACCTGGGACCTGTGGTATCGGCGGTCGGCGGGAAGACCTTTGCGGAGCGAACACCGCAGCATGTGGCCTATTTCTTTGGGCGGGAGATCGAGCGCTGGGCCGAGTTCCGCAATGTGCCGGTCATCGATTTCCGTCCGACCTATCATGACGAGGACATGACCCTGGCGAGCTGCATGCTGATCGCCGCGCAGGACCAGGGGCTGGATGCGGACCGGCTCGCGCATCTCATTCTGGAGGTGCACTGGCGCGATGACGCGGACATTTCCGACCCGTCGCTTTTGAGGAACCTGGCCGCTTCGCTGGATATCGATCCGGACAGCCTGATCGAGAGCGCCCAAACCCCTGCCGTGCAGAAGACCTATCAGGCCAATACGGCGGAAGCCATCGCGCGTTCGGTCTTCGGCTCACCGACCTACTTCATCGACGGCGATATGCATTATGGCCAGGACCATCTCGAGCTGATCGAGCGGGCGCTCGCCGGGTGAAGCGCTGAGTGGCGCGCAGGCGCCGGGCGTCAGGCTTCCTAAGCTGAGCAGGCTTCCTAAGCTGAACGGAGTTTGCCGAGGAAGCTGTCGACTTCGCTGCGCAGCACATCCGATTGCGTGGAGAGTTCATCGGCGGCGGTGAGAACCTGTTCCGCCGCGTTGCCCGTGGTCTCGGCGGCATCGCTCATGCTGCGGCTGTGGGTCGTAACCTCCTGGGTTCCCTCCGCCACTTCGGCCACGCTCCGGGAGATATCCAGGGTCGCAGTGTTCTGTTCTTCGACAGCGGAGGAGATTGCGGAGGCGTTTTCGCCGATCCGTGTGATGACGTCGCGGACACCGCTGATCGCATTCACGGTCTCCGAGGTCGCCGACTGCATGGACGCGATCTGACCGCTGATCTCTTCCGTTGCCTTTGCGGTCTGGCTGGCAAGAAGCTTGACCTCGGAAGCAACCACGGCAAAGCCTTTGCCCGCCTCTCCGGCGCGGGCCGCCTCGATGGTTGCATTCAGGGCCAGAAGGTTGGTCTGTTCCGCGATATCCTGGATCAGACTGACCACATCGCCGATTTTCTGGGCCGCTTCGGCCAATCCCTCGACGGTCGAGCTGGCCCCTTCGGTCTGGGTGATGGCCTGTTGGGTGATGTCGGTCGATTGGCTGACCTGTTGGCTGATCTCGCTGATCGAGCCGGAGAGCTGTTCCGCCGAAGAAGCCACCATCTGAATGTTCTGGGTCGCACAATCCGAGGCCTTGCCGACCGCCGTCGCCTGCGCGACGGTCTGTCCGGCGGTGCCCGACATGGAGCGCGCGGATGACTGGAGCTGGCTGCTGGTCGACGCGACAGTCTCGACCACGCTCTTGATGCTGTTCTCCAGCTCTTCAGCCATTTTCAGGGTGGCTTCGCGTTTCTCGCGCTCGGCTTGTTGGCTGGCGTGCGCGCTTTCCTCCCCAAGGCGCCGTGCCTCACTGGCATTCTCCTTGAAGACCTGGACAGCGCCGGCCATATCGCCCAGCTCGTCGCGGCGGTCCAGACCGGGCACGTCGATCTGGATTTCGCCCTTGGCCAGTCGCCGCATAACCGCGGTGATGTTTGAGATGGGCCGCGCGATGGAGCGGTTCATCGACCAGGCAATCAGCATGGAGGCCAGGAAGACCGCAATCCCGATGCCCAGGGAATTGAGCCGGCCTTCGTTAAGAGCGGCATTCATCACGCTGCGGTCGAACCCGATGACGGCGACACCAACGATGTTGCCGCTGAAATCAGTCACGGGGGTCATCAGAGCCGCATGAGCTATGCCGTCGATATCCACCTCGGACTGCAGGCGCGATCCGGTTTCTGCCGCTGCCCTGCGCAGAACGGCTTCGTCAAATACAACCTCCGCCGGAAAGGTCGTTGCGAAGGTTTCCACGGCCTCGTCGCGCAGGACATAGAGTGCCGCCAAAGCAGAGGTGCGCGCGGTAAAACCATCGAAGAAGGCCTGATCGAAGGAGAGACCGAATTCGACGGAGCCGACCTGTTCACCCTCCTGCGTGACCGGCACCACGCCGCGCATGCCGAGACCCGCGCGGCCACGCTCGAGGCCGGAAATGGCCCGCCCGTTCTTGTTTACGGCGACGACCGTCAAACGGAAGGATGATAGATCGTCATCGAACTTTTCAGGCTTATGAACGCGCAGAAACGAGGTGGCCGGGGCGATATGGAACTGGAACTGACGAACGCCCTGTTCGTCTCTCATCTTGGCGAAGCTTGGCACAAAAAGGGCGGCGAGGGCGTCGCGGTTGCGTTCTGCGAAGAGGCGCTGGACCTCTGCGGTTTCAGCGACCGTTGTTGCCATGGAAAGGGCCCGTGTCGCCTCTGCCTCGAGCGCGCTGATCAGTTGTCCCTGCAGTCCAGCAAGTTTTTGCTGCAGTGCCTGCTCACCCATGTTGGTCGCAGTCCAGAGGTTTGCCGCGGTCGTCACACCAACGCCCAGAAGCGCCGTCATGGCGAAGCCCATCGCCAAACGGACGCCGATCTTCCCGGTGCGTAGTCTTTTGAACATGGGTTGTTTTTCTCAAAGGTTGAATCGTTCCCAACCACCGGTTTAGTTATTAAAAATTTCGAATGTGTTAACTATAGTCTGTTTGCTTCAACTCCAGATAAGTCAAGTGTTGAAGACGTTAAGACTTAGATGCTTTTCAGAAGACATAAAGTTAAATAAAAACAACAAATTAGAAAAATAGCTTTTGCTCCTTATGCGTGGAGTGCCCAATAGTTGCAATCGGGTTGTGCAATCATCGGGCGGAGCTTGGACGTTCATTGGCATGGATATCGAGGCAGAGGACTGCGATTAAATAATGGTGAGATTTGTTAACGCCGCCTGCGTCTTGCTGCTGTTATTCCCCATGGTTCATGCCAGTGCAGCGGACGTGCTTTCAGAGGATGCGTTTGCAAAGCTTGTTCTTGAGGAGTTGCACTCTGAGGTTCCAGACTACGAAGTCCGGATCGCTGGACGGCTGCACCTGACGCTTAAGCCGCCTGAAGGCGAGGCGTTTCAGGTGTATCTGGACAATGCCTACAAGCTCTACCAGACGTCTCCGGAGCTTCGGAGTGACATCATCTCAAGCTATATGGTTGCCTGGCTCAATCCGGGACATAGCGAGGTCGCCGATATAGATGTGTCCAAGGTTGTTCCTGTCATCAAAGACACTGGTTACATCCCTCGCCTGCAGCAATCAGTTCGCGCTAGTGGCGCCGACTTGAGTGAGTGGCGCGTTCCCGCCCATGAGCCTTACAATAGAGAGTTGGTCGTTCTCTTTGCCGAGGATACGGACAGGAGCATTCGCTATCTGTCCGAGCAGGATCTGGTGGAAATCGGGTTCGAAGCTGAAAACCGGCTCGAACGCGCGATTGAGAATTTACGGGGGCTTTTGCCTGATATTCGGCTTTATGGCGGGAACGGTACCTACGGGTTAGGGGCTGGCGGCGATTACGAAGCCAGTATTCTTCTGCTGGCGAACGTCTGGAAGAGCGATAAGATTGCCGTGAATGGAGAACTGGTGGTGGCGGTACCGGCCCGAAACACACTGGCGGTGACCGGGAGCGAGGACGCAGAGGGTCTCGCGGCGCTGCGGCGGATCATTGCGAGTACGATGCAAGAGGAGGCCTATACCCTGACCGATCGACTGTTCGTTTACCGCGATGGTCGCTTCGTTCTTTATGAGTGAGGTGTCTTGCGGCTGCCCTGATTTCGGTTTCCGTCGCCACAGGGCAGCTACAGGCTTTTGCCGAAGGCGCTTAAGACGCGAGCGCGTCCGCGATCATTTGGAGCATCTCCGGACCGGCCTGCTCTTCAGCCAGTGAGAAAAGCGACTGTCCGGCGCCGTCGCTCACCCGCGGGTCGGCGCCTTGCTCCAGCAGATATTCCAACGCCTCCTGGCGCTTGTTGAGCACCGCATAGACGAGCGGCGTCATCCAGTCGTTCTCGCAAGCTTGCGTCTTGTTCGGACGGATCTCCCCAAAAGTCTGGTTCAGGCGCGCCGGGTCTTCCGCCAGCAAGATCCGGATCTGGCCGATGTTCCCGCGGGATACGGCTGTGAAGATATCCATGGCCTGCCCGTCGAGCAGTGCCACCAACCCGTCGTGACCGGCGTGCTGGGCAAAGCCGATGGGCGGCGCGAAGTAGTCCGGATCGCGTAAGCGCGGGTCCGCGCCCGCGTCCAGCAGCGTCTTCATCATGTCAAGATCGCCTTTGAGCGCGGCTTCATGCAGCGCTGTGCGTTTGCCGGGCGTGTTGAG
This sequence comes from Denitrobaculum tricleocarpae, assembly GCF_007004665.1. GTDB lineage: Bacteria > Pseudomonadota > Alphaproteobacteria > Kiloniellales > Kiloniellaceae > Denitrobaculum > Denitrobaculum tricleocarpae. The sequence continues at coordinate 199,198 of NZ_ML660054.1, read as the reverse complement.
TTCGAAACCCAGGGCGATCATGGCGGCGAGGGCTTTGCTTTTTCCCAGCTTGACCGCATCGCAAAGCAGTTCGTTCTGCAGCGGCTGGATCGCCCGTTTGAGGTCAGGCTCGCGACCAGTGAGTTGCTGTGCGGCCTCGAGATCGCCGGCCATGCAGGCGGCCTGAAAGCGGTCGAGCGCCGACAGGCTACCCTGGTCTGCGCCGGCTTCACGTAGAGCGGTGGCGATCTTCGTTTCACCGAGCAGGAGAGCTGCCGCGTGGGGCGTTCTGCCTTTTGTGCGGGTGTCATAGCTGTCATCGGGCTTATTGAGATCGACGCCATGATCGATCAGCAGCCGGGCCCGCTCCGCATAGCCGCGGTGGATCGACTGGATCAGATGAAAGTGCATGGTTTCGCTCGGGTTGGGGACCAGCCGGTCGCCGTCTTCGAGCAGCCAGTTGTTCCGATCCCTAGGAGACAAACCGAATTCCAGCAGCAGTTCGAGCCAGCTGTTGTCGGGCTCGAAACAGCGGTTGTAGGCAGCCTGGCCGTCGTTTGGATCCGCGCCCGCCTGTAAAAGCGCACGGGCAAAGTCCCGGCAGTCCGGATGTTCCGGCTGATTGACGGGGCCGCCTTCACCTTGACCGAAAACCCCCGTCAGGGCAGTGAAGCGGTACTGCCCGCCCCACATATAGTGCGCGTTGGGATCCGCGCCGCGCTCGAGAAGACGCCGTCCCGCGGCCAGTGTCGAGCGGTCCGGCAGGCGGGCGTAGGCCGCGTACATCAGGGGTTCCCAATGGAAGAATCCGCCTTTTTGAGCAACCCGTTCCGGCTTATCCTCCAGCCAGCGGTCGATCTCGGCGACATCGCCGATGGCGGCGGCCACGTAGATGTTCTCGCGCCGAATTTCAGGCTGCGACTCAAGGAGGGCCTCTGCTTCACGGAAGCGCGCGGGACTGCTCAGCTCTCCCGGCCCGTAGTTGAGCAAGACCAGATCCAGGAAGCGGTTGGCCAATTGGTCGCCGGTCTGCCCGGAGGCAGATACGGCGGTTCTTTTGTTGCGGCGTTCGACATGGGATTTCAGTTTCGCCCAACTGGAAAAGCCGTAGGCGCGCGCCAGGACAAGCTGCGCGGATTGCAGGCCGATCTTCCTGGGGTCTCCGAAATAGGGGCCTATCAGGTCGAGTGCCTGCTGATCACCGGCGCGTGCGGATTTAAGCAGGCCTTTTGCCCGCTTTTTAAGGTTCTCTAAGCTCGGATTTTCGGGGAGTTGATGGGTCGGCATCGGCGACCTCCTTTCATCACTGTCCGGTATCCGCGCCCTCAGACTGAAAAGAGGTTTGATGGGTCGTCGCAACTTCGTACAGGTGGGCTTAGCCCTTCCCGCGGATCGGGGGCCTCCTGATCGGCGGGCACAGCTTATCATGTGAGTGCTGCGTCGGGAAGCTGCGCCGCGCGCCTTGGAGCCGCTGGCTTTGGAAGGGAGAAAAACAAGGAGCCAACGCTTTCAAATGGACGGCGGCGCCATGCTTCGTTAAAAGAAACCTAACAGTCGTTAGGGGAGACAGGTTCGTGCAGTTCGATCTATCCGAGGAGCAGCGCGCTTTTCGGGATATGGCCCAGGAGTTCGCGCGCAACGAGATGGCGCCTTTCGCCGCCGAGTGGGACGCAGAGTGCCACTTTCCGGAGGAAACTCTGCGCAAGGCGGCTGCCTTGGGTTTCGGCGGTATCTATGTGTGCGACGATGTCGGCGGGTCGGCGCTGTCGCGCCTGGATGCGGCGGTCATCTTCGAGGAACTGGCGGGCGGCTGCACCTCGACGGCGGCTTACATCTCGATCCACAACATGGCCTCCTGGATGATCGATCACTTCGGCAACGACGAACTGCGCCGTAAATTCCTGCCCGCGCTGACTTCCATGGAACACTTCGCCAGCTACTGCCTGACCGAACCCAGTGCCGGATCCGACGCGGCGTCCCTCAAAACGCGCGCGGAGCGGGACGGAGAGGATTACGTTCTGAACGGCACCAAGGCCTTCATCTCGGGCGGCGGGCGCAGCGACATCTATGTCGTCATGTGCCGGACGGGCGGGGAGGGATCGAGAGGGATTTCCGCGCTGGTCGTTCCCAAGGACACGCCGGGGCTCTCCTTCGGCAAACAGGAAAAGAAAATGGGCTGGAACAGTCAGCCCACGGCGATGGTGATCTTCGAGAACGCGCGGGTACCGGCCGACAATCTGCTGGGCAAGGAGGGCGACGGATTCAAGATCGCCATGATGGGACTGGACGGGGGGCGGGTAAACATTTCCGCCTGTTCGCTGGGCGGCGCACGGACAGGCCTGGAGGCGGCGCGCGGCTACATGAAGGAGCGCAAGCAGTTCGGCAAAGCCCTGGCCGGATTTCAGGCCCTGCAATTCAAGCTGGCGGATATGGCAACCGAGCTGGAAGCGGCGCGCCTGATGGTGCAGAAAGCCGCTGACAAACTCGACAGGAACGCGGCGGATAAAACCGCGTTCTGCGCCATGGCCAAGCGTTTTGCGACCGATGCCGGTTTCAATATCTGCAACGAAGCGCTGCAGCTGCACGGCGGTTACGGCTACCTGCGGGACTTTCCCATCGAGCGCATCCTGCGTGACCTGCGGGTCCACCAGATTCTTGAGGGCACCAACGAGGTGATGCGGATTATCTCCGCGCGCAGCCTGCTGTCCGACTGAGAAGCTGTCCACCCACATCCAGATCAGACTTTTACAGGAAATCCAAACATGAGCGATAGCGAAGAGGTCCTCTTCGAACAGCAGGGAGCTGTTGGCTTCATCACGCTGAACCGGCCGAAATCTCTCAACGCCCTGACCCTGAACATGATCCGCCTGATGGATCCTCAGCTGGCGGCCTGGGAGGATGACGCTTCCATTGCGGCCGTGGTGATCCGGGGCGCCGGGGAGCGTGCCTTCTGTGCCGGCGGCGACGTCATCGATGTCTACAAAGCGGGACTGGCGGCGAAGGAGACGGGATCGACCACGGGCCTGCAGGCCGACTTTTTCTTTGAGGAATACCGGCTGAACCGCCGGATCTTTCAGTACCCCAAGCCCTACATCGCGCTGATCGACGGTTTCACCATGGGCGGCGGTGTCGGCGTCTCGATCCTGGGCGCGTTCCGGGTTGCGACCGAACGCACCCGCGCCGCCATGCCCGAGACCGCGATCGGACTCTTCCCGGATGTGGGCGGAAGTTACTTCCTGCCGAGGCTTAAGGGAGAGATCGGCTGTTATCTCGCGCTGACCGGGGCGCGGATCAAGCCCGCGGACTGTCTCTATAGCGGTCTTGCCAATGCCTACATCGAGAGTGTGGACATGCCGGCGCTGGAAGCGGCCTTTGCCAAGACGGACTGGAGCGGCGACGCAAAGGCTGTCGCGGCCAAGGTCATAGACGGCTTTGCCAAGGATCCGGGGGAAGCCCCCTTGCAGGCGCAACAGGCGCAGATCGACCGGATCTTTGCCGCCAGTTCCGTCGAAGAGATCGTCACGTCGCTAAAAGCGGAAGAGGGGGACTGGGCCCGCGAGACCCTGTCCACTCTGCTGAGCCGCTCGCCGGCCTCCATGAAGGTCTCCCTGGAACAGCTGCGCCGGGGACGGGATATGGACTTCGACGATGCGATGATCATGGAGTACCGCATGAGTCAGGCCTTTATGGCAGAACACGACTTCTATGAAGGTGTTCGTTCGGTGCTGATCGATAAGGATCATGCGCCGAAGTGGTCTCCGGCGACGCTGGAAGAGGTCTCGGGGGAGATGGTCGGGCGCTACTTCGAGGCTCTGGGTGACCGGGACCTGACATTCTCTTAAGATTGCAAAAACGAACAGGCTGCTGCGAATGGGCGGAGCAATTTAGGGAGCGAGCGGATCATGGATATCGGTTTCATCGGTTTGGGAAACATGGGCGGTCCAATGGCCAAGAACCTGGTACAGGCCGGCCACAAGGTGAAGGGCTTCGATCTGGGGGCGGGCGCGCTGGAGATCGCAACCGCCAACGGTATCGAGACGGTCTCCGCGGCGGCGGAGGTTGCGAAAGGCAGTCAGGCGGTGGTGACCATGTTGCCTGCGGGTGAACACGTCCGTTCGGTTTATCTCGGCGCTGAGGGCCTGATCGCGCAGGCGGACCCGGACACGCTTTTTATCGATTCCTCGACCATTGATGTGACCAGTTGCCGCGAAGTTCACGAGGCCGCGGCATCCGCCGGTCATGCCATGCTTGATGCCCCGGTCTCCGGCGGGGTTGCCGGCGCCGACGGCGGCACCCTGACCTTTATGGTCGGTGGGCCCGATGCGGCCTTTGCCCGCGGCAAGCCGCTGTTCGAGATCATGGGCCGCAACATCGTCCATGCGGGCGCGGCGGGGAACGGACAGGTGGCAAAGGTCTGCAACAACATGATCCTGGGCATCACCATGCTTGGGATTTCCGAGGCCTTCACACTGGGCGAGACTCTCGGGCTGGCGCCGGAGAAGCTTCAGGAGATTTCCTCGACCTCTTCAGGATCCTGTTGGGCGATGTTGAACCACAACCCGATTCCGGGTCTGGTTGAAAACTCGGCGGCGAATCGCGACTACAAGCCCGGTTTTGCGGCCTCGATGATGCAAAAGGATCTCAGGTTGTCGCAGGCGGCCGCCCATCAGGCCGGGGTGCCCACGCCCCTGGGGGCGGAGGCCTCGGCACTCTATACCATGTTTGTGAAGTCCGGGCGCGGAGGCCTTGATTACTCGGCGATTATCAAGATGTTGCAAGAAGCCTGAGGTTGTATGGCGCGCGGACTTATGACCACTTAATCAAGTTTTAACGTCCTCAAGGCATGATTAATCAGGATTATTGCTTCCACCTGAACAACATGATGCGAGGTTGCCGTGAAGGCCTCATACTTAGAAACGATTAGTTTGGTTGAACGCCTGCACCGCCAGTGCCTTGAGGTCGTGAAGTCTGAACTGGACCGAATGGGCGTGCGTGACCTCAACAACGTTCAGGCGTTGATTCTGTTCAACATTGGCGACGAAGAGCTGACCGTTGGTGAGCTGACGCAGCGCGGGTATTACCTGGGCTCGAACGTCTCCTATAACGTCAAAAAGATGGTCGAGAACGGCTACCTGATTCAGGAACGCTCGCTGCACGATCGCCGCTCTTTCCATGTGCGCGCGTCGGAAACCGGCCTGAAAATCTGTCAGGCGCTCGGCCAGCTCTTTGATCAGCACGCCGAGAACGGCCTGCAGAGCGCGCAGCTGTCCGACGAGGTTCTGCGGTCCGCCAACGAGGCGCTGAGCCGTCTGCAGCAGTTCTGGTCGGTGCCGGGGCAGTATTCCAGCAGGATATCGCCGGCAGCATAAGCGCCGCGACGCATACAGAGGGCAGGTCATACCTTGCCACGCGAAACACATAAACCATCGGTCGGGCGGGCTTCGGGTCGCTCTGCCGGTGGTTTTTTTTGTCTGGTATCTTGTTGAGACTTTTGGGAAAAACACCTGGGAGTGAGATGCCGGTCTTTACCAGGCCCGTCACCTGGCTGCAAAGATGCGGCGGTGACAAGAAGGGACTATGATCTATAAAATCGTGATCGCGCGCCAGGTATCGGCGCCAAGACCTTACGAACGTTTGGGACGCTTTTTCACCAGGGCGTTCCGGTTTCTCAAGTTCAGCGGCTAAGACGACCATGGGGCCGCGCAGAAGACCGCCAGGGCAGCGAACCCCCTGTGCGGTGCAGATTGTGTTCTTGTGAAGCCCTATTGCGAAGGATCGGACATTCGGGAATGAAAGACTCCGACGTCATCATCGAGTTCATACAGATTGGCGCCTACGTCAAAGTCTCGGCGATGCACACACCGACCATGACCGAGGCCGTGATTGTCGGTCCGCCATCGGCCGGAGAACTCGTCCTGCAAAACAACGCCCTGCGTAAACTGAGGTATCTGCTCGCCAAGTCGGAGACGGCCGGCGAGGGCGCGCGCGGCCTTGTCGTCTGAAGATTTGAAAAACTGATCTCACCCCGCTCATCGGCGTCGATAATCAATCAGAACGCGAGTGGCCCTCCGAGGTCCGGACCTGGTTCCTGCAGTGCGGCAACGGGTGCTCTTGTTGTATGTTTAAACAAAAAATAAAAAGTTTAAACGTACGTAAGTCGTTTGTTTCGTTCAGGTCTCCGAGGGAGTCCAGCCAGAGTGTAGCGCTGTCGGTGGGATGTTGGTCCTTCAAAGTCGAGCTGTTTGAGGCGCTTTTCCGGGAGTGGTTTTTCCATTGGTCCGGCACAGGATTTTTCGCCGAAATGGTGTGTTCTTGATCGAAAATGCCGATGTCGTCACGATCTAAAACCGATCGACCAGTCCGAAAAAAATAGAAAAATTGCACGAGCGAGCAAATAGGCCCGTGTAATGATAAACTAATTCTTTTTATCGCCCGCGTCTGATCCGGGGTGCGAGGTCACCTGCGCGTCGCGAGAGGTCGTCCCGGCGGTCCGTTTCGATGCTTGGTTTTGGAGGTTCGTTTCGACGGAGCGGCGAGGCCGATCTGAAACCTGATACTCTCGAGATTTGGCAGTCGAAACGCAGGCTGGTTCCGCACAGCTTTGTTGGTCGCGCAACGGGTCAAGAGAGGCGAAAAAACGCTTGTAAAACAACTTTTTATGCTTCAACGAAGCTTTACGGGAAGAGGCGAGACAGCCACTTGCTGTCTCGATCCCAACAAAAGGTACTAAGCGGCCTTGCCACGTCTGCGGCTTTGCTTTGCACCGCGTCCCAGGCCAATCTTCTTGGCGAAAGCGGAGCGTTGCGCGGCATAGTTCGGAGCCACCATCGGGTAGTCGGAAGACAGGCCCCATTTTGCACGGTACTCCTCGGGAGTCATGCCGTGCGTGGTCCGAAGATAGCGTTTCAGCATCTTCAGTTTCTTTCCGTCCTCAAGGCAGACGATATGATCCGGAGTGATCGATTTCCTTATGGAAACCGCGGGTTTGGGCGCTTCTCCTGCGCCAGGTGTACCGTTCTTCAGATGCATGAGAGACTCATGAACGGTCTGGATGATGCCGGGCAGCTCGTCGCCGGCAACCGCATTATTGCGAACGTAAGATGCGACAACATCGGATGTCATTCGCAAAATGTCTATGGAAGTCAGTTGTGGGCTTACAGCTTCAGTCATTTTTATTCCGCTTGGTATCAGAAATACTGTATTTTCCGAAAAAATTTGCACAACAATAAAATAATGTCAACTAATCAGTTATTTCAGTGCGTTGTGCCCGGGCGTTCTGTGGTGCATACATGGGAATGCAACTATGCGGAGTCAAAGAGATTTCGTCCCGAACGTTCGTCAGTACGTGGCTTGAAGTTTCTGGCGCCAAAGGGAGCTTCTGGTGCTCCGCACCGCTTTTCATTGCGCAATTTGCTATGTTAGTGTCCGCGCGCATTTCACAGATTCGCGCCAGGCGCAGCAGATTTCAGGTTAAGTGACCCTCATGACTGAGAAACCGATCGCTATTGCGGCAGACCATGCCGGCTTCGAGCTCAAAGCTGTTCTCAGCGAGGCGCTGGAGGCCGCGGGTCACACGGTTCTGGACCTGGGCACCTACGGTCCTGAATCGGTCGACTATCCCGATTTCGGCGTTGCGCTTGCACAGGTCGTTGAGCTGGGCAAGGTCGACCGCGGCGTTCTGGTCTGTGGCTCAGGCATCGGCATCTCTATTGCCGCGAACCGGAACCCGTCGGTGCGCGCGGCTTTGTGTCATGACGAGACGACCGCGCGGCTCGCCCGGGAGCACAACGATGCGAACGTCCTGGCCCTTGGCGCGCGCACGACCGGCGTCGACGTTGCCAAGGCCTGCCTGGAGATCTTTCTGGCAACGGAGTTCGCCGGTGGCGAACGTCACGAACGACGAGTGGCGAAACTCGGTTGATGAACTCGGTTGATAAACTCGGTTAGTGTTTTCAATTCACCTTTGGATTTAGTTGGAGAACGAGCGCCATGACTGCAGTCGCCTCACAGGCTGATTCAGATAACGCTTTCTTTTCCGCCTCGCTGGCGGAGAGTGACCCCGAACTTGCGGCTGCCATTCGCGACGAGTTGCACCGTCAGCAGGATCAGATCGAATTGATCGCCTCGGAAAACATCGTCTCAAGGGCGGTGCTGGAAGCCCAGGGCTCCGTCCTGACGAACAAGTATGCGGAGGGTTATCCGGGCCGGCGCTACTATGGCGGCTGCGAGTTCGTCGATGTCGCGGAAGAACTCGCGATCGATCGGGCCAAGAAGCTCTTCGACTGCAGCTTTGTCAACGTACAGCCCCATTCGGGCGCGCAGGCCAACCAGTGTGTGATGCTCGCACTTCTGCAGCCGGGCGACACGATCCTGGGCATGGCGCTCTCAGCCGGCGGTCACCTGACCCATGGTGCGAAACCGAACCTGTCGGGCAAGTGGTTCAACGCTGTGCAGTACGGGGTGCGCGAAGACGACGGCCAGATCGATTTCGAGCAGGTCGAGGCCCTGGCACGGGAACACAAGCCGAAAATGATCATTGCCGGCGGATCTGCCTATCCCCGCCAGATCGACTTTGCCCGCTTCCGGAAAATCGCGGACGAGGTCGGGGCTTATTTCCACGTGGATATGGCGCATTTCGCGGGTCTGGTCGCCGGGGGTGTCCATCCGAGCCCAATCCCCCACGCCCATGTGGTCACCACCACGACCCATAAGACCCTGCGGGCCGGACGTGGCGGCATGATCCTCTCCAACGATCTGGATCTGGGTAAGAAGATCAACTCAGCGGCTTTCCCCGGATTGCAGGGTGGTCCGCTGATGCATGCCATTGCCTCTAAGGCGGCGGCCTTCGGCGAAGCTCTGCGGCCGGAATTCAAGACCTACTCCAAGACAGTCGTCGATAACGCGAGGACGCTGGCCGACGTGCTGATGCGCAACGGCTGCGATATCGTCTCGGGCGGAACCGACACGCACCTGATGCTCGTCGATCTGCGTCCCAAGGGCCTGACCGGAAATATCACCGAGGAGAGCCTCGATAGGGCGGGTATCACCTGCAACAAGAACGGCGTGCCCTTCGATCCGGAGAAACCCACGGTAACCTCCGGGATCCGGCTGGGTACACCGGCGGGCACCACGCGGGGTTTCGGTCCGGCGGAATTCACTCTGGTCGGCGAATTGATCAGCCGCGTACTGGACGGACTGGCTGCTAACCGCGAAGATAACAGCAAGATCGAATCGGAAGTGCGTTCCGAAGTGGTGGCGCTCTGCCGCCGCTTCCCGATTTATCCCGATCTGTGAGCGTGGCCTGATCTTCTCGTCGGTCGGGTCTGGTGTGTAAGATTTGTAAGAGTAGCTGGTTTGAATTTGCTGTTGGATGACCTCCGGGTCGTCAGGAGGGGAAATATGCGTTGTCCGTTTTGCGGTCATGAAGATACTCAAGTCAAAGACTCGAGGCCGACTGAGGATCATTCCGCCATTCGGCGACGCAGGCAGTGTCCGAACTGCGCGGCGCGTTTCACCACGTTCGAGCGTGTGCAGCTGCGCGAACTGACTGTCGTCAAGGGCAGCGGTCAGCGCGAGCCCTTCGACCGGGACAAGCTGGCGCGCTCCATGACCATCGCCCTGCAGAAACGGCCGGTCGACCGCGACCGGGTGGAGCGGGTGATCAACGGCATCGTGCGGCGGCTGGAATCCTCCGGCGAGAGCGAGATCCCGACCAAGCTGATCGGTGAGTTGGTCATGGATGCCCTGGCGACACTCGATCAAGTGGGGTACGTCCGCTTTGCATCGGTCTATCGCGATTTCCGCGAAGCCCGGGACTTTGGTGAATTCGTTGGCAAGCTCGGTATCGACCAGGACTAGGAGTCCTCAATCTGGGGAACAGGACGCCGCGTTCATGCGCGCGGCGCTCAACCTTGCGGCACGCGGCCTGGGCCGGGTCGCACCCAATCCCGCGGTCGGATGCCTTATCGTCAAAGACGGGCGTGTGGTCGGCCGTGGCTGGACCCAGCCCGGCGGCCGTCCCCATGCCGAGACCGAGGCCCTGCGGCAGGCCGGAGAGGCGGCGCAGGGCGCCTGCGCCTATGTGACGCTGGAGCCCTGTTCCCATCATGGCGAGACACCGCCCTGCGCCGATGCTCTGGTCGAGGCCGGTATCGCCCGCTGTGTGGTGGCGCTGGAGGATCCCGACGGACGGGTTGAGGGGCGAGGGATCGAGCGACTGCGCGATGCGGGTATCGAAGTTTCGATCGGGACCGAAGCAGAAGCAGCGCGTTCGCTCAACGAGGGCTTTTTACGGCGCACCACGGAACTGCGGCCAATGGTCACGCTCAAGCTGGCCACGACCCTCGATGGCCGGATCGCCACCCGCAGCGGCGAGAGCCAGTGGATCACCGGGCCCGCGGCGCGGGCGCGCGGACATCTTCTGCGCGTGACACACGACGCGATCCTGGTGGGCAGCGGAACCGCCCTGGCGGACAATCCCCGGCTCGATGTGCGTCTGCCCGGCCTGGCGGATCGCTCGCCGCGACGCATTGTTGTGGACGGGCGTCTCCGTCTGCCGCTGGAACATGATCTGGTGGCGCGCGCGGGCGCGCAATCCACGCTCGTCTTTACACAGTCCGGCACTGAAGAGCAGCGCTTGCAGAAGTACCACGATGCCGGTGTCGAGGTTGTAGAGATTCCCAGAAATACGGAGAATGTGCTGTCCGTGCCGGATCTCCTGACGATCCTCGCGGCCATGGGCGTGACACGTCTGCTGGTCGAGGGCGGGGCAAAGCTGGCGGGAAGCTTCATGGCTGAAGACCTGGTGGACCGGATTGCCTGGTTCCGTGCCGGCGGGGTGATCGGCGGGGACGGATTGCCCGCGATTGCCGGTTTTGGGCTGGACCGGCTGGCGGAGATGCATAAATTCTCGCTCGAGAGCTCGATTGCGCTTGCGGAGGACCGGCTGGAGGTTTTCCATCGCCGGGAAAGGGACTAAATAGGCCTTCGTGAAGCTGAAGGCCTGGGATCAGTCGAATCTGGGATCAGTCGAATAGGAACAAGCAGACAGTGTTTACCGGAATTGTATCTGACCTCGGAAAGCTGCGGTCGCTGTCGGGCAGCGACATTCTCCGCCTGGAGATCGAGACCTCCTACGACCTCGATACGGTCGACATCGGGGCGTCGGTTTGCTGCTCGGGCTGTTGCCTGACCGTGGTCGAAAAGGGCGATGACTGGTTTGCCTTCGAGGCATCGCACGAGACGCTGGCGAAAACCACCATGGGCGCTTGGCAGGTGGGGACGACCATCAACATGGAACGCGCGCTCAAGGTTGGCGATGAACTGGGCGGGCATCTGGTGTCCGGCCATGTGGACGGCGTTGGCCGGGTGATCCGCAAGGCGCAGGACGGCGAGTCCTGGCGCTTCAGTTTCGAAGTGCCGGAAGAGCTCTCCGGCTTTATCGCGCCCAAGGGCTCGGTGGTGGTGGACGGTGTCTCGCTGACCGTGAATGAGGTTGAGAACAACGTCTTCGGGGTCAACATCATTCCCCATACGGCGGCGGTGACCACCTTCGGGGCGCTGGAAGAGGGCGACCGGGTGAACTTGGAAATCGATATGCTGGCGCGCTACGTCAAACGCCTGCTGGAAAAGGATCCTAAATGACTACTCCCGAGCAGGAGCTCTGGCGGCAGACCTTCAGTGAAGTCGTTTCATCGCCGGAAGAGGTGATCGAAGAGGCCCGCAATGGCCGGATGTTCATCCTGGTCGATGACGAAGGCCGCGAGAACGAGGGCGACCTTGTGATCCCGGCACAGATGGCGACCCCCGAGGCGATCAACTTCATGGCAAAGTACGGCCGCGGGCTGATCTGCCTCGCCATGACCGGCGAGCGGATCGAGGAACTGGGACTGCCCCTGATGGCACGTAAGAACGAGTCTCGTCACGAAACCGCTTTCACGGTCTCGATCGAGGCCAAGGAGGGCATCACCACGGGGATCTCGGCGCCGGACCGCGCCCACACGGTGGCCGTGGCCGTCGATCCGAGCAAGGGGGCGGCGGATATCGTCACGCCCGGACATATTTTCCCGCTCATGGCCCGTGAGGGCGGGGTCCTGGTGCGCACCGGCCATACGGAGGCGGCCGTGGATATCTCGCGGCTGGCGGGCCTTAACCCGGCGGGCGTGATCTGCGAGATCATGAATGACGACGGGACCATGGCGCGCCGCGACGACCTGATCGCTTTTGCCCAGCAGCACGGTCTCAAAATCGCGACCATTGCCGATCTGATCGCCTACCGCCGGATCAACGATCATATCGTCGAGCGCACGATCAAGACCAAGTTCGCGAGCCGCCACGGCGGCGAATTCAACATGGCGATCTATGTCAACCGGGTGTCCTACGCGGAGCATGTGGCGCTCTGGATGGGCGACCCTGAGAGTTCAGAGGATCCGGTGCTGGTGCGTATGCATGCGCTCAATGTGCTTGATGACGTCCTGGGCGATGAGACCAGCGGAAAAGCCGGCGAACTGCAGCGATCCCTTGAGATTATCGGCCGTGAGGGCCGTGGGTTCGTGGTTCTGATCCGCGAGCCGACACCGAAGAGCTTGTCGGAGACCCTGCGGGCGCGTATAGGGGAGCCGGTAAAGGGATCGGGCGAGCTGCGCGACTATGGGGTTGGCGCCCAGATACTTCTGGATCTGGGGGTTCGGCGAATGGTCCTGCTTTCCAACACCCAGCGCACCATCGTCGGGCTTGAGGGCTACGGACTGGAAGTCGTGGATCAGCGCCCGATCGATTGAGGCCGCCGCGCCTGTGGTGTAGAGACCCGGCAGCGAAGCAAGCATTAGTTATTAAGCAGCAGTGATTTGAGTGACAGGTAAAGACAATGGATGACGCGCCCCACATACTGATTGTGGAAGCCCGCTTTTACGAAGAGATCGGCGACGAGCTGGCGAAAGGCGCCATTGCCGAGCTGGAAAAGGCCGGTGCGACCTACGAGCGTCTGGAAGTGCCCGGCGTGTTCGAGGTGCCGGCGGCGATCCGCATGGCGATCCGCTCGATGGACTTCTATTCCGGCCAACGGCGCTTCGACGGCTACATCGCGCTGGGTTGCGTGATCCGCGGGGAGACCTCGCACTATGACTACGTTTGCTCGGAATCCGCCCGTAAGCTCCAGGACCTGGCCTGCGGCTACACCCTGGCCATGGGTTACGGTATTCTGACCTGCGAAAATGCCGATCAGGCCTGGGCCCGGGCCCGGATGACGGAAAAGAACAAAGGCGGCGACGTGGCGCGCGCGTGCCTGGACATGGTGAAGGTGAAGCATCGTTTTCATCTCTTCCCGCGCTGAGGAGGGCGAGATGTCATCTTCTGACAGCGGCGAAACACCCAAGGCCCAAAAGAGACCGTCCGGTGGCCGACGCAAGGGCAGCATGAAGCGCAGTCTGGCCCGCCTTGCGGCGGTTCAGGGGCTCTATCAGATTGAGATGTCCGAGAACGGCAACGCCGCCCTCGTGGTCGAGGAATTCCTGCGTCACCGTCTGAATGACGAGGTTGACGGCCTCGATATTTCCGAGGCCGACCAGGATCTGCTGACCGCCCTGATCAAGGGCACCACGGCGGAGCGGGACCGGCTGGATGATATGCTGGCCGCGGTCCTGAGCGACGAATGGCCGGTCGACCGCTTGCAGACCCTCCTGAAGGTGCTGTTGCGCACCGCGGTGTATGAGCTGTCGGAACGCCTGGACACGCCGGTCAAGGTGGTCATCACCGAGTACATGGATCTGGCGCACTCCTTTTTCAGCGAGAAAGAGCCGGCCCTGGTGAACGGCGTGCTGGACCGTGTCGCGCGGAGCCTGCGGCCGGAAGAACTGGAAGACGGCGCGGCCTCGTCCTAACCTCCTCTCGAGCTCCTGTTGGATCGGGCGAGACATGTCTGGCGAATTCGACCTTATTGCGCGCTATTTCGCGCCTCTCGCGGCTGAAGCCCCCGGGACCTTTGGGCTCAGGAACGACGCCGCGTTGCTGCCAAGCCTTCCCGGCAGCTCCATTGTCGTGACCGCCGACAGCCTGGCCAGCGGCGTTCATTTCAGGCCGAACGACCCGCCGGAGCTGGTCGCCAAGAAATCCCTGCGTGTCAATCTCTCGGATCTCGCGGCCATGGGGGCGAAGCCTCTGGGCTACCTGCTGAACCTCGCCCTGCCGAAAGGCGGGAACGAGGCGTGGGTGCGCGGGTTCAGCGCCGGTCTCGCCGAGGATCAGGCCGAGTTCGGAGTCTCGCTCTATGGCGGCGACACGGTTGCGACTGATGGTCCCTTGCTGATTACGGTCACCGCCTTTGGCGCCACGCCGGAGGGAACGGCGCTTGACCGTGGAACGGCGCAGGCGGGAGATCTGATCTACGTCTCGGGCAGCCTGGGCGACGCCGCGCTTGGTTTAGCCGTTTTTAACGCCCTCCTGCCGGAGCTGGACGAAGTCGCCGCAGAGTACCTGCGCGACCGCTATCTCCTGCCGCGCCCGCGTGTGGCTCTGGGGCAGCGCCTTCTGCGCGAGGGCCTGGCGAGCGCAGCCATGGATGTTTCAGATGGACTGGTGGCGGATCTGGGGCATATCGCCAAGGCGTCCGGTCTGGGCGCAGAACTGCGGGCGGCAAATCTGCCGCTGTCCGCTGCGGCAGCCGGTGTCATGGAACTGAGGCCGGACTTGAGCGCCTCAATTCTGGGCGGCGGCGATGATTACGAACTGCTTTTCAACCTTGCGCCGGAACGCACAGAGGAGATCGCCAGGCTCGCGCTGGAACTGGACCTGCCCCTGACCTGCATCGGAAAAATGCTGCCGGGCGAGGGGGTTAGGGTTCTCGCTCCGGATGGAGAGGTGATCGAAGTCGATAAGCCAGGCTGGAATCACCTCGCTTAACCGGCGTCCGCAGCTTCCGTAAGTGTCCGAATAACGGGGCTTTGGCCCTTGTTTTAAAACGTAAAAACACGGCTTTTAAGGTCTTGCTTTACCTTTCATTCATCATGCTGGGTTACCACTGCTTAAGGTCGCTGAGAGTCTCTCTTGCGGCTGGCGTGATGAATCTCGGCGGTCTTTGGCGATGCGAATTGCAATCCTCCTTCTGGTGCTTCTTCTGCTGCTGGGCGCGGCAGGCGGTGCCGCGTGGTGGTTTTTGCTGCGCGAGCCGGACGGCGAGGCCGAGGTGGTCGAGGAGCCGGTGATCGAGTCCGGTTTTGTCGAGTTCCAGCCCATGATTCTGCCCATCATCGAGCGGGGCCGGATTACCAACCAGGTGATTATGCTGGTGACCCTCGAGATCCCCCAGGGCGAAAATCTGGACCGGGCGGAGCTCTACAAACCGAAGCTGCGGGACCTGCTTTTTTCGGAACTCCATTCGCTCTATGCACTGAGGTACGTAACGGATCAGGGCTACGACGGGCAGATCGTCAAGGAACGCCTGACCAGCGTGGCCGAAAAGATCGTCGGCAAGGATGTCATTCGCGGCATCGCGCTCGAAGAGAGCGGCTACCCAGGCTAGCACGAGCTGTATTTCTGCCGTTCCGGTCTGCAGATTCGCAGATTTATCCAGAGGCGCCCGTCCGGCAATTTCATTGCTGTTGACCCTATTCACAGCAGGAGGCCGCCATGATCTATGCCGTTTTTTTCGAGGACAATGAAAGCCAGGCCGATAAACGCCGTGAATATATGACGGCGCACCTTGCGTTCCTGGAGCGCAACGCGAACCGCATCACGGCTGCCGGGCCCCTCGCAGACACTGCCGATGGACGTCCCGCCGGGGGGCTCTGGCTGGTGACGGCGGAGGATGCAGGCGCTGTGCAGGATCTGGTGGAGGAAGACCCCTTTTGGCCCACGGGACTGCGCAGGTCGCACCGCATTCTGCATTGGACCCGGGTGTTCGCTGACGGCGCGCGAAAGATCTGAAGCCTTCTGAGGTTCAGCCGCTTTTCGCTTTTCCGTAAGCAAAGAGGATGATTGCGGCGACGGCGAATGCCGTTCCGGCGATCTGATAGGCGTTGATGCTCTCGCGATAGAGAAAAACCCCGACGCCGATCGAAGTGGTCAGGATCGAGATGACGGCGTAGAGCGTGTACTGCGACGCGCCGTACTTGTTGAAGAGCAGAAAAAAGCCGACGAAGGTCACAAAGAAGCCGAAGCCGCTGAGCAGGATCATCCGCCAATTTGCTGCCACATAAGCCGTATCCTCCGGAGTTCTGTAGACGAGGACGGCGACAGCGAAAAATGCCAGGCAGGCAAGAACCGCGAAGCCCATAAAGAGGAAAGGATTCGCCGAGGTGGCCGCGCCGCGCTGGCCATAGACGAAGATTGCGTTGCCGACGGCGGCCAGGGTGGCGAAGAGAACGGGCTGAAGCATGAGATGGTCCGCATGAAGAGATGTTGAGCTGACGTCAGCATGACAGTATTTGCGCGGCCTGTAGTCAGAAAACCGTGCGGCGCTCTCGAAGAACGTGGGACTCCCGAAGAAATTGTCACCATGACATTTGCGCGCTTGCCTGCCTCCGCCGGGTCGGATCTATAAACAGGCATTCAGTTTTGCACTGCGGTCCGCAGGCCTGCCTATGCTCTAGCGGGCCTGCAGCGGATGGCGCAGCAGAAGGAGCGGTTCAGATGCTCGAAGTGCCATACGTCGTGGTCGACGTCTTCACGGAAAAACAGTTCGGCGGCAACCAGCTGGCCGTGATTACCGACGCCCGCGGCCTGGAGACGTCGCAGATGCAGCAGATCGCGGCGGAGTTCAACTTCGCCGAGACGACCTTCGTTCTGCCGCCCGAAGATCCGGCCAATGCCGCGCAGGTCCGTATTTTCACCCGGGCCCAGGAGGTCCCTTTTGCCGGTCACCCCAATGTCGGTACGGCCTACGTGCTCGCCCGTCAAGCGGATGTCTTTGGCGCACGGCCGGGCCAGGCGATGCGCTTCGAAGAGAAGGCTGGGCTGGTTGATGTCGCGCTGATCGAAGGCAAGGAAGGGGTGAGGGGAGCCGAGATCACCGCGCCACAGGAACTGGCTGTCGGCAATCCGATTGACCCGGCGGCGATCGCCGCCTGTATCGGGCTGGAGCCCAGCGAAATTCTTCTGGAAAACCACGTTCCCGTCAGTGTGTCCGTCGGCCTGCCGTTCTACGCCGCGGAAGTCAGTCTGGCCTCGCTGGCAAAGACCCGCGCTCATTTTGACGCCTTTTCGACGGCGGCCCGGAGCTACGGGTTCGTTGATCTCTCCGGGCGCTTCTCCGCCTTCGTCTATGCGCGTCTGGGCCAGGGGATCGCGCGGCTGCAGGCGCGGATGTTCGCACCCCTGAGCGGGAACTTCGAGGACCCGGCGACCGGCAGTGCGTCCGCAGCGCTCGGCGCTTATCTGGCTACGCTGGACCCCCAGGCCGATGGCGTTATCGAGATCGATATCGCGCAGGGTGTGGAAATGGGACGACCAAGCAAAATCGGACTTCGGGTCATCAAAGAGGGCGGACGCGCCGTCGAGGTCAAAATCTCCGGACACTGCGTTCAGATCATGCAGGGCCTTTTGCGGATTCAGTAAACCGCTCGCTTTAAATACCGCTCGCTTCTCAGGCCGCTCGCTTGGCGTAATTGCTGTGGTGTAAATTGTCACAGTCAGGTCTCCGGGCTTGCCCGCCCTGGTCAGGCCTTTATTGTCCCTGGATGCTCCGAGATTCGAACACGCCCAACGTTGGACTGCTCGCTGCCTGTCAGGCCTTGGCGAACTGTTGCAACGTGCTGATGGTCGCGATCGCCGCGCTGGTCGGTCAGAATCTGGCACCCGACCCATCCCTTGCGACCCTGCCGTTCGCGCTCCAGTTCGTTGGTATCATGGCGACGACCGTGCCGGCCTCCCTTGTGATGTCCCGTTTCGGGCGTCGCTATGGCTTCAGCCAGGGCGCCGTGATTGGGATCGCAGCGGGCGTGATTTGCTCTCTGGCCGTCTTTGATCGCAGTTTCATGCTCTACTGCTTCGGATCCTTGATCTACGGGGTTTTTGCAGCCCATGCTTCCTATTACCGCTTTGCCGCCGCGGATGCAGCGAAGCCGGAGGGCAAGGCGCAGGCGATCTCGTTGGTGCTGGCCGGCGGCATCGTTGCTGCCATTGCCGGACCGCAGTTGGCGACATGGTCGCGGGATCTTCTCGCGCCGGTCTTCTTCGCGGGCAGTTTTCTGGTCGTCTCGGCCCTGTCGTTCCTGGTACTTCTGGTCGTTCAGTTCATACGCATTCCCAATGTGAAGCCGGAAGCGGTCAGTAAGGGGGGGCGGTCTTTGTCCGAGATTGCGCGGCAACCCGCGTTTATCGTCGCCGTGCTGGCCGGTATGATCGGATACGGGTCCATGAACCTGATCATGCTCGCGACGCCGCTGGCGATGCTGGCGTGCAACCATAGCTTCTCCGACTCCAATTTTGTGATTTCCTGGCATGTGCTGAGCATGTTTGCGCCGTCCTTTTTCACCGGTAGCCTTGTCCGGCGCTTCGGTGTGGAGCCGATTCTTCTGACCGGCGGACTGCTCATACTGGCCTGTGTTGCGATCAACCTCTCGGGAGTCGAGATTCTCCAGTTCTGGAGTGCGCTGGTGATGCTCGGACTGGGATGGAATTTCCTTTATGTGGGCGGCAGCATTCTCCTGACTTCAACTCATCGGCCGGAGGAGCAGGCCAAAGTCCAGGCATTGAATGAATTTTTGACCTTTAGCGTTGTTGCCGTGACGGCATTGGGGTCCGGTGCCTTGCTCCATTACTTCGGCTGGGATGCTTTGAATCTCGGCGTTCTGGTGCCCGTTCTCCTGGTCATCACGTCGGTCCTGTGGTTCTGGCGCCGAAAGGAGGTTGCAATTCCACAACACTGATTTCTTATGTCTCGCTATCCCGATTGGCCGGTCACAGGACAAGGTGTTGCCATCGTTACGCGATTCTGGCACCTTTCCGCGCAATTCGGCGTCTTTGCCGCCGACAACAAGCCTTTACCGACCGTCCGAGTCGGATCATTCAAAATGGGGGAATGTCCTTAGATGTCGACAGAGTTATTGGTCTCCATAGGCTGCGGTGTGTTCGCACTGCTCTATGGAATTTGGGCGGCGCGTTCTGTCCTGGCCGCCGATGCCGGAACGGCGCGGATGCAGGAAATTGCAGCCGCGATCCAGGAAGGCGCGCAAGCCTATCTAAATCGTCAGTACCGGGCCATCGCTATGGTCGGCGTTGTAATCTTCTTTGTCCTCTGGCTGGTCTTCGGGATCGCTGACGGGATCGGCTTTCTGATCGGTGCCGTTCTCTCGGGTCTGACCGGCTACATCGGCATGAACGTCTCGGTTCGCGCCAACGTGCGGACGGCCGAAGCCGCGCGAAAGAGTCTCGCCGAGGGGCTGAGTGTCGCTTTCCGCTCCGGTGCGGTGACCGGCATGCTGGTCGCAGGCCTCGCGCTGCTCGCGGTTGCCGGTTACTACGCGATCCTCCTGAGCATGGGTTTCGAAGACCGCCATCTGATCGTTCCCCTGGTGGCCCTGGGCTTTGGCGCGTCACTAATTTCGATCTTCGCGCGTCTCGGCGGCGGTATCTTCACCAAGGGCGCCGACGTCGGCGCCGATCTGGTGGGTAAGGTCGAAGCCGGCATTCCCGAGGACGACCCCCGCAATCCTGCCGTGATCGCCGATAACGTCGGCGACAACGTCGGTGACTGCGCCGGCATGGCCGCGGATCTTTTCGAGACTTACGTGGTGACGATCGTGGCCACCATGGTGCTGGCGTCGATCTTCTTCGCGGGAACCGATGTCATGTCCGCGATGATGGTCTATCCGCTGGTGATCGGCGGTGTTTGCATCATCGGTTCGGTCATCGGCACGTTCTTTGTCCGTCTCGGCGCCAGTGAGAACATCATGGGCGCGCTTTACAAAGGCTTCGTTGCCTCGGCGGTGCTCTCCGCGATCGGCCTCTGGTTCGTCACCGACTGGGTGCTCGGCACGGGCGCCAGCTTTACGGTGGGGACCAGCGAATTCACCGGCAGCGACCTCTTTTTCTGCGGCATCGCCGGACTGGTGATCACCGGTGCCCTGATCTGGGTGACCGAGTACTACACCAGCACGGAATATCGTCCGGTGCGCTCTGTTGCCCAATCCTCGGAGACGGGACACGGCACCAACGTGATCCAGGGGCTGGCCGTTTCCATGGAAGCGACCGCTGTTCCCGCCCTGATCATCGTGGCCGGTATCATCGTGACCTATCTGCTGGCCGGTGTCATGGGCATCGCCATCGCGGTCACGACCATGCTGGCTCTGGCCGGTATGGTGGTCGCCCTCGACGCTTACGGGCCGGTGACCGACAACGCCGGCGGTATTGCCGAGATGGCCGAACTGGACGACTCGGTGCGTAAGACCACCGACGCGCTGGATGCGGTCGGCAACACCACCAAGGCCGTCACCAAAGGCTATGCGATCGGTTCCGCCGGGCTCGGTGCACTGATCCTCTTCGGGGCCTACACCGCCGATCTGGAGCATTTCATCGAAACCGGTGCGATCCAGGCCGAGGGCGTCGACTTCTCGCTCTCTAATCCCTTCGTGGTGGTTGGCCTCTTCATGGGCGGTCTGCTGCCGTATCTCTTCGGGGCGCTGGGCATGACCGCTGTCGGCCGTGCGGCGGGCTCCGTCGTGATCGAGGTGCGCCGTCAGTTCAAGGAGATCCCGGGCATCATGGAAGGCACGGGTAAGCCGGAGTACGGCACCTGCGTCGACCTTCTGACCAAGGCCGCGATCAAGGAGATGATTATTCCTTCGATGCTGCCGGTGCTCTCGCCGATCGTGCTCTATTTCGTCATCAGCGCGATCGCGGGACAGGCTGCGGCTCTTTCCGCCCTGGGCGCCATGCTGCTGGGTGTGATCGTGACCGGTATCTTCGTAGCGATTTCCATGACCGCCGGCGGCGGTGCCTGGGATAACGCCAAGAAGTACATTGAGGACGGCAATCACGGCGGCAAGGGCTCGGAGGCTCACAAGGCCGCCGTGACGGGCGATACGGTCGGCGATCCCTACAAGGATACCGCCGGTCCCGCCGTCAACCCGATGATCAAGATCACCAACATCGTGGCCTTGATGCTGCTGGCGGCTCTCGCAGGCTAAAGGACGACCTCTGACTGCTCCGGCCCAAGGGGCGCAGAGCTCAAACGCAGCGATAGAAAGCGGCGATCAAACCCCGGCACCGAGGTTCTTCAAGGGCCCTCGGTGCCGGGGTTTTCCGTATAGGGTTCTCCCGGTTTTTGGAAACCCCCGGGCGCATCAAAATGATTTGCATTGATGCCTCTGTAAGAGAAGACATATCTGTTGAATATCAGAACAACCAACCGGGAGTGATTGCATGAACCCGAGGGTGAAGGGGTTTTTCCACGACGGGACCAATACGGTCAGCTATGTGGTTGCCGAGGCTGATGGACCGGCCTGCGCAATCGTTGATCCGGTGCTGGACTATGACCCGAAAGCCGGCCGGACGGCGACCGCCGCAGCCGATGCGATCCTCGCTTATGTTCGTGCCGGGAACCTCAAGGTGGAATGGATCCTCGAGACTCATGCACATGCTGATCATCTCTCAGCCGGCAGCTATCTTAAGGAAAAGCTCGGCAGCCGCATCGGTGTGGGCGCCAACATCGTGGCCGTACAGTCCGTCTTCAAGGACCTCTATCACCTGGAACCCTCGTTCCCGGCCGATGGCTCACAGTTCGACCGGCTCTTCGAAGATGAGGCGCGCTTCAAATTGGGAGGGCTCGAGGGCAGGGTTCTCTGGACGCCCGGTCACACGCCCGCCTGCGTCACATACATCTTCGGGGATGCCGCCTTCGTGGGCGATACGCTCTTTATGCCGGACTTCGGGACCGCACGCGTCGACTTTCCCGGCGGTGATGCCAGCGTCCTCTACGATTCGATCCATCGTATTCTGGCGCTGCCGGACGAAACCCGGCTCTTCATGTGTCATGACTATGGCCCGAACGGCCGCGACTATGCCTGGGAGACCACAGTCGCAAAACAGCGGGCGGAGAACATTCACGTCGGCGCAAACCGAAGCCGGGAGGAGTTTATCGGCTTTCGGACCGAGCGGGATGCCTGCCTGAGTATGCCGGAGCTTTTGCTGCCGTCCATCCAGGTCAATATCCGGGCCGGTGCGCTGCCAGAAGAAGAGAGCAACGGCATCTCTTATCTGAAGATACCGCTCAATGCCGTCTAAGCGTCCTTGACAAGATCAGGGTCATCGCCCTGGACGCTTTCCCCGGACTCTTACTGGACTTTGCCCGGATTTTTTTGAAGGACTTACCTTGGCCGCTGGCTCTCGGTTCCGCCGCCGAGAATGGAACCCGGCACGTTGCTGCCGAGGTTGCCGAAGATCTGCTGCAGCAGTGTCAGTTCACGGCCTTCGGTCGGTGTCGTCCGGCTTACGACATCCACGACCTGTCCATCCGCCAGCGTGTAAGCCTTGGTTTCATCGACTTTCCCGGTGCCGTCAAAGGTCACGACCAGGACGTTGCGTTCCAGGACTTCGGGTTCAAAGAAGGCAAACTGCGTGGTCTTTTGACCGACGTAGTACCATTTGCGGTCTTCGAAAGTCGAAATGGCGGAGGGCGACCCGAGGCGTTCGGCGACCTGACGCCGTGAATGGACCCCTGTCTCGATCTCACCGACGATTTCGGGATCGGGCAGGTTGCCGCGAACCTGGATATTGTTCGAACAGCCGGAGAGCAGGAGCAATCCGACCGCACAACCCGACGCCATGAAGGCGGCACGTGCTGATCCAGAGATTTTGTGTGTTTTGCGTCGCATTGATTTCGCCGGTCAATTCACAAACAGGTTGAAAAAAAGCTGTCAGCCCTATTTTCGTATTTCTAGCCGTTTTGCCCCCGTCTCTCAAATCTTGATAAAGCAGGCAAAGACAGGCATTTCAATGATTCTGTTCGCTTTATATCGCGTCGCCGCCGCCGCGTGAAGCGTGAAACCCAGTGCCAAGGTATAGAAATCATGGTTTTAGGCAGGTTTTTCGGCCGGGATCCCCTGAAAGAGCCCGCTCGGGCGCTTTACGAATCGGTCGTTCTGCAGGCGCGCCAACCGATGTTCTACGACCGTTGCGGCGTTCCGGACAGCGTGGACGGGCGTTTCGATCTGATCGTTTTACATGCTTTTCTGGTGATGAACCGCCTGAAGAAGGAGCCTCAACGCAGCTCAAATCTGTCGCAGGCCCTGTTTGACCTGCTCTTCATGGACATGGACCTGAGTCTGCGTGAGATGGGGGTGGGCGATGTCGGGGTCGGCACACGGATCAAAACCATGGTGCAGGCCTTCTATGGCCGGATTTCAGCCTACGAATCGGGCTTGAAGGAGGGTGATGCAGCCCTCAAGGCTGCATTGGAGCGCAATCTCTTCGGCACGACTGAGGCCAGCCCGGCACAACTCGATGCCATTGCGGTCTATGCGAAGACGGTCGCGGCGGAGCTTGCAGGGCAGGACATGGAGCAGTTGCTGCAGGGCCATGTGGTCTTTCCGGCGCTTCCGGAAGACTTGCCGGGATCAGGAACCGCGGCCTGAGCGCGAATTTCCGCCCGAAACCTGACCGATGAGGCGCTGACGCCCGAGTCGTTGGTTTTCTTCCGAAATCGGCGGTAAAAAGGCGTTGACCAGGGTAGGCTGTCCCCCTAATGTGCGCCGCTTTCTGCGGATAAATTCAAAGGCGTAGCGGTGAAAGCGGACTCTGTGGAAGCCGGTGACGGGCAGGATTCTGTCGAATTTAGCCGTTTGGTCACGGTCGAAGACTTGAAACCAGGGGTGATTGAGCGCAGCTTTTCTCCTAATACGGAGGAATCCGAGGCTCTGGCGCAACGCTTTGGTGTGACCGCCGTTCGAAGTGTTACCGCAGACGTGGTTTTGCGCCGGAAGGGCCGAAGTCACATTATTGTGCTTGAAGGCCGGCTTAAGGCGGAAGTTGAACAGCCTTGCGTGGTGACACTGGAACCGGTGACCGAAACGCTGGATGAGCAGTTTGTCCTTCGCTTTACGTTGGATCCTGCCAAGGCTGGCGATCCGGCGAAGGCTGGGGATCTGGCCAAAGCTGGTCCGGAGTCGGCGGAGAGCGCAGGGTCGGAGATTGTGATTGACCCGGAGGCCGATGATCCGCCGGAACCTGCAGGGCCAAGGGGTATAGACGTTGGTGAGGCGGTTGCGCAGCAACTCTCCGTGGCGATAAACCCCTATCCCAGGGCGCAGGGCCTGGCATCCCGGGGAGAGGTTTTCTCATCCGGTGGCCCGGATGACGCTGAAAGTGATGATGACGAGACAAGCGAGAATTCCGGGAAGGTTAATCCCTTCGCGGTTCTCGAGGCACTGAAAAGCGGTGAAAAAGACGGTAAAGATTAAACCGGTCGGGCTTGCCGCAAGAGTATAATTTAGCTATGAAACGGCTCCGCGCCTACCCGCCGGCCCGTTGATAGCCCTGTGAAAGATGGATAGAGAACTATGGCTGTTCCAAAGAGTAAGATTTCCCCGTCGCGCCGCAACATGCGCCGTGCCCATGATGCGCTTGCATCAAACAGCTATCATGAGTGCTCAAACTGTGGTGAACTGAAGAGACCGCACCACGTATGCGCGTCTTGCGGACACTATGACGGACGTGAAGTCGCCGAGATCGAAGCTTAGTGCGGTTGCAGCACCGTTGAATTTGCCGATTGTCCTTGTTGACGTGTGGCGAAAGTAGGTTTTGTGAGCGACCGTTTGACCATAGCACTTGATGCGATGGGGGGAGATTCAGCACCCCGCGTGGTCGTTGATGGTGCCGAAATGGCATGCGAACGTTTCCCCGAGGTCGATTTTCTGATGTACGGGCGCGAGGATGAAGTCGGTCCTCTGCTCGATCGTTCTGAGCGTCTGAAGGCGGTAACCACGCTTATTCACACCGACGATGTGGTGCGCAGTGGCGACAAGCCGTCCGTGGCGCTGCGTGCCGGACGAAAGTCCAGTATGCGCCTGGCGATCAACGCGGTGCAGGACGGCAATGCCTCCGGCGTCGTCTCCGCCGGTAACACCGGTGCGCTAATGGCCATGGCGAAGTTCGTGCTCAAAACCCTTCCTGGGGTCGACCGGCCGGCCATTGCATCCTTCTTCCCGACCCTGCGCGGCGAATCGGTGATGCTCGATCTGGGTGCGAACCTGAACTGCGATGCGGACAACATCGTGGACTTCGCGGTCATGGGGAACGTCTTCGCCCGCTGTGTCCTGGGGATTCTGCAGCCGTCCTACGGCATCTTGAACGTCGGCTCGGAAGACATCAAAGGGCACGAGTACCTTCAGGACGCCAGCGCAATCCTGCGCCGCGCCAATCTGCCCGGCGAGTTTGTCGGATTCGTGGAAGGCGATGACATCGCCAAAGGCAGCGTCGACGTGATCGTCACCGACGGTTTCACCGGTAATATTGCTTTGAAGACCGCAGAAGGAACCGCCAAGCTGATCAATGAGTATGTCCGCCAGACCTTCAAGAGTTCACTCTTCGCGGGCATCGGTTATGTTCTGGCGCGCTCGGCCATGCGCAAGCTGCGCAAGCGGGTCGATCCCCGGGTTTACAACGGTGCGATTTTCCTCGGTCTGAACGGGATCGCGGTCAAGAGCCATGGCGGAACCGACGCTCTCGGGTTTGCCAATGCCATCGGCGTTGCGATCGATATGGCAAACCACGGGGTTATCGAGAAAATTCAAGCGGACTTCTCGACCCTCACTCGCCAGGAACCGGAAGCGCAGGCGGCCGCTGTCTAATAAACCATCGGGTTAGCATGACCATCAGATCTCAGGTGAAGGGCTGCGGGTCCTATCTTCCCGCAAAGAGAATCACGAACGCCGAACTGGCTCAGCGTATCGATACCTCCGACGAATGGATCGCTCAGAGAACCGGTATCCGGGAGCGCCGGATTGCGGCGGAAGGGGAATATACCTCCCACCTGGGCATTAAGGCGGCGAAAGATGCCCTGAACGATGCCGGTATGAGCGCCGAAGACGTGGATCTGGTGATTTGCGCCACGGCGACGCCGGATGACACCTTTCCCGCAACCGCGACCCGTATTCAGGAAGGCCTGGGCATGGTCAGAGGCGCGGCCTTTGACGTCCAGGCTGTTTGCAGCGGCTTTATCTACGCCCTGTCGATCGCGGATAATTTTATCCGTTGCGGCCAGGCTAAGACCGCCATCGTGGTTGGCGCGGAAACTTTCTCCCGCATTCTCGATTGGGAGGATCGCGGAACTTGCGTGCTGTTCGGCGACGGCGCCGGCGCGGTGGTGATTTCGGCGGAAGAGGGGGCCGGGACGACTGACGACCGCGGCATCCTCTCGACGCATATCTATTCCGACGGACGTCATCGCGATGCCCTCTACGTGGACGGCGGACCCTCGACGACGGGAACCGCGGGTCACCTGCGCATGGAAGGCAAGGAGGTCTTCCGCCATGCCGTGGTCCGGATGGCCGAAGCGATCGATACAGCCCTGGAGACGAACAACCTGACAGCCGAGGATATCGATTGGCTGGTGCCGCATCAGGCGAACCTGCGCATCATCGAATCCATGGGCCGGCGTTTAAAGCTTCCTGATGACCGCGTCGTCAAAACAGTTGATAAGCATGCTAATACCTCGGCGGCCTCGATACCACTTGCGCTGGTAGAGGCCACAAGGGACGGCCGCATCAAAGCGGGGGATCTCGTGCTGATGGAGGCCATGGGCGGTGGTTTCACCTGGGGCTCCGCGCTGGTCCGCTGGTAGACCGGCAGTTGCGTGTGCGACTTACTATTACTGTTGCAAAGTAAATCTCTTAACCATACTTGGTGCGAAGCTGTGTAAAGTTTGGCGCCCATCCATCAGTAGTCGTTGAATGTTTGACGATTTGAGAGCGATGGGGTAACGTGAAAAAAATGGGGAGTGGAGGGGACTAATGGCCGAGGCGACAATAACTCGCGCCGATCTGAGCGAAGCTGTTTATCAGGAAGTCGGTTTGTCTCGAAACGAGTCTGCCGATCTCGTGGAAACGGTACTAAATGAGATTTCCAGTGCTCTTGTTCGAGGGGAAATGGTGAAGCTTTCGTCGTTTGGAAGCTTCTCTGTTCGGCAAAAGGGCCAACGTATCGGGCGCAATCCTAAAACCGGTGAAGAAGTGCCCATTCTCCCACGGCGTGTTTTGGTGTTTCGTGCCTCGCATGTGCTGAAAAACCGAATAAACAAAACCCTGTCGTCGTCGTAGGGCAATGTCTTCCGTAAGGGGCCATTGACGTAGATGGGGGGCGCCGACAAGGAGTCCCGCTTTTTATGCCTGCAAGCCGTTCTGCCGGTAAGTCCCACGCCGCCTTCCGAACCATCAGTGAGGTCTCGGAAGATCTGGACGTGCCTCAGCATGTTCTGAGGTTTTGGGAAACCAAGTTCACGCAAGTCAAACCCTTAAAGCGGGGAGGCGGCAGACGCTATTATCGTCCTGAAGACGTTGATCTTTTGCGGCGTATCCGCGAACTGCTGTATACCGACGGCTACACCATCAAAGGTGTGCAGAAATTGCTTCGCGAGGGGCACGGAAAACTGGAGCCGGAGGTTGAGGAAACCGCTCAGTTGCCCTTGACGCCGCCGCCGGCTGCCAAGACCAAGGCCAGTGAACTCAACGACATTCTGTCTGAACTGAGCGAACTGCGGGACATGCTGCGGGCGGCAAGCCGCTGAGACTCATGAGGGCTTTTGCGCGGTCGCGGATCGTCTCCTGCCTGTGCGAATGAGCAGCGCATCAGTGCTTCGCTGATCCTTCTCGTCTCGTGAACGAGATTTTCTTTTGCAGCCCATTGCGTTGCCGATATCGCCAGAGTATATAAAGCCTCCCTGCAGCTCGCAGGGCCGGAGCGCGGGACGCTCCGCCAGAATTCCGGTACGGAGCGTGGCGCAGTCTGGTAGCGCACTTGGCTGGGGGCCAAGGGGTCGCAGGTTCGAATCCTGCCGCTCCGACCAACTTCTCTCAATTTCCGTCCGTTCCGTCCGGTAAGATGATTTTATCTTTTAAGACAATGTCTTACTGCGTCCTACAGAGACTTCAATTCAACCACACGTCTTGACAGCCGGGGAGCGTTGAACGGCATCCAGGCTTTCAATAGGATGTTTGGAGTGAATGCAGTTTTATCGGGGGATGTCTTGAGTGACCTGGCCTATGAACTTTGGGAAGCGCGACGCCTCGGGCATACCCTCGAGGCCACGAGAAGTGACCTGCCGAAGACGATCCTTGAAGCCTACGAAGTGCAGGAAGCTATCGTTGAGCTGAGCGGATTACCCCGATGCGGCTACAAGGTGGGTTCGACCAGCAAGGAGGCCCAGCGACTCCTCTCGACGGACGAGCCGGGCATGGGCGTTCTCTTGGCTCCCTTTGTCCAGGAAAGCCCCGCCCGGATTAAGATTTCCCCGGAGCAAATGCCCGCAGTGGAGGGAGAGTTCGCCTTTCGTCTTGGCCGGGATCTCCCCTGGCGCGCTGAGCAGCACAGCCTGGCTGAAGTTGTCGATGTCATCGATGGCGTAGCCGGGGTCATCGAGGTGGTGGGAACCCGCTTTTCCGGCGGACTTGAAGGCAAAGGCAGGTTGCTCACGACCGCGGACGGCGGGGTGAACATCGCGCTGGTCACCGGGAACTGGCATGAATTCAGCGGACAGAATTTACGCGAGCACGGCGTCACGATGACGGTCAACGGCCAACTTCGGGGACGCGGGACGGGCAGCCGGGCTCTGGGTGATCCGCTCAACGTCTTGCTCTGGCTCGTGAACCATCAGTCCAATCGCCGGGCGGACCTGAAGGCTGGCGAAATTGTCGCTACGGGCACATGCACCGGCTTGGATCCCGTGCATGCCGGCGATGTCGTTCAAGCGGACTTCGGCATATTCGGCTCGGTCGTCGTCGAGTTCGAAAAGAACACATAAAATCAATGATCTGGGCGATATTGCTCTTCGTAGCCCCGGCTTGCGGACCACCTTCTCTTCATGGCGATCCTGTGCGCTGCTCAGGCATGGTGGAGGACCATCCGGTACCACCCGCGCGCCTGCGGCAATCTGCAGGATTCCGCATGGTCGGGTCTCGACACTACAATGAGACACTCACGATGTGTTCCGCCTCATACGGGCGGATTTGAATCCGAAGAATAACGCGCGCACGGAGAGTGACTGTGACGAAGACCCTGCTGAGCGAAGTGGCTTACGCGATGGAGGCGCCGGAGTGCTTGCTGCCGCACCTGCCGTATCTGCTTCAGGACTTGCCGTCCTTGAGCGGCGGGGAAGACGAGGTGGTCGAGGTGCTGAGAGAGGTCGGCTTTCCAAAAAGCGGCACTGTGCTGGATCTTGGATGCGGGCGAGGCGATATAGCCATCCGGGTGGCGCGGGCTTTCGATGCGAAGGTCACAGGCGTCGACGGTCATTCGCCGTTCATCGAGATTGCGCGGCAGTCGGCAAAGGAAGCTGGGCTGCAACATCGCTGTCAATTTGTGGCGGACGATCTGCGCAAGTGGCTGGCTAAACCTGCTCGCTTCGACGCCGTTATGATGATCGCCGTCGGACCGCTGCTTGGCGATCCCGCGAAGACCATGGGCCTGCTTCGCGCCGTCGTGCGCGATGGTGGCTGGATCATCATCGACGATGGATATCTCGAAGACGGGGTATCCCCGCCGGCGGACTATGAAGATCTTCTCGAACAGGGAGCGATGGAAGCCGAGCTGACACAATTCGGCGATGCAATCGTCGCGCGGCGGATAGGAAGCCCTGCCTGGAGATCATTTAACGCACTTTCTCTTGAAACCATTCCCAAGCGCGCTGTTGAACTCATAGAGCTGTATCCGGAACTCAAAGACGCGATCGACCAATATGTCGCAAGACAGTTTCGGGAAGTTGCACTGATGGATGGTCCGGTGGTCCCGGCCTTATGGGCGATCCAGAAGACTGCTGCTTGAGATTGCACGGCACATCGCCCCAAACGCCCTGTTGTGTCCTGGCGGAACTTATCGGACGAGCACTTTGAGCAAGTTCGAGGTCTCTCGCCTTCACTCGATCGGATTTTTGCCCTCGTAGGTCCAGCGATATCCAGGCGGTGTCGGGCCTTTGTTGCGGCCGCCTTGCTCCATCTGCTCCCAGGCGTGGGCGACAATGCCGATGGAACGGGAGAGGCAGAAGAGGCCGCGAGCCAGGGGCGCGGCAAAACCCAATTCGGCGAAAATGACGGCGGTGGCGCCGTCGATGTTCATGGGAACCGGTTTGCCGGCCTTCTGCTCCAGAAAATCCTGGACCGCCTGAGCAATGGTCCCGAAGCGTCCGGAGATTGTTCCCGTCTGCGCCGCGTCTTCGACGAGCGCGAGGAGGCGCGGTGCGCGGGGATCACGCGGTTTATGGAAGCGGTGCCCGAAGCCCGGAGCATATTTGCTCTTCTCAGACTGCCATTGCCGGACAGCGGACGCGGCCGCATCCGGGAGGCTGGATCCCTCCGCCATGATCCCGTCGATCTGGTGGTAGAGTTCGACGGCCTGTTCCCCGGCGCCGCCGTGGACGTCATCGAGCATGTTGACGGCTGAGGCCAGCGCGCCGTTGAGGCCGAGTCCGCAGGTCACCGCCATGCGCGCCGCCGCGATGGAAGGCGCCTGCGGACCATGATCCACGGCGGCGACCAGCGCACACTCCAGGAGTTTGGCCTGCGCATCATTGGGCAGGTCGCCCCGGGTCATCAGCCAGATCATCTGCGGCAGGCTGATGGTGCCGATCAGCTCTTCGATCGGGCGGCCGCGCATGCGGATTTGTCCCGGCGCCATGTCAATGATCGAGGTGTGCCACCAGTCGCTGACGTCGCTCATATCACCTGTTCCTTTTTCAAGCTTTCGATGTCGGCCAGACTCAGGCCGAGTGCGCCATAAACCTTTTCATTATGCTCGCCGAGCCGGGGCGGGGGATCGGCGACGGCAGGCGGAACGCCGTTCAGCTTGAGACCGGTCCGCGCGACCTGGATGTCACGCCCGGTGCCGGGAACCGCCGTGAAAGACGCGAGCATGCCGCGATCCGAGATTTGCGGGTGCGCGAGGATATCGGGAACCTCCAGGACCATCCCGGCAGGCACGCCGCGATGATTCAACGCGTCAGACCAGTAGCTTGCGGGTCTGGTTTTAAAGGACTTCTCCAGTTCCGATTTCAAGGCCGAGCGATTGATCTTCCGGGCTTCGCGGGTGACGTAGTCGGGATGCTGCAGCAAATCCTCCCGCTCGAGAAAGCGGCAGAGGATCTCCCACTGTTCCTGCTTGTTGGCCGCAACATTGAGCGGTCCGTCGGCTGTCGCGAAGGTGCCCGAGGGCGCGGAGGTAGAATTCTCGTTGCCGTTTGGGCTCGGCCGCTGCCCCGCAATCAGCCAGTTCGACAGAACCCAGCCCATGGTCGAGAGAGTGGCCTCCAGCATGGAGACATCGATGAAGCTGCCACCCGTCCGGTCGCGGCCCTGGAGGGCGGCAGTGATCGCGAAGGCCGCCGTCAGGCCACCGATGGTGTCGCTGATCGGAGTGCCGACCCGATAGGGAGCGGTGTCGGCATCACCGGTGATGCTCATCACGCCGGAGACGCCCTGGACGATCTGGTCATAAGCCGGCAGGTCCCGCCAGGGGCCGTCCTGGCCGAAGCCTGAAATCGCGCAGTAGATGAGCTGCGGGTTCACGTCTTTGAGTACCTGCCAACCCACGCCGAGGCGATCCATGACGCCGGGCCGGAAGTTTTCGACCAGGACGTCGGCGGTTCGCACAAGCTGCTTTAAGAGGGCCACGCCCTTTTCGCTTTTGAGATTGAGGGTGACGGACTGCTTTCCCGCGTTCTGGGCGAGGAAAGAAACGCCCATAAGTTTTTGATTCAGTTCGGCATCGGCACCGAGTTGGCGGGCCAGGTCTCCCCGCCCGGGAACCTCCACCTTGATAACCTCGGCCCCCAGGTGCGCGAGTTGATGGCAGCAGAAGGGGCCAGCCAGGACATTGGTCAGGTCCAGAACCCGGACGCCGGTGAGTGGAGACATGAGCGCGCATTCCTCAAAGGAGTATCGATCTTGCGCGCATTGCTAATAAAGGTCGTGTTCTGTGTGCAAGAACGATGTTCTATTATTCTGGCAGGCAGAACGGTGGCAGCCCTGAAGGAGCGGGGAGATGAAGGAACAGCGGGTCGAGGCGGTGGAGCGGGCGCTCTCCATTCTGGAGGCTTTCGGCGAGGAGCGGCGCACCCTGAGCCTGGCGCAGATGGCCGAGGAGACCGGCCTCTACAAGAGCACCATCCTGCGGCTCTCGGCGTCGCTGGAGCGCTTCGGATACCTCTCGCGCGACGAAGCGGGGCTCTATCGGCTGGGAGCGAGCGTCTGGCGCCTGGGATCGGTCTACAGGCGCAGCTTCGATCTGGGCGAGCACATCAGGCCTGAACTGCGGGCACTGGTGGAAGCGACGGGAGAAACGGCGTCGTTTTATGTCCGGGAAGCGTCGGAACGGGTGTGTCTCTACCGCCAGAACTCCGGACATGCGGTGAGGCATCATCTGGATGAGGGCGTGCGGCTGCCTCTGGACCGTGGCGCCGCCGCGCATGTCCTGCAGGCTTACTCGGGAGCGCAGGATCAGGCCAGCAAGGAGGTGCGAAGAGCCGGATATTACCGCTCGATCGGTGAGCGGAATCCGGATCTCTCGGCGGTTGCTGTGGCGTTGCTGGGGCGGGATGGGGCACTGCGGGGAGCTCTGACCCTCTCGGGGCCGTCGTCACGCTTTACTGAGCGCATGCAAAATCAATCAATTGGTTTGTTGAAGGCGGCTTCAGGACGCCTAAGCAAGCTACTGGTTTAGCGTATTTTTCCCGGAATTCCAGCGTTCATGCAAAGGATGAAAAAGGGCGTGCCCCGAAGCGGTCACAGCCCTGTGGATGTAGCCTTTCGCTGACACAATTTTGGCCGGATCTTGTCCCTTCACGCTTGTTGCTGCCGGACATAGATTTAATCACGCAACTAATTGCAATCCGTAACCAAATTGGGATACAGACTATGAAAAAGTTAATCACTGCTCTCTCCGTCTTCGCGTTCTTGGGTTTCGCCGGCGCGGCGCATGCAGCAGAAGCTTCCGGTCGCATCGCCATGGCCGATCCTGGAACCAGCACCCTGACGCTTGAAGACGGCACGACCTTTGAGGTCGTAGAGGGCGTTCCTCTTGATGGCCTGGCTCCTGGAACCGAGGTCACGGTTTCTTACGAAGAGCAGGACGGCAAGAACGTCGCTACGTCGATTGCTCCTGCCCAGTAAGCAGACGCACTAAAGCCGAGGGCACGGGTCTTACGATCCGTGCCCCTTGGTGCTTGTATAGATAATGAAAGAACGGTGCGAGGAGCCAAACGCTAGTTGGTTTTTGTCGCACCGGACCTCGAAGCTGTGACTTTGGGGCAGCCGAAACCGCCATCGTCAAGACTGGCCCAGTCGTCGATTGGTGTCAGGTGGGCCAATTGCGCTTCTTCTAACTGACAGCGGATATCCGAAATCGGAATGACCGTTGTTTCGCCTGCGATCGGCACGCTCAGACTTTGACCGTTACCGCCCGGTACCGAGAGTTTTGCCGTGCGGTAGCCCCGCACGATCCCCAAAAGATTTCCAGTTTTGCCGTTAAAGACACCGCCGCCGCTGGTGCCATAGCTGACCGTCGCATCGATCAGACTGATCGGTCCGCGCGTAATCGACGCGGGGTTATCGTTTTCCTGCGCGATCTGGCTGACGAAACCGTTCACCACCGTGACACGGCGTCCCCAGGGAAAAGAAACCACCCAGATGTTTTCGCCGAGCCGGGCATCCTCCTGAAAATGCACGGGCTTCACGCGAAGAGGTGTTGTTTCCAGAAGCGCGATATCCTTTTCCGCATTGATCGTCAGAACCTGCGCTTCGGTGCGTTCCGTTTGTCCGGGCAGCGCCACGAAGACCTTTTGCGGGACCTGCGGTTCCAGCAGATGCGCCGTGGTGACGATGTAGGAACGTTCACCGGCCAGCGCGAAAACAACGCCGGATCCGGTGCGCCGGCGGCCGTCTTCGCGCTCGGTGAAGAGTTGAACGGAAGAGGAAAGTGCGGATTCGATAATGGATTCGGCTGTATTCGCGGGAGGTGTTGTGGCGGTCGTACAGGCTGCGGCACCGAGCAAAAGCCCGCCAACCACGAGGCCCCTGACCGCAAAGCCGGCCTTTTTCCGCGCGCGTCGCTTGGCTGCAGCGGCTGCAGGCCGGTCAAAAATCTCTGTAAGGGCGAATAAGCTACTCATCATCTTCGGGGTCCGTTGATCAGCTAGGCCTGTGGCAAAGTTGTGATACAAGAATTATGGTTAACATTTGGTTATCGTATGTCTACAAATTCCATTCACTTTGGCGTCACTTTTGCTTTGGAATGTTGCAAATTTATCTGTTTGTTCCCTGCCTTTCGGGGCGATGCGGAGCATCGGCAGGTATGAAAGGTTGTAGGATCAGGGCTGCAGCCGGACGTTGCGCAGGCTTTGCACAGTCACGCCCTATCAAAACACTTTCTCAAGGAAGAAGAGGAAAGTATTGAAAATCCACGGGTTTCCAGACTATTGTTCCAGAGCAAATTAAGAACACGTGTTTTTCGAAGGTGAAACGCTTCGGCGTGAACCTAGAAAAGCCTATAGTGTCGCGTGTGTTGAGGGACGGGGATGCGAGTTCACGACGACAGTGATTCCCTTCGCATTGGCTTTAAGCGGGCTTTTGGGGGGAAGGGATTCGCGCCGATTGACGGCGTTTGGCATAGCCTTCGGTTCGGGGGTTTTGCCGCCTTTCTCTCACGCATTGGAATTCTTTGGTGCCCCGGCATGGCTTCAGGCCACTTTCCCGCGCGGCCGGCCTCGGCTGGTCTTTTTCCTGATTTTGGCGAGTAAGAGTTTATGGCGTCGCAAGAGAATTTGGATTTTGAGGCTCTGCTGGCCCCGATCGAAGGGGACGCCGCCGCTGGCGAAAACCTGCGTGACGATGCCTCGCCGACATCGGTTTACTACCAGATCAAGGATGCGCGCTCGGCGGCCCGGGCAGCCGAGCGGAACATGGAGATGGACGATGAACCCGCCGGGTTTCTCGACGAGTGGCGCTCCATCCTCGAGCTTTCCCCGGATGTTATCGCGACCCGATCGAAGGATCTGGAAATCGCGGCCTGGCTGACCGAAGCGCTGTTGCGCGCCCACGGCTTTGGCGGCTTGCGGGATGGGTTCCGCCTGATGCATGGGCTGGTCGAAAACTTCTGGGATGACCTTTATCCGCTCGAGGACGAGGACGGTCTCGAGACCAAGGTCGCACCCGTGACCGGCCTGAATGGTGACGGTGGTGACGGCACGCTTATTCAGCCGATCAGAAAAGTCCAGATCACGCAGGGCAGCAGCGATCTGCCTTATGCCTTCTGGCAGTACGAGCAGGCCGGCGAGCTGGCCAAGGTTGCCGACGAAGAGAAACGTCAGGCCCGGATCGATGCCGGCGCTTTGACCATGGAACAGATGACGCGGGCCGTCGCCGAGTCCCCTGCGTCTTTTTACGGTGAACTGGTCGCCGATCTCGACGCCGCGATGGAGGAATTCGCGAAGCTGAACGCGGCACTGGATGAGAAGTGCGGCGCGGACTCGCCGCCGGCTTCCAACATCCGCAACCTGCTGCAGACCATCCGCGACGAAATCGGATTCCTGGCAAAGGATAAACTGATTTCCGACGCGCCGGCGGTGGAAGAGGCGGCATCTGAGGGTGGGGGCGCGGCACCGGCCGCGGCGGCAGGCCCTGCAACGGCTGTCGCAGGCGCAATCGCGAGCCGGGAGGACGCCTTCAACACCTTGCTGAAGGTTGCGGAGTTCTTCCGCAAGACGGAACCTCACTCGACACTTTCCTATACCTTGGAGGAAATGGTGCGACGTGCGCGCATGCCTTTGTCGGATCTTCTGGTTGAGCTGATCCCCGATGACGAGGCGCGGCGCGGGTTCCTGATGCGGGCAGGCATTGCGCCACCGCCGGCTGATGACGGCTACTGAGCGGAGTTAAATGCGGTCTAAGGCGTTTTTATCGGTAAGGCGGCAGAACGGAGGCGGCATAACGGCAGCCGCGGGGACAAGATTGTGATAATTTGTGTTACGATGAGTTTCGAGACGTAAAGCTGCCGACAGGAATTTTATGGCTGCCACGGGTGTTGTGGTCGAGTAGAGCGCCGCGAGCGTGGCGAATCATATAGTACGAGCAACTGAGGACAGGGATCATGGCGAGTATTCACAGTAAATTGGAGCGCGTCCGCAAACCACGCGTACACATCAGCTACGATGTCGAAACGGAAGGAGCGGTCGTTCAGAAGGAACTGCCGTTTATCGTTGGTGTCATGGGCGATTTTTCCGGCGATCCGACGGAACCTCTGGCATCCTTGAAAGACCGCAAGTTTGTTCAGATCGACCGCGACAACTTCAATCAGGTCATGGGGCGGATCAATCCCGGTCTGCAGATGAAGGTCGAGAACACCTTAAAGGGCGATGACAGCGAAATGGCTGTTGATCTGAAGTTCCGTTCGATCGAGGACTTCGAGCCGGGTGCCGTTGTCGAACAGGTGCCGGCGCTTAAAAAGCTTCTGGAAACCCGCAATCAGCTCCGCGATCTTATGAGCAAGGTGGACCGATCCGAGGATCTCGAGGCGCTGCTGGAGCGTGTTCTGCAGAACAAGGACGCGCTGTCCGAACTCTCAGGCGAACTGGGCGTCGATGAGGCGGCTGAAGGCGACGCGGATAAAGGAAAAGAATAATGAGCCAGACTGAAACCGATGCCCAAGCCGAAGCCCAAACGACAGAGGCCGAAGGCGAAGTCAGCCTGCTGGAGCAGGCGATCGGGGCAACCAAGCAGACCGAGCCGGAGCGCGCGACGGAACTCTTGAAGACCCTGACCGAGGAAGCCCTCAAGGGAACGGTCAGCTACAGCAAGAACCTGACCGTGACCTTCAATCAGGCGATCGAAGAAATCGACAAGGCCATGTCGAAGCAGTTGGCCGCCGTCATGCACAACGAGAAATTTCAGAAGCTGGAAGGCTCCTGGCGCGGACTGCATCATCTGGTGATGAATTCCGAGACCAGCGCCACGCTCAAGATCCGGATGATGAACGTCTCGAAACGCGATCTTTACAAGGATCTCAGCAAGGCGGTCGAGTTCGATCAGAGCCAGACCTTCAAGAAGATCTACGAAAACGAATTCGGTACGCCCGGCGGCGAGCCCTTCGGGGCTTTGATCGGTGACTACGAATTCACCAATCATCCGGAAGATGTCGAGCTGCTAACCAGCATGTCGAATGTGGCCGCGGCCTCCTTCGCACCCTTTATCTCAGCGGCCGGTCCGAAGCTCTTCGGTTTCGACGACTACAACGAACTCTCCAAGCCGCGGGATCTCGAGAAGATTTTCGAATCCATCGAGTACGCGAAATGGCGTTCTTTCCGTGAGAGCGAGGATGCGCGTTTCGTCAGTCTGGTCATGCCGCGCGTGCTGGCCCGTCTGCCTTACGGCGAGAACACCAAGCCGGTCGAGGAGTTTGGTTTCGAGGAAGGCGAGATGGACGCGAACGGTGCCGCCAAGCCCATGGGGCATGACGAGTACACCTGGATGAATGCGTCCTATGTCATGGGCACGAAAATGACCGATGCCTTCGCCCAGTACGGCTGGTGCACGGCCATCCGCGGCGCGGAAGGCGGCGGCCGGGTGGATAATCTGCCCAGCCATGTCTTCATGAGTGACGACGGCGACCCGGATCAGAAGTGCCCGACGGAAATCGGCATCACCGACCGGCGCGAGGCCGAACTCAGCAAGCTCGGCTTCCTGCCGCTCTGTCACTACAAGAATACCGACTATGCGGTCTTCTTCGGTGCGCAGACCGCGCAGAAACCCAAGAAGTACGATCGTCCGGAAGCAACGGCGAACGCAGCGATCTCGGCCCGTTTGCCGTACATGATGGCTACCTCTCGTTTTGCGCATTACCTGAAGATCATGGCGCGGGACAAGATCGGTTCCTTCATGGAGGCGTCGGACTGCGAAGACTGGCTGAACCGCTGGATCCTGAACTATGTCAACGGCAATGCCAGCTCGGGTCAGGAAATGAAGGCGAAGTACCCACTGGCCGAGGCCAAGGTCCAGGTGAAGGAAATTCCGGGCGCGCCGGGCTCCTACAATGCAGTGGCCTGGATGCGTCCGTGGCTGCAAATGGAAGAGTTGACGACCTCTATGCGCATGGTCGCCAAGATTCCTCAAATCGGCGGCTGATGACGCCTGGCTAGGGGAATGTTCGGCGGGGGCAGATCCTGTGAGTGCGACCGGTCGGCTGAAGGGCTTCAGCCGCCGGCGCCTCATGAGAGTGCCGCCTGCCGGGCCAAACTGCTGCTATGACTCAAGCTGCTGTCACGCTTGCCGGCGTTTCCGCCGCGCTTCGCGAACGGCGTTCCGAGGCCGTGGGCAGCACGAGTCTGGCAACCGGCTTGCACGGCGACGGCGACCGCCTGCAGGCTTTTCTCTCGACCACTCATGCAATTCAGGGTCTGCGGCTCTGGTTCGGTGACGGTAAGCTGCTGCAACCACCCTACGACCGGGAGGCGATCCTCGCGGCGCTGGACCGGGATATCGCTTATCTGGACCGGCTGTTGTCCGATCAAGTCGATGCCATCCTGCATCATCACAGGTTCCAGAGACTGGAAGCCTCCTGGCGGGGCGTCGACTACCTGGTCGAGCAGGCCGATCAGGAAGCCGGAGTCAAAATCAAGGTTCTGGATATCTCCTGGGCCGAGGTGACGCGCGATATGGAGCGCGCGATCGAATTCGATCAAAGCCAGCTCTTCACCAAAATCTACGAGAATGAGTTCGGCATGCCGGGCGGAGAGCCTTACGGTGTGCTGATCGGCGACTATGAAGTCCGTCATAAGCGCGGCAAGGATCATCCGACGGATGATGTCTCGACACTGAAGTCGCTCGCGCAGGTCTCAGCCGCGGCCTTTGCACCCCTGATCGTGGGGGCGGCACCGGAATTGCTGGGCCTGGACAGCTTCCGGGATCTGGGGACACCGATCGATCTCGGAACGGTGTTTCGGCAGCCGGAATACGACCGCTGGCGGTCCCTGCGCGAATTGGAGGATGCGCGCTTTCTCGGCGTGACCCTGCCCAGGATCCTCATGCGGCTGCCTTATAAAGACGGAGCCGCACCGGACTGCGGATTCCGTTACAATGAGGCCGTCTCGGGCAATACCGACAGCCGCTATCTCTGGGGCAGCGCGGCCTATGCCTTTGGCGGCATCCTGATCAGAAACTTTTTCGACAGCGGCTGGTTCGCGGACATCCGTGGCGCCGCGCGCGACGTGGTCGGTTACGGCCTGGTACCGGGACTGACCGTGCAGAGTTTCGATACCGACCGCAGAGGAATCGCGATCAAGTACTCGACCGATGTCTCGGTCTCCGAAACGCAGGAGATGGAGCTGAGCAATCTC
This sequence comes from Denitrobaculum tricleocarpae, assembly GCF_007004665.1. Taxonomy (GTDB): domain Bacteria; phylum Pseudomonadota; class Alphaproteobacteria; order Kiloniellales; family Kiloniellaceae; genus Denitrobaculum; species Denitrobaculum tricleocarpae. The sequence continues at coordinate 159,702 of NZ_ML660054.1, read as the reverse complement.
GGGTTCATTCCCTTGAGCAAATGCGCGAACAGCGAATACTCGGTTTTCTACAGCAATCAGGCCGTCCAACTGCCCAAAACCTATGACCGGCCTTCGGCGAATGTGAATGCGCGGCTCTCGGCTATGCTGCAGTATATCCTCTGTGTTTCGCGCTTCAGCCATTACGTCAAGGTCATGGGGCGCGACCGGGTCGGCTCCTTCATCACCGCCGAAGAGTGCGAGGAGTTCCTGCAACGCTGGCTGCTGAACTACTGCTCGGCTGTCGACGGGGCATCGCCGGAGCAAAAGGCCAAGTACCCTCTGCGGGAAGGCCGGGTATCGGTGCGGGAGACGCCGGGACGTCCGGGCGTCTATAGTTGCACGGTGCACCTTCAGCCCCATGCGCAACTCGATCAGGTAATCACATCATTTCGACTCGTGACGGAACTCTCGACCGTCGGCACCGCGTGACGCGGTTTTGGAAAGGATTGAACGATGGCCTTAAGTGCCAAGGAGCTTTATCAGGCGGGGAATCTGGCGGACGCCATTGCTGCCATGAACGACGAGGTCCGCAAGAACCCGGTCGATCAGGGCCGGCGGGGTTTTCTGGCCGAACTGCTGTGTTTCTCCGGCAATCTGGAGCGCGCCGACAAACTGCTGGATGTGATCTCGACCCAGAACCCCGATGTCGCCGTTGGCGTTGCCATGATCCGGCAGCTGGTCCGCGCGGATCAGGCGCGCCGGGAACTTTTCTCGGCGGGCCGTGTGCCTGAGTTTCTCGAACAGCCGTCAGATGCGTTGAGTAAGCATCTCGAGGCCGTGACCCTGTTGCGGGAAGGTGACGCAGCCGGCGCGGCAAAAATTCTGGAAGACGCAGAGGCCGCGCGGGCGAGCTTGAGCGGAACCTGCAACGGCAAGTCTTTCGATGACTTTCGCGATCTTGACGATGTGACCGCATCCTTCTTCGAAGTCCTGACCAGCACCGGAAAGTACTTCTGGGTGGAGATGGCGCGCGTGCGGGAAATGGAATTTCACGCGCCGGAGCGGCCGATCGATCTGATCTGGCGCCGGGCGTCGGTCGATGTGATCGATGGTCCGGACGGCGACGTTTTTATTCCCGCCATTTACCTGCCGCCCAGCGATGCCCTGGACGCGGGTTACGGCACGGCGGAGCAGGTGATCGACGATCAGGTTCTGCTGGGACGCAGTTCCGATTGGGTCGGCGGCGAGGGCAGTCCGGCACGGGGGCTTGGCCAGCGCTGCTTCCTGATCGGTGACGATGTCGTGCCGGTGATGCAGCTGGAATCCCTGCAATTCAATCCGGCGGGCTGAGGGCTCCATGGCGCGTCTCGATCCCGATCAACCCATCCTGCCGTCGGTGCTCGACCGTTTGCTCGACGCGCATCCGGACGAGAGCAAGGACCGGCCAAAATCGCGCGGCCAGCCCCTTGCCGAGCTGCGCAATGCCATCCGGCGGGATCTCGAGGCTCTGCTCAATACGCGCCAGCGCCATCTCTCCTGGCCGTCCGAACTGAAGGAACTGGAGCGTTCGCTGCTGAATTTCGGCATCCCAGACGTGACCCGGATCGATGTGGCGACCCAACAGGACAGGCAGGATTTCTGCCGTGAACTCGAGGTCGCGATCCGCCGGCACGAACCGCGGTTTCAGTCCCTGAAGGTCATTATGCTCGATAACGCGGAGCCGCAGGACCGGACCCTGCGGTTCAGGGTCGAGGCCCTGGTCTTTGCCGACCCGACGCCGGAGTCGATGGTCTTCGATTCGAGCCTGGACCCTGTGACTCAAAACTTTTCGGTGACCAAACCCAATGGCTGATGACCTGCTGCCATACTATAACCGTGAACTGACTTACGTTCGTAAGCTGGCGGCGGAATTCGCCGATGCACATCCCAAGATCGCGGGACGTCTGCGTCTCAGCGCCGATGCCGTCGAGGATCCGCATGTCGGGCGCCTGATCGAGGGCTTCGCCTATCTGACCGCCCGGATCCGCCACAAGATCGACGATGACTTTCCGGAGCTCACCGACTCCCTGATCTCGGCGCTCTATCCTCACTACCTGGCGCCGATACCCTCCATGTCGATCGTCAAGTTCGATTGTCAGGCTGATCATACCGGCTCCTACAAGGTGCCCCGGCAAACGGAGATCGAGACGGAGCCGGTCGGTGGCGAGCGCTGCTGCTTCACCACCTGCTACGACACGACGCTCTGGCCCATCACCGTCGAGAATGCGAGCCTGACCGGGCGGCCGCTCGTAGCGCCGGCCAATCCGCGCGGCGCTGGTGCGGTCGCCGTGCTGCGGCTCAGTCTGAAGTGCCTGAGTGAGGAGATGAGCTTTACCAAGCTGGGGCCGGAGTCTCTGCGTTTCTTCCTGCGCGGGCAGCCGCAGCAGGTCCTGCCCCTGCACGAGCTGCTGTTCAATAATACGATCTCGATTGCGCTGGCCGACGGAGTTTCGGATCCCAATCCGGTGATCCTGGGGCCGGATGCCATCAAGCCTGTGGGCTTCGGGCGCGACGAAGGGCTTTTGCCTTATCCGGCACGGTCCTTTGCCGGATACCGTCTGCTGACCGAGTATTTTGCCTTTCCCGAGAAGTTCCTGTTCTTCGATCTGACGGCGCTGGAGGGCAAGACCCTGCTCGATGCCGGAAACAAGCTCGAGGTTTTCATCTACCTGAACCGGACTTCGAGCGACCTGGAGCGGAGTGTGTCGGCGGAGAGCTTTGCGCTCGGCTGCACGCCCATGGTGAACCTCTTCAAGCAACGCGCTGAGCCCATCTCGCTCAACCAGACTTCTCATGAGTACAGGGTTGTGCCGGACGCACGGCGGGAGGGCGTTAGCGAAGTCTATTCCATCGACGCGGTGTCCATGACATCGCCGGATGGTGACACGGCGGAGGTTGCGCCCTTTTATTCGCTGAAGCACAGCGGCGATCCCAGGCGGGATCTGCGGTTCTGGCACAGCGCGCGCCGGCCCGCCGGCCAGTTCGACCGGGGGACGGAGGTGTACCTGTCCCTGGTCGATTTGGATTACGTGCCCTCCATGCCTGCCAATTGGACGCTCTCGATCGGCATGACAGGCCTGAACCGGGATCTGCCGGGTAAGCTGCCATATGGTGGCGGGCATCCCTATCTGCGGCTGGTGGAAGGGGCGTCTCCGGTCAGCAAGCTCAGCTGCATCACTGCGCCGACCGAGACCCTCCGGCCGCCTGCCGGACCGAAAGGCTACTGGCGTCTGATCTCACATCTCAGCCTGAACCATCTTTCCATTACGGATGCGGAGAGCGGTGAAGGGGCCGACGCGCTGCGCGAGATTCTGAAACTCTATGACTTCAGGGATTCCGCCGAGACCCGTGCCGTGATCGATTCCGTGCTTTCGGTCAGGAACCGGCGCGTTGCCGCCCGGGCGGCTTCGCTGGGCGTCGGCGGAGTCTGCAGAGGCATGGAAGTCGAGATCGAATTCGACGAGAAAGGCTTTTCCGGCAGCGGACTCTTTCTCCTGGCGCAGGTGCTTGAACGCTTTCTGGGCCTCTATTGCTCGATCAACTCATTTACCCGTTTGACCGCCCGTGTGAAGGGGCGTTCAGGAGTACTGCGAAAATGGCCCCCAAGAGCCGGCGACCGGACGCTTCTCTGATCGACGAGTTGTTTCGCGCACCATACCGCTTCGGGTTTTTCCAGGCGGTGCGGTTGCTTGAAGCGGCGAAGCGTATACCCTTGCGCCGAAAGGGAGCTAAGGGCGGCGAAGATGCCCGCAGCCCCAACAGCGGTGCGGTTGGTGAGGATGTGCCGCCGGGATCGGAAGCCGTCCGCTTTCGGGCCTTGCCGGCCCTGCATTTTCCACCGAGTGAAATCAGCAAGATCGTTCAGCCCAAGCTTGAGTCCAAGAGCGGGGGCGCAGGCGAGAAACCCGCGCCGCCACCCGAGATGACCGTCGGCTTCATGGGGCTGACCGGCCCCAGCGGTGTCTTGCCGCCGCATTATACCGAGACCGTGATTCGGGAGACTCGCGGAAAAAATCTAGCGCTGCGCGATTTCTTCGACCTCTTTAACCACCGGCTGATTTCCCTGTTCCTGCGTGCCTGGGAAAAATACCGCCTGCCGCAGGTCTATGAGCGCGCGGGACGTGACCGGGAAGATCCGGTGACCTCGAGCCTCTATGCCATGATCGGCTTCGGGGAGAGCAGCCTGCGCAAGCGCCTGGCCTTCGACGACCAGCTGCTGCTGCATTATGGCGGGCACTTAAGCCATTCCCCGCCTTCCGCCGTGGCCTTGGAGGCCCTGCTGTCGGACTTCTTTGAGCGCAAGGTCGAGATCGATCAGTTTCAGGGGCGCTGGCTCACGCTGGCCGAGGACGAGTGCACTTCGCTGCCTGCGAATCCGCATATGGATCCGGGGTTTTGCCGCTTGGGTGTCGACGCGGTCGTGGGCTCCCGGGTCTGGGATGTGCAAAGCAGTTTCCGGATCCGTATGGGGCCCCTCAGCTACGACCAGTTCGTGGCCTTCATGCCCGAGGGGGACGAGCTTCTGAAGCTCGCACAAATGACGCGTCTTTTTGTCGGCGCGGACAAGTCTTTCGACGTGCAGCTGACCTTGCGCGGCGATCAGGTCCCTGCGCTTCAACTTGGCGGTGGAGGCAAGGGGCCGGGCCCGAGGCTGGGCTGGAATACCTGGTTCAAAAAAGACGACCATCGCGGCGATGTTTCCGATGCGGTCTTCTCGCTGGATAACTACGCATAAACGGGAAAAGTAAATGAGTTCATGGGACGCGGGCTATATCTCCGACATCGAGTATGTGCCCGGATTTTATAAACAGCAGGCACCGATCTATCTGAATTTCGCCTGCATGCTGAACGGCTATGAGCCGGTTTCGCTGAAACGCGGGTTCACCTATTGCGAACTGGGTTGCGGGCAGGGGCTGACGGCACTCATGCTCGCGGCGGCCAACCCGCAGGGCGAATTCCACGCCATGGATTTCAATCCGGCCCATATCGCCCGCGCAGAACGGCAGGTCACCGAGACGGGCCTGACCAACATCACCTTTCATGAGGCCGGTTTCGATGACTTTGCCCAGGGCCGTGTCGAGAAGCTGCCGCAGTTCGATTTCGTTACCATGCACGGTGTCTACAGCTGGATCAACGACGAGAACAAAGCGGCCATCGTCACCTTCCTGTCGCGCTACCTGAAGCCCGGCGGCATTGTCTACGTCAGCTACAACTCCATGCCCGACACGACGGCAGGGCTGCCGTTGCAACGCATGTTCAGTGAGTTTTCACGCCTGATGCCGGGCCGCAGCGATATGCAGGTGGAACGCGCCCTGAAGTTCGCGACCGAACTGCGCGACAGCGGCGCGAATTTTTTCGCGGATAACAAACGTCTCGACTATCTGATCAAGACCTGGGAGGGGGAAGGCGGTCAATACCTGGCCCATGAATATCTCAACGCACACTGGACCCCGCTCTATCATGCGGACGTGGCGCGTGATCTGGCGCCGGCGAAACTCTCCCACGTGGCGTCCTGCATTCTGCTGGAGAATTTTCCGGATCTCACCCTGACGCCTGAACAGAAGGAGATTCTCAATCAGGTGCAGATCCCGGAGATCCGCGAGACCTTCAAGGACTATTATCTGTCGCGCACCCTGCGGCAGGATGTTTTTGTTCGGGGCGCCCGGCGTATGAGCCGGGAACGCCAGAACCAGCTTTTTGCCGAACTTCAGATTGCCACGGTGGTCCCGAGGACGGATGCCTCGACAAAGGTGCTTGCACCGCGCGGTCATATTGAGGTCTCCGCCGAAGTCTACGGCGAGGTTTTCGATGCACTGAGCGAAGGACCGAAGACGATGTTCGAACTGATGGCCCTGCCGGCGATCCAAAAGCATCCGGAGTCGACCATGCAGGAGATCGCGGGCATTCTTATCGGATCCAATCAGGCACAACCGGTTGCGGGGCCGGCAGCCGGGACAGCAGCGGAGTCTCTTCGGTCTCTCAATCATTTGCTTTGCAAGCAGACGCGCGCGGAGAACGCCCAGCTTTCCAGTGCTCTGGCGTCGCAGCGACTGGCGAGTGCGGTTCCGGTCACGAGCCTGGAGACGCTGGTCTTCCTCGGTCTGTGCGAGGGTCTGGATAAGGATCCGGATGCTTTTGCGTCTTTCATCTGGAAAACATACGAAGACCGCGGTGAGCGTCTGATTAAGGATGGCCAGCCGGTCGAAGGCCGCGAAAACAACCTGCAGCATGTATCGGAAAGGCTGCAGGAGCTCTTGTCGAAAAAGAAGCCGATTTGGGAGTCGTTGGGCATGTTCTGAGAGAAAACAAAGGGCTGTCGAACAGCGTTCAATTTGTTACTGTGCAAATAGCGCTGTCGGTTTTTAAAAAAATGGCGTAAAACAAGATTCGAGTGCATACAAACGAGCTATGCGCCACGAGAAGGGGGACAGATGGCTGCAGTGGATTTGAAGGCGCTTGTCGGCAAGTTGAATGGGATTTGCCGGACGTCCCTGGAGAGCGCCGCGGGCCTTACTCTCTCCCGAAGTCACTACAACATTGAGATCGAGCATTGGCTGCTCAAGCTGCTCGAGAGCAGTAATTCCGACCTGCAGCTTTTGCTCCGTCATTACGAGGTCGACGAATCGCGGCTGATCGCGGACCTGACCCGGGTTCTCGACTCCATGAAGACCGGCAACAGCCGCGCCCCGGCGCTCTCGCCCCAGGTGGTGAAGCTGGCGCGTGAATCCTGGGTGCTGGCGTCCCTGCAATATGGTGCGCCGAAAGTCCGCTCCTGCCATTTGCTTGGAGCCTTGCTTTTGGACGAAGGGCTCGCTCCGGTCGCGCGCGAGTCTTCGGCGCAGTTTGCGCGCATCCCGGTAGAAGACCTGCAGCGGGACATGATGAAGATCGTCGCCGACAGTGACGAAGCGATCGGCGAGTCTGCCGCACAGAGCAGTGAACCCGGGAGCGATGCGCCTGCCGTGGCCACGGGTGCCGCCGGTGGCACCGCACTGGCGCAGTTCACTATCAATCTGACCCAGCGCGCACGGAATGGTGAGATCGACCCGGTTCTGGGACGTGATCCGGAAGTGCGCCAGATTGTCGACATTCTGACCCGCAGGCGTCAGAACAATCCGATTCTGACCGGCGAGGCGGGTGTCGGAAAGACGGCGGTGGTGGAGGGTTTTGCCCTGCGTCTCGCGTCGGGCGACGTTCCGCCGGCGCTACAGAACGTGGCATTGCATACCCTGGACCTGGGATTGCTGCAGGCGGGCGCTGGGGTGAAAGGCGAATTTGAAAACCGCCTGAAATCGGTGATCGAAGAGGTAAAAGCCTCGCCAAAACCCATCATCATGTTCATCGACGAAGCCCACACCCTGATCGGGGCCGGTGGGCAGGCCGGGCAGGGGGATGCGGCCAATCTGCTCAAGCCGGCCTTGGCGCGCGGAGAGCTGCGCACCATCGCGGCGACCACCTGGGCGGAATACAAGAAGTACTTCGAACGCGATGCGGCGCTCGCCCGGCGCTTTCAGGTGGTCAAGGTCGAGGAGCCGACGGAAGCCGTCGCCATCGAGATGATGCGCGGGCTGGTCGACACCCTGGAGAAGCACCACGGGGTGCGCATTCTCGATGAAGCCGTGATCGATGCCGTGCGGCTGTCTCACCGCTACATTCCGGGCCGGCAGCTGCCCGACAAATCTGTCAGCCTGCTGGACACCGCCTGTGCCCGCGTGAATATGAGTCAGGCCGCGGTGCCGCCGGAGATCGAGGACCGCCGGCGCAGGCTCGAGCAGTTGGATGTCGAAAGCGGGATCCTGGAGCGCGAGGCCGCGACCGGTGGCGCCCATAGCGCGAAGCTCACGGAGATTGCCGAGCAAAAGGAAAAGGTCGGCGATGAGCTGGCTGAACTCGAGGAGCGCTGGGCCAAGGAACGTGACCTGATCGGCCGGATCCGGGATCTGCGGGATAAGCTGGAAGGGGCCCATGCCGGCAACGGCGAGGAGGAGCAGGATCCGGACGGGGAAGCTCAGGAGCCGGCATCCGAAGAAGACATGAAGGCCTGGCTGGCCGAGCTCGCCGAGTTGAATTCGCAGCTGGATGAAATGCAGGGCGAAGCACCTTTGCTGCAGGTTTGTGTCGATGGCCAGGCGGTGGCGTCCGTGGTCGCAACCTGGACCGGCATCCCCGTTGGCCGAATGGTCTCCAACGAGATCCGGCAGGTGCTCAACATCAAGGAAGATCTCGAGAAGCGGATTATCGGACAGTCCCACGCCCTCGACGCCATTGCGCAGGCGATGAGAACCTCTCGTGCCAAGCTGACCGATCCGCGCAAGCCGATCGGGGTGTTCCTCTTTTGCGGCACCAGCGGCGTGGGTAAAACCGAGACCGCACTCTCGCTTGCCGAGCTGCTGTATGGCGGCGAGCAGAACGTCACGACGATCAATATGTCCGAGTTCAAGGAAGAGCATAAGGTTTCGACCCTGATGGGATCGCCGCCCGGATATGTCGGCTACGGCGAGGGCGGGGTCTTGACCGAAGCGGTCCGGCGGCGGCCCTACAGCGTGATCCTTTTCGATGAGATGGAGAAGGCACACGCGGGCGTGCAGGATGTTTTCTATCAGCTTTTCGACAAAGGCATGCTGCGCGACGGTGAAGGCCGGGACATCGACTTCAAGAATACCGTCATCATCATGACATCGAATGCCGGTACGGACACGATCGCCGGGCTTTGCGACGACCCGGAAACCATGCCGGATGAGGCGGGACTGGCCGAGGCTTTACGCCCTGAATTGCTGAAGGTTTTCAAGCCGGCCTTTCTCGGCCGCGTGACACTGGTTCCCTACTTCCCGCTGAGCGACGAGGTGATCAAAGGAATTGTAAAGCTGCAACTGGACCGGGTTGCGGCCCGGGTTCGCGAAAACTACAAGGCGGAATTCAGCTATGACGAGGCCTTGATCGACTCGATTGCCGAGCGCTGCAAGGAGAACGAGAGCGGCGCGCGGAACATCGAGCACATTCTTTCCCGGACCATGCTGCCGGAGATGTCGGCACTGTTTCTGGAGCGCATGGCAGAGGGTGGAGAAATCACTGACGTTGGTGTTTCGGTAGACGAAAGTGGTGGCTTTGAGTACCGTATCGGGTAAATATTCCCATCGTATTTTGAGCCGCAATTAACGCGGGTTTTTGCTTAGAAGATTCGCAACGAAAAGCTAATCACAACGATGTACTGGAGGTAGGAAGACCATGGCGATTTACGTAAAGTATGATGGTATCGATGGCGATGCGACTCACGACAAACATAAGAAATGGATCCAGGTCAATTCGCTTCAATGGGGCACCGGCCGTGCGATTATGACGAGCACCGGCCAAACCTCAGGCCGCGAAGCCTCGGAACCCTCGGTCAGTGAAGTCACCTTCTCGAAGGAACTGGACGCTTCTTCGGCCCACCTCTTTACGGAAGCGACCACGGGCGCCGCAGGTAAAAAGGTCGAGATCCATCTGGTCAGCACGGGCAGTCCTGGAGATCTCTATCTGACCTATGAACTGACGAACGCACTGGTCTCCGGCTACAGCGTCAGCAGTGGCGGCGACCGTCCGACTGAATCGGTCAGCATCAACTTCACCAAGATCGAAATGAAGTACACTCCGTTCGACGAAAAGCACAAAGCGGGATCGCCGATTCCTGCCGGCTACGATATGACCACGACCAAGAAGGTCTGATCCGGTTTTCCGGGCTTGCAGCCTGCCTGGCGGAGAAACGCCGCCTGGCAAGCTGCAGTACGGATATCGGGACTCAAGACGCCGTTAAGGCGGCGCCGGAGCCTGTCAGCTTGCTGCGCATGCGTATAAGCGAAGCGGCTCCGCATTATTGGTTTGGAGAGCGCATAACGCGCCATGTCCGCAGTGATCAGTGCGCGTTTGATCCTCCGGACCGGGTTATGCTCTTGGGGGCACCGCAACGATCGTGGCTTGGGAACAAACAGGCAGGCTACTGACCATCGAGAGTCCGTTGGGGCAGGATGTGCTGTTGCTGTCCGGTCTCGAGGGTGAAGAGCGGTCGTCCCGTCTTTTTCGTTTCGATCTCGACCTTCTTTCGGAAACCGCGGAGGTCGATCCCAAGGATCTGCTCGGAAAGTCTGTCTCCTTTAGCGTGAAGATGCCGGACCGGGACGGCGAGGTCCGCTGGTTTAACGGGATCGTCAAACGCTTTGCTTCGGGTGGAGCGGCAGGGCAAGGACTCTACAGCTACCGCATTGAGGTGGTGCCCGAGTTCTGGCTTTTGACCCGGACCTCCGATTGCCGGATTTTCCAGGAAAAGACCGTCGACAAAATTATTGAAGACGTTTTTTCCGACGCCAGTTTCAGCGATTACGAAATCAGGGCAAACGCAAGCTTTCCGACCCTTGAGTATTGCGTGCAGTTCAACGAGAGCGATTTCAATTTCGTATCGCGCCTGATGGAACGCTTTGGCCTGTTCTATTTTCACAAGCATGAACAGGGCAAACATACGCTCGTCATTGCCGACAATGCGAGCGCCTACGAAGACGCGCTTCAGGCCGAGGTCGAGCACCGGGCAGGCGGTGTTTCCGGCGGCGTCGTCAACAGCTGGAACCCCAGTCACGAGTTCAAAAGCGGGACCTGGGTGCAGAGTGACTACAACTTTACGACCTCGAAAACCGACCTTGAGAGCAAGACCAATACGGTTATCGACAACGCTGACTTCAAGAAGTACGAGGTCTATGAATATCCCGGGCAATTCACGACCAAGGCGGAAGGCTCGACGTCAAGTGAACTCAGGATGGAGACCGAAGAGGCTTCCTATAAAGTGGTTGAAGGCCAGGGGGACTGCTGCAGCTTCTCGCCGGGACATAGCTTCAAGCTGACGCGGCACGAAACCGAGGCTGAAGTCGATCAGGAATATGTCGTGTCGGGCCTAACCCATCACGCCTACGACCCGACGTTCCTGGCTGCCGGTGGCGGCGAGACGGCGAGCTACGCGAACCGGTTCGTCGCTCTTCCGAAAGATATCGTCCTGCGTCCGGAGAAAATCACGCCCGTCCCCCGGCCGAACGGTCCCCAAAGTGCAGTGGTCGTCGGTCCTGCCGGTGAGGAAATCGACGTGGATGAGCATGGGCGCGTTCATGTTCAATTTCACTGGGACCGCTACGGCGAAGACGACGATAAGAGTTCCTGCTACCTGCGCGTCACCCAGATGTGGGCAGGTAAGAACTGGGGCAGCGTTTTCACCCCGCGCGTCGGCATGGAAGTCATTGTCAGTTTCCTGGACGGAGACTACGACCGCCCTCTGGTGACCGGATGTGTCTATAATGACGAGAACACACCGCCCTACAGCCTTCCCGCCAACAAAACCCAGAGCGGTATAAAGACCCGCAGCAGCAAGTCCGGCGCCGAGGCGGATTTTAATGAGCTGCGCTTCGAGGACAAGGCGGGCAAAGAAGAGGTCTACTTCCATGCGCAGAAGGATTTCATGCGCAAGGTCGAGAACGACGACACGCTGGAAGTCGACAACGACCAATCCATCACGGTGACCAACAACCGGACCCTGGAGGTCAGCAAAGGCAACGAAGACATTACGATTTCGCAGGGAAACCGGACGGCCACGATCTCGAAGGGCAATGAAAAGCTGTCCGTCAAAATGGGAAACATTGCCGTCAAGGCCGACGCCGGAAAGATCACGGTAGAGGCCATGCAGTCGATCGAACTGAAGGTCGGCGGCAACTCGATCAAGATCGATCAGTCGGGAATCAAGATCAAGGGAATGATGGTCACGGTACAGGGCGATATGAAGGCGGATCTGAAGTCGCCAATGACCACGGTCGAGGGCTCGGGGATGCTCACCGTAAAGGGTGGAATAGTTATGATCAATTAAGTGTTGTCTCTGTGAAGGAAGGTGAAGTCCTGGGACGGATGGTTAAATCCAGGCGTTTGGAACTGAGGATCGATTGGGAAACATGTCGAAGGTGAGCGGTTAAAATGACAGCACTCACAAAAGTCCAAGCCTCGACGGCGGCTGAAGTCTGCCGTCTGTATGAGCTGGACCCGGATGCTGCCGCGCTGCTTGATGAGGCGTCCACGCCGGCCTCCTTCATGGAGCGCCTTATGGCGGAGCAACGCTTTGCCGACGCTGCGCGTTTCCTAGCCTACGCCCTGCCGAAACGCGAGGCGGTGTGGTGGGCCTGTCTCTGCGCGCGCGCTGTCACGACCGAAGATCCGTCTTCCGATAACCTCGCGGCCCTGGATGCCGCCGAAGCCTGGGTTTACAAGCCGGTTGACGAGAACCGCCGCAAGGCGATGGCGCTTGCCGAGAAAACGCCCATGGATTCTTCCGCGAGCTGGGCCGCCGTGGCCGCATTCTGGAGCGCGGGCTCCATGGCGCCCGAGGATGCTCCCTCCGTGCCGCCGGGCGAGGAACTGACCGGTGCAGCGGTTTCGGGGGCGGTTATTCTGGCCGCGGTTCAGACCGAGCCCGAAAAAGCCCCGGATAAGTATGCAAAGTTCCTGAATCAAGGCCTGGACGTGGCGCGCGGCGGGAGTGGCCGCGACGCGGAGTAATACGGGCTATGAACCGCGAAATGCCACGGATTACGGGAATTTTTCTTTCTGCGCATCCAGTCATGGCCTGTGACCGCCATGCATGTGTAATATGGGCGCGAAAACGGGAACGACCCTGAGATACGCATGATTCTGAGAATGACAATTGTCGGCGATGTCAAACCGCCGGATCCGCAGGACATCAGCCATAGTTTCGGATCCCAGGGGGGCAGAATCGGGCGAGGCCTGAGCAACGAGTGGGCGCTGCCGGACCCCCACATGTCGAAAAATCACTGCTCCGTCCATTTTCGCGACGGGACGTTCAGCCTGACCGATACCAGCACGAACGGTGTTTTTGTAAATGGCTCGCCGGAACGGCTGGAGCGCGGCACGACGGTCAGGATGAATGACGGGGATCGTCTGAAGATCGGCGATTACGAAATCAAAGTCGAAATCGACGAGTCTGCGGGTCCAGATGATGCGGTCGACGATCTGGATTCCTTCGCGCGGGTTCTGGGGGTCGGCATGGGCGAAAATCTCGACCCCTTCGAAATCAACTCCCAGCAGCGTGACAAGGCGGAGGACGAAGCAAAGCTAAGCGGTCCGGGAAGCGGCGGCTTGGAGCCCGGTGCGCCCGGGGAGGGCGCGCTGGATCCACTCGATGCACTTTTGGATCACTCCGGGCCGTCCGCGCGGCAGGAACCCTCGATTGCGCCTTTGGGGACTCCGTCCGGCGGGGGAATCCCGGAGGATGACGACCTCTTCAGCGATCTCTTGCCGGGAGGGGCGGGCAACGACCCCTTGGACAGCGCCGCGCCGGAACAGGATCATGTGCCCCCGTCTCAGGAGTTCTTTCAGCCGCCCGGGGTGGCCGGCGCCCAGATACCGGATGACTGGGACGCTGACGATCTGCTGAACCCGGCGCCTGAACCGGTGGAGCAATCAAGTTCCAGCGCTGGTGACGACGCAGAGCCGGCAGCTGCGCCAAGGGTTTCACCACAGGCGCCGCCCTCAGCTTCGGCACCTGCCGCGAACGTCGCTCAGCCTGCGATGCCGGCGTCGGATTCTGCTTTGCTGCATGCGTTTCTCGAAGGTGTCGGCATGACCGAGCTCGATGTGCCCGAGGCGGCAAAAGAGGAAATGATGCGCCGGGTGGGCGAGACCTACCGTGATCTGGTGCGTGGCCTGGTCGAGGTCCTGAAGGCCCGGCAGACCATCAAGAACGAATTCCGCCTGGATCAGACGATGATCCGGGCCGAAGCGAACAATCCGCTGAAATTCACCGTCAATATCGAAGATGCGCTGCAGGCCATGCTGGGCGGAACCAGCCGGGGCTATCTGACACCGCGTCAGGCGGTTGATCAGGGTTTCTCGGATATCAAGGCCCATCAGATCGCGGTGATGGCGGGAATGCAGGTGGCCTTGAAGGCTTTGCTGATGCGCTTCGATCCCAAGGAGCTGGAAGACCGGATGCGCGAGGATTCTGTTCTGGACAAAGTTCTGCCAGGCTCGAAAAAAGCCCGCCATTGGGAACTCTTTACAAAACTCTATGCGGAAATTGCGAAGGAAGCCGAAGATGACTTTCACGGTCTCTTCGGGCGGGAGTTTGCGCGGGCTTATGAGGAGCAGGCGAAAAAAGTTTAGGGGCGAAGCACGGACAGACGAGGCGCGAAAGCGGCGCGGCCATCATGAGGCCATCTGTGTTAGTGTAAATCGCTTGACGATTCGGGATGTTGCGGCGGTTCGTTCAAACAATGAGGTTTGAACTATTGCAGGGGCCAACTCGACCTATGTGGGGAGACCAAATGTGAGAGTGATCTGTTGCCTGTTCGCGGCTTTGCTGGTGCTCGGCGGATGCGCCGAGACCAAACCTGAGCCGACTGTCGTCGATCTCTCGATTTCGGCTGCACTGGACATCAATCCCAACGCGCAAGGACGGGCCTCGCCGGTTGTATTAAGGGTCTACCAGCTGGCATCTCCCAACGCCTTCGAGGAAGCCGACTTCTTTCAGCTGTTCGAACAGGACGCAGCGATCCTGGGAGCCGATATGATCGGACGCGAGGAAATCATCGTGACGCCGGGAGCCACCCAAAAGATTTCGCAGGAAGTCGGGCCAACGGTCCGTTATCTCGGGGTGCTTGCGGCATACCGAGAGACGGAGACCTCGGTCTGGCGCGCCATGGGCGATATCGTGCCCGAGGAGATCAACAGCTACAATGTCCAGATCGATGCCCTGGCGGTATCGGTCAGCAAAGCCGAGGAAGACTGACGGAGGCCGGATGGATCGACAGGCGGCAGGAGCTGTGACAGGCGCTCCTGCGACCTGCAGCCAACCGGGGCATCCGCAGGGTATGAGCCGAGAGACAGTTTATGGCATGGGATAACAAAGTCGTCTGGTCTGAAGGCATGTTCCTTCAGACCCAGCACTTTCAACAGAGCGACCGCTATGTTGAACGGCTGGTACGCGGACGGGTGGACGGTATTCGCCCCTACAGCTGGGGCATTCAGGATCTTCAGATTAATCGGGATCTCCTGACCACGGGTAAGTTCGCGTTGAGTGTCTGCCGCGGCATTCTGGAGGACGGAACCCCTTTCAGCATTCCCGACGACAGCAATCATCCGCCACCACTGGAGCTGCCGGAGAATACCCGCGATTGTGTCGTCTATCTGGCGCTGCCCGTGCGTCAGCCCGGCGGGGCCGAGTTTGATCTGGACGGCTCGCCGGACAGCGTCGCGCGCTACGCAGGCGAAGAAGTCGAGACACCGGATTCGAACGCCGGGTCGGAGACTGTCTCGACCATGCAGGTCGGAAAGCTGCGCCTGCGGTATCTGCTCGAGACCGATGAACGGGCCGGCTACGTCTGTCTGGGGCTTGCGCGGATTGTCGAGGTGCGGGCGGACAAGAATGTGGTGATTGATGAGCGCTATATCCCGCCTTGCCTGGACTGCGCGGCCTCGTCTGTCCTGAGCGGTATGATCAGCGAGATCCTTGGTCTCACTCATCACCGTGGCGAAGCCCTGGCGGGACGTGTCTCGGAATCCGGCACCAAGGGCGTCGCCGAAATCGCGGACTTTTTGCTGTTGATGGCGGTCAACCGCTATGAGCCCTTGCTGGCGCATCTCGCCTCGTCGGCCAACGTCCACCCCGAAACCTTCTATGCGGTCGCGCTCTCCATTGCCGGTGAACTCTCGACCTTCACAGCGCCCGGCAAGCGGCCCGGCAAATTTGGCGTGTACCGCCACGACGATCTTCAGGGCAGCTTTGCACCTGTGATGAAAGAGCTGCGCCAGGCCTTGAGCGCAGTGCTGGAGCAGACGGCGGTGCCGATTCCCCTGCAGGCGCGCAAATACGGAATTCACGTGGCCGCATTGACCGACAAAGGCCTCCTGAGCAACTCCAGTTTCGTGCTGGCAGTGCGGGCCGACCTGCCGGTTGAGAATCTGCGCCGCGGTTTTCCGAACCAGGCCAAAATCGGGTCGGTCGAACAGATCCGCGAGCTGGTGAATGTGGCTCTGCCGGGAATCGCCTTGCGACCGCTTCCGGTCGCGCCACGGCAGATTCCCTACCATGCAGGGGTAACCTATTTCGAACTGGACCAGTCCAGTCAGTATTGGAAGCAACTTAAAAACTCCGGCGGAATCGCAATTCACGTATCCGGCGAGTTCCCGCGTCTTGAAATGGAACTTTGGGCGATTCGGAGCTGATGAACCGGGGGACGCCGGTGGACGTATGAGGGCAGGATAGGGGCGAGGCCCTTCAACGTAAGTTGCCCTTAAACGTAAGTTGCTGGGGGGACGTAAGAGGACTGTAATGCCTGGAACCGTGTATTGGAGCAGCATGCCAGAGGGGAAGATAGCATGAGCGGCGACGATCCCTTTGAAGAGGATCGCACGGTTATCCGACCCATGCCGGGCGGACGGCGGCCAGGGGCGGGGCAGACCGGAGCGGGGCAGGTTGGAGCTGACGCTACGCAGGCGCCATCGCTCGGCGGCGCAGCGGCGGATTCCGACCGCACGGTTTCCCCGCGCCGTGCCGGTCCGGCTGTTGCGGCGGCGGATCTGAGCCAGGCGAGTTTCAATCCGCTGGTGGGCGCGGCGACCGCGCTGCTGGGGCTCGCCATGCGCCTGAAGAACTCCGGACAGCTCCAGGATGTGGATGGTCTTCGCCGGCGTGTGATCGAAGAGGTTAAAGCCTTTGAACGCCGTGCGAACGAGACCGGGCTGAGCCCACAGTCGGTGCGTGCGGCCCGCTATGCACTCTGCGCGACCCTGGATGATCTGGTGCTCAACACGCCCTGGGGCGCGTCCAGCGCCTGGGGACAACAGAGCATGGTCGCTCTGTTCCACAACGAGACTTCGGGCGGGGAGCGTTTCTTCGACCTGCTGGAAAAGCTCGAGCGGGATCCGGGCCGCTACGCCGAGGTGCTCGAGCTGATGTACCTCTGTATGTCCTTGGGCTTCGAGGGCAAATACAGGGTCATGAGCCGCGGTTCAATCCGGCATGGCGAAGTCCGCGAGGGCCTGTTCCGCCTGATCCGGTCGCGGCGCGGCGAATTCGAGCGCGAGCTCTCGCCCCATTGGCGCGGGGTCGATGCCGGGCACAAGCCGCTGAGTTCCTATGTGCCGCTCTGGGTGATCGCGGTCGGCACCGCGGCTTTGGTGACGGTGATGTTCGTGCTGTTCAGTTACAGCCTGAACAATGATTCCGATGTAGTTGCGATTGAACTGCAGCAACTGCCGCCGATCGGTGCCGTTACGCTGGCGCGTGTCGATGCGCCGCCACCACCCCCGCCGCCCGAGATCAAGTCGGAACTCCTTCCGAGGGTGGAGGGCTTCCTGGAACAGGAGATCGCGCAGGGGCTCGTCGTGGTCAGCGAAGATGTCCAGGCACTGACGATCCGCGTGCGTAACAAAGGCCTCTTCGGGTCCGGCAGTGCGCTGGTCGAGGAGAGCTATCTGCCGATCATCGAGCGGATTGGGAATGCTTTAAGAAGCGAGCCCGGCCAGATCGTGGTGGCGGGACACAGCGACAACATTCCGATCCGGACCGTCCGTTTTCCCTCCAACTGGCATCTTTCGCTGGCGCGCGCCTCCTCGGTGGCCAAAATCCTGACCGGATTTCTGACCGATCCCGGTCGACTCTCGGTTGATGGCCGCGCAGACAATGAGCCGATTGCCTCGAATGCTTCGGCTGAGGGACGCGCCGAAAACCGGCGCATCGAAATTATCCTCATCAAGGAAGGAGCGGTGATCCAATGACCCGGCTAAACCGCTTCGTTTCCTTGGTCTTCTCCGCAACGCCCCCTGGATTTGGGGCCGCCGCGCCCGGCGCGACGTTCTCTCGTTCAGCGAGGGAGGACGCCGATGTCTAAGCTGCTGGATATACTCCGCTCGCGCTGGTTTGTGACCTTTGTCGGCGCGTTGCTGCTGTGCCTGCTGGTATGGTTCATCGGCCCGCTTGTCGCCATCGCCGATGTCCGGCCCTTGGAGAGTGCGATTGTGCGTCTCTTCACGGTGGTGGTCATTTTCCTGATCTGGGGTTTGATCAACCTGATCGCGATGGTGAAGGCGAAAAAGGCCGACAAAGCGCTGATGGAAGACCTCGCGGAGAGCGGCGGGGATGCGGACAGCGAGGAGGCCGCAGCCTCCGATCGTGAAGTGGCGGTGCTCAACGAGCGCATGCAGGATGCGCTGGACCTCCTGAAGACAACGCGCCTCGGGGGCGGCAAAGGCGGGCGGAAATTCCTCTACCAGCTGCCCTGGTACATTATTATCGGCCCGCCTGGCGCGGGCAAAACCACCGCCCTGGTGAATTCCGGATTGCGCTTCCCCCTGGCGGAAAAGCTCGGCAAGGATTCGGTTCGTGGTGTTGGCGGGACCCGGCATTGCGATTGGTGGTTCACCGACGAGGCGGTCCTGATCGATACCGCGGGCCGTTACACCACGCAGGACAGCCATCAGGCCGTCGACCGGGCCGCCTGGACCGGTTTCCTGGATCTCTTGAAAAAGTACCGGGCGCGACAGCCGATCAATGGCGCGATCGTGGCGATCAGCCTGTCGGATATGGCGACCTTGAGCGATACGGAACGCTTTGCCCATGCTCATGCGGTCAAGCAGCGCCTGCGTGAACTCCATGACTATTTCGGGGTGCGTTTTCCGATCTACGTGGTGTTCACCAAGGCCGATCTGGTCGCGGGCTTCAGTGAGTTCTTCGATGACCTGGGACGGGAAGACCGGGATCAGGTCTGGGGGACCACCTTCAAACTGGAGGCGGCCGAGTCTGAAACCGGGGTCGTCGCCGAGTTCGAAGAAGAGTTTGACGCGCTTGTCGACCGTTTGAACGAACGGCTGGTGGAGCGTATCCATCAGGAACCGGATATCCAGCGCCGCAGCCTGATCTATGGTTTCCCGCAGCAGATCGCGTCGTTGAAACGGCCTATCCAGGACTTCCTCGACGAGATTTTCAAGCCAAGCCGCTATGAAGACATTCCCATGCTGCGCGGTTTCTACTTCACCAGTGGAACGCAGGACGGGACGCCGATCGACCGCTTGATGGGAACCATGGCGCAAACCTTCGGGATCGGTCGCCAGGCCTTGTCGGCCCATTCCGGCGGTGGACGCAGCTACTTCCTGACCCGTCTCCTGAGTTCCGTGGTCTTTGCCGAAGCGGGCGCCGTGACCGCCAACCGAAAGGTGGAACGCCGGCGGTTTTGGGTTCAGAACGCTGCCTACGCTCTGGCTGTTCTTGTCCTGCTCGGGGCCGCGGGAGCCTGGGTCACCAGCTATAGCGGAAACAGCGGGAAAATTGCCGAGGTCGAAGAGAGTATTACGGCCTACGAAGCCGCGACTTCGGGGCTCTCGTTCAACGCGGTGGAGGACGCGGATCTGAAGCGAATTCTGCCGGCCCTCAACGCCTTGCGCAACATGCCCACGGGCTATGCGGCGCGGGACGAAGACGTCCCGCTCAGCATGACCCTGGGGCTTTACCAGGGCGATAAGCTAGGGGCGCAGGCCCGCTCGGCTTACCGCCGGGGCCTCAGCTCCTTGTTTCTGCCGCGTCTGCTGGTCCGCCTTGAGGGGCAGTTACGCGACAACATCAGCCGGCCGGATTATCTCTATGAGGCTTTGAAAGTCTATCTGATGCTGGGGCGTCAGGGACCTGTCGATGCGGATCTGGTGCGCCAGTGGCTCGTTCTGGACTGGAACGCGACCTTCCCCGGGCAGGTAAACGAGAGCATCCGCGAACCCTTGATGCTGCATCTGGAAGCGCTGCTGGAGGAACCGCTCAAACAGATCCCGCTGGACGGTACATTGGTCGAGCGGGTGCAGCAGAGTCTCAGAGCCTTCCCGCTCTCGGAACGGGCCTATGCGGTGATCCGGCAAAGCCCGGAAGCACGCGAGCTGACACCCTGGCGCGCCAGCGACAAGATCGGGGCCGACGGGAACCGGGTGTTCGTCCGCCGCTCCGGAAAGCCGCTGACCGAGGCCATTCCCGGCCTCTACACTTACGATGGCTTTCAGACCGTCTTCCTGCCCCAGGTGAGCCAGGTCGCCAGCGAAGTCGCACAGGAAAGCTGGGTGCTGGGCCCTGAAGAAGAGATCGGTCTGGACAGTGCCGCGCTTGGACGCCTCAGGAGCGAGGTCATGCGGCGCTACTTCGATGACTATGCCGCCTTCTGGGATGTGTTGATTGCGGACCTCGCGATCATTCCCTTCCGCGACCTCAATCACTCGGTGGATGTGCTCAATATTGTGTCGGCGCCGAACGGATCTCCGCTCAAACTGCTTCTGCTCGCGATTACCCGCGAGACGACGCTGACCGCCCCGCTGCCGGAGAGCGCGCCCACTGCGCTGGAGGCCGTGGGCGATGCCGCGGAAGCGGCGGCTCAGAAGCGCCTCGAGTCAAAGTCCAAACGCCTGGCCAATATTGTCGGCTCCGCGCTGGCGGAGGAGGGTGGCGAAGTGCCCGGCGCTGTGATCGACCGGCGGTACGAGAGCCTTCACGCCTTGAGCCGCGGCGAACCCGGCGCACCAACGCAACTCGACAGCGCGATTGGGCGACTGAACGATCTCTATACCCAGCTGAACCAACTCGCCATTTCCGGCAACCAGGGGCAGGCGGCTCTTTCGGCGGCAAGCGGTGCCGGTGGCGGTGCGGCACAGTCGATCATGTCCACGGCGTCGCGCTTGCCGGATCCCCTGAAGGGCTGGCTCTCGGCCCTGGCGAAGAGCAGTTCCAGCGTGACGGTCGGCGGCGCGCGTTCGCAAATCGATGCGGCCTGGAAGTCCGAGGTTCTGCCGACCTGCCGGGCAGCGCTGAACAACCGTTATCCGGTGTTCGCGGACAGCGATGCGGAAATCGCCCTGGACGATTTCGGCCGCTTGTTCGCGCCGGGCGGTAAGATCGACGGTTTCTTCGCGACCTATCTGAAGCCCTTTGTCGACACCTCGCGCATTCCCTGGAAATGGCAAAAGGTCGATAACGTCAGTCTCGGGATTCCCGACTCCGTGCTGGTGCAGTTTCAGCGCGCCTCCGTGATTCGCGACAGTCTCTTTTTCGGAGGCGCACAGACGCCAGGTGTCCAGTTCGAGCTGATGCCGGTCGATCTGGACGCGCAGGCGACACAGGTGGTGTTCGACCTCGATGGCCAGTCGATCTCCTACCGCCACGGACCGCAACGCCCGTCACGTCTGAAGTGGCCGGGGCCGAGCGGACCAAGCCAGGTGCGCGTATCCTTCGCGCCACTCATTCCGGGCCAACGTTCGAGTCTTTCACGCGAGGGGCCCTGGTCTTGGTTCCGCATGCTGGATGAAGCCTCGATCGAGAAAAGCGGTCTTGCCGACCGTTTCAACCTGACCTTCGAAGTTGGCAACCGCACGGTGACTTATGAACTGCGCGCCAACAGTGTCGTCAATCCTTTCACCTTGCCGGAACTCCAGCAGTTCCGTTGCCCATCGTCGCTATGACCGCGCCGGGGTTTCACAATGGAGGTGCTATGAACGACGACAAGGATATGGATCTGGAGGGGCCGGAGAACGGGCGTCACATCGAAGGCGAGCCGGGTTTCTATGGCAAGTTGCCCTCGAAGGGCGATTTTGTGACGCGCCGGCTTCCGCAGAGGTTCGTCGAGGTTTGGGATACCTGGCTGCAGAACGGACTGCAAACCAGTCAGGAGAGTCTCGGGGAAGACTGGTTATCAATCTATATGACCAGTCCGATCTGGCGCTTTGCGCTTTCCGCCGGTGTCGGAGGGCCGCAGGTCATGACCGGCGTGCTCATGCCCTCGGTCGATCGTGTCGGGCGCTACTTCCCGCTCACGCTGGCAGTTGAGCTGGAAGATTGCCGGAGCGTCGCCGGACTGCCGAAGCAGGCATCAGGCTGGTATGCGCAGGCGGAGGACGCCGTGCTGACGGCTTTGGAGGAAGGGGCGGAGTTCGAAGACGTGGACGCGCGCATTCAGGAGCTTGGTATACCGGATCACCGCGGCACGGGCATGACACCCTTGGACCGGGAGGCCGGCGAGAGTGGTTTGCGGATTGCCGTCGATCCGTCTGATGGCTTCGCGCCCGATCCCGCAGCTCTGTTGAATCATTTCCTGCGCCAGTCCTATCCGCGCTATTGCCTCTGGTGGACCGCGGGTTCTGAAAAGGTGGTTCCGTCGATGCTGGTGAGTGCCGGATTGCCCAGCATGGGCGCGTTCGTTGCCTTCCTGGATGGCCAGTGGCGGGAAAGTGGCTGGGTCGGGGGGATGGCGGATGCGGGTGATACTTCGCTGCGGGAGGACGACTTGGGACGCAGCGGCCGGAGCGACGATGTCTTGGACGACGACATTCTTGACGGGATTATTTGAGGTGCGAGTGCTCGTGACAGCGAGACCTGCAGAGTTTTGGGGGCGTTTGCCGGATCATTTCCCGGCATCGCGTGTACTTTGAATTCCATCACACGAGCGCCTGTTGGCAATTAGGGATATGACGATGTCGACGGAACAGGTTTACCAATATGTGACAGGAGCCTGTAGCCATGTGGGCAATGTTCGGCGGTTGAACGAAGATGCGCTGTTGTCGCGCCCGGACATCGGCCTCTGGGTGGTCGCCGACGGCATGGGGGGGCACGATGCCGGCGATTATGCCAGCAAGATGATCGTGGAGCGCCTGGACGCTTTGCCGCCTCCGCAGTCGGCGCCGACGTTTCTGGCGGCGGTCAAAGACAGTGTCATCGACACCAACGAACACCTGAGAGAGGAAGCAAAGCGGCGCGGCGGGCAGAGCGTGATCGGCAGCACCGTGGTCATCTTCATGGCCTATGGACGCTACTGCGCCTACCTCTGGGCGGGAGACAGCCGGATCTACCGGCTGCGCCGGGGTGAGATGACTCAGTTGACGCGCGATCACAGCTACGTTCAGGAACTGGTCGACATGGGACACCTTGATCACGACGAGGCGGAGTCCCATCCCCAGGCCAATGTCATCACTCGGGCCGTCGGCGCCGAGGATTTGCTGAATCTCGATGTCCGTCAGGAATTGCTGATTGAGGATGATGTGTTGCTGCTCTGCAGTGACGGTCTTACCAAGGTTCTGTCAGACGACGAAATTTTTCAGTGCCTCTCACAGGTTCCCGCGGATACAGCGGCCGATGACCTGGTCCGGGCGGCGGTGACGAATGGTGCAAAAGACAACGTGACGGCCCTGGTGATGAAATGCACGGCGGATACGACACTTGCGCCGTAGTGCCCCATTCCAGCCGGGCGTAGATCGGGTGGAGAGCTTGTTCGACTGAAGGATCATTAATCTTTATAAGCTACTAAAGTGAAATCCTGTGCTTTCGGATACCGGACTATCAGGCGAGAGGCGCAAGCAAGCCAGTGAGTTGTGAATGAACGCTAAGCCACCTGGAGACAACGACGCGGAGGGACAAAAACCCGGTCCATTCGTGGACCCGGATGAGCCCACCCGCATGGTCACGCCGGAAATGCGGCCCGCCGACGCCAGTGACAGCTCACGGACAAGTGGTGCGACCAGCGGTACGGCGACCGGCACCGGCACGTTCGGTGATCTGGAGAAACTCGCCGACGGTCCGGTCCAGGTGCTGCAGGAGGGCGATACCCTCAAGGAGCGTTTCGTACTGGAGGCACGCCTCGGAACCGGCGGCATGGGAACCGTCTACAAGGCCCTGGACCTGCGCAAGCAGGAGGCGGAAGACCGCAATCCCTACATCGCCGTTAAGATTCTGAACGAAGACTTCCGGGCCCATCCGGAATCGCTCCGGACCCTGCAGCGCGAATCCAAGAAAGCCCAAAGCCTGGCCCATCCCAGCATCGTGACCGTCTACGACTTCGATCGGGACGGGACATCCATTTACATGACGATGGAGTACCTGGAGGGCAAGCCGCTCGACAAGATCACCAAGTCCGGCGGGTTCAAGGGCCTTCCACTCGATCAGGCCCTGGAGATCATCCAGGACGTCGGCGCCGCCCTGGCCTTCGCTCACAAGCAGGGCATCGTTCACTGTGATTTCAAACCCGGCAATATTTTCATCACCGACACGGGACCGGCCAAGGTCATCGATTTCGGGATCGCGCGCGCCGTGAAACTGGGGGACGACCCGCAGGCGGACGCCACCGTCTTCGATGCCGGTTCGCTCGGAGCCTTAACACCAGCCTACGCGAGTCCGGAAATGCTGGAGGACGAGGAGCCGGATCCGCGCGACGACGTCTATGCACTCGCCTGCATTTCGTACGAACTGATCTCGGGGCGCCATCCATTCGGGCGCATGCCGGCAACCGAGGCACGGGATAATGCGCTGGTCCCGAAACAGCCGCCGGAGTTGAACCGGCGACAGTGGAAGGCACTGGCCGCCGGTCTTGCCTTCGACCGCGGCAAGCGCATTGCTGATGTGGAAACCTTTGTCTCCGAACTGAGCGCGGGTGGCGAGAACCGCAGGGCACTGCGTCTTGTCGCGGCCGTTGCAGGCGTCGCGATTTTGGCGGGAGGCGGCTTCTACTTTTCGACGAACGAGACTGAGGAAGCCGCGTCATCCGGGTCGGGCATTGTTGCTCAAAGCGATAGCGGGAACGAGACTCCGGGCGCGGCGTCCCAGCCCGGGACATTAGCGCCGGCTGAGGTCGCTCCCGAGCCAGCAGACCCTGCGCCGGAAGCGTCCGCCGAGGCAGTATCTCCTGAACCTGAAGTGACAGTGCAAGGAGAGGCGGATGCGGCGCCAGAGGTCACGCAGGAACCAGAAAGGGTTCAAGAAGCGCTCATCCCGCCGGTGCGCTTTACAGCTGAAGATATCGACGAACTCGTCAGACGCGCGTCCTGCGCGGACATCCGTCACGAAATTGAGGGCGGTTCCATTTCGGTGACCGGTTATTCCGGCTCCATGGCGGAGATCAATCTGCTCAGAGACGAAATCGGGAATCTGTCGGGAGTCGAGAACACCCGCTTCTCCGTTGGATTGCTGGATGGTGCGCTCTGTGCGCCACTCGAGGTCTTTACGCCCTATGTCCGCAAAAACCGCGAAGAGAATACCGGTCTTACGATACGGACACGGAACGAGGACGGAGTCTATGTCGAGAACGAAAGTCTGATCGTCGACATGAAACTTCCCGGTTATGAGTCGTATGTCTACGTGGACTACTACTCCATTGACGGCGGTGTGCTCCATATTCTTCCGAACGAAGCCTATCCGGAAAATCTGGGTTCGGCGGATCTCGACGTGACCCTGGGCGAGGATGACTCGGTCAGGAGCTGGACGATCGCGGCGCCGTTCGGGACTGAATTGGTGGTGGTTTTGACGTCGCCGGAGCCGTTGTTCGGCGTGCAGCGCGAGGAAGTCGAGTTCGCCAGCAGTTATCTGCCGGATCTCCGCGCGCGCCTGGATGAACTTGCGCGCGGTGCCGATGCAAACCGCTTGTCGGCCGACATTTTCTTCATCACCACCACCCCCGCGCGCTGAAGCTGGGGAGGCTTCAGGCAGGATCAGCAGAGATCGTCTTCCCGGGTGACCATGCGCCTGAGCCTCCGGGCCGCGACATGGATATCATGCCGCTCGGCCACCTGCTCGCGGGTTTTTCCGCGATAGGACTGCAGGAAATTGTCATGCCGCAGCAGGAAGGTGAGATCGTTCGAGAGTGAAGCGGGATTTCCAGCGGCGGAGAGCCGGCCCGTTACACCGTTTTCGACGATGGCTTCGGTCTCCGCACTTTTGTTCGCTACGACGGCGAGGCCCGATGCCAGAGCTTCGAGCAGATCCATGACCCCGCCGCCACTGCGCTCCACCGAGAGGCAGAGGTCGCTTGCCGCCATAAAAGCGATGCGCTCGCGCACGTCATACTTCTGCAGCAGGTATCTGCTTTTCCCGGAGAGGCCTGGAAGAAGCTGAGAGGCCTGATCGTGATGTTCCTCCGCGGCGGAGACGATGAGATTCCAGTCCAGCATATAAAGGCGGGACAGAATCTCGAACGTCGAGAAGAGAGCGCTGGTTTCGCATCCCGAAGGAATTGACAGAAAAATCCAGCTTCTATCGACAGGCAAAGCATGCCGTTGGGAAAGATTCTGCCGCAGAGAAGCGGCGTCCCGTTGAGCCGCGAAATAGGGACCGGGATCCAGAAACGGCGCGATCGTCAGATGGTTTGAACCGTTATCCCTTTGATGTGGCGAGGTTTCGGACCCATGCGATAGCGTGGGATCGACATAGTGGTGGGGCAGGGACTGCGAATGGCAGAACCGCTCGGCATCCTGGTGCTGTGCATGATCGCTTACCGTCACCCAGGCGTCGGGCAGCCTTTCAGGTCGGCGCGCGGTCTGCTCAAGGAGAGGGGCCGCATCAAGTGTCTCAAAACCTGCGAGAGTCAGCGCCTGGTCAATCAGACCGAGCGTGGCGGCTCCCCCAAAACCCTGCGCATGATCAAGACGGTCCAGCACGGCAATGCGCTTTGGGGGCTTAACGGACATATTTCCCTGTCACCCGAATATTAGCCCTCAGGATGCCGGGGCGCCGGCGGCAGACCACCGTGCGCCCACCGGCCAAACCAAACGGAGGGCTATTGCGCACCGACAGCGACGCGGAAGCCGTTCACCAGATAGCGCACGTTTGCGTCATAGTTGAAACGCGACGCTGAGCTCAGGTATTCCGGTTCGTTTCGCCAGGAACCGCCGCGTAGAACCCGTTGCCGGCAATCGGCGCTGTCACGGACCGAGCCGTCTCTGGGGGCGCCGTCATGAGACTTGCTCCAGCAGTCTGCCGTCCATTCCCAGACACTTCCACTGGTGTCATGCAGACCAAAGGGGTTGGCGGCAAAGGAGGCGGCTTTCGGCGGGTTCCTGCGCTCCCAGTCGCTGCCGCAGTCTTCGCAGTCGACCTGACCCTGACCGACATTATCACCCCACCAGAAGCGTGTCGTGGTGCCCGCACGCGCGGCATATTCCCACTCGGCTTCGCTGGGCAGTCGGTAGGGGCGGCCGGTCTTCTTGCTGAGCCAGTTCACGTACTCCATGGCATCAAGCCAACTGAGATTCCGCATGGGGTCCTGGTCGCTCTGTCCTGCGTTCTTTTTGGGCTTATAGCTACAGCCGCCATCTTCAACGCAAAAGGCCCATTCACCCACTGTCACTTCGTGCCGTCCGATGGCGAAAGGCTTCTGGATCGTAACCTTGGTCGCCGGGCGCTCGTTATCGTTGCCCGAATTGGACCCGAGCGTGAAGCTTCCGGGCGCGATCTCGACCAGTTCCGGGCAGAACTCGCAGTCTTTCAGTCCAGTGACGCTGGGCAACGCGGCGACAGCCGACGTGTTGGTTTCGGCCGGCGCTTTCTCTGCCGTTACGGTGAGTGTGGTTTCGGCTTTTTGCGGCTCGGGTGCGGTTTTTTCCGGGGCCGGTGCAGGTGCGGCCGGGGTTGTGGCCGGTGCCGGTGTTGCGGCAGGCCTCGCGGGGGCGGTTGAAGCAATGGCGCTCCTGATCAGGTCGCCGAACACATACCCGCGGCCTCCATCGACCTGGACCCGGAACCAGTTGGCTCCGACGACACGTCCGGTAACCTCGACGCTCTCGCCTTTCGCAACCTGTGTGACCTTATCGGAATCGGCTCTTGGGAGCGCGCGGATGTTGGCGTTCGCGAGGGCAATGAAAGGGGCTTCCATGTCTTCGACCCTGAAGTCCGGCTCGTTACTCTCTTCTTTGGCCTCGCTTTTGCTGTACTGGCGAATGCGCAGACGGGCCAACGGAGCAAAGCTGCCTTCCGGGAAGGATTCGAGGTAGGCCTCGTAATCGGCGGCGTCTTTACTGTCCTTGATGGCGTTCCAGAACTCGAGGTCGTGCGCGCCTGATTTCTTCGGAAGGATACCGCGCGACCTCTGCGGTGCCATCGCCAACTGGACATATTGTGCCGGTGACGCTGCTGATGAAGACAGCAGGAGCGCTGGCTCAGTGAAGGAAACACTCTCTTTGGCTGCGATTGACGAATTGCTCACCGAGACAACAGCGGTAAGCGCAACAATGAATCCCGTAAGTCTAATCATGATACTGTCAGATACCACTTCGCATGTGTCGTTGCAGCGGAGCCATCGGCCGCGCCCTTCTCAGGTCGTCCGATTTCGCGCCCTGAAATACTCAAAACCCGGATATGACGCTCACTGTTGGGTAAGATCTGCGCTCACATCCCGGTTTTCCACGAATTATCACGAACCGATCGCCATCATGGTCTTGCCAGGATGCTCTCAACGATAAAAACCGCCTAGCTTCACCCATAGAGTTCACGCCGTTTTCCAGCTTTGATAGTCACTATAGTTGGTTTGGCGCTTGAGACAACTGCGGTGCGCGGATGCGGGGCGTTCCCGTCAGTATTGGCGATGTTGTTAATATTCATGATGGCGGCTTTATTGCGTCGGGCCACTACAGTTCTTGAATCGAACGATAAACGCCTTACACCCTTCGCCCGGCTATGGTAGTTTTCTTCAGCACTGTAATAACCATACGAAAATAAAGCAGGGGAGTGCGATGCGCAGATTTTTCACGTTTGGCAGGGTTGCGGCCGCGGTTGGAGCGATTGCCGTCGGTATGACGGCAGGCCTCACCGGGGCTTTTGCCGGAGATACACCGGCGCCAAAGGATGCCAAGGTTTACATTATCTGGCCGAATGACGGGACCGTTATCGAAGGTGGAAAGTTCTGGTTGCGGATGGGCGCCCGGGGCATCGGTGTTGCGCCCGCCGGGGTCGAATGGCCCAATACAGGCCATCACCATGTGATTATCAATTCGCCGCTACCGCCTTTCGACGAAGACATCCCGGCGGACAACAATCATCTGCACTTCGGCGCTGGGCAGTCGGAAGCCCGGGTCGAGCTGCCGCCGGGGACGCACACGCTGCAGCTCCTGATGGGGGATCACAATCATGTCCCGCATGACCCGCCGCTGATGTCCAAGAAGATTACCGTCATCGTTCCTTAAGGTCAGTGGACCTGGAGAGAACGGAATTCAACTCTGTATGTCGGAAAATCCGCGCTCCGCACAGGCTTTCATTTTCTTAGCCGGCGTCAGAGAGCGGTTAGGTAAAAGGATCGAATAGAATGAAAAAGTTTGCCCTGGCCACCCTTCTTGCGGCGCCTCTGCTTGCTTTGCCGGCAGTGCTGGCGCAACCGGCGCTGGCTGGTGATACGCCTGCGCCCGAGAACGCATATCTCTATATCGGCTGGCCGAATGACGGCGAGGTCATCAATAACCGCCGCTTCCGGGTCTGGTTCGGTCTGCGCAACATGGGGCTCGCGCCGGCGGGTGTGGAATGGCCGAATGCCGGGCACCACCATTTGATTATCGACCGTGATCTGCCCCCCTTTGACGAGGACATTCCGGCGGACAACAACCATCTGCACTTCGGGGCCGGACAAACGGAAACGGTGATCGAGTTGGAGCCGGGGGTACATACGCTTCAACTGATGTTGGGCGACCACAACCACGTGCCGCACGACCCGCCGGTCATTTCAAAGAAGATCACGATCACAGTGAAGTAAAAAACCTGAATTTGGCGCTGCGCGAAGCGGCGCGAGAGAGGCGAGAGGGATAGCATGGGACAACCGGCTGCGCGGATGACCGACATGCATGTCTGTCCCATGGTGACGGGGGTGGTGCCGCATGTGGGCGGGCCGATTATCAAGGGTCAACCAACCGTGATGATCGGTAAAATGCCCGCAGCCAGGGCGACTGATATGGCAACCTGTGTCGGCCCCCCGGATATGATCGCCAAAGGCTCCGTGACGGTCCTGATCGGTAAGATGCCCGCTGCGCGCATGGGTGACACCATGTCTCATGGCGGTACGATTGTGATTGGCTGTCCGACCGTTCTGATCGGTTGATCCGGCTGGCCTGCTTAGAGCCGGACAGAACTGGAGGCGCGATGAGCGGTTTTCCGGTCGACCAATCTGATCCGTTCAAGCAGTCTGCACGAGAGACGTTTGATTGCAGACCCCTTTCAATGCTGAATTGTATCTGATCGGGGTGATCTGCCCGAGAGTAGCCCTTTGGGGTGTTTGACCCTGCCGCAGAGCAATGCAGGCCAGGAATTTCTGTAACTCTTCACGAAAAAGCAGGTATAGTTGGATGCGTGCATATGAATGCGCGCCGCCGTCATCACGCGGTATTGTCTTCTGCGAGGAGTAGGGTCATGGGAACTAAATTCCAGAAATCGAAGGCGGTTTGCGTAACCAGCCTGATCTTTGCAGGGGCGGCTGCGGCCTTCGGCAGCTCTGCGCTCGCAGCCTGTCAATCCGCTCATTCGGTACTTGAAGCGGCCTCCGCACCGCAAAACAGCATTTCCGGGACCGCCCGGAGCTTCCCTGCCGATCAGCAGCTCGCCATGCAAATCCCTGCGCCGTCCGGCCATAAGCGTCACCAGCCCTACAACCCGATCGCCCGCGCCGGATCCGGCCTTGAAGGTGGCGGCGATGGCAAAGAGGGCGGCGGTGGAGGCGGCGGCGGTGGAGGTGGTGGAGGTGGTGGAGGTGGTGGCGGAGGCGGTGGAGGCGGCGGCGGTGGCTGGTAACCGCCCAACGATGCTGCAGGCCCCGCACGGATTTTGGACAGTTACCGGTGTTTAGGCTTTACCGCTTCATAGTCGTCACGTTACTGATCGCGGCTGGTACAGGGTCGTTTGGAGCACAGGCCCCCGCCCAGTCTGGCGCCCAGCCTGCCGCACCGGTCCTGGCTTGCGACCGATTGGCGGCTCATCCCGCAGATACCGCACGCGTTGTTGATGGCGTCGCCTGGGATCTGGTGGACGGCCGGGCGGCGGTCCGGGCCTGCGAAGATGCGGTGCAGTTGCATCCCCAAGAACTCAGGTTCCAATACCAGTTGGGGCGCGCCCTCTTGCGCGCAAACCGCAGAGATGAGGGCTTGCCCTATCTCTTCGATGTTGCGGAGAAAGGCTATCTGGCGGCTTTCGCCAACATTGGCGGCACCTATCAATTCGATCTGGGAAATCTGGCTGAAGCCCTGAAGTGGTACCGGCGTGGCGCCGATCTGGACGACGTCAGTTCCCAGACCCATCTTGCGGAGATGTATCTTGAGGGCTGGGGCGTGAAGCGCGACCTGACCGAAGCCCTGAGATGGTTCATGCCTTCGGCCAGCCGGGGCTATGCCCTCTCCGAGTATAAAGTGGGTTTGGTCTATCAGCAGGGCGATTCCAAGGTGCCCCGCGATATGACCCGAGCCGTCGAGTGGTTTAGCAAGGCGGCTGCGAAAGGCTTTGCCCGCGCGCAGAATGACCTGGGCGTTCTTTACGAGAAGGGCGACGGCGTTCCACGTGACGAGCGGGAAGCTGCTCGATGGTATCGCTTGGCAGCGGAGCAGGGCTGGGCGCTCGGTCAGATCAACCTGGCGTTCCTCTATGAAAATGGAAAGGGGGTCGGGCGGAATCTCGAAGAGGCTTTCTATTGGTACCGTCTTGCGACTCAGGCGCGCCGTGACGATCTGGCATCAACGGCACGCAATGGCGTGGACCGGACCCGAAAACGGCTGTCTTCGGGTCAAATTGCGTCAGTCGATAATAGAATAGATGCCTGGCGTTCTCTCTCGCAGGAAGAGTCTGTGGTTGCAGTCCGCGCTTCATCAGGGGCAGGAGCGAGTGGGAACGTTGCATCGCTAGAGGAGACGCCAGAGCGGACGTCTGCCGTTGATCCGGTCTATACACCACCGCCAGGCGATGATGTCGATACGAGCTACCGCCCGGGCGGCGCCGAGGTGGCGGCTGTCGCGAAACCCGCAGAACCTTTGAGCGAAGCGCAGAGAGAAGCCGCTGGGAGTAAGCCGGCTGATCCCCCGGCCGCGGAGCTTGAACGGCCCGACATCGTGCCGGAGTTTGCGATTTATACCGCTGCGACAAACGCAAACATCAGGGCTGCGCCCGCCGCCGGCGCGGGCCGGATCGGTGGATTGCGCCGGGGCGAGAAGATCACGGTTTTGGGACGGGTTGTCGGCAAAAACTGGGTCATGGTCAGTACACAAGACGAGCGTATCGGCTATGTTTTCGGCGATCTTGTACGGTCGAGTACGCAGGTTGCGCTTCAGGCGCCTCCGAAACCAGACGCGCGGAGTCCAGATGCGCGGAGTCCAGATGCGCAGAACCCAGATGCGCAGAACCCAGATGCGCAGAACCCAGATGCTGCGGCTCCAACACTCGGCACGCTGAAAAAACCACAGGAGACCTCACCCGCGGCGGAGCCGGTGGATGTGCCGGGGCTTGGCCGTTACCACGCGCTGGTGATCGGCATCAACGCCTACCAGCACCTGCCGCGCCTGGAGACCGCAATCAATGACGCGCGCGTCATTGGTGATGTTCTGGCCAAGGACTACGGTTACAAGGTCAATCTGTTGCTCGATGCGACACGCGCCGACATTATCCGGGCGCTCGACGATTATCGAAAGTCCCTGACCGACAAAGATAATCTTCTGATTTACTATGCAGGCCACGGTTATCTCGATACGGAGTCCGACCGCGGCTTCTGGCTGCCGGTAGACGCTTCGGGTGAGAGTCAGGTCAGCTGGCTCTCGAACGTTACGATCACAGACAGCCTGAAGGCGATCGAGGCCAAGCATGCCATGCTGATCGTGGACAGCTGTTATTCAGGGACCCTGACCCGGGGCTTGAAGGTGACGCTGCGCGGCCCTGAAGCGGAACAGAAGCTTGCGCAAAAGCGTGTCCGTGTCGTGCTGACCTCGGGAGGACTGGAACCGGTCGTCGATGGCGGTGGCGGGAACCACTCGGTCTTCGCCAAAGCGGTGCTGGAGGCACTGAGGTCGAACAAGGGGCGGATGAAGGGCACGGAGCTGGCCTTGCAGGTCAGGCGTCCGGTTATGCTTGCCGCAAATCAGACGCCCGACTATGCCGACCTGAGGTTCGCCGGTCACGAAGGTGGTGACTTTGTCTTTGCGGCGCGCCCGCAATAAGGGGGCTGCAGAGCCGGCCTCAGGCTTACAGTGAAATCAGATTTACAGGCAGGATGGTTCCGCCGGCAGCGGTTCTATCTATGTTTGCTCTGATCTAGAGCAGATCCGGTTTAGATGGAATCGCCTTTGGCGATCCGTCGTACCGGTGAATCTGCTCTAACTATATGTTGTAGAGCGGGTTCACATGTTTCAGCGAAAACACAGAGCGTTTCCGTTAAAACATGACGCGCTCTAGAGAGCATCAAGCATAGTGGCGCGTTTTCGGCTGTACTCAGCTTCCGAGATCAGTCGTTCGTTGATCAAATCGTTCAGCAGAACCAGACCCTGCTTTGCGTCCATGTCCTGCGTATTTATCTTTGCGAGAATGCCGGCGCGTGTTTTGACAAACTCTTCCGGATTGATCTTGCCCTGACGAAACTGCGCGTTGGTTTGTCTGAGCTGGTCGGCAATGCCGACAGACTTTCCCGAGCCGAGCAGGTCTTTTCGTTTTTGCTGGTACTCGGCTTCCGAAATCAGATCAAGGCGCCGCAATTCATCGAGTTTTTTCAGGCGCTCCGGAGTGTCTGCCGCGGCGGGTGCAGGTGTGGGAGCCGGTGCTCTTACGGCCGCGGTCTGTGTGGCGCCCTGCGCGGGCTGCGGTTTCGCCGCCGGTTGCACAGCAGGTTTGGAAGCGGGAGCCAGGGCGGCGGCCGCTGCCGGTGAAGTCGCAGGCGCATTTGCTTCCTTCAACACACCGCTGAAGACATAACCGGTGGTGCCATTGTCCAGGGGAAGGGCGTACCAGCGCTCACCACTGACGTCGACATAACCCGAAACGGAAATTCGGGTTCCATTGCCGAGACGGCCGATCCGGGCGGCGGCGCGGGAGGGCTCCTCGCGGACGTTTGCATTGACTATTGAACGCATTCGCTGCGGGCTCTTGACAACCGCGATCTGTGAACCGACCACTGTCCCGGGCGCCTCGGGCCGGGCCACGACCGGAATACCGTCAAGACCTTCCGCCGCGGCAAGTTCGCAGGTGATCTCTGCGCCGTTCGAATCCTTGTACTCCCAGCTCAGAGGAAAGCTCAGCTCCGGGGCATAACGCACATCGAGATTTGAAGAATAGACGTTCACCCAGCGGGCCTCCGACAGGGTGATGACCTTGAGGTCGCCGAAAGCACGGTTATATACGGTCTCGCGGCCGAGGACCGATAGGGTGTAGTCCCACTCAAGCCGTTCCCTAGGCCGCCGTTCAATGACGTAACCCGAGTATTTGCCGCCGACTTCCAGCGATTGCAGTTGCTTGAACTCACTGGGAATGTTGAACATCGAGGATTCCTGGCCTCGAATCATCTGCTTCGATGCGATGGTCGTATTCAGCAGATAGAGGGGCTTTTCATACCAGTTGCGTTCGATACCATCGTCGACCTCTACGCGGAGCGTTGAGCCATCACTGGACAGGATCGAATAGACTTCTTCGTAGTTTGCATTCACGCTCGATGAACACTCGAAGGTGTACTTGGCGCCCGCTGGGGGCGGGGTCATTTGAGACCAGGCCGGAGACGACATCACAATGGCAGCGCCGACAAACCCTGAGACTGTGGCTGCATCACGTCGAAAAGTCATAAATTCTGCCCCCAAATTCAATACGCTGCGTTTTAACACCGCATTCACCGAATCAGCTGTTATTGTAATCACGCATACAATTTCAGGCAAGCGAAGCGGTAGAGGCGGCAGTATGGGTCGGTGGGAGACGAGATGCAGGCGGATGATGGGAGTCGTCGCCGGATTAGTCTTGGGTATGCTCTATGGGTCACCGCAGGCCCACGCCGACGTCAGCGCGACATGGCAACGTGCATATGTGTCTATCCCCGGCCATATCTTTGGCGGGCGTCCGATCCTCGGCAAGTGGCGGGACACCTTAGTTCAGAGAGGACTTCAAAGGATACCCGACGGTACGGATATGGCCGCCATCATTTTTCTGCACGGCTGCAGCGGCATTGCCCGTGAAGAAGAAGCCGCCCGTCTGATGTTTATGGAAGCCGGCTACGCCACCTTTTTTCCAGACAGCTTTGCCCGCGCGCGCCGCCGCTCCAATTGCTCACTGGAAGAGCATCGCACTTCGCTGGCGCCCGAAGCCCACAGCTATCGGGTGGAGGAGATCCGCTATGCTTTGGAGCAGGTGCGCGGCCTGCCTTGGATCGATCAGTCACGGGTCTTTGTCATGGGCTTCAGCGAGGGCGGCATGGCGGTCGCGAACTATCCGGGGAATGGTCTAGCCGGGTTGGTCATCACCGGGTGGCACTGTCAGGGCCGGCCGCCCAACATTGGGATCAAATCCGATGTCACGGTGCCGGTCTTGGCTATTTTGGGCGGTGAAGATCCCTGGTATGCCGCGAAACGCGGGGAGCACTGCGGCCAGGTCTTTAATGGCCGCCCGGATGCCACGTCACTGGTTCTGCCGGGAAACGGTCACGCCATCGTCAATTCGCCGATCCTGAAAAATGCGGAGCGGGCAAAAGATGCGATCATTTCCTTCTTGGAAAACCACTAAGGACGAGTGCTAACCCTGGCTCTCGATTCGGGCGCTCTGGGCTTGTGATTGCCCCGCAGGCGCCTGCATCACAGCGCAGTACTGCTCTTTTTTCTTCAACTCGGAGCAGACACGGGCGGCAGCAGGTTTGTCAGCAAAAGGGCCGGCCATCACCCGGAAAAAGACGCCTTTTTTGCCCAGGTCCGTGCGGGCAATCTCGAGGTTCAAGCCACCTAACTGATCAGGGAAGGCCTTCTTCAGCTCGGTCCACTCCCGCATTGCCGACTCCTTGGTTTTGTTCGAGGAGAGGTGCAGCGCCATATCGGCTTTCTGCTTGCCTGCCACCTGCTTGACGGCAGGTTTCGGTTTTGCCGGTGCGGTCTCGGCCTTCGCGGTTTCGGCAGGTGGTTTGCCTGCGGTTTGCGGATAGAGGTTCGGCCGTGCGGTCTGGCTGGTGGCGGCAGGTTTAGGGGTTTCCTGCGCGGGCGCATCCGTGGTGACCGAGGGAATTTCAGGCGCTGTGCTTGCAACCTGTGTCTCGCGGCCTTGTTCGCTAATGGTCTCGGGGCTTGCAGTCATCCCCTCGCTTAGGGTTTCCGCTGCGGACTTTTCGGCATCAGCCGTTTGTGGCACGGCCACAGAGTCTGGCGTGGCTGTGCTCTGTGCCGTTTCAGCGCCCGAAAGACCTGAGATTTCCTCGCCGATATCATCGATGGAGGCCTTGACATCCTTTATGAAATCTTCGCGGAACCAGGCCTCGACGTCGTTTCCCCAGCCTTTGGTGTCGTCGTAGGTCTGCTGACAGCCTGTCAGGCCGCCAAGGGTCAGGAGCGAAATCAGCGCAAAGGGCCGGATAGCTCTCGATTTCTCTGCAAAGGTCATTTTGTCTCTACCACCGGTTTTTGTTCCGGGTTCGGCGCCTGGTGTTTCCGGAGGAAGACATGAAGGCGCGGGCCGGAAAGGGCGAAGCGCCCTGTCAACTCACAGCGGTAGGGTATTCGCATTATGGTGTAGGAAACTTTAACGGGGGATCGCAGGCTGTCCGGCGCTTCGCAAGGAACGGAAACTCAAGCACGCGTATGGTAGCGTCCGGTAGGGGAGCGATAGCCTCACCGCGGCCTGGTTGCGATTTTTCAGGCGTTAAAATGCCGGGTCGTTCTTGCGGATGAACTCGGTGATCTTCGGACGGATATTCTCACGCCAGCGGCGGCCATTGAAGATGCCGTAGTGACCGACCTTCTTTTGAAGATGATGGGCGCGTTTTTCTTCCGGAATGCTCGAGCAGAGATCATGCGCGGCCTCGGTTTGAGCCGGCGAAGAGATGTCGTCGAGTTCACCCTCCACCGTCATCAGCGCGGTTTTCTTGATCTTCGCGGGCTCAACCAGCTGATCACGCCATTTCATGGTTCCGTTGGCGAGGCTGTGCTTCTGGAAGACGCAATCCAGGGTCTCCAGGTAAAACTCAGCCGTAATATCCATAACCGAGAGATACTCGTCGTAGAAGCGCCGGTGCGCTTCGGCTGAGTCGCCGTCGCCCTCGATGAGGTGGTGAAACATCTGGACGTGGGCATTGACGTGCCGCATGGCATTCATGGAGATAAAGGCGCCCAGTTGCATGAAGCCGGGATAAACCGACCGGGTCGCTCCGGGGTAATAGAGTGGCACCTTGGCGATCATATTGCGCTTGAACCAACCCAGAGGACGGCTTGCGGCCAGACGGGTCACTTCGGTCTCGGACGCTGCCGCATCGACAGGACCGCCCATTAGGGTCATCGAAAGGGGCTGACAGGCGTCGTCGTTCGCCGCCATCAAGGCAACGGTTGCCAGCACGATCGGGGCGGGTTGGCAGACCGCAATGACATGCACGTCATCGCCGAGTGTTTGGATAAATTCCATCAGATAAGCAATATAGTCATCGAGCCCAAAACGTCCCTCGCTCTCGGGCACGATCCGTGCGTCCGTCCAATCCGTGATGTAAACCTCATGCTCGGGCAGCAAAGCCTTCACCGTGCCTCTGAGCAGCGTGGCGTGATGTCCGGACATCGGGGCGACAAGAAGAACTTTCGGGGATTTCACTTTGGTCTTGCGCTCGAAGTGCAGCAGATCGCCAAAGCTCCGGTGCAGCACAACCTTCTCGGTCACTGCAACGCGGCTTCCATTGATTTCGGTGTCCTGAATGCCCCAGGCAGGTTTTCCACGGTGCTTGATGGCTCCGTCCAGGACATCCGCGCCGGCAGCGAAGGCCTGACCAATACTGGTGTAGGAGAGGGGCACCATGGGATGCTGGAACATGCTGCGTGTCGCTTTGGCGAACGCCCGCATCGGCGCGAGCGCAGCGTTGTTCATCTCATGGTATGCATAAAGCATTACGATCGACTCCGCGTTGACCTCGTTGTTGGCGTCCCATCGGATCTTCCCGCAAAGCCCCTGAGGCATATCTTAATGCCGTTCAGCAGGCCTATCGAACAGAGTCCGATGCTGTCTCCTCCCGGGTCCCCTAAGCAGATATCTTTGTCGTCTTCGATACCACGAATGCTGCAGGCTAGCATATTGGGGTTAATACTGTGTTTGTGTATTAAAGAAAGCAACTCATTGAACACGGACCCAAGTTAGACGAAATTTTGCGATCAATGGCAAGTAAAACAATTGGTTGCCTGCAGCTTGAACGCTACAGAATCAATAGATTCGGGTGTGTTTGGTCTTATGGTATTTTTATAAGACCAATTTGTTTGGGCGATGACTGAAAGCTATTGAGGCGTTTAATATCAATATTCTGTGCGCGTTGTTTGGCATTCAATATAGGTCGTTTTAACGAGAAAAATCCTAGATGAGAGATATCTGAGATTGTGTTGTGCCATTTATGGCCTGCGCTTGATTTTTTGAGACTTCAGATCTCGTTTTGTCGGATTTGGCATCAGGCAGCGAAACGATCAGGCGTCCCGAGTCGGTCAGCTTGCAGACCAGCCAGTCGGGCTTGAGAGGATTGTTAAACCAGGGTTCGGCCCAGCCCTGCTCGATACAGCTTTTGATGGTTCTCGAGGAGTACTCCTGGCCCTCGCGATTGAACAACGGCAGTTTGCCGCCAGGCTGGTCGAGCCCGCGACGAAGCCAGGCTTTTTGCGCGCGAGATGGGCGTTGTGGGCGTTTAAGCAACATTCCGGAGAGCTCCCGTCTCGAGCATGCAACGGCTGTTCGCTTCAGCCCGTGTTTCTTCATCCGCCATATGAAGTATCCCCAAAAGTCTTATGTTCGTAGGGACATGTTAAGAGATATTAAGGCGTTTAGAAAGAGTGGCGCGGGCAGAAAACCCAGCTTAATTGCACCGTTTTGTTGGTGCTCCGGCCTTTGGGGAGACCTAAATAGTTGATTTCCCGAATCGAAGTGTCTACCGACTGAGTTTAGGGGTCTCTCCTGGTTCAAAACATCATGATTGTCCGACAGTTATCTGAAAATAAGGTGCTTCTGCCTGGTCGGATTTCTGAAAATTCTTTTGCCGGAGAGCCCGCTTTCTAAATCAATGGTTGTTCGGTAAGTTCCGGACTTAATTTATTCAGAGTAGATTTTGGGGTTGGCGTGCACATTCTGATAGGGATTTTGACCCTTGTTGGCGGAATTGCCTTCTGGGTCTGGCGGACGCGGAATGCCGCTTCGGTGGCGCGGGAATTCATTGATGTGGCGGATGATGCGCGCGCTGCGGTGCGCCGTTTCGGCTATCGTCGCGTTGCCGGTAAACATCCACTCGACGTTGTCGAAGATTCGCGCCTGGCGGCGGCGGGTATACTGGTGGCGTTCGCCAAAATGGATGGTGACTATACGCGAGAGCAGATGAAGGTGATCCAGGACGAGTGCGCGCGCGTTTTTGAAGCGTCGGAAAAGGATGCCGAGCAGATGACCGCTTATGGCCGGTGGCTGGCCCATCAACTGGCCAACC
This sequence comes from Denitrobaculum tricleocarpae, assembly GCF_007004665.1. Classification (GTDB taxonomy): domain Bacteria; phylum Pseudomonadota; class Alphaproteobacteria; order Kiloniellales; family Kiloniellaceae; genus Denitrobaculum; species Denitrobaculum tricleocarpae. Next base: position 120,289 of record NZ_ML660054.1, on the reverse strand, counting down.
CCGATGAGGTCATCCGGCGGCTCTCGAGAGGACTGGCCAAGAGCATTTCCGACGCGCAGCGCCAAGAGCTCCTGGTGATGGCGGAGCGGGTGGCTGCAGTCGAGGACGACAGCCCTTCGGATGAGCAGAGGCTGGCTTTGAAACGCCTCTCGGAAACCTTCGCGGTTTTACAGCTTCGCTAAAGACGTCGCTCTCGAAATACCACTTAAAACAAGTGTTGCGTTGACTTTCCGGCCATTCCCAATGATTGTGGTCCGAGCGTGTTGCATCTGTTTTGTGTTATTTGAATAACCGGTTCGCCGATTAGCCTCTTTATCCCCTAACAATGTGAGCGTTATCCCGATCACGTCACTGCCGCATCCGGCATGCGAGATCACTGTTTCTGTTAGAGGAAGACGACGATGGCCCAAGGCACCGTAAAGTGGTTCAACCCGACGAAGGGTTATGGTTTCATCGAGCCTGATGATGGTTCGAAAGACGCATTTGTTCATATTTCTGCTGTCGAGCGCGCTGGTCTCAGCTCACTCAACGAAGGCCAGAAGGTCTCGTTCGAGGTCCAGACCGGTCAGAACGGCAAGTCTTCTGCAGAGAACCTCTCTGTAATCGACTGAAGATACGGGTGATCGCTTCCGGCTTAGGTCGGGAGCGATCATCACACGAAAGAAAGGGCGATTGCAGCCCGCGAGGCAGGACAAGGCACCGGTTTCGTGACCTCCTGAAATCACGCAAAGAACGATCCTGGAAACAGCGCATTCTGTTTTTCAGTCGATCGGTAAAAGCGGCACGCAAATACGATCAAACATGCGGCAAGTCTGGCCGCCACAGGATTTTTGCACTTATCTGCGAGCGGTCCCGCGTCGGTGCTGCGGGACGATCCCTCCGCCCGTATCTCTCGAATAGCGCAGAGGACAGCCGTCATGCAAAAATCACTTCGATCTCAGGCGGAGCAGCACTTCGCCGCGACGCAGAAGAAGGCAGCGCAAGCCGGTAAAGATAAGGAAAAGGCGAGGAAAGCAGAGGCGGATCACGTCGCCAAGCTGCGCGCCTTACGTCTGGCGAAAGAAGCAGCCGACAAAGAAGCCGCCGAGGCGACCGCCGGGCCGGCCAAAGCTAAAAAGCCGTCCGCACCGAAAAAAGAACCGGCCCGCAAACCAAAGGCCTACTAAACGGGCTGGTCTTGCGCGAAGCCGGCTCATCGACTTGTCCGGCTGGTTGCTTTTTGCGATATGTGATACTTGATTTGACCGCAGTTGCAGAGGCTCTAGTCTCGGAGCCAGCAGTGCAAGGACAGCTATGATCATTCCGAATCTACTTGTCACAGATATGCAGCGCTCGCTTGCGTTCTATCGCGATATGCTGGACATGACCCTCGTCATGGCCGTGTCGCAGGAGCGGGAAATCCTGTCCGGCAGTGACGCCGCGGGCGCGGCCTTTGCGATCCTGGAATGGAACGGCGGACAGCTGATGCTGCAGACGGCGGCTTCGCTGGCTGATGAGCTTTCCGTCTATAACGCGGATCAAACGCCCTCTGCCTCCGGCACGATCTATTTTCGCGACCTTCACCCGAAAGATGTCATCGACCGGATCCCTGAAGACCAACTCGTAAAAGGACCGACGTTGCAGTGGTATGGCATGATGGAGCTCTATTTCCGCGATCCGGATGGCTACGTTATCTGTGTCGGGACGCCGGAAGGGCCGCCACCAACGGGCTGAAGCCTCGAGAAGGTCCGCAGGCTCGCCTTTTCGGCCAGTGCTTGAAGATCAGTGCCTGACGATCCGAGAAGATCAGCCGGACGTCTCGTTGGAAAGAACTTTCTCGACCGCATAGTTGTGGATCGCCACGCCGGACAGTTCGAAGTCGCGCCGTTCCATCACAACGAAGCCTTGTTTCAAAAAGAACCGACGTGCGGCTTCACTGGCTTCGCTGGTTAGCCGTGTCATGCCCTGCAAGCGTGCATACTCCTCCAGAGCGCTGAAGAGGGCTGTGGTGATGCCTTTGCCTGCAGCCTCCGGCGCGCAGTAGAGGAAGTGGATATGCCCATCCGGCTTGAGGTCGCTAAAGGCGACAGGGCCACGTGCGTCGTCGATTGCGACAAACCTTGCGCGGCCATCCCGCATGATTTCCTCCAGACCTTCTGGTGTCGGGCAGCGGGCGGCCCAGACTGCGACCTGATCAGGGGTGTAGTGCCGGCTGCCGATCTGTTCGACGGCCCGCAGAAAGATCTCGGCGAGCGCCACCGCGTCTCTTTTCTGGTAAGGGCGGATAATCATCGAACCGGCGACCTCGTCTCTGATGTAGAGATAGAGGAACTGGTTTTAAGCCTGTGTCCGAGACTTGTCGCGATCAAAAAATGGGATGGGCTCGACGATCGCCTCGCAGGAGAAGTCTTTACCTGCAACGGACAGACGGGTTCCGGGCGCCGCGGCATCCGGGTGCAGGTGCACCAGTGCGAGGGGTTTCTTCATGCGGTGCGACCAGGCGGTGATTGACGGGCAGGGGATTGCCCTGAACGATGCTCTGGCCGAAAACGAGCTGGCGGCGGGCCAGCTTTTCGCGATCTCCGATATCAAGCTTGAAGACTACGGTTACTCTCTGACTTACCCGCAAGGCGCACTCGAGAATTCAGCCTAGCGGGATTTCCGGGACTGGATCATGGAAGAGGCGGCCTGTGACTCGGTGGGGGGCTCCGCATACTCACTCAGTCGCCTTTAACGCTCGTTGCTGCCAAATGCCCCTCCCGTGAGCAGGTGTCGGACCTGGGCGCGGTATTCCTGATCCCAAACCACGCGCTCAAGATCAATATCGTCGAGGGTGGTTGCGATAGGTTCGATGAGATTGCCGAGCGGCAGGCCGGGGCCGGTATTTTGCGGAATCTTGTCGCTGGTCTCGAAGCTCTGTTGCACTGTCTTTCCTCGCATGGCTTTTGGTCGATCTGGGGCGTCCATGCTGGCTATGCTGGCGGGACAGTTGGACCTGAATGGGGCCGCGAATGGGGATATTCAGGCGGGAATTGGGCATAACCGAGGCAGGGTGCCGGAAGGAAGACTGCAAAGCTGCCATGCAGTTCGACCGCTTGTAGGGCCTACCGCAGGCGTGTATAGCCATAGTCTTCGACGTTCTGACCGCGCGTATCAGAAACGCAGAAATCTCTGAGGACGATTGATTGTGACCAAGGCTTCCGCCCAGTTATCGCTGGTTTTTTCCTGCATCGGGCATGCCTTCGTTCATCTCTTCATGGCGCTCTATTTCGTTGTCGTGCTGGCCATTGAGATCGATTGGTCGATCCCTTATCACAATCTCATCGGGCTCTGGACGGTCGGGTCTATTCTGGTGGGTGTCTGCGCTATTCCCGCCGGATGGCTGGCGGACCGCTGGTCGGCGCCGGGTATGATGGTGGTCTATCACATCGGTCTGGGCGGCGCGGCGATTGCCTGCAGCTTCATGGCCGCGCCGATGGCGATGGCCGTCGGTCTTGCCGCCATTGGTCTCTTCGCCGCGATTTATCATCCCGTCGGCATCGCCTGGCTGGTCCGCAATGCGGAATCGCGCGGCAAGGCGCTCGGCATCAACGGGATCTTCGGTGGCCTGGGTGTTGCCGGAGCCGGTCTCATCGCGGGCCTGCTGATCGATTTCCATTCCTGGCGCGCGGCCTTCTTCGTACCCGGAGTGGCCTGCGTCGCGACGGGTCTGGCGCTATGGTACTGCGTTCATCGTGGCCTAGTCGTGGACGATGGAGAAGACCGGGTCCAGAGTGCGCCGGTGGCGCGGGGCGATATGGTCCGGGTCTTCGTGATTCTTCTGATGACCATGCTCTTGACGGGGCTGCTCTATCAATCGACCCAGGTCTCGCTGCCGAAGGTTTTTGATCTGCGCTTGCGCGACCTGGCCGGGGACGGGGCCTTCGGCATTGGCTTCGCCATAGCCGCCGTCTACACCGTCAGCTCCGTGATGCAGGTTTACGGCGGACACCTTGCCGACCGTTATCCTTTGAAGCCGATCTACGTCTGCGCATTCCTGTTGCAGGTTCCCCTCCTGATCGCGGTCGGTGCCATGTCCGGTCTTCCGTTGATCTTCGTGGCCATGCTGGCGGTTCTGGTAAACGTGGCTGCCTTGCCCGCGGAGAATATGCTGCTCGCCCGTTACGCCCCCCAAAAGCACCGCAGTCTGGCCTTCGGGATCAAGTTCGTTCTGGCCTTCACCATCGCGCCGGTCGCTCTGCAGCTGGTGGCTTTCGTTCAGGAACGCACCGGCGAATTCATCTGGCTCTACTATGTTCTGGGTGGCGCGGCGCTCGTCGCCTGTTTTGCCGCATTGATGCTGCCCAAGGATCGTGGTGCCGTCTCGGATGAGGTCGTGATCTCGGTTCCGGCGGAGTAGCTCAGGGTACGCGATCAGGGGTTCGAGATAGCCTGATCCAAGTCGGCGATCAGATCCTCGAGGGTTTCCAGACCGATTGAGAGACGGATGACATCCGGCCCCGCGCCGGCGGCCTGCTGTTGCTCTTCGCTGAGCTGCCGATGGGTGGTCGACGCAGGATGCAGGATCAGTGAACGGGCGTCGCCGATGTTGGCGAGATGCGAGAAGATTTCGCAGTTCTCGACGACTTTTGTGCCCGCCTCATAACCGCCTTTCACGCCGAAGGTGAAGACCGCACCGGCACCCTTGGGCAGATACTTCTGCGCCAGGGCGTGATAGGGGCTGGAGGGCAGGGCGGCGCAGGAGACCCAGGCAACCGCCGGATGTGCTTCCAGGAACTCGGCGACTTTCCTGGCATTCTCGCAATGCCGTTCCATGCGCAGGGCCAGGGTCTCGCAGCCGAGGATGGTCTGAAAGGCATTCATGGGCGCCATGGTCGAACCCAGATCCCGCAGGCCGATGGCATGGGCATGGGTGGTGAAGGCCATGTCGCCGAAGGTCTCGTAAAAGTTCAGCCCGTGATAAGCGGGCTCGGGCGCGGCGAGACCGGGGAATTTATCGTTCTGGGCCCAGTCGAAGTTGCCGCTGTCGACAACACATCCCCCCAGCGAAGTACCGTTGCCCGAGAGGAACTTGGTCGTGGAGTGCACGACCAGATCCGCGCCCCACTCGATCGGGCGGCAGAGGTAGGGCGTTGCCATGGTGTTGTCGACGATCAGGGGGATGCCTGCTTCTTTTGCAATGTTCGAGAGGGCCTCCAGGTCGCTGACCACGCCGCCGGGGTTGGCGAGGCTTTCCACGAAGATCGCCTTGCAGTCGGGTGACAGGGCGTCGCGAACGTTTTGCGGATCGTCCACGTCGACGAACTTCACGCGCCAGTCAAACTTCTTGAAGGTCTTGCCGAACTGGGTAATTGAACCGCCATAGAGCCGGTTGGAAGCGATAAAGCTGTCGCCTGGTTCCATCAATGCGAAGAAGGCGAGCAACTGCGCGGCGTGTCCAGACGCGCAACAGGTGCTGCCGCGCCCGTCCTCCAGACTGGCAATGCGTTCTTCCAGCACGGCCACTGTCGGGTTGGTAAGGCGCGAATAGATAAAGCCGAAGGTCTGCAGATTGAAAAGCGAGGCCGCGTGCTCGGCGTCGTGAAAAACGTAGGAAGTATTCTGGTGGATCGGTGTCTGGCGCGCGCCGGTGACCGGCTCCGGCTGCGCCCCTGCGTGGATCATGCGGGTCTCGAAGCCGAACTTCGGTGCAGCGGCCTTTTCCTCTTTGGGGTTCATCCGATCCGTACCTTGCGGCGTTTCGCTGAAATGACCTTGGAATTGAAACCGCCCCACGAGAGCTCGCTGTTCAGGCGGCCGAACTCGATCTTGGGACAGCGGTCCATGACGACCTGAAGTCCGGCGGCTTCGGCACGCGCCGCCGCCGCGTCGTTGCGCACGGTCAGCTGCATCCAGATGGCCTTGATGTCTTTGCTGTCTTTGAGCGCGATCGCTTCGTCGGTAACGGCCCCGGCGACCTCGGAGTTGCGGAAGACATCGACCATGTCGAAGTTTTCGGGAATTTCAGCGAGAGATGCATAGACCTTTTCGCCCAGGATCTCTTCGCCGGCCGCCCGGGGATTGACCGGCAGGATCCGATAGCCCTTATCCTGAAGATACTTCATGACGAAGTAACTGGGGCGGTTCCAGTTGGGGCTGGCACCCACGACGGCGACGCTCTTCACGCTGTTCAGGAGATTGCGCAGGCTGGCGTCGCTGTAACTGTCGTGATCGATCTTTCCGCTCATGACTTATTCGCCGGTCCATTTTGGATCGCGCTTTTCGATGAAGGCATCGATGCCTTCTTCCGCATCGCGCGCAAGCATGTTGGTTGTCATGACTTCGCTGGCGTAATTGTAGGCTTGCTCGAGATCCATTTCGATCTGCCGGTAAAAGGCTTCCTTGCCGATCTTCAAGGTCAGCGGTGATTTACTCGCGATCTTCTCGGCGTACTCCAGAGTTATCCGGTCAAGCTCGCCCGGGGGTACCGCCCGGTTTATCAGGCCCATGCGTTCCGCCGTCGCGGCGTCGATGCCTTCGCCGGTCAGCAGCATCTCCATGGCGGTCTTTCGACCCACGGCGCGCGAGAGCGCGACCATGGGGGTCGAGCAAAAGAGCCCGATGTTCACGCCCGGTGTGGCGAAGTGTGCGTCATTGGAGGCGACCGCCAGGTCGCAGGTCGCCACAAGCTGGCAGCCGGCTGCGGTTGCGATGCCGTGGACCTTCGCGATGACCGGCTGGGGCAGGCGGGTGATGGCGAGCATCATGCGGCTGCACTGCTTGAAGACAGCTTCGAAGTAGGTGCGGCCATCACCGGCCCGCATTTCCTTCAGGTCGTGCCCGGCACAGAAGCCCTTGCCGGATGCTTCCAGGATGGCGACTTTCACCGAGTGGTCTTCGCGTAGGTCATCCAGCGCAGCCTGAACCTCGCTCATCAAGCCGGTTGAGAGGGCGTTATACTGTTTGGGCCGGTTCAGGGTGAGCGTGGCAATGCCATCGGAATCGCTGCGCAGCAGAATGGCCTCGTCATTGCTTGCAGTGCCATTGCTCACGGCGTCTGATGCGGATACTGCGCTCATGGGACCAAGGCCTCCGGTGCGAAATGGTTTATCAACTTAACTATTCCTGCTGATGCGGCTTAAGTCCAGCCGCATCGGGGTTTGTCCTTTCAGGCTTCGTCGGAGTGCCAGGCGGCAAGCACCTCTTCACAACTGGCTGTCTTCACGGGTCTGCGCTGTTCGGGTGGGCTGCCGTCGAGCCACGCCGGATAGAGCGCCTGAACCACGCCGGGCGCCTCAGGATCGGACGCCAGCATCCCGCGTGCCCTAATCTGGGGATGTTCGGCGATCTCAGCGATTTCGACGACCGTGTGAAAGCAGCAATCGACAGGATCGAGCCGCTCCTGCCAGTGCGACAGATCCTGCTGTGCGATGGCTGCGGCGACTTCATCGATCAAAGCGGTTTGCGGCAGGTTTTCGGCTTGCCGCGCGATCCAGTCGGGACGGGCGAGTGTTTGGCAGAAATTCGCCCAGAACTTCGGCTCGATCGCCCCCAGGCTGACAAAACGCCCGTCGCGGGTCCTGTAAATCTGATAGCAGGCCGCACCTCCGTTGAGCAGGTTTCTCGCGCGTTCCGGCCGATGGTTTTCCGTGTTGCAGGCGGTCAGGTTCATGCCTTGCCATGCCAAGACGGACTCGGCGATGCTCATGTCGAGATAGCAGCCTGTACTCCCGCGCTCGCGTCCGAAGAGCGCCGCGAGCACCGCCGATGCCGCCTGACTGCCGCTTGCGAAGTCGGCGACAGGTGGGGCGGCGAAAACCGGCTTGTCAGTCGTCCCCGAGGCCGCAAGACCGCCCGCCATCGCCATGTAGTTGATGTCATGCCCCGCGCGCTTCCGGTAAGGTCCGGACTGTCCGAAGCCGGAAAGGGCGCAGTGAATGAGGCGGGGATTGAGTATTTTAATATGGTCGTGCGCGAAGCCAAGCCGCTCAAGGGCGCCCGGGCGAAAGGATTCGATGAGGACGTCTGTGCGTTTGATAAGCGCCGTGAAGGCGGTTTTGCCGTCCGGCGATTTCAGATCGAGGCTGATGACCTTCTTCCCGGCGTTGATGCCTTTATAGAACAGCGAGAGCCCGTCTATCCCAAGGGGGCCAAATTCCCGCATGGGGTCGCCCCCGGGAGGCTCCAGCTTCACGACGTCCGCACCCATATCCGAGAGAATCTGCGCGCAATAGGGACCGGGTAGAAACTGGCCCATGTCCAGAACGCGGACGCCCGCTAAAAAACTGATCATCGATCAAGGGTCCCTTCTGGCACTTTCAAGGTCGGACGGACTCTGATGGTGCGTGCCTAACGAATGTTTGGTATGCATCAGGACGGGTAACGTCCGCAAGGGCCTTTGAGAGAGGGGAATGATAGAGGATGGCGCTGATTACCGCCGAAGAGATATTCGAGATCTGCCGGGCGGAAATGCCCCTGGTGCTGGATCTGGGGCTTGAAATTCAGGATATCGGTGAGGGGACCTGCCGCTTGAGGCAGCCCTACCGGGAGGCTTTCGTGCGGCCTGGCGGAACTATCAGCGGTCCGACCATGATGGGGGTTGCCGATTGCGCCATGTGGATCGCGGTGATGTCCGTGGTCGGCAAGGCGGAGATGGCGGTCACCACCAGCCTCAACATCAATTTCCTCAAGCGTCCCAAGCCGGTCGCGCTGATCGTCGAGTGCCGCGTTCTCAAGGCGGGCAAGAGACTGGCTTATGGCGAGGTTTCGCTCTTTTCCGAGGGAGAAGAGGACGAAGGTCCGGTAGCTCATGTGACCAGCACCTATTCGCTGCCCCCCAGATAGCCGCTAAATCCCTCAAATTCCGGGAGATTTTTGGCAGATCCTGTCAGACATGCTATGAAGTTACCGGAAATAACCTTTAAATCATGAGGTTAACAAAGCGGTATTATGATACCGCAATGCTAAAATATTCGAAAAACACGCTTTTTCGGCGTTGACAGGCCAAGATCGCTGCACTAGAAACCGCCGCGTTACGGACGGGTATCGCCCGTGCGTTCATTTTCTCTTTTGTGTGAAGCCCCGTTTTCCTTGTGTGGGAAGCCCATGGCCTTCACGACGAGTGGATAAACCAATGAAGACTTTTTCAGCCAAACCGGCGGATATCGAGAAAAAGTGGATCATCATTGACGCCGACGGCGTCGTGCTTGGTCGCCTGGCCGTCGAAGTCGCCCGGATCCTGCGCGGCAAGAACAAGCCGACCTATACCCCTCATATGGATTGCGGTGACAACGTCATCGTGATCAATGCCGGGAAGATCAAGTTGACGGGCAAGAAGCTCACCGACAAGACCTACTATTGGCACACCGGTCACCCGGGCGGCATCAAGCAGCGTACTGCTGGTCAGATCCTCGCCGGTGCCCACCCCGAGCGTGTTGTCACCAAGGCCGTCGAGCGCATGGTTCCCCGTGGACCGCTCGGCCGTCAGCAGATGAAAAATCTCCGCGTCTATGCCGGAACCGAGCATCCGCATGAGGCACAGAGCCCGGTCGTTCTCGACTTCGCGTCGCAGAACCCGAAGAACAAGAGGAGCGCGTAAGTCATGGCCGAGGAAACTCAGACCCTGACCGATTTGAGCCAGCTTGGCGACGTAGCCACGGCGGAAGCGGCAGTCGAAACCACGGCAGAGCCGAAGAAGGATGCTCAAGGTCGCTCCTATGCTACCGGCAAGCGGAAAGACGCGGTTGCCCGTGTCTGGATCATGCCCGGAACCGGCAAGGTCACCGTTAACGGCCGCGATCAGGAGAAGTACTTCGCCCGCGCAGTGCTGCGGATGATGATCGCCCAGCCTTTCACGGTTACCGATCGCACCAACCAGTTCGACGTGGTCTGCACGGCGACCGGTGGCGGTCTCTCCGGTCAGGCCGGCGCCGTACGTCACGGTATCTCGAAAGCTCTGACCCTCTTCGAGCCGGGCCTGCGTCCGGTCCTGAAGGCCGGCGGCTTCCTGACCCGCGATTCGCGTGTCGTCGAACGTAAGAAGTACGGCCGGGCGAAAGCACGCCGGAGCTTCCAGTTCTCCAAGCGTTAATCTGGAACAGCGCTTCAGTTTCAGTTTTTTATTCGGCGTTTCCAACTGCTGGAAACGCCGAATTCATATGCACGTCCGTAAGGTGACTCTCCAAGCGCCAGTCACCAGATATGTCCGTTTCAGGCCGCTTCCAATCTAAGTCAGCGATGGCTCGGATTGCAGTTTCTCTCTCAGAAATTCTATGAATTCGCGAACCCGCGCCGGCAGGTGGCGAGATGGAGAACGCACTGCAAAAACACTCCACTCGGGCATGACAGTGTATTCCTCAAAAATCTGGATCAGTGTTCCGGCTGCAAGCTCTTCCGTGACCTCCCATTTGCATTTTCTGGCGATGCCCAGGCCAGCCCGGGCAGCTTCGGTTATTGCCTCGGCGCTGTTGCTGGCAAAGTTGCCGGTGGCTTTGTAGTCCCGCACTTTTCCATCAGGATCTCGCAACTTCCATGCTCTTGCATCGCCGCGCACGAGACAGTTGTGGTTGATCAGTTCCTCGGGAGCCTTGGGCATATCGTGACCGGCCAGGTACGTGGGTGCCGCGACGACGATCCTTGGGCTTGCCGCGAGCCGCCGTGCCTTCAACGAAGAGGGCGCGAGTTCACCCAAGCGAATAGAGAGGTCAAAACCGCCGTTCACAAGGTCGACCACCATATCGTTCAGGCTGAGTTGGATCGAAACACCAGGGTGTTCGTCCAAAAACTCAGAGACATAGGGAGCTATGTGCCGTCGGCCGAAGGACGCGGAACTGGCGATCCGCAGTTCTCCCTTGATCGCCCGTGGGTCTCTCTGCGTTTCCGAGAGTGCCTCGTCGACGTTATCGAGGATGCGTTTCGCATGTCCAAGGAACGTCTCGCCGTCGCTGGTTAAGGACAACCTGCGGGTCGTTCGATGAAAGAGCTGAACCCCTACGTCTGTTTCCAGGGATTGGATACGCTGAGTCGCTGCTGTCCGAGACAATCCAACTTCTGCGCCCGCCTTGCCTATGGCCCCTAAAAAGGCGGCTCTTACGAAAAGCTCCAGGGATTTTAAATCAAGCGACATTGTTCCGAATTTCCAAATACTCTTTTTATCAATAAGGTGATTATTTGTTTTTTCCGGTCAGTAAGATGCGGGTTCCGAACCTGAATGTCGATCAAATACACCGGAGTTGAACGTGCTTGGAAGAACTGCTGTTTCAGTCGCCGCCGCTTTATTAGCCGCATCGGGCGTGGCCCAGGCGCAGCCGGACTTTGAGCTGGTTGCCCGGCCCGACGTCTCTTTTCAGGCTCTCAATCCGCTTCGGGGGGAGGCGAGCCCAAAAGCGGGTGTGCTCTGGGGGGATATCAGGAATCCGGCTGCGACCGGAACCCTGGTCCAGTTCCGCGACGGATTTTCGTCACCACCGCATATCCACAACATCACCTATCGGGCGGTCGTTATCAGTGGTGAAGTTCATAACGATGATCCCGAAGCCGCACAGCTGTGGATGGGACCGGGGTCGTTTTGGACGCAGCCCGCCGGCGAAACGCATGTCACGTCAGCTCAAGGCGAGGCGACCAAGATATTTCTCGAGATCCTGGAGGGACCGTATCTGGTTCGACCTAAGGAGGAGGCCTTCGACAACGGCGAACGTCCTGTCAATATCGAAGCCCGCAACGTTGTTTGGTTAGATCCATCGGATGTTTCCTGGATCGATGCCCCGCGCGACGCGCTCGGACCTCAAATGGCGTTTCTGTGGGGTGAACCGGGAGACAACGGACGCAACGGTACATTTCTTCGGCTGCCGGCCGGATTTGACGGGATCCTGAGTAGCGCGGGAGACTGGCTTAAGGCAGTCGTCATTGAGGGGATCATCACCCATCAACGGACCGATAGCAAAACTCGAACGCGCCTGGAACCGGGGAGTTACTTCGGTACGCCCACAGACATCGACCACGCGCTTGCCTGCGATTCTTCGGCTGGATGCTTGTTGTATGTAAGTGCCAAAGGGAAGTTTGCCTTCTCGTCTCGATAACAGGGCGCCTTTGCAGGGGCGCCGAGACACGAGAAGAGTTTGGGAGAACAAGCGATTGCAGAGGTCGTCGGCAGAGGGTGCTTCAGATAAGTCTCGTATTGCGACCGAAGCGATAGCGCGGGAGCAACGCATTGGTTTGTCCTTCATGCTCTGGGGGCGGCTGGCGGTGCTGGGCCTTTTGGCGATCTGGGTGCTGGTGACTGTTTCCGGGGAACGTGCGGGCACATATCTCGCGTTGATAGCGGTCTTTGCATTTCTCGGGACCTTGCCTTACCTGCTTGCCCGCAAAGGCAGCGGCGGATTTGTCATCATCGCCGCACTTTTGGTGTTGGAAGCCGGCGCGCTGAGTTACATCGTCACAATTCCAATGCCCTTCGAAATCGAGAGCTGGACACGGCAACTGAATCTTCGCTTGCCCGGTTTTTTGTATCTGGGGGTGTTCCTCGTCTCGATTGGCTTGAGCTACTCACCTGCGCTCGTGATTTGGGCTGGCGCGGCGTCAATACTTGCCTGGTCGGCCGGCTATCTTTGGATCGCAAACCTGCCTGACACCATCCCTATGTGGCCATTGGATTTGCTGAACGAGGGCATAAACTCGGAGGAGTTCATCGATCGATATCTGGATCCGCACGTGGTCCGCCCGAACTTCTTTTTGAACCAGATCGCGTTTCTTTCTGCCGTCACTGTTGTTTTAGCTCTTACGGTGTGGCGCTCTCGGACTTTAGTCTACCGAGTCTTATTTGCCGAGCAACAACGCAAAGACGCACTTGAGCAGCAGCACTTCATTCGCGAGACGTTCGGCAAGTTCGTGCCGGATACAGTCGTTACAGAGATTCTGCGCGATCGTGGTCAGTTGCTGCCTAAAAAGCGGCTCGCGACTGTTCTTTTTGCAGACCTGGAAGGCTTTACAGAACTGAGTAAACGCGTCCCGCCGGAAAAGCTTTTGCGTGTCCTGAACGAATTTTTCGAGGCAGCTGGCGCAATCATAACCAAACATGGTGGGACTATTACCCAGTTTCAGGGGGATGCCTTGCTCGCCAGCTTTAACGTACCGATCACCGACGAGAAGCACGCGTTTCATGCAGTCAGCGCGGCGAAGTCTCTCGTGTTATTGGTTGCATCGAGAGCGTTCGAAGATGTGACTTTGCGGGTTCGGATCGGAATTAACACCGGAGACGTTGCGGCGGGTGCCGTGGGTGGCGGTAATCGGCTTACATACACGATCTACGGTGAGTGCGTTAATATCGCATCGAGGCTTGAACAGCTTAACAAGCGGACCAACACGCAAATCCTGATGACAGCGGCAACTGCCGATGCAATCAAAGGGGTGCTGAAATGCGAACCTTTAGGGACATTTGAGATCCGGGGCGTTGCAGAACCGCTTGAATTGTATTCGACGAAGTAGAATTCGGCCCCAAAGTCCTACGACCTCTTTTTACGGACAAATCTTCAGAAGTGTAAAACTCCAGGATTAGATGAGCCCTTTTCGGCGGCACCTATTCGACGGGGGAGTGGCATGTTGTCGCTCGCCCGGTTTGCGTTTGCAGTTCGCAGACCGTTCCGAATAGCCTGCAATTGCTATGACAGTCAGAAAGACAAATCTGGCGGCAGGCAGTGAACTGCATCGTTTTGTAAGAGCGGGCGATTTTCTGGACTGCTACGCCACCGACATCGAACGCACGGGCCTGCCGATAGGAGACATCGCGCAACGGATTTTTACCGGACTGCCCGGCTGGATTAGAGCGCTGCTGGCAACGCGCGATTTAGGGGTCAAGGCCTTTGGCCTGAAATCAACCGCACAATTGCCCACCGACAACGACCGCCGGTCTCCGGTTCAGGTCGGTGAGCCCATCAACTTCTTCTGTGTGCGCAGTATCACTGAGAATGAAATCATTCTCGGAGAAGATGACGCGCATTTGGACTTTAAGATTTCGGTCTTCCGGGAGAGCGAGGATTCCAAACAGATTTCGCTCGCAACCTGGGTTCACACCCACAACCCGCTCGGCAGGGTTTACCTGCGCGGCATTTACCGATTTCACGTCATGATCGTCAAATCAAGGCTGAGGGCGCTATCGCGCGAGCTTGCAGGTTAATCGGTTCGAAGTGAAGAGCGCCCGTTGCCGTTCAAGGTCAACGAACCGCTCTTTTCCAAACAGCCTTGATCGTCTTGCTGCATCAGTGGCGCGAACGCAGTTAGCCCGCGTTGCTGAAAACCGCCGGGGCTTCGGACGAGATCCGTGCCGAGACACCGGGCGCAATGAGCAGTATCAGGCTCGTGATCAGGCTTACGAGTGGGATGATTGAGAGGAACGCGATTGTCTTGCTCATGCCGGCATCACGGGCCCGCTGAACGTAACGTTGCATAACAGGATAAGTCAGCGCGAGGGAAACGGCCAAACCTGCAAATAATCCGCCTGCGAGGTTGCCGATACCCGGTAGCAAGAGCAAGGCCGCCATCCAACCCAGGAAAGGCAAACGGCCTATCGTCTTATCTGACTCCTCGAACAGAACAGCGAGGATCGAGACGGTTAATATCGCGAGTCCAAAGCCGAAAAAGATCAAAAGATCGGTACTCGTAATGCTTTCCACGATAGTCTCCTTTCGATCATTGCAGGTTCGCCACGACGGAGAGTGAACTCTCTGCGTTCAAGCGGGCCCGCGCCTACAACCGACGTTCCGTTAAAGTTGTTCACAAAATGATAAAGAGTGACTTTTAGTAGAATTTTGCAAAACGGCGGCAGGATCGAAACGGCGGATGTCGTTCAAGTCAAAGTGAATGCGAACAACGGGATACCCAATAATCCTGATCTGCCGGCGCTGATTTATCCTCAAGCCCTTGGCGGTGAGCTCGTCAGCGGCGATATCATCGCGCTCTATGCCGTGAACCACTGGGACAAAGCATGGGTTTACGGGATTTTCGACTTTCACCACTACCACTACGCGGCGCACGAGGTTCTCGCGGTCATCGCCGGTCAAGCGACCCTTCAACTCGGCGGCCAGGATGGCCCTTGCCATGAGGTGAGGGAGGGTGACGTGGTCATTCTTCCAGCCGGGTTCGGCCACAGGCTTGTGGAAGCGACGCGGGGCTTTACTGTGGTTGGGGCCTATCCTGAAGGGCAGGAGGACATCGGGTTTGCGCGGCCCGGCGATGGTGTCCGGCTATCGTCTCGTGAAGCCGCCCGGGTCCCGGCCTCCGATCCGATTTACGGCGCAGACGGGCCTCTTGGTGCGCTCTGGCACTCGCCCCGGTAGATCCCGCATTTCATCGCTCGTAACTTCTTTTCCCACTTTAATTTCAAGCGTATCGTAAAGGATCGCATGCCGAGGAGAATCCCGGCGAGGCGAGTCGTTCGGCGTGAGTCTGTGACCAAGCGGGAGAGTCGAAATGTCTGCGTCCATCGGAAGAAGTCCGCGCCCCACAATTGCCGTCGCCGCATTCTGCCTCGGGTTCATGGCATTTTCTGGCTCTGCACTGAGCGAGACGACCGCGACGCTGAGGATCATGCAAACCACGGACATTCATGTTCATGTGGCCGATTACGATTATTACGCCAATAAACAGTCGGCATCGGTCGGTCTGGCCAAGGTTGCGACCCTGATCGAGCAGGCCCGCGCGGAAAATCCTAATCACCTGATGATCGATAACGGAGATCTCATTCAGGGCAATCCGCTTGGCGACTACATGGCGAAGCGGCGCGGCTTGCAGAAGGACGAGGTTCATCCGGTTTTCAAAGCCATGAACCTGATTGATTACGATGTCGGCAACATCGGAAATCACGAGTTCAACTATGGCCTGGAATACCTGGGGATAGCGCTTGCGGGCGCTAAGTTTCCCTATGTGAGCGCCAACGTTTTCTATGATGATGGTGATCTGGACCCGACAAACGACAAACCCTACTTTGCACCCTACGTGATTCTGGAGCGTGAGCTTCTGGCCGCAGATGGCCAACGTTATCCCATTAAAATTGGCGTGATTGGTTTTGTGCCGCCTCAGATTATGCAGTGGGATAAGGCTCATTTATCCGGCAAGCTGATCGCGCGCGACATTATTGATTCTGCCCATCGTTACGTTCCTGAGATGGAGGCGATGGGCGCCGACGTCATTGTGGCCGTGCCGCATTCAGGACTTACCGCGGAACGTCCGAAAGTCCTGGATGAAAACGCAACCTACGAGTTGAGTCTCGTGCCCGGGATCGATGCCATTCTCTTCGGTCACGCGCACCAGGTTTTCCCCTCTGAAACCTATGCCGATCTTCCAGGTGTGGACGTCAAGACAGGAACGATCAATGGCGTTCCCGCGACCATGCCCGGGTTCTGGGGCAGTCACCTGGGGCTCGTGGATCTTGAGCTTCGCCGCAGCACGGTCGGGAAATGGTATGTGAACGGGGGCGAAGGCAAGGTGCGCGCGACCTATAAACGTGAGGGGCGCGAGAAAATCGCTCTGGTCGACGCGGATCCGAAGATCATGGCGGCGATCGCCGAAGAGCATCAGGCGACGATCGCTTACATGAGCGAAGCGGTGGGCAGAACCGAAGCGCCGATCAACAGTTACTTCGCGCTTGTGGCCGACGATCCTTCCATTCAGATCGTGACCAACGCGCAGAAGTGGTACGTTGAGCGGTTGATCAAAGGGACGGAATACGACGGATTGCCCGTGCTCTCGGCGGGCGCGCCCTTCAAGGCCGGCGGGCGGGGTGGCCCCGAATACTATACGGCGATCGAAAGCGGCGATATCGCACTGCGCAACGTTGCCGACCTCTATATCTACCCCAACACACTGCGCGCCGTCCTTCTCACGGGAGCCCAGGTGCAGGAATGGCTGGAGATGTCGGCGGGCGCTTTCAACCAGATCGATCCTGGCACCAGGTCTGAACAGGCGCTTCTGAACCCCGAATTTCCCTCATACAATTTTGATGTCATCGATGGCGTAACCTATCGGATCGATCTCACACAGCCTGCGCGCTATGCCAGGGACGGGTCCCTGACGGATCCCGACGCCCGGCGGATTGTCGATCTGCAGTTTCAGGGGGCCGCAATCGATCCCGAAGCGAAGTTCATCGTGGCGACCAACAACTACCGTGCCGGTGGCGGCGGTAATTTTCCGGCCCTTGATGGAACGACAACCATTATCGAAGCACCGGATGAAAACCGCACGGTTTTGGCGAACTACATCTTCGAGCTCAAAAGCTTCAACCCCTCGGCTGATATGAACTGGTCTTTCGAGCCGGTATCGGGCGATGTCAACGTCACCTTCTCCTCCTCACCCGCGGCAGCGAAGGTGCTGGACGGCAGCCTGCCGATCGAAGCGGCGGGGGAGGCCGATGACGGTTTCGCGAAGTACCGGATGATCATGCAGTGATCACAGACGGGATTTTTCAGGTGAATGCCGGCGGGCGGGTAGAAAGATCGTGAGCGGTGTTCTTCGGCCTTATCGCGGCATTATGCCCAAGATCCATGAGACCGCTTTTGTGGCTGAGAACGCGATCATCATCGGCGATGTCGAAATTGGCCCCCACGCCTCGATCTGGTATGGCTGCGTCATCCGAGGCGATGTCAATGCCATCAGGATCGGCGCGGAAACAAACATCCAGGATGGCAGCGTTGTTCATGCAACCCATGACCGGAACGGCGACTACAGGCAGACCGGCGGCGGTGTGCCGACGCTGATCGGGGAGGGCGTGACTGTCGGTCATATGGCGCTTCTGCATGCCTGCGAGGTGCAGTCCCGGGCTTTTATCGGCATGCGCTCCGTGGTGATGGATAGAGCCGTGGTTGAGAGCGGGGCCATGGTGGCCGCGGGGGCTGTCGTGACGCCGGGAAAACGCGTTCCGGGAGGCGAGCTCTGGTCCGGGACACCTGCGGCATTCATGCGCAGTCTCAGACCGGAGGAAGTGGACATGATCCCCTACCTGCGGGACAACTACCTTCAGCTTGCCGCTTCGTATCAGGACTCGGGTTCGTCCGAGGGTTCGTGAAGAATGCTGACCCTGACGTAACTGCCTGGTGCGTCTTCGATCACCTTGATTTTGCCGCCGCCCGGTTTGCGGGCGGCGACGTCTTTGCCCTGGTGTTTATGCAGCCATTTCGCCCAATCGTTCCACCAGGAGCCATCATGTTTCTTGGCGTTTTTGTACCAGACTTCGGGATGTTTGGCGCGCCGGCTGTTGGTCCAGTAGGCGTATTTGTTTTTATGGGGAGGATTGACGACGCCTGCGATGTGTCCCGCCGCCGTGAGCACAAAACGGATCGGTCCGTTAAAGAGGTCAATGGCCAGATAAGTGGAGCGCCAGGGTGCGATGTGGTCTTCTCTGGCTGAAACCATGTAGACGGGAACCTTGATCTTTGCGAGATCGATCGGAACTCCCCCGAGTTCAATGCCGCCCGGCACCGCCAGCAGGTTCTCCAGATACATTTTTCGAAGGTAAAAGGAATGCATGGCCGCGGGCATGCGGGTCGCGTCTTCATTCCAATAAAGCAGATCGAAAGGAAAGGGTTCCTTGCCGAGGAGGTAGTTGTTCACGACGAAAGACCAAATAAGATCGTTGGCGCGTAAGAGATTGAAGGTCGCGGCCATGTCTTTGCCTTCGAGATAACCCTTTTCGGCCATCTTCTCTTCCAGCAACGTGACCTGTTCGTCATCGATGAAGACGCCCAGTTCGCCCGGTTCTGAGAAATCGGTCAGCGTCGCGATGAAGGTTGCTGCATGCACCAGCGGTTTTTTCTTCACCGCCAGATACGCCAGTGTCACGGAAAGCAGCGTCCCGCCCAGGCAGTAGCCGACGGCGTTCACATCCTTCCGTCCTGTTGCCTTTTGTATGACGTCGATCGCAGCGAGGGGACCTTCGAACATGTAGTCCTCAAAGGTCTTCTGGGCCAAAGTCTCGTCAGGATTGACCCAGGAGATACAGAATACGGTCTGGCCCTGATCGACCATCCACTGGATAAAGGAGTTCTCCGGCCGCAGATCGAGGATGTAGTATTTATTGATCCACGGCGGGATGATCAGGACCGGCCGCTCGGCCACCTTTTTGGTCGAGGGCTCGTATTGGATAAGCTGGATCAGGTCGTTCTGGAAGATGACTTTACCCGGGGTGATCGCAACGTTTTCACCCAAAGCGAAAGCGTCGTCATCGGTCATGCTGATTTTAAGCTGACCGCCACCGCGCCTGAGATCATGGAGCAGATGATCCAGGCCCTTCAAGAGGTTCTGGCCCCCGCTTTCCATGGTCGCCTCCAGAACTTCAGGATTGGTGAGCATGAAGTTTGACGGGGCAAGGGCGTCAACAAACTGTCGGGTAAAGAAATCAATTTTCTCGGCTTCATGCTCGTCTTTGCCGTGCAGGGTCTTCACGGTCGAACGCAGCCATCGCGCGCTAAGAAGATAAGACTGTTTGATGTAGTCGAAGAGTTCGTTGTCTTCCCAGGCTTCATGGCGAAACCGCCGGTCATGCTGCTCAGGTTCGATCGTCGGTTCTACATCGTGGCCCAGCATGCGTTGGGTTGTCGAATGCCAGAGATCCATGTGGCTTTTCCACAGAGACATCTGCGCTTGAACCAGAAGCGCCGGATTGGTCATCATGCGGGTGGTCAATTCCAGGAAGGCACCGCCGATGTTGAGGGGATCGACCTGTGACGCATAATCGATGCCATAGGTCTCCTTCAGGAAATCACTGACCATCTCGCTGCTTTGCTCTGCAATGGTGCTCAGCGTGGTCGCGAGATCCTGTGTTTCTTCTGAGGTGTCGTCGGCGGACGGTTGCTCAACCATGAAGCCTTGCCTATGATTCCAGCGAATCGAACGTAAAGCGGTCTAACGGCAACTGTTATAATGATCTCATCCAACACTGCGATGAAAGACATGCTTATTCAAATCCAGAATAACAGCTTCTAACGGCCCTATAAGGGGGCAAACAATGCTTGTTGTGGATTTTTAAAGCTTCGTAACGTTATAAGGACTGAGTTTGCGCCAATTATGCGTAATGGATCTAGGGGATAAGGCTGGAATATGACTGTGGCCAGCGATAATACGTTCGAAGACAAACGTCGTGGTTTCTGGTGCAGAAGCTCCGCGTTCTTGGCCGTTGCGATCATTTTAACGGGCTGTTCATCCGGTATAGATGAGGTGTTCTCCAGCGATGATGAGCCAGGCACGACGGTTACTGCTCCTGACGGAGCCGAGCCGGCTGAGGGTTTTCCTAATCTATCGAGTGTTCCCGGCGAATCGCCAGCGGCATCGACGCGCGCCGAGCGCGAGAGCCTGAGCGAGGGCTTGTCGGCGGATCGCTCGAACGCGCGCTACAGCGATCAGTCGTTGACGGCTGAATCGACCCTGATCCCACCTGCGCCGCCGCCGCCCAGCGCACCGCGACGGGAGCCGGCACCTGCTGCGCCGCCAGCTCCTTCAACGCCTGCTACAGCTCAGCAAGCTCCGGCTGCGCCTGCGGCCCAACCCACACCCGCACCTGCCGCACCTCAGGCGGCGCAAGCGCCCGCGGCGCCTGCAGCCGCGCCCGCAGCACCACCGCCGCCACCGCCGGCACCTGCGCCGGCCGGAACTTCGGTTGCGGAGGTCGCACCGTCTTCACCTGCGACACCCTCCGCGCCGACACCCTCCGCATCGACACCTGCAGCCCCGGCACCCGCAGCCCCGGCACCCGCAGCACCAGCTCCGGCAGCCCCTCAGTCAGGGACTGCGTCCGCTGCGGGATCGAGCACGGAACTGCCACCTGCTTTTCCGGCCAGGTCCGGAAACGAGACAACGTCTGACTACGTTCCGCCCACCTTTGAGCCACCGCGTTACCAGCTTCCGGGCTCATCAGGTGCAGGTTCTCAACAGGCGCAAGCAACACCACGCGTCCAGGTTCCGGGTGCGCCCGGCGCGGCCGTGCCAAGCGCAGCAGGTCAGCTGACGGCGGTCATTTACTTCGGTCATGGCTCGACGGGGCTGGACAATAACGATCTGAGTGTTTTGCGTGATGTTGTCGCGATCCAGCGGCAAAACAACGCCCGCATCCTGGTTGTCGGGCACTCGAGTTCGCGGACCGGTTCGACGGACGCTGTGAACCATCGGGCGGTAAACCTTGAAACCTCGCTGAAACGCGCGGATTCCGTCGCCAGAGCGCTGCGGCGGCTTGGCGTGCCGGCAGGACAGGTCGTGACGGAAGCCCGGGCCGACAATCAGCCGGTTTTCCACGAATTCATGCCCACAGGCGAAGCCGGCAACCGTCGGGCTGAGATCTATCTGGCATATTAGGCGGCGGAGCGCTAAAAAGCGGGACGTGGGCGGCTTTGCAGCCGTGATGAGGGCGCAGCGCGCTGCTTTTCACCTGCCTTGAGGCCGGCTTTTTCAGATCACACGCCCCGGGATGGCGCAATCCCAAGAGATTCAGATGGAGCAGGAATTTCACCGTATCAAGCGTTTGCCGCCCTATGTGTTCGCGGAGGTCAATGCTCTTAAAGCAAAGGCCCGGGCGGCTGGTGAAGATATCATCGATTTCGGCATGGGAAATCCGGACCAGCCGCCGCCGCCGCATGTGATTGCGAAGCTGGTCGAGGCCGCACAGGATCCCAGAACGCACCGCTATTCCACGTCTCGCGGCATTCCCGGGCTTCGCAAGGCACTTGCAGCCTATTATCAGCGCCGTTTCGGGGTTGAGGTCGACCCCGAGAGCGAGACCTGTGTCACCATCGGCTCGAAGGAAGGCCTTGCCAACCTTGCGCAGGCGATCACTTCGCCGGGTGATATCATCCTGGTGCCCAACCCCAGTTATCCGATCCATGCCTTTGGCTTCATCATCGCCGGGGCCTCTATCCGAAGCATGCCGGCCGGACAGGGTTTCGACTTCATGGCCCAGTTGGAGCGGGCGGTGAAGCACTCGGTGCCCAAGCCAACCGCGGTGGTTCTGAATTACCCGGCCAATCCGACGGCCGAAGTGGTGGGGCTCGATTTTTATGCGGAAGTGGTCGACTTCTGCCGCCGTCAGGGCATCTATATCATTTCCGACCTCGCCTACGCAGAGGTCTATTTCGAGGGTGAACCGCCACCTTCCATCCTGCAGGTGCCCGGCGCGCGCGATATCGCTGTCGAGTTCACATCCCTCAGCAAGACCTACTCGATGCCGGGCTGGCGCGTTGGCTTCTGCACCGGCAACAAAAAGCTGGTAGCGGCGTTGATGCGGGTGAAATCCTATGTCGACTATGGCGCTTTCACACCTATCCAGGTTGCGGCCACGACGGCTCTGAATGGCGATCAAAGCTGCATCGATGAGATGCGGGCGCGCTACAAGTCCCGCCGTGATGTTTTGATTTCGGGCCTGGAGGCGGCTGGATGGGATGTTCCCAGCCCACCTGCGACAATGTTTGCCTGGGCGCCTTTGCCGCCGGCCTTTGCCGACCTCGGCTCTCTGGAATTCTCAAAAATACTTCTGCAGCATGCCAAGGTCGCCGTGGCACCGGGTGTGGGATTCGGTGAGTACGGCGATGGTCATGTGCGCCTGGGACTGGTCGAAAACGAACACCGGACCCGCCAGGCGGTACGCAATATCAAGGCGCTGTTCAAGGATACTGAGAAAGTGCGCAACCTTTTAGAAGAGCGGAAAATAGCATCGTGACGAAACCCTTGCGTATCGGTATCGCCGGCCTGGGCACAGTGGGTGCCGGCACACTCAGCATCATTGAAGCGCACGGAAAGTTGCTTGCGGCCCGCTGTGGCCGCGAATTTCATGTGACTGCCGTTTCCGCGCGGGACCGGACGCGGGACCGAGGTGTCGATCTTTCCGCGGTTCGCTGGTTCGACAACGCGGTCGAACTGGCAGCTGACAGTGAGATCGACGTGGTTCTGGAGTTGATCGGCGGTTCGGACGGCATCGCGAAAGAGGTCGTCGAAACCGCGCTCGCCAACGGAAAGCATGTGGTGACCGCAAACAAGGCCTTGTTGGCCCATCACGGAACACAGTTGGCGCGCGCCGCTGAGGATGCCCGCGTCTACCTGGGTTACGAAGCGGCCGTTGCCGGCGGTATCCCGGTCATCAAGAGCCTGCGGGAAGGCTTGGGCGGTAACGCGATCGACCGGGTCTACGGTATCCTGAACGGTACCTGCAATTACATCCTGACCGCGATGCGCGAGAGTGGACGGGATTTCAGCGAAGTGCTCGAGGAAGCGCAGGCGCTTGGTTACGCCGAGGCGGATCCGAGCTTCGACGTCGACGGTGTCGATGCCGCGCACAAGCTTGCGATCCTGACTGCCCTGGCATTCGGATGCGAAGTCGATTTTGACTCGGTATCGGTCGAGGGAATCCGGGAAATCTCTGCCCTGGATATCGCGTACGCTGAGGAACTGGGGTATCGAATCAAGCTGCTGGGTATTGCGCAGCAGTCCGAGGGTGCAGTCCTCCAGCGGGTGCATCCCTGCATGGTGGCGAAGGAGACGCCGATCGCGAATGTCGAGGGCGTGTTCAACGCGGTGGTTGCCGAGGGCGACTTTGTCGGTCGCATTCTCTCCGAAGGCGCAGGTGCCGGGGCGGGACCGACGGCCTCGGCGGTTGTCGCCGATATGATGGATATCGCGCGTGGAAGCACTCTGCCGACCTTTGCGATCCCTGCGGCCCAAC
The DNA here is from genome assembly GCF_007004665.1 of Denitrobaculum tricleocarpae. Lineage (GTDB taxonomy): Bacteria > Pseudomonadota > Alphaproteobacteria > Kiloniellales > Kiloniellaceae > Denitrobaculum > Denitrobaculum tricleocarpae. The sequence goes on along the minus strand of NZ_ML660054.1, from coordinate 96,645 downwards.
TCGCGCCGAGCAAAGGGACATCGATGGCCGCGCATGTGTCGTCGCACTACGTGCGTTTGATGGTGACAGACCGTCCCGGCGTGATTGCCGATGTCGCTGCGGCACTCCGCGATGAGGAAATATCCATGGAAGCAATGCTGCAACGGGGCCATGCGCCCGGTGAACCGGTACCGGTGGTCATCACGACCCATGCGACGACACAACAGCATATCGCAAGCGCGCTGCAGCGCATCGAAGCGATGGAGGCGGTGCTCGAACCACCGCGCATGATCAGAATTGAATCGCTGTAATCAAACCGCTGTAGGTTTGGCGAAGCGGCGCCCGGAAAGCGGGCGATGGATGTTTTTTAGGATTGAATTGGAGTAGATGAACGATGGCAAATTCCGACGCAGCAGAGAGCGCAATGGATCGAAATCTTGCGCTTGAGACGGTCCGTGTTACCGAGGCTGCGGCCCTGGCGGCCTCGAGACTGATGGGCCGCGGCGATGAGAAGGCGGCGGACCAGGCCGCGGTCAATGCCATGCGCGAATCGCTCAACGAGTTGTCCATCGACGGCACGGTCGTGATCGGCGAAGGAGAACGCGATGAAGCCCCCATGCTTTACATCGGCGAGAAGGTCGGCAAAGGCGGACCCAAGATCGATATTTCACTTGACCCGCTGGAGGGAACGACGCTGACCGCAAAGGGCGGTCCGAACGCGCTTGCGGTTATCGCGCTTGCCGAGTCAGGTGGTTTTTTGAACGCGCCCGATACCTACATGAGCAAGATTGCCGTGGGCGGCGGCCTGCCCGAGGGGGTTGTCGATCTGGATGAGACGCCCGCCAATAACCTGAAAAATCTCTCCAAAGCGACCAAGACCGATGTTTCGGACCTGGTCGTCTGCATCCTTGACCGCCCCAGGCACAGCGAACTGATCGCCGAGGTGCGTGCCGCCGGAGCGCGGATTATGCTGATCGGCGACGGCGATGTCTCGGGCGCGATGGCGACCAGCCGTCCGGAAAGCGGTGTCGATCTCTACATGGGCGTCGGCGGAGCGCCCGAGGGCGTCCTGGCCGCTGCGGCCCTGCGCTGCATTGGCGGACAGTTCCAGGGGCGTCTGGTATTCCGCAATGAAGACGAGCGGGAGCGGGGCCGGCGCTGGGGCATCGAGGACTTCGACCGTAAGTATCAACTGGATGAACTTGCCGGCGGCGATGTGATGTTTGTCGCGACCGGCGTCACGGATGGTAGCATGTTGCGCGGCGTGCGGCGTCACCACGGCGGGGCCACCACCCATTCCATGGTGATGCGCTCCAAGACGGGCACGGTTCGCATGGTCGAGGCGCATCACGATTTCACCCGCAAGACCTGGTACGACAAGCTGGGCGTATAGGAAAGAGGAAGGCATGGGGCAGACACCAGAACAGCATTCGCCGCGTGCCAGCTTTCTGAATGTCGAAAATTCCGCGTCCGGGAAACGCTGGGAGGAACGCCTGGCCGACCCGCGGCGCGGACTCGCTTTGTCTCAGCGTCTGGGGCTGCCTGAGATTGTCGGCCGGGTTCTCGCGGCCCGTGACGTCGGCCTGGAAGACGCCGAAGCGTACCTGAACCCGACTTTGCGTCAGTTTCTGCCTGACCCTTCTCATCTGAGGGATATGGACCTGGCGGTCGAACGGCTCGTAACCGCGATCCGGAACCGGGAAGCGATCGCTGTGTTCGGCGACTACGACGTTGATGGGGCGACCTCCTCGGCCTTGCTTCAACGGTTTCTCAAGCAGGTTGGCGCAGACCTTCGCGTCTACATTCCTGACCGGATTTCAGAGGGTTACGGGCCCAACGCAGCGGCTATGCGCCAGTTGAAGTCTGAAGGTATCGAGGTCGTGATCACGGTGGATTGCGGCATTACCGCGTTCGATGCGCTCGAAGATGCAGCTACGCAGGGGCTGGAGGTGATCGTTGTGGACCACCATGCAGCCGAACCGCGGCTGCCAATCGCCACCGCCGTCGTGAACCCCAACCGGCAGGACGAGGACTCGGATTGTGGCCATCTAGCTGCGGTTGGCGTGACCTTTTTGCTGGTGGTTGCCCTCAACCGGGGGCTGCGCACGGCGGGCTGGTTTCAGCAGGCAGGGATCGCGGAACCGGATCTCAAGCAATGGCTAGATCTGGTGGCGCTCGGCACTGTCTGCGATGTGGTGCCTCTCTACGGGCTTAACAGAGCGTTCGTCAGCCAGGGCCTGAAGGTCATGGCGCAACGCAGAAACAGCGGTATTGTTGCGCTGTCGGACGTCGCAAAACTGAGTGAGCGTCCAGATAGTTTCCATCTCGGCTTTATGTTGGGGCCAAGGGTCAACGCGGGCGGCCGGGTCGGGGAGGCGGGACTGGGGGCCACGCTTCTGGCGACCGATGACGCGGCGCAGGCTCGCGATCTGGCCGTGCGTCTGGACCGGCACAATGCTGAGCGCCGGGAGCTCGAGGCCCTTGTGCTCGATCAGGCCATTGAACAGGTGGAAGCGGACGGGGAGGTCGGATCCGGTGTCGTGATTGCCGCTGCGCCTGGCTGGCATCCCGGCGTCATCGGCATTGTCGCAAGCCGGCTCAAGGATCGCTATAACGTGCCTGCGATCGTGATCGCGCTGGATGAGACCGGTCTCGGCAAAGGCTCGGGCCGGTCCGTGCCGGGTGTCGATCTGGGCGCGACAGTCATTGCGGCACGGCAGGCGGGGCTGCTGGTCAATGGAGGCGGTCACCCCATGGCGGCCGGACTTACGGTTGCCGCCGGCGGACTGGAGCCGTTGAGAGCCTTCCTGAGAAACCGGATCGGGGCGCAGCTGGCGGCGGCCAACTATATTCCGTCCCTGGGCATCGACGGCGCGCTGCAGCCAGGGGGAGCAACCGCCGAACTCCTGCGTGAGATCGAGCGTTGCGGGCCCTTTGGAGTCGGCAATCCGCAACCACGGTTCGTCTTGTCTTCGGTGCAGGTTGCTAATGCCGGCGTGGTTGGCGCGGACCATGTCCGCTGCAGCCTTGTCGGTCTGGACGGCAAACGGATCAAGGGGATCGCCTTCCGGGCTTTGGACAATCCTCTGGGCGAATTGCTGCTGAAATCGAACGCCTTGCCGCTTCATGTGGCCGGAAAGCTCAAGCTCGACAGCTGGACCGGGCGGGACGCGGTTCAGATCATTATCGAAGACGCCGCTTCCATATAAGTCTACACTCGCTTTATGAAGCGACCAAATCACTCGGCGGACCGGACTCTCCTGGCAAGCTTTGCTTCGGCGGACCGGAACAAAAAATCCCCCAGAAACAGGTTCTCAGCCGCCGCCCTGTCGGCGGCGCGATTGGGTTTTGCCGGCCTGGCCGCGTCGGTGATGACCGCAACTGCATCGCTCTCGGAGAGCCTTGGACCGGAAACGCTTCAACAAACGGCGCAGGAAAGAACCGTCGATCTCGAGCTGATACTGGCGATTGACACCTCTTCAAGTGTTTCCTCGCAGGAATTTGATCTCCAGATGCGTGGAATGTCCCAGGCGTTTCGGAATGAAGCAGTGATCGGTGCCATCAGAGCCTCTGGCGACCGGGGCATCGTCGTAGCGATGGTGCAGTGGTCCGACGCGCGCAAGCAACTGCTGGCGATTGACTGGTTTGAGATTAAGGACGAGGAATCCGCGGAACGCTTCGCTCAGGAGATCGATAATACGCCCCGCTTTCTCTTCGGGGGCGGCACGGCCCTGGGCGGTGCACTGACTTTCGCAGCCCGCCAGTTCGAGAAGAATAGCTATGCCGGCCGGCGCAAGGTGATTGACGTGTCGGGGGACGGCCGTACAAACCAGGGAACGCGGCCGGAGCGGGTACGGGATCAGGTGGTGGATTCGGGAATTACCATCAACGGCCTGGCGATCCTGAACGAAGATCCGACCATCGACACCTACTATCGGTACAATGTGATCGGAGGCACCGGCGCCTTCGTCATGACAGCGACAGATTACGAGGATTTTTCGGCGGCAATGCTGGAAAAACTGATTAAGGAAATTTCAGGTGTTCCAATTGTAGAGTTGTCCGGGCCGCACCCAACGCAAGAAGCGCACTACCTTGATCGGCTTGAGAAAAGCGGCCCGAGTGAGGAAAATTGAATTTATGGAACTGTTGGGCTTGCATTAGAGACGCGAAGCCTTTAAATCCCTCCTCACACAGCGACCCCATCGTCTAGAGGCCTAGGACACCGGCCTTTCACGCCGGCAACACGGGTTCGAATCCCGTTGGGGTCGCCATTTCTCTCCCGCAGTAAAAACACTCTAGACAAAACGAAAACCGCGCCTGCCGGGCGCCGGGTTGTCGCCGCGACCATTGGTTCTCAATCCCTGCGGGTCAGGCCTATGGCAGATCGCAAGCAGCGCTTGCCGCACCGCAGGCAAGCGTCAAGCTCTACAGACGTGGCCGGAAGAAATCAAAGCTCGGGAAAGCTGCGCGTAGAATCTCATGGTCACGCAAACGCGGGGCGATTCTGCTGCGCCGTAACAGGTGGCGGCATCCTAGGTAATGACGAGGACGGCCCAGGTCACGATGCTCCACACACCCACAGATGCCACCAGAAGAATTGCGGCGGTGCGCCGGGTTGGCCACTTTGCGGCTCTTGTCGATTGAGCAATCATTTTTCACTCCCATCGTGATCTGCGGAAATACGCTACCAATCGAACTATTTGGGTGTTGTGCCAAAGTTGTGTCCTCGTTGACGCGTTTGGGCATAAAACGGCGACTGATGCCTGAATTCCTTGAACAAAGCCTTGGGTTTCATTGCATTGATGAAATATTTATTTGACTGCGTATGATTTTAATAGTTGGGCCTGCCTGTTAAATCTTGCTTAAAGAGTTGAGATCTGAGGATTGTTTAAAAAAATCCTTGAAACAGTGCCGAATAGCACAGCGAATGGGTTGTTTTCTGTAGCAGATTTGACGTAATTATAGGCGAGTTCGAGCTTTTGGCCGTTGGCCCGGACCGGGGGAGCGATACGAGATCTATGCTTGAGCAAATTCGCACTGAACCACTGAGAGAGATCTATCGCTACTGGCAGTCGAAATGCCGGGACGGTGTGGTTCCCTCTCGTACCGATATCGATCCGCCGGTCGAATTAACGGGTAAGATACTGCCCTACTGTGCGATGATCGAGGTGGAAGAAAACCCGCGCCGATACAAGTACTGTCTGGTCGGGACAGCAATCAACAAACAGTATGGCGAAGAAACGACGGGCCGCTATGTCGATGAAATCGACCTGGGCGACATGAAAAGCTGGGTCATCAGCACTTATGATGAATTGGCTGCGACACTCCAACCTTCTGTTATTTCACGCGAATTCAGAAAGCAAAGCGGCGAATTTATCTGGTTCGAACGCCTCGCCCTGCCGCTTTCCAGCGACGGCAAGACTGTTGATATGATATTCGGTGGGGCCGTTGTCGAGCCGCTAACGCCGCTGCAGGCACTGAGGGGATTTGGAGGCGTCTGAGTGAGGGCAGCCGGTCTTTTCGCCCTCTCTTCAGGAACCACTGGGTATTTCACCAGACTTTAACGCGCTGAAGCGCCCAGGATGTGGACCTGACCGTCGTTGGTAATGATGTCATTTACCGTCTGGGAAGCATCCTGAAAATCCCCTTGAATGCCGCCGAGACAGGTGGAGTAGAAGATCTGGTCGACATCTTCACGACCTTTCGTCAGCGGCAGGAGAAGCCGCTGGATACTCCGGACCGATGAATCCCGGTAGCGGCACTTGCCCAGCGAGTAGACCGGGCACCGCGTTTGAACGACCTTTCTATACAGCAGAGTAATGAACTGGCTGTATCCGATGGGGGCCACGTCGTCGAGATAGTGTCCTGTGTAGTCGTGTCCGAACGAGCGGTTGATGTTGCTTCCCACCACCCGGAAATAGAAGCGCCGCCCTCCGTCAATCACATCAAGGAGCCCAATATCCGGCAACAGCTTCGGGATATCGATCGGATCAACATCAGATCTGTCCGGCATAAGCCGCTGCGCGCGTTTGCCGGTCCAGTAGTCGAGAAGCGCTTTGTGGCGATCATCGATAATCTGGTCAGAAAAGCTGCTGAGCGAAGTGTGAACTTCGCTAGAGATCTCCTCAGGAACCGAAATCAGATCCAACACTTTACGCGGTCTCCGAATGTAAACAGAGGGTAACCAGACTATGAGTGCCGCAAAGAAATACAACCAAAGGGATCAAAATTAATGCAGGAAGATTATATCAAGGTTGCCGATATGTCACGACGAGAATGCGGCTATCGTATGGCATTCAGCTCAAATTTGACGTGCCACGTACGTCAGGGACCTCCGGTGCTTCAATGACCTGGGAGCGAGGTTGACTTTCACTCGGTTGGCGGTGCGTTACGCCCGCTTGAGCCAAAAACCCGCGGCCGCTCCGCCGTCGGCTCCCGCTGAGGGGAGCCTAGGGACCGCATCCTCGGACAAGTCAAATGCGATCTTCCCACCTGTCAAAGTATCGGCTTTGTATGCGTGGTTACTTTCGTGCCGAGGGTCGATCGGGTGTTCTGGCGAAAGTGGCCGATGAATTTTGGTTTTGTCCAATTCATGCCCGCGCAAGGTGTTGAAAGATGTTATCTTCCGGCAATTGCAGAGCGGGAGGAGGGAACGATGCACGCGCGCTTGATAACAATGCATTTAACCCACGGGAATGCGGATGAACTCGAGGCTCTCTACAGAAACTCAATCTTACCGGCGTTGCGAGAGCAACGAGGTTTTGTCGAAACGAACTTTGGAATCGATAAGAATGGAAAAGCGGTTGCGTTTGTTGTCTTCGAAAATGAAGCGGATGCAATTATGAGCGAGGAGAATGGGTATCTCGGCCAGCAAATCGCCAAGGCATCGCCCTTCTTGGACTATCCTCCGATTGTGGAGTATTTCAACCTAGTGGTGAAATCGTAATTGTGACGTGGGTGGTCGTACGGTTTCTCGGTTTCAAGACAGCATGCCGACAATTCTGGCATTGTTCCACACATAGAAACCTAGGATCGGAACGACGGGCGATATGACCAGCAGAACCAGGCGGTGGGGGTACCAGACGATCATCATGGCCGGAATGAGTTGCCCTATGAGGCGAGGCAAGAACCACCAGTCTCCCATAGTGCTCTGGAACCAACGGATAATCCTGTTTGCTTCATAAGCACCAACTGCCAAACCAAGATTTGTGGTCACGATGTCCAAGACGGCCAATGTAATGAGGCAGGTTGCGATGAAATAGCTGGCCGCCATCAAACGTGGGCTATTACGATTTTTCGCCGCAATTCCCGGTAACCATTTAAACACGATAGAAGCCTCACGTTCGGGTGTAGTCTTATGGCAAGCTCTTAGAACAAGAGATGTAGCCTGACTCTGCTTTCTCGATCGTTAACCGCGGCGTGGATTGCTGCTGTATGTCCGTGCTTGGAAGGAGTGGCTGGCGCAAAATGCGGCTTCATTCGCGCTATGAGCGGATTTTCTGCTCCCTGATCTCCGTAAGAACCGCCTCGAGCCGTTCATGAAGGCTGTGTTCAGAGGCGATGAAGAGTTCGGCCTTTGCGAGATTCGCTTTTTGTTGCAGACGCATGGCCCTGCCGAGCATACCCACTCTGATCCAAATCAGAATGCCGGCAAGCGCGACCACGATTTCGGTACTGGCATTACCGGCAAACTCGAAAATGAGGTCCAGGTTTGGGATCACGGTATCCATGGGCGCATCCTTTTAGGTCATGGAAAGTGGTTGTTTGTTTCACCATTCTCGTGTGTTTGGCGAAAAGTTTATCACTCAGTGAGAGTTTTGCAGTCTGGAAGTAATGCTGAAAAAACAGAGGTTTCCGGGCTTTTTCGCCATGACTTTAGCGATCAACTGCCCCGAAGCGAAGAATTGGCTTACGGCACATTTCACTGGCCACAGTTTTAACACACCGTTTTCGATCGGATCTTGGCACTGTGTGTTCACCGAGAGGTTGGTTGTTAACGCAACCGACAACGGCCTTCCCCAAGGCCTATTCCTCGCAAAGACCCCCACGGTATACGCCGAACCGTGGGGGTCTTCCTATTTGGGGCTCAAGAACGCCAAAGAGACTTTGACGTTACATGGCGAAAATCAGGCAGGTGGTTGTGCCGTGCGCCGCGAGCTTGCCATCAGCGCCGTAGAGCTGTCCCTCGGCTGTCGCAATGCGCGAGCCCTGATGAATGACACGGGACTCAGCGCGGACGGTACCAGTCTCGATCGTAATTGCCCTTACGAAATTCACCTTCAATTCGACCGTGGTGTAGCCTGTTCCGGCCGGAAGGGTAGAGTGGACGCTGCAGGCCATGACCGAATCCAGGACGGTCGCCGCGAACCCGCCATGGACAGAGCCAATCGGATTATAGTGCTGTGGTCCCGGCTGGCCTTCGAACACCACTTTTCCCGATTCGACCTGTACGAGGCGAAAGTCCATCAAGGTGGCAATCGGCGGCTGCGGCAGCTCACCCTTTGCAATCGCCGTCAGGAAGTCAAAGCCGCTTAAATGCTTCATCTCACTGGCAGCAATCACACTGGGCGCGTCACTATTGGGGGGCGGGGCCACAGGCATTTCGGTGGTCATCTCTTTCTGTTTCCTTTTCACACGGAATGTTGGATTGGTCAGGGGCTTGTGGCTTTCCGGCGTTAGACCTCTTTACGAGGAGGGATTGAAACGCCGTTCTTGCTTGATGACGCGCATGAGGTTCACGCAGAAATCTGTTCGAGAAGTGATAGCCGAAGCCAATGGCGTTGAATTCAAAGGCAAACTGCTCGCTATCAAAACTGTCGGCAAGATGACCCATGTCGATAGCGATCTCTGCCGCCTGCCCAATCGTGCCCAACCATTTTCGCTGTTGGGAAAGCAGGTAGTCGCGCAGTGGACCTGGCCGGTCGTCCAGTTCAAGCGTGGCGGCCATGATCGGGCATCCACCCGGGAACTCCCGGCTTTCTGACCAGTTGAGCCAGTTTTCGAACAGCCTCTCGAGCCTTGGGCGCCCTGCAGGCTCCTGAAACGCGGGACGTATGACCACTGCAACAAAGCGCTGTGACGCTGCCTCCGTTACAGCCATCAGCAAGGCGTCTTTCGAGCCGAAGTGCGCAAACAAACCACTTTTTGACAAGCCAAGCTTCTTTGCAAGGGTACCGATACTCAATCCGCCGAGCCCTTCCTTACTCGCGATATCGGTCGCAGCCTCGAGAATTGCCGCCTTTGTCTGCTTGCCTTTAATCATGTTGATAAGTTAACGAACGATCGTGCTATTTTCAACTTACAACTCGCGTGTTGGTGAAATTTCTGTAGAATTAGGCCTGTGTGCACGACCCTATAAGTGGTAGGGCTGCTGTCTCGAAAGCATTTTTAAATTTTCTCTGAAGTAGATTGGAGAACGGCCGTTTTTCTGTGCTGACTGTTCTCGGTACTGAAATGAAGAACGCGCTTTGGCCGCTGCAGCATTCCGTTGCAGAGACCTCTTCTGATCAGCAGCTTGGAAAAGCGCCATGTCCAAAATCGTTGCCATCACGCAAAAAGAGCGCCGCCGCGATCTGCGCCGCAGCGTCAGTTTCGATGGCCTGGTGAATGACGGCCCGGTCTCGGTTATCGACATCAGTGCCAGCGGTGTTGGCGCTCGAGTTCTGGATACGCCCGGTCCAATGGCTGTTGGCGACGAGGGATATGAAATCGAGATCGTTCCTAGCCATGGCAGCGATACCCATGGCAACGACACTGCGCGGAGTTTTGAGGTTGGGAGTGAGGCTACGCTTACGGTTTTAAAGGACGGCGACCGTATTCTGAGCGTTTCCATTGAGATTGTCCGGTTCGATCCCGAGGCCGACAGCCTCGGCGCAAGATTTATCAATATCGCCGATGAACAGTATCGGGTTATCGAACGTCTGGTGACGGGCCGCCCCATCAAAAAATAGCCTTTGAATAAAGTCAGTTTAACTCTTCGCGGCCTGACCCAATCCGGGGCGTCCAATTGCCACGGCGTCAATCTTGCTTTCCACGAAGACACGCCGGCCGCCGATATCCTCGACCAGTGTGTCGTTTCGGTTTGAATGAATTTCCGGATCGCGGGCGCCTGCGCTAACGGCTGCTTCACGGGCAAGACGTTTCGATTCCTCGTCCGCGAAGGCAATGGCATGCTCCAATGAGGCAAACTCGCGCATCGTCGTGACCAGGTGTACGCGATAACGCCCTTCACCAGGTGTCGTCACCGTTGCCGTCACGCTCTGGGAGACGCTGCTGACCACGGCGCCGATCGCATTGCAGACTTCGGCATGTCCGGGAACTGTGATCTCTGCGTTGAGGCGCCCGGCAATATCAGGATAGTAGTTTGCCGCAGGCGCTCCGATCGCCACAACAGGCAGCTTCAGCCGGAGCGTAAAATCGATCGGGCTCTCGTGTATCGGTGACCCGGAGTCGCAAGGGCGCTTGACGGCTTGATCAAGAAAGTAGCGCCCAAGCTCGTCCGGCTTGTCGCCCAGAGCGGCAGGCAAGCTCTCGGTGAGGCTGGCCATGACCAAAAGCCTGGCCGATGCCGTCACCATGGACTCATGGACGGTTGCTGCCAGTTGCGCTGGTTCTTCCGGTAAAGTGATGCCGAGCAGATCAGCCCGCCGGGAGAAAAGTCGCGCTGCTGTCTCTGCCGCCGCTTGAGACCAGCCTTCATGCCTGTTCAGAACGTGCGACGCGTCGCTGGGGGTAAAGCCCGAGACAATGGCAAGACCCCGGTCGAGCAAGCGTTTGAAGGGCCTTTCCATGGCGGCTCCGGAAAGGAGTTCGGCAACTGCAACCGGACCGTCCTGCAAGCTCCGCCACAGACTGCGTTCCGACGACGTCATGGCTGCCTCGCTGGTGTCCAGCGCGCGCTGCCGCATGGCAAAGAGGCCGGCATAGGCGGGCAGACGTTCGGCGGCGAGCTGCTCTTCGAGACTCTCAAGCACCGACGGAAATTCGTGCGCCAGGAGAGAAATCGGCAGGTTGCGCCTTGGCCCCAATTGGAGACCGGAGCCACGCTCCATTCGGATCTCGCTGTCTCCCCCTAATCCAAATGTCTCTACAGCGATGGCCTGCACCATTGTTTTCCGACCGCCAATCGTTGCCCCGTCTTCACTGAGCAGGGGGCGGCCGTCGCGCAGAACCGCGATATCCGAAGTCGTCCCGCCTATATCAACCACAAGCATATTGGATTGACCGGCCAGATAGGTCGCGCCGATCGTGCTGGCGGCCGGTCCCGACAGAACCGTCTCAATCGGCCGTTTCAGGGCGACCTCTGCGGATATCAGGGATCCGTCGCCCTTCACGATCATGAGCGGCGCGCCGATCTGGCGTTCGGCAAGCAGTTTCCGGACGGAGAGAATGAGGTCCTGCAACTGGGGAATCAGACGGGCGTTGAGAACGGCGGTCAACGCGCGGCGTGGCGCGTCGAGGCTGGAGGCAAGTTGGTGCGCAGCTGTGACCGGCCGTCCTGTGAGTTCCTGCACCAATGCACAAACCTCAATTTCGTGGGCCGGGTTCCGAACGGCGAAGAGACCCGCGACCGCGAAGGCCGAAACATTGGGGGCATGGCGCTCGATAGCTTCCCGTGCCGCTGCGAGATCCAGAGGCGCGGCTTCATCGCCCGAAGCATCGTGACCGCCGGTCAGAAAGACGACCGGATCCTGACCCAGGGCCGAGCCCAGGCCCGCCCGGTCCAGGGCTTTTTCATCGTGACCGATCAAAAGCAGGCAAACCGGACTGCCTTGCCCCTCGACCACTGCGTTCGTTGCCAGGGTGGTCGAGATTGAAACAAGCTCGATAGCGGTCTGATCCGCGAGACCATCAAGCACGGTGCCGATGGCTTCACCGATACAGATTGAAAGATCGTGCTTGGTCGTCAGGGCCTTGGCAGAGGCAAGCACACCGCTGTCACGGCTGAAAAGGACCGCGTCTGTATAGGTTCCGCCGGTGTCGATACCAAGCAGTTGTGCCATGAAAGTCCATTCCTAAACTCGATCCCTGAAGGTGGGTTTTACCTCTTGTCGTCCCCACAAATCCTGTAGCACCAACGGCAAGCGGATGTCTTGGGGAATAAGGCTGCTGTCGTGAAGATTTTTGATTTCCGCGCCGCAGGTTTTTGGGGCTGACCTGTAAAACCGGGGCGTCGACAGAACAGCCCGTAGGATTGCACTTTGGGATAATTACGACAAAAGAGGTGCGGCTCGCATTAGCGGAAAAAAGAAAAAAAGGTTACTCTTTCTACCGCTCACATAAAAAAACAGTCTTGTGCCGGGGGAGAGACAGATGTCGTCGAACGCGTCCAAGTTGACCATCAATACGGTGTTCACCGTGTCGATGGCATGTTGTGCAGGGATCGGAGTCTGGGGGATCGTCAGTCCGGATGGAATGACCGGAACGATGCTTGGGTTCACCAATTATTCGCTGACTGGTGTCAGTTGGGCCTGGCTTTTCATCTGTTCCAGCTTTCTCTTCCTTTCAATTTACATGGCGTTCGGTCCCTACGGTCACATCAGACTTGGCAAAGACGACGAGGAGCCGGAGTTCTCGACGGTGTCCTGGATTGCGATGCTCTTCGCCGGTGGCATGGGCTCCGGCCTTTTGCTCTGGGGGCCGGCCGAGCCGATGTATCATTACATCAGTCCGCCCGGCATGGAAGGCGGCACGGCTGCTGCGGCCCGGCAGGCGCTTGTGATCACGAATTTGCACTGGGGCTTCCATGCCTGGGCAATCTACGCCATCTGTGCGCTGGTGATCGCTTACTTCACCTTCCGGCGGGGTCAGCCCTCGATGATCTCGACACCGATCAAGGCTTTGTTTAACGGACGCACGGGTGATGCCATGGGCAACGTGGCGGACACGCTCGCCGTGCTATCTGTTGTGTTCGGTCTGGCCGGATCTTTGGCCATGGGGACCCTGGCCGTGCGCTCCGGGTCCTTCTATGCCTTTGGCACGGATGAGAGCGTGACGACGGCCATCATCATTCTGGGGATCCTGTTCGTCTGCTACATGCTGTCCGCCACGACCGGCGTGGACAAAGGGATCAAGATCCTTTCGAACGTCAATATGGTGATTGCCATCCTCATCATGTTGCTGGTGCTTTTTGCCGGTCCGACGCGCTTCCTGCTCGAGACTTTCATCGATTCCATCGGCAACTATTTCGCCGGCATGATTACCATGTCGTTTAAGCTCTTCCCCTTTGAGGATCTTGGCGGATGGAGCGCGGGCTGGACCCTGACCTATCTGATCTGGTGGATCGCCTGGGGCCCCTTCATCGGGATCTTTGTCGCCCGCATCAGCCGGGGGCGTACCATCCGTGAATTCTGCGTTGGCGTGATCCTGGTACCGACGCTTTTTTCCATGCTGTGGTTTGCGGTCTTTGGCGGTGCGGGGTTTTACATTGAAATGTTCGCCGGTGGCGGTCTTCAGGAGATCATATTTGAGGATGCGACCAAGGCGCTCTTTGCCTTTCTGGGATATTTTCCCGGTGGACATGTCCTGAACATCCTGGCCGTCACCCTGATGTTTATCTTCCTGGTGACCTCCGCAGATTCGGGGACCTTTGTTCTGTCCATGATGACGACCGACGGAAACCTCAATCCGCCGGTCATGCAAAAGATGGTCTGGGGCACACTGATTGCCGCGATTACGACTGGGACGATCCTCTCGGAATCTGTGGCTGTTGCAAAAGCAATGGCGATCACCGGCGCGATTCCCTTCACGGTGATCGTGCTGCTGCAGATCGTCGGCTTCATGAGGGAAATCAAAAAAGAACGCGCACCACTGAAACCGATCGAAGCCCGTGGCGAGGCCGTGGGCAGCAGTGGCGCCAGTTGAGCAGAGGAGGGAGCAAAATGTTTAGATCGTTACTCATTGCATTTCTCGCCTTGACGCTCACTGCCTGCGAGGACAGCGAGAGCCAGATCAAGATCGGGGCGAAGAACTTCGGGGAAAGCCGTGTTCTTGCCCACATGCTGGCCGAACTGGCGTCCGAGCAGGGGCTACCGGTTTCCGGTGTCGTGGACTATCCCAACACGCAGGCAATCCAGGCGGCTTTGAAGCAAGGCGATATCGATGCCTATCCCGAATACAACGGCACCGGGCTCGTCATGCTGGGACAGAACCCAACTGCCGACGGCGATGCTGCGATGGCCCGTGTGAAGGAACTCTACGAGCCGCTCGGACTCTCGTGGCGTCCGCGGATAGGCTTCGCCAACAACTACGGCCTGGCCATGAGACCGGATCGAGCGGCTGAGCTCGGCTTGACCACGATGAGCCAGCTGGTCGGGCAGGCGCGGGCGCTCACTATAGGGATCGAAGACGATTTCCTGAAACGCCCGCTCGACGGGTTTCAGCCAATGTCGCAGCGTTACAGCTACGAGTTCTCAGAGACAGATGTTGTCCCGCTTGGCGAGCGCGCGCAGCTTTACGACAAACTGCTTGATGGACAGGTCGATCTGATCGAGGTCTATACCAGTGACGGACAGATTGCCGACTATGGACTGGTCCTGCTGGAGGATGATCTGGCGTTCTTTCCAGTCTACGAGGCGGCTGTGCTCGCGAGTGCCTCATCGCTTGCCGCGCACAACGGCCTGGGCGGCGCTCTCGATGCCTTGGCCGGTAAGATCGACATCCAACTTATGCGTGACCTAAACCGGAAGGTCGATATCGAGAGCCGGGCGCCGCGCGCGGTGGCACGGGATGCCCTGGCGCGCCTCGGCCTGATCGACAGCGGTGCGGTCGAAGCAGACGATCCCCTTTTCATCGCTGCGTCGCCTTTTATCAGTGAAAGCGCCGCTGCCAACACAGCCCTCCGAACCGCCAGGAACGCATTCCAGGGACGGGATGTTCAGATCCTGCCCAGCCACGCGCCGCTGGAGTCGGTGGCCCGTGGAGAGGCGCGTCTGGCTCTTGTGGCGTCGGACGCTTTCTTTGACGTCTCCAAACCGGCACCGGAGCGGGACGAAAGTTACGAGGCGGTCGCGGCAATCGGACAGAACCTCATCCATCTGGTGACCGCGCAGGGCGGACCGGAAGCCCTCTCGGATATCACGCGGATTGCGACTGGTCCCGAGGGTTCGGCATCTCACCGTCTTGCGACGGTCCTGAAGGCGGGGCTGTCCCTCACTGCGGAACTGGTCCCAGGCGAGGCCGATACCACGTCCGCCTTGCTGGCAAACCTGACGAGTGGTGGCGCTGACGCCGCGCTTGTCTCGGCGCCTGAGGGCG
This sequence comes from Denitrobaculum tricleocarpae, assembly GCF_007004665.1. GTDB lineage: Bacteria > Pseudomonadota > Alphaproteobacteria > Kiloniellales > Kiloniellaceae > Denitrobaculum > Denitrobaculum tricleocarpae. The sequence goes on along the minus strand of NZ_ML660054.1, from coordinate 81,411 downwards.
ACAGCGCCTTGCTCGCCAGTTTCGCCGATACCAGTTTTCGGCTTCTGCCGATCGACGGCTGGAGCGACGGCGCCAATCTTGTGCGCTTCCCCTTCATCCGGCAGAATCGGATTTCCAGACGCGTGTACCGGGGACAGTTTAATCCTGTGGAAACACTTGGACAGCAACTGGTGCTGGCCGGCCCGGCACCTGACACGCAGTCGATTGTCGGCGATCAGGGGCCCAGTGCGATCGCGACCGGTTTGTCGCCGATCTCAAGTGCCGCGGTGATCGCGCTCAATGATACACTGCCGGGAGCGACGCTGATCGATCCGACATTGAAGCAGGCAGTTGCACTTGCGCCGGTCTTGCCGGAGCCGCCCGCGTCAATCAATCCAGCCGCCGACGTGTCTGTTCTCAGCCTTATTGTGGTGGCTATGTTCGTCTGGTTGACCTGGCTTTATATTCGACCGGACTACCGTTAAGTGGCGTACTACTGTTACGTGCCGCACTACTGTTATGTGCCGCACTACTGTCACGTGAAGGAGACACTGCCATGACAGCAATTGTACTCGCACCGATCGACATCACGGACATTGAGACGACGAAGAAGGTCTTCGAGGCGGCGGTGGCACAAACCAAGGCCCTGGAAGCAGACCTCTACGTCATGACCGTGGTGCCGGACATCGTGAGCGGTCTGGACTGGCGGTACGCGATCAGGGGGGAGACCGGCGGTTCCGCTGAGTTCGATATGTCCAAGGTTGTTTCGGAGTGCCTCGAAAAGCTCAATCAGATTGTTTCAGAGCACACACCGGCGGGGATGACGGTTAAAACGATCGTCCGTCATGGCTCGGTTTACGAGCAGGTCTTGGATGTGGCTGAAGAAATCAAAGCGGATCAAATCGTAATGGGCGCGCATCGTCCCGGCCTCGGTGACTTCCTGCTGGGTCCGAATACGGCGCGCATTGTGCGCCACGCGACTTGTTCCGTGAATGTCATCCGTATCTGAAGTATCCCCGTGCGGCCGCCCCACGGAGGTCGGGCAATTGTTGAAGGTCAGGCGGCGTTGCGGCTCGGGTGAGAACGGCCCTCGTCAAAAAGTGAACTTGGAGTCCCGTTTGATGGAGTAGACCATGATTTGGCTGACGGTGTCGCCGTCTTCGGACAAAGGTAGAAAGATTGTCGATTCATCACGCCAACGACCGTCCGGTGTTTCGTATTCGAGAGGGTCATATATAAAAATACCCTCGCGCCGGACGTAGTCGTAACACTCAATGACATCTTCGAGGCTCGGGCCGAAAAAACCTTCCCGCACGTCTCTTCCGGTCGGATCGTAGCCACGCAAGGCGACTTCTTCCGTACCGACCACCCGGTACCTGAAGATCCCGACGCCGTTGCGATCAAGGCCCTCGACGTCAACGAGAAGAATCCCCGGCAGGTGCGATACAAAATCTTCCGGCGCTATTTCGCTGCGGCTCGGCATGCGGCGATCGCCGCGTTTCCGGTTCCAATAATGAAAAATCTCGGCAATTTTTGGGTGGCAGTTGGCGAGAAGGGCCCGGCTGGTGATGTAACGCGGACTGGCCTTGTTCTTCTGGTTGTCGCTGCTGCTTTCAACCATATGACCTCCCCGGCCATGAGTGTTACAAAGGATACGCGCTGTTTGATGCCGATGAACTGTCCAGAAAGTGTAACAAGTTTGGCGGGAAAAATGCAAAAAAATGAAGGTGTTAAATTTACGACAGCCTGTTGCAAGCCTGCACTTTTATCAGGAGCGCGAGTAGAGTTGATGCGTTGGGCGCGTCACGGGTGATCTTGTAAGGGGTGGGTTTCTAGCCGGACGGGTGCCGGTGGATTTTTAGATGCATTGGAGCCGATGCTGATGTCCTTTGAAGTGCCTTTTTACTATGGCCTTGGAAGCCGCTATTCCTATCTCGCCGCGAGTCAGCTCGAGAGGATTGAGCGCGAGACATCCTGCTGCTTTGAGTGGTTGCCCTTACAATCGGGCGAATTGATCCGGCGTGCAAATCAAGGGTTGTCGCCCTTTTCAGGGCCACCCATCTCGGGGCAGTACGACTGGAATTTTCGGCAGAGAGATGCTGAATCCTGGGCGCGATACTATGGTGTGCCCTACCACGAGCCGCATGCTTTTCGGATCGATCCTGCGGACCTGGCACGCGCGTGTTGGGTGGCCGAAGGGCAGGGTTGCTTGAAGGAAATGTCTGTTCTGATCTTTCAGGCGATCTTCGTTAAAAGCCACGTTATCACGCGTGATTTGCTGGGAACGCTGGCCCGCGAGCTCGGTATGGATGTGCAGATGTTCCTGGACGAGATCGATGGGGAAGAAACCGCAGCCAAACATGAAAGCGTCCTGAGGCGTGCGATGACCGACGGGGTCTTTGGTGTGCCGAGCTTTGTGGTGGGTAAAGAGATGTTTTGGGGAAACGACCGGCTGCCGCTGGTCAAGCACGCGTTGTTGAGAGAAGGTGAGGCCTGAAATGAATGAGTTGGCCGGGCAACTTGAGAACGTGACACTGCCCGTCATCGATATGGCGCCGCTCTTTACGGAACGCAGTGATGGGCGGGCCGAGGTCGCCGCCAGGATTCAACTGGCCTGCCGGGAGAGTGGCTTTTTCTATATCGCCGGGCATGGGATCTCTCCGCAGCTTCTGGAGAATCTCGAGAGAGTCAGCCATGCGTTCTTTGCGCTGCCCTTGGAGCGAAAGATGGCCATCGCAATGGCCAAGGGCGGCCATGCCTGGCGCGGGTTCTTCGCCGTGGGAGGCGAACTTACGTCCGGCGAACCGGATATCAAGGAGGGTCTCTATTTCGGTTCCGAGCTCGCCGCGACGCATCCCAGGGTCCAAGCGGGTTGGCCTTTGCATGGCGCAAATCTCTGGCCTGCCGAGGTGCCTGAACTGCAGGAACTCGTGACCGGTTACATGACAGAGACGACGCGTGCCGCCGCGGCCTTGCTGGAGGGCATAGCGCTGAGCCTCAATCTGGAGGCCGGTTACTTCAGGTCCCACTATACGGCGGATCCCACTGTCCTGTTCCGGATCTTTCATTATCCGGTTCCGGATAAGGCGACACCTGCATCTGCGTGGGGCGTGGGCGAGCATACCGATTACGGACTGCTGACTCTCCTGGCGCAGGACCGTCATGGCGGGTTGCAGGTCAAGACACCGTCCGGCTGGATCGATGCGCCGCCGGTTCCTGGAACCCTGGTCTGCAACATCGGTGATATGCTGGATCGTTTGACAGGCGGCTGGTTCCGCTCGACACCGCACCGAGTGCGCAACGTCAGTGGCCAGGGCCGTCTCTCGTTCCCGCTCTTCTTCGATCCGGACTTCACCGCTGAAATGCGCGCGCTGCCCAAGCAGGCGGCACAGAGTGACGTTGGCGAAAGCAGCACTGTCCGTTGGGACGGCGCGGACCTCCAGGCGTTTGAGGGCACTTATGGAGACTATCTGCTCGGCAAGGTTTCCAAAGTGTTCCCGGAATTGAGCAGTGGTGTGCTGCCCAAGGCAAAGTGACGCTTCGGACCGTTGCCTCAGTAATCGAATTTCCAGAATACGCCGACCCGGCCGCTGGCGTCCTGTCCTACGTCGCTCTCAACGGAAATGTTCGGGGTGACCTCGACCTCCACCGTAACCTTGGTGCTGGTCGGGTCCGTGCCCTGGCTTACGCCGACGAAAACATCGTCGGTGACATATTTGCCGGCGCGGACTTCCACTTCGCCGCTTGTCTCATTGGTGCCCGCCGTGAGCACGTCGACACCGATTGTCTTGCGGACGAGACCGAGAATGCCTTCACCAGACCCGAGCTGCCCGGAGACCGAAGCCACGGCCTCAGCCAGTTGGAGTGCTTCAACCGGCGACAGCTGCCCGGTGGACTTTCCGAAGAGGACCTGCGCGAGGATCTCGTCTTGAGGCAACTCGGGTTCCGAGCTCAAAGTGATTTCCGGGCTGGATGCGGTTCCGGTAATGGCCACAATGGCCTTGAAGCCGTTTGCCTCGTAGACGGCAGAAAGATCAAGTTCCGGATCGATCTCATCGTCGCCTGCAATCGTGACCTTGCCATTCTGCAACGCGAAACTCTTGCCGGCGAACGTGAAGTTGCCGCGCACGGGGCTGAGCGCGCCTTCGATCTGAGGGTTGTCGGCCGTTCCGGTGATTTTGAATTGTCCCGACCATTCCGAATCAAGACCGCGGCCGCGAATAAAAACCCGCCGCGGCAGAGAAAGCGCCAGATTTAATCTGGTTGTGGAGGGCGCAGTTTCCTGCTCGTGATTCCCGTTAAGCTCGGCTGCTTCCTGGCCAGGGACGTTTCTTTCTTCAACCGGAAGCTCGACGATAGAGGCGGGCAGGTCGCCGCCGATATTGATCTCTACCAAATCTGTCGCAACGTCGCCTGTCACGGCGATGGCACTGAGCGGTCCCTCCACCTGAATGTCGCCACTGGCTTGAGCAAGGATGTCATCCCGGCGGAGTAGGCGGGCACGAGTCAGATTAGCCGAGATATCGATGACCGGTTCTCCGCTTCCGCCTGGCAGACTGATCAAGCCCTCTGCCGTGAGGCTTCCGTCATCGCCGTCACGAGCTGCGAAGGTGAAAGCCGTTTGATCGACCGCGTCCAGTTCCGCTGATAACGTCATGTCCGTCAATAGTGTTCCGAGTTCCAGGCTCTCGTAGCGGCCATCGGAAAGCGTCGCCGTTCCCTGGAGCTTCGGGTTGGCAAGATTGCCCCGTGCCTGAGCGTCGGCGGCCAGTTGGCCGGCCAGCAGATGTTCATCAAGCTCCAGGAGAGGCCAGAGTTTGGCCAGATCGCCAGATAGTTTGGCGTCCGCCTCCAGCGGTTCGCTGTCCGGAATGGCGGCAGTGAGCGGGTCGAGAGTCACTCTGAGCGGTAAGGAGGCGCGGGCTTCGAAAGACGTGTCTTCCAGACCCGCAATTTCTGCGTTGAACGCCAGGCGGTCGCCTACGAGCTCGCCCGTGAGCAAACCGTTCAGTGCAGGCAGGTTTGAGAAACTCTCGTCCTTCGGCTTCGCGCCTGTGGCTTCGAATTGGAATTGGCCTGCTGCTTTTCCAGCGGCGAAGGAAAACTTCGCCTCACCGTCAAGCACTCCGCCTGAAGCCAGTTGCGGGTCCAAGAGCGCAAGAAGATCGAGCGGAAGCTCTTTGATCCTGAGCTGAGCGTCCGCCGCGGTCGTGTTCATGTCAGCCGATCCCGTTAACTCTGCATCATCCAGGCGCAGCTTGAACTCTTCGACACGCGTGTCTGATCCGGACTGCCGCACGCGAAGAGGCTGCAGCAGTTGAAGCACTCTGTCTTCGTAGTTTCCCTCCAGAGCGGCGAGCGTCAGTAATGTCGCGTCAGCAGCGAGCTCCAAGCGTCCGCCGCCGGTGAAGTCCAATGCGGGCTCGGCCGCCTTGCGAAGGCCAAAGGTAAAGTCGGCTGTTTCCTGAGTTCCTTGGGCGTCGACTTCCAAGGCGTCCAGGATAAAGTCTCCCGCGGTCAAATCCGCCGCCTCGGCCTGTACGTCGAAGCTTGCCGTCCGAAGCAGGTCCCGCCCGCTCAGCGTCGCCTTCAATGCCGCGACTGTGAGACTGTCAGGATCCCGCGCGTCTGCCTGCAGATCGGAAGCGTCGAGAGTCACCTGCGCATTCTGCCGGTTTTCTTCACCTGAGAGATTGGCAGTGAAGTTGAGAGACCCATCGGCTGTCTGATCCGCAAGTCCGGAGAGCGCAGAAAGGTCAGACACCTCGCCCTTGAGCGCCCCGGTGATCGGCATGCCGTCCAGGGGAACCGTCAGCTTGCCGCTCACGACTGCTGCATCCGCGATCGAGAGCGATAGACCGCTCAGGTCCAAACGATCAGGCGATGTGAGGGCAAAGTCGGTTGTGAGATCTGCGACGGTTTTCGGGTGCTCCAGACGGGATCGAAGCGCGCCCTTCGGACCTGACACCAGGTCCTGAATCTCGTATTCGTTACTCAGCTTACCGATCTCGATGCTGTCGACATTGAGGCGCTCGAGGTTCGCCGTACCTGTAAGAGCCGGGTCGTCTAGCGGGCCGTTCAGCTTTCCGGAGACTTTGGCGCTTCCTGAAAGGGCAGTCCCGATAAGCGCCTCCAGGCTTGATAAATCATCCGCATTGACCTGGAAGTCAGCCGCGACGCGCTCGAAGGTCAGGGGGACTTCTGCCGTCGCCGCGAGTCTCGCAGAGGCGGTCGTGAGATCAAGGGATCTGAGCGCCAGAGTTTCGGGCGTTGTATCGAGCGTCGCCTCCATCTCGATGCTTTCGCCCAGCAGTGCCTTCAACTGCGGGTCGCCCGGATTCAGTTGCTCGGAGACCGCACGAATTTCGATCGCGGCCTGTTGCGTGATGTCTTCGCCATTCAGCTTTGCATCGATTTTGAGCTGACCCGCGATCGCCTGTCCCACGGCCGGGGCGAGAAGTGAGAGGTCTGTCAGAAGGAGCGAGATATCGGCATCCGCAGCCTGTGTCTCGAGGCCGAACTCTCCCATGCCGGACAAAGAAAAGCCCGTGCCGCTGGCATTCACTTCGGCGAGGTCGACCCGGTTATCCACGGCGTCAAACTGCAACCGGTAATCAAGGTCGACCTGCTCGCCGAGCAGAGCGTTTGCTTCGGGCGGGAGGCCGGAGAGAGACGTGAGACGTGCCGTACCCTCGAGAGGCAGCTTCTCTGGACGGAGGGGAGACAGCATCGTTTGGAAACGACCATCCAGGCGTTGGGCCGAAAGCTCGTTGAGTTCCGGACCTTCGAACAGGAACTCGATATCGGCCTTTATCGATTGCAGGTCACCTGTCGCCGTGATGTCGAGCTGTCCGGTCTGAAACTCGGCGGGCGTGATCAGGGGCTCCAAAACTTCATTGTTCAGAGGCGTCAGGCTGATCTTAGCTGCAATTGCTTCCTCCGCCAGCGCATAGCTACCCTCGAGGCGCACGCGTAGTGCAGGCGATTGCAGGCTCGTGGAGGCGACTTGGAGCGTCCGGTTACTCTCCGACCAGGTCAGTTCGGACTCGATGTTCAGACGCGGCGCCACGAGAGGGGCAAACTCCGGGGGCAAAAGCGCAGCAAAGCCGCTACTGCCTTGAAGGCCGATCGTGATTTCCCGCGCCTCCGGGCTTCCATCGAGCGCTGTCGAGACGATCAGTTCACTCTCGAGCAGGTCTCCAGCCTTTGCGAGCAGCTGACCCTGCCAGGAGGTAATCGCGCCGTCGCCCAGGATCGTGAGCTCGACCGCCGGGAGGCCCGGCAATTCAAGAGTCCGGGCAAGGAGGCCGTTTTCCGGTTCGCTCAGCGTGATATCGACACCCAGAGTGTCCTTTACGGGATGAAACTCGACCAGTCCGGCAAGCATGGCTTCGCCGCCTTCGAGTTGCCGTAGGTCGATTTCGCTGCGGATCCGGTCTTCACTTGGGGCATTCAAGCTCAGTCCGAGCCGGAACACCGCCTCTTGACCTGCAAGAGCCTCGTGAAGCCGGATGCGGTCAATCTGCAGCGTCTGGAGCGCAACATCGACGGGCAGGGAGGGGATGGTATCCCCGCTGCCGTCATCCGATGAGGCTGGCGAAGGGGGCAGGTGAGGCTCCCGCAGAATTTCGAGACTTCCGAGTTTGACTTCAGCGATACTAAGGCGCTTGTTCAGGAGCTCCCAGGGCGACCAGCCAACCGTCAGGTCCTCGGCGATCAGCCATTCGCCGTCTTTGTCGGCCAGGGCGATGCGCGCAACCTTGAAGTCGGAGAGAAGACTGCCGTCGATTTTGCCCAGCGACAGCTTCAGGCCATCTTCTTCACTGATTAAGGCTTCCGCCTGTTGACGCAGCATATCCCGGCCTAGGTCGGTCTGGGTTCCAAGGAAAAGCAGTGCGCCAACAGCCGCCAGAACGAGGAGAGGCAGGGCAAGCAACGATGTGATGAGCAAGCGCTTACGGGACATCCTAGAAGGCTTGTCCGAGGCTGATGTAGAACTGGAAGGCGTCATCTATATCGTCACTGCGGGGGTTGACCGGAACGGCGACGTCGAGCCTTAAGGGGCCGACCGCTGTATAGTAACGGAACCCGAGGCCGGCTGCCCACTGAAGCTCTTCCGAGAGGTCGGGTATCTCGTCGTCGAACACATTTCCGCCCTCGACGAAGGGAACGACCCCGATGTCCTCGGTGACTTTAACGCGCAACTCGAACCCCAGTTCCACAACGGAGCGGCCGCCGAGCGGATCGTCGTCCTCGTCAAGGGGGCCAAGCGTGCGGAACTCATAACCACGTACCGAACCACCGCCGCCGGAATAAAAGCGTTTGGTGGCCGGAATGTCGTCAGTCTGTTCCCCGGCGATCGAGCCCACGGTGCCGCGCGCGGCCAGGACCAGCCGGTCTTCCTCCAAGACCGAATAGTAGGTCGAGGCGTTGACTTCCCCGCGAATGAAATTTGTCGATTCCGTCAGGACGCCTGCATAAGGGGTGAGCGAAGTCCCGACCCGGAACCCGCGTGTGGGATCCAGGAGGCTGTCGCTGTTGTCATAGCGCGCCGTGAGAGGCAGGCCGATCAGTGCGAAGGTCTCTTCCCCCTCCTGATCGTCGATGATGGAATACTCGAAAGACGTGCCGGCGCCGAGAGTCCAGTTGTCCCGCCATTTGCGCTCGAGCCCCACGAAACTCTCGATCGTCTGTTCCTCGAAAGCCTCGGTGTCTTCGGACTTGATGCCGGCGCTCACACGGAGGTCCTGGTCGAGCTGCCAGATATCCGGTTTGACAAAGCTGCCGGAGAGTTCCTGCCTGAGCTCGGCGACGACCAGATCTCCCCGAAGGCGTTCCGCACGGCCGAAGAGATTGCGGTGTTCCCAGTAGAACTGGGTTCCAGCACCTTCACTGGATGAGTAGTTAACACCCGCGCCAATCGAACGGCGCTCACGCTCCTTCACTTCAGCGCTCACCGGCAATTGACCATCGGCACCGACGGTCTCGGATTCACTGACCTTGACCGACTCGAACAAGCCGGTGCCGGAAAGTTCCCGACGTAAAGACGTCAGCTGTGTCCTGTCGAAGACCTGCCCCAGCGGCCAGCGCGCGATGCGGCGCAGATAGTCTTCCTCCACGTCTTCGAGACCTGAAAAGCCCAAGGCCCCGAAACGCGTTGCCGGTCCGGTGTCGATCATCAGGACAACTGACATGGTCATGGTCGCATGATCGACCACGGCTTGCTGTTTGGTGACTTCGGCCCGTGGAAAGCCCCGCGTGCCAAGCAGGCGGATGGCCTGGCGCTGCGCGGCGACAATCTCCTCGGCTCTCGCGGCGATGCCCGGCTCGATTCCGAGTTCGCTCGGATCGATCGTAGCTGGCAGGGGCGTATTTGCCGGCGTCTGGAATTCGACTTTATAACTCTCCAGGCGAAAGAGCGGGCCTGTCGTCACCATGATGACGACGCGCTGCTCAGCATCCTCCTCGATAATGCGGTAGCTCACCTTGTTGGCATAATAGCCCTCGGATCGCAGGGCCTTGTCGAAGGCTTGGATATCCTTTTCGATCCGGCGTTCCAGGGCCGGCAAACTGGCCGGCGGTTTGCCTTGAAGGCGTTCCAACTGCGAGGAGCCGCGCAGTAGAGAAATGATCGCACTGTCCTCGGTGCCCTCGAACTCCAGCGCATAAGCGATTTCGCTGGAGGTGCTCTCGTCATCTTGAGGGGGGCTCCCTCCGTTGCCGCCGCCACTGTTACGGGAGGGCGAATCTGCCTCCGGGCCTTGATAGCCTTCGTAGGCGCGTTCCCCGGCACTTTGCGAAAATGCTGGCCCAGCCGGAAGGCTCAGCACAAGAATGGCCGAGAGGATGGAAAGACCAATGGTAGGAAGTGTGCGGCGAAGGAAGGGCATAGAGGTCTGCCTCAAGTGAGCGACCGAGAGGTTTTCACCCAATCCGGCCTCTTGCCTTCATACAACAGCTTCATGTGTTAACTACCTGACACAGCTGTCTTTTTGTATTTGTGTTTGCGTCCATTCCCGTCAATGTAACGATAAAGTCCGCAAGGGTACATACTAATGCGGTAAGGGATTATCCCGATGCGGCAATGGCCTGGAATAAACTTAACCCGGAGAGTTGTTCACTCTCCGGGTTTTTCATCAAATGGTCTTACCGGTCTGTTCCTGGCTTCTCATCTCAGCCCTCTTGTTCTTTGGCCCGTTTCATCGCGCTTTCGATCATGCGGCTTGCCTCTTCAGCTTCGCCCCAGCCCGTCACCTTTACCCACTTACCGTGCTCAAGGTCTTTGTAATGCTCGAAGAAATGCGCAATCTGCTCGCGCAGGATCTCGGGCAGAGAGCGGTATGACGTGACGTTCGAGTAGAAGGGATGAAGCGCATCGACGGGAACCGAGAGGATTTTTTCGTCGTGTCCGGCTTCATCTTCCATCATCAGCACACCGATTGGGCGGGCCCGTACGATGGCGCCAGGAACGACTGCGTGGGTGCCGGCCACCAGTACATCTATGGGATCGCCGTCGTCGGACAGCGTATGCGGCACGAAACCGTAGTTGCAGGGATAGCTCATCGAGGTGTGCAGGAAGCGGTCCACGAACATCGCGCCCGATTCCTTATCGAGCTCGTATTTGACCGGTTCGCCGCCGAGCGGCACCTCAATGACGACGTTGACGTCCCACGGCGGGTTCTCGCCGACCGCGATTTTTTTAAGATCCACGTGCCTTCTCCATCGGATCAAGAGCTATATTGCGGTGCAATATGACGAGTTCTGCCGAGAATACAAGCGTTCAGAAAGTCATGTTCAACTCCGGAACGCAGCGCCGCGGTTGGGACGGCTGAGGATGCGGGTTGGCCACCGGAGGGTAAGAAAGACTGCTGGCAGAGGCGAAACTGCAACAAATGACATCTTTTTGCCCGATTTTTGTCCCAAGTCATGCCCCAGTCGCCTGCGTAGATTTGCGAAGTTCCACGCGAAGCGGTTACACGATTCCAGTGCCACCCGATTCGGTTTCTCAGAGGTAACAATGTCACATCAGAGCACTCCTCATTTACCCGCTCGTCTCGCCGGTATTCCGGGCGCCCGCGCTCCCAGCGTCGTTTCAGCGGCACAGGAACGCTCACCCGAAGCTCTTGCCGGAACCCTGGTTGTGGGCGCCGGTATTCAGCTGAAAGCCGAGGTGAGTGCCTGCGAAGTTCTTCATGTCGATGGTAAGATCGAGTCCTCGGGCCTCAAGGCAAAAACCCTGAAGATCCGCAAAGACGGCGCGTTTGTGGGAAATGCCGAGATCGAGACCGCCATTGTTGCCGGCAAGTTCGAAGGCAACCTGAACGTGCTGGAACATCTGACGATCAAGCCGACCGGCCGGGTGTCCGGCAAGATCCGTTACGCCAAACTGACCATAGAGGAAGGTGGCCAGATCGCCGGAGACGCGGACATTCTCAAAAACGCGAAGTACCAGAAGGAGCGGGATCAGGCCTGAAGCCCGGGTGGATCCTTACGTTCCCGTCAGGCCAGGAGCGTCGCCGCATGGTGACGCAAATGGTCTTCCATGAAAGTTTGGATGAAGTAATAACTGTGGTCATAGCCGGGCTGCATGCGCAGCTCCACGGCCTGACCCGCTTGTTTACAGGCCTCGACGAAGACCTCCGGCAGAAGTTGTTCCTTCAGGAAATCATCCTCGGCCCCCTGATCGATCAGGATTCCCGCGCCTGAGGCCTTGCTTTTGACCAGTTCGGTGGCGTCGTAGGGACGCCAGGTCTCCCGGTCACCGCCAAGATAGCCTGTAAAGGCCTTCTCGCCCCAGGGGCACTGCATCGGCGCACAAATCGGAGAGAAGGCGGAGACCGAACGATAGGTATCCGGATTTTTCAGGTGGATGGTGAGGGCGCCATGACCGCCCATCGAATGCCCCATAATGCCCTGACGCGACATATCGGCCGGGAAGCGTTCAGCGATCAGCGCAGGGAGCTCCCGGGTGATATAGCTGTACATGCGGTAGCGGTCCGACCAGGGGGATTCCGTGGCATCCAGGTAGAAACCGGCGCCGGTGCCGAAGTCGTAGCTGTCGTCTTCGCCGGGATAGCCCGCACCCCTGGGTGAGGTATCTGGCGCCAGAACCATCACACCGAGTTCGGCTGCAACCCGCTGAGCTCCGGCCTTGGTGGTAAAATTCTCGTCCGTGCAGGTTAGACCCGAAAGAAAGGTCACCAGCGGCAGCTTTCCACTATTGCGCACTTGGGGCGGCTGATAGAGCGCAAAATTCATGGAGCCGCCGCAGGCCTCGGACTCGTGGCTGTAGAATCCCTGGGTGCCGCCGAAGCAGACCTGTTCGCTCCGGACCGTGATATCGGTCATGACGCTTCCTATTTCCGACTGTGATCGCTGCTGACTGACCTTTGGGGCGGGTTAATAGACCACGACACCGCGGATGGACTCGCCCCCATGCATCAGATCAAAGCCCTTGTTGATGTCTTCCAGGGGCATGGTGTGGGTGATGAGATCGTCGATGTTGATCTTGCCGTCCATGTACCAGTCGACAATCCGCGGCACGTCGGTTCGTCCCCGGGCGCCGCCGAATGCCGTGCCCCGCCAGGACCGGCCGGTGACCAGCTGGAAGGGCCGGGTGGCGATTTCCTGTCCGGCACCCGCGACGCCGATGATGACGGACTCGCCCCAGCCTTTGTGACAGCACTCCAGCGCCTGACGCATGACGTTGACGTTGCCGATGCATTCGAAGCTGTAGTCCGCGCCGCCTCCCGTCAGATCAACCAGATAGGGCACCAGATCGCCCTCGACCTCGTTCGGATTGACGAAGTGGGTCATACCGAACTTCTCGCCGATCGCCTTGCGGTCGTTGTTGAGATCGACGCCGATGATCTTGTCGGCACCGACCATGCGCGCGCCCTGCAAAACATTGAGGCCGATACCGCCTAAGCCGAAAACGACCACGTTTGAGCCAGGCTCGACCTTTGCCGTGTTCACGACTGCGCCCACGCCCGTCGTGACACCGCAACCGATATAGCAGACCTTGTCGAAGGGGGCGTCTTCACGGATCTTCGCAAGTGCGATTTCGGGCAGAACCGAATAGTTCGCAAAAGTGGAGCAACCCATGTAATGGAACAGTGGATCACCGTTCAGCGAGAAGCGGCTGGTCCCGTCAGGCATCAGGCCCTTGCCCTGGGTTTCGCGGATGGCCTGACAGAGGTTGGTCTTCGGGTTCAGGCAGTACTCACACTCGCGGCATTCCGGTGTGTAGAGAGGGATGACGTGGTCGCCTTTTTTCAAAGAACTGACCCCTGGTCCGACGTCAACCACGACGCCAGCGCCTTCATGGCCAAGGATGGCGGGGAAGATACCCTCAGGGTCGGCGCCCGACAGCGTAAAGGCGTCAGTGTGACAGAGGCCCGTGGCCTTCATCTCGACAAGGACTTCGCCCTGCCTCGGGCCATCGAGCTGCACTGTCTCGATCGAAAGTGGTTTTCCTGCCTGAAGGGCAACTGCGGCGCGCACGTCCATGCGACTTCTCTCCGTACAAAGCGATTATCGTTGTTAACGGTATACTTTGTTCGCAGAGCGCGGCGCAACCATTGGCAGGCGAAAACCTCTTGTCCCTTTGTCTAATAGGTTCAGTGAAGCTGTATGAGACGCAGCAAGCAGCGTCGAGCCATCACGCAGGGAAGAGGGCCCGATGTGAGTCTCGTGAGAGCGCCTAGCGCTGAGCGGCGTCTGAGCGCCGGAGATATCAGGGATGAAGCAGTGCGCGGCAGACTTGAGAGCTGCAGGTGATTTAAGCCGCCTGTTTCTTCGAAAGTTCGAAGAAGCTGCGGACCTTCTCCCGCTGGTCTTCTTCCAGAATAAACTTCAGATGAGCCCCCTGTGGCGACACGGAAACGACATGCCCCGAGAGGTTTTCGCCAAAGCCGTCGATGGCGAGCGTCACCACGATACCTTCCTGAAGTCCTGTGCAGTTCTTGAGAAGAACACCGCCCAGTGAGACGTTGGCGATCACGCAATCCAGAGCCCGTTCGCCGTCGATTACCTGCGCGCTCCAGGATCCGTCCTTACGATCGTCCGCGCGCCGGTCCACATTGGCCGATTCCCGCAGTTGGCTCAGCACGGTACCCATGCGCGTTTCCAAGCGGCCGATATTGGTCGAGGTTTGCTCCGCATTCTCCATAACGGTGTTGGAGTGCTGATTGACCTGTTCCGTGCCGCCGATCACATCGGCGACCTGGCTGGATACTTCCGACATATGCTGAACCGTATCCTGGACGCTGGCACTGATCTCCTGAGTCGCGTTGCTTTGCTGCTGCACGGCGCCCGCAATGCTCTCGGAGATTTCGTTGATTTTTTCGATGGTTCCGCTGATCGAGCGGATCGCCCCGACCGCGCCGTCGGTTTCTTCCCGTATCGCGCCGATCTGAGTGCTGATCTCTTCCGTTGCCTTGGCGGTCTGGCTGGCCAGGTGCTTGACCTCGGACGCGACAACGGCAAAACCCTTGCCCATTTCACCCGCGCGGGCCGCCTCAATGGTGGCATTCAGAGCCAGCAGATTGGTTTGCTTGGCAATGTCCTGGATCATGTTGATCACATCGCCGATCTTCTGAGCCGCTTCAGACAGCCCGCCGACGGTTTGGTCGGTCCGTGCCGCTTCCTTCGAGGCGTCCTGCGCGATGCTGGACGCCTGTTCGACCTGCCGCGTGATCTCACTGATCGAGGCGGAGAGCTCTTCGGTCGCGGAGGCCACGGCCTGGATCGATCCGGACGCCCGTTCTGCGCCCTTGCCGACGGTTGAGGTCTGATCACCGAGTTGAGCGATCACGTCGCGCATTTCGGCGCTGCTGTTTTTCATGCTGTCAGCTTGTGTGTTGGTGTCACTGACGGCGGATTTGACTTCCTTGTCCAATACGTCGGCGATGCGCAGCAGATCGGACTTCTTCTCGGCGTCGAGTTGTGCGTTGCGCGCGTCTTCCTGTTCCTTCATTCGGACGATCTCGCCGGCGTTCTCTTTGAAAATCAGCAGAGCCTGGGCCATCTGACCGATCTCATCCTGGTTTTTGACGTAGGGAACCTCGGTCTTGAGGTGGCCGTCGGCCAGCCGTGACATGACGTCCTTGATGTTTCTGATCGGCTTGATCGCCATGGATTTGAGAAGGAAGATGAGAGACGCGGCGATAATCAAAATTATTACCGCGGACGCAGCCAACGAGGAGTTCCGGACGGCGGCCATCGAATCCAATGCGGACTGTTTGCTCCAGGCCATGGCCACGTAACCGATCGTATTTTTCGATTTCGCGTCGATGATCGCCGTCACGGTGATGACATGATGATCGATGATTTTGGTCGTAAAGGGTGTTGCGCTCTCCTGAACCTCGAAGTCCTCTAAAACCGCCGCGAGATCGGTGGACTCGTATATTTCCGATGTAAAGGATGACAACGGGGTCTTTTCCGCATCCGTAATCAAAGCGTTTGCGAGGTTTGAGTTCTCTTCCTTCAGAGTCTGTTTCTCATAAACACTGTTGATCTTATCGGCCTTTTTCCACTTGATGCCGCCGTCCATTTGCGACGCCAAAAGAAGCGTCTCTTTCTCGTAAAACCGGGCCAACTCACCCGAGAAAAATGACTGAGAGAGATATGTTTGAACAAAGAGCAGGACGGCCATTCCGCCGATCAGCAGGAGGATGATTTTCGAAGCGATGCGCATTGAAAGCGAATTTTGATACATCGTTTTTCCTGCCAGTCTCAATTGACGCGATGGCGCGTACCTGCCGCCACAACAGCTTGCCGAACGGATCTAACTCGAAACGTCCAGAACTCTGCGATAATCCCTCGATCAAGAGTTCGGGCAAATAATGCCCGTTAGTTGTAAATATTGATTTAACATAGAGTCCTGCGGGAAAGGCTATTGCAAGCAAAGAGATTTATAAAGCTGAAGCAGGAAATAAAAATTAGACTTAAATACAGGTTTGGTTGAGGCCAGGGGAGGGGTGTTCGGTGTATAAGCCGCATTCCTACTGTGTCGTTCCGAGAGAGCGAAACACACCTTAATCGAGAATCGGCCACGAGCGCGTAGCGCTCTTGGAATACAGCTCAAGTGAAGCAGGAAAGCCCGGACCACTTGGCCGGGGAACCGGTCGGGCTGTCGGGGTATGAATCTTACTTAAGTTGTTTTGGATCCCGTGGAAAATCCATCTTAAGTAATCGCACTTACTCTGCTGCGATGATTTCTTGCGAAGTCTCCAAGAGAGCGTCCAATTCGCTACTAAGAAAACGGGCAATCGCTTCCATTCCGGTTTCGGCCAGATGGGCTTTTCGCTCTGCATCGGCATTGTAGTTGGTATTGGTGTTCACGTCGTAGGTAAAGACCTGGCCGTTCGCGTCGCGAATGAACTCAATTCCCGCGATCTCGATCTCGTTGGCCCGCAGAAAACGTTCGTAAGACGCAATGAGAGCGCAATCGACGTCACCGGTGATCGTGAAGTTAACTGCGGGGGCCGATGAATTGGGTTTTTTATCAATTGCGCAGACGTCGGCGGGGCAGAGCTCAAAACTGCCGCCGGTTTCGACTCTGACCGCGTAGTGGAAACGTCCGTCGACGAACTCGCAGCGAGTAATGAATGGCTCAGGCGAACGGATGTAGTCTTGGATAAGCCAAAGACCGTCGATTGGGGCCTCGCCGGCCGCTTCGTCGGACGCGAGGTAGGCTTCTGCTTCTTCTGCGGTCGAGAAGAGGCGTACTCCCAATCCTTTGCCCCCGCGATTTGGCTTCAGGATAAAAGGTGCGGGCGCAAAGCTTCGCGCCGCTTCAACAACGGCGTCGCGACCAACGGCCACTCGCGTGCGTGGTGTTCTGATCCCGGCTGCTTGCAGGGCGGCATACTGCGCAACCTTACTGACCTCCAGATAAAGCGCGCGCGGTCCGTTGACGACCCGTCTTCCATGAAGCGTCAGCCAGTTCAGCACGGCGTGGGTCAATTCCGGCGCGAAGCGGTGTCCCCGGGTGTGGGACGATGCACTCATCCGATTGTAAAAAACGCCAGCCGGCGGCGGTGTGTCGAACGCGACGCTGCCTTCGTCAAGCAGCCACTCTTCTGCCTGGATGCCGCGCTTTTCGAACGCCGCATGCAAAGGCGTAACCCACTCGGGATTTTCGTGAAGAATGTATATCTTCGACATAATACACCACCAATTTAAGTGTGATATTTTATTAAATATCATTAGAGAGTGTAAAATAGGATTATTCCCCATCTCGTGCAAGGGAAATTAGGTGGTCACAGAGTTGTTCCAGATTCGTTATCGAAACATTTTCAATTGCCAGCTAAATAAGAAGAGCCACATCGAGAGTGACTGAGGTCGGATGGAGCGCAGAGTCACCGGGACGCGACAGTGCGGACTGCGCATGTGTCTCTCCTGAAGCTGCTCCGATGCCGCTCTCGTGAAATAAGGGGCGTAGATAATGGCGAAGCGAACGGCCGGGGAAAGTGTCATGACGATTTTGTGGTTGGGTGTGGTCGGGTACCTGCTGCTGACCGGACTCATGTTCGCGTTCCAGCGCACGCTGATGTACCCCGCCGGCCAAACGCTCCCGGAGATTGAAGCCGTTGGATTGCCTGGCTTGAGTGAAGTGGAGCTGACGACCAAAGACGGCCTTCTTCAACGGCACTGGTATGTTCCGGCGCGCAAACCCGGCGCGCCGACAGTCGTTGTTTTCCATGGAAATGCGGGACAGCTGGCCGATCGCGTGCCCAAATTCTCGTTTTTTGCCGACGCGGGATACGGCGTATTCTTTGTCGGTTACCGCGGCTACAGCGGCAACGAAGGATCGCCGACCCAAAGTGATCTGGTGGAGGATGCCGCCACCGTTCTTAACTGGATGAGGGATCAGGGAATTTCGCCAGAAAAAACCGTGCTTTACGGCGAGTCGCTCGGCAGCGGCGTTGCCGTCCAACTGGCGGCCGAGCAGCAGTTCGCGGCGGTTGTACTAGAGGCTCCCTTTACATCGGTTGCCGATGTTGCTCAGGCGCACTACTGGTATCTTCCTGCCCGCTGGCTGATCCTGGATCAATGGAATTCATTGGCGAAGGCCGACATGCTGAGAGCTCCGGTGCTCCTGATCCATGGAGAACAGGATGCTGTGACCAATGTTCGTTTCGGCCGGCAGCTATTGGATGCCATCCAAGCGCCCAAGGAAGGGATCTTTGTCCCGCAAGCCGGTCATAACGATCTCTACAATTTCGGCCTTCGCGAGCGCGTCACCAATTTTGTCGCCCAGACCATAACCGTGCAGTAGCCGCGTCTCTGCAGCTCAGGTGGCGAGATCAGGGCGCGCGTGCGATGACCCGGATCTCGACAATTGCGCCTTCACGGACAAAGCCCGCGACCTCGATTGCCGTCCAGGCCGGGTAGGGCTCGACGACGAAGCTGTCACGCACGGATTTGAAGATGTCCAAATGATCCCGGAGGCCGACATGATAACTGGTCATCTCGACAAGGTGTCCGAAGCCCATTCCTCCTGCCTCGAGAACGGACTGAACCTTGTCAAAGGCATCGCGGATCTGCATTTCAGGGTCGCTTGAGAGGCTGCCGTCCGCCCTTGTGCCAGTGAAACCGGTAAAGAAGACAAAACCGTTACAGGCCAGGCCGGGCGACATATGCCAGTCGTCGTAATAGCTCTTTAGATCGTCCGGAATGATTGCTTTTGCTGTCATGCGCGCAGAATACAGGCTCCGGGCTTTCTGAAAATAGAAAACATCGAGACATTGGCACAGCGCGGAGTAGAAGTGCGGTCGGGAAGATCGCCGATACGAATGCGACGACGGATTATCTTGAACTGGAAGCACAGAACACTTTTGAATATAACTATCGCCGATTCTGACGTATCAATCAAAACGCTCAGCATGAAAGCTGCGCAAAACAGTACAGGGAGTTCCAAATGAGATTTACAGCACTCACCAGCGGCGCCGTCGCTCTTGCACTCACTGCATCAGCTGCCTTTGCCCAGGATCGGGCGGGTTGGCCGGACAGCTTTACCGTCGGTACCGCTTCC
Organism: Denitrobaculum tricleocarpae; assembly: GCF_007004665.1. Classification (GTDB taxonomy): domain Bacteria; phylum Pseudomonadota; class Alphaproteobacteria; order Kiloniellales; family Kiloniellaceae; genus Denitrobaculum; species Denitrobaculum tricleocarpae. Next base: position 62,393 of record NZ_ML660054.1, on the reverse strand, counting down.
CAGGGCGGAACCTACTTCGCTTACGGTTCGGGGTGGGCCAACCTTGTGGCCGACGAGCTGGGGATTTCCGGCGGTGGCGAAGTCACCGGCGGTCCCATGCAGAATATGGCGCTGGTTCACACCGGTGACGCGGCCTTTGGCATGACCACCATGGGGCCTGCCGCAGAATCGATTCAGGGCACAAACCCGATTGCTCCGGGCCTGCAGATGACCAATGCCTGCGCAATGTTCCCGATGTATCAGACACCGTTCTCGGTCACCACGCTGTCGTCTTCCGGGATTGCATCGATCAAGGACATTCCCGATGGCGCCCGTATCGGTTTCGGCCCCGCGGGTTCGACGTCCGACACCTATTTCCCCCGCATGATGGAGACGCTCGGTGTTAACTTCGAACGCCGGAACGGCGGCTGGACGGATCTGGGCGGTCAGCTGCAGGATGGTCTGCTCGATGTGATTGCCTTTGCGGCCGGCGTACCCGTTCCGGCGGTCAGCCAGCTTGAAGTGCAGACCAAGGTGAACATCATCGAGTTTACGGAAGAAGAGCAGGGAAAAATTCTTGAGACCTTCCCTGTTTCCTCCTTCAGCATCGAGTCCAGCACCTACACGACGCTGGAAAACGATGCGCGTTCGGTTTCCATGTGGAACTTCGCGATCGCCAATTGCGATTTGCCGGACGACTTTGTTTATGCGGTTGTTGACGTCGTGATGTCCGATAACGATCGGATGGTCAGCATTCACCGTGCGGCCCGTTCGACGTTGCCTGAGCACTGGAACAAGAACGAAGTGATGAAATGGCATCCGGGTGCGGCCAAGTGGTTCAATGAGAACGGTGCCTCGATCGCCGGTGAAATGGTCCACGGCGGCTAAGTCACATTCTCCGATAGTGAAGAAGGGCCGCTTTGCCGAGCAAGGCGGCCCTTTTTTGGGCGCGCACCCTCAGATAGACGTGGGTTGGATGGATCGCTCTGTGGTGTTTTGCCGCTCAAATGACCGGCCAACACAGTGACCACCAACCACGCGGCATAGAGCGGATTAGCGTCTTTGAGCGAGACGGCAAGGTGGCTGCGTCAAAAGACCTAGGGCGCGAGAGGCGGGAATAAGCGCTGGTATTCTGGAGTCTTTTAGGCAGACTAACGGAAAACAGGGGGGTGCCGTGACAAACCAAAATGAAACCGAGAGTAAGATCACTGTCGAAGGGATCGATGAAGAGCCCGTCGAGAGCAATCGACGCCTCTTCGCAGGACGGGCGCATATCGTAGTCGCTGTTTTAGCGGCGGTTTACGCGGGCTTCCACATGGCTGCGCTCAACGGTCTCTCCTTGAGCGCCATGACCGGCGGTCTGGTCGATCTTCCGTTCCTCCCGGTCTTCCCCATGGAAACCTGGAACTTCCGCATCGTCCATGTTGCCGGGGCGCTTGGTCTTGGTTTTATTCTCTTCTCGGCGCGCAATTTCGCCAGCGGCCCGGCCAACGAAACCCGGCTGCTGGACTACCTGTCCTATCTGTTAATCCTGCCCGCGCTTCTTGCGCTTGGCATGGCCTTGTCATTCGCTGTCGATATTGCCGGCGGTGTGCTGTGGAACGGCATTGATGCGGAGATTAAATTCAAAGAAACCTGGCTCTTTGGCGTGCCGCTTCTGCTCGCAACGGTTGGGGCGGTTCTGCTCTCCTGGGCCGACCGTCAGGAGCGCAGCCACCTGGCCTTTCCCGACATCGTCCTGGCGGTGTGCGGTTTAGCCGTGGCGGCCTACCTGATCGCAATCTACGGCACCTTGATGCGCAATTCGACGGGAACACCCTTTGCTCCGATCGGGATCTCCATCGCTGCCGTCGCCGGCACGATTCTGATCATGGAGCTGACCCGCCGCGTCGCCGGTCTGGCGCTGGTGATCATCGCGGGCATCTTTCTGATCTATGTCTTTACCGGGCAGTATCTCCCCGGCTTTCTGAGCGCGCCCGCCATTACCTGGCAGCGCTTTTTCAGCCAGGTTTATACGGATGCGGGCATCCTTGGGCCTACGACCGCCGTCTCCTCCACCTACATCATTCTCTTCATTATCTTCGCGGCGTTTCTCCAGGCCTCGAAGGTCGGCGCCTACTTCGTCAACTTTGCTTTCGCGGCAGCAGGTCGGGCGCGTGGCGGTCCGGCCAAGGTGGCGATCTTTGCCAGTGGCCTGATGGGGATGATCAACGGCACCTCGGCCGGCAACGTGGTTGCCACGGGCTCGCTCACCATCCCGCTGATGAAGAAAGTCGGGTACCACCGCAAGACCGCCGGGGCGATTGAGGCCGCTGCCTCGACCGGTGGACAGATCATGCCGCCGATCATGGGCGCCGGCGCTTTCATCATGGCGGAGATCACGGGTATTCCCTACACCGAGATCGCAATTGCAGCGATCATTCCGGCGATCCTGTACTTCGTTTCGATCTACTTCATGGTTGACTTCGAGGCCGCAAAGCTCGGCATGCGGGGGATGCGCGACGACGAGTTGCCCAAGCTGCGCGAGATGATGCGGCAGGTCTTCCTGTTCCTGCCGATCATTATTCTGATCGCGGCGCTTTTCATGGGGTATTCGGTCATTCGGGCCGGTACACTCGCGACGGCTGCCGCGGCCGTGGTGAGCTGGCTGACACCCTACCGGATGGGACCCCGTTCAATCGGCAAGGCCTTTGAGATCGCCGGTATCATGTCGGTGCAGATCATCGCCGTTTGTGCCTGTGCGGGTATCATCGTCGGGGTAATCTCACTGACCGGTGTGGGCGCACGCTTCTCAAACCTGCTGCTCGGACTTGCCGAGGCGTCGCAGATCCTGGCGCTGTTCTTTGCAATGTGCATTGCAATCCTTCTTGGAATGGGTATGCCGACAACCGCAGCTTACGCGGTCGCGGCATCGGTCGTGGCGCCCGGGCTGATCGAACTGGGGATTCCGGCACTTACGGCACACTTCTTTGTCTTCTACTTCGCCGTCGTCTCGGCGATAACGCCCCCGGTGGCGTTGGCATCCTACGCCGCCGCCGGTATCTCCGGCGCCAATCCGATGGAAACCTCGGTCGCCTCATTCAAGATCGGCATCGCGGCCTTCATCGTGCCCTTCATGTTTTTCTACAACCAGGCGATCCTTATGGACGGCAGCGCATTCGAAATCGGACGGGCGCTGGTCACGGCCGTGCTGGGCGTATTTCTGTTGTCGGCTGGTGTGCAGGGTTGGTTCCTGGGGGCGCAAACAGTCTGGTTCCTGCGTATTGCCCTGGTCCTCGCGGCGCTTTTCATGATCGAAGGGGGCATCGTGTCAGATATTATCGGTGTTGGTCTGGCCGCGGGAATTCTGTTCATTCAAAGGGTCATAAAACCGCGGCCAGGAGCTGTCATATCGGTTCGAGGCCCCGATTGAATGAATGAGCGATAGCATTGGCTCTCGCCCCGGTGGTATCCCGAGAAGATCACATTTTGTTGTTCCGGCAGGGGCGGGTCCGCTGAGCGGTCGTTCCTGCGCCCGCGCCCGGAATCCCGGGCTTGCCTGGCGTGACGCTTCCGACTAAATGACCTGTCCCCGAGGGTTTTCGAGCCCTGGCTGGAGGTATAGACTTCTGTGGGGATTAAAGGGGCGCATTCGGGGGGATTTAACGACCGTGACCTTTTCACTGTTTGGCAGGACATCTTTGCGTGTCCTGATTGCGAGTTTGTCTTGTATCGTCGCCGCACCGACGGCGGCGTTTGCGGCGGGGGCTGGTGCGCCACATCTGGATGGTGGAACGCTTGGATTGATCTGGGTTGTGCCCTTTGCCGGCATATTGCTTTCAATCGCGATTTTTCCTCTGGTGGCGCCGCACTTCTGGCACAGTCATTTCGGCAAGGTGTCGGCTGTCTGGGCCCTGGCGTTTCTGATCCCCTTTACGCTTGTGCAAGGTTACGAACTGGCACTCTTCGAGCTGCTGCATGTTGGGTTTCTCGAGTATCTGCCTTTTATTATTCTGCTGCTATCGCTCTTCACGGTCGCCGGCGGTGTGCGGGTCACGGGCACACTCAAGGGGACGCCTGCGGTCAATACCCTGATCCTGCTGATCGGTACGCTCATCGCGAGCTGGATGGGAACCACCGGCGCGGCAATGCTGCTGATTCGCCCAATCCTGAATGCAAACGCGGAGCGGAAAAACAAAGTCCACGTCGTGGTCTTTTTCATCTTTCTGGTGGCGAACGTCGGCGGCTCCCTGACTCCCCTGGGTGATCCGCCGCTGTTCCTGGGCTTTTTGAAGGGTGTGGATTTCTTCTGGCCGACCACGAACATGTTCCTGCCAATGGTCCTGGTATCCTCGTTCCTGCTCGTCCTTTTCTTCGCGGTTGATAGCTTTTTGCATAAGCGTGAAGGCGGCCTGGAAGCCCCGGCCGAAGCTGTGTCCGAGGGTGGAGAGCCTCAGGAGAAACTGGGATTGGATGGAAAGATCAATATTCTTCTCCTCGGCGGTGTCATTGGCGCGGTGTTGCTGAGCGGCATCTGGAAACCGGGCATCGACTTCACGATCTTTCATGTACATATCGAGCTCCAAAACATCGCCCGGGATGTCCTTCTGCTGGCCATCGCGGGCTTGTCGCTGATTGTGACCAGTAAGGAAAACCGGGATGCCAACGGTTTCTCCTGGTTCCCGATCGTCGAGGTCGCGAAGCTGTTCGCTGCAATCTTCATCACGATCGTTCCGGCCATCGCCATCCTGAAGGCAGGAACCGACGGCGCGATGGGTATCATCGTCTCTTCCGTGAGCAACGAGGCAGGCGAGCCGCTGAACGTGATGTATTTCTGGGCGACAGGCATTCTCTCGAGCTTCCTGGATAACGCGCCGACCTACCTGGTGTTTTTCAACACCGCGGGTGGCGACGCCGTAAACCTGATGGGGCCGCGTGCCGACACCCTGCTGGCGATTTCGGCCGGTGCCGTCTTTATGGGAGCGAACACCTATATCGGGAATGCGCCAAACTTCATGGTGCGCGCGATCGCGGAAGAGCGGGGCGTCGCGATGCCGAGCTTCTTCGGGTACATGGCCTGGTCGTGCGTCATACTGATGCCGATCTTTGTCGTGGTGAGCTTCGTGTTCTTTTAGGACGACGTCGCACGCGACCGGATATTTAAAAAAGCGCTGACCAGCGGGATGAAGCTGGTCGGCGCTTTCTATTCAAGCTCCTGGACGCCCCGAATCGCTGTCAATTTTATTGACATCAAAGATGTCATTATGACATATTTGGTGTCATGAAAGATAGTCAACAATCCAGCCCGGACTCGCTCTACGAATTGATTCGTCTGGTCCGGCCGCTTTACAAAACGCTTGAGTCCTCAGTGGCTCAGGAGCTGGAGCGGACGGGCATATCTGTCTCACAGCGGGCGGTTCTGGAACAGCTTTTGGACCATGGTCCCATAACAGTTCCGGCCATAGGCCGTCAGCTGATGCTGCCGCGCCAGTTCATTCAGAAGATCGCCAACGAGCTTTTTGAGCAGGAGCTGATCCGCAGGCGCGAGAACGAAGCGCACAAGCGGTCGGTTCTTTTGGAACTGACAGATAAGGGTGAGGGGGCGATCGCAGTGATCAAGGAGCGGGAAGCGGAGGTCATGCTGCCCATCGCGGCCGCTTTGAATTCCGATGATCTTGCCATCACCCGGACTGTCATAACCGAAATCATCCGTGCATTTAGTGCCCACAATTCAGATTTTGCGAAAAAAGGATAAGACATGAAAAAGCATAAAGGCGGCTGTCTCTGCGGCGCCGTTCGCTTTGAAGTCAAAGGCGATCCGCTTCTCTCAGGTGTCTGCTATTGCCGCGACTGTCAGTACGTCGCCGGCGGTGCCGGTGCTTACGGTATGATGTTCCCGGCCGAGGCTTTAACCATCACGCAAGGTGAGACCAGTGTTTTTACCGTAAAGGGCGGGAGCGGTGCGGACGTCTACCGGCATTTTTGCCCGAATTGCGGCGTACACCTGATATCCCATAACGGCGCCCATCCGCAGTTCCGTGCAATCAAGGCCGGTGTTCTCGATGATCCCAGCTGTTTCAAGTCCGAGGGCAGTATCTGGACGTCTTCGGCGCAACCCTGGCATCGGATAGATCCCGATCTGCCGAATATTCCAAGAAATCCGGAACCCATTGATGAACAGAATGTGCCGGCAGACGAGGTATCCTTCTCACGCTAAGATCCGGTGAGGGTTTCTATTGCTCTTCTTTTCCTTTGCATAGCCAGGCGCGAAGCCGCAATGCGCGGCGGAAAGTCGTTACGCCAGAGCCGATTGTGATGACCCATAAGGCAATAGTGAGAACCTCACCCTGGCCGTGCCAGAGGGGTTCCAGGGCCGCAATCACGGCGGCGAGCGTGATGGCGGCCATGCGATGCGGTTTTGCCATGGGTCCGGAGAAATCCGCGGGCATGCCATTGGCGCCGCCCAGCTCGCGCACATAAGCGGTGAAAACGGCAAAGGCTGCGGCGGTCCATCCGAGTGATACCTCGCCGACCGCATAGCCGGCGCCGACCAGAATCAGGATGTCGGCCACCCGATCGGGAAACTCGTTCCAGAAGGCTCCGTCTGGGGCGCTTTTTCCGGCTTCAATGGCAAGCAATCCATCAAAGAGATTGCAGAGCAGCCGAAGTTGGCAGAAGACGGCGGCGCCCACCAGTAAGGCACCCCGCAAAACCGCGTCGCCCGTGTCGCCGGAAAACCAGAAGGCAACTCCCGCAAGCGCCGCCGCGAGCATACTGGCCTGTGAGACCTGGTTGGGCGAGATGGACGTCGCTGCCAGGGCCTTGGTTATGCCTTTCGCCCAACCGGAGCCCCGGCTGGTCAGGGGACGGCGGCTCATCTTATCTGCCATGTTTTACTCTCTCCGAAGCGACCAGCGGGAATAGTTATAAATCGTCGCATAGCTGGCGGCGACCATCAGTGGTAATGAGATAGTCTGCGGGATTTCAGGCGTTTCACTCACGTTATGAATGACGACCAGCAGGCAGGCCGAGACGCTGACTGCTATGAGCGGCGGCAGCCATAGAGCCGTATGACCTGAGAAGCGTTCCGCAAGACGATCGATGATGGTCTTGAGCACCAGCGTCAAAAAGGCGGACAGCATGCCCTGAACAACTCCAGCGATGACGGGGTCTGGCATCGGATGTGCGCGATTGGAGAAGACGGCCCAGCTTCCCATGCCCGCAAAGGCGAAGAGGACGTGCGTAATACTATGACCTGCAACACGCCTGAAGAGCGCAATCAAGGCGTCCACCAGTAACGCACCAGATGGAAGAAAACCGGTGCCGAGAAGACAACGGAATCAAGCCGGTCGATGAAGCCGCCGTGACCGGCGATCAGGTGACCCCAGTCCTTGATGCCCCGATCGCGCTTGATGGCCGACATCACCAGCCCTCCGAAAAAGCCCATCAGCGCGATCACCAGCGCGAGCAGCCCGGCCTGCACGAAGGTAAAGGGTGTCATCCACCAGAGGCAGGCGCCGAGCAACATCGATGAAAGAACGCCGCCGACAAAGCCCTCAAGGGTCTTCGAGGGCGAGAGCTTAGGCGCGATCTTGCGGCGTCCGTAAAGCTTGCCCCAGACATATTGGAGAACGTCACTCGACTGAACCACGACCACGAGGAATGCGATCAGCAGGACATTGCGACCCTCATAGCCTGGAATATCGAGGCTCAGGAGGGCAGGGACATGGGAGGCGCAGAAGACGCAGATCATCAGGGCCCACTGGGTTTCGGCAACCCTAACCAGGAAGTTCTCCGTGTCCCCGCGCAGGGCCGCCACAATCGGCATCAGCAAAAAGGCGTAGACGGGAATGAAGATGGAAAAGAGTCCGTACCAGTCGATCCAGATCAGCCAGTACTGAATGGGCAGCACTACGAAAAACGCGCTTGCCAGCGCCCAATGGTCCGCGCGCTTGGTATTGGTCAGAGTTGCAAACTCCCGCAACGCCGCGAAAGAGCAAAAGGCAAACAGCAGAATCACACCGGTGCGCCCACCGAGAAACGCCAGCCCCATCAGGATTACCATGGCCCACCAGGCCTGGATCCTGGCGTTGAGGTTCTCGATCACCGCGTTCGAGCCGTCAGGTGACAATCGCCGCTGCAGCACATATCCGATGATCGAGGCGACGACCAGAATTGCGCCAACGCCGCCCAGGAGCTTCAGAAGGTCGAAGTGGAAGCCGCTCACGTGTCCTTGCCCCCGTTATCCGGTGACAGCGCAAGCAGCGCGGCTTCGGCGCGCGCGATGAAATCCACTTTGCTCTCCTCCACGGCGATGTGAAGCGGCGCGCCGAAGGTGACGGTGCAGATCAGCGGAATTGGGACCAGTTCGCCCTTGGGCATCACCCGGTTGAGGTTATTGATCCAGACCGGAATCATCTCGATCGAGGGACGGCTTTTCCCAAGGTGATAGAGCCCAGCCTTGAAAGGCAGAAGGGGGGCATCGGTCTCGTTCCGCGTGCCTTCGGGAAAGAGGATGAGAGACGCGCCATCGTCGAGCGCTTCAGCCATGGTCTGGATGGGATCGGCCGCACGTGTCTCGGGGTTCCGGTCGATCAGGACCGCGTCGAAAACATCCCGGCCAATAAAGCGTTTCAGGGGTGTTTTGAGCCAGTAGTCCGACCCGGCCACAGGGCGTGTCCTGCGGCGCAACCGCCAGGGCAGAACCGTCCAGATCAGGATGAAATCGCCATGACTGACGTGGTTGGCGAAGTAGATACGCTCTTTCGGCGTTGGCTCGATGCCCTGCCAGATACCGCGAACCGCCGTGATGAAACGCGCGAAGAGAACGATGGCGGTTCCCGCCAAGCGTGCCAGACCCTGCTTCACCACTGCGACCTCATAGCTGACCCTTCAGGAGCAAGCGCCAGTCAGTGAGAGATCACAACCGGCAACTCGGTATTTTTGACGATGTGATCCGTCACACTGCCCATGATCAGTTCGCGCAAGCGGGAATGTCCATGGGCCCCCAGAACAACCAGGTCGGCTTCGCAGCTGTCCGCAGCGTCCAAAATCGTCTCGCCCACCGAGGTTTCATAGTTGGCGATGTGCTGGGTCTCGACGTTCACACCGTGGCGTTTGATGTAGTCCGCGACTTCGTGCAGCGAGAGCGCGTCGCCGGTGTCGGGTGCGACAGCGAGCACGAAGACTTTGTCTGCGTCGACCAGAAGAGAGATGTTGTCGCGAACGGCCCGGACGGTTTCGCGCGTGTCCTTCCAGGCGATCATGATCCGTTTGCCGATCTTTTCGATGTTGCTGTCCCTGGGCAGGATAAGAACGGGCAGACCGCTGTGGAGGGCGAGCTCCTCGGGGAGGCGCATCCGGAGGCGGTCTTCGAAGCTGTCGTAAGTGGGTTGGCTGGCAATCACCAAATCCGCGGCGTGGGCGTGTCTTGCCAAAAGGTCCAGGTGGTCGCCTTCGGTGATGATCCAGCTGAATTCGACGTTGTTGCGTTCGCAGTTTTCCTTGAATTCCTGCTCGAGCGCTTCCGCCTTGATCTTCGCTTGCGCCGTTGCTTCGGAGAGATACGCGGCAGAGGCGCCGCGGCCCGTGATTTGGGCCGGCATGCCGATCGGTGTGGTAATGAAGAGGGCCGTGACATGAGCCTTCTGCTCGCGCGCAAGCATCAGGGCAACCTCAAGCCTTTTCAGATGTTCTTCGTCATCGGCGAGGTGCACCAGAATCGTCTTGATTGCCATCGTCTTCCCCCTTGCGCAGGTCTTGTGATTGCGTCCGCCCAAACCACAAGCCTTTTATGTTCAAAGACAACAGGCTAGCGAGCGGCGCAGCTTGACGCAACCAGTCGTTAGTCTCGCCGCTGCATGGCTTTAGAGGGCTTTGTCCGGTTGCCAGGAGATCAGAACGCGCAGAATCCGATCGATCGCGAAGTAGAGGCAGACGGCGAAGACTGCGAGCACAAGCAGAGCCGCAAACATCACATCAACCTGAAGGCGCGCGTTCGCATGGAGCATCAGATAGCCGAGCCCCGCGCTGGAGCCGACCCATTCGCCTATAATGGCTCCGATCGGGGCAACGGAGGCGGCGACGCGCAGGCCCGACGCCAGGGCGGGCAGGGCTGCCGGAATACGGATCTGCATCAGCGTCCGCCAGCCCGAGCCCCCCATCACCTGGGCCAGATCGAGCCATCCCGGCTCTGTCCGGCGCAGACCGTCGTAAAAGGCGACCGTCACCGGGAAATAGATGATGAGCGTGGCCATGGCCACCTTGGAGGCCAATCCATATCCCAGCCAGAGAACCAGAATGGGTGCCAGGGCAAAGACCGGAATGGCCTGACTGACGACCAGAACCGGCAGAATCCAAAGGCGCGCGCCGCGATACTGAGCGATCACAAGCGCCGAGAGGCATCCCAGGACAGTACCCAGAACAAGTCCGAGCAGAATTTCTGTGATCGTGACCCCGGCATGAGACATAAGTTCTGGCCAGCGCTGATAGAGCGCGGAGAACACGGAAAGCGGGTCGGGAAGGATGAATTTGGCAACGCCGGTGATGCTGACAATGAGCTGCCAAACGACCAGCAGGCCGAGAAAGATGATGAGAGGGCGTGCCAGCTTCATCATGTTTGAGGCTCTGCTGCCGTCGCGGTTTTTGAGCGCGCGCGCTGCCGGGCTGCGGTCAGGCGTTCCATGATGTTTGCCTGCAGCGCCGCGAGTTCGGGCGTGCCGAGATCACGCAGGGGATCACCGGGTGGGTCGATCGGCGTCTCGATTAAAGCCGGCGCGCCGGTCAGCAACAGCAGGCGGTGGCCGATGCGCAAGGCTTCCAGCGGGTCGTGCGTGACCAAGAGCGTAGTCTTCCCGGCAAGCAGTTCCGATGCGAGCTCCTGAAGCTCGAAGCGGGTGATGGCGTCGAGCGCAGAGAAGGGCTCGTCCATGAGAACGACCGGACGGTCCTCCATCAGAGTGCGCGCGAGTGCCGCGCGCTGGCGCATACCGCCGGAGAGTCGGGCAGGCAGGTCGCCATGGTGAGCGTCCAGGCCGACCTGCGTGAGCAGCCCGAGTGCGCGTTTGCGGTCTGGTTGCTCACCCCGCAGGCGGCTGCCCAGCATGACGTTGTCGAGAACGCTCAACCAGGGAAGCAGAAGGTCCTGCTGCGCCAGGTAGGCTATGTTCGACGCCGGGCCTTCACGGCCGCCAAACATCAGACGGCCGGATACCGCGGCCTCGCTTCCGGCACCGGTCAATCCAGCGATGTACCTGAGAAGACTGGACTTACCGACCCCGGAGGGACCGAGCAGGCATGTCATGCGCTCCGCCGGAAGGTCGAGATTCAGGTCATTAAAGACCCGCGTGCCTGCATAGCTCAAGCTGGCGCCGCGCAGGCTGACCCCCGGCGGTTTTTGGGGCGTTTCGCCAGAACTGGCGGGACTAGATGGTGAAACGCCGGTCACAAGGCTCACTGCTCCGCTGGGTGTTATCCGTCATTAGGCAGCGGCGCTTGACCTCGCGTCAGCCGTGCTTAGGTTCCTTACTGCGCGCGACTATGCCAGCGGTGCTCTGTGGCGGCAAGCCGGGGGCCTCGTACGGAGCTCCGAATAGGGAAGAAGCAAAATTTGACAGCGGAACCGCAGTTCATCGGCAGCGAGATCTATCGGCATTCGACCTATGGAATGCGTCATCCGCTCGCCATTCCACGCGTGTCGACCTGCATCGATCTGTGCCGTGCCATGGGCTGGCTGCCGGAGCGCCAGTATCACGATTCGCCTCTCGCCACCGACGCGCAACTGGCGCGCTTTCACGATCCGGCCTATATCGCGGCACTGCGCCGGGCCGAGGCCCGGCAAACCCTAACCGACGAAGAGAAGGAAAAATTCAACCTCGGCCGCAACGGCAATCCGATCTTTCCGGAGGTCTTCCGCCGCCCGGCAACGGCTTCTGGGGGTTCGATCCTGGCGGCACATTTGTCCGGGGAGGCAGGGGTTGTCTACAACCCCGCGGGTGGAACCCATCACGGCCGGCCGGGCTATGCCAGCGGCTTTTGCTTCTTCAACGACCCGGCGCTTTGTATTCTCGAACTCCTCGACCAAGGCGCGGAGCGCGTCTTCTACCTGGATGTGGATGCACACCACGGGGACGGCGTGCAGGACGCTTTTCACGACCGGGACGAGGTGATGACCCTCTCCATCCATGAAGGGGGGCGTTGGCCCATGAACGGTAGCGGGCTGGGCGAACTCGGGGACCGGGCTGCAGGAATGGCCCGCAATTTGCCGGTCCCGGCTGATTTCAACGACAGTGAGATGGATTACATCATGGAGGCCTGCGTCCTGCCGCTGCTGGAGAAATTCGAGGCAGACAGCATCCTGCTTCAGTGTGGCGCCGACGGGCTGGCGGAGGATCCTATGAGCCGCCTGGGGCTGTCCAACGGAGCCCTCTGGCGCGTGGTATCCCGCCTCAAAGGCCTGGCGCCGCGACTGATTGTGTTGGGTGGCGGCGGCTATAACCCCTGGTCGGTCGGGCGCTGCTGGGCAGGTGTCTGGGCCGTGCTCAATGGGTTCGACATCCCGGACCGGCTGTCCGATGAGGCGGAAAAGGTGCTGCGGGCACTGAGCTGGCGTCATAGCAAGGGGAGAAACCCGCCGGACCACTGGATGACCACTTTGCTCGATCCTGCGCGGTCGGGCCCGGTGCGCAGCGAAATCCGGCATATTGTCTCGGAAGTCTTGAGACCTTAGCTTACAGGGCTCGCGAATAACATCCGGACTGCTTCATGATCTCCAATCTTCACCGTCTCGTTCTGATCTGCGTTTTCTGCCTGACCGGCTTTGCTGCCTTTGCGCAAAGCGGCCTCGCGACCTTCGAGCGCGAGGAACTGACGATTGTCACGCAAGACGGTGAAGAACACAGCTTTACCGTCGAGATGGCATTGGATCCGAAGCAGCAGGCGCAGGGCCTGATGTTCCGGCGGGAAATGGCGGCTGACGCGGGGATGCTCTTTATCTATCAGCCCTCACGCGAGGCGGTGATGTGGATGCAGAACACCTTTCTGCCGTTGGACATGCTCTTCATCAAGGGCGACGGCCGTATCGTAAAAATCGTTGAGCGGACCGTGCCGCAGTCCACCAAGCGGATTCCCTCCGGTGAGGCGATTACCGGGGTGCTGGAGCTGAACGGCGGAACGGTCTCTCGCCTGGGTATCAAAGAAGGCGACCGGGTCGAACACGCGAGCTTCTAAAGGGCTCATCAAGCGTTGAAGTGTTCCCGCAGCAAGACGAAGAGGCTGGTGTCCGCGGCAATCGGACAGCGGTACACAGCGGTTCCTCCGAGGACCTTTAAGGCGATCGCCGCCGCACTCCAGGCGTCATCTTCAATCGCATCTTCCCAAAGCGGCTGAGCGAAGAAAGCCAGGCCTGAGGTTTCGGTCAACTGCTTCAGTTTGGCTGATTCCGACGAGAAGTTTTCAAGAATCGAGTCGTTGGCCCAGGCCCACATCCATGTTTTCTTTGCGAGGGAGCCGATGGCAACGGCATCGAAGGTCAGTGGCGCTCTGCCTTCTGCCGCCAGCGTCACCGTACCCTGTTGCTGATCCATCTGCCAATCGCGGTCCTCGAGATCGAAACGCCGTGTCAGGGCCGACTGTGCCGCTTCCAGTCCTTCCCAGGCTTCTGCCGTAAAGGCCTCGATCTCTTGTTGGTTCCAGCTCATGGACGTTTCCGGGCCAGGGTCAGGCCGTCGCCGATCGGCACCAGGGAGAGATCGATCCGCTCGTCGTTCTTAAGGGCATCGTTCAAGGCGCGAATGGCCTGGGTATCGGCGCTGATGTCCTTGGGACTCACGACCGAGCCGTCCCAGAGCACGTTGTCGATAGCAATCAGGCCGCCAGGGCGGAGCAATTTCAGGCAGCGCTCATAGTAGTTGGCATAGTTGGTTTTGTCGGCGTCGATGAAGGCGAAATCGAAACCGGTTTCCTGACCGTCCACGATCAGTGCGTCCAGGGTCGCGACTGCCGGACCGATGCGAAGATCTATCTTGTCAGCCACGCCCGCTTCCTCCCAGTAGGGGCGGCCGACCGAGGTAAAGGACTCGCTGATATCACAAGCGATCAGCTTGCCGTTTTCGGGAAGTTCAGTGGCCACGGCCAAAGCGCTATAGCCGGTGAAGGTTCCGATCTCCAGGGCGTTTTTTGCGCCGGTCAGTTTGACCAGAAGCTGCATGAACTGTCCCTGTTCCGGGCTGATCTGCATCATGGCCTCGGGCATGCCTTCGGTCTCGCGGCGCAGGCGGGCAAAGAGGTCCGGTTCGCGCAGAGAAACCCTGATCAGATAATTGTAAAGATCGTCATCGAGGCCGATTGAGCGTGTGGACATGAAGGATTCCGCATATGGAAAGAGGAAATGATCAATGCTTTGGGCCGAGACTAACCTACCCGCGCAAGGCCGGTAAGGTCGTAAAGCCCTGATCGGCCGCTCAGGACCGTTTTGCGCTTCAACATTTGAATTTCAGGCGGTTTCAGGTCATAGAAGGGCCGAAATCAACGGTCGGGCTTTTTTGGGAGCGCCGCGCCGAAGCAACGGAGCAGATTTTGTCAATGAACGACATGGCGTCAGCGGCGGGCGATTCGGGTCCTGCGAGCATTGGAGAGGCCGCCGAGAAACGGCGGACTTTCGCCATTATCGCGCACCCCGATGCCGGTAAAACCACGCTGACCGAAAAGCTGCTGCTGATGGGCGGCGCCATCCATCTCGCCGGACAGGTCAAAGCCAAGGGCGAGGGCAGGCGCGCGCGCTCCGACTGGATGAAAATCGAGCAATCGCGCGGTATTTCCGTGACCACCTCGGTCATGACCTTCGAATACCGGGACGTGACCTTCAACCTACTCGATACGCCGGGCCATGAAGACTTCAGTGAAGATACCTACCGCACCCTGACGGCGGTCGATTCCGCGATCATGGTGATCGACGGCGCAAAGGGTATCGAGGCGCAGACCCGCAAGCTCTTCGAGGTCTGCCGTTTGCGCGACGTGCCGATCATCACCTTTATCAACAAGATGGACCGGGAGGCCCGCGACAATTTCGAGATCCTAGACGAGATCTCGGAAATCCTGGCCCTGGATACCACCCCGATGTCCTGGCCGGTGGGCATGGGCGGCATTTTCCGCGGCTGTTACGACATGCGCGAGCAGAAGATGATGCTGTTCGACGGTAACAAGGACTCGAGCGAACTCACCGATGTGATCGATGCGCCGGTGGACGACCCCAAGCTGGATGCTGCCTTGCCGGCGGACCAGCTGGCGCAAGCCCGCGAGGAGATGGAACTGGTGCAGGCCGCCTGTCCCGAGTTCGACCTGGAGAACTATCGGGCGGGTCACCTGACCCCTGTGTTCTTCGGCTCGGCCCTGCGATCCTTCGGCATCAAGCAACTGCTCGACGCCGTGGTCGACTTCGCGCCCTCGCCACGCCCTCAGCCGACCGATAGGCGCGAGATCGAACCTGACGAAAAACCGGTCACCGGCTTTGTCTTCAAGGTTCAGGCCAATATGGATCCGAACCACCGGGACCGGATCGCCTTCATGCGGCTCTGCTCGGGCAAGTTCAAGCGCGGCCTGAAGATGCATCAGGTCCGGACCGGGAAATCGATTGGTATATACAACCCGATCCTCTTCTTCGCCCAGAGCCGGGAACTGGCCGAAGAGGCTTGGCCGGGCGACATCATCGGTGTGCCGAACCACGGTACGCTCAGGGTCGGCGACACACTGACCGAGGGTGAAAACCTGCGCTTTACGGGCATTCCGAACTTCGCGCCGGAAATCCTGCGGCGGGTACGCCTGGACGATCCCATGAAGGCGAAACATCTCAAGAAAGCGCTGGAGAGTTTGGCCGAGGAGGGTGTGACCCAGGTGTTTCGTCCCATGATCGGGGCCGATTGGATCGTCGGCGTGGTCGGTCAGCTTCAGATCGACGTTCTGGCGACCCGGATCGAGAGCGAATACGGCATCAAGGTCGGCTTCGAGGCCGCGCCTTTCTATTCCGCGCGCTGGGTCGACGGAGACCCGGCGGAAATGAAGCGCTTCCTGGATCGCAATCAAAGCAGTGCCGCTGAGGACCGCGACGGCGCGCCGGTCTACATGGCGCGCAACAGCTGGGACTTGAACCGGGCGATCGAGGACTGGCCGAAACTGAAGTTCACGGCGACCCGGGAACGGTCTTAAATTTAGCCTCTGAAACCGAGGGCGGAATGAGCGAACTGAGCCCGGCCGACACCAGAATCCTGCGCCTTTTGCAGGAGAACGCGCGGGAGCGCCTGGAGACGATTGCGGCGGAAACCGGCCTGTCGGTGGCGACCGTTCAGCGGCGGATCAGGAACCTGAGGGCTGACGGCCTGATCCTGGGCGATTTCACTGTCGTTTCTCCCGAAGCCGCGGGTTACGCCATGACTTTTCTGGTCATGGTGGAACTTGAGCGCGAACGCCTGGATCAGCTGGACGCCTTCCGCCGCAAGGCAAGGGCGGAACCTCAAGTGCAGCAATGCTACTACATCACCGGTGAAGCCGACTTCGCACTGATTGTTCTGGCCAGGGACATGGCAGATTTCGAGAGCCTGACGCAGCGGTTGTTCTTCGACGATACCAATGTGAAACGCTTTCGGACCTCGGTGGTCATGGACCGCACAAAGGTCGGGCTTTCGGTACCCCTGTCCGAGTGATTCCCATTGCTCAAGTGCCGCCTTCCGAAACAATCAACAGACAACGGCTGTCCGGCCCGGGCGCAATAAGCTGGAGGGCGGCCAGAGTGGCGGCACCGCTCGGGGTCGTCGTGATACCGTTGCGAGCGTAAAGGGCGACAGCCTCGGCCGCTTCCTCATCCGAGACGGTAACGAAGCTCTGCGCATCCCGTCGAAGCGAGTCGTAAGCAATCAGGGAGGCATCCTTGCAGTCGAGCCGGCCCATGTTGGAGAGCGGTCCCTCGGCGCGGGTTAAACCGCCCGCTTTGACGCTTGCCATCAGACAGGGGGCGGCATCCGGTTCGACCACGATGATGTGCGGCTGCTCGTCCCAGAATTCCCGGATGTGTGCTGCCACCGCCGCCGCCAGGCCACCAACTCCGGCCTGCAGGAAGACATGGGTCGGCCAAAGCCTGGCCATTGCGAAATCCGCGCGGCATTCTTCGGCCAGGACCGTGTAGCCTTCCATGACCATGGCCGGGCGTTCGATGTAACCCTCCCAGGAGCCATCGGCGAGCAGCAGCCAATTCTCCGTTTCGGCCAGGCGCGTGGCTTCCGCGACGCTGTCCTCGTAGCTGCCGTCCACCCGCACGACCTCGGCGTTGAG
Source organism: Denitrobaculum tricleocarpae (assembly GCF_007004665.1). Taxonomy (GTDB): domain Bacteria; phylum Pseudomonadota; class Alphaproteobacteria; order Kiloniellales; family Kiloniellaceae; genus Denitrobaculum; species Denitrobaculum tricleocarpae. The sequence continues at coordinate 45,116 of NZ_ML660054.1, read as the reverse complement.
GGTGCGGATGCGCTCGGCAAAGGACTCCGGCACCGACGTCGAGAAGACGATAACTGCCCGGGCGCCGAAGACCCGGGCACCGGCGGCGACCGAGAGGCCGTGGTTACCGGCGCTGGCGGTGATGAAGGTCATGTCTGCGGCTGCGTTCCTGGCCTGTTGGCTTGTGAGGTCGGAGGTCGCGGCAACGTCGGAGATCATCTGTGCCACCGCAAAGGCGCCGCCGAGGGCCTTGAAGCTGCCCAGCCCCATACGTTGTGTCTCGTCTTTTGCCCAGAGGATTGCGACCTCCAATTTGCCAGCCAGTGGCTCCAGGCGATGCAGAGGTGTCGCCTCATATGCCGGACAGTTCCGCAGCATGGCGAGCGGTCGACCGGCAGTCGTTCTGAACAGGCGCGGTGTGGTGGCCCGAAGGGGCGTATGTGTGTGATGCAGCATCCGGGCATGATAGCCGGACTCTCTTGCGCTGACGCCTCTGTTTGGATCACAAAATGAGAAAACTTATCGTATTCACGTTTAAAATGATCATATAGCCGCAGGTTTGTTGGGTCTGTTCAGACTGTTCCCCAAGTGATCTATTCGACCAACTCATAGCGGACCGTGCTGACCACGCGGATGACTTTGAAACGCTCAAAGCGTTCGTCGTAATTGCCGTCCCGAGCAAGAAACTGAACCACACCCTGGTTCGCAGAGGCGATCCGGCCAATCGAACTGCCGGAGTCTTCGGCAAAGCGCTGCGCGGCCTCACGGGCGCTCTTGGTCGCCTCGGCGATCATCTCAGGCTTGATGTCATTGATGCCGGTAAAGATGTACTCGGCGCGGGGCGTTTCGCCGTAGTCCGTGTCGCCCAGCAGGACGCCCCGGTCCAGGAGGGTGGGGGTGTTCGCGGTCAGATTGGCGATCGCGGCCGTATTCTCGCTACGCAGGCGGATCGCGCCGGAGGCGACGTAACGCAGTTGCTCCCGCTGCTCGCCATCGATAGTCAAGAAATTCCGTTCAACCCTCAAGGTGAAAGGCTCAACCACCAGTTCGCTCCGGTTCAGGCCGCCTTCCTCGGCGAAGGCGATGATGGTGTCGCGGGATTTGATGGCTTCGGCAACGGCGGACTGGCGTTCGCTGGCCGTGCCGCGAAAGGGAAGGCGCCAACTGGCGATCGAGGCCTCGACTTCGCGCTCGGACAGCCCTTTGACCGACACGATGCGCTCTGCGCGGCGCATTTCGATGAGACTCTGCCCGAGAAGCGCGGCGGAGGTGCCCAGGCCGAGGGCGACAAAGAGGCCGGCCGTGGCAAGGCCGAAGCCGGATTGTTTGATGATATCTGACACGAGGGTTTTCCTTTACTGGAGGGCCCCTCAATTCAGCAAAGGAATGCGTTCCCATTCGGTCGGGAATACGGCAGGTCTGGGGCAGATGATCGCTCGATAGCAACAGACCCTAGAGCAGCTTGCCTTCGAAGGGATGGCTGCCGTCGCGGCTCTCGATTTCGACGACCCAAAGGTCGGGGTCGCGCTTAACCGCACGGGCGATGTATTCGTCCGCTTCAGGTTCCGCGACCAACTCGCCTTTCAGGGCGGGCATCCAGCCGAGCTTTCCGTCGATATCGCGCATTTGCGTCAGGACTCGGCAGCCAAGATCGAGCTGATTGAGTTTGAGCAACAGCATTCCACTCATCCTCTCGCCCTTGTGCATGACGGTCGCGGGTGTTCCTTCTATGGAACAGGTGCGTATGTGTGCCTGGATCCAGAGATGGGTCGGCAATCTGTCGTCGAACATAAGGAGCTCAGGCGGTTGAGAAGGAGTGGGGCACCCGCAAACTAGCCACGTGAAGGCGGTGCGGTAAAGCCCTTTGCAATGAGAGCCGATAGAGGACCACAAGGAAAAATGCTTGAGAACAAAATAGGAACATATTAAAGTTTCCAAAAGCGGATCGGGCTTCATGAGGGTGGCTCTGCAATGAGCGAAAAAGACATCATTATCCACGCGGCGACCGCCGACCGCTGGCCGGACTTTGAGGATCTGATGGGTAAGAAGGGCGGGTACGGCGGCTGCTGGTGTATGACCTGGCGTTTGACCAATAAGTCGTTCGACGCGCAAAAGGGCGAAGGCAACCGCTTGGCCATGAAGAAGACTTTCGAATTGGGCAGGCCACCGGGGCTCCTGGCCTATGACGGCTCGCAGGCTGTCGCCTGGTGTTCCGTAGCGCCACGGACCGATTTCACGCGGCTGGAGGCTTCGCGGGTTTTGAAACCGGTCGATGAAAGGGATGTCTGGAGTGTTTCCTGCTTCCTCATTCGCAAGAGCCATCGGAAAACAGGGCTGACGGTGGCGCTGCTGAAAGCGGCCTGTGAATTTGTCCGGGAGCAGGGCGGTGACGTTCTCGAGGGCTATCCGATTGCCCCGAACAAAAAGCCTTATCCGGCGGTCTACGCCTGGACCGGGTTTGAGGCTGCGTTCGTCAGAGCGGGCTTTACGGAGGTATTGAGGCGGTCTGATACGCGCCCCATCATGCGTAAGACACTGATTGCAGCATGACGGCGGATCTACTGGAACTGGCGTTCCCGGCCCGCAGCAAAAGGAGGAATTTGAGCGATATGCCCGAGTCCGACGTGTCAGAGGCCGATCTGTCTGGGAAGGGGACAGTTACACGCGGCGTTTGCCTCTGCGGCGCCGTGGCGTTCGAGGTCGGTGGGCCGCTCGAACCCGTCGTCAATTGCCACTGTGGTCAGTGCCGGAAAATGACAGGGCATTACCTTGCCTCGACCAACGCATCGCATGAAGATTTCCGCTTTATCAGGGACGGCGGGTTGAAGTGGTACCACGCCAGCGATACCGCCCGCCGCGGGTTTTGCCGGGACTGCGGCGCGACACTCTTCTGGGAACAGCATGGGAGCGGACGAATCGCAATTGCCGCCGGCAGCCTTGAAAAGGCGCCCGGTTTGACGACGGCAGGGCATATTTTTGTCGCCGACAAGGCGGCTTATTACGACCTGGAGGATGGCCTGCCGCAGTTCGCCCAGGATGGGGAATTTAAGAAAATGACGGATTAGTCAATTAAAACAGTTTATTAACTGTCTTTTTTGCTGCTTTTTATGAGCTTTCCCAACGTCTGAGAGATGGGGCTGTGTTTTTTGCACAAAAGACACTCAATCTGGTTGCCATCGTCAGAAAGAAGTCTTAGGTTCCGCGCTGTCGGGGAGTAGCGCAGCCTGGTAGCGCATCTGGTTTGGGACCAGAGGGTCGGAGGTTCGAATCCTCTCTCCCCGACCATCAAAACATCGGTGATCTGTTTTTCGCCGGTTTTGGTGGGCGGTTCGCGTTCCGGGCGTTCAAGACTGCAGCCGCGCTGGACCCCGGACCCTGAATCACCTTAAATTCCAAACGGATGACGGATTAACCCGGCATAGATGTTGCTGCGTTAAGTTGGGTCATTCGTCAGAGTCTGCGCCCGAACGGGCCCTGATGCAGTTGGTCACAGCAGTGAGTGCGAAGGACATTTCGATGCAGGTGCGTATTTTCCAACCCCCCAAAACCTCCATGCAGTCGGGCCGTGCCCGCACGGAACGCTGGGTCGTCGAGTTCGAGCCGGAAACCGCGCGTCAGGTCGAACCCCTGATGGGCTGGACCTCTTCCGCGGACACCAAGACGCAGTTGCGCCTCTGGTTCGACAGCAAGGACGAAGCCATCGCCTACGCCCAGCGCAAGGGATACATGTATTCCCTGGAGCAGCCGCACGAACGCAGAATTACGCCCAAGGCCTATGCCGATAACTTCGCCTTCAAGCGCACAGGCCGCTGGACCCATTGAGCACTGGCCCAGATGAGCCGTCATCCCTTGCGGGTTTTCGCGGCTCATTTCTGATCTTTTCCGCGCGTTTGACGGACTGCACACCAAGAGTTGCCCTCAAGCCCCGAAATCTGCCATAAGAGGCAATCCATCCAGGAACCAGTATCTGGCTCCCCGATGCGCCCGTAGCTCAGCTGGATAGAGCAACGGACTTCTAATCCGTAGGTCGCAGGTTCGAATCCTGCCGGGCGCGCCATTATGGCATTGATTTAGAATAGTAAATTAAACCACACAAACCGACCGCACAATAGGTTAGACAGCATTCTCGGCCAAGGTTAGACAGACTTTGGCCTTCTTTCGTTCAGGGCGACGTCGAAAACCTTCACCACTCCAGTCATCTTTTTCTTCAGATTTGCGTGCCTCATATAGTGCCGCGCCATCTCTTCCGTCGCATGCCCGAGAGCGTCTGCGATCGTGCTTGCGTCAAAGCCTTCCTCAGCAAGTATGGTGCCCACTGTGTGCCGGAGTCCATGGAAGGTGAGGCCCGGCGCAACCTTCGCCTCGATACCCTTTTCCTCATCGCCCTGAAGCATTCGTATGAATTTGTAGAATGACGACTGGAAGCCGTGATAGCTCCAGGCGCGTCCACGACTGTTGATGCACAGTGTGAGAGCCTCGATATCACGAGGGTTCTTCGCTCGATGCGCAATGCCTTCGTCAAGAATGGCCTTCAGGTCTTTGGGGCAGGGCCACCAGATATCCTGCTTGGACTTATTTGTCTCTCGGGAGATCTCGATACCGTTGTATTCCGTGCGTAAGAGCATCAGCACGTCTTCAACCCGCAGGCCGGTGTACATGCCAAGCGCGATCGGCACCTTGAGGTGAATTGGCGCGGCGTCCAACACGATATGGCGCTCTGCATCCGTCCAGGGGCGATTGGGGTCTGGTAGCTCTTCGGGTCGGGGAATGTTTTTAATGCCCAATAGCGGGTTCGTGGCGGGCGTATAGCCGTACTCACTGCCCCAGCTGAACATGGCAGAGATGACCGTTTTGACGTAGTTTCCGAACCGCCGCCCGCGCATCTGTGCCGCCTCGTCTCTGAGCTTCGCAACGAATGGCTTATCTATCTTCCCAAGCGGGGCGTCTTCTATCGATTTAAGGTGGTCAATGACCTTCTGATAGTCGCTCTTGGTTCTGGGCTTACGGGATTTGAAGTGATCTCCGGCGCGATAAAGCTTGATGAGGTGCCCGAGTGTACCCGGCTTCGTGCTCGGCTCCGCATCTGCAAATGGCTTCCTGGCTTCGTCGATTTCACGAAAGAACTCAGCGGAGCCCCAATCGGACTTGATGGCCTTTCCGGACACCCGGCAGTACACACGCCGTTTGCCATGGCGGTCCTTGTAAACTTTAAGATGCTTAACTGGAATTCTGGTCACGGAATTTGCTCAGCCAGTATTCGTCCGAATTCTCGTCTGTCGCCAGCTTAAGCCCATCAATCCACTTGTCCAAATCCTTAACATCGTAGCGGATCTGATTCTGTGCGAACTCGATGGGCGAGGCCGGGCAGTCCCGCTTGAATTTGGCCAGCGCCATACCGCAGTACCGGGCGGCTTCTGAGGTCTTCAGGAGCCGGATAGGCTGGTAAGCAATGCTGAACGTGGCGTTGGGCATCTCTCACTCCTCCGGGGGTAGGGTGGTCATCACCAAAATCCCAGCAGTTGACCCATGAGACCGGTAATGCCGGCACAAAACATAACTGCTCCGATCCACATGACAGCGATAATCAAATTGGCTTTCATTCTGCTCATGCCATCTCCTTAAGCTTCATGCTGGGTTCAGTGGCAGCGCGGAGACGGGGGAGAAGGTCAGTCATGGGTACACCCAAAATTACCGGCATAACCGGTCTCCCGCAGCACCCGTCTCGAATTCTCTTTGATTGCCAAGCCTTCAGGTGTAGCAGCGCGGAAATCGAGTGTCTTGATAAGTCCAGCTTGCGCTTCTGATAGAAGTCCTTCGAGGCGACCGATTTCGACTTCGGCGTCAATAATTTCGTCCGGATGGTGGCCGAACTTCGCAAGCGTTTCATCGGTCATCTACTCATCCTCCAATGTAATCGACATGGTGCATTTGACGGGCTTGTAGCGGCGGAGAACTTGGCGGCGGGTAAGGCCGCTGTACTCATGACACATCTTGTTGATGGTCAATTTCCGCCAGCCGGTGAACACAAAGTCAGCAACCCGATCGTTCTTGCGATCCACCATCACCCAGCCTTACGCGTTGTTTTAGTCATTGGGACGCACCTCTCTCCTTTTGGGATTGTTTGGTGGCCAATACTTATCTGTGCGCGGGTTGCACTTGTCTCGGCACGTACTGCCACATCCCCAAATGATCTGGTCCAAGGCAGAGCGGTCACATGCTGCGCAGACGTATCGCTTTAGAGTGCTGATACTGCAGCCTGCCCATTCAGCCGCTTGCTTCTGGGTCATGCGCTTTGTTTCAGTCATGCCACCGCTCCAATGCCGCAAAGGTTCTCGATCTCGCTGCGCAATCCACCTGGATCCAGATGTGGTATGATCTTGGCGCAGGTGAGGTTGATGACTTGGTCGAAGAATGCTTCGAACTTGGCTGCCTCCATGCTGGCGATAGACATGCTGTGTGGCACGCGGTCGATCCCGCCGTTAGGCCGCAGAACCTCGTCATAGTGACCGGTCGCGATCTTCAGCATGTGCGAGGCGCGTTCCTTGGTCGGCCAGCGCTCGGAGTTGTCTGCGATGATCGTGCACAGCACCCAATATTTGTTGTGGTTGTGCATGTTCCGGTGGCGCTTAATCTCAACCATCACATCCCTATCGAGCTTGCACTTGCTGAACTCGCTGTGTGCGTCTTCATCGACTGGAACAAGGCCGCGCAAGGTTTTTCTGAACACGGTTTTCATGCTTCACCTCAAAATCCAATTTCATCGTCAAGGTCATTGCCCTGCCCGAAGCTGGCGCCAAAGCTCCCAGAGCCCTGATGATTGCCGCTGTGCCTCTCAGGCCCGCCGTAGTCGCCACTGCCGCCCTGCTGCCCCTCGCTGCGGCCGTCAAGCATGGTCAGCTCGCCGCGATACTTCTGGAGCACGACCTCTGTGCTGTATTTGTCGTTGCCCTGCTGGTCGGTCCATTTCCTCGTGGCAAGCTGCCCCTCCAGATAGACTTTCGAGCCCTTGCGCAGGAACTTCTCGCAGACGTCGACAAAGTGCTCGTTGAAAATCACAACGCGGTGCCATTCGGTTCGTTCCCGGCGCTCACCACTGTTGCGATCTTTCCAGGTATCGCTTGTGGCGATGGAAAGGTTGGCGATCTTGTTGCCGTCTTGTGTGCTGCGGATTTCTGGGTCGCGGCCAAGGTTGCCTATCAGCATAACTCGGTTCAGTGACCCGCTCATTCACCCGCCTCCGCCATAAGTGTTTCCGGCTCATCCGCCTGAAGTGCCTTAAGCTTCTCTTCGAGCAGACGCTTGATCTCCAGCGCGTCAGACTTAGACCGCGCGAAGAACTCTTGCAGGCTGTGCTTATTGATATGCCGCCATGTCTCAAGCTGGGTCGGCGAGGCGCACTGCTCGATAAACGCCGCGCAGCGGTCCACCATCTGCCCGAGAGTCACGGCTTCCAAAGGGTCCCCAGCACGCCACTGGATCATGATGGTGTCTTTGGTCTTGGTCGCGAGGAGAAGACGCTCTTGCTCGGCGCGTTCTACACGCTCGGCAGCGGTTGCTTCGTCGGCATCGGCCACGGCCATCTCTTCCGGCGCATAGATGCCGCTCATATCGTTCGGCCAGCCACGGCGCAAAGCCTGAGCTTCGGCGCACTTCGCCAGCATGTGACGGCCCATCTTCCGCCAGAAGTTGTTCTTCGGGTCCAGCATCATCTTGCCGTTGGGAATGCGGGTCATCTTGGGATTGCCGCTATTGTCCCAGGTCTCGCCCCGGTCTTCTTCATCATAGCCTTCGACTAGGGGGGCGAACTCATCCCAATAGGCCACGCCCTTGATTGGGTTCCAGTCACCGCGCTGATCCATCTTCCAGACGGTCACGACCGCCTTTTCAATGCCAAGCGGGTTCGAGTCCGGGTTGGCAAATTCCTTGTGTGTGGTGACCTCAGGCTCGTTCTCGTCAGGACGATAGAGGCCCGTCCGCTCAGCAATGCCCCGGAAGCCGTCAATGGCCGTGATGAAAACCATTGTGCGCTGCTTCTTATCGTTCGGCTTGGCGTCCTTGTTGTAGATGTTGCAGTACATCTGCTTCTTGAACGGGTCCAGACCGTAGCGCTTGGCAACCTCGATAAAGACGTTGAATTCCTGCGCGGTGCAGTCCTTCGCGTAAGTCTGGTGGATCAGCTGCAGCTGGTTGTCGGTGTAGCTGCGCGGTGCCATCGGTGGCATGACCGTCACTTGGTTCATAGGTTCCTCACTTGCAGGGTTATGCCGCCGTTCGACAGCGTTGCGCCAGGTATCGCCACCTTTTCCTTGAGGTCTGCTGCGATGGCGCGTTTGTCGATGACGGGGTCTTTCGTCACCCAGTATTTCACCGGGATTTCGGCCTCATCCTCGATCACCACAGATCGCGGTGTAGGCTTGGCTGTGATGGTGCAGGACACGCCTTGAATGGACTTCTTGCTGGCCTTCTCCATGGCCGCGAGAACAACGTTTTTCAGGGTCTCTGAGGACTTCTTGAGGCGGTCTTTGCGTGACTGCAAACTCTTGATATAATTGTCCAAGCCATCGGCGTAGGACCGGAACAACTGTGCCTGCCGAACAACCGCCTCGCAGGCCTCGTCAAAGTTGCCTTCGCCGTCCAGAGTATCTGCCAGCGCAACAGGGTCGAAGTTGTAGTCCTGAAGCTGGTCGGCCAGTTCAAGCCGATCCTTCAGCTCCCTCTTGAGCGCCACGACCTCAGAGCCCGGTTTCGCCCGGTATTCCTCAGACTGCACTACAGCTGTATCTTTGGTCATGATGGTTCCTTTTTGAGATCTGGGCCTTGTAGGTCGATCCAGTGCGTCGGAAGATCGGCCGTCAGGTCTTCTCCATGGATTGTGAACCAGCAAGGCTCTTCGTTTTCGTCTAGTTGCCCGTACTCATCGAGCGGACCGACAAATTGGACGATGAGCACCCCGGCATCTTCGCGCCACGCGATCACCTCGCGACCATCGTCTGGGGCAGTTGAGAAACTCAGCCAGGCTTCGGTCATCTTTCCGTCCTCTCAAACTCAGTAAGGGCTTTGCGGGCTTCAGTCGCTGCGTCTGCTATGACTTCGCGATCATCTCGGATGAACGGGTTTGTCGCGCAATCGTAGTCGGCCAAATGTTTCTCCAACCCCTCAGCTATAGCTGTCATGGCGATCTGTAGCTTCGCCTCTCGTGCCTTGAGGGCTTCGAGTTCAGCGGCGGGGACGTGCGGGTAAAATCTGGGCGCGCCGTATTTACAAACTTGACCCTCAACACCCTTACGTTTGTTTTCGCGGCAATCCCCTTTACAGCAGGTTGCAGTGCTGCCGTCGCTAAAAGTGCCAACCCAAATCGTATCTTGCTCGCTCATAGCTTCACCTGTTCGACCATGTCGCTTAGCCGGTCGAACAGTTCTTGGTTTTCTTCCAGCAGCTTCGCCTCTCGTGCCTTGAGGGCTTCGAGTTCAGCGGCGGGGACGTAGGGGGTGAAGCTGTCGTCGACGTCTAATAGGAGGCCATCAAGGGCCCACTCGCCGCTCGTGCAGCACTTAACGTTTCTCGCCCAAATCACGTCACTCATGTTCTTTCTCCTCAGCACGAGCGAGGGCGGCGTTGATCTGGAGGCTGTTGTAATCTTCGCCTACGAACTCGGTTGCGTATGCCTCAAGTTCTTTCCGGGCGTATAGCAACGCTTCGTACAGATCATCTGCTGCTTCACGCTTGGGAGTGGCGATGACATACTTGAGCGGTTGTTTTGTGCATCGCTCAACGCCGCAGACCGCGTAGTGCCTCTTCCGCTCCCATCTGCCGCTGTTGCCCGGCTGCTCAACGCACCGCGGACAGCTTGGCCAGGTGAAGATCTCATCGCTGCTCATAACGGCAGTCCCTCCAGAGCCCAGTTTGCGAGACGGCACACGCCAACCGTTGTAAACACGCAGCCGATCGACATGACTATCCAGAGCCAAAAGAGCTTTTCTTCGTGGGTCATGATTCTTCCTCCGCGTACTGCTCGTTACAGTGGTCGCAGGTCTCGCCTCGCATCAGATGGCAGGTGCAACCGGACGAGATATAGGCGTCAGCGCGAGTCTCCTTGCTTTCTTGCGCGGACAAGATTCGCTCGAACGCTTTTGCGGCGCCTTGAGCAAGAGACACTTCGCTGTTTGAGTTCCAGCGTTGGTCAAAGTAGATGTATGAATTGGCCTCTAGGTGAACCCAGTCGCGGTGCTGCTGTGCTCGGCGGATGTTTTTTCCCAGAGCATCACGCACTTCCCTGATATCCTCGCGGTTCATCCCTCTTCTCCCGGTGGGGTGGGGAGAGGCATCCAGTGGCTTGGTTGCTCGTCAAAGTCATTCGAGTCTGCAGCGTTTATCCAAAGGTTTTCAGAGTAGCTGAACGTCCAGACCTGAATTGTGTCTTGCGGCGCGCTGCGCCTCTGAAAGCCAAGAACCCATGTCCCATCCTTCGGCGCTGTCTCTATCGGCTGCCACTCACTCATGACGCACCTATTGCGATGAGGGCGCCGTAGTAGAACAGCAGCCATGAGGACAGGGAGACCGCGAACATGACCGCGATAGCCTTTCGCCGAGCCCAGAGCACTTGCCTGCGCTCTTCTCGCAAGCAGGCGTGGTAGCTGGTTCTGTGCATGGGGGTCATCTCACCGGCTCCCTATTGCTGTGACGTAGTGAGGTGGCGCCATCAGCGGATTGCAGATTTCGCAGGGCTCGACCTCGCACGGCCGGAGACCGGGTTCGATGCGCTCTAACATGTCGCGGTACAGGTCGTTGCGGCCCCACGGGCCGACAGGCTGACTGTGGCAGTGGTAATGCAGATCAGTTGCGCTGAAGACAAAACCGATCGGAGCGTCAACTATGAAATCAACGTCATACGGCCCGCTGTTGTCTTCCATTGTTGCGTTCAGTTCTGCAACGCGCGCCACCAATTTCTGCTTTAGCGTTGTCATCTCACCGGCTCCCTATTGCTTGGCAGAGGTCTGTGTGGAGGCTTTCGGTCTGCTCGCGGTTTGCCTGGGCGTCCAATGCCTCGTTGGAGATGTCCGCTGCTTTTGAAGCCGCGTCACAGCCTTTCTCGATGAAGACCAGAACCTCTTCGAGCTTCATGTAGGCGTCGCGCTCTTCAATGCGGTCGATCTGGGTCACGACATCCGCAGCCATGTTTCCAAGCCGGGTGCGCAGGTCCATTGCTATGCCGAAGAGGTTGTGATGGGTCAGGCGCAGGATACGGCGGTTCTGCGTTTCAGGCCGCTGGTCCAGACCCTCTATGCTGTTTGGATGCTCCATCAGCTTGCCTCCGCCAGAGCACGGGAGAGACCTGTTCCATAGGCTACGCCGCGACGATACGCGAGAAACAGTGCGTTGGTTTCGCCGCTCTGGTAGACGACACCCTTCGGCCAAAGCGCTTTTTGCTCTTTGTCTAGGCGATAATCCTTAAACTCCGCCTCAAACATCTCCATGAGTTCGTAGTGTTCTTTTGACGTTAGGACCATCATTCTCTCCTTACCTGTAGTCTGCTTCCGTGGGCTCCCAACCGATCCACTTCTGCAGCGGATGGAATTCAGCATCGCGTGCCTTGACGCAGAGCTTGCAAGTCGCCTGAGCCGGAGTGTCGGCTACGTTTGAGTCATCGAGAGAGTTGTCGACACGGCCACAAAGGGTCGTGGTGCGGATGCCGCCGAAAGCGCTGGGTTTGAAAATCCCTACATGTGTGACTGGCATCATTCTCTCCCTCAGGTATGAGAGCGGTGGAGGGGCTTTCCCCTGCTGCGGTGCTCTTTGGGTGTGAAGAGAATGTAGTGCGGACAAAAATCCGTGTCAACAAAAAATGCGGAAAAAAATCCGCATCAAGACGTGCAATCAGCCTGAGTGTTTGCTATAACTCTCTCGTCAGCTCGATGTTTCGGGCAAAAAGAAACCGGCGCCGGGAGGTGGACGGGTAGGGTTAACAGCACCAATTGTAAGCTGTTAGGGTCGAATCGGTTGGCAGTGCTTAGTCCGGGATGTAGCCTAGTTACTAAGTGCAACCGGCGAGACACACATGGCCTCGAAGAAGCCAATTCTTGAGAAAATGAAATCCAACCCGAAAGGTTGGAAAATCAATGACATAGAGAAGGTTTGCAATCAAGAGGGACTGATTATCAAGCCACCATCAAGGGGCAGCCATTACAAAGTTTTGAGCAATCTGTTGCAGGGATCAATAACAGTGCCCTTTAAACGCCCTATTAAGCCGGTTTATATAAAAGAATTTGTAAGCTTTGCTGAAGCGCACATTGAGGTGCGTGAAGCTCGTGAGAAGGAGGGATAGGGATGAGCGACCACCACGAATATCTTATCGTTGTTGCCCCTCTCTCAGAAGAGGACGGCGGAGGATTCCTCGCGCATGTCCCCGATCTTCCCGGCTGCATGGGTGATGGAGACACCCCACAGGCTGCCGTTCAGGATGCGTCAAACGCCATTATCGAGTGGATCGACGGGTACACTGAGATGGGCAGGGAAATTCCCGCGCCGGGCACCGCGGAACAAGAAGCTCGCTCGCGGCGCGATGCCGAAATCAATTTGCTGGCCGACTTGAGAGATCGTTTGCGTGAAGTTGAAAAGGACTTTGAATCGCTCGATTCTAGAGTCGAGGTGATTGAGCGCACAGTTCAGTATCTGTCTGAAGTTGTCGATAACGCCGAAGAGCAAGAGCGCTTCGAGGTTATTACAAAGATGACGCGAGCCCAACAGCGCGAGCTATTTAGCCAGTAGCAACACACATATGCCGGATATCCCCACTAGGCTTACTACGATCCGCAGCCGGTTGAGCGTCTTCCACGCCGCCAATCCCAAGGCATTGTGAATTCACCCTGCCACATACCCGCTTTATCCCGCTCAGCCTCTTGCTCGGCCGCCAGATAGGGCACACGCTTGCCAGGGACTTCACCCAGATATCTCCTGGAAGCCACCGCCCAGCCGCTCTGGAGCATCAGAACAGCCAGGTCATTGCCGCCGGCACTGCAGACACCGATCATACGATCATAGGAGCGCTTGCCCGTGAGAGCACAGGTCACGCGGAGGCCGGCAATCAGTTCCTGCATGTGTTCAGTTGATTCGGTGCCGCAGGCATAGCAGGTGCCATCCGCGCGCTTACATTGCTGGGTGCTCTCTGGGGCGTCGATGCCGTGGATCCGGATCTTGGTGCCAGCAATCTTGAAGGTGTCACCGTCGCCCGATCGGGGGATGCCGGTGATGGTGTCGGCCACAGATCCAAAGGCGGTCAGGGCTGTGAGGAAGAGCGCAATCACTATTGGCCGAAGCATGAGTGCCTCCAGAGATCGGAGTTTAGTTTAGCGTCTCTTCTTTGACAGTGAATCCTGTGTCGAGCAGGGGAGCCTCACAAATATATTTACGGCCCTTGGATTCAGAGTTTCCAGACTCTTCAGTGTATTCAAACCTTATGACAAAAATTCGATCTATCCTGGCGGCGTAGTCAGTTGGTTCAGTTGATGTGGTATATCCATCGTGACCGAATTGATTTGCCATTATTGACGCCTTGTCATCTGGGAGCATTAAATTTTTCCCCACATATCTCATGCCGGCGTTGTATCTAACTGAGGCGAAAAAGACACCGCACGCCTTGCGTGCGTTGAGTTTGAATAATAGAACATCTTCTCGCGGCTGTGGGCTCTGGTTCCGCCCTTCTATGAAAATTCGGTTCTGCTCCCAATCGTACCAACTGAACAAGGCGATTGGGTAGCCAATTTGGTCGCCCAGTGCTTCCTGGATGCCGTTCAGCCTATTGTTTATTCGCATTATCCCGACATCAAACAATGAGGCTGGCTCATTCATTAGCCACCTCACAACCGGCCCCGGATCTGCCCTTGTTGCCCCGGTCAGACTTGCACAGAAAAAAAGAGCGAGCAGGGTGCGCATGGTCAATGTTCCGCCGCCGGACGAATAAGCATTGGGCAAAAGAAATCAGTCACTTGGTCTGACTCATTGGCAACAGGCAGCGGAGCAAAATGCATGTCACAGGTCTTTTTCAATGCGTTGACGTATTGGATGTAGAGGAAGCGGGATTCTCCTGTCGCTGCGGCCTCGCAGAGCATTGTGAAGAAGTGCGACTGCATCCCACCAGAGCCATAGGCATTCGCCATCTTGCGAGCCCGATCAAGGATTTGATCGCCTTGGAATTCACGCCCATTGTTGGCGAGTAGATTATTGCCGACGAATCTATATCGAAAATCAATCAGACGATTGGCGTTGGTATATCGGTCGTTGGGTTTGACTATCTGTATCCACACCACATCTTCTATTACAGGCTTAAGCCATTCTAAAGCGGCGTCATTCAAACGGCGACACAAGTACCTCCCATCCTTAGAGTACACTTGTTCGCACCGCTCCCAAAACTCTGAGGCGAATTGAATGATCCTATTCCACTCATTGGTAAAAGAGTCTGACGGAGTAGATGCCAGACCTGACATAATCGATTTAGGGTCGGACTTTTGGCTTCTTATTGATTCAATGAGATTTTTGCCGTCTTGCATTACATACGCCGCCGAACGTGATCCTGCCTAGATCACAAAAGCGTAATCTATACATAATCGCGTATGCAAGAGAATTTCATTCCCCAAAGATTATTAATGGTTGTACCGTATGAGCACGTCTTAGTAAGTCCATGTTATGGTTAATACTATAAGGGGTAGAGTTTCTTTGTTGCGGGCGCATCGGGTGCCCGGCTACGAGCGAGGAAACCATGACTACCAGAAAGACTCCCGTGGTGTTTATCCCTGGCATCGGCTGCACTGGCCAGATGTTCAGAACTCAAATCGAGGATCTTCAGGAAATCATGGAGCCGTGGGAGGCTCCACTCTATCCCGTCGACACCATTGAAGAGATGGGCCGACTGATCCTCAAGAATTGTCCATTTGATCGCTTTGCGGTCGTGGGCGCATCTATGGGTGGCTATCTGTGCTTCGAGATCTACAAACAGGCGCCTGACCGAGTAATTGCGCTGGCTCCGGTCTGCACGATGCCGCAGCCAGATTCAGTTGAACTGGCGGCGCGCCGTTTGATCATGAACAGGCAGATAATAAATGGTCGATGGCGGACCATGTGGGGCGCCATCATACGCAAATGCCTTGCCCCGAGCAGGCGAGACGACACCGCGATTGCTACAGAGGTGATTTCCCACATGACCTCAACCTGCCCCGATGCGTTCTTGCTGCATCAAAGAGCTATGGCAAGCCGAGAGGGGTATGAGGCGATGCTGGGTGATATTAGGTGCCCTACAACGGTAATTGCAGGCATCGACGATGAGGTTATCACATTGCGCACACAAGCAGCTATGCAGGCCGACATTCCCGGATCGCATCTAATTGCTGTTCGTGACTGTGGACACCTTCCGACTTGGGAGCAGCCCACGAAAATCAGCCAAGCGCTGTCGAGATGGCTGGGTTACACTGAGGCGTTAGCCGCCTAGTTTTCTTTATCGAATCTGCCGCCCGCTTGCCAGTCCGGATCTTGCTCGAGTCGCTGTTTTAGGTCTTTGGCAGGTGCGGCGGCATATTCGGAGTATACGTTTGCCATCGAGGCGATTTCTTTAGAGAGGTCTGTCAGGGTAGGCTTGGGTTCACTCTGAAGGCGCCCCATCACCGTTGTGATCATACTTGCGAGGAAGTCGTTCGGCAGATCGAACTTCTTAGGCCCCAGCTCATCCAGCACAAAAACAATTGATGACTTCACAAGTGCGGTTGTGCTCTCACGGCCATTTGCATCGGTGCGCTGGTTGATCTCTTTTTCGCCAATGCCTGTGCTGAGCCACGTGTAGTTCACACCCAGCACTTTCGCTATGGCCTCAAGCTTCCCAGCGGCTGGTCGCTGCCCTTTGGTTTTCATCTTTCGTATCTGGTCGGGTCCCGTACCTGCCCGCAAGGAGACATTGCGCTCGGTCGCATCCTCGCCCTGAGCGTTCAATTCGTCAATGCGCGCCAAAATGCGCTCTACTATAGCCGGGACATCCATGCGGACAGAGTACCGTGTATCAATCCGCACTGCATCCGGACTATAATACGTTGACGATGCGGATTTTAGTCCGTATATAATGGCGTGATCCAATTTGGAGTACGTCATGACCCTCAAAGATCAACTCCTAAAAAGGGCAGAGGCGTTCTGCACAAAAGAACGCATTAGCACCGCACGGTTTGCAACTATTGTCCACAATCAAGGCGCTTTTTTCGAACGCCTGGAGCGCGGCGGCACACTGACTACAGCCACGTACGAAAAGTTTGAGCGGGTCTTCTCTGATCCTGTCGCATGGGAGGAGGCTAAGGCCGCTGCTGCTGCACGTGAGCGCGCCTCCCGGCAAGAGCGCATGGCTTCCTGATATGAGTGCGTCACTCCCCATCCCCCTCAGGCTTCGCCCGCATGGCTTTAACGGTTTCGGGCATCGTGAAGATGTAGGTCAGCATCATTTGCGCGAAGTCTCGGACCTCTTCCGCTTCCAGCGCCGAGTACTCGTAATCGTCGTGCAAGGCCTCATTACCCTCAAGGCGGATGCCGTGCGCCCACTCGGCGAGGTCCGGTGTAACCAAGCTGTTCTCGGCTGCTTTATCGATCTTCTTCACAAGCCGATCCTTGGATTTGCCAAGCATTCGGTTCAATCCCAATTCAAGCGCTCGCCTGAACAAGGCCACCGACCCATTTGGCGATGCCTGAAGGATTTCGCAGCCCTGCGAGAATGCGCTGCGAACGGCCTCGGGAAGGTGCGCCGGTATGTTTGGCTGAGGTTGCCGAGGAGAGAAATGATAGGTGTGGCTTCTTCCCTCAGATGCAGCTTTCAGATCCTTGAGAATTACGGCAAACGAGCCGTAATCGCACTCCGGACATCGAAGGTAAAGGTGCTGGACCTTCTTGTAGCCCGAGCGGACAGGCCTTTCACGGTAGTCGCTATACACCACGTCGAGTGCAATGGATTTCGTCCCGCAGTGTGGGCAGTCGTGCCGGAAGTGCCTGGGGGTATCCGCCATGTCTAATAGTCCTCTCACCGAGATAAGCCACCATGGCGAGAAGATATCAGAAATCTGCCGATCGTCGAGGTCGCCCGCTGAAGTGCTGACCGACTTGCTGCAGGCATACCGGTTTTCGACAGACAAAGACGCGTTTGCTGCTGCGCTGTGCTCGCACATAGCCATAACCGGCAGAGCCTCAACCACCTCCTCTGCAATCTCTCCAATCAGCCTCATAGGCTGAACATAGGGGCGGGGAGGGCGGCACCGCCACTCAAATAAGAAGGGAATATTTTCCGTGACGTTGATCAGAGAGCCTGGAACGGTCGAACACGCAATCCATAAAGCGGCCTGTGATCTAACGGCTGATGGCGAGAGCGGCTATGACATTCTGGCCCGCGCTCTCGGTCTCGCGTCCGGCAACTTGGTGCGCAAGTGGAGCAATCCAAATCAGCCGGAACGACCGAGCCTACTGCAGTGTCTCGTGATTGATCAGGTTTATGTAAACCGGAGCTGCGGCACACCGCCTATCCACGCCGTCTATGAGGCGCGTCTGGAGGCGGCAACCAGTCAGCGACCGCCGCATGTGGCTGAAGATCCACTCCACCGTATCACGAAGACCATGAAAGAGGTGTCCGAAGGCATCGAGCGTTTCGGTGAGCTGGTCAAAGCTGGCAAGGCGTCGCCCAACTGTCTGTTTGAGCTTGAGCGAGAGTTGCAGGAGGCCGCAGACCAGATTGAGGGAATGCGCCGGGACGCAAGAGCGCTTTACCCGATAACGGAGGTCCCGGCATGAGCAAGATCGATGATGACGCACTCCGCGCCGCGTACCTGAAGGGCTTTATGGCAAGCGGCGAAGGATGGAACGGCGAATATGGTGCTGGGGACAACCCGGAATCTGATGACTACTTCTGTCGGATTAGGGAGGAAGCGCTTTTCGCGGCCCAAGAACCTGATCTGGAAGAGGGGTGGTATGAGGTGTCGTTTGGTTCGGCGGGACTCACGTTCGCATTCTACAGCGAGCCTAATTGGTATAGGGACGACGATAGCGCTCATGAGGCGTTAGACCCACTGCCGATCCCGCATTTTATTGGTCAGCGTCACTACCTATCGGATCAATACCGCCCAGCAGACATCTGCCCACCACCTCTGACAGGTGAACCCTTCGAGGTAGAAGGGATGCCGCAAATAACCTTCTCGCTTGGATTCGCCGTAAGCGGCGTTCTGGAGGTCATTTCCTCTGGGTCCCGACGACCTGTCTACGACTGGCTTAGCGGTAAGCGCTGGCGTCCCCAGCAGGCCCAGCCATGAACACCCCACACCATACGGCAGGGTCTCCCCCCTCTCTGCCGTTACGGGGGCAGGCGCCACTCACAGACGGTTGCAGCCGTCGGCGACGCCCCCGTCCATATCCTGCGCATGAGGTGCCGGCATGACTGACACCATCCTCTACCAGACACCCCGCAGGAAGCCACGCAGAGACATGCTGGCCATCCGCGCAGCAGCCATGACGGTCGGTGACATGCGCCGCCTTATCTGCCCGAGGCCGCTATCGAGCAATGTCGTGCTCCAGCCTGAAGAGTCCGAGGCCGTCAGAGTAGCGAATTTCCTGCGCGAGGTCACGCTGCAGGGCCGCTTAAATGCCGTGTGGCTGCACGTCGCCAATGAGGCCGCAGGCGGCTCACGCACAGCCAAGCTTAGATATGCCAAGGCCCTCAACATGGGCATGATTCCCGGCATGGCGGATTACCTTTTCCTGCCGCAAGGCCCTGCGTTTCTCTGCGAACTGAAAGTGGGGAAGGGCAGGCAAAACGACAATCAAATCGCTGTCGAGAAGTGGGCCAGGGAGACCGGCCTGCACTACCACCTTTTTTACAGCGCAGGCGAGCTTGAGCAGATCCTCATCGATGAAAGGGTTTTGACCAATGGCTAAGCAATGGAAGCCCACACCGGCGCAGCGCGCTCTTATGGACAAGGTGAGGGGGGGCAATCCTGTGTGTGTTGAGAAGGACGGCGAGAACGCCTGCGGGCTTGCCTACTACTATGCCAACGGAGGCCACAGGCCATCGCCCAAAACCGTTCAGTCGCTCATCAAGCACGGCGCGCTAATTCCTCAAGCTGACGGCTTGTTCGGTGACAGCCAGTCCTTCACGCTCGCGGAGACTTCAGCATGAGACGCCGCAAGCCCATCCAACGGAAGACACCCCGCACAGTCGGCTTCCGTGACCGCAACCTCTTCAACCAGATCATGGGTGCTGTCTGCCGTGTTTACGGTGTCCATGAAACAGCCGTCTGGGGTCACTCGATAGGGCCTACAGCCTGCCGGGCGCGTCTGATGGCCCTTTACATCATGCGCAGCAGAATGACAGCCAGAAACGCTGAGATCGCCGCCATGATGGGTGTGCCAACCGATGAGGTTGCCGACTCACAGAAGCTCGTAGATCAGCAGATCGAGCACTGCGCCGGTATGCAGGAGAACTACCACAAGATTGTCGGGCAGCTTCCACAGGTGGCCGCATGATTACTCTCCGCCAACGCGAAGTTCTTGTCTTCGTCTACAGCTACATATGCCTCAAGGGCATCAGCCCCACCTATGAGGAAATCATGGCGGGTGCCAACGTCAGCACCAAGTCAGGCGTTCACCGCCTCCTGAGCGGGCTCAAGGACCGTGGATACATCGACTGGGAGCCACACCTGACACGCTGCCTGACGGTTACGCGCCTGCCTGATGAAACCCCTCCGATGGTCAACGAAATCGCCGACCTCAAAGCGCGCGTGGAGGCCCTGGAAGCACGCTTTAAGCGGCAAGACAACACCATCGTGGTGCCAATCACCGGGAGCATCCGTTGAACAAGCGCCAGTACCTCACCCCAACCGAGAAGCTGGCCATCCTGGTCAAGCAGGACTGGCGCTGCTCCTGCGGCTGCGGGCGTCCCATATGGCCGGTCCACCGCATAGAGTGGGAGCACACTTTACCTATCGGCCTCGGTGGCCCCAGCAAGCCTGACGCGGCCATGCTCTACCTCTGCCACAAGATCAAGACCAAAGGCGACAAGCGACGGATAGCGAAGGCCAAGAGAATGCGGAACAAGTTCCTCGGCATCGTCACCCGTAAGAAAAAGCCGATACCCAGCCGCCCATTCAGCACATGCCTCCGCAAGAAGATGAACGGTGAGGTGGTGGCGAGATGAGCGTTGAGCCTTTGTCTTCTGATTCCTTCATGGATCTGCCGCAGAACGTCGAAGCGGAGCAGGGGCTCTTAGGTGCGATCCTGGCCAACAACCAAGCCTATGACCGCGTGGCCGACTTCCTGGCGCCGGATCATTTCTTTGAGGAGCCGCACCGCAGAATCTTTGAAGCTGCCGGCCACCTGATCAACACCGGCAAGCGAGCCGATGCGATCACCCTGAAAGCCTACTTCGAGCGCGACAGGGCTCTGGAGCACGTAGGCGGCGCAGAGTATCTGGCGGGCCTGCAAACCTCATTCGTGACCATCACGGGCGCACGCGACTATGGGCAGACAATCTATGACGCATGGCTACGCCGTAGCCTGATCGACATCGGCGGCAACCTCCAGCACGAGAGCATGGCCGCTGATCTTGAACACGACGGCAGCCAGTTGGCAGAGCAGGCCATGGACGAGCTTACGGGTCTGATGGAATCCGGACAGCGTGACAGCAATGCCGCCGATATCTCAACGCTGCTGACAAGGGTTGCTGAGCAGACAGACGCTATCAGGCGCGGGGAGGTGCCTCCGGGCCTCATGACGGGCCTTGTCGACCTGGACCGCATGACAGGCGGTTTCCATGGGGGCGAACTGATCATCCTCGCCGGACGCCCTGGCATGGGTAAGACTGCGCTCGCTACCAAGATTGCGCAGAACATCGGCCGCCGTGACGAGGGCCATGTTGCCTTCTTCAGCTTGGAGATGTCAGAAGAGGCCATAGCGCGCCGCATCATCTGCGAGACCGCTGGTCTGGACTACCAAAGTTCCCTGCAGCGAGACGGTCTGAACGATAGCGACTTCGAACGCTTCAAGTCCGCAGCACAGCGCCTTCAGGGCATGAACCTGCATATCGATGCAACGCCGCGCCTTGCTCCTGCAATGATGCATGCGCGCTCCCTGGGCCTTCAGAGGCGCAAGGGGCTGTCCATGATCGTTGTGGACCATCTTGGCCATGTGAAGCCGCCCAGGAGCACCGGCAGCCGCCACCTGGACCTCGGCGAGATCACCAAGGCCCTGAAGGCCACTGCAAAGCGCCTGGACGTGCCTGTCCTGCTGCTCTGCCAGCTCAACAGAGGTGTGGAAACCCGAGAGGACAAGCGGCCCACCATGGCGGACCTGAGAGAGTCCGGACATATCGAAGAGGACGCGGACGCCATCCTGCTTGCATACCGCGATCACTACTATGCCAGCCGGACGGAACCCACCCAGAACGAGGGCGAGAATAGGGAGAAGTTCGAGTCCCGCGAACTCGAATGGTTCGATCGCATTCAGACCACCAAAAACAAGGGCGATGTGATCGTTGCCAAGCAGCGAAACGGGGCCACTGGAACCGTGCATCTGGCATTCATCGAAGACTACATGCGCTGGGACAATCTGGCGCCGGATTATCGGAGTGAACAGCGTTGAGCAAGCAACAGTACATTCTCCCGAAAGGCTGGAAAGACTTCCAGCACTATAAGGATCGAGATCCGAAATGGATCAAGCTGCACCTGAGCCTCTTGAATGACTACAAGTTCAGGCGGATGACCGAAACTCAGCAGCTCATTTGCATAAAACTATGGCTGCTTTTCGCTGAGCAAAACCAGGATTTAGCGCTTGATACACGGTTTATCTCGGGACGTATGGGCATTTCATCTATTGTCTTAGGTCGCGTTATCTCTGTCCTGGTATCCAATGATTTCATAGAGTTAGTCGATAAACCCGCTAGCGAAGTGCTAGCAGAACGCTATCAAAATGCTAGCCCTAAGAGAGTAAGAGATAAGAACACCCCTATAGTCCCCTCAGAAGGGGACAGCCCTGATTTGCAGGAATGTCTCGACACCTGGAACACCATGGCGAAAGCCAATGGCTTGCCAACAGCCAGCCTGACAGACAAACGCCGCAAAGCCCTGAGAGCGAGGCTGAAGGATCACGGCCTTGAGGACTTCGCGAAGGCTGTCCAGCAGATCCCTGCGGATGCATTCCGGCTGGGCAAGAACGACCGCCGCTGGAAAGCAAACATCGATTACCTGCTGAGGCCGGACAGCATCACGAAGTTGCTGGAGGAGATTGTTGCCGAGCCGCCAGAGCCGGAGGGCACACGTGTCTGGTGTTTGCCACCGAACCGAACGCTTGAGCAGGAGAACCGAGCGCGAGCAGCTATGGGCAAGAAACCTATGCGCGCTGATGGCAGCATTGACGAGGCCGCGCCTGATGGTTGGGGGGATCAGATGCTGGCGGATTTTCGCGCTCAGCACCTTGCCCGGACTGAGCAAAGCAATCGGACAACCCACTGAAAACAGCCGAGAGGCAGAGGAGAGATAGACAATGGGTTTCGAGGCCTTCTCAGCCGCATGGTGGGTGATTGCCAGAGAGTGCAGGTCAAGCCACCCACCGGCCCATTGTTCAGACAACAAAGCGTTTGTTGCAGAGGTGCGGCGGCGCGCAGGAATGGAGGAGAAGATGGAATCAGAGAAGCACCTTAGACGGATGTTGGCGGATCCGCCAAAGCCGCGTCCTGAAATGCAGAAAATTACTGATGATGCAATTCGAGAGATAGGCGAGGCCTTCGAGCCCGCGCCAACCCCCGCAGGGGTATCGAAACTAAGCCCAGTCGACGCCACCCTCGACACCCCACCAACCCCCGCAGATATCTGGAAAGGACATGCTCAAATTTGGCGGGAGGAGCTGGAGGCGACACTGAGCGGTCTCACCGAGATACCGCTGCGCACAGAATTTAGTCATGCGCACATCAGGTTCTGCGAGCGAATGGTTGAACGTTACGAGTCCAAAGCAGCACAGGAGACAGAGTAAATGACCATACGACCGCTCTTTGCTTGGTATGACGTTTGGGTTGGCGCGTTCTGGGACCGCAAGTCCCGCAGACTGTATGTCTTGCCATTACCGTGCCTCGGAATCGCAATTCAGTTTTCAGCACAGGAGACAGAGGGATGACAGCAAAAGAACACCTAATTCACCGGATTCGATGTAGTCAAAGTGAAACATACCGAAGGCAGGTCGGCGCAAAGGCCAGTTACCAATGCGCCGATTGCAAGAGGGTTTTTGAGGCTGAAAAATTTGATTGGGTTTGTCCGGACTGCAAGCAGAGGGACCCTAGGTATGAAACCTGATTTCCAGGCTTTACAAGCCAAATCTGCCAAGCAGGGCGAAGAGTGATGGAGTGGGCTGACCTGCTTTTGCTTCCGCTGGCATACGTCTTGGCCGTCACCGTCTGGGATTGGATGAAAAAATGAACACCGAACCCCTCGACATCCAGGAGCACCACAGCCCCACAGAGCCTGTAACGGTAGAGCAGGGTACTGGACGTGGCATCAGCAAGACAGAGACCCGTCAGAGGTCCAGCGAGAAGCAGGTTATGGATGCTTTGGCTGAAGCTGATGTGCTGCAACTCGCGATGACACTCCGCCGAGGCTGGATGCTTCACGGTGGAGCTAATATCCAGGCTCAGGATCATAGCAGGCAGCGCTTTGGCATGCCGAGCGAGTTTATGTCCAAGTCAGACATGATTGTCTATCGGACCTACAAGGAGTGGCGCCAGCGCTGTAAGGCGGAACACGTCAGCATCGGGCCGTTATATGATGTCTGGTTTTGCGGTCACGGCATGAAGAAGGTTGCGCGCTGGTACAAGGTCCGGGACAGCCGCGTGATTGATCTGATGATTGAGGCGTTGGAGGCATGACTTGACATCTGGGCACCGTTATTGCAGAATCCAGGCAAGCTTTAGACGTGCGTCTAGAGCACCACACAGACCCTCGCATACAGCGGGGGTTTTTGCGTTTAGCCCTGCGGCCCATCATATGAGGATATACCGAGAGCCACTGCAGCGCAGGCCAATTCAATATGTTTTGGCACTTCGACCGGCTTCGGTGAGTCGGGGCGCTCTCCGGCCTCATAGAGCCTGACGGACGCGAACGAAATACCCAGGGCCTCTGCGGCTTGTTTTTGCGTGAAGCTCTGGTGTTTACGCCAGCGTTTGAATTGATCCGGGGTCATCATTTGTTCAGGGCCTTTGCCAGTGTTGCGTTGATTTCCGCAGCGTCTTCGAAGTATTCGCGAGCGGACTCAACCAGGGCTTCGACCTCTGACATGAACGCGGTTTTGGAAACTTCAAAGTCAGGGTCGGTGTAGTTGTCCGTCCGGCCATCATGAGAGTAGGCGCCGTATGCACTTTCGTGGTCCGATATCCGGATGTTGAACACGTCGCCATCGCCGAAAAGCTTATAATCGGGGTCGTATTGACCTGACTGTACTTCGATGTAGACCGTGCCTGTCTTGGCGACCGAAAGGCCTGTGATGTAGAGGTTTGGCTGGTCCAGAATGGTGTTCACGGTGGCTTTGACGGCGTTTTTGCAGGTGACGGTCTTCCAGCAGTGTTGGTTGAGAAAGAACTGACCGGCCTGGTTTTCGATCTTGATTGGGAAGTCGGCGGTCATTGGCTATCTCCATGTGCTGGTGAGCTGCTGATGTATCTAATATAGCTACTGAGTAGCAGCATTGCAAGGGTTGATGTTGACACAGTAGCATTTTTTGCGTTTCTGGAGGATGGGTATGAATCGCCGCGAGTTTCTGATTGGCACAGCTATCGCTTCAGCAACAGTTGCGGTGCCGTTTGTGCCATCCATTGCAGATGTGCCGAAAGAGGCGCTAGTCACTGTGTCTATCGATAAAATGACAGACGGCAGGTCTTGGATAACGGTGCGTGGCCCAGATAAAGATCTGATCCTTTTCGCGCCCTATCACGCTGCAGAGCACAAGCACATCGTCGACAGCTGGATGCGGTATTCCTGGGTAACCGCCGCATGACCACAGTCTGTTACCGCGATGTTCGGCGCATCAAGATGGGGTTTGTGAAGTGAGCATCGCAGACTGGCGTGGTGAGCCACCGGTAAAATGGGTGAGAGCCCTGCAAGAGGCCAAGGCGACTGGTCAGGTTAGGGTGCGTCCAGCGCGCTTTCCATACGAAGGCTACTTCGAGGCGAGGGTGTGTTGGCCTGGATCAATCGCGGTTCTATTCAACGCATACGACAGGACGGAAGAAGGCGCGCGTCAAGCAATTCGCAGGGGCTTCAAAGATCTGATCGAACGCTACTCGAGGTTTGATGCCGAGTATCGGGCAGCAGTCATTGCAGCGCAGAACGGAGTGTGAAGTGAGCGGAGGAAGGCCGAGCAAGTATAGTGCAAAGCTTGCGACAGAGATTTGCGACCTTCTGGCACAAGGACAGAGCTTACGAGAGATATGTCGAAACGAAGCCATGCCGACAGATCGAACAGTCCATCGGTGGATAGAGGCTAAGGAGGACTTTCGTCAGCAGTACGCGCGCGCACGAGAAGCTCAAGCCGATGCGATCTTTGATGAAATTCTGGAGATTGTGGACGACGGCACAAACGACTGGGTCGAACGCACGAATAGTGACGGTTCGAAGTACACAGTAGTTGACCATGAGCACGTGAGCCGCTCGAAGCTGCGCGTGGATGCGCGGAAGTGGATCGCTGCCAAGCTGGCGCCAAAAAAGTATGGCGACGAGAAAACCATCAACATCAAGAAGTCACCGCTAGATGATGCAGATCCCTCAGTCCTCGCGCGACTTGCAGATGTTCTCGAACAGTCTGAGTCCGGAGCACAGGAAGGCCCTGTTAGCGGAGACGAAGCGGGTACTGTCCACTAAGCGCCTGCATTTCTACAAGCCCTACACTAAGCAACGAGAGTTCCACGACGCCGGTGCAGAGCATCGCGAGCGGTTGTTCATGGCTGGCAACCAACTGGGGAAGACCTGGGCTGGCGGTGCCGAGTGGGCCATGCACCTGACGGGCCGCTATCCGGATTGGTGGAAGGGCAGGCGCTGGGACCGGCCTGTGCGTCTCTGGGCCTCTGGCGTAACCGGTGAGAGCACGAGAGACAACCCGCAGCGCATATTGGTTGGACCACCGCAACAGAAGCATGCTTGGGGCACGGGTGCGATCCCTGGTGACTGCCTTGTGGATACTGCTAACGCTCGCGGCATTGCTGATGCTTTGGATAGCGTTCGCGTTAAGCATGTCAGCGGCGGTGAGTCTGTACTGGCATTTAAGTCGTATGAGAAGGGCCGCGAGAAGTGGCAGGGCGAAACCCTGGACGGCGTCTGGTTCGACGAGGAGCCGCCGCAGGAGATCTACACCGAAGGCCTGACCCGGACAAATGCGACACGCGGTATCACGATGATCACCTTTACGCCCCTGCTGGGCATGAGCGAGGTGGTTCGCATGTTCCTGACTGAGGAGCCTAAGGACTGATGGACCAAAGAAACGAGCTTGATGACTGGACATTTGAGCGAGATACGGATGGCAACATCATACCGAGCACAATGGTTTTGAAGGCGGAAAGCGCGGGCACAGCCACGCTTTTGCGGCCGGAAGAAGTGGCCCGTGATGCACTTGCGTTGCTGCGCGGGATGAACAAAGCACACTGATGTCCCGCCACGTCACCCGGATGACCATCTGGGATGCTGAGCACTACACCGAGGAAGAGCGCGAAGAGATCATAGCCAGCTATCCGGCCCATGAGCGGGATGCGCGGGCGAAGGGGATACCGATCCTCGGCAGCGGGCGCATCTTTCCGGTGCCCGATGAGGATGTAGCGCAAGAGCCGATCGAGATCCCTGACATCTGGCCACAGATTGGCGCACTGGACTTCGGTTGGGATCATCCGACAGCGGCGGTCAAGCTGGCATGGGATCGCGACGCGGACTGCGTCTATGTCACACATGCCTACCGCAGCGCACAGCAGACACCGATTATCCATGCGGCTGCACTGAAGCCCTGGGGCGACTGGATACCCTGGGCATGGCCGCATGATGGCCTACAGCACGATAAAGGCAGCGGCAACCCCCTGAGTGAGCTTTACGGCGACCAGGGCCTGAAGATGCTTCACGAGCACGCAAAATGGGAAGACGGCAGCACCGGCGTTGAGGCCGGGCTCATGGACATGCTGGAGCGCATGCAGACGGGCAGGCTGAAGGTCTTCGCACATCTGAATGACTGGTTTGACGAGTTCCGCCTCTACCACCGCAAGGATGGGAAGGTGGTGAAGGAGTATGACGACCTTATGGCGGCAACACGGTACGGGATTATGATGCTACGCAAGGCGATCGTTAAGCCCAAGCCATACGTCCGCAGGCGTCGTGTTGGCCTTCCAGGCGGCTGGCAGGGGGCGTGATGACCGCCGAGTACGCCACCGACACCGCAGTCTCTGAGCCACCTAAGGAACCCAAGAACGACGAGGATCTGCTCGTGCTGGCCAGAGAGCGGCACGAGCGCTCCTGGCAGTACGAGGACAACAACCACGAGCAGATGGTTGACGACATGGAGTTCGCTGGTGCTGATCGCATTGGTGGGCAATGGGATGAGCGGGTCAGACAGGAGCGGGAGCAAGACAACCGCCCGGTCCTGACGTTCAACCACATTCCGAAGTACATCCGGCAAGTAACCGGTGATATCCGGCTAAACAAGCCTGCAATCAAGGTGCGGCCCGTCGACAGCGGGTCCGATCCCGAGGTAGCCAAGATCTACACGGGCTTGATCCGCAACATCGAGCAGCGCTCCTTTGCCACGACGGCCTACATCACGGCAGCGGAGAACACAGCCAAGTGTGGACAAGGCCACTGGCGCATCACGACCGAGTACGCCAGCGATGACGTATTCGATCAGGATCTCTGGGTCAGGCGCATCCGCAATCCGCTGTCGGTCTTCTTTGACCCTGATGCGCAGGAGGTCACGCGGGAAGACGCGCGCTGGTGCTTTGTGCTCGAAGAGTACAGCGAGGAGGAGTTCAAGGCGACCTGGCCGAAGGCCCGGATGGAGAACTTCGAGGGCGAGCATAACCGCGAATGGTCCACGCGTTGGTACAAGAACAAGACCATCACTGTTGCGGAGTACTGGTTTAAGCGCGACGTCAAAAAGCAGCTGACGAAGTATCCGGATGGCCGGGTGGTCGACTCGACCGGCTGGACTGCCGAGGAGAAGGCGGCGGCGGAAGAGGAGGCCGGTCAGTGGGCTGAAGCGCAATTGCAGGCCGGAAACTCTCGTGCTCTCGGCATGGGGCTGATGACCCGCGAGGTTGACGGCCATGATGTCATGCGGGCTGTGATCAACGGTGCTGAGGTGCTGGAGCAGCCCCGAAAGTGGCCTGGGAAATACATTCCGATCATTCCGATGATAGGCGAAGAAACCTACATCAACGATCGTGTGATTCGCCACGGCATCGTGCGCCACATGAAGGATGCACAGCGGGTTTACAACTACGATCGCTCGGCAATGGTGGAGCTGATCTCGCTGCAGCCGAAGGCGCCCTACATCGTGACGCCAGCGCAGATTGCAGGCTTTGAGGATCTGTATGAGCGGGCCAACACGGATAACATGCCGTATCTGCTCTACAACCCGGATGACAAAAACCCTGGTCCGCCCAAGCGAGAGCGCACGCCGGAGTTCCCGGTTGCCTTGGCTCAGAGTGCGCAGATCGCTCTTGAGGACATGAACGGTGTCACGGGCATCTATCCAGCGGCGCTTGGCCAGCAGTCCAACGAGACCAGCGGCAAGGCGATTATTGCCCGAGAGCGTCAAGGCGACGTTGGCACGTTCGTCTACATGGACAACCTCAGCCAGTCGATTGGCTACACGGGGCGCCAGCTCGTAGACCTGATTCCCAAGATTTACGATGGCGAACGCATCATTCGGGTTCTGGGTGAAGACGACACTGAGGAACTGATGCAGGTGAATGCGCTTGATCCTGAGACGGGCGCCATCATCAACGACCTGGGAACCGGCAAATACGATGTGATTGTCAACTCCGGGCCAAGCTTCAGCACGAAGCGGCAGGAGTCGGCAGATACCATGATCGAACTGATGAAGAGCAATCCGGAGATCGCGAACCAAATCTCGGACCTTTTTATCAAGAACCTAGATCTCCCTGAAGGCGACGAGATGGTCAAGCGCATCCGCAAGACCATGATTGCGCAGGGGCTGATAGAGCCGGACCCAGAGCAGGGTGAAGAGATGCCGCCAGAGCCAGGTCCGGACCCGGACATGATCGAAGCCGAAGCCAAGGTGATGGAGACCGAGGCGAAGGCAGAGAAGACCCTGGCCGAGGCCGAAGGGCAGCAGATTCAAAACGAGCAGGCGATGGTCAACATGCAGATGGAGCGGCTTATGCGCTCCGGCGCGTTGGAGCTTGCCGTACAGCAGATCCTTATCCACCGGGGGATTGTCCCCAACGGATAACAATCAGGAGAACTATTTATGGAAGGTGAAGAATCCGTTTCAGGCGCTGTAACCGAGGAGCAAGAAGCCCCCCAGGAGACAGAAGAGCTTGAGCCATCGGAGGACGCGCAACAGGCTGCCGGCGAAGATGACGGCGCAGGTGAGGATGATCAGAGCGACGGTGAAGATCAGTCCGAAGACCGCCCCAAGTCCAAGCGCAGACCTAATAAGGCAGAGCGTCGTGCTCTGCGTGCCGAAAGAGACCGGGACCGGTTACTGGATGCACTGTTAGCGGAGCGTGGTGGGTCGAAGGCCCAGCCCGAACCTCAGCAGCAGAACAAGCCGGCAGCGGCTCCGAAGCAGGAAGATTTCGAGACATACGAAGCCTATATCGATGCACGGGTTGAGTATCTGGCAGACCAACGTGTTGCGGAGCAGTTCGCCCAGCGTCAGAAGCAGACGCAGGCGCAGAGACAGCAGCAGCACCAGGAAAAGCTGGTTACGGAGTACCATCAACGCGTAGATGCGGCTCAGGACAAGTACGAAGACTTTGACGATGTCGCTTTTTCCGATGACGTGGTGATTACCGCCGTCATGCGGGATGCGATGGTCGAGTCCGAGTTTGGACCTGATGTTCAGTACTATCTCGGAAGCAATCCTGAAGAGTCGGCGAAGATCGCCGCTCTATCTCCCGTGGCACAGATCCGGGCCATTGGCCGTCTAGAGACGAAATTCGCCCAGGCAGAAGCCAAGGCGGAAAGCGTTAAGGACGACCCACCGCCCCGGAAAACGACATCAGCACCTGAGCCCATCAAACCGATCGGCGGCAAGAAAGCATCGGGGAACATCAACCCTGACAAGCTCTCTACCGAACAGTGGATGGAGCAACGGGCAGCTGGAAAGCTGAACTACCGCTGATGTCATGATGCAACTCGGCCACGTCGTGATGACGTCGCCTATCTCAGTGCAGGCCCGGGCCTGCCGGAAAGATTATCATGCCAAATTCGATTCTCACGCCAACCGCTGTTACGCGGGAAGCTCTCGCTGTGCTTCACCAGAAGTGCAACTTCATCGGCACCATCAATCGGCAATACGACGACCGTTTCGCCAAAACCGGTGCCAAAATCGGCGATACGCTGAATATCCGCTTGCCCAACGAATACGTCGTTGGCGACGGACCGGTCATTACCACGCAGGATACTGAGGAAACCTCGGTTGCCCTGCAGGTCAACAATCAGAAGCACGTTGCTTTGAGCTTCACCGCTGTTGACCTGACTCTGTCGTTGCAGGACTTCTCCAAGCGTATCCTGGAGCCTGCCATGGCGGTTCTGGCGGCCAACATCGAGGCGGACGCTATCTCGATGTACAAGGACGTCTATAACACGGTCTATGCGGGCGCCAACCCGCTTGCCTTCTCCAATGTCTTGCAGGGCCGCAAGCTTTTAACCGACAACCTGGCGCCCAATAGCCAGCGGACGGCTAACCTGAACACTCAGGACAACGTTGATCTGGTCGACGCCCTGAAGGGTCTCTTTAACGACACTGCGACAATTTCCAAGCAGTATAAGGAGGGCATGATGGGCCGGACAGCCGGGTTCGACTTTTACGAGAACACACTGTGGCCTCGTCATCAGTCTGGCTCCGCCGCGGCGACCACCGGCTATCTGGTCAATGGCGCCGCTCAGACCGGATCGAGCATCAACATCGATACCGGTTCAACTTCGCTGCTTAAAGGCGATGTGATCACAATTGCCAATGTCTTCCGCGTTCACCCAGAGACCAAAGCAACAACCAATGTGCTTCAGCAGTTTGTCGTAACGGCTGATCGTACTGGTGCAGGCGCGTTGCAGGTCTCTCCGGCGATCGTCACTGATGGCGGCCGCCAGAATGTGGACGCAGGCCCTGCGGACAACGCTGCGATCTCCAAGGTGAATGGGGTTGCGAACAGCGCCGCTGAAACGTCGTTGCAGTATCACCAGGATGCCTTCACCTTCGCAACCGCAGACCTTCAGATGCCTGATGGTGTCGATTGGTCCGCTCGCGAGGTCTACGACGGCATTTCAATGCGGATTATTCGGGACTACACGATCACCAATGATCAGTTCCCTTGCCGTGTTGACGTCCTCTATGGCTACAAGGCGCTGCGTCCACAGCATGCCGTCCGGCTGCACTCCAATCAGTAACCCTCAGCAAACCCCTCCCTGACTACGGGGCGCTCTTTATGGGCGCCCTTTCTTTTTCTGAGGATTGTAGACGATGGTCGCTCCAGTATTTTTTAACCAGTACTTCGCGGACAAAAACAACGGTGTCCATGACTGGTCATCCCACACGTTCCGGGTGGCCTTTTGCAATGCTGCCAATGCTCCTGTTGTCGGCAACTCTGTGTTGGCCAACCTTACGACTGTCTCCGAAAGCACGATCGCCTCAACTGTCGTGACGGTTACCAGTTCAACGCAAACAGCCGGGGTCTGGTCAGCTGTCTTGGCTGATCGAGACATCGTGGTCACAGGCACCATGCCGACCTGGCGGTACATCGTGCTCTACAACGATACGCCAACGACCCCGGCAGATCCGCTGGTCTATTTCATTGATACCGGTGTGGACAACAACATCACCGACGACACCTACCCGATTGATTTCGCTGCGGCACTCACGCTTTCGGAACAGGCTGCGTAAAGAGGCCTGACCAGTGGCCCAATACTTTACGGATTTCTCGAAATATACGGCTGGCGCTCAGCCGAGTGATTGGACTGAGAGATTCGTCCCCGCCAACATTACTTGGCAGGTTGAGAACAGCGCTATTGTTGGTGTGACCGGCGGCAAGGTTCTGGAGATAGTCAGAACCGGTGCAAACGGTCGCTCCATGCTGTCTTGGGATGATATCGACAGCGACGCCAACCGTGCGGCTGTTGAGATCCTGGTGAAGGGCCGACGGGCCTCCTTGCCTTTCGGCGTGCGCGCCATGGGGCGTGGAAGCGGCGCGGCGGGGTCTGAAGATGCCTGGTACGGCGGTCATAACGGCACAACCGTTGCTGCTGGCGGCTACATCAACGGCACTTTTAGCCAGGGCACGACGAACACCAGCTTTACGCCAGCCGGAGCCACCTGGATCTGGACGCGCTTCCAGCTGAGTGGCAATAATCGCCGCGTTCGAATGTGGAACGATGGCGACCCGGAGCCCGGTACATGGAACATAGAGGACGCTGACGGCGGGTCCATTACCGGTGCTGGATGGGTTGGGCTCTTCAGTTTCAGCCAGAACAATACCGGGCACATTATTGACGTCTTTGGCGTTGGGACCAACGGGGACCCCGCGCCAAGCTCGCCGCCTGGTCTTGCTGGTGTAACTGTCGATGCTATTGCTTCGCAGAGCGCTGCCGCGCAGGTTGCGGTCGGTGGTCCTTTGGGCATCACTGTGGATGCTGTCGCTTCCACAAGCGCTGCGGCTGATGTTCTCGCGGGCGCTGCTACGACGCTCGCTGACGACTTTGAGACCGGCAACTGCGACAGCGCACGGGCGGTTATTACGAACCCGAATTCCTTAACACCGAATATCCGGGTTTTCGCGAGACCGAACCGCAATGTTGAGGGCGCCTCGCCGGACCCAACATTCTACACGATGCTTTGGCGGCTGGATAACGTCAACGGCAAGACGCCAACGTTCGAGATCAATCTGACAAATGCGTCGCCGAACATTATCCCCGCCTTTCAGAGCGGTTTCCCGAGCACCTGGAGGCTTTGGTACACCTACGATGCGCCGTGGGATTTGAACCCGACTTGGCAGCAGATGAACAACAATGGCGGGGTGTCTGGAGGCTTCCAGCTTGCCTCGCACAACGCGGCCTTCAACCAAAACAGCGTCTATGTCAGCACGAGGCCGGAGTACCCGCACACAAGAGCGCGCGCTTGGCTGGACAGCGTTAAAAGCAGCCCTTTAGTCACTGAGCCACCCAGCGCGGTGGCCTTCGTCGGGAATGACTTCACTTACGGCCAGTCGGCGGCAACAACGCGCGATGGTGACGCGCTTGCGGTTCCGGCGCTTGATTTGCTGTGTTTGCGCGTGACGTCACTCAACGCCAACCCGGATGGCACCTCGAAGCGTAGAGTTGCATTGCTTGGGCGCCTGCATGCCAGCGAGCCGCAGGGCAGCTTCATGCTCCAGGGGTCTCTGGACTATCTTCTTGCTGGAAGTCCGACAGCGCTCCAGCTTTTGGATCGCTTCATATTCAACGTATATCTGATGGTGAACACCTCCGGCGTCTGGGGCGGCGCCATGCGGGGGACGCTACAGAATGGCCAGCGCGACCAAGACACTAATAGGGATTGGCCTGGGGGCACGACACCGGGGCTTCTCCAGGTCATCACTGCAACACGAAACGCAATCACGCTGGATACTGCTAACGCCCTTTCTGCGGTGCTGGACTACCACGGGCGGCTGACGGTTGACACTTCGCTGTTCTATGTGAACCGCAATGCCAATCTGAGTTTTTACAACAACCTGAACGCACGACGCACAACTGTTTCGGTCCCACAATCGGCAACGCCACGGGGCCTGACGGACAAGTACTATCAGGAAGAATTCGGGGTTCCTATTTCGGTCACGCCAGAAGGTGATGGCGTGCTGGAGTTCGGCGTAGAGACGCTTGCGAACTTCGCGCTGGACGGACAGGCCCTCATGGAGGCCTTGAACGACAGCTACAGCGCCGGCGACATGCCGGCGCTGTCTTTGGCCGGTGTCTCTGTGGATGCGGTTTCATCGATATCAGCGGCGGCTGACGTTGCTGGTCCGCCGCCACCATTAACCGGTGTTTCGGTAGATGCAATCTCGTCGGTGTCAGCGGCTGCGGATGTTGTTGCGCTCAGTCCCGCTCAAACACAACGGATAGGCCAGTTAGGAACAGACATGCGGCGAAACCTTCGTGTGACGCGCGGCCAGACATTCAAAGTTCGTGGAGTGGCGCGGGACCAGGAGACTGGAGAACGCATCAACATCACCAATGATGTCATGGTCTGGCGCCTGGGGTCCGAGGATCTGCGGCAAACACTTCTGACCGTCACCGAGAGCGATGGAATCGTGAAGACCGATGCGGCGCGGGGTGAATGGGAGATGACCGTGAGCGGTGAAAAGACCCAGAACATCACGCCAGCACGTTATCGGCACCAAGGCGAAATGAGCTACAGCGATATGCCATCCGGCTTTGTGTCCGGTCGCTTCGAGCTTCGGAGGGATCTCGGATGACGACCGCACGGGATACTGTCCAAGGCGCACTGGAGCTTCTGCGTGTGCTGGATATCGAAGACGGCGACATGCAGGCCTATCAGGCTGAGAAGGGGCTTAAGCAGTTCAACGACATGATGCACGGCTTCGTCGGAGCCGGCGCCGATGTGGGTTGGGCGGATTTGGCCCTTACTGACGAATTGCCTCTGCCCAGAGAGCATCACGAGCATGTCCGATACGTTCTGGCGGTTCGGCTGGCACCTGGTTACAGCGCACTTCTCACACCAGAGGTGGCCAAGCAGGCGCAGGACTCTCTGAAGATCCTGCAGGCGGCTTACCGGCGCGTCGGCACACTGCGGCCCGACAGAGCCTTGCAGAACCGGCTTTCCCGTTACTCCAGTGGATGGAACATCAAAAATGGCTAGACGAGCCTTCAACAACGCCATGCGCGAGTTCAGTCCAGGCGGCAAGCGCGCCTATGCGATCTCTGGCAAGGCTCAGACGCGCGAGGTTCCCTTCCTCTACGCTGAGCAGATAGCTGCGCAACAGGCCAATGCTTTCGACCCGGGTGCGGCGGGTGGCGGAGCGGGCACTCCGGCTGCGCTGGCTCCGGGCTCCGCAAGCGGCATTGGCGGTGCGGCTCCGGCTGACATTGGCCTGGATGGCTATCTGGGTGAGGCGGTGCCGGATGATTTCTTCTTTGAAGAGGACTATGGCTATCGGCCACGCGTTGATGAGGGGCGCGGCGGACCGGACCATGCTTCGGAGGATTCACAGGGCTTCAGGTCGCAGGGCACACTCAGCGACTTGGATAAAGATATCCTCTCGGCACTGGGGCAGGTTCCTGGATTCGGCCTCGCCACCAATATCACACGTGCTGCCGACTACTTTGGCGTGCCTGGCGTGATTGGGCCGACAAACCCACAGTCTTTCGGCCTCCCTGGCACGCCTCAGTTTTCAAAGAACATGAGGGATATGCGCGACCGCGAGGAACGCGCCCGGTTTATGCGCGAGATCCAGGAGATCGCAGACGGCACGCGCGACACCATTGGCGATTACAGCATCGGCGACCACGACTTTGGCCCGCCTGCTGGCAGCTTTGACACCGGCTATGATCACCCCAATGCACCAGAGCCCAGCCCTGCAACGGGTGGGTATGGAATTGGCGGTTATGCGGTTGGCGGTGGTCTGAGCTATGGCGGTCAGACAGGCTCAAGCTTTGGGGGCGGAGGCGGCGGCGGAATAGGTGGCGGTGGCAGTCCAAGCGGCGGCAGCGGCGGCTTTGGCGGTCAAGCGGGCGAGGGTGCTGGTTCCGGTAACAATGCCGGTGGTGGTCGCGGAGACAGCCCAGGCTATCACGAAGGCGGATACGTCTCTGAGGATCTGATTCCGGGTGAGCTGCGCGGTGATGTCGAAACGTTCTTGCAGGAGCACGAGCAGGTCTTGACAGCCGACGCAACCGATATCCTGGGGCCGGGGTTTGCCGAGGGCGTCAATATGATGGCCAAGCTTCAGAAACGCAGGCAGGCGCAGGGTCTGTAGTGCCGCGCATACCCTTCGCGACTCAGTCGTATCAATCGGTATCGGTAGAGCTGTCAGCGCAAAGGCTGGTCAATCTCTATCCGGAAACCGCGCCAGCAAGCTCCAAGGCGCCCTATGCGCTATTCGGGACGCCTGGACTGTCTCCTTATCAGGAGGTGGGAACCGGGCCGATCCGGGGCATGCACAATATGAAGGGCTCTGCCTACGTTGTGTCAGGGACAGCGCTCTGGAAGGTCGAAAGCAACGGAGACACGAGAAACTTAGGCTTCATTCCAGGCACTGGCCCGGTCCAGATGGACAACAACGGCCTTCAGGTTGGGATTCTGACGGGTACTGAGGCTGATGACCTTTTCATGGCCACTGCAACGAGCCTGACGCAGGTCAACGATGCGGATTACACCGGGGCATCATCGATCAAGCATCTCGACGGCTATTTTGTCTTCACGCGGCCAAACTCGGGGCAATTCTTTATCTCCGGTCTTCGTGATGGGCTGGCTTACGATGCCCTTGAGTTTGCGACAGCCGAGGGCTCGCCGGACGGGCTTGTGACAGCTGCCGAGGACCACCGGGAACTTTGGCTCTTTGGCGAGACCTCAACGGAGATCTGGTACAACTCGGGCAATGTAGATTTCCCGTTCGAACGCACCAGCGGCGCCTACCTGGAACGGGGTTGCATTGCGGCTGCGTCGGTTCAGAACCTGGACAATTCCTTGTTCTGGGTCGGTGACGACCGAATTGTCTATCGGGCCGAGGGTTACACGCCGCGCCGGATCTCAACGCATGCGATCGAGAAGGTTCTGACTGAAAATCTCGGGCTTGGCGACCTGACATCATTTGCCTACACGCAAAATGGTCACGCCTTCTATGTGCTTAAGAAGCCTAACGTTTTCACTTTCGTCTATGATGTGGCGACTGGACTATGGCATGAGCGGGCGTCTCATCAGCGCGAGGACTACCGTGTCAGCACATTTGTGACGGCATTTGACCGATTGCTCGTCGGGGATGATCAGAGCGGCATGATCTACGAGTTGGACATGGGTCGTTCCGGAACTGAGGGCAGCGACTGTGTGATTGCCCGCGCTGCTGCTCCGCCCCTGTGGGCTGAAGCAATGTCAGCCACGATGAACAATCTTGTAATCGACGTAGAGGGTGGCGTTGGTTTGACGACAGGCCAGGGTTCCGACCCGCAGATTATGTTGCGGTACTCCGATGACGGCGGGCACACCTGGTCGAATGAAAAGTGGCGCTCGATGGGCAGGAAGGGGCGCTACAAGCGCCGTGCGCGTTGGGATGGGCTGGGGCAGTTCCGTCAACGGGTTCTAGAGGTTGCTATTTCAGACCCGGTGGGGCGCATCGTTCTGGGAGCCTACGCCGAGATGGAGCAGAACGGACTATGACCGAGCTTACGAAGCCAATCCGGATTCCCGCGAACCTGGAAGGCCAGAACCGTGTTCTCCTGGGCTTGCTGCAGGCCATCGCAGACCGGGTGGATAAGCCTAGAATGTCTCGCATTACCGACACGGGTGTAACAATCAGTGATCCACCGCAACAGTTTGAGGTAGCGGTCATCGCTGCGAAGCTGGATGAATTGTTGGCAGCCTTGCGAGAGGTGTCTTTTTTGGAACCGGAGCCGGACCCATGAGCTTGTTTTCAGCCGTCAAGGACTACGCGCCCATCATTGGAGGGGTTATTGAGGCGGGCGGCAACTATTTTGCCGCGGAGGAGGCTGCCAGCGGCTCCGATCGTGCGCAGCGCTTCAACGAGTTCGTCTACGGCCAGAACCGCAAGGATCTGAAGCCATACCGTACTATTGGGACCGCAGCGCTGCGGGATATGCGGGACATCTACATGACCGGCTCGAAGCCCTACACTGCCTCGCCGGGCCATGACTTCCGCATGCGTGAGGGTCAGAAGGCCTACGATCGCTCCGGATCGGCGCGCGGCATGTCCATGAGCGGCAGGCAGGCCAAGGAGCTGACCCGCTTTGGCCAGAATGTCGCAGCAGATGATTACGACCGCCATTTCAACCGTTTGTCTTCGATGGCAGGCGTCGGTCAGGTGGCAACGAACACCGGTGTGGCGGCGGGCAATGCCTATGCAGGCCGGGCAGGCACGAACGCCTTCAATGCGGCTCAGGCGCGGGGCAGCGGCTATGCGGGCGTGGGATCGGGGCTGACGTCGGGGATCAACAATTACCTGACCCTGGAAGCGATGCGTTAGGAAGAGATTATGCAGAATAACATGAGCGCTCTCAGGGTTCGTCCAGTTGATGTCGGAGGCTCCATCGGCAAGGGCTTGCAGATCAAAAACGCCATGTCGGAGATGAAAGAGCGTGACCGGCTGCAAAAGGCGAACGCTGCCTTTGCCGAGAGCTTCGCAGACGGCATGCCGACCGATCCTGCCGGACGACAGGCTATGGTGGCCAAGGCGGCTCAGGTGAACCCCAAGATGGCATTCGATGCCAGCACCTACCTTAGCAACATGGACGCCACTACAAGGGCCAGGGAGATCGAAGAAGCGGGGATTTTGAACCGATCATTCAAGAATGTGAAAGACCCGCAGAGCTACGCTGCTGTTCGCCAGGGTTTGCTGAGGATCGGCATTAACGATATCCCTGAGGTGTACAATCCGAATGAGGTCGCGAACGTTCTGGCCATGTCGCAGGCGATTATGGCGCCACAGGAGGGCTTTACCCTCAGTCAGGGCCAGCAGCGCTTCAATGTCGACGGTACGCCGGTTGCCTCTGTTGCACCCAAGTCCAAGCTTCTATCCGACGCCGAGTTAAAGCAGAAGATGCAGGTCGCCCAGGCAGGAAAAACCGATATTGATCTGGGCACGCAGGAGAAGGAAGAGCAGAAACAGCGCGGCAAGTTTTTGGTGGAGAACTTCTCAGCCATTTCTGAGCGCGCCTCTGCTGCCGAGCAAACATTACAGCAGTTGGCTATTGCTCGTGCCATACCGGTCGAGACAGGTGCTGCCGCCCCTATGAAGGCCGCCATCGGGGCATACGCGCGAGCGTTGGGCTTTGAGCCGGAGGCGATCGGACTAGATCAAGCATCCAGCGCGCAGGCATTCACCGGTATCATGAACAACCTAGTTTTAACCAAGATGCAGGCCCAGAAGGGTCCGCAAACCGAGAACGACGCCGCCCGCATTGAGGCGACTCTGGCAAGGCTTGGGAACACGCCTGAAGCAAATGATTTTCTGTTCAGGTCCGCAGAGGCTCTGGAGCGGCGTGCCGTCGAGCAGAGGAGGTTTTACGAAAGTCACTTTGCAGCAAACGGCACCTATGACGGAGCGGGACCCGCCTGGGATAAGTTTAAGGTTGAGACGCCGCTAGTCGGCACAAATCCGAAATCAGGTGTGCCTGTGTTTTTCCACGAGTTCGCAAAAGAGGTTATGCGGGTGAACAGGGGGGCGACACAGGAACAGATCCTGGATCTCTGGAAGTCGAAGTATGACTGATAGTCAACTGATCGATCCCTTTGATGACCCGGCCACGCTGGGCAACATGGGTGCGGCCCCGGTATCTCCGCAAGCGGTTCAGAATGGCGGTTTGATCGATCCGTTCGACGATCCCGGCTTTCTTGACCGCATGACCGCTGAGCAAGTGCAGGGCCGCGTCCAGCCGGTATTGCAGCGGGAGTTTGGAGGCCAGGAGCAGCGCCCGCGCGCAAAGACACTCCAGGAGTTCGCGGACGAAACCTATGCCTTCGAGGATCTTGAAAGCAGAGGCAACATTCTGCCGTTGGGGCGCCGCACCAAAGATGGGCCGATTGTTCCTGCTGTGCCGGGATTCCTGAAGGACATCGCCGAGAAGGCATTGCTTCCGGGGCACGCTGCCAAGGGCGGCGCATACACGGCTGACGATGCTGCGGGATTCACCCTGGATTTTGCTATCCCAGGCTCTCAGGGTCGTGCGCCGGCCAAGCGATCGGATTTTGTGCGTGATGCGCCCTCTACTGAGGCGTTGCGGGCAGAAGGTGTCAGGTTCAAGGACGCGGCATCCAAGTCAGGTGTTCAGGTAAATCCGGACAGCTTTACAGATCTGGTGGCAGGCATGGAGACAACCGTTCGCATGAATGAGTTGGACCCCAAGCTGCACCCCGGCTCCAGTGCCGCATTTGCCCGCCTTGAGAAAGCGGTGGGGCAGGAGCCTGATCTCGATAGGCTGCAGACATTCCGCCGTTTGATCGGACAGGCGCAGAGAACAACGGCTGAAGAACTGAGCGACGACCGGCGCATAGCCGGAATGATGCAGCGCGCTTTGGATGATTACGTCGAGAAGCTGCAGCCCAAAGATCTCAAGTCGGGCGATGCTTCGAAGGCTGGGGCGAACTTGAAGAAGTTCCGCTCACTCTATGCCCGCTCTAAGAAGTCTGAGATTATCGAGGATATCATTGAAAAGGCTGGGCGCCAGGCGAGTGGCTTTGAGAATGGGGTTAGAATCGGTTTTCGGCAACTCATCAATCGCAAGGGTGGCACCCGAGGATTCACCAAGGACGAAGTCAAATTAATCGAGGAAATTGCTCAAGGCGGGTCCAGTGACCAGAAGCTCATGCGATTGCTTGGGAAACTCTCCTTTGACAAACAGGGAGGCTCAAATCTTTTAGGCGGCTCTATTGGCGTTGCAGGAGGCAGTGCAGCAGGCAGTGCGGTCGGAGGCCCTGTAGGTGCCGCAGCTGGCGCTGTGCTGGCCCCTGCCATTGGAGCGATGGCCCAGAAAGGTGCCGAAAAGGCCGCCCTGGACAATGTTATGCTTTTGCGTGCCATGGCGGCTACAGGCCGATCGGCACCCAAGTCCGGGCTTTCACTTAACACGATGCGCGGACTTATGGAGCGGGGTGCGGGGCCGCTTGTTAATTCGATGAATGCGCCAATTGACCCCTACGACCCGGATATTTTATAGGGCGATGGCCATGCCGACAGTGACTGCGATAAACGAGCAGGCGAACACCTTTGCGGCAAAAACCGGGCCGTTCTTCAAGTAGAACAAGGCAATAACCGCCGCTGGCGCGGCAATATACCAAAAGTTGTCAAAAAGCATCTCTCAGCATATGGGCAACCAGCCCGTGCGCGCCACTACAAAATGACACCTAAATTTGCAAAGGAAGCATAATGGCTGGACGCTTTGCCATTCCGCGCGAGTCTGAGTACGGTTCAAACGGCGAACCGCTCGCAGGCGCGAAGCTGTTTTTCTATGAAACGCAGACCAGCACGCCGAACGATACCTTTTCCGATGACGCTCTGACAGTTGCGAACACAAATCCGGTCGTGGCCGATGCGGCAGGCCGGTTTGGCGACATCTTCCTGAAGAATGAGGACTACAAGGTTATCCTCAAAACCTCGGCTGATGTGACGGTCTATACTGCCGATCCGGTGCGGTCCCCCGCTGCCACCACCAAGGAAGTGGTGGCGGTGTCTACGACCTCGCCGGTGGGGGTGAGTGACGACGGCAAGCTGTTCGTTGCAGATGCCACGGCAGCACCGTTTACCATCACCCTGCCGCCAGCTGCCAGTGCGGGGAATGGTTTTGAAGTTCCGATCGGAAAAATCGACCCAAGCTTGAATGCGGTTACAGTAGATGCCGATGGGTCAGAGACCATCAATGGAGCGTCTGACCTGAGCCTGCCCGGCCAGTGGGACTTCGCAACCTTCCGGTCTAACGGCACGCAGTGGTATGCGCACGTCCTCCCTCAAACGCCTGGAAACACGCCGCTTCCTCGCAGTTACCTCGCAGGCTTTGCTGCCAGTCCAGATGCAGGAGATCCCGCCAATGACGTGACCATAGGTCCAGGATCGGCGCGGGATGACAACAACTCAGTCAACATGATCCTGGACACGGATCTGGTAAAGCGCATTGATGCTGCCTGGGCTGTCGGATCGGGAGGCGGGGGGCTCGATACAGGATCAGCGACAGCAGACACGGTTTATCACCTCTGGCTGATCCAGCGAACTGATACCGGCAATGTGGACTGTCTCTTCTCACTGAGCAGCACAAACCCGACAATGCCGACGAACTACGACAAGAAGCGGCGTATCGGCACAGTCTCTTACGACGGTTCGTCAAATCTTGCTGTCGTTCACACCTTCTCTACCCCTGTAGAGGGTCGCTTCCAAAAGGCAACGACAGAGGGCACGTCAGTCACTTTAGCGGACGATCTTACGGATCTGGAGACAGCAACCCGGATCGAGATCCGCCCTAAGGGCGTGAGCACCAACACGAATGGGCAGGGGCCTGTTATCAGGGTGGGACCGACTGCTGGTGCCGTCGATACCGGCTACGACAGCAACGCTACTGCGGGGGGCGCGAACAGTTTCGAGACGGACGGCCTGCACCTCGTTCGCCAAAGTCTCGTTTTAGCAACGCATTCCCTTAATGGAACAGTCGTTCTGTCGCGAGACAGCGTAGATTCTAATTTTTGGCAGTTTTCAGGCTCAATCGGCGTAGCAGGCCTTTCTAGCCTAACTCTTCTACTGGGCTCAATCGATCTGTCAGGCCCACTGACCAACATACTGGTGACGACTCCGGGCGGCGTGGCGCTCTTCGATGCTGGCGAAATTGTCATCATCTACAGTTAGCGAGGAACCCATGAAAATCTTCGGCGTACTGGCTGCCCTCTGGGCGGCTTTTTTATTGTCCGCATGCAGCACGACACCGGTGCCTGAGCCACCGCCAGCACCAGTCGTGGCGCAGCCAGCGTGTAAGACCCCGAGTCAGATCGTGGCCGAGGTGCCCGCCGACATTAGTGTCCTGGCTTATCTCACGGGCAGCCGGGCAATAGCCTTCATGAATGCCTACAATGAAATGCCTCCGCGCTCTTTCATCCGTGCTGATGAGGTGCTCATCCTTCAAAAAGCGGGCGTTACCAGTGTCGCCGTTCTGAGGTTCATGGGCGGGTGTGCGCAGCGCTTTGGCATTCATCCGAGGAAATTAGTCAGGGATCTGATGGCGGAAGCCTTTGGCCCCTCAGCATAACAGGTAGTCGGCGAGGACTCGTGAAAGAACATAGTGATTTGTGGATGTGGGTCAGCGGAGGGCTGGCCGCAACAATTGCGTGGCTATTTAAGTTGATAATCACCACGCGTAATGAGCTATCGGGCCACAAGCTGCACGTGGCCCACAAGTACGTCTGCAAGGACGATATCCGTCAGATGGTCAAAGAGGTGAAAGAGCACACGGACGAACGTGCGGACCGAATCGAAGACAAAGTAGACCGGCTCATTGCCGACAGAAGCGAAGGAAGATGAAAGATGAAAGGTTATCGAACAGTCGTGATGAACGTCTTGATGGCTCTCGCGGCCATTGGGGCCGTCTTTGGCATTGAGATCCCGCCCGAGGATCTGGATACGGTTGCGGCGGGAATCATCTCGGCAATAGGCATTATCAATGTCGTCTTGCGCGCCATGACAACCACACCGATAGGTGAAAAGGAGTAAGTAACATAATGAAACACAGCGTGATAGCAGCCGCCTTCGGGGCGGCTTTTTTATTGGCCGGCTGCGCGTCGTCCAGCCTGTCCACCCAGGAAAGCCTGCTGATCGCCTGCAGGGGCTACACAGCCACCCTGACGTCGTTGGCGGGCTTCCGTGCTGCAGACCGCCTCTCTGACGATCAGGTGGCCACCGTAGAGCAGGCACGGCCCATCTTGAACCAGGCTTGCAGCGGCGAGGTTATGGCTACCGATGACCTGCTGGCGGTCGTGGAGGCCGGGCTTATTCAGATGATCTTTATTGAAAAGGAAGTTCGTGATGAATCCTGAAACAATCCTGGCATTGATCCAGCTTGGCCGCTTTGCCCTCGACGCGCTTGAGGCCCTTGAGAAGGGCGAGAAGACCGAAGAGGAAATAGTGGCCGAGTGGGCCGAGGTGCGCACCCGGCTCGACTCCGCAAACGCGCTCTGGGAAGAGGCAGGGCAGGAGGGTTAAGCCGTGGCGGGGGAGGGGCCGATCGAGTGGGGCAACTGCCTCTGTAAGGGCTTCCTCCGCTGGCGCCGGAATGGCTATCGCGGTTCACTGGTGTTCACCAAGTCGCCGAATCTGGGCTTCAGAACACATGTGACCGAGGATATCCCACCTGGACTGACAAGCTTTGTGCCGGTCAGTCCGAAGCGGTGGCCGTTTTCCTGCCTGCACAAGATCTGCTTTCCGGGGTATTGGCGGACGCGGCGGTAATCAGCGGAGCCCTCTATTTGTAGACTACCCTTACCGTCGCACCATCAAGCGCTTCTTGGCTGGTATTTCCGAGCACAAGGTCTGGCTGAGCCTTGTCAACAGCTTCAATGATCGCCAAGGCTTTTGCCAGTCCAGGCGTGCATTCTGGCTCTGCACCCACTT
This sequence comes from Denitrobaculum tricleocarpae, assembly GCF_007004665.1. Classification (GTDB taxonomy): domain Bacteria; phylum Pseudomonadota; class Alphaproteobacteria; order Kiloniellales; family Kiloniellaceae; genus Denitrobaculum; species Denitrobaculum tricleocarpae. The sequence goes on along the minus strand of NZ_ML660054.1, from coordinate 580 downwards.
CCTCACTAGCCCACAGCGCCAGATCCCTGAGCGCCTGCAACACTTCCTTATCCATCTGCTCTGCTGTGAGATCATCCATCAGCCATTGTCCCTGTGTTGTGCCCGCCAGACCGCCTCGGCACCAGTTCATAATCCCGCTCTATCTCTTTCAAAACCTGCTGAGCAGCCTTCCTGGTATCTGCTCCGCGCACGATAGCACGTGAATCCTTCAGAGCGCGCTCTATCAGCCTGACCTCGTATCTCATATCTCATGCTATCGTGAGAACGTAATGAGAACAACAGGCGGTTATTCCCATGGGAAAAGGTTAGACAAATCGCCCCTAAGTCGTTGATTCTCTCATCAAGGGTAGACAGAAAATAATTCTCCAACATGTTGATTTCATGCCAAAAGTAGGGGACTTCTAATCCGTAGGTCGCAGGTTCGAATCCTGCCGGGCGCGCCATAACATTTTTTGTCCGACCTGGAGACATAGGTAACAGCTTGTACCTATGACATGGGTAACACACTGGAGCCGAACGGTGTGTCGATGGTTTGCAGAGTTTTCTGCTCCAGGTCTATGTATCCCAAATCATAGTTCAT
>NZ_ML660053.1 GCF_007004665.1 Denitrobaculum tricleocarpae | reverse complement strand
TCGATCGCTGTATCGCAGCTCGGACAGCATGAGTCGTCGTGGCGCTGCCGTGTAGTACCTGTCCCATAGTGCTTCCTTATCGATGGTCTTCAATGTGATACCATCACACCGTGGGACTATACACCTAGGGCATAGTGCAGATAGCGCCCCTCCTCGTCCTTGATCCAGCCGTGAGGTTGAGCAGTTACGAAGCCGTTAAGGTTGGCGATCAGCAGCGTTCCGCCGGGTTTCAGCACCCGCACCATCTCGGCAAGGGCCGCGCGAAAATCGGTGATATCAATGAGCGTCAAGTAGGACACGACAAGATCCACGCTGGCCGTATCGAATGGAATCTGTTCCGCCGATGCGACCTTGTAACGGCCCTGCGGATCCCTTTGCCTTGCTCTCTCGATCAGCGTTTTCGTGGGATCGATCCCGATAGTTTCGATGCCTTGGGCCGAGAGAAGACGACAGAAGCGCCCTTCCCCGCAGCCGACATCGAGCGCCTGGCGATAGCTCCTCTCGGCGACTCGCTCAAGCATCGCCGGGTCAAGAATGTTCTGGCGTCCCCAGTCCCCCTTATCCCCCATCGCTTCAATCCAGGCATTCGCCGACTCGTCCCAACCGCCCATTTCACCAATCCCGAATGCTGTGAGGGGGCCTGTTTACCGAGAAGACCGAATGAATTCAAGGTGATGATCTATCGGCGCCTCTGGCGACGAACTTGAAAATCTGGGGCATCATTTTTCCTTGATGAAAATGTTATTGATTTTTTCACGAGACCGCTCTCAAATGCCGAAATGGACGGAGGCACACAGAGTGAAGACACCCAAAGACTGGCGGCACAGCGGGCCGCGGTGGGCCGTGATCTGCGTGCGCTGCGGCAATCGAAACAGGTCACCCTCCAGCAGCTCGCCGATCAGATCGGCCGCTCGGTGGGGTATTTGAGCCAGGTCGAGCGCGGCCTCTCGGATCTGCCCATCGCCGATCTGCGCGCCATCGCCGAGACCCTCAAGGTGCCCATGGGCCTCTTCTTCACTGCCGGCGAAGCGACACCAAAGCAATCCATCGCCGAAGCCCACTACGTCGTGCGTGCCAACCAGCGCCGCCGACTGGGATCACCGGAAAGCGGCATCACCGAAGAGCTGCTGTCGCCCGATCTGGGGGGGAGCTTCGAGACCTTCCTGACTGTGATCGAGCCTGGCGCGGCGCGTGAGCAGGCGATCAGCCGAGGCGCCGAAGAGGCCGCCTATCTGGTCTCCGGTTCGCTGGAGATCAAAATCGGCGACAACAGCTTCACGCTGAATGAAGGCGATAGCTTCCGGATCGAACGGGAGGCCTTCAGCTGGCGTAACAAGACGGAACGGCGCGCGGTCCTGGTCTGGACCCTCTCCCCACCCGTCTATTAGCGGACAACATCAACAAGAAACCCCGAGTTCAGGGCAGACGAGAGAAGACAAAGTCATGGCACAGATCCCAACTACGGCCCGCGTGGTCATCATCGGCGGCGGCGTGATCGGCTGCTCCGTCGCCTATCACCTGGCCAAGCAGGGCTGGAAAGACGTTGTCCTGCTGGAGCGGCGCCAGCTGACTTGCGGCACCACCTGGCACGCCGCCGGCCTGATCGCGCAGCTGCGCGCGACCCAGACCATGACCCAGTTGGCGAAGTACTCCGCCGACCTCTATTACAGCCTCGAGGCGGAAACCGACGCCGCCACCGGCATGAAGCAGAACGGTTCGGTCAGCGTCGCCCTTACCGACGAACGCCTGGAAGAGCTGAAGCGCGGCGCCTCCATGGCGCGCTGCTTCGACGTGGATGTGCACGATCTCTCGCCTGAAGAATGCAAGCAGCATTACCCGCTGCTGAACCTGGAGGGCGTGACCGGCGGTGTCTTCTTGCCGGGCGACGGTCAGGGCGACCCGACCAATATCGCGCTCGCACTGGCAAAAGGCGCGCGCAAGTACGGCGCGAAGATCATCGAGAACGTCAAGGTCACCGGCATCAAGACCAGCCAGGGCCGGGTCACGGGCGTCTCGACCACCGAAGGCGATATCGCCTGCGAGAACGCGGTGAATTGCGGCGGCATGTGGGCGCGCGAGATCGGGGCCATGGCCGGTGTGCGCGTGCCGGTGCAGGCCTGCGAACACTTCTACATTCTGACCGAGGGCATCGACGGGCTGCAGCGCGACCTGCCGGTGCTGCGCGTGCCCGACGAATGCGCCTACTACAAGGAAGACGCGGGCAAGATCCTGCTGGGCGCCTTCGAGCCGGTCTCCAAGCCCTGGGCGGTGAACGGCATTCCCGAAGACTTCTTCTTCGATGAACTGCCCGAGGATTTCGATCACTTCGAGCCGGTTCTGGAAGCTGCGATCAACCGCGTGCCCCTGCTGGAGCAGGCCGGCATCGCCACCTTCTTCAACGGGCCGGAGAGCTTCACGCCGGATGACCGTTACCTGCTGGGTGAAGCCCCGAACCTCAACGGCATGTACATCGCCGCAGGCTTCAACTCCATCGGCATTCAGTCCGCCGGTGGTGCCGGGCGCGCCCTGGCCGAGTGGATGGAAGCCGGTGAGCCGACCCTCGATCTCTGGGACGTGGATATCCGCCGCATGTATCCCATGCAGTCGACCAAGAGCTACTTGACGCAGCGCGTGACCGAGACCCTCGGCCTGCTCTATGCCGATCACTTCCCCTACCGTCAATATGCCTCCGCCCGCGGCCTGCGGCGCACCCCGCTGCATGACCTGCTGGCCGAGAACGGCGCCTGCTTCGGCGAACTGGGCGGCTGGGAGCGCGCCAACTGGTTCCTGCCACCGGAAGCCAAGGAACGCGGTGAAGTGGCTGAATATCAATACACCTGGGCCCGCCAAAACTGGTTCCCCTATGCCGCCGAGGAACACAAAGCCGTGCGCGAGACCGTCGGCATGTTCGACCTCAGCACCTTCGTGAAGATCCGGGTCGAAGGCCGGGACGCGGAGGCGGTTCTGCAGCGTATCTGCGCCAACGACATCGCGGTCGAGCCGGGCAAGATCGTCTACACCCAGTGGCTCAACCGCAACGGCGGGATCGAGGCGGACCTGACCGTCACCCGTCTGTCTGAAACCGAGTTCCTGATCATCACCGCCGCCGCCGTAGGTATGCGCGACATGGGCTGGCTGAAGAAGCACATTCCCGAGGATGCGCACTGCATTGCGACCGAAGTGACCGCGGGCGAAGGTGTGGTCGCGATCATGGGCCCGAACGCCCGCAACCTGCTCTCCAAGCTGACCGATGCCGACCTCTCCAACGAGGCCTTCCCCTTCGGCACCGCCAAGACTATCGAGCTGGGCATGGCCCTTGTCCGGGCGCACCGTATTACCTACGTGGGCGAGCTGGGCTGGGAGCTCTACGTCTCTACGGACATGGCCCGCTATGTCGCCGAGCAGATCCTGGAAGAAGGCAAGAACCACGGCCTGCGGCTTTGCGGCATGCATGTGCTCGACTCCTGCCGGATTGAAAAGGGCTTCCGCCACTTCGGTCACGACATCGTCGATCAGGATCACGTGCTGGAAGCCGGTCTGGGCTTTGCCGTCAAGACCGGCAAGGAAGCCTCCAAGTACGGCGACTTCATCGGCAAGGACGCGGTCCTGAAGCGCAAGGAAGAAGGCCTGAGCAAACGGATGGTCCAGTTCCAGCTGAACGACCCGGAGCCCCTGCTCTATCACAACGAGCCGATCGTGCGGGACGGCGAGATCGTGGGCTACCTGACCAGCGGCAACTACGGCCACCATCTGGGCGCCGCCATCGGCCTGGGCTACGTGCCATGCGAACCGGGCACCCCACCCTCGGCCCTGCTGGAATCCAGCTACGAGATCGAGGTCGCAGGCAAACGCATCGCCGCCACCCCGAGCACAAAGCCGCTCTATGACCCCAAGTCGGAACGGATCAAGTCGTAACGGGATAGCTCCGGTGCCGTAAGTCATTTCCTGCGGCACCGGAGCGGCCTCCCCGGCGCTTTTCAGATTTGACCGCAAGGTTCGGAGTTTCCCACCGCCCGGCTTGAGCTTAGATGCCGCGAATTCAACGCGAGGCATCTGACATGATCACACTCTACAACTACGGCCCCTCCCAGAACGGATATAAGGTCCGCCTGCTCCTGGCGCAGCTCGGGCGCGACTATCGGCAAATCGATATCGCCATCTTCGACGGCGAGAGCCGCACAGCGGTGTTCCTGAAGAAGAATCCCATGGGCGCCGTCCCGGTGCTGGAACTGGAAGACGGGACATATCTACCTGAATCCAACGCCATCCTGAACTATCTGGCCGAGGGCACGGAATTTCTCTCCAGCGACCCTCTGGTGCGCGCGCAGACCCTGCGCTGGATGTTCTTCGAACAGGAATACGTGCAGTCCAGCATTGCCACCCTCAGGCACCGGATGCTGACCGGCAAGCTCGCGCCGGACAGTCCCGTGACCACCGAACGGCGCGCACTGGGGGAGCGCGTGCTGACCGCGCTCGACACTCATCTCGCAACAGAAAATTTCCTGGCAGGCGGGCAATATTCCATCGCCGACATTTCGGTCTTCGCCTACGCCGGTTTTGCTGAGGAAGCAGGCTATCGCCTTGCTGACTACCCGGCCTTCGAAGTCTGGACGAAACGCGTCAGGTCACAGCCGAAGTTCCTGGACGACGTCATCCCCTACTCGGTCGATCCCCATTCAGTTCGCGAATTGGGATAAAATGCTAGGCAATCAGAAATCACAACCCATAATTGACACGAGTCCAAGTATTTGCAATATTAACGGGCTAAAAATAAATTTTTAAAAGTCGGATCGAGCAGGTTGCCGGCAACGACGATGGTCCTGGAAACAATTTTTTCCGTCAAGGTTTGCATGAGGCTTCCTCACCAAATCTGATTGGACCAAAGATTTGATCGGCGATTGCTTCAGACACTTGGGGGGAGTGTATTATGCTGATCAATGGGGAGACTCCGCGTCTAAAGTCTAAAAAATTCAGTGGCTTGAGATCGCGGCACAAGGGCTGGCGCCTCGGCTTTATCTGCCTTTGCCTCGTTGTTCTTTCCGGCTGCAAAACCGAAGAGATTGCTCTGGGCGTCATTGGCGCAACCGTTGTGGGCGCCAGAACACCGACCAACGAAGTCGAGCAGACCTATTACCTCGGGGTGTTCGACGAACAGGAACAGCTCCCCACCCAGGTCTATCGCGTGCGACTGCGCGGCCAGGCCAGCGCGATCAGTTTCACAAAGTTCGCGTCCGGCTGGCTGCCGGCGGAGGTCGTCGATACCCTGGGCACGACCATCAGCTTCAAGAAGGGCGAGAATACCGTTTCCGTGGAGCGGAACCCGGATGCGCAGAGCGGTGCACTCCCGACCGGCCGCAAGCTGATCCTCTTCGGGCCCGAGGGTTTTCGTAAAGCGCCGGAGGGTCACAGGCTTGTCGTGGTCATGGGCTCAAGTCCGGAAACCTACTTCGACGCGGTCAACCAGTCCCTCGGCTCGATCGCCGCAGTGACCCAGAACCGCGCTCCCGCCGTGACCGACAGCGACCTCTTCCAGGCGCTGGTGCAACTGAAAGATCAGCGCGAAAGCCTCAACGCCGTGACCGTTCCAATCCAGCTGGAACTGGAGAAGGGGCAATGAGAAACCGCACGAGCTTCTTCAGCCTGAGCACAGTGACCGCCCTGGCCTCCGCCTTCCTTCTCGGCGGCTGTGCCGTCATGCGCATCGACGTCGACGTCTACAAAGGCCCCCTGGCCAACGACGAGATCGTCCAGCTTCAACAGTTCCAGTCCATGGCCCCGGGCATGTTCGAGGTCATGGTGCAGCTGCGCGACCAGTTCGAATGGGGCGAGCTACCGGTCTGGCAGTGTGAGGATGGACGGGCGCAGATGCGCCGGCCGGGAGAATCAAGATTTGGAAAAACGACTATCGAGTTTGCAGACTGTCCGCCCGGTTACAAGCGGCGAGCAATGGACTCAAACCAGGTTTTCACGCACCCAAAGGCAGTTCAGGTCAATGCGATCCTGAAGCTCTTCGAAGACAAGAAAGTAAGCGAAGCCACGCGCTTGTCCGCAGCGATCGACGAAGCCATCAGAAAATATCGTTCGGCGCTCAACGTCTTTGATCCGCGAGAGAGTGATTACCGCAGATGGAAGCACCTAGAACGGGCCATGCGTTCAACGGAAGACTTTTTGAAGAGCGTAGGCAAAGATCCGGTCAAAGACCGAGAGGTTGGAGAGGCCTACGAACTTTTCAAATCGAGATTTCGGCGTCTGCTGGACCCACTCAATGCGCCTTGTCGGACAAAGAGCGGCACTTGTAATTGGCGTAGCGTGAACTTTTACTTGCGCGACCGGAACGTGCACGAAGGCATCGCAGAGGCCTATACCGCGCTGCAAGAGTGTCTGAGTGAGAATGCCATTGAGCACCCGGCAGTCGAAAAATCGGACAATGTCCGATTTCAAGAAATAATCTCCCCCATTCCACCAAGGCATCGGACGGTATTTTCCGAAGACCTTGCAGGGCAGGAAGTAAAACACTTCCCAAACAGCGATTTTCACTCCGCGCGCTGGATCGACCGCTACGCCGACATCCTCTACGGAACGAAATACCCAGGCAAGCTTCAAAGTTTTGCAAAAAACCAAGATAAGAAAAAACTCTTTATAGCTGCCGTGTCAGATATCGCCCGATCTTACTTCGAAGCTCGTAGTGCAATGCGCGAACTATGGGAGTTGGGAGTCCGCGGACTTTCCAGACATTCTGAGTTTGGAGGAACGAGGTTACAGAAACAACAAATCAGGGACGCGTTGGCAGAGCTCGTATCAACCGTCACAAACCCCAGGCGTCTTGCCATCGCAACGCTCACCCAAGACGCGAATGACGATGCAAGAAAAGAAGTCCTGCAAATCTTGCATCCGTGGCCCTCGACAGTTTTCCTGGACAGTCGTTACGACTACGAAATTGCGACTGATCGCTTAAAGAAAGCGCTAAAAGAATCTCCTAACAGAAACGCTATAAGTATTCGCGCCCTCGATTCCGCATTGATTTCCTCGTTCGATATTCACAAGCTCAACACTGAACAGTTAAGTCGCTTTGTCCCGACACAAATGCCGCCAGCGTTGCAATTCGAGTATCAAGACAAAGCGTCACGAAAATTCGGCGTTACGCGCGGCCTTTCGGCAGATATTCATGTAATTATTGAAACTGCACTTCCTGATTTGTCAGCCGACCTGACAAATGCTGCGGGAAGCGGCGGTTTGGCGAACGGCCGTCCGGAAAAGGGTATCTTTTCTTTGATTGACGACGTTATTAGGGAACGACAGCGCTATAGGCGATGTAGAGGTCAGCTCTGCGAAGCGCGCGCCAAACAGGATTCGAACATAGCGCGCGACGAATTATCGCAAGGCCTTATTCACTTCGCGCAAAAAGTCAGCGCCATTGCGAACCACGACACCCTGCTTCCCGAACCAGAGAACGAAGGCATCATTCCGATTACCAGCATCAGCGGGGTTGGCCCGCGCGTTCGCAAGGCCTTCGTGCCCGCTCTGCAGGCCATCGGCAACACCTTCCTGATCCAGGCAGACGAGTTGGAAGCTCGTGCGCGCCATGAGAAAAAGCTTGAGGAACGGCGGATACCGGGCGAGCTGGCCCGGGCATTCTCGCTGAGCGGAAATTCACGCGAAACCTTCGACAACCTGCTGCTTGACCTGAACAACAGGGTCAGCCAGTTAGAAGAGCAAGTGACCAAGTTCGCCGAAGCCGAGCAGAATGAAGCGGCGGTCTTAGAAGCCATCGAAGAATCCATCTCCGATCTCACAAAACTTCAAGGCGAAAACACGTCGGCCCGCGAAGAAGCGCAAAGAAAGCTCAACGCCTCCAACGCTACAGCCACACCGGCAGTCTTTGCATTCAGAACTCTCACAGGGAACGCGGAGTATGTAACCGACAGTTTCGTCACTCCGGAACAACTCATAACGATCATCCGAGACCAAAACGCGATCAACAAGCATCTTGGGGGGTTGGCCAAAGAAATTTCAATAGATGAAGTTAAACAACACATAGTGATTTGGCTGGAAGGCGACGCGGCGCGCGGGATCGTGAGTCAGATCAACCCAAGTCACGCCGCATCTCCGCGACATCATCGCCTGACGGAGACGCGTGCGTTTTTCAAGAACCGCTCAAGCCATATCGCCGGTAGCGGCAAGCTAGCCAGAGACAAGGCAGTGACAAGCGTTATCACTTCACTAACCCAAGATTATCTGGATGCGGTTGCGCTGGTTCAGGGTGCAGAGGCAGTTGTTTTTGATGCGACTGTCAGGGAGCGCAACAGCACAAACCAACTTGAGTCCGCTCAAACCACGCAAAAGAAACAGCTTGCAAAACAGAAGAACAGAACATCGGAAGACAATGATCTGGACGCCAGACTTAAGCGCATAAAGGACACAATTTCCGTTGCAATGGCTTCGCGCAATGAAGTCGTAGCAAACGCCGAAAAGCTAGGTGTTGACAAGGAACCTTCGGCTGTCTTTGCGCTTTTGAAGCAGCTCGTCAACAATCAAGCAGCCAAAGCCAAAGTGGCGGCTGAGCAAACAGAGCCTCAACTTACTGATGACGAACGAAAGCTGAAGGAAGCCGAACGGAAGAAACTTGAACATGCAGCAAAGACCCTCGCAGCCTATCAGCTGCCCACTGGACAAGCACAGGTCACCAGTCTGCCTGATCGAATGAACGACGGGGATCAGCGGGATGTCCTAGACGACCTCATTGCCGCGCTCCACTACTCCGACATCGAAGCGGAACGAAGCGGTCAGGCGGCTCGCGCGAAGTCGGTTCAAGCAGCGTTGAAAAAGGCCTACGAGTACCGCGCCAGCATGGTGTACATTCGGCCGGCCAGCGCCTACCTACGCAGCAGCTATGCCTCGAGCACCTACCAGGACGATCCTGGTCTCGGCTGGCGGAACATGTTGGACCGGCACGGGACACGCGCTTTGCCGTTCCGGATCGGGGAAGCCTTCAGCAATCTGGATACACGCACCCTGGAAATTCAGTCGGAACTCGACAAGCAGTTCTGGCAGAACATCAACAGCGTGAGGGTCGGCGGCGGGGGGATCACCAACTATGCGCTGATCAAGGACGATATCGGCAACTGGGCGATCAAATCCTACAGTGCCAACCCCGAGCCCATTATCAAGGCCGCACAAAGCCTCGCCATGTTCAATCTGGGCGGCAGTCTGGATACCAACCTGCTGCGGGTCAACGAACTGCGGGCCAATCCCAACCGCAGCGCCGGCGAGCAGGAGGAACTCAACCTGCTGACCGAACGCACGACCGGTGGCGGCCCGGCGCTCAAACGCCTCTTCGAGCATCATGAACAACGTTATGTCGAAAAGACCGACATGCAGCTGCAATCCTTCGCCGCGGCCGTGAAGGACACGACCCTGCAGAAACGGGTGCAAGACGCCTGGACTCAGTCACTTCAGGGGGGCGACGATGAAGCCTTCCGGCAATCCCTGCTCACCCTCCCGGACAATGACGATGCGATTAAGGAAGCCAACAAGACGCTGACGGAAGCCGGTAGCCTACCGGCACTGTCGGCCGGCGACGACGTGAATGACCTTAAGAAGAAGCGGCAAGAGCGCGAGAAAGCCGCCGTCAAGATGGGAAAGAATATGGTCACAGCCCTCGGGCACGTGAACAGTTATCGCTCAAAGCTGCTATCAGAGGCCGGACTTATCATCGAAAAGAAAGTCAAGGAGAACCGCGGACAAATGACCGCGGCATCCACGACGATAAAGTCAATCGAAAAGAGTATCGCAGAGCAGGAAACGACCGAGAAGAACCTGATGGCGGCCCTCGCGGATCTCAGAGCCCTTACGCCCGATGACACGGACCCACAGCGAGCGTCCTTCGACGCCAAAATCGCGGAGCTGGAAGGCAAGCTCACAGTGCTCGGAACAGAATTGGCAGCAAACAAGGAGAAATTGGCCTTAGAGCAATCTGCACTTGCCACCGCCAAAGCGCAGTTCGCACTGCGCGAAATCCAACTGCAGAAAATCTCTGCCGACGCCAACCGGATTGTCGGCGGTGTGATCCTCGAGGTCACCCGCGGGCGGCAGGCGGCCATGGCAGCCTTCGAGCAGGCGATCCTCTTTATCGGGGACGCGCCCGACGCCTCAGGCGATCCCCTGCTGCGAGTTGGTCAGCAGCAATAGCAGCCCGGCACTCCCTTCTCGCTCGGGTGCTTTTGAGGTCTCGTCAGTCGCGCGTCAGTGCCCTATCGATTGCCAACCTCGTCGGGAAGGAAGGCTGCGCGCCCTGTTTCGTGCAGGCCAGAGCCCCCGCGACCGCCGCGCGGCCCATGGCGTTCGCCAGGTCATCGCCCGCATCAAGACCCGCGGCCAGTACACCGGCGAAAGTGTCACCCGCCCCTGTTGTATCAACCGGCGTGACCTGCGGCGAGGAGACCCTGATAACATCTCCACCGCTCTGCGAGGAGGCAGCACCGTCGGCCCCCAGGGTCGCGATTACAGTCACATCCAGGTAACCGGCAAGCGCCTGCACGATCTCTTCGTACCCAACGCCCTCGATACCGTAGTGTCCGGCGAGGTCCGCTGCTTCCGTCTCGTTCACCAGAAGGATCGAGACATCGCTGAAGGCGTCCCGCGCCAGTGGTTGGAAGGGCGCCAGGCTGAGGATCACACATCCCCCGCTGGCCTTGGCCAGACGGGCCGCCGCAAAAGTCTCATGCTCGGAGACTTCCATCTGCAGCATCAGGATCCCGCCCGGAGCGAACGCATCCCTTGGAATCTGTTTTGCCTCGCACCGCAGATTGGCGCCGGGCGAGAGAACGATTGTGTTCTCGGCCGCTTCGTCGACCGTAATCACGGCGACGCCGGTCGTGTCGCCCCGCTCCTCGACAGCGGTCAGGTCAACAGCAGCGGCCCGTAGTTCGGCAAGGGCCTGGCCCGCAAAATCGTCCTGCCCGACAGCGCCGACCAGACGTACCTCCGCCCCCGCCCTGCGGGCTGCGAGGGCCTGGTTCGCGCCTTTGCCACCAGCGAACCGGGTAATATCGGAACCGTGAACCGTCTCACCCGGGCGGGGCAGCTGCACCACCCGCGTAACAAGATCCAGATTGATCGAACCGAATACCGTAATCATCCAAAAACCCTTTTCTCCAAGGCACCGGCCCCACACGCACCGTGAGCGCCGACGAGTCCTGTCGGACAGCCAAGACTGCCCGATCGAAACCTGAAACTCAAAGCGTAGCATTGGCTCCGATGAAGACCCCCGCTTGCGCGTCACAAACCCAACTTGTATACTAGTGCACTAGATTGGTTCACCGCGTTTGCTCCTGGTTTCATGCTTTCTCCCAAAGATTATAGCGTCTCTGCGGACCGCCCGGCGGCGATTCAGATCGTCGAACAGCTGCGGAGCGCCATCGTGCGGCTGGAGCTGCCGCCGGGACAGATGCTGTCGGAGAGCGACCTGGCCGAGAGCTTCGGGGTCAGCCGCACGCCGGTCCGCGAAGCCCTGATCAAACTGGCGCAGCAGGGTTTCATCGAAGTTCGCCCACAGCGGGGCACCTTCATCACCAAGATCCGGCCCAAGGAACTTCTGGAGGCCCGCTTCATCCGGGAGGCCATCGAAACCGCGGCCATCGAGCGGATCTTGGGGCGATTGGACAGCGCGGCGACCCGCGCCTGCGAGGCCACACTTAAAGATCAGAGAGCCGCAGCGGCAGCCAAGGACATCTACGCCTTTCACCTTGCCGACGACGCCTTCCACAGCACGCTGGCGCAGGCCACCGGGTTCGAGCGGCTCAGCGGCATGATTGAAAGTGAGAAGGCCCTGATGGACCGGGTACGCATCCTAAGTCTCAAGACAATGCCGCCATTCAAGCGTTTGATCAGCCAGCACAAAGCCATCCTGGACGCGGTTGTCTCGGGCGACCGGCGGGCCGCCCTCACCCATATGCGCGGGCACCTGCGGGAACTGCTGACCACCCTGCCCCAGGCTTCGCACGACTATCCGCAATTCTTTACCGAAACGATCGAACCCGGCAGCGACTGGGCCGAAACACACTCCGGAGCCTCCTTATGAAAATCGAATCCGCCAAGGTGATCGTCACCTCTCCCGGCAGAAACTTCGTCACCCTCAAAATCGTGACGGAGAGCGGCACCTACGGCATCGGAGACGCCACCCTGAACGGCCGGGAGCTCTCGGTGGCTTCCTACCTGGAAGACCATGTGATTCCCTGCCTGATCGGGCGCGACGCCGGACAGATCGAGGATATCTGGCAATATCTCTACCGGGGCGCTTACTGGCGGCGCGGACCGGTGACCATGTCGGCCATCGCCGCCGTTGATATGGCGCTCTGGGACATCAAGGCCAAGGCTGCCGGCATGCCGCTCTATCAGTTACTCGGCGGGCGCAGCCGCAACGGTGTCCTGGTCTACGGCCACGCCAACGGCAAGGACCTGGAAGGCACCCTGGAGGCGGTCGGGCGCTACATCGAGATGGGCTATAAGGCCATCCGGATTCAATGCGGCGTGCCAGGCAACGCAAGCGTCTACGGCGTCGGCAAGGGCGATCTCTACTACGAACCCGCCGAAAAAGGCCTGCCGCCGGAGGAAGTCTGGTCAACCCCTGACTACCTGCGCTTCATCCCCGGCGTCTTTGAAGCGGTCCGGGAAAAATACGGCGACGCCCCGCTCCTTCTGCACGATTGCCATCACCGCCTGACCCCGATCGAAGCCGCGCGCCTGGGCAAGGATCTTGAACCCTACCGCCTCTTCTGGATCGAGGACGCTACCCCGGCGGAGAATCAGGAAGCCTTCAAGCTGATCCGCCAGCACACCACGACGCCCCTGGCGGTGGGCGAGATCTTCAACACGGTCTGGGACGCCAAGGACCTGATCCAGAATCAGCTGATCGACTACATCCGCGCGACCCTGGTCCATGCCGGCGGCATCACTCACATGCGGACCATCGCCGCGTTGGCCGCGCTCTATCAGGTCCGCACCGGGTTCCACGGCGCCACCGACCTCTCGCCGGTCACCATGGGCGCGGCCCTGCACTTCGACACCTGGGTGCCCAACTTCGGGATCCAGGAATACATGCGCCACACGCCGGAGACCGACGCGGTCTTCCCGCACGATTACAGCTACGCGGACGGCATGCTGCAGGTCGGGGATAAACCGGGTCACGGGGTGGACATCGATGAGGAACTGGCGGCGGAGTATCCCTACGACCGGGCCTACCTGCCGGTGAACCGCCTAGCTGACGGCACGCTTTGGAACTGGTGAGGTTTTGGTTTTTCGCACGGCTGCGAGGAAGGCGTCGAGGCTGTGCTTTGGCGCTGTATCCTTGCGGCGGACGAAATAGGTCGGCAAGTCAGCCAGGCGTTTCGGCAGCGCTTCGACCTCGAGATCTCCGGCAAAGCGTGACGCGGCAATCACAATCTCGGGCAAAAGCGTCACGCCCAGGCCCGCGGCGACGCAGCCCAGAATTCCGTCCAGGGTTCCGAATTCCATAACCCGAAACGGCAATTGTCCCTGGTCACGCAGCCACTCTTCGCTGCGCGCCCGGTAGGAGCAGCCGCGCCGGAAGACGATCAGCTGCTCCGGCGCATCGCTGCGCTGGCTGACCTCGCGGGCGGCCGGGCGGACCAGCACCAGGCGTTCGGCAAAGACCTTCTCGCCGACAAGTTCCTTGTGTGTCTGTTCGCCCGCTACAAAAGCCCCGTCCAGCCGGTAAGCCAGCAGCTCATAGAGCAGCGTCTCGGTCGGACCGGCGGTCACGCGGACTTCCAATTTCGGCTGCTCCTGCTGGAGGCTTTTCAGGATTGGAGGTAAACGGATCGCCGCGGTTGTTTCCATCGCCCCGATCCTGATCAGACCGCCTTCGCCCGCAAAGTCGCGCATCGCCTGCCGGGCCTCCTCTCCCAAACGCTCCAGGCGCCAGGCGTAGCTGCGCAGGATCTCACCCGCCGAGGTCAGCACCATGCCCTTGCCGGTACGGTAAAAGAGCTCGACGCCAAGTTCCCGCTCCAGGTCTTTCAAGCGCGCAGTCACGTTTGACTGTACGGTATTCAGATGGCGCGCCGCGCTGGAGACGCCGCCCGTATCGGCAATTGCCGAGAAGAATTTGAGGTTACGGATATCCATCACTAAAAGCGAACACCATCTGCAACTTTTATCGTTTGTAATGATCACTGGCTTTGATTAGCCTGTCAAGCATGAGCAGGCAAACTCCAGACTCCGGATCCGGTTCCGGCGACGCTTCCCCTTTGGCGCCGAGCCCTGGAGAGTTGCGCCAAGTTGAATTGCAGCCCGGAGCCTCAGCGCCCGTGCTCAAGCCTGCGCTGATCGGTGGGATCTGTACCTTGATCATCGCCATGGGCATCGGACGCTTTGCCTACACTCCGATCCTGCCGGAAATGCAGGGCGCCCTCGGCCTCAGCCACGCGCAGACCGGTTTGCTCGCCTCCCTCAACTACCTCGGCTACCTGATCGGGGCACTGGCCGGCGGTTATGTCACCATGGGACGGACCCGCACCGCCGCTTTCCGCCTCGCGCTGCTGGCCTCGGTCACGACGACCGGCCTGATGGCGGCCAGCGAGTGGTTCGCCTTCTGGGGCTTCTTGCGGCTGGCGTCGGGAGTCATCAGCGGGCTGCTGTTCGTTTTCAGCGCCGACATGGTCATGCGGGTTCTGATGGAAGCAGGCCGGACACGCCTCCTTGGCGTCTACTTCGGCGGTGTCGGAATCGGGATCGCGCTCTCCGGTCTTCTGGTGCCGGCGCTCGCGCATCTGGGCGGCTGGCAGGCCGACTGGATCGGCCTTGGACTGCTGGGCGGACTGCTCGCCGTGCCAGCCGTTCTGTGGCTGCGTGATAACCCCGCGGTGCCGCAAAGCGAAAACGCACCCCCCGGTGCCGGGGCGGAGAAGCAACAAAAACGCTTGCCGCCCGCCGTCATCCTGCCCCTCACACTATTGGGTCTCGCTTATTTCCTGGAAGGTCTGGGCTACGTGGTCAGCGGCACCTTCCTAGTGGCGATCCTACAGGAAAAAGCCAGTGACGCGGTCACCCTGGGCATCTTCGGCGACATCGGGAACCTGACCTGGGTGATGGTCGGACTGGCGGTCGCGCCCTCCTGTCTGATCTGGGCCTGGGCCGCCCAGCGTTGGGGTGAAATCCGCGCTATGATTGCCGCGCACCTGCTGCAGGCCGTCGGCATCGCGCTGCCTTTGTTCTCGACCGCTTTGGTGCCATCCCTGCTCGCGGCCATCCTCTTTGGCGGCACCTTCGTCGGCATCACCCTGTTGGTGGTCGCCTACACCCGCAAGGTCGCCCCGACCGCAACAGCCGTCGCGATCGGCCTGATGACAGGCGCTTTTGGGCTGGGCCAGATTCTGGGCCCTTTGATCGCCGGACTTCTCGCCGAACGCAGCGGATCTTTTGACTCCTCGCTGACGCTGTCGTCGCTTTCCGTGGTCGTCGGGGCCGGGTTGCTTGTGCTTTTGCTCAAAGCAGACCGCGGAAAGACGGCTTAACACTTAGCCAATCTCCAGCTCCCGAACGACCCGGCAGGGATTCCCCACCGCCACCACGTTCGCAGGGATGTCCTTGGTCACGACGCTGCCCGCGCCGATCACTGCATTGTCGCCAATGGTCACGCCTGGGCAGAGGATGGCGCCGCCGCCGACCCAGACGTCGTGGCCGATGGTGATCGGCTGGGCAGACTCCCGGCCGCTGGCGCGTTCAACCGGATCGAAGGCGTGGGTCGCGGTGTAAATCTGGACCGCGGGTCCGAACATGGAGTTGGCACCGACCCGGACATCGGCGCAGTCCAGGATTGCGCAGCCAGCATTGAAATAGACATTCTCGCCCAGGTGCAGATTCACGCCGTAGGCACAGTGAAACGGCATCTCGATGAAAACGCCATCCGCCATAGTACCCAGCAGTTCCTTCAGCACCGGGTTGGGGCCATCGCCCTCCAGAAAGTCCGAACGGTTGAAGTCGCGCAAGAGCTTGCGCGCGCGGTTGCGCATAGCCGAGAGTTCAGGATCCATGTCATAGTAATCCAGACCTGCCGCCATCTTCTCCCGTTCAGTCATTTCGTCGTTCATAAACAAGAACCTTCTCTAGTGCGTGCCGCCGACTGCGGAAAATGAAGACACAGTCGGCGGTGTACATCAATCCTGCATCACGAAACAAATGACGCGATACGACAGAAAGAACTCACCCCAAGTTTTTCTCGGCACCGCATTCGCTGCAGTGCCGGTCGTATTGGGACCGCAGCAGCTTGCCGCAGCTCCAGCAGGGCGGGCCGAGGCAGGACTTCTGGTGGATCAGAATGTGGTGCGCGGAGGTGGTCACACCGCGCAGATCCACACCGGTCAGATCCAGATGCTTTTCGTAGACCGGCGCGAAGAGCTCGGCCTGGGGCACCTGGGCGTCCGGGCCGCCGTGCGCCGCACGGTAGGCCCGGACCTTTTCCAAGGCGGAGCTGCAGGTCCGTTCGATCTCATTGACCTGGGCCTGGGACAGCAGCGGCACCTCAACCCCGCAGATCCCGCAAAACCCCAGGTCTTGATCGCTTACAGCCTCGCTCGCCAAACTTCCTTCACACATATCACCCTCCATCCGGCCGCCCTTCGACGACCGTCCCAAACACGCCTACCGCACCCGTTCTCCGTTGTGGTAGGCCGCCACGACCGCAATCGGTCCCAGCAGATTTCTGTTCAGAGCCTCGAGTTCCTCCGCGGGAACCCAAAGCTCGCGGTGCGCCGAGCCACCGGCTTCATTGGCCTCAAAGGACTCGGCAAAGCCGTCATCGACTTCAAATTCGGTCACGAAACCGACATGATCGTGATCCGGACAGGTCGAGTTCCAATCGCGCGCAATCTTTTCGGCGTAATCAAAACTCAGGACCGGGTAGAAAATCGGCTGCTCCGGCAAACGGGGCGGAAAGCCTTTCATGCCGGCGGCTTCGATCTTCTCGAGTTCGTTCCGTCCCACGGGACGCCACAATTTCATCATTCCGCTCCCTCTTCTCTCTCACTCGTTTTGCAGCGGTTTCGAGCTCTTCTTTTGCGCTCAAATTTTCCGCTGGGCCGCCGGGTCCGGATTGACCCGGCGGCACCGCCTTATCGACTGCAAATGGACGGGGACTTCCATTTGCAGCCCGGTGTCACCCCTTCACGCAGACGACCTGCTTCAAGGTGTGAACCACATCGACCAGATCGGCCTGGGCCGCCATCACTGCGTCGATGTTCTTGTAGGCCTTGGGCGTCTCATCCAAGACACCCCGGTCTTTCCGGCACTCCACCCCTTCCGTCGCATCGCGATGGTCCTGAAGGGTGAACTTCGCCTTGGCCGCCGTCCGGCTCATGGTCCGTCCGGCGCCATGGCTGCAGGAGTGAAAGGACTCCGCGTTGCCTCGTCCCCGGACGATGAAGGACTTCGCACCCATGGATCCCGGAATGATGCCCAACTGTCCTTCGCGGGCCGAAACAGCCCCCTTCCGCGTCAGCCAGACATCCGCACCGAAGTGCCGCTCGCTCGCCACGTAGTTGTGGTGGCAGTTCACGGCCTGCTTCTCCGTGGTGAAGGGCGGCAGCAAGGGGCGGATCGCAACCAGGATCCGCTCCATCATCACCTCCCGGTTCACACGGGCGAAATCCTGTGCCCACATAACCGCTTCCAGGTAATCACCGAAGAGCTCGTCTTCGCCCTCGATGAAGTAGGCCAGGTCACGGTCAGGCAGAGCCTGTCCAAGAACCTTTTTCTCGATCGACTTCCGCGCCTCCTGAATGAAGTAGCTGCCGATCCGGTTGCCCACGCCCCGCGATCCGGAGTGCAACATGATCCAGACCTTGCCCGCTTCATCGAGACAGAGTTCGAT
Source organism: Denitrobaculum tricleocarpae (assembly GCF_007004665.1). GTDB lineage: Bacteria > Pseudomonadota > Alphaproteobacteria > Kiloniellales > Kiloniellaceae > Denitrobaculum > Denitrobaculum tricleocarpae. Next base: position 859,566 of record NZ_ML660053.1, on the reverse strand, counting down.
GAAATGGTTCCCGGCCCCAAGCGATCCCAGGTGAACCACGGAGTTCGCCCCGGCGATGGCCGGATGCTTGCTCTCGATCCGCTCCAGGCCTTCACCCAAACCGGTCTGCTCGAAGCGTTTGGACACCCGCGAGGGGATCTCGTCCTTCCAACCGCCCTTTTTACCGGTCCCGCCATGGGGCACGGTCCGTTCGATGATCGAACGAATTTTCGCAAGGGAATCAGGCAGTTGCTCGGCCGTCAGGCTGGTACGGACCGCCATCATACCGCAGCCGATGTCGACACCGACGGCGGCGGGAATGATGGCGCCCTTGGTTGCAATCACGCTGCCGACCGTTGCGCCGCGCCCGAAATGGACGTCCGGCATGGCGGCGACATGGCTATGCACGAAGGGAAGGCGCGCGACGTTCGTGAGCTGCTGGCGTGCCGAGTCATCGACCGGCACACCCTTGGTCCACATCTTCACGACGGCGCGTCCCGTCTCAATCACTTCATAGCCACTCATGATCTCTCTCCTCTTCCGCCTGCCTGGCGGATCTTCCGGGCCGCGCCTTTTTTCCGACGACGCAGCCCGGCCCAAAAACAAAAAACCCTCCCGAAGCCTGTGCCTGGGAGGGTGTGTGTCGAAACCGGAGACTGCGTCTAATCTGTTACCGCAGTGTTCTCCCACCCTCCCGCAGGCGCGCAATATCCCATGCAGTGTGCACGAGGCATTTGCCTGCGAACTGCATTTCGGAATTGACGCTTTGGTATAGGGTCGGGGTCATCGGTCTCGTCCAGATTACGGGTTGCTGCACCCGGTGAGGCCACAGCAACTCAACTATCAGGCGAGACGTTGCCTAGGTCAGCGAAAAAAGTCAAGCCGGTTTTTGTCAGGGTACAAATTTTGTTTTCTGAAGCCTGCGCCGGAAAGAGAGTGAGCAAAGAAGTAAGAGCAGTAGAAGGGAGCCTTCACCTGAACCCCTGCGTCATGATGTCGGGTGCGCTCTGACTGCGACAGTCATTGTCATTTCATGGCCCGTGTCTCCGCTGAGTCTTTTCGCACCGGCAAACCGTCGGCGCCGGCCAGACGCGCCTCCATAAAGCTCAGAATGTCAGCCTGCACGGGCGCGATCCAAGTCAGCTGGGGCGCCAATGCACCGACGATCCGAAGGTGGCCGATATCATCGTAGAAGAGATAGTCCGCGCGCCCGCCCATGGCCTGGATCCGCTCCGCGAGGAGCCGGCTGTCGACCGGCTCAACCGTCGTATCTTCCGCCCCGTGCAAGAGCAGAAGCGGCGGCGCGTCCTTTCGTGCGAAGTGCAGTGGCTGTGTCAGTGACGCGGGTTCGACATGGCCGAAGGTCCGGCGGGTTGATCTGTACCGCGCGGGATCGAAATCATAAGGCCCTGCAATGCCGACCACACCAGCCAGCCCATCGGGATCGACCCCGCTCGCCCGAAGCCAGCGCGTTTCCAAAGCCAACATCACCGAGATCCACGCACCCGCAGAGTGCCCGGCGATAAAAGTGCGCTCCGGCACCAGGACACCGAGTTCGGGATGTGCCGCCAGCGCGGCCAAGGCTTCGGCAGAGTCTTCCAGAAATGCGGGATAGCGCACCTGCGGGTAAAGGCGATAGTCGGGAATAGCAACGGCGTAACCGGCAGCGGTGAAAGCGGCCGCGACGAAGCGATAGTCCGCTCTCTCACCGCTGTCCCAGCTCCCGCCGTAGAAGAACACGAGCAGAGCCTTAGGATCGCCGTCTGCCGGAATGTAGATGTCGAGTTTCTGGCGAGGATCGGCTCCGTAGTCGACAGGTTCCAATTGCTTCCAGCTATCCTCGGGAAGCGTTGCGTCAACGAGCGTGAGGGGGGAGCAAGCCTGAAGGAAAAGACAGAAGAGCAGCAGGAGTACTATTCGTTTGAAGCGCCGCAATTGCTCTTCGTCGCGTTTCAATGTCGCCAATCAGTCAACTCCTCGCCAAAGGGATTGAGAATAGAAGCTTTCGGCCAAGCCCTACCACCCGGCATTGCATCACTAAGCGTGCAGCTCGGAACGCTTATCACGCCTATTACAGGAAGATACGTTGCCACGAAGAGATTGGACGCCGCTTACGCAAAAAAAACTAGAGAGAAAAAAATTTCTACCATTAGTTAAATTATTAGAAGAAAAGCATTCATAGGGTGTTTTTATCGCGTAAAAGGAGACAAGCGACAAAGTGGGATTGTGAGCGTTTATGAGATTTAGTGCATAAAACGGTATAAATTTGCATCCTACCTCCGCACAGCCTTGACATCCAAAACCAATAAAGCCTTAATAAAATTAACGGAGCAGATAAGTTACTGAGCTTAATAACAGATACGATTGGTACCAGGGAAAAATAAGCGACGTATAGTAAGAGTGTTTTATTGTACCATTCGTTTCAATATTCGGCGACAGAGAGCTAAACCATCTGCAGTAGAAATAACGGCTTTTTCCAATCATTAAATCAGTGCTTTTTCGAAATCAATTCGAAGGAACAATCAGGTATAGACAGTTAAGCGCCGTTATAAATTTGCGAGCACAATCAGTACTGGTGCTGAGGGTTAAAAACCTTAACTATTGTAGCTGCCTTGCGGATAGATTGCGGTCACAGCGGATACCAGCTGGGGAAAAGAACTGATTTGCTGAGAAAACCGTGAGTTAGAGTTCAGCCGCCTCCTCGCTTTTTTGGAGCCGAAGCTGAGTGATGGTCAATCTGCGCGTAAATGAAAACGGCCGAAACCAATTGCAGTCCCTGGTGCCGGGAATAGGCACAGTATCGATCTGACGTGTCAGTTAAGACAGAAAAAGTCAGATAGTCGGCGAGGTCACAGGATGTGGTATTCGACTAACAAAGCTGAAGCTTCGAAAAACCTGCCGGAGGAAATCGCACACCTTGGTCCGGCAACAGGCTTCTTCCCTGCAAAGCATGGGGAGACTGAATAGTGTATCTTCTAGTCAGTGCCGTGAAGTGGGCATCGATCCTTTTTTTAACGCTTCGTTTGCAGCGTGATATTCGAATGAATGCGCGCATCGGGCGCCGTCAAAGGCAGAGTAAGGACACCGAGTAGCGGCGCTCAGCATTGCACAGGCCTACCCTCAAACGCGTCGCTGTTGATCGCTCTCCGTCCTAGCGTTCCACAAACAGGAAGGTTATGATAACTGGAAAGCGAACGCGCTGTTCGTAAGGCCGCAGATAGACCTGTGCCGAGGCTATAGGTCGTCTTCTGGCGCAACCTGCCTCCAAGCCAAAGCCTATCTCGCAGGCAACAAGCTGCGGACGACTTGAAGGAAGCCCTGATCCGCGGGAAAACAGATAGAGACTCAATGTGAAAATCGGTGAAGCCTCAGAACTCAGCGATCTGCCCGCGAAAACCATTCGCTACTACGAAGAAATCGGACTGGTGCAGTCAGATCGTCTGGACAACGGATATCGGGACTACGGCAAGCAACAGATCCATAAGCTCAGGTTCATTCAAAGATCCCGGAGCCTCGGATTCACCGTCGAGCAATGCCGTACCCTGCTCTCGCTTTACGACGATCCCGACCGCTCCAGTGCCGATGTCCGGGCCCTGGCCGAAAGTCATCTTGAGGAAATCGAGCAGAAGATCCAGGAGTTGGCTGGCATGCGCGACACCCTCTCGCAGCTGGTTAAATCCTGCCAGGGCGATCACCGGCCGGACTGCCCGATTCTGAACGACCTCGCGGGCAGTCAATGAGCCCGTGACCTAGTATCCCGAATCTGAAATTCACTTCATTGAATTTCAGATTCAACGGGACACTATCTCATTGAATCTAGTGTGATTCAGTCTCTAAAATTCGCCGCAGATTATGCGGCGAACTTCAGAAACATCACACTAGGTTGAGCAGCCCCTGACATGCATAGCGGTTCGTCGGCCGGGATTGCGTTCTTACGGCAGGTCGGTGCGTAGCATTAGCTATTTCAGTTCCTGCTGAAGGCTCTCCTCACGCGCACCTCGTTCCTTCATGATCAGCTTGTATGCCGTGTAGTACTTGAAAATGTTGCTGACATACTGAACCGTCTCGCGGCCGATCCTCTTGGCCGCAATCAATTCTACATTGCGGAACCATTTGTTCCGATCCAGGCCGGATGCATCCGCTTCCTTGCGCAACCTGGCGACCTTGGCGGGTCCGGCATTATAGGCCGCCGCCGCGAAGAGCCACTGATCCAAAAGCGCGATGTCATCCGATTTAAAGTAGCGGTCATGCAGAAAATGCAGGTACTTCACACCTGCATGGATGTTCGGCTCCAGCTCTTCGATGTTCGGGATACCGACCACAGGATCGCGCGCCGTGCTGGGCAGGAGCTGCATGACCCCAATAGCGCCCGCCTCGCTTATCTTGCTCTGATCGAAAGCGGATTCCTGATATCCCAGCGCTCCGACGAGCAGCCAATCAAGACCATATTGACCCGAGTATTTCCGGAGAAACCCCACTGCTGTGTTGAACTTCTCAAGCTCGCCCGGATCAAGCGCATTGCTGACAAAGCTGGTGTCCTCCAGGTATCTCTTGAAGAGGATATTGCCCAAGAGCGTGCCCTTCTTGCTTGTTTTGATAAAACGGTTCACGGCCGCTTTGAGCTTTGGGCTGTTCTTTCGAAATGCCCAGGCAATCTCTCCGCCACCCTTGACGACCAGATCCGGATGAAGGCGGATGTCCTCGAAGACCTGAGCCCAGAATTCTGCCTTATGCCGATCGATAATCGCCATCGGGAGCAGGCCGGCATTTACCATCTCCAGAAGATCCGAATCTTCGAGGTTCTCATCCGCATCAATGACTTTAAGCGTCCCGATCCCCTTCGCTTTCAGGCTGTCGTTGAGGTGACGGACGCTGGTTGCATAGCTGCTGGAGGGTCGGACGTGAATGGACTTTCCAGCCAGTCCTTCCAGCTTGCTCGGTGCCGAAACACCGGCGTTCGTGACCAGGATCTCGTCGACATCGGTCAAAAGCGGGTCGGAAAAATCCACTAATGCCCGGCGCTCGGATGTAACGGTCAGGTTTCCGACCGCGATATCGCCGAGGCCGGTCAGCAAGCCTTCGATCAGCCGGTCCCGCCGGACCGGAATAAAGATCACCTGGACCTTCAGCGTCCGCCGTTTCAACTCCTTGTTAATCTGCGCCTCGAAGGCCGTCACCATTTCGTAGGCGAGCCCGAGCTGCCGCCCGCGATCGATAAAGTAGTAGGTTTTGTTGTAGGGAATCAGAACGCGAATGCGATTGCGTTCGACCATCCCGTCGAAGTCACCGGTCCAGGTTTTCAGAAGGGCCCTCTCGTCGGCGGTTAGGGGCTTCGGATCGGCGGCATTCTCTGCGAAAACCTTGGCCGGCATTGCGAGCGCAATGAGCAGACAGGCTAGCAGGAAGATCTGAAGGGTCTTCAGCCTGAACGCCGGATCATCTTGGGAACGACGGATCTTTTTCCACAACACGTCTCAGATCCTCTGTTGAGTCCTGTACAAAAAGTCATCGAACCTATCAGACTCTAACGCACTTCGCCTTTGAAAATCGGCAAGTTACAAACCAGGAAGCGTTTGATCTCACCCTTCAGGCCGAGCGGCAGGATCAATCGGTGCCAATGGCTGACCGTAATCGCGGGCGGCGCTTCGTGAATTGTATAGACCGGGCAGCGCAAACGCTGCGCGGCGATATAGCAGGCCGCGAAGAAGGTTTGTATCGTTGTGGTGGATTCGAGCTCCCACACGCCCCGTCCGGTCATATCGAAGCCGGAAACCGCGGCGATACGGGAGCCATAAAGCGCATAGCGGAAGTCTTCGTTCTCTTCGTCGATGTCGATCAGGATGAGGTACCCAAGCGCCGACCTGACATCTTCCGGCGTGATCTTAACGATATCCGGCACCCCATCGACCTTCGGCAGTCGCGACCAGAACTGCAGCACCGATCGAAGCTGCTCTGCCGGCAAGCTCTCAGGCTCAGGATTACACGCGAGAAAAAGGTCTTCGATCGAGAGACCGAGATATTGCGACGGCGATTGTTCAATAGTCCCGGAGAGGTAGGTTACGATCTTCTCCGAGAGATCTCTGGCCTCCGCACGACTCATTAAAGTTCCCCAAGATGCCCCCACCAAACCGCCTCCTGCCGCCAACACGCACGATTGAGTCAAAAGGCGCGACGACAAATGCAAACGAGGAAAGGAGTCCATTGTCCCTATCTTGTAGCGTAACACGCTTGCCGGTGTTTGCGGGTCACGGATTGCATTGCCGCCGAGTGCGTGGACGCGGCGCTCACTACAGTCAGATCATCTCTTATTCAGAAAGCGAAAATCGCGCGCAAACTTACCCAAAACCGGAGTTTGAACGCAAAAACGGCGGCTGTCTCGATGACAGCCGCCGCTCAGTGGCAGATAGAAGCGCTCGCGTTGGGGCTGCGCGGATCAGGCCGCCCGGTCCTGATTCATCTCAGGTTCCGGTAGAAACGAAGCGATTTCGTTACGGAACGCTTCCCAGCCCTCAAATGCAATGTGCAGCCCCCGCTCCGACGTGCCCACAACCTTCGCTGTTATCGCCATCGGCATCTTATCAATTTTCAAGGTCAGACTCTCGCCCTGGCAATAGATGCCATCGGTTTCAATGCGCGCACCGCCAAGCGAGAGATCACAAATCCGCCCGTGAGCATTCACACCATCACATTCAATGGCGACCGGCCAATCGCCCTCGAATCTGGGGTGCTGGCGCCGGTTTCCTTCCGGGGTCTCCCGAAAGGTCTTCATCATCTCCTCGGGTTCGCCGGCTTCATTGGCTCCTTCACGCACCTCCTCAACAAAGGAGGTCACTTCCGCGCGGAGAACATTTGAGGACTCCATCAGACCCTGGGCACGCTCCAGGACCAGTTCAGCCGAGTTTCCGGTTTCCCGAACCACATCCTGAACCTCGACAATACTGGTCGAGACGCTCTGAGTGCCCTGAGCGGTGGTCGCGACGTTCGACGCGATTTCACGGGTCGCCGCGCCCTGCTGCTGAACCGTGCCGGAAATTGTCGAGACGATGTCATCCATCTGCCCGACGATTTCGCCAATCCCGCGGATCGCGGCAACGGCTTCATCCGTGACACCCTGGATCTGACCGATCTGATCCGAAATCTCATGGGTCGCATTCGCAGTCTGACCGGCAAGGCTCTTAACCTCGTTTGCAACGACCGCAAAACCCTTCCCGGCTTCACCGGCGCGGGCCGCCTCGATCGTGGCGTTGAGGGCCAGAAGATTGGTTTGTTCGGTGATATCCGAAATCATGCTGACCACCGCACCGATCTTTTTGGCCGCTTCGTCGAGCCCCTGAACCGTCGCATTGGTCCGCTCGATCTGTTTGACGGCCCGTCCCGAAATCTCTGACGACTGCACGACCTGGCGATCGATTTCATCAACGGAGCTTGAGAGCTCCTCGGTGGCCGTGGCAACGGTCTGAACGCCGCTTGTCATGGATTCCGACGCCTTGACCACGCTGTCCGAACGGTTGCCGGCCAATGCCGCATTGTCGGACATGGTTTGCGCCGTCGATTGCAGCTCCGACGCCGAACCGGATACGTTTTCGACAACCCGCGTGACACGCTTTTCGAAATCGGCCAGCAGGCGGTTGATCGCTTCCGCCTTTTCGATTTCGGCCCGGACTTTGATTTCACCCTGCTCACGCTCCATGCGCTTCACAGCAATGAGCTTCTCCCGGAACACCTGGATCGCCTTGGCAATCGCGCCGATCTCGTCATTGGATTTGACCTGAAGGTCCGCCGAAGTATCGCCAGCGGTCAGAGCGCCCAGCACCTTCACGGTCTTGCGCAGAGGCCGAACGATGGTCTGATTGAGCCCGAAGATAATGACCAGAACCAACAACAGACCCAGGCCCATGGCCACAAGGGTAATAACCTGAACCTGTCCGACTTTCTCTTCCGCAGCCAATTGGTACTCGAAGCCCTCGGCGGCCGTCGCTTCGACCAGGTCCGACAGACCGGTTTGGATCTGTCCGGCAAGTTCAGGATCCTGGATAAAGGCCTCGCTCTCACCGTCCAGGAAGGCCTGATTCTCCTCTTGCCATCTTTCGCCCAGTAACGTGACCTCGTCCACCATCGCGCGGGTCTCTTCGGACAGTGCGCGCTCGCTGGCAATCTCGAGGTTATCCAGGAAGTTTTCGAAGTGTTCGGCGATCAGTTCGATCTGTTCGCTTTGATCGACCGCTTCGGCTGCGGTGTCCGCTCCGGCGACCGGCTCTGACTCCGGAACGGCTTTGGCCTGAACTTGGGTTTGGGTTTGGGTCTGCTGCGGCGCCACCGCCTTTGCGGCAGCCCCAAGAAGCCGCTGACGTTCACTTAATGCATCCGGTCGGACCCGTAACCGCTCGATCAGGTTCGCCTCGATGCCCGCGGCCTGAAACAGCAGGCGCTGCCGCTCACTTAAGCTTTCTGCCTGCGGCCCTGCCGCGACCAGGACTTGCGGTTCCGGGGGAGTTTGCGGCACCGAAATCGGCTGCGGTGCGGATTGCGACACCGGCTCCTGGCGTGGCGGCTGCAGGCGCGCGACCGTCGAATCGATCATGGCGAAGTCGGTTGCGGCGGCACGGGCAAAATTGATCGCCATCAGGGGTTTGTTGTACATCTCCATGGCCAGGTTGCCCAAACCCGTGACCGAGTAGAGGGCGTAGCTGCCCAGCGCGGCGGTCATCAGCATAACCAGGAAAAAACACAAAAATAGCTTGTATACGAGTGACATGCCCCCACCTCTCTCATCTACGCCGGCCGCTCTCACTTCACGACGACGGTCACCTTCATTTTCGGGTGGATGCCGCAACGGACTTTGAACTTTCCGTTCTTGTCAAAAAGCACGTCGATCTTTTCGCCCGGCTTCTGGATACCGCTGCTGACATCCATCTTCTTTATGACGATGTTGTGCTTGACCTTGTCATCGTTGACAAAGGTAATGCTGTCACCGACGGCAACCTCCATCTTCTTGGTCGAAAAGGCCTTTTCCGCCTGGGAAATGACGTGACTGGTCGAGGCAAAGGCCGAGATGGCGCCAAGACCGCCGACCGCGACAAGTGCCGCGGCACCAGTGCTTGCTTTGAACCCAAAATACTTCATGCTGCACTCCAATAACTGTTTTTTTTCGAGCACGATCCTTACTCTTGAGCCCTGATCTCAAGAGCCATCATGCTCCATAACCCGCAATCAATTCGGCAGTACGGGAATTTCGACCGGGTCGTCTTCGCTGGACAGGCTCTCGAGAAACGCGATCAGGTCGTCTTTCTCGGCGGCTGAGAGCTCGAAGGGTTTGATGTCGTCGGACAGGCTAGGGCGTTCGGCGAAACCCGCGGCGTAATGGTCGATGACCTCGCTGAGGTTTGCCAGAGAACCATTGTGCATATAAGGCGCGCGTTCAACGATGTTGCGCAGCCCCGGCGTTTTGAAAGCATGCTTGAACTCGGGCATGTCGTTCATTTCCGCGGCACGACCGACGTCGTCGGTATCCAGGCCGATATCATGGAAGCTGTCATCGGTCATGTTCCAGCCGGAATGACAGGCCACGCAGTTGGCCTTGGTGTTGTAGATGACAAAGCCTCTTTTTGCGCTCTCGCTGATCGCGGTCTCATCGCCGTCGACCCAGTGGTCGAATGGCGCGCGGTTTGAAACAATGGTGCGCTCGTAAGTGGCAATCGCCTGCCCGATGGTCTCTTCAGAAATTTCCTGGTCCGGGAACGCGGCGGCGAACAACTCCCTATAACCTTCGATTGCCTGCAATTCCGCAATCAGTTCATCGAGAGGTTGGGCCATCTCCACATCCGCCTGAATCGGACCGAGCGCCTGTTCCTCGAGAGAGTCCATGCGTCCATCCCACATGAATATCTCTCCCCAGGCGAGGTTCAGAACAGTCGGCGTGTGCCGACCGAGCCGGTTCATGCCATGACCGGCACCCGTGGGTTGACCGTCTTCCCAGCCGAAACTGGGATTGTGGCAGGACGCGCAGGACAGAAGGTTGGAGCCCGACAGACGCGGGTCGAAGAAGAGCATCTTCCCCAGTTCGGCTTTTTCGACCGAATAGGGGTTTTCTTCAGGAAAAGGAATAGCGGTCGGTCTGACGTTGAGTTCAATCATCTTCTGAAGCTCGGCAGGGTCAACACCTGCAACAGTCCGCGTGGCGATCTGCTCCGCCGCTACCGCCGGTATTGCTGCGGCAAAAACTCCGCCGGCGATCAAGGAACGCCAAGAAATATCCAGTAAATTCATTTTTCAGACTGCTGAAGCAGCCCCCCATAGCTCGTTTTCGGTTCTTATGACGGCCTAAATTGAGCACGCCCCTGAATGTGAAAAACATGCACATCAAGTGGCTAAAGATTAGGCAACCGGATTAAAAATTATTTAAGGAGAGAAGAGCGCAGGAAAAAAATACTTCCCACCAAGGCGAGAAACTTAAAGGAAACTGCAGAGCCGAAAGGACCTGCAGAATCAATGAAAAGAAATATCTATATTTACTTGTTTTGATTATGTTTTACCGGAAAATATTTGACCGGAATGAGAAAGACAGGAATTACTTTGAGTAAGCAAAGCGCGACACCTGTGTTGTCGATGCTCTAACTGACATATGCAACTAAAGACGAATTTTTTCGTATCACCGCAGTCAGTTCTCACAACTAAAAATGGTTTGCTCAAATTGTAGCACGTATCCATTCACGCGAGTATCAAGCCCAGAACAACATCATCTAAATAGAAAACGGGCGGCTAACCCTCTCAATGTACCGCCGCCCGTTTTTTTTGCCAATGGACGCTAAGCGACTTCAACACCGCTTTCCGAGAACGGCAGAGTGAAGATTCGCTTGCCTATCGCCGCATGGATCGCGTTCGCCACCGCCGGTGCCACCGGCGGCGTGCCGGGCTCACCTACGCCCGTAGGCGCTTCGGTCGAATTGACGATATGGACTTCGATCTCAGGCATTTCCGAGATACGCAGCGGATCGTAAACCGGGAAGTTATCCTGCTCGACCTCACCGCCATCCAGGGTCACGGCATTGCGGATCGCCGTTCCAAGTCCGTACACGATCCCGCTTTCCATCTGCGCGACGACCACATCGGGATTGATAACGAGCCCGCAGTCCACAGCGCAGACAATGCGTTTGACCTTGATGGAGCCATCGTCTTCCCGTGCCACCTCCGCGACCTGAGCCACATAGGAATTAAAGGACTCATGGACGGCGACACCGCGCGCCCAGCCTTCCGGCAGATCGCTGCCCCAGTTCGCCTTCTCGGCGGCAAGCTGAAGCACTCCGGTATGGCGCGGGTGGTTCTTCATCTGCTTAAGCCGGTATTCGACGGGATCCTGCCCCGCCGCCTCCGCCAGCATGTCGATGATCACTTCGGTCGAATAGCCGGTGTGGGTATGACCAACCGCCCGCCACCAGAGAACGGGGATCCCGACCTTCGGCGAATGAAGATCGACCGTGATGTTGGGTACGTCGTACCCCAGGTTCTGGGCTCCCTCGACCGAGGTAGCGTCGATACCGTCCTTGACCAGGAAGCCCTCGAAGGGCGTGCCGGCAAGGATCGACTGACCAACGATGCGCTGGTGCCAGGCCGAGGGCTGTCCCTGATCATCGATTCCCGCCTCCACGTGATGAAGGTTGAGCGGGCGGTAGAACCCTCCTTTGATGTCGTCTTCACGCGTCCAGACCAGATGCACCGGCGACCGGCCGTCGATAGCTTTGGCCGCCATCGCGGCTTCGCCCACATAATCGGCATTCGGTGTCGCCCGGCGTCCGAAGCTGCCACCGGCATAGACCGTGTGGATCTTCACCTGTTCCGGCTTTAGTCCCAGGATCGTCGCGGTCACGCCCTGCTCCATGCTCGGGAATTGAGAGCCCGTCCAGACTTCGGCACTCTGGCCGTCAACCCGTATCACGCAGTTCAAGGGCTCCATGGGTGCGTGGGCAAGATAGGGGAAGCGGAAGGTTCCGCTGACCTTTTTACTGGCCTGCGCCAGCGCCGTACCGACATCGCCATCCTGCCGGGCAACGGCGCCAGGCTGTTTGGCGAGCGCTTCATATTCCGCGAAGATCTCTTCGCTGCCCCGGGTCTCGGCTGCGCTCTCATCCCACTCGATGCTCAAGGCATCCCTGCCCTTGATTGCCGCCCAGGTGTTGCTGGCATAGACGACAACAGCGCTATCGATCGACTTGACGTCAACAACGCCGCGCACCTTCATGGCCTCGGTCGCGTCGAAAGAAGCAACCTTGCCGCCAAACCTGGGCGGACGCTGCAGCACGGCGGTGACCATGTCTGGGATTCTGACATCCATGGCAAAGATCGCCTCACCGTTTGTCTTGGCCGCCGTATCCTTGCGCGGAATGCGTTTGCCGATCAGCGTGAACTGCGACGGATCCTTCAATTGAGGTTCCGCAACGGCCTCCAATCCGGACGCATGTTCGACCATTTCGCCGAAGCTCGCGGACTGACCGCTCGCATCGTGGAACAGGCGGCCCTTTTCGGCCCTGACCTCCGATGCAGGAACCTTCCAGGCCCCGGCCGCCGCCCGGACCAGGATATCCCGCGCCGCCGCACCGGCCTGCCGGTACTGCATGAAGGAATTGGCGATCGCCGAGCTGCCGCCGGTTCCCTGAGCTTCGCCCCAGTGCAGGTTGTTGTAGACTTTGGCGTCCGCGGGCGCCCATTCGACCGCCACCTGATCCCAGTCCGCATCCAGTTCTTCCGCGACCAGCGTGGGCAAACCTGTCGTCGTGCCCTGCCCCATCTCGAAGTGCTTGGCCACGACCGTAACCACATTGTCAGGCGTGATCTTGACGAAGGGATTGTGAACCATCTTCGCGTCGCCGGCCGCCAGAGGTTCGGAGGTCGGGCGGAAACCGACCACCAGAGCCGCCGCCGTACCGGTTGCGCCGAGCAGGAAACCGCGGCGGGACGTCCGGCTCTCTCTCATAAGGTGTTTCAACATGACTTAAGCCTCCAACTTACCGGCAGCCTTGTGAATGGCGCCGCGGATACGGACATAGGTCCCGCAGCGGCAGAGATTGCCGGCCATGGACTCGTCGATGTCCGCATCGCTCGGTTTCGGGTTCTCACTCAAGAGGCCGATGGCCTGCATGATCTGGCCGGACTGGCAGTATCCGCACTGCGGCACATCCATCTCCCGCCAGGCGGTCTGAACCGCTTCCGCGACCGGACTGTTCAAGCCTTCGATCGTGGTGATCTCGAGACCCTCGGAGTCCTCGATGAAAAGCTGGCAGGACCGCATGGGCTGGCCGTCGACATGCACCGTGCAGGCGCCGCAGGCGGCAACCCCGCAGCCGAACTTGGTGCCCGTTAAATTGAGTTCGTCGCGAATCACCCACAGCAGCGGCGTGTCGCCATCGACATCAACGCTGCGGGTTTCACCATTTATTTTGAGTTCGTACATGGAAAACCTCCATTGACCGGAGCGGGCTTATCCCGCCCGGCGTGCTTTTCGGACGATAGATCTTTTGGGAAAGGGACGTATCCTACGTCTTCGGATGTGCCGTATTTCCGGCAGAATCGGAGGCCGCAGAGCGGCGTCTCCCGGCCGATTTGTTCCGAAGCGATAATTTTCCGTTCCACCTCTGAGACGAAATCGCGTTAGCGCGATCGATGGAAATCGATATGGGAACAGCTTCGCGGCTTGACCAGAGCCCGAAGAGAAAAATTCTGGAACGCGGCGCACAGCAGTGAGACACTTGCGAACCAACAAAGGGAAATGGGTCGTCATGCCGCTCACGTCATTGGATCATGTCAACATCCGCACCAGAAACCTGCCGGAGATGGTGCGCTTTTACGAGGAGGTTGTCGGTTTGTATGAGGGGGAGCGACCGCCATTTTCCTTCCCGGGTGCATGGCTCTATTGCGGAGACCGGGCGGCCCTGCATCTGATGGGACCCGCCGAGGGGGAAACCGCCGCGGTCGGACAAATCGATCACTTCGCTTTTATGGCTTCGGGCCTCAGCGACTTCATTGCCAACCTGGAAAAGCGAAACATCGAATACGCGACCCGGACGATACCGGAACTGGGCAACACCCAGGTCAATGTGCGCGACCCGGACGGCAACCGGATCGAAATTCAGTTCCTCGCGAGTGAGAGCGCCTGAGCCTAACGCCGAGGTCAAGCCACAACCAAAGCCCTAAAGATTGAGGCACTCCATGACTGAAGCTGCGACACCCACTGTCTTCATCGACAATGACAAAGTCCGGGTCACCGAATGGCGCTTCGCACCCGGGGCCGCAACCGGCTGGCACCGTCACGAGATGGACTACGTCGTCGTCCCGATGCTCGACGGACAACTCAAGATCGTGACTGAGGGCGGTAAGGAAAGCTTGGCCGAACTCAAAAAAGGCGTGCCCTACTACCGCGAAACCGGCGTTGAACACGACGTGATCAATCCGAACGACTTTGAGTTCGTGTTTGTCGAGGTTGAGACGAAATAGTCCACCTTCGAATGCGTTAACCCGGTCTTTCACCGGTCAATGCTGTGCCTTGAGACGCTCCAGGCCGAACGCCAGGAGGCCGGCGAATAAACCCCACATGGCCGCACCCAAACCGAAGGCGCTGAATCCGGAAGCCGTCACGGCAAAGGTGGTGAGCGCTGCAAAGCGGTCGCGTTCTTCGCTGACGCTTGCGCTGAGCGAAGCCATGAAGGGGCTCGCCAGGGCCACCCCGGCAACGGTCGCGATCAAGGCTTCGGGGAAACTGGCAAAAAGCGTTACCAGCGATGCGCCGAAGACAGCGAGAAGAGCGTATCCCAATGCGTAGAAAGGTCCGCAGAGCCAGCGCCTGTCCTTGTCCGGATCAACATCGGGTCCGGTGCAGAGCGAGGCGGTGATCGCCGCGAGGTTCGTGGCGTGCGCGCCGACCGGTGCCGTCAGGAGTGACGCAAGTCCGGTCACCCCGAGGATCGAGCGCGATGGCGGATGATAGTCCGACGCCTTCAACACCGCAAAGCCCGGCAGGTTTTGCGAAGCCATGGTCACTATGTAGAGTGGCAGGCCCAGTCCGATCAGTGTGACGGGGTCGAAAACCGGATGGACGTAGATGAAGCGGGACAGCGCCAGGTCTCCGATCGGCCGGGTTAAATCCAGTCCGTAAGAAAGCGCGACACCGGCCACCAGAACCACCAGAACCGCCCAGGCGGCGGAGAACAGTCTGAAAGTCACGAAGACCGCCAGCAGCGGAAGGACCAGGGCCGGACTGGCCTCCAGGTGGTCGAAAAGGGAAAGAACGAAGCCGAACAAGACGCCCGCGAGCATGGCGGCGGCAATCGCCGTCGGGATCCGTGCCATGAGGGCATTGATCGGACGAAAAGCGGCCGTGGCGATGATCAGGACCGCCGCCAGCAGGAAGGCACCGACGGCCTGCTCAATGTTGACCCCCTGCGTGGTCGCGATCAGGGCAGCACCGGGTGTCGACCATGCCGTCACGATCGGCATGCGGTGACGCAGGCTCAGAACCGCCGTGGTTGCCGCGATTGCCAGGCAAAGCGCGGCAACCCAGGAGGAGGTCTGGTCGGGTGTTGCGCCGACGGCCCTGGCGGCGGCCAGAATCACGGCGACGGAACTGCCGAAACCCACCAGGATGGCGACAAGAGCGGATATAACGTGGGATGAACGCATCATGGAACAACAAATTGGATACAATTTATATATCTGGATACAATTTGATTGTTTTGTCAATCCTCATCCTGGGCTAACATCTCCTCATGACGAGCAATCTAAATCAGAGAGGCACAGACGCCGGCAGGACAGCCCTGCTCACCGGACGGCACGGTGAACAGGCAACGGAAGTTCTCGAGGTATTGCGTGAAGACATTGTCAGTGGCCGTCTGCAGGCGGGCTCGGTCCTGCGCCAACAGCTTTTGGCGGAACGTTTCGGTGTCAGCCGCATGCCGATCCGTGAAGCGCTCTATCGCCTCGAAGCAGAGGGCTTTATCTCCTTCACGCCGAACAAAGGGGCGATGGTCGCGCCGGTCAGCGCGGCGGACCTGCAGGAAATCTATGAAATGCGGGTGGCTGCCGAAACGCTCGCCTTGCGGCTCGCCCTGCCCGAACTCACCAACGCGCAGATCGGGCGCGCGGAGGATCTGCAGGAAAAAATGGAATCCGCGCCCGTCGCCGACTTCGGCCGGTTGAATGCCGCGTTTCACACGACCCTTTATCAGCCCTGCGCGCGCCCACGCCTGCTTGCCCACATCGAAAACCTGAGCAATGCCGCCGACCGCTACCTACGTATGACCGTTAGCACCCTGGACTATGCGAAGGTCTCCCACGGGGAACACCGTGCGCTTTTGGACGCCTGCTGGCGCCGGGACGAAATGGCCGCGATCGAAAGCCTCACCCGCCACATAGAAGATGCCGGCCGTAAACTACATGAACGACTGCTTGGAAGTCCCTAACCTAGGTTTGGCCCGCCAGCCCAGCTTGCACCTCCCGAAAGGCGTCAATGATCCAGTCGGCAACCGCGCGCACCGACTGCACTTCACGTTGATCCGGTCGCATCAGGAGCCAGGCTTCCCGGCTCAGGTTCAGATCCTTCTCCTCAGGCACGATCGAAAGCCCGTCTGCGCCTCCCCGAGACGCCAATTCAGCAACGAACGTCGGCAGGCAAGCCACACCCGCCCCGCATGCAACTGCCCTGGTCAGGGCGTCCAGATCGTTACTCCGCAAGAGAGGTTCCGCGCCATCCAATTTCCCCGCGACAAATCGGGCCTCAGGCAAATGGGCCAGGTCCTCCTGATAGGTCAGCCACTGACGGCTTGCGGCCGGACCGCGCGCTTTCGGGTCCGCACTCGCCTGGAAAACGGCGAAGCGAATATCGGCGAGTTTCCGCACCAGGAGATCCCCCCGCTCTGGACGCGCAAGACGCACGGCAAGATCCGTCTCCCAGCGTGCAAAGCTGACGTTCTCGTGCCCGGTGAGAAAGCGCAGCGTGACCTTCGGGTGAGCCGCCTGAAGGGCCCTGATCCGTGGCGCCAGGATATGGCGGGCAATCATCTCGGTGGCGGCGATGCGCACGCAACCCACCGCCTCTTCCAGGCTATCGCCTGCCAGATGCTCGAGCCGCAGGGCCTCGGCCTCCAAACGCTCAGCCTGGGCGATCAGGCCCGCGCCTCTTGAAGTTGGAATCCGGCGGCCGTCGTAGGCCTGAAAAACCTCCACCTCCAGCGCCCGCTCCAGACGTGCCAAACGCCGGGCAACCGTCGTCTCATCCATGGCAAGCCCCCGCGCCGCCGCCGCGAAGGTGCCACCGCGCGCAATAGCCAGGACGACCTTTGCATCATCCCAATTGATCATGGCTGCAAAAATGCAGGAAGCGGCTGCAGTTGTCGAGGATTTGCAGGAGACATTGCAAAGCGTAAACAAGGCAACAGCTACACCCAACCCGTTGGAGGCCAAAATGTCCGAACCCAAAACGCTGCTGAACCTCGCGGGTGCCGCCATCCCGCAGGCAAAGCTCTCCAAGGCCACGCTGGTCATGATCGATCTTCAGAACGAATATCTGGAAGGTCCGCTCGCCCTGCATAAGGTCGATGCCGCTGTCTCCAATGCCGCCACTCTCTTGGCGCGTGCCCGCGCCGCCGGAGCCCGGATCGTCCATATCGCCCATGTCGGGGGCGCCGGCGGAGCGTTCGACCGCTCGGCCCATCGGGGTCAGATCATCGATGCCGCTGCACCGGAGGGAGGTGAACTGGTCATCGAAAAACGCAAACCGAATGCCCTGGCCGATACCAATCTGCAGGAAGAGCTGGAAAAAATCGGCCGCAAGGATCTGATCCTGGCCGGTTTCATGACCCACATGTGCGTCAGTTCGACCGCGCGCGCAGCTTTCGATTTGGGCTACAACAACACCATCGTCGCTGAGACCTGCAGCACGCGCGCCCTCCCGAACCCCAGCGGCCCGAACCCCGGCAGTCGTGCGATTGAAGCTGGCGTTCTACACGACAGCGCCCTCGCCGCCCTGTCCGACCGCTTTGCCTGCATCGTGCCGACGGTTGCGGATCTCGCAGACTGACCCGGCTCTGCGCGCGTTCCGCGCCTCAATCAAGGTACATGGGACCGGGATTGCTGTAGAGCTCGTCATAGTGGACCAGGCTCTGCTCGCCTCGCAGCGGGCACGGCGCGCCGTCCCGGAAGGCCCATTCACCCCGGTCGCAGTTCTCAGCGATGACATAGCCATTGATGTAGAATCGACGATCGATCGTCGAGCGGTTGGGACCTGAGCCATGGAGCGTGTGGACGTGCCAGAGCGCCATATCGCCGGGCGCCATTTTGAGGACAGCAACCTTATCCGAGCGCAGGCCGAGGCGTGAAAGATCGGCGGTATCCATTTCCTGGTCCATAGAACGCCGGTCCGCGTCGAAGGGCAAATCGCCGCTCAGGTGGCTCTCCGGGCAGACTACCATGGCACCGTTTTCCATGCTGTGGGGGTCAATTGCAATGCCGGTCTGGATGTAGGAATTGGCGAGATCCCGGTAAGCCTCGCGCGGACGGCGAGAGCGGGAATCCTGGTGAAATCCGAACTCTGCGGACGCACCCGGCGCCTTCCAGTGCATCTGATTGATGATCTGCTTGAGATTGGGACCGATCAAGGGCTCCAGGATCTCCAGGATGCGGGGGTCCCGCCGGACACGCTCAAGACCCTCGTCGATCCAGCCCGGCCATTGAACATAGCGCAGAATCTTGCCCTTGGCTGGATCATCGGCAAGACAGAAGAATGTGTTGCGGTCTCGCCAGTTACGCCCGCCCGCCAGGGCCCGCGCATGAATCCCGTCGAAAGCTTCGGCCATCTCAGCGATTTCGTCCGGCGCAAAGACGCCGCGAACGACCGCATAGCCTTGCGCCTGAAACTGAGAAACGTGGTCCTGAACCATACGCGATCCACCAAGCAGTGATCTTACTTTGTTCGAACGAGCACAATAGTATCGCCGCCAACCTAAAAATCGATAAATGAAACTTCCGTTTCAGGCCGTGCTGATTGGTCCTTTTTGTTTGCGCACACAAAATTTTCATTTGTTTTCGGTTTTGAAAACGCCCTGAGAGGATGCAAATGCGAAAACCGACAGCATCACCTTCTTTGCTAAACTTGGGAAAATGCCCGCGTTAAACTTGGGAAAACGGCTGCTCCGCGTTGCACCAGCCGGTGCAATGACTGGGTCACCTGATCCGAATCATTTTGCTTTCTGAAACGTAGTTGCTACAAATAGATAACGATAATGTTTCAATCGAAAACTCCTCCTAGAGTCCGCGAGAGACCTCGGGAAGGGTTTGAGTGCTGAGCGGTCTGAAGCTGCGGCTTTCATCCGCAAAATGAGGAAATACAGGGAGAAACTGATGAAACTTCGAGACCTTCTTTTCGGCTGCGCGAGCGTACTGGCTTGCCTGTCCCTCAACGTGACCGGCGCAGCTGCAGCCGACGAGTGCCCGCGTGGCGATCTCGACAGCCGCTTCTGCGATGTGGATGGTGATCTGATCGCCGACATTCCTACGGATTCATCCAAATGGCTGGATCCCGACAAGCTTATCTTCGCCTACACACCGGTGGAAGACCCCGCTGTCTACAAGGAAGCCTGGTCTGACTTTACGGATTATCTCGAGGAGAAAACCGGCAAGGACGTGGTCTTCTTTCCGGTCCAGTCCAACGCCGCCCAGATCGAGGCCATGCGTTCCGGACGCCTGCACATCTCGGGCTTCAACACCGGATCCAACCCCCTCGCCGTGAACTGCGCGGGCTTCAGGCCCTTCACCATCATGGCCCGGGAAGACGGCAGCTTCGGTTACGAGATGGAAATCATCACCTATCCGGGCAGCGGCATCGAAAAGGTCGAAGACCTGAAAGGCAAAAGCCTGGCCTTCACCTCCCCAACCTCCAACTCCGGCTTCAAGGCGCCTTCCGCGATCCTGAAAGCCGACTTTGGCATGGAAAAAGACCGGGACTTCGAGGCGACCTTCTCCGGAAAGCACGACAACTCGATCCTGGGCGTTGCCAACAAGGACTACATCGCAGCCTCGATCGCCAATTCGGTGAAGTTCCGCATGATATCGCGCGACGTGATTAAGGAAGACCAGGTCGTGACGATCTTCAAGTCGCAGACCTTCCCGACCACCGGTTACGGCGTTGCCCACAATCTGAAGCCTGAACTTCAAGAGCAGATCAAAGATGCCTTCTTCAGTTTCGAATGGGCCGGATCTTCACTGGAAAGAGAATTCTCGAAGTCAAAAGAAGCCAAGTTCCTGCCTATCACCTACCAGGAATTCTGGGACGTCATCCGGAAAATCGACAGCGCGAACGACGTTTCCTACGCCTGTCAGTAAGAGACGTTCCCGATCCTATCGTCACCCCGGCAACTCTGCTTTCACAAGAGTTGCCGGGCGTGTCGTCTTTGCAGGTAGAGTGCCATGCTACAACTGAATAAACTGACCAAGCAGTACGCGACCGGCGACCTGGCGTTGAAGGCTGTCGAGCTGGAAATTCCCAAGGGACAGGTCGTGGCCCTGATCGGGCCTTCCGGTGCCGGCAAAAGCACTCTGATCCGCTGCATCAACAGACTGGTCGAGCCGACGTCGGGGAGCGTAGATCTCAACGGGAAAGAGCTGACCAAACTGGGATCTGGCGCTCTGCGGACGGCACGGCGGCGCATGGGTATGATTTTTCAGGAATATGCCCTGGTCGAGCGCCTGACGGTGATGGAAAACGTCCTCTCCGGCCGCCTGGGCTACGTCGGCTTCTGGCGGTCGTTTCTGCGGCGCTATCCCCAGAGCGATATCGATGAGGCCTTTCGCCTGCTTGAACGGGTCGGACTGGACCACATGGCCGACAAGCGGGCCGACGAGCTTTCAGGCGGTCAGCGTCAGCGGGTCGGCATCGCCCGCGCCCTCATTCAGGACCCGGAATTGTTGCTGGTCGACGAACCGACGGCCTCCCTCGACCCCAAGACCTCGCGCCAGATCATGCGTCTGATCTGCGAGCTCTGCGCGGAGCGCGGACTGGCGGCGATCATCAACATTCATGACGTCGCCCTGGCGCAGATGTTCGTGCAGCGCGTGGTCGGGCTGCGCCTCGGCGAAGTTGTCTACGACGGCCCGCCCAACCAGCTGACGCCCGATACCCTGACCCAGATCTACGGCGAGGAGGACTGGGAAGCCACCATCGAAAAGGTGGAGGATGACGAAGAAGGTGACGATGCGCTCCCACAGGGAGCCCTTGCATGAGCACCTCCGTCGCTGCGCCGAGAAAGTGGCGAAAGCCGCCGCTGATCAAGAACCCCATGATGCGCTGGAGCCTGCTGCTGGGTGCGCTCCTCTATCTCGTGCTGGCACTCGGCACCATGGAGGTCAACTGGTCGCGCGTTTACGAAGGCCTGGACCGGGGCGGGCGTTTCATCCTGGCGTTCTCCCAACCCGATTTCGTCAGCCGCTGGTCGGACATTTCAGCAGGCATGCTGGAATCCATCATCATGACCATCACCTCCACGGCGGCAGGCATCATCATCTCCATTCCCATCGGCCTGGGCGCGGCGAAGAACATCGCGCCGATGCCGGTCTATATCATCTGCCGCGGCATCATCGCCATCTCCCGCGCTTTGCATGAGATCATCGTCGCCATCCTGATGGTCGCCATCTTCGGCTTCGGTCCCCTCGCCGGCTTCATTACGCTCTCCTTCGCCACCATCGGCTTTCTCGCCAAGCTGCTGGCCGAGGACATCGAAGACACGGACCGCTCCCAGGCGGAAGCCATCAAGGCCACCGGCGGCTCCTGGCTGCAGTGGATCAACTACGGCATTCAGCCCCAGGTCATGCCGCGCCTGATCGGCCTCTCCATGTACCGTCTGGACATTAACTTCCGGGAGTCCGCAATCCTGGGACTGGTGGGCGCCGGCGGGATCGGCGCGACCCTGAACACCGCTTTCGACCGCTATGAATTCGATACGGCAGCAGCGATCATCATTATCATCATCGCAATCGTGATGTGCCTTGAATACCTCTCCGGCATTATCCGCAGGAGGGTTCAGTAATGGCCATCGCCACCAATAGATCGGGGCAAAAGGTCTGGCAGCTGCGGGACCGCAATGCCCAGCTCATCCGCTGGTTCGCCTGGTTCGTCGCGGTCGCCGTTATCATGTACTGCTGGCAGGCGATTTCGGAAAAGACGACCTGGTTCTTCGTGATGGACGCTCCGAACATCGCAGGGGACATCATGTCCCGCGCCATGCCGCCCAGATGGCCCTACATCAACGAGCTCTGGGAACCTCTGTGGGACACGATCAATATCGCCACGATCGGCACGCTGCTCTCGCTCATCCTCGCCGTTCCGGTCGCGTTTCTGGCTGCCCGCAACACCACGCCGCATCAGGTGTTCTGCCGCCTGCCCGCGCTGCTGATCATCGTCTCGTCCCGCTCGATCAATTCGCTGATCTGGGCCCTGCTGTTGGTTGCGATCATCGGTCCGGGCATCTTCGCAGGCACCATCGCCATCGCACTGCGCTCGATCGGGTTCTGTGCCAAACTGCTCTACGAAGCCATCGAGGAAATCGACGAGAAACAGGTCGAGGCGATCAGAGCAACCGGCGCCAGCCCCTGGCAGGTCATGGCCTATGGCATTGTGCCGCAGATCATGCCGTCCTTCGCGGGTATAACGGTCTTCCGCTGGGACATTAACATCCGTGAGTCCACCGTGCTGGGACTGGTTGGCGCGGGCGGCATCGGTTTGCAGATGCAGGCTTCGTTGAATGTGCTGGCCTGGCCCCAGGTCTCACTGATTCTACTGGTGATCTTCGTCGCCGTCATCCTCAGCGAGATGGTCTCCGCAAAGGTTCGGGGCGCGATCATCTAGAGCATGTAACTTCGAAGGCCGATCCGGGACAGCGTTTGCAGAGCACACCGCGCTCGGACGCGCCAGAGACTGCAATTTCACGCGACATGCTTAGAACGGCCGTCCCTGACGCAATCCATCAGGGACGGCATCCGGGTTACTCCCAGGAACCGGTCTTCTCCAATACGCGGGAGTAGGCTTCGAACTCCCATTTCACCGGCAACGCATCTTCAAGATGGATGAGTTCCTCCACAGTGAAACGCAGCAGACGTTCGGCCGCGTCGAAAGCCTCGACCTCCGGCCCTTCCCAGATCACCTCTGTCTGACCGGTCATATACAAAAGATCACCGCCCTCGAAATCCACCAGCAGCAGTCCGCAACGCGGATTGAGCAGAATGTTGCCGATCGTATTGAAGAGCGCATTGCCGCGAAAATCAGGCCACAGGATCTGAGCATCACCATCGATCCGCAGGAAGCCGGGCTTGCCACCGCGATGCGAAACGTCCACGCCCTCCGCCGCCTCCCCTTTGCCTTCGGAGAATTGCGTCGCGATGAAGAAAGTATCCGCCTGCTCGATCAGCCGGCGTTGCGCAGATCCGATGACCCGCGCTCTGGTCTGCTTGCCTGACCGCCATCCCGTCCTGGCAACCAGATGACGGGTCTGAATGAAGCGCGGGCAGTTTCCGAAAGACTGAGCAACCTTTACACTGAAGGCGCCGGGCCGGAGCGAATGAAGCTTCCCGTTCATCCGGTTCCGGCGGCGGCTGTGAAACTCCAGCCCGAGCAAGCCGACATCCATGCCCTCCTGAAGGCTATCCCTGAGCGGGTCACCTTCCAGGATATCGGCTTGAATCTGCAGCTGCGTCGGGTCATCCGAAGCGATGAAACCAGACTCTCCGGTCAGGAGAGACGCCCAGGGCCGCCCCTGCTGATCGACATGACCGACGAACAGCGTTTCCAACTGAGCAAAGAAGTCCCGATGCTGTTCGGGCATGTGGTCGCGGATCATCCCGCCCGCGCGCTCCGCCCTGTCTCGCACGCCGGCGCGTTCCTGAGCTTCCTGCTCTCCCGCATGAAAGGGCGATGTCTCGCCCGTTCCTTCTGCATCATCCATGGTATTCTCTCCCAGAGGCGTTGTCGTCGGTTGAACCTAAGCTGCCAAACCGGCTTTGGTGGCCGTCATCGGAACAAAGCCGGGAAGCGCCTCGATCCGGGTCAGCCAGGCGCGCAGATTAGGATAGGGTTCCAGGGTGACGTTGCCTTCCGGCGCATGGGCAATGTAACTGTAGCCGGAAATGTCGGCGAGTGAGGGACTCTCCCCAGCGAGGTAGGGCCGGTTTACCAGAATGCCGTCGATGATCCCCAGGATACCCGCTGCCCGCGCAATCGTTTCTTCGGCATTCAGGGGAGCGCCGAAGACCGTGATCAGGCGCGCGGCTGCGGGACCGAACGCGATCTGCCCGGCAGCGACGGACAGCCAGCGCTGCACCTCGGCGAGGCCTTCCGGGTCCTTCGGATACCAGGTGCCATTGTCGTACTTGGCAGCCAGGTAGATCAGGATGGCGTTTGAGTCCGCGACGATAGTCCCGCCGTCGTCGATGACCGGAACCTGGCCAAGCGGATTGAGCGCCAGAAAGTCGGGAGCCTTGTGCGCGCCATTGGCCATGTCAAGATCGACGGTCTCGTACGGCAGCCCGAGGATGGCGAGCAAAAGCTCGACCCGGTGGCAGTGACCGGAGAGAGGATGGCGGTAGAGCTTGATGGCTTGCGCTGGTTTCATGACTGTATCCTTTGCCTGTTGTTTGCAGATATTTTACCGAACGATTGTTAAATATCTAAACACATATTGTTGATGCTGCGATGCCGGTCTGAGTGAATTTAAGGTATCGTTGGGTGTCGTGTTTCGTCGTCTGACGTGCTCTCCGCCGCCGGGCTCAAGATCGAGCTTGCCGCTTCAGACTGCAGGCGCCAGCAGCCTCTCGGGAAGTGACGCCAAAGTTCGCTTAAATCCCTTTGGTGAGCCGGTGATACGTGTATAAACCAAGGCCCCCTCGATCGAGATCAGAGCGTCCTCGGCCCGGGTCCGGGCAGTGGCTTTGTCGATCCCGGCATCCATGACCACCTCAGCAATGGTCTTTTCCCAGGCTTTGACCGAAGCTGCGAGTTGGTTGGAGAACAGCGCGCCCGCCTGCCCGATCCCAAAGACATCCAGGATACAGGCACGACTGCCGCTGTTGTAAAAGCGGTCAAGCGCAGCCGTCATTTTCTTCAGGCGCGCCGCCGGCGTCCCCTGCCCTTGCAGTGCGGCAAAAACATTCTCGCCGAACCAGGTCTCGATCTGTTGAATAACAACCGCAGCCATTTCTTCTTTCCCGCCCGGAAAATAGTAATAAAGGCTGGCCTTCTTCAGACCCGTGGCTTCGGAGAGTTTAGTCAGACTGGTGCCCTCGTAACCAAGATCGCGAAAGGCGATCGCCAAACGTTCGATGACCTCTTCTTTCGGCAACAAGGCAGCAGGCATTCGACTTTCCTTCCTTGACGATATTGACCGATCGTTCGGTAAAATTATATAGGAACCAGCGGCTTTTCAAGGTAAAGATTTCAAAAAAGCCCTCACGCCCCGCTTCAAAGTTTTGCAGAACAACGGTTTTTTAGAGCCGAAAGGCCCGTTATGAACGACGATACAACTCGGAACGACAGGACTCGGAACGACAGCGGCTTCGTGAGCGACATCGCCTTCACGCCCGCGGTCAAAGAGCTTCAGGAGCGCTATGGCTCCCGGAAGAACTACGCCGACCCGATGGCGGATTGGTCCGACCGAATCACTGGCGACCTCGCCGCCTTCGTCGCTCAACGCAACTCCTTCTACCTTTCGACGGGCAATAGAGATGGACAGCCCTACATCCAGCACAGGGGCGGCCCGAGGGGTTTTCTACAGGTGCTCGACGCCAAGCGCCTGGCCTTCGCCGACTTCAAGGGCAATAAACAGTACATTTCCACGGGTAATCTCAGTGAGAGTCCGAAAGCCTTTATCTTCCTGATGGACTACATGGGTCGGCAAAGGGTGAAGATCTGGGGCCGGGCCGAAATCTCCGAGGACCCGGAACTGATCGCGCAGCTGCGGGTCGAGGGATACCGCGGCCGCCCCGAGCGCGCGATCGTCTTCAGCGTGGAGGCCTGGGACGCCAACTGCCCGCAGCACATTCCGCAAAAATACGACGAGGAAGTGGTCGCACATGCCCTGAAGAAACTCGAAGCGAGGATCCTGGAACTGGAGAGCGAACTGGCGGCTTTGAAGGCCCCATCGTAGATCCCGTATCGTAGATCCCGTATCGTAGATCCCGTCAGGCCTGCCCCGATCTCAGAACAACCACGCCTTCGGTCCGTGCACGCACGTCCGGTGACGCAAGGCAAGAGGTCAGAGCCTCATAGCCGGGCGCGCCAGCATAGGGCTTCACCTCGACCGGCGGACTGTGATTGGCCGGACAGAAAAGAATCCGCTCCTCACTGCCGACCAGCGTCACATCGAGAATCGCATTGGAACGGGTGAGTAGAAACAGCGAAGCTGCTCCGTGCGGACGCCGCCGCAGATATCTCATGAGCGCCTCCTGTGAGGCTTCATCCAAGCCCTGCTCGACCATATCGATCACAAGAATATCGGCACCTTCCGCATGCAAAAGAGAAAGAAGCTGACGCAAGGCCTGTGTATCTGCGGCCCCGTCATCCAGCAACCAGCTCAGCGCGTCGGACCACGCGGCGTCCGAAGTCTGTCTATATCCCGGTCTTTCGCCTGCCCCGCCTTCATCCAGACGATCCAACCCGACAAAAACGGCACCTGGCAGCTTTTCCGCTATCCGCCTGGCCAGACGTGTCTTGCCACTCCCCAGCGGGCCGGTGATGAAGGTGAGGTGCGGAATGCCGTTCAGCTCAAATCTCTCTCCGCCCCAGGGCCAAGGGAGATCGAATGCGACTCTCGCCCCTTCGGCAGGCTCCAGAATGTCGGCCAGCGCCCGGATATCCGGCGTCTGCCCTTGTGACAGTTTTTCGCGGAAGCTTCGGACCTCGGCGATGGTCCCGGAAAGCTGCGTCGCCTGTGCCTCCAACGAAACCTGATGCGCCATGAGCGCAGCCGCGAGACTCTCCGCATCGCCATCGAGCACTCGCGCCACCTGAGCGAGGCTCAGCTTCAGCTTGCGCAGAGTCGCGATTTCGGCGGCACGTGCCATTTCCACCGGACCATAGCTCCGCCATCCGGCTTCACTGCGCAAGGGTGTCATCAGGCCCTGCGCCTCATAGAGGCGCAGGGCTTTCGCGGATACCCCAAGCCGCCGTGCGGCCTCGGATGGGTTCAGAAATTCACCGGACGTCATTGCAATTCGCCTCCACTGTTGGGTCTCGAGACCCTCTGTATCGGGGTGGCCCCGGGGTCCGGGTCAAGAGGCTAATTCACAGCCCGGAGAGAAACGCGCTCAACAGCGTTATGATAGCGCCAGAGGGACTCTGCACCCAGCCCCGACGAGACACCGGCCACCCGCTGTCAGGTCTATCATGGTAGATCACGTCTACTTTGAAAGGTCTTGAGCCAACATGAGAGCATTGCCGTCCGGGTCATAGAATGTCGCCACGCTGACCATCCCTTCAATGGTTTCGGTTTCCCCATCGAATTTCACATCGGCATTTTCCAGCGCCCCCCGCGCGGCCGCGATGTCCGCCACGCCAAACACGGGAACTGTGTTGCCGGGAGTGGGTTCCGACTGTTCGCCCAAACCCAGAGTGACGCCTTGTGTATTGGTCTGCATCTCGCTCCAACCGGCTTCGTCGATATGCACAAGCAATCGGAAACCCAGCATCTTTTCGTACCACTCGGCACTTGCGTGCCTTTCACGAACTGAAAGAGCCAAAGTGATTGTGTTGTCTAAAGAAACGACTGGCATGGTACTTCCTTATGCACTAAAAATATAGTAAATATAATTCATGGATATAACACTGCTTGTCAATCTCACATCCAGAGCCTGGTCGCTGAAAATTCTGGCCCTGTTGGATTCTGGCACCCCGGGCCGGCAGGCTCCGTTGATCGCCGCGGCCAGGGCAAGCCGTACTTCGTTTGCATCGAGCCTGGATCATCTGGTTCAGCTTGGATTGCTCGAGAAAAACCCGGGTCACGGCCATCCCTTGCGGCCGGAGTTCCGCCTGACCCATACAGGCAAGACGGCAGCGGCAATTGCCAGCAGGATTCTGGAGACCCTGCCCGATGACGACGCCTTCGCCATCATAAGACGGAGCTGGGCCGTGCCCATTCTGGCGGTCACGGAGTCCCCGACACGCTTTTCGGTCATTAAATCCGGACTGGGAACAATCACGGATCGCGCCTTATCCCAATCACTCTGCGTTCTAGAAGACCGGGCGTGGCTCAAGCGCGAAATCGATGTTTCCCAGCGTTCTCCATTTCCGACATATCATGCGGTGAACGCTGGCCGGAAAATCAACCAGGCCATCGGTCTGAGCATCTAGGCGGGACTGACCAATTCTCTCAAGAGGCTCCATTCCCTGCGTAGCAAGATCGAGCGGACTGTCGAGGCCCGGAGAGAAGGTCAGCTCATGGGCGATCCCTCGGCCTAGAGTGTCTCCTCTAGTAAATATCGAACATTTTCTGAATGCGCTCCGGGTCGTTCGTGACAGTCAGGGCCAACATGGCGAGCACCCGCGCCTTCTGAGGGTTCAGATTGTCCGCCGCCACGATGCCCGCGTCGCGCATCGACGCACGCCGCAGCACGCGCCCGCTGCCGGCTCGTGTGCTTTGAACAATCACCACCCCCTCTCCGCGCGCGGAAAGTAGCGCCTCCTGCTGAGCGGGCGTTACCAGACCCGGGGCGACGCTCGACACTACGATGCCCCGGGCGCCGGCGGTGACGAAAGCCGAAATGGCGGCGGCATCCGCCCCGGCGTAGGTTGCGGCAACATCGACGCGCGGCAGGGTCTCAAGCCCACCGACGTTGAATTCCGTATCTGGCGCATGGCGCCGTGCCGGATGCCGATAAATCGCAACCCGTCCGTCCGGGTCCGCATATCCCAGCATACCAAGATCCGGGCTGCGAAAGGTCTCCAGACGGTGGGTCGACATCTTCGTGACTTCGCGGGCGGCCTGAATTTCCTCGTTCAGCATGACCAGGACGCCGACGCCGCGGGCTTCTTCCGACACCGCAACCTGCACCGCATTCACCAGGTTGGGACCAGCGTCCGAGCCCAGAGCGTTCTTTGGTCTTTGCGCGCCCACCAGCACGACGGGGATTTCGGTCTTGAGTGTCAGATTCAGAAAGTAGGCGGTTTCCTCGAGCGTCGCGGTCCCATGGGTTACAACAATACCCATCGGCGGATCAGGCGCCACGGCAACTTCATGGATCTTGCCGGCGAGGTCGATCCAGTCCCCGGGCGAAACCGCGGAGCTCGAGAGTCTGCGAAATGATACGCTCTCGATCTCTGCCATGACGTCCAGTTCAGGAAATCTGGCCAACACCTCGCCAATTTCATGGCGCTCCCCGAACTCCACATATTCATAGGTGTCAAGGCCGTGCCTGCCATCGAAGGAGATGGTCCCTCCGGTGCCGATCACCACCACTTTCGGGCGTACTTTCCGTCCTGCCAATAGAGTCTCCTTATCAAGCTCGCGAAACCATTCCTAAGCTTCACCAGTCTGGTGTGGTGGAACTGAAGTTCGTATCATTTATGATCGCTTTTGCGGTTTTCTGAGCAGGAAGTGTCGTGCTGGCGATGCTGAAGCATCGGCGAGCGGCGGTGAAGCCCTTCAGAGAGCCACAAAAGCGACCTTTCCAGCGCCTTTGCAAGTCCCGCGGATGTCGTTGCGAGGACCTTGTGATGCTCCACATCACTGCGGCCCTCGCGCCTAACCGCGTAACTTGCAAAGACGTCATAAATCACACGAACTTCAGTTCCACCACACTAGGGAATGATGCGCAGATTGACGACTCAGACAAAGACGGAAAACAGCGTCCCATTTATGACATGTCGATGTCTGAATTTTTCTCGTTGAAACAAAGATATACGACAAATATAACAGTGTTATATTTTTTTTGTCGGCACCGGCGCGTTTCGGTTCGTTCATCAGTCTGCGGGAGCTTCTTAATGCCAAAAGTCCTTTACGAAAAGGATGGCCGTATCGGCCGAATCACCCTCAACCGACCGGAGGTGTTGAATGCAATCGATGGTGACTTGCCGCATGAGCTTGCCGACTGTGTCGCACGGGCCAATGCCGACCCAAGCGTCCATGTCATCGTACTGGGCGGCGCCGGCCGGGCATTTTGCGCGGGCTATGACCTGAAAGCCTATGCGGAAGACGGCGGTTCCAACGACGTGAACCAGGCGATGCCCTGGGACCCCATGAAGGATTACGCCTTCATGATGCGGAACACGGATCTCTTCATGTCATTGTGGCGCAGTCACCGGCCCGTGATATGCCGAATTCAGGGCAGCGCGGTCGCAGGCGGATCGGATATCGCGCTTTGCTCGGATCTGATCGTCATGGCGGAGACGGCCAAGATCGGATACATGCCCGCGCGGGTCTGGGGCTGCCCGACCACCGCCATGTGGGTTTACCGCCTGGGGGCCGAGGGCGCCAAGCGCATGCTCTTTACCGGCGACACTATCGATGGCGCCGAAGCGGAACGCATCGGCCTGGTTCACAAGGCCGTGCCCGATGCCGACCTTGAACAGCAGGTCGAAGCTCTTGCCGAGCGAATCTGCTCTGTGCCGGTCAATCAGCTGATGATGCACAAGCTGGTCATCAATCAGGCCATCGAAGCCATGGGCCTGCGCAACACGCAAATGATGGCGACCGTGTTCGACGGCATTACCCGCCACAGTCCCGAGGGCATGAACTTCAAGAAGCGCGCAGAGGCCATCGGATGGAAACAGGCCGTCCGGGAACGCGACTCGGGGAGCTACGACTGGACGGCCGACCGGCCCTTTGACGATCCCGCGTAGTTGAGCACCGAAGGCGAGCAGTGAGAGACATGACAAGCGCGCAAGCAACGACAACCGCCAACCGCAAGAGCCGTGGTGCCGCCTTACGCGATGTGCGGCGCAGCCAGCTGGTCGAGGCGGCAAAGACCGTCTTTAAGGCCGTGGGCCTGGAAGGTGCGAGCATGCGGGTCATTGCCGCTGAAGCAGGCTGCTCGACCGGCGCAATCTATCCTTACTTTCAGGGGAAGGAAGAACTTTACGCCGCGGTGCTCGCGACATCACTGGAAGCCTTGAGAGATGAAGTGAAAAAGGCTGCAAATGACCTCCAACCGGAAAACGCGGCGCAAGCAGGTCTATGGGCGATCTTCGATTATTACAGGACAAACCCGGACGACCTCACGCTCGGGCTTTATCTTTTTGGAGGCGAGCAACCCGCTGGCTTGAACAGCGAACTGAACCACGCTCTCAACACGCAGCTC
The DNA here is from genome assembly GCF_007004665.1 of Denitrobaculum tricleocarpae. Taxonomy (GTDB): domain Bacteria; phylum Pseudomonadota; class Alphaproteobacteria; order Kiloniellales; family Kiloniellaceae; genus Denitrobaculum; species Denitrobaculum tricleocarpae. The sequence goes on along the minus strand of NZ_ML660053.1, from coordinate 828,273 downwards.
CGCGACGTCTTCGATCTGGTCGAAAATTCTTTCAGGGACGCCGGCGCCCCGGATCCCGCCGGTAAAACCGCGTCCGCGATGGCGCAGGCCACCGGACTTCTGATTCTGGAACAAACCGGCCGGCTGCGTCTTTTCCAAAGGACCGCGTCCGAGCTTTTTGCCAGCTTTCTCAAGAGCCTGTGAACAGGTCCTGAAGAATTTACTTTGACACTGCACCAGACTTGAACCAGCCTCTCACGTGAAAAGATCCAACAGAGGCGGGCCCGGCGGATGACGATCAATATCGACACTTACTTTGCTCTGAATTCCCCTTGGGCCTATCTCGGCAATGCCCGCCTGGAGGAGATTGCGCAGCGCAGAAGCTGCAGCGTCACGATGAAGCCGGCGAAGTTCGCCGAGGTCTTTGCGCAAACCGGCGGCGTGCCTCTGCCCAAACGCTCACCGGAACGGCAGGCCTACCGGATGATGGAGCTGAAGCGCTGGCGCGATCATCTCAACATCCCCATCGTCCTGACCCCGGCGCATAGCATGACCGATCACATGCCGGCGATCGGATTAATCTTCGCTTCGAATGACGCGGGCGAAAACACCCTGCGCTTCTATACGGAGTTGGGCAGAGCTATGTGGGAACGAGACGAAGACATCGCGGAAGCCAGCGTGCTTGCCGCGGCTGTCGAGCGGGCCGGACTCGATACCGCAGCCTTGGAAGCCCATGCGGTATCAGCCGAAGATCTTGCCGAAAGGCTTGAGCAAAATACCGGCGAGGCGATCGCGGCCGGCGTTTTCGGAGCGCCGAGCTACGTCCTGCCGGACGGTGAAATCTTCTGGGGCCAGGACCGCATCGCGTTCTTGGATCGCGCGATAGAAAAGCTGCAGGCCTGAGAGATCGATTCTGATCAGACGCTGCTCAACACCCGGTCAATCAACTGGTCGGTGACACCGAGATAATGCTCGGGGTCGCGAAGCTGCGTCCAATCGACCGGCGCGTCGCAGCACTCCGCCAGCACGTCCATCAGATTCAAACCGCTCGCCGCCGCCTCATGGCAGCACTGCTTGACCAGGGTTTGCGCTTCCGGGCGCGGCAAATGTTCGGCCAGCGCAAAGGTCGCGGCTTCGGCGAGCATCAGACCGTTCGAAATCTCGAGATTGCTTCGCATGCGCTTGGCATTTACCTCAAGATTTTCGATCAAATAGAGCGCATGTTTCAAGGAAACGACGGTCGAGACCACCATTTGCGGCAGGCTCAGCCATTCCAGCTGCCAGGCTGCGCCGCCACGCTCATGCTCCTGCAAGAGCGCCTGGTGCAGTGCCGGCAGCAGGGTCGCGTTGTTTCTCGCCGAAGTCACCAGCACTTCACTGGAGACCGGATTGGATTTTTGCGGCATGGTGCTGGAGCCGCCGCGGGCGCCTTCGCCCAGAGCCTGACCGCCCTCGCGGACTTCGCCGACCTCGTTTTGCGACATCAGCACGATGTCCTGTCCGATCTTTCCGAGGCTGCCGGTCACCAGTGAAAGCCAGCCGGCGAACTCAGCCAGGCCGTCGCGCTGTGTATGCCAGGGCACGGCGGGCGTTTGCAGTTTCAGCTCGGCGGCCAGAGCCTCCATCACCTCCAGACCGCGCCCGCCCAGCGCCGAGAGCGTGCCTACCGCGCCGCCGAACTGGACCACAAGCAATCGCGACCGCAGCTCGGCCAGCCGGGTGCGATGCCGCAGCAGAGGCGACAGCCAATTCGCAACCTTGAGTCCGAAGGTCATAGGCAGAGCCTGTTGCGAGCGTGTGCGCGCGACCATGACTGTCGCGCGATGCCTCTCTGCAAGGCTTTTCAAAGCCTGGATACTATGCTCCAGCCGCATTTCCAGCACCTCGGCGGCGGAGGCCAGTGTCAGGACCAGAGCCGTGTCCACGATATCCTGGCTGGTTGCGCCCCAATGCAGATACTGTCCGGCGTCCGTGTCCATTCTGCTGCGCAACGCCGCGACGAGTGCCGGGACCGGCACGCCTGCGTCCCCAGTGCCGTCCGTCAGTTCCGATACCGGCAAAACCGTCTCGAACAGAACCGCATCGATGGCGTCGGCCGCCTCTTCAGGAATGACACCCAACCGGCCCTGAACGCGGGCCAGGGCCGCTTCAACGCGCAGCATTTGGGCCACCGTGGCCTCGTCACTGAAGAGCTTCGCGATCTCGCGACCGGAGAAGAGCAACTGAAAGAGTGTCGAATCGAGAGGACTGACGGCCATGGTGTTACAGGAAATAGCGGGCGTCAGAGACGAAACAAGTAGTTTTGCTCATAGATCGAAGAATACCGTCTCGTCGGCCCCCTGCATATGAATATCGAAGCGATAGACCGGCCCGGCACCGCTGTCGTCCCGCTTCGCAATCAGAGTTCCGCGCCGGTGATCGGGAATGCCTGCCAGCACCGGATCAGCGGCGTTGGCTTCCACCTCGTCCGAGAGGTAGATCCGCGTGTAGGCGTGATTGAGCATACCGCGCATGAAGACGATGACATTGATATGCGGCGCCTGCCCGTCTCCGACCGCACCGGGTTTGATGGTCTCGAAGAAAAAACGCCGCTCGGGATCCGTGCCTGTCCCGACCCGGCCAAATCCGGTGAAATCCGCATTGGATCCCCGGCTATCGGCGGGATGCGCATAGCGTCCGGCGGCGTCCGCCTGCCAGATTTCGATCATGGCGTCACCGACCGTGACACCCTCCCCATCGAAGATCTGGCCTTCGATCCGAATGTGCTCACCCGCTTGATCTTTGTTGGCGACGTCGGGCGCGGCAATGGAAGTCAGATTATAGCCGTATTGCTCCGGCGTCAGGCCATAGGCGAAGAAAGGCCCGATGGTTTGCGACGGTGTCTGCTTTTGCGTCATGGCTCAGTCTTCCATCGGCGTTTCGTTGCGGCCGCGCAGGACGATGTCAAAGCGGTATCCCAGGGCGACGCCCGGCTCCGTCGCCTCCAGCGAGAAATCAGCAACCAGTCGGCCCCGCGCCGCCTCCGGCGTCGCCAGGAAGATCGGATCCAGATCCAACAGGGGATCGCCCGGAAAATACATTTGGGTAATCAGGCGGGTGGCAAAGCTGGGCCCAAAGAGCGAGAAGTGAATATGATTGGGCCGCCAGGCATTCAGGTGATTACCCCAGGGGTAAGCGCCCGGCTTGATCGTCTTGAAGGCATACCAGCCCTCCGCATTGGTGGCGCAGCGGCCGCCGCCGAAAAAGTTCGGGTCCAGGGGCGCATCGTGCTGGTCGGCAGCATGAACGTAGCGCCCGGCAGCATTGGCCTGCCAAACCTCAATCAGCGTATTTGGCAGGGCTCTGCCATCTTCATCCAGGACACGGCCCGTCACGATGATGCGCTCGCCAAGCGGTTCGCCAGCGGTCGCACCGTTCCTGGTCAGATCGGCGTCAAGTGGCCCAACGCTCTCGTGACCGTAAACAGGTCCGGTGATCTCCGAGAGCGACTGGGCAAGCGGCACCAGTGGCTTGGTCGGACTGCGCAGCGCCGTCGATTTATAGTCCGGGCTGAGATATGCCGGATGGCTGTTCCAGTTTCTCGGTTTGAAGCCAAGCTTATCCGTCATGATCCGCCCTTCCCGTCTCCAGCCTTCCTGCCAGCGGCTTCTTCCGCGTCGATTTCCGCAAAGGCGGACTTCGCAATCTTGATCGCCGTGTTGGCAGGCGGTGCCCCCGCATAAACCGCAACCTGCAACAAGACTTCCTTGATGTCTTCGGCAGTCGCACCCGTGTTGCGGGTCGCGCGCAGATGCAGCGCCAGTTCTTCATGGTGGCCGAGCGCGGCGAGCAGACCAACGGTGACCATGCTGCGTTCCCGCGGCGTTATCCCGTTCCGCGACCAGACCGAGCCCCAGGGCCCTTCCGTGATGTAGCGCTGAAAGTCCTCATCGAAGGGCGTCTTTTTGGCCTCGGCGCCATCAACATAGCGGTCGCCCAGCGTTGCGCGCCGCGTCTTCATGCCCAGAGCGTAGCGATCTTCAGACAAGTCCGGTCTCCTGGAAAAAATCGTTGATCAGCGCAGCCAACTCGTCCGGCCTTTCGATACAGGGCAGATGCCCTGCGCCCTCGATAATCTCAAACTGCGCCCCGGCGATAAGACCCGCCAGCGTGCGCACCAAATCGGGTGGCGTAGAGCCGTCTTCCTTCCCCACGACACAAAGCGTCGGTACCTGCACTGCCTGCGCCGCTTCAGTCATATCGGAATCACGGATTGCCGCAGAGGTCCCGATGTAACCCGCAAGCGGCGTGCGTACCAGCATGTTGCGCCAGCCCATCAGTTCGTCCGGGCGGTTGCCGCGCAGGTCCTCCGAGAACCAGCGCTGCAGGATCGTTTCCGCCAGTGCCTCGATCCCGCCGGCGCGCGCCTGGGCGATGCGGTCGTCCCACATTTCGGGCGGACCGATCTTGTGCGCGGTGTCGCAGAGGATCAGAGCCCGGACCAATTCCGGTCGGGCCGCCGACAAACCCTGAGCGATGATCCCGCCGACAGAAAGACCGCAGACGATGGCAGATTGAACACCCAGATGATCAAGCAAGCCCGCGAGATCGCCCACGTGCTCCTCCATCTTATAGGGCGCATCCGGTGCCTCGCTCAGTCCATGGCCGCGCTTGTCATAGCGCACCACGCGAAAAGGCGCGCCAATGCGTTCAAGAAGTCCGTCCCAGATCCGAAAATCGGTGCCCAGCGAATTTGAGAAGACCAGAGCGGGTGCCGTTCCGGGTCCGCTGTCCGCGTAATGCAGAACGACCCCGTTGATCCTGGCAAACTTCATTGTGTCTTTTCCTCTCCCTGCACTCGCAGATTTCGCGTTCCGCGTTTCTATAAGATTGCCTGCTTGATTTGGTTATGTAAATTTACAATTACGGCCCAACAGATAACCAAAAAGACATATTTCAATGCTGATCCGCGGAACCCTCTCATGATCGACCCCTTATGATCGACAGGCGAATCAAGTTCCGCCATCTGCAGTGTTTCCTGGAGGTCGCGCGGCAAAAAAGCGTGGTCAAGGCGGCGGACGCCCTCGCCATTACACAACCCGCCGTCTCCAAAACCCTGCGTGAGCTCGAGGACATTCTGGCGGTCCAGCTCTTCGACCGCAGCAAGCGCGGCATTGCCGTCACGCGTTTCGGCGAGGTGTTCCTCCGCTACGCCGGCGCAAGCGTCACAGCGCTGCGGCAGGGAGTCGACAGCATCGCCCAAGCAAGAGCAAAGGGCGGCTTCGCCATTACCCTCGGCGTATTGCCCACCGTGGCGGCGCGCGTCATGCCGGACGCAGTCCAAAGTTTTAAAAAAGACGGTGTGGAGACGGTCGTGCGGATCATCACCGGCGAGAACGACCTTCTGATCTCCCGCCTGCGGGTCGGTGAACTGGACCTCGTGGTCGGTCGTTTGGGCGAACCGGAATTGATGACAGGCCTCTCCTTCGAGCACCTCTACTCTGAGCACATCTCTTTTCTGGTCCGCCCCGGACATCCGCTGTTGCAGGACCAGCCCTTCGATTTGTCGCGCATTCTCGAATACCCGGTGCTGATGCCAACCGAGGCCTCGATCATCCGCCCTTATGTCGACCGCTTTCTGATCGCCAACGGCATCGGCACGCCGCCGGATCAGATCGAAACCATCTCCATGGCGTTCGGACGCAGCTACACCCGCATCACCGATGCGGTCTGGATTATCTCCAACGGCGTCGCCGCCAACGATGTCGAGGACGCTGTTCTTGTGGAATTGCCGGTCGACACCCGTGACACCCTGGGCCCGGTCGGTCTGACGACACGCGCGGACACCCCACCTGGCCTGGCGACCCAGATCATGATGCAGGCGATCCGGGATGTGAGTGAGCACCGCCTCGGGGCACAGGCATAAGGGTATTTTGCCTGTATATTTGGTTATGTATCGGCCCAAAAATTTCATTTCCCATAACCAAATGGATCGGCCAGACTGCGACTGTCAGAGACTGAAACAACGATAAAAGTCGGCGCAGGCTGTGTGCTTGGCGCCGGAACGACAGGGAGAAAGCCATGAAAACCCCAAAGGGTCTTTTTACCGGCCTGTTGGCCGCCGCCACGGTCGCCGCGGCTGGATTTGCAGCACCGGGCTATGCCGCTGAGGAGACCATCACGGTCCACCACTTCATCAGCCCCAAGGCGCCGGCGCATAAGTCCTTTATCGAGCCCTGGGCGCGGCGCGTCGAGGAACAGTCCAACGGACGGATCGAGGTCAAGATCTTCCCGGCCATGTCCATGGGCGGCAAACCTCCGGAGCTTTACCGGCAGGTACGTGACGGCGCCGCCGACGTGGTCTGGACCGTGATCGGCTATACGCCCGGCGTCTTCCCCCGTTCCGAAGTCTTTGAATTGCCAACCGTCCATCAGGGCAGCGCGCGGGCTACCAATCTGGCAATTCAAGAGAACTTCGCGCTGCTGGCCGACGACTTCAAGGATCTGAAACCGATCCTTATCCATGCCCATGCCGGCAACGCCCTGCACCTGCGCGAGACCGCCGTGCGCTCCGTCGGTGATGTAAAAGACATGAAGCTGCGCACGCCGTCGCGGACCGGTGCCTGGATGATCGAATCCTGGAATGCGGAACCCGTCGGCATGCCCTTGCCCGCGCTGCCCCAGGCGCTCTCCAAGGGCGCGGTCGACGGCGCCCTGATCCCCTTCGAGGTGGTCCTGCCCTTCAAGCTGCAGGAGCTGACCAAATACTCCGTTGAAGGCGACACGGGCGGACGCTTCGGTACAGCCGTGTTCCTCTTCGCCATGAATAAGGACCGCTACAAGTCTTTACCCGATGACCTCAAGGCGGTGATCGACGCCAACTCCGGCGATGCCCTGGCAACGGAGATCGGTGAACTCTGGGACGGCATTGAAGCGCCAGGCAAAGCGGCGCAGGAGAAATCCGGCGGCGAAGTCATTAAACTGGATGCAGCGACACTGGCGGACTTCGATAAACTGGGCGAAGGCGTCGTGGCGCGCTGGATCGAGGATGCCGACAGCAACGGCCTCGACGGGCAAGCGCTGGTCGACGCCGCCCGCGCTTCGGTCGCCAAGCATTCAACGGCAAAATAGGCGAGGCACTCGTGTGGTGGAACTTAAGCTCCACCACACTAGAACCCGGCCGGGGACGGTTTTGATCCCCCCGGCCGGACGTCTCCAGGATAGCCTCGTGGCTGCTGATCCAATAACCCACGTCTCAGATCGCGACGAGAGAGAAAGACGCGCGTGCCTGCTCTGATGGAAAAGCTAGCGATTGGATGGGCGCTCCTGGGCGGTGTGCTCCTGATCGCCATCGTTCTGGTGACCGCCGTCAACGTCGGGGCGTTCGGTCTCGATCGCCTCGCCGGTCTTTTCGGCGGCGCTGTCCCCGGCCTGCCCGGTTATGAGGACTTCGTCCGTCTGGCGATCAGCGCCGCCGCCCCCATGTTCTTCCCCTACTGCCAGCTCAGGCGCGGACACGTTGCCGTCGATATCTTCGTCAGTCATTTCTCCCTGAGAACGCAACGGAGACTTGACCGCTTCTCACTCCTGGCCATCGCGGTGATGGCGCTGTTCCTGACCTACTGGCTGATCCTGGGACTGGGCGAGACCTACAGCGACGGCGCGCTTTCGCGGGTCCTCGGCTGGCCGGAGTGGCCCTTCTATCTGCCGGGCATCGCCTCGCTTGCGCTTTGGGCTCTGGTCGCCCTGACGCAGTTCTTCAAGGCCGACGCCCATGTCTGAACTTGAGCTGATCGGCCTGGCGGGACTGGTACTGCTCTTTGTCCTGCTGGCCTTGCGGATCCCGGTCGGTCTGGCCATGATCGCCGTAGGGATCGCGGGAAACTACGCCCTCAGTCTCGCCGCACCCTATCTGCGCTTCGAACCCTATCTGAAGCAGTTCAAAACCCTTCTCTGGAACGGTCTGGCCAACTACGAACTCTCCGTGGTTCCGCTCTTCGTGCTGATGGGCTATCTCGCCTCACAGACCCAACTCAGCCGCGATCTCTTTCAGGGCCTCAATGCCCTGGTCGGTCGCCTGCGTGGCGGCGTCGCCATGGCGGCGGTCTGTGCCTGCGCCGGGTTCGGTGCGGTCTGCGGCTCGTCGCTTGCCACCGCCTCGACCATGGGACGGGTGGCGCTGCCGGAACTGCGGCGCATGCGCTACGATCCAAAGCTGGCCACCGGCACCCTGGCCGCGGGCGGTACGCTGGGCATTCTGATCCCGCCCTCGATCGCCCTTGTGATCTACGCGATCATTGTCGAAGCCTCGGTCATACAGATGTTCCAGGCCGCGATCCTGCCCGGCCTCGTGGCCGTGGCCTTTTTCATCGGCGTGATCGCCCTGCAGGTCCGCCTGAAACCGGAGCTGGCGCCCCTCGCCGATCCGATGGAAGAGCAGGCACGCAAGCAGGCCCTGATCCGCCTGATCCCGGTCCTCGTCATCTTCGGCTCGATCATCCTGGGCCTGGGCATGGGGCTCTTCACCCCGACCCCGGCCGCCGCGGTCGGGGTCTTCGCGATCCTCGCCTACGGTCTGCTGCGGCGTTTCCAGAGCAATGGCCTCGGCACCGAAAGTCACCAGCGCGGTGGCCTGACCCTGACGGGCCTGCGCGAAGCCTTGCTGCAGACCGCCGTCACCAGCGGCATGATCTATTTCATTCTCTTCGGCGCTGAGGTCCTGAAAGGCTTTTTCACCCGCGCGGGCCTGCCCACCGCCATGGCCGGCTGGGCCGGAACCAGCGGGCTCGATCCCTGGGTTATCCTGATCGTCATGCTGATCATCCTGATCCTGCTCGGCTGCTTCATGGATTCCCTGGCCATGATCCTGGTTGTGGTCCCCTTCCTCTGGCCGGTGCTGGTCGATCTGAACGGCGGCGACTACACCACCGCCGCAACCGCCGCTTACGGCCTGGATACGGAGGAGCTGAAAATCTGGTTCGGTATCCTGGCGCTGGTCGTTGTGGAGCTCGGCCTGATCACGCCCCCGGTTGGCCTCAACGTCTTTATCATTTCATCCCTCGCCGAAAATGTGGGCATGCGTGCGGTGTTTCGCGGCGTCATGCCGTTCTTTTCGGCGGAGATCGTGCGGGTGGCGCTCCTCTTGAGTCTGCCCGCCCTCACTCTCTTTATGCCCCGGCTGCTGTCGGGCTGATCGAACCTGCGGAGGATATCCCCAATGCGCACGCAAGTCGTCATCATAGGCGCAGGTCCCTCGGGGCTATTGCTGTCGCAGCTGCTGCACCTCAAAGGCATCGACACGCTGGTGCTGGAACGCCAAAGCCGGAACTACGTGCTAAGCCGTATCCGCGCGGGCGTTCTCGAACAGGGCATGGTCGATCTGCTGAAGACCGCGCAGGTCGGCGAACGTCTGGAGCGCGAAGCCCTGATACACGGCGGCATCGAGCTGGCTTTCAACGGCCAGCGCCGTCAGATCGATATGAAAAGCCTGACCGGCGGCAGCGTCGTCACGGTCTACGGCCAGACAGAGGTCACCCGGGATCTGATGGACGCGCGGGATGCGATGAACGGACATCTGATCTACGAGGCCGAGGATGTGGTTCCACATGATTTCGATGGCGGCCGTCCGCGCGTGACCTACCGTAAAGACGGGGTCGAGCGCGAGGTCTTCTGCGACTACATCGCCGGCTGCGACGGTTACCACGGGATCAGCCGCCGCTCGGTGCCGCAAGAGACACTGAAAACCTTCGAGCGGGTCTACCCTTTCGGCTGGCTGGGCCTACTGAGCGATACGCCGCCGGTCAATGACGAGCTGATCTACAGCAATCACGAACGCGGCTTCGCCCTCTGCACCATGCGCTCCCTCACCCGCAGCCGCTACTACATTCAGTGCGCCACTGATGAAAAGCCCGAGGACTGGTCCGACGACCGCTTTTGGGACGAGCTGCGCAAACGCTTACCCGGCGATGTCGCTGAAGCGCTGGTCACCGGTCCCTCGATCGAGAAAAGCATCGCGCCGCTGCGCAGCTTCGTCGCCGAGCCCATGCGTTTCGGCCGTCTGTTCCTGGCAGGTGACGCCGCGCACATCGTACCGCCCACCGGCGCCAAAGGCCTCAACCTTGCGGCCTCGGATATCTTCTTTCTGTCGCGGGCTTTGACGGCTTTTTACGAGACCGGTAGTGAAGAGCTGATCGATTGCTATTCCGAGCAATGCCTGCGCCGCATCTGGAAGGCCCAACGCTTTTCCTGGTGGATGACCTCCATTCTGCATCGTTTCCCGGACAGCAGCCCCTATGACCTCCGCCTGCAGCAGGCGGAGCTGGACTACGTCACCACCTCGACCGCCGCCGCGACAGCCCTCGCTGAGAACTACGTGGGCCTGCCCTACGAGTGAAGACCAACAGCCTGTCGTCCAACTCAAGCCGGCAGATGCAAACCCAATCCACGCTGAAGATCGGAGCACTTGTCCGGAATCTATCGATCGATAGCGGCCGGATTGACGATGACATGAAGCTGGCCCACGCGTTCAACGACGCAGTCACGAAATTTCTCTGATCGTTCGCATGCAGGCTCTTTTGGCTGATCCGGAAAGTCATGAATGGCCAAGGGATCGAATGGCAGATCGGCAAGCGCGTTCAGCGACATCTTCTGCAGATCCGGATGGGAAAGCGGGTCACGATACCATGTGTTGTGGGAGGGGAATTGACCATTACTTCGGCCGGTGACGACCCAGAAAAGCAGTCCTGCGATAGGTTTGAATGAATATAGCATAGCTAAAGCATATTCGTACTCTTGCCTTATTTTCTATCGATCTTTTCTGCAGTGTGATATAGCGCTGCTATATGAAAAACCTGAACCGCATCAACCTGGGTGGCCTGCGCGCGATTGAGGCGGTGGGGCGGCTGGGCTCCCTGCGCGCGGCGGCGGAGGAATTGGGTGTCACTGCAGGAGCGGTGAGTCAGCAGGTCCAAAAGACCGAACAACAGCTCGGCCGCGGCCTTTTCGAACGCCTGCCCAAGGGCCTCGTACTCACACCCCACGGCGAAGACGTGCTGCGTCACCTGACCGCCGGCATGACGGAGCTCGCGGCGGCGGTCACGCTGGCCGGGCGCACCCGGGAGGACAGCTTGACGGTGTCGGTGGCCCCGGTCTTTGCCGCGAAGTGGCTGGTCTGGCGCCTGAAGGACTTCTACAGAAACCACCCCGATATCCGCGTGCGCATCGACTCCACGGTCTCTCTGGTCGATCCCAATCTCTCAGACGTGGATCTTTGCATCCGCGTGGGCAAAGGCGACTGGCCGGACGTCCGCGCCGAAAAGCTGATCGACCAGCGGGTCTTTCCGGTCTGTAGTCCCGCCCTCGCGAAAGAGATAAAATGCCCCGAGGATCTAGCCAGACACCCGATCATCCGCGACGCCGGGCAGGTCTACAGCTGGAATATCTGGCTTAAACCGAACGGCCACAACGAGAGCATGCTGGGCGACGGCCCGACCTTCTCCGACGGCTCCCTCTGCCTGGATGCCGCCGTCGCGGGGCAAGGCGTGTTCCTCGCTTGGGAATCCCTGGCTACCGACAGCCTGGCTATGGGGCGCCTGGCCGCGCCCCTGCCCGGCCGCTATCCGACCGGCCTGTCCTATTGGCTGGTGACGGGCCGCCACCGGCGTCCCTCGCGTGGCGTGCGCCGCTTCGTAGCCTGGCTGCGCGCCCAATTGGATCTCTCCCTGGAGAGCGGCGGTATCCGCTGACACCAGGTATCCTTGACAGTCTCCAGGAGTCTTTCTCGGCAATTTCTGGCGCGGGACCGCTCGGCGCATGCCTTTTGGGACTGCTCCGGCAGGAAAACACCCCACACGCCTCCTCTATTTGCGTATAGCCCTATAGAAATTTCAGCAATTACCAGCGCTCAGTCCAATCGCTAACTTAGTTCCATCAACGGCGTTTCCTTCGACTCACGCCGCAGGATCTTTCTTCGACGAGAGTTTCCGCGGCCACAGCAACCGATCTGTCGAGATCACGGCAGACAAAGTGGAGAGCGGCACTTTACACGGCCCACCCGGGCACGCCGCCAAGAGACCGATGACAGCACCGCAGGAAACCAGCGACAGCCAGCCTCCAGTCACCGAATCCAAGTCACAATTCACCGCAGCGCCGCCCCCGCGACCTATACCTTTGGCAGATCCGGTGACAGCGGGCCTGCCGTCCCTTCTGGCACGGCTTTGGCGCTTCGCCATGGTATTGTCCCACAACGAGGAAACCGCCGCCGAGTTGGTTCAGAAGACCTGCCTGCGGGCTCTGCAGCGCAGCGATCAGTTCGAAGCCGGCACCCAACTGGACCGTTGGACTTTCTCGATCATGGCGTCGCTATGGAAGAACGAGCTGCGCGCCGAGCGCATCCGTCGCGGTGGCGGTTTTGTCGAGGCCGAAGAGGCCTTGATCGCCGACAATCGGGAAAAACTGGAAACGCAGATCTTCCTGAACCAGGTCCTGACCAGCCTTCCCGAAGCGCAGCGTAGCACCGTCCTTTTGGTCTATGTGGAAGGCCTGACCTACGCCGAGGCTGCCGCCACCCTCGCGGTGCCGCTGGGAACGGTCATGAGCCGTCTGGCGAACGCGCGCCTGAGGCTGGCCGATCTGAAACGTGCAGGCGGGCGGCAAATTGTGGGCCACAGAAAGAAGGCCGAGGGAGCTTCTCCGGGCTGAACCGTGAACAAGGAAACCTGATCCGGCCCAGTCCTCGGGAGCAAGAAAACACCAGCGGCGCTCAATCGGTGATGCGGGCCTGAGCCACGCTGACATCCCCGGCCGGTGCCGCGACAATGACCAGGCGCACGATGTCGCCTTTTTCATCGCAGAAGGGAAAGCAGCCGCGGTAAATCGTGACGAACTCACGCTGTTTGAGCGGCACTTTACTGATATGAAATGAAGGCTGGCGCGCTTCCGCAACTGCATTCAGATCTTGCCAGCGCTGTTCAAGGTCCGCGTCACTCAGGCTTTCCGAGAGCGCTTTCCCGGTCAGGTTCGCCCCGAAGAGATTCTTCACGCTTTCCCCCATCAGACGGACAAAATGCCCCTCCAGGGTCGTATCCCGCCGCTCCAGAACAACCATCCATTCCAGAACGTTCGGCACCTCCATGGGGTCGAAGCCCGACCAGAGCGGCGCAAGTGAACAGGTGACACGCGGCAAGCGGAAAAAATGTTCCGCCATAGTATTTATGGGATTTTTTTCTTCAACTTCTGATAGTTTTATTCGCCGCATCGCGGTTGTTTTCAAATTAATTAGAAAGAAAAGTCAGTTCAACTTAACCTAAAACGCAAAAAAGCAGGTAAAGAAACTTCATCGAGGAGGTTTAGGTCCGCGATTGAGAATTGCCGTCGCGCATCCCTTGCGTGCTGGGAGGCTCACTTGTCTCGAGAGTAGAAGTCGCTGCGGGATTCGACGTGATCGCTCTAGCCAGCACCATCAAATCGAACGCCCCTCACACGCTAGAGCCGATGAAGGCCGATATGCGAATCTTAAGGTTCGATCAAGTTCCGGGACACAGCGATCGCCACTGCATGTTCCCGCGTTTTGGCCTCCAGCTTCTGCTTGATAGATTGCATGTGAAAATTGACGGTCACTACCGCGACGTTCATTTTCTCGCTGATCCGATCATTCCGGAGACCCTGCGACAGCCAGAGCAACACTTCGCGCTCGCGGGGCGTTAGGATGGTGTTCTCCGATTGAACCGGAAACCATGGCCCTTGCCGGCGAAGGTCAGACCAAACGGTCATCAGGTAATTTTGGACCAATGCCAAGCCGACCAGAATTTCCATTCGGTTAGACCTGACAAGTCGTAGAAACTCGGCGGTAGGAAGTGCGCTGCCCAGATTGATACCGACAATATGACGCGACGACGGCTGTTGGAAGGGAGAGACAACAGAAGAGCGGATACCCTCCTGCTCGACCTCTCGAAACATATTCCCTGAGCGCTGCGGGTCCGATGTTGTGAAGAGATCTTTATTCTCCTGGAGAAAAAGACTGTCCGGTTTGCCATCAACAACATGTTTGATCAAGGGATCGCATTGATCATAACCAGAGTCCAAATAGTGCGCCATCCAGCCGGCACTCATGTTGGAAAAAAAACCAACAAGCGCTCCGTCCCCCTTTTCCATGACTCCGCAGTTGATTGCGCCAAACTGTAAGTTCTCAAAGTATTTTTCAGCGATGTCCCACGCCGAGAGATTGTCGGACGTGTCTTTCAGATCCGTCACCAGATCTATCAATTGGTTTTCCATGATGATTACTCCCCCAAAGCACTCACGGAACTCAACAGACCTATAGATAGTGATAGGTAGAAAATTATTTTCTCATAGAGTTCCATAGGTTGCCTAGCCTCAATTGAGTCACTCAATTTGGCTCGATTGCGAACTGTTCGCTCAAAATAGAAAGGAATCGGGGATGTGCTATTATTTGAACAGGTTAGCGGCGTTTGCATTGCTAACACCGCTACTTGCTTGCACGCCAATCCCCAACGGCAATGGGGCCAAAGGAGTCAAGTCGGTCGAACCAACAACAACATTTTCGAGCCTAAATGAGGCTGTCACGCGAGTTTATTACGCCCCTACCTACAAATCGCAACTAACAGACAATGGCCACTACGCTGTTGTGCAATTCACAATTGCCGGCCTTGATATGAACAACAATGATGATGTCAAACGAACATTTGGAAACATGGTCCGAAGATTCCTCACTCCAAAAAGTAAGACCGTTGCTCTTGTCGTAGAAGTTCATCGAACAAATACGCTAACAGGGATCAGCACAGCCAGCGAATCTTCGTTGATCGGTAGAGAACCTATTTTCATTATTCAATTTGATGAGAAAGAAAATGTTGTTCGTAGCAGCGCCGTCAGCGCTACCGGCGCATTGACCCCTTACATTCGAGCAAGATCAGGACACACGTTACGTGTCTCATACTCTTTGAGAAGCACTGAAGGATACAGCTCGAACATAATTGATACATTCAGAGAAGCTCTGACTTTCGTCAGTGGCGCAGCCGGGGGCCAAGGCGCATGGCTGCTGAATAGGGTCACCAACCCAACTTTCGAGGATTTCTCCAAAAAAGCCGACAATCGACTGGGGCAGATGTTGTCGAAAGATATTACTTCGAAATACTCAGAGCAATTGGATTTACTTGGTGACACCTCTGGGATCAAAGGCATTAAAATTGAACTGAAGCAAATTACCGATTCCGACGCAACTGGCTCAATCAATATTGAAATTAATCATCGCAGATCTATTTTTGGATCAGACCAAGGTAGACTCGAATCCCTACCTAAAATAGATAGAGACTTTGTAACCATACTTGCCACGAATTTCGGTCCAAGCCCAAATCATAATTTACAACAATATGTGGATCAAAATACCGACATAAAAAATATATATCGTCTTTGGCAAGATCAATTTGGAAACGATTTTATCTCTACTTGCGAATACATCCGAATGAAGATGGTCGGAGAAGTTGGTTTAAATTCAATTGATACCGCAGTAAGTATGTGGGCCTTCCTGATGAACAATAAATACTATCGTGACAGCAGCGCGTTACAGAAACTCGATTGTGAGGGCGAAAATAATAAAAAAATCCGAACTGCTATAGGACTAAATATTACGCCAACCGGCATTACTCAAGATCGCGAATTAGTAGTTTCTGAGATGAATAACCAGCTTACAAAATTAGCAAAACTAATTAAAAGCAAGAACTCTGATTTGATTGATGTTGTAACCGAGAGTATTTTTTC
The DNA here is from genome assembly GCF_007004665.1 of Denitrobaculum tricleocarpae. Taxonomy (GTDB): domain Bacteria; phylum Pseudomonadota; class Alphaproteobacteria; order Kiloniellales; family Kiloniellaceae; genus Denitrobaculum; species Denitrobaculum tricleocarpae. The sequence continues at coordinate 812,541 of NZ_ML660053.1, read as the reverse complement.
AAAGAAAGACTTATCATATCAAGACAAGACAGGGTCGAGTAGTTTAAATAAGAATCCCATACGCTTGGACTCAGCGGCTTTTGTCGTGGCTAATCTCCGAAAGTTCAATCCTTCGCGTGTTGGATGTTTCCTCTCTAATCCGCACGAACATACGGAAATTCGTAATCTTATGATGCTGTCACAGGATCAAAAGCTGCTCAAACTCACCATAGGTTTTGATCGTCACACTCCGACAGGTGAAGCTCTAAGAATACGTTCAGCACAAATTAATGAAGAGGACGGGGAGTTCTTGTCCAAGGTCTTAGTCGACCGAGTACCAGCCGGAGTCACGTCCCTCGAATTAGAGCAAATACAACCATGTGGCAAAGACTGGAAGCCGTGGGCTGAATTCTCCGGCCTTGTTAAAGAGAATGCATGGGAAAAACTAAATAAGCCGGATCCGCAATCCTGAGTGATCGACGTAAATCTCAATCTTTATTGTGGCATAGACTGATACCAAATGGCGTGAGGCCTATTGAACGTCGTCAAATCATGTGGAAAATTCCCACTTCGACTTTGACATTCGCTCACAAAATCTGCCCTAAAAACTCCTGCGTGCGTGGGTCCTTCGCCTCGCTGAAGAACGTCGCCGGCGGCCCGTGCTCGACAATCACGCCGCGGTCCGTGAAGTAAATATGGTCCGCCACTTCCCTGGCGAAGCCCATCTCGTGGGTGACCAGCATGCAGGTCATGCCGTCCTGGGCAAGTTCCTTGATGGTGACCAGGACCTCCTTCACCGTCTCCGGGTCGAGCGCGGCCGTCACCTCGTCAAACAGCATGATGTCGGGGTTCATGGCCAGCGAGCGGGCGATGGCGACGCGTTGCTGCTGGCCGCCGGAGAGTTCGCCGGGGTAGCTCTCTTCCTTGCCCTCCAGGCGCACCTTCTTGATCAGCTTACGCGCCCGCGCTTCGACCTCGGCCTTATCCTGTTTCAGGACCTGGACCGGGGCCATCATGACATTCTGGAGGGCGGTCTTGTGGGGGAAGAGGTTGTACTGCTGGAACACCATGCCGACCTTTTTGCGCAGGGCCAGCTTGTCCAGGTGGGCGTCGTGGACCTCCTGTCCCTCCACCTGGATCGAACCTGAGTCGATCGGGTTGAGCGCGTTGATGCAGCGGATCAGGGTCGACTTGCCGGAGCCCGAGGGGCCGATGATGCAGATCACCTCGCCCTTCATGACGTCGAAGGTGATGCCTTTCAGCACCTCAAGATCGCCGAAGGATTTGCGCACTTCCTTCAGGGATACGATGGGCTGTTCCGGGGTCCAGTTCCCGGCGGCGGATGCGGCTGCAGTGTTGGTCTCGGCCATACCCGGCCTCCTATAACTTCACCGCGAACTTGCGCTCGAGCCGGATGGTCAGGCGCGCGATCGGGTAGCAGTAGACGAAAAAGATCACCAGGACGAAGCTGTAGAAGGGGATCAGCAGCTCGGGGTGATTGTCCTCGGCCTCGATGGCCTGTCGGGTCAGGTTCAGCACCTCGTCGACCCCCAGGATCGAGACGATGGGCGTGGCCATGGTCAGGATCGCGTACCAGTTCATCCAGGGCGGAATCATGCGCTTGATACACTGGGGCAGGATGATCTCGAACAAGGTCTGACGGCGCGAGAAGGCCAGACTCTCCGCGGCCTCCCACTGGGCCGTCGGCACGGAGTTTACCGCACCGCGCACGATCTCGGAAATGTTCGCCATGATCGGCAGAGCCAGACCGATCACCGCCTTCATCCAGTCGGGTACCGGGATGATGAGGCTGCCGATCTGGATCTCGAAGGGAAAGGACAGCATCACGATGAAAAGCAGCACCAGCCAGGGCGAATTGCGGAAGGTCTGGGTGATCAGCCAGCAGCTCTTCGCCATCACGGGATTATGCGAGATCTGCCCCAGGCCCAGCAGAACGCCGAAAACCGTGCCGATGAACATGGTCAAAAAACTGATCAGAATGGTCAGCGCAAAGCCGGTGGTGACCAGATAGGGGATCCAGCGCAATAAGGCCTCGAAGGCCTGCCCCGCCGTGAAGCCGCTCCCCTGTGCCATCGCGGACAAGGGCCAGATCGCGGCGGCAAAGACCAGCGCGAAAACCGCCCAGGCCGGGACACCCGCAAGCCAGCGGCTGAAACCGATCTCGCTCGGCGCCGCATAACCGGCCTTGAAGGAATGCAGAACCGGCAGGTCGGTCTTGGCGGCGGCGGTTACGCCGGGGATGGAGGCGCTGCGCAGGGAGTGCTTTGCCATGTCAGCCCCCGTAGCCCGGGATGCGCATCGCGCGTTCCCAATTGTTCATGCCGACAACCACGACACCGACAAGCGCCAGATAGGCGAAGAAGAGGAAGGTCATCATGGGATACTGCGCGGAGGGATAGTCGTTCCAGATGGTGACCGACTGATAGAGCAATTCCGGCACTGCTATGACGAAGGCCTGAGTCGTGGTCTTGACCAGATTGACCAGGTTGTTGTTGAGCGCGGGAATGGACACCCGCAGCGCCAGGGGGAAGACGATGTGGCCATAGATCTGCAGGCGCGTATAGCCCAGGGACTCCGCCGCCTCCTGGGTCGACTTCGGTACGGCCTCAACCCCGGCGCGGAAGATCTCCACATTGAAGGCGCCGGCAAAAAAGGAGAGCGAGATGATCGCCCAGCCCACGTTGCTGATGATCGGGATCTCCAGCCAGCCGTCCGGCGAATAGGTCGGTGTGAACTGGCCCAGCGCAAAGTAGAAAAACAGCAGCTGAACGAAGGGCGGCGTGTTGCGGAAGAACTGAATGTAGCCCGCGACAACGGCCCGCAGGACGGCGCTCCTCGCCCCCTGCAGGCCCGCGCCAACGACGCCGATCACCAGAGAAAAGAGCACGCAGACCACGGAAAGCTGGATCGTCATCCACAGCCCGCCCACCACCTTGTTCCACTGAGTCGCCTCGTAAAAGAAGATGAAGTTCCAGGTGGGATTGTTGACCGCAACTTCCCGAAAGAATTCTTGAATCGCTTCGATGATCACCCCCTGCAAAGCGGCATCTTGGCCGACCTCTGCGTCAACGCTGTTTCTGCGATCCTCACATACCTTAAGTATGCTGCGTTTCTCGAAACAACCCTTCCTGAAGCTCGACTCAAGCTTCCGCTTTTCTACATCGAATCCCTATGCGCTACACGGTAGCAGCAAATCATTTTGGCATCGCCCGTTGGGAGCGGTCATTGGCTTTGACCGCTCCCACTCGCAAAACCTCACTTGATCCAGTCGGCGAAGCGTTCTTTCTGGCTTTGCAGATATGCGGTCGGCTGGATGCCCCATTTCTTTTCCAGCTCGATCAGGGTGCCGTCGCGGTGCCAGTTGTACTGCATGCCGGACATGAAGTTACCGAAGACACAGTTCTGCTCGGCTTTGGGCACAGCCAGCGCCCAGGGGTTGTCGTCTTCTGTTTTCAGGGGCATCTCAAAGGCTTCCCAGTTGCCCGAAGAGAGGTCGGCGACAATGGAACTGTCATCGTACACGAAGGCGATGCACTTCTTGTCGCGCAGGGCCTGCTTGGCTTCCGCGTTGCCGCCGAAGGCCACGACCTTGGCGCCGTAACGTTCTTCGACGATCTTATTGTAGAACGCGCCCTGCTTTCCGCAGACCGGACGGTCGCGCAGCTGTTCCCAATCGGCGAACTTCAAAGCCTTCGGCGCCAGGATGTTGGTGCCGGAGGTGTAATAGTTCGGTCCGACGATACCGACGATTTCCCGGCGGTCCGGACGGTCGGACATGGTGGCGATCATCAGATCGATCTTGCCCTGTTCCAGGAACTGCATGCGGTTGGAGGACTGCACAGCGACGGTCTCCAGTTCCACACCCATGGCATCGGCAACTGACTGCGCCATGTCGATTTCCATACCGACCAGATTGCCGCTCTCGTCCCGGAAACCCCAGGGCTTGTAGTCGGCTTTGACTCCCACGACCAGCTTGTCGCGCGACATGACCTTGTTCCAGACTTCATTGGTGCATTGCTCGGCAAAAGCGCTGGTCGCAGTCAGCGTCATGGCCGTTGCGCTTAAAAGACTAATTGCTTTCCTCATGATGTTCTCCCGTTTCCTTGCTAAGTGTTTTTTTGCTTGTGACGCGTTCGCTTGGACCACTGACCGCTTGGGCTCATGAAGGCCAAGAGACGCACTCTTCCTGCTCTATTATCTCTTTGCAGAGTGACTCTGCACTGCCGCGCCAAGATAGGATAGTCCCCAAAGCAGAGATTCCTGTTCTCCGCCCTGTCCACCCAGACGCCGTTCTCTATGATCTTGCAGAGCTTGCTTCCTTCTCCTCATCCCAGTATTCGCCGTAAGCGTGGCGCGCGGCCTCGATGGTCTCGATCTTGGTCAGGGTTTCCGATCCGGCACGCTTCAACATGGTGCTCAACAGCCCCTCAATGACGGTCACCTGTGCCGCGATCGACGGGAAGTAGTGCGGCGAGTCGGCTGGCGCCACCAACGCCACGTCGGCAATGCGCGCCAAGGGTGCGGAGCGCCGGTCGGTCATGGCAACCACCTTCACACCGGCCGCGCGGGCGTCCTGGCAGGCAACCATGGTTGCACGTGAATAAGGTTCGGACGAGAAGGCAATAACGGCATCTTCCTCGCTCAAATCGTAAAGCGAGTTCGCGATACTGCCGCCCTGGGTACGCAGCAAAGACCAGTTGGGAAAGGCCATGCTGGCCACATAATGCGCATAGATGGCGAGTGAGAAACCACTCATCATGCCGACGACCTGTACGCTGCGTGCGGAAATCAGAATATCAGCCGCCAGATCCAGACTTTCCCGATAGCCGGAAGCCAAAAAGTTGTCGATGTTGCCGACTACGGCTTCGGCCTGCTCGCGCATGGCCTCTTTCCGATTGCCTGCATCCGCTTTCAGGGCACGGGCACGACCGGCAAAACTAGCGCCGGGATCATGCCGCCCGGCGACCATTGCCCGATAACTGTGTCGGAAGGTCTCGTAGTCCTCGCACTGGATCGCGCGGGCCAGGCGGGACAAGGTCGCCGGTGCAACCCCTGCCCGTTCCGCAAGGGTGCGCATGGAATAGAGCGCGACATCGTCGGGATGATCCAGGACATAGCGCGCCGCGATCTTCAGGCGCGGCCCCAGGCGCTCAAAAGCCGCATCAAGGCGTGTATGCATGTCGATCCCCATTTCACGACAATAACCACTTGACGCGACTGTTTCAATCACAATTACTATTGAAACAAATGATCCACATCGTGAAACAGTTCGAGACCGGCCAGGGAAATGAACAGCACCACCGCGAAACAGGCGCTTCCCGCCACAGCCTCCGTCGTGATTATCGGCGGCGGGATCATGGGATGTTCCACGGCCTATCACCTTGCGAAACGCGGTGTGAAAGATGTCGTCCTTCTGGAACGCAAGCAACTTACCTGCGGCACGACCTGGCACTCCGCGGCCCAGGTCCGGCAGCTTCGCTCGACCCGGAACCTGACCCAACTGATCAAGGATTCGGTAGCGCTTTACGGTGGCCTGGAAGCCGAAACGGGCCAATCCACCGGCTGGGTCCAGACCGGTTCCCTCTCCATTGCGACCAATCCGGATCGTCTGATCCATATCCGGCGGCAAGCAGCGCTCGCGCGGCTTTACGATGTCCCGGTTCAAGAACTCTCGGCGGCAGAGGTCAAAGACTTTTGGCCACTGGCCCATACAGACGATGTCATCGGAGCCATCTATTCGCCGAGCGATGGCCGCGTGAACCCCTCGGATCTCTGCGCGGCGCTGGTGAAATCCGCCAGGACAATGGGCGTACAAGTCTTCGAAGACACTCCTGTGACCGGCTTCACCAAAGCTGGGGCGCAGATCACAGGCGTCGACACCGCGTACGGCCATATCGCCTGCGAATCCGCGGTGATCTGTGGTGGGCTGTGGAGTGGCGAAGTCGCCGGACTTGCGGGTGTGACGATTCCGATCCAGGCCTGTGAGCATTTCTATCTTCTGACCAAGCCGGTCGAGGGGATCACCGGCCGTCTGCCAACCTTGAGTGATCACGACGGACATCTCTACATCCGCGACGACGTCGGCGGGCTGCTGGTCGGCTGTTTCGAGCCCATGGGAAAAGCGATCCGGCTGGAAGATCTGCCCAAGGACTTCGCCTTCGACCTGCTGGGCGAGGACTGGGATCATTTTGAACCCATGATGCTGACGGGCCTTCATCGCATCCCGGCGCTGGAAACCGCCGAGGTGCGGATGTTGCTGAATGGTCCGGAGAGCTTTACGCCGGATGGCAGCTTCCTCTTGGGGCCTGCGCCGGAAGTGGACGGCCTCTACCTGGGCTGCGGCATGAACTCGGTTGGTGTGGCGACGGGTGGGGGCGCCGGAAAAGCGCTTGCAGCCTGGATCGCGGAAGGCGAGGCCCCGATGGACCTCGACGAAGTCCACCCTGCCCGTTTCCACCCAAGCGAAGCGCAACTGGACGCAATCCTCGCGCGTGCGCCCGAGGTTCTGGGTGAACACTACGCGATTGCTTATCCTGGACGAGAGCACAAGACTGCGCGCAATCTTCACCGCACCGCCACACACGACGCGTTGGTTCGTGCCGGCGCCAGGTTCGGTCAGCGCTTCGGCTGGGAACGCCCGCTCTACTTCGATCCGATGAACAGCGTCGACCAAAGCCTGACCTTCGGAAAGCCAGGCTGGTTCGACGTCGTGGGCGAAGAGTGTCGCGCCGCCCACGAGGCGGTGGCACTGTTCGAACAATCAAGCTTCGGAAAGATCGAGGTCAAGGGGCCGGACGCAGAGGCCTTCCTGCAACGGGTCTGCGCCAATAACATGTCCAGGGCGCCGGGGCGGGCCATCTACACAGCCATGCTGAACAACAAAGGCGGCATCGAGAGCGACCTCACGGCCCTGCGGAATTCCTCCGACGATTATCTGCTGATGCCAAGCACCAACCGTATCCGGCGCGATCTGGCCTGGTTGCGGCGGGCGCGGCGGGCTGACGAGGATTTGACATTCACTGACGTCACCGGAGACCTTTCAATCCTTGGCGTCATGGGGCCGAAAAGCCGGGAGCTGCTGCATTCCCTGAGCGCCGCGGATCTCTCGGATGCGGCCTTCCCTTTCTTCTCCCACAAGACCGTCTCTATCGCCGGTATTGATGTTCGCGCGGTGCGGCTCTCCTATGTCGGCGAGCTGGGCTGGGAGTTGATTGTACCCAACTGCGCCGCCACCGCGCTGTTCGATGCCTTGATGCAGGCCGGCAGTCGTCATGGCGTCCGCCCCGCGGGCGCCTATGCGCAGACCGCGCTGCGGATCGAGAAGCAGTTCCTCGCCATCGGTCACGACATCGGACCGGACACGACACCTCTGGATGCGGGCCTCGGCTTCGCGTTGAAGCTGGACGACGGTCCCGACTTCACCGGACGAAGCGCTCTGCTGGCGCAACGGCAAGCCGGTCCAAAAACCCGGCTCGTAACAGTCATACCGCAGGAAAAAAATATCTGGCCCATCGGCCATGAACCCCTTCTGTGCGATGGCCGGTACATTGGACAAGTCACCTCCGCAGCCTTCGGGTACAGAATTCAGAGGCCCGTCGCGCTCGCCTACGTCCCATCGGAGTTCGCCCGCGAGGGCAGGAAACTGCAGATAGATATTGCAGGAAGCTTTCATCCTGCCACACTCTCCTTGCAGGCGGCCTTCGATCCAGAGGGTCATCGCATGAAATTCGGCGCGCCAACCGTCGTTTCACGCCTAGGTTGAGGACTCATATTCCTTGATGGCCTTGATCGTATTATGGCTGGCTTTAGGCAGGAGGGCTCTCGAAAGCGGGCCTGAAGGCCCGGTGAGCGGGCTCGACGCCCCTAAAGCCTGCTATAATACGACCCCAGAGGGGCGACAAGATTGTGAGTTCCGGACAGCGTCATGTCATCTGTCACGATGCTTCAGCATCGCTCCGCTCATAACTCCCTGCCAGAAAACACAATTTTGTCGTCAAGGCCGTCAAAGAATATGAGTTCCCAACCCAGAGGAAAGCCACGTCTCATGAGCCATGTTTTTCCCCGCCACACCAAAGCGAAACTGCCTGTCGCGTCCCACGGCGACGGCGCTTACATCGTCGACAGCGACGGCAAGCGATACCTCGACGCCTGCGGCGGCGCCGCCGTCTCCTGCCTGGGTCATTCAGATGCTGCGGTGACAGATGCCGTCCGCAGCCAGATGGACTCCATTGCCTTTGCCCACACAGGTTTCTTCACATCGCCGCCCGCCGAGGCTCTGGCCGAGAAGCTGATCGCTCTCGCGCCCGGCGATCTGGACCGGGTCTACTTCGTCTCCGGCGGATCAGAGGCCGTGGAGGCTTCGCTGAAACTGGCGCGGCAGTACTTTGTCGAGATCGGCCAGCCCCAGCGCAAACACATCATCGCACGCTGGCAATCCTATCACGGCAACACTCTGGGCGCGCTGGCCGCCGGCGGAAACCGCTGGCGCAGGGCACAGTTCGAACCGCTGCTGGTGGACATGGCGCACATCGACCCCTGCTTTGTCTATCGCGGCCAGGAAGAGGGCGAGAGTGAATTCGACTACGGCCAACGGGTCGCGAACCAGTTGGAAACCGAAATCCAACGCCTGGGCGTGGACAGCGTTGCGGCCTTCGTTGCCGAGCCGGTGGTCGGCGCAACCCTGGGTGCGGTCCCGGCCGTGGAGGGCTACTTCAAACGTATCCGCGAGATCTGCGACCAATACGGTGTGCTGCTGATCCTTGATGAAGTCATGTGCGGCATGGGGCGCACGGGAACGCTCTTCGCCTGTGATCATGACGGCGTCGCGCCGGACATCCTCTGCATCGCGAAAGGCCTGGGCGCCGGCTACCAGCCGATCGGCGCCATGCTCTGCACCGGGGCCATCTACGACGCCATCGAACAGGGTTCGGGTTTGTTTCAGCACGGCCATACCTATATCGGCCACCCCGCCGCCTGCGCTGCCGGAGGCGCAGTCTTGACCCGCTTGATCGATGACGGACTGGTTGAGCGTGTGACACCTCTCGGCGAAGCCTTGCATACAAGGTTGGAAGCGCGCTTCGGGCAGCATCCGCACGTCGGCGACATCCGCGGCCGGGGGCTGTTCCGGGGGCTTGAGCTGGTCAAGGACCGCGAGACGAAAACGCCCTTCGACCCCGGCCATAAACTGCATGCAAAGGTCAAGCAGGCGGCCATGAACGAGGGGCTGATGTGTTATCCCATGGGCGGCACGCTGGATGGCCAACGCGGCGACCATATCCTGCTTGCACCTCCCTTCATTCTGGAGGATGCGCAGCTCGACGAAATCACCGATAAACTCGATCGTGCCGTTACAACCGCCCTCGCACAGGCCGGTGCGGCATGACCTCGTCCGCGACCATCATGGTGGCGCCCAACGGTGCCCGCAAGACCAAGAGCGATCACCCCGAAGTCCCCATGACCATCGCCGAGACCGCGCAGACGGCAGCCGCCTGCGCCGAGGCCGGCGCAACAGCCATCCACGCCCACATTCGCGATGCGCAAGGTGCACATATTCTGGATGCCGCCGTTTACCGCGAACTGCTGGATGCCATTACCCGCGAATGCGGTGACAAGATCTTCGCCCAGGTCACAACCGAAGCCGTCGGCATCTACCAGCCGGAAGAGCAGATGGCGGTCATGCGGGAGCTCCGGCCGCGAGGCTTCAGCGCCGCGCTCAAGGAGCTGATCGCGAGCCCGGAAAAAGAAACCGAAGCCGCGGACTTTTATCACTGGGCGCTGAAGGAAGACATCGCGGTCCAGCACATTCTCTACGCGGCCGAGGAGATTCACCGCTTTGCGGATCTGGTTCGTCGCGAGGTCATCCCCGGCGGGCGTCACGCTCTCCTCTTTGTCCTTGGCCGCTACGCCAAGAACCTGGAGAGCGAGGTCGAGGACCTCCTACCCTTTATCGAGGCCCTGAATGCGTCCGGCCTGAAATCAAGCAGCGAATGGATGGTCTGCGGCTTCGGGCGCAGCGAGACCGCGTCGCTCGCGGCGGCCATGGCCCTGGGCGGCCATGCGCGGGTCGGCTTCGAGAACAGCCTCTGGCATGCGGACGGTGAGATCGCCGAGTCGAATGCGGAGCGGGTCCATGTTATCTCTGCCATCGCCGAGCACCTCGGGCGCGGCGGTCAGACCCTCGAAGACACCAGCCGGGTGCTGGGCGTTCGTGATACTGAGAACTCGTGATTTGAGAAGGTTCTGAATGACCTCTAAGGACGCCGCAGATGAAATCGTCATCAGGCAAGCGGCCAAAGACGACAGCGCAGCCATTGCCGAACTGTTCCTCATCGCGTCAGACGGGCTCGCGGAATACATCTGGAGCCTGAGCAAGCCAGCCGGTATTTCGCTGCTTGAACATGGCGCGCGACGTTACGCCCGGACCAACACAGCCTTTTCCTATGAGAACTGCCATCTGGCAGACCGCGATGGCACGGTCGTCGGCATGCTTCATGCCTTCGAGATGGAGGCCGATCCGGATGCCGAAACCGAGAGCGATCCGGTGCTTGAACCCTACTCCCATCTCGAAGACCCGGGCTCACTCTACATCTCCGGTTTAGCCGTGATGAAGGAGTTCCGCTCCGGCGGGATCGGCACAAAGCTGATGGATTGCGCCGAGGCCCGCGCACGGCAGGAAGGCCTGCCTCGCCTCAGTCTCATTTGCTTCGAACGGAACGCGCGCGCCCTTGCCTTCTATCAGCGCCGGGGGTTCGAGTTGCGCGACCGGCGTCCGCTGGTGCCGCACCCCAGCCTGCACTATCCCGACGGCGATGCCCTGCTGTTGGTCGCGGACTTGGGTTAGGGGAACATCCCGCGAAACAGTCGAACAGCCGGTTTACATCGCAAGCCTCGCGGGTTACCAAACACCGTTCATTCTTCGGAGATTTCATGTCCTGCTGACCCCAGGCGCCGAATGGCGCCTCGTTACAAATCGAACAGAAGTGACTGCCGGACATCAGTCCGCAGCCCCATCGTCTTGTCCGATCCCATTTTGAGACCGTGCCGGCGGTGTTGCCGCCGTGCGCAGCACGAAAGACATGACTGACAATGATCAGAAGATTTGCAAAAGAAGACACCGACGTCGTGGTGGCGTCATGGCGGAGCGCGAGCGCCCTTGCTCATCCCTTTTTGTCCCAGGCCTTCATCGACCGCGAGGCGGAGAACGTGCGCAACGTTTATCTTGCCCTCGCAGAAACCTGGGTGACGGAAGTCGACGGCGAGGTTGTGGGTTTCATTTCTCTGATTGAAGACATGGTCGGCGGGCTGTTTCTCGACCCGGCGTATCACGGCCGGGGTTACGGCAGAGCGATGCTCGACAAAGCCGTTGCCGAGAAAGGCGCTCTGCAGGTCGAAGTCTTTGAGGAAAACGCGATCGCGCGCAGATTCTACACAGCCTATGGCTTCCAAGGCGCCGAAGAATTCACCCACGAACTCTCCGGACAACCCACCCTGCGCATGACCTTCAAGCCATCATAATCAGACTGGAGGGGCGCGCTCGTTTTAGGGGCGCGTCCCTCCCCACGAATCCCCGATCTAAAACCCGCGCGCCTGTCCGTCGCTGCGCGGGTCGGCGGCGCCTTCGATCAGACCGTCCGGGTGATGGACCAGAGCGCCTGCGTGTCCCATGATCTCGTCGAAGGCACCGACCAGTTCGATATCGTGTCCCGCCGCTTTGAGTTTCGCGATGACCTCCGGATCGAAACGATCCTCCATGCGAACATTGGTGTGCTCCGACCCCCAGGTACGGCCGAGCAGCCAGCGCGGCGCGGTCACCGTCTCCTGGAGATCCTGCCCCATGAGCACATGGCGCGCGAAGAGCATGGCCTGCGTCTGCGGTTGCCCCTCGCCGCCCATGGTGCCGTAGGTCATCACGCGCCCGTCCGAAAGCTGCGCCAGGGCCGGCTGAATGGTATGGAACGGACGGCGACCGGGCAGCAGGTGGTTATGATGCGCCCGGTCCAGGCTGAAGCTGGTGCCCCGGTTCTGCCAGACGATGCCGCTCTCCGGCAGCACCACGCCGGAACCGAATTCCCAGTAAGTGCTCTGAATAAAGGACACCGCGCGTCCTTCCCGGTCGATCGCCCCCAACCAGACAGTGTCGCCGGCATTCGCCGGCGCGGGCCAGGGCATGGCCTTGACGGGATCGATGTCGCCGGCCGCCTCCCTTAAGACCTCGGGCGTCAGGAAGGAAGCCGGATCAACCGTCATGTAATCCGGATCGGTCACATGCCGGTCGCGCACCAGGAAGGCGCGCTTGGTTGCCTCCAACAGCCCGTGGATGAAGTCGAAACTACCGGGCTCACCAAAATCCAGATGCTGCGCGATGCCCAGCAGCATCAGCGACGCGAGGCCCTGGGTCGGCGGCGGCATATTGAAAACCCGGTGCCCGGCCACCTCGACCGAAAGCGGATGCACGCGGCGGGCCTTGAAGCCCTCAAGATCGGAAAGACGCAGAGGGCTGCCGGCAGCCTCCAGATCACTGGCCAGACTGCGCGCCAGGTCGCCCCGATAGAAAGACTCCAGCCCCTCCTTGGCCAGCACCTCGAGACTTGCCGCCAGTCGAGCCTGCCGGAACCTATCGCCCGTGCGCGGGACAGACCCGTCGGGACAGTAGGTCTCGGCAAAACCTGGCGAGCTCCCCATCTCGGGCTTCTTGGCGGCAGTGTTCGCGGCCTGGCTTGCGGTCACGGCGATGCCCTCGCGCGCGACGGCAATGGCATCTTCCAGCAAGCGAGGCAGAAGAAAGCGGCCATCCCAGGCCCCCTTGGAAACTGCAAGCGCGGCTTCCCAGCCCGAGAGTGCGCCCGCGACCGTCAGGGCCGCCAGAGGGCCGCGCCCGGGAATCGCTTCGAGACCCTGTTCCCGGTAGAAGTCGATAGACGCCAACTCCGCAGCGCCGCCACAGGCGTCGATGCCGATCGGCGCTTCGCCAGGTTCGTGGATTAGCCAGAAGTTATCGCCGCCAAGGGAATTCATATGGGGATAAACCACGGCAATCGCCGCAGCCGCGGCAACCATGGCTTCGATGGCATTTCCTCCCTCGGCCAGCACGCGCTGACCGGCTTGCGCAGCCAGGTGATGCGGCGCGACAAGCATCCCGCCATAAGCTCTTGTTGTGTGAAGCATCGTCTTCGCCCGTTTCAAAGATCAGAAAAGCCCGCGTGCGTGCGGTGCCCAATGTGCATGCCAGCACTTTATCCAGCGGCACGGCCGCAAGGCCAGTCAATTGAGCGGGCATATGTGGGGCAAGGCACGCACCTACCGCACTGCGGCAGATAACTCATCAATCCAACGTTCAAAAACGAGTATTTTACTACGACGCCCAAGTCTAACCCCATCCCCTTAAAGAGACTCTGAAATCTGTTGCAGCGCACCCTGTTTCAGGAAGGTACCGTGATGCGTTGCAGCACAAAAACGCTTCCTTGAAGAGTTCGAAAGCCTGCCGCAATTCAAGTGCGCCGGACAATTCACAGTGCAAACCACGGAAATTACAAGCGCTTCTCTCAAAAGGCGAGTTCAGCGCCGGTCCCTCAAAAGCACGGAAACGCGTTCCCTCGCGCAGTGTCTCTCTGTGGTATACCACATATCAAGCTCGCATAATTGCGATAAGTGCTTTGAAATGGCTAAACTTTTATGAAAAATCTGCAGAAATTCGGGAAATTTTGACGTTGACGGTGAAAACCGTGAGTGTATGGTATACCACGAAATCGGCCGCACGGTGACTGCGGAAGAGCGTGTTTCTTCGCAGACGCTAGTCGAAGCCGATCACGGGGAGGCAACATTTCGCTCATGTCGATTAGCGCCAAACTTAAACCTATAGCTGCGAACTTCACGCTGAAGGATCACATCTATGAGGTCTTGCGTGACGCCATCATGGACATGAACATCTACGCCGAAGGAGCCGACCTTCGTCTCGATGAACGTCAGGTCGCCGAACAGCTCGGGATCTCCCGCACACCGGTCAGAGAAGCACTCGCGAAACTTGAGCAGGAAGGCTTCGTGGAGATCCAGCCGCGCAAAGGGGTCTTCGTGCGGCGAAAGTCCCTCAATGAGGTTCTGGAAATGATTGTCGTCTGGGCTGCTTTGGAGAGCATGGCAGCCAGGCTGGCAACCGAACATGCGAGCGACGCGGAGCTTGCGTCGCTGCGCAAGCTCGGCGCCAAGCACAGCCAGGACTCGGCCCGTGCGGATATTGCGGAATACTCCGAAGCCAACATCAAGTTTCATCAGCGCATTCTCGAACTCTCTCAGTGTTCGATGCTCAAGAGTCTGGCAGACGGATTGTTCCAGCACATGTATGCGGTGCGCCGCAGAGCCATGGGCGAAGGCGACCGCGCCAATCGCTCCGTCGTCGATCATATGAGCATCATCGAAGCCATCGAAAGCCGGGACGGCGATCTTGCCGCACGGATGGTGCGGGAGCACACGATGGCTTTGCACGATCACGTCCGGCGCACCTGGACCAAACTCGAAAACCTATCCGGACTCAAAGCGGGCAGCGGCTAGCCGTCCCCGGTCGGGCCTGCCCCTCTATCTATTCAAGAACTTGGAAAAACAATATGAACACATCCACCGCCCTGCAGACTGAAACCGAGCCTGGAACCACAAGCGAACCCGAACGCGAGCTGACAGACGGGTTTCATCTGCTGATCGACGCACTGAAGCTGAATGATCTCAATACGGTCTACGGCGTGCCGGGCATTCCCATCACCGACCTGGGGCGGATGATGCAGGAAGAAGGCATGCGGGTTCTCTCTTTCCGTCACGAGCAGAATGCCGGCAACGCAGCCGCCATCGCCGGGTTCCTGACCAAAAAACCGGGGGTCTGCCTGACCGTCTCCGCACCGGGTTTCCTGAACGGCCTGACCGCCCTCGCCCACGCCACGACAAACTGCTGGCCCATGATCCTGATCTCCGGCTCTTCCGAGCGCGAGGTGGTCGATCTCATGCAGGGCGACTATGAGGAGATGGACCAGCTGGCGATCGCCAAACCGCTCTGCAAAGCGGCCTACCGTGTGCTCCATGCCGAAGATATCGGAATCGCCGTGGCCCGCGCCATTCGCGCGGCCGTCTCCGGCCGCCCAGGCGGCGTTTACCTCGATATTCCCGGCGCCCTGCTTGGACAGGCCATGGATGCGGTCGAAGGCGCAAAGTCCCTGGTCAAGGTCATCGATCCCGCCCCGGCGCAGTTTCCCGCCCCTGCCGCCGTCGAGCGCGCCCTGGACGTCATCAAAAGTGCCAAGAAACCTCTGATCATTCTGGGGAAAGGCGCTGCCTATGCCCAGGCCGATGAGGTGGTGAAGGATTTCGTGGAAAAGTGCGGCATTCCCTATCTGCCCATGTCCATGGCCAAGGGTCTGCTCCCCGACAATCATCCGCAATCCGCAGGCGCCGCCCGGTCGCTGGTGTTAAAGGAATCCGATGTCGTCATCATGGTCGGCGCACGCCTGAACTGGCTGCTGTCCCACGGGAAGGGCAAAAGCTGGGGCGCGCCTCATTCGACCAGGTTCGTCCAGATCGACATCGAACCCAGGGAAATGGATTCGAACGTCGAGATCGCGGCGCCGCTCGTCGGCGACATCGAGTCCTGCTTGTCCGCCCTCACCGAAGGCATGGGCGGCGACTGGAAAGCCCCGCCGCAGGATTGGCTCGATGCGGTGCGTGAGAAACGCGATGCCAACGTCACCCGCATGGCGCCAACCCTGCAGAACAATGCCTCGCCCATGAACTATGCCGGGGCGCTGGGCGCCCTGAAGCGGATCATCGAGAAGCGTCCGGACGCGATCCTGGTCAATGAAGGCGCCAACACGCTGGATTTCGCACGTTCCATCATCGACATGTACAAACCGCGCAAACGCCTCGACGTCGGCACCTGGGGCGTGATGGGCGTCGGCATGGGTAGCGCAATCGCTGCGGCGGTCGAAACCGGCCTCCCCGTGTTGGCGGTGGAGGGCGACAGTGCCTTCGGTTTCTCCGGCATGGAGATCGAAACCATCTGCCGCTACAAGCTGCCGGTCTGCATTGTGGTCTTCAACAACAACGGCATCTATCGCGGCACGGACACGAACCGTTCGGGCGGCGAGGATCCGGCACCGACCGTTTTTGTCGAAGACAGCCGCTACGACATGATGATGCAGGCTTTTGGCGGTGAAGGCCGCCATGTCACCGATCCGGATGCCTTGACCCGCGCCGTCAATGAAGCGATGGATTCAGGTAAACCAACGCTGATCAATGCCGTTATCGATCCTGCCGCCGGCAAGGAAAGCGGCAATATCGGCAACCTCAATCCAACCTCTGTGGTATCCAAGCGGACGAACCACGAGGTTCTTGAAATACTTAAGCAAAAGGCAGCTCAATGAAAGCCCTCGAAGGAATCAAAATTCTGGATTTCACCCATGTGCAGTCCGGTCCGACCTGCACGCAGTTGCTGGCCTGGTTCGGCGCGGATGTAATCAAGGTCGAACGCCCGGGTGTCGGCGATGCAACACGCAAGCAGCTCGTGGATGTCCCCGGCGCGGACAGCCTCTACTTCACCATGCTGAACCATAACAAGCGCTCCATCGAGCTGAACTCCAAGAACGAAACCGGCAAGGAAGTGCTGACCCGCTTGATCGAGCAGTGCGATGTGCTGGTGGAAAACTTTGCGCCGGGCGCGCTCGACCGTATGGGCTTCGGCTGGGAACGGATTCAGGAGATCAACCCCCGCCTGATCATGGCCTCGATCAAGGGGTTCGGCCCCGGCAAGTATCAGGACTGCAAGGTCTACGAGAACGTCGCCCAGTGCGCCGGCGGCTCCGCTTCGACGACCGGTTTCCTGGACGGCCCGCCCCTGGTCACCGGCGCGCAGATCGGTGACTCAGGCACCGGCCTGCATCTTTGCCTCGGCATTGTCACCGCCCTCTTCCAGCGCGAGAAGACCGGGCGCGGCCAGAAAGTCACGGCTGCGATGCAGGATGCGGTACTGAACCTGGCACGCGTCAAACTGCGTGATCAGCAACGTCTCGAAGCAGGCCCGCTCACGGAATACTCCCAGTTCGGCGAGGGCATTCCCTTCGGCGACGCCACGCCGCGTGCCGGCAATGATTCAGGCGGCGGACAGCCGGGCCGGATCCTGAAGTGCAAGGGCTGGGAGAGTGATCCCAACGCCTACACCTATTTCATCTGTCAGGCTGCAATCTGGGGCAAGATCTGCGACGTTATAGGTGAGCCGGACTGGAAGACCAAGGAAGGCTACGCGACACCGCCGGAGCGGCTCGACAAGCTCAACGAGATCTTCGAACGTATCGAGCAGTGGACCATGACGAAAACCAAGTTCGAGGTCATGGATATCTGTAATCCGCACGACATTCCGGTCGGCCCGATTCTCTCCATGAAGGAAATTTCAGAGGACGAAGGCCTTTTCGCCACTGGCACCATGGTCCGGGTCGACCATCCGGAGCGCGGTGAGTACCTCAGTGTCGGCTGCCCGATCAAGCTCTCGGACAGCGACGTCACGGTCGAGCGTTCACCTCTGCTGGGCGAGCACACGAAGGAAATCCTGTCTGACGTGCTGGGGTACAGCGGAGACGATCTGGAGCGGGTCATCAGTTCGGGCGCGGTCGGCGAAGTTCGTGCCGACGCGGCTGAATAGTCCACTTGGTCTTACGGCGCGATGAGTCGCGCCCTTTGGAGTAGTTAAATGCGTATAGTCGTTCACGGTCAGCAGGCTTTCGGTAAAGCTGTCCTCGAAAAACTCCTGGAGCGCGGCGAGGACGTTGTCGCCGTCTGCTCCGCACCGACCAAGGAAGGCCGGCCGGAAGATCCTCTTGTGGAGTTCGCCAAGGAAAAGGGTCTGCCTGTCCATCAGCCGGCCTCCTGGAAAACGCCGGAAGCGCTGGACCTTATGAAGTCCTTCGATGCGGACGTCTGCATGATGGCCTATGTCCTGCTGTTCGTGCCCGAGGCGGTGCGGGATGCACCGCGCTTCGGCACCTTTCAGTACCACCCGTCCCTCTGTCCGTTGCATCGTGGCCCAAGCTCGATCAACTGGCCGATCGCCATGGGCAAGACCCGTACGGGGCTGACGATCTTCTGGCCGGACGACGGCCTGGATGAAGGCCCGATCCTGATGCAGAAAAGCTGCGAAATCGGCCCGGACGAGACCCTTGGCGATGTTTATTTCAAGAAACTCTTCCCAATGGGTGTCGACGCCATGATCGAGAGCCTGGACCTCGTCAAGGCCGGTATCATCATCAAACACGACCAGAGGCTTGAGGACGGCTCCTACGAAAGCTGGTTCAAGAAGGACCTCGCGCAGGTCGACTGGTCCAAATCCGCCGATGATGTCTACAACACGATCCGTGCAGCCAATCCGGCGCCCGGGGCCTGGACGACGGTGAACGGCGTCGAGCTGCAGATGTATGACAGTGCGAAGCTGGAGGGCGCAGGAACCCCCGGGTCCGTCGTTTCTGTTGCAGATGACGGCGTCACCGTTCAAGCCGAGGGCGGACGGATCTTGCTAAAACGCGTGCGCCCCAAAGGTGGGGATAAACAGCCGGCGGCCGAGTGGGCCGCCGCTTCCGGCCTGTCCGCCGGTGATCAACTCGGTTCTTAGGGAGCAGATTTTTAAAAATGGGCTACAAAACAGACATCGAAATCGCACGCGAGGCCAGCAAACGCCCGATCCAGGAGATCGGCGCCAAGCTCGGCATCTCGGCAGAAGACCTCGTTCCCTATGGCCACGACAAGGCCAAGGTCTCGGCGGACTTCATTGCCGCTCAATCGAGCAAAGAGAACGGGAAGCTGATTCTCGTCACCGCCATCAACCCGACCCCCGCCGGTGAAGGCAAGACCACCACGACCGTCGGTCTTGGCGACGGTTTGAATGCCATCGGCAAGAAAGCCGCGATCTGTATCCGCGAAGCTTCGCTCGGTCCCTGTTTCGGGATGAAGGGCGGCGCCGCGGGCGGCGGTTATGCCCAGGTCGTTCCCATGGAAGACATGAACCTGCACTTTACAGGCGACTTCCACGCGATCACCTCGGCCCATAACCTGCTGTCGGCCATGATCGATAATCACATTTACTGGGGCAACGCCCTGGAAATCGATCTGCGCCGGGTGGTCTGGCGCCGGGTCATGGATATGAACGACCGTGCGCTGCGCGACATCGTGACCTCCCTGGGCGGCGTCGCCAACGGCTTCCCCCGCCAGGCCGGGTTCGACATCACGGTGGCCTCCGAGGTCATGGCCATCCTCTGTCTGGCCAAGGACCTCGACGACCTGCAGAAGCGTCTGGGGGACATCATCGTCGCCTACCGCCGTGACCGTACCCCGGTCTACTGCCGCGATATCAAGGCCGACGGCGCCATGACCGTCCTGCTGAAGGACGCCATGCAGCCGAACCTGGTGCAGACGCTGGAAAACAATCCGGCCTTTGTCCATGGCGGCCCCTTCGCCAACATCGCGCACGGCTGCAACTCGGTCGTCGCCACCACCACCGCGCTGAAGATCGCCGACTATGTGGTGACCGAAGCCGGTTTCGGTGCCGACCTGGGGGCGGAGAAGTTCATGGATATCAAGTGCCGCCATGCCGGTCTGGCGCCCGATGCCGTCGTGATCGTGGCCACGGTCCGCGCCATGAAAATGAACGGCGGGGTCAAGAAAGACGACCTGGGCAGCGAAAACGTTGCAGCTGTCAAGGAAGGCTGCGCGAACCTCGGCCGTCACATTGAAAACGTGAAGGGCTTTGGGGTGCCGGCTGTTGTCGCCATCAACCACTTCGTGACCGACACAGACGCAGAAGTTGAGGCCATTAAGGACTATGTCGCCAGCCTGGGTTCGGAAGCGATCCTCTGCAAGCACTGGGCGGAAGGTTCCAAGGGCATCGAGGCCCTGGCCACACGCGTGTCCGAAATTGCGGAGAGCGGCGTCGCCAAGTTCGAGACGCTCTATCCGAACGAGATGGGGCTCTTCGAGAAGATCGAGACCGTCGCCAAGAAGATCTACCGGGCGGACGAGGTCATCGCGGACAAGAAAATCCGGGATCAGCTCAAACAGTGGGAAGATGCCGGATACGGCGCTCTGCCCGTCTGTATGGCCAAGACTCAGTACTCCTTCACGACCGATCCGAATGTGCGGGGCGCTCCGACCGGACACTCGATCCCGATCCGTGAAGTCCGTCTTTCCGCCGGCGCCGGTTTCATCGTCGCCATCTGCGGCGAAATCATGACCATGCCGGGTCTGCCGAGGGTTCCCTCGTCCGAATCCATCATGCTCAACGACCAGGGTCAGATCGAGGGCCTCTTCTAGCCGGGAAAGCAGTACAGAAATGAGGAAAGCATGATCCGCAAAATTATCCTGCCGGTACGTGGTGATGGGAAAGGCAACAACGTTTTTGCCCATGCCGCCGCCCTGGCGCATCGGTTCGATGCCCAGGTCGTTGTCACCCATTGCCGGCCGCGACCTGCGGACATGCTTCCTTTCGGTGTCCCGATTCCGGGCATCCTCAAAGATCAGCTCGTTCGCCAGGCGGTTGAGCTCGCTGATCAGGAAGAAGGCGTCCTGAAGACGGAATTCATCCAATTGGCCGAGCACCTGGGTCTTAAGGTGCTGGACAAACCAAACGGCAGCGGGGCCTGTGCCTCCTGGATTGAAGAATCCGGCCGTCAGGTCGACGTCATCAAACATCATGGCCGCCTCGCCGACCTGATCGTGGTCGCCCAACCCGATGTCGACCGTAATCTGGGCGCCAATACACTTAAATCGGCGCTCTTTCATACCGGGCGGCCGGTTTTGATGTGCCCACCTACAAACACACCGCCGAAAATTCTCGGAGAGAAATTAACCATAGCCTGGAACGGTTCCACGGAGGCTGCGCGGGCCGTTGCATTAACCATCGGTATCATCGAACGGGCGCAGGAGGTGACCCTGCTCTCGGCAGGCACCGAGATTCACGGCGCCAGCTCCAGTGACCTTGAGAGCTACCTCGCTACACGCGGCATCACAGCAAAAATCGAGCGGTTTCAAGCCAAAATGAAGATTGGCGAAGAGCTTTTAGCCCGTACCAAGGCCTGTGGCGCCGATCTCATGATCATGGGGGCTTACGGTGACAGTCACGAGCGTGAAACAGTATTTGGGGGTAACACTCAAGTGATTGTCGACAAAGCTGAAATACCCGTTATTCTGGTACACTAGAGAATTGGATATATGCAGGCGAACAGAAATAAAGGAGATGAAGAGGGGATAACTGGATAACCAGTTAACGACAGCGATGCGTGACACTTTCACGCCGAACAGCAATTGAATTGCATGGGAGCAAGAAATGACTATCGCGAAGAAAATGATTGTGAGTTTCGTTGGTGCGACCGCTCTGGCCGCAACGGCATTTTCTGGGATTGCAAACGCCTTCGAACCCAATAAACCAGTCGATTTCGTCATCATGGCGGGCAAAGGCGGGGGTGCCGACAAAATGGCCCGGCTGATGCAGTCGATCATCGAAAAAGAAAACCTGGCTCCGCGTCCCTTGGTTCCCGTCAACAAGTCGGGCGGTTCCGGTGCGGAAGCACTGGTTGCCATGAAAAACGCGAACGATCCGAACCACACCATCATGGTGACCCTGAACTCCTTCTTTACAACGCCTCTGCGTCAGCCGGGTCTTGACGTCGACATCATGGAGTTCGCGCCGGTTGGCCGCATGGCGGAAGACACCTTCCTTCTGTGGGTCCACAAAGACGAAGGCATCACCAGCTTCGAGCAGTTCCTGAAGGTCGCGGCCGAGCGCGGCAACGGCTGGGTGATGGGCGGAACAGGTAAAAATTCCGAAGACAACATCATCACCGACTTCCTGAACAACAACTACAACCTCACCATGAAGTACATCCCGTACAAGGGTGGCGGCGAAGTCGCGAAACAGGTTGCCGGTAAGCAGTTAAACTCTTCGGTGAACAATCCGTCCGAAGCGCTTGGTTTCTTCGAGTCTGGCGATCTGGTTCCACTGGTTGCCTTCACCGACGAGCGTCTGCCCATGTTCCCGGACGTTCCGACCCTGAGAGAGCTGGGGGGTGACTTCTCCTACTTCATGCAGCGCGCCGTGGTGGGTGCACCGGGTATGTCTGCGGAAGCACAGGCTTACTATCAGGGCCTTTTCCAGAAGGTCTACGACTCAGCCGACTGGCAGGAATACAAGTCTTCAAAGTCCCTCATGGGTGATTTCATGAACGGTGAAGACCTGAAGGCCTACTGGACCACACAGCGTGACCGTCATCAGACGATCCTGAAAGCGTCCGGCGCGATCAAGTAATCGCATCGGCGAACAACACTAAGAAGAAGAGATAGAGAGAAACTTGGGAGAGTTCTGAAGACATGCGTAGAGCGGAAATTGTCACTGCGGTGATCCTCGGAATTCTCTCAATCTATCTCATGTGGAAAAGCGGCGAACCTCCGGCCTGGAATCCGGACGTTCCACGCTTCGCCAACATCGGCCTGATCGAGGGCGAAGGCCCGGGCAGCGGCTTCTGGCCTTTCTGGCTCTCCGGTATCATGCTGATCTGCAGCATTTGGATCGGTATTAACTGGTACCGCAGGACCTCCCCGCCTTCGGTCTCGGAAGAACCCTTTCTCGATCAGTACGGCAAGAAGATGCTCTTGCTTGTGGGCGGCGGGCTCTTCGGCTTCCTGGCGCTCATCCACGTGGTTGGCTTTTACGGCGCCATCTTCGCCTTCCTGATCTACTACCTTCGTTTCCTCGGACGTCATTCGATGAAGCAGACGCTGCTCATTGCCGTTTGCGTTCCGGTCGTCAGTTTCTTTTTCTTCGACATTGCGATGAGAATCGTACTGCCGAAGGGCTATCTCGAGCCGCTGTTCATCCCACTCTACGACCTTTTCCTCTGACCGGCGGTCAGAGACAGCAGCTCCCAGTAACCACAGCAACCTTCGGCGGGAAGAATAATGGATGTAGTCTACGCCCTTTTGAACGGCATTTTGATCGCGCTGGAGCCGATCAACCTGGGCCTCGCGGTGATCGGTGTGATTGTCGGGCTCTTTGTCGGTGCGATGCCCGGTCTGGGGTCTGTGAACGGGGTGGCGATCCTCTTGCCCTTCACCTTCGTCATTCAGAACTTCACCGGTGGTGCGACCTCGCCGATGATCTTCCTGGCGGCGATCTACTATGGCGCTATGTACGGCGGCGCGATTTCCTCGATCACGCTGGGTATCCCCGGTGCTTCGACAGCCGTCGCCACCACCTTCGACGGGCGCCCCCTGGCGCTGTCGGGGAGAGCTCATCTGGCGCTGGTCACGGCGGCCATCGCCTCCTTTGTCGGCGGCACGATCTCGACGCTCTTCTTCACCGGCTTCGCGCCGCTTCTGGCATCCGTCGCCCTCTCCTTCGGCGACCCGGAGATTTTCGCGTTGATGCTCCTGGCCTTCGCGACCTTCGTCGGTCTGGGCGGCGATGACATTCCCAAAACCATCTTCTCGATCTGTATCGGGCTGGTCCTGGCCACGGTCGGCTTCGACATTGTCTCCGGCGAGCCGCGTCTGATCTTCTTCGATATCACCGGCTTCACCCACGGCATCCGCTTCCTGGTGCTGGCCATCGGCGTTTACGGCATCGGCGAGATGATCTGGACGATCAATACCTCGCGCTACGGCAACACCATGACCTCGGTCGACCTGCGGGCCAGCAAGATCTGGGAAGCTATCAGGAACTTTAAGGATGCCTGGCGCGGCACGGCCATCGGGTCCTCGCTGGGCTTCTTCGTCGGGATCCTGCCTGCCGCCGGGGCCACGCCCGGCTCGCTGATGTCCTACGGCGTCGCCAAGCTCACATCCAGCAAGCCTGAGGAATTCGGCAAGGGCTCCGTTGACGGTGTCGCTGCCCCCGAGGCCGCCAACAATTCGGCCTCCACGGGCGCCATGCTGCCGATGATGACCCTGGGTATCCCGGGCTCGCCGACCACCGCCGTCCTGCTGGCCGGTATGGTCATCTGGGGTCTGCAGCCGGGTCCCCTGCTCTTCACCGAGCAGCCGGACTTCGTCTGGCCGCTGATCGGGTCTTTCTACATCTCGAATTTCGTGGCCGTCGCGATCAACATCGCCTTCATCCCGATCTTCCTCTGGATGCTGCGGATGCCCTTTACCATCCTCGCGCCGCTGATTTTCGTGCTCTCACTGGTCGGCACCTTCGCCGCTTATCAGAACCTCTTCGATGTCTGGCTGATGGTGATCGTCGGCATGGCCGCTTTCTTCCTGCGGATCCTGGACTACCCGGTGGCACCGGCGGTGTTGGCCATCGTGCTGGGTCCGATCGCCGAGCCGAAGCTGCGTCAGTCGCTCCTCTTCTCCGATGGCGACTTCAGCATCTTCTTCACCCGGCCGATTGCCGGTCCGATCACGGTCATTGCCCTCATCCTGATCTTCCTGCCGCTGTTCAAATACATACGTGACCGGCTGCGGGCCTCGAAGACGGGAGCGGCTTGAAGCCCGACCCCACAGAAATGGATGCCGGGGCCTGGAACCCCGGCATCACCTCGGAGATTCCAGGCGGCCTCATGCCTCTGGTCACGCTTTACCGGCCGGAAAATGCCACGGTCGATGTGACGCAAGCCAAGGAGGCCGCCGCGTTCTGCGGCCTGAAAACCGCGGATATGATTTCCCTGCGCGTCGAGCGCCTGGTGGTTCATGAGCTGCTGATACGGGTCACAGCCGATCTCTCCGTCCCCGACGGCCCGAACTATGAAGATCTCGGCATCAGCCTGCGCACGATGGTCGCCACCATCCTCGAGCGCCACATCGAGCCGCGCATGGAAAGTGTCCGCGCGGCGTTTGACGCTGTCCGGACAGAGGTCTCCGCACGCATCGATAAAGAACTGACCGATCAGCTTTACGTACCCGAAAAGCCCCCCTCGCCGGTGTCATCGGCACCTTCGATCTTCGCCAGGCTGTTCGGCGGGGTCAAAAAACAGGACCGCAGATCCGCCACGTCGGCTGCGTCGCAGAATTCGGAACGCGCGCGGGAAATCGCGGCTGTCGAAAACTGGAAATCCCGTCTTTCCGCCTGCGACGATCCGCTTGAGCGCGCATGCCTCGAAGCCCTGGCGAAGCTGGTCGGCAGCATCCTCGGCCACCGTGGGCGGTTGGTTGGGGATCTGGAAACCATCGGCACGCTCGCCACCAATATGGTTTGCAACGGCTATGGCAGCCAACAGGTCGGCCAGGCGATTGAGCCTTTTGTCAAACAGGCTATTGAGGCCGAAGGCTATCGGGTCCTGCCCGCCCAGGAAAAACCGGTGGTGATGAACGTAAAAGGCGCCTCGGCGTCCGGCAAAAGCACCATCCGCCCGCAGCAAAGAAAACTGGCGGGACGGATCGGCATCCCCTGGGAAGACTTTGCCCTGATCAGCCCGGACTACTGGCGGAAGTTCCTGCTGGATTACGACTCCCTCGGCGGGCACAAGAAATACGCCGCCATGCTGACCGGCCAGGAACTGGAGATGATCGATAAAAAACTGGATCGCTACATGGCTGCGAAAGCCGCCAGGGGCGCGATGTCCCATCTTTTGATCGACCGTTTCCGTTTCGACAGCTTTACGCTTGAACCCGACCGCACCTCCGACAGCAAGCTTCTGACCCGCTTCGGTGATCTGATTTTCATGTTCTTCATGATTACGCCGCCGAGCGAGACCGTGGAGCGTGCCTGGAAGCGTGGCCTGACGACGGGCCGTTTCAAAGCGGTTGACGACCTGTTGTATCACAACGTCGAAGCCTACACCGGAATCCCCAATCTCTTCTTTTCCTGGGTCCTCTCAACGAAGAAACGTGTGCACTTCGAATTTCTGGACAATGACGTGCCGCTGGGCGAACTGCCGCGCACAGCTGCCTTCGGCTGGAACCGGAGCATGACGATCCTGGATATCCAGGCCATGATCAACATCGACCGCTATCGAAAGGTCGATGTCGAGGCCCTCAGCCCGGATGAAGTTTTTGATCCGAAAGATATGGCGCTGCGCGATAACATCAGCTTCATCAAACGCTGCGCGAAACTGATCCCGGAGATCCATCTCGCGGACCAGGAGAGCGGCTATATCTACGCGCGTTTCGATCATGGCAAAATAACCTGGTGCGATCGGCCCTACATCGAAAAGCTCCCCTTGGATTCCGGCATTAAAGACAGTTTGGAGGCATTCGGCTTTTCGCAGGGAAACGGGCCGGAAGACGCAGAGGCTGCGTCTCTGGACCTCGCACGGGAAAAGAACTACACGCTCGGCAGATGGAACGGCCCGCAAGCCGGCTGAGAACGTGCAGGCTTATCACCTTTATGCAGGGGTGCTATAGGTGAGGCATGGCCAAATCATTGCCCCCGCTGAATGCCCTTCGGGCCTTCGAGGTAGCCGCCCGGCATCTCAATTTCTCCCGTGCGGCGGAAGAACTCGGTGTCACCCCCGGCGCGATCAGCAAACAAATCTTGTCCCTGGAGGACTTTATCGGCGCCCGGCTGTTTGAACGGCTGCCCGACGGCCTGGAACTGACGCTTGAGGGGCGCGAACTTAAGGAATCGATCTCACCTGCCTTTGAGATGCTCGGCGGCGCCTTTAACCGGTTTTCCCGCCGTCCGCCCAGGACCAACGTTGTCCGGCTCGCAACGGTCGCGTCCTTCGCTTCGCAGTTTCTGGTTCCGCGCCTCGACGCTTTTGAGAAAAGCCTGCCTGACATCGAACTCGAAATCCTGACCTCCGACCGGATCACAGACCTTGCCCGTGAAGAAATCGATCTCAGCATCCGCTTCGGTGCCGGGGATTGGGATGGCCTGGTATCCTGCGAACTGGTGGCAGGTTTGCTGGTTCCCGTCTGCGCGCCTTCCCTGCTGGATCAGGTGACTGGCGAAGACGGCTGTTTATGCCTCGACCGAACCCGGCTCATTCAGATTTTCTCAAGTAGTGAATGGCGCAATTGGCAAGAGGCCACCGGCCTTGATCTGCCGACCGCGGCGAGGTCATACATCATGGAGCACTTCCTGGTTGCGCTGCAGGCGGTGACCTCCGGTCAGGGCGTGGCGTTGCTGCCGGAAATCATTGTCCGGGATGCGCTTGACGCCGGCCGGCTGAAGGCTTTTTCGACGGCTATCGAGTGGCATCAGACCTTTCATCTCGCTTACCTGCCGAACGCGGAACGCCAACCGAAGGTGCGGTCAGTGATCGAATGGCTGCAGAACGAAGCAGCCCGTCACGCTTAGCCTCGCGGCGGCAGCACAACCTAAAGCGAACCGCCCGGGCGATGGCCAATGGGCAAACGCGTTTTTCTCAAAGCGTCTTGTCGGAATCCTCGCTCCCCCAAGGCTCCTCTTCATGGCACCGTCCTGCAGCACAGAAACGAGCCTGTAGGACATCCGTCATGAATACCTCGACACGACACGACCCCTACCCGGTCAGAAAACCCTTTCACGGCATCTATGCGCACGGTGTCGAGACCCGCGCAGGGGCCAGAATTATGCACGTCTCAGGCCAGGTCGGCGCCACGCCCAAAGGCGACCTGGCTCTGGATTTTCAAAGTCAGTGCCGGCAGGCAATCACCAACCTGCAAAGCGTCTTGCAGGAAGCCGACATGGAGCTCGATGACATCGTCAAGCTTGGGTTCTTTCTGGTCCGGCGCGAGGACATGGATGACCTGGTCGAGGTCCGCAAGGAGATGCTTTACGGCGTCCGCCCTGCCATCACCACCGTCTTCGTCGCCGGGCTGGTGTCTCCTGACTGGCTCGTGGAGGTCGAGGCGATCGCGTGCGCCGCTTAATCCGGCTCTCGAACTGCACCAGTCAGTCATAACCGGTCAGTCATACCTGGTCAGCCATAAACGCAGGCGGCATGCCCTATTTCGCATCAACGCTGTGAGCCGCCGGGGCACATCAAGTTCAAATTGAGTCGCCTTAGGCGATCTCGCGAGCTTTTGAATCTGCTCGAACGATCAGGCTGAGAACGGGATCTCTATCATCCGGAGCGCGCCTTTCAGGCGTGGATAGAGGTCCCGAGCGTTCCGGCCGGCGTAATTACGACCGGCCGGAACGCACCAATCTCTGCGTTAAAAAAAATTCGCCTACCTGTCAACACCGCAGATCCTCATGAATCAAGCGATTAACCATTGATTTTAGTGAAATATCCAATGCGATAAGGCTTGACATCGGGCTGAAAAAGCATCATTTCCCCGTCTCTCGCTGCTCGCTGTCCTCTCAAGGCTTCGTTGGCGGCTTTACAAAAATCAAAAATGTTTCCGCCGTGCCTCTGCACGTGCTTCGGTTTCGGCCAAAGCGACGTCCTGACGCCCAGCTACGGGTTACACCGCGGAATGCTCAGCCTCTTGCCTGAAAAAGGGGCTGCAACGTCTGCGGAAGGACAAAGACGATGGCATCTTTCGATACGCTCGGCCTGAGCGCCGAACTCCTGCGCGCGGTTGAAGCCCAGGGCTTTACCGCACCGACTGCAATCCAGGGCAAATCCATCCCCATGCTGCTTGAGGGCCGCGACCTCAAGGGCGTTGCCCAGACCGGTGGCGGCAAGACGGCGGCGTTCGTTCTGCCGATGCTGCAAAAGCTTGCCGAGCAGAAACAGGCGACCAAACCCGGTATGGCAAATGCCCTGATCCTGGCGCCGACCCGTGAACTCGCCAACCAGATCGGTGAGTGCATCCGTCAGTTCAGCAAAGGTCAGCGTCTTTTCCACACCGTCCTCTTCGGCGGCTCGCCGTTCTTCCCGCAGATGAAAGCCCTGCAGCGCGGAGTTCACATCGTCGTGGCCACTCCGGGCCGGATGATGGATCATATCCGCCGCGGCAATCTGAAGCTTGACGACGTTCAGACCTTCGTTCTGGACGAAGCCGACCGCATGCTGGACATGGGTTTCATCGACGACGTGAAACAGGTTGCCGCCAGCCTGCCGAAAGAGCATCAGACGGTCATGTTCTCGGCGACCATGAATCGCGGCATCCGCGCCCTGGCCGACCAGCTTCTGAACGATCCGGTACAAGTCGAGGCCGCTAAGGAAAGCACCGTTGCCGCCACCATCGATCACCGGGTCCTCTGCGTCGACTACCGCAACAAAAAAGATCTGCTGCTGCACCTGCTGAAAGATGAAACCCTCAGCCGGGTTCTGGTCTTCACCCGCACAAAGGCCATGGCCGACAAGCTCTCTGACGAGCTGCGCGACAGCGGCCGCCGGGTTGACGCCATCCACGGCGACCGGGAACAACGGATCCGTCAGAAGGTTCTGCAGAAATTCCGCAAAGGCTATATAGACGTCCTGGTCGCCACGGACGTGGCCGCGCGCGGCATCGACGTGCCTGACATTACCCACGTCATCAACTACGACATGCCGCTGGAAGCCGAGAGCTACGTGCACCGTATCGGCCGCACCGGCCGTGCGGGTGTAAAGGGCACCGCCCTCTCGCTCTGCGAGACCAAGGAGGGCAACCTGCTGCGCAACGTCGAACGCGCCATCCGTCAGCCGGTTCCGCTCGAGAAGGATCACCCCTTCCATGCGGAGCTCTCCGGCAGCCGGAACGCCGGTCCCAAGCGCAACGGCAAGAAGTTCGGCAAACCCTTCGCGGGCAAAGGCCGCAAACCCTTCCAGAAAGACGGCTTCAAGTCCGCCAATGCAGAAGGCGGCCATCGCAAAGGCGGCAAAAAGCCTTTCGCAAAAACCGCGGGCAAATACCGGGGTGACGGCGCGCAGAAGCAGGAGCACGCCAACGACGGTCAGAACTTCCGTAAGTTCAAGGAAGGCGGCTACAAGGGCTCCAAACGCAGGCGCGCAGCTTAACCCAAACACTCCGGCTCTCTACAGCCCTGACGCGGAAAGCTTCTGCGTCAGGGTTTTCGTTTTTTAATCCTGTATTTCAGGCCCGGTGTTTAAGAACACCTATTTTAAGTCCGTGGTTCAGCCTCACCGGTAAAATGCTCGCCGAGCGGCCAAAGGTGCAGCGGGAAGCGATCCTGTTGCAGGTTCCGAACCGCGAACCCCGCCGCTTCGATCAGCTGTACCGGGCTGCGATTGAGATTACAGCCACCGGCGAGTTGGCCCCAAAGGCCATTGAAACGGTCCTGCATCCTTCCACAGAAGGGCCGATCTGAACGGCCATGTTCACTGAAGAGCAGTCGCCCCCCAGGCTTCAGAACACGCTTTATCTCCGCCAGGGCGCAGCCCGGCGCGAGAATGGTGCAAAAGGCGTAGGTCACAACGACTGTATCGACGCCGCCGCTCTCCAGAGGCAGGCATTCGCCCCTTGCCGGCAGCAATTCCACCTTCATCAGCTCCGGCAGTTTCGACCGTGCCAGGGACAGCATCTTCTCATCCGGATCGATCGCGATCAGACGCTCCACTTGCTCTGCATTGTAGTAGGGCAGGTTCAGACCGGACCCGAAACCGATCTCGGCGACGATCCCCTTGGCCAGCGGCACGACGCGCTGCCTCGTCTTCGCGAAGGCGCCCAGCGAACAGCCCGCATGAACGACGTAAGGCGCCACCATGCGCTCGTAAGTTCCTGCGCAGGAAAAACACATCTCTATCCCTCCAGTCCCGATCCGCTTAAACTCACGCGAGCTTTCATGGGATGGAGATAGCGCTTTGCTGTCCCCCAACCGTCCCCTCGTGCAATGTTCCGGGTTTTAATGCTGGCTGTGACTCTCGAGATAAAGGCCCTTGGATTTCCGCAGTTTTTCCTGGACGGGCAAAAAACCGATCTTGCTCTGCGGAAAGGTGTCGCGCTGCTGGTCTATATGGCCGAAGCACGCGCGCCGGTCGGCAGGGACGTACTGGCCACACTTCTTTGGCCGGACGCAGATCAAGAGGACTCGCGGGCACGGCTGCGCCGGACCCTCTACAAAGTTCGCACGGCATTCGGCGCGGACATCATCGAAGCGGACCGGGACAGGCTTCAGTTTTCCAGATACCTTGAGGTTACCTGCGACGCCTATGACTTTGAAGCCGCCTGTAACCGCGGAGAGTTCGCCGCCGCCGCCCGGTGCTATTCGTCCGACTATCTCTCCGGCTTCGCGTTGGACGATTGCCCGGAGTTCGAGGATTGGGTCTTTTATCGGCGCGAAGCGCTGCGCAGCCGCTTGATCAATGCCTTGGAACGGCTGGTGGAGGAAAGCCTCGAAGAGGGCAAAAACCGTGACGCCATCACGGCGGCCACGCGTCTACTCAGCCTCGATCCCCTGAGCGAATCCGCACAGCGTTATCTCATCCGCGCGCACCTCAAAGCTGGTAACCGCGCGGCGGCAGAGCGGCAATATACCATTTGCGTGAAGCTTTTACGCGATGAACTTGATGTCGAACCTGCGGCGGAAACAACCCAGCTTTTGATCGACCCGTCCCTTCGTCCTTCCCGGTCTCAGGTTGCGGCGGTCCGGTCGCAGACCCGTTATGCCGCCAGCGGCAGCCTGCATATCGCCTATCAGGTGATCGGCGACGGCCCGCTCGATATTGTTCTGGTGCCGGGGTTCGTCTCCCATGTAGAGCGGGTATGGGAAGATGCCCGCTGCCGCAAATTTCTGACTGCGCTCTCCGGGATAGGACGTCTCATTCTCTTCGACCGCCGAGGTGTCGGGCTTTCGGACCGGGTCGGTGCGATACCCAGCGTCGAAGCCACGGCGCAGGATATTCTCTCAGTCATGGAAGCCGCTGGCAGCAAGCGCGCCCTGTTGTTCGGCGCATCGGAGGGCGGGCCGGGATGCATCCAGTTTGCCGCCGACAGGCCGGACCGCCTGGCCGGGCTCATCCTCTATGGGTCGCTGGCCAAAGGCAGCCGCGCGAAAGACTATGCTTTTGCCATGAGCCGGCGGCAATATGACGTCTGGCTTGAGCGGCTCATCCAGGAATGGGGCGGGCCGGCGGAGATCGCTTTCTTCGCGCCAAGCTTTGTCGGCGACCGCCAGGCGGAAAACTGGTGGGCCGGTCTGCTGCGCAGCGCCTCCAGCCCCGGCGCCATCAAAGGCGTGCTCGAGGCTCTCCGCGATATCGACGTCCGTTCTCTATTGCCCGATATCACGACGCCGACCCTGGTCCTCCACCGCCGCGGCGACCGTGCCGTCCGGCCGGAGGCAGGCCGCTATCTTGCACAGACGATACCCGCCGCGCGCTTCGTAGAACTCGAGGGCGACGATCATTGGTTCTGGGCTGGCGATCAAGACTGTTTACTTCGAGAAATCAAAGGCTTTGCGAAGACCCTTAATCCAAGTACCCGCACGGCAATTTCAGTCCGAAAGAGACAAAAAGCATGACGGAAGCAAAGCCGAAACTGATCTCCTTCGCGATCTCGCACTACTGTGAAAAAGCGCGCTGGGCACTGGACTGGTATGGCATTGACTACACTGAAGAGTTCTGGCCGATCGGCTTGCACGTGGAGATGGCCCGTAAGCTCGGTGCCCGGGAATCGAACGTCCCCATCCTGCAGTTCGCCGATGAGTTGGTTCAGGGCAGCCAGGAAATTCTCGACTGGGCCTACCGCAACAGAACCGTGCCGGAAAGGAGTCTTGAGGACAGGCACCACAACAGAGAAGTTCGTGAAATCGAAGATCGCGCCGACGGCCTTATCGGGATCGAAGTCAGGCGCCTGCTCTATGCCCAGACACTCACACAGTATCCGGACATAATCCTGGAACTGCTCTACGGCAATCTGGATAAAAGAGTCCGCGCCGTCGGTCACAAACTCTGGCCCAGAATCCAGACCGCAATGATTGACACTCTCGACGCCGCGCCCGAAGCCGCTATGGACGCGCGCGCAAAACTCGACAAAGAGTTGGATTGGCTCGACGACAAGTTGGCAGAAGGCGGACGTTATCTCGTCAGCGATCAGCTGACGCGCGCGGATCTGACTGTCGCAAGTCTGCTCGGTGCTCTTTCTTCGCTCTCACGCGAGCGTATGTTCAAAAACGTCGATGTCCCCCCCGAGATCGAGGCAGAGTTTGCGCGCCTGGCGAAACGCCCCTGTATGCAGTGGGTTGAACAGATCTACCGGGAGTTCAGATGAGAATTAGTTCTGGCCGGCGTCACGCGCATAGATGCGGCGACCGGCGGAATAGGTCGCCTCGATCGCCCGATCATCTGCCAGAATCATCTGGATGAACAGCGCTTCGGTCAGGTCCTTGGCGTGCTCCATACGCTGGGTGATCATCGGCGTGGACTTCAGATCGATCACGACCATGTCCGCTTCGTAACCCGGCGCGAGATTGCCGATCTTATCATCCAGGTATAGCGACTTCGCGCCACCAAGGGTCGCCAGATAAAACGCCTGGATCGGGTGCAGGCTGAAGGACTGAAGCTGCGCGATTTCGTATGCGGCCCGCAGGGTCGCGAAGATGGAGAGGCTGGTCCCACCCCCGATATCGGTGGCCAACCCAACCCGCAAGGGATCCGCGCGCTGCTGCGAAGCCGCAAGGTCGAAGAGGCCGCTGCCAATAAAGAGGTTCGAGGTCGGACAGTGGGCCACCGCGCTGCCGGTCTCCGCGATCACCGCTTTCTCGCGCTCCGACAAATAGATCCCATGGCCCAGAACACAGCGCGGCCCGAGCAGGCCGTATTTTTCGTAAACTCCGAGATAGTCGCTGCAGTCCGGAAAGAGCTCGGCAACCCACGCCAGCTCCTGGCGGTTCTCGGAGACATGTGTCTGCATATAGACGCCCGGCGTCTCCTGCCACAGAGTTCCCGCGGCCTCGAGCTGGGCGTCCGTGCTGGTCGGGGCAAAGCGCGGGGTTAGGCCGTAGAGCGCCCTGCCCTTGCCGTGCCAGCGTTCAATCAGGATCTTTGAGTCGTCGTAGGCCGACTGCGCCGTGTCGGTCAGAAAGTCGGGGGCGTTGCGGTCCATCATCACCTTGCCCGCGATTACCCGCAGGCCATAAGGCGCCGCGGCCTCGAAAAAGGCATCCACCGACTCCGGGTGAACCGTGCAGTAAACCGCCGAGGTGGTGATCCCGTTACGCAGGCTCTCTTGGAGAAAAAGCCCGGCGACCTTGGCGGCATAATCCCGGTCGCGAAACCTGCCTTCCGCCGGAAAGGTATAGTCGTTCAGCCATTCGATCAGCTGCGCGCCGTATGAGGCGATCACCTCCATCTGCGGGTAGTGGACGTGCGTGTCCACAAAGCCCGCCATGATCAGGCGGCCGGCGTAATCATGTACTTCGACATCCGGCCCCACATCAGCCAGGAGATCACTTGCCTGCCCGACACTCCGGATGACTCCGTCCTCGACGACGACGACACCATCGGACCAGAAGCGACAGGCGTTCTCCGTTCCAAGCTGAAAGGGATCGGCGGTGAACTGCAGCACCTGCCCCCTGATCGCCAGTCTATTGCTCTCGCCCATCGCCTTCTCCAAACGGGGTGCACGCCCGAATTGACTCCCTGTTCTTCGCAATACAGTGCGCTGATCTGCGGTTCAAGCAATCACGGGCTTGAAAGACCTTCAGTCTCATCCAAATCGATCCTCCGCTCGATACCGATGGCTTCCAGAAAGGCATCGGAGTGAGAGACCACCAACAAGGCGCCATCGTAGTTCCGAAGCGCCCCCTCGAGAGCTGCGAGAGATTCGAAGTCTAAATGATTGTCGGGTTCATCCAGCAACAGCAATGATGGCGCGGCCCGGCCCCCGAAGATACAGGCCAGCGCGACCTTGAGGCGCTCGCCCCCGCTCAGGTCCGCCACGGGCAGCAAGGCGCGGTCGCCGCGCAGGCGCAGCTGGGCCAGGCGTGTCCGGGCCATCGCGTCCGACAGCTCCGGTTCACGCATCTGCAGGTTCTCGAACCCGGAGCGCTCCCGGTCCAGAAAGCTTAAATGCTGGTCGAGCCTTGCCCTGCGCGCGACCCGGCGCGACACATGACCCGACAGCGGGTCGATCGCTCCCTCGACCAGGCGCATGACCGTCGATTTACCGGCACCGTTCGCCCCGCTCAGCGCGACCCGCTCACCTGCCGCGAGCTGAAACGACAGGCCATTTCTCAAAGCTGGTCCGCCATAGGGCATGACCACATCCTGCAAGGCCACAAGCACACCTTGCGCTGGCGCGGCGGAAGGCACGAATAGACTCAGGGGATCTGAGCGTTCGAGCGCGGCACGCGCTTCTTCCGTAGCAGTCTCCGCGCACTCCCTGCGCTGTGCTTCGATCCGCGTGAGTCGTGAGGAGGAAGCCTCGGCCCGGGCCTGCGCGGCATCCAGCAGCATTTTGCTCTGGCTTCCCGTGCCACGCTGCTTGCGGCCATAGGCATCCCGTTGTGCCTGCCGCTCTTTGCGTGCCTGCGCCTCGCGCCGCTCGCGCGATTGAGCCGCCTCGGCGGACGCAAGCGTTCGATGCGCCGCCTCAAGTTCTGTTTCTTTTTGAACGTGATAGAGGTCGTAGTTTCCACCGTACTTCTGCAAACCAAGACCGGTCAGCTCAAAGATCTGATCGACCACGTCCAGGAGGTCCCGGTCGTGGGTCACGATCAGCGCGCCCTTCTGCCACCGCTCAAGACGTTCCGCCAGCCAACGGCGTCCACTGCGGTCCAGATGATTGGTCGGCTCGTCCAGAATGAGGAACTCCGGCATCTGAAGTTCGAGATGCAGCAGTGCCAGCCTTGTGCGTTCACCGCCGCTCAGCTGTTCAACAGGATCGACCAGCCTTGCAGATATTTCAAAGGCCTGAAGCGCCGCGTGAAGGTCTTCTTTCAGAGTCCAGCCTTCACCCAGGACCTCAAAGTCGGCGGGATCCACTCCGCCCGCTTCGATGCGCGCCAGGGCTTTCAGGCGCTCTGCCACGTCCAGCGCATCGGCAAGACTGCCCTGCATCCGGTCCGCCGCGTCCTGGGGCATAAAGCCAATCTTCGCGCGACGCGTCACCCGTCCGTGGCTTGGTGTCTTCTCTCCAGCCAGGATCTGCGCCAGAACCGATTTGCCGATGCCATTGCGGCCAACCAGGCCGGTTCGTTCCGCGCCAAGGGCAACATCCAGGTCTTCGAATAGAAACCTGCCGTCGTCGAATTGAAAGGAAAGAGACTCTGCGGCAATTGCCGCGGGAAAGCGGGCCATGAACGGGCTCCCATCACACTCCACATCTCCCCGCAGATTTCCTGCGGAGGGCGAAAAATCAGATGGAAAGCGTCTGCTTCATGTTCCCGGTCTCTTTATGCCCTGTCCGACCGTGTGCGGCCAAACTCTTGATAGAGCTTATATAAACACCTTACTGCAAATCTTCAAGAAGAGCTTAGCGCAGGCTGCTCTTGCCGTAATGGCGTTCGATGCGCGCCTGGATCAGCTCGAAAACAATGGAGATCAGCCAATAGACCACAGCGGCGGTAATCAGCATCTCCAGATGCTTGAATTCAGAGCGTCCCTGGGTGCGCGCCAGGAACATCAATTCCCAAACCCCCATCACCGAGACCAGGGACGAGTCCTTCAGCATCGCGATGAACTGGTTTCCCGTGGGCGGGATCACGATCTTGATGGCCTGCGGCAAGATAATCTTGCGCATGATGATACCGTCACGCAGCCCGAGCGCCCGCCCTGCTTCCCGCTGACCGGCCGGAATAGCCTCGATACCGGCGCGGAAGATTTCGGCCATGTAAGCCCCGTAGCAGAGCGATAGCGCGGCAATGCCCGCCGGCACCGCATCGACGATAAAGCCCAACTGTGGAAGCCCGAGATAGATCAGATAAACCTGCAGCAACAGCGGCGTGCCGCGAAAGAACGAGATATAGAAGGTTGAAATGCCGTAAGCGACCCCATTCCTTGACAGTTTGGCCAGCGCCCCGACCAGGGCGATGAAGAAGGAAATCGCGATCGCTGCCACCGAGATATAGATGGTGGTAAAAGCGCCCTGCGTGATCAGGAACGGAAGGCGCGACCAGATGAACTCGTAGCTGAGGCCGAAGGAATTGAAAAAGGCCAGCGCGAGAAACAGCAGCTCGCACCAGACGATCCCGACCTGCCATTTGAACGGCAGATACCGCAGGCCCTCAAGATTGGCGACGATGATCAGCG
This sequence comes from Denitrobaculum tricleocarpae, assembly GCF_007004665.1. Taxonomy (GTDB): domain Bacteria; phylum Pseudomonadota; class Alphaproteobacteria; order Kiloniellales; family Kiloniellaceae; genus Denitrobaculum; species Denitrobaculum tricleocarpae. Next base: position 775,528 of record NZ_ML660053.1, on the reverse strand, counting down.
AAAGCACTAGGGCCGCGGCGATGCGGATGTGCCAGCCTGCTTCAGCCGCCGGCGCGATCAACTCGCCGAAAAAGCCGCCGCCGATGTTCGCCGTCACCAGGACGATGAAGGAGACGACAAAAATAAGCGCGGGGCGCTGGAACCTGGCGAGATCCAGGTTCGCCGGCGCCCCGTGGGTTTGTGGAGACACGCGATACGCCGGTTAGTCGGCGGAGGTGAGGTCGGTGCCGTACCACTTGATCGACAAGGCCCTTAGCGTCCCGTCTTCATGCATTCCATTGACGATCTCGGCGACCTTTGCCGAAAACTCGGGATCGCCCTTATCGACGGCCACGGCCAGCGGCTCGTAGAAGGCAGGCTCCCCGATCACTTTGACGGGATAGCCGTTCTTGATCGCTTCGTCGATGGTCGGACGCGCGCTCAAGAGACCATCAAGCCGGGCGCCGTCGCCGAGGCGCAGATCATCCAGCACGTTGACGTCGGTCTCGTAGGTGCGGATCTCGCCTGCGGTTACATCGTAGGTGAATTCCGGCGTGCCCTCGGCATCGATGACAAGGTTCTTGTTGAGATAGGCTTCATAGGTACAGCCACCGCACACACCGATCTTTTTACCGTTCAGATCCGCAGCCGAGGTTGCGGCAGAATCTTTATGCACCGCGAAGGCCGCCGGCGTGTAGTAGTAGACCGCCGGGAAGTCCAAAACCTTGGCCCGCGCTGTGGTTGGCGTCATGGAACCGACAGAGATATCCCAGCGTCCGCCCCAGTTTCCTGCGGTGATGATTTCCCAGGCCGGGGTGACGATCTTCAGTTCGGCCCCCATGCGCTTGGCGATTTCTCGCGCGACGCCGACATCAAAGCCGTCCATCTCGTTCCGGTCGTTCAGAAACGACTGCGGCGGATACTCAGGATCCGAAGACAGTGTCAGCGTCTTCGTACTCATCACCCGGTCCAGAGTCTCGCCAGCAAAGGCCGCCGGTGATGAGGTAAGCGTCACAGCGGCGGCCAGCAGAGCGGCGGCACCGGTTAGCATTAAGTCTTTCATCTTGTTTCTTTCCCTGTTGTTGACGCGGCTATTGATTTGCCGCTGGTAGTCAAGCGCTGCGCCCGGCCGGTTAATGCCTGTCAGATCAGTGCCTGTCAGGTCAGTTTGGGCCCGGCGAATTCTCCGCTTCCGCCGTTACGGTGCGCAGCGCACTCTCGAAATCCTCGTGGTTATGGTAGCAGCCACAAAAAACGCGCTTCCCACTATAGCCCATTCGTCCGTGAAGGAGACGCCAATTATCAAAAACCAAAGCCATGCCCGGACGCAAGGGAATGGTGAGCCAGTTCGCGCGCTCGATTATCCGTGCATGAAAATCGCGGTAGGCTGCATAGAAAGCCGTCATGCGGTCGGGCGGAAGGCTAAAGGGCGCTCTATCATAGTTGTTGAAACTGATTTGCCGGAGGGCTCCGTCGGCTTGCGTCAGAAAGGCCGGTCGCTCGGCACGCAGATGAACGCCTGGTTCGATATAGCGGCCCGGCACGACCACGCTGCACAAGGTCTCGAAATGATCCGGAGCCTCCCGGCGCATCTCCTCGGCCAAGGCGAACCCGTCCACCAGAATGGACTCGCCTCCGCTGCCGTCGAATTCCCGGCAGACGAAGGATTGCAGCCCCGGTGCGTCATGGCTGTAGGTTCCGTCGGTGTGCGGCTCCAGGTATTGCTGACTGTAGGCCGTGTCATCATGGTCCCGGACCTCCGCCGAAAGGGTCCAGAGGCCGCCGAATATGGTCGTGCGGACATAGCCGATGCGGGTCAGGAAGCGCTCAATTGCCGAGTCGTCTGTCGGCACGCCCTCAACCACCGCGAAACCGAGGGCATGAACGCGTTCCAGGCACGCCTGCAGGCCGGTTTTGCTGTCGAGAACGTCGTCGTGCGCGAGCGGCGACGGCACTTCAAGAGGATCGCACTTTGACCAGAGGCGACGTGGAACCTGGGGTGCCAGATCCGCTCCCGAGGGCACCAGGCCCGCCATGACCGCCAGGAAATCCGCCGAATAGCGGCTGGGTGTGCTGCTGCTCTGCCACGCGATTTCGAGGGCGGCGCCTTCGTCCAAAAGCCTGCTCTCAAGCCCACGGATGTCATGTGAGATCTCGAAGGTGTCGACCCGACGTTGGAGCGTGTCCGGGTCCAGGCTGGCCTCGTCCTGCCCGTGATCGCGCAGCCAAAACCAGGGAAACATCGTTTCCTGCCCATCGCCCCACTGCAGCGACAGCCCCTCATCCCTTGGCTCAAGTTTGGCCAAACGCGGCTCGGAGTGTTGCAAGAGACAGGCCCTCCATGAAGAACGGTGTGACAAATAAAAGCCGGCGTCAAAAGCTTCACGCCGCGCTTTCCACTTCATACTACGCCACTTATCGGCTATTTATGCAATTGTATAATTTCGGTCTCTGGCTTCCGTGACAAGCCCCCAGTGCAAGTTTAATCTGAACTATGGCGTGATGGATTGTGAGGCCTGTATGACAAGAGCGCGCTTCATTTCATCAGCCGTCAGATGTGTAAGAGGACCTCATGCCAAGACGTAGTTTCCAACATGCGCCCGAGGGCGTCCGGCGGCAGGATCTCATCAACGCGACTCTGGATTGCATTGCAGAGGACAGCCTGCAGGGCGCGACCGTGCGCCAGATCGCGTTGCGCGCGGGCGTCACCGCCGGTTTGATCCGTTATTACTTCCCGGGAAAAGACGAACTGATCCATGCCGCCTACCGCGAGACCATGAACCGTATGACCGGCCAGGCAAAGGCCCTCTCCGACGATTACGCCCACAGAGAAAAGGCGACCCCGCGGCAGCACCTGGAGTTCTTCGTCAAGACCAGTCTCAGCCCGCCGGTCGTCGATGCGCGCACCCTCTCGCTTTGGGCCAGTTTCGTCAGCCTGATCCACGTGGATCCCGAGATGGCCGAGATCCACAAAGAGAGTTATCTGGCCTTCCGCAACGAAGTGGAGCGGTTGATTGCCGCCGTCTTTGCCGACGAAGGCCGGCCTGTCCCCAAAGCCGAACTGGCGAGATCCGCGATCGCCATCAACGCCATCATCGACGGACTTTGGCTTGAAGGCTGCCTGGCTGGAGACATCTTCGGCGAGAACGATCTCGTCGCGATCGGCATCAAGGCTGTCAATGCCGTGCTGAAACCGCGGGAGGAAAACCCGCTTTGACGGTAAAGCCACCCTATGACCTGCTCTTCGAGCCGGTGCGTATCGGACCTGTTACGGCCCCGAACCGCTTCTTTCAGGTGCCGCACTGCAACGGCTTTGGCCATCTGCGGCCCCGGGGTCTTGCCGCCATGCGCGGCATGAAGGCGGAAGGCGGCTGGGGTGTTGTCTGCACAGAGGAGGTCGAGATCCATCCCACCTCCGAAATCTCCCCCGCGATCGAGGGCCGGATCTGGGACGACCGGGACATCCCGGCCCATCGCCTGGTCACCGATGCCATTCACGCGCACGGCGCCCTTGCCGGGATCGAACTGGTGCACAACGGACTCCACGCCCCGAACCGTATCAGCCGCCTGCCCCCCATGGCGCCCAGCGCAGCACCCGTGGACAGTTCCGACCCCCTGCAGGCCAGGGCCATGGATCTGACCGACATCCGGAACTTTCGCCGCTGGCACCGCGAGGCCGCGCTGCGTGCCAAAGCGGCAGGCTACGACATCGTCTATGCCTATGCCGCGCACGGTATGTCGACGCTGATGCATTTCATGCAGCTGCGACATAACCAGCGTTGCGACGAATACGGCGGATCGCTGGAAAACCGGGTCCGCCTGACCCGCGAGGTCATTTCGGAGATCAAAGATGCGGTCGGCGACAGCTGCGCCGTAGCCTTTCGCTTCGCCGTCGACGAACTGCTGGGCGAGGAAGGTTTATCGGTCGAAGGCGAGACCCGGGACATTGTGGGCCTGCTCGCCGAGCTGCCCGACCTCTGGGACGTGAACGTCAGCGGCTGGGCCAACGATTCCGCGACGGCCCGCTTCGAACCCGTCGAAGGCTATCAGGAGAGTTATACCGCCTTCGTCAAATCCATGACCAGCAAACCCGTGGTGGGGGTCGGCCGTTTCACCTCGCCCGACGCCATGGTCTCGCAAGTCCGGCGCGGCGTCCTGGACCTGATCGGGGCCGCCCGCCCCTCGATTGCCGATCCCTTCCTGCCCGCGAAGATCCGCGACGATCGGATCGAGGCGATCCGCGAGTGCATCGGCTGTAACATCTGTGTCAGCGGCGACTATCTCAACGTGCCGATCCGCTGCACCCAGAACCCGACCATGGGCGAGGAATGGCGCCGCGGCTGGCATCCTGAAAAGATTGCGCCAAAGGCTTCGGACGACAGGGCTCTGGTGGTCGGCGGCGGCCCCTCCGGTTTGGAGTGCGCTCTGCAACTGGGCCAACGCGGCTACCGGGTGACCTTGGCCGAGGGCTCTTCTGCACTGGGCGGCCGTTCCCTGCTGGAGAGCCGATTGCCCGGCCTGAGCAGTACCGCGCGGGTCAAGGATTACCGGGAAGGCCTGTTGAAGACCATGGCCGGCGTCGAAATCTATCTGGAAAGCCCGCTTGATAGCGATTCCATTCTCGAATTCGGCTTTCCCCATGTCTTCCTGGCCACCGGCTCCGCCTGGCGGCGTGACGGCACCGGGCGGGAGAACCACCGCCCGCTCCGAGGCCTCGAGCGGCTTCCGGTCTTCACACCGGACGACATCATGGCGGGAAAGCTGCCAGCTGGTGGCCGCGTCACGGTCTTCGACGACGATCACTATTATCTTGGCGGGGTCATCGCCGAAAAGCTCGCGGACACGGGCTGTGACGTGACACTTGTGACCCCTGCCCTGACGGTCTCGGCCTGGACCGATTTCACGCTGGAACAGGACAAGATCATCACCCGGCTGCTGGAGAAGAACGTCGAACTCACCGTGAGGCGCAACATCGCCGAAGTTCTGCCCGGCGGCCTCCGGCTGGCGTGCACCCACACGGGCCGCACGGAGGACCTCGAAGCGGATGCACTGGTGCTGGTTACGGCCCGTGATGCGAATGATGCCCTCTACCGATCCCTAAGCGCCGAGCCAGACCGGCTCTCCGCGGCCGGCATCCAGAGTCTGCAGCGCATTGGCGACTGTCTCGCGCCGGGCACGATCGCCAACGCGGTCTACCTTGGGCATTTGGCGGCGCAGAACTTCCAGGACGAGGACTGGGATACCGCCCTCTTCAGGCGGGAAATGACCGCCCTCGCATAAGTCCCTGATCTGACGTATAAGCGTTATTCGTTTTCTAACGATCAAATGGCGCAGGGTGTTGTTGTTTTTTCGCCATACCGGCGAGATACGAGACCACTCTGCTCACCCATGTCGTTAGGACAGGGTTGAGGGGGCCGATCCGTCGCTATGACAAACTGGGATGATTACCGTTACTTTCTTGCCGTAGCCGAAGAAGGCAGCGTTTCAGCTGCCGCGCGCCGGCTCGAAACCACGCAGCCCACCGTTGGCCGCCGGATCGCCGAGCTCGAGAAGCGCCTCAACGCCAAGCTCTTTCAGCGCAGCCACCACGGCTATCACCTGACCGAGCTGGGTGAACTGGTGCGCGACCGGGTCAAGGTCATCAACGGGGAGTCCCAATGGATCGAGCACAAAGTCAGCTACATCGATAAGTCACCGATTGGCCGGGTGGTGCTCTCGACCACCGAAGATATCGGATACTTCTGGCTCTCCAACCTGCTCGGCAACTTCCATGCGGAACATCCCGAAATCGACCTGGATCTGATCATCGGCTACCACGCGGTCGACATCATCAACGGCGAGGCCGATATCGCGCTGCGGGTCGGCGATCCGCGCTCGCAGGATCTCGTCGGGCGCTGTCTCGGCCAGGTCCGCTTCGGGCTCTACGCCTCGCCCGAATATCTGGCGCGCAACCCGGAACCCACGTGCGTCGAGGACCTCGCCCAGCACAACATCATCGAATCCGTGCGCCAGATGAACAACTTTCCGCAGACGGCCTGGTTGCGCGAAAACAGCGACGGCGCCCGGGTTTCCTTCACCTGCGACAACATCATGGTCGAACTCTCGGCCGTGGAGGCCGGGTTGGGCATCGTCGCCCTGCCCGTCTATATGATTTCCAACACCGCGAACGTGCAGCAGATCCTGAAGGAGGATTTCGACCTGGCCCTGGATCTCTGGCTCCTGACCCACCGCGACCTGATCAAGATCCCGCGCATCCGGGCCGTCATCGATTTCCTCACCGAGCACGTCCACGACCGTCTGATTCCGGAGCGCAGGTAAGGTCCCTCCGGGCCAATTGATCGGCATCAACGCGCCGCCTGACAGGAGGCCCGAAACTGTCTCCCATCAAGTCGGCACCGATGGGAGGCGTTCCGATGGTCACACGAAGAACCGCAGTCCTGGGTGCAGCCACCACGGCGTTGGAGGGAGCGGCGCTCAATCGAGACAGACAGAGTGCCCCCTACCGGGAACTTGCCGCGTCTGTTGGTGTGGCGAAGTCGCTCCGGCGTCCCCTCTCCGACTTGATTGTCCAAAGCTGAAATCGGGTCTTACGCCATGACCTCTCATCTCGAGCAGAAAAATCAGCACCACAGCCGGACGACCATGGATGCAGAAAGGCCACTGCGGGTCTTAATCATTTACTACTCGAGGACCGGAACGACAAAGAAGCTGGCCAAGGTCCTCGCGGAAATGTTGAACGCCGATCTGGCCGAAATCCGTTGCGACCGCTACCGGCCAGGCATTTTCCGCTATCTCCGGGCCGGCTACGACAGCGTCAGAATTAAGCTGCCGCCCATCAGATTTCCGCCGATGGCGCCGCACGACTATGATCTGGTCCTGATTGGCGGGCCGGTTTGGACGAGCTATCCGGCTCTCCCCCTGCGCAGCTTTCTGGCCCACCCGCCCGGACTCCCGCCTCGGATTGGCCTCTTTCTGACCTATGGCGGTCACTCCGATCCGGTGGTAGCGTTCGAGGCGATGGCTGCAAGCCTGAGCCAACCGGTCGCGGAACGTCTCGCCGTCAAGGCGCAGCATGTCGCTGACGGCAGCTATGTGACGGCAGCGCGAGCCTTTGCCGAGGTGCTGTCAAAAGTTTATCGAGACGGATTCAAGGTATGAAAATCGAAATCCAGCAGGCCAGAGAAGAGGACGGCGAAGAGCTCACCGAGCTTCGGGTGGACGCCATGCGCGAGAGTCTGGAAGCGGTCGGCAGGTTCGAACCCAAGCGTGCACGGGAACGCTTCCTCAACAATTTCGATCCGCAGATCACCTTCCGCGTTCTCTGCGAGTCCAAGCTCATCGGCTTTTATGCGCTTCAGGAGCGCGAGAGCTACCTCTGGCTGGATCACTTTTACATCGCTGCCAGCCTGCATGGGCGGGGCATCGGCAGTCAGGTCATGGAGATCATCAAGAACATCGCCCGCAGCCGCAGAAAGTCGATCCGCCTGGGCGCCCTCAAGGAAAGCAGGGCCAACGCCTTCTATCTGAACCACGGCTTCGTCGAAAAAGAACAGAAAGCGTGGGATATTTACTACGAGTGGGCGGAGGCCTATTCGTAAAACTTACCGGCATGTAGAATTTCAGCCGCGCGGCGCCAGGGATTCTTGTCGGCATCATTTTCTGCGCGACCTCCAGTGCTTCGTGCCCAAGCCGACGCCGCCTCTAAGAAATCTCCGGCGGATACATTCTCCCAGCCATTTGCTCCAGCATCGTAGGGCGAGCTTGGACGGAGACTCTCTTTACGCTGGTCTTCTTCCCAATCCGCGGCCAGTGCATTCAGGAAGTTGATAAATGATGCCTCGTCGTTCACTGCGGCTTCGATATCGTTCAAGTCACTCATGGATATGCTCCAGGTATTGCGGACAAGCCACTCGGTCAATTGGGACACGAAATGATCGTCAGAAGAACTGCGCCATCGCAGCGCAATCAATCAGGCCGCCAACTCGATGGTCATAAATTCGCTATGGGGGTCGAGAACGTAGTCCCCGAAGGGCGCACAGGTTTCGAAACCGAATCTGGCATACAGTCTCCGCGCCGCGGCAAAGGACTCCATCGATCCGGTCTCCAGGCTGAGCCGCGCGTAACCCAGACGCCGCGCCTCGGCCATCAGATGCTCCATCAGGGCGCGCGCCACACCCCGGCCCCGCGCAGCTTCCGCCGTGTGCATGGATTTGACCTCGCCGTGCCGCGCGCCACCCGGCGCAACACCGTCAGTCACGCCCAGATCCTTCAGCGCCACGCAACCCAAAAGCGAGTCCCCGTCCCAGGCGCACCAGAAGGTAATATCGGGCGCGCGCAACGCCTCAAGATCCAGCGCATGGCTACTCTCCGGCGGCGATTCTCCGGCAGTAAAATCCAAGTGTTTTTGGAGAAGTTGGGCAATGAATTCGCCCGATAAGTCGTCTTTTCGGATCGTAAGCTGCATAGCTACCTGCTCTATTAAAGAGACTGAGGATGACTGGCTCCGATGTGGAGTTCAAACCCACACAAGGCCGCTATCTTCAACCTTTCTAATTTCCTCCGGTGCCGGGTTAAAGAGAAAACTGTGTGCAGCAGAAACCTGAAAGCAATACCCTCATCTCCAGGGAAGCGGAACGCGACACACCGCATGCTCCCCAAACTTCGAGGAATACGACGTGAACGAAGATGACTTCCGAAAATGGTCGCGCACCGCCGCGGATTGGGGGGCCGATTACCGCGAGACCCTGGGCGAACGGCCCGTCCGTTCCCGCAGCGCACCAGGCGAGGTCACAGCACAGATTGCCAAGACACCGCCTGAAGCGCCTGAGCAGATGGAGGCCATCTTCGCGGATTTCGAGCGGTGCATCATGCCGGGCATGACTCATTGGCAGCATCCGCGCTTCTTTGCCTACTTCCCGGCCAACGCGGCGCAGGTTTCCGTGATCGCCGAGTACCTGGTCACCGCCATGGGGGCACAATGCATGCTGTGGCAAACCTCCCCGGCGGCGACCGAGCTGGAAACAGTGGTTCTGGATTGGCTGCGCCAAGCGCTGAGCCTGCCGGAAGGTTTCAGCGGTGTGATCCAGGATTCCGCTTCCTCTGCGACCCTGGCCGCGGTGCTGACCATGCGGGAGCGTGCCTTGGATTGGGAAGGCAATAAGAAGGGTCTCGCCGGACATCCCGCCGTCCGGGTCTATACCTCAAATGAGGTACACAGCTCCGTCGACCGCGCGATCTGGATTTCAGGGATCGGTGAGGAGAATCTCGTTCGCATTCCGGTCTCGGGCGCGCAACGCGCCATGGATACCACGGCTCTTGAAGCGGCGATCCGGCGTGACAAGAATGCCGGCCTCAACCCGGCGGGGATCATTGCCTGCGTTGGCGGCACCAGTGTGGGCAGCACCGATGACGTCGCGGCGGTCTGCGCGGTGGCCCGGAAATACGGTCTCTATGTCCACGTTGATGCGGCCTGGGCGGGCTCGGCGATGATCTGCCCCGAATACCGTCATTTCTGGCAAGGCGTCGAAGACGCGGATTCCATCGTCTTCAACCCGCACAAATGGCTAGGCGCGAGCTTCGACTGCTCGGCGCATTTCCTGCAAGACCCCGACAGCCTGGTCAAGACCCTGGCCATCCAGCCGGAGTACCTCAAAACCCATGGCAAGGACCATGTGATCAATTACTCAGAATGGTCGATCCCGCTGGGGCGGCGCTTCCGCGCCCTGAAACTCTGGTTCCTGATCCGCGCCCACGGCCTGGAGGGTCTCCGGACCATGATCCGCAATCACGTCCTCTGGTCGGAGCATCTGGCACAAAAGATTGCGGAAACGCCGGACTTCGAGCTTGTCACCGCCCCCATGCTGTCGCTCTTCTCCTTCCGCTACGTCCCGACCGGCACGCGGGATCTCGATGAACTCAATCAGCGTCTCGTCAATGCCATCAATGACGACGGCCGGATTTACCTGACCCAGACACGCGTCGATGGACAGCTGGCAATCCGCTTTCAGGCGGGACAGTTCGAAACCACCGAGCAAGACGTTCTTTCCGCCTACGATGTCATCCGCGACTGCGCGGCAACACTCTAGAAAGCGGCCCTTCAGGTGAAGGCTGAGCCATCCCAAACCAGTTCCAGCGCGTCACGCAGCGAGGAAGCCAGGATCTGATCGCCGGCATAGAGCGCATGCAGTTCCTCGCCCAGTGTTGTCTGCCCCGGGACGAGCCCGGTGACGTTTATCCATCGGTTCCAGTTTCCCGGCGCCGTTGAGGTGGTCGGATTGTCCGGCACCTCCGGCTGATACCAGCCCGCCGCGTTCAGGATCGGCGTGACCTCGAGGCGGGCATCGTTGGTCTCGACCTCCTCGCACTCGGTCGCGGTGCAGGCCCAGGAAATCCAGTCTTCCGCCGCGATGGCCGCGGCGTCCGGTGCTGCTTCGTTGAAGACGCGCGCCAGAACCATGAAACCGCCCTCCGCCGCCCGCCGGGAAAAGGACAGAGCATCGCTTGCCGGATCGCCGAGAGCAGCGGTCGGCGCGAGCAGGAGGCTGCGGCCGATCAGATCGAGCTGTGCGTTTGCGCCGGGCAAAGCGGACCCGAGCGCCGGCAGCACCCGAAGAGGCGAGAGAACGGGCAAGGCCGCCCCCGACTCAGCGACAGTCGCCAATGCCTGGTCGAAGGCGCCGATAAAATCTGACCGCATGGAGAAACTCAGCGGCAAGGTCGCCTGTGCCGGTCCTTCCGGACGGACTTGTTCCCGCACTGCAAAACTCAAAGGCGGAAAGACGCCAGGCTGCGGCAGGTTCACCCGGGGCCCGGCGATTCCGAGCGCCGCGGCCAGCATGCGCGACCGCTGCTCCTCCTGCTCATACTCCGTGAGCAGATTGATGTATCCCCCGATTTCCGTGATGTTGCGCGGTGGCGGAATGCGGGAGGGCGCGATATCACCGGAGATCGCCAGGCGATGGGCGATCACTTCGCGGGAACGCTGGATCGCCGGTGAGTTGGTGGATTCCAAAATCCCGATAATGGCCTTCACCAGATCGCTGTCGATCGCGTCATCAGGCTGTTGTTCGTCCATCACACATCCTCCTCTTCATCCTCTTCATTGTCCGGCTGGGGGTTAATGACCTCACCGTCACCGAATGAAAACTCGATGCTATTGAGCTCAGTTATGAAGGCCTGGCTGCCGATCTCGATATTGCTTGCAACGTCGGCATCGTTCCTGGCCTGCGTGAAGGCCGAAGATAAAATCGCAGCCTGCAACACATTACTTGGATGGAAGAGTAAACCTGTCCCGCCGGGCAGGCCTGCGAGTACGTGACGGGCAAAGTGACCGGGGTCTTCATGATCCCCGCCCAGCGCACTGATAGCCGGTGCGTTCTTGGCCAACTCGGCAACAGCTTTTTTGAAAGCAGCCTTCTCCGCGTCGGCAGCGGCCTTCTCCTGTTTGGCTTTCGCCGCAGCGTCTGCTTCCGCCTTCTTTTTGGCGGCCGCGTCTGAGGCCTCTTTCTTCTTGTCCTCCGCAGCGGTCGCCGCTTTCGAGGCAGTGGCAAGCGCAACGGCCTTGCCGACCAGGTCCTTGGTCAGATCCGTGCTCGCATCGATCGCCTTGTCACGGCCGGTCGCGGCGGCCTGGGTTTCGGCCTGAAGCTGCTTCTGCAGTTCCGCCAGGCCGGTCAGATTGGCACCGCCTTTTGCCAGCTCCGGCGCCGCCTTCAAGATCTCGGCAAGAGCGGAGGTTCCGGCCGCGGATGGGTTCACATCGCCGCCCGCGATGGTGAGGTTCGTGGCAGGCGGATTGGTCAGGAGACTCGCCGGCGCGCTTGCTGAGAAGACATCGCCCCCGCCCTGCGGGAAGCTTGGTGTCGCCGAGACCGGCGGCGGTGTAGGTGAATCCTGCCAATTCCAGAACCGGCGGTGATCGATCGTTTCGCAGGCATTGCAACGCCCCAGGACCGCTTCCCCCAGGAGTCCCCTGGTCGGCAGGGAAATCTGGCGGTTGGGCGGACGGAATCCTTCCCGGTGGAAGCGCAGGATCGCGTCCTGAATGTCTCCCGTACTGACCTCCATCTCCTCCGCCAGCCGGGCCGGAATATGGAAGGGCATGATCATCATGTTCCCGTAGAACCCCAGAACCTTGTTGGCCACCGCGGAAAGCAGGGGGATCTCGGAACTCGCGTCTTCCAGGCCGCCTTCCGGTACGCCTAGCGTGAAGCGCTCAAGCAGGATGGCCCGCTCTTCCTCTGTCATGCTGCTCCAGACGGCTTTGGAATAGGAGACCGTGTTGCGGATCACATGCTGGTACATGTCTTCGATCAGGCGCAGATCACGACGGGACAAAATAGAGGCGATATTTGCAACCGGGATCGGCAGCACCGGTGGCAGAGTGGTTTCGTAGTCGACACCGACGATGGTTTCCTGATCGGCAAGCCCCTCGTTGATGATGACGTCCACGTCGGTAAGTTGAGGCGCACCGATCAGGTCATCGAACTCGCTGCCGCTTAAGGAGGTGCTTAGCAGACGGTCAATCGCGCGGGCCGCCGCCGCCAGGTCGACCTCGTCCTTGTCCTTATCGTTCTTAATGAGATCGGAGACGATCTCATCCAGTCTCGGCGCGTCGTCCCCGCCATCGAAACGATAGGCGAAGCTACCGGTGCGGCGGCGGATCTCGACCCGGGCAATGTCCGAACGGTCGATGGATTGGGGCAGTGCCACGGCTCCGGAATACTCGACGGAACCGGTGGATCGTGCCGTGCGCAAAAAGGCGATCAGTTGCTCTCGGTCCCGGGCCTTGCGCGCCCCGCCCAGGTCGATATCGATGGGCGTGCCCGATATACGGACCGGGCCGATACGGTCGCCATCCTTGGTCACGACAGCGACCGAGATGTCATCGTTGGGCATGAACGCGCCGTCAACCCGAAAGCGCACCACGTCCTGCGCAATAGGCGATGCGCCTTGCGGATCCATTTCCGGATCGGCCGCGAAGTCTTCCAGAAGCCCCAGTGCCCGGCGATAGCGTCTGCGCCCCCGGAATTCCCGCCGCAGAACATCGGCATAACGCAGGATCATGTTGTAACGGTCCAGCAGGACCCCGCGTGTCGCATTTTCCGGCAAAGTCGGAAAGTTGAAGACGGCGCGCGTGAAGTGGATCAACTGCAGCGGTACAAAACAGACCAGTTGCACGCCTTCGACCCTGGTGTCGATCGTGTAGTCGCGCAGAACCTGGAACCACTGCATGGTCAGCGCATGACAATGGTTCCGGTTGGCGATGAATTTGGTTGTCGCGCTTTGCCGGTCGCTTGCGTTTGCCAGGCGGACGCCGGTTCGGGTCGCGCGCCGCTTAAGGCTCGCCGAACGTTCGACGGCCGAAGAAAAATTCTCGTGCGTTTCGGACAGAAAATCGCGGGAGGTGTTCTGGTTGCTGCTGGCCGATCCGCTGGAAGAACTCTCGGTATTGCCGAAGTTACCGCTGAATCCTCCCGTGATAGAGCCGAAGACCTTGCCGATCCGGCCCCCGACACCGAGACCGAAACCGCCACTCCTGCCCTTGGTCGTGGTGTCGGTTTCCGTATCGAATTTACTGTCCCCATGGATCATTTCATCAAAGGCTGTCGAGACCGTGGCGTCCAGCGAGGTGTCCTTGCTCTCTTCGAACTTTTGCCGCTCCTCCAGCGTCAGGCTTTCCCGATCGCGCACACTCAGGCGTTCGTCCTGCTCGAAAACCGCGACCTGCTGCTCTTCGCCCGGCGCCAGTGGCAAGGAGTAAACGAGTTTTCCAAGCGAGAGCCCCTGGTTGACCATGACCACGCGCATCTTGGTGACATAGCCGAGGCCCAGTGTGGCTGCCTTGGGCACGCGTTCGGGGTCGCGCGTGACATCTTCGAAGAATTCATCGACATCGACCGGCTCCTCGATCGGCAAGCGGTCACGAAAGTTCCAGTCGCCGCCACCTGCTCCCAGGGCCGCCACCACGTCAGTCGCTGAAAAACCTGCGTTCACCAGCCCGGTCGAGGGAATGGTCGAGGGTACGGTCGTCGATCCGACCCGCCGGTCGCGGGTGACGAGCTTCGGACCCAGCAAAGGATCAATCAGCCTGAAAAGCACCGAATAACGGTAACGCGAGACGGTTCCCCCTTCCGTCGCATACTCGGACGCGCAGTCACCCTCGCCCAGAACGAGCGGCGGCTGGCGTGTCTGAAAATCATCGGGGTTCTCAGCGGCATCGGTTTCATCAACGGGCACGAGGTCTGTCAGTTCAGAAACAACGGACCGCTGCAAAGCGATCAGTGTCCTATCAAGGATCGTCAGTCCGATATCGCCGTCCAGGGCGTCGATCCGTGCGACGTCATGATCGATTGTCGCATTCTGGCCACGCAGGCGCAGAACCAGACCATCCTGCGGCACAGGCGCCGGCGACAGGTCGATCGAAAAAACACCGCGTGCGTCGCTCACCGCCTTGCGGGCAGCCCAGGAGACTTCACCCACCCCTTCGGAGTCACGATACTCGGGACGCAGGACCTCGATCAGGATTTGCTTCGCCGGACTGCCGTCCGGGTTTAAAAGCTCACCCCGCAGCCTCGGAGGCAGGGTTGGGCGAACACCGGCAAAGAAGTCGCCCAACTCGTCATTGAACTGTCCGATCCTGCGAAAGACCGCACCCGCCGCAAAGGTCCGCTCCGCAATCAAGCGGTCGATGGCCGGCGGCGAGACTTCGACCCCTTCGCCCCGGCGGAGCGCCCGTAGACGCTCGATCTCGGACCGGTCTCGCAGATCCTCACGCACGCCCTCTTCATCATCCTGTGAGCGCCGGGTGCTGGTGAAAGTGTCGCTCCCCCGACCGACGCCTGGGCCGGTCCCGCGGCCAGTCCCTGACCCGGTCGGCCGGACCGGTGGGACCGTCACAGAAATCGGAGTATCGTCGTCCCTGTTGCTCGTATCAGACATTTTGCCCTCGTCAAAAGTGCGGAGAGTCCGATGCCGTTTCACTCTGCCAGAGAAAAGCGGTGCCAGAGAAAAGCGGGATTCAGCTCTGCCTCATTGCTTAGAGGGCAACGCGAGTCCCCGGGCGCACTGCATCGGGAGCGCGGGCCCACTAACCGAAGTCGTCAACGCCGATCCTGTACTGCTGTCTCGTTCTGTTTGATGTCTACGCTGCTTCTGCCGAGCTGTGAACTCGGCCTTTAAGCGAAGCGGCGCACCCCGGTCTCAGAGTTCGGTATGAGAAACCGAATGAGCGTAATTGCGCTCTGAAGCTACCTGGACCACCCTGAAAAGCTGATGATTCATTAGCATCAATAATTATTAGTATACTGATGATTAATTTATATGTGAACTTATAATTATGCAACAGGGTAGTGCAGATTTGCATCAAGCGGTCGCGTCTGGATGCAAATGTTCAATTCAGGCCGCAGAGGCGCAGCCGAGATGTGGAGCGATGCCAGCTTAAGCCATTCCAGCATTCGACAGAGACTCCCCGCACCGAAGCGCGAACAGCTATACGTCCCGGAGGCGTTACGTCGTCTCGCCGGTTTTGATTTCGGCACCGGACTTGGGCGCGCGGGCGGCATAGCGTTTCAGGGTCTCTTCGTTCGGCGGGTAAAGTCCGATGATGCTCTCACCCGCCGAAACCTGTTCGAAGACATAGTCCTCGAAGGCTTCCATCTGGGTGAGTTCTTCCGCGATTTCCTCCGCCAGATGAAGCGGAACCACCACGACGCCGTCGCCGTCGCCCACCATCAGGTCGCCGGGGAAGACAGGCGCTCCGCCGCAGCCGATCGGAACGTTCAGATCGATGGCATGATGCCTGGTCAGATTGGTCGGCGCGGACGGCCGGGCGCAGAAGGACGGGATCTCCAGGCCGGCGATGGTCTCCGCATCGCGCAACCCGCCATCCGTCACCAAGCCCGCGCAGCCCCGCACCTCCAGGCGTTTGGTCAGGATCGCCCCGGCGGATGCTGCCGTGGCGTCGCCCCGGCAATCCATCACCAGGACATGGCCGGCCGGGACGGCTTCCACGGCCACCCGCTGCGGATGCTTCGGATCGCGGAAGACCTCGATGCCGTTCAGATCCTCGCGCGAGGGAATGTAGCGCAGGGTATAAGCCTGGCCGACCAGATGGATCGGCGCCCTGTTCAAGCGGGACACGCCCTCGACAAAGCACTTCCGCAGGCCGCGTTTATAGAGCAGCGTGCAGAGACTGGCCGTCGAGGCACCGCGGTAAGCAGCCAGGGTCGCGTCGGATAGAATCTTATGGGTCATGGCGGTAACAACGCCCCCTCTTCTTGGGAAACCGCTCATCGGTTTCCTCTTTTGGTTTTTATCTCAGGACCGGCACATGGCTCAGTTGATCAGACCCGGCAGTGTCAGAGAAACCGCGGGCACATAGGTCACCAGCATCAGGGCGGCAAAAATCGCCAGATAGAACGGCCAGATCGTTTTCACCGCTTCCTCGATCGGCACCTTCCCGACCGCACAGCCGACAAAGAGGCAGGATCCCACCGGCGGTGTGCAGAGCCCCAGTCCCAGGTTGATCAGCATCATGATGCCGAACTGTATCGGGTCCATGCCGATGCCCGTCGCGATGGGCAGGAAAATCGGTGTGCAGATCAGGATCAAAGCCGCCATATCCATGATCATCCCGAGCATGAGGAGCATCAGATTGATCATCAGCAGGATGACGATGGGATTTTCCGAGATCGTGGTCAGCAGGTCACTGAGCAGAGCCGGCACCTGATAGAGCGCCAGCAGGTAAGCAAAGGCGCTGGCGCAGCCGATCAGGATCATGACCATGGACGTCGTGCGCACCGCGTTCGTCACCGCCGTCACGAAGTCTGCCCAGCTCAAGGAGCGGTAGACGATCGCGGTAATGACAAAGGCGTAGATGGCCCCGAAGGCGCCTGATTCGGTCACGGTAAAGATCCCGGAGAGCACGCCGCCGACGATGATGATGGCTGTGATCAGACCGGGTATGGCGTTGGCCGCGGAATAGAGGACCACCTTCCAGCCCGGGAAGGCCTCGGCGGGATAGTTGTGTCTGACCGCGACAACATAGGCCGCCACCGCCAGGCAGATACACATCAGGATCCCGGGCACCACACCTGCCAGAAAGAGCTTGGAGATCGAAATACCGCCGCCGGCCGCCACCGAATAGATGATCATATTGTGGCTGGGCGGGATCACGATACCCGCGATCGAGGAGGTTACGGTGACGTTCACCGCATAGTCGCCCTTGTAGCCTTTCTCCTTCATCACCGGGATCAGGATCGAACCCAGCGCGGAAATATCCGCGATGGCCGAACCGGAAATCCCGCCGAAGAGCATACTGGAGAAGATATTCACCGACGCCAGCCCGCCGCGGATATGCCCGATCAAGGCCGAGGAAAAGCGCACCAGCCGGACCGCGATCCCGCCGTGCAGCATCAGCTCACCGGCGAAGATGAAGAAGGGGATCGCCAGCAGCGAAAAGACCGTCATCCCAGAGATGATTCTCTGAAAGGTGATCAGCAGCGGGAAGCCCTCGAAAAAGAAGGCGGAGGCGGCGGCAAGCCCCATGGCAAAGGCGACGGGGATGCCGATCAGGACGCTGACACCAAAAACGCCGAGAAGAATTGCGAGGCCCATCTTCAGTCAGTCCCGTCTTTTTCCGGCGCCACACCGGCGGCCAGCTTAACAATTTGGTCGATGGTACGGGTTCCGGAGAACAGCAGCATTAACGCGCCGCAAATGGCGGCGGGCAGCGTTCGTATGCCTTCGGGAATATCCAGCATGGGCAACATGGTCGACCAGCCGAACTCCACCAGTTCGATGCTGGACAACAACATCACCAGCCCGAACCCCGCCAGCGCGAGATCGCAAATCGCCCGCACGATCCGGCGCAGCGTCGGCCGCAGCGCGTTGCGGAAAAAGGTCACGCCCAGGTGCGTGTCCTCGTAGACACCCGCCGAAGCGCCCAGAAACGCGATGTAACAGACCAGCAGCAGCGCCATCTGTTCGACCCAGGTCGGAGTTACGTTCAGTACATAGCGGCCGAACACCAGCCAGCCGAAAATGACCACCAGAACAACCAGAGCGCAGGAACTGAAAAAAATGCAGGCTGTTCTGAGGAACCCCAGCCACCTGGTGACGGCTGACACGCCGCGTAAGACCGTTTCCAAGACCTTGTGACCTTTGCCAGTGATTTACTGCCCCCTCGGCCGCAGACTCTCGGTCAATCCGAGGCTGACCAGGGTGGCGCAAGACCCGAGCGGGACGGAGTTTCAGAGCATTACGGCACAGCGATCGGGAAGGCTTGATTCCGATCAGCCGTGACGGAGTCTTTGCAAAAATCCTGGCCCCGGGTTCCCCCGGGGCCAGAGTCAGTGCAGGTCGGAGGCGTTATTCCGCGTTCCGGATCAGATTGACCAGATCGGTCAGATCCGGGTTCTTCTCGAGGAAACTGTCGTAAACGGCCGACATGGCGTTCTGGAACGGCGCTTTGTCGGCGATCTTGTTGACCTGCGTACCACCCGCAAGAACGGCTTCCATGCTCTTGGCCTCACGCTCCTGCCACAGCTTACGCTGCAGATCGGCGCTGGCCTTACCGGCTGCCTTCACGACGGCCTGGTCTTCAGCGGAGAGCCCATCCCAGGTCTTTTTGCTCATGCAGAGGCACTCGGGAATGATCAGATGCTCTGAGATCGAATAGAATTTTGCGACCTCGAAGTGGTTGGTGGATTCATAGGACGGCGGGTTGTTTTCCGCACCATCGACCACACCGGTTTTCAGCGACTGATAGACTTCCGCGAAAGCCATCGGAGTGGCGTTTCCACCCAGAGACTCGATCATGCCGACAAAGAGGTCGTTGTTCATGACCCGGACCTTCATGCCTTCGACGTCGGCGGGCGCGTTGATCGGTTTCTTCGAATTGTAGAACGAACGTGCACCGGCGTCGTACCAGCCCAGTGCGACAATGCCCTTCTTCTCAAGGCCCGCACCGATGGCTTCACCGGCCTCGCCATCCATCAGGCGGTACATCTGGTCGATGCTTTTGAAAATGAACGGCAGGGAAACCACGTTGGTTTCCGGAACGGCCTGACCCATCGGGCCGAGGCTGAAAACACCGAAGTCGATGGCGCCGAGGCGAACCTGCTCGATGGCGTCGGGCTGCGAACCCAACACACCGGCGTGGAAAATTTTACCCGTCAGGCGCCCGTCGGTTTTCTCCGTGACGTCTTTCATGAAGGCTTCCATGCCGTGCGACACGGGATAATCTTCGACGTGAATGTTCCACGCCCGCCAGTCCGCTGCCTTCGCAGGCGCGGCACTCAAGGCCGGCAACGCGAGCGCAAGCGCCACGACCGTGCCGATTGCAGCGCGGCGGCCAGTTTTTCCGATACCCATGGTTTTCTCCCTGTTTTCGTCTCTGCGTTAAATCGCAAGTCATGTGCTATTATCTCATGGTAATTTTCAGATCAAGAGATATTATCTCTTTCACATGTACATGCGACCGAGAACCGCAGCCCGGGTATTTCCAAAATCTCGTCATGCCCGCAGAAAAAATAAATGAAACTGCGTTCTCCGGCTCCCGCCGGACGAACGTGAAGGTGAAAGTACGGAATGACCATTGATTCACAATTGCCATCGGGCCGGGGCAAACGCAGCACGCTGACAGAGAAAGTCTCTATCGCCATTCGCGAGAAAATAATGTCAGGCGAATTTGAGGCTGGAGAGAAGCTGCCCCGGGAAAAGGATCTGGTCGCGGACTTCGCAGTCAGCCGCACGGTCGTGCGTGAAGCTTTGGCAAAACTCAGTGCCGACGGCCTGATTGAGATCCGGCATGGGGTGGGCGTCTTTGCCCTTGATCCCGCGCAGCGCGTCGAACGCAACCCCTTTCTTTCAGAGAATTTTACCAAGATTTCTGCGGTTCTCGACCTGTTTGAACTGCGGCGCGGCATCGAGATCGAGGCCGCCGGCCTCGCCGCTTTGCGCCGCTCCCCGGCACAGGAAGCGCGGATCAGGGAAGCCTATCACAGCCTGAAAGCCGCGCTGGACAAAGGCGAAGTTGCCGCCAGTAACGATCTCGAACTGCACCGCACCATTGCTGAAGCGACCAACAACCGCTTCTACACCGAATTCCTCGATTTTTTGACCGACCAGGCGATCGGACGCACCGTCAAGGGCGGTTACGGCGGCGACGAGGCTCAGCGGCTCGACAAGATGACCCACCTTCAGGATGAGCACCGCGAAATCGTCGAAGCGATCGGTGCGCAGGATTCCGAACGGGCGCGCGAGGCCATGCGCAGCCATCTGATGAACAGTGAAAAGCGCTTCCGCGCCCTCTCCATGCGGGAACTTTAAACGGAAATCACAGCCTGAGAGATAATATCTCTCAGGCACGCCAACTTCGATGTAAAGCCAGGCAGGCACCGGGAAACAAAGCTGGCGGGACGAGTGCACAGGTAAGCTAAAGCAGGGATTCGCATCTATGACCGACCGAAAACTCCGCAGCGCACGCTGGTTCGAGACCCAGGATCTGCGCGGTTTCGGGCATCGCTCCCGCATCATGCAGATGGGTTATGCGCCGGAGGACTGGTCCGGACGGCCGGTGATCGCGATCCTCAACACCTGGTCGGACATCAATCCCTGTCATGCGCATTTCAAGACACGAGTCGAGGATGTAAAGCGCGGCGTATTGCAGGCCGGTGGTTTTCCCATTGAGCTCCCGGCCCTCTCCCTCTCTGAGAATTTCGTCAAGCCGACCACCATGCTCTACCGCAATCTGCTGGCCATGGAGACCGAGGAGCTGTTGCGCTCACACCCGGTCGACGGCGCGGTGCTCATGGGCGGTTGCGACAAAACAACACCCGGGCTTTTGCTCGGTGCAACCTCCATGGACCTGCCCGCGATCTATGTGCCCGCCGGTCCCATGCTGCGCGGCAACTGGCGCGGCGAGACCCTGGGCTCCGGCTCCGATGCCTGGAAGTACTGGGACGAAAAGCGTGCGGGGAACATCTCGGATCAGGACTGGACCGGCGTCGAAGCCGGGATCGCCCGCTCCTACGGCCACTGCATGACCATGGGCACCGCCAGCACCATGACCGGGACCACGGAAGCCCTGGGCATGACCCTCTCCGGCGCCTCCTCGATCCCCGCGGCGGATTCAAATCACATCCGTATGTGCGCCGCCGCCGGTCGGCGGATCGTCGGCATGGTGGAGTCTGATCTGCGCCCGAGCAGAATCCTGACCCGCGCGTCGTTCGAGAACGCCATCACCGTGGCCATGGCCATGGGCTGCTCGACCAACGCTATTATCCACCTGATCGCTCAGGCGCGCCGGGCAAAGATCGATATCGGGCTGGGTGACTTTGACCGGCTCAGCCGTAAGATCCCGGTCATCGCCAACATCCGCCCCTCCGGCGAGCGCTACCTCATGGAGGATTTCTACTACGCCGGCGGTCTGCGGGCGCTGATGCAGCGCCTCTCCGATCACCTCGACCTGGGCGCCCGGACCGTTTCGGGCGCGACCCTGGGCGAGGATATTGCTGGCGCGGAGGTCTACGACGACGATGTCATCCGCCCGCTTGATAACCCGCTCTATGCGGAGGGCGCGCTGGCCGTCCTCAAGGGCAATCTCGCGCCCGACGGCTGCGTTATCAAGCCCTCGGCCTGCGCGCCGAAATTCCTGAAACACCGCGGCCCGGCCCTCGTCTTCGATTCCTATGCCGAGATGAAGGATCGGATCGACGACCCGGAGTTGGAGGTCACAGAAGATACGGTCCTGGTCATGCGCGGCGCAGGCCCCCAGGGCGGCCCCGGCATGCCTGAGTGGGGCATGATACCGATCCCGGCCAAACTCCTGAAACAGGGCGTGCGTGACATGCTGCGGATTTCCGACGCGCGCATGAGCGGCACCAGCTACGGCGCCTGCATTCTTCACGTCGCGCCGGAAAGCCATATCGGTGGTCCCCTGGCGCTGATCCGGACCGGCGATATCGTCTCGGTCGACGTTCCTGCGCGGCGGATCGACATGGAGGTTTCGGACGCGGAACTGGCAGATCGGAAGGCGGCCTGGTCTCCGCCGCAACCCCGCTTCGAGCGCGGCTACGGCTGGGTCTTCACCCGGCATATTTTACAGGCCGACAAGGGCTGCGACCTGGATTTCCTGGAGAGCAGCCACGGCGCCAATCCGGGCGAACCCGCTATTTTGTAGAAGACTTCATGTAAGGACCGGCAAATGTCGAAAGCGAACAGAGTTGTGCGCTCCATCAACATGGACGGAGAACAGCGCTGTGTGGACATTTTCCGACGGCCTGACGGAACCTATGGGTTTGACGAATTCCGGCGGGACCCAGAAGACAATCGCGGCTGGTATTCTACCGGTCAAACATCCCTCAAGGCATTCCAGAGCGCAGAGAGCGCGCTCCAGCAGGCACAAGAGTCCGTCAGCTGGCTCGCCGCTGTTTTAGAAACGCGATGAAAAGACGCAGAGGTTCCAACTGACGGTTTTCTTCCGGATAGAACACATAAAATGGCGGGTGCATCGCCGCGAAGGGCTCCAGCACGGACTCCAACCTGCCGTCCGCCAAAGCGTCCTCGACGACGGCCCGTAGTGACCAGCCGATGCCGTGCCCTTCCAGCGCGCCCCCGACGACAGAACGAAAGCTGTCGAAGACGAGGCGCGCGGGCGGGCTCATTGTGGTTTCATGTCCATCGATCAGGAACGGCCAATCGGCAATCCGGTTGGCGCTCACGAAGCGATAACAGATACAACGATGAGATAAGAGATCCTTCGGATGCGCTGGCCGGCCGTGTTCGTTAAAATAGTCCGGCGACGCGGTATAGGCCGCCACGAGAGGCCCGGTCAGACGCGTTGCGATCATCCCGTCAGCCAAACGGTCTCCCAGCCTGAAACCGGCGTGATACCCCTCGCGGACAATATCGACCAATGCTTCGTCAAACGACATTTCGAGACGGATATCCGGGTAGGCCGCCTGAAAATCCGCCAGCACCGGCGCGACCAGAATCTTGTAGGCACTCCAGGGGATGGTCAGCCGCAGGGTTCCGCTCTTGGCTTTGCCCGCGCTGCGAGCGCTCTCGATTGTAGCCTGAACCTGTTCAAGCGCCGGCCCCGCTCCGCTCAGCAACACCCGTCCGGCCGGCGTCAGATCCAGCGCCCGTGTGGTCCGGGTCAGAAGAGACACACCCAGATCTCGCTCAAGCACTTTGAGGCGTTGGCTGATCGCCGGAACCCCGACGCCCATCGCCCGCGCGGCGGCGCTGAAGGAGCCGTGTTTGGCAACGGCCAGGAAGACCTCAATGCCTTTCAGGTGACTTAGCATTATTCATTTTTCATGAAAAATATATTTCATATATTTTGTATACATAAAAAATAAACCCTTGCATAGACTGGTGCCATTCTGCGGGAACGCCTCTATGTCATTGCCGGATCCATCTCAAAAACCGACCGACACCAGGACGGGAAGCCTCTTGATCCTGGGCGCGGTCTTTTTGATGGCCAGTCAGGACGCGCTCATCAAGTACAGCACGACCGATCTCAATCTTGGTCAGGTGTTTTTACTGCGCTCGGCTCTGGTGCTCATGGCTTTGCATGTCATTGCACGGGGGAGTTGGCAGGGTCAGTGGCGCGACGCGGTTTTGCTCTGGCCGCTCGCACGCGCCCTGTTTCTGACCCTGATGTACGTCTTGCTCTATTCGGTCATCTCCCTAATGCCCTTAGCAACGCTTGCAGCAGCCTTTTACACGGGCCCGCTGTTCATCGTTCTGCTTTCCGCGATCTTCTTGAAGGAACCGGTCTCGCGAGCCGGCTGGGGCGCCGTCGTATTCGGGTTTCTCGGCGTTCTGGTGCTCCTGAAGCCCGGATCAACAGCGTTTGCCCCCCTGGTCTTGATACCGGTCCTGTCCGGATTTTGCTACGCCGTTGCGGCAGTCCTGACCCGCGCCAATTGCCAGAAGACGTCGCCCCTCTCAATGGCGCTGGCCTTGAACCTTTGCCTGCTCGCGGCCGGGATCATCATCACCGCGCTCGACTACCGGCAAAGCGATCTGAGCGGCGGACCTTTCCTGTCGCATTACCTGTCATCGCTGGGTGCGCAGGGCTGGATTCTGATCTTCGTGCTCGCAGCGCTGATGGTTGGAATCGGCCTCGGCCTGGCCGCCGCGTACAGGGTGGCGCCGCCCGCGGTCATCGCGAGTTTCGACTACAGCTACCTGATTTTCGCCACTCTCTTCGGCATTCTGCTTTTTTCGGAACGGCCGGAGCTTTCCACTCTGGTCGGGATGGGAATGATCGCGGGGGCAGGCCTTTTAAGTTATCGGGCGAATACAGCGCGCTAGATAGAGAACTCAGCCGATCTCTTTCAAAAGCCACTTGGCCTTCGCCGTCAGATCCCGGGTTTTGAGTAATTTTCTCTCCAGACGCTCTCTCTTCGACTCCTTCTCAGTCGTTGAAATCTCGTCTTTCAAGTCCCGCTCACGCGCTTTGAGCTTGTCGATCATCTTTTCGACATGGGCGGGCTTGATCTTTTTGGCGCTGCCGCTTTTTAGCCGGCCGTAATACTTATCCAGTTTTTCAACTGTCTTACTCAACGCCATCGTTTGACATCCTTCTTGAAGCAAGGCTCGATCGCTCCTCTCGTCGCTTGGCGGAGTAGAGCGAACAGAATGCCCTCGAATTATGACAGGGGTATTACAGGCCGCGATCAGGCCACCCTGTCGGTATCGTCGTCATCAATCGCCAGTATCTGTTCCACCTCGGCCAACGCGCTGTCCCGTTCCACGTAAAAGCCGCGGGCCGCTTCGATCAGTTCGCGCATAGCGTCATAGGCGTAGTTGGAATCGTTCAGAAAGGAGGTCGCGACCTTTGCGCTGATCTGATCGCCGCGAATCAGGCTCTCGATACGTGCGGAGGTCTGATTGTAGGTGATCTCCACATGCTGAAGCTCGTCATCCAGCCACAGGCGGCTTCGGCTCTCCGGCGCCGCGCGCTCCAGCCGTTCGACCTCGACCAGTATCCGCGCAATATCGGTTCTCAGGCCGTCGTAGAGATCGGTGATCGCCCCCTGCGGACGAATGGTATAATGCGTGGTATTGCGCCGCAGATGTTTGACGGCCTTGACCGCACGGACGGTCCGCTCGGCCACGTCGCGCAGCTGATAGACCCGCGCGACCAGCTCCTGCGGCAGTGCCTTGCTGCTCGCCCGGGTGGCGAAGTCCAGGATGGCCGAGTAAAGCGTCTTAATCCGCCATTCGTAGCGCTGATCGATATCGAATTCCACCTGCTTTCGGCTTTTTGCCACAAGGGCTTCGATATCCTTGGCGGCAAAGAGCTCGTGCCTATGCAGGTTCAGTCCATGCGTAATCAGCTCGACCGCGTTGTCGTAGAGGTGTTTCACCTCTTTTTGCATCGCGATTTCGATAGTGGCCGGGAATTCATCGACCGCCTCCGTCAGATATCTCGGCTGGCTGAGATCCGATGCCGGTGCCTTGATGACCCGTTCAACCATCAGGATCAGACGGCCGAGCAAGGGCAGCATCAGAATGATACCCAGGCTGTTGAAGAGGCTGTGGAAGACGGCGAGCTTTAGCGCAAAATCATCCTCGGCGATGCCAAGTATGCCGCTGGTAAACTCGACAGCCTCACGCAGCGGACTGATAAATCCCAGAGCGACGGCGGCAGTCACCAGATTAAATACAAGATGTGCCAGCGCCAGCCGCTTACCCTGATAATTAGCCGTGAGTGACCCCAGGATCGCGGTGATGGTGGTGCCGATATTCGCCCCGATGGCCAGCGCCAACGCGTTTTCGTAACTGATCTGATTGGCGGCGAGCGCGGTGATGATCAAGACCATGGTGGCGTGGCTGGATTGCATCACCACGGTCGCCAGCGTGCCAAACAGGGTATAAACCATCAGACCCAGAACGCCGGTCAGGGCGAGCCGCGTCAGGTCGAACGCGCTTCTGAAGGTCTCGAAGCCTTCCTTCATATGATGGATTCCGAGGAACAGGAATCCCAGACCGGCCAGGACATATCCGAAGCCGCGCAGGTATTTCGAGCTTTGGAAAACCAGGACGACACCGACGGCCAGCAGTGGCATCGCATAGGCGGCGATATTGACCTTCATACCGAAACCGGCGACCAGCCAGGCGCCGGTCGTCGTTCCCAGATTGGCACCGAAGATGATCCCGACCCCGGCAAGAAGGGAGATCAAGCCGGCACTCAGGAAAGAGATGGTGATCACCGAGACCAAAGAGCTCGACTGCATCACCGTTGTCGAAAAAATTCCGAACAGCAGCGAACGCGTTACCGACCTTGTGGCGCGTTCCAGAATCCGCTCAAGAAATCCACCGCTGAAAAGACGGAAACCGTCTTCCAGCATCAGCATGCCGATCAGGAAAATGGCCACGCCTGCGGCAATCTCCTGGAACTCGGGACTGAACCAGAAGCCGGACAGCATCACGATGATGATGACCGGCAGAAGCAGCTTCTTGGCGATCGTGTTCATGCAGGCCTCACGGCAACATCATACCCCTTAGCGCGAAGTAGAAAAGCGCCGCCAAACAGGCGGAAACCGGCACCGTGATAATCCAGGCCGAGACGATCTTCAGAAGTGACGAACGTTTTACCAGTTGTCTTTTGAGGGCCTGGCGCAGTTCCTTGCGCTGGGCTGCAGAGATGACCGCCTCCGGCCCCATTTTCTTCAACTCGCTCAGCAGGCGCTTCTTGTCCTCCGGGGGCGCATTCTGGAAGGTCCGCAGCACCTCCTCCGCCTGAGCGAAGTCCGGTTGCCCTTGATGGCGCGCGAGCACGTTCTCGACCACGCGGCTCATGCGCTGTTCCAGGAATTCACGCAGGAAACCGACACCGAAGACGGCGCCCAGCGCCACATGGGTGGAGCTGATCGGCATGCCGAGTTGACTGGCAATAATCACGGTGATTGCGGCGGCCAACGCGATACAAAAGGCGCGCGCCCGGTCCAGTTCCGTGATCTCGGATCCCACGGTCCGGATCAGTTTCGGACCAAAGAGCGCCAGGCCGATCGAAATGCCCAGTGCGCCGATCACCATGACCCAGAGCGGGATCGCGACCTTTCCGCCTCCCTCGCCCGCGGTCAGGACATCGACCACACCCGCCAGCGGCCCGACCGCATTTGCAACATCGTTCGCACCATGGGCGAAACTCAGCAAGGCAGCGGAACAGATCAGCGGGATCGTAAAGAGGCGGTTGACGCCATCGCGGTCAGGGCTGAGATGCTGGGCGTTGCGCCTGACCATCGGCGCAACGATGAGCCAGATGATGACGGCCACAAGAAGCCCCGCGATCACTGCGGAGGGAAAGGAAACCTTGATGACCTTTGAAAGACCCTTCAACGCGATATAGGTCGTGAAGGCCCAGGCCATGATGGAAATCATGACCGGAACGACGCGTTCCGCCGCGGCGATCGGGTCATCTTTGAAGAGAACCAGTTTCTTCAGGGTAAAGAGAAAGGCGGCGGCGATCAGCCCGCCGGTCACCGGAGAGACCACCCAACTCAGGGCGATTTTGGCCATGGAGTCCCAGTTTACGATTTCCCAGCCGGCCGCCGCGATGCCCGCCCCCATGACGCCCCCCACAATCGAATGTGTGGTGGAGACCGGGGCACCCAGCCAGGTCGCTGCGTTCAGCCAGATGGCCGCGCCCAGAAGCGCGCCCATCATGACCCAAACGAAGACATTGGGGTTGTCGATGTCGGCGGGGTCGATAATCCCCTTCTTGACGGTCGAGACTACATCGCCGCCCGCAATGATGGCGCCGGCGGCCTCGAATATGGCGGCAATTACGATCGCTCCCGTCAGGCTGAGCGCAAAAGAGCCCACCGCCGGACCGACATTATTGGCGACATCGTTCGCGCCGATGTTCAAGGCCATGTAGGCACCGATGACAGCCGCCGCGATCAACAGGTAGGACTGCTCGATATGTGCGAACGCCGCACCGGTATAGATCATCACGACAACGATAAAGATGACCGCGCTACCCAGGCGGCCGGCCTCGGTGCGGCTGAGGTTCGTTGCCTTTTCGATCTTGAGATATTCGGTAATCTGCACCCGCCCCTCCCCATGCGTTTTTTGATTATGGCAACCGCGATTGCGCGCCGCTTTGCGCGCCCGGAGACCGCACGACAATCACGGAAGAAGATTTTGTAATAAAACTGTCATATTTTATGAGGAGCTATCGGGCGCAACCATGCGCTAGATCAAGCGCTGGTCCCTTTCGCGGGCAAGCTGCGGGCGGTCAAAAGCCGACGGTTACGCCGAAGGTCACGCGATCACGGTTGCGGAACTGCCCATAGAGGCCGTCTTCATCGCCGTAAAAGATATCGGCGCCGAGCGTCAGATTGACGTTGCTGGTGAACTGATAATCCAGTTCGGCCTGCGCCACCCCGTCTCCCAGGTTGAGACTCTGAATGACGAGAAGGCTGAGCTTGAGGGTCTCGTTCATAAAGTTCCGCTCGAGCAGGAAGGTCGCGGAGGTCTCGAGCTGATCCTGGACGATTCCCTCGTCGTAATCCGTGATGAGTGACTGAAAGAGCTGCGCGCTGAGAAGCGTATCGCTGAAGCCCTGGTAGTCGAGTCCGAGGACATAGCTCACTTCCCCCGATTCCACGACCCCGTCCCGGTCGTCCGCTTCCTCGGTGATGAAAAAGCGATCGCTGGAATAGCCCGCCTCGCCTCTTAACACCCAATCCGCGAAGGCATTGTTGAAACTGCCGCCGATCAGGTGGGTCCGCTCATAGCTCTGGGAGAGACGGATACCGCCGGGCTCCACACTCCGCCGCACCACAGGCCGGTCGCTATAATGAAAAAAGTAATTGGCCGAGAGCTCCCAGCCCTCCAGGAAGGTTGTGAAGCGTGCGCCGGCATCAGAGTCCTCGACAAAGGAGTTGGGTCTGCGAAATTCGTTGCCCAGCAGCGGCGTTCCGGCGGGCAGCGCGGGCACCAAACGCGGCGCGGTAAAGGCGAAGGCCGCGTCGGCCTCGGGGATATCGTCATAGGTTTGGTCCGGAATCCAGAGCAACTGAAGCAGGCTGTCCTCACCGATCGGGATCTCGCTGTTAAAACTCCAGAGCGGAATGCGGGAATCCTCGAATTCCGGCAGAATGAATTCCCGGAAGGACTGAGGATTGATCACGTCCAGCACCTTGAGGCCATCGGCCTCGCCCCAGACCACCTGCTGCTTTCCAAGCCGGATGAAAACCTCTTCCAGATCGATATCCAGGTAGAGTTCGCGCAGCTCGATATCCACGTCATCACCGATGAAGGCCCGCCGGGACAGGGCGTCCCGGTTGTCCTCTTCCGGCCGCCCCGGCTCCAGCCTGTCTTCGCTGTCACCGCGAAACCGCAGGATGCCGTTGAGCTGCAGGAGCTCGCCCAGGTCCATATTGACCTCGGGTGTGAAGATGACCTCGCCAAACTGCAGGTCGTCGCGCTCGGTTTCCCAGCCAAAGCGGGTTTCCAGGAGCGCCGAAAACTCCGTGTCGTCGAGCACGCCCTGCGCTGCTGCCAACTCCGGCAGCAGGCAGCAAGCCGTTATAAGGCCCGCAACCGAAGGCGAGAGAGACCGGCGCTCCGGCAACACCCTTACAGCCCCCGCTTCAGATTGCGGGTTTTGAAGACCTTGTCTTTGATTTCACTTTGATAGTCGATGTCGCTGAAGCGGAAGAGGGTCTGATGCCCCGTCTTGTGATGCTGGACGTGAATCTCCTGCACGGTCCAGATCCCGTCGATCGCCTCGATTTCACGCGAACGGAGCGTCTTCAACGGATTGCCGTTCACGTCCCACATCTCCGCTTTGCGCGAAATCCAGATCTCAGGATCGACCCGCCATATTACTTTCCCGTAACCCAGTTCCTTGGCGACTTCGGGACTGACAGGCGTGCCCTCGACGATATAGGTCATGTGCCCCTCGACCTCTTCCTGGCCGATGGTCTGAAAGCTGTAGTCCTCCAGCGCCACCTTGTTTTCCTTTTTCATATCCTCGTAGGTCAGATCGGTGCCCAGGAAGTAATCGCCCCGGTCCGAAGCCGAGATCCGGCGCACCTTGCGCAGCGCCGGCAGGTAGAGCCACTGGTCGTCGTCCCGGTCCGCCTCCGGGTAGTCATAGGTGAGGAACCCCGTCCCCTTCACGTTGGTCGGGGATCTGTAGAACATCACCGTGCGTTTCTCGTCCCCGTAGTAGCGCCGGAAGGTCGCCGTCTCGCGCGTCCGGGTCGTCCCACTGCGGTCGGTCATCTCCATGACCAGCGTCCGGGTGACCCACTGCCCCTCGTCCCGGTCGACCACGCTCTGCATAATGTCGTGACCGTCCGGCAGCTCCGCGGCTTCTGCTTTACCGCCGAGCAGCGCCAGAGACAGACCGGTCACGGCCGCCATGGCCAACGCGGCTTTCACGGCAGAAGGCTTCATGCCGCTTGCGGGCAGACCCTCCACCTCACCGGCCGGCCAGATAAAGCGCGGCTTGAGCAGCTTCGCCAGGGCGGGCATCACGGCCATGCTGGCGATGAAGGAGGCCGTGACCGCAATGCCGACCAGGATGCCGAACCTCAGCAGCGGCGGCACCTCGCTGGTGGTCAGGACCATAAAGCCCAGGCCGATGGCCGCGAAGTTGAAAAACAGCGCGCGGCCGGTGGAGGGAAACAGCGGTGCGATACGTGTGTCGAACGATCCTTGACCCTTCATAGCAAGCTCCTTCATGCGATCTATGGTGTGAATGGAAAAGTCGATCCCCAGGCCGATGGCGATGGCTGCGAACATCGAGGTCCCGACCCCAAGCCAGATCCCACTGAAGCCCATGACGGCGTAGATCAGCAGAAGCGACATCAGGACGGGAATGAGCGCGAAGGCGCCCGCGAGCGGTGAGCGGAACACCAGCGACGCCATCAGCCAGACCAGGGCCAGCGAAATGCCCAGGCTGCGCAGGTGGTTGTCGCCGATGGTCTTCAGCCAGTGGAAATTGACATAGACCCGGCCCGAGAGATTGGCGGTCATGCCGTCGTCCGTGAAGTCCCGCGCGATGGTGTCTTCCAGCGCTGCGATGACCTCGCGATTTTCACGGTAGAGACTGCTGTTCAGGTTGAGCCGGACATTGGCGCGCCGATAGTCGTAGTCCACTTCTTCCTCGAAATCGGTCGGATTGGCCGAGGTCGAATAGAGCAGGAACAGCTGCGCGATCAGGAAGTCGTCGTCCGGGATGCTGTAGAACTCCGGACGGTTCTCGTTGACCGCTTTGTGCATCTGCTTGATGTAGTCGACCACAGACGTCGATCCCTGCACACCTTCCAGGCTCTCGGCGGCGCGCTGAAACCGCTCGATCCGGGCCAGGTTCTCGGGCTTGAAGAGATCCTCCCGATTGGGCGTCTCGATCACCACGTCAATGTAATTCGTGCCGTCGAAAACCCGGTTCATGACCTGATCGGCGATGTAAATCGCTTCGTCGCGCTGGAAGTTTTCGATCTGGGACTCTTCGACGATCACCCTGGAGGATCCAAAGGCACCGGCCACCGCGATCATCGCAACGATCGTCACCACCACGCCAGGCCGGCGCAGGACGGCAGCACCGAAGCGGGTCATCACCCGGCCGTAAAGGTCGGAGTCTCTGCTCCGTTTGAAGGCCTTGCTCGGCTTCACCGGAATCAGGGTGATGGCAGACGGCAGCAGCAGGATGGTAGTGAGCCACGCGGCGGCCACCCCGATCGCCGCAAAGAGGCCGAAGTACTGCATCGGCGGCATCTCGGCCCCGATGTAAAGCCCCATGAAACCGGCAATGGTCGTCAGGGTGGTCAGGGTAATGGGCCGGAACATTCGGACCATGGCCTGCACAATGTGATCGCGGCGGCTCTCCTCGGGATGGGCCGCCGCCCGCTCGTAATACTCACTCAAAACATGGATCGAATCCGCGACCGCGATGCCGATCAGGATCGGCAGCAGGCCGTTGGTAATCACAAAGAAAGACACCCCGAAGGCCGCCATCAACCCGAGCGCAGCAGCAGCCGTGGCCATCACGATGAGGTTTGGCAGGATCGCCCCCGCAACACTGCGGAAGGCCACGACCAGCACCAGGGTAATGACAAGGGCTGTGAGAGGATTCAGGCGCTTGGCGTCGTTATCGATGTAGGTCCCGAGGAAGCCCGAGATCGCGCCGACACCCGCCACATGCACCTCGACGCCTTCGGGCAGTGTCACGGCCTCCACCAGCGCCAGCATCTCGTCGTAGGTTGCCTGGCTGAGGTCCTGATCGAGGATCTCCGCGACAATCAGGGTCGCACTGCCGTCACGGGCCACCAGAGAGCCCTGGTAAAGCGGAAAGTTGTCGATGGCGGCCTTGAGCGCCGCCGGATCCAGACTGCCCCCTTCTCCGAGTTCATAAAAATCGTCGACCTCCATCCCCTCGTCGGTGCCGACGATGTTGCTTTCCGTAGCCAGGCTCGTCACCCGGTCGGGATCGACGTTCCGCAGCCCGGCCAGCTTGTCGGAAAGGTCCCTGACCAGATCCAGGGCCGCCTTGTTGTAAATCCCGGTTTCGCCCCGATCCACGACCGCGACCACGAAAGGATCGTCCAGGCCGAAGACCTCTTTCACCTTGTCGCGGTAAATCACCGCCGGATTGTCGGCGGCAATGAAGGCGTCCGGCGTCGTGTCTTTCTTCAGAGACGGCAGGAACGCACCCGCCGCCGCAATCCCGAGAAAACACAGGAGCAAAACCGTCTTGGGATAAGCGGTAACGAAAAGAAAGAACCGCTCCACAGTGTTGCCTTCTCTGCGCATCACAGCGCCGTCTCTGGTCATATTCTGATCTCCTGTATGGTCGCCGGTGAAAACGCGTCCGAATCCGGAGGAGTCTTCAAACCCTCCGACACATAATTATACGTCGTGTATATACACGTTAGATCATCAAAAAATTTCCGGTAAAGCATCCTTTAAGCTGTCCCCTTAAATGAGTTTCCGTGAGATCACGCCGCGATCGTATCCAGCTCAGGCGTATTTGGCTCAAGCATATCTGGCCGCCGTCGACATCTGTTCGTGAAAGGAGGTCCACCCCTCTTCCCCCAGTGCCGCTTTCAAGTCACCCTGCGCACCGCGCCAAAGCGGCACTGCCTCGGCGTAGCGCTCCCTCCCCGCTTTCGTCAGCCGCACCGCGCGCGCCCGGCCGAAACCGTCATCGCAGAGCTCCACCAGCCCTTCCCGCTCCAAAGGTCCCAGGTTGCGGCTGAAGGTGCTCCTGTCCATGCCGAGTTTTTCCGCCAGATCCGTCAGCGACACGCGCCCGTCGGACAGCGCCGCCGCCGTCAGCATCGTAAACTGCGTCGCCTTCAGCCCGAGCGGCCGCATGGCCTCGTCATAGGCCTTGGTAATCAGGCGGGAAGCCTGCCGCACCTTAAAACAGGCGCAGATCTGCCGCGCCTCATTGGCCGCGGCCTGAATGTCGACTTTTTGCTTACCGGCTTTCATAACGTGAATATACACGACAACTGTCGCATTTCAAGACGGGCAGCCGAACTTAACGGCAAGCGGCCAGACCTGGCGTCGCGAAGGATCAGCGCAGCCTTCAATCCCGACGCCTTCTGACTAATCTGTCGCCAACAGCTCGCGCAGCGCCTCAACCTTCGGCGAACGACTGTCTTTCGGCCAGATCATGAGGGTTCTGATACGGTTTTGCCCCTTGGGCAAAGTCGTTATCCGCAGGCGTGTGCCCTCCGGGAACGTCGAGATCACACTGCGCGGCACCAGCGCGGCCCCCATCCCCGCCGAGACGCAGCCCAGCATGGCATGGTAGGAACCCAGCTCGACCGTGCGCTCCGGCAAACTGCCCCGCTGGGCATACCAGGCCTCGAGCCGGCGCCGATGCGGGCAGCCCTGCTCGAACACGATCATTGTGTCCGGGACTCTCTTCGTCTTTCCAATCGGTGGATGATCCTGCGAGGTCACGATGACAGGCTCTTCGACAAAAGCCGGGACCGAGTCAAATCTGGCTTCCGCGACAGGCTCCGCCACGAAAGCCGCTTCGATTTCACCCGCCAGCAAGGCGTTGGCAAGCTGGGCCGGATTGCCCGTGCGCATCTCCATGGTGACCTCGGGATAGAGACGGCTGTAACGGGCGAGCGGTTCCGGCAGCCGGATGGCGGCTGTGCTTTCCATGGCCCCGAGACGGAAGACACCTCTGGGTTTGTCGTCAGCAAGGGCCGCCTCTGCCTCCGCCGCCAGGGCCAGCAGCCGGTCGGCGTAATCCAGCAGCGTCTGTCCCGCCGCGGTCAGGACGAGCTTCTTGCCCCGGCGGTCGAAGAGGCGCGTCTCCAGGCGCTCCTCGAGTTGCCGGATACGCGTGGTGACGTTCGACTGCACCCGGTTGAGGCGTTCGGCGGCGCGGGTGATGCCGCCCTCGCGGACCACCGCCATAAAAATCCTGAGTTCCGAGAGCTCCAATCATCTCTCCATGAGATTATTTTTATCATTATTATTCATTTTTTTAGATTTTGAAAAGCCGCTATCACACCTCCGGCAACGAGCTTGCCTCGCCCAAGCACGCAACAACATAAGGAGGCCGGAATGACACCGGAAGAAAAGACACTTGTTCAAACCACCTGGAAGCAGGTCGCACCTATCGCACCGGCGGCGGCGGATCTCTTTTATCAACGCCTGTTCGAGCAGGCGCCGGAGATCGAGTCCCTCTTCGGCAAGACGGACATGACCGCGCAGAAAAGCAGACTGATCGAGGCGGTTTCCCGGACCGTTGCCGGCCTTCAGGACGAGGACTCCCTGCGCACGGAACTGACTGCGCTTGGACGCCGCCACGCCGGTTACGGCGTTCAGGACAGCCACTATGAAAGCGTCGGCGCGGCATTGCTCTGGACCCTGGAAACCGGCCTGGGCGAGGGCTGGAGTGAAGAGGCCTGCCGGGCCTGGACGCAAGCCTACGGCTTTATCGCCCGGCAAATGAGTGAGGGCGCAAAGCGCGCCACGGGCTGATCCCCCAGCTAAAGCCCTGAAAACCCGAAATGAAAAGGAGTGCAAGATGTCAAAAGGCTATTGGGTGGTCCGCGTCTCGGTCAAAAACCCGGAGAACTACCCCGCGTATCTGGCCGCGGCGCGCCCGGCGTTCGAGAAGTACGATGCACGTTTTCTGGTCCGTGGCGGGCAGTTCGCCGCCCCCGAAGGACAGGCCCGCGATCGGAACGTGGTCGTCGAGTTCAAGGACTATGATACGGCTATCCGCTGTTACCAGTCACCGGAATATCAGGCCGCCCGGGAAGTCAGGATGGCAAACGCCGAAGCGGATTTTCTCATTGTTGAGGGCAGTTGAAGAACTTGGAGGGAACCCGTGCCGCGCGAAAATAAAGGCCGTCATTCATAAGCTCATTAAGCGCTGCCGGCCCGCTCGCTGGAACACTGCATCCATCATTGTCCAAGATCGGCAGGCCAGTTAGAGTCAGAATTATGCAATTAGAGTTGTGCATTCCAAAAGATAAGTATGATGTAGCTGCTGTTCGGCGCGCCTCTTCGGTAGGCTTTCCAGCCCTCAACCCGGTGGTTCCCGAACTATTGGAATGGCTGCAAGACTACAATTGGCCGGTCGCAAGACACGTTTCTTCACTGCTTGCGGCGGCTGGGCCAGAAGTCGCACCCCATATCGACGACGCGCTCAACTCAGATGACGCAATTTGGAAATTTTGGATCATCGAAAATCTAGCCGGTAAATTGCGGCCAACACTCTGGCAAAAACTCTATCCGACGATTCAACGCATTGCCGAGCATCCCACTGCCGCAGAAATAGAGGAAGAAGTGCATCTTGCCGCCAAGGCCGCACTTGAAAGCCGTCACAAGGGTTAGCACCCACACTTCAACCTAGACGTTATATCGGAAGTTCAAGGGTCGCCTTCTCCGTCGACACGACGATGGATGTGCGGAACTTACGGACATTTTTATCGGCGAAGAAAAAGCGGTGGGTGAAGGCTTCGTAGGCTGCAATATCCCTGGCCACGACAATCATCACAAAATCCGCGTCGCCGGCGATGCAATAGAAGTTCAGCACCTGCTCGTCCAGCCGGGCCTTGCGCTTGAAGGCATCGATCTGATCCAGCCGGTCCCGCTCCAGCTCGACCGAGACAATTGCGGTGATGCCAAGCCCCAGCTTTTTGGGGTCTAGCACCGCCACTTCCTTTTGAATGACCCCGCTCTCGCGCAGCACCCGCAGCCTGCGTTGAATGGAAGCGGTGGAAAGTCCGGTCCGCTCGGCCATGTCAGGTATGGTCGTCTTGACATTCCTTTGGAGCAGCGCGAGCAGCTGTCGATCCTTACTGTCGATTTCCTGCATAACATCAAAATTCCTCTATTTCTGATGGCATCCTATCAATTTTTAGCTGAACTCTCAATTTATCCGATCTAAGGACATTCCTATTCTGGCCGGATGAAACAGGGTGCAATTGCCATTCTTCCGCTCGCGTCGGGCGCTGCCATCTACGGCTTCGCCTTCGGCATTCTCGCGGCTCAGGCCGGTTTTCCCTGGTGGGGAGTCGCCATCATGAGCGGCGCGGTTCATGCGGGGTCGTCTCAGATCGTCGCCGTCGAGCAGTTCTCCGGCGGCTCGGCCATTCTGGGAGCGGCCTTGGCCGGAGCCGCGCTCAACCTGCGCTACGTGGGGATTGTCGCGTCCCTGGCCCCGCTCCTACAGAGCCTCCCGCTTCACCTGCGGCTCCTGGCGATCCACATCACCGGCGATGAGAACTGGGCGCTGACCATGGCGGAGCGGGCGAAGAATCCTGCGATAGGGGCGGCCTTTTTACTGGGCGCGGGCTTTGTCATGATCAGCGTCTGGACCGCCTCGACGGCTCTCGGCGCGCTGCTGGGCGCATCGCTGCCGGACCTCGAGGCTTTCGGACTGGGTTTCGCCTTTACCGCTGCCTTCATCGCGATGGCGCGCGGTCTTTGGCAAGGCCGACAGAACCTTCTGCCCTGGCTGGTCAGCTTCGCGGTCACGGGTCTGTTGGTCATGAGCGGACTCCCCAAGGCCTACGCGATTGTCGGCGGAACCCTCTGCGGCCTCATTCTTGCAACTGTGGCGCGCCAGCGCCGGAGTACGAAAGAGTGAGTGCGAAAGCATGAGTGCGGAAGCGTGACGGAGTCTCATTGGCTATTGACCGGCATCCTCGCCGCCGCTGCCTTCGCCATCCGACTGACCGGGTTGATCGCAGGCAACGCAATACGCCGGTCCCGTCTGGCGCCGCTGCTTGACGACCTGCCGGGTCTGATCGTCGTCGCCCTCGTCGCCGCGTCACTGGCCGGACAACCTGTCCTGACGTGGCTCGCAGCCGCCGCGGCCCTTGCCGCCGCCTGGAAAACCAACAACGTGGTCGCGACCATGCTGGTTGGCGCGGCAGTCTTCGCCGGGCTTTCGATGACGGGTTTCTGACGTGACAATCTGGCGGCTTGAAAAACTGGAGCGATGCCGCGTAGTTTCTCGATAGAGTTTGACTCCGCAAAGGTAATCGATGGAAACGGATGCATGGCATGAGCCTCAGCGACAGAACGATTGAAACTGACCGGCTTCTTCTTGTGCCCTGCCAAAAGGAGCATGCGGCGGCGCTCAACCGCATGAACCGTTTGCCGGAGGTCATGAAATACATGGGCGGTCATACCGAAACGCTGGAAGACACGCTGGCCTTCGTCGAACGCGTTACGGCGCGTTGGGCCGAGCACGGCTGCTCCTGGTGGACGGCCTTCGAAAAGACGTCGAACGAATGTGTGGGCGCGGCCACGCTGCAGTATCTTCCCGGCGACGCCAAAGGGCGACTTGAAGTTGGCTGGCGCCTCTTACCGTCGCAGCAGGGAAAAGGCTTTGCGACCGAGGCAGGACAGGCAGCTGTCGATTACGGCCGCAGGAATTTCCCCGGCGAGGAGATCGTTGCGGTGGCGCATCCGGAAAACACCCCGTCGCATCACGTGATGGAACGGCTTGGGATGAGCTATGCCGGCGTGGAAGAACACTACGGCGAGCCCTGCGCCGTCTATGCATTTCAGTCTGATTGATCAGCGGTACCCGCCCCCCATGATCCGTGGCATGCGTCACCTTTGGCAGCCGTCTCACCTCGCAGCGGACCAAAAGGGTTGAAGTCGCAACATCGTTCGCATCTCTTCTGGCGCGCACTCCACATTTCGAATAGCTGCCGCAATGCGCTCGCAGGTCTCTTGCGTTGCCGGGTCAATCTCCTGATCGCGGCCGAGGGCCGACCGCCAGCTATCCCAGGGCGACACTTCCTGACCGCACAGAGCAAAGTAATCCCGCGCCAGATTGACCCACAAAAACCATGCTCCGGCGGCATCCCCGTGACCGAAGAGTTCCGGCGCAGCTTTCCCTGTCCGAACCAGGTCCCACGCCTCGACCGCGGTTACGAATGCGCCGTCCGGCACATCGGAGGGATCGAACGCAATCGCAAGATGGTCACGATGCGCTTCATCCATTTGGGCATCCACCCGCACCCAGCGCCCGGTATCGGCGCACCGGTATTCACAAAGCCAGTGATCCTCGTAGCGGCCAGGAACAAAGTACTGCGCGAACCCGCATCTGACCCGCGCGTCAAAGGACTTATGCCACAAAAGGCCGCACATCATGAGCGCGT
Source organism: Denitrobaculum tricleocarpae (assembly GCF_007004665.1). Lineage (GTDB taxonomy): Bacteria > Pseudomonadota > Alphaproteobacteria > Kiloniellales > Kiloniellaceae > Denitrobaculum > Denitrobaculum tricleocarpae. The sequence goes on along the minus strand of NZ_ML660053.1, from coordinate 736,913 downwards.
AATCGCGGCAGGTTCCGACGGCACGATGATCGACAGGCCTGGCAATCTGCAGGGCCTGATTCGAAATCTGAAAGATCTGATCCAGCCGTTTTTCGACAGGAAGCGTTTCGCGCGACCGCGTCGAAAAAGCGGAACCGGCCAATCCGTGGATATCAAGAAAATCGCTATGAACGAAAAGCCCCTGCACCACCGTCAACAAGGACGAAACATCGTCCGGCAGAGCATCAAACGCAGATGCGTATTTGCCGGGCGACGTCATGGCTCCTTGTTGCAGGAAGCGTCTCATGGGACCTCAGGTCATTCTGTGCGGTATCCGCATCGTCTTACCCGCACAGGATATCATCATTTCGCAACCGGCATCCTACAGTGCCACGATTTCCCGCATCGCGCTCAGGAACTGCGCCACTTCCTGTTCAGTATTGTAGTGACACATACTGACCCGCACGCAGTCCGTCAGGCCCAGCGGCGTTAAGATGTTGGCCGAATAGTGATCCGCCTTGCGGGCATGGGTCCGGATACCGCGCTCACGCAGAGCACTCACCAGGGTCTCGGAGTCCATGCCCTTCACATACATGGACACAAGGCCTTCGCGCAGCGGGTTCTCCGGGCCGCAGAGCACGCCCACCTCGGGCATCTCGGTCAGACCCTTGAGGTTGCCTGTGCCGAAGAGCATGGCGTCGGTCAGGTCTTTTTCGTGGGCGTGGATCGCCTTGCTTGCCGCCTCGATCCGGGCGCGCCGGTCGGTCGCGTCCGTGACCTGGCTGCCCAGCCATTCGAAGTAGTTCACCACGTCGGAAAAGGTCGCATAGGCACCGGTATCGCGCGTGCCCAGTTCCCATTGTTCCTGTGCCGCGCCGATCAGCCCGTCATGGGGCAGTTGCGTGAAGCGGTCCGAGATCCAGGCGATGCCGTAACCGTGGCGCGAGAAGGCCTTGTAGGGCGAGATCACATAGCCGTCGATGCCATAGGAATCGATATCGATCCCGCCGTGGGCCGCGTGCTGGATGCCGTCGATGATGATGAAACAATCCGGCGCGACACTGCGGATCGCCTTGGCAATGGATCCCACGTCGACGCCCATGCCACTGACCGGGGACGTATGCAGGATGGTCGCGACCCGGGTGTCGGGGGTGATGTGCGGCAGGTAGTCCTCGGCGGTGACCGATCCGCTCCCCGCGTTGTGCTCGACACAGACATAGTCCTTGCCCGCGATGCCTGCCCAGCGGATGCAAGCGCTGCGCGAAGCCGGATGCTCCAGCGTACTGCCCAGCACGATGCCGCCCTTCTCCGCGCCCAGGATCGCCGTACTGATCAGGCGGAACAGCAATTCCGTGCCGCTTTCACCGACAAAGACCTGACCGCCGGTCGCGTTGAAGAAAAGCTTGGTGTCTTCCTTCGCCTTGGCAATGATCCGGACCAGTTCGTGGGCCGCCGGATTGTCGCGCCCCTGATTGTCCGGGATCGCCGCCATCTCTTGCGAAGTCTCGACCACCGAATTCAGGGTCAATGCGCCGCCGGCATTTTCAAAGAAAACCCGGTTACCCTGGTAAGGACAGCTCTCCACATGGGCGAAGCGCGCGCGGACGTCGTTGATCAGGTTTTCGTTGGATCCCAGCATTCTCTTTTCCTTTGTATAGCCGCCCATCGCGGAGCCCGGCGCGGGCGCCTTCTCAGAACCCCTGCTTGATAGCACCATCATTCTTGCGGTAAAAAGCCCAAATTCAAGCAATCATTCATGAGCAAAACTCATGCAAAATCCGCCTCAGGGCGCAAGCGATTCCCTTATCCTGGCCGCCCTGCCCGCCATCGAGGCGGCCGCGCGCCTGAGCAGCTTCACCCGCGCCGCGCAGGAACTGGGCCTGACCCAAGGCGCGGTCTCCCGGCGCATTCAGTCCCTGGAGAGCCACCTGGGGGTCGCCCTCTTCACCCGCCAGGGCCGCGCGGTCAAGATCACCACCGACGGCCTGCGTTTGGCTGAGAGCGCCACCGCCATCCTGCGTCAGATTGAAAGCACCCGCCTGGAACTCAGCGGCGATCTGACCGGCAGCCTGCGCATCGGCGTGCTGCCGTCCCTGGGCGGCCTCTGGCTCGCCCCGCGCCTGCAGGCCTTCACGCGGCTCCACCCCGGCCTCTCGGTCAGCGTCTCAACCGTCGACGCCGACTTCAGCGCCGCTCACAAGGATCCGGTGAACTGGGACCCTTCGCTCCTGGATATCGTGCTCACCTGGGGCCACGGCGGCTGGACGCCTCTGACCGCCATCAGCCTTTTCCGTGAAGAGATGATCGCCGTCTGCAGCCCGGACTTCAAGGCCCGGCACGGCATCGAAATCACAGCCGACCTCTGGACCGCCCCGCGCCTCGCCCACACCACCCGTCCCAATGCCTGGGACGCCTTTGCCGAAGCCCGGTCTGTTTCAGTCACATCGGGTCTACAGCCGCAACTGGCCTTCGACCACTTCTATATGATTCGCGAGGGCGCATTGGCCGGGAGCGGCGCGGCGTTATTGCCGGCCTTTCTGATTGCGGATGATCTCGCCAAGGGCACGCTGATTCAAACCGGTCCCACCTGGCCCACTGGCGCGCAGTATGCAGTGGTGGGAACAAGCACCGCCTTTGCGCGGCCGGCGGCAAAGGCCTTTCTGGACTGGCTGGCCGTGGTCTGAGCTGCAAGTTCGGGCGACAACCTCAATGTCATCTACCGCGCACTCCAAGTTAAACCTGTCGCGTGTTTTCCGCCTGCCTCTCAGCAAACTTCGCCTTTCGGAAACCCGCCAGCGTTAGTCCGTAGATGCAGGCGACAAGGATAAGCAACGCCACGATCTGATAGCTCTCGATCCTATCGCCCAGAAAGACGACGGCAAGCGCCATGGTCAGCGCAGGCCAAGGAGTCGTGATGGAACTCGCCAGCGAAACGTCGATGTGCCGGACGGCATAAAACCAGACAATAAGCTCCAGGAAGTAAACCAGGCCCATCACCGCCGACATCGTTTGGAAGATCGCGCTCACACCGGCTGCAATGCCGGCGGGTGCCGCGGCGGCCAGCACGGCGAACAGGAACAGCGTCGAGATGGCGACCCGGAAAAACGTTACCTGGACTGGCGTAATAGGCGTTCGTCCAAGCTCCTCCTTGATGATGACGTGCGCGATGCTCCAGAGCAGCGGCACGCCCAGTGAAACGAGAAACCAGGGCGACAGGCCCGACATCCGAAAACCACCTCCCGTCCCAAGGTAGTAAAGCGATCCGATCAGCAGCGCGGTCAGGGCCAGTTCCAAGACCGACTTTTTGCGCTTGAGGAACAGATACTCCCAAAGAATCGCGAATAGAGGATAAGCCTGAATGGCGATCGCGGCATTGGTCGCGCCTGCCTTTTCGACACCCAAGACATAGAGGTAGGTGGAGAGACCGAAGAGTGCCCCCGTAAAGAGCGCCACGGCAATCATGCGTCCGCGCTGACGCCGTGAAAGTTCGAAGCCGAAAATGCCTCTCGTTCCCCGCGCGAGTTCAAAGCCAAAAACCGGCAGGGCAAAGACCACCTGCCAGACAGACAGCGCGAAGGCGAAGGCGAGCGCCCCCGTCTCGGACGGGCGGAGGTTCGAGATGACCGGCATGACTCCGAGAAAGGCCAGGCAGACCATTGAAAGCGCGACACCTTTGCCGACAGATGGGGAACTCAAGGCCATGGAAAGCATCCGGCGGAAATTGCATTGACGGATCTCAGGATTGATCTCAATATTGCATTGATGCAATTGAAACATTGAACTGATGGCAATTTGGTTACCCGACCTCACTGGGCGGCGCGGTCCCAAATACCTCCAAATCCTCGAGGCCATGGCCGAGGACATTGCCTCCGAGCGCCTGACGGCTGGAACACAGCTCCCGCCGCATCGCGAGCTGGCTTACCAACTGGGTGTATCCGCGAACACAACCAGCCGTGCCTATGCGGAAGCCGTTAAGCGCGCGCTGCTGCGCGGGGAGGTTGGACGTGGCACCTTCGTTCGATCCCCCGATGCGAGCTTGCAGGCGGATGAGCAAGCACACCTTCGCCGTGAGAGAACAGGTCCGGTCGATCTGTCCCGGAACCTGCCACTGCCGGGATTTGCCGAACCGCATATCCGGCGTGTCCTGGGTGAAGTAGCAGCCGGAGACGGGCTGTCGGGTTTGCTTGACTATCAGACGGACGAAGACCTCCTGCACCACAGTGAAGCGGCGAGGATCTGGCTCAACAGCTGCGGCGTGGAGGCGCAGCCGGATCAGATCGTGACGACCATGGGCGGACAGCACGGCCTTTTCTGCGCGCTGATGGGGCTTCTGCGCCCCGGTGATCTCCTGCTCACCGAAAGCCTGACCTATATGCCGGTCCGCGCAATGGCCGAACGTTTCGGGCTGCAGACCGCAGCTGTGACCATGGATGCCAGGGGCGTTGTCCCGGAAGCCTTCGAAAAGCTCTGCATCGGCGCGAAGCCCAAAGCCTTCTATCTGACACCAACTCTGCAAGCGCCGACCACGACGACGCTTCCGGCTGCACGGCGCCGGTCCATTGCGGATATTGCGCAGCGCCATGGCGTTATCCTCATCGAAGACGATGTTTTTGCCCCCCTCAAGGCGGATCGTCCAGCGCCTCTGGCCACATCCGCACCTGACCAGACCGTTTACGTCACAAGCCTCTCAAAAACAGTCGCGCCGGGCTTGCGTGTCGGATTTCTGCGCGCACCCGCAGCCCTGGTCCCTGCCCTGCACCACGCAACCAATCTCTCCGTCTGGATGACGCCGCCCATGACGCTGGAGGTCGCGGCCCGCTTGATCCGCGATGGGACAGCAGCGCGATTGACCGCCCAACAGCGAGCCGCCGCGGAACGCCGTCAATCACTGGCGCGATCAATCCTCGGCCATGTCGAGTTTGCCGCTGATCCGCAGGGTTTCCATGTTTGGATGCCACTGCCGGGAGCCTGGAGAGCGGATACCTTTCGAGCGCACTGCGCCCGCCATGACGTGCTGGTGAGCGAGGGACGCAGCTTCGCGGCCCGGGTCAGCGACGCGCCCGAAGCAATCCGGATTTGTCTGAGCCATGAAGCGGACGAGATACGGCTCAAACGGGGTCTGCAGACAATCGCGAACCTGCTTCGGCTTGCACCGAGCGAGTCCGCGCTGGAAATCTGACATCGAGATTGAACCCGGCTCAAGACCGCAGGGTCCCGCAGTAGAGAAAGGCATGAGCAATAACGTGCGTCACCTCATGGCGCTGATCTTTCTGAAGCTTAACCTGAGACCGGACGGGCGGAGACGGTGCCCCCGCCGCGCCGATTCTACCTAACCCTTATCCCATTTCCTCTTGTCTTGCTGCTTTATGACCTGGCGGACCATTTTGCCGAAGGCCTTATCCTTGGACCTGCGCTCCGCCAAAGTGGCTGAATTCAAAGCCTCTTCAGCCAGGAGTTTGCGCCATCGCTTAAGACGGCGCTCATCGATTTCACCGCTTTCAAGCGCCTGCAGAACGGCGCAGCCGGGCTCGGTCACGTGTTGGCAGTTACCGAATTTGCATTGGCTCGACAGCTGGTGCAGGTCGGCGAAGAGATCTTCGATGCCGGAGGCCGCATCCGTCAGCTGCAGCTCCCGCATACCGGGCGTGTCCAGGACCAGACAGCCGCCCGGCACGACATGCAGTTGCCGCCTTGTCGTGGTGTGGCGGCCCTTCGCGTCGTCTTCCCGGATACCCTGCGTCCTTATCGTCTCGATTCCGGCCAGCGCATTGATCAGAGTCGACTTGCCCACACCAGAGGATCCCAGGCAAGCCAGCGTCTGGCCGGGCTTGCACCATTCACCCAGCTTAACCTTTGGCTCCTCCCCTCTTGCGTCGAGGGTGACGACCGCCACCCGATCCGAAATCGCCTCGGCCTGCGCGAGATAGTCTTCAGAAGCTGATGTCAAGTCAGCCTTTGTCAGAACGATAACAGGCGTGATCTCAGCCTCGAACGCCAGGGCGACATAACGTTCCAGACGGGCGATGTTGAAATCCTGATTGCAGGAGGAAACGATGAAGGCCGTGTCGATGTTGGCGGCGATCAGTTGCAGTTGCCGGTCGGTCCCCGGCGCGCGGCGTTTCAACAGGCTCTTGCGCTCCAACAGGCGGCTGGATGCCGGCAGCTTTGAATCGAGCAGCAGCCAATCGCCGACCGTCACATCCGGACGGGATGGAATCGTCTGGTCGATATCATCACCGATAACGTGCAGCGCGCTGCGGTGCACTTCGACGACGCGCACCGGCGGCATCTGCGCCATCTCCTCCACGCTGATCTGCTGCGCGAAAAAGGGCTGCCAGCCGAGGCTTTCGATTTTGGATAGAGGTCGTTCTGATCCTGCACCCTGCAAGGAGGATGAAAAGAATTGGGAATAGTCCCGTGTCATGGGTTTGAGCTTTCATGTCGGTGCCACGAGCGTCGCCCGGGCTCAAAGTGTCAGGTCTGTCTGAGATCGCAAAACAACCCGCCCGCCCGTCTCACTTGGGCAGCGTCGTTCAAGAGTTGATTTGCGCCGGGAGGCCTGGTGCCTCCCCACTTAGTCAGGACATGAAATCTCCGATGGGTTACTTACAGAATAGGCGGAACTGGCGGGGTTTTCAAGCGCTTGTGCGCAACAGAGCCATGCGCATCAATCGGGACGACCAAGCGACATCGGCCCGGTCACGGCATCACAAGACCATGACCGGACCACGACGCATAACGGGCTAAATGCGCTCGAGGATCACCAGAGTGTCCGTGACCTGAGCCGTCTGGCCGCCCGGACCGGTGGCCTGACGCAGCGAGGGACCGACGAAGACCTCTTTCCAGCCACTGGATTCAAGATCGAGGTCCTTCAAGACCTCCTCCGCCGCCGGGAACTCGGTGTCCGGCTCGGCCCAGGACCAGGGCGCGATGGAACCGTGCGACGCAATGATCAGCAGACCTTTCCTGGCCACGGCCTCGGCGGCACGCCGCAGAACCTTGATCCGCGAAAATTCGACCGGCGATTCCAGAAAAACCGCACAGACCAGCTCGAATTCTCCTGCCGGAAAGCTCTGGCTGAGATCGTGTTTCGCGAAGCTGATCCGGCCTTCAACGCCGGCCGCTTCTGCATTTCGCCGCGCGTAGTCCAGGGCCGTCTGGGAAACATCGACGGCGGTCACCTGCCATCCCTGCCCGGCCAGCCAGACGGCGTCGTCGCCCTTGGCGCAGCCCAGCTCCAGAGCACGCTGCGGCTGCCGCTGCGCCACAAAGTTGGTCAGAACGGCGGACGGCCGTCCGGAGCTTTTCGGCGACACCCCTTGGTAGTGCCGCTCCCAGAAAGCCTGCGGCGAATTCTCTTCCTGCATGATTTGATCCTTTCCAATCTCTGGCCCCAACCGCGACCAGGCCGTGCATGGTTGAGGCGAATAACAAAGTGTGACTATTCGTATCTTCATATGATACGTGATATGCGAGAGTCAATATCATGTAATTTCTTTTGTTACGTATGCGTTTCAGCTATCCTCCGCGCAAGAAAGAAAAGGAGCACCCCTTCATGCGTTACGACAGCCGTTTGCCGCGGGTTTTGCACGTCCTCCTGCATCTTGAAGAAAAGTCGGAACCGGCGACCTCGGAAGAAATCGGCCGGATGCTGAACACCAATGCGGCAGTCGTCCGCCGGACCATGGCGGGCCTGCGGGAGCAGGGTTACGTTCAGTCGGCAAAAGGCCACCGTGGCGGCTGGACGCTGGCGATGCCCCTGTCCGAAATTACGCTGCTTGGGATCTATGAAGCGCTGGGCTCACCGAAACTCTTCGCCCTCGGCAAGTCTGAAGACGCCCCCGCCTGTCTCATGGAACAGGCGGCAAATGCCGCGACCGAGGAGGCCCTGGAAAAGGCCGCCGCCTGCTTTTCCGATTCCCTTGCCGCTATCACCATGTCGGATCTGGCCGGGGATTTTGCGGCAAGGCTCGCTCAGAGCAAAAGGCGGCAATAGCTGCGCTCTCCACCATACAAAAAAGAGATATCCTATGCTTGTGAGAGCGGCCTCTTTAAGCAGAGCGGCACGCTGGCCCAAGTCAGGGAAAGTCAAACCTATTCATGCGATTTGCCGCGCGCGACCAGCAGACCGGCGAGGGTAATAAGGACCATGCCGGCAAGCGTGAGGGAATCGGGCTGTTCCGCGAAGAAGACAAAACCCCAAAGCGCAGCGGAGACAAGATAGGCATAGTCGAAGGTGCCGATGATTTGTGGCGGTGCGATCTGGTACGCCCGCGCCACCCCCAAAAAGAAGGCGGCGGAGAGCACGCCGAGGAATGCCATCAAGCCCCACTCCTCCGCACCTATGGGCATCCAGCCGCCGAGCAGAAAGGGACTGGCGGCGGCAAGCTCCGGCCCCAGATCCAGGAACAGAAGTGTCGCGGTCGCAAGAACGCCCGTGACGATGAAAGCGCCGTGAAGGCCAAGCGCGAGATTGATCGCCTCATGCTGCCGGCACCTGGCACGCGTCAGCACCATGGCCATTGAATAAAACGCGGCGCCCAGCAATGGCAACAGGATCACCCAGGTGAAGGCTTCCGTTCCCGGTTTCAGGATCGCCATCACACCCGCGAAGCCCACCGCGACACCCATCCACTGCCGCCGCGAAACCCGCTCACCCAGGATCGCCGCGGACAAAAGCGCGGTGATGATCGGATTGCTGTAAACCGCAACAGCGGCCAGCGAAAGCTCGAGGAGGGGCAGCGAAGCGTAAAACGCCAACCAGGTCAGAACCAGCAGAAGACTGCGCGCGGCAACCCATCTGTTAAAGATATGCCCGAAGCCAACGCTCTTGACATAGCCCAAGGCCATAAGACAGGGCAGCGCTAAGATCGAACGCGCCACGAAAACCTGCCAGAGCGTCAGATCGGCGCTGACCAGCTTCACAACGGCATCGGCAAAGGCCATCGCCGTCACGGACGCGAGGATAATCGCGATACCCCGTACGACCTGATCCGGTTGTTTCGCGGTGCTGTGCGTCAAATTCCCTCCTGCCGTCTGCCTGTGCGGCCCAGACTACCGGCATTCAATCCTTTCGATAATACCTTGTCGATTTACCTTATTATTTAGTATTTTTAAATAATGGAGCGCGCACCGATCCACGGCATTGAGGTCTTCCTGACGATTGTCCGGGAGGGCTCCATGCGCGCGGCCGCCGAGGTTCTGGGCGTTGGCGCGCCTGCGGTCAGCCTTCAGATGAAAGCCCTGGAAGACAGACTGGGTGTAGACCTCCTTTTCAGAACCACGCGCAGCATTGAGATGACCGATGCCGGCCGCGTGCTCTTCGAGGCCGCCGCGCCGGCCTACCGCGACATGGTCCATGCGGTAAGGAAATCACAGGAGAGCGCGAAGTCGACGACGGGGACACTCCGTCTCAGTCTGTCACGGGGCGCCTATATCACGGCGGTCGCACCCGTTCTGGCGAAGTTTCGGGCCGAAAATCCCGTGATAACCCTCGACATATCCTGGAACGAGGAACTGGTCGATATTGTGCGCGAGGGCTTTCACGCGGGTATTCGCCTGGGCGACATTCTGGCACCCGATATGATTGCGGTCCGTGCCACCGGGCCGGTTCCCTCGGTTTTCTTTGCGTCACCCGACTATCTCAAAGAACAGGGCACACCGAAGCATCCTCGAGACCTGCTGAAGCATCACTGCATCCGCTACCGGCAACCGACCTCGAGAGCCATCCGGGAATGGTGGGTGACTGAAAAGGGTCAGGAAACGCGGATCGACCCACCCAGCCGGCTCGTCTTCGACACCGTCGTCGGCGTCATCCAGGCCGCCCGCGACGGCCACGGGGTCGGCTGGTCCATGCGTACGACCATGGAAGAGCACCTTAGGACCGGAGAGCTGAAGACAGTCCTCGAGCCTTACGCCAGGCCCTTACCGCCCTTTTACATCTACTATCCCGAACAGAATAAGCGGGTGGAGTGTCTGCGCCTCTTTGTCGACTGCCTGAGGCAGCAGCATCGTCAGAAGAAAGCCCAAAGGTGATATGCGCGCGTCAAACGTCGGCGGCGCGGACGAAGCCAACGTTGACGCTGTAAGACCGAATGACCACTTCGCGGTGAAAAGCAAAGCCATGCCGTTGCCTCAGCCTGTGACCGCGTGCAAGAGTTCTGCAACCCGAATGAAGCAAGACAGCGCCCTTTATGTCAAAGACACCGCCTGGATTCGATCACATCGACCTCAAGCTGATTGCAGCGCTCATTGCGCTGATCGAAGAACGCTCGACAACGAAGGCGGCCCGGCGTCTGCATCTTGCCCAATCAACCCTGTCCGGCACGCTGGCGCGGCTTCGCGATATCTTCGACGATGAGCTGTTGGTCCGTCAGGGCCGCGATCTTGTGCCGACGCTTCGCGCGGAGGAGCTGTTGCTGGCTCTGCGGCCTCACTATGAGGGTCTGGCAGCGGCTCTTGGCGAAGTCCGCGCATTCAATCCTGAAACTGACGCGCGGGTGTTCCGCTTCGGATGCACGGATGCCTTTGCTCTGGCGGCGCTGCCGAAACTGACGGAGACACTGCGGAGCAAAGCGCCCTCTTGTGATCTCTCCATTCGGATCGGCGACTATCGAACGCTGCCGGAAATGTTGTCGAGCGGTGAGGTCTCGACCGTTGCCGGGTATCTGCGCGAGGATCCCACGGCAACCGCGAAAACACGCGTATTGCGCAATGCGCCGTGGGTTGTTGTGCGCAACGCGGCCTCGCCTCCTCTTGCGGGGCTTGACGACTTTTGTGCGCGCCCGCAAGCACTGGTGACGCCGATAGGAGACCTGTCCGGATTTGTCGATGATCAATTGCGGTCAATCGGCCGGGAAAGGCGCATCGTCCTGGGTCTCTCAAGCTTCTCCCTCATCCTTGCGGCTTTGCCCGGAACCGACTTGATCACGACTGTGCCCGACTTCGCTGCCTATGGACTTGCGCGCCATGCCGCGTTTGAAATCGAACCCTGCCCGGTGGCGGTTCCGCCAGTGACCAATGCACTCGCGTGGAGTGCGACGACCCATCGTGATCCAGCTGAAGCCTGGTTTCGTGCCGCCGTTGCAGATGCGTTCGAAGCCGGTAAATCGCCCTGAATGCTCGATTGTCACGGCGTCTGGCCAAAACGATTTGATCTATCGGCGCTACCGATTTCTCGAAACGGCGCGCCAGCCTCATCTTCGGATCAAGCGAAACGCACAGCGGAGTTGATCCAATGCAAAACATCCTGATCGTCCTCACCTCCCATACCACCATGGGCGACACGAACAAGCCGACGGGCTTCTACTTTGAAGAAATGGCGGCCCCGTACTGGGCAATGGTGGATGCAGGTCACGAGGTCACCATCGCCTCGATCAAAGGAGGCGCGGCAGTGCACGACCCGTCAAGCCTGGACCCGGACCCAACGAAGCGCCCGGCGCCCGTCGAGAGGTTCATTGAGGACGCCACCGCCATGGCAAGGCTGGCCGATACTCCCGCGATCACCGACATCGACCCAATGGACTATGACGCGATCTTCCTGCCCGGCGGACATGGCACTGTTTGGGACCTGCCCGATAGCGCCGCATTGGCCGGCGCCGTGGGCCGCATCTATGACGCGGGCGGCGTGGTTGCCGCTGTCTGCCACGGCCCGGCCGGTCTCGTAAATGCCAGGCGCGCCGATGGCAGACCGCTGGTCGAAGGCCGGCGAGTCAATAGCTTTACCGATAGCGAGGAAGAGGCCGTGGGCCTCACCGACGTCGTACCCTTTCTGCTGGAGACCCGCTTACGCGAATTGGGTGCGATTTTTGAGGCTGGTGAGAATTTCACACCCCATGCCGTGCGTGACGGGCGCCTGATCACCGGTCAGAATCCGCAGTCGAGCGATGCAGTAGGCGCCCATCTCATCGAAGCCTTGGCGGACGCAAACGCGAAAGCCCGCGCCTCTTAAGGCGCCTCTCTTGCGGCTCAGCCGACCATAGGCTGCTCTGCGCAGGCTGGAAGAGCTTTACCTGAAAACACCAGGGTAAGACTTAAACCTGAACTCGCGCAGCGCAGCACGTGGACGGCGGGATCGTCGGTAGCCTCTTCTGATCCGCCGTACTAATCTCTTCCGCGACAAACGCAAAAGGAATAGGAAGATGGAATATCTCCACACGATGGTTCGCTGCGCTGATCTTGAGGCGTCACTGGACTTTTATTGCAAGAAGCTCGGACTTGTCGAAGTGAACCGGATGGAGAATGAGGGCGGGCGTTTCACGCTCGTCTTTCTCGCCGCGCCCGGAGACGTGGGCCGCGCGAAGGACGCCAAAAGCCCCCTTGTCGAACTGACCTACAACTGGGATTCCGAGAGCTACGCCGGTGGCCGGAATTTTGGCCACTTGGCCTACCGCGTGGACGACCTTTACACGCTTTGCCAAAACCTCCTGGACGCTGGCGTGGTCATCAACCGCCCACCACGCGACGGACACATGGCGTTCGTCCGTTCACCCGACGGCATCTCGATTGAGCTGCTCCAGGCAGGCCAGGCGCTGGAACCGGCCGAGCCCTGGAAGTCCATGCCCAATGTTGGGGAATGGTGAGCTGCAGGATACCACCGTCTCACGCCGTTAAGGCGGGGAATGACCCGCGGACAGGATCACTGCATCCAGATCGGCCAGGATGGCCTTGGACTGCCGGCAATCGGCAAGGCCGTTTTTGCAGATGAAGTGCAGCTTGGATGCCCCATTACGATCCGTCGGATGCGGCAATTCCACGAGCGTCAGGTCGCCGTAAGGGCCGCCGCCAATTCGGATCAGACAGTCAATTTCATCCCGCCGGATGCACTCGATATCTGACGTCTCGATGACCTGGCGGATATGCGGCTGAAGGGCTTCGCGTCGCACGGGCCAAGCTTCCGGCAGGACCGCCGCCGCCTTGGGGCAGAGGCCCAGGGTGAATTTCCTGCCGTTGATATCGGGAGCGATCTCTTCCGTCGCATCCGTGAGGTCCTCGAACACCCGGGTAATGCGCGGCAGGTAAGTCTCCCCGGCCCCGGTCAACAGCAGTCCGTGGGGCAAACGCCGGAACAGCGCCACACCCAGAGAGCCTTCCAGCTTCTTGACCTGCTGGCTGACCGCGCCCGGCGTGACGCCAAGTTCGCCCGCGGCGGTTTTGAAACTCAAATGCCGCGCGGCGGCTTCGAAGGCGCGCAAGGTGTTCAAGGATGGAAGACGATAGGTCATTTCTCTCTCCTGCGCGCAACACTACAGGAGTTACAGCGCGGTCAGACTCAGAAATTCTAATCCTCGAGAAGAGCTTTTCTGCGTTGAGCGCCAGAGACTCCCGCCAATAAGATCGCAGCACCAAACCGAAGGCCGGAAACGGACTTCCCCCGCCAGGCTGTCCTCAAAAATGGAGTGGCGATCTTGAACAGACCTCAGGGCCATCCCGATGTTTATGGCGCAATCAAGGAACGCGGATTGCTCTATGTCACGACGTTTCGGGAACTCAGGAAACGCTACGGCGAGGAAGAAGCCATCAGCATCATGCGCAGCGTCAGTCACGCCCACGGCGTCCAGGTCGGCACGTCCATGGCGCAGTTCGGGCCACGCGATTTTGAAGGGATCTGCAAGGCCTGGGTCCTCTCGCCGGAGAACGGCGCGACCTTCCGTCCCGACATCCGGCGTCTCGACGAGCTTGGCATCGAAGTCAAGATGACGGCCTGCCCGATTAAAGACGCCTGGGTTGACTCCGGATGCAGTGATGAAGAGATCTGCACTCTGCTTTACTGTGCATCGGCCTACGACCGGGCCGCCCTGGAGACCGCGGGCTTCGCCTGTGAGATCGAACTCTGGTCGCCGGGAAAAGATGGCTGCTGCCTGACCCGGATCACAGAGAAGTCTTGATCTTCGGCTCCGCGCGCCAAACACTCTCTAAAACTCAAAACGCCAAGGGAGAAACCGCCCGATGACTGCAAGCTTTGACCCGCCCGGGACTCCCTTCATCGGCGCCGGTATAGAAACGACCGTGACAGATGCGGATCTGGTTGTCTTCGGTGCGCCGCACGGAACCCCCTACCCCGGGATCGACAACGAACCCTATGCCGCCACTGCGGAGGCTTTACGGCAGGCCCTGGCGGAAGATGCCCGCTGGCTGGACCATTGGGATTTCGATCTGGATGGCCCGCTGCTCGGCGACGTGAACTTCACGGTCGCCGACGCCGGCAATCTCAAAACCTCTTCCCGGGACGGAGAGGGCAACCGGCATCTGATCCGGCAGGCCACCACTCAGATTCTGGACGCCGGTGCCATCCCACTCATGATCGGCGGGGACGATTCAACCCCCATTCCTTTTATCGAAGCCCTCGCCCCTCTCGGTCCCCTCACCGTCATTCAGATTGACGCCCACATGGACTGGCGGGATGAACGTCGCGGCGAACCCATGGGATTCTCCAGCCCCATGAGACGGGCTTCGGAAATGGATCATGTGGAGAATATGATCCAGGTCGGCATGCGTGGACTGGGATCGGCCCGCCGGGTTGAGGTCGAGGCTGCAAGAGACTGGGGCTCAAAAATCATTACCGCCAGAGAGTTTCATCGCGACGGTGTAGATGCTGTCCTGAAGCACCTGAAAAGCGGCAGCAACTGTATGATCACCTGGGACTGCGACGGCATGGATCCCGGCATCATGCCCGCCGTCATGGCGCCGACTCCGGGAGGACTCTCCTACATGCAATCGATCGATCTGATCGAAGCCGTGATCGGAAAAGCCAGGCTTGTTGCCTTTGACCTGGTCGAGTTCGTGCCGGAACGGGACCCGGACGGAACCGCCGCCATCACCGCCGCACGTATCTGCGCAAACCTGCTGGGCCGCGTTGCCCGCGAAGAGCCGTCGCGCCCGCGTGGGTGACGACGCAGATCCAATCCGATCAAGCTATCGACTTTGATTGAAGCGTTAGAGAGTCAGGACAAGCGGGAGATGGTCCGAGACCTCGGGCTGTTCGGTCACCTGGAAGTCCCGCACGACGTCCTCGTTGTTGATCAGCATGTAATCGGCAAAACGTCCCGGCTTCTTGTAGTGCGAGCTGCGGGTGCTGCTGAAGCCGCGGCCCTGGACCAGTTCGATCAATCCGGCCTCTTCCAGAATCCGAAGGGCGGCGCTCCCAGGCTCCAGATTGAAGTCCCCACAGACCACGGTGACGTCGCCGGGTTCCGAGACAGCCCGGGAGATCTCGAGCAAACGGCGGGATTGCGCTGAACGTTCCGGCGTGTCCATCTTGCCGTTCAGGTCTCTGAGGCCGTGCATATGGGTGATGCTGATATAGCCTTCTCGCTCGTAGTCATAAACGCGGACGCCATGCGCGCTTCTGGAGCGCGGGTGATCGCCGTAGCCGACGGGCGAGTACGACTTATGCACAAAGCCCTGATGTTGACCTACAACCGGACAGGATCGGTGGACAAAAGTCGCCAGGCCCCACTGGGAAGGGATCGATTGCTCATCGTCCCACAAAACGCCCTGAGCCGCCGGGCAGAAGACCGCGACATGCTCGGGAAGAGCCGCGCAGACATCTCGAAAGAGATTGGCGCGCTGGGGCAGCACATGGTCGCCATCCCGATAGGTCAGCCAGTCTTTATCCGTCTCCGGACTGTGCACGACCTCCTGAAGGCAGAGAACGTCAGGTGCGGAAGCGCGTAAAAACGGCAAGAGATCGGCGTGTAGCTTTCCACCCCAGGCATTCAGGCACATGACGCGCATTAAAATCTTCCTTTGCTTTCACTTTGCGGGGCTTCGCCCGGCGTGCGTCGAACTCCTTCCGAGCCCGGCGGGCAAGCAGACAGTCTCCCTATCTATCGCGCAGCTGGCACGAAACGGCAAATGCCATTTACACGGGAACGAAAACATGAGTCTCGAGAACTCCTGCCCGTGGGCTAGGAACTAGGCCACAACGCCGATTGCCGGTTTTTTTTATGATCTCTTTGAACCAATTCGGGATCGCTTGCGACTGAAGAGAAACACCCCGAAAGGGTCCCCTACTCGCGACTTCCACCATTGGAAGTAGGCTATCGTGGAGATCGAAATGACCGAATTCGAAAAGGCCACTCGCACTGCTCCGACCGCATGCACATGGTCGCCGCATTGGGTATGCCGCAGGCTCCGGCCTGCTGGACTCCCGTGACGCACGACGGCCCGCAGAACGAGCTATCCAGAAACCAAAGGCGCAGCAGACCAAAGAGTTACCGGAGCGGTGACAGGCGGCCGCAGCCGCCTTGTCGGACCCCGCACGCAGGATAACCGATAGAAGATCCATCGGGCGTGGCGCGATTTGAAGTCTCGGGCACTGAACGCTGCCGCCCGGAGGCAACAGCAAAGATGCAAGACGGCTTTGCTGTTTCGTGGGTTTGTTTGCAACAGATTCCACTACGACCTTTGGTGGCATCTCGGCGGAGATCCGGATTGCCCGCCCAGGATCTTTAACTCGGCTTCAGCATACAGCGCGAGAGCAATAGGCCGGATCAAAAGCTCGGCGGCGAAATACTACTATTAATTGTTTTTGTGAGCGATTGCCTATGACCGCATGCAATCGATGCATTGGGAGATGCAAATGGCCCTGACCAACGAGGAGGTAGAGCTCCTACGCGAGAGCTTTCGCGAAATTGCGATCGAAAACGAACAGGCAAACGTGCGCTTCTACGAAATCCTTTTCGAGAAGGATCCTGACTTGCAGGTCATGTTCACAAACGATATCGGCCGCCAGGGGGCGATGCTGATGAGCAAACTCGGCGTTATCGTCTCGGAGTTCCACAACATGGATTTGCTGGCCCCCATGCTGGGAGAGTTGGCAATCCGCCATGTGGCTTACGGTGTGAAAGAGGAACACTATCCAATCGTTGGCGAGGCTCTGATCCAGTTGCTTCTGGAAACGCTCGGCGACAAATTCACGCTTGAAGCGGAAGTGGTCTGGAAGAAGGTTTACCTGGACCTTTCGGAGCTCATGATCGAAGCCGCCTACCCTGATCGTCGCTGACGCGCGACCGCTGGCTCCCAAAGCTGCGGACAGACGCGGACGAGACCGAAGTCATCTATGGCGAGCTCTGCTTCGTAGTTGTGGGATGGCGACGAGCAGATAAACATAGTCTTCGAGCGACGCCCATAGACTTGCTTGACGCGTTGCGGCTGCAGCCATCCAGATCAAGCCAAACGGATGTCGTCTCCGGTCGTCACGATCAGCTCAGAGCGCACCCCAGAAACCACGCGCAAATGGAGCAAAAGCAACGGCATCCTTTTCTGAAAGGCCGAACGCATTCATCGCGACAAGATAAGCCTCTTCCCCATCTTCATCCTCGCCTTCAAAGGGCCCGAACACCTCATTATCGCGTACGCCGAATGCAAGTAGATACTCAACGGGTCCGGCCCAGGTCGAATAGTCGATAAACATCCAGTCGTGCTCGGATGCTCCAAGGCTTTTCAGATAGCTGAGCGCTTCATCGAAGCTCGGCGTCATCTCAGGTGTCAGGATGCCGCTGCCCTTGAACGGGACCTCCAGCTCACGAAACACATGGTCAGTCATCAAAGCAGACTGCCTGATTTGATGCGACCGCGAGAAGACTCCGGTGAAGTGATACCCCATAGTGATGACACTAACCCCCACTTCATGTCGGCAGCAAGTGCGCAGCAGCTTGAACGGCGGCTTTACCGAACGCGCCGGGCCTGTGCGGCACGTCCGCCGTTTATCAGACTCATGCCTTGAGCTCCAAGCAGACCCTCGCCGGTCCCGGCATGATCCCAAAACCGGCGAGGGTTTGTTGCCTCGAGCGGATTGAGCGCGCCGCTCTGCGCGTCAAACTCGGACACCTATTCCATCCGTGGTCGGAAAAAGGCCGCCGCCCGTTGAGTTCTAACGCGATCCGGGCGGCACACCTTCTTAGCGCGCAATCACCATCGAGTGCGCACCGCGCGCGACCGGGACGGAGTGCTCGGTTTTGATAAGCTGCGTGTTGCCGGGGTCCAGCGGGTCCGCCTGGATGCGCCAGAAGTCGATGGACGACCCCGCCACACGATCATCGAAATGGTCGTAGTTGGCGACTGCGAGATAGTTGCCGGAATTGTCGAAAACCGCGGCCTCCGGCAGAATACCATCATAGTTGAAGGTGCCGATCTCGGTCAGATCGCCGGTTTCCTGATCGAGCGCCGCCAGCGTCACGGAGGAATACCAGGTGATGCGGGGATCATCGTAAGGCAGGTAGCTGCGCTCGAGGTTGGTCGTCGCGACCCATCGGCCATCGGGTGAGACCGCCAGACCTTCCGGCGAGACGCCCGTCATCACGCGATCGACCAGCGCATGGCGCACCGCGCCGTCGTCACTGACTTCCGCGTTCATACGCACGGTCACCACCTGCCCGCGAGGCGCTTCAATCCACCTGCCGGCGATATCCGGCCCCCAATAGAGCGCGTTGGCCACCACATGGGAGCCGTCAGGCGTGAACATGACGCGGTAGGGCGCGCGGTCGATGTCGACGACGTTGCCGAAGGGCTCAACGGCGAGGTCATCAGTGACACGGGCAAAGCGCATGGAGTTGCCGAACTGATCGATGATGGCGAGGAGGTTTTCTTCGGGGTGCCAGTCCATATCCATAATGTTGTCTTCGCCCAGGGGATAGCCCTCGATGGTGGGGGAGACCGGATCACTCAAAGTGCCGTCCGCGTTGATACGGAAAAGCTGCATCGGCGTCTGGCCGCCGGAGCCGCCCTCGAAGGCGTAGCTGATCGCCAGAATGTCGCCTGTCGTGTTCACACGAACCGCAAGTGGACGATCCCCGATCTTCAATCTATCCCGCACCTCAGGTGCAGTCGGGTTAGCAAGGCTCACGACCGTAAGGGTCGAGCCGATGGACTTGTCGCTGAAACTGTGCGGATCGTCGTCGTCCGGTCGTGGGGTGAAGGTTTCCACTACAAAGGCGAGACGGCCGTCGGGCGTGATGTCAACGGCCGCCGGCGGGCCGGCAACGGAATTTGAGGCGAAGACTTCGGACGCGGTCCAGTCACGCGGATCGCCGTCGAGCGGAATCACAGCGAGTGTGTCCCTGCCCTCGCGCGGACCAAGCTGGCCATTGACGTAAGCCGAGGAGACCATGTCCGCATCTTGGACGGAGACGATGTAACGGCCTTCGAAATCGAGCTGACCGCGCGCATCGCGCGATCCTGCTTCTTGCGCGGACGCGGGGGCAAGAAGCGCGGTTGAGACGGCCAGTGTGGCAAGCAGAGTCTTCAAGATGATCTCCTTTGTTCCGGGACTGAGGCGCTTGATTTGCGCCCTACCGGACATAAATTCGATCAATCGGAGCTCTTTACGATATTCCAGAATGATAAGTTTGATAAACGGTGGTTATCGAATGTTCACGCTCAACGACTATGAAAGCGTCATCGCTATCGCGGAAGAAGCGCACTTCGGGCGTGCCGCGAGGCGGATGAACGTCACACAACCGGCTTTATCATCGCGGCTGCGCCGCGTAGAAGAAGAACTTGGCGTCCGGCTCTTCGACAGAGACCGCGGCGGCGTCACGGTCACGCCCGCGGGCGAGCAGTTCGTCGAGGGCGCGGAACGGGTCATCACCGCCGCCGAGGAGACCACACGCTCGGCACGCAACGCGCAGGCCGGTCTGGGCCAGACGCTCAGGATCGGAATGACCCAGGTCGCTGCCTACCAGGTCGTCATACCCACGCTGATTGCGTTTCGTCAGGAACACCCCCACGCCCGGATCAAGCTTTACGAAGGCACGACCGCGGGTCTGGAAAAGCGGCTTGAGCAGGGCATGGTCGATATCGCCTTTCTCCACCCGCCCCTCCATGCGCCGGGTCTCTCCGAGACGCTGTTGCTGTCGACGCCAATGTCGATTTTCGATGGTGATCCGGATCCGATGAACCGCAGACCCCTTGTCGCCTATCCCCGTGCCGAAGCCCCCGTGCTGATGGGCGTGCTCGCGCGCCAGTCCAATGAGGGCAATGGCGAATATCCGGCCGCAGAGGCCGATACCATGCTCGGCGCGATCATCCTGTCACGCGCGGGCTTCGGTCCATTCGCAACGACCGCGGATTACCCGACACCTTTTGAAAAGACGGAATCCTGTCTGAACGCGCAAAGCACCGGATTGTCCCTGGACACGTCCATCGCACGGCGGTCACTGGACAGACGGCCGATGGTTGAAACCCTCATCAAGGCAGCGATCAGCTCCTTGACCTGACCCCGCGGTCGGAAACCGGGTGCGATGAAGCGCAAGTTAAGGGTGGCTCTCGCCCAGGCTAATGACGTCCTCGCCACTCTCCGCAAGAGCCGTCATAAGAGGCTCGGTGACGAAATCGATAAAACTGCGCACCGCGGGACGCATCAGATGGCGCGACTTGAAAAGAATGTTCACCGGCGCATGATGAGTTACCCATGGCGCGCAGATGCGCTCCAGCCGTCCGCTCTCCAGTTCCTTGCGGACATTCATTCGAGGAAGCATGACGATCAGGTCGCTCTGCAACGCGGCCTCCAGAAGAATTGGCGGCGAGAGTGAAACAAGCCGTGGCCGGATCGGGATCTTCCTGTCTTTTTGGCCACTCGCCGACAGGGTCAGCATCGACTCGCTCAAATCATCCGATCGGAGCAGTCCGATGGGCAGGCCTTCCAGGTCATCGATGGATAAAGGCGTGTGATCAGATTTGCGAACGCCCTGATAGAGCGCACTTTCGACCTCTCCCACCGTGCGCTTGGTCAGATCGCCCAATCCGGGGTCACCAACACGAATAGCAATATCATAGTTCTCCTCAAAGAGATCGACGCGTCGGTTTTCGAGGGTCAGCGTCAAATCACAGAGCGGAAACTTCGCGATGTACTGTGCCGCGATCGGCCCCATCAGCGTCTGCCCCAGGATAATCGGTGCAGTGACGCGAACCCGGCCCGCGGGCACGCCCCGCATCGCCTCCAGGGAATGGTCTACCGCTTTCGCCTCGTTTAAAATCTGGGTTGCGTGGTCGATTGCGATCCGGCCCGCTTCGGTGATCGTCACATGCCGCGTCGAGCGCTCGAAGAGACGCAGGCCGGCGTCCCCTTCCATGCGGGCGACGCGTCTGCTCAGCGTCGCAGCCGGTAGCCCGATCCGTCTGCCGGCCTCGGCAAAGCTGTATCCGCGCGCAAGCTCGACCAGGATGCGCACGTCTGTCATATCCGAAATCAGCATTCCATTCTCGTCAATATTGCATCCCGGTTTTCGTATCTACCTTCAAAGTTGGAACACTCTATTTATCAGGTGCGCCCAGGAAAACGCAACCGCACGCGGCGTATCTTGGCTTCCACTTTCAGTACATTCGGAGAAACAAATGACGTTGCCGGCATCTGAACTGACACCCGACAATTGTGCCTTCCTCATGATCGACCATCAGGTCGGTTTGATGCAGTTCCTCTCCTCCATCGATCCCATGCAGCTCAAAAACAACATCCTCGGCCATGCAAAGACGGCCCGCGCCTTCGATATTCCGGTCATCATGGGAACGAGCTGGCCGATGGGCCCGAACGGGCCGACAATGCCTGAACTGAAGGCCTTGTTTCCGGACGTCGATGTCATCGACCGCCCCGTGGTCAATTTCTGGAACGACGACACATCGCGCCAGGCGGTTGAAGCGACGGGCCGCAAGAAACTGGTCATTTCGGGTCTCGCAACGGAGGTCTGCGCGGCCTTTCCGGCCATCTCGGCATTGCGCGACGGTTATGAAGTCTACGTCGTCATCGATGCCTGCGCTGATTTCAATCCGATGATCACGGACGTCACGACACAGAGGCTGGCTGCCGCCGGTGCGATCGTGACGACGTGGGTCGCGGTGCTGGCGGAACTCGCCGCGAACACCGAGGTGAATGGCAAGCACATCGGCCTGCTGCTGAGCGAACACATGGGGCAATACTATGCGGCCATGAACGGCTTTCTCGGCGTCTCTCCCAACGCCGATGCCGTGCGCAAAGGCATAGGCCTGACGGGTGAGCCACCGATCCCCATGACAGGCCTTTGATCGCCAAGCGATTGCGTGCGGAGGGTTAGGGCATGAATTCATGCCCCGGGCTCGCACGCAATCGCTACCTGCGCCGTCGTTTGTAAAACGGCAACTGGGTGACCAGCATGAAAATCAGGGTGCAGCTCAGCACCAGGGAGATGGGATGACTGATCAGGTCGGTGAAGAACTGTCCGACATCCTCACGTGCGCCGATCATGGCGCGGCGGTAGTTGGCGTCGATCAGCGGTCCCAGGATAACGCCTAGTATGACCGGGCCGACCTGAAAGCCGTAGCGCTTCAGCAGGTATCCCACCACCCCGAACGCGAGCGCCCAGGTGATATGGATCGGATTGTTCTGGATGGCGTAGGCCCCGACCGCCGACAAGACCACGATCAGGGGAATCAGGATCGCGCGCGGGCATTCAACGACCTTGGTGAAGATGCGAATGCCGGTCAGACCGAAGACCAGAAGGAAGAGGTTCGCCAGGGTCAGGTTGCCGACGATAAACCAAAAGAGATGCGGCGTGTCGGTCAGCAGCAGCGGGCCGGGCTTGAGGCCGTGGATGAAGAGCGCCCCGATGATGATCGCCGTCACGGCATCGCCCGGGATCCCCAGGGTGAGCATGGGCACGAAAGCGCCGCCGACCGCCGCGTTGTTCGCGGTCTCCGGCGCAATCAAACCTTCCTTCGCTCCTTCGCCGAAGGGAACTTCGGGGTTCTTGGTGCTGCGCTTCGCCTGATCGTAGGCCAGCAGCGCCGCGATATCTCCGCCCGTGCCCGGAAGCGCACCGATCAGGGTGCCGAGGCCCGAAGACTTGAGACCTAGAACAAGATACCGCCGGACGTCCGGCCAGGAGGGCACGATGCGGGTCACGGCCTGCTTGATCGGCGTCCTGGCCACATGCTCCAGCTGCACCAGAGCTTCGGCGACACCGAAGAAGCCGATCATGGCGACCACGAAGGGAATGCCGCCCATGAGATTGATCGAGCCGTAGGTAAACCTGGCTTCGGCGGTCATGGGATCGAGCCCGATCATGCCGATCATCACGCCGAGCGCGCCCGCGAAAGCCCCCTTGGCAAAGCTCTCGCCGGACAGTGTGCCGACCAGCAGGATCCCGATGATCCCCAGCAGCATGTAGTCCCGGGAGGTAAACTTGATGGCGAAGTCCGCGATCAGAGGCGCCGCGAGGGCGAGCGCCAGAACCCCGATCAGGCCCCCGATGACGGACATGACGGTGGAAAGGCCGATGGCTTCACCGGCCAATCCCTTCTTCGCCAGGGGATAGCCATCGAGGGCCGTCGCGATGGCGCTGGGTGCGCCGGGGATGTTCAGGAGGATCGCGGTCCGCGCCCCGCCGTAGACGCCGCCCACGTAAACGCCGGCGATGAGCGCCAGCGCTTCGTTCACATCCCACTTGAAGGTAAAAGAGATCAGGATGGAAGTGGCCATGGTCACCGACAGTCCCGGGATCGCCCCTACGTAGATCCCCGCCAGCGTTCCGACCGCCGTCAGAAACAGCAGTCCCGGATCGAGCCAGGAGGTCGCGAAGAAACCGAGGGTCTCCATCATGACCAAAGCTTCCCCGTCTGCCAGAGGCTTCCCAGGGGAAGAACAACCTGAAAGACGACGCGGAACAGCAGATAGATGGCCAGGATTGAAAGCGTCGAGAGCGCAGCGGCCAATACCGGGCCGCGCCGCCAGAGCCCCCAGATCGCGACGAAGAGGAAGGCTCCGGACGCGGCGAGGAATCCGAGACCCGGGATCAAAGCCGCATAGACCGTGACGAGCCCCGCGAAGAGCACGACCCGCAGGGGCAGCAGGTAAGCGATCAGGGCTTGAATTCCACTGCCGTTTCGGGGTTTGCGCAGGGTATCGGCGAGAATCAGCAGGCTGCTGAGCAGCATGACCCCGGCGGCAAGCATGGGCATCACGCCGCCCGTGGTCAGGCCCCTGAATCCCGAGATTGCATGGGCCTCGGCAAAGACGAAGCCTGCGACCAGGACAAGGAGCAGCGCGAAGAGCCGCTCCCCGGGGCGAAGTTGATTTGAAGTCTCCATCGGAAAGTCGTCCGGCCCACGGCGCGCGTGGGCCGGAGCATCACACTAAGGGCGCGAAATGCCGAGTTCTTCCGGGCTGACCTTCGCGGCGCCGGTATCCTGCAACGCCCAGACCGTCACCTGCTGCCACTTCGCGAGAAAGTCGACGGCCTCCTGCCCGCCCATGTTCATCACCACATTGCCGCGATTGGCCATGAGGTCCAGGAAGGTCTTGTCTGTGGCCGCGGTCGCGAAGACCTCGGTCAGCTTTGCCTTCACATCGTCAGGCACGTCCGCGCGCACGAAGACGCCGTAGAACGGGCCCCAGGGCAGAAACTTCGCCATCTCCGGAAGGGTATCGGTGATCGCCGGAACATCCGGCAGGGTGTCCACCGGCTCCGGGTTCACGACCGCGAGCGCGCGCATCTTGCCCGCCTTGATCTGCTCTGCGGCGGCCGAGATGCCGGAGGGCATGAAGTCGACCTCGCCGCCGAGCATGGCGGTCAGGCCGGGACCCTCGCCACCGAAGGGGATAGCGGTGACATCGAAGTCGGTTGCGTTGGAGACGAGCGCGCCGATGGTCGAAGGCAGGCCGCCGGGGCCTGTCGAGCCCATCTTCACCTGACCGGGGTTGGCCTTGATGTCGTCCAGCAGCTCGGACAGCGTCTGGTACTTGGAGTCCGCCGCAACCGCGATGACCGCCACACCGCGCCCCAGTATATTGATCGGATACATGTCACTGTAATCGATGTCCGAGACGCCCATGACGCCATGCAGCTGAGGATTTTCCGCGCCGTAGAGGAAGGTGTAGCCGTCCGCCGGTGCGGCATTCACGAAGGCCGTCGAGATGGCCCCGGCGCCGCCGGATTTGTTCAGGACGACGATGGGCTTTCCGAGCGCTTCTTCCGCCGCCGGGTTGACCGCGCGCGCCACGGTGTCCGTTGCGCCGCCGGCCCCCCACATCACAACACCCAGAACTTCGCGTTCCGGATATTCCGCCAATGCCGGGCTGGTTACGAGCGCCAGCGCAGCCACCGCCAGTTTAAGTGATTTAATCATTTTCTCTCCCCTAAGGACTTACAAGCTCTATACTTTTTATGCATTCAAATTCCCCCGGAGCGAAGGCCGAGTCAAACAACAATGTCTTTTTGACACCACTGGCTACAAACGTGCCGTAGGGAGTCGCGCGACACGCGAAGAAAAACCCGGCCAGGCGTTCCGGCATGGGAATCAGGCCTCAGGCCTCGGCCTCCAGACAGTCCTGAAACTGCCGCGCCTTCCTGTTGGAGGCATGCACATAGAGTGTGATGTCCATCGGAATACGCCGGTAATCTGACGAAAGGATCACCGCCTCCCCCGAAATGATTTCGTCGTGAATCAGCGAATGAGGCACCCAGGCGGCACCGACACCGGCTGTCACCATCCGAGCAACGCCAACGGAAAAGGCGCTCTCCACGGCGATCGGGCCATCGAGTATGCGCGCCGCGCCGCGATGATGGAGAGAGACGATCTGGCCAAGGAAACTCTCGGCCGGGTAGACGATGCAAGGCACATGCTCGGGCAGAATGTTGTCGTCCAACAACTGGTGACGCAGGGCACCCCCGACCACGGGCACAAGCGCGTCCCTGCGCCACACGCATCGCGCAACCGTATCGTCAAAGGGCACCTGTGGTAGCTCCCGGTACTCGTAACTCACCATCACATCCGCTTCATGGCGCAGGAACATGGACATGGCGGTATCCTGATTCTGCGTGCGCAGGCGCACCTGCCATCTCATATCCTTGGCGTTGGCCTTCTGGATGATCTCCGGCACCGCGGACGCCGAGAGCGAATGCTGCGCGACCAGGACCAGCGGCTCCCCCTGCCCCTCCGGCTTCTTCAGATGGCCGTGCAGTTGACGGAGATGCCCGAGCAGTGCGCGGATCTGCGGCTCGCTCTTTGCCAAGAGCGGAGACAGTTCCACGCGGTTGGCCCCACGGACCAGAAGATCCTGCCCGATCCAGTGTTCCAGCGCGCGAATGCGGCGTGAAAACGCCGGTTGGGTCATGTTCCGGCGCACGGCGGCGGCGGTCAGATTGCGCTCTTCCAGGAGTATCAGCGCATCTTCAAGCAATCGTGTATCCATGCCTCAGACATACTTTAAGTATGAGCAGTCTGCAATATCGGCATTATCAATCTCGCTTTTTTCGCCCTAGCCTAAGTACAAATATGTCAAAGGAGATCTCTTTCATGAATACGCCGGCGGTGGCAGAGACGAGAGACGCGACCGAACATCTTCCACTCCTGAAGCGCGCGCTTGAGAAATTTCCGCGCGTTCCATTGGGCCACCTGCCGACGCCGCTGGAACCAATGGATCGCCTGAGCGAAGCGCTCGGCGGGCCGCGCATCTGGATCAAGCGTGACGATTGCACCGGGCTATCCTCCGGCGGCAACAAAACCCGCAAGCTGGAATTCCTGATGGCGGAGGCGCAGAAACTTGGCGCCGACACGATCATCACGCAAGGCGCCACCCAGTCCAATCATGCCCGTCAGACCGCGGCGGCTTCAGCGAAACTGGGCATGGAGTGTCATATCCTGCTGGAGGACCGCACGGGCTCGGACGTCCCCGAATACAATCTCAACGGCAACGTCCTGCTGAACCAGCTTCATGGCGCATCCATTGCCAGGCGACCGGGCGGTGCCGATATGAGCGCCGAAATGGACACTCTCGCTGCCGCGCTGCAATCCGGCGGCAGGAAGCCTTACATCATCCCGGGCGGCGGCTCGAACCGCGTCGGGGCCCTGGGTTACGTGAACTGCGCCGCCGAACTCACCGAGCAGGCGCAGGCCATGGGTGTGAAAATCGACGCGCTGGTGCATGCCACCGGCAGTTCGGGTACGCAGGCCGGGCTTGTCGCCGGTCTGGCGGCGCTTGCCAGTGACATCCATCTGCTGGGCATCGGCGTGCGCGCACCCCGGGAAAAGCAGGAAGAGATGGTCTACGACCTCGCCTGCAAAACCATGGATTATCTGGGCATGGGGGTCGAGATCGACCGCGCCTCGGTGCGCGCGAACTGCGACTACGTGGGCGCGGGCTACGGCCTCCCAACCGACGGCATGCGCGACGCGCTCCTGCTGCTGGCCCGGCTGGAAGGGCTGCTGTTCGACCCCGTTTACTCGGGCAAAGGACTGGACGGCCTGATCGATCAGGTTCGCCAAGGCACCTTCGACGGCATGGAAAACATCGCGTTCCTGCACACGGGCGGCAGTGCCGCCCTCTTCGGATATCCGGAGATCTTCAATCTGCCTGGCTATCAAAAGCAATAACGGCACCAGACGTTCAACAAGGAGGACTTCAGCATGAAACTGCTTAAACCCATGAAACTGCTTAAACCCACGAAGCTGCTTAAAGCCATCCTGGCGACGGCACTGACCTTTTCCTTGGCCGGTCCCGTTGCCGCCGACGGGCATGGTGGCACCCTGGAGAAAATCGATGCCGCCGGCGAAATCGTCATCGGCCATCGCGAGAGCTCCGTTCCCTTTGCCTATCTGGATGAAAATCAGAAACCGATCGGCTATTCCATGGACCTTTGCATGAAGATCGTGGATGCGGTTTCCGCCGAGCTGGGCAAGGAACTCTCGATCAAATACGTGCCGGTCAACCCCAAGACCAGGATTGCGCTCATGGCCAATGGCACCATTGACCTGGAGTGCGGATCCACCACCAACAACCTGACGCGCCAGGAACAGGTTGAATACCTGCCGACCACCTTCATCACCGGCACCAAGCTGATGGTGCGCAAGGGCTCGGGCATCAATTCGGTTGCGGATCTGGGCGGCAAGGCGATTGCGCTGGCTCAAGGAACGACAAACGAGCGTGCAGTCAAAGCCGCCGTAAAAGAGCTGGGCCTCGACGTGAAAATTCTGCCGGTGCGCGATCATGCCGAGGGCATGCTGTCCCTGGAAACCGATCGGGTCGACGCCTACTCCACAGACCACATCCTGCTGTTCGGTCTGATCAACAAATCCAAGTCCCCGGATGATTTCGCCGTGGTCGGCGATTTCCTGTCCTTCGATCCCTACGCCATCATGGTGCGGCGCGACGACAGCGCATTTGAACTGATCGGCAAGAAGGCAATGGCCGAGGTTTTCCGCTCGGGAGAGATCGACGAAATCTACGCCAAATGGTTTGGCCCCCTGGGCGTTGAACAGACCGACCTGCTCAAGGCAGCCTTCAAACTCAACGCTTTGCCGAACTAAGCGTCTCCCGCGACGCCGGGGCTCCGCAGAGAATCGGGGTCCCGGCAACTTCAACAGGGAAACTTCCATATGAACTATAACTGGAACTGGTCGGTCCTCTTCGAGGAGGAATACCTGGGCTGGCTGATATCCGGTGTCGGCTGGACCTTCGCGGTCGCGCTCGTGGCCTGGGTTCTGGCTTTGGCTGTCGGGGTTCTCGTGGGTGTCGGACGGACCCTGCCCTCCAAACCCGTCGCATTCATCTGTACGGCCTATGTCGAGCTCTTTCGCAACGTACCGCTGCTGGTCCAGCTGTTTCTCTGGTACTTCGTGGTGCCGGAAATCGTGCCCGACGACATGGGCCGCTGGCTGAAGCGCGATCTGCCCAACCCGGAATACGTGACGGCTGTCATCGGACTGGGACTTTACACCGCAAGCCGGGTCGCCGAACAGGTGCGCGCCGGTATCAATGCCGTGGGCAGCGGGCTGACGAACGCCGCCTACGCCAACGGCTTTTCAACGGCGCAGACCTACCGCTACGTGCTGCTGCCGATCTCCTTCCGCCTGATCGTTCCGCCCATGACCTCCGAGTTCCTGACCATCTTCAAGAATTCGTCATTGGCCCTGACCATCGGTCTTCTGGAACTCACAGCCCAAAGCCAGCAGATCGCGGAATACACATTCCAGGGCTTCGAGGCCTTCACGGCCGCCACCGTCATCTATGTGGTCATTGCCCTGGGCGCGACGCTGATCGCTCAACTGCTCGAGAAACACACCCGGATCCCGGGTTTCGTCGGAAAGGCCTGACGCATGAGCGATTTCGACCTTTCCGTTATCGCGGACAATCTGCCCTTCCTCTGGCAGGGCCTGCAGCTCTCCCTCTTCCTGACCCTGCTGGCCATCGTGGGCGGTATCATTCTGGGCACGGTGCTCGCACTGATGCGGCTATCGGGTTTCGCGCCTCTTTCGCTTTTCGCTGCCGCCTATGTGAACCTGATCCGCTCGGTCCCTCTGATTCTGGTGATCTTCTGGTTCTATTTCCTGGTGCCTTTGGCCCTGGGACGGCCCATCGGCGGGTTCTACTCCGCGCTGATCGCCTTTGTGATGTTCGAGGCCGCCTATTACTCCGAGATTATCCGGGCCGGCATTCAGTCCATCCGCAAGGGACAGGTCCACGCCGGGCAGGCGACGGGGCTCAGCTACTGGCAAATCCAACGCTACGTCGTGCTGCCGCAAGCGTTCCGCAACATGATCCCGATTCTTGTGACACAGGGCATCATCCTGTTTCAGGACACCAGCCTCGTCTTCGTCGTCAGCCTGCGCGATTTCATGACCGTCTCTTCCATCGTCGCCCGGACCGAGGGGCGCCTGGCGGAAATGTATGTCTTCGCGGCCCTGGTCTACTTCGTTATCTGCTTCGCCGGCTCCCTCCTCGTCCGGCATCTTCAAAAGGCGAAAACCGCATGATCACGATCACGGATATCTCGAAATGGTATGGCAGCTTCCAGGTTCTTGCCGACTGCACGACCGCCGTCGAGAAGGGCGAAGTCGTCGTGGTTTGCGGTCCGTCCGGCTCCGGAAAATCCACGCTGATAAAATGCGTCAACGGGCTTGAGCCGGTACAAAAGGGCAGCATCAATGTCGAAGGCATCGAGGTCACGGACAAGAGCACCAACCTGACCAAACTGCGCGCGCGCATCGGAATGGTGTTTCAGCACTTCGAGCTTTATCCGCACATGAGCGTCCGCGAGAATCTCTGCCTTGCCCAGGAAAAGGTATTGCGCAGGTCGCGCGACGAGGCCAATGCCAAGGCTGAGGCGCTGATCGACCGTGTGGGCCTTTTGCCTCATATCGAGAAACACCCCGGCCAGCTCTCCGGCGGTCAGCAACAGCGGGTGGCCATCAGCCGGGCGCTGGCAATGGATCCCATCGCGATGCTGTTTGACGAACCGACCTCCGCGCTCGATCCCGAAATGATCAACGAGGTGCTCGACGTGATGGTCGAGCTTGCCCAGGACGGCATGACCATGATGGTGGTGACCCACGAGATGGGCTTCGCCCGGAAGGTGGCGGACCGGGTTGTCTTCATGGATGACGGCAGGATCGTCGAGGATCGCGTGACCGACCAGTTCTTCGACCACCCGGAAAGCGAGCGCGCGCAGGACTTCCTCGGCAAGATCCTGAACCACTAACGGCTACAGAGAGCAGTCCATGCTCCGCGGCGCCTTCCTTCACGCTGCGGCAGATCGGCGCGCCATAATAGGTGGCCGTGACAGAAGTCCCCCGAGCTTTATGATCAGCGGCATCATGGATGACCTGACCATTGCCCGCGCCCTTCATATCCTCGCACTTGTACATTGGATCGGCGGTGTCTCCCTCGTCACGCTCGTCCTGCTGCCGGGCCTCCTGCGCGCGGTTCCGGCAACGGAGCGGCTAGCGCTCTTCGAGATGATCGAGGGACGCTTCGCCTTCCAGGCCAGGATCTCGACCCTCATTGCCGGGGCGAGCGGCTTCTATATGACCTACCGCCTGGAGGCCTGGGACCGCTTCGCCGACCCGGCCTACTGGTGGATGCACGCCATGCTCGCCGTGTGGACTCTCTTTACCTTCATCCTTTTCATTGCCGAGCCCCTCTTCCTGCACCGCTGGTTTCATGAAAAGGCGCGCGCCATGCCGAACGAAACCTTCGCCCTGATGCTCACCCTGCATCGTGTCTTGCTCGCAGTAAGCGTCGTGACCATCGGCGCCAGCGTCCTGGGCGCTCACGGCGCGATCTGACAGGCATCGGTCACTGTGAAAATTCAGGCAGCAGCTCTTCCGCGATACGCTTGAGGGTCGTTTCAATGTCGGCGTTGTTGAAGCGCAGGTTCAGCGCTACGTGGTTCACGCCGAGGCTTTCCACCTCGCGCAGATATTGCAGCAGGAAACCAGTCCCTGCGCTAAACCCCAAATGGATCGGGCGCGCTGGGGCATCCGGCTTTGCGAGAACATCGACGTAGAGCGATTGCATCACCGGTTTGTCCGTCCCGCCGCCATCCAGGACGCGCTGGCGGTATTCCGCGACCATGCTGCCCTGGACGTCGGGATTGCGCGGATAGGTCATCCAGCCGTCGCCCTGTTCGGCAACCCACTCAGGCGTTTGCTGACAGCCCCCCGTGATCAGCATGGGAATACGCCCGGCGACCGGTTTCGGCAGCATATCCATATACCCGTTGAGCCGGCCATGCAGACCCTCGAAACGGGGATTGGTCTCGAAGGCGGCCCGCATGTAGTTCACGCTGTCCCGGAAGCGCGCGCCACGTTCGTCATAATCCATATTGAGCGCCGGATATTCTTCCGGCCGGTCGCCGGAGGCCACGCCGAGCAGAACCCGCCCGCCCGACAAAAGATCCGCCGAAGCCGCCGCCTTGGCCACGTGCGCCGGATGGCGCAGAGGCAGGATCACGCTCGCAACCCCCAGGCCGATCCGCTCCGTGCAGGCCGCCAGGGCCCCGAGGTAAACAAAGGGGTCGTAAATCTGCCCGACGTCGCCGAAAGACGGCACGCTGAAGGGAATGTCGCGCAGCCAGATCGCCGAGAACCCCAGCTCTTCCGCCAGTTTGACCCGCTCTATATGGCGTTCCAGCGTCGGCATCTCTTCGATCATATAGGCCTCGAGCGGGGCAACGAGCCCGAGGCTGAGACGCCCCGGCTTGAAGACCCTGTTGTAGGCCCTGCTGATCGGCGCAAAGCCTGGCGTGTCCGGTCTGTTCAATTGCGTCTCGTCCTTTGCGGGTTGCGCGCTACAAACAGCGCGGCGGCATCCGGCTTCCGACACCTTTATGGAGGCTGCGGGCGCGCGCCGCCAGCAAAGACGTTTTCTGGCTCGGATGGAATTCACTTTTTTGTCGCTGCAAGGACGATGGATTTGCGGCCAAGTGATGGTCTTGTTGGGAGACGTGGCGCCTTGCACCTAACTGTGTTTACGTTCAGACTCGAAATTATGCGTCGGACCGAGATCCATGGCGCACAGATTTGGACCTGCCTCTGCTCATTGACCCCGCTTAGTT
This sequence comes from Denitrobaculum tricleocarpae, assembly GCF_007004665.1. Lineage (GTDB taxonomy): Bacteria > Pseudomonadota > Alphaproteobacteria > Kiloniellales > Kiloniellaceae > Denitrobaculum > Denitrobaculum tricleocarpae. The sequence goes on along the minus strand of NZ_ML660053.1, from coordinate 704,628 downwards.
GCGTTCTGAATCAACGGCGGGGTTTCTTCAAGGTACTATTCTGAATCAGCTGAAGCTGATATTTAAAAGAGAGAAAAACATCGAACGTCACCGTTTAGGTGACAGGGCCCAATGTGGCTGTTTCTAAAGATCGGCAGGGAAATGAAGTCAAAGGACTCAGTGTTATACGTGGCGTTAATTGTGCTTGTTGCCGTTATGCTTTGGGTGCATTTGTCACCTTTTTAAATCTCCAGCTTGTAAAAGTATGCGAGCACACAGCAAACACAGAGCTTTTCTTCCGGTGACGTTCGGCACCTAGACCTCTAAGCTGAGGTACGCTCTTCTGCCTGCTTCTATCAATCGTCGCTTTCTACGCGGGTGCCGGCAACACGATCCTGTCGCGCTTCGCAGGCACCTGCACCCAGGGCGATGCCGATCGTCTTTATGGCGTTGTTATCTCTGCCGCGCTCTTTTTCGCGGCGCTAGCAGCCATGAGGGCGAGCAAGAGAGAACGTATAATCGTCCTCTTCATCATACCTCTTCTCCCAGTCCTCGTCTGGCAAGCCTGGTTTTCGTCCCGGCTGAGCTTCGAAATTCTCGCATGGGGATATTCAGCTTGTGACGTGCTCCAGGAGATATCCCTTGCCTATCCCATGAGCGGTTCAGAGGTCTTCTTCGCTGCCGCCTGGCCTCTAATGTCATTCGCGGTGCTGCTGGGACTGGTGGCCATGTCGGTCAGTCCTTCTGCGTCCGGCAAAATAAGACCATAACCCATCACCGAAACCGCGCTGCTGATCAGTTATTCTCAATTAGAGTCAGGCCAAATTTTGCCGGTCGGGCCAGGAAGGGTTGCACACAGACTTGGATCTGAGCGAACCCCAACGTGCTTAAGCTTGATTGGCCGAATATCTGCTGTCGCCCATCTGTTCGGGATCGTGTTGGATCTGCTATTGTCACGGCTGGTCACCGCTGGCCAACCCCATCCAATGGCGGGCGCGAGTGAGTCCGTTTTGCGGTTCGCAGCAACTGTAGTCTTAGGAGCGTGAAGAATGGAATTTGAAACCTGGCTCGCCTTCACCGCAGCATCGGTCGCGTTTCTGATTTTCCCGATTGGGCCAACCATACTTCTCGTCATCACACTCGGCCTGTCGAACGGTCCACGAATTGCGCCGATTGCCGCGTCCGGTGTCGCCTTGGGAGATATGGCAGCGATGACAGTGTCGCTTGCCGGTCTGGGTGCCTTGATGATGGCCTCGGCAGAGGTTTTCACAGTGTTCAAATGGGTCGGCGCGGCTTACCTTATCTGGCTGGGTCTCCGCACCTTCCGGTCTGCGCGAGATGTAAGCTTGCGCCAGAAGCAGACTGCATCTCGCATCGACACATTGCGCGCGTTTCGTCAGTGCTTTGGCGTGACGGCCCTGAACCCAAAACCCATTGCCTTCTTCATCGCGTTTGTACCGCAATTCATCAGCACCGCCGCGCCACTCCTGCCGCAATTTGCGGCAGCCATCGCGACCTTCACCTGTCTGGCCTGGTTGAATGCGTTTTTCTATGCCTGCTTGGCCGGCCGGATGGGAGGTGTAATCCGCAGCCGCGCCATCGTCGCATGGTTCAAACGGGTCAGCGGTACCATTCTGATGGGGATGGGACTGGCGACTCTGACTTTGCGGCGGTCTTCGATCTGACCGACCCGGCCGGAATGCCATGGAAGAAGTCGATTGATGCTCTTGGCTTAAAAGAGCGATGGGTGTGGGGGTCAGATTGAGTTGCCCCGGTCTCACCCACAACGGCTGTGGCGGACGAAGCGACTCTGATGAATGACCTAAACCCTATAGGTTTTAGGATCCAAAACGGCCATTGCCTGCCCACAAACACAGTGGTCCGTCAGATATTTTGGTCATCGAACTGCTTTCCCAGTTTTTCTTTTTGGTCTGCCGTTAAAGACTCGAACCTGGCCTTTACATCCAAGGGAACAAAGCCCTTGCCGGCTTGCCATCTGTACCGTCTTGGCAGCCGCCGTTTGAACGTGCCGGTCAGAAACATAATCGCGAACAGGATGAAAACAGGAATGAAATAGATGAGCTCCAGTTCAGAGAGAACCGCAACTGCATCTGCAACCGGATCGAAGCCAATGTCTTTTTCCATATCTAATGGATAAGGAGAGTTATTTAATATTGCGTGAATTGCTAAACCGGCACCGCAGACGATAAGGTCCGATCACGGTCGGCAGCCGGTCTCCCCCGAGGCTCGGTTCAAATCTGATGCTGTCGGCGGCGGATCGCGTTCAACTCGACTACCGGCCCTCCAGCCATTCCGCGTGATGGCCGCTATCGCGGATGTCCCATTCCGTGGCGGTAAAGCGGGGGGTCTCGACCTCGAGCAACAGCCAGGCCGCGAAGGCGGCGACTCTCTCCGCCGTCGAGAATTCACCTTGATCGATATAGCTTTGAAATGCCGACCTGGCCGGAAACTCGGCTTCCGGCGTCGCCAGAAAACCGCGCACCATTTCCGTATCGACAAGACCTGGCTTGAAGGCTCCGACAGCTGTATCGCGATCTGCCCATTCAGCCTGGAATCCGCGGCGAAGGGTTTCGGAGGCCGATTGAGCGATAGAGTACGCGGCGGCGCCTACTCGTAAATGCCTCCCTGAGTCCGATCCGATAAACAGAACACGGCCACCGCCCAGATACGGAGCGCATTGCGTGGACAGGGCCCAGCGCGCCGTCACGTTCGTTTCGAACGAAGACTGCCAGTCCGAGGCTGACAGGCTGTCGAGCCGGCCGAGCTGGAAATAGCCCGCACCGTGAAAGACCGCACGCGGCGCCGGGAGTTTGGACAAGGCATCGACCAGCGCCGCCCGGTCATCCTCCTTTGTCACGTCCGCCGGACAGGAGGTGATGAGCGGTGATTGACTTGCGACGGCCTCCAACGCCGCCTGCCGCCGCCCTGACACGATCACGCGGCAGTTGCGTCCGGCAAGGGCGGTTGCAAGTGCGGCACCGATCCCGGAACCACCGCCTGTAATGAGGATAGACTGAATCATTGGAACAACTGGTCTTGTTGGGCGAAGTTTGGACGTAACCTACAGACAGGACGCGCATAAACCAAGACCAGCCCCGGGTTAAGTCATGTCAGGCGCGAGGGGTCACCAAAAAAACGGGCCGGAAGATAACCGCTCTCGATCAAGCCGAAGCAAAGCTAAAACTCCCCGTTAGAACCGGGCCGGACGCCGGCCCGAGGCTCAAACCCAGAACACCCGGCGATACACTGATGTTACCGGCTGCCTGCCGGCTCGATGATGCGCCGCGGACGGGGATCGATTTCTTCGAGGACACGTTCCGCGCTGACGTCCACGCGCTGGCGCATGCCGGGTTTCGGCACTGCATCCGGCCCGGCCGTCAGAACTTTGACCGTCCGGCCTGGGAATTGCTTTCGCGCAAGCTCCGCGACCAGGTCACGCTCAGCTTCCAACGCGCCGCGGTCATTGCTGTGGCGCTTTCCGTCCACCACCTCGTCTGAAACCTGGTGAACGTGAAGGACGTCGCCGGTTTCGCTGTCGTAGGCCACGACCACGTCAGTGGTTTGAAACTCGATGCTCTTAATGTCCATAACGCACTCCTCAATTCCAATAAGTGATTTCATGACTTGCACGGACCCAGCAGCCACTGGCGCGCGTCATAAAGACGATCTGGGTCACGTTGTCGCGTGAAATGCTCGGAACAGGCGGATCGAACTCCTCGAATTGACCATCAGAGACAATCTGAAAAACCCCGGCTTCTACCCAACCGTTGCCTGCGCTGCGCAGGGTGATGCCGGATGTGATCGTCACAGACCTGTTGTTCGGATTTACCTGATGTGTGAACGTAGCATTCTCCGCGCCAAGCCAGCCGACCCACTGAGCCCAAACCGATCCAAACTTTGTCGCCATTCCAAAAATCCTTCCGTTCAAAATATTTAAGTACACAATCCCCCTTAGTCGTCGGCGGGCCCCGAAGGGTTCAAAGGAAATTGCCAAATTGAGTCATAGCGGCAGAACGCGTTGCTCAGGCTTGCAAAGCTCGGCGGGAGATGGCCGCGATAAACTCGTCGGGGTCTAAACCTGCGAGTCAGGTCTAATGGGATGGCCGTGGATAGGCACAGATGACCCTGGATACGGAACGTGTTCTATCTGCCATCGCGCCGTTAACACACCGGTTTACGACGAAGACTTAGGCCAATGTGTCACCACTAGCGCGGATTTGAGTAACACTTGCCGCGAGATACACCGAATTTGGCAATGCGGACGAAGCAGCCTTTGGCGCCTAGTGTCCCGATTCTGAAGTTCGTATCATTTGTTTCGAGTTCGTTCGAACTTCAGAATCGATCAGGATACTAGCTAACCTATTGAGCTAGTGTGGTCTGCAGATTTGAAGTTCCTATGAGGTGCCTGCTGAAAAAATGATAGGAACTTCAAATCCACCACACTAGGGTTTGAAGGGCCGCATAAGCTCTTGACCCTCTACATCTGCTCATGTTTCCTCACTTTGCGCACCACTTCCAAAGGGCTCACGCATGACACGTCCGAAAATCGCCCTTCTTGGTGCAATTCTCGAGTCAAATCGCTTTGCACCCCCGGCCGAGTTGGTCGACTTCACGTCGCTGACCTGGCTCGCCGGCGATGCTTTGCTGTCCGAGGCCCGCGCCACGACCCCGAAGCTTGCGACAGAATTCGCTGCCTTTGTCCGCGCGATGGATGCCACGGGAGACTGGATGCCTGTGCCGTGCATGTTAGCAGCCAGCCATCCGGCAGGTCCGGTGCGCAAGGCCGTTATCGAAGAGGTGATCGCGACGTCGGAAGATATGCTGCGTGCGGCTGGTCCGGTTGATGCGGTCTACATTTGCAATCACGGTGCGATGGTGGCCGAACACGACCATGACCCCGACGGTTTGTTGATGTCACGCATACGCGGCGTTGTCGGGCCGGATGTCCCGATCGCCGCAACGCTTGATCTGCACGCGAACATCTCTCAACGTATGGTCGAGGCTTGTGACCTGATCGTCGGCTACAGAACGAATCCTCATGTGGATCAAATTGAACGCGGAGAGGAAACCGCCTTTTCGCTTCGACGGATATTAGCGTCAGGCGTTCGACCCAAGATCGCGCATGTCAGACTGCCTCTCGTACCGGCATCGGTCACACTCTTAAGCGCAGAACATCCTTATGGCACCTTGATCGACCTCGGCCAACGAAGACAGGCCGAGTATCGGGGTGAGGTCCTCAACGTGTCTGTCTTTGGCAATTTCCTTTTCTCGGACACACCCGATAATGGCCTGAGCATTGTTGTCACAGCGCGTGAAGACGAGCACGCCGCCAAGGCTCTGGCGGTTGAGTTGGCCGACAAGGCCTGGTCCCTGCGCAAGGATTTTGTTCGGCAACTGACCTCCGTCGAGGAAGCCGTGGCGATTTCTTCGGGTCAGGCTCCGGGCCAAGAATCGGGCCAAGACCGGCCGCCCGTGATTTTCTCTGATGCAGGCGACAATCCCGGCGGCGGCGGAAGTGGTCGGACGACAGAGCTATTGGCGGCACTTCACGCGGCTGGCGTCTCAAACTGTCTTTTCGGGTCTTTCTGCGACCCAGAGCTTGCGAGCGAAGCGCAGCGCGTCGGTGTCGGCAACCGCTTCAAGGCGCGCTTTAACCGCACCTGCGATACGACGCTTTCCTGGGGGAAATGGGATCTGCCCTTCGAGGCCGACGCAGAGGTCCTGGCGCTACATGACGGGGATGTGGTCGGCGAACGGGGCATGACGGCAGGGCGACGGCTAGCTCTCGGACCGTCCGCCGCGCTTCGCATCGGCGGTATCACCGTCGTCGTCATTACCGATCGCACGCAGACCGCTGACCCGGTGTTCTTCCACATGTTCGGACTGGACATCGCGTCTGCACGGACAGTCGTCGTCAAATCCCGAGGTCACTTCCGGGCCGGCTTTTCCAACTGGTTCCCTCCGAGCGAGGTCTTCGAAGTTGACACGGGCGGCCTGACGTCGCCGGTCCATGAACGCTGGCCGCTCACGCATCTGCCGCGCCCGAACTATCCGATGGACGAAGACACCGCATGGACGGCGTGAAAACTTTCTTTGCGGCACTTGCCAAAGCCCCGTTTGGCGGTCCCGATAATTCCGGCATGGGTCGCAAGGGCGGAAGAGAGGCTATCCGCGACCTGATCCGGCGGGATCAGGCCCGGCAACTGGACGTTGCCGCGATCCGGGCTGAATCGATCAGGGGTGAAGAAAGCGGCGAACCGCGTGCTTTCGACGCCAATGAATTCAAAGACAAAATGACCGACAGGCATGACCGAAAGGCCCGCTGAGTTCCGGCTTTCGCCGGAGGCGGAAGGCGACCTGGAACAGATCTGACTTCGCACATTTGAGGTCCGAGGGTTTGAGCAAGCCAATCGCTATCCCGACGAACTCGTAGAGGCCTTTGCTCGGCTCGCACAGAATCCACGCCAACCGGCTATGGGATTGCCGTAATCCGTATTCTGCACGGACGCATGAATCCGTCGAACTATTTTTGAGAGCCTTAGCCCCCTTTCCCCCCACAAAAAAAGAGGCGCCCCGCTCCCACGGGACGCCCCCCTCACTCCGAACTTGCGCCTTGATCACCCGTAACGGTACGGACGTCCGGCTTTCTCCATGGTCGCGTTGTAGTCCTTGAAGATCTGGACCACCTTGGCCTTGGTCTCGGATTCCGCGGCGATCTCGTCCCAGAACTTGACCGCGGCGGCCTCGACCTGCGCCCACTCCTCATCGGGGATGGAGGTCAGTTCCATCTTGGTGCCTTTGGTGCGCAGATGGGCTTCGCCGCCCCAGTACCACCACTGACGGTAATAGTGCGAGCTGTCCATGGTCAGCTTGAGCAGCTCTTTCAGGTGATCGGGCAGCTCGTTGTAGCGGTCCATGTTGGCGAAGAAGGACCCCGCCCAGGCGCCGGAGATGTTGTTGGTCAGGAAGTAGTTGGTCACGTCGGCCCAACCCACCGTGTAGTCCTCGGTGATGCCCGACCAGGCGATGCCGTCCAGCTCGCCGGTCTGGACCGCGACCTCGATGTCTTCCCAGGGCAGGGTCACGGGGATGACGCCGAACTGGGTCAGGAAGCGGCCCGCCGTCGGGAAGGTGAAGACGCGCTTGCCCTTCATGTCTTCCAGGCTGCGGATCGGATCCTTGGTGGCGAAGTGACAGGGATCCCAGGCGCCCGCCGAGAGCCATTTGACGCCGACCTTGGAGTATTCGGAATCCCAGATCTCACCCAGGCCGTACTGGTTGAAGAGCACCGGCACGTCCAGCGAATAACGCGAGGCGAAGGGGAAGTAGCCGCCGAAGACCGTGACCTCCGTCGGCGAAGCCATGGAATCGTCGTCAGACTGCACCGCGTCGATGGTGCCCTTCTGCATGGCACGGAAAAGCTCACCGGTCGGCACCAGCTGATCGGCGAAGAAGAGCTCGATCTCCATCTCGTCGCCGGCGACCTTGTTGAAGGAATCAATCGCGGGTTTGATCACGTGCTCCGCCAGCGCCGGTCCGGCATAGGTCTGCATGCGCCATTTGATCTTGGACTGCGCGTGCACGGCGGGCGCGGCCAGCGCGGAGGCCCCGGCGGCGACACCGGCCATGCCGGCGCCTTTCAGAAACTTACGTCTGTCGGTCATATCCTGTTCTCCCTTGTTATCGGACCGGCCTCGATCAGGCCGATCCCCCTGTCAAAAAAGTTACCTCACTTTACCAACTCCGGACGTTACTTCCCCAAAAACAAAACCCGTCCGGTTCTTCACTATTTTCCGTAGACATAGTCCGGCAGCCACAGGGCAATCTCCGGAAACGCCATCACCAGCGCCAGGGCCAGGATCATCACCAGGACGAAGGGCACGATGGAGCTGTAGATGTCTTTCAGGCCGATCTCCGGCGGCGCCATGGCGCGCATCAGAAAGAGGTTATAGCCGAAGGGCGGCGTCATATAGGCGACCTGCGTGGTGATGGTGTAGAGAATGCCGTACCAGATCAGATCGAAGCCCAGCGCTCCCACCAAGGGCACATAAAGGGGCGCGACGATCACCAGCATCGCCGTGTCGTCCAGGAAGGTCCCCATCAGCAGAAACGAGAGCTGCATCAGGATCAGGATCATCCAGGGGTTCAGGCCCAGCTGTTCGGTGAAGAGGTTCTCGATGGCTTTCACCGCGCCCAGACCGTCAAAGACCGCGCCGAAACCGAGGGCAGCCAGGATGATCCACATGAACATGCAGGAGATCGCGAGAGTCTGGCGCACCGAGGTCTCGAAGACCTGCCTGGTCATGCGCCCCTTCAGCACGGCGGCGCCGAAGGCGGTCATGGCGCCGATCGCGGAGCTCTCGACCAGGGAGGTCCAGCCGTTGACGAAGGGCACCATCATGGCCGCAAAGATCACCAGCGGCAGCATACCCGCGCGCAGAAGGCGCAGCTTCTCCGCCAGGGAGACCTTGCGCTCGTCTTCCGGCAGCGCGGGACCCAATTCAGGCTGCAACCGGCAGCGGATCACCACGTAGAGCACGAACATGGCCGCCATCATCAGGCCGGGCAGAACCCCCGCCAGCCAGAGCTGTCCCACCGGCTGGCGCGCGATCATGGCATAGAGCACCAGCACCACGGAAGGCGGCACCAGGATGCCCAGCGAGGAGCCCGCCTGCACCACGCCCGTGACCATGCGCTTGTCGTAGCCGCGCCGGAGCAGTTCCGGCAGCGCGATCGTCGCGCCGATCGCCATGCCCGCGACCGAGAGGCCGTTCATGGCCGAGACCAGCACCATCAGCAGGATGGTGCCGATGGCGAGGCCGCCGCGCACCGGTCCGAACCAGACATGGAACATCTTGTAAAGGTCGTCGGCGATCTTGGATTCCGACAGAACGTAGCCCATGAAGATGAACATCGGCAGGGTCAGCAGCGGATACCACTTCATCAGCTTCATGGCCGCCGAGAAGGCGATGTCGCTGCCGCCGGTATCGCCCCACAGCAGCAGGCCCGCCACCACGCCCACGAAGCCGATGGCGCCGAAGACCCGCTGCCCGGTCATCAGCATGATCATCATGGTCGAGAACATCAGGATCGCGATCAGCTCGTAGGACATCAGATGGAAACCCCACGGATACGCGCCACGTCCTTGAAGAACTCGGACAGAGCCTGAAGGATCATCAGGAAAATACTCAGGCACATGGTGACCTTGATCGGCCAGAGCAGCGGCCGCCACGCCGTGCTGCTGCGCTCGTTATACTGCAGCGAATAGGAGGTGCTCTCCCAGCCGCCGTAGAGCAGAACGCCCAGATAGAAGATCAGCAGAAAGACCGTGAAGGCGTCGAACCAGGCCTTCTTGCGGTCCGACCAGTCGCCGTAGAAAAGATCCATCCGCACGTTGGAACCGAGCTGCAGCGCATAGGGTCCGCCGAGCATGAAGTAGGCGACCATGGCGAACTGCGCCATCTCCAGGGTCCAGAGCGAGGGAAAGAAGAAGGTCTTGGAGATCGAGGACCAGAGCAGGATCGCGACCATCACGAAGATCATGTACATGACCAGCCGCCCGAGCCGCCGGTTCACCGCATCGACGACGCGCACGTAGTGCCGGATCACTGCGGGCATGACGTCACCTTCCCTGTCCCCATAGATCCATCACGCGATGAGCCTCCGCCCGATGAGCCTCCGCCCATAAGCACCCCACCCAAGAGATCCCCGCTCAAGGGCACGCCCACCTTTTCACAGGCCGCCGCGATCCAGCCAGCCAGCAGATCCGAGACGATCTTCTGATCTTGCTCGGCGGCCAGCAGGTCGTTGCGGATCTCGATCATAACGTTGAGCAGACCGTGATGCAGCCCGTGCTCGATCAGGGTATGGGTCACGCCGTCGGCGGGGCCGTAGGGCTCGTTGCGCCGCACGTCCAGGCTGGTGAAGTCCTCGGCGGTCTCCAGCATGGCGTCGGCCAGACGGCTGTCGCTGTCGTGCAGAATGCCGATGTGCAGATCCCGCTGTCCGCCGAAGTAAACCGGCGTGAAGCTGTGGACCGTTACCATCACCTTCAAGTGCCCGCCGCCCGAGATCACGCGGCTGAGCCCATCCTTGAAGGGCAGATAGATGTTCTCGACCCGCTCGGATTTCTGGGCTTCGGTCAGGTCTCTATTGCCGGGAATGTCGAAGACTTCGCTCTTTTCCGGCATGGCGCCGGGCGCATCGGGCGGACGGTTGCAGTCGTAGACCAGCCGCGAGACCCGGGCCGCCACCAGGGCCGCGTCCAGTTGGCTCGCCACGGCCCGCGCGACGATATCCGCGCCGGGGTCCCAGGCCACATGGCTGGTCAGCTCATCCGCGCTCAAACCCAGATCGCCGTAGCGCGCGGGGATGACGTTGGAAGCATGCTCGCAGACCAGCAGAACCGGGCTCGCGCCGCCGGCATTGAATACCTCCGGTGCGATGGGCCCCGCCTCTTCCGGCTTTGCGCCACCTTCAAGCAATCGATCATTCCCCACAGTCATTCTGTATAGATAATTACAGACCTGCCAAGTCAGTCAACTCCTTTTCAGAAAGTCTTTCGGCCCGCCGCCGCCGCCTGTTAGACTGTGCGAAACATAAGAGGATGGGAGCCCTATGCCGGAACCGGTCGAGACCATTGGGGAGCGCCTGCAAAGCTCGTTCGACGCCCTGACCCGGGCCGAGCGGCAGCTGGCCAATGCGATCCTGGAGAACTATCCCGTCTCCGGCCTGGGCAGCATCACCACGCTGGCGGCCAACGCCAAGGTCTCGACCCCCACCGTGGTCCGCATGGTGCGCAAGCTGGGATTTCCCGGCTTTCCGCAGTTTCAGGCGGCGCTCAGGCGCGAGCTGGAAGCCAAGATCACCAACCCCATCGCCAAGCACGACACCTGGGCCGAGAACGCCCCGGACGGGCACATCCTGAACCGCTTCACCGAGGCGGTCATCGACAACATCCACCAGACCCTGGCGCAGATCGACCCGGCGAGCTTCGACGCCGCCTGCGCCCTGCTCGCCGACCCCAAGCGCACGGTCTTCGTGGCCGGCGGCCGGATCACCCGGGCCCTGGCCGACTACTTCTACATGCACCTGCAGATGATCCGCCGGGGCGTCACCAGCATCGAATCCCGCTCCAACTCCTGGCCCCATTCGCTATTGGATATGCAGGCTGGCGACGTCCTGGTGATCTTCGACAACCGGCGCTACGAGAACTCCACCATCAAGCTCGCCGAGCTGGCCCGCGAACAGGGCGTGAAGATCATCCTCTTCACCGACCAGTGGCGCAGCCCGGTCAGCCGCTGCGCCGATCTTTGCTTTTCCAGCCGCATCGTCGTCCCTTCCGCCTGGGATTCCTCGGTCGTGATCATGCTGCTGCTGGAAACCATGATCGCCGAAGTCCAGAAGCAAACCTGGGACGGCACCCGCGAACGCATCGAAGCCCTGGAAGAGGTCTTCGACCGGACCCGGTTTTTCCGGAAGTTTAATTAGGGTCTGTTGAACGGCTTGCTGTTCAACAGACCCAAAAAAAGCAATTTGCGTTCGCTCTAAAAACACACCTTCTCAAAACCTGCGCCAAAAGCTCAGAGGGCGAAATCAGCAGTTTGCTGATTGAGAGGCAGCGGGTTTTGAGTCCACTTAAACGCAAATTGCGCAAAGGGGCGAATTAGGATCTGTCAATGACGATACCCCCTTTATCCGAAGCTGAACTGAATGCGATGATCACAGCGGCCGAGGCCCAGATTACCTCCAAGGAGCAGAGGCTCTGGGAACTGATCAAGATCCCACCGACACGCTGGTCGGGCGGAGATTACGGGCGAGAGACCGGCGGCTTCTGGGCGGTCGGCGTTTTCGGCGATCAGGTGCTCTGGTACAACGAGATCGAAGAGGGTTTCAATCTCTCGCGCTTCACACTCTACGGAAAGATCGATGAACTCTGGTGCAATGAGGACGATTTGAATTGGGTAATCGCGCATTTGATGCGGTTTGTGGAGGAAGGGAAACCCGAGACGCCGCTTAACAGAGGCAGGGCGCGAGGTATCACCTGACCCCTTCCCCAAATGCACAACGAATATGGATTGTTACCTTGCTCAATAAATCTCTTTTCGCCTGTCGGGTATGTGGCTTGGAACAGCCTGAGCCACCATGGGGCCTGGACGGAAAAACAGCCACGTTTGATATCTGCGCCTGCTGTGGCGCAGAATTCGGATATGAAGACTCTCTTTATTCAGCAGTCGTGAGTTACAGAGAGGAGTGGAAACGAAAGGGCATGAATTGGTGGTCGGAAAAAGACAAACCAGAAGACTGGGATGTCAAAGCCCAACTCTCAAATATTCCTGCCGAGTACCTGTAGCGGGAAGCATGTCCTTGTTTATCTGTGCTTTGCTACAGCTCGGCACGCAGTTTAAGACCCGACTTCTCCTTCATGTTCGCCCCAGAAAAAGCCCAGGGACGACACATGCACAGGATCGATGACCTGGACCATGTCGCCGACCGGACCCGGTTTTTCTGGAAACTCAGCAAGGATCAGTCAGGTTCAAGATGCCGCGTCCTAAGACGCCGCGCGCAGGATCATGTCCGAAAGCACCTGCTCGCGCTTTTTCCGCGTCAGGTTCTGCAGGTACTTGATGCGCCCGCCCTCCAGCAGATCGGCCAGCCCGTGCACCATGGCCCAGGTGGCCATGGCCGAGGCCATCACTGCCTCGTCGTCGCAGGGATGGATCTTCCGGAAGCGCCCGACATCCTCCAGCAGCTTCTCGAAGGCCGCGCGCGCTGTCTCTTCCAGTTCGCCGTCACAGAAGTCCGGTCGCTTGGATGAGAACATCAGGCGGAAGAGCGCCGGGTTGGCTATGGCGAAATCGACGTAGCCCAGGCCCACCGCCGCGAGCTGCGCGGCCCCGTCCTTGCCCCCCTTTTGCGCCGCCCTTTTCTGCCGGGTCCGCTGCGCGGCAATGAATCGTCGGTAGCCGGTCGCCGCCAGCGCCGTGAAGAGGCCGTTCACGTCGCCGAAGTGATGCGCCGGCGCCGCATGGCTGACCCCGGCCCGCTTGGCCACACCGCGCAGGGAGAAAGCCTCGATCCCCTTTTCCGCCAGCTCGGCCTCCGCCGCCTCCAGCAGGGCGGCCCGCAGATCGCCGTGATGGTAGCGGCTTTTGGCCGTCTTTTTGAGAGCCGTCTTTTTGAGGGCCGTCTTTTTGAGGGCCATCTTTTTCCCAGCCGCCGTTTTAGGCGCAGCCGCGAGGGACTCGGCGGAGGCTTTGCTTTTCACCATGCGCCCTGACTACGCCAGAGACCCGTACTTGTCAAAAGCAAACTTGACAGTGACAAGATTCTGATCCAAAAGCATCTAGACAGCGTAAAGATCAAATGAAAGTCCAGCCGGCTGTGAAGCGCGGCAGGCGCCCAAAGGTGAAGCCTGCGCCGACGTGAACGTTACCCGGATGTGAACTGTACCCAAACGTGAACTGCACCCAGGCGCAACCCGCGCCAAACCATAACCCGGAGGGAGACCCGGCATGACCCTGGAAGAGATCTTCAGCCTCGCCGGCGCCACGGCCATGCTGGGCTGGCTGGTGCTGTTGGCAAGCCCGCTCTGGCCGGTCTGGACCCAGCGGATTTCCGGCCTGATCCTGCCCCTGATCCTCTCGGTCGGTTACAGCGCGCTGATCCTGGTTTACTGGGCCGACAGCGAGGGCGGTTACGGCAGCCTGGCGGAGGTCATGCAGCTTTTCACCCGGCCCGAGCTGGTCTTGGCGGGCTGGATCCACTACCTCGCCTTCGATCTTTTTATCGGCGCCTGGGAGTGCCGCACCGCGCGCGCCGAGGGGATCCGCTTCTGGCTCGTGATCCCCTGCCTTGCCCTGACCTTTTTGTTCGGCCCGGTCGGCCTGCTGCTCTTCCTGGCCCTGCGCGCGGTCAGGCGCGTCCAGGCGGCGGGCGCCGCCGTGCCTACTTGAGCGCGGCCAGCGCCGTGCCGAGCCGAGGGCGGCAAACGCCGCCGCGTGGAGACACCACCCCCGGAGAAGATGAGCGAGAGTGAGAGACATGACCCGCAGCCTCCCAACCGCGTCCCTTTCGCCATCCCCGAACAGCCTTGCGCCGCTCACCCTGCCGCCTGCACTCTTGTCTCCGGCCCTGGTGCGGCTCCTCGCACCTTTCCGCGCCGAGCCGGTCTTCGCGGCCGCCGGTGTCTTCATGCTGCTGCTGATGCTCCCCACCCTCGCCGCCCTGGCGATCGAGCCGCGCACGCTGCTGGGGCAGAACCTCTGGGTCAAGCCCCTCAAGTTCGAGGTGTCCCTGGCGGTCTATTTTCTGACCCTGGCCTTCTACGCCCGCTGGCTGCGCCCCGGCCTGACACAGAAACTCTGGTACCGCATCTTCGCGGCGGCGGTGGTCTTCGCCTGCCTCGCCGAGATGCTCTGGATCGGCGGCGCGGCGGCCTTCGGCACCGCCTCCCACTACAACACCACCGAGCCCTTCATGACGCGCCTCTACCCTGTCATGGGCCTGCTCGCGACCCTGATCACCTCGGCCAGCGCCCTCTACGGCTTTTTGATATGGCGGAGTAAGTCGCCGGACCTCGCCCCGGCCGTGCGACTGTCACTCGCAATTGGCCTGCTCCTAACCCTCCCCCTCACCCTGATCGTCGCCTACACCCTGGCCGGCAACGGCGGTCACTTCGTCGGCACCCCCGGCCCGAACGCCGCCACCCTCCCCCTCCTCGGCTGGTCCCGCGAGGCCGGCGACCTCCGCGTTCCCCACTTCTTCGCCCTCCACGCGATGCATTTCATCCCGGCGGCCGGATTTGTGGTAGGGAAAGTGGTGGCGGAGTGGAAGGCGACCAGCTTCGTGCTGGCCTTTTCAGTGCTCTATGTCGGTTTGGTGGCTTACAGCTTTGTCGAAGCTTTGAACGGACGGCCCTTCCTGGCCTTTATCGGATAGCCGAAGCCTCACCCCTTCAGCCTGGGACTCCTCGGTCGTGATCCTGCTGCTGATTGCCGAGGCTCAGAAACAAACCTGGGACGACACCTGCGCGCGCATCGAAGCCCTGGAAGAGGTCTTCGACCGGACGCGTTTTTTCCGGAAGTTTAATTAGGCTGAATCGAAACTTAAAAACTAAACATAAGGTGCGATTCTTCAGATTGCTTCAGTGCCCAATCGCCTAATACTCGTTATAGTAATCATCTTGAAATGGCACGGCCTGAACAAAACGGTGTAGGGCTACGAGGTAACTTAGAATACGAAACAAAAATGGCAGAGCAAAAATTTAATTATTTTGAACGACGTGCTTTATGGGAAGCGCACGATAAGCGATGCGCCTATTGCCGCGATCCGATCTCGTTCGCAGAAATGGAAGTCGACCATGTATTGCCGGAGTCACTTCTTAACGACGAAGCGGAGTGGGCTCACGTTCGAGAAGAACAGGGTTTACTTCGCGATTTCTCGCTAAGGGGTTACGAGAATTTGCAACCAAGTTGTCGGGCTTGCAACAGTCGAAAAAGAGCTGAAGTCTTTCCAGCGGGCAGAACAGCTATAGAGTTGGGTGTAACTCGCAAGAAGAAAATTATAGTAGAAGAGTTAGTTCAGCGTTTCAGAAAGGCTGACGAAACCGACAAGTTACGTTTTGCTATTGCGGGCGCGCTTGGGTCGGGCACTATATCTGAAGAAGAAGTGTCTGAAACAATGGCGAAAGCTCGGGAGAGTTCAGGAGTATTTCGGCTAAGTTCGGTCTTCAAACTTTTTGGCGATGCCCCCCTCCGAGACATTTCAAAATCAGATTATAAGCACTATCTAAACACAAAGATATCTCTCCCACCCGAGATGGAAAACGGGCTGAGGCTTATCTCCCAAGGAGGTAAAGAAGTGTACGTTACCACACTCCAGGAATTTCAAGAAGCTGTAGATAATAGCTTCTACGCTTATTCCAACTTTGAAATGAGTGTTGAATTCCAGAGCTTCAAACGCCCTCTTGCATTGCTTCAAACAATAAAAGCCGCAAAGGTGCCCGAGAAGAGTTTCATTGACAATCCAAGGATAGGCTTATCAGATATTTCCTTACTACCAGCCACTCTTTTGTTTTTGACTGAAGATATGACGAACGATCCCGCCTTTGCAGGTCAGAGGGAGGAACTTAAAGGAAGATCCATACAGGATTTAGTCTCATCTGGTGATGCAAGAGTTACGAGGGTTGGCGCCAATTCCATTGGGATTGATTACGACGGTGGCCGCACATTCATGTTTGAACTGATGCGTGCTGACGTTACAGGAGACGGAATTCAAGACATGGTGATCCATTGGGGCGCGGGAGTGCATGGAGGGACATATGGCACAGCCTCTGTGCTGGTACTGACCCGCCTAACTGAAAACGAGATGTTTAGCGTTACGAGGGCCAAAGGAGCGTCGGCTCACCTGCAAGGGTGAACAAGCGGCAGCTTTGCGACCGCAACACTTTCGCACACAATTTACTAGCCCGGCTTGACAGTCGCGTAACACTGATTGAGCTCTGATAGAAACTATCTACCGCCTCACATAGTTTAAATCGATTTCTAGGCCTACGCTTTTCATTTCGCTTGCAACAATAAAACGCCAAGCGCCAGCATCATCCATTTTGACGTAAAGTACGCCTGCATAGTCCGATGGCACTTCTACATCACCCTTGGACAGAATACACACTCTCTGACGACCGAGCGTAGCAGTAAAGTAACCTAATTCCAACAGCACGTTTTGCCGGGCACGTGGCCTCGCGTCGTCTGGTTTACCTGCTGGATATCCCATATCATCTGGCGTAAAAAGAATAATTGCGTATTCCACATCGGAGTTAGATGTAAATTTTTCAACAATTGTCTGCCCTTTATTGGGTTGCTCGTGAAGAATTATTGGCGTCAACTTCAAGTCAGAAAGATATCGAGCAACTGTTTCCTTCGCGCCATCATCGTGACCGTGCACAACAAACACTCGTTTTGAACCCACCGCCGTTGGCTCAGCTTTCTGACTTACATCCGACGATAAGTGATTCGCATCTAACAAACGTTCTTCAAAAAGCTCCTTCAGCGTTGTCAATTTTGCAAGCGCCCCGGCAATACTTTCTTTATACGCATTACGAATTTTCGTCACTGAGTAGTCACGCCCTCCCAATAACAATGGTAGAGCTTCAAAAGAACTTACATAATAATCATTATATTCGACGGTGCCGTGACCAAATATTTCTTGAAGCGTGCTATTGACTTTCCTTTTAAGCGCGTCGACGGTTGGGTCATACAGTTCTTCAATTAAATTGACGTCAAACGCCTTAAGATCATTGATTCTTCGCTCAAGTTTTGGAAGCGCCTCTCTCGTTTCTTGAACACTAAGCCGCGCTTGTTTGGGTGTTGACATGCCTGATCCAGCCACAACTATCTACTTTTCCATTTTAACAAGGCTACGTCACAATGAGTGATATTGACTTGCTTATGATTTTATCTGAACTAGCTCAAAAGACACACTCAAATCTCGTCGCAGCAATACAACTAGATCAAAACTCGGACCAATATGGCTATTGTACTGTAAGTCGAAACACTACCTACATCGATCAGGATCGAAAATTGTCACCCCACCAAATTTGCCATCCCCCCTTCCCTGTCGTAAGTGAATAGACGGCAGCCCGACACTCCGCCGCCAACCACTACACATAAACCACCTCGGTCCAACAGCTATGCAACGCCGCAAAGACTCCAACGGAAACCGTCTCGACGATGCGGCGCGGGCGGGCTGGCTTTATTACGTGGCCAAGAACACCCAGGACGAGATTGCCGAGACCATGGGGATTTCGCGGCAGTCGGCGCAGCGGCTGGTGTCGCTGGCGGTCAGCGAGGGGCTGATCAAGGTGCGGGTGGATCATCCCATCGCGCGCTGTCTGGAGCTGGGGCGGGATCTGAAGGCGCGCTTCGGGCTGAAGTCCGCCGAGGTGGTGCCGAGCGATCCGGGCTCTGCCTCCACCACCGTGGGGCTGGCCGAGGCGGGCGCGGCGGCGATCGAGAAGGCGCTGAAATCCAGCGATCCCATCGTCATGGCCCTGGGCACCGGGCGGACCCTGAAGGCCGCCGTGGATCAGCTGCCGCAGATGGATTGCCCGCAGCACAGGATCGTCTCCCTGACCGGGAACATCGCGCCGGACGGCTCGGCGGCCTATTACAACGTGATCTTCAGCATGGCGGACGCAGTCAAGAACGCCCGGCACTATCCCATGCCCCTGCCGGTCTATGTCTCCTCGCCCGAGGAACGCGAACTGCTGCACCAGCAAGAACTGATCCACTCGACCCTGGAGCTGGCCGCCCAGGCCGACATCACCTTCGTCGGCATCGGCGAGATGGGCGCCCACGCCCCCCTGCGCGAGGACGGCTTCATCGGCGATCCGGAGATGGAGAAACTCATGAAGGCCGGCGCGGCCGGGGAGATCACCGGCTGGGTCTTCGATGCCGAGGGGAAGCTCATCTCCGGCGCCACCAACGCCCGGGTTGCCAGCGCGCCCCTGCCCTCCTGCGAGAGCGGTCTTGTCACCGCCCTGGCCATGGGCGAACGCAAGCTGCCTGCGATCGCCGCCGCCGTGCGCGGCGGACTGATCAACGGCCTGATCACCGACGAAGAGACGGCGGAAAAACTGCTTTCGGACGCTTGAGCACTCAAGAGGAAACGCCAGGAGCCCAATATGAGCCTCAAGGACATCCGCAACGCCGATTACATCGTCCTGCTTTGCAGCAAGATGATCGAAACGCGGGCTTTCTATGAAGAGGTGATGGGCTTTGCCGTGGAGACCGACAGGGAGACCTGGGTGAGTTTCCGGGTCGGCGCGACCCTGCTGACGTTGCGGCCGCGCGGCGCCAACCCGGTCTGGGACGACGGTCCTGCGGCGCCCGGTGCGGCCTCGGTGCAACTGGCATTCCGCGTGCCGCCGCCCGCCGTCGATGCCTGCCACGCCGAGCTGCTGGCCAAGGGCGTTGCGATCCTACGCGAACCCACCGACCTGCCGGACTGGCGGCACCGCACGCTCTTCTTCCGCGATCCCGAAGGCAATGTGATCGAGATCTACGCGGAGTACTGAGTCCTCTCAACTCTTCTCCCCCTCTCCGGCCCACACTCCCAATAATCCCAGCGATGGTCGCTACCGCTCGCCTATTTCTTGTGCAGCGCAGCAACGATTCAATCTTGACTCGTTAAGCATATTCGTGAGTAATTGCCCAATACATAGGCAAATGCTCAAAACCTAAGAGCCACCCCAAGACCTGTGCGGGAGGAAAAACATGACATTCAAATCCTTGATGCTCGGCGCCTGCTCTGTGCTCGCCATCGCTGGTGTCGCCGGTTCAGCCAGCGCCGAGACCCTGACCATCGCCACCGTGAACAACGGCGATATGATCCGCATGCAAAAGCTGACGGACGACTTCACCGCCAAGAATCCCGGCATCGAGGTGGAGTGGGTCACCCTGGAAGAAAACGTTCTGCGCCAGAAGGTCACGACCGACATCGCCACCAAGGGCGGCCAGTACGACGTCATGACCATCGGCACCTACGAGGTTCCGATCTGGGGTTCCAAGGGATGGCTGGTCTCGCTCAACGACCTGCCCGCGTCCTATGATGTGGACGACATCCTGCCGCCGATCCGCGGCGGCCTGACCGTGGACGGCGAGCTCTACGCCGCGCCTTTCTATGGCGAGTCCTCCATGGTGATGTACCGCACCGACCTGATGGAAAAAGCCGGCCTCGAAATGCCCGATGCACCAACCTGGACCTTCGTGCGCGATGCCGCCAAGGCCATGACCGACAAGGACGCGGGTGTCTACGGCATCTGCCTGCGCGGCAAGGCCGGCTGGGGCGAGAACATGGCCTTCCTGACCGCCACCGCCAACTCCTTCGGCGCCAAGTGGTTCGACATGGACTGGAAGCCGCAGTTCGACAGCGCGGAGTGGAAAGAGGCCCTGACCTTCTACATCGAGATGATGAAGGAATCCGGACCTCCGGGCGCCTCCTCCAACGGCTTCAACGAAAACCTCTCGCTCACCCAGACCGGCAAGTGCGGCATGTGGATCGACGCCACCGTCGCCGCCTCCTTCGTGACCAATCCGAAGGACTCCACCGTCGCCGACAAGATGGGCTTCGCCCTGGCGCCTGATACGGGCCTGGGCAAGCGCGGCAACTGGCTCTGGGCCTGGTCCCTGGCGATCCCGGCGGGCACCCAGAAAGAGGCCGCCGCCAAGAAGTTCGTCGAGTGGGCGACCTCCAAGGAATACCTGGCCCTGGTCGCCGAGAAGGAAGGCTGGGCCAACGTGCCGCCGGGCACCCGCACCTCGCTCTACGAGAACCCGGAGTACGCCAAGATACCCTTCGCCAAGATGACTCTGGACAGCATCAACTCCGCCGACCCGACCAACCCGACGGTGGATGAGGTGCCTTACGTCGGCGTGCAGTTCGTCGCCATTCCGGAGTTCCAAGGCATCGCGACCGCCGTGGGCCAGCAGTTCTCAGCGGCGCTCGCCGGGACCACCTCCATCGAGGACGCCCTGGCCAACGCCCAGAAGCTGGCCACCCGGGAGATGACGCGCGCCGGTTACATCAAGTAGGGCCGGTTCATGACCGTAGCGCCGGTGCAACAAAGCGGCGTTATCATCAGCGTTCGCTCCACGGTGGGGCGGTGACGGGACAAGGGCCCCTGTCAATTGTCGTCCCGCCACCCGGATACCCCCGCCGTGGAGACTTTTTCCGGATCAAAAGACGCGCGAACCGCGGCGCCCGAGAGCACGCAGTGGAATGAGAGCGTCTGAGGGATCAGCCGCTGCCGCAGTCTCTTGAACCCGGCTCTTGAACCCGGCTCTTGAACCCGGTTCTTGAAGCCGTCTCCTGAACCGGTTCAGCCTCTTGTTATTCATTGAGGGCTCTCGTTATTCATTGAGGGAGTTTCATCGTGGCCACCGCCCATTCCCGCACCGCCGCACGCCTGATGATCTCGCCGGCCGTTCTGCTGCTGCTGGCCTGGATGATCGTGCCGCTGTCGATGACGATCTACTTCTCGTTTTTGAGCTACAATCTGCTCTCGCCGGGGACCGAACGCTTCATCGGCTTTCTGAACTACGAATACTTCCTGACCGACCCGGCCTTCTTCGCGGCCCTGGGCAACACCCTGCTGCTGGTCGGCGGCGTGCTGGTCATCACCGTCATCGGCGGCGTCCTGCTGGCCCTGCTGCTGGACCAGCCCATGTGGGGCCAGGGCATCGTGCGCATCCTGGTGATCGCGCCCTTCTTCGTCATGCCCACGGTCTCGGCCCTGGTCTGGAAGAACATGTTCATGAACCCGGTCAGCGGGCTTTTCGCTTACGGCGCGGCGGCGGTCGGGGCCGAACCCTTCGACTTCCTGGCCCACGCGCCCCTGCTCTCGATCATCTGCATCGTCGCCTGGCAGTGGCTGCCCTTCGCGACCCTGATCCTGTTGACGGCATTGCAGTCGCTCGACTCGGAACAGCTCGAGGCCGCCGAGATGGACGGTGCGAGCAAACTCAGCCGTTTCTTTTACATCGTCGTCCCGCACCTCTCGCGCGCGGCCACGGTGGTGATCCTGATCCAGACCATCTTCCTGCTGTCGGTCTTCGCCGAGATCCTGGTGACCACCAACGGCGGGCCGGGCACCGCCTCCACCAACATCACCTTCCTGGTCTATGCCCAGTCGCTGCTGCAGTTCGACGTGGGCGGCGGCTCCGCGGGCGGCATCGTCGCCGTCATCCTGGCCAACATCGTCGCGATCTTCCTGCTGCGGATGATCGGCAAGAACCTGGAGGCTTAGAGCATGTTCAAATCATCCGGGATCGATTTGATGGTCTTTGAAGGCGGGATTCTCTCCGGCCAAATTCTCCCCAGCCAGGTGCTGCCGGATAATGGGAGGACGCTCTAATGGCCCGTGCCGTCACCACCCGCCGCAAGGCCGTCATCACCGCCTGTGCCTGGGCCGTGGGCCTGACGATCTTCTTTCCGATCCTCTGGACCCTGCTGACCAGCTTCAAGACCGAGGCCGAGGCCATCGCCGATCCGCCTTCCCTCTTCTTCTTCCAGTGGACGACGGAGAACTACGGCGAGGTTCTGCAGCGCTCGAACTATTTCCGCCACTTCGCGAACTCGGTGATCATCTCGGTCGGCTCTACTCTGCTGGGCCTGCTGATCGCGATCCCGACCGCCTGGTCCATGGCCTTCGTTCCGGCCAAGCGCAACAAAGACATTCTCATGTGGATGCTCTCCACCAAGATGCTGCCGCCGGTCGGCGTCCTGATCCCGATCTATCTGATCTTCCGGGACTTCGGGCTGCTGGATACCCGGACCGGGCTGGTGATCGTCATGACCCTGATCAACCTGCCGATCATCATCTGGATGCTCTTCACCTACTTCAAGGAGATCCCGGGCGAGATCCTGGAGGCCGCGCGCATGGACGGCGCGACACTCTGGGCCGAGATCCTCTATGTCCTGACGCCCATGGCCGTGCCGGGCATCGCCTCGACGCTCTTGCTCAACATCATCCTGGCCTGGAACGAAGCCTTCTGGACCCTGAACCTGACCGCCTCCAAGGCGGCGCCCCTGACCGCCTTCATCGCCAGCTATTCCAGCCCCGAAGGCCTCTTCTACGCGAAGCTCTCCGCCGCCTCCGCCATGGCCATCGCACCGATCCTGATCATGGGCTGGTTCAGCCAGAAACAGCTGGTGCGCGGCCTGACCTTTGGCGCCGTAAAGTAAAGAACGGAGCAGAAAAACAATGGGAAGCATCACCCTGAAGAACGTCACCAAAAGCTTCGGCCCGGTCGACGTCATCCGCCCGATCAACCTGGAAATCGAGGACGGCGAATTCGTGGTCTTCGTCGGCCCCTCGGGCTGCGGCAAGTCGACCCTGCTGCGCCTGATCGCCGGGCTGGAGGACGTGACCAGCGGCGCGATCGAGATCGACGGGCGCGACGCCACCGCCATTCCGCCAGCTAAACGTGGCCTGGCCATGGTCTTTCAGTCCTACGCCCTCTATCCCCATATGTCCGTGCGCAAGAACATCGCCTTCCCCCTGAAGATGGCCGGGATCGATCCGGCGGAGCGGGAAAAGAAAGTCCTGGCGGCGGCGGAGACGCTGAACCTCACAGACTACCTGGACCGCCGTCCGGGGCAGCTCTCCGGCGGCCAGCGCCAGCGCGTCGCCATCGGGCGCTCCATCGTGCGCGAGCCCGCCGCCTTTCTTTTCGACGAGCCGCTCTCCAACCTGGACGCGGCCCTGCGCGGCAACATGCGCCTGGAAATCTCCGAGCTGCATCAGACCCTGAAAACCACCATGGTCTACGTGACCCATGACCAGGTCGAGGCCATGACCATGGCCGACAAGATCGTCGTGCTTCAGGCCGGGCGGATCGAGCAGGTCGGCTCGCCCATGGAGCTCTACCGCAATCCGGCCAACCGCTTTGTCGCAGGCTTTATCGGCTCGCCCACCATGAACTTCATCGACGGGGCCGAGGCCGGAAAATTCGACGCCGCCTCCATCGGTGTGCGGCCCGAGCATATGACCGTCTCGCGTGACGGCGGCGATTGGAAAGGCAAGGTCGGGGTGGCCGAGCATCTGGGTTCCGACACCTTCCTGCACGTGCATCTGGAAAACATCGGCCAGGTGACCGCCCGCGCTGAAGGCGAGATCGATCTGCACTATGGCGAAGAGGTCTTCCTGACCCCCGACGCCGCCAAAATCCACCGCTTCACGGCAGAAGGCAGTGTCCTGGGGTGAGACGTCTTGAAGGAAAATCCGCCCTGATCACCGGGGCCGCCCGCGGCATCGGCCGAAGCTTCGCCGAGGCCTATGTGCGCGAGGGCGCGGTGGTCGCCATCGCCGACATCGACCTGGCGCGCGCCAGCGAGACCGCGGGGGAAATTGGCGCACAGGCCTATGCGGTCGAGATGGACGTCACGAATCAGGCCTCGATCGATGCCGCCATCGGGACAGTGGAGGAACAGCGGGGCGGGCTCGACATCCTAGTCAACAACGCCGCCCTCTTCGATGCCGCGCCGATCACCGAGATCACCCGCGAGAGCTATGACCGGCTCTTTTCCATCAACGTCGGCGGCCTGCTCTTTACGATGCAGGCGGCGGCGCGCTCCATGATCGCGCTCGGACGGCCCGGCGGCGGACGCGGCAAGATCATCAACATGGCCAGCCAGGCCGGGCGGCGCGGCGAAGCCCTGGTCGGGGTCTACTGCGCCACCAAGGCCGCCGTGATCAGCCTGACTCAATCGGCCGGACTGAACCTGGTCGGCCAGGGCATCAACGTGAACGCCATCGCGCCGGGCGTGGTCGAGGGCGAGCATTGGGACGGCGTCGACGCCCTCTTCGCCAAACTGGAAAACCGGCCCCTCGGCGAGAAGAAAAAAGAGGTCGGTGAAGCCGTGCCCTTCGGGCGCATGGGCACCGCCGAAGACCTCACCGGCATGGCCATTTTTCTGGCCGGCAGTGAAAGCGATTACATCGTCGCCCAGACCTACAACGTCGATGGCGGCAACTGGATGAGCTGAAGCTCGTATTTAGTTAAGGAAACGAAGCGTGTATCTTGAGAAGTTAAAGCTGGACGGGAAGATTGCGGCGGTCACCGGCGCCGGACAGGGCATCGGGGCGGCCTGCGCCCGTGCGCTGGGCGAGGCCGGCGCGACGGTCGTCGTCCTCGACCTGCTGCCCGAGCGGGTGGCGGCCAGCGTCGATGAGCTGCAGGCCCTGGGGATAACCGCCTCGGGCATGACATTGGATGTGACAAAATCAAGTCATGTCGAAAAGGTTTCGGGGGATATCCTCGCCCAATTTGGCCAAATCGACATCCTGGTGAACAACGCGGGTGTGGCGAAAAGTGACGTGCCGGCTGAGGAAACAACCGACGAACACTGGCGTTTTCACCTGGACGTCAATCTGGACGGCCTCTTCTGGTGCTGCCGCGCCTTCGGCCGGGCAATGCTCAAGCAGAGCAAGGGCTCCATCGTCAACATCGGCTCCATGTCCGGCCTGATCGTCAACAAGCCCCAACCCCAATCCTTTTACAACGCCTCCAAGGCCGCGGTGCACCAGTTGACCAAGTCGCTGGCCGCCGAATGGGGCGGGCGCGGCGTGCGGGTCAACGCGGTGGCGCCGACCTATATCGAAACGCCCCTGACCGAATTCGGCATGACCGAAGAGCCCGAGATGTATAAAACCTGGCTTGAGATGACACCGATGGGACGGGTCGGCCAGCCCGATGAAATCGCATCGATCGTACACTTCCTCTCATCCGACGCGGCAAGTCTGATGACCGGATCAATCGTGGTGGCGGATGGCGGATACACCTGCTGGTAACCTGCAAAGCGCGCAGCTTCAGACGCGCGAACGCCCGCGTCTCGTGATCTTCGATTGCGACGGCGTGCTGGTCGACAGCGAGCCGCTTTCCTTTCAGGTCCTGTCGCAAAACATTGCGCTAAAAGGCGCTTCCATCCCCATGGAGGATTGCTACCGTCTCTTCCTCGGCAAGAGCCTCACGACCACCACCGAGATTCTGAGCCGCGAATTCAATGTCGAATTTTCAGACGCGGATCTGGACTCCATGCGGATACAGCTCTTCAGTCTCTACCGCCGGGAACTTCGCCCCATCCCGGGTATCGCCGCCCTTATGCAGAACCTGGACCTGCCGGTCTGCGTCGCCTCCTCAAGCCAGTTGGAGCGCATTCGTCTCTCCCTGGAGGTCACCGGGTTGCGGGCAAATTTCGAACCCAACATCTTCAGCGCAACCATGGTCGCGAACGGCAAACCCGCGCCAGACCTCTTTTTGCATGCCGCGCAGGAGATGGGCGTCAACCCGCGGCATTGCCTGGTGATCGAGGACAGTCCAGCGGGCATCGAGGCCGCGCAGCGCGCGGGTATGACGGTGGTCGGCTTTACCGGCGGCGGGCATGCGCAGACCGACAGCCACCGCCTCTCTCTTGAAGCCCTCTCACCCAAAGCCGTGATCGCAAAGATATCCGAGCTCTCCCCCTTTCTTTAGCGCGCGATTTCTCCTCTAATGCTGGAAGCAAGCGAGGCTTCGATAAGGGCTTCGCGCAAACAACATTCCAGGGAAGACGCCATGATCAAGAACGGACTGAAAAGCCTGTGGGACCAGAACAAACCCGCCCTCAACGGCTGGCTCTCCATCGGCAACTCCTTTTCAGCCGAGATCATGGCGGCACAGGGCTACGATAGCCTGACCGTCGACCTCCAGCACGGCGCCGTCGACTACAGCGGTGCGCTGCCCATGCTACAGGCCATGCGGGCGAGTGGTGTCACGCCCCTGGCGCGCGTGCCCTGGCTGGAGCCCGGTATCATCATGAAGGTGCTCGACGCCGGGGCTTACGGTGTCATCTGCCCCATGGTCAATTCGCGCGCGGAGGCCGAACAACTGGTCTCCTACATGCGTTATCCCCCCAAAGGCACCCGCAGCTTCGGCCCGACGCGCGTGAACTTTTCCGCCGGCACGAACTACGCTGGGGAAGCCAACGACGAGATCCTCTGTCTCGCCATGATCGAAACGGCGGAGGCCATGGCGAACCTGGAAGATATCGTCTCCACACCGGGGCTGGATGGCGTTTACATCGGCCCCGCCGACCTGACATTGGGCGTGAGCAACGGCAGCCTGCCGCCGGGCTTCGACCGGGAAGAGCCGGAGATGGTGGAGGCGATCAAAAGGATCCTGGCTGCCGCCAAGAACGCGGGAATCCGCGCGGCTCTGCACTGCGGCAGCCCGGCCTACGCCGCCAAAGCCATCGGCTGGGGCTTCGATCTGACCACGCTGGCCAACGACGTCCGGCTGCTCGCCGCTGCGGCGTCAGAGAGCGTCAGTCAGACCCGTGAACTGCTTGGCACCGGCGGCGCCGAAGCCGACCCAACCGATAAGAGTGGATACTGAATCAGCTTCCCAGCAAGCGCCGCTCATGGCGTTTGAAAAGCTCGACGATTACGTCGATGGCAGCCCGGACACGCGGTGTGCGCAGAAGATCGCGGTGCACCAGTAACCACTGATCCACAACCAGCTCAGGTATAACCGGCGAGACCCGTTGCAGTCCGGTCACCGTTTCTGCGGCGTAGCAGGGCAAGACTGCGAGACCACAGCCCCGCCGAACCGCCTCAACCAGCACGAGGCCATTGTTGGTTCGGGTCTCCGGAGTGCGGTCGCGGTGTTTATCAAGCCACTTTTGACTGCCGAAGTGCGCGTGGGCCTCGTCATACCCGACCCAATCGCAAAGGTCGAAACGCGCATCGGTCCGGCTTTGCGGGAAGCGTTCGACGTAATCATGCGCGCCGTAAACGGCATAGGCGACGCGCCCAAGCTTTCGGGATATCAGGCTGGAATTCTCAGGCAGGCATTCCCGGATCAGGAGATCCGCCTCCCGCCGCGTCAGATTGACCTGCACATGGGAGACGGCGACCTCCCACTCGATTTCAGGCAAGGCCGCTCTCAGGTCCGGTAGCTGCTCCGTCAGGAACATAGCCATCTGCTCCGGTGTCGAGATTCTGAGCGTTCCCGTGAGTTCCTCGGAAAAGGAGTCCCGCCGCCGCTGGATAACGTCGGCGGAGCGGGTCATCTGCTCGGCCAGGGGCAGCAGTTCGATACCGGCCGGCGCCAGGACAAAACCGTCCGGGCGCTTGTCGAAGAGGCGCGCGGAAAGCGATTCTTCAAGGCTCTGAATCCGGCGGCCCACCGTCGGCTGACTCAGCTTTAGTTCTCTGGCCGCCGCCGAGAGCGTGCCCAGGCGCGCCACCGCGCAGAACACGCGGACATCGTCCCAATTCATGACGGAACCCATAACTTCAAAAGCCTTTTCGTATCGATTTACCTATTCAAAAACGAATAATAGTTATTAATAAGAGATTATACAGCTTCATTTTTGAATGCGCTATTCCTGCAGTCAGACAAGCGCTCTTCATCGCCAAAACCTCTGCAGGACCTCCATGACGCCGAATTCGTCTCTTTCCATCACAAAAGCGCCAATCCCCTCCAGCAACGTGAAAACTCCAGGCCTACAGGACGACCCTGGGGCAGCTTTGAAGGGAATCCTGCTCGCCCTCATGGGGACAGCGCTCTTCACCATCATGTTTGCCCTGCCGAAATTCGCGGGCCCAGCCAGCAGCGGACACGACGTGCCCGGTCTGCAAATCGCCTTCATCCGCTATTTCGGTGGTTTTCTTGCGGTGCTCCCGCTGGCGGTGGCCACGCATCGCAAAGGCGTATCCTTGATCTCTCCGCAGCCGCAGTGGCACCTCTTCCGCGCAAGTCTCGGCATTGCCTCCGTGGTCTGCGGGGTCTACGCGGCAACGCATATGCCCCTGGCGAACGCAACGGCCATCGGCCTGACCAACGGTGTCTTCGCGATCATCCTGGCCTTCATCTTTTTCGGTGAACGCATCGCCGGCCTGGCCTGGATTGCATCGTTCCTCTGCCTGGCCGGCGCCTTGGTGGTGGCACGCCCCTCCACCGACCTCATTGCGACCTTTCAGAGCAATCCTGCGGCCTTCATCGCACTGATCGGTGCCATCACGATGGCGGGCGAGATGGCGGTCCTGACCCACGTCTCCAGACGCGAACCCCTGGCCCGGGTCCTGCTCTACGTAAACACCGTTGCTTCCCTCGCCCTGGCCATACCCGCGTTTCTGCTCTGGGAGCCATTGGACCAAAGAACCCTGCTCCTTATCTGCTGCATGGGGCCGGTCGCGATCCTGGGTCAGATCTGCAACATCTGGTCGGTCCGCTTTGCGGCTATATCCTTGATCACGCCCTTCAAATACAGCTCGATGGTCTTTGCGACTTTTATCGACGTACTTTTCTTCGACCTGCTCCCGGACGGCATTACCGTCACGGGCTGCCTGCTGGTGGCCTTTGGCGGCCTTTGGTTAGCGCGCCTTCAACGGCGGCGGAAATAGCGTCCAGAGGATATCAGCGCCAGGTCGACGGCAGCGTGGCCGCAACAGACGCGATGGATCCTCTGGCGACCCGGGCCTCATAGCTGTCGGCGACACATTCGAAGGTGCTGTCGTGAAAGGTAAAGATGAAATGCCGTGCCGAGTCGAAGAAGCTGGGGCTATGGCGAGGATGCACGGAATTCATGCGTTCCAGTAAACGCACCCAGGAGGAATTGAGGACCTCGAAGACCGAATAGTAGGTCAAACCGCGCGCCGCCAGGGGATGGCTCACCAGGGTTTCGTCACCGGGCGCGCCCCAAGAGTGGCTCCATACGCGATCGAAGCGGATGCAGGCGACCTGCCCGCGTTCCGTGTCGGTCGTCACCATTGTCGAGGTTGTACCGTCCCAATCCGGATCCTGTTCCACGATGAGGTAGATCAGATCAACGTATTGCTCATTGGCGACCAAGGCCGGCAAGGGCGCGGCAGGATCCATCTGCGGCAGATCGCGGAGCTCAACGACCTTGTCGTGGGTGTCGATCTGGTACATACCGCCTTCACTCCGTTGCTGCCTGGATTAAATCCCAGACGGCGGCTTTTTGCCATAAAAACGTCGTCGCAGGCGCAGACTTAGAAGCTCAGGCGGCCATAGAGCTCGTCGAAAGGCACCATCACGTGCGCGCGGTAGGCCTCGCGTTTTTGCAGTTCGGCGTACCAGGCCTCTACATTCGGCAGCGACGGCCGTGCGATCTCCATTTCGAAATAGCGATAGAGCGCCATGCCCGCCGGGATATCGGCCAGGGAAAGTTGATCGCCAAGCAGGAACCGTCGGCCCGCGAGAATACCGTCCAGCAGCTCAAAGTCGCCATTTAAGCGCGCGAGGGCCCCTTTGATGAAGGCGGGATCCCGCTCCTGCTCAGGCGTTCTGTAGAAGCCCCAGAACACATCGGAAAAACCGCGTAAAAGGGTCGTCTGCGTCCATTCGATCCACTGGTCGCCAGTCGCCCGCACCGCGAGATCCGTCGGCCAGAAATGCTCGGCACCATAACGGGCGGCAAGGTAGCGCAGGATTGCGTGGGATTCCCAGATCACCAGGCCCCCATCCTCAAGAACGGGGATCTTGCCATGGGGGTTCAAGTGACGGAATTCAGGGCTATCCAGCTTGCTGTAGGAGCCACCCGCGTCGATCCGTTCATGCGGGATCTCCAGTTCACCGATCAGCCACATGACTTTCTGGACATTTGAGGAATTGCGCCGCCCCCAGATCTTCAACATCATCAGCTCCTTCAGGTTTGGATGGGTGTTCCCGACCCCTTACAGACCGAGCGCGCAGCCGTCTTTTCGGGGATCCGATCCTCCAACCAGCACTCCGCGTGCGTGATCGATCCAGATAGCTTGACCGCCGCCAATCGCCCGGTCCGCCCAGACGACTTGATGACCGCGCGCTGCCAATCCTTTGTAGACCGTCTCGTCGTATCCGACTTCGATTTTCAGCTCACCGTCGGAGGCGAAGCTGCGCGGCCATTCCAGGGCCTGCTGAACGTCCACGCCCTCATCGAGAACCCGCGACAGGAAGTTGGCATGGCCGGTCGCCTGGTAGTGCCCCCCCATGACGCCGAAGGGCATTGCGGCCTTGCCGCCGCGCATAACCATGCCGGGAATGATGGTGTGCAAGGGCCGTTTGCCCGGTGCGATCCCATTCGGATGTTCGTTGGAAACCCGGAAGCTGGCACCGCGGTTGTGCAGCATAACACCTGATTTGGGCGCGAGACGCGTGCTGCCGAAAGCTTGGAAGATCGAATTGATGAAGGAGATGGCGTTGCCGTCCCGGTCGACAATGGTCAGATAGACCGTGTCCTTGTGCTCGGGCAGGTCCGTATCCGGCGTCACCAGGGCAGACTTCAATTTGATCTGCTTCCTCAGCTTATCGGCATAAGAGTCTGAAAGTAATCGTTCTACCGGAACTTCGGCCTTTGCGGGGTCGGCCAGGTACTGGTCCCGGCTGGCGTAACCCAACTTGGTCGCCTCGGCCAGAAGATGAACCCGGTCCAGCTCCGGCAGGTTACCGTCAAAACCGAGCCTGGAAAGCTGGTTCAGGATCATAAGCGCGATCACGCCCTGCCCATTCGGCGGACACTCATAAACCTCGTGGTCCCGGTAGCTGGTCTTGATCGGCTCGACGAACTCGCTGCTCTGCACGGCAAAGTCTTCGAGGCTATGGAAGCCGCCGAGCGCACGGAGAGCCGCAACCATATCTTCAGCCACCGCGCCCTCGTAAAAGCCTTTCCTGCCTTTGGCGGCTATGGTGCGCAGCGTCCGGGCCAGTGCGGGTTGCGCGTGGCGATCCCCCGCTGCAGGCGCTTTTCCCCCCGGAAGAAAGGCAGCTGTCGCGTTGGCATCTTTCATCAGGCGTTCGGTATTATCGGCCCAGTCCAGCGCGATGCGCGGAAGCACCCGGTACCCTTCCTCGCCAAGTTCGATCGCCCGGGCGAAAAGCGCATCCATCGGGCGCGAGCCGTAGGCTTCGTGCAAACGGCACCAGGCATCGATCGCACCCGGCACAGTGACCGCGTGCGCGCTCTGGTAATCGATCTCGGTGATCCCCTGTTCCAGCAGCGCAGCGGACGTCATCCCAGAGGGCGCGCAGCCGGAGCCATTCAGGGCAATCACCTGCCCTGCTTTCGGCCCATTTGCGGGGCTATAGAGAACGAAACAATCGCCCCCGATGCCGGTCATGTGAGGTTCGACGACGCAGAGTGTCGAAATCGCCGCCAGCGCGGCATCAACCGCATTTCCGCCGGCGCGCAGTTGATCCAGGGCTGCCAAAGAAGCTTCAGGGTGCGACGTCGCGACCATACCCTTCTCGCCGTAAGCCGGGGATCGGCCGCCCGCCTGAAAATCTCTCATCACGTCTCTCCCTGGTGCAAGCACCCCGCCAGGGGTGTGCGCGCTGCGTTATCGGAACCACGAAGGAAACGCGCCACAATCATACCGATTCTCGCGCGATCTCTTCTTCGCGCAGGACCCTATGTCTTGGGGGGCGAATAATCCAGGACGTGTTTTTGCTGTTCCACGATGCGGAAAGGGCGGGATTGGCTGTCTTTAAAGACCAGGACCGTGGCAATGCGGAAACAATGGGTATTGGCACGGTTACGTGCCGGAACAAGACAGACACTCCGGCACAGCATCAAATGAAGGTCATTTCGTATCCAGGCGGTACTTCAAGAACTCGGCCCCATCGTACTCGGTCATTTCGACAAACCGGGCTCCGAGTCTCGCAAGCCCGCCGAGATTCTTGCGTGATGGCGGCAGAAGGAACGTCACGAATGGAATTCGGGCGTCGGCAACAGCAAATTCAATGGCCTTCCTGGAGATCCGCACGCCTAGCCCGAAGCACGCGGGCTTCAGCACCAGCCCGTAATCCCACTCGTCACCCTCTTTCTGAAATCCGCCCCATCCAACATATCTGTCATCGCAGAGGATCGCCCAATGACCCAGTCCATCGCGAAGCCAGTAGGCTTCCTTGGCGGCAACAAATTCTGTAACCGCCTGACGGTCCCATTCGTGTGTGAGCAACGGCATATGCTCCGCGATGCGGACGTCGGACATATGCGCAATGATCTCGCCCGGTGATATCTCCGGCAATCGCGCAAATGTAATTTTGGGGCTGGACTGAGTGGTCATCTCACTGCGAATTGCGGCAAAAGCTTACGTCGTCGGCATTCGCACTGGTAAACGCGCGCGTGTCAAGAACGAGACCGTTAGCGCATCACCCTGCCTCCGCCGCAGCAGGGCTAATTCCCCAAATGTGACCGCTCTTAAGTTCCGCGATCAAGATCGCGAATACGCCTGAAGCCAAAGCGTCCGGACACCGGGTTTCTCAAGCCGCATCACGGAAACCCTCGTCATCGTAGTACCAGAAGACGTCTTCACCCTCCTGCTGGGTCTTCAGGGCGACAGGCCGTCCCCATAGGCGGTAAACATGTGCAAGGCTGTGCTCGGCGTAGCCCGGATGGAGGTTTCGTCCGTCATGGGCGTGGGAGAGCAGCAAGGTGCCGCTGTGCTCGAAGTCTGCATCTTCGACCTTGATGACCGGCAGCGATCCGGTCCCGACGGACCTCAGCAGGGTCTCACGAATGGTCTTCCAATCCCCCTCATCCGCGGTCTCGGTGACGACCAGGGACCCGTCTTGAGACTGAAATTCGAAGAGCCCGAGTTCGCCGCAGAGATCCTCGGTGAGGAAACGCCGCAGGAAGGAAGAATCGCGGTCGGTCTCGCGCAGCGCAAACATCATCTCGTGACCGGTCATCTCCGGCTTGCCGTCCCGCGCGATTTCCTCATCGGTCGGGTTGTCGTACCGGCGCTTGATATCGTCCCAGACTTTCAGGCCGACATGGTAAGGGTTGATATCCCCCGCAATCGGCTGAACCACCTGATTGTGGCGCACCAGGAACTCGAGATAGATATCCTGCGGCAGATCGAGGCTGTTCATGATCTCGCGGTGCCAGTAGGTCGCCCAGCCTTCGTTCATGATCTTGGTTTCCATCTGCGGAATAAAGTACTGAGACTCCTCGTGCACGATGGTCAGCAGATCACGCTCCCAATCGGTCAGGCGGGGCTGATGGTCGCGAATGAACAGCAGAATATCTTCATCGGGCTCTAGCGGCACCCGGCTGAGGTCCGGTTCGACGTAGTCCGGGCGTTTGTGAATCTTGCTGTATTCGTCCGCAGGCGGCTGAGCTGCCGCCAGAGCTCTGGCCCGCTGTTCTTCCTGGGTGAGCTTCCGGATCGCCGGATTTCGGCTGCACTGCATGGAAAGCGCATGGGCAGCATCGAGTACAGGCTCGACCTTGTTAATGCCGATCGACGGGTCCTCCATATAGTCCCGCACCCGGTCCGCCCGCGCCTTGAACGAAGGAATCACGCTGCCGGCCTTGGTGTACTTGAAGGTCGCGTTGTTGCGGAAAAAATCGTTGTGCGCATAAACATGCGCGATGGTAAGGATTTGAAGACAGAGCGAATTCTGGCTCATGAGGTAGGCGAGGCTCGGAGAGGCGTTGATCACCATCTCGTAGGGCAGGCCCGCGGCCCCATGATTGTAGAGCGTCGATTGCCGTTCAAAGGATTTACCGTAAGACCAATGAGGATAGTGCGCGGGCATCCCATGGTACGCCATGGCCCCGAGCATCTGGGTGTGGTCGCAAATCTCGAATTCCTGATCGTAGCAGGTCAGACCGAAGGCCTCGACCTTCTCCCTGATCTTTTCGTCCCAGGCTTCCAGATCACTGGTTTGGTACATCCGTTCCATTCGATTGTCCGCTCCATCCTTGATCTACAGAGTTTCGATCACACACTCTTCCCATTCAGGCTTTAATCGACAGCTTCCTGTTGCGGATCGGTCCGCTCCTTCGACAACACAGCCTTCAGGCTTGGCCAGACGTCTTCGCGGTCATCGATCACCACCGCATGGAAATTCTCCGCGTCAAGCCGTTCGAAGATTTTGCGCATGGAGGTTGCCCCGAAGTACTCGGCGTCCGACTTGATCTCGCCATATCCAAAGAGGTTGCAGACGTCGCAAAGCTCCTTGGCGGCATTGAAGGCTTCGGTGTTGTCGCTGCTGAAATTTTCGCCGTCAGAGCAATGAAAGGCGTAGACGTTCCAGAGCGAGGGATGATAGCGATCCTGGATGATCTCGAGCGCTTTGCGGTATCCGGAGGAGATGATGGTGCCGCCGGACTCGCCCTTGCTAAAGAATTCCTCTTCCCCCACCTCGCGGGCCTGGGTGTGGTGCGCGACAAAGACCAGTTCCGTGGTCTGATAGCGCGTCCGCACGAACTGGTAGAGCAGGAAGAAAAAGCTGCGCGCCAGGTACTTCTTCATGACATCCATGGAACCGGAGGTATCCATAATGCAGACAACCACGGCATTTGATTCGGGCCGGACGTCCGGGACCCGGCGGCGGTACCGCAGGTCTTCCTTGTGGAAAGGGAAGCGCTGCTCTTCGCTTGCCGCGCCGCCGGTTCGATCTTTCAGCCGTGCCGTGGTCTCGCCCGCAACGTCAGGACGGGACTCTCTCGGTCCCGTGGCCACTTTGCGGCGGATCTTGGATTTGAGTGTCCTCTTTTTATCGAGGTGTACCCGGATACCGCTGCGCCGGTAGCCCAGACGCTTCGTGCCGTGGTCCACCTCGATCTCACGCAGGCGCTTGCGCTCCATATCCGGGAGCTGCAGATCCTCGAACAGAAGGTCAACCAGTTCATCGATGGTGACATCGGTTTCGTAGTAATCCACCCCCGGCCGGTCGCCGCCGGGCCCGGGTCCGTTCCCGGGCTGGCCGTCCTGCTGGTCCTGGCCGATGACCTGGCCCTTTTGAACCTCGCCGTCCCCGGAAGAGGCAACCCGCGGCGAACCTTCCCCGAAGACAAAGCGATATTCCTTGATGCCGCGGATCGGCACTTTGACGATGCGGTCGGAACCGCGGGTCAGAATGGCTTCCTCAGCGACGATTTCGGCAATGTTTTCCTTGAGGGCTTCGCGGATTTTCTGTCGATGCCTGAGACGGTCACCCGCACTGCGGTCGGAACGCAGGGCATCCGACGCAGAATAGGGCCGAAACACAGCACTCATGAAACAACCTCCAAAGAGACTCCGCGGAGGGACAATGAATGCGCCCCCTCCGCAGTTTTTCTCAAATCAGGTCCGGCAATCTGTTCACTCGCGAACATGGGATCCTCATTTGCTCTCCGCTTCCGCTCAATCCTTCCAGAGATTGTTAGCTGCATACTTCAGAACGATTTCAGCGGAAAACTCGTTGTAGCCACGATCAAGCAGATTTTTCACCAGCGCGTCGTATTTCTCGCCCTGCTCTTCATCGCGCGTGCGCGCCTTGGTAATGATACGGCTGATTTCACGCACGGAACTGGTGAGTTTCTTTTCAATCGCTTCTTTCAGGGGCTCATAGCTGTTGAAGCTGATTTTCTCGTTGCGCCGGCTGGCGGCCCAAAGATAGGCGATGACTTCCTGCCGGAAGCCGTCGGCCGCTGCGCCGACAATGGCAATCTGCTCCTCGATGGACTGCAGGAAGGCCATATCGGGTTCCAGCTCCTCGCGCGTATTCTGATCCTTGACCGAAGTCTTGGTCACGTAGGCTTCCGCGTGATCAAGGTAGTTCTGGAAGAGAGAGTCCGCCTGCTCCTCGTAGGCATAGACGAAGGCACGGGTGATTTCTTTCTCCAGAATCTCCAGATAAGCTTTGTGGATCGTGTCCTGCAGAAACTCCAGGTAACGCTTGCGGGTGTCGTCGGGGAAGTCCGCTTCCTTGACCATATTGATCAGGGCCTCGCGGACATGGATCGGGGTCAGGCCTTCGGTGCTCTCCGAAAGCGCATTGTCCACCGCCTTCATGATAAAGCGCGGCGAGATCCCGTTCATGCCCTCGAAAGGTGCTTCCTCGCGCAGTTCCTCGATGTCGATCTTCTTGGCCCGGCCTTTCTCGACGATCTTTTCACCGTCGTAGATCTTCAGCTTGGTCATGAGATCGCATTTGTTCGAGGGCTGCAGGCGCGAGAGAATTGCGAACATCGAGGTGATCTCAAGCGTATGCGGCGCGATATGTGCCCGGAAGCCGGAAGATTTGAGCATCTTGTCGATGATCTTCACTTCTTCCGAGAGGCGCATGTTGTAGGGCACCTTGACGGTCACAATCCGGTCCAGGATCGCTTCGTTGGTCGGATCTGCCTTGAAGCGCTGCCACTCCGCTTCGTTGGAGTGGGCGACGATGGCGGTATCGACATAAACCGTGCCGTGACGCCCGGGCGCGGGCACGAATTTCTCCTGCGTCGCCGTAATGATGGTGTGCAGGTATTCGGTCTCGTTCTTGAAAACCTCAATAAACTCAACCATCCCGCGGTTGCCCACGTTAAAGGCGCCGTTCAGATCCAAAACCCGAGGATCACCCTCGGAAAAACGGTCGAGCTTCGAAATATCCTCGGACCCGATCAGGACAGAGGTATCCTGGTTGTTCGGGTCGACCGGCGGCACGATCGCCATACCCCGGCGCGCGGCCTTGGAAAAACGCAGTGTCGTGACCGGAAACTTCTCGTAGTGCCCGTCGAATTCCTCTTCCAGCCGATGCCGGCAAATCGGGCAGAGCTCGCCTATGATGCTGACGTCCAGCATCTTTTCGAATTCGCGCCGCAAATGGTTCGGAATGAGGTGCAAAGGCTCTTCCTGGATAGGGCAGCCTTCGATCGCATAGAAAGGTTCGGACGCCTCGAGCCCCTTGCGCAGCTTCTCGGCGAGGGAAGACTTACCGGCGCCCACCGGGCCCATGAGGTAGAGAACCTGCCGGCTCTCCTCGCCTTTCAGGGACGCAGAGTGCAGGTAACGCACAATCTGTGAAATGACCCGCTCGACGCCGAAAAACTCGTCTTTAAAGAAATTGTGCAGCTTCGGAGGGTCGTCGCCGAAGAGACGT
This sequence comes from Denitrobaculum tricleocarpae, assembly GCF_007004665.1. GTDB lineage: Bacteria > Pseudomonadota > Alphaproteobacteria > Kiloniellales > Kiloniellaceae > Denitrobaculum > Denitrobaculum tricleocarpae. The sequence continues at coordinate 667,228 of NZ_ML660053.1, read as the reverse complement.
TTGATCTTCGGATCGTCTTCGTTGGAGAGCAGTTCGGTGCCGTCTTTCGTGACGGCCTCATAGAGTCTGGCGTGCGCCAGCTTGCATAGAGACGGATCGGCTTTGATGATCTCAAGATAATCGAGGAGCGTGCCTTCGAACCGTGATTCGGCATTCACCGCACGGTCTTTTTCGATCAGGCTTTTAAAGTCGCTCGCAGGTTTTCCCATAGTTGTACCTCTTTCGCTTAGGTGGCGGAAAGGCGCCCCGCCACAGCGGCAGGGGGGTACTCAACTTTTCTCTGCGTCTACTATGAGATTTGGACACCAAAGATGGCGAAATCAAGATCTTATCATTCACTTCGGCGTCAAAATCTCTGCCGGGTCGTGATCAAAAAGGTCGATTTACAGGTAATCTATTAGACCGCAAGAAACGACAGCGCGTTACCCTTTACGACCGCTTCGCAAGGCTTTCACCCGCGAGACCCGAAAGCACGTTTCACTGACGGATTCACAACCTGAACTGACAAGTATTTTGTCCGCAAATTAATTAAAATTGTATGTATTTTTGGATTTCGTCTGAAATCATGCCGGTTGCCGGCACCTGAGGCACCGTTTTCCGTCGCCGGAGGTGCATTTCCGCAACAGTTTTTCTTCAACGCGCGTCCGGGCGCGACAACTTACTCCCGGAGTCGCAAAACCGAGACAGCCAGGCACTTGCTATATAGCGCCGCACAATTGTCTCGCCGGAAGTGCATCCTAAATCCCCGCAGAAGCCTCTTGCCCGAGCTGCCCCGGAGAGTCGGCGTCGAGCCTGGAGGGTTGGCGTCAAAAGTTAAAAATTCACCACAAGCAAGTTGACCTCTCAGGCCTCAGGCACGAGACTTTGTTGCTGAACCCCGCGTTCAAAAATGAATCATAAGACTTTCATCTCATGTCGAGGCGATTAACTCTCATGCTATGAAGGCAATAAAGCGGACAACCCAGGTCGCCGTTGCAAACCAGTCGGCGAAGCACGCTTGGGACTCCGGAACAGTGGATTTGACAGGAGGAAAACATGCCCAACGTCTCAATGACGGTCAACGGTAAGGCGGTCTCGGCTGAGGTGGAACCGCGCACACTGCTGGTGCAGTTTCTCAGAGAGAAGCTCTCCCTGACCGGCACTCACGTCGGCTGCGACACCAGCCAATGCGGCGCCTGCGTGGTGCACATCAACGGCAAGAGTGTAAAAGCCTGCACGACGCTCGCCCTTCAGAACGAAGGCGCAGAGGTGACGACCATTGAAGGTCTGGCTCAGAACGGTGAACTGCATCCGATGCAGGCCGCCTTTAAGGAGCACCACGGCCTGCAGTGCGGGTTCTGTACCCCGGGCATGGTCATGAGTGCCATCGATCTGGTCAAAACCCATCCCAATCCGGATGAGAAGACCATTCGCGAAGGCCTGGAAGGGAACATCTGCCGCTGCACCGGCTACCAGAACATCGTCAAGGCTGTGAAAACCGCAGCCGACAACATGGGGGGTTGAGTATGTCCAGCGAAACCGGAATCGGCGCCTCTGTGCGGCGCAAGGAAGACAAGCGTTTTCTCACTGGCAAGGGCCGCTATCTCGACGACATCAACCGTCCCGGGCAGGCCTACGGCGTGTTCCTCCGCTCGCCGCATGCCTTCGCCAAGATCAAATCGATCGACACCACGGAAGCCGGCAAGGCGCCGGGTGTTGTCGCTATCTACACCGGCGCGGACCTTGCAGCCGATGGGATCGGCGGCCTGATCTGTGGCTGGGCTATTACTTCCAAAGACGGTGAACCCCACAAAGCACCGGCCCATCCGGCCATCGCCGTCGATACGGTGCGCCACGTCGGCGACCAGGTCGCCTTCGTCATTGCCGACAGCCTGGCTCAGGCCAAGGACGCCGCGGAACTGATTGAGGTCGACTACGAAGAGCTGACCCCTGTGGTCAGCGGCGCCGATGCACTGGCTTCGGGCGCCCCACAGGTCCACGACGATGTTCCCGGCAATCTTTGTTATGACTGGGAACTGGGCGATCCGGCTGCGGTTGACGCCGCCTTCGCCGCAGCGGCACACGTGACCAAGATGGACATCTACAACAACCGTCTTGTTCCCAACGCCATGGAACCGCGCGCGGCCATCGGTGACTTCGACAGTGGCACCGATGAGATCGTTCTCTATACCACCAGTCAGAACCCGCATGTCGCGCGCCTGGTGCTCTCCGCCTTCGTCGGAATTGCGCCGGAGCACAAGCTCCGAGTGGTGGCCCCTGACGTGGGCGGCGGCTTCGGCTCCAAGATCTTCATCTATGCCGAGGAGACCGTTTGTGCCTGGGCGGCGCGGAAAATCGACCGTCCCGTCAAGTGGACGGCGGAACGCTCCGAGTCCTTCCTGTCGGACGCCCACGGCCGCGACCATCACACCACTGCCGAACTTGCCATGGACGCCAACGGCAAGTTCCTGGGACTACGGGTCAACACCATAGCGAACATGGGTGCCTATCTCTCGACCTTCGCAACCTCGGTGCCGAGTTATCTCTACGCGACCCTGCTGGCTGGGCAATACACAACACCGGCAATCTATGCGAACGTCAAAGCGGTATTCACCAACACCGCACCGGTCGACGCCTATCGCGGCGCGGGCCGTCCCGAAGCAACCTACGTCGTCGAGCGTATGGTCGAGCGGGCCGCCAGAGATCTGGGCATTTCTCCGGTCGAGCTGCGCAAGCGTAACTTCATCGCGCCGGATGCCTATCCCTATGAGACACCGGTCATCATGACTTACGATTCCGGTAACTATCCGCTCAACATGGATACGGCGCTGAAGCTGATCGACTACGACGGCTACGCCGCCCGCAAAGCGGAGTCGGAAAGCCAGGGCAAGAAACGCGGTATCGGCTTCTCGTCCTTCATTGAAGCCTGTGGTATCGCTCCTTCGGCGGCGGTCGGCTCTTTGGGTGCCGGTGTCGGCCTCTGGGAATCAGCACAGGTGCGCTTCAATCCGACCGGTGGAGTGACTGTTTTCACAGGCAGCCATTCCCATGGTCAGGGACATGAGACGACCTTTGCCCAGCTCATCACCGAGCATCTTGGCGTACCGATCGAGAACGTGGAGATTTCCCACGGCGATACGGGCAAAGTTCCCTTCGGCATGGGGACCTACGGTTCCCGCTCACTTGCCGTCGGCGGCTCGGCCATCATGCGCGCGGTCGATAAGATCGTGGAGAAGGGCAAGAAAGTCGCGGCCCATCTGATGGAAGCTTCGGTCGAGGACATCGAGCATGCCAAGGGCGTGTTCAAGGTGGCCGGAACCGACAAACAGGTGACGATGGCAGAGGTGGCCTTCGCCGCCTATGTGCCGCACAACTATCCGCCGGATCTGGAGCCCGGCATGGATGAAACCGCATTCTACGATCCGACGAACTTTACCTTCCCTGCAGGCACCCACATCGCCGAGGTCGAAATCGATCCGGAGACCGGTGTGGTCGAGGTTGTCGATTGGGCGGCCTCGGATGATTTCGGCAACGTCATCAACCCGATGATCGTCGAAGGTCAGATCCATGGCGGCGTGGCCCAGGGTGTCGGCCAGGCCTTGCTGGAAAATGCAGTCTATGACTCGGAGACCGGACAGCTTCTGACCGGTTCCTACATGGACTACACCATGCCACGGGCTGACGATTTCCCGAGCCTTAAGGTCGAAACCACCAACACCCCCTGCCCTGGCAACCCTCTGGGCGTGAAGGGTTGCGGTGAGGCCGGTGCCATTGCGGCGCCTGCGGCTCTGATGAATGCCATCACCGATGCTCTGGGTGTCGAAATCGATATGCCTGCAACCCGTGAAAAGGTCTGGCGTGCGGCTCAAGCCGTGCAACAGGCAGCCGAGTAAGGAGGAAACATCAATGTACGACTTTAATTATCATCGTCCTGGCTCGGTGGATGAGGCTGTCGGTCTGATCAATGAGGACGCCAAGCTTCTCGCGGGCGGACAATCCCTCTTGCCGACCATGAAGCTCCGCCTCGCCCAACCCTCTGATGTGATCGACCTGGGTGGCATTCCAGGTCTCTCCGACATCTCGGTTGACGGATCGACGGTCACCATCGGGGCAACCGCGACCCATGCCTCGGTTGCGGCGTCCGGAGCCGTCGCCGGAGCAATTCCCGCGCTGGCGGATCTGGCCTCGGGTATCGGCGATACCCAGGTTCGCAATGTCGGCACCATTGGCGGTTCCGTGGCCAACGCGGATCCGGCTGCCGACTACCCTGCTGCCGTACTCGGTTTGGGCGCGACGCTCCACACCAACAGCAGGACCATCGCGGCGGATGATTTCTTCACAGGAATCTTCGAGACGGCACTGGCGGAGAACGAGATCCTCACCAAGGTCAGCTTCCCCGTCCCGGAAGCCGCAGCCTACGTCAAGTTCGCAAATCCGGCGTCACGCTACGCGATTGTCGGTGTTTTTGTCGCGAAAACCTCGGATGGCGTCAGGGTTGCGGTCACGGGTGCCGGTGGCAGTGCCTTCCGGGCCAGCGCCATGGAAACGGCCTTGAACGCCAACTTCTCGGCTTCGGCCCTGGACGGCATTGCAGTTGCTTCGGACGATCTGAACAACGATCTGCATGCCTCCGCCGAATACCGGGCCCATCTGGTCTCGGTCATGGCCAAGCGTGCGGTCCAGGCCGCAGGCGGCTGACCGGACGACATAGCTAAACACACAAGGGGAGACAGTATGGTCTCCCCTTGTTCTTTTTGATCCAATCGTTTTCGATTAGGACGATACCCACGACTAAGGTAAGCAGCGTTTTATGGCCACCGCGATCCCCTCTTCCATCGATCAGGTTTCAGAGCTTTTGGGACAGGCCGACTACGTTGCCGACCGCAGCCTTGCGACAGTTCTGTTCCTCAGCCTGAAAATGGGCCGACCTCTGTTCCTCGAGGGCGAAGCCGGTGTCGGTAAGACCGAGATCGCGAAGGTTCTGGCCACCACGCTCGACCGTCCCCTGGTGCGCCTGCAGTGTTACGAAGGCCTGGATGTCGGGTCCGCGGTCTATGAATGGAATTATGCCCGCCAGATGATCGAGATCCGCCTGGCGGAAGCCACCGGCGGCGCGGACCGTCAGCAGCTCGGCAAAGATATCTTTTCTCAGGATTTCCTGGTCAAGCGTCCCCTGCTGACCGCTCTCGAGCCCTCGCCGCGCGGCGCACCGGTGCTGCTGATCGACGAACTCGACCGGACCGACGAACCCTTCGAGGCCTATCTGCTGGAAGTGCTCTCGGATTTTCAGATCACGATCCCGGAAATCGGCACCATCAAAGCAGAGGAGCCGCCGATCGTCATCGTGACATCGAACCGGACGCGGGAAATTCATGACGCCCTGAAGCGCCGCTGCCTCTATCACTGGGTCGACTACCCGGATGCGGAGCGCGAACTGGCCATTCTGCGCCTCAAGGTCCCCGGCGCCGACAAACGCTTGAGCCAGGAAATCGTCAGCTTCATTCAAAAGCTGCGCACCGATGCCGAACTCTTCAAACTGCCGGGGATCGCCGAGACCATCGACTGGACCCAGGCCCTGACCCAACTGGATGTCATGTCGCTCGACCCGGGCGTGATCAACGACACGCTGGGTGTCCTGCTGAAGTATCAGGACGATATTGCGAAGATCCAGGGCTCCGAGGCCGCAGCGCTGCTCGACGAGGTACAGACAGACATGGCTGCGGCGCCAAAATGAGCGGCGGCCGCGATATAGCGCCCGACGGCACCATCGCCGAGCGGGATGGCGGCAAATTCGCCGAGAACATCATGCATTTCGCCCGTGTGCTGCGCCGGGCCGGTCTGCCGGTCGGCCCTGGAAAAGTGGTCGAAGCCCTGCGCGCGGTCGAGACGGCGGGCCTGCAGCGGCGCGAGGACTTTTACTGGACGCTGCATGCCGTCTTCGTGAACCGCCGCGATCAGCGCGAGCTCTTCGATCAGACTTTCCACATTTTCTGGCGCAATCCGGAACTGCTGGAAAAGATGATGTCGATGCTCTTGCCCACCACCTTTCTGGAGGAAGGTCCGGAGCAGGAGCGCGAAAAGGCGAGCCGGCGGGTTTCGGACGCCATGGCGCCGGAAAGCGAGAGCATGCCCTCTTCCAGGGGGGAGGAAGAAGGCGAAACCATAGAAATCGACGCCACCCTGACCTATTCCGACGAAGAGCACCTGCGCCATCAGGATTTTGAGTCCATGTCGTCGGAGGAGGTCGCTCTGGCGAAGAAGGCGATCGCGAAACTGCGCCTTCCGATTGTCGCGGTTCCGACACGGCGCTTCAAACCCCATGTCCACGGCCACAAGATCGATATGCGGCGCAGTCTGCGCGCCTCGTTACGCTCAGGCGGCGACAGCATTCCCCTGCGCCGTAAGGCACGGGCCGAGCGCCACCCGCCCCTGGTCGTGCTCTGCGATATCTCCGGGTCCATGAGCCAGTACAGCCGGATGTTTCTGCACTTCCTGCATGCCATCACAAATGACCGCGACCGGGTGCATACCTTTCTCTTCGGCACACGCCTGACCAACGTGACCCGCTATCTGCGCACCCGCGACGTCGACGTGGCGCTGGAGAAGATCGGCGAAAACGTCGACGACTGGTCAGGCGGCACCCGGATCGGTCAGACCCTCGCCGAGTTCAACGTCAAGTGGTCGCGCCGGGTTTTGGGCCAGGGTGCGATGGTGCTTTTTATCTCGGACGGCCTGGATCGTGATGCAGGCAGCGGCCTGGGCGAGGAGATGGAACGGCTGCATAAATCCTGCAGACGCCTGATCTGGCTAAATCCCCTCTTGCGCTACGAGGGTTTCGAGCCAAAATCCAAGGGTATCCGGGCGATCCTTCCCCACGTGGATGATTTTCGCTCGGTCCACAGCCTGAACAGCCTGGAGGAACTGGCAGCGATCCTCAGTCAGCCGCCGAAAAAGGTTCAGGAAGGACACTTTTACAAAGCCGAAGGGAACGCAGCCGCATGACAGAGACCACCCGCGTTCAACAGGAAGAAGCCGACATCCTGCGCCAGGCCGCAGATTGGAAGGCCCTGGGCCGGGATGTGGCGATTGCAACCGTCGTCTCCACCTGGGGCTCCGCGCCGCGCCCGGCCGGCAGTCAACTGGTGGTCGATGGCGAGATGAATATGATCGGATCGGTGAGTGGCGGCTGCGTGGAGAGCGCCGTCGTACACGAAGCGCTTGAGATCATGGAAACCGGCGCCTCAAAACTGCTGGAGTTCGGTGTCAGCAACAGCGAGGCCTGGGATGTGGGCCTTGCCTGCGGAGGCAAGATTCAGGTTTTCGTCGAGCGGCTGAACTGATGCAGAGTGAAACCCTCGCGCAGATTCAGAGCGACAGAGACCGAAAAACACCGGTCGTGCGGGCACTCGATCTGGAAAGCGGCAATGAGCACCTCATTCGTCCCTTTGACGACGATTCGGGCAGCTCACTCCTGCAAGCTGCACAGAATGCCGCCCTCGCGGACAAGAGTCAGGTGATCGAGATCGATGGCAAGCGCATTTTCCTGCAGGTCTTCAACCCGCCCCTGCGGATGATTGTCGTGGGTGCGGTTCATATTTCCCAGGCCCTCGTGCCCATGGCTCAGATCGCCGGATACGATGTAACCGTGGTGGATCCCCGCCGAGCCTTCGGCAGCGACATTCGTTTTCCCGGCGTCACGCTCTCGAACGACTGGCCGGACGTGGCGGTGACCGCACTCAAGCCGGACCGGCGCACTGCAATCGTAACCCTGACTCATGATCCCAAGATCGATGATCCGGCCCTGAATGCGGCCTTGACCTCGACAGCCTTTTACATCGGCTCCCTCGGCAGCCGGAAAACCCATGCCGCGCGCCTGGCCCGTTTGAGCAAAGCCGGTTTTGACGAAACCGCGCAGGCCCGGATTGACGGCCCCATCGGACTGGCGATCGGAGCAAAATCCCCAGCTGAAATCGCAATCTCGATCATGGCCAAAATCACCCAGACCCTTCGCCAGGCTCCAACCGGAGACGCGCCAACCACCGGGGTTAAGGAGACTGCCGCGCATACAACACCTGCCGTGAGTGCCGGTGCATGAAATTCGGACGCATAGCACCAGGTCAGGCCGAGGGCGCCGTCCTTGGGCATTCGATTCTGGCGGGTCAACGCAAATTCAAAAAAGGCCATCGCCTCTCCGCCGAGGATGTCGCACAGCTTGTGGACGCGGGCATTGATGAGGTCATTGCCGGACGTTTCGAGCCGGAAGATATCCCGGAAGACATAGCCGCCGCCCAGGTTGCGCAAGCCGCCTGCGGAGAAGGAGCCGAGGTCGCGGCCGCCTTCACCGGGCGCTGCAATCTCTACGCCAAAGTGCCGGGCGTTGCCCTGATCGATGGCGATGCCGTGACCCGGCTCAACCGTATCGACGAGGCCATGACAATAGCGACGCTTGCGCCTTACGAACGGGTTTCGCCCGGGCAGATGCTGGCGACGGTGAAAGTCATTCCTTTATCCGCACCCGCGTCTGTTGTCGACGAAGCTTCAGAGACCGCCGCTGGGGACACCCCGCTGATACGCGTTGCCGCTTTCCAGCCTCACAACGTCGGCTTGGTCCTGACGCGCTTGCCGGGCACGCGTGACAAACTGTTGAAAAAATCCCTGGAAGTAATCAAAGGCCGGCTGGAGAGCCTGGGAAGCCGCCTCTCGGAATGCCGCACCGTTCCACACCACGAAAATGACGTGGCCGCGGCCATCTCGGAGCTTCGCGCGGCGGGCTGCGGGATGATCCTCGTCTTCGGTGCCTCTGCCATTACCGACCGGCGGGACGTGGTGCCTGCAGGTATTATCGCGGCTGGTGGCGAGGTTGAGCACTTCGGCATGCCTGTCGATCCAGGAAACCTGATGCTGCTGGCGCGGCACGAGGGAACACCGATCATCGGTCTGCCCGGCTGCGCGCGCTCGCCCAAAATCAACGGTTTCGACTGGGTCCTGGAACGCCTGCTGGCAGGCCTCAGCGTCACCCGCGACGACATCATGGCGATGGGAGCCGGTGGGCTGCTCAAAGAGATTCCAACTCGTCCGCAACCGCGCGAAGGTGACGGCGGAATGCAAGACGGTATTCCGCGGGTTCCACGCATTGCCGCACTGGTCCTCGCCGCCGGTCAGTCCCGGCGGATGGGTGTTGCCAATAAGCTGCTGGCTGAGATCGACGGCAAGGCCATGCTGACCCGGGTGTTGGAGACCGTCGTCGAGAGTCAATGTGTCTCCGCCCTCCTCGTAACCGGTCATGAGGCCGACGCGATAGGGGCGCTCGCTGACCGGCACGGCGTTCCTCATCTGCAGAACCCGGATTACGAGCAAGGCCTGAGCACCTCTCTCAGAACCGGTCTTGCCGGACTGGGCGAAGACATAGACGGCGTCATCGTTTGTCTTGGCGATATGCCGCGCCTGAAACCCGAGACCCTCAACAGCCTGATCGCCGCTTTCAATCCCGTCGAGGGCCGCGCGATTTGTGTGCCGACCCACGAGGGCAAACGCGGCAATCCGGTGCTCTGGGGACGCCGTTTCTTCTCGGCTATGAAGGATCTCGCTGGCGACGTCGGCGCCAAGCACCTGATTGGCGAGTATGCGGAACTGGTCTGCGAAGTGCCGATGGACGGTGCGGAGATCTTTCTGGATATCGATACGCCGGAGGCACTTGCACTGCTGACCGGAAAGCCCTCTGACAACCAGGAAAAGTCGGCGTGAGCGAGGACCTTTATCACAAGACCCTCATTGATCTCGCTGCCGTGCCGGAAGAGCGTCTGGCCGAAGCCGACCTGAGCATCACAGTCGACAATCCTCTTTGCGGCGACCGGGTCACCATCGATGTGCAGATGGAAAACGGCAAGGTGGCGGCGATTGGCCGCGAAGTCCGGGCCTGCCTGATCTGTCAGGCCTCGGCGGCGGTCCTCAGCCGCACCGCCATCGGCCAGGATGCGGATCAAGTCGCCGAGGCTGCCCAAAAAGTGCGCGCAATGTTGAAGTCGGACGGACGGCCGCCCGATAGCGACTGGGCCGAGATGGCCAATTTTCAGCCCGTCGCGGACTACCGCAGCCGCCACGGCTGCGTCCTGCTGCCCTTCGACGCTCTAAAAAAAGCCCTGGCGCCATAGGGCTTGTCGGCTCCAACCGCCGTCGCCGCTGTTGGTGCGGACTCTTTTTTGCAGGCTCTGGCTGTTTCGCTCGGATGATATCTTCATTAATCTGCTCCAGAGAGGTCAAAAAAAGACCTTAGAGTTGCGTTAAGCAGAAACCGTAACCCTTTGGGAAGGTTTTTGGCTGCAGCCTGCATATGAAGACCCAAAAAGCGCAGAGAGGCCCCATGAAGACCCCAAGTTCCAGCTCTGTACACCGCCTCACCAGCAACCCGGCCCTGTTTGCTCTTCTCCTGATCGGGTTCGTACTTTCAGGCTGCGCGACCAAGTCAGTCGACACCAGTTTCGCATTCACACCGGAGACCGAAACCGGTCTGGTCGTGGGCTCGGCATCGTCAGATGTAAAGGACGAGAGTTGGTATGATGGGCTGGTAAAATTCTATTACATAAAAACCGATGAGATTGGGAAACTCGGCACCAAAAATGCGGGTTTCATCTATGCACTTCCGCCGACACTGCCGCTTGGGGCACCCGGCGATTCGGAGTTCAGCGACTCAGATGGCTCGGTCTTTGCCATAGCCTTGGAACCCGGCGACTACATTCTTAGTCGCTGGGAAATTGAGGTCGGCGCCTACGCGATCATCTACCCGGTCGACCCGGCCCCCCTTCCCTTCACTGTTGAAAAAGGGAAAGCCACTTACGTGGGCAACCTCCACATGTTTTTCCGGACCGCCCGCAATATTATCGGACTCACGTCCATTAACGATGGACGGCCCGCAATCAGTGATCGCTCAGAGCGGGATCTCCCGCTACTGCTGGAGCGTTATCCGAACCTGAAGCGCGAAGAAATTGAGATCGAGATTATCGATGACAGGCCATGGGGCGGTAAAGGTCCGCCTGCAAGCATCGAAGCGATGCTCAGGCATTGACACCGCGCGCTAGAAAGCTTTTTTCAGCCTCGCCACCGCCTCATCCAGCACTTCGTCGCGTTTGCAAAAGCAGAACCTGACATAATGGTCGATGGCTTCGTTCTGATAAAAGGCGCTGACGGGAACGGTTGTGACGCCGGCTTCCAGGGTGATGTGGCGGCAGAAGTCGACATCGTCACCGCAGAAACCCAAGGGCCGGATATCGGCCGTGATGAAATAGGTTCCTTCGCAGTCGATGATGCCAAAACCGATATCTGCCAGTCCCGAGGCGATCCGGTCGCGCTTGGCCTGCATCTCGGCGGCCAGACCGTCAAAGTAGCTCTGCTCCATCTCCAGACCATAGGCCACGGCCCGCTGCAAGTTCGGCGGCGTAGTAAAGGTGACGAACTGGTGAGACTTTGCCACCGGTGCCAGGAGGTCCTGCGGTGCGGTGATGTAACCGACCTTCCAGCCGGTAAGCGAGAAGGTCTTTCCTGCAGAGCCGATCCGCAGGCAGCGCTCGCGCATACCTGGCAAGGTCATTAGGGGAATGTGCTGACGCCCGTCGAACAGGATGTGCTCATAAACCTCGTCACAAACCGCGTAGGCATCGTGCCGGATCACCAGGTCAGCGATAAAGGCGAGCTCTTCGCGGTCGAACACCTTCGCCGCCGGATTCATCGGGTTGTTGAGCAGAATGAGCTTGGTGCGCTCGGTGAAAGCCTCCTCCAGAGCCGATCTCGGAAGCGTCCAGTCGGGTGGCTCCACACGTACCAGTTTGGGAACGCCTCCCGCGCGGCGAACGATGGGCAGGTAGCAGTCGTAGAGCGGTTCGATCAAAACCACCTCATCCCCGGGCTCGATCAGGGCGAAGAGACAATCGGCCAGCGCCTCGGTGGCACCGGATGTGACCATGACTTCGCTCTGCCAATCCACGTCCAGGTCGTAGAAGCGTTTGTTGTGCGCGGCAACAGCTTGTCTCAGTTCAGGCAGGCCCATCATGGGAGGGTACTGGTTCGGGGCATCAAGCAAGGCATCGGCTGCTTTCTGACGCACCTCTAACGGTCCGTCCGTATCCGGAAAGCCTTGCCCGAGGTTGATGGCGCCATGTTCGATGGCAAGCCGTGACATCACCTCAAACACCGTGGTCCCATAGCTGGAGAGAGTAGAGTTAGCCGCTTTCACGTAACTTCTTTCTTTTGCTGCCCGCCCCCATGGCGGCCGGACCGGCAAGATATATGGGCGATCGACTTTGGACAAACGATCAAAGCCTTCACCCCGGGCAGTCAAAATAATTGTATACTAATGAAACTTCTCAAGCGAGCGCGCGTTACTTAGCCCGAATCTGCGCAGACTGCTCCGGTGTCTTCTCGCCCGGTTCGCCCGGATGGGCAGGAGGCCAGGCGATCTCCAGGATCAGCTTTTTTCGCACGGCTTCCGCGAAACTGTCCCGGCCATCGACCGTGATCACAAAGCTGCCGGGCCCGCCAACAATCCGCTCAGCGAACGCCGCCTCAAGGTCGTAGGCATTCGGCCGGCCACTGCATTCCTGCTCCCGGCACAAAATTGCAAGACCGTTGATCGTTATGCGGGCGTCGAGGGCGGCCGCGCGGGCCGTTTCAATCGGTAGACCGTTCCAGTTGTTGGCACTGTCTGCGGAAAAGTCGATCACCCGTCGCAGACCGGTGATGTCGTTTTCCTCAATGAGCGCCTGGGCCTTCGAGAGCGCGCTGCCGATCGCGTTGTAGCCGTAGGCTTTGCGGGGGGCAGCCAGAAGTGCCTTCGCAAAATGACCGGCGCTTTCGGCGCCATCGATGACGGTCCAGGGCACCACTACGTCTTGAGAAAACTCGTCGCCCCATTCGACGTAGGTCAAGGCGATCCGCCCGGTCAGACTGCCGGTAATCGCCTCAAGCACCTGGGGGTGGGTCAAAGCCGCGGCATAGCCCTGGCGCTGGAAACGGATTTCGGCATCGTCGATAGAGCCGGTTGCATCGGCCAGCAACACCAGCTCGAGATCCAGCTCTTCCGCCTGCCCTGAAACAGGCATAAGCATGGCCACGAACAGCAGTGCAAAAAATCGCATCCCGGAGCCTCCTTTTTCCAGGACTATAACATGCCCGCTGTCAAAGGGCTGCACTGCAAAAACGACAATACCGATCCACAATACACCGTGATAGCTTGCGTAGTCTCAGCCTGAAATGGAGTGGAGAATGGCAAAACAGCACGCCTATCCGGCCCGGGTCATCTGGACCGGCAACCGCGGCGAAGGGACTCAAAGCTACAAAGGCTATGACCGCAGCTGGGACCTGGCGCTCGAGGGTAAAGCAGTGGTGTCCTGTTCCAATGATCCGGTCCTCGGCGGAGATCCGGCAAAGTACAATCCGGAAGACATGCTGGTTGCCGCTGTCGCCGCCTGCCACATGCTGTGGTATCTCCACCTCGCCTCCAGCGCCGGCGTGACGGTCGTTGCTTACGAGGATACCGCGGTTGGTGAAGGCGTTATGAACCCTGATGCCTCAGGCAATTTCACGTCCGCCACCTTGCATCCGAAGGTCACGGTGCGTGCCGGATCCGATTTGGAAAAGGCGCGCAGACTGCACGGCGAAGTTCACAAATACTGCTTCATCGCCCGCTCGGTGAACTTTCCCATCACCATCGAGCCTGAAATTTTTGAGGAGTGATAGGCTGATCCGGATTTAGACGTACTGGCCCGCGGCAAAGCCCGAAGCCCAGGCCCATTGAAAATTGAAGCCGCCAAGGTGTCCGGTTACATCGATGACTTCGCCGATAAAGTAGAGGCCGGGCACTTTTTTGGCCTCGAAGGTTTTCGAGGAAAGTTCGTTCGTATCGACGCCACCCAGGGTCACCTCGGCAGTACGGAACCCCTCCGTGCCTTGCGGCATGATCCGCCAGTCCTTCACGGCCACGGCAACCCGGCGAAGTTTTTTGTCGGAAAGATCGGCCATCCGCCCAAACGCACCCGGGGTTTCCTCTTCCTCTAGGCTCTCGACGATATGCAACGCCAGACGGCGCGGCAGAAGCTCGGAGAGAATCGATTTCAGTTCCTGTTTGGGTCTCTCGCTTCGGGCCTGCTTCAGGATGGCAAAGGCGTCGCGTTGAGGGAGGAGATCAACGGAGATCTCCCGGCCCGGGTGCCAATAGGAGGAAATCTGGAGAATGGCCGGACCACTCAAGCCCCTGTGCGTAAAGAGCAGAGCCTCGGCAAAGCTGGTTTTGCCGCAACTCACCACGGCATCGAGCGACACACCCGCAAGGTGCTTGAGCTTCCTCAGAGTGGTTTCATCGAAGGTCAGAGGAACCAGAGCCGCCGAAGGCTCGACCACTTTCATCCCGAATTTGCGCGCTAGGTCATAGCCAAATCCGGTGGCGCCCATCTTGGGGATCGAGGGGCCGCCGGTCGCGATGACCAGGGAATGACAAATAAACTTATCCCGCGCCTCATCCCGCTCCACCGCCACTGAGAAGCCATCATCCAGTCGTTCGACCCGCCCCACGCGGGTGCGCACGCGCAGCTCCACGCCGGCGCGGCTGCATTCTTCCAACAGCAAACCCACGATCTGCTTGGAGGATCCGTCACAGAAGAGTTGTCCGAGGGTCTTTTCGTGATACGCAATGCCGTGACTCTCTACCAGGCCGATAAAATCCCGCTGGGTATAACGCTTCAGGGCCGAGACGCAAAAGCGGGGATTTTGCGAGAGAAAATTGGCCGGCGCGGTATGGAGGTTGGTGAAGTTACAGCGCCCACCGCCGGAGATCCGGATCTTTTCACCCGCGGCCTTTGCATGGTCCAGTAACAAGACCGAGCGGCCACGCTTGCCAGCCTCGATCGCCGCCATCAGCCCGGCGGCACCGGCGCCGAGGATAATCACATCATAGGAGGTCATGGTCTGATCGCTCAATCGCGCAACGCCGAACCGGCATGCCGGTAGACCAGGAAATCGCGTCCCGGAATGGATTGCGAGCGCTCGTAAACAGCCCCGACCCGCTCAGCCAACCTGATCGAGGGTTTGTTCTCGGGCTGAATGCAGCTGACCAAACGCGTCCAACCAAGCGTCTCGAAGGCATGGGCCCGCACCCGTATAGCGGCTTCGCTAGCAAAGCCCTTACCCTCATAGCCCGCCAGCACCATCCAGGTAATCTCGCGTTCGGGCCAGCCTTCCGGGAACCAGAGTCCCGCCTGTCCGACGAACGCGCCCGTCGCTTTTTCCTCCAACGCCCAGACCCCGTAGCCACGCAGCAACCAGTGCCCGGCGAACATCGCCATTCTGCGCCAGGCATCATTGCGGTCGCAGGAGCCGCCATAGTATGTCGCACGGTCGCTGCCGAAAAAATCGGCAAAGGCTTCAAAATCGCTGTCCTTGTAGGGACGCAACGTAAGGCGTTCACTCTCGATAATCGGAATCATAGCTTCAAACTTCTCGCATCCTGCCCACAGCGTCCCACCGATGCACCCGAAAGATCTTCGGAACCCGTCGCGTTTGAATAGCGCGTAAGAAGCGGTGACGGCAATCGCGCTTTTGTCCGGGTACAACAACATGCGGCATACCGACGGGACGTCCACAGTTTTTTCAATCATGACGAAACCACAGGTTGGCTGGACGCAGGTGCTGGTACAATTTTGTATACCCCTTTGCAAATTTGTGTGGAGTTGCGCAAGGCCTGCATGACTGCAAAATAACGCACATCGAGCCGGACGTGGCTGCCAACAAAGGTCTACCGGCCTCATTGAGACCAACCGGCAGAAGACCGGGCCCGCAGAAGATCGGAACTGAAAATCAAAGCGCGGTCTGTCGTGCCTCCAGGTCACGGACCACAGATCGACAGGACAGGGGTTTAAAGTGTTGAGCTGGGACGACTATCGTTTCTTTCTCGCGGTTGCCCGTTGCGGGAGCCTGTCGGCAGCCGCCAGGGCACTGTCGGTCACGCAGCCAACGGTCGGGCGGCGCATCGATCAGATGGAAGCGGAACTAAAAATAAAACTCTTCGAGCGTACCGACAGCGGATTCTGCCTCACCGACGCCGGGAAAGCGACACTGCACTTCGCTGAAGCCATGGACCGTGAAGCGGAGGGTGCGGGAAACTGTCTGGCGCGCTATCTCAGCCAACCGAAAGAAATCGTCCGCATTGCCACAACCCTCAACATCGCGACCTGCTGGCTGACGGAAAAACTCGCGGCCTTCAAAACCACCAACCCGAATATCCGCCTCGCCATACGGGTTGGGATTCAGCGCGCAGACGTCAGCCGCTATAAGGCGGACATCGCGCTGCGCATGGGTGAGCCCGGCGACGACCAGCTCTTCGGCCGCAGGATAGGCCAGGTCCACTGCGGCCTCTATGCCTCTCAAGACTATATCGAGGACCGGGGTATGCCCGGCTCCTTGGCAGAGTTGTCGGAACACTCGGTTATCGATTCAGAGGGCGAAATCGAAAATCTGCCCCAGGTCGCGGTATTGCGCGACCTGTTGCCGGAGGGTGATGTGCATTTCGGCGCCGACAACACAACGGTACAGATGGCCGCCGTCCGCTGCGGACTGGGCATTGCGGCCCTTCCCTGCTTCATGGCCGACCCGGCGCCGAACTTCCTGCGTATTCTGCCGGACGTCTTCGACATTCCGGTCGACCTCTGGCTGCTGGTCAACCGTGATCTGAAGGAGACCGGTTCGGTGCGCAGGGCTTACGACTTCCTGGCCCGCGCGATCACGGCAGATGCGGCGCTCTTTAGCGGTACGCTGCCCCGGCGCGAGCGCCGGCGCACAGGCGGGAGCGGAGACGTACCGCAGTTCTTGAGCGGCAGCACATGACACCGGCGGTTTAACGGAGCAACCACAAACATCACTCGCCCTGAGCGGGTCTCTGTTTCAACAGCCAACTGTGGAACTTTTCGACCACCGGCCGGGGCCGTGCAGTGGTCAAGAGTTCATAAGCGCCAAGCACGGCTGAGGGCGCAGCCGGAAGCTCGACGAGTGAACCGGCCTCAACTTCACGCTCGGTCATCACAGGCGGCATCAAAACCATCCCCATCCCGGCGACCGCGCCATGAATCGCGGCGTCATCCGTATCGAAGCGATCGACCACTCGAATTCCGGAGGTTTTCGGAGTTGACCGAGGCCTCTCCTGAATTTCTTCCGGCACGCCGCGCGCAAAGCTGCGGCTCCAGAGCGACCAATCCCAGTCGTCCTGGGTTGCGCTCAAAACAGGAATCGAGCCGATATCGGCAAGACGGCGATAACCGCTCCTCGCAAGCAAAACGGGGGACAGAACCGGTCGGCAAGATTCGGACATGAGAAGCACAGCGTCCTTTGAAGGTCCTCGGCTTGTCAGCGGTGCAGGGGTTTCTTCAGCATCAATGGCGGGGTTCCGGTTGTAGGTTATTGCAAGATCGACGTCCGGACTCAGGGGAACCTGGGCATTGTGAGTCGTTTCCAAACGAATGCTAATCGTCGGATGGCGTTTTTTGAAGCTCTCAAGGCGCGGAATGAGCCAGCGAACGGCGAGTGACACACTGAGCCGCACGACCACTTCACTGGCCGATCTGAGCAGTGCGTCGGCCGCCCGTTCGATGGTGCGCAGCGGCGGCGAGACATCATCCAGGAATTGACGCCCGGCATCGCTCAAGACGACAGCGTTGTTACGCCGCTCAAATAGGACGACGCCCAGCCCCGCTTCCAGTGACTTGATCTGATGACTGACCGCGCTCGGAGTGACAGAAAGCTCTTCCGCAGCCGACTTCAGGCTGCCGTTTCGGGCTGCAACTTCGAACACACGAACCGCATTCAGCGAAACAAGCGGCTTCTTCTGCATCAAAAAAACTCACGCAGACGTAAAATTGATCGTTTGATCAAACTACAGGAACGCACGGAAGATGCAATTAACACCCCGTCCACACCCGGCGCCGACCGGATAGCGCAAACAGTCCTGGAAAGTGAAAAAATGTCTTCCGTTCTGCCGCGTGCAAAACAGAGAATTTCAGCCAACGCTGCAGGCGTTCTCTGGGTAACCGCCGGCACAGCGCTCTTTACGATCATTTTTGCGTCCGGAAAACTGGCGGGAGATACGGCGTCGGCCCTTCAAATTCTCTTTCTGCGTTACGTGAGCGGTTTTGCCACCCTATCCGTGATCACCCTGCTCAGTGGAAAGGGATTAAAATACTATTCCAGCACAAGACCGGCGGCGCACTTTTATCGCGCGGTATTTGGCGCTTTTGGCGGTGTTTCGGCAATCCATGCTGCGGCAAACATGCCCATTGTCGATGCGACGGCGATTGGACTCCTGGAGACCATTTTCACGGTTTTGCTTGGTGTTGCTCTGCTGGGTGAACGGATCAGTCCTCGGCACTGGATCGCTATCATCATCAGTTGCACAGGCGCGGCCGTCATGATGGCAAGCAAGGGAGCTTTTCAAAGCCTGAGCGCCAGTTACCTCTGGCCCGCCGCCTTCGCTCTTGTGGGCGCGATCCTGATCGCCTGCGAGTCGATCATGATCAAGATCCTCGCCGTCTCCGAAAAACCGATGACGGTGTTGCTCTACGTCAACGCCTTCGGGATTCTTCTCCTGTCGGTTCCGGCTTTCCTGACCTGGCGTTCAACGGATCTCCACGACAATCTGCCCTTCTTGCTGCTTGGCCCACTGGCCATCACCGCACAGTATTTCGTCATCAAGGGCTTTCGCCTGGCGGACGTCTCTGTTCTCGGACCGGTCAGCTATACCTGGATCGTCTTTGCAGCTTTGCTCGGCTTCCTTGTCTTTGGCGAGATCCCGGATACCGGCACCATTGTTGGCGCGGTCATCATCGTTATCGGCGGGATAAACCTAGCGCTGCTCAAACCAGGCCCTGGATCAGACCAAGTTTAGATGGAAACGCCGAAGGCGATCCATCTTACTTGTGAATCTGATCTAACTATAAAAGCTAGATCGGACGGTAGCGGCGCGCCTTACCATTGGAAATTGGAAAGCGGCGTCAGAATTAACCTCGCCCGCTGTTAGCTGGATCATCAGCACGGGCCTATAGTACAGAGGGCGATCTGTCGTTTGACAAACCGCCCATCTCAAATCGTGATCATTTCATAATCACGGACTAACCCGACCCCGAACAGGCGAGGCGCGCCCGTTTTACCTTTACGAGGTCAAACATCGGACGCGCCAACCAACGTCGCCACAACTCAAAGCCTTCAGGCAGAAACCCGCTCATCAATGCGCGCCGTGATCTTCTCGAGGAGATTCTGTGGCGCGGACTCTCCGTAAGGATCGCTCTCACAGTTGTCGGAGAAACCAGGCTCTTCGAACCATGCTTCCACCGTGCCGTCATCAATGATCGCCGCGTAACGCCAGGACCGCATACCGAAGCCGAGGTTGTCCTTGCAGACCAGCATGCCCATTTTCCGGGTGAACTCACCGGAGCCGTCCGGGATCAGCTTCACATTGGTCAGTCCCTGCTGCTTGCCCCAGGCGTTCATGACAAAAGCATCGTTGACCGAAACACAATAAATCTCGTCGATACCCTTGCTTTGAAACTCACCGAACAGCTTTTCGAAATCAGGGAGCTGGAACGTTGAGCAGGTTGGTGTGAAAGCGCCCGGCAGCGAGAAAACGGCAACACGCTTGCCCTTAAAGTAGTCATCGGTCGTCTTATCTTCCCAGCGGTATGGGTTAGATCCGCCGAGCGATTCGTCGCGAACGCGGGTGCGGAAAGTGACGGCCGGAAGCCTTTTACCAATCATATTTTCAATCCCTCATTGATGTCGTGCAATGAGGTTTGGCACTCGAAACTCAAACCCTGAACCCACTGCACTTGCGTTTTACAATCATTTTAAAATACATGGCAGAGCGTTCTTTTCAAGAAAAATATTGCGGCGCAATATTAACCTTATTTGACACAGACTCAGCGTCAAGTTCACCAAAGCAGATCGAAAAACCATATAATAACATTGAGATAGAGGGAGAGACCAAAAGACGAGGCGCCGAGCTACGCGGGAAGCCTTAGCGACAGTTTATCGCACCTGCGTCGTCACGCGTCCCGGAGCGAATTGATGCCATCTTAAATGAAACAACTACGGCGCTGCCAACAAGGGTTAAAGCTGCTCCCCCTCGCTCCCGCGCGCAAAATGGGATAGTGGCGGGACCACGAAATCGCAATGGTCAGCGCACACTACCTCTGGCGGACGCCCGGCCTCACCCGCGGTCTTCAAACGTTGGGCGGGCAGACCGGAAATACCGCGAGCGACGCTACAGCATCCAAATTCGGTCAGTAGGAAATAGCAGGGTCCATAGTCTTCGCCTGCTCGATCCACCCTGAAACCTGGCCTTCCGAAACCGCGCCATTGGTAAGACTCTTCTGCTCGTTGATCTCAGTCATTTTTTCGGCGAGGTTGGCCGCGTTGCGATGTTTGAGTTCTTTCACGGTATCGACACCGGCCGCTTCAAGCAGCTCCGCAAACTGTTTTCCAACACCGTTGATCCGCATCAGATCCGCCATGTTGGCCCAGGTCAGCAACATCTTCTCGCTGATCTCCGACGTTTCAGCCAAGGCCTTGCGGCCCGCGGGTGTGCCGCAAGCCTGCAGCAAGCTGTCAGTCGTATCTATGCCTGCTGCCGATAGTTTTTCCCGGTAGACGCCGCCGATTCCCTCGATCTCTTCTATTTTACAGATCATGAGACTTTCCCAATTGTTTTGGTCGATCGCACAGCATTGTTTAAACTGTGTGAACAGACAATTCGGTGAAATACCTATGACAACTGAACGAATACTACCCTGTATCGACGTCAATTTTTGAGAAACAACCCAGCCTTGTTTGATCCAAGCTCAGTTGCCTCACATTTGATTCAGAACAGGCCTTCAATAAACGTGCAGGACACTACGACAACTGTCCGAATCGCAAAAATTCTTTACCAGGGGGATCCATGCAGAACGACGGCACACTTTTCATCGGCGGCAGCAGCAAGCCGCAAACGCTCGCCCTCAAGTTCGCCAACCGGCACGGACTGATTGCCGGCGCGACGGGCACCGGAAAAACCGTTACACTACAGATCCTGGCTGAGGGTTTTTCCAAAGCCGGCGTTCCGGTTTTCCTCTCGGACGTAAAAGGCGATCTCTCCGGTATATCGCAAATCGGAAAAGCCAATCCGAAACTCGAAAGACGCGCGGCGGAAATCGGCTTTGAAGATTTCGGCTACGCCGCCGCGCCCACAGTTTTTTGGGACCTCTTTGGCAAAAAAGGCCATCCCATCCGCACCACCGTGTCTGAAATGGGCCCTCTCCTGCTCGCCCGTCTGCTTGAGTTGAACGACACGCAGGAAGGCATTCTCAATATTGCTTTCGAGCTGGCCGACGACCAGGGGATGTTGATCCTGGACCTGAAGGACCTACGTGCCCTTCTGGCGCACGTGGGCGAAAACGCCAAGGAACTGAGCAGCCACTACGGTAATGTCTCGAAGGCATCTGTCGGCGCCATTCAACGGCGTCTTCTCACCCTGAAACAACAGGGGGCGGAGAAGTTCTTCGGAGAGCCCGCACTGGAATTGAAAGATTTCATGTCTTTCGCGCACGACGGCAGTGGCCAAATCAACGTCCTTGCCGCCGACAAGCTGATGATGACGCCCCGGCTCTATGCCACCTTCCTGCTTTGGTTGCTGTCGGAGCTCTTTGAAGAACTGCCGGAAATCGGCGATCCCGAAAAACCCAAGCTCGTGTTTTTCTTTGACGAAGCTCACCTGCTGTTTGACGACGCCCCGAAGGCCCTGGTCGAGAAGGTTGAACAGGTTGTGCGCCTGATCCGCTCCAAAGGTGTCGGCATCTACTTCGTCACCCAGAATCCACTCGACGTACCGGAATCAATTCTCGGTCAGTTAGGAAACCGGGTGCAACATGCTCTGCGCGCCTTTACACCGCGTGATCAGAAAGCCGTCAAAGCGGCCGCCGAAACCTTTCGCCCCAACAAATCCTTCAGTGCCGCGGAGGCCATCACTGAACTGGGCGTCGGCGAAGCGCTGGTCTCGACGCTCTCCGGCAAGGGCGTTCCAACGGTCGTTCAGCGAACCAAAATCCGCCCACCCATGTCGCGCATGGGCCCTGCCAAAGCCGCCGAACGAAAGGCCGTAATGGAGGCCAGCCCTTTGGCCGGCCGTTATGACAAGTCCGTTGACAGGCGCTCCGCCTACGAGGTCCTGACGGAAAAAGCGGACCAGGCGGCAAGAGAACTTGAAGAACGGGAAGCCGCGGAGCAAGCGGCGAAGAAGCGAAAGAAGCAGACCGTGAAACCCGCGCCTGCAAGGAAAACGCGGCGCAGATCCTCTTCGCGCCAATCCGTTGGCGAGACGCTGATGAAAAGCATCGCGCGTTCTCTCGGGTCGAACATCGGACGGCAGCTGGTTCGCGGTCTCCTCGGCTCACTCTTCAAGGGCCGTTGAGAGCTTGGCGATCTCTCACAACTCCGCAGAATTTACTTGTTTGACACCTCAGGTACCGCCATTGATCTCATGAGCTTTAATGATCGCTGCCGGAATCATCGAGCGTGCTGGAGATCTACGTGGATGGGGATGCCTGTCCGGTCAAGCAAGAAGTGTTGAAAGTCGCCGAGCGTCATCAGGTGATCGTTCACATGGTGGGCAACACCTGGTTGCGTGTCGGAGACAGCCCGCTGGTCAAGCGCGTCGTGGTTCCGGAAAGCCCGGATGCGGCAGACGACTGGATCGCCGAACATATCGGTGAAGGCGACATCGCCATCACTTCGGATATCCCTCTGGCCGACCGCTGTTTAAAAAATGGCGCCGGTGTTCTCGGCCCGACCGGGCGGCCCTTCACCGAACAGTCTATCGGCATGGCGCTGGCGATGCGGGACTTAAAGGCACAGCTGCGCGAAACCGGTGAAATTTCAGGCGCGGGCCCCGGCTTTTCGAAACGGGACCGATCGACCTTCCTAAGTGCCCTGGAAGACATGATCCAAGCCATAAAAAAGCAATCCAGGTTTGCGAGATAGGGCCTCCCGCCAAAACCGGATTCGGGTTATAGACCTTATCCGCCTGCCATCCCCTCTGCGTAAGGAGTATTTCAGTGACCGCTCGCCCCGTCATCATCGACTGCGATCCCGGCCAGGACGACGCGATCATGCTCCTGCTGTCCATGGCCTCGCCGGACGAACTCGATATCCTCGGCATTACGACGGTCGCGGGAAACGTCCCGCTGGCCCTGACATCCCGCAATGCCCGGATCCTGTGCGATCTCGCCGGCAAGCAGGGTATGGGCGTTTATGCAGGCTGCAGCCGTCCGTTGGTGCGGCCCCTGGTAACGGCGGAGGAGGTCCACGGCAAGACCGGTATTGACGGCATCGAAATCACCGAACCCGCGACCCCGTTGCAATCGCGTCATGCGGTCGACTTTATCGTCGAAACGCTCTCAGCCGCCGAGGACAACGCGATCACCCTGCTCCCGATCGGTCCCCTCACAAACATTGCGGCGGCGTTGATCAAGGCGCCCGCAATTGCCGGTAAGATCCGGGAAATCGTGCTGATGGGCGGCGCCATGCGTGAGGGCGGCAATACAACGCCCTCCGCGGAATTCAATATCTACGTCGACCCTCACGCCGCCGACGTTGTCTTTCGGTGCGGACGCCCCATCGTGGTCATGGGGCTGGATGTGACCCATCAGGTCCTCACCACCCAGGCGCGCTCGAAGCGTATTCAGGACCTTGGCAACCCGGTTGCGCAAGCGGCCCATAACATGCTGGCGTTTTTCGACCGCCACGACGTTCAGAAGTACGGCTCCGACGGTGCCCCGCTCCACGACCCCTGCACCACGGCCTATCTGCTCAAGCCCGAACTCTTCAAGACCAAGGCCTGTAACCTGCAGGTCGAAATCCATTCCGAACTGACCATGGGCCATACCGCCGTCGATTTCTGGCACGTCACCGACCGCCCGAAAAACGTCGAATGGGTTTACGGCGTGGACTCAGACGGTTTTTTCGATCTGCTGACTGAGAGACTGGGGCGATATTAAAGGACAAAAAAAAGGGGCAGCCACGTGAAGGCCACCCCTCTATCACGAACCCTCAATCCGGAGGCCGATCAGGTGTCAAAACCGATCAAGCGCTAGAAGAAAGTCGATGACTCCGAGCGGTTACGATTCTTTCTCCGGTGCCACGCCAAAGACTTCTTCACAAACACTCTCGGCGAAACCTTCACTCAAAGAGCGTTCAGCGTCAGACATCATAGCTGCGCCAACGAACCCACCCCAAAAAAAGCTCCGATCCACAAAATACTCACCGATCTGCTCACCAGTCGCTACGTCAACAAGCTCAACCCGGCCGCTTAACTCAATCTCATCGCCCAGGAAGATCGACTTCGCTACATCCTGTTCTTCAAAGTCGACAACCGCGACGTTCATAACATACGGCTTCTCACCTTTCGAACAGGCTGGAACAGACTTAGACAGCTCTTCAGCCAAGGCTGCTTTGAGCTGAGGATGCGGCTTTGGAGTTTCTACGGTAACATTAACTTCTGTTACCTTCACAGAATTGATTGTGTTCTGATCCACACGCTTAATCGCTGAGACATCAGCAGACGCACAGGCAGACAGCGCAACGGCGACGACTCCAAGGGCAAAGACATTACGAGCCGGAAATCCAGCAAGAATTTTCATGTCACGAACACTCCAAAAAGACAAAAGGACACAACCTTAGACAGACACAGGAAAAACAAGCCCCGCAAAGAGTCAAAACATTCCAATACTAATTGAGGGACGCCGATTGAAGGTTGTGAAGTGATGATATACGCCAAACATTAACGAGATTTTGATGTGATCGCACACAGGTCACGGTTGTCAAGAAATTTGTAGTGATTAAGTCCTTAAGAATTCGCCTTAAAGTTTATTTTCGATACTGTCGCGCATCCAGAAAAACGAAGAGTCACAAGAAAATCCGGCCCGTTTCACGATCTGTGCAGTGATTAAATCTTGTCCAACGAACTAAGAGAAGAAAACAAGTGCGTCACAAATTTTTGGGCATTGAACCCAGAACCGGTACGGTCAGATTGACGAACATGTCGATCTTTTCGCCGCAACCCGACAAAGGCCATACACCGCGCACGGCGGGCCGCCAACTGTAGACTTCGTGATAGACGGACGTTTTCCAGAAACTCGGTTGCTGTTCCTGAAGCGTAAAATAATAAGGCTCTACAATGACCTTAAGATTGGAATCGCATATTACCTCTCGCGACGTCTTGCCCGTAACATCATGCCCCACCAGGTTTGCGATCTCCGTGCCGCACAGACGGTAAAAGAGAAACATCCCCTCGCTGTCCTCGCGCAGCTCGACAAGGAGCAGCCAAGGCAAGATCGCCGCGCCCATGGCAATGGGATCAAGGTGTGTACGCGACGGGAACCGGCCAAGGTCTTCCCGCAGAGACCGCCAGTAGCTGTCGAACTGCCCAATTGCGTTGTTATGATGCTCAGGCGGGGATTCTACCCGCACCAGATCCCGGTAGCGTGCGATTTGGGGTGAAGATGGGGCGCTGGACACCTGACATGATCCTGAGCAAATTGAGCATTTATTGCACATCCGCAGCACCGCTTCAGGCTTGGGTGCAACGGTTCAAATGACCACCCTGAGCCGCCCAATCTGATCGAAAACCCGCCGATGGTCTTGAGCGCTCAATCAATCAAAACTGTACGGGGTTACGGCCAAACACTAGAGTTGAAGTTCAGTCGAACGATCACCATGCTTTGGAGCCTCAACAATGCCATCCGTTCTTACGTCAGACCAGGTGAATTCCTATGTCAATGACGGATATGTTATTGTCAGGTCGCTGTTCGATAGCGAAGAAATCAACCTGCTGCGCCGAAGCATGGAAGAGGATCCGGCGATCCGCGGTCACTTCTACGATCGACAAGATACCAGCGGCTCCGCCACGAAGATGGCGCTTTGGAATCACCCCGGTGACAGTGTCTATGGCCTGGCGGCGCGCTCAGAGCGTGTCGTCGACACCATGGAACAGCTCATCGGCGGTGAGGTCTATCACTACCATTCGAAGCTGACGGCAAAAGAACCGCGCGTCGGCGGCGCGTGGGAATGGCATCAGGATTACGGCTACTGGTATGACAACGGCTGTCTCTTCCCACTGATGGCGTCGATGATGATCGCCCTGGACCGCACGACCGCGGAAAACGGCTGCCTTCAGGTCTTGCGCGGGTCGCACCACATGGGGAGGATTGATCACAAGCTTTTGGAGGGTGAGCAGGTCGGCGCCGATCTGGCGCGGGTTGAAGAAGCGAAGAAGCAGCTTGAAACGGTTTATGTGGAGATGGAGCCGGGCGATGCCCTTTTCTTCCATTGCAACACACTGCACCGCTCCGATCAGAACCGGTCCGACAATCGGCGCTGGACCTTACTCTGTTGCTACAACGCCGCCCGCAACGATCCGTATCTGGAACATCACCACCCGGGTTACACCAAGCTGGATAAGGTCGGTGACGAAGCGATAAAGCAGGCCGGGTTGAAGTTCGCTGCGGCAGAAGAGGATGCGAACTTCATGGCTGCGCCTGAAGCTCCTTCGGGCATGAAAGACCAAACCCCGGTCTCGACTTTGCAGAGTTAGGCAGCCGCCTTCTTATGGTTTCATCATCACCAGGCTGCCGTCACTCAAACCGTAGAAAAGCTCCGGCATGCCATCGCCATCCAGGTCACTGACAATCACCGCGGTCGTAATGCGAGCACTGTGACGCCCGCCGTCCTGCGGCAGGCTGGCCAGCACCTTCGCCTCCCCCGCGGCCAAGCTGACGACCTGCAACCGGCTGCGCGACGCATCGGGAATCGCAAGATCAAGAACGCCGTCACGGTTCCAGTCGACCACTGCGCCAAGATCGAGCTCCCGGCTTCCGATTGCGTGATTGGAGAACCCCTGCAGCGCCTCTTCTTCCACAAGCCCCTCCGGCTTCAGCGAGAAAAAGCGCAAGGTGCCGCCGATATGCGGGGTTTCAACATAGGCAATCTCGATATCACCATCACCGTCGAAATCAGCAGCGCCTGCGGGGTTCAGCCAGCGATTGGACACACCGATCGCGGGGGTTTCACCCATGGGAGCGATCTTTCCGTTCACCAAACCGTAAACCGCCAGGGCAGCCCCGGCGTCCAGGTAGCTGCGGATGACGATCAACTCATCTTTGTCATCGCCGTTCAGATCGACAAGCCGGACGCGCAAATCCTCGAAAACCGACTCAGGCCCGACTTCGAAAAGGATCTCTTCGCCCATAAGGGAGATCACAGCAATCCCGGTGGCCTCAATGGCGTCACCGAGAATGGCGTGCGCGTAACGACGAGTCGGTCCGGTCAGCCAGGCGGAACGGATGTCGTTCTCTCCATAGGTTATCTCACTGTCCGGGAGCATCTTTACCGGTTCGACGCGCGGCACGGGAACGGCGTTTTGAACGACATCGCTCAGCTCGGGTTTTCCGTTCACGAGCGTCAATCGCGCGGCGGAACCGTCACAGAGAATCATTGAGACCGTCTCGGCGATCCCCCCGGTCGGGATACCACCGCTCAGGTGTCCCTCGCCCTTGAGGTCCGAAACGCAGATGTCGTCGCGGGAGATTTCAATGATATCCGCGGCCCACAGGGTGCCAACCGGGAGGCCACTTAAGACAAGCGCCGTTAGTAGTCTCCTTAACTTCATCTATCCCTCCGCGTGTTCCTGTTCCACAGAATCTCACCTAACACTTGACCCAAACAGGAGCTCAGGAAATCCGCGCAGTGACATAATCCGCAAGGACTTGGGTCATCTTCTTGAGAGACTGTTTGAGCTGATCGAAGCGCGCGTTTCGCGTGATATCGTCCTCGTTCATATAGAGCGCACGATTGATCTCCACCTGAATGGAATGCCGATCCGTGGCCATATTGGAATAGCGCTGAACCAGCTCTACACCTTTATAGGGATCGTTGAACACAACGGAATAGCCTTCCGCCCGCAGCGTTTCGGCGATCAAAGCGGAGAATTCCGGCTCACAGGTGGTTCCATCCCGGTCGCCCAGCACGAAATCCGCGCGGCGCACGGCGCCGTCTTCGGTGGTCTCGTCTCCCCACTCCGGCATGGAGTGGCAATCGACGTGATAGATAAAGCCATGCTGGGCGTGAAACCGTTCAAAGAGATCCGATAGGGCAGAATGGTAAGGTTGCCAGCAGCGGTCAATCCGCGCCTGGACCTCTTCGCGGGTCAGGAGACGGTCGTAGATCCGTCCGAAGGTTTTGACCTGGCGCCAGATCAGGCCGACGCCGTTGTCGAGCTTGAAAGAGGGTCTCACTTCGCCCGGCCAACCGCCCGCGATCATCGCCGGGTCAATGTCCAGCAGGTTGCGGTTGGGATCGATGTAAGAGCGCGGAAACAAGGCATGCAGAAGGGTCGCGCCCTGGTCCGGCACGTGATCGTAAAGTTCGTCAATAAAGGCATCTTCCGAACGCCGCAGGACGATCCGATCAAGCACGTGATCGAAGTCATCGGGATAACTGGTCCCGGAGTGCGGGCTGTCAAAGATGAGTGGGAGAGGCTCGGCACGCGGGGCTTCGAGGACGATCTGGTCAGTCACGGTAACTCATTCAGGTGAAGTGGGATAGAGCGGGCGTTGTCTCAATCATTGAGATGACAGGCCGAGATCCGGTCCGGCGCGATGGTTTTCAGCAATGGCCGCGCGGCCGAACAGGCCTCAAAGGCCTGCGGGCAGCGAGGGTGAAAGTGACACCCGGGCGGCGGATCGAGAGGCGACGGTATCTCACCCTTGATCGGTTGGAAATCCCGCTTGCGCTGATCAAGGCGCGGCACTTCCGAGAGCAAAGCCTGGGCATAGGGATGATTGGGTGCGGCGAACAAGGCATCGGCCTGAGCGGCTTCCACGACCCGGCCCAGATACATGATCACCACGCGCTCCGAGATATGCTCGACCACCGAGAGATCGTGACTGATAAAGAGATACGTCAGATCAAACTCTTCACGTAAATCCATGAAAAGGTTGATAACCTGAGCCTGAATCGAGACGTCCAGCGCGGCAATCGCCTCGTCGCAGACCAGGAATTTCGGCTTAACCGCCAAAGCGCGGGCAATGCCGATGCGCTGCCGCTGACCGCCGGAAAACTGATGCGGATAGCGCCGTTTCAATTCAGGGTCCAGTCCGACTTTGGTCAGGACTTCATCCACATAGTCAGATTTGTTCCGGCTGGACACCAGGCCATGCACCACCGGCGCTTCGCCGATAATATCCTCGACGCGCATACGGGGATTGAGGCTGGAGAAAGGATCCTGGAAAATCATCTGAACGGCAAAGGTCGCCTCCAGCTTGTCGTCACCGCTCAGCGAGGCGATATCGCGCCCCTTGTAGAGAATGGCGCCGTCGCTTGGTGGCATAATCCCGGCGACCATCCGGCCCAAAGTCGACTTGCCGCAACCTGATTCTCCTACCAGGCCGACGACCTCACCCTGCGCGATCGAGAGATCAACCCCGTCAACCGCATGTACGGTCTCTTCTTCCAAGCCGGCCCCGAGGCGCCGGGCCAGTTTTCCGGCGAAATCGAGCCGCTTGACGAAGCGTTTGCTAACACCCTTGATTTCAATCAGTGGCGCAGCGGAGGTTGCGTGATCGGTCATTGCGCAGCCTCCTCGAGGTGCGGGTGGTGACATCGGATCTTGCGTCCCGGTATCAGCTCGGACACGTCCGGCGTCGTATTGCAGAGCTCACTGGCGCGCGGGCAGCGGGCCTTGAAGGCACAGCCCGGCGGCAGTCCGATAAGATTGGGCGTCATACCCGGAATCTGGTTCAGGCGCTCACCCCGTTTGTTCGCGGAAGGTACGGAGCCCAGAAGCCCAACGGAGTAAGGATGCAAAGGCCGGTCGATCACATCATCGGTCTCGCCGGTCTCCACGATCCGCCCGGCATACATGACGGCAATCCGGTCTGCCAAACCGGCCACGACGGCCAGGTCATGGGTAATCCAGATCATGGCTGTCCCGGTTCGTTTGCAGAGGGCTTGGGCCTCGTGAAGGATCTGTGCCTGGATGGTGACGTCCAGCGCCGTGGTCGGTTCGTCGGCAATGATCAGATCCGGCTCATTCAGAAAGGCGATCGCGATCGCCACGCGTTGCCGCATGCCCCCCGACAGCTGATGCGGATAGGCATTCAGACGCTCACCCGGTGAGGGAATTCCGACCATCTCGAGCGCGTCATAGGCACGTTGCCGGGCTGCCTTCCGGTCCATCTTGCGGTGGGCCTGGATCGCCTCAATCATCTGAGTATCGACCCGAAGCACCGGATTCAGGGTCATCATGGGATCCTGGAAGATCATGGCGATGCGGTTGCCGCGCAGTCCCCGCAACCGCTCCGGAGAGGCTGTGACCAGATCCTCACCCTTAAAGCGGATCGCACCGGATACCACCCTGCCCGGCGGATCGATCAGGCCCAGAATAGAAAAGCCGGTGATCGACTTTCCGGAGCCGGACTCTCCCGCCAGCCCCAGGATCTCACCGGCTTGGACCGAAAAACTTACATCGTCGACCGCCTTGACCGCGCCGATACGGGTGAAGAAATGGGTTTTGAGATTCTCCACCACGAGCGTGGGAGCGTCCTCGCCGTTAAGCTGCCCCTCAAGCTTTTCCATTGTGCCATCAACCGCCGTCATCGCTTCAGCCTCGGGTTCAGAACGTCACGCAGCTGATCGCCCACCAGATTGATCGAAACGATGGTGATCAGCAGCGCCACGCCGGGGAAGACACTTATCCAATATTTGCCTGACAGCATGTATTCAAAGCCGTTGGCGATCAGCACGCCAAGTGAGGGTTCGGTCTGTGGCAAGCCGACACCCAGGAACGAGAGCGTCGCCTCCAGGGCGATCGCATGGGCAGTCTGAATAGTGCCGACGACGATCAGAGGCGCGAGGCAGTTGGGCAGGATGTGCCGGAACATGATACGGGCATGCGAAAGTCCGAGTGAAGCCGCGGCCTCGACATACTCCTTACTGCGCTCTACCAGCGCCGAGCCACGCACGGTTCTGGCGTAGTAGGCCCACTGAGCCACCACCAGCGCCAGGATGATCTTGTCGATCCCCTTGCCCAACAGCGCCACCAGCATCAGGGCGACCAGGGCGGCGGGAAAGGAAAGCTGAAGATCGACGATCCGCATGATGAAGGCTTCAACCCGGCCGCCCACGTAGGCCGCCAGGAGCCCAACTGACATGCCGATCGCAATCGCAATCAGACCTGAGGTCACACCGACCGCGAGCGAAATGCGAAGACCATAAAGGATTGCGGAAAAGAGATCGCGCCCTGCCCCATCGGATCCCAGCCACATGGTGTATTCGGCAAAGGCTTCGGAGCCCGGCGGAAGCCGCCCATCCATAATATCGACCTGCCCCAGATCGTAAGGGTTTTGCGGTGTAATAAATGGCGCGAGAATCGCGGCAAGGACGATTGCCGCCAGGGTCAGAAGTGCGCCCATGGCGACACGGCTCTCGAGGAACTCCGAGACGAATCGCTTGAAGGGAGTCTCGACGATCAGGCCTGTCTCGGCCAGTTCAGCCGCAATCTGAGGATCGCCGTCAGCACCCGTGATGTTAGATGTGGCTTCGCTGCTCATGCGCCTTGATCCCTGAGACGTACCCGCGGGTCGAGCAGGGAATAGACAATGTCGACCGCCAGATTAATGAAGACGAAGAGCGCCACGATAATCATCAGATAGGCAACGATGACGGGACGATCCAGGACGAGGATCGATTCGATCAAGAGCTTGCCCATACCCGGCCAGGCAAAAATGGTCTCGGTCACGACGGAGAAGGCGATCAGACTGCCGAATTCCAGACCGATCACGGTCACCACCGGGATCAAGATGTTTTTCAGCAGATGCACGCCGATGATGCGCCGGTCAGAGAGCCCCTTGGCCCGGGCAAACTTGATGTAGTCCTGATGCACGGCCTCGCGCGTGCCGGCACGGGTGAGCCGGATAACCAGTGAAATCTTGAGCAGCGCCAGATTAAACGCGGGCAGGCATATGTGGGACAAACCATCGAGGGTAAAGAGGCTGGAGGTAATCCCCAGAAAGGTCGCGGTATCGCCGCGCCCGGTCGAGGGCAGCCAGCCAAGCTCCACCGCAAAAATAATAATCATCATCAGCCCGACCCAGAAGGTGGGCAGCGAGAAGCCCATGATCGAGCCGGCCATGATGCCTTTCGAGACCCGGCTTTCCGGCCGCAGTCCGGCGAAGAGTCCCAGCGGAATGCCGATCACGATCGAGAGGAACAGCGCCGCAAAGGCCAATTCCATGGTCGCGGGCATGCGCTGCAAGATGAGCTGAAGCGCAGGTTGACCGAAAATGAAGGACTTGCCGAAGTCGCCGACCCAGATGCCCTTCAGAAAAAACAGGTATTGTTCGCCGATGGGACGATCCAGGCCAAGGGCCCGGATCGTTGCCTCGATATCCGCCTGATCGGCTTCCGGATTGATCAGCATGTCGACCGGATCGCCGACGACATTTACCCCGAAAAACACGATGGCAGACATGGCGAGAATTACGATTGCGCTCTGGAAAAACCGGCGAATCATAAACTCTGACATGAGAAACCTCTCCGCCGGCTAGAGCTTGCACCACATCACTGGAGACAATCAGACTCTAGGGCTCACAAAGCCAATTCAGAACATCAAGATCAGGCTTTTACTGTTTGTTTTTCCACCTGCTTTTGGCGTCGGATGAAACGGCTGCCTTGCTGCTGCACAACACGGCTAAGACGAGCAGGGCACCAGCCACAGCCGCAGAAAACGGGGCGACTACCTGTCGCCCCAGTGTTCTTAGTCCTTAAACACGTCGTAAGCGCGTGTTTGCTCGTCAGTCCGGGCCCGATAGGAAATACCTTTCTTCGCAGCCCAGGCGTTGACCTGGTAGTGCACGGGAATGATGCCGCCGTCTTCAATGGCGATTTCCGTTGCGGTGGCCAGCAGGTCCTGACGCTTGTCGTCGTCCACGGTCGCCAGAGCTTCTTCGATCAGCTTATCGACTTCCGGATTGGAGTAGCGGCCACGATTGGAAGCCCCGAAGCCCCGGTCCTTGTCGTAAGTGTGCAGAAGCGCACGCAAGGGCGAAGACGCTTCACCGGAGCCGGCTCCCCAGCCAACCAGCACGAAGGAAAACTCAGGCAAGCCTTCCGGGCTGCCACGCGACGCCCGCTTGAAGTAGACCGAGCGGGGCATGGTCTCCACATCGGTCTTAATGCCAACCCGGGTCAGCATCTGCGCAATCGCTTCGGCGATTTTCGCATCGTTGATATAGCGGTCGTTGGGACCATGGATGCGCAGCTGAAAACCATCCGGATAACCGGCTTCTTCCAGCAGAGCTTTGGCGCCCTTGGCATCGTATTCAACCGGCTTCAGTTTTTCGGAAACGCCGAAAAAGCCCTCGGGCAGCAACTGGCCGGCGGGAATGGCCTGACCTTCCATCACGCGCTCCGCGATTGCCTCGCGGCTGATCGCCATGGACATCGCCTTGCGCACCTTGGCATTGCGAAGCGGATTTTTGATCGGCCCACCATCCGCGGCTTTCACGAAAGGCGAATCGTCACGGAAGTGATCCAGGTGCAGATAAATCACCCGGTTCGAGATGCCTTCACTGATCTGCAGGTCATCGTTCTGCTTCAGGGTCGCGAGATCCGCGGTCGGCACGCCATCGATCATGTCGACATCACCGGCCAGCAGCGCCGCGACACGTGACGGGCTGGATTTGATCGGACGCAGCGTCACGTCGGAGAAGTCGGGTTTGTTACCCCAGTAGTCCGGGTTCCCGGTCAGGACGATCTTTTCGCCAGGCGTGTAGGACACAAATTTGTACGGCCCAGTTCCGACCGTAACTTCGCCGTTATTGAACTGTTCCGTTGTGCCGTTGCAGCCCTTCTCGTTGCTTACGATATGGATCAGCGACACATCGTTGGCCATCACCGGATAAGGCTGTTCGGTTTTGATATGAACGGTCATATCATCGATCTTCACGACCGTTTTGCCCTTGGTGTAGGTGCCGAAGCTCGACGGCGAGTTCGGAACATCGGGTGCCCGCGTGAAGCTGCAGACCACATCGTCAGCATTAAAGTCGGTGCCGTCGTGGAACTTGACGCCCTCACGAAGCTTGAACTCCCAGGTCAGGTCATCCACAGGCTTCCAGGACACCGCCAGCCCCGGCAAAAGGGTCTGTTTGCTGTCCTGATTGACCAGACCGCCAAAGATATGGGTCGCGATCTGGTTGTTGGGTGTCAGGTTATGAAAGTGCGGATCGACCGAGGTCGCTTCGGCTGAAATGCCAATGGTCAGGCTGTCGGCAGACACAGACGTCGCCGCCCCCACCATCAAGGCAACAGCCGCGCAGGCGCAGCCCACGCTTGTGGTAAAATTCCTCATCAAAGACTCTCCCTGTAACGTCAAGTCACTGTTTCGACCCGTTATTCGGGTCCATTGTGCCGTAGCCGGCTTGTCTAGAAACCCGGGCGTCCGCAAAAACTGCTTGCAGGCGACACCGATTGCTTTCGAAATGCTATCGATTAGTTTCTGCATGAGGAACTAAAAACTTTATGCAATTTACTCATACCCCCATGACAAGCTGTCGGCTTGTTGCCGGTCAGCCGGGTGGTGTAGGGATGAAGGAATGCGCAAAAACTGGCACAGTCTGAGAGAATTCGAGACCCTGCGCGCGGTCATTTCCGCCGGCTCGACGACCGCCGCTGCGCGACGTCTCGGCATCTCGCAATCCGCCGTCAGCCGATCGGTCTCCCAGCTTGAAGGGCGGATCGGCCAAATGCTTTTCGTGCGCGAGCAAGGCAGAATGCAACCGACGGCAGAAGCGCTTGCACTGAATGAAAACCTGGACCCGCTATTCGATGCGCTTTCCAGCATCGACGGTGCCCACTGGAAGAGCTCGCCTCAGCATCCCCTGCGGGTCGCCGCGCCGCCGACACTCGCCCACCGCTTCCTGGTTCGCAGTGTCTCCAGCTTTCTGAAGGCCAACCCGGACCGGATCGTGAGTCTGGAAATCTGCACTTCGGATGACCTGATCGGCGGAATCATGGACGAACGCTTCGATCTCGGCCTGACCGGCGCAGACATGACCCGTGCAGGCCTGAAGCTGATCCCGTACCGGCTTTCCAAGGGCGTCTTTATCCTGCCCAAGGGCCACGAGCTTACAAAACACGATGTCTTGCGGCCTGAACATTTCGACGGCGTGGACTTTGTCGCCCTGACCCGCCGCCACGCGGCCCGGTCGAAGCTGGACCAGCTTTTTGCCGAGGCCGGCGTGTCACCGCGAATCGTCGTCGAGACGGCGACCTCGGTCGCGGCCTGCGAGTTCGTACGTAACGGTCTCGGTGTCACGCTGACCAATCCCTTTCCGCTGATCAGCGGCCCCGACGAAGATATTGTCGTTCGTCCCTTTCAGCCGGAAATCGCCTACCGGACCAGCTTTGCCGTCTCGGCGCGTCGCCCGCCCTCGGTCACAGCGCGGGACTTTATGCGGCACATCCGCCTCTCCACTCCTAAAAGCAACCTCTGGGAACCCGCATGAACGCCCCGACCAGCCGCCCAACCGTCCCATCAGTCGAGAGTGTCATCGGCACAAGCAGCCGCGGGCGGACGATCGCCTGTCTAGAGGCTCTGGTCGGGTTCGACACCACCAGCCGGGACTCCAATCTCGCTCTCATTGAGTGGGTTGAGCGCTATCTCCACACACTTGGCGTCGAGTCCCGGCGCATCGACAACGAAGACGGCACCAAGGCAAACCTCTGGGCCACAATCGGCCCCGCCGTCGACGGGGGCATCATCCTCTCTGGCCACACGGACGTCGTGCCTGTGGACGGTCAGGACTGGCACACAGACCCCTTCGTCCTGACAGCGCGCGATGACAGACTCTACGGGCGCGGGTCGTCCGATATGAAGGGTTTTCTCGCAGCTGTGCTGGCCAAGGTTCCGGAGCTGACGCAGGCCGGGCTGACGCGGCCTGTGCATCTCGCCTTTTCCTACGACGAGGAAGTCGGCTGCCTGGGCGTGCGGAGCCTGATCGCGGAATTAAAAGACGCTTCCCCGCGCCCCTCTGCCTGCATCGTTGGCGAGCCGACAGGCATGGAGGTTGTGGTCGCTCATAAGACCAAACGCTCCCTGCGGGTCACCGTTAACGGCAAAGCGGCCCACTCTTCCCTCGCGCCCCTGGCAGTCAACGCAGTCGAATATGCCGCGCGCCTGGTCGTTTTCATCCGCGAGATCGGCGAGCGCCTGCGCCGCGAGGGCCCTCTCGATCCGGACTTCGATGTTGCGCACACCACCGCTCATACCGGGGTTTTCAACGGTGGCACGCAGCTCAATATCGTGCCGGAACTCTGCAGCTTTGATTTTGAATTTCGCGCCCTGCCCGCTGTGGATGTCGATGCCCTGGTTGAGGAAGTGAAGGCCTACGCGCAAGAGGTTCTCGAAGTAGAGATGCACGCGATCGCGCCCGAGACCTCGATCCATTTCGAGGCAATCTCGGGTTTTCCGGGGCTGGAAACCCCGCCGGATTCGGATTTGATCGGCCTGGTCAAGTCTCTCGCCGGAAAAAACCACCACACGAAAGTCGCTTACGGCACGGAAGCCGGCCTCTTTTCCGAGGCGGAGATTCCCACCGCGATTTGCGGTCCCGGCCATATTGCGCAGGCACACAAGCCGAATGAATTCGTGGAGATCGCGCAGCTCGCGGCCTGCGATGCCTTTCTCGACCGGCTGGTCGCGGCTTGCTCGAAGTGATCGGGTGGCCCGAACTGGCTGGCCTGACCAAGATACCGATAAAAAAATCAGACAACGCAGGAGACTCTTTTATGTCCGCTTCGCCAACCGCCGGTGCCATCGAAATTCCAAATGAATATCCGGTAGAACTGACGGCGCCGGATATCACGCCCTATGCCGCCGGAAATAGCGGCACGCCTTACATCTGGTCGTTCGACAGCGGCGTTCCTGGGCCACATGTGATGATTTCGGCCCTGGTGCATGGCAACGAAATCTGCGGCGCGATTGCCCTGGACTGGCTGCTACGCGAAGACGTCCGCCCGGTCGCAGGCCGCCTCTCCCTCGGGTTCATCAATATCGACGCTTACAGCCGTTTCGACCCGCAAGACCCCAACGCCACACGCTGGGCGGATGAGGACTTCAACCGGCTTTGGTCGGACGAGGTTCTGACCGGTGACCGCGACAGCAGTGAACTCCGCCGCGCGCGAGAGATCCGGCCCTTCATGGATTCCGTCGACATCCTGCTCGACATTCACTCCATGCAGCGCCCCAGCCCGCCCTTCATGATGGCCGGCATGCGCGCGAAAGGACGCGACCTCGCCCGTCAGGTGGGCGTGCCGGAGATCGTCATCAGCGATCAAGGTCATGCTGCCGGAGTCCGCCTGCGCGACTATGCCGGATTCTCCGATCCGGACAGCCCCAAGAACGCAGTTCTGATCGAATGCGGTCAGCATTGGGAAAAGGCCGCGGGCGATCTAGCCATCGAATCGAGCCTGCGAATGCTGCGCAGTCAAGGCACTGTCTCAGATGACTTCGGCGGCGACCTTGCGCGCGGAGCCACCCCAAAACAGACCTTCGTGGAAGTCACCCAGGCTATCACGGTCCAAAGCGAGAATGACTTTACCTTTGCACGCCCCTTTACCGGCGGTGAGATCATCCCGGAAAAGGGCACGCTGCTGGCACACGATGGCGGCGAGGAGATCCTCACGCCCTACGACAAATGTTTCCTCGTCATGCCCTCCATGCGGCTCTGGCGCGGACAGACGGCTGTGCGCCTGGGCCGGATTCTCGACTAAGCCTCAGCCGCTTTCAGCACCCAGGGCCCAGCCAAATGCGCGAATAACTCATAGCCACGTGAAGCCTGCGCGCGAAGATGTGATGCCCGGCAGTCTGGCGATTGTCCGGGCGCCAAGATAGAGTTTGCGCCGCTAGACCATCGTCTTCTTCACTTCAGGATCAAACATGCCGCTCTTTACACCCTTTACCCTGCGCGACGTTACCTTCCCGAACCGAATCGCCGTCTCGCCGATGAGTCAGTATCTGTCAAAGGATGGTTACGCCAATGACTGGCATCTGGTGCACCTTGGCCGGTTCGCCTTGGGTGGCGCGGGACTGGTTTTTACCGAAGCCACCGCAGTTGAGGATAGAGGGCGGCGCACCCACGGCGACCTGGGACTCTGGGAAAACGGGCAGATCGAAGGGATGGCCCGGATTGCCCGCTTCCTGAAGGAACAGGGCGCGGTCCCGGGTGTTCAGCTTGGCCATGCCGGACGCAAGGCAAGCGAGCGGCGGCCCTGGCACGGGGAAACGCCGGTGACCGAGGAAGACGTTGCGTTGCGCGGCGAAGCCCCCTGGGAAACCATCGGCCCCTCCGCGGTGCCCTACGGCGAGAACTGGCATACGCCCACCGAGATGACCCAGTCCGATATCGATGACGTGCTCGCTGCCTTCAGAGACAGTGCACGGCGGGCCGATCAGGCCGGTTACGAGGTGATCGAGGTTTACGCGGCGCACGGCTTTCTGGGTCATCAGTTTTACTCCCCCGTAACCAACAAGCGTACGGACGCCTATGGCGGCGAGCGGGAAAACCGCATGCGCTTCGCCCTGGAAACCGCCCGCGCCATCCGCGAGACCTGGCCGGAGGGTAAAGTCCTCTCCTTTCGGATTTCCACGACCGACTGGGTCGATGGCGGCTGGGAAGTCGAGGACAGCATCGCGCTCGCCAAGGGTCTGAAAGAGAATGGCGTGGACATGGTCGACTGCTCGACGGGCGGCATCGGCGCCGGTCACAACGACAGCTTCAAACCGCGCCGCATGGCCCTGGCGCAAGGCTTCCAATTGCCGCTTGCCGCACAGGTCAAACGCGAAACCGGGATTGCCGCGATGGGTGTCGGTTTCCTTTGGGATCCGGAAGTTGCCCAAGCAGCCATCGCAGACGGAACTGTGGACATGGTGGCGCTCGCGCGCGAGCTGTTGGACAACCCAAATTGGACACTTCACGCCGCGCGGTCGCTGGGCGAAGACAAGGATTACGGCTTCTGGAAACCTCAGTTCGGCTGGTGGCTCAATAAGCGGCAGCGCTTGTTGGACAAGCTTAACTTGCGATGACTATAATCTTCACATAAAAAATTGCTCGCTAAATACTTTCCCGAGTTGAAGAAACGATCTTTACTAATTGATTTTAATAAATTTTTACCCCTAAAACGCTTGAATGTTTTACTTTAAGACAAACCTACAGACCATGGTAGGAAACAGGTTCAACCTGGATCGGGCAAAGCCAGAGACGATACAGCTCAGGGTCCGTCCCAGACATTTGAATTTACGATTATCAGCTGAAAATGCCTTATAAAATATACGTTTTTAGACAAACAAACTCTCTTTCGCTGTGGCATCTCGAGACATGGAAATGACATTTCCTTAACCCCGATATGCCAAATTCCTGCCGTATTTCAGATCATACTCGGCCCTGCTCATTTCTTGAGCACATGTAATATTCTCCAAGAAAAAAGGAAATATATACACGATGGCCACACCAACAGCTTTTGAACAATACATGCTCGAACTGGTAAATCAGGCGCGTGCCGACCCTGGAGCGGCAGCTGAGAAGTACGGCTTCAGTCTTGGCAACATTCCTGATTCCGCGCTCGAGCCTCTCGCCATGAACGAGGACCTGCTGGAAGCCGCCCGCGGCCATTCCGAGTGGATGGAGAACACCGATACCTTCTCCCATACCGGTGCCGGCGGCTCCAACCCGACGCAGCGCGCGGATGCTGCCGGATGGGATGGCGGCGGTGTCGGCGAGAATATCGCCGGCTGGTTTTCCTCCGGCAGCAACGTCAACGAGCAGGACGTCGTCGAAGAACGGCACGGCGCGCTGCTGCGCTCGCCTGGGCATCTCGCTAACATCATGAATGAGAACTGGAGTGAGGCCGGTATCGGCGGCGCGACCGGTGACTGGGAACAGTTCAGTAACGCGTTTCTTTATACGCAGGCTTTTTCGGATGACGGCCAGAGCTTCCTGACCGGTGTCGCTTTCGACGACAACGATGGCGACAATTTCTACGACGTCGGGGAAGGTCTCGGCGGTGTCGACATCGAGATTATCGATTCCGAAGGCAATAGCGTGGACACCTCGACCTGGGAGGCCGGTGGCTACCAGATCGCCCTGGAAGACGGAGACTATACCGTCCGCTTTTCCGGCGAAGGCATCAACGGTGTGGTTGAGAAACAGGTCACGATCGCGGGCGGCAACGTCAAGGTCGACATCAATACCGACCTGGAAAGCCCTGTTGTTGCTGACAACGACGATACGCCGGGCGAAGACCCAACCACCGAAGATCCGGATATGGAAGAGCCAACGGCAGAAGATCCTGATGCCGAAGATCCCGATACGGACGAGCCGACAGCGGAAGACCCGGACGCAGAGGAGCCGACGGCTGAAGATCCCGATACGGACGAACCGACCGTCGAAGACCCCGACGCAGAGGAGCCCACTGCCGAAGATCCAGACACGGACGAGCCGACAGCGGAAGATCCGGACGCAGAAGAACCAACCGCCGAGGATCCCGATGCCGAGGAACCGACTGCTGAAGATCCCGATACCGAAGAGCCTGATCTGGCCGCGGGGCCGGCTGTATCCACCGGTACGGAAGGTGATGATGTCTTCATGGACATGGAGAACGATCAGATCATCCTGGGCGCGGCTGGGAACGACCGCTTCGAGACGGAAAGCAGCTTTGA
Organism: Denitrobaculum tricleocarpae; assembly: GCF_007004665.1. Taxonomy (GTDB): domain Bacteria; phylum Pseudomonadota; class Alphaproteobacteria; order Kiloniellales; family Kiloniellaceae; genus Denitrobaculum; species Denitrobaculum tricleocarpae. The sequence goes on along the minus strand of NZ_ML660053.1, from coordinate 626,424 downwards.
CGACTACAACTTCATGCTACTGCCGAACAACGGTGTCCTCTTGCTGGGTGCCGATTCGACCAAGGTGTTGTTCGATGTCGAAACGATCGAGTTCGCGGATCTCTCGATCGAGTTCAAGGCGGAGGAAACCATCGACGAACCGGACGAGGATGACGGCATGTCCGATCCCTCCGCCGAAGTACCCACTGCCGAGATGCCGGGTGACGAGACGCCCGTCGCCGAGGATGCAGTTGTGGACTCGTCCACCGGCGGCAACTGCTTCAATGACGATCTGATGGTGGCCTGAGCGACTGGTCTGGTCAGCAGTTTCGTCATTCCCATCCGCTTTTCGCCGATGGGATGTGGTGGCCGGGGTAACCCGGCCACTGCAATCCGTCACCGGTCCGGAGATTTGATTCCAAATGTCTTCTCATAAAACCACTGCGCCCGACGCAAGCCCGCGGGATGGCGGCGGAAGTGAACGCAATTTGATCCGCGCCGCGCTGCGAACCTGCCGCGGCGCGTTTATCGGTATCGGCCTCTTCAGTTGCATCATCAACATTCTGATGCTGACCGGTCCGCTCTTCATGATGCAGGTCTATGACCGGGTGCTGACGAGCAGCAGCCTGCCGACACTTGCCGCCCTGCTCGCCCTGGTCACTCTGCTGTATTTCTTTTTCAGTCTCTTTGAGCTGCTGCGCTCCCGGGTTCTGATCCGCGTCGGCCGCCGCCTGGACGAAGAACTCTCGCCCAGTGTCTTTAAGGCAGTTCTCGCTCTACCCCTGCGCCAGGGGCAGAAGGGCGAGTCCACGGCGCCGATCCGCGACCTGGACAACCTGCGGCAATTTCTATCGAGCCAGGGACCGCTGGCGATCTTCGACATGCCCTGGATCCCGCTCTATCTGGGAGTGATTTTTCTGTTCCATCCTTTCCTTGGGTTTATCGCCACGGCGGGCGCTGCCCTATTGCTCCTGCTCGCGGTCATGAGTGAAGCGGTAAACCGGAAACCTTTGCGTCAGGCGGCAAGCCTGGCGAACCGGCGCAATGCCGTGGCCGCCAGCTGTCGGCGCAACAGCGAAGCCGTTCATGCCATGGGGATGAGCGCTCAACTGGGGAACATTTGGGGCGGCATCAATGACCGCTACCTCCAGCTTCAGGGCAAAGCCAGCGACCGGGCCAGCGTGCTCTCCGCCGCCACCCGCTCGATCCGCCTGCTGATGCAATCGGTCATTCTGGCCGCCGGGGCCTGGCTCGCGGTCATGCAGGAGGTTTCGCCCGGCACCATCATCGCAGGCTCCATCATCATGTCGCGGGCTCTGGCGCCGATCGAACTGGCGGTCGCGCACTGGCGCGGCTTCATCGCGGCGCGCCAGAGCGCCAACCGGCTCAAAACGACTCTCAGCGGGCCGCCTCCAACCACGAGAACAGACCTTCCCCGCCCCAGGAAAAGCCTGGACCTCACCAGCGTGACCGTCGTCCCGCCCGGCAGTTCCAAAACCGCCATCGAACGGATCGGTTTTTCGTTACAAGCGGGCGAAGGTCTCGGCATCATCGGTCCCAGCGCCAGCGGTAAGTCAAGCCTTGCCCGCTGCATGGTCGGAGTCTGGCCGAGCATCATGGGCAAGATCTGCCTGGACGGCGCGGCGCTCGACCAATGGGATCCGCTCAAGCTTGGCCGCTACATCGGCTATCTGCCGCAGGCGGTGGATCTCTTCGACGGCACGATTGCGGAAAACATTGCGCGTTTCGATCCGGCCCGCAACGCAGAAGACGTCATTGAGGCGGCCCGGCTGGCAGGCATTCACGATATGGTCCTGAAACTGCCGGAAGGATACGACACCAGTATCGGCGATGCCGGCTCAATCCTGTCGGCCGGGCAGCGCCAACGCGTCGGCCTGGCGCGCGCACTCTACGGCCTTCCCTTCCTCGTCGTGCTGGACGAACCCAATGCCAATCTGGATGCCGAGGGTGAACTGGCGCTGACGGACGCGATCAGCACAATGCTCAAGAAGGGCTCAATCGTCATCGTCGTGGCCCACCGGCCGAGCGCGATCGCCGCCGTGGATCATCTTCTGGTCCTGAAAGACGGGCGCCAACAGGCCTTCGGCCGCAAGGAGGAAGTCCTGGCACAGGCCAACTCACCCCACAAGCCGCCAAAAATCAGGAACGCCACCGCGAAGACGTCCGCCAGCAAGGGAGCCTTGAACATTGCCGCAGAGCCTGCTTGAGGGATACAGAACCCTCGATCCCGCCAACCTTCGCGCCGGCCCTTTCGATGCGCCGCCAACCGGACAGCACACCAGATCTTCATTGCGCCGCCATCTTCTCATTGGCCTCGCGGTCACGACGGTCCTGATTGGCGGTGTCGGCGGCTGGTCGGCGCTCGCATCCATATCCAGTGCGGTCATTGCGTCGGGCAAGGTTGTGGTCGAATCCAACAGCAAACTGGTCCAGCATGCCGAGGGTGGCATCGTCGGAGAGATCGCGGTGCGTGACGGGGACCGGGTCGAGGCAGGCGACCTTCTGGTGCGTCTGGATGGCACCGCCACGAAAGCGAACCTCGCCATCATTACAAAGCAGATGAATGAGCTGGAAACCCGGCGCAGCCGTCTGATCGCTGAACGTGATGATAAAACGGAGCTGGTTTTTCCTGAAAGTCTTCAAAAACAAGCACAGGCGAACGGTGAGTTCGACAGCCTGGAAGGTGAGCGCAAACTCTTCCAGGCGCGCTTGGCGACCCTCTCCGGTCAGCGTGAGCAGCTACAGGAACGAATCACGCAGACACACGACGAGATCGCCGGTCTCACGGCACAGCGCACTGCAAAAGCGCGGGAGATCGCGCTGACGGAGAAAGAGCTCGAGCTGCTGAGCGGCCTGAGGGAAAAGAAGCTGGTGCCCGTCACCCAATACATGGCGTTGGAACGCGAAGCCGCGAAAGTCCAGGGCGAGCACGGGCAACTCACCGCGGAGATCGCCCGCACCGAAGGACGGATCAGCGAGACTCAGTTGCAGGTTCTGCAGCTCGACAAGGAATTCCGTGAGACGGTTCTGGGGGAACTGCGCGCCGTCGAGGCGGAACTCGCCGAACTTGCCGAGCGCAGGGTTGCCGCATTGGACCAGTTGCGCCGCCTGGAAATCCAGGCGCCTCAGTCAGGCGCCGTTCACCAACTCGCCATTCACACCCGTGGCGGCGTGATCACTCCGGGTGAGGCGCTTATGCAGATTGTGCCCCAGGACGACGCTCTGATCGTCGAAGCACGGGTCGCACCGGCCGATATCGATCAAGTACAATCCGGTCAGCACGCCGTCATTCACTTTACGGCCTTTAATCAGCGCACTACGCCACAGCTCGATGCAACGCTCTATTCAGTCGCGGCGGACCTGAGCGAGGACGAACGCAGTGGCGACCAGTATTTCCTGGCCCGACTGCGTCTGAGTGAAGCGGAACTGGCGCGTCTGGATGCATTGAAACTCAGTCCCGGCATGCCGGCGGAAGTCTTCATTCAAACCGGCGCCCGCAGCGCGCTCAGCTATCTGGTGAAACCCTTCGAGGATCAACTCAGCCGGGCGTTCAGGGAAGAGTGAGCAAATTGGTCGCGCACTTCATTTGACCAGGTCGGCCAGCTTGACGATTGCGGGTGGGTCGCTGCTGGCCTGCTGCGGTGGAAGTGCCGCCACGACGGGATGATCCTGGTCGGTCTGGTATTCGTGGTTCCAGCCCTGCGGCGACCCCCACCCCGTCACCTTGTCTTCGAAGAACTCTTTATTGATGACAATGTAGGCGGCCTCGGTAGGTTCGGCATCGAACTCGTCCCGGATCGCGTCGACCGGACAGATCGATTCGCAGAGCCCGCAATTCACGCATTCGTCCGGGTGGATGTAGAACATCCGCCCGCCCTCGTAGATACAATCGACCGGACAGACCTCGGTACAGGCACCGTCTTTGATATCCACGCAAGCCTGGGAAATGATGAAAGTCATGCGGTACCTCCCAGGCTATCGATCTCGAACACCCGTTTCATCGGCCTTAGGTCCCGCTCCAGACCGGGTCGCGCTTCTCCAGGAAAGCTTGTACACCCTCATCGCTGTCCTTGGACTGCAGCGCGGCTACAAGGGCCGGCGTGCGCAATGCCTGGGCGTCACGGGGATGGAGCTGCGCCGTCTTTTTGACCGTATGCTTGATCGCCTTCACCGAAAGCGGCGCGCAGGCCTTGATGTCCGCCACGGTGCGCTCCACGGCATCATCAAGATCTTCTGCAGACACAACTTCATTCACCAAGCCAAGGTCCGCCGCCTCTGAGGCTGACATTCGACGCCCGGTCAGCAGATATCCCATAGCGATTTTCTGCGGGATCAGCCGGGGCAAGAGCACCATCCCGCCATCCAGCGGCAGGCGGCCGACCCGGGATTCAGGCAAGGCGAACTTTGCCGTCTCGACCGCGATCACGATGTCGCTCCCGAGAACCATTTCAAAGCCGCCGCCCATGGCAAAGCCGTTGACGCGTGCGATGACCGGGATATTCAGGCTGTCGCGCAGCGAGATACCGCCGAAACCATTGGGCCGAGCATGGCCCCAATACTCCAAACCGCTGGCAGCGTTTGACGACTTCATGTCGGCGCCAGCGCTAAAGGCCCGGTCACCCGCGCCCGTTAGAACCGCACAGCGCAGATCGGCATTTCCCTCGATCTCAAGCCAGATTTCCTCGAGGCGGTCCTCCGTCTCGGCATCAACTGCGTTCATCCGGTCCGGCCTGTTGATGGTCACGCAGGCGACCTGATCCCGAATCTCGAAATCCACCGGCATCATGCAGCTCCCAAAGCCTGAGGCTTGCTTGCCATGGCATCGCTGACAGCGGCTTCCTCGCGCTCTTCGCCAAGGCCCAGTTCCGCTAAAATCTCGGCAGTGTGTTCACCAATGCGCGGCGGCGGACGCCGCACGATGAAAGGCGCTTCGGAGAGATGTACCGGAGAGGCGATGACGCGGGTTTCACCGTGCAGCGGATGGTCATAGCTTTCCAGCATCCCGTTCTCGATTGTCTGCGGGTCGGTCAGCGCCTTGCCCAAAGGCCGCACTTCGGCGCAGAGCAGGTCCTGTTCTTCAAGCCTCGCGATCCAGTGCTCCGTCGTATTGGCAGCAAAGCCTTCCCGGAAACGCCGCTGAAGTTCCACCTTCCCTGCGCGCTGTGCTGGGAGATCGGGATAGATCTCTGAGAGGTCCTCGATCCCCAGCGCCCTGCAAATATCCTGCAGAGGATTGGCCTTAAAGGCACCAACCAGAACCAGCGCACCGTCGGTCGTCTCGAAAACACCGCTGAGCGGCATGGCGGCCCAGTTCAATTCCTGATCCGTGGTCATGAGATGCGACGCTTCCTGCATCTGCATCGCAAGCATGGAATCGTAGAGAGACACCGAGACCTCCTGCCCGCGCCCGGTCTTCTCCCGGGCCAGCAAAGCCGCCAGGACCCCCTGGACCAGATGCATACCGGCCGTGTAGTCGCAGAGTGCCGTAGCGTAAATCGTGCGCGGCGTATCGTCGTCGGCACGGCGTTCCATCACACCGGTCAGGGCCTGGGAAAGTACATCCTGCCCGCCTTTGTGGGCGTAGGGACCGGTGGGACCGAAGCCTGTGCCGGACGCGAAGATGATGCGCGGATTGATCTCGCGCAGCTTTTCGTAGCCGAAGCCCATACGGTCCATCACGCCGGGCCGGAAGTTGTTCACGACCACGTCCGACCTGCGCACCAGTTCATAAACCGCTTCCTTCGCGCTCTCCTGGCGCGTGTCGAGGGTCACCGAGCGCTTGTTTCGGTTCAGGCTGCAAAAGACCGGGTTGTTTCGGTCTGCCTCGCTGGTACCGCCAAAGAAATTCCGGGAGAGCTCACCGGATCCGGGCCGTTCGATCTTGATCACGTCGGCGCCGAAGTCGGCGAGCATCTGGGTCGCGCAGGGCCCCAGCATGACCTGGGTAAAGTCGACAATCCGAACACCGTCGAGGGGCAGATTGCTGTTACTGGACATAGGATCCTCTTTTTCCGAACTGAGTGAAAAGACACAGGCTGCAAGCCGCAGGCTATTCCGCCGGCTCAAGAACCAGGGCATTGTCCGAAGGCACATCACCGGGGTCGGCCCCCTGCGCGCGCATCTGTTTCTGGATGGCTTTCGGATCTACATCCCGAAGCGCAGAATTTGCGTTCAGTGCCAGGGCGGAGGCCACGCCGGCAGCTTCGCCCTGCACCATGCAGGGTGGGATTTCCCGCGACATGCGCTGGGCGTCAGGCTCCGCCGAATAATGCCGCCCGGCAACGATGAGGTTGTCCAGGCCACGCGGCAGCAAAGCCCGGTACGGCGTGTAGTAGTCCCTGCCCCGGCAGACCGTATCGGCAAAATGCCGTCGGCTGACGATGTCGTCTTTGGTGACGACATACTCGCCGCGCAACTGGCGGGTCTGGCGCACGCCGATCTGCTCCGCCGTGCCCAGCAAATTCGAATTCTGGAAGCCTGGCAGGTTTTCGCGGGCGTACTCGTAGAGCCGCATGATACGTTCGCGGCCTTCATACTCCGCCTTGGTCAGGTCCTCGACCGACATGCCGTCGTAACCAGGCATGTGCGGGCAGTTGCACCAGACCACGCCGGGTATGGGCGTCTTGAGCCACCACATTTCCCAGGCCCCGCCAATCAGACGCCGGGCCTGTCGGTCGAGCTTCTTGAAGGCTTCCGGCTCTTCGTACTGAAAGCGCTCGGCCTCGTCGGTATCGACATTCGAGAGACGGAACACAGTGGTGACGATGTATTGCCCCTGGGTAAAGTCCGCGCCCGCGGCAGCCGTCACATCCAGATCGCCGGTCGCATCGATCACGATATCACCCAGGATCGCCTGCCGTCCGGTTTTGGTCTGGCAGATCACACCCTTGACCTTACCGTCCTCAACAAGGGTGTCGGAGAACCAGCTGTGCAGGCGCAGATTGATTTCGGCCTCCCGGGCGAGGTCCAGCGAAACCCGTTTCCAGGCATCGGGGTCAAAGGCGACGGCGTGGATGATCGGCTGCGGGTGTTCCTGGACATGGAAGTTATGGACGCCCCAGCGGGACCACTTGCGCCACATCTCCCAGTCCTGGCGGCAGTCTTCAGGCGGTGGGAAAACAGCACCATTCTGCTTCGCCATCCGATCGACGAATTCCGAGACGATCCCGGTCACGGTGATTTCGTAACCGTTGACCATATCGTCCAGGACCAGCACCATGCCGCCGGAGGCCATACCACCTAGGTGGTGGTAGCGCTCCAGCAGGGTCACGGAACAGCCGTTCCGCGCCGCCGAGACTGCCGCCGTGAGGCCCGCCGCGCCACCGCCGACCACGATGACATCGGACTGTGCGACCACCGGCACATCCCGCGCGGCTTCGCGCACTGATTTATTCTGGACTTGAGACATAGCATTCCTCCTTACGGCCGCGGCGCGGCAGCAGATTTTGCGAATTCATTGTTGTCACCCGGCGTTATCCTGTCTGCTCCGGTTTCCAGCGGATCACCATCCGCTCGGCCAGGGTCACCGCCGTAAACAGCAGGACCGCAAGGCCGGAAGAGACGAAGACGGTGGCGTAGAGCAGCGCGGACCGGAAATTGAAGGTGGCATCGATGATCAGCGCGCCAAGGCCGACATCCGCCCCAACCCACTCGCCGACGATGGCCCCGATAACGCAGGTCGTTGACGCAATCTTGAGAGCCGAGAAGAGATAGGGCAGCGATGACGGCAGCCGAATCCTCCAGAAGATCTCCCATTTCGAGGCAGAAAGAATACGCGCAAGTTCGAGGGTCTGTGGACTGACCGACTGTAGTCCCCTCACCATATTCACCAGCGTCGGGAAGAAGCAGATCAAGGCGGCGATCACCACCTTGGCCAAGAGACCGTTCCCGAACAGCAGCACCAGGATCGGCGCGATGGCCAGGATCGGAATGGTGTTGATAAAGACCGCCAGCGGGTAAAACGCCTTCTCCACCGATCTGTGATGCACGAAGGTGACCGCCACCGTGATCGCAATCAGATTACCGATCAAAAAACCCAGCACGCTCTCGATCAAGGTCGGCACAAAGTTCCTGAACAGCAGTGCCGACTCTTCCGACAGCGTCGCGCCCACGTCGCTTGGTGCCGGCGCAATGTAGGCAGGTACGTCGAAGATCCGGACGCCCCCTTCCCAGGCCAGAAGAAGTCCGGCGACGGCCAACAGGGGCGGAACGTATCGTCCGGAGAGAAAGCCACTTACAAAGGACCTTTTTGTCTCAGGTGATGCAGCAGGTTCGAGGTTGCTTGCTATGGACATCAGCAGGCCTCCAGCAAACTGCGAAGCCGGGATGCGATGGCCATGAACTCCGGGGTCTCACGCATCTTCAAGCGCCTTGGATAAGGCAAATCGACATCTACGATTTCATGAATCCGGCCCGGATGCGCCGCCAGCATCAGAACGCGCTGCCCCAGGAATGCGGCTTCGGGAATCGAATGGGTCACGAAGAGGATCGTTGTTTTGGTTTCCTGCCAGATCTGCAGGATCTGCTCGTTGAGACGGTCGCGCGTGATTTCATCCAAAGCCCCGAAGGGTTCGTCCATCAGCAGCAGGCGCGGTTTGCAAACCAGGGCCCGGGCGATCGCCACCCGCTGGCGCATCCCGCCCGAGAGTTCGTGCGGCAAGGCGTTTTCCCGCCCTTTCAACCCGACCAGATCGAGCAGTTCTTCCGGTGTCAGATCGCTCTTGGGAAGTGCGGAACTCTGCTTCTGCCCCATTTCCAGGGGCAGGCGCACGTTCTCCAGCGCGGTCCTCCAGGGCAGGAGCGTTGCATCCTGGAACACGAAGGAAAACTCGCGCGCCAGACGGGCCTGTTCGGTTTGCTTGCCGAAGATGACGACTTCGCCCGCCGACGCGGGCACAAGATCGGACACGACCCGCAGCAACGTCGACTTACCGCAGCCCGAAGGGCCGAGAATGGTAAGAAATTCGCCTTCGGCGACGCTCAAGGAGATATCCTTGAGCGCCTGAAGCGCGCCGAAAGAAACCGAGACCTTTTTGAGGTCTGCCGCAACAGCTTTAAGCTCTCTTGCGGCTTCCTCAGGCGGCTCAGTCTCCAGGGAATGGAGGATGGCAGCTTTGGGCATAGTTCGCGGCCTCACCCGGCTTTCGGACGGTCAGCCGCGGTGGCCTCCAGAATCGATGTCGTCATGACATCATCGACAGACGGCACCTCGTTCTTAAACTGCCCGAGATCAGCATAGGTCTTGATCTGGGCTTCCCAATTCTCACGCTTCATGGTGCCCCAGCCGCCAGCTTTGGTCTCGTCATTGAAGACGTAGTTCAAAATCAGCCCCACCGCCTGCCGTTCGGACTCTGCGTCCAGATTCGGATAGCGTTCGACCAGCGCATCGACCGCCGCATCTGGGTTCTGCCGCACCCAATCCCAGCCCCGTGCCGTGGCACTGACAAAAGCCGCCAGCTTGTCCGAGTGCTGGTCGAGAGTTTCATCGGTGACGTAGTAGGGGTTGGCGTAGAGTTGGATCCCGGCATCCCAAAGCCGCATGTCGACACGCTGGTCTCCCAGGATTTTGAGGGCGTTGATATTGGATTGCCAGCCGGTGACAGCGTGGACCTGACCGGTCATGAGGGGCCCCATGTCGCCGCCCATGACGATGACTTTCACATCACCTTCCGCAATTCCGTGCTTGGCCAGCAGCGCCCGCAGGAGAATGCGCGCGGTGCCCTGGGTCGCGATGGTCTTGCCGATCATATCCTTGGGCTCGTTGACCGGATCTTTCTTTAACGAGAAATAAGTAAAGGGATGCTGCTGATATCCGGCAGCGATGCATTTGATGGGAATGCCCGCCGAGCGTGCCAGCATAAGCGACGGACTGGAAGAGAGCTGGCCGACATTGGAACGGCCCGACGCAACGGATGCGACACCGTCCACATTGGGACCGCCGGCGACGATCTTAAGCGAGAGGCCGGCATCCTTGTAATACCCCAACTTATCGGCCGCGACTTCGCCCAGCTGTCCATTGGAAATCAGCCAGCCGAGCTGCATCGAGATCTCAAATTCCTCGGCGCGCGCCGAGCGGGAAACACCGATCATGCTGCCGGTGAGCGCGGCACCGGTCGCGAGACCCAGACCCTGAATGAATTGACGACGGTGAACACTGTTGTTGAAAAACTTAGCCATCCTGTCCTCCTGCTTCGCGGGCCGGAAATCTTTTTGTTTTTAGTCTGATTTAGGCCGAACGTTCCGCTGCTTTCATTGAAGTCCACGTCCCCCCCTGAACGCGTAGCCTTGACTATATCGTCTCACTGCGTGATGCATGATGAAGTTTTTTTCGGCTATAGTGATGCCGTTTCTGCATCAGGTTGGGTTTTGGAGGTCCGTCAGATCATGCATCATCCTCTGCTTCGCTATATCGATGAGGTCGCGCGCCAGGGGTCGATCCGCAAAGCGGCCAAGGTCATGAATGTCGCCTCATCCGCGGTTAACCGGCAGATCCTCAAGGCGGAAGCCGAGTTCGACACTCGACTTTTCGACCGTCTGCCCGAGGGTGTGGAATTGACCGCTGCCGGGCGCGTCGTTGTCGAGCACTGCCGCCGCACCCTCTACGATTACCGTAATCTCCGGGCCGCGATCGACGATATCCGGGATCTTCGGAGCGGTCATATCCAACTCTCAACCCTCGACTCCACGACTTTCGGTTTCCTGCCCCAGGTCATGGAGGGCTTCAGTAACGAGTATCCGGGCATCTCCTTCACGGTTGCCACCGCCGGTCCTGACGAGACCATCGAAGCCGTCGCGAAGGGTAACGCGCATGTCGGCCTGAGCTTTACCCGGGATCTGCATCCCGACGTGCGGGTTATCGCTGAGAAACCATCGCCCTTCGGCGTCATCATGCGGCCAGACCATCCCCTGGCCGACCGGCATTACGTCACTGTGGAAGACTGTGTCGGCTTCCCGCTGGTACGCACCATGGACGCGCGGGGTAAGACTTCGATCATTGATCAGGAAATCGATACCGCCGTGCTGCCGCTCTCCACGATTTTCTATACCAACGCCCATATCATGGCGAAACACGCCATCAGGGCCGGACGGGGCATTGGGATCTACACCAAGGTCGGTTTTTTATCCGACATAAAATCGGGCGAGCTTCGCTTTGTGCCCCTGGCCGAACGCATTCTCAGCGAATACAAGATCGGCGCTATCGTCTCGGCCCATAAGAACGTCGAGACCTCGGCCCACCTCTTCGTCAATGCGATCGAACGACACTTCCGAAAAGTGGATTTTACGTAGGCACAATTGTTTAAGAAGGATCAAAAGGCTCCACATGATCCAACGGCACCCAGCCTTCCATTCCGATGTGACTTCGGCACCAGATCCAGCCGCCGCGTTCCTCCACGCCTTCAAGCTCTTCGCCTTCCTTTACCGTGAGTTCAATCGTATCGAAGTCCGTCAGCAGCTTTGCAGCTTCACCCTCCGTTTGCGAAGACAGTGAAGATGCCGGCAGCCATCCACCGAGACCTTCCGAATTGCGGCACCAGATCCACTCCGGCCAATCCGCGTCTTTTGCGCCGAGTGTCACGGTCTCGCCCGCGCGCACCGACAAAGCAGGCGAGTAACTCTGCGTCCAAGACTGCATTACCCTGTAGCGTTGCACCGGCTCATTCCAGAATCACGGTTAGTAGGACTTGGTGGCCAGGCTTCGAAACTCAGGACGCAGGTCACTGGGCATGCCCCAGGAAAGGTCCGTCAGCACCGTCCTGTAAAGCTCACTCCACTTAGGCGACTGAGCATCGGAAAGTTCATTCTCCCATGTCGTCAGAAGGTCCGAGACTGCAGACACATTGTGGTACTCAGGCCAGATCGCCACGGCTTCACCAAAGGCCTTTATCGCAGCCTGAACATCGCGGTCCAGCAGTGCGGAAAAGCCGTGGCGTTCCAATGCAGAGACTCGCTGCAGGCGTTCTTCTTGGGCGGCAGCAGGCGTTACGCCTTGATTTCGGACAACTACCGGCGCGGTCTGCTGAATCTGTTCAACGCCGCGTGTCAATCGGCTGGAGAGCTTGGTCAGCTTGTTCTCGATATCAGCCGTGACCTGTCCCGCCGCTTCCGGGTCCGCGCCGCCGCCCCTCTCCGTCTGTGTCTGGAGTAAGGCGCGAATATCGGCGATTTCTTCGGTCGCCTGCTGCTGAAGCTGTTCGATTTGCGGACCGATTCGAACCACACCCGCCAACTCGACTTCCCGATTCTCCAGAATGCCTCTGACGTCATCCTGAAACAGTATAACGACCACAAGCGCAATCACCGGCCACATAAAGGTCTTGAGATAGTCCAGGACCAAGCGCCCTAGCGCGTAGCGGTCGCCGCCATCCGAGGCCATAACTCTAAACTCCCTCACCACACCCGAGGGTTGATCCTATACGGCTCTCCGTGACCGCTGCAATCGCGCAAAAAGATGTCGTCGCACAAGCTCAAATTCCCGGGTGAAGCAGCGCAGGGGCCGCAAACCTCAATAAGAACACATCCCGGACGTCCATGGCTTTCCTTGCCCGAACCAACGGGAAGGTTTATCTGCTTCGTTGGATTGGCAGGCGCGCAAGGCTTTATGAAATTCCTGAAACGACTCGCACGAAAGGCCACGCGGATATTGACCCTCTCCGTTTTGCTTGTGGTCGGGCTGATCCTGCTCTTCAGGTTCGTGCCGCCGCCCTTTACACCGCTGATGTTGCTGCGCGACGCTCCGATTCAGAAACAATGGGTTTCCCTGGATCAAATGGCGCCCGCGCTGCCGCGTGCCGTCATCGCCGCTGAAGACAACCTTTTCTGCTCACATTGGGGCTTCGACCTGAACTCGCTTCAGGCCGCCGTCCTGGCCTTCGCGAGCGGTGAACGCGCAGGTGGCGGTTCGACCATTTCGATGCAGACTGCGAAGAACCTTTTTCTCTGGCCCGAGCGCAGCGTGTTTCGCAAACTGCTTGAAGCTCCCCTGACCCTGGCCATCGAAGTCAGTTGGCCGAAGACCCGGATACTGGAAGTCTATCTCAACGTTGCGGAATGGGCGCCCGGTGTTTACGGCGCCGAAGCGGCATCGCGATTCCACTTTGGAAAGCCCGCGAAATCCTTGTCCAGGACTGAGGCTGCCCGCCTGGCCGCGGTTCTACCCAGCCCCTTGAAATGGTCGGCGGGCAAACCCGGAAACTACGTGCGCCGCCGCACGGAGATCATCAATCGCCGAGTGGCACAGCTAGGCCCTCTGCTGGATTGCGTAACGCAATGACCCTCAAATCCCTGTAACAACGCCGAATATGTAACTAACCCTGTTGGCCGTGAGACCTGCTCGGTGACATCAAGTCTTTGTATACCATTGGTCAACTGAACCACACCCGGCAATAGACGAGCCTAAAGCCAAAGTAGTTTCTTCTATAAATTGCAAGTTATAAGAGTTTGATTTCTTTCAAACTTAGAGCCTATAATTAATACATACAGTGTCATCATTGCCCACGGTCTGTTGCCTGGAAAATCTCAGAAGTTTTAACCGATTCAGAGCAAGTACCGATCACAATCAAAGGGTGATGGCAGTGAAGGACCGGCGCTATGCTGGCGGAACCAGGATCGGCACTTCAGTCTCGGTTTGAAGCTTTGCAAAGCTCGGACGTCCGCGCCGAGCGCACAGCAGTGTTTGAAGAATGAACTCTTTGGATCGAATGGTACATCTTCGAGAGGCAACCGGTAAGGAGATGATGTCATGACGCCGTCTCTCGCCAGCTTCCGACCACCGGAAAACCTCTGTCCGCCGCTTAAACACCTTCATAGCTTATGGAGCGGTAAGATTACGGCCGAGGGCCATTTGCCGGCGCGCTCCGATTTCGATCCGGCCGAGATGCTGGCAGCCTTTCTGCCCTACATCACCCTGTTCGACGTCATCAGGAACGGCGACAACCTCCGCTTCCGGATTCGTCTGGTTGGCACCGGTATCGTCGAAGAAACCGGCAGGGACACAACCGGAAACTTTCTTGATGAAATGTCGAACACCTCCCAAATCATTGGCCGCGCCCAGTGGATGGTGGAAAATCGGCAGCCTATCTACGTCGAGAATCAACCCCTTACATGGACGTCCAGAGATTACAAACACTACTCTGCATTGGGCGTTCCCCTCGCCTCTGACGGCATAACTGTCGACAAGATCATCTATCAGATGGCGTTTTCCTGAAGCGCGGAAGCTGCAACGCCCCGATTAATCCGGGCCGGCGAACTACCCGAAAATATAGCTAAATATGTCGATTTTTCTTACATAATTCGTATACAAATAACAACTACCGCAAGTAATTGACACAATTCATTTTTGACTCTTCCCGTTCGATGCCCCGTCCAAGGTTAACTGTCGGTATACTATACAGTGCTCACAAACAAAACCCGGAGCATGAGCATAACCTCTTGAAAATTATAGAAGTAAAAAGATGGCCTACAAATTGCTTGGTGTGGAGCACTTACCGCGCCGGGTAAGTGGCGAAGCCCCACGTTTTGCATGGTCACATTTCGAATCGTAAAGCTGCTATGGGCTAAATAGGAGGCAGTTATGCGTTTAGGATCAGGGAGGAGTTTGGAAACCGCCATTTGTGGGTTTTCGGCTATACTTCTCGCCTGCTCCCTGGCTCACGCGAACCCCATTACCACCAGCCAGCAGTCCAGCGGCACCACGACGGTGGGATCAAGCCCGGCACCCTATAGTGCTCAGACTGGCGACAGGCCGGAGCGGCCTGCAAGCGTTTCGCCTTCCGAACTGACAACTTCGGCCCCCCGCAGATCACTTACGAAAAGTCCGGCGCGAAGTGGATCAAGCCCGGGAAAGCCCGAGAACCAAGACGCAAACTCACAGGACGTGCCCGAGATTCCCTGGGAGATGATAGAAGCCGCGTTGAAACGGCAAAATCGTCCTTCTGTTCAAAACCGTGAACCCGAGGTGGTCATCGGCGGTGAGTATCAGCAGTTGATCATTAACGCAGTGCCTGATCTTGGCCTCGATATTGTCAACATGCCGGGTCCAACAAGCATCCCAATCCTGGACTTTGTAAGAACACAGTCAGCTGAACTCTCTTCTGAGATTGCCATTTACACCAGTGACCTCGCAGTGCCCGACCACAGCATCAAAATGGCCAGCAACGGGAACCTGGATTCGGACCACGCCCCCCCGGAACCAAACCTTATCGGAACCACTGATGAGCGCCCGTTCAAACTCAAGACTATCTTCTTTTGGGGTCTGGGTTTACTAGTGCTCTATACGCTCCTGGACGCGGTCTTTGCCAAACTCAGGCAGCGGGATCCAACGCAACCTCCCGAACCGGGTTCTGGAGACGAACCTAAGATGAAAAGGCGCCGGCGCCGGCGCACGTTCGGCAGATCCAGAAGCCGGCCCAAAACCACCTGAAAGCTCGGGCTTCCCGGAACTCTAGGAGTACCGGAACCTTACTCTACCAGGACCGTCATTTTCATTTTTGAGTGAATGCCGCAGCGGACTTTGAACCGGCCGCTCTCATCGAAGCGGAGGCTCGACCCGCTGCCAGGCTGCTGAATTCCGCTATTGTAACCCAGCTCTTGAATCTGGATGTTGTGCTTTACCTGGTCGGCGTTCTTAAACTCAACGCTGTCGCCGATCGCAATCACAATTTCCTCGCGGTCGAAAGACTTGTTGTTTTGCAAAACAGTATGATGCTCAGCCGCCAGGGCGGCAAAAAAGCCACCAACGGCAAAACAGCAAAAAGAGAAAATAAAGAGTCTCACGATACCGACGCAGTCCTTCGGGGCCATCGCGTCACGGAAACCGCAAATGGGCAGTCCAGCAGCGAACGCAATACGCGCAACTGAAGCGAAGCCTAACCCAATATCCTGAAGATCGTATTAAGTTTATAGCCTTATCTCGATACAACTGCTGTTATCTGAGAGAATTTTTTTCCTGTATGTTCTCCGTGAACCGGGGCCGCGCGGTGATTAAGGTCTTCTCGCAACCTGCCATTGGGGCTTTAATCATATCATTGAGCAACAGGTGAGATCCGGGATAAGCACCATCATGACCTCAATCAAGATCTGGTATCAAAGCTATGTCGACTATGACAACGGCAAGTCCTATTGGGATGTGCTGGGACGGCATCTGGATGAGATCGTTGCACCGGGCACGACGGTCGATATCAACGGCATCACGCCTTTTGATTCCTACGCGCACCCTCTTGTGGAATTCCGCTGCGCGCGGGAAATGATCTGTAATGCCGTTCAGGCCGAGCGGGAGGGCTATGACGCATTTGTCGTCGGGCACTTTCAGGACGCGGGACTCTACGAAGTCCGTGCCGCAGTTGATATTCCCGTTATCGCTCTGGGTGAAGCCTCTATGCTCTACTGCTGCCAGCTCGGACAGCGGATCGGCATCGTAACGATCAACCCGCGCTTCATTCCCTGGTTTCATCATCAGATTGGAAAGTATGGCCTGAAAGAACGCATTTCAGGTGTGCATGCCATGACTTTCGAGCCGGGTCAGATCCTCGAGGCATACAGTTCGAACGAACGCGCGGATCAGGTCAAAGCCCTGTTCGAGGAACAGGCCAGACCTCTAGTGGCGCAGGGAACGGATGTATTGATCCCCGGCGGCGGGATTCCGATGCTGCTGTTTGCCAAGTACCACAATCACCTTGTGGACGAAGCTCCCGTCATCAACGGCATTCCGATCGCGGTGAAGATGGCGGAAATGGCGGTCACTCTGAAACGCCTGACCGGTCAGAGCGTCAGCAGAGTCTCCGACTATGCGAAGGCGCCGCCTGAGGTCATCGAGGAATTCCTGGCTCATCCGAAAGGACTGTAGCGGGACTGCCGGCGAATTCGAGGCCCCAAGCTCAATGCGCCAGGCTCAATCCCCCAGGCTCGGCAGCCAGAGTGCGATATCCGGCCATACAATCAAGAGTCCGACCAGCAGCATGGAACATGCCATAAAGGGGATTGCCGCCACGTAGATATCGCGCATTGTCGTGCCTGGAGCCGATACGCCTTTCATGACGAACAGCAGCAGCCCGAATGGCGGCGTCGTGAAGCTGATCTCCAGCGCCAGCAGAGTGATCACGCCGAACCAGATCAGGTCGAAGCCAAGCGTTTCAGCCAGCGGGAAAAAGACCGGGACGGTCAGGAGCATCATGGAGAGCTGATCCATGAACATGCCCAGGATCAAGAGGATGCCGAACATCACCAGAAGCATCACAATGGGGTCCAGATCGAACCCGGTCGCAAAGCGGATCAGGCCCGAACTGGCGCCGGAGAACGCGAGCAAGGCAGAGAACGTCGCCGAGCCAAATATGATCAGCAGCGCCATGGTGGTCACCCGCAGCGCGCCGGTCACCGACTTGACGAAGTTGTCCCAGGTCAATCGTCCATAGAGCACGGCGAGCAGCAGGACACCCACGCAACCGAAGGCCGCCGATTCCGAGGGCGTCGCCCAGCCATTTAAAATGAGCAGGATTACACCGACCACGATCGAGATCATGGGCAGAACATCGACCAAAAGGAGACGCGCACGTTGTCCCCAGGTGGCGGATTCCACGTCGTAGGAGGGCGCCGCATCGGGATCGATCAGACACATGATCAGGATCAGGATCGCGTAGAAGCAGGCGAGAAGCAGCCCCGGAACCACGCCTGCAATCAAAAGCGCACCGACGTCAAGGCTTGCGAGCGTTGCCAGAAGGACTGCCAGCGCCGAAGGGGGGATCAACATGGCCAGGCCACCGGTCCCCAAAATCGGCCCGATCGCCATGTGTTTCTTGTAGCCGCGCTTTTGCATCTCCGGGACCATCAGAGACCCCAGCAATGCGGTCGAGCCCATCGACGACCCGGACAGAGTGGCAAAGGCCGTACCACCTGCTACGGTGACAAAGGACAAGCGGCCCGGGAGACGTCCCATCAGCCGGTCGATCGCGCTGAACATTTTATTGGCCAGGCCGGTATGGAAGAAGATCTCGCCCATCAGCAGGAACATGGGCACTGGCATAAGATTGAAAGTTGAGACGGTCGGAATGGCATTGTTCGCCAACTGTCCGATCCCACGGGACATCTGCACGAATATGCTGCCGTTGCCCCCCATGAAGTAGGTTGCGCCGATCATGTTGGCGGCCAGAAACGCCAAAGCCACCGGTACGCCGACAAACATGAAGCCAAGAACCAGCGCCAGGAGGAAGAAGAGCGCGTAATACCACTCCATCAGCCGCCCTCCCCGCGCGCGCCGAACTCCGCAAGCTTACTCATGCACGCCCGCCTCACCTGAATGCAGGGTGTCGGGGCCGAAGACGAACCTCGAAAACTGCGCCGCCATAAGCGCAAAACAAATCGGCATCGCGCCCAGGAGCAGCCATTTGGGCATATCGAGCGAACGCATATCCGTATCGCCGAAACGATAGGCCTTCAGCGTGGCTTCACCTGTGTACCAGACCAGGAACAAACAGATCAGAATGCACAGCCCCGAGATGATCCTTGAAAACAAAGGCGCGAAGCTCCGCGGCAGCACGGCCGTAAACATTTCGATAAAGACGTGCCCCCGCAAACGCACGAGCCACGGCGACGCGGCCATCGCGATGTACAGCAGGCCGTATTCTGAAAAGGTAAAGATGTGAGATGACCCGGAAAAACCCATGGTCCGCAGGCTCGCCTGCAGCACAATGGCGAACATCACCAACACCAGGCTGACGCCCGCGAAAACCGCCAGAATATTGCAAATCCGGTCGACGAACCGCATAGACTTCCCCACCCGGTCAAGGCGGGCTGTTACCCGATGCCTTGACCGCAATCACTCATTTAAGAGTCCGACCGTTCCCGCCTGCCCGGCGAAGAACGGTCGGATTCACTTTGCTGCTATTCTTTGTAGTAGAGCTTACGCAGCTTGTCGTAATTCTCCATGCCACCCATTTCCTCCAGGCGCCCCTTCATCCGGCCCCAGGCCGCATCGTTGGCCTTGGTGACGTAAATTTCGGAGGCTTCCGGCGTCATGGACACGAATTGCATGCCGCGCTTTTGCAGCTCTTCCGCATCCTTTGCGATGTCCTGCTGACGGGCGTCGTAAGACTTCTGCTCCCACTCAGCAACTACATCCTGGATAAGTTTCTGGGACTCCGGTGACAGGCTTTCCCAAGAATCCTTATTAAAGATTACGCCGATATCGGTGTTGTAAAACTTGGGATCGATCCGGTATTTGAGGAACTTATCCCATTTCAGGTCGAGAATACCGATCGAAGTCCAGGCCGCCGCGTCGACGACGCCCTTTTCAAGCGCCGAGTAGACTTCGGTGGCTTTCATAGACGCGGTCGTCGCATTCAAAGCCTCGAAAAAGGCATGGTAAATTGGATTGTCACGCAGTTTGACGCCGGTCAGATCAATGACACCATCATCACCGAACTTGAACTCCTGCGTGCTGTAGATGTGGAACTGGACACCGCCGTCAATCCACCCCAGGTGCTTGACGTTAAAGCGTGACTGGTGCACCTGATCCATCAGGGCCGCACCGCCGTTTGCGCGGGCCTCCATCGGGGTCACACGCGCGGCAACCATAGCATCGATTTCCGGAACCGAAGCCCCGTAAAAGCTGCCCGGCGTGTGAACCATGTCAACCACACCGTCGCGTACTGCTTGGGGCTGCTGGAACATGCCGATCGCTTCCGGGCCACCTCTGACCTGAATTTCGACGATCCCCTCGCCACGTGCATTTATGTCATCGACCATCGCCAGAAAGGTCTTGGTATAGACAAGGAACTCTGGAAAGGCATGAACCGCGCTGACTCTGTCAACAGCAAGCGCAGCGCCTGACACGACCGTCGTCGCCAAACCGGCAGCAGCCGCGAGGCTCAGAGCCTTCCTTGCTACCTTACGTAAATCTCTCATCACTTAACTCCCTGTTTGGTGCTCTTCTCCGCCGGGCGCATGGCCCGTTGTCGTCCAGGCCTCAAACGCTGATCAGCCGGGCGATGATGCATGGGAGATTCCCCGGACGCAAGGCCTTGAAAACCGGCTGGCCGGATATGGCACCTGCGCCCCACATCCCTATCGTTGCATTACCCGGCGCGCTATTAATCTGCAGCTTTACTGAAGAGTGTCTCCCGGATCATTGCGTGATGCGTGGAATGCCCGAACGGCGGGAAGCGAACAGAATCGGCCCTTAACGCCGGAACGACGTCGGAATCCAGAGCTCTGTTGAGGCTCTTCAGATCGTCGAAAACCACCTCATTAATGAGCATTACCTTGGACCTCTGAAGTGCGTTGAGATCGAAGTCCTCAGGCAAATAACAAAAGACATTCCGGATCGCTGGCAAACGGCCGAGGATCGGGGGATGATTGTTTGTATAAAAATTCTGAAAGCCAGCTACGTCGGGCATCGGTCCGTAGTAGCGCACGAGAAACGACAAGCCGGCGGTTCTGGGCATTATTGCATCGGATCCCGCAATCGGGAACGGGAATGTCCGGAAAAGATCGAAGCTCATCGAGACGCCCGCGCACAAATCCTGCGGCAGCTGAACTGCCCACTGCCGAAAAGCGCCATCCCGGACCAGGGCTTGCAACGGCTCTCGTTCATCGCTGGAAAACGCCAGAACTGCCGCAGGCGCGGGACCATCATCGAACAACAGGATCTCTCCCGGCTCAGGCACGAAAAGATCGGCGCTGACCGCATCGAGTTGAAATTTCCTGTCCTGCGCGGCAAGCTCCCGAAAATGCGCCGCCAGAACCGGCGTGGCCTCCACAGGGCCTTCGTAAATAGCGAAAAGACAATAACTCAAGACAAATCCATCTCACGATTCGCTCTCATCTGGACGTCGGCAGCGGAACAAACGTCCGCCGCGCCGCACCACCATACGGAATAAACCCTCTATCGCGGAAATCATATCTTGCATCCGTTACGCCCTCTCTGTTGATGTTTATGGAACGGTCAGGGATGAGGTATGAAATGGAAATCGCGGTTCTCGGCGGCGGCAATGGTTCACACGCGGCGGCTCTCGACTTAACCGAGCAAGGTCATCGGGTTCGTTTTTGGCGCCGCGACGCGGATGCGGTGAGAGCTCTCCGCGAGAGAGGCAATAACCTCACACTGAAAGACAGCCGCAGCGAACGTGAGGTAAAGATTGGCCTGGTCACGGCAGATATCGGCGAAGCGATAGACGGTTCAGCCCTGATCGTCTGCCCTGCGCCCGCAACCGCGCAGCCGGATATTGGCAGGGCCTTGGCGCCGCATCTTCACAGCGGCCAGGTCGTCTTTTTGCCGCCGGGCAGTTTCGGCAGCTACCTGATGGCCAAAGCCCTTCGTGATGCGGGTAACGACGCGAAAGTCGCTTTCGCCGAAGCGGGCACACTGCCCTATCTCACCCGCAAACACGGCGATTTCAAAATCGCGATCACGACCCGCGCCTCGCGGCTGCCGACCGGTGTCTTCCCACTCAGCCAAACGCTGCAGGCTCTCGAAGTGATACGCGAGGCCTACCCTGCGGTGGAGGACGCCGGCGACGCTTTGTCCGGGGCGTTGATGAACGCTGGACCGATCATTCACCCGCCGCTTATCCTGATGAATGCCGGGCCTATCGAACACTTCGAGCATTGGGACATCCACAATGAGGGCACGCAACCCGCCATCAGACGCGTGACAACCCGCCTGGACGCAGAGCGCATGGCGGTGCGTGAGGCACTGGGGTACGGCGCGCCGCACTTCCCACTTGCCGACCACTACGACGACGCCCGTGATGAGTGGATGTACGGCAACGCCGCCCACGACAAACTGGTCGATTCCGAGGACTGGCGGGAGCGACTGATCCTGACCGAGCACCGCTATATGCGCGAGGACGTTGCCACCGGCCTCGCATTCCTGGTCTCGGTCGCCGATTGGGCCGGGGTTCCGGCCCCGACCGCAACCGGATTGCTGGCGGTTGGCTCGGCGATCTGCGACGACGACTTCAGAAAAACCGGGCGGACGCTGGAAACCCTTGGCCTGGCGGCTCTCGATCGCGCAGCCATGACCAGGCTTCTTGAGACAGGAGTTTGATATGAGCGCGAAAGCCGTCATCGCGGCCGTCGGTGCCGGGCGCATGGGGCGCGGCATCGCTATCGCCTTTGCATACGCGGGACATCCAGTTCGTCTGATCGATGTAAAGCCGCGCAGTGACATGGAATTTGACCAGCTGCGCAAGGCCGCGGCCACTGAAATTGCGTCGACGCTCGCCATGATGGCCGACCTCGGGATGTTGCAGGCTTCCGACACACAAACCATTGCGCAGAGGATCTCCTATCATTCGCTTGCAGACGCCGCTTCAGCTCTTGCGAATGCCGATGTCATTTTCGAGGGCGTGCCGGAAACGCTCGATGCGAAACGGGATGCTTTTAAGCTGATTTCTGAGCACGTGGATCCCGCCAGCATCGTTGCTTCAACCACCTCGACGATTCTTTCCAACGACCTGCAGGCTTTCGTCTCCTCGCCGGGCCGCTTTTTGAACGCCCACTGGCTCAATCCGGCGTTCCTGGTGCCGCTGGTCGAATTGTCCCCAGGTGATGCGACTGACCCTTCCGTCACCGAACGCTTGAAGGCTCTATTGGAAGATATCGGCAAGGTGCCCGTCGTTTGCAGCGCCAGTCCCGGTTACATCGTACCCCGCATCCAGGCACTGGCCATGAACGAGGCCGCGCGAATGGTCGAGGAGGGCGTCGCCTCCGCCGAGGACATCGACAAGGCGACAAAATACGGCTTCGGCTTCCGCTTCGCGGTTCTCGGCCTGCTCGAATTCATCGATTGGGGCGGCGGTGATATTCTTTATTACGCGAGCCGCTACATGACCGGCGCGACCGGTGAAGACCGCTTTTCCTCACCACCGATCATTGAGCGGAACATGAAGGAAGGCCGGATCGGTCTGCGCACACAGCAGGGATTTCTGGATTACGCCGACATGGATGTTCCTGCCTACCAGCAGGAACGTCTGGCGGCTTTTGTCGCAATGCTGCGGCACCTGGATAAGATGCCGGTCAAGGGCGAGTGACGGGGTGCGGGTGGCCACTAAGCCTGAAAGCGCGCAACAGACTGGATCAGCAGGGAATTGTGCTCCGGTCGTGAGAGCGAAAAACGGATATAGCTCTCCAGGCCCTTTTCGCGCGTCCGATTGACGATGATCCCGGCATCGTCGAAGAGATGCTCAACAAGCGCCTCGGCGCGGTCCGGGTCCCCGTCTTCCGTTGTTACCAGCATGAAATTAGTATGACTGGACAGGCATTTGAGGCCCAAGGCGGCAAGTTCATCTGCGACCCGCTCCCTCTCGGCAAGGATCTGACCGATCCGCGCCTGTACCAGGTCGGGTTCACGAAGCGATGCCAGCGCGGCAGCCTGGGCGACGGCATTGACACTTCCCATTCCACGCGCGGCATAGAGCGACGGGATCATCCACGCCGGTGCATGGCACCAGCCGACCCTCAGCCCCGCCAGGCCATAGGCCTTTGAGAAGGTCCGCGTCACAACGATGTTCTCAAATCGCGCCGCCAGGCTATGAACCCGGGCACAATAGTCAAAGCTGACGAATTCCCCGTAGGCGAGGTCGATAACCAGGACGACGTCCCTGGGCATTTCCTCCGCGAGCCGGACAAGATCACGCTCGGGCAGCATGGTCGCGGTCGGATTATTGGGATTGGCCAGGAACAGCAATTTGGTGTTTGGACCGATCGCGGCAAGAAGGCCATCCACATCAACCGTCAAGTCGGTTTCGGGAACCTTCGTAAGAAGCGCCCCCAGGCGGTTAGCGATAATGGCAAACTGTATATAGCCGAATTCCGGGATGACGATCTCATCGCCCGCGCGCACGAAATTGCGCGCAATGACGTCCAGCAGTTCCTCCGAACCGTTACCGCAGACGATTGTCTCCGCATTCAGCCTGTTGCGGGCGCCGAGCTCTTCGCGCAAGGCCTGACAGGAAGGGTTGCCGTAGAAGTTAGCATTCCTTGTCGCTTCATCAATTGCCGCGGCAACCTCGGGTGAAGGTCCGAACGGCAACTCATTGAAACCCATGTTGATGATAGGCAGGCCCTTTGGCTGGGCATGTGAGATCCGTCCGCGAAGAGCCAACGGCGCGATGTATCCCTGCGGACGTTTCTGTGTCATGCCGACCTCGAAGACTGATATCTGCCTCGGCGACCGCGACAGAAAATCCAACTCGATCGGCACTATCACAGAAAACAGGGTTAAACCAGATCTCCCCTGCATCAGGACCTCAGGGCACATGAATCCTGAGCAGGGTCGATCCGCTGATAGAGTCTGGTTTACTAGAGGATCATTCGGCTCTTAAGCTGTTGAAGTAATCGATCAGCGCGGAGATCTCATTTCTTGAGAGGTTGAAATCGGGCATCTGCGTGTGGGGGATACTCAGCCAAGTCCGCAGATAGCCGTCCGTGATTTCGTTGTTGGAAGCAATCTCAGTAAAGGCGGGCGCCCGGCTGGAGGCATTCTGTCCGGCCTCAATCACGTGGCAGGATTGACACCAGCGTTGCGCGAGAGCATAGCCTTCATCGCTGCGATCCAGGGCTTCAGCCTGCCGCAGAACAATCGTGAAGCAGAGGGCTATACCTGCGGCGATCACGATCCAACGGGTCGGCTTAAGATCCTTAAGCAAGCGGTGTCTGATCTTACGTGAATTTCGCAATTTCGTTTCCTCTCACTCTTAATTATCAACTTTTACGCGCTCCGATAGCCCCATCGCCTTCATTGGGCGGAACCTCACCGGTAAAGCTACGAACCGGTTTGGGGCTACCTTCTTTCTACAACCAAATAGGGTTAACGGCTTTGATCCCGATCAAAGTTGCGAAAGGAGTGTTTATGCGCGGGTTAGAAGCTCTCCGCCACGTGGGGCGACGAGCAGGAAAAGGCGCAACACAGCGGCCATGGCGCACAAAAAAGGCGTCGAATGGGGGTTTCTTTGCAACGATTTAAGGCAGGGAAGGAATGGTGGGCTGTATAGGATTCGAACCTATGACCCGCTGATTAAGAGTCAGCTGCTCTACCAACTGAGCTAACAGCCCCCAGAGGGCGCGGTAATAGCAAGTCCCCAGCGCTTTGTCGAGGGCTTCGATGCTGAAAAGCCGCAGCATGCCATTTTTTTGTAGCATCCTACGGCTCTGCGCCCTCCGGAAATGGCGAGGCCGGATGGGATACCTGCAAATCCGGGCGCGTTCAGGACCGGAACCTAGAGCTCTTCCGTGACCCCGCGCCGGGAGATGAAGGTATCGCGGTGAACGTAGACGGAAATCACCAGTCCCAGACCGACCATCACCGTCAGCATCGCGGTACCGCCATAAGAGATGAGCGGCAGAGGCACCCCCACAACGGGGATCAAACCCATGACCATGGCGATATTGATAAAGACGTAGAGGAAGAGATTTGTGGTCAGGCCGATGGCCAGCAGGCGGCCGAACTGGTTGCGGGTGCGCAGCGAAATCGCAATCCCGTAGATGATCAGCAGGATGTAAAGCCCGATCAGACCCAGGCCACCGACCATGCCGAACTCTTCGGCAAGCATGGTGAAGATGAAGTCCGTCTGCTTTTCAGGCAGGAAGTTCAAGTGGCTCTGTGACCCGAGCAGGAAACCTTTGCCGAACATACCGCCTGAGCCCAAGGCAATCATGGCCTGCATAATGTGGTACCCCGTGCCCAGCGGATCGGTTTCAGGGTTCATGAAGGTCATGACCCGGGCCTTCTGATAATCATGCAGGAGCTGCCAGCCGATCGGAATGGCGGCCAAACCGGCAGCCCCGACGATTGCGAACTTCCAGAGCCGCACGCCCGCACAGAAGAAAACGGCACCGGCTGCCATCACCAGCATCACTGTCGTCCCGAGGTCCGGCTGCTTCAAGACCAGCGCCGCAGGTGCTGCGATCAGGGCGAGCGGGATCAGCAGATAGGTCGGGCGGCCGATATCCTCAACCGAGACGCCGTTAAAGTAGCGCGCTAAGGCCAGGATAAGGCAGACCTTCATGACCTCCGAAGGCTGCAGCTGTATAACCTTGAGATCGATCCAGCGCTGCGCCCCCATGCCCACGGTTCCCATTACCTCGACGGCAACCAGCAAAAACAGCGCAATGAAGTACAGGGCGTAGGAATAGCGGAACCAGAGCCGGATATCGATCAGAGCAACGCTCAGCATCAGGAGCAAGCCGCCGCCAAAACGGATTGCCTGGCGCGAAGCCCAGGGATTGACGTTGCCGTTGCCCGCCGAGAACAGCATGGCAAAACCGACCGAAAAAATCAGGATGATCAAAAAGACCATGCCCCAATTGATCGACCAGACCTTCTGCCCAAACGTCAGGCCGGTGTTTTGCGACATACTGCTGAAACGTCCCGGCATGATCAGGTCTCCTGACCAGGCACTGGTGCCTGGAGCTGGAATGCAGGGACACCTGAAGGGTCACGGCGTTGAGTCTCGGTCAGAATGTCACGCACGATCGGAGCCGCCGTGCTCGATCCGCCACCGCCATGTTCAACAATCACAGCGCAGGCGTAACGAGGATTATGGACCGGCGCATAACCGACAAAGAGCGCATGATCCCGGCGGCGCCAGGGCAAGTCCTCGTTCTTGAATACTCCGGCTGCACGCTCGGCGAGCGTAATGCGGCGCACCTGGGACGTTCCCGTCTTGCCCGCCATCTCCCAGCCTTCTTGCTCGATCCGGGCTTTATAGGCAGTTCCGCGGCGATTGTTCGTCACGGCATCCATTGCGTTATGGACCAGACGCAGATGCTCAGCGGGAATGCCCATGCTTTCGAACTGCGGTTCCGGTGCGGCGATTCCGCCGGCCTCATCGTTGAACCCACGGGTCAGGCGCGGCGTTATCTTCAAGCCTGTCGCAAGCCTGGCCGTCATGGTGGCCAACTGCAACGGCGTGGAGAGTACGAAACCCTGTCCGATTGCCGCAATCAGTGTTTCACCGCCCTGCCAGGGCTCACCAATGTTGGCTAACTTCCAGGCTTTGGTCGGAACGACACCGGAACGCTCGCCCGGCAGGTCGACACCGACCGGCTGTCCCAGGCCAAATCGGCTTGCCATCGCTGCGATCTTGTCAACACCGATACGGCGGGCGACGTCATAGAAGTATACGTCGCAGGAATACTTGATGCTGCCGTTGAGATCGACCCAGCCGTGGCCGCCGCGTTTCCAGCAGTGGAACTTCGCATTGCCGAGACGCATCGAACCTGGGCAGAAAACCGAATGCTGGGGACCAATCCCTTCTTTCAGGGCTGCCAGCGTCACGATCATCTTGAAGGTCGATCCCGGTGCAAAGGTACCGGCGATAGCCTTGTTGGTCAGGGGCGAGAGGTGGTCCTTGATCAGGCCATTCCACTCGCGTGTCGAAAGTCCGCGGTTAAAGGCCGAGGGATCGTAGCTGGGGACCGAGCCCAGCGACAGGACGTCGCCGTTCTTGATATCCATGACCACGGCCGCAGCCGACTGTTCGCTCATCAGGCGCTGCTGCACAAACGTCTGCAGCCCTGCATCGATGGTCAGAACCGCGTCCCGCCCGGGCTCGCCTTCATCACGCGAAAGCTCCCGGATGACACGACCGTAGGCGTTTACCTCCAGATGGCTGTTGCCCTGCTTGCCGCGCAGCACAAGATCGTGCTGCTTCTCCATTCCGTTCTTCCCGATCCGGAATCCCGGAAGCTCAAGCAAAGGGTCGCCGGTCAGTTCGCGCTCCGAAACCGCCGCGACATAGCCGAGAGTGTGTGCCATCGCCGGCCCATAGGGATAGGATCTGGTTTGGCCAACTTCGATGCTTGCACCGGGCAGATCGGCCGCGTTGACCGAGATCTTACTGACTTCTTCCCAACTCAGATTGTCACGGACAGTGACGGGAACGAAAGCGCGCTTACGCTTTACTTCGCGCAGCACGCGCTTGAAATCATGTTCGGAGAGAGAAATAACGCTGCCGAGTGAATCCAGCGTGGCCTCAACGTCACGTGTTTGCTCACGCACCAGCACAAGGCGGTAGTTTTGCTCATTGACGGCCAGCTCAACGCCAAAGCGATCCAGGATACGGCCTCGCGGCGGCGGCAGAACACGCAGATTGACGCGATTGTCTTCTGCGAGTGTCTTGTAGGTATCGGATTTGACGATCTGCAGATAATACATCCGCCCGGCCAGGGTCGAGAACAGCAGAGCCTGACCGCCGGCCAGAAACAGCGCGCGGCGCGAAAAGGTTTTCGACTTACTGCTATCGTCGTGATTCTGTGCCATTACCGTTTGATCCGCTTCGCCTCTTTGCGAGGCAACCCAACGAGGAACCTTCTATATAACTGAACCGGTTAATCTCTATCTCCACGGCCCGCACACAAGGCGTCGAGCCGGTCCCCCGACCTGGAGATAATCAGCGCAAAAACAACCTTTGCCCATGGACAAAAAGCCACGTGAAGCCCGGATACACCGCCAGTGTCATCAGATACTGGAAGGTCGCCGAACTATACTCAACCAGGGTCGCCGTCAACAAGCTCGTGAGTATCCACATCACAAAGAACGCCAGAAACGCAACAAGCGCGAAGATACTCCAGATCACAACAAAGGACGCGCTGGTAAAAAAGCGTGCCTGTGAGATCACGAGATACCGAACGACAAGCAACGAAATACTTCCCACACCCAACATGGATCCGCTGAGCAGGTCCTGGGCCACACCAATCACAAAGACCGCCCAGATGGGCATGAGATCGGGACGGTGGATTGTCCAGTAGTAGACGGCGATCAACGATAAAGACGGAATGATCGGAGCAAGATCGGGTATCCGCAGGGGTACCATGGACGCCATAATCAGGAGAAGCGTCGCCGTAACCGGGAACATGCTGCGGGCTATGGCATCCATGCGTTGCCAAAGACTGAACTTCACTGCGCCAGCTCCGTCGCTGCCCCGCCGGCTTGCACCACGGCGCCTGCCGTCGCGCCTGCCGTTCCTGTTTCGCCCGCCGCCGCGGCTGAACCCGCATCATTGGGTCCGGACGCAGCAGCAACCGGCGCTGCTTGACGTGACTGGATTTTCCCCTTTACCAGACCATCCTCAGGAGAATTCAAGATGCTCGGGAGCTCATAATCCACGAGACGCAGGAATTCGAGATGAGACCAGTCGACATAAGGTTCGACCCGGACATCGTTCTCGCGAACGTCGGTCACGACACCGATCGGCAGTCCGCTGGGAAAGGCGCCGCCGTGCCCGGAGGTGACGACCCGGTCGCCGACACGGATCTGCACACCGGGGCTGAAGTAAAGCAACTCCGGGTTCGGCGAATTATCGCCGGCGAGGACAGCGCGATCGCGCGCATTGCCGACCAGCACCGGCACCCGGCTGTTCATATCCGTCACAAGCAGGATCCGGGCCGCCCGGCGGCCCGTTTCGGCAACCCGACCGGCGAGGCCCCGGCCGGTCAGAGCCGCCTGCCCTTTTTCCACACCGTCGCGCGCACCTGCGCTCACCAGCACCGAGCGCACAAATGCACCACCCTGGTCGCCGATGACCCGTGCAGTGATATAGCGTGTCCGCGGTTCTATGGTCAGTTGGTTGAGGTCGCGCAGCAGGCGGTTTTCATCTTCAAGCCGCTGCGCCGCCGCGCGCCACTGCAGCAAACGCTGGTTCTCCTGCCGCAGCGCTTCGTTCGCCGCACGAACTTCGAAAAGTTCTCGGGTGCTGACGATCGTATCTGAAACGGTTGCGACCGGGCTGGTAGCAAGTTCAAGGACCGGAGCGACAGCATCATTCACCGCTGTGCGAACCCGTTCGACAGCGGGAGTCTGGGCCCGTCCCAGAACAAGGAGCACAATTGCGAGGGCAAAAAAGAAAACAAAAGCCGAACGCTGTGCCCAAGCCCTGATGGGCGTCGCCAAGCCGAGCGCATTACCCGAACGTTTGCTCACAACGTCTCCCGATCGCCGGACGACTCGTCTCCGAATCGCCGTTAAGCACTTGATTCTTTATAACAAGGTTAAAATATTATACCTAATTAATAAAGAAACTATTGACGTTTAATCGTTCGCGATCAGGACGTTTCGCAGGACCTTCATCTCTTCGAGGCACCGGCCGGTGCCGAGGGCGACACAACTCAGCGGGTCGTCTGCAATCGAGACCGGCAGGCCGGTCGACGCCCGCAGGACATAATCCAGATTCGTCAGCAAGCCGCCGCCGCCGGTCAGCACGATGCCCTTGTCGACGATATCTGCCGCCAGCTCGGGTTTGGTATGCTCCAGCGCCACCTTAACGGCTTCGACAATCGCGCCGACAGGTTCAGCCAGGGACTCGGCGATCTGACGTTCGGAAATGACCAGTTCCTTAGGAACACCGTTCATCAGGTCGCGGCCTTTGATCTCCATGGTCCGCCCCTCGCCGTCTTCCGGCGGGCAGGCTGAACCGATATCTTTTTTGATGCGTTCGGCCGAAGCTTCACCGACCAGAAGGTTATGATTGCGCCGGATGTAGGCGATGATCGCCTCATCCA
This sequence comes from Denitrobaculum tricleocarpae, assembly GCF_007004665.1. Taxonomy (GTDB): domain Bacteria; phylum Pseudomonadota; class Alphaproteobacteria; order Kiloniellales; family Kiloniellaceae; genus Denitrobaculum; species Denitrobaculum tricleocarpae. Next base: position 595,935 of record NZ_ML660053.1, on the reverse strand, counting down.
TTTTATCGCCGCCGACACGTACCGAGCGGGAGTAAACGATACCGCCGAGTGACAACACGGCAACTTCTGTCGTGCCACCGCCGATGTCGACCACCATCGAGCCCGTGGGTTCCGTAACAGGCAGACCGGCTCCGATTGCAGCAGCCATGGGCTCTTCGATCAGGAAGACCCGGCGCGCACCAGCGCTCTCCGCAGATTCCTGAATCGCACGGCGCTCAACGGCCGTGGATCCGGACGGCACGCAGATGATCACCTCGGGACTGGCGAAACTGCCCCGGTTATGAACCTTGCGGATGAAGTGCTTGATCATTTCCTCGGCGACATCGAAGTCGGCAATGACACCATCGCGCAGCGGACGAATGGCTTCGATGTTACCGGGCGTACGTCCCAGCATCATCTTCGCTTCGTCACCAACGGCGAGAACCTGCTTCTTGCCTTTGTATTCGGTCGTTGCGACCACCGAAGGTTCGTTCAGAACGATGCCGCGTCCCTTGACGTAAACGAGGGTGTTGGCTGTTCCGAGATCGATTGCCATGTCGGCCGAGAACATGCCGAGCAAACGGGAAAACATGAAAGCTTCAACCTTTCACAAATGAGAAAGTTGCATAACAAGCCGGAACCGACGCGCGCCCCCGGACAGAGCAGCGGCGGAACTGAATACGCGGCGTGGCTGATTTTGAATACATAGTCTTCACCACAACCTTGCCACCACGTCGCATTCTTTCGAATGAGTCCGACACAAAGAGAATCTCTCCCCGGGAATCCGGGAAAACCAGTGCATTACCTACTCTATTAACCTTACAGAAAATGGTTAACAAGATCTAACTAGGCAAACAGAAAATCACACTTTATCCAAAGCCGGACTATGCTCGCCGCGGTGCGAAGAAAGCCACCGCATGAGTGAGTAAAAACAATCGCTTCGCGCGCCCCGCGCACAAGAGAGCTCCAGGGGATGAAAAAAGGCCGGCTGATCATCAGCCGGCCTTCTGCGCTCGAGGGCGATTCGTGCAGTCCTTACGACCAGAAATCGCGTCCCGCGTCTGTGAAAGAACCTTAGTTCTTTTCTTTATCGACGAGCTTGTTCTCCGCGATCCACGGCATCATGGCCCGCAGGCGGGAGCCGACTTCCTCAATCGAATGCTCGGCGTTACGGCGTCGGGTCGCCTTGAAACTCGGCTGTCCGGCCTGGCACTCCTGCACCCAGTTGCGCGTAAAGCGCCCGGATTGAATGTCGTCCAGGACGCGCTTCATTTCAGCCTTGGTCTCGGCAGTGATGATCCGCGGGCCGGTGACGTAATCGCCGTACTCGGCCGTGTTGGAGATCGAATAGCGCATGTTCGCCATGCCGCCTTCGTACATCAGATCGACGATCAGCTTCACTTCGTGCAGGCACTCGAAGTACGCCATTTCAGGCGCGTAGCCGGCTTCGGTCAAGGTCTCGTAGCCGGCCTTGATCAACTCGGTCAGACCACCGCAGAGCACAACCTGCTCACCGAAGAGATCGGTTTCGCACTCTTCCTGGAAGGTGGTTTCGATGACGCCGGCCCGGCCGCCGCCGATTGCGGAAGCGTAGGAAAGCGCGATCTCCTGGGCGTTGCCGGAGGCGTTCTGCTCGACAGCGATCAGGCATGGAACGCCGCCGCCGCGCAGGTACTCGGAGCGCACCGTGTGACCCGGGCCCTTCGGCGCGATCATGAAGACGTCGATATCAGCGCGGGCTTCAATCAGGCTAAAGTGAATGTTCAGACCATGTGCGAAAGCCAGCGCCGTGCCCTCGCGCATATTCGGCGCCAGGTCGTTCTGGTAGATGGCGGCCTGCAATTCATCCGGCGTCAGCATCATAACGACATCGGCCCAGGCGGCGGCGTCAGCCGGCGTCATGACTTCCAGGCCTGCAGCTTCGGCCTTTTTGGCAGTCGCCGAACCGGCACGCAGCGCAACGCGGACGTCGGCAACGCCACTGTCTTTGAGATTGTTCGCATGGGCATGGCCCTGGCTGCCGTAACCGACGATGACAACCTTCTTACCCTTGATCAAATTTACGTCGGCATCACGGTCATAATAGACACGCATGGCGTTTTCCTTCCGTTTCTTACTGTCTCTCTGTCAACTTGGATAAAACCCTTCGCGTGCTCGGGAATGACCCGGGATCTTCCGCGACGGAAACTCGGTAGTTTGTTATCTGCACGAAAGCCGGCGGCTGGCCTATCGCGTTGCGGTATCTGTGTCAAAGACCTTTCGGCCCGCGCGAGATCGCGACGACGCCTGTGCGGCTGACATCGACCAGGCCGAGTGGCTGCATCAGGTCGATGAACACATCCAGCTTGTCGCTCTTGCCGGTCATCTCAAACACGAAGTGATCATGGCTGGAATCAACGACGCTGGCGCGGAAGATATCGGCAATACGCAGAGACTCAACCCGCTTTTCACCGGTCCCGGCCACCTTGACGAGGGCGAGTTCACGGTCGACCGCGGGACCTTCGTTGGTCAGGTCGCTAATCCGGTGTACAGGGACGAGGCGATCAAGCTGCGCTTTGATCTGTTCCAGGATCTGAGGGGTACCGGAGGTGACCACCGTGATGCGGGAAAAATTCTTGAACTGATCGACCTCACTCACCGTAAGGCTCTCAATGTTATAACCCCGGCCGGAGAAGAGGCCGATGACACGGGCCAAAACGCCCGGTTCATTGTCTACCAGCACCGCGATGGTGCGTTTCTCGATATTTGTTTCTCTCGGCGCCATTGGCCGTATTCCGTTCATTGCAAAAAGCTGATTTTGAAAAGCTTGTGAAGTAAGTGACACCGTCGGCTACCCCGCTTTGACCGGGGCCGGTCATCTCCCTGCTCTTTCCTGTCATGCGCCCGACCAGCTGGTCATCGCTGCGCGTTGAAAAGTGATAGAACCGGGAGCGGCAGCCGCAATCAGACGAGGACCATGCCCTCCTCGGAAATCGGCTTCTGCACTTTGTCATCCGGTCCGAGCAGCATCTCGTTGTGAGCCGCACCCGACGGGATCATCGGGAAAACATTCTCGTCCTGGGTCACCGCACAATCGAAAACCACCGGCCGCGGGGTATCGATCATCTCCATGATCTTGTCGTCCAGATCCGCCGCGTCCTCGCAGCGGATCCCCACCATACCGAAGGATTCCGCCAGTTTCACGAAGTCGGGCAGCGAGGAGGAATAGCTCTCCGAATAGCGCGCACCGTGCAGGAGCTCCTGCCACTGCCGCACCATGCCCATCCACTGGTTGTTCACGATAAAGACCTTCACCGGCAGATTGTACTGCGCGATGCAGGAGAGTTCCTGAATGTTCATCAGGATCGAGGCTTCACCCGCCACGTCGATGACCAGAGAGTCCCGATGGGCACGCTGCACGCCGAGCGCGGCAGGCAGGCCGTAGCCCATCGTGCCCAGACCGCCGGAGGTCATCCAGCGTTTCGGCTTTTCGAACTTAAAGTATTGCGCCGCCCACATCTGATGCTGGCCCACCTCGGTGGTGATGTAGGTGTCGCGGTCTTTGGTCAGCTCGTACAGCCGCTGGATCGCGTACTGCGGTTTGATCAGCTTGCCCTTCTGCGTGTACGCGAGGCAGTCCTTCGCGCGCCACTCCTCGATCTGAGCCCACCAGGATTTCAAAGCCTTTTGGTCGAGTTGGTAACCGCCCTCGTCCCAGGCCGTCATCATGGCCTCGAGAACCCTTGCCGCATCGCCGATAATGGGCAGGTCGACCATGACATTCTTATTGATCGAGCTGGGATCGATGTCGACATGGATCTTCGTCGAATTCGGCGAGAACTCGTCGAGACGCCCGGTCACCCGGTCATCGAAACGCGCACCGATATTGACCATCAGATCACAGTTATACATGGCCAGATTGGCCTCGTAAGTCCCGTGCATCCCCAGCATGCCGATAAACTGCGGATCACTGGCCGGATAGCTGCCCAAACCCATGAGCGTGTTTGTGCAGGGCACACCCAGCTTGCGCACAAAGCGGGTCAGCAGTTCAGAACCGCGGTCACCTGCGTTGATCACACCGCCACCGGTGTAGAAAACCGGACGCTTCGCGGCGGCGATCAGCTTTACAGCCTGCTCAATCTTGCTGGGTTCCGCGTCGATCTGCGGCTTGTAGCTGCGATGCTTCACGTCCTCGGGCGGAATGTAGCAGTCGCTTTTGCCTTGCAGGATGTCTTTCGGGAGATCGATCACGACCGGGCCCGGACGGCCGGTCTGCGCAACATAAAAGGCCTCGTGCATGATACGTGGCAGATCCTGGATGTCCTTCACCAGGTAATTGTGCTTGGTGCAGGGGCGCGTGATCCCGGTGGTATCGGCTTCCTGGAACGCGTCGTTGCCGATCAGATGCGTGGGCACCTGGCCGGTCAGACAGACAATCGGGATGGAATCCATCAGGGCATCGGTCAAACCGGTCACCGCGTTGGTCGCACCCGGTCCGGACGTCACCAGCACCACGCCGATCTTTCCTGTGGAGCGCGCATAGCCTTCAGCCGCATGCACGGCGCCGCCTTCCTGACGGACAAGGATATGCTCGATGTTGTTCTGCTGAAAAAGCGCATCGTAAATCGGCAGGACAGCGCCGCCAGGATATCCGAAAATGACCTCGACTCCCTGATCCACCAAGGATTTAATCACCATTTCCGCGCCGTTCATCTGCTCCGATGCCATTTCTCAAATCCTTCAAATCGGCATGTTCAATTCCTGCTCTGCCTGACGGATGCGCTGAGACCGGATCACGATAAAATTAGGCTGCAAATCCGGGCATTTGGCCAAGCAAAGGCCATCGACGCCAAGCTTTTGGCGAAGAGGCGCGCACCCTAGCGGGTCGTCACGGCAGGGTCAACAGATACTGACGAATAATATTAAATATTTTTGGACTTAAACTTTCCGAATATTGCGTTTCGATGACGTTTTTAGAAGCATACTGATTCCTCAGCCACGTCATTTGCCGCTTTGCGTAACGCCGTGTCTCCTGCTGCGCCTTGGAAACCGCCGCTTCCAGGCTGAGTTCCCCCGCCAGATAGGCCCCGAACTCCCGGACGCCGATGGCTTTCATGACCGGAAGGGCCGGATCGAGGCCAAGCTTTAAGAGGGCCTCTACCTCCTCGATCGCCCCCTCTGCCGTCATGGCCTCGAAGCGCGCGTTGCAACGCTCATAGATCACCTCGCGTGGCGGAATGACGGCAAGTTTCAGCAAAGACAATCCGGGGTCCAATTGCGCGGCGTTGTCTGCCTGCCGCGCCTGCCACTCGGCAAGCGACGTTCCGGTCGCCGCGAGGACCTCCCAGGCCCGAAGCAATCGTTGCGTATCGCCGACATTCAAACGCCCCGCCATCTCCGGATCGCGCCGTGCCAGTTCGCGATGAAAAGCCTCCGCCCCGAGCTGTTCGAAATCTCGCCAGGTCTGCTGGCGAACCTCCTCCGATATCTCCGGCACCGGCGCGAGCCCCTCTTCCAGCGTCCGCAGGTAAAGGCCGGTCCCGCCAACGACGATCGGCAATCGCCCCGCTTTGAAGGCCGCTTCAATTTCGGCCAGAGCCAGCGCGCGCCAGCGCGCCGCCGAGCAGCGCTCCGCGCCGGAGAGAACGCCAAAGAGCCGGTGCGGCGCTTTGGTCAACTCGTCCGCACTAGGCCGCGCGGTAATGATATCGAGTTCCCGATAGACCTGCATTGAGTCCGCATTGATGACAACGCCGTTGAAGGCCGCCGCAACATCCGCCGCAAGACCGGACTTGCCGCTGGCCGTGGGGCCGCCAACCAGCACAACCGGACGACTGGCCAGGGCGGTTTGCAGGCACTTGAGATTCTCACTCTGGTCGGGCTGAGCGGACATGAGGCTTCGGACTTCTTCCTTTAGACCGCATTGAGGTATCAAGTCTGCCCCTGCAGCGCAATCGCAACGCCTGCAGCGTCAGTGAGCTTATGGCTTGAACTCCCGAGGATCCGGACGCTATACCGGCGTCATGTCCAATGTACTCACCCTGGTCGCCGGGTCCGATACGGCACCACTCGAAGCCTCAACGGTCGAAATGCTGCAACAGGCCCTCACCACAGCCGGGGCCGCTGTCGCTGCGCCCGATTGGCTGGCACAGGGGCACGCCTGCGATCTGGCCTTTGACAGACTGGAAATCGAGGTGGCAAGACAAGCTGTGGGGCCAATTCTCTCGGGTCTCTCGATTGATCACGCGGTCCAGCAAGCAGAAGGGCGTCGCAAAGCGCTCCTGGTCGCGGACATGGAATCCACCATCATCGCGCAGGAGATGATCGACGAACTCGCCGAGGTTCTGGGGATCGGGCCTAAGATCGCCGAGGTTACCAAACGGGCGATGGCGGGCGAGCTGGCGTTTGAAGAGTCTCTGCGGAGCAGAGTGGCGCTGTTAAGGGATGTGTCCGAGACAAACCTGCATGGCCTCAGTAAGCTCATGACCCTCAACCCGGGCGCGCGGAAACTGGTGCAAACCATGCGCGCACATGGGGCCTACACGGCTCTGGTATCGGGTGGTTTTACCTTCTTCACGTCTCAGATCCGCGATCTCTGCGGATTCCATGAAGATCGCGCCAATGAACTCATCATCGAGAATGGGCGTCTGACCGGGCGGGTGGCGGAACCGATCCTGGGCCGCGAGGCAAAACAGGAAGCGCTGGAGGACCTGGCTCGGCGGGAAGGCATCGACAGTCAGGCGGTGTGTGCGGTCGGTGACGGCGCGAACGATCTCGCCATGCTGGCCGTCGCGGGCCTGGGCGCCGCATACCATGGCAAAGCAGTGGTCAGGGAGGCTGCGGCCTTTCAGATTGATCATGGTGATCTAACTGCCTTGCTCTACTTTCAGGGTTACCGGCGGGAAGAATTCGTAAACTGACGCCTGCGCCAGAACCCACAAAGACAACAGCATCACCAGGCAACGGAACCGGAACGAACTGCCGTTCGACATAAGCGCAGAAGCACTTACCATTGATGGGGCCGTCGAAGACGCAGCAAGCAGTCACCTGGTCGCAGCGTAGGGCTGTCAGACCGCATCGCGGGAAACTATGATACTGCGAGTTGCACAAGGCTGCGATATCGGAAAAACGTCTGAACGGATGCCGAAAATCACTTCTTGAATTCTGAGAGGCCAAGTCCCGACCAGAACCGCCGCTGGTGCGGTGGAACGCCTTAGGCAGCCCCTGAAATACGAATGCCTCCGGGCCTTTCGCTTTGAGGAGGGGGCCACCCCTAATCAGTTATATGTGCAAGAAGAGTTTCGAAATCGCTCAGTCGGTCGATGTGATGGGTTGCATCGAACTCAGTTTCGACCACTGCTTGAGCGTGTATGCCGGTGTGAATTCTGACGGTTACGGCGCCGACCTTGTTAAGGTTTACGAAATCCTTGGAGGGATTATCGCCAACATACAGAAGCTGCGGCCAGTCCACACCTTCAGCTTGCTTGATACGCTCAAAGCAATACAGCGACGGTTTGGCATGAGCGATACCAAATCGGTGAGTGATGAATACGCGACGAAAAAAAGTCCCAACTCCAAGTGCCTCTACCTTACGTTGCTGCGCGACCTTGTGTCCGTCAGTCACAAGATAAAGCGGGTATAGTAGCTGCAGACGATGAAGCATTTCCCGATGAGCCGATGGTAGCGTGATATTCGGATGATGGTGCCGGTAGATCTTCACGCAGGCAGCCACGCGCTTGCGGTTCGCAATCCCATGCTGAGCGAGCCATCGATCGAAGATGCTGCCCCGCCCCTCATGCTCAAGAACCTGCTTCATGAAAGAAAAAGATGCTTCGGGATCAAGCCCAAATTCTTGGGAGCCGTGTTGGGCGACACAAAGCAAACCGCTTAAAACAAAGCTGCGCTCATCATAGAGTGTGTCGTCCAGGTCAAATATCAGGATCATAGATCAGAGTATCTGAGGGAAGGCGAATTTGACGGACTTCATGGTCGCTGCGCAGGAAATCAATTTGCCCTTCGGCCATTCCAAAGGCTGTCGTGATACTCCAATAGAAAATGTCGAGCCCGACAGCCAGCGAAGTCGTAGATGCACCACCAAAGCGCGCATTGATTTCAATAATCTCTAGCGTTGACCCGTTGATTACAATGGCTTGCATGACAACCGGGCCATAGAGATCAAAGGCGGCAAGAATACGCCAGGCCTCAGCTTCAATTTGAGGGTCCCGGAAGGTCGTAGTGGTTTGAGATTCGCCGTTCACGACACGATCACGCCGACGCAGAACCAGGCCGGCCGGTGTGCCGTCGCGATTAATCCAAGCGTCGATGCTAATTTCCAAGCCTTGGAAATAGGCTTGGAAAATAGGCGCATCAAGCGTTTTGGCGTGCTCTCTGGCGGCGTCCAGTTCAAGATTAAGGCCAATACTGCGCGAACCGGCCCCAAAGCGCTCTTTTACAACAAATCGATCGGCATCGATATCTTCAGGCTTAATAGAAGCCGGGATAGTTGGCAGATCGTTTGCAATACCAAATTCGGCAAAAGCCAGTTTATCGAGACAGCACGCCACAGAGTCTGATTTGGATACGATTACCTCTATTCCCTGTTCCGCAAAGGCGGCACGATTTTCTGCCCAGAACGTAAGCTCGCCATCGCGTGTAGGTAAGATGGCGCGAATACCCCGCGCGATACAACCGGATAGAAGAGCCGGCAGCTCGCCCACCTCGGTGCGCGGCATCGGCCAGAAGCCATCGGCGACATGTTGGGTGGGGGCGTCGGGGTCGATATCGCCCGCAATGATCTCAATCTCAGATCCAATTCGTTGCGCCGCACTTTTCATCGCTCGGACAAGCGGCGCCTTCCGCGCAGCAGAGGTTATTAAGACATTGCCTAACCTTTGGGCCGAGCCAGTTTTTTGCGATCTGCACTGGGCACGTTCAAAATCGACAATCTCTTGAATGGCGTCTTCCAAGTCGTAGGCTGGAACCCAATTCAAGATCGAACGGAGTTTCGATACATCAGCCTGAGACGCTTCAAATGGAATGTCGCTTTCTACCTCGTTTACTTGAGCATCCGGAAAATGTTGCTGCAGAGTTGTCACAACATCGCTTACCCGACGAGACCGGCCGGTACCAAGGTTCACGACACCCGTTGCATGATCGGCTTGAGCCAGTCGCAAGAGGCCCTCAGCGCTATCGGCAGCGTAGGTGTAGTCGAATAAACCTTCACGACGGTAAACAGTAATCGGCTCGCCCGCTATGAGCGCGCGTACCCACCTTGAAATCACGTCGCGGGAGTTTCGACCATAGCCACGAAAGATTCTGACGCAGATGGATGTGAACGGATACTCTTCGAAACCGTCAAGGAATTTGAGCTCTGTTTCATGAGCTAATTTGGCCATACCCGTGAGGTTTCGGGGGGAAATAGGATGTTCCTCATTGAGGCACACACCAGCTTTTTGTTCAGTATCAAACTGGTACAGAGACTGATCATAGATAAGATAAGACGACGCAAAAACGACGCGCCGCAAGGTCGGGCATCGCCGGCCAAGGGTCATCAAGTGATGGCTCAACATAACATTGTGCCGGAAGTTTTCGCCCCAGAACTCTATGCTTTCCGTCGAGCGTTCGAAAGTGGCGGCAAGATGTATAAAGACATCTGGCGCGAATGCATCTAACTCGGCTTGTGAGAGCGCATTAAGATCTCCCTGCCTGTAAATCACGCAACTCTCAAAACTCGCAGGGCGTGGTTTGAGATCGCCAACGAGCACAGTCGCGCCTGCACGTACAAGCCTAGGCACTAGCTCCAGACCAATGACACCTGCGCCGCCAGAGACAAAAACGCGTCTTCCGATCATTCTTTCGATCACCTAATCACTCGCAATAACAGCATGCAAAATTGAGTTCGCGTATTTCCCGTTCATAACGATATGTTCACGTAGGGTGCCTTCACGCTTGAAACCGGCCGTTTCAAGCGTTTCGATATGACGTGTCCTGTGGGCGAAAGTCTCAGTCGTGAGCCGGTTCAAACCAAGATCGACGAAGGATAGCGCTTTGATCGAATTTAAAAAATCCAAAAAAACCTGTGATCTTTGGTCGGGCAAAGCTTCGACTTCCTCAGATAGAAGAAAGGAAACCTCCGCTCGACGATGCTCCCAATTGATATACACCAGACCGCCGTAGCCGATCAGTCTGCGCCCCTCCTTGATTGCGAGTAGAATTTGGGCAGGCTTGTCTACGGCCTTGTCCGGCCAGACATTTTCCTTGAAAAATTTTTCCTGCTCTTCTGGTGTAATCGGGTGCGACTGCCGAAGCTCGTCCATCTGAGCGTTCCGCCATTGCCGGACCAATTCGATATGCTCAGGCTGGATCGCCGACATACACAAGCTGCCCGAGAGCAACTCAGAATTTGGCATAACACGATATGTTCCAGACCCAACGTTTTCCCCAGCCTGAAGCGTCATTCTATCACCAAATAGGACGTCAGCGGACTGAAAGCTTCCCGACGGATAGCATAACGTGACAAGCCCAATACTTCTTTGAGAGCAAGTGTTTCTCCTGGAAACTCCGGTGTATTCAATTCGTCGAAAGCCAGAACACTGCCCTTGGTCAGGTGAGGTAACAATGCCTCGAGACAATCACGGGTCGGCGCATAGATGTCGAAATCGAAATAGGCGAGCGCGACAATGGTCTCCGGGTTCTTTTCGAGATAATCCGGTAACGTTTTTGTTGCGTCTCCAACGACGAGGTCAAACTTCTTCTTATGTGGGATCGGCGCGTTCGCATTATGGAAGTCCAGGATACCATCGAGGTCTTCCTTCCAATCGGTCGCAACACCGTAGTCGCCCGCGCTGACGAGACGGCCGTCGCGCTCGTCCACTGACGGGAAACCTTCAAAGGTATCGAAGCCGATGATCCGTCGATTGTAGTTGAAGGGTTCATGAATGCCCCGGAGGTTCGAGAAAAGGGACATGTTTTGCCCCCACCTCACACCAAACTCCATCACGACACCATGGACCGGCACAATCAATTCATAGATTTTTTGCATGAAAGCGATGCGCGACAGGGTTTGGCGCGTAAGATAGAGGCCCAAATTGTCCAGGATTTCGGCGTCCGGAATACGGCTGTTCCTTAGTTTCGTTGCGAGGCCCAGTTTGGCGTCCACCTCATTCGGTGTAGAGCCTACAAGGGTTTTGACTACATTTTCTTCAGTCACAGCGTGTTCTCTTTGTTTGGTGCCAGATAGGCGGTAAGGTTTCGACCCAATCCAACGCCCGCCAGCGCGGTGTAGAACTCGTTCGCCGCGTCGGTTCCAGCACGGCCGATCATGGCCTCTAGGGTCAGTCGCGCAGAATGCGCTGACCCGCCCTGCGCCCGGTCTGCAACGTAATTCGAACCTGGGTGACTTAAAAACAGGTCAATCGGGAAATCGCCCTGCATTTTGCGAACCATCCAGCCCGTCGCCTCCGCTGTCCGCGCTAGACTTTCACGCGTGAAGTAGGACAGGTGATCTGGGATTGCGATCCAAAAACGATCGGGAATTGCGCCGCTGTCGAAAAGCTCTTCATGATAAGGGGTGCCGTCATTTGGTACCGTCGCCACTAAAAGGCCGGAAGGTTTAACGATCGCACGGATCGAACGCATCAAGTCCACAGGGTTCCTTACATGCTCCAACACATTTCCCAGCCAAACAATATCGTAAGCGGAACCAGCAGCGACACAGTCTTCGAGTAGCCTGAACAGGTTACCCTGCCTGACATTCTTCAACTGATCAGGGTTCATGCCCCTGACACCCTCGATGCTGTGATCGATCCCCTCGACATCCCATCCATTTGCCTCATAAGCCGACAATACAAATCCCTCGCCGCATCCGACGTCCAATAGACGTCCCGGGTCATTTGTGCCTCGAAGGTGGTCAGCCTGTGTCGCTCGAAGTTTAATACGCAGATTGATTACCGCATGCTCCTCGGGCGAATAGCGGTTGCGATAATTTCCCTGTTCGGACTGGTAATACTTATCGGCATAATACTTGGTGAGTTCGTCCTCGTTCGGAGGCTTAACAAGCTCAAGGAAGCCGTACTCATGCCTTTGCAAACGCCTGTCCATCACGACATCATCCGCTCATGTTTCATTTCTGCCAAAACCCAATCGTCCAGTGTATCTATGTCTTGTACTTCACTGGAAGGCAACTCGACCGCTCCTGTGTTAGACCCCATCAAAACCTTTTCGCGGAGGAATTCAGCAATACGAAACCAATACCACTGGCCAGCATCGTGAAAGGCTGGCGGCAGGTCCTGCGACCGCGCGTTAAGATTCTCGGGGAAATTCAGAGAAATTTTGCCGCCCTGGAGCATCTTCAGCGATCTCCATATCGGATAGTCGAAGCGTGTCACGGGCATGACCACATCGAAGCTTCCGATTTCAAGCTGCCTAAGGCCATCGGTCAACGCGTTCGAAGTGACAAACGGTGCTGTCGGATACAAACAGCAGGCGACGTCAAACTGCTGGCCCCTTTCACCATAGCAACCAAGGACCTCCAGTAAAACATCTGAGGTGGTCGCATGATCATCGGAGGTCTTGGATGAACGCAAAAATGGAACCGATGCACCACACTCACGGGCCGTATTGGAAATCTCCTCGCTGTCGGTGCTTACCATCACCTCGTCAAAAAGACCGGATCCGAGCGCAGCATCAATTGACCACGCAATTATCGGCCGACCTCGAAAACTGCGGATATTCTTGCGTGGAATACGCTTGGAGCCGCCGCGCGCAGGAATAACGGCAAGTTTTTTTTTCGTGGAAGCGTCTGCTGTATCGACCGACATGTCAGTCCGACCGGCCATCAATCATATCGGTGGAAAGTGGTTCACCAAACGATAAGTCACGCGTCGCACGACGTCCGTAAACCTCGTCAAGCATTTTAGGAGGCAGCCCCTTCGCCGGGCGGATGGACCGGATATTTTCAGGTCCGAAGACTTCACCCTTTCGGACTGGGGCTACGACATAAAGTGATCGGCGGTTCTTTAGAACAGACGCTTCCGATTCAATTGGTCCATGCGTCGGCAGTCCAATGGACGAATGGGCGGTGTGCGCATCTTTTACAAGAGTTTTAAGCTCGGACGGCTCCAAGGAAAATGCACTGTCAACACCACCATCAGCCCTTGCAAGTGTAAAATGCTTCTCGATCACCACTGCACCCAGTGCAATAGCCGTAGTGGCCACAACAGTTCCCGTTGTGTGATCGGATAAGCCAATCAGAACGCCAAAACGGTCTGCCAAATCGGCAATTGATGCCAGATTTGCGTCCTGTGGAAGCGCCGGGTAAGCGGCTGTACAATGGAGCAAGACTAGCTCTGTGCATCCGCCTGTCCTGGCCGCATCGACTGCATCACCGATTTCGTCGAGGGTAGCCATGCCCGTGGACATGATCATCGGCTTGCCAGTCTTCGCAACATAGCGGATCAGCGGAATATCGATCAATTCTGGGGAAGCTATTTTGTAAGCCGGCGCATCAAGCCCTTCTAAAAAGTCTACAGCTGTCGGATCGAATGGAGAGGAAAAGATCGTAATGCCGAGGTCGCGGGCCTTCGCGAAAATGGCAGGATGCCAATCCCAAGGCGTGTGCGCCTCCTGATAAAGCTCATAAAGTCTACGACCATCCCACAAACCGCCCTCAACACTGAACTCGGGGCCGTCATGATCGATAGTTATCGTATCCGCGGTATAGGTTTGAAGCTTGACCGCGTCGGCACCCGCTCGATGTGCCTCTTCCAAGAGGCAAAATGCCCGCTCAATATCTCCGTTATGATTACCAGACATCTCCGCGATGATGAAAGGCTTCTCAACGGGTCCGATAGTGCGTCCATCGATGCAAATCGGCGAGGCAGGAATGACAGGTGTTGTCATGGAACGCGCATATCTCCCAATGGGCATTTAGCAACGCTTACTTTATTTATTACCCAATAAAGTGCCGCACGAAACCTCCCGGAATGTATTGACTGAGGCTCGTTACCAGACCAACAGCCATAAGATTTCCGCCAGCAGAGCTTGCTGGTCAAACCCTTAACCTGTGAGTGAATCCAATGCAATACAAACGCGGCTGAAATATAGCCGTCCCTGTGTTGGCGCGACGCAGGAAGCAGAACAATCTATAATTGCACATATTGCAAATTCGGTGGGTGACATGTAGGGACACATAATCTTCAGGATCAAATCGTCCTCGCTGCGTATCCCAGGCATGGTCTGAGGCAATCAAACATGCTGCGCATATTCAGGGACAAGCGACGTCTGTCGACACGAAGTGGGCTCGCGTTACTTCGACTTAGTCCCACCGGGACGGCTCGCTTTTTCCCATCCGCCACTTCGTGGTGAACGACGTCGCGGACGTCTTGCGTAGGACCCGCCAAACGGCCCCGCCCCCTCTTAACCGATGGGAGAAATCGGTCCCGTCGCGACGGTGCCCTAAAATTCGGTCCCGCCGCGACGGCGCCCCAACTGTCAAATGCCGGGGCTAAACACTTGGCGCTTTAGGCAGCAACAGGCTTCAACAGCTTGTCGGTCATGACATTGACGCGATCCTGGATCGGGGTCATGGCCGCATTGGCAACCTTGACCGAAAGTTCGGTCAATTTGGCACTCTCAGCCATCGCTGTGTCGAAGCTGCTCTTGGTGTATGAGGTCTGCATGTCGACAGCCTCACGGAAAGTCTTCACGCCAAGCAACTCCTTGGAGATCGCAACCTGCGCGTCCATGGAGCTCTGTGCGAAACTCATCCAGGCCTTGCTGAGGTCTTCGAAACCCTTGGCAACGATGTTGCTGCTTTCGACGCAAGCGTCGATGTTGTCTTTGCCCAGAGTGGCGATTTCGTCGTAACCCTGAAATACGGCACTGGACGTGCGCTCGACCTGCTCCTTGGTCATGGCAACGGCCTGCTCGTAGCCCTTGGCAGCAGCTTCGGAGCCGGCCTTCACAACGGATTCTACAACTTCTTTACCTGCAGAGACTGCAGCTTCTGCGGATTTGGTCGCTTCTTTTGCGGTGGTGGAAGCGGTCGTCTTCTTAACAGCCATCTTTAAACTCCTAAGATCCAGGTGATAAATGCATGGCGCCTGCCGCCATGTAGCTCACTACAACCGCACGCAAAAAACGTCCGGTTCAATTCTCCAAATTTCGGAATGTTGCAGTGCAACACAGGTGTAAGATAGTTAACGCTTCTCGTGTGTCAAGAAATATTTTGCAGTGCAGCATTTGCATGAAATGCGACCGATTTCCCATACAGAAAAAAGGATCCTACGTGGTTTTTGGTTACAGTTTTTTAACCATAATTGTGAAAGATCTCGCGGTTGCAGCAAAAAACTGCACATAAAAAACGCGTAAATCATTTTTTGGACTCGACTGACGCAGTGGATCAGTCCAAAGCTTGTGTCTGCGCATCCACTTCTGAAAAGGTTTGGATTCGCGCGGTTCGGACTAAAAACCCTGGGATCTTACGGACGCAGATATGACCTATTGCCTGGCCATCAAGGTAGAAGAAGGCCTGTTACTCCTCGCCGACGGCCGCATTACCAGTGGCAATCAGGTCACCAATGCCAGCAAAGTTTCTCTGCACGGACCCACGCAAAATACCGCCCAGAACGTCGCAGCGACCGCCGCCGGATCGGCACTTCCGGGCAAACAGGCCTTCAGCGTCATGACGTCGGGACTCAGGTCCCTGCGCGACAAGACCCTGTCTTATCTGGACCGGGATCTAAAGTCTCCCGACGCTCCAAAGCTCCGCAATATGCTCGATGCGGTCGCCATCTACTCCAGATGCCTTCGGCAGGTTGCCGAGGAAGATCGCGGCGCAATTTCGGAATCTGAACTCAGCTTTAATCTCCATGCCATCGTCGCCGGTCAGCTCAGCGACGACGCCACACCAACCGCCTATCTGGTCTATCCCGAGGGCAATTGGATCGAGATCGGGCAGCGGACCCCTTACTTATCGATCGGCTCCACAGCCTACGGCAAACCGATCCTCGATAGAGGGCTCACCTACGACACCCCTATGCTGACGGCGCTCAAGCTCGCCTATCTCTCGTTTGATTCGACCCGGCTCTCAGCCGCGGACGTCGGTTTCCCGATCGACGTCCTGACACTCTCCAGTGAAGATTCCGGCTGGCGCCAGGCGCATTACGATTACGACGACCTTCGCGATCAGCGGGTCTGGTGGAACGAGCATCTCAAGCAGCTGGCCAATGAAATGCCGGATGGCCCCTGGGCCGAGCGGCTGGTGCCCGGACACGACCCCAAACGGCTTAAACTGGTCTCGGACGACTGATCGCCGCACCCGGAGCCCGCGCTTCACTCAAATCTTGCCGGCGGCGCCCTTCAGACCGTTCTCGCCAACCTCAACGTTGAACGTGGTGTTGTATTCCCGTCGGTCCGGGTGCGAATCATTGGCCTGGATCCGCTCGGCCGCCGGGATAAAGCGGGGAGGATTGAACGCGACACCGGTTTCATCCATGGCTAGTAGAAGTTCAGGAAACTTCAGCTCGCCGTAGCGGTCCGAAGGGTAGCGCCAGGCGTTGAAGACAAAAACGCCGTCGTGACAGATGTTGGCCAGCCAATAAAACTCACCGGAGAAGAGCCGCAATCCCTCGGAAGTCGCCCGGCCGGCACCGCTGGCCTCCAGAGCCTTCTCGAATTGAATGCGTTCGTCGGTCGTGAGAACGCGCTCGGCCTTGGTCCAGGCATTTTTCTTCAGGGGATTGGTCACCGAGAGCTTCGTCACATCAATGCCGATCCCCTCCTGCACACGTGCGGTCAGGCGCGCCCCGCCGGCCCCGTCATCGACCATTTCATAGCTGCGGATCTGCTCATCGTAGCGGCCATTGTAAATCAGCCGGTATTCGAAGCCGCTGCCCGGTTGGCAGCGCGCACGGATATCATCGCCATTCAAATAGCTGAACCAGGTCGCTTTCTGCGTAAAAGGCCGGTCGATCTGCCCACGGTAGGTACAAGCTGACAGAGCCCCCAGGAGCAGCACGGCTGCAATGCCGAAAGAGCTGGAAACAACCCCGCGGTGCAGCGTAGTGTTGCGGTCCATAAACAAGGTGCCTCCGGTGTTTCATCCTTGAAAATATGAGGTTAATTTTAACCACATTTCAAGGAGGCTGGCATTATCCTTGTAGACAGAGACTCATCGAACCCCTAAAGTTTAATTAGAATCATGGGCATATGGTTTAAACTTAGGGATTAACCTTTGCGTTTTTGCAGAACAGTCAGTAATTTCAGACTCTTGGGGATGGACGTGCGGCGACTATTCGGTTTTATGGTTATCGCGGCAGCGCTGCTTACCGCGCCTGTTATCGCTGAGGCGCGCTATGCCTCGATCGTGATTGACGCCGAAACGGGCCAGGTCTTGCACGGCGCAAATCAGGACACACGCAACTATCCCGCGTCCCTCACGAAGATGATGACCCTTTACATGGCGTTCGAAGCCCTGGAGAAGGGCACCCTCACCCTCGATCAGAAGCTCAAGGTTTCCCGGCGCGCCGCCGGCATGCCCCCATCGAAACTGGGTCTCAAGGCCGGACGCACGATCAAGGCCAAGGATGTGATCCTGGCGCTGGTGACCAAATCCGCAAATGACGCGGCAGTCGTCATGGCAGAAGCCCTGGGCGGCAAGGAAACCACCTTCGCCCGCATGATGACCAAGCGCGCTCACGCTCTTGGGATGAAGCGCACCCAGTTCCGCAATGCATCCGGACTGCCGAACCGCGGGCAGTTGAGTACGGCACGGGACATGTCGAAGCTGGCGCAGGCGCTCCTGAACGACTTCCCGGGCTATTACAAGTATTTCTCGACCAAATCCTTCACCTATGCGGGCCGGACTTATCGGAACCACAACAAGCTGCTCAAGAATTACGAAGGCACGGACGGCATCAAGACCGGCTACATCCGCGCATCCGGGTTCAATCTTGTTGCCTCGGTGAAACGGAACAACCGCAGGCTGATCGCCGTGGTCTTCGGCGGCCGGACCTCGCGTTCGCGCGACAAGCACATCAGGAAGCTTCTGGACCGCAGCTTCACCAAGCTGGCCGAGCTGCGCATTGCAAGCACGCCGCCTGTGCCCCGGCGCAAGCCGACCGCAACCCAGCTTGCCCTTGCCGCTTCGGGCACGCCTCGCGCCGGTGCGACAGACCCGAGCAGTGGGCTGCCCATGGTCACAGCTGCGGCGCCGCTCGCCCTGAACGCAAACAACCCGGCGAAACAGGCTGGCGTGACTCCGTCCTTCAGTCCCGGGAACTGGGGCGTTCAGGTGGGTGCCTTCAGCAAACCGGCACCGGCGAAGCAGGCGGCCGCTCTCGCCGCGCATAGCGTGCCGCAAATTCTCAGCGCGAAGCCGATTTCCGTTCTGTCAGTGGATGGCCTGCAAGGCACGCTCTTTCGGGCACGGCTCGGTGAATTGAATGAAGCCGGAGCGCGTGAAGCCTGCCGGCAGCTGACCTATATGTCCTTCAACTGCGTGGTTGTGCCGCCCGGAAGCAGCTAAAGACGAGCCTTTCGAGCTCGGCAGCCCAAAGGCCGCAGCAATATGGCAAATGCCTGCGCAACGCCTGTGGGTATAGGATGTTGCGGATTGCGAGGTCTCTGAGCCACGTCTTTACGCTTCAATCAGACATCCCGGTCAGACATCATCATACCTTGTAGGCAAAGCGCACAGCACCCCAGTGCCTGCCCTTCACGGTAATCGGGGCTGAGACGTCATTCATGAGCACGAAGGTCCCGCCCCCCATATCACGGCGGTAGGTCTGAAGCAAAAAGGCCTCAGTGTTCCGCCCTGCCCGCAAGCCCACGCGATCATCGAAAATCCGCCGGCTGCGGCAGTGCGCAGCGTTCCAGACCGGATCATCGCTCTGGGGCTGCGCGAACTTCTTATTATGAGTTGGCAAATAACCGTTGTCGTCGATGGCTGCGCAGAACACGACCCGTTCATCGAAGTCCAACAGCGGTTCCTGGATCCCGGGCAGCAAGCGGTCCGTAAGATCGGTGAACTTGGCCATCAATTGTTCAGGGTCGGTATTGGCAATCGGCCGATAACTCCGGTCCATGAGATCGCCAAGACTGATCTCTCCCGCATCGACGGCCTCTTCGAAGAGACGGCTGATGGTGCCTGCGGTTTCCTGAACCTTCTCGACAAAAGGCCGGTCGAGGGTATTCTCTTCAGCGCTTGCTGAAATGCTGATCAGTCCCTCGGTCACATCGATCAGACGATTGATCCGGTCCCGGGCCTCTGTGAGGGTTGCTCCGGATTCCTCGACCCCGACCGCCATATCCCCAAGCGTGTTGACGAAGCCGCCGCAGAGGGATTCGATCTCCGCCGCGCCCGATGCAATATCGGCCGTGCCTTCGCCCATGCGGTTCATGGCGTCACCCACCGAAGACATCACTTCGCCAATGGACTCGGTTCCTTCCCGCACCGATTCCGCCCGCTTCGTCGCGGC
The DNA here is from genome assembly GCF_007004665.1 of Denitrobaculum tricleocarpae. Lineage (GTDB taxonomy): Bacteria > Pseudomonadota > Alphaproteobacteria > Kiloniellales > Kiloniellaceae > Denitrobaculum > Denitrobaculum tricleocarpae. Next base: position 576,499 of record NZ_ML660053.1, on the reverse strand, counting down.
TGCGCCCTGCTCCACCAGGGTCGTTGCTTGACGGGTGAGCTCGCCAACGGAGGCATGGATCTCCGCCGTAGCATTGCTGGTCTGCTGAGCCAGAAGCTTGACCTCGCCGGCCACGACTGCGAAGCCCTTGCCGGCATCTCCGGCACGGGCCGCTTCGATTGTCGCATTCAAGGCCAGAAGGTTGGTTTGTTTTGCAATCGCCTCAATACCGGCAGCGATCGTTGCAATGGGCGTGACGGCTTCCTGCAGTGCGCTCAAGCGGCTTTCGATCCGCGTAACGGCATCGACAAGCTCACGAATCTCAGAAAGAGAGGTCTCGACTCGGTTGCGCGAACTCTCCGTCTCGGTGACGGCACCGGCGCTCAGCTTCTTTGCATTTTCCGCGGTCTCCGCGATGCGCCGGTTGCTTTCATTGACCGCGCCCGCCGATTGCAGGAGTGCATTGAATGCCTCGACCTGCCGGGCGACTTTGGCAGTCACATCCTCGACATTGCTGGCGATGTCGACAATTTCGATACTCAGATTCCCGGCATCTTGTGCGAAACGGTCGACCAAACCCGCTGAACTACGTTTGCTATGCGCCATCACATTCCACCCAGGCCTTGAGGCATTTAGAGACGCCCTTCTTCACAGGCACTGTGAAAAGGCAACCAGCCTCTAAAACCAAATTACGGAGGGCAGAAGTCTACTGGTAGACGTATAAACAAGCGTTAAAAAACAACCTTACGCATTCATCACAGGCATAATTCAACCAAAACTGGCATATTTTCACAAAGTTTCGCGCAGATTAAAAGTCGGGAACGTCCAGTCCACTCGCGGAGATTTGCGTAGCGACCGCCTGTTTGAGGCGTGACAGCCCCGCTTCATCGTTCGCTTCGCATCGGGCCACCAGCACATCCTGGGTATTCGACGCCCGAAGCAGCCACCAGCCATCTTCGGTTCGGACCCGCACACCGTCGATGTCATTAACATCGGCGCCATTGGCCGCCAACCGGCTTTTGACTTCCGAGATCACCGGCACTTTGCGGTCTTCCGAGCAAGGGAAGCGGATTTCCGGCGTGTTGACCACCTGGGGCAGGGAATCACGGTATTCGGCAAGTGTCTCCGACGACCGACTCACGATGTTCAGCAGGCGGACAGCAGCATAGAGCGCATCGTCAAAACCGTAGAAACGATCAGCGAAGAAAAGATGCGCGGACATCTCACCGGCAAAAGGCGCGTTGGTCTCGATCATCTTGGTCTTGATCAGGGAATGGCCGGTTTTCCACATGACCGGCTTTCCACCCGCGCGGGCAACCTCGTCGAACAGAACCTGACTGGCTTTGACGTCGGCAATGATTGTGCTGCCGGGCAATTCCCGCAGGACGTCGCGCGCCAGCAGCAGCATGATCTGATCGCCCCAGAGAATCCTGCCCTGCCCGTCGATCAGGCCGATCCGGTCGCCGTCGCCATCAAACGCGATGCCAAGATCGCAGTTTCCCTCGGCAACGGCCTCCTGAAGCTGCACCAGGTTTTCGGGCACGGTTGGATCAGGATGATGCGCAGGAAAGGTGCCGTCGATCACTTCGTTCAACAGGCGGTGCTGGCCCGGGACCTTCTTGCAGAGCTCCGCCATGACCTCGCCCGCGGCACCGTTGCCCGCGTCCCAGGCTATCGACAGGGCTTTATCCCCCATGTCGAGGTCTTTCAAAAGACGCTTCACATAGGCATCGAAGATCGGGTGATCTTCGGCTTGCCCGGCGCCACTCTCGAAATCTCCGGCAGCAGCCAGGCGGCTCATCGCCTGAATTTCCTCGCCAAAAAACGACTTCTTGCCAAGCATGATCTTGAAGCCGTTGTAGTTCGACGGGTTGTGCGAGCCCGTGATCATAATGCCGCCGTCGGCGTCCAGCTCATAGGTCGCGAAATACAGCATGGGCGTCGGGCCACGGCCGACACGCACGGCCGTGACACCGCTCGCGCTAAGCCCCGCCACCAGGGCCGCTTCCAGCTCCGGAGATGAGAGACGCCCGTCGTAGCCGACGCAGACCCGCGTGCCGCCCTTACGTGCCACGATGGTTCCGAAGGCGCGTCCGATGGCCCGCGCGTCTTCAGCTGATAAGGTCTCGCCCACCACGCCGCGGATGTCGTATTCTCTCAGGATCGTGCGATCGAAGTTGTAGCCCGTCATCGCCTACTCTCCAGCTTCCGCAAGGCCGCTGGGGCGTCCCACTGACTCGTAATCGAAGCCGGCATTGGCCATCTCGGCAGGATTGTAGATATTGCGTAGATCAACCATCGACGGTGCCTTCATCAGGGACTTGACCCGGCCGAGATCGAGTCCCCGGAATTCGTTCCACTCGGTGATAATAACCAGAACATCCGCATCCGGCATGGTGTCGTAAGCGTTTTCGCACCAGGTCACGTCGGAGATCACCTTTTTCGCCTCTTCAATGCCCTCCGGATCGTAGACGCTCACTGCGGCACCCGCAGCGCGCAGGGCCGGAACGATGTCGATACTCGGCGCGTCGCGCATATCGTCGGTGTTGGGTTTGAAGGTCAGCCCCAAAACAGCAACCTTTTTGCCCTCGAGCGATCCGCCACAGTGGGCGATGACCTTGTCTGCCATGCCTTTTTTGCGCTTGTCGTTGATGTCAACGACTGTCTCCACGATGCGGACGGGAGAGCCCTTCTCCCGCGCGGTGTGCGCGAGGGCGGTTGTATCCTTGGGGAAGCAAGAGCCGCCGTACCCCGGACCGGGGTGCAGGAATTTACGCCCGATCCGGCCATCAAGGCCGATGCCTTTCGCAACGTCGTGCACGTCAGCGCCAACCTTCTCGCAGAGATCGGCGATCTCATTGATAAAGGTGATCTTGACCGCCAGAAAGGCATTGGCTGAGTACTTGATCAGCTCGGAGGTCTCAAGCTGGGTAAAGATGATCGGCGTCTCGATCAGATAGAGGGGCCGGTAGAGTTCACGCAGAACCTCCTGGGCGCGCGGTTCCAGGGTTCCGATCACCACACGGTCGGGCCGCATGAAGTCGTTGATCGCGGCACCCTCACGCAAAAACTCGGGGTTCGAAGCCACGTCGAAGTCTGCATCGGGCCGGGTCGCGCGAATGATCTCAGCGACTTCGCGTCCCGTGCCGACCGGCACAGTGGATTTGGTGACGACCACTGTGTAGCCTTCCATCACTTCAGCCACTTCTTTGGCCGCTTGGCGCACAAAGGTCAGATCCGCCTGACCGTCACCGGCACGCGAGGGCGTTCCTACCGCAATGAAAACGGCGTCGGCGCCTTTGACGGCGGTTGCCAGATCCGTCGTGAAGGACAAGCGGCCCGCAGCGACGTTGTTTGCGACCAGCTTGTCCAGGCCGGGCTCAAAGATCGGAATTTCACCGGCCAGCAACCGGTCAATTTTGCTTGAATCCTTGTCGACACAAACGACATCTGTGCCAAATTCAGAAAAACAGGCTCCGGAAACCAGGCCAACATAGCCGGTACCGATCATTGCAATACGCATAAAGAATTCTCTCCGCTAAAAACGGTCAGTTGAGTGTATGAGGCCGGCGCGGTGCTCAGGTTCCGGGCGCGTAACGCCGCAAAATGTCCGCCATGTCATTCCCCAGGTCCTCGCGGGCCAGTGCAAATGCGATGTTCGCTTCCAGGAAGCCGGCCTTGCTGCCGCAATCAAAGCGCGTGCCGCTAAAGCGTAGACCATGAAACGGAATCCGGTCGATGGTCCGCGCCATAGCGTCGGTCAGCTGGATTTCGTTGCCGGCGCCCCGCTCCTGCCGCTCCAGCTCGTCAAAAACCTCCGGCTGCAGGATATAACGGCCAATGATGGAAAGCGTCGAGGGTGCAACTTCAGGATCAGGCTTTTCCACCAAACCCTTGGCTTTCGCCAGCGAACCATTGTCCTCGACCACATCCAGGATACCATAGCGCTTGGTGTGCTCCTTGGGCACGTCCATGACGGCCACCAGATTGCCACCGATGGGTGCATGAGCCTCGACCATCTGCTTCAGGCAAGGCGTATCCGCCTGCACCAGGTCATCGGCCAGCAGAACCGCGAAGGGCTCGTTGCCAACCAGATTTCGCGCGCACCAGACCGCGTGTCCCAGGCCCAGAGGCTCTTGTTGACGCGTGTAGCAGACCTTTCCGGGCGCCGCCAGCAGGTCGGCGATCAGCTGCAGTTCCTCTGTCTTGCCCCGCCCGGAGAGCGTATCCTCAAGCTCCTGGCTGCGATCGAAATGGTCCTCGATCGAGGCCTTGCCGCGTCCGGTGACGAAGATGAACTCCTCAATACCGGCCTCGCGCGCCTCTTCGACCGCATACTGAATCAATGGCTTATCGACCACCGGAAGCATTTCTTTCGGCATGGCCTTGGTCGCCGGCAAAAACCGCGTCCCAAGCCCACCGACAGGGAAAATCGCCTTACGCACCCTAGCGTTCATCGCAATACAGACCCTTGGATTATTGAAGAATGAGGCTCGAAATTAGCCGTAGCAATACTGTGAAACGTTGTAATGCCATAGCGTTAATAACGTGACAACAGCTGGAGACAGACTATTGCCGGGTGATAAGCCCCAACAAGGCCGAAATTGTTAATTTTTAAGGAGGAGATCTTTGGCCCGGTTAATCTGCGCGGCCAGGAAGTTAGAGCCGCCGTGGTCCGGATGGATCTTCTGCAGCAGGCGGCGGTGGGCCTCACGGATTTCCTGCGTCGAAGCGCCGGGCTCCAAGCCAAGAATCTCGTAGGCCTGCTGCGGACTCATAGCGCCTCCGGGGGGCGCTTCTGCGGAACTTCGGGCCCTGCCGCCACTGCTGCTGCTCTCCCATCCGCTGTGATCCTCTCCGTCTGAAGCACCGGCCCCCATGCCGAAGTCTTCCTGCCAATCCGGCCCCAGCCGCCGCTGCAGATAGCTCTCCAGGACCGAGGCCGATTGGGCATCGACCACGATCTCCTGCCACAGGCTCAGCAATTCCGAGGGCGTCAAATCATCCAGCGTTTGCCCGGCGAAAACTCCTTCCAGAACCATGCCGCTCAATCCGCCGCTGTCATGATCCAGGGTCATCCGGAAATAGCGGGTCACGACCTCGGAACTCTGCCCGGGCTGCGGCCCCAACGCGGCTTTGAAGCGATTCTTGGCGGCCCGAAAACGGGTGAGAAACATCAGGGCGATCGGCGCGAGGGCAATCAGCAAGGACGCACGGCCCGTAAAGACAATCAGCAGAATCACCGCCACCACCAGGAAGATACCAACCCGGGGCACGGTCTTCGCCAGAGTCTTGGGATCGGCAATGCTGTACCATTTCGCGAGAAGCAGCATTCCAGCCAACACGCATAAACCGAGGAAAAAATAACCGATCACGTCAGGTTCACTTCACTTGATGCGTCAATTGAAGAACGGATCCGCCTGCCTTGCGGCTATAGTCTGCCAACGCCCGGCGTCCTCCGGCTGCATAGACAGCCACGGCAGCCAGCAAATCCCGCAACTGTTTTGCGCTGGAGGCATCGAAGGAACAGTAGGCTCCGCCGGAAAGCCGGGCGATCTGCTGAAACGCATTGGCAGCAATTGGATCAAAGCCCTCATGGAACATGAAGCAGGGAACGCCCAGAACACCGAGTTCTCCCGCAAGGTGTCCGAGATGATCAATGTCTTCTTCAACCGCATCTCCGACAAAGACCAGGGCACCCACCTTCTTTTTCCGGGTTTCGTCGATGGCACGTTTCAAGACCTTGCCGATCTGCGTGTGCCCGGCATAACAGGAGACAGAGGTCATTCGGCGCAGCAATTCATTGGAATTTGCGATCCAGCTCGATGCCTTGCATTCGCCAAAGCCGCGGTAAAACACGAGTTGGATTTCCAGGCCACCAAGGGCGCTGGTTTCCCGAAACATCTCGCCCTGAATATGGCAGGCCTTGTCCCAACTTGGCTGGCGGCTCGCCGTGGCGTCCATGGCAAAGATCAGTCGGCCCTTTGCCCCTCCGGTCGCCGCTCCGGGCGCCTGCGCCACTTTTCGCAGGAAGGCATCCACATCCGAGCTTGATGAGCGGCCGCCCTGGGGTTGGGCAACCTCCGATGAGCCTTTTCTGATGTCTGGTGACCGGTGGTCACCGGAGCGGCTCGGTGTCTTCTTGTCAGCTGTCATAATCAGGTGTTCCTAACACTATTTAGGTAGGTTCACCCTGCGCAGAATCCAGAGGCAATAATTCCTCTACCCTATGTGATCACGCGCCGGCAGGCGCCTTGGTCCGCCTGGACAAAAAGCAGTGTCTCAAGCTTCGCTGGCGGCTTCAACCTCCTCGCGCAGCTGTGCACCGGCAGCGGCCCTCATACCGTCAGCTGCGGAAACGGCTGTTTGATCGAGCTGCGCCGCGGCACCCTCGGCGGCTGCGGCATCACCTGCCTGTTCATCGACATGTCCCGGCAGGTTGAGAACCTCGAGAAGCTGGCGCAATTCCTGGCGCGCGGCCACGTGGCTCAGGCTCAGGCTCATGGCCACGTCGCCTTTTGAATCGCCGAGATCCAGGAGCGTCAGCCCCTTTGGAAAGAGCTCACGAAAGACCACGCGCTCGCCGAACCCCGGGGCGATCCGGAACCTTAGGCGCTTCGAAAGCTGCTCCAGCAGCTGCCCGATATCCTTCTTGTTCCGGGCATTGATGTGAGACAGGCGGTTGCGCATGATGATCCAGTCCATGGGCGGGAGCCGGTCCATAGCGCGCTGTTGGCGCTGCTCCCATACCATTTGGCTGTAAACGCTGGGCGAAAGATAATAATCCTCACCATCAAGCTCCACCCGGCCAAGCATATCCATGTCGAGAAAGCTGTCATTGAGCGGTGTGACCAGGGTATCCGCCATGATATGCCCGAGCCGCGAGAGGCTGCTGTCGCTGCCTGGCGTATCGATCACGATAAAATCATTGTTGTCCAGGGCGGCCCAAGCCGTTTGCAGGCTCTGCTTCTCTTCCTGCTCCGCAACCTCCTGGATGTCGCGGGTCGAGCTATAGATCCGGCGGTGCTCCGGACAGGGCAGTTCCAAGCCGGTCGCCTCGATGTAAGACAGCCGGTTTTCGATGTAGCGCGAAAAACTGCCCTGACGTGCATCCAGATCAATCGTTCCAACCCGGAAATCACGCTTCAGCAGAGACACCGTGAGATGCATGGCCGTAGTGGACTTGCCGGAGCCGCCTTTTTCATTGCCAATCACCACCACGTGTGGCCGTCGGCCGCCGTGCCGATATTTCATACGATCTCTATCCAAACAGCGGTGTCATGGAACACAGCCCCTCCCCGCGGGGGACCGGGATCGGCCGACACCAATGCGTTAATACCAATGCCGTCCTCGAACGCCGAGTTGGGCCAGATGCTCTCCACCACCACCACGTTGTGCTGCAGTCCATCGAAGGTTTCTGCGTGTAGGGTTATGCTCGCCAGTTCATTGCCCATCCGCACCTTATCGCCGTCCGAGATCCCAAGGCGCTTGCATGCCTCGGGGTGAATCAGGACGGTCGGCCGCTGCTCGCGTTTCAACGAGCCCGGTGTCTCCGTAAAGGTCGTATTGAGGAACGTCCGCGCCGGCGCCGCGACAAGCCGGAACGGCCGGTCGCTCTTCGCAGCGTCAATGGAGTCCATAAACCCGGGCATGCGCGGCATATCGGCATGGTCCACGCCGATGGCGGACCAGTCGGGTTTGAAATGGAAGCGTTTGTCGTCGTTGCCAAAGCCATCGCTGAAGTGCGCCGTCTCGAAATCCAGGGCGCAGTCCAGCCATCGATCGTCGTAAACACTTTGCGCACTGGGCAGACCAGAGGCCCTCAGCGTCGCGTCGATCAGGTCCCACTCGGACATTTCGAAACCCGGATGCTCTGCACCCAAGCGGTTCGCCAGCGCGCAAATCACCTGATGATTGCTGCGGCATTCAGCAAAAGGTTCAATCACGGGGCGGGCGATCTGCAGATGGGTATGCCCGCCGCCCTTATAGATGTCGTCGTGCTCCAGGAAAGTCGTCGCCGGCAGAACGACATCGGCCATGGCCGCAGTCTCGGTCATGAACTGTTCATGCACACAGCTGAAAAGATCGTCGCGCTCAAAACCCTGCCGGACCTTCAGGCTTTCCGGACAGACCACCATGGGATTGGTGTTCTGGATAAAGAGTGCCGTCACGGGAGGGCCATCCCCCAGATCACGTGGATCGTTGCAGAGGACGGGGCCCAGGCGCGACTGATCAAAAATCCGCACATCAGGGTCCAGAACGTCTAGCCCCTCAATCAGGGTCGCATCGATTGGAAAGATCCCGCCGTTCGAGTAAAGCGCGCCGCCACCCTCGTACTGCCACGCCCCGGTGACGATCGAGAGGCAGGTCGCGGCATGCAGATTGGCCGCTCCGTTCCGCGAGCGCGAGAACCCGTAACCAATGCGGATGAAGGATTTCTTGTGCGCGCCGAAGAGCCGCGCGAAAGAGACGATTTCCTCAACTGAGAGGCCGGTGATTTCGGACGCCCACTCCGGCGTGCGCTGGGCGAAATGAGCCTCGAGCTCGTCATCCCAATCGGACTGGCGCTCCATATACGTTCTGTCCGCCAGCCCCTCGGCCAACATGACGTTGACGGCTGCTGCCGCCAAGGCTCCGTCGGTTCCCGGCTTTACGGCCAGATGAAGGTCGGCCTGTTCGGCCGTGCCGGTCCGGTAAGGGTCGATCACCACCAGCTTGGCGCCGCGTGTCTTGCGCGCCTTCGCCACGTGGGTCATCACATTGACCTGGGTTGAAACCGGATTTCCGCCCCAGATCACGATCAGGTCGGATTGCGCCATCTCCCTGGGATCGAGGCCGCGCTTCACGCCATGACCGGCCAGCCAGCCGGCGTCCGCAAGGGTATGGCAGATCGTCGAGTATTGCCTCGAATAGCCCTTGGCATGGCGCAAACGTTCAATGCCGTCACGCTGCACCAGCCCCATGGTTCCGGCATAGAAATAGGGCCAGACCGTCTCTGCGCCGAGCCGCTGCTCCGCTTGAAGCAGGTTCTCGGCAACCTCGTCCAGCGCCTGATCCCAGGAAATTTCTTCAAAGGCTTCCCGCCCGGCTCCCTTCTCGCCGACCCGGCGCAAAGGTTTGCTCAAACGGTCGGGATGATGAACCCGTTCGGAATAGCGCGCGACCTTGGCGCAGATTACACCGGCGGTGTAGCTGTTGGCCTTTGCACCACGAACCTTGCCGATACGCGCCTCGGACAGCCGCTCGACCTCGAGAGCACAAGTGCTCGGGCAGTCATGCGGGCAGGTCGACTGCACGAATGGTGGTTTCACAGCGCTATCTAGCGGCATAACCTAATGGTTGCTCCCTGGAGTGCGGCTCTTCCTGATCGAAGCAGTCAAGATCTTGCGCCGCTCTCTACCACTATGTCTCAGAGGCTGATGATATTTTTCGCCGGTTTAGTGAAAAACGATCAGACTCTAGTTGAATCGGCGCTTACTTTAACCGCAGGCAGCGCGGTCTTCAATCGAGGTTCGATTACAGGAAACAAAGAGTTACCGGCTTTTTCCAGGGAAATATCAGGGACGCCTCCTAAGCTATTCAAGTGACGGGAAACTGCTGCGCGATACAATGTGTACGAACGAGGACAAAAAAACGATGCTGACGCCGGGAGACTCCTACGACGAGGTCTATAAAAACCTGAATTGGTCGATTCCCCAGCACTTTAATATCGGGATCGATGTCTGTGATAAGTGGGCCGATTCGGACCGCCTCGCGCTGATCCACAAGACCAGCGACGGGCGTACGGCGCGCTACAGCTTTCGGGATCTGAAGGCGCTGTCAAACAAACTGGCCAACGTCTTCAAATCGCTCGGTTTGGAGCGCGAAGACCGGATCGGCATCCTTCTGCCCCAGGCCCCCGAAACCGCGATCACCCATATCGCGGCATACAAAATGGGTGCGATCGCGATTCCGCTCTTCAGCCTGTTCGGGGAAGAAGCCCTGGAATACCGTCTGTCGGATTCAGGTGCCAGAGCGGTCGTCACTGACAACGCCGGGGCAGCCAGGCTTGCGGAGATTCGGAACCGGCTGCCGGACCTGCGCCACGTGCTCTGCATCGATAGCCCGCCCGATAGTCCTGAAGCCTCCGCGCTTCTGGATTTTCACGGCCTGCTCGAGCCGGCCAGTCCGGACTTCACGCCGGTGGACACACTGGCGGAGGATCCCGCGCTCATCATCTACACCTCCGGCACAACCGGTCCGCCCAAGGGCGCACTCCATGCCCATCGGGTATTGCTTGGGCACCTCCCGGGCGTCGAATTTCCCCACGAGTTCTTTCCGCAAGCAGACGATCTTTTTTGGACCCCGGCCGACTGGGCCTGGATTGGCGGGTTACTCGATGTGCTCTTGCCCGCCTGGCATCACGGTGTGCCGGTTCTGGCCCATCGCTTCGCCAAGTTCGAGCCTGAAGCCGCCTTTGCTTTGATGGCCGAATTCAAGGTCCGCAATGCCTTCATGCCGCCGACCGCGCTCAAGATGATGCGCCGGGTCGAAAAACCGCAGGAGCGCTGGGATCTCGATCTGCGCTCGATTGGCAGCGGCGGCGAATCTCTGGGCGAGGAGTTGCTGACCTGGGGCCGCGAGGCCTTTGGCGTCACGATCAACGAATTCTACGGCCAGACCGAGTGCAATCTGGTGGTCGGCAACTGCGCAAACCTCATGCCGGTCAAGCCCGGCGCCATGGGCCGTGCTGTTCCGGGTCACGAAGTCGCCGTAGTCGACGATGCAGGCCTGCCTCTGCCCGCCGGCGAAGAAGGCAATATCGGCATCCGGCGTCCGGATCCGGTCATGTTTCTGCGCTATTGGAACAACCCGGAGGCCACGGGGAAAAAGTTCGCCGGCGACTGGCTGCTCACCGGCGACCGGGGCAGGTTGGACCAAGACGGCTACTTCCATTTCGTCGGGCGCGATGACGATGTGATCACCAGCGGCGGCTACCGCATCGGCCCGGGCGAGATCGAGGACTGTCTGATCAAGCACCCGGCCATCGCCATGGCCGCGGTTATCGGGGTGCCCGATCCCCTGCGCACGGAGCGGGTCAAAGCCTTCGTCGTGCTAAAGCCGGATGTCGAGGGTAGCAAGGATCTGGCGCGGGAGATTCAGGCCTTTGTCAAAGTGCGTCTCGCCGCCCACGAATACCCCCGCGAGGTCGCCTTTGTGGAGGAACTGCCCATGACCACCACAGGCAAGATCATCCGCAAAGCCCTGCGCGCCCTGGAAACGTGAGGCTGCACCATGAAACGAGTCTGTTTTGTCGGCGCCTCGACCGTCGAGGGTCAGGGCGATGAGAACAGCCTGGGCTGGCCCGGACGGCTCGCGGCTTTGGAGCGGCAGACCGGTCGCGCCTTTATCCCCTACAACCTCGGCGTCCGCGGGCAGACTCTGCGCGAAATCCGCGCCCGCGCCAAGGCGGAGTGCGCGGCTCGGATCCAGGACCCAAAAAGCGATCTGATCGTCCTGGGCACCGGCATGAACGACCTCGCCCGCATCGGCACCGGCGCTTTCCGGACGCCGCAACGGCGCACGCTGGCGGATTTCACGCAACTCGTGGAAGAACTGGCGGCACTTGCGCCTTTAATTGTCGTCGGCCCCTTCCCGGTTTTCGAGCCAAAGATGCCCTTTCATTCAGCGGTCAGCGGAATGAACTTCGATTTCAAGAACCAGGACATTGAGGAGGCGGCGGAGAACTACGCCAAGATCTGCGCAGCGCGTCAGATGCCCTATCTCAACCTCTTCCAGCCTCTCTCTAGCGATCCCGACTACATGGCCGGGCTTCAGGCAAACGATGGTCTGCACAGCAACGGCGCCGGCTATCAGGCGATCGCAGGAAAACTGCACGTATGGCATCCATGGCGGACTTCTGCCCGTTAACCCCGCAACAGCGGCATCATCAGCGAGAACAGCTCCGCCTGAGACGAGATCTCGCATTTCCGGTAGAGCTGCTTCCGGAAGACCTTCACGGTCTGGGGACTGATACCCAGGCGCAGGCCGATGGAGGCGGAGGAATGGCCGCGCAGGATCAAAAGCGCGACCGCCGCCTGGCGCCCGCTCAAGGACACCCCATGCTCGGCCTTCGCCGCGTCTATCAGGCGCTGAGCGACATCGGAGTCCTGGAAATCGCCGGTCGAACTCAGGCCCGACCAATGAACCTCCGCCAGGCCGATAGCGATGGGCGCAATCCGTTGCGCAACCTCGACTTCGCGGGTCGAGAACTTGCGGTTCGAAGTGGCATCGCGGCCCAGACAGATATGCAGGGACACGCCTTTTCCCGGATAAGCCACGAAAGCCAGCTCGTCGATCAGGGTCGTGCAGCTGTAGTAGCTGCTGTAGTAAGGATTGCGGTGGAACTGATCCGGGGCGATGTCCCTGAGCCGGTAAAGCCCTTTCGGCGCTCTCTTGACATGAAGCTCATGGAAGGGATCCAAGAGGTAAGCGCCGCCGATATAGACCGTTTCCATCTCCGAATGCACACTGGGATCCTTGGCCTGAAGGTAGAGTGGCGAAGGCGGCCGGTTCTGGTAGTAGACCAGGATCGTTGTGTTATCCATCTCAAGGCAGCGGTTGAGCCAGCTGTGGAGCTTTGATTCGAAAAGCTCGCCGTTGAGAGCTGCGATCGCAGTGCCGAGACTCTCCTCAGCAGCATTCGGCAACTTTTCCATCACTATACCTCTTTGGGGGTATATACCCCTCCAAACAAGAAGATATAGACTGATCTATAATATCAGGGGGTATCTCGCAAAGAGATAAACAGAGGCATTGCTGCAAAAAATCCAAGATGCGACCATCGCGGTCGATATTGAAAAGGTCACGAAGAACTACGGGTCCTTCACAGCGCTCTCAGGCGTTTCGCTGGACATTCGTGACAACGAGTTCTTCACACTGCTTGGCCCTTCGGGTTGCGGCAAAACCACTTTGCTGCGCAGCATCGCGGGCTTTGAAGAGATTTCCGACGGCGCCATCCGCCTGTACGGAGAGGACATCGCGGGCCTGCCGCCACATCAGCGGCCCGTGAATACGGTCTTCCAGCAATACGCGCTCTTTCCCCATATGACGGTCGCGCAGAATGTGCTCTTCGGCTTGCAGCGCCTGCGTAAACCCAAAGACGAAGCTCAGGCCCGCTGCGCCGAGGTCCTTGAGCTGGTGCAGCTCTCCAGCTTTGCGGCGCGCTATCCCAACCAACTCTCCGGTGGCCAACAGCAGAGGGTCGCCCTGGCCCGGGCCCTGGCACCGAAACCGAAACTGCTGCTGCTGGACGAGCCGCTCTCCGCCCTGGATCTGAAGCTCAGACAGGCCGTGCGGGTCGAGCTGAAGCAGATCCAAAAGGAAACCGGTATCACCTTCATCTTCGTCACCCATGATCAGGAGGAAGCCCTGACCATGTCGGACCGCATTGCCGTCATGTCGGCGGGCGAGGTCCAGCAGGTCGGAACGCCCCGCGACGTCTACGAGGCGCCGCGCAACCGTTTCGTCGCCGACTTCATCGGCGAGACCAATCTGCTGGACGTCACGGTCACCTCGGTCACAGGCGACCAGGCGCTCTGTGTTCTGCCCGGCGGGCGGGAGATTACCTGCCCCGCCGCTGCCGTGGTCGATCCAGGTCCGGGACATCTCTCGGTGCGGCCGGAACGGATGACCCTCACCGCCCCGACGGACGCGCTGCTGAGCGGGCGGGTCGAAAACCATGTCTATCTGGGCACGGATATGCAGGTCATGGTGCGGCTGGAGGACGACGAAGTGCTCACCCTGCGGGTCCAGAACTCGGACGCGGTTGCCATCCCCGCCATCGGATCGGAAGTGGGGATCGCTCTGGAGGCCGGCGCGGCGCGCCTGCTTGCCGACTGATGGCAGGCGGGATCGCAAACGCCTCCGAAAGCGCAGGCATTTACAAGGGGCGCGCGGGGTTGCTGATCCTGCCCAGCTGGCTCGTCATCGGACTCTTTCTGCTGCTGCCGGTCGGCATGATGCTGATCTATTCCTTCCTGACCAAGGAGTTCCGCGGCGGTGTGATCTGGGAATTTTCCCTCGCGGCTTACGATCAGTTTTTCTTCAACAGGGGTCTTTTCGGTGACGAGCCGCCGCAGATCGAATGGACCTACATCAACATCTTCTGGCGCTCGCTCTGGCAGGCTGGGCTGGCCACGCTCTTCTGCCTGATCATCGGATTTCCCACGGCCTGGTTCATCGCGACGCGCGTGCCGCGCCACCGCACCGTCTGGCTGCTGCTGATCACGATCCCCTACTGGGTGAACCTGCTGATCCGTACCGTCTCCATGAAGTTCCTCATCCGCGATACCGGCCCGATGAACGAGTTTCTGATCTGGCTGGGCGCGATCGGCGAGCCGCTGCAACTGGTTAACACCAACATCGCAGTGCAATTAGGCCTCTTCTATTCCTACCTGCCCTTTATGGTTCTGCCGATCTATGCCAGCGCCGAACGCTATAACTTCGCGCTGTCGGAAGCAGCCGCCGATCTTTACGCCGGGCGCTGGACCACGCTGCGGCTCATCATCCTGCCAGCGGTTAAACCGGGCATCATTGCAGGCTCGATCCTGGTCTTCGTCCCCAGCCTTGGAGCCTTCCTGGCGCCCGATCTTCTGGGGGGCGCCAAGACCTTCATGATCGGCTCACTGATTGAGGAACAGTTCAAAGGCAATGCCGGCAACTGGCCCTTCGGCGCCGCGGCCTCCATGATCCTGCTCAGCATCGTCATGACAGTGCTGATCTTCTACGCCCGCAGCCAGACCCGGCGGGAGGCACGCTGATGTCCAAGGTCACCGACATGCGCCGCTTTCCCGGCTTCCTGCAGCTGACCCTGCTGTGCCTGCTCGTGCTCTACGCGCCGCTGGTGGTGGTGATGGTCTACTCCTTCAACGACAGCACCTCGATCACCCTCTGGGGCGGCTTCTCCCTGCGCTGGTACGAAGATGTCTTCTTCGGCGTGGACGCCCCGAAATTCAAACAGGCCGCGCTGAACTCCCTGACCATTGCAGTGATGGCGGCGAGCTGCGCAACAATCATCGCCGTTTCCGCGGCGGTCGCGATGATGCGGGCCCGTCATCTCAAGGGCCGGACCGCGAGCTTCGCCCTGATCAATCTGCCATTGATGGTGCCGGAGATCGTGACCGCGGTCGCCAGCCTGGTCTTTTTCTCGGCCATCGGCTTCACCACCGGCTACGCGACCATTCTGGTCGCCCACATCGTTTTCTGCATCCCTTTCGCTTACCTGCCGATCGCAGCACGCATGCAATCGATCGAGGATACCTACGAGCAGGCGGCGATGGATCTTTACGCGACCCCGGCACAGGCCTTCCGGCTGGTCCTGCTGCCACTGATGATGCCGGGGATCTTCTCCGGTTTTCTGCTGGCGTTCATCATTTCGCTCGACGACTTTCTGATCACCAACTTCGTCAAGGGCGCCGGGATCGAGACACTTCCGACAGCCATCTTCGGATCGGTCAAACAGGGCATCAAGCCCAATATCATGGCAATTTCCACCCTGCTGCTGCTGGTCTCCGTGGGATTTGTCACCCTCTCCTATCTGGCCAGCCGGATGGGGCAAAATCGAGAAAAGAAAAGCTAACAAGAAACCCAAGCAACAGTGGAGCGCATCATGAAACAGCTATTGAAATACAGCGTCGCAGCCATAGCCCTCATGGGCTTTTCGAGCATGGCGCAGGCCGAAGGCAAACTCTCGATCTATCACTGGTTCGAGTATATCCCGCAGGAGCTTCTGGATAAGTTCGCCCAGGAGTATGACGTCGAGGTGACCATGGACACCTACGATTCCAACGAAGCCATGCTGGCCGCTTTGAAGGCGGGGAAGATGGGCAGCTACGATGTGGCGGTCCCCGGCGACTACATGGTCGAAATCATGGCCGGCGAAGGCCTGCTCGATACCTTCGAACCCAACGAGCTGAGCAACTTTTCCAACATTCAGCCGCAATGGCTGGACGTCAGTTTCGACCCTGGCCGCAAGAGCTCCATCCCCTATCAGTGGGGTTCGACCAGCTTCTCGGTCAACCGCGATAGGTTCAAGGGCGACATCAACACCACCAGCATCCTCTTCGATCCACCTGCCGAACTCAGCGGCAAGATCAACGTGCTGGACACTCAGGGTGAACTCCTGACCATGGCCTCCATCCACATGGGCATTCCGCAATGCAGCTCCGACCGCGAGCAGCTCAAAGAGCTGAACAAGCTTGTGCAGGATGCAAAAACACACTGGGCTTCCTTCGGGTCTGACACGGCAAAGGACGTGCTGGTCAGCGGCGATGCCCATGTCGGGATGATCTGGAGCGGCTTTTCGGCCAAGGCGCGCAATGAAGGCGCCAACATCGAATACGCCTATCCCAAGGAGGGTTACATCGTCTGGATGGACAATGTGGTTCTCTTGAAGGATGCGCCCAATCGCGAGAACGCGCTGAAGTTTATGAACTTCCTGCTCGAGCCTGAAAACGCGGCCGCGGTCACGAACTATGCGCAGTACACCGCAGGGGTCGCGGGGACGGAACCTTTCCTCGATGAAGCCGTGAAAAACTCACCGGAGTCCAACCCGCCGTCAGGGCCGGTGGGGCATTTCGTGCAGGCCTGCCCACAGGACGTCCAGGTGCTCTACGACGCCATCTGGACGAACCTGAAGAAGTAACGGGCACATACCAGGCGGAAACCGCAAATGAAACTCGCACTCTATCAGGGTCCCTCTCCCGCCGGAGATCCGGACGCAGCCTTCACCGCAATCGAGGGCAAGCTTCTGGTCTCTGCAGCAGCCGGGGCTGACATGGTGGTGTTTCCGGAGCTTTTTCTGCCTGGTTACAATCAGCCTCAGTTGCATGCCTCCCTGGCCCAGCCGCAAGGCGGGCCTTGGGCGGCACGGCTGTCGGCATTGGCGAAGTCCGCCAACTGCGGTCTGACCATCGGCTGGGCTGAGCGGGAGGGCAAGCATCTTTACAACAGTGCCAGCGTCTTCGATGCCCGTGGGCAACGTCTGGCACACTATCGAAAGCTCCAGCTCTACGGCGAGATGGAGCGATCGGTATTTGTGCCGGGGAGCGATTACGTGCTTTTCCAGCTGGGCGGCGTTCGTGGCGGTTTGCTGATCTGCTATGACGTCGAATTCGCCCAGCACTGCCGGGCCTTAAGAGAACTCGGCGCGGAGCTTCTGCTGGTGCCCACAGCCAATCCTTCAGGCTTCGAACATGTCCAGGACATCTTGTTGCCCGCGCGGGCGCTCGAAACCAATATGACCATTGCCTACGCCAACTACTGCGGCCAGGACGGGGAATTGAGCTTCGGCGGCAGGTCCCTTTTGGTCGGTCCGGACGGAAATGACCTTGCCAGCGCGGGCCATAGCGAGACGCTCCTCATCACGGATCTAAATGACAACTCCGACATCGATCCCCTGCGCGTCAGCGCACAATTGAAAGACTTCAGGGAGGCTTCAGGGACGCATGACCAACTTTAATCCAACCCTCACGACCGACGAGATCCTGACCAAGGATGCGCACCTGATTCAATCCTTCGCCAATCTCGATGCCTTGAAACAGGATAGCGCGCGCACCGCAATCGTGCGCGGCAAGGGTGCTTACGTCTACGACAGCGAGGGCAATGAGCTGATCGATGGCATCGGCGGCCTCTGGTGCGTGAACGTCGGGCATGGGCGCCAGGAGATCATCGACGCGGTCACCGCACAGCTTCAGCAGCTCGATTATTATTCGACCTTCTACAACTTCACCCATCCTGCCGCCGCGATGCTGTCCGAGAAGATTGCCAGCCTCGCGCCCGGACACCTGAACAGCGTCTATTTCAGTAACTCGGGCTCGGTCGCCAACGACACGGCGGTAAGGATGCTGCACCACTACAACAACCGGCTTGGCCGCCCGAAAAAAAAGAAAATCCTCTCTCGCATCGGCGCATATCACGGCTCGACCCACCTCGCCATGGCCATGACCACCCCACTCTACAGCGAAGGCTGGGACACGGCCGCCGAGGGTCTGGTCCACCACCTCAAATGCCCAAATGCCTATCGCGAAGCCGGCGATATGACGGAGGCGGAGTTTCTAGATTTCCTATTGGACGACTTGCGCGAGGCCATCGAAAGCCTGGGTGCCGAGAACATCGCCTGTTTTGTCGCCGAGCCTGTTATGGGCGCCGGTGGCGTGATCGTGCCGCCTGAGGGTTATCACAAACGCATGGCGGATATCTGTGCCCAGAACGAGATCAAGTTTGTCGCCGACGAGGTGGTCACGGCTTTCGGACGGCTCGGGCATATGTTCGCCTCCGAAGATGTCTTCGGGACGCAACCTGACATCATCAATACGGCCAAAGGCCTGACCTCCGGCTATCAACCGCTGGCAGCCACTATCGTCTCGGACGAGATTTACGACGTGATCTCCAGACCAGGCGGGATGTTCCTCCATGGCATGACCTACTCCGGACATCCGGCGGCTGCCGCGGCGGGCCTGGCCAACATCGGTATCATGGAGAGCGAAGGCCTGCCCCAACAGGTCCAAACCACCGGTAAGGTCTTCGAGAACAGCCTGCGCGCTCTGGAGGACATGGACATCGTCGGCGAGGTGCGCGGCAGCCATTTCATGATGGGCATCGAATTCGTCAAAGACAAAGAAACCAAAGAGGTCTTCTCCGATGAACATCAGGTCGGTCTGCGCATCGCTCAGGCGGCCCAGAAGCGCGGCCTCATCGCCCGCCCGCTGGGCAACATCGCCATCCTCTCGCCGACCCTTATCCTGACGGAAGAGGAAATTGCCCGCATCGGAGTGATCCTGCGCGAGAGCATCGCGGAGGTCACGCGGGAAGTGCGTTAATTCAGGTGCGGCGGGCAACGACAATCAGTTCTTTGCCATAGGCCGGCGGCGTGCGGTTGAAATCACTGTACTCCGCCTCCACTGCAAACCCGCAGAGTTTCAGCAGGTAGTGCAGCTCCCAGCGATAAGTCCAGCGCAATGCCATTTCGCGTGTCGCCTCTCGCAGTACTTCGCCGTCCTCTCCGAGCTCCGCATAGCGCCAGACATCCCGGCGGACCTGCGCCAGATGATCAAAACAGGTCCGCAAGATCTCGCCGATGTACTGCCGGCCAGTCACCGGATGAACACCGGAATGCCCTGGTGTCGGCACCTCCTCGTCAATCAGAAAATCGAAACGTGGGTCGAAGAGATGCAGCGCTAAGCGCCCGCCGGGCATGAGCTGGTTTCGGATCCCCTCCAGTGCTTGCCACTGCTGCTCGCGGGTCAGAAGATGCTGGAATGAGCGGAAGGGAATCAAGGCCAGCTTGAAGCGCTCATCCAGCTTCAAGGCCGTCATATCCTGATGGATCAGTCTCAGCTGCGCCCGGGCTGCTTCGGTAAGCGCCTCTGACTTCGTCCGGGCAACCTTCAACATGCCCTCGGACAGGTCCGCGCCGGCAATCTCCAACCCTGCCTCTGCCAACGGCAAGGTAATGCGCCCAGTGCCGCAGGCCAGTTCGAGCAGCGGACCGCCGGTCTCCTCTGCAAGACCCGCATAGAAACTCGTGTCGTCAGAAATCTGGGGCAGATCGGCACGATAGAAGGCGTCGTAGGCCTCGACGAAAAGCGAATCTGCATCTTCATAAAAACCGTCCACCAAGCTCTCCCTATTCAACCGTCTCGATATTAAGCCAATATGCCCCGCTGGCGATTTCTCCAGCTAACAGCATGATTAAAATACACTTTAACATCAATCGAGAGTTGTTCTATGCTTCGCGTCTCTGAGAATCACTTCCAGAACCAAGGAACCGCAGAGTGCAAATTGAACTCACCGGCCACCGCACGACTCAGTTCAAGGGACAGCTTCAATCCCTGTTCCGGGACGAGTTTGACGAAGAGCTGTCGGAATACCGCGCGAACGAAATTCTCAAACTTGCCATCAAGACCCTCTGCCCTGACGTTTATAATTAGGCGGTCCAGGATGTTCGCGCCCACCTTCAAATGAAGCTCGACGACCTGGACGTGGAGATCTACGTCGACGTCTGAGCTGACGTTCAAGATGCACTTCGCACCCGGCGTATGATTAGCGGAAACATCCGGCAGACTGATAAACATGACTCAAACCATCGCAATGATCGCAGGCCCCTACCTGCTCGTCACAGGTCTCGGGTTTTTGCTGTCAGCTGATTTTTACCAAAGGATGATTGCGAGCAGCACCAACGCCGAGCCCATGCTCGTCAATCTCTCGGGTGCGGCGCACTTTGTCGTCGGCCTCGTCATCCTGGTTCAGCATTTTCAATGGTCGTCAGCCCCTGAAATTGCCGTCTCGCTGGTCGGCATCGCTGCCGCCGTGAAGGGCACCGCACTCGTTGCGATTCCAGATTTGACCCTCAAGTCTTCGCGGCCAGCCGGAACGGGTCTCAAGCTTTCCGCCATCGGTTTCCTGGCTGCCGGCGGCTATCTCACATATGTCGGCTACACCGAAGCCCCCTCCTGAACACTTTCCGAGAAGATCAGTCCATGTCGAAGAAAAACAGGCCCTTATCCCCACACCTCCAGATCTACCGGCTTCAATGGACCATGCTGCTCTCCATATCGCACCGCATCACCGGCGTAGCTTTGGCCCTTGGCAGCATGCTTCTGATCTATTGGCTGGCAGCGGCCGCGAGCGGGCCTGATGCCTTCAAGACGGCGCAGAGTGTTATCGCTTCCCTCCCCGGACGGCTACTGCTGTTCGGCTGGAGCTTCGCGCTCTTCTACCACCTCTGCAACGGCATCCGACATCTCTTCTGGGATGCCGGCTACGGCTATGAACTGGCAACCGCCTATCGTTCGGGTCTTACCGTGCTTGTGGTGAGCTTGGTGCTGACGCTAGGTGCCTGGGCTGCCGGGTATGGCCTCCTGCCCCTCGGAAACTAAGTCTGCGACTTTTCCCAGGATCCAGCTTCGGAAGGCACGTATCTTCGAAGCATTCCGGCGGTTCTCCGGATAGACCAGCCAGTAGCGCTGGCCATCGTCGCAGGCCAGATCGAAAGGCTGGCAGAGCTGGCCCTGAGCAACTGCATCCTGATAGAAGGCCGGGGTCAAGATTCCCACCCCCAGGCCGGCAATGGCCGCATTGGCCTCAAGAACCTGTGCACCAAACTGTGGGCCGGCGCGTTCTCTCAGCTTGGCGTCCGGCAGCCCGGCGGCGGCGAACCACAACGTCCAGGAAGGGTCCGAGGGCTCTATGATCGGAAGTTTGAGAAGATCCGCCGGCTTGTGAACACCTCCGATCGTCTCCGCGAGCTTCGGGCTCAACATCGGCGTAAAGACCGCGGGCAACAACAGGTCACATGTTAATCCACGCCAGACTCTCTCAAGCCCCGAACGAACTGCGACGTCGACGTCTTCCGACGCAAAGTCTGTCAGAGCGTCCGTCACCTCAACACGCACGGCTATCGAGGGGTGATCGATCTGAAAACATCCCAGACTCTGGGCGAGAAAATTTGTGGCAAAGGTCGGTGTGGAACTGATGACCAGGGTATCATCGGCCTCACCTTTGGCTTCGGCGAAGGCGTCACGCAAGAGCTCAAGGCTCTCACCCGCCTTTCGCGCAAAGCGACCGCCCGCATCGGTGAGCGCCACACCGCGGGCGTTGCGCAAAAACAGCGGGCTCCCGACGCGGTCTTCCAGAATTTTGATCTGATAGCTGACAGCCGCCTGGGTCATCCCGAGTTCGTCGGCTGCCTTGGTGAAGCTGCCGTGGCGCGCAGCGGCCTCAAAGGCCCTGGTTGCGGCTAAAGGGGGAAGCGGCGCGCGCATGAGATATAAAAACTCCTTATAGCTAGTGCGCGACATTCAATTGGAGAACAATCTCGCGCTGCGCCATCTCTGTCTGACGAGACAGACGAAGGAGACAATTGGATGAAACAGGAAAGAACGACGCGGTCGCCCCTTCAGATAATGCAAAAAATTGCACGCCGGCTGGCATTGCGTAAAGTGGAATCGCGCAAACGAAAGTGTATCAGGGTCACCCTGACTCACATACGCGACCTTCCCGAGCACACCAAGAGAGACATTGGTTGGCTTAATGGGTGAAGCGTTAGAGGCCATACATCCGGCCGGCTATGCGAGTTCAACGATGCGACCAGTTATCCGGATCGTCCGAGTCATTGGGTGAAAGCCCAAGATGATCGCCCTCGGTATTGATGCCCAGTCCAAGCACCGTTCGGTTGGCATAGGCGAAATAGCTGACAACCTGATTGATCTCCAGGATTTCGCCGTCATCAAGCCCCGTGCCGCGCAACGCCTGAACATCGTCCGCACCGAGACTGCGCGGATCAAGCGTGAGCGTTTTTGCATAGTTTGCCGCAGCCAACTCCCGACCTGAAAGCACAGCCTCGGGATTGCCGGCCTCGAGCGCTTCACGAATCGCAACGCCCCTTTCCTCGTCTCCAAGCAACCGCTGCAACCCCTGGAAATGGTGCTCGACGCAATAGTCACAGCCATTCAGCAAGCTGACATAGACGCCCAAAGTCTCCAGCAGCGATTTCGGAAGGCTGTTGGCGGAGTGGTGCAGCACGTTTTTGTAGAGCGCCATGTGGCCCTCCATCGAGTGCGGCCGCAGGCTGTGCGCCATCATAATGTTGTCGACGTTGTCGCCAGGGCCCTTGACGCGGTCGTAGAGCTTGCGCAGGCGGCCTTCGGCCTCGCCGTAAGAGAGAGTTTTTATCCAGGTCATTGAAAGGCTTATAGCGGAACTGGAACAAGACGTGAAGCCGGGAGCAGGCGTTATGCTTGTGAGCCTGCTATCGGGGAACGTTCAGGGCATAAGCGCAGAGAGGAATTTAAGCAGAAAGGAATTTAACCGGCCTGCATCAACGTGTGTTGTCGGCGATCGCGAGTTCAAAGTCCTTAAACTTATCCTCGGTCACATTGAGCGTGATGATGAGACAAAGGCTGTTACGAATCCTGCCAAGCTGCTTTGAGGAAGCAGCCGGAAGAGGAATATTGGTCGCTCGGCAAAATCCAACCAGGGCAGAGAGAACCTCATCCTCGGTCCAGTCCAGCAGGATCGGCTCCGAAGAGCGGTCCGGCGCAATCGTAATGCTGACCTTAACGCCTGGGCGGCTGTCCTGGGTAATGCTGTGAACGGTACCTGAAGGCAAGGCATCGCGCTTGCCCTGGCTCTTGCTTTGGTGCGCCGTTATCAACGCCCGGGAAAGCTCCTGGGTCGAAAAAATAACATAGCGAACTTCCGCTACCATGGCCGCCGCTCCCGCAAAAACCGCTTCATCCCGCTTCCCTAAGCTTTTTTTGTTTTTTGGACGCCTGCCGACGAAACGACAGTCATCAGCTTAGTCACATTTCCTGAATAAATCCCTTTCAATCCGATTTTGACACATCTCACAAGCAAATTGATAAAATACGATGACCTGAGATTTCGAATATTCGTGTAAAAATTGAAAAATCGCCGTGCCTTCGATACTGACGAAGCGCTTCTTAAGCTTTGGTCCTGGAGTGTCGGGCACACCTTACCCTGATAAGCAAGCATGCCTGAGCGCTGCGGTCAAACCGCTGAATTCCTGGTGCAAAGCATCCTTCTTTCAAGCCTGCCCTTATTGCATATCTTAGCCAGCCGGTCACGTGCTCTGCTCCCGTCTTAAGCAATCCGATTATCGAATGAAGCGCTTAAGTTACGGGCGTTCTCAACACGAAAGGCCGACTGCAACCAGTGACTTAAGGAGCCTGCGCATAAGGTGCCACAGCTTGCTCAGATGAGCTTGCGTCACGTGTCGTCCGGCCGGGGTGTTAATTGCGCCGCCAACGGACGACCTAGGGCGTAATCCCCGGTGCAAGCCAGTCCGTTTTCATGGGATCAGAACACCTGCCCCAACCGCCGGAGATTGAAAACGCAAGCCTGATATTTTTTTGCTGAGATCCGGCGACACATGCCTTCTGCACATTAAATTGGCAGTTCAACCTTGCGTTGCCTCACTGGGAGGTTCTGCAGGAACTTTCGGGCTAACACGGGGCCTTGATGAAAAAGAGATCGAAACTGTCAGAACCTTCTGACTAAAAACACTTATTTCGGCTTGTCCGTTTCCGCAAGGTGCAAGGCTTCGTACCAAGCGAATCCGAGCAGGAAGCGTCGTTTCCGGCATTGCTGGCAGGGATTGCTTAATTGTTACTGACAGCACGCCAGTTTTCGGTCTAAATCCTACGCTCGTGAACCCATATCAAACGGCGCCCCCGCGGCCGCCACGCATTCAGACATCGCACAGCTATTGCCCTCAGTTTTCCAGTCACGATCAGACAATGGTTGAACTCGCTCCACACGAGCCTCCTGTGGTCGAAGTCGTTCGCGCCCAAGGCAGGTCACCGTTTTTCATTATCTGCGACCACGCGAGCAAGCGTATTCCGGACGCCCTGGGTGAGCTCGGCCTGCCGGAGCACGAGGTTGACCGCCACATCGGCTGGGATATCGGCGCGGCAGCCGTCGCGCACCAGCTATCGCAAGCCTTCGACGCGACACTGGTTCTTCAGGGCTACTCGCGCCTGGTCATCGACTGCAACCGGCACCCTCATGTGGAGTCGTCGATCCCTAAAATCAGCGAGGCAACCACTGTGCCGGGCAACGCAGATCTCAGCGCCGACGCCGCCGCGCAACGCATGGAAAAGATATTCACACCGTACCACTCGATGATCTCGGCGCTGCTGGACGAACGCAAAACTGCGCGACAGCGCAGCGTACTCGTTGCTGTTCACAGCTTCACGCCGGTCTATCACGACGTCGCCAGGCCTTGGCAGATTGGCATCCAGTACAACCGGGATCCTGGGCTAAGCCACTGCATGATCTCGGAGCTGAGCCGTGACGAGACACTTTGTGTGGGCGACAATCAACCCTACTCAGTCAGCGACGAGACCGATTACAGCATACCTGTTCATGCCGAGCGACGCGGCCTGCCCCACGTCCTGATTGAACTGCGTCATGATCTGATCGAGGAAGAAGCCGGCCAAGTCTTTTGGGCACAGCGCCTGATCGAGAGCCTGCCGGCAGCCTTGGCAAACTTCGATGCGCGGGACGCCGGCATCGCATGATCGTTCTTTCAAAATCCCAAAACGGCATCGCAAAGACGCGGGGCAAATCACTCTAACGGGTCCAACAATTGTACCAGGGGAAGCAAAAATGAATCCACGAAATGTCAAAACGGCTGACGATGCGCGCAGCCTTGTAGAGGAGCGCGGACTGGAGCATGTGAAGGTCGGCATCTTCGACGTCGATGGCGTTCTGCGTGGCAAGTACATGTCCAAAGAGAAGTTTTTCTCTGCGCTGGAGAGCGGTTTCGGTTTCTGCGACGTGATCATCGGCTGGGATTCAAACGATCAGCTATACGACAACGTATCGATCACCGGCTGGGACACCGCCTACCCCGATGCCACCGTCCGCGTCATCCCCGAGAGTTGCCGGGAACTGCCCATGGAGGATGGAGCCCTCTTGTTCCTGGCCGAGTTTACCGGCCGTGCCGAGGCGGTCTGCCCGCGCGGCACGCTGCGCCGGGTCCTGGACCGTGCCGATGCGATGGGCTTTTCAGCAACCGCCGCCTGTGAATTCGAGTTTTTTCTGTTTGATGAGACACCCGAGTCCGTGCGCGAAAAGAACTACCGCAACATGACCAACATCACACCGGGCTTTTTCGGTTACTCAATGCTCCGTAACTCGGTTCAGGCGGAATTCTACGAAGATCTTTTGACCATGTGCCAGGATATGGACATGCCCATCGAAGGTCTGCACACCGAAACCGGCCCAGGCGTTTTGGAAGCCGCCATCGGATATGACAGTGCCCTGGAGGCCGCCGACAAAGCCGCTCTTTTTAAGACCTATACCAAGATCCTGGCCCAGCGGCGCGGCTGGATGGCGACTTTCATGGCCAAGTGGTCGCCCGACTGGCCGGGGCAATCCGGTCACATCCACATCTCGCTTCAGGGCAAAAAGGGTAAAGCGGTCTTCCACGACCCCAAGAAACCGCACAACATCAGCGACACGATGCGCCATTTCATCGGTGGACAGCAGGCCTTGATGCCGGAATTTCTGTCGATGATTGCACCGACCGTGAACAGTTTCACCCGGCTCATCCCCGGCTTCTGGGCGCCCACCGATGCAGGCTGGGGGATCGAAAATCGAACCTGTGCCTTGCGCGCGATCCCAGGCAAACCCCTTGCGCAGCGCGTCGAGTATCGTTTGGCCGCCGCTGACATCAATCCCTACATCGCAGTGGCCGGCGCGATTGCTTCGGGTCTTTGGGGCATCGAGAACGAGATCGAGCCGGACGCACCGATTGAAGGCAATGCCTACGAACACAAATTCCCGGCCAAGCGCAAACTGCCGGCCACTCTGATGGAGGCTGCCGGACGCTTGCGCAGATCAAAGCCGGCGCGCGCGCTCTTCGGCGACGCCTTTGTCGATCACTACGCCGCGACGCGCGAGTGGGAGGAACGCGAGTTCCGCAAGGCCATCACCGATTGGGAGATGCAGCGTTACTTCGAAATCATCTGATTTCCGGAAAGATTGGGAACCGGTATGACATTCACGGGAAAGACCGCCGTGGTCACAGGGGCCGCCGGTGGCATGGGCCTTGCCGTAACGCAAGACCTGCTCGCCGCAGGCGCTTCAGTACTCGCCATCGACATCAAGCCGCGACCACCGGCCCTGAGTGATGCCGGGAAGAATTTGCACTTCCTTGAAGGCGATCTGACCGACGATGCTTTCGTGGCGGAGGCCATGTCTGTGGCCTTCTCGCTGAAGGATCGGCTTGATTATCTTGTGAACGCGGCAGCGGTCTTGTGGTTCGACCGTGATGTCTCGATGGTGGATATCGATCTCGGCGTCTGGGATCAGGTGCTGGAAATCGACCTCAAGACCATGGTCCATACAACGCGTCATGCCGTTCCCCTGATCAAGCGCTCCCAGGGTGGCGCCATGGTCCATATTGCGAGCACGCAGGCCTTACGGGGAGACGATAAACCGCAGGACGCCTATCAGGCGTCGAAAGCAGCGATCCTCTCCCTCTCCAAATCTCTGGCGATCCAGTTTGCAGCGAGCAGAATCCGTTCGAATTGCGTCGTCCCCGGCCCTTGCCAATCGCCGATGCAGGCCCGCTGGGACGAGAATCCACAGCTCAAACACGCGACCGCCGGGGTCATTCCCCTGGGCCGCGTTGGTCATCCGGAGGATATCGCAAATGCGGTCCTGTTCCTGCTGTCCGATAAAGCGAGCTATATCACGGGAACGGAACTTGTTGTCGACGGCGGCCTGACCGCGCGTCCATAGGCCGCCCAGCAGCTTCCCAAATATGAAAAATCATTAGAATTTTAGATAAATTTCTCACAATTTCAGATAGTTAAACCGCACTCAATTAATCGGTAATTAACTCCCTACCCGCTTAACTGGCGCATCATGAGTCTTTTTGAGTGAGAACCCGTGCTATGCCCAGGCGTTCCTCTGTTCGACCGGAAAAACCCGGCAATTCCGAGGCCTCGAAACCGATCCGGACTACGGGTTTGGGAGCTTTCGGCTTACGTTTTGCGGCCCTATCCTTTGGCGCGCTGGTAACAGTCTCCTGCACGGCGACGCCGGAAAAGCCGATTTCCGCCGATCCCAAGGTCTATAAATCCGGCACCGTCGTGAAAGACTGCGTCGATTGCCCGAAGATGGTCGTGATTGAGCCTGGAAGCTTCGAGATGGGCTCACGGCGGGGAGAAACCGACGAAAAACCCAGACGTGAGGTGACGATCCCCCATGGCTTTGCCGTAGGGATGTACGAAGTCACATTCCAGGAATGGACAGTCTGCGTCGAAGAAGGCGGATGCAGTCACATGCCCGAAGACGAGAACTGGGGTAAAGCGCTCCGGCCTCTGGTGAATGTTTCATGGAACGACGCCCAGGACTACATATCCTGGCTGAACAGAAAGACCGGACTGGATTACCGCCTGCTCAGCGAGGCGGAGTGGGAGTATGCGGCCCGCGCAGAGTCGAGCGCGATCGACATCTCCGGGCAGGGCATTGGCAACTGCCGTTACTGTTACAGTGAAACTGCGCGCAGCTCCGACATGACCGTGCCGGTTGGCCAGTATCCCCCGAACGCGTTTAAGCTTCACGACATGCTAGGCAATGTCTGGGAGTGGACAGCCGACTGCTACCTGCCGAGCTATCGGGGTGCCCCGTCAAACGGCACGGCCCGCGATAAATCGAACTGCGAAACCCGCAGCATTCGCGGCGGCTCCTGGAAGAGCTTCTACGGACAAACCCGCGCCGCTAACCGTGGCCGGGCCGAACAGGATGTCCGCAGAAACGATATCGGCTTCCGTCTGGCTCGAACTGTCTTGATGGATGAGCGCCGCGAAACCGCTACGGCCGGCGCAGCTATCACCAAGTAACAACAATCACCGAAGCAACCGTCGACCTTGCGTCCCCTGCCCGCTCAGGCATAATTCCTGCTGGCGTTCTGGCGGGACAACAGGGAGAAGTGCCATGGCGACGGATCAGCAACGCAGCGGCGGCTGCCTCTGCAACGCGGTCAGGTTCGAGATTGCCGTTCCGGAGGCCGTGTTCAGTATATGCCATTGCGGAATGTGCCGAAAATGGAGCGCCGGTCCGCTCATGGCCGTTCAATGCCCCGGTGCGCCCATCTTCACGAATCAGGAAGGTCTGGCCTGGTACCAGGGTACAGATTGGGCTCAGCGCGGGTTTTGCGCACGCTGCGGCAGCAGTCTCTTCTGGCGCCTGGCGGAAACCCCGGACGCCATGACCATCGTTTCGGCAGAAAGCTTTGATTCTGCCGATGATTTGAAACTGGGCCGTCACATTTACGTCGACGCACAACCGGAACGTTACGACTTCGGGGATGACCGCCCCCGTGTCACAGAAGCAGAGCTTTTGGCCGAGCTCGGCATTGCGCCCGGCGGCAAATAAAGAGCAGCTTCCGGGCCACAGTTTCCAGCGCAAGAGCGACCACTCACAACTCTCCTTGCAGCATCTCGCCACGCCCCTATAAAGTCACTCCGCATTTTTGGGAGTTAGGGGAATTATGGTCGATAGCCTTAAGTGTGTCTCGCCGGTTGACGGCAGCATCTACGTGGAGCGCCCGCTGGCAAAAGCCAGTGAGATAGCGGCAGCACTGGCAAAGGCCCAAGACGTCCAGGCGGCTTGGCGATCCACGCCACTGGCGGAGCGGCAGGCTCTGCTGACCAAGGCGGTCGATGCCTTCGTGGCCAGGCGTGACGCAATTGCCGAGGAAATCACCTGGCAGATGGGACGCCCGATATCTCAGGGGCCCGGCGAAGTCGCGGGCTTTGAGGAGCGGGCACGGCACATGATCAAGATTGCCCCGGGCGCCCTCGCCGATCTTGCCGTGGAGCCCAAGGACGGCTTTACCCGTTTCATTCGCCGCGATCCTCTGGGTGTGGTCTTTGTTGTCGCCCCCTGGAACTTTCCATATCTGACCGCCGTGAATTCAGTGATCCCTGCTCTGCTGGCGGGCAATGCGGTCATTCTGAAGCATTCCGCCCAGACGCCGCTCTGCGCCGAACGCTTTGCCGAGGCTTTTGCGACAGCCGGCCTGCCGGACGGTGTCTTTCAGTTTCTGCACCTTGGTCACGAGGATGCACTGAAGCTGATCGGCAGCGACGGTATCGACTTTGTCTCCTTCACTGGGTCCGTTAACGCCGGCCGCGCCGTTCAGACGGCCGGCGCAAAGCGCTTTATCGGAATGGGTCTCGAACTCGGCGGCAAGGACCCGGCCTATGTCCGGCCCGACGTCAAGCTGGAGCATGCGATCGAAACCCTCGTCGATGGGGCTATGTTTAACAGCGGTCAGTCCTGCTGCGGCATTGAACGGATCTACGTGCATTCGGACGTCTACGACGACTTTGTCGAAGGCTATGCCGAGTTGGTCCGCGGATACCGACTGGGCAATCCGCTCGAGACCGAGACCAACCTCGGGCCAATGGTGAAGGCCTCAGCCGCCGATTTCGTGCGCGGTCAAAGCGCAGAAGCTGTCGCGCAGGGCGCACAGGCGTTGATCGACAGCTCGATTTTTGCGATGGACCAGGCGGGCACGCCCTATCTCGCGCCGCAGGTACTGTGCGATGTGAATCACGACATGCGGGTGATGACCGAGGAGAGCTTCGGCCCAGTCGTCGGTTTGATGAAAGTCGCCTCGGACGAAGAAGCCATCGGCCTCATGAATGACAGTGACTTCGGCTTGACGGCATCCATCTGGACGCAGGATCAAGATGCGGCGCTCGAGATCGGCGACCGGATTGAAACCGGGACCTGGTTCATGAACCGCTGCGACTATCTCGACCCCGCGCTGGCCTGGACCGGCGTGAAAGACTCGGGACGCGGCTGCAGCCTCTCTCAGGTCGGGTTCGAACAGCTCACCCGACCCAAGTCCTTTCATCTCCGTACAGCCGTTTAAAAGACCACAGAAAACACCTCAACTGAGCGCCCGACCCGAAATAGCAGGGACGCGGCCATGATTAAGAGCGATCGAGCCATGAGCGACAGCATCACAAGCTTCAAAGCCAATTGGAGCTATCCAACACAAATTCTTTTCGGTCCGGGCCGGATCAAGACTCTCGCCGCAGCCTGCCGGAGCCTCGGCATGAGCAACCCGCTGCTTGTCACCGATCCGGGACTGGCAGCTTTACCCATGGTGACCGATGCCATCGCGGCAAACGCCGCGGACGACCTACCCACGGGACTCTTCAGCGACGTAAAACCCAATCCCATCGGCAAGAACGTCGAAGATGGTGTCGCGGCCTTCAAATCCGGCAACCATGATGGCGTCATCGCCTGGGGTGGCGGCAGCGGCCTTGACGCCGCCAAGGCGATCGCTTTCATGGCAGGCCAGAGCCTTCCGATCTGGGACTTCGAAGATGTCGGTGACAACTGGAAGCGGGCGGACAGTGAGAAAATCGCACCTATCGTGGCCGTCCCGACCACAGCCGGTACCGGATCTGAAGTCGGACGCGCTTCAGTCATCCTGGACGAGGCGACTCACACGAAAAAGGTCATCTTCCATCCCAAATTCCTGCCCGGCGTGGTGATCTCCGATCCCGAGTTAACCGTCGGCCTGCCGCCGCATATTACCGCCGCGACGGGCATGGACGCCCTGGCACACTGCCTGGAAGCCTACTGCGCGCCGGGATATCACCCCATGGCGGAGGGTATCGCCGTCGAGGGCATGCGGCTGGTCAAAGACTGGTTGCCGACCGCCGTCGCCGAGGGCAGCAACATCGAAGCCCGTGCACACATGCTCTCGGCCGCCAGCATGGGCGCCACCGCGTTTCAGAAGGGCCTCGGCGCTATTCATTCGCTCAGCCACCCGATCGGTGCTCTCTATGACACTCACCACGGCCTGACCAACGCGGTGGTCATGCCCTACGTCCTGAAGTTCAATCGCTCGGCGATCGAAATCAAGATTGCGCGCCTGGCCGCCTGGCTGGAATTGCCGGACCCCTCGTTCGACAGCTTTATGGCCTGGGTCTTGAAAATGCGCAGTGACTTGAGTATCCCGCACGCCCTCTCCGAAATCGGCGTCGGTACGGACCGGATCGATGAAATTGCCGAGATGGCTGCTGTCGACCCGACCGCTCCAGGGAACCCGATCCCGCTGGAAGTACCGGCATTGAAGAAGATGTTGGAATCCGCCATCGCAGGTGAGCTGTAACCTTCAGCCCGTCCCGACAACGGGAAGATTCGCGAAATAATATTTCAACACACCATCAGCGGCGGAGGGCGTGAGAACGCTTCCGCCGCTTTTCTTTTTCACAAATACCGTTCTTTATTTTTGGCTGCCTGAATTTCTTTTTACTTCGATCATGCGAAGTGAATTTCCGCACCGCACACTAAATATTTTCAACCTGTCTCTCAGAAACAATCTTTCTACCAACAACACTCTAAAATCATTTCTGAAAACTGAATCATCAATGATGACATACATAATAACTATATGTTTCTTATCGATATTTTTTTATTGAAGAGAGAATTTTAACACATAACACTTAATATGGGAGCAATCGAACAGGGATGTTTGAAATGCTGCTACGGTCGGAAACAGCCGACAGATAATTTCAAGCGAGCCGCGAAGAAAGCCCGCGCTTGGACAGAATCTAGCTGAACAGGAATGCCATGACTCCCTTTTCGCACCCCGAGTTCGACGGACACGAGGAAATCGCTTTCTGCAACGACACGGAAAGCGGTCTGAAAGCCATCATCGCCATCCACAACACAAATCGCGGCCCTGCCCTCGGCGGCTGCCGGATGTGGCCCTATGAGAGCGACGACGAGGCTTTGACCGACGCTTTGCGCCTGTCGCGCGGAATGACGTACAAGTCGGCGCTGGCCGGCCTGGACATGGGCGGCGGCAAATCGGTGATCATCGGTGATGCCAAAACGATGAAATCGGAAGCGCTGTTCCGCGCGATGGGACGTTTCGTCGACAGCCTGGGCGGACGCTACTCGATCGCGGAAGACGTCGGCATTTCGGTCGCCGACGTCCAGACGATGGCACAGGAGACCGAGTTCGTCGCCGGAACGCCCGAGCGCGGTGCAGGCGACCCTTCCCCGTCAACGGCCTACGGTGTCTATATGGGCATCCGCGCAGCCGTCGCGCAGCGCCTGAACCGGGCCTCGGTCTCGGGCATAACCGTTGCCGTGCAGGGCCTGGGCAGTGTCGGATGGAACCTCTGCAAATACCTGGCTGATGACGGCGCAAAGCTGATTGTTACGGACATTGACCAGGTCGCGGTCGCCAGGGCGGTGAAGAGCTTCGGCGCGGTGGCGGTGGCGCCGGATGCAATCTATGGCGTCGAGGCCGATGTTTTTGCCCCCTGCGCTCTTGGCGCCGTCATCAATGACGAGACCCTGAAAGTCCTTCAGACACCGATCGTAGCCGGATCCTCCAACAATCAGCTTGCGGAGCCCCGTCACGGAACAGAGCTGCACAAGCGCGGTATCCTCTATGCGCCCGATTACGTCATCAACGCCGGCGGCGTCATCAACATCAGCCACGAAGGACCGGCCTACGATCAGGAAAGAGCCTTCGCCCATGTGGCGAAGATTCACGACACCCTGACCGAGATCTTCAAGCGCTCCGCAGCTTCAGGCGTTCCAACCTTCCAGGCCGCAGACCGTCTCGCGGAGGAACGCTTTCAGAGAGTATCACTGGCTTCATCAGCAGCCTGACACAGCTCCTGTTCCGGATCGGATCGTAAACGCCCGGCAGGTATCATAGCGTGCGGGCTACGTCGTTGGCTTGAACCTCAACAGGTCCTAAGTCATTACGGTCTGCGTCAAAGCGTGGAACTCTTCGCATCGCATTTCGTGAATGGCGACGCGATCCCGGCCGCTCTCCTTGGCAACATAGAGAGCCTCATCCGCCCGGTTCAGAATGACGTCCGGCTTGGTTTCACCCTTGCAGACTTCGGTCAGGCCAATACTCACCGTGTAGTGCAGAAGCTTCTCATCAAGATCGATCTCAGCCGCACGAATCTTCTTGAGCAAACGTTCGCAAAAGACCTTTGCGCCCTCGACACTGGTCTCGGGCAATAAGATCGCGAACTCCTCACCGCCAAGACGGCCAACGCAATCGACATCCCTGACCTCCTGAGACATCAGACTTGAAAGCTGCTGCAGCACACGGTCGCCAACCTCGTGGCCATAGGTATCATTGACGGCTTTAAAGTGGTCTGCATCAACCATCGCCACTGACAAGGGCCGACCGTATCTTTGCGTGCGACTGAGCTCATCGCGGAGTTTATCAAGAAAGTGCCGGCGATTGGCGAGGCCGGTCAGCGAGTCCGTGGTTGCCAGCACGAGCAGGCGTTCGTTGGCTTCGGCCAGCTCGAGCTGCCGTGCCCGCAATTGGAGCATATTGTTGGCGCGTGCGATCAGCTCAAGATCATCGACCGGCTTGCGCAAAAAGTCGTTTGCGCCCGCCTGCAGAGCCGAGTAAAGCGCCTCTTTCTGCTCTGCAGCCGTAATGACAACAACCGGAATGTCACGCAGGGTCTCAAACTCACGGAAGCGGTTCAGGAACTCGGTGCCGTCCATTTCCGGCATGAGATAATCCAGCATCACCAGATCCGGGACATTTTCCGCGCACCACTCGAGGGCTTCAACAGGATCCGTAAAAGTCACCGCTTCGACATCGTCCAAACGCTTCGCGTAACCCTTCAGCAAGAGCGCGTTCGGCAGTACGTCATCAACAATGGCAATCTTTTTCATGCGCTTTCTACTTTACAACAACGTCAGAACAACAACGTCAGAGAGAAACTTGTTGTCAATTCAAGCCGATTTCAGCTGATCGATCTCCAACTGGGTCTGAGTCAGGGTGTCTTCGAGATCCGCGAGTTTTTGCGTCACAGTCTCGATGTCGGGACTTTCCGTTTCGATCTCGCGCGCCACGTTTTGCAGGCGCACGGCACCGAAGTTACTGGCCATCCCCTTGATGCTGTGCGCCGCGCGTTGGGCCGTCTCCAAATCACCGGCGGCAATCGAGTTTTTGATTTCGGCTAGGGATTTCGCTGCTTCGGTGGGAACAAAACCAAGAGCTTCCTGCAAGCCGTCGTCGCCGAGCGCATCACGCAGCTCGTCAAATTTTTCTCGATCGAATAAAGGAAGTAAGCTCGTCACGTTGCTCTCGCTTTCTTCATTTGCAGTGTCAGTGTCAGTGTCAGATAGAGTGTCATTATCAGAGGAACGCGCGGCAACTGGTGCGACCTCGCGCTCAACGATTGCGGGCTCAGCCGGATCTTCTGTTTCAATCTCGCGGCCGCTGACCGGTGCCGGCACATCACCTTGGTCGGCAGCTTTCGGTGCCACTGCGTGAGGCGGCTTTTTGTCTGATATCGCTTCCTCGGAAGGGTCGACGTCAGGGCTCTTTGGCTGCCGGTCCTTTGTGACCCTTACCAATGCGGCAAACAGCTGCCGCGGATCAATCGGCTTGGTGACGTAGTCGTCCATCCCGGCTGCCAGATATTCCTCGCGATGGCCTGCCATGGCATTGGCGGTCAAGGCAACGATTTTGATCTCCGACAGAGGCGCCGGGAGGCCGCGAATTTCCTTTGTCGCCATCGGTCCGTCCATCTCAGGCATCTGGATATCCATCAAGACAACGTCGAAGGCGTTCTCCCTAACAGCGGCAACGGCCTCGAACCCGTTCTCGACAACAGCGACGTCGTGACCGGCTTTGGTCAGAATCGTTTTCGCGACAAGCTGGTTCACCGCATTGTCTTCTGCGACCAGAATTTTCAGCTTGAGCTGGCTTTCGCTGCTTTCCATCCCAAAGCCGCTCCGCAGTTGCTGAACAGGCGCCTCACCGAGCGGACAGCGTATTGTAAACCAGAAGGTGCTGCCCTTACCGACTTCACTGTAAAGGCCGACGCCACCATGCATGAGCTGAGCAAGCTGCCGGCAGATGACCAATCCGAGGCCGCTGCCTCCGAACCGACGCGTTGTCGAACTGTCGGCCTGAGAAAAGCGTTTGAAGAGTTTCTCCTGTGACTCGGGCGCGATTCCGACACCGGTGTCCTTGACGTCAACCCTGACCTCGATCTCATTGTCAGGCAGCATCTTGTGGCTGGCAATAACCCGCACACCACCCCGCTCGGTAAACTTGACCGCATTACCGATGAGGTTGAAGAGAATCTGCCTGACCCGGGTCGGGTCACCCCGCAACCAGGTCGGAAGTTCGTCCGTTCCTTCCGTGGAGAGGCTGAGCCCGACATCATTGGCTTTCGATGAGAGCAGTGAAACCACCCCATCAATCACTTGTTCGGGGCTGTAGTCGACCTCTTCCAGATCGATACGACCTTCCTCCAGCTTTGAGTAATCAAGGATGTCATCGATGATTGAGAGCAGGCTCTCGGCGGAATCGCGCGCGAGCCTGGTGTACTTCATTTGATCGTCCGTCAAGTCGGTATCGGATAAAATACCAAGCATCCCAAGAACGCCGTTCATAGGCGTACGGATTTCATGGCTCATGGTGGCAAGAAACTGAGATTTTGCCTTATTCGCCGCGTCCGCTTCGTCCCGAGCCATCGAGAGTTCTTCCGCCAGCATAACCTGGGCCGTCGCCTCCGCTTCGACTCGCTCGCGCGCATCGCGCAGTTCGGACAGGCGCGCGCCCAGTTCAGCCTGCGTGTCCATCAGCTCCTGTTCGCGGATATTCCGCTCGTGCAGATTTCGCAGAATCACGCCAGTCCAGCCCATTCCCCAAAACAGCAGGAGTCCGGCAATGCCCCAGAAGAAATAGCTCACGTTGTGACGAGCCGGCACATCCTTTGGGGACTTCTCGAAGGAGGCTTCACTCACCAGACGTTGGTCTTTTGCGATCGCCTCATCCTCGGCGATTGCCTCAAAGCTCTCACCCCTTTGGACAATCTCGGTAAAATGACCGCCCGCGCTGACCTTGCCCAAATCAGAGGGCCACGAGGCAACTGTGATCGCGCCGTCTCGATCGAACGGCTTGTAGAGGAAAACGTCACTCCCTCGGCCAGCGAAACCAGGGATTTGCGCATCTTTCTCCGGGGTCCTAAAGGACGCCGATAGCCTTTCCAGGCCCTCGCCCCCCGTCGCCGGAAACATCTCCCGTTTCGGGCCGGAGCCCGTGGCCTGCTGCTTGAGCAAAGACACACGCGCGTCGTAACTCGAAAGCCATGTCGTGGAGAGGGCGGCAACCGCGATCAGTAAGAGAGCAAGAAGCGGGTTCCTGTCCTCTTTTCTACCAAACGCTTTAACACTGGAGCTCGCCACAAGATAACCTGCTATTTCCACGCCACGGGAGGTCACAGCCGGAGCTCAAGAGCCCTCAGCTGAATTAGTGTGCATACCATCATTCACATTGAGTTTTAGTAAACAGAGTTGAGTCGATAACGATCGAATCAATCAGAGGTAATTTCTTGAACGAAGAGGTTCAACCAGTCTATCGCGAAGGAGGCAACAATGCGCCCAGGATCTCGCCCAGACATCGGTGCCGGATCCCTTTCAAGCCCAAGCTGACAGCTCGGAGCTGCCCGGCAGGCTTGTCGTTGCGTTGAGGAGTGCCGGGCGCATCAGCCCCGTGAGAGACGGCGAAAAGACCAGGAGGTATTCAATGCCGTGGCTTCGCTAGCCACCGCGTTCGGGAGACTCGCTCGAGCATAGCCTCGCCCGGATGCGGGCCGGGGCATGATATGCGCTGAACGAAAACGTAATTTGGCGCGACCCAGCGCTCCGGTCCGTATGTGTCTGGATCGTCAAAAAGTTAGAGCACGATGTTCATTGATCATCCCGATCAAGAACAGCCGTGCTCTAACAACACAAGTGCGTCTCTCTTCATCGCCCGTTTGACACTGGATCACTTTGACATTGGATCAAAAGATACCGGCTCAACAAGATGCCGAAGTAAGACTGCAACCCTAACCCAAGGTTAATCGACCGCTACCAAATTCTCAGCGGAAGCCTTGCCGTTCTGTCCTGGAACGAGCTCATACTCGACTTTCTGGCCTTCACGAAGACCTGACATTCCAGCACGCTCCACAGCGGAAATGTGCACGAATGCATCCTTGGAACCGTCATCAGGTTCGATGAACCCATAGCCTTTTGTGGGGTTGAACCACTTAACCGTTCCTGTCGTCATTTTCTGTCCTTTCAACCAACAACGAGCCCACCGACGGCATCGTGCCGCAATGTGGGTTAGGCATCACGATTTCTCGAGGAGTAACGCGGCTGCGCGCAAAGGCGTCGAGGAGGACACGCCAGGAGAATTGTGTAACCAAATTTTTTTTCGCCCGTTTCACAAAAAAGTGCAAGCTGAATCAACGCCTACATCATAAAGACTTCTACTTCGTCCACACACCAAACCCGCGTAAAGTCATGAAGTCGATCAGATCCATCAAACCGCACCAACTTAAGCCCATAGCTTACACTCGCAACCCAAAATTGCAACAACATATGCGCTATCGCCGGGGAATTTCTGTCTTTCACCATACAGCCTGCGGCTGTTTTAAGGAATGGGGATGCGGAGCTGGCGCGGAGTGGCTCTGAAGTACAGACGGCGCGTCGGCTCAAGGACTCTGAATCATGGTCATGGGGCATCGCCGAGACACAGGCATCGCATCACAGAACACCACGGAATACGCGATGGATCGCTTTGAAAGCCAGGTATCGGGCGAACCGTCTCGGCAAGCAGCGCCACCGCAAAATCGGACCTGCCTCCGGCTAAATAGACATAAGAGAGGCGTTTCCGCCCGCTGCGGTCGTGTCGGTCGTCACGGTGCGTTCGGTCGCGTAGCGATGGAGGTAATGCGGCCCTCCCGCCTTGGGCCCGGTTCCGGAGAGCCCCTCACCGCCAAAGGGTTGAACCCCGACCACCGCGCCGATCGTGTTGCGGTTTACGTAGGCGTTACCGACGCGCAAGCGCTTCAGGACGTGCTCAATGGTTGAATCAATCCTGCTGTGAATCCCGAAAGTGAGTCCGTAACCCGCCGTATTAATGGCGTCTATCACTGCATCCAGACGTTCCGCCTGGAAACGAACGACATGGAGCACCGGACCGAACACCTCACGCTTAAGTTGTGCGACCGAGTTAATTTCAAACGCCGCCGGAGCGACAAATGTCCCCTTGGACGCCTCTTTCGCGAGCCCTGTGCGATTTAAGAGGCGGCCTTCCTTTTGCATACGGGTGATATGTGCTTCCAACACTGCTTTCGCTTCACCATCGATGACAGGTCCGACGTCGGTTGAGAGCCGCGCAGGATCTCCGACACGCAACTCATCCATGGCGCCGGACAACATGGTGATGACGCGATCAGCGATGTCCTGCTGTAAAAAGAGGACCCGCAGCGCAGAGCAGCGCTGCCCGGCGCTCTGAAAGGAAGAAGCGACCACGTCGTTCACGACCTGCTCGGGCAACGCCGTGGAATCCACGATCATCGCGTTCTGCCCGCCGGTTTCGGCAATCAGCGGCACGATCGGCCCCTCACGCGCGGCCAGAGCCTGATTGATCAGCCGTGCCGTCTCCGTGGATCCCGTAAAGGCAACGCCTGAGATGCGCTGATCCCGCACAAGTTGCGAACCGACTTTTGCGCCGTCACCGGGCAGCAGATGCAGCACGTCGCCCGGTACGCCGGCCCGGTGCATCAGCTTGACGGCTTCGGTCGCAATCATCCCGGTCTGCTCGGCCGGTTTTGCGATCACCGCGTTCCCGGCGGCCAGAGCCGCGGAGATTTGTCCGGTAAAGATCGCCAGTGGGAAGTTCCAGGGCGAGATGCACAGAAAGACACCGCGCCCATGCAGTGAAATCTCGTTGGTTTCTCCCGTCGGTCCCGGCAAACGCTTAGGCTCACTGAACTCTTCACAGGCCCGCGCCGCATAATAACGACAGAAATCCACCGCCTCACGCACCTCGGCAATCGCATCGGCAATGGTTTTACCGGCCTCGCGCACACAGAGCGCCATCAGGTTGGCGCGATTGCTC
This sequence comes from Denitrobaculum tricleocarpae, assembly GCF_007004665.1. Taxonomy (GTDB): domain Bacteria; phylum Pseudomonadota; class Alphaproteobacteria; order Kiloniellales; family Kiloniellaceae; genus Denitrobaculum; species Denitrobaculum tricleocarpae. The sequence goes on along the minus strand of NZ_ML660053.1, from coordinate 537,015 downwards.
TCCATCAGGTCCGCCAGGCGGCGCAGGCAGGCGGCCCGCTCCGTCGCGGGTGTCGCGTTCCAACTTGGCGCGGCGCGGTCGGCACGAGCGACAGCGGTCTCGATATCTTCCGGTGTAGACCAACGCACCTCTCCGACCTTGTCACTCAGGTCTGCCGGATTCTGCACCATGCGGGTCTCCCCGCCTGCTTCCTGGCCGGCGACGAGCGGTGCGCCGACCCAGCCTCGCTTGGCCGCACGCTCCATTTCCCGGCCAAGCGGCGCGAGTTCCTGGGGTGCGTTCAGGTCAAGACCAGCGGAATTGGCCCGTTCGCTGCCATAAAGCCCCACGGGCAGGGGAATTTTCGGATGCGGTATGATATCCAGACGCTGCGCCGCAACCACGGGATCGGCGATGATTTCGTCGATCGGCAGTTTTTCGTCTTGAATGCGGTTAACGAACGAAGAGTTCGCTCCGTTCTCGAGAAGACGGCGCACAAGGTAAGCCAGGAGATCCTCATGGCTGCCGACCGGCGCGTAGATCCTGACCGGACGGTTCATCTTCGCCGGCCCGACAATCTGCGCGTACAGCGCCTCGCCCATGCCATGCAGACGTTGAAATTCGTAATCCTCGGACCCGTTGGAGAGTTCGAGAATAGCAGCGACCGTATGGGCGTTATGAGTCGCGAACTGAGGATAGAAAGCCGCGGGATCGGCGAAGAGCTTCTTGACGCAGGCCAGGTAGGAAACGTCGGTAGAGACCTTGCGGGTATAGACGGGATAGCCGCTCAGTCCCTCCGTCTGTGCCAGCTTGACCTCGGTGTCCCAATAGGCGCCCTTGACCAGCCGGACCATGAAACGGCGGTTATGCCGCGCCGCGACCGAGGCCAACCAGTCCAAAACGAAGGGTGCGCGTTTTTGGTAGGCCTGAACCGCGAGGCCGAAGCCACTCCAACCGGCCAGATCCGGATCGCCCGACAGCGCCTCGATCACATCCAGGGAGAGATCCAGCCGATCCGCTTCCTCCGCATCGACCGTCAGCCCGATACCGAGCCGGGCCGCATCCAATGCCAAGGCCTTGAGGCGCGGCACCACTTCGGTCATGACCCGCCCGCGCTGGGCAAACTCGTAGCGGGGATGCAGAGCCGAGAGCTTCACCGATATTCCGGGTGCATCATTCACAGCCCGGCCTGCCGCCGCCGCGCCGATCGCGACGATGGCGTGCGTGTAGGCCTCGAAATAGCGGTCTGCGTCAGCCATGGTACGGGCACCCTCGCCCAGCATGTCATAGGAATAGCGGTACCCCTTAGCTTCATCGGGCTTGGCGCGTTTCACCGCTTCCTGAATGTCGCGGCCCATAACGAACTGCTGTCCCAGGATGCGCATGGCCCGAGAGATAGCGGTTCGAATCACCGGCTCACCGCTGCGATGAACCATGCGGCGCAAGACGCCACCAAAGTCCTTGGTGTCGTCATCCTCGAGCTTCACAACACGCCCGGTCAACATGAGGGCCCAGGTCGAAGCATTGACGAAAATGGAATCGCTGTGCCCCAGATGCGCCTGCCAGTCGGCCGTGGCGATCTTGTCCTTGATCAGCTTATCCAACGTATGGGCATCTGGAACCCGCAGGAGCGCCTCGGCAAGACACATCAGGACGACGCCCTCTTTACTCGAGAGCTCGAACTCATGCATGAAGGCATCGATCCCGCCCTGCCCGATCCGTGAACGCCGCACCTCGGCGACCAGCGCCCGGGCGCGTTCGGCAATCCGGTCCAGCGCATCATGCGGCAATTCAACTTCGCCCAGCAGGCTTCGAACCACCTGTGCCTCATCGGCGCGGTAGGCCTCGCGGATCGCTGTCCTGAGATCGGATGTTTGGGCCAATGACGGGTCAATGATCATTTGCAGGTTCCTTCGAGGCTGCGGGAGCGCATCACAATATGGTGGTGTCTTAGCCTTTTCTCAGAAGAATGTGCTTCTGTTTTTCCGTATTTACCGAGATAATGATCTGCCGTAACAATATATTTTAGCAGAAAACACTATGGACCAAACGATTCAGAGATCTTTAGACCGGATTGACCGCAAAATCCTGGCCACGCTTCAGGATAACGGCAGAATTTCCAATGTGGAACTGGCACGCGCAGTCAATCTCAGCCCGACACCTTGCCTGGAGCGGGTACGCCGTCTTGAGACGACAGGATACATCGAAGGATACAGCGCCCGGCTGTCGGCGGAAAAACTCGGCGTGGGCTTGACGGTGTTCGTTCAACTGACCCTGGACCGCACCAAGCCGGACGTGTTCGACCGCTTCCGCGAAGCCGTGGCCGACATTCCCGAGATTGCGGAATGTCACATGGTCGCAGGTGGCTTTGACTATCTGATCAAGATCCGCACCAGCGACATGAATGCTTACCGCCAGATGCTGGGCGACAAATTGGCCGCCCTGAAATCCGTCCTCAACACCCACAGTTACGTGGTCATGGAAGAGGTCAAGAATGACCGAAATCTGGCGGTTCCCAAACAAGCCTAGAAAAGATCTCAGCAGAGAGCTGACATCTCTCCACGACGCCCCTTTCACGCCGGGTTTCCTGCAACAGACGGTTTTCCGTTGACTAGTTTTGTTATATTGGTACATATATAACAAATGAAAAAATCAATCGAACGGGTGCAGACCGGCGTACGCATCGAGAAACGTTTGCTCAAGGTCCTGAAAGGACTTGCCGAGCATCTCGATATCACCGTCGGTGATCTGCTGGAGGGAATGGCGCTGCATTCTTTCGAGAACAAACCGCCCTTCTCAAAAAACACGCTCAAGAAAATCGAGCAGTTGAAAGCGGTCTATGATTTCGACCTGCAAGCGTCACACAGCCACAAACTGAATGATACCGGAGAAAAGTGATGTCTACCCGCTCAAGCGAACTCGTACGCGCTTTTGAAGCGCGCGATCTCGATCCCGTCGCTTTTGGGCACGGCGATCACGTCGCGGTCGCCTACGAGATGCTGCGCAAGTACGATTTTCTGAACGCGCTCGTAAACTATAGCAAAAGCCTGGACGCCATCGCCACCAGGGCCGGAGCCCCGGACAAGTTCAACACGACCATCACAGTGGCCTTCATGGGCCTGATCGCGGAACGCATGAGCTCAAGCCATTGCACCGGATATGAAGACTTTATTTCTCAGAACGAAGACTTGCTGTCGAAAGACCTCCTCGCGAAGTGGTACAGCCCCGAGCGGCTGAAGTCTGACCTGTCCCGCAAGACATTTTTGCTGCCGGACGCAGCCAACGGAACCTGAGCCCGATCCATTAGAAATTTTTCAACGAACGACGCGAACCTCTCCTTTCGCCGTACTCGTCGAGAGGGCAAAGTGATACCTACCCTTACAAGGAAACTTACCTTCATAAGGAGCTGGGCATGACCTTTGCACCGGGCGGCTCTCCACGGCGCCTCTCCCTCGACCATCCACCAAAACCTGCCGAGACACTCCATGCGTTAGCCGATTACGCGGGCGATGTTGAATGCGACAGGTATATGGAGGGCGAACTCTTCGATCGGCTGCAAGGGCGGATTGCCGGGCTCCTCGGCAAAGAAGCAGCGCTTTACCTGCCGAGCGGAAAAATCGCTCAGATGTCTGCGTTGAAGGTTCTGACAGGCCGTGCCGGGTGTTCGCGCATCGCGATGCATCCACGCGCCCACTTGGAGGAATATGAAGCCCGCGCCTATCAGGAGCTTTGGGGTCTGACGGCAGCGCAGCTCGGCGGGTACGACCGCTTGCCGACACGCGACGATCTGGATGCAATTCACGAGCCTCTCGGGGCGGTCGTGCTGGAGATGCCGCAACGCCGGCTCGGCTGCCTGCTGCCGAAGTGGGATGAGCTGACGGCCCTCACCGAACTCGCCCGTACCCGCGGGATATATCTGCATTTGGACGGTGCCCGGCTCTGGGAGAGCCAGCCCTTCTACAACCGGCCTCTGACAGAAATCGCTGCGCTCTTCGACACGGTCTACGTGGCCTTCGACAAAGGCCTGGGCAGCTTGACCGGCGCCGCGCTGGCGGGTCCTCAATGGGTGATCGATGAAGCCATGATCTGGCAACGGCGCGCGGGCGGCCGTGCATTGCGGAGCTTTCCCAGTCTTCTCTCCGCTCTCAAAGCCTTGGACGAACGCCTGCCGCACATGACCGAGTTCCACCTCAAATCCAAGTCACTGGCGGCGACGCTGAGTGAAATTCCTTCGGTCAGCGTTTCCCCCAACCCGCCCCATGCCAACGCCTTCCTGGTCAGCCTGCCGGGCTCACGCGAACGCGCGCTCAATGCCCGTGACCGCATCGCCGAGGAAAACGGCATCTGGCTCTTTGACGAGCCTGAAGACGCCATCGATCAATCGCTCGTCCGTTTCGAAGTCACCGTGCGCGGCGCAGCATTCGATTTGGAGGAAACCGAGGTGAAATTGGCCGTAGCCAAGTTTGGCCAACTCATATGCGCAGGTCGATGAACTGGACAAGCTCTGGTGCGATCGGCAGTCTCGCGACCTATGATAAAAGATAAAGAACACTCGATTCCCGACGCCGGCCGGATTCATGGCGGGTTCGCCGATCTGGTCGACTACCAGTTGGGCGTTTGGCGCGAAGACTATGCCGAGGTGGTGCTCGACGTGCGGCCGCAACATCTGAACCGCAGCGGCGTGCTGCACGGGGGCGCGGTCTCGACACTCATCGATACTGCCTGCGGCTATGCCGGTTGTTTTTGCACGGTCGAGGGAAATTTCCGGCGCGCCCTCACCCTCTCGCTCGAGACCCAGTTCATCGGCGCCATCACCGAGGGCAAGCGGGTAACGGTCACGGCCCGCAAGACCGGTGGCGGCCGCTCGATCTTCTTCAGTACCGCCGAAGTCCGAGATCAGGACGGCAAGCTGCTCGCCCAGGGCACCGGCACCTTTAAATACCGCCGGGGCAGCGAAGACCCCGAAGGCGTTCCCGCCGAAGCGCCGAAGCCTCTGCGCCGCCCGTAAAGGACCGAACCTTAGACGCAAGACCTGAAGCCTAGAGCGCGTCATGTTTTAACGGAAACACTCTGTGTTTTCGCTAAAACATGTGAACCCGCTCTAAATCGTATAGTGAGAGCAGATTCACCGGTACGACGCATCGCCGAAGGCGATTCCATCTAAACCGGATCTGCTCTAGCGAGCAGCCACCGCTGCGAAAAACGCTCTATCAAGCTTCCCGAGCGACCAGATGCACGATACCGCCGGGTGCCGCGATCCAAAAGCCGTCTAGGCCCTCCGGCAAAGGCTCCACCTGGTCGCAGCGCACGACGCCCTGCTGTTGCAAATAGTCCGAAGCTGCAACGGTGTCCGGGGTCGTCACCTCAAGCCAGAGTTCCGGCTGTGTCATGGCCGGCACCTTATCCAGCCACAGCCGGACAGCGCCAAAGTCCACCACGGCACTCTCTTCCTCGTACTCTACCGGTAAAGAAAGTGTCTCTTCGTAGAAAGATACAGTCTGGTCAAAAAGATGCGCCGGCAGCTTCATCGCGATGTTGGTGCCGGGTTTGAAACCAGGACTGGTCATCATAGATCACCTCTTCCAGCCATTTACCCTGCCTGCTCACCTTGCGGTGAAATCAGGCGTTTCCTTGGCAAGGAAAGCCCGAATGCCCTCCCGATAGTCGTCGCTGTTGCAGTTCTCGAAGGGGGCAACCCAATCCTTTGCCTTCAGGTCCAGAGGCGCTTCGGCCTTGCGCGAAAAAACCTTATGGGCCCGCGCGACAAGCGGTGCGCCGGCGGAAATCCTCTCCGCCGTCGCCGCAATCTCGCCATCCAAGTCCGCATCCTCCACGACACGGGTCACAAGCCCTTTGGTGCAGGCCTCTTCGGCTGTAAAAATCCGGCCTTCGAGTAGCAGTTCCAAGGCCGTTGGCCGGCCCACCGCTTCGACCAGCGCGATCATGGCCGCATAGGGCAAGACGTTGCCGATACGGTTGATGGGCAGCCCGATCCGTCCCGACCGGCCCGAAATCCGCAGATCACAGTGAATCGCAAGCTCCAAACCACCCCCGACACAGGCGCCCTGAATGGCCGCAACTGTTGGACAGGGGCAGTCCCGCACGGCATCGGTCGCGCGGTCCATGATCTTGGCGTAAGCCTGCGCCTGCTTACTGTTTGCACGCACTTTCGAAAACTCGGCGATATCAGCACCGGCTGCAAAGGCTCTATCGCCCGCGCCGCGCAGGATAATGCAGCGCAGCGTCTCGTCGCTGTTGAGGCCCACCATCACGTCACCAAGCGCCGCCCACATCTCCAGGTTAAAGGCATTGCGGCGTTCGGGCCGGTTCAAGGTGATGGTGGCGATCGCGCCGTCGCGCTGCATCAGAACAGTGTTGGACATCAGTGTTTTCCCAAAATCTGCGCTTTTCATGACATGGCAGCGCCGTATGTGCCGGGGGCGGCAGACCGCGTTTCGACGGTTGTTCCGCTTCCTCGGACAGAGTACATTGTTGCACTGCACAAGAGCAAGATCCGACGAGGCCGCTTGCACCAAACCCGAACAGGCCCCTCTACTCTATAGGCCCCTCTATTGGAAAGCAGTGGAAATGGTTTCAAAACCCAAGACGACCGGGACGCGAAGCACGAAAAAGCCCGTCAAAGCGACAGCAAGCAAGCCCGCAAACCCGACAAACTCCTCTACTGCGCGCAATAAGGTGTCGGTCAAGAAAGCTTCCAACCCCTGTTCACCCTGGCCTCAGGGCGAAAAAGTCAGGCGTATCAACGTTGCCTTGCAAGGCGGTGGTGCGCACGGAGCTCTGACCTGGGGTGTCCTCGATCGCCTGCTCGAGGACGACGGCATATCGATCGAGGGGATTTCCGGAACCAGTGCGGGCGCGGTCAATGGCGTGCTGCTGGCCTATGGCATCACGGCGGGCGGGCGCGCCTTTACACGCGATCTGCTGGCCCGCTTCTGGAAACGCATTTCGGAAATCGCCGCGACCTCGCCGCTGCAGCCGACCCCCCTGGACCGGATGCTCGGTCTGGGCCGCATGGACTACTCGCCCGCCTTCATGGCGCTGGACATGATGTCGCGCGTTCTCTCGCCTTATCAGTTCAACGCGCTCGCACTCAATCCGCTGCGCGACACCCTGGCGGAGTTCGTCGACTTCGAAGTGATCCGGCATTGCAAAGAGGTCAAGCTTTTCGTGAGCGCCACCAGTGTCAAACGCGGCCGGGTCAAGATCTTCGATCTGGAGGAAATGTCCCTGGATGCCGTCATGGCCTCTGCCTGCCTCCCCTTCCTGCAGCCCGCGGTCGAAATCGACGGCGAGCCTTACTGGGATGGCGGATACATGGGCAATCCGGCAATCTTCCCGCTGATCTACCACACGGACAGCAGCGACGTTCTGCTCATTCAGTTGAACCCGATCAATATCCAGGAAACGCCCAAGTCGGCACAGGAGATCCTGGACCGGCTCAACACTCTGACCTTCAACTCCAGCCTGATGCGCGAAATGCGCGCCATCAAATTCGTCACCGACATCATAGACAGCGGCTACGACGATGACGGCCGCCTGAAACGGATGCTGATGCATGTGATCGACGCGGAGGACGTCATGGACGATCTCGGGGTCTCGAGCAAACTCAACGCCGACTGGGAGTTCCTTCAGTATCTCCACAGGATCGGTTACGACCGGACCGAGGTCTGGTTGAAGGAAAACCGCGACGCTCTCGGCGTTCGCTCCACCATGGACATCGAAGAGATGTATCTGTGACCGGCGTCGCTTCGTGACTCGCAATTAGCGTTGCCCGGACCTGGATGAGCGGATAAACAGAGGCCGCAAAAGCCAAGAGGGCAAGGCCCGAAGCTTAAGGTCGGGATAAAGCGGGGGACACTGCGGGAATGACGACGGATATGACAGGCGACAAAGCATTGGCGAACGAGGCGGCGCGGGTCACGGCGCGGATTTTGATGGAGATTGAAGCGGTTCTCTTCCGGCCCGACGATCCCTTCACCTTTACCTCGGGCCGAATCAGTCCGGTCTACGTTGACTGCCGCAAGATCATCTCCTTCCCCCGCGCCCGCGCACAGCTGATGGACTATGCCGTCGAGATGATAACCCGGGAGATCGGATACGAGTCGCTGGACGCCATCGCCGGGGGCGAGACCGCCGGCATTCCCTTCGCGGCGTGGATCGCGGAACGCCTGAACCTGCCCATGCTCTATGTCCGCAAGAAGCCAAAAGGCTTCGGACGAGATGCGCAGATCGAGGGTGCGATGAAGGAAGGAGACCGAATCCTGCTGGTCGAGGACCTGGCCACTGATGGCGGGTCGAAGCTCAATTTCGTCGAGGCCCTCAGGACCGCAGGGGCACAGGTCAGCGATACCTTCGTGGTTTTCCATTACGGCATTTTCCCGAAAGGGATCCAGGACCTCGCCGACAAAGGCGTCCGTTTGCATGCTCTGGCCACCTGGTGGGATGCCCTGGCCGTTGCCGAGGAACAGGGCTACCTGGAGACAGAAGGCTTGGAACAGGTCCGCGCATTTTTGAACGACCCGAACGGCTGGTCCGCCGCACGTGGTGGTGTAGCCGACTGAGTTCATCACCAGGTTTCCTGCTGACGTTCGATCACATTGCCGAAAACCTCTGCACCGCCGCTCATTTTAGGTTTAGACTGCACGTTACAAAAATAAACGGTAACGGGACGGCATCATTAATGCGGCGACTACTCTCTGCCATCGGCGCGCTTTTTCTTGGGCTCGCCACGCCTTCCGCTTTGGCCGCCGAAACGCTCACTATCGGCATCACGCAATATCCCTCTTCCTTTCATCCCACACTGGTCTCGATGCTCGCCCAGCGTTATGTCGAGGGACTGACGTTGCGGCCAATCACCGTCTACGACCATGACTGGAAACTGGTGTGCATGCTCTGCACCGAGCTGCCGACCATCGAAAACGGCGGAGCCAGGCGCGAAACCTACGAAAAGGACGGCGAGACCAAGGAAGGCATGGCCGTCACCTACAGCCTGCACCCCGACGCCACCTGGGGCGACGGCACGCCGGTTTCCAGCGACGACATGCTTTTCACCTGGGAAATGGGCCGTGACGAGCGTTCCGGCGCGGTCTCTCTTGAGGCGTTCCAGCGGATCCTCTCCATCGACATCATCGACGAGAAGACCTTTACTCTGCATCTCGACCGGGTGACCTACAGCTACAATGCCTTTTCACTGGCACTATTGCCCGCCCATATCGAACGTCCGATTTTCGAAGCCAACCCCGCAGAATACCGCAACCGGACCGCATTCGACCGTGATCCTTTCAATCCGGGGCTGGCCTTCGGTCCCTATCGGCTGGCCGCCGCCGAACCCGGCTCTGCAATGGAGTTCCTGCCCAATCCCACCTGGTGGGGTCCCAAACCCGCCTTTGACAAGATTATCGTTCGCGCCATTGAGAACACCGCGGCCTTGGAAGCCAACCTGCTTTCAGGTGCCGTCGACACCATCGCCGGCGAGATCGGCTTGACGCTGGATCAGGCTCTGGCCTTCGAAAAACGCAACGGCGACAAGTTCGACATGGTCTACAAATCCGGCCTGATCTATGAGCATATCGACCTGAACCTGGACAACCCCATTCTGGCAGACCAGCGCGTCCGCAAAGCCCTGATTCACGCGCTGGACCGCGAGACGATCAGCGCGCAACTCTTTCAGGGCCGTCAGCCGGTCGCCCATGCCTCGGTCAGCCCTCTGGATTCCGTCCACAACCCCGAGACGCCGACCTACCCCTACGACCCCGCCAAAGCCAAGGCACTGCTCGATGAAGCAGGCTGGTCGGTCATGAAACGGGGGATCCGTCACAACGCCGACGGAGAGCCGTTAACGATTGAGATTATGACCACCGCCGGGAACCGCTCGCGTGAATTGGTTCAACAGGTCCTGCAAAGTCAATGGCGGCAGATCGGTATCGACATTACGGTCCGCAACCAGCCCGCCCGCGTCTTTTTCGGCGAGACCGTAAGCCGGCGAAAATTCACGGGCATGGCCATGTTTGCCTGGATCTCTTCTCCTGAGAGCGTGCCTTTGACCACGCTTTCTTCCACCCAGATCCCGACCGAAGCCAATGGCTGGTCGGGCCAGAACTATACCGGGTTCAACAATGCCGAGATGGATGCGCTGATCGACGGGATCGAGCGGGAACTCGACTTCGAAAAACGCAAAAAACTCTGGGCACGGCTGCAGACCCTCTATGCCGAGGAATTGCCGGTGATCCCACTCTACTGGCGCGCCAATGCGTTTCCCTTGCCAAAATGGCTCAAGGGCGTGCGTCCCACCGGGCATCAGCTCACCACGACGCTGTGGGTGGAGGAATGGCGCGTGGAAGGCCGGAATTGAAATCCCACAGTCAAAGCCCGCAGTCGCACCGGATCGGGCAACTGAGCCGCTCTGACCAACTGAGTGCCCAGATATGATGAAAGTCGTCCTCAGCAGGCTCGGAGAGTCAGCAGTGGTCTTGCTCATCATGTCGTTCGTCATCTACGCGCTGATCGGTCTGATGCCGGGCGACCCTATCGACATTATGGTCAGTTCCGATCCGAACCTGACGGCCGCGGATGCGGCCCGCCTGCGCGCCCTGCATGGCCTCGACCGCCCGATCCACGAACGTTACTTCGCCTGGTTGAGCGCTGCCGTGCAGGGGGACTTCGGGTATTCCCGGATCTCCAACCAACCTGTCCTCGAGGTTCTGATACCCCGGCTCGGCAATACCGTGGTTCTGATGGGCTGCAGCTTCCTGCTCGCTCTTCTGCTGGCCATTCCGGCCGGCATTCTGGCTGCGCTCGTGCCGCGCTCCTTTTTCGATCACGCGATAAATCTGACGGCCTTTGCCGGGATCTCGGTGCCGCCTTTTTGGCTGGCCATCCTTCTGATCATTCTTTTCTCGGTCATACTGGGATGGTTGCCTGCCGGCGGCATGGGGAGCGCCGACGCGGATTTCGGCACCAAACTCTCTCACTTGGTCCTGCCGGTGCTCACCCTGACCCTGGCGACTCTCGGCGGGCTGATCCGCTTCATGCGTGCCGCCATGATTGAGGCTTTGCGGCAGGACTATGTCCGCACGGCCCACGCCAAGGGTCTGCATCCGGCCCAGGTGGTTATCGGCCATGCGCTGCGAAATGCCATGATCCCGGTTACGACGATCATAGCCCTGAACTTCGGCAGCCTCTTCTCCGGCGCTTTGATCACCGAGACCATGTTCGGCTATCTGGGCATGGGAAAAGCCATCTACGATGGTATCCTGGGCAATGACTACAATTTAGCCCTGGTCGGACTCCTCTTCGCTACGTTAACGACGTTGTTGGCAAATCTGATCGCGGATCTCGCATACTCCTGGCTCGATCCGCGCGTCTCATATGCTTAAGTGCTTAATTTTACCAATCTTGAGCACCAATTGTTAACCACTTTGGGGGCACACTCTTGTTTATTCGAAGTCAACCTCGTGACGGAGCAAAGCCCCGGCTTATGTTTTGGAAACCCAAACCCACAGTTCAGCGCAGACGGCATCCCAGAAGCGACGTTCCACTTGAAATTCGCTTTGGCAATGAAGTCGTATCAACTGTCAACTGGAGCCTGGGTGGATTTCTGATCAAGACCGGCACCCACCGTCACAAAGGCACCCGCCACCGGATCGAACTCGAACTCCACGACATTGAAAACGGAAAAGCCTGGGCCAACGCCGAATGCATCCGCAGCTACGGTGGCCGCAGCGCCTTCCGCTTCAAGGATCTCTCAAAGCCGGCTTATCGCGCCCTGCGCCAGATGATTGCCGAAAAGCAGGCCGCCTGACGACCTCAGCGTATTTGACTCTCCGGGGCACCCAGCGCTTACGCTCGGCCGGCACTTGCTCCCCAACAGTGTCTATTGCGGTGGGTTGACCGGCACCGTTTGCGCGAATGACGGGCGCTTCGAGAGACTTTCGAACCAGGCGCTCAATTTCGGATAGCTGCCGCGCCAATTCCGTTCATCGTAGCGAAAATCCAGATACCCCAGGGCACAGCCCAGCGCGATCTGAGCGAGGTTCAGCATCTCCGCCTTGGGATCCCCGCAGGCCTCCGGATCTGCCTCGAACGCGGCAAGTCCGCTGTCGATCTTACTCCACTGATCCCTAGTCCAGCTTTCCCAGCGGAATTCCTCAGGCCGGAGCCAGGTTTCGTAGCGCACCAGGACCGCCGCATCGCAGATGCCGTTGGCAAGGGCGTGGTCTCGAAGGATCAACCAACGCGCCTCGCCGCCGCCCGGGAGAATCCGCCCGCCGCCTGCCCGCGCGTCGAGGTATTCGCAGATGACACCCGAATCATACAAAACGGAGCCATCGTTCCGCGCCAGCGCCGGTATCTTGCGAAGCGGGTTGCCGTCTCTCGCGTAGTCTTCGTTCGCCATCCCGGGCGCAACCGGGGTCAGAACAAGTTCAATATCATCGGCCAGCCCAAGTTCGAGGGCCGCTACATGAACCTTCCGCGCGAAGGGCGATTGAGGTGCATAGAAGAGCTTCATCGCAGTATCTCACTACCTTTGGACAGAAAACCGGGTTTGAGCGCGTCGAAACCCACAAAGAAAATCTATGATGCAGCAGTTTGCTGCGATAGGTACAGCGATATCCTATCGAAGGCGACGGTCATGCGTTAGTATCGGCGTTCAAGATTCGCCTTACGCCTGGAATGTGCCTTCTATGCCGGAGCCAGCCGCCGACGCTTCCTCCAATCTTCTCGCTGCAGAGGCCGCGCTCGCGACGGGTCCTGCGCGCTCGGTTCGTGCTCTTCTGATCCGGCGGTTTCTTCAGCACCACCTCGCCCTCGTCAGTCTGGCGGTATTGATCGCGCTCGGCGCTCTGGCTGCGGCGGCCCCTCTGGTCGAGAGCCTGCTCGCTGTCGACGCCAATCAGGTCAATCTCCTGGCCCTGAAGCAGGCACCTTCACTGGCCCATCCACTGGGCACGGACGAGCTCGGCCGGGACCTGTTGGTGCGTTTGCTCTACGGGGGGCAGATCTCTCTGCTCGTGGCCGTCGTCACGGCACTCATTTCAGCCGTTATCGGTACCATCATCGGCGTCATCGCCGGTTACTACGGCGGCCTGCTGGATTCGCTCCTGATGCGGCTCACGGACGGGGTGATCGCCCTCCCCCTCCTGCCGCTGCTGATCGTGCTGGCGGCGATCGATCTCTCCAAAACCGGTTTGCCTGAAAGTCTGGTCGCCTCAGAGAATGTCAGCCTCTATCGCATCGTCATTCTGATTTCCCTGGTCGGCTGGACAACGGTCGCGCGCCTTGTCCGTGGCGCGACTCTGAGCATGAAGACCCGGGAATTCGTGCGCGCGGCCCGGGGGCTCGGCGCGGGCGCGCCGCGGATCATGATGGTGCATATTCTGCCCAACGTGATTTCCCCGGTCATCGTCGCCACGACGCTCTCGATCGGAAACATCATTTTACTCGAATCAGTTTTGAGTTTTCTAGGCCTGGGCATTCAGCCGCCTATTCCCAGTTGGGGCAACATGCTCACCAATGCGCAAGAGCTGATCTGGGACGCTCCGATGCTGGCCATGTGGCCGGGGCTGATGATCTTTATCACTGTGATCGCCTTCAATTTCCTGGGAGACGGCCTGCAGGACGCTCTGGATCCACGCGCGGTTGAGAAGGCTTAGAGTGAAGGCTCATAAAAGCTGATCAAACTCACCGGGGGGCAGAGATTCGAACAGACGAAAAACGGAAATCTGCAATCCAGGATAAGACACAGAAACCGTTGGACGGAAAAGCTCTCGGGCCAGACTCACATGCTCTATTGCCGGAATAGCGGGCTCTTATAAGCCCTGGTGCAAGCCAGGGCTTAGCGCTCCTCAGATACCGAGCAGCCCTGGAAGCGCGCGCATATCCGTGAAAACCTGCGCGCCCTCCCGTGCCAAACGCGGATCCAACCCCTTGGGGTCATAGCCGAGCACGCGCATGCTGGCCGCCTTGGCCGCCTGCACACCGAGCGGACTGTCTTCGATGACCACACAGCGTTGCGGCGCATGTCCCATTGTCTCCGCGGCATGCAGAAAGAGGTCCGGATGGGGTTTGCCGCGCTCGACTTCGTAGGCCGAAAAGATCCGCCCTTCAAAACGCGGTTTTAATCCTGTCACGTCAAGCGTGACCGCCATCTTCTCATGCGGTCCCTGGGACGCCACGCAGTGTTGCAGGTCGCTCTCCACAAGAAAGTCGAGTAGCGCATGGATTCCCGGTACCGGCTGCAGATCCTTGCGGAAGGCTATGTCACTGCGCGCGCGCAGATTTGCCAACCAGTTTTCCGGCAGAGATCGTCCGATTTTTTCCTCGATCACGGCCATCACCGTGTCGAGATGCGAACCCTTGAAGTACTTCAGGCAATAGTCCGTCGTCACCTGCCAGCCCAGGGCGCTGATTTCCTCTGCCATAACCGCGTTGGCGATGGTCTCGCTGTCGACCAGAACACCGTCGCAATCGAAGATGATAAGCGCCGGCGGCTCTGATGGTTCAGGGTGCGGCAAAACGGAACCTGCCGTTACCCCGCCCGTGGCATGGTGGTCTCGACGAGTTTCGCCCAGTAACTCGCGCCGATCACCGAGATTTCATCGTTGAAATCGTAAAGCGGGTTATGGACCGAGCAACCGCCGGGCTCGCCATCCGCACCGTTGCCCAGCCAGATGTAACAACCGGGCTTTTCCTGCAGCATATAGGCGAAGTCCTCCGAGCCCATCAGCGGCGGCATGCCGACTTCGACGTTGGGTTCGCCAACCACCTGTGCCGCAACCTCGGCTGCAATGTCGGTTTCCATCGAGGTATTGACCACCGCGGGATAGCGTTTTTCATAGCGCATGGTCATGCTGGCGCCCTGCGACTCGCAAATCCCCTTTGCGATCCGCTCGATATCGGCCTCGGTCTGCGCCTGCACATCAGCATCGAAGCTGCGGACCGTGCCGCGGATGACGGCTTCCTGCGGGATCACGTTCCAGGTATCGCCCGCGTGAATCTGGGTCACGCTCACCACAACGGATTCCAACGGATCGACCCGACGCGAAGCGATGCTCTGCAGCGCCGTCACGATTTGCGAGGTCACCAGTATGGCATCGACACCCAGATGCGGCATCGCCGCGTGTGCGCCGACACCTTTGATCGTCAGTTCGAAGATATCGAAGGCCGCCATCGCCGGTCCGACCCGCATGCCGACCTGTCCCGTGGGAATCCCCGGCATATTGTGGAGACCGTAAACCGCCTCCACCGGGAACTTCTCGAACAGCCCCTCTTCGACCATGACCCGGCCGCCGCCTTCGTTTTCCTCGGCGGGCTGGAAGATGAAATTGACGGTCCCGTCGAAGTTCTTGGTTTCAGCCAGGTAGCGGGCGGCCCCCAGCAACATCGCCGTATGGCCGTCATGACCGCAGCCATGCATCTTGCCCTCGTTCTTGGAGCGATGATCGAATTCATTGAGCTCGGTCAGGTGCAGCGCGTCCATATCCGCGCGCAGACCAATCGCGCGGCCGCTCTTTTTGTTACCATGCAACACACCGACGACGCCGGTGGTCGCCAGACCGCGGTGGACTTCGATGCCCCATTCCTCGAGCTTATCCGCAACGAAGTCGGACGTTCGGACTTCCTCAAAGGCCGTCTCGGGGTGGGCGTGCAGATCACGGCGCCAGCCTTTGATGTCATCATGAAACTCTGCGATGCGATTGATAACAGCCATTCTTCGACTCTCTGCTGGTGTGGTGGTTATTGTGATTGCCGCGCGGCATCTTCGTCCGCGACATCGAGGCCTTCGCGGGAGAGGTTCTCAAGCTTAGGCATCAGATCGAGGAGATGCCGCGTGTACTCATGACCAGGCTCTTCAAAAAGCTGCTCGGTCTCTGCAATCTCGCAGATCTTGCCGTGCCGCATTACCGCCACCCGGTCGCACATCTGCCGGATCACCGGCAGGTCGTGACTGATGAACAACATGGTCAGTCCAAGTTCGTCCTGCAAGTCTTTGAGAAGATTCAGAATCTGGGCCTGGATCGAAACGTCCAATGCCGAGGTCGGCTCATCGCAAATCAAAAAGCGCGGCCGTGTCGCAAGGGCGCGGGCAATCGAGATCCGCTGTCGCTGACCACCTGAAAACTCGTGCGGAAAGCGCTTCGCCGCCGCCCTGCCCAGACCGACATGCTCCAGCAGGTCTTCCACGATTTCGACCACCTCGGCACGGGAGGATGCGAGCTTATGAAAGCGGATCGGTTCCGCCACGATGTCGAGCACACGCATACGCGAATTAAGCGAGGAAAAGGGATCCTGAAAGATCATCTGCATCTGCTGGCGGTAGGGCCTAAGTTGCTTTTCATCCTTGATGGCCGTCAGATTTCCACCGGCAAAATGAATATTGCCCGAGGCCGGCCGGTAAAGGCCGGCGATGCTGCGCGCGATTGTGGACTTACCGCTGCCGCTCTCACCGACCAGACCGAAGGTTTCGCCGTCACGGATCTCGAAGGACACGTCATCGACCGCGGTAAAGAGTTTGTTCCGGCTCGGCAGGATCGAACGCTGTGTCACAAACTTGATGGAGAGAGACTCGACTCGCACCAGGGCGCCACCGTCCGATGCACTGAAGTCGCGCGCCTTCCCCAACCAGTGGGTCGATACGTCAAAACTGCTGCGCGTGGGTTCCGGTCCCTCTATGTAATCGACCATCGGGAAGCGGTTCAGCCTCAGGTCTGCGCGGGGGACGGCGGAGATCAGGCTCTTGGTGTAGGGGTGCTCTGGTGTGGAGAGAATTTTTGCCGTCGGCCCTTTTTCAACGATTTTGCCGTGATACATGACCGCGACGTTGTCGGTGATATCGGCAATAACTCCCATATCGTGGGTGATGATGACCATCCCGACCTGCCGCTGCTTGCAGAGGCTCCGGATGAGATCGAGAATCTGCGCCTGGATCGAAACATCCAGCGCTGTGGTCGGTTCGTCGGCGATGATCAGCTCGGGTTCGCCGCAAAGCGCAAGGGCGATGACCACCCGCTGACGCATGCCGCCGGAGAACTGATGCGGATAGTGTTTGACGCGGACTTCAGGCTCGGGAATGCCCACCTGGTCCAGCAGCTCGATCGCCCGCGCGGCGGCTTCCACCTCGCTCAGTTTTAAGTGCGTCTGGATTGTCTCGACCAGTTGGTACTCGACCGTGTAGAGCGGGTTTAGGCTGGTCAGCGGATCCTGAAAGATCATGCCGATGCGCCGGCCTCGGATACTGCGCATCTTTTCATAGGGCAGGTTTTCGATGGCCGTCCCATCGAGCGCAATATGCCCTGCGGCAACCCGTCCCGGTGGCTCGAGCAAATCAATCACCGCGTTACCGATGGTCGATTTGCCGGCACCGGACTCGCCCACAAGCCCGTAGATTTGCCCGGGTTCCAGTTCCAGCTGGATGTTCTCCACCGCGACGAAGGTATCATGACGGCCGGGGAACTCGACTTTCAGGTCGTCGATCTTCAGGAGTGTCATGGCGTCACCGCAATTTCGGGTTCAGGGCGTCGCGCAGCCAATCGCCCAGGAGATTGACCGCGAGAACCAGGACCGCGAGGGCAATCCCCGGGAAGATCGTGATCCACCATTCACCGGAGAAGAGGAAATCATTGCCGACCCGGATCAAGGTGCCGAGCGAGGGTTCTGTCGGCGGCACACCGACACCCAGGAAGCTCAAAGTCGCTTCGGTGATGATCGCCAGCGCCAGATTGATCGTGGCGATCACCAGCAGGGGGCCGGTGACATTGGGAAGAATATGCCGGAATACGATTAGGAAGGGCGGCAGGCCGGTGACCCGCGCCGCCTCGACGTATTCCTTGCTCTTTTCGACCAGGGTCGAACTGCGCACGGTCCGCGCATACTGCACCCAGAAGGACAGGCCGATCGCCAGGATCATGACGTAAACCGCCAGTTCGTCATGCGTCTTGGAGTCCAGCGCGCCGCGGAAAATGCCGTCGATCAGCAGCGCAATCAGGATCGCCGGAAAGCTCAATTGGATCTCAGCCGCGCGCATGATGAAGGAGTCCAGGAATCCCCCGGCATAGCCACTGATCAGTCCGAGCGAGACCCCCAGCACCATGGCAAAGATGACGCTGGCGAAACCGACGAAGAGCGAGACCCGCGCGCCATGCATGATGGCCGAGAGCATATCCCGCCCCTGGTCGTCCGTCCCCAGCAGGAAGCGGGAGTCTCCATCTTCCATCCAGACCGGCGGCGTCAGGGAGTCGATCAGGCTGATGCTCGCCAGATCAAGCGTGTTATGGGGCGCAAGAATTGGTGAGAAGGTTGCTCCCACGATCATAATGAAGCTGACCAGGGCCGCGACCATAACCATCTTGGAACTGCGGAAGGAATAGTAGAGATCGCTGTTGGCCGCCCGCTGCAGAAGATCGACGGCCCGCGCTGTAGTGGAAATCGACATGGCTCGGCGCCCTTCAGCTTGTTGCGTCGACGCGCAAGCGCGGGTCGACGACGTAATAGAGCAGGTCAACGATCATATTGATCATCACGAAAAAGAACGCGATCAACATCAGGTACGCCGCCATGATCGGGATATCGACAACCTGAATGGCCTGGAGGAACAGCAAACCCATGCCAGGCCACTGAAAGACGGTCTCGGTGATAATCGCGAAGGCAATCAATGAGCCCAGTTGGAGGCCCGCGATCGTAATCACCGGCACCAGCGTATTCTTCAAAGCGTGCCCGAAATTGATCGCGCGGTTTGCCAGCCCCCGGGCCCTCGCGAACTTGATGTAATCGCTGCGCAGAACCTCCAGCATTTCGGAGCGCACCAGGCGCATAATCAGGGTCATCTGGAACAGCCCGAGGGTCACCGCGGGCATGATGATCGCTTTCCAGCCCGTGGCCGTCAGCAGCCCGGTGGACCAGAACCCGAAGTCGATGACCTCGCCGCGGCCAAACGAAGGCAACCACTGCAGTTGCACTGAAAAAACGAAAATCAAAAGAATGCCGATCAGAAACGTCGGCAGGGAAACCCCGACCAGCGAGATCGTCATGAAGATTTTGGAGAGCAGCGAATCCCGGTGCAGTCCGGTGTAGACCCCCATGGGCACGCCCACGACCAGCGTGAAAATCGCCGCGATCATGCTGAGCTCCAGCGTGGCCGGCAGGCGGTCCAGGATCAGACCGGAAACGGCGCGCTTGTGCTGATAAGATTGGCCGAACTCGAACTGTACGGCGTTGCTGACAAAACGTCCGAACTGGATCAGAAGCGGATCGTTGAGACCCAGTCGATCCCGCAAAGCCTCGCGGTCCGCCGCCGTGGTGTCGATCCCGACCATCTGATTGACGGGGTCGCCCAGGAAATTGAACATCGTAAAGGCCAGAAGCGCGACCAAGAACATGACGATAAACGATTGGATGAATCGTTTGAAAATGAAGCCGATCATTTGAACCTGGATCTAAATCCATTGCCGCGCCGAACGCGGATCAGTCACAGGAGAAAAGAGTCCGGCCTTTCGAAGTCCGTCTCGGCTTGCTGGTGGCAAAGCGCGAAACCGGGCCCGAAAGGCCGGGGGTTTTAGCGTGGATTCTAGCTCATCACTTCACGTTTACGAAGTGCAGCATGAACTGGTTGTCAGCCCGCTGTACGAGATCCACGGAGTCTTTCTTGGCCCAGGCCAGGCCCTGCTGATGGAGCGGAATATAGCCGATATCCTCGGCCACCATATCGTAGGCCGCTTCGATCTTGCTGTCCCGGGTTTCCGGATCGGTCTCGACCAGCACCTCGTCCGTCAGCTTGTCGACGTCCGGGTTGCAGTAGCCGCCCAGATTGAACTTCGCCCGGGTCGCGTTTTCGTCGCGGCAGGCCAGCAGGTTGAACATGACATTCCAGCTGTCGAAGCTGCCCGGCGTCCAGCCAAGCATGTAGAAGCTGGTGTCGAAGTCCAGGACCTTCTTAAAGTAGAGCGCCTTGGGCTGTGCCAGCAGATCGACTTTCACGCCAACCTTGGCAAGCATCGCGACCACGGCCTGACAGATCGCCTCGTCATTCACATAACGGTTGTTGGGGCAATCCATGCTCAGCTCGAAACCATCCGGATAACCTGCTTCGGCCAACAGGGCTTTCGCGGCTTCGGGATCATAGCCCATCCGTTCGTACTTCGCGGACTTCGAGAAGAGGAACGGCGAAATCATGATGGCGGATGGCGTTGAGAGGTTACGCATGATCTTCTTACGGATCGTCTCAACGTCGATGGCCTTGTAGAAAGCCTCGCGCACCCGCTTGTCCTTGAAGGGGTTCTCACCCTTGACGTTCGAGTAGAGCAATTCGTCGCGCGACTGGTCCATGCCCAGGAAAATAGTGCGCAACTCAGGCCCGGTCAGGGTGGCGGTACCGCCGTTGGAGTCGATACGCTTGATATCCTGAACGGGAACCGGATACATCATGTCGATTTCGCCCGACAGCAAAGCCGCGACCCGGGTTGCGTCGGAGGAGATCGGAGTGAAGATGCCTTCGGTGACATTGTGCTTCGCCTCATCCCACCAGTCGGGGTTTGGCTTGAAGACCGTTCTCACATCGGTTTCGCGCTCGACGATCTTGAAGGGCCCGGTGCCGTTGGCGTTGAAGGCCGCATAGTTGTTGGCATCCTTGGTCACGTCGGTCGGAGCAGTGGCGTTGTTCTCTTCCGCCCACTCCTTATCCATGATCAGCACGTTATCCCACTCGTAGTAGACGATGGGATTGGGCTGCGAGGTGATGATGTCGACCGTATAATCGTCTACCTTCACGACCTTGGTATCGGCCGCAACCTTGGTCTTGATGTCCGATCCGTCCATGCGGACCCGGTCGAAGGTGAAGACAACGTCGTCGGCATTGAAGTCATTGCCGTTGTGGAACTTGACGCCTTTTCTGAGCGTGAAACGCCAATGATTCGGATCCAGCAGTTCCCAGCTCTCGGCGAGGCTCGGGAGAATCTGCAGATCAGGACCGCGCCGGACCAGACCCTCATAGACATTGCTCAGAAAGCCGAGCGTGAAGGTCTCGTTCAGTGTGTGCGGATCAAGTGACTGGGCATCGCCCTGGAATGCCCACTTGAATGTTTTTGCCTGCGCACCGGATGCTGCGCAGATTGCCGCAACGCTGGCGACGGCAATCAGGCTACGTCGTAAGCCCATCTCTAACCCCCTGTTGGTTGTACTTAGACCGTTGGTTGTTTACGAAGTCTGACCTGGCCAGGAACCATATGGTCCTTGTCGAGCCGGGCCAACTTCTGTTAGCCGTCAGCCTAGTACGGTGTTGCACGAGGAAACAAGCTTCTAGAGCGCGGTCTTTACCAAACGGAGCAATTGATTGGAAGAATCTTCGCCTAACCGCATGAATAAAATGGCGGATTCACGGTGTTCACGACTTCAGGGAAAAATGCTCAGTATTTCTGTGTGGAATGCTGCTAATTTACAGACGCGCAAACAGGAACTTACGGCCACACGCAATCTGGCGTTCCGGATAACTGCCGGATAAACTCGACCGAGCCTATTCAGCACGATAAACGCCCGGATGCAGGCGTAGAGCTTCTGGAGAATTTGATGACGTCTTTGCCCAATTCGACCGCTAGCCGGGATATCGCCTACCACTTCCACCCCTACACCAACGCCAGGAAACACGAGTCCGAAGGACCGCTGGTGATCGTGAAGGGCAAAGGCATTCATGTCTTCGACGAGCAGGGTCAGGAGTATATAGAGGGCATGGCCGGTCTGTGGAGCACATCCCTGGGGTTTGGTGAGCAGCGCCTGATAGACGCCGCAACAAAACAGATGCATGAACTGCCCTACTACCACGCCTTTAACCACAAGGTCTCGACACCCAGCGTCGACCTCGCCGAAAAGCTGATCGAGCTGGCACCGGTCAAGATGTCGAAGGTCGCCTTCGCCAATTCAGGCTCGGAAGCAAACGACAGCGTGGTCAAGTTCGTCTGGTACTACAACAACGCGCTGGACCGCCCTGAAAAAAAGAAGATTATCAGCCGGATCAAAGGTTACCACGGCGTCACGGTCGCCTCGGGCAGCATGACCGGCCTGCCGGCCAACCACGCCGATTTCGACCTGCCGATCACCAATATCCTCCATACCTCCTGCCCGCACTATTACCGTTTTGGCCTGGAGGGCGAGACCGAGGAGGATTTCGCGACCCGCATGGCCGCGGATCTGGAGCAGATGATCCAGGAGGAAGGCCCGGAAACGGTGGCCGCCTTTATTGCGGAACCTGTGATGGGAGCCGGGGGCGTCATCGTTCCGCCCGCGACCTATTGGGAAAAGATCCAGGCCGTTCTCGCAAAGTACGACATTCTGCTGGTCGCCGACGAAGTCATCTGCGGCTTTGGCCGCACGGGCGAATCCTTCGGGTCTGTCACCTTTGGAATCAAGCCCGACATTATGGTGATGGCCAAGGCCCTGAGTTCTTCCTACCTGCCGATTTCAGCGGTCATGATTGCGGACAAGGTCTATCAGGCCCTTGCGGACAACAGCGCGAAAATCGGCACCTTCGGTCACGGCTACACCTACGCGGGACACCCGGTCAGTGCCGCTGTCGCCCTCGAGACCCTGAAGATTTACGAAGAACGGAGACTTTTCGATCATGCCCGCGCTGTGGGTCAGCACCTGCAGGCCGGGTTGAGAGGTTTTGCAGACCGCCCCTTCGTCGGGGAGGTGCGCGGGATCGGACTGATCGGAGCCGTCGAACTGGTGGCCGACAAAGCCGCCAAGACGCCGTTCGACCCGATCGGAAAGGTCGGTGCCTACCTGGTCGGCCGTGCCCAGGCTCATGGTCTTATCCTGCGTAATCTGGGCGACAGCGTGGCCTTCTCGCCGCCCCTGATCATTACCGAAGCTCAGGTGGACGATATGCTTGAACGCTTCGGGAAAGCCCTGGAGGACACCCAGGATTGGCTGGCGCAGGATGCAGATGCACCTGCGCACTGAGAAGCCAGACAGGACGTGACTTAAGTCAAGTTCAATAGGTTGGGAATAGTCTATCTATCATCGAGTTGATCCAAGTCCTGGGGTTTGAACCACTTCAAAACGCCGGAACCGGCGCAGATATTCCGGGTGAACCGGTCGCCAAAGACGGCTGTTTCTCTCTGAATACATGAGAAACCCAGCCTGGCGTCGGCCTTGTCTAACTTGATGGCACAGGCGAAGTAACGTCTTCGTGAGATATGCGACCATAGGACACGGAGACACTGAAAGAAGTGAGATATATTGCTAAGTTAGGGGTACAAATCTGCACTCCAGGCTCACATTTGGTAGTGTTCGGGGTTGCTCGAAAGCCTGCTGAAAGACTGAGTATTTGCGGGCCTGACGCAGGTTTTGCCATTCGTTCGACAAGTTGGGAACCATGAAGATGGACTACGAAGGCTTCTTCACAGACGCAGTTTCAGGCCTGAAAACAGAGGGCCGCTATCGGATCTTCGCGGATCTGGAGCGCCAGGCGGGCCAGTTTCCGACTGCGACCCATCATCGGGGCGACGAACAGACCAGCGTCACCGTCTGGTGTTCCAACGATTATCTTGGAATGGGCCAGCATCCTTCGGTGATCGCGGCCATTCATGAAGCCGTGGACCGCTGCGGCGCGGGCGCGGGCGGCACGCGCAATATCTCCGGCACCAACCACTACCATGTCCTGCTGGAGCGCGAACTTGCCGATCTGCACGGCAAGGAAGCCGCCCTGCTTTTCACCTCAGGCTATGTCTCGAACTGGGCGGCCCTGGGCACTTTGGCCAGCCGCCTGCCCGACTGCGTTGTTCTTTCAGACGCCCTCAACCATGCTTCGATGATCGAAGGCATTCGCCATAGCCGTGCCGAGCGGAAGATTTTCAAGCACAGCGATCCAGAAGACCTGGACCGCCTCTTGAGCGAGATTGACCCGGCGCGTCCCAAACTCGTCGCCTTCGAATCGGTTTACTCCATGGATGGAGATATCGCTCCGATCGCTGAACTTTGCGATGTTGCGGAGAAACACAATGCCATGACCTACCTGGACGAAGTTCATGCAGTCGGCCTATACGGACCGCGCGGCGGCGGCGTTGCCGAGCGCGAAGGCCTCATGGACCGCCTGACCGTGATCGAGGGAACGCTCGGCAAGGCCTTTGGCGTCTTTGGCGGCTACATCGCCGCCTCCAGCGCCCTCGTAGACTTCGTCAGAAGCTTTGCATCAGGCTTTATCTTCACAACCTCCCTGCCGCCTGCCGTCGCTGCCGGGGCCTGCGCGAGCATCAAACACCTGAAGTCGAGCACGATCGAACGCGAGCGCCATCAGGAGCGTGCTGCGACCGTAAAAGCGCGCCTGCTTGCCGCCGGTCTGCCCGTTATGCCCTCGGTCAGTCATATCGTGCCCGTCGCGGTGGGTGACCCCGTCCTCTGCCGTCAGGTCACGGATACGCTGTTGGACAGTTACGGAATTTACGTTCAACCGATCAACTACCCGACAGTGCCGCGCGGTACGGAAAGACTTCGTCTGACGCCTTCGCCCCTGCACAGCGACGCGGATATCGACCGGCTGGTCGAGGCCCTGCTGGACATCTGGCAAGACCTTAAGCTGGACCGCGCGGCCTAAATCACGGATGAAGGTCTTCTGACCCGCAAACTCCTTGCCCAGGAAATCAAACGGCCTGGAGTGGCAGATCGCAAGACCGCATTGACGTTGTTAATGTGCCTATTGAGAATATCTCTTGCACGCGACTTTAACTTTTTCGGGCGGCCATTTGCGGTCGGGTGCATGCAAAGGTTTTACCTAACCCAGCCGGTAGAGCCTTATTTTTAAACACCTTTTTGCGCCGCGAAAAAACCTGAGCATAAGGCGTGACAATCGGCGACGATTTAGCGTAGCGTACCCGTAACAGAGCGGGTACACGACGGCACAAGACCTGGAAGACCCGCCAGATATCAGCAGGGACAGGGCTGAATGGTGGCTGAGAACGCAGAAATCCTCGTACGCTTCGAGGAGGTCCAGAAAAGCTATGACGGCGAAGTGCTTGTCGTCAAAAATCTCAATCTCGACATATCCAAAGGCGAATTTCTGACCATGTTGGGCCCTTCCGGCTCCGGCAAGACGACGTGTTTGATGATGCTGGCCGGGTTTGAGACTGCCACACACGGCAAAATCATCCTCGACGGAGAGTCGATCAACAACGTGCCGCCGCACAAACGCGATATCGGCATGGTCTTTCAGAACTACGCGCTCTTCCCGCACATGACGGTGGCAGAAAATCTGGCCTACCCCCTGGTGGTGCGCAAGATGAGCAAGGCCGACATCGAAACCCGTGTCGAGCGCGCGCTGGACATGGTGCAGCTTGGCGGTTTCGCCGGGCGGCGCCCGGCTCAGCTTTCGGGCGGCCAAGCCCAGCGCGTCGCAGTGGCGCGCGCCCTGGTATTCGAGCCCAAGCTGGTCCTGATGGACGAACCGCTGGGCGCCCTCGACAAGCAGCTGCGCGAGCAGATGCAGTACGAGATCAAGCATATCCACGACAATCTCGGCGTGACGGTCGTTTACGTGACCCATGATCAGTCGGAAGCTCTGACCATGTCGGACCGGGTTGCGGTCTTTAACGATGGGGTCATTCAGCAACTGGCCCCGCCCGACCAGCTCTACGAGCTGCCCGAAAATTCCTTCGTCGCTCAGTTCATCGGCGAGAATAATAAGCTGTCGGGCAAGGTCACAGGCGTAAACGGTGCGACCTGCACGGTAGAGGTCGACGGCAGCGGAGAGGTCAAGGCCGTGCCGGTGAACATCGACGGCATCGGCAGCCGCTCGTCCCTCTCACTGCGCCCCGAACGGGTCATGGTGAACCCCTCGGACGGCGTTTGCCCGAATGTTTTCGACGCGCGCGTTGAGGAACTCATTTATCTCGGCGATCACATGCGCACGCGGGTCTCGGTCTGCGGCCACGATGACTTCATCGTCAAGGTCCCGAACTCCGCTGGCCACGTGCACCTTCGTCCCGGCGAGACGGTCAAGGTCGGCTGGCAGGCGGAAGACTGCAGAGCTCTGGACGCATAGAGAGCACTGGACGCGCAAAAGAAACACAGCGGGTTTGAGTCCGGTAGAGACTGAAAAGGCTGAAAGCGATGCAAAAATCCTCGCATAACAACCAATAAGAAACACCGCGGTGACCGGTAAGGATGTCCCGCAACTTCCGAGCGTTCGAACAAAGAGTACGTAGCAGAGGCTTAATAACTGGGAGAATGATAGCCATGAAATCAATGATGAAGTACACCGGCGCTGCCGTTGTCGCACTTTCGGCCGCCGCCTACGCGGCCGGACCTGCCACAGCAGCGGATTCCCTGACCATCGTGTCCTGGGGCGGCGCCTACACCAAGAGCCAGGTCGAGGCTTATCACAAGCCTTTTACGGAAAACACCGGCATCAAGATCAACTCCGAGGACTATAACGGCGGTCTCGCCCAGGTCCGCGCGCAGGTGGAAGCCGGCAACGTCACCTGGAATCTGGTCGACGTTGAACTCTCCGACGCGGTCCGGGGTTGTGACGAAGGCATTCTGGAACCGATTGATCACTCGATCCTGCCGCCCGCACCGGATGGCACGCCGGCTGCGGACGACTTCCTGCCCAACACTCTCACCGAGTGTTCCGTCGGCACGATCGTCTGGTCGACGGTCTTTGCCTTCGATGCCTCGAAATATCCGAACGAAAAGCCGACCGAGATCGCGGATCTTTTCGACACCGAAAAGTTCCCGGGCAAACGCGGATTGCGTAAAAACCCGAAAGTGAACCTGGAATGGGCCCTGATGGCGGATGGTGTTCCGCTTGAGCAGGTCTACGAGGTTCTCAGCACGCCGGAGGGTGTCGATCGCGCCTTCGCGAAGCTGGATACCATCAAAGACGATGTGATCTGGTGGGAAGCCGGTGCACAGCCGCCGCAGATGCTGGCCGACGGTGAAGTCTCGATCGCTTCGGCTTACAACGGCCGCCTCTTCAACGCGATCTTTACCGAGAAGAAGCCGTTCGAAATCATCTGGGACGGACAGGTCTGGGATCTGGACCTTTGGGTGATCCCGAAGGGTGCGAAAGACATGGAAGCCACTCTGGACTTCGTAAAGTTCTCGACCGACACCCAGCGCCTGGCCGACCAGTCCAAGTGGATCTCTTATGGTCCGGTTCGAAAGTCTTCCTTCCCGCTGGTCGCGGACGACGTAAAGCCGCACATGCCGACGGCACCGGAAAACTTCAAAGCGGCCCTGCAGAACGACTTTGAGTTCTGGGCTGACAACGCGGACGAGTTGAACGAGCGTTTCGCTGCGTGGCTCGCGAAGTAATCTGACGGCATAAACCGTCTCGGGTCGGCGGGAACCTTACGGGGTTCCCGCCATTCCCGGCACCGAAGTCTATTCCGTTTTTTGTTCGTTTGTTTGCCAGTTTCTCGATCTGTTTGTTTTTTTTTGCGGTTACTGGTCCTGGGGAATTTGAATGGCACAGGTTGATACAAGCGGCCCCATGCTGGATGCGGCGGGGGTTCCGCTAAAACTCAGTTTGGCCCGCGCGGAGCGCCGCAACCGGATGCGCGCCCTTGCGTTAGTCCTTCCCCTCCTCGCCTTCATCCTCATTACCTTTGTTTACCCCATCGCCCTGATGGTGTTTCGCGGTGTCGACAATCCGACGGTATCGGAAATTCTCCCCGAAACCGCGGAGATGCTGCGCGCATGGGATGGAGAAGGCCTTCCGGGCGACGAAATCTATGACTCCATGGCGCGCGAGTTTGCCGCTGCGGCCAAAGAACGCTCCCTCGGCAAGGTCGCGACCCGGCTCAACTACGAACTGGCGGGTTCGCGCAGCCTGGTCACGAAAGCCGGGCGAAATCTCAGACGTTTGGAGACCGAGCCGACGAAGGCGGATCTGGTCGCGCTCGACAAGCGCTGGAGTCAGCCTGAAACCTGGTCGGTCATGAAGCGCCTGGCGGAGCCTTACACCCTCTCCTATTACCTCGCCGCCATCGACAAGACCTATAACGTCGAGGGGGCGATCGTCGATCAGCCGGAGTCCCGGCAAATATACGTGCCGTTGTTTGTGCGCACGCTGTGGGTCAGCCTTCTGATCACCGCGCTCTGCGTCCTGCTGGCCTATCCGATCGCCTATCTGATGGCGATCCTGCCCACCAAGACCAGTAATCTTTTGATGATACTGGTGCTTCTGCCCTTCTGGACATCGCTGTTGGTGCGGACGTCCTCCTGGATCGTACTGCTCCAAACCGAAGGTGTGCTCAACGATATCCTGGTGTGGACCGGGATCATCGGAGACGATGGGCGGATACAGATGATCTACAACATGACCGGCACGGTCGTGGCCATGGTGCACATCCTGCTGCCCTTCATGGTGCTGCCGCTTTTCTCGGTCATGAAGACGATCTCCCCCAGCTACATGCGCGCCGCCAAGTCGCTTGGCGCCACACCGGCACGGGCCTTCTGGACGGTCTACTTCCCGCAGACCATCCCGGGTATCGGTGCAGGCTCGATCCTCGTGTTCATTCTGGCCATCGGCTACTACATCACGCCGGCTCTTGTCGGCGGCCGCACGGGGCAGCTGATCAGTAACTTCATCGCCTATCACATGCAGCAGTCTCTCAACTGGGGGCTTGCCGCAGCCTTGGGCGGTATCCTGCTCGCCGGCGTCTTGGCGCTCTATTGGCTCTATAACCGACTTGTCGGCATCG
The DNA here is from genome assembly GCF_007004665.1 of Denitrobaculum tricleocarpae. Taxonomy (GTDB): domain Bacteria; phylum Pseudomonadota; class Alphaproteobacteria; order Kiloniellales; family Kiloniellaceae; genus Denitrobaculum; species Denitrobaculum tricleocarpae. The sequence goes on along the minus strand of NZ_ML660053.1, from coordinate 508,327 downwards.
ACAACATGAAGCTGGGATAATCGATAGATGGCAACTGCGATCCCTCCCTATGTCGGTCCGATGGGCAAAATCTGGCATTACAGCTTCCGCTTCCTTTGCGGACTGATCTTCCTGTTCCTGATCCTGCCGATCCTGGTGATCATTCCCCTGTCGTTCAACGCGGAGCCCTACTTCACCTTCAGCCCGGGCATGCTTGCCTTCGAGTCCACAGCCTATTCAACCCGCTGGTATCAGGACATCCTGAACAATGAGCAATGGCTGTTTTCGATCAAGAACAGCTTCATTATCGCTTTCTTCGCGACGTTCCTGGCAACCGGCCTGGGAACTCTGGCGGCCTTGGGATTGAGTCGCTCCAACCTTCCGGGCCGCGGCGCGATCATGGGCATCCTGATCTCTCCGATGATCGTGCCCCTGATCATCTCCGCGGCAGGCATGTATTTCTTTTACTCCGGCGTTTGCATTCCGCCCGAGTGGTCCTTCGGGATGCTCGAGGAACGCGCCTGCCTGACCCAGAGCTTTCCGGGTATCATTCTTGCACATGCCGCGCTGGGCACGCCTTTCGTCGTGATCACCGTAACAGCAACCCTGGTGGGTTTCGATCATAGCCTGACCCGGGCCTCCGCGAGCCTGGGGGCCAATCCGACGACGACCTTCTTCAAGATTATCGTGCCTCTCATCCTGCCGGGCGTGATCTCAGGCGCCCTCTTCGCCTTTATCACCTCGTTTGATGAAGTCGTCGTGGTGCTCTTCATTTCCGGCTTCGAGCAGCGCACGGTTCCCCGCCAGATGTGGGCCGGTATCCGCGAGCAGATCAGCCCGACGATCCTGGCGGTCGCCACCATGCTGATTATCTTCTCCGTGCTGTTGATGACGGTGCTCGAACTCTTGCGGCGCAGAAACGACCGCCTGCGCGGGGTGCAGGAATCCTAGGTTGAGACGACGCGAAATATCAGGGCGCAGGTTCTGAGCCCCGGTGTTCCGGCATGGCACCGTCAAAGGGACGCCACCGGATCAATCGGCTCTTGAGTTCATGGTCATCATATTTCCCGACGCCTTAACCTTGGCTCGGAATCCATCGAATTCGTGCGTCCCCGGGAACACAAGCTAAGGGCAGCGTTGATCCGAAGCAGACAATCGGAACCAGTCGTGCTAATGCCTCCATGCGTCTGAAAATGGGCCGCGTCGACGCTACATGCCGTTGCGGCCGAGAGGAGGGAAGAATGACGGGTAAATGTCTCTGTGGCGAAGCGAGCGTTACGATCGATGCCAAACCTGAGTTTATAAACGATTGCAATTGCAGCCTCTGCCGCAAGGCCGGTGGCGCCTGGGGTTACTTCCCGTCCGCTTCGGTCCAGACGAGCGGCAAGACCTTTTCGATCTCGCGCCCTGATAAAAATCCCCCCAGCGTCGAGATCCATTCCTGTGAGACCTGTGCGACCACCACACACTGGGTCCTGACAAAGTCCTTCAAAGATCAAAACCCGTCGGTCGACCAAATGGGTGTGAACATGAGGCTGTTCGACCCTGATGAACTGGAGGGCGTCGAGGTTCGGTTCCCTAACGGCAAGGACTGGGTTGGGGAAGGCCCGTTCGGATATAGACGCACGGCACTGACGATCAGCGGCAGCACGCCTTGGTAATGCACCTTTCTCGCCGAAGGCTCGGTCCCAAGCCGCCATGGCTCCCCGTGTGAGACGCTAGGAATTAGGACAGCCCTGGCGATAGCCTTGTATTTGCAACTACGCCGTCAAATCTGGAATGATGTTGTAGCGTCGCGGTCGTCACAGCCTTGAACAGGTGCCTGGAGCTTTGCGAGAATCTGTTTACCGCACAAATTAAGAATGCGTCGCAATTGCAAACACTAGACAAGCAAAGCTTAATGAACTAGATATAGAGTGTCATAAGAGGGCACTGCTGATGTATCGCGATAACACTCTTGTACCGACCGAAGCCGTCCGGCTGCTCGCGTTGGGTTGCCTGACGGAATCTCCCCTGACTTATGCGCAGCTTGCGCAGGAAGTTAAGCAGTTCACAGGCCACATTATCGGCCCTTCCCTGGACCTGGTCGGAACTCCGCTCGAAGTCCTCAAGGTCGAGCGTCTGATTGCGCCTGTCGAGGCGGCGGCATCTGAAGAAACAGCGCTTCTCACGGTCACGGAAGCCGGCACGGCAGAGATCCTGCGCTTGCTGAAATCCAACTCTCGCGCCCCCATCAATGACGTCAGCAAGCTGATTGTCGCCCTGAAAATGCGGTTTTTACATCTTCTCTCCAAGGAAGACCAGTTGATCCAGATCGACATCCTGCAGGAACTCGCACAGCGTCAGATGGAGCATCTTTCCGAACTGCGCGCCCAGCACACGAAGGGCCGCGGGCAACTGACCGCCTGGCTGGACCACGATATCGACCAAGCCCGCGGTCGCTTGAACTGGCTATCGGAACTTCGCGCCGGCATCGCCTGACGACCCACTACCCTGCCGCCATTTTCCAACGAATATCGCTGCTGCAGCGTTCCGCGTACCCACTGCGTTCGGTCGCTCGCGCGAGATCCCGGGATCAGTAGAGATGCTGCCCGCCAGTTACGAAAACTTCCGTTCCTGTGACATAACCGAAATCGGCAGTGCAGAGCTGGTAGACCGCCGAGGCCACCTCCGAGGGCTCCCCCATACGCTGCATCGGGATGCGTGGAATCAGCGCTTCGTATTCTTCCCCGACCATCGCCGTTTCGATCTCACCGGGTGCGACTGCATTCACCCGGACCCCAAGCCCCGCCATCTCGACGGCAAGCTCGCGGGTCAGAGCCGACAGCGCGGCCTTCGATGTCGAATAGGCCGAGCCGGCGAAGGGATGCACACCGTGACCGGCGATCGAGGTGATGTTGACGACGCTGCCGGCACCGCGCCCGAGATGCGTGGCGAAGCCGCGCGCCAACATCAGCGGCACAAAGAAATTGAGTTCGAAAACCTCTCTCCAGGTCGTGACGTCGCCGTTTAAACAGCCCAGGCGTTCCTTAAAAGGCGTCTTGGGCGAAACAGCGGCATTGTTCACCAGTGCATGGAGGGGGCCGTCGCCAAGCAGGCCAACGGCTTCGGCCACGAAAGCTTCTGTGCTGCCGGTTTCCGCCAAGTCAGCCGTAATGTGATGCGTCCAGTTCGGATCCCGCTGACACTCCATGGGAATCACGTCACGCGAACAGGTGATGACCTGCCAGCCCTCGTTGCTGAACCGCTGGACAGTGGAGTGGCCGATCCCACGGCTCGCACCGGTCAGGATCATGGTCTTTCGATCTGAGTTTGCTGTCATTTGCGAATAATACTCAATCCGCGGGCAACCACCAGCCCCTCACGCGACCCAACTTGTCTTTTCGATCGTGACCTTGAGAGAGCTTGGATGTTTTCGCACTTTCGCCAGCGTCTTCCCCCTGATCCTCTGCCCAGGGCGCACAGGACTCACGTCGGGAAAAAACTACGTCAAGACGGGGATGGTTCTGACGACCCGGAACGTCCGCATGGAGCCGTCCTGTTCATGGACCGAGACATACTCGCCCTCGCGAAAGACATGGTGATCGAACTTAAAACCGGCTTCATCGTCGCCGGGTTCGTTCACGCCGACCCCGTTGAAGGTCGCGCGGTTGTCAGCGTCGCCGGTCGAGATGTCATAGTGAAAGACCCAGGATCTTCCCTTGGTATGGATCAGATGGCCCGTCTGATCGTCTTCCCCGGCCCAGAAACGGCGAACGATGCAGCGTTTGCGGTCTTTGCGCCATCCCTCGGCATCGATATGCCCCTCATCGTTCAGAGGCGCGGTGAACTCATAGCCATGCAGGTTGCTGCCCTGCGGAAAATCATGATCGCGAGCCAGTTCCATGCGTACTTTCGTCAGTGTCATACCGTCATCCTCACTTGCCGTCCTCTAAGATTGCGCTCTGGTGCAGCCGACCTCTCAAAGTCGTTTTAGAGCCTGAAAGCCTGCCTCTGGTGGAGAATTGAGCCGCGCCATCCTATCAAGCGAGAACAGACGCCTCGACACTGCTGGCATACCCGGAATTAATGCGCCAGGAAGACCGGTATTTGCGCATCGTTTACGACACTCCGGGTCGCCCCACCCAGGATCATTTCCCTGAAACGGCTGTGTCCGTACGCGCCCATGACCAGCATATCGGCATTCGCTTTGCTCGCTTCAATCAGAATGGAATTCCCGATCGAGTCCTCGCCCGGCGTGAAGGCCCAGGTTTTCGCCTCGACACCGTGCCCGGCCAAATAGTTTGTGAGCTCGCTGGGCCCGGCCTTGACCGCTGACTCGCGCGCGGTGATCACGACCACCTTTTCGGCCTGCTTCAAGACCGGCAAAGCGATGGCAACAGCGCGCGCGGATTCCCGCGAGCCGTTCCAGGCGATCGCAACCGTTTTCAGCAACTGCGCCGGCGGTTCGGTGGGGATCAGCAAAACTGGCCGTCCCGTATCGAAAATCGCGGCATCCAGACTTTGCGAGAGGTCGAGATCGCTATCGATCTCAGGCCGGGCCAGAATTGTCAGGTCGGCGAGAACACCACGTATAGAGATCTCATCCGCCTCGACCCCGACAACATGGGTAAAGCTGACACCGAATTCGCCTTGCTTGAGCGCCTGAGAGGGCTCCACAACCGCGAGCCCAGGCCGGGTGCAGAGAGCGTCGAAAATCTGCGATGCCTGTTCGCGCCGCTTTGCTGACGTCTCCCGCAAACTGTCGATCATTTGCGAGACGACAGCCCCGGACATACCATCGCCGAGAATTGGGATTGAGGCTTCCGGATCGACTTCTACGTGAAGAGCATCCACACGGCAGGCGAAGGCCTGCCCCAGGCTCAGAGCCGCCGATAGCGCACGCTCGGATGCGGGCGTCCCATCGACGATAGCAAGCAGTTTTGACAGGACCATTGCGCTCTCCAGTTCATCCCAAAGGTTGTCATGAAGGCATTTTATGGCGGCACCGCCGCAACCAATATGACTTAAATCAAGCTGATTTACGAGGTTTCATTGTTGGGTATGCAAGCCTCCGGCCTGCGCGTCGTCCTGCGTGTCGGCTGCAGAGGGGTCCTGGTGAAAGAAGATCTCCGCATTTGGAAAGCTCTCTGACAACCGGGCTTCAATCCGGTCGGTCACCGCGTGCGCCGTAGCCAACGACATCTGTCCGTCCAACTCGACATGGCATTGCACGAAAATCTGTCGGCCCGACGAGCGTGTGCGCAGATCGTGGATCCCGAGGACATCCGCATCATCCAGTATAATCCGGCTGATTTCCGCGCGCTCTTCGTCTGCCAGTTCCCGGTCCATCAGCATGTCCAGTGCTGAGCGCATCAGCTTCCAGGCGCTCCAAAGGATGTACGCGCCAATACCCAGGCCGAAAACCGGGTCGGCCAGAAGCCAGCCAAGTTGAGAAACCATAATCAGCGCGGCAATGACGCTGGCATTGACTAAAATGTCGACCGTGAAATTGAGGGCGTTGGCTTCAATAACCAGAGACCCGGTCTCCCGAACCACGTACTTTTGGTATTGCAGCAAGACCAGGGTCGCGATGATCGATACGACCATCACTGCAATGCCGATGCCGGTGGCCTCGATGGCACGCGGTTCGATAAACCGCTGACTGACCTCAAGCAGCAGGAAGACCGCCGATCCACCTATAAAAGCGGCCTGCCCCAGTGCCGCGAGCGGCTCGGCCTTTCCGTGACCGAAACGGTGATCTGAGTCCGCGGGAATCAAGGCGGCCCTGATTGCGAAAAGGTTGATGACCGAGACCGCAACATCGAGCATCGAATCCACCAGGGTGGACAGCAGGCTGACCGAGTGCGTGACCCACCAGGCGCCGAGCTTGATGGCGACGAGACTTAAGGCAGTCGCAACGGAGGCATAGGTTGCAAGTCTTAAGAGCCGGGCCGCGCGGCGGTTCGCAGACTCAGCGTGCGAGTCGGTCCGTGGCGATCCAGGCGCCTCGCGATCTTCCATTCTGTCTGAACCCACTTCAAACCCATCAGGTGATCATGTCGCGCCATCCATCATCAGGGATAGAGGCGCTCCGTCGTCCAGCTCTCGCCACTCCGGTTGTAGACCAGCCGGTCGTGCAGGCGAAAGGCGCCATCCTGCCAGAACTCGATGCGCTGGGGCAGAACCCGGAACCCCGACCAGTAGTCAGGCCTTGGAACAGTGCCGACGGCATGTTTCGCCGCATAGATGGCAACCCGTTTCTCCAGCTCGAACCGCCCCTCGAGCGGCCGCGATTGCTGACTGGCCCAGGCGCCGATCTGACTCTGGCGCGGACGGCTCGCGAAGTAGGCGTCCGCTTCCTCGCAGGTCACAATCTCGACTTCACCTTCAATACGAACACAGCGCCGTAACGATTTCCAATGAAACAATAAAGCTGCTTTCATGTTCGCTTGCAGCTGCTCGCCCTTCCGGCTTTCGAAGTTGGTGTAGAAAACAAATCCGCGCGAATCGACACCCTTCAGCAATACCATCCGCGAACTGGGCATGCCGTCGGGCCCCACCGTCGCCAGGCTCATGGCGGTTGGGTCATTGATTTCGCTCTCTCCTGCCTCCTCAAGCCAGGTGTCGAACAGCTTAAAAGGGTCACCAGGCGTCGTGTCTCGGATCATGTTTCGCTTTCTCTTCTACCAGCTTCAACCTGAAAAAATGGCTTTTTCCGCTTGGAATGCCGCCGCCGTTCGGCCGCGGCAATCGCCCTGGCCCGGATTACAGCAGTTACAATTGGATTGACGCAACAGTCCTGCATTGCCATATGCGCGACAAAGCTTAAAGCGTCATTCGCCTTGAATACAGCTTCTAAAGCAGAGGGGCATCCTCCCGCCGCTCAAGAGGAGCTTATTCCGGACGCTTGATCGTGACGAGGCTGCCGCCCCCGCTGGTATTTCCCGCAAAAGGATGATTTTCCGGCGAAGAGGCGATAGTCTCCTCGTAAGCACCAACTCAGGAGAGCGATCGCTTCCGGCCCAGAATGACAAAGGCTTCGGCTCACGCTCTCATGTTGCGGAACAAAAAGCTGAAACGCCGCATGGCGCAGATTGAAAGATGACTGAGATGAAGATCAAATCCTTAGCAGCTGTCACCCTGCTCGCTCTAATGACCGCCGCCTGCTCGAACGATGGCGACGGGCCAGGCACGAAGCAGACCATCGGCGGCGTCATTGGCGGCGTCGGCGGGGCCGTTATCGGCTCCCAGGTCGGCAGTGGCTCCGGTCAGTTGGTTGCAACAGCCGCCGGTGCTTTGCTCGGCGCATTGGTCGGCAGTGAACTCGGACGGTCCCTGGATGATGCGGATAAGGAAAAAGCCGAAAGAGCCTATACCCAGGCAACGACCGCACCGATCGGTCAGCAGATCAGCTGGAACAATCCGGACAGCGGAAACTCGGGAACCGTCACGCCCACCCGCGAGGGAACGGCGGAAAATGGCAACTACTGCCGTGAATTCCAGCAAGAAGTAACCGTCGGAGGCGAAGCCGAAACTGCTTACGGCGTGGCCTGCAGGCAGCCCGATGGCTCTTGGCAAATCCAGTCTTAAGCGCTAGGGCATAAGCTGACGCCACGACTGAAGCACTCGAGACAGAACCAATCGCGCAGCAAGGGAACTGCCTTGCAGGGAATACGGCCACGCAACAAGCGAAAACGGCGATAGAACACGGAATGAAAGACCCTTACAAGACCCTGAACGTCTCCAAAACGGCGACTGCCGATGAGATCAAGTCGGCCTACAGAAAGCTGGCCAAAAAACTGCACCCAGACCTCAACCCGGGCAACGAGGCCATCGAACAACAGTTCAAAGAGGTCTCGCAGGCCTATGGCATTCTGGGCGACGCTGAAAAGCGAAAGAAGTTCGACGCGGGCCAGATCGACAGCTCCGGACAAGACACGGGCTGGCAGGGCGGATTCTACCGTCAGCGGGCCGGTGATAGCCAAAAATACAGCCGCTACGACTTCGGCGAAGACGTGGGCGTCGGTGACATTTTTTCCGACCTCTTTGGCGGCGGCCGCTCGCAGAGACGGACCCACTCCGTGCGGCGCAAAGGCGCGGATGTCTCTTATGCGGTGGACGTCGACTTCATGGAAGCGGCGGCAGGGGCCACCAAGCGTATTCGGCTTGGCGAGGGCAAAACCCTCGATATTCGCATCCCTCCTGGAACCGAGGACGGACAAAGCCTGCGTCTTAAGGGTCAGGGCATGGCCGGTGTCGGCGGCGCGCCCAGCGGCGACGCGCTCATCGAAGTCACCGTGCGCGGTCATCCGCATTTCTCCCGCGACGGCATGAACATCACCCTGGACCTGCCGGTCTCCCTGCCCGAGGCGGTGCTGGGGGCCGCCATCACCGTGCCGACCATGGCCGGTAAGGTTTCCATGAAAATCCCGCCCGGCTCGAACTCCGGCACGACCTTGCGCCTGAAGGGCAAAGGCATCCCCGGAAGAGGCGACAAAGCCGCGGGCGATCAACTGGTGAAGCTGCGGGTCGTCTTGCCGGAAGCTCCGAACGATGAATTCAAGAACTTCATCGAAACCTGGTCGGAAAACAACAAATACAATCCGCGCGCCAAAACCGATCTGAGCTAGAAAGCAATCTGGCGCCCGGATATGGCGGCGAGATACAACAGAGCGGAAACAAAGAAAGTACGGGGCCACAGATGCTCAGAAGCGTAGATGATCTGGTCACAGAGTTCGACGTCACCGCGTCGGAAATAACCATCTGGATTGAACAGAACTGGGTCCTGCCGAGTGAACAGGACGGCGAATATCACTTTGACGAGGACGACTTCGCCCGCGTCAAGCTGATCGCCGAGTTGCGGCGCGATATAGGAGTCAACGAGGAGGCCATGCCTGTGGTCCTGCGCCTGCTCGATCAGGTTTACGGCCTGCGCCGGGCCCTGGAGCAGCTCAATGGCGCGATCCAGGAGCTCCCGGAAGACGCCCGGGAGATGCTGGAAGAAAACCTACGCGGATCGTCCGAGAGTTAGCTTGAGGACTCGCGAATTACGATGGCCTTGATCGCTTTGGGATCTTTTTTCAGCAGGAGAGAGCTTGAAGGCGGGCCTACCGGCCCGGTGAGAGTTCTCGACGCCCTGAAAACAAATCCCAAAGCGACCCAACCAGGCGGTAAGCTTACGCCTTTTGGTCATCGTTGTGTCGTCGGTCACGATACCTTTGCATCGCTCCGCTCCTAACGCCTTGCCAAAAAACGTAAGCTTAACGTCAAGTCCTTCGTAATTCGTGAGTCCTCAAGCTCAGGGCCTCCACCACAGGCTTCGTCGCGAGCAGGTCGCCGAGGCTCGTTTCCGTGATTTTTCGACCGCTGCTGTTGAGTTTGCCGATAATCTCGTCAACATTTTCCGGCCATCCCTGCCCCGGCTCCAGGGTCAAATCCAGAGATACCATCAGGTCCTTGAGCTTTGCGCAGTTCAAATCGCGCGACAACACCCAATGCGCCCCCGAAGTCCGCGCGACAAAGCGGTCCCGGCGCAGGCCGTAGAGCACGTCGCCCAGTTCGTCAAAACTCACCGGAAACCCTGCGACCAGGCTGAGTTCGCGGACCTTGCGCCCATCCTGGGCCGCCAGATGAAGCCTGGAAAGGATTGCCAGCGCGAGAGCGAGCCTCGCACCGGGCGCACCGGATTCCTCGCCCCGCTTCAGATTCGCCCGCCACTCCGGCAGGGACGCTGCGATCTCCGCTCCGAAGAGGATCACCGCCCAGGAGAGGTACATCCAGACCAGAAAGATCGGAACAGCCGCAAGTGCGCCGTAAAGCGCCTGATAGGATGGGAAATGGGTCAAGTAGAGTGCAAAGCCCTTCTTCAGCACTTCGAACATAAATGCGGCCACGACCGCGCCCATGACGGCGTGCCGGAAGCGGACAGGCCGGTTCGGCACGACGATAAACAGCAAGGTGAAGGCACCGGCGGAGAGGATCGCGGGCAGGAACTGAGTCACATTGAAGAACGAACGGGTGTAGCCCTCGATCCCCGACCATTCGACCATGGCATATCCATAGCCGGACAAGGACAAAGAGGCCCCGATCAGTAGAGGCCCAAGTGTCAAAAGAGCCCAATAGACCAGGAACTGAAGGAACAGAGAGCGCTGGTCCGCGACCCGCCAGATCGCGTTAAAGGCGCCGGTAATCGTCGAGAGCAGGACCAGCGCCGTGACCGCCAGAGCAATCACCCCGATTCCCGTCGTCCTGGTCGCGTTTTCGATGAAGGACGCCAACTGCTCGCTGATCTCAATCCCCGTGTCGGGCAGGAAATTCTCGAAGACCAAGCCCTGCAACTCGATCCGGATCTCTGTAAAGGCCGGGAAGGCTGAGAGCACAGTCAGCGCAATCGCCAACAGCGGAACCATGGCCAGAAGCGAGGAGTAGCTCAGAGCCGCAGCCGAGCGCGGGCAGCCGTCCTTGAGGAAACGTCTCCCTGCATAGAGCATCACACTTGGCAGATCGCGCAGCGTTTTGACCGGTCGAAGATTCTTGACCGAGTGCAGGGTCTTGCTCAATTCGAATCGGGCCGACATGGCTTATCCAATTCACAATTTGTGTATGACTGTTTCACGATAACACGATAAAAGCGGAATTCCGTGCAATCAATTGACCTTAGGGCCCCGCAAAGCCTACAAAGGCCGCCGGAAAGCGGCTGTGCGGTACCTTTGACCCGCCGGGGCATTGGTGTAGGATGCGGCTTCTCTTAAGGGTAGTGCTACAGTGAGGAAATGAATGTCTGATTCGCAACCGATCATGGCCGGCAAGCGCGGGCTCGTCATGGGCGTGGCGAACGATCGATCGATCGCCTGGGGTATCGCGGCGCAGGCACATGCGCATGGTGCGGAGTTGGCCTTTACCTATCAGGGCGAGGCCCTGGCCAAACGGGTGAAGCCGCTCGCCGAATCGGTTGGCTCCGACATCGTTTTACAGTGCGACGTCACGGATGACGCCAGCGTCGATGCTGTTTTCGCGGCTCTGGAAGAGAAGTGGGGTAAAATCGACTTCGTGATCCACGCGATCGCCTATGCGGACAAGGAAGAACTGAAAGGCCGCTATGTCGATACCAGCCGCGAAGGCTTCCTGCGCAGCCTCGATATCTCCTGCTACTCCTTCACCGCGATCGCCCAGCGTGCCGTGCCGCTCATGAACGAAGGCGGCAGCCTGCTGACCCTGACCTACTACGGCGCCGAACAGGTTATGCCCCACTACAACGTCATGGGTGTTGCCAAGGCCGCTCTCGAATCCAGCGTGCGCTATCTGGCGGCAGATCTGGGATCAGAGGGTATTCGCGTCAATGCGATCTCGGCCGGGCCGATCAAAACCCTGGCGGCATCGGGCATCGGCGATTTCCGCCATATCCTGAAGTGGAACGAGTATAATTCGCCATTGCGTCAGAACGTCTCCATCGAACAGGTAGGCGGCGCAGGCCTCTATCTGCTCTCCGATCTCTCCAGTGGTGTCACGGGCGAAATCCACCATGTGGATTCCGGTTACCACGTGGTCGGCATGATGGCGGTCGACGCGGCCCCGCAGCTCGCGGACCTGCTGTCCAACTTCAATCCGCAGTCCTGATCTCTTCCCATGGCCGGTAACGCCCTCGGCGAAAGTTTCCGCTTCACCACCTGGGGTGAAAGCCACGGTCCGGCTATCGGCTGCGTGATCGATGGCGTGCCGCCGCGCGTGCCACTGAAGGAATCGGATCTTCAGGGCTGGCTGAACGCCCGTAAGCCCGGACAGTCGCGCTTCACCACCCAGCGCCAGGAGGCCGACGAGGTTAAAATCCTCTCGGGCGTCTTCGAAGGCGTGACGACCGGAACGCCGGTTTCGCTGGTGATCGAAAACACCGATCAGCGCTCCAAAGACTACAGCGACATCAAGGACAAGTTCCGGCCGGGCCACGCCGACTACACCTACTGGACCAAGTACGGCATCCGCGACTACCGCGGCGGCGGACGCTCCTCCGCCCGTGAGACCGCCATGCGGGTTGCCGCGGGCGGCGTTGCCCGCAAGGTCCTGGACCACATCCTGCAAGAGAGCGTGAGCATCAAAGGCGCGCTTGTGCAGATGGGGCCGCACCACATCGACCGGGAGAAATGGGACTGGGCCGAAACCGGTAACAATCCCTTCTGGTGCCCTGACGCAGCCGCCGCCGCTGACTGGGCCGACATTCTGGATGCCGCGCGAAAAAGCGGATCCTCCCTGGGCGCGGTCGTCGAAGTGGTCGCCAGCGGCGTTCCCGCCGGGCTGGGCGAACCGGTCTACGACAAGCTCGATGCCGACCTCGCCAAAGCCATGATGAGCATCAATGCGGTCAAGGGTGTTGAGATCGGCGCCGGCTTCGCCAGTGCCGCCTTCTCCGGCGAGGAAAACGCTGATGAGATGCGCATGGACGGCAACAGGATCGCCTTCTCTTCCAACCAGGCCGGCGGTGTCCTGGGCGGCATCAGCAGCGGTCAGGATGTGGTGGTGCGCTTCGCCGTCAAACCAACCAGTTCGATCCTCAGCCCGCGCAAAACAGTCGACATCTTCGGCAAGGACACCGAGATCTTTACCAAGGGCCGCCACGATCCCTGCGTCGGCATCCGGGCGGTTCCGGTCGGCGAGGCCATGATGGCCGTGGTGCTGGCCGATCACCTGCTGCGCAACCGCGCGCAATGTGGCTGACCTTGGGTGGTTATCCTTGGGTGGGTGAACGCAGGCGGTTGAAGGCTCAGCCGACTCTCAAATAAAACTAGTTTCGTTTGAAACCAGCGACCAGTTCAACGTGCCCGGACCAGGGGAACTGGTCCACCGGAGTGACCTCGGTGAGCTCGTATCCCCCTTCAACCAGAGTGCGAGCATCCCGCGCAAAGGTATTGGGATTACAGGAAACGGCAACGATCGTCGGGATGCTTGAATCTGACAGCTCAAAGGCCTGATCCTTTGCCCCGGCCCTTGGCGGATCGAAGACGACGCAATCGCCGCCTTCCAGCTCATCGGCACTGACCGGCTGACGCATCAGGTCGCGCTGCTCGACTGTGATGCGGTTGGCCAGGTCCGCCCGGCGTGCCGCCGACCAGAGCGCCTCCAGTGACCGCTCGTCGCCCTCGACCGCATGCACCCGGCCCCGCTGCGCCAGCGGGAAGGTGAAGGTTCCGGCCCCCGAGAAGAGATCGGCGATAGTCTCCGCCGTCTCCGGTACCAAACCCATGACCAGCTCGGTCAAGATCTCCTCGCCTTCGATACTCGGCTGCAGAAATCCGCCGGGCACCGGCTCGACGGCAATGCCGCCAAACGAAAGCTTCGGATTCCGGCGGACGGTCAGCGGCTCGCTCTCCTCGTCCGGATGCTGCCAGGAAAGGCGTGCCAGATCTTCGGCTTCGGCAAAGGCAGCCCAGTGCTCGCGCGCCTGGAGATCCAACTCTGCCGCCGAAACGATCAGAAGGTCGAGGCCACTCTGGGTCTCGGTGGCGACGATGTCGGCGTGATCCCGGTCCGCAAGAATAGCCGCCAGGGCGGTTCGCAGCGGTGCAATCAGCGCCCGCAGTCCCGGCGTCACCAGCAGGCAGATCTCCAGATCGACGATAAGGTGACTCTCCCGTCCGTTGAAGCCGAGACGTACTTTCTTACCCTGCTTGACTGCGCGCAGCGACATCCGGCGGCGCGTACCGGGTTCGATCCGTCGCAACGGCTGCACCAGGTCGCCGGTAAACCCCCGGCGCGCCATGGCCTGAACCACCAGATCCCGCTTCCACTCGACGTAAGGCGCAGGGTCGAGGTGCTGCACGGTACAGCCGCCGCAGGGCCCGAAGTGCGGGCAAGGTGGTTCCACCCGGTTTGGTCCCGTCTCCAGCAGTTCGACGACCTCGGCTTTCAGCCCCCCGCCCCGCTCGCCCTGGATTCGCGCGATCACGCGGTCGCCGGGCAAGGTCATGGGCAGGAACACCGGTTTACCCTCAAGCTGGGTCACGCCATCGCCGCGCGCGCCCAGGGACTCGACTGTCAGTTCCAGTTGCCGTCCGCCACCGCGTCGCGTTTTCCGCCGCATCGCTTCATCACTTCCTTGTCTTTTAAGTCGCCAACCGCCACGGACACAGCGGCAGAGCTGGCGCAGATTAGCCATTCCCGCCGTGGACGCAAGCCAAGCAAGGACACAACTTCGCCCATCCCCTGCAACACTACACCTGTGGTAGCGTAACCCACGTGCGAGTCGCGAAAGATCTTCGATGCCGAAACCGCTGACAAGGTGTCTTGGTTCCGTCGCAAAAGGGTCAAACCCAGCCGATAGATTTCTCTCGGACAGGACGACAGAAAAGGAAGTAACAGAGCGTGAGACGGTTTCTTTGTACTCTTCTCGTGGGCATAGTGTGCCTTCTTTCGGGCGCAGTCACCCCAGCAGCGGCAAACTCAGATATGACATTGGTGAACCGGATCGATCAGCTGCGTCCCGATGCGCCGGCATTGGCGGCGCACGGGCCTCATGCTATTGGCGTGCGCACGCTCGAGGTCAGCAACCCCAATCAAATCGACATCCTGCGGGTCCTGGAAGGCCAGCCTCTACCGCGCTATGACCGTCCCCTCACGCTCGAAGTCTGGTACCCGGCGGCCCTCAAAGAAGATGTGACACAGCGGGGCAGCTACGATGTTTTCCTGCGCGACGGCAAGACCGAAGTCACACTCCACGGCAGGGCGGTGCGCGACGCCGAGCCCTTGACGACCGCGGGCTCCTTCCCCCTGGTTCTGATCTCCCACGGCTATCCGGGCAACCGCTTCCTGATGAGCCACCTGGGCGAAAACCTGGCAACCAAGGGTTACGTGACGGTTTCCATCGATCACACGGACAGTACCTACAACGACAAGGCCGCCTTCGGCAGCACCCTGGTCAACCGCCGCCTCGACGTGGCTTTCGTGCTCAGTGAAATGAGCCGTTTTGCCATCGAGGAAGGTCATTTTCTTGCCGGCATCGTAGACAGTTCCAACACCGGCCTGATCGGCTACTCCATGGGCGGCTACGGCGCGGTGATCACGGCCGGCGGCGGTGTGACCGAAACCTCGGTCGGCTATGACTGGGGCGCCCCTGCCCGCACACTCGCCATGCATCAGGCGGGCAGCGAGCGCCACGAAGCTCAGATGGACCCGCGCATCAAGGCCGTCATTCCCATTGCCCCCTGGGGCATGACCCGGGACGTCTGGGATGCTGAGGGCCTGACCGGCGTGCGCATTCCCAGCTTCTTCATGGCCGGCAGCCAGGACGGTGTCTCGGGTTATGAAGACGGTGTGCGCGCCATCTTCGAGCAGAGCGTCAATGCAGAGCGCTATCTGCTGACCTTCGATCATGCGGGCCACAATGCCGCCGCCCCGATCCCCGCCCCCGTCGAGGCCTGGAAGCCCAGCCCGCATCTGGATTTCGTGCCCTTCGAGCACTACGCCGACCCGGTCTGGGACACCCTGCGCATGAACAACATCGCCCAGCACTTCGCCACCGCCTTCTTGGGCAAGCACCTTAAGGGCGATGCGTCGATGGATGCCTATCTGGATCTGATCGAAAACGCGGAAGAGGGCATCGAGGCGCGGAACGACGACGGCACGCCGAAAGCCGGGCACAGCGCGTGGAAAGGCTTCCAGGAGGGCACCGCGAAGGGCCTCTCACTGCAGCGTAAAGGCCCCGGCGAACGGTAGCCGGTTCGCTGCATAGATCTTCAGAACCACCCTAACCCACCATAGCCGCATCGTCTTGATCTCGCGTCACCTCCTCGACCTTGCGGCGCAGGAAGTCGATGTGCAGACGCAGCGTGTAGGCGCTGGCGGCGAAGCCCGCCGGGACCGAGACCTTCTCGACCGAGGCCTCGATCTCATCAAGGCGGGCCGTGGCGTCGGCGCGGGAGATGGAGTTTGCGCGCAGCTCGTCATCCAGGGCCTGAAGTTCCTTGTACCAGCGGTTCACCTTGGAGCGCATGCGCCAGCTGTAGGTCGGCGGCAGGATCTTGAAGAGCGGATAGAGCAGCGTGAGCAGCGGCAGCAGCAGGATCTTCAGGCGGTCGATCAGATTAGCCGCCCAGAAGGAGAGATAGCGCTGCAGGAACGGGGGGCCTTCATCGTAAAAACGCTGCGCGACCGGCGCCAGAGGATAGGTCACGAAGTTGCCGCCCGGAAAGGACCCCGGCTTTTCCAGCAGGCCGCCGCTGCGGTGGGTGTCACGCATGGTCAGAAGCAGCAGATCGGCGAGCGCCGGGTGGAGCTCCGGCGAAAAAACCACGGTCGCGGTCGGCGCCAGCAGAACGGTATCCTCGGCGGGCAGATTATTCGCGAGATCGACGGTTCCCTTGGGCAGCAGAACCTTCGAGAGATAATCGTTGCGCCGGACATAAGCATCGGCGCGCTCGAAATTCATGAGGGCGATGCCGGGCGCCTCAAGAAGCGCTCTGATCCTGGGCGAGGTCGCCGAGGTCACGAAGATGGCCGCGTCGATATCGCCCGCCTGCAGCGCCGCCTCTGCCGTCACGCCGTCGAGCGCGGCCAGGCTCGCGGTTGCGTCCGTAATCCCGTTGTCCGCGAGGAGCGCCAGGGCCACCGAGCGCGTGCCGCTGCCCTCGGCTCCAACGGCGATGCGCAGGCCCGAAAGCTCGGTCAGGCGCCGGGGTTTGCCGTCGCTGCGAACGAAAACCCATAGCGGTTCGTAGTAAAGGCTGCCCAGGGACTTCAGGTCCGTATGATCCGCCGGCTCTCCGATCCCGCTTTGCATAAAGGCGACCGGCACATCAGCGTCCGGATCCGACAAAAGCGACAGGTTTTCACTGGAGCCGGCCGTCGAGCGCAACACCAGCTCGATGCCCTCTTCCCGGAAGCGTTCGGCGTAGAGCTTGCCGTAGGCGTGATAGGCACCGCTCTCGGACCCGGTCGCCATCACGATCCTGTCCGGTGGCGGCGGTCCGACGAATTGATAAGCCACAACGAAACCGGCGATCACCAGGATCAGGGCCGGGGCAACAACCGCAATCTGCGCCCAAAGGCTCTGAAAGATCCGGCGGCGCTTATCTCTTTTTCGCGTATCGGGCTGATGATCGTTCTGCGCTTTGACCGCCATTGCGCCTCAATTCCCCCAAAGTGCCAGCCCCAGAGTGCAGGCATGGCCTGTTAACAGGTTCTCATGATCCGCAACAGTACATTCAGGCGCAACCACCTTGCTCTAGGCATGACCGCTGGGAGAGCCGTCGGCAAAAAGCCGGTCGCCCTGCTCGTCGATGATCTGTTTGCCCTTCCGGATGGCGTAGGTCTCCGCCTCTTCGCGCGATGTAAAGAGATCTGCACGGATAAAAGTCCGCTCCAGCTCACCCTCATCGCCCGGCTTGAGGATCACACCCGCCAGCCGCCACTGATTGTCGGCTTTGTCCGGGGCCGCACAGATCTTGTAACCCTCGTACTCCACGGCCTCGCCCCGTTTGGGTGGTCCGCTGTCCTCGGGTGTTTTGCCGGCCAGGCCGCCAAAGAGACGTGAAAGAAAAGATGTCATGGGGATAATCTACCATGTGACGGCGCGACTGCAATCGCCTGCTTCGCAAAGTCTGGGCCCTGACTTAAATCCAGCGCCGGACCCTGGACATGTAATCGCGGTATTCGTCACCGAATTTAGCTTCGAGATACGCCTCCTCCCGTCCGATGACATAGAAGCGGACAACCACAAGGCAGGGTATCAGCAAGACCAGTGCGGCAAAGCTCCCGCCCGCGATGGCAATGCCCGCGCAGACAAACGCCATCCCCAGGTAAATCGGGTTCCGGCTGTAGCCGTAGATACCGTCATCGATAATCGCTGTGGTCGGCTTCCAGGGCTCGATGTTGGTTCCCGCTCTCTTGTGACGCGGCGCGCTGGCGATCAGCAGCGCAAGTCCGATCGCAACAAGAAAACCGCCGGCAAGCATCCAAACCACGGCCGCCAACGCCCCCATAGCCCAGGCGGAGTCGTACGCCAGGCCCGCGAGCAGCGGCAGGAGAAAAATAACCGGCGGCGGCACCCGAACCCCGGCGTGATCCTTTTGCGATTGCTTCTCGTCGGTCATGATTCGGCGTCCCCGCTGTGGTCATAACGCGGCAGACCGTCATTTATATCCGCCCAGCTCACGCACTCCGCAAAATGGACATGAAAGTCCGGCCTGAAATTCGCCGGGTCTTCGAGACTGGCCGCGTAGAAATGAATTTCATCCGGATACTGGTCCGTCTCGTAGGCTATCGGCGTCCCGCAGTTTCCACAGAAAGAACGCCGGACACCGGGCGAGGAAACATAGACTGAGGGTTTCCGGCCGGTGAAACTGGCCGCCGTGCGGGGCACACCCAGGAAGCTGGTGAAAGCAGACGAAGTGTTGCGGCGGCAGCTCTCACAGTGACAGTGCCCGCACCAGTTTTCGGGCCCCTCGTATTCGAAGGACACCTGACCGCAAAGGCAATGTCCGCGCCGTTTCGACATAGTGTTCATCCTGCTCGTAATTGACGCCTTCTTTGCAGACAGTTTGTGTCATTTGAAGCGCTCAAACACTTCCACATTGAAAATCCCGGCGTCCAGAGGCTATTGGTGATTTCCAACACAAGGATATCGCGAAAGACCCGGGAATGACATCACAGGACAGCCAAAGAGTGAGCAAAGATGCGGTGGTTTCTCTGGTTGAGATCACCGGCAAAAGCGTCCGGAGAATCACCGCGCTGAAGGTTGCCCCTTCTCAAACGTCATTTGTCTCCAACAACGCGACCTCGATCGCCGAAGCCTACTTCGAAAAGGGCGCCTGGTTTCGGGCCATCCATGCCGGCGAAACCCCCGTGGGCTTCGTGATGCTGTACGATCCAAGCCTGCCGGGCGCCAAGCCATTAGACGACGGCAAAGCCAGCGATATCTGGCTCTGGCGCTACATGATCGCGGAGCCCTTCCAAAGGCTCGGACTAGGCCGCAAAACGCTCGACCTCATCGTCGAACATGCACGCAGCCGCCCCGGCATGACCGATCTGCTGGCAAGCTACGTCCCCGGCCCCGGCTGTCCGCGGGAGTTTTATCTGAAATATGGTTTTAAGGAGACCGGCAGAACCTGCGCGGATGGCGCTGAAAACGAAATTGCCCTTCGCCTGTAGCTTTCAAGCCAGAACCCCGCAGCTTTTAAGCCAGAACCGCGGCTACACCCAGGGCGAGGAAGCTATAGCGCGCCGCTTTCGCGACGACCACAATCAGAATGAACGGCAGGAAAGGCGTGCGCATTACGCCTGCGATCAAGGTAATGGGGTCACCGATCAGGGGCATCCAGGAGAGTGCAAGGGACCATATGCCCCAGCGGCCGTACCAGGCTTGCGCCCGGGCGAACTCATCTTCGTTCACCGGAAACCACTTGCGGTCCCGGTAATGAGAAAAGAAGCGGCCGAGGATCCAATTGACCAGGGACCCAAGGGAGTTCCCGAGCGTCGCGACGGCCACCAGCGGAAACACGGCCTCACGTGCCAGAATACCGCCATCCGCCGTCAGCAATGTCATCAGCACGGCTTCGGAGCTGCCGGGAAGCAGTGTCGCCGAGGTAAAGGCGCTGACGAATAAGAGCCAAAGGGATGCCGTCACGCGACTGCCATGACCTTTCCGCCATTTCCCTTACGCCACAATCGAAAAGCCACCTTCATAGGGCTGCCCTGGATTCATCGGTTCCTGTCCGCAGGATGCGTTTGCGCAGAATGAGCGAAGTGAGGGATCAGATCAAGCGGACAGGAATCTCCAAAATCAACTTAACCCGTTGACTTAGGCAAAAAATTACGTTGCCGCAGAACCTCTATCGACCCAATATACCTGCACGCATAGCTCGCCTCTTTCAGCCGCCGCTCGCCCGTCAAACAGGAACCGATCTGAAATCATGAAAGTCATTCTTTTTGTCCTGAAGTGCATTGTGGGTCTCTTCGCGACCCTGGGTTTCCTAATGGTTCTGGCCATCGCCATTTCAATATCCGCTTTGCAGGACAATATCAGCCGCTTCGATTACGAGCCTGATCCACTGCCCGAGCGTGTTGTGCTTCAGCTCGATCTGTCCGATGGCGTCAGCGAGACGAGCCCGCAGTCGCCCTTCAGCCGCGCCTCGCACGGTGGCGGATTGGTTCTTCGGGATGCGGTGGATGCATTGTCGCGCGCCAGCAGCGATCCGCGCGTGGTTGGGGTCGTCGCACGTGTCGGACGTGGCCCGCTCGGCATTTCACAGGTCCAGGAACTACGCGAGGCCATTGCGGGATTCAGGGCAACCGGCAAATTCTCTATAGCATTCGCGGAGTCCTTCGGCGAGGGCGGCGACGGCACCCTACACTACTACCTCGCGTCCGCCTTTGAAGAGATTTGGCTTCAGCCTTCCGGCGACCTGGACATTACCGGCATCCAGTTGGAAAGCCCCTACATTCGCGGTCTGCTCGACAAACACGGCGTGAAGCCGAGCTTCGGTCAGCGCGAGGAGTATAAGGGTGCGGTAGAGTTTTTGACCGGTGAGGAAATGTCCCAACCGGTAAAGGAAAACCTCCAACAGCTCGTGGATTCCTGGCTTGAGCAGATCGTCGAGGGTGTGTCGGAGAGCCGCGGACTCGGGCCCCAGCTCACGCAGGAACTGATCGACCGGGCGCCTCTGTCGGCCACCGAGGCAAAAGACGCGGGCCTGGTGAGCGAACTGGGCTACTGGGATGGCGTTTTGGAATTCGCGTTCCCTGACGAAGACTCAAGCCCGGTCGACATCCGTGACTACTACGCGGGGCTTGAAGAGGAGTTCTCCGACGGCCCGGTCATCGCCCTGGTTCAGGGCGCGGGCGCCATCGCGCTGGCCGAGAACGACGATTCCTTCGGCGGCTCTTCGGTGATGGGGTCTGACACCATCTCAGCGGCCCTGCGCCGCGCCGTCGACGACCCCGACGTCGCAGCCATCGTATTTCGTGTCGATAGCCCCGGCGGCTCCTACGTCGCCTCCGATACGATTTGGCGCGAAGTGGTGCGGGCCCGGGAAGCCGGGAAGCCGGTGATCGTCAGCATGGGCGGGCTGGCGGCCTCGGGAGGATACTTCGTCTCCGCCGCCGCCGAGCGGATCGTCGCCAACCCGGCCACCATTACCGGCTCAATCGGCGTTGTCACCGGCAAGGTCGTGCTCGACGATCTCTGGCGCGAGTATGACATCGGATGGGATGGCGTCCAGGCGGGCCGCAATGCCGGGATCTGGAGCGCGAACCGCGACTTCACACCGCAGCAGTGGCAGATGCTGCAAACCTCACTCGACCGGGTTTATACCGACTTCACTCAAAAGGTCGCCGAAGGACGCGGCCTCCCCCTACCGGACGTCTTGTCCTCGGCCAAAGGACAGGTCTGGACCGGGCGCGACGCGAAGGAGCTCGGGCTGGTCGACGAACTGGGTGGTTTTGCCACGGCACTGAAGCTTGCCCGCAGCGCAGCCGGTTTGACGGAGGGACAATCCCACCAGCTGAGAGTGCTGCCTGAGGCGCCGTCCTTCGAAGATATGATCCGTAAACTCCTGTCCGGTGAGTTCAGCGGACCAGGGATCGGCGGCATGATCCGCGACCTTGCCCGTTTGACCGAGGTCGCCGCTCCCTTCATGGAAACCATGGAGCGGGCAACCGCCGATCCGCGCAGCCGTACACTTGAAGCCCCCTTGCTGCGCGCACCCGAATGAGCCATCGAAAAGCTTGATCTCTTCACTCGGTTTCAGGATCTGTCTCTTACAGCGATCCGTTTCAGGCGGATCGCTGTAAGCCGCCCATCCGGCTTATCCATCGCTCATCAATACCGTTAGCAAGCACGCTTCGCCTCGCAGGAACTGCTATCTTTTGGCGAAAAATCTATTCGGTACGGCTCTCGAATGTAAAAACCCAACTGAGGCCAAACCAGACCGGTTCGAAGCGCTGCTCACAACCAGGAGCGTTCAGAGAAACCTCTGGTTTTGCAATTTATCGACCTATCAGATGAGACACCCTCAGCGCAGTTGAGCAGAGACGACAACTTTGCCTGATGTTTTCTTACACCTATCACGAGTTTCTTATTTTCATAATATCAGTAGCTTATGCATAGGCATGCGTATGACTATGGTTAAAATTCAACTTAAACAATAATTAATCAAACGCTTCTAGCTTTTGCTCTGCTCATTTGAATCCTTTGTAACTGGTTAAGAAGTGAGAAGAGTGAAATGCCCAGTAAATTTTTGAAATGTGTATTTGCAACATCGCTTATGTTCTCGACGGTCAGTGCAGCACACGCACTCGAGATAGGCGTTGCATGGCAAGGCAAGTCGGGGATGGCGAAACGTGTTTTCGCCGGGTTCGAAGAACAGATCAAAGCGATCGCGCCCGATGCCAATCTTGAAATTCGTCCGGCACTCGGCAGTGCCGCCGAGCTCGAGGCTGCGATCTCGGAGTTCGAAGGCTCCAAAAAAGTCATGGTCATCCTGCGGTCAAACGGCGCGAAAGCGCTCGGCAAACGGCCGCCCAGTATCCCGACCTTCATCGGTGGCGCCAACCATCCCGGACAGCTCGGCGTGATCGCGGATCTCTCGGCACCCGAAGGCAACATTACGGGTGTGACCTATTACATCGACTACGAAACCCGGCTTGAGTCTTTCCAGGCTGTGATCCCGGACCTCAAGACTATTCATCTGATTGTCGAGGAAGGCCATCCCAGCGGACCTGTCGATGCCGAAGGCACGATGGCGGCCTGTGCAACACTAAATCTGACCTGCACCAGCAGTGCCGTCAAAGGCCGCGATGCAATCGTTGCTGATATCGAGAAGAACAACGGTGTTTCCCTGATCGTGCTGGGCAACCAGGCCCCACTCTATGATCAAAACATGGATGCCATCAATGCGGCAGCCGGAGATGCTCCCGTCGCCGCCTATGCGGCAGGTGCCGTCAAACTGGGTGCTCTAACGGCGCTCTCGGCGGACGATCATAAGCTGGGCGCCATGCTGGCCACCAAGCTGATGGAAGTCGCCAGCAGTGGCGTGTCCGTGCAGGAAGTTCCGGTCGGCTTCGATGAAGACCCGACGCTGGTGGTTAACATGACCACACTCTCGTCCCTGGGCCTGGAGCTTGCTCCCGAACTCTTCGAGGGTGCTGAACTCATCGAGTAGCCTCACCGAAGCGATCTTAAGACGGTCCTTTTGAAGGAATGATTTCATGTCTTCGATATTTTCACTCTCACTCGGTAAGAAAATCACGATGCTCTCGGTTATACCGGTGATTATCGGGATCTTTGCCCTGGTGTTCATCTCTGTTAGCCACCTCGACCGCGAACTCTACGCGGCTGCCGCAAAGGCAAACGAAGATGGGTCGAACTCGATGAGCGATCGGGCTTCGGGCGCCGTGAAATTCAGGCAGAAAACATCCTTCGAGAAGCTCGTCGACGGCTACTACGAAACCTCTAACCTGATGGCCGTGCGCGCGTGGATAGGTGAGACGGACGTGCTCTTTGAATCAACGTCCCCGAACCTCTCCACGCCCGTGCTGGAAGAACTTTCCAGAGACCTGGAGAACGGAACACGCGTCGGAAACCATCAGATTTACGTTCAGCCCATAATGTACGGGAAAGGCGATAAACGAACGACCATCGGATACCTGGCCACGGCCTGGGACACGACAGAGATCGCCGACAAGATCACAAATACCAAACTCACATTGATCTACATATCCGCGGCAGTCTTGCTGTTTGTCATCGCCATCATGGCTTACCTGATCCGCCGCTCCGTCTCCGCGCCGATCCAGAAAACGACCACGATCATGAGCGAGATCGCCGGCGGAAATCTGGACATCGCAATTGAAGGCAAAGAGCGCAAGGACGAGATCGGCTCCATGATCCAGGCCGTCGAGGTCTTCAAACACAACAGTCTGGAGCTCCGCCGCGCTGAAGCCGAGCAGGAAGAGACCCGGCGCAAGGCCGAGGAAACCAAGCGCGCCGACATGAACCGGCTCGCCACCAGCTTCGAGGAAAGCGTCAAAAGTATTGTCAACGAGGTGTCTCTGGCGATCGGCGATATGACTTCAGGTGCCCAGCGCCTTTCCGAGACCGCCGGACGCACGAACCAGACCAGCGGCAACGTGGCGACGGCTTCGGCTGAAACCACCGCGAATGTGCAGACGGTCGCCTCGGCCTCCGAGGAACTCTCCCGCTCCATCCAGGAAATCAGCCGAAAGGTCGTTGATTCCTCCAACGTCACATCCGAGGCGGTTCAGCAGGTTGAAACCACGAACGAGGAAGTCGGCGGGCTCTCGGAAGCTGCCAGGAAGATCGGCGACGTGATTGACTTGATCTCGGATATCGCCGAACAGACCAACTTGCTCGCCCTCAATGCCACCATCGAGGCTGCCCGCGCCGGAGACGCAGGTAAAGGCTTCGCTGTGGTCGCCTCGGAAGTCAAAAATCTGGCAACCCAGACCGCAAAGGCGACCGAAGAAATCGGCGAGCAAATCGGCGCGATGCAAACCGCAACCGAAGCTGCGGTCGACGCCATCAGAAGCATCGGCTCCACCATCGCCAAGGTCGACGAGATCGCGTCTTCAATCTCCGCCGCGGTCGAACAGCAAGGTGCCGCCACGCAGGAAATCTCCAGGAGCATCCAGGAAGCCGCCGACAGCACGCAGCGAATCTCGACAAGCATCGACGACGTCAGCAGCTCGGCCGATCAAACCGGTCAGTCAGCGGAGTCCATGAAGGATGCCGCTTCGCACCTGACGGACCTCTCGGACAAACTGCATGGCGAAGTCGATACCTTTTTGCGGGAAATCAAAACGGCTTAGCTTGTCCGGGCCAAATTGTACGGCCCGGATTTTCTGGCCCGGATTTTCTGGCCCGGGTTGTCTGGCGGCCGAATCTTATGTCGACGAATCCCTCCGCGCGGCAATGAGAAACTCGACGTTACCCTCCGGTCCCTTGATCGGACTCTCGATCAGTCCGATCACCGACCAGTCCGGCAAAGATTCGACCCAGGTCCGGATCTCCCCGCAGACCTTTTCATGAAGTTCAGGGTCCCTTACCACCCCGCCCTTGCCGACCAGGGCTTTACCCACCTCGAACTGCGGCTTGATAAGTGCCAGCAGGGTCGCACCGGGCGCGGTCAGGGTGAGTGCGGCAGGCAGCACCGTCCGCAGGCCGATAAAGCTGGCATCACACACCACCATATCCACGGCTTCTGTAATCTGATCACGGGTCAGGTGGCGGGCGTTACAGCGTTCCAGCACCACAACGCGCGGATCCTGGCGCAGTTTCCAGGCCAGTTGGCCATGGCCCACATCCACCGCGAAGACCTTCGCCGCGCCCTTGCTCAGCAGAACGTCCGTGAAGCCGCCGGTGGAGGCGCCGACATCCAGCGCGGTCAGGCCCGCCGGATCGACATCAAAGCTTTCCAGGCCCTTGATCAGCTTCAGTCCGCCGCGGCTCACCCAGGGATGGTCCTGGCCTTTCATTTCAAGAGGCGCGTCCTCTGGCAGCGTCTGACCCGGCTTATCGATGCGCCGGGTATCGCTGTAGACCAGACCGGCCATGATCATGGCCTGGGCGCGGCTACGGCTCTCCACCAATCCCCGCTCCACCAGCAGCTGATCAATCCGTTGCTTACGTGGTTTCTTCATGCCCCGAGGCTGTAGGTTATTTTCCACGCATCAGGCAATGGAAAAAACGATTGACCGGGTTGCGTCAGATCAGATTGTCATTTCGCCGGACGATTTGAAGCGGTCCGAGCAGCTCCACAAGTACAGACAGTTAAACAAAATCAATTAATTATGACATAGAAATCGTCCAGCGGACGAAACGGCGCCGGGACCGCGCAACACCGGCTGCTCGAAGTAAAAATACAACTTTATCCGGGCTCAAGGCATCGCTTCTTCTCACCCTAATCCCGTTCTTTTCCCGGGCGACATTGCGAAACGATTGACTCAACTGGTCTTCTGGTCTAGTGACCGTACCAAAATACCAGTCAATGTTAAATTTGACCGTTAAAGTGGGGGAGGAAAGAGATGAACAAAGTCGTGTTCTTGGCTGCTGAAAGTTCGCATCTGGAGAAGGTGGCCCACCACTCCATGAAGGATGCAATTGCGGAGCGTTTCGCAACGCTGATTGCTTCGGGTGCACTCTCCGTGGGGGATACTCTGCCAAGCGAACGGGAGCTGGCGTCGGCGATGGGGGTCAGCCGCGAGACGATTCGAGGCGCGCTCCTCATACTCTCAACAAAAGGCATTGTCTCGATCGTGCAGGGGGCCCGCACCCGGGTGATTTCCGCCGATGTCGGCGATCTGGGCATGTCTGCCCTATCCCAGGGCAGGGTCACGGATTACACGCTTGACGATGTTCATGAAGCCCGCCTCACCGTCGAGGCACGGGTCGCCAGTCTCGCCGCGGAGCGGATCGACCCGGCAAGCATCGAACGCCTTTCGGATCTGATTGACACCCAGGAAGATACCATCGGTGATCCGATAAGATATCTCATCGCAGATCGTGAATTTCACACTGAGATCTATCGCGCCTGTGGCAATGCGGTCCTGTCCGATCTTGCCGCCACGCTCTATTCCTACCTGCTTGACCACCGCCGACGCGTCGTCGCCGAACCGGGTGCCATCGAGCGGAGCATCAATGATCATCGAGAGATTTTGTCTGCGCTCAAGACCGGAGACGGACCGGCTTTAACTGCGGCTTTTGGCGTCCACGAGCGCCGTATCTACGACACCACCCGCGAACTGATGGCGACGTCATGATGAAAGAGAAAAACCTGCATGTCATGATTATCGGCGCGGCCGGGATGATTGGCAGAAAACTCGCCGAACGTATTGCTGAAACGGGGTGCATCGGGGGGCAAATCGTCTGCGAGCTGACACTGGTCGATGTGGTCGAGCCCGACGTCGCAGGCGGATTTGACGGCATGCGCAAGGTGCTGGCCGCAGACCTGTCAAAACCCGGTGTCGCGGCACGTCTGGTCGCGAATCGGCCGGATGTCATCGTTCATCTGGCCGCAGTCGTATCAGGGGAGGCCGAAGCGGATCTCGAGAAGGGGTACCGTATAAACCTCGACGGCACGCGCGCGCTGCTGGAGGCTATACGAAGTATTGAAAAATACGTCCCAAGGGTCATTTACGCGTCATCCCTGGCGGTCTTCGGCGCTCCTTTTCCGTCGAAAATTCCGGACGATTATCACTTGACCCCGCTGACCAGCTACGGGACGCAAAAGGCCATTGGGGAGCTGATGCTCAATGACTATTCCCGGCGCGGATTGCTCGACGGAGTGGGCATCCGTTTTCCGACCATCTGTATCCGGCCCGGGGTGCCGAACAAGGCAGCGTCGGGTTTCTTCTCGGGGATTTTGCGCGAACCGCTGAACGGGAAAGAAGCAGTCTTGCCGGTCGACGAGACTGTGCGTCACTGGTTTGCAAGCCCACGCTCTGCTGTTGGGTATATCGAGCATGCGGCGACAATGGACACGGCTTCTCTGGGCGCGCAGCGCAACATGACCATGCCGGGCGTCTCAGCCACGGTCGCTGAGCAGATCGATGCCCTGCGTCTGACCGCAGGCGATGCAGCCGTCGCATTGATCCGCCGGGCGCCTGATCCGGATATTACCAGTATTGTCGCAGGTTGGCCGCAAGACTTTGACACCGCGCGCGCCCTGAAAATGGGTTTTCGTGCTGAAAAATCCTTCCGCGAGATCATCGAGGTCTACCTGGAGGATGAGATGGGGACCCCCGCCCCATCTGATGGTGCCCCACCACAGGCACCGCAACACCTGCGCGATGCGCAGGATGTAACGCCATAGACAAACCTTTTTTGGGAGGACTTAGATGAAATCCACTGTCATCGCGCTCGCAGGCGCAATCGCTCTTGCCACAGGAATCGCAGGCGCGGGCGCGTCCGCACAGGCTCAGACATCCATCGTCGTCGGGCACACGCTGTCGCCGGATTCACACTACGCGATCGGGGCCGAGGCCTTTATTGCCAAGCTCGGTGAATTGTCGGACGGAAGCTTTACCGGCAACCAGGCGCCCGCAGGCCAGCTTGGCGGTGAGCGGGATATGATCGAGGGGCTACAGATCGGCTCGCTCGATGTTGTGATCACCTCAACCGGCCCCCTGGGCAACTTCGTTCCGGAAGTCTATGCCCTGGATCTGCCTTTCCTGTTCCGTGACTACGATCACGCCCGCACGGTTCTCGACGGCGAGATCGGCAAGGAACTGCTGGAGAAAATCAACGGCAACCAGTTGGTCGGCCTCGCCTGGTCGGAGAACGGTTTTCGCCACGTAACCAATTCACAACGCCCCGTGCGCACGCCTGCTGATCTCGATGGCCTCAAGCTGAGGACCATGGAGAACCGTGTTCACATGGAAGCCTTCTCGAAAATGGGCGCGGCCCCGACACCCATGGCTTTTCCAGAGCTGTTCACAGCGCTGCAGCAGGGTGTGGTTGACGGCCAGGAGAATCCCGTGACCGTTATCACGGCCTCGAAGTTCTGGGAAGTTCAAGACCATGTTTCGCTGACGGGTCACGTCTATTCGCCGGCCGTCATCCTTGCTGCACCGAGCCTGATGGATGGTCTGACCGAAGAACAGCGTGGCTGGTTCTACGAGGCCGCCGCTGCTTCAGCTGCCGCGACCCGCGCTGAGGTGAACCGGCTGGAGGAAGCCGGTGTTGCGTTGCTGCGCGAGAACGGCATGGAAGTCATCACCGATGTCGATAAAGCGCCCTTCGCCAAGCTCGCCGAGCCCGCCTACTCTGTCTACACCGACCGGCACGGCCCCGATCTGGTGACGCGTATCCAGGCTGTCAAATAAACCCGGCCCCCTCTCAGGCAGGCGCGGAAGACCCCGCGCCTGCCTCTTTTTTCCTGTAACTTCCACAAGGCGCCGTCATGAGCCTGTTCCTGCGTGTCGAAGACTTCACCACCGGGCTTGCCCTGAGGTTGGCAATCGCGTTTCTGGTGCTTGCCGCCGGTCTGGCTCTGTATCAGGTGGTAACCCGTTTTGCCTTCGGCGCGCCGTCGACCTGGTCGGAAGTGATCACCCGCTCGGCGATGATATGGTCGGTCTTTCTTGGCGTGGCGGTCGCCTTCAGACACGGGGCCATGATCTCCGTGGACGTTATTCAAAACGCTCTCCCACCCCGCTTGGGACTGGGTCTTTTTCTATTGGCCAATATCGGGTCTTTGATTTTTTTCGCCGTGCTCCTGTGGCAGGGCTGGCTCATGACCTTGCGTGTCGTTCCGCAAAGCCTGGCCGCACTGGAAATCTCTATCGCATGGGTCTATGCCGCCCTGCCGGTTGGCTCCGCCTTTATCCTGGTCGCGGTCCTCGCCGCGATAGTACGGGCCCTGCAGGGTGACTGGCTCGCGGCCAGAGATTCGGGGGCCGAACGATGAACACCGCCCTTGGCCTCTCCCTCGCGATCCTCTTCGTCTTAGGTGTACCGATTGCGGTGGCGATCGGCCTCGCCTCGATCATTGGTATCGAAGCGCAGGGCCGCCTGCCTCTTTTGCTGGTGGCGCAGCGCATGTTCGCGGGCATCGACAGTTTTCCGCTCATGGCGATCCCCCTCTTTATCCTTGCTGGGAACCTTATGTCCGCGGGCGGTATTTCGCACCGGCTGGTCGAACTGGCAAAGTCGCTGGTTGGCGGCCTGCAGGGCGGCCTGGCCTGCACCTGCGTCCTGACCTGCATGCTGTTCGCCTCGGTCTCAGGATCTTCGGTCGCGACGACCTTTGCCATCGGCGCGATCCTGATCCCCGCCATGATACGTCATAACTATCCCAAGCCTCTGGCGGCTTCGATCCAGGCCTCTTCGGCCGAGCTGGGCGTCCTGATTCCGCCCTCGATCCCCCTCATCCTCTATGGCGTGTCCACGGATACCTCGATCGGCAAACTCTTCATTGCCGGTCTGGGGCCGGGACTCGTCGTCGCGGGATCGCTGATGGCTCTTGTCCTCATCCTATGCCGACTGCGCGGCATCGGAAAAGAAGATGGCTTGGACCGCGCGAGTCCGGGCGCTGCGTTCGTCTCGGCATTGCCGGCCCTACTCGTCCCCGTCGTGATCCTTGGCGGGATTTACTCGGGTATCTTTACCCCGACCGAAGCCAGTGCGGTCGCCGTTGCCGCCGCCCTCATCGTGGGAATGGGGCTT
Source organism: Denitrobaculum tricleocarpae (assembly GCF_007004665.1). Lineage (GTDB taxonomy): Bacteria > Pseudomonadota > Alphaproteobacteria > Kiloniellales > Kiloniellaceae > Denitrobaculum > Denitrobaculum tricleocarpae. The sequence continues at coordinate 478,203 of NZ_ML660053.1, read as the reverse complement.
TACCGTGAACTCAAAATCCGCGACTTGCCGGAAATCCTCAAAAAGACGGTCATTTCGACGTCGGCCATCATGATCATCATCTCGGCGGCCGCACTCTTTTCTTTCCTGATCACCCGTTCAGGTTTGCCCAACGAGATTGCAGCCTGGTTCCGCGACGTTTTCGACAGCCCGATTGCATTTTTGCTGGCCGTCAACTTTCTTCTGCTCCTGGTGGGCATGTTCATCGAGACCTCGGCAGCGATCCTTGTCCTTGCCCCCATCCTTACGCCCATAGCCATCGCCTATGGCGTGGACCCGGTTCACTTTGGCCTGATCATCGTCGTCAATCTTGCCCTTGGAATGATAACGCCGCCGCTTGGCGTAAATCTCTTTGCGGCCTGCGCGGTCGCGAACCTGCGGGTCGAACAAATCATCCCTCAATTGGTCTGGTTCGTACTGACCGTGTTTGCAGCCCTGATGGTTATCACCTACGTCCCGGCAATCACCCTTTGGCCGGTGGACCTCGTCTTTGGAACCTAGAGCAGATCCGGTTTAGATGGAATCGCCTTCGGCGATCCGTCGTACCGGTGAATCTGCTCTAGCACTATGATGTAGAGCGGGTTCACATGTTTTAGCGAAAACACAGAGTGTTTTCGTTAAAACACAACGCGCTCTAGATTGAGGAGACAGGGCGGCGTCGCCCACCCCGGAGGATATTATGCGACCGCCAGCGCCGGCTTTTCAGGGTAACTCAACCCGCTGCCCAATATCGCAAAGCGCCAGAGCAGTGCGACTGCCACGAACGTCAATCCGATGGCCAGGCCGATCCAGATACCCATTCCACCCAGTCCCTGAACGAAACCCAGATAGTAACCGCTTCCGAACCCGATCACCCAATAGCCGACAGCGGCAATGACCATCGGCTTGGTGGTATCCTTCAATCCGCGTAGAGCGCCGGCGCCGACGATCTGCAGGCCGTCGACGATCTGGAACAAGGCGGCGATCCCCAGGAAGGAAACCGCCAGCGCGATCGGCTCGGCATTCTCCGCCAGATCCGGATCGAGGAATAAGCTGACCAGGGTCAGAGGGACCAGCCAGAATAGCAGTGCCGAAGCCAGGCAAAAAACCGTGGAAAGACCATAAGAACTCCAACCTGCCCGCCACACGGCCGCGGCGTCCCGGCGCCCGGCGCCAATCCCGACACGGATCGTCGCAGCATGAGAGACACCCAGTGGCACCATGAACGCGACGGCGGCGCACTGCAAAGCAACCGCGTGCCCGGCAACGGCGGCGGTGCTGATCAGGCCCATCATGAAGGCGGCAACACCGAACATGCCGGTCTCCGACACGACGGACACACCGATCGGCCAGCCCACTTTCAGGATAGAGCCGAAGATGCTCCAGTCAGGCCGCCAGAAGCGGACGATAATGGCAAAGCGGCGGATGCGGCGGTCCGTCGAGACAAAGGTCAGCATGACCGCGAACATTACGAAGTTCACGATCGAGGTGGTGATCCCCGCCCCCAGCAAACCAAGGGCCGGAAATCCGAAGTTGCCGAACATCAGTGCGTAGTTACCGAGAGCGTTCGCCAGAACGCCCAGCAGTGTCACAATCAGGATCGAGCGCGGACGGGACAGAGCCGATACGAAGCAGCGCAGGACGATCAGCCAGAGCGCGGGCAACAATCCCCAGACCGCGGCACGCAGATAGACTTCGGCGAGCTCCGAGTTGATCTCCGTCTGGCCGAAGAAAAGAAAAACCGGGCGGGCGTGATAAATCACGGCGATAAAGGGCATGGCAACCAGAATCGCAACCCAGAAACCCTGTCGGACGGTCCGCCGGACAATGCGGTATTGCCGGGCGCCCAGGGCCTGGGCACAGATCGGCGCGACGGCGGTCAGAAGGCCAAGACCGAAAAAGAAGAAGAGTGTGTAGAAGGCATAGGCCAGCGTGCCCGCAGCAAGTTCCTGCGGCCCGAGCCAGCCCATCATCAGAACGTCGGTGGTATTGATCGCAATCACCGCCAGCTGGGTGAACACCAGCGGCCAGGCGAGCACAAAGGTCGCCCGCACTTCCTCCCACCAGGCAGAAGCGCCGCTTTTGGCCCCGGCACTGCGATCAGTGCGGCCGAATTGGTCCGAATTTACACCCATGCGTGGCACTATGCCGGAATGGGCGAAGGGGCGGAAGAGCAGTTAACGCAGGGCCGCTATGCAGAGATGTCGCCAGGCACGCGCGTGTCGCAGTCTTGCTTCGTCCAAAGGCCACGCAGCGGCGTCGGTTCAGCGACTTGTCTGGAGCTGAACAGCTGCCGAGTCCTCTTCCAACCCGAGTGCTTGCAGGGCCGCAGCCACAATCGCAGTGGAGTCGACACCACCGACCTCTTGCTGAATTGCAGGCTTGTCGTGGTCGATGAAAAAATCCGGCAGATAGAGCGGACGGAATTTCAGTCCCTGATCGAACACGCCGGCTGAAATCATGCAATGCATCACCTGCGTGGCGAAACCGCCGATGGCGCCCTCCTCGACCGTGATCATCACTTCGTGCTCGCGGGCAAGCCGCAAGACCAGGTCCTGATCCAAAGGCTTTGCGAAACGTGCATCCGCGACCGTGGTGGAGAGCCCCCGGGCTGCAAGGTCGTCAGCGGCCTTTAAAGCGTCCTGCAGGCGCGTCCCGTAAGACAGGACCGCTACCTTGGTCCCTTCCCGCAGCACCCGGCCTTTGCCGATCGTAAGTGGCGTGCCCTTCTCCGGCATCTCGACGCCGGTGGCTTCGCCACGCGGGAAACGAAATGCGGAAGGCGCATCATCGATCTGGACCGCCGTTGCCACCATGTCCATCAGCTCGACCTCATCGGCGGCGGCCATCAGCACCATGCCCGGAATACAGCCGAGATAGGTGATGTCGTAGCTGCCCTGATGGGTCACGCCGTCAGCACCCACCATACCCGCACGGTCGATGGCGAAGCGCACCGGGAGCTTCTGGATGGCGACGTCGTGCACCACCTGGTCGTAAGCCCGTTGCAGGAAGGTCGAATAGATCGCGGCGAAGGGCTTGAAGCCCTCGCAGGCCATACCGGCGCAGAAGGTCACCGCGTGCTGCTCGGCGATCCCGACGTCGAAGGTCCGCTCCGGGAAGGCGTCGCCAAAGAGGTTGAGGCCGGTACCCGAGGGCATGGCGGCGGTGACCGCGACAATTTTCTCATCCTCTTTCGCTTCGGCGATCAGCGCCTTGGCGAAGACATTCTGATAGGCGGGCGCCTTGGGTGTGGGTTTGGCCTGCTTGCCGGTCACCACATCGAAGGTCGCGACCCCGTGGTACTTGTCCGCCGACTTCTCGGCGGGCTCGTAACCCTTGCCCTTCTGCGTGACCGCATGGATGAGCACCGGGCCATCGTGGTCGCTGTCACGCACGTTTTTCAGCACAGGCAGCAGATGGTCCAGGTTATGCCCGTCGATCGGACCGATGTAGAAGAAGCCCATCTCCTCGAACAGGGTCCCGCCGGTCAGCATGCCGCGGGCATACTCCTCGGCGCGGCGGGCCGCCTGTTCCAGGGGCTTGGGAAATTTCTTCGCCACTTCCTTGGCCAGGCTGCGGACCGAATGGAAGGATCCGGAGGAAATCAGCTTGGAGAGATAAGCACTCATCGCCCCGACCGGGGGCGCAATGGACATATCGTTGTCGTTCAGGATGACGATCAGACGGCTGTTCATGGCGCCCGCGTTGTTCATGGCTTCGTAAGCCATGCCCGCCGACATGGAGCCATCGCCGATCACGGCGATCACATCGTTCGAGCGCCCGGCCAGGTCGCGGGCCACCGCAAAACCCAGCCCGGCGGAAATCGAGGTCGAGCTGTGCGCGGCGCCGAAGGGATCGAATTTACTCTCCTTTCGGCTGGTAAAGCCGGAAAGCCCGCCCGGCTGCCGAAGGCTGCGGATACGCTCGCGCCGTTCGGTCAGAATCTTATGGGGGTAACACTGATGGCCGACATCCCAGATCAGCTTATCGTCCGGCGTGTTGAAAACGTAGTGCGCGGCGACGGTCAGTTCGACCACGCCCAGCCCGGCCCCCAGATGCCCGCCGGTAACCGAGACCGCGTTGATCATCTCGACCCGCAGCTCGTCGGCAAGTTGCCGCAACTGATCTTCGTCGAGCCTCCGCAGATCCTCCGGGCTCGAAACCGTATCGAGCAAAGGGGTCTGTCTGTTGTGACCGATCTGGCTCACTCTCTTCACCTCTTTACCTGGAAGTGCTTTTTCTCCAGGTGGTTAAGCGCTTATGTTCTGCGCCCGCAATAACTTGCTTGCATAAACTGTAATTTCGCAGGATTACCTGGTCCGTTCCAGCACGAATGTTGCCGTTTGACTTAGTATACTAGCGCGGTCGCCGAATATATCGAGGCAGCGGCGGGCCTGATCAACCAGACCGGAAGCCATATCCCGGGCGCCTGCAACGCCAAGCTGTCCGACGAAGGTCGCTTTGCCGGCAGCTTGGTCCTGTCCGGTCGGCTTGCCGAGGGCTTCAGGTGTCGACTCGCTGTCCAAAAGATCGTCGACGATTTGGAAAGCCAGGCCCAGCTTACCCGCATAGTCGCGCAGGCTTTGGCGTTCCGCCTGCCCGGCTTGTGCCAAAATCGCGCCTGCCTTACAAGAAAAGGCAATCAGCGCGCCGGTCTTGAGCTCCTGCAGATTGGTGATCCCGGTCAGATCCAGCCGATCCCGCTCGGGCGAAAGATCGATCATCTGGCCGCCGACCATGCCCGCCGCGCCGGATGCCTTCGCCAGACCCGCGATCAGCTCGCAGCGAACGGCGGCATCCCCGTGGGTTTTAAGATCCGCCAGAACCGCAAAGGCCTCGGTCAGCAAACCGTCGCCGGCCAGCACCGCCGTCGCGTCGTCGAACCTCACGTGGACGGTCGGATGGCCCCGGCGCAAGTCACTGTCATCCATGGCCGGCAGATCATCGTGGATCAGGCTATAGCAGTGGATCATCTCGACCGCAGCCGCCGTATTCAGCGCCGCCTCTTCCGAAAGACCAAAAAGCCGTGCCGATTCGATGACCAGGAAGGGCCGCAGACGCTTGCCGCCGCTCAGGGCCGAATAGCGCATGGCTTCGATTACGCGGCCGCGCGGCCCCGCCGCTTCGGGCAGGAGTTCGTCGAGGCGGCGCGTCACAAGCTCCGCGCTGGCGCCCAGACGATGGTCGAGACCGGGCCGCTCTTTAAGAATTGTCATCGGGTCGGGCTTCCCACGAAAATCAACCTTCACTCAGCCGACATCAAAGGCTTCAGTCTTGATATCTCCGTCCGGACCCAGACTGATTTTCTCAACCTTCTCCTGGGCATCGCGCAGTTTGCTCTCGCAATAGGCCTTAAGCTCGGCGCCCCGCTGATAGGACGAGATGGCATCATCGAGTTTGCCGTCGCCGCGCTCGAGGGCGCCGACGATCTGACGCAGTTCTTCCAGCGCCTCCTCAAAGGACATCTTCTTTACGTCTGCCGGGATGGCCGGGGTCGCGCTTGCCGCCATAATTTCGTCCTTCGTTTACCTTCTAAAAATCTCGACCGCGCGGGAGCCCTGTTCCGATCACGATCCTTTGCTAGTCCTAATCCTTGCCGGCGCAACACGCAATGCAGAGTCTCAAAACCGGTCTCCTGAGGCCCTGGTGCACGACCCGGCACCGCGGCGCTATGCCGCCGTCAGGCCCCGCCGCTTCAAGCGGCCATTAAACTGCGCACGTGCGCCGCGCTTGATCTCGCCAGCGCGGAAAGATCGTAGCCGCCCTCCAGGGTCGAGACGATCTTGCCGCCGCAAGCATGCCGGGCAATCGCGATCAGCTCGTTCGTCGCCCAGACGTAATCCTCCTCGACAAGCTGCAGATTCGCCAGGGGATCGTCTTTATGGGCATCGAATCCGGCTGAAATCAGGATGAAATCTGGGTCAAAACGTGTCAGGGCCGGGAAAACGCTCGCACGCAGCGCATTGCGGAACTCCTCGGAGCCTGCGTTCGGCGGCAACACAGCATTGCAAATGTTGGTCGAAACACCGCGCTCCTGCGGCGCGCCGGTCCCGGGATAGAGCGGCGATTGATGAGTCGAAGCGTAAAAGAGATCCGGGTCGTTCCAGAAACTCGCCTGGGTACCGTTTCCGTGATGCACATCAAAATCGATCACCGCGATCCGATGACAGCGGTGCACCTCGCGCGCGTGGAGCGCACCGACCGCGACAGAGTTGAAGAGGCAGAAGCCCATTGCCTGGTCCGGTTCGGCATGGTGTCCGGGCGGGCGGATCGCGCAAAAGGCATTGTCCGCCTCCCCGGCCATTACTGCATCCACGGCGGCGCACAGAGCGCCCGCTGCCCGCAGGGCGGCTTCGCCGGAACCCGGCGAGAGGATCGTATCGCCATCCAGGCCGCGCCGTCCGCTCTCGGGCACCGCCGCCAGCAACTGGTCCACATAGGGTTGAGGATGCACACGAATGATCTGTTCGACCGACGCGCGGGGCGCATCCCGGCGCTCGAGCGCATCGAATTCCGGCGCTGCGAGCGCCGTGAGGACAGCCTCGATCCGGGCGGGGCATTCCGGGTGCATCTCGCCCGGATCATGCCGCACGCAGGCTTCATGGCTGTAAAGCAGGGTCGTCATGGCTGGTCCTCCCAAAACCACTGTCCAGGTGCCTCGTTGGCCTGAAAGCTCTCGCCAAGCACAGGCGCCAAAGGCCCCGGTTTCTTCTCACTTTAGAATACGCTTCTACGCAGGGCAGGTAGAATGCGCTCCTTTGCGGAGCCGGGCAATCACTCATAAGGTCATAACAATCCGGTGACCCTCTTCACAAGCCGAACCCGCCGCACTGGGCGGAAAAGCCGCAGATCTCCAGGCCGATCCGGAGTTTCGGGCTGTTCACAACCGGCAGGATCAACCGTGAGGCGGGGTTTTAGCCAAGGTGTTTAAACTAACATTTGAATTGGCCGTGTCATTGACAGCCGGTAACAAATGGCCAAATGTCCTAAGTAAACTATATAGTGTAAGCGCTCAAAGAACATAGCGCGGACCCTGGTGGAGGGACTGCGTTTTTCGGGGTGGAGGATGTCCTGTTAAGTCGTCGCGCATATGGAATGGGTTTGAATAGCAAAACCCGGTTTTTCACCGGCTTGCTGCTGACTCTTTGTACAGTTATGACCATGCTGGTGCCGGCTATGGCCCAGGATGCCCCGCTGGTGCGCGTCGATCTTGTGCGTGTGGAGCCTTTGTCCCAGACGGCGGCGGTGATTGGCCGCCTGGTTGCGCGCCAGGCGGGTGAAGTCTCGGCCCGCATCAACGGGCCGATCGAAAGCTTCGACGTTGAAGTGGGCGACCGGGTCGACGCCGGACAGGTTCTTGCCACCCTTACCAACAGCTATCTTTTGGCGCAGCGCGATCTTGCTGCCGGCGAACTGGCCGTGGCCCAGGCGAATCTGAAAACCCGGAAAGCCAGGGTGACCCTGGCGAAACAAACCCTGGCCCGGCTGGAGAGACTGAAAAAGTCCGCAGCCTTTAACCAATCACGATACGAGGATGCGAAACAGGAGGTCGTGATTGCTCAGGCCGAAGTCACACAGGCTGAAGCAACAATCCTGAGCAGGATCGCTGACACCCGCTCCGCCGATATCAATCTCAGTTACGCAACCATTACCGCGCCCTACAGCGGCGTGGTCACGCGGCGGATGACCGAGGCCGGCGCCTACGTCCAGACCGGTCAAGCGGTGGTTCAAATGGTCGCCGACCGCTCACTCGAAATTGAAGCCGATGTTCCCTTCCGCTTCATTGGCGGCCTGCAGATCGGCACCAAAGTCCGCGTGGCCCTGGACGACTCCACCACCGAGGAAGCCCGGGTCCGGGCCGTTATTCCGAGCGAAAATCCGCTGACCCGCACGCGCGCCGTGCGCTTTACCGCGAACTTCGATCATTCCGAAAGCCCTCTCGCGGACGAACAGAGCGTTACCATCTATGTTCCGGTCGGCGCGCAGCGCGACGTCCTGACCGTGCACAAGGACGCCATCATCAAACGTCCGAACGGCGCGATCGTCTATGTTGCAGACAGCGATACCGCCAAGTTACAGCCCGTCGAACTGGGGCTTGCGGTCGGGAACCGGCTGGTGGTCGAGAGCGGCCTGCAGGAAGGTCAAAAAGTCGTGGTCCGCGGTAACGAACGTTTACGGCCCGGTCAGTCGATCATCGTTGACGGGGCCAGCTGATGAACCTGATCAAACTCTCCATCGAACGGCCGATCGCAGTGATCTCTGCCGTTCTGATGGTGGTGATGTTCGGTCTGGTCGCCCTTCAGTCAATCCCGATCCAGCTCGCGCCCGATGTCAATCGGCCGGTGATCACGGTCCGCACCTTCTGGCCGGGCGCCGCGCCTGCCGAGATCGAGCGAAACATCATCAACCGCCAGGAAGATGTCCTGAAGGGCCTGGAAGGGCTCGACACCATAACCAGCCGGTCGCGCCAAAGCAGTGGCTCTATCACTCTCGAGTTTAAAGTCGGCACCAATATGGACCGGGCGCTGCTGCTCGTCTCCAACCGCCTGGATCAGGTCACCGGTTACCCGGATGAAGCCGACGAGCCAAGCCTGGATACGGCCGGCAGCGAAGATACGCCCATCGCCTGGTTCATCATCACCCGCGAGGAAGGCAACGAGCGGCCGATCCACGAGTATGGCGATTTCCTCGATGACGTCGTCAAGGAACGCATAGAACGCGTGCCCGGTATCAGCCAGGTCAACATCTTCGGCGAGGCCACGCAGGAGATCGACATCGTGGTCGAGCCCGAGCTGCTCGCCCGCTATGGTATGACGGTCAGCGAGGTGGTGACGGCCCTGCGCCGCGCCAATGCTTCGGTCAGCGCCGGCGACGTCGACGAGGGCAAGCGGCGCTACGTGGTGCGGACCGAGGGCGAACTGGATACCGTCGACAAGATCAATGACGTGGTGATCCGCTCGGACACCTCCCAGGAGAGCGGCCGCCTTGCGCGCGTCACTGTCGGCGATATCGCGGAGGTTCGTTTCGGTCATTCGGAGCCTGCCGCCTCGATCCGGATGCTGGGCCAGCAGGCGGTCGCGCTGAATGCCGTCCGCGAAACCGGCGCCAACGTCATCGAGACCATGCGCGGGGTGCGCGAAGCGATTGAAGAGCTTCAGCGCACAGTGATCCCGGAATCGGGACTGAAGCTGCGGCAGGTCTATGACGAGACTGTCTACATCGATTCCTCGATAGAGTTGGTACAACAGAACATCTGGGTCGGCGGCGCACTGGCCGCCCTGATCCTTTTGATTTTCCTGCGCTCGCCCCGCGCCACGCTGGTGATCTCCGTTGCCATTCCGGTCTCGGTAATCGGCTCTTTTGTTGCCATGGCCGCCCTGGGCCGCTCGATCAACGTGATCTCCCTGGCCGGCCTGGCTTTTGCTGTCGGCATGGTGGTTGATGCCGCCATCGTGGTCCTGGAAAATATCTATCGCAAGCGGGAAGCCGGCAAACCGACGGCGATCGCGGCCTACGAGGGCGCGCAACAGGTTTGGGGCGCGATCCTGGTCTCGGCGCTGACCACTGTGATGGTCTTTATTCCGATCCTGGTGATGCAGCTCGAGGTGGGGCAGCTCTTCCGGGACATCGCCGTCGCCATCTCGGTCTCGGTCCTCCTTTCACTGATTGTATCGATCACGGTTCTGCCGGCGCTCGCGAACCGGCTGCTGGGCGGTCCAAAACATCAAAAAGAGCCCGATGTCAGGCGGATACCCCTACCGGGTATCGATCACTTCGCCGCGGGCTTTGTAGCCGCCGTTATCGGGTTCACCCGAACGGTCGTGCGCAGCCCCTCAATTGCTTTCCTGGTCGTCGCGACCGTCACCGCGGGCGCCTCCTTCGGCGCGTGGAAGTTCCTGCCCAAGCTGGAATACCTGCCGGAAGGCAATCGGAACCTGGTTTTCGGGATCATCATTCCCCCGCCCGGCTATAATCTGGATACGACCACCGGCATTGCCAAAAACATCGAAGACGCGACCCGACCGCATTGGGCCATTGAGTCCGGCGAAGAGTCGGGACCGGATGAGCCTCCAAAGATGGAACGTTTCTTCTTCGTCGCCCGCAGCGCCAGTACTTTCCTGGGTGCGGTCGCAGTCGACCCATCACGGGCCAAAGACTTGATTCCGCTTCTGGAGGGGCCGGTCTTCCGAGAACCGGGCACCTTCGGTTTCATCAACCAGCCCTCGATCTTCGGACGCGGGATCGGCGGCGGGCGCAAGATCGAGCTCGATATCAGCGGGCCTGATCTGGAGCAGATACTCGCGGTTGCCCAACGCGCGACCACCAAGATGCTGACGGTTCTGCCGCCTGCGGAAAACAATCAGTTCAGACCAAACCCGGGCCTTGAGCTGGGTGCGCCGGAGGTGCGCGTCATTCCGGACCGTGTGCGCCTGGCCGACAATGGCGTGACGGCGCGCGAACTCGGTGACGCCGTCGACACCTTCAACGACGGTCTCCGCGTGGCTGAAATCACCGTCGGCAACAAGCGCGTCGACATGATGCTGCAGGGGCCGGAGGAGAACGTCACCGAAACCCAGGGCATCGGAAACCTGCCCGTGGTCACGTCCAGCGGGCAGATCATCCCGGTCACCTCTCTCGCCGAAGTGATCCTGACCAGCGGCCCCACCGAGATCCGCCACCGGGAAAACTTCCGGACGGTCACGCTGGAATTGCGGCCCTCCCGGGATGTCCCGCTCGAGACAGCCCTTGATCTGATCCAGACGGAAGTGATCGACGCGGTTATGGCCGAAGGCGTACCAGCGGGTATCCGTATGGGAATGTCCGGCACCGCAGATAAGCTGTCGGAAACCTGGCAGGCGATGATCCTCGATCTCGCCCTGGCCCTGGCGATTGTCTATCTGGTGATGGCGGTTCTCTTCGAGAGTTTCCTCTACCCCCTCATTATCCTGCTCTCCGTACCGGTCGCGGCGGCAGGCGGCGTCGGCGGCCTGGCGGTTCTCAACCTCTACGGCGCCAACCAGTCCCTGGACATGCTCACATTGCTTGGCTTCGTGATATTGATCGGGATCGTGGTCAACAACGCGATCCTGCTGGTGCACCAGACCCTCTATCACATCCGCGAAGAGGATCTGCTGCCCCATGACGCCATCATCGAAGCAACCCGCAACCGGATCCGGCCGATCTTCATGTCGACCCTGACCAGCGTCGTCGGCATGCTCCCGCTGGTGATCTTCCCGGGCGCCGGTTCGGAGCTCTACCGGGGGCTCGGCTCGGTGGTCGTGGGTGGTCTCTCGCTCTCCGCGGTTCTCACCCTTCTGCTGATCCCGCCCATGCTTGCGATCCTGGTCGGTCCCATTGAACGCGCGCGCCGAAACCGTTTGCCCAAGGCGGCGATGGCGCCCGGCGAATAGTTCTGGCTTCAGCAACACCCGGGTCCCCGTGAAAGATTCAAAAACCACGCGCCTGCTGATTCGCGACGCAACGGTCCTCTCCATGGATGCCGGGGTCGGCAACCTGCGGCAGGGCTCGATGCTGGTCGAGGGCGAGTGCATCGCCGCGATTGTGCCGAACTTGAACCGGGATATCGATCTTGCGGGCGTTGAAGTCATCGACGCCAAAGGCATGATCGCCCTGCCGGGGTTTGTCGACGCACACCGCCATATCTGGCAAAGCCCACTGACCATGGCGGCCGCCGACACCGATCTGAACAGCTACTTTGCCCAGGTCCCGGGAAAACTTGCCCCCGTCTATAGCCCCGAAGACCTGTGGATCGCCAACCGGATCGGCGCCCTCCAGGCCCTGAATGCAGGGATCACGACGATCTTCGACTGGTGCCACGTCCTGCACACCCCCGAGCACGCAGACGCCGCCATCGCGGGCTTACGGGACAGCGGCATCCGTGCCGTCTTCGGTTACGGCTTTCCCAACACGGAACCCGCCTGGTCGATGGACAGCGAACGGCCCGTGCCGGAGGACATCCGGCGGGTCCGGCGCAACCTCCTGGCCTCGGACGAGAGCCTCGTCACCATGGCCATGGCGGCGCGCGGCCCGGAACAGTCGACGCTTGAGGTCACCAGACACGACATCGCGGTCGCACGGGATCTGAACCTTCTCATCAGTATGCATGCAGGCAACGGCGCTTTCGGCCTGCCCTACCGCTCGATCGAACGCATGCACGACGCGAAGCTGATGGGACCGGACCTGCAGTATGTGCATGGCAATTCCCTCACAGATGAGAGTATCCGGCGGATTGCGGACAGCGGCGGGCACTTGGTCTGCACGCCGACCATCGAAATGCAAATGCAGTTCGGCTATCCGGCGGCCACCCGGGCGCTCGCCGCCGGGGTCCGGCCTGGTCTCGGCGTCGACGTGGTGACCTCGACGGAGCCCAGCCTCTTTCCGCAGATGGCCGGCACGCTCCAGGCCGCACGGCTCCAGGCGCTGGAACAAGGCACGCCCAACATCGACAGCCGTGACGTCTTGCGTTTCGCCACCCTGGACGGCGCGGCCTCGCTGAGATTGGAAAGAAAAACCGGAAGCCTCACGCCGGGTAAGCAGGCGGACATCGTACTCCTGCGGCCGACCGCTCTCACCGCCATAAACGATCCTATCGGCTTTGCGGCGCTGGGAGCTTCCTCAAGCTCTGTCGATACGGTCGTGGTAGCAGGCAAGGTCAGGAAACGCGGCGGCGCGCTCTGCGGGATTGAGATTGAAGAACTGCAGCGGCAACTGGAAGCCTGCCGCGACCGTCTTTTCGAAAAATCCGGCTTTCAGCCGCCGCATGCGGACTTCCCGGATTAACCGGTTTTGCGAATCCGAAAGCTGTAAACACCGTCCGCCTCACGACTCTCCAACAGTTCGTCGCCGGTGGTCTCGCAAAAGGCCTTGAAGTCCTGAACCGAACTCGGGTCGGTCGCCTCAACCTCCAGAATCTCACCGGCTGCCATGGGTTTCATCGCCTTGCGGGCGCGCAGGACGGGCAGCGGGCATTTCAAACCCTTGGTATCGAGCTGAACGGAACTCATCTCTCGGCGGTCTCCTGTCTTTCCCTGTTTGAGCGGTTAACGCCCCCAGCGCAGTCCCGCAAGCATCAGTGCGAGCCACGCCACCAGGAACGCCATCCCGCCCAGCGGAACCACAGCACCGAGAAAGCGCAGATCTGTCAAGGCCATGATATAGAGGGTCCCTGAAAAGACGATACAACCGAAAAGCAGGCCGGACTGGATGAAAGGCAGATAGCGCAGACCCGGTCCCGCAGTGTCCTGCCGCGAGATGGCGAAGAGGCTGACCGCGAGCAATGCAACTGCATGCACCAGGCCATACCGCGCCCCAGTTTGAACCCAGCCGAGAGCGTCCGCGCTCACCCGCCCCTCAAGCCAATGTGCGGCAAAAGCGCCCATGCTCACCGCCACGAAGGCATTCAGGGCAGCGGCAAAGATCCAGAAACGCGCCATAACATCCTCAGAACGGTCACTGTGAAAGCGCATCTAAGATGAGTTGCCGGACTGCGACCGGCAAGTGTCGATTTTTGACATCTGCCCTGCTTGAATAGCTGTTGTAATGATCGCTGAAAAGCGCCCGCCTCAATCCGAGAACCGTACCTGTCCATGCCCGACCTCTTCGCCGCCAGCCCAACCCAAATCGCGCCCTACCTTGAGGAACTGCGCCAAAAGGATGCGCTCAGCATACCCCTGCTCTCGGAACCGGGACGGCAGCGCTTGCTCGAAGCCGCGCAAGCTCTGACCTACCGCCGCGCCAAACCCTACATGGGCGCGCCAGGACGGGAAGTTCAGCAGGACTTCGAGATCTGTATGGCTTTCGACAGCGGCAGTGCATTTATGGAGCTGGCAAAGCAGCTGGGTGAGCACTTGCGGGCCGCTGCCAGCAGCATGTCCGAACCGCCCCTCACGGACGAGCTGCGCTTTAACGATATCGCTGTACAGCGCTACACCCCGGGCAGCGCAGGCATCACCCCGCATCGGGACTTCCTGCAGTTCCGGCAGGTGGTGGTCCTGATCATCCTCGCTGGCCAGGGCCGTTTCTTCACCTGCGACAACCGTGAGGGCCTGAACCCCGTCGAAGTGCCGGTCAAACCGGGCGACGCCCTCTTGATGCAGGCCCCCGGCTTCGGCGGCCAGGCCCGCCAGCCTCTCCACTTCCTGCGCGACATCACCGAGCAACGGGTCATCGTCGGCCTGCGGTACGACGCGAAGAAGGCCAGCTAAGTCAGCCCCCTCGTCCGATAGCAATCACGTGCAGGGCGTTAAGCGCAACCGTGGCCGCAAGATGCGCGGTCATATTGCCGGGATCGAGCGGCGGACAGACTGTGTTGATATCAACCCCGACAATCTTTAGCCCCGCCAGAGCGCGCAACAGGGCAAGGCCCTCGTAAGCCGTGGGTCCACCCCAGGTCGGCTCGCAGACCCCGGGCGCGCAGGACGCATCGAAGAAATCCATGTCCCAGCAGATATAGACCGGCCGCCCTGCCAATTCTTCCCGGATCGCCGCCATGTGCGCGCGCCCATCGCGGGCCAAAGCCTCCATATCGACGATCCGGTACCCCAGCCCTTGGGAGAATTCCGCCAGCCCCTTCTGCGAGACGGGCCCGCGGCAGCCGATGTGAAAGGACGCCCGGGTATCGATCAGCCCCTCCTCCGCCGCGCAGGTAAAGGTCGTCGCGGTGTTGTGCCGCTCGTCACCAATCGGATAGGCGTCCGTATGGGCATCGAAGTGCAGGACCGCCAGATTCTTGTGGACAGCCTTCATGGCCCTGAGCTGCGGCAGGGTCACCGCCCCGTCACCGCCGAAGGTCACCGGGACCGCCCCGGCGCGCAGAATGTGGGCCGTCGCTTGCTCCATGGCTTCGAATGAAGGCTCGATACGGCCCGATGTCACCGCCGCATCCCCGCAATCCACCAGCCCGAGTTCCGCAACCGCATCCCGCTCGGAAAAACCGAACAGCCGCCGGTCCAGCGCCAGCGACTGCTGCCGGATCGCGGCGGGGCCGTGCCGGGCGCCGATGCGCACCTGATTGGTCCCGCAATCGAACGGCAAACCTAGAACGGCGGCTTTTGCGCCGCTCAGGTCGAGACTGTTTGGAACAGCCATGAAACCATGAGTCGGTTGTAAGAGATTTTCTGTGTCTGTCATGCTGCTACGCTTATGCTGGATCGGGGCGAAGCAGTCTACCGATAAGACCTGCCAAAGCAGCTTAGTTCTTCGGTTTCAAAACCAGAAAATCTTCCAGTGGGAAAACATCAACGTAACGCGCTAAAGCAGATCAAGTTTAGATGGAATCGCCAAAGGCGATACATCGGGCTTGTGAATCTGCTTTAACACTAAGATTTAGAACGGATTCATACCTTTTGACCGAACCGCACGGCGGTTCTGTCAAAAGGTGATCCGGTCTAGAAGCGCACGATGGAAAGCCGCCGTTTCAGTCAAGGCAATCACTTTGCGTGCCGCCAACATGGTATTACAAGGCCCGTCGTCGGTGAGTTCGCTCCCCTCCACGACTGTGCAGGGGGCGCTCAGCCGATGAGGCTTGCCCTTTAGCGACGGTTCAAACCCCGGCAAAAGGCCAGCAGCGGACCGAAGTTCCCGGCATCGGCCGCGCGCAGAGCCTGCAAATAGCTGTCCCGGCGTTCGTTATCCGCCTGCAGGTCGAAACCGCCGGCCCACTCGATGGGAGGATGCTTGAAATAGTCTTCGAGAAAGACGTCTGCCGCAATCCGCGCGTGGCGACCGTTGCCGTTCGGAAAGAGGTGGATCTGCACCATTCTATGATGGAAACGGGCCGCGGACTCAAGGGGCGGAAAGACGGAATTCTCCGCCCAAAAGCGGGCGTTATCCAGAAGCATCCGCAGTTGCACCGGTATCTGATAAGGGTCGATACCGATATTCTTTTCCGTGAGGCGAAAAGTTCCCGCCCAATCCCAGACGTCGCCGAAGAGACGCCTGTGCAGCGTGCGGAGAAAACTCTCGGTGAGAATATCGCCGCCCCGCCGCCGCCCAAGCCATCTCAGCCCCTGCCCGATGTTTGCTTGCTCCAATTCATCGAGTTCACCACGCGTTGTGATATGCGCGAACTTCAGGCCGCCGATTTCATCAGGATCAAGGGGCGTCGCGCCATCCGGATTCTCAAACACTATTCACCTTCCCAGAAATCCGGAGGCATTTCGCGGAGGATCTCGTCGGTAAGTCGCGCAATTTCCTCGCGCGTCCGCTCCGGCGGCAGAGACTGTTTCTCCAGCGCCATGTGAGAACTTGCCCGCCGGATCAGCGCCTCGGCTTTTCTCCCGGCCTGTGTCCTGATGACGTCGTCGACCCGCCCGTCGGGTATGATGGCGTAGACGAATTTCCCCCCGAGAGCCTGCGCCAGCTTCTCCATCTGCCTGAGCGAAATCGCGCCGTCACGCTCATTTCGTTCCGCCTGATAAATGGCCGCCTTGGTAACGCCGGCCCTTTTGGCCAACTGCGGCCCCGAAATGGCCAGTGCTTTCCGCAAGGTCGCGATCCAACCCTCTTTCGGGCTGTGAAGGGATCGGACCTGCTGCGCAGCTTGGTCCGCCAACCTTACGTACTGCCGTCGCGCAGTGTTTTTGACACTCATAGGATATTAAAACCTACTCTAAAAAGTCTATATAGTATATTTATAAATATTCTAGTTGAAGCATTTTGTCAATTTATTGATATTCTTTTGGAATTGTATGCGCGTCTTATCAAGTTGTTACGACAATGGATTACGAACCGCGTTGACCGCATTCTCTTTGCCTCCCCGCGCCGAAATGCTAGATAACCCCGCCCCCGGCGAAGGCTTTATCCACACCCGGCCCAAAAGATGAAAACCGACCTTTTCGACTTCGAGCTCCCGCGTGAGCTGATCGCGCAGCACCCCGCGAATCCACGCCATGCCGCACGGCTGCTGGCTGTGGGCGAAGGCTTGCGCGACCACGTCATGATGGACCTGCCCGGCCTGCTGGAACCGGGGGATATCCTGGTCTTTAACGATACCCGGGTGATCCCGGCGCGCCTGACCGGCCGGCGCGGCATGGCGAAGATCGAGGTGACGCTGCACAAGAGCGACGGCGGCGAGGTGACGCAAGACAGCGCGAACCTGGACGCGCGCGCGCCGGCACAGTGGAAGGTCTTTGCCCGTCCGGCCCGGAAGCTGCGCCCTGGCGAGCGGGTCGATTTCGCCGAGGATTTCTCCGCCGAGGCCATGGCAAAGGGCGAAGCCGGCGAAGTCACCCTGAAGTTCAACGTCGAGGGACCCGAACTCCTGGAGCGCCTGCACCGCCACGGCATCATGCCTCTGCCACCCTATATTCAGCGCGACTCGGCGGGCGACGCACACGACAAGAGTGACTACCAGACCATCTTCGCGGCCCGGGACGGCGCCGTGGCGGCACCGACCGCGAGCCTGCACTATACACCGGAGCTGCTGGCCGCGATCGATGCGCGGGGTCTGAAGCGGACCACCCTGACCCTCCATGTCGGTGCGGGCACTTTCCTGCCGGTCAAGGTCGAGGACACCCGGGACCATAAGATGCACAGCGAAACCGGTATTATCTCGCCCGAGACGGCAGAGATCATCAATGCGGCTAAAGCCGCCGGCGGACGGGTTGTCGCCGTCGGTACGACGCCCCTCAGATTGCTGGAAAGTGCCGCCTCTGAGGACGGCACGCTGAAACCCTATGCCGGCGATACGGATATTTTCATCACCCCCGGTTACCGCTTCAAAATCGTGGACCTGCTGCTGACCAATTTCCACCTGCCCCGCTCGACCCTCTTCATGCTGGTCAGCGCCTTCGCGGGGTTGGACCGGATGCAGGCGGCCTACGAACATGCAAAGGCCGAGGGCTACCGCTTTTACTCCTACGGCGACTGCAGCCTGCTGCAACGTGCCGAACATTAGGAAACCGAACAGACCGCTATGACCGAAGACGCGCTCAAATACGAAGTTCTGGCCAGCGACGGCGCCGCCCGGCGCGGCCGCCTGCATACAGCCCACGGCACCGCCGAGACACCCGCCTTCATGACCGTGGGCACCGCCGGAACCGTGAAAGGCCTGCTGCCGGAGAACGTGGCGGATACGGGCGCCGAAATTGTCCTGGGCAACACCTATCATCTGATGCTGCGTCCGACCGCCGAACGCATTGCGGAGCTGGGTGGCCTGCACAAGTTCATGAACTGGAACAAGCCGATCCTGACCGATTCCGGCGGCTATCAGGTCATGTCCCTGTCAGAGCTGCGCAAGATCACCGAGGAGGGCGTCGCCTTCCGCTCCCACCTGGACGGCAGCCGTCACAACCTGACGCCCGAACGGGCCATGGACATCCAGTGTCTGCTGGATTCCAACATCACCATGGTGCTGGACGAGTGCACCCCCTACCCGGCCGAGCCGGACGTAGCCGCGGACTCCATGCGCCGCTCCATGCGCTGGGCCCAGCGCTGCAAGGATGCCTTCATTAAACGTCCGGGCTACGGCCTCTTCGGCATCGTGCAGGGTTCGGTATACCCGGACCTGCGGCAGGAGTCGGCGGAAGCCCTGCAGGAGATCGGCTTCGACGGCTATGCCGTGGGCGGCCTCGCGGTCGGCGAGGGCCAGGAGGTCATGTTCGAGGTGCTGGACGCGACCATGCCGCACCTGACCCGGGAACGGCCGCGCTATCTCATGGGCGTCGGCAAGCCCTCGGATATCGTCGGCGCGGTTCAGCGCGGCATCGACATGTTCGACTGCGTGCTGCCGACCCGTTCGGGGCGGACCGGCCAGGGCTTCACCCGGCGCGGTCCCATCAACATCCGAAACGCCCGGCATCAGGCCGATCCCCGGCCGATCGATCCGGACTGCGGCTGCAAGACCTGCAGCTCCTACAGCCGCGCCTACGTCCATCATCTGGTCAAGGCCAACGAGATGCTGGGCCCGATCCTTTTGACGATCCACAATCTGCACTACTATCAGGAGCTGATGGCGGGCCTGCGCGACGCCATCGAAAAAGGCGAACTGGATGCCTTCGTCAGCGCTTTTCACCGGCAGCAGGCCGCGGGCGACCTGCCACCGCTCTAACCAGGACCGAGAACAGACCAAATGCCGCCGCCTGATCCCAAAGCCGCCATCCGAGACCAGGCGCTGGCGCTCGGCTTTGACGTGGTCGGCTTCGCCCCGGCGGCCCTTGGCCCTCAGGCTAAGGAGAACCTGCGCGGATATCTGGAACAGGATTATCACGGCGACATGGGCTGGATGGCGGAAACCGAAGCCCGCCGTGCCGAACCCACCGTGCTCTGGCCCGAGGCCAAGTCCGTGATCGTCGTCGCCCTCAACTACGGCCCCTCCCGGGATCCGCTTGAACTGCTCGGGCATACAGAACGGGCCAATGTCTCGGTCTACGCGCGCAACAAGGATTACCACGACATTCTGAAAAAGCGGGTCAAGGCCGTCGCCCGTTGGCTGCACCGGGAGTACGACGCCGGGGTCAAGGTCTTCGTGGATACGGCGCCGGTGATGGAGAAACCCCTGGCCGCGCGCGCCGGCGTCGGCTGGCAGGGCAAGCACACCAACCTGGTGTCCCGCGAGGCCGGCTCCTGGTTCTTTCTGGGCGAGATCTTCACCACCCTGGCGCTTACGCCGGATCAGGCCGAAACCGATCACTGCGGCTCCTGTCGCCGGTGCCTGAACGCCTGCCCGACGGATGCCTTTCCGGCGCCTTACCGGATCGATGCGCGGCGCTGCATCTCCTACCTCACCATCGAGCACAAGGGACACATCGCGCGCGAATTCCGGAAGCCTATGGGCAACCGGATCTATGGCTGTGACGACTGCCTGGCGGTCTGTCCCTGGAACAAGTTCGCCGAACCGACCGGCGAGGAGGCATTTCTGCCACGTGCCGAACTGACCGCGCCGCGTCTGCGCGATCTGGCATTGCTGGATGACGCCTCTTTTCGGCAGGTTTTTTCCGGCTCACCGGTCAAGCGCATCGGCCGGGACCGCTTCGTGCGCAACGTTCTGATCGCCATCGGCAACAGCGGTGCGGCGAAGAGCCATCTGAAAGTCGTCGAAAGCCTCCTGGGCGACCCATCACCCCTCGTCCGCGCAATGGCTGTCTGGGCGCTCAGACAACTCTGTGGCAAAGGCGACGTCGCGATCCTGCGCGACGAACACGCCGCACGGGAAAGTGATCCTGCTGTCGTGGCGGAATGGAGTGCGGAAAGCTAGACAAGGATAGCGTGCGCAACCATCTAGGGTTACTCTGTGGATTACACTGCCCGCGCGCGAAGGGGCCTTAAACTGTGAGTGGATAGAACTATTCTATGATCGAGCTATATCGGACAGGCTTCAGAGCCGCTGTCATTGGAACAGCTGCGGCTGTTGCCGTGGTCATGAGCGGCACGGCATCAGCCAGCACTTTGGAGCTCTCCCTCCCGGTATACTGCAAACTTGGTGAAAACTGTTTCATCCAACAGTACGTCGATCTCGAACCGGGTTCCGGGACACGGGATTACCGCTGCAGCGGCGCGACCTATGACGGTCACAAAGGCACGGATTTCAGAGTCAAAACCCTGGCTGACGTCGAACGCGGCGTCCCCGTCATCGCCTCGGCACCGGGTGAAGTTACAGGCTTTCGCGACGGCGAACCCGACCGGCTGGTCAAAAGCGAGGCAGACCGGGCAGCGGTGCAAAACAAGGAATGCGGCAACGGGGTTGTGATCACCCACGGCGACGGCTGGCAGACTCAGTACTGCCACCTGCGCGAGGGTTCGATCGCCGTTGAAAAAGGCGCAAAGGTCGAACGCGGCGATCAACTCGGTCTTGTCGGCTACTCCGGCAATGCCGCCTTCCCGCACGTCCATCTCTCGGTCCGTAAGGGCACAGAAACGATTGATCCCTTCAGGGGCACCGAAGGCGGTCCGGTCTGCGATCTGGGCACGGCCCCCCTCTGGACACCGCAGAGCCTCGCAAAAATGGATCAGCCGGCATCTCAGCTCCTCGACATTGGATTTTACGATGGACCAGTCGAGGTCAGCGAAGTCGAAGCGGGAACCGTACAAGGCTTCATGCCGCAGCCCAGTTCAGGCGCATTGGTTTCCTGGGGGTGGGCCATCAATCTCAAAAAGGGAGACGAAGTGATCGCCAGTCTCGTCAGCCCGCTGGGAGAGTTGGCGCGAAACGCGATCACGCTTGACCGGAACAAGGCGCAGTACCTCTTGTTCGCGGGAAAAAGGCGGCCCGCCGGCGGATGGCCCGAGGGCAATTATCATGCGGTCTTCACAGTACTGCGCAATGGCAACACGGTGATCAAGTCGGAAGTGCCGGTTGATCTCCGCTGACCGGAGCCGGTAACGGCTTAAAGCCTGTTAAGCGAAGGCAATCAAATCCCACTTGTTACCATAGAGGTCCTGGAAGACGGCAACGGTGCCGTAAGCCTCTTCGCGCGGCGTTTCCAGAAACACGACGGAGTTGGCCCGCATCCGTTCGTAATCCCGATAGAAATCATCTGTCTGCAGAAAAAACGAGACGCGCCCGCCGGTCTGATGCCCAACACCCCGCAACTGAACGTCACCATCGGCTTTAGCCAGCAGAATTCGGGTCTCTTTGGATCCCGGAGGCGCGACGAGAACCCAGCGTTTGTCGAGCGAAAGCGCCTTGTCCTCGACCAGTTCAAATCCGACCCGATCGCAATAAAAGGAAATAGCTGCGTCATAGTCTTCGACCAGAAGCGTCACGGCGGAGATACACTGCTTCATAACACAACCTGAGGCGCAGCTGTTACTGCGCCGTAGACGGCTTGGAAGACTGTTTGAGCGATTGTTCGGCTTCCCCCGGCTTCGCCGGATAACAGAGGAAGGTGGCGCGAACCGGTTGGATCAAAGGGCACTTTGTCCAGAGGACATCGTCCTCCTTGAAGTAGAGCTTGCCGGTCGGGCAGTCTTCACGCGCATACTCGAGCACCTGCGAAGGCTCGTTTATCTGACTGCTGTAGCAGTAGGAAAGAACGGCGGGCTTCTGTCCGCCTTCGATGCCGGGGTTCACGAGCTCCTGGGGCTCCCATCGCGGTTCGGTCTTGATGGGCTGGACCGTACAGGCGGCAAGACCGGCAAACGAGAGCGCAACGAGAATGCCGCGGCCGTAAAATCCACCCGCCGTCATGGTTTCGCTCTCCTCAGCTTATGCTCCCTCCTGCCCCGGAGGATCGGGAGTCCGGCCTGCTCTCTTGATCCACGCATCAGAGCTTCGTTGCCAATGGTCCTTGAGGTAAGCGTCAAATCACTCGCTCACAAGAGCCTCTGATGCAAGGTCTATTATTCGCAGAGGTTCGCCAAGACGGAAATCAGTAGAGCGCAATCTCGACGGCACGGTTGCCGGCTTCACGCACTCCGTCTCCGGTGGGAACGAGAGGCGCCGACTCACCCAATGCGTCTTCTTCGCTGATCCGGTCGAGCGAGATATCAGCCTCCAGAAAGGCGGCCGTCACGGCATCGAGCCGGCGCCGGGACAGAGCCAGATTGTAGGCGCTCGATCCGGTGCTGTCCGCATGAGCGGTCAGACGCACGGAAAGGCCTTCGTCTTCCCGCACTGCCTTGACCACCTGCGCCAGGGTATCCCTGCCAACAGCAGTCGGTTGATTGCTGTCAAACTGGAAGTAAACGATGAAAGAGGCAGCCTGGGGTTCCGGCGCTTTCGCTGGCGCCGGGATGGCGGCTTCCTGGGTGTAGTTAACCTGGGTCAGTTCATGAGTCGCAGCAGCTTCGACCTTTGCCATTGCCGTCTCGAACTCACCCTTACAGCTGTCTTCATTTCCACTGTCAGCCCGGCGAACCGTACGGTTGGCTTCCGTTGCTTCGATCCAACAGTCGTAGCTGACCTGTGCATCGGCGGCGGCGCGCGGTGCCAGAGTCATGCCCCCGCGCTCGAATGCAATACGCATGCGGTCCAGCGCGTCCTGGAACATAGGCATCTGCTCGTCCGTCAGGTCACGGTCTGCAACCGCATCCGGCTGAACTGCGGAGCGGCGGGCCGCGGCGCGCGCCTTGTGGTTGAAATGTTCCGCGTCCGTCAGGTCAAAGGCCCCGTCACGTTCATCAGCTAAACTGCTGTAACCGCGATAGAGTGCGTTACCAAAGTCCGTGCCGTTCGCACCAAGCTCTTCTGCGCTGTCAGTATCGAACCAACCGCTGAAGATTCCATCGAGAGGACCAGCCGATACCGGAGAAGCAACCAGCAAAGCGGCGCACGCGCCCAGTATCAAAGATTTCGTTTTCATTCCGATCCCCACTTTTTGAGTGCCTTTGACGCATCGCAGATTTCTGCAGATGGAAAAGCCATTTCCTCGGTTAGAATCCAATACAACAAACACGCGGTATTCCTGCAGCGGTATAGCGATTTTTTACAACTCGGGCAAGCCGCAGTTTCCAGCGACAAGGGTTGTAACGCTAACCCCTGAGCCTTAAGACATCCTTTCGACCTTCGTAGAAGGTATCCGGACAAGCCTTTGATCTAACGAAGCACTTATCCCTCGCAAACTTACGGCCCTTTCACTCTTTTTACGACGTGATGAGAGGGTCGGGTCTACAGCCCGGCGCTTCGCGAGCCCGAGAACACGCGAAGCATAAAAATGAAAGGCAACCGCACACCCCATGTACGCTTGCGCGTCTCACGCGTATTTCGTAAAAATATTAACCTTCTTTAAGCTTCCTGCCCCAAAAATAACATGCGACAAACATCAAATACTTCATAAATGCTGTCTACTGTATTTGGTGACCTGAATTTATGTTTTGCCTATGCATTGGGCACCCCGCAACGCGAGGTGACGGAAACAGAGAGTTCGGGTTGGTTAGGTGAAAAAGGTAGCTTTATTGTGACTCGGCGCCACATAAATCTCATAGCGACAGCAGTTGCCTGCGCAGGTATTGGTTTCGGCACGCTCTCCGTGGCGGCGCAGCCAACGCAAACCAGCATGAAGTTCAATCCGGCGAAGGCGCCGGCTCACGCATCAGCGAGCCAGCAGAAATCCAGCGGCAAAGCCTCGGACGCAATGCCGGCGGACATGGTTGTGGATGCAGCCGAATACCCCTGGAGCGCCGTCGGACGCTTGAACACGGGCGGGCGTGGCTACTGCACGGGTATTCTGGTCGACGAGTCCCACGTTCTCACGGACGCGCATTGCCTCTTTTACCGGACCGAGGGCCGCTGGTGGCAGCCTGGCGAATTGCATTTCGTTGCGGGATACCAGCGCGACACCAATGTCACCCATTCGAAGATCCAGAGTTATGAACTCGCGCCCGGGTACCGTGCGAACGGCGGGGCCAGTCTTTCCAGCATTATCAACAACTGGGCGCTGGTCAAACTCGAGAAACCCCTGGGCCGCCAAGCAGGCTGGCTGGGATTGAAGACTCTCGACAAGAGACTGGTCCGGCGGCTTCAAAACGGCCAGGGCGCCTTTATCCAGGCCGGCTACCGCCGTGATGCCTCTCACGCCATCACTGTCGGTTTTGACTGTGCGGCTGACGGATTCTTTGATGCCGAGAGCCGAATCGGTAACCGCTGTCAGCTCAAACCCGGCCGGGCCGATCTGCCTTTCCTGGTCTACATGGACGGTAAGTTCAACGTGGTTGCCAATCGGGTGCTCGCATCGCTCGCCGAACAGCCTCCGCGCACCGGTTCGCTCGCCAATCCGCGCTTTAGGGCAAAGATGGGTAAGGGCGAGAGTCAGGCCCCGAAATCCGGCGCGGCATCGCCCGTTCCGATGACCACCATCTCGAACCTGCTCGAAAGCCTGGGCTATGCTGAAGATGCCGGCCAGGTGCAACAGGACGAAGCCCGGGAAGCTGCCATCCGCTCTTTTGAGAGCTCCAAGGGCCTGCCGGTCACTGGTGAAGCTTCGGTTCCGCTTTTGGGTGAAATCATCGAAGCCTCTGAATAGCCCAGCGACTACGAGCGGACAGAGCCCGTCGCGATAGCCGGTCCGACGAGTTAACCCTGCTTTCGGACGACCCCTGAACGAAACCCCACAGCTTGCGTCTTTGCACGCCTTTCGTCGTGAGGCTACAGTCGTGAGGCTACAGTCGTGAGGCTACAATCGTGAGGCTACAATCGTGAGGCTACAATCGTTCGCCCGCAGCTTTATCCCGTCGCTATTCAACGACCAACAAAAATTGGCACAACGCACTGTTTTTACATCGTTTTTTTAAAACACGCCGGATCTGTTCCTGATCGCTTTCAGGCGATTTTTGAACCCTCGCCCAGTGACTGGCGACTAAGGATCACTGCACCGCATTTGCCGGTGCTTTTGGGTCTTTGGGAGCTGGAGGGAAGCCATGTCGGGTTGTTTCAAGACTCGCATTGAGCACAAGAAACGAGGATTACACGGATCTCGGGGCACGGGGCGATTCCGTTGTTGCCTTCCCGCCTCAGCCCTCGTCCTTGCGTCGAGCCTTGCCACAGGCGCCCCCCTATTCGCTGGCGCATCTGCCGCGGCGCAAGCGGATCTACCGGGTTCAGTTTCGTCCCGGCCAAGCTCCGGGGATACGCAGCTCACAGCCCTGAACTCAGACGCAAAAGACACAAATCCCGCGCGCCCTGCCGGTAAACCGCAATCAGGCAAAACCCCGTTCTCCAAACCCATGCCCGACTCGGTCATCGTCAATGCACGCGAATACCCCTGGAGCGCAATCGGGCGACTCAACACCGGCGGGCGCGGCTTTTGCACCGGCGTTCTGGTCGACGCCTATTACGTTCTGGCGGATGCTCACTGCCTCTTTTACCGTACCGAAGGCCGTTGGTGGCAGCCGAACGAACTGCATTTTGTCGCCGGCTATCAGCGCGATACCAATGTGGTTCACGCGCGGGTCAGCGGTTACGAACTTGCCCCCGGCTATCGGGCACACGGGGGTGTCAGCCTGGCCAGCATCCTGAACAACTGGGCGCTGCTGAAACTTGAGAAGCCGTTGGGTCACCAGACCGGATGGCTTGGTTTGAAAAACCTCAACAGGAAGCTGATCCAGCGGATTAAGAAAGGCCGGGGCGCGCTCCTGCAGGCCGGCTACCGCCGCAACGCGCCGCATGCCATTACCCTGGGTCTGGACTGTGGTCCAAAGGGATTCTTCGCAGCCGAGAGCAGGATCGGTCATCGGTGCCAGCTCAAACCCGGCCGCGCCGACCTGCCTTTTCTGGTCTACATGGACGGTAAATTCAATCTGGTCGCCAATCACGTCATCTCCTCGATCACGCGGCAACCGCCACGCACCGGCCCTCTCGCAAGTGCGCGTTTCCGAACCAGGTTGACACGCGGAGAGAGCCGCGCACCGGAAAGCGGTGCCACGGCATCACCAGTGCCCACGAGCACGATCTCAAACCTGCTGGAAACGCTCGGTCACTCAAAGAGCAATGAAGATGCACGCGCGGCCCAGGTCCGCGAGACCGCGATTCAGTCCTTTGAGGTCTCAGAAGGGTTGCCTGTCACGGGAAAGGCTTCGTTGACGCTGTTGGGCAAGATCCTCGAGACCGTTTACTGACAAAGCAATCGCCTGAACGGTTTGAGTGAAATCTCCTAAGTTATGGAGGTGCGGCAAATGAGGTCGATTGCGCAAGGTGCAGGACCGAAGGTTGGCAGCATCGAGGCTTGTTCTGAAGAGGCATCTCGGAGGACATCCGAAACCGGCGTTCAATCACACCGAAGTCCTCTGGCGCAAGTGTTCCAGTGAGCCGGTCGCGTGAAACTCTCTTCCACCGGGGCGTTCGTATGCAGATCGGCACCTGCAATGCCGCCATTCGCCGTGTTGCATCAGATGACTGCTATCCGGACAAAGTGAACTTTCGCTGCGGTCGTACCAATGACTGCTTTTGGTGAGCGTTCTTTTGCGTCAACGCTCATCCAGTTGCTCAATCACAAGTATCCGAGGATCTCAGGTTGATGGTCCTGTCGATTGGCGAGCCCATCGACGTACGACCCGGGGATGTTGTCCATTGCATCTGGAGTGACGTCCAGACATTGAACCGAAACACCAATGAGTTCATTCGCCAGATGTCAGCTACGACGACCTTGGATGCGAAACTTCCGTCCAGAGTTGTGGGTAGGACCGAATGATCTCGAACGCGTCTGTCACCAGATTGGCCGCATAATCATGTGAAGGCGAACTGTAGGCGTACTCAGTCTCCGAGAGCCGGTGATACACCTGCTTCAAAGGTTTGAAGCGCCAGTCCTCCGTATCGAGCCAGACGGCGGTCGTTTCGGCTTGCTGACCGATCTCAAGCCTCAGCCTTTTCAGAGCATTGGTGTTTGTAGCGGGTGTGAACCCCAGATCGATATCGAGGAGAGCATCCACACCGGCGATCTTCTCACCGTCGCTGTACCACTGCCCCTTTGCGCATCGCTCAACGGTGAAATCCCGCTTCTCCGATCCAGTCCAGCCGCTGACCCTTGCTGATTGGCTGGACCAGTCAGCGTTGCAGGAAACTTGATACGTGATTAGCGCTGGCCCACTATGATCTTGGAAGAGCGCCGTCCCCGAAATGAGATAGCCACCAGCGGACCGTTCGAATGAACAGGCATCCATGCCCTCGATGTCCAATCTTCGCCACAAGACAGTACGAAGCGGCTGTTCGCGATCGGTGCTCATGCGTTCGCCGTAGAGAGCTGTTTGGTCATGTCAAAGTGCGCTTCTTATCTCGTCGGGCAACAGCTCGGCCGCTGCGGTGAATGTCGTGCGCGGCAACCTCTCCTTGTAATCATTCAGGACGCGGACAAGGGCGTCTTCATCCCGCTTGCCGGCCTCCCGCACCCATGATCCTATCGCCTTTTGCACGTAGTCATCCGGGTCCGCCGCGAGGATCCCGGCAATACGGAACGTGTCGTCCACGTCATTACGTTTGATAAAGGCATATGTGCTGACTAGTGCAGTGCGCCGTTCATGCGGATTATCGGAACGCGCCAGTTGGTCAAGGATCATGCGATCCCGATCGACCAGATATTCGCCAATGACATGCGGCGCGGCCCTGTCCACAAAATCCCAGTTGTTGATCCGGTCGTGGCGACGCAGATAGAGATCGAACAGGGCTTTGCGTTGCGGGAGATCAAGGGACTTCTCTCGGGCCTGAAAATCCATAACCGCAACGGCGGCCATGCGCACTTCATATCTGCTGTCTTCAAGCAAAGTCTCAATCTCGCCCAGAGTCAGCGAAGCAAATTGCTTGGCGAGCGGGAAGACCTTAGGCATACGGACGCCCAGTACCTGCGTATGGGGATCTCCACCTTTGTAGAAGCGAGCGACGTAGGCGATGTCAGATGGGTCAGCCACCTCCTCAAGCGCGGCAACAAGTTGCCTCGCAGCACACATCACACAGTCTCGGCGACAAGTGCATCCAGGTTGCGATAGCTGGCCTCAAGCCCTTCATCCATCGGGCTTTGCAGCACACCGTCGCGTGTCTCTTGGCTGTCATAGTGCAGGTTCATCGCGACAATGGTCCGTCCGCCCTTCTCGGAAAACACCTGTTCCACGAGCGTCTCGTTATCGGGAAAGATATCGAAGACCTCCGTGCAAAGGATCCGTTGCTCTGGCGCGATTTCCTTATACGTGCCGGTTGCAACCATGCGCCCCTCCGACCATTCCCAGACATAGCGGTAAGTGCCGCCGACACGCAGATCGATCTCGCAGACGGGCATGGTGTGGCCGGACGGTCCTGTAAGCCAACGTTTGACCAGTTCCGGTTCGGTGTGCGCCCGCCAGACAAGCGGCCTCGGCGCATCGAAGCTCCGGATGATTTCGATCGTTGTGTTGGTTGGTGTGGTCATCTGAAGTGGTGTCATTGGGCATCATCCTTCTGCTTGAGGTCTTCGAGAACGCCATCAAGCCGGGCATAGTTTGCCTGCCAGACAGCGCGGTACCCTTCCAACCAGTCCTCGATCGCCGCAAAAGCGGCAGGTTCAATGCGACGTGGCCGCGATGTGCCATCAATCCGTGTTGAGATCAGCCCTGCGTGCTCAAGTACCTTGAGATGGCGCGAGACAGACGGCTGTGACATCTCGAAGGGTTTACGAATTTGATCCACAGTGGCTTCACCTTGGACAAGGCGCGCGAGGATGGCCCGTCGTGTCGGGTCGGAAAGGGCGTGAAAGACTGAGTCGAGTGTATCCATAACTTCATTATATAGCGAATGTGTTATATAGTAAAAACAGATTATAGTGAACGGCATTACGAGATATCCCACGTACGTCAAAACCCATGACGGATGAGCAGTTTGGGCTCGAACCGCACCTAGGCTGCTTGATGTATTGAGGCAGAAGCGCGGACTTTGCTGTCATTCTCCGGAGGCAGCCGAGTGTCAGCTCTTGGTGTGCGAGCCCAGCGGCAACGGCTCCAGTGGTTTCTCAGGCCTTTTGGACATTCGCGTGTGACTGTTGAGCAAAAGATACCCAGCGACCACAATCAAAGCAGCGCCGACGATTGAGGGTCCTTGTGGCACTTCGTTGAACGCAAAGTAGCCGATAAAAACTGCCCCAATCAGTTCCAAGTAGACCAGTGGCGACAAGGATAACACATCGGCAAACCGAAAGGCGGCGATCGCGAGGCCGTGACTGGCCGCAGAAAGTCCACCAAGGCCGACAAAAAAAGTCAGATCTTCCCATGTTGGTGTGGACCAGGACAGGAGGGCTTGGGGTGTCAACAGTATTGTCCCTACGACACATTGAAACGTCAGCGTTTCGGACAGATCGCTGGCTGTTGACGCATGCCGTGTGGCAACGAGATAGAGCGCAAAGAACAGACCGGCGCCGAGTGCCAGGAGAATGCCCGGCTCGATCACGGTTCCGGGTCTCAGGATGATCAACGCCCCAACGAAGCCGAGGACAAGGCTGACAAATCTCCGGCGCGTTACGCGTTCCTTCAAAATGACAACGGAAAGGGCGACCGCAATGATGGGTCCAACAAAGTAGGCACTGACCGCCGTCGCCAGCGGAATGCGCGCTATCGAAAGAAAGTAGAGCGTCATCGCCGCGACAAGACAGACCGTTCGCGCTACATGCGACTTTCGGCGTTCCCTCGGGAGGAAATGCCGACCCCGCAAGATCGCGGCAGCCGGAAGAACGATCGCGCTGGCGACCGCGTAGCGTGCCCAGGAAAGGAAGAACGGTGAGTAGTCGGCACTGAGATATTTTGCGATCCCGTCCACGATTGGAATCAAAAGCATCGCAAGAGCCATGAGTGCGATGCCCTTCGCTGGTTGCCTGGAAATCGCCGACCCGACGGGTGCTATCCTTGCCACTCCTACCGATACCCGGTCGTGTCGGCAGGTTTTCCTGCATCCTGCACTTCCGGAACATATCGCCAAGCATCCGGCTGGCTGCCATCCGTGTCGGTGAAGCCGTAAATCTGCGCCAGACCACCGCTCGAAAGCGACTGGCCGTTCCACCGCGCGCGCTCCGGGTCGGCTGCCAAAGCTGCAACGGCACGACCGACGTACGCCGGGCTTTCGGAAATCGCAAAATGCGGCACCTTGTCAGTTGCATCTCGCCAGGTCGCCTCCGTTACATCGAAAGCATCCAGCATGGCTTCGGAGCGAAGCCAGCCCGGCGTCAATGCCACCGCCGTGCCACCATAGGGTTTCAGTTCATGGGCCAGAGAAAAAGCCATGCGGTTCACTGCTGCCTTGGCAAGATCAAAGAAGAAAGACACGCGATAGTTGGCTGCGTTGTACTCGTCGGTTCCGTCAGTCACTTCGACAACCAGAGCACCGGGTCGCTCGATCAGCAACGGCAAGGCAAAATGCCCGGTAATAGCGTGAGTATCGACGGCCAGCCGCAGGGTTCGCAAACCATAGTCGAGATCACTTTCCCAAAGCGTTTTGTTCCATTCCATCCGGGTCGCCCCCCAGATATCATTCACCAGAATGTCCAGTTGGCCCTGCTCTGACCGGAGACTGTCGACCAGTGCCTTTACCTCCGAGGGGATGAGATGATCGACCCTGACGGCAATGCCAACGCCACCAGCCTGATCGACAAGCGCGGCGGTTTCCTCGATGGTTTCGGGCCGGTCCATCTCGGATCGGCTTTCAGTTGTCGAACGTCCCGTTACATAGACCGTGGCCCCGGCACGCCCCAACTCTGTCGCGATTCCTCTGCCTGCGCCGCGTGTTCCGCCTGCCACCAAGGCAATTTTGTTTCTCAGGGGCTTTTCCATGTCTTGTTCTCCTCCACCGTCGTTTCGAGCGCGTTGCGTTGTGGGATGGTAACTGCCATTATTCATTTTGATAGATACAGGATACATAGACACAAGTTACTGATCAAATGAAATTAGACAGTTACATAGACGCCGGGGTTCTGGCTTCCGTTGGCTTCGCAAACAGTCTTACGCCCGGCTATGCCTGCGGAAAGCCGGTCACTGAGATCGAAGTGCTAGAAGCCGTCCGGGAGGTTGTTGCGATAGACCCTCCTTCTGTCGCTGCCGTGTCGGAGGATGACGCTGACGGTTTCGTGGCGTTGGCACAACGACTGCGCGCGATATTCGTCGGTATTGATGGAGGTGACATCGATGACGCGGCAGAATTGCTGAACAATATCCTGTCGGAGCACCCAGCGCCCCCCTATCTGGCAAAGGAAGAGGGGGTCTGGCACCTCCACCACCATCCGGCGAGTGCTGCCGTTCTGCCAATGTGGACCGCGATTTGTGCCGAGGGACTTGCCCGGATGATAGGCACGCAGAATGCGCATCGTCTCGGCATCTGTATGGCGGATAACTGCGACCGGGCTTATGCAGACACATCAAAAAACGCCACCCGGCGGTTTTGCTCGTCAGCCTGTCAGAACCGTACCAAGACGGCTGCTTTCCGCGCCAGAAAACGCGAAGCGGCGGCGACCGAAAACAAACCCTGATCAGCGGCAGCTTTTGACCGCGATCCTGCCACCCAGACAATGACGGCAAGGTGCGCTTCGCCGATTTGAGAGGTTGGCACGGCAAATGACTGCAATACGGGTGTCCGTTAAAGGCGCTCTGGCACTGTATCAGTGGCCTCGGTTGGTTGCTGACTCCTTCCTTCGTTTCATCTCAAGCTGCTGGCATATTCCTCAAGTTGCGTTGCCACGGTTCCCCATCCATCATAGAACCCCATGTCTTCGTGGTTCTGGCGGGCTTCAGGCGAGCGATGCCTGGCAGTAGCGGTGTAGATCGTTCCACCATTCCTATCATCTGCAAATTCGATGATCGCCGTCATGAACGGGTCAGCTGCGGGTTTCCAGCCTTCGCTATAGGTGTCGGTGAAGACCAGGCGTTCGCCTTCGACGACTTCGAGATAGACGCCTTCGTTCTCCATGAGATTGCCCTCGACATTCATCGTGGTGTTGAACTTGCCACCGACCCGCAGGTCGATTTCGCAAGCGTCAATTCCGTGTGGCTTTGGGACAAAGAAGTGCTTGATGTGCTTGGGTGTAGTCCAGCACTCCCATAGCAGCTCCCTGGGTGCATTGATCGTGCGCGTGAAGGTCAGATCGGTCTTCGGATCCAGTTTCATTTGTTTCGCTCCTGCATGAGGTTTTTGATGTAATCGTCAAAGCGGTTGAGCCGTCCTTCCCAGATGTCGCTCTGTTCGGTCAGCCAGTCCTTTGCGGGTGCGAAGGCGTTCGGTGCCAACGCGCATATCCGCGTCCGCCCTTTCTTTTTCGACGTTACCAGATTGGCCGCTTCAAGCTTCTTCAGATGCTCCATGAACGAAGGCAAAGCCATCTCATGTGGCTCTGCTAATTCGCTCACCGATGCCTCGCCCCTCGCAAGGCGCTGAAGGATGACGCGCCGAGTTGGATCACCGAGCGCGGAAAAGCAGAGGTCAAGGTTCGATTCATACTTAGACATATCCCTTAGTAATATGCGGCAACTGCTTCGATCAAGACACTAAGGAAAAATCCTAAGTGATACGCAATTCCGACATTCGTTGCACTGCGTCAATGACGTAGGT
Source organism: Denitrobaculum tricleocarpae (assembly GCF_007004665.1). Lineage (GTDB taxonomy): Bacteria > Pseudomonadota > Alphaproteobacteria > Kiloniellales > Kiloniellaceae > Denitrobaculum > Denitrobaculum tricleocarpae. Next base: position 445,268 of record NZ_ML660053.1, on the reverse strand, counting down.
ATGGGCTCAAAGAGTGAATTCGCTGCGCCGGCCACGAAGGTCGGGAAGACGCTCACGTACGATTCCGCCCCACCAAAACCGGTCCCAATTCAACTCCATTGGTCAAGTCAGGTTAAGTGGTGTCTGCTCGGGAGTTCGTCCCTCGCCCTGAACCACAGCCAACCTTCTGAATTCGAGCAGAGTCACGCCTTTTTTGGAGCCCGATAAGCGGTTCCGTCGAAAGATGATCCGCCCCAGGGTCAGCGATTTGAAGGGCTGAGATTCAAGAGAGCAAAAAGGGAGACGCGCCAAGTGGCCCGCCTTCCGCTACTCTGTTCGATGAGACTTCGGCGCGAAGTGCCGCGGGCCTCAAGCGTGCGTGATATGACACAGCGCGTGGACGTCACCCAAGCGCTCGCCGCTCAGGGGCAAGGCGATTACGCGATAGCTGACGTTACCCACCGACGTCGGGAAGACCTCGATGTCCTGGATCGGCCGGCCGGCTCGGGCCACTTCCCGCCCGACCGTCATAATCCATTCCGTCACCATCGGTGTGTATTCGATCAGGACATCACCCTGTGCCGCCGCCTGTTCACGGGCGCCGCGCATGACCTCTGCGAAAGACCGTTCCACCGTCGCATGGTCGCTAATGTCGTTGCAGTTGATCATGAGCGAGTTCGGCCAGTGCTGGGCAACTTCGCTCGGATCGATGTCGATGACAGAGGGAACCTGGCGGCCGCGTCGCAATTCGTCCCAATAGGAGGCCACGTCACGGGGTTTCGCGTGCGCGGCGCGCTCTTGCGCTTCCGCCAGTTTCTTTTGATGTTCTTGCGCAGCTCTGCGGCGCTCGAGCGGGGTCATACCACCCTGGACCAGGCTCTTTCTCTTGGTGCCTGCCGGGGCGCTGACCGGTGCCTGATGGAGATCGTCGATATTGCGGGCAGCGTGTGCAGCCTGGTCCGGTGACACGGGCTGTTGCGGAGCTTCGAAAGCCTGAGGCGGCTGACCCGCGGGCGTCTCTGCCGTGGGTCCGGTGACCGCTGTACCATTCTCGTGGGAACGCGGCGGCGCACTGGAAGCCGCATCCGATCCTGGCGCTTCGGATGCGCCTGGAACCTGCAAGGGACGCTTTTGCGCCTCGGCACGTTCAGCCGCTAAGCGCCGCAGTTCCTGCTGACGGGCATGGAGAGCCTCATCCTGGTTCGGCGCGGCAGGAGCTTCGGGGGCAGATTGGGGGGAAGATCCGGATTGCGCTTCTTGACCAGCCGCACCCGCTGAATCTTCAGAGAAGGCAGCTTCGACCCGCGCCGTGAGTTCCTGTGCACCCTGCGCAGGCGCCTCGGTCCTCGGTCCGCCCATATCCTCGGGAGTCGCCACACGCACCGGTTTTCGGCGCCTGATCATGCCACTGGTCAGCGACCCGGCGGGACGAGATTCGCCGCCGGCGTCGCTCTGAAGCAGTTCCTCATTCATTGGATTCATGCCGTTGAGAACTCCCGCCCGTCTTGCCGGCCGCTTAGCCCGTACAAGACCTGCTTATCCTTAAACCCTGTCCTTACCGACGCTCGTTTCGCAGCCTGTCCGGCCCGAACCTCGGCGTGGCACCTAGCCCCGGTCAACATCGTCCACCATTGCCGCGAACTCGGAACCACCGCAGCTCTTGGCAACCTTCTTTATATGACTGTCAAAAGCTTCGACCAAAAATTCCTGTGCGCTCTGGTTGAGATGCGCCGCCGCAAGCTTGAGCATTAAATGTCTCTTTTCATCGAGCCTGAGAGACATCTTGACGCGCCCATGATCGTCCAGCTTGGGGTGCGTGTTCAGCGCCCGGGCCTGCCGCGCCGCAACCTTCTGCCGCTGCTGGGCCGCGCGCGCAATGATGCTGGAGACAATCGGCGAGGGCTCCGCCTCCTCTTCCGTCTTCTTTTTCGCTACCTTCTCGGTGGAGAACGAAGATTTGAGGATGGCCACCTGCTCGCGCAGCGTCTTCTGATCACGCTCCAGAAATTCCGGATTCGAGTATTCGAGCTCAGAATCCTCTTCCTCCACGGGCGGGGCTGTTCCAGACGGAATGGCTGCACCCTTGGGAGTCAGGAGCGAGGACGTAAGCGAAGCCGCTTTCGTTGTCATAACCAGTACCTTTGTTACACACCGACGTTGAAGGCTTGTTTCTGCCCCTGCGCGGCAGAGCTCGACGGCATAATCGTTTTACGCTGCCCCGACCCCATGCGTCCGTCGATATATTCCCAAAGTTTGATGATCTCGTTCGCCGAACGGGTCGCCTTTGGAATCTCCATGACCGTGCGCCCATCGATCATCGACGCGGCAAAATCCGTCCGGTGATGAATGATAGACGGCGCAACCGTGCCATGCTGCGACAATGCAAACGCGGCCTCGGTGGTCAGACGCGCCCGTGGGGTTGCGCCATTGATCGCGAAGACCAGGGGTTTGCCGAGATTTTCGACCAATTCGACCGTGGCGCCGGCCGCGCGCAGATCGTGCGGGCTGGGCCGGGTCGGGATGAGGATGAGATCGGAAACATTGACCACATCCGCGATCGTCTCCGTAATCGCCGGCGGCGTGTCGATCACCAGCAGCTTGATCCCCGCGTCACGCATCCGCTCAACATCTTGCGCCAGCCGTGAGACATAGGTGCTCACGAAAACCGGCGTCTCGGACTGGCGCTCGTTCCACCAATCGGCCAAGCTGCCCTGAGGATCCGTGTCGACCAGTGCCACTGGACCGGCGCCACTCCTTTCAGCCTGCACAGCAAGGTGACCCGACAAGGTCGTCTTGCCGGACCCGCCCTTCTGGGAGGAAATTGCCAACACCCGCATTGATATCACGCTCCTTTTCCGCGCGGACCCTCGTAGATCCGCTGGCATGTCCCGGTTCCGTGCGTTCGAGCCGCAGAGCCGACACTCCTGATTCCGCCGAAATTCGCCGATGCAATGCCCCACAACCTACTGGTTTGGTTCGTCACAGTCGGGTTCCCTTACGATATTAGAACTGAGCCCTTAAGAAGGCGTTACTATTCAAACGCGTAGAGCTAATAACCGGCTCCAGGTTTGAATACAATTTTAGTTACCCGACCTCTTTATTTTCTATTTATTGTATTTTTCGTCAATATATTTAAATTGATGTTTTTATGTGAGAAAACATTCGTCAAATTGTAGACAAAATTTTGCATATAATCGAAAATGAGCAGAATATACTTCGCGAAAGTCGCAGAAGACTTCGAATCAGGACGATGACAGCGTCACATCAAGCAGGAAAACAATTAAATGGCGAAAGAAACGGCAATCACAGCGGTCAAAGCAAAGCTATTCGCCGTTCCTCTGGCCGAAGTTCTCTCGGATGCCAAACACGGCGAGCACAGCCACTTTGAGTTGATAACGGTCACCGTGACGCTCTCGAATGGCCTCGAGGGCATTGGATACAGTTATACGGGAGGCCGGGGAGGGCACGCGATCCTGGCAATGATCGAGCATGACCTGGGACCGCAGGTCATCGGCCGGGATGCAAGCGCGATTGAGGAAATCCACGACCATATGGAGACCTACATCCATTACGTCGGTCGCGGGGGCATTGCCTCCTTCGCAATTTCAACCATCGACATCGCACTGTGGGATTTGTGTGGCAAAACGAAAGGTCTGCCGCTATCGGTCATGGCCGGCGGTGCCGCCACGACCGCCAAGGCCTATTGCGGCGGGATTGATCTGGGCTTCAGCAAGGACAAGCTGCTCGCCTCCGTCCAAGGCTATCTCGAGCGCGGCTTCAACGCGGTAAAAATCAAGGTCGGCCGGGCGGAACTCGCCGAAGATCTCGAGCGTGTGGCGGCGGTGCGCGCCCTGATCGGCCCGGATGTCACCTTTATGGTTGATGCCAACTACTCCATGAGCGTCGAACAGGCCATCACGGCCGCAAAAGCCTTCCAGGCTCATGATATCTTCTGGTTTGAAGAGCCTATTGTCCCGGACAACTACCAGGGCTATGCCCGGATCGCGGACGCCACGGGCATGCCCCTTGCCATGGGCGAAAACCTGCACACGCTTTATGAGTTCGAGTTTGCCTTCGCCCAGTCCAAGCTCTCCTTCATCCAGCCCGACGCTTCAAACTGTGGCGGAATCACCGGCTGGCTTCGCGTGGCGGAATTGGCGAAGAAGCATGGAATACCGGTCTGCAGCCACGGCATGCAGGAACTCCACGTCAGCCTGCTGGCGGGGCAAGACCATGCCGGTTGGCTGGAAGTCCATAGTTTCCCGATCGATCAATATACGACCCGCCCCCTCGTCGTTGATAACTGTCTGGCGGTCGCCCCGGACTGCCCCGGGACTGGGGTAACCTTTGATTGGGAGAAGCTGGCACCACACCGACGGCCGAGTGCGTCCGGGTCGTGATGCGAATGGACTACTGTCGCGTTTCGGCAGGTACATGAAGATTTTCAATACTTATGTAGAGAGTCAGTGGTTCGTGACGCTGACTCTCCTCATGCGCTCCATCCGGCTCGACTCTCCAAGATTGTTTTTTTCTCATTTTTTCATTTGAGTGAAACAGCTATTCAGAGCGAAGTTATTTTGGGTTGTTCGATGGAGTTTTTTCGGTCCAAAAAGACAGCACATCTAAAAAATATTTTGTCAGGAGAGACCATAAAATTCGTTATATTTCAGATGATTGCGGTCGAAACACCAGAATCACCCGCAAAGCCGCCAAGGAAATTTTGCCTGGCTTGATTCAAGTCAATTCAATCTGTCCCGCCTTCGCGCATTCTCCGGGGATAGCTACCCGCAAATGTAGTTTTGCGGGACCAGCGGCGTTGGGTTACGACGGTCCGCTATGGATACTATGGGAAAATAGAAAAAGACACGAAATTCAATTTATATTGTATTTTCTGCCCACTTTTTTCTATTTTATAATAATATCACTACTATTTCGTGTATTTACTCAATATTAAACCCTAAATACGACACTCCAATACACTGAAATCGGCCAAGCGCTGGCTTCATGCTGGACTATGAAGATCGACCTCCCGGATACCTGCAGGAGCAGGCGAAGAGAGCAGTGATTTGGGCTTGGGTTCAAACCGAACGCGGCCCCCCTGTCATTGAAAGCGTGCCCCGTCCTGGCCGATCAGAGAATGAAGCGCCCAACGCGCTCTAAACGATCTGGTTTTCCGTGTAACAATCCTGGAGTCTCCTAAGGTGCTCAAAAATATCAAGATAAAGCAGCTCGGCATCGGTCTCGTGATGGTGCTGCTTTTGGTGTCAGCGATCAGTATTGCCGGCAGCATTAAAGCGATCGGCGACGGCAACCACCTCAATGCAACCTGGCACAAATTCGACGAGGGACCCGCGTCGAAAACCGCCGTTCTCGCAAACCTGCGGGACGCTATCGGCTATGGCGGCGTCATTCACCAGTTCAAAAACTATGTCTTGCGCAAGGATGCTCCGCGGATCGAAAAGATCAACGCCCGGCTCGACGACCTGGCAAGTTCCATCACAGCTTATAAGGCACTGGGGGCTAACAGCGCTGAAGAACAGGCGCTTCAGACGATCGCGGATGTCTTCGCGCAATATCGTTCAGCAGTCTCCGTCGCCCAGGGCATGGCTGAGCAAGGCGCAACGGCGCAAGAGATCGATCAGGCAGTCAAGATAAGCGACAGCCCGGCTCTCGAAGCTCTCGCGGTTCTGGACCAGGAACTGATGACCGCACGTGAGCAAAGCGCCAATGCCGTAGACGCATCTGCTGCAGATCTCATCAACATCCTCACGCTGTCAGGCGTAATCCTGGCCGTAGCCATGCTGCTGTCGATCGCTGGATTGCTCTGGTTCATGCAGGCACGCCTCTTAAAACCACTCGACCTTCTCTCTTCATCCATGCAGAGCCTTGCCGAGGGGGACAGCGACGTCATGGTTCACGGCCAGGACTGGAAGGACGAGATCGGTGTCATGGCCCGGACCATTCAGGTCTTTAAGGACAACGCCATAGAGATGAAAAACCTTCAGCAGCGCCAGGAAGAACGGGATCGCCGCGCGCATGAAGAAAAGCGTGAGGCGACGCTGGGCATGGCAAACGATCTTGAGAGCATCGTCAAATCCGTGGTCGATCAGGTGGGACACGCCGTTGATAAAATGCAGGGAACCGCTGCCGCAATGAGCACCAGCGCCGATCATACGGCGGAGCAGGCGAACACCGTTGCCGCGGCGTCCGAGCAAGCCAACACAAATGTGCAGACCATGGCCGCCGCAACAGATCAGCTTGCCGCCTCGATCCAGGAAGTCAGCCGCCAGGTCAGCGGCGTGACGGAAGCCGCAAGCAGCGCGACCAAGCAGGCGCAAAAAACCAGCGAGACCGTCGTCGGACTGGCAGAGACGGCGCAGCGGATCGGCGATGTCGTAAGCCTCATCAACGACATCGCGGAACAGACCAATCTGCTCGCCCTCAACGCAACCATCGAGGCCGCACGAGCCGGTGAAATGGGCAAAGGCTTTGCCGTTGTTGCGTCGGAGGTCAAGTCCCTGGCCAGCCAGACCGGCAAGGCAACCGAGGAAATCGCGCAGCAGATCAAGGACGTACAAGTGGTCTCCGATGAAACCGCGACAGAGATCGGATCCGTTGTCGGCGCGATCGAGCGCATTAACGAGCAAATCACCGCGATCTCAGGCGCCGTGGAAGAGCAGAATGCAGTGACCTCCGATATCGCTCGCAATACCCAGGACATTGCGAGTAGCAGCAGTCACATCTCGACCACCATCGGCTCGGTCAACGAAGCTGCGACAGCGTCAAGCCATTCGGCGGATGAGGTGAAATCGACAGTTGGGGAACTGAGCCAACAGTCGAAGACTCTGGCCAGCGAGCTCGACCGTTTCCTGGAGAACCTCAGAGCGGCGTAAACCGCAAGCAGCTATTGCCTGGAGCAGGTTTTTCTCGATTGGGGCTGTCGTTGAAACAAACGGCGGCCCCAGTCAATTCCAGTACAATCCGCCCATTTGCGATCCACCAAATTCGCAGCCCGCAATCCGCTTCTTTATCCGGCCATACTGAAATTGGGGATTTCGTCAGACCTCGGGCAGGCTCTGGTCCATCTGCCGGGCGGGCTGGTCGCAGCAGGTACCCACGATCTTGCCCGGTACGCCAACGACGGTGCAGCGCGGCGGGACGTTGATCAGGACCACAGAGGCCGCACCCACTTTCGCACACTCGCCGATTTCGATGTTGCCGAGAATCTTGGCACCGGCACAGATGAGGGCGCCGCGGCGCACCTTGGGGTGACGATCGCCGCTGTCTTTGCCGGTGCCGCCCAGGGTCACGTTCTGGAGCAGGGATACGTCATCCTCGATGACGGTGGTCTCGCCGATCACAACGCCGGTCCCGTGATCGATCATGATGCCCCGCCCGATCTTGGCGGCCGGGTGAATATCCAAGCCGAAGACCTCAGAGATGCGGTTTTGCAGGAACAGTGCCATGGCATGCCGGTCGTTGTTCCAGAGCCAGTGGCCGAGGCGGTAGCACTGCAGGGCATGGAAGCCCTTGAAGTACAGCAGAGGCTCCAGGTGGCTGGTGCAGGCAGGATCCCGGTCGAGAACCGCCATGATATCCGCCCGAATCGCCGCGCCTATGTCGGAATCTGCAGCAAAAGCTTCGTCGAAGACCTGCCGCAGCAACATTGACGGCATTTCGGTGCTGCCAAGTTTTTGAGCCAGATGGAAACTCAGGGCCTGTTCCAGACGCTCATGGTTCAGCAGCGTGGAATGAAGGTAGCCGGCAAGAGCGGGCTCCTTGGCAACCATCTCGATTGCTTCCTGACGGATATGCGCCCAGACGGGATCGCAGGTCGCAAACCTCTCAGCCGTACGTGACATCGATGGTTCCTCTCTCGCGTGCTGCTCAACCTTGATCCGGACCCTAGCAGAATCCGAAACATTATTCAAAATCAATATATTAGTTCTTTAGGCCCATGCCTCACGACTTTCGACGGGACCAAACAGTCTCGTCCGCGTCAGACGGTGATCTTGTGGTAACGTAAGAACTTCAGCATGCAAATCCAACAAAAAACGCTGTTGAATAGGGTTACACGTCCTGCAGTCGTCAGGCAGCGTTGATCGGCCAGGCGTTAAAATCAGCCGTTGAGAGAGAATTATGAGCGAAGAGATCATCAGGAGTGTCGCGGAACTGCAATCCCAATACGGCCCGCCCGGCGATTTGGCGGTGGATAAAGAAATGACCTCGCTTGATGCGCATTGCCGACGCTTCATTGAACTCTCGCCCTTCGTGGTCATCGCCACCGCGGCGGCAGACGGTGCGGCAGACGCCTCACCACGAGGCGACGCGCCTGGTTTCGTGCAGATTCTCGATGACAAACACCTGCTGATCCCTGACCGCGCCGGCAATAACCGGCTCGACAGCCTAAAAAACCTGGTCGAAAACCCCAACATCGGGCTGCTTTTCTTCGTCCCGGGCATGAACGAAACGCTTCGGCTAAACGGAACCGCCCTGCTGACGACCGACCCAAAATTGCTGGAACCGATGAGCGTCAACCGGAAGCCGCCCCGCAGCGCTCTCCTGATCACCGTCGATCAGGTCTTCCTGCAATGTGCTAAAGCCCTCATCCGCTCCAAACTCTGGGCGCCGGGCAGCCAGATCAAACGCAAGAGCTTCCCGTCGCTGGGTAAAATTCTGTCCGATCAGGTGGACGGCGTGAGCCAGAATGAAGCCGATCAGTTGATCGAAGAGTCTCAGCGGATCCGGATGTACTAGCCCGATACACCAAAAAGCTAAGTATCGTGCTCCGCCGGGAAACGCGTTGCCTGAACCGAGGCCCGTTGACCCATTGTGCCGAACCACCGGGAGAGTTTCGAACATTCTGACAGCATGACGGATCCGCGAGGCGTCATTTGCAGGTAGGTAATCATGGGCAAAGCCCAGATATCCGCGAGGGTCAGATCGTGACCTGAAAGGTAAGCCCCCGCATCAAAGCTCTCCAGCACACGCAAAACGTTCCGGGCTTCTGCTATCGCCTCAGCCGACAGGGGCCCTCGTTCCTGATCTTCAACCCAGATCCCCCACACAAGCTTTGGATAAGCGTAGTTATCCAGGATGCGCATGAGTTGAAGACAGCGTGCACGGGTGAGAGGATCGGCCGGGAGAAACCTCTCTTGCTTGGCTAGCGCGACCAGATACTGTGCAATGGCATCGGTTTCGAACAGTCGCACATCGCCCTGTTCCAATACCGGTATCTTGCTGAAAGGATGCAGCTCGAGATAGCCCGCCGGCAGGTTTTCCTTGTCAAAAATATCCAGTTCGATGAAATCATAGGAAAGCGCACACTCTGCCAGAATCAGACGGGCGATACGTGTGTAGACGCTGTAGGATGCCCCGTGGAGCCGGATGCGTGTCATAATGCGAACCTCGTTTCAGCACATGACTCTCTGTCAATGTGAGTGGGGATGCAACCCGGCCAGCGCGCCCACGCCAGTATTCTGTAGCAGCCCAAGCGTTACACCGGTTTTGGCCGGACCACATATACCGAAGTACAGGGATTGAAGAGGCAGCGCAATTCGGCGCCCCTCTCCTCGACCGGCTCATGTTTTGATGGAACCACAATGCGGTTCCATCTAAACCTGATCCGATCTAAGGATGCGATCAAGTCAGCGAGGGAGGGTTTCGCGGTTCAGCCGAAGTCTTCAAACTGATCGATGGCCGCTCTATCGTAGCCCTTGCTCGCGACGAGAAGCTGGCGGGTATATCGCTCGGCGGGTTGACCCCGCGCAAGATCGTCAGCCGTAATCTCCTCGACCACCTCGCCGTTGCGCATCACCGCAATACGGTCACAGATGTGCGAAACCACGGCAAGGTCATGACTGACCAGCACAAAGGTCAGCGAGAGCTCTTCGCGCAATCGCATCAGCAGGTTCAGCACCTCCGCCTGCACCGATACATCGAGCGCCGAGGTCGGCTCGTCCAGCAACAAAATTTTCGGCTTCAGGATCAGCGCGCGGGCAATCGCGACGCGCTGACGCTGTCCGCCGGAGAGCTGATGGGGAAAGCGGAAGCGAAAGCCCTGGCCCAGACCGACCTGCTCCAAGGCTTCATCGACCCTGGAGCCGGGCTTGTCGAGGCCCTGGATCGCAATCGGTTCCGACAAGATACGATTGACCGTGTGGCGCGGATGCAACGAACCATAGGGGTCCTGGAAAACCATCTGCACGGTTTTGTAAAAGGCGTTCGAACGCCGCGCGCTGGGCTCCAAGGCCTCGCCATCGATCGTTATTCCGCCCTCCCATCCGGTGGCCAGACCGCAAAGAGCGCGCAGCACCGTGGACTTCCCCGATCCGGACTCCCCCACAAGGCCGAAGGATTCACCCACCGCAATTTGGCAGCTGACGTTTTTCACCGCATGGACACGATCCGCGCTACTGCCGAAGACAACACTGAGATCCTGAATATCGATCATCATCACAAGAGCCAGTCCGGATCACGGGTGAGCACCGGCAGGTCTTCATGACGGGAGTCGATCTGCGGCAGACAATTCAAGAGGCCGCGTGTGTAGGGATGCTGTGCGTTGTGAAGCTCCGATGCCGCAAGCTCCTCCATCACCTGTCCACCGTACATCACCAGAATACGATCACAGAAGGAAGCGACCAGGTTCAGGTCATGACTGATGAAGATCAACCCCATGCCGCGCTGGCTGACCAGATCGTCCAGGATCGCCAACACCTGAAGCTGCACCGTGACATCGAGCGCCGAAGTCGGCTCGTCCGCGATCAGCAGATCGGGATCGGTGATCAACATCATGGCGATCATGATCCGCTGCCCCATTCCACCCGAGACCTCATGGGGATAGGCCCGGTATACGCGCTCCGGGTCGCGGATCCGGACCGCCTCCAGCATCTCCAGCGACTTGGTCTTGGCGAGAGATTTGGAGACCCTGGCATGTGCGCGATACGCCTCGCGGATCTGCCGCCCGACGGTCATGACCGGATTGAGGGAGTACTTCGGATCCTGCATGACCATGGAGATCCGTCCGCCCCGCAGCTCGCGCAGCTGCCGGTCGGGCGCGTTCAACAGGTCAGTGCCGTCAAAGCTCATGGCCTTGGCCGTGACCCGTCCGGGCGGCGGCGTCAGGCGAAGCAAAGCGCGGCCGGTCTGGGACTTCCCGGATCCGGACTCCCCGACGATCCCGAGCTTTTCCCGGCCCAGGTCGAAACTGACCCCACGCACGGCCTCGACCACACCCTTGCGGGTGTCGAAGGAAACACTGAGGTCCCGGACCGAAAGCAGCGGCTCGCTCATCTCAGTCTCCGCTCTTTGGGTCGAGGACATCGCGCAGACCGTCGCCCAGCAGATTGAAGCCGAGACTGACGATAAAAATCGCGATCCCGGGGATCGAGGCCAGCCACCACTGGTCCAGCAGGAACTTCCGGCCAGAGGAAATCATCGCGCCCCATTCCGGCAGCGGTGGCTGTGCCCCGAGACCAAGGAAACCCAGACCCGCCGCGGTCAGAATGATTCCCGCCATATCCAACGTGACCCGCACGATAATGGATGAGGTGCAGAGAGGCACAACATGCCCCCAGATCACCCGCCAGGAGGAAGCCCCCTGCAAACGGATCGCGGCGATATAGTCAGCACGCCGAATGGTGAGTGTCTCGGCCCGCGCGATACGCGCATAGGGCGGCCAGGAGGTGATGGCGATGGCGAAGATCGCATTCTCAATCCCCGGCCCGAGGGCCGCCACGAAGGCCAGGGCCAGGATCAGGCGCGGAAAGGCCAGAAAGATATCGGTAATCCGCATGAGAATTTTGTCGACCCAGCCGCCGAAATACCCGGCCGAGGTCCCGACCAGCAGCCCGACCGGCGCCGCAATCACCGCAACCAGCACAACGACATAAAGCGTGAGCCGTGTGCCGTAGACGATGCGGCTGTAGATATCCCGGCCTAGCTCGTCGGTCCCGAACCAGTATTCCGCGCTGGGCGGCAGGAGGCGCTGGGTCAGGTCCGGTGCAATGGGCGAGGCCGTCGCCAGGAACGGCGCAAAGGCCGCCACGGCAACCAGCAGGCCGACAATGATCAGGCCCAACAGCGCCAGGCGGTTTGCCGCGAAATCAAGCCAGGCGTAGTAGGCGCGGCTGCAACTTGCCTGCAGGTGGGATCCGGGATTTTCGCTGGTCAGCCAGGCCTTGAGGCCGGAGCCGGAGGAGGAAGCAAGATCACTCATTTGGCGCGCGGGTCCAGCAGCCGGTAGAGAATATCGGACAGGAGGTTAAGACTGATAAAGACGGTGCCCACGACGACCGTGCCGCCCAGAACCGCGTTCATGTCGGCCTGCAGAAGAGAATTGGTGATGTACTGCCCCAGGCCCGGCCAGGCGAAAACGATTTCGGTCAGAACCGATCCTTCGAGCAGGCTGGCATAGGAAAGCGCGATCACCGTCACCAGAGGCACCATCACGTTACCGAGCGCATGCCGCCAGATGATACGGCTTTCGCTGAGGCCCTTGACCCGGGCCGTGATGATGTATTCCTGGCCGAGCTGTTCCAGCATGAAGGAACGGGTCATGCGGCTGATGTAAGCGAGGCTGAAATAGCCCAGGATGATGGCAGGCAAGGCGATGTGGCTGAGAGCATTGTAGAAAACGTCGATCTCGCCGGCGATCAGACTGTCGACCAACAGCATACCGGTCACCGGATCGACCAGATATTCGTAGGCGATGTCGAGGCGGCCCGGGCCCGCGACCCAGTCGAGCTTTGCATAAAACAAAAGTAAACCGACCAGCCCCAGCCAGAAAACCGGCACGGAGTAGCCCAGCAACCCAAGCACGCGCACCAGCTGATCCTGCCAGCGCCCTTTATTCACCGCCGCCACAACGCCCATCGGCACGCCCAGGACCACGCCGAAGATCGTCCCCATGGTCGCCAGTTCGAGGGTTGCCGGGAAGACGCGCTTGATATCCTCGATCACGGGATTCGCGGTCAGGACCGACTCGCCAAAGTCACCGACGGCGACGTTTTTCACATAAAGCAGAAACTGCTGCCAGAGCGGCAAATGAAGCCCAAGCTCGATCTTGGCCTTTTCATAGGCACTCGCCGACGCATGGTCGCCGACCGCGGCCAGCACCGGATCGATTGGAACGACCCGGCCAATGAAGAAGGTGACGACGAGAAGGCCCAGAAAGGTGATCGCGAGCGTTGTCACCACTCCCAGGACCACCTTGACCGGACGCGGCAGGCGAAGGCGCGCAAGGAGCGCTTCTCCGCCCGCCGCATTATCGGAACGACTAGTCACGTGACTTCCAGGCTGATCAGTCCTTGGTCACCTTGTAGTAACGGTTGTCGTCAAACGCCGGACCGATGATGAAGCCCTTGGTGTCGGCACGCTCCGCCGCGACCTCGATTTCCTGCATCATGATCACGAAGGGCGACGTTTGCTGATGCTCACGCTGCAGGGCCAGATACATCTCGGCACGCTTCGCGGCATCCCCTTCCAGAACCGCAGCGTCGGCCTGTTTGGTCATCTCGGGAATGTCCCATGCATTCCGCCATGCAAGCGGCTTGGACTTGGCATCGTCGCCATTGTCAGGGTTCCGCGCAAAGGTATCCGCATTGGTGTGAGGGTCCTGATAATCCGGTCCCCACCGGCCAATGTAGATATCGTGATTGCGGGCACGGTACTTGGTCAGCGTCTGTTTGCCGTCGCCGGGAATGATTTCCAGTGTGATCCCGGCCTGAGCAAAGGTCGACTGAATGGACTGCGCCATTTCAGTGATTTCCGCCGTGTTGCGCGTATCCATGGTCACCGTGAAGCCGTCCGCAAGACCGGCCTCCGCCAAAAGGCTCTTCGCCTTTTCAACGTCCAGGCTGAAAGGCGTTTCGGTCAGTGCCCCGAGGAAACCCTTCGGCAGGAAGGCCTGGTGGACCGTTGCCTTGCCCTTCATGATCGTCTGCTCGATGCCTTTGTAGTCAACCAGATACTTCAACGCCTGACGAACCTCGGGCTTCTGCAGATGTTTGTTTTTCTGACTCAGGCCGAGATAGTAAACGGCACCCTTCTCGCCCTGGCGGATACGAACGTCATCGTTGCCCTCAAGGCCTGCCAACTGATCCGCACCCAGTTTGCGTGCAATGTCGATGTCGCCTTTTTCCAGCAGCAGGCGCTGAGTGGCCGGCTCTGAAATATGACGGATCACAACCCGCTTCATGGCGGGTTTCTCGCCCCAATAGTCATCGTTGCGATCGAGCACCAAAACCTCGTTGGCCTTCCACTGCCGCAGTTTAAAGGCGCTGGAGCCGGCGTAATTGGTGCGCAGCCACTTGTGGCCCATATCGCCGTCCTGCTCGTTCGCCATGACCTCTTTTTTGTCGACCACCGAGCTGATCGTCGCGGTCAGGCAATAGAGCAAGAACGTCGGCGCGTAGGCCTGATCGGTTTCGATGGTCAGGGTGTTGCCGTCCGCGCGGATCTTGTCTTTCACGTTCTCCGGCGTAAACCCGAACTGGGTCAGAATGAAGGCCGGCGACTTATCCAAAATGATCGCACGCTGGAGAGAGAACGCCGCGTCCTCCGCGGTCAGCGGATTGCCGGAAACAAACGTGATGCCGTCGCGGATCTTGAAGGTGTAGGTCTTGCCGTCCTCGGAAATCTCCCAGCTTTCGGCCACAACGCCGAAGATCTTGGAGACATCTTCAACCTCGTACCCAATCAGACGGTCGTAGGTATTGCCGGCATATTCGGCTCCGGAAAACTCGAAAATCTCGGCGGGGTCGAGCGTGATGATATCGTCGATGGTATGGGCCATCACGAGTGTATCTCTCGGCGTTTCGGCCATGGCTGGAGTCGTGCACGCCAGTGCGGCGATCAACGCCGCTCCCATCAGTCGTCGCATATTTCTGACCTCCTGTTGTTCTGAATCTTCTCCCGGCTTATTGAGATCTAAGCCGTTCATTCGAGAATGATATTCCACACGAATGCGCGGTTATTTGGGCGAGCATGCCTGATCGGACCAAGCCTGTCCATGGCTTCGCGTTGCCGTCAACCGGCCTTGCGGACCGGCAGATTGAGCCACCCCTGAAGCACGAAGGTCGCGGCAAGCACGATGAACACACCCGGAAGAACCATCAGGCCCGGCGGCGGCTGACCAAGAATCCAGGTGAGCGCAAGAACCAGGGCCGGGTTCATATAGCTGTAGGCCATGACCCGGGTCGGCCCAAGCCGCATCGTTGAAAACTGGGTCAGAAAAAAGGTGATCAGCGTCGTGAAAACCGCCAGATAAAGCGTGCCGAGATAGACGCGCAGCTCAATCGCGGACCAATCCATCGCAATCAGTGTCGGAAGCGAGAGCAAGGAGAGCCAAAGGGCGCCCGTTGCCAGGGTCCAGAAGGTCATGACCGGCATGGCTTCACCCCTGTGAAAGAACTTCACCAGCGGCGTGTAGAAGCCGAAACAGATACAGCCTGCGAAGAAAATCAGATCGCCGCGATTGAGCTCGAGTCCGAGGAGACGCTCAGGGTCCCCACGAAACACGACCCAAAGAGCACCGACGGCCCCGAGGATCAGGGCAATCAGCTTTTTGCGCCCCAGACGGTCTTTCAGAAGGACGGCTGCAACAATCGCAGCGATCCCGGGAATAAAGGCAAAAAGCGCGCCGGTATTGAGTGCGGTCGTGGTGACCAGCGCTTCGAACATGCACCAGAAAAATCCGACCATGCAGGCGCTGATCGCCGCATAACGGCCGAGGTCAGAGAATCTCGGCATGGAAAGACCGTACCTAAAAACGGCGATGGGCAGGAACAGGAGCGATGCAACCAGGAACCTCAGAAAGGTCAGAACCAGGGAATCGAGTCCGTCGGCAATTGCGGCCACCACAGGAAAGGAGGTCGCAATCAGAAGCGTGGCAACCAGCATACGTCCATGGTCGCGCCAGCCCACGGGCAGCGCGGAAAGCGAGTCCGAAGATCGCTCTGTCATCGGACTACAGACGGTCGACGACTGCGTAGATCGTGTCGATGCAGGACCAGGCCAGGCGCCCGCAACGCTCCGGCGACCACCCGTAGAGCTCGTCCGGCGTGTCGATCGTATCCTTGAAGGGTTGCTCCAGTGTCATGGAGAGAGACCCGAAGGTTTCCGCGGTGTAATTGGTGCACATGGCGAGACTCGCCTTACCCGGCGGGGTCTCGGGGTAACCGAACTTGGTCTGGAAATCAGGCGATATCTCGGCCAGCTTCTCGCGGAAGTCCCGATAGAGCGAGATTTGGGCCTCGGTCATGGAGGGAATACCGTTGAAACCGGCGATGAAGTTGTATGGCAGCGCCTCGTCTCCATGCACATCCAGGCAGAATTTCAGGCCGGTTTCGTGCATGCGGCGGCGGACCAGAAAGACCTCCGGGCTGCGCTCCATGGAGGGCGTTTCCCACTCCCGGTTCAGATTCGCACCCTTGGCATTGGTTCTGAGGTGACCGCGCCGGCTGCCATCGGGGTTCATGTTGGGAACGACGTAAAAGACGGTCTTTTCCAGGAGGGCACGAACGACAGGATCATGCGGGTCCGTCATACGCGCAAGAAAACCCTCCATCCACCACTCGGCCATGGTTTCGCCGGGATGCTGGCGCCCGATCACCCAGCAGGGCTTGCGGTCTTCTCCGGGCGTGCCGATGGTCAGAAGGTCCATTGTCTGCCCGTCCAGGGTCTCGCCAAGGACTTCAAGCCGGATGTTCGGGGCCTCTGCCACGGAGGCAATGAGATCCGCGTGGCGCTCCATGGAAAAGGGCGCGAAATAGGCGAAGTAGATCGAATCCTGCTCTAAGGTATGCGAGAGGGTCATGACCTTGCCGTCAAAGCTGGTATCGACCCGGAACCACGTCTCGCGATCATAGGAAGCAACCGCCCGGTAACCCTCAAATCCACCGGCATAGGTGACTTCGCCGGCGTTGACGATGTCGACGGCGACCTGCGCACCGCGCCGGTCCGTCAGGCGGAAGTAAAACCACTGCAGAAAATCGGATTCGTTGTCCTTACGGATCCGGACCTTGGGATTTCTGGCATCGGAGAGGTCGACAACCTCAATGTTACCGCCGTCGAAACTGCTGTTGATCTGCACGGAACCTCGCAAAACCGGAAGGGGCAGATCCATCACTGAAGCGTTCAGAACAGATCCGCGGGAGAATTCGTTAAGCCGGTCAGCATAGAAATTCCCCCCGGCTCGGCAACAGGAATATTGCGCCGCCGGGCTCATGCACCCTGCTTACACGAAGGTTCCGATTTCCGTTATTGCGGTGCCAGCTGCAGCTTAAGACCGGCCAGTTCCGGCGAAAAGAGAATCTGACAGCTCAATCGGGACTCCTCCTCAACCTCGAAGGCTTCGTCAAGCATATCGACTTCTTCATCGGTCGCCTCATAGAGCCTCTCCTGCCATTCCGGCGCAACGTAAACGTGGCAGGTTGCGCAGCTGCAGGCGCCACCGCATTCGGCCTTGATTGGCAGGCCATGATCACGAATGATTTCCATCACACGCCATCCTTCAACCGCATCCAGGCGGTGGTCGGTTCCTTCGCGGTCGGTCACAACAATATAGCTCATCGGAACTCCCGGTCTCTTCTTCAACTCTGTTGGAAAGATGTCCGGCCGGATCAGCAGCCGGGTAGAGGCGCACCGGGCCGTCTCGGGCCTGACGCAGCGGTTGTCACAGGACGGTCATGAATACCGCACTCCGTCTTCACGGACCCCGCCCAGCGGCCCGATCGGACGGCGTCGCCGTCTAGAGGCGCCTGCGTGCAGGGCGCGCAGCCGATCGAGAGGAAGCCATCCTCGGTCAAGGGGTGCCGCGGCAGGTTCAGATCGTCAAAAGTCCGATCGATCTGTTCCGCCGACCAATCTACGATCGGATTGATCTTGAAGTGCGTGCCGTCGTGTTCGATCCGGGGCAGATAGGACCTGAGCGCACCATGGAAGCGCTTGCGGCCCGTGACCCAAGCATCGACCCCCTTCAACGCCCGGCTCAAAGGCGCCACCTTGCGCAGTTCGCAACAGCGTACCGTATTGCGCTCCCAAAGTGTGCCATCCGGATCTTCCCGCGCCAGATCCATCAGCGCCGGTTTGACCGAACGTACATCGCTCAGGCCAAAACGCTCGATCAACTGATCCCGGTAGTCCAGGGTCTCCGGAAAGTGTTTTCCCGTGTCCAGGAAGATCACCGGAACCGAGGGATCGATCTGCGCCACCAGACCCAGAACGACAGCCGATTCAGCGCCGAAAGACGACACCACGGCAATTCGTCCGGGGAAAGCTTCCTTGATAACCGCGCGCAGCAGCTTCCTGTCCGGCAGGTCCTGGTAACGCTTCAGCAGGATCTCCGGTGCAACATCAGAGGGTTGCGCCATGTGCTTTGCTCAGGCCGCCGGGCGGTTACGCCGAAGGGCGAGTGCCGGACGCCGGGCGTCCGCACCCGGCTGGTAGGTCACGGAGATTTCCGAGATGGCCTTTTCCCAGGCTTCAACGGCTGCCTTGTCGGCGACCTCGAAAGCATCGAAACCGCAGCGCTGCATCAGCAGGAACTGATCGCGGAACACGCCGCCGACCGCGCGCACCTCGCCTTTGAAACCGTAGCGGTCCCGCAGGAGACGGGCGTAAGAATAGGCCCGGCCATCATTGAATTTTGGAAACTCAAGAGCAACCAGGCCAAAACGCTCGAGATCCTCGGCGACCAAAGCCGGTGACTGGTCGCTGCGCAAGCGCACGCCCAATGGGGTATTGCGCGCCAGCAGGCTATCCCGTTCGCTCTGCCATCGCTCCAGGGTCACGACGATCGGCCCCTCGCGCAGTTCATCCTCATCGGCCAGCGACTGCCAACTGTCTTCGGCCAGCACGCCTTCTTTAATGAGCGGCATAGAGCGTCTCCTTGAATGGGGTCAGGCCGACCCGGCGGAAGGTATCGCTGAACTCTTCATCCTCCGAGCGGATGTTGAGATAGGTGTCGACGATTTTTTCGACCGCATCGACCACATCGTCATAGGAGAAAGCCGGTCCGACAATCTTGCCGATCGCGGTATTCTCGTCTGCGCTGCCGCCCAGCGTGATCTGATAGAATTCCTCACCCTTCTTGTCGACACCGAGCAGGCCAATGTGGCCGACATGATGGTGTCCGCAAGCATTGATGCAGCCGGAGATCTTGATCTTCAGACTGCCGATATCGTGCTGCCGTTCCAGGTCGCTGAAGCGTTCTGAGATGCGCTGCGCGACGGGGATCGACCGAGCGTTGGCCAGGTTGCAGTAATCCAGCCCCGGGCAGGCGATCATGTCAGACAGCAAGCCTGCGTTCGGGGTCGCCAGCTCGACATCGCGCAAAGACTGCCAGAGCGCATAGAGGTCGGCTTTCCTGACGTTCGGCAGAACCAGATTCTGTTCATGGGTGACCCGGATCTCGCTAAAGGAGTAGCTCTCGGCGAGATCAGCAACCGCATCCATCTGCCAGGCGCTGGCATCGCCCGGTGGCTTGCCGGTCGGTTTCAGCGAAATGGTCGCGACCGCATAGCCGGGCTCTTTATGCGCAGTGACATTGGTGCGCACCCAACTGGCGAAGTCCCGGTCTTCGAAGCGCTTAACCTCGAATTCGCGCACGGTGTCTTCAAGACGTTCGTAGCGCGGCGGCGCGAAATAGGTTTCGATCCGAGTAATCTCATCCTCGGGAAGCTGCAGCGCCGAATCCTTGATGTGCGACCATTCTTCCTCGACCAGACGCGCGAAGTTCTCGATTCCTTCACTGCGCACCAGGATCTTGATCCGCGCCTTATAGAGATTGTCCCGGCGGCCCAGCTGATTGTAGACCCGCAGGATCGCCTCGAGATACGACAACAAGTGCTGCTTGGGCAGGAACTCGCGGATAGTTTGCCCAATTACCGGCGTGCGGCCGAGGCCGCCGCCGACGATCACCTCGAAGCCGACCTCGCCTGCTTCGTTCCGGCGCATCTGCAGGCCGATGTCATGCACGCGCACGGCGGCGCGGTCATGATCGGCGCCGGTCACCGCAATCTTGAATTTTCGCGGCAGGAAGGTGAATTCCGGATGCAGGGTCGACCATTGCCGAATGATCTCGCAATAGACGCGCGGATCTTCGATCTCGTCCGCGGCGGCGCCTGCGAACTGATCCGACGTGGTGTTGCGGATGCAGTTGCCACTGGTCTGGATCGCATGCATCTCGACCTCTGCCAGTTCGGCCAGAATATCAGGCGTTTCTTCCAGCTTCGGCCAGTTGAACTGAATGTTCTGGCGCGTAGTGAAGTGGCCATAGCCTTTGTCGTAACGGCGCGCGATGTATGCAAGTTTGCGCATCTGCGTTGACGAGAGGGTGCCGTAAGGCACCGCAACGCGCAGCATGTAAGCGTGAAGCTGCAGATAAAGACCGTTCATCAAGCGCAGGGGCTTGAACTGGTCTTCGGTCAATTCGCCGCTGAGACGGCGCTCTACCTGATCCCGGAACTGATGAACACGTTCTGTGACCAGCGTGTGGTCGAACTCGTCGTACCTGTACATGATTTGCTTATCCCGCTAACGAGAGTGGAGTGTTTTCGACGTCATGTCCGTTCCCAAACTGGACAGAGGGCCCTTGGGCACGGATGAATTCCCGTGTTTCGACAGGACGGATTTGGCCGCCCCTGGTATCGACCGGCATGAGATAGGGACCGACGATCTCCAGTGAGGCTTGCGGTGTTTCAGCCGCCGCCAGGACCGGTGCGGCGTTCTCTGGCGTCGCGAGCAGGAGACTTTCGCTCAGCCGCTCGGTCCAGCCGCCCGCTTTCGCCCGGTAGACAACGGCACCATCGCCCAGGCGGTTTGCTGTGAGAATTTGTACGCTCATCTTCATCTCTTTCCTTAAACCGCGACGCGGCGCAGAGGTTCGGTCTTTGTGGAGATGCCCGCGACCGCCTGGCTTGCGACGGTAGCCGCACCGCCCGCTGCCGAGACGACATCGCCGACAATGAATAATCCGGGTCCCTTAATTCCGTTCGCAGCAACCAGTGCGGCCAGGTCGGCCAATGAGCCGGTCACGGTCCGCTGTTCGGGAAGGGTGCCGTTTTCGATGACCGCCGCCGGTGTTTGCGGGTTCAGGCCTTGCTCGATCAGGCGTTCGCAGGTCCGGCCGATAGTCGAAACACCCATGTAGATCACCAGGGTCTGCTTGAGTCCCGCAAGGGCCGCCCAATCGAGATCGGGCTCTCCGTCTTTCGCATGCCCGGTTACGAAAGTGACGGCCTGCGCATGTTCACGGTGGGTCAGGGGAATTCCGCTGGCCGCAGCACAGCCGGCAGCAGCGGTAATGCCGGGCACCACTTCAACATCAATGCCGTGCTGCGCGAGCATGTCCTGCTCTTCACCGCCTCGTCCGAAAATGAAGGGATCGCCGCCCTTGAGCCGCACGACATGTTTCCCAAGACGGGCTTCACGAACCAGGATCGCATTGATTTCATCCTGGCTGCGGGTGTGATGGCCACGCGTCTTGCCCACATAGATCCGCTCGGCATCCCGCCGCGCGTAGTCCAGGATTTCCGGTCCGACCAGCTTGTCGTAGACCACCACGTCGGCATGCTGCAAAGCACGCATGGCTTTAAAGGTCAGGAGATCAGGATCCCCGGGACCTGCACCGACGATAGCGACCCGGCCTTTGGGAGTCTGCCGTGCAGACGCGGCATTCACCAGGGTGAGCATCTGCTCCCGGGCCGCCGTCTCATCGCCTGAGAGAACCGAGGCAGCCTCAGGCCCGTCAAAGAACCTCTCCCAGAAGCGCAAGCGGCCCCGGCCATCCTGGATGTTCGCCTTTACAGCCGCGCGGAAGCTATCCGCAAACTCCGCCAACGCGCCAAGCCGGGCCGGCAGCATTGCCTCGATCTGCGACCGCAGGCGACGCGCCAGGACAGGTGCGGTTCCGGCGCTGGAGATCGCAATGGTGATCGGATCCCGGTCAACAATCGCCGGTGTAATGAAATCGGATAGATCGGGGCGGTCAACGACATTGACCGGCCTGCCGGCCTCACGGGCTGTGTCAGCAACAAGAGCGTCCCGTTCGGGAATTTCCGTTGCGGAGACCACCAAAGCCCGGTGCTCGACATCTTCGGTACGGAACTTGCGCCTCTCAATGCGGAGTCCCGTATCACGCTCCAGCGTTAGCAACTCTGAAGCAATCTCCCGCGGATCCAAAGCGTCCGTTACGACCGTGATCTCCGCGCCTGCTTTACGGAGAAGACGAACTTTTCGCAGGGCGGTTTCACCCGCCCCGACCACCAGGCAGGCTTTTTCCGAAAGCTGGAAAAAAGTAGGAAAGTATCTCATCGCAGCTCAATCCGGGTCATCGTTTTGTACTCTGGCTTGCATCCGTCAGGCGCGGTGCCGTTGAAGTTGGGTGTCGTGCGGCTTTGAGTCTGAACTCTCCATCCTGCCCCGCGCGGAACACTTCCGGGACGCATGACAGCTGTGAAAGCTCTATTTAACACAAATATATGTGAAAATTTCATATTCTACATTTGATCATGTAGTAAATTTATTCAATACAAATTTTTTGTGTTTAATTGAATTTGAGTGACGCGTAGAGACCTTTGCCGCGAATTAGCTCAGTGAAATCCGTTTCAAAAAAAACTGTACGATGGGATATAGCGTCGAACTACAATTATTACGCGTAAAAACAGCATCCGGCAGGTCGTGCGGCATAAATCGATTTACCCGGCGCCCAACCTGCCCGGGCCCGTTTGAACTTCGGTGTGTCTTAACCGAAATAATTAACGGAATATTTACTAAAAATTAAGACTCTCTTTACATACTTGTTTGTACTCAGATGAAATAAGGGCAAACTACAGCCTCAAACACAGGAACTTTATCTTATTGCATGCAAATGAGAGTCGGAAGATTGGCTTAAGAATGAATCTTATCCCATTTACCTGAGTCTACGGCTTCGCTTTCACGCTCTTAGCTTGCATAGTGAAATCTGGATTGTAGATATATTTCTGTGGATTGAGTGAATGGTTAACAGGATTCGACGTATTTCCAAGTGGTTACAGGAAGAAAAAACATCGTTATCCTATATGGTTAAGCCTAACACGATAAGATCAACCAGCAAGGCGGCATCAACATTTGGAGGAATATAAGCCCAAATTTAAGCATCGTAATTTGCTAAAATTTGAATCTAGTTTTTCCCTTCCCGTTAAAAAAAGGGCAGCATATGGAGAGATGTATGCTGGCCGGGTGGGAAATGAACCCGTTGCGAGTATACCGGTTGGCGAGACCCGGGGGACCGCTTGATTTTTAGTATGGAGAACAAGAATGCTCGAGCAGCTTGGCAACAGAGCTGAAAATGTTGAGAAACCCGTCTCACCGAACCCGCTCTTCGATCGCAGCTCACAGGTGCCGTCGTCCACAGCGGAAAAAGCCCGGACCGCCGTCAAACGGGCAATGGCAGACCGCAGTCTGGATATTAAGGACGAGCTCACGCGCCTCGATCTTGAGGAGATGGAACTGGTTTTTTCCGGGCGGGATGAAATATGCACTTGCTGGTTCGACTTTGAAGACCGCCCCAGCTTCACCCCTGCCCTGCTGAATGACATCAGCAAGGTTCAGCAGACGCTCCGGACAACCTACGAAAAGTCTGATCCGCGTGCGAACAAGCTGAAGTACCTCGTCTGGGCCTCCCGGATGCCCGGCGTATGGAATCTGGGTGGGGATCTGAGTCTTTTCGCCGATCTGATCAGGACTCAGAACCGCGATAAACTGCGCGAATATGCCTATCGGGTCGTGCGGGAAGGCTACGCCAACTGGACAAACCTCAACCTCCCCATCATTACCGTGGCCCTGATCCAGGGTGATGCGCTCGGCGGCGGCTTTGAGGCGGCACTCTCGAGTAACCTTATCGTTGCGGAGCGAAGTGCGAAGTTCGGCTTGCCGGAGATTCTTTTCAGCCTCTTCCCGGGCATGGGCGCCTACAGCTTTTTGTCGCGCCGGATAGCGCCCGGCCGCGCCGAACGCATGATCATGAGCGGACGTCTCTATAGTGCTGAAGAGCTTTATGAGCTGGGTGTTGTCGACGTTCTGGCGGACGATGGTCGCGGTGAAGAAGCCTTGCACCAGTACATTGCCAAGAATGACCGGCGGCATGCAGCCCACAGAGCGATCTTTCAGGCTCGCCAGCGCATCAATCCGGTGACTCTGAAAGAGATGATGGACATCACAGACATGTGGGTCGACACCGCTATGACGCTCGAAGAAACCGACCTGAAGAAGATGGGACGCCTGGTCTCGGCTCAGGACCGGCGTCGCGAGAGGGTCTTGAAGTCAGCCTGACCCAACAGCTCGACAGAACAGAGCGGCTCTGAAGCGCCTCGTGAAAGCAGGGGGTTCAGAGCCGTTTCTTTGCCTGTCATTCTTACCCGCCAGATCTTTGCTAGTTGGGTGTCGCGCGGCGGTCCTGGGCGAGCTCGCGTCCAACTGCGGCTCGAACCATGTCGAATTCACTGTTCAGTTCCGCCAGGAGTGCACGGGTGCGGTCGTTATCCCGGTCAGGTCCGCACTCACGCATGTCCAGCAGCAGCCTGACCATGCGCTTGGCACCGACATAACCCGCGCTGCTGCGCAGAGCATGAGCCTCATCGTGGAAGGCTGCCAGGTCTCCATTGTCGAAAGCCTGGTTCAGGTTGACCATTGTCGCCGCCGCGTCGACCAGGAAACCATCAAAGATCTCGGCGACGAAGGCTTCATCGGTATCAAGGGCGCGAAGCGCATCCAGCGCATCCGGATCAAGAACTGTTTCGTTTGATGCGCCGCCATATTTCGGATGCGCGGAAATCGGCGTGATGAGCTGAGCGGGCCGTTCCGGAAGCGGGTCATGCGCCGGGGCGGCTCCCGCATCGAACCTGTCACCGCCCGCAGCCGCAACATCAAGCGTCAGTTCCCGCACGAGGGCCAGGAGCTGCTGAGCCTCCACAGGCTTTGTCAGATAACCGTCCATGCCGGCCTCGCGGCAATCCTGCTTCGCCTGCTCTGTGGCATCTGCGGTCAGGGCGACGATGGGCATGTGTGGCTCACCGGTATTGAGAACACGGTACATCTTGGTGAGGTCGAGACCGCTGGTGCCCGGCATATTGATGTCGGTCAGGACGATATCGAAAGCCTCCGCATCCAGGCGATCCAGAGCGTCGTCTCCGTCTTCGGCGGTCTCTACGACATGCCCGGCATTCTCCAGCACTCGTGAAATCACGCTGCGATTTGTGCGGTTGTCGTCAACCAACAGGATTTTGCGGCGTGCGGCGTCGGGCACCGCAGCGTCTCCGGTCTCAGCCTCATCCGCTGCGCCTCTGGAGACACCCGACATGCAAAAGAGACCGGCCTGATGCAGCGCGGTCGAAAAAGCCCCGGTCTCGGCAGGCGCCGAGATGACCACATCGACCGGCCACCTCCGTTCAGACGAGACGGCCCCACCCTCTGCAGAGACTTCGACAATGGCGATGCCATCGTTGGCGCCACGGTCCGCGAGATATCCCATGAGCGGCCCGGAGAGCTCGTCGTGCTCGTCGGACCCGACCACGATCAAAAGATGCCCCATGCCGCGATAGCCCTCGATCGCGGGTATTGCTTCGTCGATTCGATCGACGGTTTTGACCTCCGGCCCCTGAAGCACCGCGGCGATCCGGCCTCTGTGCGGTTCGGCGATACAAACGATAACAGGCAGGATGCCGGACGTCTGTGATTCAGCTGTCACCCCGGATGTCGCATCTGCCGCGGCGTTCTCCGTCGCATCAACCTTTGCTGCAGCGATCTCCGCCGGCTCCCCGAGATCGAAGGGGATGGAGAGGTTGAACTGACTGCCCTGACCTTCCTGACTGAGAACCTCGATTTCACCGCCCATCATCTCGACCAGCTGTTTTGTGATGGTCAGTCCGAGGCCCGTTCCGCCATAACGCCGGTTAATCGCATCGTCAGCCTGGGTGAAGCCGTCAAAGATCGATCCAAGTTTTTCCGGCGCCACGCCGATGCCTGTGTCGCGCACGGAGAGCAGGACGATATCCTGCCGTCCCTTGTGCTCGGTCAGGCGGGCGGAAATCTCGACCTCTCCCTCCGTTGTGAACTTGATCGCATTACCAACCAGATTGACCAGGATCTGCGTCAGCCGCTTGCTGTCGCCAACAAGCCGGACCTGCAGGCGCGCATCCAGCGAAACCCGAAGCTGCAGGCCTTTCTGCTCGGCCTGGGTATGCAGCATGCGCCAAACCGATGCCACGACCTCGCACACGTCGATGTCGCCCAAGTCGAGATTTTGCTTCCCGGCCTCAATCCGCGAGAGGTCCAGAATCTCATTGATCAGTGACAAGAGAGTTTTGGCAGAAGTCTGAACCGTGCCGATCATGGACCTCTGGTCGGCATCCAGAGACGTTGTCTCAAGCAGGTCGCCCGTCGATATCACCGCGGTGAGCGGTGTACGCAGTTCATGGCTCATGGTGGCCAGGAACCTGCTTTTTGCCTGACTGGCTTCTTCTGCCTGCGCCCGTGCCCGGTTGAGCTTTTTGATGAGCGTCGAAACATATGCCGGCAACACAATCAGCGAAATGAGCAAACCGGATGCCACGAAGTTGTTGCTGGACCAATAGCTGCTGGTCAAAACCGCACCGCCAAAGCCCAAAGTGCTGATCATAGCGGAGAAGACCAGGAAACTGACGCCGTACCTGAAACCGTTGCCGAAGGTCACCCAGAGATAGATCGGGAACAACACAGATGCCGGTCCGCCGCCGACGGCCAGCATGTAGCTGAGCGTGAGCAGATCGACCATGGCCATTGCACCGCGCCGCGGCGTCGACTGTGCCGGCGAGAGCACAATATGAAGAAGCGCCAGCCAGCCCACGCACAGTCCCCACGCCATGGCTGTCGCGGCCAGCTCCAGACCCTGGTGTGACTCGATGTAGAGGCTTGCAAGAGACAGATAGAGCATAGCGACGCCGCCAAGCGCCATACGGATCGTCGCCTGCTCATGCTCGCTGTCGGGCCGTTTTGCGAGCGCCTGATCCACGGCATAGCGGCGGGGCCACCAGACAACGGCCAGAGCCACAGGTGTCGCGACAAGAGATGCAATGAGAATGAGGGAGTCGACAGGCCACGCCCGTAGCGGCAAGCCTGTCACCAGAAACTGCGCCGCGACAACGGCAATACTTGCAAAGGCCGAAACGATTAGCGCGCAGACCGCGATACGCGTTCGTTTGTGCAAGGCCTTTGGTCCTGATGCAACAAGCGCTTGGGTCGCAGTCCCCTCAGGGGTCTGCTTGACCGGTTGATCGTTGGTTATGTTGTTGCCATTCTCCATCGAGTGGACTTTTTTCAGCCGCCAACGCTCAGCTCGTCGGGCGGCTCCTGCAGGATTCTGTCATGTGGAAACAGGACGACGATGGTGGTACCGACACCCTTGTCACTCTTGATCTGCAACTTCCCACCATGCAGTTCGGTCAGATCGATCGAGAGCGGAAGCCCAAGACCCGTCCCCGGAACAGCCTGGGTCTCGGAATTTCTCAAACGCCCAAACCGCGTGACCGCAATCTTTATTTCCTCTTCAGTCATACCGACTCCGTTGTCGGTAACAGCGATCTCGACACCGTCATTGCTTCTGCTGACAGAAACGGAAACTTCGCCTGCTTTAAGCGTGAACTTGAGCGCATTCACCAAGAGATTAAGCAGGATCTGCTTTACCTTTACCGGGTCAACCATCAGAAGCGGAACGCCCGACTCGATGTTGGTTCGCACAACGATCTGTGCGGCAGCGGCGCGTTCTTCGGCAAGACGCAGAACGTCATCCACCAGAACCGCCAGGTCGACGGCCTCTTCATGAAGCTCGATCGTTCCTGCCTCAATCATCGAAACATCGAGGATGTCCTTGATGATATGCAGCAGCAGGCTGCCGCTCTCTTCAATGTTGCGGGCATAGTCACCGTACTTTTCATTGCCGATCGGCCCAAGCAGCTCTGTCCCGATCACCTGCGCATAGCCGATAATGGCGTTCAATGGCGTGCGTAGCTCGTGGCTCATATTCGCGAGGAATTCTGTCTTGCTCCGGTTCGCGACCTCGGCCAGTTCCTTGGCCTGAATAAGCTGCTGCTCCGCGGCTTTCCGTTCCGTGATATCAAACGAAACCGTCACGATGTTGGTGACCTGCCCGCTCGAATCCCGGACCAGCGACTTGGAAGTCAGGAAGATGCGTTTGACGTTGTTGACGGTGACGAATTCTTCTTCAAACAAAGGCGGCGCTTCACCGGTTGCGAAAGCGCGCTCATCCAGAGTGAGTGAATTCTGCGCGTAATCGTTGTTCAGAAGCTCCACCGCTGTCCGGCCAACGGCTTCGTCGGGAATCACACCGAACAGTTGCGCCTGATAATTGTTCATAAAAGCGTAGCGCGCGCCGGCGGTGGTGGCCGAGATCATAGCCGGCACCGCGTCAATCACCAGCAGAAGACGTTCGTGACTTTCGGTCAGGGCCCGTTCCAGCTGGCTCTTGTCGGTTTCGTAGCGGTGTTCCAGGCTCACCGCGCGCTCGTTCAGGAGTTTCTGATGTTCACGCAGACTCAACAGATTTCGCGATCGGGCGCGGAACTCGTGATGATCGACGGGGCTGAGCAGAAAATCGGTGGCCCCTGATTCCAGAGCCGCGTAGCGAAATGCCTGATCTTCGTAGGCCGTCACGACCATAACCGGCACGTCGATGCAGGGCGGCAGTTCACGGAACCGGCGGATAAATTCGGCACCGTCCATCTTCGGCATCTTGAAGTCGGTCACCACCAGATCCGGGACATTGCTTTTGGACCACTCAAGCGCGACCTGCGGCTCGGCAAACGCCTTCACCGTGACGTTGTCACCAATCGAGGTCGCCAGTTTCTCCAGAACCCGGCGGTTGGTCACTCGGTCATCTATGACGACGATAATCGACATCAAGCAGTCACCCGCATCAGATACACCCCCGCCTCCACTGGATGCCCCGACGATGAGGACCCGAAAGCATTCGAGAAACGTACACGAAACAGCCTAAAGGTATTGTTAAAGCTCTACTGATCTCACTCGAACCATACAAAACGGATTTCTACCATAAATATACGGCTGCTCTACCTGTGATAACCACAGACAGACGAATTAATAACCCAACAAATCAACAACATCGATGGTTAATTTTTGATTAGCTTTTCACCTGACGGTTGGTTTTGGCGCAAATTGATCCGTAAGTATACATATTTCTTACGGTTGCAAGGTAGCCGTTTCCGGCAGCCACTCTTGAATAACCAGTTCCAGAGTGATGCAAATCGAATTCCGGCCAGGCAGGAACCTGCCGCCCAATACACGCGCATCCGGTGTCGAGATCGTACCCCTGAGGTCCGCTTTCGGGCGTCCGTCCTCGCCCGGTGCCAACTCACCGGTCAGGGTCAGAATTTCGACACCCGGCCCCTTCTCGACAATGGTGTTTTCGTCGCCCTGCGAAGCCTTCGGCCCCACGCCATACGCAAGGACCGCGTCCACCAGACTTCCAACGGCTGAGCGCACGACGGCATGGCTGATCCCACTCTCCAGGCAGGCCTGTTCGACGCCTTCGATCAGATCTTCATTGGGCCGCAGACGAATAACTGCGGATCGGCCAAAGCTCCCACGTTCGATCCTGGTTGTGCTCAACGTCCTCTCCTTGCCCTCAAACCGGCATAACGGTTGGATGAAACAGGCTGTAATTGGTCTCGCTGTCAAAGGCGACTTCGAAGCCGGCATCTTCCAACGGCGTCGCCATGATCACCGCGCCCTGAGAGCCCAGAATGCAGCCCTCCAGCGGCAAATGTCCGCCGTGAACCCGGCCCTGGGCATCTGCCAGGACGGCGTGGCAATGAACCAATGGCACACCCTCTTCGCCGATCCCGAAAATCGCGTTGGCGCCGAGCAGAAGGACAGGCCCCTGCAAAACCCGCGCGGCGCCATAGGTCGCGACGCGCGCGCCGGTCTCGTCGGCCATGCCGGTAAAGTAGCTTACTTTATCGAAATGACCTGAAAGCGCCTGGAGGGCCGCGCTCCTGACACCTTGCGTCGAGAGCACAGTCGCCAGCTCAGGAAGCAGATCCATGCCTGCATCAAGCTCCAAACGCAATTCCGGACCGGTCTCGGTCCGGACACAAATGCGCCGCGGCGAGAGCGGCGCTCCTGGTTGTTCAATCCGGCGGCGTCCGTTTTGGCCCCCACCCTCTGTTGCAAACCTGGTCATTTTCGCGCACCACCGCCGTCCTTCACCAGATCGCCGCGCGCATAGAGTTCGTCGCGTATCAGGTGCTTTGGAACCTTGCCATACCCCGACTTGGGGAGTTCGTCCCAGAACACAAACACCTGAGGGAACTTATAGCGAGAAAGCTTCCCTTCAAGGTGACCGAGCAACTCTTCTTTCGAGAGAGCCCTCGCCTCTTCGCTGGAAGACCTGACGATCACGGCCACTCCGGCTTCGCCCCACTTGGGATCGGGAACTCCCAGAACCGCAACCTCTTCCACGCCCGGATGGGTCAGAAGAACTTCTTCAGCCTCGCGCGGATAGACATTCGAACCGCCGGAAATATACATGTCCGACGCCCGGCCCGTCAGATAGAGAAAACCGCGGTCATCGAGATATCCCAGATCGCCGGTGTGGAACCAGCCGTCCTTGAAGACCTTGGCATTGGCTTCCGGGTTGTTGAGGTAACCCGCGAACACCGCGGGACCACGGACGCAGATCTCGCCGCGCCTGTCAGCCGGCAGAATTGCGCCCTCAGGATCCCGGATCGCAATCTCCATGCCGCTGCGGGCGAAACCGCAACTGCCGACCGGCATCTCTTCATCGACGATGGAATGCGCTTCGGCAGGCAGATAAGTGATGCTGCCCGTCACTTCGCCCAGGCCGTAGTACTGAACGATGACCTTGCCGATTTTTTTGAGCGCCGCGACCTGGTCTTCCCGGTACATCGGCGCGCCGGCATAGATAACGTGCCGCAAGGAGGAGTGGTCATAGCGGTCAACGGATGGATGGCGCACCATGCGTGTCAGGATCGTTGGCACCGTAAACATGTTCGCAACGGAATGCTCCTCGATCAGACGCCAGACGGCCTCTTCGTCAAAACTGCTGCCCGGCAGCATGACCGATTTTGCCCCACGGACGACCTGTGGCATCGCATGGACTCCCGCCCCGTGCGAGAGCGGCGCGACAATCAGCGACGCATCGTCGGGCCCCAATCCCGGCATTTGATCGGCCAGGTAGTTATTGACCACAAAACACATCTGGCCGTGGGTCAAAACCGCCGCCTTGGACCGCCCCGTCGTACCGGATGTGAAGAAGTACCAGCAGGGATCGTCGTGCTCGACGAGAGCTTCAGAAAAGCACGCGCCGTCGTGCTCCGAAACAATGTCCTCATATCCGGTCTCGCCATCACCTGCGGAACCGACACAGATCACCTGTTCGAGATTGGACGCCCCGGCGCGCACGGCATCCACGTGCGCGGCAAAGATGTCCTCATAGAGCATGGCTTTGGCACCGCTGGCCACAGCGAGATAGGCGACCTCCGGCGGTGTTAGCCTGAAGTTGCAAGGCACCCAGACCGCGCCCAGCTTGAAGGTCGCCCACATGGATTCGAACATCTGGTTCGAATTGCGGGAGAGCACCAGGATCGCGTCGCCCTTGCCGACCCCGCGCGCACTTAGACCCGCCGCAAGGGCATCAACCCGGCTATTCAGCTCACTCCACGTCCAGGAATTCGGGCCCCAAACCAGTGCCGTTCGCTCGCCATAACGCTGTGCCGCCTGGGTCATAAGGTGCCCCAGGTTCATGACCGAATTGCTCTGCCTCACGTCTCCCCCTGCATCACCGCTGCGCCGCTTCTTGCGGCGCTTCTGTTAACGGAGAGGTTCTAGGATCGAGACGTAGTTGGCAACCGCTGCGCCACCCATGTTGAAAATTCCGGCCATCTGAGCATCCTTGACCTGGATATCGCCAGCGCTGTTGGTCAGTTGCATGGCCGAGAGCACATGCATC
Organism: Denitrobaculum tricleocarpae; assembly: GCF_007004665.1. GTDB lineage: Bacteria > Pseudomonadota > Alphaproteobacteria > Kiloniellales > Kiloniellaceae > Denitrobaculum > Denitrobaculum tricleocarpae. Next base: position 413,266 of record NZ_ML660053.1, on the reverse strand, counting down.
GAAACACCGGTGGCACCGATGGGATGGCCCTTGCTCTTCAGACCGCCCGACGCATTGACCGGCAGCTTGCCGTCCTTGTGCACCCAGCCCTCGGCAATCGCCCTGGCACCCTGCCCTTCAGTTGTCAGGCCCATGGCCTCATATTCGATCAACTCGGCGATGGTGAAACAGTCGTGGGTCTCGACCAGTGAGAGATCGTCCAGAGAGACCTTGGCCTTGTCGAAGGATTTCTGCCAGGCGGTCTTACAGCCCTCGAACAGGGTAATGTCACGCTTGCTCAACGGCAGAAAGTCGTTGACCTGCACCGCAGACCGGAACACCACTGCCTTTTTCATCGTGAGTGCCGTCTCGACGTCGGTCAGAACCAACGCCGCCGCGCCATCGGAGACCAGCGAACAGTCGGTGCGCTTGAGAGGCCCTGCAACGATCGGATTTTTCTCCGAGACGTTGCGGCAGAAATCGTATCCGAGATCCTTGCGCATCTGCGCCCAGGGATTCACGGCGCCATTCTTGTGATTCTTTGCGGCAATGCCCGCCAGCGCATCGGACTGGTCGCCATACTTTTGAAAATACTTCTGGGCAATCAAGCCGAAGACGCCTGCAAAGCCCCCTTCGATCTCGCCGTCTTCCTTCAGATAGGAAGCCTTCAGCAGCGTGTTGCCGATTTCACGCCCGGCAAGCGCAGTCATCTTCTCAACGCCCACAACCAGGACGACCCGGGCATGTTTCGCATCGATCGATTTAATGCCCTGATGGATCGCTGCCGAGCCGGTCGCGCAGGCATTCTCGATCCGGGTGGCCGGCTTGAAGCGGAAACGCTCGTCAGTCTGCAAAACGAGCGACGATGGGAACGCCTGCTGCGAAAAGCCTTCGTTGAAATGACCAACCAGGATCTCGTCGACGTCATCGGGACCAAGCCCGGCGTCCTCAAGCGCCTGAACCGCCACCTGCGCGATCAGGGATTCGACATCGTCCTCCTCGTGTTTTCCAAAGGCGGTGTGGCTCCAACCGACGATACAGGCTGTCATACTTTCCTCCATCTCCAAGCGGCAAGACTTGCGCTGAGTTCAATTTGGCCAAAACCTAACAGACGTTAGGTTCCCTGACCAGAGACCGCAGTGACTTTCTGCAAAAGGCGTCATTAGAGAGTGGGTTCCAACGACACAAACTGCAATGCCCGGGCATCTCGCCACAACAAAGATGGCGGGGCCGCCAGTGGCCTGGCCGATTCATTTCTTTTCTAGCCGGCCCTCGATAAGATCCCGGAAAGGCCGGAACTCTTCTACCAAATGATCCAGAAAAGCGCGTATCCGCGCGCTGTAGCGCAAATCGCTGTGTGTCAGCAGCCAGAAGTCCCGCCGCGGAAGGCAGCGCCATCAAGAGAAACGGGCAAAAAATGCAAGTGCTCTCATCCACTGACCGGCGGCAGGGTATCCTGAAACCGGACCGGCCGCCCGAGAGGATCGCCAATCAATTCGCCGTCCCGCATCACGGTCCGGCCACGGATCACGGTGGCGATGGGCCAGCCGGTGACGGTCATGCCTTCGAACGGCGACCAACCGCACTTGTATGCCAGCCAGTCAGATGTAATTTCGGTCCGCGCCTTCAGATCGACGATCGAGAAGTCCGCATCGTATCCGACCGCAATGCGGCCCTTTCCGGCGATGTTGTAGATCCGCGCAGGTCCGGCGGAGGTCAGATCAACCAGCCGTTCGAGCGACAGGCGGCCTGCATTCACATGATCGAGCATCAGCGGCAACAAGGTCTGAACGCCCGGCATGCCCGAAGGTGACTGCGGATAGTCTCGTGCCTTTTCTTGCTTGGTATGCGGCGCATGGTCGGAACCGATGACATCCACGATACCTTGACGGATACCCTCCCAGAGCCCTTCGCGGTGCCGCTCGTCACGGATCGGCGGGTTCATCTGGGCATAAGACCCGAGGCGATCGTAGCAATCGGGCGCGGCGAGCGTGAGATGCTGGGGCGTCACTTCGACGGTCACGAGATCCTTGTTGGCGGCAAGCAGCGGCATCTCGTCAGCAGTGGTGATATGCAGAACATGAATACGCCGGCCAGCTTGCCGGGCAAGGCGCATGATGCGGGTCGTGGCCTTGATCGCGACTTCCTCATCCCGCCAGACCGGGTGATCCGAGACCGGCGCGCCGCCACGGACCAGCGACAAACGCTCGCGCAAACGCGGCTCGTCCTCGGCATGGATCGCGACCCTGCGGGTACCCTGCTTGAGCACCCGCAGGAGCGTCTCATCGTCTTCGACCAGCAGGCTGCCGGTCGAAGACCCCATGAAGATCTTCACACCACTGCAACCCGGATGACGCTCCAATTCTTCAAGCCGGTCCGCGTTTTCTTCCGCCGCACCAATGAAGAAAGCGTGATCGGTCCAGGTCCGCCCCTCGGCCCGGGCGAACTTGTCGTCGAGATCGGATGCGGTCAGGGTCAAGGGCATGGTGTTGGGCATCTCGAAGATCGCAACAACGCCACCAAGCGCGGCCGCCGCCGTCCCACAGGCCAGGTCCTCCTTGTGCTCCAGGCCGGGCTCACGGAAGTGAACCTGACTGTCAATCACGCCCGGCAGGACATGAAGACCAGTGGCATCGAAGCCCTCCTTTCCGGCAGCGGCATCCAGATCACCCAACGCGGCGATCCGCCCATTCGAAACGGCGACGTCGGTTTCAACAAGACCGGATGGTGTCGCGACACAGCCGCCCTTGATGACCAGGTCATAGAGTTCAGTCATGGTCTACTGATCTTCTTGTTTACTCTTTTGCCGGTTCGCCGGCGCTTCATCCTGCACGCCGGTGCCCGGCCTGCCTTTCCCTAAGCAATTCCTCGAACAATGCGACGTAGCGCTGGACGCAGGCTTGCTCGGTAAAGTCCGCGTCGAATCGTTTTCGGCCCGCCGCAACCAGCCGATCAGCCAGCCCCTCCTCGTCGATCACCCGCCCAATTCCTGCGGCCAGAGCCGGCGCGTCGTCGATCGGCACCAGCAATCCGTCTTCATTGTCCCGGACCAGGTCTGCCGGCCCCGTCGATGCCGCGGCGACCAGAGGCTTCCCATAGCCCCAGGCATCGAGAACGACGTTGCCGAAAGGCTCGACGCGCGAGGGAAAGGCGCAGATATCCGCGGCACCAAACAACGCGGCCTTGTCATTGCGCCAGCCCAGGAAGCGAACCCGGTCAGCAACACCCAGCTCGCGGGCGAGACCTTCCAGTTCGGTCTTCAGGACCCCCTCGCCGCCGATCCAGAGATAAGGACGCGTTTCGATTGCTAGAGCACGGATCAGAACATCCAGAGCCTTCGCGGGATGCAATCGCCCGAGCGCAAGTAAAAGCGGTGCGTCGTCGGGGGTATCGAAAGTTGCGCGGGCCATCGTGGGTGCAGTCTCAATCCGGGCGAAGTTGGGCAGATAAGAAGCCCTGGCGCGAGGCCATCCGCTTTTCACTACGTGATCGACCAACTCCGTGGTGTTGCAGATCAAGTGCTCGCAGTTTTGAAAGTTTTTGATCGGATAGTAGCCGCCCAGACGGGCCAAACGAAGAAAGTCGCCCGTCGGACAGATCGCACTGGCGCGGCTCATCCAGGTCATGACCACATCCGGCTTGAACGCGGCAATCTCCCGCTCCAAAGCGGCCTTGGTTGTGAAATCAAGCCACTTCCTGAAGGGCAGCTCAAGCGGTTCGACCCCACCGGCTCTGATCAGCGCCGCACGCTCCGGGTGACTGCGAATCACGGCACGGCTCTCGTGCCCGGCGCTTTTCAACGCCAGGACCAGCGACACAAAGAAGGTCTCCGCACCGCCGGCCTTACCACCGGACATGATATTTAAAATGCGCATCAGAGCCCATTGCCTCCCTCGGCAGGCACAATGCTTTCAATGCAACCCTGTGGTGAAACAGAAAGAAAGCACATAGCCTTGATCAGCCTCCGGGGCGGTTATACGAGCGAGCCAGCCTCTTGCCAAGCAGACCTTGCGCAAATCTTGCCGCAATGCCAAATCTGGAGACTGATACAGGAACGAGAGTCCTCTAACGCGGGCGAAATGAGAGACAAAAATGCCAGATCAAACCAAACCGAGAGGTGTCATTCTGTCCCACCGCGGAGTCCTGCGGGTTTCCGGCCCCGATCGGGTCGCCTTTTTGCAGGGTCTCGTCTCGAACGATGTCGAAGCTGTCTCGTCGAGCCGGTCCGTCTGGGCAGCCTTCCTGACGCCGCAGGGAAAATTTCTGCATGAGTTTTTCGTAACCGAAGAACACCCCGGCAATAGCGAAGGCGCCGAGGCGGGCGGTGAACGTGCGCTGCTGATCGATTGCGAGGCCGGTCGCCGAGCGGATCTTCAACGCCGGCTGAAGCTCTATAAGCTGCGGTCTCAGGTCCAGGTCGAGGATGCGCAGAGTGACTACTGCATTGCGGCTCTCTTCGGCGAGGAAGCCTTGTCCAGCCTGGATCTCGAGCCGACACCCGGCAGCAGTGCAAATCTTGGCGCGGGCCGGGTCTTTGTCGATCCGCGCATGACGGAACTGGGTGCCCGGGCCATTCTGCCATCCGGGAACGCCGAGGCGATTCTGAGGGATGCCGGATTCGAGACCGCTTCACGTGACGAATACGACTGCCTGCGCAGCGAACTTGGCGTGCCGGACGGCAGCCGGGATCTGGAGGTCGAGAAGTCGACTCTCCTTGAAAACGGGTTTGACGAGCTGCACGGCGTTGATTGGGACAAGGGCTGCTACATGGGCCAGGAGCTTACAGCACGGACCAAATACCGTGGCTTGGTCAAAAAACGGCTCCTGCCCGCAGAGATTTCCGGCCCCACACCTGAACCGGGAACACCCTTACTTTCGGGAAACAAGGAAGTCGGGATCATGAGATCCGCGGTCGCGCAGAAAGGACTCGCGACGGTGCGCCTGGACGCGCTGCAGGACTCCGGCTTTGCCGAGTTACGGGCCGGCGAGGCACAGATCACTGTGCGCAAACCGGTTTGGATGCATAACTGAACCGCGTTTCGGAACAGGAATCGGACCTACGCGGTCATTTTTCCTGGCTGTTGACCACCGCTATCAGCAGCGAGTTCATCAAGTGCCTGCTTAATGAAACGCGCCAACTGCTCGGCCGGCGCATTTGGTGGATCGATGCGCGCAAAGAGGTCGACATTGACCACGCCCAGATCCGGCAGCTGGGTATTCTGCGGCAGCGGATGCAATCCCTCAGGCACTGTACTGCGCGACAGCGCCATAACACCCAGACCGCTTTTGACCGCCATCTGCAAGCCCGAGAGGCTGGAGCTGGAAAAAGCGATGCGCGAGGAGATCTGCGCCGCGTCCAGCGCGCGCAACATCGCGGCCCGATAGCGGCACCCCTCCGGATAGACCACAAGCGGCAGGGGTGAGCGGTTTTCGCTGTTCTGATTCATGCCGGCAACCCAGACCACCGGCTCCGACCAGGTTTTGACCGGTTGCGCCGTCGTGCGTTCGGTCCGGATACCGATCATGACATCGAGGTCTGAGGATTCGAAGTGATTGCCGAGCGTCGCGCTGAGATCACAAGTGACTTCGAGCGTCACCTTTGGGTGGGCCTGCGCAAACCTGCCCAGGACCTGCGGCAGAATTGAGGTGGCAAAGTCGTTGGGTATCCCCACGCGAACGGATCCGCTGAGAAAGGGGTCGCGGATAACCTCAAAACAAGTGTCGTTAAGTGCAAGAATTTCGCGGGCCGTTTCGAGCAGGATTTCACCCTGGCGCGTGAGCACAGGCGCCCGGCTGTCCCGCATCAAGAGCGATGCGCCGCAAAGGGATTCCAAACGTTGAATTTGAAGAGACACAGCCGACTGCGACCGCCCAACGACCCTGCCCGCGCGTGTAAAACTGCCGGTTTCAATGACCGACACAAAGGTTCGCAGACTTTCGATGGGCAGATGTTTACGCAAAACGCTCCAACCACTTACGTTAGAACTAATCTTATCTAATAGTAGATTTATATGATTGCGTTCATAAATCCAATAATAAAAAACATTAATTTTTCAAATCAAAGCCGTCATGATATCGACCTGATGTAACCGTGACATCCGGGAATTCAGAGCTGGTCAAAAGCCCTCAACGCCAGCGCTACAGCGCGTTCCAGGCTCGAATACCACTAAGAGACTGTGAATTATAGCGAATAGACCGGCAGATGTGGACCCCTAAAAGCCGCGGCGAGCAGTCATCTATTACTGGTTGACCAAAGCTCCGTCATGCAAGAGGCAGGAATGGAACAGTTTCTCACGATACCAAACGGCAAAAAGGTAACTCCGACCTTCACCTCAAGCGAGGCGGCCCGGCGGTTAAAACTGCTGCGCGATCACATGGCGAGCGAAAACCTGGAAGCTGTTCTTTTTTCATCGATCCACAACATCAACTATTTCAGCGATTTCCTCTATTGCGCGTTTGGTCGGAACTACGGCCTCGTTGTGACACAGGAAAAAGCTGTCACGATTTCAGCGAACATCGATGGCGGACAGCCGTATCGGCGCAGCAATGGGGAAAACCTTGTCTACACGGATTGGCAAAAAGACAATTTCTTCAGAGCCGTTAGAAGTGAAATAGCAAATCGCAAGCGTATCGGCGTCGAGTTCGATCACCTGACACTGCAGAATCATCAAAAGCTCATCGATGCCCTGCCTGAAGCCGAATTCTCCGACATCGGCGCGTCTACCATGCGGATGCGCATGATCAAATCCGACGAGGAAATCGACTTGATCCGTCATGGCGCCCAGATCGGCGACATCGGCGGCGCCCACTGCGTCGAAGCCATTGGCGAGAATGTTCCGGAGTACGAGGTGGCGCTCCATGCGACCCGGGCCATGGTCCGCGAAATCGCAAAGCGATTTCCCCATGGCGAATTGATGGACAGCTGGACTTGGTTCCAATCGGGTCTGAATACCGACGGAGCCCACAACCCGGTCACCTCCCGCCACATTCAGAAAGGCGATATTCTCAGCCTAAACTGTTTCCCGATGATCGCGGGCTATTACACAGCGCTTGAGCGCACGCTCTTTCTCGATCATGCCAGCGACCGGCACCTGGAACTCTGGGAGGTTAACTGCAAGGTTCACCGGCGCGGCCTGGAACTGATCCGGCCGGGCGCCCGTTGCTGCGACATCGCCCTGGAACTGAACGAAATTTACAAGGAACACGATCTCCTGGATCGCAGGACGTTCGGCTATGGCCACTCCTTCGGCACCCTCAGCCATTACTACGGCAGAGAAGCAGGGCTTGAACTCCGCGAAGACATCGAGACAGTTCTGGAACCCAATATGGTGGTATCCATGGAACCGATGATTATGTTGCCCGAAGGCATGGCAGGCGCCGGTGGATACCGCGAGCACGACATCCTGGTGATCCACGAGACCGGTGCTGAGAACATCACCGAGTTTCCCTTCGGCCCGGAACACAACATCGTTCCTGCATGAGATGAAAACGCGTCGTTGCCGATGCGGGTCACCGCATGCAAGCGCTTGTGTTGCGCACAGCACAACGAGACGCCGGGTCGAGCCTGCACAAAGCGCGAAAATACCGCACCAGTTGTTCGAAAACAGACCTAAAACCCAATAAAACCCGGCAAACAATCCGAGACTTCGATGAACGCCGGAATAGCGCTAAGTCCTTAAAAAATATATCCAACTTACGCTAGACAACCCCGCCGGCACATACCACCCTATCGCATCGCACAAAGTGTGCACAGGCTTTCTCGCGTGTCAATGCAGGGGGAAATCGAAAAGATGTTGGATGACGGCTGGACCTCTTCTCGTTCCACAGGTCGCACGGGTCAAAACACCAAGAAAAAATTTTCCTTCCGTCTTTCTGCTCGCGCTGCGCTGATTACAGTAGCCTGTGCGTTCGCTGCGACACTTACAACGAACGCACAGGCACAGCAGGGCACGAGCGCTCCACCCGTCACCGTTGCCAAACCGGTGGTAAAAGAGGTCGTCGAATGGGACGAGTATACCGGCAGGTTCGAGGCTGTCGAGCGTGTTGAAATCCGCGCCCGAGTCTCCGGTTATCTCGACTCGGTCCACTTCAGAGATGGCGAAGTCGTCGAAAAAGGCGCCCTGCTTTACGTCATCGACCCCCGCCCTTTCGAAGCCGCCGTGGTTCAGGCGGAGGCTGAAATTGAGCGAGCAAACGCGGAACTGCAATTTGCCGCCAAAGAACTCGAACGCGGTGAGCAGCTGTTAGGGAACCGGACGATCAGCCGTGCCCAGGTCGACACCCGGCGATCGGCGCGTAATGTCGCCGCTGCGGAACTCAAGGCCGCGCGCGGTGCCATGCAGCTCGCCCAGCTCGAACTGGAATTTACTCAGATCAAGGCACCCATCACGGGCCGCGTCTCCAGCACACGGGTTGACGTCGGCAATCTCGTCTCCGGAGGGACCACGCAGTCGACTCTCTTGACCACTGTCGTTTCGCTGGATCCCATTTACTTCGTGTTCGACGCCTCGGAAGCCGATTTTCTCAAGTATGCACGTCTCAATCAGGCGGGCAGCAGAGCCTCCTCCCGCGACGCCAACAACCCTGCCTACGTAAGGCTCATGGACGAGACTGAGTGGACCCGCAGGGGTGCGATGAATTTCGTTGATAACGAACTCGGGGCAGGTTCGGGCACGATCCGCGGCAGGGCCGTGTTTGACAACCCTTCGGGCATCATTACGCCCGGCCTCTTCGGGCGTATGCGTTTGCTTGGATCGGGAGAATATACAGCCACCCTGATCCCGGACGAAGTGATCCTCTCGGATCAGTCCCGCAAGATCGTCATGACCGTCGACGATGAGGGAACCGTCGTGCCCAAGTTCGTCACCCTGGGCCCAATCATTGATGGGCTTCGGGTGGTCAGAAACGGTCTGACAGGTGAGGACCGGGTCATCGTCAACGGCATCCAGCGCGCCCGGCCCGGCGGCAAGGTAACGCCTGAACTCAAACCCATGCCGGAACAAGACACGGCGGCCGCGGACTCTATGACAGCGCCCCAGTAAGGAAGCCGACATGCGCCTGGTTCACCTCTTCATCGACCGGCCTATTCTCGCGTCGGTCCTCTCGATCCTGATTACTCTTGTGGGTGCTATTGCCTATTTTGGCCTGCCGGTGGCGCAGTATCCCGAGATCGCTCCACCAACCATTCAGGTGACCGCCAGCTACCCCGGCGCCTCGGCCGAGGTGGTCGCGGATACGGTCGCGACGCCGTTGGAGCAAGAGATCAACGGCATCGAGAACATGCTTTATATGCAGTCCGAATCCACGGGCGACGGCGCACTGGTGATCACCGTCACCTTCAAACTGGGCACCGATTTGGATACGGCGCAGGTGCTGGTGCAAAACCGGGTCGCGATCGCCGAACCGCGTCTGCCGGAAGATGTGCGCCGCCTCGGTGTCAACGTCCGGAAAAACTCACCCGATCTGATGATGGTGATCCATATCCTCTCGCCGGACGGATCTCGGGATCAGCTCTACCTTTCCAACTACGCGCGCACACAGATCGTTGACCGGCTGGCTCGAATTGGCGGTGTGGGCGAAGCGCGTCTCTTTGCGGAACGCGCCTACTCCATGCGCGTCTGGCTCGATCCGGAGCGGGCAGCGGCACTCGATCTTACGGCGGAGGAAGTGGTCACGGCCCTGCGCCAGAACAACGTTCAGGTCGCATCGGGCACACTCAATCAGCTTCCGGTGCCGGAACCTGGCGCCTTCGAGGTCAGCGTCGAAACCCAGGGCCGCTTGCTGGCGCCCGAGGAGTTCGAAAACATTGTCGTCAAACGCGTCAATGGAGGTCAGACCGTCCGGATCCGAGACATCGCGCGCGTCGAGCTGGGAGCGCAGGATTACACGACCTTCGGCTATCTGGACGGAACCCCTGCCCTGCCGATTGTCATTTTTCAACGCCCCGGATCGAACGCCTTGGAGACGGCGGCAAGCCTGATCTCCGAAATGGAGGATATGTCGGCAGACTTCCCCTCGGGCCTGACCCACGAAATTGTCTATAACCCAACCGAATTCATCGAAGAGTCCGTCGATGCCGTCTACATGACGATCATTGAGGCTGTCGCACTGGTCGTCCTGGTGGTCGTTGTCTTTCTGCAGAACTTCAGAGCTTCACTCATTCCCATTGTCGCGATTCCGGTGTCCCTGATCGGGACCTTTGTGGTCATGAGCGCTTTTGGCTTCTCGCTTAACAATCTCTCGCTCTTCGGACTGGTTCTGGCGATCGGTATCGTCGTCGACGACGCCATCGTCGTGGTGGAGAACGTCGAGCGTTACCTGAGCGAGGGGATGTCGCCACGCGAAGCCGCCCATAAGACCATGGATGAGGTGGGCGGCGCCCTTGTCGCCATCTCATTGGTCCTCGTCGCCGTCTTCGTCCCGACAGCCTTTATCGAGGGAATCTCAGGCCAGTTCTATCGCCAGTTCGCATTGACGATCGCCACCGCAACGGTCATCTCGATGATCGTCTCGTTGACTCTCTCGCCTTCGCTTTCCGCACTGCTGCTCAAATCGCACGACGAGGAACAGGAACCGACAGGCATCTGGGCTATTCTGTCCTGGCCATTTCGTAAGTTCGCCGCTGGCTTCAACTGGGTTTTCGACCGGCTTGCGGGCGGGTATGCGGCCATGACAAAACGCCTCGTTCGCATGACGGTGGTGGTGCTGGTGGTCTACGCGGGTCTCGTCGGCTTCACCGCACAGCAGTTCCAAAGCACGCCCACCGGCTTCATACCAGAACAGGATCAGGGTTATCTGATCGCGGTGATCCAGCTGCCGCCGGGATCTTCACTGGACCGCACCAACAGGGTGGTTCAAGACGCCTCCGAGCGTCTTCTGAATCTGGATGAAGTCTCGCACACGGTCTCCTTTGCCGGCTTCGACGGCGCGACCTTTACCAACGCGCCAAATGCGGGAGCCATCTTCTTCACGATGAGACCTTTCGCCGAGCGCAAAGGAACCGATGCATCGGTCGGAAAAATCCTGGGTGAAGCCCAGGCCGCACTCGGCGGCATCCAGGAGGCCTTCGCCTTCGTCGTCGCGCCGCCGCCCGTGCGCGGCATCGGTAATTCCGGAGGCTGGAAGCTCTATGTTCAGGATCGCCGCAACAGAGGGATTGGAGCTCTGGAAGAGGCGACCCAGGGTCTGATCTCCGCCGCGAACCAGACCGAGGAACTGACACAGGTTTTCACGCTGTTCAACACCGGCACGCCGAAGATCTTCGCGGACATCGACCGCGTGAAAGCCGAGATGCTGGGGGTTCCGACCGACCGGGTCCTGAGCGCCCTCGAGATCTATTTGGGGTCGGCTTACATCAACGACTTCAACTTCCTCGGCCGCACCTTCCGGGTGACCGCGCAAGCGGACGGCATTTACCGTGATGAACAGCGTGATATTGCCGCGCTCCGCGCCCGCTCGGAGAGCGGGGAAATGGTACCGATCGGGTCTCTCGCGACCTTCAGCTACATCACGGGTCCCCACCGGGTGCCCCGCTACAACCTCTACCCCGCGGCTGAAGTTCAGGGCGCGGCCCTGCCCGGAGTCTCAACCGGCGAAGCCATCGAAAAGCTCGAGGCCGTGGCGGATGAAGTCCTCCCGGACGGCTTCGCTTTCGAATGGACCGAACTGGCTCTGCAGGAAAAACTTGCGGGCGATACCGCCATGCTGGTTTTCGCGCTCGCCGTGGTTTTCGTCTTCCTCTTGCTTTCGGGGTTGTACGAGAGCTGGCTGCTTCCGCTCGCGGTGGTCCTGATCGTCCCCATGTGTCTGCTCGCGGCGGTCATAGGCGTAAACCTGCGCGGCCTGGATAACAATATCCTGGTTCAGATCGGCTTCGTGGTGCTGATTGGTCTCTCGGCCAAGAACGCGATCCTGATCGTAGAGTTCGCCCGGCAGGCCGAGAATGAGGGCTGCTCACGTTTCGAAGCGGCGGTTCAGGCTGCCAAGACCCGGTTACGCCCGATCCTCATGACGTCGTTCGCCTTTATCCTTGGCGTGGTTCCCCTGGTGATCGCCAGCGGTGCCGGCGCAGAAATGCGTCAGTCCCTGGGAACCGCCGTCTTCTCCGGCATGATCGGCGTCACCCTCTTCGGCTTGATCTTCACACCGGCATTTTACGTCGCCTGCCGCTGGCTTGGAACCTTGCGAAAAAGCAAGACCAGCGGTCAGACACCGGAGTCGCCGCAACCCGCCGAGTAACCGCCGATGAGATATCTTTGAGCGTCAATTCAAAGATAATGTTCTTGTTTTGTTCTTGCACTTCCAATAATCTGGAACCATGGATGAAGCGATCACAGCAAAGCCGAAAAAGGGGCGTGGTGCCGTCGGCAATCCCAAACCGCGTTTCGATGCCGAGGAACGCCTGGCAGTGGATGACGGCTGGGGCAGCGCGGACCCAGACGAACTCCCGCCACTCAGGACGACCGTTTCGCCGGATAGCAGCCGCAAAGTCATTGCCCGCAACGAGTCCCCGGACATTCCTTTCGATCGTTCGATAAACCCTTACCGGGGCTGCGAACACGGCTGCGTCTACTGCTTCGCCCGCCCGACCCACGCCTATCTCGGCATGTCCCCTGGGCTGGATTTTGAAACCAAGCTGGTCGCAAAGCACAACGCGGCGGAGCTTCTGCGCGTCGAACTCGCGCGGCCGTCTTACCGCCCGGCGGCCATGGCTCTGGGCACGAATACCGATCCTTACCAGCCGATCGAAAAGCGCCTCGGGATTACCCGACAGGTCCTTCAGGTCCTGGCGGAAACCCATCATCCGCTAGGCATCGTCACCAAGTCCCATCTGGTCACCCGCGATATCGACATCCTTGCCCCCATGGCGCGCGAGGGCCTGGTGCGCGTCTTTCTCTCCGTCACGACCCTGGACAAGGATCTCGCCCGGCGCATGGAACCGCGCGCCAGCACCCCGGCCCGGCGCATGGAGGCGGTTCGGGAACTTCAGGATGCCGGTATTCCCTGTGGCGTCATGGCGTCGCCCATGATCCCCAGCCTGAACGATCACGAGCTGGAAGCCATCCTGGAAGAAGCGGCATCGCACGGCGCCCGCTGGGCCAGTTACATCCTTTTGCGCCTGCCCCTCGAGATTAAGGAGCTCTTCAATGACTGGCTCGATGTCCATGCCCCGGACCGAAAGAAACGGATCCTGAACATTCTGCGGGAAGCCCGTGGCGGCAAGCTCTACGACAGCCAGTGGGGTCAGCGCATGACGGGGAAAGGTGTGTTCGCGGATCTGCTGGCACGCCGTTTTGAGCGGGCGACAACGCGTCTGGGACTCAATCGGGAAGAACCCAAGGTCGACTGCTCAAAGTTCCAGCCACCCGCCAAAGATCCGCGGCAATTCAACCTCTTCTGACGAGACTATTGAGCTTGCTCGCAGGGTTTGATCGTAAGCCCGTCCGGAAGCCGTGTCGCTGAGTCGCCGCAAGCTTCCTCAAGCTGACGCTGGAGGAGGCGCTTCGTGCCGGTGAGGTCACTTCCGCTGAGATCAGCGCCATTGAACCTTGTAAATTGAAGGTTGGCACCTCGGAAGTCAGATCCGCGCAGATCGCTTCCCCGGAGATCAGCCGACCAGAGGTCCGCCCGGCGAAAATCAGCGCCTTCGATACCGGCGGACGAGAGATTGGCGGCCCGCAAATCCGTGTTGCGCAGATCCGCACCGTGAAAAGACGTCGCGCTCAGATCGGCACGCTCGAGCTTCGCACCGCGCAGATTTGCCGCGGTGAGACTGATTCCGGACAAGACGGTCTCCTTCAGGTCCACACCCTGAAGGTCTGCATAGAGCCGGAAACCAAAGGCCTCGATCGGGCGTTGCGCGGTGATGGCAAGCGAGGAGGCAGCGAAGGTCATGACTACGACGACGGCCGCAACGGCAAATTCGGGCAAGCGAGTGAGGGGCCGCGCCTGAACCTGATCGCCCAGAAGTGTCGTTTTGGTGATCCGGTACATCGAGCAGCCGGTCCAAAAGGCGAGAATAACCAGAAGAGAGAGCCCGACATTGCCAAGCCAATCGTGCTTCGGCAGATACCGAAGCCAAAAGAGAAAGACCGTGAGCGGCACCAGCACCCAGGCGAACACGATCGAGATCCCCACCTGGAGCCACCAGAGGGGCGGGCGATTTTCAGTGAGGCGGAACACATAGAGACGCACCAGGCTGTTCAAAAGCCAGGGATAGGCCTTTTCATCCAGTGAGAAGGCGTCGGGAAAGATGGCGGGCAGCTTGGCCAGGCCACGCCAGAGACGCTGCAGATACATATGCAGATATACATAGAGGCCCAGGAGCAAGACAGGCGCGGCCAAAAAGAACCCGGCGATCGGAACCTCTGTCTGAATGATCGGCAGAGGCGTCGAAACGGCGTTCACCACTAACGCCAGATCGGAGGTCGTCGCGAGCGCCAGCCATGCATAAACGCAGCCACCTACCACACCCAGAAAAACGCCGCGGGCATGCTTGGAGATTTCCGCAACATGCGCGAGCCCCTCGAACTTCGCGACCTGTGGTTCGAGTGACGCATCGGTCAGATCCGCGCCCGCGAGCTGTTGCACCTGAAGGCCCTTGACCGGGGCGAGGGTCGCGCCGCGCAGGTCGGCACCACGGAGATCAGCCCCCGTGAGATCCGCATTAAGGAGGTTGGCGTCGCTTAACAGCGCGCGCCGCAGATCAGCCCCGACAAGGCTGACCTCGGGCAGCCACGCATTGCTGAGCTTCGCCCGCTCTCCTTCACGGCCATCGGTTTCGAGCCAGCGCTTGTGAGACGCAAGGATTTGACCCAGTTCTTCGGCGGAAAACTGGATCTCCTGATCCCCTTGCCGCGCGGCGGCAGGAGATTGATCTGCTGCGGCTTCACCCGGTCGATGAAGTTGTTCGGCCACTCTTCGCCCCCCGATGAAAGAGACTGACAAGACCTCTCGACGGTACAAAGACTAGACTATCCCGGCAAAACCCGCAGCAATCTTCGTGTTACGCGTGACGGAGGAGCGTAATTTCGAGCGCTAGCGCTGCGCCAGATCCGGCATCACCTGCCCCATACGTGCGAAGGGCGATGTGTCCCCTGCAAGCTTCAGATCCCCTGCACGCCGCAAGCCGTCACGTCCGAAGCGTTCACGGACCGCAGCCCGCAGCCAGAGTTCGGCCTGCGCGTGACGCGCCGCTTTCAACCGCCCCGTCTCCTCCAGCCAGGCCATGTGCCGATCCAGGGTCTCGATAAAGCTGGTGATACCCTCGCGTTCCGTCGCGGCGACCGACATGACCGCCACCGGCCAGTGCTCCTTCGCCTGTTCCGTAAGCGACAAAGCGCCCTTCAAGTCTGCGAGGGCACGCTGTGCCGCTTTGCCCATATCGGCCTTGGTCACGAGGGCAATATGCGGAATCTCGACGATCCCGGCCTTCATGAATTGCAGAGAGTCGCCGGAGCCTGGCTGGACACAGAAAACCACCGTATCGGCCACACTGGCCACGTCGGTTTCCGATTGCCCCACGCCTACCGTTTCGATCAGAACCACGTCGAACACCGCGCGCATCAGAACCATGGCTGCAATGGTCAGATCGGCTAGTCCGCCAAGACGGTCACGGGCGGCCATGGAACGCACGAAGACACCGTCATCGACGGTTTCACGCGACAGCCGGACCCGGTCGCCCAGCAGCGCCCCGCCTGAGCGCGCCGAGGAAGGATCGACAGCGATGACGCCCAGCGTTCTCCCCTCCGCGCGCAGGGCGTCGATGAGAGCCCCCATGAGGGTTGACTTTCCAACACCCGGCGGTCCCGTCAAACCAATAACATGGGCCCGGGGCGCCCGATAGGCATCACTCAAGAGAGCCAGCGTTTCAGGTGCGTCGGGTCGCCGCTCAAGCTGCGACAGGGCGCGGGCCAGGGCAGCCTTCCCGCCCGACGCGACCTCTCGTAGAGACAAGGTTCCAGCACTTGAATTCATAGGGCCTGATCGTTTTTCGAAAACCAAAGACAACGGCGAATCAGGTCTTCATTCAGCACCGGAAGATGCGCGGTTTCAATCGCCAAGCACAAGCCCCTCACGTCTGGGGTCCGCGCCGCCGGTCAATTTGTCCTTTGCGATGACAATACCATGCAGACCGCTGTTCAGATCCCGAACCGCGACTTCGTGACCAAGCGCCTCGAGTGCCGCTTGATAGCCAGCAGCCTCAGTGCCTTGTTCCAGATCCGTCGCGCCGTTCCGGTTGACGAAGTGGCCGAGATCAATGGCTTTTTGGATATCCATCTCCCAATCCAGCACCGCGACCAAGGTCTTGGCGACGTAGTTGATGATCCGGCTGCCGCCGGGTGATCCGATCAGCAGAACCGGTTCACCCTGACCATCGAAAACAATCGTCGGCGCCATGGAGCTGCGCGGACGTTTACCGCCTTCCACACGGTTCGCAATGGGCTTGCCGTCCTTCTCGGGCACACGGGAAAAATCGGTCAGCTCGTTGTTGAGCAAAAAGCCGTTGACCATGACGCGGCTGCCGAACCCGGTCTCGATGGTCGTGGTCATGGAGACCGCGTTTCCATAGCTGTCGCGGATCACGAAGTGACTGGTCCCCGGCCGCTCCAGATCCTCGTCCGGCGAGCGCAGCGCGGCGTCTTTCCAGGGTGGCGTTCCTGGCTCGGCTTTGCCCATCGCACCATCGCGCTTGATCAGACTTGCGCGTTCGGAGAGGTAATCCCCGTCCAGCAAACCTTTGGTCGGCATGCGCACGAAATCGCTATCGGCCATGTATAGCCCACGGTCGGCATAGGCGAGCTTAGCGGCCTCGGCGAAAAGATGCGCGGCCTCCGGCCCCGGCCCCATGGCCGGCAGGTCGAAATGGCTGAGCACACTGAGGATCTGCCCCACAGTGAGACCGCCAGAGGTCGGTGGCCCCATGCCGCAGACCCTGTGCGACCGATAGTTCATGCAAACCGGTTCACGCTCTTTAACCTCGTAGTTCGCGAAGTCCTCGAGCGTCAGAATCCCAGGGTTTTCGGTCGTGGCACGAACCGCCTCGACGATGTTCTTTGCAACATCGCCTTTGTAGAAGACGTCGGCGCCGCCCTCAGCAATCGCACGCAGCGTGGCTGCAAATTCGGGGTTCTTCAGAACCGTGCCTGCCGCTTTTGGCGTGCCGTCCGCATTGAAGAAGTAGGCCCTAGCTGCCGGGAATTTATCCAGTCCCCGTTCCTGGGCTCCCGCAATCGATTTGGCCATGCGCGGCGAAATCTCGAAACCGGCATCTGCCAGGCTGATCGCCGGTTGGAAGAGATCGCTCCAGTTGGACGTCCCGTGCTTGCCGTGCGCGACTTCTAACAGGCGCAGGGTCCCCGGAACGCCGACAGACCGGCCGCCGACCACAGCTTCCCAGAAACCCTTCGGCGTGCCGTCTTCCTTCAGAAAATACCCGGGCGTCGCAGCAGCCGGCGCGGTCTCACGACCGTCGTAGGTTTCCAGTATCTTCGAGTCAGCATCCCAGTACAGCAGGAAAGCGCCGCCGCCGATTCCCGAGGACTGGGGTTCGACCAGATTGAGCAACATCTGCACGGCAACCGCTGCGTCGATCGCTGTACCGCCGGCCTTGAGCACATCGTAACCGGCCTGAGCCGCGAGCGGATTGGCAGCGGAGACCATGAAAGTCTCGGAACTCACCGACTCTTTGGAGAGGCGTCCCGTGCCGCTCTCGGGCTGTGGATCCTGAGCAAGAGCGTTCCCAAAACCCAGAGAGGCAACAAGGCCAAGCGCGACGATGGCCCGGCAACCAGACGACCAGCGCGCAGAGATCGTGAAGTGGTGTTCCGTCATAGTCATCACCTCCAGAGAACAGCCGCTTTTTGCGGCCTTTTGACGCCGAAGCGTCAGTTTTTCATAGTTGAGCGAACTTGTCAGTTTAAGGTTTCGCCCGGCGCGTGCAGCAACTTAAAGAACCACCGCCGCCCCGCCGCGGCGGGGGTCGCCAGCCGCGGACAGAACCCCATTGGCCGCAAGGGAAACCGAATGAACGCCGCCAAAAAAGAGGTTGTGCGCCGGCCAGTTCAGCATCTCTCCAGCCGCCTCTCCGATCGCGGACGCGTCGGGAACTGCGGAACCGCCTTCGATGTTGAGCACGCCACCCTCGACATGAATGCGCGCGGCTTCGACCGCTTCTCTCAAATCCAGACTACGATCGATCAGGTTCAATAGAACCTGCAGGATCGCCGTGCGGATACGGTTGGACCCTCCTGAGCCAAGCCCGATCAGGCTGCCGTCTATCCGGCAGGCCACGGTAGGGGCCATCATGGATGACATTCTCACACCTTCGCGCCACCCGGTCATGCCACCGGGGTTAAGATCCTCTTCCCCCAACATATTGTTAGGCATCACCCCCGTCCCCGGAAGGACATGGCCACAGCCCTCCCCGTTCGAGAGCGACATGGCGGCGACATTGCCCTGTGCATCCACCACGCTGATATGCGTGGTGCCCCGGTCGGCGCGTGGCGCATGCGCGACTTCATCGCGATAGCGCGCAAGCAACTCCGGCGCGTAAAGCCGCGCCGCCGCTTCATCGTCTTTATCCAGACTTTGATCGAGTGCCACTTCGACTCTGGCGCGATTGGTGAGAGCCATCACCCGCCCCAAGGCGGTGAGCCTGGAGCTGTCATCTCTGTTGTCTGCGTCAATAGATGCCATGAGTTCGAGCGCAAAGCCGATCAGGATTCCACCGGCAGAGGGCGGCGGGTTCGTGAAGATCTCGGTGTCGCGGTAACGCCGCAATATCGGCTTGCGCTTTCTAACTTCGTAACTCTGCAGATCCTCTCGGGTCAGATGCCCGCCCCGGTCCCGGCAAGCCGACAGCAAGAGTTCGCCCAATGCACCGCCTCCGTAAAGCAGGCGCTCGCCCTCCCTCTGCAAAGCTTCGAAACTGTTGGCCAGGTGTGGTTGGTGCAGACGGTCTCCGGCACCAAGGAGCGTTCCGTCGGACCGGCTGTAAACCGCCTTCGCTTCCGGGCCGGCCGTCAGGATCGGTGACACGACCTCGATCAGATAGGCGTCAACCGGGCGTAAGACGACGCCATCACGGGCGAGCCGGATGGCCGGGGCCATAATGCGCTCGAGCGGCAAGCTGCAGAGATCCTTGTGGATTCGGAACAAACCCTTGATTTGCCCTGGCACCGCCGAAGCGCCGAGCCCGATATGGAATTCCTGCGTCGCTGTCCCGAAGTCCGCATGGATGGGATAGAAGGAGGTCTCATCGACCGGGCGCCGCCGTTTCGGTGTATCGACAAAGAAGTCGTACACCGTTGCATCGCCGTCAGCGTCTCTCGCCAAGAGAAACCCGCCGCCACCGAGAGATGACAGGATGGGTTCGGCGACACAGGACGCGCAGAGACCTGCGAGAACTGCGTCAAATGCATTGCCGCCGTCACGCAGAATTTCCTCGACCGCGGCAGCCGTGGCTGGATGTCCGCAGGCGACGGCACCGTGATTCTTCATACTTCAACCCTGTTTCCCGATCACTCAGGCTCTACACCCGGCCTGAGGTGGGCGGTTTTCTGGCATGTCCGACTGTGGATGTCGAGCCTTCGGCGCCTCTTTCCATCGTCCGTAACCGGGGCAGATAGGGGAAACTACTGACCTTGACGCCCCAATACTGCCATGTTTGATAGCTATCTGTAGTTCACGGTTCAGTCTGGCGTAAAAGCTGAACCGCAATCGGCTCTCATTCAGGAAAGGGTGTCTTCGCCATGCGTCGCGGACTTTTTGTACTCGGTTTGACGGCTTGCATGCTCCTGACCGCAACACCGTCGCTAAAGGCGGAAGAAGAAAACGGCGATCCGGGCGAACTCGCGCGCGAGAGCATTGAATTGATGATGCGCTCGCTGAACCTGCTGATGGACAGCATTCCGCAGTATGAACTTCCGGAAATCAACGAAGACGGGGACATCATCATCCGTCGCAAACGCAATACCGTTGAGCCGGAGGACGAGCCCGAAGAAAAACCCGACACCGAACTTGAAAAAACGCGCACTTAAAGCGAGCTGACGGTGCGTCGGTCATCTTGAAATACGGATTTCCGCCGTCAATTCGGCACGTCGATCAGCGGCTTGGGCCGGCATACGTCAGGCCTTGACAGTGATCGCGAAAGTCCCAAGCTGTCGCCCTTGCACACGGCAAGACCCTCTTACACCTCAAAAAAGAGCGGGATATGATCGATAGTCTGGGCGCTTTTATTCCTGAGAGCGACGTCAACATCGCTGGCGCGGCGGACGGTCCGCTGCGCGGTGTCACCTTCGCGGCAAAGGACATTTACGACATCGCCGGCCATGTTACGGGCTGCGGCAACCCCGACTGGGCACGCAGTCATGAGGCGGCGACTGCAACTGCACCGACCGTGCAACGCCTTCTGGATGCAGGCGCCTATCTGGTCGGGAAGACGATCACCGACGAGCTGGCTTATAGTCTGAACGGCCAGAACCATCACTATGGCACCCCCTCGAACATTAACGCGCCCGGCCGGATCCCAGGGGGGTCCTCAAGTGGGTCCGCTTCTGCCGTTGCCGGCGGATTGGTCGATACGGCTCTGGGAAGCGATACGGGCGGATCGATCCGAACCCCCGCCAGCTACTGCGGGCTCTTCGGACTTCGTCCAACGCACGGCCGGATCAGCCTTGAGAACGTGATGCCCTTGGCACCGAGTTTCGACACGGTCGGCTGGTTCGCCCGCGACGCCGAGTTACTGCGCAGAGTTGGCGAGGTGCTGTTCCAGGAATCCGCCGCCCACAGCCCGCCGCCGACAAAACTCGTCATTGTGGAGGATGCCTTCGAGCTTGCTGAAGATGCGGTTCGGTCCGCACTGGCACCCTTTGTCACAAGGCTTGAGGCCCGCCTGACAGCTGGAGATCCTGTTCTGGCCGGCGAGCCCGGCGGAGGCTTGAGCGAATGGATGTGGCGCTTTCGCAAGATTCAGGCGAGCGAAATCTGGAAGGTGCATGGCGCGTGGATCGAGGCACAGAGCCCGGCCTTCGGCGCGGAAGTCGCTGAACGCTTCGCCTGGGCGAAAGACGTTGACCCCGGCGAAGTCGAGGAAGCCAGCGCGGCCCGGATCGACTACACCAGGCGCCTCGAAGCATTGGTACCTGAGGGTACGCTGCTCTGTTTGCCCAGCACCCCTGGGATCGCGCCTCTGGTTTCTGCAAGCGCCGAGTCCCTGTTGGAGCACCGCGGAAGTGTCCTCAGCCTGAACTCCATCGCGGGTCTGAGCGGGCTGCCGCAGATCACCATGCCTCTGGCAACGGTCTCGGGTTGCCCGGTCGGCCTTTCGTTGATCGCCGGGCGCAACGCGGATATGGCACTGCTCGCTTTTGCGGAGAGCTTCACCCGCGAGGCAGCGGATGGCGCTTTCGAGTCGCAGTTCGGGATCTAACTTTGGTGCCTGCGACGTTGCTGATCAGTCGTCGTACTGAATCAGTGTCGTAACGGGAATGTCCAGGCCTTCCCTCCCCTTCAGGAAGGTCAGTTCAATGATGCAGGCGGCGGCCCGCACGTCGGCACCGCTCTGGCGCAACAGCTCAGCCGCCGCCTTCATGGTGCCACCTGTTGCCAGGAGGTCGTCGAGCAAAACCACCCGCTGCCCCTCGTGAAAAGCATCCGCCTGAACTTCAATGGTGTCCGAACCGTATTCGAGGTCGTAAGTGTAGGGAATGGTCTTGCCGGGCAGCTTGCCCTTTTTGCGAACCATTGCGAAGCCCAGACCAAGTTTCAGCGCAAGCGGCGCGGCAACCAGGAACCCCCGGGACTCGATCCCGGCGAGAATATCCGGCTTGTGTTCCATGACAGCCTCCGCGAGGCGATCGACCGTCGCCTGCCAGGCCTGGGGATGGGCGAGCAAGGTAGAAATGTCGTAGAACAGAATGCCGGGTTTCGGAAAATCCGGGATAGAGCGGATGTGTTGTTTAAGATCCATAGTATGAGTTAGCCCCCTGTACCCCTTATCGAAAACCGCGGTGTAACCTGTGTTGCACAGTGAATGACCATATCGCTGTCGCCCCCCGCCGACGATCATGCCAATTGCAAATACCTCCGGCAGCCTCCGCAAGACGCCGCTCGCCATACCTACAGAGGAGCCTCTTGACTGGCAATGGCGACGTTACCCCTGGCGCAAAAATGCCCGGAAAGGATGCGCTTTCGCATGAGGCGAAAAAATCGCTACGGAAAATCATTCAGGTAGCACAACGATCCCAGGTAGGCCGAATGCACCGCAGCATACTTAAGGCTAGCGTCCCGACGGGTAAGTATGTTCAAATCGGCGGCTAAGCGCACCGAAACAAGATGCGCTACAAACCAAAACGGTTCAGGGAATGCAGAAAAATCAAGAACTTGCCCAGGCTCGAAATCCGTCCAGTGGTGACGCGATTCAGCATGGCGATTCTGCAGGTCTGGGCAGGCACAATCAAACTACAAGGTCATAAACGGGAGAAAGACTCCATGAAGAAGTTTGCGTTAAGGACAGCCGTCACCGGCGTTGCTATGGGCGCGCTGCTCAGTCTTGGCATGGGCGCATCGACGGCATCCGCGGAAGACAAATTCGTCACTATCGGTACCGGCGGACAGACCGGCGTATATTACGTGGTCGGCGGTTCGATTTGCCGTCTGGTCAATCGCGGTACCAAGAACCACAACATCAAGTGCACCCACACAACGGGCGGGTCCGTGGCCAACATCAACGGCGTGCGTGCCGGCGATTTGAACATGGGCGTTGCACAGTCCGACTGGCAGTACCACGCCTACAACGGAACCGCTCCGGACAAGTTCCCCGACGGTGCCTTTAAAGAACTCCGGGCCGTCTTCTCGGTTCATCCGGAGCCCTTCACCGTCGTTGCCAGGGCCGACTCCGGCATCAAGACCTTTGAGGATCTCAAAGGCAAACGTGTCAATGTCGGCAACCCCGGCTCCGGGCAGCGCGGCACCATGGAAGTCGTCATGGAGAAAATGGGATGGACGATGGACGACTTTAAGCTTGCCTCCGAGTTGAAGTCCGCCGAGCAGTCTCAGGCCCTCTGCGACAACAAGATCGATGCGATGGTCTTCACGGTCGGCCACCCGAGCGGTTCGATCAAGGAAGCGACGACATCTTGCGAGTCCGTCATCGTGCCCGTGACCGGAACAGCCATCGATTCGCTGGTCAACGATAACGCTTACTACGCCACGGCAACGATTCCCGGCGGCATGTATACGGGTACCGACAGTGAAACGCAGACCTTCGGCGTCGGCGCGACCTTCGTTGCCTCCACGGCAACCGACGAAGAGACCGTTTATCAGATGGTCAAGGCTGTGTTCGACAACTTCGATCGTTTCAAGAAACTGCATCCGGCTTTCGCAAACCTGGAGCAGGAAAAGATGATCAAGAACAACCTCTCCGCACCGCTTCATGATGGCGCGGTCCGGTACTACAAGGAAAAGGGCTGGATGTAGTCCAACCCGAACGGGCGGAGCTTTGGCTCCGCCCGTTTTTTCTCTATCATAATAATTTGGCGCTTTTTCAAGCCATTACACTGTAAACGACAGAGCTATAAGCCTCATTCTCAGGCAAACAAAAACAGCTCGTCGAAATACGATAAAGAATACCGGGGGACGATATGAGCGATCAAAACACGGGAAAACCGGCTTCCGAGGCTGAGCTCCAGGATATGGTGGCTGCGGCGGATACCGGCGCCCGAAACCCGTCAGGCTACGCAGCCAGAACTATTCTCGGCGCGGCCCTGGTCTGGTCCCTGTTCCAACTCTGGATCGCATCTCCGCTGCCTTTCATTTTCGGCGGCGTATTCAACACCACGGAATCCAGAGCGATCCACCTGGCCCTCTCGGTCTTTCTGGCCTTCCTGGCCTATCCGGCCCTCAAGCGCTCGCCGCGCGACCACATTCCGATCCAGGACTGGATTCTCGCCATCGTCGCGGCTTTCGCGGCGGCCTACAACTTCCTGTTCTACACAGAGATCTCCAGTCGTCCCAACAATCCGAACACGATGGACATCATCATTGCCTGCATCGGCATCGTGACGCTGCTGGAAGCAACACGGCGCGCGCTCGGACCACCCCTGATGATCGTCGCAATCGTATTCCTGATCTACACTTTTGGCGGCCCGAACATGCCCGGGATCCTGGCGTGGAAAGGCGCGAGCTTCGGCGCCGTCGCCTACCATCAGTGGCTCTCTTCTGAAGGTGTCTTCGGCATCGCGCTGGGCGTCTCGACCAGCTTCGTATTCCTCTTCGTCCTCTTCGGTGCGCTGCTGGATAAGGCCGGCGCAGGCAATTACTTCATCAAGGTCGCTTTCTCTCTGCTTGGTCACTATCGCGGCGGCCCGGCGAAGGCCGCTGTCGTTGCATCCGCGATGACCGGTTTGATTTCCGGTTCCTCGATCGCCAACGTGGTGACGACCGGCACCTTTACGATCCCCATGATGAAACGTGTCGGGTTCTCACCGGAAAAGGCCGGCGCGGTCGAAGTCGCCTCATCGGTCAACGGCCAGATCATGCCACCGGTTATGGGCGCGGCAGCCTTTCTGATGGTCGAATACGTCGGCATCTCCTACTTCGAGGTCGTAAAACACGCCTTTATCCCGGCGCTGATCTCCTACATCGCGCTGGTTTACATCGTGCACCTCGAAGCCATGAAGGCTGACATGCAGGGCCTGCCCCGCCGCGGCGAACCCACACCTCTACTGAAGTTCCTAACCATGACGGCGTTCGGTATCGCCCTGGTCTGCGGCCTGTCCTTTGCGGTTTACTATGGGCTTGGCTGGATCAAACCCGCCGCAGGGGATGCGGCCGGTTTCGTGATTGCGGCCCTTCTGGCCGTCGTTTATCTCGGCCTGATCCGCTTTTGCGCGCGCTATCCGGAACTGGAACTGGACGATCCCAATTCACCAGTCGTGGAGCTTCCTGAAGTCGGTCCCACCGTAAAGTCGGGACTGCACTACATCCTGCCGGTGATCGTTTTGATCTGGTGCCTTATGGTCGAACGGCTCTCGCCGGGCCTCTCGGCCTTCTGGGCGACGGCCTTCATGATCTTCATCATGATCACCCAGCGCCCTCTGTTCGCCATGTTCCGGAGCTTGGGTAATGCGGGCGTGTATCTCAAGCAGGGCTGGGATGAGCTGATTGACGGCCTGATTGCCGGTGCGCGCAATATGATCGGTATCGGTATCGCCACCGCAACAGCTGGCATTATCGTCGGTGCCGTCTCGCAGACCGGCGTCGGTCTGGTGCTGGCGGAACTGGTGGAGATCCTATCACTCGGCAACATCATGCTGATGCTGCTGTTGACCGCCATTCTCAGCCTGATTCTCGGTATGGGACTTCCGACCACGGCCAACTACATCGTGGTCTCTTCCCTTCTGGCGCCGGTTATCGTCCAGCTCGGTCAGGATTCGGGTCTGATTGTCCCGCTTATTGCCGTGCACCTTTTCGTCTTCTATTTCGGCATCATGGCGGACGTAACCCCACCGGTCGGTCTTGCTTCCTTCGCGGCCGCGGCCGTCTCGGGTGGAGATCCCATCAAAACCGGCTTCGTGGCTTTCTTCTACAGCCTCCGGACGGCAGCCCTGCCGTTCCTCTTCATTTTCAACACAGATCTCCTTCTGATCGATGTGAGTCTGGTGGAGGGTATTATCGTCTTCATTGTCGCAACAGCGGCGATGCTGATTTTTGCAGCCGCAACACAGGGCTACTTCCTTGCGCGGAACCGGTCCTATGAAACGGTGTTGCTGCTGCTGATCGCCTTTACTCTGTTCCGCCCCGGTTTCTGGATGGACATGATTTCACCCCCGAGCATCGAAACGGCGCCGAATCAGATCGTTCAAGTTGCCGATGCCATGGAACCGGGACAGCAGCTGCGCCTGCGGATTGACGGTGAGGACGCGGTCGGAGAACCCCGCAGTTTCGTAGCACTGCTCGAACTGGGTGAAGGTGAAACGGGCGAAGACCGCCTCTTTAATGCCGGTCTTGAACTCCTGATCGACGGCGAAGACGTCGAGGTCGATAACGCTGGTTTCGACAGCCCGGCCCAGGCTGCTGGCCTTGATTTCGGCCAGAAGATCGTCATTGTTTTCGCCCCGGTCGAGCAGCCCGCCAAGCAACTGATGTATATCCCGGCATTGATCGTGCTGGGCCTGATCATCATGATGCAGCGCGGCCGCCGGAAGAAAGAACCTTCGCTGGCCGCGGCGTAACTGGAGTAGTTAGCTATGTTTAAAGACATCCTGTTGGCTGTCGACCTGAATAATGTCGAGAGCCAGGAAAAAGCCCTGAAAGCCGCTGTACAGCAGGCAGAGTCATCGGGCGGTACGCTCCATGTCATGACTGTGATTCCGGACTTCGGCATGAGCATGGTCGGCTCGTTCTTCCCTAAAGACTACGAGGCCAAGGCCCGAGAGACCATCACTGAAAAGCTCCACGCCTATGTCTCGGAAAAGGTGCCGAAAGACCTCACGGTCCAGCACATTGTCGGCCATGGGACAATCTACGAGGAAATTCTTCGGATTGCGGGCGAATGCAAAGCCGATCTGATCGTGATGTCGTCGCACCGTCCTGAGCTCAAGGACTACCTGCTCGGACCGAATGCGGCCCGGGTTGTCCGCCACGCAAAAATGTCGGTGATGGTGGTACGCGGCGAATAAGGGCACCGGCTCAGACCACATTGGAAAAATTTTAATAAAAACAAATGCATAGTTGTTAAAAATCAACTGTGCCGTGGCGTTTGTCAGATTTTCGTCGATTCGCCGGAAAACCTGAATGTGGTCACAGATCATAGGTTTAGAGGGTGAATCACACGCCCGACCACCGGCTCGAGGCGCAATCCTCCTCTGGTGTTAAACATGCCTTAACTGACCCATCGCTATAGTCAAACTGGATTTTCGCACCGAGGTACAGAACCGGTCGAGCGACCGCTTCCACTCACAAGCGAAGTGATGATTACAGGTATCGGGCCTATGACAAATAGCTTATCGCAAGCAGACGTCGCCAAGTTGATGGCGGATCCTTCTCCGAAGGTCCGTGCCGAGACGACTGAAAAAATCGCCAGCCAGTTCGCAAGCCAGGAACTTGGCGACGCGGAACGTGAGATCGCGGAAGAGATTTTCCGCTCGCTCGTAAAAGACGTCGAACTCTCGGTCCGTGAGACCTTGGCGAATCACCTGAAAACGAGCCGCGATCTGCCTCACGATGTCGCCCTGGCCATGGCCAACGATGTCGACTCGGTGGCCCTGCCGGTGCTGAAGTTCTCGGACGTGCTGACGGATGAAGACCTGGTTGAAATCGTTGCCAGCGACGACTCTTCCAAACAGATGGCGGTCGCCCAGCGTCCGACAGTGTCTTCCAAGGTCGCAGATGCCCTGATCGATACGGGCAACGAAAAGGCTGTGGCACGTCTGGTTTCGAACGAGGGCGCCGATCTCAACGAAAAAGCGCTTACCCGTGTCATGGACAATTACAAGAACAGCGACGCTGTTTCGGACTCCATGGCACGCCGCCCGACCCTGCCCGCCGCAATCGCGGAACAGCTCGTCTCGGCACTGACCGAGCAGCTTCAGGACTACATGGTCAAGAACCACGACCTGCCGTCGGATAAAGCTCACAATCTCATTCTGCAGGCCCGCGAGCGCGCTACCGTCACACTTCTGAAGGAAGGCTCCAGCGACGCCGAACTGATCCAACTGGTTCGACAGCTCCACCGGAGCCAGCGCCTGTCCTCCTCGCTCGTACTCCGAGCCCTCTGCACGGGTGACATCAAATTCTTCGAGTATGCCATGGCTGAGCTGGCCAACATACCGATCCAGAATGCCCGTCAGCTTATTCACGACGGCGGCAAACTGGGGCTGGAATCGATCCATAAGAAGGCCCAACTTCCCATCGTTCTTCTGCCTGCCGTTCGGGCCTGCGTCGAACTCGTAAATGAGACCGATTATGATGGCCTCAGCAACGACAGGTTCCGCTTTACCAACAAGATCCTCGAGCGGGTCCTCACACAGTTTGAAGATCCCTCGAGCCAGATGACCGAAGACGATCTCGAGTATCTCATGTCCAAACTGGACCAATTCGCGGCGTAACATCCCTCCTCTCGGTAAAACCTGGCGAAACGGAAACGGCGCAACCCAAATAGGTTGCGCCGTTTTCTTTTGTCGTTAGATGAGCCTGTCGTCGACAGGCGCGCTCACGTGATGCCGCTATGACGGAGGTCCGTGACACCTTCCCGATCGTTCAATTCAACATGACCCTCGGCAGCCAGAGCGCCAGGTCCGGAAAGGCCATCACCAGCCCCAGACCTACCAATTGAATCATCACGAAGGGGATAATGCCGCGGTAGATATTCTGAATTTTGATGCTCGGAGGCGCGACCCCTTTCATGTAGAACAGCGCAAAACCGAAGGGTGGGGTCAGGAACGAGGTTTGCAAATTGACCGCCAGTAAGATGGCGAACCAGTAAACCACCTCGAACTTGTCGACATGATCGCCGAATTCGAGCGCCGCGATGATGGGGGAGAAAACCGGTAATACGATCAGGGTGATTTCGATCCAGTCGAAGAAGAACCCCAGGAAGAAGGTGAGCGCCATCAAAAGCAGCAGGAGCCCCCAGGACCCCAGACCCAGGCTATCAACCAGCGAGACAACCAGGTGGTCTCCACCAAGCTGCCGGAAGACGTAGGAAAAACAGGTCGCGCCCAGGAAAATCCCGAAGATCATTCCTCCAGTCAGCGCCGAACGTTCGACGACGTCTTTAAGGACGCCGAAACTCAACTTTCGGTTCAGCAAGGCGAGGAAGACGGCGCCGCCTGCCCCTACACCAGCCGCCTCCGTCGGCGTGGCCCAGCCGAAAACGATGGATCCCAGAACCAGAAACACCAGGAACAGCGGCGGAATAAAGGAGCGCGCGACCATAAAGGCGAGACCGCTGGCCGATTCCGGTCCCTGATCATGGGACAGAGGCGGCGCCAGGGAGGGTTTCAGGCCGCAACGCACGAGGATGTAAAGCACGTACATCCCGGCCAACATGAAACCGGGCACGATCGCGGCCACAAAAAGATTGCCAACGGACCTCGCGAGAAGGTCTGCCATAATGACCAGCATGATCGAGGGTGGAATTAGAATTCCCAGCGTGCCGGATGCCGCAATCGTTCCTGTCGCCAGGGCCTTGTCGTATTTCTGATCCAACATGACCCCGAGCGCGAGCAGGGTCATCATCACCACAGACGCGCCGATGATGCCGGTCGTCGCCGCCATAATCGTGCCCATCAACGTCACCGAAAGAGCAAGGCCGCCCGGGACCCGGCGTAGCAAGACCTGGAGACAATGCAAGAGATCGGCGGCAACGCCACTGCGCTCCAACATGGTGCCCATGAAGATGAACATGGGCACAGCTGTCAGGATGAGATTTTCGGCAATCCCGCCCCAGATTCGCGGTACGATATTGAAGTAGTTGATGAACTCGAAAACTTCCCAGTACATCCCGATCAGACCGAACGCCAGCCCGATCCCGCCCAAGGTGAAGGCCACCGGATAACCAAGGAACAGCAGACAAGCCAAAGCCACGAACATGAACAGGGGCAGATAGTCTTCAAAATAAAAGTATTCCATGGCCGCTTATCCGCCCGATCCGGCTGTGCCCGCCGGCCCGGCCGGCCGTGGAATGTCAGTCATGTCGTCCAAGTGTTCGACCTCTTGCTCTTCGGTGTCGTGCACCTTCTTCCGCAAGTCAGGCGGCCCGAAGAGTTCAACGATTTTTCTGAGGGTAATCACGATGCCGCTGAGCCCCAGCAGCGCGAAGCCGATGGGAATGGCGCTCTTGATGATCCAGCGGTGGCTCAACCCGGTCGCAGAGGCGGAGATCTCGCCGATCTGGAACGAGCGCACCGTAAAGTCGTACGCGAAGTAAGTCACCAGCGCACAGTAGGGCAGCAGGAAGAAGAGACACCCAGAGAGCTCAATCCACCATTGGGTCCGCTCGCTTAAGCGTTCCCGCACGATGTCGATGCGGACGTGCGAGTCCTTGAGGTAGGCAAAACCAAGGCAAAAGGCGAAGAGAATGGTGTGGAAGTGCCACTCAAGCTCCTGCAGCTTGGTCGATCCCAAGACAAAGAACCGGCGTGTCACGACGTCAAAAATAGTGACAAGGATCAAGGCGACGCCCGCCCAGGCCGCGACCTTCGCTATCTTCGTAATGACTTTGTCGAGAAAATCGCTGATTTTAACCAGCTGTTCCATTCCGCGTAACGCTCCCCTCGGAAACGGCTTCACGCACTTCATGCATCAGTTGAAATACGCGTGCCGGTCTCACGGCACGTAATCTGCCGCATTACCAAAACCTGCCCCTAATCAGATCCGCTCTTTCAGAGCGTCCTGTCTTTCCCGGCTGGAAGAGCACGCCGGAGACGCGGGTCTGCATCTCCGGCATTTCACTCTTCAGAAAAGCGGCTCGGTTCTAGTTCAAATAACCGAGGTCTTTCCAGATCTTGTAGTTCTCACGGAACTCCGACAGAGAGGCCCAGACTTTCTTGAAATCGGGATTGCTGGCCGAGAGATCGTTCGCCACCTCGTTCCAGGCCGCGCGAAGTTCGTCCAGAACGGCGGGGTCCCAACGATGGATGGTCACGCCTTTGCTCTGCAGTTCCTGAAGCGCTTTAAATTGGATCGCTTCACCTTCGAGCATACCTTCGCGGAAGTTGTCGCCGCAGGCCGTCTCGATCTGCGCTTTTTGCAGATCCGACAGGGCATCCCACTTTTCGCGGTTCATCATCAGCTCGAACAGCGTGGACTGCTGATGCCAACCCGGGAAATAGTAGTGCTTGGCAACCTGATAGAAGCCGAGGTTCAGATCGATTGCCGGCATGGAGAATTCGGTCGCGTCGATCGAACCGCGCTCCAGTGCCGGGAAGATATCGCCGCCGGCGAGAAGCTGGGTGGAGACCCCCATTTTCTCCATTACTTTGGCACCAAGACCAAAGAACCGCATCTTCAGACCCTTGAGATCTTCCGTGCTCGTGATCTCCTTGCGGAACCAGCCGGAGGCTTCAGGGGCGATCACGCCACAGGTGATCGATTTGATCCCGTGCGGCGCATAGAGTTCGTCCATCAGCTCCTTGCCGCCGCCGTAATAGATCCAGGCACCGTATTCACCCGCACTCGGCCCGAAGGGCACGGCGGAGAACATCGCAAAGGCTTCGTTCTTGCCCACCCAATAGCCCGATGTCGACCAGGCGGCATCCAAAGAACCGGCGGAGATGGCGTCGAACATTTCAAGTGGCGGGACCAGCGCATTTGGCTCAAAGAATTTCAGACGGATATTGCCACCCGAGATTCTTTGGACCTTTTCCGAAAGGCTGACACCCAGAGTGCCGAGCTGGGTCAGCTTACTCCCGAATGCACTGCCCATTTTCCAATTGACCCGTTTGTCGGCAGCTGCCGCAGAGTTCACCGACGCGGCAACAAGAAATCCCCCAAGCGCTAAAACGGACGCAGTGGTGGTAAGTAGACTTCGAACATGCATGATTATTCACTCCCTATTTTCATTTTTTTGGCCGCCCCCAATACAATGGTGTGCGGACTTTTATGTGGTCCGTCATCACCAGTCGGCTGTATCATTTGATTGATACTTTTTTCCTTGGCGCAAACGCTATCTTACTGCGATGGCGCAGCACAAGCCCAAAACGGCTCACTGCTTCATGCGAGCGGTAAAGCGACGCCTGTTAACAATTGAAATCCCGTCCTAATTTCGGCGACGTTCCTTTTTGGAACCACACGCATCCGAATCTGCGCGGCTCGTGGCGCCACAGGCTCGAAGTCTTTGCGATCGGAGGCTCGAATCCTGCTGAAAACTCTGAATTGCGGCGTTGCCAAATGAAATGCGGCAAGCTATAACCGCCGCGGCTCCGGGGAGTAGCTCAGCCTGGTAGAGCACTACGTTCGGGACGTAGGGGCCGGAGGTTCGAATCCTCTCTCCCCGACCAAAAAAGCGTGAGAACCCTGCGAGTTTTGCCGTTTCTGGCTTTCTGGCTCCTGGGACAGTTTCGCAAACTGGTTTGCGATACCTTCGGGTGGAGCCAAGCTTTTTGCCACTGGCGCAAGGTATCCAGGGTCGAACTTTCGATAAACAGTTATGATGGTCTCGCGCGTGGTCGCCGTCATATCCGAAATCTCGTCCACCGTGAACCCATCCATCGCGAGCCAGGAAATTACCGAGTGCTTCAGCGTGTGCGGAGTTACGTTCTTCAGCTTTGCGCTCTCGCAAGCCCTTTGGAAAGATTTCTTCACATCCTTTACGGGCTTGCCCAAAAACTCGATTACGAAAGGCGTTTGAGCACACCGCCTGAGGTATTCCAAGGCCTCTGCTGTGGTTGTTGCTATCGGAACCACGGTACGCCTTTTCTTGGTCATCCGGCGTTCCGGATCGTGAAAGTCGATTCGGCAATTCTCCAAATCCACGCGGTCCCATGTCAGCCCCAAGATAGCGCCCTTGCGGGCACCGGTAGTCATGGCGATCAGTATAAAGGCCCGGAGATGAGGCAGGTCTGCCGCATACAGAAGCGAAGCGGCTTCTTCTCTCGTGATAAAGCGGTAGCGAGGTGGTCTCTTCGCAGGGATATCGATCCGAGGCACCCTGTTGATCCAACCACTGTCCAATGCGAATTTTAAAGTCGTCCGCAATTCGATCAATTCGTCTCGCAACGCGGCCGGCCGCTTTTCGCGTAGTTTCCAATAAGCATGTACGTGGACACTGGTGATCTGATCGGGTCTCAGCTTTCCAAAGTGCCCACACAAATGCTTGTGATAGGATCTGGTGTTGTCGGCGCGAGCGACTTCCCGGCCTCGCATATCCTCCATTCGCTTGTCTAGGAGCTCCCAAATCGACGCAGTTCTGGCCGGTGCAGCCTTGTGGTTGTTGTAGTCGATCAAGCATTGCTCGGCCTCCGTCCGATCCGTCGCGCCAGTCGAAACGACTTCGCGACCGTCTCGGATGTACCAGTTTTCCCGACCTTTGATTTCGACGAGACGTGGAGGCTGTTTTGGGCGGGGCATGCGTTATGTTCCAGAAAATCGTTAATGGCAGTCAATGGGACCCGAACCCAACCTGACCGGCGGATGCTTGCTATCTCGCCACGCTTGACCATCAGACGCGCTGTCTCATAGCAAACGCTAAGGCGCTCCGCGACTTGTTGGAGCGTCAGTAACGGATCGGCAGCTTGCGCATTCGCATCTTCAACGCTATTTTCTTGACTGCTAAGATCACTCATGAAGATTCCTTTCGTTCCTTTAGAGGGGTTGTCTTCGAAGCTGCGCCAACAGCTTTACGGGTGGCTTGAGATGGGCGGCTCGGGTCTTTTTGATCCGGGCCGCTTTCCATTTTCGCTTCGAGCCTTTCCAGACGATCTGCAATTTGAGAAAGCCCATCGGTGATTCGACGTTCGACGGCCGAGGTGACAACACCATCCGGCACCTCACCGACTTGGAAGCAAGCGAAGTCTTGTTGCCAAAAATAATTACGAAACGTAAACCCAGTATCTGCTTCAAAATCACTATGAAAAAGCATACTATCAAAGATTGTTCTGGGGTCTAAGTCGAGTAGATAACAGAGCTTTATTGCATTTTGCATGGGCGGATACTTCCCACCATCCTGACCCGCCAGCTCGTATCTAGCAATTGAGTTCACATTAATTCCTGAAAACTCAGAAAGCCGGGTCCGTTGCATACCTTTCTGCTCACGGGCTCGTCGCAAAACTTGGCCCAATGTTGGCTCAGGAGTCGCAGTCTTATCTGGATCAGTCATCGCTTCTCAATTCAAAAATGGGTACGATAAACCGTACCCAATAAGGCATTCGTAGCCTATATGACTTACTCTTGCAACCTTCAATCGGCATGATATCGATAAAGCACGTTAGGTCGCGCGCTGCCTAACGTGCTTTATACTGCAACACCAATGGACTACTCAGACTGGCCAAACTCCCAAAAAGCGAACGGGTTTTTCTCGGATGCGATCTCTACTTTCGATTCAGCGCGAAACTCAGTGTCCGAAGCAATATTAGCAAGCATGGGAGCGCGACCGGTCAACGCCAACTGACGAAGCCTCTTTCGAACAAGAGGAACAAAAACCGCGTGGCCGTCCTGGTGACTTGTCAGCCCGGAAGCATTTTCAATGTGATCTTCGCGCTCGAAGTGGTCGGCAAGATCTTTGATGAGGTCAATGTCAACCTGATAAAGGTCGTACCCGAAAACCGCCGTATCGATGATTCGATTAATCAACTCATCACGCTGTGCGATCGCTGTATCAAAGTCTTCTTCAAACGCATCTTCTAGCTCAATCGGAGTTGGAAGACTCTTCCTGGACAGCTGTGCGTCGTGTGCAATGCTCAACAGTCCAGGTGGTTCCAACATCTCAAGCATGTTGAAAGCGTGATCCATTGACACCAAAGCTCGACAGATCAAGCCTTCAAACCCCTCGGCTCGAAAGCGGTCCAATCTATCAATGATAGCGCCCGCCTCTTCGAGCATCGCATGCTCATCCGAGTTTTCAGGGTCCGGGTTACTGGATACTAGAACCGGATAAGATTCGTTTCCATCCTGCCCAGGCGAGGCGAGCGAACCTGTTTCGAGATCAGCCATTAAATGATCGAACGAAATTCCAAGACACTTGCAAATCGAGATAGCCCTGAACACAGACACTTCCTGTTCTCCGCGTTCGAATTTCTCAATTGCTTTGACTGGAATATTCGTCTTTTTGTGGATATCTGCTCGCGAGAGTTTCGCAGCTTCACGCGCTTTTCTGAGGTGCACGCCAAACTCTTTTGGATCAATGACTACATCGCTATTTAAGGTATTCATCGTGTTGTCCTTCGGTTTAAACACAGTTGAGGAAGAAAACCCTTTGATTTCAAAGGGCGGGGACACTCCCCGGGCGGTTCCCGGGAAATGAAGGGAACCCAGCGTTCAGGCTCCGGAGATGGCCCCGGGGAGGCCTTGCATCGAACGCCCAGAGTGGCCAAAAGAGTGAAAACACCAGGAGCCCCAGAGTCACCGGGAACAGGGCGAGCCCGATGGTCGTTTTTGTGATCATCGTGGCCGCTTCAAGCTGTGAATTGCCGGTCTGAAGCGCATCGAGTGCGCTCCGCGCCAATGATTGGCGGTCCGTGAGTGCCATTTTCGATCCTTTCTGATGCCGGGATGGCCCCGGTCTCTGGACAGTTACTGTGCTCGTGTGAACTATAAAGGTCCGTACTGTCGCCGAACCTCGCTTGATGAAACGAGTTTGCCAGCGCCTCAGAGGCCTCCTGGAGCGCGACGCGGGGATCCGGCGCACCATTGGCGCGCCAGTGTTCGAGAGCCTCGAGGTGGTGCTTGAAAAGCTCTCCGGAGCCTTCGCCCCAGAGCCGGTCGAGATTCGGGTTCGCGATCAGCGCCACCGGCTCCTTGAAGCGGCTAAATCGGGCGCTCGGCAGGCTGATGGAAATTACCTGGTTCTCGCCGCCTTCCATCGACCTGCAGCTTTCATCGTCCTTGCGCTTGCGGTCAATCACGACGAGCCGCCGGTTGCCTTCCCGGTCATGGATCGCGACCACCTTTTTGCGGTCGGCCTTAAGCTCGCTGCGCCATTCGCGGAACGCGCCCATGGGCTGCACCAGGTGCAAGCCGCGCGTGTACACGTAAGCGTTCGCCAAGGCGTTCGGATCCTCCCGGCACATCTTCATGAGATCGTCGCCCTTAATGCAGTATTTGACTGCCTCCCGGACGTCGCTTAAGCGGCCGTTGTCCCGCCACCAGGAACCGAAGTAGTGCCGCGTTCGCTCGAAGAAATCGGCCCAATCGCCCTTGGAAAGCCTAGAACGCGGTACGAGGATGACATTTGAATGAACGTGGAACCCCTTCCCCTTTTCCCAAGGAAACTCTAAGGCCCGCAACAGAACGTCGATGCCGAAGGCCTTACAGACTGTCGCGCGCCATTTCGAGATTTTCCGGTTAAAACTCTGGATCCTCCAACGCAGATCAGGCGCGATACATCGCTGCCCGGATGTGATGACGACATAGCGCGCGTACCTGCCCTTGGGATCGCGCTTCAGGAAGTGTTCGAGCTCATCCACCATCTCGCGCCGGATCGAAGCCGCGACAGACGGCAGGAACACGCTGCGCTGATAGCCCTCAACAGCCGATGACACCGCACCAGTCACGAGACCGACCTGGATCAGGGTTTGATCCTTGCGGCGCATGTCCATGCCGTAGCGCCGGAGCGTGTCGGCAACGAGCCGAGTATCCGAATCGATCTTGGCGCGGCGCTGTTGCGCTTCGGCCCAGGCAACCGCATCGCGAGCACTGAGGCCGGTTTGACTGGCAACAACCGCCTGTGTTTCATCGGCCAGGGAGGAAACACTACTTGCGTGTCTATCAAGGGCTGGGGCGGTCCTGAAGCTAGGACGGCCGACATCAGAGCACGCGGAAAGACCGATTTCACCTGAAGGCGAAGTAGCAAGCGCTTTGGAAGCGCAGGCAGTTTCGTGAACAACGGTGCCTGGCGAGCTAACACCGGGATCGTTCGATGAACCACCAGGGCGGAAGAGACGGGCCGAGGGCGGGATAGACCCCGAAGCCTCAGCACCGCGCTCCCAAAGTCCCGCAGGGGCTACTACCTCCCCACGGGCGAAACTCTTGCAATGCAGCGAGCCAGACGGAACCTGGGTCATCGACCCCTCCCTCCCAGCTTGCGCTTCTTGTTGATTGGGGCCTTTGGTTTGATTCCAGCCCTTCTCGCGATATTTCCGACTGTGCTTCGAGAAACACACATTTCGTCGGATATCTGACGGTAACTCAGGCCTCTTTCGACAGCATCAACAACGGCTTGTTCTCTGTTTTTCCTGCTCTGAATACGGTGCAGGCGGAGATAGGTCCGCACATCATCAACTGAAAGGCCATGCGTATCAGCAACCTGAGCGAGAGCGAAAGTGCGCAGCATACCGCAGCGCTGTAGTTCCTGTGCCTGCTCTTCGAGCTTAGGGCCGAGTTCACGAGCGGCTCGCAATCGTTCGCGGCGATCAGCTTCAGTCCTGGCCTGGTTATACGCCTTACGTGACTGGCTAGTGTCGGTAAGAAGACCGAGGTCCCCAAGAAGGGAAGCAAGATCCTCAGCTTCAAACTCAAGAACGAGACTGATTTTCCCCGTCCTGAGACGCTTCACGTTCACACGCGTTAAAATGTCGCGACGCTCGCTGTCAGTCATGACAACGGCCCTCGCCGAAGCGCAAACCTGTTTGCGGAACTCTTAGGACAAGAATGGTAAGGTTTTGAAAGGATTGAACATAGCGATTGGCAAGATTGGCTGCTATTTGCCTGTTTTGCGCGACTTCCCTGTCATTCGGGACGTAGGGGCCGGAGGTTCGAATCCTCTCTCCCCGACCAATATGTCGAAAATCCAGTAAAGCCTTAAAGTTAAGCCGTCATATTCACGACGCGGTTTAGGTTTAATACGTCACGAACGACCGAACCACGGTGACCTGACGCTTTTACCCGCCAGGCCAACGACATCCCTGGCACCCTTCATCCGGCCTGCTTCCTATCCAGCTGCTCCCTGGCCACCTGCTCCCTGGCCACCTGCTCCCTGGCCAAATGAGCGCGCGCCCGCCAACCAACGCCTCTGCGACGATTGGCGTCGCGATCAGTGCCTCTGTTACACCCACTGGCTCAAGCGGCCCCTGCGTCAGGCATCACCACCAGTAAGCGCTCTCGTCCGTTACCCGGCTGAGAAAGCTTATACTTTTTGCCTCCTGATCTTCAGCCCTGCCCCAAAACCTTCATATTTTGATTATTGACATAAAGATATCTTTATATCTACATTATCACAATATTAACCC
Source organism: Denitrobaculum tricleocarpae (assembly GCF_007004665.1). Taxonomy (GTDB): domain Bacteria; phylum Pseudomonadota; class Alphaproteobacteria; order Kiloniellales; family Kiloniellaceae; genus Denitrobaculum; species Denitrobaculum tricleocarpae. The sequence continues at coordinate 375,401 of NZ_ML660053.1, read as the reverse complement.
CTAGCAGCGAAGATCGCCGATATGGATACGCTTCTCTCCGCTCTCAAAGCCGCTGGCGAAGCAACCAGATTGCGCCTGCTCGCTCTTTGCGCGCACAGCGATCTGACTGTTTCGGACCTGACGTCGATTCTCGGGCAAAGTCAGCCCCGGGTCTCACGCCATCTCAAGCTTCTGTGCGACGGCGGTCTCATGGACCGCTCGCGCGAGGGAAGTTGGGTCTATTTCAGGCTCACCACCCACGGCACCGGGGCGGAGCTCGCCCGGACGCTGGTAGACGCCATTCCATCGAACGACCCCACCCTCACCCGCGATCTCGAGCGCCTGGAACGCATCCGCCGGGCACGCAGCGAGCGCGCATCCGACTACTTTCGCCGTAATGCCGAGCAATGGGACCGGATCCGCTCTCTCTATGTCGACGAGCAGGAGGTCGAGCAAAAGCTTCTGGAAATGCTGCCGGGCGATCAGATCGGCGACCTGCTCGACGTGGGGACCGGTACAGGCCGCGTGATGGAACTGCTCGCGCCCCGGGCCACCAAAGCGGTCGGCGTCGATCTCTCGCGCGAAATGCTGATGGTAGCACGCGCCAATATCGAGCAGGCCGCCCTGCGCAACTGCACCGTCAAGCAAGGCGATATGTACCAGTTGCCGGTTCAGGGCGGCAGCTTCGACGCCGTGACCCTGCATCAGGTTCTGCATTTCGCGGAAACGCCGACCGAGGTTCTGGCCGAAGCCGCCCGCGCGCTGCGTCCTGGCGGCAAGCTTATCCTCGTGGATTTCCAGGCCCATGACCTGGACTACCTGCGGGAGCAACACTCCCACCGCTGGCTTGGTTTCAAAGATGAAGACATCAAAACATGGTGCGCAGACGCCGGATTGATCTCCAGCCAGCACGTCGAACTTCCGGGGGATCCCCTGACTGTGGGGATCTGGACGGCAGAACGCCCCGCGGAAGACCAACTCCACTAACCGGACTCCACTAACCGGACGGCGGCAGGCCCGCTGTCCGAAAGACGCACGACAACCCGTACCGTTATACACAAGGACCCTGGATCCATGAGCGCCTCGACCCAGCCGCAGAATTCAGCAACGAGCGACAATGAGCGCATCATCTTTGCGCCTGCCGATAAGATCGCCAAAGTCTCCTTCGAATTCTTCCCGCCCAAAACGCCGGCGATGGAGCAAAAGCTCTGGAGCACGATTGAGCACCTGCGCCCATTGGCACCCTGCTTCGTTTCGGTGACCTATGGCGCGGGCGGCGGTACGCAGGCGCAGACGCTGGAAACCGTGAAGCGTATCCGTAACAAAACCGACCTGGAACCCGCGGCGCATCTGACCTGCGTTGGCGCAAGCCGCGGCGAAATCGATGATGTTGCGCGCGCCTATTGGGACGCTGGAATCCGGCATATCGTGGCCCTTCGTGGTGACCCGCCCAAGACAGACGGCCGCTATCATCCTCATCCGGACGGCTATGCCTATGCATCGGACCTTGTTGCCGGATTGAAACGTGTCGCGAACTTCAAAGTCTCTGTCGCAGCCTATCCGGAAGTCCATCCTCAAGCAGATTCAGCCGCCGCGGATCTGGACAATCTGAAGCGCAAACTGGACGCAGGCGCTCATCAGGCCATTACGCAGTTCTTTTTCAATCCCGATGACTATCTGCGGTTTCTGGACCGCGCGCGGGCCGCAGGCATCTCACAGCCGATCATTCCGGGTATTCTGCCGATAACGAACTTCGAGCGGACTGTTGAATTCGCGAAGATGTGCGGCGCCAAGGTCCCGGACTGGCTCGCTGCGCTCTTCAATGATCTGAACGACGAACCGGTCGCGCGCGGTTTTGTCGCCGCCGCGACGGCTGTGGAGCAGTGCCGTTACCTGCAGACCCGGGGCGTCGAGGAGTTCCATTTCTATACTCTGAACCGCTACGAACTGACGGCGGCCATTTGCCGGATGCTGCGCACGCCCGGGCTTGATCGGGTCACGGAAGCGAAAAAGAACACCCAAGACGAGGCACGACTGTAATCCTATGAGTACTTTTATTGAAGCTCTTCAAGACCGCGTTTTGCTGTGCGACGGCGCCATGGGGAGCCGCGTGCAGGCCATGGACCTGCACATCGAACGGGATTACTGGGACAAGGAGAACTGTACCGAAGTTCTCAACCTCTCCCGCCCGGATGTGGTGATCGAGATCCACAAAGGCTACTACGCCGCCGGTTCGGATATCGTGCAGACCAACAGCTTTGGCGGATCGCCGCTTACCCTCGGTGAATTCGATTTGCAGGACCGCGCCTTTGAAATCAATCGCCGGGCAGGTGAGCTCGCACGCGAAGCCGCCGAGACCTTCGGTCCTGACGGCCGTGAGCGTTTTGTGCTGGGCTCAGTCGGTCCTGGAACCCGCCTGCCCTCCCTCGGTCACGTCGGCTACGACGAACTGGAAACCGCACTGCAGATTCAGTGCGCCGGACTGATCGACGGCAACGTCGACGGCATCCTCATCGAGACCTGTCAGGACCCCCTGCAGATCAAAGCCGCGGTGAATGCGGCGAAGTTTGCGCGTGAAAAAGCGGGCCGGTTCGACCTGCCGATCATGGTGCAGGTTACGGTCGAGACCACCGGCACCCTGCTTGTCGGAACCGACATCGCGGCGGCGGCAACGATCATCGATTCCCTGGACATCCCGATCCTGGGCCTGAACTGCGCGACCGGACCGCAAGAGATGGCGGCCCATGTGCGCTGGCTGTCCGAGAACTGGAAGGGCCTGCTGTCCCTGCAGCCGAATGCCGGCCTGCCGGAACTGGTCGACGGCCATACTCATTATCCGCTGACACCGGACGAGTTGGCGAAATGGCTGGAGCGCTTCATCACCGAAGACGGCCTGAACATGGTCGGCGGCTGTTGCGGTTCCACGCCCGAACACATTACTGCCGTAGACGCCATGCTGCGTAATCTCTCCGGCTCGAGTGACGTCTTAGGTGCGCGTCCGAAACCTATTGAACGCAAGCCCTTTTGGGTCCCCTCCATCGCCTCCCTCTACAGCCCGGTTTCCTTGCGGCAGGAGAATGCCTACCTCTCGATCGGCGAGCGCTGCAACGCCAACGGAAGCCGCAAGTTCCGCCAGTTGCAGGAAGAAGGCGACTGGGAAGGCTGTGTCGCCATGGGGGTCGAACAGGTCAAGGAAGGTTCACACGCGCTCGATGTCTGCACCGCTTTTGTCGGCCGGGACGAGTCGGCCGAGATGGAAGAGGTCGTGACCCGCATGCGCGGATCGGTGACGGCCCCGCTGGTGCTGGACTCCACAGAACTGTCGGTTCTGGAGCAGGCTCTCAAACTCTACGGCGGCAAGGGCATCCTCAATTCGATCAACTTCGAGGACGGAGAGGAGCCGGCCGAGAAGCGGGTCAAGCTGGCCCGCAAGTTCGGTGCAGCCGTGATTGCCCTGACCATCGACGAAGACGGCATGGCCAAAGACGTCGAGAAAAAAGTGGAGATCGCAAAACGACTTCACGACTTCGCCTGTGTGCAACACGGTCTGCCATCGGAAGACCTGATCTTCGATCCCCTCACCTTCACCATCTGTACCGGCAACGAAGACGACCGCAAGCTGGGTCTCTGGACGCTGGACGCCATTGAGCGGATTTCGCAGGAGCTCCCCGACTGCCAGATCGTGCTGGGCCTCTCCAACATTTCCTTCGGCCTGAACCCGGCGGCACGGCATGTGCTCAACTCGGTTTATCTGGATCACGCCATCAAGCGCGGTCTGACCGGTGCCATCGTGCATCTCTCTAAGATCATGCCCCTGCACAAAATCCCCGAGGAAGAGGTTAAGATCGCCGAGGACCTGATCTTCGACCGGCGCGCCACACTGGAGAACGGCGAGACCTATGATCCTCTGCAGGCCTACCTCGCGCTTTTCGAGGGTCGGACCGCCGCCAAAGCGGAAAAGAAGGAACGGGCCGAGGATGTGGAAACCCGCCTTCAGGAGCGCATCGTGGACGGGGACAAACAGGGTCTCACGGAGGACCTGGATGAAGCCCTCGCCAAAATGCCGCCGTTGGACATCATCAACATTCACCTGCTGGCCGGCATGAAGGTCGTCGGCGAGCTCTTCGGCGCCGGCAAGATGCAACTTCCCTTCGTGCTGCAATCCGCCGAGACCATGAAGGCCGCCGTCGCCTACCTCGAGCCCTTCATGGAGAAGGAAGAAGGTCAGGAGAAAGGCATCATCGTCCTGGCCACCGTCAAAGGCGATGTGCACGACATCGGCAAGAACCTGGTCGACATCATTCTGACGAACAACGGCTACAAGGTCGTCAACCTGGGGATCAAACAGCCGATCGAGAGTATCGTCGCGGCGGTGCGTGAACACAACGCGGATGCAGTCGGCATGAGTGGGCTCCTGGTCAAATCGACTGTGGTCATGCGCGAAAATCTGGAGCGCCTTTCCAAGGACGACGTGGAGGTCCCCGTCATGCTCGGCGGCGCTGCACTGACCCGGCACTACGTCGAAACCGACTGTGTCGCGGCCTACGATTCCGGGCGTGTCGCTTATGCCCGCGATGCCTTCGACGGCCTCGACCTGATGCAGAAGATCGTGGCCAACGACTTCGACAGCCATGTCGCCGAGCGCAAGGCGAAGATCGAAGGCCGAAAGGTCAACACCAAGAAGCAACTGGGCCGACCCGCCGACGCCGACGAACGTCCGGTGGATCTGGAGGAAACCCGCCTGCGCCGCGAGGAACTGGCAGACGGCGTCGAAATTCCCGAGCCGCCCTTCTGGGGACCAAGGGTTATCGCCCGCGCACCGGTGGACGCTCTGCTGCCGTTCCTGAACGACCGTATGCTTTTCCAGTTCCAGTGGGGTTACCGCAAGGACGGCCGTTCGCTGCAAGACTACATGGTCTGGGCAAGACAGGAGCTGCGGCCGGTTCTCAAGCGTATGCTCGATGTCTGCAAACAGCAGGACGTGCTGCGGCCCCAGGCGGTCTATGGCTATTGGCCTGCGAATGCGGAAGGCAATGACGTGATCCTGTTCGATGCCGAGGATCACGATAAAGAGGTGGGGCGCTTCACTCTGCCCCGCCAGGCGCGCGCGGGCGGCTTATGTATCGCCGATTTCCTGCGTGACGTCTCGACGGGCCAGCGCGACGTGCTCGGCATGCAGATCGTGACCATGGGCCAGACGGTTGCCGATGTCGCCCGTGAGTGGTTCGCCGACAACCGCTATCAGGATTATCTCTACCTGCATGGCCTGGGCGTCGAGCTGACGGAAGCGCTTGCCGAATACGTCCACAAGCGGATCCGTGGCGAGCTGGGCTTCGGCCACGAGGATGACCGCGATATGTCGAAGATGCTGCAGCAGGGTTACCGCGGCTCGCGCTATTCCTTCGGCTACCCGGCCTGCCCGAACCTGGAAGATCAGCATCATCTTCTAAACCTGCTGAATGCGGAACAGATCGGTGTCGATTTCTCCGATGAGTTCCAGCTTCATCCTGAGCAGTCGACCAGCGCCATCGTGCTTCATCACCCGCAGGCAAAATACTTTTCGGTTTAAACGCAGCTTCTCCCGCGACACCGGACGCCGCGGTCATGAGAGGATAAAGGAGAGAGAAAATGAGCAGCCCCGCAACGATCCATGCACTGCCCTCCAGCAATCAGGGCGCAGATCTGGGCGCCGTCCCGGCCTGCACCCTCAAAGGCGTCGAAGAGGCCGAACGCGCCGAGCGCTGGTGGGAAGAGCAATGGTCCGCCTTTCCCACATACAGTGTCGATGCCGATGGCACGCCTCATTACTGGGACGTCGCGGAGGACAGCGGTGTTTATCAGGATGATTGGCCCCTCGGCGAAAAGCTCGCGGAAGACACAGTCCGCCAGATGCGCCGTTTCCCCGAAGGCAGCACGGTCCTGAGAAACATCCTGCGTGAGATCAACCGGGATTCGACTATTGCCCAGGGCTTTCTGAACCGGCTGGAAGACATCCTGATTTCACCCGATCTCTACGCGAAGCTGAGCGAGCCCAAGTAAATCCGCAAGCCGCCGGCCACGCTCCAGGCACTGCGCCGAGCGAATGAGCTACAGGGACTTCAGTAAGCCCGGTCGATCGAGAATTCGACGGCTTCCAGCAATGCGCTTTTGATCGGCGAGTCCGCGAAACCGTCAAGAGCCTCACAAGCATCGCGCCCATAGTTGCGGGCCCGTTCCATGGACTCTTCCAGGGCGTTGTGCTTGGTCATCAATGCGATCGCCTGTTCGAGATCGCCGGCTCGCTGCTCGAGATCCTCGAGGCACCGGCGCCAGAAGGTGCGTTCTTCCTCATTGCCGCGAGCGAAAGCAAGGACGACGGGCAGGGTAATCTTGCCCTCCCGAAAATCATCGCCGACGCTTTTGCCCAGTTCTGCCTGACGGGCAGAGAAATCCAGGACATCATCGACAAGCTGGAACGCAATGCCCAGGCTCCGGCCAAAACGATCCAGGGCTTCGGCGTCGGTTTCGGGACGCTCAGCCACCACAGCGCCGATCCGGCAGGCGGCCGCGAAGAGCGCGGCGGTCTTCGAGCTGATGACTTCCAGATAGGCTTCTTCCGTGGTCGTCGTATCGTTCGAGGTCAGCAGTTGGTGTACCTCGCCCTCCGCGATAATGGCGGATGCGTCGGAAAGAATTCGTAAGACCTCGAGCGATCCGTCCGCGACCATCAACTGAAAGGCGCGGCTGAACAGGAAGTCCCCGACCAGAACACTGGCTTTATTGCCGAACAGCGCGTTGGCGGTCGCGAGACCGCGGCGCAGGTCGCTCTCGTCCACAACATCGTCATGCAACAGGGTCGCGGTGTGGATGAACTCGACACAGGTCGCCAGCGCAAGGTGACGCTGACCTTCGTAGCCGCAGAGTTGGGCTGAAGCCAGCGTCAGCATGGGACGCAGACGTTTACCGCCGGCGGCGACGATATGTCCTGCAAGTTGAGGAATAAGAGCAACCGGGGAGTGCATACGCTCTACAATGAGCGCATTCACCGCCCGCATGTCCTGTTCAACAAGAGCTGAAATAGCTTCCAGCCCGGCTTTCGCAGGTGCTCGTGCAGTGTCGTTTATGTCGAGGGCGACAGCCAATTTTCCAGCCTCACTCTGTCCGTGGCCGACCTGGTATGCTTTACCGGGGCGAAACCAGCGGTCTATCTGTTGACCTCAGAATAGGTTTAACCGCAGGCCGGTCAAGCCCGACAGGATGTCGCAGAACAATTCCTAGGTGATTGGCAGGATCATGTTAGCGTAAAGTCAGGGCTGCTGTTTGGATCAGCAGGATAAGACCGAAACCCGATGAAACCGCGACGGGAAGCTTATGAAAGAGCTGTTTAGAAGCAACGACCCGGTGAAATTGTCCTGGCTCCAGGCCCTCCTGGCTGATTCCGGGATCGACTGTCTGATCCTGGACAATCACGCATCTGTGATAGAAGGCTCGATCGGCGCCATTCAACGGCGCCTCATGGTGGCCGACGACGATCTGGAAAGCGCCGTGCAACTGCTCAGCGAAACAGGCGAGGAGAGCGCCTGGTGAGCACGGCCGCTCCCCCTCCGGGCGGCTGCGCCGAAACCGCGGACACGACCGAAGATGCTCTGCTGGGTGGCCATATCATCCTCCAGCAGCCGAAAGACGGGTATCGTGCCGCCATTGATCCGGTGTTTCTGGCGGCTGCGGTCGCCGCCAAACCGGGCGAGCGCATCCTGGATCTGGGTAGCGGCGTCGGCGCCGCAGCTCTCTGCCTTCTCCGGCGGGTCCCGGACATCGAAGTGACCGGCCTTGAGATTCAGAGCGATCTGGTCGAACTATCGCGTCAAAATGCCGCAGGCAACGGCCTGGCTTCGCGCTTCGAGGCAATTCAGGGCGACGTTCTCTCTGTTCTCAGTCTATTGCCGCCCGACTCCTTCGATCATGTCATCTGCAACCCGCCCTATCTCGCCTCTGGCGCGGCGCGCCCCTCACCGAACCCCGCACGCACCGCCGCGAATCAGGAGGGCGATGCGCAATTAACCGACTGGATTGAGGCCGCCATCGCCCTGGTACATCGCAAAGGCAGCATCACCTTCATTCACCGCGCCGACCGGATCGACACGCTCATTCATGGATTGAGCGGTCCGGCCGGCGGTTTTCGCGTGTTTCCGCTTTGGCCTAAGGCCGGCAAAGCGGCAAAGCGGATTTTGCTGCAGTCACGCAAGGCCATTGCCAGTCCGGCCATCGTGGCACCGGGCCTCGTCCTTCATCGAGATGGCGGGCAATTTACCGAGGCCGCGGATGCGATTCTCAGGCGCGGGGCGGCCCTGGACCTCGCTGGCCCCTGACGGGCCAAAGCCCTCGCATTCCCGTTCTTGTCGCCAGCTTGCTATTGGCAGCGCCCGGATCGCTCCTTATGTTCCCTCTCATGACTGTAAAGAAACTGCTCTCCTTCCTGCCGATTAAGGCTTTCAAGGATCCCGATCCTGTTGTTGCGGTGATCCGCCTGAACGGCGTCATCGGCGCGGCAGGACCCCTGCGCGGCGGTATGACCCTGGCCGGGCTGGAAAAACGCCTGGATCAGGCCTTCAAGATGAAGAATCTCGAGGCCGTCGCGCTGGCAATCAATTCTCCCGGCGGCTCGCCGGTGCAGTCGGACCTGATTGCCAAGCGGGTTCGGGACCTGGCAGCTGAAAAATCCCTGCCGGTATACGGATTCTGCGAGGACGTCGCGGCATCAGGCGGCTATTGGCTCGCCTGCGCAGCCGACCATATCTACGCCCAGGAATCCTCGATTATCGGCTCGATCGGCGTCATTTCGTCGGGATTCGGTTTTCCGGCTGTCCTGGACCGTCTGGGGATCGAGCGCCGGGTACGCACCGCAGGCCATAAAAAGTCCACCCTGGATCCTTTCGAAAAAGAAGATCCGGAGGACATTGCCCGGCTCGAGGGAATCCTGAAAGAACTGCACGAGACCTTTAAATCCATGGTCATGGACCGGCGCAAGGACCGCCTGAAAGAAGATCCAGACGTTCTGTTCAGCGGTGAATTCTGGACCGGAAACAAAGCGGTTGAGTTGGGCCTGATCGACGGTATCGGCGAGATGCGCGCTACCTTAAAGGAGCGCTTCGGCGAGAAGGTCAAGCTCGTACCCCTGGAAGACGCGCGGCCCTGGTGGCGCAAGCGCCTTGGCTTTGGCGCTGCTTGCGGTCTGGGCGGGCTCCTCTCCGGTGAGGGCATAAGTGCCGTTGCAGAGCCCCATGAATGGGTTCAGGGGCTTGCCTCGGCAGCTGAAGAACGCGCACTCTGGTCCAGATTCGGATTATAAGTGACGCCAAATGCCGGAGCCTTCATTATAGTCCGGCGCGGCAGGCGGCACAGCCGGCGCGGAAGAATTTGGCGTAATTGAAGGACTGGTAATGTTCGGACTTCCCTCGATCGGAAAGCTTTTGGTACTGGCGGCCATTCTAGGCGCCGTTTGGTATGGCTTTAAGATGATCGGCCGAATGCAGCAGTCCCGGGACGCTCAAAACCGGCAGAACGCCGGTGGTTCGAACGGCAGCTCAACGCCCTCCAAGAAAGAGGCGGACGGCGCGCTGGACATGGTCCAGTGTCCGGCCTGCAAATCCTATATCCCGCCCGACAGCAAGTGTCACTGCGGCGCTCAGGGATAAGGAGCGCTCTGGAATTCAGGTTCATGTCACACCGAGCCCGATCCTCCTATATACTGTCAGCGAATTCAATTCGAGAACAACAAGAAACCACGGCCAGTCGTGCACTCTGGCATTGGTGTTTACTTGCACTAAGCTTGCGCCTTGATCAATGAGCAGGGCTGGGAAAGAATGTATTCTAGGCGTCGTCTATCGGATTCTTGATTTAGGGCAGTTCCGCCTGTGTCAGAAGCGCCTTTGAGTTCCGCCAACGGAAATGGATAAGGTGTGATAAAAACAGGGGTTCTGATGACGGTTGCCGTTTCAGGAATACGCGGAGCGGGAATGTTGGGCACAGGAATACCCAGGGCAAGTCAGGCCGCTGCACAAGACCTTGCCAGCGGCGAAAAACTCTACAAGAAGGAAGGTCTGCCGCTCCTGTCACGGCCCGACGGCGAAGGGCATGGCCAGTTTTCCGAAGTTTCTTCCTGATGACCAGAAATAAGGCCACAGTATTTCTGATCTACTCTGCGCTAACAGCCATCGTGGCGAGTGGGGCGTCGGCTACCGGCGATGGAGAGGGCGAGTGGCGCAAGTACTCCCAGGAACTGAATGGTGATGTCTACTTTTTTGATACTTCACGCGTAGAAAGGGTCGAAAACTTACATAGAGTTTGGAGCCGGATCCGCTACAAAACCTCCGTCATGGGGGCTTCAAGTTATCAAAGCCTATTGGAGATCGACTGCTCTGAGCGTACGGAGAGAATACTGCAGAATACTTTTTTCTCGGATAAACACTGGAAAAATCCTGCGATGAACACTGACATGACGGAAAAGCCAAAGCGTCAAATACCACAGGACTCAGCAACGGAGCGCCTTTCCGGAATCCTGTGCGATCAGTAGTAGCTGAGTCTTCACCACCGAGATTTCGCACTAAACTTACTCAAAAAAAACACCCGCGCCACGTCTGTGGCACGGGTGTTCATATTGCCGAGCGGCAGCAGAATTACTTCATGCTTTCCGCTGTCACTCTGTAGATTTCGCCTGCATCGACAGAAACGTACAGCGCGTTATCCGGCCCCATGACCAGGCCCCGGAATCTCTTCGAGAATCCGAGAGGCATTCGTGTGATGCCATTGATTCCCAAACCATCAGGCGTAAGGCTGATCATGTCGATTCTCGAGCCTGCTGGTGTGCCACCAAAACCGATACCCATGATACCGACGGCCAAGCGGCCCTCGTAGATGCCCCAGTTGTCACCTTTGAGGAAAGCAGCAGAGCCGGTTCCTTGAGAGAACCCGTTATTGTTCCATGAAGGCGGCATCAAGTCTTCGAAGCGCGTGTCGCTCATCGGGGTGTAGGCAGCACGCAGTGCGGGATCCATTTCGCCCTTCTGATTTGGCTCGTAACCACAGTATTCGTCCGGGCACTCTCCCCTGCCGCCTCTGTTCTGCGCGGGGTCCCAGCCGGCATTGCCGCCATTCACAAGAGCGGTGATTTCATCGTTATGCCACGGGCCATGTTCAGCCGTGAAGGCTTTGCCGTCGCTTGGGCGGAAATCTATGCCCTGAACGTTTCTGTGGCCATAGGTGTATATGCGCTTGTCAAAGCCTTCGGGAGGATTGTTGTCCGGGTGAGCATTCCCGTCCATGTCGATCCGCAGAACCTTACCGCACAGGAGCTGTCCATCCTGAGGACAAACTCCCCTGTGACGGTCGCCACCAGCGACCCAAAGATAGCCGCCAGGTCCGACACGGAGTCTGCCGCCATTGTGAGCGCCCGGATCACCAAAAGGCTGATCGGAACTGAAGGGTTTATACTGAATATCAGTTACGATATCCGTCCGGTCAGAGACGCTCTTGAGGTCATCGCTGACCTTGAACCTCATCACGATGTTGCCGTCGCATTTCTCAAAGTTGGTTTTGCAGCCGTCGCCGCGATACTTCATCGAAGATGAGTAGAGATAGAGGATGCGGTTCTTCGCGAAATGCCTGTCCGGGACCACGCCAAGCACACCTGCTTGTGCTTCACAAAAAAGATCATCGCCGACATCGGCGAAGCCCGAGGAACCCTTCACTCCATACAATGCGTTCACGGTTCCATCAGCGGTTCTCACCGAGAGACCTTTACATTTTTCAGTGAAGAACATCGTGCCGTCCGGCAGGAAAGCCATGTCCCAAGGATTCTCCAGTCCTTGCAACACGACTTCAGCTTTGATCATGGGCACGTCCATGGCGCCCTCGTGACCGTCGGCCTGAGCCGCCGAAGAAACGCCGAAAACCATGGCAGACACCATGACTCCCGATAACAAACCACCAGTTATCTTTTTCATTTTTTCCTCCCTATTCGACTATATGCTCCCTACTCAACAACGTGCTCGCTATTCAACAACGTATTGCGCATCTTTCAAATACGCCGCCAGATTTGCAATTTCCTCATCAGTCAATGGCTTGGCCATCGGGATCATGAGGAATGAGTTCGAGCCTTGTTCTATGCCGTTTCTGTAGGCTTCTAGTTTGGCAGTCGTATATGAGATCTCTTTGCCGGAAATTTTTGGAAAACTGGCTGCGCCTTTTCCGGCCGGTCCGTGGCAGTTGATACAAGTTTCCTTATATCTGCTTTCCCCCAATGCTTTGTCCGCACTGTGCGCAGTATGAGGAGATATTAATGCTGTTAAAACCAATAGTGTGCTGGAAAATCTCAACAAGACGCGCTCCCAAAAATTAGTAACCATTGTAAGTGCTTGAAATAGGCGAAGAAAAACTCAGCGCAATTTCTCACCGAAACGGACCAGCAGGCCTTGCAGGCTGAAAGATTCGGGCAATTGAGTCAAGGTGCCTCACGTTTGTACTTTGGTCCCAAATCTTTTCACTCAGCCGATAGTGTCAGGTGATACGAGCGTCGAAGTTAGAGCATGTTGCCGCCATTCGCCCAGCAGCAGCTTTATTTGGTTAACTATGCACTGCAATCGCTGTCTGCAGATCATCTTCAGAACAGTCAGTGTCTCTGCACACTTCGCTTCCCAACTCCGTTGCTGAGTCGCAGGATTGGGCTCTCCTGTTCCAGCCTTCAGTCCCCCGCCTCCCGCCGCTTGATTCCCGCGCCTGCCGGGGATAAGGTGCGCCCCGTTTCGCAGCGCAACAAAAATGGGGCTTTAAGTCCGTGGCCGGTACAGTTCGTCCCGCAAATCCCGAAACCTGTTTTCAACGTCTGATCCTAAAACTGCAGGATTACTGGGCACGCCAAGGTTGCGTGATCCTGCAACCCTACGACCTTGAAGTCGGCGCGGGCACTTTTCACCCGGCAACAACCCTGCGCGCACTGGGCCCTGGCACCTGGAATACGGCCTACGTCCAGCCATCACGGCGCCCCACTGACGGGCGCTACGGCGAGAATCCGAACCGGCTTCAGCACTACTACCAGTTTCAAGTCCTGATGAAGCCCTGCCCGCCGAACAGCCAGGAACTCTACCTGGGCTCCCTCGATGTTCTGGGCATTGACCCAAAACTACACGATATCCGCTTCGTCGAGGACGACTGGGAGAGCCCGACGCTTGGCGCCTGGGGCCTGGGCTGGGAAGTCTGGTGCGACGGCATGGAGGTCAGCCAGTACACCTACTTCCAGCAGGTCGGCGGCATCGACTGCGACCCGGTCCCTGTCGAACTGACCTATGGGCTGGAGCGGCTGATCATGTACGTTCAGGGCGTCGAAAATGTGTATGATCTGGATTGGGACGGCATTCCCAAGGACCAGGGCGGCAAGACCTACGGCGATGTATTCCTACAGGCGGAAAAAGAGTTTTCGACCTTCAATTTCGAGATCGCAACCACCGACATTCTCTTTCAGCATTTCGCGGACGCTCAGAAGGAATGCCGGCACATCCTGGAGTTCGGCCGTGAGAACGGCCGCCTCATGCCCCTTCCCGCCTACGATCAATGCATGAAAGCCAGTCACATTTTCAATCTGCTCGACGCCCGGGGCGTGATTTCGGTCACCGAGCGACAAGCTTACATCGGACGCGTCAGAGAGCTTGCGAAAGCCTGTTGCGAGGCCTGGTACGAGACTCAAATGGGGCACGACACCCAGAAGGATAAGGCGTAAAGCCATGGCCGAGTTGCTTTTCGAGCTCCTCAGCGAGGAAATCCCCGCCCGCATGCAAGCCAAGGCGGCGGCGGACCTGAAACGTCTGGTAACCGACCGCCTTAAAAGCGCGGGTCTCTCGGTATCGTCGGTGGAGACTTACGCAACGCCGCGACGCATTGCGCTGGCCGCCGAGGGCCTGCCCGACAAGCAGCCGGACGTCTCCGAAGAAAAGAAGGGCCCCAAGGTCGGCGCGCCGGAACAGGCCATCGGCGGCTTCCTGAAAGCCAACGGCCTGAGTTCCGTTGACGAAGCCGAGGTCCGTGAAACGCCAAAGGGCAATTTCTACTTTCTGGTCAAGGAGATTGCCGGTCAGCCGACCTCCGCTGTCCTGCCAGGCATTCTGATCGAATCGGTTCAGGCCTTGCCCTGGGCCAAGTCCATGCGCTGGGCCCGCACCGGATTCCGCTGGGTTCGGCCTCTGCATTCCATCATTGCCCTCTTCGACAGCAAACTGCTCGATGGGACGCTGGACCTGGGCAACGGCATGAGCCTGCCCTTCGGCGACAGCACGCTCGGGCACCGCTTCATGAGCGACGGCGCGCCCATAACGGTCACCGGTTTCGCCGACTACAAAAGCAAGCTGGCCGCAGCCAAAGTGATGCTCGATCCGGCGGAACGCCGCCGGACCATCGCCGAGGCCGCCGCAAAAATCACGTCTGCAGAGGGACTATCCCTCAAGGCGGATGATGCCTTACTGGACGAAGTCAGCGGGCTGATCGAATGGCCGGTGGTCATGATGGGACAGATCGACGAGGACTTCATGTCCCTACCGCCGGAAGTCCTTTCCACCTCCATGCGCAGTCATCAGAAGTACTTCTCGGTTCAGAATGGCGATGTCCTCGCCAACCGCTTCGTCTTCGTCGCCAACATGGAAGCCTCGGACGGCGGCGCGACCATTATCGAGGGTAACCAGAGGGTCCTGAGCGCCCGCCTCTCAGATGCCCGCTTCTTCTGGGACCAGGACCGGAAAGACCCTCTCGCCAGCCGCACGACCGCGCTATCGGATATCGTGTTCCACGCCAAACTGGGCACCCTCGACCAGAAGGTGGACCGGGTGGAAGCGCTGGCTGCCGAGCTCAGCGCCTACATTCCCGGCGCAGATAAGGACCGTGCCCGCTCCGCTGCGCGCCTCGCCAAGGCCGATCTGGTCACCGGTATGGTAGGTGAGTTCCCGGAACTGCAGGGCATCATGGGCCGCTACTACGCACTGCAGGACGGGGAGCATACCGAGGTTGCTCAGGCTATCGCAGAGCACTATGCCCCGCTCGGTCCCGGTGACGCCTGCCCTTCAGCGCCGGTTTCCGTGGCCGTGGCTCTGGCCGACAAGATTGACATCCTGACCGGTTTCTTCGCGATCGATGAAAAACCAACCGGCTCCAAGGACCCCTACGCCCTGCGCCGCGCTGCGCTTGGTGTCGTGCGCCTGATCCTGGAGAACGGTCTGCGGCTGCCCTTGACGAAAGTCTTCGACGCGGCGCAGAAACTCTATCCCCATCTTGAGGCCACATCAGTCGGCCCGGACCTCATGGCATTCTTCGCCGACCGCCTGAAGGTGGTCCTGAAAGACAAGGGCGTGCGCCATGATCTGGTCACGGCGGTTTTCGCCCTGGGTGGCGAGGACGACCTTGTGCGCCTGCTGGCACGGGTTGACGCGCTGGGATCCTTCATCGACAGCGAGGACGGTGCGAACCTCTTGATCGCGTTCCGGCGTGCCGCCAACATTGTGCGCATCGAGGAGAAGAAAGACGGAACCCTCTACGATGGAGCCGTCGCGCCGGAGGCGTTTGCCCAGGACGAGGAACGCGCACTTTTTGAAGCACTTGAGCAAGGTTCCGCGACTGCAGCAGCGGCCTTAAGCCAGGAAGACTTCACCGCAGCCATGGCTGCGCTCGCCAAGCTGCGCAAGCCGGTCGACAGCTATTTTGACGAGGTCACGGTCAATGCGGATGACGCCGGCCTCAGAGCCAACAGATTAAGACTTCTTTCCCGTATTGGTGCGACCTTGGGTCAGGTCGCTGATTTCTCCAAAATTGAAGGGTAATCGAATTCAATGACTAAGTGGGTCTATAGTTTCGGTGCCGGTACCGCAGATGGCAGCGCCGACATGAAAAACCTTCTGGGTGGCAAGGGCGCCAATCTGGCCGAGATGTCGTCGCTGGGGCTCCCGGTTCCCGCCGGTTTTACCATCACGACCGAGGTCTGCACGGCCTACTACGACAACGACCGCCGTTATCCCGACGAACTCTCCGGCCAGCTTGACGAAGCCCTGGCGAAGATCGAGGCGCAGGTCGGTGTCAAGTTTGGCGATGCGAAAGATCCCCTGTTGGTTTCAGTCCGCTCCGGCGCCCGGGCCTCCATGCCCGGCATGATGGATACCGTCCTCAACCTGGGCCTAAACGACGAAACCGTGCGCGGCCTTGCAACGGCCTCGGGCGACGAACGCTTTGCCTACGACAGCTACCGGCGTTTCATCCAGATGTTCGGGGATGTGGTTCTGGAAGTCGACCACCATCACTTCGAGGAAATCCTTGAACTGCATAAAGAAGATCGCGGTTATTCCATGGACACCGACCTGAACGCCGAGGATTGGCGCAAGGTAATCGAAGGGTTCAAAGCGAAGATCGTCGAGGAAACCGGTGAGCCCTTCCCGCAGAATCCGAAGGATCAGCTCTGGGCCGCGGTTTCGGCTGTCTTCGGCTCCTGGATGAACCAGCGCGCCATCACCTACCGGCGGCTCCACGCCATCCCGGCCTCCTGGGGCACAGCCGTCAACGTACAGGCGATGGTGTTCGGCAACATGGGAGACGATTGCGCGACCGGCGTCGCCTTCACCCGTGACCCCTCGACCGGCGAGAACATCTTTTACGGCGAATATCTGGTCAACGCCCAGGGCGAAGACGTCGTTGCCGGCATCCGCACACCACAGCACCTGACCATTCAGGGCAAGGTAGCCAACGGTTCCGACCTGCCCGCCATGGAAGAGGTCATGCCGGAGGTCTTCGGGCAGCTCAACGACGTGCGCCTGCGTCTCGAGAAACACTACCGTGATATCCAGGACGTTGAATTCACCGTGCAGCGGGGCACGCTCTATATGCTGCAGACCCGTGCCGGGAAGCGCACCGCGCCCGCCGCCCTGAAAATCGCCGTTGATTTCGTGAACGAGGGTCTGATCACGAAAGAAGAAGCGATCAGCCGGGTTGATCCGGCTTCGCTGGACCAGCTGCTGCATCCGACACTGGATCCGGACGCACCACGCCACGTTCTCACCCGCGGTCTGCCGGCTTCTCCCGGAGCCGCCTCCGGAAAAATCGTCTTCAGCGCCGATGCCGCCGAGAAGCAGGCCGCCGCCGGTGATACCGTCATACTTTGCCGGATCGAGACCTCGCCGGACGACATTCACGGTATGCATGCCGCCAAGGGCATTCTGACGACGCGCGGCGGGATGACCAGCCATGCTGCCGTGGTTGCCCGCGGCATGGGCCGCGCCTGTGTGGCCGGCGCCGGTGAGCTTCGCATCGACTACAAAACAGGCGTGCTGCGCACCCGGACCGATGAACTCCGCGAAGGTGATCTGATCACCATCGACGGCGGCAGCGGCGAGGTCATGAAAGGCGAGGTTCCAACACTTCAACCCGAACTCTCCGGTGACTTCGGCATCCTCATGGGATGGGCGGACTCAATCCGTCAGATGGAAGTGCGTGCCAACGCCGACACTCCGACGGACTGCCGGACAGCACGCGATTTCGGCGCCGAAGGCGTCGGGCTTTGCCGTACCGAGCACATGTTCTTCGAGGGCGAACGGATTGTCGCAGTCCGCGAGATGATCATGGCGGACAATGAGCGCGAGCGCCGCGCCGCGCTGGCCAAGATCCTGCCCATGCAGCGTCAGGATTTCATCGAGATCTTTGAAATCATGGACGGCTTACCAGTCACCATTCGCTTGTTGGACCCGCCTCTCCATGAATTTTTACCTCATGGTGAAGCTGAACTGGCGGAGTTTGCAGAGGCCTCGAACATGCCGCTCGATATCGTGCGAAGCCGGGCCGGCAAGCTGAACGAAAACAACCCCATGCTGGGTCATCGCGGGTGCCGCCTCGGCATCTCCTACCCGGAAATCTATGAGATGCAGGTTCGGGCGATCTTCGAAGCCGCCGCCCATGTTTCAAAGGAACTGGATAAATCGGTCGAGCCGGAAGTCATGATCCCGCTGATTGCGGTCAAACGGGAAATCGAGATCCTGAAAGAGCTGGTCGACCGGGTCGCACAGGAAGTCATGGATGCTGAAAAGACCGAGATCAAATATCTCGTCGGTACCATGATCGAGTTGCCGCGTGCCGCTCTGCGTGCCAGCGAAATCGCGGAAGAGGCCGAGTTCTTCAGCTTCGGCACCAACGACCTGACCCAGACCACCTACGGCCTGTCACGCGATGATGCGGGCAGTTTCCTCGGCACCTACGAGCATCGCGGAATCATTGAGCAGGATCCCTTTATCTCGCTCGATGACGAAGGCGTGGGTGAACTCGTAAGTATCGCTACGGAGCGCGGCCAGGCGCAGCGGCCGGATATCAAGTTGGGGATCTGCGGCGAGCACGGCGGTGATCCCTCATCGATCCACTTCTGTCAGAAAGTCGGGCTCGACTACGTTTCCTGCTCCCCCTACCGGGTGCCGATCGCCCGACTGGCAGCCGCCCAGGCAGCCTTGACCGCAAAGAGGCAGTAGGCTGAAGCGGCCGTTCTAACCAATACAAAAAAAGCGGGCCAGACGTCGCATCTGACCCGCTTTTTTCTCGAAGACTTCTCCTGTGGTCCTACATCAGGACCCCACCCTGTGCGGATGCCTCGGAAGCTTGAGGTGCGGCGGCTTGGGGCGTGGGGGCAACTTGCGGTGACGGTGCTGCCGCAACAGGCGCACTGATCTTTGGCGCAGGATCATTGCCTGCCTGCGGCTGAGCGGATTCGCCGCCGAGCGCAGCGCGTGCGGAATGACTGCGCGATGTCAGGCGTTCCGCCTGATCGGTCAGGGTCTTCAGGGTTTCACTGATTTCAGACGTCGCGGCAGAGGTTTGATTGGCGAGCTGTTTGACCTCGCCGGCAACCACAGCAAAGCCTTTTCCGGCCTCGCCGGCGCGCGCCGCCTCGATGGTGGCGTTGAGCGCGAGCAGATTGGTCTGCTTTGCGATCGCGTCGATCTGCTGAGCAACCTTGCCGACCTTCTGAATTTCCTCGCTCAGAATACGCGATTCTTCCTCGATGCTCTCAATGACATCGACGACTTTGTCGAAACCTTCATTCGCTGCAGTATTCATATTAACGGACCGGCCGGCTCCCATAGCTTTGCTGATTGTAAGACGGCGACAAGCATCGCGCACGTCGGAGGGCCTGAGAGATACCAGTTCCGACTTAACAGCCTATTAAGCACACATATGAAGTACCGAGTGTCTGCTCGTATTCCGTCTTCTGGCCCGAATCCGGACCAGCATGATAAGCAAGGTGCCGTGAAAACTTCAGGCGTGGTCATCCAGCCGTGAATGGTATCTTCTTCGCGATCGTTGTTATCGCTTTCACTGTCGCAGGCATCCGCCAATTCACTTGGGATCCACGGGCTGGTGGCTCCAGCCCCATGGAAGTGCTCTCTATCGGCATGATTGATGCCGCCGGTGGTGCCGTTACCCTGGCCATCGGCCTGGTGGGCGCAATGGCGCTGTTTCTAGGCTTGATGAAGGTTGCCGAAGCCGGCGGCCTCCTGACAATCATTGCAAAAACTCTTCGCCCCCTGATGATCCGGCTGTTCCCGGAGGTACCTGCTGACCATCCGGCCATGGGCGCGATCGTCATGAACCTGTCGGCCAACGCCCTTGGCCTCGGGAATGCGGCAACTCCGTTTGGCATCCGTGCCATGGAGGAACTGGATAAACTCAATCCCAATCCCGGTACGGCAACCAATGCCATGGCGCTGTTTCTCGCGATCAACACCTCCAGCGTCACGCTTTTGCCCACAGGTGTCATTGCCCTGCGGGCCGCCGCAGGTTCACAAGACCCCGCGGGTATCCTGCCAACCACGCTCTTTGCCACGATCTGCTCAACGACGATTGCTATCCTGGTCGCCAAGCTCTGCCAGAACCTCTGGCCTGCGAGCCCCGGTTCCGCCAACGCCGATCAGCCCGCCGCCGAAGCTCGCAGAGAAGAGCGGGTTCAGCAGGAATATGCGCAGGATGTCAGGGCCATGGCTGAGCGGGCCGAAAAGAGCACCTATCCCTTTTGGGTTTCCGCCCTCGCCCTGGCGACGATCCTGTGCCTCGTGCCGGTGACGATTTTGTTCGGACAATCCATCTCGCCCTGGATTATCCCCGGCCTGATGGTTGCGCTGCTGGGGTTTGGGGTGGCGCGCCGCGTCGCGATCTATGAGGTTTTCGTTGAGGGCGCAAAGGACGGTTTCCAGGTGGCGCTTCGCATCATCCCGTATCTGGTCGCAATCCTGGTCGCGGTCGGCATGTTCCGCGCGAGCGGCGCCATGGAACTGATGATCGAGCCTTTAGGCCAGGTCACGCAGTTGTTTGGCTTGCCGCCGGAAGCCCTGCCGATGGCCCTGCTTCGCCCCCTGTCCGGCTCTGGAGCTTACGGGATACTGGCTTCGATCATTGAAAACCCGGCCATCGGTCCGGATAGCTACACAGGCTATCTCGTCAGTACTTTCCAGGGATCGACCGAGACGACGTTTTATGTCCTGGCCGTCTACTTTGGTGCGGTTCAGATCCGCCGGATCCGTCATGCGCTGGTCGCTGCACTGGCTGCAGACGCCACCGGGGTCGCCGCCGCGATCGTCATCTGCACCTTGCTCTATGCCTAGATCAATCCAGTTTGGATCGCTTAAGGTGATTCGCGTCAGGGCGCGCCGGTAGACTGCAGGTTTTCGACAAGCCGAGGCTTAAGCCTTTTCCGGCTTGGCGAGGGAAATACAGCCCTTTTCGCAGTACCGGTAATTCTCCTCAAAGGACGGGAACTCCCTGCGCCAGGCCGCAAGCGTGGCCTCTTCCTCCATCCGATTCGCATCGTCCGCAAACACGGTTCCACCCTCCGATAATCGTGTGAATAGCCGCGCACCGGCGGGATAGCGAGCCATATCGCCAACGAGATGTGGAGGTCCATCAACGACCACCATGTCGATCTCGCCCTCAGGCAAACCGCTGTCGTCGTACCATGAGAATTGCCGGCCGTTGATGCTGTGGCTGGTCAGAGGCGCGTGCACAACTGTCGCCCACTCGCTCAGGCCTTCGCGCTCAAGATTTCCGCGCGTAATGTCGGCGAAAGCCCCATCGTGTTCCAGGCTGTAGACATGTCCTTTACCGTTATCCCGCATGCAGGATGCAAGCACGAGCGTCGAGACCCCTGAACTGCATTCCACGATCGTGACGGGCTTCTGCTCACGCGCATGACGCGCCACGATCAACAGGAAATCAGGCGACGCCGCCCAGCCGCGGGTTGGCGGCAGGTGATGTTTCAGTGACAGCTCGCTTTCAAGTGTGTCGAGATTCTGGCGTTGCTGAAAAAGATCGATCAGATCTGTTTGTTGGATTTTTCGGACCAGAAACAGCAATTCACTGACGTTATTGTCGATACGCCGGACTTTGTAGAAGCAGTAAGACAGCAAACCCAGTACGGCCAGAAGCACAAGAAAAATCACGGCAAACAATTGATACTGCATACAAAAACACTTTCCCAACCACCAAGAAGGATATCCTAGGAGCGCCGTGAAAGATCGGCACAATCGATCTCAACAGAGCAAAAATAGCATACTAAGAGTATGACTTATTTATATTATTTCAGAGTACTACAATAACTTTTTACAATCATTAATCGGAGCTGCATGCCGCTTCACAGTGATCCAGACAACGAGCTGACTTGCAGGTGATTAGCCCTGCGTTCCTGGATGCGTTCCCGAATTTTCTAACGCACTACATAACGTCT
The DNA here is from genome assembly GCF_007004665.1 of Denitrobaculum tricleocarpae. Lineage (GTDB taxonomy): Bacteria > Pseudomonadota > Alphaproteobacteria > Kiloniellales > Kiloniellaceae > Denitrobaculum > Denitrobaculum tricleocarpae. The sequence continues at coordinate 353,665 of NZ_ML660053.1, read as the reverse complement.
GTCCCCTAGTCAATAAGCCGCATAGACTATCTTGAAGGGGAATAGCAATCAGAGGAGATCTGGGCTATGGCAACATCATTGGTTTTAACCATTCTAGGAGACGACAAACCTGGTTTTGTTGAAGTCCTGGCCAGCGCCGTCACAGCCAACGGCGCAAACTGGCTCGAAAGCCGTATGACCCATCTGGCAGGCAAGTTTGCCGGGATCGTGCACATCGAAGCCCCTGAGCAGGAACTGAGCGCAGTCTCCGCCGCTTTGAAGGCTCTCAGCAGCCAGGATCTCCAGATTGTCGTCGAACAGAGCGGGACAGTCTCTGCGACAGGCAATCACAGTACGCACGTACTCGAGCTCACAGGATCCGATCACCCGGGTATCGTTCACGATTTCACCCGGGTTCTTGCCGGCAGGAAAATCAGCATCGAGGAGCTGATAACAGATACGGACAGTGCCTCCATGGCGGGCGGCAAGGTTTTCCGCGCAACTGCCGTCATCCGCGTGCCCGAAACCGTTGACGTTACCGATCTGCAGAACGATCTGGAAGAACTCGCGAATGACCTCATGGTTGATATTTCTCTTGGGGAGGACCCGTAATTCGGCATAGAAGCTATGACAATCCTGCATGGCAGCAATTCACAAGATTAACGGAATATTATCATATTTCTAGATACTTAGGTGTTGATAATAATCAGCCGAGTTGCTAAATATGTTGCACCGCAATAATAATAGGTCCGAGAACGGGCCCTCCGGGATGAGAAACGCCTCTGACATAAATTCGGAGGTTACCATGTCAATGCATGAAGATTTTACGGCGCCGGTATCGCGCTATGATGACCTGTCACCTGACACGATCCAGTATCACATCGCCCGCGCCCGCGTGTTAAGAAGCCAAGCCTTCACCGCGCACATCGCAGCTATCGCAAAGTTCGTCATGAAGCTGTTCACACGCCACGCCGACAAGGCGGAGACTGTCCCCGGTTCTAACGGTTTGGCTGCAAACCAGAGCTGATTCCCGGTCAGACACAGATCTTGAAGAGGCCTCCGTTCGACGGGGGCCTTTTTTTTGCAAAAAAACCGAAGCCGAAAACCAAGCTTCGATCTGATCCAACACACTTCCGGCAAGAATTGTTTTTTAAATTTCCCGCTAACACAAAACAAAATTAACGCTACTTCTTCAATTCACTTAGCCAACCCAAATCATTGCAAGATATTTTAGTGAAAAATACAATCCTAGGTCACTTGACGATTCATAGACGTTAGTTCGAATATCGCCGCCCGACAGTGACAACACTGTTTGCGGTACGAATTCAGATAATCGGACATGTCTTGGTCAAGCCATCAACAGGTAGACTTCTTGAAGAAATGACCTGGCCGGAAGCTGCTGAGCGCTTCGCGGCAGGCGCAGTCGTGGTCATTCCGGTTGGTGCCGTTGCCAAGGAACACGGACATCATCTGCCGCTGAATGCCGAATACCTGATTGTGAAAGAACTTGTGGACGGCCTCACAGTCACTCTTCCGATTGTCGCGGCGCCGGTGGTTTCTGTGACCTATGCACCTGTTTTCAAAGGCTACCCAGGCAGTCAGCATATTGCCGCCGATACCTTTATCGCAATGATGACCGAGCTCTTGGCGAACTTGGTCGCACAAGGGGCGAGACACATTGCGATCGTTAACAGCGGTGATTCGACGGAAGGTCCTCTTCGGCTTGTGATCAATCAGTTCTTCGACCAGACATCTGTTCGGGTTGGCCTTTCGAACCTGCGGCTTCTTGGTCGCGACCTCGACGGCATTTTAGAGCAGGACCAGGGCGGGCACGCCGACGAGCGGATGACCTCGATGATGCTCGCCATTGCCCCCGAGACTGTTCGCATGGAACGCACGCGCCCTGACTACGGCCGGCGACCTACCGCCAATCGCGCTTTTACGCAGCCTGTCCGCTTCTCAAGTGACAAGGATGCGGAAGATATCGATTTCAGCGAGACAGGCATTATCGGCGACCCGACGCTAGCCACAGCGAAAAAGGGCAAGCGCCTGCTTAATGAGATCACGGAACAACTGAGCGAAGGCCTTCGGGACCTCTTTCCGGACATCGACAAGGTTTGATGGCTGCCGGTTGGTTGGACCAACTGCCTGAGACGCACGCTCGTCTTCAAATCGCTTTCGGTCTGGCAAGCAAAGCAGCCAGCAATGCCAACAGCATCGCACCCGCCGCCGCATAAAAAATCCAGGGCGTCTGCCCCTGGTCGAGGATCCAGCCGAAAAGCAGCGGCGCAATGGCTCCACCGACATTCATTCCTGAGGTCACAAACCCGAATACCTTGCCAACTGAGCCTGCGGGCGCTGCAGCACGTACCATGATGTCGCGCGACGGGCGGATGGCGCCATTCATGAGACCGGCCAAGGCAATCGAGGCTGAGACCGCCAGGATCGGCAACCAGCTACTCCCGACCAACACCAAAGCGGCGGCGGCGATGCAAAAGCCGGCAACAATGACCAGGTCGTGCCGTTTGGTCCGGTCCGCGATCAAGCCCCCCAACAGTACACCCCCCGCACTGCAGGACAGAAAGACCGTCAGGACAAGATTCGCGGAGTCGAGAGAGGTGTCGTAGAGATCGACAAGCGCGACGACCGTAAAACTGTTCAGGCCGATGGCGGCAACGGACGCCATGATCATGTAGCAGAAAAGCAATAGCATCGGCGCCGTAAAGAGAAGCCGGATGTTCCGGTGGTTTCCGCCCGCATCCTTTTCGGCCTTCATACTCGGGTCCGGCTGACCGCCGCTCCCACCTGAGGAGGAACCGGTCTCCAAAACACGTCCGAAAAGCAGTATCGCCCCGAGCACAAGGAGGCCGCAAAGACCGACCGCGACAAGCGCCGGTCGCCAACCCCAGAGCGCCGTCAAGGTGATCATAATGGTTGGCGCAATCGCCCAGCCCAGATGTCCGCTAAAGGTATGCAGACTGAAGGCCCGGCCCAAGACCGTGTGTTCGACACGCGCAGAGAGTATGGAGTAGTCCGCCGGATGAAAAACGCTGTTGCCGCCCCCCAGAAGCAGCATCATCGCCAAAAGTGCGGAATAGCTCGAGGTCAGGCCGCTCAGAATAACCGCAGCACTCATACAGCCGAGTCCCGTCAGCAGAAGCAGACGTGGTCCGAAGCGATCGACCAGGAACCCGACCGGAACCTGTACAAGACCCGTCGTGACGCTCGAGACCGTCAGCAGAAGTCCCAGCGCTGAGTAGGAAACCCCAAATTCACGCTGCAGAAGCGGAAAGAGCGGTGGCAGGACGATCACGTAGAAGTGCGCCAGAAAATGACCGGATGAAACCAGGCCGATTACCTTTGTCCGATCCGATAGCCTGCGCTTACGCTCCGCCGCGGCAAGGGTCATACCAGTTCCATTCCGTCATTTACTCTACAAATCCGCGGTCCCCACAACCGCTACCAGCGCGCTCTCTGTTGAAGCCCCGCAACAACAGCCAAGGGAAGAGGTTGCAGGTAAACAACGAAACCGAAAATTGCATCAAAAAGATTTCCGTACCTACTTGACGGAGACGGGTCACATGTCATTTATGATCCCATGTAAACTACACAGTGTAGTTTAATAGATTAAGATCGAACGTTTGATCGTTTACCGACGACAGTCGATACGTCATGTTTGGGATTGAGACAAGAGCGCGGCGGTTCTTGACTGAAGCAATCGAGGGCGTAAAGCGTCCGCGAACCAGAGTTAGTGAGCTTGAGTATCTGCCTCTTCCTCGAACGGAGAGCCCTCAGGTTCACATGAAGCGAGAGGGTAGCTTATGCCAGCGCAACCTGGAGACCAGGAACCGCAAACCGGATCAGCAGAAAAGTCTACAAACGCAACTTTCAACACCGCCGAAGATGCCCTCTCCCTGGCCAGAAGCCGCGCCAAAACCGGCTTTGATCGCAGCATCATCACCTATGCCGCCTGGGTCCTGCGCTGGCGCTGGGCAGCTCTCATTTTTTGCATTCTCGTCGCTGTCGCAGCCGCATCCGGCGCGCGTCACCTCGGCTTTACCAGCGATTACCGTGTCTTCTTCGGTGATGATAACCCACAGCTTCTGACCTACGAAGCCCTTCAAAGAACCTACAGCAAGGATGACAATGTCAGCTTCGTTCTCAAACCTGACAACGGGCAGGTCTTTTCACCTGATTTCCTGACCGCCTTGCGGGATTTGACGGATGAAGCCTGGCAGGTCCCTTACAGTACGCGCGTCGACAGCATCACCAATTACCAGCACAGCTTTGCAGACGGCGATGATCTGACGGTTCAGGATCTGGTCGGCGCGAATCTCGAGCTCAACCCGGCTGAGATCCAGAACATTCGCACGGTGGCGCTGGGAGAACCCCTTCTGGTGGACAAGGTCATATCCGGGGACGCGCAGACCACCAGCGTCAACGTCACGATCACCTTGCCGCAAAAGAGCGAAGACGAGACCGCCGAGGTGATGGCCTACGCCAATCAGATGGCCGAAAAATTCCGGGCGGCGCACCCCAACGTGAAGCTGGTTATGACCGGTGTCATACCACTCAACAACGCCTTCAACCAGTCCGCGAAGAGTGATCTGAGGACCCTGATTCCGGCCATGTACGGGGTCATTTTGCTGGTCATGGTGGTTCTGATCCGATCTGCCACCGGAACCTTTACCGCCTTGCTGGTGATCGGTCTCTCGGTCGTGACCGCCATGGGAGTCGGCGGCTATATGGGCATTAAGCTGACCCCGCCCTCTGCCATCGCGCCGAACGTCATTCTGACCATCGCCGTTGCGGACTCGGTCCACCTGCTGGTCACCATGCTGCGCGAGATGCGCAAGGGCGCGTCGAAAAATGCCGCGATTGTCGAGAGCCTGAGAGTTAACTTTGGTCCGGTGTTCCTGACCAGTCTCACCACGGTTATCGGGTTCCTGAGCCTGAATTTCAGTGACGCACCGCCGTTCCACGACCTGGGCAATATCTCTTCTATCGGCGTTGCCGCGGCCTGGCTCTATTCGATCCTGCTTCTTCCCGCGCTGATCTCGATCCTGCCGGTCAAAGTCAAGTCCGGACAGGGCGGGGCCGAGAAAGCAGCCGGCATGGATCAGTTGGCGAACTTCGTCATCGACAACCGCAAACCGGTTCTGATCGTGATGACGCTGATCGTCGTCGGCCTCGGCGCGATGATTCCGCGGATTGAGCTCAACGATCAGTTCGTGAAGTATTTCGACACCTCGCTGGAATTCCGCGCCGACACGGACTTCGCAACCGAGCATCTTTCCGGTGTCTATCAGGTTAACTGGTCCCTTCCCTCGGGTGACTCCGGTGGCATAAGTGATCCGGGATACCTGGCAAAAGCCGAGGCCTTTTCGCGTTGGCTCAAAACCCAGGGCGGCGTCGCCCATGTTCAGTCTCTGACGGATACCTTCAAACGCTTGAACATGAACATGCACGGCGACGACCCCGCCTTCTACAAGCTGCCTGAAGAAAGGGACCTCGCGGCGCAGTATCTCCTGCTGTTCGAACTCTCACTGCCCTACGGCCTGGATCTCAACAACCAGATCAATGTCGACAAGTCGGCCATGCGTGTGATCGTCACCACCGACGATATCAGCACAAACCAGCTGCGAACCCTGGAGTACGCGGCGGCAGCCTGGCTGGAGACCAACTTCCCGGAAGGCAAAACCGAAGCCAGCAGCCCCTTCGTCATGTTCGCCTATATATCCCAGCGCAACATCATCGGTATGCTGACCGGCACGGTCACGGCCTTCATTCTGATCTCCCTGTCGCTGATGTTCGCGCTGCGTAATTTCCGCCTCGGCGTCATCAGCCTGGTTCCCAACCTGGTGCCGATTGTCATGGCATTCGGCATCTGGTCGATCTTTGTCGGAGAAGTCGGCCTGGCGTCGTCAGTGGTCACCGCGACCAGCCTCGGCATTATCGTCGATGCCACCGTCCATTTCCTGTCCAAGTACCAGCGCGGCCGGCGGGACCGCAATGAGGACGCCGAAGGTGCGGTGCGTTACGCCTTCTCAACCGTCGGAACGGCGCTTTGGGTCACCTCTGCGATTCTCGTCGCCGGCTTCGGGGTCCTGGCTTTTTCGACTTTCAGAATCAACGAAGACATGGGCCTGCTCACCGCTATCGCGATTGCCGTGGCCCTGATCGCCGACTTCCTTCTCCTTCCCACGCTTTTGCTCACAGTCGACAAAGGACGCAAACAGCGCGGCGAGGCCAATATCGGCGCCCCTCAAATCGCAACCAAAGCTGCGGAGTAAGCATCGGCATGACATTTCATAAGAAGCATCACACTCGCACTCACAGCGGTCTGGCCGCAGTCATAGTGACCGGTCTCGCCATCACGGGCGCGCTGACCACAGCCCCTGCCCTTGCAGAAAGTCCTGAAGAAAAAGGGCTCGCCATCGCAGTCGAAGCGGACAAGCGCGACCTGGGCTGGGTGGATAGCGAAGCCGAGCTGAAGATGGTCCTGACCAACCGGAACGGGGAAACCAGCACGCGGGAACTCCGGATCAAAACGCTCGAGGTTCAGGATCCGGACGTGGGCGACAAGAGCCTCACGATCTTCGACCACCCAAGGGACATCGAGGGCACGGCTTTCCTATCCCACACCAAGATAGCCGAGCCGGACGATCAGTGGCTGTATCTGCCGGCCCTCAAACGCGTAAAGCGGATTTCCTCGGCGAACAAATCCGGTCCCTTCGTCGGCAGCGAGTTTGCCTATGAAGATCTGATCAGCCAAGAAGTGGCGAAGTACACCTACAAATGGTTGCGCGACGAAGCCTGCGGCGACCTCCAGTGCTTCGTGATCGAACGCTTCCCGGTTTATGAAAACTCCGGCTACACCAAACAGGTCGTTTGGATTGACCAGGAAGAATACCGTGCCATGAAGATCGACTTCTACGACCGGAAGGACAGCTTGCTGAAGACCCTCGTCAACGCGGACTATAAAGAGTATCTGGATCAGTATTGGCGCGCACACACTTTGCAGATGGACAATCACCAGACCGGCAAGTCAACGACCCTTACATTTGAAGACTATCAGTTTAAAGTAGGCAGCAACGAAGGGGACTTTACCTCGAACAGGCTTAAGCGGGCGCGTTAGTGAAATCCGGGTGGGACACAGTTCGTAACCTTGGGGGGTTGAGAACAATGAGGGCTTCAGCAAAGGCTGGAGCCCTTGCGCTTGCCATGCTTGGCGCGATGTTGAGCTCACGCGCCGCCGTACAGGCCGGTGAATGGGATTTCTCGGGCTCTATTGCGGGCGAACTGCGGGTCTTTCCAAATGCACCGGCATTCGATGAGCAGGATGATACCCGATTCTCCCCTTCAGTCGCGGTCGAACCCGAGGTGGTTTTCGAATGGAACGGCGGCGACGATCGAATCACCTTTGTTCCCTTCGGACGGCTGGATGCCCATGACGACAACCGCAGCCATGTCGATCTGCGGGAGTTGAACTGGCTGCATGTCGCCGATGACTGGGATTCGGTCGTTGGTGTCGACAAGGTCTTCTGGGGGGTCACGGAGTCGCGGCATCTGGTCGACATCATTAACCAGGACGATGCCGTCGAGGATGTGGACGGCGAGGACAAGCTCGGCCAGCCCATGATCAACCTCAACCTCTTTCGCGACTGGGGAACCGTCAGCGGGTTTGTTCTGCCGGGTTTCCGTGAGCGTCCCTTCCGGTCGAACGATGCCCGCCTGCGCGGCGCCTTGCCGGTTGACGACGACAATGCGTCCTACGAGTCCAGCGCCGAAGAATATCACGTCGATTTTGCGCTCCGCTGGGCCCATACATTTGACGATCTGGACGTCGGTATCGCCCACTTTCATGGGACCAGCCGGGAACCACGCCTCTTGCCGCGGGTGAATGACGACGGGCGCGTGGTTCTCGTGCCACGCTACGACCAGATCGATCAGACCAGCCTGGATGCGCAACTCACAAAGGATGCCTGGCTTTGGAAGCTCGAGGCCATCACCCGCAGTGGCCAGGGTGACCGCTTCTTTGCGACGGTCGCGGGTTTCGAATACACGATTTTCGGCATTCTCGACAGCAACGCCGATCTGGGATTGCTGGCGGAATATCTCTATGACGGACGGGACGAAGACGATGCGCCCGCGGTGATCACAGATGACGACCTTTTCCTTGGTGCACGGGCAACCCTCAACGACGAGCAGGACACAACTTTCCTGATCGGCGGTATCATCGATCGTGAAGACCAGTCGACGTCATTCTCTATCGAAGCTGAAAGGCGGCTCGGCGAATTCTGGAAGATGGAGCTCGAAGGACGCATCTTTGTAAATGTCGACGAGGACGACCTGATCCTCAACGGGATCCGGGACGACGATGTCATCACACTCCGGCTTACCCGTTTCTTTTAGAAGTAGCCAACAAGCGCTTGCGACCCAGGTCTAGGTCGAGGACTCTTCAGGTACCGGCGCGGGTTCAGTGTTCTCCAAAGTGAAGATCTCCCGGTCGTTTCTGACGCCCCGCAAGCTGTGACGTCCGAGTGAAACCGCGCCGCTGCAGAGATTCTGCGCAATCTCCGCCGAGAAGAGAATCTGCTGATCGAGATGCTTGCAGATGTTGCCGATACGCACGGCTTCATTGGCAGCGGGGCCGATCACCGTAAAATCGAGGCGTTGGTCAACCCCGACATTGCCATAGGTGACCTTGCCCTTGTGGATTGAGAGCGCGAAGCGCAGTGCCGCCTCGCCCCGCCCGGTCCGTTCGGCATTCAGCGCTTCCAGGCGGCGGCTGGAGTCCTTGGCCGCCTCGATGGCACGAAAACAGGCCGCGGAAATCGGGGTGCAATTCAGGCAACCGGGCACTGGATTCTCATCATCGATCGGGAAGATCGCCAGCACGGCGTCACCGATAAACTTCAGAACCTCACCGCCGCGTTCCAAGACCGCACTTGCGGTACATTCAAAAAAGCTGTTGAGCACATTGAGATATTCCGCCCGTGAGAGGTTTTCCGCCATCTGCGTCGAGTCGCGCAGATCGCAAAACCAGATCACCGCGTTGATGTCTTCCCCATCGCCTCGCTTCACACGTCCGTTCAGGACCCGGTCACCTGTGTAGGCACCGAGATAAGTATCCAGCAGCGACCTGGACATCTGATGCAGGGCGTGGACTTCAAACAAACGGCTCAGGAGGGGCAGAATCTCATAGATGTGCCCGAGATCCTTCGTCGAGAAACCGCCGGGCTCGTCGGTCGTCAGGGTCAGAGCGTTCGTCTGCCCATTGGAAAACGGCAGAGGCATGGCAACATAATCGGTGGCACCGTCCGCCTGGAGATCCCGCAGGATCGGGAAATCAAGCACCGGATTGTCCCCCTCCAGCCGCCGCCGGATACCGCCCACGCCGTCGAAGATCGGCACGAGCGGCGAATTGAGATAAGCAGACGAGGTTAAGGCTTCGTAGGGAACTTCCGTCTGGTTCGAGGTCTCGCTGCCCCGGTGCCAGCGATAGGCATTTCCGAGCAATTGCGGATGCAATGTCCGGACGATCAATGCCAGGCGCATCAGTGGAACCTGTTCTTCCACCAGCTTACGGCCAAGCCTCGCCACCAGTTCTGGCGTGGTCGCGGCCTCCCAGGCTTCACTCATCAGCCAGCCGGTAAAGGGATTTCCCCGCGTGTAGACAACGTTGTCAGGATCGATCGAGACTTCGGCATCCTCTTCATACCAGGCGTCCATCCGGTTCTGGTAGAATGCGATGTAGCCGCTGAGTTCCGCCATCTCGGGCAAGGGGTCTTCATAGCTCCAGACCACATTCTCGGCAGTCTTGTCACCGACACTCAGACTCCAGTAATTGGCATTGCCCTTGAAAGGACAATGCGTGTGGTGAGCCGTCCGCTGCATGAGGTCCATACGCACGTCTTCGCGCGGCAGGTAGTAAACCGGTGGATAGCGTGTTTCGCGCAGCAGGCGCGCGGAGGTGGTGTCGGCCACGACGATACCGTTGAACACGACCTTGACGCGCTTGCTGGAAGGCAGGATTTCGAGTTTGTAGTCGGGGTTGCCTTCAAGTTGCGCACGTTCGCCGGTTATTGCCATCACTTCACCCATGCCTGACCTTCATCTAACCATCATCATATTGCCACATACAAATGGGGTGAAATCACAAGAATTACCAACGAAACATCAAGAGTTTATGGAGATTCTCACGGACGGCATCCGAGCCCTTTCGTGCGGGCGCAACGCGAGAAGATCTTCCTCTATCAACCTCACGATCCCTTCGCGATCTTGTGACTTCCAGCCCCTGAAACCGGTGCTACATATTACCTATGGCCCCTGCCCCGCGTATCCTTCTGGTCGAAGACGACCCTGATTTCTCGAGCGCGGTCCGTAGCATTCTTGAGCGAGCCGGCTACGAAGTGTCAGGCATTGCGCGAACCTGTAGCGACGCTCTGGAACTGGCGGCTCAGCAAAGGCCGGACCTCGCCATATTGGATCTTAATCTTGAAGACTCCATTGACGGCGTAACTCTGGGATTTGAGCTCTCCGCCGGGGGTGTGCCAATCATCTATCTGACCGGCGACATCGCCGTCGCGATCGGGCGCGCCTACGAAATCGCTTCCGATTTTCTGGAAAAACCGCTCCGGCCGTCAGACCTGCTCGCGTCTATCGAGGCTATTCTCGCAAACAACCCGCCACTGCGGCGCGGCAAGGTCGTCACACACTAAAGACTGCTCGTCCCCGCCCGCAAGGCAGGTTGGAGAACGACGTTCGTTATTCTTGCAAACCAGCGCAGGGCTGGATTGGCTGGAATCTGTCGCCCGTTCCTGGCGATCAGAGGCGCCTACACGCTGGTCAAAAGCCCAAAGACGTAGGCGACGACCACGAAAACAACGACACCAACCACGACACCTTCCGCCCAGAACAGCAAACTGCGTTGCTCGTGTCGCGTGTCTCTGCTTTCCTTTACCGACCTATACATAACGCTCTCCCGACACAACTACGGTTTATAAATTTCGAGTGGTGCTTTTCGCGTTTGTTACAAAAGCAGTATAGCGCGACTCGTATTGATTTGCATGGAAACATTTATGACAGTCCCCGTGCTTTTTGCGGCACCGCTGCGGGCAGAAATGATTCTTTTGTTTTTCAACCGGTTAACCATATGCACCCGCGTTTTATTCGTGGTCTGCCGAGAGGCCGCATGATAGCATGGAAGTGAGAGCTTTTCTCGACGGTAGGCTCTGATTTCATAACGCTAGAGTTGTATGAGCACCTCACATGCTTTGGAGTTGAAAAGATGCGCACAGCTTTTATCGCCTCAGTTGCCCTTCTCGCGGCCCTCCCCCTGTCACAGAGCATGGCTCAATCGGACTGGTTGAAAAAAGGCACGGATCTGCTCAATTCATCCGGCGCGTCATCAGGATCCGGGAGCACCAGCGGGTCCGCGATAGGCAACCTCTCAGCGCAGGAGTTGAGCGACGGGCTTCGAGAAGCCCTGAAAGTCGGATCGGAGCGTGTTGTTGATCAGGTCGGTCAGGCCGACGGTTACAATGGGGACTCCAACATCCGCCTGCCGCTGCCGGACTCGCTCAAGAAAGTACAATCGGCTCTGGAATTGGCCGGCATGTCCTCGATGCTCGACGATCTGGAGCTGCGCCTGAACCGGGCGGCGGAAGCGGCCGCACCAAAGGCAAAGGCCCTGTTTCTGGACGCAATCAGCGAGATGTCCCTCGAAGACGCTGAGAAGATTTACAGCGGACCGGATGATGCGGCGACCCGCTACTTCCAGGGGAAGATGACCGGTCCGCTCGCCAAGGAAATGGAACCGGTGGTCAACCAGAGCCTGTCCGATGTCGGCGCAATTCAGTCTTATGACCAGGTCATGGGAGAGTACCGGAGCATTCCCTTCGTCCCGGATGCCAAAGCGGACCTGACCGACTACGTTGTCGATAAGGGCATGGACGGCATCTTCTACTATCTCGCACAGGAAGAAGCGGCGATCCGGAAAGACCCACTGAAGCGAAGCACTGCGTTGCTGCAGAAAGTCTTCGGTGCCCAGTAACGACGTTTTCACACATGTCGGCTCGCCCGGGCAGAAGGAAGAGGCCGTCCGCGCCCACTTCAGGGCGCAAGGCAAGGTCTGCGGTTCCATGGGCTCGCCCTTTACCGCCGGGCTCATCGGAACGGCAGCGGAAAAGCTGACGACAGATACAGCAGTCGGCACCCGAGTTTTGCAATGGCAAGGCACACCCAGCGACGACGCGCTCGCGCTGCGCTTTGCGGCAGGGCTGCACTGGCTTGCACTCTGTGGTCTGGATGAAGACCTCGCCGACCTTTACGGCGGCGATGCTGTCGTGGGACAGGCCCCCGCGTCCTGGGATCGGATCGAACAGGCCATGGAACATCACGGACCGGCCCTCATGCGCTTCATCCAGGGCCCGCCGCAGACAAATGAAGTCGGCCGCTCGGGCGTGCTCTTCGCCGGTTTCATGGCCATCGCGGGCCGGACGGGTCAGCCCTTATCACTCCGCGAGATCGGCTCCAGCGCAGGCTTGAATCTCAACTGGCATCGCTACGGCTATGCTCCCTCCGGCATCGACACCAAATGGGGCAACCTTGACGGTCCTGTCCTCTTACGGCCCGATTGGAAAGGGCCCGCGCCAGCTGTCGTCGAGGTCGAGATCGCCGACGCAATAGGCTGCGACTTGAACCCGGCGAACCTGGACGCCATCGGGTCTGAAGTGCCGACTTCGAACGAAGCCAATCGCCTTCTGGCCTACATCTGGCCCGACCAGAAAGAGCGGCTTCAAAGGATGCGAGGCGCCCTGAGCATCGCGGGCGAACATCCGCCGAAGGTCGAACGTGCGAGCGCAGCCAAGTGGCTGCGGCGGATTGTGCCCGAACAAACGACCGGAACAACGCAGGTCCTGTTTCATTCCATCGTCTGGCAATACCTGCCGGAGGAAGAACGCGCCGGGATCAAAGCGGTGATCGACCAGGCTGCCTCCGTCGCGACAAAAGAAAAGCCCTTCGCATGGCTGCGCATGGAGCCCTCGGTTTCGGGCAAGTGCGCCGAACTCAGGCTCTCCCTATCGCCGGATGCGCCAAAACGACATGCGGAACGGCATCTTGCAGATGTCTGCTATCATGGCAAATGGATCCGCTGGTTAGGTTGAGAACTCATATTCTTTGACGGCCTTGACGATAAAATTATGTTTTCTGGCAAGGAGTTAAGAGTGGAGCGATGCCATAGCATCGTGCTTAGCCAGAATTGGACCGATGACACGACGCTGTCCAGAACGTGGTTCCCAGAACTCATAATCTTATCGCCCGGATGGGTCGTATTTTGCCGGGTTTTTAGGTGCGTTGACGCCTCTTACCGGGCCTTCAGGCCCGCTCTCGAGACCTCTCCTGCCTAAAACCCGGCAAAACACGATCAAGACCATCAAAGAATATGAGTCCTCAACCTAGGCGTGGACTGATGCATCAGCGCTTTGCCTCGAGCGTATCGGGATAGATAAACCCGGACACCTTGTAAGCGCGCTTCCCGTATTTTTGTCCCGGCGTGTACCAGACCCGGACCGAAGACCAGTCATTGTTGGGCGAGACATCGACCACGGGCGTGTAGCGATGGATGCGGCCTCGGTTCAACCAGTTGGCCTGATGCACCAGGACCTCACGATCGTTCAGCACCTCGGCAACCACGGCCAGGTGACCATAGCGCAGGCGCTTGGTCTTGCTGAGCACCAGAACCGCACCGACCTCCGGCGTGTGACCGCGCGCGTATCGGCCCTTCGCGCTGCGCCACCAGGTCCAGGCGTCACCGCGGATTCCGATGGACGAGACCTCTCGAGCATAAGGAACGCATTGTAGCGAGCGCTTTCCGGTGTGGATCGCCGGCTTCATACGCGGCTTCGGAATAGCGAAAGATGCGTTCACGATCCTTGGCCGTAAGGCTTCCGGCTTGCGCGCAGGCACATCGCTCTCGGGCGAGAACACCGAAAAATACGGACGTTCAACAGCTTCCGGGTCCTGACCGGCCGTCGAAAGCCAATCGGCATCGTCCATCGGCGCCGCCGAAAACTCTCCTAAAGTGTTTTCCGTCGTTTGTTTCGGCGCGGGCTCACGCCCCGCGCAGGCGGCTAAGGTGAGTCCAAAAAAAGTGATGAGAGCAAACCGCACGGCGTTCATCGCGCACCACCGCACGAAACGCGTTTCGGCCAAGACCGAATAGCCATATTAGTCAAATTCCCCGAACCTCCCGCGTGATACCAAAGCAAGCGCATTCAGCCTGCACGCGGGTCTCAACTTCCCGACCTTAGGCCTCGCAATGCCGAATTCACGAGTATTGAACAGCAACGAAGCCCAAAGGCAAAGACTAGCACCGCAGAGAATCGCGATAAAGCGTGAATATCCATCATTTGTCACAGGAATTACATAGCGTAGATCCCGAATCTCGCCCCATTTCTGTTTGACATTAAAGAACGGCCGCCACTTGAGCGCCGAGATACTGATGCCGAACCAAAGATGGAGAAACCGAATGTACCGTATTCCTTTGCTTGCCGTAGCCCTCCTGCTCTCGGCGTGCGGCAGCACCGACAAAGACCGCGGCCTCAGCGGTGCCGCGATCGGTGCCGGCGCGGGCGCGGTCGTCGGTGCCGTCACGGGCCTGACCGTGGTTCAGGGTGTGGTACTCGGCGCGGGTGCGGGCGGCCTGACCGGCATTCTGACCGACGAAGATGACATCGACCTCGGCAAGCCGCTTTGGGAGTAAGTTGGCGGGACGCGGTATTCCCGGCTACTTATCCTGCTTCTGCTCGACGAAGAGATCCCGGGCGATCTGTCCGATAAGCTTGGAATACTTCTCATCGTCCCGGTTTTTCAACTTCTCGACCCATCCAGAAACGGTGGCGTATCGCGCGTCGTTGCCGCAGAAGCTGGCGGTGACATCGAGGCGGGCATCGTCGCCGCGCGGTGAGCCGCCCTGCGTTTTTCCACCGCATTGGGCCTGACCGCTCAGGCTTTTTCCGCCATTGAATGTCATCAGGACGTAGAGGCTCGGCTGGGGCGCTTGGGCCGGATCGGTCGTGACGGTGATCCGGCGGCGTTGAATGGCACCGGCGATAAGACCGGCGACCTCGTTCTCGAACGCCGCCCGGTCCATATCGAATGCCGCCCCCTGTATCTTCAGGAGCAAAGGCCCCTCCTTGGTGGCTTCGATCAGAAAGTCGAGCGTTCCCGCCGGATGGAGATAACTGCGGTTTGTCGCGGGTTCATCGCAAGCCGACAAAAGAAAAATCAGTGAAAGCGCGGTGCCGCGAAGACAAGTCTTAATCATTACAATCCCTCGAGCAGAATCAGCGCCCTGCTTATACTGCAGTCTTGCTCAAGCGAACACAGTTGTTCAACATGCTGGATAGCATTTGACGCCGGATAGTGACCAAAGACGTACCCAACATGCCGAACAACATTGTTTCCACCCTGATAAAACTAGTCGTCGCATCCCTGATCGTCGGTTTCGTGATGTCGTACCTGAATCTCACGCCGCGGCAGGCGTTCGAATCCATGGGGTCTGCGGCAGTCGAGGTCTTTGAGATGGGCTCCTCGGTGTTCGAATGGGGTTTCACCTACATCCTGCTGGGCGCCGCTGTCGTCATTCCGATCTGGCTGATCGCCATGGGCTGGAAGATGTTGCGGAACAAGTAGCCTTTGCTCCCTGGCGCTCTCTGCGGCATTCTTTGCGCAGGTGTCAGCGGGCCAGATCAGCGCTCCAATCAACCAACACTGCTTGAGGAAATTCCCTTATGATCTTCGATCATCGCACCTATTGTGTTCGCCCCGGCACCCTGCCGAAGCAAATGGCGCTGTACAAAGAGCACGGCTACGCCGCCCAATGCCGCAACCTCGGCAAGCCTGTTCTTTACGCGACAACGGACGTCGGCGACGTGAACAGCTACGTGCACGTCTGGGCTTACAGAGACGCCGCAGACCGCGCGGAAAAACGTGCCGCCATGCAAGCGGATCCTGATTGGCAGAGCTATCTGAAGAAAAGCGCAGAAGCCGGATATCTGGTCAGCCAGGAGAACAAAATTCTCGTCGCCGCCGAGTTTCCTGACTGAGTCTGCGGAGGGGCTATTCAGTCAATTCGTCGGAGCTGATTGCGGTACTCGGGAATTTTCGTGACATAGGATTCCGCCGACATCCGCAACCGCTTTATGTGATCTTCCGACAATTCCCGAGCCACTTTGGCGGGTGCGCCGAAGACCAGGGAATTGTCCGGGATCTCCTTCCCCTCGCCAATGAAGCTGTTCGCACCGACCAGGCAATTTCGCCCGATCTTCGCGCCATTCAGGATGATGGCGCCGATCCCTACCAGCGTCCCGTCGCCGATACTGCAGCCGTGGAGCGTCACACTGTGGCCGATCGTGACACCGTTGCCGATGTGACAGGGGAAGCCAGGATCGACGTGAACCACCGAGTTTTCCTGAATGTTGCTGCCTTCCCCCAAGGTGATGCTGTCGTTATCGCCCCGCATGACCACGCCCCACCAAACGGAGCTCTCGCGCGCCATAGTCACATCGCCAATGACGACCGCCGTAGGCGCGACATAGCTCGTCTCTTCGTCAGCGAATTGGGGCGCCTTATCACCGATCGCGTAGAGCATCCATCTTCTCCGGTTACCAGTCTCGCGCCTGCGTCGGCCTGCTCAAGGCATTGGCACTTCGCCCATCTGCTTGGGCACATGATAGCCGCGCTGGAAAGCCGGCCGCACCGCCAACTCCGTGTACCAGCGCGCCAGATTCGGGAAGTCTTTAAGGTCAATCTGCTGCCATTCGAAGCGCGAGATCCACGGCCAGGTGGCAATATCCGCGATAGAGAGTTCATCGCCTGCAAGATAGGGTGATTCGCCCAGTTGCTTATCCAGAACGCCGTACAGGCGCTTGGCTTCGTTGCTGTAGCGTTCCTCGGCGTAGGGTGCCTTGCCGGGATTGAACTTCACGAAGTGATGGACCTGTCCCAGCATCGGCCCGACACCGCCCATCTGCAGCATCAGCCATTCCATCATGCGCCAATATCCGGCTTCATCACCGGGAACCAGTTTTCCGCCAGCCTTTTTGGAGAGATAGAGCATGATTGCTCCGGACTCCATCAGAGAAGTCCCCGTCTCCGTGTCGACAATCGCCGGAATTTTGTTGTTTGGGCTGATTTTCAGAAAGTCGGGTGCGAATTGATCGTCGTTCGTGATGTTGATTGGAATCGCCTGGTACGGCATTTCCAGCTCTTCAAGCATAATTGAGACCTTGCGGCCATTGGGTGTCGTCCAGGTGTAGAGATCAATCACGGAGCGTTGTCCTTTCGCGGATGAGACCGGGGTGTAACGAGAGATCAAAGGAAATGATCGCCGATCACGATCACAGTTTAGACCCACAGCAGTGGTTTGCAGCAAGTCATTTTAAGCCTCGCTATCAGACTTGCACCATCGGACTTCAAGCCACGGACGTAACTACTTTCGCGCAAGCTGCTCCAATTCCTCGATAAAACCGTGGTCGACGGCGATCCCCTCCTTCCTGGCCTTCTCCCGCATGCTCAGACGCCGCATGCCGGGCAAACGCGTGCCCGGTTGTGCCACGATGGCATTCAGCAGCACCTCGAGACGTTCGGCAAAGGCGCCGCCGGAGAGACGGTTCGGGTCGATGGCGATGAGGCTCTGCCCCACCCCTGGCGGTGGTCCGTCCGCCGTAAAGAAAGACGAGGCCTCGAACCCGAAATTCGCACCGGTCACGGCGGCGGCCAGCACTTCAACCATCAGGACCAGCGCCGCCCCCTTGGCATCACCAATCGGGATCATGGTCCCTTCCAGGGCGGCCTTGGCGTCGGTCGTGGGCTGACCGTCCTTGTCCAGCGCCCAGTCTTCGGGAATGGGCGTGCCGTTCTTGGCGGCAACCATGACCTTACCGCGCGCAACCTTGCTCAAGCTCAGGTCGATCAGCAGAGGTTCGGCCGCACGCCGTGGTGCGGCAAAGGCGATGGGGTTGGTTCCGAATACGCCATCCCGGCCGCCCCAGGGCGCAATGGCCTTTGGGCTGTTGCCCAGGATCAGACCGATCAGCCCCCGTCGGGCGAGGCGTTCGGCATGATACCCAGACTGCCCGAAATGGTGCGAGTGAAAGACGCCCGCCATGGCAATCCCGCATTCCGGCGCCATCCCTGCCAGCTTTTCAATCGCGAGATCCATCGCGGGAAATGCAAAACCCGCCTTCGCATCGATACGAATTGCCGCCGTGCCGGCAGGTTCGGCCAGCGGAACCGCATGGCCCTGAACCTTCCCGGATGCCGCCTGGGCCGAATAGGCTGCCAAGCGGGAGAGACCGTGCCCCTTTTGCCCGTCGACCTCGGCCGCGACCAGGGCGGCGGCGACACTGGCGGCATTCCCCGCAGAGGTGTCGTGGGCCATCAGAACCCGGCAAGCGAGATCCCGGAGATCCCCCGCCGAAAAGAAACCTGTCTCAGTCATCGCCGTTTCTCCAAGACTTTCCGCACGTTATCTGCGGTAACGGCGCTGACCCGCACATTGCCCTCCTCGGTTACGCCGGCAATGTGAGGGGTAAGAAAGAGGTTGGGCACGCCTGCAAATTGACTGCCGGCTTGCGCTGTCAAAGGCTCAACCGCAAAGACGTCGAGCGCCGCTCCACCCAGCGCCCCCATCCTCAAAGCCTCTGCCAGAGCAGGCTCATCGATCACGCCGCCCCGGGCCGTGTTAATCACGACCGCCCCTTTCTTCAATCCGGCAATCGCCTCCGCATCGAGTAGATTTCGCGTCTCATCGTTCAGCGGAACATGCAGGCTGATGACGTCACTGGACGCCAGGAGGTCGTTGAGCTCGCATTTTTGACAATCCCACCAGACCGGATGATCGGGCGGCAGGAAAGGATCGAATGCTGCGGTCCGCATGCCCATGGCACGGGCACGGACTGCGACGTTGCGCGCAATCCCGCCATAACCGATCAGCCCCATCTGCTTGCCCGCGGCCTCCCGCCCGATGGAGGCCTGACGAGGCCACTCGCCTGCAATCACCGCATCGCGCGTCTGAAAAGCGCCGCGCAGCAGAACCATGGTCATCGCAATCACATACTCCGCAACAGAGTCGTCGTTCGCACCACTGGCCGGGCAAACCTCGATGTTGCGGGCTCCACAGGCCTCCAGATCGATGTTATCGAGCCCCACACCCAAACGCCCGACCACCTCCAGGCTGTTTGCCGCCTCAAGCAGACCACCGCGCACCTGTGTCCGGTTCCGGACGATCAGCGCGCGCGCAGCGGCAACAAGCCTGATCAACTCCTCCGGCCGGTCGGCCAAATCAGGATCGTAGTGAACGTCGAAGTCCCTGTTCAGGTCGTCGACGGCAGCCTGGTCCATGAATTCGGAAACAACGATATCGGGCATGATTGCATGACCTGTCGTGACTGGGTTTGATTGCAGCCGAACCTTGGTCCGGATTTCTATGGAACTGGACGCACTCGCGATTGGTTGGGCTTGGACAAAAGCAAGCAGATCGAAAACCGACAACGGGATAGCCGACCGGCCCGCCCTGAGAGTTCCTTCTCAATCGCATGCGCCTTAGCTGCATGCTTATCCGGGCGGCACGGCTCTCACTGCCGCCCGGATTTCGTCGCTCCTTTACCTAGGCACTCCGATAGAGCTTGGTCATGACGAACTCGCGGTGGCCGAGCGCTTCCGCTGCCGTCAAACGGCCGTTGCAGGTTCGGATGGTCATATCGAGCAAGGCGTCACCGGCCTCATCCAGGTTCATCTCCCGGCGCAGAATGCCGGACACGTCCACATCGACATGCTCGCCCATAGTCCGCACGGTCCGCGGGTTTGCGGTCAGCTTGATGACAGGTTCGATCGGGTTTCCGATGATGTTGCCCTGTCCCGTAGGGAAGAGATGGACCACGAAGCCGGCGGCCGCCTGCAGGGTGACGCATTCGGCAGCGGCGGACGAGGTATCCATGAAATAGAGACCCGGTCCACTGGATGGCTGCTCGGCCGGCTGCAAGACATCGACGAAGTTCGTCTTCTTGCCGATCTTCTCGAAGTTGCCGAACGCCTTCTCCTCGATGGTGGTCAAACCGCCCTCGATGTTGCCCTTGGTCGGCTGGCTGTCGGAAAGGTCGCTGGTCTTGTGAGGCTCGATCACATCGTCCATGTAAGCCTGCCAGGTGGCCAGGAACTTCTTGCCGATTTCGGGCGTCACGCCACGCTTGGCACACTCCAACTCCGCGCCGGTCAACTCGGAGGTCTCACCGAAACAGGTGGTCGCGCCCTGGACGTCGACCTTATCGATGAAGTTGCCGACCGTCGGGTTCGAGGCCAGGCCGGAGGTTGTGTCGGACTCTCCGCACTTGGTGGAAACCCAGAGCTCGCCCAGGCCGCATTCCTCACGGGTCTTTTCACTGGCCCACTGAACGAATTCCTTCGCTTTGCGCGAAGCGGCGGCAATGGTGTTGATGTCGCCGTTCTGTTCAATCGCAAAACCCTCCACCGGCTTTCCGGTGGCTGCGATGCCGTCGACAATCCGCTTGGTCCAGACCGGCTCGATACCGATCACGACCACGGCGGCGACGTTGGGGTTGCTGCCGGTGCCGATCAGGGTGCGGAAATGCAGCTCCAGATCCTCGCCGAACTGCAGACGGCCGTAATGATGCGGCAGGGCCATGCAGCCCTGGATATTGTTCGCCACGGCCTCGCAGGCCGCATTGGAGAGATCGTCAAGCGGCAGGATGATGACGTGGTTCCGGACACCGACACGGTTGTTCTCGCGGCGATATCCCCAAAAACTTGAATGCGCCATGCCTACCACCTCTTGGTTTTGACGTTGTGAACGTGGACATGATGTCCCTTGCCGATATCGGCCACCGCCTTGCCGATGTCATGGCTGTACTTGATGATGGTATCGCCGTTCGTGATATCGCCCAGGGCAACCTTGTGCCCCAGCGGAATCGGGTCGAGCGCTTTGATCGAGAGCGTCTCGTCGGTCTCCATCAGCCAACCGGTCAATTCCTGACCGGCTTCGATGCCTTCGACCACGATAACACCAACGGTGTCTTTCGTCTCATGGACGAGAAAGTCGGGTGCTGCCACTTATATCCTCCCATACAGAAATCCGCCCACCGAACATGACTTCACCTGGGGCGGCGTGAAATTTATTCGACGTTATGCCCGCCCGGCTTCTTGGGTCAAGATATTCTTTTAACTCTTATATAAGAGTTGCATGATTTTTCTGAATCGGGATTATAGTGCGGTCAAGACAAAGAGCTGCAAACGCGGTATGTCGGGCACCGGGTTGAATACAGGCGATAACACCTCCGGCAAAGGTGGCAAATACCTTGAATGAAATGAAAACCATTCGCGGCAGTGCGCCGCTTTATAGTCAAGTCAAAGAGCTGATCATCCAGCAGATCTATCAGGGCGCCTGGAGTCCGGGAGATCTATTGCCCAGCGAAACCCGCCTTGGGCAGGACTATGGCGTCAGTCAGGGCACCGTTCGAAAGGCGCTCGACGCCTTGGCGGCAGAAAACCTGGTCATCCGGCACCAGGGCAAAGGCACCTTCGTGGCCGCGCACACACCGGATCGGGCGTTGTTCCACTTTTTTCATATCATCAGCAAAAGCGGTGTCCGCCAGATGCCGTCCAGTCAGGAGAAGGGCATCACGCGCCGTCGGGCGTTACGTGAAGAAAGTCAGAAACTGGGCCTGCAGTCCGCAGCCCGCGTGATTCAGATCGACCGGGTACGTAGTCTTGAAGGAGAACCGGTCATCGCGGAGAGCATCGTGGTTCCGGCCAAGGTCTTCCCCGACCTGGACAAACTGCCCCTGGAAGACCTGCCGAACAATCTCTATCAGCTCTACGAGGAACGCTACTGCGTTACGATCAGCCGAGCGGTCGAACACCTGCGAGCGATCGGGGCATCACCTCAGGACGCTGCGTGGCTCGGCGTCAAAAAGGGCTCACCCCTGCAGTTGATCGAGCGGGTGGCCCACAATCTCAAAGGTGTGCCGGTCGAATTGCGTGTCAGCCGGTGCAATACGGAGAACCACTATTACGAAAGCATTATCGTCTAGGCCTGATCGACAAGCGGTTCGCGTGGGGATCCGTCAGTGTTCAGAGACGACGACTACCTCCACAAAGCGCTTGTCGAACGCGATGCAGTCGGCCAGTTCTGTGACCTCTTCATAGCTTCTCGGATAGGCCCAGGCTGCATTCTCAGCCGTTTTGTCGCCAACCTCTATTGACCAGTAGGACGCATAGCCTTTGAAGGGACAGTGTGTTTCCCGGGACGTCTCGCTGAGGAGTTCGGTCCGGACGTCGCCACGCGGAATGTAGGCGACCGGGTCGTAGCCTGCTTCGTGCAGCATTATCGCATTCCGGGTGTCGGCAATTGTCACACCCTGAAAGTTGACCTGAATGCGCCTGTCATCCCGTTCGAGATGAACGGTATGTTCGGGATACTTTTCGTATCCGGGCCCCGGCCCCATTACCATCACGCCATGCATAAGCACCTCCAGTTGTTCGAATCGCACCCTATTCACGTAGTCGCGACGGAGGAACAAACAAGAGCGGGTTGTTACATTGATCTATAGAGTTATCCCCGCGCGGGCAGGCAAGCTGTGCGGAAAAAATTCAAAAAATCAAACGGTTCAGCTCTTTTTAATGCAACGCTAACGTAAGAGGAGTAGCAAATATCCTCACACAGGCCCACGGCACCACATCGCCCCTTGCGAGAAACCGCGGCGTGTTTGTCCAGCCGCGCCCGAGCATTATGCTTGTTTAGCTGGGGCGCGGCGTATACCAACTATTCCCGGTCGACAGGCTCCAGTTCCGTCGAATGAGGTTCGACGTCAAAAACCCCCAGCTCCCGAGTGGACAGGCAAGAATGGCGCAACAAGGCAAGGCAAAGAACAACGGCAAAGCGGATCGCACACCGCCCGGGCTGCGGCGTCTTTACATCCTTGAAGTCCTGACACAGGCCGGGTTTCCCATGACGCCCACCGACATCAACGAAAGCCTGGGGTTGCCAAAACCGACTTTGCACCGGCTCTGCAACGAGCTGTATCTGGACGGCTATCTGACCAAGGACATCGATGGCCGGCGCTACCTGCCGGGCAATCGCCTGCGCAGTATCGCTGCGGGCGTCTTGAGTTTTGCGCCGCTGGCCCAACTCCGTCACACGATCTTAAAGCAGGTCTCCGAGCAGGTCGGCGAAACCTGCAACATCACCCTGCCTGACAGCAACGGCATGATCTATCTGGACCGGGTTGAGACCCATTGGCCGATCCGGA
Source organism: Denitrobaculum tricleocarpae (assembly GCF_007004665.1). Taxonomy (GTDB): domain Bacteria; phylum Pseudomonadota; class Alphaproteobacteria; order Kiloniellales; family Kiloniellaceae; genus Denitrobaculum; species Denitrobaculum tricleocarpae. Next base: position 330,350 of record NZ_ML660053.1, on the reverse strand, counting down.
TCGAACTCCCCGTCGGCGGGCATGTGCCTTTTTACTGCACGGCGAGCGGCAAGCTTTACCTCAGCACCTTGCGGCGCTCACAGCAGCGCCGACTGGTCGAAGGCTTAAAGCTGGAGCGACACGCGCCCAACACCATCACCGACAAAGACGAATTACTGGCGGCCCTGGAAGTCACGCGAAAGAATCAGCTGGGGGTCGACAATGAAGAATTTGTCGAAGGCATGGTCGCCATCGCGGTGCCGGTGCAAAATGAAAACGGTGATTTCGTTGCGACGCTTGCGATTCACGCCCCTGCGCAACGCATGAGCCTGGACGCTGCGATGACGCATATCGACCTTCTGCGGAACGCAGCGAAGGAACTTTACCGCGTTGCGCTCGACCCCGCATCCTCACCAGCGCCCTCAGCCGACAACGCGTCGAGTTAACCTCTGCAGCGATAAAGCGAGTGCGGCCATCAAAATCGTGCGAGGCTCTCACCGCCAAAGATGACGTCTGGCTCCAGGTTTTGCTTGACTTGATTCGCATCTTTAATCTTATTGAGACTCAAAGTCTCATTTTTAGAGAATTGGAGTAGCGCGGCACACGAGAAGCCGTGCCAGCGCGGGAGCCCAGCCAATACCGCGTGACAGCTCCAGACGACACGGGCACGCCGAATCACAGCGACAAGATTGTCGGCCCGGCGTGATGGAATAAATCTCGGGAGTCATCGAATGCTCGGAAAAAACCAGGTTGAATGCCCGCAGAGTCTTCTGCGCGCGGCAAGATCTTCAGCGCCGCTGCGCACTGCCATCGTTAATGCGGGTGCCGCTGTGGTCATGGAAAGCGCCTACGACGCGGCCAGCGCGGGGGTCATCGAACCGGTCTTTTTTGGCGACAGCGATGCCATTCAGAAATATGCCTCCGAGCTCAACTGGGATATCTCCGGATACGAGGTGATAGAGTCCGGAGACGAGCAATCGGCCGCGATTGCCGCTGCAAGCGCCGCCAGCGGCGGCGACGTTGCTGCCGTCATGAAGGGGCACATCCACACCGATGTCTTCATGCGCGCCTTGCTCAGCCGAAATGCGAACCTGCGCACGGAGCGGCGTCTGACCCACGTCTTTCACATGACCGTACCCGGCCGGGAAGGACAGCTTCTGCTGACCGACTGCGCTGTCAATATTCACCCTGACGTCGAAACCAAGAAAGCCGTCATTCAGAATGCCGTCGATTTGGCGCACGCATTGGGCATCGAGAAACCAAAAGTCGCCCTTCTCTCTGCAACCGAGGAGCAAATGGAGCAAATGCCCTCCAGCATCGAGGCAAAGCTTCTCACCGACTGGGCGCGGGACAGCGTAAAGAGCGCCGACGTCTTCGGCCCGCTGGCCATGGATCTGGCCTTATCTGCGGATGCGGCGCGCACCAAGGGTGTCGATCATCCGGTCGCCGGACATGCCGACATCATCGTCGTACCGGATATCGTGACCGGTAATGCGCTCTTTAAGATGATGGTGCATTACATGAATGCCTGTGCCGCCGGCATCGGGTTGGGGGCAAAGGTCCCGATCCTGCTCACAAGCCGCGCTGACCCTCCGGCCGCCCGGCTGGCCTCCGCCGCTCTTGCGGCAATCGTGAAGAACCACGGTGACCAAAGCGCTTAAAAGCAAAGATCACTGATGTGAGCCGGTTCGTGTCAGGCCTTTTGCGCCGCCGGCGTCACGGACCTGATGAATGCAAGAGCGTCTTCGGCCAGCATCGACTGCGCGAAGTAGTAACCCTGTCCGAAAGAACAGTTCATTTCGGTCAGCATCCTCGCCTGCTCCGGCTTCTCGATGCCTTCGGCAATGACATCTTTTCCCAGTGCTCCGGCCATTGCACAGATTGACGCCAGAATGGTTTTGCTCTGCTCCGAGCGCGTCATGGCTTTGACGAAGCTGCGGTCGATCTTGAGAATATCGATCGGCAAGCGGGCAAGATAGCTCAAAGAGGAGTAGCCGGTCCCAAAGTCATCCAAAAGGACCCCGATGCCACGGCTGCGCAACTCGGAAAGGATCGCGATTGCCTGCTGGGCATCCCGGATCAGGATCTGTTCGTTTACCTCGACCTTCAGCATCGCCGGATCAACACTGTGCTCTGCGAGGGCGGCGTCGATGTCGCTGATCACGCTGCCGTCGGACAGACGCACCGTCGAGAGATTGAAAGACACATGGATCGGTTCGCAGTCGCGGTGGGACGGGCAAACCTCCTCGCGAACCCGGTTCGCTTCGGAGATAAAGGAGAGGCTTCGAGCGATGATCTCGCGGTCGAGCTGGACGACCGCTTCGAGGTTTTCCGCGACCGGAATAAAGCGCTGGGGGGATACATTCCCCAGATCGGGATGACGCCAGCGCACCAGGGCCTCGAACCCGGCTATATCATCGGTCTCAAGGCTCATAATGGGCTGGAATTCGACAAAAAACTGATCATTTTCCAGGCCGGCGATAAGTTGGCGCTCGAAGCGGAGGATCTGTCTGACATCTTCTGTGCCCGCGCGCGCTGCAAGCAAAGTCCCATCGCCAGGTTCACTCACCGTATTCGGCAGGCTCGGTGCGCCCAAGAGGCTCTGCATAGAGCGCAGACGATTGGTAAGGGTGTCGATAAGCAGGGCAATTGTAGGATCGGCGTTTCGAATTTTCGCGTCAATCTGCAGGCGGTCGATCGAGAGCAGCGTTGTCTCCTCAACGGCCACAACCGTTGCGGATCGCGGCGCGTTGTCGAACAGCGCCATCTCGCCGACGATCTCGCCGTGGCCGAGCCTGGCCAGGGTCACTGAACCTTCGGAGGTCTGCTTAACCACCTCGACGACACCGTTTTCCACCACATAGGCACGCTCGCCCTGCTCGCCTTCACCAAAGAGCAGATCTCCAGGCCGAAGCGTTACCTTATACGGCTGCGGTATATCGTGCGGTACGTCGTTGATTTTAATCGCTCCGTTCAGGCGCAGTCTTGAAATAAAGATGGAACGAAACGTAGCTGTATCGCCTACCCGCCGCCGATTAAGCTATTGCGCCTTAATGCAAGGTAGACTTTCGCCTTATTAGCCTCGTCACAAATAATATTGTACGACCACTTATGACATACAAGCACCAAGCCTGTCACACGGGCGTGAAATCTGAGTGACAATTAAAGGCGATACAGGAAGCATATGTAATCCAACAGTATTACGATCGCGTTATGGCTCAGAGTTTTCCCCGGAAACGCAGCTTTAAGTCTCTGGTGAAAGCCGCCGCCAGCGGGGAAACGCCTGCCCCATAGCATTGAACATAGAAAGCCTGGGAATACAAAACCAGTACCTGATGAAAATCTTGTGATACTATTCGCCTGCGTACAATCAAAAAGAATGGCGGGGAACGATGGCAACGCTGAAACGCGGCATGCGAAATAATGAGGTCAGAGAGCTTCAGGAAAAGCTGAAGCAAGCGGGCTTTAATCCGGGCGCGATAGACGGTCATTTCGGCGGAGCGACGGAGAGGGCTTTACGAGCCTTTCAAACCAGTGAGGGTTTGCTCGTCGACGGCATCGCAGGACCGCAGACGCTGGCCAGCCTCTCCGCGGATATAGAACCCGATCCACCACTGGCCATTGCAAGCGTGACGGTCGAGCGGGTTTCGAAAATGTTCCCCTCAACCCCGCGCGTGAATATCGAAACTAATCTGCCGCCCGTCCTGAGCTCGCTGGTTGCGAGCGAGCTTGCAGACAAAAATATGGTGCTGATGGCGCTGGCGACCATCCGCGCGGAGACCGCCGGGTTCCTGCCGATCTCGGAAGGTAAATCACGCTTCAACACCTCGCCCGGAGGCCATCCCTTCGATCTCTACGACAATCGCCGTGATCTGGGCAACCAGGGCAAGCCCGACGGAGATCTCTTCAAGGGCAGAGGCTACATTCAACTCACCGGGCGCGATAATTATGCGCGGATCGGTGAAAAAATCGGATTGGGAAACGAACTGGTGGAAAACCCGGATCGGGCCAACGAGCCTGAGGTCGCCGCGGATGTTCTCGCAGCCTTCCTGAAGGTCAAAGAACGGCGAATAAAGGAAGCCATTGTGCGCGGTGACTTACGCGCTGCCAGACGGCTGGTCAACGGCGGCAGCCACGGGTTGGAACGCTTTCGCCGCGCCTTCAGAACCGGTGAAACCGTGATCATCTGAGTCAGCACGGCTCAGGCGTTAGCACTTTGATCGTCATTCCGCCGCCTGTTGTTCTACCTGCGGCGGCCGCTGTGCTAACCTAAACAGAAACACGACGTCGGCAACAGACGGGGGGAAGCTGCGTGACGATACCAGTGTCGGTTATCATGTCCGCGATCACGGCGGTGCTTAAGTACCGTGGCCGGGTCGACACGATACTCTCCCTGAATGAAACAACGAAGGGCTTGCCCTTCCGCCTGCCCCCTGCCCCAAAGCGCGAAGACCGGAGTCAGTTTTTGCGTCAAATGTGGGTGTTCTTCGAATCACCAACTGGTCTCGCGATTCTTCATAGCCGCGATCGCGTCACGGATTTCGCAGACGTAAAAGCCGCCGTGACAAATGATCTCAATCCGCCCGCGGCAAAACTGAACAGGTGTTACACGCTCTACTTCGAGGCAGCCGACATTCCGGCCACACTCCTTGCAAGCGAGGGTGCCGGCCCTGGCGACCTGCGCGCGCTGGCGAGTTCCGGGCCAAATACCGAAATGCGGCTGGCCTACTACGTCGTTGAGTCTCAGCGTCTGTCGCGCAATCCCGTATTCGCGCGCCTCGCGCTCGCGACTGTGGACACCGCTCTCGAATTTCTCGGCGAGAATGCCTCGAGCTTTATTGCCAATCCCAAGACACGGGTCCTGGTCGAATCTGTCATTTCCGAATTCGCGGTGAAGCAGGATTTCGACGACTTTTCGATCAGAACGATCTACCAGAGCCTGCTCGGCTCCGCGCTCTTCGCCGCCCTCGACAACCCCGACAGCCTTCCAAACGAAGCAGCGCTCAAGGCCCTCTTCGGCGCGCTCAACGATGTGCGTGCCGCCGGGCGGGCCGAAGCCGGCGACGCCGCGGGCGACAAGGCGCGCGCGGACGAATTCTTCGCACGATTGATCACCGCCGAAGGCTTTAAGGATTTAACCTCCAGCCTCTTTCGGCAGGTCGCCTCGGACCCCTCTTTCCTGTCCTCCGACAAGGCCGCGAAGGACGTTATCACGGCAACTCTCAACGCCTTTGCCGATGGCTTTCCCGAAATACTGGACGGAGACAAAACGGCAATCTTCGGCGTGATTGAAGCGGGCCTCGCAGCTGGCGCTCAAAACGTCGAAGGAGTCCTGAAAGGCAGGATCGGCGATCGGCCTCTGATTACCGCGGTCGCAACCGCGGTTGCAGGCAGCATCGGCGAGCGCGCGGCAGCGAACGAGTTTTTCCGCGAGCTGGGCACCGGCCGGATCTTCGCGGGGATCTATCAGGTCGCGCTTGGCGCTGTCGCTTCCAATCCGCGTGCCCTTGCCAGCACAACGGCGCTCCCGCCCTTCGCCACCGATCTGGTCACGAATTTGGCTCAGGTTCTGTCGGACACACCGCTGAAGGAGAGCTTCGAGCGTGAGACGCTGCGCGACATTGTCTCGCAAAGCCTTGTCGTCCTATCGGATCACCCCGACCTGGTCGCTCGGAACAACCGCTTTGCGGCAACAGTGGTCAGCGCCGCCTTCGAGGCTGCAGGTCAGGCCGTCGGCGACGGACTGCAACGCGACGATGTGATCGCCATCACTGATGCGGCATTGAAATCCGCCACCAACAATCTTGCGCTGGTCGAGATGGATGAGCGTTTCCGCAGCGTTCTCGTGACGGTCGGCGGCGCCTTGGGCGCCGAGGGTGTCAGACCCTTGCTGACACGCGCCGGGCGCAAGGAGGCTCTGACCGCCTCAATACGGGCGGTGGCTGCCAACCCTGCCGTCTGGGCCGGTTTCGACGAAGCCGACATCCTTCAACCGCTCACCGTCGGTATCATTGACGGCCTGATAAGCGATCCGACCAAACTCCTCTCGGGACCGGCCATGGTTGAGGCTTTGAGGAAGAGCCTGACGGCGGTTGCGCGGCGGGGCGGCGTGCTCCTTGCCGGTGACGCAGTCGGGCATGACGAACTCAAGAACCTTTTGACCCTGTCACTCGCCGCCGCTGAGGCTGAGGTCGGCACATCAATTGACGGGGAGAACCTGCCGGACTTCCTCGAGCGGATCATCCTGAGTTATCTGGCGGCCCCTTTCACGCTGGCGGAAGGCGGCAGCGAGACTTTCGACAGCTTCATCCGTGGCGTGATCGCCCAACTCGACCCTGCTGGAGCCGACTTACCCTGAAGAGAGAGAACCGATGCAGATAGTTCGATCCGCCCTGATCGCAGCAACCTGTCTCGCGGTCCTAGCCGCGTGTGAAGCGACGGGCCCCGGAGGCAACCTGCCGAAAGTCCTGCCACAAAAGCAGGCGCTTGAAGATATCCACGATATCTATCGCGCAGAGTTTGCAGAACTCTTTCTCTCTGGTGAGGGCGAGCAACCGGGCTGCCTTTCGAGCTTGCCCGCCGCATCACAGCCCACGTTTTCGCAGACACGCAGCGCCATCCGGGCCTTTCGAGTTCAATTCGGCACGAAAGATGCTGAAGCCGCACATCTCACGGTTCTCGACGCCATGATGCACCTGCAGGTCGGAAACGTCGGCCTCGCCGGCCTGCTGAAGAGCGACGTGGAAGCAGCGAAAGGCAATCTGGTCTCCCAGACCGGACGTTTCACCCGTGATTTCCTTTTCGCGGAGTATTTCGACCCGCTTCTTGCAGGATGGGGCGTGGTCTGCGATCTCACAGCCTCGCCGCCAAAGGCAATCGACCGCGCGGCAGATGAGCTGGAAGCGGCCGCAAGCGAGATCGCCGAGGGACTCACAGCATTCGCTCAATCCGGCCAACTCGCGGATCCGGATGCCGATCAAGGAGCTATCTATCTTGCGGCGACGACGGCGGTCTTCAACGTTTGGGCGGTGAAGGAAAGCGGCCAACGCTGCATCGAACAGGGTGACTGCGGCTGCGACGCGACCGTCAATTCCTGTCCGACACCCGCTGTGATCTCGAACACCTGTGGCGCCGAGACCGATCCCCTGGAAAGACGCGAATGCCAGCAGGATCTGCGCCGCAGCTACTTCAATGAAACAATCAGGCCCGCGCGTTATGCCCAAAGCCGGGATCTGATCGGTCTTTTCCTGGACGACAGTGAAAAGATGCTGGCCCTCTGCTCGGAAAGCGGCGCCATGGCGCGCGCCACCAGTTCATCCCGCCTCAGATACGTGAGCTGGTACAGATTCCTCAGCGACCGCTTGCCCAATTCTGCGGCACAGGAGATCTGCACGCCTTAGACAAACAGAGGCGGCAAACAGGCCAAGTCGGGTTCGCTGCAGAAATGGCGGCATGCCGCCGGTTTTCACTTGGCATGTCTATTGAACTGATACCAATCAGAATTGGTCCCGTCATGCTCACCACAGAGTCAACCGCATCCCATTCGGGCAGAACATTCGAAAAAAAGGCGCTTTTCTGGGCAATTTTTACAGTGAATTACCCTTGAATTCCGGGCGAGTTCCAGGCAGGCAAATAGGCTCAGGACTCAGAATGCCTGATAACTCAGCTTGCAATCGAACCAATTCGAATCAATCATGTGACGTCTTCTGATTGGTTTCCCTATCCCTGGATCAGCTCGTATGCAGTCCGACACGCAAAAAGACGGCAAAAAACCCACACCTGACATGAGCGGGCGCGCGAACGCCGGCCAAAGCACCCTCAGATCAAGCAACTCGAGCCTGGCGCTCGAACGGCTGCGCGAGATGCTCGACCAGGACCTTTCGGCCACGGATCGGCAGTTGCCGACCGAGCGGGAGCTGTCCGAGACTCTGGGAGTCGGGCGCAGAGCGGTCAGGCGTGCGCTCGAGGTTCTGGAATCCGAAGGCCGGATCTGGCGGCGCCAGGGCTCGGGAACCTATGTCGGCCCCGCACCCGACAAAAGCGGTCCCGTGATCGATGGCCTCTCAAGCCGCTCGAATTTTTTCGAGGTCATGGAAGTGCGCCTGCGGATCGAACCCGCCCTGGCGCAGCTGGCCGCGTTGCGCGCGACCGAGGATGATATCAGGCATCTGCGCGACCTGACCCGCAAAATCAGCGAGGCGCAAGACGCGGACAGCCGCGAACTTTGGGATAGCGCCCTGCACCGCTACATCGCGCAAACCGCTGGAAATACGCTGTTTCTGGCTCTCTTCAATATTGTCGACAAGGTCCGTCAGGACCCGGCGTGGCATCACGTGCGCGAAATGGCGCGCAGCCAGGAAAGCCGCGTGCTCTACACTGACCAGCACGACACGATTGTTGCAGCTATCGAACGGCGCGATCCGGCGGGTGCAGAAGCCGCGGCCCGCCAGCACATTCTCTCGCTTCACGAACGCCTTCTGGCCGTAACGGCCGGTGGTCTCAGCCATGCATCCTGAATCCGCTCTCGTGGAGGCCTCGAACTCGCCGGGAAACGCGGCCAACAAGAGATCCGCTCCGCGTGCCGACCCCGTAAAGCCGGTGCTTGCGGTCCAGAATCTCTCGATCGGCTTCAAAGGCATCAACAGCAATCTGGTGGACGGTGTCTCCTTTTCCGTGGCGCCGGGTGAGACACTTTGTCTGGTCGGAGAGTCCGGCTGCGGCAAGAGCATCACGGCCCTTTCGCTCATGGGCCTGTTGCCCAGCCCGCCGGCGGAGATCACATCCGGCAGGGCGGCCTTCGACGGTAAAGACCTGTTATCTCTGCCAAAATCGGAAATCTCGGAGATCCGCGGCGACAGGATCGCCATGGTCTTTCAGGAGCCCATGACCTCCCTCAACCCGGTCTACACGGTGGGCGAACAGATCAGTGAAGCGGTGCGCCGCCACCGGAAAGTTACAAAAGCCGAGGCCTTGGACCGGGCGCTGGAGATGCTGAAACGGGTCCGGATTCCCGCGCCTGAAAAGCGTTTGAAGGAGTATCCCCACCAGCTTTCCGGCGGGATGCGCCAAAGAGTGATGATCGCCATGGCGCTGGCGAACGATCCCAGTCTTTTGATCGCGGATGAGCCGACGACAGCGCTGGACGTCACGATCCAGGCACAAATTCTCAAACTTATCAATAGCTTACAGAAAGAGACCGGCACTGCCCTGATCATGATCACCCATGACCTGGGTGTCGTGGCGGAGGTCGCGGACAAGGTCGCGATCATGTACGCGGGGCGGATCGTCGAGGCCGGACCGGTGGGGGAAATTTTCGAAAATCCCCAGCATCCCTATACGCTTGGCCTGATGAGTTCCATGCCGTCCTTAGCCAAACGCAGCGGGCGTCTGGTCACGGTGGCAGGCATGGTCCCGCCTGCCGATGCCATGCCGAACGGATGCCGTTTTGCGACACGTTGCCCGTTTTATACCCCGGATTGCAGTCGAAATGTCCCACATTTGTCACAGCTGAGTGAGGATCACGCGGTCGCCTGCTTCCGTGTGCCGCTCGAAGAGAATATCGGCGAGGCGGCGTCATGACGAAACAGGTTTCAGACACCCCCGGCACGCCGATCCTTGAAGCCAGAAACGTCACCCGGCATTTCGCCGGACCGGCGCGCCTCTTCGGCAGCTCGGCGCCGGTCCGGGCGGTGGATGGGGTGAGCTTCGACATCCGGCGCGGCGAGACCTTCGCCATTGTCGGAGAGTCCGGCTGCGGCAAGTCGACCCTCGCCCGGCTGCTGATCCGCCTGCTGTCTCTGACCGGCGGTCAGGTCATCTACGACGGGCAGGACATCAGCGGGCTCTCCGACTCAGAGATGAGAAATCTGCGCGGCGAGCTGCAGTTCATTTTCCAGGACCCCTTCTCGTCGCTCAATCCGCGCATGACCGTGGGCGCGATCGTCGAGGAGCCCATGCAGGTCCATGGCGTCGGCGGAACCAGCGCCGAGCGCAAGGAGCGGGTCGCGCAGTTGCTGGGCCGGGTCGGCCTGCGCGCGGAGCATGCCGACCGCTACCCCCATGAATTCTCCGGCGGCCAGCGCCAGCGCATCGGCATCGCCCGGGCGCTCGCCAGCGGCCCCAAGGTCATCATCGGCGACGAGCCGGTTTCGGCACTGGACGTCTCGATCCAGGCACAGGTGGTCAACCTGCTGGAGGACCTGAAGGATGAGTTCGGCCTGACCCTGATCATCATCGCGCATGATCTCGCGGTGATCCGGCATATGAGCGACCGGGTCGGGGTCATGTACCTGGGCGAAATGATCGAGCTGGGGCCGACCGATGCCCTCTACGACAAACCGCTGCACCCTTACACCCAGGCGCTGATGGCGGCGATCCCGGTCCCCTTCCCCAACGCCCGGCCCATGTCGGAAGGCCTGAGCGGCGATGTGCCGAGCCCTTCGGCGCCGCCGCCCGGGTGCCGCTTTCACACCCGTTGCCCCCACGCGCAAGACCGCTGCGCCAGAGACAAACCGGTCCTGGAGCCGGTCCCGGAGCCGGGGGGAGACGGACGCCAGGTGGCCTGCCACTTCTGGCGCGAGATCGAGCGCCCCGACTCGGGTCTGGATGCGGAACCGGCACGCGGCGACCCCGCGGCCCGGCGCTTCGAACTCTACAGAAACTGGAGCGAAACAAACCTGGAAGCGGATGCCTCCTGATAAGACGGAGGCAGGCGCCTCCAGGTCGTGAAAACTGAAACAAAATCCCCCCAAGAACGGGATATAACAATAATTTACAGAGTGACTTTAAACAGAGGAGACAAGGAAATGCGTAAACTGACACTCGCCGCGATGATGGCGGCATTGGCTGCCGGGGTCGCCCCCGGCGCCATCACGGGGGTCTCGGCCGCCGAACTCAGGATCGCCCTGCAGGATGACCCGGACGTGCTCGATCCGGATCAATCGCGGACCTTCGTGGGACGTATCGTCTACGCCGCGGTTTGCGACAAGCTGGTGGACATCACGCCGGATCTGGAAATCATCCCGCAGCTCGCCACGGCCTGGAACTGGTCCGATGATGGGCTGACCCTGACCATGGATCTGCGCGAAGGGGTCACCTTCCACGACGGTACAGCCTTCGATGCGGAAGCCGTCAAGGCGAACATCGAGCGCTCCAAGACCATGCCGGAGTCCCGCCGGAAAAGTGAACTCTCCTCGATCGAGACCACGGAAGTCACCGGCTCCCACCAGGTGAAATTCACCCTGGCCGCGCCGGACGCAACCCTGATCGCTCAGTTCGCCGACCGTGCCGGCATGATGCTCTCGCCGACCGCCGCCGCGGAGAAGGGCGTCGAGCTTGGCCTTCAGCCCATCTGTTCCGGCCCCTTTAAGTTCGTCGAACGGGTTCAGCAGGACCGGATCGTCCTGGAGAAGTTCGCCGACTACTGGAACGCGGACGCCATCCACGTTGACAAGGTGACCTACCTGCCGATCCCCGATACCACGGTGCGCCTCGCCAACCTGCGCGCGGGTGATCTGGATCTGCTCGAGCGTCTGGCCGCCCCCGACGCCGCATCGGTCAAGGCCGATTCCAGCCTGAAATATGCCGAGGCGGTCAGCCTGGGCTATCAGGGCATCACCATCAACGTCGCCAATGGTGAGATGGCGAAGAACCCTCTGGGTGAGGATCCACGGGTCCGGCAGGCGCTGGAACTCTCCATCGACCGTGAAGCCCTGAACCAGGTTGTCTTCGAGGGTGCCTTCAACCCGGGCAACCAGCCCTATCCGGCCAACAGCCCCTGGTACGACAAGAACACGCCCATGCCGGCACGCGATGTCGAGAAGGCCAAGGCCCTCTTGAAGGAAGCCGGTCACGACAAGCTTGAGATCAGCGTTCAGGTTGCCAACAACCCGGTCCAGATGCAGGTCATGCAGGTGGTCCAGGCCATGGCAGCGGAAGCGGGCTTCGACGTGAAGATCAAGGCGACCGAGTTCGCCAGTCTTCTGCAGGCCCAGTCTGCCGGTGATTATCAGGGCAGCCAGGTCGGCTGGTCCGGCCGGGTCGACCCGGACGGCAACATCCATCAGTTCATGACCTGCGAAGGCGGCATCAACGATTCCAAGTACTGCAACCCGGAAGTCGATGCCCTGCTGAACGAAGCCCGTCAGTCGACGGACAACGCCGTGCGGAAAGTCAAGTACGACGAAGCCCGTCAGATCCTGAAGAACGACCTGCCGATCATCTACCTCTACCACCCGACCTGGATCTGGGCCATGTCCAGCAAGGTCGAAGGCTTCACACCTTATCCCGATGGCATGATCCGCCTGGAGAACGTCAAGGTTAACTAGATTAGTGCCAGCCTAGGGGCCCGGGAACACCGGGCCCCCTTTTTTCCCTCTTTTGCAGGCAGCGGCCCAGAGCAAAATGCGTTTCTAGAGCAGATTCACCGATACGACGGATCGCCGAAGGCGATTCCATCTAATCCGGATCTGATCTAGAAACGCACTTCGCGATAGAGCACGCTGAACGATCCCGGAACCATGTACTCCTATATCGGCCGACGCATACTGATCACGATCCCAACCCTGGTGCTGGTGTCGATCTTTATCTTCACCCTGCAAAAACTCCTGCCCGGCGATCCGATCCTGGTGCTCGCCGGCGAGGAACGCGATCCCGAAGTCATCGCCTTTCTGCGTGAAAAGTACCGCCTTAACGAGCCGATCCCGATCCAGTATTTTTACTGGGTCAGCTCGGTGCTGCAGGGTGATTTCGGCATCTCGCTCCGCACCAATCAGCCGGTCCTGGAACTGATCAAGGAAAAGCTGCCGGTCACGATCCAACTCGCCGTCATGGCCATGATCATCGCCATGGTTATCGGCATTCCGGCCGGTATCCTCTCCGCCGTCAAAAAGGGCACCATGATCGACTACGTGGCGAACGTTGTTGCCTTGTCGGGCCTTTCCGTTCCCAACTTCTGGCTCGGCATCATGCTGATCCTGCTGGTTTCGGTGAACCTCGGCTGGCTGCCCGCCTCGGGCTACCAGCCGCTGTTCGAAGACCCCGTCAAATCGATCGAGACCATGATCATGCCCGCCTTCGTCCTGGGCACCGCGCTTGCCGCGACGCTGATGCGTCATACCCGCAGCGCCATGCTCGGCGTGCTGAAAGCGGACTACGTCCGTACTGCCCGGGCCAAGGGCCTGTTCGAGAGCGTCGTGGTCTTAAAACATGCCTTCCGCAATGCCCTGCTGCCCATCGTCACCCTGAGCGCCCTGCTGTTCGGCGAACTGCTGGCGGGCGCGGTGCTGACCGAACAGATCTTCACCATTCCCGGCTTCGGCAAATTGATCGTCGATGCCGTCTTTAACCGCGACTATGCCGTGGTCCAGGGCGTCGTGCTCTGCACCGCCGTGGGCTTTATCCTCATGAACCTGCTGGCCGATATCGCTTATCTCTTCCTCAATCCGCGTCTGCGGGATCAGGTGTGAGGAACCCAATATGACCAGCGCCGTCACCACCATGAAACCGGAAGTCTCTTCCCGCAGCGAGAGTCGCATCTGGAAAAAGCTCAAGGGCAGCAAAAGCGCCGCCCTGGGTCTGATTCTGGTTCTCTTCTTCGTCGGCATCGCGATCCTGGCGCCACTCCTGCCGATTGCCGATCCGGCGGGTACTTCCTGGTCGGCGATCCGCCAGGCGCCTTCCGCCGCTTACTGGCTCGGCACGGACGAACTGGGCCGGGACATCCTTTCGCGTATGATCTGGGGCGCGCAGGCCTCGCTGCTGGCCGGGGTGGTCTCGGTGGCCATCGCCGTTCTCATCGGTGTGCCCTTCGGCCTGATCGCCGGGTACTTCGGTGGCTGGCTCGACGGCATCATCTCGCGCGCGACGGACGCCCTGCTGGCGACCCCCTTCCTGATCCTGGCCATTGCGCTCGCCGCCTTTCTCGGGCCGAGCTTGACCAATGCCATGATCGCGATCGGCCTCTCCTACATGCCGATCTTCGTGCGCCTGACCCGCGGACAGGTGCTCAGCGTGAAGACGGAAGACTATGTGGAGGGTGCACGCGCAATCGGGCTGTCCCATACGCTGATCATCGTGCGGTACATCCTGCCCAACGTCTTCGCGCCGATCCTGGTTCAGGCGACTCTGGCCATTGCGACCGCGATCATTGCGGAAGCCAGCCTCTCCTTCCTGGGCCTCGGACAGCAACCGCCCGCGCCAAGCTGGGGCAGCATGCTGAACGTCGCCAAGAATTTCCTGAGTCAGGCGCCCTGGATGGCCATGTGGCCGGGCGCCGCAATCTTCCTGGTGGTGCTGGGTTTCAATCTGCTGGGCGACGGCTTGCGCGATGCGCTTGATCCCAGGGAAAACTGACGGGACAAAACTGACCATGAAGAACTCACACGTAAAACGGATACAGATTTCCTGATCCCTATTTCAATTTTAAGCAAAAAATTCGGAGCCCCTATGTCAACCTTCACCACCCGTCCGGAAATTCGCGGCAGTTTCGGCGTCGCGACCTCCACCCACTGGATCGCTTCCTCGGTCGGCTTCGGCATTCTGGAAAAGGACGGAAACGCTTTCGACGCCGCCGTGGCCATGGGCTTCGTGCTGCAAATCGTCGAGCCCCATCTTTGCGGTCCGGCGGGCGACGCACAGATGATTTTCCATTCGGCCAAGACCGGAAAAGTCGAGGTGCTCTGTGGCCAGGGCACCGCCCCCGCAGGCGCGACCATCGAAGCCTACCGCGCGCAAGGATTGGATCTCATTCCCGGATCGGGCCTGCTCGCCACCGTCATCCCCGGCGCCTTCGATGCCTGGATGGTGATGTTGCGGGATCACGGCACCATCTCCCTGCGCGCGGCTCTGGAGCCTGCGATTTATTACGCCGAGCAGGGTCATCCCATTTTGGAACGGGCGGTGGATACCATCGCCGGTCTGGGCGACTTCTTTAAGGAAGAATGGCCGACCTCCTACGAGACCTGGCTGCCGGGTGGACAGGTCCCCAAGGCGGGCAAGCTCTTCCGCAATCCGGCGCTGGCCGCGACCTGGAAACGCATCGTCGAGGAAGCGGAAAGCAAATCCGGACGCGAGGCGCAGATCGATGCGGCGCGCGACGCCTTCTACCGTGGTTTCGTCGCCGAGGCCATGGACAGTTACCTGCGGACCGCCGAAGTCATGGACGCCAGCGGCGAGAAGCATGGCGGGGTTCTGACCGGCGCGGACATGGCCGGCTGGCAGGCGAGCTACGACACGCCGCTGACTCTCGACTATCAGGACTGGACCGTGGCCAAGGCGAACGCCTGGACCCAGGGACCGGTTCTGCTGCAGTCCCTTGCTCTGCTGAAAGGCTTCGACATCTCATCCATGGACCCGGTGGGCGCGGACTTCGTGCACCTGGTGGTCGAAGCCATGAAACTCGCCTATGCCGACCGCGAAGCCTATTACGGCGATCCTGACTTCGTGAAGGTGCCCATGGCGCATCTGCTGTCGGACGCCTACAACGACGAGCGGCGCAAGCTGATCGGCGCGCGCGCCTCCACCGAGCAGCGTCCCGGCATCGTGCCCGGCTTCGAGGAACAGGTCCGGCTCGGTCTGGAGACGCAGAGTGCCATCTCGGTCAGTGGCACGGGCGTGGGCGCGGGTGAGCCCACCATGGCCCACCTTTCCGACCGTAAGGGCGACACCGTGCACATCGACGTCATCGACCGCCACGGCAACATGGTCTCGGCCACCCCGTCCGGGGGCTGGCTGCAATCTTCGCCGGTGATCCCCGGTCTGGGTTTCGCCCTGAATTCGCGCGCCCAGATGTTCTGGCTGACCCCCGGCCTGCCCTCTTCGCTGGCGCCGGGCAAGCGGCCACGCACGACGCTCACCCCCTCCCTGGCGTTGCACAAAGGCCAGCCAAGCCTCGCCTTCGGCACCCCGGGTGGCGATCAGCAGGACCAGTGGCAGTTGACCTTCTTCCTGCGCCATGTGCATCACGGTCTCAATCTGCAGGAATGCATCGACGCGCCGCTGTTCCACACCATGCACTTCCCCAGTTCCTTCTATCCTCGGGCGGCGGCCCCAGGTCACATCATGGTCGAAGAGAACATCGGCGCCGAAGTCCTCGCCGATCTGGAGGCGCGCGGCCACACCATCACGGCGGCCCCGGAATGGAGCGTCGGGCGTCTGACCGCGGCCAAGAAAGACGACGACGGCCTGCTGCGCGCCGCGGCGACGCCGCGCCTGATGCAGGCCTATGCCATTGGGCGGTGACCTGCCGACTGAGGATAGGAAGGGGAGCGCGCATGGCATTGAAGGGTGACCAATTGCCGCCCTCGGGATCTGCAACCCCCGTGTTAGCTAGTGGGATGAAGCGGCCGGGAACCTCCGGCCGCCGAACCTCTGGAGGCGCGTATGCCATCGCTCGAACTGCTTTTACCTTTCCTGCTTGCGACCGCCGTCTTTGCCTTCATTCCCGGTCCCGGCATGTTTTACATGTCGATCCAAACCATGGTGCGCGGGCGGCAGGCGGGTTGGCTCTCCGCCGCGGGCTTTCACCTGGCGGGTTATCTGCACATCCTCGCCGCCTCCTTCGGGATCACGATCCTGCTGCAAGCCGTCCCGGTCTTCTTCGAGGCCATGAAGCTGCTTGGCGCCGGCTATCTGATCTGGATGGGCGTAAAGATGATCCGGGATGCCCGGCGAGAGGGCCGGAGCCCGGAACTGCCGCCGCAGCCGCCTGCTTCGCGGGCCTTCAAAGACAGTTTTTTCGTGGAAATTCTGAACCCGAAGACGGCCCTGTTTTTTCTGGCGTTCCTTCCTCAGTTCGCGTCGCCGGACGCTGCCGCGCCTCTGTGGCTGCAGATCGTCATTCTGGGAGCTCTGGCGAACCTGGCGTTTTCGGCGACCGACGTCATCTGCGTTCTTTTCTCGGAAAGACTCGCCGCCTGGGCCTCCCGTTCTCGCGGCATGGCCCGGATCGGTCAAGAAATCGGCGGCGGCCTCTTTGTCGCCATTGGGCTGCACATCGCGTTGCGCAGCGAATAATCAGTGAACCTTCAAGCAAGGGAGAGAGAACATGACCTGGTCCATTGTTGCCCGTGATCCGGAGAGCGGCGATCTGGGTATCGCAGTGGCCAGCCGCTTTTTCGCGGTGGGTTCCCGCGTGCCGCACCTCTGCAGTCATGTGGGCGCGGTTGCGACCCAGGCCTTCGTCAATCCGCATTACGGCATTCACGGACTCGTCATGCTGGCCGAGGGCAAATCGCCGGAAGAGATCGTGGCGTCCCTGACCGCCGCCGACGAGGGCCGGGACAGCCGCCAGCTTCACATGATCGATGCCCGGGGACGCAGCGCCGCCTTTACCGGCAGCGCCTGCGTCGATTGGGCCGGGCACCTGCTCGACGATCAGGTCTCGGTCGCCGGCAATATGCTGGCGGGTCCGGCGGTCATCGAGGAGACCTTGAAGAGCTATCAGGCACATCCGGAGTTGCCGTTGCTGGAACGGCTGCTCGGCGCGATGGAGGCCGGGGAAGCCGCCGGCGGCGACAAGCGCGGCAAGCAATCCGCCGCCGTGCAGGTCTATCGCGGCGAGGCCTATCCCTGGCTCGACCTGCGCGCCGACGATCACGCCGATCCCCTGGCAGAACTGCGCCGTCTCTACGCGGTCGCACAGGAACGTTACCTGCATTTCGCCGAAGCGATCCCGACGGCCGCCAACCCCTCCGGCCTGACCGACCGGACGGAGCTGGATAAAAAGCTGCAGGCGCTGGAAGAGGAACAGCAGAAGAGCGGATACAGGTCGGCGTCCTTCGCCAATCCATAGAGCGTGGTTACTCCTTGACGAATCTGAACGGAAGGCGTTTCAATTTTTTAGAGACTGTAAGCCTTCACAGAGCTTGCCTGAATTACATCAGTGTCTTTATCTGACACAGTTTCGATTTCATCGAACGGATCGAACGAAACGTAGAAGAGGTTTTCATTCGTACGAAACAGTTTAATGCGTTCGACATTGTAAAAAACGTAACTGTCTGAAAAGGTGAAATCATAGCTTTTACAGCGCTCGAAACGGATCTTAATTTTATCTTTTGACGCTGAAGGCCGCATCTTGAGCCACACACTTACCGTGACTTGATCCAAATCGCCGGTTATCTCGATTTTTTCTATTACAGAATCCAACAAGCTGTTGTTTCCTTGTAAGTGTTCTAGTAGCGCGTCGTTCTCAGCAATTAGTTCCATCGCGACTTAAACCTTTAAGTGGCTGACTTAAAAACCTCTTCGAACAATAGTGTCTTTTGAATCGCAGGCAAACAGCTCATGACCGATCCTACGCAACCACCCGCAGGGCTCACCGACGACGGCCTGAGAGCCGCCAACCAGGCCGGATGGAACGAGGCGGCCGAGCATCACCGCGCCCATCCGCAGTTTGCCGAGCTGCTGGCGAACTTCGCCAGGCCCGGCTTCTCCTGCCTGGACGAGGTCGCCACCACACGCCTGAAGATGCTCGGCGTCAGCGGACAATCCGTAGCCCAGCTCTGCTGCAACAACGCACGGGAACTACTTTCGATCAGAAACATGGGTGCGGGCCGTTGCGTCGGTTTCGATTTTTCGCAGGCCTTTCTGGATCAGGGGCGCGAACTGGCCGCCGCGGCCGGACAGGACCTCGAGTTCGTGCAAACGGAGATCACCGCGATCCCGCCGGGGTACGACGAGAACTTCGATCTGGCGGTCATGACCATCGGAGTACTCGGCTGGATGCCGGACCTCAGTGCGTTCTTCGCGACGGTCGCGCGCGTGCTCAAACCCGGCGGGCGGATGTTTCTCTACGAGGATCATCCGATCCTGAACATGTACCCCGACGGCGAACAGTCTATGCCACCACAGCCGGACGAGTCCTATTTCCGCTCCGCCCCCTACCGGGAAGACAGCGGCCTGGATTACTGGAGCGGCAAATCCTACGACGCCCAGCCGGTCTATTGGACCTTTCACAAGATGAGCGACATCATTATGGGCGTGGTCGGCAACGGCTTCCGGATTGAAGACTTCGAGGAGCTGCCGCTGGATATCGGTAATCGCCCGACCTTCGAAAATCAGCCGGAGCAACTGCCGCTCAGCTACATCCTGATCGCCCGGAAAGGCAACTGAGGCCGGCGGCCTGAAAAGCTAGAGCAAGTCACAATTAGGCGGACTCAAAATTCACTGCCTCTCGCTCAGCAAATTGCTGATCTCGAACGCAAATTTTGAGGCGTTACGTTTCCAGGTAAATGTGAAACGCTCTAACCGGCTGTCCAACCGCCGTCGACCATGAGCGCCGTGCCGGTCACCAGCGCAGACGCGCCGGACGCCAGAAAAACCACGGCACCCATGATATCTTCGACCTCACCGACGCGGCCCAGCTTGATCTTCTCCTCGATCCAGCGCACGCGCTCCGGGTCGTCAAAAGTCGCTTCGGTCAGGGCCGTGCGGATAAACGTCGGGCAGAGGCTGTTGACCCGGATGTCGTGCGGACCCAACTCGACCGCCATCGCTTTGGTGAAGCCCTCCACGGCATGCTTCGAGGCGCAGTAGACGGCACGGTCGACACCGCCGACATGCCCCATTTGCGAGGAAATCGTGATGAGGGAACCGCCCCGGCCCGCCGCGATCAGCCCCTTCGCCACCGCCTGGGCCAGGAAGTAGGCCCCGCGCAGGTTCAGCGCCATCACCGCATCGAAATCCGCCGCCGCGGTCTCGGTCACCGGCGAATGGCGGGCGAGTCCCGCACTGTTGATAAGCACGTCGAAGGGGCCGTGCATCTCGACCGCGCCGGCTGTGGCTTCGATGTCCGCCACGTCCAGGCACAGCGCCTCGGCAGACCAGCTCTCGGCCCCGATCTCCGTGACGACGTCCTTCAGGGCCTCGATCCGGCGCGCGGCGCAGACCACATGCGCCCCGGCCTCCGCCAAGGCAACGGCACTGGCGAGGCCGATGCCCGAGGAGGCGCCGGTGACTAGGGCGCGTTTCCCGTCGAGCCGGAAAGAAGGCGTGCGGGGGAGCGTCATTCAGCCGCGGCTCCGTAAGGAATGTTGCGGCCGCCGTAGCGGCGCACCCGGACATTGGCCTGCTCGGCGTGACCGATGAAGCCCTCAAGGACGCAGAGGCGCGAACAGTATTCGCCGATCTCCGCAGCCGCCTCATCCGTGACCACCTTTTGATAGCTGTGGGTTTTCAGAAACTTCCCGACCCACAGCCCGCCGGTGTAGCGGCCCGCCTTCTTGGTCGGCAGGGTGTGATTGGTGCCGATCACCTTGTCGCCGTTTGCAACATTGGTGCGCGGTCCGAGAAAGAGGGCTCCGTAAGACGTCATGTTCTCCAGAAACCAGTCGTCGCGATCGGTCATGACCTGAACATGCTCCGACGCGATGTCGTTGGCAACCGCCAGCATCTCATCGTAACTCCCGCAGAGGATCACCTGGCCGTAATCCTGCCAGCTTCTTGCGGCTGTTTCCGCCGTGGGCAGGATCTGCAACAGCCGCTCGACTTCCGCCAGAGTCGCCTCGGCCAGCTTGCGCGAATTGGTCAGGAGCACCGAGGGCGAATCGTAGCCGTGCTCGGCCTGGCCCAGAAGATCGGTCGCGCAGATTTCCGCATCGACGCTTTCATCGGCGATCACCATGGTCTCGGTCGGACCGGCCAGCAGATCGATCCCCACCCGCCCGAAGAGCTGGCGCTTGGCCTCGGCGACATAGGCATTGCCCGGCCCCACGATCATATCGACCGGCGCGATGCTCTCGGTGCCCAGGGCCATGGCCCCCACCGCCTGAATGCCGCCCAGCACATAGATCTCATGGGCGCCGCCGAGATGCATGGCCGCGATCACCGCCGGGTTGGGCTCGCCGTTGAAGGGCGGCGTGGCGGCGACGATGCGCGGCACACCGGCAACCGACGCCGTCAGCACCGACATATGTGCCGAGGCCACCATGGGAAATTTTCCCGCCGGGACATAACAGCCTACCGACTGGACCGGAATGTTGCGGTGTCCGAGAATGACGCCGGGAATGGTCTCGATCTCCACATCGGTCATGGAGGCCCGCTGGGCTTCGGCGAAGCGCCTGACCTGGGCCTGTGCGAACTTGATATCCTCCAGATCCCGTGCCGGCACACGTGCAATGAGAGCCTCGATTTCAGCGGCCGACAGCCGGAATGACGGCGGAGCGTGCCGGTCGAACTTCTCCGAGAGCGCTCGCACGGCCGCGTCGCCGCGCTGCTTGATATCGTTCAGGGTCGTCTCCACCACCGCGCGGACCTTAGCTTCGTCGGTGGCCAGTTCGGCGTCGGACTTGCCGTGCTTCAGATAGGTAACCATTGCCATTTCCTTTGAGGGTAATACGACCAGGGCCCGGTCGTTTCAGCGATGAACATCCGGGCGCTCATCGCCACGTACTTTTTTGACCTGCGCGGCGGCGCCGGCGGTCATGAAGCCATGTTCGGACCCCATGACGAGAAAGCTCGCGCCAGCGGCCTGCCAGCGTGCGGTCTCCTCACCGGGCGCGCAGTAGAGGCCGGTGCTTGCGCCGGAGACGCCCAGAACTTCTTCAGAGAGATCCGCAATTTCAGGTGCGAAGAAATCGTCTTTTCCGTAAGCGACCGCGAGATCGGCGCGCCCGATGAAAAGCGCATCGACCCCCTCGACCGCGGCGATCGCGGCGGCATTCTCGACGCCTTCCGGGTCTTCGGTCTGACAGATCAGAGACACCTCCTCACCGGCCAGCGCCTTGTGTTCGACCAGCGAGCGCCGGGCATAATCCGCGGCCCGGGTCGTTCCCGCAAACCCGCGCCCGTCCCGTCCGTAATGGAGCGCGGTCGCAAGCGCCTCCGCCTCGTCTGCCGTCTTCACGTGCGGGACGACGACACCCGCCGCGCCGCTGTCCAGCACATTCAGCATCAGGGCCGGATCGCTGGCCGGCACCCGGACCAAAACCGGGCAGGACACGCTCCGCGCGGCGATCATGGCCAGATCGATGCTGCCCCGGTCGAAAGGCGCATGCTCCGCATCCAGGATCACGAAGTCCAGGGCACTGGCCCCCATGATCTCGATCACGACGGGATGGGGCGTCTTGATGAAGCTGCCGACGACCAGCTCGCGGGCGCGGAGCCGGTTCTTGAAAGCCTGGTTTGGGGTCATGACGTAAAGCTCCTTTGGGTCAGCCGGGGCTTGCGGCGGAGAGGGCTTCCTGCCGCCGCAGTTCGGCGCGGGAGACGAACAGCAGCCCGAGCAGGATCACGGCAGCGAGAAGAGTCGGCGTCCAGCCCTCCATCAGGGCAAGGACCGCGGGCAGCAGCCAGATAGCGCTCACGGCGAGGCCGCCGCGCATGGGCGCGCCGCCGAGCAGATGCGCCGCGGAGAGCGTGAACACCGCGCCGGAGAGCACCGCATGGCCGATGGCGACCGGTCCGCCGTCCCCCAGCATTCCCGGGTAAATGAGAAACAGCATCGGCAGCACATAGGCGGTCGCGCCGAGGCGCAGCGTCTGGATCGCCACCTGGAACCAGGAGGTGCGAGCGATGGTCGCGGCCACGAAGACGCCCAGGCACACCGGCGGGGTGATCACCGAGAGGGCGGCGTAGTAGAGCACGAACATATGCACGATCAGGGGCTCGATCCCCTGCTGGATCATCGCCGGGGCGAAGACCGCCGCGACCAGTACATAGGCGGCGGAGGTCGGCAGCCCCATCCCGGCCACCAGGCACACCACCGCCATGAGGATCGCGATCAGCCAGAAATTACCCTGCCCCACCTCCAGCACGGCACCGGTCACGGCGATGCCCAGACCGGTGAGATTGATCATGGCGACGAAGACCTGCGCGCCGACCAGCAGCACGCCGACGATCACGACCCCGCGCCCGCCTTCCTGCAGGGCGCTGACGATGATCCTGATCACTTCCGAGAGGCTCTGTCCGGTCAGCAGGCGGGCAACGGTCACGGTGACGATCATCGCGATCATGCCATAGCAGGCCGTCAGCTCGACGGAGTTACCGTTGAGAATACCGAAACCCAGTCCCGCGACCGCGGCGATGATGGGCGAGACCCGGGCCAGGGTCAGCGCCTCGCGCCAGTCCGGCAGCTCATCGGCGGCCACCGGCTTGAAGTGCTGGCGCTTCGCGATCACGTGGACCGTGGAATAAACGCCGAGATAGAAGAGCACGGCAGGGAGAATACCGGCCAAGGCGATCGACCAGTAGTTCACGCCCACCACCTCGGCCATGACAAATGCCGCCGTGCCCATGATCGGCGGCGCGAGTTGCCCGCCGGTGGAGGCAATCGCCTCGACCCCGCCGGCGTAGGCCGGGGGATAGTTCAGCCGCTTCATGAGCGGAATGGTGAAGTTGCCCGTCGTGGCCACATTGGCGACCGTGGAGCCGTTGATCGCCCCGAAGAAGCCGGAAGCAAGCGTCGCAATCTTCGCCGCACCGCCGGGACGCGCGCCGCCGAGCCGTGCCGCCAGATCGAAAAAGGTCTGGCCTGCCCCGGTGTGCAACAGGATCGCGCCGAACAGCACGAAGGCGGCCAGAGTTGTCGAAGCGACGTTGACCAGCATGCCCCAGAGGCCGCGGTCGGAGAGAAAGATTATCTCGGTCAGATAACCCGCGTCGAAACCGCGGTGGCCGAACTGGCCCGGAATCAGGTAGCCGAAGAAGGCATAGGCGACGGAGAGCGTCACGATCATCGGGAAGACCCAGTTGGAGGTGCGGCGCGCGAGTTCGAGCACAGCCACGAGCGTCGCAAAACCGAGGGCAATATCGACGGGCTGGGCCCAGGGCAGATCGTTCATGATCCGCTCGAAGTTGGAAATCACATAAGCGCTCGACGCGACACAGATCCCGACGATCACAACGTCGATCAAAATGCCCAGGGGCCGCAGCTTCGAGCCGCCGAACAGAGGGTACATCAGGACCGCGAGGGTCGCGATCATCGCCACGAAAACCGAGCGCTGGATCAGCGACTCAAAGGCTCCCGTGAAGGAGGTGTAGAAAACGAACGCCCCGATCGAAACGGCGAGCAGAGCAATCGCCTTCTCCCGGAGTGTCGTCGTACCGGACTCAGTCATCAAAGATCTCGCAACTGTCGAAGCGGTAAAAGCACCCGCGACACGATTCATCCCCGATCTGCGCGGGGGCGCCTGCGGTTTCCGCTTGAGAGGTGAGAAGCGGGACGTCAGCCTCTCCGTAATGATACGAGGCGACGTCCCATATCTCGCTCAGTGATCCGAAGCCTTTACTTCAGATGGTCTGGAACCGTGAGGCCGACTTCCTCGTAATAGCGGATCGCGCCGGGATGCAGCGGACTGGTCGCATACTTCAGGGTCAATTCAGCGAGGTTCGATCCCTTGACCGCCGGGAATGCGGCCTCCTGCTCGGCCATGTTTTCCATCACGGCCTTGGTGATGTCATAGGCGGTCTTCTCGTCCAGGTCCGGCCGCGCGGAAACCCCAATCATGAAGCCCCAGGTCTGGTAGGGACCGGAGTCCTCCATCTCGCCGCCCGGCATGTCGACGAGCGAGAGTTCCGGAAGTTTTTCCGCGATCATGTCCCGCTGTTCAGGTGTAATCCCGATCACACGCACCGGCGTGAAAGCAGCAATATCTGTGGTCAGAGCATCGAAGCTGGTGCCCACGGCGCTCTTCACGAAGCCGATCGAGCGGCTGTCCTTGATGGCGTTTGCCAACTCGGAATTGGTGCCGCGCACCCAGTTGGGCTCGACACCAAGCAGGTTGAAGACATCCTGTGCGGTTGCCTCGGTCGAAGAACCGCGCATGCCCGGTCCCATGTCCTTACCCGCAAGCTCTGCGAGCGACGTGACGTTGGCATCGCGCCGGACCACGACATTCTGTGGCGCGAGGGAATAGGCCCACAGCAGCTTGGACTCGATCGGGTTGCCGTCGAATACCTTCAGGCCGTTGTAAGCATGATAGAGCGACGAGGTGGTAATGAGTCCGATGTCCAGCTGTCCACGGGCCATACGTTTCAGGTTATCGACGGTCGCGCCGGTCTCGACCACCGAAGACTGATAGGCGTCGGGGTAGGCCGTATTCACGATCTTCGAGAGTGAGGCGAAGTAAGCGTAGTGCGAGCTTTGCGCGTTGGTGGCCCCGAACGCGAGGCGGGTTTCGGCAGCAGCCGTATCAGGCATTGCCGTTGTCAGCGCGAGGCCTGCAACGACAAGTGCGGACGTAAACTTCATCAGACTTCCTCCCAAGTATTATGCTTTCAATCCGCCGCATTTGGCGCGGCGGCATGCTCAGGCAACGCACGCGGGCAGGCGGCCTCTGCCGCTTTGCCGCCGTTGCGGGAGCCAGGAACGGAGCCTAAGGAAGCATGGATTATGAGAGACTGCAATATTTTCATATACAAAATGAAAAATTTGTATGCAGCAGTAGAAAAGCTATCCGCTGTCTCGCTCAATGAGATACCCGGGCACCAACCGGGTCGTGCCGGCATGCTCGGGATCGCTCATGATCAGATCGATGAGTTCGATGCATTCCTTGATCATGAGTCTGATCCGCTGACGGACGGTGGTCAGGCGGTACGATTGCCAGGCCGCCATGGGAATGTCGTCAAAGCCGATCACCGCGAGATCCCCGGGAACCTGCATGCCACAGGCCTTTGCCGCATCGATCGCCGCCAGCGCCATGACGTCGTTGCAGCAGAATATCGTCTCCGGCTTGACGCCTTCCCGCAGGAGATCGCTGACGGCCTGGAAGGCTTTGCCATAATCGAAAGCCCCGCTGACCTGGGCAAAAAGCGGTATACCGGCGTGATTGAGCGCCTCGGAAAACCCGCGCCAGCGCTCAATATGGGTTGAGGTGTCTTCCAACCCGCCGACAAAGGCAATCCGCCGGCGTCCGCTCTCCACGATACGCTCGCCGATCGCCCGGCCGCCCGCGAAATTATCGCAGCTCACAGCACTGATTCCCGCCTCCGGCTGCGCGCGGTTAAACAGGACGACGGGCAGTTTCCGCTGGGTGCAGGTCCTGGCCAGAGTCGAGGAAAGGGTCGCCGAGGTGATGATCGCGGCATCCACTTTGTAATCGAGGACCTGCTGCATGACGGCATCAACGTCGCGCCCGGCGGGCGCGACATGAAGGATCAGACGCCGCTCCCGCTTGAAGAGCTCCTGACTGAGCGCCTCGAGGACAGTTGGGTAAAAGGGATTGGCCAGGTCCCCGGCCACCAGGGCAATGGTCCCGAGATTGACCCGCGACGCCACCTGACCGGAGGGTGTGGCATATCCGAGCTCCGTCGCCGCCTCGAGAATACGTTTCCGTTTGTCATCGGAAAGGGCCGAGCCCGGCTTGAATGCCCTGGAGACCGCCGAGACCGATGTGCCCGCACGCAGGGCCACATCCTTTGCTGTCCGCTTCATCACCACCTCAATCTGAAAAGTGGCTTGAAATTATTTCAATCTGGGTAGCAAATCAACCACTGCGGAAGCTCAAAGAAGAATTGGGTTCCTGCACTGTGTCGAGATGGACCGAGGGCTTCGGCGGGCGGGCCTTCCGAACCAATAGATAGCGAAGCCCTGGCAACCGCCCGCAAAGCGGGCTTCTGCGATATGCCCGAACCGCACGGCGATTCAAACGCGGAACGATCCGGTCAAGTTAGAGCGAATTCAGCTTCAGCGTGGCTTCGCTCTCGCGCCGGATACGGACCGCCTCACCGGTCTCGTCGAGCTGCACGTCGGAACTGCGGACCAGTTCGCCCTTGGGCACGTCCCGGGTCAGGGGCACGTTGTGGGCCAGGCCGATGGGAAGCGCGGCCTCGGAAAGACTACGCGCCGCCGGGATCAACTTGCCCCAGACCGTAGTGCCGCCCTCGCCGTCGAGGATTTCGCCGGCCTTGAGGTCGCGTTTCGCCACCGCGACAGCGTCGCCTCTGAACGCCCGGGTCTGACCGGTCGGCTCGCCGCGTAAGGCCGCCGAGAGAACCGAGACGCCGAGCTCCAGACCGATCAGATGAAAGGGCTTGTACATGGAGGCAAAACGGCCGCTGTCGTCAGTCTTCAGGCCATACTGCTCGAAACAGGCCGCGGCGTAGTCGTTGGGGGCTTCGAAGA
This sequence comes from Denitrobaculum tricleocarpae, assembly GCF_007004665.1. Classification (GTDB taxonomy): domain Bacteria; phylum Pseudomonadota; class Alphaproteobacteria; order Kiloniellales; family Kiloniellaceae; genus Denitrobaculum; species Denitrobaculum tricleocarpae. The sequence continues at coordinate 303,313 of NZ_ML660053.1, read as the reverse complement.
CCACATAGACGCCCCAGCGCAGGTCCCGGTAGACCGGGCGGCCGTCCCGCTCCAGGGAGGACACCACCTCGACCGTGCCGGCGGATTCCAGGACACCGCCTTCAGAGGCCGGGCGCAGGACGTGGGCCAGATCGTCGACGCCGCAGGGCGGAAACAGCAGGCCGTCGTTCGGCACGGCCAGATCGCAGGCATTGGCGATGGCCGCCATCTCGATGGCCGACTTGGTCCCGTCCAGAAAGGAATTGAACATCTGCGGGTTCATGCCCGCGGCCTGGGCTTCCTGTTCCGTCAGACCGTAGTGCGGCCAGGCGGTGCCCGGAGTCATCTGATGGTAATGCGGCAGATACTTCGTGCCCTTGCCCGCTGCCACGACCTTGAAGCCGGTCGCGCGCGCCCAATCGACCATCTCGGACACCAGCGCGGGCTGATCGCCGTAGGCCATGGAGTAGACCACGCCGGCGGCACGGGCGCGCTTTGCCAGCGCCGGACCTGCGAGCACGTCGGCTTCGACATTGACCATGACGATGTGCTTGCCCGCCTCGATGGCGGTCAGGGCATGGCGGATCCCGGCGGCGGGATTGCCGGTGGCCTCGACCACCACCTCGATGTCGTCGCGGCGGCAGAGATCCGCACCGTCGTTCAGGAAGGCTGTCGTCTCCATGGCTTCGACGGACCAGCCCGCCGCGCGGCAGGCGGTCCGCGCCCGCTCCGGATCGAGATCGGCGACGGCCGCCACCTCCAGACCATTGGTGGTCGGGATCTGGTTCAGGAACATGGTGCCGAACTTGCCCGCACCGATCAGACCGACTTTGACCGGCCCGCCTTTTTCCAGGCGATCCTGCAGAAGCGCGTAGAGATTCATTCTGTCTTTCCCTTGTTCTTTTCACCGCCATCGCACGGAGGACGCCGGAGCATGCCCGTTCCGCCACCACCAATTGTTAGACCGACGCTTGTCGAAACCTCTGGCGCGCTCAGGCCACGGCTTTACGGCTCTCCGCATAGACGCTCAGAGTGTCGTCGGCGAGCGGTTCGATCGGCGTGAAGTCGCGGTGCGCGATCCATTCCGGGCGCTGGAACTTGGTGATGTGATTGGAGACCGCGCAGAGCGTCAGATAGACGATGGTGCGGGGATAGGGAGTGATATTGGGCGGGCTGGCGTGCACGAGATTGCCGTGGAACATCAGAACCGATCCCGCCGGACCGGTCGGAGCCACGATGCCGCCCTCTTCCGCCAGTTCGGTCACGGTCTTCTGATCCAGGGTCCAGAGCGGATAGGAGGTGGTTTCCAGATCGTGGGCCGCGTCGATGGTGCCCTTCTTGTGGCTCTTGGGAATGAACATCAGCGGGCCGTTGATCGGCAGGACTTCGTCCAGGAAGACCGCGATATTCATGGCCCGCGCCTCGGGCATGCCGTCGTCGCGCGCCCAGGTGCCGTAGTCCTGATGCCACTGCCAGACATCCCCGGTGAAGGCCGCCTTGGCGTTGACCTTGAACTGATGCATGTAGACCTGTTCGCCGAGCTGCTGCGACACCGGCTCGATCAGGCGCGGATGGGCACCGAGCCGCCGGAAGGCTTCGTTGTAGGTGTGGGCCGCGAAGGCCGTGCGGGGCGCTCCGGATTTCTCGCGCCAGACCTCTTCACGGTCCGAGGCATAGATCTCTGCGGCCTCTTCCCGCAGTGCCGCGATCTCGGTCTCGGAAAAACAGGCCGGCAGAAATACGTAACCCTGCTCGTCGAAGTCCGCGAGCTGTTCTGCTGTCAGCTTCATGCTGTTCTCTCCCTCTGTCTTTTTTTGTCTGGCCTTTTCGTCTGGCTGCTTATATCCGGCCTTTTTTACCTGGTGCCCTTTTCCGCCTGTGACCGGAGTTCCTGCACCCGTTTTTCAGGTCCTTACGTAATGCGCCGCCGCAGGATTTACAGCCTGGCGACGGATCCTTTTCGCGCCGCCACACCCTTGCCCTGGACTTCGAACATGGCGTTCGGAGGTCCTGACGCTCAGAGGCCCTGGCGCGCTCTGAGGCTTCGCGTCACTACCTCGCACGCCCGTGGATGGACGCTTGAAGACTCCCGCGCTGGCGTCGGTCCGCTACTCGGCGCTCCACTGCTCGGGGCTCCACTGGGCGGGGCTCCGTCAGGCCGCCGCCGTCCGCTGGCTCAAGCGGATGAAGGTGGTCTCGCCGGCGTCGGTGGCATGCTGGCGCGCCAATTCTTCCGCGTGACGGGCCTGACTGTTCATGATGGCCTCCGCGATGTCCCGGTGTTCGGCCCAGGCGCGCTGGCGGTAGTCCGGGTCCTCCAGCACGATGCGCATGGAGCGCTGAAAATGCGGCCAGGAGGGCTGCACCATCTCGCCGATCGCGAGGTTGCCCGAAAGCATGTAGACCGCGCGGTGGAAGTTGACGTCGGCCTCGACCAGATCCCGGATGTCGTTGGCCTTCACCGCCGCCTCGCCGATCTTCAGGGCCTGTTCCAGCGGTGCGCGCTCTTCCGCCTTCAGGCCGCCGAAAATGGCCCGGCCGGCAGCGAGACCCGCCGCGAGGCCGTCGATGGCGCCGCGCACCTGATACAGCGCGCGGATGCGCGCGGCGTCGATGGGCGCCACCATCAGGCCGCGCCGCCCGCGCTCGATCACCAGCCCTTCATGCTTCAGAAGCGCAAGGGCATGGCTGACCGGCTGGCGCGACACACCGAGCTTCTCGACCAGGTCGTCCTGAACCATCGCTTCGGACTCCGCGAGATCGCCCATCAGGATCGCGCCCTTGAGCGCCTCGTAGACCTCCTCGACCAGGTCCGGCTTTTGACGAATCTGCTGGATCATAGATTTCGAATTCCATATTCAAAATTTCGCGTTCTGCAACCGAAATTCAGTATTTACGACTCACGGCGGGAAGTCAAAGCGATTTTTGGAAGCCAATATATTTCATATTTAACATTAAATATAGATCGCAACCCATTATTTTGAATAATACTTTAACTCTATATAAGGTGAGTTTAGTCAGAAGTGAAGTAGGGGCAAGCGCTTCACCAGGCCGGCCTCGTTCTGCGCGGATCGTGAAGCCGACGCGTGCCGCTAGCCCCTTAGAGCGCGTCATGTTTTAACGGAAACACTCCGTGTTTTCGCTAAAACATGTGAACCCGCTCTACATCATATAATAAGAGCAGATTCACCGGTACGACGGATCGCCGAAGGCGATTCCATCTAAACCGGATCTGCTCTGGCCCGACCTTCCCCTTCGTTTGCGTCCGGTCATTTGCGCACGGCGATGACCCCGGCGACCACGATCAGCGCGATACCGATCAGGCTCATTCCGTCCGGCACCTCGGCGAAGAAGACAAAGCCCCAGATCACGGCAAAGCCGACATAAGCAAAGTCGAAGGTCGCGACCACGGAGGAGGGTCCGGACTGGTAGGCGACTGCCGTGCCGATGCTGGCCACCAGCACTGCGAGGGTGAGAAGAAGAATGGCGAGGACCTCGCCGCCCGCCATAGGCGCCCAGACCGGGGAGAGAAAGGACGCGGCAGAGGCCGTGCCGCTGAAGCCGCCGGTGATGCCGCCGGTGATGCCGCCCGCCAGGGTCGCGATCCCGCCCACCGCGATAAAGGCGAGATTGAGCGCACCGGAGAGAATCAGCGGATGCTCGTCCCGACACTTGGTCCGGGTCAGGATCATGGCCAGCGCATAGAGCATGGCCGAGAGCAGGGGCAGCAGAGCATAGAGATTGAAGTCGCCCGCCGTCGGCTTGAGCACGAGACCCACGCCGCCGAAGCCCAGCCCGACCGCGAGCCAGCCGAGCGCGCCGACCCGCTCCCCGACGAAGAGCGCCGAGAAGAGCGTGATGAAGATGGGCAGGGTGTAGTAAGACGCGGCGGCGATGGAGAGCTGCAGATGCGGCAGCGACGCATAGTAAGCAACCCACATAAAGACCAGCATCAGACTGCGCGCCGCCGTCCAGCCCAGGGCGCGCGGTCTCAAGGGCGTCCGGCGGAACCGCACGCGCAGGAGGATCAGCAAAAGCGGGACCGCGAAAAGGGAGCGCAGCACGAAGATCTGCCAGAGCACCAGATCCGTGCTGACCCACTTGATCAAGGCGTCATTGAGCGAAAGCGTCAGCACGGTCACCAGAATGACGGAGACGGCGAGCTTCAGATTATCCCGCGGGGCTTGGGTTTGGGTATGCGATGCGGCAGTCATGGGTCCTCAGGCTTTTGCGTAACTTCGCATTAAGCCTATATTTCCGTAAGCCACTGGGTAAATTTACTTCTCATCCGAAATACATTACTGTGAGTTATGAAAAATCTGAGACGCAGCCTGCCGCCTCTCGCCAGCCTCCTGCCCTTCGAGGCCGCGGCGAGACTGGGCAGCATCACCAAAGCCGGGGCCGAGCTGGGCCTGACCCAGGCGGCGATCAGCAAACAGATCCGGGCGCTGGAGGAAGATCTGGGCGTGGCGCTGTTCGAGCGGCGCAACCGGGCGGTCCATCTGACCCAGGAGGGCCGGGAGCTGGGCCGCCGGGTCTCGGAGGCTTTCGAATCCATCGGTGCTTTCGCCGAAGACCTGCGCCAAAGCCACAGGGAGGGCGAAGTGGTCCTGCGCTCCCAGCTCTGCGAGGGCCTCTACTGGCTCCTGCCCCGCCTGTCGGATTTTTATCAGAAACACCCGGAGGTTCCCGTGCGGGTCTCGACCTCGACCAGGCCGATCAGCGAGAGCGAGGAGCGCTTTGACCTGGCCCTGCAGACCAGCGGGCGGAACAGCGGCAACACGAAACTGGCCTTCACCGCCTCCGACGAGATCTTTCCCATCTGCAGTCCGAAATATCTTGAAACGCTGCAGGCGTCTCGGTCCGTCCCTGCCCGGCAGGACTCCTCTCCGTCGGGCCCTTCCGATCGAAACCTCCCTCTCGACATCGCCCTCGTCCCGAAACTGCGCCTGCTGCACCACAAGGTCGAGCCGCAGGACTGGATCGACTGGGATGCCTGGCTGGAAAAGCTCGAGACCGGGATGCACGTGGGCCACAGCGGTATCGTCTACGACAGCTACCCCCTGATGATCCAGGCGGTTCTCGAAGGACACGGCGTCGCGCTGGGCTGGCGCCGGACTATCGAGCCCTACCTCAGGAGCGGCAGCGTCCTTCGCCCTTTCGCGGAGAGCCTCTACCTTCCGGACGGACTCTCGATCTATCGGCCTGCCGGCTGGCAGTCGCGCAAAGGCACGTCGGTTTTGCTGAAGTGGCTGGAAAGCGAGTTATCATAACCCGGCTCTCCCCGTCCACGCCGGCTCATCCCGCCTCGGCCACCTCGTCCATCCCCAGGAAGCCGCCGGACTGACGCTCCCAGAGGCGGGCGTAGAGTCCGCCCTGGCGCAGCAGTTCCTCGTGGCTGCCCTGCTCGACAATACGTCCGTGGTCGAGCACCACCAGCCGGTCCAGGGCTGCGATGGTCGAGAGCCGGTGCGCGATGGCGATCACGGTGCGCCCGGCCATGAGGTTTTCCAGCTGCCCCTGGATCGCGGCTTCGACTTCGGAATCCAGGGCCGAGGTCGCCTCGTCCAGCACCAGGATCGGCGCATCCTTCAGGATCACGCGGGCAATGGCGATCCTTTGCCGCTGTCCACCGGAGAGCTTGACGCCCCGCTCGCCCACATGGGCGTCGTAGCCGCTGCGTCCCTTGCGGTCGACCAGATCCGGAATGAACTTCGCGGCCTCCGCAAGCTCGGCCGCACGACGCATTTCGGCGTCGCTGGCATCGGGGCGGCCGTAGACAATGTTGTCGCGGATCGAGCGGTGCAGCAGCGAGGTGTCCTGGGTGACCATGGCGATGTGACTGCGCAGGCTGGCCTGCGTCACCTGGGAGATGTCCTGGCCGTCGATCAGGATCCGCCCGCCCTCCAGGTCGTAGAAGCGCAGCAGAAGATTGACCAGGGTCGACTTCCCGGCGCCGGAGAGTCCCACCAGCCCGACCTTTTCCCCCGGCCTGATATCGAGCGAGAAGTTCTCGATGACGCCGCTGTCCTTGCCGTAATGGAAGCGCACCCTGTCGAAGCGCAACGCGCCCTGGGGCACTTCCAACTGGGCGGCGTCGGGCCGGTCCAGAACCTCGTTGGGCTGCGAGATGGTCTCGACGCCGTTTTCCACGGTGCCGATGTTCTCGAAAAGATTGGTGACCGTGCGCAGGATCCAGCCGGACATCTGGCTCAGGCGGATGACCAGACCGATGGCGATGGCGATGGCGCCGACCGTGATGCCGCCGTCGAGCCAGAGCAGGATCGACTGTCCCGCCACCGCGGTCAGCAGCAGCGAGTTCAGCAGCATCAGGATGGCGGTCATGCCGAAGATCGAGCGCATCAGCCGGCGGAAGGCATGGGTGTGCCGGCGCATGGTCTCGCCGGTGAATTCGTCCTCCCGCTCCGTATGGGCGAAGAGTTTGACCGACTGGATGTTGGTGTAACTGTCCACGACCCGTCCGGTCAGGGCCGAGTTGGCCTCGGAGAGCGAAGCGGCGCGGTTGCGCACCGGCGGCACCATGAAGATGATCACGGCCACATAGCTCGCCATCCAGAGCAGGATCGGCACCATCAGGCGCCAGTCCAGGCCGGAGAAAAGAAAGAGCGTCCCGGCCAGATAGATCACCAGCAGCCAGACCCCGTCGATCACGTTGATCACAGCCTCGCGCAGGGCATGACCGGTCTGCATGACCTTTTGCGCCACCCGCCCGGCGAAGTCGTTCTGAAAGAAAGACAGGCTCTGGCGCAGCACGTAGCGGTGATTGCGCCAGCGCACCCGGTTGGTCAGCCCCGGCGAGAGCGTGAGGGTGATCAGCCCCCGGGCCACCAGCGTCGCGACCGGCCGCACCACCAGGGCGACAAAGGCCATGAGCCACAGCATGGTACCGTGGGTTTCCATGAAAGATTCAGGCTCGGTCGACGCCATCCAGTCTACGAGAACACCGAGAAAAGCATAGAGCGCCAGATCCGCCATCGCCGCGATCCCCGAGACCAGCAGGGTCAGGGTCAGGAGCCCCTTGATGGGCAGGAGATAGTGTTCGAAAAACGCTTTGACCCGCGACGGCGGCTGCACGATGGCGGCCGGCGCGAGGGGATCGAAAAGGCGTTCGAAAAAGGCGTACATGGATTGGCTTTCTGTTGGTTTCCTGGTGTTGGTTGGTGTTGTCTGTCGGACGAAATTTCACGGTCTTTTACGTACCGCTGAGATGAGTCGCGGTCTCAGCGGAGAAACGGCTGCTCTAGGCAGCAAAGCCCCCGACGCAGGCCGGAGACTGAAAGACAGCCGTCCGGCAAAGGTCTGAAACGAATATAAGATGAAGGCACCGGAAGGGCGAGCCCGGCACTGAAATGACACTACCACAGGCGTTGCGGATTGTCGAACAAATCCGGAACACGCTGCGCTGGGAAAGAGTCCGCGCGATGCTGTTCCTGCCAAAGCGGGCGAGCGGTACCTGAGCCAGCTGGGCGTCGGTGCAGTCAAAAGTCCGGAGTATGTTTTACTTTGAAGCGCTTGATGTCGCGAACCTGAACCAAGGGCGACTTTTCGTATATTACAGGATGTTTCTATGATCTTCCCGAAAAGCCCTGGGGCTGCATCCGAACCGGAGTTTGAAGCTGCGGCTGAAGTGAGCCGCACTCGAAAAACCATGGGCAAACGCAATCTGCGTGAGTGACCCGCGCGCGCTGGCGGGTGCCTGAAGCATCTGCGCCACAGCATCGAGCCGCTTGCGCAGAATGCGGGAGCGGACAGTTTCCGTTTCGTCTCGAAACAGATGGTGAAGATAACTCACGGAAATTCCGACAGAGGCGGCAAGCTCCGGAGGGCCGAAATCGGGATCGGCCAGTCGCGCATCCATGGCACGGTCAATGCGGTCGAGCAGAATCCGCCGCGGCCGTTTGGCTACGTGCCTTTGTGGTTGGGCGAGAAGCGCGACTTCGCCGATAAGCGAGTCTGCCAGTCGGGCAAATGTCGAGTTATCGAGGCTGCCGATCACCTGTTCCAGTGCCAGAACCCTGTCTCTGAGAAGCCTGCCCCAACCTGCTGAGACATTGATCAAACCCGTATTCAGCCTGTCTGACCCACCGAGCGCGCGCAGCCTGGAACGGCTTACAAAAAGTGTGGTTTTGCTGATGGCAGTGTGGGCGCGGAACCGACAGGGGCGTGACGCATCCCAGATCATCATATCTCCCGCACCAAGCGTGACCGCGTCCCCAGAGTGCAAGACCTCCTCGTGACCTGAACGCAGCACTAAAACTCCATAAAACGCATCGTCGTTCTGCCCAATCTCGCGGCTTCCCCGGGTGCCGTGACAGGGGTCACAAGCACAGTTGACGACGGAAAAGTCTGTATCGCTTCGAGATGAAAACTCGGCGTGGTACCTGCCCGAAACCGTGATTTCGGGTGGACCCAAAGACCAACTGAGATGCGATGCATTTAACCCATCGGCCCAGGCGTCATATTGTAAGCCCGTCTTCAAGGTGGCTGTGGTCCAATGGCGCAATGTCGAACCCTCGCATCCCCAGTGTGGTCTCAGGATCAAGTAATAGGGCACGCGCTGTCAAGCATTGGCCCGCAATTCAGAACAAACTGCGGGGCACAGAAATGGGAGGATCACATGAAAACTGACGTGACATTCAAGACCGAAGACGGCACCGAACTTGCCGGGTGGTTTTACCGGGCCGCACCGACGCCGGCACCTTGCGTCATCATGGCGCATGGGTTTTCGGCCACCAAGGAAATGCACCTCGCCGGCTTTGCCGAGACATTCCAGCGCGCCGGGATGAACGTTCTGGTATACGACAACCGCAACTTGGGACAGAGCGGCGGAGAGCCACGCGGGGAAATTGACCCCGACCAGCAGATCGCCGATTACCGCGACGCAATCACATGGGTGCAAGGCATCGAAACGGTGGATGCGGCACGCATCGGGATCTGGGGGTCGAGTTATTCTGGCGGTCACGTTCTGGTGGTGGCCGCAAAGGACAAGCGCGTAAAATGCGTCGTCAGTCAGGTGCCGCTTGTCTACGGGCTGGAAAATGCGCAACGGCTTGTCCGTTCGGACCATTGGGCGGGTTTGCGAAGCGGATTCGCCGCAGATCGTGCAGGCCGTTTGAAGGGGGAGCCGCCGCTGCGGCTTCCTGTCGTTGGTGAAAATGAGGGCGACCCCTGCGCCTTGCCGACCGACGATAGCCGCGCGTTTTTTCAGGGGCTATCAGATGCCAATCGCGGCGCATGGGTCAACGAGATCACCCTGCGCTCGATGGAGCTCTTTACCGAATATGAGCCGGGAAATTGGGTCTCCAAAATTGCACCGACCCCTTTAATGCTGGTTGTCGGTCGCGACGACCACCTGACACCTGCCGATCTGACATTGAGGGCCTATGAAAATGCGATGGAGCCCAAAAAGCTCCTGATACTGGATTGCGCGCATTTCGAAGCCTACACTGACGGTCCCTTCGAGATTTCTGCGCCAGCCCAATGCGCCTGGTTCGCAGAACACCTTGGCGCTCAGTCGTAATATCGAGAAAAGCCAGACCGGGAACATTTGATTTGAGGCGGTCGGTGCGAAGAGTCTCAACGCCGACCGCTTCTCACTTACTGCAAAGAACTTGCTGCGATGGGTCGCAGTGCGAAAATCGAAGTTACGGATCGGACGTGGCTACTCTTGCCGAAAATAGTTTCGTAAAGTCATTCCCATGATCTCATCGCTCAGCGAAGTCCGGATAGCGGCCGGCAACAACGCCGACCTCTGCGCCGCCATCATGGGCGCGCAGGGATTGCGCTTTGCGCGCGACCGATCGACATTCCACAGCCTCGACGCACCGCCGCCTTACTACCCTCAGGTGGTCACGCTGCAACCGAACGTGAGCGCGCAGCACCTGATGAATATTCGTGATTCGTTGGAAGCAGGGCTGCAGATATCCTCAATCAAGGACAGCTTTGCGGACCTGGACTATGCCGCGCTCGGGATGGTGGTTCTCTTCCAGGCCTCATGGATTTGGCACGACGGCGGGTACGAGAAGATACCGGAGGCCTGGCGGCAGATTCGCGAACCTGCCGAACTCGCCGCCTGGTACAGTGCCTGGTGCACCGCCGGATCTCCACCGATCAGGTGATCTTTCCACCCGCCGTTCTTGACGACCCCAACCTCATCTTCCTCGCACGCGGTTCCGGCTCCGCCATCGACGCCGGTTGCGTCGCAAACCTCTCGAACGACGCGACCGGATTGTCGAACGTCTTCTCAGCGGCGCAGGATCACCAAGTCTTTGCCCAAGCCACCCAAGCCGCTTCGGCACTACGGCCAGGCTCCCCTGTCGTGGGCTATGAATCCAGCTCGAGACTTGCGGCGGCAGAGTCCACTGGCTTTCGGAACGTGGGAGACTTGCGCGTTTTGGTGCGACCGAGTTAGCAAAGCCGGAGTCGGCAGACTTGTCCCTTTGACTTCGGATAAGAATGGTGGCAATCGGCCCAGAGCTGCTATTCACAATAGGCTTTGGATGATGCGGCCGCGTTCCCAAAAGCTTTCATTCGCTGCTAGCGCAAAATCGGACATCAGCTTCAGGTCCGCTCCGCGGACTTTGCTGCCGTTGACGATTGACAAGCATGGCTGCAAAGTAGGCGTTTGTGAAATAGCGGACTGTTTTTACTATGGCACCAGAATCGCTTTTTGCATTGCTGGAAGCAACAAAGATCATTCATCCAACTTCGATTCGCGAACTTAGAGTGTCCAATGGTACAGTTGTTATGGAACTTGGTGGATTTCCATGGTGGCTACCCTTCGAAGAAGCCAAGAGCATAGGCAACTCTTCAGCAATCATAGAATTTACTTCTGTTTCCCGAGCAAGACTGACCGAGTCTTGCCTCACTTCTGATCCTTTTAAAGAAGACCTTGAAAACTTCAATATCACCAATTTGGCGCAAGCGGCTTGGAACAAAGGAGGTTCTGCTGAAGTATTTTGTTCGGAGCCGGTTGAAAACCCAATTTCATTGTTAACTTCACTGGACCGCTTCCTAATAGATAACCAGTGCCCCTTTCAACATTCGGAGTTCTTCCACTGCGGTGAGATCATCACAGATTTCATTAATCTCTCCAAGTCGAGCGCGTTCCAAATGGCGAAGGGGCCCAGTGCCGTTTGCGAATTCGTCTCCAAAGAGCTCAGTACGCAAGATGTGAAACACACCATCACAAGGTCACCAATCTCATATGTAAAAGGGTATTTGATCCAATGGTGGGACGGGTTCTTGATATGTGAAGACGCGAAGATTTCATGGAGCGTCAATGAAAGCTGACGTCACCTCCACGCGGACAAAAACAACGGAACCTCCGCGCAGTCTTCCATGGTCAGGGTCCGCCAGCGGTGGGTCGGGCTATAGGTCCGGTCTGCGTCGGGGCCGGCGGTCAGGCAGAGACTGGAGTCTGTTAAACGCAGCTGGTTGTTGGCGGTGCGCTCGAATTTTTGGAACTGATCGGCCTGCAAAAAGCTCTCGTTCGTTCCGCAGGGGCGGAGCATGACGGGGACGCCCGGAAGGACAGACCAAACCCCGAGAGCGGTGACGCAGGCGTCGTAGGCGGGCATGTAGATCCGGCCGTCCCGTTCCTCGGCGATCCGGTCGACACTCCTTCTCTCCGGCAGGCAATTGTGCATCACCAGGGGAAGGTCGGTGCGTGCGGTCTGACCGACGCCGGGCACGTCGATACAGTATCCTTCACCGGGAAAGTCGAGGTCGTCCAGCAGGCGCATCTGCGGGCTGGTCTGATCGGCAAGCGCCGGCAGGCTCGCGGCAAGGAACAGGCTGACGGCGGATTTCATGAGTCTCATCATGGGCTTCTTTTTCCTCGAACCTTTCCCCTGTTCCCGGATTCTTTCGGGTGTCGTTATTCGCAGAGCTGCACAGCCTGTTTTACAGCGAAGTGCGCTTTTTTACCGAATCACAAGATTTCAAAATTTGCGCCCGTGAGAACCAGTCGGCGAGATCAGCAGATTGCTGATCGAGAGGCAGCGAGTTTTGAAGCTGTATAAGCGCACTTTGCTTTGAATGATCACGACACTGCGTGAATCAAGCGGGCAGAGCCGCTATGAGAATTTCTCACAGGGCCTGGTCGATAACTTCGCTTCAGCCGGCCTCGCGCGCGCGATAGCTTGGGGCCGTAGCATGATCGATGCCTGCCCGCGCCAAAGCCTGCGGATAGCAGAGATTCTGGGTTTCCGTCGGCAGAAAAGAAGAGCGCAAAGAAATATGTCAGACATCAAGGTGGCCATCGTGACCGGAAGCGGTCAGGGGATCGGGCGCGGCTGCGCCATCGAGATGGCGAAAGCCGGATACAAAGTCTCCCTCATGTCGCCGTCCGGGCGCAGTGTCGAACTGGCGAAGGAACTGGGCGGGCTGGGGCGCAGCGGCTCGGTGCTCGACGCCGGCGATCTGCGGGCCCTGGTGGAGGAAACACTGCAGGAATACGGACGCATCGATGCGGTGGTCAGCAACATGGGTCATGGCGGCTCGGTTCCGGAGGCCATCAAGACGGTGGGTTTCGATGCAAACTTCGACGGGCCTCTGCTCGAACTGCCCGACGACCTCTGGCACGAAAGCCTGGATATGTATGTGCTGAGCGTCGTTAAGCTCGCGCGGCTGGTCACGCCCGTCATGATCGAACAGGGCGGCGGCGCCTTCGTGAACATCTCCTCCATGAACACTGTCGAACCCCGCGCGCCCTACCCCATGAGCATGCTGCGCGCCGCTCTGCATTCCTTCTCCAAGCTTTACGGAGACCGCTACGCCCGGCACAACATCCGCATGAACAACCTCATGCCCGGCTTTTGTGAAAACGTGAACCTGTCGGACGCCGCATTAAAATCCATCCCGGCGCAGCGCCCCGCGAGCTTCGAGGAGATCGGTCAGGCCTGCGTCTTCCTGGCCTCCGAGAGCGCGCGCTACATCACCGGTCAGGCCCTTCTCGCCGACGGCGGCATGAATCGGGGGGTGCGGTGAGATCGCCTAAGCGAAAAGAGATACGCAGCTTCGGGTGCGGTATAGCATCAGGCAGGTTGCGCGAGACTGTGACCGGCCCACCAGTTCTCCCGGGGGCTCTCGACAATATTCACGAAAACATCCTCTGACCGGATACCGGGATTGTCGGCAAGCAGCTCCGCAAGCTTCTCGAAGAACGCCAGCTTTTTCTCAGCCGCGCGGCCATCGAAGGTAATAATCCGGAAGTAGACCAGATCCGCGCTGCGGGTGACGCCGTAAGCGCTCCCATGCCGGAAATTCGCCGCGTCATGCTCCGTGACCGTCATGAACTGATCGTCTTCGGGCACATTCAGGCTTTCGCGCATCGCCTGGTAAAGGCTGTCGCAGATCGCCCGGCGATAGCTTTCCGGCTTCCCGGCGCGCAGTGAAATTTGACAGAGCGGCATTGCGGATCCTTTCCATAAGTTGATGGTCCAAACTGCAGTGACGTCAATTTAAGTGGCGCGCAGTTATTTGTGTATTATATGATTAAATATTTCAGTTATAACGATATGCAATGATAGAACGTGCACTCGATTTGGACGCTGTCCAGGCTTTCGTCCGCATCGCCGAACTCGGCAGCTTTACCCGCGCGGCCGAGGCCTCGCGGACAACCCAATCGGCGGTCAGCCTGAAGCTGAAGCGGCTGGAGGAGCGGCTCGGCTGCCGTCTGGTTGAACGCACGCCCCGGCGTGTGGAGCTCTCAGCACAGGGTCTTACCTTCCTCGCCCACGCCCGCAAACTTCTGGAGATCCAGGAACACGCCTTCGCCGACTTCACGGCTGTCCGGCAGCGTCTGATCATCGGCATCAGCGACCATGTCGCGGGGCCCGAGCTTCCCGCGCTGATCGCGCGCATGAATGCGCAGGATCCGCAGATGGTGATCGAAATCCGGATCGGAACCACGGGCGATCTGCTGCAAAGCTACGACCGGCGGGAGCTCGACGCGGTCATTGTTCGCTTCGACGCGGGACGGAACGACGGCGAGGTTCTGACGGAAGAAAAAATGGGCTGGTTCGCGGCACCGGACTGGACGCACCCGGCGGGCGAGCCCTTGCCGATTGCCACCATGGCCGAACCCTGCGGTGTGCGGATCATGGCGCTTCAGCTACTCGACGAGGCGGGCGTGCCCTGGCGGGAAAGCTTCGTCGGCGGCGGCGTCACGGCGGTGTCCGCCGCCGTTATGGCCGGGCTCGGCGTCTCCGCCCTGGCGCGGCGCATGCTGCCCTTCGGCGCCGTCGAGGTGGGTCCCAAGCTCGGTCTTCCGGCCTTGCCCCGCCTGCCGGTTCTGCTGCATTCCAGAGTGAAGGATGACCGCTCGCGCGACGCGCTCACAGCTCTCGCGGCCGCCTTCAGGAGCGCGGTGCAGAGCTAAGTCTTCGGTGGCGGCGCAATCTTCTTGCTGTCGTGCAGGCGCCAGACTTCCTGGGCCGGGAAACCGCGAATGTCCCGCTCGCCGAGGCGGTCGATTTCGAAGTCCTCGCGCAGGTTCTTCGCAACTTCGTCCTGGACGGAGATCTGCATGGGTTCGGAGAATTCCTGCAGCCGTGTCGCCAGATTCACCGCCGGACCAAAGATATCGTAGACGTACTTCTGAATGCCCACGACCGAGCCGACGACCGCCCCAGACGCCAGGCCGATCCGGCAATGCCACTGGTGCGGATGGCTCTTGTTGCGCCGCTCCAGATAGCGGATGAAGCGGATCGCGGTGTTCGCCACGGCCTTGGAGTGATCGGGCATCGGATCGGGCAGGCCCGCGACGGTGATGTAGGCATCGCCGATGGTCTTGATCCGCTCGCAGCCGAACTGCTCTCCGATGCGGTCGAAAGCGCTGTAGATATCGTTGAGTTCGGTCACTGTCACGCTGGGGTCGGTGGAGGCGACCATGTCGGTAAAGCCGACGAAATCCAGCATCAGAACCGAAATGGGATCATAGAGCTGCGGTGTGACAACACCGAAAGCCTTGAACTCTTCGTAGACCGAACGCGGCATAATATTGAGCAGCAGCTTCTCGACCTGCTCCTTCTCGCGCTTGATCTCGCGGGTGTTGCGCTCGACCATCATGGAATAGGAATCGATCATCGATTCCAGTTCGCGGATGCGGGTGATGTTCTGGCAGACCAGCACGACAAGCTGCTGTTCGCCCTCACTGGCCGCGGTGAACTCCACCGCGATCACCATGTTGCGGCGCTTTTTCTTATGCCTGATTTCCGCGGTGTAGCGTCCGTCGCCGTTCAGCCCGGCGTTCAGCGCCGCGACGTCCAGTCCCTCGAATACGGCCGGCAGGGGATTGACGCCGACCTGGGCACCGAACCACTCCTCGAAAGTGTCGTTGTGAAAGTGAAAGTTCAAACTGCCGCGGTCAAGCAGTGCGACGCCGACACCGATCGCCCGTAACAGCTGTTCGTTGATGGCCTCAATCGACATGGGGTTGTCCCACGATATAGCTGCGCCGTTGTTCGAATTCCTGAAGCACGGTTTCCACATCGGCGGGTTCAACACCGTGATCGGACAGGGTGTCTTTCAAGACATCCTTCAATTCATCGAAGTGCGCATCGTGAATGTCCAGATGATTGTGCAATTGATGCAGCTGCTTGTCGCTGTAAGATGCCGGACCCCCGAGCAGGGAGGCAACGAATTTGGTCTGGTGATCGACCATCTTCGACATGTCTATATCGTCGAAAAACGGGCCGATTTCGTCGCTATCCAACAAAGTGTCATAAAACGCAAGAACCATCTTACTTACTTTCGAAAACCCGCCATATTTCTCAAAAAGAGTTTGTTGCGCCATTAATATTCCCCTCTTAATTGTCGGGCCTCGACTGGTTATTTACTGCATTCGCAATTTAGAGGATTTGGAATAACTGTAAAAGCAGCTTTCGGGTCTATTGAGGCCCGAGATGCCGCCAGGGTTCCTCGCAGACAGGGCGGAAAGCCCCCGACGATCGCCGGCGTCAGGGGCCGCCGCGGGGTAGAGATTGCTGACCCGGTTTAGCGCCTGGTGCCCCTGGCTTATCGTCTGGTTACAATCACTTCCGCGTACTCGGAGGGGACGATCATGGAACCGTCCGTCGCCTGGTTGAAGCGGTCGACCGCTGCGTAGATGTCATTGTAGAGGGCAATCTGTCCGCCTTTGTCGAGCGCCATAAAGGCCTTGCGCACCGGCCCGTAGAAGACCCGGAAGAACTCGATGAAATGCTCGGGAGAACGATAGCGGAAATTAAAGCTCTTCAGCTTCATTGTGATGTCCAGGGCGTCGGGGGAAAACTGCTCTTCAATCCAGTCCCCCGTCCCCCAGAGGGCGGGCGAAGAGACGCCGGCGGGCGGGGGAACGCGCTTGCCGAGAGTCTTGAAGAGCGTGCCGATAAAGCCCTCGGGCGTCCAGTTCGCCATGGCGATCTTGCCGCCGGAGCGGCAGGTTCGGATCATTTCGGCGGCGGACTGTTTCTGGTTGGGTGTGAACATGACGCCGAAGGTGGAAACGACGTTGTCGAAGGACCCATCGGCAAAGGGCAGGTCTTCGGCGTCGGCCGTCTGGAAAGCCACCTCCAACCGCTCTGCTTCGGCGCGCCTGCGCCCGCCGTCCAGAAGACTTTGCACATAGTCCGTGGAGGTCACATCACACCAGCGCCGGGCGAAAGCCAGCGTGGCATTGCCATTGCCCGCCGCGACATCCAGAACGCGGGATCCCGGCACGGGATTGACCGCTTCGGCCAGCTCCTCGCCGACGATCTGAAGAGTCACGCCGATCTTGGCATAGTCGCCGGAAGACCAGGCCGCATTCTGTTTGGATTTGATGGCCGAAAAATCAGGCGTCCCGGCTTCCAGCGCGGGAGCATCGACTGAAGTGCCGGTCGCAGGCAGGTCAGAGCTCGAGCTGGTCAGAACATTCGTACTCATTTCACTCTCCTTGGGTTTGGTGGAATTTGAAATACCCGCGAGCATGCGGATGGGGTGGGTAAAGCTGCCGATAGACATTGTTGTTTCCTCTTGCCGGACACCCCTGCCCGGGTTTCGGGCAGCTTCCGTTCTTGTGCTTGTCGGTTGATGCGCTTTTCAGGCGGCGTGCGATTGCGGCCAGGCGAAGTGCTCCGCACTGCGCTCAATGCGCGCGATATGCTGCTTGATACGGGGATTGACCCAGTCAGGTGCATGGATTGGCGCCATATGGCCCAGCCCCGGCAGCATCACCAGCTCGGCATCCGGAATCTGGCCGAAGATCAGAGTCGCCGTGCGTTGCGCGATCTCCGGAGACTCCATGCCCATGAGTATCTGCGTCGGCAGTTCCAATCCGCCGAGATCCTCGAGCCGCCAGTCTTCGCTGAAGCAGCTGTCGAAGTCGGCAAGCACAGCGGCGGTTGCCGAGATAAGCCGGTCACGCAGGGTTTCGGGCATCCGGTCCCAGGCGCCGTCACCGTTCCAGAAGTCGATAAAGGGCTTGAGACCGGGGCCGTCGCGTCCATCCGAACCAACGGCGCGCAGGCTTTCCTCGACCTGCTTGAGGCCCGCGAGCAGTCCGGCATCCTCCGCCCCCCTGCCCCTCAGGATGTGAAAGGCGACGGGCTCATAGAGCGTCAGACTCTTGACAAGATCGGGCCGCATCAGAGCGATCTTCAGCGCGACGCCGCCGCCGAAGGAATGACCGACCAGGTGGACGGCCTGCCCGATCTTCAGGATTTCCTGCAGGATCGGTTCGGCAACGGTTGCCATCCCCTTGAAGGCGCGGCAGCGTGTGAAGTCCGGGCCATATCCCGGCAGGTTGAAGGTGAAAACGTCATGCCGGTCGCGAAGGTCCGAAACCAGGCCGCTCCACTGTCTTCGGTCTGATGCCGAAGAGTGCAGAGCGACGATCGGAGCCGGGTCGGTTTGGTGTGTGTTGCAGGTAAAGAGCATCGGGCTTGCCTTGTTGCGTTCGTCGATGACCTCTATTTGCGCCCTGCATGTTTCAGCCGATTGTCACGCCGCCCGATATCGCGTTTCAGTTGTTTCCAGCATCGTAAAAATGAGATAATGATAAAGAATATATTTTTTTCAATAAGTTAGGTCGTTTTCATCAAGGCGCGGCGCCTCATTTCTGAAACAATTGAAACATTGGAACGCTGACAGGAAAACGAACTGAAACATCGGTGAGCTAGGGTTTCAGCATGGAGAGTGGGGCAGATAACAGAAAAGACAGCGAAGACGACATCCGCCGCGCCCGCGATTTGCTGCAGGATGCGATTGAGTCTCTCAGCGAGGGTTTCGCGCTCTACGACGATGACCGGCGGCTGGTCATGTGCAACCAGCGTTACAAGGAGATGAACGCCGCGGTCGCCGACATGCTGGAACCCGGGCTCGACTGGGAGATCCTGATGCGCGAGACGGCGCGCCGGGGGGTGTACTCGGACGCGGTCGGCCGGGAGGATGCCTGGGTACAGGCCCGGCTGCAGACCACGCACGACTATGTCGATGAATACGAACTGACGCATACGGACGGGACCTGCTACCTCGTCTCGACTCACCCGACGAAACTCGGCGGCTTCGTCGTCACCCGGACCGATGTCACGGAACGCAAGAAAGCCGAATTCATCGAGCGCGAGGGCGATCTGCTGGTCCGGACCGTCCTGGACGCGAGCGCCGCGATCGTCATCATGGCGCGCACCGGCGACGGTCAGATTCTCTACCGCTCGCCCGCCGCACTTGAGCTTTTCGGAAACACCAGGTCCGCCAAGGAGCATTACGCGAATATCGATGAACGAGCCGACTTCATCACACAGATGCTTGCCGATGGACAGGTCGACAATTACCGGCTGAATGTCGTTGCAAAGGGCGTGGTCTTTCCCGCCTCCATCTCCGCGCGTTTCGCGGAGTTCCGCGGCGAGGAAGTGATCGTGACCAGCGTTACCGACCTCACCGAGGAGGTCAAATCCCAGGAACTGGTCAAGCAGGTCCTGGAGGCCAGCCCGGTTCCGATCCAGATGACCAAGGCCGAGACCGGAGAGCTGCTTTTCACCAGTCTGGAGACAGCCAAGGAAACGGGAGAGGTTCGCAGTTACCGCTCCTTCTTCACGGATCCGGACGCACGCCCCAGATTTTTACAGGCGCTTCGGGAGAAGGGCTGGCTGAACGACTACCGGACCGAATTCGTCGACCAGAAAGGCAAGGTCTTTCCCGGTGCCGTCTCCGCGCGGCTGATCACCTTTAACGGCGAGGAGGTCATCGTCTCCAGCACCCGCGATCTCACCGATGAGTTGGCGCTTCAGGAAGAAGTCTCCAGACAGCGGGACATGCTGTTCCAGAACGAGAAGATGTCGGCACTGGGCGAACTGCTGGCCGGCGTGGCGCATGAACTCAACAATCCGCTCTCCATCGTAGTGGGGCACTCCCTGATGCTGCGGGAGGAGACCAATGACGCGGATATCCTGCGCCGGATCGACAAGATCAGTAATGCCGCCGAGCGCAGCGCCAAGATCGTGAAGACCTTCCTGGCCATGGCACGGCAGCAGCCGACCAAGATGGAGCCGGTGAACATTTACGCTGTGCTCGCCACCGCGATCGACGTCGCGGGCTTCGGGCAACAACAGGACGGCGTCGAGATCCTCTCGCAGCTGCCGGACGACCTGCCGGAGATCCTCGCCGATGCGGACCAGATCACCCAGGTGGTCATCAACCTGATTATCAATGCGGGACAGGCAATCAGCACATCGGGGATCGGCGACCGTGTCGAGGTTTCTTCGACTGTCGAGAGTTCCGGTAACTTCCTTGAGATCGTAATCGCGGACAACGGACCGGGCATCCCCGAGAACATCAGGGCGCGTATTTTTGAACCCTTCTTTACGACCAAGAGCGTCGGCGACGGCACGGGGATCGGCCTCGCCTTTTGCCATCGCATTATCCACTCCCACGGCGGACAGATCCGGCTCGACCCGCAGGGCGGACAGGGCAGCCGCTTTTCCATCAGGCTGCCGCTCGCGAAGGATCAGGACGACGCAGCGCAGAAAGAAGTCCTCCAGCGGGATGAGACCGCCGCGAAGAGAGTCCTGGTGGTCGACGACGAGGCCGACGTAGCGGAATTTGTCGCGGAGGTTCTGGCAAACGAGGGTTTCGGAGTCACCATTGCCAACTCCGGGCATGAGGCCATTACCTGTTTGAAGCACCGTCGCTACGACGTCCTTCTCAGTGACCTCAACATGCCCGAGATTGACGGACGCGGCCTCTACAATGCACTGGAGACGGATTTCCCCTATTTGCTCAGGCGTTGCGCCTTCATCACAGGGGATACGATGGGAAAGGCGTCTCAAGCGCTTTTAAAGGAACTCGACCGGCCCTTCCTGGAAAAGCCGGTCTCGCCGGACGAGCTGCGCAAACTCGTTTTCGGCATTCTGGGCGATGTGAAAGAAGACAGGTAAATGGACGACAAGACGACACGGATTCTGGTGTGCGACGACGAACAGGACGTTCGCGAAATGCTCCAGGAGTACCTCGGCAAGCGCGGGTTTGCCGTTACGACCGCGGGCGATGCGCAGGAGCTTCGCTCTTTGCTGACCCGCGACGGTATCGACCTGATCATCCTGGACATCAACATGCCAGGCGAAGACGGCCTGGCGGCGCTCAGGTCCCTGCGCGTCGACAGCCAGATTCCGGTGATCATGCTGACCGCCGCAGGAGAAGTCGTCGACCGCATTATCGGCCTGGAGATGGGCGCGGACGACTATCTGGGCAAACCGGTCGATCTGCGCGAACTGGAAGCCCGCATAAAGGCCGTTCTGCGGCGCAGAGGCCAGGGGAGTGTAAAGCAGGAAAGCCCGGCGAAAATCGACACGGCGCAATTCGGAGATTACCTCCTGGATATCGAGGCCGCGAAGATGACCGCGGGCGACGGCAGCGAACTGCCCTTGACGGCCATGGAATTCAATCTGCTGAAAGCCTTCGCCCGGAACAAAGGCCGGGTGCTGAATCGTGACCAGATTTTGGAGCAAGCCCATGACCGGTCATGGGACCCCTTTGACAGAAGCATCGATATCCGGATTTCCCGCCTGCGGCGCAAGATCGAGAAGAACCCGGAAAAGCCAACCATCATCCGCACGGTGCGGGGTCTGGGATATGTATACGATCCGGAACACTCCTAGCCGGATCTGAAGTATCTCAGGCCTGGAGTTTGGCGGGCCTGACGTCTCTCAGGTGCGCCGGCCATCCGGCTTCCGGACAGTGGCGACTGGGATCGATGACACCCAATTCCCACAGGGATGACGCTGAGATGATGCTGAAATGGGGCGGAATTCTGGCTTTCGAATCGCCTCATCCTGATCCGTCCGCAGCAAGCCGTTGCAAGGCACTACGTGTTATTACGAACAGGCAGTGGCGCGGCGTTGAACTATCCTAAGTTTACGATACCGGAGCAGATATTCTTACCTCTGGTGGCATTAGCTCTGAGATTGATTCATCCAGCGCAGGTAACTGAAAAAAAGATCGACAATTTTTGAACCAAAAAGACTCGCTCGACGACACACGAGGAACACGATGAAAAGAACGAACCGCCTGACCCTTGCCGCTGTTCTGATTGCCGGCGCTTTAACCGCTGCCTGCTCACCGGAAGTCGGTAGCGAAGAATGGTGCGCAGACATGAAGGATAAACCCAAGGGCGACTGGACAGCGAACGAGGCAACGGACTTCGCCAAACACTGCATTCTGGGTTGAGCAAGCGCAATAACGCGGACACGGGTCGTCGCGTTCAGTGAGCCAGGACAGAAGAAATCGGCATCAGGATGATCAGAGTAAAAATTCAAATCTTGCGGGGATGACGCGCGGCACACGGCCCCACGGGCGACCTCGGGATAAAAGCAAAACCTATTCACACGGAGACAAGAATTATGATGGGTGAACTCATTGGTTCAATTATTATCGGCGGCATTGCGGGCTTTGCCGCGGAGAAACTCATGAAGTCGGAGATGGGCCTGATCGCCAACATCTTGCTTGGCATTGCAGGCGGTCTGGCCGCAGGCTTCATCCTGCCCCTCCTGGGCGTCGGCATTTTCGGCTTGATTCCCAAGCTCCTGGCCGCGACGGCGGGTGCCTGTCTGCTGATCTTCCTGGCCCGGCTGGTGAAGAGCAAGAAAGCTTCTTCCTAAACCCTCTCCGGGCTCTATACGGCCGGCCTTGCCCCAGCTCGCAAGGCTGGCCGTTTCGCATCAGCCCTTAGAGCGCGTCATGTTTTAACGGAAACACTCTGTGTTTTCGCTAAAACATGTGAACCCGCTCTACATCTTATAATAAGAGCAGATTCACCGGTACGACGGATCGCCGAAGGCGATTCCATCTAAACCGGATCTGATCTAGCGCCCGCCTACCAGACCGCATCGGCAATGATGTAGAGGCCGAGCAACAGCAGCGCGATGAAGAAGACGCGGCGGAAGAGCTTTTCGGAGAGCCGGCGCCGCAAGCGCTGCCCCAGGACCATCCCGATGAGCGCCGGCACGACCGCGACCGCCGAGATACCGCCGAGCTCGGCGGTCAGCAGCCCGTTGCCTTTGAGCGAGATCGCAAGCGCCAGGGTGGAGACGGTGAAGAGCATCCCCATGGACTGGATCAGCATGTCTCGGGACAGACCGATGGCCTGCAGAAAAATCACCCCCGGTACCACAAAGGACCCGGTCATTCCGGTCAGCACACCATTCACACCCCCGAGCAAAGGTCCGGCCCAGGCCTCCTGGCGCCGCGGCATGGAAAAGCGTGCGCCGCTCATGCCCAACACGGCATAGACAACCAGCAGAAGACCCAGCAGCGCCGAGAGCAGCTCCAGATTGACGCGGGTCAGGGCCGCCGCCCCCAGCCAGACCGTCACCGACGCCATCACCAGAAAGAGCCAGATCCGCTTGAGAATGCGCAGGGCATTGCCACCCGTGACGGCCTGCCAGACATTGGTCACGAACGAGGGCACGACTAGCAGAGCCATCGCCTGCGGCAGACCCAGCGACGCCGTCAGCAGCGCCAGCGAAACGGAGGGCAATCCCATTCCGATCACACCTTTCACGGTTCCGGCCAGCAGAAAGGTCAGCGCGATGAAAATGAGGGAAAAGAGATCAGGCATGGCGCATGCTAACGTGAAACGCGACCAGCACCAGAAAAAGCTCACGGAGAGATCAAAAAAAACCGGGAGATTTGCCACCGGCCTCACGAATGATCGACATCAAGGCAGGAGAGCTGAAAACGCGTGATACTCAATCTTGGGGGAGCCTGCCAGCGGGGGGCATGTCAGCCGCGCGCACCAGCGTGTGTGCCGGTAACGCCTTGTCGTCATGTCAGGAGAGTTCGATGTTTGAAAAACCCTCTCTCATTACACGAATCGCCATCGGTAAGACAGTCGGTTTCATTATCGGTCTTGCCGGATTTTTCATGCTCCCAAGTCTCGTACCCGATGGCGCCCCGCTGCTGCGCTGGGGCTTCCTGCTCTGGTACACCACGTTAGGGGCGATTATCGGTATCTTCGGTGTCTTCACCTGGCATCCGATCCTGAAGCTGCCCATGCCCTGGTGGTTCCGTGCACCCTTCATGGGCGCCTGGATGAACTTTGTTCTGACTTTCTTCGCGTACGATACCCTGGCGCAGGTATTTACGGCTGCCTTCGGAGCTGGGAGCCTGTTCACCTCGCCTTTCTGGTTCACCTTGCAAGGCGCCATCGCGGGCCTGATCATCGGTTTCGCCGCTACCCGATTCGGTGGTGAAGGCCGGGATACGGTTCCGGTTTAGGGTAAGGACGGTCTCTGCGGCCCAGACAAGACGGCCATTCTCTTGTGGCACGGTCGTGTGTCGTCTGATCAACCGACCTTCCCGGGTCCGCTCAGCGGGAAGGGCGGCGCGCTTTCGGAATGAACCCGCATTGAAAGCAGGCTTGAAAGTTCCCAACGCCGGTCCAGCGTTCCTTTTAGATTCCGCGCGGAGCTAGTCACGCCAGTAATCGTCACGCGCGCTACCCTGATAGCGGCGGCTCGTAAGGCAGCAGCGCTTGAAATCTCAATCCTGACCCACAGGGGCAAGGATCGTTGCGACCGAGTTTTTCGAGGAGTTCTTTGCCATCGCCGACAGTACGATAGCCGCGTTTGACATGCGTTTCGGAGGGGAATCCCTTCCGGCGCTTGCTCATGGCCTCAAAAGTTGAAGCCTTGCGTTTTATTGAAGCGTGACATGATGCACCTCCTGGCCAGCCAAGGCCCGCATAGACGGCAAAGGCGCACGCCATGGCCACTGCCGTCGTCCCAAACAAAAACATCCCCGACGGGATGCGAAGATACTCAAAAAACACGATTTGAAAACTGTATCCAGAGAGCATCAAGGGCGTAACAGTCTCTGACAGCGCCCACAAGTCATAAGAGCGCAAGCGTCCTTGATTTGGACAGTCGCGCTCTTACAGATTCAGTCGGAAAGACGAGGCTTTATGCGGCGTCGACCATCCCGCGTGCGGGCCGCTCGTTCTTGATATTGAAGATCATGCCGTCCAGGAGCTCCGCAAGTTCCGGGCGCGCCGCGGGACCGTTGGAGATGGCGACGATCTGATTGGTGCCGTCCGGACGAACGCAGAAAATGCCGGGCTCGGCAAAGCGGCGGTCGGTCTCGGATGGCGAAAGCGGGTCGGAGATGTAGAGACCGAGTTCGCCCATCTGCGCTTCGGTCAGGCCGTAACCGACGTCAAAGCTCCAGCCGAATTCCGCTATGTCCGCCTTGGCTTTTTCTTCGGTATCCGCCGAGACCACAACAATTTCAAAGCCAGCGGCCTCCCACTCGCCCTTCATCTTCTCCAGAATGCCGAGGTACTTTTTGCAGCGTCCGCAATGCTTACCGCGATAGACCACGAACAGCGTCCAGGCATCCCGCGGGCCACCAATGCTCAGGCTGCCGCCGCCGACCTTGGGAAATGTGAGGGCGGGAATTGCGCCGCCTGCGATGGGCTTCGTGGATGCCATGTCTGTCGTGCCTTTCAGAAGGGAAATACCGGGTCAGAAGGAAAAATACCGGGCGGCATTAATCTGCAAGCGAAAGTAAATGTCAACGCACGCTCGCGCGAGCGGAGCCCCTGGGCGCGGGCTTGGGGGCGCTATGAGGTGCCGGGTTTCAGCCGTGCGCCAAGACGTTTGATGGCCGGAATCTGGCTCAAAACCAGCGCCACATTCAGCAGTAGGAGGATCGCCGCGCCGGGCCGGGAGACGAAAACCGAGAGGTCGCCGTCGGAAATCAGCAGGGAACGCCGGAAAGTCTCATCGAAGAGACCACCCAGAATGACGCCGATGACCAGCGGCGCGATGGGATAGTGCATCCGGTTCATCGCGTAGGCGACGAAGCCGACCCCGATCATCAGGAAGAGGTCGTTGATGCCGCCGCCGACCGAGAAGGAGCCGATCGTGGTCAGAACCATGACCACAGGCAGGAACACGGTCTGCGGAATCCTGAGCACCATGATAAAGACCCGGGCGGTAAAGAGGCCCATCAGCAGCATGGTCAGGGACGCCAGCACAAGAATAGCCACCACATGCAGGATCAGCGCCGGGTCGATGGTCGGTCCGGGAATGACGTTGTTGATCTTAAGTGCGCCCAACAGCGCCGCAGCAGGCGGCGAGCCGGGAATACCCAGAACCAGAAGCGGGATCAGCGCGCCGCCGATGGCCGCGTTGTTCGCGGCTTCGGCACTGATCAGGCCGTCCTTTGAACCCTGACCGAACTTGTCTCCCTCTTTCGAGGCGGCTTTACCGACGCCGTAGGACACCCAACCGGCGACATCCTCACCGACGCCGGGCAGCGCCCCGACCCCGGTGCCGATCCCGCCGGAGCGCAGAATGCTGGGCATGCGCCGGACCACTTCGCCGATTTCCGGAACGATGCGTCCGATCTTGGGTGTCTTGCCAACCATGACCGCGTGCCGCGCGCCCTCCATGATCTGCGGAATGGCGAAGGCGCCCATCAGAACCGGGACCACCTGAAAACCGGAGAGAAGGTAGGACCATTCAAAGACGTAGCGTTCTTCCGACAGCAAGGGGTCGAGACCGACCATGGCCATAGCCAGTCCGATCAGCCCCGAGATCCAGCCTTTGATGACCAGGTCCTTGGACATCAGGGTGCCGGAAAGAACGATACCGAAGAGCGCGAGCAGCGCTTTCTCCGGGGAGGCAATGTTCTTCGAGACCGCAAGCAGAACCCACACGAAGACGAGCAGGCAAAAGGTGCCGAAGAGCGTGCCGATAAAGGAAGCGGTTGTGGTGAGCCCCAGCGCCTGCCCGCCCTTGCCCTGTTTGGTCAGGGGGTAACCGTCCATCGCCGTTGCGGCAGAAGCCGCCGTGCCGGGAATGTTGAGCAGGATGGAAGGATAGGAACCGCCGTAGATCGCACCCACGTACGCGCCAATCAGGGCAATTAGCGCCTGGTCGAGGGGAAACTTGTTGCCGAAGAAGCCGGTGAGAATAGTGACCGCGAGTGTCGCGGTGAGGCCGGGCAAAGCGCCGAAGACAATCCCCAGAAAAACCGAAGGGATCAGGTAAAAATAGGTGACCGGGTCCAGCACCAGGGCGAAAAGCGAGGTGGAAAAACCCGAGAGTTGCGTGAGGACGAAGTCCATTGTTACTTCCCCTGGAACAACGGCTTCACCGTTACGTAGTAGTGGTACTCAATCTGCTTGAAGACAAGGCCCGTGCGGTTCGGCACGTTCTGCCGGAAGCCGAAGGCCATCGCCAATACCAGGATCAGGGGACAGATGATTGCGACGGCCGGTGTAATGCGCACCACCGTCCTGCCCTCCCGGTCGCGCCGCGCATGCCAGAACATGACGGCGGTCAGGACGACAAAAGCGGCGAGCGTCACCCAGTCGTCATCCAGCGGTTTCGACCACTGATCCCGGCCGAAATGCATGACCGAGGCATAAAGAGCAGGCAGCGCGATCGCGATGCTGCTGATCAGCATGGCGGTCCGCGAACCGCCGTGAAAACCCCAGATCAGGCAGGTGATCATCAGCGCGGAACTGACGATGAAGTCGACCCGCGGGACCAGACCGAAGATGTAGCAAAAGAGAATGACGGCAATGGCCGACAGACGTCTGAGCTCGTCCATGTCGAGGCCGACACCGACAGCACTCAAGGCGCGCGCGGCCCCACCCTCGCGGATGGCAATGGACAGGAGCACCAAGGAGAGCAGGAAGAGCGAACCGAAAATCCCAAAGGGCACCAGCGCCGCCGAGTTATACCACTCGGCTGAGTCGACCCCGGCTGCTTTACTGTTGAGAAAGGGAATATCCGTGGTCCGGATCAGGAAAAAGATGCTGACCGCCAGGAGCACGAGCGCGGTCCAGAAGTCGCGCGCACGGAGAACCGCTTTATCGTCCATTACTCTTGCTTTCGAACGCGATCTGCAGGCCGATACCGGCCTGTGATGCTTCCGGATGGAAGGGGATCACAGACCGGACACCGGCCTGCATTTCTCTATCGAGACGTCGTCGCTAAAGACGGCTTACGGCTTCGGAATACCCAACTTGGCAGGGTCGACTTTCGCCGCTTTCAGGTCCCAAAGTGTCCAGGCAAAGGTGCTCTCCAGCTTGGAGAAGATCGCCGAAGCTTCCGCACCGGACTGACCCGAGACATCGTAGTTGTTGGCCTTGGCCCACTCGGCAACGACGTCAGACGCGATGGCCTTATCGAAAGCCGCCGTCAGCTTGGCCTTCACATCATCCGATGCCGAGGCATGGACGGCAAAGCCAATGGCCTGCTTCAGGGGAAGGTACTTGTCCAATCCGTCGTACATCGAAAAAGCCGACGGAATTTCCTTACCTTCAAAGGTCGCGGCATCCGGCGTCAGCATCGCGAGCGGCTTGAGCTGACCGCCCTTGATCAGCGGCGCCTGCTCGGCGAGCGAGGTCACCACCAGGGCAACTTCACCGGCAATCGCAGCTTCCTGACCCGGTGCGGAGCCTTTGTAAGGCACGAACTTGAACTTGCTGCCCGAGCCGTTTTCGATCGCCAGCAGGTTCAGGTGATGGATAGAGCCGGAGCCCGAAGCCGCGGCAGGGATGGTGCCCGGCGCGGCCTTGGCGGCATCGACCAGTTCCTGAAGCGTGTTGTAAGGAGAATTGGCGGGAACCGAAATCAGGTCCGGAGAACCGCCGACAATAAAGGGATGCCAGAATTCGAATTTCTTGTCCCAGCCGCCCTGTACAGCGGCCGTAACGTTAGATTCAGACAGGCCCACCAGGGTGTAGCCGTCGTCCGGCTGATTCATGACGTAGACCATGCCGTTGGAACCGGCAACGCCGCCGGTCTGGTTGGTCACGCTGATGCCGACCGGCAGATGCTTCTCCATCTCGGCCATAATCATGCGGTTGATGGAATCCGTACCTCCACCGGCACCCCATACAACGGCGGTCGTAATGTCACGGAAGGGGTATTCCTGGGCCTGAACGGCCGAGCCCATGGCCATCAGGACGGCGGCCGCCGTGCCCAGCTTTAAAAATGTGCGTCTCATGTTTTCCTCCGAGTAAGCAGGTATTTTTTGTATAATTTAATGTATGCATTGATGTATTTATTGTCAAACGCGTTAAATCAAGCTACTAAGTGATGCAATGGCACGGAAGTTGCCAACTGAACCTGCAAGGAATGCTTTCAGGGGAGATAGCCTGCGAGAGAGCACCGTGCCATTAACCGTGTGATTAACTGTGCGGTCAGTGGATTAGATCCAAAACCCGGCTCTTCCACAGAACAGATCCTTTTCGTGACCAGCCGCGAAACGGACTGGTTTTCAACAGGCATCATCGGAAATTTCCGCCTTTTTCCGGGCGGGATACCTGCGGAAAAGGACCGGGACGTGCCGCAGTATCGCGGAAAATCTTGCAGACTTTCGCTGGCGGGCGCATCGTTGACGCGCAATCGGCAGAAAAGTGAACCGGCAGTTGCAGAAGTAAGGTTGAAGCCGGAGGGACCGCAGAGGCAACGGCCAAAAGAAGCCGGAAGATTGGGGACGGAATGAGTATCGAAACAGACATTGGGCCCGGTCTGGGACGCGACGCGCGGGGCAAGTCGAGCACCCAGGTCGCCATTGAAATCATCAAGAAACTCATTCTTGAGAACAAACTCCCGGCGGGCTCAAGCCACCTGGAAAGCGAGCTCGCCAAGCGCCTGGGCATGTCGCGCACGCCGATCCGCGAGGCCACTCTGATCCTGGAAGCGCAGGGCCTGCTGGAGGTCAAACCGCGGCGCGGTGTCAAAATTCTCGCCCTCTCCACAGAAGACATGACCGAGATTTATCAGATCCTCACCGAACTCGAGGGGCTGTCCGCCGAACTGGCCGCGAAGAAAGACCTGACGGACGAGGACTTCGCGACCGCGGAGCATGCCATCGCCAATATGGATAAGGCGCTGGAACTGGACGAGCGCGAGGCCTGGGCCATCGCCGACGAAGTCTTTCACAACGAGCTGATCCGCCTGGGCGGAAACTCGCGCATCGCAAGCATCGTCGAGATGTATAACGATCAGGTCCGCCGGGTCCGGTCTCTGACTCTCTATCTCAGGCCCAGCCCGACCAAGTCGAACGACGATCATCGCAACGTGCTGCGGGCGATCCGCGCACGCGACCCGGAGCGCGCCCGATCACTCCACACCGCGCACCGGGTGCAGGCCGGGAAGATCCTGACCGAGCTGTTGCAGAAGTTCGGTTTTCACCACGTCTGAAGTGAAACCGGCATCTTCCTATAGAATCGGCGTTATAGAATTTGGGCCCCGAAGTTCCGGGCCGGATCAGTCTCGGGCGCGAGCTGCCCGAGCGGCGCCGCGAACTCAGAGCTTTCGCGCGCCAGGAACTCCCCGGACCCCGGCTCGACCTGCAGAGTATTCTCGCTGACGACGATGCGCCCCCGGTTGACCACGGTCGTGGGCCAGCCGGTGATCTTCTTGCCTTCATAGGGGGTGTAACCCGCGAGATCGTGCAAGTCCGCATAGCGCACCGTGCGTTCCAGATCCGGATCCCAGATGGCCAGGTCCGCGTCGGCGCCGATGGCAATGGTCCCCTTGCGTGGAAAGAGGCCGTAGAGCCGGGCGACGTTAGTCGAGGTGACCTCCACGAACTTGTGGATATCGATCCGGCCCTTGCGAACACCTTCGGAGAACAGCAGGGGCATGCGCAGCTCGATCCCCGGGACACCGTTGGCGATCTTCGGGAAAGGCGGGTTCGGGCCGGCGCTGAGTTTGCCCTTCTCATCGAAGCTGTAGGGTGAATGGTCGGAGGAGAAAACCTGGAAGGTCCCGTTCTGCAGGCCGCGCCAGACGGCTTCCTGCGCCTGGACATCGCGCGGCGGCGGGCTGCAGCAGAACTTCGCGCCTTCCATGCCCTGCTTGTCCAGATCTTCGACAGTCAGGAAGAGATACTGCGGGCAGGTCTCGCCATAAATCTTGAGGCCCTGGTCCTGTGCCTTGCGGATTTCGGAAGTCGCTTCTTCAGAAGAGACATGCACGATTAGCAGCGGCGTATCGACCAGTTGGGCCAGCGCAATGGCCCGGTGGGTCGCTTCGCTCTCGCCCAGGCGGCTGTGGCTGACCGCGTGATACTTGGGTTCGACGTTATTCCTGTCGACCAGCTTCTCGGTCAGCCAGCGGATCATCTCGTGATTTTCCGCATGCACCATGACCAGCGCCCCTTCCCGCCGGGCAGTGGAAAGCACCTCCAGCATCTGCCGGTCGTCGAGGCGCAGCGCATCGTAGGTCATGTAGACCTTGAAGGAGGTAAAGCCGTCCTTGATCAGCGCGGGCAGTTCCTGCCCGAGCACTTCGGGGGTCGGGTCTGAGACGATCAGGTGGTAGGCGTAGTCGATGACGGATTTGGGCGCGGCGCAGGCGTGGTAGTCCTCCACGGTCTTGCGCAGGGAATCGCCCCGGTGCTGCGCGGCAAAGGGGATCACCGTCGTGTTACCGCCGAAGGCCGCGGAGATGGTCGCGCTCTTGAAGTCATCGGAGGTCATCAGGCCGGAGGAGGATTTTTGCTCGATATGGCAATGCCCCTCTATGCCGCCAGGCAAAACAAGCTTGCCCGCCGCATCGATGTCCCTCGCGGCAGGACCGAGCTGCTTGGCGAGGGCGACGATCTCGCCGTCCTTGATGCCGACATCGCAGGTCATCTTCGAGGCGGCCGTCACCACGGTTCCGCCACGCACGGCCAGATCGAATTCAGTCATTCCCACTTTCTCCGTCTCTTGAAGTCGCTCGTGTCACTAAAAGATAGTATCAGTTCAGGTGCTGCAAACGGGCAGTCTGGCGCGCGATCAGCTTTTCCAGCTCCGCAATGTCCGTAGCGCTCAAACTTGGCCCGGGACGCCGCAGCTTGGACTGGGCGATGATACCACGCTTCGCCAGCGTGTACTTGCGCAACGCCAGGCCGAGACCCGGCTGTTGCTCATAGCGCACCAGGGGCAGGTAAGCGTCGAAAACATCGCGGGCGCGCTCGGTCTCCCCGGCGGCATGCAGGCGGCAGATCTCGACCATCATTTCCGGATAGGCAAAACCGGTCATGGCGCCGTCCGCCCCGCGCGCCAGCTCTTCGGGCAGGAAGAGACCGCCGTTGCCGCAAAGGATCGAGATCCGCCGCGCGCCCTCATCGCTCGCGGATCGCAAGGCCGATACCTTCGTGAGGCCCGGCCAATCCTCATGCTTCAGGCAGACGCAGTTCGGCAGTTCCCCGACGATCTTCAGGATGACCGAAACCGGCACGAAGACGTTGGTGACCAGCGGGAAGTCCTGCAGCACGAAGGGCGTTTGTTCGCCCACCGTCTCTGCGACCATGCTGTAGTAGTTCACAATCTGCTCGTCTGATTTCAGGCTGGAGGGCGGCGCAACCATGACACCGCTGGCGCCGTCGCCCATAACCATCTCACTCAGCGCGCCCATCTGCGCGAAACCGGCGGCGGAGACGCCGACGATGACCGGCACCCTGCCCTGCACCCGCGCCAGGACACGCTGAACGAAGGCTTGCGATTCCTCCAGGGTCAGTTTCGGCGCTTCACCCATCATACCAAGTACGGTCAGGCCGTCGGCCCCCTTCTCCAGGAAGAAGTCGACCATGCGGTCGGTGCTCTCCATATCCAGCACCCCGTTTTCCATGAAGGGCGTGGGCGCGATCACATAGACGCCGCGCGCGGCCTCAGTAAAGGCCGCTTTCGTTAAATCTGGCATTACCTTGCTTCCTCATCTTGTCCGGACCGGTGAGCCCAACCCAATGCAATCTGACCCAGCGCCATGGCGGCTGCGGCCTGAGAGGGTTCGACCACCGGCAGGCCGGTTTCCTTTTCTAATGTGTCCCTATAACGTGCCATGCCCGCGCAACCCATGATCAAAACATCGGCGCCATGGCCATATCGCAGTGTATGGCCAACCTCGACCATCCGGGTCAGGGTGCGCGTTTCGTCCGAGAGTTCAGCGACGCCCAGGCCGAGCGGTAGATCGCCCGCCAGGCGGTTCATGACCCCCATGGCGCCGAAGTACCGCATATGGCGCGGGACCGAAGGCGAGAGGATCGAGATCACGCCGAACCGCTGCCCCAGGCTCATGGCGGTCAGGACCGCAGACTCGGCAATGCCCAGGACCGGTTTGCGGGTAGCGTCCCGCAGGGCATGCAAACCGGGGTCTCCGAAACAGGCGACCACAAAACCGGCAGCGCTGTTTTCCAGAGCCAGGCAATGGGCCAGCAAAGGCGCGATTACGCCGTCCGCGTCCCGCTGACTCTCGATGCCCGGCGGCCCCTCGGCGAGCGTGCGGCAAACGATGGGCAACGATGTGTTTTGGCGCAGAGGCGCCATGGCCGCATCGATGCCCTCGGTGACCTTGGTCGAGGAGTTGGGGTTGATCACGTAGAGTGTCTGTCCCGAAGTTCCGTTACTCATTCTCCATCCCCTCCCCTTGCCGCGCCGGGCCAAAAAAGTCCTCCGGCATGCCCAACAGATCCGCTGCGTCGTTGCGCGCGATCATGCGCTCGCACTCCAGCTGCGCGGTCTCCAAAACAGCGGTTTCATCGATCTTCACGGCCCGCCGGTTTTCCAGAACCACTTCGCCATTGACGATCACGCTATGAACGTCATTGCCGTTGGCGAAGCAGACCGCACGATAGGCCGGCATATTCAGCGGGTAAAGATGCGGACGCGCCAGATCGAGCAGCAGCAGGTCCGCCTTCTTACCCGATTCCAATGAGCCGATTTCCTGCTCCATGCCCAGCGCGCGGGCCGCGTCGATAGTGGCCATCGCCAGGACCTGGCCCGGCGGCAGAATATCCGGATCCCGGAAATGAGTCCGGTGGTAGTGCATGCACTGCTGCATATGTCGGAACATATCCGACGAGCGGTCCGGCGCCGTGGCATCCGATCCCAGCGCAACCGTGACACCGGCGTCCATCAGTTCAGTCGCGGGGCAGCGCCCCATGACCGAGGCGATGGCGCTGGGGTTGTGCGCGATTTTGGTGTCGGTCTCGGCACAGAGAGCGATCTCCGCTTCGCTGATATCGATGCAGTGGCTGAGCAGAGCATCCGGCCCGAGTATGCCCATCTCCTGCGCGCGCTGGATGGAGCCGCGCCAGTGGCCGTCCTGAGTAAAGATCGTGCCGCTGTCGCGCGAGAGCTGCCGGACACGGCGCGTCTGTTCCATGGCTTCTTCCAGCAGCGCCGGGCCGAGTTCGTCCAGGTGCTCGTTGCGCAGCACCGGAGTCAGCAGCGCGACGGAGATACGCTCGCCGTGAGTCTTGTGCCAGTCCTTGACCACCTGCGCGGAGGTGGCGAGCTGGGTTTCAAAATCGATTTGCTTGTCGTGGCGGGTTTCACCCTCCCAGTCCGCATAAGTGCGCGGATGGGGCGGCCGCGTCGGCCCGATGGCGACCACGTCTCTGACACCGACAGCGAGCACGCCCTCGCAATGAGCCGCCGCGTGAACCGGATCATCCGAACGCATGATGGTATCGCCGCCACCCAACAAAGAAACACCACAGGTCACCCCGAAGCGCAGCCGCTCCAGCGCCGCCAGTTCGGCTTCGGCCCGCCAGAATTCGGGGGTGGAGCCGGTCGTATAAACCCGCCCGCAAAGTTCTTCCCAGGCTCCAGGTGTGTTTGCGCCCATGGATTTGATCAGGCCATGACCGGCATGGGCGTGCACGTCG
Organism: Denitrobaculum tricleocarpae; assembly: GCF_007004665.1. GTDB lineage: Bacteria > Pseudomonadota > Alphaproteobacteria > Kiloniellales > Kiloniellaceae > Denitrobaculum > Denitrobaculum tricleocarpae. The sequence continues at coordinate 269,176 of NZ_ML660053.1, read as the reverse complement.
ATCAGCCCCGGCAGGACGAGCTTGCGCGCGGCATCGATTCTCCGCGGCGCCTCGTGGGCCGCGAGAATTTCCTCTGTCGGCCCGACAGCGACCACGCGGTCTCCGGTCATCGCGACCGCGCCGTCGTCGATGATTCTGCGGGCCGGGTCCATGGGGATCACAACACCGCCATGGACGATCAGGTCAGCCATCTGCGACTCCTCCGAACTGGGGCAAGGATCGCACGTCCAGCACGCCGTCCCGGCGCATCCGCCAGTCCGGATGCGATCCTCGGAGCGCGACCCTGCGCAGATGATTGTAGACGAAAAGCCACGGCGGATCGTCCCGCAAGAGACGATGGCAGTCCTGGAAGATCTTTTCGCGCGCCAGGTCGTCTCCGGTCACCCGCGCCTTATCGATCAGCGCCTCGACCTCGCGATTGGCATAGCCCAGCCACCAGGAGCCCTGCACCCGGGAATCGATCTTTTCGCATAGCACGCGGAAAGTGCTCAAGGGGCTGGAGTCGAAGACGCACATATCGGCGATCTCGCTGCGCCGGACCCGGTGGGCGTAGGCTTCGCGATCTTCGTGAATGCGGACATTCAGGATCACACCGTAGGGTGCCAGCTGTGTCGCGACGGCTGCCGTCAGAGCCTGAGCTTCGTTGGGCAGGCTGGTGGGGCAATCGACATCCAGCGTCAAGCCCTCTCCCACGCCCGCTTCCCGCAGAAGTTCCCGTACTTCATCAGGGCGCGGCGCTTTTTCGTCTTCAGGCAGATAGCCCATGTGGGCGGGACTGAGAAAGCCCTGCAGCGGCGCGCCCGCACCGCCGAGGACATCCGCAATGAGCGCCTCGCGATCCAACGCCAGGTTCAGTGCCCGGCGGATACGCCCGTCCTGCAATGGACCTTTGGCCGAATTGAAAAGATAGATGATCGTGGTTGGCGAGAGGTAGGTCTGAGCCGTCGCTCCTTCCGGCTTGGCATCAAAGGCCAGGGCGTTGGCGACGTCGGCCTCACCCCTTTCCAGCGCCGCGAGGCGATCCGCCACATCAGCGACCTTACGCCACTCGATACCTTCATGGCGCGGCGGGCCGTCGAAATGATCGGGATTTGCGCGCGCCCCGAGAGAGTCCGCGCCCGCAGACTCGAAAATATAGGGGCCGGTGCCGCAAGGCCGTGCCATCGGGTCATCCAGAACCGAAGGCGCGACGATGTAGCCGTAAACCAGCAGATCGAGCAGGTCGGCCATGGGTTCTGCCAGCCGGATGCGGACGCTGCCTGGCGTCGGTGCTTCGAATTGAGCACCGGTCAGATACTGCGAATAGACACCGGGTGCGCCGAGCGTCACGCCCATATCGGGCCGTGCCATACGCTTTAGAGACGCAATGACCGCCTCTGCATCGAGCGCCGTGCCATCATGAAAACGGACATCGCCGCGCAGATGGAAGAGCCATTCCCGGCAGTCATCCGATGCTTCCCAGGAGGTTGCCAACGCAGGCGCGAAGCCGTCCGTTTCACCCCGCCGCACCAGCGCGTCGTAGAGCGCCTCCAACACCGTCAGCGTATCGTTGACATCGGTGCAGTTGTGCGGGTCATCCATCTGCAGGCGCGCTTGAAGAATTCTGGTGGTGCGCATCAGGTGTCTTCCTCCAGCAGGTGACAGGCGACCTGGTGGCCCGAGGCGGCTTCCTTCAACACCGGGCGTTCACGGCTGCAGCGCTCGAAAGCAAAGGGGCAGCGGGTGCGGAAGCAACAGCCACTCGGCAGGTCAAAGGCGTTGGGCACCTCGCCGGTCAGTTCGATCTCTTCTTCGGCGTCCGGATCCGGATCGATCGCCGGCGCGGCGGACAGCAGTGCACGGGTGTAAGGATGCAGCGGCTCCTCGAAAAGCTTATCGCGCGGCGCGGTCTCGACCATGAAGCCGAGATACATCACACCGATGCGGTCGCTGATGTGGCGCACCACCGAGAGGTCGTGGGTGATGAAGAGATAGGAAAGCCCGAACTCATCACGCAGATCCATCATCAGGTTGAGGATCTGCGCCTGAATCGAAACATCGAGCGCGGAGACCGGCTCGTCGGCGATCACCAGTTGAGGCCCGACGGACAAGGCCCGCGCGATCCCGATGCGTTGCCGCTGACCGCCGGAGAACTGGTGCGGATAGCGGTCGGCGTGTTCCGGCCGCAGCCCGACCCGGGCCAGCAGCTCCATGGCCCGCTTCTCGATGGTCTTGTCGCTCGGTTCCGCATGCTGGATCATGGGTTCCATGACGATGTCCCGGACCCGCTGGCGTGGATTGAGCGAAGCAAAGGGATCCTGGAAGATCATCTGGACCTTGCGCCGCACCGGCAGCATCTTGCGGTAATCGTATTGCGCGACGTCTTCGCCCTCGATCCGGATTGCACCCCCGGTCGGCTGGTAGATGCGGGCGATGGTCTTGGCCACAGTGGACTTGCCGCAGCCGCTCTCGCCGACCAGCCCGAGTACCTCGCCACGCTGAATGGAAAAGCTGACGCCATTGACCGCGTGAACGATCCGCCGCGCCATGGTCGGCACGCCGTTCTCGAAGCGCAAGCGGTCGAGCGGGCCACCGCTGACGTCGAAGCGCTGCTCCAGGTTTTCGACCTCCAGAAACGCGGTCATGGCGCAGCCTCCTGTTCCAGCGGAAAATGACAGGCGACGGAGCGATTTGTACCGACGGCCTGCTGCTCCGGCTCCTCCTCTGCGCAACGGGCCTGCGCGAAAGGACAACGCTCCCGGAAATTACAGCCCTTCGGCAGGTTGCGCACATCGGGCACCGTGCCCGGGATCTGCGTCAGGCGTTCCTGGCGGCCATGGAGTTTCGGGATCGAGCCCAGGAGGCCCTGAGTATAGGGGTGGGCCGGATTGCGGATCAGATCCTGCTTCGGACCCTTCTCGACAATCTTGCCGCAGTAAAGCACGACGATCTCGTTCGCCATCTGCGAGACCACGGCCAGGTCGTGGGTGATGAGGATCATGGAGGCATGGCGCTCCCCCACCTGCCGTTTCATCAGCTTGAGGATCTGCGACTGGATCGTCACGTCGAGGGCAGTGGTCGGCTCGTCGGCGATGATCAGCTGCGGCCCGGCGATCATGGCAATGGCGATCACGACCCGCTGGCGCATACCGCCGGAAAACTGGTGCGGATAGTTGTTCAGGCGTTTTTCCGCTTCCGAGATCCCGACATCGGTCAGCATTTCGATGCAGCGCGCCCGCCGCGCTTTTGCGTCGAGTTCACTGTGCAGGCGGAGCATCTCGTCGATCTGCTGGCCTACGGTCTGCAAAGGATTGAGCGAAGTCATGGGGTCCTGGAACACCATGGCGATGTCCTTGCCCCGGATATCCTGCATCTCTTTCTCCGACTTCTTGCGCAGGTCCACGCCGTCGAAGAGGATTTCCCCATCGTCCACCTTTCCGGGAGGATCGATCAGTCCGAGAATCGAAAAGCCGATCACCGACTTGCCGCCGCCGCTCTCGCCGACCAGGCCCAAAATCTCGCCCCGGCCCACGGTGAAGCTCACCCCGTCCACTGCGTTGACCACACCGGCGAAGGTGTAGAAGCGCGTCTTGAGATTGCGGACCTCCAGCAGGGCCTGGTTTCCGGTGCTCATTTCAACCTCGGATTCAGTTCGTCGCGCAGGAAGTCGCCGAAGAGATTGATCCCGAAGACCAGCATCATGATCGCCATCCCGGGAAAGGCCGAGGTCCACCAGAGACCGCTGAAGAGCACATCAAAGCCATTCTTCACCAAGAGCCCCAGCGACGGCTGGGTGATCGGCACACCAACTCCCAGGAAGCTCAGCGAGGCCTCGATCAGAACGAAGGTGCCGACCTGAATGGTAGCTATGACAATCAGAGGTGTCAGGACGTTGGGCAGAACATGCTTCAGAATAATCTTGCGGTCGGGCAACCCGGCAACGCGCGCCGCCTGGACATATTCCTTTTCGATCTCACTCAGGGTCGAACCGCGCACTGTCCGGGCGTAAACCACCCAGCCCACCGCCGTCAGCGCGATCAGCACCTTGTCGATCCCGGTGCCCACCGCCGACATCAGGAAGAGCGCGATCAGGATCGAAGGGAAAGAGAGCTGAATGTCGGCGATCCGCATGATGAAGGAATCGATTGCGCCGCGATAGAAGCCGGCCAGCAGCCCCAGCGCGGTTCCGATCAGGCAGGAGCAGAGCATGGCCGTGACCCCAATCATCACCGAAATGCGGGCGCCATAAACCACGCTTGCCAGAATATCCCGGCCCTGTCCGTCCGTGCCGAGCAGATAGCGTGGATCGCCGCCCTCCAGCCAGGCCGGCGGTTTGAAGGAGTCCAGCAGTTCAAGGGAAGCAATGTCATGGGGGTTCTGCGCCACCAGCCAGGGACCGAAGGCGACGTAGACCGCGAACACCAACATCAGTGCGCTGCCGATAATCGCCGAGGCGCTGCGCCGGTAGTTGAAGAAGAATTCCGATTTCAAAAAGCCCTGCATGACGTCCCTCATTTCAACGTGATGCGGGGATCGATCAGCGTGTAGAGCAGATCGACCAGAAAGTTGATGACCACGAAGATCAGGGCCACCAGCATCAGATAGACGACGATCACCGGCCGGTCGGCGCGGTAAATGGAATCGATCAGCAGCTTGCCCATGCCCGGCCAGGAAAAGATCGTCTCGGTGATGGTGGCGAAGGCGATCAGATCACCTAACTGCAGGCCGAAGATGGTCACCACCGGGATCAGAGAGTTTTTCAGGCCATGGCGAAAGAGCACGTCACGCGGCGCGACGCCTTTCGCGCGGGCGAACTTCATATAGTCCTGCCGCGCGACCTCCATCATGCCGGCGCGGGTGATGCGCAGGATAATGGCCGTGGTCGCCAGCGAGAGCGTTACCGCCGGCAAAATAATGTGCGTCCAGCCATCGGCCGTCAGCAGGCTGATCCGCATCCCCAGGACTTCGACCGTATCGCCGCGTCCCGAGGAAGGGAACCAGCCCCACTGCACGGCCAGCAGATAGATCAACATCATGCCGACCCAGAAACCCGGCAGGGAAATCCCCAAGAGCGAACCGGCCATAATGGTTTTGCTGATCCGGCTTTCGGGATTGGCGCCGGCGTAGACCCCCAGCGGGATCGAGATCACGAGGGCGATCAACATGGCCACCAGCACCATCTCGACGGTGGCGGGCATACGCTGAAGGATCAGCTCGAGCGCGGGCTGACGAAAGACGTAAGAGCGTCCGAAGTCGCCCTCGAAGATACTGGTGAGAAACTTGACGTATTGAACCAGGAGCGACTGGTCGAGCCCGAGGATCCGGCGCGCCTGCGCGATCTCGGCATCGGTCGCGTCGATGGGCACCACCATGAAAACCGGATCGCCGGTGAAGCTCATCATCATGAAGACGATGACCGAAACGACCCAGAGCACGATCGTCATCTGGATCAGCCGTTTGGTCAGATAACCGAGCATCCGCGCGCCACAATACTAAAATTCAAGAGAACAGTAGAAAATCGGCCCGGCGCTCGACAAAGCACCGGGCCTAGTTGCGGTCATGACGTGATTATTCGACGTCCATCTCGTAAGCCCAGAGGAACTTGTCCACGCGCGGCTCCAGGGTGACGCCCTTGCGCACGGCGTAGATGTCCTGCTCGTAATGAACCGGGACCATCGGGATGTCCTTCATCAGGATCTTGGTCGCTTCCTGAAGATACGCGTCCCGCTCCTCGATCTTTGAGGTGCTGTCCGCCTTGTCGACCAGAGCATCGACTTCCGGGTTCGAGTAGCTGCCGCGGTTGACCTGTCCGTAGCCTTCTTTCTGACCCCGCGTATAGAAGAGCGCGCCGTACATGGAGCCGGCATCGCCCGAGGGTACGTCCCAGCCGCTCATGATGAAGCTGGATTTTTCCGTCGGCACACGGATGTAACCCCAGAAGTTCGACTTCGGCATGATATTGAGCTGAAGGTCGATGTTGACCTTGGCCAGCATCGAGGCCAGGGCCTGCGCAATCTGCGCATCGTTGACGTAGCGGTTGTTGGTGGCATCCAGCGTCATGGTGAAGCCGTCGGCGTAGCCGGCCTCCTTCATCAACTCGAGGCCCTTTTCCACGTCATGGGGATACATTTCGCGGAAGTTCATCCCCTCCACGTAGCCCAGGTGCGATGACGGCACATACTGGGTGCTGGGCGTAGCGAGACCGTTCATGACGATCTTGTTGATGGCGTCCACATCGATCGCCCGCGCGATCGCCTCGCGCACCCGCACATCGGTCATGGGGTTCTTGGCCAGGGAGATGGTCGGGGACTTTTCACGGGTGTCCATCGCGAGCACCACGTTCAGCAGGCTTGGCCGGGTCAGGACTTCGAAGTCTCCTTCCCGCTTCACCCGCTCCACGTCGCGGACCGCGAGATCCTGGATCACGTCCACCTCACCGGTCAGCAGCGCCGCGGTGCGTGTCGCCGGATTGGTCACCGGACGGAAGGTCACCGTCTGGATTCCGGCTTTGCCGGCCCAGTAGTCGTCAAAGGCTTCCAGGACCAGTTTCTCTTCCTTGATCCATTCGGTCAGCTTGTAGGGACCGGTGCCGACGGGCTTCAGATCCATCTGCTCATCGCCGGTGGCGGTGGTGTATTCCCGGTCCAGGATAAGAAGCTCTGCCAGATCCATCGCGAGCACAGCGTAAGGCTGCGGCGTTTTGATTTCGACGGTCAGGTCGTCGACGGCTGTGACTTCAGCAATGTTCGCGACCAGATCGGGCCGGATCGACTTGCGCGCATGCTCGACCGTGAAGACCACATCGTCGGCGGTCAGGGCGTTGCCGTTATGGAAGGTCACGCCTTCGCGCAGTTTGAAGCGCCAGGTGGTGTCGTCCAGAACATCCCAGCTTTCCGCGAGGCCGGGACCGAACGACAGATCGGCGTTGCGTTTCACCAGGGGATCGTAGAGGTGATAATACATGATGTTGGACGAGAGCTCCTCACCCGCCAGCGGATAGAGGTGGCTGGGGTCGGCGGTCAGTCCGATCGTGACCGACTTCCCTTCGGCCAGCGCCGCGCCGGGCAGAAGTGCCGCGACCGTACAGGCTGTGGCCAGAAACCGGCGGGCCTGAAACCGGCGGGCCTGAAACCGGCGGGCCTGAAACCGGCGGGCCTGAAACCGGCGATACGACCGGCCTTTCAACGATACACTCATTTTTGTTCTCCCTCGTTCAATGATGGTTTTCTTGAGCGTGCTCATTTGAGAGCGGATTGAACTTCGATCTGATAGCCTTCCGGGTCTTCCAGGACGAAGGCCCGGATGCCCAGTTGCTCGCTGGAGGAGACCTTGCCGAGACTTTCGATCCCCAGACCGGCCAGATAGGCATGCCAGGCATCGACATCCGGCACGCGGATGCAGAGCTGCACCGGCTTCACGTCGTGCGATCGGTGCATGCCGCGGCTTTCGTCCACCAGGCCGACGTGGGACTGCCCCGTCATGTGATAAATCTTCGACCAACCCTGATCGATGGCGAGCGTGAAGCCCATGACATCTTCGTAAAAGCGCATGGCCTTCGGCAGGTCACGGTAATAAAAAAAGGTGATGGCGAGCTCCAGCCGCCCGCCGTCCGGACGCTGATGATCTGCCGCGTCTTCACTCATTAGCACTTGCCCCCAAAGGATAAGCCAGCGTCACATTCGATGTGATTCTGGTCGAAATCAAACAGTGTATACACGCTGTATGTCAAACGGATTCGTTAATTTATCCTGTAATCACACCGCATGATTGCGAGATCAAGGTGGTGTTTCCCCGAAGGCTGCGTGCAACCGATTGAGGGATTTTCTTCGCTAAATTCCCGATACTACTGCAGAATTCTGCGCGTTGATCTGGCCCAAGGCTCCGTGCAATTATCCCACGCGACCATGGCACCGTCCGCCCCGGCGTTTCAGGCGCGATTCGGATGAGCCTTGGGGAAAGCTTGCGAAAAACTGGCAATCGAGTATACAAGAAATATGCAAAGCGATAACGCGACACTCCGGAAAAACGGGGGAAAGGCGATGAGGGGGAAGGAAGCGCAGGAGAAGCCGCCACGGGCGAACCTGGGCGATACGGCTTATCTGAGACTGCGTCAGATGATTGTCAGCGGCGAACTTCAGGCTGGCGCCCGGGTTCTTGAAAACGACTGCGCGGCACGCCTGGGCATTTCGCGGACACCGGTCCGCGAGGCCATCAGCCGCCTGACCAGCGAGGGGCTTGTACGCCGGCCTGAGGGGGGCACACCGGTCGTCCACCGCATCTCCACCGATGAGATCGTCGAGATCCTGCACGTCCGCCGGCTTTTGGAAGTCGAAGCCGCGCGACAGGCGGCGGGAGCGCCCGGACGGGACGCGCTTCTGCGTTTACGCGTTTTGTTCGAGGGCTTTCTGTCGGGCGAACGCCCCACGGCAGAGGCACACAGCGCCGCAGATGACGAGCTTCATGAACGCATCGCGGTCATGTCCGGATCTCGGTTGCTGGAAAGCCTGATCTCGGACATGCGATTAAAGACCCGGATTTTCGATAAGGGCAGCATCCCGGAGCGCTTTGAACCGGGCTGTCACGAACACATCGCCATCATCGACGGTATCGTGTCCGGGGACCCCGAGCGCGCGCAGGCCGCGATGAAAACCCATATGGACAATGTCCGCGAGGGCATCCTGAACCACCTGACACGCCTTTTCTGACCAGACGACCGGCCCGGTCTCTTTTGTCTGGCTGACGCAAAAGGGCCAGCCAGCTGCCGGAAAACCGGTTGCGATCAGGAAAAACGGGCGGCCGATCTTTGGCGCGCCTTTTCCGCATCAGCTTCGCGACTGCGGACCGGCTGATCCGTCTCCATCGCCGCGATCAGCTCATGGACCGCCGCGGCAACCCGGGTGACCGCCTGCTCGAAGACAACCTCGTTTCGCTTTGAGGGCTTTGTCGAACCGCTGATCTTCCTGACGAACTGAAGAGCCGCGTCGTGGACCTCCTCGTCCGTTGCCGGCGGCTCATAGTTAAAAAGCTTTCGAATATTCCTGCACATCGGTCTTTCCAGAATAGTCAGCGGTGGACGAACAACTACCCAAGAAGCCTGCTCTTCCAGCTGGGCCTAATCAAGGCGCGAATGGCCTCTTGCCCAGCAAAATTGAACCTTTCCGCACATCCAACGACCTATTGGGGAAGCCGCTGCGTTTCTGTGGTGGCACGGCGTTCCACAGGTTTGCTTGTCAAAGCGGCCAGGGGCCCGCGCGACCCGTTTTTGTGAGCCCCCAGTTTTGTGAGCCGTGGAGAGAAATGATGAGCCCCAGACAAATCGAGATTATTCGGCGTACCTGGAAGCAGCTTGCGCCGAACAGCGATGACGCCGCGAAGCTGTTTTACAGGCGGTTGTTTCAGATCGACCCGTCCACTAAGCCGCTCTTTGCATCTGTCGATATGCCCGCACAACGCAAGAAACTGATGCAAACGCTGGGCAGCGCCGTCATCGGATTGCAGGACCTGGACGCCCTGGTGCCGATCATTGAGGACATGGGCCGGCGCCATGCCGACTACGGCGTGACAGATGCACATTATGACTCGGTCGGCGAGGCCTTGCTCTGGACTCTCAAGCAAGGCCTGGGCGAGGACTGGAACGACGACGTACAGGAAGCCTGGACGAGAATCTACCGTTTGATTGCGGATACCATGCGCTCAGCGGCCCGGGAAGCTGCTGCGTAACAAAACCGCCAGCCCCTGTCACTCCCGGGTCTCCTTATCGTGGCCCCGACCCGGGAGTGAAGCGACCGGGAAGCGGGGTCAGGCAACTCGCGCATCCGCACGCGACCCGGTCAAACGCAGCAAGTCTCGTTCAAATCGCTCGAGATAAACTCGGTTCAAAGCGGTGCCAGCCCGCCTCTCGATCATCATCCCACTGATCTGAAATGTAAATTTGAGACAGATACTTTTTTCGATCTCATTGAACCCTTTGGCGGGCCTTTCCGACTGAGAGGAAACGCGCCCGAAAGAGGGTCCCCTTTACACCGCTCGCGCCGCCCGGCGCGGTCACTTATGGAGATCGACATGCCAACACTCGCAAAAGCCACTCTGCTCGCCCTGACCACAAGCCTCGTCCTTAGCGCGGCCGCAGAGGCGCAGCCTTACGGCGGGATCAAGAATTTCTCGTTCGGTATTCAGGACTCATACCTGGGAGATCCACTCACCTTTGTTTTCGTCCCCAGGAAGGGAAAATACGTTTTCGACCGATTGGACGGCAGCCCGGTGAAGTTACGCCTGAAAGGAGAAAAGTACCGGCGCGCGCAGATCACAGGTTACCAGATTTATCTGGGACATCCGCACAGCGGCGGGAAAAAGATCGCCTCGCACGGTCACCAACAGGGAAGCTGGGAAAAGGTCGACAGGCGGGTCGCCTTCAGCGATCGGAACCTATTGAAAGGCTACGAAGCCAGAGCCCTGAAGTACTGCCAGCAGCATGGAGACCCGAACAAGAGAGTGGTGAATGACATGGACCTCATGTTCACCGGCTGGATGCAGTCGAAAGGCAAGAACATCTCTCAATCCGCCAAAAATCCGACCGTCAACAAGGCAACCCGGTACGCCACAGCGAAAATCGTATGCATGCCCGAGCCCTTCAATGTGACGGATGTAAAGCTCTCGATCAAACGTACTGGCTCGATGACCGCCTGCCCGGCGAACATCACGCTGACCGCTCAATTCAAAGCGAATAAAGCCGGCAAATTTACCTTCCGGCTCTTTCGCGGCGACGGCGCTTTCCGGGACGTCAAGATGACCGCCAACAACGCGGGCCGTGCGACTTACACGCGCAAGTACACCTTCAACGAAACGACACATCGTAAGTATTATGCCGCCGTTATGGGCGGAGCTCAGGCCTCGTCGCAGTGGACGCCGATGAGTGTCAATTGCTCTCAACCGGTCGGTGGCGGCGCATTTACCACCGCTCCTCGTCCCACTCTCGACTAACTGAAGATATGTTCTTCGATGGAAAACGCCGGTGCCCAGGGGCGCCGGCGTTTCCTTTTTTTAAATATCTTTGGAGAAGAGTGACATAGTCACTGAAGGCCACCGTTCGTCGCGCTAAAAGAACCGCATCTAAACCTGATCCATCTACCGCGCCTCAGGATCATCACGTTGGATGCATGAAATGAGAAACCTCGCCTTTTACCTGCTCACAACAATGCTGCTCGCTCTGCCGATGTCCGCCAGTGCCGCGCCGGAGCCGCAGGATCCCAAAAAGCAAACGCCCTGGGGTCTTTATCTGGATTCCCGGGAAGCTTACGAAATGAAAATGGCGCAGGACGATCAGGTCCTTTTCGTCGATGTCCGCGAACCCATCGAAATCATGTTCACCGGCTTTACCGATGTGGTCGATGTCAACATTCCCTTTCTGATCGCCAACCGGAGCAAGTGGCACCCCTCAAAGCCGAACTTCGCCATGGAGAAAAATCCGAACTTCGAACCGGCAATTGCCCGGGCACTCCAGGTCAGAGGACTGTCGAAAGAAACGCCGGTGATTCTCATGTGCCGTTCGGGCGGCACCCGCGGCGCCCCCTCGGCACTGGCGCTTGAAGGCAAAGGCTACAGCCGGGTCTATGTGGTGGTCGACGGCTTTGAGGGCGGCAGCATCAAGGAAGGGCCAAGGAAAAACTGGCGCCTGCAGGACGGATGGAAGAACGCCGGACTGCCGTGGAGCTACAAGCTCAATCAGGAAAAGATGTATTTCGTCAAATAGCGGACACTGCACTCCGGGTTAAATAGCGGTCGTTGCACTCCGGGTTAAATAGCGGTCGTTGGACTCAGGCGGGCTCTTGCTGCCTCCCCACGCCCAATGCCTTAGCCGAACTCTCCCTTTCAAAAACCGAAACCAGATAGAGGAACACTCCGAATGAAAAAGCTGCTCGCGATCCTTTTATTGACGTCAGCCGGCGCGCTCGGCCTCGGCCCGGCGGCGGCGTCAAGCGACAAGGCGGACCTTTTTGTCGTCGTCACCTCGCCGGATCCGCAAACCCAGGGCATGGCGATGGTGCTCTCACTCCAGGCCGTGCAGCAAGGCGCGGACGTTCAGATGCTGCTCTGTGGGCCGGGGGGCGATGTCGCATTGAAGGGTGCGCCACAGACGGTCCTGAAACCTCGCGACGTGACGCCTCAAGCTATGCTGACGAAGCTGGTGGGCATGGGCGTGAAGCCGAATGTCTGCGCCCTCTATCTGCCCAACAACGGCAAGTCGCCGGCGGACCTGATCGAGGGTGTCGGGGTTGCAAAACCGCCCGCGATCGCGGCTGCGCTTCTGGCAGAGGACACGAAGCTTTTCACATTCTAGAAGCACCAGGGTTTGACGGCATAAATCAGGGAGGCGGTTCGTTCGATCGAGCCGCCTCCCAAAGCTTTATCAAGCCCAGCATCAGGCCCACCATCAAGCCCGGCATCAAGCAAACAGAGTCCGGCTCTCCCCGCTCGCCTCTTCGACGATCGTGTCGAACAGAGCCTTGCTGGCCTGGTCGCTCTGTTCGATCGGACGGTGCAGATAGTAGGGAATATCCGGCAGAGGCGGAAATCCGTCCCGTTCATCGAGAATCTTTGTTGTGGTGAGAAACGCGCTTTGCGTGCGCGCGGTCACGCCCAAACCCGCCGAGACCGCCAGACGGACCCCCGCCATGGATGGCGAGGTGAAGCGTTCGATGTAGGGCTGGCCGCTGAGATCCAGGGCGGAGAGTGCAATCCGTCTGAACATGCTCGGCTCGTCGGTCAGAATCAGGGGCAAGGGATCGGAGAGATCAAACTCCCAACCGCTCGCGGCGATCCAGAGAACCGGCATCTTGATCAAGAGCACGCTCTCAGTGTTGCTGGAGCGGCGGGTGCTCAACGTGAGATCGAGCCGCCCTTCTTCCAGCATCTCCATCAGATTGGGACTACGGTCGACATGGATGACGACCCGCATGTCCCGCCAGAGCTCCGTGAAGCGAATCAGCGCGCCCGGTAACAGCTCTTCGGCAATTTCGTAGGGTGCGCCGATCTTGATGATGCCGGTTTGCTGACTGCGCCCGGATGCCGTCACTGCATGGTTGCAGAGCGACACGATCTCGCGGCCATAGCGCAACAGGGTCAAACCGGCCTCGGTCAATTCGCGCTGCCGTCCCTTGGCAACGAAAAGAGGGGCATTCACGATCTGTTCGAGATTCTGCATCTGTTGCGTTACAGCGGACTGTGTCCGGCCGACCCGCTGTGCCGCCGCGCCGAAGTTACCCTCCTCGCTGATGGCAATCAGGGTTTTGAGGTGACTGATCTGGATCTCCGGTTTCATGACGCCGCCCGCCTCAATGATTACGTCAACTGAATATATCATTTTTTCTAATGTTTCAGAAAAAATTATTAAATTTATTAAACCGATGGATCTTGCGAAGCTCAGGCTGAACGAGCGCCGCAAAAGCAAAGCCAAAGCAGATAAGAAGACAGGCGCCTGACATTTCGAAACCGAACCAGGGAGTTCAATTAATGCGTAAAGCCGCCACTTTCCTTTTATCCAGTCTCATGGCCGGTGCCCTCGCGGCCTCCGCAGGCGCCGAGGATTTCCCGAGCCGCGACATTGACCTGATTGTCCCCTTCGATCCCGGCGGGGCGGTGGATACGACATCTCGCATCATTGCTGAAACCGCCAACAAGATGCTGACGGGCACGGAAATTTCCGTGGTCAACAAATCCGGTGGTGGCGGTGTCGTCGGCCAGACCTTCGCGTCGAAGGCCGCAGCGGACGGCTATACGGTCCTCGCCATGACCAGCTCCGTGGTGACGAACCCACAGATGAAGGGCGCGGGCTATTCCGTGGACGACTTTACACCGGTCGCACTGTATAGCCTCGACCCGCAGGTGATCGTCGTCCCGGCAGGATCGCCAATCCAGACCGCCGAAGATTTCATGGCGGCGGCAAAGGAAAATACCCTCAACATCGTGGTCGCAGGTGTCGGCACCTCGCACCACATGTCCGGCCTGGCCATCGAACGGGTGACGGACGTCAAGTTCAACTATGTCCCGACCAAGGGTTTCGGCGCACAGGTTCAGGCCGTGGCCGGGGGACATGTGGACGGCGCGCTCTGGCCGCTCGGCGAAGCCACGGCGCAAGCCGAAAACGGGAGCGTGCGAATCTTGACCATCGCATCGGAAAGCCGTCACAGCAGACTTCCCGATGTCCCGACCTTCCAGGAAGCCGGGATCGACATTCCGATCTGGGCCACGTTCCGCGGCTGGTCGGTTCCCAAAGGGACGCCGGAGGACGTGGTTGCCAAACTCTCCGACATCATGCGCGCAACCTATGAAGATGCGGGCTACGTGAAGCGCATGAAGGCGGCCGGCTACGATCCCGTCTTCCGGGATGCCGAGGGCTTCAAAGCGGTTGTCGACAGCTACTCCAAGCTGACGTCGGTGATCATCGACGAGGCTAACCTGGGCAAGTAACGCTGCCTACCACTGTTTGGTTTCCGAATCGGGTCCTATCGCAAGATCGGACCCGGTCCGGATCAAACGGGAAGCCTTCGAAACCGCAAGACGGATTGGCCGCATCATGCCTCAGATCATTTCGGAAAAGCGTCCCGGACAAGGCTCCAGCGATGTCTGGATCGGGCTGGTGCTTCTCGCCGTTGGCGGCGCCGCCGCCTGGATGGCAAGCGGGTTCGATGACGCCTCTCGTCCCTACCCGCTTGCGCTCAGCGTGCTGATGATGCTTCTGGGAGCGGTCCTCGCGGCGAGGGCCGTTCTGGGCGGGGGCGAAGATCAAAGCTTTACGCAACAGGCCCGTATTCTCCTTCCCGCGGCGGTCGTCCTTGCACTCTGGATTCTGGCGCTGTCAAACGGGCTTGGTTATGTCGTTCCGACCTTCGCCATGGAGTTTGCGTTCATGTGGCTCTGCGGTATTCGCGGGACGGGACGGGCCGCGCTCTATGCCGGACTGGTGACCGGGGGGAGCTACACGATCTTCGTCGGTCTCCTGGATGTGCGGCTGCCGGCCTCACACCTGCCCTGGCTGTTCTGAGGCCTGGAACATGGACCTGATCCTTCTCGGCTTTTCCACCCTGACCGACCCGCTGGTGCTGCTGACGCTCGTCATCGGGGTCGTGGCGGGCATGATCGTCGGATCGATTCCGGGGATCAACGACAACATCGCCTTCGCGGTGTTCATTCCCTTCTCCTTCTCCATGCCGCCGGAACAGGCGCTGGCGCTGATGGTCGGCGTCTATTGCGCCGCGGCCACAGGCGGCGCGATCCCCGCTATTATGATCAAGGTGCCGGGGACGGCCTCCTCGCTCCTGACCGCTCTGGACGGGAACGCCATGGCGCGCAAGGGCGCCGCAGGTAAAGCCCTGTCCATCGCACTGACCTCGTCGGTCGTGGGCGGTATCTTAAGTTCCATCGTCCTGCTGCTCTTCGCCCCCTCCCTGGCCCAGGTCGCGCTGCAGTTCGGCTATGTCGAAAACTTTGCCCTGGCCATCCTGGGACTCTCGAGTGTTGTGGGACTGTTGCGCGGCGCTGTCATCAAGGGCGCGATTGCCGCCGTCATCGGTCTGCTGGTCGCCAACGTGGGTTTCAGTCCGGTGACCGGTTTCCCGCGCTATACCTTCGACAGCGTGAACCTGATCGAGGGTATCCCCTTTGTCCCCCTGCTCGTTGGCCTTTTCGGGATCGCCGCGATGCTTGAATTGATGGTCGACATCGTCAAAGAGCGGCATGCGGGAACGAAAGCTTCCGGCCTGCCTGAGATCGGGTCCATGCGGCTTCCCGGAAAACTGATGCGCAGGCTGCTTCCCATCTGGGGCGGAAGCGCGGCCATCGGCAACCTGATTGGCATGCTGCCGGGCGCCGGGATGCTGATGGCGATCTTTCTGGCCTATGACCAGGCTGCGCGCCGCTTCCGGCGCCGCTTCGAGGGAAAGCCCGGTGAGGCGGAATGGGGCGAGGGCGTCCCCGAAGGAATCGCCGCACCGGAAGCCGCCAACAATGCCGTCACGGCCAGTTCGATGGTGCCGCTCTTGTCCCTGGGTATCCCCGGCAACTCCACCTCGGCCCTCTTTATTGGCGCGCTCGCCATACACGGCATGGTGCCCGGTCCCTTGCTCTTTACCCAGCACGGTCATATCGCCTGGATGATCATCGTCGCCTTTCTGGCCGCCAATCTGATCATGTGGCCGATTGCCTATGGCGTGATCAAGACGGTGTCGCAGACGATTTTTGCAATTCCGAAACAGGCCATGGTGGGCGTGATCGCGCTGCTCTGCCTGATGGGGGCTTATTCGGACGGCGCCAATGTCTTTAATATGTGGGTGGCGGTGGTTGCGGGCATCGTGGCTTACTCTATGCGGCTAGCCGGCATTCCGCTGGGTCCGGCCATTCTGGGATTGGTTCTCGGACCGCAGTTGGAGGCCTCCCTCGCCAACTCGCTGAGCATTTCCCAGGGCAACTGGCTGGTCTTTTTCGATCCTGTTTCTCACCCGATCAGCGCCGGAATGATGTCGGTTTCCCTCGCACTCTGGATCGTGCCAATGCTGATGTCACGATTTCAGCGCGCGTCGGACAAATAGAACTTCAGAACCATCAAAGGAAAGGCCCCTCTTCCAATGACACATGCAGAGACGCGCAGCGAAATGGCGCAAGAACTCCTCGCGCAATCCAAATCCATACTGGCGGAGGGTCCGCCCGACCCGACGCGGTTGAACCGGATCAAAGGGGCTCTCTCCAAACTCTCAGAACGCGCGGAGCTCTGGAGCGAGACGGATTTCCCCAATCCTTCACTGGAAGAAAAGCAGAACCGCTTTCAGATCGCCCAGGATGCCGAGTCCGGTCTGACCCTCTATCTGAACGTGATGCGTCCGGGCAAGAAGATCCCGCCTCACAATCACACGACCTGGGCCTGTGTCGCCGCCGTGGAAGGTGTGGAGACCAACAGACTCTATGAGCGGCTCGACGACCGGTCCGTTCCCGGAAAGGCGGAACTGCGCGAGACCGCCGTGGTCGAGCTGAAGCCGGGCAATGCCTTGGGCATGGGACCGGACGACATTCATAGCGTCGTGATCGGTGGCGACTCGGTCATCCGGCACTTGCATTTCTACGGTCAGCCCCTGGAGACCCTGAGCGGCCGGATCAGCTATGACCTCGATGCCGGAACCTGCCGGATCATGGACATCGGCGTGAAGACCAAATCTTGAAGCCAATTCTTGATGAAAGAGAACCGATGAAAGAGATGACGGCTCAGGCGCTCAAGCCCCTGTTGACCGATGGCGCCGAGATCGCCTTTCTCGATGTGCGCGAGCACGGCCAGTATGGTGAGGGGCATCCGTTCTTTTCCGTGCATCTGCCCTACAGCAAGATCGAAGTCCTTGCGCCGAAACTCATGCCCTGCAGGGCCGTGCGCTGCGTTTTGATGGATGACGGCGATGGTGTCGGTGCGCGCGCGGCCGCCGTGCTTGAGGATCTCGGTTACAACAACGTCGCTGTTCTCAGCGGCGGCGCTCCGGCGTGGGCGGCGGCAGGTTACACCCTCTTCAAAGGCGTGAATGTTCCCTCAAAGGCCTTTGGTGAGTTGGTTGAGCATGCCTTCCAAACTCCGGCCATCTCCGCGGAAGAGCTCAACAGCCTGCAGCAGTTGGATAAGGATCTGCTGGTGCTGGACGGGCGAAGCAGTCCCGAGTTCCGGAAGATGTCACTGCCGCGGGCGCTCTCCTGCCCCAACGCCGAACTGGGATACCGGCTGCCCATGCTGAACAGCGATCCGACAACGCCGATCGTGGTCAACTGCGCCGGGCGGACGCGCTCGATCATCGGCGCGCAGACACTCTCCCTGCTGGGGGTTCCCAATCCCGTCTATGCGCTGCGCAACGGGTCACAGGGCTGGCGGCTGGCGGGCTTCGATCTGAGGCATGGTGTAGAGCCGCTGCCACTGCCGCAACCGGATCCGGAAGCCCTGGCCGCGGGCAGCGCCAAAGCGGCGGAGTTGCGGGAAGACTACGGCTTGCCCGTGATCTCCGGGGAACAGGCGCAGTCCTGGCTCTCGGCCCCGGACCAAACGACCTATCTTTTCGACGTGCGCAGCAAGCAGGAGTATGCCGAGGGACATGTTGCCGGCGCGCGCTCGGCACCAGGCGGCCAACTTGTGCAGGCAACCGACGAGCAGCTTGCCGTCCGCAATGCCCGGATCCTTCTTTGCTGCGATAACGGATTGCGCTCGGCCACCACCGCGATCTGGCTGACCGGTATGGGACACCGGGTCTGGCTGCTCGACACAGCCACCGCCAGGACAGAAACCCGGGAAGCCGTGCCCGTCTATCCAGGCCTTGCCGACAGCATTGACCTGGCCGGCCTGAAAACCCTTGTTGACGCCGGTGCGCTTGTCCTGGATGCATCGCGCGGACTCGATTACCGGGCCGGTCATATAGATGGAGCGGTCTGGACCACACGGGCGCGTGTGAATAGTTCGCTGATCGGCGACCCGGATGGAATCGTTCTGACCGGCCGCTGCCCAGTCCTGATGGCAGGTGTGGCGGCAGAAATAAAAAGCCTGACCGGCCAGCCCCCCAAAAACATGATTCAAGGCAACCCGGCAAGCTGGCGCTCCGCTGGTCTGAGAGTTGTCGAGACTCCCCAGTTCCCCAGCGAGGCAGACTGTATCGATTATCTCTTCTTCGTGCATGACCGTCACGATGGCAACCTCGACGCGGCGCGGCGCTATCTGGAATGGGAACTGGGCTTACTCGATCAGCTGGACGAACAGGAGCACGCTGTTCTTAACCCCTTACGACCCAGAGTGGTTTCTGAAAGGTTGGAGAATGCGGCGCGAGACTAAGCTGATGCACTACGGCCGGAACACCGCCGGCCCCGGCCCCGCCAACCCGCCGGTGGTGCGGGCCTCAACAATCCTGCACGACAGTGTCGCCGCCTACCGCGACACCAAACGTAGGCGGGAAAGCGACGACAGCGTCCTCTCCTATGGCCGGCGCGGCACGACCACGGCACATGTCCTGGCCGACGCGGTGCGGGACCTGGAAGGCGGGGACGCCAGTTTCCTTTTCCCGACCGGCGTGGCCGCGCTCGCTGGCGCCATCTCCGCCTTTGCCGGTGCGGGCGATCATCTGCTGATCGTCGATACGGTCTTCCCAGCGACCCGCAGTTTTTGCGAGAGCCAGCTCCGGCGGAATGGCGTGGAGATCGACTACATCCCCTGGGACACGATCGATCTGTCCCCCTGGATCACGGCAAAGACCAAGGCGGTTATGGTTGAGTCTCCGGCATCGCAGACCTTCGAAGTGATGGACCTGCCCGCCCTCTGCCGCAGCGCCACGGCAAAAGGGATCACCGTCATCGCCGATAACACTTACGGTTCGGGCTGGCTGTACCATCCGCTGGAATTGGGATGCGATGTGTCCGTCATTGCCGGCACGAAGTATCTCAGCGGTCATGCC
The DNA here is from genome assembly GCF_007004665.1 of Denitrobaculum tricleocarpae. Classification (GTDB taxonomy): domain Bacteria; phylum Pseudomonadota; class Alphaproteobacteria; order Kiloniellales; family Kiloniellaceae; genus Denitrobaculum; species Denitrobaculum tricleocarpae. The sequence goes on along the minus strand of NZ_ML660053.1, from coordinate 249,740 downwards.
GACGTAATGATGGGCGTTGCCAGTGCCCGGGGCGAAGCCTGCGCGCCGTTACGGGCAGTGGTGCACGCCAGCGGGCAAACCCTTGCACCCGACGAAGCCTACGCCTGCCTGCGCGGAATGCGCACGCTGGGCCTACGGCTCGAGCGGCATCACGAGAGCGGCCTCCTGCTGGCCGACTACTTCGCGAAACGCCCCGAAGTGTCGGAGGTCCTGCATCCGGGTCTGACCGGCCATCCCGGCCACGAAATCTGGCGGCGTGACGCCAGCGGCTGCAATGGGCTTTTGAGCGTTCGATTCCGGCCGGGCTTTGCACTGGAGGCCTTTCTCGACCGTTTGCAGATCTTTTCGATCGGCAGTTCCTGGGGCGGCTTCGAAAGTCTGGCCATGCCGATTGCGCCGGACGAGAGCCGGAGCTTTGTCAAAGAAGAATCGCCGGACCCCATGGCCCGTTTCCACATCGGTTTGGAGCATCCGCAGGATCTGATCGAAGACCTGACCGCCTCCTTCGCGGTCCTTGAGGATTAACCACAGGGTTGGATCGCGACGCGGGCAATCAGTACTCTAAGCGTACGTCGTTGAGGTTCTCGATCACGTAGTCGTAGTTTTCCAGTATCCAGAGCAATGACTCGACCTTGGTCCGGTCGCCGTGCTGGTTCCGGGTGAAGCGTCCGTAAGACTTACCGTCCCTGTCCCGGATCTCCGGAGCCTCGGTGGAATGGCGGTGCCATGGGCTCAGACTGCTGTACTGTGACCCATAGACTCCGGTCTTGCTCCAGATCGTCGCCTCGTCGAATTCGGAGCCGTGGGGGCCGAGCTTGTTCCAGACGGAGGACTTGTCAAACCGGGAACAGTTCAAGCATCCCAGAAACTGAGTCTGGCCCTTTCCGCCGTAGAGAAGAAATTCCGGTTCCTGAGCCTGTAGAGCAGACGTGCCGGCAGTCCCCAGAACCAGCAGACCGGCCGCTCCCACAAGACACCCCAGCGCTGCCCGCTTTCCTTATGCCTCACGCATTTCCCGTAGCCTCTCACGAGTTTCCCGAAACCACACTTGAATGGTCGCAACGGCTATAAGTCGTTCAACTCTTGCGAAGGGTTCAAAAAAGCATTTCAGGAGCGACGGGCTGCATGGGAGTTCGCGCGTAAGTAGATTCCCGAATTGAGCGCTGGCATGTTCTTTGACATATACTCAGCATCGGATCCGCAACCGGCACATTGGCCGCGCGAAGCGGCATCGATTTTTGTTTCAAAAAAAATTCAAAAGCACCCTCAAGCCAGGAGCGTGAATGCCATGGATGTGGAGAGACAAGAAGCTTTGCTGAATCAGTTCGTTGCTACGCAGCTTACGGAACAGCGCGAGCGCTGTGGCATCACACAGAGCAACCTGGCGCGGCTCCTTGGCGTTGACATCAATGTGATCCAAAACGCGGAATCCGGCGTAGAGCGTATTGCAGCACACCAATTATACGAAGCCTGTCAGGTCTTCGGGATTTCGTTGCGCTGCTTCTTCAGGGACTACACCAATGCGTTGCGAGCAGAAGCGCCTGTCGAGACACAACTAAAGGCACCGGTTACACAAGAGGCCGAACAGGCGCCAACCTGAAGGAAATCAAGTGCTGAAATTCGTGCGGTCCCTCTGAACCTGCAAAGAGTGAAGACGGATCGCCAAGAAACAGAGATGACCTTGAGGGAACCATGTCAGAAAAGATGCAGCAGGCTATAAACGAGCACGTATCACGCAGAATTCATGCCCGGCGTGTCGAGCTCGGTATGACACAAAAGAAAGTGGCGGAAGCGCTGGGCGTATCTTTCCAGCAGTTTCAAAAGTACGAGCACGCAAAAAACCGCCTCTCCGCGGGGCGGCTCTACCAGCTTGCGGAAATACTGGATACGCCCATTACGTACTTTTTCGACGACTACCAGAAGCAACCTGCAGAGCGGCCCAAACTGCCTGAGAGCAATATCGATACCCTGGCCTCAGCACGTCTGGTGCGGCAGTTCGATTCCATTTCCTCGCCAGCGCTGAAACAAAGTGTGCTGAACGTGATCCGGGCGCTCGAGCCGGGGCGGTAATCTAACGACAGCGTTACGGATCCTGCGGTCTACTCTCCGTAGGGAATCCAGATATTTTTGAGCTCGGTCGCGCGGTGCAAAAAAAGCTCGCCTTCGCCCGACTTGGGATCGAGCCAATCAATCTGTCGGCCATAGTCGACGAAGGTCCGTTTCAAGTTGCCGACAGAACGTTCCTCAACCTCTTTCGAAAGCTCCGGCGATCCGAACGCCCAGACGGCATCGACATCGTTGTGCGCCGACAGGACCTTGGCCAGTTCAAGAGAGTCTCCCGTTACAATGTTTAACACACCGTCCGGAACGTCCGAGGTTTCAAGTAAGGAATAGAAGTCGGTACCTGACAGCGGATGCGGCTCACTGGGTATTGCAATTACGCGATTGCCGGTCGCCATGAGCGGCGCAATCAGGCTAACCATTCCCAGCAAAGGCGCTTCGGGCGGACAGACCGTCCCGACCACACCCAGCGCCTCGGGAACGGCGAGCGCCGCGCCACGCATGGGCGGCAGGTGTATTTGACCGTCGTATTTGTCGGCCCAGGAGGCGTAGGTGAAGAGCCGCGAGATGGAAGCCTCCACTTCGGCCTGCGCTTTCGCGGCGCTCACGCCCGTCATCTCGCGCAGGCGGTCCGCAAACTCGCGTTCCCGGACAGAGAGATTTTCACCGAGATAGAATAGAATCTGCGCCCGGTTGTGGGCGGTTCTGGTTCCCCAGGATTTAGCGCCGCGCGCGGCCTCGACCGCATTGCGGATGTCTTTGCGGTTGCCCTCTCCGACTTCACCGATGACCCTGCCCTTGGGCGAGAATATCTCACGCGAGTAATTGCCGTCCGGGCGGGCCTGCTTGCCGCCGATGAAGAGCTTCGCCGTGCGGTCCACAGTTTTGATCTCGTAGCCGCTCGCAGCGGTAGGGGAATTCGGGGCAGCCGCCGCGCGCTCGCCCAGCTTCGACCAGACCAGCGGTTTCAGATAGTCGTAACAGCCCTCGCGGCCCCCCTCCCGGCCGAAACCGCTTTCCTTCTTGCCGCCGAAGCCGACGGCGGCATCCAGCACGTTGGTGGTATTGATCCAGACGACACCGGCCTCCAGCTGCACGGCGGCATCGAGCGCCTGATTGATCGACTCGCTCCAGATGCTGCCCGCCAGACCGTAGCGCGTATGGTTGGCCAGTTGGATGGCTTCATCCGGCGTGCGGAAGGTCATGGAAACCACGACGGGTCCGAAGATCTCGTCTGTCGCCACCGCCGCCGTCGGCTGCACGTTGCTCATGAGGGTCGGCGGATAGAAACAGCCGGAGCCGGGCATCTCGATCTCGGGCTGGAAAATTTCGGCCCCCGCCTTGACGCCGGCCTCGACCATGCCTTTGATGCGCTTGAGCTGATCGGGTGCGACGACCGCCCCCATGTCGATGGATTTATCCAGCGGTGCGCCGACCCGCAGCTTGGACATGCGCCTGCGCAGCCGGTCGTGGAAGTCCTCGGCGATGCCTTCCTGGACCAGGATGCGCGAACCGGCGCAGCAGACCTCTCCCTGGTTAAACCAGATGGCATCAACCACGCCCTCGACGGCAGCGTCCAGATCCGCGTCGTCAAAAACGATGAAAGGCGACTTGCCGCCGAGTTCCAGGGTCAGGGATTTACCGCTACCCGCCGTCACCTTGCGGATCTCTTTTCCAACTGCGGTCGAGCCGGTGAAGGCGATCTTATCGACTCCGCTGTGTTCGACCAGCAAAGCACCAGTCGAGCCGTCGCCTGTCACCACGTTCAGAACACCGTCCGGGAGTCCGGCGGCCTTGGCCAGCTCGGCAAAAAGCAGAGCCGTCAGCGGTGTATACTCGGCGGGCTTGAGCACCACCGTATTTCCCAGTGCCAATGCCGGGGCGATTTTCCACGCCAGCATCAGGAAAGGGAAGTTCCAGGGGATGATCTGCCCCACCACACCGACCGGTGCCTGATCCGGAAACTGGCTCTCGCTGAGCTGCGCCCAGCCCGCGTGGTGATAGAAGTGGCGCGCAGCCAGAGGAATATCGATATCGCGGGTTTCACGGATCGGCTTGCCGTTGTCCAGCGCTTCCAGCACGGCGATCAACCGGGCGTGGCGCTGAATCATGCGTGCGAGGGCATAGAGCTTGCGGGCCCGGGCATGGCCGCTCAGGGCGGCCCAGTCCGCCTGTGCCTTCCGGGCGGCGCGCACCGCCGCATCGACGTCCGCCTTCTTGCCGAGAGAGACCTTGGCCAGGAGCTTGCCCGAGGCAGGTTCGGACACATCGAAGCAACTCTTTGCGGCATGTTTGGTGAAGCCGCCGCCGATGAAATGCCCGAACTGCTGTTTGTTGCCAGCCAGCCACTCGCGCGCCTGCGCGTCGCTCTCGCTGCTCGGTCCGTAGGACATGGTGTCGAAATAGCTCGCTACGTTCATGATTTATCCAATCGGGTGCCGCTTGACGGCGCTGTAGGCCCCGTCGACATGATGCTCCAGTTGCCGCTCGATATCGGCCAGCAGGCTCGAGGCGCCGATCCGGAAGAGATTGGGCCGCAGCCAGTCGCGCCCCAGTTCTTCTTTCATAAGGCTCTGATAAACCAGGATGTCCTTGGCCTTGGAAATACCGCCCGCGGGTTTATAGCCGACTTTGAAACCCGTCATCGACTGGTAGAGGCGGATCATGCGAAGCATAACGAGCGTCACCAGCAAGGTCGCGTTCTGCGCTTCCTTGCCGGTGGAGGTCTTGATGAAGTCGGCGCCCGCCATCATACAAACCATACTGGCACGGGCGACGTTTCTAAGCGTCTTGAGATCACCGGTTGCCAGAATGGCCTTTACATGCGCGTCGCCGCAGGCTTCGCGGAAATCCCGCATCTCATCGTAGAGCGCCTGCCAGTCGCCGGTCAGGACATGCTCACGGGTAATGACGATATCGATTTCGCTGGCACCGTCGGCAACAGAGGCTTCGATCTCCTTGAGCTTCAGCTCATGCGGCGTCAGGCCCGCGGGGAAACCAGTCGAAACGGCGGCAACCGGGATGCCGGTTCCTTCAAGCGCCTCGACCGCGCAGGCGACAAAGCGGTGATAAACGCAGACCGCCCCGGTCGTGATTCGCCGGTCGGCCATCCCGAGCGCGGCAAGAATGTCGGGGCGCACGGGCGTGATCGCCTTCGCGCAGAGCCGCTTCACCCGGCCTTGCGTATCATCTCCGTTGAGAGTGGTCAGATCGATACAGGTCACGGCGTTCAGAAGCCAGGCCGCCTGAGCATCCGCCTTGATCGACCTGCGGCCCGGCAGTGACGCAACCCGCCGCTCGGCAGCGGACTTATTCACCCTGACGGCCTGAACCACAGAGAGGTCCAGGGGCATGCCCGGGTTGCGCGCGACTTCATGGGCGGAGGTCACCTCAACCGGCCCCCTTTTCGGGGTTCGACTCTCAGATTTTGCGGTGCTGACCACGTCGCATCGTTCCTCTTGCGAATACATCTCAGTGGAGCTGGATGCCGCCACTCGCCATAGCTTAGATTATTTTGTGATATTTTCAACATTCATATGGTATAATTTTCACAAATTGAGATGAGAATTCACAAGCCCCGGACGCTCCGCTATCTATAGCCGCCACCGTTGGCGCTCTTCGGCGCGATGAGAAATCCCCCGCGGGCTGAGTCTGTTCGGTAAGAAACGGGAGTTGCCATTTTGAGCAAACGAAAAACGGCAAGGCTCATGAAGCTCCATAACGCACTGTCAGATCATGCGCGCCTGCATGTCAAAGACGCCGCCGAGCTGTTGGATGTGTCTGAAATGACTGTGCGGCGGGACATTCAGGAAAACCCCAAAGAGTTCGGTTTCTTCGGCGGTTACATCATGCCCGCAGGCAACCGTTTCTCTCTCACCCCCTACGACCTGCAGAGCGAGGAAGAGAAAAACGCGGCGGAAAAGCGCCAGGCCTGCAAGCACTGTCTGCCACATATCAATCCGGGCGAAACCGTTTTTGTCGACTGCGGCACGACGCTGGTTCACCTGGTGGACATGCTGCCGGCGGACATCGAACTCACTCTGGTCTGCTTCGCACTCAACGTATTGGACCGGGCCATCCGGAAACCCAAGTTAAAGGTCGTTCTGATCGGTGGGGTATATCAGCCGGCCACCGCCTCCTTCGCCGAGTTAAAGGCGGACTCCATGTTCGAGGAACTGGCGATCTCGACGGCTTTCCTGTCCGCGGCCGGTCTCGACCAGAAGATCGGTGCCACCTGCGTCGACTTTCATGAAGCCCACCAGAAGCGCGCGGCCATGGCCAAGTCGAGCAAGCAGATCCTGGTCGTCGACAAGAGCAAACTCGGTCAGGTTCAGCCTGCCCGTTTTGGCAAACTCAGTGAGTTCGATCTGGTGATTTCTGAAGACGGCATTCTAGACTTCGGCACAACTGCGTGACGCTAACACGTCACCGGCCGCAGGCAATCGATGAACGCGTGCGCCTTCCTCTCCAGCTGCCGGGCTTTCTGCGCCGAAGCCGCGAAAAAATCCCAGCGGGCGAAGGCGACACAGCACCGACCGGGCAACTCCAAAAGAGTGCCCGGTCGGCGCGGAACCTTCTCTCTTACAGGCTCTCCGAGCTCCAGGCACCATTGACCAGGCGCTTGAGGCCGAGCGGGTTAGCATCTTTCAGAGCGTCGGGCAGAACTGAATCGGGAGAGTTCTGATAGCAAACGGGCCGCAGAAAGCGGTCGATGGCCAGTGTTCCAACCGATGTCCCCCGGCTGTCGGAAGTCGCCGGGTAAGGTCCGCCGTGCACCATGGCATCACAGACTTCGACGCCGGTCGGGAACTGGTTGAAAATCACCCGTCCGACCCGGGTTTCGAGCGCGGCAATCAGGTCCGCGCAGTTCGGGAGCTCCGCTTGCGTGGCGAAGATACTGCCGGTCAGGTGCCCGTTCATCCCGGCCACGAGCGCCGGCAGTTCAGAAGGATCATCCAGCGCGACGACGATGGTCGAGGGGCCGAAAACTTCATCCTCGAGGGGTTTGCCATCGAGTTTCAATAAGGAGGCGTCCCCCTTGAAAACGCAGGTGTGTGCCCGCCCCTCAGCGGTCTCCCCGCTGCCCAGCGTCTCGATACCATCAAGAGCGGCGACCCGCTCCAGTCCGTCGAGGTAGCTTCGAAGACCGCCGGAATTGAGCATCACCGCAGGCGGCTTTCCGGCAAGCGATGTCGAGAGCTGCGCGGTGAAAGCGTCGAAGTCGGCGCCCTTGAAGCCGATCACGAGACCGGGATTGGTGCAGAATTGACCGGCCCCGAGGGAAACCGAGTCGGCCAGCGCTACTGCGACCGCCTCGCCTTCCGAAGCAATCTTCCCGGGCATCATAAATACCGGATTGATCGATGACATCTCTGCAAAGACGGGAATCGGGTCCGGACGCGCGTTTGCCAGATCGAACAGCGCGCGGCCGCCGTGGAGCGAGCCGGTAAAGCCGACCGCCTTGATCTGCGGCGCCTGCACCAGATTGGCCCCGACGCGTGCACCAAAGATCATGCCAAAGACACCCTTGGGCATCTTGCACTTATCAGCGGCGCGCAGAACCGCCTCACCAACCGCCTCACCCGTCGCCGGATGGCTGGAGTGGGCCTTGACAACCACGGGACAGCCTGCGGCCAATGCCGAGGCGGTGTCCCCACCGGCGGCCGAGAAGGCCAACGGGAAGTTCGACGCCCCGAAGACAGCCACCGGGCCCATTCCGATCCGGTACTGACGGTGATCCGTGCGCGGCAGCGGCGCGCGGTCAGGCAAGGCCTGATCGATACGGGCGCCGATGTAATCGCCACGGCGCACAACGCCGGCAAAAAGCCGGAGCTGACCGGTCGTTCGTCCTCTCTCGCCGCGAATGCGCGCCTCCGGCAAACCGGATTCCGCCATCACCGTCTCAACGAATGCGTCGTCCAATGCGTCGATCTCGTCCGCGATGGCCTCGAGAAAGGCAGCACGGTCCGACGGCGAGGTCTGCCGGTAAAGCGGATAGGCCGCGGCGGCGGCTTCGGCCGCCTGAGCGACTTCCCCGACCGTGGCCTGATGAAAACGTGCGCCGCGCTCGGCGCCCGTCGCCGCCTCGATGCTTGCAAAGGTTTCCTCTGAAGCAGCGACGCGCGCGCCGCCGATAAACTGCATTCCGTTGGTCATGTAATTTTTAGTCCCGTGGAAGAGATGGAAATATGGCGTGGTTCAACCCGGCGTAATCTTACGCCACGATGTCATTTGTCGTCACGGATTGATCTGCGGGGAGCACATAATAAGCCTGAATTGCGGATATGCGACCTCTTTTCAGCGCGCCAGCCAGCCGCCGTCGACCGGAAGGGTAATGCCATGGACATAGCTCGCCGCCTCTGAGGCCAGAAAGACCACCGCCCCCGCGATATCAGCGGGTTGCCCCCAGTTGCCGGCGGGAATCCTATCGCGGATCGCCTTGTTGCGTTCAGCGTCGTTCCGCAGGGCAAGCGTATTGTTGGTTTCGATGTAGCCCGGTGCGACGGCGTTCACGTTGATCCCTTTGGCTGCCCACTCGCACGCCAGAAGTTTCGTCAGGCCCGCAACGCCGCTTTTACTTGCGGTGTAGGAAGGGATCCGAATGCCGCCCTGGAATGACAGAAGCGAGGCAATGTTGATAATCCGGCCCTTTCCCCTTGGCAGCATCTTTTTCGCGACCGCCTGAGAGAGAAAGAAGACGGACTTCAGGTTGACGTCCATGACGTCATCCCAGTCTTCCTCGGTAAAATCAATCGCATCGGCCCGGCGGATGATGCCAGCATTGTTCACCAGGATGTCGATCGCACCGCTCCATTCGGTCACACTCTCGACAATGCGCCCGATGGGTTCCAGCGTCGCCAGGTCCGCCCGCACTTCCAGGCAGGCGTCCGGTGTGCCGGTCATCTCGATGGTCTCGGTCATGTCGGAGCGCCCGACGCAGGCCACTTTCGCCCCTGAATTTGCAAGTCCGACAGCAATAGCCTGCCCGATCCCGGTATTCGCGCCGGTCACGATCGCGGTCTTTCCCGCGAGACTGAACATCGTATCTCCGGCCATCACCTCAGGTCCCCCATGGCGACGAAGTCCATGTCATCGAAGTCCTGATTATCGCCGGCCATCGACCAGATAAAACCGTAGCGTCCCGTCCCGACGCCGCTGTGGATAGACCAGCCGGGAGAAATCACGGCCTGCTCATTGTCCACGAAAAGGTGGCGGGTTTCGTCCGGCTCGCCCATCAAATGCACGACGCGGGTGCCCTGGGCCATATCGAAGTAGAGATAGACCTCTGATCGCCGGTCATGGCTGTGACAGGGCATGGTGTTCCAGACACTGCCGTCCTCGATCATGGTCATGCCCATCACAAGCTGGCAGGACTGGCAAACGTCGGGATGAATGTACTGTCGCAGCACCCGGATGTTGGCGTCCGGTTGTGTTCCCAGATCGATCCGATTGGCATCCTTCGCAGTGATCTTTTTCGCTTTGGTGCGCTGGTGGGCCGGCGTGCTGACGAAATAGAGGCGCGCCGGGTTGCCGGCATCGGCGCTGGCGAAGGTCACCTCGGCCCCGCCCTTGGGCAGGTAGAGGCAGTCCGTGCGGGTCAGGTCGAAGTCTTCGTCGCCAGCGGTGATGGTGGCATCGCCGCCGATGTTGAAGATGCCGATCTCGCGCCGGTCGAGAAACCCGGGCGATCCGATCTGTTTGTTCGAGACCAGCGGCAAGGGCTCAGCCAAGGGGACAGCACCACCAACCACCGTGCGATCGATATGACTGTAGGTCATCTGAATCACACCCTCCTGGAAGAGCCTTTCGAACAAAAAATTCCCGCGCAATTCATCGGTATTGAAGCGCTTGGCTTCCTTCGGGCTGCAAGCCTGTCGTATTTCCATAACTCGAATGGGTCCTGTGTCTTATGTCGTTGTCAGTTTGGTCATCTAGCTCTGAAGCAGGCTGCGGTTCAGGGCCAAGCCACGTGAGAGATGCGTACGCATGGCCTCGCTTGCCGCCGCCTCGTCCTGATCCGCAATCGCATCGCGGATCTTGGCGTGTTCCCTGGTCAGACCGTCCAGATAGTCCTGACGTTCTTTCCCCGTCACGCGGCGCCGGGCCGGACGCGGGATGATGAAGGGACCGAGATAGCGGATGAACTTGGCGATGTAGGTGTTTTGAGTGGCTTCCGCGATCCGCAGATGAAAGGCAAAGTCCTGCTCGGCCGCTTCCTGACCGCGGCTCTGGGCCTCGACCATCCTCTCGAAGGCATCCTCGATCTCGCGCAAATCCTGCAGAGTCCGGCGCTGCGCGGCGAGACCCGCCGACTCGACCTCAAGGCTCAGGCGCAGTTCCATGATCTGCAGAATGTGGTCGTGTTCGTTGAGCTCGCTGTCTCCCAGGCGGAAAGGCTGCCGGGTCAGGTCGTCGGCGACAAACACACCGCGTCCCTGGCGGGAATTCACCAGCCCGTCGGCGCTCAAAGCCGCAATCGCCTCCCGGACGACCGTGCGGCTCACCCCGAACTGCTCGATCATGGCGTTTTCGGTCGGCAGCTGCGCGCCCGGCCTCAGGTTCCCGCCCTGGATCAATTGACGCAATTGACTGGCAACCTCTTCGCTGAGCTTCGGGCGGCCCTTAAAGGAGCGTAGTCCGAGCCCTCCGGCTTTCATCTCGATCAAAAGAAACTCCTCCTGCTGCGGTAAGCACTCGCCCTCCGGCCTCGGGGGCATCCCGAAATGGCAGAAGCCCCCCGCACCCGCTCCGGCAACGCGCTGCCGGCCACACTTCTCAGTCATCATATAACTGTTAAATGAGGAGAACATGAGAGTCCAGAGCAGGATCGAACCCTCTCGCATCCGCTATCAGATCGCATCCGGCTAGGGATCCCATCCGCCCCGGCGGAAATGGGGTGTTTTTTCCTGTTGCGATTGACAGGGAACCAGGTCCGGTGAAGAGACGTTGTCCCTGCGGCAAATCCCGATCGTAATTCTGACTGCCCGCAAATTGTGATAAACGAAAGCGGCGTGGGTCTCATTGGTCCTGCCGAGTAGATTGATCGGTCCGAATTAGACCCCGTCTGCGCTGTAGTCTTCGGCAAAACAAACAGAATCAGCCTACAGGCTCAGAATGAAACACTTTGAATGCCAGAACTGCGGTCAATGGCTGACCTTCGAAAACAGCCATTGCGAACGCTGCGGACACGTTCTGGGATACGACCCCGATTATGAAGATCTGATCGCTCTCGTGCCCGAGCGCGGCGATTTTTGGCAGGCGCTGAAGGATCCGGCGCGCGTTTTCAGGTTTTGCGCAAACTCCGCGTATCAGGCCTGCAATTGGCTGGTTCCGGCGGAAGGTCCCGATGCGCTCTGCCAGGCCTGCCGTCTCAACCGCATTATTCCCAGGCTGGAAGAATCCGACCATATCGTCTTCTGGCGACGGCTGGAAGTGGCCAAGCATCGGATGATTTACGGCCTGAAACGCCTGAACCTGCCGGTTCTGAGTAAGCAGGACGATCCCGATAAGGGCGTCGCCTTTGAGTTCCTCTCGGCGGCGGACATGCCGCAAGACGGTGCCGCGAGCGTGGTGACCGGCCATGCCAACGGCGTGATCACAATCGATTTGTCGGAGGCGGACCATGTTGAACGGGAACGCCAGCGCCGCGACATGTCCGAGCCCTACCGGACGTTGCTTGGGCACTTTCGGCACGAAATCGGACACTACTACTGGGAACGCCTGGTGGCCGATCAGGGACGTCACGAGTCTTTTCGCGTGCTTTTCGGTGACGAACGTCAGGACTACGGCGAAGCCCTGGCAAGGCACTACGAGCAAGGACCGCCAATCGATTGGCCGGAGCGCTACGTCAGCAGCTACGCAACCATGCACGCATGGGAGGACTTTGCCGAGACCTGGGCCCACTACATGCACATCGTCGATACGCTTGAAACCGCCGAAGCCTATGACCTACAGGTGCGCAGAGGACTAAGGCGCCAGCAGGCCGAGGGTACCACCACGATTTCACAAAAGGGAGACAGCGAATCTTTCGATGCCATGATCGAGGCCTGGCTGCCCATGACCTACGCCGTCAACAGCCTGAACCGCAGTATGGGGCAACCGGATCTTTACCCCTTTGTCTTGTCGCAATTCGCGATCGACAAAATCGAGTTCGTTCATGAGCTCATCCAGAACTCTGACCGCTCGTAGACACTCTGTAGCAGCGCTTGCATGCGGGAGCACACGGCACCCATCGACCTTCGAAGATAAGGCCCAAGTATGAATCCCATAACAAATCCGAACACGTCACAGCTTGAGCGCCTGGCGGGTCTGCTGGATTCCCAGTTCGGGATTCCAGGAACAAAGCTGCGCTTCGGATTAGACGCGATTCTGGGTCTGCTCCCGGGTGTCGGGGACAGCGTGGGTGCGCTGTTAAGCCTCTATATCGTGGCACAAGCCTGGGCCAAAGGGGCGCCGTTCACGCTGATACTGCGCATGCTGTGGAATATTCTCGTGGACACGGTCATCGGCGCCGTTCCGCTGGTTGGCGATCTCTTTGACGCGGCTTACAAATCAAACAATAGGAACGTGCGGCTGCTGAAAGATCACTTAGAGACGGTCGCCCGGAGAAACGCCAAGACCTGACAAGCTCTTACATCCCGAAGAAGAGGCTTCGCGCTTCCGGTTTGCGGCGTCAAAAGTAACTACGCGAAAAGGCTTTTGAGCCGCCGCCAGACCGGAGCCAAAGCCAAACTGACGCAGGGGATGAGCGCGAATCCGATGAGAAGACCTGCAACGAATGCCCCGAAGGCAGAGGTCAGCCAGGCCGCGGCACCAGCGAACATCGGTAAAGCACGGCTTGCCATAACTTCCGCTTCGTGAAGAAGGTGCGCAGGCCCGGGAACGCCGAGCGTTTCAAGACCGTGAAGCAGGATACCACCGCCGACCCAGATCATCGCCGCGGTTCCAACGACCGCGAGCAGTGTGAGAAAGCCCGGCATACCGCGGACCAGTCCGCGCCCGAAGGCCTGCGACAGCCGCCCGAGCGCCGTTGTTGCGGGCCGGTTCGCAAGCGCCAGGCCGACGTCGTCCGCTTTCACGATGATGGCAACACCGCCGTAGACCACGAAGGTAATGCCCGTCCCGACCAGCGCAAGCACGATTGCTTGGGTCCAGAAGTCCTCGGACGGAATGACGGAAAGCGTGATGGCCATGATCTCCGCCGAGAGGATGAAATCGGTTTTGATGGCGCTATTCACCTTTTGGTCTTCCAGCTTTTGGGGATCGCTCTCTTTCAGGCCGACCGCCGCCTCGTGCTTGTGCGCCTTTTCTGGAAACAGCTTCTCGTAGATCTTTTCTGCGCCCTCGTAGCAGAGATAGAACCCACCCATCATCAGGATTGGCGTTATCAGTCCCGGTGCAACCAGGCTGAGCAGCAAAGCGCCCGGTAACAGGAAGAGCAGCTTGTTGCGCAGCGAGCCCTTCGTGATCTTTGCTATGATCGGCAGCTCCCGCTCGGCCGCGAAACCCACGACATAGCGCGGTGTCACAGCAGCGTCGTCGATGACAAGGCCCGCGGACTTCATTCCCGCCTGGGCCGCCTGGGTCGTAATATCATCGATTGAAGCCGCGGCGACTTTTGCGATCGCAGCTACATCGTCAAGCAGCGCAATTAGACCGGTGCTCACATTGGCCCCCAGTTTTCAAAGCTAAAATTGGGTCGCACGGCCGCCTTCTTTCGAGACACTAAAAACTCCAGTCTTGATGTTCTGAACCCATGGGCACACTGCTCGGCCCGTTGTGGCCCAGCTGGTTACTGCCCAGCCCGTCATGAGTCGGAAGATCCCTCGTACCACAAACCGGGCGAGATAGCAGCCTCAGGAAGTCGTCGACTCCATCATTGCGATACTGCGCTTCGGGAAATGCCCTCAAGGCCGCCTGAATCCATCTGCCGGGATCAAGAGCAGCACCATACAGAACCGGAACCGCCGGCAATGTCTCTGGTGTTGGCTCCGTTCGATCTGCGTTCGATTACTGATCGGTAACTGGCGTATGCGTGATTCGCCGCTGCGCCCCTTCTCACAAAAATCGAAGGGCAGTGATCCAATCACGGACAAGCGACGTAGCCACCAATGGCAGGGGGTTTATCAAAATGAATGTAACGCCAGACAATCTTCGCACCGCATTACTGGCCGCACGGCTTGGAACAGACGCCGCCCAGGCGGCTCATCAGGATCGCTCGACGGGGGAAAGCAGGCAAATGGACATGGAAGTCCGATCACTAACAAAGCCGCAATTGCGCCTAGAAGAGTATTTCCCCGGCCGCACAAGGGCCTATGGAATTTTTCAGGACCGTTTCGGTAAACTTCGCCGGCGCTTCCTTGTCGAGATCGCCGGAACCCTGAACGGGAGCCTGCTGACGCTGGTGGAAAACTTCTGCTACGACGACGGCGAGAGAGAGCAGCGAACCTGGTCCATTAAATGCCTGGACCACGGACTTTACGAGGGCCATACGGATGGCGTCCTCGGCACCGCACAGGGTGCGGGTCAGGAAAATGTCCTGAACTGGTCTTACAGTTTCGCACTGCCCATCGGTGAGCGACGCTGGAAAGTGCGCTTCAATGACTGGTTTTTTCTGCACGAGGACGACGTCCTTTTCAATCGCGCGGAAATCTCGAAATTCGGGATCCGGCTTGGCGAAGCCACAATGGTCTTCCACAAGCTGGATTGAGTCGGCCGGCCAACCGCAGGGTTGAATTCCGAACTTAGCTCAGACCATACGCCGCAATGTCAGGCACAGGATGCCGGGCACCCATGAGCGTCGGAAATTGACCGACATCATTTCGTTTACATTCAGATCACAGTATTTCACATGGCATTCAAGAATGGCTGCAAAGGCGTTTACACCGACAGTCTATCAATCTGAGGTCGGTAAAGTGCCAACAGAGATCATACCTTGGAGAACGTCATGAGGAAGACATTGGAACCCCACGATCACGCCACTCGCGCCGTTAAGGGTGTCAAAATGGCCTACACCGAGGCAGGTGAAGGCGCGCCGATCTGGCTGCTGCACGGCAATCCAACGTCTTCTTATATCTGGCGCAACATCATTCCGCACATCGAAGACTTGGGTCATTGTATCGCGCCGGATCTGGTCGGCATGGGACATTCGGAGAAACTGCCGGAGTCCGGCCCGGACCGCTACAGCTACAAAGAACACCGCGAATATCTTTTCGGCCTTTTCGATGCTTTAGGCGAGGTCGATGACGTCATTCTGGTCCTCCATGACTGGGGCGCAGTATTTGGTTTCGAATGGGCCCGGACGCACCCTGGCGCGGTTCGCGGGATAGCCTTTATGGAGCCTCTGGTTATGCCCTTGACGTGGGAGCTTTTCCCCGCCGCCGCTTCGGACGCCTTCAAAGCGCTGCGCTCGCCGGCCGGAGAACAGATGTGCCTCACGGAAAATTTTTTCGTCGAACAGGTCATCCCCATGGCGGTCATGCGCGACCTCGAACCCGAAGAGATGGACGCCTATCGTGCGCCCTACCCGGATCCCGGCGAGGGGCGCCGGCCGACACTCACGTTTCCGCGGGAAATCCCCATTGACGGAGACCCCTCCGAACTGGCCGCAATACTGGAGGCGAATTGTGAGTGGCTCGCGTCGAGTGATATCCCGAAACTCTTCATCCGCGCCGATCCGGGCATGATGGTGACGGGCAAGGTGGCGGAGCGCTGCCGCAGCTTCCCCAATCAGAGAGAAGTTGTTGTGAAAGGCGCGCATTACGTCCAGGAAGACTCGCCAGACGAAATCGGCACAGCACTGGCGGACTGGATACGGGAAGAGGTCGAACCTGATCGCTGACCGCAGGCGATCTATCACTCTGCGAGGACGCTTTGGAAACCCTCAAGACACTCATTCGAACTCACGAGGACTGGTTGGTCGACCGCGTGCTGGGATACGCGCATAAGGATGGCTATACGAAGTATAGCTCTACTTTGAGGGAACCCTGGCGTGAATCGATCTGCGTTTTTTCCAAACCGCTTTTCGAACTGCTGGATCAAGCTGGAACCAGCAAGGATTTGCCGGGCTCCATTGGCGAAAATGACGAGCCGATGACCGCCTTTGCGATCGAAGAGGCGCGGCTGCACCGACAGAGAGGCGTCCCGCTGAGTCTGTTTATCGGACTGACGAAATCCTACCGCAAGGCCTACATCGACCTGATCATCGATCAAAACTACCCGAAGGAGACCGAAGAAAAATACTGGCTCTTCATCGAACGCTTCTTTGACTACATCGAAGTCGCGTTCTGCACCCGCTGGACCGAACTGCCTGAAGATGCCGCACTTCAGGAACTGGAAGCAAAGAACCGGGCGCTGACCAATGAAAAGAACAAGTACCTGACGATTTTTGAAAGCCTCAACGATCCGGTGGTCCTGCTGAACGACAATGGCAAGGTGGAAAACCTGAACAACGCGGCAGCGGTCCTGTTCGGCGGCGCCGGCATCCCCGGCGAAGGTTATTACGCGAGAGAAAACTACTCTCTGCTCGACCGCCAGATCGGTGCCCTTATCGGCCAGCCGGAACAACACTACCGGATCGAACGCCGCATGGAGACAATCCACGGGCCGCGCACCTTCGACATAAAGGCGCGGCGCATGCTCGATGTAAGCAAAAAGTTCATCGGCACCGTTCTGATTCTTTCCGACGTCACCGAGTATCAAACCGCGAAGCGCCAGGCCGATGCCGCCAATGCCGCCAAGTCGGCATTTCTGGCCACCATGAGTCATGAAATCCGAACACCGATATCAGGTATTCTCGGGATCAGCCACCTGCTTCGGGACGAGAAACTTACGAGTGATCAGAAGAACTATATCGAAGCTCTCGCGGCATCCGGCCAGGTGCTGATCGATCTCGTCGATGATGTGTTGGACTACTCGAAAATCGAGGCGGACGCCATCGAACTCAACACGGTCGACTTTGATCTGCGAGATACCGTCACGCAGGTCGCCGGGCTCATGACACTCCCGGCGGAGCGGAAAGGACTCCAGCTTACCTGCAGCATCGACACAGCATTGCCCAGTCAGATTATCGGAGATCAGGCGAAGATCAGGCGTGTCCTGCTCAACCTGACAAGCAATGCAGTCAAGTTTACCTCCAGCGGGTCGGTCACCCTCGCGGTCGAAGCGCTTGATGGAGACTTGCTTTTCACTGTGACCGACACCGGCCCGGGTGTTCCCGAAGATATGGGTCAGACGATTTTTCAACCCTTTGTCCAAAACGCGGGACAAATCGGTGGAAGCGGTCTTGGACTTGCCATAAGCAGAAAACTGATCGACATCGTCGGCGGCGATATCGGTTTTGAGAGCCAAGAGGGAAAAGGCAGCAAATTCTGGTTCAAGGTTCCGCTCATCATCGCACCGGATCAATCCCCGCGGCTCGTCGAAAACACCACCACACCATCTATCAGGCCACTGCGCATTCTTCTCGTAGAGGACAACCCGGTAAATCTGATGTTCACGCGCGCCTTCCTTGAACGCGATGGACACAGTCTGCAGCTGGCAACATCCGGGGAAGAAGCGCTCGACATCTTCCACTGCGAACAGATCGACCTGGTTCTCATGGATATCCGAATGGACGGCATGGGCGGGATCGAGGCGATCAGCCTGATGAAGGCCAACGAAGACGCCGATAAGGCCAATACGCCGATCCTGGTCCTCACGGCAGACCTTGCACGGACGGAGGAGGCAATCTGTATTGAAAGCGGTGCCGACGCCGTGCTGGGCAAACCCTTCACGCCGTCGATGCTCCAGCAGGCAATCGCGCAGTGTATTTCCAGCAATTCGAGGATCACCTGCGCCGCAGATCGAACCAGGGCGCTCCAGAATGCCGTCTTCGACGAAACACTGGTGCGCCAGCACAAGGCGATGCTTGGTGCCGATGATACGAGAAAAATCATCGAGACATTCGAGGCCTTCGCTCTTTCGACGATTGCCGCCATACAGACAGCGGTAGAGCTGCACGACAATGCCCGCGTTTCTCATCTCGCACACTCGCTGAAGAGCAGTGCGGGAAGCATCGGGCTTATGCGTTTGAAGAACGCGGCGGAATCGCTGCAAAAACTGGCGGAACGCGCCGATCAGGAGAAACTGCCGGCCGGCCTCGCCGGATTACTCTCGGCGCGCGACCGCGCATTCGCTGCATTGCGAGGCTCGGATCTTGTCCGCTCGCTCTCGAGCGCGCCCCCTCAAGAGGTCTGATTGTTCCGGTCGAGATGACTGCCCGTGAAGACATAGCCAATGCCATGAACGGTGATCAATCGCTTCGGGTGCTTGGGATCGCTTTCAATCTTCCGCCGCAGGCGACCGACCAGAACATCGATCGTCCTGTCATAGGGTTCCCAATCACGATTGCTGACATGATCGAGAAGGTTGTCACGAGTCAAAACCCGCCCCGCATTTGAGATCAAGGTGGACAGCAGCTCGTATTCACCGCGTGTGAGAGGAACATCTTCACCCGACGGCGAGGTTAACCGCCGGCTGGCCGTGCTGAAACTCCAGCCGTCGAAGAAATAGGTTGTCTCGCTGCTGCGCACCTGACGTGCCGCCCGGGTGAGTTTGATCAGGTTTTTTGCCCGGGCAAGCAATTCCCTCGGATTGAAAGGCTTTGTGACGTAATCGTTGGCGCCAAGCTCCAGCCCCACGATGCGATCCACGTCTTCGGTCTTACCTGTCACCAGGATGACGGCAGGATCACATGATTGCGGCAGCCGGCGCAGAAGCGACAATCCGTCCTCTCCGGGGAGCATAATGTCCAGTAGGATCAGATCGACCACTGCGGAGTCCATCGCCCGCCAAAGGCCGGCTCCATCTTCCGCTTCGCTGACGCGATAGCCCACTTTTCGGAAATAGCTGGCAACCGTTTGCCGTGTGACCGGTTCGTCCTCAACAATAACGACATGGGGCGTATTCATCGGCCATCTTTCGTCTTTGAATTGAGTTTAACGGAATCAACTATGCAAATGCACATTCCGGCTTAAGAGGTTACGTACCGGCGGACTAAAAACTAACCTCTAAAACCATATCACAAAACTAATTGTTTAGTTTGTTCACATCACATTTACATTTTTTACACGCGGTTAAACAATCCCCGGAATCAAGTTTACAGCCGTTCGCTAGGCTTACCCCACGTCTCGGACCGATAGGACCACAAGGAGAAGGAACGTGGGCTTCATACGACGATTATGGGATTTATTCTGGAAACCAAGCGGCAAAATCGGCCTTGGTGTTCTCCTTGTTTTCGGAGGTTTTGGCGGAGTCATCTTCTGGGGCGGTTTCAACACCGCAATGGAAGCCACCAACACCATGGGGTTCTGCATTTCCTGCCATGAGATGGAGAGCACGGTTTACCAGGAATACAAGGAGACCATTCACTACAAAAACGCCTCCGGTGTGCAGGCAACCTGCTCTGACTGTCACGTCCCCAGAGCCTGGACCGCGAAGCTCGTCCGAAAAATTGAGGCCACGGGCGAACTCTATCATCACTTTGTCGGCACGATCGATACGAAGGAAAAATTCGAGGCGCATCGTGCAACCATGGCGAAGCGTGTCTGGGCGACCATGGAGGCCAATGACTCCCAGGAATGCAGGAACTGCCACACCTTCGAGGCGATGGATTTTCACGCCCAGCGCCCGGCATCAGCCGAGGCCATGCAGGGAGCCCAGGAAAAAGGCGAGACCTGCATTTCATGTCATAAAGGGATCGCCCATAAGATGCCCGATCTGTCGAGCGGCTATCTGGCCATGTTCGACGAACTGCGTGCCCTGTCGCAGGAGGAAGGCGCCCGCGCCGACAAGCTCTATACGATCGCGACCAAGGATATCTTCGCCGAAGCATCGACCGACGGCAAACCGACAGGCCGGTTGTTAGCCGCGACTGAGCTGGACGTCATTGAGCGCAAAGGCGACCTGCTCAAGGTTCGGCTCGACGGATGGCAGCAGGATGGCGTGGAGCGGGTGGTCTATGCCTTGAGGGGACAACGGATTTTCTCCGCGACTCTCTCGAAAGCGGCGATTGAGAGCGTTCAGCGTCATCAGACCGAAATTGACGAGAACACCGAATTGACCTGGCACCGTGTCAGTGTTGAGGCCTGGACGCCGAAAGCCGATCTGATTTCCGACGTAAACGTACTCTGGGAGTACGGCGCTGAGATGTACAACGCCAGTTGCTCGACCTGTCACACCCTCTCCAGCCCGGATCACCTCCTGGCCAACCAATGGATCGGGAACCTGAAGGCCATGAGCCGTTTTATCTCGCTCGATAAGGAGCAGTACCGGTTCCTGCAGAAATACCTGCAATTCCACGCCAGCGACACCGGCGGGAAAGGACATTGATCATGGAACAGTTAGTCGATACGCGCCCAAGTACGCTTACCGCTCCTGAAAGGGCCGCCGTTTATGATTGGCTCGCGGGCATCTTTGCCCGCGAGATGAGCCCCCAGGCCATCGAAACCTACCGCGGCAACGACGGCAGAACCTTTCTGAACCAAATGGCAAGCCATCCGCCGCTGGTGCCGCTGACCGATCACATTCACCGGATCACGGCAGGCAGAGAAAGCCCGGAGTCCCTCTCCATGGAACTCTCTGTCCGCTTTGCCTCGCTTTTCCTGGGGGCCGGAGGGAAACGAAGCGCTCCCCCCTACGAATCTGTGTATAGCAACGACTCAAATCTCCTCTATCAGAAGCAGACCGCACAGACACAGGCCGCCTTGAGCGCTTTCGGCCTCTCGGTCAGCGATCTCTTTCCCGAACCGCCCGACCACATCTCCGTTCAGCTTGCCTTCATGGCGCATCTCGCGCGCCGCGCCGGGCAGGCGGCATCCTCCCGTCACCTACAGGAGGAGTACGAGGTTCAAAGAGTCTTTCTGGCAACGCGGCTGCTGTCGTGGATCGAAAAGTTTCTGGATCACTGCGTCAACGCGGACCCCGACGGTTTCTACACGACTGCGGCGGTCAGCATGGTGACTTTCGTGAAAGACGATGCCGCGCACCTCTGACAGGAAAACCGAAGCATGGCCCGGACGCGCTGCCCCGGCAGCCGGCCGTTTACAAGCTGATTACACACATTCACAGACCGTTGAAATCCGTCCGACACGGCGTTTACAGCAGGCTGTTACACCAGATCCGGATACGGAATCACACTCACGCAGGTGCGGCGCGTCCGATCCGGGATTCAAGCATTACCCGCACAGATAATGGAGATTAAGCATGCCAAAAGGTAGTACGCGATTTGCGCAAAATGATGTATCCCGCCGGACGTTCCTGAGCAGCACGGCAGCCGCCGGCGTCCTCGCTACACTGGCACCATCGCTCCTGACCGCCAGTGCGGCCCGCGCCGCGGTCGCGGATGGGGAAGTCTTCAGTGCTTCACACTGGGGCGCTTTCACCGCAACCGTTCAGGACGGGCAATGGACCAAGATAACGCCGTGGGAAAAAGACCCACACCCCAGCCACCAGCTGGAAGGTGTGCTGGACTCGGTCTATTCCCCGACACGGATCAAGTATCCGATGGTCCGACGCGCCTATCTCGAGAATGGGCCGGGTTCGAGCAATGAAACCCGCGGTCAAGACGATTTCGTCCGCGTCTCCTGGGATGAGGCTCTCGAGCTTGTGGTCAAGGAACTCAAGCGCGTGGAGGAAACCTACGGCCCCACCGGCACCTATGCCGGCTCCTATGGCTGGAAAAGCCCGGGCAAGCTGCATAACTGCCAAAATCTGCTGCGGCGGATGATGAACATCAAAGGCAACTTCGTGAACAGTGCCGGCGATTACTCGACCGGAGCATCGCAGGTCATCATGCCCCATGTCATGGGAACGCTGGAAGTTTACGAGCAGCAAACCGTATGGCCTGTCATTGCGGAACATACGGAACTCTTTGTCATCTGGGGCGCGGACCCCATGGTTACGAACCAGATCGGCTGGATTATTCCCGATCATGGCGCCTATCCCGGAATGCAGGCCTTTAAGGACACAGGCAAGCCGGTTATCTGCATCGATCCTGTCCGCACGGAAAGCTGTGATTTCTTCGACGCCGAGTGGATCGCGCCCAAGCCGCAGACGGACGTCGCCATGATGCTCGGTATCGCGCATACGCTTTATGAAGAGAAGCTGCACGATGCCGACTTCCTCGACGAATACACCTTCGGCTTCGACAAATTCCTGCCCTACTTGACAGGAGAATCCGATGGGGTGCCGAAAACCGCGGAATGGGCAGCGGAGATTTGCAGCGTGCCGGCAGACAAGATCAAGGAGCTGGCCAGGCTCTTTGCTTCCAAACGCACGATGCTCTCGAGCGGTTGGTCGCTGCAGCGCCAGCACCACGGCGAACAACGCCACTGGATGCTGGTGACGCTGGCCTGCATGCTGGGTCAGATCGGCCTGCCCGGCGGCGGTTTCGGATTGAGCTATCACTACTCCAGCGGCGGATCGCCGGGTGCTTCGGGTCCGGTTCTATCCGGCATCACCGACGGCGGTAAGGCCGTCGACGGCGCGGCCTGGCTGACCGAGAGCGGCGCCGCGACCATTCCGCTCGCCCGCGTTGTCGATATGCTGGAAGGTCCGGGCAGCGACTTCAATTTCAATGGCAAGACCCAGAAATATCCTGATGTGAAGATGGTGTACTGGGTTGGCGGCAATCCCTTCGCGCACCATCAGGACCGCAACCGGATGGTCAAGGCCTGGCAAAAGCTGGAAACCGTCGTCGTTCACGATTTCCAGTGGACGGCAACCGCCCGCTTCGCCGATATCGTCTTGCCGGCCACGACTTCATACGAGCGCAACGACATCGAACAGTACGGCGACTACTCGCTCAAAGCGATCATCGGCATGAAAAAGATCGTCGATCCGCTGTTCGAGGCCCGCAGCGATTTCGATATCTTCACGGACATCAGCGCACGTCTGGGCAACGAAAGGGCATTCACTGAAGGCAAGACGGAACTGGATTGGATCAAGGGCTTCTATGAAGGGGCTGAAAAACAGGCCTCCGCCAAGAATACCGAGATGCCCGATTTCGATGCCTTCTGGGACAAGGGCTATGTCGAGTTCCCGGTCACCGAGGAAGGGCGCAATTACGTCCGCTACGCCGACTTCCGCGAGGACCCGCTGCTCGAGCCTCTCGGAACCCCGAGCGGGCTGATCGAGATCTATTCCAACAATATCGAGAAAATGGGCTATGACGATTGCCCGCCGCATCCGACCTGGATGGAACCGGTCGAACGTCTTGACGGACCCAATGCAAAGTTCCCGCTCCACGTCACGACAAGCCATCCAAGGGGACGCCTCCATTCGCAGCTAAACGGCACGGTTCTTCGGAAAACCTATACGGTTGCAGACCGCGAACCCTGCCTGATCAACACGGAAGATGCAGCCGCCCGGGGGATTGCCGACGGCGATATCGTGCGGATCTTTAACGACCGGGGGCAACTCCTGGCAGGCGCTACGGTCACCGACGCCATTCGTCCCGGTGTCATTCGCGTCTGTGAAGGCGGCTGGTACGATCCGGTCGAACCAGGCACCGACGGCAGCCTCGATGCTTACGGCGACGTCAATAATGTGACGGTCGATATCGGGACTTCGTCCCTGGCCCAGGCCAACTGCGGGCATACGGCCATTGCCGACGTCGAGAAATTCACCGGCGAGGTTCCGGCAGTCAAGGTCTTCAGCACACCTGCGAACGCATAATATGACGACTGTCCTGCCGGAACCATATCGTGGTCTCGGCAGGACATGCCGGCTCTCTCACGCGCAAATTCGCTGCGCTGGCCGGCAGGGGCCGTGAAGCGCGCTCAAACGTCGAGCGCGTTTTGCCGCTCCCATTCGGAAAAGTGGTGCATGTAGTCGTTCCACTCGGCGAACTTCAGTTTCGCATAGGCACCGCAGAACTCCTGACCCAGCATTTCGGACAGGACCTTGCTCTTCTCGAAGTAGCGGATGGCATCCAGCATGTTCAGCGGCAGGCGCGGGGCGTTCTTGATCTTGTAACCCTCTTCGTACATGTCGATGTCCAGCCGCTTGCCCGGATCGAATTTGTTGTCGATGCCGTGCAGTCCGGCCGCGACCAGCCCGGCCTGCAGCAAATAAGGGTTGGCGGCCCCGTCGGCCAAGCGCACCTCGATACGGTCTTCATCTGGAATGCGGATCATGTGGGAGCGGTTGTTCCCCCCGTAAGTGACGGTATTGGGCGCCCAGGTCGCGCCGGAGGTCGTGCGCGGCGCATTGATCCGCTTATAGCTGTTCACCACAGGATTGGTGATCAGGGTCATGGCTTCGGCGTTCTTCAGCAGACCGGCAATGAAGTTGTAAGCCAGCTTCGACAGACCCAGTTCCCCCTTTGAATCCTTCATCAGGTTCTTCTTGCCCGTCCGGTCCCAAACCGAGATGTGGGCGTGGCAGCCGTTGCCGGTCAGATGTGCCATGGGTTTGGGCATAAAGGTCGCCCGGAGCCCGTGTTTTTCGGCCAGCGTCTTGACCATGAACTTGAAGAAGCTGTGCCGGTCCGCGGTGGTCAGCGCATCGCTGTAGTGCCAGTTCATCTCGAACTGACCATTGGCGTCCTCGTGGTCGTTCTGATACGCGCCCCAGCCCAGCGCCAGCATATTGTTGCAGATCTCGGTGATCAGATCGTAGCGCCGCATCAGGGCCTGCTGATCGTAACAGGGCTTGGCCAGAGTGTCGTGTGGGTCCGCCAGGCTCTGGCCGTCCGGGGTCAGAAGGAAGTACTCGCACTCCACGCCTGATTTGATTGTGAACTTGCGATCCTTGGCTTTTGCGAGAACCTGCTTCAGGACGGTTCTGGGCCCGTGTTCGACGGCCTTGCCTCCGAGATAAACGTCGCTGGGCAACCAGGCCACTTCGGGCTTCCAGGGCAGCTGGATCATGTGATCCGCATCGGGCATGCCGAACATATCCGCGTCCGCGGGCGTCATGTCCAGATAGGCCGCGAAGCCGGCGAAACCGGCGCCCTCCTTCTGCATGTCCCCGATTGCCTGCGCCGGCACCAGCTTCGAACGCACGACCCCGAAAAGGTCGGTGAAGCTGATCAGAAAATATTTGATCCCCTTGGTCTTAGCCACTTTTGCCAGATCCTGTGCCACCTTGGCCTCACTTTCCTGTTCTTGTTATTGCCCCCAAAATCCCTGATTGGGTCCTTGTTTAACCGGACCCTGTCGTTTCCTGTTGCGTAAAGAGCCGCACCGCGCTCAGATTTTTTGCCCGCCCGAACCTTGTCTTTAACTCTGGCCCGGAATCCAACTGGTTCCGGCCAACGGCACTCCAGCCATGGCGGCCGCCTCTACACTGAGCGCCGCGAGATCTTCAGGCTCCATGTTGTGCACATGACTCTTGCCGTTTGCACGGGCGAGAGTCTGGGTTTCCAGTGTCAGGACGCGCAGATAGTTGGCCAGACGGCGCCCCGCTTTCACCGGATCAAGCCGCTTGGCCAGCTCAGGGTTCTGCGTCGTAATGCCCGCCGGATCGCTGCCGTCCTGATAGTCTTCCCAGAAGCCGGCGCGGGTCCCAAGCTTCTTGTAATCTTCCTCGAAGGCCGGATCGTTGTCGCCCAATGCAATCAGCGCCGCCGTACCGATCGAAACCGCGTCCGCACCCAGAGCCAGGGCCTTGGCGACATCGGCGCCCGAACGGATGCCGCCGCCGACGATCAGCTGCACCTTGCGGTGCATGTCGAGATCCTTCAGCGCCTGCACCGCCAGCGGAATGGCGGCAAGCGTCGGCAGGCCGACGTGTTCGATGAAGACATCCTGGGTCGCGGCTGTACCACCCTGCATGCCGTCCATCACGACCACATCGGCCCCCGCCTTCACCGCAAGCGCCGTATCGTAGTAAGGCCGCGCCGCACCGCACTTGATATAGATCGGCTTTTCCCACTTCGTGATTTCACGCAACTCAAGAATCTTGATGGCGAGATCGTCGGGACCGGTCCAGTCCGGGTGACGGCAGGCCGAGCGCTGATCGATGCCCTCCGGCAGCGTCCGCATCTCCGCCACACGCTCGGTGATTTTCTGCCCCAGCAGCATGCCGCCGCCGCCGGGCTTCGCGCCCTGCCCCACCACGATCTCGATGGCATCGGCCTTGCGAACGTCGTCCGGGTTCATGCCGTAGCGCGAGGGCAGATACTGATAAACGAGCTGAGTCGAATGGCCCCGCTCCTCCGGCGTCATGCCGCCGTCACCCGTGGTCGTTGAAGTGCCGACCTCGGAAGCGCCCCGTCCCAGAGCTTCCTTGGCATTGGCGGAAAGCGAGCCAAAAGACATGCCGGCGATGGTGATCGGTATCTTCAACTGGATCGGCTTACTGGCGTAGCGGGCGCCCAGCGTAACGCTGGTATCGCACTTCTCCCGATATCCCTCCAAAGGATAGCGGGACATGGAGGCGCCGAGAAAGACAAGATCGTCGAGCGTCGGAATTTGCCGCTTCGCCCCGAAGCCGCGGATCCGGTAGAGGCCGGTTTGGGCGGCGCGGCGAATCTCGGCGATAGTGTTGCGGTCGAAGGAATGGGATTCCCGCAGACTCCAGTTCATGTCGCTCATAATTCGAGATTCCTAGTAGGCGTCGACGTTGTCGGGCTTAAAGTTGTAGAGCGCGCGCGCCGATCCGAAGCGTTTGAATTCGGACACATCGACGTCGGAGCAACCGGCCTTGCCCAGAAGGTCGCGAAGCTTCTCGCGATGCTCTTCACGCAATTCTTTCTCGACGCAGTCGGCACCCAGGTTGTCGGCGCTGCCCCGGACATAGATCTGCGCTTCGTAGAGCGAGTCTCCCAGCGCATCGCCAGCATCGCCCAGCACTACCAGTGTACCGGCCTGCGCCATGAACATACTCATATGCCCGACGTTGCCCTTCACCACGATATCCCCGCCCTTGAGCGAGATCCCGCAGCGCGCGGCCGCATTGCCCTCGACCACCAATAAACCGCCATGGGCCGTCGCCCCGGCGGACTGGCTGACGTCGCCCGTCACGCGAACCTCGCCGGACATCATGTTTTCCGCCACCCCTTGTCCGGCATTCCCCTTGATCACCACGCGCGCCAGCTTGTTCATACCTGCGCAGTAATAGCCGGTGTGCCCCTCGACCTCGACCTCGATCTCGGAGTCCAGCCCGCAGGCCAGCGCATGCGCGCCACGGGGATTGATCACCTTGAAAAAGGCGCCTGCGGATTTGGCATCGCCCTGGAGCCGCGCATTCGCGTCGCGCAGTGGCATCAGTGAAAGGTCCAGCACCTCGATATTCTGCCCACCGGAATTTTGTCCACCTGGCATCAGGCCCGCCCTCCCCAGCTGTAGACCACCGCCGGTTCCGGCTCCCAGACTTTCGCCGTCTCGATACCGGGCAGATCGACCAGCGCCCGGTACTCGGAAGCAAAAGCGACGTAGTCGTCGGTCTCCGCCAGAACCGCGGGCTTGCAGGCGATGGGGTCGCGCAGGACCGCGAAGCCGTCGCGCGTGCCGACGACGAAGGTGTAGAAACCATCCAGGTCTTTAATGGAGTCTTCCAGGGCTTCATGCAGGCTGCGGCCCGCGTTCATCTTGTCCGACACATAGGCAGCGGCGACCTCGGTGTCGTTCTCGGTCTTGAATTCGATCCCCCGGTGGGTGGCGAGGTGCTCGCGCAGACGGTTGTGGTTCGACAGCGAGCCATTGTGCACGAGGCAGAGATCCAGACCGGTCGAAAAGGGATGAGACCCCGCCGTGGTGACCGCGCTTTCAGTCGCCATGCGGGTATGGCCGACAGCGTGGCTGCCCTTCATGTCTTTCAGGCCGAACTTCTCCGCCACCTCTTCCGGCAGGCCGGTTTCCTTATAGATTTCGATCGTGGTTCCGGCGCTCATCACCTGCAGAAGCGGATCGTAATCCTCAATAGCATCCTCCAGGGCTTCCGCTTCGCCGCCGGAGATCAAGACATGATGCGTGTCGTTCGCATGGTGCTCGATGGTCACACCCAGATCGGACGAAACCGCTTCGGCAAGTGCCGCCCAGTCGAAGCCCGGATCCGGATGGAACGCGGTGATCTTGACCTGCCCCTCGGACGCCGGGGCGTGATAAACCGCGACACCTGCGCTGTCCGGCCCGCGGTCGGTCATCTCGATCAGCATCGGCGTGAACATCGCACCGAGCCGGTCCTTGAGACTGCTCGTTTTCAGGTACAAACCGACGATACCGCACATAGCAGCGACCTTTCCGGGTTCCGCGGGTGAAAAATCCTTAAAAGAAAATTATTTTCACCAGAGGAAAACGTCAAGGAGATTAGCGGCTGGCCTGCGGTTTTTCCTCGGAAAATGCCATTTCATAGTGTTCCTGCTGCAGACGTGCCGCCGTGACGGCATTCCGCAGCAGGGTGGCGACGGTGACGGGCCCGACGCCGCCGGGCACGGGTGTGATCCAGCCGGCGACCTCGGCACAGCTGTCGAAATCCGCGTCGCCGACCACCTTCGGCCCGTCGGGCGTGTCGATCTGGTTGATGCCGATATCGATCACGGCGGCACCGGGTTTGATCATGTCGCCGGTCACCAGACCGGCCTTTCCGACCGCCACGAAAACCGCATCGGCCTGACGGGAGTGCACCGCGACATTCCGGGTCATGTGATGGCAGACATTGACCGTCGCGCCTTCAGCCATTAGCAGGAATGCAATCGGCTTTCCGACGATGGCCGAATGTCCGATGACCGTCACTTCCAGGCCCTCAAGCTGCAAGGGCGTTTGCTTGAGCATCTCGACCGCGGCAACCGCCGTACAGGGCCCCATGCGCAAATCGTTGTAGACGATATCGCCGATGTTCGAGGGGTGCATGCCCTCCAGATCCTTCAGAGGATGGACCGCGCGCTGGATGTCGCGGACCTGAATGTGATCCGGCATGGGGCGCTGAATGATGACACCGGTGATCCGTGGATCGACGTTCAACCCGTGAACAATTCCCAGCAGCTCCTCCGCGCCAATATCGGCAGGATAGGTTCTGGGCTCAAATGCCATACCGACCTTCTCCGCAGCCCGGCGCTGGTTGCGGACGTAGATATGCGCCGCGTCCTCGTCGCCGACACAGATCGAGACCAGCTTGGGCGCCCAGCCGCCGTCCTTCAGCTTTTCGACATCGGTGGCGATGGTCTCGCGCATCTGCGCGGCGATTCCGCGTCCATCCAGGAGTTTATGAGCAATGGCGTCAGACATGATGTTTTTCCAAAAGTGTCGGGTCGCGGAAACGCGTTAAGCCGGAGGCGATGCTTTCTCGACCGGCAGGTTATGCAGAGAGTCTTTGAAATTTGATAAAAGGACCGTCTTCGAAAAACGCCTCAGTTTTTATTGGCGTAGCTGATGATCGCCAGAAACCGCGCCGGCAGTTCGATAAGCTCTTCCGGGCCGTGCGGCGCATTGGGGTCGAAGAAGAGGCTGTCGCCGGGTTTGAGGTGATAGAGCTGATCGCCATGCCGGTATCCGACCTCCCCCTCCAGCATATGGATGAACTCGATGCCGACATGCTGAAAAAGCGGGAAGACATCTGCTTTTTCTGACAGTGTGATCAGATAGGGTTCAACGGTGATTTCACCGCGCACGCCATGGCCCAGCAGTTGATACTGATGCCCCGCCCTGCTGCCGCGCCGCTCGATTGTGAGGCCCTTTCCGGAGGGGACATAGCTCGCGGTTCTGTGCTCCTCGAATTGCCGGAACAAAGCCGTGACGGGTACGTTCAAAGCCACCGACAGGCTCTGCAAGGTGCTCAAGGAGGGCGAGGTCTGCCCGTTCTCGATCTTCGAGATCATGGCCAGGGAAACCCCCGACACGGCAGAAAGCTCGGACACCGTCAGATTATTCGACTTCCGGAATTCCCGAAGCTGGCGGCCCAGTGCCTGCTCGAGCGCCATGGCACGCTTTTCATCCGTGAGTTCGTGCGGGTCCTGCATCTCCACCTCATAACCGCCAGCCTGATCATCCCCGGGGCCTTCCGGCCGCCCCGAGTCCCCAGAGCAACACGCACCCCAGACTATCCCCTCCGCTTCCCTCAAATCCAGGCGGATGTAAAGAGGCATCTCGGCTTCTGCCCGACCGGACAAAAAAAACGCCGGCGAAATGCCGGCGCGTTGTCTAGAGCAGATCCGGTTTAGATGGAATCGCCTTGGGCGATCCGTCGTACCGGTGAATCTGCTCTACCTATAAGATGTAGAGCGGGTTCAAATGTTTTAGCGAAAACACAGAGTGTTTCCGTTAAAACATGACGCGCTCTAGGGATCCTGAACGCGTGGTGGCCAGAGGTTTACAGAATGCGCTATTCGGCCGCAGATTTCGGCTCTTCCCGTCCGGTACGGCGAAAAGTGATCGCTCGATCATGTTCCAGCGCAGGGATCTTGCCGCGCGCCCGGACCACTGCCTCGGGGTCGATTTCAGCCACGATGACACCCGGACCGTTACCGCCATCTGCCAGCACGTTCCCCCAGGGGTCGACAATCAGGGAGTGGCCGAAGCATTCGCTGCCACCTGAAAGTGTGCCGTACTGGCAGGGCGCAATCACGAAGCAGCCGTGCTCGATGGCGCGGGCCCGGTTCAGGACATGCCAATGTGCTTCGCCGGTCACCTTCGTAAAGGCCGCCGGCACCGCCAACATGGTTGCGCCGGCTTTCGCCAGCGTCCGATAGAGCGGCGCGAACCGCAGATCGTAACAGACGGTAAGCCCTAACCCGCCCCAGGGCGTTTGCGCGAGCACGGCTTCGGAACCGGGCGCCACAGTGGCGGATTCCCGATAGATCTCCCCTGCGCCAAGGTTCACGTCGAACATATGGATCTTGTCGTAACGCGCCACGATCGCGCCCGATGCATCCAGGAGATAGGAGCGATTGAAGATGCGGCCGTCATCGGACTTTACGCCGAGGGATCCAAGCAGAATCCAGACGCCAAGTTTCCGCGCCTCTTCGCTAAAAGCCGGAAGAACCGGATGATCCTGCTCGGGGAAAGCCGCCGGGTGCAGCAGGCCATCAATGCCTTCCAGGCCCGAAAAGTATTCAGGCAGGGCGATCAACGATGCGCCTTGAGCAGCCGCCTCCCGCATGAGTTCAAGCGTGGCAGCCGTATTATGCGCGACATCCGCGGTGGCGCAGTTCTGGACACAGGCCGCTTTGAAGGTTTTGGACATGACCTTAGTCTAGAAGATACCGGGCCCTTAAAGGAAGCCCCATTGAATCTGGCACGTCGTCCCGGAGCTTTAAGAGTTATGCTTCCTCGGGGATTTTCCGCCTTCTGTTCGCCAGAACGAGGATAAGGATCGACGCTGCGATGAAGACGACAGCAAGAGGCGATTTGAGCAGGAAGAGACCGTCGCCACCGGATGCGGAATAGCCGCCCCGGATATACTCCTCGAGCCTCGGCGACAACAAAAAGCCGATCACGAACGGCAGGATCGATACGTCGAGCCTTTTCAGCGCATAGCCGATCAGACCGAAGATCAACAGAACCCAGACCCCGATGAATCCACCGTCCTGGGCATAGACGGCGGTAAGTGTGATCAGCAGCACAACCGGCAGCATAACCGATTTGGGGACTTTCACGAGGACGCCGAGCGAGCGCAGGAACGCACCGCCGACCGTCCAGTTCATGATGTTGGCGAGCATCATCAAAGTGAACATCGCAAAGGCGATAACAAGATCGTCGTTGATGATCGTGCCGTAGTCCTCGATGAACTTGATTTCGGTAAATCTGAAAACGTGCGGGCCGAGTGTGAACTCACCGACCGACTCAACGGCCAGGATAATAAAGACGGCGGCAAAATTACCTGGAATGCCAAGACTCATGACCGGGATCAGGTTCGCACCGGAAACCGCGGAGTTTGCAGCCTCGGTTGCAGCCACGCCCTCGGGAAGTCCCGTGCCGAACTTTTCGGGCGTCTTGGAGAAGCGTCTCGCAACGTCGTATCCAAGCGTCGCGGCGAGCGTCGTGCCGATCCCGGGCAGCGCGCCGATCGCGGTTCCGATCAAGGCCGAAACGCCGATCCTTGGCAGCAGTTTGCGCCGCTCCGGCCAACCGAATGTGTTGTCCCCCAGCGCCGTATCGAGCGTGGACCGGACTTTCCGCACCTTTTTGCGGATCTCCTCTTCCAGTCCGATGAAAACCTCACCGATGATCAGGACGCCCAAAATCGCGGCCGTCAACGGCAATCCGTTGCCGAGCTCGACGATCCCGAAAGTCATGCGCGGACCGTTCCCGGAGAGCGTGGAGCCGACCAGCGCCAGCAACATGCCCAACACGCCGACGATGAAGCCCTTCATCGGCGACGATCCGGCCACGGCGGCCATGAAGGAGAGCGAGAGGATGATTAGCGCACCCTTTTCCGGAAGGTCGAGAATGCTCTCGATCAGGACCGCGAGAACCGGGGCCGCCACGAACAACACCAGGTCGCTGACCGTGTCGCCGCAGACCGAGCTGAAATGCGCGACCTTCAATGCCTTTGGCCCCTGGCCATTCTTGGTCATGGGGTGGCCGTCGAGCGTGGTCAAATAGGCGTCCGGCGTACCCGGCGTGTTGAAGAGAACCGCCGGCACCGCGCCCCCCACGGTCGCGCCCTTCATGATGCCGATCAGAAATCCCAGAATCGGCAACAGGGCTTCATCGTTAACGCCGAATATCCAGATCAGGATCGGGAGTGAGAGAGCCATGGCGAACGGCCCGTTGAGGCCCGGGGTTGCGCCGATCGCAATGCCGGTCATCAGGCCGCCGAACACCATGGCAATCGGCAGCCAGTCGAACGCGCCCTCCGCCGTGAAGAAGACTTCCATGACGCCGCGCAGGATGTATTCGAATACGATCTCCATAGCGAACGTCTCAGAAGTCCGCGTTCGGCGGCAAAAGCACGTTTCTCAATGCGACGTCGAACAGCAGTATTGCAACGACAAGCACTGCGATAACGATCATCACAGCCACGGGTCGAACCCGGCCTTCGGCCCAGACGATGAGCGCCAGCGTCATCACAGAACCGCCGGCGACGTAGCCGAGATACTTGTAAGGCACCGTGTCGGAGAAATTTCGATAGGTCCCATCCAAAAGCCCCGCGGCATTCAGAACAGCGACAGTGACAGGGCCAAGCCAGTACATGAGGCCGAGCCCGACCCCGACCACAGTCAGGAAGAGCGCCAGAAACTTAAGGTTCGATAGTGTGATACCGCCGGTCACACCGGCTTCGTCACCGGACCGCCGGTTACGCCAGGACAGGATCATCTGAATGAGACTGAGCCCGGCGAGGAGGGACGCGAGGATAATGGGAAAGAAAGCGTCTCCCGGCTCCTCCCGGCCGACCGAGTTGATGAAAAAGAATCCCGTCGGAATGTCGGCCGGAAACCAGAAGAACAATGCCCAGAGGGCAAAAACAAGCAGAGCGGCGCCGAACCCGATATCCCACGGGTTCAGCGCCTCCCGCTTTTCTTTACCCCCTAGCCGCATTGCTATTTGACCAGTTCGATCATCTCTTGATTGGCGACCAGGTTGGCCCTGAGCTGCTCTAAGAGCGCGTCACCGGACGTGAACAGCGGACCCGGTGGGTACTGCTTTGTGACGAACTTGGCGGTCTTTGAATCCTTGTTCTTCAGAACCGTATGCACCGCTTCGGTGATCGCTTTGGCGGCTTCAGGATCCATGTCTTTCGGTCCAACCAGCAGAAACTGGAATCCGAGTCCTGTCCCCATGACCCCGCGCTCGATCAGCGTGGGTGTGTCGGGTGCCTGCACCAGCCGGGACGGTTCAGCAGCGGCCAGGATCACAAGCTCGCCCGCCGCGACCAGCGGACGTTGGACGCCGCCACCCCAACCGACGTTGGCGTCCTGAGCCACCAGAGCGTTGACAGCCGACTTGCCGCCTTTGCCGCGAAGGTGATTGACGTTGATGCCGTAGTGCCGGGCAACCAGCTCTGCGCCGGCCTGCACCTGATCACCCCAGTTGGCCCAGACGATATTCGTGCCGGATTTCGCCGCCGCGACCATGTCGTCGAGGTTTTTCCAGCCGCTGTCTGCACGCGCCAGGATCGCCATTTGCGAACCTGCTGTCATAGTCAGAAACGTGAAGTCATCGATGTTGATGTTTTTGCCGGCCGGAAAATCGAACGTCGAGTTGATCGCGAGCCCGATGGTCTGTCCGTCTTTCGGCGCATCTTTCAGCTGTGCCGCCATGACACGGCCGCCGCTTCCGGCCTTGTTTTCCGGAATGATCCGCCAGCCTTTGAGCGCCTCCAGTTCTTCGGCGAGCGCTCGTGCTTGCGTATCCGTGCCGCCGCCGGCCCCGAAGCCAATCCAGAAATTGATCGGTCCTTTCGGCGCCCATTCAGCGAGGGCGGGAGACGCCGTCAATGCGATGACGGCGGCGCACGCCAGTGTGGTTAGTCTTTTCATCAGGTCTTACTCCTCTGTCTTTGGCAGTTTATTGTTATCGCGCCGGTTCTCTTCAGTTTGGTCTGTTCTGACTGAGTCTGCCGGCTTTCCTTATCGAACCGTCGAAGGTCAATGGTTATGGCTCTCCGCGATCTCCACGGGCGGATGATCCGGCGAGAGCTGGTAACGCTGAAAAAGGAACGGCGTGTCACCGAACGTGAAATCGGTAATGTCCCACACGGTCCCGTAAGATCCGGGCTTCAGCATCAAAGCATCGCAGGCCTGGTTGCTCAGAATCCGGCACCCGAACTTATGTTCCATTCGGATGGACGGAAGGTTGAAGGTTTCGATCAGGCTCCGGTGAAGAGATCTGCCATGCAGGGTTTCCAGAGGCATGCCCAGGAATTGTTCGCCGTGTTCAGGCTTGAAGTAGATGCTCGAAAAGGCGGGCGGTTGCTGGTCGAACCAAACCAGACGGTCGATCCGCACTGTGCGCGCGACTGACAGAACCTCCGACCACGCCCCTTGCTGTTCGTCCCGTTCAACCGCCAGCGTGCGGACGAAGGGCAGCATGATCTGCCCCGACACCGGATCCTTGAAGCGGTAAACGAACACTTCGTTCACCTGGGACAGACGGTCGTTGATGAAGGTGCCGGTTTTGCGGTTACGGACGACGAAGCCATCCGCCGCCAGTTTCGACATCGCCTTTTGCACCGTGCCCATGCTGACCGGAAGTGTCCGCGTCAACTCGGCCTCCGTCGGGACCCGTTGCCCCGGCGAAAACCTGCCCGAAACCACGCATTCGATAAAGGCGTCGGCGAGACGGAGATACTTCGGCCGGTCCCTGCCTTCGGCTTGGGCGGTGATCGAGTCGACCAGGGCATCGGTGGCTATCTGTTCCATCACGCGCACACTTTACATAATAGTTTTAGAATTTATACTATATAGTATATTGAAGCTTCAGCAGGTCAAGGACGAACATTCCCAATGGACGCAATGCCATGAAGATCACGTTGCTCGGCACCGGCACACCGGCCCCGTCGCTGACGCGGCAGAGTTCGGGCTATCTGATCGAGATCGGGAACGACGTGATCGTGATGGACCATGGGCCGGGGGCACAGCATCGCCTGCTCGAAGCGGGAAGCCACCCGACGAAGGTCTCTCATCTCTTCATCAGTCATATGCACTATGACCACATGCTCGATTACCCGCGCCTTCTGCTGCAGCGGTGGGATATGGGCGCGGGAAAAATTCCTGAACTGAAAGTCTATGGTCCGCAACCTTTGGTTCGAATAACGGACCGGATTATCGGTGAGGACAGCGTCTTCGGTCTCGACATAGAATCCCGGGTCAGCCACCAGGCGAGCAAAGACGTTTATGTCTCTCGCGGCGGAGTCCTGCCCCGCAAGAAACCGGCACCCGTCCTGCGAGAGGTCGTGCCGGGCGATGTGATCGAAGGCGACGCCTGGCGGGTGACCGTCGGCGAGGCAAATCATTTTCAGCCAATTCTGGACTGCCTGGGATTCCGGATGGAGACGGATGCGGGCGTTCTTGTCTATTCCGGCGACAGCGGCGGTGTACCGGCGGGCATGGTAGAGCTTTGCGAGAATGCGGATATGCTGATTCACATGTGCCATTTCGCGTCCGGCATGGAGCCGACAGACGCCTACCGGCAAGCGTCAGGCAACCACATGGACATCGCCGAGATCGCCAAGCGCGCCAACGTCAGGACGGTCGTGCTCTCACATATGATCCATCTGCTCGATCAACCGGCGGTGATGGAACAGCTGGTGACCGAAATGAAAAGCGTTTACGACGGCAACATCATCATCGGACGGGACTTGATGAAGCTCTCGCTCAATGTGGACTATCCACATCGGGTCGACTGAGCCGAGGACTTTTATGATCGAAAAACGTACCCACGTCGACGCGGAAACCCACGCCATCGCCGCCGGACACGATCTCGCGACGCAGGCGGGCCTGGCGGTTTTGGAGGATGGGGGCAATGCCGTCGATGCGGGCGTTGCGGCGGGTATCGCGCTCGGTGTCCTGCATAGCGATCTCGTAAACTTCGCGGGCGTCGCACCAATCATGATCCGGATTGCGGAGACCGGCGAGGTCGTCACCATCGATGGTCTTGGTGTTTGGCCGCGCACCGCATCGGTCGAGTTCTTCGAACGCGAGTTTGGCGGCGCGATTCCCACCGGCATTCTTCGCACCGTGGTCCCTGCCGCCCCGGCGGCCTGGATCAAGGCGCTTTCAACCTTCGGCACGATGACCCTCGGCGACGTCGCCTCCTTTGCCGTCCGCTACGCGCGCGAGGGCTTCCCCGTCTACCCGCTTTTCGCAGACTTCATCCGAACGAACCAGGACGCCTACCGGCGACACGCCGCATCGGCCGAGATTTACCTGCCGAACGGCCATCCCCCGGAAGTCGGCCAGCTCTTCAGGCAGTCGGACCTGGCCGGCACAGTCCAATACATGATCGATCAGGAAACGGCCGCGGGCGGTGACCGGAGAGCCGGCCTGAAAGCTGCCCGCGACGCTTTTTACAAAGGCGATATTGCAAGAACCATCGCGGCCTATCACACCCGGAATCACGGGTTTCTTGCATACGAAGACCTGGCGTCTTTCGATGTCAGATTCGAGACGCCGCTGACCGTGCCTTTCGGAGAGATCGATATTTATACCTGTGGTGCGTGGTGCCAGGGCATTTCCTTCGCTGAAACAATGGGCATGTTAAACCGGCTCGACATCGGGGCACTCGAACAGAATTCCAGCAGATACATCCATACCTTAACCGAAGCTTTCAAGCTGGTGTTCGCGGACCGCGAAGCCTTTGTCGCGGACCCTTCATTTGTCGAGGTTCCGGTCGACGGCCTTCTCGAGCCCGCGTATCTGGCGGAGCGATGCCGAGCGATCGATCCTGATAAGGCAAGCCCTGAAATGCCGAAAGCCGGCGCGCCGTCCGGGGTTACTGCTGAAGTCGGGAACGCAAACCAGGCCGTCGCCACGGCTCTGGAACAATCCGATGGCGATCCTCACGACACAGGCTGGAAAGATGAGGGGACGCTGACCGACCCCGCCTCCGCTGACACCTCTTACGTTGCGGTCATTGATCGTGACGGGAACATGTTTTCCGCGACGCCGAGCGACACCTCCGCGGACACGGTCGTCATTCCAGGCACCGGCCTCTGCCCATCGTCGCGTGGGTCGCAATCCAGGGGTAACAGCCGTTCAATCAATTCGCTCGCCCCTGGCAAACGCCCCCGGCTCACACCCAACCCGGCGCTGGCTATACAGAACGGAAAACCCCTGCTGGCGTTCGGCACGCCGGGCGGCGACGTCCAGATCCAGGCCATGGCGCAGGTCTTTCTCAACATCTTCGTACACGGCATGAATGTTCAGGACGCCGTACAGGCGCCTCGCTTCGCCACTTACAGCTTCCCGTCATCCTTTGCCCCCAATGCCTATCATGCGAACCTCCTGACGGTCGAAGACTCGATTCCGGACGAGACAGCCGCTGAATTGCTCGCGCTTGGCCACAAGGTGGAACGCTGGCCGGATGGAACCTGGAAAGCGGGCGGTGTGCTCGCCGTCCATCGGCACCCTGAAACCGGGCGTATCCTCGCCGGCGCCGACCCCAGGCGTGCCGGCACCGCGCGGGGTCGGTGACGTCATGACGGCAGACAAGACCGCGCACGTTCTCGATAACTTCGCCGAGACCCTATCCAACGCGCCGGATTTGCACGGCGTCTTCACTGCCGCGGAGGCGGTCGCGCAGACCTTGATAGGACATCGCCTCTTCACGATCATGCGGTTCGACGCGGCGCGAATGGTGGTGGAGCGCGTACACTCGAGCAATCCGGAAGCCTATCCCATCGGCGGTCGTAAGCCGAAGCGCGATAGCGAATGGAGGCGGCATGTCCTGGAGGAGGGCAAGGTCTTCATCGGTCACAACAGCGATGATATTCGATGGGTGTTCGATGACAGCGAACTGATCCTAGGTCTGGGCCTTCACGCCGTCCTCAATGTGCCGATCAAGTCCGCCGGCCGTATCGTCGGCACGATGAACCTGCTTGACCGGACGGCCCACTATCGTGCCCGAGATGCCGAAATCGGTGCGGTCATCGCCGCTCAGCTGGCAGATGTGCTCGATGTAAGCGCGTCTGCTTCCGACTAACGCAGAGCCGATGAGATTGCGATAAGTGCGTCTTGTTGCGGATTGAAACCGGAGCAGCGAAACCACAGGGGTTGAAACTTACCCCGCTTGTACGACTTTCTTCTGACCGGCTTCAGCACAGCCATCTGCGGCGCACGCCTCAGCGGCACAGAGCGACTGCTACGGCACTGAAATACAAGCGTTATTGGATTAGAATAGCGTAGCGCTAAGTTGGCATCCCCAAGGGGAGTCGAACCCCTGTTTCCGCCGTGAGAGGGCGGCGTCCTAGGCCACTAGACGATGGGGACCCGCTGGACAGGCGCATGACATAACCAAAGCCGCGCGCGGGAGCAAGCATTTGTTTTGGATTGGGGCCAAAAAGGCCCTATTCGGCGGCTTTCCGGGCCAGATCTGCGGCCAAGGCAACAAAGGCCCGGACATCCTCCCCGGTGCCGTTAAACGCAGTCACCAGGCGGATTTCGCGCATTCCCGCAGCCGTCGCAGGCGTTGTCCAGTCGTAGAACATGAAGCCACCCGCCTTCAGACCTGCGATCACAGATTCCGGCAGCGACAAAAACAGCATATTGGCTTCAACGGGGTGATGAAGAGTCACGCCGGGCAAGCCGGCGAGCCCCTGCGCCAACTGCGTGGCCAGCGAATTGGCGTGCAGGGCATGGCGTAGCCACAGACCGTCTTCGAGATAGCCCTCGAGCTGGGCCGAGAGAAAGCGGCCCTTGGAAAAGAGATGTCCGCCCCGCTTGCGCCGAAAACCGAATTCCGCAGCCAGTTCAGGCTTGAAGATCACCACAGCCTCGGCGGCCATGGCCCCGTTCTTCGTCGCACCAAACGCCAGCACATCGACCCCGGCTTTCCAGGTCATTTCGGCCGGACTGCAGCCTAGCGCCGCGATAGCATTGGCGAAGCGCGCACCGTCCATGTGCAGGCCGATTTGATGCGCGCGCGCAACTTTGGCGATCGCGGCGACGTCATCCGGCCGATAGAGCGTCCCGACCTCGGTCGCCTGGGTCAGGCTGATAGCGGCGGGCTGCACGTGATGAACAACCCCGGCACCAGTGATGGCATCGGAAACCACACCTGCTGTCAGCTTGCCATCCGCCCCCTCCAAAGTGACGAGCTTCGCTCCTCCGGTGTAAAACTCCGGAGCACCGCACTCATCCACCACGATGTGCGCGTCACGATGGCAGTATACCGCACCGTACGGCGGCGTCAGAAGCGACAGGCCCAAAACATTCGCCGCCGTCCCTGTGGCCACAGGGAAGACAAGTGTCTCGGTCTCAAAGAGGTCATTGAAGCGCGCCCGCACCCGCGCGGTCACAGGATCCTCGCCGTAAGGCATTGCCGGGCCTTCGTTCGCGTCTGCGATAGCCGCCAGAATCTCCGGTGCCATTGCGGTCACGTTGTCCGATGCGAAGTTGGTCATAAAACTATCCTGAATCGTATTTTTCGAGCGAACCGGCCGCTCCCGATACGTCTGCCATATCTATTCGACCGGCCGTAGTGTAACTCTGCCGAGTGTCTCTCCGCTCAAGGCGTCCATGACAATGACTTGCTTGCAACGCTGGTCGTCGAGACCATCGAGCGTGATCAGCAGCCGATTGCCCTCCAATTGGACAGACTCCAGATCACAGCCGACAGGAACCGGCAGATCTACCTCGCCAAAGCTGGTCGCTATGTCTTCCTGGCTGGAACCGGCTGAAGAAGGCGGCAGGACCGGTTCTCCGGACATCATCCGTGCGGCGATGGTGTAGATCACGAAGCCAAAACCGGCGACGATCAGAACTGACATCAAAATAACGGCGGTCTTAACGGCTTTCATCGCTTTAGGCTTTCAAGGTTCATGCGGGAAGGCTATCTCTCTGGAGAGTTTTTGACTTAACAATCGAAGCACAAGGCTTTGCCCGACACAGACGCACCACCCGGCCCCGCAGACCCGGACCGCCCTGATTCCGCCCACGCTTCCCCGGCGGATCTCAAGGCATCCGGCGATCCGGACGTGTCTGAACGCCACGCAATCCTTGTGGACCCCGCCGACAAACGCGAACGTGTCGATCGCCTCCTGGTCAAGAATTTGCCTACGCTGTCCCGGAGCAGGCTGCAAGGCCTGATCACCACCGGTCAGCTCAGCGTTGACGGCAAGACGATAGACAACCCCGCATTTCGGGTCAAACCCGGTCAGAAGCTCCTTCTCGAGGTTCCGCCAGCCGTCGCGGCGGAACCCGAGGCACAGCAGATCGATCTCGATATCGTCTTCGAGGACCCCTACCTGATCGTGATCGACAAACCGGCGGGTATGGTTGTTCACCCCGCCCCCGGAAATCTGGACGGCACGCTGGTCAATGCCCTGATCGGACACTGTGGCGAATCACTCAAAGGCATCGGCGGCGTGCGGCGCCCCGGCATCGTGCACCGGCTGGATAAGGATACCAGCGGTCTGATCGTAGCCGCCAAGACTGAGGCCGTGCATCAGGCCCTCACCGAACTCTTCGCCGCCCGCGATATAGAACGAGCCTATCAAGCCGTAATCTGGGGTGCGCCCAGCCCCGCAAAAGGCGAGATCGAAGGCAATATCGGCCGCAGCCCCCGAAACCGCAAAAAAATGGCGGTCGTCCGCCGCGGCGGCAAAAGCGCCCTGACCCGATACCAAACGTTGAAAAGCTATGCGCAGGGCGCTGTCAGCCTGATCGAATGCCGCCTGATGACCGGCAGAACCCATCAAATTCGCGTGCATCTGACGGAAAAGGGTCATCCCCTGGTCGGCGACCCGGTCTACGGACGTGTGAGTGACGCCAAACTACAGCGTTTGCCACCGGATGCCCGCCTTGCGTTCAGAGACTTCAGGCGCCAGGCGCTGCACGCACGGATTCTGGGCTTCAAACACCCGATTACCGGGAAAACCCTCAAATTTGAAAGTAAATTACCGCCAGATATAAAGGAGTTGATTTCGTCTTTAGAACCAGTTTAAAATTACTCCCCATGGGTGAATTTCGAGACGATTGCTTGTGGATCGCAAGCTGCGTACCTACATAATACATACGGTTTTGTGAATTGAAGCCGTTTCCAGGGGGATTACCTGGCAGTATTGTAGAACATGAAACCGTGGCGAAGGTTTCGCGCCTTCCGCGGGGGTTTACCTGAAGCCGGAACATTAGGCGTACCCGGGGTTCCGGCGGGGTATTAGGAGGATTTTGATATGGCTTCACCGAGAGTTCCGGCCCTGAGTTCAGAGGGTAATCTCTCCAGCTACCTGCAGGAAATTCGCAAGTTTCCAATGCTGGAGCAGGAGCAGGAGTACACCCTTGCAAAAGACTGGCGCGAGAGCGGTGATGTGGAATCCGCGCATCAGCTTGTGACCAGCCATTTGCGGCTGGTCGCCAAGATCGCGATGGGATACCGCGGCTACGGCCTGCCGGTCTCCGAACTGATCTCCGAGGGTAATGTCGGCATGATGCAGGCGGTAAAGCGCTTCGATCCGGAACGCGGCTTCCGTTTGGCCACCTACGCCATGTGGTGGATCCGGGCCGCCATTCAGGAGTATATCCTGCACTCCTGGTCGCTGGTCAAAATGGGCACGACCGCGGCTCAGAAGAAGTTGTTCTTTAACCTGCGGAAGCTCAAAGGCCAGATGCAGGCGATCGAAGAGGGCGACCTGCATCCGGAACAGGTAACCCATATCGCAACGCAGTTGAACGTGCCTGAAGCGGACGTGGTGAGTATGAACCGGCGGCTGGCGGCCCCGGACAACTCGCTGAATGCACCGCTGAGGATCGACGGCGACGGCGAATGGCAAGACTGGCTGGTCGATGACACCATGGACCAGGAAACCTCGCTCGCCGAAGACGAAGAGCTTAGCAAGCGCAGAGCTTTACTGGTGGCAGCCATGAAGTCACTGAACGAGCGGGAGCGTCACATCCTTGAAGAACGGCGTTTGAAGGACAATCCCACGACACTTGAAGAGCTGTCGCAGGAGTATGGAATCAGCCGCGAACGGGTGCGCCAGATCGAGGTCCGCGCATTCGAGAAGCTGCAGAAGGCAATTCGCAACGCCGCCATCGAACAGCGTCTCGCAACCGCTTAAGCAGGAACCTAACCCATAGTGAAAGGCCGGCCTCAGTCCAGGGGCCGGCCTTTTTTTATAAAATCGAAACTCGCGGTTTGATCTCGCCCCGGCGTTTCGCCTACTCTCCGCAACATCCCATTTCGATAACAAGGCCGGCCGCTGCCAACGCAGATGCCAGGTCGCCAAAAGCGAGCTTTTTTGATGACTTCCCACGAGTCGCATGCCCCTTCGATACCTCAATCTGATGCGGATCACCTGCCACGTTGGGTCTGGCTTTGGCTCCCGCTTGCGGTCGCGGTGATACTGCTGGTCCTCGCTCATGCGGCGCCGGAATTCTACGCCGTCTGGATGGGGAGCGAGGAGCGCGGCCTCCTGGAGCTTTCACATGCCCTGATACCCCTGGCCGGCTTCATTCTTGGTGTGCGTATGCTTTTCATGCCCCAGGTGCGCCGCCACAAGTGGATCTCCATCTGGGTCCTGCTGGCGGCCCTGGGGTGTCTCTACATCAGCGGTGAAGAGGCCAGTTGGGGTCAGCACTATCTGAAGTGGGATACGCCGGAAGCCTGGCAGGCCGTGAACGACCAGGAGGAAACCAACCTCCACAATGTAAGTTCCTGGTTCGATCAGAAACCGCGCGCGGTCCTGGAACTCGGCGTTGTCCTCGGCGGCATACTGATCCCGCTTGCCGCGCTGAAACGTCCCGAGATCAGACAGTCGCGTTTCGCGATTGTGCTGCCGCCGCTGATCACATTGCCGACTGCAGTTCTGGCAGAGTTCTCCAAAAACTCTGAGCGCTTGCTCTCGGCAATCGACTACGATGGAATTCTCTTTAGCCGCGCCAGCGAAGTGCAGGAGACCTATTTCTTTTACTTCATCCTGCTGAATCTGATTATTTTGCGCCGGCGCCTCATTGCGGGCCAAACCTGAGCATCAGTATTCAGCTTTCCGGTTCCGGCGCTTCTTCCGCCGGTTCATCGCCTTGCCGGTAGGGCTCGGCAACAACGGCCGCGACCTCATCCCCCCAGGCGGCGATCAGTTTTTTTTGCTTCGCGCGCAGAGAAAGAACCTGCGCGCGCGAGGCGATCCCCTGATAATTCGCAATGATCGGCGGCATGACCCAGTAGATCAGCCAACCAACGCCCGATGCCATAAGTGCACCCGCCCAGGCAAACACATTCGACATGCCCTCGAACGAGGCCTGAAAGGTCTGTCCATGCCCCCAAAGGTCGACAACAGCCGGAACGGTCCCCGCCAGATTCATCATACCGACGGTGATCACAAACTTTCGACCGGGTGTGCCGTCCACGATAAAGGCAACCATCGTCGGCAACATCAGGACGAGCAAAAGCAGGC
This sequence comes from Denitrobaculum tricleocarpae, assembly GCF_007004665.1. Classification (GTDB taxonomy): domain Bacteria; phylum Pseudomonadota; class Alphaproteobacteria; order Kiloniellales; family Kiloniellaceae; genus Denitrobaculum; species Denitrobaculum tricleocarpae. The sequence goes on along the minus strand of NZ_ML660053.1, from coordinate 205,706 downwards.
AGGTCGGCAGCAGAACCGCACTGACCGGGATCGCCAGCAGGATCCATGTCATTTTGTTGCTTTTCTCGGTTTCAGTGGCCAAAAGTCTTCTCCATCAGGTCACGTAAATGAACGACATCACAGCGATCGAAACGCTTGCGAGCACCGCGGACACCACAGCCGACGCCCGCTGGCTGATCGCGGCGACATGTGCATCGGACGTCAGCGCGCCATCCTCATGCCAGGTGATCTGACCTGCAATGCTCGCAAACTCATTCTGCGCCTGCGCAAAGCCAACCTCGTCCTGCTGACGTAGATTTTCGTTATCCACCAGCCAAAGCAACTCAGCCAGGTCACCGCTTTGAGTCGCCCCCTCGATGCCCTTGGAAAGCTGCTGCCGGAAACTGCGGAAATGATAGGTCTCTGTTATCGGTCCGAGGAGCTTCGCGAACCAGCGCGCTGTGTTCGGGAGAGCTTCAGGGCCGGTCGCGCGCTGAATTTCCGAGAACAAGCGCAGGACCGAGACGTTGTATTGCAGCTTGTCTGCTGGTTCCGCCAACTGGATGAAAAGGCGCTCAGACAGGTTTTTCACCCGGGTCGCGGAAAAGGCGGCAATGTGGCGGTCCATAGGCACGTAATCCGGAATACCATCCTGTGCCAGGCGCTCCAGAGCAGGCAGGAGCTCCGCGCCCTCGTTGACGAAATCGTTCTTCAGCAATGGGGAAAGACACGGCCAGCTGGAGTTACACTCGTAAAGCGCCCGCTCCGGGCCGAAGCCAATGCGTGAACGATTGACAAAGCTCTCGATGATGTCCGCCTGACGAATCCAGGGAACGTATTCAGGCTTCATAGAGGGTTGGACTTCAATCCACGACTTATGCAGCTTCGAACGCACGACCTCGGAGATCATTTGCGGCACATGGTCTTTGTCGAAATCAATCGCCAGGGCCTGCGCCAAACCGTCCAAACGAGCGGAAATCGACTTATAGCGAATAGGAGCCAAGTGATCGAGCGCCGTCAGCACGCCAGCAACGGCCTTGTCCTGGCCTCCGCCCCCCTCGCCGCCCATGCGCGACATGCGGCTCGCTTTAAGGATCGCGGACGCGCATTTTTCATCGGATAAACTCCGGCGCACCCAACCTTCCAGCGCATCGTCCCGCAGCGTTTCCTGTGCCAGGGACCAGTTATGCCCCATCGCAAACGATAGTCCCCGTGCGGTATTGTACTCCTCGCCATCAAACTCAAAGGCACGGGCAGCCTTGGCCGACAGAGTGGCCTGCTTCGGGCTTAAGTGACGGCCGTTCGCCCAAAGGTCCAGATCCATGATGTTCCAGCGTTCAGCCGGGTCGTCGCAGAGCAGCCCGCGCAGCGCCTCCATCAGCTTGAGGGAAACCCGCGCCTGTCCGACCAAGGTCGCGTAGGAACCGACAGCAATCTTTGAAGCAACCACTTCCTGATCAGAGAGCTGAGGAACCGGATTTCCACCATGACTCAAAACTGCGATGAGTACGCCAAGGGCGTAAAAATCATCGCTGATGTAACCGGGTCCACGGCCACTTGGGGTCGACATGCCCGCATCAATCGGCTCATAGATCACCGGCTGGAAGTATCCCGCCGGCGAACTGACGCACTCACCCAGAATGATCTCCTGGTTGCTGCCGCCACTGGTGAAGATGTTGTCTGCGCGGATCGCCCGATGCGCCAGGATTCTGCCGCCGAGTTCCCGCAGATTCGTAACCATCGGTGTTATGACACCGCGGATCAGATCGTCCTCGGAGAGAGGTTGGAAGCTGGCACTAGGTTCTGACTGCACCCGCTCACCGCGCGGTTGCTCGAAGATGATGACAAACTTGCGCTTTTGATCACTTGCCTGCGTGATGATTCCAGAGGCGCGCGGCGTCAGAAAAGCACTTGATTCAACATGAGAGAGAGACCTGACGGCATCCACGCGCGGCGCAAGTTCGCGAGAACAGATCAACGCAAAGAGCGCGAGACTCGGATTCCGTTTGTCCAGCGCCGCAACGGCATCGCAGCCCGGCGAGTTGAGAAACGGTAAAGGTTGGTCAGGATAAACCTCATAGCGATCGGAAAGTTCGATCCCCTTTTCTGCCCCCCGCTTTCCGGCCCGACCTGCCGAAGTTCCGCTCATATCCTCTCCGCCCGTTCGCCCGGCCACCCGCGGCTTTCCGGAGCAACCGCGATCGCGATGTCTCAAAACTGTCTCTCTGCGCCTGTGGGCTGCAAGCTCCACCGCGCAGGCCACAAGCCGGTCAGCAGCGGCGATCCACGCACGCGGCAATCCCGTCAGAGTCAAAAGTTAACCCAGAGATAACAAAAAGATAGTTAACGGCGCGGTAATCGCACACAAACAACAGCCGAACTCAATCACGGCCGTCCGGGCTCGTTGCCACCCAAAATTCTGGGGTGCGGCAGCATTTGCGCCGCCAGGAGAACCCTGGCGGCGCTTGGATCTCGGGCCCTAAATCTTGCAAGCCTGCTCGGGAGACGAGATCAGCCCTTGAAGGGGTCGCGGACAAGAATGGTGTCGTCCCGTTCCGGGCTGGTGGAGAGGAGCGCGACCGGAACTTCGATCAGCTCCTCGACACGCCGGATATACTTCACCGCTGTCGCAGGTAGTTCGGCCCAGGATCTCGCACCCTGGGTACTCTCGCTCCAGCCTTCGAGATGTTCGTAGATGGGTTCCACCTTGGCCTGACGGGACGCCAGAGCAGGGAGATAATCCAGTTCCTCGCCGTCAACCCGGTAGCCGGTGCAGACTTTAAGCGTCTCGAGGCCATCAAGCACGTCGAGTTTGGTTAAGGCAATCCCGTCAATCCCGCCGGTTTTGGCGGCCTGACGGACCATCACCGCGTCGAACCAACCGCAGCGCCGGCGGCGGCCTGTTACCGTCCCGAATTCATGCCCGCGCTCACCCAGACGCTGACCGATTTCATCCTCGAGTTCTGTCGGAAAAGGCCCGGAGCCCACACGCGTGGTATAGGCCTTCGTAATACCCAGAACGTAATTCATAGCCTTCGGCCCGATGCCGGAACCCGCGGCGGCCTGACCTGCCACGGTGTTGGAGGAGGTCACAAAGGGATAGGTGCCATGATCGACATCGAGCATCGCACCCTGCGCGCCCTCGAAGAGGATCCGCTGTTCTCGGCGGTCCGCCTGATCCAGCACATCCCAGACTCGCCCGGCAAACGGCAGAATCTTGGGCGCAATCTCCAGGAGGGCTGCAATCAGTTCCTCGCCATCTGCCTCGGGCTGACTCAGGCCGCGCAGCAGGGCGTTATGGTGCAGCAGCAAAGCCTCGACGCGTTCACGAATGGCGGATTCCTCAGCCAGGTCACAAAGCCTGACCGCGCGGCGGGCGACCTTGTCCTCGTAAGCCGGACCAATTCCCCGGCCGGTCGTGCCGATCTTAGCGTCTCCGCGGTCAGCCTCACGGGCCCGGTCGACCATCCCATGCAACGGCAGGATCAAGGTCACGTTCTCAGCAACGGTCAGCGAATCCGGCGTGACCGCGACACCCTGTGCGGAGATGCGCTCGATTTCCTCCAAAAGCGCCCAAGGATCCACCACGACCCCGTTGCCGATGACAGATTGCTTGCCGGGACGCACGATGCCTGACGGCAGCAGAGACAGTTTGTAGACCACGCCGTCGATCACCAAAGTATGCCCGGCATTGTGGCCGCCCTGGAAACGCACGACCACGTCGGCGCGCTCGGAGAGCCAGTCGACAATCTTGCCTTTTCCTTCGTCGCCCCATTGGGAGCCGACGACTACGACGTTAGCCATGGTTACTCTTCCTCTGTTTCAAGACTTGCGTCCACGGGTTCGATCGAGTCATCAATCAACACGTGGCTGCAGTGCAGGTGTTTTGCCTCGGTGCGGGCATCGGCCCCATCCTCGAGTGCCCCCACAATACGCCAGCCCTCCGCCTGCAGCGCCTTTACACGGGCAACCGGAGTTCCGACGGGAGCAAAGAGACGGCGCGCGACATCGGGCTTTGGCAAGGACCGCAGGACCGTATCCATATAGAGCGTGAACCCCGTACAGGATTCGCTGGAACCGTCAGCGATTTCTGCGTCGTAGCGGCCGCCCCGGCCCAGTTCACCTCTGACGTTCCGGGCAAAAACCACGAAGCTGATTCCGGTCTGATACTCAAAGCCGCGGTGCTCCACGGGATCGAGCGTGAGCGACACTTCCGGCGCTTCGGCTCTGATCAGGCCCACAACCCGTTTCAGGCGATCGAGTTCCACATCCGCGGCAGAGGGCAAACGCAGGCTTTCAAGCTCGACCAGTGCCTCGTCAGCGGGTCCGGCGGCGCGCAGAAGCGCCAAAAAGGGTTCCGCCCTATCGCCCGCGAGTTGGGACACCGTTGCGGCATCTTTCCGGTCCAGGGCCTCGCGTAGCGCAGCCGATTGCAGAGCGTCAAACCCCAGGTCCTTGGCGAGCGCGCCGACCAGTGGCGGCAGGTTGAGATCGATGGACAGCCCCTGGACACCAACGGCCTCCAGGGCGCGGGCGGCCAGGAGAACCACCTCGGCATCCGCGCGCTCCTGCGAGGCCCCGATCAACTCAGCCCCCACCTGTCCGAATTGCCGCTCGGGCCGCAGCTGGCTGCCCTTGACCTGCAGCACCTGCCCGCCATAGCAAAGGCGCAGCGGACGCGGCGCATTGCGTAAGCGTGTGCCGGCGATGCGCACCACCTGCGGGGTCATATCCGCCCGCAGGCCGAGCATCCTGTGGCTAACGGGATCCATCAGGCGGAAGGTTTGCTGAGCAACGGCCTGGCCCGGCCCGGAGAGCAACGCTTCCTCGAACTCAAGAAGCGGCGGTTTTACTCGTTCATAGCCCCAGCCTGCGAAAGCAGCGATCAGGCGCTCGACAATGCCGGCCTCGTGGGCCGCCGCGGGTGGAAGAATATCTTGCAGGCCCGCGGGCAGCAGTGCTTTATCGCCAAGAGTGTTCATACGATTGCCATGGAGATTGGTGCAATTCTTGCGAAAAACCGCCCCTGCGGCCTGCCGCAAGCTTTCCTGCGTCCTCTGTTGACAGCGGGGAAGTGACTACTAGTTTTACCGGCCAACGGCAATTGGAAATCCTCATGATCGTCGAGATGAATCAGAATCCCCCCCGGTGCGAGCCGGGCTTGATGCGCAGACACCCCTATGCCCGCTGAATCCGACCCTAACAGCAGCCCGGAAAACGATGGAACAGCGTCGGACCAAGGCACCGGACTGGCCGACCGTCTCCTGGGACTGCTCCTTTTGGTCTCTGCCGCATTGTTGGTCGCGGGCTGGTTTATGCCGGTCATGACCGTCCAGACACTCTTTGTCTTTTACAACGAAGTTTCGATCATCGAGGGCGCATTCAGCATGCTTGAGAGCGGCGATTACCTGCTGGTGGCCATTATCGTGGTTTTCACCATCATTTTTCCCGTCTGCAAGCTCGTCCTCGCTTTTCTGGTATGGCGTCGGCTGGATGCGCCGTACAGCGGGATGGGTCTGGCGCTGCGGAGGGTCGAACTCTTCAGCAAATGGTCGATGCTGGATGTCTTCGTCGTGGCCCTGGTCGTCGTTATCGCCAAGATGTCACTGGTATCCGACGTCACGGTCCACGCGGGTCTCTACGTCTTCTGCAGTGCTGTCATGCTCTCCATGTTCGCGGTCTGGCGCATCAGCCACCTCGCGCATCGCGGATTGGCCGACAAAGAAGCCTGAGGCCCTCTTAAAAGCTCAGCTGCTGAACCTGCCGGATACCCGGAAGAGCCTTCAGCGTTTCGATCACCGCTGCATCCAGGGCTGCATCGAGTTCGAGGAGAGCAATCGCCGCGCCGCCGCGCTCGGCCCGCCCCAGATGGAACGTTGCGATGTTCACCCCCGCCGAACCGAGCGCCATGCCCAGGGCACCGATAAAGCCCGGCTTGTCTTCGTTGGAAATATAGAGCATGTGCGGCGCCAGCTCGGCCTCGATCTCGATGCCCTTGATCTCGACCAGGCGAGGCCGATGGCCGCCAAAGAGAGTGCCGGCCACGGCGCGGTCGCCCCGTTCGGTGGTTACAGTGACCCGAATCAGCGTTTGGAAGTCACAGTCCCGTTCGTGCTTGACTTCCGAGACATCGATGTTGCGCTCGCGGGCAACAACCGGCGCATTGACCATATTCACGGATTCCAGCATCGGCCGCAGCAAGCCGGTCAGGATCGCCTGGGTCAGTGGGCGGCAGTTCAGGCCTGCAACCTGACCCTCATATTCGATGGTGACCGCCTTCAGGCCGGTGCGGGTCAACTGACCGGCGAAGCTGCCCAGGCCATCGGACAGCAGCATATAAGGCCGCAACCGCGAGGCTTCCTCGGCGGTCAGAGACGGCATATTGAGAGCGTTTGTAACCGCACCGGTCAGCAGGTAATCCGACATCTGATCGGCGACCTGCAGAGCAACCTTTTCCTGCGCCTCGACCGTGGCCGCGCCCAGGTGCGGCGTGGCCACGACATTGTCCATACCGAACAGGGCGTTTTCACGCGCCGGTTCTTCGGCAAATACGTCGAGCGCGGCGCCCGCGACATGTCCCGATTCGAGCGCGGCTTTCAGGTCTTCCTCGACCACAAGACCGCCACGGGCACAGTTGATGATCCTGGCGCCGGGCTTCATCTTCGCCATGGCCGCGGCATCGATGATGCCTTTTGTCTGCTCGGTCATCGGCACGTGCAGGGTCACAAAATCTGACCGGGCGAGCAATTCGTCCAGTTCAAGCTTTTCAACCCCCAGATCCTCGGCACGCTCGGGCGAAAGGAAGGGATCATAGGCCACGACCTTCATACGCAGGCCCTGGCCCCGGTTGGCAACAATCGCGCCGATATTGCCGCAGCCGATCACGCCAAGGGTCTTGGCGGTGAGCTCGACGCCCATGAAGCGGGATTTTTCCCACTTTCCGCTCTGGGTCGAACGGTCGGCCTCGGGAATCTGCCGTGCGAGCGCGAACATCATGGCAATCGCATGCTCTGCCGTGGTGATGGAATTCCCATGGGGCGTGTTCATCACGACGATGCCGCGCTGGGTCGCCGCCGCGATGTCGACATTGTCGACACCGATGCCGGCCCGTCCCACGACCTTGAGATTGTCCGCCGCTGCAATGACATCAGCGACCACCTTGGTCGCCGAGCGGATCGCCAACCCGTCATAATCACCGATCTTGGCGGTCAGCTCTTCTGGGCTCATGCCGACGAGAACATCGACCTCGATACCGCGGTCACGGAAAATATCCGCGGCGCGTGGGCTTAACTTGTCTGAAATCAGAACTCTAGGCATTTAGAATGACCTCAATGGGTGCCGCGCAGAGGAGTGACTCAATCCTAAAGTCACTTCTCCTCGCGTGAAAGATGTGGGGTACGGAGGCTGGACTCCCGATCCGGCTCTAAGCCGCTGCTTTCTGGGACTTCACCTGTTCGAAGGCCCAGTCCAGCCAGGGCAAAAGCGCTTGCATGTCGGCAAGCTCGACCGTGGAACCGCCCCAGAGGCGCAGGCCCGGCGGCGCGTCCCGGTAACCCCCGAGATCGTATCCGGCATCGGCATCCTCGACCTGCTTGGCAACCGCCTTCGCAATCGCTGCCTGCTCGTCCGTGCTGAGAGACTGAAACCAGGGATCGACGAACTTAAGGCAGATAGACGTCGCGGAACGGATCGCCGGGTCACTGACCAGGAAATCAACCCAATCGCTGTCACCGACCCATTCGGATACGGCCTCCAGGTTGGCTTCCGAACGTGCCATCAGTCCTGTCAGTCCACCGACCGATTCCGCCCAGCGCAAGGAGTCCAGAGCGTCCTCGACACAGAGCATGGAAGGCGTATTGATGGTCTCGCCCTTGAACACTCCTTCGATCAGCTTACCGCCTTTGGTCAGGCGGAAGATCTTAGGCAGAGGCCAGGAAGGAGTGTAACTCTCGAGCCTCTCGACGGCACGCGGGCTCAGCACGATCATGCCATGCGCTCCCTCGCCGCCCAGTACTTTTTGCCAGGACCAGGTGATGACATCCAGCTTCTTGAAAGGCAGATCCATCGCGAAAACAGCCGAGGTCGCGTCGCAGATAGTCAGGCCGGCCCGGTCCGCGGGGATCCAATCGCCGTTCGGCACCCGTGCTCCGGAAGTGGTTCCGTTCCAGGTAAAGACAACATCGCGATCACAATCGACCTGCGCGAGATCGACGATCTCGCCGTAATCGGCTTCAAGGCAGCGTACATCTTCCAGCTTGAGCTGCTTCGCGACATCGGTGATCCAGCCTTTGCCGAAGCTTTCCCAGGCCAGCATGTCGACGCCACGGGCCCCCAAAAGCGACCACATCGCCATCTCGACCGCACCCGTGTCCGACGCGGGCACGATCCCGATGCGATAGTCCGAGGGAATGCCCAGAATGCTGCGGGAGCGTTCGATGACTTCACCCAGCTTGGCTTTCCCATCTTTGGAACGATGAGATCGGCCCAGGCTCGCGCCAGAAAGTGCGTCGAGCGACCAGCCGGGACGCTTCGCACAAGGACCGGAGGAAAACCTTGGATTACTGGGCCGGACGGCCGGCGTCATCAACGCCATTTGAGTCATCTCCTCGTTCTGAGCAGTGGAGAAAAGGCATCGCTTCTGTCGCAAACGCCCCGTAAAGTGTCGCGGATACTAGAGATCATGTTGCAGTGCGTCAATGCAGGCGCCACTTTGCCAAAGACTGGCGGCGCGGGGAAAAAGCAGGCTAAAGTTCCCACTCTCTATAAGTGATAAAAAGTCAGATAAACGACCAAATTCGCGAGTCTCGAAAATGCCGGAACCGAATTCACACAAGGCCAGCCAAGGAGAGCGCGCAGTCAATCCATGACTATGGAGCAGTACTTCCTTTTCGCTATCGTTGCCGCAGGCCTCGTGATGTTTGCGTGGGGCCGGCTGCGCTATGATGTTGTCGCAGTCCTTCTGCTTCTTGCCTCCGTTGCCTCCGGAGTCGTCGCCACGGACCATGCCTTCAGCGGCTTTGGCCACCCGGCAGTCGTCACTGTGGCGGCCATTCTGGTGCTTTCGCGGGCCCTCCGGAAATCCCAGATCGTCGAAACCATTTCCAGGTTCCTTGAACCGGCGACCAAGAGCACGTCGCTTCACGTCCTGGCCATGAGCGGGACCGCCGCCGCCTGCTCGGCCTTCATGAATAACGTCGGCGCCCTCGCCCTGATGCTGCCGGTCGCGATCCGCAGTGCGAAGGAAACAAGACGTCCGGTCAGTCGATTCCTTATGCCTTTGAGCTTCGGATCGCTGCTGGGCGGTCTGATCACATTGATCGGAACCCCACCCAATATCATCATTGCCAGTGTCCGGGCAGAGGCCACCGGCACCACCTTCGCCATGTTCGACTTTGCGCCGGTCGGATTGGGCGTCGCTGTCGTCGGCGTTGTTTTTATCGCGCTGATCGGCTGGCGCCTCTTGCCAAGGCGTGGCGATGTGACCGACCCGCAAGCCCGCTTCATGCTGGAGGACTACATGACCGAGTTGCGGGTCCACAATGGATCGCGCTTCGTCGGACGCCGTCTCGTCGATCTGGAGGCCCTGGGCCAGGGCGATTTGGTGGTGGTGGCTCTGATCCGGCGCGACGACCGAATGCTCGCGCCCTCCGGTTTCCTCCGGCTTCAGGCCGAGGACATTTTGGTGGTCGAAGCCGATACAGCCACGCTGGAACGCATCGCGGAAAAGGCGGAGCTGGAAGTCGAGGGCAGCGCCGAGGTGGAGACGGAGCACCTGCGCTCCGAACGGGTCGGGCTGATGGAGGCGGTCATCGTGCCCGGCTCGCGTCTTGAAGCCAGAACCGCACAGGGGATGCGCCTGCACACGCGCTATGGCGTAAATCTGCTCGGAGTCGCCCGCCAGGGCCGGGCCGTCGGTGAGAGGCTGGGCCAGGTCCGCTTCCGCGCCGGCGACGTTTTGCTTCTGCAGGGCGAACGTGCGTCGATGCAGGATGCTCTGACCAATCTTGGCTGCCTGCCGCTTGCGCAGCGCGAAATAGGTCTTGGCCGCCCAAAGGGTTCGCCGGTTCCCGCCTTGATTTTCGGCTCGGCAATTGCCCTCGTCGTCTCGGGCACTGTCCCTGCCCAGATCGCCTTCGTCGCCGCGGCAGTGGCTCTGGTAATTCTTCAGCAGGTGAGTTTGCGAGAACTCTACGAGTCGATCGACTGGTCGGTCATCGTACTGCTGGGCGCCATGATTCCCATCGGAAGCGCGCTGGAATCCACCGGCGGCACGATGGTGATCGCCGGCCCTATCCTGACACTGGCGCATCAGGTGCCACTTTGGGCCGTGCTCGCCCTGCTGATGATTGTCACCATGCTGATATCCGACATCATGAACAATGCGGCCACCGCCGTTCTCATGGCTCCGATCGGCATCGCGATCGGTCATGGACTCGATGTCAGCATCGACCCTTTCCTTATGGCCGTCGCGGTCGGCGCCTCGTCGACCTACCTCACCCCGATCGGACATCAGTCGAACCTGCTGGTGATGGGGCCCGGCGGTTACAAATTCGGCGATTACTGGCGCATGGGCCTGCCGCTCGACATCCTGATCGTGTCGGTCGCCGTGCCGCTCATCCTGGTGGTCTGGCCATTCTAGCGGGTTATCACACAGTGATCGTGCCGATCATGTAAGGCGCGGCGCGGCCCGAAATCAAAACACGGTCGCCTTTCAATTCGACGATCAACTCCCCGCCCCGGGCTGAGAGCTGCCGTGCCGTCATCTTCGTCTTGCCAAGCTTCTCAGCCCACAGCGGTGCCAGCAGGCAATGAGCCGAACCGGTTACGGGATCTTCCGGAACACCTTGTTTGGGCGCGAAGAAGCGCGAGACGAAATCGCAGTCATCGCCCCGTGCCGTGACAATCAGGCCGCGGGTGTCAAGCTCCGCGATCCTGCCGATATCCGGTTTCAGATCCCGCACCGCCGCCGCATCCCTGACGAGCGCAATCATGTCCATCCCATCCAGAGTCCCGACAACTTCGATCTTCAACGCGTCGCGCAGCAACTGAGGGCATTCCACCACCTCGCTCTTCAGGACCGGAAAATCGAGTGTGTAGAGATCGCCATTCCGCGTCACCTCAAGACGGCCGCTTTTGGACTGAAATCCGATCAAATCACGCCCCGGTTCCAAATAGGTCGAAATCACGTAACTTGTGGCCAAGGTCGCGTGACCACAAAGGTCCACTTCGGCGCCGGGCGTAAACCAGCGCAGATGGAAGTCGTCGCCGTCACGGACGAAAAATGCGGTTTCCGACAGATTGTTCTCGGCCGCAATCGATTGCAGAAGCGCGTCGTCAAGCCAGGCCTCCAGAGGACAGATGGCCGCCGGGTTGCCGCCGAACACCTCGCTGGTGAAGGCATCAACCTGATAAAGAGAAATTTCCTGAGCCATTCCGGCGCTCCTCAACATGATCTGTTCAACATCAGCAGATAGAACGTTTGTTACACACAATCAGTCTGCGACCGCAGCCAGACAGACTTCGGCTTGCATCCGAACCAAGAACGCCTGGTGTTACAATCTCAAGGATTGTATCTGATAGAGGGTACAATCCTATTACTTGCGCCAGAAGGGCTTCACGGCTTCCCGGTGCGCTTCGGCCCGCGAAACCCCGATATCCTCCAACTGGCTGTCATCGAGCTCGCGCAACTGGCGCCGCTGCACCGCCCGCTGAATCAAGGTTTCAAGCAGGCCACTGCGAGAGTGATTAATAACCCGAAAGGACCCGCCAAACAGCATCCTTGGCAAAGACGACAAGGACAGCTGCCCGTCACGCGATAATATTGTACTCATGTCTCTCTCCGATAAATCGATACAATTTGACCCCCGATTTACAAATTGTATTTAATTGTTGCGTTTATATTCGGTCAATGCAATTATTGTCACCATGACAAATTGGGAACCAGATATCGAAAATCGCAGCGGCCCCCGCTACCTGGCGTTGGCCGACGCGTTATCAGATGACATGGCCGCGGGACGTCTGAAGGCCGGCGACCGGCTCCCGACCCACAGGGACCTGGCCTGGCGGCTTGGCGTGACGGTGGGCACCGTCAGTCGTGCTTATGCCGAGGCGGAGCGGCGCGGACTGACATCGGGTGAAGTCGGCCGCGGGACCTATGTTCGCAGCATGGCCAATGCAGCGATCAACCACGTCCTCTCCAACAAAGAGCAGGAGGACGAAGATACGGTTCACATGAACTTTGCATTCCCGCCCCCGGGCCGGGAGGAGAATTATATCCCCGAGATCCTGACGAATCTGGCGCAGGATCCGCAGACCGCATCGAACTTCGGTTATCAGCCGCAGGGCGGGTCCTGGCGTCATCGGATTGCCGGCGCGCGCTGGATCGAACAAAGCGGCCTGACATCGGTAGATCCCGAACACGTGGTTCTGACCGCCGGCGCCCACCACGGAATGACGGTCGCGCTGTCAGCCATCACCCGGCCGGGTGACCGCATCGTGACCGAGGCCCTCACCTATCCGGGCATTCAGGCGATATCGCGTGTTCTGGGTCTGCGGATCGAAGGTCTGGCCATGGATGCGGAAGGGATCATCCCCGACGCCTTCGAAGCCGCCTGCCGCAGCAATGACATCAAGGCGCTCTACTGCGTCCCGACCTGCCAAAATCCAACGACAAAGACGATGTCGACGGCGCGGCGCGAGGCAATTGCAGAGGTCGCCCAGAGATACAACGTCGCGGTCGTGGAAGACGATGTTTTCGGCCGCTTTGTCGAGGCCCCGCCCGCGCCGATTTCATCGTACCTGCCGGACCTCGGGTATTATGTCACCAGCCTGACCAAGGCAGTCGCACCCGGACTGCGGGTCGGATATGTCGCAGGTCCCCGCGCGGCAACGGACCGTCTGACCACCGCCATCCGGGCGACCTGCTGGATGGCCTCCCCGCTCACAGCCGAAATAGCCGCGCGCTGGATCGAGAGCGGCACTTCGGAGGAAATTCTGGCCAACCGGCGGCGGGAGGGACGTGCGCGCCGGGCCATCGCGATGGAGGTTCTCTCGGCCTGGGACAAAGACTGCGCAGACGACAGCACTTTTATGTGGCTGCATCTGCCGGATCCCTGGCGCACGGGTGACTTCGCAGCGGCAGCGGCAAAACAGGGTGTGTCGGTCACCTCAGCCGAAGCCTTTACCGTCGGGCGGCTTGAAACGCCGCATGCGGTCAGGGTCTGCTTTGGGCAGCCCACAAACCGGCACAGCCTCAGGAGCGGTCTGGAAACCCTGAACAAAATCCTGCGCGGCGAAGCGGCGGACTACTACCTGGCCGTGGTGTGACGAGAACGGATTCGACAATCCAATAGATCGCCTTCAGCAACTCTATCTAAACCTGATCTGATTTAGGGCGCGTCGAAACTACCAACCGTGTGACCATGGTTGAGCGGTCCCTGCCCGCCACCCAGGCCCGGATTTGTCCGGATCGCTTCATACAGATAGGCGCGCGCCCGCAACACAGATGCCCGCACGCTCATACCTTGGGCAAGACTGGTCGCAATCGCCGAAGCCAGCGTGCAACCGGTTCCGTGAACGTGCGGCGTTTCGATCCTCGGACTCTCGAAGGTTTCAATGCCTTCTTCACTCGCAAGAATGTCGGTGACACTCGATCCACCCTGCATGTGACCGCCTTTAAGCAATACGGCTTTCGGGCCAATCGTATGCAGCATGGCTGCGGCCTGCAGCATGCCGTCGATATCCCGGATAGTCATCCCGGTCAGCTTTTCCGCCTCAGGAATGTTCGGGGTCATAACGGTTGCCCGCAGCGACAGACGCCGGGTCAGGGTCTGAACGGAGTTGGGGTCCAAAAGGCTGCTCCCGGATTGGGAGACCATGACAGGATCAACGACGATCGGGATCGATGGATCAAGCTCGTCAATAATGTCGGAGACCGCATCGATGACCTCGGCATTGTGGAGCATCCCGGTCTTGATGACATCGATACCGATATCGTCAATCACGGCACGCATCTGCTGTTGAATGAAGGCAGGTTCGACGCCAACGACCCCCGACACGCCAAGCGTGTTTTGCGCGGTCAGGGCTGTGATAGCCGTCGCCGCGTAACCACCGAGCGCGGTCACGGTCTTTGTATCAGCCTGGATTCCAGCCCCTCCACTTGAGTCGGATCCGGCTACGATTAAAATGCGTGCCGTCACAACACGTCCCCTCTCACATCATAATTCTATTTCTATGCCGCGGCTTCCTGAATGGTCGAGACGATATCGCCGACAACTCTGTCGATCAGCGTCTCGTCTTCCCCCTCGGCCATTACACGAATAAGCGGCTCAGTTCCGGATTTTCGGATCAACAGGCGACCACTCTCGCCAAGCGTCCGCTCACCGTTTTGAATAGCGTGCTGGACCATGTCCAGCGACAGCACCTGATCAAGGCTGCTTGAAACCTGCAGACGCACATTGCGCAGCAACTGCGGCAGCGGCTCGAAAACCTGGAGCACTTCGCTGGCCGGGCGCCCATCCTGCACCAGTGCAGCCAGCACCTGCAGGCCGGCGATCAAACCGTCGCCGGTCGTCGTATAGCGGCTCAGAACGATGTGGCCCGACTGCTCGCCACCGACATTGTAACCGTCGCTGCGCATCCGCTCGACGACGGAGCGGTCGCCGACGGGCGTGCGGATCAGCTCGATCCCGATGCTGTCGAGATAGCGCTCCAGCCCGAGGTTGGACATTACCGTCGCCACGACCCCGTTTTTGTCGAGCAGGCCCGACTGGTTCCAGGAGCGGGCCACCAGGGCCATGACCTGATCACCGTCAACCACGCGTCCCTGCTCGTCCGCCAGGATCACCCGGTCGGCGTCACCGTCGAGCGCCATACCGAGATGCGCGCCATGGGCAACCACGGCTTCCTGCATATTACTGGGAACGGTCGCGCCGCAGTTTCGGTTGATGTTGAAGCCATCCGGCGAGACCGCAATCGGGATGACCTCCGCGCCGAGTTCATAGAGCACCTTGGGGGCCACGCGATAGGCGGCACCATTGGCGCAATCCACGACGATCTTGAGACCATCCAAACGCAGGGGCCGCGGGAAGGTGTTCTTGACGAATTCGATGTAGCGGCCAAGCGCATCTTCCATACGCTGGGTGCGGCCAAGCTTGTCCGGCGGGGCGAGCGGAGCCGCCGTACCGCCCTCGGCGATACGGGCTTCGATCGCACGCTCAACCTCGTCGGAGAGCTTGAAACCGTCAGGGCCAAAGAGCTTTATGCCATTGTCCTGGTATGGGTTATGCGAGGCCGAGATCATCACGCCGAGATCCGCGCGCATCGAACGTGTCAGCATGCCCACAGCAGGTGTCGGCAGCGGGCCCAGCAACACAACTTCCATACCCATGGAAGTGAAGCCGGCCGTCAGCGCGAACTCCAGCATATAGCCTGACAGGCGCGTGTCCTTACCGATCACGACCACATGGCGATGATCGCCGCGCCTGAACTGTGCAGCGGCAGCCTTCGCGACTGCCAGAACCGTCTCCGCGGTAATCGGTTCAACATTCGCAGTCCCGCGAATTCCATCCGTACCAAACAAGCTGCGAGTCATACTCTATTCCATTTGCACACTAATCTTAACCAATGTGCCATTCCTACCTCAACGGTCGCAAAGCAGGAAGCAATCGTTCGGACTATCATCGACACACTGGGCAAAAAACAGCTCTCAGGCGAGTGTTCGAATTAGTATTTCTTTCTATAGATGCTCAAAAATCACCGGGAATACAATCCAGTTGTCTGTATTTCGTTTTATGCCGCGTACGACTAAAATTCAGTTTAATTTACGACGATTCTTCGATTGCCTGCCAAACGGCAATCATCTGCAGGGTTTCCGCGACGTCGTGAACCCGGAAGATTTGGACTCCGCGCGCCAGTCCTGCCGCGACTCCGGCGAGTGATCCGGCGAGCCGCTCCTTGGGTGCCTCGCCATTTGAGAGCTTTGCAATAAAACTCTTGCGGCTCAGGCCGAGCAACAGCGGCGTACCAATTGAATGAAACATTGCAAGAGCATCGAGCAATCTGAGATTGTGTTCGAGAGTTTTGCCGAAGCCAATCCCCACGTCGACGGCGATCGCGTCACGGGCAATGCCGGCATCAAGGCAAATTTCAACGCGCCGTTTCAGATAGTCGAAAACATCGAATACAACGTCGGCGTAGTCCGGATTCTTTTGCATCGTGCGCGGATCACCCTGCATGTGCATCAGAACAACAGGCATGCCCGATTCGGCGACAACGCCGAGGCTCTCGGGATCGCTCTCCAGCGCGGTGACATCGTTCACGATCTGAGCCCCAGCATCGATCGCTGCGCGCATAACGGCTGCATGGCGTGTGTCAACAGAAACGCGCGCGCCGGCATCGCTCAGCCCGCGAATCACGGGAACAACGCGCTCAATCTCCGCAGCCTCGGACACGGGTTCGGCGCCGGGCCGGGTTGATTCGCCGCCGACATCCAGAATGCTCGCACCGGCCTCCCACATGGCAAGACCGTCATCGATGGCCTTCCCGGCATCGAGGCGGTCACCGCCATCTGAGAAGCTGTCCGGCGTGACGTTTACGATCCCCATCACTTGCGGCCGGTCCATCGGTAAATCTGCGAAGGGTTTTCGGGGACTTGTCAGACCTGTGAGCGCGAGTTCCATCTGCGCTGAAAGCCCGCCACTGTCGGCAGATTGTGCCGCGAGCCAGCCTGCGAGTTCATCGAGGGGAAGGACTTTCGTAAAAGACTGCTCATCACCGCTGCGCAGGTTCACCTCACACTGCGCAAAGAAACGCCCGGAACCGGCGAGGCTCTTTTGCGATCCGCCGGTATCGGATGACGCAACTGGCGCGAGGGGACAGAGATAAAGTCTTCGGGGCATCGTCTCGGCATCATGGAACGAGAGGGTGATTTGGGAGCTCAGCGCTCCACCGAGATGGGCCAAGCACCAGACTCAACAAACCCCGCCGTTTTGGCAGGGCTTGTCTCAATACGCAATGACAGAAACCAACATCGAGCCTTTGTATGCCTGGCTCCTTGACGTCAGCTTCCTGGCTTTAACTCCCAGGCTGCGGCTCAGGCTCGAAGCCGCCGCCCGCGGTGTCACCGGAGTCGCTCGCTGGCTTGCCGCTTGTCGGCACCGACGAACGACCTCCCGTTGTCGGACCGCTGCTGTCAGCCTCATCGCCACGATCGATCGACTCTCCGCGCAGGATCGCCTCGACTTCCTGTCCACTCAGGGTCTCGTAATCCAACAGACCCTTTGTTACAGCGTGCAACCCATCCAGGTTGTTGCTCAGGATTTCACGGGCTTTGGTCTCCGCGTCCTCAATGAGACGGCGGATTTCCTCGTCGATCAGCTTTGCGGTGTCATTCGAAATCGTCTGACTGCGGGATACCGAATGGCCGAGGAAAACCTCTTCCTGGTTATCGACGTAGCGCAAGCGGCCGAGCTTATCGCTCATGCCCCACTCGGTCACCATTGCGCGGGCAAGATTTGTTGCCTGCTGGATGTCGTTACTTGCACCGGACGAAACGTTTTCGATCCCGTAGATCAACTCTTCCGCCATGCGTCCGCCAAAGAGGAGTGCAAGCTTAGCTTTCATTTCCACGAACTTGAAGCTCAAGCGGTCGCGCTCGGGAAGGTTCATGGTCACACCCAACGCACGGCCGCGCGGGATAATCGTGACTTTGTGCAGAGGGTCGTTACCAGGCACGTTCAGACCGACAATCGCATGACCGGCCTCGTGATAGGCAGTCATCTTCTTCTCGTCCTCGGTCATTACCATGGAGCGGCGCTCGGCGCCCATCATGACTTTATCGCGCGCCTTCTCGAAGTCCTCCATCGTCACCACACGCTTTCCCGCACGTGCGGCCAGCAATGCAGCCTCATTGATCAGGTTGGCAAGATCTGCGCCGGAGAAGCCCGGCGTGCCACGAGCGATGGTCCGGGGCTCTACGTCTGGTGCCAGCGGCACTTTACGCATATGCACCTTCAAAATCTTCTCGCGGCCCATGATATCCGGGTTCGGCACGACGATCTGACGGTCGAAACGGCCAGGACGCAGCAGCGCAGGGTCCAGAACGTCCGGACGGTTTGTCGCAGCGATCAGGATCACGCCCTCGTTGGCTTCAAAACCATCCATCTCGACCAGCAACTGGTTGAGGGTCTGCTCGCGTTCATCATTGCCGCCGCCGAGGCCTGCGCCACGATGCCGGCCAACAGCGTCGATTTCATCGATGAAGATAATGCAGGGTGCGTTCTTTTTACCCTGCTCGAACATGTCGCGAACGCGGCTCGCACCCACGCCAACGAACATCTCGACAAAGTCGGAGCCGGAGATGGTGAAGAAAGGCACGTTCGCCTCGCCTGCAATCGCACGAGCCAAAAGCGTCTTACCCGTTCCCGGCGGTCCGACGAGCAAACACCCCTTGGGAATCTTGCCGCCGAGCCGCTGGAATTTCTGCGGGTCACGCAGGAAGTCGACAACTTCTTCCAGTTCAACCTTGGCTTCGTCAATGCCGGCAACATCGTCGAAAGTGACGCGCCCCTGCTTTTCAGTCAGCAGACGCGCTTTGCTCTTGCCGAAGCCCATCGCCTTTCCGCTGCCACCCTGCATCTGGCGCATGAAGAAAATCCACACACCGATCAGGAGAAGCATCGGGAACCACGAAATAAGAATTTGCAGCAGTGGATTGGATTCATCCACTGGCGCCGCATCTATTCGCACACCGGCTGTCTGCAAACGCTCCACGAGATTGGGATCATCGGGCGCATAGGTTTCGAAGGCACCGCCTTGCCTGCTCTGTCCGGTGATGTGCTGCCCTTGAATCTTAACTTCGACCACGTCGCCTGATTCAACCAGGTCGACGAACTCGGAAAATACGAGGGTTTCCTGCGGGCCTCTCGTCGAAGAGCCCTGAAAAACGTTGAACAGGATGATCAAGAGCAGAACGATGACGATCCAAAGCGCTGCATTGCGGCTGAAATTCACTGTGTGTGCCTTCCACTCGGTCGAATTCTTTGCACGTACCGGGGGGTTCCGGTGGCATATCTTAGGTAAAAGATAATAGGCTTCCCCGCCTAAGCAACCGTAAAGGCGACTCCGGCAAGGGAATTTCCTGGCCGGAACCGGCATTTTACAATCATTTCGGGAGATACCTCCTTTTTCAAGTATCCTAAATGGGGTACCATCAAGATCTCTCCGGCGTTCCTGATAGCGATGGCTGCCTCGCCTGCAAGTGGCGGAAACCCTGACGCTATCGGATCGATCTCCTTGCGGATTTGAGCCCAACCCTCCGGCCCGAGTGCACCGATCGTAAATTGCCCGGCAGGCATTTTTAAATTCTGCGCCAGCAGCACGTCAAAACGGTCATCCCAGCGAGTCAGACGACCGGCGACGAGTGGGATTTGGGGAAGAGGCCTGTTCTCGCGGCAAATCACCAAAACCCGCCGCCAGGGCACCAAACGGCACCCGGACAAGGTTGCACCCGAGATCAGGCCTCCCAGGATCTTCTCGAGAAGGCTCTCAAGGCGCTCCATCCTTGGCCCGTAATCGCTGCCAGAGACTGTCAAGAGTGTTCTGGCAAGACAGCGCAAGGCAACGTCGCTCGGCAAGGTCCCGAGCATCTGGGGCTCCAGAAACGCAATACCGCTTCGGTGGAGCGAGACCGCCCGGGCGAGCGCCGATGCAACCGCCGCTTCGGTGGTACTGCGGGCACACCCCAAACGGCGGGACGTCTCGACCAGCCTGGATGCGGACAGCCCCTCAGCGGCAAGCAAGGTCAGCAGGTCGCGAAAGCGGGTCCGGGCATACTTGCGGTTCTCGTTTGACGGGTCGTCCACCCCTTCAGCGCCGCGCGCCTTGACCGTCTCGAGCAGGCGGCCCTTGGGAAGCGTCAGTAGGGGACGGAGGATCCTGCAATCGGCCTGCTCCTTTACAGCTGACATGGCTGCCAGACCGTAGAGTCCGCTGCCCCGTGACAAGCGCATCATAAAGGTCTCGGCCTGATCGTCGCGGTGGTGCCCCAAGACCAGATGCAGAATGCCGTGTTGCGCGCAATAATCCGAGAGAAGCTGATAACGGGCCTGCCGCGCTTCCGCCTGAACATTGGCGTTTGGCTTTTCGCCGCGCCATTGAAGGACGAGAGACTTGATACCCAGCGTGGACAGGCGCTGCGCTACAAGGGCCGCTTCGTCAGCTGACTCGTCGCGAAGACCATGATCCACGACGAGGCCGATGGTACAGCCACCGCGACGGCGCGCCCATTCATGAACCAGCAGGGCCGCCGCCATCGAATCGGTGCCGCCCGAGACCGCGACCGCAACCTCGGGATTCGATTCAAATGGGCCGAGCCGCTCCATGAGAGCCGCGAATTCAATTTGGGTAACGGGTCTCGCATCTGAGCTGGACATCTTCGCCCCGCAACTCGCTGGTCAAAGGAAAACCTGAACCGAGGACCGCTTCAAGAACACGGTCCCGACAACCCGACGACCGGGCTATGAAACCGCCTGGAAGTCATCACCTCCGGCAGCGCACAGACTTCAATCTGCAGACGTTAGAAACGAACCGCCCTCCGGCATCGTCTCGAAAACGTGCAACTCAAGAGCAGGAATAGCGCTCCTGCTCCTGCTGGGTCCGGCGCTGAACCGTCGCAGGTGCCTGGGGGTAGCGTTTGAGCAGCTCGGCAAAGGTTCCGCAGGCATCTGCCGTGTTGCCAAGAGCCCCTAGAGACATGCCCAGCTTCAGCAGGTTGTCCGGTGCCTTCGTATTGTTCGGATACTGCTGGTAGGCCTCGGCAAAGATCACCGCGGACTGCTGATAGTCGCCACGCACATAATAGGTTTCGCCAAGCCAGTACTTGGCATTTCCTGCCAGCGGGTCTTCGGGATTCTGTTCGACGAAGACACGCAACGCCTGCTCCGCCTCATTGTATTGGGCCTGTCGCAGAAGGCTGAAAGCGTAACTGTATTGCTCTTGTGGCGTGCCGCCAGGCAGAGCTCCCGCGGCCGCGGTTTGTGCGGCGCCGCCGGCAGCTCCGGCCTGCGCGGTGCCACCGGAACCCTGGTTATTCTGAAACTGCTGCAGGTCGCCCTGATTGATCACGCCGAGTGTTCCGGGCGCGCCACCGGTCTGCGATGCCGGTGCTCCGCCAGCGGACGCCGCGCCCGTGCCAGCACCCACCGCGCCGGAATTATCGGAAACAGCCGCGCCGCCATCGACGCGCTGCTCAAGATTCTGAAGTCTGAGGTCGACGTCAGCGACGAGACTGTCGAGCCGCTTGCCCACCTGATTGATCTTAAATCCGAACTGCTCTACCTGCCCCGTCAAAGACCGCAGCTCGGATTCGAACTGTGACAAGCGCAACTCGATTCGCGCCGCCTGCGTCCCCGACAAATCGCCCCCCGTCGCGGCAGCGGCCGCACCCGCAGGGGGCGCTTCGCCGCGATACACCTGCCGCTGCAACGCCGTCAGCTCCCGCTGCAGGCGTTCGACCTGCGCATTCAAAGAGTCCTGCGCGGCAAGGGGTGTGATCCCCGGGGCCATTGATGCAACCGCAACACCGCCCATCAGGGCTGCTGCAACGGCGACACGCCGCAGGGATTGACTCAGAGAACTCTGACTGCCTGATTTCGAAAAACGATCGTTGAAGAGTTTCATGTTTCTCATCCGTCCTGATCAGAAGACTTCCGAATGGCAGGACTCAGTGTATGTGAGACAGGTTTTCTTGCGACGGGATCAACTGACGAGCCTGTCGCCAACAGCTCGGCCTGTTTGCGGTATCACGTCTTCGCACAAAAGAGCTGTGCCGATCATAAAGGCCTGCGGTCACATTTCTGACAGCTCGCATTGGCCAAAAGTCCCGGGTCAACCCGCTGACGGCTGTTGCATCCCACGCTTACGCAGTCCCGGAACAGCATCCCGAAGCGATCACCACTTAGAGCCAAATTTCTTGTCAGAAATATGGCGCTTCGTCATCCACGCTTAAACGCGTCCGCAGAAATAGCAACGCCCGCCCCCGGATTTAGAATTCGGAGGCGGGCGAAACCAATCGGACAGACCCGAAGCTCAGTTGACCTTGAACACGCCGCGGCGGTTCTGGGCCCAGGCTTCTTCGTTCGAACCAAGAACAGCAGGCTGCTCTTTACCGAAGCTGACGGTCTGCAGCCGGTTCGGGTTCACACCCAGCGCAGCAAGGTAATCGCTTACCGAGTTCGCCCGGCGCTCACCGAGGGCCAAGTTGTATTCACGTGTCCCGCGCTCATCGGCGTGACCTTCGATAGTGACGGTTGCGACTGGATAGCTGTTCATCCAGACAGCGACCTTCTCGAGCACTTCACGGCTGTCTGCCGTCAGGTCACTCTTGTCGGTATCAAAGAAAACACGGTCACCGACATTCACAGTCAGATGCTCCTGGGTACCAGGAGTCGGACCCTGAATAGCGGATTCCTGAGTAGCTCCAGCAGAGCTACTCGTCGTCGGTGCAGCAGCTCCGCTACCTTGACCACCACTTGTTTCTTCAGTGTCGCTTGCACAAGCACCCAGCAGCGATGCTGCCGCGATGAGAGTGAGGAACTTTAAACGCATATTGTGCCCTCTCGAGACATCCCCGGAATCCTATGAACAAGGTCAGGCCTGCTACCGGTCTTCATTGAGGCCCCCTTAGAAAGAATACATCCCCCATCACCGGTTAACTACCGGTAAAGTTCCACGTAATATACCGGCCACAACCTATTGAATCAAGGGGGACCACGCTGGGTCGGAACCGTCAATCGGTGTCGCAACTTCGCGCTCGTTGAAACCGGTAAGATCGATCGTAAAGAGTTTGGTAACCTGTTTTCCCCGCGCGTCCGCTGGCATCTGGCGATAGAACGACAACACACGACCGTTTGGCGCCCAGGTTGGACCCTCAACCAGGAAGCCCTCGGCAAGCATTCGTTCACCACTGCCGTCAGGCCGCATAACACCTATATAAAAAGTGCCGCCGCTCATTCGTGTGAAGGCAATCAGATCGCCGCGCGGCGACCAGACCGGAGTCGCATAGCGTCCTTGGTTGAAGGAAATTCTCTGCACACCGGAGCCATCAGCGTTCATTACATAAAGCTGTTGTGAGCCGCCACGGTCGGAATTGAAAACAATTTGCCGCGAATCGGGCGAATAAGACGGCGACGTGTCGATCGCAGGGTGCCGTGTTAAACGTGTGACCTGTCGGGTCCTGAGATCCATTCGATAGATTTCGGTGTTGCCCTGCTGCGCGAGGCTCATCACCACGGCATTGCCGTCAGGTGAGAAGCGCGGAGCAAAGGTCATGCCCGGGAAGTCACCCAGAACTTCCTGCTGTCCGGTATTCAGATTGAGAAGATAGACGCGCGGCACACGATTGACGTAGGCCAGATAAGTTATCTCCTGCAGCGACGGCGAGAAACGCGGCGTCAGGACGAGGTTGCTCCCGTCGGTCAGGAATTGATGATTGAAACCGTCCTGATCCATGATGGCCAGTCGCTTCTGACGCCGATTCTGTGGACCGCTCTCCGCAATGTAAACGATCCGCGAATCGAAGTAGCCTTCTTCACCGGTCAGCCGCTTGTAGACATTGTCGGCAATGATGTGCGCGACACGGCGCCAGATTGATGGCGGCACCGTGTAAGCGAAGGCCGTCAACTGTCCCTCTCCAAAGACGTCCCAGAGCCGGAACTCGACCCGCAGGCGGCCGTCCTCCTGCAGCTCTGCCGTCCCGCTGACCAGCGCCTGCGCGTTGATCACACGCCAGTCACCGAACCGCGGCACATTTCTCAAGGCCGCAGGATCCTGAATGAACGCACCTTTATCGATCGGCCGGAACAAACCCGAACGCTCCAGATCCGCAGCCACCACTTCGGCCACATCGTGACCGATCAGCTGTTCTTCGGGCGTCGCGCCGTAGAAATCTGAGACGGCGATCGGCAAGGGCTCCACGAAGCCTTGCGTGATGTCTACGTTGAGCTGCGCCCGTGCGGGTTGCCCCTGCGCCAACATCACGGCCGTGATGGTGGAGAAGATCGCCAGCGCGGCGAACAGGCGGGTCGAGGAAAGTCGGTTCTTCATCATGTGCCAAACATCTCTCTTGGATCGAACTTCAGATTGATCACACGCCAAACTTCATACTCGCTCACAGGCAACTTGTAAGGGCTGCAAGCTTGTATAGCACGCCGCGCGTTTTCCGCAGCGCTTCGAAAGTACGCATCGCCAAACATTCTCGTGAGGTTGACGACGTCGGCTGAAACCAGAGTGCCGTCGCGCCGAAGCGTAATCCGGATCTCGACAACGAGATCCTCCGCCTGCTGCGCGCCCGGGTCCAGGCGCCAGCAACGTTGAATCTGCTGGCGGATAGCACGGGCAATTCCCTCTTGCGCTATCCGGCTGACCTGTTGCTGCGGCCGGGCCTGCTCGGCAACCTCGGGCGCCGTCGCGGTCTGCGCCTTTTGCGCCGGTTGCTTTTTCAGCTTCTCGACGTTGCGCAAGATAGACGTCAGAGCATCCGCGGGCGGCTCTTCAGGCTTCTCTTCCTTTGGCGGCTCGTTTTGAGCGAGGTTGATCTTTGGCTTTGACCGAGGTTTCGGCGGCACCGGCTTTGACTGAACTTCGGGCTCGGGCTCGGGCTCAGGCTCTGGTTTCGGCTCTGGCTCTGGTTCCGGCTCGGGCTCCGGTTCAGGCTCGGGCTCCGGTTCGGGTTCTGGTTCGGGTTCTGGTTCTGGTTCCGGCTCTGGTTCACGAACGGGCTCAGGCTCCGGAACTGGTGCGGGCGTGGGTTTGGGATCCGGCGGCGGCGGCGTCTCTTGCTTCTCCGGCTCAGGCTCTGGCGCTTCCTCTTCAGCAACCGGCTCCGGCTCCGGGTCAGGCTGCTTCTCGCTTGCAGCTTCCAACTCAGCAAGCGTGACCAGCTCAACCGGCACATTTGTAATGGGCGGCAAAGGCGACACAAACGTCGGTAGACCAACAGCCAGCGCGGTAATCACAACCGCGTGGAAGAGGATCGAAAAGATGGTCCCGTTGCGCATACCCGCTCGTAATGCTCCTAGCGGCTTTCCGTGTCGTCGGGGGAGTCTGCCGCCGGTTCAGCCGGCGAAGTCCCGCTCGGCAATTCCGCAATCAGCGCGACACGTGTGAAGCCCGCCGAGTTCACGGTCGACATGACTTCCATCACCCGGCCGTAGTCGATGCTGCGGTCGCCCCGCACGAAGATCCGGGTATCGGGCTTGTTCTCTGTGATTGCGACCAGACGCGGCACCAGATTACCGATCTCGACCTCCGTGTCCTGGACGAACAGAGCCCCTTGCGCGTTGACCGATACGACCAGAGGCTCATCAGGATCCGAAAGAGTCTGAGCCTTCGCCTTTGGCAAATCGACCGGCACGCCTACGGTCAATAGCGGCGCCGTGACCATGAAGACGATCAGCAGCACGAGCATTACATCGACGAAGGGCGTCACATTAATGTCGCTCAAAGGCTGATACCGGCGCGATCTCCAGCCCCGGCCGCCCTGGCCCGGGCCCTGCATCTGACCTGCCATGGCTAGGGTTTCTCCTCGAGTTGCCGCGAGAGGATAGCGCCAAACTCACCGGCGAAAGCTTCGAGGCGGCCACCGTAACGACCAAGATCCGTCGAGATCTTGTTGTAGGCGATGACCGCGGGAATCGCGGCCACCAAACCCAGGGCTGTCGCGAAGAGCGCTTCCGCAATACCGGGGGCAACCACGGCCAGACTTGTATTCTTGGAGGCAGCAATCGACGTGAAGGCATTCATGATGCCCCAGACGGTCCCGAACAGTCCGATGAAAGGCGCGGACGCACCGACGGACGCGAGGAAGATCATGTGCCGCTCAAGCCGTTCCATCTCGCGCCCCAGCGAGATATCCATGACACGCTCAATGCGCTGCTGGAGACTGAGGCGGGTCTGATCACTCACGCCAAGCCCTTTGGAGCTGGAGCGGCGCCACTCGCGCATGGCGGAAACGAAAAGCGAAGACATCGGGTCCGGTGGGCGCTTATCGATTCGGTCGTAGAGATCGTCCAGGGATCCACCAGACCAGAAAGCCTCCTCGAACTGCTCCGCAAGGCTGCGCAGCCGGCGCATCTTCAGCGTCTTTTCGAAGATGATCGCCCAGGACCAGACCGAGGCGACAAGGAGCATGACCATCACGATCTTCACGACGATGTCGGCCTGCAAGAACAAGCCCCATACCGTCAGGTCATGTGCAACGGATCCGGCCAGTCCGACCGCTTCTACCGTTTCGTTTTCCATCAACTTCCCCCAACCGAGGTTGTCATATTTCCACTCTCAAATCGTTTCAGGGCAACCTGCACCGGCTCCGGAATGCGTCCGGGACGCATTCCGGAGCCGCCCGGGCCTTCGCCACGCAGGCAGGCGATCCTGATTTTCAACTTGGCGAGGCAGAGGTCGTCTCGCCAGACATCCTGCAGGATTTCAACGGACGCTCCGCCCATGCGCACGACGCGGGAGCGCACTTCGAGACTGTCGTCCAGCGTTGCCGGTCTTAAATACTCGATCGCGCAACTCCGTACGGCGAACACAAGGTCATAGTCATTACGGATGTCTGTTTGGTTAACGCCGGCGATCCGAAGCATTTCCGTACGTGCACGCTCGGCAAACTTCAGGTAGTTCGCGTGGTAGACAATCCCACCCGCGTCCGTGTCCTCATAGTAGACACGCATCGGCAGGCGGAATTCGGCACCTGCGATGTATCCGCCGGACGGACTCGACTGGCCCGTTTCAATTGAGGGAAGAGTCTCCGGCAGCGCGGTCACGGCAGCTCCTCCGTATCCCCGGGGCTCCCGTTTCCGGCCAGAAGATCGAACTGCGAACTAAGCGTCGCCGGCACCTCGAGCCCAAGATAGCTGTAGCCCGCTGAAGCCAAAACCCGTCCCCGTGGCGTGCGCTGCAGGAGTCCTTGCTGAATAAGGTAGGGCTCGATCACATCTTCCAGGACATCGCGCTGTTCCGAAAGCGCCGCCGCCATGGTCTCCACGCCGACGGGACCGCCGCTATAATTCTCCGCGATGTTGCGCAGATACCGGCGGTCCATGGAATCCAAACCGCGCTCGTCGATATCCAGCCGGCGCAGGGCCGCGTCAGCCGCTTTCGCGTCAATCGTGGCCGCGCCGTCAACCGCGGCAAAATCGCGAACCCGGCGCAGGAGGCGTCCCGCGACGCGCGGCGTCCCGCGCGAACGCCGGGCAATCTCCAGCGCTCCGTCGCTCGACATGTCGATGCCCAGAATACCGGCGCCGCGCGAGACGATCCGTTCCAGCTCGTCAGGTTCGTAGAACTGCAGACGCAGGGGAATCCCGAAGCGTTCGCGTAAGGGTGTCGTGATCAGGCCTGAGCGTGTCGTCGCGCCAACCAGTGTAAAGGGCGGCAGGTCGATACGGACCGAACGGGCGGCCGGACCTTCGCCGATAATCAGGTCGAGTTGAAAGTCCTCCATCGCAGGATAGAGAATTTCCTCAACGGCGGGCGAGAGGCGATGGATCTCATCAATAAAGAGGACGTCGTGCGGCTGCAGATTGGTCAGAATGGCGGCCAGATCGCCAGCCTTGGCAATGACCGGACCGGAGGTTGCGCGAAAGCCGACCCCCATCTCACGGGCCACCACTTGCGAGAGTGTGGTTTTACCCAGCCCTGGAGGACCGAAAAACAGGACGTGGTCCAGTGCATCGCCCCGGCCGCGCGCCGCCTCGATGAAGACGCTGAGGTTTGACCTCAGTTTCTTTTGCCCGACAAAGTCTGCCAGCGATAAGGGGCGCAAGCTTTGCTCGGGCGTATCGCCCTGCGAAAAGTCAGGAGCTATAATCCGCTCGTCGGTCATGACGACAGCTCCCTGAGGCCAATCCGGATTAAGGACTCAACCGGCGCATCCTTGCCCAGTTCGTGCATAGCTTTGCCGACAGCCCCAAAAGCGTCGGCGCGGCGGTAGCCGAGATTGACCAAGGCTGAAATCGCGTCCTCCGACAAACCGCCGGCAGCGGCAACCGCCGACGGCGCGTTTGTTCCGGCCAGATCCGCGGCCATGTTCCCCAGGGCAATGCCTCCGGCCTTCTCTTTGAGTTCAGAGGCAATGCGCCCCGCGATCTTTGGACCGACGCCACTGGCCCGTGTCAGCGAAGTTTTGTCCTGCGCGGCGATGGCCTGCAGCAGTTCTTCCGGCCCAAGTGTAGAGAGGATGGACAGCGCCATTTTCGCGCCGACACCCTGCACCGTGCTCAGAAGGCGGTACCAATCCCGTTCCCCCTGGTCGATGAAGCCATAAAGGTGGATGTGGTCTTCCCGTACATGAGTCTCGATCAGAACACTCGCGGTCTCACCCGCGAGCGGAAGCCGGGAAAGCGTGCGCCCGGAACAGAATACGACGTAGCCCACACCGCCGACATCGATCATGGCCCAGTCGTCGCCACTGCTATCGAGTTTACCTGTCAACTTGCCGATCATCGCGCGCGCCCAATCACGTCGGCCCGTCCTATCACGTCAGATTTGCGGCCGATCTTAGCCGCAGGCTTCGGACCTGAAGACCGGCCGCCGGAAAGCGGGTCTTCTTGGCCAGCGGTCCATTTCCGCCGCGTCGCAATCTGGTGCGCGTGACAGATAGCAACCGCAAGCGCATCCGCAGAGTCCGCGGACGCGATTTCACAGCCCGGCAGCAACCGGCCAATCATCATACCGACCTGGTCCTTGGTCGCATGACCGGTTCCGACCACGGCCTTTTTGACGATCATGGGCAGATACTCTCCGACCGGCAAACCGGCCAGCGCGGGCGTCACCAATGCGATGCCGCGCGCCATCCCCAGTTTCAGGGTCGATGACGGGTTCTTATTGGCCAGCGTAACCTCAACCGCCGCTTCCTGCGGTTCGAAGTCGGTCAAAATCTGACTCAGCCCATCGTGCAGCTCCACCAGGCGCTGCGCCAGGTCTTTCGACTGGGTCGATTTGATGACGCCATTGGCGATATGACGGAGGCTGTGGCCTTCCGCCTCGATAATGCCCCAGCCCATGTGGCGCAATCCGGGATCCAGTCCGACGACTCGCATAAACTCGTTCAGACCTCCCTTTGCCGCCGCATCATGCAGTCAGACGCGCAAGAACGTCATCGGCCACTTCGAAGTTGGCGGAGACCCGCTGCACGTCGTCGCTGTCGTCCAAAGCATCGAGCAGCTTCAGCATGGTCTGGGCCTTGTCCTCATCCAGCGGCGTCATGGTCTGAGGCTTCCAAGCCAGATAGGCCTCCTCCGGATCACCGTAGGACTCCATCAGGCTGTCGCGCACACTCGAGAAATCATCCGGGTCGCAGGTCACCTCGTGCCCTTCGTCAGAAGATTCAACATTGCTTGCGCCGGCTTCGACCGCGGTTTCGAACATTTCGTCTGCCGATGCCGTGCCGGCGGCATATTGAAGCAGCCCGACATGGTCGAACATGAAAGACACCGAGTTGGTCTCACCGAGACTGCCGCCGTACTTGTTGAAAGCAGCCCGGACTTCGGAGGCTGTGCGGTTCCGGTTGTCGGTCATGGCCTCTACGATCAGGGCGACACCGCCCGGGCCGTAGCCCTCATAGCGCACTTCTTCGTAGCTCGAATCGTCTTCGCCCAGCGCGACGCGCTTGATCGCGCGATCGACATTGTCCTTGGGCATATTGGCTGCACGGGCGGCAATCACCGCGGAACGCAGCCGGGGGTTTTTGTCCGGTTCTGGCAGCCCCGACTTCGCGGCGACCGTGATTTCACGGATTAAACGCGCGAACACTTTCGCGCGCTTTTTGTCCTGTGCACCCTTACGGTGCATGATGTTCTTAAACTTGGAATGGCCCGCCATGACCACGAATCCTAAATGATGATGCAAACAACGAAGATGCCGACCGTATCGTGTGGAAGTGCGGGGTAACAGCCGCAAGAAATATTCCCGCAATATGGCGACAATAGGGCGCCTTCTAGCAGGTATTCGCCGCAATCTGAAGCCCTCTGAAGGGCAATCGGGACCATCGGGCAACAAAAGCGGGGATTTTGCTTCAAAAGCCTCTGAAATGCCCTCTTTGCTATCCCGTTTTTTACACAGAGTCGTGCACTAAACAGATAGGATTCGCGCGTCGAAGCGCGCGGAGCAAAGCCGTCTGGCCGGAGTGCCGGGATTAACCGCAGCTTAACGCTTTTCCGACAGACTGACGCGAAAGTTTTCGGGTGCGTTTCACTGTGAAGTGCACCTCGAGATCCAACCGCACCTCAGGTCACCTCCGGGGCGGGTCGGAAAAAAGGGTCGAGCAATGGCGTTGTCGATTAACATTCCAGAGCTGAGCGTCGTCACCGACGGCGGGACGGACAAGGCGAATTTCGCCCGGCGCAGCGTGAAAGCCGCCGAGATGGTCCATGATTTCGTTCAGCAGTCCAGTCTCTCGGCGTTCGACGCCATGCTGGATGCCGCAGAGGAAAGCAGTCTTAAAGCTGCGGTCGGTGCGGCGGATATCGCCGAAGAGGCGACCGAGCAGACCGAAATGGTCGAAGAGGAAATCACGCGCTTCCTGGCCCAAGCGCCAAAGTCCTGAGCCTCCAAAGTCCTGAACTCCGGATCAGCAAAACCCTCTAAGCGGCCCCGAGAACCGGGAGCGCCTCCGGCAAACGTCCGCCCAGGCGCACGGGTTCAATCCGTTTGGCCAGGCCTGTCGCATCGTCGGTCTCCACCAGCACGGCACTTAAAGACCCCTCCCCTGTCGCAACGGACAAGCGCTCTGTGGGAAGCTTCCGCGTGAAGCGCGCGAGCGGCACCGCCTTATCCATTCCGATGACCGAGTCGTAAGCACCGCACATACCCGCGTCGGTCTGATAGGCGGTCCCGCCGGGCAGGATCATCGCATCTGCCGTCGGGACATGCGTATGGGTGCCGACGCAAAGACTTACCTTTCCGTCGACAAAGTGCCCCATTGCCATCTTCTCACTGGTGGCTTCACCATGGAAATCCAGAAGAATGGCGTGCACCGTGGCGCCGAGACGATGACGTTCCAGCTCGCGCTGGACCGTCGCAAAGGGATCGTCGAGCGGGTCCATGAAGAGACGGGCCATCACGTTCAGGACCAGAACCTTGCGGCCGCGCGTGGCCTCGAAAACGGCGGCGCCGCGCCCGGGCGTGCCCGCGGGAAAGTTCTGCGGGCGCAGCAGACGCGTCTCGCGATTGATGTGGGTCAGCATCTCCCGCTGGTCCCAGGAGTGGTTGCCGCCCGTAATGACGTCAACGCCCATTTCGAAAAGGCTGTTGCAGATCTTTTCCGTAATCCCGAAGCCGCTCGCCGCGTTCTCGCCGTTCACGACAATGAAATCCGGCTCCAGTTCGCGACGCACGCGCGGCAGATGCTCCGCCAGAGCATCCCGCCCCGGCCTGCCGACAATATCGCCGCAAAAAAGTAGTCTCATGGCCTCATCTTTCGAATTCCAAAACTTCGCGCTCGGTCACGATCCAGTCGAGTGGCTGATCGTTGGCATCGCGGGGCACAGCCTCGACCTCCAGGGCGGAAAACGCAACTCCCACTGCCATAACGGCCTGAGCGGCGCGCAGGTCGGCCAGAGAGCGATCGTAGAATCCGCCCCCATATCCCAGGCGATAACCCTGACGGTCGAATGCCAGCAAAGGCACCAGCAGCACGTCCGGCGGCCGGGCCTTCTGTGAACCGGCCGGCTCCAACGTACCAAAACCTGCCGGCACCAGAGTGTCGCCCGGTGTCCAGTCGCGAAATACCAATGGCCTGTCTCTGCCCGTCATGGCGGGCAGGACGACCCGGCATCCGCGCTCGTGAAACGCCTCGAGTGACGGCCGCAAGTCAAGCTCGTCCGCAAGCGGCCAATAGCCTGAAATCACCATGCCGGCAGTGAAATCAAAACTGGAGAGCAAGCGGTCGCGTATGGCGGTCGGCGCAGCTGTCTGAGACGAAAAGGCAAGAGAACGCCGCGTCTTGGCGTCCTTCCGCAGCGCCTGCTTGCGCGTATCAAGCGAGACGGTATCAGCATCGATCATTGTGTCTCGCGCCTTTGTCCGGGGAGTCCCGACATTAGAGAGTGGTGCCGCGATGGCCGTTGGCAACGATCATCCTCTGTGGCCTGCCAAGCAGGTGGGCGCCATATACCGGAACCACGGCTCCGGCAGGGACAGCTCCCTAGAGGTTCGGTATTGGCCCCAGGGATCGGGTGGCCTGACGCACCTCGCAGCACCAACTACATAAGTCTAAAAAGGAGCTATTTAAGCCCCTTCAAGGCGGGTCGCAATAGATTCCAGCCGGGAAGCACAGGCTTCCAGGGCATTCGCGGCCTTTTCCTCAAGCGGATTCGGG
Organism: Denitrobaculum tricleocarpae; assembly: GCF_007004665.1. Taxonomy (GTDB): domain Bacteria; phylum Pseudomonadota; class Alphaproteobacteria; order Kiloniellales; family Kiloniellaceae; genus Denitrobaculum; species Denitrobaculum tricleocarpae. The sequence goes on along the minus strand of NZ_ML660053.1, from coordinate 173,350 downwards.
CCTGTCGCCGTGCCTTCATGGTCCGAAGGCTTGGGGCTTGCGGCGCCCTCCTGGACTTCCTCGAGCTGAATCAGGGCTTCATCAAGCTCATCCGCAATCATCAGAGACGCCATCATCATGAGATGCGATTCGCTGAGGCTGCCAACGCTCTGCTTTAAAACGGCGACTCTGTCATCGACGAATGCCGCCAGTTTCATCAGGTGTTCTTCCTGACCATCGTCGCAGGCAACGTCATAGTGACGGCCGTTTATCGTAACATTTACCTGTGCCAAGGCCTAAACTTCCATCACCGATTTGAGACGTGCAATCGTAGAATCCAACCGGCTGGAAACCTCGCCGGCAAGGTTCTGCAGGTTCTCGTTTTCCTCTCGCGCCGCCGCCAGCGCCGCGCGCAACTCGGCGTCGTCCGACGCACCCTCACCGTTGGAACGCGCCTTCGCCCGGCTTTCAACCGCCTGGTCGAGGCGATCGAGAGCGGACTTAAGTCTCTCAGTAGCTTCATTTAATCGTGTCATTGGCGTATCACTGGAAAATCATGAGAGTTTGCGCGCCCGAGTCTTGCTGAGAGATCAGATTCATTAACAATGCCCGGCAGCATATGCGCGCGATGCTGTCATGGTCAACCGCCACTGGGCATGAAGACACTGCAATATCACAAAACGGCAAATTGGATTTTTACGGGATTCCCGAGACTTGGGGGCTTTCCTTCATATTTCGCAGCGCGATGTCGGGTATCCATCCCCATACTCCTCCAACAGCTGAATCACGCCGCGGGATGACATGCTGGTTGACCTTGCCGGGGCGCGGCGGCATGTTGCGCGCAAATTTGGTCAGGAGCCCAGCGTCCAGTGCGTTTCCGGCGGCTGGAGAATGGCTCTCCCCCATGACGGTGGATACATTAATGAACACATTGCAGTCGGGTTCTTCGGGCTCGAAAGGTGACCTTGCAGCCAATCACAAAGATATGGCCAATGCGCTCCGCGCCCTCTCCATGGACGCCGTGCAGCAGGCCAATTCCGGTCACCCGGGCATGCCGATGGGCATGGCCGACGTCGCGACCGTTCTCTACAGCCAGTTTCTGAAATTCGACCCAGCGCGGCCGGACTGGGCCGACCGGGACCGTTTCGTATTGTCTGCCGGTCACGGTTCCATGCTGCTCTATTCATTGCTGCATCTGACCGACTACCCGGAAATGACGCTCGATCAGCTGAAGAACTTCCGCCAGCTCGGCAGTCTGACCGCCGGCCACCCCGAGGTCGGTCATGCCCCCGGCATCGAAACCACCACCGGCCCCTTGGGTCAGGGCCTCGCCAATGCGGTTGGTATGGCGCTGGCCGAACGCCTGCTGAATGCGCGCTTCGGCGACGCGGCGGTCGACCATCATACTTACGTGATTGCCGGCGACGGTTGCCTGATGGAGGGCATCAGTCACGAAGCGATCTCGCTGGCCGGGCATCTGGGTCTCAGCAAACTGATCGTGCTCTTCGACGACAACGGTATTTCGATCGACGGTCCGACTTCACTCTCGGTCTCAGACGATCAGGCCAAACGATTCGAAGCCAGCGGCTGGGACTGCTTTACAGCCGACGGGCATGATCCGGAGGCCATCGCCGCAGCGATCGCAGCGGCAAAAGCCAGTAGCAGACCCGCCATGATCGCCTGCAAGACTGCGATCGGTTTTGGTTCGCCGAACAAAGCAGGCAAAAACTCCGCCCACGGCGCCCCCTTGGGCGTGGATGAGATCACGGCAACGCGCGAAGCCCTCGGATGGCCGCACGCCGCCTTTGAAATTCCCGATGACGTGCGCGCCGCCTGGCAAGCCACCGGCGCCGCGGGTGCGGAAGCCTCGGCAGCCTGGGACCAGCGGATGGCCGGCCTCGACGCGGCGGATCGTGCAGAGCTCGAGCGGCGCATGGCCGGAGACCTGCCTGCGGACTGGCAGGACAGCTTTCGGGCCTATAAAGAGAAACTGGCCGAGGAGCAGCCGAAACTGGCAACCCGGGTTTCTTCCCAGAAGGCTCTGGATGTGCTCGCGGAGGCCATTCCAGAATTGATCGGCGGCTCCGCCGATCTGACCGGATCTAACAATACAAAAGCTGCGAGCCAGAAGCCGGTCACCCGCGACAACTTCTCCGGCGATTACATTTACTACGGCGTCCGGGAACACGGCATGGCCGCGGCCATGAACGGCATGGCGCTGCACGGCGGTGTTCTGCCCTACGGCGGCACCTTCCTGGTCTTTACGGATTACTGCCGGCCCTCGATCCGTCTTTCGGCGCTGATGCAGCAGCGGGTCGTCTATGTCATGACCCACGACTCCATCGGTCTGGGCGAAGACGGTCCGACCCACCAGCCCGTCGAACACCTGGCCGCCTTGCGCGCCATTCCCGGCCTTCAGGTTTTCCGGCCTGCCGATGCGATCGAAACGGCTGAGTGCTGGGAGCTGGCACTCCAAAGCAGCGATGCGCCCTCGGTGATCGCCCTGACCCGACAGGGCCTGCCCAGCGTCCGCAAAGACGTGAGCGAAAACCTCTCAGGCCATGGTGCCTACATTCTTTCCCCCGCCGAAGGCGAGCGTCAGGCCACCCTGATCGCCTCGGGCTCTGAAGTCGAGCTGGCGCTCAAGGCTCAAGAAATGCTGGCGGCCGACGGGATTTCGGCGGCGGTCGTCTCCATTCCCTGCTGGGAACTTTTCGCAGCGCAAAGCCAGGGTTACCGGGACGAAGTCCTTGGCCCGGACAGTCTCCGGATCGCCATCGAGGCTGCCCTCCCCTTCGGCTGGGAACGCTGGATCGGATCGGACGGCGGCTTTGTCGGCATGCAGGGCTTCGGCGCTTCGGCGCCGGCAGGCGATCTCTTCGCGCACTTCAAGATCACACCGGAAGCCGTGGTTGAGAACGTAAAGGCGCGACTCTAAAGCCACTCGCGGGCAAGCCTGTCGACAAGACAAAGCGGCCATAGCGCCATGCGCTCCCGATGGCCGGAAATTACGGTTTACCAGCGACGCCGGATCAGACCGATCGTAGGCGTCGAACGTTGAATGAAAGGGAAGTCTACGATGGCATTGAAGGTAGCAATTAACGGATTTGGACGGATCGGCCGCCTGGTGTTTCGCGCCGCCATGGAATCAAAGCGCAGCGACCTGGAGTTCGTTGCAATCAACGACCTGGGCTCCCCTGCCGATAACGCACATCTGCTGAAGTACGATTCCGTTCACGGTATCTATCCCGGCGAAGTCAGCGCCACCGAAGACAGCATTATCGTGGACGGCAAGTCCATCAAAGTCCTGTCCGAGCGTGATCCTGCCGCCCTGCCCTGGGGTGATATGGATGTTGATATCGTTATGGAGTGCACGGGTATCTTCGCCACCCGGGACGCAGCCGCGAAACACCTGGATGCAGGTGCAAAGCGCGTGCTGGTCTCCGCCCCCTGCACCAACGCCGATCTGACCGTGGTCTACGGCGTTAACAGCGACCAGCTGACCGCAGAGCACACCGTGGTCTCGAACGCATCCTGCACCACCAACTGTCTCGCCCCCGTCGCCTACGTGCTGAATGAGACGGTCGGGATCGAGCGTGGCTTCATGACCACGATCCACTCTTTTACCGGCGATCAGCGCACCGTCGACACCCTGCATAAGGATCTCGCCCGTGCCCGTGCGGCTTCAGTCTCCATGATCCCGACTTCTACCGGTGCCGCCCGCGCCGTCGGGCTGGTTCTGCCGGAACTCAAAGGCAAGTTGGACGGCACCTCGGTCCGTGTCCCGACACCGAACGTCAGCCTGATCGATCTGACCTTCACCCCCAAGAAGGAGACCTCGATCGATGAAGTCAACGCCGCCATCTCCTCGGCAGCGGCCGGAAAGCTGGCGGGTGTCCTGACGGTCAACGATAAGCCGCTGGTCTCCACAGACTTCAACCATAACCCGGCCAGCTCCACCTTCGACCTTGCCGAAACTCAGGTCGTCGACGGCAAGTTCGTCCGTGTCATGGCCTGGTACGACAACGAGTGGGGCTTCTCGAACCGCATGAGCGACACCGCGATTGCCATGGGTAAACTGCTTTAGCGCACGCGGACATTCGTCCAGGCAAAAGAAAAGCGGGGTGCCGGGCGCCCCGCTTTTTCTTTGATCCCACGATTGCGCTAGAATTACGCCATGCAGCGTCCCGTCATCATTATCCACTCTTTCGAACAGGCCTGCGCAGCGCTGACCAGCGCAGCCGATCTGTCAAAGGACCTCACGTTGCTTTCTGCACCCGACGCGGGCATGCAGAGCGGGCCGGCGTGGTTCCTCTCTGTGGTAGAGCAAGCGCGGGAAGCAGTGCCGGGCGCCAAGACCATAGAGATCACCGCAGTGTTGGATTGCGGCGATGCACCCGGGATTGTCCTCGCGGCTCTACGCCATGGCCTGACCGACGTTTGTTTCACGGGCCCGCCGGAGACCCTCAGCAAACTGACGGATATCGCAGACAAGCAAGGGGCCGTGATCGTCACGGAGCGCCCGGAAGGCCTCGACCTTTTAGGCGTTACCGATCCTACTGCGCGCTGCCGCGAATGGCTGGCGAACGGAAGCGATTGAATTCACTGCGAAGCTCCTCTATGAGCAGCATATGACCTGCCGCCTTTATCTCGTTGCTCCGGCCGATCTCGGATCGCCCGCACGCCCCGCCAGCGCCTTTGCCAAGGTCCTGACCGATGTTCTCGAAACTGGTGCCGTCGACTGCCTGCTGCTGCCTTGCGGCACTGCGGACAACGTCACCCAGCGCCAAAGCATCGATCTTTTGCGTCCCATTGCGCAGGATCTCGGGGTTGCCGTGGTTCTGGAGGGCGATGCAGGCCTCGCGAGAGAAACCGGCTGCGATGGCGTGCATTTGCTCAACCCCAAAGCCTATCGCGGTGCGCGGAAACTCCTCGGCAATGATGCCATTGTCGGAGTCGACTGCGGCATGTCGCGCCATCTGGCCATGGAAGCCGCCGAGCAAGGTGCCGATTACGTCGCCTTCAGACGCCAGAGCCTGGAAAAGATCGACAATGGTGATCACGATGCCGCGGATGAGGCCGCGCCAACGCTCGAAGCTGTGTTGGAGTGGTGGCAGCTCATGATCGAAACGCCTTGCGTGGCCATGGATGCAATTGATGCGGACGATGCTATCAAACTGGCTACGTCCGGCGCGGATTTTGTCGCTCTGGGCACTGGCGCCTGGTCTGACGAGGATCAGGCGGTCGCAACACTTAAAAGCCTTGCTAAGACGCTGGCCTGACTCTCCGCTCAATGCGTGTTCCGTCAGGTATTGGCTTCCACTCGCTTGGCCAGATCACCGATCTGATCCTGGCTGAACACCTCAATGCCGTTCTGTCTCAGAAGCGCCGTCACGACGCCGATGCCATCGCGCCTGACACCAGTGAAGCTGCCGTCATAGATAAAGCTCGAACCGCATGACGGGCTGCCATCGGTCAGAAGCGCATATCGGCAAGCATGTCTCTGCGCGGTGACGAGGGCCCTGCGGGCCCCGGCAACAAAGGCATCGCTGATGTCTCTCCCGTTGTCTTCGACGACCTGCGCTCTGCCCGCCAGAACCGCGTCGGCAGAGCCACCGCGTTCAATTTCAGCTGGCGGCCGGGGCACAGGCAGGCCCGCCTCGACCTCCGGGCAAAGCCCGATCACGCGGCCCTGGGCCTGCCAGACGGCCAGAATTTCGCTCGCGACGGCTTTATCGCCGCCGTCATAACGAACGGGCTTGCCCAGAAGGCAAGCGCTGACCAGTATCTTCTCCATAGTGCCCAACCTAGCTGATCCGCATCTAGCCCACCAGATCATCCTAGTGCGCCGATGCCGCCCTCATGAACCCGATATCAGCGGCTGGAAACCCAGCTAAAGAGCCCTTTTGCCGGTAATCGCGAGCATCCCATTGCTTGAGCGAGGGCGAACTGCTAGCTTCCGCCCGCTTTTCGCCCCATACCTGCGTTTCCGTCCTGGATTGTCCTCAGGCGTTGGGGATGTTCGACCCCGGCTCTTGCGCGCTGGATTCAACGCGGTAAGGCGCAGACAGATCTCAAAACGTGGCTGGAAACGGCCAAAAACTGGATAGACGATCATGAAGATTAATGGCAATGCCATCCGCCCCGGAAACGTCATTGAACACAAGAACCGTCTCTGGCGCGCGACCAAGATTCAGCATACGCAGCCCGGCAAAGGCGGCGCTTACCTGCAGGTCGAGTTGAAGGATATCCGTGACGGCACCAAACTGAATGAGCGTTTCCGCGCCAGTGAGGATGTCGATCGGGTCCGCCTCGACCAGAAGGAGTATCAGTTCCTCTTCGCAGATGGCGAGATGCTGACCTTCATGGACAACGAAACCTACGAACAGGTGATGCTGCATAGCGACCTGGTCGGCGAGCCCGTGATCTTTCTTCAGGACGGCATGACGGTGACGATCGAATCCTATGAAGAAGAGCCGATTTCAGTCATGCTGCCTGACACCATCGTCGCGGAGATCGCCGAGGCGGATCCGGTGGTCAAGGGACAGACGGCCTCGTCATCCTACAAACCGGCGACACTGGAGAACGGGGTCAAGATCATGGTGCCGCCGCACATCGAATCCGGCACGCGTGTGGTCGTGAATACGGCCGATTCCAGCTACGTGGAGCGCGCAAAGGGTTGATGCGCCAATGCATCTGCCAAAGTTTAGTCCAACGCCCGACGTAGTATCCGGAATCCCAATCATGGCCTCTCGCTCCCCACTCATCACCGTCATGACCCGCGCGGCCATCAAGGCCTCACGGGGCCTTAAGCGCGATTTCGGCGAAGTCGAAAACCTGCAGGTGTCGAGAAAGGGCCCGGCGGACTTCGTCTCGACCGCCGACCTGAAGGCGGATAAGACGCTGCGCGAGGAGCTGGGAAACGCACGGCCAGAATACGGCTTTCTCACGGAAGAAGGCGCGGAGGTCAAAGGCACGGATGAGCATGGGCGCCGCTGGATCGTCGACCCGCTCGACGGCACCACCAACTTCCTGCATGGCCTGCCTCACTTTGCGGTCTCCATCGCCCTTGAAGAGCGTGGCGAGCTTGTTGCCGCGGTTGTCTACGATCCCATCAAGGACGAGATGTTCACGGCAGAAAAAGGCGCTGGCGCCTTTTTGAATGACCGCCGCATCAGGGTCTCCGGACGCTCGGCTTTGAACAGCGCACTCATCGGCACCGGGGCCCCCTTCCTGGGTCATGGCGACCGTCCCATATTCCTCAAGGAAGTTGACGCCATCACGGCCAGCACGGCAGGCATTCGCCGCATGGGCTCCGCAGCGCTCGATCTGGCTTACGTTGCCGCAGGCCGCTTTGACGGTTTTTGGGAGCGTGAACTCTCCCCATGGGATATCGCCGCAGGTGTCCTGCTGGTTCGCGAATCCGGCGGACAGGTCACGACGATCAAAGGCACGGCCTTCAAACTGGATGGCGACAGCATTCTCGCCGCCAATCTGGAACTGCATCCCTCCCTGGTTAAAGCGCTGCGGGCCGCGAGAGACAGCTGACGCTGCACGACATATCCCGGCCAAGGCACGGCATAGTGAGTGGACGATGTGACACCCAGGCGCTGGACAGGGTTAACAGGATGTTATCATCTCTTGTTTAGAGAGTAAGTTCGCACCTGTTGACTGCCGCCAAAACCGCAATTCCTAAAGCAGTTGTCGGCACGCCTGCAGGAGCTTAAGCTAGCGCCCGGATTCACATAGGGAATCTCTCGGTGGGGAACGAATGACAGGACAAACGTACCGAACCGGAATTGTGACGACACCGTCTTCTTCAGAGGCGCGCGGCGCACTTTCCGATTCGAAAGTCTCGCAAGCGAAGAACCGGCATGGGATCGCGCCGTACATCTGTGGCCTCTGCATGGCAGCCCTCTTGTCATCGGCAAGCGTACCCGCGCTGGCTCAGTCGGCACTGCTGGGTGCTGACTCAGGCGTATTTGTCAACGAGGCACTTCTGGATGGTATGAGTCAGCAGGGTGTGCCGGTCCTGCCTTATGGGTCTCAAGGCGGATACCAGGGCGGCGGCTTTCCGGCGCAACCCGGCTATGGCGCAGGCGGCTATAACCAGGGCGGCTATGCCTCGGGTGGCACCGTCATTATCGGAGGCTCCGGCAGCAGCACCCAGCAAGCCGGGCAATATGTCACTCGCCCTAGCACCCTTCTGTTTCCGCCACCCAGCTTCCCGAGAAGCCGTGTAACAATCATCGATTCCGGAACCGGCTCGGGCAGCGGAACCGCCCTCTCGTCCAATGGAACGGCACCGGCCCGCAATGTCGCGGGCGCGGCCACGCAAACCACGTCAAGTCAGGTTTCCTCAACTGCAAGCGCTGGCGCAAAGGCCGAATCTCGCCTCCTGGTTCCCTTACCGCCAGATATCTCGCAACAGGCGCCAGCCGCACCGGCTCAAACGAAAACCACCGCCAGCAGACCTGCGGTTCCAAAGACCCCCGCGGCGAAACCAGTTCCGCTGCCGCCACAGACAATCGCGCAGGCCAAGGCGCCTGAAGCGGAGCAAAAAGCGGCTCCGGCCACCGCTGCGCCTAAACCGGCGGCTCCCGTAAAACAGGCAAACGTGGCCCCGCCTCCGCCTCCAAAGACGGTGCCCTCCACACCTGCGATTGCCGCTGCACCGCCCCCACCGAAGTTGGCGCCCAAAGCCGCACCTGAGCCTGCAGCGCCAAAAACGGCGTCTGTGGCAAAGGCACCTGCGCTTGAGGATACCACCTCAGCCCTGACGCCCCCTCCACCGCCCCCCGTCACACCTTCGGCCATTGCCCAGGCGCCGGCGGCGTCAACTGTGACAGCTCCGGCACCGGCAGCAGCAACGCCGGCACCGCAGCCTGCAGCACCACAATTGCAAGCAAACGACGCGGCGCCCGCGACGCCTTCCACCCAAACCGCATCGCGCGGTGATACCGGGACACAGGTCAGCGAGGTTCAGGTTCTCTTTAATTCCACCGAAGCCGGGTTGAGCGGACCGGCACAATCGGCTCTGGAATCCGTCGCGCAAGCCATGCTTGAAGACGAATCAAGCGAAGTTCAGCTCTTTGCTTACGCCGGACAGGCCGACATCGACGCAACCCAGGCCCGCCGCCTCTCGCTTTCGCGCGCCATGGCCGTCAGAGCTTTTCTGATCGGTAAGGGTGTGCGCCCCGCACGCATGCAAGTCCGGGCGCTGGGCAACAAAACAACCAGCGGATCTCCCGATCGCGTGGACGTCGTTCCCGCCAAACGCTAGTGTGGTGGAACTGAAGTTCGTGTGATTTATGACGTCTTTGCAAGTTACGCGGTTAGGCGCGAGGTCTGCAGTGATGTGGAGCATCACAAGGTCCTCGCAACGACATCCGCGGGACTTGCAAAGGCGCCAGAAAGGTCGCTTTTGCGGTTAAGGGCGTCACCGCCGCTCGCCGATGCTTTGGCATCGCCAGCGCGACGCTTCCTGCTCAGAAAACCGCAAAAGCGATCATAAATGATACAAACTTCAGTTCCACCACACTAGGACCTGTGACGTTGACTGAACCTCTCGGTTGGGCTAAACGCGGAGGGGTTTTATCGCAGTCGCGTCGGGCTGCAGACATTGAGTCTAGGGTCTGATCGCTCTCCACTGTATCCGCGGAGACGGTGAATCAGCCTCTAAAACATAAAGTTAGAGGGCGTTTCATGGTCTTGACCGCTTTAGTCGAGAACAACCGCACTCTGAGCCGCGGGGCAGTGTAGCTTACCATGAACCGGCCGAAGCGTTATTTGATCCATATGAGCATCTTTCTGGTGCTTGTCGGACTGGCAGTCTTTGCCCTCTCAGACAAAGTCATCGATGCTTTTCAGGCAAATGAGCTCTTCAACGGCCTGATCCTGTTTGTGCTTGCTCTGGGCATCGTCTACATCTTCCTGCAGGTTTGGCGCTTAAACCCCGAGATCGCCTGGTTGGACAACCTGCGGCGGGAAAGCAAGGGCGGCCTGGTTTTCCCGGGCACGCTTTCCGAGGAGCGTCCGCCGCGTCTATTGGGCCCCATGGCGAATATGCTGGGCGACCGGGCGGGACGGCTGTCCCTCTCAACAATATCCATGCGCACCCTTCTGGACGGCATCCACAGCCGCATCGAGGAATCGCATGAACTCTCGCGCTATCTGATCGGTCTGCTGATCTTCCTCGGCCTGCTCGGCACCTTTTGGGGATTGCTAGAGACCGTGACAGCCGTCGGGGACACGATCGGGGGCCTGAACGGTGCAATCGACGATCCGGCCTCGCTCTTCGAAGAGCTTAAAAGCGGCCTGGCAACGCCTCTGGCGGGTATGGGCACCGCCTTTAGTTCATCGCTCTTCGGCCTCGCGGGTTCCCTGGTTCTCGGCTTCCTGGAACTGCAGGCAGGCCAGGCTCACAACCGTTTTCTCAATGAACTGGAAGAGTGGCTTTCCGGCGTAACCAAGCTGTCAAGCGGCAGCGTCAGCGGCGACGGCGACCAGTCGGTTCCGGCCTACATTCAGGCATTGCTCGAAAAGACGGCGGACAGCCTCGACCAACTGCAAAGAACAATTTCACGCGGAGAGGAAGACCGCGCCTCCATGACACAGGGACTGTCGGGCCTCACCGACCGTCTCTCGACTCTGACGGATCAGATGCGGACCGAACAGGGCGTGCTGATGAAAATGGCGGAGAATCAGGCCCAGCTCAAGCAGGTCATGACCAAGCTCGTAGAGGGCGACGCCATGGCCGCGCCTGCCGGACTGGATGACGCCTCCAAGACGCACCTGCGCAATGTCGATCTGCGCCTCGAGCGCATCGCCGCCGACCTTTCCAGCGGTCGCGAGAATGCCATTCAAGAGATTCGCGGAGAAATCCGGCTCCTGACCCGCACCATCGCTGCGATCGCCGAGGAAAGCGAGTAAGGACGCGATAGATGTATTCCATTGGCCGAGGCGGCGCACGACGATCGGTGAATATCTGGCCCGGTTTCGTCGACGGCCTGGCCAGCCTGCTGCTGGTCGTCATCTTCGTGCTGATGGTTTTCATGGTCGCACAGTTCTTCCTGAGCGTGGCGCTCAGCGGGCGGGACGCGGCTCTGGTAAAGCTGGAACGGGAAGTGACACAGCTGGCCGAACTGCTCTCGCTTGAGCGGCAGGAAAATACGGATCTCAGAACCCAGTCTTCGGATCTTTCGGCGCAATTGAGCTCCTCCCTGGCCGCCCGCGATACGCTCCAGAACCAACTGGCCGTTTTGAACGACGAACGCGATGGCTTGACGTCACAGCTCGAAGATTCCGTCGCGCGGCGCGACAGCCTGGAAAACCAGCTCGCCGACCTCACCCGCGAATACGACGAAGCCCAGGTCCAGCAAGAGAGCTTAAGCAATCAGCTCGCATCGATCATCGAAGAGCGTGACAGCCTGACAACGGCCCTCTCCGAGCGCGAGACCGAACAAGCGGCTCTGCAGGAAGAAAAGGACGACCTGGCAACCCGCCTCGGCTTGAGCGAAGCGGAAATCGCCAAAAACGCCGAGGATCTGAAAACCGCTTACAGCACGATCGAAGCGGACAAGGAAAAGATCGAAGCTCAGCTCGCGGAACTGGCAGCCCTCCAGAAGCTCCGGGAGGAGGAGCAGGTTAAGGCAGCGGCGGCGCTCGCGGACAAAGAAACGGAGCTCGCAGAGGCCTTTAAGTCGATCGAGGCGGACAAGGAAACCATCGAAGCGCAATTGGCCGAGCTGGCTCTCTTGAAACGCCTGCGCGAGGAAGAAACCGCCCTGGCCAAGACCCAGCTGGAAGAGGCTTACACAACCATCGAGGCCGATCGCGAGACGATCGAGACCCAGCTCGCGGAACTTGCGTTGCTGCAGCAGATGCGCGACGAACTGACCGCCGGACTGGCAACCGCCGATGAAGCGGCAGCCGCTCAGGAAGAACTCACGGCACAGGCACAGGCGGAAGTCATCCTGTTGAACCGCCAGATCGCAGCCCTCCGCCAGCAACTGGCCCGGATCGCCGTGACTCTGGAAGCGACGGAAGCCAAGAACCTGGAGCAGGAAGTCCAGATCGCAGATCTGGGCAGCCGCCTTAACGTCGCGCTGGCCAGCAAGGTTCAGGAACTGGCCCGCTATCGCTCTGAGTTCTTTGGCCGTCTGCGCGAAGTTCTGGGCAACCGCCGCGACGTCCGCGTGGTGGGTGACCGATTCGTCTTCCAGTCCGAAGTTCTCTTCGCCAGTGGTGCGGCCGAACTGGAAGACGCCGGCAAAGGGCAGCTTGCCAGCCTGGCCACGACCCTGCGCGAAATCTCGCGCAACATTCCCCCGGAGGTCGATTGGGTGCTGCGGGTCGACGGTCATACGGACCGGGCACCGATCAACACCTTCGCCTTCCCCTCGAACTGGGAGCTCTCGACCGCGCGCGCCATTTCCGTGGTTAAATTCCTGAACGCACAGGGTATTCCGGCGAACCGCCTGGCCGCTACCGGCTTTGGTGAATTCCAGCCCATCGATGAGGGCAACGACGAGATTGCCTACCGCCGCAACCGCCGTATCGAGCTCAAGCTCACACAGCGCTAGGCAACGCCAGGCCAATGAGCCATGACGGGTGGCTCTAAGTTCCGGCTGATTTCTGCAAACCGTTGAACATCTCGGCTTCACCGAACTGCAGCTCCGCCAGACGGGCGTAAAGCCCGCCCTGACGGATCAGGTCCTCATGGGTGCCGCTGGCCACGACCCGCCCCTCGTCCAGAACCAGGATCCGGTCCGCCTTCAACACCGTCGCCAAACGGTGGGCAATCACCAAGGTGGTCCGGTCGGACATTAAGCGCTCGACAGCCTGCTGAACGGCTCGTTCACTCTCGGCGTCGAGGGCGCTGGTCGCTTCATCCAACAGCAGCACGGCAGGATCGCGCAAAATCGCCCGGGCGATGGCCAGACGCTGGCGCTGACCGCCGGAAAGGCGAACACCGCGCTCGCCCAGGAAAGTATCGAAGCCGTCCGGAAGCTGGTCGAGAAAATCCTTGGCGGCCGCCGCCTCTGCCGCCTGAAGCACTTCCTCGTCGCTGGCGTCAGGCCGCCCATAGCGGATATTCTCCCAGGCGTTCGCCGAGAAGATGACCGGTTCCTGAGGCACCAGCCCGATCCGGCTGCGCAGTTCCAGCGGATCCGCTTTGGTGAGCGCAACGCCATCAAGATGGATTGCACCTGCTTGCGGATCGTAAAAACGCATCAAGAGCTGAAAGATCGTGGTCTTGCCCGCGCCCGACGGGCCGACGATCGCAATCTTCTCCCCCGCCTTAACGGTCAGATCAAGCCCGTGCAAAGCCGCGTCGTCAGGACGGGCGGGGTAGTGGAACAACACCTTGTCGAAGGAGATGTCGCCCCGCGCCGGCGAAGGCAGGGTTTGGGCGACGACCGGTGCCGCGATGTCGGTCTTTGTCGCAAGAAGATCGAACAGCCGTTCCGTCGCTCCGGCCGCCCGCTGAAGATCACCGATCACCTCGCTGATGGCACCAACGGACCCCGCGACCACGATCGCATAAAATACAAAAGACGAGAGCTCACCGGGTGTAATCCGGCCATCGATCACGTCGCGGCCGCCGATCCACAGGATCGCACTGACCGCTCCGAAGACCAGCAGGATCACCACCGCCGTCAACATCGCGCGGGCCCGGATCCTTGAAACCGCCGTCACGAAGGCATCCTCGGCTCGGCCGCCAAAGCGTGTGCGGTCGACAGACTCATGACTGAAAGCCTGAACCGTGCGGATCGCCCCCAGGGCTTCGTCCGCATAGGAGCCCAAATCGGCAACCCGGTCCTGGCTGTCGCGGCTCAGGCGCCGCACTTTACGCCCGTAGATGATGATCGGCAGAATTACGATCGGGACGACGAGGAACACCATACCGGTGAGCTTAGCACTGGTGACGATCAGCAGAACCGAACCGCCGACGAAGAGCAAGAAATTGCGGAGCGCGACAGAGACTGATGAGCCAACGACCATCTGCAGCAGAGTAGTATCGGTCGTCAAACGTGAGAGCACCTCGCCGGTGCGCGTGATTTCAAAATACGCCGGTGACAGCGTGATCAGATGATTGAAAACCGCCTTGCGGATATCCGCCACAACGCGCTCACCGATCCAGGATACGAGATAAAAGCGCGAGTAACTGGCCGCCGCCAGAAGCACCACGACTCCTAAAAGAACCATGACCGCCTGATCGAGCAGCGCCGCATTCTCCTGCGCGAAACCGTCATCGACCAGCGTGCGCAAGCCGAAACCAAGGCCAAGCACGGTGGAGGCAGCAATGATCAAGGCAATCATGGCGCCACCGACCTGGAGCTTATAGGGGCTCACAAATTTCCAGAGCCGGACCAGGTGCGAGAGTTCTTTGCTCGACGGACGGTCAATAGACTTGGGGTCGCCGGAATTTGACCCGACTTGATTTGATCCGGCCGGATTTTTGCCCGCTTCAGATGGAAGGCTGGTACTGCTTTGCTCTGACGGGCGCGATCGCATCATCGGCGGAATACTTCTTTCACAAAAAAACGGATTTGGCGGAAACCAACACTTCTGACGGAAACAGCGCCAGCAGGCTTTCTCCTTATCGCGTGGCTATCCCTTGTGCAATTGCAAGGGTTAAGTCAAGCGCCTTCGACGCGACATGGTGTCCTGCAACAGCGGGTATCGAGCGGGCTCCAAGTCCGTGATCACGGCTCAGTGCTTGGGCGACAGGCATTGGCTGTGCGCGAGATCAGCCAGCGTATCGATCACCCGGCAATCCCCAACCTTCCCGCCCTGACAGGCATGAACCATCCGCTCCAGTTCGGCTTTCAACGACTCTAGCCGCTCAATTCTGCGGTTCACCTCATCGAGGTGTCTTTGCGCGATCGCGTTGACTTCGGCGCAGGGCTGTTCCGGGTGATCGGCCAGGTTCAGCAGTTGCCGGATCTCGGCCTGCGAAAAACCCAGCTCACGGCTGTGCCGGATAAAGGCCAGGCGCGACAGATGCTGCTGTCCATAGACGCGCTGGTTGCCCGCCGAGCGTCCCGGTTCCGGCAATAAACCGATCTGTTCGTAGTAGCGAATCGTAGGGATTTTGCAGCCGGTTTCGCGCGAAAGCCGGCCGATGGTAAAGCTCTGCGGACTTTTTCCAGGCACTGTTTTTTTCTCTTGAAGCTATAGCTACTAGAGACATTAGGTTGTCATGCAAGTGGAAATCAAGGAAAGCTGCGAAGCAATAGGAGTTTGTTGGTGGCGGGTTGCTGTGGGAACGACACGAAATTCGACGGTGCCTCCTTGGCCTTCAAGCGAACTCTGATCGCCGTGATTGCAATCAACGGCACCATGTTCATCACCGAGATCATCGCGGGTATTGCCGCCGGGTCCCAGGCCCTTCTGGCAGACGCACTCGACTTCCTGGGCGATACCGCAACTTACGGCCTAAGCCTGGCCGTCATCGGAATGCCGCTCATCGTCCGGGCGCGGGCCGCGCTCATCAAAGGCATCTCCCTCGCGGTCATGGGCCTATGGGTCTTCGGCTCCACCCTCTATCATGCCCTTTCGACCTCGACCCCACAGGCTGAAATCATGGGCGCCGTCGGCTTCCTCGCCCTGGTTGCAAACCTGGCTTCGGTCCTGCTGCTCCTGAAATACCGCGACGGCGACGCAAACGTACGCTCCGTCTGGCTCTGCAGCCGGAATGACGCCATCGGCAATGTCGCCGTCATCCTGGCAGCCAGCGGTGTCTGGGCGAGCCAGACAGCCTGGCCGGATCTTGTCGTTGCAGGCCTGATGGCAAGCCTCTTCCTCTGGTCTTCGCTGCAAATCATCCGGCAGGCCCGCGCCGAAACACTGCAAGCCCAGCCCGCATAACCTGACTCGCATGACTGGAGTCAAGTAAGGCATCCGGCTGGCGCGTATCAGCAATGCGGAGCTCCACATTGCGGTCAGGCCTGCTCCTGTGACAGAGTCCCAAAGGAAAAAATCGGGTGCCCTGCCTGGGCAAAAGACGGGAAGAAGACAGCGGATATGGAATATCGGAACCTGGGCCACAGTGGCCTGAAAGTGACCAAACTCTGCCTTGGCACCATGATGTTCGGCGGTCGAAGCGACGAAGCCGCCTCGAAGGAAATCATCGCTCATGGCCGTGACCAGGGCATCAATTTCATCGACACGGCAGACGTCTACAACGCTGGAGAATCAGAACGTATCGTTGGACGCGCCCTGACCGGCGATAGGGACTGGTGGGTGCTGGCGACCAAGGCCGCCAACGTCATGGGCGAAGGCCCGAACCGGCGCGGGCTCAGCCGTCGCTGGCTGATCCAGGCGCTGGAAGACAGTCTGACCCGGCTCGGCACCGATTACGTCGACATTCTTTATCTTCATAAAGAGGACCTCACGACGCCTCTGGAAGAGACCGTGCGGGCGGTCGGCGATCTCATCACGCAGGGGAAGACCCGCTATTTCGGCGTCAGCAACTACCGCAGCTGGCGTATCGCCGAGATCAGCCGCCTCTGCGACAGCTATGGCATTCCGCGACCGGTGGTCAGCCAACCCCTCTACAACGCCCTGAACCGGACGGTGGAGACCGAGCATCTGCCCGCCTGCAATCACTATGGCCTTGGTGTGTTTCCCTACAGTCCGCTGGCCCGAGGCATCCTGACCGGCAAATACGACCCGGACGAAGCCCCCTCCAGCACGTCGCGCGCGGGACAGAAGGACAAACGGATCATGGAAACCGAGTGGCGGCGCGAGTCGCTGGTCCTGGCCCGGACGATCAAGGAACATGCCCAAGCACGGGGGATCACAGCCGGCCAGTTCGCCTTGGCATGGCTCTTCAACAACCGGATGATTACCGGCGCCGTCGCAGGCCCCAGAACCCTGGACCAGTGGAAGGAAAACCTGGGGGCTCTGGATTACAGCTTCACGGCGGAGGACGAGGCCCTCATCAATGATCTGGTTGTGACCGGACACGCTTCGACCCCAGGCTATAACGATCCCGCCTACCCCATTGAGGGCCGTGTGCCCTTGAGCTGACCTCTTCGAAGAGCAGCTTGGGCGAGCAGCGTTGGCGGGCAGCGTTGGCGGGCAGCGCGGATTTCTTAACCATAACGCGGATAAAGTGCGGGAATCGGCCGCTACAGGTCCGATTGTGCCGGGTTCGCACCGCGCAGAGACCCCTTGATTTCCGTGGATGCGTGCCGCCGGAAAGAGCCTGCGCGGAAAAGTACCTGATGAAGGCGCAGGAGGGCTTGCGTCGGCGCTATAGCTCGGTTATATACGCGGCCTTCAAGAGGATCAGGACGATGAAACAAGACATCCACCCCGAATACCACGAGATCACGGTTCAGATGACCGATGGCAGCGAGTTCAAGACGCGCTCGACCTACGGTAAAGCAGGTGACACCCTGCGCCTGGATATCGACCCCAAAACGCACCCGGCATGGACCGGCGAGCATCGCCTGGTCGACTCCGGTGGTCAGGTTGCCAAGTTCAACAAGCGCTTTGCCGGTCTCGGCATCAAGTAAGACCCCGCTCTTACCGGTGCTTTGCGCGGTGTACTGAGAAACGAGCGATCAATTCTCAAAACAGCCGCCAACCCAATGGGCTCCTCTCGGGGCCCATTTGCGTTTGTGATTTCAGCGAAAGCAATTTGCGTTTAAACAGACACAAAATCTGCTGCCTCTCGATCAGCAAATTGCTGATCTCGAACGCAGATTTTGAGATGCACTGATTCAAGAAAAACGTAATTTGCTATAGAAGCCAGCTTTAAAAGCGTCAGGCCACACTGTCGAGCATCGAGTCCAGGCGGGCCACGCGTTGGTAGAGCCGATGACTGCGGTCGAGCAGTTCGACCAGTTTCGGCTGCAACACCACTTCGTCCAGACAACCGTTAGTGTCACAGACCTCCTGGCCTGACAGCCGGTGCTCAGCAGAAGCCGCATCAGCGCGGGAAATCTCACCGGCATGAACCGCCTTTTGGATCAGGAGCCACGCCATAATCTGGGTGAGGCGCGCCGTCAGCCTCATGGTTTCGCTGCTCGCCCATAGTTGCGCCTCGGGCGTCATCTTGGCGCGCTCCGCCCTATCGTGATGGGTCAGATAGTCCCTCGCCTCACGCATCAAGGTCATCGCCTCGTCGTAGGTCGAATCAAAAAACGCTACAGGTGTGGACGAACTGCTCAAAATCAGACTTACCCAGATTCCGGCCTCAAAAAGTGATGACAGGCAACCGCGATGCAGCCGCCGACCGGGGCGGAAAGTCTATCAAGATCCGCCTTAACAATTGGTTGGTTCCGGCGTTTACCAGATTCATACAAGATATCATGATTTTCAATGACTTAATAACAAGCATCGCTCGATCTAAAAAAATAATACCCCCCTCTTGAAGCCGATTTCCCGCCCGACTATATCCAGAATGTCACCAGGCAATGCCTCAGAGAGGGTTGCAAAAGGTGACAAACACAGGGTCGGACCATGGTGGTAGGCCCGAATAATTAACCATGTTGCTCATAGGAGGATATGGCAATGCGTAGTTACGATCTTTCCCCCCTTTACCGTGCGACCGTCGGTTTTGACCGGATGATGAATCTGTTGGATTCCGCAGCCCGGGTCGATGAGTCCGCACCGAGCTACCCGCCTTACAACATTGAGAAAATCAGCGATGATGCCTATCGGATTTCCATGGCTGTCGCAGGTTTCGCGGAAGACGAGCTCGATATCACCGTAACCCAGAATTCGCTGGTCGTTTCCGGCAAAAAGGACAAAGTTGCCGACAAGGACGCGAAGTTCCTGCATCAGGGCATCGCGAACCGCAGTTTTCAGCGCAGCTTTGAGCTCGCCGACCATATCAGGATCGCAGGCGCCGCTCTCCAAAACGGTCTCCTACACATCGAACTGGTCCGCGAGGTGCCCGAAGCTATGAAACCCCGCAGCATCAAAATCGAAGCCACGGCGCCAAAGGCCGCCAAGGTGATCGAAGACAAAGCTGCGTAACCTCGCATATCCCCGCAAGTCTTAAGACTTGCAAGTAAGCGAAAAAGAAAAGCCGGGCGGAAGAGATTCCGTCCGGCTTAAGTCGACAGGGGAGGATATTTGCATAGGTAAAAGGCCCGGTTCCTTCGCGCGTTCGCGTGAAAGAGCTTCACGGCTTTCTGCGCGGAAATCCACAGCGATCACTACGTGCGATCTTGCCGATTTCGAATGGACCTCTCTGGTACCCGTGTGATCTTGTGTCTGGTAACACGTTTTGTCTGAACAGAGCATCAATTCATATGTAAACATATATAATTGTAATATCGTTTGTAAACATATATTTTTAACCACAACACACAGTCATCGAAGATTTCGGCTAAGTTATTGATTAAACTATTTTTTTTGAGAATTTTTTTTGAAAAAATTCCCCGAGAAACGCCGAAGCTTCAAGTTTCCAGAGCTTCCAGCGCACTCCTTAGAGGGCCAGGGATCTCGACGGGTTTCATACTGGCACGGTCGACAAAAACGTGAACGAAGCGGCCCTCGGCCGAGGCTTCTTCCTCAGGCCTGGCATCGGGCGTGTTTTTGAAAAGACCGATCTCGTAGGTGACGCTCCGCCCGCCCAACCTGGAGACCCGCAGCCCCGCCTCGATGACGTCGGGAAAGGTAAAGGAAGCCCGATAGCTGCAGGAGGATTCCGCACACACACCTATGACGTTCCCCCGATGAATATCGAGCCCGCCCCGTTCGATCAGATAGGTGTTTATCACCGTATCGAAGTAGGCGTAGTAGACGACATTGTTCACATGACCGTAAATGTCGTTATCCATCCAGCGTGTGGGGATCCTCAGGAAATGCGGATAGCCGGCACGGATCTCCCCGGGAGGACGCGGCATTACAAGAAGACCTTTAGCGCCGCCAGAGTATCATCGGGTTTTTCCAGCATCATCATGTGTCCGGATCCCTCGATCGCCGCGATCCGCGCACCGGCAATCTTCGACGCCAGCGCCGATCCGGCCTTAAAAGGCGTCATCTTATCGGCCCGCCCCAGGATCAGCAGGGTATCACAGGTCACCTTGTCGGCAGCCGCCTCCCCGCCTTTATAGGCACTGCAGGCGGCGAGATCGTTGTGCAGCACACCCGGCGCCGCGCGCTCCAGCAAGCGCACGCCACCGCCCAGCATCCAGAGGCCAGGGGTGGTATTTCCACCGACATGACCTGTATCACCGTGCGCCCAGGAGGTGACGAGATCCACGGCGAGATGATCATTGGCCTTGGCGGCATCCAGAAGCGCCGGATGAACCGGCATGCTCGCCGCCACCCCGAGCAGGGCGATCGCTCTGGCCCGTCCGGGGTGCCGCGCGGCGAATTCAAGCGCCGAGATTGCCCCCATGGAGTGACCGACCACCGCCGCCGTTTCGACTGCAGCCGCATCAAGCAACTGAGGCAGCCAGTCGGCGATCGCTTCTATCGACGCCAGGGCTGTTCCGCCGGAAAGCCCATGCCCGGGAAGATCGACCGCAAGAACCGACCGGCCGTGATGAGCAAAGTACCGTGACTGCAGCGACCAGACCGTCCGATCCATCCCGGCCCCATGGAGAAAAACGATCGTTGGCAGGCTAGGATCGAAGTCCTTTCCCCCTGTCGCCACGAAGATGCTGTTGCCACCGACTGTCAGTTTCATAAGGACGCCCCGCTTATCCCGGCTAGAAGAACGGCTGAATTGTTTTCAGGCTCGACAGATCAAACTTTCTGAGATGCCCGGAGAGCCTGATTGAGATCATCGACAATGTCATCTGCATCTTCCAGACCGACAGACAGACGCACCATGTCCTCACCCACGCCTGCTGCCTCAAGCTGTTGCCGCGTCATCTGTTGATGCGTCGTCGAAGCCGGATGAATGACCAGCGTCTTCGCATCGCCCACATTGGCAAGATGGGATGCCAGCGAACAGCTCTCGATAAAGCGCGCGCCAGCGGACCGGCCCCCCTTGATGCCGAAGCTGATGATCGAGCCGGCACCTTTGGGCAGCCGCTCTTTGGCCAATGCAAAATCCGGATGACTCTCGAGACTCGGGTGGATGACCCAGCTCACGGCTTCATGCCCTTCCAGGAACTGCGCAAGCTTTTCGGTGTTCGAGACATGGCGCTCCATGCGCAGCGGCAGGGTTTCGATTCCCTGCAGGATGTAAAAAGCGTTTTGCGGCGACAGCACCGCCCCGAAATCCCGTAAGCCTTCTGCGCGGGCGCGCATGGAAAAGGCCGCCGGGCCGTATTCCTCGGCGAAGTTGATCCCGTGATATCCGGCGTAGGGTTCACTGAGAGTGGGAAACTTTCCGCTCGCTGCCCAATCGAAACGGCCGCCATCGACGACGATGCCGCCGAGCGCCAGACCGTGCCCTCCAAGCCATTTGGTCAGGGAGTGCATCACAATGTCAGCGCCATACTCAATCGGGCGGCAAAGATAGGGCGACGCGAAGGTATTATCGACCATCAACGGCAGGCCCACGTCATGCGCCACGCTGGCCACCGCCTCAATGTCCAGAACCTCCAGGCCCGGATTGCCCAAGGTTTCCGCATAGACCAGTCGGGTATCCTCGGTGATCGCGGCGCGCATCGCATCGACGTCGCGCGGATTGACGAAACTGGCCGTGATTCCGAACCGCGGCAAGCTGTGCACGAACATATTGACTGAACCGCCGTAAAGCGACGACGACGCCACGATGTGTCCGCCCTGGCCCATCAGGGTAATGATGCCGAGATGAAGCGCCGCTTGCCCGGACGCCGTCGCCACTGCACCAACACCGCCTTCCAGAGCGGCAACCCGCTCTTCCAGAACCGAGACGGTCGGATTCGAAATCCGGCTGTAGATATGCCCGGGGCGTTCCAGGTTGAACAAAGACGCCGCGTGCTCGGTATCCTGGAATACAAACGAAGATGTCTGATAGATCGGAACCGCCCGCGCGCCCGTCGCCGCGTCAGGCCTCTGCCCAGCGTGCAACGATAGCGTGTCGAACTTCAGGAACTTTGCATCAACCATCGTATGCCCCGCAAAAGTGCAACCAAGCCCATGAATACACAACGATCCCACAATTCCTGGAGATCCTTGTGTAACAGGGCCATCTCTAAACGGAGACTACACGAGATTTCAATGTGTTCTCAACGGCCATCAATCCAATATGGTAGGAAAATTCGGTGGCGGGAGAAACAATCAGAGGTCCGGAAAAAAGAGAGGGCCTTCGACCCTTATCTTGGATCGTGGCCCTCATCTTATTATACCATACCCTGTCAACTTGCCTTGGCAGGGACCTTAAGCAGGCCGAATGAGCCGGTCAAGCGCGGATTTATTAACGTCAGAAGTGATGGATGAGAAAGGGATTGTAACACTATGTTAACAATAGTGTTCAACTAATCCGTGCTGCAAAAGAAAACCGCCGGACAAGCCGGCGGCAAGTTTACAGGGAGGCATTACAAGGAACGGAAAACTTCCGAACAACGGTGAAAGGACAAAAGATCCTCTCCAACCGTTATGTAGAGAATACCGCGCCTCTACTAAGAAATGGTTAACACGCTTACGAATTTCAATTCCGACGCAGTTTCTTATTGCCGGGATTTGCGTTCGACTTCGAATCCGAATTATCGAGACTGATCCGGAGCAAAAACCGCGTTAGGAACAATTCCAGATATTTTTACGCGAAATACGCGAGTAAAATCGACACGGTGACAAGGGAAAGGCCGGTTGAAATCAAAATGGCAGACGCTGCCCGTGCGGTGTAAATTCCGTAGTGTTCGGCCATGATGAAGACGTTCACGCCAACCGGGAGAGCAGCCGTCACGACGGCAACCGCGGCCCAGACCGGATCCAGATCGAAGACGAAAAAAACCAGCACAGCGGTCACGATCGGATGGATGACGAGCTTGAAAACAACAAGCGCCGCGCACTGCCGCAAATCGCCGCCCAGTTGGTAGCCGACGAGCGAAGCCCCCAGAGCGAAGAGCGCACAAGGCGCGGCCGCACCACTCAGCAGCTCAACAAAGCGGTCGACCGAGACGGGCAGCGCGAGGCCGCTTGCCCCATAGAGCTGCCCCGCGAGAAGCGCGACGATGATCGGGTTCTTGAAAATCGCGAAGAAGATCAGCTTGAGTTTTTGAGCCGGTGATGCCGCCGTCCCTCGCCCCAATTCCACGGCCAGAGATACCAGCGGCATGATAATGGGGGAATGAAAAGCGATGATCAGTGTAAGAGCCAGCAACCCCTCTTCGCCAAAGACTCCGAAAATCAGCGGCAGGCCGAGCAGCACGGTGTTGGAGAATATCGCGCCCATTCCCATGATCGCGCCCTCCTCGATGCTGGCGCCAAAGGCCTGGCGCGAGAAGAGCCAGGCCATGGCAAAATTGATCGCCAGCGCAGAGAAGTAGGCAAAGACAATGGAGAAATCGAAGCCGGATTCCGGCCCCCCATTCGCCATGGTCCGGAACAACAGAGCGGGAATTGCAAGATAGAAGACAAAAGTAGTCAGTCCCTTGACCGCCTCTTGCGGCATGAAACGGCTGCGCCCGGCCAGGTAGCCGCAGAGCACCAGGCCGAAGACCGGCAGAACGGTGTTGATCGCCGTTTCCATTTTTTCGTTACGGTTCCTAAGAGCGCGCTTCAGGTCCTAAGGGCGCGCAGGGAGGGGGAGAAAACGATATCTTCTGTCGTGCGGACATGGCATTCGGAAGGACGCAGGAGACTCAGGGCAACTAGCTCTTAAACAGGGAGTCGACCTCCGAGCGATGGCTTTTCTTGGTCGCAACTTCAGCGTCGATCCGTGCGATCTCCGCCTCCAAAGACTTGCGATACTCGGCAAGTTCATCAAGGCCCATGACGCTCAGATCCTTTAACTTGGGTTGCTTTTTCCTCGGCTCTAAATCTTCCAGTTCCATTGAGACGCCTCCCGCTGTTCACTTGCCTTTGGTTACAGGCTGCGACTAAATTGCGGCGCAGTCCAGAGTCCAATCTCTTACTTTAATGGCTACATTCCTGTTAGGGAACGCTGCCCGTCGCGCGCTTGGGACATATCGGATGTGCGAATTGTACGTAGGAACAACATCCTAGATCAGAACGTCGAATGTCTGATTTAGGAAACGACTCCAACCCCTTGAACGAGGCCTCGAATGACCGGTTCCCTCCCATCGACAATGACGGCAATTGAAATCAAAGAACCTGGTGCACCGGATGTTCTGGTTCCTTGCGAACGTCCAATGCCCGAGCCCGGCGCGGGCGACGTCCTGATTAAGGTCGCGGCAGCAGGCGTCAACCGGCCGGATGTGCTGCAGCGGACCGGCGGGTACCCGCCGCCGCCCGGCGCCTCGGACATCCCGGGCCTGGAGATAAGCGGCGAGGTCGTCAGCCTCGGTGAGGATGTCACGAACCTCAAGCTGGGAGATCAGGTCACAGCCCTGGTGGCAGGCGGTGGCTACGCGGAATACTGCGTTGCACCTGCCCCACAGTGTTTGCCCGTGCCCACAGGATTCAGCGCGATACAGGCCGCCGCCCTGCCTGAGACCTTTTTTACGGTCTGGACCAACGTTTTTGACCGTGGTGCCCTGAAAGCCGGCGAAGCACTTCTCATCCACGGAGGGTCCTCGGGGATTGGAACAACCGCCATCCAGTTGGCTGCGGCCATGGGCGCGCGGGTCTTAGCAACGGCGGGTTCCGCTGAAAAGTGCAAGGCCTGTGAGGATTTGGGCGCGGAGCGGGCTATCAACTACCGGGAAGAAGACTTCGTCGAAGTCGCCAAGAACCTGACCGGCGGCAAGGGCGTAAACGTGGTGCTCGACATGGTTGGCGGCAGCTACGTCCAGCGCAATATTTCGGCCCTCGCCCCGGATGGACGCCTTTGTTACATCGCCTTTCTTGGCGGACCCAAGGCTGAGGTCAATCTCGCGCCGGTCATGATGAAGCGGATCACGATCTCCGGCTCGACACTGCGGGCCCGCAGTGTCGAATTCAAGGCGGAAATCGCGCAGAATCTGAAGAAAACAGTCTGGCCTCTGCTGGAATCAGGTAAGATAGCGCCGGTGATTCACCAGACATTTCCACTGCGCGAAGCAAACAAAGCCCACGAAATGATGGAATCGAGCGCTCACATTGGAAAAATCGTGCTCACGGTCTGACATCCGACAGAGCTTTAGCTGTAATTTTGTGCAATAGCCGGGTCATTAAGTCTTTTTCCCGCTTGGCTGGAGCCTATATTCAGGGTATCCCACAGTTTCCGATCCGCGCGCAGCCGCATTTGTGGCGCGACGGCGGACGACCCAAACACGCGCAGCCCTGGTTGACGGTTCAGGAGAGCCACGATCCGGGCAGACGAGGAGAGAAAATGTCTCAGCCACTTATGCCAAAAGCGACCGCCGTCTGGTTGGTCGAAAACACCTCTCTCGAATTCGAGCAGATTGCCGAATTCTGCGGTTTGCATCGCCTGGAAGTTCAGGGCATCGCAGACGATGAGGTTGCCGTTGGCATCCAGGGCATCGACCCGATTGCCAACAGCCAGTTGACCCAGGCTGAAATCGACCGCTGCCAGGCCGATCCGACCGCCCGGCTGAAGCTCCTGAAACTCGACCTGCCTCAGCCCTCCAAACGCACCAAGGGCCCGCGCTATACGCCGGTTGCCAAGCGTCACGATAAGCCCGATGGGATCGCCTGGGTTCTGCGCCATCATCCGGAACTCAAGGATTCCCAGATTTCCAAGCTGATCGGCACCACCAAGACAACTATTCAGTCCATCCGCGACCGTTCACACTGGAACATGGCCAACATCCGTCCCCGGGATCCTGTGTTGCTCGGACTCTGCAGTCAGGTAGATCTGAATGCCGCGGTCGAAAAAGCTCGCAAAGCCGCAGAAAAGGCCGGCATCGCCATTCCCGCGCCGCAGTTCGAGGAAGAGGCACCCTCTCCGCTGGCAGGCTTTGGTCTTAGCAACGACTGATCCGCTCTAAGGTTTCTGCTGACCAGCGACAAAACAGCGGAGCTATAAGAAAAACACTCCGGACAGAGTCTTGGCCGGGGTGTTTTTTATGCCCGCGCA
Source organism: Denitrobaculum tricleocarpae (assembly GCF_007004665.1). GTDB lineage: Bacteria > Pseudomonadota > Alphaproteobacteria > Kiloniellales > Kiloniellaceae > Denitrobaculum > Denitrobaculum tricleocarpae. The sequence continues at coordinate 147,321 of NZ_ML660053.1, read as the reverse complement.
ATTTTATAAAGCGGTAATTGAAGCCGGCTCGTCCCGAGAGCGGAACCTTGCATTGCAGGGCTGCACGCGGCGCAGTTGCTCCAGGCTCAAAAAAACCCTATGCCTGAAGCGATGACTTCCCGCAGAGACAGGTCCCGGCAGTTTTCATGAAACCAGTCAAAACGGTCTGCCACCGCGGTGCCAATAAAGTGGCGCCCGAGAACACCTTCGCAGCGGCTCAGGCGGCGCTCGCGCTGGGTGGCGACATTATCGAGCTGGATGTCCGGCAAAGTGCCGATGGCGTGCTTTACGTCATGCACGACAAACTGGTCGACCGAACCACGGACGCCTTTGGCCCGATCGCCGACATGACGTCATTTGAAGTCGACAACCTCGACGCCGGGATCGGCTTTGATCTTGTCTTTGCCGGCGAAGAGGTTCCGCGCCTCGAGCATTACCTCAATGCCTTCAAAAAGCGTGCCGGGTTTTACGTCGAGATAAAACACGCTGATTGCGAAGCTGTGGCGGCCCTTCTGAAGCGCCTGGACGTCACCGAGCAGTGTTTCACCTTTTCTTTCGATCCGGAGATGCGGGCTGCTATCCAAGATGCTGCGCCGGAACTCCGGAAAATGGTGAACTGGTCGGTGACCGACGACCCGGCGGAAGCACAGCGCAACCACCACGCATCGATCTACGAAACTCAAATGGATGCCCTGTCGCGGGATCTGGTTGACCGCACCCACGACCTGGGTATGGAGATCATGGTCTACTACGAAGGCGATTCCTGCGCCGACTTCCAGCGGATGATCGAACTCGGCATCGACTACATCAACCTGGACGAACTGGAGCTCTTTCAATCCGTCCAGGCGGAAATGCTGGGCCGCGACCGCTCCTGGTAGAAGCCGCGCGCCGCCACGCCTCTTATTCCGGAGCCGGCATGGTGTAGTTCAGTGCCAGGCGTCCGCCATCGGCGTAGATCGTTTGACCGGTGACGTAGCTTGAATCATCGCTGGCGAGGAAAACAGCGACCTTGGCGATCTCCTCCGGCTCGCCGACCCGTCCCAGGGGCGTCCGCATCATGATCTTGCTCATGGCTTCCTTGTTGTCGGCGACCGCTTTTAAGACATCGGTCATGATGGAACCGGGACCGATGCCGTTCACCCGGATACCTTTGTCCGCAAGTGAGATCGACATGGTCTTGGTCAGTTGGTTCACGCCGCCTTTGGCAACCACGTAGGGCGTGATGCTCGGAATCGCCATGACGGCATTCACCGACGACATATTGATAATGGTGCCCCCGCCCCCTTGGGCCACCATCTGGCGCGCGGCGGCTTGCCCGGTCAGGAAAACGCCTTTGAGGTTCACCCGCAGAACCCGGTCGAAGTCTTCTTCCTCCAGCTCCAGGAAGTCACAGGCGTGTACGATGCCGGCGTTAGCGACGACGCAATCCAGGCGACCGAAAGCAGCGACGCTACCTGCAATCAAGGCCTCTACCTGAGCCTTGTCGCCAACGTCGCAGGCGATAAAGATGGCATCGGCGCCGGTCTCCTGGAGCGCCTCAGCGGCCTGTTCGCCTTTTTCAACGGAGACATCGGACAACACCACCTTGGCCCCTTCGGATGCAAGGCGCTGGGCACAGGCGAGGCCAATTCCGGCAGCGGCACCGGTGACGATGGCCACCTTGTCTTTTAAACGCATAGTTCCAACCCTTCGGATAACCGAGCCGTTTCGGCGGCCCGGAAAATTCATCAGCGACGGCAAGAGCGTCAATGGTCGCAAAGGCCAAGTCAGCCTTGTCACTCACGCTCAAAAACGTGATCCGGCCTAGCTTTTACAGTCAGTTCAGATACGCGAGGACGATTCATCGCCTGCGGCGATTCCATCTAAATTTGATCTGAGCTCTCGAACAGAATGCGCAGTATCTTTCCAGGATGACGCTTGGGCAAGCCCTGTGGCGTCGCCAAGGCGACCAGGGCCGTGACGGCGGTCTGAGCAATTCACCGGCTGTAAAGCGGTCGCGCTTGCGCGCGCAGCCTTGAATTTCTGCCGGGCGCAATCAACCAGATATGAAAAAGACGGCAGGCTGTGCAACAGCTATAGAGAAACGCCCTTTGGCGTGCTCTCCAAAAAAACCTGCGTTTTGAACCATAGCGGAAGGCCGGGGCTAAAGTCGCTGAACCCGACGCGACGCAATCAACTTGTTCCGAATCCGGCGTCAGTGCGGATGCGTCATCATATCGTTGATTTCGTCCTTGATCCTGAGCTTTTCGCGTTTAAGTTCGTGAAGGCGGGTATCGTCGGGGTGAGGCCTTTGGTTTTCTTCGACAATTTCCCGATCCAGAGAAGCATGCTTACCTTGAAGAGATACAATCCGTTCAGACGCTGGCATACGTAATCTCCTAATTTACGATGTACAGCTATGCTAAACCTCCCTGAGCCAGAATGCAAAGCCGCAAGGGTAAATCCGGCATGAGAAACAAGAAGAATCGAGAGACCAAATGACGCATCCGGACCGCCTCATTATCGGGATCAGCGGCGCCAGTGGCGTGATCTACGGCATACGCCTTTTGGAATGCCTGAAGTCTCTCCCGATCGAGACCCATCTCGTGATGAGCAAGTCGGCTGAAATCACGCTGGCCTACGAAACGGATTTGAAGGTCGCGCAGGTTCAAGCCCTCGCGGATGTCTTCCACCCGGTCGCGGATATCGGTGCATCCATCTCAAGCGGCTCCTTCAAAACCTTAGGGATGGTGATCGCGCCCTGCTCGATCCGTTCCATGTCGGAAATCGCGAGCGGGGTCACCTCCACCCTCTTGACCCGGGCCGCGGACGTGGCGCTCAAGGAGCGGCGGCGCCTGGTGTTGATGCTGCGCGAAACGCCGCTCCACACCGGACATCTCAGGAACCTCGTGGCGCTCTCCGAAATGGGCGCTGTTGTTGCCCCACCGGTCCCGGCTTTCTACACCAATCCGCAAAGCGTTGATGACATCGTCGAGCATTCCGTCGGGCGGGTGTTGGACCTCTTCAACATCGACAGCGGAAAGATCAAACGCTGGGGCGAAGATGCCCCGGACGGCACCGCCGCAATTCGGGCGCCGAAACGCCGAAAACGCAGTTAGACTATTCCGTCAGACCAGGGTCCAGACGGCTTCCAGGGGCGCGAGAGAAGGAAAAGCGCCCCGCAGGACCGCCGCGAGATCGGCTGTGACGGCTGAGTCGCAATCCACACTGAGCAGTTTGACATAAGTCTTGAGATTTTCGGCGGCGATCTTCACTGACGCTTCACCGGGTTCCAACGGCAGGCATTCATGAAGCATGCGCTGCTGTACGGCCTCGGACTCCAGCTCCGCCGATTTGAGCTGATTGAGCAGGGTGTCACTGGCTCCTTCGAATGCACCATGCATCCCGAGCATCCGCCTCAGGCTGCGCAGGGGCTCGATGATCTCCGTCCGCCAGGGTTTCACCGCTGCAATCAAGTCTTCCAGTTCAGCCGGTTTGAGTGGACGGCCGGCTGCACCTGCCCAACAGCAGAACAGCAGCAGATTAACATCCAGGCCTTTCGAATCCTGAAGCGCCAGACAGGCAGGCGCGGTGCCGTCTCGTCCGTAAACCGCAAGAGAAAAGACCCAGAAGGGGTTCTCTTCGGCGCGTCCTGCGCGCTTGCCGTCACCGCTCTCGGTTTCCCGCGGCTCAACAACCGTCTGAGCCGCCTCTCTTTTTGACTTAGGTGTCGCCAAAGCAGATCCCCACCCCCCTGGCGGTCTTCACCAGGCTGCCCTGCGGATCGACCGCGTTGTATCCCGCTATTGCCTCGGAGATGGGAATGGCGGTCACCTCACGCTCGGACCAGGCCACCATGTGGTCGAATTTACCTTCTTCGATCAGATCGACAGCATGTACGCCGAAAGCCGTTCCCATGAGCCGGTCGGTAGCCGTTGGCGAACCGCCGCGTTGAACGTGCCCCAGGACCGTCACCCGGGTTTCGGCACCCGTCGCCTCCGCGATCCGCCCGGCAATGTAGTGGCCGACTCCGCCATAGTTTTTAGCGCCGCCGGGTTGGTACTGCGTCACCGCCTCGCCGCTTTCAGTGGTGACCGCTTCTGCAACGACCACGAGCGCAAAATTGCGTCCGGCAACTCTCAGTGCTGCGATCTTGCGCGCGACGCTCTCGATCTGATAGCCGATCTCGGGAATGAGGATGACGTCCGCGCCACCGGCAATTCCGGCGCTCAAGGCAATGTGGCCGGCATCCCGTCCCATTACCTCCAAGATCATGACTCTGGAGTGGCTGGCGGCAGTCGGCTGCAGATTATCAAGGGCATCGGTCGCCACCCGCACAGCGGTATCGTAGCCGACCGAAACCTCTGTATGACCCAGGTCGTTATCGATCGTCTTTGGGATTCCGACCAGGTTTAATCCGCCTTGTTGGGCCAGACGTCGCAGGATGGCCATGCTGCCATCACCACCAATTCCGATCAGGGCATCCAGTTCGAGCTCGCGATACGCCGCGATAATCTCCTCAGACCGGTCGATTCGGCCACCATCTTGCGTCGGATAATCGAAGGGATTTCCACTGTTCGTGGTGCCCAGGAAAGTTCCCCCGCGCCGGAGCAAATCACCCTCGAAACGGCTGATTTCCAGCTTTTCCGCATCGATGGGCCGCGCGAGGAGACCTGCGGTTCCTTGCCGGATTCCGAAGACTTCCCAACCGTATCCTGCAACCGCCCGCTGGGTCACAGCCCGCACAACCGCATTGAGACCCGCACAGTCTCCTCCGCTGGTTAGAACAGCAATTCGCTTCATTTCAACCGATGACTCTGGCTATTTCAAAGGCTTAGCTATCCGATTCTCGCGTAAAATCATCACTAACGCAAACGGCACGGCAAAAATCCACCGGGAAAGCGCGAAGTCTGATGCAAATTTGGACAATTCCTGTGCTAAACTCTGTCCGTAAGGCCCAATGTCGGGTTATTATTTTTGGGCGTTTTACCACTCGTGACACTCATGGAAGACACTAATCGAGAGAAAATGAGGCAGCAGCTTTCACAGCTTCTGGAAGAGCATCGCGACCTCGACGATGTCATCGCAAGAATCCACGAACAGGCGCCCTTTGATCAGCTCCAGCTCCAGCGCATGAAAAAGCGCAAGCTGATGCTGAAGGATTTGATCCTGAAACTCGAGAGTGAACTGCTTCCCGATATCATCGCCTGATCTTCGGCCCGGTCCCCTTCAGCGCCTCTCCCCTTGTGAACAGAATCGGCCAGAGGCCGCATGTGGATTGACGACTGTACGGGGCGGCCGGACGAAAAATTCAAGTATCGGAAAAGACGACCAGCATCTTCCTGCAGCAACAGCTTTAACCCTGCTGTCCCGCGGTGCTGCGCTTTTGCTCGTACATAGCTCTGTCCGCGGCGTTCAGCGCGTCGTCTATCTGTTCCTCGCCCGCGAAGGTGTGCACGCCGTAGGAAACCGAGATATCCAGCTCGATGCCTTCCCAGATCACGGGCTCATCCTGAACATCCTTTGCCAGATGGGCCGCCTTCTCCATGGCAATTTCCGTCGTGGCCTGGGCCAGGACCACGCCGAACTCGTCGCCACCCAAGCGGCCGACGATGTCCGAGGATCTGACGTTTTCCAGAAGACTGGATGCAATGTGCTTCAATGCGGCATCGCCGGCGCCGTGACCATGGCTGTCGTTAACCTGTTTCATGCCGTTCACGTCGAAAAACAGAACGCTGCCGGGAGATCCATAGCGCTCGGCGAAGGACATCATCCGGCCAAGCTCGCGAACAAAAGCCCGCCGATTGAGCACTGGCGCCAGGCTATCCTGGTCCGCCAGTTCTTCCAGATAACCGATCCGCTTTTGCGCCCGCTCAAGCTCCTGGCGCATGTTCACGACTTCCGTCAGAAGCTTCTCAAACGCAGCTTTAACCTTTGGCGTCAGTTCCGATTCCGGAATGCCCATGATCGTCGTCACGTCGATCGGTTGATCTGCCGCCCGGCGTGTCTGCGCCATCGCCTCGGTCTTTACGGCCGGAGACGCGCCCGAAATAGCGGACGCACCAGGCACGTAAGAGGAGGACGTGTTGTTTCTGACTTTCATAGTCGCCTTTTACTTTGAACGGCCGGATCTTTGTTCCGGTCCTCTCAATACACAATTAATCTATCACGAAAGTTAATATCGAGTGGTAAAGCCGCCGAAAAAACTGAAAATTCCGCGCGTTGCGCTATCGATTTCCTTTAACCCTTAAGCCTCAACAGAACCTCGGCTCAGTGACGTTTACGCCGTAATCTCACCGCGCTTGCGTCACTGCGACCTTGTAACAATAATGCGGCCTCTTTTAGGCAAAAATAATTGGCAAACAAATGAATTCGGACACACAACCGCACGTCGGCATCATTATGGGAAGCCAATCTGATTGGCCGACGATGGCCCATGCCGCAAAGGTTCTCGAGGTCCTCGAGATTCCTTTTGAAAAGCGGATCGTATCGGCTCACCGGACACCGGAGCGCATGATCGATTACGCCCGCACGGCGCGCGAACGCGGTTTGAAGGTAATTATCGCAGGTGCAGGCGGCGCCGCACACCTTCCCGGAATGGTTGCTTCCATGACAGCGCTGCCGGTCCTGGGTGTTCCCGTCGAGAGCAAAGCCCTCAGCGGCCAGGACAGCCTGCTCTCGATCGTCCAGATGCCGGGCGGCATTCCGGTCGGTACCCTGGCAATCGGTAAAGCCGGTGCCACGAACGCAGGCTTGCTCGCAGCATCGATCCTTGCACTGAATGCCCCTGATATTGCCGCCGCGCTCGACGCCTGGCGGCAACAGCAAAGCGACGCCGTCGCAGAGAGCCCGCGCGACGAAGGCTGACGCACAAAGGCTTTATTCGCGTGATCGATCATCTGATCACACTTGTTATCGATACAACAACCAGCGACCAATGCTCTGCCGTGCGGCAAGCCCCTGAGGTAAGATTATGAGTGACAGTCCAAACCTCCCCCTGCCGCCGGGCGCAACGATTGGGATGCTTGGCGGCGGTCAGCTTGGCCGGATGGTGGCGCTCTCGGCCGCCGCGCTGGGCTATAAAGTTCACGTTTTCAGCCCTGAAACATACGGCCCTGCGTCACAGGTGACCTCTTTGAACACAGTGGCGGACTACGACGACTGGTCCGCGCTCGAGGATTTTGCGGCTTCCGTCGAGGTCGTGACCTACGAATTTGAAAACGTCCCCTCTGAAACCGCTGAATTCCTTGCCAAGCGTTGTCCGGTCCGGCCTGGTCCGAATGTGCTGCACATCTGTCAGAACCGCCTGCGGGAAAAGGAGTTCTGCAATTCCATCGACGTACCCACGACCCGCTACGCTCCGGTGCAGAATGCTGAGACACTGTCTCAAGTGATCGGCGAATTTGGTCTCCCCGCGATCCTGAAAACGGCGGAATTCGGATACGACGGCAAGGGTCAGGTCTTTATCTCCCCAGGCGATGATATCGCCGCCGCCTGGGAAAGTATGTCCGGGGGAAAGCAAACGCTGGCCGCGGTCCTGGAGGCCGTCGTCGACTTCCGGATGGAAATCTCGGTCATCATCGCCCGCGGCGGGGATCAGTCCTGCGAATGCTATGTTCCTGTCGAGAACCGCCACAAGAACCACATTCTCGATGAAACCCATGCGCCGGCCGGAATCACCAGCGAGCTTGCTGAGAGAGCCGAAACCATCGCGCGCCGCCTGGCGGACGCCATGGATCTTCAGGGTATGCTGGCCATCGAGATGTTTGTCACCAGCGACGACCAGATCCTGGTGAACGAGATGGCACCCCGGCCACACAACTCAGGTCATTGGACCATGGACGCCTGCGTGACCTCTCAGTTCGAGCAATTCATGCGCGCCGTCGCGGGTTTGCCGCTTGGCTCGCCCGAGCGCCACTCCAACGCCGTCATGAAAAACCTGATTGGAGACGACGCAGCGGACTGGAAGGCGATCCTGTCGGATCCCGGCGCCAAACTTCACCTCTACGGCAAGGCCGAAGCCCGCCCCGGCCGCAAGATGGGCCATGTGAACAGGCTGTTGCCGAAAGCCTAGTGTGATGTTTCTGAAGTTCGCCGCATAATATGCGGTGAATTTTAGAGACTGAATCACACTAGATTCAATGAGGTAGTGTCCCGTTCAATCTGAAATTCAATGAAGTGAATTTCAGATTCGGGATACTAGCCTCCGGAAAACTTTTGCGGTCTCCCCGTGCCTGAACTGGATGTCCAGGCTCACGACGGGAGCCCAATGAAAGCAATCAACTGCCTGGCCGCGCGCCGCCACCCATGCGCCGGGCACCGAATCCGCGCGCCCTCAATCCACCGCCCTGGCCGAGCCGTTTTCCACGGTCCAACAGCTTTTCGGGCAGGCTTAGAGCCCCGCTCATCACCTTACCGAAGCGTCCTCCGACCTTCAGCACCTCACTGATCCGCCGCTCGAGGAAAGCCCAGGTGTCGCTGTAACCCTCGGAACGGTCGTTCAGCCAGAACAAGAGCGTTGAGGAGTAGACGCCCGCCAACAGGAGCCGCTTGCTGTAGAAATTATAGTCTGTGGCACGGTCGCCCGCTGCGAACCACATGGCATCGACAGTCCGGTAGAGACATGTCAGACCGAGCTGGGCATTTTGGGGCATGGCGAGATAGGTCAGACCACGCCGGATTCCCTCACGATGCGGCTCCAGGAGTTCCAGGCGCAAGCGAACGGCGCTCGCGATCCGTTCACGAACCTTCATCTCAGGGAGATCCCTCGCCTCGAGGCCAACCATCATTTGTTGGTCTATGTGCGCGCTAAAGGCTTCAATGAGGTCGGCAACGCCGCCAGGAAAGAGATTTTGAACATCAAAGGGTTCAAGCCCGAGATCTCGCGCGCCGGCCTGGATCGACTTGAGGCTCCAACCGTCAAACGCGATATGCGGCAGTGTCGCTTCCAGCAGCTCAATGCGGGCTTTATCCGTGGTCATTACTAAAATCCTTCTTCCTTGGCCTTTTCGCTCAGCATTTCATCTGCCGGCTTCCAATTACCCTAATCGGCGCTTCCGCCATCCCCGGAGGCCTCGGCCGCAGCCCCGATTTCGCTGGTGAAGGTCAGGCTCGAGAGGTCTGTCATGCGCTGAGGATAGAGAACCCCATCCAGATGATCGCATTCATGCTGTACGACCCGGGCATGAAAACCCTTCGCGACTCGTTCGAAAGGCTGACCCTCGAGGTCGAGAGCGCTGTACCGCAGCGCCGTGTAACGCGGGACCTGCCCGGCCAGGCCCGGAACGGAAAGACAGCCCTCCCAGCCCAGGGACTGCTCTTCCGTTAAAAACTCCAACTCGGGGTTGATAAGAACCGTGAGCGGCACACCACCGCTTCCCGAGTCTGCCTCAATATCGTCGGAACCCTGGTCATCGCCCGTGTTTTCCCGTGCATTTTCCCTGGCTGCCCGCCCTTCGTTCACAAAGAACACCACCACCCTGAGCGGCATATGGACCTGCGGCGCCGCAAGGCCGGTGCCATTGGCATCCCGCATGGTCTCAATCATATCGGCCACTAAACGGCGGATTTCCGGGGCTGTCGGGTCTTCGACCTCGGCCGCGCGCTGCTTCAAGACGGGATGCCCCATGCGGGCGATTTTCAGCAAAGTCATGGGACCAATATGGCTTCGCGCACTTCGGGGGTAAAGCCGCCCAGAAGGCTTCGCGGCCTTTTTTTGGCTTACTGCGGCAAAAAGCGCCAGATTCTTGCAAATCGTCCTTCACATGGCCTTTTCCGTATGATACCACCCTCCACACCACGCTACGGTATCGCCATAGCGAGTGGGATTGTTTGTTCTTAACCCTGACATGACCGTTAGGATGAGCCGATGGATCAAAGCGATCCGTCGCAGTGAAAGGAGCATGGTCGCCCGTGCAAGTACACGTCCGCGATAATAACGTTGATCAGGCCCTCCGCGCGCTGAAGAAGAAGCTGCAGCGCGAGGGTGTTTTCCGTGAGATGAAGTTGCGCCGCCACTTCGAGAAACCTTCCGCACGCAAAAAGCGGGAGCGCGCTGAGGCGGTTCGCCGCCACCGGAAGCTTCTCCGCAAGCGGATCGAACGCGAAGGCTTCTAGCCTGGACTTGGAGTTCCGCAAGCGCGCTCGGGCAACGGAGCGGACTGCGGAACATCAGGGGCGACGAGAAACGAGGGCCGTAGGCAAATGCCTTTTCAGCGGCCCTTTTCTTGTGCCCGGGTTTCGGGAAAGATGAGGTATGCAAACCCCTCGTCTTTATCACTCTGACCCGCGCCAATTCCGCCAGATTTGTTTCCCTCCACATGCACGGCGTCAGCCTTGCGCAGACGGCGCAAGAGCATGATGCAGCCGGTTTTGCGCATCGATGGCACGGAAGCCTGCGCGCTCAAGGGTCGAGTGGTTTTGGACCGGGCAAAGGTCCTTTGGACCGGCGGAATGCTCTCCATCGGTCTCATCCTGGGCCCTTTCCTCTTCTCCTGGGACGCCTTTCTGGTGTTTCTTCTGCTGACCTACACGACGATGCTCATCGGTCACAGCGTCGGCATGCACCGCATGATGATCCACAGAAGCTTTGCCTGCCCAAAATGGCTGGAACGGAGCCTCATATATGCCGGGCTGCTGGTGGGAGTGGCCGGGCCTTGCGGCATTATCAAAATTCACGACCTGCGCGACTGGGCCCAGCGCCAAAAGGGCTGTCACGACTTCTTTTCGCACCGGCGCGGGTTTTGCCGTGATCTGACATGGCAGCTCTTCTACCGCTTCGAGTTCGAGCTGCCGCCAAAGGTGACGATAGAACCGGGTCTTGCCGACGACCCCTGGATCCGCTTCATGGAGCGGACATGGCGACTGCATCAACTCCTGCTCGCCTTGCCACTCTACTATGCAGGAGGGCTCTCCTGGGTCGTTTGGGGCATCTGCATCCGCGTCGCCGTCAGTACCGTTGGCCATTGGACAATCACCTATTTCTGCCACAATCCGGGCCCGGGACGCTGGCAGGTCGAGGGCGCCGCCGTGCAGGCGTCCAACCTCCCACTGCTGGGCGTCCTGTCTCACGGTGAATGCTGGCACAACAACCACCATGCCTTTCCTGAGTCGGCGCGGATTGGTCTTGAAAAAGGCCAGACCGATGCCGCCTGGCGTGTGATCCAAGGGCTTCAAAGACTGGGACTTGCGAGGAAGGTTGGCATCCCAAGACCAAACGATCAGCGAGACGATCTCATTGATGTTTCGGAGGTAGCCTGAGCCGGCCAATGAGCCTTGAACAAAAAAGCGGCGGAGCCTGAGCTCCGCCGCTTTGCGTTTTGAGACAGTCAAAGTCTCAGACGTACAGCGCTACTCCATCGCTTTGACGATATCCTCGCACATCTTCTTCGCATCGCCGAACAGCATCAGCGTGTTGTCGCGGAAGAAGAGCTCGTTCTGGACACCGGCGTAACCGGTTGCCATGGAGCGCTTGATGAAGAGCACGGTTTTGGCCTGATCGACTTCCAGGATCGGCATACCGTAGATCGGCGACGCAGGATCCGTTTTGGCCGCCGGGTTGGTGATGTCGTTGGCGCCGATGACGAAAACCACGTCCGTCGACTTGAAATCGCGGTTGATCTCTTCCATCTCCAGCACCTCGTCATAAGGCACGTTGGCTTCAGCCAGCAGGACGTTCATGTGGCCGGGCATACGGCCCGCCACCGGGTGGATCGCATAACGAACATCCACACCGCCGCCTTTAAGAATGTCAGCCATTTCCCGCAGGGCGTGCTGTGCCTGGGCGACAGCCATACCGTAGCCCGGGACGATGATGACGGAACCGGAGTTCTGCATCATGAAGGCCGCATCGTCGGCGGAACCGGACTTGGCCACACGGTCGTCGTCACCGCCTGCCCCGCCCGTCGGCGCGCTGCCGTCGGTACCGAAACCGCCCAGGATCACGTTAAAGATCGAGCGGTTCATGCCTTTACACATGATGTAACTCAGGATCGCACCGGAAGAGCCCACCAATGCACCGGTCACAATCAGAAGATTGTTGCCCAGCGTAAATCCGATGCCGCAGGCCGCCCAACCGGAGTAGGAGTTGAGCATGGAGATGACCACCGGCATATCCGCCCCGCCGATCGGCAGGATCAGCAGGAAGCCCACTAGCAGCGCCAGGATGATAATCAGCCAGAAAACCGCGCTGGACTGTCCCACGCAAAGCATCACGATCAAAACGACGATCGCGATACCGATCGCCGCGTTCAGGTGATGCTGGAACGGAAAGACCAGGGGCTTACCGCTGATCAGCGCCTGCAGCTTGCCGAAGGCGACCAGCGAGCCGGTGAAGGTGATGGCGCCGATCGCCACACCGAGCGACATTTCGATCAGGCTAGCGACATGGATATTTCCGGGTGTTCCGATACCGTAGGCTTGGGGCTTATAGAAAGCCGCGACGGCAACGAAGACTGCGGCGAGACCCACCAGACTATGGAAAGCCGCCACAAGCTGCGGCAGCGCCGTCATGTTGATCTTGAGCGCAATCACGGTACCGATGGCACCGCCGACGACGATACCGGTAATGATCAGGCCATAGCTGACGACGCCCGGCATCGCCAGGGTGGTGATGATGGCAATGGCCATACCGACCATGCCGAAGAGATTGCCTGACCGGCTGGTTTCAGGATGCGACAAGCCGCGCAGAGCCATGATGAAACAGATGGAGGCGACGAGATACAGCAGTGCTGCGAGATCTGGATGCATTTACCGGCGCCCCTTATTTCTTCTTCTTGAACATCTGCAGCATGCGCTGCGTGACGATGAAGCCGCCGAAGATGTTCACCGACGCCAGGGTCACGGCCAAAAAGCCCATGACTTCGCTAAACCCGAAGCCGGCGGGGCCGGCAGCAATGAGGGCGCCAACGATGATGACGGAGGAAATCGCGTTGGTGACGCCCATAAGGGGCGAATGGAGAGCCGGGGTCACCCGCCAGACCACGTAATAACCGACGAAGACCGCAAGAACCAAAACCGTCAGGCCGATCACCGTTGGGGACGCTCCCGCGGCGCCTGAAGATTCTGCGCTCAGTCTGCTGGCTTCGCCCGCGAGGCCGATCAGTTCATTCGACAGTTCGCGGGCCTGATTGGCCGCTTCCGTCGCTTTCTCAACAAAAGATTCGCTAGACATCTGACTCTTACCCCTCCCCCTTATCGGGTGAACCGGACTCACCTTCTTGCCCAGACTCGGTATTAGAAGACTTGCCTTCCGCCGTATCATCGCCGGCGTCTGGAACTGCTGCTTCCTCCTTCGGTGGCGTGTCTTCCTTGGGCGCCAAGCCCGGATGGACGATCTTACCGTCCCGCGTGATGCAGGTGCCCTTGACGATCTCGTCTTCCCAGTCGATCGCCAAGGCCTTGGTCTCGCCATCGACAAGCAACTGCAACAGATTGAAAAGATTGCGGGCGTAAAGCGCACTGGCATCTGCCGCCACGCGGCTCGGTACATTGTAATGACCGACAATCTTGACGCCGTGCTTGGTCACGACCTTGCCGGCCTGCGCAAGTTCGCAGTTCCCGCCATTCTCGACGGCCAGATCGACGATCACCGACCCGGGTTTCATGGATTTCACCATGTCGGCGGAAACCAGCATCGGCGCCGGGCGGCCCGGAATCAGGGCGGTCGTGATGACGATGTCCTGCTTCTTGATCGTCTCGGCAATGAGTTCCGCCTGCTTCTTTTTGTAGTCGTCACTCATTTCCTTGGCGTAACCGCCGGCGGTCTCGGCCTGCTTGAACTCCTCGTCCTCGACGGCCACAAAGGTGCCGCCCAGGCTTTCCACTTGTTCTTTGGCAGCCGGGCGGACGTCCGTCGCCGAAACCACTGCGCCAAGGCGTTTCGCAGTCGCGATCGCCTGCAGGCCTGCAACACCGGCGCCCATCACCAGAACCTTCGCCGGAGCCACGGTTCCGGCTGCCGTCATCATCATGGGGAAAGCGCTGGCGTATTCCGCCGAGGCATCAAGCACCGCCTTGTAACCGGCCAGGTTCGATTGGCTGGAGAGCACGTCCATCGACTGGGCGCGGGTAATCCGCGGCACCAGGTCCATGGCGAAAACCGTCGCACCGGATTTGGCCATCGCCGAGACATCATCGCCCGCTCTGTACGGGTCGCAAATCGCCATCACGACGGCACCCGACTTGTAGGACGTCAGTTCCGCATCCTTGCCGCTGACGATCGGGCGTTGCACCTTCAGAACAACATCGGCATCCGCGGTGACGTCCGTGCCAACAGTGGCCCCGGCGGTCTTGTAGGCATCATCCGTAAAGTTTGATCCGGTACCGGCGCCTTTTTCAACGGCGACCTCGGCACCAAGACCGATCATTTTCTTGACTGTTTCAGGGGAAGCGGCGACACGAGATTCGTGTGCGCGCCGCTCTTTTGGAATGGCGATTTTCATGTAATTCCTGCTCTGCTTTCCCTAGAGGCCCGAGAGACGGCCGAAGACTGAGACCAGACGCTGGTTGAGGCTTTGTACAGGCGGACGCCAGCTTATAGTTCCCCTCTTTAATGAACGTACAGCCGGGTTCGTTCAAGGTTTTTTGGCGGAAACCCGACGGTTCACAGTGTTTTTCTGACGTACGCACAAAAATACTTGGCGCTGTCATCAAGGATTTTTTGTGAAAGCTGATGCGCCGCCGAACAGTGCAAGGACAGGGACTGGCGCAGCCATGCTGGGGCGCAATAGGACGCAGAAGGCGCGCGCTAAGGGCGTATGCCCCGCAGCGGACCTAACTCCGCGCTCAATCAAGTCAAGACATCAGTTTTTTCAGGGAAGAGAAAGCCCGACGGCTTTGAGCGACTCCGTCTGACGCCGTTCGAGATCAGCGACATCGAAACCCTCGATCATATCATGGAACAGACGGTGCCAATTGATCTCCGCCTTCAGGTGAATGAAAACGGAACCTAACCCGACAGCCGCCCGGTCCATCAGCACGAATTCCCGGGGCGGCTTGACACCGCCGAGCCGCTTCAGTTCAGCATGCACCTTGTTGGCGACGCGGGCGCCATACATGCCGCCCTCGCCTTCCATGATCTGCTGCGGCTTATCTTCCAGCAGCGGCGCATAAAGGAACTTCGCCCAGATGTTCAGAGCATCCAGCAGTTCCTTGGTCATCTTGGTGAAGCCCCAGGATTCGTACGCATGAACCGCAAGCGCTTCGTCATCCCGCTCCAACGCGTAATAGAGATCGATGACCCCTTTCACGAACGGTGGATTAAATACCCGGATGCAGCCGAAATCGAGCAGGTTTACAGTGCCGTCGTCGCGCAACGTATAGTTTCCGAGATGCGGATCACCGTGGATCACGCCATAGTAGTAGAAAGGCACGTACCAGGCCCGGAACATATTCATGGCGACCTGGTTGCGTTGCTCGACGTCATCGGTTTTGGCCAGGAAGTCCATGAGCGGCGCACCTTCGAGCCAGTTCATGGTCAGCAGGCGCTCGCCGGACAGATCGCCGATCGTCTCGGGCACTTCAACGCCGTCTTCCTCCGCAAGCATGATGCGGTAAAGCTCCATTTGCCGCGCCTCGCGGTGATAATCAAGTTCTTCACGCAGCCTGTCGGAAAGCTCGGCAAAGATATTCGATGGGTCGATAGCCCGGTCGTAGCGGCGGTAAATCCCAAAAAGAATCTTGAGTTGTTGCAGATCGGCTTCCACCGCTGACTGCATGTCCGGATACTGCAGCTTGCAGGCCAGCCGCTGGCCGTCGAGCCCGAAGGCTTCGTGCACCTGCCCGAGAGAGGCAGCGGCGGCGGCTTCATGCCCGAAAGACTTGAATTTTTTCTGCCAGCCCGGCCCGAGTTCAGCCCGCATGCGACGCTTGACGAAGGGCCAACCCATGGCCGGGGCGTTGGACTGCAGTTGCCGCAGTTCCTCGGCGTACTCCGGCGGCAAGGCGTCCGGGATCGTGGCCAGAATCTGTGCGGCCTTCATGAGCGGGCCCTTTAGGCCACCCAATGCCTGTTTCAATTCGTTGGAATGCTGGCCTCTGTCGAGGTTCAAGCCCAGATAGCGCGAGCCGACGACCTGCGCCGCCAGCCCCCCAACAGAGGTCCCAACCTTGGCATAGCGCCGGATCCGGCCGCCGAACCGAGATTCTTCTCTTCCAAAATCCTCATCACTCATGCTGGGAACATGGTCCCGACGTTTCGGCTTGTCCACCCATCTCGGCGCTTTCGCCTCGCGCAGCCTCCTGAGTCGGGAATCAGTCTATCTGCTCCAGTTCGTCGATGAAGCGGCCGATCAGGCTCAAGCCCTGCCCCCAGAAGTCGGGATCAGAGGCGTCCAACCCGAAGGGCGCCAGAAGCTCTTTGTGACGTTTCGTGCCGCCCGCGCTCAGCATTTCGAGGTATTTCTCAGCGAATCCCTCAGATGCCTGCTCGTAGACCGCATAGAGTGAATTCACGAGACAATCGCCGAAGGCATAGGCGTAAACATAGAAAGGCACGTGGATGAAGTGGGGGATGTAAGCCCAATAGTGCTTATAATCCGCATCGAATTTCAAAGCCGGTCCAAGGCTCTCGCGCTGGGTTTCAAGCCAGATCTCGCCCAGACGCTCGGGCAGCAGTTCACCTGAGCGGCGCTCATCGTGCACACGGGTCTCAAACTGATGCATGGCGATCTGGCGCACAACCGTGTTCAGCATGTCCTCGACCTTGGACGCCAACATCACCTTGCGCCGGGTCGGGTCGCTTTCAGCGCGCAAAAGAGACTGGAAGGTCAGCATCTCACCGAAGACTGACGCGGTCTCGGCAAGCGTCAGCGGGGTATCCGCCATCAGGTGCCCCTGGGGCGCGGCAAAGACCTGATGGCAGCCGTGCCCGAGCTCATGGGCCAGGGTCATGACATCGCGCGTCCGGCCTTGGTAGTTCAACAGAAGGTAAGGATGAGCCGAGGGCACGGTCGGATGCGCGAAGGCGCCCGGAGCTTTTCCGGGCCGCACCGGCGCATCGATCCAGGGTTTCTCGAAGAAACGGCTGCCCACCTCCGCCAGCTTCGGCGAGAAGGAGGCGTAGGCATCGAGCACGGTGCTGCGTGCGTCATCCCAGGAGATAATCTTATCGTTATCGTCCGGCAAAGGCGCATTGCGGTCCCAGTAGGGCAGCTGTTCGACGCCGAACCACTTGGCTTTGAGCTTGTAATAGCGATGCGACATCGAAGGATAGGCATCGGAGACCGAGGTCACCAGTGCATCGACCACCTCGTCCTCGACCACATTGGCCAGATTCCTCGATGAGATCGGACGCGCGAATTTGCGCCAGCTGTCCTCGGTCTGTTTATCCTTGGCCAGGGTATTGGTGATCAGCGCAAAGGTCCGCTGGTTCTCGCCCAGGACCTTGCCCAGCGACTTCGCGGCTTCCTTACGCACCTCGGGGCTCCGGTCACCCAGCTTGTTGAGAATTTCCGCATTGCCCAGCTCGCCACCCGCGAAGGGAAAGCGCAAGGCCGCCATGGTCTCATCGAAGAGCCGTGTCCACGCCGCCCGGCCACTGACGGACTTCTCGTGCAGCAGTCGCTCGATTTCCTCGTCGAGCTGGTGCGGCCGATAGGAGCGCAGATCGCGCAGCCAGGGGCCGTAGTGCGCCAACTCGGGGGACGAGAGCTTGGACTGGAGCAGGTCATCTTCCAGACCGTTGAGTTCCAGAGTGAAGAAGAGCATGGCCGTGGAGATCGCGGTCGTGCGTTCCTGCATCGCCTGATAGAACTGCGTGACTGCGGGGTCACTCATGTTGCCGGAATAGACCAGCTGGGCATAACTCATCACCCGCCCAAGGGTCTCCTGCAAGGCCTGATAGGCATCTATCGCCCCCGCGAGGGCGGCGCCGTCCAGATCACCAAGGCCTCCCTCGTAGCGCTTGTGGAAGTCCTTTGCCGCCGTTTCACAGCGCTCCAGATCCTGCTTCAACTCAGGTGAATCCGTGCCCGGGTAAAGGTCACTCAAATCCCAGGCAGGCAGGGTGCCCAGCTTGTCATCAATCACGGATTTCGGCTTCGCAGCGTTCGACACGGACGTTCCTCCTCGGCACACACACCTTGACCGCTAGCGATATAGGCTCCAAATACGTGATCGCCAAGGACAAACCTGCGTGATCAAAGCGGGCAGCCATACACCGGCCCACCGGTGTGAGAAGGGGGAACCATGAATTTTTCGGCCTGGAACAGCTTAACCGAGATGTTTTTCGAGCAGGCGGAAAAGCATGCGAACACAAATTTCCTCTGGGCAAAACGCGATGGCGCCTATCAACCTCTGACGTGGCGCGAAGTCGAATCACAGGTCAAGGATCTGGCGCGCGGTCTGCGCGGCCTGGGTCTGGAACGGGGTGAGAGAGTCGTTCTTGTGTCGGAAAACCGCCCGGAATGGCTGATTTCAGATGTGGCGATCATGGCAGCGGGCGGCATTACGGTGCCCGCCTACACAACCAACACCATCAGCGATCACCTGCATATCCTCACCAACTCGCGGGCGCGCGGGGTCATCGTCTCCACACGGGCGCTGGCGCGGAAACTCATGCCGGCGGCCCTGGATTCCCCAAACTGCAAATGGGTCATCTCCATCGAGGACCTGGAACAGGGCCAGTCCGTGCCGATGGACCTCTACCGCTGGGACGAGGTCTTGCACGAAGGCTCGTTGCAGCCAGATGACGTCAAGGAATACGCGGGTTTCGCGCAGCGGCACGAAACCGCTTGCTTCATTTACACCTCGGGCACCGGCGGCGTGCCAAAGGCGGTGATGCTCAGCCATGGCGCAATCATGTGCAACTGCATGGGCGCGCATGACCTGCTTGAAGAACTGGGCTTGGAGCGGGAAGTCTTCCTCTGTTTCCTGCCGCTCACCCATTCCTACGAACACACCGCCGGCCAGTTTTTCCCGATGTCGATCGGCGCCGAGATTTACTACGCGGAAAGCATCGAAAAGCTGCTCAACAATCTCGGCGAGGTGAAGCCGACGATCATGACTGCGGTGCCACGTCTCTACGAAAGCATGCTGCAGCGGATCCGGCGCGGTGTCGAAACGCAGAGCCCGTTTAAACAGCGGCTGTTCAATCTGGCTGAAACCCTCGGCCGTAAGCGCTATGTCGATCCTACGAGCTTGACCGTGAAAGAACGCCTGCTCGATTTCGTCGTCGAAATCCTGGTGCGCGGCAAGATCCGCAAGCGCTTTGGCGGCCGTCTGAAGGCCATGGTTTCCGGCGGCGCGGCGCTCAATCCGGACATCGGTGTTTTCTTCGTCGCATTGGGCCTCCCCGTCTTGCAGGGATATGGCCAGACGGAATCCTCGCCGGTGATTTCCTGCAACCGGCCGGGCCGCGTGAAGATGCACACGGTCGGCCCGCCCCTGAAGGGCGTTGAGGTCAAGATTGCCGATGACGGTGAAATCCTGGTGCGCGGCGAGCTGGTGATGAACGGTTACTGGGACGACGAAGAAGCCACCGCCAATGTGATCAAAGACGGATGGTTACACACCGGTGACGTCGGACGGCTCGACGAGCATAACTACATTCAGATCACCGACCGGAAAAAGGACATCATCGTCTTCTCGGGTGGTGATAACGTCTCACCGGCCCGCATCGAGGGCTTCCTGACCCTGCAGCCCGAAGTTCATCAGGCCATGGCCTATGGCGACAAGCGCCCGAATTTGGTCGCTCTGCTGGTGCCCGACGAAGAGTTCCTGAGAAGCTGGTCGAAAGAGAACGGCAAAAAGCCCGATCTCAAAATCCTGAGCGCCGACCCGGATCTGCGCAAACATCTGGCGGGCGTTGTCGATCAGGTGAATAAACTGCTGTCGCCGATGGAGAAGGTGCGGCGCTTCATCATCGCACCCGAGGCCTTTACAACCGACAACGCCATGATGACCCCGACCCTTAAGATTCGCCGCCACAAAATCAGAGAGGAATACGGCAAGGTTCTCGACGAACTTTACGAAAAGAAGAAGAAAGCCTGAGCGGCCACGACACGGTTGGCATCGTGCAGTGCAAAGTCGTGCAGTGCAGAGTCGCGCGGCGCGGAGGTATGCGCGGATGGAGTTACGCGAGGACAAACGGAGCGTCAGACGTCCGCAAACCAAAACTCACGTTCCGCAAAATTACCCCGGAGGCCGACAAGTTGGTACTTTCGTTAAGCTAATCCAATATAGTGGGCACGAAGGTTGCTTTTTTGCCGGATTCGACCCTCGCAAATTGCCATTTAGGTCAGCATTGATTACCTTTTAGAGTATAAAACGATATAACCCTGCTCGGGAGAGGAAACGATGGCTCTTAATGCGGTAACTCTCGACGACAAGTACGCGCTCGAATCCGGACGGGTATACCTGACCGGCACGCAGGCCCTGGTTCGCCTGCCGATGATGCAGCGTCAGCGCGACGTTGCTGCAGGCCTTAACACCGGTTGTTTTATCTCTGGCTATCGTGGCTCGCCTCTTGGCGGAGTCGATCAGCAGCTCTGGTCCGCCCGCCAGTTTCTTGCCAAAAACCACATTCATTTTCAGCCCGGCGTAAATGAAGACCTCGCCGCGACCGCTGTCTGGGGCAGCCAGCAAGGCCATCTCTTCGGGGACAGTAACTACGACGGCGTCTATTCCATGTGGTATGGCAAGGGCCCCGGAGTCGACCGCAGTGGCGATGTCTTCCGCCATGGCAACCTGGCAGGCTCCGCCCCGCACGGCGGTGTACTTCTGCTGGCCGGCGATGACCACACCGCAAAGTCTTCCACGACCGCGCACCAGTGCGAATACGCCTTCATGGATGCCATGATCCCGGTGCTCAACCCGGCCGGCGTCCAGGAGTTCCTGGACCTGGGCTTGCTCGGATGGGCCATGAGCCGTTACTCGGGCTGCTGGGTCGGCTTCAAAACCATCGGCGAAACGGTCGATTCCTCCGCCAGTGTCTATGTTGATCCGCACCGGATCGACATAGAGATGCCGCAGGATTTCAACATGCCCGCAGAGGGCCTGAACATCCGCTGGCCGGACGGCGTGCTGGAGCAGGAAGAACGGCTGCAGGCTCACAAGATATACGCCGCCCTCGCCTTCGCCCGGGCCAACAAGCTCGATAAAACAGTCATCGATTCGCCTCAGAAGCGGCGCCTGGGCATCGTCACCGCCGGCAAGTCCTACCTCGATGTGCGGCAGGCTCTGGATGACCTCGGCATCGACGAAGAGATGGCGGCCGACATCGGCCTCAGCCTGTACAAGGTCGGCATGACCTGGCCGCTGGAGCGCGAGGGAATGCGGCGCTTTGCCGAGGGCCTTGAAGAGATCGTCGTCGTCGAAGAAAAACGAGCGGTCATCGAGAACCAGCTCAAAGAGCAGCTCTACAACTGGCGCCCCGATGTGCGCCCCCGGGTGATCGGCAAGTACGACGAAGACGGCGAGTGGATCCTGCCATCAATCGACGAGATCACACCGGCGCGTATCGCCCGCGTCCTGGCGCAGCGCATCAGCCGCTTTTACAGCAGCGAGCATATCGATCAGCGCCTGGCTTTCCTGGAGCAAAAGGAAAAAGCACTGAACAGCGAGGCGGCTCCGATTGCCCGCATCCCCTATTTCTGCTCCGGTTGTCCGCACAACACCTCGACCAAGGTGCCGGAAGGCAGCCGTGCCATGGCCGGTATCGGTTGCCACTACATGGCGATCTGGATGGACCGGGATACGGAAACCTTCACCCAGATGGGCGGCGAAGGTGTGCCCTGGGTCGGACAGGCGCCTTTCAGCAAAACCAAGCATGTCTTCGCAAACCTGGGCGATGGGACCTATTTCCACTCAGGCATCATGGCGGTGCGGGCCGCCGTCGCGGCCAAGGTCAACATCACCTACAAAGTTCTTTACAACGACGCTGTCGCCATGACCGGCGGCCAGCCCCACGACGGCCCCTTGGATCCGGCCATGATCACCCGGCAACTCGAGGCCGAGGGCGTCAAGCGCATCGTCGTGGTCACGGACGAGCCGGACAAATACCCCCTGGGTACCGATTGGGCACACGGCATCACCATCGAACACCGGGACGAGCTGGACCGGGTTCAACGGGACATGCGCGAGATCGAAGGGGTGTCGGTCATTCTCTATGACCAGACCTGCGCGGCGGAAAAACGCCGACGGCGGAAGCGTGGGCTCTTCCCCGATCCGCCCAAGCGGGTCTTCATCAACGACGCC
The DNA here is from genome assembly GCF_007004665.1 of Denitrobaculum tricleocarpae. Lineage (GTDB taxonomy): Bacteria > Pseudomonadota > Alphaproteobacteria > Kiloniellales > Kiloniellaceae > Denitrobaculum > Denitrobaculum tricleocarpae. The sequence continues at coordinate 125,148 of NZ_ML660053.1, read as the reverse complement.
GTCTGTGAAGGCTGCGGAGATTGCTCGGTTCAGTCGAACTGTGTCTCCGTCGCCCCCCTGGAGACCGAGTTCGGGCGCAAGCGCGTCATCGACCAGTCATCCTGCAACAAGGATTTCTCCTGCGTTAAGGGGTTCTGTCCCAGCTTTGTGACCGTACATGGCGGTGCCCTGCGCAAGAAAAAGCCGATCACAAAAGCCATCAACGGCGAGAACGCGGATCAACAGGCGTCTCAGTGGGACGAGCTTTCCGATCCCACCCTGCCCTCGCTGAACGAGCCCTACAGCATCGTCATTACGGGTGTCGGCGGTACCGGCGTCGTGACCATCGGCGCGTTGATCGGCATGGCCGCACATATCGAAGGCAAAGGCTGCTCGGTGCTGGACATGGCGGGCCTGGCGCAGAAAGGCGGCGCCGTGGTCAGCCACGTGCGCATCTCGAGCAAGCCCGAAGATATCCATGCGGTGCGGGTCTCGGCAGGCGGCGCAAAGCTTTTGCTCGGGTGCGATCTCGTGGTCGCCGCGGGCGCGGACGCCTTGTCAAAAATCGAACATGGCCGTGGCCGCGCCGTTATCAACAGTCACGAGGCGGTCACCGGTGAATTCACCCGCAACCCGGACCTTCTCTTCCCCTCCCAGCGTCTTCAGGAACGCATCGAGGAAGAAGTCGGCGCAGATCACGCCGATTTCCTGGACGCCACGCAGATGGCCACAGCCATCCTGGGCGATTCGATCGCGACCAACCTCTTTATGCTGGGCTACGCCTGGCAAAAAGGCCTCATCCCGCTCAGCCTCGACGCAATTGATCAAGCCATTGTGCTGAACGGGGTCGCTGTCGAAGCCAACACGCGCGCCTTCCGCTGGGGCCGGCGCGCCGCCCACGATCTGAATGCCGTAAAGGAATTTGCGGCACCACCAAAAGAGCCGGTGAGCCATCATTTCTCGGAGAGCCTGGACGAGCTTGTCGAGCGCAGAGTCGCCTTTCTGACGGACTATCAGGACGCGGCCTATGCCGCGCGCTACCGGTCTCTTGTGGACAGGGTCCAAAAAGCGGAAGCGTCCAAGCTGTCAGGCTCGACAGAGCTCACAGAAGCGGTCGCACGCTACTACTTCAAACTGCTCGCCATTAAGGATGAGTACGAGGTTGCGCGGCTTTATTCCACAGAGGAGTTTACGCAGAAACTGCATCAACAGTTCGAGGGCGATTTCAAACTGAGTGTCCATCTTGCCCCGCCTATTATGGCGGCGCGGGACCCGGAAAGCGGCCACCTCAAGAAACGGGAATTCGGCCCCTGGATTTTGCAGGCCTTCAAGTTGCTTTCAAAATTCAAAGGCCTGCGCGGCAGCAGGTTCGACATCTTCGGACACACGGACGAACGCAAGATGGAGCGGCAGCTCATCGCCGATTACGAATCAATGCTTGATGAGCTTATTGCGGGCCTGTCTCATGATACGCACGCCGTTGCGGTCGATCTGGCATCGGTGCCCGAACACATCCGGGGCTATGGCCATGTGAAGGAACGCCACATCACCGAGGCCAAGGCGCGTGAGGCAGCTCTCTTGCAGTCTTTCCGTAACCCGGAGCCTTCGCGCAACGCCGCAGAGTAGTCAGACTCCGGCAAGGGCCTCCTTCGTCCTTGTGCCGTGGCGAAGCTCCGTCAGAATGGGTGACCCAAGAGCAAGGATTTCTTGGCGCAACCAGACAGTGGAGACTTGACGACCTATGCCAGCTTACATGATCGCACGTGTGAAGGTTCACGATCCGGAGGGCTACGAAGCCTACAAAACGAAGGCCTCAGCAGCGATCGAAGCGCACGGCGGACGCTATCTGGCGCGTGGCGGCGCCCTGGAGGTGCTCGAGGGCGAAGACAGCGGCGCACGGCTGGTGATCGTCGAATTCGCGGATGTGGAGACCGCCAGGGCCTTCTACAATTCCGACGCCTATCAGGAAGCGGTCAAAATCCGCCAGCCTGTATCTGAAGGCAATTTTATTGTTGTCGAGGGACTCTGAGCAACCTCTAACCGGCTGCCGGCGTCAGGCCGTCGACCTGAAACGGCTGCGGTAGGCACCGGGCGTCAATCCAAGATGTTTGGCAAAGGCCCTGCGGAGGGTTTGCGCATCCCTGAGGCCTGATAAGGCCGCCACCTGGTCGAAAGACGCCGCTGTTTGCTCGAGGGCACTGCGGGCAAAGTCCACGCGCAGGCCCTCGACGAAGCGCGAGGGACTCTCGCCGAACTCCTTGATAAAGAGCCGGTGCAGGCTGCGTTCCGTCAGATTGGCGAAGGCGCTCATGCGCGTCACCCGCCAATCCGCCGCAGGCTCCGCCGCGATGGCTTCGCACAACCTGCGGAGACCTGGCGCACTTGCACTCTGTGCCCGCAACGGCCGCGAATACTGGCTCTGACCGCCGGAGCGGCGCATGTAAACCACCAGTTCCCGCGCCACCTCAAGTGCGATATCGCTGCCCAGATCCTCCTCCACCATGGCCAACGCCAAGTCGATACCTGCGGTGACGCCGGCCGAGGTGAAAACCTTGCCATCCCGGGTATAGATTTCATCGGGCAGCCATCGCACCGCCGGATAACGCCGCCAAAGGTCAGGCGTCCGACTCCAGTGACAGGTCGCTTGCCGGTTATCCAGCAAACCCGCCTCCGCGAGTAAAAGACTGCCCGAGCAAACCGACGCGACCCGGCGCTGCTGGGGAGCCGCCTGCCGCAGGAAATCGATCAGAACCGGGTTCCGGCACTGTCGGTCGACTCCGGGTCCGCCGGGTGTAAAAAGATCACCGGAAGGAAGATCGGCGTCGAAGCCGGCATCGGCCAGAAGCGCCAGGCCGGATTCCCCTTCAACGGGAGCGCCGTCCTCACTGATGGTGCGAACCCGGTAAAAGGGCTGCTCAAGAAAACGGTTAGCCGTGCTGAAGACCTGAAGCGGACCGACAACGTCGAGCATCATCACATCCGGGAAAAGAATCATCGTGACTGGAACTTCGCCGGACGTCGGTTCTGTCTGATTTTGACTGCATATTGTCATATCGGTCAAAACAAAGCCGCATTATGCTCTCTAAGTCAAACAAATACACATGTTAAATTTCGAATTCAGAACACTGAATTAACAAGAGAGAGTCGCTATGCAGATTGGAATCCTACTTTTTGATCGGGTCGAGGAACTCGATTTTGTTGGTCCCTACGAGATCCTGGCCGCCGCCGAAGATCGCCGTCCCGAGGACATCCAGGTCAAGACCTACGCACTGGACCAACTTGAGGTCACATGTAACAAGCGCATGAAGGTCGTGGCCCATGCGCTTTGTGCCGATGCACCTCAGCTTGACGTAATGCTGGTTCCGGGCGGCAACGGCAGCAGACTGGCCGCTGAAAACGGCGAGATGATCGCCTGGATCCAGAAACAGGCGGCGGGCGCGAAATGGGTCACGTCGGTGTGCACGGGCGCCCGTATTCTGCAGGCTGCCGGATTGATCGACGGCAAACGGATCACGACCTTTCACGATGCGATACCAGAATTGCGGGCCGCAGGCCGCGCGGCGGACGTACTGGATGACGTCCGCTATGTGCAGGATGGAAACCTGGTCACATCGGCGGGCGTCTCGGCGGGGATCGATATGACACTTTGGCTCCTGGGCCAGTTGACCTCCCCCGCCTTCGCACGCGAAGTCCAGGCTTACGTCGAGTACTTCCCGTCACCCCCCTACAGCGCCGACGTCAACCAGGCGGCCTGATGAAAAGCGGAGCGTTCAAAGCCATGCCGGCATCAGAACCGGTTCGAAGAGAATTGTCGTCGCGCGCCCCGCTGCCCCCGATCCCCGGCGCGAACGACCGTATCCCACTTAGCAGGATTGCGAAGGGCGGAGCCCGCCGGTCGTGATCCTGCTTTTGTGCAGTGTTATACAAGTCTCAGACGGAGTGACCGTTTGTCTTGCCCCGCTCGCCCCTTCTCAAACCCGGCTTGGGTCGAATTTGCGCGGACTCCCGGTCACCCGGGCTGCTCTGATCCCGACAGCACAAAAGAACGACAAGCGCCACAGGCTTGAGTGCATTTATTCGAAATCACTCGTCCAGCACGGGCAAGGCAAACATAATTCAATAATCACTTGTTAAATAACAGACGTTATAGAAAATGTCGGGATAGATCTGCGTTTCGAAGTAAGGCGAGCTGAAGATCGGCTTTACGAAATAATGCGCCAAGGCAATCTGAGAGTTTTGAATTGATGGATTCTGTTCAGCATCCTGGCGCGCGGATATCGGACGATTGGAGTCCGCTGCAATACGATCCCGATCTGAACTTCGAACACGACCTTCTCAAAGACGCTTACTCACTGTGGCAAAAGCTCCGCGGAGAGCGTGAGCTGCCTTCCCGCGGCGATCTGGATCCGGTTCAAGTTCCAGCGGCGATGCTGCCGCACATGCAGCTTCTCGACATTGAGCCAGGACCACCGATACGCTACCGCTGGCGACTGATCGGGACCCACATCACCAGTGCGCTTGGACGTGATTCGACCGGCAAGTATTGGGACCAGCTTTATGTAGACAGCACGCTCCAGTCCTTCAAACGGGGCGTCGAACTGATCCAGACTTACAGACGGCCAATCCGCTGTTACGGAAAATCCGACTTTGCTCAAAAGCACTTCCAGTCTTTCGAAGCCATAGAGATGCCCCTGTCGGAGGATCAGAACGACATCCGGACTATCTGGATCGTGGCAGTCTACAGCTGAAATTCGTCTAGTGGTGAGGCTGCAGCTTCAGACAAGCCTTGCGGAAGCCTTCGATGTCGCGCGGCGACCGAAGGTGGATGATATCCCGATCAGCGCGATATGCATCCATTGCCGCGATCAGTTTCGGACGGACCTTACGATGCAGCCACCACATCATCCGATAGAGCTTAAAGGTCACCTGCCACATCGGACAGCCTTCTGGACCATCGGTTCTGCCCAAAAACACTGACCGGATTTGCCGTTTCGTCGCCCAAAGCAGGTGCCGCCAGAGAGGCAGGTCGATAAAGACGATCGTATCGGCGGCATCGAAGCGACGCTCGATATCCTGCCAGGGCCCGAAGCCGTCAATGATCCAGCGCTCCCCAGCAATCAGGCTTTCATGTCTGATGTGAAACTCAGCTTCAGGCATCATCTCCCAACCGGGCAGCCACTGGATCTTGTCGATGGAATGGTACGGCAGGCCCAACGCATCGCTTATCGCCCGGCAAAGCGTAGACTTGCCGCCACCCGCATTTCCGATTACTGCCACTCTGGTCATTTCACGACGACTCCGGTTTTGTCTAAGGCTACCTGAGAAACAACGCGATAAGCAAACAGCTCAGATGGGCTTGCGGCTCAATCCCGGAAGTACTGCCCCGGCGTGACGCCAAAGGCTTCGCGAAAGGCTTCGATGAACGCGCTCAACCCGTCATATCCGACATCGTAGGCTACCGAGGTAACCGGTTCCTTCGCGGCCAGGCGTTCCAGAGCCACCAGCAACCGGGCCTGCCGCCGCCATTGGCGAAAGGTCATGCCGGTCTCGGCTTGAAACCGCCGGATCAAGGTGCGCGGCGAAAGGTTCAATTCAGCCGCCCAATCCTCCAGAGTGCGATCGTCAGCCGGTGCTGAGAACAGTGTGCTCGTGATGACCTTGATCTTCGGATCCGCAGGTTCGGGAAGATAAAGCGGCAAGGCATCCATCACCTTAATCTCGGCCAGGAGCAAAGCAAGAAGATGCTCGTCCAGGCGCTCGTCATGTTCGGATGCAATGCGCAGGATCACCTCCCGCATCAGGGCGGATAAGCGCCAGACAACGCAGTTTTCAGGCAGCGTCCCCGGTAGCGTCAAAGGGACCGCCGCAGAAGCACGCGCATAGCCTGATGGCGTGGCGTTAGGTGTGGGCGCCAGATAGACGGTGCGCATCTCGACCGCATCACGGCACAGGATTTCGTGTGTACAGCCCGCCGGCACCCAAAGGGCGCGGCCAGGGGGCAAAACCCAACTGCCGTCGGACGTCGTCACCCGCATCACGCCCGAACGGGCATGTACGATCTGATGACCGACATGCCGGTGCGGCTCGATCCTGGTTCCCTTATCGTAGCTGCTGGCGAGACCTGAAAACTGCAAAAGACAACTCGTTTTGTCATTTAAGCGATAAATATTGGCATACCATGGATAGAATGCTTTTTCATCTCTGCTTATTCTCAAGCCTGCAGACAATCGCGTGTACAGATGGAAAGCCGTATGAGTCCCAAGACCACCCTTAATTTTCTCAACCTGGGACACTTTTTCGATCACTTCTTTTTGCTGATCTTTCCGACAGCCGTGATCGCGATCGAGCGCGACTGGCAGCTCGATTACGGCGCGGCGCTTGCGCTCGGCACACCGATCTACGTGGCCTTCGCACTTGGGACTCTGCCCGCCGGCTGGCTCGGCGACCGCTGGCGCCGGGAATGGCTGGTCGCGATGCTCTTCATCGGCTGTGGTGCCTCGAGCGTGCTGGCTGCCCTCTCGAATGGCCCCCTGCTTCTGATGATCAGCTTTGCCGCGATGGGCCTCTTTGCTTCGATCTATCACCCGGTCGGCCTCTCCATGGTGACCCAGATGTCGGACAGGCCCGGCAGGGCGCTCGCGGTCAATGGCGTATACGGCAACATGGGGCTCGCGGGCGCCACGCTTTTGACCGGGTTTCTGGCCGAAGCTTTCGGCTGGCGCAGCGCATTCCTTTTGCCCGGTCTGATCTCCATCGGGGTTGGCGTCGCCTATTTGTCCATGACCCGCCGGGCTGCCGCGGGCGGACAAAAGAACCCGGAGAAAGTCACCCAGCCGGTGGTTCCGGCAACGCGCAACACACAAATCAGAGTCTTCGCGGTCATTCTGGTCGCCGCGCTGTTCGGCGGCGCCGTCTTTAACGGCGTCAGCATTTCATTGCCGAAACTCTTCGAGGAACGTCTGGCCGACATCACAAGCGACCTCTCCGTCATCGGCAGCTACACGGCCCTGGTCTTCGCAGTCGCGGCCTTTGCCCAATTGCCCGTCGGCGATCTGCTCGACCGTTTTGGCGCGAAACCCATCCTGCTATCGCTTCTCGTCTTTCAGGTTGCCGCCCTGACGCTTGTCTCGACGACCTCGGGCTTACTGGTCGTGCCTGCCGCGCTATTCCTGGTATTGTTGATGTTCGCCGAGTTGCCGGTCACAGGTTGGCTGATGGGGCGCTATGTTCCGCAAGCCTGGCGCTCGCGCGCCTTTGCCGTGCAATACGTCTTCTCGCTTGGCATGAGTTCGGCCATCGTTCCTTTGATCGCCGGCCTGCACAGCCTGGGATACGGATTCGACAGTCAGTACCTCTTCCTTGCGGTCTCCGCCGCGATCGTCCTGGTGAGCGCCGCGATGCTGCCGTCATGGCGGCGCACGTCGCCTGAAACCGCAGCAGCCGCCGAATAGATCAAAGGCTAATCCACCGGTTTGAAACGCTCCGGGGGGATAACCGCAATGGGCGCCAGCTCGACCAGAAAGTCAGGATGCCCCAGCCCGGCCACCATCACCGACGTGCTTGCAGGTGCTGTTTGCGGATCGAAATAAGCCGTCCGGACTTCCTGAATCTCCGGCAATTGTGACCGGTCGGTGAAGTAGGTGGTCACGGAGACGATATCCTCCAGACGACCGCCGACCGCTCCCAACACCGCTTCGATATTCCGGAAGCACTGCCGGGTCTGTTCCGCCACATCACCGAGACCGACGATCTCTTCAGCCTCGTTCCAGGCCACCTGTCCGGTGAAGTGAATGAAATGGCCAGGATGCTGGACCACGCCCATGCTGAAACCACGCTCCCGTGGCTGCCAGGTTCCCGGCGGGTTGAATCCCTGCGCCATATCACTCCCTCCTCTTAGTTGCATTCTTGGCCGGGTCCGCAGTGAAGAAAGCGGATGACAGCGCCTCGGTCCTGATGCCGAGCAGTTTGCGCAGAGCCGCCTGCCCGTCCTTGGTCACATGAATCTCCCGGCTACCCGTTTTCTTGCGCAACCATTTTCGCTTTATCAGGCTTTCGGTAAAGGCTTGGCCCAGCGCACCGCCGAGATGAGGCTTCCGTTCACTCCAATCCAGGCACTGTCTGGCAAAGAGCCGCCGGCCTGCGTGGAGACCATCGAGGTCTATTTCGAGTTTCTTGAAAAAGCGTTCGCCCTTTCGGGTTAGAAGAAAATCTTCCTCGCCGCACGCTTCGATCAAGCCCTTAGCCTGTAGCGCTTCCGCGACGGCAAGGCCCAGCACCCCGGCGAGATGGCCGTAGCAGGTGCGCGCGAAACAGACTTGCGTTTTGCGCCGGGCCGCCGGCTCTGCTTTTCCGCTGGGCGCAAGTCTCAGCAGCGCCTGTATGGCAGCCCCCACTTCAGGTGAGGCCACCCGGTAAAAGTGATGACGTCCCTGGCTCAGGACCATCAGCAACCCGGCATCAACGAGCTTGGCCAGATGAAAGCTCGCGGTGGAAGCCGAGATACCGGCCCCATGCGCGAGCTCCCGCGCCGTCAGGGACCGTCCGTCTATCAGAGACGAGATCATCTCGACCCTTGAGGAATCTCCGAGGAGTTTGCCGATCTTGGAGACGTCAAAGTGTGTAGCTGTTGCGGGCTTTGCAGGCATTGTTCGACCTTGACCGAATAGTACTCTCTTGCCAAGACAGATGCCTTGGTGCAGTTACACGCTCATGTATATCGAACAATGCCTGTTGACTCAATACATTGATCAACTATCATCGAACTATGAACGTAAAAGGGAGTCTGTGATGCTGTCTCAAGCGGAAAAGATCGCCAGGTTTCGTGCCCTTCACGAGGAGGACGGCATCTTCGTCATCCCCAATCCCTGGGATGCAGGAACGGCGCGCGTGCTGGCATCGCTCGGCTTCAAGGCCCTGGCCACGACCAGTGCCGGGATGGCCTTCTCGCTCGGTCTTCCCGAAGGCCGCATCAACCTGGAGAACGTCCTCGCACACTGCAGAAGCATCGTCTCGGCAACGGACCTGCCGGTCTCTGCTGACATGGAGAACGGCTTCGCCGACGCTCCGGCTGGTGTCGCCAAGGCCATTCCGCAGGCTGCGGCGACCGGGCTGGCCGGTTGCTCCATCGAAGACTTCAGCGGCGACAGCGACAAGCCGATCTACGATTTCGGCCTGACCGTGGAACGGGTCACGGCCGCCGTCGAAGCCGCCCGCGCCCTGCCCGGCGATTTTATCCTGACCGCCCGCGCCGAGAACTTTCTGCATGGCCGCCGTGATCTGGACGACACGATCAAGCGCTTGCAGGCTTTCGAAGAAGCCGGTGCGGACGTGCTTTATGCACCAGGTCTCAACAAACTCGACGACATCAGGTCGCTCTGTTCCTCCGTCGGCAAGCCCGTCAACGTGGTCATGGGTTTACCCGGCGCGACCTTCGGGATAGAAGACCTTGCTATGGCTGGCGTGAGACGGATCAGCGTCGGTTCGGCTTTTTCCCGCCTTGCCTTCGGTGCGGTCATCGCAGCCGTGCGCGAGATCCTGGACCAGGGCACCTTCACCTTTACCAAAGACGCCGCAGGCTTCGCTCAGTTGGAAGACATCTTCCGCGGATACGAGCAATAGCCAACCTGCCAAGTCCACACTGTTTTTACAGGTAGCGCAGAACCCGCCACTGTCCCTGACCGGTCTGATCGACAGGCGTCTGCGCCTGTGCATCGCGCGAAGCGGCAGTTTCCCGCTGCATCGCCGCGCGCTCCGCCGGTTTGGCGTCCCGCAGGACCGCAAGATCCAAACCCGAAGAGGGAAGAATGCGGTCATCGATGGTCAAACTTGTCATCTGTCGCTCCTGTGAGTTTGCCGTGGATCCGATTGACGTAAACAAAGGGTGTCAGCTTTTCCGTGGAATTTGAAATTCAAATTTTATAATATTAAATTTAGAAAAACTCATAATAGGCCCGTAAGCCCTACAGATGCTGAGTCTCCGCCAGGTCCGCTACTTCATTGCCGTCGCCGATACCGAGAAGGTCTCCGCCGCCGCGACCCAGCTCGGCATCTCTCAGTCCGCGGTCACTCTCGCCATCAAGGATCTCGAGGCGACACTGGGTGTCACGCTCTTCACCCGCCGCTCGGGCGGGGTATCCCTGACCCAAGAAGGGCAGAACTTCAGGACGCATGCCGAGAACATCGAATTCGTCGTGGATGACGCGGTTGCTTCGATGCAGCAGAAACTGCCCGACCTGAGCGGCAAAATACGCTTGGGCGTGACCTATACGGCCTCTGGCTACGCTCTCTTTCCGCTCCTCTCGCGGTTTCGGCGTAGAAATCCTTCGATCGATTTCGATCTGGTGGAGGCGTCGCGCGAAGAGTTGGAAACCATGCTGGCGCGCGAAGAGATCGATATTGCCTTTATGCTGGTTTCCAATCTCTCCAGTCCCGACCGATTTCACAGCAAGGTCCTGAAAAAGTCACCCCGCAGGCTCTGGCTCGCCAATACTCACCCCCTGATCAGGCAGGAGACCGTGAGCATGGCCGAGGTCGCTGCGGAGCCCTATGTCTTTTTCAAAGTCGACGAATCGGATAAAGCCGGCCGGCGCTATTGGCAGGACTTCGGGCATGAACCCAACGTGGTGTTCGAGACCGGCTCTCTGGAAGCGGTCCGCAGCATGGTCGCGACCGGCCACGCCGTCACCATTCTCTCGGATCTGGTCTATCGCCCCTGGTCGCTCGATGGCGGACGAGTGGAGCGTCGTCCGATCAGCGATGCTGTGCCGAGCATGGACGTGGGCATCGCCTGGCGCCATGGCTACCGCTTTGATCCTGCGGAAAGCCGCTTCCGCGACTTTCTGATCGCCGCCATCGATGAATAGCCCGGCGGCAGTGAGGGTTTGAGATCATGGGAAAACGCCTGCTCTCCTTTGCCTGGGGTCAAAACGGCCTACGCGCTCTGCTGCCGATTTCCGACGCGGTCGTCATTGTCGACGTCCTATCCTTTTCGACAGCGGTCGATGTGGCCGTTGGCCGGGGCGCGCTCGTGTTCCCCTATGCCTACGGCCGTGAAGGTGCCGCGGCACAGGCCGAACGGCATAGCGCGACGCTCGCACAGCCCAGATCCGCGTCCGGCGGACAACTGAGCCTTTCGCCCGGGTCGCTCTCAAACGTCGCACCCGGCGAGCGCATTGTCTTGCCCTCTCCCAACGGTTCGGCGCTCTCGGAGTTGACCGGTGATTGCCCGACCTTCGCCGGATGTTTGCGGAACGCAAGGGCCGTCGCGAAAGCTGTGGGCCAGGTCGGTGAACGAGTCGGCGTCATCGCCGCGGGTGAGAAGTGGCCGGACGGAACTCTGCGCCCGGCACTGGAAGACTTGCTTGGCGCAGGCGCCATTCTGTCCGCCATGGAAGGGGAATTGACACCCGACGCCGAAGCGACCCGCGCGGCTTACCTGACCATGCGGGACAACTGCGCGGAAGCGATCCGGGCCTGCGCGTCCGGTCAGGAGCTCACGGACGCCGGCTACGCAGAGGATGTAAGCTATGCAATCGCGCAAAACACCAGTAAGGCCGTGCCGCAGTTGATCGGTGGTGCTTATCAGAATGCCCTCAAGACACGTTAGCGCCTGCTTGTTGTCGGCAGATGCCACAGCCCGTCATATCGAAGGGCGGGACATTTCCCGCAAAACGCGCCGGACAACCTCTATTGTTCGATCAATATCCGCATCGGTCGTCAGCCAATTGCAGACCGAGATGCGCATCGCACGCTTCCCCTGCCAGGTAACACCGCCGAACCATACGTCACCGCTGCTCTGGAGGGCCGCGATCACCTCGTCCGTACGCCGGTCGTGATCGCCGTCCGGGGATAGGAACCGGACCAGGCCCTGGTTGATTACCGGGTGCGCAAGTGCTTCCGCACCTTCCAGCGCCGCAATACTCTCTACAAGACGGCAGGCATGGTCGCAGCAGCGTTCGACAAGATCCTGGACCCCCAACCTGCCCAGATGACGAAGAGCGGCGTAAGCGGCAAAGCCCCGGCCACGGCGTGACCATTCCGGATTCCAATCCTTTTGATTGCGAAGATCCTCAAGCGGCACGGCATAGCTGGTCGCTTGGGAAAAGGCGGCCCGGTGTGCCGCTGGCTCCGCAACGAAAACGAAGCCTGAATCAAACGGCAGATTGAGCCACTTGTGACCGTCGGTGGCCCAGGAATTGGCCTGTTCCACACCCTCGAGCAGATGCCGGTAGCGGGGACTGGCAGCCGCCCAGAGTCCGAAGGCGCCGTCCACATGGACCCAGGCTTCATGCTTGCGCGCGATCGGGCAAAGCGCCTTGAAGACGTCAAATACCCCAGTGTTGAGATCTCCGGCCTGAAGGGAAACGATCGTGGCGCGATCCGCCGGGCCACTCAACGCGGCATCCAGCGCTCCCGGATCCATACGGCCCTCGCTATCGCTTGCGACATAGGTGACCGCTTCGGTTCCGAGTCCGAGCAGACGGACGGCGCGCAGGATCGACTCGTGACGGTTTTCACTGGTCAGAACACGGATGTTCGGCGCGCCCTGCAGCCCCTTGACCTCGACATCCCATCCGCGCTGCTGAAGCAAGTGATGCCGGGCTGCCGCAAAGGCTGTGGTATGCGCCATCTGGCAACCGGTGACGAAGGCGAATGAGGCCTCGTCCGGCAGATTAAGAATGTGCTTCAACCAGGCACCGGCGATCTCTTCCACCACGGCTTCCGCGGGCGCCGTGACGTTCGAGGCGGCATTTTGATCCCAGGTCGAGGTCAGCCAGTCAGCCGCCAGGGCAACCGGAAGGCTGCCCCCGATCACCCATCCATAGAAGCGGCCACTGCCGGACCCGAGAATGCCGCCGGCAGCATCCGCAACCAGATCATCGATGACTTCTATGGCCGGCACGCCGTGTTCAGGTAACTCCCGTCCCAGCCGCCTCCTCAATTCGGATAGGCTCGCCGAGGTCCTAATCGGCTGCTTGTCGATCGCCTGCAGATAATCGACGGCGTGCTGTGCCGCCTGCTGAAGAACTGAACTTGCCGACATTCATAGCTCCCAAATTCGTTTCCCTGAGGCTGCTAAAAGACGATGGGGACAGGCCTCTGTCTGGCCGGGATCGGACTCCGTCCCGGCACAGCGCGGGACCGAGTCCGATTTCAGCTAGTGTGGTGGAACTGAAGTTCGTATCATTTATGATCGCTTCTGCGGTTTTCTGAGCAGGAAGCGTCGCGCTGGCGATGCCAAAGCATCGGCGAGCGGCGGTGACGCCCTTCAGAGAACCGCAAAAGCGACCTTTCCGGCGCCTTTGCAAGTCCCGCGGATGTCGTTGCGAGGACCTTGTGATGCTCCACATCACTGCAGACCTCGCGCCTAACCGTGTAACTTGCAAAGACGTCATAAAGGACACGAACTTCAGTTCCACCACACTAGTATCGGGCCGCGCCCGAGGCATAATAGGCGTATCATGAATACACAAACGGACCTGATCCCGAACCTACACATCGATCCGGAGATCTGGCGCGACTGGGAGGCCTGCGACCGTGCGCGCATTGCGAGGGACCGGCGGTATGACGGTTTCTTTTTCACCGGTGTGCGGACGACCAAGATCTATTGCCGGCCGATCTGCCCGGTGCGCTGCGCCCATTCCAAAAACGTGACTTTCTATCCCTCCGCCGCCGCCGCGGAACGGGCCGGTTTCCGGCCCTGCCTGAGATGCCGCCCGGAGACCGCGCCGGGCAGCCCCGCATGGCGCGGAACGGCAACCACAGTTGCCCGGGCTATGCGTCTGATTGAAGAGGGTTTCCTGGATCAGGAAAGCGTGGAGACCTTAGCGGATAAACTGGGGATCGGCGCAAGGCACCTCTCGCGCCTTTTCATGCAACACGTGGGTGCGAGCCCCAGCGCCATCGCCGCCACCCATCGGGTACAGGTCGCCAAACGCCTGATCGACAGCAGCGGCCGGCCGCTGGCGGATATTGCGTTCGAAGCCGGTTTCAACAGCGTCCGGCGTTTCAACGACGCCTTTCGCGCGACCTATGGCCGCCCGCCTTCATCCTTCCGGAGGCCGAAAAACCCGTCTTAGGGTCTGTTAAGCGCAATCAGATGATTGTCGAAGGCGATCTCTTCGTGCCGGCGCATCTCGCGAGAACCATCTGACGTGACCACGCCCCGCCCAGACGTAAAAACAAAGCCTCCAGCACCTGCCGCAAGTCCACAGCCGTCTTCAAGCGCGATGGCTTCACGATAGTTTCCATCGCCACCCCAGATCGTAATCAGTCCGCCGCGTGGCGAAGACACGGCGAATCTCTCGCCGTCTTTCGAAAAGGCGACTGACCCACAGTAGTTCCGCATTCTGGGCGCAACCGCTGGCGGGGCGACCTGGAAGCGCAGCCCGGTATCCCTGTCCAGTAAGGCGATCAGCGGCGGCTGCTCCAGCACGGCCCCTTCCCACTGCGCAACGGCAGCGACACAGCCATCCCCGCGCACAGAAAGATGGCGCAACGAAAGCTGACGGAGCTCGTCAGGTGGCGTGTGTCGCAGGAGCAAGTCTCCGCTCGTTGCGTCTATGAACGCAATGGAAGGCGCCATCTCGGCCAGATTGAGCTTCATGCGCGGCGCATCGGGATGGGTCAGAATACCGCCATTGGCCACGACGAGCGTTCTCCCATCAGGCATGAGAGCCATCTCGTGAGGGCCAATGCCGTGGCATGGAAACTCACCGACGCGCCGGTAGCCGTCTCGGGCATCGTAAAGGCCGATAACACCGCGCTCGCCGTCGAAATCATTCTCCGTCGCGAAGAGGATAGCGCCATCACGCGAATAGCAGCCGTGGCCGTAAAAATGCCGGTCTCGACGGGACGGTATCAGCTGGCGCGTCATTCCTGTCCCGGTATCCAAGACCAGGGCAAAGGTACCCGGGCGGCGGGCAAATATCACGGCATCCCGCGTTCCCGGCCTCAAGGCAGCACCGTGACCACGCTCCGGAAGCGCAAACTCGGCGAGCAACTCGCCGTCACTACTCAGAATCGCTCCCCCGTGTTGCCCCCCATCACGCGTAGCGGATGTCAGAAACAGAGGTCCCTCTTCACGTCGGGAGTGAGCTAAGGCGCCTTGAGCTGCAAGGGACGAGAGGATACTGCCGCCACACAAACCAAGCGCATGCCTGCGGGTCAGGAGTTTCAAGTTCAGTCGCCGTCCAACGCATTGAAGCCCAACGAGAGACCAAGGGTGTTGGCGAGGTTACCGGATGATCGAAGTTGAAGATCCTCGGCAAGAAACCGCAGGTAATCCATTTTCGGGCGTAGCGCCTTATCCGTCGCTGCTTCAACGAAGGGTTTTTCGATCCCTTTGAGGGTCACAAGTGCCTGCTCGTAAGAGGTCATCAGGGTCTTATCGAGCCCCTCATCCACCGACTTGACGTAAGCCGAGATGCCGCTCTTTGTGTAGAGCTCCATCAGCGTCTCGAAGTTCGCATCCAGGGCATCCAGCGTGGTCCCGGACCGCCAGAATTCGGCGCGCTTGGGACGGGCCTTCTCAAGCGTTTCGCCAAGTGGTGCCACCAGTTTACGCTCGTGCAGGAACTGCAGGCCTGCACTCAGGGATTTCATGACCTCCAGAGCAGCTTCGCGATGATCCCGATACAGCGGGTTCTCGGGTCCCGGCGTTCCAAGCAGGCGCGGAAAGTCCTTATCTGCCGCCCAGTCAGCCTCGACGGAGCTCGAGATTTGCACCAGATTATCGGTGATGGCCTGGGCGTATTCGCAGCGAAAGACCGCTTCTTCCCGGTCTTCCGCAGGAGCCATTGTCATGAGGCGTTCAAGGGCCGTCAGCCCCTGCAATGCAATAGATTTTTTCGCCAAGGTCTCCGCGTTGATCACGGTTGCATCACGCTTTACCAGAACCGCGGACATTTGACGGGACGTGAGGTTTTTGGGATCGGGCCAAAAGGAAATACGCTCATAGCGGTTTTCATCTTTCACCGGGCCGAACCGAATATGTTGAACAGACACCCAGGCTGACGCCACATCCATGAAGGACTTTGTGATCGTGGGCGTCGTTACGCCCTCGTCGGTCCGGCAGGCGGCCTTCATGATCAGTGCCAGATTTTTGCTGGCCTTCGCCATCCGGCTGTAGGCGGGACGGATATGTCCCGTCACTGTCGCCTGAACGATGGCCGCATAATCCGGCTTTGCGCCGTCACCCTCCGCCTCTGCCGCGACGCCGGGTCCAATGTTGACCGCGCCGGTCGCAAAAAGACTAAAAATCAGAACCTTATATCCGCGCATCTGCCGAGATCCTGTTACAGTGATCCAACGAAAGCCAAAAGGGCTTCTCGTTCCCCAGGGGTCATGTCGACAACTTTTTGCCGAGACTGCTCCGCTTCGCCGCCGTGCCAGAGAATTGCTTCAAGCAGATTCCGGGCCCGGCCGTCGTGGAGGAACTTCGTATGGCCATTGACCGTCTCGGTCAAACCTATTCCCCAAAGCGGCGCTGTGCGCCACTCCCGGCCATTGGCCTTCCACTCGGGCCGGTTGTCGGCCAGCCCCTCGCCCATATCGTGCAGCAGCAAATCGCTGTAGGGCCAGATCAGCTGAAAAGCATGAGCCTCGGGCTGGGCATCGCGCCGGGTCACGAATTTCGGTGTATGACAGGAAACGCATCCGGCGTCGTAGAAAAGCGCCTTGCCCGCCAGGACATCGGGATCATCCGGATCGCGCCGTGCCGGGACCGCAAGATTTCGGGCGTAGAAGGTCACGAGGTCAAGCACATTGTCGGGCGCTTCCACCTCGCCGAACGCCAATTGCACCCCATCGGGCGCACTGCGGCAGTCTTCCTGCTGCTCCGTGCACTCCCCCCAATGTGCTGGTGTCATACTGGTCGAGATCCCGATATCGCCGGTAAAGGCGTGCGCCGATTGTTGGCGAACTGTCGGATTACCCGCTTTCCAGCCAAAACGCCCGACAAGCATCTTGCCGCTCTCATCGTCGCGCACCCAGTTGGGGCGCCCCGAGATGCCGTCGCCATCGGCATCCTCCGGGTCCGCAAGCGCCAGAAGATCCCCCTCGTGGATTGCTTCCAGCAGCCCAAGACCGATCATTTGATTGGCAACACGGGGACTTAGCAGGGTGTCGGGGCTTAGGGGGCCATAGGCGAGCTCATCGATCGAATAGCTCGGCTTACGCAGATAGATCGTCTCTCCGCCGTTGAGCGTGACGGGCAGTTCCTCGTAACGAATGACCATTCTGCCTTCGGCACTGTGACCCGGGACCGCAAAATTCTGGAGCTGTGTTCCGTAGGTCGGTTCAGGGATAAGACCGATCTCCCCCGCCCGCAGTGCCGCCTCCTGCGCTTCGGTCCCCGGCGGCACGGACAGACGCAAGAACATGGAAACTGCATCGTCACCCTCGGCAGGCGGACGGCCGCGGCCGTCTTTCAAATGGCAATGCTGACAGGCGCGCGCGTTGAACAGCGGCCCCAGACCATCCGAGGCCCGTGTCGAGGCAGGTGAGGAAACCCAGATTTTCTTGAAAATACCGTTTCCGACTTTTGCCAGCTGCTCTTCTTCGAAGGAGAGATTGCTCAGGAAATGCGAAAAGGCGTCGGCGTTGAAATGCTTCTTGGAGGTCCCCGCACCCGCTGGCCAGCGCTCGAACTTTTCCGCTTTCGAAAAGTCATCTGTCAAAGCTGTGACAGATTCGATTTTCAACCTATCCGCGCTATTTAGATCATCGCGATGGGCGAGTACCGCTGCGGCAGCGGCAGCTGTGACAGCGCAAAAAAGAGCTGCGCCTGTGATCACAGATGGCAAATGCATCGCCGATTAACTTTCTTACTTCTCAATAAGATAGACGGGGGACACTCACTCCGCCCTGTCGTCTTCCCGCCTTTGAGTGGAAAGACTTCGCCACACGCGCGCTAGCTTAGCACCGGTCTTGCAAAGCTTAAAGTCCTGTCTATGACATTTTTGAGGTCAACCGCGCTGGTAGAGTAACCGCGACGGTGCACAAGGTCCGTTCGCTAGCTTGCTGGACTGCGTTTGAGCGCTCGACCGATCAGGCAAAAAATTGGGGGGACAGACAAAGTCAGTGAGAGGTGGATCACTGTGTCTGTCCCCCCGCCCGCGGAGAGGGTGGAGAGGCCTGGCTTACTGGAAGACCGCGGAAGGATCATCCAGGCTGTCGGAGCCTTCGAAGGCAATGTTGTTCAGCTTCAGGGCCGCAACAGCGCGCTCGATCGAGGTGGTCTGCGAGACTAGGGCGTCGATGACGCCTTGCACCGCGGCATTTCCTTTTTCGTTACCCTCGCCGATCATCTGATCGTAAGCCTCGATGGTCTCCGCCCGGCGCACCATGCTCTCGGCAGCGATCAGGGTCTGGTTGAGCTTACCGCTCAGTTCTGCGTCAACCCCGCTGTCGGCAGCGGAGACAAGATCACCAATGCTGGGTCCCTCGACGACCGAGCCGTCGATCCGGCGATAGCGTCCGTTATAGACGTTTAGAATACCCACAACGTTGTAATAGTGCGAATTGTGCGTGTTGTCGGCGAAGCAATCGTGTTCTTCTTCCGGATCATTGAGCAACAGGCCCAGCTTCATACGCTCGCCGGCCAGTTCACCGTAAGAGAGTGAGCCCATACCGGTCAGGATCGTCGCAAGTCCGGTGTCTTCGCCGTTCTGGGCCAAAGCAACACGTGCAGCGGCACCGGGCTGCCAGTTGGCGACCATTTCCTCCAGATCTGCGATCAGAAGGTTCGTCGCAGCCGTCAGGTAGGAAACACGGCGATCACAGTTCCCACCCGTACAGTTGGCGGGATCGAAGTCCGTCGCGGGACGATTGCCCGCGCCGGCGCCGGTGCCATTCAGGTCCTGCCCCCAGAGCAGAAACTCGATGGCGTGGTAGCCGGTCGCGACATTGGCCTCAACCTCGCCGGCCTCCTGTAATTCCTCCGCCAGAAGAGCCGGAGTAATCTGGCTGGCGTCAATCTCCTGACCGGCCACTTTCAGCTTGGGATTGGCAATCACATTGACAGTATAGAAGGCGTTCTCGTCGGACTCGGTGCCATAGCTGGTCGCGACGTAATCGATCAGGCCCTCATCGAGCGGCCAGGCATTTACCCGGCCTTCCCAGTCATCAACGATGGCATTGCCAAAACGGTAAACCTCTGTCTGCTGATAGGGTTCGCGCGCGGCAAGCCACGCCGCACGGGCTTGCAACAGTGTTCTATCCGACGGCGCGGCAACAAGGGCATCAACAGCAGACTTCAGGGTTTGTGCCGTGATCAGCGAGTCTTCATAGCCGGCAAGTGCAATGTCCCCGTACGTCCGCAGCACGTCTGCTTTGGAGGGCGCCGCCTGCGCCACTGCGGGCAACGCCATCTGAGACGCCGCCACAAGACCTGCCGCCACCACGAGACCGATCTTATTTGTCATGTTCTTTTCCGCCTTAAGTTTTTTCGTTCGAGTGTTCAAACCTTGGACCGAACTTTGCCGGTCTGCGTTCTACAAATGCTTAGTGCAGCGTTACCTGCTCATCCTTTGGCACGGGCTGCGCGCCGGAGAAAGACTTCCATTCCCGCTGGTGTGGCACCTCCACCCCACGCTCGGAAAGCACGGTCGCGAGATCGAGCGCCCGTTCCACCAGTGCATCCGCCATCGGATCCTGGACCATCTCTAGGGCATAACTGCGCACGAGGTCACGCCGCCCGGCCTGGGCCGCTCCGACGAGAGACGTCAGGAGCGCTTCATCGGCACCGACACAGGGGCAGCAGGGCTGATGATAGTGAACAGCCCGGCGCGCGCCTGAACGAATGGCATCGACCAGCCGGATAAAGCTCGTCAGGATCGGCCGCGCCGGCTCCGCACCGAAACGCACGGCGAACTCGTTCCATACGGTCGACCAGTTCTGCTCACCGCTCAGCCAGCGACGGAATGACCAGACAACAAGCTGTTGTCCGTCGCTCAATTCGCTCATCCAAGCTTTACCTGCGTCTTGCGGGTGGGTCATCGTATTCGTCAAAGTTAATAAGAATGATTTGCATTTGCAGTAAAGAGTGTTTTGTCGAGTCTGTCAACGGCTTCGGAAGGACTAATTGAATTTTTATTCCGCACGTGGGGTAAAGCCCCTTTATCCCCCATTCCCCCTCCAATAGAGTTGCCTAACGCTTTGTTTGGCTGAGAAAAAAACTTACTCGCTCTGATATTGGTCGGAGCTAAACCCGTGTCTTGAGGCTGGTCATCACGTGACGGAAACGACAGAAATTGAAGGTCTGGTCAGAGGCGATGACGGACATTGCCGCTGCTGGTGGCACGGGGGCCACAAGGACTATCTGGCCTATCACGACAGCGAGTGGGGCCAGCCCGTCGGGGACGACAGGCGTCTTTTCGAAAAGGTTTGCCTGGAAGGCTTCCAGGTCGGTCTATCCTGGCTCACAATCCTGCGAAAGCGCGAGAGCTTCCGGGCTGCGATGGCCGGCTTCGACTTCGAGCGCCTGGCTGATTTCGGCGAAACGGACATCGCGCGCCTGACCGCAAATGCAGACATCATCAGAAACCGGAAAAAGATCGAATCGGCCATCAACAATGCCCGCCGGGCGCGCGCCTTACGGGATGAGTTCGGTTCGCTGGCCGCGTATTTCTGGCAGTTCGAGCCGCCGAGCGACGCGCGTCCACAGCGCCTGACGAAGGAAGTCCTCCTCGCCATGCCCGCGACCGAGCACTCCACTACCTTGTCCAAAGACCTCAAGAAACGCGGATGGAGCTTCGTGGGACCGACGACCATCTACGCCTTCATGCAGGCCATGGGCCTGGTCAACGATCACCTGGAAGGATGTTTTCGCCGCGACGCGTTGGAGGCTGAGCGTGCAGCCTTTAACAGGCCCGAATGAAAGCAGCCGCCTGTTCAAACAGTGCCAAGTCTCTCATCAAGCCAGGCGTTCGACCAAAAACCAGGCGTTCGATCAAAAACAAGTTACAAGTCTCAAGTTTCGAATCCCGGGCGACGCCGGCTTATTCGGCCGACTCCGTCAACCCCAGGGCGTGCTTGTATAGCTCCAGGATTGCTTCCTGCTCCTGGCGGTCCTGCTCGTCCATTTTACGCAGCCGCACGATCTGCCGCATGATTTTGCTGTCGTAACCGTTGCCTTTGGCCTCGGCATAGACTTCGCGAATATCCGTTGCCGTCGCAGCTTTTTCCTCTTCGAGCCTTTCGATTCGCTCGATGTAGGACTTTAGCTGATCCGCACCGATACCACCGACATCCGCCATTCAATCTCTCCTGTCTCCCAGCCGCTCCGGTGCTGACCGGTGGCCCTTTTAAGTTGCAGGCGCGCAGGTCTTATCACTGCGGCGACCTTCCGTAAAATAGCGGCGCAGACTATCTCCGCCGCCCGGCTCAGGCAACGGGACTGGGAACAAAAAAGGAAAAAAATTAGCTGTGGTGTTTGTGTGACACTTCGAAAGCCGCTTTTTGCTCTGGCGTGGCCTCTGTCTGGTGTTTGCTCTTCCACTCGGAGTAAGGCATGCCGTACACGGTTTCGCGTGCCGCATCGTAATCAAGATCAAGCCCGCGCTCCTCAGCGGCGGCCAGATACCATTTGGAGAGACAGTTTCTGCAGAACCCACTCAGGTTCATAAGGTCAATGTTCTGAACGTCGGTTCTCTCGCGCAGGTGCGATACCAGGCGGCGAAAAGCAGCGGCCTCGAGTTCGGTTTGTGTTTTCTGATCGATCGACATGGTTAACTGGCTCCCATCCGTCCTGGAAACTTAATTTCTCAGACATTTTAATACAGCGACCGGGCCAGAGGGAAACGCCGTTTGCCCGGATGACATCAACTCTACTTGAGGCTTTCACGGCCAGGAAACAAGTCAGAGGCCGCTTACCGTCTCCTCGATCAGGAAATCTACGACCTGCCGCAAGGCTTCCGGCTTTTCGGCGCCGTTTTCCACGGCCGCGTTGAAAATAGCCACTTGCCGGTGTGCCGAAGTCCCCCGGGCGATAATCTGGCGGGCGTGAGCGGCCTCGTCCCAGCAGTCGAGCGCTTTCGCGTGTTCCTCGATCAAACCGAGGATTTCCTCCAGCAGCTCGGCGTATGGAAAGATCTCGCCCTTGCCGAAATCGATCAGACCTTCGTCTAGGCCGTAACGCTGCGCCCGCCAGCGGTTTTCCTGGATCAGCATATTGGCGTAGCGCCGCCAGCGCTGGTTCGACCGCTTCAGTGTGTAGAGCATCCGTAAGAGGCTGACGTAGATGGCCGCGACAGTCACGCTGTCGGCAATGTTTGTACAGGCGTCTGCGATCCGCATCTCCAGCGTCGGGAAGCGCGCTGAAGGCCTGACATCCCACCAGAGCTTGCTGCCATCCTCAATCACGCCCGCTCTCACCAGGGCGTTCAGGTGTCGCTCATACTCATCAAAACTATCGAAAGTCTCGGGCAAACCGGTGCGCGGAAGCTCGTTGAACACGGAGAGACGATAGGACTTCAGGCCTGTGTCTTCCCCCTTCCAGAAAGGCGACGAGGTTGTCAACGCCAGCAGGTGTGGCAGAAAATAGGCAATCTGTCCGGTCAGATCGTTGCGCAGATCATCATCGTCCAGGCCGACATGGACATGCATGCCGCAAATCAGCAGGCGCCGCACCACGCCCTGCATATCCCGCGCGAGATCGTCGTAGCGCTCACGCGGCGTGTGCTTTTGAGCGCCCCAGGCGGCGAAGGGATGGGTCGAGGCAGCGATGGGCGCCAGGCCGTATTCGCCGGCAACCTCCGAGATGTTTTTGCGCAGGAATGCAAGTTCCGATGCAGCTTCCTTGATCGTATTGCATTTACTGGTGCCGACTTCGATTTGCGACTGCAGGAATTCCCGGCTCACGCGTTGATCGAGCCGCCGCTCGCATTCATCCATCAAGCCGTCAGGCGCTTCGATCACCAGATCCCGGCTCTCACGATCGACCAGGAGATACTCTTCTTCAATCCCGATGGTAAAGCTGGGTTCCACATGCTCCATGGCGAAACTCTCCCGTTATTGGCCGTTCCTCTCTAGAGGTGAGGCTTCTTGTAAAGTTCGGGGTTCTTCAAGGTCTCGCGCAAGACCTGCCCCAGTGTTGCCGCCCACTCCCGCGCACCGTGGTGTGTGTCGATCAGGTCCTGACGCACCTCGATCAACACGTTCGCAAGGCCACGGGCATCGCCATGGGCCTCGGTCGTGTAACCGAACCCAATCCGGCCGGAATAAGGCTCATTGTCGCCGACCATAATCCCGGAAGCGCGGAGGCGATCGATCAGCGGCTGGGCCAGACGACCGTCCTCGTTCCAAAGCACGCCAATTTTCCAGGGCCGCTCCACCCCTTCCATTACAGGGGTAAAACTATGGAGTGAGATCAGGACGGGTTCGACGCCGGTGGCCTCAGCGCGCTCATCGAGAGTGCGGGCGATTGCGTTTTGATAAGGATAAAAAAAGGTCTCAAGCCGCGCCTGACGATCGGTTGCGGAGATTGCCCGGTTCCCGGGGATCGTGACGCCATCACTGATATCCGGAATCGAGGAATCGTGGTCCAGCTTCCGATTTGGATCAACAACCAGACGGGAAAAATGACTGATTACGGCAGGCGCATTCAGGATGCCGGACAAATGCCGCGTAACATCGGCAGCGCCGATATCCCACGCAATGTGGCGTGCCAGATCAGTCTCATCGAGGCCCAGCCTGCTGAGAGCCCGTGGAATAAAACGGGTGGCATGGTCGCACACCAGAACAACAGGCGCGGTTCCATCTTCACGAAGAATTTCAAAGGGCGCGGGTTCATCCTGCGCCAGTAGTCCGGCCTGCGATCCGTCCCTTTGCATCGGAGCATCCATCAAACTGTGTGAAACCCTTGAGACTCGGCGATTTTCCAGAACAAGAAGATCTTTCGGCACATCTGGAACGCTCTCTTCATGCCTTCAACACTCCCGCAACACCCTCGAAGCAAAAAGGCCTGAATCCGGCCAAATATAGCAAAGCGATTGATTTGACGAAGAATGGTCACAGATTACAAGCTAATTAGAGTTGTGTAACGCCGCCGGGCACTGCTTGACCTTTCTTACAACTGCACTCATAAAACGGCCGCGGGTTCACCTCCGCGTTGCTTATGCAGATCTCCCAGCGGTAATACAGGAAGTAAGTCCGTGCAGAACAGAGATGAGAGCAATCCGCCGGACAATGACGCCCGGTTTCAGGAAATCCCGCGTGAGCGGGTCGCCGACAGGGTCGCTCAGGAGCTGATGAAGCTGATCGCCACGGGCAAGCTCATGCCCGGTGAACGACTTCCCGGTGAGCGGCAACTGGCAGAAATGATGAACGTGAGCCGGGTTTCCGTGCGTGCCGCTCTGCAACAGTTAAAAGCCAAGGGCTTCGTCATTGCGGTTCAGGGCGGCGGAACCCGGGTGATTGCTGCTTCCGACGATCAGGACTCAGCCCTGGCCGCGCTTGTTCGCGAAAATCGCAAGAACCTGCGCGACTTCGCCCAGATCCGTGTCGCGATCGAGGCCTGGGCGGCCCGTCAGGCGGCTGAAAACGCGACTGACGAGCAGATTGCCGAAATCAAGCATGCACTCGACGTCATGACCGACCCAAAGCGGCCGGAAGAATACAAAGCAGAGGATGACGTCGCTTTTCACATGGCCGTCGCCAAAGCCGCAGACAGTGTCGTTTACATGCACCTGATGAGCGGCATGGGAGATATCTTGCGCGAGACGCTTGATTACCATCGCTACAAACTTCTGGCGACTCCGGCAGACGACCGCGTTTTTCTACAGCAGCACCGCAAGATCTTTGAAGCGATTCAAGATGGGGACGGTGATGCCGCTGCGCAGGCAATGACCGTGCATGTAAAGCGCGCGCTGTCCGCGTACTCCGACCCGCAAGAGCTTGAAAGATCCATCCTGGATGAGGATGCATCCGGGCTGGCGTTAAGCGGCCAGCTTTAGATTACGCACTCCAACCGCAGGCGCCTGATGGGAACTTTTCCCCAAATTCAGCGCGCAATAATCTATATTTAACTTTCGCATCCCCGAAATAAAGTTATTCTCTGCGCCATGAGAAGACAAAGAAAAGCCAAGATTCTTGCGACGCTCGGACCAAGCAGTTCGAGCCCCGAGATGATCCGCTCCCTGTTCGAGGCAGGGGCGGATGTGTTCCGTTTAAATTTCAGCCATGGTTCACACGCAGACCATCAGCGAAATGTCAAAATCATCCGGGATCTGGAGAAGGCAACCGACCGCCCCATCGGGATTCTCATGGATTTGCAAGGCCCGAAGCTGCGGGTCGGCAAAATGAAAGACGGCGCTGCCACGCTCGTAGCCGGTCGCCCGTTTCGGATCGATCTTGATGATGCGCCAGGTGACTCGACCCGTGCGCCCCTGCCCCACCCGGAGGTCTTCGCGGCTTTGGAGGTGGGCACGGATCTTCTGCTGGACGACGGTAAACTCAGGCTTCGCGTCACCGAATGCGGTAAGGATTTTGCCGAGACAGTCGTCGAGACCGGTGGCAGTCTCTCGGACCGGAAAGGCGTGAACGTCCCGGGCGTCATACTCCCGATCTCACCGCTCACGGAGAAAGACCGCAAGGACCTGCGTTTCGGGCTTGATCTTGGTGTCGACTATGTTGGGCTGTCCTTCGTTCAGCGCCCTGAAGACGTTGCGGAAGCACGCCGTCTGATCGCCGGCCGCGCCGCCATTATGTCAAAGATCGAAAAGCCGGCTGCTGTCGAAGCCCTGTCTGAACTGGTTGAGCTTTCAGATGCAATCATGGTGGCGCGCGGAGACCTGGGCGTCGAGATGCCGCCTGAGGAGGTCCCCAGCCGGCAGAAGCAGATTATCCAAACCTGCCGATTGGCGGGCAAGCCGGTCGTGGTCGCGACACAGATGCTCGATTCGATGGTCCATGCGCCTGCGCCGACGCGGGCGGAGGCCTCGGACGTGGCTACGGCAGTCTACGATGGCGCCGACGCGGTAATGCTGTCCGCGGAATCGGCGGCAGGCGACTATCCGCTTGAAGCCGTCGGGATGATGGGGCGGATCATCGAGCGCACTGAAGCGGACCCCTCCTACAAGAAGGTGATCCACGCTCTGACTCCGGAGCCCGAGGCAACGGCGCCCGATGCAATCTCGGTCGCGGCAGCCCAGGTCGCCAACACGATTTCGGCAGCAGCCATCGTCAGCTACACGACTTCTGGCTCAACCGCCAAGCGGGCGGCGCGGGAACGGCCCGATGTTCCGATCCTTGTTCTCACTGAGAATATTCATACCGCACGCCGGCTGGCGGTCACCTGGGGGGCGCATTGCGTCCATACTTCGGACGTCCACAATTTCCAGGAGATGGTCGAAAAGGCCTGCCGGATTGCCGTTCACGAGGAGTTTGCGGTGACCGGCAACAAGCTGGTCATCACCGCGGGCGTTCCCTTCGGAACGCCGGGCGCGACGAACGTCCTGCGTATTGCCTGGGTCGGCTAGATCAGATCAAGCTGAGAGTTAGAGCATATTCCGATCATACGGAATATGCTCTAGAACTACACGTAAGGCACAGATTGTTGAGGTGCCCATTGCAGTCCCTGAAGCCTTGAGGTAATTCACCTCTCGGCACCAATACTGGCCACAGCGGGTTATGCTTGACCGGAACGGCACAGTGGTTTCGTGAATGCATGCTAACGCGCTCAAAGGCCGGATTTTTCGAGGATGAGGGCAATCACAGAATCACCCGCAGCATCGGTTATCGTAACAACTTATAACTGGCCTGAAGCACTGGCGATGGTCCTCGAGTCGCTGCGCCTTCAGACGAACCGCGATTTTGAGATCGTGATCGCGGACGATGGCTCCCGCCAGGAAACGAGAGATCTCGTCGAGCGCTTTCGGGAGAGCAGCAGTCTGCCCGTCAAACACTTCTGGCAGGCAGATGAAGGCTACCGGCCAAGCCGCAGCCGCAACGGTGCCGCCAAGCTTGCCAGCGGGAAATACCTGATATTCATCGATGGCGACTGCTGCCTTTTGCCCGACTTTGTCGACAGCCATCTCGCGCTGGCTGAAGAAGGATGGTTCGTTGCGGGACGGCGCTGTTACATCAGATCCGGACCGACGGAGCGGATTTTCCGCAAGTCTTCGAAGATCTACCGCTGGCCGAAGATGTTGTGGTTCCTGCTCGCCCTGACCGGACGCTGCAACCGCCCTTTTCAGTTCCTGCCCTTGCCGGTATCGGAGGAGAAGCGCAAGCGGCGCCCAAAGGCCTGGGAAAAGGTCCAGACCTGTAACCTGGGCCTTTGGCGCAAAGACTTCGTCGCGGCAGACGGTTTCGACATCAGCTATCACGGTCACGGGCTGGAAGACTCGGACTTCGTACTGCGATTGATCCGCACGGGTGTGCAGCGGAAAGACGGCGACTATACCTCGCCCGTGCTGCATCTCTTTCATCGTCGCCGGGACTCGACCACGGCTGACGGTGTGCATCCAAATGCACTGCGTTTCGCGGAACTTGAAAGAAGCGACCGATATCTGCCGGTCAGTGGTTACAAAGACACACTCGCTCAGGAAGCGGGCTCGGCAAACCAGCAGTAAGCGTAACTCCCTGCAGGAGAGCTTGAGATGCTCGAATCCCCATATGCTGGCCGGCGTTAGGCTGGCGAGGACAGTCTGCGCCGGGCCAGCAGCCAGGACTGGGCAGAGTAGATAACCAGGGCCATCCAGATACAGCTGAAGGTCACAACATGTGCCCAGGTAAAAGTCTCGCCAAACACCAGGATAGCCAATCCAAACTGGCAGGTCGGAGCGAGATACTGAAACAGCCCGATCGTCGAATAGTTCAGCCGGCGCGCACCTGACGTAAACCAGATCAGCGGCATGGCGGTAACAATTCCGGCCATCACAAGCAGTAGGTCTGTTTGGAGATCAACCCTGCCCAGGCTCCCCTGCCCGTTCATGGACAGGTATAGGATGTACCCAAGTGCCAAAGGCAGGACCATTGCAGTCTCGGCAAACAGACCATCCACCGATTCGACTTTAATCGTCTTGCGAACCAGCCCGTAGAATCCAAAGGTAAATGCAAGGAGGAGTGAAACCCAAGGCACGCTGCCACTTTGCAACGCAAGATTCAAAACACCTATGGCCGCTAGCCCAACGGCAATGCCCTGCCACCTGCTCAGGCGCTCGCGCAGGAAAAACATGCCGAGTACGACATTCACCAGCGGATTGATGTAGTAGCCCAGGCTGGTTTCCAGCACCCGCTCTGCCGCAACCGCCCAGATAAAAAAGAACCAGTTTATCGAGATGAACAGAGTGCTCAGCAACAGCATGTAGAGTGTTTTTCGGTCGCGCAGCGCCTGCCTCAGCGGACGCCAGCGCCGCGCGACGGTCAGCAGCACTGCCAAAAAGACGACCGACCAGAGAACACGGTGGGCTAAAACTTCAAAAACCGGGATTGTGTCAACTGCCTTGAAATAGAGCGGGTTGATCCCCCAGAGAATAAAGGCACCCAGCGCGTAAGCAGCCCCCAAACGCGTCTCTTTTTTTGACATTAAGCTTCCCGACACGCCGCCATTTCAGCGGTCACCCCCATTTTTCACGGGCGAGATACTATCCCTGGCATGGCGGAGCGCACAGCCCTCGTTCCGCATAGCAGCTATGTCCGGCCGCGCCTGGGGTTTCTTCTGATAAAGCGCCGGTCAGGGGCACGTACGTCATGCAAAGCGACGATGGGCTTGGCTTGCAATAGTGAGGACAAAGGGGTCGGGCCCGACTCAAGGCACAAGATTCTTCGACCTAGATGGCGCGATCCTCGAGGCGCTGCCGCAGGACTTCGGCATTGTGCCGTGCCGCAGGCAGGAAAGGATTGATAACGAGCGCATCCTCAAAAGCTTCCAGCGCCTGCGCGTCATCTTCCAGTTCAATATAGATCAGGCCACGCCCGGCAAGCGCGCCAAAATGCCGGGGCTCAAGGGCGAGTGTCTTCTCAATGTCGGCCAGTGACTGCTCGTACTGTCCCATGAGATAGTAGAGTGTCGCGCGCTTGTTCCAGCCCTCCGCAAAATCCGGAGCAATCGTAACAATCTGATCGAAGGAACGCAGCGCCCGCTTGTAGTCCTGACGTCCCATGGAATCGACGCCGTCGCGCATCAGCAGATCGATAGCGTTGTCACCGGATTGAACCCAAATGTTCCAGATAACAAATTCTACACCCTTGGCGTCGCTGATCGATTCGACGTTCTTGAGCTTGTCAAAGAGATCATCCAGCCGGGAATCCCGCTGATCCGCCCAGGCAGGCGCACCCAATAAAACTATTAGGGGAAGAAATATTCGAAGAATCGCAGTTGCCGATAGTGTTTTCACGCTGTTAATTATGACCCATGCGATCGATAAACCAAAGCGTTACGCAGAAAAAAGTGATCACAAATGTATGAGGGTTTTAACAGATGAGCGTCAGCGGTTACTTTTCGAAGGATTATGGGCAGGCTCGAGAACGCTTCATTGAAGCCAGTAGCCAGGCCGACGCCACCCTCTCGTCATACCAGTGCCCAAGCAAAGGACCAGACGGCGAGACGCTGACCACAGACGTCGCCTGGCACGGCGACCAGGATGCCGAACGCGTGCTGGTGACCATTTCCGCGACTCACGGCGCGGAGGGTTTTTGCGGCTCCGGCGTCCAGACCGGATGGTTAGAAAGCGGACTCTACCGCGATCTGCCCGAAGGCCTGGCGCTCATGCAGATCCACGCGATAAACCCGCACGGCTTTGCCTGGTTGCGCCGGGTGACGGAAGACAACATCGATCTCAACCGGAATTTCGTCGACCACGGCGGCAGCTATCCGCAAAACAGCGCCTATGATGAACTGGCGGATGTCATCTGCCCGCCCACATGGGACGATGCAACCATTGCCGAGACCTACAAAACCCTGCGCAGCTACGCGGACAACCATGGGGAAAAGGCTCTCCAAGCGGCAATCTCCGGCGGTCAGTATAGCCATGCGGACGGACTCTTTTTTGGCGGGAATCAGATCACCTGGTCTCACGAAACGCTGATGAAGATCTTTACGGATAAGCTCTCGAACGCTCAAAAAGTCGCTGTCGTCGACTACCACACGGGCCTTGGCCCCAGGGGACACGGCGAACGGATCTGCTGTCACAAGCCCGAAAGTCAGGATCTCAGGCGAGCAACGGACTGGTACAAGGACGACATCACCTCGCCCTACCTTGGAACCTCCTCGTCAGTCGAACTACATGGCGTCAACGTCTTCGGTATGGAAGACAATTTGAAGCACGCGGATCTGACGGTGATTGCCCTGGAGTACGGGACTCAGTCTTCGCAAGAAGTCAATCAGGCCCTGCGGGCCGACAACTGGCTGCATCTTTACGGGGACCTGAATTCAGCAAAGGGTCGTGGGATCAAGCGGCAGATCCGCGACGCCTTTTACCAGGACGCCGACGACTGGAAGTCCGATATCTGGAACCGTGCCGTCGAGACGCAGCGGTTAGCGCTCGAGGGACTGTCCGGGACGTAGAGCGCGTCATGTTTTAACGGAAACACTCCGTGTTTTCGCTAAAACATGTGAACCCGCTCTACATCATATAATAAGAGCAGATTCACCGGTACGACGGATCGCCGAAGGCGATTCCATCTAAACCGGATCTGCTCTAGTCCCTGCCGGCAAACAGCCGATCGAGCAACTGGAAGACCTAGTGGAGGAGCGTTTCATGCCCCTCGAGCGCTTTGGGCAAAGGCCCACCCGTTGCCCAATCAAGGAGCTGAACGGTGTGCAGGATAGGGATATCGGTGCCGCCACCAATGTGTGTGATACAGCCGAGATTGCCGGCGGCGATAATGTCGGGTTTGCTGCGCTCGATATTGCCGATCTTGCGTTCCTTGAGTTTTTGAGAAATTTCCGGCTGCATCACGTTGTAAGTTCCCGCCCAGCCGCAGCAGAGATGGGATTCGCCGATCGCGGTGACTTCGAATCCCGCGGTTTTCAGCAGCGACTTCGGCTGCTCCACAACCTTCTGCCCGTGCTGCATGGAACAGGCGGCGTGGTAGGCGACCCTCGCCTTGGGTTGGCGCTCAGGTGTCTGCAGTCCCAGATCGAGCATGACCTCGGAGATATCTTTCGCCAGACCGGCTATTGTCTCTGCGGCCGCGCGCCAGTCCGGATCGTCCCGTAGCATGAAGCCGTAGTCCTTTACCGTCGTCCCGCAGCCGGATGCATTGATCACAATCGCATCCAGCCCCTCACCGTCAATCTCTCGCATCCAGGCTTCCACGTTGGCGCGCGCGGCGACAAGCGCCTGGGCCTCGCGTCCCATATGCAGGGTGAGAGATCCGCAACAACCGGCTCCCTTCGCCACCACAACCTCGACCCCATGCCGGGTCAGCAGGCGGATGGTCGCCTCGTTGATCTGTGGATCAAGAACCGGCTGGGCACAGCCGGACAGCAGTGCGACACGGGCCCGGCGGGTGCCCTCTGCGGGAAAGATCTGTGGGTGGTCAACCGAACTGCGCGCGGGAATTGACGTCGGCGCAGCCTTGACCAGGCCCTTAAGCCGTCCGGGCAATAAAGCCGCAAAAGGTTTTGCAAACCAGGCGCCGATCAAACTGAGCCGAAAGAGCGTTGGTGACGGCAGGGTTGTTGCCAGCATCGAGCGCAGCAAGCGCTCGCCCAAGGGCCGCCTGTATGTCTCCTCGATGTGCTTACGGGCATGGTCGACTAGATGCATGTAGTGAACGCCCGAAGGGCAGGTCGTCATGCAGGAGAGGCAGGAGAGGCAGCGATCGATATGCTTTGCAACCTTCGCCGAAGCCGGGCGGTCGTTCTCCAGCATGTCCTTGATCAGATAAATCCGCCCGCGGGGCGAATCCAGCTCATCCCCCAGCAGGGTGTAAGTCGGACACGTGGCGGTACAGAAGCCGCAATGCACGCAGTTGCGCAGAATTTTCTCCGACTCGGCGACGCCTGAGTCGGCCAATTGAGCCAGAGTAAAGTTCGTTTGCACTTAGCGTTCCGTTCCTATTTCGCTACAGGCCGTCAGCCCGGATCAAGTGAAGTAAAGAAAGTGTTTGCGCCCCGAATCTCAAACCCCGGCATACATGCGGCCCGGGTTCATGATGCCGTGCGGATCGAAGCTCTTTTTCACCCGGCTGCTGAGCGCGGCAATGCCCAGATCGAGTGGCTGGAAGACCGCGATCCGGTTGCGCAGATCGGCGGACGCCCGGATGAGAGTCGCGTGCCCTCCGAACGGGGCAAGCGCATTGCGCACCGCTTCATGCCGGGCCTCGTCTTGTTCCGGCAGCGCCAACCAGATCAGGCCTCCACTCCAGTCGAAGAAGTACTTCACGCTTGCGGCATGCTCGCCCAGAGACGTTTTCAGACACGTGATGTAGTCCGCCCCGCGTGCAGGCGGTAGCGATATCCGCCAGACTGCGTCACGCTCGATCGAGAGATCCTGGTCGGTAAGAGCGAATGGAATTACATCCCGGATAAAGGCCCAAAGCGACAGGGAGTTATGACTGTGCAGCTCCTCCGTCTCAGCCTGACCGGAGAGCTCCTTGCGCAAGGCGGCGCAGCGGTGCTTGACCGACGGCCCGGGCCCCTCGACACGGATCGCCGTCACGGACTGCGCATCGGGGAAGTGACTGGACCCGAAGTCCTGCGCGACTGCTGCGGGCAGGTGTGCCGCCGCCGAGACCTCATGCGAGGACCCCATGGCTTGCGTCATGGCAATCACTGCCTGCGCATCGTCCAGTCCGAAGAGGAGGACGCTGCGCGTCTTTTCCGGCGCCGGCAGGACTTTTACGGTGACATCCGTCAACGCGGACAGAGTTCCGTAAGCGCCCGCATGAAGTTTCATCAGATCATATCCAGTGACATTCTTCACAACCCGACCGCCGGCCTGAAAGATTTCCCCTCGCCCGGAAATACCCTTTAATCCAAGGAAATGATCCCGTGCCGCGCCGGATTTAATACGCCGAGGGCCGGCCAGATTGCAGGATACAACCCCACCCAAGCTGCCGGACGGTCCCCTTTCCCGGGCCAAGCCACTCAGAAGCGGACCGTAGTCGGCAGGTTCGAAAGCGAGATATTGGTTTTGCTCAGCCAGGGCCGCTTCGATTTCCGCCATCGGTGTCCCTGCTTTCGCGGAGAGGACCAGTTCATCGGGTTCATAGAGCGTGATGCCGGTCAGGGCCGAGAGATCCAGACTGTACTCGGTCTGAGTGGGACGTCCCAGCACGGCTTTACTCCCCCGCCCCAGAACTTCAATCGGTGTATTCTCTGCGGCAGCCCAACTGACGATCTCGCCGACCTGCTCGATCGAGTCGGGTTTAAATCTATCGCCCATCCCTCAGAACCTCGGCAATTCTGGGAAAGGGAGCTGTCCGCGAGAGATATGCATGCGCCCCAGTTCGGCGCAGCGATGAAGCTGAGGAAAGACTTTGCCGGGATTGAGCAACGCATCGGGATCGAATGCGCATTTGACGCGCTGCTGCTGTTTGAGATCAATGTCGGAGAACATATCGGGCATGAGATCGCGCTTCTCGACCCCGACGCCATGTTCGCCGGTCAGCACGCCGCCGACCTCGACACAGAGGCGCAGAATGTCAGATCCGAAGTCCTCGGCTTTCTGCAACTCCCCCTCTTTGTTGGCGTCATAGAGAATGAGGGGATGCAGGTTGCCGTCTCCCGCGTGAAAGACGTTGGCCACGCCGAGTTGATAGTGCTCGCTCATCTCGCGCATCCGGCGCAGAACATGCGGTAGCTGGTTCCTTGGGATGGTGCCGTCCATGCAGTAGTAATCGGGCGAAATCCGCCCAACCGCCGGAAAGGCCGCCTTGCGCCCGGCCCAAAACCGCATACGTTCCTCTTCCGATTCGCTGACCCGCTTGGTTACCGCCCCTTTCGCGTCGGCCAGCCCGGAAACTGTCTCGATCAGATGATCCACCTCAGCCTTGGGACCATCGAGCTCGACGATCAGCAAGGCTTCGACGTCCAGAGGATAGCCCGCATGAACAAAGTCTTCCGCGGCGTGGATGGCCGGCCGGTCCATCATTTCCATACCGCCCGGAACAATTCCCGCAGCAATAATCGCAGCGACCAGTTCGCCCGCCGCTTCGCTGCTGGAAAAACCGAGGAGGAGCGCCCGCGCCGTTTCAGGTTTCTTGAGCAGACGAACGGTGACTTCCGTGACCACGCCCAGCAAACCCTCGGACCCGGTCATCAGACCCAGAAGATCATACCCCTCGGAATCTAAGTGTTTTCCACCAATCCGCAGGACCGTACCATCGATCAGCACCATCTCCAGGCCGAGCAGATTGTTCGTGGTCAACCCGTATTTGAGGCAATGGACGCCGCCTGAATTTTCAGCGACGTTCCCTCCGATTGTACAGGCAATCTGACTGGAAGGATCTGGTGCGTAATAGAAACCCTCGTCTTCAACCGCCTTGGTAATGCCAAGGTTGGTGACCCCCGGCTGGACCACCGCACAGCGGTTATCGAAATCGACCTCAAGAATCTGATTGAACTTTCCAAGGCCCAGAATGATGCCGTCCGCCAGAGGAAGGGCGCCCCCTGACAACGAGGTTCCTGCGCCGCGCGGCACGACCTTGATACCCTCTTCGTGGCAGAATTTCAGGACTTGGCTGACTTGTTCCGTTGTCTCGGGCAAAACAGCAATCAGTGGTGGCTGTTTATAGGCCGTAAGGCCATCGCTCTCGTAGACCCTCAGCTCGTCTTCATCCGCGATGACACCCTCGCCGGGCACGATTTCACGAAGCTTCGTGACGAGTTCCCGCTTGCGCGAAATCATCGCCTGATCAGGATCGGGCATCAGCATGGCAACGGTCTCCTCCCCAGTTCACACTTTATTTCTGCTGCCTGTCCCGGTCTTCGCGCGGTATCTGTAGCGAGATGATGCGTTCAAACCCCGGAGGGAACCACAGCTTTGAAAGCCTTTGCCAGCCCTTCACGGCTGATCGTTTGGCACCCATTCGACGGGCCTTTTCGAATGCTAGCCGAATTCTGCAACGGCGCACTCAAAAACCGGTTCGCCTAAATTGGTAATACCAATTTATCTGAATATGGTACCTGGCCAGCTGAGGGTCAATCCCAAGCTCGGATTCAAGCGGCCGCATTTCAGGCGATATGTGAGAGGGAGTCGCGCACAAACGGCTCACGGCCGCCGTCACCCGCGCAGCACAAAGCAAAGCCGCGCTCTGATAAGAGCGCGGCTTTGCTGGAAGATAGAAGGCCGGTGCAGACAGCAGCCAGCCTTAAGAAGACCTTAGCCCTGGCGAGCTTTAAAGCGCGGGTTCTTTTTGTTGATCACGTAGACGCGTCCACGGCGGCGCACAACGCGGCAACCCTTTTCCCGCAGTTTTGCGGTCTTCAACGAATTAACGACTTTCATAATCCTGTCCTCGGCATATTGAGCCCGTGGTTTCGGGCCACCGGAAAGCGCCGGGAAAGTACGGAACGCCCCCCGCTCTGTCAACCACTGGAGTTACTGTGAATGCAATAAAGCCAGAATCTCTTTGTATTCTACCAATCAGAAAGCAGATTACCCTGTTTCTTAAGGCCATAGATCCGGCAAACCCGCAAGTCGCCGCTCTCGAAGGCCTTGACGCGCCTGGCCCACAATTCCGCCTCGGTCACCACAGTCGCCGCCATCTGTTCGCTCACACCCTCCTGAGAAGCGGAGGCCAGATAATCGGCCCAGCCTTTCATCACGAGCACGCGAAAGTTGTCGGTGATATCCTCGGTAATCCGAATCTCGATCTTCTGTCGCGAAAGCGCGGTATCGTAGTCCTTGACACTCCAGAGGTGAGGTGTGACGGGCTCCGCTTCGGCCCAGGCTTTCAACGCCTTGGGGTCCTTGACCTGCTCGGCCTTCACGAAATCAGTGAAAAGAAACTGCCCGCGATCCTTCAAGGCATCACCAATAACGCCCAGAAGCTCGGTCTTCTTTTTGACCGTAAAGAAGCTTTCCTTCGAGTAGATGCAGTCGCAGGACATCTCTTTGTATTCGAAGTTTTCCGGGTCAAAGGTGGCGATCGGCGCTTTCTTCGCCAGACCGGCCATGGTGGAGAGTTCCATGCCCGCCTCGGCAAACACGCGGTCGGCCTCAAACGCCGTTACCCACACTCCGAAGTGCTCTGCCATGACCCGGCTTGCGCCGCCAAGGCCGGAGCCAAGCTCCAGAACGCTCATGGCAGGCGTCAAAGCGAAGGGCTTAAGCATCTCAATGATGTAATCGGCGTCACCGGGGGAAGAAAACCCCTCGCCCCACACGTCTTGAACCAGTTGGACCCGCGAGGATTCCCAAACGTGCTCATCGGCCCGGACGTCGTGCTCCTTTGCGACGGTGGGCGCCTTGGCTTTCTGGACGACGGCCAGCTCATAGCCTTCCCACCACGCCTTTATCCGCGCGAACAGCGTAATTTTCGCCTTAGGAGATTGACTGGCGGAAGCGACCATTAAAATACCCGAATCAAGCCGAGCGCTCATTCCCCCGGCTTCGCAATAAGGTTAACTTACGCGGATATAGTAAAAACGTTGTTAATTCCTGGTTGAAAAGCCGGTATGTTTCTGCAGCCGCACACTAATCATTAGAGTTACAACTAAAGGCAGAGTTGCGCAGTTAAGTCTTGTTGAAAAACAAGCACTCCAGCCGTGCGCCCTTTACTTCCAGCATCAAGACACATCTACTTGTGCACGCACAGTCGGCGGGGAAATCCGGACCGCTTGATAGAGAGGAGTTTCCGCCGCCGCGCCGACCAACTCGGTTCGACGCTAACGACAAGATTTCGGGATAATGGTGGGCGTACCTGGGATTGAACCAGGGACCTCCTCGATGTCAACGAGGCGCTCTCCCGCTGAGCTATACGCCCTTTTCGAGGACTGGCGCGGATCAATCCGTCGCCTCGACCCGCCAAATCGGGCCGCCTCTGAAGATCTAACGCCGCTATGCAACGTTGATGGGCGGCGAAGTACCATCCTCAGAATGCTTTTGCAAGCCCTAGATCGGATCAAATCAGACGTAATCGACCAAGTCGATTTATCACCCAAGTCAATCCAGGCCATGCACAGCAAGAGATACGAGAATCCTCTCGTTTTGTCCCCGTCGAGAGAAACCGCGCGCGTTTCTCCGGGCGCGATTCGAAAGCTGCTGGTATTCGGAGGAGAGAGACAAAAAAACCGGGACAGAGGGCGCTCAGGCACTCAGCATGACGTCAATCTGGTCGACCAGTTCGCGAAGATGGAACGGCTTCGACAAAACACGCGCGCCCTTGGGAGCCTGATCCCGATTCTTGAGAGCTACCGCCGCAAAGCCCGTAATGAACATAACCTTGATGCCAGGTTGTTCCTGAGCAGCGCGCCGCGCGAGCTCAATTCCATCGAGTCCCGGCATGACGACGTCTGCCAGCAAAAGATCGACAGGCGATTGAGTGAGGCTTTCCATGGCATCAAGACCGTCGCCGACCGCCTCAACCTCGTGCCCGGCGCGCCGAAGAGCCTTCGCCAAAAAGTCCCGCATGGAGTCGTCGTCTTCTGCCAATAAAATCTGCGCCATCGTGCCCTGCGTCGTTCGCCATCTCTTGTCGCCCTAGGCGGAAGCCGCCAGAACGTGGTTAACTCGGGGTTAAGCTGAAGCGGCACCTCAAGATGTGAGCATACCAACAGACCAACGTCAGCGTAACCTATGTCATATCTGCTAAGTAGTCTTTAACATACGGCCGGAACGCAAAGCTATCCGGTGAGCCTGAATAAGCATGGACAGGGCTTTCTTGGCAATCCTTTGCTTAAGAAAGTTTAAGTTCAGACAGGCCACACTGATAAAAATCGGGCGTCAATACACAGGCTGAAAATTGGTTCGACGTACAAGATCAGACACCTTCCTCCCACGTTCGGATGACTTGAACGTCGCGCGCCGGCATAGAATCCTGGCACCCAAGACGCAAACACTCCCTCTGGTCTTCTCGTCGCCGCACAGCGGCTGCGACTACCCGACCGACTTTATTGCGAAGTCGCGCCTGGACCCCACCACTTTGCGCCGTTCGGAAGACAGCTTCGTCGACGAACTCTTCAGCGCTGCGCCGGAGTGCGGCGCGCCGCTTGTTGCTGCAGATTTTCCCCGCGCTTATGTGGACGTGAACCGCGAGCCCTATGAGCTCGACCCGGCCATGTTCGATGAGGCTTTACCCGCCTTTGTCAACACACACTCTCCACGCATCGCGGCAGGTCTGGGCACGATCGCCCGCGTGGTCGCCAGCGGCGTTGACATCTACCGAGGCAAGCTGACCTTCGCCGAGGTCGAGCAGCGTATTCAGCAATGCTACTATCCCTATCATGCCGCACTGCGATACTTGATCGAGCAGACCCTGGCCCGATTCGGCTACTGCATTATGATCGATTGCCACTCCATGCCCTCGCTCTCAACACTCACCGGCGGTCCGGGGAATGCAAATCGAATCGATTTTGTTCTGGGCGATCACCATGGCGAGAGCTGTGACCCGGCCATAACCGGAGCCGCAGCGGCCCTGCTCCGCAGCTGCGGCTATCAGGTCGGCCTCAACAAGCCCTATGCCGGGGGATTCATCACCACCCACTATGGGCGCCCGGCCGATGGCGTTCACGTTTTGCAGATTGAGATTTCGCGCGACATCTACATGGATGAGGCCAGTCTGCAGCGTGGTCCCGGCCTGAAACGTCTGGCCGCTGAGATCCGAATCCTGATCCAGCGGTTGGGCGCTCTTGACCCAGGCTCGCTCACCCCCGTGCTTGCAGCCGAATAGCACAATCCCTCCGGAAAGCCGAAAATGTCCGAAGCACCGTCCCGTCAGCCTGTCGTCCGTGACGCAAAGTTGGAAGACTTGCCAAGCGTGCAGGAGATATACGCCCGGCACGTCCTGACCGGCCTGGCTTCCTTTGAGGAAAACCCGCCTGATCTGGCTGAAATGACCCGGCGCTTTGAAGCAACCCAGGCAAGCGGCCTGCCATTCCTGGTCGCGGAGAATGACGGTAAGATCACCGGTTACAGCTATGCTGGCCCTTACCGCCCCCGCCCGGCCTATCGCTTCTGCCTGGAGAATTCGGTTTATGTCGACGCCGAAGCGGTTGGACAGGGTGTCGGTTCAGCTTTAATGGCCGCATTGATCCGCCGCTGCGAGGAGCTCGGCTACCGGCAGCTGATCGCGGTCATCGGCGACAGCGCCAACCACGCCTCTATCCGTCTTCATGAAAAGCACGGCTTCACCCGCGCCGGACTGCTCAAGTCCATCGGCTTCAAATTCGGCCGCTGGGTCGACAGCGTCACGATGCAGCGCCCCATTGGCGAGGGGGACGAGAGCTTGCCGGGTGAGCGAGGGGACAAGCCCACATAAGGTCATCTGTTGACCGAGAGCGCGCGATTAACGGGGGTCAAAGCCGCAGAACCGAGCAGGCGAAAAAAAAAGGCCGTGCAATTGCACGGCCCAAGTTTAGGGAGGAAACGCCCTATGGGCGTGCGGGGGATCAAGAGCGGGCGCCCTCGATCCATGCCGCACTGCACAATATGATAATCCGGGCGAAAAATGCAATGGTAATTTTCCATCTCATTGAATTTTATTACGATATTTCCAATAAGGTTAATCAATCTTAACGATCTGACCGAGTCTCCATTGCAGCGCACGCATTGAATAAATCTCCTCTGAAACGCGATTTTTCCGTTCACGCAGACACGGTTTTTTGAAAGAAAATTTCTGGCATGCGGATTGCTCGTGAGTCACGACAAGGAGTGACCGTGATGAATTGCCATGTGACCCAAGCACAGCAGCTATGCAGCAGGCCAGCTGAAGACCGAATCCACCGCTGCGACCGACCCTTGCGGTCACATATCGCAGGGCTGGCCGGATCAGTCCTTTTGGTTCTGACCCTTTGGATCACGGATTCCGCCCCTCTAGAGGCCGCCGGCGCGGGTCGAATCGACGATGCCTGGTCACTCTGTCCAAGGCACATTCGCGCGGCAGAGCAGCGACATCAGTTACCCCCGCATCTACTGACGGCAATCTCAAAAGTCGAGTCGGGCCACTGGGACCCCAAGACCAAGGCAAATCTTGCCTGGCCCTGGACGGTCATGGCGGAGGGAAAAGGGCGATATCTGCCCAGCAAGACGGCGGCGCTGGCCGAAGTGCGGAAACTGCAGGCCAGGGGAATCAAAAACATCGACGTGGGCTGCATGCAGATCAATCTGCACTACCACCCCGACGCCTTTGAAAATCTGGAGCAGGCCTTTGACCCAAAGCACAACACGGCATACGCTGCCTCCTTCCTGAGCCGACTCCGCAGGAACGCGGGCTCCTGGACCCATGCGATCGGTGACTACCATTCGAAAACAATCTCCTTTGCCCGCCTTTACCGCCTGAAGGTCTTCAAAGCCTGGCGCGCTGAACGTCACGCCGAAAACAGGCGACTGCGCGATGCCCGGAAGAAGCAAATCGAGCACCAAAAACGGCTGAGGCAGCAAGCCTCGGCGCGCCTTCTATCTGCCCGACAAAGCGAACCCGGTGGAAAAAGCGCCGGTTCCGCAGCTTCCTCGTCCGCGGGCATCTGGCGATGAATAGGCGGCTGTTCGCCGCAAAACCCTGCCCTTCCCTGCAGCGCAGGCAGCTGAACAAGATCGGTCTGTAACGGCGCCGCGTTTTATGTCATTACCGCTGCCAGCCAATGCAGTCAGTAAGCGAGCATAAAATGGATATCAGCCGCGCACGTTCTGAAACCCCGGGATGCAGTGAAGTCATTCATTTCAACAACGCGGGCGCGGCCCTCATGCCCCAGGCGGTGATCGATGCCCAAATCGAGCACCTGCAGCTGGAAGCGCGGATTGGCGGTTACGAGGCGGCAGAGGTGGCGCGTGACCGCGTCGCCGCGTGTTACACCTCTATCGCGCGGCTTCTGAACTGCAGTTCCGCAGAAATTGCCCTGGTGGAAAACGCCACCGTGGGCTGGTGTCTCGCTTTTTATGCGGTTGATCTAAAGGCAGGCGACCGCATCCTGACCACTGAGGCGGAGTATTCGAGCAACTACATCAACTACCTGAAGGTCGCTCGTGACAGGGGCGCAGTGATCGACGTGGTGCCGAGTGACGGCAGCGGGCAACTCGACATCGAAGCCTTGGAGCGGATGATTGACGGTAAGGTCAAGCTGATCGCCATCACGCATGTGCCGACCAATGGCGGACTGGTGAATCCGGCGGCCGAAGTCGGCAGGATTGCGCGGAACCACGGCATCCTCTATCTGCTGGACGCCTGTCAGTCACCGGGTCAGATCGCCTTGGATGTGGAAGCGATCGGCTGCGATTTCCTCTCGGCCACCGGCCGGAAATATCTGCGCGGCCCCCGGGGCAGCGGATTTCTATACGTCCGCAAAGCCCTGCTTGAGACGATCGAGCCCCCGATGCTGGATAATCATGCGGCGGTCTGGACCGCCCGGGACCGCTTTGAACTGCGTCCGGACGCGCGGCGCTTTGAAAACTGGGAGTTCAACTATGCCGCCGTGCTCGGGTTGGGCGCGGCTGTGGACTACGCTCTCTCCTGGGGTCTCGATGCCATCGAGGAACGTGTGATCTCCCTGGCAGGCTCTCTGCGCACCGCGCTCGAGGAAATTCCCGGCGTTACGACCACTGACATCGGCGCAAGCAAATGCGGAATCGTAACCTTCACAAAGGATGGGCTGGAAGCCCCTGATGTTTGCGCGGCGCTGCGAAAACAGGACATCAATGTCTCCAACTCAACTGTAAAATCAACCCGGATCGATATGGAACGGCGCGGTCTGAGCGATATCCTTCGCGCCAGCGTCCACTATTACAATACCGATCAGGAGATCAAACGCCTTTGCGCCGCAGTCGCCGCCTTATGACTCTCGGGTCCTGCGTCAAGGGATTGCCTTGAGGCTAAGCTGTTGAACGCGGTGGGCTTTCGCCGACCAGCTTAAATCCGCGCAGCGCAGGCGGCTCCCGTGGACCGCCTACACCGCAAAAACCACGACACGAAACCGCCAAGTTTCAGCCACATTCGCAGCCGGGATTTGACTGTTTTCCATCACGATAATCGCACAACAATCCAGGCCGGGTTTGGGGCAGTGTGACGTCAGTTAAAGCCTGACGGAGTGAAGTCATGAAAGCCCTGCGCCTGGCACTGATCCTCTCACTCGCACCTCTTGGAGGTGCAGTGGCCGGACAGTGTGAAGACGACTTAGCCATCGTCGACTCGGCTCTGGCCGCGAGCCCGGCCGTCGAAACGGAAGAGCTCTTGAGGGTGCAAGAGCTCCGCAACGAAGCCGCGGAAGACGCGGCGGCAGGCAACAAAGAAAACTGCGTGGTCAAACTGACCGAAGCAAAGGCTATTTTGAAGGTGCAATGACCCTATAGCTGCCGTCTACAGCGCGCGGCGAGAAACTTCGCCGCAGATCCGCTGGTGACTATTGCCAAGGCCGATATTCACCAAAGCATTTTACCCAGATCCTCCCTGAACTTGCCGATGGTTGCGCTCCCCTGCGCATCCATCGTTTTTTTTGCCGGTTTCAGACTTCGAAGCCGGCCGATCCCTCCATTGCAAGCATGCCGGCAGAATCGGCAACCCAGACCGCGGCGGCACTTCCTTCACGTGCCCCGGCCACTGTGAAAGCAGAGGTATCGAAGACCGGACGTCGCGCGGCAAAGGTAAAGTCTGTGACCCTGGCGGCAGGCATCAGACGCCGAACTTGGTCCAGCATCAGCGTTGCCAGCAGCGGACCATGCACGACAAGGCCCGGATAGCCCTCCTGACCCATGACATAGTCCCGGTCGTAGTGGATGCGATGACTGTTCCAGGTCAACGCGGAATAGCGGAACAGCAGCACAGGATCCGGTGTTAGCTTCCGGCTCCAGTCCGCTTCTTGAGGTGCTGTTCCGCCTTCAGGCAGCGCGTCATCCCTTTTGGCAGCCTCCCGATAGACCACGTCCATTTCCTCGTCGACGCAAAGCTGATCCTTCTGAAACACTTCGTGCCGCAGCGTGACAAAGCAAAGGCGCCCTGACCGTCCCTGCTTTTCCGAAATTTTGAGAATTGTGGAACGCCGGGTTGCTTCTGCACCGATCCGCAACTCAGCCGGAAAGGAAATGCGGCTTCCGGCCCACATGATCCGGGGCAGATCCACGGGCGGAAGCATACCGGCACCGATCGCCAGTCCGTCCGGACCGAGCTCAGAGTTCCTGGTCTGCTCCCAAAAATATGCCCAGTGCCAGAGCGGCGGCAGGGCATCTCCCGGCTCCAATGGCGGGAAAGGATCGTCCAAGGTGGCCTGTAGCCGGCGCGCACGCGCGCCATCAATCACGTCATCTTGCGTCTGACTGCGCCCTATCCAGCCGTCCAGGCCAGTGTCACCATCAGAAGGAAGTTCGTTTTCGCTCGTCATGCCGGTTCTGTTCCTTCTGGTTCCATCCAGATTGCCTGCGGCGAAGTCTTGCGCAACCGGCAACCAACCCCAGCTTTACAGCAAGAGCCGGGCAACTTTAAAACCTTATTCCGGAACGGCAGCAGGTCCGCACGGCGATCATTCGATCAGACCCTGCGACCGATAAGAATGGACGTCCTATGAAACATGCGCCCCGAAAACACACGGCCGTGATGCGCGGCACCCTTCCTCTCAAGGAACAGCGGGTGCTTGATGTCGGCTGCGGCAG
Source organism: Denitrobaculum tricleocarpae (assembly GCF_007004665.1). GTDB lineage: Bacteria > Pseudomonadota > Alphaproteobacteria > Kiloniellales > Kiloniellaceae > Denitrobaculum > Denitrobaculum tricleocarpae. The sequence goes on along the minus strand of NZ_ML660053.1, from coordinate 81,481 downwards.
CGGCGGACTGGTCCGCTTCATGACGCGGGAGGGTGCGCGTGTCACCGGTCTGGACACATCGGAGAAGCAACTCGCGCGCGCCCGCGACGCCGATGGCGCCGGTGACGAAGACTACATATCCGGTGTGGCAGAGGATCTACCCTTCGAGGCCGGGATATTCGACGCGGTCGTCTTCTTCAACTCGCTGCATCATGTACCGGTCGAGCACCAGGCAACGGCCCTGCGCGAAGCGCTGCGGGTTCTGCGGTCCGGTGGTGAGATTTATGTCCTGGAACCCCTGGCGGAAGGCGCCTTTTTCGAAATGATGCGCCCGATCGAGGACGAAACCGATGTTCGAGCCAGCGCCTACGAAGCGCTCCTGAACGCAGCCAACACATCCGGGGTCTGCGAACACAGGGAGCTGAGCTACGAAGCGCCCCTGAGTTACGAAAGCTTCGAAGCCTGCCGGAATGAAATGATCGCGGTGGATGAAAGCCGCCGTCCGGCCATCGAGGCGCAGGGTGACAATCTGCGTATCGCCTTTGAATCCGCCGCAGAATTTGAAGAGGGCGCCTACCGCTTCGCCTCACCCAGCCGTCTCAACCTGCTTCGAAAAGCATGATTGATTGACATTTGTGCAATGCAGCGTAATCTGGAAGCTCGCTGTGTTGGTTCCCCTTCGCTGGGGATTAAAACGGGAATTCGGTGTTGTTTTCTCTCTGAAACCTGAGAAAACCAATCCGAAGCTGCCCCCGCAACTGTAAGCGGAGAGCGTTCGCCAGGTTAAGACCACTGGAATTCATCTGGGAAGGTCGGCGAGACGCTAGGATCCGTGAGCCAGGAGACCTGCCAACACCTGTAACAACCATTGACCGGACGGGGTGTGCCGGGGAGGATTGTATGGCAGAGATCTCGGGCCTTCATGGCCGCACACGCACGGCTAACCTGAAATTTGACGACCCTTCCCTCGTTATTGCAGCCGCAATGACGGCTGGGGACAGGCGAATGAAAGCATCGGACGAACAGCTCGTTTTCGCCTGGCTTCTCAGCCTTGCGCCGGATCACGATCCTGCGGTTGCAGCGGGAAATCTGGTCGAGCATTACGAAGGCACAGGGCGCAAAGCCTCCATGCCCAGCCTGCTCAACCTCCTCTCCGAAGTGGCCGCCTATCCGCGCGAACGTCTTTTGCGGGTCAGATCGAAAAGACGCCGGCGGCGCTAACCTCCCACTTTCTGAGTAAGGTCTGGCTTAGAACGCGCAGTGTTCAAATGTGACAGGCGCGCCGAAGAAGAGGCTTGCCTTCTCACTGGCATACTCCGCCGAACCAGTCGTGATAAATCGGCGGACTGGCGGTCCCGCGTGCTGCGCTCCGCCCTTTTTATCAAATGCAGGATGGCGCGAGAGATAGTCCGCCAGGCTCTCAGCCACCAGACCGGGTTGGTCAAGCAGCTCGACACCCTGGGGCAAAGCGCCTGCAAAAGCGGGCGCAACTAGCGGATAATGCGTGCAGCCCAAAACCGCCGTATCGGGTATGCGGCCCTCCATTTGCGCCAACAAGGCCTCCACGTAACGCCCGACCATTCCCCGAAGTTCATCCCGGGAAGCACCGGCTTCGATACGTGCAACCAGCTCGGGACAGGCCTGCTGAACGACCTCTACCTTTGGCGCCCGAAGCCCGATCTCAAGAGGATAAGAGCCGGTCTCCACAGTCCTGCGCGTGGCGAAAATGGCAACGCGGGATCGGGTCGGGTTCGCCTGTTGCTCGATCGACTGCCCTGCTGAGTTCCAAGGTACCCTAGCGATGGCCTCGACCATCGGCACAAGCACTCCCAACACCCGCCGTCCAGGCTGCCCCAGCTCCGTATCGCGCTGCGGCAACCAAGTCTGCTGGAGCCGCCGCAGGGCCACAGCGGACGCCGTGTTACAGGCGAGCAGCACCAGACGGCATCCCTGCGAAAAGAGGTAATCGATGTTCGCAACGGTCAGGTTATAGATGTCTTCCGGATCCCGCCCGCCGATCGGCGCCCTGGCATGATCACCCAAATACAGAAAATCCTGTTCCGGCAGGCGCCGAACCAGAGCTTTGAGCACCGTCAGGCCGCCATCGCCGGAGTCGAAAACACCGATCACTGAATGATACCCCTCTGGAGCTTCCAGCTGCCCGAACCAGGTGGAAGCTCGTCAGCCCCAAAGCGACGGTTGGGACGGCGAGACCAGACTGCCGTCGAAAAACAGACCATCCGGGCGATCTTCCGCAAGCAGTAAGGGACCGTCCACGTCGACGATGGCCACATTCTGCGCCACTAAAATAGCCGGCGCCATTGAGAGAGATGTCGCGATCATGCAACCGACCATAATCTCCACACCCGCCGTCTCGGCCGCCTGCTTCAGGCGCAGGGCCTCGGTCAGGCCACCGGTCTTGTCTAGTTTGATATTGATCATGTCATAACGGTCGATCAGTCCTGCGAGCGTCGAGGCGTCGTGGCAGGACTCGTCCGCACAGACCGGCACGGGGCGTTCAACTTCCGCCAGACCTGCGTCTTCGCCTGCCGGAAGCGGTTGTTCGATCATGGATACGCCTATTTCGGCCAATTCAGGCGCGAAGGCGACGTATTGTTCCAGCGTCCAGCCTTCGTTGGCATCCACGACAATCTTCGCACCGGGCGCCGCTTTGCGGACCGCCCGAACCCGATCCAGATCCTCCGGACCCGCAAGCTTCAGTTTAAGCAGCGGACGATCGGCATTTCGGCTGGCGGCAGCCCCCATGTTCTCGGCCGTGTCCAGTGAGAGAGTATAGACCGTCTTGACAAGGGCCGGATCCGGTAGGCCGGCAAGCTCCCAGACCCGTTTGCCACTGTTCTTGGCCTCCAGATCCCAAAAGGCGCAATCCAGCGCATTTCGCGCAGCTCCCGGCGGCAAAGCCTTCTGCAGGGCTATCCGGTCGAGACCAGCCGCCAGCGCATCACGCTGGCTCTCGATCTGGCCGATCACACCCTCGATGGTCTCGCCATAACGGGCGTAGGGCACGCACTCGCCGCGCCCGGTCTTGCCGCCGGCTGTCAATTCGACAACCACAACCTCCGCCGTCGTCTTGCTGCCGCGCGAGATGGTGAACTTGCCGGCGATGGGCCAGCTCTCTTGCCGGACCTCAAGTTGGATATTTCCCAGGCTCACAGATCGAGGACTCCCAACGGCTTCAATTCAACTGGTCGACAATGCGGCCGACACCGTTGCGCACGGGGTCCACGGCGGGAAGACCGAGCCGGCTCTCGACCTCCTGGAGGTAGCTGCCGGCATCTTCAGGCGACATGTGGAAAGTATTGACCGCCACTCCGACAAAGCGGGCATCCGGGTTGGTCAAGTGCGCCGCGGCGAGGTTGGCTGACATGCAGTCTTCCAGGCTGGGCAATTTGTAATCAGGCAGACCGCGCATGTGAGGGCGAGTCGGCTCGTGGCAGAGCACCAGCGCATCGGCCTGAGCGCCGTGCAGAAGACCGAGGCTTACCCCGGCGAAGGAGGCGTGGAAGAGAGAGCCCTGTCCTTCGATGAGATCCCAATGATCATCCGAATTCTCGGGGCTGATGGCTTCAACCGCGCCGGAGATAAAATCGGCGACCACCGCGTCAATAGATACGCCGCTTCCGGCAATGAAAATCCCGGTCTGGCCGGTCGCCCGGAAATCCGCATTCCAGCCTCGGGTGCGCATTTCCTTTTCCATCGCGAGGGTCGTGTACATCTTACCGACGGAACAGTCCGTTCCGACTGCGAGAACCCGTTTTCCCGAGCGTTTTTTGCCTGACGCCACCGCATAGTCTTCCTGAGGATGGCGAACGTCGAAGAGCGTGCGTCCGTGATGCGCCGCGACTTCCCGCAGAACCGCTACATCGCTGAGGCGATTGTGAAGACCGGCAGCGACATCCATGCCCAGCTCAAGCGCGCGTTCCAGAACGGCGATCCAGGGTTTGGAGATGACTCCGCCACGGTTCGCAACCCCGACAATAACCGTCTTCACACCGGCCGCCGCGGCCTCCTCCATGGTCATATCGGGCAACTGGAGATCCGCGTTGCATCCCTCCATACGGAACTGACCGAGACACCATTCCGGGCGCCAATCCGCGACGCCCTGGGCAGTTTTGGCCGCAAGCCGGTCCGGCGCATCACCGAGAAACATGAGGTAAGGATGCTGAATGTCCATTTTTAAGATACCGCGCGTAAGCTGTTGTAGAGATCCAGCCGGCCGGAGATTAAATCGCCCAAGACCGGTGGCGCGGCATGTTGCCGAAAACACCCCCCTCTTTGCAAGCCAAAGCGGGCTTTCATGCTGAGCCAAATTCAGATCACGCGAGCAGATCCAGCTTAGACAAGACCGCCAGAGGCGATCTGTCATGCGGGTGAATCTCGCTCTGACTCGAAAAGCCGGATCATATGCACAGGTTCCGGCGAAACCATAAAACGGTTCCGGCCGATCATAATCCGCTCTAGTATCGGCTGGACGGATCGCGCCACCGGTACTGCGATACTGAGCCGCCGAACCGGACCGCGGGCATTCCAACAGGACTTCACCTTGTCGAACAGCAAAGCGTCGGAGACCTCCCGTAAGGTCTGGGCTCTGGCATGGCCGATCATTCTGACCAATCTGACGAGCCCGCTTCTGGGCGCGGTTGATACCGCCGTGATGGGACACCTGCCGGGCCCGCAATTCATTGGCGGCGTGGCCATTGGCTCGATTATCTTCACGTTCCTCTTCTGGGGCCTCGGGTTCCTGCGGATGGGCACAACAGGCTTCTCGGCGCAGGCCTACGGCGCCGACGACCCCATTGAGGTACGGGCGACCCTGGTCCGCCCACTGGCACTTGGCGCGCTTCTTGGGGCGATTCTGATCCTGCTGCAAGCCCCCATCTCGGCAATCGTTTTCCCGCTGATCGATGCCAGCGAAGGCGTGACAGCCAATGCGCAAGCCTATTACGACATCCGGATCTGGAGCGCACCGGCCACCCTGATCCAGTACGGTGTTATCGGCTGGCTGCTGGGATTGCAGCGGCCCTGGGCCGCCATGGCAACGCAAATCATGGTCAACAGCGTGAATATCGTCCTGGACCTTGTCTTTGTCCTGGAGTTCGGTTGGGGCGTGGAAGGCGTGGCCGCCGCGACTCTGCTGGCCGAGATTGCGGGCGCTCTTCTTGGGTTGGCAATCGTATACCACACGGTCCGCCGTATGAGCGGCACCTGGAATTGGCCCGAGATCTTGCGGCGCGACCGCCTCCTGGCCCTGTTCCGGGTCAATCGCGATATCTTCATCCGGAATCTTTGCCTGATTGCGGCAACCAGCAGCTTTACCGCCCAGGGCGCCGCAATGAGCGACGCGCTTTTGGCGGCGAATGCCATCCTGATCAACCTGCAGCACTTTTTGTCACACGGGCTGGACGGCTTTGCTCACGCCGCGGAGATCCTGGGGGGTGGCGCGGTCGGCGCCAGAGACCGTTCCGCTTTCAAACGCGTTGTCCGCTCCGCCACCTACCTCACAATCGCAAGTACGCTGGCCATCTCCATTGCCTATGCCGTATTCGGGACGGAGATCATTGGGCTCTTCACGAACATCGAGGAGGTTCTCGAAGCCGCTGCCGTGTTCCTGCCGTGGATGATCGTCTCACCTTTTCTCTCAGCACCGAGCTTTCTTCTGGATGGGCTCTTTATCGGGGCGACCCGGACAGCAGCCATGCGCAATGCAATGGTCGTCTCGCTGGCGGTCTTCGGTCTCGCCTGTTACGTCCTGGTTCCGGCACTCGGGAACCACGGCTTATGGCTTTCACTGATGATTTTCATGGTGGCGCGCGCTGTGACGCTCGGGATTGCCTATCCAGCTCTGGAGCGCAGCATTTCCCGTCCGGAAGCGGTTCCGGCCCAGTAGCACAACTCTGTCATGAGCAGATGGAAGGTCAGGCAGCGTGGGCGATGACGGCTGCAAGTGGAATGGCCGGCACCTGGTCGAGCTCCCTCAGCATCGACTTGGAGTCGGCCAGCGCGTCTGACCAGCCGTGCAGGGTTTCGATACGCCCCCCCTCGATACCGACATGTCCCTCACGATCGAGCGCTTCGCGCAGCTTCGACATGATGGTTGTGAAGGCAACCGCGTCACCCCTCGGACCTTCTGGACGGGGACCGAGGTAGAGGATCAGCAGGCGTCCGCTCGCGTCATAACCGGCGATCACCGAGTGGTCGTCAATCGCTGTGGCAAGTTCCAATGCGGCTTCCTGTCCCAACGGGAAATCGATCCGTGACAGTGTTAAACGCAGCCGAATTCCTCGCAGACGACGCAAAGTAGCCTCGAGATCGCAAAGAAACAGTCCAGTCCCTGGGTAATCGTAACCCGTGAAATCGACAGTTTCTGAGTTGATGGCTTCTGCGAATGCGAGCGTCATGCTGACTAAAATCCCTACACCAGGTTACCTGTCGGAAGCGGTCCCGACTCCGTGTATAAACTCTAGCCTCGTCACAAATTGATAGGTGTGCGAATTGTGTGTCACCCTTTATCCGCAAGCTGTGTCAGAGCTGGCACATGGATTAATTTTGGTTAACAAAACCTTAACGCCCGGGAGGTATCCGGCGAGGCGTGTCAGCCCGCAACGGGTAAGCGCAAAATCATGGAAAGGCCGCCATCCTTGCGGTTTTCAGCGCGAACATCCCCCCCGATCGCCTGCAGGTTACGGCGGACGATCCACAAACCGATTCCCAAATGCGGGCTTTGCTCCTCGGCGCCCAGGGTTGAATTCCTACTCACTCCGGTTGCATTATTTGAAGTCGCGGGCGGCGGCAGCTGCTGTGGACGCAGCGAGACGTACCGTTCGAAAATCCGTTCCAGATCTCCTGAAGGTACGCCGGGCCCCCGGTCGCTCACGGTCAGGCGGCCCCAGGATTGCTCCCGGTCAAGCTCGACGATCACTGTCGTGCCGCGCGGCGAGGCTTCGATCGCATTGTCTATCACATTCTCGATCACCGTCTCCAACAGGTCCTCGCCGGCGCGGACAATCACGCCTTTGGCGATCTTCATCTCCAGCACGATGCTGCGGCTGTCGAAGGTGTTGACATAGGCCGCCAGCATCCGCTCGACCAATTGCGAGAGGTCGACCGCGTGGCGCGGGGGATCCAAAAGCTCCGCCGTGGCCTGGTCAAGCCGCCGCGCACTGGCGACCAGATGATCGAGCCGGTCAACCGATTCTTCGATAACGTCCAACGCGCGCTGGCCTCTGGGGTTATCAGGCGGAACGATGCGCTTCAGGGGCTCAAGTGACTGACGCATAATGGCAATCGGCGTCTTGAAAGCGTGAGCGTTGTCTTCGGCCGCGAGCCTGATGCTGTCAGCGGAGTTTTGAAGCGAGGACGTCATCCGGTCGAATTCTTCGGCAACCAAAGTGAGTTCAGGCACCTTGTTCTGAACGGAAAAGTTCGCCCCCTCCAGGCGTCCAATTCGAATATCGCGCGCGAGATCCCGGAAGCTCATCAAACCGCGCCAAATACTGAAAAACAGGCCAATGGTCATGGCGGCCATGACGAGATAAATGATGCCGGCGAGCCGGACTTCCAGAGTCTTCCAGTAAGGCTGACCGATTGAAGTTCCCAAAAACTCACCGGTTGAGTGGGTCGTGATAATCGCCCAGCAGCCAGCGTTGGTGGTGATGGCCGTGATCGATGTCAGCAGCTCTTCCTTGCCGCTTGGCCGCTGATGCCGCAAGGCGATGGGCGATTCGACCTGGCAACTCTGCACCAGATTATCAAACACACCGCGTTCAACGAGGCTATCGCGCTCCCGCGCCAGCTCGGCGGCGGCCAGTGTGGGCTCGGCGGCCACAAAGTAGAAAGCCTGTGCCCGCGCTTCCTCAGCGGGGCGAAACAGCACTTTCACCCCGCTCTGCGAGGTTGCATATCGCTTAACCTCGCTGTTCAGGGCCGGCAGGGGGGACGGCCCTTCTCTCTCAATGAGGGGCCGCAGGCTCTCCGCGATGATACGGCCCTGCTCGCGCACACTTTTCAGGATCAGTGTCTGCCGATCCTGGTCCGCCTGCCGAAATTCGGAATAGAGCATCACGGGAACGGTGATGAAGACGATAAGCAGCAAAATGAATTTGCCAACGATCGAATGGAACAGGCGCCACAGCGACGAAGGTCTCTTTGACGTGACGCCCGGCAGCATGGGCGCCTCTTCCACCCGCGCCATGATCAGCCGGCCCCGTAAACCCCAGAGGTGGTCTCGCCTTCCTCGTCACGCCAGCGGTAGCCAAACCCAGGATAGTTCTCAATCCTGTCGAAGCCATCGTCAACATCGCGGAACTTCTTACGGATCCGTTTGATGAAGGAGCGGACGTTCGCTCTAAAGCCATCGGTTCCGTAGCCGGCAACAAAGTCTTTGCCGTGGACAATGTCGTAAATCTGACGGTACGACACATCGCCACCGGCTTGGGTTGCCAAAAAACGCACGATTGCGAATTCCGTCAGCGTCAGATCGATCTGGTGATCGTTCCAGAAAGCGCGGTTAATATCGTCACGCAGCTCCAGCGGCCCGCGTTTGAAGCCTGCAGCCCCACCGTCGGCGTCGGTTCCGCCCGGGACTGCTGTTGGTTTTGCACCCTCAGTGATGATTTTGAGACGCTGCAGGATAATCGGCAGACGCCGGGACTTATCGATAAAATCGACCGCCCCCCATTTCAAAGCGGCTTCTTCGTAAATCTCGTCACTGAGCATGGTCAGGAAGATGACCGGCGTTTCAAGGCGTGCCTCGCGGAGTCGCCGCAAGACGGCAAGACCATCCAAACCCGGCATACGCCAGTCCAGGAGGATCGCATCAGCCGCTTCCTCGTTAAGCAGGTAATTCAAGGCGGAATCGCCGCTCGGAAAATCAACGACTTCGTAGCCTTCTTCCGCGAGATTCAACCCCAGGGACTCACGAAACAGGTCGTCGTCGTCCACGATGACAACTCTTGGGTAAGTTGCCTCAATAACCATTGGTTGCCCCATTTACTATTCCGCCAGTGGCGGCTCCTTGTTTAGTGATTGACCGCTTTCCGAAGATCTCTGTGCCTGCTTCAAACGCTCCGACTCGCGCTCTTGCTCGGCTTCACGCAGCAAAGCAGTGAAACATGTCGCAGTGAAGGCAGAGACCTCCTCCGCGGATTGTTCCTCTGCGCCCTGCCCCTCACCGGTGGTTGGCACTGCCGGCGATGCTGCCGCATCCGTGTCCGCTGCGACCTCCTCTGGCGGTGTTTCACCGCCTTCCGCCTCGTAGGTCAGAAGACGAAACGCCCCGCCTTCCACGCTGGGATAGAAAAACACGTTCAACATGCATTCCTGCCCCTTGTAGGTCCAAATCTTAGCCGGCGACTGCTCGGTCTGCTGAGCAGGCTCACCAAGCAGTGCCCGCGTCACCGTAAAATCCAGTCCGATCAACATATCAGGATCGGCCTCCTCCACCGTTTCAGGTGCCGGAGTTGGTGCAGGTTGGGTCTCGGGCTTACGACGCGGCAACGGCGGCTGCCCTTGGGTCACAAGAGCCTGCTCCATTGCGTCCGGTTCAGTCAGATCAATGGGCACGGTCGAATCGGACTCGATCGAAGCTTGCACTTCCTCCGGATCCGGACCCTGCCGATCAAACTGAGCACAACCGGATATCAGCAGGAAAACCGGCCCCATTACGGCCCAAGGACGAATCATATTGCAATTCTCGACTATCGGTCTTGAAGACCTAAATTTGTCGCCCGTCTATACTTTGATTCAACATCCCCGTCCGTATCCGCTGCTTGGTTCCGGCTTAAACACCGAATTTTCTACCTGAAACACCTAGGAGCAATACCTCACCCCTACAAGCAAGCAAACCCGTCTGGATGTGACCAATTTGTGTTCGTGCACTAAGACTAGCACGGGAGACCGATGAGCGGAAATGTCGTATTTTGTTTTAGTTTAATCAAATAATCGACAGATTCTCCCATGGATTCTCTGGATTTAACCTCAATGATTGACAGGAACGCGTGCCCGTCCTGAAATCGGTGTAAGTGCGGTAGACACCCCTGAACTAGGCTGCTAGTCCAAAAGCTCAATGATACTGGGAGACGATGTATGAAATTCTTAGCAAAGTCAGCGCTGGCCGCGGTCTTGCTGGCGGGTACGGCTGCACCGGGCTCGAGCGCGGACGGCGTCGTGAATGTGTATAACTGGTCGGACTACATAGATGAGACCATTCTTCAGGACTTCGAGAAAGAAACGGGGATAAAGGTCGTCTACGACGTCTTCGACTCGAATGATATCCTGGAGACCAAACTGCTTGCGGGCGGTACGGGTTACGATGTCGTTGTTCCCAGCGGTACGTTTCTCTCTCGCCAGATCCAGGCAGGCGTCTTCCAGCCACTTGATAAATCTAAACTTTCCAACCTCGGCAATATGTGGAACGTGGTCAGCGAGAGGACCGCGACCTACGATCCGGACAACGCGCATTCGGTCAACTACATGTGGGGCACGACCGGCATTGGTTACAACGTGGACCAGGTCGAGGAGCGCATGGCGGATGCGCCGGTCGATTCCTGGAAACTGATCTTCGATCCAACGGTTCTGTCGAAGTTCGCCGACTGCGGCGTTTTCATGCTGGATGCCTCGGATGAAATGATCCCTGCTGCCCTGAATTACCTTGGTGAGGACCCCGACAGTCACGACCCTGAAGTCATCGCGAAGGCCGAGGATCTCTTGATGTCCATCCGTCCCTACATCCAGAAGTTCCATTCTTCGGAATACATCAACGCACTAGCAAACGGCGATATCTGCATAGCTGTTGGATGGTCCGGAGATGTGCTCCAGGCGCGCGACCGGGCTGCCGAGGCCGACAATGGGGTCACTGTAAACTACTCCACTCCGATCGAAGGTGCCTTGATGTGGTTTGACCAGATGGCCATCCCCAAGGACGCGAAAAACGTCGAGAACGCGCACATCTTCATCGACTACATCATGCGCGCCGATGTTATGGCGAAAGCTTCGAATTACGTCTACTACGCAAACGGCAATGAAGCATCTCAAGCGCTTTTAGAGCCGGATGTCATCGGTGATCCGGCGATTTACCCCTCTGAAGCAGCGTTGAAAACGCTCTACACCACCACCCCCTACCCTCCCAGGGTTCAGCGTAAGGTGACCCGCCTCTGGACCAAGGTCAAAAGCGGCCAGTAACGCCAGAGGCACCCGGGCCCGAACGCCTTAATCGGCGGTCGGGCCTGAGCGCGGGAACAACAGCCGACGACGTTGATTTGACCGCAAGGGGCAAGGCGGCGGATCGTGCAAAAAAGCAGGGGGATCGAGGCGATGGCCGTATCCGGACAAGAGGCTCGAAAGAAATGGGAGCCTTGGAATGATCCGCAGGAAAAGCCGCATGTCCAGCTGGTTGGCGTCAGCAAACGCTTCGGTGAATTCACGGCCGTAGATAACATCTCGCTTGATATCTACAAAGGCGAGTTCTTTTCCCTCCTCGGTCCGTCTGGTTGCGGCAAAACCACTCTCTTGCGCATGCTGGCCGGGTTTGAACAACCGAGTCAGGGGCAGATTCTACTCGAAGGCTCGGACATGTCGGGCGTGCCGCCGTACCGCCGCCCGGTCAACATGATGTTCCAGTCCTATGCCCTCTTTCCTCACATGTCCGTAGAACGCAACATCGCCTTCGGCCTGAAACAGGATAAAATTCCTAATTTAGAGATTGCGCAACGGGTTGAGGAAGTCATCGAGCTTGTCGAACTCGGTGCCTTTGCGAAACGCAAACCACATCAACTCTCAGGCGGCCAGCGACAGCGCGTTGCTCTGGCACGGGCGCTGGTTAAGAAACCCAAGATGCTCCTGCTCGACGAGCCTCTGGGCGCGCTTGACAAGAAACTGCGCGCCCAGACCCAGTTCGAACTGATGAACATTCAAGAAAGGCTGGGTATCACCTTCGTCATCGTCACGCATGACCAGGAAGAAGCCATGACCGTATCGACACGGATTGCGGTGATGGATCACGGTCGGATCGTGCAGGTCGCGACCCCCACCGAGATCTACGAGTACCCCAATTCACGATACGTGGCCGGCTTCATCGGCGATGTAAACATCGTCGAAGGCCGGGTTGCGGAAGTCGGCGACGGTCATCTGACCATCGCCAGCGAAGACTCGGGCTGCAGCATCCGTGCGCGCCACGCGCTAGACGCACCAGTTGGCGCGGCCGTCTGGATCGCCCTGCGCCCGGAGAAGCTGGTAATCTCAATGGAGGCGCCGGCCGATACCCGCAGCAACTGCATGGCCGGTGAAGTCTGGGACATCGGCTATCTCGGCAATCTCTCGATCTATCACGTGAAACTCGACAGCGGCGCCATGATCACGACCGCAAAGACCAACCGGACGAGAGATACGGAACAGCCGATCACCTGGGAAGATCGCGTGTATCTGACCTGGACGCCGGACGCCGGCATCGTGCTGGGACAATGAGCGGGCCATGACTCAAAAGCCCAGAGACACAGATATCCCGGCGGTTGAGTACCTGGACTCCCGCTCGGCTCAAGGGCCTGCGGGCAGTCTCGAGGAACTCCACAAGAGACTGCTGCTCGCGCCGCCTTATCGCTGGGTCAGTCAGGCCATCATCCGCAGCGGCCTGAGTGCGAGAGGAATACTGATCGCCACACCCTATTTGTGGCTGCTGCTCTTTTTTCTCGCGCCCTTTCTGATCGTCTTGAAAATCAGCTTTTCCGAATATGCCATCGCACAGCCGCCCTATACGGCTCTCTTTGCGTGGGTCGACGATGTCTTCATCCAGATCAGGCTGAATCTCGAAAACTACCAGCTGCTTTTCGAGGACGATCTTTACTGGCGTGCTTACCTGAACAGCGTCAAGATTGCTGGAATTTCGACCTTTCTCACGCTTTTGGTTGGTTATCCCCTGGCGTACGGCATGACCCGCGCGCCACGGCACTGGCGTCTTGCCTTGCTGATGCTGGTTATCCTGCCTTTCTGGACCTCTTTCCTGATCCGGGTCTATGCCTGGATCGGCATCCTGAAAAAAGAAGGTCTGCTCAACCTCCTGCTGCTGAACCTTGGTGTTATCGATCAGCCTCTGGTGATTATGAACACCGATACAGCGGTCTATATCGGGATCATCTACTCCTACCTTCCCTTCATGGTTCTGCCCCTCTATGCCAGCCTTGAAAAAATGGATGACAGCTTGTTGGAAGCGGCGGCGGATCTGGGCTGCCGACCGATAAAAGCCTTTTGGCAAATCACCTTTCCCATTTCGATCTACGGTGTCATCGCCGGCTGTTTCCTGGTCTTTATCCCGGCGCTTGGAGAATTCGTGATTCCCGATCTGCTCGGTGGTTCGGGGACTCTGATGATCGGCAAGACACTCTGGGCCGAGTTCTTCTCAAATCGCGATTGGCCATTGTCGTCAGCAGTCGCCGTTGTGCTGCTGTTGATCCTGGTTGTGCCGATTGTCGCGTTCCAGAAGATGCAGGAAAAGGACAAGACGGCCTGATATGAGAGATCTCGACGCCTGCAACAGATGCACCGGCCTCCCCTTAAGCGAGGGAGATCGCCATGAATAAGGGATTGAGCTGGTTTACCTGGTCCGCGCTCATTGTCGGCTTCAGCTTCCTTTATCTGCCGATTATCCTTCTGGTGCTCTTTAGCTTCAACGAATCCAAACTGGTCACGGTCTGGGGCGGATTCTCGACAAAGTGGTATGTCGAGCTTTTCAACAACCAGGGACTCCTGAATGCCGCCTGGGTGACCTTGAAGGTCGCGTTTGTCTCGTCGACGGTCGCGACGCTGCTGGGCACGATGTCAGGTGTGATGCTCACACGCTTCGGAAAATTCCGCGGCCGCACGCTCTTTTCGGGCATGATCTATGCGCCGCTGGTGATGCCTGAAGTCATCACGGGACTCTCTCTGCTGCTGATGTTTGTGGCCATTTCCTGGGATCGCGGTTTCGCAACGGTCACCATCGCGCACATCACCTTTTCCATGTGTTATGTGGCGGTTGTGGTACAATCGCGGCTGGCCACCTTCGATCATTCCATCGAGGAAGCGGCGATGGACCTGGGGTGCCCGCCTGGCAAGACCTTCTTTGCGATTACCTTGCCGATCATCCTGCCGGCCGTGGTGTCCGGCTGGCTGCTTTCCTTCACCCTCTCGCTCGACGATCTCGTGATCGCGAGTTTCACCACCGGTCCAGGCGCGACAACCCTGCCCATGAAGATTTACAGCCAGGTTCGCCTGGGCGTCACGCCCGAAATCAATGCCGTTTCGACCATCCTGGTCGGATTGGTCGCCACAGGCGTGCTTGTCGCTTCGATCATCTCACGACGCAGCGAGGCCGCCCGCCTCCGTGATGAGAGGCTGGCAACCGCGGAGCGCTAGAGCGCGTCATGTTTTAACGGAAACACGCTGTGTTTTCGCTAAAACATGTGAACCCGCTCTACATCTTATAATAAGAGCAGATTCACCGGTACGACAGATCGCCGAAGGCGATTCCATCTAAACCGGATCTGCTCTAGAGGCTGGGGTTTATCAGGCTTTATAGAAGTCCCGGTACCAGTCGACAAAGCGTGCGACGCCGGTTTCAACCGTCGTGGCCGGCTGGTAACCAACATCCCTCTTCAGGTCCGAGACATCCGCCCAGGTTGCGGGCACGTCACCCGGCTGCATGGGCAGCATGTTCTTCTTGGCAGTCTTTCCAATGCACTGCTCGAGCACTTCGATGTAGCGCATCAGTTCGACCGGCTGACTGTTGCCGATGTTGTAGACCCGGTAAGGCGCGACACCACTTGTTCCTGGGTCGGGGGACTCACCGCTCCAGTCTTCGTTTACCTTTGCCACGTTGTCGGCACAGGCAATCACACCCTCGACGATATCGTCGACAAAGGTGAAATCACGCTGCATCTGGCCGCGATTAAAGACGTCGATCGGACGTCCTTCCAGAATAGCCTTGGTGAAAAGGAACAACGCCATATCGGGCCGTCCCCAAGGTCCGTAAACCGTGAAGAAACGTAAACCCGTCGCCGGAAGGCCGAAAAGATGGCTGTAGGTATGGGCCATCATCTCGTTGGATTTCTTGCTTGCGGCGTAGAGGCTTAAAGGATGGTCAACATTGTGATGAACCGAGAAGGGCGCGTTGCCGTTGGCACCGTAAACCGAGCTTGATGAGGCATAAACCAGGTGCTTGACACCGTTGTGCCGGCAGCCTTCCAGTATATTCAAAAAGCCCACGATATTACTGTCGATGTAACTGCGCGGATTTTCGAGGCTGTAGCGAACCCCGGCCTGTGCCGCCAGATGGATCGCCTTATCAGGTTTATGGCTGCTGAAAAGCTCCGCAACGCCGGCGGTATCTTCCAGGTCCAGCTTGCAATGCGTGAAGCCCTTGTAAGGCGTCAGCCTGTCCAGCCGGGCCTGCTTCAGCTTCACATCGTAGTAAGGGTTTAAGTTATCGAGGCCAACGACTTCATCGCCGCGCTCAAGCAACTGTATCGCGACATGGTTTCCGATGAAGCCAGCATGGCCAGTGACAAGAAATTTCATACCAGACAACTGCTTAACGGGTGGAGGGGCAAATTTCGCAAGAATTTAAACGCTCATCCGGCCTTTGTCGCGCCCAAAATAGGACGGGAGACTGTAGCTGACCGAACAGGCAGGAAGGCATGACGAATTCTTGGCACACAAGTGGTTAAGATTCCTTATGCAGAGCGTAAATCGTCACATCAGCAACCGTGAAGTCCGCCAAAACTAAACCGAATTCTTCGGCAAAGCGATGATTTCGGCTGCTATGAAGCTGATACCGCCGCCGCAACGCAGTCGATGATCCGGTCTTGTAACACAGGTTCCAGATAAGGATGCATCGGCAGACTCACGACACGTTCGCTCAAGGCATGCGAGACCTGGAGACCGCCAGCGCCGACGACACAGTCTTCGTAGCCCGTTTGGCGGTCAAGCGTAATGGGATAATAGACCGCGGTCGGAACACCGTTTTCCGAACAGTGGCTGCGCACCGCTTCGCGGTTCTCGACCACAAGCGTGTACTGCGCCCAGGATGAGGTCGCATTTTGCGCAAGCCGGGGCGTCTTACAGACCTGCCCCAGCCCCCTCTCGTAACGATCGGCAACAGCTTGCCGCTTGACCAGTTCGTCCGGAAAGATCGTAAGCTTTTCCAACAAAACCGCCGCCTGAATGCTGTCCAGGCGACTATTCAGACCGATCCGGACGTTTTCGTAGCGATCCCGGCCCTCACCATGAACACGCAGGGACTTCAGCAGGTCCGCGCGTTCGTCATCGTCGGTGAAAACGGCCCCGCCGTCGCCGTAGCAGCCCAGGGGTTTGGCCGGAAAGAAACTGGTCGTCGTATAGTCGCCGAGACTGCCCACCGGGCTGCCGTCACGGGTTGCGCCGAAACTCTGAGCCGCGTCCGCAATCAAAACAAGACCATGCTTGTCGGCGATCTCTTTGAGCAGGCTGTAGTTGGCGGGCTGTCCGAAGAGATCAACAGCGATAATCGCGCGTGGCTTCAGGTCGGTGCCGCGCAGGCCGGCTATGGCTTGCTCCAGACTGGCCGGATCGATGTTGAAGCTATCCTCGTCGATATCGACCAGAACAACCCTGGCGCCCAGGATGGCAGGCGCCTCGGCGGTGGCGACGAACGTAAAGGCGGGCGCGAAGACCGCATCCCCTGGACCTATGCCCTCCGCCATGAGCGCCAGCATGATGGCGTCAGTGCCATTTCCGCAGGCCACCGCATGACGCGCACCGCTGAAGTCCGCAAGG
This sequence comes from Denitrobaculum tricleocarpae, assembly GCF_007004665.1. Lineage (GTDB taxonomy): Bacteria > Pseudomonadota > Alphaproteobacteria > Kiloniellales > Kiloniellaceae > Denitrobaculum > Denitrobaculum tricleocarpae. Next base: position 64,702 of record NZ_ML660053.1, on the reverse strand, counting down.
CGGCTCTCCAGCTCGCGCACCTCCGGACCCAGAATGTACTGGCCGTGCTCAAGCACGCGGCCGATGGCCCGGTCCAGATTTGGCTGGAGACGGTCGCGCTGCGCGGCCAGGTCGATGAAAGGTATAGCCTTGACCACTGGGTCACTCCAATGCGGCGCTGGATGCCTTGTTTCAGATCACTAGGGAGGGATTTCCCAAACTGCCGCGAAGGCCGGGCAGGCAAGCTGAAACAAAGATCTCAAATCTCTTCTGTTCCGGCTTTTAGCGCCTGACCGGGCGGCTGTAAACGCAGGAAAACCCGTCTGGCATCCAAAGAAGCTTCAGAGAGCCTCTCAAAGACCGCTAAACCTCCGCCGCAAGGTAATACATTTCCTTGCCGGCATGCAGAGCTTCGACCTGCTGCATCACAATATAGGTATCTCGATCGACGACCACGGCTTCACCATTGAGATCGCAGATATGAGTCCCGTTTTCTACGAAATCGAAGCCTTCCGGATTGTCGCTGTATTTCCAGGAAATGGCCTTGCCGGCGGTCTGGGCAATACCGGATGCGTAGACCCTTAAGACTTTGGGTTGCTCCGCCAAATCCGTTGGGCTCCCCTCAAGGATATCAAGGTGTTTCAGCAGGTTGACGGTGTTATCAACGTTTGTCTCAATCGTCGTGAAGTCAAAATGCTGACCGGCCTCGATCACCAGGGACAGCCCGCTTTTGCGGGTATTCTGATGGAACTCAACCAGTGACATGCCATTGAGAAACTTCTCGGCCTCGAGCAGCACGTAGGGCGTATCGAGATGGCGCCGCATCGCGTCGATCCGTCCGGCCTCATATCCCATCAGAATACCAATGGCCGTCGAGGCCCGGTTCGTCGAATGGAGATCGATAACGTGATCGGACTGTTCGATGTAGGGGCGTATGCGCTCTTTTGCGAGATGCTCATGTTCGACGCCACCGGGCTTCGCCCAGATCCTGTTCATGTCTTCGAACTTGAAGCGCACGAGATCATCGAAATCGTCGGCTTCCTGCAGGATCTCATAGTTGGCAAGCACAATCTGCAACCGGCCGGACCGCTGCTTCAGCGCCCCATCCCGCAAGCCTTGCAGGACCCGCCGTGCCGTCACGACGCCTGTGACCTCGTTGCCGTGTGTCAGGGCGACGACTGAGACCGTCGGACCCGAGAGACCGGAGTCCAGCGTGAGAACAGCGTCCTGATTTGCCGCCTCGGATATATCCGATAGCGCATGCTTCAACTCTTCGAATTTCATGAAAGGTCCTGCCGATATTGAACAAACTGCGCACAATCGCACTTAACTAGGCTTCATCCGCCTCCACAATCCAGGGCTCCGCTTTTCCTGCGGCCTCCCATTCCTGCCAGGCGGGCAGTGCCGTCATGGCCTGGGAGTAATCGAGCACCGCAGGCGTCCGGCTGAGTTCATAGCGGTCGAGCCGGTTCACGACCGGCGCAAACATGGCATCCGCATTGCTGAACTCACCGAAAAGGAAGGGACCTCCGTAGCTTTTCAGACAGCCTTCCCAGATGGCCTCGATACGTGCAACATCCTTGCGCACGCCATCCGAAACCCCGATCGCCCGCACCTCACGGCGCATATTCATAGAGCATTCGCTGCGCAGCGGCCCAAAGCCCGCATGCATTTCATTGGAAATCGAGCGCGCATGTGCCCGCATCATCCGGTCTTCCGGCCAGAAACCACGGTCGGGAAAGAGATCCGCCAGATACTCGAGGATCGCCATCGATTCCCAGATCGTATGGTCACCATCCTTTAAAACCGGCACTTTCTTGGTTGGCGAGAACTCGAGAAAATGCGCCTGATCGGTCGCCTCATCAAAAAGACTGAGGGTCTCTTTGAAGTCAACGTTCTTCACTTTCATGGCGATCCAGGGCCGAAAGGACCAGGAAGAGTAGTTTTTATTTCCAATGATAAGCTCAAGTGCCGCCATGCCTTATCGTTCCTTGATGATCTGTGCCCCGTGCAGGGGCCGGTATGTCTGGAGAATCGACAGCATAGTGACCTCTGTGCCTTTACCGCCAGACAATTCACCACAGCTCTTTCTTAGTGTGCTGCGTCCCCCAGATCGATCTCGGGCCGGAATATGAGCCTTCGTTCATCGGGTGTCAGGGACCGTTTCATGGCCTCAAGCAGAACCCGCGTGACTTCGGAACCTATCTTGCGCCGTGGCGAACGCGTCGTTGCCAGACGGACCGGCAAGCCCTCGAGAAATTCAAGACCATTGAAGCCGGCGATCAAGAGCTGCCTGGGAACCTCTAGGCCAGCCGCCATGGCGGCGAATAACCCCCCAGCGGCCAGATCGTCGTTGGAATAGTAGATGCAGTCGATTTCACACCCGGATGCCAGAATCTCGTCGGTCAGCTGGCGCCCCAAGGCGAGCGACGAAAAACCTGCGTCGGTGCGCATAGTGATCAATTCCAGCCCCGCGTCGCTTAGTTCCTCTTGAAAGCCTTTCATGCGCTTTCGGGCCCGGATGTCTTTATCCAGTGCGCTGCCGATGTAGGCGAACCTGGATCGTCCGCGATTGATCAGCGCCCGCGCCATGTCACGGCCCGCATCGATGTGCGAGAGGCCGACATTTATGTCAATGAGGTCGCCATCCACATCCATGATCTGCGCGACAGGGATACCGGCACCTTCGAGCAATTTCTTGGATTGATCGGTTTGTTCAAGGCCGGTGACGATGATACCCGCAGGTCGCCAGGAGAGCATGTCGCGGATAATGCCTTTTTCGACTTCGGAATCGTAGTTGGAAACCCCGAATACCGGTTGCTTGCCGCTCTCCTGAATGGAATCCGAGATCCCGGCAAGCACCTCGGCAAAGACGACGTTGGAGAGGCTTGGTACGATCACGCCGATCAGGTTCGTGGTGCGCGATGATAGAGAAGTGGCCAGGTGGTTGGTCACGTAGCCGATTTCCTCGGACGCCCGCAAAACCTTCTCGACGTTCTTCTCCGAAACGTCCGCGGCACCACGCAAGGCACGCGATGCGGTCATCTTGCTGACCCCTGCCAGCGCGGCGACTTCAACCAGGGTTGGTTTGCTTCTCAAGGCTGTCGGTCCTGATGGTTTGAGCACTGTAAGCTTCGAAACGCGCCCCGCGATCTCAACAGCTGATTGACTTTCCGGGTTTCTTTACCTAAAACCAGCATCACTGGTATCGATACCGGTATCGATACCACATGTCCAGACTCTTATTGAAAAGGCGCGATCATGGGCTTAACGACAGCGGTTATCGGTTTGGGCTCAATGGGCTGGGGCGCGGCTGTGTCCCTACTGCGCGCAGGTTTCCCCACAGCGGGCGTAGATATCCGCGAGACTGTCCTCGACGACTTCAGAAAAGAAGGTGGTCAGACCAGCTCTACGCCTTCGGAAGCCGCCGCAGGCGCAGATATCATCTTTGTGTTCGTCGTGAACGCTGAACAAACCGATCAGGTGCTGTTCGGCGAGAATGGCGCCGTGGCCGCGGCAGCGCCCGGAAGTACCTTCGTGCTCTGCGTGACTATGCCACCGTCTTACACGCTCGATGTCGCCACGCGACTGACTGCCGCGGGCATGAAGGTCATTGACGCGCCGGTCTCCGGAGGAGCCGCGAAGGCACTTGCAGGCGAGATGACCATCATGGCTTCCGGGGCTGCAGGCGCTTTCGATCAGGCCGGCCCGGCCCTCGACGCCATCGCCAGCAAAGTCTTCCGGCTCGGCGACGACCCCGGCACCGGTTCCCGGGTCAAGATGATCAATCAGCTTCTGGCGGGTGTGCATATCGCGGCCATGGGCGAAGCCCTCACAATGGGGATCAGATCCGGCCTGGATGCAAGAATGCTCTACGAGGTCATCATTGAATGCGCGGGCAATTCCTGGATGTTCGAGAACCGCGGGCAACACGTTGTCGATGGCGATTACGCGCCCAAGTCAGCCGTCGATATCTTCGTGAAAGACATGGGGATCGTGACCTCGGAGGGGCGTGCCGCGGACTTCCCCCTCCCCCTTTCTGAGACGGCGCTGTCTCTCTTTAAGGAAGCCCAGACCGCAGGCTATGGGCGTGAGGACGACTCAGCGGTTGCCAAGGTCTACGCGGCGAAGGGTGGCATTGCCTTGCCCGGCTCGAGCGGAAAGTAACGATCATGACTGTTGTTCTTGGCTGTATCGCAGATGACTTCACGGGCGCCACAGACCTGGCAGGTTTATTGGCACGAAGCGGTGTCCGGGTGTCCCTTCGATTGGGCGTACCGGAGACCGCGCCCGGCGAGCTGGAGCTCTCCAGCTTTGAGGTGATCGCGCTGAAGTGCCGGACAGCCCCGATCGAGGAAGCAATCGCCGAGACCGAGGCCGCGCTTACCTGGTTGCAGGCGGCGGGCGCCGCGCGCTTCTTCTGGAAATACTGCTCCACCTTCGACAGCACGGCGAAAGGTAATATCGGTCCGGTTGCCGAGGCGCTCATGGCGAAACTGAACAGCGACCAGACCATCTATTGTCCTGCCTTTCCCGAGAATGGCCGCAGTATCTTCATGGGCAACCTCTTCGTCGGGGAACAGCCGCTCCATGAAAGCCCCATGAAAGACCACCCCCTGACCCCCATGCGCGACTCCAACCTGATGCGGCTGCTGGAACCGCAGGTTACGCGGAAGGTAGGTCTCGCAAACCGGCTGGTCGTGGATCAAGGTGTAACGGCTTTGCAAAACCGGCTTGAAGCACTACGTCGGGAAGGCGTTGCGCATGTTGTGGTCGACGCGGTCGCGAACGCCGATCTGACGGTTATCGCCGAAGCCTGCCGCAACATGCCTTTGATGACCGGCGGCAGCGCGGTCGCCATGCCCCTGCCCGCGCTCTACATGGCGGACGACGTGCTTTCGGCAGACGCTCCAAAGCCGGTCAGACCTTCCCTGGCACCGGGACAGATAGTTCTTTCGGGCAGTTGCTCCGCCATGACCCGCAAGCAGGTTGCCGCTTTCGCTGCAGATGCTAATGCCTTTAAGCTTGATCCTCTGGCTTTGGCCAGCGAAGGCGTCCAAGCGGCGCGCGATTGGCTCGCACAGCAACCCGCCGAGGCCCCCAAAATCATCTACGCCACCGCTGAACCTGCCGAAGTCGCCGCGGCTCAAGACAAACTCGGTGTGGAGAAAGCCGGCAAGCTGGTCGAAGATGCCCTTGCCGACTTGGCGGTGCAGGCCCGGGACAGCGGAGTCCGGCGCTTCGTGGTTGCCGGCGGCGAGACCTCCGGCGCGGTGACCAACGCGCTCGGGGTCAAGCAGATGACGATCGGGCCCGAGATCGCGCCCGGCGTGCCCTGGACCTGGTGCGACAGCGCAGGTCAGGACATCGCGCTCACGCTGAAATCAGGTAACTTCGGGCAGGAAGATTTCTTTGCCCGCGCCCTTGAGATGCTGGACGCGCAATGAGCGAGGAAACCCAACTCCGCGAGCAGATGTGCCGGCTCGCGAAATCCATGTTCGAACGCGGCCTGACCGGCGGTTCCTCGGGCAACATCTCGGCCCGACTTTCGGACGGACGCCTTCTCGTTTCACCGACCGGCAGCAGCTTTGGGTCTCTCGATCCTGCGCGCCTCTCGCTGTTCGATGCTGACGTCCGGCAGATCGACGGTGACAAGCCGACAAAGGAGATGCCGCTGCACTCGGCTTTTTACGAAACCCGGCAGGCCAAGACAGGCGCCGTCGTTCACCTCCATTCAAGTCACTCCGTTGCGCTATCGCTGATACCGGAGGTCGATCCGGAAAACATGCTGCCGCCCCTGACCGCCTATTCGATCATGCGCCTCGGCAAGGTCAAGCTACTGCCCTACTTCATGCCGGGTGATCCCGCCATGGGCGACGCTATTCGCGGCCTGGCCGGCAGGCGCAGCGCCGTGGTGCTCGCAAACCACGGTCCCGTGGTAGCCGGGAAGGACCTCGAGGCAGCCGTCTACGCCATCGAAGAACTGGAAGAGACCGCAAAGCTTGCCTTGCTGACCCGCGGCGCAAATCCTGCAATGCTTAATGCGGAACAGATCACGGCGATCGTGGAGAAATTTGACGTGGATTGGGACTAGGCTTCATGAGTGGCTTTTCAGCAAACCTTGGTTTTCTCTGGACCGAGCTTTCCCTGCCCGAGGCTATTCGCGCAGCTGCCCGCGCCGGATTTGATGCGGTGGAATGCCACTGTCCCTACGACACCCCGGTCGAGGAGGTAAAGGCCGCGCTGGAAGAAACCGGCTTACTAATGCTTGGGATCAATACGGAACGCGGGAATCTGGCCGCGGGCGATAATGGAGTAGCCGCGATACCGGGACGCGAGGAAGAAGCACGCGCACTCATCGATCAGGCCATCGCGTACGCACAGGCCATCGGCGCGCGCAACATCCACGTCATGGCCGGGTTCGCACAGGGCAATGCCGCGCGCGAGAGCTTTGTCGAAAACCTGCACTACGCCTGTGACCGCGCGGCGGAGCACGGCATCACCATCGTCATCGAACCCCTTAATCACTACGACGCGCCTGGCTACTTCCTGAACAACGCGGACCAGGCCGCCGAGATCATTGAGGCAGTGGGCGCTGCAAATCTGAAACTGATGTTCGACTGCTATCATATCCAAATCATGCAGGGCGACATCACCCGCCGGCTCGAGCAGTTCATGCCGATCATCGGCCATATTCAGATCGCGGCTGTCCCCACCCGCGCGGAACCTGACAACGGCGAACTCGATTACCGGCATGTCATGCGCAGCATCCGGGCGCTTGGTTTCACAGCACCGGTCGGCGCAGAGTACAGGCCGGCCACCACAACGGAAGCCGGCCTGGGCTGGATGACAAAAATTGCCTGAAACCCTGCGGCTTTAGACTTTAACGCTTGAGTGCGCCAACGCCCGAGAAGCGGAAAGCCTCTTTTTCGAGGTTATCGATTTCTTCACCGCTCATTTGATCGTGGGCGACCGTGATGCGGCCGAGAAAGACCAGGGGGAGTTCTGCCGCTCGGCCCTCCAGATCGGCCTTGATCGCTTCAGCCGTCGCGGCACCGACATCATCCCCCATGCGCATGGGGGTCGCATCCAGTTCACCACGCCGGATGGCATCCAGTTCGAGGCCGGTCCCGCCCCATCCGGTGGAGAAAATATCCTTCTCTTTGCCGGCGGCAACCTGCGCCTCGACCGAGCCCATGGCCATGGCAGTGTTCGCGTTGTGGATCACGTTGGCTTCCGGATAGGCCTGGATCATCAGGTTGGTGCCATCGAAACCGCCTTCGCGACGGTACTCGCCGTAGTGCTCATAGACGACGTTCCAGTTGCCCTTCTCCATGACGCAGTCTTTGAAATCGCCCGAGCGCTGATTGTCGGTCACGCCAGGGATGCCGCGATTCATGGCGAAGGTCACGTCCTTGCCCAGACGCTCCAGCATATAGCTGCAGATCTTCTGCGCCCCGTAGGCCGATGAGAAATCGAACCAGGCGGCGGGCTGTTTCTTGAAGTGCTTCAGCGGCGTATGAAAGGCCCAGACGTAAGTCACGAAATCCCCGTTGCCGGCCAGCTTTTCGATGTTGTCAGCCTGGGTCGCCAATTCAGAAGGTCCGAAAATGACGTAGTCATAAAGGTCGGCATCCTGCTCGACCTGGGTGGCATAGGTGGCCTGCAGCGAGTGTTCGATCTGGCGGGACGCAAACTCCGTCGTTTCGTAAGGGATACCCAGTTGATCGAGCCGTTTGGTCAGCGCGAGATAATTGCGTGCCCAGAAATCGGAGACGTCTGCTGAAGGATAAATCAGTGCGATCTGCAGCGGCTTCTCAAGAGTTCCGGAGAACTTCACAGCTTCCCTACCGGTCGCCGCTTGCAACGCCTCGAGCTTGCCCGGTTCGTTGACCTGCTCCGGCAGCCAGTGGTCGCGCCCCTCGTCTCCAGGCAAGGCCTTCAGCGGCAGATCCTGGGCCGCGACGGCGCCCGCAAACACAACGGAGGCCGCACAAACAAGGGCGGTCGATCCGAGGATTCCCAATGGTTTCTTATTCATTCTTTCGTCCTCCCAGACTTGGTGAAATTTTTCTCCAGCGGCATCTCTCCTCAACCGCTGGGGACCGATCCCGTGGAAAGCAGTGATCCCATGACCAGGAGCACAGCGATTCCGAGGGAAATTGCTCCGCCGAGTTTCGCCAGTTTGACATTGTCAGGCGCCGTAATGTTATTCAGCAGCCTTCTTGTGCCATCCCGGTCTTTCTTTTGCAGCCAGGTGTAAAAGGCGACAGACAAGATGATCACGACGCCCGACGCGACCGATTGCCAAAAGAATTCGATGCCCAGAGTGACCAGCGCGTTGATCATCATGGAGAGCAGAAGAACGCCGGCAAACGACCCCAGCATGTAGGCCCGCCCGCCAAAGAGCGAGGTGCCTCCCACAACGACGGCCGCGATCACATGGAGATTGAAGTAGGGCGCGGAGGTGGCCTGAACGGCATTAAGCTTACCCATCAGCATAACACCGGCAAGGCCCGCCATGGCGCCCATCAGGACGTAGGCATAGACTTTATAGCGGTTGACCGCGATGCCGGTCATCTCGGCCGCCTCCGGGTTAGAACCGATCGCGATGGAGTAGCGTCCGAACCGGCTGCGCCGCAGAAGGAATGCGCCGATCACGAGCGTTGCAATGCCGATCAGTACGGGGATCGGCAAAAAGTTGGGTATGCGGCCGCGGCCGATTTCGGTTATGAGATCCGGAAAACGCGCCAAGACCAGCCCCTTGGCCAGAACAAGCGCAAAGCCGCGGTAAACCAGATCCATTGCGAGCGTGCCGATCAGATCCGGAACCCGGAATTTGGTGATCACCAGACCATTGATCAGGCCAAAAAGGCTGCCGATGGCCAGTCCGAGCAGGACAGCCACCCAGGCCGGGAAGCCGTACTCCTTGATTGCAAAGGCCACGATGATGCCGGTTAAAGCCGCGACCGAGCCAATCGAGAGATCGATGCCGCGCTGCGTGATGACGAAGGTCATCGCCATGGCCATCGGCATGTAAAGGGCCGCCTCCAGCAGGATAATATTCAAATTGGATGCACGGAAATAGCGGGTCGGTTCAGCGACACCCATAAAGGCGAGAATCATGAGGATCATCACCATGGGACCAAGGATCGCCAGGTAGGGGTCGATCCGTTCCTGCAGGCCTTTCGAGGCAGTTGCGGGCATCTTTATTTCCTCCTCAGGCGGCGTCTGCCGCGCCCACGATCAGCCCCAACACTTCCTGATGGGACGATTGGCTGGTGGTGACGACATCGACGCGCCGACCCCTGCGCATGACCTGAATGCGATCTGAAATAGCAAAAACGTCGTCAAGCGAGTGGCTGATCAGCACGATGGCCAAGCCTTCCCTGCGTAAGACTTCGATCAGTTTCAGCGTGCGCGCGGTTTCCTGCGGGCCAAGAGCTGCCGTCGGCTCATCCATGACCAGAACCCGCAAGTCAGAATGATAGACCGCACGGGCAATCGCGACCGCCTGCCGTTGACCGCCGGAAAGGCTTTCGGTCGCGACATCCATGCTTTTCAGTCGCACACCGAGGCGCTCCAGAAGCACACGTTCCGCTTCTTGCCGCATCTTTCCATTGTCGAGATACCGGATGCCGAAAAACGATTTGGTCAGCTCGGACCCAAGGAACATGTTGGCCGCCGGGTCCAGATGGTCGGCCAGTGCGAGCGTCTGATAGACCGCATCGATGCCCAGCGCGATGGCTTCGGAATGGCTGTTCATGGAAAGTGGTTTCCCATCCAGTTCTATCGTGCCTTCAGTGGCTTGATAGACACCGGTCAGGATCTTGATCAGCGTGGACTTACCTGCGCCGTTATCGCCGACGATGGCCAGAACCTCACCGGAAGAGACTTCAAGATCGACATCCTGAAGCGCCGTCACACCGCCGAAGCGTTTGGTGATTCCGCGCATGGAGACAATTGGTTTCTCACTCGGCACCCTCAGCCCTCCCAAGCTTTATAGAGTTTTTTTCCGCCGCATGCCTGCGCATGCAGGGGGGAGGCCTTTACCTTTGCAGCAGCGGCGAAATCTCAAAAAAAGACGGCCGCATTACGAGATCTGAAATCCAGTTTTTCACGGATTGCGGACGGTCGGCTCCTCCCAAAACCTATCCATCCCGATTCTTGGTGAGAATGGTACGTGATCGCACGCAAAAACATCAAGGGAAAATGTTATCGATAACATTTTCGTCAGCGTATTCTCTGTTGGAGAGCAGCAAACAATACTTCCAGCGGTTTGAAATTCGGTTGCGACTGCTCTGATGCTTCGGCGTTCAGGTTCGTTGCCGAAACCAGTTCACTGTGAAGTCTCTATAGGCTTCAGCTGCAGGAGAAAGCGGAAAGCGGCGCGACCAGGCCAGAAGGATGCGGTGGGTCGGCTCCACATCGGCGAGCGGGATGGAGACAAGTGGTGACCCGTCGTAACTGACCTGTGAGGCCGGACGGCTGTGAACCACGGAGATTCCATAGCCGTTGGCAACCAGCCCCCGCAGGGTCTCGAAGGACTCCGCCGTGCGACTGACCTCGGGCCTCAGTCCGCGGCGATGAAAGAGGTCAAGCAGGTAACGGCGGCTTTGGCTATCACTGGCCAGGATCAACGGCTCCTTGGCCAAGTTCTCCAGGTTCAGATCTTTGCGTCCGGCCCATCGATGGCTGCCAGGCAAAAGGACGTAGGGTGCCAGCGACGTCAGCGTGACCTGTTCGATATCCTCGGGCAGGCCGATGTCATAGTCGAGCATCAGATCAATGCTTCCGTCGTTCAAGAATCTGGGCAGCTCATCAAAACCGGCTTCCCGGAATCTAACCCGGACGAGAGGAAAACTCTTTTCGAACGCTTTGGTGAGCGCAGGCAGGTAGTGGGGCGCCAACTCAGCAAAGCAACCAAGGGACACCTCGCCCACAGGAGTATCGCGACCGCGCCCGTAGTGCTCCAGTTCCGCCGCCTGGTTCAAGAGGCTGCGCATACGGGCGACCACCTCCCGCCCAAAAGGCGTGAGGCCCACACCCCGCCCCTTCTGGCGAACAAAGATCTGCTGGTCGTAATGGCCTTCAAGTCGGGCAATTGCGGCTGAAATCGCGGGTTGGGAAATATTCAGAGACGCGGCGGCCTCCGTCACGCTTTCATGATCGGCGGCGGCCACCAGATAGCTCAGGGAACGAAGTGTCAGCACATCAGTTTTTCTGATTTATATTATACGATAATATTATTTTATCTGACATCAGACCTGATGCACAAGAGTCTGCGTGACATGTCAAAACTAGTCGCCGCCGGACAACAAGCCGCCCGCATATGGTGATAATTCCCATGATGCGTGCCGGAAAGTGGATGGCTGGAGGGCAGCAGCAGGGAGAATCAAAAATGGCGAAATCATACGATGCCATCATCATCGGCGCCGGCGTTATCGGTGCCTGCACGGCTTTCGAGATGGCGAAGAAGGGCCTGAAGACCCTGAACGTCGACAAGAACGCGATGGCGGGATACGGCTCGACCTCAGGCTCCTGCGCCATCATCCGCACCTACTACTCCGTCTTCGATACCTGCGCGCTGGCCTACGAAGGCTGGTACTACTGGAAAGACTGGGCGGAGTATCTGGGCAGTAAAGATCCACGCGGCATGATCAAGTATCATGATACCGGCTGCCTCGTGGTCAAAACCGAGCACAACAAAAATCTCTCGAAGATCTGCGAGATCATGGACCGCATCGGGTGCCCCTACGAACACCTTACGCCCGCGCAGATGAAGGCCAAGCTGCCGATCATGGACACCCGGCTGTTCGGCCCGGCAAAACGTCCGGACGATCCGGGTTTTTGCGAGCCTACGGGTGACTCGGTGTCGGGCGGTGTCTTCTTCCCGCGCGGCGGTTACGTCAGTGACCCGGCCCTCTCCGCTCAAAACGCCGAGCATGCGGCCAAGGCAAAAGGCGCGGAGTTTCTATACGGCGCCGAGGTGACGGAAATCCGTCAGGCCAACGGCCGGACCGCCGGCATCACGCTGAAAGACGGCACACAGATCGATGCCTCGGTCGTGGTCAATGTGGCCGGCCCGCATTCCAGCAAGATCAACCGGATGGCCGGCGTTTTTGAGGCCATGAAAATGAAAACCCGCGCGCTGCGCCACGAGGTTGCTCATGTGCCCTCACCCGAAGGTTTCGACTTCGAAGCCGAGGGCTACGTCTATTCGGACAGCGATATCGCCACTTACTGCCGCCCCGAACTGGGCAACCATATCCTGATCGGCTCCGAAGACCCGGAGTGCGATACCCGCGAATGGGTCGATCCGGACAACTTCAACCGGGACTTCACGGACCAGTGGCAGGTGCAGGCCATGCGCATGGCCCAGCGCTTTCCCGAAATGGGAATTCCGTCCCGGATGAAGGGCGTGGTCGAGCTCTACGACGTGACCGACGATTGGATTCCGATCTACGACAAGACCGACCTGCCCGGCTTCTATGTCGCGATCGGAACCAGCGGCAATCAATTCAAGAACGCCCCGGTGGCGGGGAAGATGATGGCGACCCTGATCGAGGCCTGCGAGAACGGCGCGGATCACGACAAGGATCCGGTCATGTTCCATCTTGAGAATATCGATCAAAGCGTTTCGATCGGCTTCTACTCGCGAAATCGGGAAATCAACCAGGATTCGAGCTTTTCAGTCTTGGGCTAGACGCAAAAAATGGGAGACAGGGTGATGAAAAGCCATACCCGGGTAGCCGTAATCGGCGGCGGTGTCGTCGGATGCAGTGTCCTCTACCACCTGACCAAACTTGGTTGGAGCGACGTCATGCTGATCGAACGCTCGGAGCTGACCTCCGGTTCGACCTGGCACGCGGCGGGCGGTTTTCACACACTGAACGCCGATACCAACATGGCGGCCCTGCAGGGCTACACGATCGAGCTTTACAAGGATCTCGAAAAACTCTCCGAGCAATCCTGCGGTCTGCACCACGTCGGTGGACTGACCCTCGCGACCACACCCGACCGCATGGACTTCCTGAAGGCCGAGCGCGCCAAGCACCGCTACATGGGCCTGGACACTGAGATCGTCGGCCCGGAAGAAATCCGGAAACTCTCGCCCATCACCAACACCGAAGGTGTGCTTGGCGCGCTTTACGATCCGCTGGATGGTCACCTGGACCCCTCGGGCACCACCCATGCCTATGCCAAAGCCGCGCGCAATGCCGGTGCCGAGATCGTCCTACGCACGCCCGTAGTTGAGACCAACCCACGTCCGGACGGTTCCTGGGAAATCGTCACTGAACAGGGCACGGTCATTGCCGAGCACATCGTCAACGCAGCCGGGCTCTGGGCGCGCGAAGTCGGCGCGCTCGCCGGGATCTACCTGCCGCTCCATCCCATGGAGCATCAGTATCTGGTCACCGAAGAGACGCCCGACGTTTACGAGCGCGACAGCGAACTTCCCCACGTGATGGACCCGGAAGGCGAGAGCTATCTGCGCCAGGAAGGCCGTGGCCTGGTGATCGGTTTTTACGAACAGAGCTGCGATCCCTGGGCAGTCGAGGGCACACCACTTGATTTCGGGCACGAACTTCTGCCGGACAAGCTTGACCGGATCGGTGACTCCCTGGAACTGGCATTCAGGCGCTATCCGGTTCTGGAGCGCGCGGGCATCAAGACGATCATCAACGGCCCCTTCACCTTCGCACCGGACGGCAACCCGCTGGTCGGCCCGGTTCCGGGTTTGCGGAACTACTGGTCCGCCTGCGCGGTCATGGCCGGGTTCAGCCAGGGCGGCGGCGTCGGCCTTACCCTCGCCGAGTGGATGGTCGAAGGCGAACCTTCCCGCGATGTCTTCGCCATGGACGTGGCGCGCTTCGGTGACTGGATCTCCCCCGGCTACACCCGGGCCAAGGTGCGCGAGAACTACCAGCGCCGCTTTTCTGTCGGCTATCCGAACGAAGAGCTGCCCGCGGCCCGGCCCTATCAGACCACGCCGGCCTACGGCATCTGGAAGGAACAGCGCGCGGTCTTCGGCACGGCCTATGGCATGGAGGCGGTCAACTACTTCGCACCGGAAGGCGAACCCCTTTTCGAAACGCCATCCTTCCGCCGCTCCAATGCCTTCGAAGCGACGGCCCAGGAATGTAAAGCGGTGCGTGAAGCCGTCGGCATCAACGAAATCCATAACTTTGGAAAGTATCTGGTCACCGGCCCTGGCGCGGAAGCTTGGCTCGACCGGATCATGGCCGGGCGTATCCCGAAGGTCGGACGTCTGTCCCTGACACCCATGCTGAGCCCAAAGGGCAAACTGATCGGTGACTTCACCATCTCGCGCCTGGCGGAAGAAGCATTCCAGTTAACGGCTTCCTTCGGCGCCCAGGCCTATCACCTGCGCTGGTTCTGGCAGCATCTGCCCGAGGAAGGCGTGTCGATCGAAAACGTTTCGACCAGGCGCATTGGTTTCCAGATTGCCGGCCCCAACGCCCGCACGCTCCTGGACCGCGTGGCCATGGCCGAGGTCTCAAATGAAGCCTTTCCCTTCATGGCGATCCGGGAAATGGATATCGGCCTTTGCCGGGCCCTGGTCCAGCGGGTTTCCTACACGGGCGATCTCGGGTACGAGATCTATGTGGATGCCGAGGATCAGATTGCGCTCTACGAAACGTTGAGCGCGGCGGGGGCTGATCTCGGTCTTCGCCCCTTCGGCATGCGTGCCATGATGAGCCTGCGTCTGGAGAAAGCCTTCGGCTCCTGGATGCGGGAATTCAAACCGGACTATACGCCGGTCGAGACCGGCATGGACCGCTTCGTTTCCTACAACAAGCCCGCCGACTTTATCGGTAAAGCAGCGGCTCTGGCGGAAAAAGCGCAAGGACCAAAACGGCGCCTCTGCACATTTGTTGTCGAGGCGGAAGACGCCGACACCTGGGGCGACGAGCCGATCTGGCACGACGGCAAGGTCGTTGGTTTTGTCACGTCGGGCGGTTTCGCTCACCATGCAGGAAAATCTGTGGCGCTTGGCTTCCTGCCCGTCGAACTGATTACGGAGGAACGCGAAGTTGAGATCGAAATCCTCGGCAAGCACTGCAAAGCCAGGATGATAACCGACGCGCTGTTCGATCCGAAAGCAGAGCGCATGCGCGGGTAGCAACCGCAAAGATATCCCAAGAGCAGATTGTATCGGGGCAATGTCTTCGTTTACAGCTCACTCCAATTATGTCAGCATTACTGTCCTTATTGGAGTGAGCCCATGCCGGTCGATAGCTTCCTTGCCTTGCTGACCTTCGCCTTCGTGTCCTCGATCTCACCAGGGCCGAACAATGTCATGCTACTGGCCTCCGGCGTGAATTTCGGCTTCTGGCGGACCGTGCCGCATATGTTCGGGATCGCCGCAGGCTTTGGGTCGCTGTTGCTATGCGTCGGCTTTGGGCTCGGCGCTCTTCTGACCAGCTTTCCTGCACTGAGCATTGTTCTCAAGTTTCTCGGCGGTAGCTACCTGCTCTACCTCGCATGGCGCATCGCCATGTCCCGTTCTATTGGTGAAACCGGAACGGAGACAGGCTCCTCGCCCATGACCTTTGTGGCGGCGGCGGCATTTCAGTGGGTCAATCCGAAAGCCTGGATGATGGCCATCACGGCTATGACGGTCTACAGCAACCCGAATGCGCCTTACCTCTCCGTCTTCATGATCGCGGCGGCCTTCGTGGTGGTGAACTTCCCCAGCGTTTCGACATGGGTCGGTTTCGGCACCATGCTGAGGTCTTTCCTCGAAGATCCGGTTCGTCTCAAATGGTTCAACATCGCAATGGGATCTTTGTTGGCACTCACCATCGTTCCCATGCTGCGCTGAACCTGGGCGAAACTCGGATCAAAGTTGCCAGACCGGGTGCAGTGTTTGACGAACTATCCAAAGTCGGAGCCGCTGTTGGCCCCCATGACAAACCGCGCATGCTCCTGCAGCTTGCGCGTCACGATCAGGGCCGCTTCGAGGGCCTGACGTCCCTCGACCCCGCCGACCAGGGGCTGACGTTTCTTACGAATGCAGGCAATGAAGCTCTCGATTTCCTGCTCGAGCGCATCGACTTCTTCATAGCGATGCTCCGCGATATCCACGCCTGGAAAGACGTTGCCCTGATCCGAGCGCTTCACGACGTTGAGAGACTGTTCGTCGAAATTCACGCTGAGATAGTTGTTGGATTGGAAGATCCGCATGCGCCGCTCGGTCTTAAAGCTGATACGGCTGGCGGTGATCGTGGCAATACAGCCATTGGCAAACTTGACCCGGGCGTTGCAGATGTCTTCGCTCTCCGTAAAGACAGGCGCGCCCGCCGCATCGATGTCCGTAATCGGTGAATCCACCAATGACAGGATCAGATCAATATCGTGGATCATCAAATCCAGGATAACATTCACGTCCGTGCCCCGGCCCTGAAACGGTGTGATGCGCAAAGAATCTATATAGAGCGGTCGGGTGGCGTGGCTGCGCAAAGCAGCCGCAACGCCGGAAAAGCGCACGAGATGGCCAACCTGCAAAATCCGGTCGTTGTCTTTGGCCAGTTCGATCAGTGCGTCAGCCGCTTCAAGGGTATCGGCGATGGGCTTCTCGATCAGAACATGCAGGCCCGCGGAAAGGCAGTCGCTTGCCGCCGCATGATGACTATGGGTGGGAACCGCGACACAAACCGCTTCGACCTTACCGAAAAGCTCTCGGTAATCGCTCAATGCCTCTGCACCGAGAGGTCCGCCAATTTCCTGCGCACGCGCAATGTCGATATCAACGACCGCAACAAGCTCTGCGTGCTGTGACGCAGCGACCTTCTGCGCATGGAACTTGCCAAAATGACCCGCCCCAATTACAGCCATCGGCAGCTTGCCAGCCATACATAATCCTCCTAGAGCACGAGCGCCCCTGACCAAAGTCGTCAAGAACGCCTGTCGTCCCCCGATTATCTGACAAAAAGCCTGGTTCTCGTTTTTCTTCAATTTAAAGAAAAACGACCAGACTCTTACTCGGCTGGAACCGAAGCGCAGCCGTAAAATTTTCTTGCGAAGTCCTAAAGAGAGGACTGCCGCAACACAAGCATTCTTTGCGCATAAACACTACTTGTCCAAGTGTTAAGTAAGGGCAATTTATGCGCTAAGAAGAGATAAGTCATAGCAACCGCTGAATTCCGCCGGTTCTGGTACTATCCCCTTAAAAAATCGCCTAAATCCAAGCAATTTCCGACCCCCGGGTTTTTATTCGCATAGATGCGGTTAAACAAAATACTCCGTGAGACAGAATAACGGCGCCAATCAATGATATACGGCGCCGCCCTGCGGATTAAAGCCCATCCATCGGTGCAGGCGTCAACAAAGGTTTACCGGAGAAATAGGCAGCCAGATTCTCCACAACCAGCCGTCCCATTGCGAGCCGGGTCTCGGCCGTCCCACTGGCGATATGCGGTGTGAGAACGACGTTCTCCATGACCTGCAACGCCGCGGGTATCTGCGGCTCATCAGCAAAAACGTCAAGGGCAGCGCCCCCCAGATGCCCGGCTTGCAGTGCGGCAATGAGGTCCGGCTCGCACACCACCGAGCCCCGGGCGATGTTGACCAGAAGCCCCTTTGATCCAAGAGCCTTGAGAACCGACGCGTCGACCAGATTCCGGGTCGCTGCGCCGCCGGCACAGCAGACCACGACGACGTCGCTCGCTTCAGCCATTGCGGCCAGGTCACTGCAATAGTCCGCCGCCACGCCTTCCAAAGCTTCCGGCTCATGGTAGAGCGCGCTGATCCCGAAAACGGAAAGCAGGCGGGCGACCTCTCGGCCGATCCGGCCGAACCCCAGAAATCCAACGACCTTGCCACGGATGCTCCAGCCCAGCGCAAGTTTCTCGCCACCAGCCCAGGTGCCATCTCGCACAAAGCGATCGCCCTGCACCAGCTTGCGGCTTGCGGCCAGAATGAGCGCGACGGCCATATCCGCTACGCCTTCGGTGAGAACGCCGGGGGTGTAACCGATGGCAATGCCGCGGGCCTTAGCGGCAGGCAGGTCCACGGCATCCAGTCCGACACCGTTAATGGAAATCACTTCAAGCGCCGGGAGCGCGTCGATCAGGGCGGCATCGGCACCGAGACTGCCGGTCGTCACCAGGCCACGCGCGGATGACGCCGCCATCAAAGCGGCTCTCCAATCGCTGGCTTCCCAGAGGCAATGGAGCTGATAGGAAGCTTCCAGGGCTTCCATGACCTCTGGAGGCCCCAAACGCGAGAGAACGACGATTTCGGGTTTCATGGCCTCCTCCGTTACGAAGCGACTCGGCGCTTAGTTTTAGCCGACGTCCGCCTTGAAACCAGCGGCTTCGATACCTGCGACCGCGCAAATCTCATCATTGTCAGAGCTGTCCCCGGTCACACCAACGGCACCAACCGGCTTTCCGTCACTGTCACGTATCAGAACGCCACCGGGAACAGGAACTATATTGCCGTCGGCCAGACCGTTGAGGGCATCGACGAAATAGGGTTGCTCCTGAGCCCGTTTGAACAGCGTCCGTGTTCCAGCCCCCACAGCCAGCGCCCCATTCGCCTTACCCTGCGCGATTTTTGTCCGCAAGGTTGAGGTTCCGTCTTCACGCTCGAGCGCCTTCAACTGCCCGCCTGCATCCAGTATGGCAACCGTGAGGGGATTGAGTTCCATCTCACGCCCCCTGGACAGGGCAGTGCTGATGATCACGCGTGCTTTCTCGAGTGTTAGGTCGGTCATGGAAGTTCCTGTTTTGTAATGAGGTGTACAGTGTTTCTGTCTGCTGGAGTGAGCTGACCTGCAGAAAAACAGATCGCCTACAGCCTGTCACTTGCAATGACCGCGCCGTCGGAAATAAAGGACGCGATTTCCTCGTGACTGAAACCGGCTTGCTCCAACACTTCGCATGTATGCTGGCCGAAGAGCGGCGCCGATCGCTTGACGCCACCGGGCGACCCATGAAACTTGACGGGCGCTCCAATGCTCTTGACGTTGCCTGCCACAGGATGCTTGGTCTCCACCACCATTTCGCGCGCCAGCGCCTGGGGGTCCTGGTGCATCTCGCGAATTGACAGGACAGGACCTGCCGGAACGCCAGCCGCTTCCAGTGCTTCGATCCATTCTGCGGTCGTGCGCTGTCGGAAGTATCCGTTCAACACCTCCTCCAGTTCCAGACGATGTGTCATTCGTGCCTGATTGCTCTCAAAGCGCTGATCCTGCTGCAGCTCGTTCGCGCCAAGAACGCCAAGTGCACGCTCCCAGTTGGTTTGATTTGCCGCACCGAGATTGACCCAGCCATCTTTGGTCTGGAAGGCCTGGTAGGGCGCGTTCAAGGGATGCGCGGATCCCATGGGACCAGGGGACTCGCCCGTCGCGAAGGCGATCGCAGACTGCCAGTAAGTCTGTGTAATGGCCGCCTCGAACAAGGAGGTATCGACCCGCTGCCCCTCGCCGGTCTTCAGCTTGTGGGCGTATGCGGAGGCACACCCCATGGCCGCCAGAATGCCCGCAGTGATATCGGAGACCGGCGCACCGACCTTTACCGGCGGACGACCGGACCCTTCGCCTGTAATCGCCATTAGCCCGGACATGCCCTGCGCGATCAGATCGAATCCCCCACGGTCCGCGTAGGGCCCCGTGCGGCCGAAGCCGGAAATTTCACAATAGATCAGACCAGGATTGAGTTCGCGCAGCGTCTCGTAGCCCAACCCGAGCTTCTGCATGGTGTCGCGGCGATAGTTCTCTATGACGCAGTCCGCATCCTTCAGCAACCGCAGAAGAACTTCCCGCCCCGCTTCCGACTTCAAGTCGACCGCTATGCCGCGCTTGTTGCGGTTCATCATCATGAAGGCCGCGGATTCCCCCTCGATATCAGGAGGAAGGAACCGGCGTGAATCGTCACCGCCCTTGGCCTTTTCGACCTTGGTGACGTCGGCGCCCATATCCGCCAGCATGAGTCCGCAGACCGGACCGGCCATGATATGCGCGAGCTCGATCACCTTCATTCCGGCGAGAGGGCCAGTCGGCGGGTCGGCTGGAAAACCCTGCAGTCTCTCAGACATCGCTCAACGCCCCTGCCAATCGGGTTTACGCTTCGCCAGAAAAGCCTCTAGCCCCTCCTTGAAATCCGCGCTCGTGTAGCAGAGCGCCACTAGATCATGATCGTCCAGATCAGCCTGTTTCGCCCGCAGACGGCGTAAACCCTCTTTCGTCGCACGCAGGGTCAAGGGCGCAAAACCGGACATCAGATCCGCCAGCTCTTGGGCCCGCGTCATGACCGCCGTGCGGTCTTCAAGGATTTCGGAAATCAATCCAATCGCCTGTGCTTCTTCCGCGTCGACCAGCCGTGCGGTGAAGATGATTTCGCGAGTCCGTCCCGCTCCTATCAGGGCCGTCAGGCGGGAGAGGTTTTCAATCGAGAGACAGTTTCCAAGGGTGCGGGCAATCGGAAAGCCAAAGCGGAAGTCAGCCGCCGCGATCCGCAGGTCGCAGGCCGCGGCAATGCCCGCCCCACCACCAGTGCAGGCTCCATGAATGGCGGCGATGGTCGGCACGGAACAGCACTCCACCGCGCCCAGCACCTGGTCCATCTGTTGCTCGTAATCCAAAGCGTCCTGAGCCGTGGAAAAGCTCCGGAACTGGGCAATATCCGTTCCGGCAGCAAAGGCCTTATCCCCGGCCCCGCAGACAATGATCGCCTTCAGGCCGTCAGCTTCCGGCGCATCACGGCAAATCTCGGCAAGGCGGCTGTACATGCCGAAGGTCAGCGCATTGCGCGCCTGAGGGCGGTTAAAAGTCACGACGGCAATGCCGTCGTTGACTTCGTAGAGAATCTCCTCGGTCACGGCACCTCCTTATCTGTAGAAGTATTCGACCAGGAACAAAGGTACCTGCGGAACATAGGTACAGAGAATCAAAACCGCGAGCAGAACACCGATAAAGGGCAGGTTCATGCGGCTGACGTCCCAGATATTCGCCTTCGCAATGGAACAGGCCGTGATCAGAACCGAGGCCACTGGCGGAGTCTGCTGCCCGATCGCCAGGTTGAGCGTCACCACCAGTCCGAAGTGAACCGGATCGATCCCCGCCTGCTGGATGAGGGGCACAACAATCGGCACCACCAGAATGATCGCGGCGGCGGAATGGAGGAAGAAGCCGATGATCAGGAAAAAGACATTCAGGATCGCCAGAATGACAAACTTGTTGCTCGTGAAGTCGATGATCGACTGCGCGATCTCCTGTGGGATCTGCGCGCGTGTCAGAAAGCCGCCCATCAAAACCGAGGCCGCAACCAGCAACATCACCACCGCAGTCTGCATGCCGCCTTCGAGCATCGCAGTTTTGAGCCGACCGAAGTCGACTTCCCGATACCAGAGGCCGATCATGATGGAGACGATCACTGCCAGGCCGGCGGCCTCTGTCGCTGTGACGTAGCCGCCGAAGATTCCGCCCAGGATAATGACCGGGAGCGTAAAGGTCGGAAGGGCCTCGATGAAGGTCGAGCGAACCCGCCGCAGATTGAAGGCTTCCTCGATCGGCAGGTTATACCTGCGCGCAGAAATGTAGGCCACACCCATCAAGCCCGCTGCCCCCAGCAACCCCGGAACCACGCCTGCGACGAAAAGCTGCTCGACAGAAGTCTCGGCGGAAACTGCGTAGAGGATCATGGGGATCGACGGCGGAATGATAATCGCGAGCGATGCTGAGGATGACGTGACGGCGGCGGCAAAGGCTTTTTTGTAACCGCGCTTCTTCATCTCGGGGATCAGGATCGACCCAAGCGCGGCCACATCCGCCACCGCTGAACCGGAAATCTCGGCGAAGAACAGCGAAACGCCGATGCTGACCATGGAAAGTCCGCCCCGCACAAAGCCGATCAAAGCACTCACGAAAGCGATCAGGCGCTGCGAAATGCCGGAAGCATTCATAATCGCGCCGGCCAGCACGAACATGGGAATGGCAATCAACGAGAACTTGGTCGAACCGTCGTACATATCCAGGGCGACGGTGACCAGGCTGCCCGTACCCTCCGTCGCCACCAGGCCGATTATGCCGGAAATCGCCAGGGCGACAGCAATCGGCACGTTCAGGCAGATCATGGCCACAAGCGCCACAAACATCAGAAACACGATCATGACCGGGCGTCTCCCTCGCTGCTGTCGAAGTCTATGTCGGGATGCTCCGTTGAGTGACCGCTCATGACGGCTTTGAAATAGGCCGGCGCACTCAAGAGTTCGGCAACAATGAAGAGAATGGCCCCGATGGGGATGACGGACTGCGTCACCTGAATCGGAACCCAGGTCAGGCTGACCAGTGTCTCCCCTTCCAGCACATCGAGGACCTCCAGGCCGGCCCAGGCCATCACGATAAAGAAGCCGATCACCAAAACTTCGGCAATCAAAACGGCTGCGACACGAAAGGCGGGAGGGACAGCCAGAATGACGCTGTCAAAGCCAATGTGCTGCCGCCGCAGAGCCGCCAGAGCTGCACCATAATAGGTGATCCAGGCGAGGTTTATCGAAGCAACCTCGTCGTACCACGACAGCGATGCATCAAACTTGCGGAAGATGACAGCGACGACGACGATGACCGTCAGACTGATCATCAGGAATATCAAAACCCATTGCAGGACAGCGTCGAGCCTGCGCGAAATCTCGGAAAGCAAAAGCCTGCCCCCTGTCTCGTTCTTTTATCGTGCTGCGCGACTGTTTTCGCGCTGTCCGGATCAGAAACCGGTGCCGCGAGCATCGCGTCGCGGCACCGGCTTTTTCATTGGACCGGCTTAGTTCGCCAGATCCAGAACTGTCTTGACCAGCGCCGCGCCGCCGTCGACGGATGTCGAGAACTCGTCATAAATCGGCTTGGATGCCTCGACGAAAGCGGCTTTGTCGGCTTCGTTCACCGCAACGCCGCCATCCTTGAGTTTGGTCAGAAGATCGGTCTCGAGCATAGCTGCCGTCGCATATACGTAGGACTGCGTTTCCTGGGCGGCTGCGCTCAGTGCATCCTGTACATCCTGAGGGAGTCTCGCGAAATGCTTCTCAGAAGTCAGAACATAGGCCGGTGTGTAAACATGACCGGTGACGGAGAGATACTTCTGCACTTCCTGGAACTTTGCACTCCAGATCTGCGCATAGGGATTTTCCTGACCGTCAATCACGCCGGTCTGCAGGGCGGTAAAGACTTCCGAAAAGGCCATCGGAGTCGGGTTCGCGCCGTACAGCTGGAACATCTTGACGCGCCACGCTCCCTTCGGCGTGCGCAGCTTCACACCCGCCAGGTCTGCGGGCACATTGATCGGCCGGGTGTTGTTCGTGATGTGCCGGAAACCATTCTCCCACAGCGCCAGAATCCTGTACCCCTTGGCATTGGCGGCGGGCTGCAGAACGCTATCCATGATGGCGCCCTCGACGCGCTTCATGTGACCGCGGTCCTTGATGATATATGGCATCTCGAAGACACCGAATTCGTCGGACACCGACGACATGACGGACGAGGGAAGCGAGAAATGAATCTGACCGAGCTTTAACTTCTGCAACAGCTCGTTATCCTTCCCGAGTTGGCTCGCACCGAAGACAACGACTTCGGCCTTATCACCGAGTTTCTCGTTTGCAACGCGGGCAAATTCCTCAGCGGATTCCGCAAAGAGAGAGCCCGGAGCCCCCACATGACCGAATTTCAGTTGGAGTTTATCTGCATAGGCAGAACTCGAGAGAACCACAGCTAGTGTGGTCGTCGCTAAAAGCTTAAAAAGTTTCATCATTACCCTCCTATTATGCCGCCTTATTGTATTGGCTCATTTGGCGGGAACGGCTCCGCACTGTAATTTCGTAAGTCCCCTTATTCCGCAGCCTCTTGTCCGCCGGCATTGCCCCGCGCTTCAGACGCGAGATAGCTCAGCGCCGCCTGCACACCGCCGCGTTCGAAGGGTACCGCCGCCAATTCCAAGCCCATTTCAACGCCAGATAGTGTACCCGCGAGCATTAAATCGTTAAAGTCCCCAAGATGCCCGATGCGAAAGACCCGCCCGGCAAGTTTGCTCAGACCATTGCCGAGAGACATGTTGAAGTTCTCGGCAACCGCCTTTCTGAAGGCATCGGCATCATGCCCTTCCGGCAATCGCACAGCGGTCAGTGAACTCGAATAGTGATTGGGTTCACTACAGAGAATCTCGAGCCCCCAGGCCTGCACGGCCCGGCGGGTCGCTTCGGCATGCCGGTCGTGGCGTGCGAAGACATTCTCCAATCCTTCTTCGTGCAGCATGTCTATCGCCTCGGCGAGGCCATAGAGCAGATTGGTCGCCGGCGTATAGGGGAAGAAGCCTGTCGCGTTCGGGCCCGCCATGTCCTCCCAGGACCAAAAAGCCTTCATGGAGGCACAGGTCTTGGCGGCGGCCAGCGCCTTGTCACTCACGGCATTGAACGAGAGCCCCGGCGGCAACATCAATCCCTTTTGTGAACCGCCGACCGTGACATCCACGCCCCACTCGTCCTGCCGATAGTCAATCGACGCCAGGGAGGAGATGGTATCGACCATCAGAAGCGCCGGATGCCCAGCTGCGTCAATGGCTTCGCGCACTTGATCAATCGGCGTCACGGCCCCCGTGGAAGTTTCATTGTGCACCACACAGACCGCTTTGATGTCATGCGCCGTGTCGTCGCGCAGGCGGTTCTCGATAGCATTTGCGTCAGCGCCGCTGCGCCAATCACCCTGAAGAAACTCCGGTTGAAGACCGATCTTCAGTGCCATGGATTTCCAGAGGGTCGAGAAGTGCCCGGTCTCGTACATCAGGACGTGATCACCGGGATTCAGCGTATTGACCAGCGCCGCTTCCCAGGCGCCCGTTCCCGATGCCGGGTAGATGAAAACCGGGCCTGAACACTTGAAGATCGTCTTCATGCCATTCAAGACACGCAGTCCGAGCTCACCGAACTCGGGGCTGCGATGATCCATGGTTGGCAGGTCCATGGCGCGAAGGATCCGATCCGGCACGTTTGTGGGCCCGGGGATTTGCAAGAAATGACGACCTTGCTTGCGCATCGAGTCTTCTCCTCCACAGTCCGCTCGGCCCGGCGCGCCTTCACGGGTTTCTCCGTTCTTACGAGCCTGCCGACGGCTTTATTGTGTTGTGTCCACCCGGCGGATCGTAGCTTGCCGGGCAGATCGATTGTTGCAATAATGAATTATGAATTCACTTTTCAAGTCAAGCTGATTATACATAATCAGGCGAAAATGGCCTGAAATTCTGCCGAGAACGTGCCATGACGAACAATCTGACCCAGGCTCCGAAGCTGGACTCCAGCCTCCAGCGCAGACTGGCTTTGGAGATCCAGGGCGCGACTCACTTCGACCCCTTTTCGTTGGGACGCTATGCGACCGACGCGTCAGTTTATCAGATGATGCCCCTGGGCGTTATCGTCCCGCAAAACCTGGAGGACGTGCGCAAGAGCTTCGCCATCGCCCGCGATGCCGGTGTTCCTGTTTTACCGCGCGGCGGCGGCACATCGCAATGCGGACAGACGGTCAACAACGCCCTGGTGATCGATACTTCGAGGCACCTGAATAAACTGCTTGAGCTCGACGTCGAGAACCGTCGTTGCGTGGTCGAACCCGGCATCGTGCTCGATCATCTCAACGCGGCCCTTAAACCCCACGGCCTCTGGTTCCCGGTTGACGTTTCGACTTCCAGCCGCGCAACGATCGGCGGCATGACGGGGAACAATTCCTGTGGCAGCCGCTCGATTCGCTACGGGACCATGCGCGACAACGTTGATGCGATCGATGCCTTGCTCGCCGACGGTACGCCTTTGCATTTCGGCCCGGTCGCACCAGATCTGGCGACAGCGAACAAGGCGTCGCCGGAGCATGACCTCTTCCGGGATTTGCTCGCTCTCGGTGCTCGCGAGGCCGAAGAGATCAGACAGCGTTTTCCCGACGTTGCCCGCAGGGTCGGGGGCTATAATATCGACGCACTGGTTCCGGCAAATGGCATTCCAGGAAACGGTGCTGCGCTGAATGGCGAGACAGCTGGCGGCAACAACCTCTCGCACTTGCTGGTCGGGTCTGAAGGCACCCTGGCTTACTCAACGCGTATTGAATTGAGGTTGTCCCCACTGCCGCAAACCAAAGTGCTTGGGGTTTGTCACTTCGCCAGTTTCTACGAGGCCATGGACGCCACACAGCATCTGGTCTCGCTCGATCCGGCCTTCGTGGAGTTGGTCGACCGTACCATGATTGACCTGGCGCGCGATGTCGCCATGTACCGCCCGACCATTGAAGGCGTCGTACGTGGAAACCCCGAAGCCTTGTTGCTGGTCGAGTTCGCCGGCGATGATCAGAACGAAAACCTGCGGCGCTTGAAAGAGTTGGGCGAACGCATGGGCGATCTGGGATTTGCCTGGAACGAGGATGGGAAACACTGGGGCGGTGTGGTTGAAATCACAAACCCCTCGGAACAGTCGGCACTGATGGAGGTGCGCAAGGCCGGTCTCAATATCATGATGTCCATGAAGTCCGAAGGAAAGCCGATTTCTTTCGTCGAAGACTGCGCCGTGCGCCTGACCGACCTCGCCGAATATACCGCCCGGCTGACCGCTATCTTTGATAAGCACGGCACACGTGGCACCTGGTATGCCCATGCTTCGGTCGGCTGTCTGCACGTCCGCCCGGTGCTCAACCTCAAGCTCGATGAAGACCTGCGCAAGATGCGCGCCATCGCCGAAGAAGCTTTCGACATGGTGGCCGAATACAAAGGCTCTCATTCCGGCGAGCACGGCGACGGGATTGTCCGCTCGGAACATCACGAACGCATGTTCGGCACACGGATGATCCGAAGCTTCGAAGAGGTTAAGGATCGCCTGGATCCGGAAGGTCTGCTCAATCCCGGTAAGATCGTGCGCGCCCCGAAAATGGACGAGCGTGCGCTGCTGCGCTACGGCGCAGATTACAAGGAAGCGGATTTTCGAAGCCTGCTCGACTGGAGCGCCTACCCCGGCGCCGCGGGAGGTTTTCAGGGCGCTGTGGAGATGTGCAACAACAATGGTGCCTGCCGCAAACTCGACGCCGGTGTCATGTGCCCCTCCTACCGCGTGACAAAAGATGAGCGCGACAGCGTACGCGGACGGGCCAACAGCCTGCGATTGGCGCTTTCGGGTCAGCTCGGACCGGATGCCCTGACCTCAGACGATATGATTGAGACGCTGAAACTCTGCGTCGCCTGCAAAGGCTGCAAGCGCGAATGCCCGACCGGCGTCGATATGTCGAAGATGAAAACAGAAGTTCTCGCCGCGAGGATCGGGAAGCAAGGCCTTGGCCTGCACGACCGGCTGGTCGCCTACCTGCCACGTTATGCGTCCTATGCATCCAAAGCCCCCTGGCTGCCGAACTTACGCGACCGCATTCCCGGACTCGCAAAAGTCATGGAGGGCGTCACCGGGTTTTCAGCCAAACGAAAGCTGCCGAAGTGGCGCAGCGACAGCTTTGACGAACGCGCGGCAGGTATGACGGGCGAGGCTGCACCTGAGCCGGATAAACGCGAAGTGGTGCTGTTGGCCGACACTTTTAATCGCTACTTCGAGCCCGAAAACCTGCATGCCGCTCTGGCGGTTCTGAGCGCGGGTGGCTACAAAGTCCTCTTTGCCCAGGCAGCCGATAGCAAACGGCCGCTTTGCTGTGGTCGCACCTTTCTCTCGGTCGGGCTGATCAAGGAAGCTGAGATTGAGGCGGAACGGGTCATAGACGCTCTTTTGCCTTTCGTCGAGCGGGGCGTACCTATTGTCGGACTGGAGCCCAGCTGTCTGCTTACGCTGCGTGACGAGTATGGCGCACTCTTTCCCGGCGACTCGATCCGCCAAGGCCAGGTCGCGAAGATCGCATCTCAAGCGGTGCTGCTGGAGGAGTTTCTGAGTCGCGAGATGGAGTCAGGCGATCTGAACCTGGATCTCAAACCGGTGGCGGAAAAAGCCTTCCTGCATGGCCATTGCCATCAGAAAGCCTTTGCCGCCCTGACGCCGGTCCAAAGAGTGTTGGGCCTGATCCCGGATCTTAAGGTCGAAACCATCGAAAGCAGTTGTTGCGGCATGGCAGGCGCTTTTGGTTATGGCACAGAGACTTACGATACGTCGCTGCAGATGGCTGAGCTGTCACTCCTCCCCAAAGTCCGCGAGGCCGCGCCTGACGACCTGGTTATCGCCGACGGCACATCCTGCCGTCACCAGATCGCCGACGGCAGCCAGCGAAAAGCACAACATGTTGCTCAGATCTTGAAGTCAGCGTTACGTTAGGGATAATGATTTTCATGATTTTATTGCAATTCTGCAGTAGAAACCAAAAAATCAAATGTCTGTCGCTTTGACGAAGATCTGCGAATGATCTTTCGGGAACACGTGAAATGGCTTCTATCGCCTTGAAACAACCTATCGTCCGCCAGTCCTTACATGAGGAGCTGGTTGGCCGGCTTCGCGAAATGATCGTCGACGGCGATCTGGCACCAGGCGTGAAGATTCCGGAGAAAGAACTCTGTGAACGCTTTGGAGTCTCTCGCACCCCCCTCCGCGAAGCGCTGAAGGTTCTAGCATCCGAAGGTCTGGTGACCCTCACACCCAACCGTGGCGCATCGGCGAGCCTGATTACCATCGAAGATCTCGAGGAGGTCTTTCCGGTCATGGGCGCACTCGAGGCGCTGGCGGGAGAACTGGCATGTCAGAATATGACGGCTCGGGAAATTACCGCCGTGCGTTCTTTGCACAAACGCATGATAGAGCACTACCGTCAGGAACAGTTAAAGCCCTACTTCCAACTCAATCAGAACATCCACGAGGCTATTCTGGCGGGCTCGCGCAACAACAGCCTCATCACAATGTACCGCTCCCTTGCCGGCCGCGTCCGGCGCGCCAGATACATCGCAAATATGTCACGCGATCGTTGGGATCAGGCGGTTGCCGAACATGAGGAAATGATCGTCGCTCTCGAAGCCCGGGACGGCGCCCAGCTTGCGGATATTTTGAAGCGTCATCTCCAGAACAAGTTCGAAACGGTCAGCCAGCAACTTTTGGAAATGACCAACGTGGCAGCAAAACCCAAACGGGCGACGCGCGGGACTTCATAACACCAAACGGGCTTTGCTGGCTTAGCGAGCGGTCCTCGGAGGTCACGTCGGCGGGCTATTGCGCGGCAGGCTCTTCACCAGGCGTAACCTCTTCAACCGCATTTTCGTCGGGCGTGGGATTGACTACGGGCGGCGCCACCCGGCAGCCTGTCACCCAGACATCATAAACAGGATGTTCGACAGCGGAGAGCGCAGGCGACGATGCGAACATCCAACCTTTAAATACAACGTTGGCGGGCTCATCCGGCCGCACATCCGTAATCTCGAGAAAAGCAGTGGATTCTGGCGGCTCTTCCGGCGGCGTCTTCTTGCAGGCGTAGGCGACGATCTCAAAACTGCCGAAATACACGGTTTCGCCAATCGGCGCTTCGAACTCGGAAACCCGGGCCGTGATCTTGTCCAAGCCCTGCAGGATTGCACTGTCAGTCGCGACCGGTGCCTCAGGTTGCAAAGGGCTTGCATCCGGCGTAGCCGAACCTTCCGTATCAACCGCCGGAGCCTCGAGCGGATCTGTCGTTTGCGCAAGCAAGCCAGAAGGCACCTGGATCAGAGGCAGCGCAAAAACCGACCCGGCGGCGAGAGCGGGTCCGAACCAGGTTGCGAGAGACTTCATTCCGAACCCTCAGCCTCTCCAGCCTTGTCCGGCCGCGACGTTTTCTCCGCATAAGGATTATCAAGCCGCGCCATCAGCGTCGTGAGAACCTCACGGACCTGACGTTCGTCGCATCCCATCAGGATGGCATCTTCAAGAGCGTCCTGAGCCATTTCCTGGATTTCGACGAGATTTTCGTTGAGCACCTTGATCTTCTCCCGACAAGAAACCACTGTGCCATCGGGTTGGCGCCACGTAGGGATATCGGGTTGGGGGATATCGGGCTTGGGGATATCGGATTTTCCGCCGTTCGAATTCATCATTCCCACGGTCTGCTAAAAATTGTCCTGAGTGTCTGCGTCGCTTGATCCTTCGCCGTTTGAATCGGCGGCACTGAAAACGAAACGTCCCAGCAGGTCGACCACGTTGATCGAGCCCTGGGTATACTCGATTTCACCACCGGCCGGGATATTCTCGTCATCGCCCCCCGGTGTCAGGCTTACGAAGTTGCCACCAAGCAGACCATCGGAAATGATCCGGGCGGAGGTGCCGACCGGCAGCTGGATCTCTTCATCGATCTGAAGAACGATCTGAGCGAAATAGGTGTCCGGGTTCAGGCTCTGCTCGACCACAGTGCCGATCTTGACGCCGGCCAGCCGGACATCGGTGCCAGGCGCCAGGCCGGTCGCATCGTCGAACTCAGCCGTGATGCGGTAACCGTCGATCGTCCCCACACCGCTACTGTTGAAGGCGAACACAACAAAAAACACCGCGACCAGGATGACGATCCCGCCCATAATGGTCTCGATAATATTTCTGCGCATCTCTTCCGATTTCCTTGATAGCTACTGCCCGTGCCCTGCCGCAGACATGAGCGAATTCCCGCGTCCTGGTTCCCGATGGTTGCGACGGTCCAGGTCTACGGCATCCGGGTTGATCAGCCCGGCGTCCAGGGTTCGTAGTCCCCGGTTGCCTTGTCCCGGGCACCGCCCTTGAAAGCATGCCCGGGCGGCCGGTAGGCTTGGTCCGTTCCGGTCTGGTTGGGCAAATGTTCTTTTTGCCAGGAATACTTCTCCGGGCCACCTTCAGGCGGAATCTCGTCGGTTCCATGATGGAGCCAGGCGTGCCACTCGGCAGGCACCCGGCTCGCCTCAACATCGCCGGCGTAATAGACCCAGCGGCGCTCCTTGCGCAGGCTGTCACCGTGAACAGTGCCACCGCCCTTCATTCGGTAGTAGCGATTGCCCTGCCCGTCCTGACCAACCAGCTCGCCTTTGAGCTTGGTGTAAAGCCACGTGCCAAACGTGCCGCCAACCATGAAAACCTCTTCCTCTGAAACATCCGCTTCACTGAGCCGGACTATTGCACCTCGACCGACCGCAGTCCAGCAGCTTTGGCCAAACGCGAGCGCCGGTAAAGTGCCCCAATCATCAAGACTTGGGCCCTGTGCGCAAGGCATGCAAGACGGACTTGAAGCAATGAATCCCCGCATCCGGCATCACACTAGCATCCACACCTTTACAGAATACGACCTTCGATAAGGTCGTGTGTCCTTTGTTCGATCGACCGCTTCGCCGGCTTCGCGAAATCGCGTTCTCCGGACACGAGAGACAAACACTAGATCTATGATTGTGCCCGTTGAGTGCGACAAGTTGTTACAAATAAATTAACCATGCTGTGTTAGTTTGAACGGGAAATCTTAAACCATTGAAAAAAATCAATTTATCACCATATATAACCTATCTTTGATACATATGTTTATCACAATTTACCACCCATGATACCCATAAATTAACCCTTTGTTAAGACAATATCTGGTGACGTGAGGCAAATGTTGTGGTTAACTCCGGTCATGCAACAAGATGTGCTGTCGCAGGGGTTTATTTCGGCGATTTCAGCAGCACGTGGGGAAGCATAGCCTCGGCGAGTCGAAGGGTTTTTTCCACCCCGGGGCCGCTTAAAACTGGCGAAACTTACATTTAGGGCAAGAGAGGACACGGCATGCGCATCGCACGTCGCTTTACCGAGGTCGGCAAAGACGTATACGACTCCATCGAATTCAGAAAAACATCGAGCGAGATCCGTAATCCGGATGGGTCGATCGTCTTTGAGGCGCGGGACATCGAGGTTCCTGCCGCCTGGAGCCAGGTTGCGTGCGATATTCTTGCCCAAAAGTACTTCCGTAAGCGCGGTGTGCCCCGCAAGTTGAGCCGCGTTCGCGAAGACAACATCCCCGCTTGGCTCTGGCGCTCCGCTCCCGATAAAAAGGCACTCGAGGACCTGGATGAAGACGATCGGATCGTCGGCGAACACAGCGCCAAGCAAGTGTTCGACCGCATGGCGGGCACCTGGACGTATTGGGGCTGGAAAGGCGGCTATTTCGACGCAGAAGAAGACGCCCGCGCCTACTTCGACGAGATGCGCTACATGCTGGTCCGCCAGATGGCCGCACCGAATTCGCCGCAGTGGTTCAATACCGGCCTGCACTGGGCCTACGGCATCGACGGCCCAAGCCAGGGTCACTACTACGTACACTTCGAGAGCGGTGAGCTGGTCCGCTCCGCCTCCGCATACGAACATCCGCAGCCCCATGCCTGCTTCATTCAGTCGGTCAACGATGATCTGGTGAACGATAACGGCATCATGGACCTCTGGGTCCGCGAAGCACGTCTGTTCAAGTACGGTTCGGGAACCGGCACCAACTTCTCGAAACTCCGCGGTGCTGAAGAGAGCCTCGCAGGCGGCGGCAAATCCTCCGGCCTCATGAGCTTCCTGAAAATCGGGGACCGGGCAGCCGGCGCGATCAAGTCGGGCGGCACCACACGCCGGGCGGCCAAAATGGTCACCGTTGATCTCGACCACCCTGATATCGAGGACTACATCGACTGGAAGGTCGTCGAGGAACAGAAGGTTGCGGCCCTGGTTACGGGTTCGAAGACCTGCGAGAAGTTTCTGAATGATGTCATGAAAGCCTGCCACGTCGGTGAAGGCGACGAAACGACGGAAGCACTGCTCGATCCCAAGAAGAATCCGCTTCTGAAAAAGGCGATCCGCGCAGCTCGCAAAGCACTGGTGCCTGATAACGCCATCCAGCGGACTATCCAGTACGCGGGCCAGGGCTATTCCTCGATCGAATTCAAAACCTACGACACCGATTGGGATTCGGACGCCTATCTGACGGTTTCGGGCCAGAATTCCAATAACTCCGTGCGCGCACCCAACGGCTTTTTCGAAGCCGTGGAGAATGACGGTGACTGGGCACTGCTGCGCCGGACCGACGGCGGTGTTCACAAGACCATCAAAGCCCGCGAGCTCTGGGACAAGATCGCTCAGGCGGCCTGGGCCTGCGCCGATCCGGGCATGCAGTACGACAGCACGATCAACGAGTGGCATACCTGCCCGGTGTCGGGCCGGATCAACGGATCCAATCCTTGCTCCGAATACATGTTCCTGGACGATACGGCCTGTAATCTGGCGTCATTGAACCTGATGACCTTCCGTCATGAAGACGGCCGCTTCGATATCGCGTCCTACGAACACGCGGTGCGCCTCTGGACCCTTACACTTGAGGTGTCGGTGATGATGGCGCAGTTCCCGTCGCGTGAAATTGCGCAGCTCAGCTACGCCTACCGGACCCTGGGGCTTGGCTACGCCAACATCGGCGGCCTGCTGATGGCCGACGGCATTGCCTACGATTCCGATGAAGGCCGAGGCATCTGCGGGGCCTTGAGCGCAACCATGACCGGCGTAGCCTATGCCACTTCCGCCGAGATCGCGGGTGAATTAGGCGCTTTCCCCGGTTATGACGAAAACCGCGAGGAAATGCTCCGGGTCATGCGCAACCATCGCAGGGCGGCGCACGGCCAGAGCGAAGGTTATGAAGAGCTCTCGGTCAAACCGGTTCCGCTTGACTCCTCCAGCTGTCCGGACAAGGCCCTGGTGAAGGCGGCGAAACGGGCCTGGGACGAGGCGTTGGCCAAGGGTGAAAAGCACGGCTACCGCAACGCTCAGACCACGGTCATCGCACCGACCGGCACGATCGGTCTGGTGATGGATTGCGACACCACGGGGATCGAGCCTGACTTCGCGATCGTGAAGTTCAAGAAGCTGGCCGGCGGCGGTTACTTCAAGATTATCAACCGCACCGTCCCCGAGGCTCTCGAGACTCTTGGCTATGACGACGGCCAGATCGAGGACATCGTTGGCTACGCGGTCGGTCACGGCACCTTGGTAGGGGCTCCGGGCGTCAACCATGAGAGCTTGCGGGCCAAGGGCTTCACCGAAGCAGCATTGCAGGCCATCGAAGCCAGCCTCGGCTCGGCTTTCGACATCAAGTTCACCTTCAACAAATGGACTCTTGGTGAAGAGTTCTGCACCAAGGTTCTGGGCATCAGCGCAGAGCAGCTGGATGATGTTTCCTTCGACATGCTGGCAACCCTGGGCTTTACCAAGGCCGATGTGGAAGCGGCCAACACTTACTGCACCGGCGCCATGACTCTGGAAGGTGCACCGGGCCTGAAAGACGAGCACCTGCCCGTCTTCGACTGCGCCAACGCCTGCGGCCGGATCGGCAAGCGCTATCTGAGCGCCGAGAGCCACATCCGGATGATGGCCGCCGCCCAGCCCTTTATCTCAGGTGCGATTTCAAAGACCATCAACATGCCGAACCAGGCCTCTGTCGACGATTGCAAAGATGCCTATATGCTGTCATGGCGTCTCGGCTTGAAAGCGAATGCGCTCTATCGGGATGGTTCCAAGCTCTCGCAACCCCTTTCGACGGCCATCCTGGAAGAGGATGCCGACGAAGACGACGAGACGCTCGCCGAACAGGTTGCCGATGCACCGTCCGGTCAGCGCGCGGAGATTATCGCCGAACGCATCATCGAGCGGATCATCGAACGTCAGACCGAGCGCGCAAAGCTGCCGCAACGGCGGAAGGGTTACACTCAGAAAGCCATCGTCGGCGGCCACAAAGTCTACCTGCGGACCGGTGAGTACGAGGACGGATCGATCGGTGAAATCTTCATCGATATGCATAAGGAAGGCGCCGCCTTCCGGAGCCTGATGAACAACTTCGCCATCGCAATCTCGATCGGCCTGCAGTACGGCGTGCCACTCGAGGAATACGTCGAGGCCTTCACCTTCACCCGCTTCGAGCCTTCGGGCATGGTCGAAGGCAACGACGCTATCAAGATGGCAACCTCGGTGATCGACTACATCTTCCGGGAACTGGCGATTTCCTATCTGGGCCGCAACGATCTGGCCCACGTGGAGCCCGCCGACGTCATGCCTGATTCTGTCGGACGCGGTGACGAGGAAGGCAACCTGCCGGAAGACACCCGGGAAGCGGTCGCCGAGACCGTCCGCCGGGTTGCGTCCACCGGGTATGTTCGCAATCAGCTGCTGGTTTTCAACGGCGGCAGTGCTGGCGGCGATGTTTCGTCGGGCGCAGCAGCAGCCTCCAATGTCTCCCAGATAACCTCATCGACGGCAGCCCCGGCACCAGCCGGAAGCGGCCCGTCTCCTGAACTCGTCGGCGCATCTCTGTCAACATCGGCGGCTCCTTCCGGAGCTCCGACGCCAACTGCCGCCGGCGAGGCCGCGGACTCCACAGCAGCCAGCAAACGCCTGGAACGTGTGCGTGAAGCACGCATTAAGGGCTATGAGGGCGATCCTTGCGGAGACTGCGGCAACTTTACGCTGGTACGCAACGGGACCTGCATGAAGTGTGCAACCTGCGGCAGCACCAGCGGCTGTTCCTGAGCCAGCCATCTCGGGAGCGGTTGGGCCTGTGACCACAGGCCCCAGTTCTCCCTGTTAACTTCGGGGTGCCCTTATTTAAGGCACCCCGTTTTTCTGTCTGCTATGCAGCGGACCTGAAGCGCTATCGCCTGAAACTCCTCGTCACAGACGTTTCCGCATCGCCATAATTTCGTCACCTCGATCGCAGAGTCTGTTGCAGATTTTACGTCACTATTTTTCGACCAATTCGATTTTAAACATACGAATGGATTCATGAGCTCGAATGAAACCCTGACCGTGCCTCAGCAGGAAAGACTGCCAAAGGCATGGGCCGGCCTCTTCCTCGTTATCGGAATTATCTGCGGCCTACTGACCTATCTGACAGTCGAACACGTCGACGACATTGCGCTGTCATTTTCTCTATCGCAGGCGCTGCTGCTCGGACCGCTTTTGTTTGTTTTGAGCGCGCGTCCCGGAAAGGTCCCGGCGGCATCAGTCTTCGCCATTACTTCTGTGCTTTGCCTGGGCCTGCTCGCTGCAACTTCGATTTACCGCTTTGGGATCGAATTGTCGGCGAACGCGGGATTGCTGTTTCTCCTCGCCGGTCAGGCCATCATTTTCGCCTACATCCTTCTACCCTTCTTTCAAACCTGGCTGGATGACGGCGACCTCTCCTTCTCCTATGAAGGCCTCTTCGTCCATTCCTGGAACAACGGCCTCCTCGCCCTTGTCGGCCTCGGCTTCATGTGGCTGTTCTGGCTGATCCTTTTCCTCTTCGCCCTCCTTTTCGAGAGCGTTGGAATTGATGCACTCATAACCTTACTCCACGAGCCGATGTTCGATGTTTCGGCTAAAGCGGGTGCCACAGCGCTTGGAATCTTCATCGCCCGCGACTATGCGCGGATCGTGGCATCCCTACGAGCAATCCTCTTTGCGCTGCTGTCGATCCTGAACCCGGTTTTTCTGGTCCTGGCAGTCGGTTTTCTAGCGGCCCTGTCCTTTGGCGGGTTCGAAAAACTCGCCAGTGTCGTCAGTGCCTCGGCAACAATCCTCTCCCTGATTACGATCGGCATCATCCTGAGCAATGCGGTACTGCGGGACGGCAGCGAAGCCCTTGCGGCCGGCCAACCGCTTCGCATAGCCACAGTGGTAATGCTGCCCGCCTTGCTGTTTTTCAGCGGCTTTGCCGCCTACGCCATCTCCCTGCGAATTGTGGACTATGGCCTCACGCCCGAGCGCGTCTGGATCGCCGTGGGAACAGGAATCCTCGCCATTTACGCAATTGCCTATGTCGCCTCACTCCTGTTCCGCGACCGTTGGATGGCGGTCTGCCGGCGTGCCAACGTCTTCATCGCGTTGGCTGTGGCCGCCATTGCACTGATCATGCAAACGCCTTTCGCCGATCCTTTCGTGCTGAGCGCGCGCAGTCAGTATGAGCGCCTGACCACCGGCGCTGTAGATGCGGAGAGCTTTGACTACGGCTTCATGAAGTTCGAACTGGGCGCGCCGGGCCGTGAGGCCCTGAAGCGTATCCGTGAAGACTCCGGTATTGCAGAGCGTGATGTTGTAATCTCCAAGCTTGATCTCCTGGCAAAATCCAACGAGGAGGGGATTTGGCGAAGACAGCCCGAAATTGCGGCCCTGGAGAGTGAAATCGCCACGTTAAGTGATCCGGACCGTGTTGAATTGGTGCCGGCGGGCTTGCAGTTGCCGGAGAGTCTCCTGAGCGCGAACCTGCACAGTATCACTTCGCTGCTCAAGACCTGCGGTCAAACGGACGGACAGGACTGTCTCATCACCGCAATTGATCTGGCTGATCATCCGGGGGATGAACTTATTTTTGCAACACGCGCCGCGAATGGCCGTCAGGCGATTTATGTCCTTGAACTGAAAGGGGAAGAATGGCGTTCGGTCAGCCTTGCTTACAACGTGACCACCGAATCCCTCTGGGATGACCTTCGATCCGGCAGGCTCTCGAGCGTCCCCAGCAACTATCGCGACCTCAAGGTTGGCGACAGGATCTTCCGCTTTCGCAATTAGAGAGCGATTTGACTGGATGCGCGACACTGGCTAACCGGTGCGGGTATCAGCTATAACGTTCGTCCAGATTTTGAAATCCAGATAGGTGAGGACGAAGACCCATGGCGGGACAGATTGATGCGCGTTTGGCGGAGCTCGGGATCGAAATTCCGGAAGCGGCAGCGCCGGTGGCCAACTACGTCGGCTATGTCATCAGCGGCAAGACGATTTACGTTTCCGGTCAGGTGACGATCAAGGACGGCGCCTTTCACTATCAGGGCAAACTGGGCGACTCGATCTCCATTGACGAAGGCGTGGCCGCTGCCCGGCTCTGCGGCATCAATGTCATTTCCCAGCTCAAGGCCGCCTGTGGCGGAGATCTGGATAAGATCAAGCAGGTGATACGCCTGGGCGGCTACGTCAATTCTACGCCGGACTTCGGCGATCAGCCAAAAGTCATCAATGGCGCATCGGATCTGATGGTTGAGGTATTTGGTGACAAAGGCCGTCACTGCCGGGCAGCCGTCTCGGCCGGATCCCTGCCTTTTGGCGTCGCTGTTGAAGTTGAAGCAACCGCAGAGCTTGAATAGCCGCCCTGGTCCAGGCTTGACCCGGACCCGCCCGCGCGGCTGAATATGACCATGCCTGATACAGTGACAAAGCTGACACCCGAAGCCGCGGACTTTCTCGCCCGTTACCCGGATACCCGGCACCTCGATGCGATCTTCCCTGATCTTTCAGGCGTGATTCGCGGCAAACGCTACCCCATGTCAGAGTTTGGTAAGGTCACAAGCGACGGACTCGCATTCCCCGCCTCGGTCTATATGCTTGACACCATGGGTCAGAGCCACGACCCGGCTGGCCTGGGCTTTTCCGACGGAGATCCGGACCGGGTTGCCAAGATCGTCGAAGGCACGTTACTGCCTGTTCCCTGGGCGCAGCAACCCAGCGCCCAGGCCTTGATTACGCTGCAGGAAGCGAATGGCAGCCCCTATCCCTATGAACCCCGCAACATCCTGCTATCGACTCTCAGACAGCTCAAAGCACTGAGCTTACGGCCCGTGGTCGCCTTCGAGCTGGAGTTCTATCTTTTCGACCGTGAGCGCGCAGAAGGCGGTGTTCCCCAGCCACCGGTTTCGCCCTTGACGGGCCAACGGGACAGCGGCACCCAGGTCTACGGCATGGATGCCCTCGACGGCTTTTCTGCTGTGATCGAAGAAATCGGCGCGGCCTGCGAGGCACAGGGCATTGTTACCGGTGCGATTACATCGGAATACGCCCCCGGTCAGTTCGAGATCAATCTGCATCACCTCGACGACGCCATGAAGGCGGCGGACCACTGCATCTTCTTCAAGCGCACGGTCAAGGGTGTCGCCCGCAAACACGGCTTCCAGGCCAGTTTCATGGCCAAACCCTTCCTGGAGCAGGCGGGAAGCGGCCTGCACATGCACATCTCGCTCCTGGACGACAAAGGACGCAACGTCTTCGACGGCGGCAATGAGCCAGCCAGTCCGCGGCTGAAACACGCACTCGGCGGCGTACTTGAGACCCTGCCCGAAGCGATGGCGTTCCTGGCGCCCAATGTGAATTCATTCCGGCGATACGTGCCCGACATTTTCGTGCCGATCCGGCGCTGCTGGGGTTTCGAGAATCGCTCGGTCGCCTTGCGGATCCCTCTTGGCGACGGCGCGGCCAGGCGGATCGAACACCGCATCGCAGGCGCAGACGCGAACCCATATCTCACCCTGGCGACCGCTCTGGCCGGAATTCACCATGGACTGACTCATAAAAGTGACCCGGGCGCGCCGGCGGAAGGGAACACCGGCCACGCTTACGATCCCGATCTGCCCTTCAGGCCGCGACGGGCGCTGGATCGCCTGAGCGAAACCAAGCTGCTCGCGTGCTACTTTGGTGCGGACTACCTGGAAGCCTATGTCGCCTGCAAGCATGCGGAACTGGATCGTTTCGAAAGTCACATCAGCCAGGCTGAATACGACTGGTATCTTCAGGCCGACTGATTGGCCGCGCCCTCACACTATCCCCCGAAGAAACCACGAAGGGTCTCGGCGTCAACCGGGGCCAGTTTGATTCCCTCAGGCACTTCGAACAGGCTGGCATCCTGGACTCCCCGGCGG
Source organism: Denitrobaculum tricleocarpae (assembly GCF_007004665.1). Classification (GTDB taxonomy): domain Bacteria; phylum Pseudomonadota; class Alphaproteobacteria; order Kiloniellales; family Kiloniellaceae; genus Denitrobaculum; species Denitrobaculum tricleocarpae. Next base: position 25,124 of record NZ_ML660053.1, on the reverse strand, counting down.
ATGTTGCTTTGAAGCATCCGATAGTCGCCGCGTGTATCAGAGGCTTCGGCCTGGACCGGGATGCCGTCGTCGGTCAGCCAGAGTGTCACGGTGTAGGGGTTCTTCGCCTTCAGGCGCTCGACATCGTATTTCGTGGTGGAAAGACCGCTGATCTTCTCGCGGCCCAGCTTTTTGGGCTTCAGAGAAGCGAATTGGCGCAGATCGGGCAAGGATTCGCCCGGCCCCAGCGTCAGCTCCATACCGACGTTGATCAGAGGCAGAAGGTAGACAACCCGGTTCTCAGACGGCCGCATGATCAAAACCTGAGGCACGCCCGCGAGCCGAAACTCCCGCCGCTCCTTGCCCTCGTGATGATAAACCTTGGAGGCAATCTGCCGTTCGTTAATCTGAAACACGGCATCGGCGGAGTAGGAGGCCTGACGTTGCGGAATTCCCGCAGCCTCTACCACACCCGTTAATCCAACGAGCGAGATAAAAGCCAGGAAGAGGCTAAGTTGCGCAACTTGTCTATACAACATTCGTCAATTGCCTTCTTTAAAGGAGCATCTGGTCAGAAAACTGTGACGACACCATGTTCATATCTTAGATTTGAGAAAATGGAATAAGTCTTACGGCTTTCAAGAAAGCTGCAAACCTCTCTTGGGAGCGCTTAATGACAACAGGACACAACTTTGCCCGACGGAAGTGACAGCATAGCCATCGCGGTGCACGCGCGGATCTCAGATATTCCCTGGGCGGAGTGGGATGCCTGTGCAGGCGACAATCCCTTCGTGAGTCATGCCTTTCTCAATGCGCTGGAAGAAAGCGGCTCGGCCTGCGCGGAAACCGGCTGGCAGCCGCAGCATCTGACCATCAAGGATGAGACCGGACGCATCGCGGGCGCCGTGCCGCTCTATCTCAAAAGCCATTCCTACGGCGAATACATCTTCGATTGGGGCTGGGCCGATGCCTACCACCGCGCGGGCGGGTCCTATTATCCCAAGCTGCAGGTCTGTGTGCCCTTCACGCCGGCGACAGGCCCGCGCCTGCTCCTGCGCCCGGACTGCGATCAGGATACGGTGCGCAATGCCCTGATTGCGGGAATGCTCGAACTCGGGCGCCGTCACGACGTGTCTTCACTCCATATCACCTTTCCCAGCAAAGGCCAGTGGGAGCAACTGGGCGAAGCCGGTCTCTTGAAGCGCATCGGTCTGCAATATCACTGGGAAAACAGGGACTACGGCTCCTTCGATGACTTTCTCGGCGACCTTGCGTCACGCAAACGCAAAGCGATCAAAAAGGAACGCCGCAAGGTCGCGGAAAGCGGCATCGTCCTGAAAGCCGTCAGTGGTGATGACATCACCGCCCTTCATTGGGACAAGTTTTATAGCTTCTATCTGGCAACCACCGACAAGAAGTGGGGCCAGGCCTATCTGACCCGCGAGTTCTTCGACCGCATAGGTGCCAGCCTTGCCGACAACGTTGTTCTGATGATTGCCGAAGACGAAGACGAGATCGTCGCAGGTGCGCTTAATTTGAAAAGCGGAGACACCCTCTTTGGCCGCAACTGGGGCTGCCACGGCAACTACCGTTTCCTGCACTTCGAGGCCTGCTACTATCAGGCCATCGAGTACGCGATCGAACAGGGTCTGAAGTACGTCGAGGCGGGTGCACAGGGTGAGCACAAGATCCAGCGCGGTTACCTGCCCGTCGAGACCTACAGTGCCCATTGGATCCGCGACGCCGGCTTCAACGAGGCGATTTCCGACTTTATACAGCGCGAGAGCGCATCGGTCCGGCGGGATATCGAGGCTCTTGCCGAATACAGTCCCTTCAAGAAGGAGTGATCAAGTCACAAGAGCATTGAGCGCGCGCCTTGCGATGCCGCGATAGAGACCCAGATGATCACAAAGCGGCAGATACTGTTTGTCACGCCGCACCCTAACCTGTCTGGCAAGTCAATCCGCAGACACGAAAAAGCTGCCGCCCATGAAGAGCGGCAGCTTTGATCTTGGTACAGACTGAACCCGATCAGGAAACGGTTTCAGGCTTTGCCTTGGGCTTCCGTTTCTTGGCCGCAGTCTTCTTTGCGTCCGCCTTGGCCTTCGGATAGGTGAAGACCGGTGTGTCTTTCTTCACGTCGACACGGACATGTCCGCCCTTGTGAAGCTTGCCGAACAGCAGCTCTTCAGCGAGCGCCTTCTTGATCTGCTCCTGGATCACACGTGCCAGCGGACGCGCGCCGTAAAGGGGATCATACCCGATCTTCGCAAGCCACTCACGGGCCGCATCGGTCAGATCGATGGCCACATTCCGGTCCGCAAGCTGAGCTTCCAGCTCGATCACGAACTTGTCGACCACGCGGACCATCACATCCGGCGAGAGGTTCTTAAAGCTGATGGTGGAGTCCAGACGGTTCCGGAATTCCGGTGTGAAGAAGCGGTTGATCGCTTCCTCGTCCTCACCGACACGCGCCTCGCGGCCAAAGCCCATGGCGGGTTTCGCCATATCGGACGCACCGGCGTTGGTGGTCATGATGATGATGACGTTACGGAAGTCGACCGACTTGCCGTTGTGGTCGGTCAGCTTACCGTAATCCATCACCTGCAGCAGAATATTGAAAAGGTCCGGGTGGGCCTTCTCGATTTCGTCCAGCAGCAAGACACAATGGGGATGCTGATCGATGGCGTCGGTCAGAAGACCGCCCTGATCGAAGCCGACATATCCCGGAGGAGCGCCGATCAAGCGGGAGATTGAATGCCGTTCCATGTATTCCGACATATCGAAGCGTTTCATCTCCACCCCGAGTGACCGGGCGAGCTGTTTCGCGACCTCGGTCTTACCGACGCCGGTCGGACCAGAGAAAAGATAGCTGCCGATCGGCTTCTCAGCATCGCGCAAACCGGCACGCGCCAGCTTGATCGCCGCGGACAGCGCCACGATGGCCTGATCCTGACCGAAGACCATGGTCTTGAGATCGCGCTCCAGGTTCTGAAGCGCCGCCGTATCGTCCTTGGAAACCGACTTTGGAGGGATCCGGGCGATCTTAGCAACCACCGCCTCGACGTCTTTCACCCCGAGCGTCTTTTTACGCTTGGATTCGGGCAACAGCATCTGCGACGCGCCGACCTCATCGATCACATCGATCGCCTTATCGGGAAGCTTCCGGTCGCCGATATAGCGTGCGGAGAGCTCAACCGCGGAACGAAGCGCTTCGCTGGTGTAACGGACCTTATGGTGCTCTTCATAGTATGGCTTCAAGCCGCGCAGGATTTTGACCGCATCCTCGACGCTGGGCTCGTTGACGTCGACCTTCTGAAAACGGCGCACCAGCGCGCGGTCCTTTTCGAAGTGCGTGCGGTATTCCTTGTAGGTGGTCGAGCCGATGCAGCGAAGTGCGCCGCTCTGCAGCGCCGGCTTGAGCAGGTTCGAGGCATCCATGGCACCGCCTGAGGTTGCCCCGGCACCGATGACCGTATGGATTTCGTCGATGAAGAGGATCGCGTGATCCATCGCTTCGATCTCGGAAATCACCGCCTTCAGGCGTTCTTCGAAATCACCGCGATAGCGGGTGCCCGCGAGAAGTGCGCCCATATCCAGCGAATAGATCGTCGCGTCCAGCAGAACGTTGGGCACGTCCTCATCGACGATCCGCTTTGCCAGGCCCTCGGCAATGGCGGTTTTACCGACACCGGGATCACCGACGTAGAGCGGATTGTTCTTGGTCCGGCGGCACAGAACCTGGATCGTACGCTCAATCTCATGAGCGCGGCCGATCAGCGGATCGATCCGTCCGTCCGCAGCCTTCTTGTTCAAATCAACGCAGTAGGCGTCCAGGGCTTCGTTGCCCTTGCGCACCACTTTCTCGGGATCGCTGTCATCGTCGGCGCCGTGGACGGTGCGGGTTTCTTCCATGCCCTCGACCTTGGCGATGCCATGGCTGATGTAATTGACTGCGTCCAGCCGGCTCATTTCCTGCTCCTGCAGGAAGTAGACGGCGTGGCTCTCGCGCTCAGAGAACATCGCGACCAGAACGTTCGCCCCGGTGACCTCTTCACGGCCCGAGGACTGCACGTGGATCGCTGCGCGCTGCAGTACGCGCTGGAAGCCGGCGGTCGGTTTCGCGTCGCCGAGTTGGCTGGTGATCAGACTGGTCAGGTCATTGTCGATGTAGTCGAGGATATCGCCGCGCAGACTATCGAGATCGAGCCCACAGGCCCGCAGGACAGCAACAGCATCGGGATCGTCGGTCAAGGCCAGCAACAGGTGCTCGAGCGTCGCGTACTCATGGCGTCTTTCATTCGCCAAACCCAAAGCACGATGCAGTGTCTGTTCTAGGTTGTTCGAGAGCATCTGGGCACTATTCCTTTTCTAGCGTGCACTGCAACGGATGTTCGTTCTGTCTTGCGTAATCGATCGCCTGGGTGACCTTGGTCTCCGCAACTTCGTAGCTGTAGACGCCGCAGACACCGACTCCACGCTGGTGCACATGCAGCATGATACGGGTCGCTTCATCTCGCGTCTTTCCAAACAGGCTCTCAAGAACATGGACGACAAACTCCATCGGCGTGTAATCGTCGTTCAGCATCAAAACTTTATACATCGCCGGTTTTTTCGTCTTCGGCTTGCTTTTGACGACAATCCCGGTCGAGGTATCGTTATCGTTTCTCCCGTCCTTACTCATCGAACTCGATGCATTCCCTCTTGGTAATCCGGCCCAAATTTCGTAGGGCTATGTTACGTCCGTTGCCCTCCTCTCAGAAAGAGAATATTGGGATAGATTACCACGGGAAAAGGTCTTGAAACTAAAAAGCATACTCAATTTGAACATTCGGTTTACGTGGCTGATAATTTTATCGGCAATTGAGTCCGATCTAAGGCAATGATCCATCAAGCCCTTGAAGGTTTCCTTTACGCGCTGTCGAAAAACCCCGCGCTCGCACAGACTTCCGACACGGCGAACTCTTAAGCACCTGGACGAGAAACGCATTTCTCCTTTTTTATCAGCAACATATACCCACTCTGTTTGATTTGAATCTGCTACAGACCTCAAAGGCTGGGACCGCGGACGTTCATCGCGTGGGTCGTCAATTGTTCGGTAATGTAGTCATAGGCTTCGTCGATTGAGTCCGTGAGCAGGAACAAATCCAGATCTTCCTCACTGATCGTCCCAAAGTCGACAAGCGTCTGAAAATTAATCACATTTTCCCAATAGCTCTTCCCGAACAACACGATGGGCATTTTTTTTCGAATCTTGTCGGTTTGGATCAGCGTAAGTGTTTCGAACAACTCATCAAGCGTACCGAAACCGCCCGGCATCACCACCAGTGCTTTCGCAAGATAAGTGAACCAAAACTTGCGCATAAAGAAGTAATGGAATTCGAAGATCAGTTCGCGAGTGGCATAGGGGTTTTCGTGTTGCTCAAAGGGCAGAGAGATATTCAGCCCGACATTCACCCCACGGGCTTCGGATGCTCCCCTGTTGGCGGCCTCCATGATCCCCGGTCCGCCACCGGTACAGACCACAAAACGCCTGTCGGCATCATCCAGTGATTTTGACCATTCCGTGAACTTGCGCGCCAACTCCCGGGTCGACTCGTAATAGTGCGACAGCTCGACCTTTTTCTCAGCCGCCTTCACGTCACCACCAGCGCTTTTTGCTTCCGCCAGGGCCGCTTCGGCCTCGTCTCGCGAGATGATGCGCGCAGAGCCGAAGAAGACGATTGTGTCGTCGATTTTATACCTGCTGAAGCGATTCTCCGGCTCCAGGTATTCAGCCAGGATCCGCAGGGCACGGGCATTCGGGCTGCCCATAAAATTCTCATCATGGTATGCTTTGAGGGTGTTATCGGCCATTAAGCCCATCGTCCTTTTTGGTTTGCGCCTGTCGCGCTTAACGATAACGCTAATTCGTCAATCAAACCTATTGAAAATCAGCAAAATTCTTTGCCCGATGCCGTCGCTGGATTCATCCCGGTTACGCGGCGTTACTGCACTTACTCAAACTTAACCACTCCAGCATAGCCTGAAGGGACTTATCAGGAGTTTTTCCAATGCCCTATGTGACACGGGACAGCGACGGTCGAATCACGTCGATCCATATCGAGCGCGACTCCGAGGCGCATGAAGAGATCGACGTGTCTTCATCGGAGCTGCAGGCTTTTCTCGAGAAGTCCGGCAGCACACAGCACGGCCTCCTGAAGGAAGACCTGGCAGCCTCGGATATCGATATGATCCGGGTGCTGGAGGATTTGATCGCGGTTCTGATCGACAAGCGCGTGATCAATATGACCGACCTGCCGGCGGCAGCGCAGACAAAGCTCTCCCGCAGGTATGGCTTGCGCAGCAAACTGACAGACCTGGGTTCCATCGTTGGCGACAGCGAAGAACTGATGCTGCCCTGACTTTAGCTCCAACTTTTCAGTCTTTTCCACGCTAAGCGGCCGATTGGGCCATAGCTCCAATCGAGCGGCAACGTTCCTCTGCAAACTTGCCATTAACTATATAATATTATATGAGCTTGGTTAACGACTCTGGCGGTGAGTTACGGATCAATGCCGCAAGAGACGAGCCGGGTTTGGTGAGCGCATCAGCGATTTCGATAACCCATCAGCTCGTTAATCCAGTTCTGGTCCTGCTCTCAACGGAAGGCCATGGCGAAACAAACAGAAGGTAGGCCTGGAGAACAGGAGCCACGGCCCAGGATCGTTCAGTTCAACAATCGAAGGTACTCGATTCGCCTGGAACCGGTCTTCTGGCGCGCGCTTGAGACTCTTGCGGAACGCAACCAGGTTCGCCTTGGAAGATTCATTGCCGAGCTGGAAGAAACCTATCAGGGAAAGAACTTTTCGTCCTTTCTGCGGGTGTTCTCCATGCTCGATGCCGAACGAGGACTGGCTGAAGGACGTTTGGGCGACGGGCGGGCATCCCTTCTCGATCTCGTTGAAGCCTGTCCGACACCCGGTGTGATCCTCTCGCATGATCGTACGATCATCGCATGCAATACCGCTTTTACCGGATGGCTGGGGAAACCTTACTCCCCGGTCGTGGGGTCGGATCTGACCGCCGTGCTTCAAGTCAGAACACGCCGTTCCTTAAACGAGGTTTGGCAGGATATGGTTAACGGCGATACTGCCGCCATCGACGCCCGTATCCTTCATGTTGCGCCGGGGCGCGTTTCGACGGCGCAGGGAAGAATACTCGCCCTACCCTCTAACGACCCCCTGACCTTCTATTCGGTCATGTGGTTAACAATTGGAGCGCAGGCGCGCTAGCGCGTAAAAAAGATTAATTGTTTCAGGAGATTGAACGAAGATACGGCCGATTGGCTGGGCAATCAGGACTCTGTGATCATTACGTCGGTCAGGCTGTAAATCGTAACGCCGTTTTCAAAGGCGTAGTAGTTTAAGCCGGTCACGTCCACACCAGTTGCCGTAACATGTGCCTCTGCAACACCCTGTTCCATCACGGCTTCCTGAGCGCTGATGTTCACGGGAAGCTCGTCACCGGAGAACAGAACGACGTCCCCGGAATCATCCGGCAAAAGATCTGCTAGATCGAGAACGACGGCATCGTTCTCGTCTTCAGCTTCCGAATATCGCTCAACCGCGTCGACCATTGCTGTAACGGCACCCATAAAACATATATCGCCAACAAGATACCCGAACACGCGAGGCAAGGCAATGCCCTGCACGACAACCTCAAGTCATCACGCACGACGACAAAAAACAATCATTTGCTGCAAAACCGGGGGAAAAGCTCTGTCTGTTCGATTGCAGCGAAAGTCCAAATACTAAGATAAGCTGCTAGTCGAAGAGACCCTCGGCCCAGGACTCGTGTTCGACGCTGGCCTGCTCTGGTGCCGCGACGCCAAGCGTTGTGAGGAGTTGACCGCTCAATGCAAGAACCCGATATGCGGCAAGCTCTTCATTCGTCATCGCAGAGACCAACTGCCCTTGAGAGACGAAAAGCTCGTTTTCCGCATCCAAAACATCGAGCAGCGTCCGCTGTGCTACGTTGAACTGCTCAAGATAAGCATCACGGGTCTCGATGTTGAACTGTACCGAGCTGGAGAAGTCGGAAACCGCCTGGCGATTGGCCTCCAGGGCAAACCACGACTGACGCATCTCCCGCTGAGACTCAACAACAGACTGGTAGCGGCGGTTCTTACTCTCCGAGACACGTGAGAGGGCTTCCTGGCGCGCGGCGCGGTCGATGCCGCCGCGGAAGAGGTTCCAGCGCACGCGGAGCATGACCTGATTATTTTGCTCGTAGGTATCAAAGCTGTCGACGCCGTCATTGTATTCGGCCTCGGCTTCGAGGGAGACACTCGGGTAGAAGCTGGATTCTGAGATCCCCACTTCGGCGTTGGCGGAGCGCACGTCAGCTTCAAAAATCTTGGTGGTCGGATTGTTCTTTACCGCTAAATCCAATGCTTCCGGCAGATCAACCGGCAGTACATCGGCCGGCAGATCGGGAGCGTTCAATTCATCCGGAAATTCACCGACAATCCGCGTGTAATTAGCCTCGGCATCGCGCAGGTCGTTGTAAGTCTGTGTCAGGGTTGCACGCGCGCGCGCCGCACGGGCCTCCGTCTGGCTGACATCCGCACGGCTGCCGCCACCGGCCCGCAAGCGTTCTTCGAGCGAGGCGACAATATCGAGATGCACCTGAAGATTTGTCTCGGCCAGCGTGATCAGCTCGCGCTGACGCAGAACCTCGAGATAAGCGCCGACAACATCGAGCGCGAGAAACTCGCTGTTCTCTCTGACCCGTTCCGCCGCAGATTCAACCCGCGCCTTTTCACGCGCTACGGTGCTGTCTGCATCGAAGCCATCGAAGATGCGTTGCTGCAGGGTGATCGAGGATTCTCTACGGTTTTGGGTGCTGCTGTCGTTGCCGCCCAGACGTGACGTCCGATTGTTCAGGGTTTCAACACCGTAACCGGCGGCCACATCGATTTGCGGCAAATAGAGGCCTCGCGCCTGCCGCAGTTCCTGATCGACGGCTTCGCGATTGCTCGCGACAATCCCGATATCCGGGTTTGTGGAAATCGCGTTTGCAACCGCGTCTTTCAGAGAAATCGCCTGTGCGTGAGACACAAACGGGAGAAGTACAGCACTGGCCAGCAGCAAAGACTTTAAATTGCTGCCAATGAGACCCTTTGAGCGGCGCATTTATGATTTCCCCTAATAGATCAGAACAGCGTAAACCAACGCGAAGACCGTATCCTCAGTCGGACTTGGTCGTTACACCACCGATGAGCGACTTCATCCCCTGAATGTCACACCCGGATTCTAACGAGACTTTTACAGTTAAGACTCACGGACTGTCAATGTCTTGAACCCCTTCTTGAAGATCACGTCTCCACCTCACAGCAACCAATAGTTACAGCCGTGTGACGAAGCGAAAACAACCAGAAAGAGATTGTTTTCCAGATCAACAACACCTCGGATTAACTTGTTCGGACTATAGGTGACCCAAGGTTAATCAATCATTGAGGCCGCCACGTGCCCCCGGCGACCTGTGCCGACCGCACGTTTCTCGGTTGGATGCTCTCTTGCAGGTCGTCTGAGACGGCATAGGGACGCCCGAGCGTTTTTCCAATCATTCAGATCCGCAGTCAGATCCGCTGAACGCACCGGTTTGGCCCTGTTCTCCCAACGACCCGACGCGACCGCCTGGCCGCAAATACATGAATTAATGGGAAATTTTTAACTTCGAGGGGAGTACCAATACACCCGCGAAAACTCCGCCCTTGAAACCGATCCGCTTGCGACTAAATAAAAGTGAGCGTTCACTCATTTTTTTGGATTGACCATGACGAAGAAATCAGAGGCAACCAAAGCGAAGATCGAAGAAGCCGCGATCCGTCTTTTCGCCAAACAGGGGATTCAAGAGACATCGACACGCGATCTTGCCGCTGGCGCGGGAGTCGCAGAGGGAAGTCTCTATCGGCACTTCCCCAGCAAGGACGCCCTTGTGAAGCTCCTTTTCGACAAGCACTACAGCGAGTTGGCTGAGCACTGGGACGCGCTTGCGCGGCAGAAAACCGACCCGCGCGACAAACTTTCGTACATACTGCGGGACATTTGTAAGCTCCACGATGAAGAGCCGGACCGCTTTCGCTTCTTGCTTCTTACCCAGCACCAGGCCCTGCCCTACGCGGGCCAGAACGGAAAGACCCCGGTGTCCGTGCTGTTCGACATTATCTCCGAAGGTGTCGAGAAAGGCATTTTCCGGGACGCCAGTCCCGACCTGATGACCGCTTTTGTGCTCGGGCTGATTACGCAGCCGGCCGTCTTCATGATTTACCAGCGTCTTGACGCCTCCATGTTTTCGATTCGTGAGGAACTCGTGACCTCCGCCCTCGCCTGCCTTGGCGCCAACGAAACCAGCAGGATAAACGCACCGTGAAAGCCACCGCACGCGGATCTCGCGCAGCGCGGGTCAATCTCAGTCATTTCATTCGATGCAGATTTATAAGGAGCCGAACATGTCGCACGGCCCGATGTTTCTACTGAAAACCAAGCGCTTCCTCCCTTACTTCGCAACTCAGTTCCTGGGAGCCTTGAACGACAATCTCTTCAAGAATGCAGCCGCATTCCTTATCATTTTTCAACTGGCCGATTCGTCAGGCAGCGACGGTCAAATCCTCGTCAATATTGCGACGGGTCTTTTCATTTTGCCCTTTTTCCTCTTCTCGGCAATGGCCGGCAACATCGCCGACCGTATGTCCAAAACCAAGCTGATGCGCTTGGTCAAAACCATGGAAATTCCCATCATGGGCCTCGCTGCCTATGGTTTCTTCAGCGGCAACGTCACGGTTCTGCTCACGACACTCTTCCTTATGGGCACTCAATCGTCGTTCTTTGGGCCGGTAAAGTATTCCGCCCTGCCTGAACTGATGAAACCTGACGAACTTCTGAACGCCAACGCCCTGGTCGAGGGCGGAACCTTTCTCGCCATTCTGGCCGGGACAATCGCGGGCGGCCTTCTGATCGAAGCGGAAGCCGGCCGGACTCTGGTCAGTTCGGCGCTGCTGGTCTGCGCAGGTCTGGGCTTGGTCTCGAGCTGGCTCATTCCCGGGACCGCAGCGCCCGCAGCGCGCAAGACAACCAACGACAGTGAAGGCCGCACGCGAGGAAAGACGCCGTTTTTCGGCCAGACCTTCGCAGTCCTCAGGCACGCCGCGGAAAACCGCCCCGTCTTTCTGTCGATCCTCGGCATATCCTGGTTCTGGGCCGTGGGGGCAACCTATCTGACCCAGTTCCTCGGCCTGACCAAGAATATCATCGGCGGCGACGAGACGGTCGTCACGCTGCTGCTCGCCACCTTTACGATCGGCATCGCTTCCGGTTCACTGCTCTGCAGCAAACTCCTCAAAGGTGAGGTCAGCGCCAAATACGTCCCCTTCGGCGCCCTCGGAATTGCGATCTTTTCTCTCGATCTCGCTTACGCTGCCAGCTCCGTGACCATGCCGGACATCACCTTCACCGCCAAAACTTTCCTCCTCGACTGGCGCAATTGGCGCTTCCTCGTGGACCTCACGCTGCTCGCCATGTTCGGCGGAATCTTTGTCGTGCCGCTTTACACGATCCTGCAAAGCCGATCGGAAGACGCGCATCGCTCGCGCAACATCGCGGCCAACAACATCATGAATGCTCTCTTTATCGTGGTTGCGGCGCTGCTGGCCGCAGGTGCCTTTGCGATCGGAGCCAGCGTGATCGAAGTCTTTGTGGCGATCGCCATCGGCAGTGTCATCGCGGCTGTCTATATCTGCAAACTCCTGCCACAGGAACTCTTTAAGACCAGCGCCGCGGCGATCCTGCGGGTTCTCTTCAAAGTCCGGCTGCGGGATGTCGAGAACCTGCAGAGAGTCGGCGACAAAGCGGTCATCGTGGCCAACCACGTCTCTTACCTGGACGGCCTTCTGCTGGCCGCCTTTCTGCCCGGCGATCTGGTCTTCGCCGTCGATACCGCACAAGCCAAAAAGTGGTGGGTCCGGGTCTTTCTCTCGATGGTCGAGGCTTTTCCCATGGATCCGACCAACCCTATGGCGACCAAATCCCTGATCAAAGAGGTCGCAAAAGGCAAGCGCTGCGTCATCTTCCCTGAAGGCCGATTAACGCGGACCGGCGCACTGATGAAGATCTATGAAGGACCTGGAATGATTGCCGATAAGGCCGATGCGCCGATCATTCCCATCCGCCTTGACGGAGTCCAGCACAGCCGCTTCACCTACCTGAAAGGCAAGTTGCGCCAGCGTTGGTTCCCGCAAATCACCGTTACGGTTCTGGAGCCAAAGGAATTTCACGGCGACGAGGGTCTTTCCGGCCGACAGCGCCGGAAAAACATCGCGCAGAAACTCTACGATGTGATGTCGGGAATGATGTTCGCGACCTCGGATACGCCACAAACGCTCTTTGACGCCTTTCTTGATGCCCGCTACGCCCATGGCCGCAAGAGCGAGATCCTCTGTGACGTGGAACAAAAGCCCTTCACCTACGACGGGCTGCTGACCGCCGGCCTTGCGGTTGGCCGCGCACTGGAGACACGCACCCCGGTGGAGATTCCGGTAGGGCTTCTGCTGCCCAACACCGTCGGAAGCGTGATCACCCTGCTGGGCCTGACTGCGACCGGCCGAATTCCGGCCATGCTCAACTTCACGGCGGGACCGGCCGCGATCAAAGCGGCGCTCCAGGCGGCTGACATAAAGCAGGTGGTCACCTCGAGGCGCTTTATCGAGCTGGGCAAGCTCACCGCACTGGAGGAGGCTCTCGCCGCCCAGGTCGAACTGATCTATCTGGAAGACATCCGGGATCAGATGACAACCTTCGATCGCCTGTCCGCCCTGATCCGACGACCCTTCGCAGGTGCGCTGCACCGCCGCCGCGGGACCAGCCCCGACGACACGGCCGTCATTCTCTTTACGTCAGGATCGGAAGGCCTGCCGAAGGGAGTCGCCCTGAGCCATCGCAACATCGTATCCAACTGCCGTCAGGTGGCGTCGGTCCTGGACTTCAATCCGGTGGACAAAGTCTTTAATCCCTTGCCACTGTTCCACTCCTTCGGCTTGACCGGCGGTCTTATCCTGCCGTTGCTCTCAGGCGTGCCGAGCTTTCTTTACCCCTCGCCGCTGCACTTCAAAGTCATTCCGGAGATGATTTACCACACGAACGCCACGATCCTGTTCGCGACAGATACCTTTTTGCAGGCCTACGCGAAGGCAAACAGCTACGATTTCTACTCCCTGCGTTATGTCTTCGCCGGCGCGGAGCGGGTGAAGGACGAAACCCGGCGCCTTTGGTCGGAACGCTTCGGACTGCGGATTCTGGAGGGCTATGGCGCAACCGAGTGCGCACCGGTCCTGGCCGTCAACACCCCGATGCATTTCAAGCCCGGCACTGTTGGCCGTCTGCTGCCCGGCATCGAACCCCGGCTGGAGGAGGTCCCAGGTCTGGACGACCCTGATGCCGGACGGCTGTTCGTCCGTGGGCCCAACATTATGCGGGGTTACCTGAAAGCCGACAAACCTGCCGTTTTGCAGCCTCTGGACACCGGCTGGTACGACACAGGCGACATCTGCAAGCTGGATGAGGATGGATTCGTTACGATCTCAGGCCGGGCGAAGCGCTTCGCAAAGATCGGCGGCGAGATGGTCAGCCTGACGGCGATCGAAGCGCTTGCCGCCGAGCTCTGGCCCGACGAGCAACATGTCGCCGCCGCGCTGCCCGATCCCAAGAAGGGGGAGCAGATTGTGCTGCTGACCACCCGTCAGAAGCCAGCGGCCTCCGAGTTGCAGGTTCACGGCAAAACACGAGGCTGGGCGGAGATTCAGCTGCCGAAACTGCTTCATGAAATCAGCGAAATTCCCCTCCTGGGCAGCGGGAAGACCGACTATGGGGCGGTTACGGATTTCGCGAGGGAGAAACTCGGCCTGGTCTGAACTCCTCCCGCAGGTTGCGGATAGTTTGCTGAATGCTTGGCGCACCGGACGACAAAATGCCGGTGCGCCAAGGAATTAAGCCGATGTCCCTTGAGTGAGTTCCCGCAAACGTAATTTGCATGCCCTCCCCATTAGGGTTAACCATAGTATGAAATTTGGATGTCGTCTTTTGGACGGCATTAACCAAAGGGAAGCACTCGTCGTGGATTATTGCCGTCGCAATTCCAACATATCAGCGCGACATCTGTTGGACCCCAGTATCTCGGCTATGGATTGAGTCCGGTTGCAATGACTGCAGGAGACCATAAGAGGACGATGGCACCACGCGATCATAGCGCCAGAGCGGAAGCGGCTCCCCATCCCTCACCGACAGACACGGGCTCCGCCGCACTGCATGCAGAAGACGTCCTGGAAACGCCCAAACCCGAATGGCACGTGGCTCCCTCGACGGTCGACTTCGAGGACCCGCTGGTGCAATGCGTCACAATGCTGGCGACCCTGCTGCAGCGGCCTATATCGGCGGAAGCGTTAAAGGCGGGCCTGCCGCATGCCGAGGAGCGCTTTACCCCCGACCTCGCCGTTCGCGCGGCGGAACGCGCGGGCCTCACGGCGCGCGTCGTGCGCCGGCCCAAGCTGAAATCGATCCAGAAGGTTACCCTGCCCTGCATCCTGCTTCTTAAAGGCAGCGGTGCCTGCGTGCTGACCAAGCTGATCGACCGGAGATCCGCAGAGATCATGATTCCCGAGGGTGGAGGTGGGGCCAAGACCATCGACATCGCCGAACTGGAAGAACAATACCTCGGCTACGCCATCTTCGCGCGGCCGGAGTTCAAATTCGACGACCGGGCCTCGGACATACGGCTGAAACAGCCCACGGCATGGTTCTGGGGAACACTCGCCAAGTTTTGGCCGATTTACAGCCATGTCGCCCTGGCGTCGATCATGATCAACGTGTTCGCGATCGCCAGTCCGCTTTTCATCATGAATGTCTACGACCGGGTTGTGCCGAACAACGCGATTGAAACTCTGTGGGTTCTGGCGCTCGGCGTCTGTACGGTCTTTCTGTTCGAGTTCGTCATGCGCAACATGCGCACCTACTTCGTGGACATCGCTGGAAAGAATGCAGACGTCATTATCGCCAGCCGCTTGCTTGAGCAGCTCATGTCCATGAAGCTCTCCAGTAAACCGCCCTCGACCGGAGCCATGGCGAACAATCTGCGGGAGTTCGAGTCGCTGCGGGAGTTCTTTACCTCGGGCACACTGGTCGCCTTTATCGACCTCCCGTTCATCTTCCTGTTTCTGGGGGTGATCTTCCTGGTATCGGGTCCGATTGCACTGATTCCCCTGATTGCCGTCCCGGTGGTCATACTCGTCGGCTTGTGCCTGCAGTTTCCTCTGCGCAGGATCATCGAGAGAACCCATCGGGAGTCCAGCCAGAAGCACGCGCTGTTGGTGGAAACGATCGACGGCCTGGAAACCATCAAGGCGACGGCAGCCGAAGGCCGGGTTCAGCGGTCCTGGGAACGTTTTGTCGGTCTGACCGCTGAATCATCAGGCAAGGCAAGGTTCCTATCGGGCATTGCCACGACCTTCGCTCAGGTCACCATTCAACTCGTTACTGTGATCGTGGTCATTTACGGCGTCCACCTGATCTCTCAGGGCGCTATTACGATGGGCGCACTGGTCGCCTCGACCATGCTGACCGGACGGGCGCTCGCCCCGCTCGGCGCAATCGCGGGCATGCTCACCAGACTTCAGCAGTCACGGGTCGCTCTCAAGTCACTCGACACCCTGATGAAATCGCCGGTCGAACGGGACAACGACAAGACCTTCCTGCACCGGCCCCGCCTGAGCGGAGAGATCGAATTCAAGAAAGTCAGTTTCAGCTACCCGAACCAGGATCCGCTGGCGCTCGATGCAACCAGCTTCAAGGTCAAACCGGGCGAGAAAATCGGCATTCTAGGACGCATCGGCTCGGGCAAAAGCACCATTGCGCGCCTTCTCCTCGGGCTTTACGAGCCGACAGAGGGCTCGGTTCTGATGGATGGAACCGATCTGCGTCAAATCGATCCGGCCGATCTGCGCCGCAATATCGGCTACGTCTCTCAGGACAATTACCTTTTCTTCGGCTCAGTCCGAGATAACATCTCCTTCGGCGCGCCCCACGTCGATGATCAGACTATTCTGCGGGCTGCGGCCGTCGCGGGCGTCACGGACTTTTTGCGTACCCATCCCCACGGGTTCGATCTGCAGGTTGGCGAGCGCGGCATGGCCTTGTCGGGCGGACAGCGACAATCGGTGGTCATCGCACGTTCTTTGCTCCTGGACCCACCGATTATCCTGATGGATGAACCCACAAGCGGCATGGACAACTCGACGGAGGCCATGTTCAAAACGCGTCTCGGCAACGCCATGGCAGGCAAGACACTTCTGCTGGTAACCCACCGCAGTTCGCTGCTCAGCCTGGTTGATCGGCTGATCATCCTGGACAACGGCAAAATCGTCGCGGACGGGAAAAAGGAAGAGGTTCTGGAAGCGCTGAAGCAGGGACGCATCCGCGCCGGTGCGAATTGAACCGAACCAGAGACAAAGCCGCATGCCAACTATGAGGCGAAGCAAGATACAGAGCCGCCGGCAAAAAAGCCGGGGGCCTCACTAAGGAAATAGGGCAGATGTCGAGTCCCAGCACACCTAAGGATGAAGATCTCTTTTTCATGCCCGACGTTCATGCCGCCGCAAGACGCCGCGGCCGGACCTTTGCCTATATCCTGACGCTGACATCCTTTTTGTTTTTCCTGGTCTTTGGCATTTGGGCCAACCACGCCGTTTTGGACGAAGTGACCCGTGGCGAAGGCACCGTGGTCCCCTCCAGCAAGACGCAGATCATTCAAAACCTTGAAGGCGGTATCCTCGCAGGCATTATGGTGCGCGAAGGCGACATCGTTGAGCCTGGCGACATCCTGGTGCGGATTAACAACACCGCCGCGAAGGCGACCTTTCAAGACACGCGTAGTCAATATTTTGCCCTGATTGCGAAGGCCGCCCGCCTGGAAGCCGAGCTTGAGGACCGCGAGATCGAATTTCCGCGGAGTGCAGAGGAAAGCGCACCCGGTGAAGTCGCCACACAGCGTCAGCAATTCGGCAATAGAAAACGCCAACTCGTTGCCCAGATTGCCGTCCTGGAGGCTCAGAAGTCGCAACGTGAGCAGGAGATAACGGAGGCGAAAAGCCGCAGCCAGCAACTGCGCCGCAGCCTGACCCTGGCCGAGGAAGAGCGGAACATCACAGCGCCTCTGGTCCAGAAAGGTATCAGTCCGCGCCTGGATCTTATTCGGATCGACCGGCAGATCTCGGATCTGGAAGGCGAAATGAAGACGATCCGCCTCAGTATGCCACGACTACAAACTGCCGTTCTGGAGGCGCAACAGCGCATCGATGAACTCGTCCTTTCAACCAAGGCTCAGGTCTCCGAAGAGCTGAGCCAGGTCAGGACGGAGGCAAGGTCAATCAGCGAGTCCCTGACGGCCGGTGAGGACCTCGTCACCCGGACGGAGGTCCGCTCTCCGGTCCGCGGTACAATCAAGGAAGTGAAGCACAACACCGTCGGGGGGGTTATTCGTCCTGGCGAAGACATAATTGAAATCGTACCGCTGGATGACACCCTTTTGATCGAAGCGCAGATCCGGCCGTCTGACATCGCGTTCCTGCGACCGGGCCAGGAAGCAACGATCAAAATTACCGCCTACGATTTCTCCATCTATGGCGGACTGAAGGCTGAACTTGAAACCATCTCAGCGGGAACGATCAAGGATGATCAGGGCGAAAGTTTTTATCGGGTATATCTGCGAACTGGTGATATCACGCTAAAACGCAATGGTAAGGAATTGCCGATCATTCCCGGAATGACATCGACTGTCGAAATCCTGACCGGCAAAAAAACGGTTCTGGATTACCTGCTGAAGCCGATCTTGAAAGCCAGAGATCAAGCATTGAGAGAGCGTTGATTCACAGAAGAAACGCGCTGGATGGGGAAAAAAGATAAACCGCGCCGGTTGGAAAATGAACCTTCACCCTTTGATGCTCCTGTGTAATTATCCCAGCTTACAACATGGTTCGGTCGGCCACTTTTCCCTCGGTTCTGAAACCGGTACCCAGGCCTGGATTTAGCGGTGTCATCCAATTTTTTTCATGTTCGCGGCAGCGCGGGCAATCACAGAACCGACGGAAATCCTCATTTTCTGAGAGATCACAGAGTTGATCGGAGCGACGGTATCCGAGACGGCATCTGGTCCCAGTGGGATTGGGACGGGCAACGCGTAACGGCAGCAAACTGCCGTTTCGGCATTGTGGCGCTCTACTACTTCCAGTCCGAACAGGAATTTTGCATCTCAGATTCTATATCCACGCTTCTGGAGCGGGGCGCCCCGCGGGAGCTGGACGACTTTGGAATGGCCGTCTTTATCCGCCGCCTCAACTTCGTCGGAAACGACACACCCTTCAAGGCCATCCGCTGTTTGCCGCCGAACGCTCAACTTACGTGGGAGAATGGCAAACTCACCCTTGAACAGGAACCCTTCCATGCCAAACCGCAGCATCTGAAACACGACGCAATCCTGGACGGGATTCACGAGCTTTTCGCGCAGTCAATTTCCCGGCGCCTGCCCCGAACCGATCGCTTTACAGTGCCCCTCAGCGGCGGCAAGGACTCCCGGCGCATTCTGTTCGAACTCGCCCGGCAGAAACACCTGCCCGAGTTCTGCGTCACCGCGCTTCATCCGCCTCCTCGCGCGAACGAAGACGCGAAGGTCGCTGCAATGATTACCGAACGCCTGGGTATCGAGCACCGCCTCATTCCAACCGAGTGGGCCACCTGGGATCTGGAAAGATATAAAAACGGCAAAATCGATTTCCTGACGCCAGAGCACACTTGGGTCGTGCCTATGTCCAAGTATCTCGGCACCGCCGTTGATACGTCCTACGACGGCCTGAACATCGACTGCAATCTCTTTGGCGAAAAACGCGCCCAACTCTTCGCAGAGGGCAAGCTGACTGAGCTGGCTGTCGACTTCCTGGGCGACTCAGAAGCCCTGTTGGCGAGAACCCTGAGTGCCGATACCTACAGGCTTTTGAGCCGGGATAAAGCCATCCACAGGATGACTGAAGAGCTCAAATTGCATGTCAACGAAGCCTGCCCAACCTCAGACTTCCTCTTTTGGTCACGAATGCGCCGTGCCGTGGCGCCGGTTCCCTTCGGACTTCTGAGCGAGATCGAAACGGTGCAGGTGCCGTATCTCGACAAGGAGTATTTTGAGTTCGTAATGTCGATCCCAGAGCCTATCCTCGTCGGCAGCCATGTCTACAAAGATGCCATAGCCAGGAGTTACCCGGAGCTGGATGATATTCCCTATGCTGATTCCAGCCTCTCGACAGCTCCAAATCGAAAGCACAACAGAAGTTATCTCACCAGGCTCGGGATAAATCTTGCGACAAGCCATCGCAAGTCGCGGATGATCAACGTGCCAAGCGTGTTAAACAGCGCGGCAAAAGCAGCGATTTCCGGTTCACAAGAGCGCTTCTCGTGGCTCCAGCCTCATCTGATCGTCCACTTGCTCCAACTGGAAGAGCTCGCTGGCTCCTGAAGCCAATGCGGCATCAGCCGAGGATTCGCAGACACCTCTGGCACTAGAGACTTTGGCTTGCGGCAGGCGGTATGTTCACGTCGCCTTGATCCAACTTAACCGCAAATCTTCAATGCGTATTAACCAATATCTGAAAGACTTCGCTAACACGGAGTCCAGACGTTTTCGCCATTTTAGTGAAAGTTTCCGGGCACTGGCGCGCAGAGGCTGTCCGGGAAGAGGTGCACGGGCGGCAGGATTTTGAACGGGACTTGCTCAAAGTGCATCGGCGACGGTTTTTCACGGGGGTCGCATCTATTATGGCTGCGTTAGCGTCCGTGCCCTCGCCCGGACGCGCTGCGACCCTGTTGGATCTGACAAAGACAATCGATACCGCGGCGCCCGGAATCTTCAACACGATCGAGTTCCGCTCAAAGTCCTTCAAGGCCCTGCCTCAGTGGCGGCGCGTCCTGGATCAGTTTAAGCGTGAACGAAAAGCCTTTTTGGCCTGCACCAACGACGCGGCAAACTGCTCAAGCGAGGTTCAGAAATCCTGGCGCGAAATCATTTTAGAAGCCCGCGACCTGGACCGCGCGGCAAAGCTGAATGCGGTCAACCGCTACTTCAACCGATGGCCTTACAAACTTGACAAAGAGGTATTCGGGGTCAACGAGTACTGGGCCAGTCCGGTCGAGTTTATGACGCGGTCAGGAGACTGTGAGGATTTTTCGATCGCGAAGTACTTCGCGCTCAAGGAGCTGGGATTCACGCAAGAGGAAATGCGTATCGTGATCCTGATGGACCGCATTCGCAACATCGGGCACGCGGTCCTGGCGATCTACGAGAAGAACGACATTCTCGTGCTCGATAGCCTTTCGAACGTCATTTTGTCACACTCAAAGTACAAGCATTATCTGCCGCAATACTCGATGAATGAAACCACCCGCTGGGCGCACTTCGTCCAGCAGTAGAGACTGTCAAAGAGATCAATCATGATGTCCAAGAGCAACACATTAGACGCACTGGAAGGATCGGCAACGGATCCAAGCCTGATCGATCTGGAGGAACCCGGTTCCGCGCCAGAGGCTTCAGATGCTCTGCCGAAACCGGCATTGATTGGTCTTGTTTCAATCGTAATTCTGGCCGTCGTTATCCCATGGCTGGTCATAGAATCGAAAAAAGAGCAAGTGATCGGCGATCTGCAGCAACGCATGACCATTACCGTAAGTGCGCGCGCCGAAGTCATTTCAACCTGGCTCGACGGAACGGCGCGCCTCGCTGATAGGCTGGTTGAAAGCGAGTTGTTTCGCCTGTTCGCCACCGACGTCGACGAAGCCGGAGGTGTCATTGATCCCTCTCCGCAGAGTGAGGATACGCAGAGCACCGGTCTCGGGATCGCCCTGCTGGAGCAGCTCCCTTACATGGAGCGGGTTTTGACTGACTTTGCAATCTCGGCTGACTTCAGGGCCGGTTACATTGTCGGCAAGGCCGGTATTGCCTATGTGAGCAGCGGTGGAGCGCCGGCATTGCGGACTGAACAGTCGGAAATTGCGCTCGATGTTCTGGCGACGGGAAAGAGGCGGTTTGGCCCTCCCCAAGCCACGGCCGCCGGATTGGTCATGGATATCTATATTCCGATTCTACCGGCAGCCTCGCAGACCGAAGAGGCCCAGCCGGTTGCCGTCCTGATTGTCGCGGCTCCAGTTGCGACCAAGCTTGCCGAGAGCCTGGCGCCGCGCCCCTTGGCACCTGAAGGTGAAAAGCTCCATCTTGTTCACAAGAGTGCCGAAGGTCTCGTTGAGTTGTTGCCGACAAAAATACCTGAAGTACAAGCACTCGATGATAGTGGCGCAATCCCGGGAAGCGGCAATCAGGCCTTTGTCGCCGGACGTTCGCTTGATGGTGAGACCGCGGTCTACGCGCGCGCAGCCCTTATCTCAGGTGAGGGCTTCTGGGCGGTCCTCGAGATGAACCGTGCGTCCGCACATCGTGAATTGCGCAACTTCGCGACCGTGGTGATGGTTGCAGCGGCACTTGTCGTTTTCACGGTGGTCGCTGTCTTCGGCGCAGTCTGGGCGAAAATGCGCAGCAATCACAATCGGCTGATGGCGGCTCAATTCAAACATCTCGCCGCGCGCATCCAAACGCAAAAGCGCTTCCTGGACAGCATCAACAGCAGCATCGCAGACTACATCGGCTTAAAGGCTGCCGACGGCAGCTACCGTTATGCCAACAAGGCCTTTGCTGAGGCGGTCGGGCGGGAGCCGGATGAGATGATCGGGCTCGACGACATCGCCCTCTTCGGTCAGGGAACCGCTGACCGCCTCGCTCTGACCGATCAAAAAGCGATCGAGCAAGGCAGCGTGGTGACCTTCAATGAAGAAGTCTATTTAAACGGTGTCCAACGACAGCTGCAGTTTTCCAAACTTCCGTTCCACGACGAGCAGGACCAGGTGAATGGCATCGTCTCCGTCGCCCGTGATGTCACGGAGTTGGTTGAAGAACAGGCAAAGCGTGACCGGGCCGTTCGTCAGATGGTTTCGGCACTGGTCCGTGCGATTGAGCTCCGGGATCCCTACCTTGCCGGTCACTCACGGCGCGTTGCCAGTCTATCGGTGGCCGTTGCCAAGCGTATGCAACTCGCCAGGGAGGACGTCGCGACCGTCGAGATCGCGGCCAACCTCTCACAGCTCGGTAAGCTGGCGATCTCGAGGAAACTCCTCAACAAACCGGAAAGACTGAACGATCAAGAGATCGCCGAGGTCAGAAAGCACCTTGATCACGCGGCTGAGATGCTGCGCGACATTGATTTCGAACTTCCGGTCTTGCCGACGATCTACCAGATGCACGAGCGCCTTGACGGCAAGGGGTATCCTGCGGGACTGACAGCAAACAAAATTCTCATGACGGCACAGATACTCGGGATATGCGACGTATTTGCCGCGCGCGTCGAGCCACGATCCTATCGCGCCGGTCTGTCGAGCGAAGAGGCGATCAAGATCCTCGGTGACAACGGCAATCGTTACTCTTCTCAGATCGTCGCAGCACTCGATGAAGTGATCGGCAGCGTCGCCGGAGAGAAACTGATGGCGGGCCTGCCGGCGAACGCAGACTGAGATGGCAACCTTCTCCCGTCCCGCACTTCATCTGCTCCTCGCCCTCCTGACACTGTTTGCCGCGCACGCGTCCCTGGCGGACCAGTCCGAGTTAGAGGCACGCATCGAAGTCGATGCCCATTCCTACCCCTGGAGTCCAATCGGACGGCTGAACGCCGGGGGCCGGGGACACTGCACCGGCTTTATGATTGGCGAGCGCAAGCTCCTGACCGCCGCGCATTGCCTCTACGACAGTGTCTCAGGCCGCTGGCGGAACGCAGGAGAACTGCATTTCGTCGCCGCCTATCAACGTGAGGACTACAGCCTCAATTCGCCAGTCGAGAGCTATCAGGTCTCGGAGTCTTTCACGCCTCAGCATTCGGTATCACCTGAGAACGCGGCAACGGACTGGGCGATCCTTCACTTGACAAAGCCACTCGGTCTGCAAACCGGCTGGTATGGTCTACAAGTCCTGGATCAAGAGCTGCTTGAACGTCTGAGCGACGGGAGCGCGGTGCTCCTTCAGGCCGGTTATCAACGCCGGCGGTCGCACGTCATGACGGCGACCTTCGCTTGCCGCTTTGTCGGGCGCTTCGCAAACAATGCCGGCATCGCACATGACTGTCCCGTGGCGAAGGGTGATTCCGGATCGCCGCTGCTTGTGATGAATCACGGCCGCATATCGGCGGTGGGTATCCATGTGGTTCAGGCTAGGATGAACGACGACCCAATTGCAGGTGTTCTTGCACTGGACGCCTTCCGGCCTGAAGCGGCCGCTCCGTCAACCCGTGTTGCAGCCAACGCGTTAAGTGATCATTGGGGACCCGGTCAGCGGCCCGCCAGCGGACGCAGTAAAGATCGTATGCCGCTCAAAGCAATTGACGGCCTGCTCCATGCGCTCGGCTTCCTTCCCAGGTCAAAGACGATCAGCAGCGAAGAGCGGCAGGAGGCCATTAAGACATTCCAAGAGCGCCGGAAACTGACACCGAACGGCAAGGCCTCACTTCAACTGCTGGAACAGCTGCTGCTGGCACAGCAAAAATCCCCGTCACCGGACAGCGATTAACCATTTTTCCTGCAGGAACTTTCTCGTCTGTTAACCCTTCGCGTTAAAGCTTGGCTCAAGTTTTCATCCTAGTCTCTGCGGATGAGAAACTGGCTTTCAAATCGCGTTCCCCAATCAGACAGCATGGCTAAGGGGATTAAACCTCTTCTGTTTGCGGCTTTGCTGAGCTCCACGTGGCTTGCCGGTCCGGGCGATGCCTGGGCGATACCGGATCGTGTTACAGTTAACGCCATGGAATACCCCTGGAGCGCGATCGGTAAGATCGAAACGTCGATCGGGCACTGCTCCGGCTTTCTGATCAGCAAAAAACACGTATTGACCGCCGCGCATTGTCTTTACGACCGTGAGAGAAATCAGTGGGTGAAACCCTCGGAAGTCCACTTTACCGCCGGGTATCAAAACCATCAGCACACACTGAAGTCGGCCGTCAAAAGCTATAAGCAATCCAAGAAGTACAAAAAAACACGGGATGCCTCGGTGAAGAACACCGCCACCGATTGGGCTCTCCTGGAATTGAAGCACCCGCTGGGAAAAGATGCAGGCTGGCTTGCTCTTAAGCGCTTGGATAAGGCGCTGCTCCAGGACCTGGCTGAAGGCGAAGCCGCCCTCTTGCATGCTGGATATCGCGGCGACTCTCCCCATCGGCTGAAAGCCGGTTTTGGATGCGAGATTGCGGGTTACTTCAAGAACGGTATCGGCATCGCCCATCGCTGCAGTATTATGCAAGGCGACTCGGGCTCCCCGCTCCTGGTGTTCGCAGACGGACGAATCTATGCGACCGGCGTGCATGTGATCGGCGCGTCGGACGGCCGGCGGGAAATCGCCGGCGCCCTCTCCGTCTCGATCTTTCACCCCGATGTCGGATCTCCGCGCGCGGCTCGAATCCTGCGTCCGGCCGGCAATATCTGGCGAGAGAGCAAACCGCCCCGCGCGAGCCGCAAAGCCGAGAAAGCGCCCGTCACCACGATTGATTTGCTGCTGGGAGAACTGGGCTATCTGCGTGGCCTTGGCAAGCGGACGTCACCTTCCAAACGTCGCAATGCGATCCAGGCCTTCTTGAAAGACACCAATATGACGGGTCCCGCGAGACCAAGCGTCTCCTTACTCGGTGAGTTGGTGAGACAACTTAAGTAGCGGCCTGGCCCCACTCTGAGGTGCACGCCGAGGAAGGCTAGAGCGCGTCATGTTTCAACGGAAACACTCCGTGTTTTCGCTAAAACATGTGAACCCGCTCTACATCATAGTGTTAGAGCAGATTCACCGGTACGCCGGATCGCCGAAGGCGATTCCATCTAGGTGTTTAGTCCCGGCATGTGGTGGATAGGATCGAGTGTGAACCGCTCGGTTTGTTCAGTCCAGAGCTTGCAGATGTATTCGTATGGTGTGAGGCCTTTGAGGGTTTTGAGCCGCTTTGCGAA
>NZ_ML660052.1 GCF_007004665.1 Denitrobaculum tricleocarpae | reverse complement strand
TGTTCTGCAGGCTCAAGGATTTCAGGAGGATAGCGACCCGCTACGACAAGCGTGCCGACACCTTCCTCGCGGCCATATGCCTCGCCGCTTCCATCACTTGGTGGATCAATTGAGTCCCGACCCTAGTTCGTATCGCAAAGTTGGTTACCAATTGCGCAAATCACCGTTTTTCGTTCGTTTATGTCATCTGACGGATTGCACTAGCTACTTCCAACTGGACTCGAACCGGCTCTGACATTCGGCCGACTTGATGCCCTCCCCTAAGCCGCCCTAATCTCCGAAACAGACTCCCTCAAGGTCGCCGCAAGCTGATCCATCACCCGCGCGACCTCAGCAACCTGCGCCATGCTCTCCTCGCCGGAACCGCCGCCGCCTGCCGGGGCGCCGGATTCCAAGCTCTCCGTCACCCGCCGCGTCCCCTGCGCCACCAGGCCTACCGTTCCCGCGACCTGCTCCGTGGTGGCGTTCTGTTCCTCGATGGCGGCGGAGATGGCGGAGCTGGATTCGTTCATGCGGTCGATCACCGAGCGGATCGTGCCGATGCTCTCGACGGTCTGGGAGGTGACGGTCTGGATTTCGCCGACCTGGTTGGAGATGTCTTCGGTCGCCTTGGCGGTCTGGGTCGCCAGGTTCTTGACCTCGTTGGCCACCACGGCGAAGCCCTTGCCCGCCTCGCCGGCGCGCGCGGCCTCGATGGTGGCGTTCAGGGCCAGCAGGTTGGTCTGTTCGGCGATGCCCTTGATCAGGGAGACGATCTCGCCGATGGCCTGAGCGCCGCTGTCCAGGGTCTGGACCAGTTCGCCCGCCTCTTCGGAACGGTTCACCGCCTCGACCGCGACCCCGGCGGAGGTGGCCACCTGGCTGGAAATCTCGCGGATCGCCATGCTCAGTTCCTCCATGGAGGCGGCGATGGTGTCGGCGGAGGTGGAGGCCTCCTGGGCCGCCGTCAGGGCTTCGCCGGCGTTGCCCCCACCGCCGGACGACATGAGGTGCAGGGCGGAATGCAGCAGCTCGGCGTTGACCATGACCTGCTCGACCATGGCCTGGCCGTCGCTCTCCAGGCGCGATGCGATCTGCTCCAGGTGCTGGCGCCGCCCGTCCTCGTCCCCGCCGGTCATCAGCATCTGAGGTTCTTCGGTAGGTATCTCTTGGGCAGACACCTCTTGGCCGGTGTTGTTATGGCTGTCTTGATGGGCCTCTTCCCCGGCGGCGGTTTCGCCGCCCGCCGCGTTCTGTGTCGCGGCAGCGTCCCGCCCGGCCTGGACACGCAGCACAAGGGCCGCCGTCACAGCGGCCAGCAAACCCGTGAGCAGATCCCTGCCCCAGTCCGGACCTCCCTCGGCGAGCCCCGTCAACGCCAGGATCGCGTGGACGGCGGCGACGGCCATGACCGCGCCGAAGACCACACCCGCGGCCACGAGCCATCCGCGGCTGGACCTGCTTTTCGGCGCGTCCGCCGCTTCCCCGGATGACTGAACGCCGTGTGCCTGCTCACTGGACATGGAAAAATCCTCTCCTGTTTCGGGGCCTGGTTCGGGGCCTAATTCGGGACCTGTTTTGGGTTCCGGTTTGGGACGCTTCAACGGCAAGAGCCGTTCCCTGAAATCACCCCCCAAAACCAGACCTGAAACCACTCTCGAAACTACCCCTGGGCGTATCGACGCGGAAGGCATCAATACTTTTTGTATAGTCTCAAGAATTTTATATAAATTGCTGTAAAATTTGAGTTAATTGAACTGGCGCGAGGGGCCGGATTTGGCGGATCACCGGGCCCCGATAGCGGCGGAAACGCCTGCTTTGCGCGCGGTTGGGCGCCGGATTTGCCCCGCTTATCAAGGGCATGGCGGCGCGCGGGTTTTGCTTGGCGCGGCGGCGTCATGACGTCACACTGATGCCGGATTTATGGACTCTATCTGCGGTCCGGAAACGGCAAGGTTGTCAAAGCGCCGGGACGCTACAATCTCGAAGGGGGCCGCAATCTCAGACGCTCCCTATTCCTCCTCTCCTCAAGCAGGGCCATCTTCTCATGACTGACACAATCCTCTCCCAGACCGAAGACCGGGTTCTGAAGATCACCCTCAACCGGCCCGAAAAGAAGAACGCGCTGACCCTGGCCATGTACGAGCGCATGACCGCCCTGGTCGCGGCGGCGCAAGACGACCCGGAGGTCCGCGTGGTGATGATCACCGGCAGCGGCGATTCCTTTTCCAGCGGCAACGATCTGGCCGACTTCCTGGCCCACCCCCCAACCCCGGGCGACAGCCCTGCCGCCAGCTTCCTGCACTGCATCGCACAGGCCGAGAAGCCGCTGATCGCGGCGGTCAACGGCTTGGCCATCGGGATCGGCACGACGCTGCTGCTGCACTGCGACTTCGCTTACGCCGCGGCCTCGGCCAAATTCCAGCTGCCCTTCGTGAACCTGGCGCTGGTCCCGGAGGCGGGCTCGAGCCTGCTGATGCCGCAGCTGGCCGGCCACCGCAAGGCGTCGGAACTGCTGATGCTGGGGGAGATGTTCGATCCCGAGACCGCGCGCGAAGTCGGCCTGATCAACAGCGTCTGCGCCGACGCGGACCTGGAGCAGACCGCCCTGGAGACCGCGCGGCGTCTCGCGGCGAAACCGCCCGAGGCCCTGCGCCTGACCAAGGCCCTGATGAAAGACACCTCCGGCGGCGTCACGGAGCGGATCAACAAGGAGCTCGGCCACTTCGCCCACCGCCTGGAATCGACCGAGGCCCACGAAGCCATGCAGGCCTTCATGGAAAAGCGCCTGCCCGACTTCTCGAAATTTTCCTGAAGCCGGATGTTCCTGAGACGAAACTCTCTTGAAACGCAAACCTCCTGAAACGAGGTTATCTTGCAACCAGGCTCTTCTGAAACCGGAACAGGCCCCGACACGCCGTGACAACCGTAAGCCTCGACGACGCACTGACCGGACGGCTGGAGGGCTGGCCCCTCGCGCCGGTCCTGATCTGGCTGCTGACCGAAGGCCGGCAGATTCCCAAGCCCGGTCCCCTGCTCACGGCGCTGGCCGAACAGCTGGAGCAGGTCGGGGCTCCGGTCTGGCGGCTGCGCAGCGGCCTGCGCCTGATCCATCCGCAGATGTTCGGGATCTCCGTGATCTGGCAGCGCGGCCGCGGTCCTGCCGAGGTGTTGCGGACCCGCCATGGCGTGTTTCAATCCGACGCCTACATCGGCAGCCCGATCCAGGCCTTCAACGAGAGCCTGAAGACCGTTCGCTACCGGCTCGACCGGCTTGATAAAGCGCGCGATCACCTGGTGCTCTTCGAGCTGGCGGATCAGGGGGCGACGGACTATGTGATCCAGCCCATGGCCTTCAGCGACGGCGGCCGGCACTTCCTGGCCGTCGCGACCGACCGGGCGGAGGGCTTCAGCGACCTCGACATCGCCAAGTTTGGCCTGCTGGCCGAAGCCCTGGCCCCGAACTTCGAGATCATCTCCCGGCGCCATCTCTCCGAAACCCTCATGGACACCTACCTGGGCCACCGGACCGGGCAGAAGGTTCTGGAGGGTCTGATCCAAAGGGGCGACGGCGAGGCCATCGACGCGGCGCTCTGGTACAGCGACCTGCGCAACTTCACCGCCCTGACCGACGCCCTGCCCCCGGAGGAACTCTTCGACCTGCTCAATGCCTACTTCGAGTTTCTCTCCTCCGCCGTGACCGCGCGCGGCGGCGAGGTCCTGAGCTTCATCGGCGACGCCATGCTGGTCATGTTTCCCTGCGCGGACGCCGCCCCAGGGAATGTCACGGGGAATGTCCAAACAGATGCGGGCGGTCACAGGGCCGAAGGTCCTGTCGGCTCTGCCGGCGAGAATGCGGAGGCAAACTCAGGCGCAGATTCAGGGACGGATTCAGGCGCAGATGCCAGCGGGATTGGGAACGGGAGAAGCGAGACAACCGCCGCTGGAGTGACGGGCGGGATCACGGCTGGAGTCTCGGGCGGGCATCCCGGCGCGCAGGAAGCCTGCCAGGCGGCGCTGGACTCCGCGATCGATGCTTTCGACAGTCTGGCGACCGTGAACTTCTCCCGGCGCCGGAACGGCCAGCCCGAGATCCGCTTCGGGCTCGGCCTCGACCTGGGCAAGGTCATCTACGGCAACGTCGGCGCGCCGGACCGTCTGGCCTTTACGGTCATCGGCCCGACCGTGAACCGGACCGCCCGGCTCGAGTCCCTGACCAAGGCCACGGGGCAGCCGGTCCTCATGTCCGACAGCTTTGCGCAGAACGTCGCGCAGGCTGTGACATTTGTAGGACATTTCGAAATGAAGGGCATCCCGGAGCCGCAGCCGGTCTATGCTCTGAAGAACGCGCTCTAACCGCCTGAAAGATCAGCTGAAGGCGTCGGGCATGGACTCCTTTTTCCGGGCGATGAAGGCCAGCAGGGCCTCGTCCGTGGCCGGATCCATTTCGGGCATCACGTAGTCCGCCAGCACCCGCTTGTAAATCTTGTTGGCCCGCTGGCTGGCGTCCAGCGCGCCCTCGGCCTCCCACTGCTCGAAGCTGTTGTTATCCGCGATGTTCGAGCGGTAGAAGGCGGTCTGGAAATTGGCCTGGGTATGGGCGCAGCCGAGGAAATGACTGCCCGGCCCGACCTCGCGGATCGCATCCATGGCCTGGCCGTTTTCGGTCAGATCATAGCCCTGCAGCATGGTCTGCATCATCCCGAGCTGGTCCGCGTCCATGATGAATTTTTCATAGGAGGAGATCAGTCCGCCTTCCAGCCAGCCCGCGCCGTGCAGCACGAAGTTCACGCCCGCCATGGCCGTGGGCATCAGGGTTTGCGCCGATTCATAGGCCGCCTGGGCGTCGGGCACCTTGGAGCCGCAGAGCGAACCGCCGGAGCGGAAAGGCACCCCGAGACGCCGTGCCAGCGCCGCCGCGCCGTAGAGCACAAGCGCCGGTTCCGGCGTGCCGAAGGTGGGCGCACCGGACTGCATGGAGATCGAACTCGCGAAGCTGCCGAAGACCACCGGCGCGCCGGGATTGACCAGCTGGCTGAAGGCGATCCCGGCCAGAGCCTCGGCCAGGGTCTGGGCCAGCACACCGGCGGGCGTCACCGGCGCCATCGCACCGGAGAGGATAAAGGGCGTGACGATGCAGGCCTGATTGGCGCGCGCGTAAACCTTCAGCGCGCCCAGCATAGTGTCGTCGAAAGTCATGGGCGAATTGGCGTTGATCAGGCTGATCATCACCGTGTTGTTGTCCACGAAGTCATCGCCAAAGAGGATCTTCGACATGGCGATGGAGTCCTCCGCCCGCTCCGGCGCGGTGACCGAACCCATGTAGGGTTTGTCCGACAGGCGCATATGGCTGTAGAGCAT
Source organism: Denitrobaculum tricleocarpae (assembly GCF_007004665.1). Lineage (GTDB taxonomy): Bacteria > Pseudomonadota > Alphaproteobacteria > Kiloniellales > Kiloniellaceae > Denitrobaculum > Denitrobaculum tricleocarpae. The sequence goes on along the minus strand of NZ_ML660052.1, from coordinate 1,054,267 downwards.
GTCCAGGTGGCGCTTATTCACCGGAATGTCCACCGGCTCACAGACCGTCCCGCCGGAATGGTGGACCGACGGCATGGAATAGGCCAGCTTCACAAAATTGCGGAAGTCCTCGATCGTCGCGTAGCGGCGGCCGCCATCCAGGTCGCGCACGAACGGCGGACCATAGACCGGGGCAAAGACCGTGTTGTTACCGCCGATTTGAACCGAGCGCTCCCGGTTGCGGGCATGCTGCGTAAATTCGGAGGGCGCTGTTTGCGCCAGTTTGCGACACATGCCGCGGGGACAGCGGACCCGCTCCCCCTGGACATCCGCACCCGCCTCTTTCCAGATCGCAAGCGCCTCCGGATCATCCCGGAAATCGATACCGACTTCTTCCAGAATGGTGTCGGCATTATACTCGATCATCTCGAGCGCTTCGGTGCTCAGGGTCTCAAAAACCGGAATTTTCCGCGTGATGTAGCGCAGCTGTTCGACTTTGCCACTTTGCCGCGCCGCCCGGCGTGCTTCCGCGCCGCCCGCACCGCCACGCGCGCTACGGCCGCGGCGCCCACCAGCGGCGCCAGCCCCCGTATCGGTCATAACTCGATCCTCCAAAAAACTTGAGCCCGATTATCCCCGCGCCTTCCGCGTGGGCTCTGTCGAATTCGCGACCACGAACCTCGGAAACGCGCCCCGCGGCCGAAACGGTGCAAGAGGTAGCTGAAGAGCACTGTTCGGGCGCTCGAGGCCGCCCGACGGAGCCCGCATGTCGGAATCTGGCGTCGCGGTGTCGCAAACGGTTCGGACCATAAAAAGCCTATCGGCCATCTTGCGGCTGTCATTAAAATAGCGGCTCGATACTGGCTGCAGACAAGGGCGACTGAAGAAGCTCTGCCGGGCAGAAGATCCGGCCGGGCGCTTAATCCGGCATGACGGAGCTTCAGCGGCGTTTTGGGAGAAGAAGAATGAAATCACATGCACGGGCCGTGGTCGTTGGCGGTGGCGTTGTCGGCGCCAGCATTCTCTATCACCTGACCAAGCAGGGCTGGTCGGATGTGGTCCTGCTGGAGCGGACGGAACTGACCGCAGGCTCGACCTGGCATGCTGCAGGTCTGCTGCCGCTGTTCAACATGAGCTATAGCGTCGGCCAGATTCACAAGTATTCGGTCGATCTCTATAAAACGCTGGAGGAAGAAACCGGCCAGGACGTGAGTTTCCACGTCACCGGCAACCTGCGCCTCGCGACGACCAAAGAACGCATGGACGAGTACCATCACTATTGCGGGACCGCGAACACCATCGGCGTCCCCTACGAGATGATCACGCCCGCCCAGGTCAAGGAACTCTGGCCGCTATGCGACACCGAAGGCCTGGTCGGCGCACTTTATCATCCCGACGACGGACACATCGCGCCGGTCGATCTGACCAACGCCCTGGCCATCGGTGCGCGCAACGGCGGCGCCGAGATCTATCGCCAGACGGAAGTCACCGCGATCGCGCAACTGCCCGGCGGCGAGTGGAAAATCACGACCAACAAAGGCGAGATCACCTGCGAGCACGTGATCACCGCGACCGGCAACTACGCCCGCCAGACCGCGGCCATGGTCGGTTTGGACATCCCCGTCATTCCGGTCGAGCACCAGTACATCGTGACAGACGCCCACCCTCTGCTGGAAGAGCGCAAGAAAGCCGGTCTGCCCGAAATGGCGGTCCTGCGGGAATCCGATGCCTCCTACTACATGCGCGAAGAGCGGCAGGGCCTGATCCTCGGTCCATACGAGAAAGGCGCGCCTGCCTGTTTCGTCGACGGCGTTCCCGATTCCTTTGGCCAGGATCTTTTCCCCGGCGATCTGGAGCGTCTGGAACCGCACATCGAAGCGGCCATCAACCGCGTGCCGATCTTCGGCGAAGTGGGCATCAAGGACGTGGTCAATGGCCCGATTTCCTACACGCCCGATGGTAACCCCATGATCGGTCCGGCTTTCGGACTGCGCAACTACTGGCTGGCCGAGGGCTTCAGCTTTGGCGTTACCGCCGCCGGCGGCGCGGGCAGATATCTGGCCGAATGGATCTGCCAGGGCGAGTCCAGCCTCGATATGCTGGACGTGGACCCGCGTCGTTTCGGAGCCTACGCCAACAAAGCCTATACGGTTGCGAAGAACGAGGAAGCCTACGCCAACGTCTTCACCATCCATTATCCGGATGAAGAACGCCCCGCGGCTCGGCCCTGCAAGACCAGCCCCTGCCACGACAAACTGGACGCCGCGGGCGCGGTCTGGGGGCAGCGCTACGGTTGGGAGCGCCCGAACTGGTTCGCGCCGGAAGGTGTCGAACGCAAGGACGACTGGAGCTTCCGCCGCACCAACTACTTCGAGCACGTCGCCAATGAGTGCAAGCTGATGCGCGAAAAGGTCGGCCTGATCGATCTGACCAGCTTCTCCAAGTTCGATGTCTCCGGCCCCGGTGCGGAAGCTTTTCTCGACCGCCTGGTCGCCAATGCGCTGCCCAAGAAGGTCGGGCGGATCGCCCTGACCCACAATCTGACTCCCTCAGGTGGCGTGCGCAGCGAATTCACCATCACCCGCATGGGACCGGAGAGTTTCTACCTGATCTCCTCCGGCGCCGCCGAACGCTACGATTCCGATCTGCTGCTCAAGGAGCTGCCCGATGACGGCAGTGTTACCCTGAACAACATCACCACCAGCCGGGGTGTTTTCGTTCTGGCCGGACCGCATGCCCGTGATGTGCTGGCCAAGGTGACGGACACCGACCTCTCTAACGAAGCCTTCCCCTGGCTGTCGTCACAGACGATCTCGGTCGGCATGGCATCGGACGTCCGGGCCCTGCGCGTCAACTTTGTCGGCGGTCTCGGTTGGGAATTGCATCACCCGATCGAATTCCAGAACCACATCTTCGATACGCTGATGAAGGCGGGCGAGGAATTCGGAATCGGACTGGTCGGCATGCGGGCCATGGATTCCATGCGGATCGAAAAGTCCTACCGCATGTGGGGCAGCGACCTGACCACCGAGTACTCCATTCTGGAGGCCGGCCTGAACCGCTTCGTGCGCCTCAACAAGGGTGAGTTCGTCGGACGGGAAGCCCTGGTGCGGCAGCAGGAAGCCGGTGTGCCGCAGCGCTTCATCACGCTGGAGGTCGACGTCAAGGATGCCGACTGCCTGGGCAATGAACCGCTTTACCAGGGCGATGCAATGATCGGCCGCGTGACGGCCGGCGCTTTCGGGCACAGCGTGGGCAAGAGCCTCGCCCTCGCCTACGTGAAGCCGGAAGTGGCGGAGCCTGGGACCGAGCTGAAGGTCGATATCCTTGGTGAACTTTTTCCGGCCCGGGTGATCGAAGAGTCGCCGTACGATCCCGAGAACGCGGCATTGCGCGCGTAACAAGGACCTAAGGCTTCCAGTAACAGCGCAGCCTTTGAGCGACAGCATGAGCTTTTTCGAAAACAGGCAGCTTCGGCTGCCTGTTTTTTTGCCGACTGATGTCAGCCCTTCAAATGGATGCGGAAGAGCTGTCTCAGAAATCTGAAATCCCCCAAATTGCCATTCATTTGTATACGTGCAATAATGAAACTGCGTTCGACCCAATCACACCGAGATAACGATCATCGTTGTAGGGGGGATACCGATGGCCAAGGCGCCGAACAATCCGTTCGAGAAGATTGCAGACCCGACCGGCGAAGCCCGTGAAATCCGGGAACTGACAAAGCTCACGTCAAAGCTTCTGGACAAGCGCTACAGGCAGAAAAACAAGAAGGTCCTGCGTGGTGTCCACCCGAAATCCCATGGCTGCCTGCGCGCCGTCTTCGAAATTCGCCAGGATATCCCCGAGGCGTTACGGGCTGGTCTTTTTGCGACGCCCGGAAAGCGCTATCGCGCATGGGTGCGCTTTTCGAACGCAGCCATCAAAGTCGCCCATGATCTGGGCACGTCAGATCCGCAGGCGCAGCAGAATGGCAGCCGGGGCCTGGCCATCAAGGTGCTGGATGTGGGCGGGCGGGTTCTGCTCGCGGATGACGGGGCCAAGAACCAGGATTTCCTGATGATCAACACGCCGGCTTTCGCCTTCGTGGACAGCAAGCAGTATCTCTTGCTCAACAAAGTCCTTGAGCAAACCGGCGACAATGAAACGGCTGCGGTGGGCGCTTTGTTGCAGCCCATCCTGGATCCTAACTCCGGTGCCTCGGCCGCAGAAAAACAGCGCGCGGCGAAAACCGCCGGCGTCATCCAGATGATCCAGGCAAAGCCGGTAGAGAACCCAATGGAGGTCGCCTACTTCGGGGCAGCGCCTTTTCTTTTCGGTCCGGATCGGATCATGCGATTTGCCGCCGTTCCCTGGGGCGGCGAAGCACCTCAAGCCGTGCCGCCACAGGCCGGCCCTAACTATCTTCGCCGCGCGGTAAGACAGCGCGTGCGGCAACGTGAAGACATCTGTTTCGATTTCAGGCTGCAGGTCCGGGGTAAGGCTGAAAAGAATCTTCAGATCGAAGACGCCACGGCCATATGGGACGAAGCAAAGACTCCATTCGTCTCGGTCGCGAGACTGATCATACCTGCGCCGCAAGACCGTCCGGGTTCCGATCAGGGGAAAGCGTCGGCACGGCGTGAGGCGCAGTGCGAGAAGATGTCGTTTACACCCTGGCATTGCCTCGCGGAACATCAGCCGCTGGGCAGCATCAACAGGCTGAGAAAACCGGTCTATGAAGCGTCGAGCGATATGCGCCGCGGCAAAAAGAAGGCCAAAGATAAAGCTGCGATCAAAAAGACGATCCGCAAACCCGTTCGTCTCAAAAGAGCCCGGAGACCAACCTGAGAAATGCGCGGCAGACGCGGCAGACAATGAGCGATCCGCCAGGCCTGTCACCTTGCGGCCGTTGTTTAACCAGCCGAAGATAGCTCTGCCGGCGGGAAAGATCAAAAAGTCTTCGGATCCGCCTGCTTCAGACCTGCCCTAACGCCCTACAATGAAGTCCCGGAGAACACTTGTTTCGGACTCAAGCTCTTTCATCCGATACTTCACGACATCGCCGATAGACACCAAGCCGCAAATCGCACCGTCCTGGACCACCGGCAGATGACGGATCCGGCTTTGCGTCATCTCCGACATGACGTCATCGACCTTCTCGCGGGGATGCGTTGTCTTGACGGTACTGGTCATCAGGGAGGCGACCGGCATCTGCATGAGCACAGCACCATGGTCCGCCAGACCTCGAACAACGTCACGTTCGGAAAGTATTCCTGCGATCGTTTTACCGTCATCGCAGACTACAAGTGCGCCGATCCTCTTCTCTTTCAGAACGCGGACAGCCGCGTCAATGGTGATATCGGACCGGATCGTCGAGACTTCTCCGCTGCCGCCCTTGCCTTTGAGCAATGCTTTAACCGTCATAGGTCTTGCTTATCCTCCCTCAGTCATTCGGACTCTGAAAGACGCTCTTCACGCGGACACGGTGCGGACAGAACCACGCGCCGAGACGGCATCCGCCTCACCTGGTTTCCTGCCAACGACAGTTTGGCCGAAGCAGCGTCAATGCACTCTCTTCCGTTCTTCACCTCCGTGCCGCCGCCGTCTTACCTAAACAGGTAGATGGTCATTCACGTTCCCGTCTCAAAGTCTTTTCGTCAAGAGGGAGCGGCCCTGTCCTGGCTCCGTACGCCTCGAATTTTACGCTCTTTGATTGAAAGGTGCCACCTGTCAGACGTCCGTTTCTTGCCAAAGGCCGGGATTGCGAGTAAAAACTCTGCGCTAACCATATGATTTAAAATTGGTTTCTCCCAAGCCGGGCACGCCGGTGTCAAAGGACCTGACTCTAAACCAGGAATTCCTTTTATGCCCCTGTTGCTGTCGGCTATAACCGGGGCGAAACGGCGGAAAACCAACGCACAGCAAGAGCAAATCTATCATGATGACGCAGTATCAAGGACGGAAAAGACTTCGTATATCGGATCAGGACGCTCTGCTGAAATGGTGCCGCTCGAACGGATTTTCGCTTACACAGCAAGACAACGCGTCAAGTCTGGCGTTTAATATCAGTCTCAGAAATTCGACCGAAAAGCAGATCCCGTCGAGCGATTTTGTTCTCGAAGTCAGCGAGAAGGGGTTTGCAGTTTTCGATGCGCGCGGCGAAGGCCTCGCGCAGGGCAAGGAGCTCCGGGGCGTTCTGAAAGAGATATCCCTGCAGCTGGCAAACAGGCATTCAGCGGCAAGTTAGTGTGGTGGAACTGATCCAACCATCGGATTTAGAGATCGAGCGTCTCTCTTGCCGGTTCCGCCAGCGCCCGTAACGCGGACTCATCCTCCCAGCCCACGACCACATAAGCGTAGCCGTCCTGACGCCACTCAACCATGTTGAGATCCGCTCTTTGCGCCGCAACCGGTGTCATGTCGCCCGCAGCGCTCGGCATCACGCAAAGCGCAAAGGGGTCTCCGCCCGGTATCTGGTAGATCAACTGCGCAACCGGTTTACCGTTAATACCCAGCAGACGCGCCCCTTTGAACTCGGCGCCGCTCGCGGAGAGATCCGGAACTGTGAGCGTCCGGCCCAAACGATTGCCGAGCCAGCTCTCGATGTGCGGTGTTTCATCGGCGGAGACTTCGACGAGATGCCGTTTCTCTTTTGCGTAGATGCCGTGATAATCGGCGACCTGCGTGAGCCAATCGTTTTGCGCGGCCGGCACAATGCCATAGCGCTCACCGGCGACAAAACCGCCCGCAGCGCCGACACAAAGAAATGCCACGGAAGCCGCGACCAACCACAGCCGCGTCCGGCTGCCGCCCGCTCTTGCATCGGACGACGAAACCACGGCTGCAGGATGCCTGACTTCAGAAGAAGAATGGTTGGCGGCCTGCAGATCCGCGCCACCGCTCGTGCCTGCGCCGCTCCGAATTGCCGAGATCAGATTCGCAGGTACGGGCTGCTCGACGATTCCACGATGCAGGCCTTTGAGTGATTCACTCTGAGCCCGCAGGATATCTCTCAGCTTCCGGGCTTTCGGATCATCGGCCAACAACGTCTCGACCCGGCCCATTTCGGCGGCCGAAAGTTCGCCGTCCACATAGGCGACGAGAAAGTCGTTTAAGTTGCCCGGAGTGATGTTCTCTACAGACATGATCCTACGTAAGTCCTTCGCCGGAGGCCGCTTCGGGCAGAAAATCGGACATATGCTCGGCCAGTGTCAGGCGGGCCCTGGAGAGCCGGCTCATGACCGTGCCGATCGGAATGTCCAGAATCTCGGAAGCCTCTTTGTAACTGTAACCTTCAACACTGACCAACATGAGTAACGTCCGCTGCTGCTCCGGAAAGCGTGCGAAGACCTTTTCCAGATCGCCGAGCAGCAAACCGGCCTCAACCTCGCTCTCAGCCGAGACGTCGACCAGATGCTCGGTATCCGCCAAACCGGTCCCCCGCCGCACCTTGCGGGATCTCAACTCGTTATGCCAAATCGATTGCATAATCGAAAACACCCATGAGTCCAGGCGCGTCCCCGGCATCCACTGATGCACTCGGGTCAGCGCACGTTCACAGGACGCCTGAACCAGATCATCCGCCGTGTCCAGGGAGCCGGTCAGACTGCAACCGAACCTCCTCAAACGTGGCAGAAGGTCGATCAGCGCCTGCTCAAAGCCGTCGGTCCGTTCCGACATCAATTGCACCTGCGCATCACGAGCACATGCGTCCTTCTGCAGTGACAACGCTTGGGGGTTCGAATTTATTCCACATAAAGACCGAAAAAATTGTGTAATGAAAAAATCTTTGTGCCGAAGGAATAAAACATCGTTGAGCGGTGTTGTCGTGGCATCATCACCAAGTATGGCTTTTGCCGGCATGATCCGAAACCAAATATATGCCGACAGCACCCCAACAGGTTGTTAAGCCGAACATAATGAGGCGCATACCAATGAACAAGTTCTTATCTGCTTTTGCCCTTACCTTGCTTCTGATCAACGGAAGCGCCTTTGCCGCCGGCGGCTGGGACGACTCCTCGAGCAGCCGGAATGCGGATTTCACAGCTGCCGAGGCGAAAATCAAGGCAGGTGACTACCCGGCAGCGATCATCTCCCTGAAGAAAGTGACCAAGGCCGAGCCCAAGAACGCCGATGCCTACAACTACCTGGGCTATTCGCACCGCAAACTGGGCCGGTTCGACGAAGCCCTGGAGTATTATCAGAAAGCCTTGAGCATCGAACCCGATCACCTGGGCGCAAACGAATATCTGGGTGAGCTCTATCTGCAGACGTCGCAGCTGGAAAAGGCCGAGAAACAACTGGAAATCCTGGACGGCCTCTGCTTCTTCGGTTGCGATGAATACCGGGAGCTCAAGGGCAAGATCGCAGAGTACAAATCCGCCGGCGGGTGAAGTTGCCCGCGCAGGCTTTGCGCCACATCACTTCCCGTTCGTAAGGAAAAACGATCCGTTTTTTGGAGCAGGTGCTGCCTTTGGGTGGACCTGCTCCAATGGGTGGACCTGCTCCAAGCCTGTGAATCCGCCTCAGGATTCGCGCCGCTTGTAGAAAAATTCGATGATGCGCATCAGCGGGAAGATCCAGATGATGCCTGTCACACCATAAAACACCAGTTGCGCAGCCCAGTGGTCCGGCAGGATTGCCGTGCCGACGGAGATAACGATCATGATGTAGATCGCCAGCGCCAGGGCGATCAGCATATAAACGGCGACACGCTTCACGGTCTTCTCTTTCCTCATCACGAATAGCGCGAGTTCATCTAATTCGAATCCGCGGTCCGTCAAATGGGCGTGGGCAACCCGGTTCAGTGACGCCGGACGAATACCGGCGCATCGTCATTTGAAATCTCACGTTCAAAGCGGTATCCGCCATCGTCGAATTCCAAAAGATCCACTGCCCGGGTCAGACGGTTCTTGACGATGAAACGCGCCATCATGCCCCGGGCGCGTTTCGCCGAAAAACCGATGACCTTGGCCACACCGTCTTTTTCTTCTTTAAAAACCGGTGTGATCAGGCGGCCTTCCAGCTTCTTGGGCCGCACCGCCTTAAAGTACTCGCTCGACGCCAAGTTCACCAGGATCCCGGAACGGCTGTCCCGGCCAGCAGAATTCAACGCTTCGGTCAGTCGGTCGCCCCAAAAGCTGTAGAGATTGGTTCCGCGCGGGTTTTTCAGACGAGTCCCCATTTCCAGACGGTAGGGCTGGATCAGATCCAGGGGCCGCAGCAAACCATAGAGCCCCGAGAGAATCCGAAGGTGCTCCTGGGCGTAGGCGAAGTCCTGATCGGCCAAACTGTCTGCGTCCAGCCCGACGTAGGTATCGCCGCGAAACGCCAGGACGGCAGGTTTGGCGTTTTCCGGACCACTGGTCTTTGAGAAGGCCTGATAGCGGTCGTAATTCAAAGAGGCCAGATTCTCGCTCAGACTCATGAGCCTCGAGATGTCGTTGCGGCCGAGTGTCCGTGCCGTATCGATCAGGATCTCGGTATCTTCCTGAAACGCCGGCGAAGAGTAGGCCTTGGCGAAGGGCTGCTGCCAATCCTCCGAAAAGTCGAGTTTTTTGGCGGGAGAGATCACGGCGAGCATAGACAGGGGCCTCGAGCAAAGAATCAGGAAGGCATGTCTTGTAGCTCAAACAAGACACGCCCGCCAAGTGCCTGGCGGGCGTGTCTCAAGAGATCGTTACGTCGGACAGGGTCATCCTGAGATGATCGCCTGCCCAGAAGGGGTTCCGGCTTATCCTTCCGGAAGGACCAGCCAGCCGTTCTCATGTTTTGCAGGAACCAGAGCACGGGTGTCCTGTCCCAGCGGCAGCGTGTAATCCACGGCGGAGAGCACGCGGCCATCGGTCGAGCGCAACAGGCGCAGGTTGATGTGAACCTGATTGGAGCCGACGGCATAGGTACCGGCAACCACGGCCTGAGCTTCGTGCTCCTGCCCCAGATGCTGGAGCTGACGTGAGAGAACCAGCTCGCCTGCCTGCTGCTTGATGGCAACGGATCCGCGCAGCTTCATCTCGGTCACGTGATAGCCGAGCTGGGCTAGGCGACCCGAGACCTGTTCGGCAACCATACGGCCCAGTGTCGAGGAGCGGCGCAGATCGTCGATATCGACCAGGCTGGCAACCAGAACCGGCTCGCCGCGGTCAAGCGGCTGAAGCGTGGTGTCAACCAGGGTGTCGGTCGCAAAGTAAGTCTGCGTGCCGATGTGGGCATCAACAGGCTCGGGGTTTTTGATGGGTCGGTTTCCATCGAGAACGCAGCCCGAAAGCAGGAGAGTCGCCAGCGATAGGGCCGAGAAAATTTTGGTCTTGCGGTGCATCGTCATCATTCCTCGTAACTATTCGCTGACCACCGGCACGCGCTGAACCTGCATACGTTCGGTAATGCGGGGTTCGGTCGGCCGCGGCGCAACAACGCCCGGGTTGCGGGTCATGTAGAGCGTGAGATCTTCAGGCTTGATGTAAAGCGCCTCGGTGTTCTGATAGAGGATGGCGTCGCCATAGAGGATGCTTGTCGTCACGACGACTTCCGCATCGGTCACGGCACCATAATCCATCAAGGCCGTAATGATCTGACCGCCAACAATACCGCCCGCAACCGCGGCTTCGGTCGGCACGGCGTCAAACGCGGCAAGGCCCAGTCCGGACGCAACCGACCACAGGATGGTCGAGGTCGCGGGGAACTTATTGCTCCGCTCATCGTAGAAGAAAGGCTGAACCCGGTAGTTGACCACGATCGCCTGCTCCGAAGAGGAGGACACGGCCATGTTCTTGTTCAAGAGGTTCTGCTGCAGAATGCCCTTGAATGCCGTGCTGAACGGCATGTCGGCTGCCAGGCCCTGCACATAGAAAGGCCGGCCGCCAAGCAGACTGCGCTGATAGAGTTCATCTTCGATCGCGCCGCTCGCGGCATCCAGTTCCGGAACAGACTGCAGGGACGCAATCATATCCGTTACCACCCGATCGCCGAGCTGGTCCCAATGCTGCCAAGTCATAACTTTAAACTGTGAAAGCTGCTTTCCTTCCGGAAAGTGTTTCACGGTTGGCTGCGCGCATCCGGCCAGAAACGCCAAAGCAAAGATGGCGATAATCCCGCGTCGCATCATAAAAAGTCTCCGAACAGTGTGAACCGCCTCATCCCCTGCCCTGCCCGGGGTCGAAAAACCCCGGCGCGGAGCTGAAACTCGGCAACGTCAGAAAAAGGCTGACAGGAAAATCCTTCATTCCGGTTAAGAAGGAAGGGGCAATTTTTCGCTCAAATTTTATCTATTCTTGCAATTATTTCTGAACCTTAGGCCAGCGGCGCGAAATCAGATTCAACCTTGGCAAGTTCTCCAAATAAGCATCAAAACAGCCGGAAAAGCACAGGATACCAGGGTTTTTCAGCCCCCCGTTGTTGCGGGCCGGACACAGACTGTATAAAGTCGAAAGTTCATGATTTGTTCTGGTTTTCAACTCTACCAACTATGGTATCTTCACAAAGTTGTCACGCAACATGTTGTGTTTGTTCCACAGTTAAACTGTCCACGGCTGTGGATAACGAGGGAGTGCTAGAATGGACGGTTCGGGGGTATTATTGCGTGAAGGTGTCATGACAATTTCGGAAGAGTCTGTGGATAAGTTGTCACTCGAGGCATTTCAGGCCGAAACTCCGCCGCTTCAGGCCGAGATGTTCGCCGAACTCGAGATGGCGCCGGAAGAGCATGACGAACTGGATGATGCGCTGCTCGGCGATGGCGAGATCCGCGATATTTTCCAGAATGAACGCGGCATCCGCGTTGTCATGAACCGCACACGCGATGACCTGCTGACCGAATTCGGTAAAGCGACCCTGACCGACCGTTACCTGATGGACGGCGAGAGTTTTCAGGATCTCTTTGCCAGGGTTGCGGCGCATTTTGCCGACGACACCGCCCATGCACAGCGGCTTTACGACGCGATTTCGCGTCTCTGGTTCATGCCCTCGACGCCGGTCCTGTCCAACGGCGGCACCACCCGTGGCCTGCCGATTTCCTGCTTTTTGAACGAAGCCGGTGATTCGCTCGACGGCATTGTCGATCTCTGGAATGAAAACGTCTGGCTCGCCGCCCGCGGCGGCGGCATCGGCAGCTACTGGGGCAATCTGCGCTCCATCGGCGAGAGGGTCGGCCACAATGGTAAGACCAGTGGCGTGATTCCTTTCATCCGGGTTATGGATTCGCTGACTCTGGCCATCAGCCAGGGCTCTCTGCGCCGGGGATCGGCAGCCTGTTACATGCCGGTGACCCACCCTGAAATCGAGGAATTCATCGAGCTGCGCCGTCCGACCGGCGGGGATCCGAACCGTAAGGCGCTAAACCTGCATCACGGCGTTCTGCTGACCGATGCCTTTATGCGCGCCGTTGAAAACGACGACGAATGGGCGCTCACCAGCCCGAAAGACAATGCGGTGATCCGCAAGGTCAAAGCACGCGAACTCTGGATCCGCATCCTGACCGCCCGGATCGAGACCGGCGAGCCCTACATTATTTACGGCGATCACATCAATCGTGCGATCCCCGAGCATCACAAGCTGGCCGGGCTGAACGTCAAGATGTCCAATCTCTGCAGCGAAATCACGCTGCCGACCGGGATCGATCATCATGGTGTCGACCGCACGGCGGTCTGCTGCCTGTCCTCCCTGAACCTGGATAAGTACAGCGAGTGGCAGGATAACGAAGGACTGGTCGAGGATATTATGCGCTTCCTCGACAATGTGCTCAGCGACTTCATTGCCAAAGCCCCGGATTCCATGACGCGGGCGCGCTATTCCGCCGAGCGCGAGCGGTCGGTCGGTCTGGGCGTGATGGGCTTCCACTCCTTCCTGCAGAAGAACGGCATCCCCATGGAAGGGGTGATGGCAAAGGTCTGGAATAAAAAGATCTTTAAGCAGATTCGCGATCAGGCCGATGCCGCTTCGAAGCTGCTTGCTGAGGAGCGCGGCGCCTGCCTCGATGCTGAAGAGTTCAACATCAAGGAGCGGTTTTCCAACAAGATCGCGATCGCGCCCACCGCGTCCATTTCGATCATTTGCGGCGGATCATCGCCGGGCATCGAACCCGTCGCGGCCAATAGCTACACCCACAAGACCCTCTCAGGCTCGTTCAACGTCAGGAACAAGTACCTCGAAGCACTGCTGGAAGAAAAAGGCCACAACGACGAGGACACCTGGACTTCGATTACCCTGAACGAGGGTTCGGTCCAGCACCTGGATTTCCTGTCCGACGACGAGAAAGACGTGTTCAAGACCGCGTTCGAGTTGGATCAGCGCTGGCTGATCGAGCATGCGGCCGACCGCACGCCATTCATCTGCCAGGCCCAGTCTCTGAACGTCTTCGTGCCGGCCGACGTGCACAAGCGCGACCTGCATCAGATCCACTTCCAGGCCTGGAAAAAGGGTGTGAAATCCCTTTACTACTGCCGCTCGAAGTCGATGCAGCGGGCTGAATCCGCAAATCTCAACGAGCCCGTCGCATCTGTTCCCCATTTGGGCAAGATCGACAGTAAGGGCCAGGACAGAGCAGCGGCACCATCCAGCACGGACTACGAAGAGTGTCTCGCCTGCCAGTAGACGTCCTTCGGTAAAACGTCCTCCGGTAATGCGATGATAAGCCTGATGGCTTCAGGCAAACAAGATCCTGGTCATTTGACCGCCTAGACCGATTTTCAGCGTTTCAGGAACCGGAACGCAGTTTACTTTTTAAGAGCCTCTCACCAGTTCAAGTAGGGCGTGAGAGGCCTTCGTTTCTGCGAACGTTTCTGCGAAGCGAAATGAATTATCCGGCAAGGCCGCGGATCTCGGTTCGCCCTGCCGCAGAGGAGAACACCCCATGTCCCTGTTGGATGCAAGCCCGGTTTACAAGCCCTTCCGCTACCCCTGGGCCTATGACGCCTGGTTGATGCAACAGCGGATCCACTGGCTCCCGGAGGAAGTGCCGCTCGCCGACGACGTCAAGGATTGGCAACAGAAGCTGAGCGATGCTGAAAAGAACCTGCTGTCGCAGATCTTCCGTTTCTTCACGCAGTCGGACGTGGAAGTGAACAACTGCTACATGAAGCATTACAGCCAGGTCTTTCAGCCGACCGAAGTGCAGATGATGCTCTCCGCTTTCTCCAACATGGAGACGGTGCATATCGCGGCCTATTCGCACCTGCTCGACACCATCGGCATGCCAGAATCCGAGTACTCCGCCTTCCTTCACTACAAGGAGATGAAGGACAAGTACGATTACATGCAGGAATTCGGTGTCGAGACGAAGGAGGACATCGCGCTGACCCTCGCGGTCTTCGGAGCCTTTACCGAAGGCCTGCAGCTTTTCGCCAGCTTCGCGATCCTGCTCAACTTCCCGCGCTTCAATAAAATGAAGGGCATGGGCCAGATCGTCTCCTGGTCGGTTCGCGACGAAACCCTGCACACCCAGTCGGCGATCCGCCTCTTCAAGACCTTTATCGGTGAAAACCCGGAGGTCTGGACCGACGATTTCGAACGCGAGCTTTACAAAGCCTGCGAGACCATCGTCACCCATGAGGACGCCTTCATCGACCTGGCCTTCGAAATGGACGGCATCGAGGGTTTGACCGCCGAAGAGGTAAAAGCCTATATCCGCTATATCGCCGACCGCCGTCTCAACCAGCTCGGTCTCCAGCCGCTTTACCGCACTGAGAAGAACCCCCTGCCCTGGCTCGACGCAATGCTCAACGGTGTCGAACACGTCAACTTCTTCGAGAACCGCGCGACCGAGTACACCAAGGCGGCCACCCAGGGCAGTTGGGAAGAAGCCTTCGCCTGAGGGGGCTCTCTCTCGGAATATCCCCCTTCGGCAAGTGGCAGCCGTTGCGCATCAACAACTTCAATTTCGATAACGCTTCGGAATGGTCTTTTGCGCGCCTCCCTGCCAAGGCCGGCGGGGCAGCGAGGGCCAACGTATCGTAAAGCCCCACCTTTAAAGAGAAAAATAAATGAATTGATCCCCTCATGATTGTACGTGATCATGGTAAATAGCGCTTATTAGTTGCCGTCCACAAAAAGTGAGGGGGGAGGTCATGCTAGGATGCGACTTGATCATGAAGGGTGGAATCACGTCGGGGGTCGTCTATCCTCACGCCATCGCTGAAATCGCTGAGGAATACCGGTTACACAATCTGGGCGGCACATCCGCTGGTGCTATTGGCGCTGTCATGGCATCAGCAGCCGAATATCGCCGGCAGGATCCAGATAATCTCGGCACTAAGGCCGGGTTCGACGAGATTCGCGAGCTATCGAGAGAACTTGGGCAGGACATGCGCTCTTTGTTCCAAGCATCTCCGCAACTCCAACCTCTGTTCGACATTTTAATGTCGGTTGTCGAGAAACCCAAAAGTAAGAGTACGATCGCAGCCTTACTGCCCGCGGTGCTGAGAGCTTACAAAAACCGGGTCGCGATTGGCGTTGGCCTTGGAGCTGCCGTTGTTGCGGCAGGCATTATGCGCGGCGAACTCTGGCTGGCAGTCCTGGGCGTATTTCTGGGTATTGCAGCGGGCGTGGTTCTCGTGGTTTTGGCGCTGAAGACTGCAATCTTCGGGGATCTGCCAGACCATGATTTCGGTCTCTGCCCGGGTCTGCGAACCTCCGGCAACCTGAAACCAGGCCTGACGGACTGGATAGCCGATAAAATCGACTCCATTGCAAACAATCTCAACGCAGCGGGAAAGCCGGAAACACCGCTCACAGTGGGTCAGTTGAATGACCGGGACATCAACGTAGCAACAATGACGACAGACCTCTCGTCCCGTCGCCCCTATCAATTGCCGCTTAAAAGCCGGCATCACTTGTTTTCAGTGCGCGAAATGATGCAGGTGTTGCCCGAGCGTGTCGTCGATCATCTGGTGAAGATGGGAGAGCGTCTGGAACACAAAAATCCGGCAATTCCGGACGATCTCTATCACTTGCCGATCGGTCGCGATTTCCCGGTCGTGTTGGTGGCACGAATGAGTCTGAGCTTCCCGGGCCTTATACGGGCCGTTCCACTCTATCGGTTTGACGATCAGTTAAAAGTCGACGGTGACAATGCGAAGAAGATTCGACGTTGTCTTTTCTCAGATGGCGGGATCTCATCAAACTTTCCGATCCATTTCTTTGACGCTCTCTTGCCGCGGCGGCCGACCTTCGGCATCTCGCTGACAAGCTTCGATAAAGCGCGCCACAATTGTGAGCGCGTGCACTTGCCCTCCGGAGTCCAGCAGAGCACAAACCTTCCGATCCAGCCGATTACAGGTATCTTGGGTTTTCTGGGCTCAATCGTGAATACAGCAAAAGACTGGCAAGACTCGTTGCAATCGCTCATGCCAGGATACGCCGAGCGTATCGTTGAGATTCGGCTTGACGATTCCGCGGAGGGCGGCATGAACCTGGACATGTCACCAGAGACCATCTGCTGCCTTAGCAAATATGGTCGTCAGGCCGGACAGCTGTTGCTCGGTAATTTCAAAATGAACGAACATCGCTATCTTCGCGCGATCTCACTTCTCAAAACGACCGAAGGCGACTTAGAAAAATTCGCGAATTCCTACGACGCGGCCCCAGATGGTGCCGAGGCAACAGAACCGACCTATAAGACCTATAAACAGATCTTCTGTGACTATCAGCCTGAGGCCTACCGCAACACCGAAACCTGGCGTTGCGATGTCTTGGGTGGGCTTGCAAAAGCGCTGGCCGATATCGGCACCAAAGCAAAGAACGATCACGCTAAACCTGGCAATAAGAGCGTCCGAAAAGGCAGTTTGCCAAGCTTCGATGCACGACTGCGATTAGTTGCCAGCGCCGACCGAATTCCTGAACATGCCCAAGCCATTACTCCCAGCGACGGTGGCGATAAAGAGTAGGCAGTGAAACGGCGCCTTAAAGAACAGTCAGAACCCACCCGGCTTTGACGATCCAAGGTGTTACTGCGGTAGGTGCTTGAGCTTTCAAACTCGGTAGGACCCGAAATACGATGCGGTCCCACATCTACATGGTGATAAGCTGAATTGCACTGCATGCGCACACCGCTCAAGAGATAGATCTTTAACAGTGGCGCCATCGCCTCAGATCCTCATTTCGAATCTTTTTATCTGAGGCGCGATCACTCCTGACAGAACCTTGTCAGGAGTGCCTCGGTAGTATCGGTTATTCTCTCAAGATCGGGGCCCTGAACAGAAATGACCACACTTCCCGCGGCTGACAGCAGCACGGCAGGCAATGCCAGGGGCCACCTGATCGGGGTGCTGCTCGTGCTGGCCTCGGCGGTCGTTTTCAGTCTGGCCGGCGTTCTGACCAAGATGATCGAGAGCAATGCCTGGACCATCGCCTGCTGGCGGGGCCTCTTTGGCGCGGTCTTCATCACACTCTATGTTCTCTGGCGGGAACGCAAGCGCGGCGCCGGGATAGCCGTGACTTTCTCGCTCGGCTGGCGCGGCTGGCTGCTCGCCAGCATCGGCAGTCTCTCGACTCTCGCCTTCATCAACGCCTTCAAACTGACCTACGTCGCAAACGTCGCGATCATCTACGCCACCGCGCCCTTCATCGCGGCGGCCCTGGAATGGATGATCCGCGGCGTAGGCGTTCGGCCGTCGACCATGCTTGCCGCAACCACGTCCCTGCTGGGGGTGGCGGTCATGGTCGGCGCCAGCGCCGCAAGCGGGGCCCTGGCGGGTGATGTCCTGGCGCTCGGCATGACCCTGGGCATGGCGCTTTATATGGTTCTGATCCGGGTCTTTACGGAGACGCCGGTCGTCCTGGCCGCCGCCGCATCGGCGCTTCAGCTCTTCGTTCTGGGCTGGTTCGTCACCGACCCCCTGGCCGTTTCGCAAAGCGACGCAGTTCTGCTGGTCCTCTTCGGCGTGGTCTTTGCGGCCGCCGCCATCCTTCTGACCGAAGGCACGCGTCTGATCCCGGCCGCCGAATCCGGCCTGCTGGGATCCGCCGAAACCCCCTTTGCCGTCCTGTTTGCCTGGCTGATCCTGTCAGAACTGCCGCCCGGCGCCAGCTTCATCGGCGGGGCCATCGTGATTTTCGCCGTCCTCGGCCACGCGGCTCGGGATTTTTTCAAGCCCCCCTCGACCGCGTAGCAGGGATCAGCCAATCGCCTGCGCGATCAATAAGCGATGCCTTTTGCCGCCCCCTGTTCACGGATGATCGCACCGACCTCGCCGTCGAAGGAGTCGGTGTCACCCTGCCTGGCCAGTTCTTTCTTGATGTAGCCATCGCGCAGGGTCACCAGATCATTGATCTTCCGTCGGAGCGACTCTCGCTCCGCGGCCCGTGCCGCGATCGCGGCTTCCTGCTCTTCGCGGCTCAAGCCCTGAAGTTCGGCAGGGAGATCCTCGGGCTTGACCGCATCGAGTGTCACGCGGCCGGAGGCCAGATCGTTGATCAACTCACCGCGGCCAGTGACGATTTCTTCTTCTGCGCCCTTTGATTTCTGATAAGCGGATTTATCGGCGATGACCGAGCTGGGCGCAGCCGCAGACCGTTCAATTTTTCCCAGCACCTCGTCCTGCTGAGCGCGTCCGCCGTAAGGCAGCGCCGTGCGGTTCAGGCGCTGATTGAGCGACTGAATATCCTGATCGTAGGGAGTCTCGATAACCTGCATATTGCCGCTTTGCGGAATGGCAGCGAAGCGCCCCTGGGCCAGCCGGGCGATTTCACGCCAGACCTCAGCCGTGTCCCGGGCGCTGCCGGCCAAAACCGTGTTGATCACGATATCGCGCTTCGCCGCACGCCGCGCGGTGACGTGGTATTTAACGTCGTCGGTGTAATTCATTTTTGGCGGCGCATCGCCGACCAGAAAGGCCACACGGTAAACCGAGCGCCCCCGGTCCCAGCTCAAGCCGTTGATCGCGTCGTCAAGGGCCTGATTGACCGACTCCGGGGTGTCGCCGCCGCCATCGGCTTCGAACTTCAGCAGCTCCGCGTAAATCCGGTCGATATCATCGGTCAGGTCGAAGCTGCGCGTGACATAGGCGTCACCCCGGTCCCGGTACCCGATCAGTCCCATCCGCAGATCCGGCGCCACCTCGGCGTCCAGCATCTCCTTCGCGATCGACCAGATTTTGACCTTGGCGCCCTGGATCAGATTGGCCATGGATCCGGTCGTATCCAGCAGAAAGACCACATCGATCTTTGGCTTGATCTGCTGTTGTCCATTTTCGGTTGGGGATTCGCCCTGGCCCTGATGATCGCGCTTGAAATGCGCATCGCTGGAAGGCTGCTGAGCTGCCAACGGCAGCCCGGCCAAAATTATGCAGGTCGCCGCCATCGCGGCAGCCGTCAGTCGTCCCATGGCAACACCCTCTTGTCTGAAATATGAACAGATAAGAAGAGGCCAGGACATCACGACCGGCACAGGGCTGAGAAAAGGCGAGTTTTAGGCAAAGTTGTGTCCGTCCGCTGCAGAAGCACCGGATACAGGCCAACGCAAAGGCTTTAGAGGTCGGACAGCTCCGGCGAGGGCTGCTCGGACACAGGCGGTGTCTTTTCGCCCCGCGCGCACAGCAGGATACAAGCTAAACCCAATCCGATCGCACCCCAAAGGACGCCAGCGTAGATCAATTCCATGTTTTCCGATCTCCCAGCATCACCGGATTGCACCCGCGGAGTTAGTCTCTTCCGCTTATGCCGTAGATAGATTAACGGCCCGTTAGATTCGCGTGACAACTGTCGGTTTTGCCGGGCGCAAACAACAGATCTGCCATGCGGAAAACGCATGGCAGCGTAGCGCGGTAGTAAGAAGCCCAAGCGAAGCGTAATGCCCGGCCCCAAATCGATGCTGTGACGAAGGTAACTCAGGCCGGACAGGCCGAGAAATTGCGGTTGGTCGCCCTACATCACTTACCTATGATCCTGCGGCGACAGGTACTTCCACAGCGATACGGGGTTTAGGCATGGTGAAATTCGGGGTCGGCCAAGGATTGCGGCGCGTCGAGGATGAGCGTCTTTTGACCGGCTATGGCCGCTATACGGACGACATCAAAGAAGACGGCGAGGTCTTCGGCTATGTTCTGCGCAGTCCCTATGCCCATGCCGACATCCGTTCCATGGACCTGGAAGATGCCAAGGCCGCGCCGGGTGTTTTGGGGGTGTACAGCCATGAAGACCTGACAGCTGACGGTGTCCAGAATATTCCATGCATGACGCCCATCCCCGGCAAAAACGGCACGACACCCATCATGCCGCCCCGTCCCGCGTTGGCCAACGGCCGAGTCCGGCACATCGGCGATCCCGTCGCCTTTGTGGTCGCGGAAACGCTCGAGCAAGCCAGAGACGCCGCCGAACTGATTTTTGTCGACTACGCGGATCTGCCCGCCAACGTGCGCTCCGACAAGGCCCTGGAAGCCAGCACGCCGCAAGTCTGGGACGAGGCCCCCGGAAACCTCTGCCTGGACTGGGAAGAGGGCGACCGGGCGGCCACCGAGGCCGTAATCGGGAAGGCCCACAAGGTCGTCAGGCTGGAGCTGATCAATAACCGGGTCGTGGTCAATGCGATGGAACCCAGAGGCGCTTTGGCCAGCTACGATCCCGAGAGCGATCAGATGACCCTGGTCAGCGGCAGTCAGGGCGTCTTCTCGCTGCGCAATCAGCTGGCCGAGCGTATCTTCCAGGTCCCGCCGGAAAAGATCCGGGTCCGGACCCAGGATGTGGGCGGCGGCTTCGGCATGAAGATCTTTGTTTATCCGGAGCAGGTTCTGGTGATGTTTGCGGCGCGGCGGCTGAAGCGGCCTGTCCGTTGGACCGGTGACCGCAGCGAGAGCTTTATGAGCGACAGCCAGGGCCGCGACCATGTGACGAGCCTGGAAGCCGGCCTGGACGAAAACGGCAAGATCATCGCTCTGAAGGTTTTGACCATCGCTGATCTGGGTGCCTATCTCTCGAACTTCGGGCCGTACATCCCCACGCTCTGCGGATCTTACCTGCTCTGTGGCGTCTATACGATCCCGACGCTTTACGTCGAGGTGAAGTGCGTCTTTACCAACACTGTCCCGGTCGATGCCTATCGCGGTGCCGGCCGGCCGGAAGCCGCCTACGCGATCGAGCGCCTGATCGACTACGCCGCTCGCGAGATTGCTATTGCCCCCGACGAGATGCGCCGCCGGAACTTTATACCGCCGGATGCCATGCCCTTTAAGACCTGCACAGGCATCACATACGACACGGGCGACTTTGCCCAAATCATGCGCCGGGCCCAGGAGGCCGCCGGCTGGGGCGACTTCGAAGCACGCCGTGCAGAGGCCAAGACGCGCGGCAAACTGCGCGGACAGGGCATGGCGTCCTACATCGAAGCCTGCGGCGGCATTGGCGAGGAAGAAGCGCGTATCAAAGTGAACGCTGACGGCGGGATCACGCTTTTCATCGGCACCCAGAACAACGGACAGGGTCACGCCACTGCTTACGCTCAGATCATCGGCGACCGGCTCGGTCTGGAACCGGAGCAGATCGAGCTGCGCCAGGGCGATACCAATGAACTCGCCTCCGGCGGCGGCACCGGCGGCTCCCGCTCCGTTCTGATGGGCGGCATGGCAATCACCGGCGCTTCCGAGAAAGTGATCGCCCGCGCCCGGGAAATCGCCGGGCACTTGCTGGAAGCGGCAACGGACGACATCGAGTACAACGCGGGCATCCTCTCCATCGCGGGCACCGATCGCCGGGTCTCTCTGGCGGACGTTGCGCAAGCCGCCCAAACGGGGACCGGCCTGCCTCCGGAGGCGGCCGAAGCCTTGAAAGAAGGGATCGACGAGACCGCCAAATTCACGGACACGCCTCCCAAGACCTATCCCAATGGCAGCCACATCTGCGAAGTGGAAATCGACGCGGAGACCGGTGTCGCCAAAGTGGTGCGCTATGTCATCTATGACGATTTCGGCACGGTCATAAATCCCCTGATGGCAGCGGGCCAGGTCCATGGCGGCACTGTGCAGGGCATCGGTCAGGCGCTCCTGGAACAGACGGTTTACGACCCGGAGACGGGGCAACTGCTCACCGGTTCCTACCTGGACTACTGTATGCCGCGCGCCGACGATATTCCGGACATCGAACTGACCATGGTCGAGGACATGCCCTGCGCCACCAACGACATGGGCATGAAAGGCGCGGGCGAGGCCGGATGCATCGGTGCGCCGCCGGCCGTGATCAATGCAATTGTCGACGCACTCGCGCCCCTGGGGGTCCGGCATGTCGATATGCCGGCCACCCCGGAGAAAATCTGGCGGCTGATTCAATCCGCCGACGCGAATCGGGTGGCGGCTGAATAAAGAAGCCGTTAGAAACGGGCCATGGATCACCAGGCCCGGTTTTATTGCAGCTGAGCCCGCAGACGCAAAGTGACAGCGATGAGCGACAAGACCGACGAGGCGATATCGGCAGCCGCGGTGCGCCCGGCATCTTCCGAAGAATCAGAAAGCGATGATCTGATGGCCGCACTGCGGCTAATCGCCGAGCGGGCGGGCAAGGTCATCCTGCAGTATT
This sequence comes from Denitrobaculum tricleocarpae, assembly GCF_007004665.1. GTDB lineage: Bacteria > Pseudomonadota > Alphaproteobacteria > Kiloniellales > Kiloniellaceae > Denitrobaculum > Denitrobaculum tricleocarpae. Next base: position 1,031,812 of record NZ_ML660052.1, on the reverse strand, counting down.
ACGTCGACGCCGAAGAGATTACGGTGCGCCAGAAAGACGATGCCTCCCCGGTGACCGATGCAGACGAAGCCGCCGAGACCTTCATCCTGGGCGCCCTCAACACACTGACGCCGCACATTCCGGTGGTATCGGAAGAAGCCGCGTCTGCCGGTGAGATCCCGGAAATCGACGGGGATTTCTTCTGGTTGGTCGATCCCCTCGACGGCACCAAGGAGTTTATTTCGCGCAACGGCGAATTCACCGTCAACATCGCGCTGATTGAGCACGGTGTGCCGGTCGCAGGCGTCGTTCATGCGCCGGCGCTGGCCATGACCTGGACCGGCGCAGGAGAAGGCACGGCCAACTTCTCGGAAACCGACAACCCGCCCATGAAGATCTCGGTTCGGGAAATCCCGGACGAGGGTGCGACCGTCGTCGCGAGCCGCCGCCATGGCACCGGCGAAAAACTCGAGCAATTCCTGGCCAGCCGCAAGATCAACGATCGGGTAACCGCAGGCAGCTCACTCAAATTCTGTCTGGTGGCGAGTGGTCAAGCGGACCTTTATCCGCGCTTCGGGCGTACCATGGAATGGGACACCGCTGCCGGGCACGCGGTATTGCTGGCCGCCGGCGGTGACGTCTGGACCCTGGAGAACGAGCCTTTGGACTACGGCAAGGCCGGATTCGAAAACCCCGACTTCATCGCCGAGGGGGTTCATCTGGATGCAGGTTTCGAAAGCGCTGAAACTGAGGGCTGATCGTCCGGATCCTTCTCGATTTTTTCGTCAAGTTACCGATCAGCTTGCTCTCCAGCCAAGTGGTCCGTATTTGCGCGAGGAATCGGGAACGGCTCACTTAATGTCACGCTTTTGTGTTGAGACCTGATTTGCTCGCATTCACCTGAACTTGGAGACTGCCCGGGTCGTCGCGCTCTGCGGCGCATACCCGAGAGCTGTTCTCATTTGTTTATGTGGCGAATGCCCGACCGGACGACAGATTCTGAGGCTGTTTCTGTTTTTTGAAGGCGGGCCAATGAAATTCAGGAGCTTCTATCCATGACAACACAGAAAACGAAAATGCTTGCGTCCACCAGCCGCCGGAACGTCATCATGGGCGGCGTGGCACTGGCCAGCGCAACCCTGCTGAGCGCTTGCGCCAGCAAGGGCAAGGACAAAGGCTACAACCCTTGCAACCCCTGTGCGGCGAAGAACCCGTGTAATCCCTGTAATCCCTGTAATCCCTGCGCCGCCAAGAACCCCTGCAATCCCTGCAACCCCTGCGCCGCCAAGAACCCGTGCAATCCTTGTGCAGCGAAAAACCCCTGTAACCCCTGCGCTGCCAAGAACCCCTGCAATCCCTGCGCTGCGAAAAACCCCTGTGCGGCAAAGAACCCCTGCAACCCTTGCAATCCCTGCGCAGCCAAGAAGAACCCCTGCGCAGCGAGCTAGCGCGCTTCACGTTCAAACGAAGGTATTTATTCGAAGCCCCATCTGAATCAGCGCTTGCAAGGCACAGCGCGTTCGAATGGGTCAGAGAAAGCGGTTGAACCCAACGCGCACAAATCGGTCCGGACCGGTATTCATACGCAGCAGCCATAAACGGCGGCAGACTCTGTGACACCGAAACAGGGGCTGCCGCCGTTTCTTTTTCTCATTTCCGATCTGATCGGCCCGGTACCACGGGTACCATGTCCCCTGTCCTTTATGTCCAATTGACGCCACCGAAGTCTGGAGTCACAAGAAGTTAAAGTGCTATTCTGTCTCGCAAGAGTGAACCGGGCACAGGCCCATCGTTTCAAAACACTTCGGAAAATTGGGTAGATAAATGACGGCGGATCATAAAGTCGCACTGGTGACCGGTGCAGGAAGCGGAATCGGCAAACACGCCGCCATGGCGCTGCTGAAGGCCGGTTATGCAACAGTCCTGACGGGCCGCCGGCTCCGCCCCCTGGAGGAAAGCATCAAGGAAGCGGGCGCCACCGAAACACCGGCGCTCGCCGTGACCTGCGATGTCGGTAATGCCAACGATGTTGCCAGCCTCTTTTCCAAGATCGAGCAAAAATTCGGACGCCTGGACGTTCTTTTCAACAACGCGGGCACCAATGTGCCGCCCCTGACACCTGACGAGATCACCCCCGAACAGTGGGCCACCGTGATCAGCGTTAACCTGACGGGTGCGTTTCACTGTACCCGCGAGGCCTTCAAGATGATGAAGCGCCAGAAACCGATGGGGGGACGGATCATCAACAACGGTTCGATTTCCGCCCAGTCTCCGCGTCCCGGCTCAGCGCCTTACACCGCAAGTAAACACGCGATCACCGGGTTGACCAAGTCCACGTCACTGGACGGGCGGCCCTTCGACATTGCCTGCGGACAGATCGATATCGGCAACGCAGCCACCGACATGACCACGGCCATGGCCGTCGGCGTGCCGCAGGCCAACGGCACCATGGCGGTCGAACCGACCATGGACGTCAAGCATGTGGCGGATGCGGTGGTGCATATGGCGGGCCTGCCGCTGGACGTGAACATTCAGTTCATCACCGTGATGGCGACCAAGATGCCCTTGGTGGGACGCGGCTAAAACAACCTGATACTGCTATCCCGCTGCGCGCAGGATTTCCTTGGACAGGGCACGGATTTCGCTGGCGGCCAGCCCGCGCGGCTGAACCTCGCCAACGGCCCGTCCTTCGGCCAGGGCCGCGGCGAAGGCCACGCGGTTGCCCAGGCGCGCCTTGGCGATCTTGGCACCGTAGCCCTTGATTTCGGCGAGCATTTCCTCGGTCAGATTGGCCCGTGGCGGCACACGGTTGAGCACGAGCAGGGACGGCACACGCTCCTGCTGCGCCAGTTCCAGAGTGGGTTTGGTCGCCCAGACATCCATCGGCGAGGGCTGCACCGGTATAATCACCAGGCTCGCCGAGCGGACTGCGATCTTAGCTTCCGTCTCGGCATGGGGCGGGCTGTCGACCAGGACGATGTCATGATCCCGGGCCAGCTTGTCGATCTCGGCCCGTGACCGCCAGCCCTTGACCGCAGACACCAGCAGTCCGGCGCCGGCATCGCCCAGATGCTCCTCGCGCAGGCGGTACCACATGGTCAGGGATTGCTGCGGGTCGATATCGACCACGGCGACAGACTTCTTCGCGGCGGTGAAAGCAACCGCGAGATGGGCCGTGACGGTCGTTTTTCCGGCACCGCCTTTTTGCTGTGCAACAGTCAAAATTTTCCCGGCCATGCTGAGTTCTCCCGTTTGCAGACGGTTAACATTTTGCAGGTGCGAAATGTGTCGTCAAGGCGGCAGAGCAAGGTTTGAGAATAAATCCCGCTCCCGCCGCCACTTTTAGGGGAATCACACCGGAAAGGACGGCATACCTTTTGACCTGCCAAAGCTTTTGACTAGACTGCGCCGCCATGTCCCAGGAGCCCACACACCGCCTTGCAGGCCGTATCCTGACGCCCGATGCCGAAGCCTACCGAGCTGCCGCAGACCTGCTGCAGGCCGGTGAGGTCGTCGCCTTTCCGACCGAGACCGTTTACGGGCTGGGGGCGGATGCCACCAACGACCGGGCCGTGGCGCGCATTTTCGAGACCAAGGGACGGCCAAGTTTCAATCCGCTGATCGTACATTTCGAGACCCTGGAAGCCGCCGCCCGTGAGGTGGAGATCAACCCCTGGGCCGAAGCGCTCGCGGAGGCCTTCTGGCCCGGCCCGCTGACTCTGGTGCTTCCGCGAAAAGCGGACTCGCGGATTTCTCTCCTCTGCAGCGCCGGTCTGCCCAGCCTCGCCGTCAGGGTGCCCCGGCACGAAATCGGGCAAAATCTGTTGCATGCGGTGCAGCGGCCTCTTGCGGCCCCCAGCGCAAACGCCTCGGGCAGGATCAGCCCGACCTCCGCCATCCACGTGGCGGCATCGCTCGGCGAGCGGGTTCCCTTGATCCTCGACGGTGGCGCCTGCGAGGTGGGGCTGGAATCCACCGTGATCGATCTCTCCGGCCCGCGGCCGGTTATCCTGCGGCCCGGCGGCATTACCCGGGCGCAGCTGGAGGCGGTGCTCGGAACAGTGGACGAAGCCACAGCCGACAGCGACATCAAATCGCCGGGCATGATGACCAGCCACTACGCCCCTTCCCTGCCGATCCGGCTCGGCGCGACCTCCGTCAACGCGAACGAAGCACTGTTGGCCTTCGGCCCAAAGCCGCTCGAAGGGGCCGCCGTCACCGTGAACCTCAGCGCAAGTGGGGACCTTACAGAAGCGGCGGCAAGTCTTTTTAACCACCTGCATCGCCTGGACCGCGAAAAACTGGCGGGAATCGCCGTCATGCCGGTGCCGGAACAGGGCCTGGGAATCGCCATCAACGACCGTTTGGCCCGAGCCGCGGCACCTCGTCACTAGAACCTGGTGCGCATCAGGACTGGCCCCGCGTGCCTGAAGGCACTAAATTCCAAGCCATGAACACAGAAGCTCCAAAACAGACATCCGATGGTCGTCTTGGCGACTTCCTGGCGGAAATCGAAGCCGTCGTCGGCGCCAAAGCCATTCTGACGGCCGCCGAGGATCTCGCGCCGCATCTGCAGGAAATGCGTGGCCTCTATCTGGGCGATGCGCCCTGCGTGATCAAACCGGCCTCGACTGAAGAGGTCGCGGCCGTTGTGGAGATTTGCGCCAAATATGAAATGGCTGTGGTTCCGCAGGGCGGGAACACAGGCCTGGTCGGCGGCGGGATTCCCATCACCTCGGACAAAGCGATTGTCCTGAGCCTCTCGCGGATGAATGCGATCCGGGAAATCGACGCCACCAATTACACCATGACCGTGGAAGCGGGCTGTATCCTGCAAAACATCCAGGCGGCGGCAGATAACGCCGACCGGCTCTTCCCGCTCAGCCTGGGCGCGGAAGGCACCTGTCAGATCGGCGGGAACCTGAGCACCAATGCGGGTGGCATCAATGTGCTGCGCTACGGCAACGCCCGGGATCTTGTCTTAGGGCTGGAGGTTGTCCTGCCCGACGGACAGATCTGGCATGGACTGCGCGGCCTGCGCAAGGACAACACCGGCTACGATATGAAGCACCTTTTCGTCGGCGGCGAAGGCACACTGGGGATCATTACAGCCGCTGTCCTGAAGCTTTTCGCCAAACCGCGGGACAAGGTCACGGCCTTTGCAGCCGTGCCCAATCCCGCTGCCGCTGTCGAGCTGCTGGGACGCTGCCGGACCCTTTCCGGTGAAGCCGTCAGCAGCTTCGAGATCATCCCCCGGATCAGCATCGACAGCTCGGTCAAACACATCGCGGGCGTCACCGATCCTCTGGAGCAACCCCACGACTGGTACGTCCTGGTCGACCTGGTGGCCGGTATCGAAGACGGCAGCCTGTCAGAGACCATGATGACCATCCTCTCGGAAGCCTTCGAGGAAGAGCTGGTGCTGGATGCGACCGTTGCCGCCAGTGAAGCCCAGGCGGCGGCCCTGTGGCGGATCCGCGAGGCCATGGTCGAGGCGCAGAAACACGAAGGCGGCTCGATCAAGCATGATGTTTCGGTGCCGATCTCACGGGTGCCCGAGTTCCTGGAGCGCGCAATGGCCGCGGTCAGCGAACGCATTCCCGGCATCCGGCCCGTGCCTTTCGGCCATATCGGCGACGGCAACATTCACTTCAATCTCAGCCAGCCGGTGGGGGCTGACAAGGCGGCCTACCTCGCGCGCTGGGACGAGATGAACGAAATCGTTCATGACATCGTCGTCGAACTGGGCGGCTCGATCAGCGCCGAGCACGGCATCGGCCGCCTTAAGGTTCAATCCAACGCGCACTACAAGTCCACGGTGGAAATAGAGATGATGAAAAAGATCAAAGCCGCGCTGGATCCCGCGGGCATCATGAACCCGCACAAGGTCGTGGACTGAAAATCTACCTGAGGCATGACATTTTAAAGAGCGCCGAAGAAGAGGACAGTACGCTCCCCGATCCAAATCGCGGCAAAACCGATGCAGGGCAACGCCAGGCCAAAGCGGACCATATGGACTTTCGCGGGCAGGTACCTGGCCAGCGCCCAGAGGCTCGGCCAGATGACCAGCGCAATTGCGACCTGACCGATCTCGACCCCCAGGTTAAAGGCCAGCAGGCTCTGCCAGATATTGGGCGCGTCCAGCTTCAGGATCTCGCGCAGCACGAAGGAAAAACCCAGACCGTGCAGCAACCCGATCAGGGTTGTGACAAGGATCGTGCTTTTGAATTGCTTCTCGCCGATGGCGATAATGGCGGCATAGACGATCGAGAGCGCAATGCCGATCTCCACCAGCGGTACGAACCAGGCGGCCTGCGGCACGAAGCCGAAAAATCCAAGAGCCAGTGTCACACTGTGTCCCAGGGTGAAACCGGTGATCCGCCACAGCAAATCCTTGATCAGGCGTGCGCCCAAGACCAGGCAAATGACGAAGAGAACGTGGTCCGCCCCCTCCAGAATATGCCGCACCCCTTCATAGACAAATGTGAGCACTGCATCGAAGAGCGAATGGGAAACTTCGATCGGTTCCGACAACAGGCCGCGAACCCGGAAAATTAAAGGATCTCCCGTTCCATGAACCAGGAGCAGATTGGCGGTATCCTCCTGCCCCGAAAGTCCCGGGTTCAGTGAACTCCCGATCGTGTAATCACCCAGACCGGCTGGCGTCCGATAGATAATCTCGGCATCGATAACGGTGTCGCCGACATAGGCGACTTCAAAATCAGCCGGATAGATCTCTCCATCCAATGCACTGTCGGCTTCATCCAAGGTGGCAAAGGGCACCTGCTTGAGGGCAGGATAAGCGCGCAGCCGCCCCAGTTCCGGGACAAGCGTCTTGCCCCCGCTCCGGATAACATGACCCTCGCCGATCAGCGTGGCCAGACCGTCCGGATCTCGCCGCAATGCGTCCGCGTCCAGATAGTGGACCAGCATCCCGTCCTCGGTAACGTTGGTCGTGTAAGGCGCCGGCGTGCGCGAACCATCCGCCTGCTCCGGCCCCAGTTTGTCAGCGACCAGATAAGCCATGGGCAGACGGATCAGAACCCGCAGGTCTTCCGCGCGTTCTTCGACATGAATGATGCGGATATTGACGTTGAGGTTGAAGTGGGCGGCTGCGGTGCCCGCCAATCCTATGAGGACCGAAAACAACGTAACGAAGCGGGCAACGCGCCAACCGAATCCCCCGCTTTTTACAAAGCCGACCAAGGCAAAAGCCACTGCGGTTCCCGGATCAGTTTTTGACCATGTTGTTCGAACCGAAGTAGTACACGTGACCCGACTTGCCTTCAAGGTCCGCCGCCGCGATCTCGATCGACGGCTTGTCCAACATGGTGTTCTCGTGGGTTTCCACCCACTCGGTCGCCGGTTGCAGCGTCGAGGTGAAGAAAGTCGTCTCCGGCACGAGATAGTGATGCGGAATAGCGATCTTGGCACCCACCTTGGCTACGACAGAGTCCGCCTGCTCATAATCGAGAATGTGCTTGGACCCGTCGACGGGAACGAAGACGACATCCACCTGCCCGATCTGGTCCCAGACCTTCTGCGGCGGGTTCGGACGGTTGTCGCCCCACATCAGGAACTTCATACCGCCGGTCTCGATCACGAACAGGGTGTTGTCGAAGTGACGCGCATTCGTCGGCGGGCAGACATCGTCCCGGCCTTCAAACTGTTTGACCGCTTCCGTCCAGGCGACGGTGCCCGGCGCGACGCATTGATGCTTGTCGGCAATCCCGGTGATCTTGACATCACCCAGTTCGAAACTGCCCGCCATGCGGTCGAGCAGCATATTCGCGTCCAGCTTGTCGATGGCATCATGATCGAAGTGCGCATGGGTCGACATCCCTATGTCGACCTCGACCTTCGGGAAATCCATGCGGTACCAGAGGCCCCAGGCCCCGGAGGGGTCGTTGCGCCAGGGATCGACCATCACCGTGATGCCGCGCGGTGAAGTGATCTGAAAGGCCGAGTTGCTGTAGAAAGCCACGCCGACCTTGCCGCTGTCGGCCTGAACGCCGCCCTCGTTCTGAACCTGGATGATCCGGTTATGGTTCTTGCCCGATTTCCAGGTCTCCAGGCCGGTGCCCAAGGCCGAGAGGGCGCCGACGGAAACCCCGGTCACGACGATGGCGCCGATGGCACCAAGTTTCAGTTTATCTCTCATAGTCCCCCACTCCCTTGCTCCGCGTCTTTATTAGACGACGCAACCCTGGTCTGCCGTTCGCGGCGAGTCGCGGCCGCTTGGTAACGCCCCCCGGGGATTGGCAGTTTGTCCTCGGACTTCGCAGTTCGCCATTCAACCGTCCACGGCTGAACAGACCCAGCCTCGCAGAGTGTGATTTTTTTTCAAGCGTTCACTCCCAATACCGAGGCGAGGCTTATCAACTTCACGTTACTTTTGCCGGCCTGGCGGCGCCGTGGTTCCACGCACGATCAGCCCGACCTCCAGCTCGGTTGAATCCGGCATGGGGACGTCGCCCAGCCGCGCAAGGAGATACTCGGCTGCCCGGCGGCCCATCTCGCCGGCAGGAACATGCAGAGTCGTCAGAGAAGGTTGAAGGTGGGATGTCAGCGGCAGATCATCAAAGCCGGTGATCGATATGTCCCGGGGTACTGAGACACCGCGCGCCTGGCACTCCAGTAATGCCCCCAGGGCCAGTACATCGTTGCCGCAGATCACCGCGGTCGGCGGGACATCCTGGGCCAGAAGTTGACGCATGGCACTGCGGCCTTCTGAGACGTCGTAAGGCTTTTCAATGTAATACTCCGGCAGTAACGCGAGGCCTCGTTCCTCCAAGGCTTCTCGCACACCGGCAGCACGTTCGCTGGCGCGGTCATTGCCGCCGGTGATCCCGGCGATCATTGCAACCGCGCTGTGTCCGATGTCGATCAGATAGCTGGCGGCACGTCTGGCGGCCAGACGGTTGTCGAAGCCGACGCAGGGCTTGGCGCCCGAGCGGTCGAACGCCCAGGTGTGAACGTAGGGCAGTCCCTTTTTATCAAGGCGCTCATAGATTTTTGGCGAATGCATGCAGCCGACCAGCAACAGCGCATCGACGCCGCGTGTCAGAAGCGCATCGACCTGACGGACCTCGTCTTCCAGATCGTAATCGAAGCTGGCAAGCAGGAGCGTGAAGCTATCAGCGTGCAGACGCCGCTGAAAAGACTGAACCCCGCGGGCGAAGATCGCGTTGTCGAACGTTGGAATGACCGCCCCGATCGTATGGGTGCGCTGCGACGCCAGAGCCCGCGCCGCGCCATGCGGCACATACCCCAGCGCGGCAATCGCGGCCTCGATCTTTTCCTTGCGCAGCGGCCGGACGAGATCCGGCATGTTGAGATAGCGTGACACGCTGGCCGTGGAGACCCCCGCCTCACGGGCAACATCTTCGAGAGTCGGAGCTTTTTTCATCGGTCTTCGTAAGCGCTTTCTTTCTTTTTCTCGATTGTTGCATTTTTCTGTTCGAGATGAATTTTTCAAATACACCTGTATTTTTCTAAGTTTAAGCGATTTTTCAGCGAGGATTCGTGATAAACGCCGATTCTATGGGCTTGACTCTGAAATAACAACGGTGCTCTAGTTTAAAAAAATGTAAGCGCTTACATTATAAAACACAGAATCGGACGCTTTCTTTTGCGAACCGGATCAGCCTTGGAGGGATTTCAATGTCGAGTCAGGACATCACAGGCAGCACACAAGACAGCAGGCCAGATGCCGGGCAAGAATCTGGGCCGGGCCTTGGTTCTGGCGCAGGCCCCTCAAAAAACAAAGCACCCGGACAAAAAGCAGGGCGTTGGGCGCTTTTGGGGTCAGCGGGCTTTTTTGGCCTCTACGCCCTGAATGTGCTGAGCGGAAAGATCGCCAGCGTCACCGACATGCAAAGTCTTATCAATCTCGGCGATGTGGGGGAATTCGTCACCCTCTTCGCCGCCGCTATCTGCTTTGTCGTCGCGACCTTGCGGCGTGAAGCGGCCAACTGACCCGAAGACCTCCTCGAACAGGCGACGGGTCCAAAAATAACTCTCAGGGAGCAAACTCATGTCCAACGAAAAATCACCTCAATCAGGACAAAAACAGGAAACACCGCGCTCTGTCGAGCGGCGGCGGTTCCTGGAAACCGCCGGCAAGTTCGGTTTCACCACCGCTCTGGTCGCCGGCGCCGCCGGGACGCTGATGTCCTCGGACGCCCTGGCACAGACCGCCAAGGAAGAAGCCGAACGCAAGAAAGCCGCCAAGCATACCATGACCATTGCGACGGCCTACATTCTGGGCGCCTCGCGCAGCTATCCGATCATGCAGCTGGACTTCAAAGAGAACATCCAGAACACAACGAACGGCGAGATCTACGTGAAGCTCGCACCCGGCGGTCAGCTCGGTGCCGGTGGTGCGCTGGCGCAAAAGGTTCAGGCCGGTACCATCCAGGCCGCACAACACTCCCTCTCCAACTTCGCGCCCTTCGCCCCCGCGGTCGATCTGATCAACGTTCCCTACTGGTGCGGCGAGAACCAGAAGTTCATCAACCTGGTGACCTCTGACACCTGGAAGAACGAGATCAATCCCAAGGTCGAAGCCAAAGGCTTCAAGCCACTCTGGTACGTTTGCATCGATCCCCGTGTCGTGGCCCTGCGTCAGGGCATCGAAGGCCCGATCAAGACACCGGAACAGATGACGGGCATCAAGTTCCGCGTGCCCGGCTCGAAGATCCTGCAGCAATTCTATCGCCTGCTCGGTGCCAACCCGACACCGGTGGCCTGGGGCGAAACGCCTTCCGCCATCAAGCAGGGTGTCGCCGATGCCCTGGATCCCTCGGTGGAAGCCCTTCACGTCTTCGGCTTCAAGGACGTGCTCTCCTGGGTGACCTTCAACCGTTCGGTCCCCGATGCACAGGTCTACTCCTGTAATCTGGAATGGTTCAACGCACTGCCCGGCGACCTTCAGGAAAAGGTTGAGTTCGCCAGCGACATCACTTCGCAGCAGAACCTGGCCAAAGTCCCCGGCGCACGTGCCTATGCCATGTCAGAGCTCTCCAAGGCAGGCGTGCAGTTCTACGCGCCGAACGAAACCGAGATGGAGCAGTGGGTGGCGAAAGCAGGCCACCAGCTTTCGGACTGGGACGCGACCAAGACGGAACTGGCCGGATCCATAGCAACCTTCGACAAGTTGCTGGAGGCCGCCAACACACCAGGCCGTCTCTACGTCCACGACGTCTAGCGCGGTCTTTGCACGCGCGGCCGGTGACTTTGCCTCCCGTGGGTCCTCTCGCGGGTCCTCCTGCGCAGAGGTGAGCCACCGGCCGGCCTTCTTTGAGACCCGCCTTCTTTGCGAAAAGAAACAGCTATGAACGGCTTCTTGAAAAAACTGGATCGCAACGGCGAACGCTGGCTTTTGCTGATCTTCTACTCGACGATCGTTGTCACGATCGCGATGGAGGTCATCCGCCGTTTCACGCTCAGCTACTCCTCCATCTGGGGAGAAGAGATCGCCCGCTATGCCTTTATCTATCTGGCATGGATCGGTGCCTCGGCTGCCGTTCGGGAGCGCGCCCATATCCGGATCGATGTCTTGCTGCATTACCTGCCGCCGCGCGGGAAAGCCGCCGTCTATCTCTTTGGCGACTTCGCAACCCTGATCCTCGCGGTGCTTGCCATTTACTGGTCGCTGGAAACCCTTCAGGTCTCATTGAAGTTCGGCTCAGTCACCCACGGCTTGCGGATCAGCCAGGCCTGGTTCCTGGCCGCTGTTCCTCTGGGCTTTTCCATGATGCTGTTCCGTCTCCTGCAGTCCATCCGGCGTGATCTCATCGATCTGCGCCAGGGACGCGCGGTGTTCGACGGCAACCGTCTGTTTGATTGAGGTCAGATTTATGTATCAGCTCTATCAACAGCAGGTGGCTCTGGATCTTGGGTGGGAGTTCTACGTCCCCCTCCTGGGTATGATCCTTTTGATCGCCCTCGCCGTGCCGGTCTGGGTGGCGTTGGGGCTCGGCGCGGTGGCGATGCTGGTCCTGACCGAAACCCTGCCCCTCTCTCTACTGGGTGAATCACTTTTCGACGGAATTGACGCCTTCGCCCTGATCGCCGTGCCGCTCTTCATTCTGACCGGTGACGTTCTGGTGCGCACCGGGCTCTCAAACAAACTCCTGGATATTGCCGAGGCCACGGCGGGTGGTTTCAAGACCGGCTTCGGCACTGCAACCGTCTTGGGTTGCGGCTTCTTTGCCTGCATCTCCGGCTCTGACGCAGCCGGTGCCGCCGCCGTCGGGCGCATGACCATCGACCGCCTCACGGAACAGGGCTACCCAAAGCCCTACGCCTGCGCGCTGGTGGCCTCCGGTGCCTGCACCGGCATTCTGATTCCGCCGTCCATCGCCTACATCATCATCGGTCTGGTGCTGGGCGTATCGGCCTCGACCTTGTTTCTGGCGGCAGCGGTCCCCGGCGTCATGGTCATGCTCTCCATCATGCTGACCAACATCGTGATGAACCGCATTCACCGCTTCGAAAATGCCGAAATGGGCTTTTCCCTGCAGCGCTGGCTGAAGTCGATCTACGAAGGGCGTTTCGCTCTGCTCGTTCCCATCGTGATCCTGGGCGGGATCTATTCGGGCATCTTCACGCCCACGGAGGCCGCAGCCGTGGCCGTCGTCACCACCATCATCATCGGCCTTTTTCAGGGCACCATCAGCCTCTCGGACTTTCCCAAGATGCTGGAGAGTTCCGCCAAGGTAAACGGCGTGATCCTGCCGATCATCGCGCTGTCCCTGCCTCTCGCCCAGACCCTCGCCGCGCTTCAGGTCCCGCAGGGCTTCGTGCAGGGCATGACCTCCCTGACCGACAGCACCGTGCTGCTGACCCTGATCATGATCGGAATTCTGATCCTGGCGGGCTGCGTCATGGAGACCACACCGAACATCGTCATTCTCTCGCCGATCCTTTTGCCTCTGGCGCGGGAGATCGGGATGGACGATATTCACTTCTGTATCATGATGGTCACGGCCCTGGGCGTCGGCTTTATCACGCCGCCACTCGGACTAAATCTCTTTGTGGTGTCTGGGCTGACCGGTACTTCGGTCCTGAGTATCGCGGCGCGCGCGGGACCCTACGTTATCGCAATGCTGAGTGTCGTGCTGATGCTCGCGTTTATACCGGAACTCTCGCTCTGGGCCCTGGATTAGAGCAAAACGAAATCCAGCCCGACGACCAGCGAGTTGTTCCAGACCTTGTACATCTTGAAGATATAGGAGAACCAAACCGTGTCCGCTAAAGATCCTTTGGCCAATTACCCCCAAGCCGAATACCTCAAAAAGGCTGAAATGACCTCCGCGACAGGTGAGGCGGATGTGCGCGATCTGGTTGCGGGCATGTTGCGTGAGATCGAGGAAGGCGGCGAAGCCAAGGCCATCGAGTACACCCGCAAGTTCGACAAGTGGGAAGGCGATATCCTGGTTCCCCAGGACGTGATCGATGCCGCCGCGGAAAAGGTCCCGCAGCGCCTCAAGGACGATCTGCAGTTCGCCCACGACCGGGTTCAGGGCTTTGCCCAGGCACAGCTCGCCAGCATGAGCGAGTTCGAGACAGAGCTGTCCCCCGGCCTTTTCGCGGGTCAGAAACTGATCCCGGTTCAGACCGCGGGCTGCTATATCCCGGGCGGCCGCTATTCCCACGTCGCCTCGGCCATTATGAGCGTGACCACCGCGAAGGTCGCGGGCGTCGACAACGTCATCGCCTGCTCGCCCCCCAACCGGGACGGCGGCGTGCATCCGGCGATCCTCTATACCTTAAAGCTCGCCGGCGTGGACCAGGTTCTGGCCCTGGGCGGCGTGCAGGGCATCGCGGCCATGGCCTTCGGCCTCTTCACCGGCCACAAGGCCGACATTCTTGCCGGGCCGGGCAATCAGTATGTCGCGGAAGCCAAGCGCCTGCTGTTCGGGCGCGTCGGTATCGACATGTTCGCCGGCCCCACGGAGATCCTGGTGATTTCGGACGAGAATGCCGATCCCTGGATCGTCGCGACCGATCTGGCCGGACAGGCCGAGCACGGCCCCAACAGCCCGGCCTGGCTGATTTCCACTTCCCGCGAGCACGCCGAGGAAGTCATGCGCCTGATGCCCGACGCCATTGAGTCACTGCCCGAACCCAACCGGACCTCGGCACGGAATGCCTGGCGCGACTACGGCGAAGTCATCGTGACCCCGAGCCGCGAGGAAGCGGTCAAGATCAGCGACGACTACGCCGCCGAACATCTGCAGGTTCAGGCCGATGATCCGCAGTGGTGGCTGGATAACCTGCGCAACTACGGCTCGTTGTTCCTGGGCGAAGAGACCACGGTTTCCTTCGGCGACAAGACGTCCGGCACCAATCACATCCTGCCCACCAAGGGCGCGGCCCGTTACACCGGCGGCCTCTCGGTCAGCAAGTTCATCAAGACGGTCACATATCAGCGCTCGACCCGTGACGCCAACCGGGATGTGGCCGCCGTGACGGCACGGATTTCGCGTCTGGAAGGCATGGAAGGTCATGCCCGCAGCGGCGACGTCCGTCTGGCCAAGTACTTCCCGGATGAAGACTTCGAGCTGAGTGCGTGAAGACGTCGATGATGGGAAGCGCAGTATGACGGCGGCGAATCTCTCCGCCTTCGATCTGACCGGAGAGGTCGCACTCTGTACGGGTGCGACCTCGGGGATCGGACGGCGCATGGCATGGGCCCTGGCCCAGGCCGGCGCCGACGTCATCCTGCTGGGCCGCCGCCAGGAACAGCTGGAGTCCGCCAAAGCCGAAATCGAAGCCGCGAATGCAGGCCGAGCGGTTATTCTGGCCGCCGACCTTGCACAACACGCGGACTTCACTGATCTGGTGAAAGAAGCTGGTGCGGCCTTTGGAGCGCCCACCGCTCTGGTAAATGCGGCAGGGATCAATCTGCGCGAAGCCCCGGACGACATCACACCGGAAAGCTGGGACCTGACCCTGAAGCTCAACCTCACGGTGCCCTTCTTTCTCGCCCGCGCCTGTGTTCCGGCCATGCGCGCGGCACAGCATGGCAGCATCATCAACATCGCCTCGCTTCAGTCTTTCCGTGCGTTTCCGAACTGCAGCGCCTATGGCGCCTCGAAGGGCGGCATCGCACAGCTGACCCGGGCCATGGCGGAAGCCTGGTCCGCCGACGGGATCACCGCCAATGCCATCGCCCCCGGATTTTTTCCGACCGAACTCACCGAAGCCGTCTTTGCCGACCCGGAACGGGCCGCGCACAATGCCGGGCAGACGGCGATGGGCCGGAACGGAAAGCTCGAGGATCTGGACGGCATCACGGTTTTTCTGGCCTCACAAGCCGCCCGCTATATCACCGGACAGGTCATCAACGTGGACGGCGGCTTTACGGCCAAGTAGGAAAAGACCCCAATAGGACAAGAAGATGAAAGCATTGGTCTACACGGCTCCCGAAACCCTGATTTACCGGGACGAAACAGATCCACTGGCGGGTGATGGCGAGTGCCTGGTCAAGATCGATGCCGTCGGGATCTGCGGCTCCGACATGCACGCCTTCAAGGGCCACGACCAGCGCAGACCGGCGCCTTTGATCCTGGGCCACGAAGCCAGCGGCGTGGTGATCGAGGGTGGCACAAAAGGGCGGCGCGTCGTCATCAACCCCCTGGTCAGCTGCGGCCAGTGTTCGCTCTGCCTCTCCGGACGCATCAATCTTTGTCCCAACCGCCAGATCATCTCCATGCAGCCGCGGCAGGGCGCCTTTGCCGAGATGATCACTATCCCGGAACGCAACCTGATCGATATTCCGGAAGGCATGGACAGTGCGAAGGCCGCCCTGGCGGAACCGATCGCGACCGCCCTGCATGGCGTGCTCCTGGCCGCCAAGGCAAGCGACCGGCCACTGTGCGAGGTCAAAGCGCTGGTTCTGGGCGGCGGCGCCGTCGGCCTCTCGGCGGCCCTGGTCCTCTGCAGTCATGGCTGCCGGCAAATTCAGCTTGGCGACACCAATCCGCTGCGCCGGCAAACCGCCGAAGCACAGGATATCGGCGAGGTCTATGATCCGATTTCCGGCCCGTTCCCGGACGAAAACTCCATCGATGTGGTGATCGACGCCGTGGGCAGCGGCGCAACCCGCGCCGCAGCTCTCGCCGCCGTGCGGCCCGGCGGAACCGTCGTGCATATCGGCCTGCAAGACAGCAAGGAGGGGATCGACATCCGGAAAATCACCCTGCAGGAAATCGCGTTTATCGGCAGCTATACCTATAGCATGGTCGATTTCCGGGCGACGGTGGCAGCCATGCAGAGCGGCGCCCTGGGCAAACTCGACTGGATCGAACAGCGCCCGTTGTCGGAAGGCGCCATGGCCTTCGAGGATCTCAGCAAGGGTGCGACAGCTGCCGCCAAGATCGTTCTTCGCCCCTCGTGAAGCGCTGATATCTGTGCGTCACAACAGGCTATCTCCCTCGCCTGCATGTGATTAAACTGCCCGCACTCGACTCCGTACCGACTGAGACGAGCGCACAAAAATAAGAGAGAAGGTTGCGCACCGCGCTGCCTGCGAGGGAGACACAATGAAAATCAAAGCCGCGGTTTTGCATGCCCTGGGCACGGCCCAACCCTATGCCGAGACCAAGCCCCTGACCATCGAAGAGGTTGAACTCGCGCCGCCCGGGCCCGGCGAAGTTCTGATTGAGGTCAAGGCGGCCGGTCTTTGCCATTCCGACCTCTCGGTTATCAACGGCAGCCGTCCCCGTCCAATGCCCATGGTCATCGGCCATGAGGCCGCAGGCGTGGTGGCGGAATGCGGTCCGGGTGTCGACGACCTGAAAGCGGGCGACAAGGTGGTCATGGTCTTCGTGCCGAGCTGCGGGAGCTGTCTGCCCTGCGCGGAAGGCCGGCCTGCGCTTTGCGAGCCCGGCGCAGAAACCAACACGGCTGGGACTCTGCTCTCGGGCGCGCGGCGCCTGGAACGGACAAGCGCTCCTGCAGACCCGCTTTTGCACCACCACATGGGTGTTTCCGCCTTTGCCGAGTATGCGGTGGTTTCACGCCGCTCACTGATCAAGGTCGATGACGAGGAACTCAGTCATGAAGAAGCCGCGCTCTTCGGCTGCGCGGTCCTGACAGGTGTGGGCGCGGTCGTCAACACGGCGCAGGTGCCGCCAGGCAGCAGCGTCGCGGTGCTCGGGCTTGGCGGCGTCGGTCTCAACGCCCTCCTCGGTGCCAGACTCTCCGGCGCCCGTCACATCGTCGCCCTGGATCTGCAGGAGAGTAAACTCGCCCTGGCCAGCGAACTGGGGGCGACAGGTACGGTCAACGCCGCAGATCCCAACGCCATCGAGGCCGTCAAGGATATGACCGGCGGGGGTGTCGACTTCGCATTTGAACTGGCCGGTTCGGTCAAGGCCATGGAACAGGCCTACCGGATAACCAGGCGCGGCGGCACCACGGTCAGCGCCGGCCTGCCGCACCCGGACCATCGCTGGGAGCTGCAGCATGTGAACATGGTCGCTGAAGAACGCACGATCAAAGGCAGCTATATAGGTTCCTGCGTGCCGATGCGCGACATACCGCGTTACATCGAGCTCTATCGCCGCGGTCAGCTACCCGTCGACCGTTTGATGAGCGATGTCATCGCGCTTGAGGAAATCAACAGCGGCTTCGACCGGCTTGCGGCGGGAAAGACGGTGCGGCAGGTCATCAGGTTTTGATCCGGCAAGCGAAGACAGCCTGGCACGAAGAGCTTAAAGAACCGTCATCCGGTCGGCTGGAAGACGCACTCTCACGGTCGTTCCCTGCCCCGATTGGCTCTCAATCTCCAAGGTTCCCTTGTGCAGCTCGACGAGGGTTTTACTCAAGGGCAAACCCAGGCCGACACCCTGACGGCTCCGCGTCGCGACACTCTCGACCTGCCGGAAAGGCTCAAGAGCGACCTTGATATCGGATTGACTCATTCCGACACCGCTGTCCGTCACCGAGATCTCGAGATCGTCGTTTTCGAGAAGATGCGCACGAATGATGACGGACGCGCCCGAGGGTGAAAACTTGATTGCGTTCGTCATCAGATTGACAATGACCTGCTTCATTTTCAGAGGATCGGCGTAGAGTATGGGCAGGCCCTCATCGAGCGAAGCCCGCAAACGCACGTCGCTCCGCGTCGCCTGCTCTCTGACAAGACTGATGGAGGCCTCTACCAGTGCGCTGACCTCGACCGCTTCAGGATGCAGTTCGCCGTGGCCTGATTCAAAACGCGAAAGATCGAGAACGTCGTTGATCAGATCGAGCAGATGGCGCGCGGAGCTGTGTATGTCGCTGGCATAGGCCGGAAATTTCTCCACGCCCTTTGGCCCCAGCAACCCGTCTTTCATGATCTCCGAAAAACCCAGGATGGCATTGAGGGGCGTACGCAACTCGTGGCTCACGCTGGCCAGAAACTCGGACTTCGAGCGGCTCGCGCGCTCTGCGGTTTCCTTGGCAAGACGAAGTTCGAACTCGTTGCGCGTGCGCTCCATGGCAATACCGGTCAGGCGCGCCGCCGTCATCACCTCCTCCAGCTCAGATGTAGAGGGGACGTGCTTCTCTTCATGATAAACCGCAAAGGTGCCGAGCAAATCACCTGTCATTGCAAAGATGGGCTGACACCAACAGGCCCGCAGTTCTGCCTCTACAGCCTTAGAATCAGCGGCAGCCCATTGGGCATCAGCCGCGATGTCTTCGATCACGACACGCCGTCTCGTATAGGCGGACACCGCACAGCAGTGTCCGCTCGGTCCAACCTTGAGTCCGTTAATGGCGGAGACGTACCAGTCCGCGACGCTCGGCGCGGCCAGATGACGCAGTGTCAGTTCTTCGGAGTCGAGCGCCATGATTGCACATCGCATACCCGCATAGAGCCCTTCGACCTTGCCTATGATGGCTTCCAAGGAGAGCTGCAGCGGCGCGCCGGTGGCCAGCAGTTCGAGGACGGTGTTCCAGTCCTGGCGACTCGCAGTCTCCTCGCCGGACGCACGCTCCGCCGTCGCCTTATTGGCCCCCGTCTGATTCAGGGCGTCCGCCATCTTCCTCGACCTCAAACTCAAGTACTACATCAGGCTCCCTCCCCAAAAACCGGAGGATGACCCTTCGTTCTTTTTTCACCCCGGAAGGATCATACTCTGGCTTCAGCGCAAGCCGACCAAACCGCACCTTACACCTGCATCTACGGTTCAATTCGCCCGGCAGGGCCGAAATTTCGACCCGGCGTCAAACAGACACAACGGTGTTAGTTTTCACACAAATGATTGTATTAACAAATCGTAAAGGAAGCGTTAATGCGCCGCTCGAATTAGCACACCCATAATTGATAAAAAATCAAAAATTCTCTAGCATTATTAGACAAAATTCAGATCCGGATAACGTTTAAACCCTGTGCTGTTGTTAATAATTGACCGCTCAAAACCGTCTCACTCTCTTTCCAGCCTGCTGACAGTGGAACTTCACGCCGAGAGTTGCTAAATCAATAGGCTCGGGGAGCAAAAAACAGCCTGCCTTGCGCGCAGGATTGCCCGGCCAAAATGAATAAGAACGGACGCCTTCCTCTGAATGTGCAACCGAATTCAGAGCAAAGTTCCTAGGGAGAGAACATGACCTATACCGCCCCACTCGATGACATGCGATTCGTACTCGACGAAATCGCCGGTTTGTCTGAGATCGCCGGAATGCCGGGGTATGAAGATGCAACACCGGATCTCGTTGACGCCGTGCTGGGCGAAGCGGGCCGGTTGGCCAACGAGGTGCTCGCGCCCCTGAACCACAGCGGGGACCGGGAAGGATTGGGCTTCGAAAACGGGGTGGTCCGGACTCCAAAGGGATTCCGCGAGGCTTATCAGCAATATGTGGAGAGCGGCTGGAACTCCCTGCCCTTTGACCCGGATTATGGCGGACAGGGATTGCCCTGGGCGCTCTCGACCGCAGTAACAGAAATGTGGAACGCGGCCAATATGAGCTTTGCGCTCTGCCCGCTCCTCAATCAGGGTGCCGTCGATCTGCTCGAGACCCATGCGACGGAAGAACAGAAGCAAACCTATCTCACAAAGCTGATTTCCGGTGAGTGGACCGGCACCATGAACCTGACCGAGCCGCAGGCCGGATCAGACGTCGGGGCTTTGAAGACCAAGGCCGAGCGGAACGGTGACCACTACCTGATCACCGGCCAGAAAATCTATATCACCTGGGGCGAACACGACTATACGGACAACATCGTCCATCTTGTTCTGGCCCGCTTGCCGGATGCGCCTGCCGGAACCAAAGGCATCAGCCTTTTCATCGTTCCCAAATTTCTGGTCAATGCCGACGGCACGGCCGGACCACGAAACGATCTGCGCTGCGTCTCGCTTGAGCACAAGCTTGGTGTTCATGCGTCGCCGACCTGCGTCATGGCCTACGGCGACAATGGCGGCGCCGTCGGATATCTGGTGGGAGAAGAGAACAACGGCATGGCCTGCATGTTCACCATGATGAACAACGCACGGCTCGCGGTCGGCATGCAGGGGGTCGCCATAGCGGACCGCGCCTATCAGCAGGCAACCGCCTTTGCGCGGGACCGTGTGCAAAGCCGCGCCATCGGCAGCAGCGACCCAAAAGCGACCGCGATCATTCAGCATCCGGACGTCCGGCGCATGCTCATGACCATGCGCGCCGGCACCGAGGCCATGCGTTGTATCGCCTATCTCAACGCCGCCGAAATTGACCGTGCCCATCGACACCCCGACGCGACCGTCCGCGCAAAGAGCGACGCCCGGGCCAACCTCTTGACCCCAATCACCAAAGGTTGGGCGACGGAGCTGGGCTGCAACCTCACTTCGCTCGGCGTGCAAATTCACGGCGGCATGGGCTTCATTGAGGAAACCGGCGCGGCGCAGCACTACCGGGATGCTCGGATTTTGCCGATCTACGAGGGCACCACGGGCATTCAGGCGCTCGACCTGCTCACGCGCAAGCTGTTGCGTGACGGCGGCGAAACGGCCCGCGGCCTGATCGAGGAAATGCTGGAGACACTGGCGCAGGTATCGGCAAGCGAGGATACGCGCGTCTCCACCCTCGCGGCGCCGACAATCGAACAGATCCGTTCGTTAGCGAAATCGACCGAATCTCTGCTGAAAACAGGGGCTGAAGATATGGTGACCGCAGCCGCGGCCGCCACGCCCTATCTCAATCTCTTCGGAACCGTTGTTGGCGGTTGGCTGCTCTGCAAGTCTGCACTGACAGCCAGCGCGAAACTCGCCAGCGGCGAGGGCAATAGCCTGTTCTATGATGCCAAAATCAAGACTGCCCGCTTTTATCTCGACAACATCCTGCCCCAGGCCAGTGGTTATGCGGCGGCGATCGAGGGCGCCGAAAGCGTGATGGCAATGGACGAGGCACAGTTTTAAGCCCTCGCGCGGCGCGGCGGGAGCCGACTACCGGTTTTACAGAATGGGTCGCACCCGCTCTAAAAACCGCGCGATGTCGTTTTGGTCGACAAAGGCATGAACCGAGAGCCGGATGCGGCCGTCGTCACCCCAGACAAGGATTTTCTCGCTGGCCAGAGTCTGCATAATCCTCTCGCAATCGGCATGCGCAAAGGCGATGCTGCCGGCCCGCGCCGCCTCGGATTCCGGTGTAAGAACCTCTGTGCCCAGCGCAACAAGCTCCCGACGCAGATCGCCGCCCAGTGCCCGGGCATTGGCAGCGATCCTGTCGATGCCGATCCCCGATAGATAGTCTAAGGACCTGCGCATGAGATAGACGTCAAGATGGTTCGGATTGCCGACTTCCGCACGTTCCGCAGTCTCGAGAAGATGGTAACTCCCCGGCAGTTCGCCCTCTGTCGCCGAATTCCAGCCAACACCCAAGGGCTCGAAACCAGGTCGACGTGCGCGGTTCCAGATCAAGATGCCTGTGTGAGTCGAGAGCAGCCACTTGTAACCACAACTCACGACAAAATCGCTGTGCCGGGCATCGACCGGCACAACACCGAGCGCGTGACTGGCATCGATCATGAGTGCGGTCTGCCGGTCGCTCATTGCCTTCGAAAGCCGCGCAACATCGATCTGCTGTCCGGTCAGATAGCTGACCTGGCTGACCAGCAGCAAACGCGTACTTGAATCGCAGACGTCGACCAGGTCATCGATCTCAATGAGACCGTTTTTGGAAGGCACCATTCTAACCTGCACTCCGAGTTTTTCGAGGCGCGCCAATCCATAGCGCCCAGAGGCAAATTCTGCTGCCGGCGTGACCACCGAGTCACCGGCCCGCCAGTCGATCGAGGAAATGACCCGGGAAATTCCCTCGGACGCACTCCCGGTCAAGGCGATGTCTTCCGGTGTCATACCGACAAGCTGACCCAGTTGCGCCCGCACCTCTTCCGCAACCTGCCAGTGACGGCGGTAACCGTTCTGACCATCTGCCTTGTCACGGGCAAAGTCTTCGAAAGCATCCCTGTGTGTTTTTAGCAGCGGCGGTTCACCACCGGTCGCCAAATGGGTCACGCCCTCCAATCCGATGAAATCGCTTTTATCCGCCAGCATCTGCATCTCCATCAACGCGCCTTCAACAGCCTAGGAGCCCCTTATCGCGCCGACCCCTCTAACCCATAGCGCGATATTCTGCTATCTAAGAAGACACTTCCATAAAAACGGACAGTCCCGTGACAGAAAATACGAACATCGCGCAGAGCGCGCACCACGATCTCATCATCAGAAACGCGCGCATCATCGACGGCAGCGGCACCGCGTCGGTAAGCGGCGACCTCGCCGTCGACGGGGATCGTATCACCGCAGTCGGCGACCTCTCCCAGGCCAAGGGCGCAAGCGAGATCGACGCAAGTGGCAAGGTGCTCGCGCCGGGTTTTATCGACTCTCACACCCACGATGACCACGCGCTTCTGGCCACACCCGACATGTCCTGCAAGATCAGTCAGGGCGTCACGACAGTCGTGACCGGAAACTGTGGGGTCAGTATCGCACCGCTCACCATCGATCGCAGGCCGCCCTCGCCGATCGATCTCCTCTCCGGCAACCCAAAGGACTTTCATCCCAGCTTTGGCGCTTATCTGGATGCTTTGGACAAAGACCCGGCCGCCGTTAATGCCGTTTGTCAGGTCGGCCATTCGACGCTAAGGCTGTCGGCCATGGAACGCCTGGACCGGACGGCCACACAGGACGAAGTCGCGGCGATGCGCAAAAGCCTAGGCGAATGCATGGAAGCGGGCGCCGCCGGCTTCTCCACCGGGCTTTTCTATCCTCCGGCCCGTGAAGCCACCACCGAAGAGGTGATCGAGATCTTGGAAGGCTTCAGCGAATTCGACGCCATCCATACCACCCATATGCGTGACGAAGCCGATCACATCGCGGACTCCATCGCCGAGACCGCGAGGATCGGGCGGGACGCCGCCATTCCCGTCCTGATCTCTCATCACAAATGCGTCGGCCGCAACAACCATGGCCGCTCGGCGGAGACCCTCGCCGCCATCGATCAGGCTCGCAAGACTCAAGCGATAGCGCTGGACGCCTACCCCTACATCGCGGGCTCAACCATGCTGGATGCCGGACGCCTGATGACGGCGTCAAAGGTTCTCGTCACCTGGTCCGTGCCTCATCCCAAGTACTCGGGCTGGGATCTGGAAGATGTCGCTAAGGATATGGCGCTCTCAGTCGACGAGACGATCGAGTCGCTCCTGCCCGCCGGCGGAATCTTCTTTTCCATGGATGAAGACGACGTCCGGCGCATCCTCGCCTACCCGCACACCCTGATCGGATCGGACGGCATACCCGGCGACGAGCATCCGCATCCGCGCCTCTGGGGCACCTTCCCCCGCGTGTTAGGCCACTACGCCAGAGATGAAGGCCTCTTCACCCTGGAAACCGCCGTCCGCAAAATGACGTCCATGACCGCCGAACAATTCAAGCTCAAGGATCGCGGCGTGATTCGGCCGGGTGCTTTTGCTGACCTCGTGATCTTCGACGCGGAGGAAATCGAAGATTCGGCCAGTTTCGAGCACCCGACGACACCGGCCAAGGGCATCGACAGCGTCTTCGTCAACGGCCGCAAGGTCTGGAGCGACGGCGCCTTCACCGGTGCCAGGCCAGGCCGCGCCCTCAGACACCGGCACTAGTGTGATGTTTCTGAAGTTCACCGCATAATGTGCGGCGAATTTTAGAAACTGAATCACACTAGATTCAATGAGTTAGTGTCCCGTTGAATCTGAAATTCAATGAAGTGAATTTCAGATTCGGGATACTAGAGCCTGCCGTCATTTGACGCTCAACTGCATCAGAAGAGCCTCAAGCTCTTCCGGGAACACGACTTCGGAGGTTTCCCTGATGTCTTCCGGGGACCACCATTTGTGAGCCCGCATGTACTGCGACTCTGCGGCGCCTTGGCCGCTCTTATCGATACGGTTGTCGGAGACGCGCACCAGGAAATAACGCTCATCGGCCATCACACTGTCACCTGACGGTGTTTCGAAAATTACATCTCTTTGAGCAACTTCCTCACCGACATCGCCTGAGATACCAGTCTCTTCATAGAGTTCGCGCCATGCGGCTTCCTGATAGTTCTCGCCTGGTTCAAGCGCGCCGCCGGGTGTCGCCCAATACTGCTTCCCGGCCAATGGACCCTCATCGAACCGGAAGTGGAACAGCAGAATCCGGTTCTGAGGATCTAAAACCAAGAGCCGCGCTGAAGGGCGTTTTCGCATGCTCCCGGACTGCTTGTTCAAGAGTTACGCAGATAGGATCGAAGCCGCGGCGTCGGCGAGGACCTGACAGCCGCGCGCGATGTCCTGGTCGTGACTGTCCTCCGCGAAGTCGTGGCTGATTCCCCCAATGGAGGGAATGAAGAGCATAGCACAGGGCATGAAGTCGGCGATCACACCCGCGTCGTGGAAAGCCCCGCTGGGCATTTCCGTCCACTTCCCGGGTGCATGTTTTCCCGCCGCGGCGGCAATGTGTTTTCGAAAGCCCTCATCCATATGTGCGGGCGCGACCCGGACCCGGGCCGGCTCCGCCGAGACTCTAGCGCCACCGCGTGCATTGATCTCGCCAATCAACCGCGCCACCGTTGCTTCGAAAGCATCCAGCACCGTCGTCGAGGCATCCCGGTATTGCAAATCCAGCTCCGCGTAACCCGGCACGATCGAAGCCGCGCCCGGCTTGATCACAGCGCGGCCCATGGTCCAGACCGAGCGCGGACCCGCGACCTTCGGAAACTCCTCGTTGATCGCGTTGGCCAGCGCATATAGTGCCGCCGAGGCATCCTTGCGGATCGACATCATGGTGGTGCCGGCGTGATTTTGCTGGCCCTCGAACTTGATCTGCAAGCCGCCCAGGCCGACGATCGAGGTCACAACGCCAATAGCGTTGCCGTCTTCTTCCAGATGCGGTCCCTGCTCGATATGCGCTTCAAGGAAACCCAGATAACGCTCACGATCCAACCTGATGCGCGGCGCATCCTTTAATCCGGCGTCCTTAAGCGCGTCGGCAAGCAGAACACCGTCCTTGTCCCGCGCACCGGCCTCCATCTCGGGCGTGAAGAAACCACAGAGCGAGCGGCTGCCCATGCAGCCGAAAAACCGCGACTCCTCGTCTTGAAGAGAGACGGCATCGACCGCCAGATGCGCGGTATCGGGATCTTCGCGCAGCGCACGAGCGACTTCGAGACCATAGATCACCCCCATGGCCCCATCCAGCCAACCACCCGTTGGTTGAGTATCGGAATGCGACCCGATCAAAAGCGCCTTGCCGGCGTTGGGGGAGCGGCCCAGGACATTGCCGACGCCATCAATCGTAGCGTCCAGGCCAGCCGCCTCATACTGCGCTTTGAGCCAATGCCGTGCTTCCATGTCTTTCTCGGAGAGCGCGGGCCGAACCACCCCGTTATCGACCGCACCGATGGAACGAAGATGCCGCAGGTCGGCAAGCAGGCGATCGGCATTGATTTGAGGCACTGAGTTTTCTCCTTGCTGGACAGAGGTCCCTCGTTTCCGTTGGCTGGAACGTGAGGGATTACGGCGCAATTATTGCCAAGCGCCGTGGATTCACAAGCAGAAGGCTTTCCGCCATGTGGAATGGCTCAGATGCGCGGCGCATTTGCCGCTGCGGCAGGTCTTGTACAGGGTCTTTTCTTGGCTCTTTCCGTCGAGAAGGTTCCTGCTCTATATTCCGGACTCGTTTCGAGATTAAGGCCGCAAAGACCGGTTAGAGCTAATTTCCGGCGGCGGCAGACCAGGGAGAAAGACGCCATGTCTTCAGCGCGATCACTGCTTGCCATCGATCAGGGCACGACCAGCAGCCGGGCATTGATATTCGATGATGCCGGTCGGCCGATGGGGCAGGCCCAGCAGGAACTGCCGCAACATTTCCCCCAGTCCGGGTGGGTTGAGCACGATGTCGAGGATATCTGGCGCGACACCGTCGGCGTGGTCAAAGGCGCCCTCTCCAATGCCAGAGTGGCCGCCACCGATATCGCGGCCCTGGGCATTACCAACCAGCGCGAGACAACGGTGATCTGGGACCGTAAGACCGGAGAAGCGGTGCACAAGGCGATCGTCTGGCAGGACCGGCGCTCCGCCCCACTCTGCGACCGCCTCAAGAAGGATGGCCATGAACCGATGGTCCAGGCGCGCACCGGCCTACTGATCGACTCTTACTTCTCGGCCACGAAGATCGCCTGGTTGCTCGAGAACGTGGAAGGGCTGCGCGCCCGGGCCGAGCGTGGCGAGCTCGCCTTCGGGACCATCGATTGTTTCCTGCTGTGGCGTCTGACCGGCGGCAAGGTTCATGCGACCGACGCCACAAACGCCGCCCGGACCATGCTGTTCGACATCCACCGGCAGGCCTGGGACGAGGATCTGCTTGAGCTCTTCGGAGTACCGGCTTCCCTGCTTCCCGAGGTCTACGACAGCAATGCCGAATTTGGCGCGACGGACGCAAATCTCTTTGGCGCGCCGATCCCGATCCTGGGTATCGCAGGAGACCAGCAGGCCGCCACGGTCGGTCAGGCCTGCTTCGACGCCGGTATGATGAAGTCGACCTATGGCACCGGCTGCTTCGCCCTCATGAACACGGGCGAAAATGCCCTGACGTCGGCCAATCGGCTGCTGACCACCGTTGCCTATCGGATCGACGGTAAAACCACCTACGCCCTGGAAGGCAGTATCTTCGTGGCGGGCGCCGCGGTGCAGTGGCTGCGCGACGGGCTGAAGATCATCTCCTCAGCCGCCGAGACCGAAGGACTGGCGAAGTCCGCGGATGCCACGCAGGCGATATACGTGGTTCCGGCCTTCACTGGTTTGGGCGCGCCCTATTGGGACGCCGACGCGCGCGGCGCCGTCTTCGGCCTGACCCGCGCCACGGGGCCGGCGGAGATTGCCCGCGCCACCCTCGAGGCCGTCTGCTATCAGACCCGCGATCTGCTGAAAGCCATGGAAGCGGACGGTGCCAGCGGACTGGAAACTCTGCGGGTTGACGGCGGCATGGTCGCCAACAACTGGATGCTGCAGATGCTGGCCGACATCCTGGGCGTCGCCGTCGAGCGTCCCGTGGTGGCCGAGACCACCGCGTTGGGCGCCGCGAGCCTGGCCGGCCTCAAGAGCGGTGTTTTCAAAGGTCCGGAGGGCATCGCCGAAACATGGCAAAGCACCGGCCGTTTCGAACCCCGCATGTCCGGCGACGAGCGCGAGAGCCGCTACGCCGGCTGGCTGGATGCCGTCCGTCGGGTCCGCTCATAGTGTCCCGTTGAATCTAGTGTGATTCAGTCTCTAAAATTCGCCGCATGCTACGCGGCGAACTTCAGAAACATCACACTAGCGGATAGGATCAGATGTCGGGCCAGACGAACCGCATCAGGGCGGCAAGGCCAAAGACTGTCAGAATGCTGCCCGACAGCTGATTAATCCGCTTCAGCGCGTGTGACGTCATCCGGTTCCGGAACAAACCGACACTGCCGCTCAGGCCCAGCCACCAGAGTGCCGAACCCAAAAAAACACCCGCCACCAGAATGACAGCCCCGCCGTAGCCATGGGCCTGTGCTGTACTTGAACCGGCAAAGCCAAGTCCCGAAAAAAGAGCCACGAAGGAAAAGATCGTCGCGGGGTTGGCAAGCGTTAAAACGACACAGGAGAGGAAGGCACTGGCAGCGCCGCCATTTTGCCCGCCCGAACCCAGCGGGGCCGGAACCGCTCGAAAAGTCTTCACACCGAGCCACAGAAGAAACAGTCCGCCCCCCAGAAGCAGCGCACCCTCTATCTCGATCAGAAAGCTCGATATCGCCGTAAGGCCAAAGGCGGCAACGGCCCCGTAAAAAGCATCGGCAACGGCGGCCCCGAGACCGGACGCAAACCCCACCCCCATCCCCTGGCTCAGGCTGCGCCGGATGCAAAGCACGCCGATCGGGCCGACGGGAGCGGCAACCGACAAGCCTAACAATAAGCCTTGAAAAAACAACATAATCATTGAAATTAGCCATATTTCCGTATATTTTCCGGAAATTATCACCTTTATTCGGATAAATCACGGATTATTATCTTCATGGAAGTTGATCAATCTGACCGCAGGCTTCTGGCCCTGATCCAGGATGATTGCAGGCAGTCCTACGCTGAACTGGCGAAGCAATGCGGTCTCTCCCCGTCAACAGTTCATGATCGCCTGAAAAGGCTGCAGGCACGCGGCATTATCAAAGCCCAGGTTGCCATCCTGGATCCCATTGCCCTCGGCCTCGACATTTGCGCCTTCGTCCAGATCACTTTAAGTCATCCGAAAACAGTCGCAGGCTTCCTCGACAAGGTCGTCAAACTTCCCGAAGTTCAGGAATGCCACCATGTGACCGGCGACTTCGACTATCTGCTAAAAATTCGTGCAAGTAATGCCTTGGCTCTGGAACGCACAATTACTGATAAAATCAAGACAATTGAAGGGGTGATCCGGAGCCATACTGCAATTGCCCTCTCCTCGGCAAAAGACACGCCCGCAGTTGACTGTGGCCGGACATCCCAAGATCAATCGTAACCTGTGCGTGCATAGATCGAGGCGGGCGTTCACTTTGAGGAAATTTAGCGATCTGGTTGATTTTTTGATCCTTTCTTAATCAAGCTGCGGCAGACTTCGGGTTATCGGCAACTCTAAAGACATCCCAGGCCCGCGGGGCTATGGCGGGCGGTCTCCGAGTGGCAAGGGTTTGAGGTTTGAGGTCTGAGCCTTGCGCGCCGCAATGAGTTTCTACGGCGAAGAAGTGATGAACGTCATGAAAACCACAGTTCATTCCCAAGACGTGGCTGAGCAGCGCCAGTACAAACGGGCCCAGGTCGTTCTGTCCGGCTGCCTCATCAATGAAATCGAGACACTCGATTGCGCCGTCATCGACCTCTCCATCACGGGCGCACGCGTCTGCCTCGACGGCGCACCTGAGGGCAAGGAAGTCGTCAAGTTGCGCCTCGCACGTTCGACCGACCTTGATGTCGAAGTCGTGTGGCAGGAAGATGGCGTCTGGGGCTTGAGGTTTACCGACGATCCCAGAGACGTCGCCAACGTCCTCGACGGCCTGCTGCCCGAGGAGTGTCTGGACGCGACAAGCGTCGTTCGCAACCTCAAAGAAGTCTAGCTGTATCTCAGACCGGGACTCGTGCAACACTTGCACTCATGAAAAACAAAGTACGATTCCCGCTCCTTCTCTTTCCTCTTGCCTGTCTCGCCGGGCTCTTTGCGCTTTTGGGCACGGCCGACGCCAATGCCAAAGTCGAGGGTAAGCAGTCTCAGGTTTTCAGTCCGGCCATTATTGAAATCGGCGGCACGCTTGTTCAGCTGGAAGGGCTTCGGGCCCCGGGCAACGACCAAAGCTGCACAGAGAGCCAAACAGCCTGGAGCTGTGGCCGCGACGCGCGCTGGGCCACCCTGAACCGGGTGGGCAATCACTGGATCACCTGTCTTGACCGGGGCCGGACCGCAAGCGGAACCTTTCTGGGGCTTTGCTACCTGGGCGGTGTCGGTGGTCCGGAACTCAACGCCTGGCTGGTCGAGCAGGGCTGGGCCCTCACAAATGCGGCAGGTGCGGAACGCTATCTCGAAGAAGAGACAAAAGCCCGTGCCGAACGGCGCGGCCTTTGGCGGAATGACATCGAGCCGGTCTGGGAGTAAGGCTGCTTGCGCTGCCCGGTCTTGCACGCCCCGGCGTGTGCCGGGGAATCTTCGTCACGCCGCGACAGCCTTTCGGGCTGCAACGACTGAAAGATAATCCTGTTCCACCCGGTCGCGCAGGTCATGCGAGCGTTCGGACTTGATCTTAAGTCCAGCAAAGTTGGGAGCGCCGAACGTCTTGATCATCAGCAAGGCATCGCTTCCGAACCAGCGGGGCAGAACGCAACCGCAGAAGTATTCCCGCGACCGAAGCACCTCGACCACCTGCGCCACTTCCGGTTGGCCGAGATTGACCGCAACCTTGATCATTGCGCGGCCGTTCGAACGTGCCTCTTGCTCAAGCGACAGCAATCGGGTTTCGAAGTCCGCTCCTGCATGCGTAAGGTTGATCGCGACAACGTCGCAATCCGGCATATCGCCAACCGTCAGTTCGCTCTCCCCGCCCGGCTGGGCACTTGCATCCGCCTCATGAAAGCGGCGACGGTCCCCCAGATGCTCGACGACGTCACGCACGTTTCCGGCATAACACGGCGGCAGATAGACGTCGGTATCGTTGTCCGGCGCAAAGCTTCGGGCATAATTCAGCGTAGCCACACGGCCGATCGGACCATGGGCCGCAACAAACATGCGCTCGGGCAGATAATCCATTTCATAGCCAATCTCCGTCAGACCCAAGGAGAGGCAGGCCTTTTGCGAATAGGCATGGTTACAAACCGCCGCCCCGAACAGCAGCTCGCATTCCAGCGCGCCACGGGCGTGCTCGATGGCAATGGACATCATGGCAGCCAGCAGACCGCCGGAGCGGTGATTGCCGCCGACCACGGCCTGACCGATTTCAAGAACCTTCGGTGAAGGCGCACAGCGGGACAACCCGACGTGCCCGACGACCTCACCGCTCGCGGTTCGGGCAACGACAGAGATCAATTGCTGGCTTCGGTTTCCGGCAATGAAGGTCTCCGGATCGTAGATCGAAGCTTTAAGGTAGTTGTCGCCGTAGGCTTCTCTGAAAAGCTGAACAATCGCGCCGGCATCGGACTCCCGAAAACCGGCGATAATGTACAAACCCTGCTTGCGCGGTGACAAGGACGCCGTCATGCCATATCCCCCGTAAAATCCCCAGTTTTACTTTAGGCAATAAAAGTATATACAGAATTTATGACAAATTTAAATTGTATTTAATATTCGTTTACAGATGATTTAAATAGAACCCGTACGAACAATAATAATCATTACGCGGGAAATAAGTATTGGTAATTCCCCTTACGCGGGAACCCTTACATTTGTGGTTCCTAGACATAAAAAAAGAGCGGTCAGAAGACCGCTCTTTTTCAACCATAGAATGAAGACTTGTTTTATTTGGTCTAAACTTCAGACCGCCAGATCATGACACGGCCGCTCAGGCAACACCGGAGCACCGCAATCCATAACTCACTTTGCGGCGACTACGTCCTGCCGCTGATCACCAAGGCCCTCGATCCCAAGCGACACGACGTCGCCGGGTTTCAGATAGCGGGGCGGTTTCTGCCCCATACCGACGCCCGGCGGCGTCCCTGTGGTGATGATGTCCCCCGGATGCAGGGTCATGAACTGGCTAAGATAAGACACGATAAAGGCAACGCCGTAGACCATGGTGTTGGTGTTGCCGGTCTGCTGGCGCTCGCCGTTCACATCGAGCCACATGGAAAGCGCCTGCGGGTCAGCGACCTCATCCTTGGTGACAAGCCAGGGACCGAGCGGTCCGAAGGTATCGGCTGACTTGCCTTTCACCCATTGACCGCTGCGTTCGATCTGGAAACCGCGTTCGGAAACATCGTTGATCACGCAGTATCCCGCAACATGCTTCAGCGCATCCGCTTCACTGATGTACTTGGCCGTGCTGCCGATGACCACACCGAGCTCGACTTCCCAGTCGGTCTTTTCCGAGCCGCGCGGGATCTCGACGTTGTCGTTCGGACCGCAGATCGAGGAGGTCGCTTTCATGAAGACAACCGGCTCCGGCGGCACCTCCAACCCGGATTCGGCCGCATGGTCGGAGTAGTTCAAACCAATAGCAACGAACTTACCGGCATCGGCCACGCAGGGGCCGAGGCGTGTCGCGCCGTCAACGGCAGGAAGAGACGCCGGATCGACGGCGGCGAGCTTTGCCAGCGCATCCGGCGACAAAGAGGCGCCATTCACATCCTCCACGACAGCGGAAAGGTCGCGAATTGTGCCGGTGGAGTCCAGCATTCCAGGCTTTTCGGCGCCTTGCGGGCCATAGCGAAGCAGTTTCATGGCGTTGTCCTCTTACAGGAATTTTCGAAGTCTGTTTTAAAATCAGGAGTCTTGGATATCAGTTCGACCAGCCACCGTCGATAATATGGATCTGACCGGTCGTATAGCCTGCCGCATCGCTCGCGAGATAGAGCGCCAGCTCGGCAATTTCCGCGGGCTCGCCCAGCCGTCCGATCGGCTGGCGCGCGATAAAGGCGGCGCGCGCGGCATCGTAATCGCCCTGCTCGGCAAGCCGCTGCTCAAGCGACGGCGACTGAACTGTTCCCGGGCAGATGGCATTGCAGCGGATGCCCTTTTGTACGAAATCCGCCGCGACCGACTTGGTCAGCCCCACCACCGCCGCTTTTGTCATGCCGTAGGCGAAGCGGTTCGGCACCCCTTTGACGCTGCCGGCGACCGAAGCCATGTTGACGATCGAGCCACTGCCGGCTTCGAGCATTTTCGGCAGAAAAGCACGGATGGTCCGGTACATGGATTTGACGTTGAGATTGATGGCGAAGTCCCAGTCCGCCTCACTGCACTCCAGGATTGACCCCGCGTGCACAAAACCGGCGCAGTTGAAGAGCACGTCCAAAGTCCCGACTTCAGCCGCGAGTTCGGCGATCATGGTATCGTCGGTGACATCCAGCCGGCGCCGGTTGCTGACCTTCACGTCGGCCAGGGCGTCCTCATTGATATCGGTCGCCCAAACGCGCGCCCCTTCGGCCTCGAACAGCTCGGCGGTCGCCCGGCCAATTCCCTGTGCAGCCGCCGTCACCAGCGCCGTCTTGCCGCGCAGTCTGTCGCCCATAAAACTCAGTCCCTCCAGACGTCTTCTCTTCACCGCTGTCTCGTTTCAGGCTCAACCGGCAAGCCGCGCTCGACCGGGAAGCGCTGTCATACAGCGTTAAATGTCACTCATTTCCGACCCGCAGCGGCCCACTTACATCACCGCGCCGATCTGCCAGGGCACGAACTCATTATCGCCGAAGCCCAGTTCCTCACTCTTGGAGGGCGTGCCCGAAGCCACGGCGAGAATCTTTTCGAATATCTCCGCGCCCTTCTCTTCGACCGAGACGGCACCTTCCGCGATCGGACCGCAATTTATGTCCATGTCCTCGGACATATTCTCATACATCAGTGAGTTGGTTGCCAGCTTGATCGAAGGAGACGGCTTGTAGCCGAATACCGAGCCGCGTCCGGTGGTAAAGCAGACGACATTGGCGCCTGACGCGACCTGCCCCGTGATCGAACAGGGATCGTAGCCGGGGCTGTCCATGAAGACGAAGCCCTTAGTATCAATGGGCTCGCCGTAGAGATAGACCCCGCTCAGCGGCATGGTTCCGCCCTTCGCCGCCGCCCCGAGAGATTTTTCCAGGATCGTAGTCAGGCCGCCCAACTTATTGCCCGGCGAAGGATTGTTGTTCATCTCGCCGCCGTTGCGCCGGGTGTAGTCTTCCCACCAATGGATCCGCTCGATCAGTTTCTCCCCAACCTGCCGATTGACAGCCCGCCGGGTCAGTAAGTGCTCAGCGCCGTAGATCTCAGGCGTTTCCGAGAGAATTGCGGTGCCGCCGTTGCGGACCAGGAGGTCCGCCGCTGCTCCCAGCGCCGGGTTCGCGGTAATGCCGGAATAACCGTCGGATCCGCCGCACTGCAGGGCCAGGGTCAGTTCGCTTGCCGGCGCGTCTTCGCGCTTGCAGGCATTGGCCGCAGGAAGCATCGCCTTGATCCGCTCGACACCGGCCTCGATGGACTTGCGGGTGCCGCCACTCGCCTGAATGGTCATGGTCTGGAAGCTATCGGTATCGCTCAGGCCATAGGTCTCCATCAGGCGGGGAATCTGAAAGACTTCGCAGCCCAGCCCGATCATCAGGATGCCGGCAAAATTCGGGTGGGACGCGTATCCCCAGAGTGTCCTTTGAAAGTTCTCGAACCCCTCGCCCGAGCTGGCCATGCCGCAACCCGTGCCGTGAACGAACGACACCACGCCGTCGATATTCGGATAGTCGTCGAGCATGCCACTGCGGTTAAAGGCGTCGGCAATGAAACGCGCCACTGTCGCAGAGCAATTCACAGAGGTCAGAACGCCGATATAGTTCCGTGTCCCGACCCGTCCATTGGCGCGCCGGTATCCTGCGAAATTGCGTTGCGCGCCATCACCCACGAAGGGCACCGGCCTGACATCGGCGCAGAAGTCATAGTCGCGGGCAAATTCCTGGACCGCACAGTTATGCTCGTGCACATGCTCACCGGCTGCGATCGGACGTGTCGCGAAACCGATGATCTGATTGTATTTGCGGACAGGCTCATTTGCGGCGATCGCCTTGGTCGCCAGCTTATGACCCTGAGGCACGCCATCCACCGCCGTCACGCCCTCGGAGACCACCCGCGTATCTCCAGCGATATTCCGCCGCGCGACAACAACATTGTCGTCCGCCGACAGCCGTATCGTCAGGGTTTCAGAGTCTTCGAGCACCTTGTTCCTTCCACGCTGGACCCTCTGGCCGGTCGGCAGACGCAGCCTGCGCGCCGACAACCCAATCTATCCGGGCCGTAGGCTGTTCAAATTCATGTCCCTTGAATTCGATCGCCACTTAAATACCGAACTGCCTAAAGCCCGGGATCGAATCGTCAGACGCCCGGGCCGATGCTGCTTGATGAGGGCAAACCGGATTTCATCTTGACTTACTTCTGACCCCAGCTAGCATGTTAGCACAATTAGCATGCAGGGCATTGGGATGCAACATCCGCTTCCGGAGAATGCGGTCATCGACCCAAGGCAATCGCGGTCTTCACAGGTCTACGCGATCCTCCGCAGCGCCATCATTGACCTTACCCTTCCGCCGACCATGGTGATCAAGAAAGAAGAGATCGCAGCGCAGCTCGGGATCTCGCGCACGCCTATAAGTGAAGCGATCAACCGGCTCGCAGAAGAAGGCCTGGTCGAGATCTTCCCCCAGCACGGAACCTATGTCTCCAAGATCCGGACGGGTGACGTGCTCGAGGGCGCATTCCTGCGCCGCGCGCTTGAGGTTGAAACCGTGCGGGAGGTGGCGCTTCGGATCACCCGCGAGGTTCTCAACGACCTGGACCGGAACGTTCGCTATCAGAAAGCCAACCTGGAGGCCGATGATCTTGACGCCTTTCATCGGCTGGATATCGAGTTTCATCAAATGATTTGCGATTTCCTGGGTTTCACCAAGGTGCGCCGGGCCATCGACAGCTCCCGTGCGCAGCTTGACCGGGTGCGAAAGATGATGCTGACGGTGGTCGATCGGCCGATAGAGACTTACCACGAGCACCTGGCCATCGTTGACGCCCTGCGCAAGGGTTCGCCCGATGCCGCCGGCGAGGCCATGACCCGCCATCTGGCCGCAGGTATTGCGCCGCTGCAAAAACGAATGAAGGAGCGGCCGGAACTATTCGAATAAGAAGGAAAGGCAATTGAACACCGCTGCCCACGCGGCAGTTTTGACCGGGGATAAAAACGAAAAGACCAAGAAGGTTTCACTGTTCATCACGGGAGGGAAGAATGCATTCAACGAAATTCAAGTCACTGCGCCGGCTGGCAGCAGTTACCACGACCAGCCTTTGCGCGGTCGCTCTTGCAGCCTCCGCAGCTTCCGCGGAGAAGAAATACGATGGCGTGAAGGTCGACATCATGACCTTCACAGGCCCCCAGATCGCAGAGCCGCTTCAGCGCCGCGCACCGGAATTCAAGGCGCTGACCGGGGCGGAGATCAATGTCGTCACGGTCCCCTTCTCCGATCTCTACACAAAGCTCCTGACCGATTTCGCGACGGGCACGAATTCCATCGATGCGGCGGTCCTGGCGCCGCAGTGGATGGTCGACTATGTCGAACCAGGTTACCTGGAAGACCTGACCGACAAGGTTGCGGCGGATAAAGACCTGAAGACCGACGACATCGCGGGTTTCTTCCGCGAGTTTTCTCAGCAGTACAACGGCAGAACCTATCTTCTGACGCTGGATGGCGATTTCCACATGGTCTACTACCGCAGCGACATACTGGAGGCTGAAGGCCTCTCGCCGCCGGAGACCTGGGGAGACTATCTCTCGATCGCCAAAACGCTGCACGGCAAGGACATGAACGGCGATGGCGAAGCCGACTACGGGTCCTGTATTTCTAAAAAACGCAACGCACAGGCCTATTGGACGATCCTCTCTATCGCCGGCGGTTACCTCCAGACCCAGGGGACCAAGCAGGGCGCGTTTTTTGATGCCAAGGACATGAGTCCGTTGGTCAACAATGAAGCCTTCGGTGCTGCGCTTGACGTTTATACCGAGTCCACGAATTACGGCCCGCCCGATGAAATCAACCTGGATGTCGGCGACACGCGCGGCCTCTTCACAGCGGGCCGCTGCGCCCTAACCATCGACTGGGGTGACATTGGTACCCTGGCGATCGACCCGGACAACTCCAATGTCGTCGACAAGGTCGGCGCGGTTATGCTGCCGGGTTCCCGCGACGTGCTTGACCGTGAAACCGGTAAGCTTGTCGCCTGTGATGCCGATCGCTGCCCGCATGCAGTGAACGGCGTCAACCGGGCACCCTTCGCCGCCTTCGGCGGATGGTCCGGCGGCATCAATGCCTCCGCCGACCAGAAAGTCAAAGACGCCGCCTACGACTTCTTCTCCTATATGAGTCAGCCCGCGCAGTCGAACAGCGATGTCACCATCGGCAAGACCGGGTTCAACCCCTACCGCCTGTCCCAGTTCGGCGATCTAAGCCTTTGGGTGGAAGCGGGCATGAGCGAGAAAGCGGCCAAGAACTATCTCGGCGCGATCGGAGCAAGCCTCGACAGCCCCAACATGATGCTGGATCTGCGCATTCCCAAGAACCAGAATTATCAGCAGGTTGTCCTGGACACCGCTATCGCGCGCCTCCTGGCCGGTGAAATCGACAAGGCCGCCACCATGGAAGCCATCGAGGAGGGCTGGAACGAGTTGAACGAAGACCTCGGTGCCGATGAGCAGCTTCGGCTCTACAAGGCAACGCTCGGCCAGTAGCCATTACTCTCCCTGCCGGGGAAGAGGCGCAATCCCCTTCCCCGGTGCTTTTTTATCTTACCTCAATCGTAGGGGCTGAACTGCGGCGTGCTGATTCTCGAAATCACCGGCGCACAGCAATCCACAGCCAAATGAATAAGAGCTCTCTGCGCGATTCTTTTTCTGCACGCAGACAGCGATCGGATTCAAGCGGGTAGAAAGATATGTTTTCCATCCCAGCCAAGGTCTCGGAATGGAGCGACCGGCAAGCGCCGACGCTGCTGATTCTCCCGACGGTGCTGATTATTCTGGCCCTCTCGATTTATCCGCTGCTGCTGTCGCTTTATCTCGCGCTGTCCCGCTTCAAGCTGGTACGCGGCGGCTACGAGTTGAAATTCGTCGGCCTGCGCAATTTCGAGAAACTGCTGTTCGGATCCCAGCAGTATCATTTCCTCGGAACCTTCGGCCGGATCACACTATTCGAATGGTGTTTCCTTGCGCTGATCGTAGCCGGGTTCGG
Organism: Denitrobaculum tricleocarpae; assembly: GCF_007004665.1. GTDB lineage: Bacteria > Pseudomonadota > Alphaproteobacteria > Kiloniellales > Kiloniellaceae > Denitrobaculum > Denitrobaculum tricleocarpae. The sequence goes on along the minus strand of NZ_ML660052.1, from coordinate 993,918 downwards.
CCTCTGGCTCTGGCGCACCCTGCGCAGCGGGAAAGCGGGAGTCTTTGGCTTCATCGGGCGCGTAATCACCGCCACGGTCCTGACCGGGTTGGTTCTGCTCTGTATGGCCGTGCTCAACGGGAAGGGCTTTCCCGGCAGCCTAGTGGTCACGCTGTTCTATGTTTTCGCCGGCGTCTCGATCCAGCTGGCGATTGGTCTGGGTCTGGCGCTTCTCTGTGCGCAGCGCATTCAGGGCCGGAATTTTTTCCGCCTGATCTTTTTCATCCCATTGATGGTGACGCCGGTCGGCATCGCCTATGCCTTCCGCATGCTGGCAGATGTTTCCAAAGGCCCCTTCGCTCCTCTCTGGCAATGGCTGGGTTATGGCGATTTTGCCTGGGCCGCCGACGCCTGGTCCGCGCGCTGGGTGGTCCTGATCGGGGACTCCTGGCAGTGGATACCCTTCATGTTCATTGTGCTGTTGGCCGCGCTGGAGAACCAGCCGGGCGAGCAGGTCGAGGCCGCCAAGATGGATGGCGCCGGCGGCTGGCAGATCTTCCGGGACATTTCCTGGCCGGCCATCGCGCCGGTCGTGGCGACGGTCGTGCTGATCCGCCTGATCGAGGCCTTCAAGATCGTTGATCTGCCGAACATCCTGACCAACGGCGGCCCGGGCATCGCAACGGAATCCATGACCCTGCATGCCTTCATCGCCTGGCGGACCCAGGACCTCGGCGGCTCCTCGGCGGTCGGCTACATGCTGCTCTTCGTCACGGTCGTGACCTGCGTGTCCTTCTTTAACTTCATCGCCCAGAAAACCAGGGAGGCCGGCACATGACCGCAGACTCCACATCATCTTCCCCGGCCCTTCCCTCGAAAGCCCTGCCCTCGAAACTCCAGCGCACGCTGTTCCAGCGGATTTTCGAACCCAAGGATATCAAGTCGCTTTCACCGGCTCGGCTGGTGCTGACCTACACGATCCTGATCTTCTGGTCTTTCGTGGTGCTTTTCCCGCTCTACTGGCTGCTGGTGACTTCCTTCAAGCTGCCGATCCACGTTTCGGACGGTCCGGTCTATCTGCCCTTCATTGATTTCGAGCCTTCCAGCCATGCCTGGAGTTACATCTTTTTCGATCTGGGCAACGACACCTTCCGGCCTTACCTGAATTCACTGATTATCGCCTTCGCCAGCACGGTGCTTGCGGTGCTCTTCGGTTCCATGGCGGCTTACGCGCTCACGCGCATCACCTACCGCCCGAAGATCATGTCGATCTTCGCCTTCATCCTGATCCTCGCGGCGGTGGTCATTTCTACCATTGCAGCCGGCATCCCCTGGCAGATCGGCGTGGCGGTCGGCGCTGCGCTCTTCGTGTTGTTCCTGCTCACGCTGGCCAAACGCTTCAAGCGGTCCCTGGGCAACAACGACATTCTCTTCTGGATCATCTCGCAGCGGATCCTGCCGCCGGTGGTCGCCGTGCTGCCGATCTACGTCATGTTTCAACAGGTCGGTCTGCTCGACACCCACTTTGCCCTGATCATCGTCTACATGGCGGTCAACCTGCCGATCGTGGTCTGGCTGATGCGTGACTTCTTCGCGACCATTCCGGTCGATCTGGAAGAAAGCGCCGAGCTGGACGGCGCCTCGCGCTTCCGGATCTTCCTGACCATCGTCATGCCCCTGGCGAAACCGGGGCTGGCGGCGACCTTCCTTCTGGTGCTGATCCTCTCCTGGAACGAGTATCTGCTCGCCCTCTTCCTCTCGACTGCCGATGCGCAGACCATGCCTTTGCTGGTCGCGGCCCAGAACGCCACGCGCGGTCCGCAGTGGTGGTACATGTCGGTTCTGATCGTGATCATGATTCTGCCGGTTATCGCGATGACCGGTCTCCTCCAACGCTTCATCACCCGCGGCCTGCTCATCGGTGCGGTAAAGGGATAGTTTTCGATGCAGGTTTCCCTTCGAGATATTCGTAAATCCTTCGGCGCCATCGAAGTGGTCAAGGGTCTCGACCTTGACGTGGGCGACGGTGAGTTTCTGGTCCTGCTGGGCCCGTCCGGCTGCGGCAAGACAACTGCGCTGCGTATGATTGCGGGGCTGGAGACCGCCTCGGCAGGCCGCATTTACCTCGGCGATCAGGACGTCACGGACGTACTGCCGAAGTACCGTGACATTGCCATGGTGTTTCAGAGCTACGCGCTCTATCCGCACATGACCGTGGAAGACAACATCGGCTATCCGCTCTATCTGCGCAAGGTCGACAAGGAGGAACGCGCCCGGGCCATCCGTGAAGTGGCGGGCAAGGTCGATCTGCTCGACTATCTCGACCGCTACCCGAGGCAGCTCTCCGGCGGTCAGCGCCAGCGCGTCGCGCTCGCCCGCGCCATGATCCGCCGCCCCAGCCTCTTCCTGATGGACGAGCCGCTGTCGAACCTGGATGCCAAGCTGCGCGGACATATGCGCACGGAGCTTAAACATCTGCAGAACGAACTCGGGGTCACGACCATCTATGTCACCCACGACCAGATCGAAGCCATGACCCTGGCCCACCGGGTCGCGATCATGAAGGCCGGCGAACTGCAGCAACTGGCCCCGCCGCGGGAAATCTATAATGACCCGGCAAACCTTTTCGTGGCAGGCTTTATCGGTTCTCCGCCCATGAACTTTATCGAGGGTAAGATCGCGGGTGGAAGCTTTCGCGCGGAGGGCGCCGCATTGAGTTGCCCGGGCTTCAGCGATCACGGCAAGGTGGTGGCGGGTGTCCGCGCAGAAGATCTGCGCGTCGTCGAGGCCGGCGCAGGCGAATTCAAGGGCACCACCTACGCCATCGAATTAACCGGCAACGAAACACTGGTGACCTGTCAGGTCGGCGAAAGCCTTGTGATCGTGAAGATGGACAAGGACTACGACGAGAAGATCGGCACGGCGGTTGGGATCGCCCTGGCGAACGAGCAGATCTTCTTTTTCGACGCCGGGAGCGGCACCCGGCTTCGTCCCAACAACACTTGAGTGGGGAGATCCAAGTCATGCAGTTCCACGACCTCAAGACCTCCAGCACGACATCCCTCAAACTCTCCGAGATGGGGTTTGGCGGTGCGCCCCTGGGCAACATGCACCGGGCGCTCAGCGAGGAGGAAGCTCAAGCCACTCTGCGCGCGGCCATCGATGCAGGCGTGACCTACTTCGACACCGCGCCGCTCTACGGTCACGGTCTGAGCGAAACGCGTTTCGGCGAGGCACTCAGGCCAATGCCGCGGGAAAGCTATCAGCTTTCGACCAAGATCGGCCGCACCCTGGAACCCTGCGCACCGGGCGAAGAGGACGCCGGCATATTTGTTGACGTGCCCCATGTCAGGCCGGTCTACGATTACTCCTATGACGGCGTCATGCGGTCTTATGAAGACAGTCTCAAACGCATGGGAGTCGACTCCGTCGATATCCTCTACATCCACGACGTCGATATCTGGACCCATGGCAGCAAGGAAGCCTCGGACCAGCGGATCGAGGAAGTCATGGCGGGTGGTTATAAGGCGATGGAAGCCCTAAAGGCCTCCGGCGATATTGCCGCCATCGGTGCGGGCGTGAACGAGTGGGAAGTTTGCCAGCGCCTGACCGAACTGGGCGACTTCGACTGCTTCCTTTTGGCGGGCCGTTACACCTTGCTGGAACAGGAGGCCCTGAACAGCTTCCTGCCGATCTGCGAAAAGCGAAACATCGGGATCGTTTTGGGCGGTCCTTACAACAGCGGCATCCTGGCGACCGGCGCCGTCGAAGGCGCGATCTACAACTACCATCCCGCGCCACCCGACATCATGGCCCGCGTCGCAGCGATCGGCCGGGTCTGCGACGCGCATGGCGTCTCCATGGCCAGTGCCGCCCTGCAGTTTCCCCTCGCCCATCCGGCCGTCGTCTCGGTCATCCCCGGCGCCATGTCGCCGGACGAAGTCACACGCAACATCGCGACACTGGAGGCCAAGATCCAGAGCGCATTCTGGGCCGACCTCAAATCCGAACAGCTGTTGCACCCCGGTGCCCCAACGCCTTGAGGAAAGACCATGATCGACGCCCATGTACACCTTTGGCGTTTGGCGCGCGGCGATTACGGCTGGCTGACATCGGACCTGGACGTCATTTACCGGGATTTCGAAGCCGCCGATCTGCGCCAGCGTCTGCAGGCCACAGGTGTTGAGCAAGCGGTTTTGGTCCAGGCGGCGCCAACCATTGCGGAGACCGGGTTCCTTCTGGAGATCGCGGAGTCTACGCCTGAGATCGCTGGCGTGGTCGGCTGGATAGACTTCGAATCACCCACCGCAGCCAAGGACCTTGCCGGGCTCGGCAAATCCCCCTGGCTCAAATCGGTCAGGCCCATGATCCAGGACATTTCCGACCCGGACTGGATGCTGAAACCGGAACTGGATGCGGCTTTCCGTGCCGTCATCGAACTGGACCTCTGTTTCGATGCTCTGGTGCTGCCGCAACACCTTAAGCGACTCCGAACACTGCTTGCGCGCTATCCCGATCTGCGCGTGATTGTGGATCACGGGGCCAAGCCTCTGATCGCCCAGGGCGTCATTGACGGCTGGGCAGAAGACATGAAAGCCATCGCCGACAGCGGCCCGGTCCACTGCAAGCTCTCCGGCCTACTCACGGAGGCCGGCCCTGACTGGACCGCGGACAGCGTCCGGCCCTATGTCGAGCACCTTCTGGCTTGCTTCGGACCGGAACGTCTGGTCTGGGGCAGTGACTGGCCGGTGCTCCGGCTCGCGGGAGACTATCGGGGCTGGTTCGACCTGGCGCAGAGTTACCTGGCCGAATTGAGCGAGAGCGAACGTGCCGGGGTCTTCGGCGAAAACGCCCGGCGGTTTTACCGCTTATAATCGTTTCTATCCGGCCCGCTCTTTGGTCTTGAGTTTGTGGCCGACCCGGACGATGGCATCGATGGCCGGAACCAGTTCTTGTCCGAGATCGGTCAGGGCGTATTCGACGGAGGGCGGCGAAGTCGGTTTCACTTCGCGGCTGATCACGCCGCTGGCTTCGAGCGCCCGCAGGCGCGCCGTCAGCACCTTGGCCGAAACGCCGGGTATATCGAGCCTGAGTTCGCTGAAACGCCTTGGCCCGCCGCAGAGATTCCAGATGATATTCGGCGTCCAGGCACCGCCGAGCACCGACATGCACTCTGTCAGAGGACAGCCTTCAGGCGCCGGCGGCGCTTTATTCTTTCTGACACGCAGAGCCATTTCTCAACCTCAAAGTTAACGCTGCAGTCTCATGTCCGAAGTCCCGCCCTGTTGACGAACACCGCTACCGCAGGACGTCAAAACGCGCAGTCATCGTCCAACCCCGACGGCTTATCAGGGGCGCTCCACCAGTCCGGCGTCTTCAATCCGGTTACCGATCGGAAACCACATAATGAGATAACCAAAAGTTACCTGGTTTACAAGAGATACTCAATTTCCCTAATAAGCATCAGTGTTTAATCAGGGAATGCGAAGATGCCCTCTCAGACAGAAGCCGTGCGCCGTCTCGGCATTGACTATCCCATCATTCAAGGCCCTTTCGGCGGCGGCATCTCGACCGTCGGGCTGGTTTCAGCCGTGTCAAACCGGGGCGGCCTGGGCTCTTTCGGCGCCCACATTGTTGCGCCGGAAGAGATCGGCGTGCTTCGAAAGGAGATCGGCGCGGCCACCTCCGCGCCCTTCGCCCTGAACCTCTGGGTCTCGGATCACGACCCGGGCGGCCTGCATCTCAGCCAGGAAGAATTCGACCGTTACTTCCCGATTTTCGAACCCTACTTCGAAGAGCTGGGGCTGGAGAAGCCCGAGCCCCCCGAACTCTACCACTACCGTTTCGAAGAGCAGGCCGAAGCGCTGCTCGAAGCGCGCCCGCCGGTCTTTTCTTTTGTCTTCGGTGTGCCTTCTGCCAAGGTCTTGGCAGAGTGTAAACAGCGCGGCATCGTCACCGCGGGGGCCGCGACGACCATCGCCGAAGCCGAGGCTCTGGAAGCCGCGGGTGTCGACCTCATTGTCGCGACCGGCTTCGAGGCCGGCGGGCACCGCCCCTCCTTTCTGGCGCCGGCGGAAGAGTCCCTCTTTGGAACGCTTGCCCTCACGCAGATCATCGAGCGCCGGGTCAAAGTCGCCGTGATCGCGGCAGGCGGCATCGTCGACGGCCGCGGTGTGCACGCCGCCCTGACGCTCGGCGCCCAGGCTGCCCAGATCGGCACGGCTTTTCTGGCTTGCGATGAATCAGGCACGACCGATGCGCACCGGGCTCTGCTGCATGGCGACGCAATCCTGGAAACCGCGCTGTCACGTTCCTTCACTGGCCGCCTCGCGCGCGTCATCCCCAACCGCCTCTACGACGAGCTGCTTCCGCGCGCGGCAGAGCTTCCGCCTTTCCCGGTACAGGGCTGGTTCGTCTCCAGGATCAAGGCTGCCGCCGTGGCGGCAAATCGCAGCGACCTCATCACGCTCTACAGCGGACAGATCGCGCCGAACCTCAAACACCGAAACGTCCCGGACCTGATGGACGCCCTGCTTCAGGACCTTAGCTAAAACCCAACGATAAGGAGATCCCCGAAATGAAACTCTACTACACAAGCGGCGCCTGCTCCCTCTCCCCACACATCGTCCTGCGCGAAGCCGGCCTGGACTTCGAGATCGAGGCAGTCGACCTGGCGCAGAAGAAAACCGCGAGCGGCGCGGACTTCACCCGGATCAATCCCAAAGGCTACGTGCCCGCTTTGGCCCTGGACAATGGCGAAGTGCTGACCGAAGGCGCCGCCATCGTGCAGTACATCGCCGACCAGAAGACTGAGAGCGGACTCGCACCGTCCGCCGGAACTCTGGAACGCGCCCGTATGCAGGAACACCTGAACTATGTGGCCACGGAGTACCACAAAGCCTTCGGGCCGCTCTTCTCACCCTCGTCCAGCGAGGCCGAGCAGACCGCCGCGAAAAGCAATATCGGCAGAAAGCTGGAGTACCTCGAGAGCCTCTTTGCCGACGGCCGCGATTACCTCTTGGGCAAACGCTTCTCGGTTGCCGATGTCTATCTTTTCGTCGTGACCTCCTGGGCCAAGCATAAGGACATCGATCTTTCAGACTATCCAAAGCTCAGCGCGTTCTTCGAACGCGTCGCCGGGCGGACCAAGGTTCAGGAAGCCCTGAAAGCCGAAGGTTTGGCCTAAGCCGATTTCTGCACCTCTCTCTCGGGGACATCCTTGAGAGAGAGGTTCTCCCCTCAGAAAGAGGCTAAGCGACCGCCGCTCCCATGCGCCGGTCTTCCCGGATCATCTCCGATGCTTTTTCCGCGATCATAATCACCGGCGAATTGGTGTTGCCGCTGGTGATGGTCGGCATGATCGAGGCATCGACCACCCGCAGCCCCTCGATGCCGTGCACCCGGAGCCGGTCATCGACGACTGCCATGGGATCATGCCCCATCTTGCAGGTGCCTACGGGATGGAAGATGGTCGTCGCGATATCGCCAGCCGCGATCGCCAAGGCCTCTTCATCGGCAATATGCGGCCCAGGTTTGAATTCTTCGGGTTCATAAGGCGCGAGCGCAGGCTGCCGGCAAATCTCCCGGGTCAACAGGATCGCCTGGGCTGCGACCTTCCGGTCCGCAGGGGCCGAGAGATAGTTCGGGCGAATGGCCGGCTGCACCCGGGGGTCCGGTGATTTGATATGGATGGAGCCGCGGCTTTCCGGGCGCAGATTGCAGACGCTGGCGGTGAAGGCCGGAAAGGGATGCAGCGGCTCACCGAATTTCTCCAGGCTCAAAGGCTGCACATGGTACTCCAGGTTCGGGGTCTCGCGGCTGTCGTCCGACTTGACGAAACCGCCCAGCTGACTGGGCGCCATGGTGAGCGGACCGGTCTTGAAGAGCATATACTCCAGCCCCATCCCCACCTTACCGACGAGAGAGTTGGCCCGCTCGTTCAGAGTCTTGACGTTCTTGACCTTGAAGACCGTACGCACCTGCAGATGATCCTGCAGGTTCTCGCCAACCCCTGCCAGTTCATGTTTCGCTTCGATGCCGAACCTCTGCAGGACCTCCCCGGGGCCGATGCCGGAAAGCTGCAGGATCTGCGGTGAGCCGACCGCACCGGTGGCCAGGATCACCTCGCCCCGCGCGGATACCTTGCTCAGGACATCCTTGTGCCAGAATTCCACGCCCGTCGCGCGTCGGCCTGTCAGAGTCACGCGCTTGGCCTGGGCGTGGGTCAGAACGGTGAGGTTCGGCCGCTGCATCGCCGGACGCAAAAAGGCTTTCGCGGTATTCCAGCGCACGCCCTTGCGCTGGTTGACCTGGAAGTAACCGCAACCCTCGTTGTTGCCGCGATTGAAGTCATCGGTCTTGGGAATCCCCGCCTGGGCCGCCGCCTCCTGAAAGGCGTCCAGAATCTCCCAGGACAGACGCTGCTGCTCGACCCGCCATTCGCCGCCGTTGCCGTGCAGGTCGTCTGCGCCCCCTGCCTGATCTTCCGAGCGCTTGAAGACCGGCAGAACATCGTCCCAGCTCCAGCCGACATTGCCAAGCTGACGCCACTGGTCGTAATCTCGCGCCTGGCCGCGCATATAGATCATGCCGTTAATTGAGGAGCAGCCACCCAGCACCTTACCGCGCGGATAGGCCAGGGAACGCCCGTTCAGGCCCGGCTCTTCCTCGGTCTGAAAACACCAGTCGGTGCGCGGATTGCCCATGCAGTAAAGATAGCCGACCGGGATATGAATCCAGAGATAATCATCCTTGCCGCCTGCTTCGAGCAAGAGCACGGAGACGTCGGGGTCGGCCGAAAGGCGGTTGGCAAGCACGCAGCCGGCGCTGCCTGCACCGACAATCACGTAATCGAATTCGCCGATATCCTTGATGTCACGTCCTGTCGCCTTTTGCTGCACAAATCCCCCCTCTCAGACCACGCGTTTTCGCTCGTTGCCGCGATGATACCAAGCCGCTCAAGCCGCTAGCAAGACAGCGTATCTTTCCCTGGCCGGGCAGAAAACTACCAGCAAAATCAAAGGCTGCGTAACAGTCCAGGGATCGGCTCAAAATCGCCGAGAGGAAACGCAGCTTTACAAATGCGACTTTTGGATGTATTTTCCGTCTCATCTCTCGTGGGAGGGGAACGCATGGCGATTGACTGGTTGTTGTCCGAGACCGCTTCAATGTTGCGTAAGCCCGCAGATGATCTGGATCTGCGAAGCGAGATCTCTCTCACCGAACTGGCCGCACGACTGACCTTTGATGTGCAGCGTGATCTTCTGGAATACTGGGATGTAATCCGCGGCGAAGGCCATCTGCCCGCACGGTCGGATTTTGATCCGCTGGCGGTTCCTCATGCCTTGCCTTACGTCGGGCTGATCGACATTATCGAGCCTGGACCGCAGTTCCGTTACCGCCTGATCGGAACGAAACTCCCGGCCTACGCCGGCGGGCGCCTGGAAGGGCGCTTGGTCGACGAACAGAAAACACCCGGCATCGCGGCTTATTTGAACTGCGTGTACGAACTCCCGTACCGCTTTCGCCAACCGGTTTTTATCCGGGAATGCGCCGACTACGAAGATGGCGATGAAGACTGCCTCGCACGGCTGATCCTGCCCATGGCGCAGGATCGCAATATGCCCGACATGCTTTTGGTCTCGATCATTTATGAAACCCAGAACAATCCGGGACAGCAACGACGCGAGACCACGCCGAGAAGCTGCAGGGCCCTCAGCATGGTCTCGGCCAGACCGTAAAGCGACACCTGCGCATTGAGAAGGATCAAGCGCTAACCGCTGCCCGGACGCGTGTTCATGTTCTCAGGCAAATAGGTCGCCAGCTCGGGCACGAAGATCAGCACGAAGACCATCACAACCATGATGAAGAACATGGGGATTGCGGCTTTCGCGATGTAACTCATCTCATGCCGGGTCATGCCCTGCAGCACAAAAAGATTGAAGCCGATCGGCGGTGTGATCTGCGCCATTTCCACGACGACAACGATGAAGATCCCGAACCAGATCACATCGATCCCGGCCTGGCGGATCATGGGTTCCACCACCGCCATGGTCAGAACCACCGATGAGATTCCGTCCAGGAAGCATCCCAGGATGATGTAGAATACCAGGAGCGCCATCAGCAGTTCGAAGCGGGTGAGTTCCATGCCGGCGATCCACTCTGCCAAGGCACGCGGCAAACCGGTGAAGCCCATCGCCAGCGACAGAAAGGCGGCGCCGGCCAGAATCAGCGCAATCATGGCCGATGTCCGGGTTGCGCCCATCAGGCTTTCCGTGAAGGTCGACCAGTTCAGAGATTTCTGACCCGCCGCAAGCACCAGGGCACCGATCACGCCGAAGGCCGCTGCCTCGGTCGCGGTCGCAAAGCCGAGATACATGGAGCCGATCACCACCGCGATCAGGCAGATCACGGGGATCAGAAAGCGCGAGTTGCCGATCTTTTCGAAAAAGTTCGTCTTGGGCTCCGGATCCGGATTGTACTTCGACGAGACCTTCGAATAGACCGCCACATAAGTCATGAACATTCCGGCCAGCACCAGACCCGGCAGCACACCCGCAATGAAGAGCTTGGAAATCGATTCGTTGATGGTCACACCGTACACGATCAGGGTCAGTGACGGCGGGATCATCAGTCCCAGCGTCGCCGCCCCGGCCAGGGTTCCGATGATCATATGCTCCGGATAATTGCGCTTGCGCAGCTCCGGAATGGACATCTTGCCGACCGTCGTCAGGGTCGCCGCGGAGGAACCGGACACCGCCGCGAAGACTGTGCAGCCAACGATGTTGGTGTGGATCAAACCACCGGGCAAACCCGCCATCCAGGGGGTCAATCCCTTGAACATGTCCTGCGAGAGGCGCGTTCGGAAGAGGATCTCGCCCATCCAGATGAAGAGCGGCAGCGCCGTCAGAGTCCAGGAGGACGACGCCGACCAGATGGTCGTGATCATGGCATCGCCGACTGGGCGCGAGGTGAAGAGCTCCATGCCGACAAAGGCGACGCCCAGCAGAGCGAGTCCGACCCAGACACCGGTGCCCAGCAGCAGGAAGAGAATGAAGAGGAAAATGGCGATCAGTTCGAGCTGTTCCATGACCGCCCCCTATTCGTGGTCTTCAACGACTTCCGCATCGATGCGGTGTTCGCCGAAGAGAATCAGATTGACGAGGTGGTCGGTCAGCGCGATAGCAAAGAGGATGGCCCCCACCACCATGGCGATCTGGGGAATCCAGATCGGCGTGGCATCCTGCCCCTGACTGATGTCATGCAGCTTCCAAGACCAATAGGCGCCTTTCCATGCGTAGTAGGCCAGGTACCAGCCAAGTCCGGTGCCGATGGCAAAACACCAGATCTCGATCAGGCGCCGATAGCGTCCGGCGAACTGAAGGATGAGACTGACCCGGATGTGTGCGCCGCGATTAAGCGCGTGAGCAAAGGCAAAGAACGACGCGGCGGCCATACAGTAACCGGCGTAATCCGCAGCTCCGGGGAAAACATTCCCGGTCCAGCGCGCCAGCATCTGCAATACGACCAGCGACAAAATGGCGATCAGGAACAGGGCGGCAATCACCCCTGATCCGAAATAGAGTCTGTCCAGCGTTCGGCGGACGACCGATCCGGCAGCCTGCATCGACTTCCCCCTGTTTTTTCCGGAAATATCCTGCGGCGCGGGTCCATGTCCGGCCCGCGCAGCGCAGGTTAAGAAATGGAGAGGCGTTGAAGCCCCTCCATGTCAAAGCGTTTAGTTGGCTTTGAAAGCGTCGACGATCGCCTTGCCCTGCGCACCGGCTTTCTCGAGCCACTCGTTGGTCATGGTCTCACCGAAGCCCTGCAATTCGCCCTTCAGACCGTCGCCCGCAGGTGCCACGGACATTCCGCCGTCCCGCAAGCCCTTCAACGTGAAATCCGTATACTGGATCGAGCGCCAGAGACCGGCGTACGCCGCCATATCTGCACAGGCCAGAATCACGTTCTTGGTCGCATCGTCCAGACCATCCCAGGAGTCTTTGTTGACGAAGACGTGGTTGCGCGGCAGCCAGGCATCGACCTCGTAAAAGTGCGTCAGATGCTCCCAGACTTTCCGGTCATAGCCGGTCGCGCCGGACGAGATCATGGATTCGGCCACACCTGTCGCGAAGGCCTGTGAAATCTCGGCCGCCTCAACCTGGACCGGAAGCATTCCGGCCAGTTCGGCCAGACGCGCGGTTGCGGTATTGTAAGACCGGAACTTAACACCCTTCATATCCGCAACGGCATTCACTTCCTTCTTGAAGTAAAGGCCCTGCGGCGGCCAGGGAACAGCGTAAAGGAGTTTCAGATTCTGCTCTTCCAGGATTTTCTCGAGTTCCGGCCGGGCCGCTTCCCAAAGCTTCTCCGAAGCCTCGAAGGAGGTTGCCAGGAAGGGAATCGAATCGACACCGAAGACCGGATTTTCGTTCTGGTGGGCCGAGAGAATACGTTCGCCGATCGGCGCCTGTCCGGTCTGAACCGCACGCTTGATGTCATTCCCCTTGAACAGCGAGCCCGAAGGGTGCGTGACGATTTCCAGCTCGCCACCGGTGCCTTTGGTCACGCACTTGCCAAATTCCGCACCGGTCACCGAGTGGAAATTGGTGGCCGAATAGGCCATCGGCATGTCCCAGGTCTCGGCAGCGGCATTGGCCGTGACGGAAGCGGCCAGGCCGATTCCCGCCGCCGACGCCATAAGTGATTTCATAAGCTTCATGGTCTTTTCTCCCTGTTATTGGCGGCTCTCACGTCAGCCGCAATCACGCAAATCTCGCCGGCGCGTAGGCCGAAAGATCAATATTCGGGCGATCGCCGGAAATCAATCCGGCGAGAACGCGCCCGGTTTTCGGCCCCCCGGTCAGGCCGATATGGTGATGACCAAATCCCATAAAGACCGACTTGAGACCCGGGGCCTCGCCTATAACCGGAATGGAATCCGATACGGCGGGCCGATGGCCCATCCATTCCCGGGTTTCCTTCCAGGTCAAGTTTGGTATCGCTTTCGAGATATTCTCAAGCAGCAATTCGATAGGTCTGCGGCTGGCCGGCGCATCAAGGCCGCCGAACTCCACCAGACCCGCAACCCGCAGACGGCCGTCCATGGGCGTGACAACATATTTTCCCGATGCGACCATCACCGGCGAGCGCGGCATGACACTGGGTTCGATCAGCTCGACGTGATAGCCCCGCTCGCTCTCCAGCGGAACGTTCATTCCGAGTTTCTTTGTCAGGGGACCCGACCAGACACCGGCGGTGACCACGGCTGAATCGCATTCGATCACACCCTGATCCGTTACGACTCCGCTCACGGCGCCGTCTTCTTTCCGAAAGTCCGTCACGTCCGCCTTGACGCTGCGGCCGCCATTCTTCACGACCCAGTCAGCCAGGTCTTTAACATAGCGTCCCGGATCGGCGATACGGCCATGGCCGGAGAGGCAGGCCGCAAATTTCAGATCTTGGGAAAAGACCGGATCATATGCCTTGAAGGCATCGGCATCCAGTTCCTGCCAGGAAAAACCGTTCGCCTTGCGCAGTCCCCAGCCGAAGCTATCGGCCTCGAATTTGCTGCGGTCGTCATAGAGGAAGAGATAGTCGGATGGAACGAGCCACTTTTCTGCACCCGTTCCCTTCGCCAAAGCCTGATGCTGTTCCAGACTGTCGCCGATGACGGCGCTCAGTGCCGATGCGATGCGTGTGGTCTCCTCCGCCGAGCAGTGAGAGAGATAGTGCCGCAGAAAGGGAAGGAGTTTCGGCAGGTAAGACCAGCGCAGAAACAGCGGCGAGTTCGGGTCCATCAGCATAGAAGGCACCTTGCGGAGCAAGCCGGGCACCGTGACCGGCACGACGGAACAGGACGCCAGGATTCCCCCGTTGCCGTAGGACGTGCCTTCGCCCGGGCCAAGCCGGTCGATCAGAGTGACCTCGCATCCACTGCGCTGCAGCCAGACAGCCGTCGACACACCGATGATTCCAGCTCCGATAACGGCCACCTTCCTGGCGGCGGCAGCGCTATGTGTCGAAGCTCCGCTCATCCTGCGTCACGTCCCCTCACGTCTTGCATCTCCCCCAACCCGGAATTTTTCTCGTAGGATCGCACCAACCATTGAGCTTGAACGCGGCACTCGTGGAGCGCAAGCCTTACTGTCTTGTATCCGCGGCGTAGTGAGCAAGTTTTTCCAGATCCACATCAAATCCGAGACCCGGTCCCTCCGGGACTGCAACCTTGCCGTTATCGCAGGGAAAGGCTTCGCGCAGGATGTCTTCTTCCAGATACCAGCGGGCCTGATAAAACTCGCAGCCGAGCGAAATATTGGGCGTGGCGGCAATCATATGGGTTCCCGCGAGGTGCGCGAGCCCGCTCTCGAACATATCGCCGCCGTAGGCAGGCATGCCGGCGGATTCGGCGATCGCCGCGACCTCCATCCCCCGGCGCAGGCCGCCGGTTTTCATGATCTTCACCGAGATCGCATCGCAGAGCCGTCCTTTCACCGCTTTATGGGCGTCCCCGGGGGAGAAAACGGTTTCGTCGGCAAGAATCGGGGTCTCCAGTGCGGCAGTGAACCTGGCCATGGCCTCATGATTCCAGCCAGGCACCGGTTGCTCGATGAAGGTGACCTTAAACTGCTCGACATCCTTGAGCCTGCGCAGCGCGCCGAAGGGCTGCAGGCCCTGATTGTAGTCGACCCGGATGTTGAGTTCGGGATAGGCCTTTCGCAAGCGCTCCAGCCGCTCGATGTCGAAAGCATGGCTCTGAACGCCGGTCTTGAGCTTGATCATGCGTATGCCTCCTGCCCAGGCTTCGTCCAGCAGGTCCATGTCGGCATCGAAGTCCGGGTTGGCCAGTGAGATCGACAATGGAATCTCTTTGCGGTACCGGCCGCCGAGCAACGCCCAAACCGGCAGGCCCATGGCACGGCCACGGCAATCCAGCAGCGCCGTTTCCAGAGCCGCCTTGGCTTCCGTGTGGCCGGCGATCGCCCGGTTCGCATCAGCCATGATCAGAGGGATGTCCGCCGGATCCGCCCCCAGGACCACGGGCCTGATGTAGCGGTCCAGGGCTGCCGCAGTCGCTTCGGCGGTGCCGGTAAAAACCGCCCAGGGCGAGGCTTCCCCGAAACCAAAGACCCCGCTTGCGGTCTCCAGACGGATCACCACGACATCGACTTTATCGGCCACTAGGCCGCTGCCGTGATCACGCGCCGAGCGCACCGGCAACGCCGCATGCCAAACAGTCATGCGTTCGATGCTGTCCTTCTGATGCGTCATGCTATGGTGCGTCATGCTCCTGCCCCCCGTTTCGCTCATGCAACCCACTCACTGACAGGAGCATTCGCGTCCTGCAGCGGCTGTGCAATCACGTCGACGAGGGTTGGGCCGTCCGCCTCAAGTGCAGCCTTTATCGCACCTTCCAGATCCGCGGGGTCTTCGACCCGCCAGGTTTTCAATCCATAGGCCGCGGCGATGCCGGCGTGATCGCTGCGGGAGAAATCGACCGAGTAATAGCGCTCGCCGAAGCCGCTCTTTTGCCCCGCCTTGATCCAGCCGAAGACCGAATTGGAGAAGACCACATAGGTGACCGGCAGGTTCTTGCGCATCACGGTTTCGTACTCGCCGACCGTAAAGCCGAAACTGCCATCCCCCATCACCGAGACGCATTTGGCACCGGGCCGCCCATAGTATGCGCCGAGCACGGCTGCGGCCGAGTAGCCCAAAGCACCATGGGCGCGGTTGGTGATGAATTGCCGTCCGGCCTTGCCGTTCCGGTAAAAGGCCGAGAAGAACGGACAGGGTGTCCCGGGATCCGCCACCACGATCGCGTCGTCGTCCAGCAAGCGGCCCAGTGTCGATACCACCCGCTCGGGCCGGATCGGCGAATCATTGCTGGCGGCCCGTTCTTCGAAGTCGGCAAACTTGATCTTCTTGGCTTTGGCAATCCGTGCGGTGCCGCCGAAATCACGCTTTTCGCCCGATTGCGCCAGAACCTCATTGGCCATGCGGAGGGCAAGTTGCGCATCCCCGTTCAAGGCGACCTCGGTCTCGTAGTTGGCCGAAATCACCATGGGATCGACATCGATATGCAGAATCCGCTGGCCGGGTTTGGGACAACGCCAGCGCTCGGTGGTGACCGAACCGGCGCGGCAGCCGATGAAGAGGACCAGATCGGCTTCCTCTATCACCTCCCGGGTCTCAGGAACGCCGCCATTGCTGCCCACAACACCGAGGCAGAGCGGATGGCTGTCGGCCAAACTCCCCTGCCCGCTGATGGTCGTGGCCACGATCATGTTCAGGGCCTCGGCGAAGCTCTGCAGTTCGCTCTCCGCCCCGGAGATCACAATCCCGCCACCGCAGATGACCATGGGGTTTTTAGCCGACAGCAGCGCCTCGACCATCCGCTCGACAGCCTGAAGCGCAGGACCGGCCCGCCAGGCCGGATAACTGCCCAGTTCCGGCTGTGCCCAGATCTCGCTCTCCGACACCGCGGCTTTCTGTACGTCGAACGGCAGCCCGATATGTGCAGCACCCGGCCGGCCCGTTGTCATGGCCCGAAAGGCGGACCGCACCATGGCGGGCAGACGTTCGGCCTGATCGATCACCGTGTTCCATTTGGTGAGTGGACGAAAGAGGCTGTTCTGGTCCAACTCGGTCAAAGGGTATCGCCCCCGCGCCGAGACGGAGACGTCGGTCGTGATCCCCAGGATCGGCACGGAGGATTCGTTGGCCTCAACCAGTCCCGGCAGGATATAGGTCGCGCCGCCGCCGCTGGGCCCCTCACATACTCCCACCCTGCCCGACACCCGCGCGTAGGCGTCGGCCATATAAGCAGCATGGCGTTCATCACGCGTGAGAATGTGCTCAATCCCGTGATCGAGACGGAAGAGCGCGTCGTAGAGCGGCAGGGTCGTATCGCCGCAGAGCCCGAAGATGTGTTTGACGCCATGAGCCTGCAGCATCCGCACCATCGCCTCGGCACCGGTCAGCTCATTTCCACCTGCGGTCATTCCATTCACCCGTCGAGTTGGAGGACGCCTTAAGTCCTCGGAACACAGAGACTCCGCCTGCGCGCATCCCTGCATATTTTTCTGTATACAGAACTGTATGATTTGCATTGCACGAGAGTCAAGCAGGTGCCATAACTTTCCGGCAGCTGTCGGAAAGTGGCTTCAGGTTTGAGGCAATACGTTAGCTGCAGGCCCGCAAACCCGTGCTGAGGAAGCGGACGGGAGGAGCACAAATGCCTGGTGAAACCATGAACCCGGCAAGCGTCGATCGTATTTACGATGCGGTCAGGGAACTGGCCGCGAGCTACGCTATCAAACCGGATGAACGAATCAATGAAGGCACCCTGGCGAAGTCGCTCGGTGCCAGCCGCACACCGGTCCGAGAGGCCCTTAACCGTCTGGTGGCTGAGGAGCTTCTGGTCTTTCAGCCCGGGAAGGGATTCTTTTGCCGGGCCCTGGATCCGCAGCAGATCTTTAATCTCTACGAGCTTCGCGTGATCCTGGAAGAGGCTGCGATCACCCTCGCCTGCGAACGTGCCAGTGACGAGGATATCGAAGCCCTGCATGAAGACCTCAGGACCAACGGCCAGAATTATGAAGGCAAAAGCGCAAAGGAACTGGTCGCTTACGACGAGCACTTTCACGAAACCCTGGTCGGCCTGTCAGGCAACAACGAGCTGGTAAAACGCTTGCGCAACATCAACGCCCGGATCCGTTTTGTCCGCTGGTTCGATATGGAACAGCGAATCTCGGTCACGCGCGGCGAACACCGGCAGCTGTTGACCCGGCTGGCCGCGCGCGATGCCGAGGCCTGCCGCCGCATTCTGCGCGGCCATATCGAAAAACGCCTGGACCAGATCATCGCCTATGCCCGCGCGGGCTATTCGGCCCTCTACCTGCCCGACGTGCAGGGTCCACTGGCAGGAAGTCCACTTGCTGCAGGCACAGAAGGTTAGTTCAGAGCAGGGCAAAGCCCAAAGACGCGAGAAGCGTAAGACGGATATGAAAGTCAAAGGCGGAAAAAGTCTGTACGGCGCCAGCGTGGGAATCCTGATGCTGGAAACCCGGTTTCCCCGTATTCAGGGAGATATGTGTAACGCCCTGACCTGGCCCTTCCCAGTCCATTACAAGGTGGTCAGCGGCGCTTCGCCGGACCGGGTGGTACGGAACCGGGCGGAAGGTTTGCTCGATACTTTCCTGACCGACGCAAAGGCTCTGGTCGCGCAGGGGGCCGACGGCATCACCACCAACTGCGGTTTCCTCTCGCTCTTTCAGGACCAGCTTGCCGAGGCTTGCGGTGTGCCCGTGGCGACCTCTTCTCTCATGCAGGTCGAGGCTGTCAACCGCCTGCTGCCACCGGGCAAGCGCTGCGGCATTCTGACCATCTCCCGCAAGAGCCTATCGGAAGAGCACCTGCAGGCGGCGCGCGTACCGCTCGATACGCCGGTGGGCGGGACCGACGGCCTGCGCGAGTTCAGCCGGGTCATCCTCGATGACGAGGAGGAACTGGATATCGAAGCCAGCCGCCTGGATCTGATCGATGCCGCCCGTGACCTCAAGGAAGCGAATCCGGATGTAGGTGCGATTGTTCTGGAATGCACCAACATGGTGCCCTTCGCCGCGGATGTGCGCGCCGCGACCGGTCTGCCGGTCTACAGTATCTACAGCTACATTCTTTGGTTCCAGTCCGCCCTGGCGCCACGCGTTTTTCCGCAAGGCCTGTAGTTCGCAAACCAGATAGTTCACGGATCACAATCTTAGCTTTGGCCATCGCCACGACGGCACTTAAAGTGGCCGGATGAAGATTTTGATTTTTACCATGGGCTCGCGCGGCGACGTTCAGCCATACCTGGCCCTTGGTCGGGCGCTCCTGGACCGCGGACACGAGGTCACGCTTTCCTGTTCGCGAGATTTCGATGAGATGATCGAAACGGCCGGGCTCACGCCCGCGCCGCTCTCGATCGACATCCGGGCCTTGCTCGAATCGCCGGAAATTCAGGAGGCACTCGCCGGCTTCACGGCCAAGATCCGTGCCTGGCGCCAATTCAGGCCACTGATGCGCAGGTTGCTCGACGAGACCTGGGAAGTGGCGCGCGAGGCCAAACCTGATTTACTGATCTATCACCCCAAAAGCGGGGCGGCGCAGCATATCGCCGAAGCCCTGCGGATCCCGGCGATCCCCACGACCCTGCAGCCGGGATTCGTTGAAACCCGCGAATTCCCGCAATTTCTCCTACCGGGCATGAAGCTTGGAGACTTCGCAAACCAACTGAGCCACAGAGCCTTCGGCTGGTTGACCTATTGGAGTCAGGCGGGCTTTCAAAAACGCTGGCGCGAGCAGACTCTCGGCCTCTCGACACCCTACCCCCGCGACTTCTTTGCCGGTTACGACCCGGCCGGGCGGATACTGCCGCGCCTGCACGGCTACAGCCGCAACATTCAGCCCAGGCCCGCCGACTGGGATGCCCGCGAGGAAATCACCGGTTACTGGTTCAGCTCAGCCGAACAGGACTGGGCAGCCCCGGAAGATCTTACGCGCTTTCTGGATTTGGGACCGCCACCTGTCTACATCGGCTTCGGCAGCATGCCGTCGAGCGACGTCGAACGCACCACTCAGGCGGTGACCGGCGCCCTTGAGCTTTGCGGCCGACGCGGCATCCTGGCCACGGGTTGGGGCGGTCTGGGAGACCTTGGCGAGAGCCGTGACATCCACGTGCTTGAACGGGCGCCTCACTCCTGGCTCTTCCCCCGCTGTTCCGCGGTGGTGCATCACGGCGGCGCGGGCACCACGCACGAAGGCCTGCGCTGGGGCCGTCCCAGCGTTCTCTGCCCACTGGGCGTCGATCAGCCTTATTGGGGTCACCGTGTGCAAGTGCTTGGCGTAGGCCCGGCCCCCGTTCCGCAAAAACGCCTGACCGCGGAGAACCTGGCAAGAGCGCTGGAAGAGGCGCACAATCCGTCGGTAATCGACCGCGCTGAAGCGTTGGGCGAGACAATCCGCGCCGAACAGGGCGCCAAAGGCGCCGCGGAGGTGATAGAGCGGAGTCTTGCGTGACCAGCGAGGCTCTAAAGCCTGATGGTCACCTCAGACCTTCGGCTTGGGCTATGATTGTCCCCAGGCTCTCGCGACGAAGAGATGGATAGCCCCAAAGCCTCAGTTCGAATTCCCGGTCTTGCAGAACCTCATGAAGTATGTGTTGTCCTGCGCGCTCCAATCTGCTTCAGGCTTCTGCGACATGGCGCGGCACCAGCCTTCAGGCGTATACTGTGCGAGAGCGATCTGCATGGCGGTTTGCGCCAGGTTTTGCTGAACACTCAGTTCAGGACAGTGAGTCTCGATGATTTTGCCGGAAGCCTGGATCCGGTCGCTCGACTGCGTCATCCGCGTTTGCAGGGCCCGAAAGCGGGTTGCGAGAAAGTTGTTCAACGCCTGCGCCTCCTCAAGTGTATCGGGCAGTTCCAGAGACTCTCGTCTCTCGGCGTTGGCGACCAACTGGTTAAGGCTCTCCTGCACAGACTGACAGATGGCTCTCACTCCGGCGACTGGCGTGCGTTGATCGACTTTCAAGGGCGCGAACATAATTGCTTCGAAGTTGTCGAAGGCCTTGGAAACTACCTCCCGATGCGCAGAGGCTTCCAGGGCCTGGGTGCCTGCAGGTGACAGGGCCATGGCTGCGGCAAACAACACGAGCTTTAGACTTCTCACGTTCTCAGTCCCTTTCCGGACAGGTATCTTAAGGGGTCGAACAGGACACGATCCCTGCGAGTCTGACCGACATTCGTTGAAAAAACGACAACGGCGGGTAATCGTTCGCGGGAAACCGCGCGGGGGGCTTTTTTTGACCTTCCTTGAAATTTTTGTTGTCCTGACAGCCTGGCGGGTCGAGGGTTGGTGCTCCTCCTGTCTATGCAGACGATTACCGCGGGAACCGATCTTGTAATGCCTGACAGCCCC
Organism: Denitrobaculum tricleocarpae; assembly: GCF_007004665.1. Classification (GTDB taxonomy): domain Bacteria; phylum Pseudomonadota; class Alphaproteobacteria; order Kiloniellales; family Kiloniellaceae; genus Denitrobaculum; species Denitrobaculum tricleocarpae. The sequence continues at coordinate 972,981 of NZ_ML660052.1, read as the reverse complement.
GAAACATCCACTGACGAGCACCTGAGCTTCGCCGCGCAGCAGGATATCCCGATCCCCTACCTCGCGCGCATCCGCAGTTATTATCAGGCCCTGGGCTACGGCAAACCCTACGTCTGGGCACACTACAGCAGCGTGCCCTTTACACCTTTGACGAAACCCCTCGCGGACTGCCGTCTGGCGCTGGTGACGACCGCGGCGCCCTACCAGCCTGACAAAGGCGATCAGGGCCCGGGCGCAGCTTACAACGGCGCGGCCAAATTCCATCGCGTATATACTTTGTCAAGCGACAGCGAACCCGACTTGCGGATCTCTCACATCAGCTATGACCGGCAGCATACGACGGCGGAGGATATGCGAAGCTGGTGTCCGCTCGCGCAGATGAAGCAATGTGCGGCAAAAGGTGAAATCAGCGGCCTGACGCGGAGCCTGCTCGGCGTGCCGACCAACCGCAGCCAGAAGACGACCCTGACCCAGGACGCCCCGGAAATTCTGGAGCGGATCACGGAGGAAGGCGCCGATGCGGTCGTTCTGGTGCCGAACTGCCCGGTCTGCCATCAGACCGTCTCGCTGACCGCGCGGCACCTCGAGGCCAACGGCATTCCAACCGTCGTGATGGCCTGCGCCAAAGACATCGTGGAGCATGTCGGCGTGCCCCGCCTGCTCTTCAGCGACTTTCCCCTGGGTAACGCCGCAGGTAAGCCGAACGACGAGGCCTCACAGGCTTTTACGCTGGGGCTTGCGCTGCAGACCCTGGCGGCAGCGCCCGGCCCGCGCACAACGGTCCAGTCGCCCCTCCGGTGGAGTGACGATCCAGACTGGAAGCAGGACTTTTACAACATTGAACGCCTCTCGGATCAGCAGATCCGCGACCTGCGTGCCGACTTCGACCGCCAGAAGGACATTGCAAAACGCGAGCGGGAAAAGAGCCGCGCGTAAGCGGACTGCATGGCAGTGCTGCTTCAAGGGAAGTGGTGAGCCCGCTGCGGCTGTGTCAGACTGTTCCTCATCTTTTCAACGAACCAGAGCCCCTGCATGTCGATCATCTCATCTGTCGAGGAACTGGAAGCCATCTATGGCCAGCCGGGCGAAGCCTCCCTGGTCAAGGTTGCACAGAAGATCACACCGGAATACCGGCGCTTTATCGAGGCCGCGCCCTTTGCGGCGCTCGCCACCAGCGGCCCCGAGGGGCTGGACTGCTCGCCACGCGGTGACCTGGCCGGGTTCGTGAGGGTTCACGATTCAAAGACGCTGATGATGCCTGACCGGCGCGGCAACAACCGGGTCGACTCCCTGCGCAACATCGTTCGGGATCCACGCGCGGCGCTGCTGTTCCTGATCCCGGGTCACGGCAACTGCATCCGGGTGAACGGCCGTGCGCATCTTGATACCGATCCTGAACTCCTGGCTTCCTTCGCCGTCAAGGAGAAGCCGCCGCGCTCGGTGATCGTGATGAAAATCGACGAACTTTACTTCCAATGCGCCCGGGCCATCGTGCGTTCCAAACTCTGGAATCCGGAACACCACGTGGATAAAAAATCTCTTCCGACGCCCGGTCAAATCCTGGCTTCCATGACCGAAAGCCGCGTTGGCGGCGAAGACTACGACCAGGCCTGGGACGCGCGCGCGCAAAAGACGCTTTGGTAACCCCCTGAGCAAACACCTAACCGGGCTAAAATCTAACTGTCGTCCGTGAAGGCCGAGACAATTGCCTCGGACATGGCCTCTACCGCGACTGTATCGGTTCCTTCGCCACGCAGCAGCAGAAGGTGCGAGACCGGCAGTTCGGGAAAGCCGTCTTCCGGCTTAAGGATCTGCATTCCGGGTTCGAGTGTACTGCGCGCGATCATGCCGGCTGCCAGACCCGAAGCGATGGCCGCCTTGACCCCGGCAACACTGTCGCTTGAATAAGCGATCCTGTAGGGACGCCCGGCCGATTGCAGCGCCGACACCGCCACATCGCGCCACCAACAGCTCCGCTCAAACAGCGCAAGTGGTACCGTTTGGCCTGAGGAGAACGGGAAGCCTTTGCGGCAAACCCAAAGCGTTTCTTCTTCCAACAGAACCCTGGCCTTGACCGCAACAGGCAGATGATCACTGGTGGTGACCGCAAGGTCGAGCTCTCCCCGATCCACCATGGTATCGAAATCGACGCTGAAGCCGCAGCGCACGGAAACCTGAACCTGCGGGTGGCGGGCGGCAAAGGCTGCGAGAACGTCCGGCAGAATACTCGTACCGTATTCGTCCGGAATGCCGACCCGTACGACACCAGTCACGGGAGTCTGCGCAAAAGACGCCGCGACCTGATCGAGTTGACGGACGATCGGTTCGGCGGATTGCAGCAAAGTCTCCCCTGCCTCGGTTAGGGTAACGCCGCGCGCTTCCCGGGCGAAAAGCGTGACCCGGAGCCGCTCCTCCAGCTGTTTGATTTGAACGCTTAGTGCAGACTGTGTTTTGTGAAGCGCGCGCGCCGCACGGGTCACATTCCCACGGCGTGCCACGACGATGAAACTGCGCAAAAGCTCGCTGTCGAGCGTGGCGATAGATCGATCGTTTTTATTCATACCTAATATAGTAACTATTCGTTTGTGCGATTTCTAGCCCTACGCGATCCTCCTGCTCTGAAAATGCAACGGATCTCTCAAAAGCAGGAAAGCCCTCGCATGAGTCTGGACCTCCCAAAACGCGCGGCGGAACGCGGTTTTCCGCCCCTAAAAAGCCTGGTAAAGCTTGGATTTCTCCTAGCCGTCGTGACGGCAGCCCTGCTCTGGCCGGGACATGCCTGGGCAGCCACGGTCTTTGCGCTGAAGAACCTTATCCTGATCCTGCCCATGATCGCGCTGGGTCTGTTTCTGACGGCGGGCGTACACGCCAGCGGCAGCATGGCGCTGATCGCGGCCGCTTTCCGGGGCCGCCCGGTTCGGATGATCCTTTTGGCCGCGCTGATCGGCGCCCTGACCCCGGTCTGTGGCGTATCGGTTCTGCCTCTGGTCGCGGGACTGCTGGCGGGCGGTGTCCCGCTCGCCCCTATTATGGCGTTCTGGCTTTCTTCTCCGATCACCGACCCGGGGATGCTGGCGATTACCGCAGGTACCCTGGGCAGTTCCTTCGCAATTGGCAAAACCCTCTCGGCCTTCGTGATTGGTCTCTTTGGCGGTAGCGTGACCGCGGTCATCATCGCCGCGGGCCGCTTCAGGCATCCGGCAAAGGCTTCGCTCTCCCAAAGTCTTGGCAAGAGCTGCGGTACGGCGAGCGGATGCAGTGAAGCAACTCATCAAGACCTCTACTGGCGTTTCTGGCACTCGGCGGCACGACGCAAAACCTTCCTGACGTCCTGCCTGGGCAACGGCCGCCTGATGATCACCTGGCTCTTTGCCGCCTTTATCGCGGAATACGCCCTGCAGCTCTTTCTTCCGCCTGATTTTGTCGGCCGCTTCGCGAGCGGCGACGACTGGTGGTCGGTCCCGGCGGCTGCGGTTGTGGGTGCGCCGATTTACCTGGACGGATATGCCGCCCTGCCGCTGATCCGTGCACTGATCGACAGCGGCATGGGACAGGGCCCGGCCATGGCCTTCCTGATCGCCGGCGGCATCACCAGCGCCTGGGCCGCGATCCCGGTCTTCGCGCTGGTTCGCTTGCCCGTATTTCTCTTCTATGTGGTTATGGCGGTGCTGAGCGCCATCCTCTGCGGGTGGCTTTTCGGCCTCGCACTGTCACTAATGGCATAGGCGCCAAATTCCCGCATGACAGGGCCCGGTGGAGCCAACTACCTTCCGTGTCTTGTGTTTCCATCCCCACAGACAGACTTTTATGCCCGACGGTAAAAGTTCGAAGAGCCGTTTTCCGGAAAACGGCATCATGTCGCTGCCGGATCTTCACCGCCGGCACGACCTGGCCGGCGGCACCGGAGAAAATCTCGACCCACGCGACCTGATCGGCCCGCAAGAGCTCGACAGCTTTCTCGCCATGCCGCTGGAATACGGCGCCTCGCGTCGCGATCCCGAGCTCCGCGCGCTCATCGGGGCACGTTGCGGCATCGATGGCGAGAAGCCGCTGATGACGCAGGGTGCCGCGGTGGAGCGATTTTACGACAGCCAGGCTCAGTACGACCTTCAGATATCAGACGGCCGCTGGTTTGGGGAAGATCAACGCATCTTGCGCATCGGCTTCGGATATCTGCCGCTGAGAGACCTCGAAGCGGCACTGGGGGCGTTCGCTCCAGCCTTGGGGGATTGAAGAGACAAGGGTTAAAGCCCGGCCGATTTCGTGTAAACTCTTTGCGCGAAAATTTCTTTCGTCGTTTGCGATTGCAGAAGAGATCCGGTCCTAACTGCTGTTTCGGACCGCAGCTAATTGAATTATATGGAAATTTACTCTCAACCTTCACCCGACTGCGCCGCGAACGGATTCTGAAAGCATCGCGTCGGGGATTGCAAAAAAAGTCTTCCTATGCCGCAGGGTAACTCTACGAAACCGCGTGGTGCCAGCAGCCCGAAACTGATCCGAGACCGTGCCGACGAGCTGGTCTCAGCGATCGGACGTGACGATTTTTTCGCGCTTTTATCGAGCGCCCTGGGGGACATTCTCCACTTCGAATTCCTGATCGTTTTTCTGTATCGCAAGGACGCGGCTCCTGCGCGGCTGCACGACAGCATCACCGCCGCACGCCACCGCAAGGGACTGAACAACTATCTCAAGAACACCTATGTCCTGAACCCATTCTATCAGGCCCTGCGCAAGGGTGTGGAACCGGGCGTTTACTTCATGAAGAATTTCATGCCTGCCCCCTGCGACCTTGAAAACCGGCAACAGGATTTTCGGCTGCGTGTGGACAGCTACGAAGAAATCGGGTTTCTGACCGAGGACTGGCCGTCCGGCATGCAGGAGCTGCTGCTCGTCATGCCGATCGATCCCTCAACCCTGGTCGAAGTCTCCCTCTCCAAAAAGGAAGCGGGCGGCGGCTTTACGGCGGGGAACGTCACGGAGCTCAGAGGCGTCTTCTCCTTTCTTCACGCCCTGATCCGGAAACACTGGGAGGTCGCATCACACCTCCTGGCACCCGAACTGGAAGCACCACTGCTCGAACGTCTTTTTATGAACTTCGGGCAGGATGTGCTGAGCGAACGGGAACGTCAGGTGATCCGGTTGGTACTCCTGGGACACTCCTCGACATCGGTCGCGCTGAATCTGGGCGTGGCCCTGCCCACAGTGAAATCACATCGGCGCAATGCCTATGCGAAGCTTGAGATTTCGTCTCAGGCCGAGCTCTTCGCGCTCTTCATGTCTTCGGTTCACGAACTGCGGGATTCGCTCTGAATCACAGCAGCCCCTGAAGCGCCCCTGGAAAAAATACGTAGACTTCCTATCTTGTGGAACAACAGCGCTGGAGCGACGCTGGAAACGCCGGGCATGTCGCGTTCTCCCGCCGCGTTGAGCTCGTGTCACGTTCAATCGGAAAGATTTTTTTCGGCCGGAAATCCAAGGCAGCGTTTTTAAGAAATTTAACGCTCTCGGATGACCTCAAGAATGCAGTTAAACGTGACAGGCGCAAGAGCGTTCCGCCACCCCTGTTTATCGTGTCATCCCTTAGGATGATGTTCCCGGATGACGGTTGTCGTCTATCTATGTCACACTACCTTTAGAGGCGATCCCGCTTTTCGGGATCCGATAAGGACCGATCGTTTATGTCTTTTCCCATCGAGCGCGTGCGCGAGGCCTTTCCCGCCCTGTCAATTGAGGACAATAACCGCGCTAGAATTTACCTTGATAATCCCGCGGGAACGCAGGTTGCACAGAGCGTGGCAGACGCCGTGGCTCACTGCCTGATCAACAGCAATGCCAACCTCGGCGGCTACTTCCCGACCACCCTCGCCGCCGCCGAAGTGGTCGAAGAGGCCCACCGCGCCATGGCGGACTTCCTGGGCGCCGCCTCGGCGGACGAGATCATCATCGGCGCGAACATGACCAGCATCACCTTTCATCTGGCCCGCAGCATCTGCCGCGACTTCAAGCCCGGTGACGAGATCCTGCTGACCCGGATGGACCACGAAGGCAACGTCGCGCCCTGGCTGACCATCGCCGAGGATCTGGGACTGGTGGTCAAGTGGCTGCCCTTCGATACTGAAACCTGGCAGGTCGAGCCGGAAACGCTGGCCGCCAATCTCAGCGAGCGCACCCGCCTGATCGCCTTCAATTATGCCAGCAATCTGACCGGATCTATCAACGATGTGAAGGCCTTAACCGCATTGGCCAAAGAGGCAGGCGCGCTGGTCTACATCGATGCCGTACAGTTGGCGCCGCACCGGGCGATCGACGTTCAGGATATCGGTTGCGACTTTCTCGCCTGCTCCGCTTACAAGTTCTTTGGTCCGCACATCGGCATTGTCTGGGGCCGCCCGGAGGTTCTTCGCGGGCTTCCGGCCTACAAATGCCGCTGCGTCGGCGATGACTTGATGGGAAAGTTCGAGACCGGCACGCCGCAGATCGAGCTGCTGGCCGGCCTCACGGCAAGCGTGGACTACTTCGCCTGGCTCGGAAGCCAGACCGGGTCCAGTGGCTCCCGGCGGGAAAAAATCCTTGCCGCCTTCGAAGCCGCACACGCCTACGAAAGGCCGCTGGCCATCCAGTTGATCGAAGGGCTCCAGGCGCTCCCCGAAGTCACCATTCACGGCATCACCAATCTGAACCGGATCGATCACCGCGTGCCGACCGTTTCCTTCAGCTATAACGGCCATAAACCTTCCCTCGTCTCCAAGACCCTGAGCGACAACAACATCTTTATCTGGGATGGTCATAACTACGCCCTTGAGGTGGTCCGTCAGCTCGGCATTCCGGAGGACGAAGGGATCGTCAGAATCGGGATCGCCCACTACAACACCGAAGCCGAGATCGATCGCACCCTGGAATGCCTCGCGGCAATCGGAAAGTAATCCCCCGCCCTTACAGCGCGGCGGCAACAGGGTCTTCCGGAAATCCCGCACAGCAGGAAGAACTGTATACGCAACCCGGAACATTCCGGTCTGATATACAGATCAGTTGCTTGCGGGATTTTATCCCCCGGAAAAGGCTTGGTTGTCACCCGCCCTGGCCGCGATATCGCTTGACAGATATACCCTTCCAATCCAATTTGAGTCGCATATCTATCAATTAGTAGATAGATATAAGTATGGAGCCAGTTGCGACAACCGGAGAACGGGATGCAGGAAGCAGCCGAGTTAGCATCAGAGTTATGATGGCTGCATCCTCCCCTGGCTTGAAGACAAGCGGCAGAATGGGCGATGAGCGAGAATGAAGACGGAAACCCTGATTGTCGGCGGCGGTCTGAGTGGCCTTTACGCCGCCACGCGACTGCTTCAGCAAAAGCAGGATTTTCTGCTGGTCGAGGGCCGCGATCGCATGGGTGGCCGCATTCTCTCCGAGGCGCCTGAAAGCCATGACGGATCCAATGTCCCCTGGGCGTTCGATCTGGGCCCGACCTGGTACTGGCCGGACCAGCCGCGCATGGCCCGGTTGCTCCGGGAACTGGGTGTCGAGAGCTTTCAACAATTCAGCAGCGGCGCCTCGCGGTACGAAGATCCGCAGCGCGGGGTGGAGACTTTCAGAAACCCCGGCATGACCCCGGTCAGCCTCAGGGTCGCGGGAGGTATGGCCCGCGTGATCGACGCGCTCACCGGGCGCCTGCCGCCAGAGCGTCTCCGGCGCTCGAGCCGGGTCACGGGAATCACCAAAAACGGCATAAAGCTTGAGGTTTCCCTGCAAACGGCTGGCGAAACCCAGGTCATCGAGGCAGAACGGGTTCTGCTCGCGCTGCCGCCGCGCGTGGCTCTGCGGTCCATAAAACTTATCCCTGCACTCCCCCAGAACCTGCGCGAAGCCCTGATCGCAATCCCGACCTGGATGGCGGGGCATGCCAAGGTGGTCGCCGTTTACGATCGGCCGTTCTGGCGGACGCAAGGCCTCTCGGGCCATGCTTTCAGCCATGTGGGACCGGCCATGGAGATCCACGACGCTTCGCCGCCGGAAGGGCCCGGTGCGCTCTTCGGCTTTCTGGGCATTCCCGCCGAGCAGCGCCGGAGCATCGATCCGGAAGCTCTGCGCTCCGCCGCAACCGCCCAGTTCGAGCGGCTGTTCGGACCGGAGGCAGCACAGCCTAAGGCACTGTTTTTAAAGGACTGGGTCGAGGATCCTCTGACCGCCACGGCGGATGACCTCGCCCCGCTCACCAGTCACCCCCGTTATGGTTTACCCCCTGCGGCGCAGAAGATCTGGGACGGACAGCTGGTCTTCTGCGCGACGGAAGCCGCATCCCGTCAGGGCGGCTTTCTCGAAGGCGCTCTGGTCGCGGCGGAGGAAGCAACGCCTTAACCGGATGCGGCGCTTTGTTCTTCGGTTATCCCCATTTGACGGCACTGGCTTGGGCAGAGTTTTTCTCCACTGAACTCCCTATAACATCGCCTGCAAAACGGGCCCCGCCGTGCTAGACTCCTTTTCGTTATGACATACAAATGCCACAGCAATCGATGAAGATGATGCAACAACAGGATCACAAGAGCCTGATCGCCGATTTGAGTCCGGCACAGCTAAAAGAGCTCATTGCCCGCTCGGACCTGCCGGGCCTGCGCCAGTTGGTGTTGCATTGGGGTGCGATCCTCATTTTGGGTGGTCTGATCCTGCTGGAAGTGCCTTTCTGGTCCCTGCTGATCCCGCTCCAAGGCATTCTGATCGTCTTTCTCTTCACCGCGCTGCACGAGACGATCCACAAGACCGCTTTCAAGAGTCCCGCCCTGAACAAGCTGGTCGCGACCGTCAGCGGGTTCCTGCTGCTCCTGCCGCCGGACTGGTTCCGCAGCTTCCATTTCGCGCACCACCGCTATACCAACGACCCGGCACACGATCCGGAACTGGCGAAGCCAAAGCCGGACAGTCTCGGCGCATATCTGCAGTATCTCTCCGGCCTACCGGTCTGGGCGTCGCATCTGCGGACTCTGGTGATCAACGCGGCGGGCCGCAATCGCGACGCCTTCGTGCCGCCCAAGGGCACCGCCAAGATCACGCGCGAAGCCCGTCTGTTCCTCGCGCTGTACGCTGGGTTGGCCGTGCTTTCCCTGGCTCTTCAGTCCGATGTCCTCATCTGGGTCTGGCTGCTGCCCGCCCTCGTTGGGCAGCCCTTCCTGCGCGCCTATCTGCTGGCCGAACACACGGGCTGCCCGCAGGTCACCGACATGCTGGCCAACAGCCGCACGACCTTCACCTCGGCACTGGTGCGCTTTCTGGCCTGGAACATGCCCTACCACGCGGAGCATCACGCCCTCCCCGCCGTTCCCTTTCACAAGCTGGCCCAGTTCCACGCGCTGACCGCGCCGCACCTGAAGGTCACGGAACAGGGCTATGGAAAGTTTCATTTGAAACTATTGCGGAGTTTCTCGGGGCGGGGAGACGAGGCCGCCGGGCATCGCTGACAGATCTGCGCCGCCGCCTTCTTCATCTCTCTCTTTAAATCGAGTTCGACCGCAACAATCGGATAGCGGGTCAATAGAGCCGCCGGTTAACGTCTGAGCCGCTTCGCAGGGGAACCGGCTCATGAACGTCATCGACCGCTTAACGCAGGCCGCGTATGGCCTGCATATTGCCGACCAGATTGCGCTGGTCGCCGTTCCGCTGGTCGCCGCCCTGGTCTTTCAGGCCTCGCCCGAAACCATCGGCGTGCTGGTCGCCTGTCAGGCGATGGCCCACCTCTTGGGGTCGATCCCCTCCGGCATCATCGTCGACCGGCTGCAGCCGCGATCCGTCGCGATCGCAGCTACGGCGATTTCGCTGACAGGCTTTCTCGGGGTCACAGTCAGTGTCACCCTGGCGAACCTCCCTCTCTTCGCGATCACGATCCTCCTGTCCGGCTGCGGTATCGTGCTCTTCGTGCTGGTCGCCCTGTCGATCATCCCGAAGGTCGTGAAAGCGGAAAACCTGGCACCGGCCAATGCGCGGATTGAGATTCCGCGCGCCGTCGCCTCCTTCGCCGTGCCACTTGCCATCGGTCTTCTCGTCGACGGGGAAGCCGCCCGGCTGGTCTTCGGGGGCGCCGCCCTCTGTGCGTTCGGCGCACTCGCCGTGACGCTGAAGCTTCCCAGGTTGCCGGAAGCGCCGCAAAAAAGGGAAAAGCTGTTAAAGATGGTCCTGGAGGGCGGCGCGCTTGTGGTCCGGCACCCTCTGCTGCGCCCGATTGCCGCCTGCGCGATCTTTTGGAACCTGGCCTTCGCCGCCCTATTGGTGGCCATGGTCCCCCTGATCCTGGACCACTACCGTGCGGATCCCGGCGTTTTCGGAATTGCCCTCTCGGCCTTCGGCGGCGCAGCCATTATCGGGTCCTGGTTATCGAGCCGTTTTTCACACCGGATTTCGCCCAACATCATCCTGCTTTTCGGTCCGGGCAGCTCCGTTCTGGCCATCCTTGCCTTGCTGGCCATTCCTCCGAACGGCCCCGTCGAGGCCATTTACGCCAGCTTCTTTCTGCTCGGCTTCGGGCCCTCCATGTGGCTGATCGTGCAGAACTCCATCCGCCAGTTGGTCACCCCGGCGCAGATGCTCGGCCGGGTCAACGCGGTGATTCAGACCGCCATCTACGGTGTGCGACCCCTCGGCGCGCTGGCCGGCGGAGCCATCGTGGGCGCGGCATCTCCGGGCGCCGGTATTCTGTTCGTTGTGCTGGCATTCGGATGTTCACTGGCCGCGGCTTTGTTCAGCCAACTGCGCGCCGTGCGAAGTTATGGCGCGCTCCAGATTGAGGTGACCCGACAGTGATTAACTGTCGTTTGATCTTGAGAAGGCCGTTACACTCGCCCGCAATTTGAGCCACTCCGACTCCAACAGTTTGCGGCCCGTCATGTCAGACCTGAACAGCGAACTCGCCCTCGTCACCACCGACCCGCGTGTGCTGGGTGCCGTCGTGGCCGGCGTCGCGACCCTGGCGGTCTTCACCGCCAGCAAGGTTTACGACGTCTGGGTGACCGCCAAGGTCAAGCGCGACAGCAAGCGGCGCCTGATCAACGCGCTTTACACCGAGATCGGCCATAACAAGGAGGAACTGATCAAGGCGGTGGAGAAATCCCCCTCGACGGCAGCCCTGATGCGGGCCCTGGCGGAGGATGACCGGCGCACGGTGCATATGGTCTATGCCCGCAACATGCGGTTTTTCGAGGACCTGAAGGGCGAGCTTCACGTGCTGCCCTCTGCGCTTCTGGGACATACGGTGAAATTCTACAACTGCCTGGAATCGGTCTACGCCCAGATGGATGGTTTCGAGCGCGAAAGCTTCAAGACCATGACCCCCGCGGGCAAGCGGGCCACCATGGAAAATCTGATCGAAAAGATGCTGGAGGCCACGGCGCTGGCCAGCCTGGCCCGGGGCCAGTTCGAGGCGCACTTCGATCATTTACGGGATTGAGGCGGAAACGGGGAGATGAAGCGCCAAAGCCTGCTTAGCTTGGGCTGAACACAAAGCGGCCCGACTCGGGTCAAAGGCCGTGCTTTTGGTTAGTTTGGGCTGGACGCATATCGCGTCGAGCTGCATTCTCAATCCCATCCGAACGCGTTGTGCTTCGCAAACGCCGCCTCGGATCGGCTCTCGAATAAGCTTACTCAATAGAACGCCACACGCTTTAAACGCCATGCTTTGGTTAGTTTGGGCTAGACGCCCCAGGGCTGCGGTCCTTTAAACATCGTCGCCTCCGGCTTTGCTCAAAAACGCCTGCGGGAAGCAGGATAACCACCAAACATTGCGCTTTTATAGCATATCGGCGGGTTTTCGTCTAACCGCCTGCTCACAGGTGATGCTTTTCGCTGTAACTTCAAGATGATAGCCTTGGCAGACCCGGTGCCAGACGGACAGGCGCCAGCGCCTCGTCCACCTCTGAAAAGGAGATAACAGCTTGAAAATCATTGCAGTTGGCGCCGAGGGCGATATCGGCCGTGCGGCCTGCGGCGAATTGTCCGCCCGGCACGAGATCATCAGGGTGGGGCGCAGCAGCGGCGACATTCAGGTCGATATCGCAGATCCGGCCTCGATCGAGGCCATGTACCGCAAGGTGGGCAAGGTCGATGCGGTCGTCTCGACCACCGGCGAGGTGCATTTCGGCCCCTTAAGCGACTTCACCCATGAGCAGTTCATGCTTGGTCTGACCAACAAGGTCATGGGGCAGGTCAATCTGGTGCTGAGGGGCCTGGACTACGTGAGCGATGGCGGATCCTTTACCCTGACGAGTGGGGTTCTCGACCGCGATCCGATCCGGATGGGCACCGGCGCCGCGACGGCGAACGGCGCGCTCGGCGGCTTTGTGGTCGGGGCGGCGGTCGAGTTGCCACGCGGCCTGCGGATCAACGTGGTCAGCCCGGGTCTTCTGGAGGTCTCCGAAGAACGCTACGGCAGCTTCTTTCCCGGCCACGAGCGGGTGCCTTCCGCCCGCGTCGGACGCGCCTACGCCAAAAGTGTCGAGGGCGTGGTGACCGGACAGGTGATCATCGTGGAGTGACCGCATCAGGCTGCCACGGCAAAGGCCACCCCCTCTTCTAAGTCGGCCCCTTTCCACTGGGGAACAGGGGATCGCCTCTCCTTAAGCCTGATAAGCGCCGGCGGAGTAGGTCAGCTCATAGCCGTGACTGTAAATCTCGAAGACAATCCCGAAGGGATCTTCGACATAGACCATGCGGTAGGGCTTCTCTCCGGGAAAGTACTCCCGTATGGGCATCCGCTGTTTGCCGCCATTGGCGACGATCCGTTCGACCAGACCCTCGACGTCAGGATCCTGAATACAGAAGTGGAAGAGGCCGGTGCTCTTGTAATCCAGATTGTTCTCGGGCGTCCGGTTGCCCGTGAATTCGAATATCTCTATGCCGATACGGTCCGCTGTCGAGAGATGGGCGATGCGCAGCGACTCCCATCCCGCCCCCAGCACATCCGTGCACATGACGCCGACGGCGCTGTCATCTTCAACGACTTCGGTCGGCGGCATGATGACGTAGAGTCCCAACACCTCCGAATAGAATTTCACGGCGGCGTCGAGGTCGGGAACCGAGAGGCCTATGTGGGAAAAGCTCCTGGGCTGCGGCAACATTTTTCACTCCTTTCGTTGCAGTGACCCACCAGATTTAGGCAAAGCTTTTCAAAATGAAAAATTATCATATGTTATAATATCCATAACATAATTTTACCTTCCCATGATCAATGCCAACTGGCTGGAAAGCTTCATCACCCTCACCGAGGAAGAGAGTTTCACGAAGACGGCAAAGCGGCTGAACATGACCCAGCCCGGGGTCTCGCAGCAGATCAGAAAGCTGGAGGAGCAGATCGGCGCGCCGCTGCTCCAACGTATCGGCAAGGGCTTTCTGCTGACCGACGCAGGTGAGGATCTGCGCGTGTTCGGACTGCGCCGCCGGGAGGAAGAGGCCCGCCTGCTCGAAACTCTGGGCCGTGACGATCCTCATTCGGGGACCGTTGGCATCGCGGCTTCGGGAAGCTTCGCAAATCTGCTTTACCCGGCGCTGCTCCCCTACCTCGCCCAGCACCCGGATCTTTGCCTGACGCTGCAGGCGGCCCCGGAACGGAGCGTGATCGAGGCCGTGGCGGAGGGGACGCTCGATCTGGGCGTGGTCAACAGTGATCCCGAGCAGAAGAGACTTCTGGCCCAAAAGATCGGAGAAGAAGAGCTCTGTTTAATCACGCCGTCAGCTGCCGGGCCCGGCACACCCGGATGGATGGATCTGGAGCGGCTCGGTTTCATCGATCATCCCGACGGACAGGCCTATGCGGAACAGTTGATGCCCGGCAATTATCCCGCGTTCGAGGGTGCCGGGTCCCTCCGCCGGCGTGGCTTTGTCAATCAGATCAACCAGATCCCCGCCTCGGTCGCCGCCGGGGTCGGCTACACGATCCTGCCCCGCAGCGGCATACTGACCTTCCCGCGCGCAGAGGATCTGTCCATCGTGGACCTTACGGTGCCCCATCGACAGGCGCTGTGGCTGATCACGCGGGCGGGACGCAAACTCCCTGCGCGATGCCGCTGGGCCGAAGAAGAGATCAGGAGACTGGGGGCGGGTTTGTGCTTGTGGGTCTCCAGTCCGGAAACGGAATCTGTCGACTAACCCTTCCGCGCCAAGCAGCGTAAAAAAACACAACTAAGGTCAGGATCCATTAACTCTCACTCCGCCAAGGTCGGCTGTGCGGGATGGAGTTGCCGATCCATCTTTGCCTTAAAGGGTGAGCTTTGTAGCAACCTGTAAGAGAGGTCGTCACTTAGGTTTTATACACGAACTTGCCCAAGCCGCTATGCCTCGTACGCTGAACTGCCGGCATTTGGAAGAGGAACGCGTCACGCGACCGTGCGATGCAGATGTTCAGCCTTGGCATCCCGCGGCACGCGTTTCGGCGCTATGAACGCGGTCGCAACTTCGCGTACCTGGCTCAAACCTGCATCACGCTTGTCAGCATTGTGGTCACCTTCAACATCAAAGATCAGATGACTTTCCACATCTGCAATCCCGCAGTAGGCAAAGGTGCCCACGTCGATCTGTGTACGCATCGCTACATCGTATCCGTACTTCTCGTAGGTGGGCTGCTTCGACCCCGCGATCCCAATGAGTACGGTAGGTTTGTTGCCGAGCAACGACGACTTCGCGCCCTTGCCCCGATCCTCCACACCGTCACCGAACTTGTAGGCCCATCCTTGCGTGAACACCCGTTCTATCCACCCCTTCATCAGCGCCGGCATGCCCCACCAATAGACGGGAAAGACGAAGGCGAGTCGGTCGGCCGCGTTCACGCGCTGATGGGCGGCTGCTATCTCTGGCGGAACTGGGCCGCCCCAGAAATGCGCATGATCATCTTCGGTAAAGCGGGGATCGAACCCTTCCTGATGGAGGTCGAGAATATCAACGTCATACCCAGCCTCAACTAGAGGAGTGTGGAACGCGTTCATGACTGCGGACGGATACTTTGTCTGGAAGGGGTGGGCGAAAACCGTCAGCAGACGCATCAGATCAGTTCCCTTACCGTTCGCTCGATTCGTTCAAGAGAACTGCTGCGGCGGTTCGTGCCACATGGATGGCACCAACTCCGCGATAGCTTGCAGCGGCGACCGCACCCTCGAACAGCACCAGCATGGCTTCCACCGCGTTGCCGTCTCCGGTTTCCGACCGCACCAGACGCGTGATCAAGAGATGCAGTTCCTTGCGGTACACTGTCACCTCGGCCGCAACCTCGTCGATGGAGGTGCCCGCATCGCTCAGAGCGCGCAGGAACAGACAGCCTCGCGCCCCCTCCGACTCGGACCAACTGGCCAATTGGGCAAAAATCTCGTCAATGCTTGCGCCATCCAGGGCGGAGAAAAACCGTTGACGCCGGTGAGCCAACACCGCTGCCATCAGGTTGTTTTTATTTCCCAGGCGTTTGTAAAGCGTTCTGCTTGACACGTTCGCAGCGGCGGTAAGTTTGTCCATTCCTGAGGCAGTGAAACCGTTATGATCAAAGCTGAATTCAGCCGCAGAAATGATTCGTTGTTCGATGTCCATTACCACATAGTAAAACGATCGTTTTACTATATCAAGCGGAATATGCTACGTTATTCCCCGACCGCTCAGCGCTTAAATGCGATGTGTCGGTCAAGATCGGCTCATTGCCGTCATCCGACGCTTTTCGTCAGTCTATGGGTCTTGACCCTGGATCGTCTGAAGAGAGGCCTGTTCAGAGTCCAAGCGCCGCACGGAAACCCTGCACGACAGCCTCTTCGTCCCGGTGGCGGCCATCCTGCACCACCCAGTGGCCGCCGACCATAACATCGCGGACGGGGTTGAGATTGCCGGCGAAGACCGCCGCGTCCAGCAGCAGATCGCCTTCCTTGCCGAGCAGGCAGGGCAGATCGGGATCCAGAACCACAAGGTCCGCGCGGGACCCGCTGTCCAGGTGTCCGATCCTGCGGCCCAGGGCCTGCGCGCCGCCGAAGAGCGCGTCGCCGTAGAGCGCCGCGCCGACCGAATGCCCCTCGCCCGGCGGACCCAGCAGGTTGCGGCCCCGGTGGATCAGGCGCTGGCCGTACTCGAGCCAGCGCAGTTCCTCGACCGGGCTGATGGAGATGTGGCTGTCCGAACCGATGCCCCAGGCGCCGTCCTGGGCGAAGTAATCGACCGCGGGAAAGAGGCCGTCGCCCAGATTGGCCTCGGTGGTGGGACAGAGCCCGGCCACCGCGCCGGAGTCCGCCAGCCGCGCGGTTTCCTGCGCGGTCATATGGGTCGCGTGGATCAGGCACCAGTGGCAGTCGACCGTGAAGTTGTCGAAGAGCCAGTCGATCGGGCGGCGGCCCGACCAGGCCAGGCAGTCCTCGACCTCCTTGAGCTGTTCGGCGATGTGGATGTGGATCGGCGCATGGGAGTCGAAGCCCTTCACGCCCGCAAGAACAGCCGTCAGGGTTTCCGGCGTCACGGCGCGCAGGGAATGGGGCGCGAAGCCGATCTGGGCCTGCGGGTCGCCGGCCGCATCCTGGAACAGGATCTCCAGCAGCTTCAGGAAGCGCTCCGGGTCATTGAGAAAGCGCCGCTGCCCCTCGCCCGCCGCCTGAGCGCCGAAGCCGCCATAACCGTAGAGCACCGGCAGCTGGGTAATCCCGATCCCCGTGTGCCGGGCCGCAGCCATGACCCGGCGCGACATCTCCGCCAGGTCGTCGTATGGCTGGCCGTCCGGCCCGTGATGCAGGTAGTGGAACTCTCCCACCGCCGTATAGCCCGCCTTGAGCATCTCCACATAGAGCTGGGCGGCAATGGCCTGGGCCTGTTCCGGAGTCAGGCGTCCGACGAAGTCGTACATGACCTGCCGCCAGGTCCAGAAGGAATCGTCGCTCGGCCCGCTGCGTTCGGCGAGACCCGCCATGGCGCGCTGAAAGGCATGGCTGTGCAGGTTCGGCATACCCGGGATCACCGGACCTTTGCAGCGATGGGTCCCCGCCGGGATCGCCGCCTCCATGACGCCGCGATGCACGCCGTCGATGTCGCCCTCGCCGGAGAGGTCGAAGAGGACATGATTGGCCCAGCCGTCCGGCAGCAAAGCCGTGGGCGCAAAGACCGAGGTCGCGTCTGAAAGGGGAGCTGAGGTCATTGTGATGGGAAGCACCAGATGAAAAGGAAAGATCTCGCCGTCGTATCGCGAACCTGAAAGGCAATTTACCGCAATTCAGATTTATGGGGAAACCCGCCCGCAGAGAATGGCACAATCAGCGAGACACCGCGACTGCAAAGTTGTATATACAACTGAAATCAAAAGACGAAACGAACCGCTGCGTGACGGCAAGGAAGAAAATCATGTGGGACCGGCTCTGGATCAACGCCCGATTGGCCACCATGACGGAAGGCGCCGCCTACGGTGCGGTCGAGAAGGGAGCCATCGCCAGTGCGGATGGCAGGATCGCCTGGGTGGGTCCGCTGGCAGAACTGCCGGACAGGCCCGCCGCGCTTGCGCGGGAAGTCATCGACCTGGAAGGCCGCTGGATCACGCCGGGACTGATCGACTGCCACACCCATCTGGTTTACGGCGGCAACCGGGCGCGGGAGTTCGAGCTGCGCCTGGAGGGCGCGAGCTACGAGGAGATTGCCCGCGCGGGCGGCGGCATCCGCAACACGGTCAAGGCCACCCGCGAAGCCAGCGAGGAGGAACTGCGCGCGGGTGCCCTGCCCCGTCTGAAGAGTCTGCTGGCCGAAGGCGTGACCACGCTCGAGATCAAATCCGGCTACGGCCTGAACCTGGAAACCGAACTGAAGCAACTGCGCGTCGCGCGCAGTCTGGGCAAGGACCTGCCGGTCACCGTCTCCACCACTTTCCTGGGCGCTCATGCTCTGCCGCCGGAGTTCGAGGGCGACAGCGACGGCTACATCGACGCGGTCTGCGCGATGATGCCGGAGGTCGCGAGCTCGGGCCTGGCGGATGTGGTCGATGCCTTCTGCGAGACCATCGGTTTCTCATATGAGCAGACCAAGCGGGTCTTCCAGGCGGCGCGCGACAACGGCCTGCCGGTCAAGCTGCACGCGGACCAGCTCTCGGACCTCGAGGGTGCGAAGCTCGCCGCCGAGTTCGGCGCGCTCTCGGCGGATCATCTGGAATACACTTCGGAGGCCGGCGCGCAAGCCATGGCGGAGGCCGGGACCGTCGCCGTCCTGCTGCCCGGCGCCTTCTACTTCCTGCGCGAAACCAAGCAGCCGCCGCTCGAAGCTTTCCGCAACGCCGGCGTCCCCATCGCGCTCGCCACCGACAGCAACCCCGGCTCCTCCCCCGCGACCTCGCTGCTGCTGATGCTCAACATGGCCTGTACTCTTTTCCGTATGACGCCGGAAGAGGCTCTGCTCGGTGTGACCCGCCACGGCGCACAGGCGCTGGGGTTGCGGGAGAGCCGGGGGACACTAGAGGTCGGTAAGGTTGCGGATCTTTGCATCTGGGACATCGAGTCCCCGGCGGAACTGGCCTATAGGATCGGGTTCAATCCGCTGGTGACGTCCGTGAAGGACGGGCGCGATGTGGAATGTTGCAGTTCCTGACACACAGATCTGTGGCACTGTTCCACCGTCGTCGCGCGATGAGCTCGCTACTCACTTTGGGCACTTGCCTCGGTGCAACTTGCAGAGTGTTTCACCAGAATCTTCGATCTTGATAGCAGGATAGCAAGCACCAAAATCGGGTAGAGGTGCACCTTTCGCGAGCGTAAGCTTCGGTGCGAATTGATGGCAGTTTCCGACGGGTAGGCGTGTTTTCTTCAGAATAGTAAAGGCGCTCGGAAAACGCTCGATTCTATCCTTGGGCATGTCTTCTGGCGGCTTGCGATTTGGATCGCTTTCCTGAACCGTAATGAATGTGTTGCCGAGTTGAAAAGTCAGATCGTATCCGGTGGCTTTCAGGACCCCTTGATCGAGCAGCTGCGCAAAACCTGCGTTTCTTGGGAGTGTCTCGCGGCGCTCCGCATGCCCCGTCGTGACGACAGCCGCAGGATCAATATTCACGACTCCGCCGGGAAAGGTCTTCTTGAACTTACGAAGTAACGGCGCACCGGGACCCTCACTGGTCAGTGGGATGGCATTAGCGAAGGGCGCATCATTATCGATCCTCAGAGACGGCAAGGAGATCGTGCCGACTGTGGCATTTGATACAACATGGTCCGGGGCGCGTTCCGTCAGCGCCGTTAATGCCCGCACAGATCTTTTTGAACGAGGCTCGTCAAGGTTTGTGAAGTAGGGCAAACACTCGGGCTCTTGCGCAAATGTGATTTTTTCATCAGGAACTCCGGTTACACCGCTCGCAATCTTCACGCGTTCTTCTCGTTTTCCAATCGAAAATGGCGATCCGACGATTACATGAGAGAGCCGATCGACAGCACCTGAAAACCTCCAGACGGTGCCGCGCAAACCCGTTACCGCAACAGCAAGTTTTTCTTTGCCTGGCTCAATCTTGACTTGCGCCACAACAAGCGTTTCCTCACCGTCATCAAGCGCTATGTTTGCCAGCGCGCGGCCAGTATGAGTGTTAGTGCTTATTAGAATAAGCGTTTCATCCGAGGTAACTCTCGGCAAGCTACAGGCTTGGAGTTGTGCGCGGTATGTCTCTTCAGCTCGTTGCTCGGAGCGCCTCTTCATCATTTCCGCATTTGCCTGCTTAACTTTTGCAGCGGCAACTGCAATTTCATCCTTATCGATAACATCATCGCCGTTTGAATCGAGTTGTCCGAAAGCCACGAGAACAGCGGCACCGAATTCTTCGCGCGACACTCTCGCGTCGCCATCGCGATCGAGACTCAGAGGTACAAAATCGGATTTGCTTGGTTGATTACCCTTACGTTCCTCATACTCGGCAGATGCGGCTATTGCATCTTGCATGGTGAACCGTTCGGCATCCTGACCAAGCCTGAGCAAAATCGTTTCGGATATTTTCTTCTGCACCTTCGCAAGTTGCTCAGGTGTCGGCGTGATTGGGACACCGTCCACCGCAAAACTTTTGAGAGCTTTGTAGCGCGCGACCTGTTCAATCTCGTCTCGGGTTACAACCAAATCGCCATCAAGGTCGTAGGGGAACCAGTGACCAGACAGATAAAGTCCGCGATGTCTTGCCGAATGCAGGCGCGTACTGAGATTATAGTCTTGCTCGGAAATGCCCTCCACACCATCAACCTCGGAGTGCCGGAAAAGGTTATCCATGGCATCCAGGAGAGCCTCCTTGGTCGGTGCTCGCCTGACTTGGCGATAAACACTTTGCCAAACCCAATCGGCACCGCTCACCCCGAGGGGAGAAGACTTTTCGGCCGTCACAGAACTTGTTGGAGTCATGGCGGCGGCGGTCAGAATCCCAAACAAGCACTTGCGCATTTTCAACCTCCGGATTGCTTCCTGAGGTTGTAGATAAACTGCAGCGGTGAAGATTGTGTGAATTTGACATCTGAAAAAAACAGCCATGCATTCAAGAGGCATTATGCTAAAATATTGGCCGGAATAGACGTCATCTAAGACTCCCAACCCAAGCCCACCGCAAAGGCGTCGCTTACCGTAATTGACCATTCTCTCAAGCGATCGCTTTGAGCCCCTGCTCAACCTCAGGCGCGCCAATGGGTCTGAACGCACATCGCGATCAAACCCATCGGCGACAGCTCAACAGGTCTTGGGTCAGTGGGCCGTCATCTCCTTTACAATCTCCTCGCCGCTCAGCGCGGAGGGATAGTAGGTGGGCCAGTTGGTCACCTCTTTCAGAAGCGCGGCCCGGTCGTCACCCCAATAGAGATGGTAATGATCGGCGGCCTCGGGCGCGATGCGATGATCGCTGAACTGGATGAAGTCCGGCGCGCCCTCGTCACCGCCGGCTTTTTTGAAGATGTAGCGGACGCCGCGGTTACCGGATTTGTAGGTCAGGATCTCATAGCCGTCGCTGAGGTATTTGCCTGCGACGCTGCCCTCCTTTTCGGAGAAAGTGACGCTGTCGTCCTTGATCACGATCCGGTCGACCTCGGTCTGGTAGCCGGTCATGTAATAGGCATGATACTCCTGCGCGGTTTTTTTGCCATGCGCTGCCTTATGCTCCATGACCGGGTCCAGGGTTCCGTCCTGCAGATAAGGGAAGACGGACTGCCAATCACCCGCCCAGTCGGACAGTGTCCGGCTCTCGATCTGACTGTCTTTAAATATGCCTTTGTAGATATCGTCGGAGCTGTGCTTTTCGGCATGACTGTGGTTGTGGCTTGAGGCTTTGTCGGCTTTTTCGCTGCTCTGCGGCTGGGCCTGCAGGGCGAAAAGAAAAACCGCGCCCGCAGCCAGGGCGCAGATAGGCTTGGTGAGTGCTGTCCGCATGCGATGAGACCTCTGCTGATTGTCGAGATAAGCTTGGAAATATAAAACGTTATAACGTTACGTTAATAATCCTGATATCTGATTTTCCAGGCTCCGGCAAGCGGCAAAAAGAGGTCTGCGGGGACCTCTGTGGAGTCGTGACCGGAATCGCCTATCGGGTCGGCCTCAGTCCGCTGGTGAGCGCGGTGAAGGACAGGCGGGATGCGAGGTTGAGACGATAAAACACTGCACTGAGGCCGTTTCAGTCATCCATCGTTTGCGGAAGGAGCTGTGTGGAATCGCCTTCTTTTACCGACACATGAACCCGGTCTGGCCAAGTCTGTCTCAACTCGGCAATCAAGGTTCGGGCCAGACTCACCCAATCGGCATGTTCTTCGTTTTGATAAACACGAACTCCAACACCGTAGCCAGGCATTTGATGCTTGAAATCGTTGTGCTTCCAACGCTGCTCATCAGTGGCGATAGTAGCCCCGGGCTCTCGACACATGTTGAGTGACAGCAACTTGACCGAGTCCGTGCTTTCACTGCGCCCCTTTTGGATCGAAAGCTCATGTCTTTCGGCAAAGCCTTGATAAAATGCTTCCAGGTCAGGCCAGTTTTCGATCGGCAGGTCAAGGTCGATGGTTACCTTTGGACTGATCGAGGTAAGTCCGTCACGCAACACGTTGTGACATGAACGATCCTTTGGCCAAAAGACAGTGAGTGGCCCAGCAATGAGCAAAACACCCACGCCGCCAACGAGTAAGCGCTTGAGCGGTTGATAGGATTTTCTATGTTCCGACTGGCGAGTCGACAAAACTATTTCGAGACAGAATGCAAATATGACAGTGCTTGTCGGCACCGAAACTAAGAACCAAGGCCAAGCCCTCGTGAGGTATTGAATATAGCCTCCGGGATCACTGAAAAACAAAACCCCGTTCGGCACCATGCCAAAAAAGGTGCCGACCGGCATCGGTGCAATGAAGAGACCCGAGACGACTGCGGCGCAGTAAACTTTAGCAGTTGAATACCGAATGCGCCGACGCACAAAGACCGCTATTATCAAAGCACCCAAGAAAATCGGAAGCGCATAGAACAACCAGAGCGTAAACATAGATCTTCCGGCTTTCTCACGTGGAATTGATAGACCCGCATATTCTGCTTGAACAGACACCTCTCCGGAACCAAATCGAGATCGCCCAGTTTTCCCAGAAGAAGAGCTTAGTCTTATACTATCGGCAAGAGCAGCAGAAGGCAGGAGCGAGCCACCTCGTCAGACCAAATCCCCACAGTCTTCCGTCACATTCATCTTCGCAATTCCTTAATGCCGCCTCTCCAGTATCGGGCAAAAGATACGGGAGATGGAGATGGGAACCTGGGCCGCGGGTAGTTTTGGCAACGACACGGCGTTGGATTTTGCGGACGAACTCAAAGACTTCGCGGCACTGTGCGAGACCCTTGTAAAATTCGGAAAAAATACCGACGAACTGGACGCAGACGAAGCGTCGACCGCACTGGCGGCCTGTGATCTGCTCGCGGTGGCCATCGGGCGTCCGCCAGCCGACCTGCCCGATGGGCCGGATTTCAGCAAGGAAGAAGTTCCCGACAATCTGCTGGACAGCGCCAAAGCGATCGTTCAGCGGGTCCGCGAAACGTCGGAGCTGGCCGAACTCTGGTCGGAAGAAGACGATGCCGAATGGCAAGCGGAACTGGAGAACCTGCTTCTGCGCCTCACCCCGTCAGCGCCCACCAAAGCGCCGGCAAGGGAAGAACAGCCGGAGATACCGGACGACTTTCTGGGCCATTGCTATCTTTGTTCCGGGCCGGTCATCGAACGGGACGGCATCAACTTCGAATACACGATGCAAGGGGGCGGCACCCTGTCGATCCATCCCCATCGCAGTTGCATCGAGAAATTGATTCCCGGGCCGCATTGGAACGAGGACGGGTCGCCGAGCGAGAACACCAGAAAACGGCTCATGAAAGACATGGGGTTTGTGGTGTGACCAAGGTCTGCTTAAGGAGCCTGTGAATGCAGGGTCATATTTTGATTTTCGCAAACCCTGTCCAGTTCGGTGACATTACATACGCACGAACCAAGACCTAACCCTTATTCTGCTGACCGTTGTTCTGAGTTCACATAAATGCCAGTTCGTCTCATGGGCGGCACTGAAGCCGAAAGACGTTTTTACAGATCAAGGTCTCTCCTGTTTCCTCGATCATGATCCTGGGGTGACAACCCAGAAATGTGGGCAGAGGCACGCCACGTGCTAAGGAAAACCTAGGGACCATGTCATCACAAAGGCTGGCGGGCATTTCTATTTTCTGTTTGATCAGAAACTTGCTTGGGAAGCGGCTCACTTTATCGGCAGGAACGTCATCCGGCACCGCTTCCGCACCCCCCTCTTCAATCGTATAACGTCGTTCTCCAACCCAGTAGGAAAGAGAATAGCTTACGGCCTCCAAGGCGCCTTGATCCAAAAGCTGAGCAAGTCCCGCATAACTGGGAAGAACGTCAAGGCTGCGAGCTTTACCATTTGCAACGACCCTTGCCGGATCGATGTCTATAATGCCCGATCGGTACCGGCTCATAAATCTTTGCCGAAGCGTTTCACCAGGGCCAGTGCTCGGCAACATCAACCTGTCATCCAAAGGCGCATTTCGCTCAGTCGTCAAGGAGGGCACAAAAACGGTGTTCTTCTGCATGACCACCGACACGTGATCCAACGCACTGCCCGTCAAGCGCTTGAGTGTAGCGTCGACTTTTTTTCTCTCGCGGTCTTCCGGCTTTGAAAGAAACGGCAAGCAGCTAGGGGATTGCGCAAATGTCACCTTGTTCGCTTCGACTCCCGTCACACCGGACGTCACGACGGCTTCAAAATCAAGCGCATTCGTTTCCGTCTGCTGCCGCACGCCGGATCCAACAATAATGTGCTCGACGCGGTCTACAGCACCCGAAATACGCCAAATCGTACTGGCAGAACCGGTCAAGGCCAGAACCAGTTTTGCCTGCCCTGGTTCGACAACGATCTGTTCAACGAGCGCCGCATCCTCATGATCACCGAGCACTATATTTGCGACGGCATTTGAGTATCTGGCACTCACAAGAGCGAAGATATGTTCCGGTGACACCTTTGGCAGCTTACAGTTTCTGAGTGTGTACTGGACCCCCCGCGCGGCTCTCCTGGCCTTGAGTTCTTTATCATACGACGCCTTGAACGCCCGCCTTTCTCTCTCTGCAACTGCGAACTCGTCAGCGTCAACGAGTCCATCTCCATTGCTGTCGATCCTGGCGAAAGCCTCCAGAACAGCCGCATCGAACTCGGCACGTGAGACACGCAAGTCATCATCCCGATCAAGCGACATGAACGAGCGGATTGCACCCAAGACACCCCGGTGTACACCTGTCTTCTCCTCCATTCTGGCAGCGAGCATTACCGCCTCAGAGAAGTCAATTCCGTCGCCGATCTCACCTAGATTTTTCAGAGTATCTGCAACAGCTTCGCGCTCTAATTCCGCAAGTTGCTCAGAAGTAGGCAGAATGCGAACACCCTCCACGGAGAAGTTTTTAAGCACCCTATTGCGGCTAACGGCCTCTACTTCTTGATGCGTCACGATTTGATCACCGTCAAGATCGTAAGGCAACCAATGTCTATTCAAGAAGTCGTTACGGTATTTTACGCGAGCCAGTTGAAGACCCAGGTCATAGTCCTCTTGTGAAATGCCATCCACGCCATCCTGCTCATACTTACGGTATACTGCATCCATATGCTTGAGGATCGCGCTTCGGACCGGTTCCTGCTTCGTGCGCGCAAATATCCTTTGCCAAAGCCAGTCTTCCCCACTGACCATGGGGCGGAAGTCATCCTCCGCAAGCGTAGGATTTGCCGGTATCAAGGCAACAGCAGTCAGAATCCCAAATAAGCACTTGCGCATTTTTCCCTCCGGATTGCTTCCCAGGGTTGTGCTTAAAGTGCGGCAATGAAGATTGTGTGAATTTTGAGATCCGAAAATTACAGATAGATTCAAGGGAAATTGGTCTGAAATGCAGGCTGCCTCGAAAAAGTGTAGTCGCAGAACTCTCATTCGGCGCACAGGGACAGGTCTTCTTTTGCGTGCACCTGAGCAACCGTGTTCAGTCGGTAAGACCTACCCGCTTTGCTTCTAAGCTTTGCCTTTTGACCAGGCTTGTCAGACCGCGCGCTAAACAAACTGATGATGGATCTCCGGAACAAAGGTCTGGTCGTCCATTGGCGGCCGTACGTAGCCGGCTTGCTCAGGCCGTTCTTCCAGCTCAATCTCTTCGGGCATGACGTCCTCGTATGGAATCATGGAGAGCAGGTGACTGATGCAGTTGAGGCGGGCATGCTTCTTGACGTCGGAAGCCACCACGTACCACGGCGCCTGTTTGATGTCGGTATGGGCGAACATGGTGTCCTTGGCCTTTGAATAGTCGACCCAGCGTTTCCGGCTTTCCAAATCCATCGGGCTCAGCTTCCAGCGCTTCGTCGGATCCGTCAGCCGCTTTTGAAAACGGCGTTCCTGCTCTTCGTCACTGACCGAAAACCAGTACTTGATCAACTGAATGCCCGCGCGCACCAGCATGCGTTCGAACTCGGGACAGCTGCGCATGAATTCCTTGTATTCTTCGGCAGAACAAAAGCCCATGACGTGCTCAACACCGGCACGGTTGTACCAGGAGCGATCGAAGATGACGATCTCGCCGGCGGCCGGCAGGTGCGGGACATAGCGTTGGAAATACCACTGGGTTTTCTCCCGTTCGGTCGGCGCCGGCAAGGCCACGACCTGACAGATGCGCGGGTTCAAGGCTTCGGTGATACGCTTGATGGTGCCGCCTTTACCCGCCGCGTCGCGGCCCTCGAAAACGATGGCCACACGATGACCGGTGTGTCTCACCCATTCCTGCAGTTTGACCAGTTCGATTTGCTGCCGGCCCAGTTCTTTTTCGTAAGCGGCATTCGAGACCTTTTTCACCTCCCCGGCCTCCGGGTTCTTTGACTTGGGCTCAGCGTGATTTTTTGTGTTTTTTGACATTGTCGCTGCCTCCTATCTTTGCCGTCATGGCAACACAGCCCTTGCCGCGGGGTCAAGCGCGACAGTGCCGCCGGGTCGGCTCAGGGGTCTCCATCCGGATATTCGAGGCCAAGACTTTACCTGGGCTTGCGGGTGGGCTTGCGGGAAATCACGAAGAGCCCGGAGGAGACCACCGCGAGCGCGCCGATCGCGGTGTGCAATTGAAGCTGCTCCCCGAAGAATACCACTGCCAAAATCGTCACGAAGACGAGCTGCAGGTATGAGAAGGGTTGGACGATACTCGCCTCGGCCACGGCATAGGCGCTGATGAAAAGATAGTGTGCCGTTCCCGCAACGATACAGAGTAACGTTAAAACCACGACCTCCTGACCGCTCAAGGGATGCCAGTTCCAGAGTCCGATCGGCGTGAGAACGACCATACCCACGATACTGGTCCAGAAAAACGACGTCGCCGAGCTGTCGTCGCGCGACACCAGGCGAGTCAGCAGAACGTAAGCGGCAAAGACGAGGCAGGCGGCCACCGCAATCAGCCCGTAAGGTGAAAAAACGCCGAACCCGGGTCGCAGGATGACCAGCACGCCGACGAAACCAGCGGCAATGGCGAGCCATCGCTGCCAGCCGACTTTCTCGCCCAGCAGCGGGCCGGAAAACGCCACGACCAGCAAGGGCGCAACCGCAAAGATCGCGTGGGTTTCGATCAGGCCCAGCAAGACGAAGGATGTAACGATCAGACAGATTTCCGCCGCAAGCAGAACGCCGCGTAAAAGCTGAAGGGACAACCTGGAACTGCGGATGGTATGACGAAGGCCGCCCGGCTGCCGGCTCGCCAGAAACACGGCCAGCGCAGCCATGAACCAATAGCGGATGGCCGTGATCAGAAAGACGCTATGATGGCTTACAAGATGCTTGGAGAGCGCATCCTGAACGGCAAAAAACAGCATGGTCACGCAGATCAAGAAAACGCCGAGAGCGTTGTTTTGTTTTTCCCTGAAGGTGATACTGCTCACCAGTTTCGGCTTCCCAATGATCCAATGATCCAAAAATATCGAACGACTTCTACCTTCAATCCAGCGCGCGCACCACGCTTTTGCAACCTCGCTTTCCGAAGCCGGTTGCGGCAATGCGACACGCACAGAGGTCTTCACAGAGACCTGACGAGCCCCTATCCTCCGGCAGTTTTTCCCGGCGCCGCAGGAGCAGGTGATGAAGTTCAGCCACGTCAGCCTGGTCGCCCGCGACCGGGACCGGCTTGCGGATTTTTATACAGCGGTCTTCGAGTGCGAGGACAGAGTCGAGCGCTGGACGATGTCGGGCGAGCAGGTCTCAAAAGGCAACGGCGTCGCCAACTCCAAAATTTATGCGGCCTGGTTGAGCCTGCCCGGTGCGGACGACCAATTTCTGGAAGTCTTGCAGTATGAGAACTTCGAAGACCGTCCAACTCCAGCGGTCAATCAGCCGGGCCTCGGACATCTCTGTTTCGAAGTCGAGGATATTCATGCCACCTCCGCCGCAATCCTCGCGGCGGGCGGAGCGCCGTTAGGCGAGGTTACCGATCTGGGGACGCCGCAGTCGCCTGTTCTCTGCGTCTACCTGCGCGACCCTGAGGGAAATGTTCTCGAGCTGGAGCAGCGGTAGAGCCGGTCCCGCTTACTTGAATCCAGTTCGGTCCGGCACTTCGATCACGGGCGTCAGGCCAGTTGATCGCGTTGAACAAGAGCGGGATTGGCAACTTCACGTCCAGGCTACCGGTTGTTCCGGCTCAGCCGGCATGTAGAATTGCATCATGAACACAGAAGAAAATCAGGCACAGATAACCTACCTTCCGGACGAAATGGACCTGGAGCGCGTCTGTGATTTCGTTATGTCTTCCTATTGGGGTTTGAAGCTCGATAAGGCTCAGATTATGGGATCTTTTGCACATTCGTCTTGCGTAGCACTCATGACCGGCGATACGCAAATCGCGTTTGCCCGTGCCGTTTCAGACCGGACAACCTGTGCGCACATAAAGGATTTTTTTGTGTTCGATGGTTTCAGGGGCAAGGGTTACGGAACACACCTGCTCACGGGGCTTTTGAAGCATCCTGACCTCTTGGCTGTACCACAGTGGTACCTGGGAACGAAGAACGCTCACGCATTTTACCGGCGGCACGGATTCAAGCCTTCGCCAGAGGGCATCTACATGTACCGGCATCTCGCACGAACTGTCTAAAGGATCGTGAACGACCGGGCTCGATTCAAGTCAAAGTCAGATTTCGCCCGCGTCGCAGCTCCCGGTAAATGGCCAGGTTCGCGGGAAGGCGCATAGCTGTTCCTATTCCATGAACAAAGCCAGGTCAGTGTCTTTCCTCTCCCCAGTCA
This sequence comes from Denitrobaculum tricleocarpae, assembly GCF_007004665.1. GTDB lineage: Bacteria > Pseudomonadota > Alphaproteobacteria > Kiloniellales > Kiloniellaceae > Denitrobaculum > Denitrobaculum tricleocarpae. The sequence goes on along the minus strand of NZ_ML660052.1, from coordinate 944,244 downwards.
TCAGCTTAATGATCGTAGCGGCACTGAACGGCGGTCCCGCTGCACTTCAAGGTCTTACCCGTATCGGTGATGTAGATCTTCGGATGGCAGCTTCCAACCTCCGGCAGGGGAACGCCGCTCGCCAGAGTCAGCTTGGGAAAGACGCCGTTGCAGTGTCCCGCTGGCATGCGCATTTTCTTGCGGATGGTGAAGGCGACGGGAAAGCGGAGAACATCGTCTTCCGAGATATTGCTCGGAAGGATGTGCTTGCCATCTTCCAGAATGGTGTTGAAATGAGGCCCGACCGGATAGGTCAGAGCGTAGGCCGTTGCCTCCAGGGCACCTTCATCGAGAAGCTGAGCCAATCCGGCGTGACCCGGCAAAACCCGGCGCCGTTCAGCCGCGACGTTGCTGACGATGTCCGCCGGATCGATGTCGACGATGCCGCCCGGAAAGAAGCGCGCAAATTTACGCCGCAGCGACTCACCGGGGCCACTGTCGGGTAGGGGCAAAAGATCCGCGTAGGTTTGCACCTCCTCGATCGTCATCGAGGGCAGCGAGAGCCGGCCGAATCTCTCCGCGACCAGCACGCTGTCAGGCGAGCGTCCGGTGAGGCGTTCTATTGTCCGGTCGACCTGTTTTCTTGCGCGGTATTCTTCGGAGGAGAAGTAAGGCAGGCAATCGGTGCCATTTGCAAAGATCACCTTTTCGGCAGGCAGCCCCGTTACCCCGGACGCCTCACCGCCGATCAGAACCTGCGCTATCCGCTCAACCGCCCCGGAGAACTGCCAGACCGTATCGGGATGATCCGTAATCGCGACCACTATATCGCCCTGGCCCGGTTCGATATGGATTTGTTCGACATGCGTCACGTTCTCTTTGTCACCCAATGCGACATTCGTCAAAGCGCCGCCGGGACGCGAATGGGTGTTCAAAACCATAAAGGTGACATCACGAGGCACCTGGGGCAGGCTGCATTCTCTGAGTTTGGCCTGAAATCTCCGCTCGTTGGCCTCTTGGCGCTTTTTGTCCTTGCTGGCTCGCTGCGCAAGGGCGCGCTCCTCCCCGGCGATCTTACCGTCGCCGTCCCGGTCGAATGTCGCGAAGGCACGGACAACCGCGGCGTCGAACTCCGCACGCGAGACGACCCGATCGCCATCCCGGTCCAGGTCCAGCGGCACCATCTGCTGATTGCGACGTTGCCGCTGGCTGTCTGCGATGAGCGCATTTGCGGCAGCGTTCGCATCCTCCATCGTGATCCGTTCGGCGCGGGAATTGTAGTGAGTCATAACCCGGTCGACGATCTCGCGCTGCGCCGCCAGGAGCTGCGGTTCGGTGGGTGTAATCCGGGCGCCCCTGGACGTGAAGTTCTTCTGCGCTTGCGCACGTGCAACCCGCTCAATCTCCGCACGCGTCACCACGAGATCGAAGTTCAGGTCAAACGGCAACCAGTGTTTCATCAGAAAACTCTGACGCTGTTGAATGGCGTCCAGATTTACACTCAGTTTATAGTCCTGCTCGGAAATACCCTCGACACCGTCAACCTCGGACCGCCTGTAGACATTTCCAAGCGCCTTGACCATGTCAGTCTCACTCTGCACATGCCGGAGCTGTTCATAAACCATATGCCATAGCTGCTCTTCGCCGCTGGACGCAGAAGCGGTCTGCGCGACGGTCTTCGACCCACTTGCCGGTACCAAAGTCAGTGCAATCAGAACCGCAAACCCGAGACCACGCATCTTCCAACTCCTCAGAGCAGCAAATCCACTCGCATTTTCCCAACGCGCTTCCGGCGCCGCTTGCGGCAGTGCGAGCCCGGGCTGCCGCCGGTCAAGCTTGTTTCTCATGACTATCGTTCCTGCGGACAGGTGCCGCGGTCCGGTTCCGGCACACCAGGCGTCTTGACAAAGTACGGACCGCCCAAGCCACAGAGGTCGGCGGGCATGCGAAATTTTTTCAGAACCCGGTAGTGGGACGGAAACCATATGATCTCCCGGTCGGACAAGAATGCCGGCCCTGCAGAACCGGGCTTCATTCCACGTGTCACCCGACTGTTCCCGAGAAGATAACTGACGTTGTAGGCGGCAGGCTCGATCGCACCTTGATCTAAAAGCTGGGCTAAGCCGGCTTCACCGGGCAGAAGGTCTCGGCGGTCGGCATTCCCGTTCGTGACCACGGTCGCGGGATCGACATCCACGACCCCCATGGGATTCTCCCCCTTAAACCTGGCCCACATGAGGGCGCCGGCGCCGCCGTTATCCGGCAGATTCAAGAGGTTCTCGGTGTCTTGCGTTTTGTCGAGCTGCATCGATGGCAGAGCCAGTGTTCCGGCACCGGCGTCAAACGAGCTATGACCGGGCTCCCGTCCCGCCAGCTGCAGGAGTGTGGCGGCGAGCTGCTTCTCTTGCGCTTTTTCGGCCGAGGCGACATAAGGCACGCAGTAAGGCGCCTGCGCAAAGGTCACCTTCCCGGATTCGATACCGATGACGCCCGCGGCCTTGACGTTGTCGGGATCGCGCTTCGAGCGCGGTGGGGATCCGACGATGACATGCGCAACACGCTCGGTCGCACCCGAAATCCGCCATATCAAAGCCCTGCTGCCGGTCAATGCCAGAACCAGCTTTTTCCGACCGGGTTCTATTGTGAGATGTTTGTAGCGGGCCGTTTCTTCCTGATCGTCCAACACGACGTTTGTCAAAACAGTACCTGTGCCGGCGCTGACAAACAGGAACTCCTGCTCCGGAGCAATCTCCGGCAGCCGGCAGTTTGCGAGCTGTCGCCCCGACATCGGTCTACTCTTCTGTCTCTGCGCTTTTTTTCGTCCGGCCATCTGCATGGTATGTAGCCTTTCGCGCGCGCCGGTCAGTTCTTTGTCGTCGATTTCGCCATCGGCGTCCCGATCGATATCGGCGAAGGCTCTTCGCACGGACGCATCAAACTCGGCGCGCGAGACCATCCCATCTCCGTCCAGGTCCAGATCAAGCGGCACAAACGACCGCTTCAGGCTCTCCGCCCAGTCAGGCTGGGAATTTGGATCACCCATGGCGTTTGCGTCCTTTATCGAGATTTCATCCGTCGCGCCCTTGAAGTACTTGAGTATCTCTGCCGCTATCTCACTCTGGATCTGAGAGAGCTGCTCCTGCGTCGGCATGACCAGGGGAGACTTTTGGGCAAAGCTCTTGAAGGCGCGAGAGCGCGCAACCAGGTCAATCTCTTCGCGCGTAACCACGAGATCTGAATTGAGGTCATATGGAAACCAGTGGCGCGTGACAAAATTTGTCCGCTGTCGGACCGACTGTTGCTGTACTCTTAAGTCATGATCCTGTTCGGAAATTCCCGGGACACCATCCATCTCCGCCTTCGTGAAGAACGGAGCGAAAGCCTTCACCATCTCGGGTTCGGTCTTGGTCCTGCCCGCATGCCGAAAGACCTTCTGCCAAACCCAATAGTCACCAATTCGTTCGGAGCTTGTCTCCGCGACAGCTTTCGGGCCATCACCGGATACTGCCGCCACCCCAATCAGAACAGCAAAAGCCAAGCCACGCATCCACATCCCTCCAAACATCTACCGGTTGTAGATAAGACATAGGCGTGAAGAATGGGTGAATCTATAACTATGGAAAAGTCGAGATAAATTTTCATTCAAATCAAAGATGGTTCTTAAAATTTTCGGATATCTCTCAGAGGCTTACCCGGCAGCGTTCCCGCTCTCCTCCTTCATATGACTCGAGGGGCTGACTTCACGCAACAAGCGCATCACCACTACTGGTTCATTTTGAGCGTTTGGAATAAAACGAGCTCGTCTTGCATCCGTATGAACGAAATTCCTGGCTATTTCCTCCTCCGAGCCCCGTGGGAAAACGACTCTGCTCCGCGGACTACAGACTTACAGTTTATCGGTCAAGAATGGGCAGGAGTTGGAAGCGGGGTGCCCCCCATCGGTATCACATCGACAAAGACCTGGCACCGATGAGAGGCATCAACTCGGATTTATTTGCTGCGTTCCAACGACCGATGCTGACGAGTGTTCCGCAGGTGGATGTTTGGCACGTCGGCACAATCGCGCATCCTCGTCACAATGCTCATACTGCTTTTCGAAAGACCTCATATGCCGGGCGCAAAGCTCCCGGGTCCAGCTCCGCCTCATGGTCACTATCAGTTTTTCAAGCCCGTCCCGCCAGTGGAACAGTTGACCTTAAGCGCAACCCATTTGGTCGCCGTCTTGTGATCCTTGACGTGGATTCTGTACTTGCGGTTTTCCGTTGCGTTGAACTTGTAGGTTTTCGACCAGCTTTTCATGATCCCCTTGGCGCCCGAAACCGTCTTTACGCTGGCTTTCTGTTTCTCGCCGTCACCGCGGATATAGAAGAAGTCAATCTTGCCCGGCTTGTTGGTGTAGAACTCGGCAATCATCTTGACGGGTTTGCCGCACTGCGGCCTTGCCGGAACGCTGTAGAGTTTTACCTCCTTCAACTTCAGACCGAACAGCGGGCCTTTTCTCGGGCTTTGAGACTGTCTGCTGACCTCCAGCCATTGCCCTGCCCCATCGTCGAGGTTCGCCTCCACGGTCGGATGGGCTGCAGAGGATCCCTGATGCGCCGGAAACTCCGGCTGATGCAGGGGCGACGAAGCCTGGGCCGTCGCGAGCGGCAGCAACAGCATCAGCGCGGCCAGGCCGGTTTTTAAAATCATGTTCTTCATGAGAGGTTTCCTTTCCATCCGGGTGAATCTCTTCGCGATGTCCTCGGGAAGTCGAGGAACGCTCCGTTGGCCTGCCGGTCCGGCCTCAGGAATTCCCAAGACCGGACCGGCCGTTTTTCAGCGCCGGCTTCGGATCCCGGCGGCCTCGGGCATGCCGGGCGACTTCTTCTTTTTCTTCAGATAGAAGTCCGACTGTTTGCACTGATCGGGATTGAGAAGCTGGCAAACCTTCAGCCGCCAGGTCCCGCCGCCCAGCGCATCGGGATTGAAGCTTCCCGTGTTCCCCATCATCTGCTTGGGCAGCTGTGGGGAGTTGAGAAGCTTGTAACCGCTCTGGGTCTTGCGCAGGAACGCGAGGGTATGTAGCTGGTTCGACTTGGCGCCCGACAGGCGGATCTCGCCGTTACTGACGCGGTTGCGGGGCGCCAGAATAGTGAACTTAGGCTGAGCCGCCATCTGGCCGGCCGGCTTGCCCGGCGGTGAGGTCGGGATGGCGCCGACGCTCGCCAGCTTGACGCAGGAGAATTCCTTCGTCTTCAGCTTCCTGCCGATCTCCGCGCCATGCGAATTGAAGACCTTCATCGCGTAGACGATCTTCTGTTTGGTCGGCGCGGACCCGGCCAGGTTACCGGCGGTCTGCCCCGGCGCGGCTTTCGGGCTCCAGTCAAGATCATGCTGCGCGGCAAAACCGCTGCCGGAATAACCGCCCAGCGACAAAGCTTCCTGCTTGAACTCTTCACCATTGGCAAAGAAAGCGACCTTGCCGGAGAGCGGATGCTCATTGCTTTGCACATTGCCGGTCAGCAGAACCCGCACCGGACAGCTGTAACCGTTCTTCAGCAGCATTCCGCTTCCGGGCCCGACCGTCAGGCTGACGGTCTTGGGCTCGGGGTCGACCGAGGCGAAGTTGTCGACAGACTCCAGCTTCCGACAGATGAAGGTCACCTTCTTTGTCATCTGGTCGACTTCTCCGCCCAGATGATTGTAGAGCACCAGCGAGAACTCGATCTTTTGTCTGAGGCTTCCTTTCACCGTCGCCCAGTGAAGATCGTATTCATCGTCGATGTATTCGACATCGCCATCTTCCACGTCGAAGGCTTCCTGCGACTTGGCAAAGCCGCCCACCTTCAGAACCGCCTTGCCGGCCGTAGATCCCCGGCCGACATAAGACCCGATCATCTTCGCTTCAGCCGGGCACATATGGCCCCTGACCCTGACTTCCTTGGCGGTCGGGAGAACTTCCAGAAACTTCACCCTCGGCGGCAGGAGCGTCAGGAGGTCGTTGGTCGGCTCGGCGCCGCACTCGAAGTCGTAGTTTTTCCAGCTCGAAGTGAAGTTGAAGTTCTCCCCGACGATCCGGATCTTACCGGTCTTGTGACCGGGGCTGAGGGGATAGCTGTGCTCGAAGCTGCCGCTTTGGTCGGCAGTCGTATTGATGCTTTTCAGATCGCTCTGTTTGCCCTCCCCATCGACGTAACGAAAGGTGACATCGAGATTGGGAACATTCGAGGAGATCGCGCCTTTCAGCCTCATCTGACATTTGCCGGCAAAGTTGACCGGATCGTAGCCGTTTACAATCATTGCGGCCGCGGTGACTGCGGGCGTCAGCGGCGGGGGTGCTGGAGTTTTCTTGCAGTTGATCACGACCGGCTTGATCGCGGAATTCTCTACGGCGGGACCGGAGACCTGGCCACGACGTGGGTATTCGGCCCCACTTCCCGACATTTCCCAGGTGACCTCGGCACGGACCTTCAGGGAGATCGTACGATCGCTCGCAAAGATCTCCTCATTGCTCTTGCCCTGGAAGCTGCGCAGTTCCGAGGCCAGCTCATTACAAGCCTGTTTGGCGTAAGGGGCATATTTCTGCCACGGAATGGAAAAGGGTAGATCCCGCGATACCTTTTTCGGCCTGTCGCCAAGCGGATAACTCTTCGAGGCGCCAAGTTCCTGGAACTGCTCTTTCGGCATGCCGTTCCCAGCCTCGGCCTCGGCCTTGATGCTGGGCCAAAGAGCCCAGGATACGATCCGGCCATACTTAAGGGCATCGAGGGACATCGTCATCCTGCCTGTAATGGCGGGCGACGATGACAAAACATGCGTGTAGTTTTCACCGTCACTGACCACTTCGATGGTGGCTTGATCCAGCTCCTTTATGCTCGCTGATCCAAAATCAGCAACCGCCGGGTCGGCGGCAGCCACGCTCAGAGCAAGGATACCGGCGGATAGCAGTCCGCGGCGAAGGCCAATTGGTTTCGCTGAGAGATGTGGGGTGTGGAAATCTCCGCCGGGACTCGGCGGATCAATAGGTCTGGACATGGTTTCTTCTCCATAGAACTGATCTGAAACCCCAGCCGGAAACCAGGTTACTGTCGATCAGTCGGCAAAGAAGCGCAGTGGGTTCAAAAAGCCTTGGAGCTTTTTTGGAAGAATTGTCAGAGAGTGAAGTGAGGCAGGGTATCTGCGGCAAGAAAATTCCCCAAGAAACTGCGGATACCATTCGCAGGCCCTCTGGTTTGTGATCGAGGCATCTGCCCGGTCGCGTCGAAATTTCTACATCGCTCCCGCTGCCCCGCCCGGTCTCGTCATAGGAGCCGAGACCGGACGGATGCCGCGCGTTAGCTGGCGATACCGAGCTGGCGATAGTTAGCTGCCGGCACCTGGCACGATCTTATAGACCTTTGGCTTTGGACCAGGTCCAGGTCCGGGTTTGCCCGGGGTCTTGACCTTGCCGAGCGGTTTTGTCTTTTTCGGCAGATAAAAGTTCGCATGCTTGCACTGCTGGGGACCGGTGAACTGACCATTGCCGCCGGGCGGACAGACCCTCAGTTGCCAGTCGCCGCCGCTCAGTGCATTCAGATTGAAACTTCCTTTCGCACCGGTCATCTGCTGGGGCAACTGCGCGGAGGTGTGCAGCTTATATCCGTTCTTGGTCTTGCGCAGGAAGACAAGGCTGTGGACCTGATCCGGCTTGGCGCCCGAGAGCCGGATCTTGCCATTGCGGATGCGGTTGCGCGGCGCCAGGATGACGATCTTCTGCTTCGCCTGGGTGGCCACCGTTTTGCCGGTGGGTTGCGTCGGCGGCGGGGTTACGCCGCCAACACCCAGTTTGCCGACGGCGGCAGTTTTCGTGCAGGCGAAATTGACGGACTTCTTCATGTAGTCGACCTGTGCGCCCTGCGCGTTAAGGATGATCAGCTCAAAGTTCACGGTCTGCTGGAGAGAGCCCTGAACGCTTTGCCAGGGAAGGACGAACTCTCCATCGATGTACTTCGTTTGACTGTCTTCGATGCTGTAGGACTTCATCACCTTGGGTTGCCCCTTGGCGGCCAGAACAGCCTTACCGGAGACCTTTCCCCGGCCCTTGTAGCCGCCGATCATCTTTGCCTTTACCGGACAGATGTGGCCCTTGTATTGGAATTCCGGAGCCATGGCCCCGACCTGCAGCAGCGTCGCTTTCGGCGGCAGGAACGTCTGGAGATCGTTGGTCGGTTCGGCACCGCACTCGAAGTCGTAGTCTTTCCAGTTCGAGGTGAAATTGAAATTCTGCCCGACGATGCGGACCTTGCCGGTTTTATGTCCCGGACCGAGAGGGTATTTATGCTCGAAGGTGGCGCTTCGATTGGCGTTGGTAGTAACGCTTTTCAGGTCGCTCTCTTTGCCGGTGCCATCAACGTAGCGGAAGGTCACGTCGACACCAGGAACGTTTGAGATGATCGAGCCGTTGAGCTTCATCTGGCACTTGCCGGCAAAATTGATCGGGTCATAGCCCTGAACGACAACGGCCGATCCGGTGACCGCCGGCGGAATCGGCGGCGCCTTCTTACAGTTGATCGAGACCGGCTTGATCAGGGGATTCGCGCCGGGAGTTCCCCCATCGACCTGTACCGGAGGCGGGTCGTCGTTGGCAGCGCCCGACATTTCCCAGCTGACCTCGGCACGGACCTTTACGGAGAGCACGCGGTCGACGGAAAAGATCTCCTCGTTGCTGTAACCCTGTTCATTGCGCAAGCGGGACGCCATCTGATTGCAGGCGTCTTTGGCGTAAGTCTTGTAGGCCTGAACGTAGATGGCGAAGGGAAGCTCCCGCTCCACCTTCTTGGGCCTGTCGCCGATCGGGTAGCTCTTAGAGTATTTGAAGTTCTGGTACTGTTTCTTCGGCGTATCATCCGCCTGGATACTCGGCCATAAGGCCCAGGATTTGACCCGGCCGTACTTATGCGCGTTCAGGAACATCTTCATCTTGCCTTTGATGGCCGGAGACGAACCCGGCACCGAGGTATAATTCTCGCCATCGCTGACGACCTCTATGAGGGCAAGATCCAACTGCGATATGTATGAGATACCGGAGTCGGCAAGGGCTTGTCCGGAGACGGTCATGCCCAGAGCCACGGCGCCAGCGGACAAAAGCGACCGGCGAAAGACGCTTGGCCTGGCCGGAGGGATTGAAGGACGAATATCGCGATAATGACTTTGAGTATTACTTTGGTTTAACACGGCTTCTTCTCCATGATTCAATAAATGGAAACTCAGCCCACGCCTATCGCACTCAATCGCATTCTCTGGCTCTGCCTTCGAACACGTCTGTTTTATTGAACACAATCTGCGCTAATGCCGGAGTAGCTGTAGATCAGTCGATGGAGAGGAAGATCAGGTTCAAAAACTGCGCAACGGCTTGTAAAGGCAGAAACAAACAGACAGCGCCCGGTCTCATTGCGAGACCGGACGCAGCCTGGTGTTGCCGGCCGATACCCGCGCCGTCCTCTGGCGCTTCTACTCCCGGCCACCCCTGACCGAGGTTTTCTTCTGGCCGGGCGCCTTTCGTTTCATCAGCTTGAAGTCGGACTGCTGGCAGTTGTGGGACCCTGCGGTGCGCTTCATCTGCTTGACTTCGCAGACCTTGAGACGCCAGTCACCGGCTTCGAGCGCCCGCGGGTTGAAGCTTGCCTTGCCACCAGTCATCTGCTTGGGCAACTGCGGCGACTTATAGGCTTTGTACCCGCGCTTGGTCTTGCGCAGGAAGGCCAGCTCGAAGACCTGATCCGGCTTGGCACCCACCAGAATGATCTGGCCGTTGCGGGCGAACCTGCGCGGGGCGCGGATGGTAAAGTCGGGCTCGAGCTGCAAGACCGCAGCATTGACGATCTGCTCGCAGGAATACCTGCCGCCCGTTGTTATGCGGTCGACCTCAGCGCCCTCGGCGTTGTAGAGGGTGAAGACATACCTGACGGACTGGGTGAAAGGTCCGCCGACCCGGCTCCAGGGAAGATTGAATTCTTCATCGATAACCTTCGTCTCGCCCTCTTCGATGGAGAAGGTTGTCATTTTTTGCACCTGTCCGTTCGCGGTCAGAACGGCTTTGCCCGAAGACGGACCCCGGCCCCGGTAACCACCGACCATCTTCGCCTTTAGCGGACAGATATAGCCCTGGTTCTCGAATTGCGGCGCCATCACGCCCACTTCCAGAAACTTGATTTCGGGCGGCAGGAGGGTCGCGAAATCCTTGGTGGGTTTTTCGCCGCACTGGAAGTCGTAGTCTTTCCAGTCCGAGGCGAAGTTGAAATTCTCACCGACGATGCGGACCTTGCCGGTTTTGTGGCCCGGACTGAAGGGATAGCTGTGCTCGAAATTGCCGCTTTGATCGGCGGTGGTGTTGACCGTTTTCAGATCACTCTCCTTGCCCGTGCCGTCGACGTAGCGGAAGGTCACGTCGAGACTGGGAACGTTCGAGGAGATCGCGCCTTTCAGCCGCATCTAGCATTGACCGCCTCGATTGACCGGATCGTAGCCATTGACGATCATGGCAACCCCGGTGACCGCAGGCACGATCGGCGGCGACGGAACCTTCATACAGTTGATCGTGACGTCCTTTACCTTGGGCTTACCGATACTATCAGGGTCGACCTGCTCCTTGGCAGGCGGAATTTCATTGGCGAGCCCCGACATGTCCCAGGTGATCTCGGCGCGGACCTGCACCGACAGCAGATGGTCCGCTTCGAAGATCTGCTCGTTCGTCCGGCCAAGGTCGTTACGAAGCCGGGACGCCAGTTGATTGCAGGCCTCCACCGCGTACGACTTGTAAGCTTGCCGGGAAATGGAAAAGGGCAGGTCCCGCTTTACCTTCTTCGGCCGGTCGCCAAGGGAGTAGCTCTTGGAAACCTTGAGTTCCGGAAACTGCTTCTTATGTGCGCCGTCAGCCTGGATGCTCGGCCAAAAAGCCCAGGATCTCACCCGGCCGAAGTCATGGGTGTCGAGATACATCCGTATCCGTCCCTTAATGGCGGGAGACCCGGCCTCGACAGTCGTATAGGTCTCACCATCGCTGGCAACCTCGATAACGGCGGCATCCAGTTCGGATATGCTGGCCGCCCCCCAGTCGGCTGCGGCCGGGCCGGAGGCGAGCATACCCAGGGCGAAAGCGCCGACGGACAGCAGCCCCCGGCGATATTCGCCTGGTTTTACTGATCGGTGCGGGGGGTGAAAATCTCGATCGGAAACGGAAAAATCTATAGCTCCGGACATGGTTTCTTCTCCATAGAACTGATCTGAAACCCCAGCCGGAAACCAGGTTACTTTCGATCAGTCGGCAAAGAAGAGCGGCAGGTTCAAAAATCGCGGGGGCGCCGATCAGCGAGCGGGTGATCGGTTATCAACGGGACAGATTCCGCAAGGACGCGAGAGGCGCTTAAAGACCGTGAATCTTTAGAAACAACGAGACGCTTCACTCAATGCCGGGGATGCTTTCGACGCCCCGGGCCAGTGCCGCGAGGAAAAGCGAAAGCCGCTGCGGTTGCCGCCGCGCAGGCAAGAAGGCCGCGTTGATCGTGAGCCTGGCGGCCCGCCACTTCGGCAGAAGATCCAGCAGCCGCCCCTCGTCCAGGTCCTTTTGAACGAACCAGCGGGGCAGAACCGCAACGCCGACGCCCTTGAGAGCGGCACGCTGCAGGGCGAAGATATTGTTGGTGGCGATCGCCACCCGGGGCTTCAGCTCATGACGCCGGCCGCGGCTTGAGGTCAGGGGGATGCGGGCCCCTTCGAAGGCGGTCAGCGCCGCGAAAGGCAGGCCCGCGACCTCATCGGGTTTTGCGAAGCTCCGCGCGCCGACGAGCCCGGGGCTCGCCACGAGCATCCGTTCGACACGGCCCAACTCCCGCACGATCAAGGTGTCATCGGGAACCGGTCCGACCTTGATCCAGCAGTCGCAGCCGACCTCGGCGAAGCGGATGGGCTGGTCCTCCAGCTCCCAGGTGAGCGAGATCTGTGGATAGCGGAGCTGAAAATCCAGGGCGATGTCCGCCAGCTGAAGCTGGCCCAGAGCGACCGGTGCGACCACCTTCAGCGGCCCGCGCACGGCCTGATCGCCCTCGCTGTGCCGCTCCTGGAGATTTTCCCACCCGGCCAGAAGCTCCCGCGCGTCGCGCAGCAAGGCCTGCCCGGACTGGGTCAGCGCGAGAGAATGGGTGGTGCGCCGGATGAGCTGGGTTCCCAGGCGGGTTTCGAGCTCCTTCAACTGGCGGCTCGCGGAAGCCTGCGACAAACCGAGATCCCGCGCGGCCGCCGAGATCGAGCCACGGTCGGAGATCCGCACGAAAGACTCCAGAAGGGTCAGACGGTCGAGAGGCTTACTCATACGTAATACGTATAACAATTACTCCTTTATGTCGACTACAGGAATGGCAGATCTTGTCTCATCTTGTCTTTCAGGAAATGAAAACCAAACACCAGGAGACGGAAATGACCAGTCAAAGAGATAACATCACACGGAGCTTCAAAATCGGCGGCAACCTTGAGGTGAACCGCCTGGGGTACGGTGCCATGCGCCTGACCGGCCAGCCGGGGAACTTCGGTCCCTACCCGCAATGGGACCAGGGCCTGACGCTGCTGCGCCGCGCTCATGACCTCGGCGTCACTTTTTTCGATAGCGCCTGGGCCTACGGTCCGGAGACGGCGGACCGGATCGTCGGTGAAGCCCTGGGAGGCCGTGACGCCGTGATCGCCACCAAAGGCGGCGTGGACAAACCCGAGCCCGGCAGGATTCTCGTCGATGGCTCGCGCGGTACGCTGCTGCGCCAGATCGACAAAGCGCTGATCAACCTGCGCCGGGACCGGATCGACCTCTTTCAGCTTCACCGCGTGGATCCCGATACACCGATCGAGACCTCGGTCAGGGCTTTGGCCGAAGCGCAGGCGGACGGCAGGATTCGCCATATCGGTCTCTCCAACGTCACGCGCGCGGATCTTGAGCGGGCGCTCAGCGTCGCGCCGATCGCCAGTGTCCAGAACCGCTTCAACATGGCCGAGACAAGCGCGCAGGATCTGGTCGAGTTTACGGCCGAACAGGGCATCGCCTTTATCCCTTACGGGCCGCTCGGGGCCAATCCCATGCAGCCCGGCGCGAAGCTGGATCCGAAGCAGGCGCTCGCGTGGCTGCTGGCGCGTTCCCCCAACATCATCGTCATTCCCGGCACCACGTCGATCGTCCATCTGGACGACAACTGGCGCGCCTGGGACCTGGTATCCACCGCCAAGGACGGAGGTGCGGCATGACACCCCCGAATCGCCACAAGATGGCTCTGCTGACCTGGGTTATTGTCTATCCGATGATCACCCTTCTGCTGGCCGCCCTTGATCCCGTTCTGAACGGCGTCGCGATGCCGCTCAGAACACTGGCTCTGACGCTCATCATGGTTCCGGCGCTGGTCTATGTGGCCCTGCCCTTCGCCACCGGGCAACTGCAAGGCTGGCTAAAGCAAACCGCCGCACCGGCCCTCGAAGAAATGGAGAGAAACAATGATTGAAGACAAAGACAGAACGACGACCGAGAGCGATACCGTCGGGCCCGCACCCAGCGGACTCAGCGATGGAAACGCGAAATTCAACCTGAAATTCGCGTCGCATCTGGGGTTGCTCAGCCTCGACGCAGTTATGTCCCGCCACATCGGCATGGAATTTGATAACTCGGCGGCTGGTATCGAGGGTGAGCGCAAGGTCATCGAAGCGAAGCGGGTCATCGATCCCACCGCCAGGCAAAGCCGAAGCGACAACCTTAGCCCTATCGATAGATAGACATCACTGCACCGCTCGACGTGGTGTCCGATTTAACGAGTTTCAGCGCACGCGGCATTGCGCCCTCGCCGAAGAGGCGCTTGCCCGGACCGACAAGAACCGGAAAGCTCCAGATCCGAAATTCATCGATCAGGTGCTCGGCAAGGAGCGTTTGAATCAGTTGCCAGCTGCCATGAACCTGGAGCAAAGGGCCATCCTGGCTCTTGAGCGCCTTGACATCTTGAGCGACATCGCCGGACAGAGCCACGGAGTTGTTCCAATCAAGCTGGCTCAGGGTCGAGGTGGCGACATACTTCCGCGCGGAGTTCATGGGGTTTGTATCGCCGGCCCCCGAAAAATGCGGCGCGAAAAGCTCGTAGGTCTTGCGGCCGAGCAGCAGGTCGTAGGGCTCGGCCATGGCAAACTTTCCGACCTGTTCCATCACACCGTCCCAGTGAGGATCGGCCCAGCCGCCCCGGGTGAAGCCGCCGGAGCTGTCCTCGTCGGGCAACCTGGGGGCCTGCATGACGCCATCGAGGGTCTGGAAGGTCAGGATCGCGAGTTCTCTGGGCATGGTCTTCTCCCTGTGGATTACGTCGCCGAAGTGATGAAACCGCACCTCAGCGCAGATCAGGCTGCCGCGGTTTTCAGCGCTTGGGCCAGGCGTTCGAGACTCTCGGTGCCACCGCTATCGGCACCCAGTTCCTTTGCATGTTCTGCCGCCTGCGCGGAAGGGAAGATCATGCGCAGCGTGAGGCTCGTCTGCCCGTCAACTTCCTCGAATATCACGCAGAATTCGCAGGTCAGATGGGGGTCGTCCGCCTTGCCGCCGACATGGGAAAAGGCCAGGCGCTCGGGCTTCACGATTTCGGTAAAGACGCCCCGGCCGGGATAGTCCGTGCCGTCCGGGCCGTGCATGATGTAGTCCCAGACACCGCCGACCTCGACTTCCATGGCAAGGGTGGTGGTGGTGAAGCCCTCGGGTCCCCACCACTTGCCGATATGCGCCGGATCGGTCCAGGCGGCAAAGACAAGCGCGCGCGGTGCGTCGTAAGTCCGCGTGAAGAGCAACTCATTTGCGGCGTTTGGTTTTATTGCGTCTTTACTTTTCTGGGGCACGGCCCCCTCCCTTCTCCGCGGCTTGCAGGTCCTGCAGATAGCCGCCCAGACGGTCCAGGCTCTCTTCCCAGGCCTGCCGGTAATCCTCGACCCAGTCCGCAACCTCCTTGAGCGGTGCCGCCCGCAGACGGCAGGGCCGCGTTTGCGCTTCACGCCCACGTTCGATCAGTCCGGCCTTCTCCAGCACCTTCAGATGTTTGGTGACCGCCGGCATGGTCATCTCGAAGGGTTCGGCCAGCTCGGTAACCGTGCGCTCGCCGGAAGCCAGCTGCGCCAGGATCGCCCGGCGGGTGGGATCCGCAAGCGCCGCGAGTGTGCTGTCGAGTTGGGATACAGGCATAGAACATTACCGATCAGTTAATTTACTAATTGGTAAAATAAAAAAGAAGAAACGTCAATCCGGAATCCGCTCTAGACACCGTACCCGATTTCGGCGATGTCGGCCTGGAGGCGCTCAATCGAAATCTCCGGGTTGAGAGCCCGAACGATGTCTTCTGTCAGACGGCCATGAGCGAAGATCGCCGCAACCGGGTCCAGCGGCACTTCTGCTTCATAGTATTCACAGGCGAAGGCCTGATAGGTCTCGGGTTTGCCATCGAGGCCCAGCAAAAGAAACGCTGATCCGTCAGGATCGTCGCCTTTGGACAACTCGACACCAGAGTCGTTCCATTCACCATCGTTGCGACGGCGCCAATAACAAAAAGTCACGTTATTCGGGCTGAATGCGGGTTCAACGACACCAACGGCGAAATCTTCGGGTACGTGTTTGTAAAACGCTTCGGCCCCGAGATGATCCGCCTGATGTTCATGACTGAAGCCCTTGAGAAAACAACCATGGTCGTTGAAGAGCGCGAACAGGCTGTCACCCGATCCATTCCGCATCGACCCCATAGTCTCGCCAGGGCCCCAATGCGCATCAAACGAATAATATCGATACTCCCACTCGGGGGACATGATCGCGTCAAGCAAGGCAAGAGATTGAAAAAGGCGTTCAAGTGAATCGGGCGGAGGTAGATGCGTCATACCGGTCATACTGGCTCCTGGCTTACGAAGTATCCTCGTGAAGAAGCGTCTAGGCCTCGATCAGCCCCAGCTCGCGCTGTTTCTTTTTCGAGAGGCCCTGGGAGACGATCAGGTGGGACTGGCGCAGGTAATCTTTGAGGTCATCGTCGGAGAGGCCCGGCTGGGCGTAGTCCTGGATCCACTTCATGCCGCGCGAGGCCAGATAGGGCGCGGGGCGCAGGCCCGGCTGCTCCTTCAGGATCTCGTAGGAAAGCTCGCTGGTCTTGAAGGTGAAGCCCGGCTGATCGTCGCCCCAGCCGCCGATGGCGAAGACCTTGCCGCCGACCTTCCAGACCTGCGCCCCGCCCCACTGCTCCACAAAAGTGGTGGCAGGCAGCGATGCGCAGAAGGCGTTGAATTCTTCGTAGGTCATTGAGAAACATCCTGTTCGCGGGGACGCGAACTATCGGACCTTAGAGAGGCTTTGTCCATGACCTATCACAGCCCCGGGGACCCATCTGGAACCGGCCCGAACTCAGCTCCGTCCGAGCCTGCCGTGAGGTCTCACTGCTGCGGGAAGCGCGCCTTCCTGAAGGCGGTCTCGCCCTCGCCGTTGATCACCGTGACGATCTCGCGCGCCGTGGCGGGTGGGACCTCCAGCCGCGCGAAAGTGGCGCTGACCCGCTTGCCCATGGCGTCGGTGATCGTCTCGGGCGCCGGCACGCCGTTGCGTTCGCGCGCCTCCGCCGACAGTGAACCGTAGAAGGCGGCTGTCATGCGGGAATTGATGATATCCTGGGTCAGACAGCGTTCGACCCCTTGCGTGTAGCTCTCCGCCGGTTCGATGGCCGTCTCATAGCAGGTCTTGATAACCTCGAAAGCGCCCCTGGACCCCTTTTCCTTTTGAATCACGGCAATGGCGACGGCAGCGTCGGTAATGTTCTGAGCACGGTCCCAGGTCGCTTCCTGGCCAAAACCTTGAGGACTGAAGGCCAGCAGGGAAGCCGTGAAGACTCCGGACAGCAGGCAGGGAAAGAAATGGCGGCGGGTCAGAGAGGACATGGCTTTCCTAACGGTGATCGAAGAGCATGAGATCCTTTTCCGACCCTATCGGATGATAATTTGACGCCAATAACAAGGCGGAAGCGTGATAACTGAAAGCAGCCTGCCTACCCGGACGCCGACAGACTGTGCCGTTTCTTCGCGATGGCCTCGCGTTTGATTTTTTCCTGGCCGACGCGGAAGGACTGCTCGACGAAATCCAAGTGGGCGCGGGCGGCGGCGGCGGCGGCTTCGGGGTCGCCCCCGACAATCGCCTTGCCGATGGCGAGGTGCTGTTCCAGCAGCATCGCGCCGTTGTCGTCGACGGCACGCAGGAAATCCCGATTGTAAAAGACCCCGCGTTTGGTCAGGTCGTAGACCGAGGCCATCATATGGATGAGCGTTGAATTGTGGCTGGCGTCGGCGATGGCCACATGGAGGCCGATGTCGGCGCGCTGGGCGGCCTCGCTGTCATCCGCCTCGTGGGCCGCGACCATGTCAGCCATGATGCGGGTCAGAATCTCTTTATCTGCTTTGGTCGCGCGCTCGGCGGCCAGGCGCGCCGCGAAAGACTCCTGCTCGCGGCGGTATTCCAGATAGTCGAAAAAGGCGACCGGGTGCCGTGCGTAGAGATCGACCAACGCCGGACTAAGCGCCTTGCCGATCAGGGGCGCGATCACCGAGCCTTCGCCGTGGCGCACCTCGATCAAATTCTGATCCTCCAGACGCTTGAGCGCTTCACGCAGCTTGGGCCGGGAGACATCGAAGAGTTCGGCCATCTCCCGCTCGGACGGCAGCTTGCTGCCCTCCTTGAGGACGCCCGCGACAATCAGGGTCTCGATCTGCTCGACCACCGCGTCGGCGACCGATCCATGATCGATGGGCTCGAACAAAAACTTCGCCGCTTCCCGCATTTCAGCTCACCCGCTGCCCCTCACGTTCGTTCGTGAGAGGTAATTTATTTTGTCCACTATAGATTTTTGAAAACCCGGCGTCATGAGAAATCTGACGTCACGACGCCAAGCCCTTGATTCACAGAAGCTAACAGACAGCCTGTGATGGTCCAGAGACTGGAAATTTCCTTGCGAATTCAGGGCAATTTTCGACCCATTCCACCCGCCTTTAGCAGCCAGAGGTAAACAAATTATTTGACTCTCTGAGTGGTAAAGAATATTTACCACTCTCAAGAATAAAAGAAATTGACGGATCCGGCCGCTGGCACTGCCGCCCGGGATCAAAGCAATTCCGAGATCAACCTGACTCACAGTGGAGGAAATTGTGAAACACGCTCTCATTGGACTTGCGGCCGCCGCCGCGCTTACGGCCGCAGCCACAACCGGCGCCCCATCCGGCGCACAGGCCGCCGACAAGCTGTTGCTGAAAACCCCGATCGCCTTCTCGACGTCCCTGCCCGGCCTGGGCTCGCCCATTCCACGGGTTGCCGAACAGCTGAACCTGATGTCCGGCGGCACACTGCGCATGAAGGTCTATGAGCCGCACAAGCTGGTCCCGCCCTTCGAGATTCTGGAATCCGTTTCTTCCGGCAAGATCAACTCCGGATATGCCACGGCAGGTTACTGGGCCGGTAAAATCCCCGCTTCGCCGCTTTTCTCGGCGGTGCCTTTCGGACCGGAAGCCGGCGAATACATGGCCTGGATGTATTACGGCAACGGCCTGACGCTTTATCAGGAGATGTACGACCAGGCGGGCTACAACGTGAAGGTTCTGCCCTGCGCCATCATCGCACCGGAAACCTCGGGCTGGTTCTCGAAGGAAATCAATTCCGCTGAAGATCTGAACGGCCTGAAGATGCGCTTCTTCGGCCTGGGCGGCAAAGTCATGCAGAAGCTCGGCGTGGCCACTTCCCTGCTGCCCGGCGGCGAAATCTTCCCGGCCCTGGAAAAGGGTGCGATCGACGCCACCGAGTTTTCCATGCCCGCGATCGATGCCCGCCTCGGCTTCCACAAGCTGGTAAAGTATAATTACTTCCCCGGCTGGCATCAGCAGGCCACGGTCTTCGAAGTGCTGATCAACAAGGACGTCTGGAACGGCATGTCCGACCAGCACAAGGCCATCATGGAGAATGCCTGCAAGGCCTCCATGGCCGACAGCTTCGCCGAGGGCGAGGCCATCCAGCATGCCGCGCTGATCGAGAACGTCGAAAAACACGGCGTCCAGATGAAGCAGTGGTCCGACGAGATGCTGAACCTCTATCGCACGACCTGGGAAGAAGTTGCTGCCGAAGAAGCCGGCAATAACGAATTCTTCAAGAAGGTCCTCGACGACATGAACGGCTTCCGCGAGGGCTACGCGCTCTGGAAGACCAACGCCTTCCTGCCGCGCAGCCAGTAAAAAGGCGAAGACTGCAGGCGGCCGCCCGGGATCCATGGGGGCCGCCTGCTTCGCTCAACAACCGGTCGCGGAACCAGCGACCCCGAAACCATCGGACAACGATGGACCTCCCAGATAAAAAGACGCCCCAAGGCGTCCACCACATTTCAAAGAGAGTCTGAGGGCCGTTCACCGCATCGGTGAGAAACCTGCATCGGCCTCTCATGGGAAGAGGCGCCTGTCATGACCAGCAGAAGCGAAGAAAACCAGACCGATCCAATCGAGCTCTACGAGCAGATCCTGGAGCATGAAGAACCGGACCGGCAGGCCTTTGCCGTCATGCTGGACCGCATCGTCACCTCGATCGGCCATGTGGTCATGTGGGCCAACGTCGCGCTGATCGTCGCGATCATCGCCCAGGTCTCCCTGCGCTACCTCTTCAACGAAAACTATCCCAAGCTGGACGAGATCCAGTGGCACTTCTACGGCCTGGGCACCATGATCGGCCTGAGCTACGCCATGGTGAAAGACAGCCATGTGCGGGTCGACATCGTGCATATGAGCCTGCGCGACAACGTCAAGCGGACCATCGAGATCCTCGGCATCGTCCTGCTGCTCGCGCCCTTCATATACCTGATGGTCGATCAGGGGTACGATTACTTCTACGAGTCCTTCCGGGTCAACGAGCGCTCGGACAGTCCCACGGGCCTGCCTGCACGCTGGGCCTTCAAGGCGGTTATTCCGATCAGCTTCGTGCTGCTGGCCGTGGCCGCGCTAGCAAGGCTGATCCACAGCGGCCATGCGCTGCTGACCGCGGAACGCGATCAGATCGGCGCGGGCTGGGCGCGGATCTTCTTTATCCTGGCGAGCTTCGCCGCCGTCGCCTTCGTGCTGGGAACCCTGGTGGAAACGACGGAAGAGAAGCTCGTCGTCGCCATGTTCATGACCTTCATCGGCCTGCTCTTCACCGGCTTTCCGGTAGCCTGGGTATTGGCCGGCGTCGGCGTGCTCTATTGCGGCGTCGCCTTTCTTTTCGACAACGGCCTGATGAATTGGACCGGGCTGGAGGAAACCCTGACCGGCCTGGATTACCTGACCCTGGGCGCCACGGTGAACCGGGTCTATGCCACCATGTCGAACGCGGTTCTGGTCGCCCTGCCTATGTTCATCTTCATGGGCCTGATGCTGGACGAGAGCGGCGTGGCCGAGCGCCTGATGACCTCCATGCAGCGGCTTTTCGGAACCGTGCGCGGGGGGCTCGCCATTACTGTGACCGCCATCGGCATCATCCTGGCGGCCTCGACGGGCATCATCGGCGCCTCGGTCGTGCTGCTGGGCGTTCTCTCCCTGCCCGCCATGGTCAATCAGGGTTACTCCAAACCGCTGGCCACCGGCACCATCGCAGCCTCGGGTACGCTGGGCATTCTGATCCCGCCTTCGATCATGTTGGTGATCATGGCGGACCAGATGGCGCTGTCGGTCGGCGATCTCTTCATGGCCGCCCTCTTCCCGGGTCTGGTGATCGGCGGTCTCTATCTGATTTACATTCTGGTGGTGGGCCTGGTCAGCCCCTCCTCCGCGCCGGTGCCCAAAGACGCCAAGGCGCCGGACTGGCATGCGGTGAAAGAGGTTCTGATCGCGGTGCTGCCGCCGGTGCTGCTGATCTTCGCTGTATTGGGTTCGATCTTCGCAGGCATCACAACACCCACCGAAGCCTCGGGCGTCGGTGCCATCGGAGCCACCATCCTGGCGGTGGCTTACCGAAAACTGAACCTGAAGAAGCTGGCCACCGTCTGCATCTCCACCTTCAACACCACGGCCTACATCTTCGCCATCTTCATCGGCGCCACGGTCTTCTCTTACGTCCTGCGCGAGCTGGGCGGCGACGAACTGATCGAGAGCATGATCCACTCCACCGGCCTGGGTCCGCAAGGCACCGTGATCTTTATCCTCCTGATCGTCTTCCTGCTGGGCTTCGTTCTGGACTGGATCGAGATCACGCTGATCGTCCTGCCCCTCATGCGGCCGATCGTGAATGCCCTGGGCCTGGACATCCCCGGTTTCGATGCGATCGACGAGCCCGCATTGGTGTGGTTCGTGATCCTGGTGGCCGTGACCCTACAGACCTCGTTCCTGACGCCGCCGGTCGGCTTCGCGCTCTTTTACCTCAAGGGTGTCTGTCCGCCGGAGGTCAAGCTGAGCGATATCTATAAAGGCGTCATTCCCTTCGTCCTGCTGCAGTTGACCGGCCTGGCCCTGGTCTTCGGCTTCCCGGAACTTGCGACCTGGTTGCCGTCGGTTGCCTTTAACTGAGGGCACCTTTAACCGAGGACGCCGCTAACGGAGGAGCTTGCGATGGCCACGACCTTTCTCGACGAACTTGCCGCCATCGTCGGTGCCGGCGATGTCTATAGCGACCCCAAGAAGTCGGAGCGCTACCGCAAGGGCTTCCGTTCCGGCAGCGGCGAAGCGGAAGCCGTGGTCTTTCCCAGCAGTCTGCCCGAGCTCTGGCAGGTCCTGAAGGCCTGCGTCGCCGCCGACCGCATCGTGATCATGCAGGCGGCCAACACCGGCCTGACCGAAGGCTCGACCCCAAACGGCAGCTACGACCGCAAGGTGGTGATCATCAACACCCTGCGACTGGATAAGATCCACGTCATCCGCGCGGGTGGGCAGATCATCAGCCATCCTGGCGGCACGCTCTACAAACTGGAGAAGCTGCTCAAACCCTTCGGTCGGCAACCGCACTCGGTGATCGGCTCCTCCTGCATCGGTGCCTCGGTTGTCGGCGGGGTCTGCAACAATTCCGGCGGTTCCCTGGTGCAGCGCGGTCCGGCCTATACGGAACTGGCCCTCTATGCGCAGCTTCACGCTGACGGCCGCCTGGAGCTGGTCAATCACCTGGGCATCGATCTGGGCGAGACGCCGGAGGAAATTCTGGAGCGCCTGGAACGCGGCAAGTTCGACGAGACCGACATCGACGACAACGCGGGCAAGGCCTCGGACCAGGACTACGCGCAAAAGGTCCGGGAGGTCGATGTGCCAAGCCCGGCCCGCTTCAACGCCGATCCCACGCGCCTGCGCGAAGCCTCGGGCTGCGCCGGGAAGCTCGCCGTCTTCGCCGTGCGCCTGGACACCTTCCCTGCGGCAAGCGGCGAGAAGGTCTATTACATCGGCACCAACGATCCCGCCGCCCTGACCAGCCTGCGCCGGCGCATGCTCTCGGAATTGCCGGAGCTGCCGGTCAGCGGCGAGTACCTGCACCGGGAGATCTTCGACATCGCCCGGGTCTACGGCAAGGACACGCTGCTGATGATCCACTGGCTCGGCACGAGCTTCCTGCCCTTCTTCTTTACGACAAAGGGACGCCTGGACGCGGTGCTCAACAAGGTCGCTTTCCTGCCGGAAAACCTGGTCGACCGCAGCATGCAGTTCTTCGCCGGCCTGCTGCCCGAGGCTCTGCCCAAACGCATGCTGAAGTACCGCGAGGACTTCGAACACCACCTGATCCTGAAGGTCGGCCCCGCCATCGCGCAGCAGACCGAGAGCCTGCTGAACGAGGTCATGGGCCCGGAGAACTGGTTCCTCTGCGATGCGGCGGAAGGCAAGAAGGCCATGCTGCACCGCTTCGCCGCCGCGGGCGCCGCCGTGCGGTATCAGGCAATCCACAGCAAGGAGGTCGAGGACATCCTGGCGTTGGACATCGCCCTACGCCGCAACGACAAGGACTGGCTGGAAAGCCTGCCCGAAGATATCGAAAAGGACCTGCTGGCCAAGCTCTACTACGGGCACTTCTTCTGCCACGTCTTTCACCAAGACTACGTGGTGCGCAAGGGCGCCGACCCGAAGCTGATCAAGCAGAAGATGCTCGCCCTGCTGGACGACCGCGGCGCGGAATACCCGGCGGAGCATAATGTCGGGCATCTCTACGAAGCCAAGCCGGAACTGGCGGCGTTCTATGAGGAACTGGACCCGACCAATTCCTTCAATCCGGGAATCGGGAAGACCTCGAAGCAGAAGCGGCGGGTTTCGGGATAGCTAGCCGCAGACTCCATCCTCGAAGTGATAGTGCTCCTGGGAGGCGCTGGTGAAGCCTTGGATGAACTCCGGCGTCGTCTCGTGTGGTTTGTTCGGGCTGAAGTAATTCTCTGCTATCGCCCAGTCATAGACACCCTCCCCCAGTGGATACCGGGTCAAAAGACCGGAGAGCTTGTGTTTTGAAATCCAGGCGCATGCCGTGTCTTTATCCGCAAAGATACCCGACGCAAACCGGCTCCCGGCACCCGAGAAGACCCAGACACTGCGATCAACCATTAACCCAGTCCCTCCACGGCAACCAGTCGCGCGCTGCTGCAGGCGTCCCGGATAGATTTCAGGCCCTGATAGACCGGGCCGTTGTAAAAACCCTCCCAGGCTTCGACCGAAGGGAATTTCAGCAGCACGATCCGGCGCGGCTCCCAGTCGCCTTCGTAGACCTTGTGTTCCCCGCCGCGTGCGAGATAGCGCGCACCCGCTTCTGCCAGGGCCGGCTTCACCTTGGTCATGAACTCCGTGTAACTCACGGCATCATGGATATCGACATCGAAAATCACATAAGCGGCCATAGGTCGCCCCCCAAAAAGCTCAGAACGCAGAGGTTAGCAGGGAATGACGGCGCTCGACAGCAGGTTCGGGAACGATGCCCCCACCGCAACAATCATCTGGACAAACGCGTTCGAATGACGACCCTGTTGACGCAACGCACAGAAACGGAGAGCGCGCGCTATGATTATGTATTCACGGGAGCTGACGGTGGCCTGGGGCGAGTCGGATCCCTTCGGGCTGGTCTACTATCCCATGATGTTCACCTGGTTCAACGAGACCGAACATGAGCTGCTGCGCGCCCTGGGCTTTCCGACCAATAAGCTGATCAAGGAAGACCGCACCGCCTTTGTCATGGGCGACGTGCACTTCCGCTTCGTCGGTCCGGCGGCCTACGGCGACAAGGTCCGCACCATGATCCGGCTGGCCAAGATGGGGACCTCGACGCTGCACTGGGACTGCAAGGCGGTGCAGTCCAGCGACGGCGCAGTGATCACCGAGGGCCGCGCGGTGCGCATTCATGCGCAGATCCAGGAGGACGGCGGCCTGAAAGCCATTCCGATTCCCGAGTACATCCGCAACGCGCTCACCGATCCGGGCAGCCTGATCAACCTGCCGGAAGAGGAATTCTGAGCGCCGCGCGCCGTCGCTTCGAAAGTTCCAAATTCAGAACAGGAAGTGCCTGAAGATCCAGTACCCGGCATAAAGACAAATGAGGTGCTGGCTCACGATGGCGATCAGGCCCGGCCAGAGGGAGCGGGCGAACATGCGGATGGCATGAAGCACGCGCCCGGCGAAGAAGCCGCCGGCCAGAAGCCACAGAAGATCGCGCGGCGCGCCCGCCAGCTCCATGACCCCAAGCGCGATAATGACGATGGGCACGATCTCGATGAAGTTGCCGTGTGCGCGAATCCGGTGCCGCAGCTCGACATCCTCCGCATCGCCGAACTGAATACCGCCCAGGACCGCCCGGCGTGCCGTAACCAGCAAGCTCAGGATCACCAGCTGGACGATCAGCGCCGCCGTCAGGAGCGACGTCACCGGCAAGGCCCCGACCTCAAGCATGCGCGGCGTCTCGCGTCTCTGGTCGCGTCTCTGGTCGCGCCTCTGCCTGCCTTAGAAACTGCGGGTCCGCGAACCCGGCCTCAAGCTGTTCGAACATGCCCGTCCAGCCCTCGCCATGGCGCTTGCTGCTTTCTTCGGAGGGCAGCTGCGAATGGGTCAGCACGATTTCGGTACCGCCATCCTGCGCCCGGAACCGGACCCGCACCCGGGTCGGTATGTCGGCATGAGGGTCCGGCGTTTCCCAAGTCCAGGAAAAGACAATCTCGTCGTTCAGCATGATGCGTTCGTATCGCCCGGCCACAGCCTTGCGTTCATCACCAGGCATGATAAAGCAGAAACGGAAAGCGCCCTCCGGCACAAATTCGAAGGCCAGAATTTCAAGCGAAATATCCGGACGTGGCGTGAACCACCTGCCCAGAGCTTCAGCGGAACTGAAGGCCTCGAAGACCCGTGCCGGCTGCGCCGGAAGCAGGCGGCGAACGGTCACGGAATGGGTCAATTCACTCACTGTCTTTCTCCCTTTCTTTCGTTAAATCCCTGCGATCACGATCAGACTGTTGACCGGCCGCGTCTTCCAGCCGTCCATCCACCTCCGCCAGATAGCCTTCCAGGCGCTGCAGAGTGCCCTGCCAGAAGGCCTCGTGCCGGGCGATCCAGTCCTCGGCTTCCTTCATGGGTGCCAGCTCCAGATGAAAGCGGTGGACCCGGCCCTGCACTTCGCGCCGCACCAGTCCGGCTTTCTCCAGAACCTTGAGGTGCTTGGAGATGGTCGGTTGCGCCGCGTCGAAGGGCGCATTGATCTCATTCGCCGAGCAGGGACCGCCGGTCGCGAGCATGGAGAGTATCCGGCGCCGGGTCTCGTCGCCCAGGGCATGAAAGGTGTGATC
The DNA here is from genome assembly GCF_007004665.1 of Denitrobaculum tricleocarpae. Classification (GTDB taxonomy): domain Bacteria; phylum Pseudomonadota; class Alphaproteobacteria; order Kiloniellales; family Kiloniellaceae; genus Denitrobaculum; species Denitrobaculum tricleocarpae. The sequence goes on along the minus strand of NZ_ML660052.1, from coordinate 918,496 downwards.
CAGTGGATTGCGATATTGTATAGCCATATCGCTATATTTTAGCTCTGACAGAGAGATGTCAAGACCCTGGTTAGTGCATTGCGTTGATGCGAGAGGCCGGCGTCGATCCGATCAGGATAAAAATTACATTTGAAATTCTACATACTGAATTCTAAATTCAATACTTCTAATGGCGAGGGGTGGTGTTACTCCTGCCACAGGGGAGTCTGCTGCACCGGCTTGAACGGGGCAGCGCAGAGCCATCAAAATTTAACTTGCCGCATCCCTTTTATTAACCTCTGGATGTTTTCGTGACACTTACTTTGAATTGAATCGGCCCTACCGGAAATCCGCCCCTATGATCAAGCTGCGACTCTACAAAGACCGAGACCTGGACGACCTCTATGCCATCGCGCTGGCGACAGGCGCAGGCGGCGAAGATGCCTCCGCCCTGCACGAAGACGGGCGGATCATGGGCCAGATCTATGCCGCGCCCTACGCCAGGTTTTGTCCGGAACTCTGTTTCGTCGCCACCGACGCCAAGGGGGTCGCCGGCTATATCGTCGGCGCCGTCGATACCCGCGCGTTCGAAGAACAGCTCAGGCGCGTCTGGTGGCCGGGCCTGCGATCGATCTATCCGGATCCCTGCGACACACCCGCTTCCGAATGGAGCGCCGACCAACGCCGCTGCCACATGATCCACCACCCGCGGGAGACGCCCGAAGACGTGGTGAAGCACTATCCCTCTCACGTTCACATGAACCTGCTGCCCCGGGCACAGGGTCAGGGTATTGGCCCGGCACTGCTCGAACTCTGGATCAGCGCCGCGCGGAATCATGGGGCGACCGGCCTTCACGTCGGCTCCAACCGGCAAAACGCGCGGGCCTATGGTTTCTGGCAAAGCCGTGGCTTCGAACCGCTGGCGTCAGAGGCCCCGGCCGAGGGCAGTAGAACGGTCTGGCTGGGGCGGCAGCTGGAGGAAAGCTAAAACACCGAGGAGGTCTCTCGCTCGAGCAGCCTCAGCTCATCCCCCTCACCAGAGAAGCAACAAGCCCGGTGTCTTCAGGAGTCGGCCTTCGGCACACCCTGGTACGCCTGGTCTTTCCAGAGCTCTTCCACGCGCTGATTACGGCCGCAGCGGTAGCGATAGAGTTTGTAGCGGACCGGGTTTTTCGTGTGATAGTCCTGGTGATAGTCCTCGGCGAGGAAAAACTCCTGAGCGGGCAGAACCGGGGTGACGATCTTTTCGGGAAGCAGGTTCGCCGCGTCGATCTCGGCCTTTGAGGCTTCGGCCTGCTGCATCTGCTCCAGGCTGGTCGCGTAAACCGCCGTGGTGTAACTGTGGCCCCGGTCGCAGAACTGCCCGCCGGCATCGACAGGATCGACCGAGCGCCAGAAGATATCCAGAATTTTGGGATAGCTGATCACTTCGGGATTGTAGGTGATCCGGACGACTTCACGGTGGCCGCCCGAGGTATGGGTTTTGTAGGTCGGATTGTCCGACTGGCCGCCGGTGTAGCCGGAGACGACGTCCATGACGCCCGGCACCTTTTCAAAGTCGCTTTCGATGCACCAGAAGCATCCGCCGGCCAGAATAGCGGTCTCCTCCGCAGCCATAGCGGCAGGCGGGGCCAGAAACAGGCTGAAAACCGTCGCGGTCAGAAATTTTTTCATCGAAAGCACTTTCCAATCCAGTCGGGATAAAGAACACCCTGATCGCCGTCTTATTCAAGAAAACTTCAGTCACGAGCGCGTGAGGAGAGATGCACATCCCCGCACCCTCCCCCTAAATTCGGGCCGGTTTTGGGAAATTCAAGACGGATAGACGAGGCAAAGTCGACGTATGCGCAGCTTATCTGACGAACGCTACGCTGCCTCCGTTACGAAAAACGCTCTTGCATTTTATGAACTCATGTTCATTTAATCTACTATGAAGAACAACCCATCCATCAGAGGCCGGCCACGGAGCTTCGACCAGGAGCGAGCCCTGGATGCGGCCATGGAGCTCTTCTGGCACGCGGGCTTCGACGCGGCAACCTATGATGTCCTGGAGCAGGCGACGGGGCAGCGGCGGCAGAGCCTCGTCTACGCCTTCGGAGACAAGCAGGCACTCTTTCACGCGGCTCTTAAACGCTATGCGGAGACACGGGTGGAAGCGGTCTGCAAGGGCCTCGAATCAAGCCCCGTTGCGAAGGCGGGAATTCGGCATGTGCTGGATGACTGGCTCAAGGATGCGCGGCGTAAAAGACGGCGCGGCTGTCTGATGGTCATGACGGCGGGCGAACTCGGACCGCGGGATCCGGCGGCGGCGCAGATTATCGAAGCGGCCCGCAGGAAACTTGTTGCCGCCTTCGCCCGGGCGCTGCACACGGCCCGCGAACAGGGAGACCTTGCCACGGGTCCCGATGTCATGGCGGTCAGCGAGATGCTGGTCGCCGCCGGTGACGGCGCGCTGCTCCATGCGCGCAGCGGGGGCGCCGTGAAGGCGGCCGAGCACAGCCTCAACGCCGTCTTCGATTTGCTCTTTCAGCGACCCCGTTAAGCCGCGCGAAAAGGCACTTTAAAATCCTGCAGAAAATTTATGAATTCGTAATCATGAAAGGAAAGTCTCATGCGCTTCCCGCTCCACGATGAAACCACGGCCCCCGATGCCGCCCGGCCTGCCCTGGAAGCCACCCGAAAAAACTTCGGGATGATTCCAAACCTCGAGCGGGTCATGGCCTCGGCGCCCGCCCTGTTGCAGGGCTATAGTCAGACCTGGGATCTTTTCGATGAAACAAGTCTGACGCCGGTCGAACGTCAGGTCGTTTATCTGACCGCGAACTACGAGAACGACTGCACCTACTGCGTTCCCTGGCACAGCCTGCTGGCCCGTAAGGCGAAGATGCCGGGGGAAGTTATAGAGGCCCTGCGGTCCGGCGCGGTGCTGCCGGATGCCAGGCTCGAGGCTCTGCGCGGGTTCACCCGCAGCCTCATCGCCAATCGCGGTAAAATCTCACAAGCGGAGCGGCAGGCCTTCTTCGACGCGGGTTACAGCGAAACCCAGGCATTGGAAGTGGTGCTCGGCCTGGCAGTGAAACTTATGAGCAACTACACCAACTCCATCGCGGGTACGCCGCTCGATGACGCCGTGCAAAAACTGGCGTGGAGAAAGCCCACGATACCGATGCGCGCGCCGTAACCTCCCGCGCCGGACCAGGGCAAGCATTGGAGAGATGAAGGCCTTAACGATTTTGCGATAAAATGCGAAGAAACTGGACCAATCGGTCTGCTTGAGAGAAAAGGATCTCAGGCCTCGAAGCGCTAGAGCAGATCCGGTTTAGATGGAATCGCCTTCGGCGATCCGTCGTACCGGTGAATCTGTTCTATCTATATGATGTAGAGCGGGTTCACATGTTTTAGCGAAAACACAGAGTGTTTCCGTTAAAACATGACGCGCTCTAGGGACAAGAACGATGCAAATGACGCTCGACGCGGACAAGATTATCGCGACGGCCGACACCCTGGCACTGCGGGTGGCCGAACGCTTTCCCGAGGCCGGTCTGGTCAAGGTCGCGAAGGATTTTTCACAAGTCGCCCGCCAGATGCGCGGCGACGCCCTTCTGCTTGAGCGGCCAAACTGGCGGCTGCGGCTGACGACGATCGGGATCCTCACCGCCGGCGTTCTGCTCTTTGCCCTGGTCTTCAAGGAGGTGCATTTCAGCTCTCCCCTGCCTGAGGTTGCGACCCTGGTGCAGATCATCGAACCCGCCGCCAACATCGCGATCCTGATGGCCCTGGGCATCGCCTTCATCGTCAACCTGGAAGCGCGCTGGAAAAGGAAGCAGGCCCTCACATCGCTGCATTCCCTGCGCTCGATGATCCATGTGATCGACATGCATCAGCTGACCAAAGACCCCGGCGTTCTGCTCGACGCCATCGAGCCCACCGCAAGCTCGCCCAAGCGCAGCATGGGACGGATCGAGATTCAGCGCTATCTCGACTACTGCTCGGAGATGCTTTCCATCTCGGGCAAAATCGCCGCGCTCTATACCCAGAGCATCCAGGACGCGGTGGTGATCGAGACGGTCACCGAGCTGGAAACGCTCTCGACCAATCTCAGCCGCAAGATCTGGCAGAAGATCATGATCCTGGATCAGGCCGCACGAGAGCGCGCACGGCACGAACGGGCCACGCCCAGGCAGGCCGCACCCGAGCAGGTCAAACCCCAGCAGGCCGCAACTAAGCAGGCCGCACCTGGGCAGGCCGCACCCGCGCAGGCAAAAAGCGCGGCGCCAAAACGGGACCCAAAGGCGCCGCCGGAGCAAACCAACCCCGAACCCGCTTAATCAAGCAGGTTCGCGCCGCCGTCGTCCAGGCTCTCAGGCCGGCGCCAATAGTGAAATTGCGGCGTCCAGTCCGCTTCCTCCAACCCCGCCAGCCCGAGAAAATGCCAGACGGGCGAATAGAGATCGCCGGGACCGAAGAACGTACGGCCGCGCCGTATGACCTTGCCATCCTTTCGCTCGTAGATGCAGGCGCCGGGCATGTTGGGATGATCGCCCATGGCACATTGCTGGGTCATGTAAGTGCCGCCGCCGTGCGAGGCCAAACGGAAGCGCCAGCCACGGTCCAGCGCCATGCGCCGCTGAACCTCGGGCGGATCTTTTGAGACCAGTACGACCGCCATCGCGTCTTCCAGATGCTCCAGGACGCCATTGATGCCGTCGGCCCAGAGTGTGCAATAGCGGCAGCCCTGCCCCATGTTGTGAATGACCAGCAAACGCGAGCGGTCGCCGAAGAGGCCGGACAGGCCGATCTCACCCTCCGCCGTCCGGAAGCTGTAGTCCTCGACCGGACTGTCGGGTTCGGCCCGGCGCAAGGCTGCCAGTTGCTTCGCCTTCTCCATGATTTCGAATTCGAGCTTTTCGGCTTCCGTCATGGCGCACGTCCTCCCTGTTGATCGGATCAGATTGACTGCAGCCCCACAATAGCCTCAAGGACCGGATTCACCTATGCAGTGATCACGAATTTACAGAAGAGCTTGTCCCCCCGGTCACACTGCTTCTCGACCGATCCGAGCCGGCAAGGCTCAGCAGTAGCGCTCCGCCCCGACGATCTGCGCATCGGAATAGCGGTCGCCGTGGGCGAAGCCGACCGGCAGGATGCGTTCGATTTCGGCGAGGTCTTCGGCGCTCAAGGCGATTGAGGCCGCCGCGGCCAGGTCTTCCAGGTGAGCCGGCGAGCGGGTGCCGGGGATCGGGATCAGGTGCTCGCCCCGGTGCAGGGTCCAGGCCAGCGCCAGGGCGATGGAGGTCACGCCACGATCGGCGGCATAGCGTTTGAACTCTTCGATGTACTTCAGGCTGTAGCTGTAGTTCGGCTCCAGGAAGCGCGGGTTATGCTCGCGGAAATCGCCTTTTGCAAAACGTTTCGGATCTGGTGATTTCTGCGCGAAGACGCCCCGGCCCAGCGGCGAGAAGGGCACGAAGGCGACGCCCAGTTCCCTGCAGGCCTGGATCAGACCCATGTCGGGCATGCGCGACCAGAGGGAATACTCGTTTTGGACGGCGGTCACCGGATGCACCGCGTGGGCGCGCCGCAGGGAGGAAGGCGAGATTTCGGAAAAGCCGATGCCGCCGATCTTGCCCTCTTCCTTGAACTTCACCAGGGTTTCCACGACCTCCTCAATGGGACGTTCCGCTTCGCGGCGATGGATGTAGTAAAGATCGACGTAATCCACACCGAGGTAGCCCAGCGAGCGTTCCAGCATCATGCGCAGGTGTTCGGGCGAATTGTCGAAGCTGCGCACCTTGGTTTCCGGGTCGCGCTTGATGCCGCCCTTGGTGGCAATGCGGAAACGCCCGGGATGATTCCTGATGAAGGAGCCGATAGCCTGCTCGGAAATGCCGTTGCCGTAGACGTTCGCGGTGTCGAGAAAATCGATGCCCAGATCGAGCGCCTTGGCGAGCGTCGCGTGGGATTCAACGGTGTCGGTCGCACCGTAGGCCCCGGCGAAGCTCCAGCAGCCCAAACCGATCGCACTGACCATGGGGCCGCCCCGGCCCAGTTCGCGTTTCTGCATCGTCTTACGCCCCGCTTTCCAGCTTGAACCTGCCCTCGGGAATATCGATGTGTGCTTCGATCCCGGCGGTGGCGACCACGGAGAGGATGTCATTCTCCGGATCAGGCACATTGAGGCCGCCCTTGACCGCCTGCACGGTCACCCTGCCGAAGGGGATCTGCTTTTTGATCTCTTCCGCATCGACCTGCTCGGGCTTCTGCACGCCGATATTCACGGTCACCTGCATGTCGTCGTGCTGCAGCTTCAGCGACCGGAAGAGGGTGAGCGAGGAATGATGCAGAGCATCCTGCACCGCGCGCACGGCGGCCTTGGTGTAATCTTCGCCGTAAAGGTCGTTGCCGGTGCCCATTTCCAGGATCAGACGTTTCATGCTCATGATGAGGCCCCCTCAGCGATATCGAAGTAAACGATGGCCGCCGCGTTGGCCATGACCGTGCGGCCGGAACCGTCGGCCTTGGCGACATCGAGACCGCCTTCTTCGACCTTCACCCTCGCCGAACCGTAGGGCAGGACGGCGGCGACCTCGTCCTTGTTCACCTGATCCGGTTTCGCGACACCGATCATGACCTCAACGATCATGGCCTCGCGCGGAAAGCCCAGCGCATCGGCAATGTTCAGGGAGTTGTGCCAGAGCGCATCGCGCAGGGCGCGTACCGCCGCCTTGGTATAGTCCTCGCCGCGCAGGTCCGTGCCCAGACCGAACTCGACCGCCATTCTCTTTAATGCCATCGGGGAATCCTGAAAAAGAAGCACAAGCTCCCTTTATAGCAGGCCGGATCAATCGCGCCAGCCGAAGAGCGGGATCTGCCGCCGCCGGGTTCGCAAAAGGCTGCGTACAAAAGCCCGCAGGTCGACCTGCGTCTCCCCGGGATCTCGGGCAAACAGAGCACGGTCGAGGCGGCCCAACTCGGCCTCGACAGGGGAATCGCGTGGTGCTGTCTGCCCCTCACGCCACGAAGGCCACGGAGAAGGCAAAAAGGGGTAGCGATAAGACGCTTGATTCAGCGTTGCGCAACCGCCAATCCGTGCTCTGACATGGCCGCCACCTTTTCGCCGAAACCGGCAAAACGCGGGTCGGCGGTCTGACCCCGGAGGTAGCGGATATAGATCTGTTGGATCACCACCACCATCTTGAAAATGCCGAAGGCGTGGTACCAGCGCCAACCCGAAAGGTCGAGCCCACTGAGTTGCGCGTACCGCTCGACGGCATCTTCGCGGCTGGGGAAACCGCCGGTCCAGGTCGGCATGGCCGAGACGCTGTGACAGGCCGGGTCATCGCCCGGTTCGGCCCAGTAGTTCAGCAGTAACCCCAGATCGCTCAGGGGGTCGCCGCGTGTGCACATATCCCAATCGAGCAAGGCCGTCGGCACAGCCGGATCGTCAGGGTCCAGCAGCATATTGTCGAGCTTGTAGTCGTTGTGAACCAGCGACGCGGCCTGACTTGCGGGCAGATCCGCCTGCAGGCGTGCGACCAACCTGTCGACCGTCGCAAGGTCCCGGTCCTTCGCCGCCTGCCAGCGCTTGGCCCAGCCACCCAACTGGCGCTGCAGAAAGCCCTCCGGTTTGCCCAAGCTATCGAGGCCGACCGCAGCAGGATCGACCCGATGGAACTCCACCAGCTTAGCGGTCAGCATATCGCCGATGCGCTGCCTCAGCTCCGGCAGATCGTCGTACTGCGGCGGCACTTTCTCCCGGATGGCAATGCCGCGGCGCCGCTCCATGATCTGGAATTCGGCACCGAGAATCCGCGGATCGTCACACAGCAAATAGGATCGGGGCGCGAGCGGAAAGGCCTCGTGGAGACGCGAGAGAACCCGGTGCTCGCGCTTCATATCGTGCGCGCCGGGGGCGACCGGTCCGAGCGGCGGACGGCGCAGAACCCACTCGCGGGCACCGATCGTGATCATGTAGGTCAGGTTCGCGTGACCGCCGCCGAACTGCAGCACGGAGATCCCGCCCACGGCATCGGGCAAATGGCTGCGCAAATAGGGCTCGAGGCGCGTGAGGTCCAGCCGCTCGTCGGCCCGGGTTTCACGCAGTTCTGGATCGTTTTCGGTCATAGCCGTCACTGGTTACTTCTCAATCTTCAAGCCGTCGCGCCGCCGTCAATCACCATCTCGGTTCCGGTGACGAACGCCGATTCGTCGGAAGCAAGATAGACGATCATCTTCCCGACGTCCTCCGTGCGCCCCAGCCGGCCAAGCGGTATTTGCCGGGTAAGCGAGGCGCGGACCGCATCGGGATCCTCAACCCGCTCGAGCAGCGCGTCGAGCATCGGGGTCTCGATGAAGGTCGGATGAATGGAATTGCAGCGGATGCCATAGCCATGGCGGGCGCAGTGCAGAGCCACGGATTTGGTCAGAAGGCGGACCCCACCCTTGCTGGCGTTGTAGGCGGCGAGATTATGTCCGCCGACAAGCCCCGAAACCGACGAGAGATTGATGATCGAGCCGCCGCCGGTCTGTTTCATAGCGCCGATGGCCGTCTTGCAGCCGAGAAAACAGCCGTCGAGATTGACCGCATGCACGCGCCGCCAGTCAGTCAGGCTGGTGGATTCGATATCCTGCAGCAAGAGGATGCCGGCAGAGTTCACCAGAATGTCCAGCCGTTCGAACTCCTGAAGCGCCCGACCGACGGCCGCCTCCCAGTCGCTCTCGGAGGTGACGTCCAGGCGCAGCGGCAGAACCCGGTCACTTTGGGCCTCGAAGGCGGTCTGCATCTTCTCCAGCTCCAGATCGCCGGCCACAACCCGGGCCCCTTCCTCCACGAGCATGGCCGCGGCAGCGGCACCCAAACCCGATGCCGCGCCCGTAACCAACGCCACTTTTCCCTCAAGCCGTCCCATAGCGGTCCCTGTCTTCATTAGGATGAACCACTACTATTTTTACAATCCGGTGTTCTGCGCACAACCTCTATGGAGTATTGCAGTTGGAACATGGCGTTATTTAGGACTCCTTTACCACCGCGACGCAAATATAGGCCCGGAAATTCATGGCAAAAACCACGAGATGTGCCGCAGGCGATGTATTGAAAATCGTGCTAAACATCGAATTATATTACGAATAGAATAAACTCGGATGTGTGGCGCCCTGCGCCGGACCGCCGCCGGAACCTTGAGACCAGCACGATGGAACGGGACACTTTTGACGCGCAGTGACTCCGCAGAAGGTATTTTAGACTTTGCCAGCGCCATCTCCGACTGGGTATGGGCTTGCGATGGCGATCTCAAGCTGACCTTTGTCTCGGAGGGCTGGCAGCGGTTGTTCGAGGTTCCTGCCGGAGAGGCAGCGGGCAAGACAGTTGAAGCGCTGCTCGAGAGCCGCGGGATCGAAATCAGCGAAAGCCACGCCGAACACTTTCGACTGCTCGCCAGGCAAGAATCCTATCGCACATCCCGCTTCACTTACCACGCGCCGAGCGGCGAAACGCGTCACCTCTGCGAGTCGGCTCAAGCCCTTTACGCGGCAGACGGCAGCTTTCAGGGTTATCGTGGCGTAGGGTGGGACCATAGTGCGTCGGAAGCCGAAGCCCAGAAGTCCAGGCGGACGGAAGCACTCCTGAGCGAGGCCATCCAGGCCATGACGGAGGGCTTCGTGCTCTACGACCGGGATGACCGCCTGCTGGTCTGCAACGAGACCTATCGTCAGATGTATCCGAAATCGGCGGCCGTCATGAAAACCGGCGAAAAGTTCGAGGACATTGTCCGCTACGGTGTCGAGCGTGGTGAATACGCGGTTGACCCGAGCGATAAACTGGCCTGCGAACTCTGGATCGCCGAACGCATGGAGTTTCATCACTCGATGCGCGGAGCGGTCGAGCAAAAACTCTCGGACGGACGCTGGATAAAAACCGACGAACGGGCGACGCTCGAAGGCGGCCGGGTCGGTATCCGAAGCGATATCACCAAGTTGAAACGGGCCGAGCAGCGGCTGCTCGACGCCATCGAGAGCATGCTGGAAGTCTTTGTGCTCTGGGACGCCGACGACCGCCTGGTGCTCTGCAATAAAAAATACCTGGAAATTATTGACCGGGCCGATGAGGTGTTGCGGCCCGGCGTCGCGTTCGAGACGGTCGTGCGATCGAATGTCGACGCGCGGTTCGTCATTCCGGATAACCTGGACCGCGAGGCCTGGGTGCAGCAGCGTCTTCAGGTACACCGTGATGCCAACGGCAGCATGGAACTCAGCCTGACCGACGGCCGTGCATTCCTGATCACCGAAGTCCGCACCTCGGACGGCGGGATCGTCAGTATCGGGACCGACATCACCACCCTGCGCGAACAGGAACGCGAGCTGCGGCAAAAGGATCTGCGGCAGCGCGAATTGATCGAAAGCCAGAAGGAAACGCAGAAACAGCTGGAGCTGCAGGCGATTGAGCTTGCAAACCTGGCGCAAGACCTGGCCGAAGCCCGCGACCAGGCGGAAGCCGCAAACCGGGCGAAGTCGGAATTCCTGGCCACCATGAGTCATGAGATCAGGACCCCTATGAACGGCGTTCTGGGCATGGCCGGCCTTTTGCTGGATACAGCGTTGAGCGATAGTCAGCGGCTCTATGCCGAGACGATCCGCAAGTCGGGAGATGCCTTGCTGGAAATCGTGAACGACATTCTCGATTTCTCGAAGATCGAGGCCGGGATGCTGGAGATCGAGACCGTCGACTTCGATCTCCACAGCCTGATCGAGAACGTCGTCGATTTGATGCATGCCCGGGCGGATCCCGGGCGCATCGATCTGGCGGCCTGGATCACGGCGGATGTTCCAAGGAAGCTGCGGGGCGATGCGGGACGCCTGCGGCAGGTTTTGCTCAATCTTCTCAGCAACGCGCTTAAGTTTACCGAAGAGGGCGGAGTCACCTTAGGCGTCGCTCACGCAGATGCCACGAAGGCGGAAGGAAACCAAGCGACTGTCCAACTGGTGTTTTCCGTCGAGGATTCGGGGATCGGCATTCCCCCGGAAATTCATGAAAAGCTCTTTGACCGCTTCACGCAGGCCGATGCTTCGACGACCCGGCGCTACGGCGGCACCGGCCTGGGTCTGGCGATTTGTAAAGAAATCACCACACTGATGGGTGGCGATATTGAGCTTCAAAGCGTCGAAGGTCAGGGCAGCACCTTTACGGTCACCTTTCCCTTTGCACTGGCGGCGGCCGGGTCCCCGCCCTGCAAGGCAAGGGACGTGGGGACAGAAGAAACCCTGCACGGCCACCTCAAGGCCCTCACCGGACAGCGGGTTCTGGTGGTCGAACAGAGCGCGTTCAGCAGCAAGAATTTCCGCAAACAACTCGAGACCTTCGGCCTTTCGGTCGACGTCAGGCACGACAGCGAAAGCGCGCTCGACGCCCTGAGGGCCTCCTCTCAGGATGATGCCTATTGGCTCGTGCTGATCGGCGCCTTGCCGCGCGATGAGAGTGTGGAAAGGCTGAGCGAAAAAATCGAAGCCTGCCCGAACGCCCGCGGGATCAAGATGCTGCTGGTTCTGCCTAAAGCCTCGCTGGGCAAGGTCCTGGCCTCAACCCAGGACAGAGTCGACGACACCCTTTATAAACCGCTACACTACGACGCATTGCGTCGTTCTCTGGTGACGCAGATAGTCGGTGAAAAAGGTGCCCGGAAATTGACCTCTGAAGATCGCAATTCACCTGAGAAAGCGGATCAGAACCGCACACTGCGTTTGCTGGTGGTCGAGGACAACAAGGTCAACCAGCTGCTCGCCATGACGCTGCTGCGCAAAGCCGGCCACGAAGTCGATCTCGCCGAGAACGGGCGCGAGGGTGTCGAGGCCGTCCGCGGCCAGGACTACGACATTGTCCTGATGGATATGCAGATGCCGGAGATGGATGGCCTGGAGGCCACGCAGGAAATCCGCAAGCTGCCTGATGAAAAGGGCAAGACCACGATCATTGCCATGACGGCCAATGCTCTGGCCGCCGATCAGAAACTCTGCCTCGATGCGGGCATGAACGACTACATGGCAAAACCGATCGACCCGAAGTCGCTGCACGAAAAGCTGGCCATCTGGGGCAATACCGCGCCGGAGTAGCTTCAGAACGCACTGGCCAAAACGGCTCTGCCCTACGCCTCCAGTTCAAGCGCTTTGAGGGCAGCCGTAATCTGGATTCGTCGTGCCAAGAGGTGTTTGAACTCTGAATCGCAATCAGAGATCGGGGTTGGATAATTCCTGATCTCGCGAGTCAATGTGGCTTTGGCGTCCAGTAATGCGGTTCTGGCCGAGGTGACCCGGTCGTCGACGGTTGCGGCCATGCCCTCTTCCTTTCGTGCAGTCTAAGAAGTGCCGCAGTCTAGCGTTTGGCGAACCCATCAACTATTGTATGGATCAGTCAATCTCCATACGAAAAACATATGCCATGGAACTGCGCCATCTCAGATATTTCAAAGCCGTTGCCGAGGAAGGGCATATCACCCGGGCGGCGGAACGGCTGTCGATCCAGCAACCGCCCCTCAGTCTTCAGATCAAAGCCTTGGAGACGGAGCTGGGCGTAAAGCTGTTCCATCGGCGCCCCAGAGGGGTGGAACTGACCGATGCCGGCGCCTCCTTTCATGCAGATGTCTCGGAGTTGCTCGCGGATCTGGATGCCGCCATCGCGAAAACCAGGCAGGTGGCGCGCGGGGAACAGGGCAACATCGTTATCGGTTTTACCAGCTCGGTCATCTTCCATGCGGCCACCAAAAGCGCCATCCGTGCCTTTCGGGCGGCTTTCCCGGACGTGGCTTTGTCGCTGGAGGAAGACGGTTCGACCAAGCTGATCGACAGCATTGCCCGCAACAAACTCGACGCCGCCTTCGTGCGCACAAGTACATCGCATGTGGAGGGGGTGCAAATTCTGCAGATGCTCGAAGAACCCATGTACCTGGCCGTGCCGATGGATCACCCTCTCGCAAAGAAGACCGCGAAGCCGGTGGAGCTTCACGCGCTGTCGGATCAGCCGCTGGTCCTCTACCGCCGGTCCTCGGGTCCCGGATTGTACGACCGGATTATCACCGCTTGCGCCGGTGCCGGCTTCACGCCGCAAATCGTCCAGGAAGCGCCGCGTGTCGGCTCGACGCTCAACCTGGTGGCGGCGGGACTGGGCATCAGCTTTGTTCCAGGATCACTCTGCGCGTCTCATACGGACGGTATTGCTTACCGCCCGGTGAAGTGCGACCCGCCGCTGCTGGCCCCCATTATGCTCGCCTGCCGCAAGACGGAGGCCTCCGAAGCGGTGAAGTCCTTTATTCAGATCGTCCGGGCCTCCATGGTCGCGAAAAACTGACGACAGTTTCGATCGCAGACATCACGGTTCAGCCTGGCTTCAGATTGGCCGCATAGGTTTCGCAAAACTTCAAGGAGCGAAGCTATGCATGGTCTAACCCCCAAATTTCCGGGTCTCGCGGTGATGGCCCTCTCTTCAGGACTGCTGGATGCCGCCGCCCTCTCCCCTGCCCTCTCCCCTGCCCTCTCCCCTGCCCTCGCCGACAGCATCGCGCCGCTGGATCAGGCCTTGACGCTGGCGCAGGTCGAGAGCCCGTCAGGTCTTCAAACGATCCTGGTTCTGGAAAACGCCCCGGTTCCGGAGAACGGCGTGGTTCCAGAAAGTGCCGGCAGGCCCGATGCCAAAAATGGCGTTCTGGGGCTGAACCTCTCCAAACTTTATGGCAGCAATCCGGACGATCCGCTGACGATGGTTGCATCCCTGGGACCGGCACGTATCCGACAGGATCTGGCCCTGAGCAGCGCTCTGCTGGAACGCTACGCGCGCGAGGACTTCGTGATTTCACCCGCCATCGGCTCCGCGCATGTGGCGGCGGGAACCAACTATTCGGCACATGGTGAAGAGGTGGGCGTCGATGAGGTCTTTCTTTTTCCCAAGTTTTCAGACCCCACGCCACAGGTCACGAAAGTCGAGGCTCGCCCTGGCGGGTTACTGGACTATGAAATAGAGCTCTGCGCGCGTTTTGACCGGGACATCGCCTCTCCACAGGATTTCAGCGCGGCGGTGGTGGGTGTCTTTCTCTGCGGCGACTACACCGACCGGGCAACCCTCATGCGCGAGATCGATACGGACGATGTGGCTTCGGGGCGGGGCTTCACCGATGCGAAGAGCGGCAATGACCGCTTTCCGGTCGGCCCCTTTACCGTGGTTCCGGACGACTGGGAGCAGTTCCTGAGCGGCATCCGCATGACCTTGAGCGTGAACGGTGAGATCCGTCAGGAAGCCAGCGGAGCGGATATGATCATGAAGCTGGACGAGATCGTTCTGGGGTCCCTGAAACAGGGTGGGGAGCTGCGCTGGACACGCGGGGGAGAACGCATTCGATTGATCGAAGAAGGCAGGATCCGCGCGGGACAGGTGGTCCTGACCGGGACGCCGGAGGGTGTCGTTTTCCGTCGACCCACGCGCAGTTTTATCTTCTGGAACGGCGTCAGATGGCTTTTCACCTTTGGATTTCTCGGCGGTAATCCGCTCGACTACGTCATCGAGCGGTTTATCGAAGAGGCCCGCGACGAAGGAAAGTATCTTCAGCCCGGTGATGCCGTCGTGATGCAGGCGAGCTACCTGGGTGAGATTAAGCTGACGGTGACCGAGTGAAGGAAACGGTGACCTTGAGGCCGCCCAACTGAGGGCTTTGGTCCCGCATCAGTCTGAGCTTTTGACGTTTGGCAATGTCATGAACGATAGAGAGCCCGAGCCCGGCGCCGTCACCGGACTTTCGCCCCAGCCGTTCGAACTTCGCGAATGCCTTCTGAAAGTTGGCTTCGCTCATCCCGGGGCCATTGTCCTCGATGCAAATCGATGGGTCGGGGTTTTGCCCGCCGGCAACCGTGACGACTATATGTTTTGGTGTGCCCGCATACTTCACCGCATTTTCCAGCAGATTTCGCAAAAGCGCGTAAACGAGTTCCCGATTGCCCGGCAGTGTCACCGCATCCGGGGCAAACAGTTCGATATCGCCGCGGCTCTCCAAAATCTCCGGGGTGAATTGGGCGATGAGGTCACGCGCAATCGCCACCAGGTCGATGGGCTCCGCGTCGGATGCATCGGAAGCCACAGCCTCTGAGCGGGCCAGTTGCAGAAGCTGTGCAATGAGGCGTGACGCACGGTCCGTCGCGTCGAGCATGCCGTCGATCTGACCACGGATTTGCGGCGTAACGGCCTGCCGGTCGACAGCTTCGGCCTGCGCACGAACGGCCGCCAGCGGCGTGCGGAGCTCATGGGCGGCGTTGGCAATGAAGTGCCGTTCCCGCCGGACGGTCGCGTCCAGCCGGGCGATGAGATCGTTGAGCGCATCCTCGATCTGGGTGAGTTCGCGCAGGCGCGTGTTCAGGCGGATCGGCGTCATTTCGTTCTCTTTGCGCTGCAGGACCGCTGTGGCGGAATCTTCCAAGGGGTGCACAACCTGTGCCACTACCCTGCGTGCAAGCAACAGACTGACCGCACCGACAATCAACCCGACCGCGAAGACAAAAAGCGTGATCGTCAGAATGCCGAAAAAGACCTCCCCTTTCCACAAACCGACAATGACTCTGACTCTCTGATCGGGATCTTCAACACCGTAAAGCCGCCAGTCGATAAAGGGAACCGACCACTCATATCCGAGGAAAGATGAGGGGTAGGACATCTCGCCATGCAGCGGAAGCGCAAGAAGCTGCTCGCTCGGCAGATCGATTGTGGAATAGCGCACGGCGTTGTCGAGGATGACGACGATGAAATAGTCGTTGACCCCGATGTCATCCATTTGGTCCGACAGAAAATTATCGATTCTTCCCACAGACCCGGCATCCTGTTCCCGGGCGGTTTCGAAAGCCATAATTATGTTC
The DNA here is from genome assembly GCF_007004665.1 of Denitrobaculum tricleocarpae. Lineage (GTDB taxonomy): Bacteria > Pseudomonadota > Alphaproteobacteria > Kiloniellales > Kiloniellaceae > Denitrobaculum > Denitrobaculum tricleocarpae. The sequence continues at coordinate 902,638 of NZ_ML660052.1, read as the reverse complement.
ACGAGGTGGATCACCCGGCCACGCAACCCCTCGTTAAAATACTGTGTCCCGGCCAGACCGGTCAAAAGTGTTGCGATCACCCAACCTGCGGCCAGGTAGATGTTCAGGCGGCGGTAAAGTATGTCGCGGATCGAGACTGTTTTCCGGGAGCTCGCCTCTAGCATCTTTTCTTCTTCCGGCATCTTTTCTTGTTCCGGCATCTAGTCTTCTCTCGGAATGATGTAACCGACCCCGCGCACCGTCTTGATGAGGTCGGCCCCCAGTTTTCGCCGCAGCTGTGAAACATAAACCTCCAGCGTGTTGCTCTCGGCTTCGCCGCTCCAGCCGTATAGCTTTTCGTCCAGCTCGCTGCGGGTCAGCACCCGCCCACTGTTGACCACCAGGGTCAGGAGCAGATTGAAGAGCTTGGGCGCAAACTCGATGACCTTGCCGTTTTTCCGGACAATCAGACCGGCAGGTTCGATCTCGATGTCACCACAGCGGACAATGTCCTGCGCCTTGGCCGCCTTGCGGCGCGCCAATGCTCTAACCCGCGCCAGCAATTCGTCCATCACGAAGGGCTTGACCAGGTAGTCATCCGCGGAGGCGTCCAGCCCCTTCACCCGGTCCTCGATGGAATCACGCGCCGTCAGAATCAGAACAGGTGTGTTGGCCCCCATGGCCCGCAGCCCCCTGAGAATCGTCAGGCCATCCTCACCGGGAAGACCAAGATCGAGGATGATGACCGTAAAGTCATCGTACTCGGCCGCCGAGCGCAGCGCGACGCCCTCTTCCACCCAATCGACCGTGTACCCCCCTTGCTGGAGGCGGCGCGTCAGGGCGTCACCGATGGCGGGGTCGTCTTCATAAATCAGAATGCGCATTTGGAGCCCTTGGCGGGTTTCAGGTTCACTTCATGTTACGCGGTTAACCTGCTCCCATCAACATTGGAAATATAGAGTTTTACAACTATGAGAGTTATATACTTGGACCGAGCTGTGTCCGCTGCATTGCTCACGGCATGCATGACGCTCATCTCTAGTGAGGGAACTGCTGAAGAAGTTAAATCGCCTGAAAATAAAGATGTTTGGGAATTCGAGCTTGGTGCGGGCGCAACAGTCTCACCCGAGTACGAAGGGTCCGACGAATACGAGCCGGGCGCCGTGCCCTATTTCCATCTGTCCTGGAAAGATACGGTTGTTGCAACCACCAGAGGTGGCGGCCCGGGCCTCTATCTGCAGAAGAGCTGGCGCGATGATTTTTCCACGAGCCTCGGCGTGCGCTATGAAGGCGGCCGGGATCAGGACGACAGCGACGCACTGGATGGCCTGGGCGATCTGGATGTCGGGGCCGTCGCCGTCGGCAACATCGCCTACGAATGGGGGCCGGTCGAATTCTCGGCTGAGCTTGCACACGACCTGACCGGTGACCGCGACGGCACGACGGCCACGCTGGGTGCCGAGTATTCCAAGATGCTGTTTGAAAATCGCGGACGCTTCGCCATCGGCCCGACAGTCACCTGGGCGGATGAAGAGTACATGGACAACACCTTTGGCATATCGCCCACCCAGGCCGCATCGTCACGCAACAACTACAGCCCCTTCGACGCGGAGAGCGGCATCAAGGATGTCGGCCTCAACGCAAGCTTCAGCTATGCCTTCACCGAACATGTCTCGGTCCTGGTTTCCGGCGAATATGCCCGCCTGCTCGGCGATGCCGCCGACAGCCCCCTGGTGGACGACGAAGGAAGCGCCAACCAGTTTCAGGGCCTCGTCGGTCTGATCTACCGTTGGTGACTCTTGGTGGGTCTAGGCTGCCGCGCGAGAACAAGATGAGGCACTATGCAAACCCATCTTGTTCTTGACTTCGGCGATCCGGGATTCATTATGTTGCCCTGGCCGGACAGGTGGCCGACGGTCCGCGTAAAGGGTTGAACCCGCCTCTTATCATGATGTGTTCCACATCTTCTTTCTGCCCGTGAGCTGCGGACGCCGGGCGCTGAGAGAGAAGGTGTTCCATGACCAAAGCCCTCCCACCCCGTCCCGATATCGGCTGGCTGAAAAAGACCGCCAAGCAGCGGCTGAATGAGCTCCAGAGAGACGACCCCGCGCTCAGGCTGCATCACGCCCAACTAGAGACCGCCAGGCTCTACGGCTTTGCGAGCTGGCGTGCGCTCAAGGCACATGTCGACGGCCTGAGCCTGGACGGACAGATCATTACCGCCACCTTGAAGGGGAACGCCCCGGAACTGATGCGGCTGCTCCGCGAGCACCCGGCCAAGATCGGCATCATCGGCGGCCAATGGCAGAAACCGCTGCTGCACCTGGCCGCCGAGCACGGGCATCTCGCCTGTGTCGAGGTCCTGCTGCAGCTCGGCTTCGACGTGAATCTGCGCGATCGCTCCGACCGGGCCTCCGCGCTCTACTGGGCCGCGCAGGGCGGCCACCTCGACATCGTCAAGCGCCTCGTTAAAGCCGGGGCGAAGGTCAGGGGCGAAGACGATGAGCACGAAATGGGCGTCATCGGCTGGGCGACAAATTTCCAGCACCTGCGGCGCGAGGTGGCGGAATTTCTCATGGCGCAGGGGATCAGGGCGACGATTTTTGCGGCCATCGCGCTCGACCGCGGCGACCTGGTCCGGGATTTTGTCAGGGATGATCCGTCGCTGGTCTCCCGGCAGATGAGCCGCTTCGAGCACCACCGCACACCGCTGCACTTTGCCGTCTTCAAGAACCGGCCGGAGATGGTCGCGCTTCTGCTGGAGTTGGGGGCCGACCCGATCGCCAAAGACAGCCGGGGTTACACGCCACTCAACTGCGCCTCCGCCAAAACGGATAAGCGCATCGTGGCGGATCTGATTGCCGCCGGCGCCGATCCTCAGGAGCACAGCACTAACCGCTTCGAATCAGCGGTGCCGATTTTCAATGTCAAAAACGTGCCCGCCTCCATCACCTACTATGTGGAGACACTGGGTTTCCAGAAGGAATGGGACTGGGGTGCGCCCGCGACCTTCGCCTGCGTCTATCGCGATCAGGTGCGGATCTTTCTTTGTCAGGATGCTCAGGGCGCGGCAGGCATGTGGCTCTCGGTCTTCGTCCAGGACGTCGACAGGCTCTATGAGGACTACAAGCAAAAGGGCGCGATCATCCGCCAGGCCCCGACCAATTTTCCCTGGGGCGTGCGCGAAATGAATGTCGAGGATCCGGACGGACATCGCCTGCGCATGGGAAGCGACGCCAGCGGTCCGAGCGACGATGTGCCGCTGAACGAGGAACCTTGAGATGCTTTGACAATTAAAGCAATTTGCGTTTAAACAGACATAAAATTCGCTGCCTCTCTATCAGCAAATTGCTGATCTTGAACGCAAATTTTGAAGTGCTATGATTCAAGAAAAACGCAATTCGCTATAAACTCCTCAAGACCGCCGATCAGTGAAAGTCCCGCGACGGGAAGAGGACCTTGGCCTGATCCCGCGGGTGGCGTGGCCGGGGCACGGGCTTGGTTTTTGCCCCGCGCGGCCCTCCCTTAGGATTGAGGCGCGGCAGCACAGGGTTCTTGAACTCGTCGGCGGGGGAGAGTTCCGGCTGGAAGCTGGTACCGTCGCCCAACTGGTCAAGTAAGGGCGAGAGATCTTCGATGCGGTCGGCCACCAGGTGGATCACGATTCCCTCGCGCTGGATCCGTCCGGTGATGCGCATCAGCCGGGCCGTGACGATGGCGCGCCGGAAGCGCTCGAAGCTTTTCGGCCAGACCACCACGTTGCAGACCCCGGTCTCGTCTTCCAGGGTGATGAAGATCACGCCCGAAGCACTGCCCGGGCGCTGGCGCACCAGGACCAGGCCGCAGACCGTGATGCGCGCGTCCACCGGGATTTCCATTAGGCGGCCGGAAGGCGTGATGCCGGGAAACTCGGGATGCTGGGCCCGCAGCAAAGCCAGAGGGTGCGCCTTGAGAGACAGCCGCAGGGAGGCGTAATCCTCGACCACCTCCTCTCCCAGAGTCTGGGGCGGCAGGACGGCGGCGGGTTCAGACCCCCGATCTTCCTCGCCAGCGGCGGCGAAGAGCGGCAGCGGTGCCTCGCCCAATCCCTTGATCTGCCAGAGCGCCTGCCGCCGGTCCAGAGCCATGGAGGAGAAGGCATCGGCGCGGGCCAAGACATCGAGCGCGCGCGGCGTTAATCCGGCGCGGCGCCAGATGGCCAGGGGGTCGGCATAGCCGTTGCCCCGCGCCGCTACCAGCCAGTCGCCGTCTTCCTGGTTCAAGCCCTTGATCTGCCGCAGGCCGATCCGCAGCGCCATGCTCAGCCCCGCACTATCGGTGGTGCCGCCGGTCTCCAGGGTCGAATCCCAGTCCGAATGGTTGACGTCCGCCGGGCGCACCTCGACCCCGTGTTCGCGGGCATCGCGGATGATCTGCGCCGGGGCGTAGAAGCCCATGGGCTGGCTGTTCAACAAAGCGCAGGCGAAGGCCGCCGGGTAGCGGTACTTCATCCAGGCGGAGACATAAGCCAGGAGGGCAAAGCTCGCCGCATGGCTTTCAGGAAAGCCGTATTCGCCGAAACCCTCGATCTGCCGGAAACAGCGTTCGGCAAAGTCCTGCTCATAGCCGCGCCGGACCATGCCGTCGATCATCTTTTGCCGGAAAGTATGAATGGTCCCGCTGTTGCGGAAGGTCGCCATGGCCCGGCGCAGCTTGTCGGCCTCACTCGCGGTGAAGCCCGCCGCCACCATGGCGATGGACATGGCCTGCTCCTGGAACAGCGGCACGCCGAGCGTCTTTTTCAGAACCCGCTCCAGCTCCTTGGAAGGGTAATGCACCTCCTCCTCGCCGTTGCGCCGCCGCAGATAAGGATGCACCATGTCGCCCTGGATCGGGCCGGGCCGGACGATGGCGATCTCGATCACCAGATCGTAAAAATTGCGCGGCTTCATACGCGGCAGAAAGTTCATCTGCGCCCGGCTCTCGACCTGAAACACCCCGATGGCATCGGCCCGGCAGAGCATGTCGTAGACGCCGCTGTCCCGGCCCGGCACGGAGCTGAGGTCGAAGCTGGCACCGTAATCCCGGCGGATCAGATCGAAGCCCTTGCGCAGGCAGGTCAGCATTCCCAGGGACAGCACATCGACCTTCAGAATCCCAAGCGCATCCAGGTCGTCCTTGTCCCACTGGATCACCGTGCGGTCCTCCATGGCCGCATTCTCGACCGGCACCAGTTCGTCCAGCCGCCCCCGGGTCATAACGAAGCCGCCGACATGCTGTGAAAGGTGCCGGGGAAAGCCGGTGATCTCCGCCGCCAGGTCCAGCGCCAGACGCAGGCGATCCTCCTCGGGCTTCAGGCCGATCTCGCGCACCCGCTCGTCGCTCAACCCGTCGCGGGACCAGCCGGAGGCCTGGGTGGCCAGCGCCGCGATGGTATCCGCGCTGAGGCCCATGGCCTTGCCCACGTCGCGGATTGCCCCCCGGGTGCGGTAATGGATCACGGTCGCCGTCATGCCCGCGTGGGCGCGGCCGTATTTTTCGTAGATGTACTGGATGACCTCTTCGCGGCGCTCGTGCTCGAAATCCACGTCGATATCCGGCGGCTCGTTCCGCTCACTGCTGATAAAGCGTTCGAACAGCAGATCCGTGCGGTCCGGATCGACCGCCGTCACCCCCAGGCAATAGCAGACCGCCGAATTGGCCGCCGAACCGCGCCCCTGACAGAGGATGCCGACGGACCTGGCGAACTCAACCAGGTCATGCACGGTCAGGAAGTAGGGTGCATAGGAAAGCTGGCCGATCAGATCCAGTTCATGCTGAACCTGTTTTTTGACCCGTTCCGGAATCCGGCCCGGATAGCGCCGGCGGGCGCCCTTCCAGGTCAGGTGCACCAGTTCCTCCTGCGGACTGCGGCCTTCGCGGGTGGTTTCGTCCGGATAGTCGTAGCGCAGTTCGTCAAGGCTGAAGGAACAGCGTTCGACGATCTCCAGGCTGCGCGTCAAAGCCTCGGGATGGTCCCGGAACAGGCGCGCCATTTCTTCCGCCGACTTCAAATGGCGTTCGGCATTGTCGAGCACTCTGTAGCCCGCCGTGTCGATGGTGCATTTTTCCCGCACGCAGCTCAGCACATCCGCCAGCGCCCGGCGCGACGGGCTGTGCATCATGACGCCGTTGCTGGCCAGCAACGGGATCTCCAGGCTCCGCGCCAGATCGGAGAGACGGCACAGCCAGCGGGTATCGTCGCCCCGGTAACGGTAGCGCGCGGCCAGATAAAGCCGTCCGGACAGCAGCGCGCCCCAGCTTTGCAATTCCTCCCGGTAGCGCGGAAAGACCTCGTTGCTTTCATGGGCCTCGGCTTCCAGTTCCTCGGGTGGAATGGCGACGAAGAGCATGCCCTCGTGCCAGTCCCTGAGGTCTTCGCGGTAGAGCAGGCACGCGCCCTTCTCGGCCCGGCGGCGGCCCAGGGTCAGCAGGCGGCAGAGCCGGCCATAGGCGGTCCGGTCCATGGGAAAGGCCAGCAGATCCTCTCCATCCTCAAAGCGCAGGCGGGCGCCGACCACCAGCCTCATATCCGTTTCCCTGGCTGCAAGATGCGCCCGCACCACCCCGGCCAGGCTGTTGACGTCGGCGATGCCCACCGCCTTCAAACCCAGCGCCGCCGCCTGCAGCACGAACTCATCGGGATGAGACGCGCCCTGCAGAAAAGTGAAGTTGGACATCACATCCAGTTCGGCGTAGCCGGGTGAATTTTCCATGGTGTCTTCCCTCTTCATGCGAAGAGTCCGTGCAGGAACCAGGTTACGGGTACACCGCTGCGCAGCGGTCCCTCGCGGTAAAGCCAGAAGCGCCGCCCGGCCTCGTCCTCGACCCGCCAATAGTCGCGCGCGCCTTTCGACCAGGCGGGATCCCTCCGCCACCACTCCGGGGACAAACGCTCCGGTCCTTCCGCCGCCCGGACCTTGTGACGCACCCGCCGCCAGACGAAAAGCGCCGGCGGGGTTCCCGGCTCGCCCGGCGGCAGGAGGGACAGGGTTTCGACCGCTTCCGGCATCTTTAGAAGACGGGCCGGGCGCAGGAGTCGGGCCGGCCAGGGTGCCCCCGCGCCGTGAGGTGCAATAGCGGCATCGGCATCTGACGTCGCATCTGACGTGATATCTGACAGGGCATCGCTTTGTGCCGCGGAGACCGAGCGGTAGGCACGTTCGGGCAGATAGCTGGCCACCGGCTGCAGCCTTTGGATCCGTTCGAACCCCAGACGGTTGCCCAGGAGGTCGATCAGAGGCGCCGTGCCGTTTTCGCCGGCGGCCCCACCGGAGGCATCTCCCTCCGGCGTTCCGACGGGGATCGCTTCCTGGAGCGCCCCCAGAGGTTCCACGCCGCTGGCCGAAAGGACCAGAGCCTCGAAACCGAAAGCCGCATCCAGTTGACTCAGATGTTCGGCGAAAAGCCGCGCCAGCTGCTTGGGGTCGCGCAGGGGCCGGGCCGTCCCGATCTCCAGGCGCTGGGTGTCGCCATCCACCCGGTGGCACTGAAACTCCAGACGGCGGCAGCCGTATTGCGCCTGCCGCAGCCGGGCACAGAGCTTTTGCAGGAGGCGTTTAAGCGCCTCGGCAATGTCATCGGCCTGTACCAGCGGTTCGGGAAAAGCCATGCGTACCCGGTAGGGCCGTTCATGGGCGCGCGGGGTGATAGGCTCCGCCGCGCTGCCCAGGGCCTGGTCCAGGCGGCGCACCACATCCAGCCGGAAACGGTTGGCCAGGGAGATCCGCGACAGGCCATAGAGATCGCCGATCCGCCGAAGTCCCAGGCGTGACAATTTCGACAGGGTCTCTGACTCCAGGCGCAGGGCCGCGACCGGCAAGGGCGCCAGAGCCGCCCTGGTGCCGCCGGAGGGAATCACCTGCCGGTCTTCCCCGCAGCGGGCAAAGGCCCAGGCGCCGCCGGGCGTGTCGGCCAGAGCCCCGCGGACGCTAAAACCATAACCGCTCAGCCGCTCCAGAAGGTCATTCAGCAAAGCCTCTTCTCCGCCGCGCAGATGGGCGCAGCCGGTCACATCCAGCCAAAGACCATCCGGGCCATCCAGGGACACCCAGGGTGTGTAGGCTCCGCACCAGCGGGCCAGGCGCTCCATCATGGCGGCGTCGGCCCGCTCGTCGGCTGGCAGCGTGAAAAGATCCGGCAGCACCGCCCGGGCATCGGCCAGCGCCATCCCGGGCGCGATCCCGGCCAGCTCCGCGGCCCGCGTCACGGCCGAAATGACGACCCGGTTGCCGGTCTCGGCCGTCACCGCCAGCGCCTTATCCCACCAGGCGTTGCCCTGAGGATTGCTCTGACGGCGGATCAACCTGTCCGTCGGCAGCCTCGGCAACCAAAGAGAAACGATACGCCTTTGCATCCCACTTCACCGTCCAGGCGCCGCTACCGCCATTCCGGCAACGGCGCAATGAAAGCCGCCAGGCCATCGTGCCCGCGGCATTATCGCTGTTTCTGGCGGCATCGACCGACCAGCGGGAGAAGGCCGCGCTGGGCGCTTTTGCCTGCACCTCCCGGCCGGAACGCCCGGCCCCGGCGATTTTCCGTCTTCCGGCCGGCGGAGCTTTCGAAACCTGATCCCGCCAGGCCGATTGCACGAGAAAACCGGTCACGCCGCTTTTCTCCGCCGCCAGTTGAAGCCGGCGGCTGGCCGTCAGATCAACCCCGGCAGACAGCTCCCCGACCACGGCGCCCAGGGCCCGGCAGCGCAAACCGTCTTCCATGGCTGCCAGAATTTCCCGCGGCTTGCGGCAACGCGCGACGATCAAACGCCGGTAATCCAACCCAAAAGCCGAAAGGCCCGGCGGATAGAGTTCGCTGCCCGCCAGAGCATCCGCACACCAGAGCACCGGTCCCTTCAGGCGGCCGGAGATAATCGCGGCAAAAGCTTCGGCCCCTTCGCCGGCGAATTCATGCAAGCACCCCGTCCGCAAGCCGGGCGACGCTTCGTCAGACAAAAGACGATCCACCTCCGAAAGCCCAAGCGCGACGCTCTTGCCGGTTTTCTCACTCCAACCACTGCGTTCGATCTTGCGGAGTTCTTCCCGCAGGGCCGCAAGCTTCTTAGCCGCTGCGCCGGAAGGCTCCCGCTTTGGGGCATTCGAACGAAACATTTCGCCGCCAAACTCCCGGTTACTCCAATTTGTTCCTGTTTTGTTCTAACTGTTCTATAGATAAAGAGTCAATAAACCCTGGATTGGAAAACCCGCTCTTCGGATGGGACGAGACTCTCAAAGCCGGTCTTCGGGACCGGGGTGCTGCGCGGAATGCAGGCCCCCGGTTACGGACGGACAAATGTCAATTGAAACAAAGTTGTGCGCATCACACCGGCGTTATCAATCGGGAAAGAGTTTGTCTTTTATAAATAAGGATAACCTAGGGTAGCAACCTGCTCCGTCTCAAGCACTTAACAGGAGATAACGCGGAGAAACGCCGGAAAGACACCACAAAACAGTTGGTTAGAGAGAAAGCAACAAATCGTAAAACGATGAAGATGTCCCGTCCCAAAACCCTGTCACGCTATTTCCCGCTGGCTGTTTTTTTATGCCTGGCCTCGGCGGTTTTGGGCGTTTCCTGGTTTCTCTCTCATAACCAGACGGCCGCGATCCGCAACGAGGCCAATCTCATCGGGCAGCAGACTGCCGGACAGCTTGAGGACCACATCGCCAACCACCTGAGCATCATCGAGCACATTCGTAACCTCTGGATGAAGGGCCAGATCAACAATCACGATGCTTACGTGGAAACCGTCGAATCACTTCAACTTCAGTTCTCGGGTTTTCAGGCCATCAATTGGGTCAACCCGGAAGGGGTCATTCAATGGGTCGCCCCTGTCGCAGGGAACGGACCCGCCTTGGGCGCCAACCTGGCCGAACACCCCATCGCCGGGGAATTGATGGAACGGACCCTGAGGAGCAACCGGGATATGGCAACACGGCCGGTCATGCTGCTTCAAGGCGGCAAAGGCTTCACAACCTTCTATCCGCTGATTCGAGACGGCCGGCTGGAGGGGTATCTGAACGGCGTTTTCCGGGTCGAATCCCTGATGACGGAAGCGCTCGCCCAGGTCGCGAGAAGCGATTACCGGATCACGATCCGGGACGGCGAGCACGCCCTCTACAGCCGCGGAACGGCTTCCGGGGACGACGCCTTCACCACCACGCACAGTGTCAAACTGCTCAACCGGACCTGGGACCTGTCCCTGACGCCCGGCCCGGACTCAATCGCGGCCCAGTCGATGAACGCAGATAAAATCGTCCTGGTGCTGGGCCTGCTGCTTTCGATCGGCCTGGCCTATCTGCTGCGGCTGGTGACCCTGCGCCAGGAAGCACTCTGGGCCGCCGAAGAGAGCTACAGCGGACTCTTCGAAAACGCCACCGAGGGCATCTACCGCAGCCTGCCGGACGGCACCTGCATCGGCTGTAACCCCGCCATGGTCAAGCTGAACGGTTTCACCAGGGAGTCGGAACTCCTGACCGCCGTCAGCTCCGAATCCAATTCCTGGTATGTGGATGCGGGCCGCCGAGAGGAATTCTTCCGTCTTATCAACCGGGATGGCCGGATCGATAACTTCATTTCAGAAGTTCACCGTTTGAGCGACGGGCAGCGCATTTGGGTCAGCGAGAACGCCTATGTCATCCGCGACGAAGACGGCGAGGTGCTCGGGTATCAGGGCACGGTCATGGATATCACCGAGCGCCGGCGGGCCAACGAAATTCTGCGCCGCGAACGGGAATTCGTCGTCGCCATGCTGGACACCGCCGAAGCCCTGATCTGCGTGATCGACATGGACGGGCAGGTCGTACGCTTCAACAAAGCCTGCGAGCGCCTGTCGGGTTACAGCCTGTCGGAAGTCATTGGCCGGCCGGTCTACGACTTCGTCATTCCCGATCAGGACCACGACAGCCTCAAGAACATGCTCAGCAGCCTGCGCATGGGGGTCTACCCGAACACCCACCTCAACTACTGGACCTGCCGGAAGGGCGGCCAACGCCTGATCGAGTGGTCCAATACGGCCCTGCGAGACGAGTCCGGCAAGGTCGCCTATTGCGTTGCCATCGGCATCGACGTGACCGAGCGCAAACAGGCGGAAGAAGATCTGCAACTGGCCAAGGAAGAAGCGGAATCGGCGAACCGGGCAAAATCCGAGTTCCTGGCAAACATGAGCCACGAACTGCGCACGCCCCTGAACGCGGTCATCGGTTTCGCGGAGATCCTGGAAAATCAGATGTTCGGCGAAATGGGCGATTCGCGCTACGGCGATTACGCGCGGGACATCCGGACCAGCGCGACTCACCTGCTGGGCATCATCAACAACATCCTGGATCTCTCGAAAGTCGAAGCCGGACGCCTGGAACTGATCGACGCGCCAACCGATGTCGCCGACGTCCTGTCAAGTTGCCTCAATATCGTGAAGGCCATGACCCATGCCAACGAAGTTTCCTTCCGAATCGAAGCGGACGCAGATCTTCCCTACCTGATGACCGACGAGCGCATGTTGCGTCAGATCCTCCTGAACATTCTCTCCAACGCCTTGAAGTTCACCCCTGCCGGCGGCCGGATCACCGTGACACTGAAGAACGAGCCGGAGAAAGATGCCTACAGGATCATCATTGCCGACACGGGAATCGGCATGACCGCCGAGAATATCACCAAAGCCCTGACGCCCTTCGGTCAGGTCGAAAGCTCGCTCAGCCGGAAATACGACGGCACCGGATTGGGGCTGCCCCTCTCCCGCTCCCTGATCGAGCTGCACGGCGGACGCCTGAAGATCGAGAGCGAGCCGGAAAAAGGCACCGAGGTCACCTTGCACTTCCCCGGCAACCGCATCGTTCAGCGCAAATCGCTCCGGGAAGATACGTCGCAGGCCAATTCCGCCTGACCGGCAGATTGCATCCCTGAAAACCCCGAAAAGACGGCACGATCAGGCGAAAGGCGGCGCAACACCCTCCTGTTCGATCGTCCGCTTCACCGCAGGACGCTCCAGAAGCCGCTCAATGAGCGCGCCGGTATTGGTCAGGCTGCGCGGCGGACGTGTCATCCCGCGGCCCCAACGCGACAGCATCAGCAGATAAAGATCGCAGACGCTGATCTGCTCGCCCAGCAGATAGGGCTTACCTTCCAACGCCGCCTCCAGAATATCGAAGCTGCCGTTCAGGCGCGCTTCCGCCGCCGCGGCCACTGCATCCTTGCCGGCCTGGTCAGTGGTGTAACGGTGGCTGTAAAAATACATCAGATAGGTCGACTGGATCGTATTGGTCATGTAGCACAGCCATTTATAAAGCTGCGCGCGCTCAGGTGAACCCAGGGCCGGCGTCCATTCTGAATCAGGATTGCGGTCCAGAATATGCAGGCAGACCGCGACCGTCTCATGCAGGACCAGGCGGTCCGCCCCCTCGCCATCGATCAGAACGGGAATCAGGCCGGAGGGGTGCAGTGCCAGATATTCCGGCGTCTTATGCTCCTTCTTGGTCCGGTCGACGAATTTGAGCTCGTAGGAAACGCCAAGCTCCTCGAGCAGCATGTGGGGTGTGATGCTTGCGTTTCCGGGATAGTAGTAAAGCTGAAGCATTGCTGTCGTTTCCGTTCTGATTTCCGGCCGAAGAATCGGAGGCTGAGGACTCGGGAACAGGGAAATCCACCTTCGCGCCGGATGCAAAGCTTTTTCGGAGAGAGGCCGCATTTTTAATTCTCGTCCCAATGAACCAATCGGACCCTCCGCACGACTGATACAGACTGGGATAGCATTCAAGGCAGCAACGCGTCAGGGTCAATGCGAAGCCTCGCCCAAACGCCTGTTCTTCCGGATATCGTGATGACAACCCGTCTTTCCATCTGCAGGGACTTCGCTGAAAAGCAGTGGGAGCTGCCCATCGACGGCCCGCGCCTGTTGATCGCATGGCCCGAAATTCCCGGATGCGAAGATGAAGCGGTGCCCGGAACGGTTCAAAACCTGCTTTGCCGGAGCATGACTTCCGGCCATGACGTCGCCTGGCTTGGCGGAGAGGAGCTTTCCGGCGTCGAAAGCCGCCGTCTCACGCCCGGTCTTCGGGCGTGGCCAGAGAATATCTGGCGGCGCCTCACCGGGCGGCCCCAAGATGCCTGGCTTCTTCGCAGCGGCGATGCGGCAAGAGCCGAAAGGCTGTTCGACGCGATGGGCTTTTGCTGGAGCCAACGCGGGCAGATTGCTCTGCTGATCCCACCCGCCATCTCCTTCGAGCCGGAGCGGGCGCAGTTGCTGGCATCGATCGGTACACAAAAGCTGGCACCCTTGGAGACACTTTGGTCGCACGGCGCCGCCGCTTGCGTTTTACCCGGCGTGGACGGCTGCGTGGCCGGGGTTTATGCCCGGAATCCGCAGGCTATTGATGGCTTCACAACGACACTCAAGACCATTGCAGCCGCCTCGGACGTCAAGCTGGAAGAATGCGAAGAAGCAAACCTGTTCGGTTAATACCGGAACCTCAGAACACTATTAAAAATTTGAATAGGCAAAAAAAATTTTGCTATAGGTAAATTTTTAATAACAGTGTATCCAATCATACCGATTCCGCTTAGGCTGTTTCGCAAGAAGTGTCCTCCCCCGGATCTCTTGGTCGGAAATGAGGCAACCCTGCGGAACAGAGTGTTTTGACAAAACAGGTCCAATGAGAATGACTCCGACCCGGACGCCGTTCGCCGACACCGCTGACAGGCTCGCTATGCTTTACAGCGAGTCCTTTGGCGGCAAGGCCAAGGGCAGATACCGCATCCCCACGAAGCTGGTCCGCCAACTCGCCGGCCGGCGCCGCCTTTACGAAGACGACATTCGCACATTGACCCGTGAGATGTTCGAGCGCGGCTATGTTCTCATCGACATGGAGAGTTTCTTTGTGGTGATGGGGGCCAATAGCTTTGTGAACTACCGCCGTGCGAACGAAGATGTCCTGCCATGAAAAACCTGCAGCGCCAGAAACCCAAACCCCGTGAAAGACAGATCATCGGCTGGCGCGAGATGGTGGGCCTGCCCGAGCTTGGAATCTCCGCCTTGCGGGCCAAGATCGATACCGGTGCTCGGACATCCGCCTTGCACGCAGTTGATCTCCGCGTCTTCGAGAAAGACGGCATGCATTGGATCGAGTTTCACGTTCCGCAGCCCGGCAAGCCCAGATCCGAGCGCTGCAGCGCCCGTCTGGTGGATGAGCGGCAAATCAAGAACACCAGCGGCGTTCCCGAAGACCGCTATGTGATCGAGACCCTTCTGGTGTTCGGGAAACGTCATTGGCATATGGAAGTGTCGCTTGCGGATCGGGAAAAAATGGAATTCGACCTGATTCTGGGCCGAACCGCCGTGCGCAGAAGAAAGCTGCTGGTCGATCCAGGAAAGTCATTCCTGGTGGGCCCGCCCGGCGGGGCCTCCCCCGATCAATCCGACAAGCCCGATCAATCCGACAAGAAAGCAGACACCGCAATCAAACGGCCGCGACCGCGCAAGACGTCTCGCGCAAACCACCTCCAGACAGGGAGCTAAAAAAATGAAAATCGCGATGATGGCACGAAATCCGGATCTCTATTCTCACCGGCGCCTGAAAGAGGCGGCCGAGGAACGCGGGCACGAGCTGGATATCATCAATACCCTGCGATGCTATATGAATATCGCCTCGCGCCGTCCCGCGATCTACTACAACGGCGAGAAGCTGCAGCACTACGACGCCGTCATCCCGCGGATCGGCGCTTCGGTCACCTATTATGGCCTGGCGGTGTTACGCCAGTTCGAGGTCATGGGGGTTTATCCCCTGAACGAATCCGTTGCCATCGGCCGGTCGCGGGACAAGCTGCGATCACTGCAGATCCTCTCCCGCGAAGGCATCGGCCTGCCCGTCACGACCTTCGCCCATGATCCAAAGCAGACCGAGGAAGTCTTGGAGCTGGCCGGTGGTGCCCCGCTTGTGATCAAGCTCCTGGAAGGCACCCAGGGGATCGGCGTGGTCCTCGCGGACAGTGATCGTTCGGCCAAGTCCGTGATCGAGGCTTTTCGGGGCGCGAAGGTCAACATTCTGGTGCAGGAGTTCATCAAGGAAGCCGGTGGCACCGACATCCGCGCGCTGGTGGTCGGCGGCAAGGTCGTGGCCGCCATGCAGCGCCAGGGCGCAGAGGGTGATTTCCGCTCCAACCTGCATCGTGGCGGCAGCGCCCAGATGATCAAGATCTCGCCGGAGGAACGCTCCACCGCCATCCGCTCGGCGAAGGCCATGGGCCTGAACGTCTGCGGTGTCGATATGCTGCGCTCCAATCACGGTCCCGTGGTCATGGAGGTCAATTCCTCACCGGGCCTGGAGGGGGTCGAGAGAGCCACGGGCATCGACGTCGCCGGGAAGGTCATTGAGCTGATGGAAAAGCAGGCCAAACCGGGTAAGACCAAAACCAAGGGCAAGGGTTGATGCCGGACCAATCGGCGTTTCAGATCGGCAAGCACCGGGTGCCGGCGGGCACCCGGCGAACCGTTGATCTCCCAGTCAGCGTTCTGTCGGATCACACGCCGGTTTCCATGTCGGTTCATGTGGCCCATGGACGTCGCCCCGGGCCGACGCTCTTCGTCAGTGCCGCGATACATGGCGATGAAATCATCGGAGTCGAGATTGTCCGGCGGCTTTTACGCGCGCCAAGCCTCGACAAGCTGAAAGGTACGTTACTCGCCATTCCGATCGTGAACGCCTACGGCTTCATGAACCATTCGCGCTACTTGCCCGACCGCCGCGACCTCAACCGGGTTTTCCCGGGCAGCCCGCAAGGCTCCCTCGCCTCCCGCCTTGCACATATCTTCATGACGGAAATCGTCGGGCGCTCGGACGTGGGGATAGATCTGCACTCCGCCGCCATCCACCGCACCAACCTGCCGCAGATCCGCGTGACGCCGTCGAAACCGGAAACCATGGAACTGGCCGAAGTCTTTGGCGCGCCCCTGGTGCTGACGTCAAAGACCCGGCCCGGTTCGCTGCGCCAGGCCGCACAGGACCTCGGCATCGATGTCCTGCTCTATGAAGCCGGCGAGGGTTTGCGCTTTGACGAATTCGCCGTGCGCGCGGGGGTGACCGGCATTCTGCGCATCATGCATCACCTGAAAATGATCCCGGCGCGCGG
This sequence comes from Denitrobaculum tricleocarpae, assembly GCF_007004665.1. GTDB lineage: Bacteria > Pseudomonadota > Alphaproteobacteria > Kiloniellales > Kiloniellaceae > Denitrobaculum > Denitrobaculum tricleocarpae. Next base: position 886,528 of record NZ_ML660052.1, on the reverse strand, counting down.
AATCACGAAGCTGAAGGCCGCGCCGATCCAGTCCTCCTCGAGCTTCTGGCAACGCGCCCCGGCGGGTGGTCTGCTGCGCGCCTTCAAGACTATCGGCGACGAGGTCGAAGAAGGCGACGTGCTGGGCATCATCTCCGATCCCTTCGGCGAACTGGATAGCGAAATCTTCGCCGAGGAGGACGGCCTGGTGATCGGTCGCAGCAATCTGCCTGTCGCCAACGAGGGCGACGGCCTTTTTCACATCGCGCGGCTCAAACGCAACGACGACGCGGGAGCGACGATCGACAGCCTAACGACACAGCTCAACGAAGATCCCCTCTTCGACGAGGATGAAATCATATAAGATCGACGACACCTCAAGGTAGAGCCTATGACGACGCTCCTGAACGATCCCCTGATTGTGCGCGGACTGGTCACGGTCGCGCTGTTGTTGCTGGTCGCGGCTCTGCGCCTGTTGTTGTTCCGCCTGATCCGCCGGGGCGCGGACGTGCTTCAGGAAGACCAGCGGCGCCAACTCTTTTACACACGCAGCGCTCTCAGCGCGCTTCTGGTGATCGGCCTGCTGGTCATCTGGCTTGGGCAGCTGCAGAACCTGCTGCTCTCCCTGACCGCCGTAACCGTCGCCATTGTCATCGCGACCAAAGAGCTGCTGATGTGTATCAGCGGCTTCGTGCTCCGAACCGGGGCGAGCGTCTTCTCGATTGGCGACAGAGTTGAAGTCGACGGCATTCGAGGTGAAGTGACGGATCACAGCGTGCTGTCGACGACCCTTCTGGAACTTGCGCCCGCTTCACAAGGTGACGGCTACAGCGGCCGGACCGTGGTTCTGCCAAACAGCGTTTTTCTGCAGCATCCGGTCCGGAACGAAAACTTCTCGCCGTCCTTCGCCCTGCACAGTTTCGACATTACGCTCGAAACCCGTGTCAATGTCGCCATGGCGCTGCACTGGCTGCAAACCAAGTCGGATCAGCTCTGCGAGCCCTTTCTTGAAGCCGCAAAGCGCAGTAACGCGATGGCTGAGAAGAAACTCGGCGTCGACATTCAAGGCCCGGAAGCCAGCATCAGCCTGGGCACAAGCGATCTGGGCCGGACGGTCTTCCGCATCTCGCTTTTTTGTCCGAAGAAGGAGGTCTTCGCGCTGGAAAAGTTGATCACGGCAGGCTTTCTCGACGCGATCGGCAGCGATGTGATTCCTCTCAGCACCGCTCAAGTCGCTAAATAACTGTCACAGCCACTTGCGAAGTCTGAAAACGACGAAAAGCAAAACACCGATCACACAGGAAGCGATGGTGACGACCGCAAAACCATAGGGCGAGTCCACACCCGGCATCCCCCCTACGTTGATGCCGAAGAGCCCGGTCAGGAAACCCAGAGGCAGGAATATGGCCGCGGCGACCGACAGGATATAGCTGTTGCGCCCCAGGGCAGAGGCATGACGGGTCTCAAGATGGTCCTGCATGGCGGTCAGCCGTTCGGAGATGGCATCCAGGGCTTCGATCGTCCGGGTTGCCCGGTTCGCCGTCTCCCGCAACAGGTCGCTGTGGCCCTGATCGAGCAAAGCACTCTGCCATTGAGAGAGGTCGTTCAGGGCCTCGCACTGCGGTCGGACAAAACGGCGCAGCTTGATGACGCTTTGCCGCAAAATCACAAGCTCGCCGCTCAGCCCGGATGACTCGCCCAGCAATTTCTCTTCGAGCGCATCGGTTTCCTCCTCCAGATCCAGCGATACCCGCTCGATCCGCTTGCTCAGCTCATAGGTCAGGAGATTCAGAAAATCGGCGATAGCAACCGGCGCCTTGCCCGCGTCGATCGCCTTGCGAAGGGCATCGACAGCCCAGAGCTTTCGGAGGCGCGCAGTCACGATCAGCCCGGGCCGCACCCAGAGACGCAAGGACACCATGTCCTCCGGATCGTTGCCCGGATTGAGATTGACGCCGCGGAGATTCAGCAGGACGCCATCCTCGAAGACATCGCAGCGGGGACGCGTTTCGCTCTGACGCAACGCATAGGCTGCGACGGGCGGGAGCTTTTCATCGGTCCATGCCTCAAGCGCCGGATCGGTAAGGTCGAAGTGCAGCCAACGGTAGCCGTCCGAAATGGCTGAAGCCGCATCCGGCCAGGGTTCCTCCAGCAGAACCGCCTGACCGTCCGGACCGATGTCAAATGCACAGATGGGATGCAGGGTTTTGTCGGACACTCCGTCCTCCGATGCCGTTTGTAATTGACCTTCACGCGGGAACGATCACATTCCAGGCGGCCGGAAAGCAAGCGCGGTCGTACCCTGAACGCAGAGAGAACTCCGCCCACAGCCCGCAGACCCCGGCAGCGCCGAAAGCAAGAGAGCCGGAGTGTTGAACACTCCGGCTCTCTTTTTCTCCACTGCAGCAAGCCGCAGTTACGTCATCGGATGCCCTATCCCGGGATCTCCGGCATCAGGCTTACTCACTTCAGGCTTACTGCCAGCGCTTGATGAGTTCCTCGTAAGCGATGGTCTCGCCCTGGGGTTTCTCATTCTCGAGCTGAGCTTTCGGACCGTTCTCCTTGCCGAGCCACGCGGATGCGTCCTGCTCGTCATTGAGACGCGGGCCGCAGCCGCCATAAACGTTGGCCTGCTCATCGGCAGCCTGCATGCGGGCCATGACCTGGTCCATCTCACCAGCGAGACGGTCCATGGCTTCCTGCGGGGTGAAGGCACCGGAGTTCACGTCACCGATGTTCTGCCACCAGAGCTGTGCCAGCTTCGGATAGTCGGGCACGTTGATGCCGGTTGGGGACCAGTTGACACGGTCAGGCGAGCGATAGAACTCGACCAGACCACCGAGGTTCGGCGCCCGCTCGGTGAAGCTTTCATGCCGGACCGTGGAGTCGCGGATGAAGGTCAGACCAACGTGGCTTTTCTTCACGTCGAGAGTCTTGGAAACCACGAACTGGGCGTAGAGCCAGGCGGCTTTCGCGCGATCGACCGGGGTCGACTTCAGGATCGTCCAGGAACCGGCATCCTGATAGCCGAGCTTCTGGCCTTCCTGCCAATAAGGGCCGTGCGGGCTCGGCGCCATCCGCCAAAGCGGCTTGCCTTCGTCGTCGACAGTGTTGTTGCCTTCGGACTTCGGCGCAACCATGGACGCGGTGAAAGCGGTGTACCAGAAGATCTGCTGAGCAACGTTACCCTGGCTCAGAGCCGGCAGCGACTGATAGAAGTCGTAGCTGGCTGCGCCCGGAGGGGCGTATTTGCGGAGCCATTCGTCCCACTTGCGGATCGCGTAGACCGAAGCCGGACCGTTGGTTTCGCCACCACGGGTGACGCTGGCACCGGCCGGGTTACAGGAACCCGCTTCCATGCGGATGCCCCATTCGTCGATCGGAACACCGTTCGGCGTGCCTTTGTTGCCGGTGCCGGCCATGGAAAGCCAGGCATCGGTCATACGCCAGCCCAGATCGGGCGCGCGCTTACCGTAGTCCATGTGGCCGTAGATGCGTACGCCGTCGATTTCCTTGACGTGAACGCTGAAGAACTCGGCGATGTCTTCATAGGCGGACCAGTTTACCGGAACGCCCAGGTCATAGCCGTACATCTCCTTGAACTTGGCCTGCAGCTCGGGCTTGTCGAACCAGTCTTTGCGGAACCAGTAAAGGTTCGCGAACTGCTGGTCAGGCAGCTGATAGAGCTTGCCATCCGGGCCGGTCGTGAAGGACTTGCCCATGAAGTCGTCCAGATCGAGACCCGGATTGGTCACGTCCTTGCCTTCGCCTTCCATGAAGTCGGAGAGGTTGTAGGCGAGCTGAAGACGCGAGTGCGTGCCGATCAGATCGGAGTCGTTGATGTAGGCATCGTAAAGGTTACGACGGGTCTGCATCTGGGTCTGAACCGCCTGTACGACTTCACCTTCGCCCAGGAGCTGGTGATTCACCTTGATCCCGGTGATCTCCTCGAAGGCTTTGGTCAGGGTTTCCGACTCATAGCTGTGCGTCGGGATCGTCTCCGACAGCACGTTGATCTCCATGCCCTTGAAAGGCTCGGCGGCTTTGATGAACCAGTCCATCTCGGACAGCTGCTCGTCACGCGACAGTGTCGATGGCTGGAACTCGTTATCAACCCATTTCTCCGCTTCGGCCATGCCGGCGACGGCGGGACCGCCCCCGTACAGCAAAGCCACAACGGCGGCTGATGCCATTAGCTTTCTCATTTTCCCTCCTCCCTTGAGGTTTTAAACACCCGTTAAACCGGGCCCGAAAAGCGCCACGTCAGAGCTTGCACCCCCGTAGCCAAGTTCGCCAGCGCCCTTCTGCATATCCGGCACCTGCGTGCCTGGAGCGAAGGCGAATTCCCACATACTATTCTCTACACCCAGCGAAAGATCGCGACTGCGACAATCACCGAAAGTATGGTCGCGATCCACAGCGGTCCCGTCGCCAGTCCCAGCCAGGCCAGATGAATGTAGGCGCTGGTGAGCAGCGAAATGAACAGGCGGTCGCCGCGGGTCGTGTCCAAACCAAGCACTCCGGTGCGCGGATCGCCGCCGGGGCGCGCCATCTCCCAAATACTCATGCCGATCAGAAACACGGCGATCATGATGAAGAAGGTTGCGGTCTGCCAGGTCCAGGCCATCCATTCGAGACCCATGATCAAACCCTCCCCATCGCAAAGCCCTTGGCGATATAATTCCGCACGAAATAGATCACGATCGCGCCCGGGATAATCGTCAGCACACCCGCCGCCGCCAAGAGTCCCAGCTCATAGCCGGAGGTACTGGCCGTCCGGGTCATGACCGCGGCAATCGGCTTGGCCTCGACCGAGGTCAGCGACTTGGCCAGCAGCATCTCGACCCAGGAGAACATGAAGCAGAAAAACGCGGTCACGCCGATCCCGCTGCCGATCAAGGGCATGAAGATCTTGGTGAAGAAACGCGGGAAGGAATAGCCGTCCAGATAGGCCGTCTCGTCGATTTCCTTGGGCACGCCGGACATGAAGCCTTCCAGGATCCAGACCGCCAGCGGAATGTTGAAGAGACAGTGCGCCAGGGCGACCGCCAGATGGGTATCGAAAAGACCGATCGAGGAATAGAGCTGCAGGAACGGCAGAGCGAAGACCGCCGGCGGCGCCATGCGGTTGGTCAGCAGCCAGAAGAACAGATGCTTGTCCCCCAGGAAGCGGTAGCGGGAGAAAGCATAGGCTGCCGGCAATGCGAAGGAGACCGAGATGACGGTGTTCAGCCCGACATAGGCGATCGAATTGATGTAACCGCTGTACCAGGTCGGATCGGTGAAGATCTTGACGTAGCTCTCGACCGTGAACTCCGCCGGGAACCAGGAGAAGCCCCCGAGGATCTCGTTCGTGGTCTTGAAGGACATGTTCAGCAGCCAGTAGATGGGCAGCATCAGGAAGACGATATAGAGGGTCGGCACCAGCCAGCGGAGACGGGTCATGATTTTTCTCCCTGCATGGTGATGGTGTAGAAGAGCCAGCAGACCAGCAACGTCATCAGGAAGTAGATGATGCTCATGGCCGAGGCGATCCCGAGATTAAACTCACCCAGCGCCGCCTTGACCAGATCGATCGACAGCACGGTGGTCGAGTTGCCCGGCCCGCCGCCGGTCAGAACGAAAGGCTCGGTGTAGATCATGAAGCTGTCCATAAAGCGCAGCAGGATGGCGATGGTCAGCACGTGTTTCATCTTGGGCAGCTGGATGTAGCGGAAGACCGCCCAGCGCGAGGCGCCGTCGATCTGCGCCGCCCGGTAATAGTTCTCGTCGATCGACTGCAGACCGGCGTAGGCCAGCAACACCACCAGCGACGTCCAGTGCCAGACATCCATCAGAATCACCGTGAACCAGGCCGAAACGGGCTGCTGCGTGAAGTCGTAGGGAATGCCGAGCCAGTTCAGTCCGTAGCCGAGCAGACCGATATCGGGCAGCGCGTAGATATTCCACATGGCGCCGACCACGTTCCAGGGGATCAGCAGCGGCAGCGCCATCAGCACCAGACAGACCGAAGCCCAGAAGCCCGAGCGCGGCATGGCGAGCGCGATGGCCACACCCAGCGGAATCTCGATGGCGAGAATGGTTGCGGTCAAAGAGAACTGCCGCCCCAGCGCCCCGTGGAATCGCTCGGAGGCCAGGACTTCGCTGAACCAGCGCGTGCCCTCGAAGAAGAAGACGTTGTTGCCGAAGGTATCCTGAACCGAATAGTTGACCACGGTCATCAGAGGCACGACGGCGTTGAGTGCCACGATCACGAGCACCGGTAAAACCATGAACCAAGCTTTGTTGTTCTGTACCTTATTCATGGCTCAGGCCTCTCCGCGCACAAGGTGGGAGTCGTGATAGATGCCGATCCGCGTCGGGTCGATCACCGCGCTGGCCTCGGCCGGGACTTCGGCGCCCTCGGGCAGGACGGCATTGAAGCTGCAGCCTTCGAGCAAGCCGCGGACAATCTTGAAGCGGCCGATGTCCTCGACCGCTGAGATGGAAACCGGAATCCCCTCGCCATTGGCCGAGAGCTTCACGAACTCGGGGCGCACGCCCATCTCGACCTGACCCTCGAGCGGCGCGTAGCGGCGCGGCAGGGCGATTTCCTGACCGCCCAGCTGAAGCCGGTCTCCGGCAACGCTGCAGGGCACCACATTCATACCGGGCGAGCCGATGAAATATCCGACGAAGGTGTGCGCCGGTTCGTCGAAGAGCTCCTCCGGTGTGCCGATCTGCACCACCTCGCCTTCGTACATCACCACAACCTTGTCGGCGAAGGTCAGCGCCTCGGTCTGATCGTGGGTCACGTAGATCATGGTGTGACCGAACTCGTGATGCAGTTCTTTCAGCTTGGTGCGCAGCTGCCACTTGAGATGCGGGTCGATGACGGTCAGCGGCTCGTCGAAAAGGATCGCGTTGACGTCGTAACGCACCAGACCACGCCCGAGCGAGATCTTCTGCTTCTCGTCGGCGGTCAGGCCCTGCGCCTTGCGGTTCGCCTTGTCACCCAGGTCCAGGACCTTGATCATGTCGGCGACACGCTTGTCGATCTCGTCCCTGGGCACCTTGCGGTTGACCAGGGGAAAGGCGAGGTTCTGGGCCACAGTCATGGTGTCGTAGATCACCGGGAACTGGAAGACCTGGGCGATGTTGCGCTGTTCGGGCGCGTACTGCGTGACATCCTCCTCGCCGAAGAGAATGCATCCGCGCGACGGCACCAGAAGTCCCGAGATGATGTTCAGCAGCGTGGTCTTGCCGCAGCCCGAAGGTCCGAGCAGGGCATAGGCGCCGCCGTCCTCCCAGACATAGTCGATTTCCTTCAGGGCGAAATCCGCTTCGCTCTGCGGGTTCGGGAAGTAGGAATGAGCAAGTTTATCAAGTGTTATCTGTGCCATGGTCTCACCCGTGCCCCGCGCTTGCACTGGCCAGATCCTCGTGCGGCAGACCGTCCTGAGACGGTGCGGCGACCAGCCGGTCCTGTTGATCGAAAACAAAGAAGCTGTGCGGATCCAGATAGACCGGAACCTTGTCGCCCACCTCGACGCGGTGCACGCCGTGGGTCAGCGCCACCCAGCGCAAACCCTCCGTCTCCACATGAATAAAGCTTTCGGACCCGGTGATCTCCGTCGTTGAAACCCGGGTCTCCTGCACCAACGTTTCTCCGCCGGGTGCGTGCAGCATCAGGTGATGCGGGCGGATGGCCACCTTATAGGCCCCGTCCGCAAGGCCCGCGAGTTCACCCGACACCGCAACCGAAGCCCCGCCGAAAGCAAAGGCAGCGCCGGACTTGGTCATGGGGACGATGTTCATGGGCGGATCGGAGAAGGTCTGCGCGGTGATCAGGTCGGCAGGACGATTATAGACATCGATGGTCGGCCCGAATTGCGAGACCCGCCCCTCGGACAGCGCCGCGGTCTTGCCGCCCAGCAGCAATGCCTCGTGAGGTTCCGTTGTGGCGTAGACGAAAACCGCGCCGGTCTCGGCAAAGATTTTCGGCAGCTCCACCCGCAGCTCCTCGCGCAGCTTATAGTCCAGATTGGCCAGGGGTTCGTCCAGCAGCACCAGATCGGCGCCCTTGACCAGCGCCCGCGCCAGGGCCGTACGCTGCTGCTGCCCCCCCGAGAGGTTGAGCGGCGTGCGGTCGAGAAAGTCCGAGAGTTTCATCAGGGAAGCCGCCTCGCGCACCTTGCGGTCGATGGTTTCCCCGTCGACACCGGCCACGCGCATGGGCGAAGCGATGTTTTCGTAGACCGTCATGGCCGGATAATTGATGAACTGCTGATAGACCATGGCGACGTTGCGCTTCTGAACCGGCATGCCCACGACGCTCTCGCCGTTAAAGTGGATATCGCCGGAGGTCGGCTTGTCCAGACCGGCCATCAGGCGCATCAGCGAGGTTTTCCCGGACAGGGTCGGCCCGAGCAAAACGTTGAGCGAGCCCTTATCGAAACGCAAGCTCACATCACTGATATGATCCTGGTTTCCGACCCGTTTACTGACGTTCATCAGCTCAAGCATACCAAACGAGTTCCTCTTCTATTCCACCGCCATGGCCCTTTTCATGCCAGGCGACGGCCCCCAATCGGTCGTTTTTCAAACCCAAACAATCCGGCTTCAAAAACAAGTCACCCGGCCCGGCGGCCGGCAAGCGCATGCTGTGCCAGCCAGCTTTCGATCCGCGCGGCGGTTTCCTTGGAAACATGCAGCCCCAGTTTCGAGCGCCGCCACAGCAGGTCTGCCCCCTCGACCAACCATTCCTGCTCGACCAGATAACTCAGTTCCGCTTCGTAAATGCCGTCGCCCAGCTCCTGTCCCAGACCGCTGAGATCCTTGGCATCGCCGAGAATCATCGCGGCGCGCGCGCCGTAGTTGCGGGCGTAACGCCAGGCGAGCTCCTGCGGCAGCCAGGCATGCTGCTTTTTGAAGCGTTCGACGAAAGCATCGAAATCGACATCGCCGTAATGCGTGCCGATATCGCCGCCGGGCAACATGGCCGTCGCGGTCCAGTCCGGCGCGCTGCAGGCGATCAGCGGACAGAGTTTTTCCATGGCATGCTCAGCCAGTTTGCGGAAGGTTGTGATCTTGCCGCCGAAGACCGAAAGCATCGGTGCCCGGCCCGCCTGTTCATCCAGATCGAGCACGTAGTCACGGGTGATGGTCGAGGCGTTCTGCGAGGCGTCGTCGTACAGCGGCCGGACGCCGGAGTAGGTCCAGACCACGTCCTTGGGCGCGATTTCGGACTTGAAGTACTCGTTGACCGCGTTGCAGAGGTAGCTGATCTCGTCCTCGGAACAGGCGACCTGCGCCGGGTCGCCCTCATACTCCACATCGGTCGTGCCGACGAGGGTGTAGTCCTCCTCGTAGGGTATGGCGAAGACGATGCGGCCGTCGGGATTCTGAAAGATGTAAGAGTAGTCATGATCGAACATGGCCGGCACGACGATGTGGCTGCCTTTGATCATCCTCAGTCCGGCCGCGCGGTTGGAGCCGACCCGCTGTTCGAGCACCGAAGCCACCCAGGGACCGGCGGCGTTGACCAGCGCCCGTGCGCTGACCTTGCGCATCTGGCCGCTGAGCAGATCCCGCAGTTCGATCTCCCAGAGTTCGTCCACCCGGCGGGCCGAAACGCATTCGGTGCGGGTGAGAACCTCGGCACCGCGCTCGCGGGCGTCGATCGCGTTGAGCACGACCAGCCGCGCATCCTGGACCCAGCAGTCCGAATAGACGAAGCCCTTGGTCATATCGTCCTTGAGCGGACCGCCGGAAGGATGATCCGCCAGCTTCACGCCCTCGGATCCAGGCAGCAGTTTGCGGCCGCCGAGATGATCGTAAAGAAAGAGACCGAGCCGGATCATCCAGGCCGGGCGCAGAGATTTGTTGTGCGGCAGGACAAAGCGCATGGGCCAGATAATGTGCGGCGCCGCGCGCAGCAGAACCTCGCGCTCCATCAGGGATTCGCGCACCAGCCGGAATTCATACTGTTCGAGATAACGCAGGCCGCCGTGGATCAGCTTGGTGCTGGCGGAAGAGGTGCCGCTGCCAAGGTCGCTCTTTTCACAAAGCAAAACCGAAAGGCCCCGGCCCGCGGCATCGCGTGCGATCCCGGTCCCGTTCACCCCACCGCCGATAACGACGATATCGAGTGGCTTGTCTTGCGCCACTGGCCGTTTCTCCCCATGAGCTATGTTTTCGCGCCGTTCAGATCGGCTGCTTGAAACTTGCTTGTCGTTAACCTACGCGGATGAAGAAATTTTGACAATCGAAAATTTTATCAGTGAAAATGAAAATAACGAAAGTTATTGAAAACGATTTCAAAGATTGCGGCACGCTGGATCCGCCATGCGCATTAAACGGAGTCGGCAATATGCAGAGTCACGTCCGCTTCCTTCAGGATCGCACACATTTCCTTGTCGGGGCGCCGGTCGGTGAAGAGGGCGTCGATCTGCGAGACATGGCCCAGGCGGACCATGGCATTACGGCCGAACTTGGTAGTGTCCGCCGCCATAAAGACCGCGCGGGAATTCTGGATAATGGCCTTGGCCACCCGCACTTCGCGGTAATCGAAGTCGAGCAACGTCCCATCGTTGTCGATGCCCGAAATTCCGATAATCCCGAAATCCACCTTGAACTGATTGATGAAGTCGATCGTCGCCTCGCCGGTGATTCCCTGATCCCGGCTGCGCACCACACCGCCCGCGATGATCACCTCGAAACTGGGATTAGCCGCCAGAATCCGGGCAACGTTGAGGTTGTTCGTGATGATCCGCAGGTCACGGTGATTGAGCAGTGCCTTGGCGATTTCCTCGGTCGTCGTGCCGATGTTGATAAAGAGCGACGCCTGCGCGGGGATGTGCTTGACCAGCGCCGCCGCGATCCGCCGCTTCTCATTCAGGCTCTTGATCTGCCGGCTGTCGTAGGATTCGTTCTCGACCGAAGACGACAGACCGACCCCGCCGTGATAACGCCGCAGCAGCGACATCTCGCTGAGTTGGTTGACGTCGCTGCGGATCGTTTGCGCCGTCACGTCGAAGAGCTGCGCCAGAGATTCGATCGCGACGAAGCCCTCCTTTCGGACGACTTCCAGAATGCGTTGCTGACGCTGGCTCAGGTTCAACATATGGACCGATTTTCATCTATGAAGGGTCTGTAAAATAGTGGCAGTAAAGATATACACATTGGTGATGTTTTTCGAATCCGAAAATTCTGTCCGCTGCGCAAGGCGCCTTCTCTAAACATCAGCTACTGCGAAAACCGCTGCGACCGCTTGCGCAGGGCACGGATTACGGGCGGCAGAAACCAGATACAGAGTGTCATGATTCCAAGGAACAACGCGATCGGGCGCGAGAAGAAACCCAGAAGATCGCCGTCTGCTTTGATCATGGAAGACATGAAGTTGTCCTCGAGCATGGTCCCCAGCACGATGCCCAGGATGGTCGGCGCAATTGGAAAGCCGTTTTCTTCCATAATGTAGGCCAGCAGACCCAGAACCAGCATGATCGAGATGCCGAAGACCGTATTGTTGATGGCGAAGGCACCGACGATGCAGAACATCAGGATGATCGGCATCAGGATTGGCTGCGGCATGCGCAAGACCTGCCGCGCCAGCCTGATCGCGAGAAATCCCAGCGGCAGAAGCGCCAGATTGGCCAGGAAGAAAGCCACGAAGACGGCATAGATCAGTTCCGGCTGATTGAGAAAAACCGTCGGTCCCGGGTTCATTCCCTTCATGTAGAGAACCCCGATGACGATGGCGGTGATGGAGTCGCCGGGGATGCCGAACACCAGCGCCGGCACCCAGGCACCGCTCAGTCCGGCGTTGTTGGCGCTGCCGCTGTCGACCAGGCCCTCGACATGGCCGCTGCCGAACTTCTCCGGCTCACGGCTGAACCTCTTGGAGACCGCGTAGGCCACCCAGGCGGCGATATCGGCCCCTGCCCCCGGCAGGACCCCGATGGCCGTCCCGATCGCACCGCCGCGCAGAAGGTTGAGCTTGTAGCGTCCCAGAATCGCCCCCAATCCCCGGAAGACATTCCCGATCGATTGCTGAGGCACCTGCGGCTTTTGGCGGCTGGATGCCACGTAGCGCAGAACCTCCGAGACCGCGAACATGCCGATCATCGCCGGGATGAAGGAGATCCCGCCCATCATCTCCACCGAGCCAAAGGTAAAGCGCGGATGACCGGCGGTGATGTCGATCCCGATGGTCGAGATGAAGAGCCCGATCAACAGTGAAACCGCGCCTTTCAGGACAGACCCGGTGGAGATCATCACCGCACAGCTCAAACCGAGGCAGGCCAGCCAGAAGTACTCGAAAGAGCTGAACTGAATGGCGAATTCCGCCAGCAACGGTGCAGTGGTGGCCAGCACCAACGTACCGAGCAGGCCGCCGATCACCGCGCAAACCAGGCTCGTGCCCAGGGCCTTCTCCGCCTGCCCCTTTGCGGTCAGGGCGTGGGCTTCGTCCGCATAGGCGGCGGAGGCCGGGGTGCCGGGGATGCGCAGCAGACAGCCCGGGATGTCGCCGGCGAAGATCGCCATAGCGACAGTCGTCACGATCGCTGCGATGGCAGGCACCGGATCCATGAAAAAGGTGATCGGGATCAGGAGCGCGGTCGCCATGGTCGCCGTCAGGCCGGGAATCGAGCCGACAAAGAGACCGAAGAGCGCCGCCCCAAGCATGACCATCAGAACGTAAGGCGTGAAGACCAGATCGATAGCGGTGAGAAGAACATCCATATCAACGTCCTACCAGGCAATCGGCTGCAGCAGGCCCCAGGGCAGCGGAACCAGAAGGAAACGGGCAAAGACCGTATGAATGATCAGGCTGGTGGCGCAGGCAATTCCGAGCGCGGCCAGGGGGCCGACGGAGAAGCGGCGCAGCAGCACGAAAAGAATGAGCGCCGCTGTCGGCAAAAAGCCCAGAAACTCGGAAACGAGGATGTAAAAAATCAGCGCCAGGGGAACCAGCGCAAAGGTGACGAGCTTGTGCCAGTCCTTGGCCCAGTCACCGGATTCAAACCAGGGCGTTTTGCGCCGCGCGGCCCAGCCCCTAAGCGTCAAAAGCAAGCCACAGACCGCAAGTCCGCTGGCAATCAGAACCGGGAAAAGATCCGGCCCATAGCTCTGCCCGAAGGTTGCCGGAAAGGTCTGGCTGTAGGCAATGACGGCAAAAGCAAAGATCAGCAGGACAATGCCGAAAATGGCGTCATTCAGGCGCATAGAGGAAGCTCGTCAATCAGTTCGGAACCCGGCTCGAAGTCAGCCGGGTTCCCTCTGCTGTCGCGTCTTGTCGATAAAATCAGCGGCTACTTCGCCAGACCGACCGCCTTCATGACCGAGCCGAGACCGGCGTCGCTCTCGGACATCCAGGTCGCGAACTCGGCCTCCGGCTTCCAGACCAGACCGAAGCCGCGGTCTTCCATGAACTTCTGGAACTCGGCTGATTTCCAGACCTTCTCGAAGGCCGGCACCAGCTTGCCTGTCACCTCTTCCGGCAGACCTTTGGGGCCGGCCAGTCCACGCCAGGCGGCGAGCTTCCAGTCCAGATCGGCGGATTCCTTCAAGGTCGGCACGTCGGGAAAGGCACCCAGCCGTTCATCGCCCATGATCGCCAGAGACCGTACTTTGCCCGCATCGATCAAAGCCGCGGCCTCGACCACCGAGCAGGTGACGAAGTCGACACCACCTGCCGCCAATTCCTGCAGGCCCGCGGCAGCCCCCTTGGACGGAACCCAAGGCACAGCCGCCGGCTCGATCCCGGCGTCGTTCAGCATCCCGGCAAGCGCCAGATGCCAGATGCCGCCCTGCCCGGTGCCCGAGCCTTTGTACTTGCCGGGGTTGGCCTTGATCGCGTCGATAACCTCGGCAGCCGACTGATAGGGCGAATCGGCCCGCACCTGAAGGCCCGCCGGGTCGGCGTTGTAGAGCGCGATCGGCGTGTATGACATGTGATCGAGGTCGGTCAGGCCCGCCCAGTGCATCATGCCGACTTCCACGGTGATGACGCCCAGGGTGTAGCCGTCCGGCTTGGCGTTCGCGATGGCCGAATGCCCGACGACGCCGCTGCCGCCGGTCCGGTTGACCACGTTGACCGGCTGGCCCAGTTCCTTCTCCAACAGACTGCCGATCATACGGCCGGTCGCGTCGGTTCCCCCGCCCGCGCCCCAGGGCACGATCAGAGTTATGGGGCGTTCGGGCCACTCCGCCTGCGCAGCGCCCGCGGCGAGCAGCGCAAACCCGCCCAAAATCATCCCGGCCACACGGCCGAAAGTCCGTCTTCTCAGCATTCTTTCCTCCCTTGATAAAGCATTTCGCGTTTGTTTTTCTTATCCGATTTCGACAAGTGTAATCGCTTTTTTACCCGCAGCGTTAGGTCTTTTACGTCCCTACTTTCGGTCAGCAGCAGAGTTGGACAGCGCCGTGTCGTCCCGAACGGGCAGAGATAAAGCGGTTTCCTATATCCTGATGTGAAGCACGAGCGCTTCACTCGCACGGAGGTCCGCATCGCGCACCCGATTCTCCGGCCAGGGCAGGACCATTGTTCTCAAAGACCGCGGCGAGGAAATCCATCGTGGCGCGAATGCGCGCGGAACGGCGCAGATCCTCGTGGGTCACCAGCCAGATTTCCTGCATGATATTGGCCTTGTCCTCCAGGACCCGGACAAGGCCGCCTTCCCGCTCGGCCAGAAAAGCCGAGGTTCCGCCGACGCCCAGGCCAGCTTTCATAGCCGCGACATGAACCATCAGGCCGTTAGACCGGAACACGTAGCGTTCACGCGGCGCGAGGCGCTCCATGGCCTTCGCCGTTCCCGAGACGATCGCCGCTTCGTCGAAGCCGACGATATCGTGTTCGCGGAGATCCCGGAAGCGTTGGGGCGTGCCATGCTTTTCGAGATATTCAGGCGATGCGAAGAACCCCAAGCCATGCTCACCAACCTTCCGCGCCACCAGATCCGGTTGATCGGGCCGGAACATGCGCACCGCGATATCCGCTTCGCGGCGCACCAGATTGGCCGAGGCGTTATCGACAATGAGTTCAATGCGGATCTTGGGATAGCTTCGGGAGAAAGCCGCGAACTCCTCCGCCAGCCATTCCGCGAAGAGCTCGATGACGGAGACCCGCACCGCACCCTCGGGCGCGGCATCGGCACCAAGGGTAAAGCGTTCGATCGACAGCGCCTCCAGCTCCATGCGCCGCACCCGCTCCAGCAGATCCTCTCCGGCTTCGGTCAGCTCCAAACCGCGCGGCACCCGATTGAAGAGCCGGGCTTTCAGATGGGCTTCAAGAGCACCGATCCGCCGGGAGATGGTAGGCTGGCTGACCTGCAGGCGTTTGGCGCCCGCAGAGAGGCTGCCCGCCTCTGCGACAACCGCGAAATCCCGAAGTCCATCCCACTCAAGCATGCAAATTATTGTATGGCAGATCTACTTATTTTGCCAGTTTCTATTCATATTTTTAGTGCTACGTTTCTTTAAGACAAGCTAGTGCATGTCGCGTCCAGCTGCGCTCTGCGGCTCTTCCGAACGCCTTGTGCTCCGCAAACGCTGCCTCGGATATGTCGTGGAACAGGTTTGTTCGACTGAACGCGACGCGCACTAAACGCTTGATTCGAAATCTCATCGAGGGATCAGCACGATGTCGGGCAACTCATTAGCACCCGCGTTTTTCCCGGTTACGGACATAACCCCCGGCAGGAAAGCGCTTCCAGCGAATTCACGCCGCAGCTCGAACCCTGCACGCCGCGCACATATAGCGCCGCACGGCAAAACCAGACGAGAAGACGACCGGTCAGGTGTCTTCCACGAACGGCGGTCATCGCAGACACGGCGGGTATCCTTGGCGGCCACCCCCCAGCCGGCCGGAGCGAAAGCAACGGCCTGTGATCGTGTCGCGGTGATCGCCCGCAGCTTCTGCTGGCTGGCGATTGTTGGCTACCTCGTCGTGTTGTCGCTTGAGATCGCGAACCTCTACGCGCACTAGGTTGAGGACTCCTATTCCTTGATGGCCTTGATCGTATTTTAACAGGCTTTAGGCAGGAGAAGCCTCGAAAGCGGGCCTGTCGGGCCCGGTGAGAGGGTTCGACGCCCCTAAAGCCTGCTAAAATACGACCCCAGAGGGGCGGCAAGATTATGAGTTCTGGGCAGCGTCGTGTCGTCAGTCACGATGCTACGGCATCGCTCCATTCCTAACTCCTTGCCAGAAAACATAATTTTGTCGTCAAGACCGTCAAAGAATATGAGTTCCCAACCTAGACTGGATTTATAGGTGAGATAGGTTGCCTTCGGCGGTTCTATCTAATCTTGATCTGACCTAGCCCGAAGCAAGATGGTCCAAGGTTGCTTGAGCAAGCAGCCCCGCGCCGGTGTCAAACAAATCCAAATGCAGGTCGGGGTCGGTCAACTCCAACTCCGTGCAGATGAAATCTTCTCCGCGCATGACACCGTCGATGCGGCAGCAGATCAAAGGTCGGCGAATCCACGCCAAAATGTCTTCAGCTGCCCTGACGGCACCGAGTGGCGGCTGAAGAACCCTGATTGTCGGATCAAAGCGACTGTTAATCCGGAACTCGCCCGGCTTTGGCTTGGCATGCACCGCGAAGGCCACACGTCCGCCGATGCAGGTGATCTTCCACTCTCCCGCCGCTATTTCCGGCAGGAACGCCTGCGCGAGGAACGGCCGGCCGGGCGCTTCACGTCGCGCGTCACAAAGCTGGCCTTCGAAATCCGCCTCGCTGCAAAGCCGCACACCCGTACCGCTGCCGCCGAAAGCAGGCTTCAAAACGATTTTTTCCGAATCCAACCGTGAAAACATCTCCGCAGGTGCCTCAGGCATCAGCCCGCAGGTCGGCGGCACCGGGACCCCCGACTGCGTCACCTCGTTCAGGGTGCGTTTGTCATTGTTCCAGATGACCAATTCGGGTGGGTTCTCAATATTGCCCTTCAAGCTCGAGACCCGTGCGACCCAGGCGGCAAAGCCGCCGGGATCATCCTGGTAGTCCCAGGTCTGCCTCAAGAGAATCAGGTCACTGTCCAGGAACGCCTCAATCGGTGCCTCGTTCCAGGCCGGCGTCTGCACATCGCAGCCCTTCGACCGCAAAGCGTCAGCATAGGCCGAATTCGAGGCAGAGAGCCGCGGATACTTGGCACAGGTCGCAAGAATAATGCGAGGCACGCGTCTTCTCTCGGCGCCTAGATTTCAGGAGGTCACATCGACAGCAGCAATTGGTATCCGAACCCGGCCAGCAGGCTGCCGATGAAGGCCAGCAGCAGGTACCAGGCAAACACGGTCTTGCGCACCAGGGCGTAGACCGCCATGGCCGCCGGGATCGAGGTCGCGCCGCCCGCAACAAGGAAGGTAATGGCGGCGCCGGGGGCCATGCCCATGGACATCAGTTCGCCCACCAACGGGATCGCGGCAAAACCGTTGAGGTAGGCGGGCACGCCGACGGCCGCCGCCAGCGGGATCGCCAGCAGGCCCTGATCCGCGCCCAGGGAAGAGGCAATCAGGTTGGGCGGCATCCAGGCCACCATCAGACTTTCGATCGCGAAGGCCAGCAGCAGCCACTTGGTGAGAAAGAGACCGACATCGCGCGCCTCGCCCGAGAAGGCCGACCAGCGCTCGCTCTCCTTCCAGAAGGCCCAGCGCACGCCCTCTGTCGAGGTCAGGGATTTCGAGCCGCAGCCGCCGCAGGTGGCAATGCCTTTGAGCGGATCGGCAAAGGCGCCCGCGCGCTGTAGCCAGAGAGTCGCGAATCCCGCCATGAGCCCGAGAGCAAAGGCCGTCACCAGCTTGACCATGGCAAACTCCATGGAAATGGTCGCGCCCAGCAGGATGAACTGCTCCGGATCCATCAGCGGGGACGAGAGCCAGAAGGCCGCCACCACCGGCAGCGGAACCCCAGCCGCCAGCAAAGCCGCAACCAGAGGCACGACCCCGCAGGAACAGAAGGGCGAGAGCGATCCGGCCGCCGCCGCCACAAGAATACCCATCGCGGGAGAGCGCGAAACGACAGCGCCGATCAGCCGGTCGGCGCCGGCAGCCTTCAGCCAGGCAGCCATCAAGACCGAGAGCAGAAGAAAAGGCGCGATCCAGAGAAAAGCATCGATGACAAAGGAAACGCTGTCCATCGCCTGCGCGGGAAGTGCGACGGCGAGCACCGCAAACAGCAGAAAAAACGTCAACCAGACCCGGTCCAGACGCCAGACCCGGCCCCCAAGACCCACTACACGTTCGACCAGAACCGTCACGGCCTAACTCTCCTGTTTTACAATCGATAATTCCAGAATCATCGAAGTTTCACGTCAAAAAAAGGGCGCTCAGCCGGCATCCCTGCTCTGCTGCGCAGGTCCAAGCCCTTCGCAGCATTCCTCGGTCATAAAATCGATCAGCGACTGCATGAGCGCGAAATCCGGGCGACAGCGCAAAACCCGTCCCTCGCGCTCCTGATGCACAAGACCCGCATTCACCAGATGCGAGATGTGGTGCGACAGTGTCGAGGCCGGAACGTTCAAGTGTTCCTGCAGATCGCCCACCGCGAGCCCGGCCTTGCCCGCCTTCACCAGAAGCCGGAAGACCTCCAGCCGGGTCGGGTTGCCCAGCTTGTCGAGACAGCGTGCTGCTTGCAGAATTTCCATGACGCCATTAAAGGCCAGGTATTCTTCCGAGTCAACAATATTTCTAGAATTATCGAAATAATAGCTCGAAGACAGGTTTTTTACTGGCGCTAACGGCGCTCGGACAGAGCAAGTTTCCGTCGGACCACGCTGATAAGGCGTGGGCTTACGCGGCGAAGGCTGAATCCGCGCCGACGAACCACCCGGGCAAGAAGGAGAAGGGCCAGACCGAACCCCAGCAGAGCGAGACCGGCCGGTTCGGCGATGACGACAAGCTGCCCGCGGATCTCCCCGCCTGGGAAATTGGGGAAGCTATGAACATTGACGTAAAGACTCTCAAGTGCGAGCTGGTTCAAAAAAGCTTCCGCCGTGAGACCGGTGACGAGACTGTCCAGCGGACCGAACGAGCTCAGCCGGAAGCCATCTCCGTCTTCGGAATAGAGCACCCGGTCGTTGAAAGGCGCGACGATGGGTCCGTTGGCACCCCGAGCCGCGCTGTGCAGGTGGACCGGGCCGGCGGCGCCGAAGGCCAAACCGCTCCCATCCGGAAAAGTGATATCGGTGAGCGTGATCCCGGACACCCGCAGCTCGAATCTGTAGGTGCCGCTGTCACTATCATAGCTGAAGTCCGCCCGTCCGGAGGCATCGGAGAAGCCGGGCGGCACTTCCTGCCCTGAATCAAGCACGGCGCTGGCCGAGATAACGCCCGCTTTCGTGGCCTCTCCGCTCGCCAGCATGACGGCGAGTGAAAACGCGGCAGCCAGAGCATATCTGGCTGGTCCGGAGATCCCCTTCTCAGGATGACAGCGCAGCAAAGTTCTTCCCGATCAAGACGCGAACGACAGGCTATCGAAAACCAAAGAGAAAATACTAGCAGGGAAACGCTGCAGCCAGGCCGTGTACTTCCTGTGGCATTTAGCGTCTTAGGTGAAGAAAGCCAGATTCCTCGGGCGCTTCAGCCTCGACAACTTCCACCGAGACCACCTTTGCTGCGGGAGGGCCGCGCCAGCAGGCTTCGATCATGGCATCTACCGCAACAGCTTCGCCGGAAAAGAGAGCTTCGACAGACCCGTCAGGGCAGTTGCGCACCCATCCGTCCAATCCAAGCTTCCCTGCCTCCCGCTCGGTCCAGCCGCGAAACCAGACGCCCTGAACCCGCCCGGAAATCACGGCGCGAAGAGTCTTTACGGAGGAGGTCATGCCGGATCCTCCTGCGAGTGCGGTGCTGCCCCGGGCAGGTGCGCGCCAGACAAGTCCGCATCGGGATAGAGCGCGGCAAAGGCCAGAACAATAGCGCGCCGCGCCGCAGTCTCCCATTCGCCGCGCCGCAGCCAGTGATCCTCGACCGTGATCGCGGGCGACTCCCGGTCTTCATGGACCAGTTTGTTGCGCAGGTCCTGCAACCAACGCCGGGCCTTTCGGTACCCCGGATCTTGCTGTCTATCGTCTATTTGCGCCCTCTCGGCCTGCGCCTCGATAATGGCAGCGGCGAGAATCACCACTGCCGAAAAGGCCCCGGCGCAAAAGCTGGACTGAAGATCGATCATCAGCGCGCAGGCCTGCTCGCTTGGCGCAGGTGCGCCGCTTTGCCCGGCCGTCGCCTCGAGATCCTCGAACCAGAACCTCCGTTCGGACCAGACTTCGTCGCTGGGTAGTTCCAGCTGTTCCATATTGCACAGGCTCCCGGCGCACACTAGATTTGCGGGGCACATCGAACCGGCGCCCCAAAACCTCATCACAATTTGAAACCTAACGCGGAACGCGCGAATGCTCTACGTCGTACGTCATGGCCAGACCGAATGGAATGTCGAAGCACGCTTTCAAGGCCAGCAGGATTCCCCGCTCAGCGTGCTGGGTCAACAACAGGCCCTTAATGCCGCTGCTTTCCTGGCGAGCGCCGGGATCGAAGAGCTCTACGCCAGCCCGCTTGAGCGCGCCTGGAAAACCGCCGGGGCCATCGCCGAAACTATCGGGCGGGAGCGCCGCCCCGAAGACCGCCTTAAGGAATGCGGTTTCGGCGCCTGCGAAGGCATGACCCTGGAAGAAATCGAAGTGGCCTTTCCAGGCAAAACCGCTTGGCGGGACGCCGACCGCTGGAACCGCCCGTACCCGGATGGAGAAAGCTATGCCGATGTCGTACAGCGGGTCAGGAGCTTCGCGGAGGAAAACCTGCGACCTGCCCTGCGGCCGGATGGACCGGTGATCTGCACCGTTGCCCATGGCATGCTCAACCGCTGTCTGGTCGGTTATCTCTGCGGCTGGTCGCGGGAAGAGACCATGACCGCCCATCAGGACAACGATGAAATTTTCATGCTGTCCGATGAGAGCGCCGCGCGGGTCCGGGTTCCCGGCGTTTGAAAGTCACCTATCCGCGCAGGAGGGATAGAAAACTTGCAGCCGCATGGAATTCGCCGCGCAGGCCCGCATGGCGGGCCGCCGCTTCGGAATCCTCGCCCCAGAACTCGATCTGAAAAAGCTCGTCGAGCAGCGCCGCGGTGAAGGCCTCGTCCGCACTCAGACGCCGTTGGAGCAATGCCAGTCCGATCACCAGCGACCCCCCTGCGGACACCACCGTGTGTAAGGCGGTCAAAGCCATGTCGTCGAGGTTTTCGATCGCATGGCGCAAAGCTTCGACGGACGCCGCCGGCTGGGGTTTGGACAAAATGCCCGGAATGACGATCAGCGGCGCGTCAAAACTCAAGGTCACCCAGTCCAGCAAGGGCTGCCAGTGTTCCTGCTGCCGCGACACCAGCTCGGGGGGCTCTTCGGCCCAGTAGCAGACCAGATCGTGTTCGGCAAAGGCCGCCGTTGTCTCGACCGCGTGGGCCCGTTCCTGGTGGACCCAATCGATGGCGGTGCAAGCCAGGGTCATCATCGGCATGGTCTGCGCATCGATCGTTTCGCCCTGCGCGTTCCACTCGGATGCGACCGCCTCGGCCAGGCTGTGGGTTGGAAGCTGTAACGCCGCTTTGTTGGGTGTGCGCAGAATCCGGCCGTCGAGAGCGACGGTAAATCCGGCACTTTCTCCCTCTTTCGAAGAAACAACTTCAGCTTTTTTATAAAAGCGTTTGATACTACTTGAAGTGCTCATACGATTCCGTTATCTGCCTGCAGCCGCCGAGCCCCCCGCATCGACAGATTACTCCTTTCGCGCGCTCTCCGACAGCGCGTCGAGAAGTTCACTGAAAGATTGCACAATGCGCGACGCGCCATTGGCCGAGAGTTCCTCGGTGCCATGGTATCCCCAGGAAACACCGATCCCCTGCGCGCCGGCGTTCTGCGCCAGCAACATGTCATAAGTGGTGTCACCGATCATCACCGTATTTTCCGGTGCGACACCGGTCTCATCCATGGCCTGTTGCAGGATCTCGGGATGGGGCTTGCTCGGGCCGTCGTCCGCTGTCTTCAAGGTCGTAAAGTGATGGTGCAATCCATGAACTTCGAGGCTGTGCAGCAGGCCACGGCGGTTCTTGCCCGTCGCGATGCCAAGCCAGATCTCCGGCTGGTCCAGGGCTGCAATGGTCTCGCGCACGCCTTCGAACAGAGGCTCGTCGTAACTGCCGCTCTCGCGAACCGCATAGGCGCGCTCACGGTAAGCACCCGCGACCCGGACCGCGAGGTCTCTGTCGTCGGGATCCGGCAGGAGGGACGCGATGGCATATTCCAAGGCCAGCCCGACGGAGCGGCGAATGGCATCCGGCGTGGGCACCGGCAGGTCGTGGTGCGCGAAAGCGCCCGACATGCAGTCAATGATCACCCGCTGGCTATCCACCAGGGTGCCGTCGAAGTCGAAGACGATCAGACGAGGTGTCATTGCCGAGGCGTTCGCGTGGTCAGGCATAATGATTTCAGCAATGTCCGAGTGTTATCAATGGACGCTCACCCACCGTGGCGCCATGCGCGAAGGACGGCGAGCTTAGCAACCGCGACCGGCTGCGCCAAGGAAGCGTTAAAGGTCCGGCGTATCTGGTGATGGCGCTCATCGCGGAATCTTTGTCGATGGCGC
Organism: Denitrobaculum tricleocarpae; assembly: GCF_007004665.1. GTDB lineage: Bacteria > Pseudomonadota > Alphaproteobacteria > Kiloniellales > Kiloniellaceae > Denitrobaculum > Denitrobaculum tricleocarpae. The sequence goes on along the minus strand of NZ_ML660052.1, from coordinate 863,943 downwards.
TTATCGCGCCATGGAATCCGGTTTCCGCTTTTCCAGGTCCAGCGCATCGGCATAGGTCGCCAGATCGTTCGCGACGTTTTCGCCGTGCCTGATGTCAAAGTGGAATGCCTTCCAGGCCGCCTGCATATCCGCCGGCAGCGGCGCAGCGATCCGAAGGGTCGTACCGTCATCCGGATGCGGCAAGGCGATCTCCTGAGCGTGGAGCATCAGGCGTTTGGGAAAGTCGGGTTTCGCCGGGAAGGCCTGCTTGCCGCCGTACTTGCCATCACCCACGATCGGCATGCCCATCTCCGCGCAGTGGACGCGCAGCTGATGGGTCCGCCCGGTCAGAGGCATCAGCGCGAGCCAGGTCAGCCCGCGGCTTTTCCCCTTCCCCGTGGCAATTGTCTGGTAAAGCGTCAGCGCGCGTTTGCCTGCCGGGCCCAGGGCGGCAACCTTCTCCATGCCCCCCTCCGAAGCCGCCTTGCCCAGCGACATGTCGATCACACCGCGCGCCTTGGGGGGCTTTCCGACCACCACGGCCCAATAGATCTTGCGGGCGTCCTTCCCGCGGAAAGCCGCGGTCAGATCGCGGGCCGCCGCGCCGGTACGCGCCAGCAGCAGCACGCCGCTGGTGTCCCGGTCGAGCCGGTGAACGAGCTTGGGACGGTCCTTGCGGTCGAAGATCAGGCCGTCGAGCATGGCGTCCACATGTCGGCTTTGTCCGGTCCCGCCCTGCACCGCAAGCCCGCTGGGTTTGTTGATCGCTAGGACCCAATCATCCTTGAAGATAACCGCATCCTGCAAGGCCTTGATATCCTTGCTCGAGGCAGCGGTCTTCCTGACCGCGCGCGCTCCCGCTTCGGGCGAGCGGCCCGGACCGGCCGCAAGAGGCGGCACACGGACGACCTGTCCGGCTTCAACCCGCGCCGAGGACTTCGCGCGCTTGCCGTCCAGGCGCACCTGCCCGGTCCGCAGCAGCTTCTCGACCTGGCCCTGGGTCACGTCCGCATAGCGGCGCTTTAGCCAGCGGTCCAGGCGGTCGCCGGATTCTTCGCTGCTTACGGTCACCATTTCGACAGGCATAATAGGCTTATCCTAAAATCGTTCGGAACAACTGGAGCCCCGCAAAGAACCCAAGCACCGAGAGAATGACGGAGGCCAGCGCGTAGATGACCGCCTGTCCGGTCTCACCACGCTCAACCAGCAGCACCGTCTCCATGGAAAAAGTCGAGAAGGTCGTGAAAGCCCCGAGGCAACCGACCGTCAAAAACGCCCGCATCATCTGGGAGGGTGACCAGACAGAGGCAAAGACCTCGACCAATGCCGCCATGACGAAGGACCCGACCACATTGACCGCGAGGGTTCCGTAGGGAAAGCTGCCGCCCATCCAGTGACTGATCTGGCTGACGGCAAGATAGCGCCCGACCGCGCCAAGCGCGCCGCCCAAGGCCACCGCCAGAATAATCTGGATATGCATCTGCCACCTTTCACGCCGCTTCAGAATCGAACGCTAGAGCGCGTCATGTTTTAACGGAAACACTCTGTGTTTTCGCTAAAACATGTGAACCCCCTCTACATCATAGTGGTAGAGCAGATTCACCGGTACGACGGATCGCCGAAGGCGATTCCATCTAAACCGGATCTGCTCTAGTCGGCCCGGTCCTCAGCATTATCCTGCGCTGGGCTTGTTAGCAAACCACCCCTCCCAACGCAACGGACAGTCCCAAAAGCATCCCAGAGAAAGGCTTTTGCCGAGATCATTAAAGGTAGAAAGTTAACAGATGTTAATAACTATCTGTTTTATAAATCAGGCGGCCTCGCCTGACCGCTCTTCACTGGTCAGCCAGGTCAGGCAATTCTCGGCATTCAACAGATAGACGCCCATCCGGCCCAGTTCGCGGACGCCCTCTTCGGTGGAGTTACAGACCGCGTCGGGCACCAGCACGAGACGGAAGTCGCGGGCACTGGCCTCATAGATCGTGGCCCGGGTGCCGGTGGCGAAGCTGAAGCCGCAGATCACCAGGGTGGTCACCCCGCGCGCCTTGAGTTCCGCTTCCAGACCGGTGTCGTGGAAGGCACCCCAGCGCGGGCGGTAGAAGATGGCTTCTTTCTCGCCGATGGACTGGAACTTCCCGGCGAAGAGAAGATCCGGGTCCAGGCGGATACCGGCCTTGGGTTTGACTTCGTCGATCAATTCAGAGCCAAAACTGCCGGGCATGAGAATGCGCAGACCTTCCTCGACGGCCTGGCGCCGGCAGACGTCGACATTGGTGCCGTCAGGGCGATAGAGGCGCACCGAATGATAGATCGGCGCCCCCTGCTGACGGAAGCCGTCCACCAGGCGCTTCATGGCCGGGATGGCACGAGCCAGCCCTGCGGCCCGCACAGGCGACCCGGGAAGCGTAAAATCGCGTTGCGCGGAGAGCGTCAGAAGAGCGACGGTTTGCTTCTCGGGTAACGTGTAGTCCGGCATGCCTGTATCCCTTAATGGCGTTGACGACGGCGCAGCCCTGTGGGGAGAGCCGCAATACAGATCCGGAGTTGACTGAGCGCCAAAGGCGATCAGTCTTCTCAGTGATTCTGCTCAGTGATTCTGCCCGGTGCTTCTGACCTGAGTCTATTCAGCCGCAAAATGAGTGTGCGCAACCTACTCTTGATGGCGTCAGATACAATTCGAAAGGTGGAATGGCAGACGCGCAGGAAACGCAGGGCTCACACTGCAGCCATAACGTGAATGCGCTCAAATTCTAGGCAGTGATGGAAACACCGGCGGCTTTCCGCGCGTTACGCGCCCCGTTCGCCCCTCAGCTTCGCCCAATAATCGAGCCGTTTTCGAATCTCCCGTTCGAAGCCGCGCTCCACCGGCCGGTAGAACTGCCGGCGCGGCATATCATCCGGGAAGTAGTTCTGCCCGGAAAAGCCCTCGTCCGTGTCGTGGTCGTAGGCATAGCCCTTACCGTAGCCAAGGTCCTTCATCAGGGACGTCGGCGCGTTCAGAATATGCATCGGCGGTGCCAGAGACCCAGTCTCCTTGGCGCTGCGGACCGACTCTTTGTAGGCCTTGTAGGCCGCGTTGGATTTCGGCGCGGTCGCCAGATAGACAACCGCCTGGGCCAGCGCCAGCTCGCCCTCCGGACTGCCGAGCCGTTCATAGCTCTGCCAGGCCGCGAGGGTCTGGGTCAGAGCCTGCGGATCCGCCAGGCCGACGTCCTCGACCGCGAAACGCAAAAGACGCCGGCCCACGTAGTTGGGGTCTTCACCAGCCGAGAGCATACGCGCGAGCCAGTAAAGCGCCGCGTCGCAGTCGGAGCCTCGCAGAGACTTGTGCAGAGCGGAAATGAGGTTGTAGTGCCCTTCCTGCGCCTTGTCGTAGATCGGTGCCCGCTTCTGGATCACCACCGCAAGCGCCGCGGAATCAAGCAGCTCCCCGACCTCCAGGGCAAAGAGCTCCTCGACCAGGTTCAGCAGATAGCGCCCGTCCCCATCCGCCATGGCGGCAACCGCGGCGCGGGCATCCTCCTTGAGCGGCAAGGCTTTACCCTTGTCCCGCTCGGCACGGCGCATGAGCTCATCCATCGCCGTATCGTCAAGACGCTTCAGGACGAAGACCTGGCAGCGCGACAGCAACGCGGCGTTCAGCTCAAAGGATGGATTTTCCGTCGTGGCACCAACCAGCACCACGGTGCCATCCTCGACATAGGGGAGAAAGCCATCCTGCTGCGCCCGGTTGAAGCGATGAATCTCGTCGATAAACAGCAGAGTCCCGCGCCCGGCCAGGCGTCGCTCCTTGGCCCGCTCGAAGACCTTGCGCAGATCCGCCACACCCGAGAAGACCGCGGACAAGGGCTCGAACTCGAGATCGGAAACGTCGGCGAGCAACCTGGCAATAGTCGTCTTGCCGCATCCGGGCGGCCCCCAGAGCACCATGGAGGCAAGGCGGTGTCCCATCACCATGCGGCCAAGCGGCGCATCGTCCTTCAGCAGATGGTCCTGCCCCACGACCTCGTCCAGAGCGCGCGGACGCAGACGATCCGCCAGAGGCCGGGGTGCCTGGCTTTCAAAGAGCCCCATGGACATTACGGAGACCTCATAACCGAAAAGCTCACGTTTTCAGACCGCATGTAACACCTTCGAGCTTATCCTTGCCGGCAAGACCTAGCGACCGATATCGATGGAGCGGACTTTTCCGCCCCGGCTGAACCTGATCCGCCACCGCGATTGGCTGCTGGCCAGGGCGCCGTCGATATCCGCGACTTCCGCGATCGACCGGTCATTGACACCCAGCAGAACATCGCCCGGACGCATCCGGATCCGCTGCGCCGTGCTGCCCCGGGCGATCTTGGTGATGATAACACCGGCCCAGGCACCGGGAAGGTCAAGCTCCTCGGCCAGTGCCGGCGAGAGGTTGGCGACCTGCGCGCCGGCCAGTGGATGCTGTCCCCGCAGGCGGACGACCTCGCGCGGCGGCGACTCCGGCGCGGCCTCGATGGGGAGATTCAGCGCGAGGTTCTGCCGCCCTCGCCAAACCTCGATCGGAACCTGCTCGCCCAGACCACGGGTTGCCACGCGGAAGCGAAGAGATTCGTAGTCCTGGATTTCCACGCCGTCGACCGCCAGGATCACGTCGCCGGGCTTCAATCCGGCGCGGTCGGCCGGCCCGCCGCCATAGAGCTGGCTGACCACCACGCCGCCGGCCCGGTCCAAACCGAAGCCCATCGCCAGGTCACTGGTCAGGGTCTGGCCGGTGATTCCGGTCCAGGCCCGGACCAGGGCACCGCCATTCTTTGCCGAGTCGATGACCGTGCGCACCATGTTGGCCGGAATCGCGAAACCGATCCCCACCGAGCCGCCGCTGCGCGAGTAAATCGCCGTGTTGATGCCCAGAAGCTGGCCATCCATCGTCACCAGGGCGCCACCCGAGTTGCCCGGATTGATCGCTGCATCCGTCTGAATGAAAAAGCTGAAGTCGCCAATCCCGACCTGGGTGCGCGCCAGGGCGGAGACGATCCCGCTGGTCACCGTCTGTCCCACTCCGAAGGGGTTGCCGATCGCCAGTATCAGATCGCCCACCTCGACATCATCCGAGTCGCGCAGCGGGATGGTCGGCAGGCGGGCGCCTTCCGGGTCCACGCGTAAAACGGCAAGGTCCGTGCGTTCGTCGTCCAGGATCAGTTCCGCAGGGAACTCCCGGCGGTCTGAGAGAACCACCTTGATCTCGGTAGCACCGTTGATGACATGATGGTTTGTGACGATCAGGCCGTCTTCAGAGACGATCACGCCGGAACCCAGCGAACTCTCCATACGCTCGCGCTTACGCTGACCGCCGAACTGCTCGCCGAAAAAGCGTTTGAAGAAGGGGTCGTCAAAGAGCGACGGGCGGCGCTGTTGCGTGACCTGGCGTTTCGAAAAGATGTTCACCACCGCTGGCGCGGTGGCCTTGACCACCGGTGCAAAGGAGAGCTTTATCTCACCTTCGGATGAGGGGACGCGGGCACCTGCCGCCGTGCTGTCCGTCTGCGCCCAAGAAAGAGAAGCCTGCAGGGAGCCGACCAGCAGGGCGAGAGCGACAACAAAGGCCTTACAGCAACTTGGGCTTAGGATATGACGCGGTTTCACCTGTAATCTGCTCCAAGAAGTTTCGGTCTACAGCTGTGCCAATCAGCGCGGTCGCAGCCTCTCAGTTTAAACATGGTCTGGTTCACAGCGCATCACCTTGTCGTGCATCGGCAGCCTGAACCTAATATAGGGGCTTAATCACGGTTTTCAGAGGTGGATTCCTCGAGGTCAAACGCTGCGGACCCTATGTTCAACGAGAAAAGGCAGCCCTTACGGGACTGCCTTCGTCGCAGAGTCTGTGCACCGAAGCCCCGTTTGGAGCTTCAGGCCGCAAAACCTAATCTTCGTCTTCGTCGTCCTCGACATCCTGGGTCGGACCGGAGTCCTGACCCTTGGCATCGACATTGCGCTCGACCAGCTCGATGTACGCCATCGGCGCCATGTCACCATGACGGAAACCGGCTTTCAGCACACGGGTGTACCCGCCGGCGCGGCTCTCGTAGCGGCTTGCCAGCTCATCGAACAGCTTTGCGGTGATCTTGTCATCGCGCAGAACGGAGTTTGCCTGACGGCGGGCGTGAAGATCACCGCGCTTGCCGAGGGTAATCAGCTTGTCGACGATCCGGCGAAGATCCTTGGCTTTCGGCAGGGTCGTCTTGATCTGCTCGTGTTTCAGCAGGGCAACCGCCATGTTGGCGAACATAGCCTTACGGTGGCTGCTGGTGCGGTTTAACTTACGACCGCTCATTCCGTGACGCATTGTCTTCTCTCCGTTCTCTCTGGTCTCGCGCACGAGACCGATTAAGCATCACAACGCCATGTCTTTCTGGTTCAAACTCCCCAGGGAAGCCAGGTACGTCGTGCTGAGCCGACTGGCTCGGGTTTACACAGTGTTCCGGTTACCGCCAAAGCAGTCGGAGCTTAGTAGGGCTCTTCCAGCTTCTTCGCGAGTTCCTCGATGTTCTCAGGCGGCCACTCCGCGATCTCCATTCCAAGATGCAGACCCATGGTCGAGAGGACTTCCTTGATCTCGTTCAGCGACTTCCGGCCGAAGTTCGGCGTCCGCAGCATCTCGCCTTCGCTCTTTTGAACCAGATCGCCGATGTAGACGATGTTGTCGTTCTTCAGGCAGTTGGCGGAACGGACCGAAAGCTCGAGCTCGTCGACCTTGCGCAGCAGGTTCTTGTTGAACGGCGGCTCGCTCGGACGATCTTCGATCTCGCGGACCTGCGGCTCGTCGAAGTTCACGAAGAGCTGAAGCTGATCCTGCAGGATGCGGGCGGCCAAAGCGACCGCGTCCTCAGGGGTCACCGCGCCGTTGGTCTCAACCTGCATGGTCAGCATGTCGTAGTCAGTGACCTGACCGACACGCGTGTTCTCGACCTTGTAGGAGACCTTGCGCACCGGCGAGAAGATCGAATCGACCGGAACCAGTCCGATCGGTGCATCTTCGGGACGGTTCTGCGAAGCCGCCACATAACCCTTGCCGATTTCGACCGTGAGCTCCATGTCGATCCGCGCCCCGTCGTCCAGGGTGCAGAGAATGAGATCCGGGTTCATCACTTCGATGTCGGCACCGGTTTCGATCTGACCGGCGGACACAGGTCCCGGACCCTCGGCCCGCAGACGCATCCGCTTGGGACCGTCACCGCCCATGCGCAGCGCGATCGATTTGATGTTCAACACCACATCGGTCACGTCCTCACGGACGCCGGGGATCGAGGAGAACTCATGCAGGACACCGTCGACCTGGATCGAGGTCACCGCTGCACCCTGCAGCGACGAGAGAAGGATCCGGCGCAGCGCGTTGCCAAGTGTCAGACCAAAGCCCCGTTCAAGAGGCTCTGCAACGACCTTCGCAACCCGGGTTCCGTCAGGTCCCGGCTGAATGTCGAGCTTGTTCGGCTTGATTAGTTCGGTCCAATTTTTCTGAAGCACGATTGCGCCCTCATAATGTTGCGGACTGCCTTGCGCGGGTCCGCTGTCATTGAATGCCAAAAGCCGGTCTGCACCGGCCTCCGACTTGCCACGTTTTTACCGCCGTCAAAAGACCGGCGGTGCCGTGAAACGGTCTAAACTCGGCGCCGTTTCGGCGGCCGGCAACCGTTATGCGGAATCGGGGTCACGTCACGGATCGCGGTGATCGTGAAGCCGACCGCCTGCAGTGCACGCAGAGCCGATTCGCGGCCCGAACCAGGGCCCTTCACGTTGACTTCCAGCGTCTTCATGCCGTGGTCCTGTGCCTTACGGCCAGCATCTTCGGCAGCCAGCTGCGCGGCGTAGGGAGTCGACTTACGCGATCCCTTGAAGCCCTGCCCACCAGCCGACGACCAGGAGATGGTGTTGCCTTGAACGTCGGTGATGGTGATCACCGTGTTATTGAACGTCGCACTGACGTGCGCGATGCCGGAAGAAATATTTTTCCGCTCGCGACGACGCAAACGTGCTTGAGGTTTGGCCATGGCCTGTAAAACCTTATCTTATCTTCTGAGTTATTTCTTCTTGCCTGCGATCGGCTTCGCCGGACCCTTACGGGTTCTGGCGTTGGTGCTCGTCCGCTGTCCGCGAACAGGCAGGCCCTTACGATGCCGCAGACCACGATAGCAACCCAGATCCATCAGACGTTTGATGTTCATGGCCACTTCGCGGCGAAGGTCACCTTCAACCGTGTAGCCGCGGTCGATGGCTTCACGAACCCGAACGACTTCGTCGTCGGTCAGTTCATTCACCCGGCGCTCCGCAGGAATGCCCACCGTGTTGCAGATTTCCACGGCCTTGGTGCGGCCAATTCCGTGAATATAGGTCAAAGCGATCTGTACCCGCTTTTGCGTCGGGATATTGACGCCAGCAATACGTGCCACGCCACGGTCTCCTTAAAACAGTGATTCCCAGGCCTAAACCCCTGGGAAGCTTGTTAATTTATGCCTCGAACCAACAAAGCCCGAAGTTCGGTACGTTTGGACAGGCAAAACTCTCCGGTCGCGGTCACGCCGAAGGATGCGGGATTATATGCACCCGCTCCCTCAAGTCAACCGTCATCCCCCGGCAAGAATCGCTTCTATCTGCCCGGTCACATCGTCGATCGCGGCCATGCCGTCAATCGTCTTCAAAACGCCCTTTTCCCTGTAGTAGGGAAGGATCGGCGCGGTCTGTTCATGATACGTCGCCAAGCGGTTCCGCATCGTCTCTTCGTTATCATCCGCGCGGCGCGAGAATTCCTCACTGCCGCAGCTGTCGCAGACGCCGTCCTTGGCCGGCTTCTGGAAAGTGTCATGGTAGCCCGCGCCGCATTTCGCACAGGAATAGCGTCCCACCACCCGCGCGATCAGGGCCGCTTCATCGACCGCCATTTCGATCACCGAATCGAGCTTCAGGCCCTTATCGGCGAGCATTTTGTCCAAACCTTCAGCTTGCGGCGTCGTCCGCGGAAAGCCGTCGAGGATAAACCCCGTCGCGCAATCCGGCGCGTCAATCCGCTGGGAAATCATCTCGATCATCAGATCATCCGGCATCAGTTTGCCGGCATCCATGATTTCCTTCGCCTGTGCCCCGAGCTCGCTGCCCGAATTCTTCAACTCGCGAAGCATCTCGCCGGTCGAAAGCTGCACGAGGCCGTGCTTATCTTGTAATCGCTTCGCTTGAGTGCCCTTACCTGCCCCCGGCGGACCCAAAAGAATGATGTTCACCCCCGACGTCCCTTCAGCTTGGACTTCTTGATGAGTCCTTCGTATTGATGCGCCAGCAGATGAGAATGTATCTGACCCACTGTATCCATGGTGACCGAAACAATGATCAGGAGAGACGTGCCACCGAAATAAAAGGTTACCACAGAGAACTCTGCACTGACCATCTCAGGCACCAGGCAGACCAGTGCGAGGTAGCAGGCACCGACGACGGTCAGGCGGTTCAGCACAAATTCCAGGTACGTGGCGGTGTTCTTGCCCGGACGGATGCCAGGGATGAAGCCGCCATGCTTCTTCAGATTGTCAGCGGTATCTTCGGGGTTGAAGACAATGCTGGTGTAGAAGAAGGCGAAGAAGATAATCAGCGCCGAGAAAATCAGCAGATAACCAGGCGATCCGCGTCCGAGGTTGGCGACGACCCAGTTCAGCCACTCAGGTCCCGCGCCGCCGGAAAAGCCGGCCGCCGTCAAAGGCATCAGCAGGAGGGAAGAGGCAAAGATCGGCGGGATCACACCCGCGACGTTCAGCTTCATCGGCAGATGCGAGGCTTCGCCGCCGAACATCTTGTTGCCGACCTGACGCTTCGGATACTGAACGATGATCCGGCGATGGGCGCGCTCTACGAATACGATGAATGCGATAATGGCAACGGCGGAGACAGGCACCAGAATGGCCAGAGCGTTGGTCTGTCCCAGAGAGAAGGCCTGCGCCAGAGCAATCGGCAGGTTGGCCACGATACCCGAGAAAATGATCAGCGAGATCCCGTTGCCGACGCCGCGCTGGGTGATCTGTTCACCGAGCCACATCAGGAAGATGGTGCCGCCGGTCAGGGTGATCACCGTCGAAAGCTGGAAGAAGAGCCCGGGTTCAATGACAGCCGACTGGCCGGTGCCTCCAAGCGTTTCCAGCCCCTTGGCAATTCCGAAGGCCTGAACAGCGGCCAAGACAACCGTGCCGTAGCGGGTGTACTGGTTGATCTTCTTCCGCCCGGCTTCACCTTCTTTCTTCAAGGCTTCGATCTGCGGTGAGACGGCGGTCAGCAGCTGCATGATAATCGATGCCGAAATATACGGCATGATGTTCAGCGCGAAGATCGTCATGCGCTCCAGGGCACCGCCCGAGAAGGCATTGAAAATGTCGAGCACGCCGCCCTGTGCCTGATTCTGGTAAATCGTGGCAAAAATGGCGGTGTCGATACCAGGAATCGGGATATAGGTCCCCAGGCGATAAATCACCAAAGCACCAAGCGTGAACCAAATGCGCTTCTTGAGTTCGGTCGCCTTGGCAAGCGCGCCGAAGTTCATATTTGCAGCAAGTTGTTCGGCGGCTGAGGCCATATACTTTATCCCAGTTGTGTCATATGGCCGATGCCTGGGCCCACTATCTGCCTCGCTCTCCCCCGGTCAAACCGGGATCTGAGGCTAAGCGGCCCGAAAATCGGCCTGCAGGCTTGCGGACTTCCCTTTTCAGGACATCGTCGCAAACCCGCTGGCGTTCTTAACTCTCTGCTGCGGCCTCTTTGGCGGCAGCAACGGTCACAGTGCCGCCGGCTTTCTCGACAGCAGCAATCGCGGCCTTGGATGCTCCCGCAACCGCAATGTTTACTTTGGTCTTCAATTCGCCGGATGCAAGCAAACGAATGCCATCGCGTGGATTTGTGACCACGCCTGAGGCCTTCAGGGTCTCGGCGTTGATCTCGGATTTCGCGTCAACTTTGCCTGCATCGATGGCAGCCTGGAGGCGGCCGATGTTCACGGCAACGAAGTTTTTGCGGAAAATATTGTTGAAACCACGCTTCGGAAGGCGGCGGTGCAGAGGCATCTGACCACCTTCAAAACCCTTGATCGCAACACCGCTGCGGGCCTTCTGGCCCTTATGACCGGCGCCGGCCGTTTTACCGGTGCCGGAGCCGATGCCGCGGCCAACGCGCTTGGCGGCCTTGCGGGCGCCTGCGTTATCGGACAGCTGATTGAGCTTCATGTCTCTTTACCCTGCTTCAGTCGCGGGAAGAGCAGCGCCTAGGCGTCGCTCTCAACCCGTACGAGGTGACTGACTTTGTTGATCATGCCGCGCACTGACGGCGTATCTTCGAGCTCGCGGCTCCGGTTGATCTTGTTCAAACCGAGGCCGACGAGTGTTGCGCGCTGATCTTTCTTCCGGCCGATTGGGCTGGCGATCTGCACGACCTTAAGCGTCTTTTTCTTAGCGGCCATCTACCTTACTCCCGTGCCTCGGCAGCACCCGCCGTGCGGTTGCCGAGAATATCGGAGACCTTCTTGCCACGGCGCTGTGCAACCATGCGTGGGCTCGCACAACGCGACAGAGCCTCGAAAGTGGCCTTGATCATGTTATGCGGGTTCGAGGTTCCGACCGACTTCGAAACGACGTCCTGAACACCCAGGGCTTCGAAGATGGCGCGCATCGGACCGCCGGCGATGATACCGGTACCTGCAGGCGCGGCCCGCAGGGCAACACGACCGGCACCGTAGTGACCTTTGATGTCGTGGTGCAGGGTCCGGCCTTCACGCAGCGGGACGCGGATCATCGACTTCTTGGCGGATTCCGTCGCCTTGCGGATCGCCTCAGGGACCTCGCGGGCCTTGCCGTGGCCATGGCCAACGCGTCCGCGGCCGTCGCCGACAACAACCAGCGCGGCGAAACCGAAGCGCCGGCCACCCTTGACCACCTTGGCGACGCGGTTGATACCGACCAGCTTCTCAATGAGCTCCGGCTCGTCGCGGTCGCGCGGCCGACGGTCATCTCTCTGGGATCGTGATTCTCTTGGGGCTCGTGCCATCGATCTGCTTTCCTAGAATGCCAGGCCGTTTTCGCGTGCTGCGTCGGCCAGCGCCTTCACCCGGCCATGGTAGATATATCCACCACGGTCGAAGACCACTTCCTTGACGCCGGCAGCGACAGCACGCTCGGCAATAAGTTTACCCACCTCGATAGCAGCTGCCTTGTCGGCACCCTTCGCCAGTTTAGACTTGAGGTTGCTATCGACCGTCGATGCGGCGGCAAGGGTCACCCCCTGCACATCGTCGATAACCTGGGCGTAAATGTGTTTGCTCGACCGGAAAACCGACAAACGGGGACGAGTACCGCTTCTGCGCTTGATTTGCGCGCGGACGCGGTTTGTGCGGCGGTCGCGAAGTTGTTTGCTGCTCAGCATGGCCTTACTTCTTCTTGCCTTCTTTACGCAGGATCGTCTCTTCCGCGTATTTCACACCCTTGCCCTTGTAGGGCTCGGGCGGACGGAAGCTGCGGATTTCGGATGCAACCTGCCCGACCTTCTGCTTGTCGGCGCCCGAGATCGTGATCGCGGTCGGCTTGGAGCAGGTGATCGAGATCCCTTCGGGGATCGGGAAGTTGATATCGTGGCTGTAACCGAGCTGCAAGTTCAGGCTCTTACCCTGAACCGCGGCACGATAACCGACACCGTTGATCTCGAGTTCCCGCGTGAAGCCGTCGGACACACCCGTGACCATGTTCTGGACCCGCGAACGCGCGGTGCCCCACATGGCGCGGGCCTGCTTCGACTTATTCACCGGCGTAACCGTGACTTTGCCATCCGCGACTTCGATCGCGACGTCATCAGTTGCCTCGAACTCGAGCTGACCCAGCTTGCCTTTCGCCGAAACCAAACGGCCCTTGACCGCAATCTCGACGCCGCTGGGCACCTCTACAGGATTTTTGCCTACGCGCGACATTGACCCAATTCCTTAAAATACTCGGCAGAGAACTTCGCCGCCCACGTTGGCAGCGCGCGCCTCCTGATCCGACATCACACCGCGTGGCGTCGACAGGATGGTAATTCCCAGACCGTTGTAATAACGCGGCAACTCTTTGATCTTAGAGTACACACGACGGCCAGGCGTCGAAACGCGGGCGATCTCGTTGATCACCGGCTGGCCTTCATTGTACTTCAGTTCGATCTCGAGCTCGCTGATACCCGTGGACTGTTCCTGTGTACGGAAATCCCGGATAAAACCTTCGCGCTTCAAAACATCAAGCACGTTCGAACGCAGGCGGGAAGCCGGCGCCGTTACTTTTGACTTACCAACACGCTGTCCGTTCCGGATGCGGGTTAGCATATCCCCAAGAGGATCGCTCATCGCCATCGCGCGGACCCTTTCCTACCAGCTCGACTTGACCATGCCAGGGATCTGGCCGATCGATGCGAGGTCACGCAATGCAATACGCGACAGCTTAAATTTCCGATAGACGCCACGGGGACGTCCGCTCAATTCGCAACGGTTGCGAACACGAATTTTCGAACCATCTCTGGGCAGTTCTGCCAGTTTGAGATGAGCCAGGAAGCGCTCCTCCGGAGAGAGAGACCGGTCGTTGGCGACAGCCTTGAGTGCCGCACGTTTTGCTGCCTGCTGGGCAACAACCTTCCGACGCTTCTGATTCTTCTTGATGGCGCTAACCTTAGCCATTCTTTTCGATCCCTTCCGCCGCTATTTCTGGAACGGCATATCGAAGCCGGCGAGGAGAGCCTTGGCTTCCTCATTGGTCTTCGCAGTGGTGCAGATCACGATGTCCATGCCCCGGATCTCGTCGACGGCGTCGTAGTCGATCTCGGGAAAGACGATCTGTTCCTTCAGGCCCATGGCATAGTTGCCGCGGCCATCGAAGCTCTTGTCCGAAACGCCGCGGAAGTCGCGGACGCGCGGCAGAGCCACGGTCACCAGGCGATCCAGAAATTCGTACATCCGGTCCTTCCGCAGGGTGACCTTGCAGCCCAGCGGCATACCTTCACGCAGTTTGAAACCTGCGATCGACTTCTTCGCCTTCGTGATTACCGGCTTCTGACCGGCAATCAGACCCATTTCGTTTGCGGCGGCGGCGACCTTCTTCTGGTCCTGCACGGCACCGGCTACACCGATGTTCAGCACGATCTTCTCGATCTTGGGCGCCGACATGGTGTTCTTGTATCCAAACTGCTTCACCAGGTCCGGTTTAACAGTCGTTTCGTAATGCTCTTTGAAGCGCGGCTTCGTCATGGTCCTGCCTCGCCTTAAATATCAATGGCTTCGCCGGAGCGCTTGGAAACGCGCACCTTGCGACCGCCCTCTTCCACCCGGAACCCGACGCGCGTTGGCTGGTCGGACTTCGGATCGATGTGGGCAACGTTCGAAATATGGAGGGGCGCCTCTTGCTCGACGATCCCACCCGGTGTGGAGGCGGTCGGACGCGTATGACGCTTCACGATGTTGACGCCCTGAACGACCACACGGTCGTCATCACGCACAACACGCAGCACTTCGCCCTTCTTGCCTTTGTCGCGACCGGTGATCACCGTCACCTTGTCGCCTTTTTTGATCTTAAACTTCTTGCTCATCACAGCACCTCAGGCGCCAGAGAAATGATCTTCATGTACTGGCGTGCACGCAGTTCGCGGGTGACCGGACCGAAGATACGGGTTCCGATCGGCTCGCCCTGCTTGTTGATCAAGACTGCAGCGTTGTTGTCGAAACGGATGGAGCTGCCATCTGCACGACGGATTTCCTTTGCGGTCCGTACGATCACGGCGCGATGCACATCGCCCTTCTTCACACGTCCGCGCGGAATGGCTTCTTTCACCGACACCACGATGACATCGCCGACGCCTGCGGTCTTACGCTTCGATCCGCCGAGCACCTTGATGCACTGGACTCGACGGGCGCCGGAATTGTCGGCGACATCGAGCTGGGATTGCATTTGAATCATGGCGAGCCCCTAACCTTCAGCGCTGGCGGCTGTCTCGTCGAAAACTTCCCAGCTCTTGGTCTTGGAAATCGGACGGCACTCACGGATCCGAACGGTCTCGCCTGCTTTGACCGCATTGGTCTCATCATGGGCGTGGTACCGTTTCGAACGCTTAATAAACTTCTTGTAGATGGGGTGCATGACGCGCCGCTCGACCAAGACGGTCACCGTCTTATCGGTCTTGTCACTAACCACCACACCCTGCAACACACGACGCGGCATTGATACTCTCCTAAGAAACGGCCTGCATTTGATGCAGGATGGTTTTGATGCGCGCGATGTCACGGCGAACCTGTCGTGCGCGCGTCGTATTTTCGAGCTGGCCACTGGCCTTCTGGAAGCGAAGGTTGAACTGCTCTTTGTGCAGTCCCATCAGCTCGTCTTTCAACTCGTCCTGGGTCTTAACCCGCAGATCACTCGCTTTCATGATTTAACCCTCCTCGCCGGCACGGGCGATGAACTTGGTTTGCACCGGCAGCTTGGCCGAAGCCAGCTTGAATGCTTCACGAGCGAGCTCCATGGGAACGCCATCGAGTTCAAACATGACCCGGCCGGGCTTGACCCGGGCCGCCCACCACTCCGGGTTACCCTTACCCTTACCCTGACGGACTTCGGCTGGTTTGCTCGAAACCGGCACGTCCGGGAAGACGCGGATCCAGAGTTTACCGACACGCTTCATGTGGCGGGTGATGGTCCGGCGGGCAGCCTCGATCTGGCGCGCCGAAACGCGACCGGGCGTCATTGCCTTCATACCGTAGGCACCGAAGTTCAGGGAGGTCCCGCCCTTCGCCTTGCCATGGATCCGGCCCTTATGGGCTTTGCGGAATTTGGTCCGCTTTGGTTGCAACATTGCTCTATTTCCTCAAGCCTGACTGCTTAACGTGCAGCCTGCAAATCCTGCGACCGCTTGTCCTGCGCCATCGGGTCGTGGGCCAGGATTTCTCCCTTGAAGACCCATACCTTTACGCCGCAAGCGCCATAGGTCGTCTGTGCCGTCGCTTCGCCGTAATCGACATCGGCGCGAAGGGTGTGCAGAGGCACGCGGCCTTCACGGTACCACTCGGTCCGGGCGATTTCAGCACCGCCCAGACGGCCGGCGCAGTTGATCCGGATGCCACCGGCGCCCAGGCGCATGGCGGACTGAACCGAACGCTTCATCGCCCGGCGGAAGGCCACGCGGCGCTCCAGCTGGCTGGCGATGTTCTCGGCGACCAGCTTGGCGTCGATTTCGGGCTTGCGAACCTCAACGATGTTCAAGTGAACTTCGCTGCTGGTGCGCTTCTGAAGAGCCGCGCGGAGCTTCTCGATGTCCGCACCCTTCTTACCGATGACCACACCCGGCCGGGCCGTGTAGATCGTCACACGGGCCTTTTTCGCCGGACGCTCGATCACGATCCGGGAGATACCGGCCTGATGCAGGCGCTTGCGCAGGAACTTGCGCAGCTCGAGATCCTCAAGCAGCAGGTCAGAATAATTCGCATCGGCGAACCAGCGGGAGTCCCAGGTCCGGTTGATACCGACGCGCAGGCCGATTGGATTAACTTTATGACCCATTACGCCGTCTCCTCACGCTCGCGCACAACCACGGTCAGGCGGCTCCACGGTTTCACAATCCGGCCAACCCGGCCGCGGGCACGGGCCCGGAAGCGCTTCATGGTGAAGCTCTTGCCCACCGAAGCTTCCGCCACATACAGACGGTCGACGTCGAGCTGATGGTTGTTCTCCGCATTGGCAATGGCCGACTGCAGAACCTTCTTCACCTCACCGGCGATCCGGCGCTTGGAGAAGCTCAGCTCCGCCAGGGCGTTTTCGGCCGATTTGCCACGAATGCTCGCAGCAACCAGGTTCAGCTTCTGAGAGCTGGTCCGCATGTTCAGCGCAATTGCCCTGGCTTCGTTCTCAGCCAATGCGCGCGGGGTTTTCGACTTACTCATCGTTAGCCCCTCTTGGATTTCTTATCCGCGGCGTGACCGTAGTAGGTCCGCGTCGGAGAGAATTCGCCGAACTTGTGACCGACCATATTTTCGGTCACCAGAACCGGCAGGAACTTCTGGCCGTTGTAGACACCGAAGGTCAGGCCGACAAACTGCGGCATGATCGTCGAGCGGCGCGACCAGGTCTTAATGATTTCGTTGCGTCCGGAACCTCTGACTGTATCTGCCTTCTTCAGCAGATAACCATCGACGAACGGACCTTTCCATACGGAGCGAGCCATGGCGGCCTTCCCCTAGCGTTTCTTGTGACGGCGGCGCACGATGAGGCCGTCCGTCTTCTTGTTACGGCGCGTCTTGGCGCCCTTCGTCGGCTTGCCCCAGGGGGTCACCGGATGGCGACCGCCGGAGGTGCGGCCTTCGCCGCCGCCGTGCGGATGGTCAATCGGGTTCATGGCGACACCGCGGACCGATGGGCGTTTGCCCATCCAGCGCTTGCGGCCGGCCTTGCCCAATTTCTGGTTCGACTCGTCGGGGTTCGAGACGGCGCCGATGGTCGCCATGCATTCCGACCGGACCATGCGGACTTCGCCCGATCCAAGACGCAGCAGAGCGTAACCGGCGTCGCGGCCGACGATCTGAACATAGGTGCCAGCCGAGCGGGCGATCTGGCCGCCTTTGCTCGGCTTCATCTCGACGTTGTGCACGATCGTTCCGACCGGGATCGAGCCGAGCGGCATCGCGTTGCCGGGCTTGATGTCGGCCTTTGCGCCGGAGATGACCTTGTCGCCCACGGCCAGACGCTGGGGCGCCAGGATGTAGGAGAGCTCGCCATCGGCATATTCGATGAGCGCGATAAACGCGGTCCGGTTCGGATCGTATTCAATCCGCTGAACCGTCGCGGCCACGTCGAACTTGCGACGCTTGAAATCGACAATACGATAGTTGCGTTTGTGACCGCCACCCTGCCGGCGGGCGGTAACCCGGCCGGTGTTGTTGCGTCCGCCACTCTTGGTCAGGCCCTCGGTCAGTTTCTTGACCGGCTTGCCCTTCCAGAGACCCGAACGGTCGATCAGCACCAGATTACGGCGTGATGGCGTCGTCGGACTGTAAGTTTTTAGCGCCATTGCTTCAGATTCCCGTGGTCACGTCGATGCTGTGACCCTCTTCTAACGTGACGTATGCTTTCTTGACTTCGACCCGGCGGCCCGGACGACCCTTGAACCGCTTTGTCTTGCCGGCCTGGCGAAGGGTGTTAACCGCCTTCACCTTGACATCGAACAGACCTTCGACCGCCAGAGCGATCTCCGGCTTGGTCGCATCCATGGCCACCTTGAAGGCAACCTGGTTGTGCTCTGAACCCAATGTCGATTTTTCCGTCACGACCGGCTGACGAATCACTTCGTACATCCGCTCCTTGGAAATCGTCACCGGCGGCTTGTTGCGCGCGCGCCCCTTACTCATTTCAGTCGCGCCTCCAGCGCTTCTACAGCATCTTTGGTCAACACTAGAGTGTCGCGCCGCAGAATGTCGTAAACATTGGCACCCTGCTGCGGCAGAACGTCGACGCCGGGAATGTTGCGGGCTGCGCGGGCAAAGCCCTCGTTTACAGCCGCACCGTCGATGACCAGCACCGAACCCCAGCCGAGTGTGCCGAACTGCTTCGACAGAGCCGAAGTCTTGGCATCCTTGACGTCCGCGCTGTCCAGAACGATCAGCTTTCCGTCAGCCGCCTTGGACGACAGAGCCGTCTTGAGAGCCAGCTTCCGGACCTTCTTGGGCAGGTCCAGATTGTGATCCCGAACGACCGGACCATGGACAACGCCACCGCCACGGAAGATCGGGGCACGGATGCTACCGTGACGGGCACCGCCGCCACCTTTTTGCTTGGTGATCTTCCGGGTCGAACCGGAAACTTCACTCCGTCCCTTGACCTTGTGGTTACCGGCGCGCCGCTTCGCGAGCTGCCAGTTGACCATGCGGCCCAGAATGTCCGCCCGGACGGGAAGTCCGAAGACCGAGTCGTTCAACTCAATCTCGCCGGCGGCTTTGTTTTCGAGGGTCGTGACCGAACACTTCATGGTCATTGATCCTTATCTTCGCTAGCGGCTTCGGGAGCCTCTGCTGCAGGGGCTTCTGCTTCAGCCGGAGCTTCTTCAGGGGCCTCGGCAGGTGCTTCTTCAACCGCAGCCGCAACGATCCCGGCCGGGAAAGGCACGTCCTTGGGCAGAGCGCGCTTCACCGCATCGCTGATCCGGACCCAGCCGCCTTCAGCGCCGGGGACCGCACCCTTGACCAGGATGAGACCACGGTCTTCGTCGGTCGAGACGATCTTGAGGTTCTGCGTGGTTACCCGCACATCACCCATGTGACCGGCCATCTTCTTACCCTTGAAGACCTTACCCGGATCCTGACTGTTACCAGTCGAACCATGACTACGGTGCGAGACCGAGACACCATGGGTCGCCCGCAGGCCACCGAAGTTATGGCGCTTCATGGCACCAGCGAAACCCTTACCGATCGAGGTCCCGGTCACGTCGACGAACTGGCCAGCCACGAAGTGGTTGACCGAGAGCTCCTGGCCAACTTCCAGAAGCGCGTCGTCGGAAACCCGGAACTCGCCAAGCTTGCGCTTCGGCTCGACCTTGGCTTTCGCGTAATGGCCCCGCATCGGCTTGGTCACGCGTTTGACCTTCGCCTTTCCGTTACCCAACTGAACGGCAGCATAGCCGTCCGATTCTTTCGTGCGCACTGCAACGACCTGACACTTGTCAACCTTAAGAACGGTGACAGGAACGTGTTGACCTTCATCGGTGAACACGCGCGTCATGCCAAGCTTCTGCGCAATCATACCCGTGCGCATATCCCTTAGCCTTTCAGCTTGATCTCGACGTCTACACCGGCGGCCAGGTCGAGCTTCATCAGCGCGTCAACGGTCTGCGGTGTAGGGTCGACAATGTCCAGAAGACGCTTGTGAGTCCGGATTTCGAACTGTTCGCGGCTCTTCTTGTCGATGTGAGGGCCACGGAGAACCGTGAACTTCTCAATGCGGGTCGGCAGTGGGATCGGACCGCGTACCTGTGCGCCCGTCCGCTTGGCAGTTCCGACGATCTCGGCGGTCGACGTGTCGAGCACCCGATGATCGAAGGCTTTAAGCCGTATTCTAATATTCTGGCTGTCCATTTTCAGCCCCTATGGCTGCCGGTGATCAGGATCTCTTCGGGCTCGTTGAGCCACGCACCTGATACCGGCGCCCCTTTCGCGTTCTATAACTGTTTGAACCCGGCCGTTATCCGGCCGCGAATTACCCGAGGTAAATCTGGATTACTTAACGATGCCTGCGACGACGCCTGCACCGACGGTGCGGCCGCCTTCGCGGATCGCGAAACGCAGGCCTTCGTCCATCGCGATCGGCGCGATCAGCTCGACCGTCATCGCGATGTTGTCGCCAGGCATCACCATCTCCGTGCCTTCAGGAAGCGTCACAACACCCGTCACGTCCGTCGTACGGAAGTAAAACTGCGGACGGTAGTTCGTGAAAAACGGCGTATGACGGCCGCCCTCTTCCTTCGTCAGGATGTAGGCTTCGGCCTTGAAATTCGTGTGCGGCGTAATCGAACCCGGCTTCGCAAGAACCTGACCACGCTCAACGTCTTCACGACCGACACCACGCAGAAGCGCGCCGATGTTGTCGCCCGCCTCGCCAGAGTCCAGAAGCTTGCGGAACATCTCAACGCCCGTGCAGGTCGTCTTCTTCGTCTCCTTCAGACCCACAATCTCGATCTCGTCGCCGACCTTCACGATACCGCTCTCAACACGGCCCGTAACAACCGTACCACGGCCCGAAATCGAGAAAACATCCTCGATCGGCATCAGGAACGGACGGTCAACTGGACGGTCAGGCTGCGGGATGTAGCTGTCGACAGCAGCCATCAGCTCCAGGATCGCGTCTTTACCGATCGCGGCGTCGCCGTCTTCAAGAGCCGCAAGAGCAGACCCCTTGATGATCGGAATATCGTCGCCCGGGAAATCGTACGAAGACAGAAGCTCGCGGATCTCAAGCTCGACAAGCTCAAGAAGCTCTTCGTCGTCAACCTGGTCGACCTTGTTCATGAAGATCACAATCGCGGGAACGCCAACCTGACGCGCAAGCAGAATGTGCTCGCGGGTCTGAGGCATCGGACCGTCGGCAGCGGAAACAACAAGGATCGCGCCGTCCATCTGCGCCGCACCCGTGATCATGTTCTTCACGTAGTCGGCGTGACCGGGACAGTCAACGTGCGCGTAGTGACGGTTATCCGTCTCATACTCAACGTGTGCCGTCGAAATCGTGATCCCGCGCGCCTTCTCTTCAGGCGCCTTGTCAATCTGGTCGTACGCGGAAAACTCCGCACCGCCGCTCTCAGCCAAAACCTTCGTAATCGCTGCCGTCAACGTCGTCTTACCATGGTCAACGTGACCAATCGTACCAACGTTACAGTGCGGCTTATTCCGCTCAAACTTTTCCTTAGCCATCTTCTCTATTCTCCGTCCATAGGATGATCAAAACCACGCCTGCGCGGGTTAGGCCATCTTGGCGACCACCTCGTCCGCGACTGCCTGCGGCACCCGCTCATAGTGGTCAAAATGCATGGTGTACTGTGCCCGGCCCTGGCTCATGGAGCGCAGGTTGTTAACGTAACCGAACATGTTCGCAAGGGGGACCATCGCGTTGATCACCTGTGCGTTGCCGCGGTTGTCCATACCGGACACGTTGCCGCGGCGGCTATTCAGATCGCCGATGATGTCGCCCATGTATTCTTCGGGCGTCACAACCTCAACCTTCATGACCGGCTCAAGAAGAGCAGGTCCGGCCTTCTGCACGCCTTCGCGGAAGGCGGCGCGGGCCGCAATTTCGAATGCCAGAACCGAGGAGTCGACGTCATGGCTGGCGCCATCGGTCAGCGTGACCTTGAAGTCGATCACCGGGAAACCGGCCATCACGCCCGTTGCCTGCGCGGCAATCAGGCCCTTTTCAACGCCCGGGATGAATTCTTTCGGAACCGCACCACCGGAAATCGAGTTGTCGAAGGAATAACCTTCGCCCGGATCGACCGGCTCGAAGGTCAGCTTGATACGTGCGAACTGACCGGAACCACCCGACTGTTTCTTGTGGGTGTAGTCGACCTCGGCCGCGCGGGAAATAGTCTCACGATACGCCACCTGCGGTGCACCGACATTCGCATCGACTTTGAATTCGCGCTTCATGCGGTCGACGATGATGTCGAGGTGAAGCTCGCCCATGCCTTTGATCACGGTCTGACCGCTCTCGACATCGGTCGAAACCCGGAAGGACGGATCTTCCTGCGCC
The DNA here is from genome assembly GCF_007004665.1 of Denitrobaculum tricleocarpae. Lineage (GTDB taxonomy): Bacteria > Pseudomonadota > Alphaproteobacteria > Kiloniellales > Kiloniellaceae > Denitrobaculum > Denitrobaculum tricleocarpae. The sequence continues at coordinate 841,687 of NZ_ML660052.1, read as the reverse complement.
AGACGGCCCAGAGCGACACCCATCTTTTCCTGGTCGGCCTTGGTCTTCGGCTCGACAGCGACCTCGATCACCGGATCGGGGAATTCCATGCGCTCCAGAATAATCGGCTTCAGCGGATCACACAGCGTTTCACCGGTGGTCGTGCTCTTCAGGCCGGCAATAGCGACGATGTCGCCCGCGCGGGCTTCCTTGATGTCTTCACGGTGGTTGGAGTGCATCTGCAGCATCCGGCCAACACGCTCGCGGTTGCCCTTGACCGAGTTCAGGATCTGGGTACCGGTGGTGAAGACGCCCGAGTAGACACGCACGAAGGTCAGGGAGCCGACGAAGGGGTCGGTCATGATCTTGAAGGCCAGCGCAGACGCAGGCTCGTCGTCAGAGGTCTTGCGGACCAGCTCTTCTTCCGTGTCGGGCTTAACGCCGGTCACCGAGTCGACATCGATCGGGGACGGCAGGAAATCGACCACAGCATCGAGAAGCGGCTGCACACCCTTGTTTTTAAAGGCCGTTCCGCAAAGAACCGGGACAAAGGAAGAAGAGCAAGCTCCCTTACGGATGCAGCGCTTCAGCGTCTCGGCATCCGGCTCGTTGCCTTCAAGATAGGCTTCCATCGCCGCATCGTCCTGCTCAACCGCAAGATCGAGAAGCTTCTCGCGGTATTCCGCAGCCTTGTCGGCAAGATCGGCCGGAATGTCTTCTTCGACATATTCCGCGCCCATGGTCTCGTCTTTCCAGACGATCGCCTTCATCTTGATCAGATCGACAACGCCCAGGAAGTCGCTCTCGGAGCCGATCGGCAGCTGCATCACCAGCGGCGTTGCGCCGAGACGGTCAACGATCATGTCTACGCAGCGGTAAAAATCGGCACCGATACGGTCCATTTTGTTGACGAAGCAGATCCGCGGCACGTTGTACTTGTCGGCCTGACGCCAGACCGTCTCGGACTGCGGCTCGACACCGGCAACCGAGTCAAACACCGCGACAGCGCCGTCGAGAACCCGGAGCGAACGCTCGACTTCAATCGTGAAGTCGACGTGGCCCGGAGTGTCGATGATGTTGATCCGGTGATCGTTCCAGAAACAGGTCGTGGCCGCAGAGGTAATGGTGATACCCCGCTCCTGCTCCTGCTCCATCCAATCCATGGTGGCGTTGCCATCGTGGACCTCACCGATCTTGTGGGAAACACCGGTGTAATACAGAACGCGCTCTGTTGTGGTCGTCTTACCGGCATCGATGTGGGCCATGATGCCGATGTTGCGATAGCGCTCAAGTGGAGTGGTGCGAGACATGACGCGGGCTCTCTTGCTTCGTTACCAGCGGTAATGGGAGAAGGCCTTATTGGCCTCTGCCATCCGGTGAGTGTCTTCACGCTTCTTGACCGCGGAACCGCGATTATTCGAAGCATCCATGAGTTCATTTGCCAGACGATCGGTCATGGTGAACTCGGAACGGGCGCGCGAAGCGTTGATCAGCCAGCGAATGGCCAGCGCCTGCGCACGGTCGTGGCGAACCTCGACCGGCACCTGATAAGTTGCACCACCAACGCGGCGCGAGCGAACCTCAAGGTGCGGGCGCACGTTGCCGAGCGCCTCGTGGAAGACCCGTACCGGATCAGCGCTTCCGCGCTCGGAAATCCGATCGAAGGCACCATAAACGATCCCCTCGGCCACCGACTTCTTTCCATCGTACATCAGGCAGTTCATGAACTTGCTGACGATCGTGTCACCGAACTTCGGGTCCGGCAGAACTTCGCGCTTTTCGGCGCTATGACGGCGAGACATCTTGAATACCCTGCCTTATTTCGGCCGTTTGGCGCCGTACTTCGAACGGCGCTGACGGCGATCCTTGACACCCTGTGTATCCAAGGTGCCGCGAATGATGTGATAGCGAACACCGGGCAAATCCTTGACGCGCCCGCCGCGCAGCATGACTACCGAGTGCTCCTGAAGGTTATGACCTTCGCCCGGGATGTAGCTGGTGACTTCGAAGCCGTTGGTCAGGCGGACACGCGCAACTTTACGCAGCGCCGAGTTCGGCTTCTTCGGTGTGGTGGTATAGACGCGCGTGCAAACCCCCCGCTTTTGCGGGCAGGCTTCCAGCGCCGGTACTTTGTTCCGTGTGACAGGCGCTTTACGCGGCTTACGGATCAATTGGTTAATCGTCGGCATTCAGGTTACTTCCTTAAACCTAGCTCTCGAAGCAAAGCACCGCGGCGGGGCAATAGCCTTACCCCCGCGGAGCTTTCAGCGCCGTCTGAAACAGCAATTAAATTTTTCATCTCGTGTACCGTCGAGGCTGCGTCTAAACCGCACTGGATCTACCACCAGCCCCCTCAAGGTTGGCGCATACTATTGATGCACCCCTACCGCGTCAAGCCTTTGGAAACCCTTTTTTTGCGGGTCAAAAAGACAACGCCGCCGCCGGGATTCTTGAAAGAAAAGAACCCGGCGGCGGCGCTTTAACGCAATGATCTATCTGAGTCGGCGGTTAGGCGACCGAAGTCTCTTCTTCCGTCCCGCCCGACTCGGCGTCACCGGCTGCCGCGGCAATGCTGGCCTGGGCTTTTTCCTGCTCGTTCAGGAGATCCTGATCCCGCTCGGAGGCAACCCGCTTCAAGCGGTTCATCACCGCACCGGTACCCGCCGGAATCAGGCGGCCAACGATGACGTTCTCCTTGAGACCGATCAGGCTGTCGTGCTTGCCGTGGGTCGCCGCTTCCGTGAGAACCCGGGTGGTTTCCTGGAAGGACGCGGCGGAGATGAAGGAACGGGTCTGCAGGCTTGCCTTGGTGATACCCTGCAGAACCGGACGCGCCTGCGCTGCGCGGCCGCCCTCGGCAATCGCCTTATCGTTCAGCTCGGCAAACTCCTCGCGGTCGACCTGCTCCCCGACCAGGAAGGTCGTGTCGCCGCCGTCCGAGATTTCGACCTTCTGCAGCATCTGGCGAACGATCACCTCGATGTGCTTATCGTTGATCTTCACACCCTGGAGCCGGTAAACGCTCTGGATTTCATAGGCCAGGTATTCGGCCAGGGCCTCGACACCCAGAACATCCAGGATGTCATGGGGCACGGGGTTACCGTCCATGAGCAGGTCACCGACCTGAACGTAGTCACCTTCCTGAACCGAGATGTGCTTGCCCTTCGGAATCAGGTATTCACGGGGCTCGCCGGCCTCTTCACCCTCGGGCCGCACGACGATCCGGCGCTTGGTTTTGTAGTCCTTACCGAACTCGACCCGGCCCTCGATCTCACTGATGATCGCGTAATCCTTGGGCTTCCGGGCTTCGAAGAGCTCGGCAACCCGTGGCAGACCACCGGTAATATCACGGGTTTTCGAGGATTCCCGCGGGATACGGGCCAGAACGTCACCGGCCTTGATCGCGGCACCGTTCTCGACCGACAGGATCGCATCCACCGACATGAAGTAACGGGCTTCCATGCCATTGGCCAAAGTCACGACCTCGCCCTTGTCATCACGCAGCGTGATGCGCGGTTTCAGTTCGTTGCCCTTGGGCTGCTGCTTCCAGTCGACAACCACGCGGTTCGAGATACCCGTGGTTTCGTCCATGACTTCGCGCATGGAGATACCCTCGACCAGGTCGACGTAGCTCGCGACACCTTCCTTCTCGGTGATGATCGGGATGGTGTAGGGATCCCACTCGGCCAGTTTCTGGCCGGTGGTCACCTCGGATCCGTCGTCGACCAGCAACTTGGCGCCGTAAGGCACCTTGAAGCGGGCCCGCTCGCGGTTGGTTTCGTCCCGCAGAACGATTTCCAGGTTACGGCCCATGACGACAGGAACGCCGTCGGAATTCATGACCACGTTACGGTTCTTGATTGAAACCGTGGCCTCCTGCGTCGCCTCCACGTTCGACTGCTCGGCACCACGCTGGGCCGCACCGCCGATATGGAAGGTCCGCATGGTCAGCTGGGTACCGGGCTCGCCGATGGACTGGGCGGCAATGACACCGACCGCCTCACCGACGTTGACTTCGGTACCGCGTGCCAGGTCACGGCCGTAACAGGCCGCGCAGACACCGCCCTTGGACTCACAGGTCAGGGTCGAACGGATCATGACGCTATCGACACCGGCACGCTCGATTTCGTCGGTCTTGCTCTCGTCGACCATCGTGCCGGCGGAAACAATCACATCGCCCGTCAAGGGGTTGACCACGTCTTCGAGCATGGTCCGGCCCAAGAGGCGTTCGCCCAGCGGCGAAATGACTTCACCCCCCTCGACGATCGCCGAGCAGGTCAGGCCCTTGGTCGTGCCGCAATCGTACTCGATGATGATCGCATCCTGCGCGACGTCCACGAGACGGCGGGTCAGATAGCCGGAGTTCGCGGTCTTCAGTGCGGTATCGGCCAGTCCCTTACGGGCGCCGTGGGTGGAGTTGAAGTACTCCAACACGGTCAGGCCTTCTTTAAAGTTCGAGATGATCGGCGTTTCGATGATCTCGCCCGACGGCTTGGCCATCAGGCCGCGCATACCGGCAAGCTGCTTGATCTGAGCCGCCGAACCACGGGCACCGGAGTGCGCCATCATGTAGACCGAGTTGACGTCCCGGCCGGTAAAGCCGGAGATGACCTTCATCATCTCGTCCGCAACGCGGTCCGTACACTGCGACCAGACGTCGACCACCTTGTTGTACTTTTCACCGCTGGTGATCAGACCGTCCAGATACTGCTGCTCGAATTCCTTAACCTCGGCCTGCGCCGCTTCGACCAGAGGCGCCTTGGCGTCGGGGATCTGCAGATCGTCCTTACCGAAGGAGATACCGGCCTTACAGGCGTAGCTGAAGCCGAGCTTCATGATCTGGTCACAGAAGATGACCGTGTCTTTCTGGCCGCAGTGGCGATAGACCACGTCGATCAGATCGGTCACTTCCTTCTTGGTCAGCAGGCGGTTGATCATCGAGAAGTTCACCGCAGGGTTCCGCGGCAGAATCTCGGAGAGAATCATGCGGCCCGGGGTGGTCTCGACGATGGTCGTGACAGGCTGATTGTTTTCATCGACCGTGTGATAGCGCGCCTTGATCTTGGCGTGCAGGGTGACGGCACCGCTGGAAAGCGCGTGCTCGAGCTCGCCCATGTCGGCGAAGGCCATGCCTTCGCCGGGCTCACCGTCGGCTTCGGTCGAGAGATAGTAGATCCCGAGCACGATGTCCTGAGACGGCACGATGATCGGCTTGCCGTTCGCGGGCGAGAGGATGTTGTTGGTCGACATCATCAGCACGCGGGCTTCAAGCTGGGCTTCCAGGGACAGCGGCACGTGAACGGCCATCTGGTCACCGTCGAAGTCGGCGTTGAACGCGGTACAGACCAAGGGGTGCAGCTGGATCGCCTTACCTTCGATCAGCACCGGCTCGAAAGCCTGGATGCCGAGACGGTGCAGCGTCGGCGCCCGGTTCAGCATGACCGGATGCTCGCGGATCACCTCTTCCAGGATATCCCAGACCTCGGGACGCTCTTTCTCGACCATCCGCTTGGCGGCCTTGATGGTGGACGCCATGCCGTAAAGTTCAAGCTTGGAATAGATGAAGGGCTTGAAGAGCTCGAGCGCCATCTTCTTTGGCAAACCGCACTGATGCAGCTTCAGCTCCGGACCCACGACGATCACGGAACGGCCGGAATAGTCGACGCGCTTACCGAGCAGGTTCTGACGGAAGCGGCCCTGCTTGCCCTTAAGCATGTCGGACATGGATTTCAGCGGACGCTTGTTGGCACCCGTGATCACCCGGCCCCGGCGGCCGTTGTCGAAGAGGGCGTCGACGGATTCCTGCAGCATGCGCTTTTCGTTGCGCACGATGATATCGGGCGCGCGCAGCTCGATCAGACGCTTCAAGCGGTTGTTCCGGTTGATGACCCGGCGATAGAGATCGTTCAGGTCCGAGGTCGCGAAGCGACCGCCATCGAGCGGCACCAGCGGGCGCAACTCAGGCGGAATGACCGGCACCACGTCCAGGATCATCCACTCGGGACGGGCCCCTGATTCCATGAAGGCTTCGATCAGCTTCAGGCGCTTCACGTACTTCTTACGCTTGGCTTCCGAATTCGTCTCACGCAGGTCGATCCGCAGAGAGTCACGCTCTTCTTCCAGATCCAGGCTGGAGAGCATGTCTTTCAGAGCCTCGGCACCGATCTTCGCCGTAAAGGCGTCGTCGCCATACTCTTCCTGGGCATCCATGAACTCTTCTTCGCTCAGAAGCTGGTTCACTTTCAGCGGCGTCAGACCCGGCTCGATCACGACGAAGTTCTCGAAGTAGAGAACCCGCTCGAGATCTTTCAGGGTCATGTCGACCAGCAGGCCGATACGGCTCGGCAGCGACTTCAGGAACCAGATATGCGCGACCGGGCTGGCCAGCTCGATGTGGCCCATACGCTCGCGGCGCACCTTGGAGAGCGTGACTTCCACACCGCACTTCTCGCAGATGATCCCGCGATACTTCATGCGCTTGTACTTACCGCAGAGGCACTCGTAGTCCTTGATCGGACCAAAGATGCGCGCGCAGAACAGGCCGTCCCGCTCCGGCTTGAAGGTACGGTAGTTGATGGTTTCCGGCTTTTTAATCTCGCCGAACGACCAGGAGCGGATCCGCTCCGGGCTGGCGATCGAGATGCGAATCTGATCGAAACTTTGCAAGCCCGCTGGCTGGCCGAAGATGTTCATCAACTCGTTATTCATCGGTATCTCCCGATTACGAAAACTATTCTAAAAGCGAGCGCTGCCGGCACATCCGTTACAAATGCGCCGGCAAGATCATCCGCTCGTCTTAATACTCGCTCTGCTTCAGCTCGACATTCAGACCCAGGGACCGCAGTTCCTTGACCAGAACGTTGAACGACTCAGGTATGCCGGCTTCGAAGTTGTCGTCGCCCTTGACGATTGCTTCATAGACCTTGGTCCGGCCCGACACGTCATCCGACTTCACCGTCAGCATTTCCTGCAGGGTGTAGGCGGCGCCGTAAGCCTCGAGGGCCCAGACCTCCATCTCACCGAAACGCTGACCGCCGAACTGCGCCTTACCGCCCAGCGGCTGCTGGGTGACAAGGCTGTAGGGGCCGATGGACCGGGCATGGATCTTGTCGTCGACCAGGTGATGGAGCTTCAACATATAGATGTAGCCCACCGTCACCGAGCGCTCGAAGACCTCACCGGTGCGGCCGTCGACCAGACGGACCTGACCGGAGGTGTCCAGACCGGCCTGGTCCAGCATCCTGACAATATCGTCTTCCCGCGCCCCATCGAATACAGGGGTCGCAATCGGAACGCCGTCGGTCAGGTTCTGGCCCAGCTCGACCAGCGCTTCCTGATCCATATCGGCGATATCCTCGGCGTAAACCTCGTTGCCGTAGATGTCCTTCAGACGATCCTTGACCTGGCCGTAGTCGCCGCTGCGCTTGGACGAAGCCATCAGATCACCGATCTGACGCCCCAGACCGCTACAGGCCCACCCCAGATGGGTCTCGAGAATCTGTCCGACGTTCATGCGGCTCGGCACGCCGAGCGGGTTCAGCACGATATCGACCGGCGTTCCGTCTTCGGTGTAAGGCATGTCCTCGATCGGAACGATCCGCGAAATCACACCCTTGTTGCCGTGGCGGCCGGCCATCTTGTCGCCGGGCTGCAGCTTGCGCTTAACAGCCACGAAGACCTTGACCATCTTCATCACGCCCGGGGGCAGCTCGTCGCCGCGTTGCAGCTTGTCGACCTTGTTGTCGAAACGCTTGGTCAGCTCCTCGATCGAACCTTCGAACTGCTTGTTCAGAGCTTCGATATCAGCCTGACGCGCGTCGCCTGCGACCGCAAACTGACGCCACTGGCCCGGTGTGAAGTCGGAGAGAACCGCTTCGCTCACCTTGGTGTCGGTTTTCAGGCCCTTCGGACCGGCAACAGCCACCTCGCCCAGCAGCAGGTCTTTCAGACGACCATAGAAACTGCGCTCCAGGATGATCTTTTCGTCGTCACGGTCCTTGGCAAGACGTTCGATCTCCGCCCGCTCGATGGCCAGGGCACGTTCGTCCTTGTCCACGCCGCGGCGGGAGAAGACCCGGACCTCGACCACGGTGCCGCCAACGCCCGGGGGTACCCGCAGCGAGGTGTCGCGTACGTCCGACGCCTTTTCACCGAAGATCGCCCGCAGGAGCTTTTCTTCCGGCGTCATGGGAGATTCGCCCTTCGGCGTCACCTTGCCGACCAGGATATCGCCCGGCAGGACCTCGGCCCCGATGTAGACCATGCCCGCTTCGTCGAGGTTGCGCAGGGCGTCCTCGCCAACGTTGGGAATGTCACGGGTGATTTCTTCCTGACCCAGCTTGGTGTCGCGGGCCATGATCTCGAACTCTTCGATGTGGATCGACGTAAAGACGTCGTCCCGCACGATGCGCTCGGAAATCAGGATCGAATCCTCGAAGTTATAGCCGTTCCACGGCATGAACGCGACCAGCACATTCCGGCCCAGGGCCAGCTCACCCAGATTGGTCGAGGGTCCGTCGGCGATGATGTCGCCGCGCGAAACCTGATCGCCCATCTTCACCAGCGGACGCTGCGTGATACAGGTGTTCTGGTTGGAACGCTGGAACTTCAAAAGGTTGTAGATGTCGACCGCCTGCTCACCGCTCGAGGTCTCCTCGCTGACCCGGATCACGATACGGGTTGCGTCGACCTGATCGACAATGCCGGTCCGGCGAGCGGAGATCGCCACACCCGAGTCCCGGGCAACGGTTGATTCCATGCCGGTTCCGACCAGCGGGGCCTCGGACTTCAAGAGAGGCACGGCCTGCCGCTGCATGTTAGATCCCATCAGCGCCCGGTTGGCGTCGTCGTTCTCGAGGAACGGGATCAGCGCCGCGGCAACCGAGACCAGCTGCTTGGGCGAAACGTCGATCAGATCGATGTCTTCCACGCGGGACATGATGTAGTCGCCGCTGCGCCGGCAGGACACCAGCTCGTCGACGAACTCGTTCTTCTCGTTGAGTTCGGCGTTGGCCTGGGCAACGGTGTAGCGGCCTTCCTCCATGGCGGAGAGATAGCGCACTTCGTCCGTCACCTTCCCGTCCTTGACCGTGCGGTAAGGGCTCTCGATAAAACCGTACTTGTTGACGCGGGCGTAGGTGGCCAGGGAGTTGATCAGACCGATGTTCGGACCTTCAGGAGTCTCAATCGGGCAAATCCGGCCGTAGTGGGTCGGATGTACGTCACGCACCTCAAAACCCGCACGCTCACGGGTCAGACCGCCCGGACCAAGCGCCGAGAGACGGCGTTTATGGGTGATCTCGGAGAGCGGGTTGGTCTGGTCCATGAACTGGGACAGCTGCGAAGATCCAAAGAACTCGCGCACCGCGGCGGCAGCCGGCTTGGCGTTGATCAGATCGTGCGGCATGACCGAATCAATCTCGACCGAGCTCATCCGCTCCTTGATCGCGCGCTCCATGCGCAGGAGGCCGACACGGTACTGGTTCTCCATCAGCTCGCCGACGGAACGAACCCGGCGGTTACCCAGGTGATCGATATCGTCGATCTCGCCGCGGCCGTCTTTCAGGTCCATCAGGATCTTCAGGATCGCCAGAATGTCCGTCTTGCGCAGGGTGCGGACCTGGTCGTCGGTCTCGAAGCCCATGCGCGAATTCATCTTCACACGGCCGACAGCCGAGAGATCGTAACGCTCGGGATCGAAGAAGAGGCCATTGAACATGGCCTCCGCCGTCTCCAGGGTCGGCGGCTCGCCCGGACGCATCACACGGTAGATATCGATCAGGGCCTCTTCGCGGGAGGTGTTCTTGTCGATCGCCAGGGTGTTGCGCATGTAGGGGCCGACGTTCACGTGGTCGATCGCAAGAACGACCAGCGACTTCACGTCCGCTTCAACCAACTCCGCGATCAGGGCTTCGGTCAATTCATCACCGGCCTCGCAGATAACCTCGCCGGTGTCTTCCTTGATGTAGTCCTGGGCCACATAGTTGCCGAGCAGATCGTCGCTCTGAACGAACTGGTTCTCGAGACCGCCCTCGATCAGTTTCTTGGCCAGACGGGGGGTCATGCGCGTGCCCGTTTCGGCCACGACGTCGCCGGTTTTGGCGTCGATCAGATCCCGGGTCAGCTTCGTCCCCTTCAGGCGATCCGCATCGAACGCGGTTTTCCAGCCGTCCTTGGCCCGCTTGTACTCGATCGAGTTGTAGAAGAAGTTGAGGATATCTTCAGGGCTTAGACCGGTTGCCTCATGGGGATCCATCTCCAGTCCGGCCGCGGCGCGCTCGGCACGCAGCGTCTCGGTCGCGTCGGAATCAAGTGCCAGCAGCAGTGTGGAAGCCGGCAGCTTCCGGCGGCGGTCGATACGCACGTAAGCCAGATCCTTGGCGTCGAATTCAAAGTCGAGCCAGGAGCCGCGGTAGGGAATCACCCGTGCCGCGAAGAGATATTTACCCGAGGAGTGGGTCTTGCCGCGGTCGTGATCGAAGAAGACCCCGGGACTGCGATGCATCTGAGAGACGATCACGCGCTCGGTGCCGTTGATGACAAAGGTGCCATGACGGGTCATGAGCGGCATATCGCCCATGTAAACGTCCTGCTCCTTGATGTCGCGGATCGAGCGCGATCCGGTGTCTTCATCGACGTCCCAGACCACAAGCCGCAGAGTGACTTTCAAGGGCGCTGCGAAGGTAATACCGCGCTGCTGACATTCCTCGACGTCGTACTTCGGCTCTTCCAGCTCATAGCGCAGGAACTGAAGTTCCGCGCGATCGGAAAAGTCCTTGATCGGAAACACCGATGCAAAAACCTCCTGGAGGCCGGTTTGGGTCCGGTCGGCCAGGGGCACACCATCCTGCAGAAACTGATCGTAGGAGGTCTTCTGAACCTCGATCAAATTCGGCATGCTGCTTACTTCAGCAATGCGTCCGAAATCCTTACGAATACGTTTGAGGCCCGTAAACGATCTCGCCATGTCAGTCATGTCCTCGTTGCATCAGGTTTTGGCGCGGGTGCGCCAAGAATCTTTGTTTTTCACGAAACACCGGACCAGCAGTTTCACTCTCTGCGATCAGCGGCATCCCGCCCGAGGAACCCGGTTTTAGGCCTTCGGTTCCATCCGGCCGGCCTGCTGCGAACAGGCCCAAATCAAAATACGCAGAAGGCCGACGCGGCGTACGCGGTTTCCCACGCACGCCGGCCGGACCTTGCGTTACGTCCGATCGGCTCTGATTACTTGAGCTCGACCGTCGCACCAACATCCTCGAGCTTCTTCTTAAGCTCTGCGGCTTCGTCCTTGCTGGCACCTTCCTTGACGGCTTTCGGTGCGGACTCAACCAGGTCCTTGGCTTCTTTCAGACCAAGACCGGTGATGGCGCGGACTTCTTTAATCACGTTGATCTTCTTCTCGCCGGCAGCGGCAAGAACAACGTCGAACTCGGTCTGCTCTTCAGCAGCAGCACCTGCATCGCCACCACCGGCAACGGCAGCAACAGCAACCGGTGCAGCGGCGGAAACGCCCCAGGATTCTTCGAGCTTTGAAGCCAGCTCAGCAGCTTCGATAACAGTGAGCTTCGAGAGCTCGTCTACCAATTTGTCCAAATCAGCCATTTTAATCTCCTAGGCTTGAACTGTTTCCTCGAGAGGCTTACGCCGCCTCGTCTTGAGAGCCGTAGGCGCTGAACACCCGAGCCAGTTTCCCGGCCGGGGCCTGTACAACACCAGCAACCTTGGTTGCCGGCGCCTGCAGAACGCCAATAAGTTTTCCGCGCAATTCGTCGAGCGACGGCAACTTGGCGAGAGCGTTGATCCCGGCAGGATCAAGAATCGTCTCACCCATTGCACCGCCGACGATGGTCAGCTTCTCGTTCTTCTTGGCGAACTCGACGCAGACCTTTGCCGCCGCCACGGGATCTTCCGACGTCGCGATTGCGGTCGGTCCCGTAAACATTGACTCCAGCGCCTTATACTTCGTGCCCTCAAGCGCAAGACGCGTGAGCCGATTTTTAGTCACCTTGTAGCTGGCACCAGCGTCTCTCATCTGCGTACGAAGACCCGACACCTCGGTCACGGTCAACCCAGACTGCTGGGTCACCACGACGAGAGCCGCGCTTTCGAACGTTGCATTGAGAGCCGATACCAACTCTGCTTTTTGTGATCGGTCCACGGATCGCTCCGCTCTTTTTAGCCGATGCCCACCAGGGCGGCCATCAGCCGGTTTGCACGAGGATTTCCGGAAAAGCTCCCGGAAATCCGGTTCGCCTGTCCTGGAAGTTCAAGCCTGATTGGCCCCTAACGGGCACCCGCCAAACTCGCTTCCCGTCTATGCAGGCCCTTGCGGCTTAAGCCCCTGAAGTTTCCCGCTTCTTGGGAGACCCGTCAGGGCACCTACAGTCTTGGACAGGTTGGAACGGCAGATTTTGCTGCCGCTCCGTCTTATCGGCTGTGTCCCGAAGAACGCAGCCGAATCTCTACGCCCGCTGGCCCGGCTTACGCCGAAGCCGACAGGCTGGAAACATCAATCTTCACACCGGGGCCCATGGTCGAGGACAGAGCCACCCGCTTCACGTAAGTGCCCTTTGCACCGGTCGGCTTTGCCTTCTGGATGGCCTCGACAAATGCCCGGACGTTCTCGACCAGCGCATCTTCACCGAAGCTGGCCTTACCGACACCGGCATGAACGATCCCGGCCTTCTCGACCCGGAACTCCACCTGACCGCCCTTGACGGCTTTGATGGCGCCGGCGACATCAGGCGTCACCGTACCCAGCTTCGGGTTCGGCATCATGCCGCGCGGACCGAGGATCTTACCGAGACGGCCAACGACCGCCATCATGTCGGGCGTTGCAATCACGCGGTCGAACTCGAACTTGCCGGACTGAATTTCAGCGGCAAGGTCGTCGGCACCGACGATATCGGCGCCGGCTTCGCGGGCTTCATCCGCCTTCGCGTCCTTGGCGAAGACCGCGACACGGACCGTCTTACCGGTACCGTGCGGCAACGCAACGACGCCGCGGACGTTCTGATCCGCATGACGCGGGTCAACACCCAGGTTCATGGCGATCTCGATGGTCTCGTCAAACTTGGCGCTCGCGCCGCCTTTGATCAGGCTGACAGCCTCCGAAAGACCGTAAGCCGAGTTGCGGTCGATGCCTTCGTAGGATTTCGCCAACCGCTTTCCGTTGTTTTTTCCAGCCATGGCTTTATCCCTTCACCTCGAGACCCATCGAGCGCGCCGAGCCCATGATGATCTTGGCGGCGGCATCGATATCGTTGGCGTTCAGATCGACCATCTTGGTCTGTGCGATCTCGCGCACCTGATCCATGGTCACACTGCCCGCGACAGCCTTACTCGGCGTCGCGCCACCCTTTTTCAGGCCCGCGGCCTTCTTCAGGAAGTAGCTCGCCGGCGGCGTCTTGGTCTCGAACGAGAAGGAACGGTCCGAATAAGCGGTGATGATCACCGGCGTCGGGGTACCCTGCTCGGTGTTCTGCGTGGCTGCGTTAAAAGCCTTACAGAACTCCATAATGTTCAGTCCGCGCTGTCCCAACGCGGGTCCGACGGGCGGCGAGGGATTCGCCTGACCAGCCGGAATCTCAAGCTTGATATAGCCTGCGATCTTCTTTGCCATCAATTAACCCTTTCGGTTCATGGGTCGCGCGGTGCGGTTATGGCCAACCTCCCGCGCTAAAATACCCGTCCGGCGAACCCGGACGGGATCACACTCAACGGCCTACTGCTTCTCCACCTGAGCGTATTCCAGCTCAACAGGTGTCGAACGGCCAAAGATGGAAACGGCCACCTTGAGGCGGGCCCGCTCCTCATCAACTTCTTCGACCAGACCGTTAAAGGAGGTAAACGGTCCGTCACTGACACGCACGGTTTCCCCGATCTCGAAGGTAATCGAGGGTTTCGGACGTTCGACGCCTTCCTGCACCTGGGTCTGAATCCGCTCCGCCTCTTTCTGGGAAATCGGCAGCGGACGCCCCTTGTTGCCAAGGAAGCCGGTTACTTTCGGCGTGTTCTTGACCAGGTGCCAGGACTCGTCCGTCAGGTCCATCTTGATCAATACATAGCCAGGGAAGAACTTGCGCTCGGAATTGACCTTCTGGCCCCGACGCATCTCGACCACTTCTTCGGTCGGGACCAGCACCTCTTCAAAGAAGTCTTCCATCCCGTTCTGGACGGCCTGATCCTGGATCGATTCTGCGACTTTCTTCTCAAAACCGGAATAAACGTGGAGAACGTACCATCGCATTGCCATGACTTAGCTCCCGAACCCGAGGATCTGGCCGATCCCGAAAGCAAGAATCTGGTCGACGAAAAAGAAGAAGAGCGCAGCAAGGAACACCATCACGAACACCATGATGGTGGACACGATTGTCTCTTTGCGCGTCGGCCAGGTCACCTTGGAGGTTTCCTGCCGTACTTCCCGAATGAATTGACCCGGACTGGTCTTGGCCATTCTGCGACTACGTCCTTATTCCACACGGTTTCCGCCGAACACAACGAAAACATTTAAATCATATATATGCCGCAGCTCTTGCGGCAAAAGCCCCGTTCCCGGCGAAGGAACCTATATTGGCAGGAGAGGAGGGACTCGAACCCACAACCCCCGGTTTTGGAGACCGGTGCTCTGCCAATTGAGCTACTCTCCTATCGCCTCGCTGAAACCCGCGAAAACCCGGTTTTCAGCGATTTTACCCTCAATCCGGAGATCGAAGCTTTCAAACGCCAGAGCCGCCTGCGACCTAAATCGCACGCGGCTGAGGAGCTGATCCGGAGCGCGTCGTCTCAGCGAGACGCGCACCCCGAATGATCCGGTTTTACTTAACGATGCCTGCGACGACGCCTGCACCGACGGTGCGGCCGCCTTCGCGGATCGCGAAACGCAGGCCTTCGTCCATCGCGATCGGCGCGATCAGCTCGACCGTCATCGCGATGTTGTCGCCAGGCATCACCATCTCCGTGCCTTCAGGAAGCGTCACAACACCCGTCACGTCCGTCGTACGGAAGTAAAACTGCGGACGGTAGTTCGTGAAAAACGGCGTATGACGGCCGCCCTCTTCCTTCGTCAGGATGTAGGCTTCGGCCTTGAAATTCGTGTGCGGCGTAATCGAACCCGGCTTCGCAAGAACCTGACCACGCTCAACGTCTTCACGACCGACACCACGCAGAAGCGCGCCGATGTTGTCGCCCGCCTCGCCAGAGTCCAGAAGCTTGCGGAACATCTCAACGCCCGTGCAGGTCGTCTTCTTCGTCTCCTTCAGACCCACAATCTCGATCTCGTCGCCGACCTTCACGATACCGCTCTCAACACGGCCCGTAACAACCGTACCACGGCCCGAAATCGAGAAAACATCCTCGATCGGCATCAGGAACGGACGGTCAACTGGACGGTCAGGCTGCGGGATGTAGCTGTCGACAGCAGCCATCAGCTCCAGGATCGCGTCTTTACCGATCGCGGCGTCGCCGTCTTCAAGAGCCGCAAGAGCAGACCCCTTGATGATCGGAATATCGTCGCCCGGGAAATCGTACGAAGACAGAAGCTCGCGGATCTCAAGCTCGACAAGCTCAAGAAGCTCTTCGTCGTCAACCTGGTCGACCTTGTTCATGAAGATCACAATCGCGGGAACGCCAACCTGACGCGCAAGCAGAATGTGCTCGCGGGTCTGAGGCATCGGACCGTCGGCAGCGGAAACAACAAGGATCGCGCCGTCCATCTGCGCCGCACCCGTGATCATGTTCTTCACGTAGTCGGCGTGACCGGGACAGTCAACGTGCGCGTAGTGACGGTTATCCGTCTCATACTCAACGTGTGCCGTCGAAATCGTGATCCCGCGCGCCTTCTCTTCAGGCGCCTTGTCAATCTGGTCGTACGCGGAAAACTCCGCACCGCCGCTCTCAGCCAAAACCTTCGTAATCGCTGCCGTCAACGTCGTCTTGCCATGGTCAACGTGACCAATCGTACCAACGTTGCAGTGCGGCTTATTCCGCTCAAACTTTTCCTTAGCCATTGTTTTGTTCCCGTGCTCGCGTCAGCGCACTAGCTAGAGTATGTTACAATTTCCTCAGACCACAGCGATCCGGGGAGCTCCGTAAAACCTGGAGCGGGTGGAGGGAATCGAACCCTCGTAACCAGCTTGGAAGGCTGGGGCTCTACCATTGAGCTACACCCGCAATTTCGTCCGCTGCACTCCCGCTTTCGGCAGATTTCCGGCAAGGCGGTTAACCTTATCCGAAACGTCCGCTCAGCCTGCCGAAACGGCGATTTGGTGGAGGGGGTTGGATTCGAACCAACGTAGGCATAGCCAACGGGTTTACAGCCCGTCCCCTTTAGCCACTCGGGCACCCCTCCAGAGGATCCCGTTCGACGGCGCAACGAAGATGCGAAATATGTTGATTTAATCGGGCCTGTCAACTTCAAACATAAAGACAGCGCCCCTCGCAGCCAAAAGATTATTTTGGCTGAAGGCAACGCTTGCAGAACCTGAGGCTCTTGATGCCATATTACCCGCCATTATGACCCAAAGCAAGCACCCGAAAAACCGCCGAAAATCCACCGCCAAGGGGATGGACCGCAGCCACTCGCGCCAGCGCAGCAATGCCGGCAGCCCGAAACGCCCAAAAACCGAAGGAAACGGTCCAGGTCCGGCGGCAAGGCCGGGAGGTTCCGCCAAAGGCCCCTCGGGCCCAGCCCACCGGGCACACTGGCTCTTCGGCGTCCATGCCGTCCTGGCGGCTCTGGCGAATCCGAAACGGCGCAAGGAACGTCTGCTTGTTAGCAAGGAAGCCGGCCAGCGACATGGCGAAGCTCTGGATAAGCTGCTGGCCCTGCCCGGCGCCCCACCCGCCCATCAGGCCAACCGCGAAGACTTCATGAGCGCCCTGCCCGACTCGGCGGTGCACCAGGGACTGGCGCTGCAATGCGCGCCCCTGACCCAACCGCACCTGGAGGACCTGCTGGCCGCGCCCTTGCCGGAAACTGCCAGACGCCCTGTCGTACTGGTTCTCGATCAGGTCACCGATCCCCAGAATGTCGGTGCAATTCTGCGCTCCGCGGCAGCCTTCGGCGCCCAGGCGGTGGTCACCACCGGCCGCAATGCCGCCGCGGAGAGCGGGGTTCTGGTCAAGACGGCATCCGGCGCCTTCGACCACACCCCTTACATCGCCGTGACCAATCTGGCGCGGGCTCTGGAGAGCCTCAAAACGGCGGGTTACTGGTCGCTTGGCCTCGCGGGCGAGGGAAAACGGACCCTCGCGGATGCCAAAAGCGACGGCCCGGTGGCCCTGGTGCTCGGGGCCGAGGGCAGCGGCCTGCGCCGCCTGACCCGTGAAACCTGCGACGAACTGGTGCATCTGCCGACCCGGGAGCCGATCTCCGCCCTGAACGTGTCCAACGCCGCCGCCGTCGCTCTCTACGAGCTGCTGAAATAGAGGTGGGTCCGGTTTCGACAGCTTTTCAGAAGCTGGGCGGTGTGCAGGCGGTGACGACCTCGACCTCCTCCTCACCGACATTCCTGAAGCGGTGCGGAATGCGGCTGTCGAAGTAGAAGGCGTCGCCCGGGCCCAGTATCCGGCGCTGCTCGCCGACCGTAACCTCGAAGCGCCCGCGGATGACGATGCCCGACTCCTCTCCGTCATGGCGCAGCATCGTATCGCCTGTGTCGGCGCCGGGCTGGTAGCGCTCGCGCAGGATCTGCAGCGCTTTGCCGGTCAGGTCCCGGCCCACTTGCCGGAAGGAGATCTTTCCCCCGGCGATTTCGGTCAATTCATCGGACTTGAAGAACACCTTCTCCCGCGGCGCCACATCCAGCGCGAAGAAGTCGGTCATCGACATGGGAATCCCCCCCAGCACCTTCTTCAACATTCCGACCGAAGGACTGGTGCGGTTTTGCTCAATCAGCGAAATGACCGCATTTGACACACCCGCCCGCTTCGCCAGTTGCCGTTGCGAGAGATTATGGAGCTCCCGCAGAGACCGCAGACGCTGCCCCAGGTCGAAGTCATCGTCAGCCACCCCTTCCCCATTGATTTTATTGAGAATTTTCTCTGAATCGTCGTTATCGGCCATATGCTTATATGTCTATTATATTTAACATTTAAACGCAAAATACGGCCTAAAATGCCTAAAAACAAGGCGGTTGTTTACTTTCTTAATCATTGATAATCTCCAACCAAGCAATTCAATGAAAACGCCGGCACAGACTAAGGTGCCGTAATCGCAGGGGTGTCGTGATGGACGGACTGAATTCCTCCGGAGGCTTCGATGCGTCTCCGAACAATCTCGAATCCTTTTGGATGCCATATACCTGGAACCGGGAGTTCAAAAAAAACCCGCTTCTGCTCACGGCCGCGAAAGACATGCACTATACCTCGCTGGACGGCCGCCAGATCCTCGATGGTTCTGCGGGTCTCTGGTGCGTGAACGCCGGTCATTCGCGCGAGCGGATCGTTAAAGCCGTTCAGGAACAGGTCGCCAAACTCGATTTCGCGCCGACCTTCCAGTTCGGCCATCCCCTTGCCTTCGAGCTGGCCTCGCGCCTGACCAATATGCTGAGCGGCGAATTCGATCACGTCTTCTTCTGTAACTCCGGCTCGGAAGCCGCCGATTCCGCCCTCAAGATGGCCCTGGCCTATCACCGGGCGCGCGGCCAGGGCGAGCGGACCCGCCTGATCGGCCGGGAACGCGGCTATCACGGCTCCGGCTTCGGTGGGATCTCGGTCGGCGGAATCGTCAAGAACCGGAATTTCTTTGGATCTTTGCTCAACGGCGTCGATCACCTGCCACATACCTACAGTCATGCCGAGCAGGCCTACAGCCGTGGCCTGCCGGAGTGGGGCGCACACCTCGCGGAGGATCTGGAGCGGATCTGCGCCCTGCATGATCCGGCGACAATCGCCGCCGTGATCGTCGAACCCATGGCCGGCTCCACCGGTGTGCTGCCACCGCCAAAGGGTTACCTCGAGAAGCTGCGCGCGATCTGCGACAAGCACGGCATTCTGCTGATTTACGATGAGGTCATCACCGGCTTCGGCCGTCTCGGCGACAGCTTCGCCACCGAGTACTTTGGCGTCGAACCCGATATGATCACCTGCGCCAAGGGCCTGACCAACGGCACGATCCCCATGGGCGCGGTGATCTGCCGCAAGGGTATCTACGAAACCATGATGGACTACGGCGAAGAGACGGGCGCCACCATCGAGCTCTTCCACGGCTATACCTATTCGGGTCACCCGGTCGCTGCGGCGGCCGCTTTGGCAACCCTGGAAGTCTACCGCGAAGAAGGTCTGTTCGAACGCGCCAGGGAGCTCTCTCCCTATCTCGAGAACACGGCCCACGCGCTCAAGGGCAGTAAGCACATCATCGACATCCGCAATCTGGGGCTTGTCGCGGCCATCGAGCTGGAGCCGCGCCCCGGCGCCCCGACAAAGCGGGCGTACGATGTCTACCGGCACTGCTTCGAGAAAGGCCTGCTGATCCGGATCGCCGGCGACACTCTGGCCGTTTCGCCGCCCTTGATCGTCACAAAAGAACAGATCGATCAGATTTTCGAGACCATCAAAGAAGCTCTCGAGGCGACTGACTGATCGGCGGCAAGAATAGCTGTCACGAACCCAACCTCCGGGTCGCCAAGACCGGATAAATCCGCGAACCGGCGATCCGCTTTGCTTTTTATTTGAGTTTCTAAGGAGAACCCCGTGCTCATTGGTGTGCCGAAAGAGGTCAAAAATCACGAATACCGTGTCGGCCTCATTCCCAGCTCGGTCCGCGAGCTTATTCATCACGGACATAAGGTCGTCGTCGAGACGGCTGCCGGAAGCGGCGTCGGCTTTAGTGACGATGACTACCGCAACGCGGGCGCAAGCATAGCCGGAACCGCGCAGGAGATTTTCGACAGCGTCGAGATGGTGGTGAAGGTCAAGGAGCCGCAGCCCGGCGAGTACGCCCAGCTGCGCGAAGGACAGTTGCTGTTCACCTATTTGCACCTTGCACCGGACGAAGCGCAGACCAGGGGCCTTATGGACTCCGGCTGTGTCGCGGTCGCCTACGAGACCGTCACCTCGGCCCGCGGCGGCCTGCCGCTGCTGACCCCCATGAGCGAAGTCGCCGGACGTATGTCGGTGCAGGTCGGCGCCCACTGCCTGGAGAAGGAACAGGGTGGCTCGGGCATGCTGCTGGGGGGCGTGCCCGGCGTTGCAGCCTCGAAGGTCGTGATCATCGGCGGCGGCGTCTCGGGTACCAATGCAGCCCGCATGGCCATGGGCATGGAAGCGGCGGTCACCGTCATTGACCGCTCCCTCCAGCGCCTCAACGAGCTTGATATGCAGTTCGGCCCGACGCTGAACACCATCTATTCGACCGTGGATGCGATCGAAAGCCATGTCGCGGGTGCGGACCTGGTGATCGGTGCGGTGCTGGTGCCCGGTGCTGCCGCCCCCAAACTGGTCACGCGCGACATGCTGAAAAACATGCGCCCGGGCTCGGTGGTTGTCGACATTGCGATCGACCAGGGCGGTTGCTTCGAGACCTCGCGCGGAACGACGCACGACAACCCGACCTACGTGGAAGAGGATGTGGTCCACTATTGCGTGACCAACATGCCCGGCGCCGTTGCCCGGACCTCGACCTTCGCCCTGAATAACGCCACCCTGCCCTTTACGCTGGCTCTGGCCGATAAAGGATACAAACGCGCCCTTGCGGAAGACCCGCATCTGATGGAAGGCCTGAACGTTGCCATGGGCAAGGTCACCTATAAAGCCGTCGCCGACGCGCACGGCATGACCTACGTCGCCCCGCAAGAGGCACTTGGACTCTAGCAGGCAGATCGGAAAAGGGATTGCGGTTTCATCGAGACGCCGGGCCATTGAGGTCCGGCGTTTTTTCTTGCCCGTCCGAGGTGTGGTTGCAGCCGCCGGGTGTCCGTGTTAGCGATTTGTTAGCCATAGTTAAGCAGTCTAACCCTCAGTTCGGTCATCAGACCGGGGCTTTTCATCCGGCCCGCCGCCGCCGTCGCGGCGCCACAAACAAAACTGCGCAGAACGTCATCAGCCCAAGAGTTCCAGCATGGATTCGATCGAAGCTTTTCTGAAAGAATACGAAATTGAAGAGGTCGAATGCCTGGTGCCCGATATGGCCGGGATCGCACGCGGAAAGATCCTGCCGGCGGCCAAATTCGTGCAGGGCATGCGCAACAACGGCCTGCGGATTCCCGAGGGCGTGTTCGTTCAGACCGTGAACGGCCGTTACCCGGATAACGAGGACTCAGTGATCAGCCCGGCGGTCCAGGACGTTTATCTCCTGCCCGATCCCAGCACCATCCGGGTCGTGCCCTGGTACAGCGAGCCGACGGCTCAGGTGATCTGCGATGCCTTCTTTATGGACGGCAGTCCCGTGGACATCGCGGCCCGTCATCTTTTGCGCCGCATCCTGGCTCTCTACGAAGAAAAAGGCTGGACGCCGGTTATCGCGCCGGAGCTGGAGTTTTTCCTGGTCGACGTCAACACCGACCCGGACTACCCCCTGGAACCGCCGATCGGACGCTCGGGCCGGCGGGAAACGTCGCGTCAAGCCTTCGGGGTGGACGCGGTCAACGAATTCGATCCCCTCTTCGAGGATGTCTACGACTACTGCGAAGCCCAGAATCTGGATGTCGACACGCTCACCCACGAAGCCGGGGCCGCCCAGATGGAGATGAACTTCAATCACGGCGAACCGATGGCGCTGGCGGATCAGGCCTTTCTCTTCAAACGCACGGTGCGCGAGGCCGGTCTGCGGCATTCGGTTTATGCGACCTTCATGGCGAAACCCATGCAGGACGAGCCCGGCAGTTCCATGCACATTCATCAGAGCCTGCTGAGCAGCGAAACCGGCAAGAACCTCTTCGCGCAGAAGAACGGCAAGGACACCAAGCTCTTTCACCAGCATATCGCGGGCCTGCAAAAACACCTGCCGGCCATGATGCCGCTGCTGGCACCCAACGTGAACAGCTACCGCCGTCTGATTCCGGATTCAGATGCGCCGATCAATACACACTGGGCCTACGACAATCGCACCGTCGGCCTGCGCGTACCCCATTCGGACCCCTTCGGCCGCCGGGTGGAAAACCGCCTGGCCGGCGCGGACGCCAACCCCTATCTGGCGATCGCCGCCTCGCTTGCCTGCGGATACCTGGGCATGACCCAGAAGCTCAAACCCCGCTCCCCGGTAGAGGGCAGCGCGTACCGCCTCGCCCATACCCTGCCGCGGACCCTCTATGACGCGCTCACCCGCTTTAACGGCACCCGGGCGATCAAGCCCGTTCTGGGGGAAAAATTCATCGATGCGGTCACGATCGTAAAGGAAACCGAGTTGCTGGCTTATCAGAAGGTCATCTCCTCCTGGGAACGCGAGCATCTGCTTCTGAATGTTTGACCCTGATCCAGCTTGACGAAACGGCTCAGCTTCAGGGATCCTGCTCCTGCGACACCACTGTGAGAAGCCAATGCGGCCTGTAAAGCACGATGTGAGCGATGACCTGCCCCGCGCCAGCCGCGGGCTGCCGTCACGTCTGGCCGAACTCCTGATCCTCTGTGCGCGTATCGGCTTCAATCCTTGACCGCCTGAACGACGGCTCGCACCGCCTGGCGCCAGAGCCTTATCCGCGCGTCCTACCGACGCCGCGTTCAAAGACTGCAGATCGAGGAACCGAGATTATGAGCACCCAACTTTCCCGCAATGAAACCGCCTGGTGGCGCGAGGCCGACGCCAAGCACCATCTGCATCCCTTCACCGACACCAAAGGCCTGGCCAACGAGGGGGGCAGCCGCATTATCACCAAGGCCGAGGGTGTCTGGCTCACCGACTCCGAAGGCAACCGGATCCTGGATGGCATGGCCGGCCTCTGGTGCGTCAATATGGGTTACGGCCGCAAGGAACTGGCACTGGCGGCCTACGACCAGATGCTGGAACTGCCCTATTACAACACCTTCTTCAAAACCGCGACACCCCCGTCGGTGGAGCTCTCGGAGAAGCTGGCCAAGATCACCCCCGACGGCCTGAACCATGTGTTCTACGGTTCCTCGGGCTCCGATGCCAACGACACCATCGTGCGCATGGTGCGCCACTTCTGGAACCTGGCCCGGAAACCGACCAAGAAAATCTTCATCAGCCGCAATAACGCCTACCATGGCAGCACCATGGCGGCGGCAAGCCTTGGCGGCATGGCGGCCATGCATGGCCAGGCCGATCTCCCCCTGCCCGGCTTCGAGCACGTCATGCAGCCCTACTGGTTCGATCTGGGCGGCGATCTGACACCGGACGAGCTCGGCCTCAAGGCCGCCGAAGCACTGGAAAACAGGATCCTGATTCTCGGTGCGCAGAATGTCGCCGCCTTCATCGGGGAACCGGTCCAGGGCGCCGGCGGCGTCATCATTCCACCCGAGAGTTACTGGCCGAAGGTCCAGGAAATCTGCCGGAAGTACGACATCCTCTTGATCGCCGATGAAGTGATCTGCGGCTTCGGGCGCACCGGCAACTGGTTCGGCTGCGAGACCTTCGGCATTTCGCCGGACATCATGCCGCTCGCCAAGGGTATTTCCTCGGGATACCTGCCACTTTCCGCCGTCATGGTCGGCGAGCGTGTCGCCGGCACCCTGATCGAAGACGGCGGCGAGTTCTATCACGGCTTCACCTATTCCGGACATCCGGTCTGCTGTGCGGTGGCTCTGGCGAACATCCGGCTGATGGAAGAAGAGAACATCGTCGAGAAGGTGCGCAGCAAGACCGGTCCCTACCTGCAGGCAAAGCTGAATGAACTGGCGGATCATCCGCTGGTCGGCGAAGTCAGAGGGGTCGGCTTCCTGGGCGCCATCGAACTGGCGAAGGACAAGGCGACGCGCGCGCGTTTCGCCGATGTCGGCACCACCGGCGCGCTCTGCAAGGACTATGCGACCGGCAACGGTCTGATCATGCGGGCGGTGGGCGATACCCTTGTGGTCTCGCCGCCGCTGATCATGTCGAAGCCGGAGATCGATGAGCTGTTCAAGCGCGCGCGCCTGTCTTTGGATATGACCGCCAAAGATCTCGGCGTGATGTAGCCTCTGGGTATCATCTGGTCTCTGGGTGTCATCTGGTCTCTGGGCACGACATAGTCTGTCGGCGTGTGGCCGTGTCGGGAGGTCCCGTGACCTGAGCCTTAGTCCTCGCCGTCCTTGACCGGCTTTCGCCACTCACCGGGCACATTGCCGACCAGGACACGGCAGATCTTACCGTCAGCGCCCCCGAGGGGCAGCATCAGGCGGTGCCATAACTTAACGCCCACGTCGGCGGGCGGCTCGTGTTCGGTGTAGAGCGGTTCGGGACGAATCAGGACGGCCCGGTAGACGGCATAAAAGAAATCCATGACGACACCCTGCCAGGGTGTCTCGGATATCAGCTTGCCGGTAACATCCACGTCGACCGACTGGGCAATCGCAGAACCGTAGACCCGGACCCGGAAGTCTTCACCGCCCTCCACAACATCCACCAGTATGACAAAGCCGAGTGCGGGCCACATGTTCAGGGGGTCGATCTCATCTGCCGCGACTCGGCCGTCTCCGTCGCTCAGGTTTTTCCAGTAAGCCAACAGAAACTGGAGCTGCTCGTGTTGGAGATCACGCCCGCGCGGCTGCCACACAACCTTTGGGGGCGAAACCCCGTTGTCGATATGCAATTGGTTCAGCTGTGAGAAGTTCTCTTTGGCGATCTGATCGGCGAGATCCCAAGACGCGGAATCAGAAATAGCTTTTCCTCCGGCGCGACAGCGGAAACATCAACACATCCCTTAACTTGCAGAGCTAACGTCTATATACAAATATAAATAGCATAGACAAGTAGAGATCGCAGCATCCCGGTGCCCGGATTCCGCCCAAGAGCGCTGGATCAACGGGTTTTTCCAATGTATTTGAAATGTTTAGCGCGTCTTTTCCGGCCAACAGAGTTAGTGGAGAAGATTCCGACAGACATACGGCGGGCACACAATTTGCGCTAGAAAATGGACGGGTATGCCGCTCCGGTCACAGAGGCAGGCCCGATACCCGAATCGGCGCCGCAAATTCATGCACAAGCAGTGCGCCTCGTCACAGGGGCTATCGACCCTGAAACTCAAAGCGTCGCCGTCTTCAGACGCATCCGCAATGTTTGCCGTGCAGCAGCGGAGGGGGCGGTTTTCGCATTGAGCTGAATTCGGTGGGCGCGCTTGCCGGTCAGACGGCGGAAAAGGGTCTCGATGCTGTCACCCCGCGGCCGTATCTCATTGCACAGGTTAGCCGCGATAAAATCCCAGGAACACCGCGGCCGGGCTGGCGCCGCGCCGGCCGGGAACGGGTCCGCGTTGGAACGAATTCGGGCCGTCAGCGCTCCGGCATCGCCGACTGATAGCTGGAGGGGTCGTTTACCGAGAAGATCGGCTCCATACGCTCCGGATCGCAATCCAGAACGTCAAGCACGTCGATCGAATTGCGCTCCACTTCGCTGGGCAACATAAGGCGGGCAACGGTCGAAATATCGTATCCGTGATCAATCTGCCCCATCAGGGTTCCTTCCGGCTTGGCACTGCACTCGATCCAAAGCCGAAGATATCTGCGGCCGGCATTAACCTGTTGCGTCAAACCGGGGGCAAAGTAGGCGCAATCTTGTGACATATGCTCGCAAAAGGTTAACGCCGGTGGAGAACCCCACAGCCCAGACCAGCCTCGAAACACGGATTCCTGGAATTCTTTCAGCGGTTTAGCGCAAGCGGGCCACAGAAATCTGTGCCAGAAAATTGACTGGTTGCCCTCGCGCCCCGAAAGCACTATTTTCCGCCCAACCTACCTGATGGCGCGCAGCACCGCCGCCACACCCTGAGCCCCATTAGCTCAACTGGTAGAGCACCTGATTTGTAATCAGGGGGTTGGCAGTTCGAGTCTGTCATGGGGCACCATCTCACGAATCACAACACGCTCGCGAAAACCTCCGTGCCAACGGCAATCCTCAAACCGCCTCCGGCACCATGGTGATCGCGCCGCAGGGGCACTCGGCGGCGCACATGCCGCAGCCTTTGCAGTAGTCGTAATTGAACGCGAAGCGCTTGCCCGGCCCCAGCTTCGTGACCGCGTTGTCTGGACAGATTCCGTAGCAATTATCGCATTCGAAGCAGTTGCCGCAGGACAGGCAGCGTCTGGCCTCATAGAGCGCATTGTCTTCGGTCAGGCCCTGCAGGACTTCGTCGAAGCCGGATTGCCTGCGGACCAGTTCCAGCTGGGGCTGCTGGGTTTGCGGCGCATCGGTGTAGTACCAGGTATTGAGCTTGTCGAAGGCCGCGAGCTCGTGCTTCTCGCCGGGCCGGTACTTTCCGCCACTGAGCCAGGCATCGATATTGCGGGCGGCTTTCTTGCCGTGGCCGACGGCGACGGTCACGGTGCGTTCCGCGGGCACCATATCGCCCCCGGCGAAGAGACCCGCGCGACCGGTCATCATATGGCCGTCGACTTCGACCACGCCGTCCCTGGCGATTTCAACACCGGGGACTTCGCCCAGAAAAGAGGTGTCGACATCCTGGCCCAGTGCCAGGATCAGCGTGTCCGCTTCGATGGTCTCGAACTCGCCGGTCGGCTGCGGGCGGCCATGTTCGTCGATGGCCATTTTCTCGACCTGGAACCCCGTCTCGTCGATCTGCTTGATCGTGCGTAGCCAGTGGATCATTACGCCCTCTTCTTCGGCCTCGGTGGCCTCAAAGTCGTGGGCGGGCATCTCCTTTCGGGAGCGCCGGTAGACGATCATGGATTCCTCGACGCCCAGGCGCTTCGCCGTCCGCGCCACATCCATCGCCGTGTTGCCGCCGCCGTAGACCACGACGCGCCGGCCCAGCTGCGGCGGTTCCGCCCCGGTTTCGATGTCGCGCAGCACCGAGACGGCATCGAGAATTTTCCCTGCCGCGTAGCCGGGGATGTTGATCCGTTTGGCCAAGTGCGCGCCGACCGCCACAAAGACCGCGTCGAAACCCTCGGAGGTAAAGGCGGCCTCGATGTCCTCGACTTTGGTGTTCAGCTCGAGCGTCACCCCCATATCGAGGATGCGCTGGATTTCATAGTCCAGAACGTCCCGCGGCAGGCGGTATTTGGGAATGCCGAAGCGCATCATGCCGCCCGCCATGGGACCGGCCTCGCGGATCGTAACCGTATGGCCGAGCCGGGTCAGGTGGTAGGCGGCGGAGAGACCGCTGGGCCCGGCGCCAACCACCAGCACCCGCTTGCCGGAGGGCTCGGCGTCGAACCTCGGCTTCCACTTCTGCTCCCAGGCCCGGCGGCCGAGGAAGCGCTCGATCGCGTGGATGCCGACGGCCTCATCCAGCTGCGCGCGATTACAGGCGGTTTCGCAAGGGTGATAGCAGACACGGCCCATGACACCGGGCAGTGGATTGTCCGCCATTAGCACCTGCCAGGCCTGTTCGTAATCGCCTTCCTCCGCATGGAACAGCCAGGCCTGAATGTTCTCACCTGCAGGGCAGGCATTGTTGCAAGGCGGCAGCCGGTCGACATAAACCGGCTTTTCCGTGCGCCAGGAGCCGGTCTCGTTGGCCAAGCTGGTACCCGGGTCCAGCGTAATGGCGAAAGGCAGTTCCTTGCTCATGACTCGCCTCCTTCAGCGAACAAGCCAAAGCGGCTGATGTTGCTGTCCGCCATGCGCTGGAGGGCGGCAATCCGCTCCTTATCTTCATGGCCCTTCTTGAAGAGGTGCGCGAAACGGCGCTGTGGCCGGAGGTAATCCTCCACCGGCACGGGGCGGCGGATCTTGCTGGTCCGCACCACCTCGCCGTGTTCGGCCTCGAAGAGCGGGAAGAGGCCGCAGGCCACCGCCAGCCGCGCGATGCGGATCGTGTCGCAGGGCGCGGAGCCCCAGCCGAGCGGGCATGGCACCATGATGTGGATGTAGCGCGACCCTGAAACGGACATGGCCCGGGTGACCTTGGCCTCAAGATCGTGGAGGTCGGCAACGCTCGCCGTCGCCACGTAGGGAATGTTGTGGGCCATGGCGATCAGCGGCATGTTCTTGCCCGTACCGAACACATTCCCCGGCGCGTCGCCGAGGGCCGGCGTGGTGGCTGTGCGCGCAGCCGGCGGCGTGGCCGACGAGCGCTGCACGCCGGTATTCATATAGGCTTCGTTGTCGTAGCAGATGTAGAGCACGTCGTCGTTCCGCTCGAACATGCCGGAGAGACAGCCGAAGCCGATGTCGGTGGTGCCGCCGTCGCCGCCCTGGGCCACGACCTTCACCTTGTCGCGCCCTTTGCGCCGCATGGCCGCGGCCACGCCGGTGGCGACGGCGGGCGCATTGCCGAAGAGCGAATGCAGCCAGGGAATCTGCCAGGAGGTTTCGGGATAAGGCGTGGTAAAGACCTCGAGGCATCCCGTCGCGTTCACCGCGACCAGTTGCCCCTCGGCGGCCCGCATGGCGGAGTCCAGTGCATAGCGCGCGCCCAGCGCTTCCCCGCAGCCCTGACAGGCGCGGTGCCCCGACGTGATGGCGTTCGAACGGTTCATCGAGGCCTGGACGCTGCGGGCGGCATCGTCCATCAGGCGGTTCCCGACAGTATGGGTGCCGGTCTGGTAGAACTTGACCCGTTGCAGCGCGCTTTCTTCGGTCATGGCAGGGCTCCCGCAGTATCGGTGGGTTTCGCTGACGCAAGGTGCTTCAGGATATTCTCCGCGGCCGGACCCGAGCGCCGGGTTTTCTTGGCGCGCGCGATTTCCTGTGCGACGACAGCCTCGTCGAGGTCGAGGAAATGCACGTCCGGCAAGGTGCCCGAAGCCGCTTCGGTCACGACCCTGCGGAGTGAGGCGGTGGTGATGGGGCGCCCGCCGAGCCCCGCGATCACGGTATGGACGGGACGCGGTGTCTCCTGCATCGCCATGCGGACATTGGAAGCAACGACACCGCCGAGGCCCGGCGCGAGGCTCTTTTCCACCACCACGATGTTCCTGGCGCCCGCCAGCGCGGCTTTCAGCTCCGCCAGAGGGAAGGGCCGGAACGAACATATGCTGACCGACCCGACCGCGGCCCCGTCCTCGCGCATGGCATCGACGACCTCCTTGATGGTGCCGTTGACCGAGCCCAGAGCAACCACGACCGTCTCGGCACCCTCCGTGCGATAGGGATGGAGCAGCCCGCCGGATTCCCGGCCAAAGACATCCTTGAACACCGAGGCGATCTCGGGGATCAGCTGCAGGGCCTGAAGCTGCTTGTCATGGGCGAGATAGCGCACCTCCGTGAAGGCATCGGGCCCCACCATGGCCCCAATGGAATAGGGATCCGCCGGATCGAGCACCTGAACCGGATCGTAGGGCGGTAGGAAGGCGTCCACTTCCTCCTGGGATGGAACATCGACCCGCTCATAGGCATGGGTCAGGATAAAGCCGTCCATGCAGACCATCACCGGACAGCTCAGTTCCTCCGCCAGCCGGAAGGCCTGAATATGCAGATCCACGGCCTCCTGATTGGTCTCGGCAAAGAGCTGGATCCAGCCTGCGTCTTTCACGGACATGGCATCCGTATGGTCGTTCCAGATGTTGATGGGCGCCCCGATGGCGCGGTTGCCGACCGTCATGACGATGGGCAGGCCCAGGCCAGCGGCGTTATAGACCGCCTCCGCCATGAAGAGGATGCCCTGGCTGGCCGTCGCGGTATAGGCCCGCGCACCCGCCGCCGAAGCGCCGATGGCAACCGAAAGCGCCGCGAATTCGGATTCCACATTGATGAATTCGCAGTTTTCAAGTGCGCCGGATTTCACCAGCGCGCCGACACCCTCGACGATGTGGGTCTGCGGCGTGATGGGATAGGCGCAGACCACTTCGGGCCGGCAGAGGGCGACCGCCTCGGCAACGGCGACCGATCCTTCAACCTGCTTCAGCATAGAAATTCTCCCTTATGCAGACCCTGTTTCATGCCGACCTTGTTTTCATGCAGCCTGGGCCAGCTCGAAAGCTTCGCGTGCGGCGGCCACGTTGGCAGCGCCGATCGTTCCCGGAAACTTCTGTTCGATCGCCTTCTCAACGGACTCCATGTGGATCTGGCCGGAGATGGCGGCAAAACCCCCGAGCAATGCCGCGTTGGGGACCGGCCGGCCAACGTGCTTGACGGCCAGTTCCGTGGCCCCGACATCGCAGACATGATGAGCCGGAAATCCGGACACGAACTCCGCGATCCCCAGATCCTCGAAGGAGCGGCGCGAGTTGATCAGGATAAAACCTTCGGGATTGAGACCCTGAAACACATCGACGGACTGCAACAGGGTCGGATCCTGGATGATCAAGGCATCCGGCGCGAGGATCGGCTCGCGCGCACGGATCTCTCTATCGTCGATGCGGCAGTAAGACACCACCGGCGCGCCCATGCGCTCCGACCCGAAGCTGGGAAAGGCCTGGGCGTGTTTACCTTCCAGAAATGCGGCAATCGACAGCATCTCCGCCGCCGTCACAACACCCTGGCCGCCGCGGCCGTGAATTCGAACCTGAAACATTCCCTGCCCCGCATTGTTTTTGTTGCGCGTCCTTTGCAGACGCCACGCTGCAATGCGGTCAAGTTACCCGGACAGGGAAGATGAAACCTTGATATCGATCAAACGTGATAAAGCCGGGCGGGAAAGCGAGATCCTTATGTAACGAGGTGAAGATGTTGACCCGGTCTTCACGTTGGCCGAGACAACGCTGCTCTCCTTTCTGAACGCCCCCGTTCCCAGAGACGCCAGGCGACGCAGAGGTTGACCAGCACGAAGAGCGGCACGCCGATCATGGGCGCGATGGACATGGGGTAGCTGTAAACCGCGCGGGCATCCGGCAGATCCGTGAAAACATGGAACGGTCCTGGAAGGCCGAGCTGCAGCAGGATCGGCGCAGACGGGACGATAACCAGCACCCCGACCAGGTTCCAAAGCAGGAAGCCGCGCCGGCTGATCCCGCCGCGTCCGGCCAGAACCGCAATCCAAAGCGCGCTGATGCCGAACAAGAGATCCGGAATGCCGACAAAGACTTCAAAGTAGAGTGGGAACTCACCTGTCATAGTCTTGACCGCCGTGCCGAGGGCGGCAATCCGCAAAGCATGGAACCAGGCAAACCACTGCCATGGAGTGGCGTCGACAATCTGCCGCAGGTCCTGGCGCAGCGCGCTTGAGACAAGAACAGGTATGACGGCTGCGGCAACCGTGACCAGCTGAAGCCAGAAGCCCGGCAGCAGGCGCAAAACCTCCTCGCGCAGATACCAGCCGTGATAGCCGAGCAAAGACGTCGTGACAGCGTAGAGCGACAACCAAACAAAGAAGACGTACGCCGGACGCAGCGAGCCGATCCCGGGCTCTCGGCGATGGCCATGCCACGTCAGGAAGAAACAGAACCCCAGTTCGATAGCCAACAAAAAGGGTGTCATCGAAAGTTGCATCTTTATGTCTCCGGCATCGGGCTCGAACCTCAGGGAACGAGACCGGTGTTATTTTTAGGTGTATATGCACATAGTGACTCAAAAAAAATCAACTCTCCTGAAAAGCCTCGACCGTGGCGCCAAGATCATCGATCAAGCCGGACCAGCGGTCATCGCCCAAACGCTCACCGATCCGAGCTTGAATTTCCTCCCAAAGGGGCCGCGCGTCCTCGACGCTCCGCAGCCCATCCCCTGTCAGACTGACTTTCCGGACCCGCAGATCCTCTTCCTGCTCAATCCGGATCAGGCCCTGCCGCAACAGCGGCTTGAGATTTCGGGTCAGGGTCGTGCGGTCCATGACCAGCGCCTCCGCAAGCTGGGTGAGCGGCATGTCCCCCTGCTCGACAAGATTGGCCAAGAGGATGAACTGCGTCGACTTGAGCCCGCTCGGCTGCAAGGCAAAGTCGTAGGCCTGAGTGACGATCCTTGCCGCCTTGCGCAGGTTGGCGCAGGTGCAGTCGGCGAGTTCCGTGACAGAGTGAGGTTTGGATTTCATAGTTATGTGTATATACACTTATCTTCACATTCGTCAAGCTCCCGCTGCGAGGAAATTGCGCCTCAGCAATCCGTGTATCTTGCGATGTAACTCTCGAACGATTTGTCCGGCTCCGCCTCAAATCGTCCGGCCTGAACCTCATATCTCTGGATCCGGTCGACCCGGAAATCCCGGAAATCCTGCCGGAGCTCGCACCAGGTGGTCAGCAACCAGACCGGACCGAAATTGGTCAGGCCGAGCGGGCGGATCAGTCTCTCGCTCTCCTGATCAGCCAGGCTTCGATAGAGAATCTGCAGCCTGCGCCGCTCGGAGATCGCCCGGCGAAGGGGGCCGAGCAGTTTGGGCGGTGCCGGTTGTTTTGCCCCCCGCATGGCAAAAAGCGGTGCCGTCTTCAAGCGGCGTGCGTGCTCCGGGGGAATCGACATCTCGATCTTGGCCAGTGCCTCGCGCGCCGCGATGCCCAGGTCTTCGCCGGCCAGCACCTGGACGGCTTTTGCCCCAAACGCCAGCGCCTCCAGCTGTTCGAAGGTAAAGGTGAGCGGCGGCGCATCGAAGGCCTCGCGCAGCAGATAACCCACGCCGCGTTCACCGTCGATCGGCGCGCCGGATGCCATCAGATGCCCAAGATCCCGATAGACGGTCCGGGGCGAGACTTCCAGACGCTCCGCGATATCAGCCGCGGTCATAACGCGGCCGCTTGCACGCAAAATCTGGATAATTCGGAACAGACGCTCGGCGGGTCTCATGGCTTGTTTTCCTTCTTGGCTCCGATCCCGCCCGCGGCAGATCGGGCCGCGACAATCAGGGCCTTGACGATCAGCGCGGTGACGATCAAGGCCTCGATCAGGATCGGCAACAGTCTCTCATACTGCAATGGCCATAAGGTTGTCAGTAGGGTTGTGGTTTAACAGTCGCATTCACCCCTGACGCCCGTCACCGGCGTCATGCCCCAAAAAGGAAATCGAGAATGAGCAGCAGCGTCTACGAAATCGTCGTCTACCAGGTGACCAACCGGGAAAGCGCTATCACGGCACGCCGCAAAGCCATGGAAGCGACAAAGTCCTATCCGGGATTTCGGGCTTACCGTCCCCTCAACGGACTGGAACCGCTCAACCTGATGGCGGATCTGATCGAGTGGGACGACTACGAAAGCGCCAAAGCCGCCGGCGAAAAGGTCAAATCAGACCCGGCGTTCGCCGAGATCTTTGCACAGATTTCGGATTTCAAACTTCTCGCCCATTTCACCTCCGGCAAACTGCTGTCATCAGTCGATGCATAAGGTCAACGATGCCCGAACCCTTTAAAAATTTTATCTCTGCCGCGTTGGTCGACGAGATGGCAAGCCATCTCTCGAAAGCCTGGCCGCGGTTTCCGCGTGAAGCCTTTGTCGCCGAGGCCGCCCACGAACTTGATAAGCTGGAACTGAAAGAACGCTCGAACCAGATTGTCGCTGCCCTGGAGCATCACCTGCCGGATGACTTCGCGGAGGCGGCCGCCATTCTGCGCGCCAGCCTGCCCGACGGCGATAAGACCGGCCTCTCAGGCTGGGCGATCCTGCCGCTCAACGATTATGTGGGCCGCGCCGGACAGCGGCACTTCGAAACGGCGATGGATCTTCTGGAGAAGATCACCGTGCTCTTTAGTTCGGAGTTTGGAATCCGTTATTTTCTTCTGCAAGATCAGCCTCGTGCCCTGGCGCAGATGCGGCGCTGGAGCGAAAACAGCAACCATCACGTCCGCCGCCTGGCTTCGGAGGGATGCCGCCCGCGGCTGCCCTGGGCAATGCGCCTGCCGGCCCTGATGAAGGACCCGGCTCCGATCCTGCCTATCCTCGCCAGACTGCGCGACGATCCTGAAAACTACGTGCGCCGTTCGGTCGCCAACAATCTCAACGATATCGCCAAAGACCATCCCGATCTGGTCGCGCGCATCGCCGCGCAATGGATGAAGGACGCCTCCGAGAGCCGGAAGCGCCTCATCCGCCATGCCTGCCGGACACTCCTGAAACAGGGGCATCAGGGCGCGCTCGAGGTTTTCGGTTTCACTGCGCCGAAGAAACTCTCGGCGGAGCTCGCACTCCATACACCGACGCTTACACTCGGCGAGAACCTGCTTTTTGAGCTGACCCTGGAATCGGACGCCACCGCGAGTCAGGATTTGATGATCGACTATGCGGTTCACCACGTGAAGGCAGACGGCACGCGCTCACCCAAGGTTTTCAAATGGAAGAGCCTGTCGCTCGAATCAGGCGGCCAGACGAGACTCGCCAAGAAACACGCTATCCGGCCGATAACAACACGGCGCTATTACCCCGGCCTGCACCACGTTGAAGTCATCGTCAACGGTCAAGCGGTCGCACGCTCCTACTTCACGCTTTCTCTCTAGCTTAAGATTCACGCCGCCAGCAGATCCTGCACCGCATGGTCGTAGAGCCCGTAGTCCTTGAGGCTGCTGGCCAGAATCATGGCTCCCTGCAGGGTCGCTACGACATGGGCCGCGCGCTTCTTGCGGGCCTTGGGCTTCATGGTACCGGACAGAGACTCGGCCACCCAATCGATGTTCGCCTGAAGAAAACCGGCGGCAGCCTCCGACAGCTCAGGCGGCAGGCCGCAGCTTTCCGCCCCCAGCATCCCGCAGAGGCAGATCCTGTCGGACCCTGTGAGGGCATCGCGATAAACTCGCGCAAACACGCGTATCCGGTCCTCAGGAGTTTTTGCCTTTTTGGTTTTGGCGTCGAGCGTCGCAAAAAAGCGCTCGGCATAGCGCTCGACCAGTGCAATGCCCAGGTCTTCCTTTTGGCGGAAATAATAGTGGACGCTGGAACTCTTAATGCCCAGTTCTTCCGCGAGGTCGCGGAAGCTGACCGCGTGATAGCCGCGCAGCCGGATGCCGCTCTCGGCCGCATCCATCAGTTTTTCAATGGTATCACTCACGTCGTCACCATTTTGTACAGTCGCTTATCTACTATTAGATAGGCATTCCAGCAGCCAAATTGCAAGAGTCTTGCATGTATCCATAGATAGATTGAACGCACAGCAGACCTGACGCATCCAACACGCTATCGTGCTTTACGACCGGACTCATGCTTCAGGTTACGGCATCGGAAATAGATAACAACTGCTGCTATTTTTGCACCCAATCGCCATCCGCATTCAGGAACCAGGTACCCTTGGGCGCCTTCTTCATGATCTGTTTGGCAAAGATCGTTCCGACTGCGGTCACGTCCGCGCCGGTCTTTTTCGCCTCGCGCTGATAGATTTTGCTCCGCTTCGCGTTGACGTCCTTGACCACATCCTTGGCGCTTCCCTGACGGGCGACCGCCAGGCCGTCAAAGCGCTCGCCAACCGCGCCCTGCTTGCGAAGATCATCAAGCGAAGCCGCATAGGCGGAGTGCCCCATGCCGCCCGCGGTGAGCAGGGCAAGAGCCGTAAGAAGGGAAAGGAAGGCACGGCGGCCGGTCAGAGTCTTATCTGTCATATGCTGTTGACCAGTTGTTCTCGATGAGGGGCTGTCCGGCAGGCTGTCGCAGGGCGCGCCTCTCCCGCCGGGTCTGGAGACCGTGGTCTTATCGCTGCTGCGCATCAGAAAATCTCCGGATTGGCTTCGACTTCCTCGCGGGCCTGCTCTTCCAGCTTCAGGCGCACTTCTGCGTCGAGTTTGACATTCAGGTTGATGGTGATGGGCTCCTTCGGTGCCTCGACCCGGACAGTCGGCTGACAGGCCGCGATCAAACCACAAGCCGCTGTAAAGGCCAGGAACCGGAAAGCAATGGGCAAACCCCGCCGTTTGCTAAGATTTCCGGTCACGGGCGCGCTTTCGGGGCCGAAAGCGGAAGTCAAAGCGTGGGACAAGGAAGTATCACCTTTTACCGGTTACGATTTTGCGGAGAGTGTACGCTCAGGCGGCCACAAGCTCCAAGCCTATAACGCATATAACCCGGCCTATATGAACAGGACCTGAACGCCCTATCAACAAAACACCGCGAGTTTACTGTAGGGAATAGCGCCCCGACAGCAGGTCTTTGGAGATCTCCAGGCCTTCGCCCAGAGTGTCGAGAATCTGGCCGATATTGCTCTCCAGATTGAGATTGACCCGAAAGGACTGCCCATCCAGCACCGCCGGGTTCTTACCGAGAATCGAGAGCAGGAGCATGAGATCGTCATCGGCGGTCTTTTCCAGGGTCAGGGACAGGTCGTCATAGTAAAAGTCCTCCAGTGCGCGCAGCATGGAATTCACTTCATCTCCGTAGCCTGTCAGCAGAGAGGCAACCTCCTCGGAGCGTACCCGCAGTACGCCGGGCTCAGTCGCGGTCAGCTTGCTCTGCCGGAGGGTGACGACGCCGTCATCTAAGCTGACCGGCAGGTCACCCGCAAGCCGCCCGGAGATATCCACATCGGCCAGATCCGCCGCCTTAAGGACTTCCGCCAGATCCAGGCCGGTGATACGGATCGGCAGATCCGCGGTTCCTTCCAGGAGCGCCAGACGGGCACCGTCAACCGAGATACGGGCCCCGAGCAGACTGAAGGCCGCGGTGTTAAGATCCAGGCGGAAAGCCTCTGCGGCGGGCAAAGCGGCTTTGACCTGCAAATCGCTGATCGGCAGGCCAGGATTGAACCGCTCCAGCGCGATTTCGATCGGGCGCGCCGTCCGTGGCGGCCATAGCCCATCAAGATCCATGATCAGAGAGAGATCCGCGAAGGGAAAACCGAGTGCGGTCCCGCTCAGGCCCTCGCTCGAGAGTTTGGCGAAACCCACCGGGCCTTGCGGTGACATCTCGACACTTAGGCTTCCCGACATGGTCCCTTCCTCGACCAGCGCGTCTGAGATCCAGGAGAGGCCCTCCAGGCTGAGCGGGGTCCGGGCAAAATCGTGGGGTGGCAAGGTGACCTCCGCCAGACCCTGCCCGGGAACCGATTTGCCCTTCGCCTCAAAGGTGATCGCGTCCTGAAAACTCCTGCCGCTCATGTTGAAATCAAGACGCCCCGCCTGATCTTGCCGAAAGTCGCCGTCCAGAAACACGTCATCGAAGCGCCGCGCCGCCGCCGTATCCTCAAGCCGCAGACCGGTAAAGCGCCCCTCGGCTTCGCCGGTTTCGGGCGAGACCTCCGCCCGAAGCGCGATGTCAGCAGCGCGCAGGTCATAATCGGGTAGAGACATGCCGGCAGTATCGAGCTTGAGCAGAAGCCTGCCGCTGGCACCGGTCGCCGGCGAGACCTCCAGGTCCAGCACCTCTGTCTCTAGGGGAACGGCTTCTTCCGCAGCTCCCAACACGAAAGCACCGGGCGCGAGCTGCGCAGCCACTATGGGGCGTGGCAATCCCGTCATCAGATCGACTGTCATATCCGCCGCGGAAATGTCCAGCTTCAAGGGCATGGTGCTTGACACCACCGCCGTGGAGAGCCCTTTTGCGCTGGCCACCGCCGGACCGGTCGTCACGAGCCTGACTGCTTCTGCCGAGAGTCCGCCACGTATTGGAGCTGAAACGCGCAGGCCGGCGATTCTGGTATCGTCCTTGACCAGCGCATCTGCCCCCGCCTTGAGATCCCCGCTTACGCTCGAGCCCGCGTTGGTCGACTCGAAGGCGCCCACAAGATCCAGATCGAAGCGGCCCTTTGCGCCGCTTATACCGCGCAGTGGGATTTTTCGCGCCTCCAGGGCGATCGGCCCGCTCAAAGCCCAATCAGCCTTCCCGGGCAGCAGTTCTCCGTTTGAGGTCGCCGAGACGGAGAAACCAGGCGCGGAGAGATCAACCACGGCGGCGGTGGAATAGGGTCCGGTCAAAACATCGGCACGGGCGGCACGCAGCACGGGCTCACCCTCGACAGCGCCCAGGGTCAACTTGAGCGGTCCAGTCGCCCAGTTCTGGAGATCCTCGGGCAAAGAGACTTGCTTCAGAAGCTCTTCGGAGAGCGCAGAGAGCTCGGCTGAAACGGGCGTCGTCAGGTTGAGGGCAAAACCTCGATCGTCCAAGGCCGCCCGCCCGGCAATATCCAGTGTCAATCCCTCCAGATAATCCGGGTGCCAAAGGTCATCGCTCCGCAGGGCGAAATCGGTCTCCATGGAAATAAGCGCCTGCAGCCAGCGCTGGAGCGGCTGCGACCACAGCTTCAACGCCTGCAGTTCAGCGAGGGGTGGCAGAACGGCCTTCACCCCGGCCTTTCCCGCGATCTGGCCGGCTTTTGGCAACGGCAGATGAAACTTTGAAAAGAGCGGCAGGCTTGCGGGACTTTTGAGACTGCTGGAAACAGTTAGGGTTACGGCCTCGGGACCCGGTGTGATGCGGCCTTGGATCGCCGTCTGGAGCGCAGTGTCAGAAGATCCCGCAGAGGTGGCTGCGAAGGTAAAAACCACATCTTCCCGCTCGAGTCCGCCCTCCAGGGAAAGCCGAAGCGGTGCGAGCGCGACTGAGGGAGACAGTCCGCCGCTCACCTGCGCAAGAGTCAGTCGGGCGTCGAGCTTCCCGAGCTTTCTGCTGGGACCATCGAGGGCAACGTCGAAACGGCCGGTCATCCCCCGCAGCATCAACTCCCCGATATCGAAGCTTCCCTCCTCGACCTTCAGGTCCGCCTGTAAGCTGAGATCCGGTGTGACGGCGAATTCAGCCGTGGCCTTGCTCTGGCCCTGCCCGCCCTGGGCGTCAAGACTGAGGCTGCCTTGCACACCCCCGTCCGCCATCTGCGAGAGCGCTCCCTCTAACGCGACTTCAAGCGGTCCGATCGGCGTGATCAGACGGATGCGCGAATCGGCGATCGTGACGTCAGGCAGTTCCGGCAAAGCCTGCAGAGGGGCAGCCTCTTGCGCCGGGACTTTAGACTCTGAAGGAGACTCAGACTCTGCGGGCGCGCTCCCCGCATCCGCACCGCGGCCTTTCAGCAAGGGTGAGTCGAGATCGAGAGAGAGGTCCGCGCCGGAGAGCGACACCGCCGGCAAAGCGCCGGATAAGAGGTCGAAAAGGCGGTAGTCAAGATCGATGGCCTCGACCGCGACCGACACCCCGGGCCCCTGAGCCGCCAGCGCCCTGACAGAACTGCGCTGCCACCCCAACCGGGTGACTGCCAGCGAACTGACCTCGAGGCCCCGCACCTCCAGCCCGCTGGTCAGAGCCCAGGCCGCAATATCCTTGCGCAGAAAGATTGTAACGCTCAGGCCCAGCGCGAGAGTCAACAGGAGCGCCAGCCAAACGCGGCTGCGGAAAATTTTACCAAGCATAGAAATGCGCCGCGACCTCCAGTGCCGCACTAGGTTGAGGACTTCCAATCCTTTGGCGCAAGTCTACAGCATGATCCGCCCAGATGCATACCGTCCCGACTGAGACCGCCCGAACGAAAGAGCCTGCCTCAGATCGGGAGTGAGTCCGGAACGCTAGATCAGAACCGGGTTACATGGAATCGCTTATGGCGATCCATTCACCCTGCGGATCTGATATAGACATTAAAAGTAGGGCGATTTCACATCTTTTGTCGCAACCGCACAGCGCTTTCGTCAAAATATGACCCGCTCTAAGCGTCGAGCACCACGCTGAAGCCCTCAAACTGCGGGTGTCCGAGATAAAGCGGCTTGTTGTCGCCGGCGTCGCGATGGGCCTGACGAAAATGATCGGACTTGGTCCAGTTTTCGAAATCCTGCTCAGACGCCCAGATCGTGTGAGACGCGAAGAGCGTGTGGTCTTCCTGCGGAGCGCCCTTGAGCAGACGGAATTCAACGAAACCCGGAACGTCCGCGAGACGGCTGTCCCGGCTGCGCCAGACTTCCTCAAAGGCATCTTCGTGACCCGGTGCAACTTTGAAACGGTTCATCGCAATGAACATGAGGTACTTCCTTCGCCGTAAGTGGAGTTCGCCGGACGCCTGACATCGCGTGATAATGCGAGTCAGTCTCATTTAACTAACCTTTCAAGAGGAGAATTTCAAGAACCAAGCGACACTTACTAAGAGAGCAGTTTAAGCGGCTGTGTCGTCGCCGGCGATCCAGGTGCGCCTGACCCGCCAGTCGTCATCGAGCAGCACCAGATCCGCGCGATAGCCGGACCGAAGCGCGCCAAAGCGGTCCCCCAATCCCAGGAACTGCGCAGGATAAAGCGAAGCCATCCGGAGAGCTTCGGAGGGCGGCAGCGCAAGTTCATCCATGGCGAAACGCACGGCCTGCGCCATATCCAGGTCCGAGCCGGCCAGCGTTCCGTCCTCCAAGGTCACCTGGCCGTCTTTGCGCAAAACGCGACGTCCGTTCAGCACGAACTGGTCCTGGGCGCAGCCGACCGTCGGCATGGCATCCGTGACCAGGAACAGCCGGCCCGGCCCCGCTTTGGCGCGTAACGCCGCCCGGAGCACCGCGGGATGGACATGATGTCCGTCCGCGATAATGCCGCACCAGAGTTCGCCGCGATCCAGCGCACCGCCCACCATCCCGGGCGCCCGGTGACTGAGGGGGCTCATGGCGTTGAAGAGATGGGTCACGCCGCGCGCGCCCGCATCGACCGCGGCGCAGAGCGTTTCGTAGTCCGCGTCGGAATGCCCCAGACTGACCGTCACGCCGCCATCGACAAGGCGGCGGATCAACTTCGGTTCGACCTGATCCGGAGCGACGGTGATCAGCAGGGTCTCCAGGCCGGTCGAGAGAAGCTGCTCGACATCATCGTCGGCCATCTTCCGGATCAAGCCCTCGCTGTGCGCGCCTTTCCGGCCGGGCGCCAGAAAAGGCCCTTCCAGGTGCAGGCCGATCACCCCGGGCGCCGCCTTGGCCGCGATGGCCTCGCGCACGGCGGCAATCGCACGCGCCGTGATGTCGGGAGCATCGGTGATGAGAGTGGGCAGGAGGCCCGTCGTGCCATAGGACCGGTGAGTCCGGGCGATTGTTGCGGCCCCC
The DNA here is from genome assembly GCF_007004665.1 of Denitrobaculum tricleocarpae. Lineage (GTDB taxonomy): Bacteria > Pseudomonadota > Alphaproteobacteria > Kiloniellales > Kiloniellaceae > Denitrobaculum > Denitrobaculum tricleocarpae. The sequence goes on along the minus strand of NZ_ML660052.1, from coordinate 800,888 downwards.
TCGAGATCCGGCTGTTCGTTGAGCAGCACCCCGCCGCCGCCATTGACCTGCGCGTCGATGAAACCGGGCGCCAGAACGCCGCCGCCAAGATCCTCGGTAGCCCGAGTGGGGTCAATCGAATGAGCCGGAACGACAGCCGAGATCTGCTCGTTCTCCAACACCAACGCATGATTGTCCAGAAAGCCTTCACCGTCGAAGAGCCGGGCACCCCGCAGAATCCTCGTCTTCACCGCAGCGGCCTCAGCCATCAAAGGGTCTCCGTCACTTTCTTCAGGTTGGAGGGATTGTCCGGATCGAAGCCGCGCCGGCGGGCGAGCTCTTCGATCAGCCTGTAGGAGGACAGGCAGGCGGACAGCGGATCGGTCAGCATATGTCCGGTGGTGACCAGGGGTAAACAGCCTTCACCTCCCCCGGCCTGTCCGACCATAAAGACCTTGCCGCCGGCGGCGCGCAGACGCTCCAGCACGGCGGAGACTTCGCCGTGCGACGCATCGGGCGGATTGAAGGCAAAGATGCGAAAGCCCGCGCGCACCAGAGAAAGCGGGCCATGCATGACCTCGGCGGCGCTGAAGGCCTCCGCGTGCAGGGACATGGTTTCCTTGAACTTCAGCGCGGTCTCCAGCGCGATCGGATAACTCGGTCCCCGCCCCAGCACGAAGAGTGAGTCGGCGGACACCAGAGGCGTGAGGGCCGGACTCCAATCCAGCGCGCAAGCTTCCGAGAGACTTTGGGGTAGAGTTTTGAGCGCCGCCTGAAGAGACTGATCCTCGGACCAGGACGCGATCATGGCGGCAACCGCAACCGTCGATGTGATAAAGCTTTTGGTCGCCGCAACACTCTTCTCCGGCCCGGCATGGAGCGGCACGACGATATCCGCCTCATTGGCAAGCGGAGAGTCATCCTGGTTCACCACAGCGATCGTGAGAGCCCCCGCACGTTTCGCCGACGCCTGCAGCGCGACGATATCCGGGCTCTGTCCGGATTGGGAGATGGACAGCAAAACCCCGCCTTTCAAACGCAGCGGCGCGTCGTAGATCGAGGCAACGGAGGGCCCCACGGAGGCAACCGGCACGCCCAGTTGAATCTCGAGCCCGTACTTGAAGAAGCCGGCAGCATGATCCGATGATCCACGCGCGCAGGTCACCACAACGGGCGGATCGAGGGCACTCAGGCGCTCGCCGAGCTGCAGAAAATGCCCCCGCTCCCTGTCGAGAAGCCGTGCCACCGCATCGGGCGCTTCGGCGATTTCGCGCGCCATCGCGCTCTCAAAGGCCATCAGGGTTCACCGCCAGCCGTCATCGCCAGTTCCGCAACAAAATCGTAGGCATCGCTGCGATAGAAGGAACGAGTGAACTCAACCACACTGCCATCTGCCAGATAGGAGATACGCTCCGTCCGAAGAGCTGCGGTGCCTGTTTCCACGCTCAGGCGGTCCGCGTCCACGGCCTCCAGATTGACCGCACTGAAACGCTGCAGGGCACGGGTCGGACGCAAACCGGAGGTATCGAGAACTTTGTAAAGAGACTGATCGACCGAAGCCGGGTCCGGCAGATAGCGGGCCGGCACCACCGCCAGCTCGATCGCCATGGGGACGCCGTCGGCAAGGCGCAATCGATGCAGGCGGGTGACTTTTTCGCCGGTCGAGAGACCGAACACCATCGCCTCCTCGGTCGAGGGATGGCCCTGGCTTCGCTCGAGCCAGACAAATCCCGGGGTCAAGCCCCGTGCCGCCATGTCCTCGCTGAAAGAGGTCAGGCGCGAAAGCCGCTGTTCCACATGGTGAGGGGGTTTCGAAACAAAGGTGCCCGACCCCCGGCGCTGGGTCAGTATTCCATCGTCGACAAGCCCGCTGATCGCCTTGCGGACCGTGACCCGGGAGACACCAAGCGCGGTGGCGATTTCCCGTTCTGCCGGCAGGGCCTGCCGCGGTTTCAGCGCGCCGCCCGTCACCGCATCCTGTATCATCGCCTGCAGGCGCAGATACAGCGGGGTCGGGTCGTCGCCGCTCAAGCGCCCCTGGTCGAATATCTCGTTCAACGCCGTCATGCTAAGCGCCACCCGCGCCAGAGTCGCCCGCGTCTGATTTGCCCGCGTCTAATTTGCCCGCGTCTAATTTGCCAGCATCTGATCTGCCCGCGTCCTCCAGCGCCCCGCGCGCCATAATAATCGCGCCCCCCATGGCATCGGTCCGGGGCTCGACCAGCAGGCTTCTTATGTCCGCAGACAACAAGGGAACGTAGATTTCCGACAGGCCGCCAAGCAGACAGATCCGCTGCGCGCCGAGGTTCGACAAGGCCAGCAACAGCTCCTCGATCTCCTTCAGCGACTCCGCGAGAATCTCCTGGCCGACGGGGTCGTCTCTCTGGGCAGCAGCGACCACCATCGGCGCGAAAGCGGCGTAGTCTCGCGGCAGCGCCGTCTCGGACCAGGCCACCAGCGCCTGGGGATCGGATCCGAAACGCGCCATGACCTTTTCGGTCAGCTCGGACGCGGGGCGGATCCTCTCATGACACAGCAGGGCCGTGCGAATGAGCCTCTGCCCCATGTGCGCGCCGCTGCCGCTGTCGGAGACCGCAAAGCCCCAACCGCCCAGCGTCTTGATCCGCTCGCCGATCCTGGCAAATCCTGCCGAGCCTGTTCCGGCGATCAGGATCGCGCCGTCATCCGGATGGTGTGCGCCGAGCCAGGCGGCGTAGGCGTCCGACTCCAGACTCACCTTGCGAAAGGGAAAAGGCATTGCCGTCAGCGCGGCCTTCAGATCCTGTATATTTGCGCCCGCGATACCGCAACCGGCCACGCAGTCGGGATAGATGCGTGAGTCCAGTCCGGCCTTTGCGACCGCCGCCTCGACTGACGCCATAATCGCGTTGAAAGACTTCTCAACCCCGGCCGTAACGTTCGCTGTTTGGGACAGGCCCTCGCCGAGAACCCGCCCGTCCTCTGCGACCAAGCGCGCCCGGCACTTGGTGCCGCCGCCGTCCACTCCCAGAAAGTACATGCCACTTGTATCCGATGCTGATCGAGCCCCTTTATAATACCAAAAGCAGTCCACTTGCAATCGTCTATCTTTTTCGGCAACCTGACAGGCCTGCGCTCACTCTGAGTCGATCACGGACTTTTTAAAAACAAAAACAAGCAAGTAATCCGACGGAATGAGCCAAAGGCCCGCACATTCAATTCTTCTGTTTTTGCGGCTGGACAAATGGTATTATTTTGGTATTGTTTTTGGTAAGACTTTGTTAAGCATTTTGAGCTGAAACGGTTTTCGGGGGAAAGCGCATGCCGCTGCGGCGGACGGAACAGGTCAGCGACCGCTACCGCGGGCTCGACACCTGGCAGGACGATGCCATCCTGACGGCGATGCTCCAGGGACAGGCAAGTGCCGTCGCCACGGTTCAGCGCGCCCTGCCCGCTCTCTCCGCCGCGGCGTCCGATATCGTCGGACGTTACGAATCCGGTGGCCGTCTTATCTACGCGGGCGCTGGAAGCTCAGGAGTCATTGCACGTCTCGACGCACTCGAACTTCCAGGCACCTACGGCATTCCAAGCGAACGGATTGTGACCCTGATTGCCGGTGGCGAGGAGTCTCTGCGCTGCCTGAACAACGGTGCTGAGGACGACCGGGAAGAAGCCCGCAGCGCAATTGAGCCACTTGAACTCACGAAGCAAGACTCCGTCATCGGCATCTCCGCCAGCGGTTCGACTCCCTATGTCCTTGCCGTGATGGAAGCCGCCCGCGCGGCGTCGGCACTCACACTTGGCATGGCCTGTAACGCGGATGCCCCCCTGCTAAAGCTCTGCATGCACGAGGTCCTGCTGGACAGCGAACCGGAGGTGGTGGCCGGTTCGACCCGCATGAATGCCGGCACCGCCCAAAAGTGTGCGCTCAATCTGCTCTCTACGCTGGTCGCGATCAGGCTCGGTCATGTCTACGATGGGATGATGGTCAACCTGCGGGCCGAAAACAGTAAGCTGAAGGAACGGGCGACGGATATCGTCACGCGGGCCAGCGGGGTCGATGCCTTGACCGCCGGACAGTATCTCGAGGAAACGGGCGGCGCCGTGAAGCCGGCCATTCTTATGGGCGCAGGTGTGCGCTCGGCCCGGGATGCCGACGCACTGCTTTCGAGCGTGAAGGGCAACCTGCGGCGGGCGCTTGAAGTCAACGCCGAAGAAACAGAAGGCTCCGTGGCCTGCCGGAGCGGTGAAGAGACGAAAGAAGCAAACAAGGATCAGGGAAAAAAGGAAATCAGCCATGGATAACAACACCTGCAAAGTTGGCACGCGTTTCACCGCGGGTATTGCCGCAACCGCTTTCGGCGCGGTCTTCGCTTTAGGTGCCGCTTCGGCAAGCGCCGAGGATGTCACGCTGACAATCGAGAGCTGGCGCAACGACGATCTGGAAATCTGGAACTCCAAGATCATTCCGGCCTTTGAGGCTCAGAATTCTGGGATCAAGATCGTCTTCGCTCCGACTGCGCCGGCCGAATACAACGCCGCCCTGAACACCAAGCTGCAGGCGGGCACAGCGGGCGATCTGATCACCTGCCGCCCCTTCGACGCCTCGCTCCAGCTTTTCGAGAAAGGCCATCTGGCCAGTGTCAACGACGTGCCGGGCATGGAAAACTTCAGCCCGGTCGCCAAGTCCGGCTGGAGCACAGACGACGCGGCAACGACCTTCTGCGTGCCGATGGCATCGGTCATCCACGGCTTTATCTATAACAAGGAGGCCTTCAAGGAAGTCGGCGTCGAAGCGCCAACCACCGAAGCGGAGTTCTTCGCGGCGCTCGACAAGATCAAGGAAGACGGCAATTACGTTCCCATGGCCATGGGCACCGCCGACCAGTGGGAAGCCGCGACCATGGGCTACCAGAACATCGGACCGAACTACTGGAAAGGCGAAGAAGGCCGTCTGGCTCTGATCGAGGGCAAGCAGAAGCTCACCGATGACCCTTGGGTCGAGCCCTACCGTGTGCTCGCGAAGTGGAAGGACTATCTGGGCGACGGCTTCGAGGCCCAGTCCTACCCGGACAGTCAGAATCTCTTTACACTCGGACGCGCTGCCGTCTACCCGGCGGGATCCTGGGAGATCAGCGGTTTCAACGTTCAGGCCGATTTCGAGCTGGGCGCCTTCCTGCCGCCGGTCAAGACCGCCGGCGACACCTGCTATATCTCCGACCACGTGGACATTGCCCTGGGCATGAACGCCAAGACCGGAAACGCGGAAGCGGCCAAGACCTTTCTGTCATGGGTGGCATCGGCCGAGTTTGCCGAGATCTACGCCAATTCGCTCCCGGGCTTCTTCCCGCTCGCCAGCCATGACGTGAAGCTGGAGGATCCTCTGGCACAGGAATTCGTCACCTGGCGCGCCAAGTGCGAGTCGACGATCCGCTCGACCTATCAGATCCTCTCGCGCGGAACGCCCAATCTGGAGAACACCACCTGGGTCGCTTCTGCAAACGTGATCAAGGGCAGCGAATCTCCCGAAGACGCGGCGAAGAGTCTGCAGGACGGCCTCGCCAGCTGGTACAAGCCGCAACAGTAAACGCAGGAACCCTATCGGGCCGCGGTGCTTCGTCTTGCGGCCCGATAGGACTTTCAACTCACAAACTTCGTGATCGGGAGTTCCGTCGTGGATAGGCAAGAATCCGGGCGCAAACCGTTTCGCTGGCATATCCTGGTGTTCCTGCTGCCCGCCGCCACGGTCTATACGTTGGTGATGATCTATCCGCTGGCGGAAACCCTGCGGCTGTCGCTTTTCCGCGAGGTCGACAACAGCGCCGTCTTCGTCGGGCTTGCCAACTTCGCCGATCTCTTTTTCGACTCACGCTGGTCCGATCAGTTCTGGAACGCGCTCTGGAACAACATCTACTTTTTTATCGTCAACATGCTGGTGCAGAACCCCATCGGCATTGCACTGGCCGCCCTGCTCAGTATTCCACGCCTGCGCGGACGCAGCTTTTACCGCACGGCGATTTTCCTGCCGACCTTGCTATCCTTCGTCATCGTCGGCTTTGGCTGGAAACTGATCCTGAGCCCGCTCTGGGGTGTCGCCCCGACCCTGCTGGATTTTGTCGGCCTTAAGTTTCTCTTCGCCCCCTGGCTGGGTAAGGAGGCCTACGCCCTGACCACGGTGGCCCTGGTCTCGGTCTGGCAGTTCATCGGGCTGCCCATGATCCTGATCTACGCGGCCTTGCTGTCCATCCCGGAAGAACTGATGGAAGCGGCGGAATGCGACGGCGTCACCGGCGCCGCGCAGTTCTGGAAAATCAAGCTGCCGCTGATCCTGCCGACCATCGGCATCATCTCGATCCTGACCTTCGTCGGAAACTTCAACGCCTTCGATCTGATCTACACTATGCAGGGCGCGCTGGCCGGACCGAATTTCTCGACCGACCTTCTGGGCACCCTGCTCTACCGGACCTTCTTCGGACACCAGCTGCAGCTGGGCGATCCGCATATGGGCGCTACGGTCGCGACCGTGATGTTCCTGATCATTCTGAGCGGTGTCGCGCTCTATCTCTTCGTCATCCAGCGGCGCATCACGCGCTATCAGATGTAGGCGGGGACGGCTCGTGAGACTTTCCCATCGCTCTCTCACCCATTCCGCGCTGGTCCACCTGATCCTGGGCGGCTACACCATCATCGCGCTCTTTCCGGTGATCCTGATCGCGATCAATTCCTTCAAGAGCCGCAAGGCGATCTTCCGCTCGCCCCTGTCCTTTCCCGACACCGACAGCTTCAGCCTGATCGGCTATGAGACCGTGCTCAAGCAGGGTGACTTTTTCGGTTACTTTTTGAACAGCCTGACGGTTACTGTTGTGTCCCTGTTTTTCGTCCTGCTGTTCGGCGCCATGGCGGCCTTCGCCCTCTCCGAATACCGCTTCCGCGGCAACACGCTGACCGGTCTCTATCTGGCGCTGGGCATCATGATCCCGATCCGCCTGGGTACGGTTGCGATCCTCCAGATGATGGCCGATCTGCAGCTGGTGAATACGCTCTGGTCGCTGATCCTGGTCTACACGGCGCAAGGACTGCCCCTCGCGATCTTCATCCTGTCCGAATTCATGCGTCAGATCTCGGACGATCTGAAGAACGCGGGACGGATCGACGGTCTGAGTGAGTACGTGATCTTCTACCGCCTGGTCCTGCCGCTGGTGCGCCCGGCCATGGCCACGGTCGCGGTCTTCACCATGATCCCGATCTGGAATGACCTCTGGTTTCCCCTGATCCTGGCGCCGGGCGAAGAAACCAAGACCATCACGCTGGGTGCCCAGGTCTTTATCGGACAGTTCGTCACCAACTGGAACGCGGTGCTGGCGGCCCTCACCTTGGCCATCGTCCCGGTCCTCATCCTCTACGTCATTTTCTCCCGGCAGCTCATTGCCGGCATCACCTCGGGAGCTGTCAAGTGAGTGCACCGGATGCTGTCCGCGTTCTCGTCGTCGGCCTGGGCAATATGGGCCTCAGTCATGCCGATGCTTATCACCGCAACGCAGGCTTCGAGATCGTCGGATTGGTCAACCGGTCCCCGGTTGCACTGTCCGAAGGCTTAAGCGGCTACCCTTTCTTCGAGAGTTATGAAGCAGCCCTCAAGGAAACCCGACCGGACCTCGTCTCGGTCAACACCTACACCGACAGCCATGTGGACTACGCCATCAAGGCCATGGATGCGGGCGCCCATGTCTTCGTCGAGAAGCCCCTCGCCGCTACTGTCGCGGATGCCGAGCGGGTAGTGGAGACCGCACTCAGGCTGAAGCGGAAAATGGTCATCGGCTACATTCTGCGCCACCACCCCTCCTGGGTCGAATTCATCGCCCAGGCCCGCAGGCTGGGTCCTCCTTACGTCATGCGTATGAACCTGAACCAGCAGTCCAGCGGCGACACCTGGTCGACCCACAAACGCCTGATGGAGAGCACTTCGCCGATCGTCGATTGCGGCGTTCACTACGTGGATGTCATGTGCCAGATCACCGACGCCCGCCCGACCCGGGTGCATGCCATGGGCGTTCGCTTGAGCGACGAGGTTGCCTCCGACATGTACAACTACGGTCACCTGCAGGTGCTGTTCGACGACGGCTCCAACGGCTGGTACGAGGCGGCCTGGGGTCCGATGATCTCCGAGACCGCTTACTTCGTGAAGGACGTCATGTCCCCGGGCGGCTGCGTTTCCATCATCATGGACGAAACCGCGAAGTCGGACGATATCGATACCCATACCAAAACGGCGAAGATCAAGGTGCATTCCGCAGCACTCGACGCATCGGGCGCTTTCTCACAGCCGGACGAGATGCTCTCCATGGCCGACGAGCCGGGCCACCAGGCGCTCTGCGACCGGGAACAGGCTTTCGTTCTCAAGGCCATCCGCGAAGACCTGGATCTGGGGCGCCATCTGCGCGACGCAGTGCAATCCCTGCGCATCGTTCTGGCCGCCGATCAGAGCGTGCGCGAAGGCCGCGCGGTAGAGCTTTAGAAGAAAAGACAAAGGGCCGATTCGTGGGATCGCTGACACTCCAAAACATAAGTAAATCCTTCGGTCCGGTCGAGGTCCTGAAGGATATCAATCTTGAGGTTGAAAGCGGTGAGTTCGTCGTTTTCGTCGGCCCCTCCGGCTGTGGCAAGTCGACACTTCTGCGCATCATCGCCGGCCTGGAAGACCAGACCGCCGGTCAGGTGCTGATCGAGGAAAAACCGGTCGATCACCTGCCGCCCTCCAAGCGCGGCATCGCCATGGTCTTTCAGTCCTACGCCCTCTACCCGCATCTGACCGCGCGCGGAAACATGAGCCTGGGCCTGAAGCAGTCGGGCGCCGACAGGAACCGCATCGCGCAGCAGGTTCAGCTGGCAGCCGACATGCTGTCCCTCGAAAGCCTGCTGGACCGCAAGCCCTCGGAACTCTCCGGCGGCCAGCGCCAGCGCGTCGCCATCGGACGCGCCATCGTGCGCGAGCCGACGCTCTTCCTCTTCGACGAACCGCTCTCGAACCTGGACGCCGCCCTGCGCGTCAATACCCGGATCGAGATCGCCAAGCTGCATCGCACCCTGAATTCGACCATGGTCTACGTGACGCATGATCAGACCGAGGCCATGACTCTCGCCGACAAGATCGTGGTGCTGAACGAAGGGCGGATCGAACAGGTCGGCCATCCCCTGGAACTCTACCAACGCCCGGCCAACCTTTTCGTTGCGGGCTTCATCGGCTCCCCAAAAATGAATTTTCTCAGCGGCGATGCGGCTGCCGCATTCGGCGCAGTCGAGATCGGTATCCGCCCCGAACACATCTCGCTTTCGCGCGACAGCGGAAGCTGGAAAGCTGTGGTCAGTCACGCCGAGCATCTGGGTTCGGACACCTTCGTCTACCTCGAGATTGAAGATCACGGCCTGCTGACTGTACGGACAACGGGCGAGACTCTCTGCCAGCCAGGCGAAAGCTTTTTTCTGACACCAAACGTCGAAGCCATTCACCGCTTTGACGCAAATGGGGTTTCCATCGGGCAAGCGTCCCGGACTTCATAAGGCATGACGGCAAGCTGGCACCCGCAATCGCCGTCTTTACGGAACCGTGCTCGATCAGGTCGTGCCGGTTTTCTCGGGGACGCTTCAAATGGGAAGGCAAGGAACATTGCTGGACCAAGCGTTTGCACCTGCCCGTGACCCGCGACGGTGAGACGATCGACGTGATCCTGGTCGGGCAGGTCTACGAAAGCGTGGAAGCGGAGCGCCCTGAAGAAGTGCGGCCGGCAAGGCCCGATGAACTGGCTGCCGATCAAGCCGCCTGCGACTGCTTAAAAACCACCTGTTAGAAGAGGTCTTAGACGGCGCCGCTGACAGCGACGTAAATCGCATAAAGCGAGGTTGTGGCGGTTATGAAAAGACGATTGTTCTTTGGGCCGCCGAAGGTCACGTTGGCCACCGCTTCGTCGATCAGAATTTCTCCAAGCAGTCGGCCTGCGGGCGAAAAACACTGAACGCCTCCACCCGTACTGCTCCAGAGATTGCCCTGGCGGTCCAGCCGGAAACCATCGGGAACGCCCTTCTCGATCTGCGCAAAAACCCGTCCGTTCCTGAGAGTCACACCATCCACGACATCGAAAACCCGGATGTGATGGGGACCGTCCGCCTGGTGCGACAGCCCCGTATCCGAGACGTAAAGCAGTGACTCGTCGGGAGAAAAGGCAAGCCCGTTGGGCTTCACAAAGTCATCGGCCACAAGGGTGAGTTCATCCGTCGTGCTATCCAGCCGGAAGACGAAACAGCCCTCCTGCTCCTGCGGTGCCTGCTTACCTTCATAGTCACTGAGAATCCCGTAGCTGGGATCGGTAAACCAGATGGAGCCATCGGACTTAACCACCACGTCGTTGGGTGAGTTCAAGCGTTTACCGTCATAGCTCTCCGCCAACACTGTCGTTGACCCGTCAGGCTCGGTCCGGGTCACGCTTCGGCTCAAGTGCTCGCAGGTGACCAGGCGCCCCTCACGGTCCCGGGTGTTGCCGTTGGAATTGCGCGAGTCACTCCGGTAAACCCGCATCCCGAGGCCTTCGATCCACTGCAGCATCCGGTTGTTTGGAATGTCGCTCCAGAGCAGGTAATCGCCTTGCGGAAAGTAGACCGGGCCCTCGGCCCAGAGCATGCCCGAGCAAAGCCTTTTCAACCCGGCAGCCGGATTGACCAGGAATCGAAAAGCTTCGTCGTGCACGATGATTTCACCGGTCATCACACTCTCCCCTCAGGCTCCTGCTTTGACCGAGCCGATGTTTCAGAGCCGCGAGGTTACTGCGATCTTCTGGCAGCTGTCTGCCCGGCTTCACGGAATGCCTTGGCAGTTTTCATCCCGTCTCTTTGCGGATATCCGCAGAGGCACGGGTGGATAACAACGCAGCAGCCGCACCGAGAGATCTGGCTGGCGCCGCGACGCCATGCTAGTCTCATTCCCTGGAAAGTTTCGCACTATGACCGATCAAACAAATCCCCTGCTGGACCGCTACATGGCGATATCACGCGCTGTCGCCGGCCAGTTGGACTTTCAGCAGGTTCTGCAGCGCGTCGCCGGAGAGATCCGGGCGGTCATTCCTTACGATCACATGGACATCTCGGTCATCTTCGCCGACACACGGGATTGCTGCGCGGCCTACGAGGTCGGCGTGACCACCGGTTGGGGCGAGGCTAATACGCCAAAGCCGATCGAAAAAAGCCCGATCCGCCAGCTCTTGTGGGGCGAAGTCGACCACCTTTTGACCGGCGACGCCTGGCAGGACGCGCGGTTCCATTTCGACGGCGCCTTCGATGCCCCGATCTATGAAGCGCGGCTGCACAGCAGGCTCCACGTCCCGTTCCGGGTTCATGGCACGATCCACGGCGCTCTTAATATCTCAAGCCATGAAAAGAACCGCTACAGCGAGCAGGACGTTGCCATGGCCCGCGAGATTGCGGACCTGCTGGCTCCCTACATCTACGCCCTGATCCGCAGTGAAGAAGCCAAGAAGCTTGCTCTTTCGGAAGGGGCTGCGCGCGGACGGGAAGAGGCCCTGCGGGTCGGCGCCCTGCGTTTGACCGAGGGCATGGAAAATGAGCGCAAGCGGCTCGGGATGGATCTGCACGATCAGACGCTGGCCGATCTCGCCCGCGTGTCCCGTCAGCTCTCGCACCTGCAACGCCAGCCCAGCCTGCGGGCCTCGGATCTGGCTGAACTGGACGTTGAAATCTCGACCTGCATTACAGAGCTACGGCGTATTATCGAAGACACCAAGCCCGGTATCCTGGAGCTCTTCGGCTTCAGCCAGGCGGTGGAGGCGCAGCTGGAACGCTCCGTCGCCAGCGCGCAGCCACCGATCAGAACGACGGTCATCGACAACACCGCCTCCCTGCTGGACATCGGCCCGGAGCCTCTGCGTCAAACCCTGTTCCGCATCGTGCAGGAAGCCATCAACAATGCGGTCAAGCATGGCCGCGCCCGCAAGATCAGGGTCTCTATCGACACCTCCGCGACCCATCTGGCCGTCACGGTTGAGGACAACGGCGACGGCCCCGCCGGGGCCTGGGACCGCTCTCCCGGAGGCGTCGACAATATGCGGGTCCGGGCCCGTCTGATCTCGGCAAAAATCGATTTCGTGCGCGCCGCTTCGGAGGGCGTAACCCGGGTCATCGTGAGCCTGCCCCTGGCGCAGCTCACGCAGGAAGAAACCGATAACGACAAGACCTCAGACTCTACGGCAATGGACGGTCAAGGCGAAGAAGCGGCCCAATAACAGCCCGATAGCCGCACAGCAGAGGACAAGCATGAAGATATTGGTCACCGAAGACGATCCCTTTCACAGGGCCTATCTGAAAGAGGCCGTCACGCGCGCGCTTCCTGAATGCGACGAGGTCTTTGAAGCGGACGATGGCAAGGCCGCCATCGCGATCGTGGAAGACCGGGATATCCATGCGGTCATCATGGATCTGCAGATGCCCAACACCAACGGCGTGACGGCGGCGAAGCAGATCTGGCGGCGTCATCCCTCGATGCGCATTCTTTTCTGGTCCAACTACGCCGACGAAGCTTACGTGCGCGGCGTCTCGCGCATCGTGCCGCAGGCCGCGGCCTACGGATATCTTCTGAAGTCGGCGAGTGAGGACCGGCTGGAGCTTGCCCTCCGCGGTGTCCTGCGCGAGGACCAGTGTATCATCGATCGCGAGATCCGGGGCGTCCAGCAGCGGGCTGAGAATATGCTCGAGGGCCTGACCGATTCCGAATTCGAGGTGCTGATGGATATCTCCCTCGGCATGATGGATAAGGCCATCGCGGCGCGCCGGAATATGTCGACACGGGGCGTGCAGAGCCGCCTGAAACACCTTTACGAAAAGCTCGGCGTGGATGAGCGAGAGGCAGATTCGGAGTTCGGACCGGTCTTCAACTCGCGCACCCGCGCGGTGGCGGTCGCAATGGAGCGCGGCCTGCTCAACGTCAACGGCCTTGCCGCGCTGCAAGACGACCTGGACCGCTGGCGTTCGGTTCGCGCCTCGAGCGCGCGCGGGCGCGCTTGAACTTCTTCATTGAAATAGAAAGCACGACAAACTGGCCGAATGCGGGAACCCGCACCAGCGTTAGTGAATTCGCGAATCAAGATTCCCGCAAGCGCCGCATACGGAGCCGGGCGCCGGGGTTAATATGAAAAAAATGCCGCAGAGCGTTTGAAAAGAACACAAGAGGGAGGATCTGTCACCGCAGCGTTCCGCGCAGGACTTGCAGAGAACAGAACGGCGTGACCATAGCCAATCCCTAAAAACAGTTTGCAGCGGTCCGACCGAAGAAGGCCGGGCATCCTCACAACGTGATTTAACGTCTGATACGAGAATAGCGTTGCTTCAACAATAAACGATCAATCCCCCGGCCATACTCCGCCGGGTTAAGGAGGAAAACTATGGTGCACTTCAGAAAATCGCTTCTGTCCCTCGGCGCTGCAGCCGCGGTGGTCGCTATGTCGCAGACTTCAGCCTTCGCCGACACCTCGGACAAACGCATTGCGCTCTCCAACAACTACGCGGGAAATTCCTGGCGTCAGGCCATGCTGACAAGCTGGGAAAAGATCACCTCCGCAGCCGTGAAAGACGGTGTCGTTGCATCCGCTGACGCCTTCACCACGGCGGAGAACCAGGTCACCGAGCAGGCTGCGCAGATCCAAAACCTCATCCTTCAGGGTTACGATGCGATCGTCATCAATGCCGCGTCCCCCGATGCCTTGAACGGCGCGGTCGAGGAAGCCTGCGCCGCCGGGATCAAGGTCATCTCCTTCGACGGCATCGTGACCGCCCCCTGCGCCTGGCGCATCGCCATCGACTTCAAGCAGATGGGCAAGGAACAGCTGATCTATCTCGCCAAGCACATGCCCGATGGCGGAAACCTGCTGGAAATCCGCGGCCTGGCCGGGGTCTTCGTGGACGACGAAATCAGTGCAGGCATTCATGAAGGCGTGGCCGAGAATTCCCAGTTCAAGATCGTCGGTTCGGTGCACGGCGACTGGGCCCAGGACGTCGCGCAAAAAGCCGTCGCCGGTATTCTGCCCTCGCTGCCTGACATCGCCGGTGTCGTCACCCAGGGCGGTGATGGCTATGGCGCCGCCCAGGCTTTCAAAGCAGCAGGCCGCCCGATCCCCCTCATCATCATGGGCAACCGCCAGGACGAGTTGAAGTGGTGGAAAGAGCAAAAGGACGCGAATGGCTATAAGACCATGTCCGTCTCCATCGCGCCCGGCGTCTCGACGCTCGCTTTCTGGGTCGCTCAGCAGATCCTGGACGGCGCCGATGTGCCTAAGGATTTGACGGTTCCCTTCCTGCGGGTTGATCAGGACGACCTGGAAGAAAAGCTGGCGGGCACCGAAGAGGGCAGCGTGGCAAATGTTGAGTACGCGCTGGAAGACGCCAAGAAGGTCATCGCGGGTAAGTAGGTACGAAGGGTTCCGGCTGAGACTTTAAGGAAGCAAGGTGCTCAAAGCGTTGGAACCTTTCATCACGGTGGACGGCGTCGGCAAAAACTACGGCGCCGTCCAAGCCTTGCAAAGCGTCGACCTCAAAATTCTCGCCGGTCAGGCGCTTGGAATTGTCGGACACAACGGTGCAGGCAAATCCACGCTCATTTCGATCCTGGCCGGGACACAGATGCCGTCCGGCGGTGAACTTACCTTCGCCCAAAGCGGCATTTCGCTGCCCGGTTACAAGGTCGATCAGGCGCAGGCCCACGGCATTCGCTGCGTCTTCCAGGAGCTCTCGCTCTGTCCCAATCTCACCGTCGCGGAGAATGCCCGCATTCTGCATCCCGCGATCAGGGGCGTCGGATGGAAGGCCCGCGCCCGCAAACTGATCTCCGATAAGCTCGACGAAGTCTTTCCGGGGCATGGAATCAACCCCGATGACGAAGTCGGCGACCTCTCGATTGCCAAACGCCAGATGGTGGAGATCGCACGGGCTTTTACCAAAGTCGACAGTCCGATCCACCTGATCATTCTGGATGAGCCGACCTCGTCACTGGATGCCATCATCGCGCAGCAACTGCTGACACACCTGCGCGGATTTGTGGATCAGGGCGGCGCCTGCATCCTGATCTCGCACCTTTTGGAGGAGATCCTGCAAAGCAGCGACCGGATCGTGGTGATGCGCGACGGCGGCGTCGTCGACGACCGCGCGGCACGGGACTTCGACCGGGGCAAGCTGGTCGAAGCCATGGGCAGCGTCGCGAAGGAACAGGATGGGGCGCGCAAGGCGGCAAAAGCCAGACAGCAGGAGACTGAAGCGCTGGTCTCGATCCGGCCGGCGCAGCAATCCGACGGCAGGCGGCTGCAAGCCTTTAGCGGCGAGATCGTCGGTCTCGCAGGCTTGAGCGGACACGGCCAGACGGATGCTTTGATCGATGTCTACCAGAAGAAACGACGCGACAGCAAAAGCCCGGCGAAGACGGTCCCCATGGCGCTGGTGCCCGGTGACCGGCAGGTCGACGGCGTCTTTCCCCTCTGGTCGATCGGCATGAATATCGTAATCGGATCCATGCGCCAGCTGACCCGGGGCAGTCTGATCGATCCGCAGGCCGAGGCACGCCTGTGCGAAGACTGGCGGCAGAAAATCGCCATCCGCACTCCCGATATGAACAACAACATTCTCTCGCTCTCCGGCGGCAATCAGCAAAAAGCGCTCTTTGCACGCGCCCTGGCATCGGACGCCGAAATCATTCTGATGGACGATCCCATGCGCGGCGTCGATATCGGCACCAAGCAGGAGGTCTACGAAATGATCCGGGAGGAAGCCGGATTGGGGCGAACCTTCCTTTGGTACACCACGGAGATGGATGAACTCGAGCACTGCGATCATGTCTACGTCTTCCGGAACGGCGCGATCGTGGCCGATCTCGCAGGCGATGAGGTGACCGAACAGCGCGTGCTGCACGCTTCCTTCGAGGACGGCGCCGAGGGTGGCAAGCCAGAGGCAAAGGGGCCAGAAGCAAAGGAGCCGGAAGCAAAAGAGGATGCGGCGCCATGACCTTTGTCCCTTCGGCCCGCCTGCTGCGAAGCTTGCTCCCGGCTTTCTCGCTCACGGTTATTCTGATTGCGATCTTCTATCTGCAGCCCCGGGCCATGAGCTATTTCGGCCTCAATCTGCTGTTGAACCTGGCCCTGCCGATTGCCTTCGCGACCCTGGCGCAGATGTGCGTGATCGCCGTCAACGACCTGGATCTCGGCATCGGGGCCTTCGTCGGTTTCGTCGCCTGCGTCGGCGCCACCTGGCTGAACGAGTCCCCGGTTCTGGGGATCGCCGTCCTGCTGTTGTGTATCCTCGCCTACGCGGCCCTGGGCGCCCTGATCCACCTGCGCAACCTGCCCTCGATCGTGGTCACGCTGGGGATGTCGTTTTTCTGGCTCGGCCTGGCGCTGCTGGTCCTGCCGACACCGGGCGGCAAGGCCCCCGAGTGGGTGCGCGCGGTCATGACCTTTAAAGCCCCCGGCATGCCAACCACAATTTATGCCTCGGCGCTGGTCGCAATCCTGGTGCATTTTGCGCTGATGCGCTCGGCCTACGGTGCCGTGGTGCGCGGCGTCGGCGGGAACCCCCGCTCCGTGGAACGCGCGGGCTGGTCGATCCTCAAGGCCAAGATGTCCATGTACGCCCTGGCGGGCTTTTTCGGTGTGCTCAGCGGCATCTCGCTGATCGGCCTGACCACCTCGGCGGACGCCAACATCGCCCTGCGTTACACCCTGCTGTCAATTGCCGGGGTCATTCTGGGCGGCGGCGAGTTCGTGGGCGGCCGGATCTCACCGGTCGGCGCGGTTCTGGGGGCCATGACCCTGACCCTCGCGGCGTCCTTCCTTTCCTTCCTGCGGATCTCGCCGGACTGGCAGATCGGCGCACAGGGCGCCATTCTCATCATCGTTCTGGCCCTTCGGGTTCTGATCAACAGGGCGGGGAAGAAATGACCGCGGCGCTGAGCAAACACATCAAGGCCATCAGCGGCAAACCCTGGATCTGGGCCTTTGCCGGCGCCTTTTTAGTCTGGATCGCGACCATTCTCTACACGGGCGGGACCGGCGCGGGTCAGATCCTCTCGGCGGCCCTCTCCTTCGCGACCTTCTCGGTCATTGTGGGCATCGGCCAGATGTATGTCATTACCCTCGGGCCCGGCAACGTCGACCTCTCCATCCCCGCCACCATGACCTTCGCCGGCGCGGTCTCCATGAAGATCATGGAGACCCAGGATGCTATGATCCTGCCGGGGCTCGTCGTTGCTCTGCTCTGCGGGCTGGCGGTCGGCCTTTTCAACTACGGCCTCATTCACGCCCTGCGCATCCCGCCAATCATCGCCACTCTCTCCTCCAGCTTCCTGGTGCAATCCTCGGCGATTGCCTACGGGCGCGGACTCAAGATCAAGCCGCCGGAGCTGCTGGCCGAGTTCACCACGGCAAGGATCGCCGGTTTCCCGCTGCTCGCAATCTGCGTCATTCTCCTGGCCGCAATCATGAGCGTCGTTCTCCACCGCACCGTGTTCGGACGCTCCGTGCTCGCCATCGGACAGAACCCGCGCGCGGCGGCCCTGGCAGGCGTCAAAGTCGATTTCATTCGCCTGGCGACCTACGTGCAGTCAGCGGTGCTGGCCGCGCTCTGCGGATACCTGCTCGCGGGCTTTTCGGGCGGCGCGTCCTTGAACATGGGGGCCGAATATCTGCTGGCATCGATCGCTGTGGTGGTGATCGGCGGCACCTCCGTTGCGGGCGGCTTCGCCAATCTGCCCGGTCTTTGGGGCGCGGCCCTGTTCATGTTCCTGCTGGTCACCATGCTGAACACCTTTGGTCTCAGTGCCGGCATTCGTCTGCTGCTGACAGGGATCATTATCGTCGGGGTCATCACGCTCGCGGGCGGGCGCAGGGATTAGTGCGGTCTTGTCTTATTCGCAGGGGAAAGACAGCGACAAGGCGTAGGCCACCAGGCCGTCCGCCTTGAGATTGCCGAGCTGCGGATTTTTGGCCAGATAATCCTTCACGAGCGTCACCACCTGCTCGCCTGTCTCGCCGCCGGGAAGACAGGCAAGGATACCGTCCACTATCGCGCCCGGGCCGCCAAGCACATCCGCCACGCCGCGGATGTAGCCAAGGCAAAGCCCCTGTTGCGCGGGCTCCTCGCTCGCGCAGGCGGCAGCGAGATCCGCGCCGGTGAGATAAGGCGGCCAGGCCTCGCCGCTCAGAGGCATATTGACGAACAGCACCGCCATTGTGAGGGAAGAGACCACACCGGATATCATCACCGCCCCTGACTCCATCAGACTCTCAGATCTGCAGGAGTGTAGCAGATCAGGTTCATGCGCGGAGCTTCAAGCGGCGGACCGCCGGATCAAGCGGTCTTTTCGCCACCGATCCGGCGCCAGGCTTTGATGGCGAGATGGCGCGTCAGCATCAGCGGCGGCATACGGAGCCAATGGGAGCGGATGTAGAGGAGTTCGCCCGCGAGGCCGGCACCGCGATCGGACTCGAAGAGATAGCTTGGCGACAAGGCACGCGGAACCAGCAGGTCCATCAGCATACGCACAGCCAGGGGCGGCGCAAAACGCTGAGCGTCCTGTAGAGCCGAAGCAGGAACCGGGCCATCCAGAAGCGCGGAGCTATAGCGCAGGCTGTAATAGAGCGGACGTCCCAGACCAAGGTCTCCAGCGCGCGTGATCAAACGCTCCCAAAAACCAGGGCGCGCGCCAAAATACCGGATCATATCGGTCTGATCGACGAGGTCACGCAGTCCGCCGCGGATTTCGCCGTCTTGAAACAAATGCACCACCGAGTGCAGGAACATGTCCGTATCGCAGAGGACAAAGTAACCCTTCAGACCATGAGCCTCGGACTCCACCGGGACGGCCTGATCCAGTAGTTCAGCAGCGTCGGCAGTGACCCGGCCCGTGGGCGGCAGGATCGTGTGATGGACGTCAACGACGGTTTTGCGCTCGCTGTTCACCAGCGGCGGCAATTCATGCATCCATCTGCGGTAATAGTCGTCGTCGTAGCCGCCGCTTTCCTCGCCCTGCATTTCCTTGGCGGAAACCCAACCCGCATCCAACAGCGCAGCTTCCACGCCGGCAAGTTCATCCTTTGCGACCATGATATCGATGTCGGAACTCAGGCGACCACGGGTGCAGGGAATCCCGGCCGCCAGATAGGCAGCCCCCTTCAGCAGTACGATCTTGAGGTCGCGATCCCAGAAAACGCGCTTGATACGATCCATTTCCCAGGACAGCCGCATCTGGCTGCGCGCACCGTTACGCATGGCCGAGAGCAGACAAGCGTCAAGTCCGGGAACCCCGGGAGGAGCCTGATCCCCCGCATCCTGATCCCCCGCGTCCTGGTTCGCGGCATCCTGGTCCGCAGGATCCTGATCGAGAGCGGCCAAATCGACGGCGACACGGCTCAAGACGGCGCCTGATTGCGCAAGATAAGCGGCGCGCGACCATCGCTCGGCGGACCAGTTTCTCGCCAACTGCGGCGCAATCAGCAGCGTCTTCAGGTCTTCGGGCAGGCCCTTCATGCTGCATCTTCCATCAGGGCCTCGACCATCCCTATGGCCATATCCATCGAGCCGTATTGCAAGCCGTAGACTTTGCAGCGCCCGGTCAACGCCGACAGGGCATCAAACGCAGACCGCCCGACCCGGTCGCAATTCACACTGGCGCCCCGCAGCATGGCAAAAGCCTCCGCGCCGGTGAACTCGCTGATCCCCCCGGTCGAGCCCTCGACGTACTGAGGGAAGATGATCAGATCCAGGCGGGCCGGTTTATGACCATTGATCAGGCTTTCCGAAGGCGCCCTGAGATAACGGATCGTGCCTTTGAGCGTATTGAGAAAAGGCCTGCTGAAAACATCTTCGCCCAGACGCTTCGTCATCACCTCGATGGATTCGTTTTTCAGTGAGATTGGCCGTGGGTAGGGATAAAGATGCAGATCGGAGGTATCCAGAAGCCCGAATTCATCGGAGAACAGCCGCCAGCCGCTATAGGCAAGCCCGGCCGTCAGTGTGCTTTTACCCGCGCCGGATTCTCCGGCCATGAGCACGGCCCGGCTCGGCCCGTCCTCGCCCGGCGCGGGATCTTTCGCCACGACGCCAGAGTGAAAGATCAGAAACTGGTCGGACCTGGTGCCCACCTGCCAGTTCAAACCCATCTCCAAAGCGAGAATGGCCAAATCGCCGCGCAAGGGCACGAAGGGCGACGCAATGAAGCCGCCGTCCGCGATGATCTTGGGTCTGATCCAGCGTCGCAACAGCGACACCGGGTCGACCTTCAGATTGAAATGCACGAATTCCTCAGGCCCGGCCAACGGATATCCGCGATAGATATCCAGAAAGTCCCGCTGCAACAGGGGATAGCTTGTCCCAATGCGGGCCACGAGGGGACCGACCTTGAACTTGAGCCTGCCGCGATTGAGGTCGCGCGTCACCTGCGCGCCCGTCTCCGGCGAAATGATTCGATCTGGTGTATTCACGGCGCTCTTATAACACCGCGAAGTTTAAGAATGGTATGCCGGAAAAATGAGGCCGGCGGAATCAAAGGCAACGAGAGCTTCGCCGATCGCCTCGCGGAGAGCCTCCGGATCGTCATCACCCACCAGGCTGGTCAGTTCCTGGAGCAGAGCCCTCTCGTCGCGCGGGGACTCTTGAAGCAGATCCAGGATCTCGCGCGAGAGCGGATCCAGAACATGGGTGTTTCCCGAGCGTTCGTTGTAGAGCAGTGAATAGGAGTCGAACGACCGCCAGACAAGGCTGCCGGACTCGGGAACGTACCAGAGGTGCGATGCTTCATTCATGACGAAATAACGGGCGCGACCGAAATTCGGCCCGCGCCCGCTCCCCAAGCTTTTCGACACTCGATCCCGCAATTCACGACAGGACCGACGTAGCGTTAAGACTGAATAATCGAACTCACACAGGACCAGCCCACGTTGTCATTGTAAACCAACGCCCGCAGCTTGGTGTGATTGACGTTCCCGGCCTGAACGACACTGCCGGGCCCTTTATTCATGTAGATTTCCTGGTAGTGGCGAACTCTGCGATAAGGGCCCTTATTCAAATCGTAAAAGCGCCGGTGGCCGCCATGCCAGTACATCCAACGACCATAGCGGAACTTGTAGTAGATGCCGTTGTCGTGACGCACCATCCGCCGCATGTAACCGTCGACCTTGTAGAGTTTGCCGGGTGTCTCCCGCTTGCCCTCATGCAAAATACAACCTGCGGAGACTGCCCAGGCCGAACTCGGCTTGAAGGTCAGAACCAGCGGCGCAGAGGCAGCGCCAAGCTTCAGCAAACGGCGCCGAGCTTTCCTCGCTTCATCCATCTGCGCCTTATCCTCAGACCCGGCATTCTCATTGCCATTTAACGTCGGATCCATAAATGACACACTCCTCAAAATCGGCTTCACGCGCCGCCATGCCCATACCTGGCCACAGACTTGCCCTACAATATATGTCTCGACAAATGGCCGCTAATAAATGCTCCATGACACTAAGCAACTTCTATGCCACAGGTCTTGTTCGTTTGTTTTCAATCCTTTATCGATTCGGATATAAGGCCTCTGTAAGAAATTCCAACAGTTTTTTCGACCTGATTCCGATAGGAGTCCGGCATCATCTCCTTAAGACGTTGATATTCATATAAAACACAAGTTTAACACATCGTAAAAAAATCCGACAAAGCGTGGTTCTCAACCTCCCTGGGGCAGCGCTGAAGAGAGGTCGCGCAACAGCGATGCTCTGCAATCGAACGCGCACGTCGGGAGCATGCAAAAGAGAGGCGGCTGCCACACAGCCATCTCATGCAGAGGTCCTACAATAAAAAGTTGAAAAACACCGCAAATCACCCGTGAATAAACTCGTCTGAAATTAAGAGTTTAGGAGTCGTCGCGGAGACTCTGGTTCATCAACCGCCTGTCGCGCGTTGCAGCACTGTTTCAGGCGAGTTTTCCGAGAGCTGTTCAACCGCGGCGAAATTGTAAACTTGATCGGCGCTGGCTGCTGCAGTCGTCAAATCAACCGACTCCCCACGAACGGTCACACCCACGAGGCCGTCGGCGACTTCACCATCGCTGGAAAGCGGCAGCACGAGGCGCTCTCCAAGGGTCATGCGGTCGGTACAACGATAGACCGGGCCCTCGGCGTGCAGTGCCAATCCCTCGTTGATCACCCTCAAGAAGAGGTTGTTCACGGCGGTGAAACGTTCGCCTTTGACCATATCCGACAGCAAGAGTCCGGTGATCCGCGCTCCGAAAACGGCATTTACCTCCTCGCCCGCCAGGCGGTAGCGAAAGGTATTGTGCGCCGGTTCGAAGTCGCTCAACCAGATGAACGGCAAGACCGGCCCCAAACGCAGGGCATCGATATCGTGCCGGCTTGGCATGGCCCGCGTTCCGCGCGCTTCCATGTAATGCTCCAGAAGCCGGTTCAGTCTTTGGTCGGACAGGTTGCTAAACATGACGAACTACCCAGGCGTACGGCAACGACGTCGGTCCCGATTTCACAGGTCGAGCGCCATACTGACACAAACGAGTTGCTCGCGACCCAAAGTTTCGGAGAGATGAACCCGGCAACCCATTTCAATTAAACGATACATGCGGGACCATCATAACAAGATTAAGTGTTAAGGTCATCTCAATAGAACAGTATCTGAAATACTCTATGAAAGGCTTCGCGCGCCGACTTCAGCTCACTCCACTTTAAACCGAAGCGCTTTCTCTGGACGGGTAAATTGAGAACCCGATCACGGTAAATACCGGACGGTCCAAGACTGCGGAATCCTCGAAAGGACGTCAATACCGGTCGCTCCGCAGCGCTCACCGGGAGCGCCGCGCATGGCAGACACGCAAATCCGGGAATTCCGCAAAGCCGCGTTTTCCTGTATCCCTCAAGCCGAAATACACCATGGTTAAGTCAGGCCGCTGCGCCGCAGGCACAGTTCGTCGGCAGACTCACGGACATAAGCAATACATCTTTATGGCGGATACACCTCCATGACAGGTCTTCGGGTCCGCGCGACCCTCTCATCGGGTTCAAGCAGAGGCATATTCTGGATGCTTCTGACCATGCTGCTGTTCGTCAGTATGGACACGGCAGCAAAGTATCTCGCTCAGAGCTATCCTGTCCTGCAGGTCGTCTGGGCCCGTTACGTTTTCCATGCGCTGCTTCTGGCACTTTATCTGAACCACCGGCTTCCGGGATTGATGCGGACGCAGCGTCTTGGCATTCAGCTCTTTCGATCACTGCTGCTGCTGATTACGACGGTCCTGTTCTTCACCGGGCTCAGCCTGATACCGCTCGCGGATGCCAGCGCGATCATGTTCGTTGCCCCTATTCTCGTCACCGCGTTATCGATCCCCATGCTGGGAGAAAAGGTTGGTCCGCGGCGCTGGGCAAGTATCGCTGTCGGATTTATCGGCGCCCTGATCGTTATCCGTCCGGGCGGCGACAGCGTTCAGCTCGCGGCACTGCTGCCCTTCGGTGCCGCCTGCTGCTATGCCCTGTATCAGGTGATCACACGATCTCTCAGCCACAGCGACCAACCCTTGACCACCCTGGCCTACACGGCGCTGGTCGGCGCAGTTGTGATGTGCTTTGTGGTCCCTTTCGAGTGGCAGACACCGGACACCCATGGCTGGCTTATCATGATCCTGATCGGCTTTCTCGGCGGTGTCAGTCAGTTTACTCTAATCAAGGCCTTTCAGTCGGCTCCCGCCACTGCCGTCACTCCCTTCAGCTACTCCAGCCTGATCTGGGCGACGCTCTACGGATTCCTTATTTTTGGGGAACTGCCCGACGTCTGGACCATCGTTGGCGCAATCATTATCGCGGCGAGCGGTCTTTACATCTTTCACCGCGAGAACCTTAAAAAATCAGACAACGGCCCCAGCTGAGCGGTGCGCGGCGGCCGGACATGCATCGGGGTCTCTTTTCTTGCCGGGAAATTATTTCCGCCCCCCTGCGCGGAGCCCGTCATCAAAGGATTTTACCGCCGGAAAACCTTGGTTTTCCGGAGAGTACGAAGCCGGGAAAAGCTGGTCCGCGAATTGCATATCTTTCCTCCAGCAGGACAGCTCTGCAAGGCACGCGCGATCGCTCCTTACGCCACACTCAGGGGAAGGGAAACCCGGAGAACGGGACCTGTGGGGAACGAAAGCCGTCGTCGGACCAAAAGGGAAAAGGGCTGAGCCAGGCGTTTCACTCTGCGCGTGAAAGCGCGCAGACCTTGGAGGAACTATCATGTCTCTTATCGAACCGGGCGATCTCAATCAGCAATTACGCTCCGCACGGTCCTGGTTGAAGCAAACCGGCCCCGCGGATCTCGAAGCTCGGCCCCCCCTGAAACTGGAGATCGATCCCCCGTCAGCTTTGCCGACCCTCAATCAAGCCAATAAGCCCCAGCCGGCGCCGTCGGACGGCCTGCCGCAATCCGGTCAAAAGGACATAAAGCCCAAAAAGGCCCGCCCAGGTCCCGGCAAGAGCGAGACTGTGGCAGCGGGGCAATACGACCGCATGATCGAGGATATGATCCGCAATGAAAGCCAGGCGGAGATCACCCAGCATGTCATCAAGGTCGAGCGCTCGGAGGTTGCGGCCCTGGTCAAGCAGGTGGCCCGTGCCAAGGGCAGGTATCTTGCCACTCTGCTTGAATCCTCCAAAGGAAAGAGCGTCTCGAGCAGCCGCATCGAGGATCTGAGGCAGCTCCGCGAAACCTACGACGAACTGCTTCAGGGCCTGAACGACCTTCGCGGCCACATTGTCAATGGCACCGTTATGGTCGAGGGTGTGCGTAACTGATTGCCAGGACCTGATCCACGCCGGGAAGACTAGCTTCCGTAAAGCGCAAGCGGTCTGAATCCGCCGTCTATTCACCGAGACGATGACTCCGGGGTCGCCCTCTCTCCCCTGTGGGGGGGAGGGCGATTTGCGTTCCGGGTCGTTCATAGGACCGTATAGGTTTCGGCGCAGACAGGTCTCAGCTCAGACACCCGTAAGCAGAGACAGTCCGGCCCGCTGCCAAAGCTGGAATCCTGTGTCACCGACAAAAAAAAAGCGGGACCCCGAAAGGCCCCGCTTTTCCTGTTAGCGAATGCTATGTCACCGATGGATTACCGGCTTACAGCACCATTCGACCACACATAGCGGAAAGGCTTCACAGAAACCGGACGCTTGGCCATAACCTTCGACGTCACAGGACGCTTGGTGACGGCTTTCCGCACGACTGGCTTCTTGGCAACAGCGGCCTTAGCCGTTGGTTTCTTAGCTGCAACCTTGCGGACGACCGGCTTCTTAGCTGCGGTCTTACGAGCGACCGGCTTCTTGGCTGCGGTCTTACGAGCGACAGGCTTCTTGGCTGCGGTCTTACGAGCGACAGGCTTCTTGGCCGCGGTCTTACGAGCGACCGGCTTCTTAGCCGCGGTCTTACGAGCGACCGGCTTCTTAGCCGCGGTCTTGCGAGCGACCGGCTTCTTAGCCGCGGTCTTACGAGCGACCGGCTTCTTAGCCGCGGTCTTGCGAGCGACCGGCTTCTTGGCTGCGGTCTTGCGAGCGACCGGCTTCTTGGCTGCCGTCTTACGAGCCACCGGCTTCTTAGCCGCGGTCTTACGAGCGACAGGCTTCTTAGCTGCCGTCTTACGAGCGACCGGCTTCTTAGCCGCGGTCTTACGAGCGACAGGCTTCTTGGCTGCCGTCTTACGAGCGACCGGCTTCTTAGCTGCCGTCTTACGAGCGACAGGCTTCTTAGCCGCCGTCTTACGAGCGACAGGCTTCTTAGCCGCCGTCTTACGAGCGACAGGCTTCTTAGCCGCGGTCTTACGAGCGACAGGCTTCTTGGCTGCCGTCTTACGAGCCACCGGCTTCTTAGCCGCGGTCTTACGAGCCACAGGCTTCTTAGCCGCGGTCTTGCGAGCGACCGGCTTCTTAGCCGCGGTCTTACGAGCCACAGGCTTCTTAGCCGCGGTCTTGCGAGCGACCGGCTTCTTAGCCGCGGTCTTACGAGCCACAGGCTTCTTAGCTGCAGTCTTGCGAGCGACGGGCTTCTTAGCCGCAGTCTTCTTGGCTACAGTCTTTTTGGCTGCAGTCTTGCGAGCGACGGGCCTCTTGGCCGCAGTCTTCTTGGCTACAGTCTTTTTGGCTGCAGTCTTCCGAGCGACGGGCTTCTTGGCCGCAGTCTTCTTGGCTACAGTCTTTTTGGCTGCAGTCTTGCGAGCGACGGGCTTCTTAGCCGCAGTCTTTTTAGCGACGGGCTTCTTCGCCACTGCCTTCTTCGCGACTGGCTTCTTCGCCGCGGTCTTCTTGGCTACAGGCTTCTTAGCGACAGTCTTTTTAGCGACTGGCTTCTTAGCTGCTGCAGTCCGTTTGGCAGCCGGCTTAGCGGCAACCTTTTTCTTTGCCGGTTTGGCCTTGGCAGTAGCCGAAGACGCCGCCGTCCGTTTTTTCGCAACCATTCTAAATCCTCAAAATTATGAAGTAAGGTTCGGCGATTCACGCCTCGGTGGCGTATCGTTTAAACCCACTTGGTAAATATTTTCTTACCTCAAATCTTGCTTCATTGAGGCGCACACGCTTCTTTTCATTGTGACTATTGCCGGGCCGCAGGATCATTTGACAAACGCTGCCGGCTTCTCCCCTTGCCGGTTTTCATTACTACGATCGCCCCGGCCTGCCGCGATTTGGTACTCTTTAAAGAACTCAACAAACACGCAAAGACTCGATACACAGCCTGTTGAATTCGCAGGAAACCCTGTCTTGAAAGATCTCTTCGCCACGCGTGAACATCGCGAAAACAAACCCATAACCAATTGATTTATATTATATTTTTAAACTCTGTAGTAATCGGAACCTGCTCGGGGCCGATTGCAAGAATAGAGCAACGAAGTTTTAACCGCTCGGGAGGTGCGGTCTCTTTTCCACGGCCGGTCCGCGTCGCTGGCCTGGTCACCAAGACATGCAACCCTGAGACATTCAACCGGTCACCGTCAGGCCTTTCGTATGCGATTGCACGGGCCGAAAAGCCCCCGGACCGAAAGCCGAAAAAAGATCGATAAAAATTTCAAACACCCGCGCAGCCGAGTCATTGCGAAGAGATTTTAAGAGCCCCATCAGAAATTTTTTGCCGATTCGTCTCCCGTCATCCGGATTGCGGAACGCGAGTCCTCAGGGCAAACGGTCGCTTCGGCAGCTCCACTTCGGGTAGGACAGATCTCCAGGCCCCTTGAAAAAACCGCACAGGATCGCACTTGTTTAGTCTATACCCCTAATTTGAGCCGCCAATACAGACCCCTGTTTACCGGCTCAAGACCTTACCCCGGCAGCTCTGCCGGGGTTTTTGTTTTTTTGAGTTGCGCCGATCACAATGCGGCATCTTGGACATGATCTACAGAACGCAAAGAAACAGCAAAAAGGGCGCCACCGAGAACGGAGCGCCCTTTTTGCCGCATGAAAAATGCAAATACAGACTTCAGATCCACCACACGAGCTGTCTCAATAGAGAGTTCGAGCAGGCTATGCGGGACCGTCGGTTACTCGGCAGCCTGAGCCGGCAGGTCAACCACTTCACCGCGCGCCGGATATCCCTTTGCGATCACGAAATCCAACGCCTTGAGAATATCACCGAACGCAGGGCGGGCGAAGGGCATGGTCTGAACACTGCCGAAATAGAGCGTTCCGTCAGGGCGGATCAGGAAAATGCCCGGCTCGACGAAGAGATCAGGCTCTTCAATGCCGATCGAGGTCGTTCCAATTCCGGCGGAAACATAGAGACCCCACTCGCGCGCCTTTTCCAGGCTCAGGCCGTACCCGAGAGTCAGCTTATCAAGGCCCCACTTCTCTTTTGCTTCGCTCGCCCTTGCCTCGCCGTCGCTCGTCGCGACAAAAACCGAAACACCTTTCTCGGTGAACTTCTCAAGCTTCTGGTTGAGGTCGCCCAGGTACATGGAGCAGATCGGACAATGCAGGCCGCGATAAACGACGACAATCGTGAAGTTCTCAGGCTTCTGATCCGCAAGCGACCAGGTGCCGCCCCCGACAGTGGGCAACTCAAGTGACGGAACGGCTTGGCGGGGAACCAGTGGGGTGATCGCGCTCATGATGGATTTCCTTCGAACTCTGAATCAAATGGGGGGAGAGCGACGCGTGCCCCTGACCGGCAGATCAAAAGTGACCGGCAGATCAGGAACGGCCCTGCTCCGCGCCATATCTGGAACGATCGTTCAATTATGTCAAGGCACTTCTCCGTTACTCCTCATACAATCAGCGGTAAACACTATGATTTCCCGCCCTTTTTCAATGCCGCGTTAAATATTTTTAAGTCTCTCGGCAGTATGGTTAACGAAATCCGCTCCTTGCATCCTGTGGACCTGGCCTGCGTCATAACAGCGCGGAAATTGCTGATGCCACGAGGGGCGGCACAGATTCAAACCGACGAGACGATCTCGAGTGAGGGGACCCCCGATGGCCAAAAAGACATTCGTATACCGCTTGACCTTCGACCAGGCACAAGGCTCTGAAACCGGCGAAGTGATTGCCATGGACGAGGCGGATGCCAAGCGCCAGTTGCGAGTGAAATATGTCTGCACGCGCCTGCCGGACGACACCCTGCTGATCGAAAAGCCGGCCGAAGGCAAAGCCGGTAAATCGAACGAGGCCCGTTCGGTGAAGTCCGCCAAAGCCCGGCAACTCCTGCATATTATGGCGGATCATCACGTCTGGCTGAAGAACGGCAAGGGTGGAATCAGAGCCAACCTGAACCGCCTGAACCTGGCCGGTCTCAAGATCCCCCATGCCGCGCTGCCCCATGCCGATATCGCCGAGGCCGACCTCTCCTTCGCCGATCTGGGCAAGGCAAATCTGCAGAATGCAAACCTGGTGCGCGCCAACCTCCAGGGCGCCAATCTCCAGGGCGCAGATCTGAGCGGCGCCGATCTGAGCGACGCGGACCTGCGCGACGCGGTGCTGACCGGCGCAAAGTTGAAGGGCACCGACCTCTGGCGGGCCAATCTTATCGGATGCAAAATCTCTCCAAAGGCGTTACATACGGCGTTGTCATGCAGATCGTCGTGACGCCGAGAGCCTGAGCGTTTTTAACTGTCTGGGTGAAAAGCGTGAATCAGCCTCTCATCGTGATATCTATGAGAGCGCTTCACGTTTTGGATCGCTTAGATCCTAAAGCACCACACCTCAGGACAGTTAAGAGCATCAATGACATACACAGCATCTGAATCCAAACGCCCCATGCTGCGGTCTCTGTTTCGCGGCCTTCTGCGTCGTTGCCCCTCCTGTGGAATCGGCAAATCCTTCAAGGGTTACGTCAAGGTTGCCGATAGCTGCTCCAGTTGCGGCGAAGCCTTGGGACACATTCGGGCCGACGATATTCCGCCCTACTTCACGATTTTGATCGTCGGCCACATCGTCGTGCCTTCGATCCTGTATCTCGAGCAGACCGCGCCGCCGGAGTTCTGGGTTCACATGGCGGTCTGGCCGGCCCTGACGCTCTTGCTTACCCTGATCTTTTTGCCGCTGGTCAAAGGCGTGGTTGTCAATCTGATTTGGGCACTTAGGATTCGGGGCGACGAAACCTGATTTTCAGGCGCGCCCGGAGACCGAGCACTCACCTCTTACCGCCCGCCACGGGGTTCGCAGCGCCATCGCAGAGTGCCGACGGCGCTTGTCTGCGCGTTTTCGCCGGTTTCCAGCCCACTCTTGCGCCGCCTTACTTGGGATTCGCCTTACCCTGGATTCGCTTGGCCTCTCCCGGCTCTCCCCTGTTTTTCGAACTCTTCCCTGGAGCGCGTCATGTTTTAACGGAAACACGCTGTGTTTTCGCTAAAACATGTGAACCCGCTCTACATCAAACAGTTAGAGCAGATTCACCGGTACGACGGATCGCCGAAGGCGATTCCGTCTAAACCGGATCTGCTCTGGTTTTAAGGCTGCTTCGTTGTTTTCTGGCGGTCCAGCGATCCTCATAACCGAATCTAAATTTTTAGGATCTAAACAAAGCTTAATAGATAAAAAGCGAGATGCTTTTTATGGAATTACGGCAACAGCGGCAGGAAGGCTGACTGTTGAGCTCCGGGGATCGGCGGTTCTCTGCGGACTGAGGTTTGAGTTGCGGGCGAGGCAAAGTCCGCACACGGGCTCATCTGTCGTCCGCGTCGCTGAAGCTCCCAACCAAAGAAGGTAGCTTTTCATGCTCAAGAGAATTCTTATCCCGCTTGTCATCGCGATCATCACCCTGCCCGCCGGCGCAAGCGAATCTCTGGCCGGACCGCTCACCTTCACCAGGTCCATCGGCTTTAAAAATACACTTGGCACGATCGATCACACCGTGGATTTCAATAGCTTCGCCGGCGATGCGCTGTTTCAGAACGGAGAGCTCGACGCCGGGCCGATTACGCTCTCCTCAACCGGAGCTTCCCACAACAGCTTGAATAAGATCGAAGTCTCGCCCTTTCGATTTGAAATCATTGCCCCCTCCCACACGCCCTTTGCGGCGCTCTACCTCGAAACCTCCGCGGCAGGCACAACGACCGCGACCATGAGCTTCGATGTCCCGATTATCGGCTTCGGCGCAACCTTTCGTGCTCTTCAGCGCGACACCGTGATCAGCTACACAACGGCAACGGGCTCCAAAACGATCGTGCCCGGGATCACCAATCGTTTCTTCGGCTTTATCCTGGAACCGGCAGAATTTATCTCCAGCCTGACCTTTTCGGCGCCCGTGGCAAACGGTTTTGGGATCGACAACATCCTGCTGGCGAACGCCATCATCCCTTCGGCAGCAGCCGCCACGGTCGACGAGCCCAATAGTCTGGTTTTGATGCTGATGGGTGTCCTGGGCCTGGGCTGGCTTCTGCGCAAAACCCGCAAGGCTTGCTAAAGCCGGTCGCTCTCGGGACCGGCCATCTCAGGCAACCTCATCTGCGCCTTGCGTTCCAGATCCAAAATCCGGTCGTAAGCACCGTCCGGTAATACTTCAGCCCCCTTGATCATCAGCGCCGCGCGCGTCGCTTCCAGATCCGGTGCCTCGAGCGCGGCAAATAGCGCGGACCTGAGCCGCTGCAAGAGGTCTGCCGAGCCCGCGCCGGCCGTGATGTAGGGGAGCCCGGGTGCCTCGGGTCCGCGATCCAGAATGCGCAGGCCCTCCACCGCCGGGGGGCGGTAGCGTGCCGCCAGTCCGTAAGTCACCGCGTCGATGGCGCAGACATCCGCCTGCCCGGCCCTGACCGCGTCCATGCTGGCGAGGTGACCGCCGCTAATTTCCAGGCGCGCAAAAAACCGCCCGTCCCGCGCGAAGGGGGCAACGACCGACCTGAGAGATGAAAAGCCCGACTGCGAATCCAGGGAGTTCACCACCGCGGTCCGGCCCGTCAAATCCGCAACGTCCTGCGCCGGGTCCTCATCGCGCACCAGGATCAGACTGCGGTAATTCGTGCCGGCGCAGCCGTCGCAGTCGTAGGCCGGGGTCGCGACCACAGCTACTTTCCCCAGGAGTGCATGGGTCAGCGGATAACCGCAGGTCTGGCTGAAGAGGAGATCGGGTTTCCCCCAGTGTTGCATGGGATCCGCAACCTCGCTCAAATGATCGGGAACCCCCTCGATGCCCTCCGCCGTCATGGCCCGTGCAAGACCCTGCCACCAGGATTCGCTCGCGGGTCTGAATTCGGGCATGTCATACATGAAGAGGCTCGCAAGCCCGGTGGCCTGCGTCACTCCGTCTCTCCGGTTTCACCTTTGGCGAGACCTGCCACACCCTGCCCGACCGAGGTGTAGGCGTTGACTTCGGGCTGCGCCTTCCCGCCGCGGCGCCCTTGGAGCGTTACGACGGTGCCCGGCGCCAGTTCGGTATAGTCCCCCTTGTCCGCCACAAAGATGTCCTGCGTGGTCTTCAGACCGCTGGGCGGGTCGATACTGCCGGCGGAGATGGAGATGGCGTCGCCGTCCAGACGTTCCCAGAACAGGGACGCGCCACAGGTCCTGCAGAAACCACGCCGCGCGCGGTCCGACGAACTGTACCAGCGCAAGCCCTGGCGTTCGTCGCAGGAAAAGGCGGAGCGCTTGACCCGTGTATAGGCCGCAAAGTTGCCATGCGTGCGCTGGCACTGACCGCAATGGCAGTTGATCACATCGCGCAGAGGTCCGAAGAGACGATAGCGCACGGCGCCGCACAAACAGCCGCCAGTCGCGCTGGGAGTCTCGTCGTCTCTCTCTTCGATCGCTTCCACATCTTCCCGCATCGCGTTTCTCCATCCCCTGGGGATCGGTAAATCAGAACCAAAGTGCTTTACGTCACATCGGCCAACTGCCGCTCGAGAAATCCAATGATATCGGTCGGCTGAATCACGGCGGAGCGAATCAACTCGTCGAAATGCCGGTTCAGCACCCGAATATGCTCGGTCGCATTGAACACAAAGTACATGTTGCCGAAATAAGCCGCGGCACGCTGCCGGCCGAAGAGCGTGACCGGCACGGAGTAGCGCTGCAAGCCATCGAACAGAAACCAGCGAAAGGCCGGATAGAGCTCGTCGATCAAAGACATCATGGAGAGCAGTTGTTCGTGACGGGACTCCGCGGGCAGATCGGCCCAGATCCCGTGCCCCCTGGCAAAGTCCTGCACCGACTGAAAGGAAGAGCAGGCCTCCAGGTCTGTCTCCGGCCGGCGGCTGTACTCCAGACGATGTGATGCCTGCTCCAGGCCACGCTCGGGTGTGATCGGCGCATAGTCCCGGTATTCGTAGCGCGTGACCGCTTCTGTCTTGAGCAAATCCGGCAGGGTCGAGGGAACGTAGCGGACCTTATAACCCTCAGCCTCGGCGTGCCAGCGGATCAGACGCTCATCGACCGGAGACCCGGCGCCGGATTCGATCTCCAGCGGCTGGCCCATGATGTTGATGCCTTCCTGATCGATCTGGCTCAGCCCCAGCAGCCAGTCCACGCTGACCTGCTGCGCGCTGGCTATAGCCGCGATGGTCTCGGCCCGTGGCAGGCGGTCGTTATTGGCGGAGAGAAGCTGCGACAGCGTCGAACGGTCGAGACCCGCCGTCGTCGCAAAAGCGGAGCGGCTCAAACCGGAACGCTCGATCACGTCGGTCAGCCGTTCCCGGAAGACCTCAACGGTTTCACGGCGATCCACTTTTGTTCCTCCGAATTATCACCAATTGTTTACAATTATCATCATTTGCAGCTTTTGCATACCACAATCAACGCATTGTGCGCTGAATCGCATTGTTGTCATAACACTCCGGGCGGTAGAATTGCTTATGAGGACAAAGTTGCTTTTGGGGAAGCAGCTGCAGAGGCCGGACCGGATATGCCTTGGAGTATGCGTCCGGTCTCCCCGCCAACCAACGGCGATTTCGGGTCACAGCAGGGTCGAATTGACTTTGAGCAGCGTGTTCACCTCTGAATTCGGGGACTGAAAAGGCCTGCCCGAAGCAACCCTGCGGGGAACTGGCCCCGGGGATAAGCGTGGGGGAATTGGCCCAGGGGAAGAAGCCACCTTGCAACATCGGTCCACGGCTGGGCCGTAACGACAAAAAAGCAACGGGAAAAAGACGCAAAGACAACAAAAGGAACTCCATGCCCGGCGTAACAGACACAGCTAAAACGGCTCCCCGGCAGGAGCGCGCTAAAGCTCAGACGACAATGCAAGCCCGCCGGAAAACGGCGATCGAATGGCCCACTCTCGGCCTCGGCTTCATCATTTACGGCGGTTTCGGCCTGCTCACTTGGCACTACCACAGCCTGCCCTGGTGGCTCGGGGCCGCCATCGGCATCTATCTGATCGCCTGGCACGGATCTCTGCAGCACGAGGTCACCCACGGACATCCGACCGCCTGGCGCAGAGTGAACGAAGCCTTTGTCTTCCCCAGCCTCTGGCTCTGGATTCCTTACGGCCTCTACCGCAGCGCCCATTTGAAGCATCATTGCGATGCCCGCTTGACCGATCCTCTGGAAGACCCCGAGTCCTATTATCTCACGCCCCGGCAGTGGGCCGAAGCCGGCCGCGCCGCGCGGATCCTCTATCTGGTCAACAATAGCTTCCTGGGCCGTTTGCTGTTCGGGCCGGCCATCTGTATATGGCGGCTCTACAAGAACGAAGCGCTGCAGCTGATCCGGGGTGACGGACGGAATTTAGGCACCTGGGGGCTTCATGCGCTCTCCTGCGTTGCCGTTCTCTGTTGGGTGGTGGCGGTTTGCCAGATCCCGCTCACAACCTATCTCGTGCTCTTTGTCTATCCAGCAGTCTCGCTCTCCCTGGTCCGCTCCTTTGCCGAACACCGGGCGCATCCGGATGTGGAGCAGCGCAGCGTGATCGTCGAATCGCGCGGGCCCATGGCGCTGCTGTTCCTGAACAACAACCTGCACGCACTGCACCACGCAGAGCCCGCGCTGCCCTGGTATCAACTGCCCGCGAGATTCAAAGCCCGCCGAAGCGAGCTCCTGACCGCCAACGGCGGCTATCGCTTCAGCGGCTACGGTGAAATCATGCTGCGGTACATGCTCTGGCCGAAAGAACATGTCCGGCATCCCTTTGGCCGCGCGCTTACCGCCCGCGCGCCGAAGGTGGCGGCGCCTGCTCCGGCGGCTGCCCGGACACTGCGGCCCAACACCACTTTGGAGCCCGTTACTCTGGAGTCCGCGACTTTGGAAGCCACCGCTCTGAAGCCGGTGAGCGCTGCCTGAAGCTGCCCGATCTGATCAGCGCTCAGAAAGGCCAGACGACCAGGATCACCGGCACCGCGACCGCGACGATCAGGATCTCCAGGGGCAGGCCCATGCGCCAGTAGTCGCCGAAGGCGTAACCCCCGGGGCCCATAACGAGTGTGTTGTTCTTATGCCCGATGGGTGTCAGGAAGGCGCAGCTCGCGGCCACGGCAACCGCCATCAGGAAAGGGTCGGCACTGACCCCCAGCCGCTCGGCGATATCGATGGCAATCGGTGCCGCGATCACCGTCGTCGCGGTGTTGTTCAGAACATCGGACAGGGTCATGGTCACGATCATGAGCAGGGTCAGAACCACCGCCGGGGACCAGCCCGCCGAAATCGCGACGATACCGTTCGCGATTAGGGCCGTGCCGCCGCTGGCCTCCAGCGCCTGACCGATGGGAATGAGACAGGCCAGCAAAACAATGACCGGCCATTCCACGAAATCGTAGATTTGCCGCAGGGGCATGATCTTGAGCAAAACGTAACCGATCACCACTCCGGCCAGGGCGACCGGCAGATAGATGACGCCCAGGCTTGCCAGAATGATCGCCACGGCGAAAAGCCCGGCGGCCATAGCCGCCTTATCCCGTTGGATCACCTCCAGACCGCGTTCCGCCAAAGGCAGGGTCCCGAGCCAGCTCGCCACTTCCGGCAGACGCTCGGCGGGTCCCAGCAGCAGCAGAACATCGCCCGCGGAGATCACCAGTTTCCGCAGGCGTTCCCGGAACCGCTTGCCGCTGCGCGAAACCCCCAGAAGCGTAATGCCATGCCGGTAGAGCAGGTTCACGTCCAGCGCAGACCGGCCATCGATCCGGGCGTGGCGCGGCACCACGACTTCCATCAGCTTCTGATCGCCTTCGTCCACCCTGGCGCGCCGCTCGCTGCCGGCATATTCCAGCTTCAGGCTCCCCACCAGTTTGTCGATCGCCTCCGGACCGGCCTCCACCACCAGGATGTCACCGGCTGAAATCTCCTCCCGCCGTCCCGTGCCCGGCAGCCGCTTACCCCGGCGCACCAGACCCACGATGTGGGCGTCGCAGTCCGCGGCCTCTTCATCCAGGTCGGAAACCTTGCGGCCAACGGCCGGTGACGCTTCCGGCACCTTGATTTCCGCGATATAGC
Source organism: Denitrobaculum tricleocarpae (assembly GCF_007004665.1). Taxonomy (GTDB): domain Bacteria; phylum Pseudomonadota; class Alphaproteobacteria; order Kiloniellales; family Kiloniellaceae; genus Denitrobaculum; species Denitrobaculum tricleocarpae. The sequence continues at coordinate 765,057 of NZ_ML660052.1, read as the reverse complement.
CCTGCAGGTCCATCAGTTCCTGGGCAGTGTCGTGTTTGCCGCGCTCGCCCGGAAGCAGGCGCCAGCCGACGAGGGCGACGAAGGCAACACCGGCCACCGCGCAGGCCAGGCCGACCGGCGCGAAATCGAACATGGAGTAGCTCTCGCCCAGGGATTTCTCCCTGAAGGCTGCGATGATGATGTTGGGGGGTGTCCCGATCAGGGTAACCAGCCCGCCCAGAATCGTCGCGAAGGACAGCGGCATGAGGGTCAAGGCCGGCGAGCGCTTGGCTTTGGCACTGGCCTGCAGCTCGACCGGCATCAGGAGAGCCAGCGCGCCCACGTTGTTCATAAAGGCGGAGAAAAAAGCGCCCAGGCCGCTCATGACCGCGATATGGCTTGAGAGCTTGCGGCTGCCATCGATGAGATAACGCGTGATCAGATCGATGGCGCCGGAGAGCACGAGCCCACGGCTGACGATCAGGACCAGGGCGATAATCACAACGGCAGGATGGCCGAAGCCGGAGAAAGCGTCCTCGGTGGGGACGCTGCCCGTCACCACCGCGACGACCAGCGCCGCGAAGGCCACCAGGTCATAACGATAGCGGCCCCACAGCAGCAGCCCGAAGACCGCGAAAAGCAGGGCGAATAGAACGATTTGGTCTGTGGTCACATGCTGTCCTGTCGTCGTTTAATCTTGAGAACCTTGGGCGCAGCTTTTCCGATGATTCAAGTATGTATTTTTCAAGTAAATCAGATCACTACAATATACTTCATAGTAAAAAAATTTCTTAAAAAAACCAATCCTTCGACCTGCAACTTCGCGCACTGCAATCCACGGCATGCTTTCCATTCGATAACAGTGAATGAGAAGCAGCCGGAAGCACGTTATTCTCAATCAGGCGATCAAGAGTGCTTTTAAAGTGTTCAATAAGGATTTCGACATTGGATTCACGCCCTTCCCCTTCGAAGTAGAACCGAGCATCTCCTGTGAGGTAAGGCGTGAGAGGAGAGGCCAAAACGACGCACTTCAGGCTTTTTATCGCAGAAATATAGTTCTTAACGTTTTCGGCAAACGTCAAACAGGAAACGGCTCTCAGACTCCCGCGGCTTATGGCTGCGCATCAGGCGACGGAAACAGCAAGCTGTCCCATTGCGCGGAGACGATTTCCACCGAATAGTCCTGCATTCGCCGTCGCGCCTCCTTACCCAACCGCTCCCGTAACGCAGGTTGCTCAATAAGCAGCTGCAAGCACTCCCCCAGATGCTCCGCGTCGTCCGAGCGAAAGACCAATCCGGACTCGTGATCTTCTACGTACTCGAGCGCGCCCAGCAGCGAGTCTGAAACGATACAGGGCAAACCGTACGCCATGGCTTCGAGTAACACGTTTGGCGTGCCCTCATAAAATGAACTCAGGACGAAAATCCCGGCAGCCCGGTAATGCGGGTTCGGGTCCTCAACCAGTCCGGGCAGGTTCACCTGGTCCGCCATACCGCCGGATTGGGCCTGTTTCGTGAGCGCATCATGTTCGGGCCCCGCGCCGAGGATTTCCAGCTTCCAGCCCTGGGACTTCGCGCCAAGCCATGCCAGCGCGGCAATGATCAAGCGATGATTCTTCTGTGGAACCAGCCGTCCGACACTCAGAACCACGGGCAAACGCTCAGAGTCTGGAACCGGGTCGGTGATAACGACCGGATTGCGTACCGCCGCCAGCTTTGAGCGGGGCACGTAGCCCGTCATAGCTTCAACTGCATTCACGCTGTTGGCGGTGACAACGCTGGCGAAACGATAGAGTAACCGGCGCAGATTTCTGATAAAGATGCCGGCTTTCTGGCGCGTAGGGTCATTTCGCTCGGACACAATGATTCGGCATTTAAGGCCGAGCGACGCCAGAATCACAAAGATGTTCGTCACGGTTATGAAGGAAACGACAGCTCTTGGCTTATGTCTGCGCAGATGCTGACGAATCCTGAAGACCGCCTTGACATTGAAGAGATGGGCCGCCAACCGGCCTGAGTCTAATGGTTTTGGGCCAATAACGACTCGTTGAACCTCTGACGGCAGGACATAAAAATCACTCTCCTCGGGTAACCAGGTAATGAGTTGGACACGCCGGCCTTTTTCGATCCAGGCTGTGATCAAATTCACTGCGACCCTTTGAGCACCCCCGCCCCCTAAATCGTACAAAAACATCGTGATGTCAGGTTCCAGACGATCCGACCCCACGAAAGGGAGCATACTTGCATAGCAGTTTTGAACAATTTCGGCGTGGCGCTTCAGTGAGTGTCTTTTGAACGCAGGATCTCTCGCGGCCTTTGCCAGGGCGTTTGCGCGAACCGGATCCTCAAGCAGATCAATGGCCGACGCCGCAAATGCTGAGGAATCATCGACTGGAACCAGCAGTCCGTTTAACCCGTGATCAACGATTTCCAGATGACCGCCGTCCGAGCTTGCAATGACCGGTGTCCCCACCAACATAGCCTCGATCAACACACGGCCAAAGCCTTCATAAACCGCCGGTGCCATGAGAAGATCGCAACCTGCAAGCAGCGGCTCAATCGGAAACCTGCTCCCCATCAGCCGGCAGGTCTTCGAGAGGTCCAGTTCAGCAATACGCTCCTGCACCCTTTGCGCGGTCGGCATCCTTTCTTCTCCAAAGAACAGACACAGCACGTCCTCGCCATACCTTTGTTTAAGCGCGCTTGCGGCCTCGACACAGACCATTGGACGCTTCTGATCCCGCAGATTTCCAACAAAAGCGATGAGCCTGGTATGCTCTGGAACCGATAGTTCTTCACAAAGCCGCTTTTTCGCAATGTCACGCGCAGGCACGCTGGTTTCCAGGACAACAGGATCTAAAAGCGTGCGCACTTTCGGCCGAAGCAAGTTTGAGTAACCACCTCGAATGAACTCCGATACGGCAAATACACGGTGCGCCAGCAATGTGAAATACACCGAATTCGCCAACCTAAGCCGCGTCCGCTGATGCCAAACGAATTTCGCGCCTGCCCGCCGGGCCGCAAGCACCCAGGTCAAGTGCATGCGCGCGTCGTTGGTGTGCACGATGTCAATTTTTTGTTCGCGTAAAAAAGCAGCGAGACGACCTGAGCACTTCAGCATGGCCCGAAGCCGGATTAACAGACCACCTCCGACCACCAATGGGATCCGAGGAGCCAAAACATAGTCTATATTGCGTGCAGTCAGGTACTCAGCAAAATGGCCTTCCTCGTGAAGTACGATAACCGGCTCGAACCGGGTGCGATCCAGTGCACCAATCAGCAACAATACCGAGACTTGGCTGCCGCCGATCGTGTCGCCAACAAAAGGAAAACCTATACGTGAAGGAGCGCTGTCAGTCACTGAAACACACCCGGCCAATCTGCAACCTTGCTCTGCAGCCTTCCAGGTCTTCTTTGAAACGCCCGGCACCTCGCAAGGTATCTTGAACACTCGGAAAACAGAATGACCTGCGCCGGCCCCATTTGCTCCCCTGTGAACGCTCGGTCTCGGAAGCTCGTAGTCTTGGCATAGGCGGGATCCGGATGCTCATCGAACCCGGCAACGAGGTCTAAATGAACCAAGTTGCGGATATCTGAGCCAGATTGATCCTCAAGCGTTTCCGGATACAGAAGGTACAAAACATCTCCATGGATAGTCTTCCGGGGCAGATAGAGCATTTCACCCTCGCTTACAACTGGATACTTCTCGTTAGGCAGGTATCCTCACTCGAGAGACTCGAACCGTCCCACTGGAGGGAACCCGTAACGACATAAAACCGGATCTACTTCAGGGGAAAGCTGTTCTTCCTCCAGCGGTGCCGGCAAGATTCTCCACCACAGAAAAAAGTGGATTTGGCAGGTCTGGCTCGCTTGCGACTAAACCTCGCACCGGCCTACATCACGATCCGGCCTGCATCACGATCCGGCAGAGCTCAGTGCCTTGTCGTAAATCTCTTCAAGTTGGTCGAGCACGGCGTGCGGCGCATAGTTCGCCAGACAGCGCGCACGAATGCCGTCAAGGTCGAAATCAGCATGCTTTTGAAGCATAAGCTCCATCCCCTCTGTCAAAGCGCTCACGTTGCTTGGTTCAACCCAGATGCCGTTACTGTCATCTATCAGTTTTTCATGTACCCCGCATGTCGTCGCCACCACAGGCAAACCCGACGCATGCGCCTCTACAACGGGAATACCGAAGGTTTCATGCCGGCTCGCCAAAACGTAAGCGTCGGCGCGCCTCAACTCTTCGGAAACGCGTTCCCGGCTAAGTTGTCCCAGGAACTCAACTTGCTTGCCGATCCCCAGACCTTCGCAAAGAGCATGAAGCTCTGACTCTAATTGACCTCCTCCACCGATACGCAGATTGACCGGTCGTCCCTTGAACCCTGCCGCAAAGGCCTCGAGAAGAACGTCAAAACCCTTGATTCGATCAAAACGCCCCACGGAAATGAATACGAACGGCGTTCCGGTTGGGGAAGTGCGGCCTGTCCGCGCAGGGAAAAGCTGGTCGTCAATCATATTCGGTATAACCCGCCAGGGGCGGAAATCGTCACCAAACATGTCTTCCAGCAGTTGCCCGGTGCTTTCACCGATTGGCAGACGCATCCGGGCTTCGGAAAAGACCTTACGCATTGTCGGCAAGTGAGCCTCTTCCACGACTCCCCTTGCATAATTGGTCATGTGTTCCGTCACAACGTAGGGAATCCCCAGTGAGTTCAGAACTGCGTTTGCAGCGACACCACTCCATTGCGAGCCGTGAGCATGGATAAGATCAGGCCGGCCGTGCCGGCGGATATAGTATTTTAAGCTGCGCAATCCCATAGGACCGCTCGCGTCATACTTTGTTCGCCAAATCGGCCGGCGTTCCGGTAGAGCATAAAAGGTGCAGTCCCGGACAATCGGAGCGCCAAATTCATTCTCTTCCCAAATGAAGCCACCGTGCCGCAAACAGTCGAGCAAACTGTAGTCCCGTTGCATAAAAGCTACGAGACCGACATGCAGACCGCGCTCACGAAAGGCTCTCAGGTGTACGCGAAACTTCGCACCGCGCGGCGAATTGCCTTCAGTGACATAGGTGTCAACAAGCAGAAGTATGTGACGGGACATTTGTCCTTCTCCGGATTGATTAAAATTTTTGCCTGACCGTCAGACTTGGCACCACCCCTGAACCATCCGACACACAGAATCCAGCTTGCTCAGGAACGCAGACGAGTATTCGTTCTCACTACCAGATCCAGCCGATGAGAGGACCTGCTGACCGCCTTCAACAGCGGCCCGCGACTACGGCACTCCAAACAGAGCAAAGACTGATCCGCTCCACAGAACACCAAGTTACTCTTGGAATACGTACTGGGGCAGTTTCCCCGCGAGTAGACTGTGAGCGCTGGCATTCGTCACCTCGACACCGAAAGACTTTTTGCAGAAGTCAGCCATCAACACGGTGTAGTCAAGAGGAGAAACCCCCTTCTTCCCGGGAACGTTATGTGGATGAGTTTCATTTACATAGTACTTACGAAACGCACTCAACTCAGGAAAAACACTCAAGTATTTTTCGTCATCGAAAAAGTGTTCATCGCTTTTACCATCGATACCGCAAAGGACAACCTCCTTGTATCCCATTTGGACAGCAAGCGCGATTAGGAGGCCCACCGTGCTCCTGACCTGCGGCACGGGCAAGCATACTCCGGAGCCATGGCTGAGCAATCCGGCTCTGCGCAACCCACTAAAAAGACCATCAGGATCATCATGGACCCCGTCGGGGACAAGAAGAGTGGGCAAGACCGAGATCATCGCGCCGTCGACTTTCTCGAACTTCCTGAACGACTCGGTATGCGCAAAATCACGACCGTGATATAAATCCCCTCCCTTGATTACAATTTTGGCATTTTTATATCGCCCGGATACTTTGTAAAAAATATTGTCCATTATTTCCAAGATGTCGGCACCGCGTCTCTTATCCTGCTCGATTTGAGTAAAATACACACTCGGCACAAATTCATGAACGAACCAGGAATTAAACCCCCAGGAGTCACTCTTTGAAATATGTTCGAAGTCACCCTCAGAAAGATCGTTTATACTTGGTCCGCTACCCAAAATAAAAACGCGATCACTATTTCGATTGATACAGTTCTCAATCGACTTTATTATGCCTTTCTTCCTGTACCTCTTTTCCAGGCGAAGCTGCTTCAGCGCACTGATCGTATTGGACAGAAACACCGGCTGATCTTCGCGATCGAGGTAATGAAAGAGCGTGAGCAGGCGCCCGGCGCCGGGCGATCCGATACCGCGACAGGCAAGGCTTGACGAAACAACCAGACTTAAGTAGCTGAAAAACCGCTTTAGTTCACCGCGCCTAAACACCAATCAAACGACTCCAAGCTCATTACGTCACGACACCCAACGCCCTCTCAAGCAACCAGGACAGCAGGCAATACACACTTCCATGTTAAGAAAAGAAACACGTTTTTGCCGATCAGAAGACGAGGCTTAACTGACCGTTGGAACCACAAACGTCAAGGAAATTTGTTTGAATTGAGCGGCGATTATACCCATTCCAAATTCAGAGAGCGGCAGCTTCGCGCACTTGCTCTCTTGTACGGGTTCCTTGCGTCTGCTAAACGTCGCCGTCATACGCGCCGAAAGCACCTAAACACTGCCGTTGTTCCGCGAGATTCGGCTAACGTTGGACGTGATGAAATACCTCAGTTTCGCAAATTATTTTCTCCAGACATATCATCCCTACCTGACAAAAACCGCTGTTTGGCCGGAAATATGGCGCCGCGAGCTCCGACCGCGCATAATGAAGCGTTTTGGAAAGTATATCCCGCCGGACAGGCCTTCCGACGGATCGGGCTGGTGTAATCAATTAGCCGTCTCAACAGACGAGGCCCTTGCCGAGTTAAACATCGATGTCGTCAATCCGGCAGATGTCTACCCGGACGTCTTCAATGGTGCAAAGCGGGCCGAAGAGAACTGCCCGATAAAAATGGGGGGCGCCGGCAACTTAACCCTTCTGTACTCATTGACCGAAGGCCTGGAAGCGGCGCGCGGGATTGAAACCGGCGTCGCTTATGGCTGGTCCAGTCTTGCCGTTCTCCTCTCATTGCAGAAGCGTCAGGGCCAGCTCTTCAGCGTCGATCTGCCGTACTTCAAACTCCGAAGCGACAACTGGGTCGGTTGTGTTGTTCCGTCTGATCTTCGCAGCAATTGGCACATTTATCGCTGCGCGGACCGCGAAGGCTTGCCTCAGGCCACGCGTGCCTCTGGCTCTATTGACTTCGCTCACTACGATTCCGATAAATCGGTTCCGGGCCGGCTGTGGGGCTATGATCATCTATGGAAAGCCCTCCGTTCAGGTGGTCTCTTGATATCGGACGACATCGGCGATAATGACGGCTTTCGACAATTCTGCGAGCAGATTGGCATTACTCCCATCGTTGTGGCTGATCAAGGAAAGTACCAGGGCATTCTGCGCAAACCGTAGAGCAACAGAGCACCAGGTCCTGAAACGACAAACGCGGCGTTCCGAAAAAAAAACAGAGTGAAGACCCCGCGTTCTATCTTTGATGGCGCGATCCATTCAACCCGCGGACCTCCGGATGAGCGCGAACAACCGCGAGAGCAGCCCGCCAATCCCGGTTGCCGGCGGGGAGAAGGTTAAAAAGGGCGCGGAAGAAAGTCAGGTCCTCCGGATAACCCAAAGTCCAGCGCGCCTTGCCCAGCGCGGCATCGCGCCTGTACAATGACGGCTTGCATCAGGCTGCGTCGGTCAGGATGCCGGCGAGCGCGTTGACGACGGTATCGACATCATTGTCATTCATCGCCGGAAACAGTGGCAGGGAAAGACAACGTTCGTAATAGGCATCGGCCCCCGGCAGGCTGAGCCCCGGGTAAAGCGCTCGGTAGTAAGGTTGTCTATGAACCGGAATATAGTGGACCTGCGTGCCGACACCTGCGTCCCTAAGACGCATCATGACGTCTGCCCGAGACAGACCCAAGGCCTGGAAATCAATCAGTACAGGATAGAGATGCCACCCATCGTCCGCTGAGCTCAGACGCGGGACAGGCTTAACCACATTTGCCAACGAAGCCAGCAACGAGTCATACCGCGCCGCCAGAGCCCGGCGCCGGGCGATCCGATACCGCGACAGGCAAGGCTTGACGAAACAACCAGACTTAAGTAGCTGAAAAACCGCTTTAGTTCACCGCGCCTAAACACCAATCAAACGACTCCAAGCTCATTACGTCACGACACCCAACGCCCTCTCAAGCAACCAGGACAGCAGGCAATACACACTTCCATGTTAAGAAAAGAAACACGTTTTTGCCGATCAGAAGACGAGGCTTAACTGACCGTTGGAACCACAAACGTCAAGGAAATTTGTTTGAATTGAGCGGCGATTATACCCATTCCAAATTCAGAGAGCGGCAGCTTCGCGCACTTGCTCTCTTGTACGGGTTCCTTGCGTCTGCTAAACGTCGCCGTCATACGCGCCGAAAGCACCTAAACACTGCCGTTGTTCCGCGAGATTCGGCTAACGTTGGACGTGATGAAATACCTCAGTTTCGCAAATTATTTTCTCCAGACATATCATCCCTACCTGACAAAAACCGCTGTTTGGCCGGAAATATGGCGCCGCGAGCTCCGACCGCGCATAATGAAGCGTTTTGGAAAGTATATCCCGCCGGACAGGCCTTCCGACGGATCGGGCTGGTGTAATCAATTAGCCGTCTCAACAGACGAGGCCCTTGCCGAGTTAAACATCGATGTCGTCAATCCGGCAGATGTCTACCCGGACGTCTTCAATGGTGCAAAGCGGGCCGAAGAGAACTGCCCGATAAAAATGGGGGGCGCCGGCAACTTAACCCTTCTGTACTCATTGACCGAAGGCCTGGAAGCGGCGCGCGGGATTGAAACCGGCGTCGCTTATGGCTGGTCCAGTCTTGCCGTTCTCCTCTCATTGCAGAAGCGTCAGGGCCAGCTCTTCAGCGTCGATCTGCCGTACTTCAAACTCCGAAGCGACAACTGGGTCGGTTGTGTTGTTCCGTCTGATCTTCGCAGCAATTGGCACATTTATCGCTGCGCGGACCGCGAAGGCTTGCCTCAGGCCACGCGTGCCTCTGGCTCTATTGACTTCGCTCACTACGATTCCGATAAATCGGTTCCGGGCCGGCTGTGGGGCTATGATCATCTATGGAAAGCCCTCCGTTCAGGTGGTCTCTTGATATCGGACGACATCGGCGATAATGACGGCTTTCGACAATTCTGCGAGCAGATTGGCATTACTCCCATCGTTGTGGCTGATCAAGGAAAGTACCAGGGCATTCTGCGCAAACCGTAGAGCAACAGAGCACCAGGTCCTGAAACGACAAACGCGGCGTTCCGAAAAAAAAACAGAGTGAAGACCCCGCGTTCTATCTTTGATGGCGCGATCCATTCAACCCGCGGACCTCCGGATGAGCGCGAACAACCGCGAGAGCAGCCCGCCAATCCCGGTTGCCGGCGGGGAGAAGGTTAAAAAGGGCGCGGAAGAAAGTCAGGTCCTCCGGATAACCCAAAGTCCAGCGCGCCTTGCCCAGCGCGGCATCGCGCCTGTACAATGACGGCTTGCATCAGGCTGCGTCGGTCAGGATGCCGGCGAGCGCGTTGACGACGGTATCGACATCATTGTCATTCATCGCCGGAAACAGTGGCAGGGAAAGACAACGTTCGTAATAGGCATCGGCCCCCGGCAGGCTGAGCCCCGGGTAAAGCGCTCGGTAGTAAGGTTGTCTATGAACCGGAATATAGTGGACCTGCGTGCCGACACCTGCGTCCCTAAGACGCATCATGACGTCTGCCCGAGACAGACCCAAGGCCTGGAAATCAATCAGCACAGGATAGAGATGCCATCCATCGTCCATTGAGCTCAGACGCGGGACGGGTTTAACCACATTTGCCAACGAAGCCAGCAACGAGTCATAACGCGCCGCCAGAGCCCGGCGCCGGGCGAGGAATGCCCCCAGCTTGCGCAACTGGCTCTCTCCGAGCGCGCACTGCATGTCGCAGGCCCGATAGTTGAAGCCGGGCTCGGCCATCTCGTAATACCAGGGATTGGTCTGTCCCCCGGGGTCCCGGGCCTCATCCTGCTGCAGGAATGCACCCGGGTCGCGCGTCATACCATGACTGCGAAGTCGCGCTAAGCGGCCGGCCAACTCGGAATCGCGGGTCGTGACCGCCCCTCCCTCGCCCATGGCGACGGCCTTGACTGGGTGGAAGGAAAAACACGCCATCTTCGACAGGGACGCAGACCCCACCAGCGCTCGTTCTCCGCCGGCTGTGTGGGCACCACCCAATGCATGGCAGGCATCTTCAATCACAGCAAAACCGTACTCTGCGGCGAGGGATGAAATCTCCTCCATGTCGCAGGATTGACCGTTGAGATGCACAGGTATGGCTGCGCGAACCCGGCGTGGATCCTCCGCCCGGGTCAGGGCCTCGCGCAGCGTGCCGGCGGTGAGCAAGCCACTGTCGGGATCGACGTCCGCGAAGAGGACATTCGCCCCGACGAACCTGACGACGTTGGCACTCGCCAAGAAGGTGACAGAGGGAACCACCACGATATCGCCAGGCCCCAGGTCAAGCGCCAGAACGGCGAGATGAAGCGCCGCCGTTCCATTTGCACAAGCCACCGCATGGGGCGCCTGTACGGTCTCGGCCAGCGCTGCTTCAAAGCGCCCGACTGCGGGCCCCCCGGTCAGAAAATCCCCCCGCAAAACCTCGGCGACAGCCGCGATGTCGTCTTCGTCAATCGTCTGGCGGCCATAGGGAATCATGGTGCTACTACTCCTCAACTGCGGCGGGGACCCGCCGCTGCGCTGCGATGACTCCGGTGAGCCGGCTGAACACGCTCAAGATGCTAATTCAATGCGCCCGGTCAGGAAAGAACGCAAGTCGATTGAACCTTGCCGGACCGCTAGTGTGGTGGGCCTGAAGTTCGTGTCCTTTATGACGTCTTTGCCTGTTACGCGGTTAGGCGCGGGGACTGCAGTGATGTGGAGCATCACAAGGTCCTCGCAACGACATCCGCGGGACTTGCAAAGGCGCCGGAAAGGTCGCTTTTGCGGTTCTCTGAAGGGCGTCACCGCCGCTCGCCGATGCTTCGGCATCGCCAGCGAGACGCTTCCTGCTCAGAAAACCGCAAAAGCGATCATAAATGATACGAACTTCAGGCCCACCACACTAGGCGATCGGGAGTCAACGGTGAAGCGCTCCGATAGGGTCAGGATTTCGCTCGGTTCATCGCTCCGGGAAACGCCCGATCAAGCCAGGAAAAAATCTCGCCGTGACCTTCAGTCTGCCGCAGCCACTGGCTGCGCAGTGCGCGAGGCCGTTTCTGCCCGCTCCGAACCGCTCTCGCAGGTTTTAAAGTAGTTTTCATTCGCGCGCAGGACAGCTTCAGGGATCGGGACATCGGCTGGCAAGGCGTACTTTCGGTACGGCAGGTAGTTGTTGACGACTTTCTGCATGAAGCTCCGCCAAGTCAGGTCAAACCGGCGCCAGCCCATCCTGCCAAAGACGCGCGCGGGAAACTGGGCCAGCTTTTGACTGAAAGGCAGGTCCCGGTACAAAACCGCAGTTTTTTTTTGGCCTGGCTTTTCGTCGCCAAAATAGTGTCGGCACCAGAAATATCCTGCCCGATCGTTTGATCCTGCCGTTTTAGCCCCAAAGACCCCGAAGATGCGCTCCCGCGCAAACGTTAGTTTCATCGCCAAGCTGGAGTACGCCACATTCACGCGCGGGGCCGTTTCGAACTGGCGCCGCAGCTCACTAACGGAACCGCCCGACAAATGGAGTGGCTCTGCTAAAAAACTGAACTCCGATATTTTTGACAAGGGAACAACGGTAACATGACGAAACCTTGATTTATAGACTTCATGCAGTCGCTCCAGGGAAAATGCATCCACATCAAAATACTCAAGTCTCATACCTTGCGTGACCGGCTCCAGCCTGTCGTAGGTTTGCGAAGCGACAAAAAACTCGGCGGCGTCTTTGACATTTCCCTGATGCACCATCTGCTGATAAACAGATGTCAGATATTCCAATGGCTTGCGGATCGTGATCACGATCCGCGCGTCAGGCCCAAAGAGTTCGAGATTGCGATTCGCCGCTTTCTCCCAAAGCCGTGGGTTCCAGTTGACCAGACTTTCGTCGCTGATCAGCGTTGTTTCCGCTTCACTCAGAAGAGCCCTCAGCCGGGAATTCTCGTCCGCGCTCAGGCCATACAGATGGTGTTTCCGGCAAAGGTACATGACCTCGGGTTTGTTGTAGGAGAGATCCGCTACAATATCCTTTAACTTTGGAAACACCGAGCGCTGCAGCGTTGTTGTCGCAGTCTTTCCCAGGCCGATGTGAACAATCAACATGCGCGTATTCTCACCCACTGCTCCGGTCGTTTCAATCCTCAGGCTCTTCGCAGAAAGGCATGCAGCCTTGCAAAGGTCCAGGTTCTTTTGTCCGCATGCAGAAGGCTACCCAGCAAAACAAATCCCATAGTCCATATCGGGAAAAGTCAGATTCCGCTCTGTCGAAAGTCGCCGTCAACCACCTGAAGCCCCGGATCAACAACGCGTCATCACGAGCCTGGACAGCTTCGTAACCGATTGGAACCGACCGCCTCTTTCCAGTCGCGGCAAGGTCTTCCAGGCTGATCCTGGCCAGGTTTCTGATGCTGCGGGCAGCGATTCGCCAGTGGCGGCGACAGCTCTTTCTGCAGAAACAACCCCGGCACGCACCAACTTCTCGCGTACTTGATCATTGGGCTCAACAGCGGTCAGTTCGGCATTGCACAGGTTACTCAATGCTCGAAGATTTATGCCGACATTGGCTCCGACCTCCAGGATGGACTCGAGGTCACCATATCCCTTTCTGATACTGTCGAGCGTTTTCATACCATCCGGTCGATTGCGCCAATCTTCAGCACACGCAGGCACGCCTATTCAAGTTTTTAGGGCAACACATCTATAGTTCGAACCAGTTTTCAGTCACGTTGTACCCTTTAAACCGGCTCAAGATCATGCAGATTGAGCCGCTTCTCCAGCACCGCAGATCGTTCTTTTAGACCTCTGTCCGCATTGGTTTCGCTGCTCGGCTGACCCAATATAAAGCGCAGCACTCAGCAAACTTTTGAGTCGTTTGAACGTCCGGTATCAACATTCAAAAAGCGACTTGATCCTGGCACCGCCGGCTCGTCGCTTCAGCTGCCGCGAGAAATCACAAGTCGCCTATACCACCGTTTTATCTAAAGCGCGCAGTTCTTCCACCGAGAGAAATTTCGGATTGTTACTCGAGTTGTACGCGAACTCTTCCTCCACCGGCATACCCTGCTCGTTAAGCTGATTCGTTTTAAAGTCATTGTCCCGGCTGTGAAAGCGAATCGCAGGGCGGATCACGTAGTGATCGTGGAACCGCAGCGTTAAATGCGAATCGTCCGCCGGACACATGGTCTCATGCAGCTTTTCACCTGGGCGGATACCAATACACTTGTGCGGCAGACCAGGTGCCATCGCCTCCGCCAAATCGGTGATTCTGACAGAAGGTATCTTCGGTACGAAAATTTCTCCTCCTCGCATACGCTCGAAACTTCGAATAACGAACGCCACACCTTCATCGAGGGTAATCCAGAAGCGTGTCATGCGCGGATCAGTGATCGGAATTTCCGTTGCACCCTCGCGCAGGAGTTTCCGAAAATAGGGAACAACCGACCCTCGGGAGCCCACGACATTGCCATACCGCACCACAGAGAAGACCGTCTCATGACCCCCGGCGATGTTATTTGCGGCGACAAAGAGTTTGTCTGACGCCAACTTGGTCGCACCATAGAGATTGATCGGGTTTGCGGCTTTGTCGGTCGACAACGCGATCACTTTCTTCACATCATTGGCCAAAGCCGCAGTTATGACGTTCTCAGCACCATGGATGTTCGTTTTAATGCATTCATGTGGATTGTATTCTGCGGCAGGTACCTGCTTCAGCGCTGCAGCATGCACGACAATATCCACACCCCGCATGGCTTGAACAAGCCGCTCCTTATCGCGGACATCGCCGAGGAAATACCGCAAACGCGGCTCTTCACCTATCTCCTGCTGCAAATCGAACTGTTTAAGTTCGTCCCGTGAAAAGACTATGATTTTTTTGGGATCATGGCGTTCAAGCAGGGTTCGGATCAATCTTCTTCCAAACGATCCCGTTCCACCGGTGATGAGAATACTGCGCTCGTTGAACATATTTAAGTTTCATCCAGACAGTCAGGTGTTAGGCGTTCGCAGCCTGAACAAGCTTTTTAAAGTAACCACTCGATTCGGATAACTGACTGTAGGTCCCATCAGCGACCAACTGCCCAGCTTCCATCACATAAATCTTATCGCAGTGCCGAATCGTCGAAAAGCGATGGGCGATAATGATGACGGTCTTGGTCCCGCGCAACGTCTCGACCGCCTCCATCACAATCGCTTCGGTCACGTTGTCCAGCGCGCTGGTCGCTTCGTCAAAAACCACCACCGCCGGATCGTGATAAAGCGCCCGGGCAATCGCCAGACGTTGTCGTTGGCCGCCAGACAGCCGAATCCCGCGCTCGCCAACAACCGTTTCGTAGCTTTCCGGCAATTCTCGCACAATAAAGTCATGAATTTGAGCAGCACGCGCCGCCCGCTCCACCGCCGCAACGTCAACCTTATCTCGTGAAACTCCGAATGCAATGTTTGCTGCGATCGTATCATCGGCAAGATAGGTCGCTTGCGGCACATAGCCGATATTCCTCTGCCAACCGCGCAGATTTGCCCCCTCCAAAACCTGGCCATCGATCAGGATTTGTCCCTCGGTCGGCTTTAACAGCCCAAGCATCAGATCGATAACTGTGCTTTTCCCCGCACCGGTACTCCCCACAAAAGCGACGCTCTCACTCCGCTGGATGGCGAGGTTGAGACCATGAACGGCAGGACGTTCCATCTCCGGATAGGAATAGCTCACATCCTGAAAATCAACTGCTCCATTCAGAGGCGCAGGTGGAGCACTCTCGAGATCGTCATCTTTCACTGCAAGCGCTTCTTTGCGCGTTAAATCTTCGTAGAGCACTTCCAGCGCAGGGAAGGCAAAGCGGATCTTCGTTAAATTGTTGAAAATCAGCTGAAATGCCGGCATCAGGCGGTAACCCGCCAGCGCATAAAGTGAAATCAACGGCAGGGCTTCGTCCAGACCGCCCCGGGTCGCTTTGAGGTAGACCACCGTAAACAAGCCTCCGCCAAAGGCGATCGCCTGGATTCCGAATTGTGGCAGATCGCCGATCAGCGTGCTCGTTGCCTGGTAGCGTGCGAAATCCTCCGACGGCTTCCGGAAGCGCTGCAGATAAGTCTCCACACGCCCCATCAGCCGGAGTTCCTTGATCCCATTCAAGGCCTCGCTTGCCAAAACGAACCGAAGTTGGTTGGCCGTAACCCTCTCCCGCCCAATTCTGTGCAGAAGGCGGCGCGACACAAGGTAGACCGCGGTGAAAGCTCCACCGAGCACCAGCGCAACCGCAAGCGAGAGCAGCGGTTCCATGAAAAGCAGCAGGATGAGAATGGCCAGCGCAACGACGGCGCCGGACAAAAGCCGCAGCATGGGCATCAATATACCGTTCGTGACCCTGCCGACCTCGGACAAGACAGATTTTCCGAGATCTGCGGTATTCCGGCCCAGAAAGAATGAATAGGGCTGCCGCAGGTAAGCGGTGAGCAAACGGGAGGAGATACTGTGAAGCCGCATGGTCGTGAAACGAACCAATGCATAGGTGGTCACGGCCCGGATCGCCATCGACAACAAGAAAATACCGATCGTGATGCACCCCAGCAGCACCAGAAACCGGTCGGGATCGGTAAACCCAAGATAACTGTATACAAACGAAAGCTGCTTGTTGCTTTCAACCACCTCCGGATTTGCCAGAACGAGAACAAAGGGCATGATTGATACAACGCCCAGGGTTTCGACCACAGCCATGACGAGCATCAGGGCAAACACTTGAACAGCGCGCCGCTGCTCGTGATCGCTGAGCAGAGTCCTGACCATCCGAAGCGTTCGCATCACGTTTTCTGAATCCTTGCCCAAATACACTTCGTAGGTGAAAGAAGGCCGTTTCCAACAACGTAAATACGACCTGCCGAGGCCAATTGCAGTCCTACAACGGCCGTTTCGTGTGCAGGTGCAGTTCCAGTCAGTTCACACCAAAAGCAGCGTAAGGTTTTGATCTCACCGATCTGAAAAACGGAACCCATTCCCTTCACCAATATACCCTCAGTCTCAAGGACTTATCGGAAACCCGATGACCCGCCTGCAGGGCCGCAGTCGTCTTCACTCAAGCATCGAGTCTCGGACCAGGCTCAAGGTCGTTGAAGATCGACGCTTGAATAGACGTTCGTACGGCAAAGCGTCAAGGAATCACTTGAAAAACGGCATCGACAGAATGTTCACAATGTATGAAGTGCCGACGCCGACCGTGTTTGCAAGATCCTTCTCAAACCGAGGCAACAAATCGACAAAAATCGTGTCGGCCCTGATCAAAAGCGATCAAATCCTCCACCAGACTCAGAACGAGTTCCCCAGAATGGTCGCTTGGTGTCCTTACACTCGGACTCGCAGACTGTGAAAACCTAAAAAGAAAGACAAAAATACAGATCTAGAAAAAAGGCAAAATATCATGCCAATTTTTATACATAAATTAGAGAAATATTCAACAGATACATGGATTTACGACTTGTTCATCTTTCGCTGAAAATCTGCAAGTCCTTTAAAAAACGACAGGCGCGTACAATGCTTGGTTCAGAAGCTTCATGGTGTGAACGATTGCGAGCAGCGATCCCCCAATTTCGGAGAGATCGTCGCGGGGCCGTCTCGGTCCTTTTTGGCTTCTCGGTTGTTGCCGTTGTGGGATTCCTGGGGCTGGCAACAGATGCCGGGCGCGGGTATATCGCAAAGGCTCGCCTCGGACAGGCTGTCGATGCCGCGGCGCTGGCGGGCGGTAAGGCAATCAATCAGCCCTACCGCGATGATGAAATTCGCAAATACTTCCAGGCCAACTTCCCGAACGACTACATGGATTCTGTGTTGGTCGATTTCGACATCGAAGCTGGAGAAGGGAACGAGCAGCTTACAATTTCGGCAACAGCCCGGATCCCGACAACATTCATGCGGATCGTTAACGTCGATGACATGGAAGTTTCGGCCCGCTCGGTGGTCAAGCGCTCGGTCCGTGGCCTGGAGCTCGCGCTGATTATGGACAACACCGGTTCTATGCTGTCCGGCAACAAGATCGGCACCATGAAGGCTGCGGCAACCGACTTGGTCAACATCCTCTATGGTGAAAAAGAAACCATCAACAATTTCTGGGTCGGTCTGGTTCCCTTTGTCGCGACTGTCAATGTCGGCAACCAGCATGTCGACTGGCTGCACGAACTTGCACCCACGACCACGATTGAAGGGAACAAAGTGCTCATCAAAGGTGGCACACCTTTCGGAAACACGGACCGAGGGGCCGGAGTGCCTGCTGTTTTCGACGGCAACAGAAACCAGGTTTTCGAAGACGGCGGCTACAGGCAAATCTTTCGCAACGCTCCATTCGATAAGCGTTACGTCGTTTTGGGAAAAGAATGGGACGACGAAGAAGCGAAAACGGTCGCGGGCTATCGTCTGACCAGCCCGTCAAACTACGGATTCGTGACCTTCGGTAGCCAGAAGGCAATCAAGATGGTTTTTGTGCTGCAAGGCTCGGACGATGGCGTTTCCTGGAACACACTTCACGTGGGCAGGGGCAGCTTCACTAAACGAGGAGGCGTAACAACCCAACGCACGCTGACCTTTACCGGCGGGATAGACATGTCAACAGCCTACCGCCACCACAGACTCGTCATAGGCGGGAACATCCGGAAGAAGGCTATCTACTTGTTTTCCGAGGTCGAGTTTTTTGAGGAAGCGGACGAAGATGTCGAAACTGTCTGGAAGGGTTGCGTGGAAGCACGGCCATCTCCGCTCGACGAATCCGACGATCCGCCTTCCGTGGAACTCTTTACCCGACACTTTTGGCCGTCAACGATCAACGACTTCGGAGACGATCAGAGAGGCGACAACGACTGGCCCGACATCGACGAAAGAAATGAAGCCCGGAACGAGGGCACCGGCCCGAACCTGGGTTGCGGCCCACCCATCACCTCGCTGACGGCCGAAAAGACCAAAGTCCTCGCAGCGATTGATGAGATGCAGTCCTGGAGCCGGGGTGGCACCCACGCAAACCTTGGTCTGGCCTGGGGCTGGCGTGTCATCTCCCCGCGCTGGCGCGGGCTCTGGGGTGGCGACACTCCGGATAACCTCCCGATGGATTATGACGCCCCTCTCATGGACAAGGTTGCCATTATCCTGACGGACGGCACGAACGTCTATTACGATTGGCCGGACGGTCTGCCAGGGCGCCCTCTCTCAGGGACTTACCCGGATACGGACTACTCGGCCTATGGCCGATTGAGCGAAGGTCGTCTGGGGACAACGAACCAGGCAGCAGCGGTCGTTGAAATCAACAACCGGATGTCGAGACTGTGCCAGAACATGAAAGATGAGGGCATCGTAATCTATGCCATCACCTTTCAGCTCAACGACGTGGCGACGCAGAATCTCATGAGGAACTGCGCGACGGATCCGGAGAAATACTATAACTCTCCATCCAACGAGGAGTTGCGGGCAACCTTCGTGGCCATTGGCAATGAACTGACAAACCTGCGCATCGCGGAGTAGTAAGCCTTCGCGACAGCGTCACGGATGTTAAGAGCAGCGGCCGGTCTTTGACCGGCCGCTGTTTCTTTGGAAGGAGGCCGAAGGTAATCCTTAGCTTGCCACCATGAAGGCTTCAGCTTCTCGTCCAACGCTGCCGCCAGGCCTGATACATCAGCACCGTCCACAGCGGCACGCCATCGTTGGACCGGCCCGCGAGATGATCCGCCCAAGCCTGCCGGATCGGTGCCGCCCTCAGCAGACCGTCTGCTTCCAAGGCTGATGTCGAGAGCAGTTCTTCGGCCCAGTCGCGCAGCGGACCCTTCAACCACTGGCCGATCGGGATGCCGAAGCCCATCTTCGGCCGTTCGAACATTTCACGGGGGAGGTAGCGCGCCAGGATCTGACGCAAAACCCACTTGCCCTGCCCATCGCGCACGCGCAGCGACCGCGGCAGGTGAAAGGCCAGTTCCGCCACCCGGTGGTCCAGAAGCGGCACGCGCGCCTCCAGGCTGACCGCCATGCTCGCCCGGTCGAGTTTGGTCAGATTGTCGTCGGTCAGATAGGTGAGGCTATCCATGACCTGCATGCGTTCCATAAAGGGCGGCACGTCCTGAGCCAGCGTTTGATCCCAAAGAAGACGCTGCGGCTCGGCGGCGCCGTTTACAAGCCTGTCAGGCGCATGCCACGCGCTGACCAGGCCACGGAACAGAGCTTCCTCGTCCGGCAGATCCAGGACACTGGAGACTTTATGCGCTTTCTGGCCGAGCTGGGGCACACGCAACGCGGCCGGCAAACGCCTTGAAAAGGCATCCCAGCGCTCCGGCGACAGTCCGCGGATCAGCCGGGCGGCGGCGCTGCGCAGCGGAAGCGGCAGGGACTTGCAGCGGCGATTGATCCTGTCACCCCAAAGATACCGGTTGTAACCGTTGAAGAGCTCGTCACCCCCGTCACCGGACAGACTCACCGTAACGCTCCCGCGCGCGAGCTTGGAGACCAGAAAGGTCGGTATCTGCGACGAGTTTGCAAAGGGTTCAACGTAATAGTCCGCGAGATCGGGAATAACGTCCTGTGCGTCTTTCGCCGAGATATAAAGTTCGCTGTGGTCCGTGCCCAGGTGCCGGGCGATTTCCTTGGCCTGCTCGGCTTCGTTGTAGCCCGCCTCGGCCATCCCGATCGAGAAGGTTTGAACCGGGCGGTCACTCTGTGCCTGCATCAGGGCAACAACGCAGGAAGAATCGATCCCGCCGGAGAGAAAAGCGCCGAGGGGCACGTCCGCGACCATCCGGCGGCCCACCGCATCCATGAGCAGGTCATGCACCCTGTCGGTCAGCTCCCGGTCATCACCCCTCAAGGGGTCCGCCAAACCCGCCTTCGCAACGGCGCGCAGACTCCAATAGCTGTGAATCTGCGGCGCCTCCCCCTCCTTGAGCGTGAGGATCTGTCCCGCTTCGAGCTTCTGCACGCCCTTGTAGATGCTGTCAGGCGCGGGAACGTAACTGAAACGCAGATAGGAACTGAGGGCGTCCGGATTGATCTCCCCATGCCAGCCTTTGTGGGCGCGCAACGCGGTCAATTCCGACCCGAAGAGGAACAGTTGGCCGATCTGACCCCAGTAGAGCGGCTTGATCCCGAGACGATCGCGCGCCAGCGACAGAACCCGGGCCTCCCGGTCCCACAGGGCGATCGCAAACATCCCGATCAGCCTGGCGAGGGTGGCTTCGAGTCCCCAGTGCGCGCAGGCCTCAAGAATAACTTCCGTGTCCGAATGCCCCCGGAAATCGGGGCTCTCAGCTCCAAGCTCGGTACAGAGTTCGCTCCGGATCTCCGGCGCGTTGTAGACCTCGCCGTTGTAAACCATGACGAAGCGGCCCGACGCGGATGTCATCGGCTGCAGTCCCGCATCCGACAGATCGATCACCGAAAGCCTGGCGTGCGCCAAACCTATGCCGGCCCTGGCGTCCGCCCAGCCGATCTGCGCATCGGGGCCGCGGCGCGTCATGGATTCGGCCATCACCTGCGCGCTTGCCGTCAGTTCCGCATCGCTCCGCCCGGGATCTTCCCAGAAGCCAGCTATCCCGCACACCTGCTCTTCATCCCTCAAAAGCCAACGCCCCGAAACAGTCCGGGGTTCCGGCCGCTGTATAGCTCCATTCGGGCGGAAGAGAAACCCGGGAGCGTGTGACGACATATCCGTGTGCCCTCTCAAACCCGCAAAGCCGTCGCGGGAGGAATCCTGTCCCGGCGAGGCTCACGGCTCCGACCAGCCGGCGGCGCCGGATTCACCGCGGGCCCACGTCATGACCTTCTCCCCTCAAGGCCGTAAAATGCCCGCCCCGCTCGTTGAGTCTTTGACTTTCCCGTCTATTTGCGGTTATCAGCCAGCACTCTTCAAAGTCAAAGGCACGATACGTGAGCCTTCAGGTTCTCTACATCACCGTCCAGTTCCCTGTTCCATCGGAAACCTTCGCTGCCGTAGAGGTGCGCGCCCTTCGCACGCTGGGTGTCGATCTGTCGATCGCGACCCTGAAAGCCAAGCCCGAAGACGCTGAACAGCTCAATAGAGAGCGCGGCCTGCAAGACCTCAAGGTGGACTATGCGAGCCTTGGATCCCTATTGCAGGGTCTATGGCTGTTTTTCCGCCATCCGAAACTGTCCTTTTTGCTGCTGCGGACGATATTCAGTTCCTGCGGCAACAACCCCGTCGATCTGGCCAAAAGCCTCTGGCTCATTCCCAGAAGTCTGCAGCTGTTCAAAAAGATCGAGCGTGACTCGCCCGACATCGTCCATCTTTATTGGGGACACTACACCAGCCTGACCGGGTTGCTGGTTCATCGCTATCTGCCCGGGGTATCGGTGACACAATCCTTCAGTGCTTACGATCTGCACATGAGTTACGGGCCCAGCATCGTACTTGGGCGGGCCCTGCCCCTTATCTTCACGCTGGCCGAGGCCAACGTTCCGTTGCTGGCAGATCAGGGCTTCGATCCGAAGCGGATTTCTGTTGTCTTTCATGGTATCGACACAGAGGCTGCGGATAAGGCTCCGGTTGCGAAACATCAGGGCCGGGTTGTCCTGGCGGAGCGCCTGATTCCCGAAAAGTGCACTGCCGATTCCCTCCAGGCCCTCAAGCGCGTGTACCAGGCCCATCCCGATATGACGGTCGAGATACTGGGCGACGGACCGGAACGCGAACGCCTGGAGGCGCTTACAGCCGAACTCGGGCTCAGCGATGCCGTGCGTTTCCTGGGTCATGTCAGCCACTCACAGGTCTACAGAAGCTTCTCCGAAGCGCAGGTGTTCCTGATGATGTCGAACCTGGCGGAGGAACGGCTGCCCAATGCGGTGAAGGAAGCGATGCAGGCGCAGTGCCTCTGCGTCGTGTCGCGCACAATCGGAATCGAGGAACTCATTGACGATCAAAAGACGGGCTTCGTTGTCGAGCAGGGTGATATCGAACTTGCCGCCCGCCGTGTGTCCTCGGGCCTGGAGAACAGGGACGAGTGGCCTGCCTTGCGCGCAAAGGCCAAAAGCCACATTGAAAGCAACTTCAGCAGCTCCGCGGCGGCGCGGCAACGTATCGATGCCTGGGAAAAACTGGCCGCGAACAAGCCATAGGCGTCATTCGTGCGATGCCTGAAACTATGGGCAGGGCATTTCTTTCCCGGCGAGCGCTCGCAAAACGATCTCTTCGAAGTGACTGACCACATGCTGCTCTTCGAAGTGGCGCGGCAGACGGCTTGGACGCACCGAGGCGTGGGTGTCGGCCTTCAGGCCGCCCATCGCTTCGACGAGTTCTGCCTGCGAAGAAACGAGCGCCAGGGCGTCCGGGGTCAGGACTTCAACAAGGTCGATAACGCCACCCGCTTCAGGCGTCGATACAACAGAGGTGCCGCAGGCCAGGGTCTCCAGGACAATGTTCGGCATCCCCTCGAATCTCGACGGCACAATGACCGCGTCTGCGCCGGCAAGAACCGGCGCAAGCTGCCTTTCGAAACCGGCAAAACGGACCTTTGAGCCCAGGGACAAGCGTGAGGCCAGCGCCTTCAGGTTTTCTTCTTCCGGCCCGGCACCGTAGAGGGTCAGGATACTCTCGTCAGGCATACGCACCATTGCTTCAAGAAGCCGGTCAAAGCCCTTCGAGTAACTCAAGCGTCCTGCGGCGACAAGGCGAAGCCCGGGACCCGGCACGCGGATCATCTCCGTTGCGGCCTGCCTTAAAGACTTTACGGCAACAGGGTTTGCCATCCGCACCAAACGCGACGCTGTGACACGATACCTCGACAGCATCTCTTTTTCCGCAAGGCTGTTAAGGCAAATGACCACGTCTGCCCGTCCCAGAAGCGCGCGGTAACCCAGATCCAGCACTTTGCCATATGACATATCGGGCAAACTCTTTGAGGGCGTATTCGGCTCACGGACAATGATTCTGGTTTTTGCCGGAAAAACCGCACGGACCGCCAAGAGCAGAACACTTACATAGCTGTGTGATGAAAACACGACAGCCGGGCGCCGCTTCCGGATGATCCGCAGCAGCGGCCAAACCGCAGACCTGAGGCGCGGTACGCCGATATCATGGAGTACGACATCGGACGGCAACAGCTCCGCGAATTCTCCCCGTCCGTCGAACACCACAAGCTCCGGCGCGAAGCGCGAGCGATCAAGCAGCCTCAAGAGAGCTAAGACGACCCGCTCGGCACCACCGGCTCTAAAGTTGGGTAGAACGAAAAGAATGGGGATCGGCTGCCGATCGCCTGACGAGATCATCGATACGCCGCCTGTTTTCGGTGCACTTGCATCAAAGGGCTCGTTACCGCTTCTGGCCAGCCGATGCAAGAAGATCACATCGCCCTTCACCTGTCGATCAAAGGTGGGGCTTTGCGCATGAGAGGCCGGCTGCCGCGGAAGACTTGCTTGAAAACGCGGGGAAAGCTAGAAGGTTCGCACTCTAAGTCGTCGGCACGGGGTGAAGACTCGAGAGGGCCGGGTTTACAGGTACCAAAGGGACATTCCAACGGGGTGCCTGATCGCCTTAGTCTTACAGGGCTCATCCAATGCCCCTATTGCTCATTCGCCGATCGTAAGGTTTGCGCCTCCGTGCCACTGGTTTCCGTCATAACTCCCGCTTTCAAGGCCGCCCGCTTTATCGGCGAGACCATTGCCTCCGTCCAGGCCCAGAGCCTTCAGGACTGGGAGATGATCATCGCGGACGACTGTTCGCCGGACGAGACCTGCGAGATCGTGGCGGGCTTTGCCGCAGACGACCCGCGGATCCGGTTGCTCCGGCAGGACCGCAATCAGGGCCCTGCGGCCACACGCAACGCCGCCCTGGCCCGGGCAAGCGGGCGTTACATCGCCTTTCTGGACAGCGACGACCTCTGGCTGCCGGAAAAGCTCGAGAAGCAAATCAGCTTCATGACGCTAAAGGACTGCGCCATCTCCTACACCCAGTACCGCCGTCTGTCGGAAGACAGCAAGACCCTGGGGCACCTCATCCGTCCGCCGGCCAGCCAGACATACCGTGAAGCCCTGAAGAATGCCGCAATCCCCAATCTCACCTCGATGGTCGATACGGCCAAGACCGGGCCGATCCGGATCAATGAAGCCGGCTACCGCGCCCACGACTATATTCTCTGGCTCTCCCTGCTGCGTCAGGGCCACGCCGCACACTGCCTTCAGGAGGACCTTGCCCGCTACCGCTCCGTGGTCGGTTCGATCTCCAGCTCGCACCGCCGCTCCGCCTACTGGGTCTGGCGCATCTACCGGGATATCGAAAAGCTCTCCCTGCCCTATGCCGCCTGGTGTCTGGCCCACTACGCAGGCCATGCGCTGCTGAAGCGCAGGGTGTTCTGAGGCCGATGGCCGCCGGTGCTGAAATAGTCCCCCTGCGCGTCCTGGTGACAGGCGCGAACGGCTTCGTGGGCCGGAATCTCTGCCGGCACCTCGCCGGGCAGGGCTTTCGGGTCCGCGCCTCCCTGCGGGCGAAATCCCGCCTGGAGCTCTCAAACATCGAGACTTTCATCACCGGAGATCTGAACGGCCGCAGCGATTGGCGGGCTGCGCTGAGCGGTGCCGATGCCGTCGTACACTGCGCGGCCCGCGTCCACATCCTGGAAGAAACCGCAGCAGACCCGCTGGAAGCCTTCCGGCGCGTCAATGTCGAAGGCACGCGGGCCCTTGCCCGTCAGGCGCTGGAGGCCGGTGTAAAGCACTTCATCTTTCTCAGCTCGATCGGCGCCCGGGTGGCGCACGACAGCCCCGACGCCACGCCCTATCAGATCAGCAAGCTGGAGGCGGAACAGGCTTTGCACGAGGTTGCCGGGGACAGCGGGATGAGCCTCACCTGCCTGCGCCCTCCCTTGATCTACGGGCCCGAGGCGCCCGGCAATTTTGCCCTGCTGATCAAGGTGATCGAACGGGGCCTGCCGCTGCCTTTGGCCTCGATCAGGAACCGACGCGCCTTTCTCTATATCGGCAATCTCTGCGACGCGGTGGGGCGCTGCCTGGAGCAGCCCGCCGGACAGAAGCGCTGCTACGAGATCGCGGACGGTCCGGGCGTCTCGACCCCCAAGCTGATCCGGGCGCTGGCGGCGGCCCTCGGGCGGCCCGCCCGCTTGTGGCCCTGCCCGCTCTGGCTGCTCCGGCTCGCGGGGAAAGTAACCGGACGCAGCGCGGCAATCGAGCGCCTGACCGGCTCCCTTGAACTGGACAGTGAACCCCTTAAGCGCGATATCGACTGGACGCCGCCCTTTGACCTGGACGCAGGCCTTGCCGCCAGCTTTGCGCAGATCCGCAACGCCTCTCCCGGGCCGGCAGCGGGGAGACCCTGACCATGGCCGGCTCCCTTATCGCCAACACGGTCTTCGCCCTCTATCGCGGCTTCGGGACACTCGGCGCTCCCTTGATCGAACGCCACATGGACAAGCGTCTGGCGCGCGGCAAGGAGGACGCGGAACGCTTTGGCGAGCGCTTCGGGCGAAGCAGTATCGCGCGCCCGGAAGGGACCCTGATCTGGATCCATGGCGCAAGCGTCGGAGAATCCGTCTCCGCCCTGCCTTTGATCGAACGCCTGCGAAAGGACCGTCCCGACCTCAAGATCCTGGTCACCACCGGCACCGTCACCTCGGCAAAGATGATGGTGCAGCGCCTGCCCGAAGGTGTCATTCACCAGTTCGCGCCGATCGACACGCCGGCAGCGGTGAGAGGCTTTTTCGATCACTGGCATCCGCAGCTCGGGCTGATGATCGAGTCGGAGTTCTGGCCCAATCTTCTGCTGGAAGCCCGCAAGCGACAGATTCCCCTGCACCTGATCAACGGCCGCATGTCCCGGAAGTCCTTTCGGGGCTGGAAGCGTTCCGGCCCGGTGTTCCGCTCACTGCTGAAGAGTTTTGCAAGCATCCAGGCGCAATCGCCGGAGGATCAGCGGCACTTTCAGGCTTTGGGCTTCGCCGACTGCACCTCACCGGGCAACCTGAAGTTCGCGGCGCCTCCCCTGCAGGCTGACGCGGAAGAGCTCGCGCGGCTGCGGGCCGAGATCGGTGACCGCCCGACCTGGCTGATCTATTCCAGCCACCCGGGCGAAGAGATCATCGCGGCGCAGGCCCATCAGCGGGTCGCCTGGACCTACCCCGACCTCCTGACCATGGTCGTGCCCCGTCATCCCGAGCGCGGACCGATTGTCGCCGAGGAACTGCGCGCCAACGAAATGACTGTGACCCTGCGCAGCAAGGGCAAGCCGCTCACGCCCGAGACCCAGATGTACGTCGCCGACACGCTGGGCGAACTGGGCCTCTGGTTCCGGCTCAATCCGGTCGCCGTGATGGGCGGCACCCTGGCGCCCAAGGGCGGCCAGAACCCGATCGAAGCCGCCCACCTGGGCTGCGCGCTGATCTGCGGGCCGCACTGCGGCAATTTCCAGCGTATTGTCGAGGACATGAGTGCCGCCGGTGCCCTGAAACCCATTGTGGACCGCCCGGGCACGCTCGCCGCCGCCGTTGTCAAGCTGCTGCGGGAACCCGCGGCCCGCGCCGAAATGAGCAGCGCCGCCAAGGCCTACGCGGAGGACCAAGGCGAAGTTCTGGAGCGCGTCATGGCTCTGCTCGATCCCGCGCTGGATCAGCTGAAATAGTTCGAATTGTTAAGTTTTGTCGAACAAGGTCATGGACGCATAGACTGGCCCTGCGCGGTTTACGGCGTCCGTGATGCAATGCCGCGCCGCAAAAAAGGGACTTGAAACAACTTGACCGAAGATGAAGCCCAGGAACGCCTTACCGAGGCAAAGGCGCTGATAGACGCCTCTTGGCACGTGAGTGACGATAGTCGGCGCGCAACCCTCTTGCAGTGGATTGACGATCTCCTCGCGCCCCTGGTCAGCGCGGCGCACCCGGATGCCGTCTTCTGGCGGGAAACCCTCCTCCTGGAAAACCCGGCGGGAAGCGGGGACGAGGCAAGGGCCCGCTATCTCGCGCATCTGACCGGCCTCGCAGATCAGGGACATGTCGAAGCCATGTTCCGTTTATCCCAGCTTCTTTATGACAAGCGAGACTTCGTTGCTGCGGCCAGCTTCTGTCGAAAGGCCGCCGCCGCTGGCCATGCCTACGCCAACTGGTGTCTCGGCCTCGACCTCTTGTAGGGAAGGGATTTAACCCGCGATGAAGCGCTTGGCCTTAGCCACATCCGCACCGCTGCGGAGCTGTATTTCGAGGGTGCCCTTAAGTTCATGGCGGATGCCTACGCGCTTGGCCAATACGGTTTCCCGCTTGACCCGGGCGCGGCGGCTTCGTGGCACCGCAAGCTCAGCGACCCCAGGGTCATTCCATTTTTAGACTTGCCGCGGTCGGGCAAAGTCGGAGTCCTGATGCCGGTTGGGCAATTTCGGCCTGCCGGTCCCTCCATGATCTTGCGCGCCTCTGTTGTACACCCGAACCCGCCAGCAACGCCTACCGCCGGGGGCATTAAGGGCAAAAAAAACCATAAATACCAAGAGTTGTAGAGTCAAAGACTGCAAAAATACTAACACCCTACATCAAAAGGATAATTAGCGAAAAAATCCAATAAGTTGTTTTGACCGAACCAATAGAAACGCAGCAGTTCATATTTCATCAATTTAGAATTTACCGTCTTTTAAAAAATCAAACCTAAACCACTGTAAGTAACCTTACGCCCATTGTTATTTGAATGGAATTACTGAAATGAAGACGAAGTTTATTGCGGCTCTGTTGAGCCTGGTTCTTGGCTTCACCACGACTGCCATGGCCAACACCAACGCCTCCCCGGATGAAGCCAAGGCAATGGCTGTCAAGGCGGCGGAATACATGCAGCAGAACGGCGACGATGCCGCGATCGCAGCCTTCATGGCGCCCGGTGGCGACTGGCACGACCGTGACCTCTATGTCTTTGTCATCGGCGACGACGGCACCATGATGGCGCACGGCGCCAAGGCGACACTGGTCGGTCGTAACGTCAATGCTCTGAAAGATGTCGACGGCAAGGCTTTCGTCACCGAGTTCCTGAAGATCGACGGTGAAGACTGGGTTGACTACAAGTGGCAGAACCCCACGACCAAAGCGGTTGAAGCAAAGACCAGCTACATCGTGCGGGTCGGCGACAAGGTTGTCGGCGTGGGCGCTTACGCTCAGTAAAGTCTCCCGCCTCTCGGTGTGACCGTCAGCAAGACGACGGTCACACTCTTGTACGCGCATGTGAACCCGGATCCGCTCTGCGCTCATCAGCGGGCGCGTTCCGGGGTCACGGTCACTCAGGTAGAAACGAAAAATGCTCCAGCTCAGCAACGCCTCGATCCGCATCAAATCACTGATCGCGCCCGGCATCGCCGTCCTTGCGATGCTTGCCGTCACCGCCGCCTTCCTGGTGAGCTTCGAGCGCAGCAGCGCACTTGAAGAAGAGGCTGCCAAAGCGATCACACAGGCAACTAAGATCAGTGCGATCAGGGTAGACCTGAACCGGGCACACGCTTCAATCCTCCGGGCGACGGTCTGGACAGCAAATTCCGTAACGCAGGAGAATATTGACGCTGTCTCATCTCAGGCCCTCGCCACCATGCAAAGCGTGCACGAAGGCATTGATGTGATGATTGCCGACCAGCCTGCACCAAGCAGCCAAGAGAAGGTCGCGCAGGACGGCGAAGAAACAGCCGAAGCCGCGCCGCCTCGATTGGAAGCCGTCTCCCGGGCCTTGTCGGATTACGCCAAAGCGGCGGCTTCCGTGGTTGACGAAATGGGTGACGACCTCTTCATGGCCACCATGAACCTGAATGATGCGGAAGCGCAGCTGACGAACGTCTCCACCCTCCTGGCGGAGATAGCGCAGTCCATGCAGACGCGCGCCGAAGACCTGCAGGCCCAGGCCCGCGCGAGCCTGTTTCAGCAGCTCGTGATCGTGCTGTCGGTTCTGGCTGTCGGGGCTGCAATGTCGCTTGGCGCCGCCTTCCTGATGGCCCGCGCCATTTCGGGTCCGGTGACCGGCCTGACCGCGGTCATGACCCGTCTGGCCGACAAAGACACCAGCGTCGAAATTCCGAACCGGGGTCAGAAAGACGAGATTGGTCAAATGGCCGGCGCGGTTCAGATCTTCAAGGACAACGCCATCGAACGGCAGCGCCTCGAAGAAGCTGCCGCCGCCGAGAGCGCCGCGAAGGAACAGCGCGCCGCGGCCATCGAAAAGCTGATCAGCGGTTTCGACCAGGCTGTCTCCGACATTCTGCGCTCGGTTTCCAACTCCGCCAGCGGCCTCGACGAGACGGCGCAGCGTATGTCCTCGGTCGCCGAACAGACCAAGTCTCAGTCACACGCCGCAGCTTCCGCTTCGGGTCAGACCACGGAAAACGTGCAAACCGTCGCTGCCGCCTCGGAAGAACTCGCTAGCTCGATCCAGGAGATCAGCCGGCAGGTCGCACAGTCCAAGAATATCGCGGACGAAGCGGTCTCGGAGGCCAAGGGCACCAACGAGAAGGTGCAGGGCCTGGCCGAGATGGCCAAGAAGATCAGCGAAGTGGTCACCCTCATCCAGGATATTGCAGAGCAGACTAACCTGCTCGCCCTGAACGCCACCATCGAGGCGGCCCGCGCGGGCGAGGCCGGCAAGGGCTTTGCGGTGGTCGCCAGCGAGGTCAAGAACCTCGCCACCCAGACCGCCGGCGCCACCGAGGAGATCGGTGCCCAGGTCAGTTCGATCCAGGACGCCACCAACGGCGCCGCAGAGGCGATTTCCAGCATCGGCGGCACGATCGAGAAGATCAACGAAATCACCACCGGCATCGCCGCGGCGGTCGAGGAGCAAAGCGCGGCCACCGGCGAGATTTCCAGCAACGCACAACGCGCTGCCAGCGGCACTCAGGAAACCGCCAGCACCGTCACCGAAGTGGCCGAAGCCGCCGGACAGACCGGCAGCGCTTCGGGCGAAGTCCTGAATGCGGCCAGGGAACTCAGCAGCCAGTCCGACAATCTGCGCAGCGAGATCGAACAGTTCCTGAGCGGGATCCGGGCGGCTTAGTCCGGGCTCGGCAATCTTCCCGAAACAGCTTCGAACGGTGCTTGATCCATAGGGTTCAGGCGCCGTTTTGCTTTAGAGCGCGTCATGTTTTAACGGAAACACTCTGTGTTTTCGCTAAAACATGTGAACCCGCTCTACATCTTATAGGTAGAGCAGATTCACCGGTACGACGGATCGCCCAAGGCGATTCCATCTAAACCGGATCTGCTCTAGCGCCAGGAAGCTGTGCAAACGGGAGGGCTCACGTGCCCCGCTTAAGCAACCCCTCTGCACGCCGCCGGCGCATCACGCCCAGGCCGATCAGACCAATACCCAGCAGCGCGAAACTCGCGGGCTCCGGAATTGCCACCGCGCCCGGCAGCCTGACGTCGCCCGAGACGCGGATCTCATAGTCACCGGTGGTGCCCCGCACCATCTCCAGGCGCGTGTCGTCGTCCCGCGACGTCCACGGGCGGCCGGTATAGTAGCTGTGTTCCCCGGCGCGGGCCTCGGCTTCCCTGAGGATCCAATCGGATATGGCGATCACATAGCTGCCCACGTCCAGATCCAGCGACAGGAAAGAATCGAAACTCAGGTCGTTAAACGCCAGTTTTGATCCGTCGTTGCCAGTAGGGCCGTAAGCATCGTTGTCCCCGCCACGCCACTTTCCCAGCATACCAAGATCGCCGAGCGAATCGAATTCAAACAAATGAATGTCCGTATTCAATCCGGAGCTGCCGAAGTAATCCCCACCCAGCACACCGAACGACAGCACATCGATTTCGATCCTGCCGGCAGTTACCACCTCGAACCTGTGGTAGTTGATGGTGATCCCCTGATTTCCGCCGGGAATGTCCGAAATAGACCCCGAAAACAGCGGCCCCGCCTCGGCCTGATGCGTAACCGCAAGCCCGGACAGAAGCCCGATTGCGAGAGCGAGACTTCTAAACGACACCGAGCCCGACATGGCAAATTCCCCTTTGCATTATGATTTCCGGTGATTTTTGCGAAGGGTCGCACACGCGCCTGCCGCTTCTTGACCGAAGCAGCATCCCCAAGACATTCACCCGCAAAGGTTTAAATCATATACAGCCGGTGATAGCATTGGAAATAAGTGGAAAACTGAAACCCCGGCTTTGTGCCCCAGCCTGCTCAGGCCTCTCCGTGTCCGGGCTGAGCTCGGGCTAACACGGCACTCTTCAGCAAGATCGGCGTTTTACAAACAAATAAGGCATCTCAAAGTGCTTCAACTCAAAACCAGTCCTTTGACTCGTTACAAAAGCCTGCTCGTGACCCTTGCGGTCTGCCAGGCCGTCACCGGCGGCGTCATGTACGCAATGCCGGAGTTGTTCGTCCTGCGTTTGGATTTCCGCGCCGACCAGGTGGTCGAGATCGAGCGGAACGTGCGTTGGGTGATACTGCTGCTGGCGCTTTTCACTTTCCTGATCCTGAAAATGGAGACGCCCCGGCAAAAACGATGGACGCACCTCGCTCTCGGCGCCCTTTGGCTTGCTGTTGTCGTCATCAGTATCATCGAGGTGAACTTCGGCTATGTGGAACTGAGCAACCTCTTCTGGTTTCTCTCCGGCGCCTTTTGCCTGTCCCACACTCTCTTGGCCACTTCCCTCAAAAACTAGAGCATCGGCGGGGCTATTTGAGTCGCGTGAGCAGAGAACTGTCGCAATAGCGTCATCGATAGATGATACTTCATCTGAAAATCGATGATGAACGAAAGTCAGGTCTCATGCGCACGCCCCTTCTCCTCGCTCTTTTCGCCGGATTGCTCTCGACATCGGCCGGGATTTCCAGCTCCATCTCCAGTTCCGCCAGCGCGGAGGGTCACGCCTCCGGCTCGGTCCAGATCGGCCCGCGTCCGTTCTTTCTGGTGGATCAGATGGCCCCGGGCGAGCTGAAGACGAAACTGCAATCCTGCAGCGCGGGGCCCTTCGCGAAATCCGACTGGTCGATCGGCCACAGGGGCGCACCGCTGCAGTTCCCGGAACACACCGAAGAGTCCTACCGGGCGGCGGCACGCATGGGCGCGGGGATCATGGAATGCGATGTGACCTTCACCAAAGACCGCGAGCTGGTCTGCCGCCACGCCCAGAACGACCTGCACACAACCACCAATATCCTGGCCACCCCCCTGGCGCAGAAGTGCACGGCGCCCTTTACGCCCGCCAGCGGGAGCAAAAAGGCGGACGCTGAATGCCGCGCGTCGGACATCACGCTGGCGGAATTCAGGAGCCTCACCGGCAAGATGGACGCCGCGGACAGGACCGCCGAGACGCCCGAGGCTTACATGGACGGCACTGCGGGGTTCCGCACCGATCTCTATGCGGGCAAAGGCAGCCTGATGACCCACGCCGAATCCATCGAGCTCTTCAAGGAACTGGGCGTGAAGTTCACCCCCGAACTGAAGTCGCCCAGCGTCTCCATGCCCTACGAAGGCGACTATACCCAGGCCATGTACGCCCAGCAGATGATCAACGAGTACAAGGAGGCCGGTGTCCCGCCTTCGGACGTCTTTGCCCAGTCCTTCAATCTCGAGGACGTGCTCTACTGGATCGAGAACGAGCCGGAGTTCGGCAAGCAGGCCGTCTACCTGGATAATTCCTACCGTGACAGCGGCTGGTCCCCGGAGAGTGAAACGTCCTGGCGTCACAGCATGACCGAATTAAAGGAGATGGGTGTCAACTACATCGCGCCGCCGCTGTGGGTTCTGGTGAAGCTCGACGGCGATAGGATGGTGCCCTCGCTCTATGCCGAGCGCGCGAAAGAGGCCGGTCTCAAGATCATCTCCTGGACCGCCGAGCGCTCGGGATTCCTGACCGGCGGCGGCGGCTGGTACTTCCAGACGGTCAAGGATCAGATCGACAACGAGGGCGACGTCTTCGAACTGATGCACGTCCTGCATAAGGACGTCGGCATCGTGGGCCTCTTCTC
Organism: Denitrobaculum tricleocarpae; assembly: GCF_007004665.1. Taxonomy (GTDB): domain Bacteria; phylum Pseudomonadota; class Alphaproteobacteria; order Kiloniellales; family Kiloniellaceae; genus Denitrobaculum; species Denitrobaculum tricleocarpae. The sequence goes on along the minus strand of NZ_ML660052.1, from coordinate 731,876 downwards.
CGACTGGCCCGCGACGACGACCTACTACGCAAACTGCTTCGGGTTGGAATAGCGCCCCACTTTGAAGCAGGCCAGACCGGATTTACGAAGTTTCCGGAGGACGCACCTGCTTCCCGTTTGAGGCCAACGCCATTATCTCGGGCCATTCCAGCACGTCACTTCCCTGGCCGCTCCGCCGCAGATTCAGCGCGATCGCCCGGCCCAGCTTCTCCACCTCGATTCCCCGGTATTTTTTCAACCGCCCGAAAAACACAGGTGAGAGCCGGGGCCAGAGCGCCAGCACCAGGGCCTGGCTCAAGCCGTAGCGGTTGGTCGGAGTCAGGATCATGCTGGGGTGAAAAAGGCTGAGGCGATCGAAACCCAGGGCCTGCAGCCCCTCTTCCAGTTCACCTTTGGCGCGGAGAAAGAATGAAAGCGAATTGGCGTCGGCGCCCACCGAAGAGAGCAGCTGGAAATGCGAAACCCCCGCCTCCTTGCAGGCCCTCCCGAAGGCCAGCACCGCGTCCCGGTCGATCCGGAGGAAATCCTGCCTGATGACCTTGGAGGGTTGCCCCACCCCGAAGGTGCAGATCGCAACCTCAGCGCCGGCCAGATGCACGGCATAGGCCGCTGGGTCAAAGACATCGGCGGTGTGGGCCCGTATCTTGGGATGCTCCAGGCTGTTAAAAGCGCTGCGCCCCACCAGAACCAGTTCGCCAACCTCTTCCATGGCCGTCAGCGCACGAACCACCTCGGTCCCCACCGCGCCGGTCGCACCGAGCATAACAACGCGGGTCATCTGACTTGATCCTGTTCGCAAGTATGGTTAACGCGCTGTCCACTCTTAACATAAGTGTATTGGTAAGATTTCAATTCTAACCTCTGCCACATGTCATCGTGTATTCAAGGATTTATGCTTCAATGCCCGGCACACGTAGGTTTTGTCCCGCACTTTTGATCCTCCCGCTTTTCATGACAGCCCCTGCATCGGGCGAAAGTCGCGCGCTCGGCTGTAAGCCAGCGCCAGGCGGCGACGCAGGGATTGAAGCCTGCACGGCCCTGATCGAGGCAGGCAAAGACTTTGCTTCTGCCCATTTTAACCGCGGCCTCATGTACGCCGACAACGGTGATCTTGAGCGCGCAATCGCAGACTACGGCGCGGCATTGGAGCGCGACCCCGAACACGGCGATGCCTATCACAACCGGGCCCTGGCACTCATCGAATTGCGCGACTACGACGGGGCAGCGGCAGACCTTGAGCGCGCGGCGAAGCTCAAACCTGACAATGCGTCGGTCCATGTCGACAGAGGCATTGTCCGGGTGAACCAAGGCGACCATGACCGGGCATTAGACGACTACGACCGGGCGCTGGCCATCGATCCCGGGAACGTGGAAGGCTACTACGCGAGAGGATTAGCGCTTGCCTGGCTAAACCGCATCGAAGACGCCCGCCGAAGCATTGAACGAGCAGTGGATCTGCTTCCTGAGGACGTCAGGGTGGATTGGATCGATTCCGCTTGCTGGGAATTGGGAACACTGGGCCGGGCCGGGCTTGCTCTCCCCTACTGCGATCAGGCGAAGGCTGCCGATACTGACGCCGGTCTCCTGGACTCACGTGCCTTCGCGCTCTGGCAGCTGGGTGATGAAACGGCCGCTCGTCAGGAACTGCAAGCGGCGCACCAGCTCGCGCCGGGCGGCAGAGTGTTTGAGCCCACCAGGCGGCTTGAGGAGTTTCCACTCGTCCTGACACAAGGCCTGCTGAAAGGTCTCGGCTACGACCCCAGGTACATCGATGGTGAACCGGCGCCGGAAACGACGGATGCGATACGCAGCTTTCAACAGGCCAACGGCATGGCTGTCGATGGAGAGGTTTCCGAAGACCTGATTGCGGCGCTCAGGGCAGCGCAACCGGGATAACGGACTGGCCTAGCGGGTTGTTAGACTCAACCCCCGCAAAAGGATCGAAGGCCCCTGCGGCCTCACGCTATAGAGCCTCCGGTGTCCCATCGCCGCCCGACTTGAAACGCCCGAACAGCCGGGGCAGGCCTCATATTTTCATAATATTTCTGTCATAACACGCTGATATCAAAGGGGTTGGAAAAAGTTACTGGTAGCGAATCATGACCGGCCCTTCCGCCGCGCAGAAAAGCCCTGCCCCCTCTCCGGCCCGCCCCTCACCCGCAGAAAACATGACCCAGGACCGCGTGCTCCGGCGGACCCTGTCGATGCAGACGCACGGTACCTCGCCCATGGCCATGCTGACCATGTGGAACGACTGGTCGCTGCATCTGGCAACCGCCCCGGACAAGCAACTGGCCCTGGCCCAAAAGGCGCAAAAGCACTGGACCGCCTGGCTGCGGTTTGTCGCGCAGGGCTGTCCGGCGGAACCCGGGTCACGGCCGATTTCGCCCAAGAAGGGCGACCGCCGCTTCGGCCACGAAGGCTGGACCAAAGCCCCCTTCGCCGCGATGGAACAGGCCTTTCTGCTGGCCGAGGATTTCTTCGACTACGCCACATCGGACATTCCCGGGCTCGCGCCCTCGCACGACCAGGCCATGACCTTTCTGATGCGTCAGATGCTGGATGCCATGGCGCCCTCGAATTATCTGGCCACCAATCCCGAGGCCGTCACCCGCACCCTGGAATCCAAGGGCCGCAACCTGCAGCGCGGCAGCCTCGCTCTGCTGGAGGACTGGCGGTCTGCCGTGAAGGGGCAAAAACCCAGGCCGGCGAAACGCGTCGGCAAGGACGTGGCGACCGCGCCGGGCAAGGTGGTCTTCCGCAACGATCTGATCGAGCTGATCCGGTATGCGCCCACCACCAAAAAAGTGCGGCCCGAGCCGCTGCTGATCCTGCCGGCCTGGATCATGAAGTACTACATCCTGGATCTCAGCCCCGAGAACTCCATGGTGCGCTACCTGACCGCCCAGGGCTTTACCGTTTTCATGATTTCCTGGCGAAACCCGGATGCGGCACAGGCCGGTCTGGGCATGGCCGATTATCTCGAGCAGGGCCCCAAGGCGGCCCTGGACCACATTGTCTCGGCAACCGGCGCGGCGAAGGTACATACGGCGGGCTACTGCCTGGGCGGCACCCTGCTGTCGATCGCGGCCGCCGCCATGGCGCGCGACGGCGACGACCGCCTGGCAAGCATGACGCTCCTGACGGCCCAGACCGATTTCTCCGAAGCGGGCGAGTTGATGCTCTTTATCAATGAAAGCCAGGTCTCGGTCCTTGAGGATATCATGGCCAGGCAGGGCTATCTGGATTCGAGCCAGATGATGGGGGCGTTCCAGATGCTGCGCTCGAACGATCTGGTCTGGTCCCGCATGGTCCGTGCCTATCTTCTGGGCGAGACGGACGCGCCCATGAACGACCTGATGTCCTGGAACGCCGATACCACCCGCATGCCCGCGCGCATGCATTCGGAGTATCTGCGCCAGATGTTTCTGAACAACGATCTGGCCTGCGGACGCTATCCGGTCGACGGTCATCCGGTCTCCCTGCGCGATATCCGGCTTCCGGTTTTCGGCGTGGGAACGGAGAGCGATCATATCGCGCCCTGGAAGTCGGTCTTCAAGATCCACAGCCTGAGCCACGCGGACGTCACCTTTGTTCTGACCAATGGCGGCCACAACGCGGGGGTGATCTCGGAACCCGGCCACAAGCGCCGCCACTTCCGCATCCACACCACCCGGGACAAGGATATCACGCTCTCTCCGGACGACTGGCGCGACCGAGCGCAGGAAAAAGACGGCAGCTGGTGGCCGAGCTGGGCGGTCTGGCTGGCCGAACACTCCGGCCCGCCCGTGACCGCCCAAAAAATGCCCGCCGGCCTCTGCGATGCCCCCGGCACTTATGTTCTAAAGGAATAGATATGCTGCCGGACACAGACTTTCTGGCGGGAAAAAAGGGCCTGGTCGTCGGCGTCGCCAACAGCCACTCCATCGCCGCCGGCTGCGCGCAGGCCTTTCATGCCGCCGGGGCGCAACTCGCGCTGACCTACTTGAACGACAAGGCGCAAAAGTTCGTTCAGCCGGTCGCGGACTCCGTCGGCGCTGACATCCTTCTGCCGCTGGATGTCACGGACGACGCCCAGATGGACGCCCTCTTCGAGACGATCCGCGAAGACTGGGGCACACTCGATTTTCTCCTGCACTCCATCGCCTTTTGCCCGCGCGAGGATCTGCATGGCCGGGTGACCGACTGTTCCCGCGCGGGCTTCGCGCAGGCCATGGATATCTCGGTCCACTCCCTGATCCGCCTCGCGCGGCGGGCCGAGCCTCTGATGACCAATGGCGGCACGCTCCTGACCCTCTCCTATCACGGCGCGGAGAAGGTCGTGGATCACTACAACATCATGGGACCGGTGAAGGCCGCGCTGGAATCCACGGCCCGCTACCTGTCGGTCGAGCTGGGGCCCAAGAACATCCGCGTGAACGCCTTATCACCGGGGCCGCTGGAAACCCGCGCCGCCTCGGGAATCGATCACTTCGACGAGCTGATCGAGGACGCCAAGGCCCGCGCGCCCCTGCACCGCCTGACCACGATCGAGGAAGTCGGCGCCATGGCTGCTTGCCTGGTCTCGGACTTCGCCCGCTCCGTGAGCGGAAATACCGCCTACATCGACGGGGGAAACCATGTCGTGTAACCCGAACCCGCCGATCGGCTTCATCGAGAACCGTCCCTTCGACGAGATTGCCGTCGGCGACAGCGCAGAGCTGGTGCGGACCCTGACGCTTCAGGATATCGACGCCTTCGCAGTGGTCTCCGGCGATGTAAATCCGGCGCACGTGGATCCCGAATTCGCCCGACAGGACATCTTTCACGAGGTGATCGCGCACGGTATGTGGGGCGGTGCCCTGATATCGAACGCTCTGGGCACGCAGTTGCCGGGACCGGGCACGATCTACCTGAGCCAGTCCCTGAAATTCCTCAAGCCCGTGGGCGTCGGCGACACGGTCACCGTGCGCGTCACCGTGGCCGAGAAAGACGCCGCGAGAAAACGCCTGACCCTGGATTGTCTCTGCACCAACGGCGGCGGCAAGACGGTGATCGCGGGGCAAGCCGTCGTGATCGCGCCTGAGCAAAAGATCCGCCGTCCGCGCGTGACCATGCCCGATCTGGTGCTGCACCGCCACGGCGCGGCGCACGACCGCCTGCTGGCGCAGGCACGGACCATTGCGCCGCTCCCCACGGCCGTGGTGCATCCCTGCGACGGAGCGTCGCTGGAGGGCGCGCTGCAGGCCCGCGACCTGGACCTGATCGTGCCGCTTCTGGTCGGTCCCGAAGCGCGCATCCGCGCCGCCGCCGGGGAGGCCGGGCTCGATCTGAAGGACACGCAGGTCGTCGACAGCGCCCACAGTCATGCCTCCGCCGCCCGCGCCGTCGCGCTGGTCCACGAGGGACGCGCCGAGGCCCTGATGAAGGGCGCCCTGCACACCGATGAAATCATGTCCGCGGTGGTGGCGAGAACCGGCGGACTGCGCAGCGAGCGGCGCATGAGCCATGTCTTCGTCATGGATGTGCCCAGTTACCCCAAACCGCTCCTCATCACGGATGCCGCGATCAACATCGCCCCCGATCTGCAGACCAAGGCCGACATCGTCCAGAACGCCATCGACCTCGCCCATGCGATCGGGATCGCGGCGCCCAGGGTCGCGATCCTCTCGGCGGTCGAGACCATCACCGCCCGCCTGCGCTCCACGGTCGACGCGGGGGCGCTCTGCAAGATGGCGGACCGCGGCCAGATCACCGGCGGAACCCTGGACGGACCACTGGCCTTCGACAACGCCATCTCGTCGCGTGCAGCGGCTTCCAAGGGCATTCGTTCCGAGGTGGCGGGACAGGCCGACATTCTTGTCGTGCCGGATCTCGAAGCGGGCAACATGGTCTGCAAGCAGCTGATGTACCTGGCCGGCGCGGAGTCCGCGGGTGTCGTTCTGGGCGCCCAGGTTCCGATCATCCTGACCAGCCGCGCGGACGGCAGCCGTACCCGCATCGCCTCCGCCGCGATCGCCGCGCTCTACAGCGGGGCCGTGCCTGCATGAGCGCGATCCTGACCCTGAACACCGGCTCCTCTTCCCTGAAGTTCGGCCTTTACCGCGCCGCGCCCGGGCCGGGGCCGGGACCGGGGCCAGGGCCAGGGCCAGGGCCGGCACGACCTCAACTTGCTCAGCCGGAACCCGAGACCTCTGGAAATGGGGCTTTGGAACCGCCGGCTCCAGATCCTGAGAGTCTCGTCCATGGACAGGTGGACGGGATCGGCAAGACCGCCCGGCTGATCCTGAGGGAATACGGCCGGGAGACCAACCGGCCCCTTGCCGCCGCCACGCAACCCGAAGCCCTGGCCGCGGTGCTGCAGGTGCTGGAACCGCACAGGCAGGAGATTGCGATTTCCGGCGTCGGCCACCGCATCGTGCACGGCGGACCGGACTTTGCCGAGGCCGCGGTCCTGACTCCCGAGGTCATCGAGGCACTGGCGGCGCTCAATCCGCTGGCGCCGCTGCACCAACCCTACAACCTGGCCGGGGTCGTGATGGGGCGTGCCACATTTCCCGATGCGGTCCAGGTCGGGTGCTTCGATACCGCCTTCCACCGCAGTCATCCCTGGGTCAACGATACCTTTGCCCTGCCGCGGTCGTATTACGATAAGGGTATCCGCCGCTACGGTTTTCACGGCCTGAGCTACGACTACATCACCGGCGTGATCGCCCGGGACTATCCCGATCTGCACCGGGGCCGCGTCGTCATCGCCCACCTGGGCAACGGCGCTTCCATCTGTGCCGTCAAGGGCGGCCGGAGCATAGGCTCGACCATGGGCTTTTCCGCCCTGGACGGCCTGCCCATGGGCACGCGCTGCGGCCAGATCGACCCGGGTGCGGTGCTGCATCTCATCGCACGGGAGGGCATGAGCCCGGACGAGGTCACCGAACTGCTCTACCGCCGCAGCGGGCTGCTCGGGCTATCGGGGATTTCGGGCGACATGCGCAGCCTTCTGGCCTCGGACCGGCCCGAAGCGGCGGAGGCCATCGACTACTACGTCTTCCGCGCCCGCCGGGAAATCGGGGCCATGACCGCAATCCTGGGCGGGATCGACGCCCTGGTCTTCTGCGGCGGCATCGGTGAAAACGCCGCCGTGATCCGGCAGCGGATCGTCGAGGGCCTCGACTACCTCGGCCTTATGGTCGAGCGTGACGCGAACGACCGCAACGCCCGCGACATTGGCGCAGGCCCGGCCCGCCTGATGGTGATCCCCACGGACGAGGAACGCATCATCGCCCGCGCGGTGCAGAAAGAACTTGCCCGGCGGGCTACGGGTAAAAAAAGAACGCATGCTGCGGCTTAGAGCGCTTCATGTTTTAATGGAAACACTCTGTGTTTTCGCTAAAACCTGTGAATCCGCTCTACATCATAGTGTTAGAGCAGATTCACCGGTACGACGGATCGCCGAAGGCGATTCCATCTAAACCGGATCTGCTCTGGTTTTCACCTCGCGCAAAGAAACCCGGAAAACCGCCAATCCTCTCCGTCACTTTGAAAGGCATTGGAAACTCCGGATCAACACGGTCTTCTCCTGTAGTGATACCCGGGTGCAGCGGCCGGGTCCGACGCGAATACCCGGATTTTCACGGCTCTCACAAGTCTATAGTGTGAGAGCCGTAAAAATAGCTGAGAGCATCCGGGCAAATGCAGATACCACGCACCTTTAAGATCGCAGTCAATCCGAGAACCGCCACCTACTGGTGCCTGGGGGCCATTGGCGTGATCGCGCTGGTTCAATTCGTCCGGGACCATCCAATCCCCATCACCATTGTGCTTGCCAACACAATCGGACTCCTGTTGTGGGTCTTCGGCATGAAGCTCCTGATGGGCGTCATGTGCAGTCTTCTCTACGGCCGCAGTCTGGATACTCTTCCGCAGTTTGCGAGACCCCTGATCAGCTTTTTCATGGGTGGCGAGCGCGAGAAACTGCCACACTTCACCATGACACTTCTCGGCATCCTGCTCTTCATTATGGGGACACCATTCATATTCACTGCGTTTTTCTGGTACATTCGCAGCGGCGCAGTACCCGGAGCGTAGTGAGGTCCTGATCGAGGTCCGTCGGCGGGAGAAAGGACTCTCCTCCCGCCCGTCTGTGGACGCTCAGGCGGCGACGGTAAAGCGCACCCTCTTATGGCGCGGTGTTTCCGCCTCATCGAGCAGAGCGACCGCGAAATCCTCCATCGATATGGCCGCCTTGCCCTGGGCGTCGCACAGCAGAACGTCGGAGCCAAGCCGATAGCGGCCCGTGCGCGCACCCGGCGTCAGCATGGCCGGCGGGCTCAGATAAGACCAGTCGGCCTGCGCCTCAGTCAGGCAGACTTCATACTGGGCCTGACAGGCACGCGCGATCGGCACAACGGCCTCAGGCAGAAAATCCGGCGCGGTCAGGACCGTGTATCCGCTGTGATCCGGCAGCATCAGGCTGGCCGCGCCGCCCACCAGCAAAACCCGAACCCCGGCTTCCGCCGCCGCACCCAGAACCGCTCGCGTGAGGGCCACCAGCAAGTCTTCCTGCCCGTCCGGAGGTCTGACGGCGCTGATGACCAGGTCATGACCGGCGATCACATCGGCCAATTTCGTGTTGCCAGAGCGATCGGGGCGCGAAGGGTCGGGGTTCGAGATATCGCTCACACACGCGGTGACCAGGGGCGGAAGTGCGTCCACCTGCGCTTCACTTCGTACCACGGCCGTGACCTTGTGACCCCGCGCCAGGGCTTCGGTGACGACACGGCTGCCGACGTCGCCTCTTGCGCCGAATACGATGATCTTCATTTCAGGTCTCCTTTTCTTCGCGGCGCATCACGCCGCCTTTTCAGTTTCGGATCCTTGAAGGGAGGCGGATGGGCCGCGGCTCGCTATCTGGCTGAGCCAGACACTCGTCAACACCGTCAGGAATCCAATGATCTGCAGGACCGTAAGGTCTTGCCCCAGGACGCTCCAGCCGAGCAGAAGCGCCGTGACCGGGCTCAGAAAGCCCAAGGCCGAGAGTGCCGAGGGCTCGATCCGGCTGACGCCCCGGAACCACAGCAGATAGGTAAAGGCCGCGCCGATAAGACCGAGGTAGGCCAGGCCCATGACATTCTCCGCTGTCAGGGCCGGCAGCGGCGGCTCGATCCAGAGTGCGAGGGGCAGGAGCAGGAGTCCGCCCGCCGTGAGTTGCCAGGCCGTGAAGGTCAACGGCGACACGGGCGGCTGCCACCGCCGGCTCAGGACCGTACCGGCCGCCATGGAAAGCGCCCCGCCGAGCCCCGCCGCGATCCCAACCGGATCGAGCGCCGCTTCGGGCCCCAGAACCAGCAGTGCCACGCCCCCCATCCCGCCAATCGCGGCAAGCACCGACAGCGCCAGAATGGATTTACGCAGGAAGAAATACGCCAGGAAAATCACGATCAGAGGCTGGACCGCACCGACCGTGGCCGCCACCCCGCCGGGCAGACGGTAAGCGGCCACGAACAGCAGCGCCCAGAACACCGAAAAATTCAGCGCGCCCAGCAGGAAGACCCTGCCCCACCAGCCGGGATCCGGCAGCCGCCGAACCATCAGCAGGAGCAGCAGGCCCGCCGGCAGGGCGCGCAGCATGGCAACGCTCAGCGGATAGCCATCCGGCAGGAACTCGGTGGTGACGATATAGGTGCTGCCCCAGATCGCGGGCGCCAGTGCCGTCAAAAGCAAGTCAATCGTGCGGGGCATAGGGCCCTCCTGAAGCCTTTTGTGGTTCGGGTGATCCAAAGTTCGCTGGTTCGAGATCGCCAGTTCAAGGCCCGTTGGTTCGAGATCGGGCTGTCAATCAGCCTGCTGATGATCTCGAACGCAGGCTCTGAAACTCTGCGTTAGCCCCGCGTTGGCTCTGGGGTCCGAGAGAACGTAAAGCGCCATCGGATAATTATCTTGATATCAAGATAGTTTCATTTGTCTTGACGTCAAGATATTAATTCAGGAAAATCTCTCCATGGATCATGTCGATCGGATCGTGACGCAATGGAACCGGGAGCGCCCCGACCTGGACGTCGCCCCCATGGCGCTGCTCGGGCGCCTGAAACGCCTGACGCTGCACATCTCGCGAGAGATGGCGGAGACCTGGGCCGAGCACGGCCTGAATGCCGCGAGCTTCGATGTCCTGGCGACCCTGCGCCGCGCCGGCCCGCCCTACGCCCTCTCCCCCGCCGAACTGATTGCCTCGACCATGGTCACCTCCGGCACCATGACCAACCGGATCGATCAACTGGAAAAGGCGGGACTGGTCGCACGGACACAAAGCGAGGAAGACCGCCGCAGCTTCCTGATTTCCCTGACCGGTAAGGGCTTCGAGGTCATCGACGCCGCCGTGACGGCCCATGTGGAAACCCAGGAAAGACTGGTCTCAGGCCTTTCAGAACGGGACCAACGACAACTCAACAGCCTGGTGAAAAGATTTCTGGCTGATTTCGAAACGGAGTGATGGCGGAAGACTACGGCAATTAGGCTTTGAGATCGTCACTGGGGGCGCGAGAAGCTTGTCAGTGCTTTTTATCCCAGATCAGTTGGCGTTGCTCTTCAACTGCTCCCAACGAAAAAAACCTGACGAAAATAGGCCTCAAGGCCGACTGAGATACTTCTCTGCCCGAAGCAGGAGCAGAGAGCGCCAGGGAGCGAAGATGACGCCCTCTTGACAGATTTAAGACGACTGGTCATATTGCGCGTTATGCCAAAGCCAAACCACCGTGAAAAAATTCTTTCTGCCGGACTCGCTGTTTTCCACAAACAGGGATTTCATGCCACTGGAGTTCAGGATGTCGTCGATCATGCCGGCGTGCCGAAGGGGTCGTTCTACAACCACTTCAAAAGCAAGGACGCCCTTGGTCTCGAAGTATTGGAGAGTTACTGGACGGCCGGTGGCAGCGCGAGAACGGAACTCCAGACGGACGGGGTCGCGCCACTTGAGCGCATCGACCGTCATCTGGCCGCAGCGGGCTACGACAAGAACGGTTGCCTCATCGGGAATTTCAGCAGCGAGCTCGCTGGTTCCGATGAATTTCGTTCTCGTCTTTCCGAGCTGTACAAAGTCTGGATCTCGGAAGTTGCGGCCTGTATTCGAGAGGGGCAAGAGGACGGAACACTTCGCCGCGACGAGAGAGCCGAGAATCTTGCCGAGTTCATTATCGAAGGCCTAGAGGGTGCAAAGCTGAAGGCCAAGGTTGAGAGAGATCCGGCTGTACTCAAGCGCTATCGCAATTCCATCCGGTTGGTCCTCCAAAGCCCCTAACCCAGAAACCCGCAGAGAGAGAAAAGCAGAGCGGAAGTCGTTGATCTAATTTCAAGACGACCGGTCATATTATTCCGAATTTGCCAGGCAAGGCGCGGTCACGGAGTCGACGCGAAGACTCATAACAGTCGCCCTGGTCAGACAGGGCACAGCGAACACAACCAATTCTATGAAGGAGACGAAAACATGTTGGCAACCTACTATCACGACCGCGCCGAAGTGCGGGTCGGCAATCTACCGGAACCGAAACTGCTGTTGGACAGCGACGCCATCGTGCGCGTGACCCTGGCCGGTATCTGCGGCGCGGATCTCGATTTTACCCAGAACGGGCCTGAGATGGGCGTGCAGCAGGGCATGCGTCTGGGACATGAGTTCGTCGGGATTGTCGAAGCGATCGGCAAGGATGTGCATAACGTCAAGGTGGGCGACCGTGTCGTCGCCTCGGCGATGTTTATCGATGGCGAGTGCCACTATTGCAAACGCGACCTGCCGTCGGCCTGCGACCACGGCGGTTTGTTCGGCTCTCCCCTCTTTGTCGAACATGGCGGTAATGACATCCAGGGCGGCCAGTCCGAATTCGTTCGCGTCCCCTATGCGAACTCGTCGCTCTTTACGCTGCCCGAAGGCCTCAGTACGGGCGCAGAAGATGCAAAAGCGCTCCCGCTCGCCGACAACTTCGCAACCGGCTTCCATGGCGCCTTGAATTCAAACGTTCGTCCGGGCGAGACGGTCGTCGTCATCGGCGACGGCGCCGTCGGCCAGTGTTCGGTGATGGCGTCGGGCCTCTTCGGTCCCGCACAGATCATCTTCGTGGGCCGGCACGACGGTCGTCTGGACTTCGGCCACCAAAAGGCCGGTGCAACACACAGCGTCAATGGCAAGACCACCGACCCGGTCGAATACGTAAAAGAGCTGACCGATGGTCGGGGTGCCAACTCCATCATCGATACCATCGGCAATCAGACCTCGATCAAGCAGTCCCTCGATATGGCACAGGCTGGCGCCTCGATCAGCGTGCTGGGATTTGGCCATCTTTTTGCGCCTGTGGACGCACCCTACTCCGAGGCGCTGTTCCGGAATCTCACCATCCATACCGGAATTGTAAATGTGGCGGCCTACATGAAGACGCTTCTGCCCCTGGTCGAAAGCGGGCGCATCGATCCCAGTGTGATCTTCACCGATACACTCCCGCTCGCTGAAGCCCAAAAAGGCTACGATCTGATGCGCAGCCGCTCGGCAGGCTCCATCAAGGTCGCTCTGCAGGCTTGATATCGGCGCCCTCCAACAGGGTGTTGTGTTGGGCACCTGTCCCGGGATCGGTAAAACTATCCGCGCCCGGGACATGGGCCGACAGCGGCCGCGACCAGCCGCTTGTCACCCGCCCGGCCGGGGCGTCGAGCCATCAAGCTCGCGCGCCTGATGTGATCGAACCGCGACGACCAAAAGCGATTGGCCAGTCGCAAGCAAACGAGAGGGAAATTCTATATGCCGTTCACCCGCATTTCGCTCAAAAAAGGCAAGTCGCCGAAGTATCGACGCGCTTTGATGGAACAGGTTTATCTTGCGATGCGAGAGACCATCGAAATCCCCGAGAATGATCGCTTCGCAACGATAACGGAGCTCGAATCCGAAAACTTCAACAATAGCGGAGACTATGCGGGCATCGACCGCTCCGAGGATGTGGTGTTCATAGAAATAACCCTGAACGCCGGTCGAACGGTCGAAAAGAAAAAGGCTCTCTATGCCGAGATCGCAAAACGCCTCACGGCTGACCCCGGTGTTCGGCCCGAGGACGTCGTTATCAGCCTTCTTGAGGTCTCGAAGGAAAACTGGTCGCTCGGCAATGGCGTGGCACAGTACGCTTGACGGGTACCGGCATCTTCGAACGCCCCCGGATTGCAACTGCACTTGATGATTGGAAGCAAATTGGGTTTGCGGGCATCTATCCGGCCTCTCACTGCAGCATCGTCTTTACGAAGTTGAGAGGTCTTCGCTTCAGGTATCGCGTTGGATTTCGTGTGATTCCGTCTCTAAAATGCGCCGTGCACTATGCGCCGAATTTCAGAAACACCACACGAGTGGAGTGAGGGGGTTGCTGCGGCAAAAAAAGCTTGCAGAAACGGAAATTCAGCCTATCTATATACATATAGGTAAGAACGAGCCCGAAATGACTGACACGAAAACGAAAATCCTGGACCTTGCGGAGCACCTGACTCAGACCAGAGGCTTCAATGGCTTCAGCTACATCGATCTTGGCGAGGAGATCGGCATCAAGACCGCAAGCGTCCACTACTATTTCAAGGTCAAGGACGACCTTGCCGCCGCTTTGGTCGAACGCGTTCAGGCAAAGCATGCGGAAGGCTTCCGCGGGATTGAGGCGGGAATCGCTTGTCCCCGGAAACGTCTGGAGGCCGTAGTCGCCCATTTTCAAGGCTATGTAAAAGAGGAGAAATTCTGCCTCTGCGGCATGATGGCGGCGGAACTGCAATCTGTGAGCCCACGCGTTGCCAGTCTGGTGAAGGCTTATTTTGATGCTTTCCAAGCCTGGCTGACACAGCAGTTCAAGGAAGCAGGTTACAAAGACGCCAAGCTCCAGGCGCTCAGTTTCCTCAGCGCCTTGGAGGGGGCCCTCCTGATCGCGCGCTTGAGGCGTGACCCGAAGATTATTCACCATGCCTTGAAAGGCTTCCTGAAGGTTTGATTTTTTTTAACCAAAGCACCTATTTATATATAGGTAAGTACGCAAGGAAATGACGATGAAGAGACTCGTTCTCCCGACGACGGGCGTCACCACAACGGTCGCCGCGGCGGCGATCACCACCCTCGCGGTTGCCGCAATGATCGTGTTCCCGCTAACAACCGCTCACTCCCAAACCCAAACCCAAGCCCAAACAGAGAAGACCGGAACCATGACAAAGACTGAGATTTCAAAAGAAACCGCAGCTGACGAAGCCCGCAGCTTTAGCGACTACCAGGCGGTGGTTGAGGCTCTGCAGCCCTACATCGAAAGCGCCAAAAGCGGCGACGGCAAGCAAACCCGGACCGCGTTCTTCGATCACGCCCACATCGTCGGCTCCGTAAACGGCGCGTTCAGCAACTCCGATCTGGACAGCTTCGCGGCAGACTTGAGTTCCATCGGTCCGTCGCCCGATGTGAAGCATCACATTGCCTGGATCGACATCTCCGGACCGGCGGCCGCGGCAAAGGTCGAATTCATCAACTGGGCCGGCTTCCGCTTCACGGATTTCTTTGTCCTCTACAAGCATGACGGCCAGTGGAAGATCAGCGGCAAAGTCTACGACTCCCACGCAAACAATTAGTCCCCACCCCCAAAGAAAGACAAGATCATGACTGACTTTACAATCCACACTCAGGCAACAGCACCCGAAGGCAGCAAGAAAACCTTAGACGCTGTGGTGCAAGCCTATGGCTTCCTCCCCAACCTGATGGCGACCTTCGCTGAATCGCCCGCAGCCGTTGAAGCCTATGCGGCGCTCTCCGGCATTTTTGACAAAAGCGACTTCACGGCGGCGGAGCGTCAGATTGTCTTGATGACCAACAATCGTCTGAACAACTGCACCTACTGCATGGCAGCGCATACGACCATTTCGAAGATGCAGAAGGTCCCGGCGGACATCATCGACGCACTGCGTGCCGGCACGGCGCTTGCCGATCCCAAGCTGGAAGCCTTGCGCGTCTTCACCGCCAAAGTGGTCGAGCAGCGCGGTTTTGTCGATCCGGCCGATGTGGAGGCCTTCCTGGCCGCAGGCTACAGCAAGGCGAACGTCCTGGAAGTGATTCTGGGGACGGGGCTGAAGGTTCTCTCCAACTACACGAACCACATTGCCGGAACGCCCGTCGATGGCGTGTTTCAGGCCAATGCCTGGTCCGCGGACAAGACGGCCGCCGCCTGACCCGTTTCTCACTTGATTCGAAAAACCGGCCACCTCTGTCAGGCAACTTACGCGTGCCTGACAGAGGCGCGGTCATGGTAACGACGCGCATGCAGGGTCAGCAGATCATGTTGGCAATCTGCACCCTCGACCGCGCCTTTCAAACGGAGAATTACGGATGCGTGCCATCGTCGCTGAGGGTTTCGGTGATCCCGAGGTTCTTAAACTTAAAGAAATGCCGAAGCCCGTCCCGGGTGCCGGCGAAGTCCTGGTCAAGGTTGAAGCGGCCTCGGTCAATCCGCTCGATGTTCAGACCCGGCGCGGCGACTATGCCGAATATGTCTCTCAGCCGTTCAGATTGGGCGTCGACGTCTCTGGCACGGTGGAAGCTGTTGGTGACGGTGTCGAAGGTTTCGCTCCCGGCGACGACGTCTTCTACAGCACCCGCGTGCTGGAAAACGAAGGCGGATACGCCGAGTACCATACCGAACGGGCCAAGATCATTGCGAAGAAACCAACTTCACTCTCCTTCGCAGAGGCGGCCTCGATGCCCATCGCCGCAAGCACGGCCTGGGTCTGTCTTATCGAGCGCGGACGCTTGAAAGCAGGCGACAGGGTTCTCATCCTCGGCGGCTCGGGCGGTGTTGGCTTGTTCGCGGTTCAGATCGCCAAACTGACCGGCGCATATGTTGTTACGACCTGTCGCAAGGACGCCCAAGGCTTAGTGAATGAGCTTGGCGCCGATATCACTCTTGACTACAAGGCATCGAGTTCTTGGGAGGAACTGGGCGAACGACGTGAGGACGGGTTTGACGTGATCGTCGATCTGATCGGCGGTGATGCGATCGCACGATCCCTGAAATTGCTTGCAGCCGGTGGGCGTGTCATCAGCATCGTCGATCAACCTCAGCCGCATAGCCTTTACGCCGGATGGGAAGTCAACGCGGAAATCCATCTCGTCTTCCTGTCGCCAAGCGCGGATCGCCTGAGCCGTCTCGGTTCATTGGCGAACCGCGGGCTTCTAAAGCCGAGGGTTGAGCAGACGCTGCCTTTGGAACAGGCTGCCGAAGCGCATCGGCTGATCGAGGCCGGCGGCAGAACAGGTAAGATCGTCCTTGTGACCTCCTAGACCGGATCACATGGGACCCGATCGTCCCGAAGACGAATGCAGAAAAACGGATCATGACCCGGCAAGTTTCGTCATCCGATCTTGAAAGGTCTCAATTACGGATATTTTTTATCCATAATTGAGACCTAAAAAAAGTCACCACACCCCGAGGACTGTACCGCTGCACAAAAGCATCAGGCAGAACGGGCCATGTCGAGCGTCCCCTGGTCGATCGGGTGCAGCGAGCGGAAGCCGACGGCCATGCGGTTCCAGAGGTTGATGGTCCCCACCGCAACGGTCAGCTTGGTGATCTCCTCCGGCGAGAAATGCGCACGCATGGCTTCATAATCGGAGTCCGGCGCACCGCTTGAACTGATGTTGGTCAGGGCTTCGGTCCATCCAAGCACCGCCCGCTCGCGGTCATCGTACAGCCGGGACTCGCGCCATGTGCAGATCAATGCAATCCATTGTTCGCTCATCCCCTGCTTGCGCGCCTCTTTGACATGCATGTCCACGCAAAAGGCGCAGCCGTTGATCTGCGACGCGCGGATCTTCACCAGCTGCAGGAGCCGGGCATCCAGAGCGGCATCTCTTGAGACGAACTGCTCCAGCGCCCATACGGCCTGAAAAGACTCCGGGGAGACCGTCATGTAATCGATACGTGTTTTCATCGCGTTTTCCTTTTCGGTTTACGGCTTACTGCCGGGTTGGCGCATATTTTGATCGAAGAATGCGCAGCTTCGTCTTGCGATGGAGCCATCATCGTCGCTTTTCACTTCGGCGATGAGCTGAGCGACCGTCACGGCACGCAAAGCCTGGCGGTAAGCCTGCTCGGCGCGCAGCATGGCGGCATTGACCTGGCAGGGCGCTTTGAAATAGCGCTTGGCCAGAGGCTTCGGTCCGTTCCGGCGGATTTCCTTGCACCTGAAGGCGGGTTCCGGTCCCTCGACGGCGAGCACGATGTCCAGGAGCGTTATCTTCTCGGGCGTCTTTGCCAGCCGGTAACCGCCGCTCGGGCCGGAGACCGCATGGACGATCCCGGCACCGGACAGCGCCTGCAGATGCTTCAGGAGATAGCTTGTCGAAACACCGTAGAACTCGGCCAGGGCCGCCGCCGACAGCACGCCCTCCGCTGGCAGCGCGGCCAATAGGGTGACACTGTGTATTGCCTGCTCCACGCCGTCGCCCAGTTTCATCTCTCTTGCTCCCGCTCACTATGGATGCCGCTATAATAGATGTTTTTTATCCATAATCAGAGCAAAGAAAAATCGAATAGCTGCGCCCGGACTCCCGGCACCACCGCGCCGGACTGCCCCTGACTGCCCCGGACTGCCCCGGACTGACGTTGCCGCCGGCTCGCCGGGCCACGGCGTCACGCGCCGTTCCAGCGCTGCGTCGCTTCGGCCACGCGCACCCCCAGCAGGCGGCCGGTTTCCAGCTCGGCACTGTTGGGGGAGTCCTCCGGGCCGTGATCCGTGAAGGATTGCGTTCCGACACCCGTGTAGTGCCCGGTACGATTGATCGCCGTATCATAATCGTGGGACGTCAGGCTGTAACCGGGCTTGAAGGCGGGAGAAACCCAGTTCATGCCATGCTGGCAGGCCAGGACGATAAACTGATTGAGCGTCGCGGCCTTATCCCCCGAAGGTGTCCCCGAATTGGTAAAGCCCGCCGCCAGCTTATCTTTCCAGCCGTGCTCCTTGTAGACCTTGGAGGAAGCATCGGCGAAGCCTTTAAAGCTGGCCGAGGCCGCTCCCATATAGGTTGCCGAACCGAACACGATGGCATCGGCGGACGCGAGAATTTCCCAGGGCCCGGCGTCCGGCCGCTGCAGATCATCGGTATTGTGCAGAGACGAGACCGCGCCCGCGTCGCTCACCCCCTTGGCGACAAACTGCGCCAGGCGTTCCGTATGTCCGAACCCGGAATGATAAACGATCGCGACCTTCACCATCTGTCGACTCCTCTCTGTGAAAGATCCTGCAAACCCTCTGCGGCAAGGGTGGAAAAACACGCTTCGCACTCTGCGAGCTTCATGAGCTTTATCATGGATATTTTTTATCCGCAATAAATTTTAAACGGTGAACTGAGATCAAACAGCAGTCGATTCGAACGCGGGTAAGGCCGGGGGCGGGGTGGACGAACCCGGATCTGTTAGACGGGATCGGGTTGAGCTAGCCCACATTTTTCGGACAGTTTAATCGGGCAGGATTGCTCATGTTTACGGGGCTTTCGCGGGCGTTCCATGTCAAGCCCTCGGCGAGGGCTTGACATGGAGGGAACAGCCGGTTCAGGGAACCACAGTGCGTGCAGTCTTCAGATAGGCCGTACCGTGCGCCCTGGTTGCCTCCGATTGATGTTCCTCGGAGGCCAAATGCAACGCCTCCAGGGTATCGGCGAGATCCTTCAAGTCGCCGCGAATCCTGGCGAGAGCGTTCTCCAGCGTGTAGGTCAACTCGTGTATTTCCTCGAAGTCGTTGGAGCCAAGCTCGGAGCGTGCGAGCACCGCTGCTACTTTTTCGTTGAACGCGGAGAAGTCCATTACGGCTTCCTGCAGGTTTGCCGGCTCACGCGCCGCATAGTGGTCAACCCGCTCCTCCGCATGACCCCTGCCGGCAGTGACCGCGCAAAGTCCGACGGCGAGAGCCGCAGCGAGCGTCAAGTGCCGGCCTGTACGGCTGATCATACAACTGATCATATCTTCGGTCCTCTATGATTGAGAATGAAACGCATTATCAAAAATCTGCCGCCGTTCCTCCCTTGCGTCAAGATGAGATTCCGCCCCCCCCCCACCTCGAACAGATGCTTGCACCAAGCCCGCAGACACCTGTGCAACGGTCCGTGGCGCCGGGCGTGGCCTCCAATCGGCGCCACGGCTCTCCGGGTGCGGCGCAGGTTCAGAGTGGTCCCGATGGCCGGGAATCAGGGCGGCAGGTGACTGCGGCGGGCGCGCAGCATGATGTTTTCGCCCCTCACCCGTGACGAGACGAACGCGAGCACGCCGGTCCAAGAGCCGGCCATCTCCGGAAGCAGCGCCCGCATCGCTTCAGCGACCAGGTAGGACACTTTGCCGCGGAGGGACTAGTGTGATGTTTCAACGGAAACACTCTGTGTTTTCGCTAAAACCTATGAACCCGCTCTACATCATATAATAAGAGCAGATTCACCGGTACAACGGATCGCCGAAGGCGATTCCATCTAAAGCGGATCTGCTCTATGCTGCAGGCCTTGAACAACCGACCCTCTGACTTGATTCTGAAAGACTGGGAGGCAGAAGGCCGCTTGGTTTCAATCGAAGATACGGAAATCAAGGCCTGAAACCTGAGTTTCAGTCATTCGTTTTTCTGGAGCTAAACGGCGTGATCCGTTTCATAACGCATTAATATGACCTAGGCAGTTGCATGACCAAACATGAATACCGGGCGATCATGGTGGGTATCGGGCAAGCGATGACGGTGGTTAAAGAAGGAGTGGGCCGGGTGCCGATCGGGCACGATGGAATTCGAGCCTGGAGCACCGTTACCGTTGCCTTTTGGGGCGAGCGTATTGAACTGCTCATCGACGCAAAGAACCTGTATTTGCAGGGCTTTAAGAACAAGGCCAATGATTGGTTCATCTTTAAGGATATCGGGGCGCAAGGGATCGTGAACCCGACCGGAACGATCGGCTATGGAACGGACTACGGAGCCTTGGGGCTTGATCGCAACGGTCAAATCCGCCTGACACGCACCGACCTCGGTAACGCGTTGAATACGCTCTACAACTACGACAAAGGCAAAGAACAAGACACACTCAAAACGCCGATGTGGCAATGTGCTGTTGGGTTAATAGAAGCGTTGCGATTCAGGGATGTGCTGCACGCAGTGGCTTCGGAACAGGCCTTCGACGGATCGTTACTCGACTGGGATCGTCGCACCAAAGACGGCGATGCCAATGTGCAGGTCAAGTTGGTGTAGAGAGGCAACCCGAGGCATTTGAGCGGCGTCAGGTCCAGATTTGTAAATGATACGTCACTGGCTGACGCACGACTTCGGATTTGACACTGCCTGGAGCAATGGGGTCATGTCTTGTTGTGCGCGCATGATGGTGGAGCCGAACGCAGAAAACGAGACCTCCCCCTCTACTCACTCTCCCGAAAGCGAATAGCGTAGGCTGTATAGGGAATCCCAAAGTAGTCTGGTGCATCGCGATAGGGTTCAAACCCCATTTTCCCATAGAGATTTCTCGCGGCTTCATTCGCCACGGCAACATGCAGCCCTACGGCTTCGGCCCTATCCTCCAGCGCCGCATCGATGCAGGCCTGCGTGAGTTTTCGTCCCACACCGCATCTCGCATAGGCCTGCGACACGGCCACCGCGCGAATATAGGCGAAGGAGTCCGGGTAGATGATGTGGCCGCCGTGCCCCGGGCCGGTATACCGCACAGAGCCAAGAATCTCCCCGCTCAGGACGGCAACGAACAAACACCCGACGCTGTCTTCGGCTGTGGTAAAACGGATCCCCTTTGCCATGACCGGCCAGTTGCCCTCAGGCAGAAGCGGCCGCAAGCGCGAAAAGGCGGCAACAGCGACATCACCGGCAAGGCTGAATTCGCTCTGATCCGCGGGACGAACGACGATTTCATTCGACCTCACTTGCGCCGCCTCCTCTACGCGCTTGGGTTAGGTTTCATTTTCTGCGTCAGGGTCCAATATGGTGCGCAGAAATCAAGACATGAGCTCAAAGACATTACCGAACTTCAAAATCTGGCGGGCTGTCACCATTCCAGACGGCGCTTTCCTGCACGGCATCGCCTAGAAAGCGAAACCAGGCCGCATCCGTTCCCATGTTCCTGTGCGGTCCTTCGAGAACGAGCAGGCCCCAGGGGCTTGATGGGCCAAACCCCTGCTCACAGTAAGCGATCCCTGTGTTGGATTCTTTATGTTCCACGACGATCCAGCAAGGATATGTCTGCCCCTCCTCGCCATAATCCCATTCGCGGGATTCCAGTCTCGGCAAAACCAGGCTTGCGCGAATTGCTTCGGCTAACTCCGGTCGCTCGATCAAAGCGATTTCTTCTTCGACAAGCTGGGATACTGCCGCTGCATCCATGCCAAACATCCTACCGCAATGCGAATGAGTGGAGATATTGTATCTGATTACGTTTCACGCAACAGGGATGTTCAGTGCAGGTTTTAAATGCTGCAGTTCCTAGCTGGAACTGACGCACAAATTTGGACCTGACGCTGGTTAAGTCTGATTTGTTCGTCCCATGCGATGTCAGCATCAAGAGGATTCTTCCCTCTTATCAAAGTGATGCTCCTTCGCAAAATCATGCAGTTTCGTGCGGAGTGTGAGACCGTACGACACAGAACCGCTTGTTTTATCTATCATGTTTTTGAGCAGTTCTTTGTCTACGAAATACGAGACCAAGTGTGGCTCGCTTGTCTGCGTAGCCAAGGCCCGGTCTTCATGCCGTTTGCCACTCGTGTAGAACTCAGCCGCTTCTTCGAGCGCCGTGTAAAACTCCGCAATTTGATCAACCAAAGAAGCGGGAAAGAGGCCCATTTTTGCTCCAATGTCATGATACGTCACGGTTCTTGGCTTGCGTGCCATCCAGTACTGCATTTTGAACAATTCGTCTGCAGAAACCTCCTTTCTCTTTTCGAATTTTCTGGCTTCATTGTGCAAAATCTCGACCGCCGCAGCGTTCATTTTCACTTCCGCCGCGAGAGCGATCGCGAGAGACCGCGCTTCTTCAAGTCGAATGCGATCGTCGCGTTCCCGGTCGAGTTGCGCAATCGTATACGCGTTATCCCGATTAAGACTGGCATTGAATTGATAGCCGAGCCAAATAACGCCGAGACCAATAATGGCGGCGATTCCCGTCTGCCACTTGACCAATTCCCGATAAACCCAATGCTCCGTTAAGCACCTGAACCAGTCACCGTGATACCAAACGAACAAACCTCCGAGGAGTACGCACCAAAATACAATAACCCACTTTGTCTGCTGTTCCCGCTTGTCAGACATGCTCAACCTTCTATCGCAAAGGTAGCAGCATGACATCGAACCCACTCGACGCCAAGGGCACTAGAAACCCAGCATGAACTACCCCAGAGGCAAAGCAGGCAACGGCGTCTATCATACCATCATCAACCAGATGCCGCCCCATGACACCTACATCGAACCATTTGTCGGCGGCGGCGTCCTGCGGATCAAACGGCCCGCGAAGGCAAACATTGCCATCGATCTATCTGGCGAGGTTGCGGCGCTCTGGTGAGAAATCAGCGGCGTTGCGGCGGCCTCTGCGGCCGTTGTGACTGGGTTCGGCGGCTGCCTTGTCCGGCATACGCTGCCTTTCGACGCCCTTGACGTCGGCCCCAAGTTCGGTCCTCACGATGTACGCGCATGGCGTGTCTTTTCCGACACTTTGTGTACTATACTGCCGATACTTTGCGTATTCATTCGTCGGGGTCAGGCCCCGAACACTGAACAAGGCAGCCCATACTGTCAAAATTAGAGGGCAATTTCGATTGATGGCTTATAATGTGGATGCCAATAAATCAGAGCTTCAGTCAATTGCTGATTCTAAGAAAGAATTGATTGACGAGCTCAAAGACTTTGACCCAATAAAAACTGTCGCAACAATCTCAGGACTCATGACCTTTCCAGAGCTGCAAAGTAATGCGTATCGATTAGAAACGTTGGCCCATGTAGCCATGGCTACATGTAACGGAAAAAGAAAGCCGAGAAAACAGGAAGTATCTCGCTGGTTCAGAGAAATTGGAGCTGGTTTCTGCGCAATGCAGGAAGACCCCGCAGAGGATGTTTTTGTTTCTAACATCGTTTCGCCAAAAGGAAATTTCAGAATTTTTGGAGGACTTTGGGAAGGCGCTGGATTTTACTTACAACAAGTTCTGAACGTTGTCGAAAGTATGCCACGCGGAGGCGGATATGATGATATTCGAAACAGCATTTATGCATTGCTGACGATATCTGACGAAGTTTGTAATAGAGCAAAACTAGATAGAAATCAGATTGGAAGCGATGTCCCCAAGGACACCCTACCTCCACGAGTGGAGAGAGTTCTATCTAGCTGTAGAGGATTAATAAGATTTACTGAAGGAGATTTAAAAAGATTAAAAATTGACGCTGACCACCTTTTGCCCTTTAGATTTTATCCTGACGATAGAGAGCAATTGCTCAGACAATCGATATCATGTTCTAAGCTGGAACGTACTCCAGTATGTTCTCACGCTGGATTTATCTACCTGATGAATCCAGCAACAGTTAGCGCAGCAATCCGCCGATTTTTAATCGAGAAAATGGACGCAGCTAACATGCGCTCAAGTCTTCTCCGCGGACTTGCAGATGAGTTTTCTAAAACATTCTCTGAAACACCAATGATGGGGGGGAGGATTGGCGCGCCGTTCAAGTTTCATCAGACAAAAAATGGATTATTTGCAGAGACAGGCTACGAGGTCGATGTTGGACTCCATCTGCACGTCATTCTGTTTTTAGATAATCTCAAGAACTTCGAAGAGTCGGGACTCGGAGGGATAAGCCCCGGTTCAAAAGAGATTTCAAAAACCATCCGCCAAAGTATAGACCAAGCAGCTCATAACTCCAGAAAGGCACCAAATTTTAAAAGCGGCATTAGTATAGCAGTAGGTTGTGGTATAGGCCGTGGGTTTTCTCTTGAAATGGACGACGGTGTTAGCGATGACTGGCAATTCGATACCATGTCCGCACATGATTTTTATACTTTAGGATGGATGAACAAATTTAAGCCGTTGTCCTTATGGCGACTGCTTGAAGCAGAACAAAAAGTAGCATCTTCAAACGTACTCCTTCTAAATTTAAGTGGGATGCTCAATCTTATTGCATGGAACGAAAATCTAGAAGGTCACTTGGTTCCCCATGACTCTATACCAGATAGCTATGACGGTGAAAGTGAGCTCATGGTCGTGGTCGACCAAAATGGACTGAGAGAATTAAGGCACAGCATTTGTGAGTCCCATGATCTCCACTGTGTTGCCGGAGTCGATGGTGAATTTGTTCGCGTATGGAAACGGTCAGATTCAATATTTGAAGAGGATTTGAAAAAACCACTGTATTTAGCTCTCTTCAATAGGGAACTCGGTTTTCCATTATTATATGAAGGAAAAATTACGAACTGGTGGTCGAAGTTACAAAGCACCGACGCCTATTCAAAGAAAGAGAATTACGAACGAGAGCGGCTACTCTCTACATGGATTCCAAGAATAGCGTCGATATCTGAAAAATATTTCAAAAATAAACTTCCTAAACAAATTATCTTGGAACTTAATTGCATGGGAGATCACGTTTCTCCTACTGGCAATGGGAAAACAATAACACCAAATGATATTAGAGATGAGATTAATATAGAAGTTGTTCCTGCAGACAATCGAGTAGTAGTGACGACTGGTAACGTTTTTGAGAACGCTTTTTTTAATCCTGATAATATTTCCGAGCGAGCTCTCGTTGAGGCGTTCGTAAATGGTTTATTCGAACTTCTCGAGGCCCCCTCAAGAAAAATGAAATCACGCATTTTGCAAGAGGTGGCGGGCGATAGGCATGCACGACAATCACACGTTTTTGAACCCACTAAATTTCGCGATTTTGTCAGAGAAAAGCTACCAACGAGTCCTGTAAAGATCAGTCTCAATGATGTTGCAACTCTGAAATATGGAATGGGTTGGCAAATCCGAGAACGGAAACTTGGTGGATCAATTGAAGGTGTCGCTGAATGCACGTTATTTCTCAACTCACTTGTAAAACACTTAGAAGAAGATCTGTGTGCTTTTCTTAAGAAAATAGATCGGACGGCGCTAGCAGAATGTACGATAAAAAATCATGAAGCCGCTAATTGTGATCGTATGTCATGGAGACGAACATCCGCGGCGGTTTTGGCTTTACACGACGACAAAGAAGCCACGCTTTTCAAGATTGTGGAACATGAATCCCGGCTAAATGCCGTTTCTCAATCAAATCGTGTCATTTTAGAAATGGTCGGTAGTGAATGCCCACTAACAGGAGGGTATGTTCCAGGAGAATTGGACTTGTCTAGGTTAATGGCAATGGTCATGCAAATTTTTGCGCTGGGCAGTTGGTCAGACGCCATGCGCTGGAATGCGATGGAACCTCGCATTCGAATCACGCCACTCGGAGATGTCCAAGCCAATCATCATTTTTTCGAACAGGTGGTAAATCCCTTTGGCGAGACAGCAAGCAAAAGCACAATTAGACGTTCAGTTGAGAAATATGAATCTTTATTTGATGAGGCTACAGTAGTTGAATCTGTGACAGGAAAGCTTGAAAGCGTTTTTCTTCAGGCATGGAGCGCAGAGTTCGGCGTCGATTTTGATGAGGTCCGTACCTTTATTGATATGTGCGAAAACCATTGTATAGAGCTTAAAGAAGCGCACATCTCTATTTTGAAATCTGATTTAGTTGAATGTCTAAGCAAATTGGATCGTCTGACAGCCGCAACTGTAAGCGCGATCATAGATAAACTTACCCTTACAACTCGGGAGTCATGGAAAGTGGTTCCAGTCGGCTATCGCGATTCCGATAGGCAACCATGGCGCTTTCGCCGGCGCTTAAGTGTTTTGCGCCAACCAATTGTTGCTTTGTCAGATGACCCCGATCCTCTGCTACTGGTTGCACCCGGACTTATAAGGGATGCTTTCTCATATACCGTGTCCAGTTACTACGATGCAGACTTTGCTGATTATCAGATTCAATCGAAGGAAATGAAGAAGTGGACAGGTCGAAGTCGCGCAAGCCGAGAAATATTTAATAAAGAGGTGGCTGATAGGCTACGGAAATTAGGATGGCAAACAGAGCACGACCTGCAAGTCACTAAACTACTAGAGAAGGGAGACGACCCCAAATTTGGTGACGTGAAGCGATTTGGTGACATAGATGTATTGGCATGGTCATCAGAAAATCGCCGAGTTTTAATCATGGAGTGCAAAGATGTTCAGTATAAGAAGACGCCTGGTGAAATTGCCGAGCAATTATCAAAATTTCGAGGTGAATTGAACGAGTTAGGTAAGCCTGACCTCTTGAGGCGTCATATTGACCGCGTGTCAATTTGTTCTGCTCATTTAGCAGAAATTGCGAAATTCACCAATATAAAAAACCCTGAATTGGAAGGGCATTTAGTCTTTCGAAACCCTGTTCCAATGCAATACGCAAACGAAAAGATATCTGCCAAAACCTCGTTGAACGTGTTCAGTGATCTCGAGATCGATTTCAAACTGGGTAGTTGAGTATTCTAGTGTCACCAGCATTGATGACACTTAGGAGCCACACTCAATTTATTGGGTTGCGAATTTTACGGACCGAACAAAATGATCCGGGTCAATCCTAACTTCTGTGAGTGGCGTCAGGTCTTAATTTATGCGCAACCAAGTCATTATTTTAGCTCAGCATTCCGACCAAGTTCGGTCAAATTACGCAAATTTGAGCTCTAACTCTCATTACGCACTCGAAGCGAAACGCGCACAAATCTCCTAAGTACAGAGGGGGCGCGGGGGAACCTGTTCCCCCGATGGCATTTCCTTTCCCCGGAGATCTCGTCGCCAATCCCCTTGATCAAAGTGAGATCCTTATTTCTGCGCTCCCCGCCCAAAACTCCCCAACCGAACCTCAAGCCCCCTCCCGCATGTCATACGCCGACGCCGTATCGAAAAACTCATTGAACTCGATAATCTTCCCGTCCCGCATGCGAAAAAGATCGACCTTGTCGATCGCCACTAGGTTTCCGGTGGACTTGTAGCGAAAACCCACATCGGCGTGGACCGCGACCAAATCGTCCTGGGCGATCATGCGGGTGACGGCGTATTTTTCCAGATCGTAGTCGGCATGGATGCGTGCGATGTTCTCCAGCACCGCGCGGCGGCCGTGGCAGGGACCGGCGAAGCTGAAGTCTTCGCAGCGGGCGACGGCATTGTAACTGGCCTCGTCGTCGAACAAGCTGACCAGGGGCTGGGGGTCGCAGGCGGCGTAGGCGTCGTAGCAGCGCGAGAGCAGATGCTTGTTGGCGGCGGTCTTGTTGTTGGCAGAAACGCTTTGACGCAACGCGTCCGCCGCGGATTGGGAACAGGTAGCCCCGGCCCGCGTTGCGCTCTCGCCGGAGGCATCGCCTTCATCTCCGGGACTTGCTCCGGGACTTGCGCTACTCCCGCCGCCCCGGCCGCCGTTCAGCTCGGTGTTGGAGGGCGTGCCGGCACGCTTCACCCAGGCGCGCAGGCCGGCGGAATCGAAAAACTCCACGAACTCGACGATCCGGCCGCGCTGGAAACGGATCAGATCGCCGAGCTGAACCTCGGTCCTCTGGTCCGTCTCCTTGTGGCGGAGCATTCCGCCGGTGACGGCGAAGACCGAATCTCCGTCCACCAGCATTTCGTAAATCTTGTAACTCTCCCAGGCGAAGATTTCGGAGATCGCGGTCAGGGCCTTGCGCGCGCCCTCGGGGCCGGAGCTGGGGCCGGCGAAATGCAGGAAACTCTCGGGCGCCGTGAAGCGGATCACCCCGTCCTCAGCGAAGAGGTCGAGCAAGGGCGCCGCGTCGCCCCTGTCGTAAGCGGCATAGGCCAAACGCATGCTTTCCAGAACCCCGGGGTTCGCCGCCATTTCAGGTCTCCAGCGATGAGAGGACCGCGGCAGTGTAACAGAAACGACTCATTCGGGCATTGCCTAAAGGACTTTCCCGCATAAAAGGTGATCGGATTCGAGAGTCTCGCGATCGTTCTCTACTTGAGCGTTCTGCGCTTGATCGGACGCACCATCGGGTTGGAAACTGTGACAGGCCCATGAAATCTTCGGGCAATTCAGCCCCTCTGGCCGAGCGCAACTTCATTCGCGGTGGCACAGCGGAAAAAACTCGGCCACACTCGCGGGCGAAATCACGAAGGTCCGCGCCCGATATTTCCCGGCGCCCCCCGCGACGGAGTCCGCACGCCCAATGCCCATGAACGTCCTCCTGATCACCGCCGACCAGTGGCGGGGCGATTGCCTCGGCGCGGTCGGTCATCCGCTGGTCAAAACCCCGGCGATCGATGCCCTGGCCGCCGACGGCCTACTGTTCCGCAAACACTTCGGCCAGGCCGTGCCCTGCTCGCCCGCGCGCGCGTCGCTGCTGACCGGGCTCTATCAGATGAACCACCGGGTCTGCCGCAACGGCACGCCCCTGGACGCCCGCCACGACAACATCGCCCTGGCCGCGCGGCGCCTGGGCTACGAGCCGGTGCTCTTCGGCTATACCGACAGCGCCGTCGACCCGCGGACCTGTGATCCGAACGACCCGCGCCTGCTGACCTACGAAGGCGTGCTGCCCGGCTTTACCCAGCGCCAGCCCCTGGACGAAGCCTCGGAAGCCTGGTTCGCCTGGCTGCGCCGCAAGGGCGTGGCGGTACCGGAAAAGGGGCTCGATATCTACCTTCCGGCGGAAGGGCCAGCCGATCCGCCCGCCGGCGCGGCGGCGCGCTACCCCGCCGAATTCTCGGAGGCCGCCTTCCTGACCGAGCGGTTCCTGGACTATAGCGACGAGATGGGCAGTGCGCCCTGGTTCGCCCACATCAGTTTCCTGCGCCCCCATCCGCCCTTCATCGCGCCGGAGCCCTACAACCGCATGTACGACCCGGACGCCCTGCCCGACTTCGTGCGCGCCGGGAGCCTGGAGGACGAGGCTACGAGCCACCCCTTCCTGGCCCATGTCTTCGAGAGCCAGGCTAAGTCGAGCTTCGTCGCCGGCGCCGAAGGTCTGACCCGGGACTGGGACGATGCCGCCCGGCGTCAGATCCGCGCCAGCTACTACGGCCTGATCTCGGAGGTCGATGCCCAGATCGGGCGGGTCCTCGACCACCTCAAGGCCAAGGGGCTCTATGACGAGACGCTGATTGTCCTGACCACCGACCACGGCGAGATGGCGGGCGATCATCACCTCTTCGGCAAACTGGGTTACTTCGACCAGGCCAACCACATTCCCCTGATCATCCGCCATCCCGATGCGGCCGACGTCAGGGGCCGGCAAGTCGAGGCCTTCAGCGAGGCCGTCGATGTGACGCCGACCATCCTGGATTGCCTGGGCGCCCGCATTCCGCGCGCCATGGACGGCCGCTCGCTGAAGCCCTTCCTGGAAGGCCGAACCCCGGACGACGCGCGCAGCGAGGTGCACTGGGAGTTTGATTTCCGCGAGGTCGTCAGCGGAACAGCTCAGGACGCCCTCGGCCTGGCGCTGGACGACTGCAGTCTCGCCGTGATCCGCGACGCGGCCTTCAAGTACGTCCACTTCACCGGCCTGCCGCCCCTGCTCTTCGACCTCGCCGCCGACCCCGCCGAGCTCAGAAATCTCGCCGGGGATCCGGCCCACCAGGGCACGCGTCTGCGCTATGCCGAGAAGCTGCTTTCCTGGCGTGCGCGGCATCTCGACCGCACCCTGACCGGCCTGGAACTGACCCCCGAGGGCGTGCGCGGCAGCCTGTGAGGGCGCTAAAACGTCCGCTGTGACATTTGTATGTCATAACGATGGGATAAGTCGGGATTTCGGGGGATAAAAGCCGCCAAAACGAAATGGAAAATCCCGGTATGGACAATCCCGGTATGAACAATCCCGGTTCTGCGGCGAACAGGTTCAAGCGGCGGCGCGGCCGTCCTGAGCGGCACGGACCTGTTCCAGGGCCTCGAGAATGACCTGCGGTCCTGCGCCCGGCAGATGGGCGTTCTCGCTGAGATAGCGCCGCCAGAGCCGTGCGCCCCGCTCGCCGTTGAAAAGGCCCAGGATGTGGCGTGTCAGGTGCTTGACCGGCACGCCCCCGGACGCCAGTTTTTCGGCGTAAGGCATGAGATTCATTACGATTTCCGGACGCGTCGCAACCGGGCGGACATCCCTGAAGATCCGCTGATCGGCCTCGGCCAGGAGGTAGGGATCGTGATAGGCCGCACGTCCGATCATGACCCCATCCACCCGTTCCAGATGCCCGAGGGACTGGGCCAGATCCTGCACGCCGCCGTTCAGGACAATGGCCAAATCCGGGTAATCTCCTTTCAGGCGATGGACCACGTCGTAGCGCAGCGGCGGAATTTCCCGGTTTTGCTTGGGACTGAGGCCACTCAGCCAGGCCTTTCGCGCGTGAATGATCACCGTCGTGGTGCCCACCGCCGCAAGTTTCCCAACAAAATCATGCAGTTCCTCGTAGGAATCCTGCGCGTCGATCCCGATCCTGGTCTTGACCGTCACCTCGATCGGCGCCCGGCGCATGGCCTCGACACAGCGCGCCACGAGATCGGGCTCCGCCATCAGGCAGGCGCCGAAACGCCCGCGCTGCACCCGGTCGCTCGGGCAGCCCACGTTCAGGTTGATCTCGTCGTAGCCGTAGTCCGCCGCCGCGCGGGCGCAGGTTTCCAGATCATCCGGATCCGAGCCGCCGACCTGCAGCGCCACCGGATGCTCGCTCGGATCAAAGGTCAAAAAACGATCCCGGTCCCCATGCACGATCGCGCCCGCGGGAACCATCTCGCTATAGAGCAGGGTCCGCTGACTCAACAATCGGTGGAAGACCCGGCAATGGCGATCCGTCCAATCCATCATGGGGGCGACGGACAGCCTATATGATTGAAATTCCGACATTTTTATCTTCGGTTTCTTGCCACGCGCATCATCAACGCCCCGCTGTACCGCGATCCGCTCCAGCACGATAGCCCTGCAGATAACCCAGAGTCCGATCGGACGCAAGAGCCCTCAAACAGCCGAAGTCACTGCTGAAAACTGGCTGATGACCCTACACAACTATTTTTGAACCCCGCAGCCGCCTGGTTCGACTCACGTCCGATGAGCAGTGCAACTGCCCTTCCAACGAATGGTTTCGGCCAGCCAACGCCTCTTCCGTCTCGAGCCGGAACAACGACAGGGAATACAGCATGCAAGCTAAAACGTATGGCGCTCTCTTGATCGCGCTCGGCCTGATCGGCGGATCCGGCGCAACTCCCTCTTTTGCTCAGGCGCCGGCGGAGGCCTGCTATGTCACCCCGGTTCCGGCCGAATGTGCCGAACCGCTCCTGAAGGAACTCTTGAGCCGGATCGATTCACTGCAAGACGACGATAAAGAAGAGCCAAAGTATGCGCTGATCGACAAGCTGATACAGCATGGCTACCTGGACAGCGCCTTCAAGGTAGCCCGCCCAATGAAAGAGAGCAGGCTGAAGAGCACCAAACTCTTGATCCTCGGCACCCTATATGCGGACCAGCGGGACTATGCAAAAACATACGAAGCTCTGGATCTTCTAAGCGATCCGGAACATAAGCGCACCCTGCAGACGTCCATCGTCAGAGCTTTTGTTTCCGACGGCGAAGTCGAACCGGCCTTGCTATTGGTCAAGGAGGTCGGCGACGAAACACTGTCCGATAGTTTCCAGGCCAGTCTGGTCCATCGGTTCGTGCTTGAAAAACGCTTCGAGCTGGCATGGCAGAACGTTCAGGAGATCAACAGACCAAGTCTGCGAAACGGCACGCTCGCCGAGCTTGCCTTCGGACAGCTTCGCGAGCGGGCCTTCTCAGAGGTCTTGCACACCGTCGCGGCGATAGACGATCCGGCGCTGCAGGCACAGGTCTACGCGCAGCTTGGCATCCTGGCTCACAACCTGGAAAAGACCCAGGAAGCTGACAGCCTCTTCAGCAAGGCACTGGAGACGGTCTTGCGACTTGAAGACGCGGCGCACGAGAATACTGATCACGTGCGACGCACAATCGTTCCCATGTTGCAGGGTTCGGACAGACTGGACCCGGCACAGCGCGTGGCGGAAGGGATCGACAACCCGTATGACCGGCTTATCAACCTGGCACAGATCGCAGCTCAACGCGCACGGCAAGGCGAACCGCAAAAAGCGAGAGATCTCTTTACCAGAAACCTCGCCGAGATGTCGCAGATCAGCGACCCTCATCTGCGTGTCGAGTCCGTGGGTTGGCAGGCGCAGGCGATGATGGAATCCGGATTCACCGATGAAGCCTTGAAGGTGGTTGCGCAGATTGCGAATCCAATCAACAAACACAACGCCCAGGAAAGGCTTGCCCGGATTGCGCTCAGCCGGAAAGACTACGGCCTGGCGGAAGAAATCCTCAATGGAATTGAATTGGAGAGCCGCAGGCTTGTCGGCTTAATGACTATGGCCGCCGTTACCATCGGCGTCAAAGGTCAAGAAGACCTGCCGTATCGCTTGGCGGATGCCACGCAGTCGGCACTCGAAATGGATGAGCTGGAAGGCTCCGGCGAAGTCCTGAATTATCTGATCGAAGTGCGACTCAGACTCAAACAGTTTGAACAGGTGCAGAGTCTGATCAACTGGTATGAAGACCCTGAAGACCGCTTCAGGGCACTGAGTAAACTCGGGTTTGCAACGGCCGAAGCAGGCGAGAACGGGATCGCCGTGGAAACGTTGGAAAGGCGGCTGGATCTTTTGGTGCCGGGTGAAACGGAGTGGGACCTTACCCGCATCGCGCGGACCGCACAGACCGTGCCTCTCAACCTGGAACCAGCCGACACAGTCAGGCTTTCCGGGCGACTGGACGATCCGAAAAAACAGCGGCTCTTTTTGAACGTCGTCGCCATAACACTGGCGGAAAGAGAGCGCCTGGAAGGCGCCAGAACCCTGGTCAGGCTGGCGGAAGACCCCCTTCTCGGCAAAGACTTCGAGCTGGCGGAGCTGGGCGCGCTTCTGTTTCAAAGCCTCGACGCCAAATCGCAGGATTCACAAGTCGATTAGCCGAACCCCAACCACAATATCTCTTTCGAATCTCTTTGAACGTTTCAGTGCGTACGAACGACTGACGGGTGGTTGCGCACCTCATCAGAGGTGTCACGCGCGGTTTTCAGGAGATTTCAATGTTCAGGTTTTCAAAAATTTCACTATTGGTGTTATCGCTGGGCGGCATTTTAGTCGCGTCAACACCTGCAGTTTCCGGCATCGATTACATCAAAAACGCATCGCTCAAGGCCTCAATGGGAAACATGAGCAATCCGCCCGCGATGGTGTTCGTTCCCAAGAACGGCAAATATGAAGCAGAGAAAAAAGGGTCCTATATCATACCGATACGGCTTAAAGCGCAAAAGAGGCTGACAGCCCGCATCTACAAGTGGAACCTCAAGGAACACTATTCGAATTCGCTGCTCGCCGATCATGGCTTCAATCCCGTTTCTCTCAAAAAGCTCGATAAGCAGTTTCAATTGAAGGTCGGATGGAACGAACTGAAACATCTTGAGTCCAAAGGGCGAAAAGCTTGCGAGCAATACGGCAAAGCAGACAAAAAGGTCGTAAAACCCATTGTTAAAGATCTTCGCCTCTACTACACGTCGTTCATCTTTGCGAAGCCCAAAAACGATGCCGCAACCTCGAGACAAGTCTCAGCTGTTGTGCCGGTTAGGCTCGTCTGCATGCCGGAAGAATTCAAGGTGACGGACGCCAAGCTCTCGGTGAAGTATCATGGATCTTCACGCAAGTGCCCGGTAAAAGTGACAGTCTCGGCCAATTTCAAGACCAACAAGCCGGGCGGCAAAAACATTGAGTTTTACTACATCCGGGGAGACGGCTCACACATGACGGTCAAGACCAAGACCTCGGGCTCAAAGGGCACTGCTTTCTGGAAGAAAGACTACACCATAGGCCACAGTGTGAACCGGAAGTACATGTTGACGGTCATCAATTCGCCTTTCCACACAGGCTGGGTGCCGGTCAAAATCTCCTGCAAAAAGAAGTCTGACGGCTTCAAGAATCCCATGCCGAAGAACAACTTGTAACCCGGGAAAGACGAATCAAAGCCAAAGCCTATCCGGGCGAGACTTCCACGGCCCGGCCGTCAACCAGTGGGGCACTCCACATCAGCTATCATGCAGGGTGCCCCCTACCTCTTTCTGAGATGGTCGCAGGCATGGAGCCCGCCCCGTCCGGCGTTCCACCGAGAGGCATCTAATAGGTTGCGCGGCCACCGGAAAGATCGAAGACGGCACCGGTGGTGAAGGAATTTTCCTCCGAGCACATCCAGGCAATCATAGAGGCGATCTCATCTACGGTGACAAAGCGGCCGCGCGGGATCTTGGAGAGCATGTAGTCGATAAACTCCTGGGTCACCTGATCCAGGATGCGCGTGTTTGCCGTGGCCGGAGTGACGCAGTTGACGGCAATGTTGTGCCCGGCCATTTCCTTGCCGAGCGACTTGGTCAGAGCAATGACGGCAGCCTTGGACGCGGAATAGGCTGAGGCATTGGGGTTGCCTTCCTTGCCGGCGATCGAAGCGATATTGACAATGCGGCCATAGTCCTTTGCGACCATGCCCGGTATGACCGCCTTGCAGCAGTGGAAGATGCCGTCGAGGTTCACTGCCTGCACCTTGCGCCACATGTCGACAGGATAATCAGCCAGAGTGTGGGTCGGACCGGCGATCCCGGCGCTGTTGACCAGCACATCGATCGAACCGAACTTCGCCTCTGTATCGGCCACCGCCGCGGCGACGGAGTCGTAATCGCTGACATCCACCTTGCAGGTGAGCAACTGATCTTGCGGCAGGGCTTTGACCTTCGCCTCGGGAGCTCCGACATCCATATCCCAGATCGCGGCCCGGGCGCCGGAGAGGACCAGGCGCTCGACCACTGCCGCGCCGATACCGTTGGCGCCGCCCGTGACCGCGACAACTCTGTTCGAAAAATCGTATTTGTTCATCTTCCCCCCTCCGAACAGGTGGTCCTGCCCACGTCAATTTTTTGGCCTCAGGTTCCGGGCCTCAGGTTCCAAAGCTCGAATCAGGCCCCGGCGGTTCGGCCCTTGCCCCACCAAGTATCCACCAGAGGCGCACCGCCGACAAAGGCATTCTCACCCAGCTCATCCTGAATGCGCAGGCATTCGTTCCATTTCGCCATGCGTTCCGAGCGGGTGAAGGAGCCGACCTTCAACTGACCCGCGTTCAATCCCACCGAGAGATGACTGATCGAGACATCCTCGGTTTCGCCCGATCGCGCGGAGACGATGCCGCGGTAACCGGCCGTCCAGGCAGCGGCCAGGGTTTCGACCGACTCACTCACGGTTCCCGCCTGGTTGACCTTGATCAGCACCGCGTTGCAGGCACGATCCTCCGCAGCCGCCGCGACCAGCTTGGCATTGGTGACCAGATAATCGTCGCCGATGATCTGCACGCGGTCGCCGTAGGCCTTGGTGAAAGCGCACATTCCCGCGCGGTCGTCCTCCGCAAGCGGATCTTCGATGGACGCAATCGGGTAACTGTTGATCCAGCTACCCAGCATGGCGATCATCTCGTCGGAACTCAGTGTCCGGTCCTCGAGCGCCAGCCGGTAGCGGCCATCTTCGGCGAACTCCGACGCCGCGATATCGAGGGAGATCACAACCCGCTCACCGGGCTTTTCACCGGCGGCCTCGATGGCGGCGACGAGGGTCTCCAGCGCCTCCTCGTTGCTGTCGAAGACCGGCCACCAGCCGCCCTCGTCCGCGACACCGACACTCCGCCCCTTTTGCGACATGATCGCGCCCGCGGCGGCATAGATTTCCGCCGTGACCTCCAAGGCTTCGTCGAAACTCCCCGCGCCCGGCACCATGACCATGAAATCCTGTACATCGACCCGCCGCCCGGCATGCGCGCCGCCGCCGAAGATCTGAATCTCAGGCAGGGGGATACTCGCGGTTCCTTGATAGGTCTGCGCGACATGCTTCCAGAGCGGCGCCCCGGCCGCGTCCGCGGCGGCGTGCAGCACCGCAAGCGACGTCGCGACCATCGCGTTGCCGCCCAGAGCCGATTTCAGAGGTGTCCCATCCAGCGCGATCAGAGCCGCATCGACACCCGCCTGATCCTCTGCGTTGAGACCGTTAAGAGCAGCCGCGATTTTCCCGTTGACGTTGGTCAGAGCCTCTTGCACGTCCAGGCCGCGCAGGCGGGATCCGCCGTCACGCAAATCCACGGCTTCACGCGTTCCGCGCGAAGCGCCGGCCGGCGCGATGGCCCTGCCCCGCGCGCCCCCTTCCAATTCGACCGTCACCTCCACCGTCGGATTACCGCGACTGTCCCACACCCGCCGGGCCTGCAGTGATTTTATCTCTGTCGTCATCTGTAAAATCTCAGTCCTTGTCAATCACGGTGATCAGGTCCGTCAGGTTGCGAGCGGGCCCGGCAATAAGAGGGATGGCCAATCTGCGAACCCGACCGCGTTCCTGTTCAGACAGGTATTCGACCGGTGACTTTCCATCGACACGGGCCAGCATCAGCGCGGGCAGCAACGCGGTCACCCGAGCCTCCAGCGCCGTTGGGTCTTCCCAGGAGATCTCAGGTTCATAGCGGGCCCAGAACCGCAATACGGACGCCGATAGAGTCCTGCGCGATGCCGGCAGGTGCAATGCCTTCAGGATCAGATGGTTCAGGCAGAAGGCCAGATCGAACGAGGCATCTCCCATGGTGGCGCATTCGGCATCCAGGATAATCGGCGTCCCGTTCCGAAACAGGATGTTCTTCGGGCTGACATCGCCGTGAACCAGCACGCTGTCCGCGGCATAAAGAGAGTCCACAAGTCCGGACAGCTGCGGTGCAAGGTCAGGATGTTTGCTCGCGGTGAAGTTCAAATAGGGTTCTAGTCTGAGTGCGTAAAAATCATCCCGGTTCCGGAAAGGACTTTGATCAAATCCGGGCACGGTCGAGGCGGCATGAATCCGGCCCAATACGGACGCCACAGCTTCGGCTTCGCCCTGGTCCGGCGCGGATTTCAGCAGCGCGTCCTTCCAGAGATAGACGCTTTCGCCGGTCAGGTACTCCATGGCGAAACCGTTATCGGCGGGGGACCAGCCATAGAGCGCGGGAACATTTTCCGGCGCACAGGCCGCGGCCGCCATCAGCCAGGCGTACTCCGCTTTATTGCGATGCACCGGTGCCCGCCAGTCCTCCGCAACCTTCAACTTGGGCAGGGCAAACTTAACGCAGATCTCGCGTCCCGGAAGCGACACCACGGCGATGTCCGACGCCACACCACCGGTCAACGGCTTTACAGCCAGGACCTCGCCTTCCCCGGCAAGACCGAGATTGGCAATCAGCTTTGCGCAACGCAGATCAAAAGGCTCGGACACCCTATACAGTCCAGAAAAGCAAGAAAATGTTCACGTGAACAAT
The DNA here is from genome assembly GCF_007004665.1 of Denitrobaculum tricleocarpae. Lineage (GTDB taxonomy): Bacteria > Pseudomonadota > Alphaproteobacteria > Kiloniellales > Kiloniellaceae > Denitrobaculum > Denitrobaculum tricleocarpae. Next base: position 694,444 of record NZ_ML660052.1, on the reverse strand, counting down.
TATGATCTTTCAAGCGGGCACGTCAAGGTCAATCCCGTGCACAGGGGCTCGGCTTACCGGCCGGTCGCGGACTGCCCCCTGACCCGGCGCTCGATGATGGTTTGCAGTACGACCGAGATAACGATCACAAGACCGAAGCAAAGCTGGGTATAGAAGGCATTGATGCCGGCCGAGACCACACCGGCGTTGATCGCGCCGATGATATAGGAAGCCACGAAGGTGCCGACCATCGATCCGGTGCCACCAAAGACGGACGTGCCGCCCAGGAAGACAGAGGCAATGGTGTTCAGGAGAAAGCCCTCGCCGGTGGTCGGCCAGAAATAGTAGCCATAGAAGGACGTCAGCAGGCCTGACACGACCGCCACCAGGCCAACCAGGACGAAGGCCCGCACCTTCACCGAGACGGTGTTGATACCCATCAGCCGGGCGCTGGTCGGATTGTCGCCGACCAGAAAGACATGGGCGCCGAAGCGGGTGCGGTTGAGCAGCAGCCACATGATAATACCGATGCCGATCATCCAGAGTGTCTGGACCGGAAAACCGAAGACCGGGTCGCGGAAGATCGCGTGCATAACTGGATAATCTGCGCGGGTCAGCGGCACGCCGGTGCCGTTCATCAGGACCAGCTCCAGGCCGCGATAGAGAAAAGATGTTCCAATGGTGATCACCAGTGAAGGGATGTTGAGCTTGGCCACCAGGAATCCATTGAGCAACCCGCAGAGACCGCCCGTCGCAAAGGCCACGCTCAACCCCACATACCAAGGCATGCCGCCGTGGTATGTGGTCAGGGCGAAAGCCGCTGTCCCCAGCGCCATGATCGAAGGAAAGGAAAGATCGATTTCACCGGTGATGACAACGAATGTCAGCGCGAGCGCAATCAGACCGAACTGCGGTGTGGTTTGTGCGAAAGCGACATAGATATCGATGTCGGTGAAGACCGCAGGTGCGGCAACGACAAACACCAACCACATGGCGAGGCCGACACCAATGATACCGAACTGGCTGCCGTAGCGGCGGAAGGCCGAAGGCGGCTTGATGCTGTTGTCCTTCGGTTTGGACTTTGCGGGATCGGAGTTTGCGGTTTCCGTCGTCATGCTTCTGCTACTCCATTTTCCCTGAACGCGCTACGTGGTAGAGCCGTTCGATCAGCTCATCCATGGTGATTTCATCTTTTGAATAAACGCCGGCCACCTTGCCGCGATCCAGCACATAGAGGCGGTCCACCACCGGATAGACGTGAAAGATGTTGTGATCGATAAAGATTGCGGACTTGCCGGCCTTCTTGATGTTGCCGACGAACTCCAGCGTCTTCTTGGTCTCGGTCAGTGAAAGCCCCATGGTCGGCTCGTCGAGGATCACCAACTGCGCCTCGAAGTAGAGCGCGCGCGTGATGGCAACGCCCTGCTTCTCACCGCCGGACATGGTGGCAACAACGTTGTCGGGGTGCACGGCGGATGAGGTGAAGCCCATGTGTTCTTTCATCAGGCGCGCCGCTTCCGACCGCATCCGCTTGACGTCAAGCAGCCCGAACTTGCCGCGCAGCTCGCGCCCCATAAACATGTTGCGCCAGATCGGCTGCTTCTCGCAAAGCGCGCGCTCCTGATACACGGTCTCTATCCCCAACCCGCGCGCCCGGGCGACGGACCAGTCGTGAATCCGTTCGCCGTGAAAGTAGATTTCGCCGCCGGGATCGGGCCGGTGAAATCCCATGACCGTCTTCACCAGTGTGGACTTTCCGGCCCCATTGTCGCCGAGCAGGCCGACGATCTCGCCCGGACGCACAACAAAATCGACGTCGGACAGAGACCGGACTTCGCCGAAGGTTTTGGTGACGTTCTTGAGTTCGATGACCGGTGACGACCCGGCACTGATTGCAGGCTGGCTCATGGTTTTCTCAAAGCTCTGCCAGGACGGGGAACCCTGAAAGGTTCCCCGTTCTGAAGCGATACAAGGATTAACGGCTTAGCGGATTTCCACCGCAGCCAACGGCGCAATGGCTGCGACGTTGCTGGCATCCACAAAGGCACCCGCCGTGTTGATATCCAGACCCGACATGCCGTACTTCTTGGACATGCAGATGTTCAGGATCGGCAGATAGCCCTGCAGATAGGGTTGCTGATCGATCACCAGGTTCTGATAGCCCTGCTCGATCGCCTGTGCGGAATTCGGAGACATGTCGAAACCGGCGAAGTAGACGTCGCCCGGTTTCAGGGACGCGGCCTCGGCATAGATCCCCACCGTCGAGGTCAAACCACCATGGTCCGTGACGACCAGCTTGGTTTCCGGATTTGCTTTAATGAGGCCGACAAAGGTCGCTGTGCCCGCGTTGGGGTTCGCATTGGTCGCGGCATCGATCTCCTGATAGAGAAGCTTGGCGCCGGCCTCTTCGACCGCGTCCAGAACACCGACCGTGCGTTGACCGCGATCGCCGCCCTGCCCCTTCAGGCCCCAGACGAAGACGGTATCACCCTTGGTCACGCCGGCCCGCTTGATGGCTTCGGACCCGAGCGCGTAGCCGGCCTTGTAATTGGGCGCCCCGACATAGCCGAAGCCCTGCGGCGCAAACTTTGCCTGACTTTCCGGCAGTCCGGTGTTGAGGGTCGTGAAGATCGTTCCCTGGGCGAAGGCCTGCTCGACAAAAGGAGCCGTCGCGGCTTCCCCGGCGAAGCCGTAGGTCGCAATGCCGTCCGGCTTGGTCGTCAGGGCCTGCTGAATCTGCTGCAGCATCTTGTTGGGATCCCAGTCGGAGAAGTAGTAGGTCACGTCCGGACCGAGATCCTGCTCCGCCTGCCGGAAGCCGTTGAGCACGTTGTTCGCGAAGACACCGCCCTGGGGACCGCCCGGGAAGGCCGCGATTTTCACGCCCGAGCACCATTTCTCGACAGGGTCGGCCGCCTGCGTTGCGGGCGCCATGGCAAAAGCCGTGACCGTCGCCGCAGCGACGAACAGAGCGCCTGTTACAAAATCTGATTTCATATTTTCCTCCCGTGGAAGCGTATTTTTATTGCTTTGGAATCGCACGCCTACCCAACCCAATGACAGCTATTTCACTGCACATTATTTGTAAAGGTATATGCTTTCTTGTCACCCTTTCCTGATATCACGAAGTTGGAAATGTAGCTAAATATAATCGTTTTTGTAAACTTTCAGATTGATCTTGACCACACACCCGTGAGTCTGCAGACATAACTTATATGATAAGTTTAAGGTTGCCTATGCCAGAGTCAGTTGCCGCCAAATCCGTTGAAGGTCAAACCGCTGTCGCAAGCGTTGCCGCGCAGCTGACCGATTTGATCTATGCGGAGATGAACCCGGGTCTCAGCCTGCCGAGCGAAGCGGAGATGGCCACCCGTTATGGCGTCAGCCGTGTCACGATCCGCGAGGCAATCAAGATGCTGGCCGGCCGCGGGCTGGTGGAGATCTCCCGGGGACGCCGGGCTGTGGTCAGCGAACCCTCGGGCAAAGCGCTCGGGGAGTTTCTGGGCTGGATTGTGCAATACGACCCTAAAGGGATGTTCGACCTGGTGGAGGTCCGTATGTCACTAGAGATCAAATCCGTTTCCCTGGCGGCCAAGCGTGCGACCCGCCCGGCCCTTGCGGGAATCGAAAACATGATGCAGGGCATGCGAGACGCCGGACGCAAGCTCGAGGAGTCCGAGGGTGACCTTGCGATCGAGCGTGCGTTCCACCAATGCGACGTTGGCTTTCATGAAGCCATCGCCCTGGCCAGCGGCAATCGGGTCATCACCTCTCTGATCGAGGCGATGTCGGTGCCCCTGGAGCGGTCCTTCTTCATGAGCCGTCGCGGCAAAGCGCTGCGCGGCCTGCCGCTGGAAAGCACCATTGCCGCCCATCAGAAAATTCTCGACTGCATCAAGAAGCGCGACAGCCAAGCCGCCGAAAACGCTATGCGTCAGCACCTTGAGGAGTCGGCCCGCGACATGCGGGCCGCGTTCGACAACCGTTCCGCCTCGATCGGAGAGAGATAAGCGGAACCTCTATCCCTTCTCCCGCAAACGCTGGGCGTAGACATTGATGATCAGCGCGGAGAGCAGAATAAGACCGCGGATCAGGATCTTCAGGAAGCTATCGATCTGGATATGGTCGAGACCGTTGTTGAGCACACCCAGCACCAGCAGCCCCACAATCGTGTTTCCGATCCCCCCGCGCCCGCCAAAGAGGCTGGTGCCGCCCACGACAACGGCGGCAATGGCGTCGAGCAGGTAGGTGTCGAACTGGTTTTGCTGGGCCGAGCCGAAGTAGGCGACGGCAAGCATGCCGGCCACGCCGGAACAGACCGCGCCAATCACCAGAACCGAGCCGATGATGAACTTCACATTGACGCCGGAATACTCCGCCGCCTCGCGGTTGCCGCCGGTCATGTAGATGTAGCGGCCGTAGCGTGTGTACTTCAGGACGAAGTGGCCGGCCGCGAGAAACAGCACCGCCACAATAATCGTCCAGCGGACACCAAAGACCGATTCCGTTCCCAAGGTGGTGATCAGATCCGGATAGTTATAGGCGATCTGACCGCGCACTAGGAGCGCTGAAACACCATTGGCGATCTGCATCATCGCGAGGGTCATAATAAAGGAGGGAATACCGATCCAGGTTACGCCGAAGGCGGTCACCATGCCAAAGACAACCGCCGTAGCAAGCGTCAGCACGATGGCTATCACGCCGTTCAGCGGCAGATTGGCGATGTTGACGTACTCAGGCTGCAGGGTGAAATAGGCCAGAGTGATCCCCACGGCATTGGCGATCGCAGCGACCGAAAGATCGATTTCAGCGGTGAGAATCACGAAGGTCAGGCCAACGGCGATGATCGCCGTGATCGAAACCTGGGAGAGGATGTTCATGAAGTTATCTGCCGTGAAAAACGACGGGCTCGCGGCGGAGAAGAAGATGACAAGCACCATCAGCGTAAAGACAGGTGCAATGTTGCGCAGCTGGTCGGTGAGCACGGCCTTCAGCCCCCCAGCCGCTGTCTCTCCGGCCTTTGTCTCTCCGGCTTCCTGCATTCTTCCCCCCTATGCCGCCGACAAAAGATCGGCCTTGTGAAGTATTCCGCTGCTGAATTCTCTCGCCACCACGCCCTTGCGCAACACCGTGACCCGATCGGCAAGCGTCAGAATCGTCTCGGGTTCGCTTGAGAGCACCAGAATGGCGACTCCCCGCTCCCGCAGCTTCTTGATGATGCGGATGACGTCCTCCTTCGCACCGACATCCATCCCACGCGTGGGCTCCGAGAGGATCAGAACCTTAGGCAAATGCGTCAGCCATTTGGCCAACGCGACCTTCTGCTGATTACCGCCCGAGAGCGATCCCAGCGCCATATCGGCGCCCTGTGTCTTGATCTGAAGGTCATCGATGTGGGTCTTTGTGATGGAGCGTTCCGCATCGGGCTTCAACAGGAGCCGGTGAATGCGCTCCAGAATGGCGATCGAGACGTTCTTGTAGATCGGCTCGGTCCGGAACAGCATCATCGAACGGTTTTCCGGAACGAAGGCGATGCCACGGTTCTTTGCATCCGCAGTGGACCGGAATGAGATTTCCTGGCCATCAATCAGCATGCGCCCCTGCTTTAAGGGGATTTTACCGAAGGCCGCCCGCGCAAACTCGATCTGACCGCAGCCCATGAAACCGTAGACGCCCGTGATTTCACCGGCCCGCAGTTTTAGAGACACATCGCGCAGCATCTTGCCGTCACCGATTGCCTCCGCTTCCATCACCACCGGCTTGGAATCGTCGCTGGCAAGTTCGGCGCTTTCCCCCATGTGCATCCCGATCGAGCCCCGGCCGATCATGCTGGAGATCATCTCATCCTTGCTCAAACCGGCGGCCGGTCCCGAGGCCACCGTGCGGCCGTTGCGAAAGACCGTCACGCTGTCGGAGATCTCCAGGACGTCATCGAGGAAATGGGAAATAAAGACGATGCCACGCCCGTCCGCCCGGATCTTGCGCAGAACATCAAACAGCCGCTTTACCTCCGGCGGCGAAAGCGCCGAGGTCGGCTCGTCGAGAATGATAATACGCGCGCCGGAGAAGAGGACCCTGGAGAGTTCAACAAGCTGCTGGATACCGACGGGCAGCGCCCCCATGGTCGTGGTGGGATCGATATCCAGACCAAGGCTGGCAATCAGTTGCCTGGCTTCCCGGTTAATCCGGCGCCAATCCACCGTGCCGAAACGTGTCAGGGGCTGCTGACCGAGAAAAACATTCTCGGCCACGCTCAGATCCGGAACCGTCGAGAGCTCCTGGTGAACCATACCGATCCCGGCATCGAGGGCATCGCGCGCGTTCCGAAAGCGCACCTGCCTGCCGCCCACGCGCATCACGCCGTCATAGTCACTGTGCACCCCGGCAATGACCTTCATCGAGGTGGATTTACCCGCACCGTTTTCTCCGATGAGGCCGTGGATCTCGCCTTCGGACAAACGGAAATCGACATCCTTGATCGCGGCGACCCCGCCGAATGACTTTGAGACAGCGGAGAGTTCGAGCAGGGGTGGAACATCACCCCCGCCCTGTGCTTGCGCGCTCATGGACCGCGCGTCAGATCAGGAAATTCTTCTGGAGCCATAGATTGCCGGGCGCGGTTTCCCTGGTGATGACGGGCCCGTCGGCCAGAATGAATTCCGGAACCTCCTTACCGGCCTTTTCACCGCCTTGTGCAGCCGCGACCCCGGCAGCCACCGCCCAACCATGGATACGGCTCGAGGGATTGCGCACGGTGGCGAGCATGTGGCCGTTGAGCACCGCATTGACCGCCGGCGGCATGGCATCGACGCCGGCAATAATGATATCGGTCCGGTTTTTCGCCTTCATGACATTGGCAGCGGCCAGGGCCATGTCGTCATTGTGGAAAAAGGCCGCCTTGATGTCGTCGTGCTTGGTCAGGATGGAGTCCCAGATCCGCGCGACCTTGGTGACATCCCAGTCCGCAGGTTCCTCGTTAATGACCTTCACATCGGGATAGTCGGCCACGACGCTGCCGAAACCCTTTGCGCGTCCCTGGGCACCGGAATGGCCGAGCGACCCCTGGGTATGAACGATATTGCCCTGGCCCTGAATCGCGGCCATCACCTGGGACGTAACCGCGGACCCCATCATTTCGTTGTCAGGCGCGATGAAGGTGTGAATGGGGATCGTGCCCAGTGGTGCGATCAGCGTATCCATCGCGATCACCGGAATGCCGTTGTCGATCATCTTTTGCACCGGCTGCACCAGAGTTCCGATGCCGAAGGTCTGGATCGCGACAAAATCCCATTGCTGCGTCGCCATGTTTTCAATCGAGGCGCGTTGCTTGGTGGAGGAGAATTCCCCATCGAACCAGGTCACCTCAACATTCATAAGCTTGCCCCAGGCTTCGGCAGCCTGTTTACCCTGTGCGCACCACGTCGCCTTAAGCCCGGCATTGGAAAAAGCCGCCCTCAGCGGTTTGCCCGATGGTTTCAGGTCCTGCGCCATCGCGGGATCAAACCCGGCCTCGGCCAGTAACGCGCCCGTCAGCGCGGTCGCGCCAATGGCTTTGAAAACATCACGCCGGTTTTTGGATTCCTTCAGATACTCGTCGATCATTGTGTAAACCTCCCATTGTTGATTTCATTCTTATGGTTCTCGGGTTTAACGCTTAAATCGCTCTTGATGTGGTAGGTGCCTCCAGACGGTTGCACGGGCGCATCTTAGCACGGGGAACGCCCTCAACTCTTACTACTTTCAGGCAGCATGACGGGGGCAACGACTCTTCCAGAGCAACACCTGCCGGCACCAGGTTCGGCCGAGCGGCCCTGAAGCGGAGAATAAGCCAGCCAGCCGGTCAAACACTTTTCGTTCACGTGAACATTTGAGGATTTCGCGTTTAATCTGTCAAGACAGAGCGCGGAACTTGAGGTAAAACTCCGCGCGAATCGGGAGGAAGACGCTTGGCAAACCGGGTAACCATAAAGTCGATTGCATTGGACCTGGGCATCTCGCACATGACGGTCTCACGCGCCCTGGCGAACAGTCCCAATGTGCATCCCAAGACCCGCGACACCGTCCTGAAACGTGCGGCCGAACTTGGATACGTCAAAAGCTCAGCCGCGACCGCCATGCGCGGGGACAGCACGGGCATCGTCGGCCTGCTCCTGCCGAATCTCGCAAACGAATTCTATGCGGTCTTCGCGAATGCCCTTGCTCTGCTCTGCGCAGACCAGGGGCTTCATTTGATGATCCACCTGACCAATGACGATGCCACGCGTGAACACCTCGCGATCCTGCGACTGCGTGAGGTCCAGGCAAGTGCCGTTGTCATGGTGCCCGCGCCGGGCGCCGCCGCAGACCTCGGGCGCGGCTTCAGCGAGATGCAGGTCATCCAACTGATACGCACAGGTGATCACCATTCCCCCTCGGCTGCGCTGCTGGTTGAGGATCGCGGTTCGATTGGCGCCGCGGTCGATCATCTGGCCAAGGCCGGGCATCAGCGGATTGGCTACATTGGTGGTCACGCGGCGCTCTCGTCCGGACGTCATCGCGAGGCGGCATTCCGTGACGCGCTGAAGAGAAACCGGCTCTCGCCGGACACTGCGGTAATACGGCTCGATCCACCATCCTTTGAGATGGGCCATGCCATGTGCCTGTCGATCCTGGAAGGCGATACAGCCGTGACAGCGCTGGTCTGTGGCGGCTTCGAGATCTCCAACGGTGCCCTCGACGCCTGTTTAAGGCGTGGCCTGAAACTTCCGGATGACCTTGCATTTATCGGTTACGGCGACCCTTCGTTTTACAGATGGATTGAAGGGGGAATCAGCAGCATTGCCGTTCCAGTCGAAGAACTGGCGGGGAAAGCCGCGGAGCTGCTCTCGCGAGAGGTCAAAGCGAAGAACGCCGGGATCATCTCATTCCCCAGTTCCCTGACGATCAGAAAGTCTGCGTAAACCTCTCCGCTGCCCCGGACGCACCTTCCATGGCCGTCACCCGATGACCGGCTGCAGGCGACACATTGCGTCCCTTGCTCACTATCCGTGAAACTCAAGTGACCTGTCGCACAGCCAAAAGGGATCGGCACAGCAAAAGGCAAAAGGTTTGCCCGCTTTCTGACTGCTGCAGTTAGATCAGGTGATTTCAACTCATCCATTGCCATAGAATTTTTGCTGTTGAAAGCCTGCGGAAACGGCGAAACCCTGACAGGTCATTGTGCCTCTTCAATGTTCTGAAAGTCATTATACCCCGGTCGGATGAGAGGGGTGCGACAAGCTCCGGTCGCCTGAAGAACAGCGGAACAGCAGGAGGACGTGCCTAAGGTATGAGAACGCCAAATCACAACGCTCGCTCCGAGCCCGGACAGTAACTGGATAGCGGTCAAAATGAAATCCCACGCACAAGCCGTCGTTATTGGAGGCGGCGTCGTCGGTTGCTCCATTCTTTACCACCTGACGAAACTGGGCTGGACCGATGTCGTCATGCTCGAACGCGACGAATTGACGTCCGGTTCGACCTGGCATGCGGCGGCCAACATTCACGGTTTGCACGACAGCACAAACATATCCCGGCTACAGCACTACACCATGGGGCTCTACAAGGAGTTGGAGCAGGAGACGGGCCAGGGCTGCGGCGTTTTCCAACCCGGGTCGCTCTATCTGGCGCAAACGGAGGAGCGCGAACACCAGCTCCGGCTGCAGGAGGCGAAGGCCCGTTATTACGGGATGAATTTTCATGAGGTAAGCCGCGACGAGGCGGAGCGCCTGCACCCGCTGGTGAACTACGACGGCATTCGCTGCATCATGTTCGAACCGGACGGCGGGAACGTGGATCCCTCCGGCGTCACCATGGCCTATGCCGCCGGCGCCCGCGCCAACGGGGCCGAAATTTATCGCTTCACGCCGGTCACGGCGACGGTTCAGCAGTCCGATGGGACCTGGCTTGTCGAGACCCCTAAAGGAAACATCCGTACCGAATGGCTGGTCAACGCCGCCGGTCTTTGGGGGCGCGAAGTCGCTGCCATGGCCGGTATAGAACTGCCTCTGGTCCCAACCGAGCACCAGTACTTTGTTACGGAGAGCATTCCGGAACTGGAGGCCCTGGACCGGCGCCTGCCCTCGGTCGCAGACCGCGACGGAGAGTATTATTTGCGGCAGGAAGTCCAGGGACTGCTCGTCGGCGCCTACGAAAAGGACATGAAGTTCTGGGCCGAGGACGGCACGCCACAGGGCTTCGGCCACGAACTCTTCCCCGACGACCTGGAGCGCATCGAAGTGAACATGATGCGCGCGATAGAACGCGTTCCCGCCTTGGAGCAGGCCGGTATCAAGCGGGTCATCAACGGTCCGATGATCTGGTCGCCCGACAGCGCGGCGCTTTTCGGACCCGTGCCCGAGCTTTCCAACTACTTTTGCTGCAACGGCATCATTCCCGGCTTTTCCCAGTCCGGAGGCCTCGGATTGCTCTCCGCGCAGTGGATCATCGAAGGTGAACCCAAACTGGATATGTTCGCCTGGGACCTCGCGCGCTATGGAGCCTGGGCCGGAAAGGACTTCACCAGAGAGCGGGTCAGGGACCAGTACGCCCATCGCTTCAAGATCCACTTTCCGAACGAAGAGCGCGAGGCCGGACGGCCGGTGCGCACCCGGCCCGTCTACGAACTGCAGAAATCCATGGGCGCGGTTTTCGGCCTGAACTTCGGCTGGGAGCATCCGCTTTGGTATGCGGGGAGCCCTCATCAGTCCGAGGAGACGGCCGGCTTCACCCGTCAAAACTGGTTCGAGCCCGTCGGTGCGGAATGCCGGCGCCTGCGTCAACACGCCGGCATCATCGATATCTCCAACTTTGCCAAATACAGTGTCAAAGGCGCCGGTGCGGAAGACTGGCTGAACGCCCTCTTCGCGAACCGCATGCCGCAATCGGCCGGACGCTCTTGCCTGACGCCTCTGATCGGCAAGCGTGGCGGAATTGCGGGAGACTTCACGGTTACACGTTTGACCGAGGACGAATTCCTGGTCATAGGTTCCGGCATGGCGGAGCGCTATCATCAGCGCTACTTCAACGCCGTGCCGCTGCCCGCCGGAACCTCGTTCCGCTCCATGACCGAGACGATGTGCGGGTTCAATGTTGCCGGTCCCAAGTCCCGCGACCTGCTGCAACGGCTGACCAACGCGGACTTGTCAACACCCGCTTTTCCTTTCACGCGCTCACAGCGGATCAAACTGGCCGGTGTTGAAGTGGTCGCATTACGTGTCTCCTTTACGGGTGATCTGGGATGGGAACTGCACTGTGCGACGGAAGACCAACTGGCGCTCTATCAGGCACTACTGCAAGCCGGAAAGGACTTCCATACGGGTCCCGTTGGCTCCCGCGCCCTTATGTCACTGCGTGTGGAAAAGGGCTATGGCAGCTGGGGCCGAGAGTATTCGCCTGAGTACTGGCCACAGGAAGTCGGTTTGGACCGCCTGATCAAGATGGATAAGGGCGACTTCCTGAACCGTTCCGCCTATGAAGCGCTTGCCGGGAACAAACCACGCGAGCGACTGGTGCTGATCGAAGTTCAAGCCGAAAACGCCGATGCCACCGGCGGCGAACCGATCTTCCAGCCGGACGGCACGCCGGTCGGCCGTGTATCTTCGGGATCCTACGGCTACACGGTCGAGAAGTCGCTGGCACTTGGTTACGTCAAGGACGTGAGCGCCGGACAGGAGGTGAGCGTAGCTATTCTGGGCCGTCCCCATAAGGCCATCGTACTCGCCAAACCGCCGTTTGACCCGAAGGGCGAACGCCTGCGGCAATGAAGCGCAGTGTAATCTGCAGCACGCTCGAACGGCTTTCGGTCAAGTTGTCGTCGGGACCGGGTATGAGCCTGCTGAACCACACCTGCAGTTCGACACATCGGAACGAAAGACGCGCACGGCACCCTCACATGTCGTCCATCTGTCATTCTTCTCCTGGCTACGCCAAATGCGATTCCAAATATCTCTCTTCTGATAGATAGTTAAAATTCAGATTTGCGTACTTGCCAAAACTTTCACCGACAGCTCGATTACGCCACGCCCTAAATTCCAGAGCATTTTTTGAATATAGGCAGAAATTATTTTCTCTATATTTTTCAGAACACTAACTATCTTTCACCTTCAAATTCGAAAGGACTTAGCAGCTGATTTACCTTCTGCGGCTTGACAAACGCACTCCGAGTTATCTATCTATCGATAGGTAATTTAAAACCATCGAACACAGAACGCATTTGTCTGGCCATCAAGCCTTTCATTGCACCAGCCAAGAATGAACAGAGAGGACAGAGTGATGAAGATTTACGATTTTGAAGGTTTCCCGAACCCTGCCCGCGTGCGGATCGCCCTCTCGGAAAAGGGCCTCGCGAATCAAGTCGAATTCGTGAGCATCGATGTGCCCAAGGGCGAGCACAAACGTCCGGAGTTTCTTGCCAAGAATCCCTCTGCTGCCGTTCCGGTGCTCGAACTCGAGGACGGCACCACTATCTCCGAATGCACCGCCATCACCGAGTATCTCGATCATACCGGCGCAGGCCCCAAGCTGACCGGAGAAAATGCCAGGGAACGCGCCGTTATCCATATGATGCAGCGTCGCGCCGAAGCTAGCCTGCTGGATGCCGTCGGCGCCTACTTCCATCACGCAACCCCTGGACTGGGTCCCGATGTCGAGGACTACCAGAACAAGGAGTGGGGCGAGAAGCAGCGCGAGCGCGCCATCCAGGGCATGCACTACTTCGATGACGTATTGGCGGACCGTCCTTACGTCGCAGGCGACAAATTCTCCATGGCGGACATCACCGCCTTCGCGGGGCTAGGCTTCGCGGACTTTGCTGAGATCGACATCCCTGCGGACTGCCGGAACCTCATCGCCTGGCGTCAGAGAGTCGCACAGCGGCCCAGCATATCCGGTTAAAGAGAGACATCTCCCGTTGAAGATACCTGTCGCCGGTAAAACCAAACCGCGGCAGCTTGAGCCAGCCCGTCTTGAAACCGAAGTCACAATTGACGGACTGGTGACTTTTTTTACCCAGACTGCAATCCTTCGTGATTGGGTCGTCTTGTAACCAGATTCCAACTTAGAGGACGTGTCATGGAACTGAATGCTGATTTTTCCCAAAGGGTCGTGGTGCACGGCGACGAGACAGAATGGCTGACTTCACCGATCCAGGGGATCAGCCGGCGCATGCTCGACCGCATCGGGGACGAGGTCGCCCGGGCCACCACCATTGTCCGCTATGACGAGAAGAGCCAGTTCTCTCCCCATGTTCATACGGGCGGAGAGGAGTTCATCGTGCTGGAAGGCGTTTTCCAGGACGAACACGGTGATTTCCCGGTTGGGTCCTATATCCGCAACCCTCCGGAGTCCAGCCATACCCCGGGTTCCGAGGCAGGCTGCGTGATTTTCGTGAAGCTCTGGCAGTTCGACCCCTCGGACCGCACCCATGTTCGCCTGCAGTTCGACAAGATGGAAGCCCTCGCCGATCCGGACCGTCCGGGTGTATCGGTCACCCCGCTATATAAAGACGAACGGGAAAATGTGCGGATCGAGACTTGGGACGCTGGCGCCGAAGTTGACGTCGCGAGCGAAAACGGGGCTGAGATCCTGGTGCTGGAAGGTGGGTTCGAGGAAAGCGGCGACCGGCTCCGGCCGCAATCCTGGCTGCGCTCGCCCATCGGCGGCAGGGTTCACGCCAAGGCAGGACCAAGCGGAGCCCGCGTCTGGATCAAGTCAGGACATCTTAGATTCGTCGAACCGCCGAAGGTCGCTTAAAGCGCACGATCTGATCTTGCGGGCCGCCGTCTGCGTATCTATGTTTTCAGGCGAAGCCCAGTACCCGGAATTTCAGCTTTGTGCCTAGATTTGGAGGCGCAAACGCCAAGGGGGCCGGGAGTCTCTGAATTCATATGCCAGCCTGCGGAAGCCAAACATGCCGAACACGCACGAAACCAAAGTTCTGATCATCGGATCCGGCGCCGCCGGGCTGACCGCCGCGATATACGCCGCGCGCGCGAACCTGAGCCCTACGCTGGTCGCGGGTCTGCAGCCTGGCGGACAGCTTACAATTACCACCGATGTCGAGAACTATCCGGGGTTCGCTGACGTCATCCAGGGCCCCTGGCTGATGGAGCAAATGCAGAAGCAGGCGGAGCACGTCGGCACGAAGGTTATCTCCGACCTGATAACAGAGGTCGATTTTTCCGCCCGCCCCTTTGTGTGCAAAGGCGACAGCGGCGAAAGCTACGTCGCGGACGCAGTGATTATCTCGACCGGCGCTCAGGCACGCTGGCTGGGACTGCCCAGCGAACAGCACTTTAACGGCCGCGGTGTCTCCGCCTGCGCGACCTGCGACGGCTTTTTCTATCGCAACAAGCCGGTCGTCGTGGTCGGCGGAGGCAACAGCGCGGTCGAGGAGTCGCTTTATCTGGCCGGTATCTGTTCCAAGGTCACTCTGGTCCATCGGCGGGACAGCCTGCGCGCGGAGCAGATTGCGCAGGAGCGGCTGTTCAAACATCCCAAGATCGACGTGGTCTGGAATGCGGTTGTCGACGAGATCCTGGGTGGCGATGGTCCGATGGACGGTGTCGATGCCGTGCGTCTGCGCTCCACCATCGACGGCGAAACCAGCGAATTGCCGACCGAAGGTGTCTTCGTCGCTATCGGCCACGATCCGGCCACAGCGGTTTTTTCCGGCCAACTGGATATGGACGACGAGGGCTACATCCTCGCGGCGCCGAATTCCACGGAAACCTCGGTCCCGGGCGTCTTCGCCGCTGGCGATTGTGTCGATAAAATCTACCGGCAGGCGGTGACCGCCGCCGGTCTCGGCTGCATGGCCGCCCTGCAGACCGAAAAGTTCCTGGCGGAGAACGAGGCGGGACAATCCGAAGCCGCGGAGTAGCATCCTCTAGTATCCCGAATCTGAAATTCGCCGCATGTTATGCAGCGAATTTCCGAAACATCACACGAGGGCCTGTTGAGGTTCGGGCCAACATTGGGATCGGCAGGCCATGACGCCAATCCTATAAATGCGTGATCTGGCATGCATTTCAGGCTATGACTGGCGGGTGGCGGTGCTCAAGCCATTGGGCAATAGACAGATTTGCGTTTCTTTTTATTGTAAAGAGTTAGAATCGCTCGGTCCGAGCCGGTCATTTTCAGACCGGCAAGACCATTAGGAAATTGGGGGTCAGCTGTGGCAGCGACGGGTGAATCGACTCGGAAGAGCGCGCTGGGGGCGTCGATCATGGATTGGGACAAACTGCGCATTTTCCATGCCGTTGCGGAAGCCGGCAGCTTCACACACGCCGGCGAACTCCTGAACCTGAGCCAATCGGCCGTCAGCCGTCAGATCTCCGCGCTGGAAGACAGCCTGAAGGTCGCCCTCTTCCATCGCCATGCCCGCGGTCTGATCCTGACCGAGCAGGGCGAGTTACTTTACCGCACAGCCCACGATGTTTTCGGCAAGCTCGCCATGACCGAGGCGCAGCTGACCGAGAGCAAGGACCGGCCGAAAGGGCCGCTCAAGATCACCACCACGGTTGCTTTCGGCTCGACCTGGCTGGCGCCGCGTATGCGGGAGTTCATGGAGGTTTATCCCGAGATCGAAGTGCAACTGCTGCTCGACGACCGGGAACTGGATCTCTCGATGCGCGAGGCCGACGTGGCGGTGCGCCTGACACCGCCCCGCCAACCCGACCTGGTGCAACGGCACCTGCTGACCGTCCACATGCACATCTATGCCTCGGTCGGCTATATCAAAAAACACGGCATGCCCAAGAGCCCGGAGGAACTCGATGACCATCGGATCATCGTCTATGGCGAGGAAAACCGTTCGCCCGTCCCGGACGTGAACTGGCTGCTGCGGATCGGTTTCAACCAGGGCCAGTTGCGCCGCCCCGCCATGACCGTGAACAACGTTTATGGCATCATGCAGGCGCTGCAGTCCGGCGCGGGTCTGGGCGCCCTGCCCGACTTCATGCCGGAAGGCAACAACGAGCTGGTGCAGGTTCTGCCGGAAATCGAAGGGCCGCAGTTCGACGCCTACTTCGTCTATGCCGAGGAAATGCGGGCCTCCAAGCGGATCTCTGTGTTCCGGGACTTCCTGCTCCGCCAGGTCGCGGATTCGACGTTTTAAGGCTAATCTTCGGGAGGACTTTTGGGTGCCCCTTAAATCGCGGTTCCCATGATTTTTAGCTACAGCTGCCGAGTGGTTGCGGGCGCATTTGTCACGTTATTCGCAGTTGCAATGTTCTACAACGTGAAACATCAAGAGCTGTATGTAGAAGCCTGTAACGCTGCTTTCAAACTTGAGGCGGCCCGAACCTCAGCAAAGTCGAATGACGGAAAGCAGGCGCAAGATGATTGGCAGCAAGAACTCGTCGCCTTGATAGAAATCTGTACGGATTCGAAGAAAATGCGTGGCTCAGAGCATTGATCGGCGATTTCATCGGCTCGGTGGGACATCCGCGTCGCGTACGGCGAGCGGCCGACCTTTGATCGATTCCCGGTAGAAGACAAAGAGCCCGCCGCCGACGATCAGCAAAATGCCTGCGACAGAGGTCAGATCGGGCAAATCGCCCCAGATCACCACGCCCCAAATGATCGCCAAAGGCAAGGCGCTGTATTCGAAGGGCGCAACCGCCGTCGCTTCCGCCAACCGATAAGCCTGCGAGATGGCATATCCGCCAATCGCGGCAAGTGTTCCGCAGGCCAGCATCAGCAGAGCATCCTGCGGCCCCGGCACGACCCAGGCGCGGAACAGAAATTCCAGGCTGGCGTTCCCGCTTCCGGCAAAACGGCCATCGCCAATCATCAGACCTATGCCGGCACTCGCGATTACGAAGGTGAAATGGATATAGAACGCCAGGACGGAAGCCTTGTGGATCACGCCGATCCTGCGCGTAATGATCTGCATGGAGGCATAGCAGAAGGCCGCGAGAACCGGCAGCAACGCCACGAGCTGGATCACGCCGTCGCCGGGGCGAAGCATGATGATCACTCCGGCCAACCCCATCAGAACGGCACTCCAGCGGACCAGACCGACCTTTTCACCCAGAAAAGGGACCGACAGAATCGTGATGAAAAGAGGTCCGATGAAAAAAATCGCCAGCGCTTCCGCCAATTGCATCGTTGCCAGGGCCAGGAAATAGCTCATGTTCGCGACGATCAGCAGAAGCCCGCGCGCGACGAGTGGACCGAGGTTCCTGGTCCAGAGGCTGCGCAGCCCGCCCTCAAAATGAACCACGACCAGGGTCAGAAACATGGCAATACTGGCGCGCGCCAGGATAACCTGGTGCAGCGGATAGTCGCTGCTCAGCCACTTGATCGCGACATCCTGGGTCGATAGAGCCGAAGCCCCCAACATAACGAGGAGGATGCCCTGGATCTGGCTGTCTGAACGAACTCGGGCTAACACGCGGCGCGCTTACTGCCTTGCATGGCGAAGTTTTCCTTTTTCGTCTCTGGTCTCGAGATAAGGGCTGGTCCCGGCTATGGACACGATAAGACACACTCAGTGCGCGCTCCCAGCACCGGAGCGTCTGCCCGCGCCAACAGACTCCCCCGAGGCGCTCGAAACAACCGCTTGAAAGGCAGTTTCCGGTCTCACCCGGTCTGAAGAGCAAAAACGACCTATGTGACGACGAGTGACCTCTCGCAGCCTGAAAATCGACCCGAAATCAGAGATTTAAGTTGAAGCTATCTGCTCGGAAACGATGATACCCTGCAGACTGGAGGCGCCCAAGCATTTCAAGAGGCGCTGAAAGAGAAGGCATCAATTTTATCCCGAGAAATTGGGAATAGGCGCAGAAAACTACTATTTAACAATTAGTTAAAAGATATGCAGATGCTGCATATCTCCACTGCCTAAATAGACGTCGACACTCGCGGCTGAATGCTTATGTTCTAAACATCGATGTTGCGTCGCAACATCATCGAGTTTCCACCTCCCCCGGTGGACTCGGATTTCCGGACCCCCCTGTCCGGAAACTAGGGTCTTCGGACCCCACGTCTCCCAGACGTGAAGCCTCCCTGTTCAACTTGCCGGGAACTGCGGTTCCCGGCATTTTTTTTGTGTAAATGCAAGTGCGCAACACCGCATGCGTCCGGACTTCGGTCTGGGACGACATAAGCCGTCCGCGAGACTCACACAGACGAATAGATCATCTGCACTTGAGGGCACGACATCAAGCTCAGAGCAGTTTGCGTTTAAGCTGCGTCAAAATTCGCTGCCTCTCGATCAGCAAAGTGCTGATTTCGATCGCAAATTCCGAGAAGCTTTGGCGCACGAAAAACGCAAACCGTGTTAGAAGGCTGCTAGGTTGGAGATTGGATCGGGAGTCGGCTCTAGATAAAGAGCCGTTCGCCCTGGAGACCGCTGTAAAGATCGGCAACGAATTCGCCGTACCCGTTGTACAACAGCGTCGGAACCCGTTCATCAACGCCCAAAAGCCGTTCAGTGGCCTGGCTCCAGCGCGGATGGGGGACTTCCGGGTTCACATTGGCCCAGAACCCGTATTCCGAACCCTGAATCTCTTCCCAGAAGGATACCGGGCGCTTATCCGTAAACTCGAAACGAACGAGGCCTTTCACGTGCTTGAATCCGTACTTCCAGGGAACGGCCAGACGAAGCGGCGCGCCGTTCTGCTTGGGGATCGGCTTGCCGTAGAGCCCCGTGGCAATGAAGGACAGCTCGTTGTTTGCTTCCTCGATGGTCAGACCTTCGACGTAGGGCCAGGGATACCAGCTCGCTTTCTGGCCACTGGCCACGGACTCATCTTTAAATGTCACCATTTTCAGGTATTTGGCCGAACCGAGCGGCCGCGCCATATCAACAAGGGCTTTCAAAGGAAAGCCGCTGTAGGGAACGGCCATCGACCAGGCCTCGACACAACGATGGCGGTAAACGCGCTCTTCCAGCGGCATTTTCGCCAGAAGATCGTCAATTCCGATCTCTATCGGCGCCTCGACCATGCCGTCGATCTGCACGGTCCAAGGCCGCAACGGCAAGGCCTGCGCCTTTTGCCAGATGTTCTTTGACGAACCGAACTCATAGTAGTTGTTGTAAGTCGTGGCGAGCTCTTCGGACGTGATCTCGCGGTCCAGGCGGTAGCGCAGATTACGCTGAACAGGATAAAGACCGGCAGAGGGATCAGGTTCGCTGTCGGCGGCCTGCGCGGTCTGGGAATTCTCGCCGTCACAGCCCGACAGCAAACCGGCGGTTGCCGCCAAGATCGGCCCGGCAGCCAAGCCTTTCAGCAGGCTTCGGCGTTTCAGGAACGTGGATTCCGGCGTCGCCGCCGATTCTGGCAGCTCCCAGCCCTTTTTGATCTTGATCAGCATGTTACACGCACTCCGAATTTACCATAACCAGCTAAATAGTTCGAAACCGCCTCACGGGCAAATCAACGACCCGCGAGGAGAGGCTGTAGTTAGGTAGCTAGATGCCCCTCGAAACGGCCAGATCAAGCGCCGTTTCGCGCAGCATCGGCAAAATGACCCCTTCCAAACAAGAAAGCCCGGTCGTTCGCCGGGCCTTCTCTATAACACCTGTTTCTTTCGCGAGTGTTAGGTTGCCGTGCCGTCAAGCGATCATACTACGCAGCATCCAGGCGGTTTTCTCGTGAACTGCCAGGCGATCCGCCAGCAAACCCATCGTCACCTCGTCATCGCCGGCATCGGCGACCGGCAGCACACCGCGCGCGGTTTTCGCGACCGCTTCGTGCGCTTCGACAAGCTGACGCACCATTTCCTCAGCCTGAGGCACATCCTCGGACTCCTTAATGGAGCTCAAACGCGCAAAAGCCGCATAGCTGCCCGGCGCAGGCTCTCCGAGAGCCCGAATGCGTTCCGCGATCTCATCAACCGCGGTCGCCAGCTCCGTGTAGTGCTCTTCGAACATGGCATGAAGCGACTGGAACATCGGACCGGTTACATTCCAGTGGAAGTTATGCGTTTTGAGATACAGAGTGTAGCTGTCCGCCAAGAGGCGTGACAGTCCTTCAGCCACATTTTTGCGTTCTTCCTCGGGTATGCCCGTATTGATATCCATCTCACTCTCCTATTAATAGCAAACGCTTAAAGATATTTTTAGAACGATTCTAATTTCATAGTGAATATAGCCATGAACGTGAGAGATCGCAAGCTATTTTTAGAATTATTCTAAAAAAGAAAATACTCAGAATCCCCTCATTATTTCAACACTTTAGACAAGCCTCGGCCTTCGCATCCGATCCATTTCGGTGGAAATGACCGGAAACGTAGCTGAAGAACCGAATCTCAGTTCACGGACGCCGCGAAAAGGGTCACATGTTATGCCGGATCACTCCCAAACGCTCTCAATGTTCGGCCCGGTGCGACTCCATGACCCGGTCAGCAAGCTTTCCCGTCAATTCCTGAAGATGATCGAACTGCCACTCGAAACTGCCGACGCCTATCGTAAGCGAGCGTAGCTCGATGATCAGATCGTGCAGCTCTGCCTGCGGCATGTGGCATTTGAACTCGTCCCAGCTTTCCCAGCCTGATTTAGCTTCAAAGCCCAGAATCTGCCCTCTCCTGGCGCTGACCAGACCGTGAACCCGGGCCGTGAACTCAGCCGGCACCGAGATCACCACTTCATAGATAGGCTCAAGAAGCACCGGGCTGCACTGCGGCAAGCCTTCCGACATGGCCAGACGGGCCGCCGATTTGAAGGCCTGATCGGAACTATCCACCGAATGATGCTGTCCGTCGACCAGGGTCACGGAGACGTCGACCACCGGAAAGCCCAGCGGACCGCGGCTCAGATACTCCTTCGCACCGGCTTCAACGGCCGAGATGTACTGCTTTGGCACCGCACCGCCGACCACTTTATCGACGAATTCAAAGCCCTCGCCTCGCCGCAGCGGCTTGATCTCCATCTGAACGTCGCCAAACTGCCCGTGACCGCCACTCTGTCGCTTGAAGCGCGAGTGCTGCTTCACCTGCCTCTTGATGGTCTCCTTATAAGCGGTCTGCGGCGGTGTCGCGTCAACTTCGACATTGTACCTGGATTTCAGGCGCTCGATCACAATTTTCAGATGGATCTCCCCCTGCCCCCAGAGCAGCATCTGATGCGTATCGGCGTTGTGCTCCACTGAAAGAGTGGGATCCTCCTCGATCAGTCTGGCGAGGCTCGCCGAGAGTTTCACGTCGTCCTGCCGGTTTCGGGGCGAAATTGCCAGGGCATACACGGGCTTAGGCACTTCAGGCCAAATGAAATCCTCGTTGCGCAGGGGTCCGGCTAAAGTGAGCAGATCGCTCGTCCGGGCGTCCTGGAGCCGCCCCAGAGCGACCAACTCGCCCTCACGCGCAACAGTGATTTTTTGACTTTCGCCCCCCATCAAACGATAGAGCCCCGAGGGTTTGGTTTCACCGATCAGGCCTGCCTCTGTGATCTCTCCGTGCCAGATCCGCGCGACCGAGAGTTTTCCCGTATGCTGTTGATTCAGCGTTTTGATCACACTGGCACTGAAACTGCCATTCATGGAAACCCCCAGCCGCTTGGCAGCAACACTGGGCGGGGGCACATCATGGCGAAGCGCCTTAAATAGGCGTGTGACGCCGTTGCCATGTTCGCCCGAACCCATAAAGACCGGAACGATCAGATCTTCGGCGAGGTCCTTGCTCAATTGGCCGTAGACTTCATCGGAGCCGGGCACACGGTCTTCAAGCAGCTGTTCAAGCAGGTTATCGTCAAAGTCGGCGAGGGATTCGAGCAGTTCCTGCCGGGCTTCGTCTTCCCGCGGCTTTACATCTTCAGGGATCTCGATCAGATCCGATGGGCCGCCTTCTTTGTATCTGTAGGCCCGCTCGCTGACGAGATCGACAAACCCGGTGATCCGGTCGCCCTCGCGGATCGGCACCTGACGCAGCAGCAGCGGCCGGGAAGACAGCGTTTGCAAAGCCTCCATGATGTCACGGACGCGGGTCGCCGACTTGTCGGTCTTTCCGATAAAAAGTAAGTGGGGGATCTCATAGTCGTCCAGGAACTTGAAGAGTGGCGCCATTGCGAGGACCCGGTCGACTTCGGGCGGGATGACCACGATCGCCACATCGGCCGCCATCAGGGCGCTTTGGCTGTCGTAAGCAAGTTCGATAGACCCGGGACAGTCGATGAAGAACCAGCGCTCGCCCAGATATTCGCAGTGCGCGAAGTTGGCCTCGACCCCCATAAGCCGGGCACGGGCCTCGGCTGAGGGATCTCCAACTGTGTTGCCTTCGGTGACGGAACCTTTTCGTCCGATCGCCCCCGCTGCGTGAAGCAGGGCCTCCATAAGCGTTGTCTTGCCGCTCGTGTAAGGTCCGACGATAACGGCACAACGTGCCGGTTCAGCAGACTTTGACGTCATTTTCTCCTCCCTTTGGCGCCGCAGGGTACGATCGGTCTTGATTAAGAGGATCAAGGCCCTGAAGCGTCCCCAGCTTTGGAAAGGAGAGGCCGTTTCACGTGATGCTTAAAAAAGCAAGTATTTGGATCGGACCGGTACGCGCGATGTGTGACTAACGGTGCTCGATAAACTTCCCTCACGATTTTTATGGTTGCATTGACATGGTCCCAAAGAATCTCTGAAACATGCAACAAGAAATCTGTCGCAGGCGGGATTTGCCACAGCGCTGATTGCATGAAAAAACCGCCCGAACCAGTCAGGCCACGGGCGGTTTTCAGATTTCAGGCCAGAGAGACGACCCTCCGGCCCGGGATTTACCGGTCTTCTGCGTCAGCTCAGGGCTTCGCAGGCCTTCTTGATTCGGGCGCAGGCCTCGCGCAGGGCCTCGGTCGAGGTCGCATAGGAAATCCGAAAGTAGGGGGAGAGGCCGAAAGCTTCGCCCTGAACCACCGCGACGCCCCCCGACTCCAACAGGTAAGTCACGAAATCACCGTCGGACGCGATGGTCTTTCCGTCCGGCGTTGTCTTGCCGATCGCACCCGCGCAGGAGGGATAGACGTAGAATGCGCCTTCCGGCTTGGGGCAGTGCAAGCCCGGGCAGAGGTTGAGGAGCTCGACCACCATATCGCGGCGTTCCCGGAAGACCTCATTGCGCTCCTGAATAAAGTCCTGAGGCCCGCTCAAGGCTTCAACCGCGGCGGCCTGGCTGACCGACGAGGGATTGGAGGTGCTCTGCGACTGAATCTTCGACATCGCTTTGATGAGATCCACCGGTCCGGCGGCAAAGCCGATCCGCCAGCCGGTCATGGCGTAGGCTTTGGAAACGCCATTGATCGTCAGGGTCCGGTCCTTGATCTGCGGCTCAACCTGGGCCGGTGTGACGAACTCAAAACCGTCATAGACCAGATGCTCATACATATCGTCGGTCATGACCATGACGTGCGGATGCCGCAGCAGGACATCGGTCAAGGCCTTCATTTCGTCATGACTGTAGGCCGCACCGGTCGGGTTGGACGGCGAATTCAGAATCAGCCACTTGGTCTTGGGCGTAATCGCCGCCTCCAAGTCTTCCGGCCGCAGCTTGAAACCATTGTTCTGCGAACAGGGCACGGCCACCGGCTCGCCCTCGGCCAAGAGGACCATATCGGGATAAGAGACCCAGAAGGGTGCGGGAATCACGACCTCGTCACCCGGGTTCAGCGTCGCCATCATGGCGTTGTACAGGACCTGCTTGCCGCCGGTCCCGACCGTGACCTGATCGGGCGTGTAGTCCAGATCGTTGTCACGCTTGAACTTTGCGCAGATGGCTGCCTTCAGGGCCGGGGTTCCATCGACGGCGGTGTATTTGGTATCGCCTGCCCGAATGGCCGCGATCGCCGCGTCCTTGATATTATCCGGCGTATCGAAATCCGGCTCCCCGGCACCCAGGCCGATGACATCCCGTCCCGCGGCCTTCAATTCGCGTGCTTTGGTGCTGACGGCAATCGTGGGGGAGGGTTTAATTCGTGCGAGGCGGTCCGCAATCTGCGCCATGACCTGTAGCTCCCTGAGTATGACGGGGGCCGCGCAGGGTGCGATCCCCCAAGAACAATAATGCCCGGCGAACGTAGTAAAGCATTCGGAGCATAGCAACCGAGAAGCAGCCTCAAAGGCAAAGTTTCATAGCATATTTAGGAATCTGACAGGATTGGCCTTCGGCCCCGGAAACCTGTCCCTCTGGCTGACGGATGCGATCCGCCGCTCAAAGACGGGTTTTTGGGACCACAACATGCCTGAGGGCGGTCCCATGCCGCGCCCTAAAGATGCCACAAAGAACCTTGGAATCGCCGCCGTCCCGCTCCCTCATCGCCCCTGATCTCCGGTGTCATGGCGCAGTCGAGATTTTCCGAACCCTGGTGAAGGACAGCTGCCATGCCCGCGATCCGCCCCTCCGACCCTCTCTATTCTGCCGATGCCCTGGCGGTTCCGGCGGGCATTATCCCCCCGCGCGTTGCCGCAGGCTGTGGCAAAGCCGTTGGTATCATCCTGCTGTCGCTTTTTGCAGCCATCACTATGCTGATCGCGACGCTGGTGCTGCTGCCGGCCAATAGTTTTGCCGCGCGGGCAGCGGGTGTGCCCTCGGCGGAGGCCCCGAACCAGGCCTCGGAGGCCCCGCTCACGGGTTTGTTCTTTCCCAGCGGTCCCAACGGCGAAGCCTTTGAGGCCCCGCAGCTGGACAGCGACGTCCGGATCTCAGTCACCGGGATGATTGCGCGTGTCGCCTTGCGGCAGCGCTTCACCAATCCTTCCGACAACTGGCAAGAGGGCATTTACGTCTTCCCGCTGCCCGAGAAATCAGCGGTCGATCGACTGGTCATGTCCGTGGGTGGCCGGGTGATCACGGGCAAAATTCTTGAAAAAGAGCAGGCAAAACGGGCCTATGACGCCGCCGCAGCCTCCGGGAAGCGCGCCAGCCTGCTGTCGTCGGAACGGCCGAATGTCTTCGTGACGTCCCTGGCCAACATCGGACCCGGGGAAGAAATCATCGTCGATATCGAGTACCAGGATAGCGCCCTCTACAGCGACGGCACCTTCTCGCTTCGCTTTCCGATGGTCGTCGCACCGCGCTATACGCCGCGCGACGAGCGTTCCCGCGAGCAGCCGCAAACCGTCGATAGCGCACCTCAAGGAATCCCCGGCACGACACCGGCCAGCTTTGTCCCGGAAGACCGCGACCTCTTTGGTCCAGTGGGTGAGCGCGTCAATCCCGTGACCCTGACGGTCCGGCTCGATCCGGGCGCACCGCTGGACAGCCTTTCCAGCCTCTATCATCCGGTTGATATCGAAGCCCTCGACGACCGCAGGAAGGTGATCACCCTCCGCGACGGCTCGGTTCAGGCCAATAAGGATTTCGTGGTGGAATGGCGCCTGGCCTCCGCAACTGCGCCGCAAGCTTCCGTGTTCGTGGAAGACTTCGGGGGCGAGAGCTACGTGATGATGATGGTGACCCCTCCCTCTCAAGCGCCTCACCCCGAGGACCTGGACAACCTGAAGCACGCCCCCTCCATGGAACCCTTCCCCCCGCGCGACGTGGTCTTTGTGATCGACACCTCCGGCTCGATGCACGGAGCGTCGCTGGAGCAGGCGCGGGCCGCCCTCTCCCTCGCCATCTCCCGCCTGCAGCCGCGCGACCGCTTCAACGTCATCCGCTTCAACAACAAGACTTACAGCCTCTTCGAGAGAATTGTGCCGGTCACGGCGGACTCGCTCCGGCGGGCGCAAGCCTATGTCAACGCCCTGGAATCGGACGGTGGCACGGAGATGCGGTCCGCCCTGCTCCAGGCGCTGCAGATGAACGCGCAGGCCGAGATCATCGACAAGCACGCCGACGACCGCCTTCAACAGGTTGTCTTTCTGACCGACGGCGCGGTTGGAAACGAAGCCGAACTCTTCAAGCTGATCGCCGAGAAACTCGCATCGAGCCGGTTGTTTACAGTCGGCATCGGTGCCGCGCCAAACAGCTATTTCATGCGCAAGGCGGCTGAAGCCGGTCGCGGCACATTCACCTATATCGGCGATCCGAATGAGGTGTCGGTCAAGATGTCAGCGCTGCTGCGCAAGCTCGAGCGGCCCGCTTTGACCAGTATTTCCCTCGGTTGGCCCGGCAGTGCCGGAAAGAGGATTGAGAGCTATCCATCGGTTGTTCCCGACCTCTACGAGGGTGAACCGGTCGTGGTGGTCTCCAAGATCGGCGAGGTGGACGTGGCGTCTCTCTCTGGCAGCGTGCTGATCAGCGGGCGCCAGGGAACGGAAGACTGGCAGCGCCGGACGTCTTTGGAAAAACCAAGCGAAGCGGCCGGTATTGCCGCGCTCTGGGGGCGGTCCAAGTTTGAAGAGATCACCGATGACCTCTTCCTGGGCCGGGACCCGGTTGCCGTCCGCGTTGACGCACTGGAAGTGGCCCTGGAACACCAACTGGTGACCCGTTACACCAGCCTGGTCGCCATCGACGATCAGCCGGCCCGCCCAAGAGATGAGGCTTTGCAGAGCCACGAAGTGCCGCGCGAACTACCCGATGGCTGGAGCCGTGAAAAGGTCTTCGGCACCGGCGGATCGATCGAATCCGAAGCCCCGCCGGCCGCAGATCCTGCCCCAACGAAGTCCACGGCAATGCCGGTCCGCAAACTGCCTGCATCCCTGGCCGCGATGGCACCATCGGCCAAAGGCAAGGCCGTTCACCTGCCCCAGACCGCGACGCCGGCAGCGCTGAACGCCATCATCGGCATCGCTCTCCTGATCCTGGGTGGCCTGGTCTTCGCTGGCATCAGCCTCTCGCGCCGGGGGCACGAAAACCATGCCTGAGACCAAGAAAGTGTCAGGGTTGCTGCGCCGTAAAGGCGCCGCAATCCTGGGCGCGGCAATAATCGGTCTGGGCATCTGGCAAGTCGGCGAAGCCGGGTACATCCACCTGAAAGCCGAATTGGCGCAGGTTCTGGTTCAGGAGGCCTGGAGCGATACCCTTAAGGGCGAAAAAGAAGTGCGCCCCTGGCCCTGGGCCGATACCTGGCCGGTCGCGCGCATGCAGATCCCGGATCTGAATGTCGATCTCATGGTCCTGGCCGGTGCAAGCGGCAGAACTCTTGCATTCGGGCCAGCGCATCTGGAGGGTACGGCAGCGCCCGGCACCAGCGGGCACAGTATTCTCAGCGGTCACCGTGACACGCATTTCGCATTTCTCAAGAAGGTAGAATACGGGATGGAGATTCGCGTTCAGTCACCAGACGGGGTCTGGCGCAGCTACACCGCGACAGACCGGCAGGTCATAGATGCCAGATATGCCCGCCTGGCGGCAGGAAACGGTGAAGCGGCCTTGACGCTGGTCACCTGCTATCCCTTCGACACAATCGTGCCGGGAGGCCCGCTGCGGTACCTGGTATCAGCTTACGAACGGCAGGAAAGCGCCTGGTTACCCCCGAAAATCAAAGACTTAAGCGAAGACTAACGAGCGTTTTACTGGACAATCCCGGGACGAGTTCAGTCAGGGCAAGTCTTTACAGCGTTTTAATCTAGAATTCGTACAGTGTTCTCTCGATGACTCCGATGCAGATTCCTCAGCTTAGAGGGGCGCCTGCTCGTTTCGGCGGAGAATTATGGCAGACGGCACCCCTCAACCCCAGTCGGTTAAGCAACTGCGCCAGGAACGCGACAGGTTTCTGGCGTTCGCCTTTTGCCGTGCGGATCTGCTGCTGGAACTGACTGCGGACCATAAAATCGTTTTTGCAAGCGGGGCCTGCCGCAGCGTTTTCGGGCTCAGCGCAGACGAAATGAAGGGCCATGGGCTGCAGGAGTTCATCGTTGAACAGGATCAGTCCGTGGTGAACGCAACCCTCGGCGGGATGACCGGAGGCGCGCGCCCGGAACCGATCAACATTATGTGCCGCAACACCAAGGGGGCACCGCGCACCCTTTCGTTAACCGGTTACTTTGTGGAGGATCTGCAGCGTCATTACTTCTTGTCCTGCAAGATACCTGCGGCACCGCGTGCAAGTTCCGGCGCCGAAGCCCGCGAAGCGGCGGGCGCGGTCATGCATGATACCGCCAGCTTCAACAAAGTGGTCTCACGGAGCCTGGAAACCGCAAACGACCACACCTTGACCCTGCTTGAGCTCAGCAATTACTCGACGGTCCTGGATCAGCTGGATACCGCTTCTCAGGAAGAGCTGCACGAGACCATCAACAGCTACCTGCGCGCGAGCTCGGATGATGCCAATTCGGCGGCGGCATTCGGCGAGGGCCGCTTCGGTTTGATCCACCGCCCAGAAGTCGACATTGAACAGCTGAGCTCAAAAATCTCGGCCAAGGTAAAATCAGCCGATCCAAGCGGCCTGGGCGTCGAAATCGAAAAGGCCAGTGTTATCCTGGCGGAGGCCGGCGTCGGCGACGGCAATCCTGCACAAGCATTCGATTACATGGTCCGCCAGTTTGCGCGCGGTGGCGACAATGGGATCAGACTGAACGATCTTCAGAACGGGCTTCCCAAGATTCTCGCACAGATTCAGAGAACAGCCACCGAGGTTCGGTCGGTGATCGCTGACGAGTCCTTCAGACTCGTGTTCCAACCGATCGTCAGACTGGATACCCGCGCAACGCATCACTACGAACTCCTTGCACGCATCGACGGGGAAATCGGATCGCCCGCCCGCTTCATTCAGTCGGCGGAGGATTTGAGCCTCATTCGGGGCTTCGACATGGCGGTGTGCCGAAAGGCCATCAGCTGGCTGCGCAAACAAGGCGAGATGACATCTCAACGAGCGGTGGCGGTCAATCTCTCCGCCCAGTCGATTGGCGACAGCGTGTTCGTCGAAACCCTCCGGGAACAGCTCGTTGCCTTGGGCGAAAACCGAAAACACATCCTCTTCGAGATCACGGAATCCTCTCGGATGGAAAACCCGATCGTGGCCAACAACGCGATCCAGGCATTGCGCAACGACGGCCATCTGGTCTGTCTCGACGACTTCGGCGTGGGCGAAGCCTCACTCCAGTATCTCCGTCAATTCCAGGTCGATATCCTCAAGATTGACGGCAGCTATGTGCGCGAATGTCTGCACGATAAAACCTCCGCCCACATCCTCAAGGCCATTGCCGACCTCTGCGTCGATCTTGGTATCGACACCGTTGCCGAGATGGTCGAGGACGATGAGACCTGCAAGTTCCTGACGAAGAGTGGCATCGTGTTTGCCCAAGGCTACCATTTCGGTCGTCCATCGCAAGAGATCGAAGTCTTTGAGCAACCTGAGAGACGCCCCGCAGTCGCGCGGCGCCTTGGTGCCCAGGAATCCTGGGGTTAGGCTGCTCAAAGCAAGCGATAGACTTGTGTGGAAAGCGTAGCCGTCTCTTCAAAACGGATATATTTTTCTATCAAACTCCCTCTTAGCGTGTAAAACGAATTTCCGAATAGGCCAACGTTCAATTTTCCTTTTGGGAGTGCAATCTGCACTGGCCTCCGCGCTCCGCGATGGGCATATATATGCCCATGAGCAGCACACTAATCGAAGCCCTCCCGGACTCCTTTTCAAAGGCTGATTCACGTCCTTTTCGGATTGATTCCGACTATGAGCCCGCCGGAGACCAGCCGCAGGCCATCGAAGAAATCACCGAGGGGCTGATCAAGGGTGAACGCGATCAGGTTCTGCTCGGCGTCACCGGCTCGGGTAAGACCTTTACCATGGCGCACACCATACAGCGCCTGCAGCGTCCGGCGCTTGTCCTGGCCCACAACAAGACGCTTGCGGCGCAGCTCTATTCCGAGATGAAATCCTTTTTCCCCGATAATGCGGTCGAGTATTTCGTCTCCTACTACGACTACTACCAGCCCGAAGCCTATGTCGCGCGCAGCGACACTTACATCGAGAAAGACAGCTCGGTGAACGAACAGATCGACCGGATGCGTCACTCCGCGACCCGGGCTCTGTTCGAACGGGACGATGTCATCATCGTGGCGTCGGTCTCCTGCATTTACGGTATAGGTTCGCCCGAGACCTACGCCCAGATGATTATCTCTCTGCAGCCCGGCCAGATGATCGACAGACGGGAACTGCTGGGTTCCCTGGTCGAATTGCACTATTCCCGCAACGACGTCGCATTCGGCCGCGGCACCTTCAGGGTCAACGGCGATACCATCGAGATCTTCCCGGCCCACTATGAGGATCGCGCCTGGCGTATCAGTCTCTTCGGCGATGAAATCGAGTACATACAGGAGTTCGATCCCCTGACCGGGCACAAAACCAATACTCTCGAGCAGGTCAAGATCTACGCCAATAGTCACTACGTTACGCCCCGGCCGACACTGCAGCAGGCCGTCAAACAGATCAAAATCGACCTCAAGGCGCAGCTTGAGCACTTCCGCTCGACAGACCAACTGCTGCCCGCGGAACGGCTCGAGCAACGTACCACCTTCGACATCGAGATGATTGAGGCGACCGGTTCCTGCGCCGGCATCGAAAACTATTCGCGCTATCTGACGGGCCGTGCGCCGGGTGAGCCTCCGCCGACACTTTTTGAATACCTGCCGGATAACGCAGTGCTCTTCGTTGATGAGAGCCACGTCACCACCGGGCAGCTCCATGGCATGTACCGGGGTGACTTCGCGCGTAAATCGACGCTGGCGGAGTATGGTTTCCGGCTGCCATCCTGCATCGACAACCGACCGTTGAAGTTCGAGGAGTGGAATGCGATGCGGCCGCAGACGCTCTATGTCTCGGCAACACCCGGAAAGTGGGAGCTTGAGCAGACAGGCGGCGTCTATGCCGAACAGATCATCCGGCCGACGGGACTGATCGATCCGATCTGCGAGATCCGCCCGACAGAGACCCAGGTTGACGACCTGATCGAGGAGTGCAGGACCGCCGTGGCTGCAGGTTTGAGGGTCCTGGTCACGACCCTGACCAAGCGCATGGCGGAGGACCTGACCGAATATATGTACGAAGCCGGCATCAAAGTCCGCTACGTTCATTCGGATGTGGATACCCTGGAGCGGATCGAGATCATACGTGACCTGCGGCTGGGCGTGTTCGATGTGCTGATCGGGATTAACCTGCTGCGGGAGGGACTGGACATTCCGGAGTGCGGCCGGGTCTGTATCCTCGACGCAGACCGCGAGGGTTTTCTGCGCTCGACGACATCCCTGATTCAGACGATCGGACGCGCGGCGCGCAACGTCGACGGTAAGGTCATTCTTTACGCCGATGTGATGACGGATTCCCTGAAAGCGGCGCTGGGCGAAACCGACCGGCGGCGGGAAAAGCAACAGGCCTACAATGCGGCGAACGGCATCACACCGGAATCCGTCCGCAAACAAATCACCGACATCCTTCAGAGCGTTTACGAGAGCGATCATGTCACCGTCGATACGGGCGATGACGCCACGCCGCACCTGATCGGCAACAATCTCAAGACGCATCTAGAAGATCTCAACAAACGGATGCGGGCCGCAGCAGCGGATCTCGAGTTCGAGGAAGCCGCTCGTCTGCGCGATGAAATACGGAACCTGGAAAACAGTGAGCTTGAGCTGTCGCCGGGACCATCGAAATCCGGAAAACCGGACTTTACCGCCCGCATCGCCCGTGCCGACGCTTCATCGAAAAGCCGCAAAAAATACAAGGGCAAATCCCGGCGGCGTTAATTCAGCCTTAAACCAAACGCGAGATCGTACACATACGGATCCTTGAAAGCGCTTCAGACAAACCGCGCGAAGGCATTTCAATGCCGGAACGCTTACTCTATTAAACCTCGGGTAGGCATCGGCGCCTTGATCCGCGTACGGGTATCTACGGATTTAGAGACAGGCAAGCATTTCATAAAATCGGGAACTTCGCGCTTTTTTCGCCGGAAACTTGGACGTGCAACAACTCACTCATTTTAACGATCGCAAAGCTATCAGGCGGTATGACGCGCTCCGGACCCCGATCTGGGTGTTCGATGTCGAGCGCCATGCGATGTGGTGGGCGAACAAAAGTGCGCTGAAGTTCTGGGACGCCGCTTCGCTCGACGAGTTGATTGGACGGGACTACTCCAGCGACTCCGAGACTGTCCGCCTGCGCCTGAGACAGATCGTGGACAACACCATCGACGGCGACTCCGTCATGGAGACATGGACACTCTACCCAAAGGGTCAGCCTGTGACGGTTGTACTGGACATGAAACCCGTCACTATCGAGGAAGGCTCTCCGGCGATCCTGATTGAGGCAACGACACCGCTGGATCTGCGCCGGGAGCCTGAAGCCCTGCGCATTCTGGAGGCGGCCCGCTATACCCCCTTGATGGTCAGTATTTTTTCTTTGGACGGCGAGCTTCTGGCTCAGAATCCGGCTGCCAGTTTTGCCTACAATCTCTCCAACGGGCCGACGCCTACGACATCGGGAACGCTTGAACAACGCTTCGTCAAACCCCAGGCGGCGGAGGCGCTGATGAAATCCTGCCGCCGGGGTCATCGGCACAGCGGTGATTTTCGAGTCCGTACGTCAAAGGGCGCACGCTGGCACCACCTGGACGCCCGGATCGCCAAGGACCCGATGACCGGCGATCGCTCGATCGTCATCACGGAGGAAGACGTTTCCGCGAGAAAACGGGCCGAGCGGCAACTCGAAACCATCAACCAAACGCTCGAGAGGCGGGTTCAGGAACGTACCCATGAGCTCGACACAGCCCGGCTGGCGGCAATCCAGGCGAACCACGCGAAAAGCGATTTCCTCGCAACCATGAGCCATGAACTCAGGACGCCCCTGAATGCGATCATCGGCTTTACGGATCTTCTGCTCAACGGGATATACGGTCCGTTAAATGATAAACAAAGCGAGATACTTGGAGACATCGGCGCGAGTGGCTCTCATCTCTTTACGCTGATCTCCGACCTCCTAGATGCCTCCCGAATCGAGGCAGGACGGCTGGAGCTCAAGGAATCCAAAGTCAATCTCAGCGAGATCTTTGAAGAGTGCACGACCGTCCTGGAACCGGCCTGCAAGGGTAAAAACATCAAGATCACCCGTCAGGGCTTCGACGGCAACACACAGCTTTTCGCCGACCACACACGTTTGAAGCAGGTCTTGCTTAATCTGATATCCAATGCCGTGAAGTTTTCACCGGGCGGCGGGACGGTCACATTGGCGGTAGAGCCGAACGAGACGAGTGATTATCTGGTGCTGAATATCTCCGACACGGGAATTGGCGTCCCGGAGGAGATCATTCCAAACCTCTTCAAACCCTTCACTCAGGCAGCGCCCGAGCACAGCAGCCTGCAGCGTGGCGCCGGTCTCGGGCTCTACATCGCAAAGAGCCTGATTCAACTTCATGACGGCGACATCTCTTTCCAAAGCCGTGTCGGCGAAGGCAGCTGTGTGACGGTCTCTCTGCCCCGGGAACGAGTCATTCACGCCTGACAGCGTCCATCTGCACAGGTGGTCATCGCTTCCCGAACTCAGGCAACCGGATCTTCCGGCTTCTCCTCTATGATGTGCCGCCAGCCCTCGCCGCTCGACATCAGGCAGCTTTGGCCGCCCGGCCGGGTCATCAGCAGTGTCCAGGATCCTGACGGCCCGGAAAAGACTTCCAGCAATCGGCCGTCGGCCGTGATCCCGAATGCCGTGCGGCCCTCGTGATAACGCTCCTTCAGCGTTTCCAGGATCGCCTCGCGCTCTCCACAGGATATTGTCTGGGCGGATGCCGTCGCGGTAACAGCAGAGGCCGCCGTGAGCGCGGCGGCCACAGCCCCGGACATCAACGCCCCCTGCAAAGCTTTACCGATTTTCGACATAGCATCCTCCAATCCGACTTCACCTCTCATGGAATTTCGTCCTGCACCAAGCCGATCCGGCGGTGTGACACCCGATCCCGCTGTCACCGCCAAGGCTTTCCGCGTGGCTGAAAAGCTGCGCTGACAGCTGCAGGTTTTCTCCGGCCTTTCTCACATATGGTTAATAAAGGCCCGGCATCAATAAATAACGGAATTGTGATGTAGAATTTTACGCCACAAATCTTAGATTTTTGTCTCTCCGGAGAGATAAAAAAAGATCGCTGGTTTCTTTATTGCTTTTCAAACAAGCCCTTAACTTAAGGCCAGTGAGAAACGAACACTTGTAGGTTCGATTCAATAAGTGAAATCACGAATTGATGATGCTGTCATGCCAGTCCACATAAAAGTGGGACAAACGGCACTCCCGTCACCACATCAGTGATGCAAACATGCACCCGGCATGTCGCAAAGCGGTGTGCAAGGCTACCAAAGCCTGAGGAAGACCGGTGGTTCCGGCAAGGGCACCCCGGAAGGAGAGAGAGGGAATGAGCGAAAAAATCGTCAAGACCGATGCCGAATGGCGCGCGCAGCTGAGCCCGGAGCAGTATCACGTAACACGGCAGGCCGGAACCGAACGGCCCTTCCAAAACCTCTACCACGACGACAAGAACCCAGGCACCTACGCCTGCATCTGTTGCGACACGCCGCTCTTCAACGCGGCGGAGAAGTACGATTCGGGCACCGGCTGGCCTTCCTTTTGGGCGCCGGTATCGGAAGAGGCGGTCGCACTTAAAGTGGACCGGACACTCTGGATGAAACGCACCGAGGTCCTCTGTGCACGCTGCGACGCTCACCTGGGGCACGTTTTCGAGGACGGACCGGCTCCGACCGGCCTGCGCTACTGTATGAACTCGGCGTCGTTAAACCTCAAAAAGGCGGACGACAAGGCTGCGGAGTGAAGCGCAAGCCCTGACGAAAAGGGTGACGTTTTTGCCTTTACCGACTCAAGAAAGCGCGCCCTTGGTGCCAAAACGCGAATAGAAAGGTTTACCATGGCCGCGGAAATCCGATAGATATTGAAAATTCCGGGGGGAAGACGCATTTAGCTATCCATTCCACGATTGACCTGAATATACACCGCGACGAGAAGCGTCCTGACCGCACGAGCTTGGACGTCGCCGCGCACAACAGATTGGTTGCCATGTCCTTTGCTACAGCTGCCGCGACCGGCGGGTTCCTGCTTCCGGCCTGCTCCCAGATCTTGCGCGAAAAAAGGGTCTGATCACTGTGACGCCCCTGGCTTTTTTAATGACCGGCGCCGGTCTTCTGCTCCTTGCATTCGGTGGCGAAGTCCTTCTGCGTGGCGCAATCGGTGTGGCCAGCAGGCTGGGGCTCTCCCCAATGCTGATTGGCCTGACCGTGGTGGCCTTCGCCACATCGATGCCTGAGCTGGTCGTCACGGTGACCGCCGGTCTGGAAGACGTGACGGACATCGGTGTCGGCAATGTGGTCGGATCCAACATCGCCAACATACTTTTGATTCTCGGCGTTGCCGCCGTCATCTCCCCGATTGTCACCAAGCCTCAGCTTGTTTTGCGCGATTGCATCGCCGTTCTTGCCGCGACCCTGTTGTTTGTCAGTTTTGCGTATTACGGCGAACTCTCCTTCCTGCACGGCGTGGCGATGATCGCCTGCCTGATCGGCTATGTCTGGTACAGCTATCGCAACGATGCCGTCCGGAACGGCGACGATGGCGAGGACGAAGACAGCCTGAGCGCCCTTGATGACGAGGTTGCGGAAGAAATTGAGAGCGCGCCAAAGTCTCTGGGCATCGCGCTCGCTCTTGTCATCGGCGGCATCATCGGGCTGGTGTTGGGATCGGAGCTACTCGTCCGTGGCGCTGTCCAGATTGCCAGGGCTGCGGGCGTGTCGGAGACCGTCATAGGCCTGACCCTGGTCGCGTTCGGCACATCACTTCCCGAGCTCGCGACCTCTATCACCGCTGCAATTCGCGGGCATACCGAGGTCGCTCTGGGCAACGCCCTTGGATCGAATCTTTTCAACCTTCTGCTGATTCTGGGCGTCCTTGCCATGGTGACTCCCTTTGAAGTTGACGCAGCGGTCCTCAGTTTCGATGCCTGGATCATGGCAGCGGTTTCCCTGATGGTGGTTCCGATCATCATGATTTGCGGCCAGATCGGGCGCTTCTCCGGTATTGTCTTTTTATTGTTGTACGGCGCTTACATTACCTATCAGTTCACCCTGCCTCCCGTCGTGGCGTAGCGGCAGTTATCCAGTCGACAGGCGTTAGACCTTCAAGTTCGACCGCCTGTATGGGACAGTTCAAAAACTCCATTTGGCGTAGACCCTACAGTTTAGGTCGCGGCGGAACTTGTCATCGGGCTTTTGCTTCTGCATGCTCGCGCCGATGAACAAACAGCAGCAAAAAAGACACCGCGCGAACTATCCACGCAGTGTATTGATCACGGGTGCAGCCAAGCGAATTGGACGGGCGCTCGCACTCGACTTTGCCGCGCAAGGTTGGACCGTGGCAGCCCACTACAGGAGTTCGAGCGCAGAGGCCGATTCTCTGATCGCAGAGATCGCTGCCACGGGTGGAAAGGCGCATGCATTTCAGGCAGACCTGACGCAGGAGGCCGACGTACAAGCCCTGGTCCCGTCGGTCGTCGAGGCGGTGGGTCCGTTGGGTTGCCTCATTAACAACGCCTCGACCTTCGAACGCGATTCGATCGAGACCGCGTCCAGGGAAAGCTGGGATCAGCACATCGAACCCAATCTGCGGGCGCCGCTGGTCCTCACTCAGAGTTTTGCGAAAGCCCTCAAAGACGCGGTCGAGCCGGCGCGTGATGGGGCGCCGGCACCCTTGAACGGCGTTGTCATCAACATGATCGATCAGCGCGTCTGGAATCCTACGCCGCAGTACTTGAGTTACGCACTCTCCAAGGCCGGCCTCTGGGCGATGACAAAGTCCCTGGCACTGGAACTGGCGCCGAGGATCAGGGTGAACG
Source organism: Denitrobaculum tricleocarpae (assembly GCF_007004665.1). Classification (GTDB taxonomy): domain Bacteria; phylum Pseudomonadota; class Alphaproteobacteria; order Kiloniellales; family Kiloniellaceae; genus Denitrobaculum; species Denitrobaculum tricleocarpae. The sequence goes on along the minus strand of NZ_ML660052.1, from coordinate 657,764 downwards.
GCATCGGTCCGGGTCCGGCACTTGCCAACGCGAGACAGAGCAAGGAAGACTTCGACGCACAGTGCGCGGCCATGCCGTTGGGCATCGGCACATCGCCGGAGGAAATCTGCGCCGCTGCGCGTTTTATAATCTCAGCGCTGTCCATGACGGGTCAGATGATTGCACTTGATGGCGGTGAACATCTCGGCTGGGCGCAAGCACCGCAGGACCATCAGTTTTTGGACTGACGCGAATCGATAAAGCCGCACGCCCCCGGACGGAATCCACAGATCGAAATCAATCTAAACCAGCATTCGAAGAGACTCTCATGTCCGCATCCAAACACTCAGAGTCAACGTCTGAAGACTCTCCACTCGCTCAGACGGCGCTGACAACACAACGCGTCGTGATACGTGACATGACGCTGACCTGCTCGATCGGTTTAAGCGACGAGGAACGTGCGCGTAGCCAACGCCTGCGACTCAACTTTGAAATTGACATTCAACCCTCTGCGCCGAGCGATGACGAAATCGCCGAAGTGGTCCACTACGGGCATCTGGTATCGCGCATCCGCCGCACCTGTCTGGAGAACAACGTCCGGCTGCTTGAAACACTTGCTGATCAGATTCTGGAAACCTGCTTCTTCGACAAACGCGTCATCTCTGCGCGTGTAAGGATTGAAAAACTCGACCGCTATCCCGACGTTGGCGGAATCGGAATCGAAATCGAACGCCAACGCAAGTCCGAATGACCCGTCGGCGGGACTTGGTTTGGTGGCTTTCATCGATCACACAATGTGACGATGTCACAAATCGTTAACGTCATCGTAAAGACTCAAAAGCGCCCGATAAACCATTGCGAAAACGTAATCTATCGGCTCGGGTCTCGAAAGTTTTACACAACCTATTCAGGACCGGTTTTCAGCTGCAGGCAGTCAATGAGGTTTTTTCGTTCTTTAAGGTTTCTTTACGCTTGACTTCATTTTTATTTATATAAATCAATTGCTTAAAATTTTATGCCTATTTTTTAGGCATAGCAAGCAAGAGCTTGATTCCTCTAGGGCTAACCCCTCGCAAGCTATATATACGCACAGAGTTATCCACAGATTCCGTGGATATGTTGGTTAACGGCATTTGAAGGGCAAAAATATCTGTCCGTAGACATCTGAATGAGCAGATACACATTGCTGTCACAACATCGTCATCTTAGTGAATGTGGTCACCGGTCCGATTTTTTATGCCCCGATCATCTTTAAAGCCAAGCGGTGAGAGGCGATACTAGTGTGATGTTTCTGAAGTTCGCCGCATAATTTGCGGCGAATTTTGGAGGCTGAATCACACTAGATTCAATGAGGTAGTGTCCCGTTGAATCTGAAATTCAATGAAGTGAATTTCAGATCCGGGATACTAGGGACAGAGGCGCACGGCACCACAATCTGGATCATGGTGTGTTGTGACCACTATGAGGTTTCGGCGTGATGCGAGAACGGCGTTGCGCGGAAGCCTAGTCCGGAGAGTGACTGCGGTACGACAAAGCTATGGTGAGATCGTCAGGTAAGCGCAGACGTAACGACCCGTCCCAGGGCGGCAAGCGCTCGGCTATGCCCAACCAGGACAGCCTTGACCGGGAATCGACGTCTTCAGGTCTGTCCGAGGCATCGCCCAAGTGGATCGGACCAGACGGACCAGCCTCTCTCGAGAGCCAGCAACCGCAAAGTGATGCCGGACCGGTCCCGCCCGCTTCCGTTTCCCAGTCTGAGACGGAGCCGGCGACAGCACCCGCCCCGCCCGAAGAGGATCAGCTTACACGTCTGGAAAGGGGCGCTCAGGTCATCGCAAACGCGGTCAAGACTCTGCCCGGTGCGCCCGGCGTATACCGCATGCTCTCTGAAGAGGGGGATGCGCTCTACGTCGGCAAAGCAAAGAATCTGAAAAAGCGCGTCAACTCCTACACCGGTGTTGGCAAACTTCCCTACCGGCTCAAGCGTATGGTTTCCGAGACTGTCTCCATGGAGTTCGTCACGACCCATACCGAAGTCGAGGCGCTGCTGTTGGAAAGCAACCTCATCAAACGCCTGATGCCGCGTTACAACGTGTTGCTGCGCGACGACAAATCCTTTCCCTACATTCTGGTTACCGGTGACAAGGAAACCGCGCAGATCACCAAGCACAGGGGTGCTCAGAACCGTGACGGTGACTATTTCGGTCCCTTCGCCGACGCCACGGCCGTGAACATGACCATCACCGCGCTTGAGAAGGCCTTTCTGTTGCGGTCCTGCAGCGACGGTGTTTTCAACAACCGCAAGCGTCCCTGCCTGCTCTACCAAATCAAGCGCTGCTCCGCACCCTGTGTCGATCGAATCTCACCGGAGGCCTACAGCGAGCTTGTCGAGCAGGCGCGTGCGTTTCTGTCCGGACGGTCGCAGCGCGTTCAGCAGGACCTGGTCAGGCAGATGGAGGCGGCATCGGAAGCGATGGATTTCGAGGTTGCCGCGGAGTATCGCGACCGGATCCGCGCTCTGGCCCATATTCAGTCGCGCCAGGATGTGAATGTCGCGGGCATCGACAACGCGGACATCTTCGCCGCCCATGCCGACGCAGGTCAGATCTGCATTCAGGTCTTCTTCTTTCGCGCGGGCCGGAACTACGGCAACCGGGCGTATTTTCCGAGCCACGACAAGACTCTTGAAATCGACAGTGTCCTGTCGTCTTTCCTGTCACAGTTTTACGACAACAAACCGATCCCCAAACTGATTCTGACCAGCCATAAACCTGCAGATCTCGATCTGCTGAGCGAGGCCTTGTCGTTCCGGTCGGAGCACCGTGTGGAGATCGCGACGCCCCAACGCGGCGACAAACGCAAGATTATCGAGAACGCCCTGCAGAACGCGCGGCAGGCTCTGGCGCGCCGTCTTGCGGAGAGCAGCAGTCAAAGACGGCTACTGGAAGGACTGGCCGAAGCTTTGGGGCTCGATTCGGCCCCGGAGCGGATCGAGGTCTACGACAACAGCCACATACAAGGTTCCAATGCCTACGGCGGCATGATCGTCGCCGGTCTTGATGGCTTCCTCAAATCCTCGTACCGAAAGTTCGCAATCCGGGGCGCGGTCAATTCGCCCACGAGAGAAAAACCCGACCAGGCCGTCGATGGCGCCGCGGCCAACGACGAGGCTTTCACCCCCGGCGATGACTACGCTATGATGCGCGAGGTCCTGCATCGCCGGCTCTCACGCGCTTTGAAAGAGGATCCGGAGCGGCGAAGCGGGCAATGGCCCGATCTCATTCTGCTCGATGGCGGCAAGGGTCAACTTACAGTGGGTCTGGAGGTTCTGGAAGAACTCGGGATTGACGATCTCGCGATCGCCGCGGTCGCCAAGGGTCCGGACCGCAACGCCGGCCGGGAGCGCATCTTCGTGCCCGACAAACCCTCCTTCATGCTTGGCCCGCGGGATCCGGTTCTCTACTTCATTCAACGATTACGGGACGAAGCGCACCGCTTCGCGATCGAAACCCATCGCAAAGGACGCTCCAAGAGCCGTTTGCGCTCGGTTCTGGACGATGTACCGGGCATCGGTGCCAAACGGAAAAAGGCCCTGCTGCTTCATTTCGGCAGCGCAGGTGCCGTATCCCGCGCCGGGCTCTCGGATTTAGAGGGAGTCGAGGGCATTAACAAAGCCGTAGCACGAAAAATATACGATCATTTCAACACCCTGGGATAATTACTCTTTAGTCTCAAGCACTAGGCGTTTAGCTTAGGCAAGGTCGAATTGTTATTCGGTGCGTTGGGGCCGAGAATACCCATGATGGGATACCCAATACGAGCAGGATTGCACTACGTCGATGTTAACCACACTTCCGAATCTTCTGACACTGTCGCGTATCATCTTGATTCCGCTGATGATCGCGCTGATGTACATCGACACACCGACCAACCGTTGGATCGCCTGGGGGATCTTCACCCTTGCCTGCGTAACGGACTGGCTCGACGGCTATCTCGCCCGGAACATGAACGATGAGTCCTCCCTGGGACGTTTTCTGGATCCGATTGCAGACAAACTGCTCATCGCTTCGGTCATCATCATGCTCACGGCTGTCGGACGCATCAGCGAGCTTGTGGTCATCCCGGCCATTATTATCATGTGCCGTGAGTTGCTGGTCTCGGGATTGCGGGAGTATCTGGCGGAAATCAAAGTTGCCATGCCGGTCAGCAAGCTCGCCAAGTGGAAAACGGTTATCCAGATGATTGCCCTGGGAACTCTCATCGTCGGCGACGCCGGCCCTGCGTCCTGGCCGGTCCAGCAAGCCGGTGAATGGGGTCTTTGGATTGCGGGCGCCTTGACCGTGATCACAGGCTACGACTATATGGCAAGTGGACTAAAGCACATGATGAAAAGCCATCCCAAGGCCTAGGTTGAGGACTCACAATCTTATCGTCAAGACCGTCAAAGAATATGAGTTCTCAACCTAGGGATCGGCAGCGCGAGCTTCCTATGTATTTCTTCAAAAAAAAACCACAAACCCTCTGCCGTCACGGATCTGAATGGCAGAACCTCAATGCTGATCTCAAAACGCCTTCCACAGGCCGGAGGTCCGGACAATGAAGGTGTTCGGATTTGCCGGTTGGAGCGGCAGCGGCAAAACCACTCTGCTCTGCAAACTGATCCCGGAGCTGGTTTCGCGGGGCGTATCCGTCTCAACTTTGAAACACGCGCACCATAACTTTGACGTCGACAAGCCCGGGAAGGATTCCTACGAACACCGGCAGGCCGGCGCAAGCGAGGTGATGATATCGTCCGGGAACCGCTGGGCGCTGATGCATGAACTCCGAGGAGCGGAAGAGCCCAAGGTCGAAGAACTGATCGACAAGATGTCGCCGGTGGACCTTCTGCTGATCGAAGGTTTTAAAAAATCCGCGCATCCGAAGCTCGAGATCCACCGCCCGGCGGTCGGCAAGCCGTTGCTCTATCCGGACGACCCCCATGTGGTCGCCATTGCCTGTGACCAAGCGCTGGGCGACACGCCCCTGCCCGGCCTGGACCTCAATGACGTCGGCGGGATTGCGGACTTCATCATTGCGCATTGCGGCTTGGCACATGCGTAGCGCAGCTTATATGCAGCCTTGTGGCCGCGGCCGGAAACCGCAGGCAATCTAGACGGAGGCGTAGTGGCACAGCTAACAGACGACTGTTTCGCCCATGGTGGCCGCTTGATGCGGACTGATGAGGCCTTGGAACTGCTGAAAGAGAAACTGGAGTGCGTTACTTCGACCGAGACGCTTGCGACGGGCAACTGCCTGGGCCGGGTTCTGCGTGAAGATATCATCGCCCCTGGAAACATCCCGCCTCACGACAACTCCGCCGTCGACGGTTACGCGATCTACTTTGACGACTTAGAACCTGAAGGTCCGACCCGGTTGCGCATTGCCGGCAGACAGGCTGCGGGTCAAACACCGGTTGAACCGCCACTCCGGGGTGAGGCCTTGCGTATCTTTACCGGCGCAGTCATGCCGGAGGGCCCCGACACGGTCATGATGCAGGAAGACTGCGCGCTTGAAGACGGAGACGTTATTATTCCCGCCGGCATCAAGCGCGGCGCAAACCGCCGGGATGCAGGCGAGGATGTGCGTGCCGGGAGCAGAGTTCTGCACAGCGGTCAGCGGTTACGGGCACAAGACCTGGGTCAGGCGGCAGCCGTCGGACGATCTGAATTGCAGGTCTCCCGTCCCTTGCGCGTCGCGCTTTTTTCGACCGGCGATGAGTTGCGGGAACCCGGTCAGGATCTCGTCACCGGCGCTATTCATGACTCAAACCGCTACACCCTGAACGGCCTTCTGAAGTCGCTTGGCTGCGAGGTGTCGGACCTCGGAATCCTGCGGGACAACGCCGAGACCATTATCTCGGCCCTGGACAAAGCGACGGAAGACCATGATTTGGTCATCACCTCCGGCGGCGTCTCGGTTGGCGAAGAAGATCATGTAAAGCACGCCGTCGAGACCCTCGGCAAAATGCACGCCTGGCGCCTGGCGATCAAGCCGGGCCGCCCGATCGCACTCGGACAAATCGGGGCTATCCCCTTCGTGGGCCTGCCGGGCAATCCGGTTGCCGTGGTCGTCACCTATCTGGTCTTCGTCAGGCCTATGCTCCTGCGTCTTATGGGCGGGAATATCACCTCCCCTCAAAGCTTTCCCGTCCGCGCCGATTTCTCTTACCGCAAAAAGAAAGAACGCAGAGAATGGGTGCGGGCAAGTCTGCGGCCAAACGGCGATGGCAGCTGGAAAGCCGAAAAATTCCCGCGCGACGGCGCAGGCATTCTCTCGTCCCTCGTGGAGTCTCAGGGCCTGGTCGAATTGCCTGAAGATCTTACGCAGGTCGAACCTGGAATGCTGGTAGACTATCTGCCGTTCAGTGAGGTGATTGGATGAAACTGCTCTATTTTGCGTGGCTAAAAACCAAGACGGGCGTTTCGGAAGAAACGGTGTCGCCGCCGGCTGAGGTCGAGACCGTGGCCGATCTGCTGACATGGCTCAAACAACGCGGACCGGCTTTCGAAGACGCCCTCGCCGACGTCGAAGCGTTGCGCGTTGCCGTAAATCAGGAATACGCTGAGATGACGGATCCGGTGACAGCGGGGGACGAAGTGGCTCTTTTTCCGCCCGTGACGGGAGGCTAGTTTGAGGAAACCGGCATGATACGAGTTCAGCGCGAAGACTTTGACCTCGGCGCCGAATTGCGGGCGCTCTCGGATGGAGACCATGGCATCGGCGGCGTCGCCAGCTTCGTTGGGCTGGTGCGCGACATGGCGGCTGGCGAAAATATCGGCGCGATGACGCTGGAACACTACCCCGGCATGACGGAGAAAATGCTGGGCCGCATTGAGGCCGAGGCTCTCGAACGCTGGCCGCTGAATGCCAGCCTGATTATTCACAGATACGGACGGCTGGAACCCGGCGATCAGATTGTCCTGGTCGCGACCGCCAGCCCCCATCGCGAAGCAGCCCTGGAGAGTTGCCATTTCCTGATCGACTGGCTTAAGACCAAAGCCCCCTTCTGGAAACTGGAAGATACGCCGGACGGCGGTCAGTGGGTCGATGCCCGCGACAGTGATGATGAGGCCGCGGCGCGCTGGCGCAAGCAGGCCGACGGGTCCTGACAACCCAACCCCCCAAAAAAAACGGCGCCCCACACGAAGTGCAAGAGCGCCGACTTTATTGAACCCGGGAAATGACAGGCCCCGGAGAGGCTTTAGGCGGCGCTAGCCGCCAGCCCGGGTTGCCGAACCAGGTCGTCATAGGCCGTCAGAAGATCGCGCGTGATCTCTCCAGGCGTGAACTTGTAGTCATCGATCTCCGAAACGGGCGTCACTTCGACAGCGGTTCCCGTCAGGAAGACTTCCTGCGTCCTGGCAAGCTCCTCGGGCATGATGGCGCGCTCGATAACCTCGTAACCGCGCTCACGGGCAAGATCAATAACCGTACGCCGCGTGATACCGTCAAGGAAGCAATCCGGGGTCGGCGTGTGAAGCTTTCCCTCTTGAATCAGGAAGATATTCGCTCCGGTCGCTTCAGCGATCTGTCCGCGGTAGTCGAGCATCAGGGCGTCGTTGAAGCCTTTGGCTTCGGCGGCATGCTTGGAGAGCGTGCAGATCATGTAAAGTCCGGCAGCTTTAGAGCGCGTCGGCGCCGTGTCAGGCGCAGGCCGGCGCCAATCCGCTAGGGTCATGCGGATCCCTTGAAGGCGGGCCTCCGGCGAGAAATAGGCCGGCCACTCCCAGGCTGCCACGGCAACATTGATCCGGTTGTGCTGCGCGGAGACCCCCATCATCTCGCTGCCGCGCCAGGCGATCGGGCGGACATAGCCGTCAACGATACCGTTTGCCTTCAAGACTTCATTCGCAGCCCGATCGATCTCCGTGACGGAATAGGGAAGCGAGAAGCCCAAGAGCTCCGCCGAGGCCTGCAGGCGCTCGTGATGCTCGGTCATCTTGAAGACATGCCCGCCGTATGACCGCTCGCCTTCGAACACGGCACTCGCGTAGTGCAGGCCATGAGTCAGAACGTGCAGTTTCGCATCCTGCCAGGGCACCAGTTCACCGTTGAACCAAATAACACCTTCACGCGCATCGAAAGGGATCATGGACATTACGTTTCCGCCCTAATAAGTTCTTGTTCGCGCAGAGATGGACCTGATTGTTTTGGACAGAAGCGGCCCAGGCAGATGACCGACTGGCTTTAACCGCTTAAGCACCTTAAAATCATTAGATCTTTGCGCAACATCCAAGCATTTTGTTACTTTCTAACAAAACATCGAACCAGTGTGTAACATTAGCAATTATATATGTCAATATGGCTGACGTAAAAAGCGGCGCTAACCCCCTCTTCCTCCGGGAAGAAGAATTGCGTCAGGCAATGGAACTGCTGTTCTTCTCCTACCGGGATTTCACGGCAGAGCCCGATCAGATCCTGTCGCACTACGGCTTTGGCCGCGCACATCACCGTGTGATCTATTTCGTCGGGCGCCACCCTTCAATGACAGTGAGCGAGCTGCTGGACATTCTGCGGATTACGAAGCAGAGCCTCTCGCGTGTGCTCAGCCAGCTAGTGCGCGAAGACTTTATTGAACAGAAGCCCGGTACCGAAGACCGGCGGCAAAGGCTGCTGGAGTTGACCAAAAAGGGTAAAAAGCTTGAGTCCGAGCTGATCGAAAACCAGCGTCGGCGGATCGCCCGGGCTTACCGTATCGCAGGCGCGGATGCCGTCGCAGGTTTCCGCACTGTGCTTTACAATCTTATGGATGAGGATGGCCGCAAGCGCTTCGACCATGTCGAAGCCCTGCAGCCGGCGGTCGCGCGACGTTAGACGTCGTGACGGGAGCCATGCCTGATCCTGCCTCACGTGGAAACACCGCACTGATGGATGAGCCTGCACATATTCTGGTCGTCGACGACGATAAGCGGCTGCGGGAACTGCTGCGCAAGTATCTCAGCGATCAGAAGTTCCGGGTGACCACAGCCAGCGACGCCGAAGATGCGCGGGCCAAGCTCTCGGCCTTTGCCTTCGACATCATCGTGCTGGACATCATGATGCCGGGTGAAAACGGCCTCGAACTGACTGCCTGGCTGCGAAGCTCCAATAAGGTTCCCATCCTTCTGCTGTCCGCCATGGGGGAATCCGGAGACCGGATTTCCGGGCTGGAACTGGGCGCCGACGACTATCTCTCGAAACCCTTTGAGCCGCGCGAGCTTGTTTTGCGCATCAATGCGATCCTTCGCCGCGTGGAGAGCACGGCGCCGGCGATAACGGGCGAAATCAGTTTCGGTGATTTCAGTTTTGATCTGTCGCGCGAGGAACTTCGGCGTGACGATGAGTACATTCGACTGACGGCCGCTGAATCTTCGCTTCTAAAAGCGCTCGCACGCAGTCCGGGAGTTCCGGTCAGCCGGGAAGCTCTGACCTCGGAGAGTCCGGTCGATGCGAACAACCGGACCATTGACGTCCAGGTCACGCGACTGCGCCGAAAGATCGAGTCGGACCCGAAGTATCCGAGATATCTGCAGACGGTCCGGGGTACGGGTTACGTCCTCATTCCCGACTAGGTTGGGAACTCCTATTCCTTGACGGCCTTGACGATAAAATTATGTTTTCTGGCAAGGAGTTAAGAGTGGAGCGATGCCATAGCATCGTGCTTAGCCAGAATTGGACCGATGACACGACGAAGTCGAGAACTTGGTTCCCAGAACGTGGTTCCCAGAACTCATAATCTTGTCGCCCCTCTGGGGTCGTGTTTTGGCAGGCCTTAGGGGCGTCGAGGCCTCTTACCGGGCCTTCAGGCCCGCTTTCGAGACCTCTCCTGCCTAAATCCTGCCAAAACACGATCAAGACCATCAAGGAATAGGAGCCCTCAACCTAGAAGTCGCCTGGCTTCGGGATGTCATCCCGGCGACATCGCGCAGTCAAAGTGCCCCAGGTGCCAAGAGAGCCCTGGACGGCAGGCTACAAGAGCGTGAAAAACGACCTAACTCTATGGTATAGAGACACATTGACGCTTGGCATCGGCTTTACAGGCTTCTACTTGGTTAATTGTATCTATCCGACGGCATTGGACGGAAAATGACCTCACAAGCAGACGTAGCTGATCAGACCCTGGCCGGCGAACGCACAACTGCCAAGGCTGCGGGGCCGGCGAAACCCTCGGCTTTCAAGCGTCTCATCCCGCGCACGCTTCTTAGCCGCTCGCTGTTGATCATCGTTTCTCCCCTGGTCTTGCTTCAGGTGGTCTCGACCTGGATTTTCTATGACCGCCATTACGACACGATCACGAAGCGCCTCTCACAGGGCCTGGCCGGCGATATTGCCGTGGTCATCGAGTTGGTAAACCGTGATTCAAGCGATGTTCAGCGCGCCCAGGTATTCCGCCTGGCGAGACGTTCGCTCGCACTGGACGTAACGCTCGAGAAAGGCACATTCCTGCCCGGGGATGCCAAATCTCCCGGCTACGGAATTCTGAACCGCAAGCTCAACAAAGCACTGGAAGAAAGGTTCGGTTATCCCTTCGTGATCGACACCAGATCGTTGGAGGAGCAGGTCAAGATCGACGTGCAGCTTCCGGATGGCGTGCTGGCCGTGCTGGTCTCGCGAAAGCGGCTGTTCTCCTCGACCACCTACATCTTTATCATGTGGATGGTCGGAACCTCCATCATCCTCTTTGGTGTTGCCGTCTTCTTCATGCGCAAACAGGTAACCCCGATTCAACGCCTGGCGCAGGCCGCCGAGAGCTTCGGTAAAGGGCGGGATGTAGAAGGCTTCAAACCGGAGGGCGCCCTGGAAGTCAGGCAGGCGTCGACCGCTTTTTTGCAGATGCGCTCGCGGATCAAGCGTCAGGTTCAGCAGCGTACGGACATGCTGTCCGGCGTCAGCCACGATCTGAGGACACCGCTCACGCGCATGAAGCTTCAACTCGCCATGTTCGAAGCCTCCGGTGATGTCGAAGACTTGAAATCCGATATCACGGAAATGGAACGCATGGTGGAAGGCTACCTGGCCTTTGCGCGCGGCGAAGGGACGGAGCAGCCGAAACCCACGGAGATCATGACCTTGCTGCGCGACGTCGTTGCGCAAACCCGCAGAGAGGGCGGGGTCATCGACCTGCACACGGAAGAAGACATCATTCTGCCGCTTCGGCAGGAGGCAACCCGGCGCTGCTTTACGAACCTCCTGGCAAACGCTCAGCGCTACGGCGAGCATGTCTCGGTGCGCGCAGGTCAACGCAACCATGCGGTCGAGATCACCGTGGATGACGACGGACCGGGCATTCCCGCTGGACGCAGAAAAGACGTGTTCAAACCCTTCTTCAGGCTCGATCAATCGAGAAATCAGGAAACCGGCGGCGTCGGATTGGGCCTGACCATTGCGCGTGATGTCGTCCACAGCCACGGCGGTGAGTTACGCCTGGATGCCGCCCCGGGAGGAGGATTGCGGGTTATCGTGCGGCTGCCGCTTTAACCTTTCCCAAAGGCCGAATACCGGCGAGGTAGTTCCGAGAAAGACCGGTTCCAGCAAAGATGGCCGGGTCATTCGCTCTCGATTTCGACCCGCGCGGCAATGTCCGGATCTGCGATATTCGCATGAAGGGCCAACATGATAACACCCGCGTCGAAGTCGTTTTGCCCTTCGGTCGCCTCTAAAATGCGGGCCTCCTGGGCCTCGGCCAATTCAGGCGAGTTTGCGTCCGCAAAGTCACCGCGTCCCAAAACGCAATAGGCCAGAAGTTCGCCGGCGGCTCTCTGCAAATCCGCGCGCTGCTGGTCTTTCGCTTCGACCGTCTGCTGGGCCGGAACGATCTCTCGTATCCATTTGCAGATGGTAAACTTCGTCGCGTCATTCACAGCGTGGGAATTCAGCCCCATTTGATGGAGACAGCGATCCAAATCCCTGACTTCACGGCTTTTGCCGAATAGCTCAGCGACAAACGCAAACATACCGCCCTCTCGAATTTCGCCCGCGCTCATTCAACAAACGCCGGCCACACCTGTCATCAAGTGGTTACGAGTGGCCCCACCTTCCAGGCCTGTCCATCGATGCTGGGCCGAAGGCAAGTCTCCACTCCCCAAAAAAACAAACAGCCCCAAAAGACCATCTCTCAGCAACACTATGTCGTTGAGCGAGGTTCTTTGGAACTGTTTGGGCAACGTGGATCGTTGACGAACGTTAGAGCACATTCCGATCACACGGGGTCATTTGACAGGGACAGCGCGCGAATGGTTCGACGGCTAGAGTGGAGCCTTTCACCCGTTCGCGGCTGATTTCGCCGATCCGCAATACGGTCTCCCGGCCAAGATTTGCCTCAGCGTTTGGAGGAAACTTTTGGTTTGGCTTTTCGGGTCCGCTTGTTGCTTTGACCCAGGCCGATCTCTTTCGCCAGATTACTCCGCCGCTTCGCATAGTTGGGAGCAACCATCGGATAGTCCGCCGGCAGATTCCAACGCTCGCGGTAGTCTTCGGGTGTCATCCCATAGGCCGTGCTCAGATGCCGCTTGAGCATCTTCAACTTTTTGCCGTCTTCCAGACAGACAATGTAATCAGGCTGGATCGACCGCTTGATCGAAACGGCAGGCTTGAGGCGTTCAGGCTCAGGTTCGACGCCGGTCCCACTCAGCGTTTCGAAAACGCTGGTGATCAGCGCGGGGAGTTCGTTCTTACCGACACTATTATTGCCCACATAGGACTGAACGATATGCGCAGTTAATCTGAGCAATTCAGGCTTTTCGGCGGTTTCAGACATTCGCATCTCCCGAATACAGTATTGGCGTCAAGGATTTCAGTAACAGACTAAAAGTCAAAGTGTCGGTCAAAAAGAGAAATTATATCAAAAGCGTTTATTTCTAAAGATAACAAAAATCCGCCGCAATATATCCGACAAATTCATCGCAGTCATGTAAAAAGATAGTGGTGTTTTCACATTTTAGAACGAAAGGTCCAATAGGGCTAAAAGAAGAAAGAATCACCACAGACCTATTGAAAACATACAACAGTTAGTAATAACTCTGTTACTTACAAGGTAGGGATCGATTCCAGGAGTGCCAATTTTATGTCATTGCGGCTGCAAAAAAGAATTCCTGCCTCATGGGCCAAAGCTTTGCTATTTGCCTTATGACATCCGCCCGCCGTTGGGGATCGCCCGATCAGGCTCAAGCAGCACGATGTCGCCGTTTTCATCGGGGAACCCAAGCACAAGCACTTGCGACATAAACTTCCCGATTTGTTTGGGCGGAAAGTTCACGACCGCAGCAACCTGACGACCGGGCAGCGCTTCCAAACTGTAGTGCACGGTGACTTGGGCGGACGTTTTTTTCATACCGATCTCAGAACCAAAATCGACGACCAGCTTAAAGGCGGGCTGACGTGCCTCAGGAAATGCTTCGGCTTTTATGATTGTCCCGACGCGGACGTCAACACGCAGGAACTCGTCATAGCCCAGGGGACTGTCCACCTGCTTCTTATCACCTGCCGACATCTGAGCATCTCCCGTTTCAATCTGCCTGTGGCCTTGGAGCGACGCTAACACCTCGGCGCAAAGATCGACAAGCTGACGGTGTTCAGGAGATGGCGGGGGCGGGCGCGAGGGTGGGGGCGGGAGCGACAGCCGCTGAGTTGGACCGGCGCGGAATATGCGCTTGGACGAAACCCCAGAGCAATCGGGTTCCGCTCGGATTTCACGTCCCGGCCAAACAGAAAACGAAAAAGGGCCGCTCCTCGGAGCAGCCCTTCATCAGGTACTGAAATGGAATTTCAGAGAGCGCGCTTACTTTTTCGCGGTCGCTTTGATCTGAGACTTCAACTCTTCGAGGCTCTCGGATACGCGCTTATTCAGAACTTCGACGGCGTCCTGATTCGACTTGGCGCCCATCTCCGCAAGCTCGCGGACATTTGACAGCGTGCGCTCAAAGGAGTCTTTCACAAGCTCGGCCTGCTTGGACATAACCTCGTCAGGCGTACCGGCCGAAGAAAGCGACTGAACAGCGCGCGAAGCTTCCTCGACAGCCTGGCGAACGATTTCGCCCTGGCGGTGCATCAGGGCTTGCGTGCCTTCGAACGAGAGGCGGTTAGCCTGCACAATGGCTTCCATGTTGCGCTTCTGACTTTCCATGATCGCGGAAGCGTCGACGCCAGGTACAGCGAACTTTTCTGTCATCTTAGAGAAGTCCGGAACCTCGAACTGCTCGGTAAACTTCGAAACATCCATGAACGCAGTGAAATCACCATCGAGGAACGGGTTCCCCGTTTTTGTTGCTGCTTTTGCCATTGACCCAATTCCTTATCATAGAAGGTGAATTGTGCGGCCACCTATTGTGCACTGCACAAAATCTGTCGATGACGGGAATATAGGCATAAAAATTCAAAGGTCAAGCGAATTTGTTGCACTGCAACAAAATCATCGCGCGACTTGTAGCATGGCCATCTTAAAGCTTAATCGCCTCAAAGACTTAAAGCAGATCAGGCGGCGGCAGCCTCAGGGCGCTTCCGCTCGAAACGGCGGGCACAGCCGTCGACTTTCGTCAGATATTTATCTAATGCTGCCATCGTTTTAGGCAGATCCTCGGCCTCTTCCTTGAACCAGATTTTCAAAGTCGCAAGATAGACCCCGGAAAGGGCCTTCACGCGCACCATTCCGCGGAATCCATCGCTCGACAACTGAGCTGCCTCGAGCATGGTGGCCATTGAGCGGCTGAGGCGTTTTGCACTGCAGGCCGCTGCGAGAGGATCGCGCATCTGGTCCTGGGCGATGACCGCCAGGGCTTCCTTGTAAGGTGCGAGCGCATCCAAACGGCGCATTACGACATCGAACAGACGGTCCTTCGCTGGCTCTTCGCTGCTTTCACCCTCCTCATCCGCGATGACCTGGGCATCGACCATCCGGTTGAAGCCCCCCAGGATAGCCTGTTTGGAAGAATAAACACCGTAAACCTGCGACAAAGGAAGTTTCGCAGCTGCGGCAATGTCCGCCAGAGAAAGATCACGCCAGCCCTCGTCCCGGGCCAGATTCATTGCCGTGTCGACGATGTGTTTGGGAATGTCCGCCTTCTTTACCATTCGATCCTCCGATGAGCCTCTAGCTCGTATCCTGCCTCAGTTCAGGGTGCACCTGATAGAGAAATGGTCTTCGATAACGGGCTTTTCGAGTGTTTTGGCCTAATTATGCGGTGGCTCTTCAGGTAGAGCATCAAAAGACCACAGTTTGGCGCCTTACTCCGCCCTTAGATCTGCGACAGTTCCATGAGTCAGTTTTGTCAGTTCCTCCCCGCCCAGAGGGAACACCGCGTTGGGTGTCCCCGCGGCTGCCCAGATGACATCGAACTCCAAGAGATCGCGGTCAATGAAGGTCACAGGAGGCTCACGGTGTGCGATCGGCGGCACGCCGCCAATAGCAAAGCCCGTCTTCTCACGAACGAAATCCGGATCGGCACGGGTAATTTTCTCGCCCAGCAACGCCCGTACTTTTTTCACATCGACACGGTTTACGCCACTGGCAATGACCAGAACCGATCGATCGCTGTCCTTGGCCCTGAACACGAGAGACTTGGCAATCTGCGCGATTTCGCAACCGATCACCTCTGCCGCCTCCGCGGCGGTTCGGGTACTCGCCGGAAATTCCCGGACCTCGAAGTTTCCGCCAGAGGCCGTCAGCACATCCTGAACACGACGCGTACTGGCTTTCAATTCCATGTAAGTTGCCGCTCCATCAGGACCTAGATACAGAAAACCGCGGGAACGCCGGTCTGCTCAGGCCGGCTCGGACTGCCCCAGTTCCCGGCTCCGCCTGGTGGCGGCCGCGATCGCGCGGGTCATCAGAGGCTGCAGGCCGTCTTCCGCCATCAGCACATTGAGAGCTTCCAAAGTTGTTCCGGCCGGGCTCGTCACATTCTTGCGAAGTTGGCTGGGAGCTTCGCTGGCCTGATGAACCAGCTCGCCGGATCCGGCCACCGTCACGCGGGCGAGCCGTTCCGCCAGGTCCGAGGGCAATCCGGCTTCAATCCCCGCCTGCGCGAGACATTCGATGAGCAGAAAAACGTAGGCCGGTCCTCCTCCGGATACAGCCGTGACGGCATCCAGCAGGGACTCGTCCTCAACCCAGGCCGTCTCGCCCACTGCGGAAAGCAGAGAGCTGCAAGCTTCGCGCTGAGGCGCGGAAGCGGCGCCGTTAGCACATAAGACCGTCATGCCGCGCCCCACGGCCGCGGGCGTATTGGGCATGGCGCGGACAATCGGCGCCTCTTCGCCGAGCGCGCTTTGAAAATAGGCAAGCGTCTTGCCGGCAGCGATCGAGAGGAAAACAGTGGAGGCCTTCGCGAAGAGCCGGTAATCGCCGATCGTGGCGTCCATCATCTGTGGTTTGATCGCGATCACCACGACGGCCGGATCGCAGGCTTCCGGCAGGTCGGTCACAGCCTTGACCACCGCGACGCCTCGCGCACGCAATCCCTCCAGGACAGGCGATTCGAAGGGCTCGATTACAGTGACCGCCTCTGGTGCAACGCCTTGCGCTAGCCAGCCCTCAAGCAGAGCCCCGCCCATTTTGCCGCATCCGATCAGCAGCAACGAACCATTGATTTTCATAGTCTTCAGCTCTTTGACTGAAATTTACACCTGCAGGAATGAACTCAAGAAACCGGGGCCATTGCCCACGACACCGGGAACATCTCTATGGCAAGTGATCGATTTAAGCCTCGCCGACGGTCTCCATCAGCGCGGCCGACAAGGCATTCTGCACTGTCTGGCCACCCCAGACCACCATCTGGATTGCAGGATAGAAGCGTTCGCATTCGACAACCGCCGTATCGACCAGATCTTCCAACTGTTCGACGCTCGCCGCCTGCAGACCGCGCAGAGGGATCGTGTGCCGGAACATGGCCGTTCCGTCATCGGACAGCAGATCAAAATGACCAAGCCAGAGTTTTTCGTTCACCGCGCCGATGAGCTCGTAAATCGCCAGCCTTTTCGTCTCCGGCACCCGCAGGTCAAACTGGCAGGTAAAGATCACGGCACTGACTTCGTGCTGCCAGACGAAATACATGTGGTAGTCGCACCAGCGCCCGGCGACTTCAACTGTCAATTCCGAGTCATTGTGCCGGTCGAAGCTCCAATCGTTTGCGATGACCAGCTCTTCGAGAATATCGAGCGGATTGTGAGAACTATCGATTACAGTTGTGTGCGTATCCATTGCAATGCAGTCCCCTTAGTATGGTGGCGGCTTTTTGCCTTCCCAAGGTAGACCGTATCACTGATCCGTCACCGAAATATGGTTAAGACGCGATAGCAAACTACCAAATGTAGCGTGCCATCTTCGATTCAGTGGTGCAATAGCTGAGTGAGCCTCTCAGGCGATTACTTGCAAGACTTCTGTGGATAACTTTGCAGTCACGGAAGCCTTAAGAGCTTTTGGCAGATCCGCCGGACTCGGGCGCCGAACCGGGCGCGGATTCAGGCTTGGCCTTGGCTTTTTGCCTCGTCCGTTTGATACCGGATGCCCCCGCAGCCGGGGCGGCTTTGGATTTTGAGGTCTTTTCGGCGAGCAAAACCTCAAGTTGTGCCACCCGAGCAGCTAGTTCTTCCTGCTCGCTGCGGGCCTTGGCGGCCATCGCCTTTACCACTTCGAATTCCTCACGCGGCACCAGATCCATCTGCGCCAACACGCGTTCGAGCTGCTCACGCACCCGGGCCTCTACTTCGCCACGCACACCGGCTGCAACCCCCATTGCTCCTGAGGTCACGCGGGCCAGGTCATCCAAAAAACGGTTCTGAGTCTGCATAATTCGAGCTCACAGCAGTAAAAACGTGGGTCGCACGGTCGAAACGAAGGGTCCGAGACGCTTGAAAGCACGTCAAGTAAAGCCTCCGTCCCTCGCATTTAAAGCCCACTATGCGCGGAGAATCACACAGCATCAAATAGTTCGGAAGGAATGCCGCGATTTGCCGCAGGACGGAGACTTCTCAAAAAGCGCCTTCTCTCCTCCGCTCTCGCCTTATATAAGGGGAAACGAAATCAGGCAGGAGCTATTGTTCCGCAAGGAATTGCGCGCTTTTGCGGGCCGATGGTCCAGTAGAGAAAGAGCTTCCATCATGATCCTTATCACCGGCGGCGCCGGTTTCATCGGCTCCAACGCTGTCGCACGCCTCGCCGAACGCGGTGAGCGCATTATCGTCTGCGACTGGCTCGGGCGCGGCGATAAGTGGCGCAATATCGCCAAGGCCGAGGTCGAGGACGTGGTCCCGCCGGAAGAAATTGCAGGATATCTCGAAGAACTGGAGCATCCCCTGACCGCCGTCATCCATCTTGGCGCCATTTCTGCGACCACCGAGGAAGATGGCGATGCGCTGATGGCCAACAATTTCCGTCTCTCGAAGTTTTACTGGAACCTCTGCGCGGCGCGGCGCATCCCGCTGATCTATGCCTCCTCGGCAGCCACCTACGGCGACGGCGCCCTGGGCTTCCGGGACGATGCCTCAATCGACGCGCTCGCCCGCCTCCAGCCACTGAACGGCTATGGCTGGAGCAAGCATCTTTTCGATCGCTGGGTCGCCAGGCAACTCCGCTCGGAAGCCCCCAAACCGCCCCAGTGGGCAGGCTTGAAGTTCTTCAACGTCTACGGCCCCAACGAATACCACAAGGGCGCACAGGCAAGTGTCGCAGCGCACCTCTTCCGCCAACTGCAGGCAGGAGAACCGGCAACCCTGTTCCAGTCGCATCATCCCGATTACGCAGACGGAGGTCAGCTCCGCGACTTCGTTTGGGTGGGCGATTGTGTCGATGTCATGATGTGGCTGCTCGACAACCCGGAGGTCAACGGCCTCTTCAACCTGGGCACCGGCGCCGCGCGCAGTTTCGCCGACCTTGCCCGCGCTGTCTTCGCCGCCCTCGAAAAGCCGGAGAACATTCGTTACGTACCAACGCCGGAGGCGATCCGCGACAAGTACCAGTATTTTACCGAGGCAGACATGACACGATTACGTTCAGCCGGATACTCCAAGGACTTTACAACGCTGGAGGCCGGCGTGGAGAGCTACGTTCGTGATTTCCTCGCAACGCCGGATGCCTATCGATGATGTTGGGTCTCGCGTATCCCGACATCGGACCGGTCGCCTTTGAAATTGGTCCCTTCGTCATTCGGTGGTATGCCCTTGCGTACATTGTCGGTCTGTTGCTGGCCTGGCGTTACTGCCGCTGGCTGACGAGCAAGCCTCCGAAACAGGTGGAAGCCGTGGCCTTCGACGACTTTCTGCTCTGGGCGACGTTCGGCGTGATCATCGGTGGCCGGCTGGGATATGTGCTCTTTTACAAGCCTGTATACTTTTTATGGAATCCCGCTGAGATCCTGATCATCTGGCAAGGCGGCATGAGCTTTCACGGCGGCCTGCTGGGCGTGATCGCTGCGATGTATCTCTTTACCCGGCGCAACGGCATCAAATTCCTCGCGCTGACCGACATCGTGGCTTGTGCGGCGCCAATCGGATTGCTTCTCGGACGGCTGGCCAACTTCGTCAATGGTGAGCTTTACGGACGCCCCACGGACTCTCCGATTGGCATGGTCTTCCCGCAGGATCCGACACAGCTGCCCCGGCATCCGAGCCAACTCTACGAAGCCGGGCTCGAAGGTCTGGTGCTCCTGGTTGTGCTGTTCCTGATGGTTCAGGCGTCGGCTTTGAATCGCGGCGGCCTGTTGTCGGGGGTCTTTCTGGCAGGCTACGCGCTCTCACGAATCATCGTTGAGTTTTTCCGGGAGCCCGACGACCATCTGGGTTTCCTCTTCGCGGGCGCGACCATGGGACAACTGCTTTCCTTGCCGATGATGCTTTTTGGCATTGGCCTAGCCATCTGGTCGCTTCGTCAAACGCGACCGGTTCCGCGCGATGGCTCGACAGGATAATCCTCTCGCAGGCATCCTGGCCGCGCGCATCCGCCGGGACGGCCCCATGACCATTGCCGACTATATGTCGGCGGCCCTGACCGAACCCGGCGCCGGTTACTATATGACAGGCGATCCTTTCGGTGCTGCAGGCGACTTCATCACCGCGCCGGAGATCAGCCAGATCTTTGGAGAACTGATCGGACTCTGGTGCGCGCAGTGCTGGCAAAGCATGGGCTCCCCCGACGAAATCAACTTGGTCGAACTGGGTCCGGGACGCGGCACCCTCATGGCCGATGCGCTGCGCGCGGCCTCGGTTCTGTCGGCCTTCAAAGGGGCAATCCGCATTCACCTGGTAGAAACAAGCCCCAGCCTGAAAGCGCGGCAGCGCGAGACTCTCTCGGATCACGGCGTAACCTGGCACGAGGATCTCTCCTCCCTGCCGGACGCCGCCATGATCGTCATCGCCAATGAGTTTTTCGATGCTTTGCCGGTGCATCAGCTCGAGAGAAGCCAGGAGGGTTGGCTTGAGAGGCTCGTAACTTTCTCGCCCGTGGCAACGGAACGCGCGCCAGCCTTCAGCTTTACCACCGGCAGGGCACCCAAGAATTTAATCGGCATGATTCCGCCCGACCTGCAGGACGTACCGGTCGGCACGCTTGTCGAGATATCTCCCGCCATGGAGGCCGTTGCCGGCGATCTGGGAGGCTGCCTGTCCAAACACGGCGGTGTTGCGCTCATCGTTGATTACGGCCGCGCGACGCCTGAAGCAGGTTGGTCGCTCCAGGCTTTGCAGAGCCATCAGCGTCATGGACCGCTTGTGACGCCGGGACAGGCGGACATCACGGTTCACGTGGACTTCACCTCGATCGGCGCCGCGGCGGAGAGAGCTGGCGCGCGCGCCTGGGGCCCGGTCACGCAAGCGGTCTTCCTGAACGCTCTGGGCATTCAGGAACGTGCCGAAGTGCTGTCGAAAAGCGCGACGGACAAACAGGCCCACGACATTAAAGCCGGTGTTAAACGCCTCACGGCTCCGGAAGAAATGGGTGAGCTTTTCAAAGTCCTGGCCTTCGGCCATCCGGATCTCCCGGACCCCGCCGGTCTGCCGATTTCTAGCGCTGACAGAAGTGAAGAGGCATCATAGACTGCCGCGTTACAGACTGCCGCTTTCGGTCCTTCCGCTTGTAAAAATCGCACAGCCGAAACGAATATCACGTCAGGAGCCAAGTTACAGATATGCTGACCATAGGGTCCTTGAATGAACAGCCGGGCATCCGACACGGCTTTTTCACCCGTCAGGGCGGAAAGAGTCAGGGTATCTATGCCTCACTTAACTGCGGCTTCGGTGCGGACGACGATGATGCCGATACGGTCGCCGGGAATCGGCAGACTGCGCTTGCCAACCTCAGCCCCAGTGCCACCCACCTGGTGACCGTCTATCAACACCATTCGCCCGATGCCGTGGTTGTGGACCGGCCGTGGGCGCCGCAGGACGCCCCGCGCGCCGATGCCATGGTGACCAACCAACCCAATCTCGCGCTGGGAATCCTGACCGCCGATTGCGTTCCTGTCCTTTTTGCGGACACGGAAGGTGGAGTGATCGGCGCGGCCCACGCGGGTTGGCGCGGTGCCCTGACAGGCGTCCTCGATGCTACGCTCTCGACAATGCAGGGGTTGGGTGCAGAGAGCAGCCGAATTACCGTCGCTATCGGCCCGGCCATCGCTCAGCGTTCCTACGAGGTCGGTCCGGAGTTTCCGGATGCGTTCTTGAGTCAGGACAAGGAAAACGAAGCTTTTTTCTGCCCGGCTCAACGGGACGGACACTTCTTTTTCGACATAAAAGGCTACGTGGCGCGAAGGCTGGCACAGTTGGGGTTGCGGGACGTCCATGCCCTGCCCTGCGACACCTATGCGGAGGAAGAACGCTTTTTCAGCTATCGCCGCGCGTGCCACAGGAACGAGACCGGAAGCAGCGGCAAAATCGATTATGGCCGGGGCCTCTCGGCAATCTGCCTGACGCCCTGACAGACTGGCAAGCTGACAATCTGACATCGGGCGTTTGCAGTAGATGAGCCGCGCAATCGGTGCGCTAAGACCTCAAGGCCTTACTACGGAACAGCCGCATGCATATCCACTTTACCAAAGCTGAACTCGCGGAACGTCGCGCACGCTGTTGCGAAGCCATGCAGAAGCAGGGACTCTACGGCCTGCTGATGTTCCGCCAGGAAAGCATGTTCTACCTGACCGGCTACGACACCTTCGGTTATGTGTTCTTTCAGTGCCTCTATCTGGGTGCCGACGGCACGATGACCCTGCTGACCCGCGCGCCGGACCTTCGCCAGGCCCAACACACCTCGGTCATCGACGATATCCGCATCTGGATCGACGGACCGGAGGCGGAGCCCGCCGAGGATTTACGCGGAATCCTGGATGAACACGGCTGCCGCGGCAAACGCCTCGGAGTCGAGTACGAGGCCTATGGCCTGACGGCCCGGAACGGCAAACGCCTGGATGCCGCGCTCGCGGAACTCTGTCATCTCAGTGACGCCTCGATGTTGGTCAGCGAACAGCGGGTCATCAAATCCCCGTCCGAGATTGCGTATGTCCGCCGTGCCGCAGAACTCGCCGACGATGCCTGGGATCAGGCGGTCGCACTGACCGCTCCCGGCCGGGACGAAGCCGATATTCTGGCAGCGATGCAAGGTGCCGTCTTTGAGGGCGGCGGCGATTATCCCGGCAACGAGTTCATCATCGGCTCGGGTCCGGGCGCCCTCTGTTGCCGCTACTTCACCGGGCGCAGGGTGATCGGAACCGAAGATCAACTGACCCTGGAATGGGCCGGCGCCTACCGGCACTACCACGCTGCAATGATGCGCACCATCCCGGTCGGACCCGTGCCCGATCGGCAGCGTGAAATGCACAACGTCGCACACGACGCCCTTTTGGCTGTGGAGGACGCTTTGCGGCCTGGGTCGACAATAGGTGAGGCATTTGATGCCCACAGCCGCGTCATGGACGCCGCGGGCTTTCAAGCTCATCGGATGAACGCCTGCGGCTATTCCCTGGGAACAACCTTTTCGCCCAATTGGATGGACTGGCCCATGCTTTACCACGGCAATCCGGTTGAAACCGCGCCGGGGATGGTCATCTTCGTTCATATGGTGATATTTGACAGCGAGAAGGGCCTGGCCATGACACTCGGCAGAACAAGCCTGATCGGCACGCAAGGCGCGGAACCCCTGTCACGCATGCCCCTGGATTTCATTTCGGCATGACTTAGCTATAGAATGCGATTGTTGCTCAACAGAAGATTGAGAAGCACTAGATGCCACACCTGATGATATTCTTCATTCTTTGCCTTCTGGGGCTGGTGGCGAGTTGTGCCATGATGTAACGGAATCCTGCCGTGATATCGATAGATAGAACCCCATAGGCCCCCCACCCGCATGACCATTCTTCGCCGCCTGATTATTGCCGTCCTGGCGCTGAGCCTTGCTGCTTGTGGGCCGCTGCCACGCCCGTTTCAGCAGGAAAAGAGCCGGAACAATGCCCTGCTGACCCTGGAAGACGGCACGGGAATCGTGGTTCTGCAGCCGGAGTCGGAGCTGATATCCGACCCGGAGAGTTGGGCGGAGGCCATGGCCGAGGCACTGAGGGACCGCGATATCCCTGCCTCCACAAACCACGGGAATGCCGGAAGCCGCTATCTTTACAGCCATATCACCGAGGAAAGCTCGGGAAACCGGGGAAAGTCCGTGTCAGTGCTTTGGGATCTTTATAGCGCGGACGGCAAACTGGCGGGCAGCCATACCCTCGATATGGAGCTCACAAGCGATGCTTTCAAAAGGGCACCGGAGACCGCCATTAAGCGTTCGATTGAGGCGGCTGCCGATAAGCTGGCAGCCTTCGCGGGGACGAAACCCCGCCCGACACGCTCTATTCCGGGCTATCCCGACGCCAGGATCCACGTCCCCCCGTTCGGCGATGCGCCAGGCGACGCCGGAACAAGCCTTCGCAATGCCATTCTCGCTGAATTGAGCGACAGCAAACTTCCGCTCACAGGAAAGGCAACCTCCAAGGATCTGGTCCTTCTTTGCGAGATTTCCCTGGGTCCGGACGAGGGCGGCACACAGAAAGCCACGATCTTCTGGCGTCTGCGCAGCCTGGAGGACGATGAAGAACTCGGTGTCATCGATCAGAGCAATTACGTCCCGACCGGAAGCCTGGACGGATTCTGGGGTCCCACGGCAGGCGACATCGCGCGGGGCGCACGGGAGGGAATCCTGGATCTCATGGCGCAACTTCGGGCGGATTCCTAGCCTCAACGAAGCCCGGAACCCTTCCCGTCCGGCACAGCCACACAAGTGCTAATGCCGCGTTAACCAAGACAGGCTTTTATTCAAGGAATATTGCAATTTAGCGACGCGAAGGCCGTTTACAGAGGCGGGGCACGTTGATAAGTTCCGCTCGGCTCAATGTGGGGCTCAGGAAATGCGGCGGAGCGGCTCGGGGTGTTCCCGGTTTGGACCGCAATTCGATGCTGAATTCCTGTCACTCATCGGGCTCTATTGGGTGGGATCAAGCAGATAAGGCCAAGACGTCCGGCGATAACCTCTATCGCCGTTCCGAGCCGGGGACATTGGAATGAAAATCCTTACTGGCAACAGCAATCGGCCTTTGGCCGAAGCGATTTCGGCATTCTTAAATCTGCCGCTCACCAAGGCGAGTGTCCGCCGCTTCTCCGACATGGAGGTCTTTGTCGAGATCCAGGAGAACGTGCGCGGCGAGGACGTCTTCGTCATCCAGCCAACCTCCTACCCGGCAAACGACAACCTGATGGAGCTGCTGGTCGCCCTGGACGCCCTGAAACGAGGCTCCGCACGGCGCACGACCGCGGTGATCCCCTATTACGGTTACGCCCGGCAGGACCGGAAATCAGGCCCGAGAACGCCGATTTCCGCCAAGCTGGTCGCAAACCTGATTACCTCTGCAGGCGCAGACCGGGTTTTGACCATGGATCTGCACGCGGGCCAGATTCAGGGCTTTTTTGACATTCCAACCGATAACCTCTTTGCCGCACCGGTCTTCACCAAAGACATCATGGAGCGCTACAACGGCCGGCAATTGACCATTGTATCACCTGACGTCGGCGGTGTGGTCCGTGCCCGGGCCATCGCAAAACGACTTGACGCTGACCTCGCAATTGTCGATAAGCGCCGCGAGAAAGCTGGCGTTTCCGAGGTGATGAACATCATCGGCGACGTCAAGGACAGCACCTGCATCCTGGTGGACGACATCGTTGATTCGGCGGGCACCCTTTGCAATGCCGCCGTTGCCTTGATGGATTCCGGTGCAGAATCGGTTTCGGCCTACGTCACCCATGGCGTTCTGTCAGGTGGTGCCGTAGCCAGAGTTTCCGCCTCGCCGCTGGAAGAGCTTGTGATGACAGACTCTATCCAGGCGACAGAGGCCGTGCGGGTGGCACAGAACATCCGCCAGATTTCGATCGCTCCGCTGCTTGGCGACGCCATGCAGCGTATCAGCGATGAACGCTCGGTTTCGAGCCTGTTTGATTTGCCGTCCGGACAGATCTAGGACGGCCCCGGCAGCAGCACCCCTGGAGGCTGCGTCGGTCCTAAGCGGCGGGAATGATCCCGCCGTTCATTTTGCTTAAGGAGCAATGCAATGAGTGACGTACTAAATCTCGTCGCAGAACGAAGGGAGCGGGCCGGAAAGGGGGCCGCCCGTGCTGCCCGCCGTGCTGGACGTATTCCCGGTGTGATCTATGGCGCTAAAAAGGATCCGGTTATGATTAACCTCGATCCCAAGGCCCTGAACAAAGAGCTCAACAAGGCCGGCTTTTTCGCCACGCTTTTCGATGTCGAAATCGACGGCAAAAAAGAGCGCGCCCTGCCCCGTGACGTCCAGTTCGACCCGGTCACAGACCGCGCGATCCACATCGACCTGCTGCGCGTCTCGGCAGCAACCGCCGTCACGGTCAACGTCCCGGTCAACTTCATCAACGAAGACCAGAGCCCCGGCCTGACCAAAGGCGGCGTCTTGAACGTGGTCCGCTATGAAATCGAGCTGAACTGCCGCGCCGACGCCATTCCGCAGGAACTGGAGCTCGACCTGAGCTCCCTGGATCTCGGCGATTCGGCTCACTTCTCGATGATCAGTCTGCCGGACGGGGTAGAGCCGACGATTACGGATCGTGACTTCACCGTTGCGACCATCGCCGCCCCGAGCGCCGTTAAGTCCGAGGCTGCGGAAGCTGCAGAAGCCGCTGAAGCCGAGGCTGAAGGCGAAGGTGAAGGTGGCGAAGCGGCTTCGGGTGACGAGGGCGCCAGCGAGGACTAACATCTCGTATCACGTTCAGGGACATCTTACCCCTGGATGCATGAAACAGAGTGAAGGACCCCATGTTGCTGTTAGTGGGCCTGGGAAATCCCGGCCAGCGTTATGCGAACAACCGGCACAACATAGGATTTATGGCGGTGGACGAAATGGTCCGCCGCCATTCCTTTGGGCCTTGGCGCTCGAAATTTCAGGGTCAAATCTGCGAAGGCCGGATCGGACGGGAGAAGGTCCTGATCCTCAAGCCGGAAACCTTCATGAATGAATCCGGCCGGGCGGTCGGCGAAGCGATCCGTTTCTACAAACTCGAAACCGAGCAGGTTTTCGTGGTTTACGACGAAATCGATCTGGTTCCCGGAAAAATCAAGGTCAAAAAGGGCGGCGGTGCCGGCGGACACAATGGCCTGCGCAGCATCGACGCACACATCGGCCAGGACTACTGGCGCGTCCGCCTGGGTGTCGGACATCCGGGCGATAAGAACCTGGTTCACAGCCACGTTCTGGGTGATTTCAGCAAGGCCGACACGCTCTGGCGTGACAAACTGCTCGACGCGGTGGCGGCGGAGATTTCACTTTTACTCGCAGGCGAGAGCGGCAGCTTCATGTCCCGCGTCGCCCAGGTTATGAACCCGCCCAGACCGAAACCGCCAAAACCGTCAATATCACCGAAACCCACTGAAGCTTCAGCGGAAGGGGTTGAAGAACGGCATAACGGGCCACAGTCGAAGCCGGAAACACACAACGAACCAACATCGAAGCCCTAAGACGGTGATTGGCTGCGCGCAGAGAGAACGAGAGTAAGAGCTTCGTTCCCTGCCCCGAAGCAACGGAAACGAGTATCATGGGATTTAAATGCGGTATCGTGGGTCTGCCCAATGTCGGCAAATCGACCCTCTTTAATGCGCTGACGGAAACGGCAGCTGCCGAAGCGGCGAACTACCCCTTCTGTACGATCGAACCGAACGTCGGCCGTGTTGCGGTCCCTGATCCGCGGCTTGACGAAATCGCCGCCATAGGTAAGTCGGCGAAGATCATTCCGACCCAGCTCGAATTCGTCGATATCGCCGGGCTGGTCAAAGGGGCATCGAAGGGCGAAGGCCTGGGCAACCAGTTTCTCGCGAACATTCGCGAGGTCGATGCGATTGTTCATGTGCTGCGGTGCTTCGACGGCGAAGTCACGCACGTCGACGGCTCGGTCGATCCCGTGCGGGACGCAGAGACCGTCGAGACAGAACTCATGCTTGCCGACCTTGAGTCTGTCGAGCGGCAGTTGGACAGCAGCGCCAAACGGGCCAAGGGCGGCGACAAGGAAGCCAAGGACCGCCTTGCCGTTCTCGGGCCGGTTGCCGAAGCCCTGCGCGACGGCCGCCCGGCCCGCAGCGTCGAAGTTTCCAAAGAACTTCAGCCCGTGTTCAGGCAGCTTCAGCTGCTGACCGCGAAGCCGGTGCTCTACGTCTCCAACGTCGAGGAAGAGGCCGCGGCGAGCGGCAACGACTACTCGGCGAAGGTCGCGGCCCGCGCCGAACAGGAAGGTGGTGCCAGCGTCATCATATCCGCCGCCATCGAAGCCGAAGTCGCGGCACTTTCAGACGACGAGGAAAAAGCCGAATTTCTGGAAACCCTCGGTCTGGAGGAAACCGGCCTGACCCGAATCATACGCGCCGGCTATGAATTGCTCGATCTGCTGACCTTTTTTACGGTCGGTCCGAAGGAAGCGCGCGCCTGGACCGTATCGCGGGGCGCGAAAGCCCCCAATGCCGCCGGTGTGATCCATACGGATTTTGAGCGTGGGTTCATTCGGGCGGAAACGATTGCCTATCCCGACTTTGTTGCCAACAACGGTGAACAAGGGGCAAAGGACGCTGGCAAGATGCGACAGGAAGGTAAGGAGTATCCGGTCGCGGACGGCGATATTTTCCATTTCCGCTTCAACGTCTGATCTAAAGATCAGATGTAAAACATGAGCCGGTCTGGCCACGCCGAAAAGGCGTTCGGTCAGGAAGCATTGACAAGAAAAAGGGCCGTCCCGAGAGGAACGGCCCTTTTTTAGATCTCTGAGATCCGAGTGCCTTTAGTGAACGTCTGCCCAGCACTTGCGCTTTGCAGCGTACAGAATGCCTGTGAAGACCAATAGGAAGAGGATCACCTTGATACCCATCTGTTTACGCTGATCCATGGTGGGCTCTGCAGCCCACATCATGAAAGCGGAGACATCCGCGCTCAGATTAGAGAGCGTCGCCGGCGTTCCATCGGCATACTCCACGATGTCTTCCGACAGGGGCGGCGCCATGGCAATACCATAGCCGGGGAAGTACGCATTAAAGCTCGCCGTATCCGGCAATCCAAGATCCTCGACGCTCTGGACGGGTCCCGGATCCTCGGGCATCGCCGGCTCCTTGGCCGTCGGATCGGTTTTCACCTTCTCCTGGAATTTGGCAAGCCTGACCTCGTAAGCCTCCATGGCCGCAGCATGCTGGACCTCACGCTTGTGAGTCTCGGTTTCAAAGATCTGCTGAAGCACCTCTTCAGAAACATCGTCCTCATAGCCGGTCAGCAGAGC
Organism: Denitrobaculum tricleocarpae; assembly: GCF_007004665.1. Taxonomy (GTDB): domain Bacteria; phylum Pseudomonadota; class Alphaproteobacteria; order Kiloniellales; family Kiloniellaceae; genus Denitrobaculum; species Denitrobaculum tricleocarpae. The sequence goes on along the minus strand of NZ_ML660052.1, from coordinate 628,973 downwards.
GTAGAGATAGTCAGGTCCGCCGACACGTGCCTTGGCCACCAGCGACAGGTCCGGCGGAGCTGCCCCACCGTTGGCTGCCGCGGCAGCCTGTGCATTGGCGAAAGGAGACGGGAAGTAATCCGAGAGGCGGGCCGGACGGTCGAACATGTCGCCGAACTCGTCCGGACCATCGGTCACTTCGTACTCGGCCGCGATAGCCTTCAGCTCGTCTTCGTTGTAACCCAGGTCTGCCAGATTCCGGAAAGCGATCAGGTCCATGCCGTGACAGCTGGCACAAACCTGTTTGTAAACCTGATACCCGCGCTGCAGCTGCGCCTGATCATAGGTTCCGAACACGCCCGAGAAGGACCAGGTCTTGCTGGGAGCTTTGAGCGCTTCCGCAGCGCTCGCGGCACCAACACCGAGACCGAGCGAGACCGCAGCAGCCGCGGCTGTAAGTACAAACTTTTTCATTACGCCTTCTCCATCGGCTTTGCTGCTGCAGCGGCGAGACCACCACCGCCGCTTAAGACCGGTTCCGAAATCGAGACTGGCAATGGTTTCGGTCTCTCCATCACCCCGAGCAGCGGCAGCACCACCAGGAAGTGGATGAAGTACCAGGCTGTCGCCAGACGTCCGAGGATCAAGGGCAGGCCTTCGGCGGCTTCCTGTCCAACCCAGCCGAGCAGGATGCAGTTCGCGAAGAACAGCCAGAAGAACCACTTGTAGACCGGGCGGAACTTCGCGCTACGCACCGGCGAGCGGTCGAGCCAGGGCAGGATAAAGAGGATTCCGATAGATGCGAACATGGCCACGACGCCCAGAAGCTTGTCCGGGATCGAACGCAGGATCGCGTAGAAAGGCAGGAAGTACCATTCGGGCACAATGTGCGCAGGCGTCACCAGCGGATTGGCCGGAATGTAGTTGTCCGGATGCCCCAGGAAATTGGGAGCAAAGAACAGAAAACCACTGAACGCGAGCAGGAATACACCGACGCCAAATGCATCCTTGACCGTGTAGTAAGGATGGAACGGGATCTTATCCTGATGGCCGTTGGCCTCGATACCGATCGGGTTGTTCGAACCGAAGCGGTGCAGCGCCCACAGATGCATGACAACCACACCAACGATCACGAAGGGCAGCAGGTAGTGCAAAGCGAAGAAACGGTTAAGTGTTGGATTGTCGACCGAGAAACCGCCCCACAGCCAAACCACGATGCTCTCGCCAAATACCGGGATTGCCGAGAAGAGGTTGGTGATGACGGTTGCGCCCCAGAAGCTCATCTGCCCCCAGGGAAGCACATAGCCCATGAAGGCGGTGGCCATCATCAGGAGCAGAATAACGACACCGAGCATCCAGAGGATCTCTCGCGGCGACTTGTAAGATCCGTAATAAAGTCCACGGAACATGTGGATAAACACGACAATGAAGAAGAACGACGCCATGTTCATATGAATGTACCGGACCAGCCAGCCGCCATTCACGTCGCGCATGATGCGTTCGACCGAATTGAAAGCATAGTCGACATGGGCGGTGTATTGCATCGCCAGAACGATCCCGGTGACAATCATGACGACCAGAGCGAACCCGGCAAGAGAACCGAAGTTCCACCAGTAATTCAGGTTCTTCGGCGCCGGATAATCGACCAAGGTCTCGTTCATCATGGAGAAGACCGGAAGACGATGGTCGATCCACTTGATGAGCGCGTTGTTGGTTTTCAGGTGCTCACTCATTTCTTCAGCTCCCTTTAACCAATTTTAATCGTGGTGTCGTCGAGGAACTCGACGGGCGGCACGGGCAGATTCTCCGGCGCAGGTCCTTTGCGGATGCGTCCGGAGGTATCGTAGTGAGAACCGTGGCAAGGGCAGAACCAACCGCCGTACTCGCCCTTCTCATCGCCGGTCTTCTGACCCAGTGGCACACAGCCCAGGTGCGTGCAGTTACCGCCGACGACCAGCCATTCAGGCTTCACGACACGGTCCGCATCGGCTTCCTGGTCTGGCAGTTCATCCAGCGCAACGTCGGCAGCTTCGGCGATCTCCGCTTCTGTGCGATGGCGAATGAACACTGGTTTGCCCCGCCACATCACGGTAAGGCTCTGACCAACTTCGATTGGCGAAAGATCCACTTCGGTTGACGCCAAAGCCAGAACTTCCTTCGATGGGTTCATGGAGTTTACCAACGGCCAGGCGAACGCGCCGGTTCCGACCACACCCATGGCGGTCGCCATCAGGTATAGGAAGTCTCGGCGTGTTTCTTCGTCCTGCGATTGCTGTGATGCATGAGCGCTGTCTGCTGCCATGTCATATTCCTTTAAGATCACCCCTCGGGCTGTCCATCCAGCCCGCGTCACGCGCCATATCCCGCGTTTCAGCTGCGGGAACGCCACTAATACTAATCTCCGGCCCCCGAGCGACTCTGCGACACCCTGTCGCACCTTGGCCCCTGCCGAATCATAGCTGGTCAGGGATATAGATCAAAACCTAACATAAGGCAAAGGCCGAGACGGCTTGGTACAGTGGATATTTGCACAATGCGGCTAGCGATCTTCGAACCCGACATTCCTCAAAATACCGGGACTATGCTCAGACTCGCAGCTTGCATGGGATTGGCGGTCGATATTATCGAACCTTGCGGCTTTGTTCTTGACGACAAACGCCTGCGCCGGGCGGGAATGGACTACCTTCAGGGCGTCGATTTGACGCGGCACAGCTCCTGGCAAAGCTTTCTGGAACACAGTCCGGGCCGCATCGTTCTCTTGACGACGAAGGCTGTCACACCATACACCGAGTTTGGCTTTACAGCGGACGATTGCCTGTTGGTTAGACGTGAGAGCGCGGGCGTGCCACCAGAAGTACACGCACGTGCAGATGCCCGAATTATCGTACCGATGAATCCGGGGTTCAGGTCTTTGAACGTCGCCGTCAGTGCCGCCATGGTTGCCGGCGAAGCTCTGCGCCAGACAGCGGGCTTTCCAAACAGCGGATCGGCAGCCGACCCTTTTCCAGAAGGACTATCATGACCTCCACCACCCAAGAGCGACAGGAACTGGTCCCCGTTTGGTTCAGGACGCTTCGCGACGATATCTGCGCCGCGTTCGAGGAACTGGAAGATGCGTTCGTCGGTGAGCACGCAGGTCAATTGGCAGAACGGGAGCCCGGTCGCTTCGTGCGAAAACAATGGGAGCGCGAACAGGAGGGAGAAACCGGCGATTTCGGCGGTGGCGAAATGTCGTTGATGCGTGGCCGGGTGTTCGAGAAGGTTGGCGTCAACATCTCAACGGTCAAAGGCGAGTTTTCAAGGGAGTTCCGAGCCAAGATGCCCGGTGCAGAAGAGAATCCGCAGTTCTGGGCCAGCGGCATTTCCCTCGTGGCACACATGCACTCGCCCCTGGTACCGGCGGTTCATATGAATACCCGCTTTATCGTGACAACCAAATCCTGGTTCGGTGGCGGCAGCGATTTGAATCCCATGTACCCCGACGATCAGGATACCGCCGATTTTCACGCCAGCTTTAAAGCCGCCTGTGACGCACACGATCCGGAATACTATCCACGCTTCAAAGAATGGTGCGACGAGTATTTTTTCATTCCGCACCGCAATGAAGCGAGAGGCGTGGGTGGCATATTTTACGACTACTTGGATAGCGGCGACTGGGATACCGACTTCGCCTTTACCAAGGATGTCGGGCGGGCGTTTCTTGACATCTATCCAAGACTCGTGCGCCGGCACATGGAGCGCCCCTGGACCGATGAACAGCGGCGTCACCAGCTCTTCCGCCGGGGCCGTTACGCTGAATTCAATCTCGTCTATGACCGCGGGACACAATTCGGATTGAAAACGGGCGGAAATGTGGAGGCGATCCTGATGTCGCTGCCGCCGGAGGCAGCCTGGCCGTAAGCATTGGTGTTTTCCGCGCCTGTCGCCTGCGATGACCCGGAGGACACGCCATTAGCCGGCGTTTTCACGCTTTCCGTACAGCATGGTGACGTTGACCCGGCGGTTTTCGTAACCCTCTTCAAAGTTCAGTTCACCCGTCTCATGGATCAGATCTGAATTGAACATCACCATGCGGTTTTCCCGGTAGGGAATATTATGGGCCTTGGCTCCGCTCTCCGTGAGGAAACGCCGCATGGCCTGCTCGTCCGCATTATAGGTCGCAAAGTCCCAGTCCAGCGGCGCTTCCTTGTCCCATACGACGAGGCCTCCGGATTGCGGGTCCCTGTTAGCAGCGTCTGGTGTCACCCAGAAGTTCACATTGACCGCCGCGAAATCCGCGTGGACGGGAATGCCGCTCAAACGGCTGTCATATTTGAAACCCCACAGCTTCCGTAAAGTCGCAGCGCCGAAGATCCTCGGAAAGCCGTTCCGGAGCTCGTCTGCGATCTGCAGGAGCAGAGGAGAAACGAACCCGTCCTCCATGAAAGCGCCGACATAGCCCATTTTGTAGTGATGACGATACCAGATCGTCGATTCGAGGCAGAACTGCCTGATCTCTTGCAAGGCCGCGGGGGAGAGGAAATCGTCAACGTGGACGATCCCCGGTGCGTTCTTGAAATAAGCCGTTTCGATTTCCGCGCGATCCAAGTCAGGATTAACGGCCGGGCCGGCGAGAGAGGGAGACTGTGGCCAGTGGATCAGGCGGTTAAAATAGGGCGCCAGCCGCTTCTGGTTTTCAGCAGAAACAGCCACGAGACTGCCGCCGTCCTCCATAACCGGAAGATCGTCGAGCACAGCGCGATAGTCGGACAGAACCTGCTCAAACTTTCGATCTACCTTGCCGTTTTCCAGCAAAAACGCGAGCTGCTCAATATCATGCTGCAGCTTGCTGCGGCTGGTTTTCAGATGGCTCTGGTCGGGCGGTTTTTTGGCCTCCGGTGACCACTTGATGCGGACTCCTTTTTCGTAAGCCTCCGCCGCAAGATCGACTTCGCCGACATCCAAATAGAGATTTCCAAGATTCCGCCAAGCCGTCGCAAAACCCGGGTCCAGTTCGAGGGTTCGCTTGTAGTGCTGGATCGCCCGCTGCGGATCACCGCTGTCCCTGAGGGCCTTCGCCAGATTGTAGTGACTGACCGGAAGCCTGTCATTTGCCTCGACAGCCGCCTCAAAACTAGAGACCGCCTCCGATAACTCTCCCTGTCCGGCGAGCAATGATCCCAGATTATTCAAAAGCGATACATCTTCAGGCACGATGCTAAGCGCCACCCGAAACGCCGCGATCGCTTCGTCGATCCGCCCGGCCGACGCCAGAGCCTTGGCAAGATCGGCGTGAACACCGGGATGGTCGGGCGAAATGGCAGCGAGCGTCTCGAAATGGGAAATCCCCTCGTCCGGCTTGCCCAGTTCGAATGCGATTACCGCCAGCAAGTGCCGAGCCTGGGTGTGGCGGGGTTTGTCCGCCAGGATCGCCTCGCAGATCTCCTTCGCCCGCCGGAAGTCTCCAGCCCGGAAAAAAGTAACCGCGCTCTCAGTCTTTTGGGCGCTGTTCATTTGCGCGCTGCGCATGACGGTACGGCCTCTCCCCTGACAAGCCAATCGAGATCGAAAACCTGTTCTGCATCTTTTATTTAAGTTTCTCGGATCTCATCAGATATCGACGTCCAGCTATCACGAATGTCGGTGATGAACAATCCTAGAGCACCGAAACGTCCCTGCTGCACTGGACCCAGTTGCAAAACTACGAGCGGCGTCTGTCCCGCGCCAGAAGCACAAAGAGACCAGAAGTACAAAGAGACGGTTCGTCATGCCTGGGATAGACGAAGCCTCAACTCGGATAGACAGGTATCGCGGTCAGGCTTGAAATCTGCAGCCCGCCACCAGGCCTCAACCCGATCCAACACCTCCCCAAGTTCCGGCCCGCTCTGCGCCCCCATCGCCAGCGCGTCGCGTCCGCGTAGCGGAAAAGCAGGATGCTCCCACTGCTCGAGCACGGCGAGAGCGGCGCCCAGATATGCCTTATCCCGCGAAGCCCTTTCGGCATTTTTACTGGCCCAATCCAGATGGAGGAGATCGCGAGTCATCTCAGTCCCAAGATCGTAAAGCGCCTGGCGAATGGCCTGTTCGTCCACTGTTATCCCCGGCGGCCACTCACTGTGTTCGCGGCCTGCCGTCCGAAGCGTTATCAGTCTGTCGGCCTGCGCCCTCGAGAACCGCAGACGCTCGGCAACATGCAGTGCCTGTTCACGCCCTCCCACCAGAAAGGCCGAGAGCCGGAGCAATGCGTCTGGGGAGGATTCGATCTCCATCAACGTGCTGAGAATATGCGTTTCTGTCTGGGCTTCAGGCAGGAGCACGCGGATCGCGCCGACAGCGAGCATTGCCTCCAATGCCGGCAGAGGGTTTTTCGCCGCCATCAAACGCAAGAGTTCCTCGCGGATACGCTCGCCGGAGAGAGACGACAGATTGGGTGCCAGCTCTTTGGCTGCTGCAAGCCCCTCGGGATCGAGGGTGCCCACGCCGTAGTAGGCGTGAAAGCGGAAAAACCGCAGGAGGCGGAGGTAATCTTCCTTAATCCGTTCCCGCGCATTACCCACGAACCGGACACGGCCGTTCCTCAGGTCATCAAGTCCGCCGAAGGGGTCGAACAAAGTGCCATCCGGACGGCAAGACAAGGCGTTCATGGTTAAGTCCCGCCGCGCCGCGTCCTGCACCCAATCGTCCGTGTAGGCAACCTTCGCGCGCCGCCCGTCTGTCTCGACGTCTTCGCGCAAGGTGGTAATCTCGTAGACTTCACCGTGTGACACCGCCGTCACGGTTCCATGATCGATGCCGGTTGGAATTGCCTTCAGACCTGCGGCCCTCAGCAACGACATGACTTCTTCCGGCCGGTCCGGCGTGGCCAGGTCAATGTCCTTGATCGGAAATCCCTGCACAGCGTCCCGAACGCAGCCACCGACGAAACGCACATCGCTTCCGTCGGCCTGAAGCGCCTCGAGCACCGCTGCTGTCGCGGGGGATGTCATCCAGGGCTGCAGAGGAAGCCGTTCAGGCGCTTGCATATCAATCACGTTGTGTGCAGCGATTCATCCGGCGCGCTGTTCAGGCCTGAACCAATCGACGCAGTCATTCGGGTTGTTCCACGGGCCCGCCCGGTACGATTTCACCGTCGACAAAGGCCGGCGGACGAAGAACCACACCTGCATCATGATCAAAAAAGACACCTATTGCGATAACACCAGCTGTGGCGAGCACCAGACCTGCCGTGATCAGCATCAGCCAGGGCGTGATTTCCTCGGAATCCAGGGTCGCACCGGCGCGACGTTTTAGTTTGACGTAACCCAGGTAGACCAGAAACGGGATCAGAAACAGAAGGAGAGCAAATAAAATTCTAGTCAGCATTCCCCAAAACCTCTGTCAAGTTCACCAGCATACCTGCGGTAGCCCCCCATATATAGTAGTCGTCGTAGGGAAAAACATAAAAATGTCTGAGCGCGCCTTTGAACATGCGGCTCTGCCGCTTCTGGCTCGCCGGATCAAGAATAAAGCCTAACGGGACCTCGAAGACCTCCGCGACCTCAAAATCATCAGGCCTGAGTTCAAACGGCGGTGCGATTAATCCGACCAAGGGGGATATCTCGAAGCCGGTCCGGGTCACGTAGGTATCCAATTGCCCGATCAGGCGGACATGGTGCCGCGCCAAACCAATTTCTTCTTCTGTCTCCCGCAGTGCCGTGGACACGGGGCCGCTATCGCCGGGGTCGACTCTACCGCCGGGGAAGGAAACCTGTCCGGCATGATCGTGCAGATGCGCTGTCCGCTTTGTGAGAAGGACGGTCAAACCCTCGGCACGCTCGACGATCGGCACCAGGACGGCGGCCGGCGTCAATTTTTCGGCAGGCTCGTACATATCGGGATTGAGATCGTGGTCGCCCCGTGGCCGCAGTGCCTGCGCATCAGGTGACGCCGCCGCCGGGGCCGATGGCGAAGTCCGGCGCCCGGGCCTGCCCAGGAGCTCAAAACGCCGGACGATCTCGTCCGCAGACAGTATTGCTTTACCGGGCTGTGCGTTCACGCCGAACCATCCAAAGGAAAGAAACTGCCGTTACTCCAGAGACCAAACCGGGTGCCACCCTCCGCCGGCTCCTCAACGGCAAGTTCCGCCAGCCCATAATAAACGGAGCGAAGAATCAATGCCTCCAGGCGGTCCCGAACGAGAACATAAGGACGCGGCTCGTTCGTTTCACTGTCGATCTCGACCCGGAGCGGATGTTCCGCATCCAACGTCACCCAGGCGTCCAGGTTTGTGCGAAATTGCAGGGATTGCCGTTTTCCAACGCCGGACACGGAAAATTCAACGGCGGTAAAAGGCGCATCGTCAACAATGACCCGCCCGCGCTCCACCGGCGTGACCAGCCAGTATTCACCATCTTCCTCCCGCCGCAAAACCGAGGAAAAGAGCTTTACCAGCGGCTTACGTCCTATCGGCGATCCCTCGTGAAACCAGGTGCCGTCGCTGGCGATTCGGATATCGAAATCGCCGCAGAATGGAAGGTTCGGTGCGTTCGAGGAAGAATTTGAAGCGTCAGACGACTGGCCATGCGCCATAGAAACACCTATCTTTTGAGTATCGTCGGTTGGTGGTGTCGGATCCGAAGTCATAACCTGGCGGTCTCGTGTTTGCCTGTTGGTCACTGATGCGGTGAAAAACGGTCAGACACTACATATTGTATTTCGAGGGCGATTCACGTTTTTGATCGTTTCCGACAAGAACGATCGCACTCTAGAGCCTGATGTCCGCTATCATAGACCCGGGCAGCACCAGATGGGAGTCGTTCAGAGTGACAGCCAACCCTTCAGTCCCTACCGATATCGCGACGGCGGAGCAATTGGCCGAAGACATAGATACCCTGGGGCAGCACCTGCAGTCTGCGCGTGAGTCTATTGGACGCGTGATTTTCGGGCAACAGGATGTGGTCGATCGCACAGTGATCACCTTGCTCGCCGGTGGCCATGCGCTTCTGATCGGCGTGCCGGGCCTGGCCAAGACCCGATTGGTGGAGACCCTCGGAACGGTTTTCGGGCTGGACGATAAGAGAGTTCAGTGTACGCCCGATCTCATGCCCGCGGATATTCTCGGGTCCGAGGTGCTGGAAGAGAATGAACAGGGCAAACGGTCTTTTCGCTTTATTCCCGGACCTGTGTTCGGCCAATTGCTCATGGCGGACGAAATCAACCGGGCCAGCCCGCGGACGCAATCCGCCCTCTTGCAGGCGATGCAGGAGCGGCAGGTGACCGTGGCCGGTGTTCCGCATGACCTTCCCCGGCCATTCCACGTGCTCGCCACCCAGAACCCCCTGGAGCAGGAAGGCACTTATCCCCTGCCGGAAGCGCAATTGGACCGCTTCATCATGGAGATCGATGTCGGGTATCCCGACCTGGAGGCGGAGCGCCAGATGCTGTTGGCCACGACGGGCGCGGAAAGCGTGGAAGCATCCGTGGTTATGAGCGCAGAAGAATTGCTGTCAGCCCAGAGAGTCGTGCGCCGTGTGCCCGTCGCCGACGGTATTGTCGACTCGGTTCTGGCCCTGGTGCGCGACGGGCGGCCAGAAACCACGTCGATACCTGAACTGAGGGAGCAGGTCGCATGGGGTCCGGGGCCCCGCGCCAGTCAGGCGTTGATGCTGGCGATCCGCGCACGCTGCGTTTTGGACGGGCGCCTGTCGCCTTCCATGGATGATGTGGTCGAGCTCGCCCCTCCGGTTTTGCGTCACCGTATGAGCCTCAATTTTGCCGCCCGCGCGGACGGCGTTGCGATTGACGATGTCATCGCCCGCCTGATCGCCCGTTTCGCCTGAGAATTATAGCGCCTAATCGAGGAGACCGACGCTGGCCATAACGCCAAAAGCGAGACTGCCGATACAGCAAAGGGCGGAGCAGATTGCCTCGGCCCTGCCGCCACTCCTGGTCGAAGCCGAACACGTCGCAACCACCGTGGCGCAAGGCGTGCACGGCAGGCGGCGGGTCGGACAGGGCGAGACCTTCTGGCAGTTCCGCCGCTACGAGAGCGGAGATTCGCCTCAATCCATTGACTGGCGGCAATCGGCGAAGTCGGATCGCGTCTTCGTTCGGGAAATGGAGTGGGAAGCGGCGCAATCGGTCTGGATCTGGCGGGATACCTCTGCCTCGATGGCCTGGTCTTCTTCACCGGAGCTTCCGGAAAAGCGGCGTCGGGCCGATATCCTGGCGTTGGCGTTAGCTGTTCTGTTGATCCGTGGCGGCGAGTTCGTCACCTTTTTGGGATCGGGTATCCGCCCCTCGAACGGAAAGACCACGCTCGAGCGCATGGCAAAAATCATTGATCGCGGGGAACAGGACAGCGCCGGCCTGCCTACGGTCTTGCCGCTGCCGCGCTTTGCGCAGGTCGTCATGATCAGCGATTTCCTCTCTCCTATAGAAGAAATCGAAGAAGTCGCAAGGGGTTACGCCTCGCGCGGCGTGAAAGGACATCTGCTTCAGATCCTCGATCCTGCCGAAGAATTGTTGCCCTACGACGGCCGGACACGCTTTGAAGGGCTTGAAGGCGAGCAGTCCTGGCTGCTGTCCCGGGTCGAATCCGTCCGGGCGCCCTATCAGCAACGTTTCAAGGCGCAACGCGAGGGGCTGCAATCGATCGCCCAACGGCTCAGTTGGGGCTATTCGGCGCATCGGAGCGATCATTCGCCCAATACCGCCCTGCTCGCCCTTTACCTTGCCATGACCCAAGACCGGGGGCGCTGAAGATGCTGGACCTCGGCCTCATGGCGTTTACTCAGCCCTGGTTGCTGGCGGCTCTTATCGGTCTGCCTCTGATCTGGCTGCTTCTAAGAGTCACCCCGCCCTCCCCCAAAACCTTGAGTTTCCCGGCCGTGCAACTGCTGCTCGGGCTGGAGCCACCCGAGGAAACACCAGCGCGCACACCGCTTTGGCTGATTCTTCTAAGAATGTTGATTATCCTCCTGATCATCCTGGGTCTCGCCCAGCCTTTGATCAATCCGGCGGCGCTTCTTCCCGGCAGCGGCCCGGTCGTCGTGGTGATCGACAACGGCTGGGCCTCCGCAAAGAACTGGGACAGCAAGATGGAGGCAATGCTCGAGGTGATCGAGCGGGCCGAGCGCGAGGAGCGGCCGGTTGTACTTCTGCCGACGGCCGCCGCGACTTCGGAAAGACATACAAATGTCACAGCTTTGCTGCCTGCGGCCGAGGCTCTGGAACTGGCGCAGGGAATTCAGCCTCACCCCTGGCCGGTCGAACGCATGAGCGCACTTGAAAGCCTGCAAAATCTTGATCTGGGAACGTCAGCTCACGTCGCATGGCTCTCGGACGGCATCGCGGACGCCGAGAGCGAGGACTTCGGCAGGGCCTTGCGCGGGATCGGACGGGTCACGGTCTTGCGCGATCAAAGCGGATCCCTGGCAAAGCTGGTGCGACCGCCGCAGGACGACGGCCTGGATCTGGTCATCCCGGTCGAGCGCAGCGCCTCCGGGGGCTCGGAAACGGTCACAGTCTCCGCCTTGGCCGAGGACGGCACGGTGGTGGCGCGCGAGCCGGTGACATTTGAAGCCGGTGAGCAAAGGGGCGAGCTCCGCCTGCAGCTGCCCACCGAGCTACGCAACCGCGTGGCCCAGCTTTCCCTCGAGAACGAGAGCACCGCCGGCGCACGCTATCTTCTGGACGAATCCTCCCGGCGCCGGCCCGTGGGTCTGGTGACGACGGGCGGTGCCCAACAGTCGCAGCCTCTCCTGAGCGAAGTCTATTACCTGCAGCGGGCGCTCGAGCCCTACAGCGAGGTCCGGCAGGGCAGTATCGATGAACTCCTGACGCGCCAGCTTGCGGTTCTCGCCCTGCCCGATATCGGCAACCTGACACCGGAGGAAGAGGACAGGCTGAGCGGCTGGGTCGAAAACGGCGGACTGCTATTGCGCTTTGCCGGCCCGCGCATGGCGGCGGAGAGCGACGACGTCCTCCTGCCGGTGCGGCTGCGGGGCGGTGACAGGATCTTGGGTGGCGCCCTGACCTGGGACAGCCCGGCAAGCCTGGCGGGCTTCGCGGAAGGCACGCCTTTTGCCGGCCTGGACACCACCGGCGACGTCACGGTCGAACGCCAGGTTCTAGCCGAACCCTCGCTCGAACTGGGAGAAAAAACCTGGGCGCGCTTGAGCGACGGCACCCCCCTGATCACCGCAGAACAACGCGAGACAGGCTGGGTGATTCTGTTCCATACGACAGCCAACACAGACTGGTCGAACCTTGCCCTCTCCGGGTTGTTCGTCGATATGCTGAGGCGCATTGTCGCCGTGAGCCAGGGCGTTTCGGACGGAAACGCCAACAGCATCCCCTTGCCGCCTCTTGAAGTCATGAACGGCTTCGGTCGCCTGGTCGCTCCGAGCGCCAGCGTCAAGCCACTCCCTGCGGCCGGTGAGGGCGATGCAAGTGCTTCGGAAGCAGACGCTTCAAGCAATCTCGTCAGCGCCGAGCGTCCTCCGGGTTTCTACGGCGAAGACGTCAAGCAGCGGGTCGCCCACAATCTTGTCCGTCAGCTTCCACCGCTCGAAGCGCTCGGCCCGGTGACCGGTGCCGAGTCCGGATCCTATAGCAAAAGCGAGGAGATCGATTTGCAGCCCTGGTTGCTTTTGGCGGCTCTGCTGCTCGCGCTCGCGGACCTGCTGCTGTCGCTTTTCATGCGCGGTCTGGTCAGGCCGCAGCTGTCACAGGCGGCAGCCGCACTCGTCGTCGCTCTGGGGACATCGTTCATTGCGCTGAATGCCGGAGAGGCGGGGGCGCAAAGCCAGATCGATGAAGTCCGCGCCCTGGAGGCCACGCTGGAAACCCGTCTGGCGTTTGTGATCACCGGCACAGAGCGGATCGACGCCATCAGCGAAGCCGGCCTGCAGGGCCTGACCCGAATCCTGCGGCGCCGGACATCCGTCGAAGCCGGCGCGCCGCTTGGCGTCAACATAGAGCGCGACGAACTCGCGTTCTTTCCCCTGCTCTACTGGCCCATCACCGCCGAACAGCGGACGCCAAGCGCCGAGGCGACGCGCAGGCTGAACGACTACCTGAACAACGGCGGCACGATCCTCTTCGATCTGCGCGATCCCAGCGCGACGGCAAGAATCCAGGGACAGCAGAGCCAAACCAACCTGGCGCTGCAGCGCCTGACCGCCAATGTCGCTATTCCAACCCTGGAGCCCGTTCCGACAGAGCACGTCCTGCGCAAGTCCTTTTACCTGATGCAGGAGTTCCCGGGGCGCTACGCGGGCGGAAATCTCTGGATCGAGACCAACGACAGCCAGACCAACGACGGAGTGGCGCGCGTGATCGTGGGCAGCAACGACTGGGCGGGCGCCTGGGCGACCACGGAGCTGGGACGCCCGATCCTTCCGGTGGTCCCCGGCAAGGAGGCCCAGAGGGAGATGGCCTATCGCTTCGGCGTCAATCTGGTGATGTATGCCCTGACCGGGAACTATAAGGCCGATCAGGTCCACATACCCTTTATCCTGGAGCGCCTCGGACAATGAATGCGGTCTCAATACACTGGGCGCCCCTGTTACCCTGGGAGGTTCTGGCGGTCATTGGAGCGCTGTCGTTCCTGCTGATCGCCTTCGCGCTTTTCCGCAGGGCGCGCGGCGCAACCTGGCGCATCCTCGCACTGGGAGGGCTCCTGTTGGCGCTCGCCAATCCCTCCGCGATCGAGGAACAGCGGGAAGCCTTGAACGACATCGTCTTCGTTCTGGTGGATGACAGCCAAAGTCAGGAACTCGGCCCCAGGTCGCAGCAGACGCAAGACGCCCTGGCGCACACCCTGGAGCGACTGGAGGCACTGGAGGGCACAGAGGTTCGGGTCATCCGCGCCGGCGCAGACGCCATCGGTGTCGAGCAGGACGGCACCAAACTCTTTTCAGCGCTCGGCGAGGCCCTCTCAAGCGTTTCCCGCCAACAGGTCTCGGGCGTGATCGTGATCAGCGACGGCCAGATCCATGACGTGCCGGAGAATTTTGCCGCGCTGGGGATCCAAGCACCTGTGCACCTGCTGCTGAGCGGTGAGGAAAAGGAATTCGATCGCAGGCTGACCGTGGTTCAGGCGCCGGGCTTCGGCATCGTCGGACAGCCCCAGAGCCTGAAGCTGATCGTCGAGGATATCGGCAGCGAAGACCGCGGCGGGCTGGTGGAACTGCAGATCCGTCAGGACGGCCAAGATCCCAGGCTTGTAAGGGTCCCGGTTGGCGTCGAGCAGGAAATCGAATTCGAGCTGGACCGCCGGGGTCCGAGCGTCCTGGAAATCGAGGCGGAGCCGCTGACCGGCGAACTCTCTCTGGCCAATAACCGCACCGCCATCTCGGTAGACGGCGTACGCGACCGCCTGCGGGTTCTGCTGGTCTCGGGCGAGCCTCATGCGGGCGAACGCGCCTGGCGGAACATCCTGAAATCCGATCCTTCGGTGGATCTGGTCCACTTCACCATCCTGCGCCCGCCGGAGAAACAGGACGGAACGCCGATCCGGGAACTCTCCCTGATCGCCTTCCCGACGCGCGAACTTTTCGAGCTCAAACTCGACGAATTCGACCTGGTCATTTTCGACCGTTACCGCCGCCGCGGTGTCCTGCCCTCGATCTATCTCGACAACATCGCGCGCTACGTGGAACGGGGCGGGGCGTTGCTGGAAGCGGTCGGCCCGACCTTCGCCACGCCCCTCTCGCTCTATCGTACGCCGCTGGGGCGTATTCTGCCGGTCGAGCCCACGGGGGAGATTTACGAGGCCGGTTACCGGCCCAAGGTGACCGAACTGGGCGAACGCCATCCGGTCACGGCGACCCTGGGCGGCCGCAAAGCCAACGACCCGCCGGAATGGGGTCAATGGTTCCGCCATATCAGCGGCGACTCCCTGCGCGGATCCATCGTGATGAGCGGCCTGGATGACCGGCCGCTTCTGGTGCTGGACCGGGTCGGCGAAGGCCGGGTCGCCCAGTTCATGAGCGACCACATGTGGCTCTGGTCCCGCGGCTTTGACGGCGGCGGGCCGCAGGCAGAGCTCCTGCGCAGGATTTCGCACTGGCTCATGAAGGAACCGGAGCTCGAAGAGGAAGATCTGCGCGCCAGTGTGGTCGACGGCCGCTTAGAGATTACCCGCCGTTCGCTGATCGTGGACAACCCGGAAATCGACGTTGTCCTGCCTTCGGGCACGCAGCAGAAAGTCACGCTTGAACCCGGCGACGACGGCGTCGCCCGGGCGTCGATCGATGCCAGCGAGGCCGGCCTTTACCGGATCTCCGATGGTGTGCTCTCCGCCGTTACCGCGGCCGGTCCGCTCAATCCGCGTGAATTCGAAAACGCGCTTTCCAGCGCCGTACCCATGCAGGCGCTGCTGAAAGACAGCGGCGGCACCTCGGTCCGGCTGGCAAAAAACAGCGAACCGGGTCTGCGCAAGGTCAGTCCGAGCCGGGACCAGTTCGGCAGAAACTGGATCGGCATCAGAGACGCCCGGGGCTACGTGGTGACCGGCGTAAACCAGGTCCCGCTCCTGCCCGCAATCCTCCTGCTCTTCGTTCTGGTCGGCGGCGCTATTGCAGCCTGGTTCAGAGAAGGCCACTGATCGCAAGAACATGAAGTCAAGCGACGACGGAGCGCTTGGGCTTTCTGCCTTCCGTCGTGCTGCCTTCCGGGGCCCGCTCGACCAGGCCACGCACCCCCTCGATCGCACCGGCAACCAGCTCCAGAGCCTGGAACCGCTCGGGCGCGACCGGGCCGGGCAGGATTAAGCCGTTGGGGCAGGCCGGGATAAACCCATAGGGCGCGTAATACGCAGGATCACCCACGACAAGACAAAGCGCGTGGCCCTGTTGTTTGGCGGCCTTCAGGCCCACCGCCACGAGAGAACGTCCCATACCCAGCCCCTGGTGCTTCGGCTCGACAGCGAGCGGCCCCAGCAGGATTGCGGGTTTGCCGGCGATTGCCACCGGCCAGAACCGCAAGGACGCGATCAGATCACCGTCTTCACTCACGGCCATAAAAGAAAGGCTTTCGACCGCGGACAGCCCCTTACGCAGACGGTAGACAGTCCTCTCCTGACGTTCAGTGCCAAAGGTCCGATCGAGCAGGTCGTCTATCAGAGGCTCGGAAGCGGCGGTCTGGGGTACAATCCTGAAGTTTGATTGCAAGGCAGTTGTTTGCGGGGAAGGCTTGGCGAAGCTGTCGAAGGTCATGTGTCTAAATCCCTGAACCGCATATGGCGGCTGTACAACGAAGGTCAGTCGTTTGGGACCGCTGTCTTTCGTTGCTCTCCAGCTGGAAATCGCAGGAATTAGCGCGGAATCACAACAAAACGGCACCCTTCACGCAAAGCGCGCTGGCGTCGGCATCGTCGTCGGAGTGTTCCGCTGAGGGACATTTCTCGCAAACCTAAATCTGTATCTTTTTTTCGATTATCACACCTTTTGCGAAAGTCCAAGCGCTTTGATCAAGGTGTGTCGCAGCACTCAAGTCAGGGCCAAGCCTGGATGTTAAGCCTTTTGGCGCCGTAAACCGGGCGCGGATTCCATCAGTCCAGCCGCCAGAATCAGGGCGCAGCCCAACAGTTGCCGGAGTCCCAGGGGCTCGGATGTGAGCAGCGCAGAGCTTATGGCGGCGGTCAGGACCTCGAGCAGCAGCAGGATCGCAACCCGCCCGGGATCCAGCAGTCCGGCCCCCCAGAGTAACAATGCGGTGGTCGGCAGGAGAAAGAACAGCGCAACGCCAGAAGCAACAGCCAAAAGGCCCCCGACAGCCTGAAACGGCGGTGGGGTCTTGGTGGCGACAATGAAGAGCAAGGCCACGCCCGCCGCCGCCAAGACCGAGACAAAGGTCTTATCCAGCTCCCGCACCCCGGTGTGGACGCGGGTCTTGGTGGCGGCAAAGGCGAAACAAACGCCCGACAGCAGCGCCATGACATCCGCAGACGAGTATTCGGCAGACACCCTATCCGATGTCAGGATATCGACCTCCAGGATCACCGCCGCACCGGCGAACCCCAGAATGATGGCAAGCCATCTCGTCGGGCGAATAGGGGCGGCGAGCATGACCCGCGCCATCAGGGTGGCCCAGATCGGCGAGAGGTAGAACAGCAGGACCACCCTAATGACATTGCCGTGGATCACCGCGTGATTCCACATCACCAGCGCGATCCCGAGTGGCACGCCGATCGCCAAGAGGGCTTTGATCTGATCAGCGCTCCAACGCCCGCGCCTGACCACAAGGGGCAGAAGTGCCAGGGAGGCCAAGCCGAAGATTGCGAAACTGGCCCAGTCCCCCCGAAGCCCGCGGTCATCCAGCCAGCGCAGGGGGATCCACCACAGCCCCCACAAGACCGCCGACAGGGAGACCGCCAGCATCGGCAGCAGTGATTTTTGAGGCGTCAGTCCCAAATTTCCGCATCCCAGTAAGGCAGGTCTCCGAAACGTTCGACCAGAAAATCCACGAAAACCCTGACCTTTGGCGAGAGATTCCGGTTCGCGGGGAAAACCGCGTGCACGGCCGACTCCTCGCCGATCTGATAACCTTCGAACAGTCGGACCAGGCGCCCGCTGCGTAAATCGTCTCCGGCAATGAAGCTCGGCTGAACGGCGATGCCGAAGCCCGAGAGCAACGCCGCCTGTATGACATCGCCGTTATTTGCGGTAAAGCGCCCGCTCACCGCGACCTTGTGGCGCGTGCCTTCAGACCGAAACTCCCAGATACCGGGGCTCTTGGAATAGCTGTAGCCCAGGCAATTGTGCCGCTTCAGTTCCTCGGGGCGCCGGGGCGTGCCATGTTTTTTCAAGTAAGACGGAGCCGCACAGGCCACCAGCCGGTTCGGCGCCAGCCTGCGCGCGATGAGGCTGGAGTCCAGCATCCGGGTAATCCGCACTCCCACGTCGAAGCCTTCGTCAATCAGATCCACCACCCGGTCGTTCAGCACCATCTGAACATCCAGCTCGGGAAAGCGCTCCAGAAACGCGGGCAACGCCGGCCCCAGGTGCATGATGCCAAAGGACATAGGGGCATTGACCTTGAGTTGGCCGCGTGGGGCCGAGGCCAGATGGGACACCGCTTCTTTCGCGGACTCGGCTTCGTTGAGAACACGCTGGCAGCCCTCGTAGAACGCTGCCCCGGCTTCGGTCAGCGAAAGGCGCCGGGTCGTGCGGTTAAGCAGGCGCACGCCGAGACGGTCTTCAAGCCGGCTCACCTCCTTGGAAACCAGGGACTTACTGACGCCGAGATCGCGTGCCGCCGTTGAAAAGCCGCCGGTCTCGATCACGCGGGCAAAGATCGCCATGCTGCCCAGTTCATCAATCACATCGTTTCTCCACAGAAACAAATTAATTACTAAACAAGATATAACGTCATCTTGGGAAACAAGCCAGGGCCAACTAAATAGAAGTGAGTTCAGAAAGCCTGTCGCGTAAGCGCCTCTCGGTCGCGCGCGACAGCGTTAGAGCATGTTCCGATCATACGGAGACATTTGACGGGACTGTGCTCTAAATATCGAAGGAAGGAGAAGACCCATGATCGATGTCGCCGCATTTGATCGTCTCGGCCGCTTTGAAAACGACTGGCTGACGGCACGCCACCACTTCAGCTTTGGGTCCTATTACGATCCGGCGCGGAGCGGCGTGGGTCCGCTGATCGTCTGGAATGACGACGCGATCGCGGCCGGCACGGGTTTCGACCTGCACGGTCATCGCGACATGGAAATCATCACCTACGTCCGCAGTGGCGCGATCACGCATAAGGACCACCTCGGAAACGAGGGCCGGACCGAGGCCGGCGATGTCCAGGTCATGACCGCCGGCAAGGGCATCATGCATTCGGAGTTCAACCGGGAGGACGAAGAGACGACGCTGTTTCAGATCTGGATCCGCCCCGCAGTCCAGAACCTGACCCCGGGTTGGGACCAGAACCGCTTTCCCAAGACCGGCCGTTCCGGCGTCCTGGTTCCCTTGGCCTCCGGCCGCCGCCAGCATGAAGGAGCCCTCAAGATCCACCAGGATGCTGCCTTGCTGGGCGCCACGCTATCCAAGGGTCAAAGCCTTCGGTACGACCTCGGCAGCGATCGTCAGGGCTATCTCGTGGCGGCGACCGGCGCACTCACCGTTAACGGCACGGCGGTCGGAGCACGGGACGGTGCGACGATCACCGCGGAAGACAGCCTGCTCCTGGAAGCATCTGAAGAGTCCGAGATTCTTCTGGCAGATCTGCCAATAGAGTGATGGCCTGCCAAGGGCTTTGGCACGGCGCTCTCAATCGAACAGCAAACCACACAAGGGAATAAATCAATGGGCCTTCTGGTCGACGGCGTTTGGCACGACAAATGGTATGACACCTCAAAGAGCGGCGGGCGCTTTAAGCGCAACGAGTCGATCTTCAGGAACTGGGTCACCGCGGACGGCGAGGCGGGACCAAGCGGCCGGGGCGGCTTCAAGGCGGAGCCGGACCGCTACCATCTCTATGTCTCTCTGGCCTGCCCCTGGGCGCACCGCACCCTGATCTTTCGGGCCCTCAAAGGACTGGAGGACGCCATCTCGGTATCGGTCGTGCACTGGCACATGGGAGAACATGGCTGGGAGTTCGGCGAAGGCGAAGACTGTACGGGCGACACGCTGGGCGACGCGCGCTACCTGCACCAGATCTACACCCGCGCGGTTTCCGACTACAGCGGACGGGTCACGGTCCCCATCCTCTGGGACAAGAAAACCGGCAGCATCGTCAGTAACGAATCCTCCGAAATCATTCGGATGCTGAATTCTGCCTTCGCGGAGGTCACCGACAGCGGCCCTGATTTCTATCCCGAGACCCTGCGGGAAGAGATCGACGCGGTGAACGAACGTGTCTATCACACGGTCAACAACGGCGTTTACAAGTGCGGTTTCGCAACCTCGCAGGAAGCCTACGACGAGGCCTTCACAGCCCTGTTCGACTCCATGGCATGGCTCGAAGACCGCCTGTCCCGGCAGCGGTATCTTGTCGGTGATCGGATCACCGAGGCCGATTGGCGGCTCTTTACCACGATGGTGCGCTTCGATCCGGTCTATGTGGGGCACTTCAAGTGCAACAAGTGGCGATTGGCGGAGTTGCCCAACCTCTGGGGCCACACCCGGGAACTCTTCCAGATACCCGGAATTGCCGAAACCGTGAACCTGCATCATATCAAGCAGCACTATTTCGGCAGCCACCCCACCGTAAACCCCACGGGCATCGTACCGCAGGGGCCCGAGATCGATTTTCATGCCCCCCATCAGCGCGCCGTGCTGACAGCATAGGGCTGAGCGGGCGGGATCGGAGTGAACTTCCGCTTGGGCCTCAGATATCTCGCTGGTATCCACGCCGCCGTCAAAGCTACACTGCCGCCAAATAACACAGAGCGGTATGCTAAGTGCGAAGTCGGATTTTCATAGCGGGTCTCCTGTTGCTTCTTGGCACGGCGGTCTTCTCTCCGGTGCCCGGAGTTTTGGGTTTTACAAATCCCGCGAGCGCACAGGAGACTTTTGAGGACTCAATCGCCAAGTGGTCCCGCCTGCTGGACCGGGTCCAGCAGGAAGTCGCAGAGGACAGCATTACGCCGGAACGGATCGACCAGATCCGTAACAGCCTCTCAGCGGTCCGAAGCGAGGCCGAAGTGCTGCGTGACGCAGCCAACGCAGAGCTGGGGCCGCTTCGCAATAAGCTCGATGCACTGGGTCCCCGCCCGGAAGAGAGCGAACCGCCGGAGCCGGAAGCGATTGCCGTCCAGCGCGAAGAAATTATGACGGATATTTCGGCTCAGACAGCCAAGCTGAAGCAGATTGAACTCGCCCTCTCCCGCGTCAACGAGGCCGAGTCATCTGCGATCGCCGTCATCCGCGACCGCCGCATCGCCGACATCATGACGGTGTCCCCCTTCCCGCTCGCGCCACAGACAATCGAACAGGCGCTTCCGGAGTTTCTGGAGGTTCTGCGCCTGATCGTCGAATCGCCGGTAACCTGGTGGCAGTCTCTGCGCGAAAACGAGCTCAGAGGCTCGCTCTTCGCCAAACTTGCCTTTCAGTTGACGATTGCAATCGCGATCGGTTGGGGTGTGCGCCGTCTTCTCTTTCACTGGTTCGGCCGGGACGCATCACTCGAAAACCCATCCTATGCGCGGCGCCTGAGCGGTGCCATCGGCGAGGGGCTCGCCAACGGCGTGGTACCCGCGATGATCCTGGCGGCCTTCCTCCCGCAAGCGCTTGGCGAGCAGTCTCTGCTCAGCGGATTATTTCAGTCGGTCGCCGTTATCTTCTGCGTGGCCGCGATCTTCGTCATTCTTGCCAGCGCGCTCCCAAGGGCTGTACTGGCACCGGATTTGCCGAACTGGCGTCTTCTGCCACTGACAGCGCAAAACGCCCGCACAATCAGCCGAGTGACACCGGTTCTCGCGCTCATTTTTGCCATCGATGCCTTCTTCGTCGAAATCATGCCGGCCCTGGGTCAGTACGCCTTGTATCGGCCGTCGGAAGAACAGCGCTCGCTCTACCTTTTCGTCACAAATGTTCTTGAGGCGATCGGTGTCCTGACTCTTTGCCGGGCCTCGCTCTGGCGCGCCGACCCCACCGCCCCCGGCATGAGCGCGGAACAGGTGCAAAAAGCCACGCAGGGACCCTGGCATCTCTGGTGGATGCTGCGCTATCTGGCCGCCATCCTGGCCGCCATCACGCTGTTGAGCTCGTTTTTCAGCTACGTGGTTCTCGGCGCGCAGCTCATCAACAGTCTGGTTCTGAGCGGCGCTATCGCCGGCGCTCTCTTCCTGCTGCGCGGACTGGGGCGCGAAATCATCGGCGCCGTGCTGCGCACCGAGATGATTCGCACTCAAATCGGTTTGGTGCACAGCACCCGGAAACTGCTCAAGTTCTGGCTGCGCGCCGCCTTCGATCTTATCGTCCTGATCACCGGATTTATATTGATCTCGCCGCTTTGGGGCCTGCCCTTCGGCGATGTGGCCCGCGTGGCGGTCAGTGTTCTCAGAGGCGTCAAGATCGGCAGCGTGACAATCTCTCCAGGCGATGTCCTGGTCGCGATCGTCGTGTTTCTGGTCATCCTGCTGGTCACACGCTTCCTCCAGCGCCTGCTTTCAGAGCAGGTTCTTCCCAACACCCGGATGGATTCAGGTGTTCAGAATTCGCTCACCGCAGGCACCGGTTACATCGGATTGACCATTGCGGCGACCCTCGCGATCACAACACTGGGCCTGGACCTCTCCAATATCGCGATCATCGCCGGTGCCCTCTCGGTCGGCATTGGTTTCGGTCTTCAAAATATTGTGAACAACTTCGTCTCCGGGCTGATCCTTCTCATCGAACGGCCGATCAAGGTGGGGGACTGGATCGTCATCGGCGGCAACGAAGGTTTTGTCAAAAGCATCAAAGTCCGCGCCACTGAAATCGAGACCTTCCAGCGCGCGTCCATCATCATTCCCAACAGCGAACTTGTCTCCAACGCGGTCACCAACTGGACGCACAAAGACCGCTACGGGCGCGTCGAGGTCGTGGTCGGCGTTGCATACGGATCGGACGTCGACAAGGTCATGGATATCCTGATGACCTGCCTGAAGGAACACGAGAAAATCATGACCTGGCCTGAGCCACAGGTCATCTTTCAGGACTTCGCCGACTCCTCCTTGAACTTCGAGGCGCGCGGGTTCATTGCTCAGGTGGAATTGCGTGTCCCTGTCGGCAGTCAGCTGCGTATCGCGATCAATCGCGCCTTCGTGGAGGCCGGGATCGAGATCCCCTTCCCGCAGCGCGACGTCAATATCAAGGACATCGACCGGCTGGAAAACGCGATTGCGAATCGCTCGAGCACGCAGCCACCGGAGCCCGGCCAGTAAAGGCACCGGTTGACTCGAGGATAAAAATATCCGATCAGCGATTAAAAGTTCGCAGACGATATAATCCACCTGTCGCAGATTTTTTGCTATTGTTGTGTGTGCTTACACCCGGCGTTCACCGGATTTCATCCGTAAGTGAGGAATTTTTTTGATGGTTACCATGCCACTTGATATTTGGAGCAGCGACGACGAGCCTAGGCTTGGCGTTGTTTTGGATGAGATCTGGACGCTCCTGGAAGAAGGCGTCACGGATCGGCGTCACGGATTCCATACGCCGGTCGCCGCCACCTTGCCGGACTCAGGCGGGGCAGCGTTGCGCACGGTGGTTCTGCGGCATGTGGATCGTGAAGCGCGTTGCCTGCGCTTTCATACCGACATTCGGAGCAAAAAAGTCCAGGACCTGAAAGCAGATCCGAGAATTTCATTCCTGTTCTACGACCGCGGTGCGCAGACGCAGATTCGCGTCGATGCCGTGGCAACCGTGTCGCACAAAGACGAGGTGACGGCTGCCGCCTGGGAAAAGCTGACGCTGGACAACCGGCGGGAGTATATGGCGGCGGAACACCCGGGGGAGCCAAGCGCCTGGCCGACGTCGGGTTTGCCGCCTGAGCTGCAAGAGCGCGACCCCACGCTGGAAGAGTCGGAAAAAGGCTACAAGGAGTTTGCGGTCGTATCGGCAAGCTTCAGCAAGCTTGAATGGCTTTACGTCTGCCATGAAGGCCACAGGCGCGCCCGCTTCGACTGGACGGCCGAAGGCGAGCTGGATACGACCTGGCTCGTGCCCTAAACCAACGGCGAACCCAGGACAGAACGACACCTGCCGGAGTCGCACGGGGGCTGGATTAGGACGGGCCGGAGCAAGGCCGGGTCACTTCAGTTCAGCGTCGTAGATTTTGATCAGCTCCTGAGCCTGACTGCTGTCGCAACCTTCCGATTCCACCAGATTCCTGGCATCCTTCTGGGCCGCCAGCAAAAGGGAAAGCCGCTTCGCACCGACCTTATGGCCGACCTTTTCGTTGATGATCTCGCCCATCCGCTCGTACTCACCGTCTGAAAAACCAATCTGCAGACACTGTTTGGTGACTTCTATTGCCTGCTGGTAACGGGTGAAACTCGCTTCTGCATCCTCGCTCGCGACCGACGGCCGGGCGGCGCCCAATGCAAATACCAAAATGGCGAGCATAAGACCGGGCAAAGTAGCTGCGTTCATAGCGTCCTCCAGCGAGTGTACGTCAACTTGGGTGGGCCTGATCCAGGGCGATCACGACGTCCGGCGCAAGCTTTGGATAAGGCCGGATAGAGGATTCACATCCCCGGTTCCCTCAATCAAGAGCAAAACCACCTAAAAGGACGAGTTGGGTTCCCTCAGAAAAGCCGCTTCCTCTGGTGTTGCCTCTCGTCCGAGAACCTCGTTCCGGTGGGGAAAGCGTCCAAAGCGCGCGATGATGTCCCGGTGCGCAACCGCGTAGTCATACCAGGACGGATTCTCGTCAAGCGCCATGGTCAACGCGAGGCAGTCTTCCTGATCCTTTAGGTCTTCACTGTGTTCTAGCGGAAGATAGAGAAACAAACGCTCGATCTGAGAGAGGCTCTCTTGGAACCCCTGGCCGAGAGCGTGACGGACGATGCTGCGCGCCTGAGGATCGCTGGCAAAGGCGCGGGGGTCTGCCCGGAACAGGTTCCTGGGCGCCTGATCCAGGAGGATGCAAAGAGCAAGACACCCGCGCGCGCTCGACATCCAGTCGTCCAAACGGCCCTCGCGAGCCTCCTGATAACCGGGTTCAAGCGCAGCACGCACCTCGGCATCAAAGGCCGGGTCCTTGACGAACCAGCGTTCCGCCATGCCTTCAGCGAACCAAAAATCCAGCACAGCATCAATTGTGGTCACAAACATCCTCCCGCAGAAACCGGACAGTCTTCTCATCCCTATAGCCTGCATTCACAAAGCGGGCAAATCCACGAAAAGGATGGTCTGCGGAGTCAAATTCCGGAAGTTAAATCGTGAAAAGAGATCAATCGGACGGCAAGGATGGGCGAGCGCGTTCATGGGTCGGCGCGTTCACAGGCACAGGCACCGGCACCGACGCAAAGGCCAGGTATCCGCCGCCCACCCCGGTTTGATGGCTCTGACTCAGGAGCAGTATCCATCCAGGCCCTGGATGCACCACTCGATCTCGTCGGCCCGCTTGTTATGCCGACCCGTCTCATCCGGCGAGTCGTCGTTGTTACGGCGCAGGCGTTCCGCCAAGTCCCGCAGCTTATCGGCCAGAAAACGGTAGTTCGGTTCGATCGCCATGATCTTGAGATCCCAAGAGGTCAAGTACTGGCTTTCAGTACCGCTTCGTCATGAAAACCACGTGACAACCGCAAGAAACCTGGGTGACAGGATATGATGGTAAGTTGCGCGCTCTCACGAAGAGGTGACGGGGTTTGAGGTTGGCCGTCCCCACATCTCTTTTAAGCGACATCTATTCGGGGGCTTCCGCCGCAGGTCGGCGCGAATGCTCTGCGGATATATTTGACGGGGGCGGAGCGAGGAAACAGGGAGCATGTTTATGTTGCAAAAAACCTCAATGATCATTCTGGCAGGCGCGTTTTCGACCCTGCTGGTTTCACCGGCTTCGGCGCGCTTTAATCAGTGCCTGCCCGAGGTCGAACAGAAGCTCGCGGAGCTGAATATCAATAAATCCGTCATCAACAAAATTTCCGTATTGGCCCGCCGGCAATCGGGCCAGAACACCAACCGGATCATCGGATACGATGCCACCGTCAGCTTCAAAAACTGCCGGGGACACCTTGCGATCGAGATGAACCGGGTTTGCCACGTGAAGCAGGTTTACAGCCGCAATGAATGCAGGTTCCCGGGCGTTCCGGCCTATTGACCGCGTTCAAAAGCCCCTCGCTCAGAACCGGGGCGCTCAAAAGCCGGGCGTTAAAAAGCCTTTGCACCGAGGACAGCGCCGGAGCTGACCTGCTGGCCGATCATTTCCGCAAAGGCGTGGAAGTCGGTTTTGCGCCGCGCACTGCGGCGCCAGAGCAGCCCGATTTGCCGGCTCGGCTGCGGATCCTCGAAACGGCGGAACGCGAGGCCGCTGTCGGCCCGCAGCTCAATCTCCAGGGCGAGAGACGGCATCAGGGTCACACCCAAGCCATTGGCGACCATTTGCACCAGGGTATTCAGGCTGGTGGCACTGAAGTCCGCCACGTTTGAGGATCCGTGCGCCGCGCAGATCTGAAGCGCCTGATCGCGCAAGCAATGGCCATCATCCAACAAAAGAAGCGGTCGCTCGGCTACCTCGGTCTCTTTGATCCTGCGGCGTCGCACCAGAGGATCGCCGACCGGCATGGCGAGCACAAAAGGGTCGTCAAACAAGGGATAGCTCTGCAGGTCGTCGCCTGTGATCGGCAGCGCCAGAAGAGCCAGGTCAATCTCGCCGGCCCGCAGATGTGCAACCAGATCGGCGGTTTTCTCCTCGCGCAAATAGAGTTCCATCCTGGGAAACTCCGTCCTGACTCGCGGCAGAAGCGCCGGCAGGACGTAGGGTCCGACAGTGGGAATGACTCCGAGCCTCATCGCGCCGGTCAGCGGGGCCGCCTGTTCACGCACCGACTCTTTCAGCAACTCCATTTCCGTCAGAACACCGCGCGCCCGCTGCACGACATCGCGTCCGATCGCGGTCAGCAGGACCTTCCGCTGACTGCGTTCCAGCAATTGCGCGCCAAGTCCGGCCTCAAGCTGCTGGATTTGTGCGCTCAAAGCCGGCTGCGACACGTTGCAGGCCTCCGACGCGCGGCGAAAATGCAGGTGATCCGCGACGGCAACCAGATACTCGAGCTGACGAAAAGACACCATTGATAACTTTTTCCTATCAATTTTCCAACTGAACTGTATTGGAGATTATATTTAGAATGATTATAATTCAATATAACAGATGCTTTGCCGGCATAAGCGGCGCCGACAGCCGCGAGACAGCAAGGCAGGACCCTTGGAGGAGACAGTCGGCCTCATGCGGAATGTTCATGAGGCGGACATCGCTGAAGATGAAAGCACCGCGAACATACAGGGGCTTTTGATCAACGACGCTTCCGTCGCGGAAGACCCTGCATCCCAAGGCCTCGGTTTGAGACCCTCATAACTCTCTTCAACCGAGGTCGCCTGCGGCAGTGACCTGAACCCACCGCTGCCGCAGGCTGACGCCGCCTTCGATGCATTGTGCATGGGAGGCGGCGTTCTATCTAGCCTCCCATGACGGGATATGCCAGCCCGAGGTGCTTGGCGACCAAAGATCCCCGAGCAGGCTTGCGCGGCTTCCATGATGCGGAATGCCCCTTGCGGCCGACGTCTTTCCCGCCTACTTCAGCACAGGAATCCCCCAGCAAGGAAAAACTTATGGCCGACCAACGCATCTGGACCGTTTACCTGTCCGGCGAGATCCACACTGACTGGCGTGACCAAATCACCAAGGGTGTCGAGGAAGCCGGCCTGCCGGTCGAACTGGTATCCCCGGTCACCGATCATGCCAGCAGCGATGACTGCGGCGCGGATATTTTGGGGGCCGAGGATTCTTCCTTCTGGCACGATCATAAAGGCGCAAAGGTGAACGCGATGCGGACGCGAACCCTGCTTGAGAGCGCAGACATCGCTGTCATCCGCTTTGGCGACAAATATAAGCAATGGAACGCCGCCTTCGACGCCGGTTTTGCCGCTGCACAGTCGATCCCCTACGTCACCCTTCACGACCCCGCGCTGAACCACGCCCTGAAAGAGGTCGACGGCGCCGCCATGGCGGTTGCGGAACAGCCGGAGCAGGTCGTTCGCCTTTTGCGGTATGTCATTCGCGGCGAGCTGTAGCGAACTGAACCGGGAAAGTTTCGACTGAATAGTTACCTCGCCAACGGCACCATCATCGAAGTGAGAGCAAGTAAGAAACCCCAACTTCCGACCTGCTTTGCAAAGGAATTGAGTGATGACAAAACTCATGGGCGTGCCAGACAACCAATACTCTCCAGGGGTAGGGTGGAGAATATGGGGATTCGCCACCCAAGCAATGAAGCGTCAGGGCTGGAAGCTCCACGTATTCATTGGCTCAAAGGCGCAAGCTCAGCAAACGCTCAACCTCGCGATGCCGATCCTGCGGGCGAAGGACGTCAATCATAAGTTCTGGGCGAGCGACGACCCAATCCTCAATGACGAGGACGAAAATCAGGGCAAATGGTTCGCCATTTATCCGTCGTCGAATGTCGAAGCGCTGGAAGTCGCCAGTGAGCTGGAACAGGCGCTTCAGGCCGGAGGCGTCACACCGCTGAACAGTGAGCTGACGGGCGAGATAAAAGTCGATAAGGGATATGTCTACTCCCGATACGGACCCTACGGTCACGACGCGATGATAACGTCGGAGGGCACGACAGCCCAAGACGCACGCGGCATAAAGGCCCACCCGGGCTGGGTCGAGAACATCTGGTTACAGTACAAGGCGCTGACCCAACCGGGCTCCAGGATCGCAGTCACCCTGCCTTCCGATTTTATGGCCGAGTTCCCCGCTGCGCGCTCCCGGAGAGGCTAGCATCGCCAGGTCGAGAAATGGATTTAGATCATGAGCGGTCCTAATCCGGCACTTTTCAGCATAGTTTAAGCACATCAAGTATTTAAGCTGAAACACTTCTCGTAATCAGATGTCTAGAGCAGATCCTGTTTAGCTAGGTTGAGGCCTCCTATTCCTTGATGGTCTTGATCGTGTTTTGGCAGGCTTTCTAGAGCGCGTCATGTTTTAACGGAAACACTCTGCGTTTTCGCTAAAACATGTGAACCCGCTCTACATCATATATTTAGAGCAGATTCACCGGTACGACGGATCGCCCAAGGCGATTCCATCTAAACCGGATCTGCTCTAGTCAACTCCATAAATCTTTATTTACCTACCAATGGTTACAATCCCGGCTTAAAGCTCTCCAAGGAGGTCGGGCGATGACCCGCGAAAGTAGCGAACCGGTCTCCGGTAAAGCTCTAAAAACCGGATTCTGGACTTTGCGCAAGGCATTGTTTTGCCTAGCGCTTTTGTTATCGCTTGGGGCCATCGCCAATGAAATCTGGCTGATCAAGACATACCAGCACTTTGCCCTCAGCACGCTGAATGATGCGCAGGAAGACACCGTCCGCGCTGCGATCGACGACCGTATCCGCATGGGGTATCTGGAGAGAGTCCGGCCCTTTGTGAGCGATTTCGCGCGCAATCCCGAGCTCATCAGGGCGATCAGGGAACAGGACACCAACAAGATCATCAAAACCGCGAATGCCGTCCACTTTGTGCCGATGTTCAGGCTGGAACGGTTGCGCCTGTTAAACGTCGTCATCCATACGACCGAACTGAAGCCTCTGGGCTCATCTCTGGAGGGCGGGAGTGATACAATCGCCTCGCGTCCAGGCGCAGTGCGCCTGATCCTCGAGCGGCCAAAAGCCGAGCAACGCAAGCCGACGGGATATTATTGGAATACGGACAGTGGCCGGCCCGTACACAGTCTCATCGTGCCCATAGGCGGTTTCAAGGTTCGGGCTTTCGCCGAGTTCGTCGTAGATCCCAGATATCTGCTCAGCGGCCTTGGTAAACACCTGGCCGGTCACTTTACGTTCCGGGACATGCGCGGCTATCCGCTGATCAGAGAAGACATCGAGACTCCAACAGCAAAAGCGAACGGACAAGAGGATAGCAGCGCTCTCACTCCAGACGCCGATCCAAGCCGAGACGACATGAATTTCGTCACCGTGACCCTGAGAGACTCCCAGGGAAAAGACTGGGCGGTCGCCGAGTTCGGACGGGACATCAGCGCTTTCAACGGCAACGTCTCCTCGCTCACCTCCTTTACCCTCCAATTGACCGTGACCGCGCTTTTGCTGGCCTGGACCTTAGGGTGGTACATGCTGCACAGGTCAATCTTTACGAAGATAAAGCAGATCTCCTCCGCCCTCTTTGCAATCAGCAACGAGCGCACCGAAATCGAAATCCCGAGAACCGGCCGCGACGAACTCTTCACCATCGCCACAGCCCTGTCGGTCTTGCGCGACAAGACCAAAGCAGCGATCACGACCCGCTATGACCTGGCGATCGCCAAGAATGCCGCCGAGGACGCCAGCAGAGCGAAATCGGAGTTCCTGGCGACCATGAGTCATGAGATCAGGACACCCATGAATGGTGTTCTGGGAATGACCGGCCTTCTCCTCGAGAGCGACCTGAACGACGAACAGCGCCAGCAGGCTGAAACGATCAATCGCTCCGGAGAGGCTCTGCTCAGCATTATCAACGACATCCTGGACGTCTCGAAAATCGAAGCCGGTAAACTGGAGCTCGAAGCCATCGACTTCGATTTGCTGACAACCGTCGAATCGACTCTCGAACTGCTGTCGGCCCGCGCCCATGCCAAGGGCGTCGAGATTGCGTCCTTCATCGCACCCGATGTACCAATCGCCCTGGTGGGCGACCCCGGACGCCTGCGCCAGGTTCTGCTGAATCTTGCAGGCAATGCGATCAAATTTACCAACGAAGGCGGCGTCAGTCTGGAGGTCTCCTTCAAGAATGCCTCTGAAAACGCCGTCGAACTCCTCTTCGAGCTGCGCGACACCGGTATTGGAATTTCAAAGGACAGTCTGCCGCAGCTCTTTGACAAGTTCACTCAGGCCGACACCTCCATGACCCGGCGCTTCGGTGGAACGGGGCTCGGACTGGCCATCTGTAAGGAACTGGTCTCGATGATGTCCGGCGAGATCGGTGCGGAGAGCGAGCCCGGCTCCGGCAGTCTTTTCTGGTTCTCGGTCCGGTTGAAGCGTCAAACCGGAAAGGGAAAGGACACCAGAACAAAAGCCGCATCGCTGCTTGCCGGGCGCCGCATCCTCGCTGTCGATGACAATGAAGTAAACCGGCTTGTTTTCGAAAAGCAATTCGCGGCCTTGAGGATCGACGGGGAAATCACCGCAGATGCTGAAACGGCTCTGAAACGACTCAATGATTCAGCAGACTCGAGCGGTTTTGATGCGATCATCATAGATCATATGATGCCGGATATTGACGGCGTGGAGCTGGCGAGACGCATTCGCGATATCCCTGAATACCGTTCAACCAAACTCGTCCTCTCCTCGTCATCGGGAGAAATCGTGACGGACTCACGCGCCCGCGAACTCGGATTCGACGCTGCCATGCCGAAACCCCTCGGCTTCGGTGCCATGACGAGTTGCATCGGGGCTTTGTTTGGCGGGCCGGAGCAGCCCGACACACTGCCATCACTCGACAGCAAGACCGATGTATCGAGTTCGAACAGCCTGCGCGTCCTTATCGTCGAAGACAACCAGGTCAATCTGCTGCTCGCCACCACCATTCTGACCAAGGCGGGTCACAGGACGGACGGCGCCAACAATGGATTGGAGGCCTTGTCGGCGATCCGCAGCCGGCCTTATGACGTGATCCTGATGGACATGATGATGCCGGAGATGGATGGCCTGGACGCAACGCGGGCGATCCGAAAGCTGAGCGGTTCCCGCTCTGAAGTTCCTATCATTGCCATGACCGCCAATGCCATGAAGGGCGATCGGGAAAAGTGCCTGCAGGCCGGCATGAACGATTACCTCTCAAAACCGATCGACAAGGCCAAGCTGTTCGAGAAGATTGAGCACTGGTGCGGCGATCGCGACAGGGGCCACAAGACTATGGGCGCGCGCGCCGAAGCAGGTGATTTCGACAGCGGCGCTGGGAACGCCGCCGCAGACAGCACCAGCGATCTGACGGCAGATGCCAAGAATACCCTGGAAAACCTTCATGCCTCTCTCGACGATCTGGAAAAGAACATAAAAGCCGGGTGAACCGGTGTCCGACCGTTCCGAAACGCAAGGAAGACTGACAGCTATCCGAAACCGTGCAGGCTTCGGTCAATATCCTTGGGACAACCTCCGGCATTGATGTACCTTCCTCTCCGATCAATAGGGAGAGGATCTGAATGGTTGCGATCATCAAGAGTATTTTGGACGAGCAGCAGGTT
This sequence comes from Denitrobaculum tricleocarpae, assembly GCF_007004665.1. Taxonomy (GTDB): domain Bacteria; phylum Pseudomonadota; class Alphaproteobacteria; order Kiloniellales; family Kiloniellaceae; genus Denitrobaculum; species Denitrobaculum tricleocarpae. Next base: position 597,142 of record NZ_ML660052.1, on the reverse strand, counting down.
AAATCCACACTGCAGCAAATGGCTTCAGTTCCTTTTGTCGATGGACGTATGAGCGCCGGCCCTCTGGGTCAGGACATCAAGCGCAACACGCAAATGTCGAACAGCCACGCTGCCTACAAGCCGCTGGTCCAGACAGTAATGAACCAGATTTCGGCCAACGCGGAATTTAACGTGGCCGCAATTCCCAAACGTATTCTCCCGCCCATATTCAGCATCTATGACAAGGACATGCACTATGGCTCGCACGTGGATGCGTCCTTGATGGGGCCTTACCCCGGCATGCGCACGGACCTCTCCATGACGATCTTTTTAAGCGACCCGCAGAGCTACAAGGGCGGAGAGCTGGTGATGGAGACAGTCTTTGGCGAGCAGCAGTACAAATTGAAGGCAGGCGACGCGGTCGTCTATCCGACTCACTACGTCCACCACGTCAATCCGGTGCGCTCGGGACGGCGGGCCGCCGTCGTCACCTGGATCGAATCCATGGTTCGCGATCCGGCGAAACGCGAAATTCTGGGCGAACTCGCAGAAGTCACCAAATGGATTGCGGAGACCCATCCCGAGTCCGATCAGTTCAAAATCGCCGAGAAGAGCCGCCTGAACCTGCTACGCATGTGGGCCGACACCTAGAAAAGGACGAATTGGCCTGGCGACCGCGGGTCTGGGAGATGGCGACTCTCGTCACCGAAGAGTAAGGCCACTGTAAGAAAACTGAAGCGGGGCAGGTTTAGGGTGTGCATATCGCTGTCCACCAGCGCTTCAGTGCCGCGGACCGGAGTGATGAAATTAAGGTAGCTCCGGCACCCGCCGCACAGAAAAGCCCGATCAATTTGCAGTCCGCGACACCACCCCCCGTACTGTCGCGGACTGCGTTTTTTTGCCGATAGATCAGATCAAGTTTGGATGAAATCGCCGAAGGCGATGCATCGTGCTTATGAAGCTGATCTATCTATAAGAATTAGAGCGAATCTGCGCCACCCGATGACCGCCGGCTTCCAGCTATTGCATCAGCAGCTCGTTACTAGAGCGCGTCATGTTTTAACGGAAACACTCTGTGTTTTCGCTAAAACATGTGAACCCGCTCTACATCTTATAATAAGAGCAGATTCACCGGTGCGACGGATCGCCGAAGGCGATTCCATCTAAACCGGATCTGCTCTAGGTGAAACGGGCGTTTCCTTGCCGTAATCGCAAAGGCGCGCGGTATCTAAGCGGAAGCATGTGAGAAAGGTGAGATTGGCTGGGGCGGCAGGATTCGAACCTGCGCATGGCGATACCAAAAACCGCTGCCTTACCGCTTGGCTACGCCCCATCTGGCCAACTCGCGGTCAAAATAACGATGAAGTTCACCTTCCGCAACGCTCGTTTCAGCAAAAATCCCGCATTTTAACCATCAATTGAAGCTCTTAACGATAAAGTCCGGGCAGCCGTGTCGTCTGCAGGTGAAATTCGGCCTCCCGTTAGGTACCGGAAGGTTGTATTTCGCCTCAAGCATTGCCCAGATGCGGCGGACTATGCTTCACTACAAGCGGATATCACATTGATTCGGCGAGATATGAGCGAGCCATCAGACAAGCCCGCCAAAGAAACAAAGACAAACACGACCGACTCCGCATCCGATGCCAAGACCGGCGAGACCACACCAAAAACTTCAAAAAGTGAGGTGACCGGGACGGCTGACGAAACGCGGAAGACAGCGGACACTTCAAGCGCGTCTGAAAGCAGCCTGGACATTCCGTCATCCAAAGGCACGTTGCCACGCAGCGACACCAAAACCGCGTCGAAAGCAAAGGCCCAGTCCGCGCGAGGTTCCAAAGCGAAAAGCACCGAAAAGGGCCTGTTCGAAGCACCTGATCCTTCCAAAGAGCCGGAAAAACAATCAATCGCGCCAAAAATCGGCGACAAATCACCTCTCGCCGGCTCAGCGCCTGCAGAGAACAAAGCCAAGAAGCCACTGGCCGGATCTTTTGTAAAACCGGCGGCCAATGTCACCGGCAAGAAGCAGGATTCAAAAACCAAGGCGAGCGCCGAGGTTTCAAAATCCAATGAGCGCGAGAAAGAGGATAAAAAGACCGACGCCGCTTCCGCGACACGCGGGAAAGCCCCCAACGACAAAAAATCCGAAGGGAAAAAAGCGGCCGGAAAAAATGGGACAGGAAAAAGTGCGGTAGGGAAAAAGTCGGAAGACGTAACGTCAAAAGCTTCTTCGGACGGAAAGAAGCCCGCGGTCGGGTCAAAGCAAAAACCGGGCACACGAATAACCTCCGGCGGAGATCCGACGATAGAGCGCAAGGCGGCTCTGACCACCACGACGCCCATTCGCAAGCGCAAGTCGGATGGCGGCGGTTCAGCTGTGCTGATCGCCTTGCTGGTTGTCGCGGTTGCGGCCGGCTATTACTTCTTCACACAGTATGGCGGACTGGATGCCTTTAAAGGGGACGAAGCTCCAGTTGTCGCGTCGTCCGAGACCGACAACACGGAAAGCCCGGAGGGTAGCGGTGCCGACGCCGCAACGGCCACGGCGCCATCGGCCGAGACGCCTGATGCCAAAGATGCAGTGGACTCAGATACCGCCGTTTCAAATGAAGCAAGCAGAGCCGGGAACGCCGGCGGGCAGGCGCCAGCGCCGGAAACCGTAACGCCAGGCACGGCTGGACCGCAAACGACCACGCCGGAAACGACAGCAGAAAGCGGAGCTGATTCGAATGCCGGCGAAACGCCGAACGTTCAAGTAGAGGACGCGGCAAAAGCTGAGGCTCCGCAATCGGATTCAACACAGGTGCAAACGGCAAACCTGCCGCCGGAAGCACCTGAGCCCCCTATTGCCGCACCGGATGTCCCCATCGTCTTGAACGATGCGACCTTGAAGGAAATCGAGGAATTGCTGGTACGTCTGCAAATCGATCCGGGTCCAGCAGACGGCGTTATCGACAATCAGACCACGACGGCGATCCGGCTGTACCAGGAGATCGCAGGCCTGCCGGTTGATGGAAAGGCGTCCCCAGACCTTCTGATAGAACTGCGGGAAGTGGTTGAGCTTCTGTCCAACGAGTAGCCGCGGAGCTTACGTCACCTTGCCATCCGCCACCCACCAGGCAGGTTCTGCCGTCTGAACGGCCGCTGCAGCTGCCGCGGCGGCTTCAGCCGTCTTGAAGAGGCCGAAGCAGCTTGCGCCACTGCCCGACATGCGCGCAAGAAGGCAGCCGGGCGCCCGTCCCAGCTCTTCTATACAGGCCGCGATCTGCGGCACCAAAGACATCGCAGGTGCCTCCAGATCGTTGTCACTCGCCGAAAGCGCGGCAATCAGGGCTTCCCTGCTGCCGCCGCTTTTGTAGCTTTTAGACGGGTCCCTGGCTGCTGAGAAGCGGTCATCCAGCGCCGCAAAGACCCTGGGGGTCGGGAGAGCGATGCCCGGATTGACGAGCACAATCCAGAAAGGCGGAAGTTTTTCAAGGACTTCAATCGCTTCGCCAATACCCGTCAGATAACAGGCGGATCCCTTCAGGCAAACAGGGACATCGGCGCCAAGCGTCAATCCGATCCGCAAGAGTTCGCTGTGATCGAGCGTAAGACCCCAGAGCCGGGAAAGGCCTGTAAGAGCTGCCGCCGCATCAGCGGACCCGCCGCCGAGACCTGCCGCAACCGGGAGATTTTTCGTCAGCCCGATCCGGGCGCCCTGCGCAACACCGGCAGCGGCCCGAAGAGCTTCGGCGGCCCGCATCACCAGATTATCCTCCGGCGATAGCTCCTCCAAAACATCCGCTCGAGGCCCATCGATCTCCAGTGTCAGATCCGAAGCCGGCTCAAACGTCAGGAGATCGCCGATGGCAGGGAAGACAACCAGGCTGTCGAGCTCATGATAGCCGTCGGGCCGGCGCCCGGTGACCCTAAGGTCCAGGTTGACCTTTGCCGCGGCAAGGCAGGTGATCATAATTTACCAACTCGGCACTAGAGCGCATCATATAGTTAGAGCAGATTCACCGGTACGACGGATCGCCGAAGGCGATTCCATCTAAACCGGATCTGCTCTGGGGCACCTCATACCGGGGACCATGCGAGAGACGCGTCCCCGGTCATCCGCGCAAAAGGTCAGATGTCGTTGGAGGCATTCAGGCCGCGGGTGACCTTGCTCTGCAATTCCGGAATCTGGTCCTCTTCAGGCTTCAGACTGAGAGCCCGGCGCCATTGGAACCTGGCTTCCTTCTGCCGTCCAACGCGCCAGTAGGCATCGCCGAGGTGGTCGTTGATGACCGAATCCTGCGGCCGCAGCTCCACGGCTTGCTCGAGGTATTTCACGGCTTCCTCGTACTGGCCCATGCGGTAGAGGACCCAGCCCAAGCTGTCGACGATGTAGCCGTCCTGCGGCCGCAACTCAACGGCGCGTACCAGCATTTTCTTGGCTTCGGCAAAATTCTGTTTTTGCTCGACCCAGGAATAGGCCAGGTAATTCATGACGAAAGGCTGTTCCGGCTCCAGCTCCAGAGCCTTGAGGAAGTCCGCTTCGGCCCGGGGCCAGTTCTTCGAACGTTCAAGCGCGATCCCGCGGAAGTACAGAAGCGTCCAATGCTGTGCCTCCAGATCGCCAAGCCGGTTGGCGGCGCGGTCATAAGCCTTCACAGCCTCGACAAAGTTTTCTTCACCGCGCAGGAGATTGCCCAGACGGAACAGAGGTTCGAAACGCTCCGGCTGGTAGGACGCCAGGGACTCAAGTTCGTTGACCGCATCGTCAACCCGTCCCAGACGCTCCAGTTCCTCGGCGATACGCAGCCGCGTGGTCCAGGAGAAGGGCGAATCCTTCGGAACATCGCGATAGACCGCGATGGCTTCGGCACCGCGCTCCTGTGACTGGAGCACCTCACCCAGCAGCACATTTGCGACCAGGAAGTCCGGCTTCAAGCGAAGGGCCTGATGCACATGCACCAGGGCGGCATCTTCCGCCCGTTCCTGTGAGAGAAGCCCGGCGATGTTGAAGAGAACCTCGGCGATACCGTCGGCAGCGCCGGTTACCTCGGGCTTGGCGGCGGCACCGCTGTCGAGCTGCGCCAGGATCGGTTCCATCAAGGTCGAATTGGGGCGCCTGTCGATAAAATTCTGGTACAGGGCCCGCGCTTGTTCCTGCTTGCCCGCACGCTCGTAGAAATTACCCACCAGCCAGACCAGGCGCAGGGTCGGGTCGCCGACAGTTGCCAGAATGTCCTGGTATGCGGCTTCTGCCTCGTCCTGGGCGCCCATGACATCATTGATAAGAGCGACATGGAGCCTGTAGAGGACACTGAAACCCTTGTTCTCCCTGAGCGCCCCGAGCTGCGCAAGCGCCGCCTCCCGGTCGCCGCGCGCCACATGGGTCCAGGCCTGGATCATGGGACCGGTCAGGGTGTTCAGGCCGCGCGCAGGCAGATCCGCGATAATCTGATCCGCACGCGCCCAATCCTCTTGCTCGGCGGCATCCACTGCCAGCACCAGGTTGGCGATACCGTGGGTCGGCTCCAGCTCAACCAGGCTCTGAGCAAGTTCGGTCGCTTTCTTGTGCCGGCCGTCTGCCGCCGTCAGCGCAAAGCTCCGGCGCAGAAGCTGGGGATTTTTCGGATCGAAGCGCAGTGCATAAAGCATAAAGTCGGTCGCTGCCGACACATCGCGCTCATAACCCGCAACGATGCCGGCCAGATAAGCGCCGTAGGGCGACACGAATGGCGACTGAGTCAGCGCGTCCTGACCAGATCCGGAGTTTGCCGCCAGGATGATGCGATTTGAGGCCGTGTTGCCCTGAGGCTCGGCTTGAGACTGTGATGCCTCGCCACCGGCACAGGCCGCCGCGACAAAGCCCATGGCAGCAACCTGCAACATACGGCTGACCCGCGACTTGGCAGATCGCTTGGTTTTTGCACCTCTGTTCACGGCAAACCTCGCATTGGATTTGGAATGGGCACCGGGCTCCGTCTCTCCGCAGACGTGACGGTCTGAGGATGCCTGCGCGCCAGGGCGTAAATCAAATAGGTATCGCGTCAAATCGCTCTCCTAAGATAACAGACGAGGAGTGTACCTGAGACTCGCCATCCGCCACAACGGCCCAGAATCCAAGGGCTGCGCGGTAACCATACCGTCCAAAAACCCCGAATTCAGGCCTTTAACCACAATTCCGCCCGCTCCGGCTGGACTTTTCGCGAATACCGGCGTTGGCCTGAAAAAACCGGTCTTTTTTCCGGAAACAAGGTTAAGAGATCAGGAATATCAGACAATATTGAGGCAAAGACGGTTAATCTCGAAATTGTGATCTGTTCCCTGAAAAATATAGGAGAAGGTCGAAAAATTTCGAGTCCGAGCCCCTATTGTTTTAACGAAGAGTGTTAATTTAACCACGGGTCTTAAGGTTAATGCCGGAAATCGTCTTGACGGCTTGTTTTGCAAGTCTGCGATCTCAGATTCGACGTCGGCTTGGAACAGGAAATCACGTTGGAACAGGAAATCACGGGCGGGACCGGCAGAGACAAAAAGAGCGCAGATGACCCGCATCAACGCTCTTTCTGATTTTGAGTATATTCAGATCACCGCAGGCGGCTACATATTGGGATAGTTCGGGCCCCCGCCGCCCTCCGGAGTGACCCAGTTGATATTCTGGGTCGGGTCCTTGATATCGCAGGTTTTACAGTGCACGCAGTTCTGGGCGTTGATCTGCAGGCGCGGGTTGGAACCGTCATCCTCGCGCACGATCTCGTAGACCCCGGCCGGGCAGAAGCGCTGTTCCGGCGCATCGTAGAGGGCAAGGTTGTGCGCGACCGGCACCGATGCGTCCTTCAGCGTCAAGTGAACCGGCTGATCTTCCTCGTGGTTCGTGTTGGAAATGAACACCGAAGACAGGCGGTCGAAAGACACGACACCGTCGGGCTTGGGATACTCGATCTTGGGCATCTCGGACGCCGGACGCAGGCATTCGTGATCGGCATGCTTGTAGTGGAAGGTCCAGGGCGCCTTGCCGCCCAGAACCTTCAAATCCAGGCCCCCGTAGATCATGGAGCCATAAAGGCCCCATTTGTTGAAGGCCGGCCGGAAATTGCGGGCTTTGTAGAGTTCCTCGTAGACCCAGGATCCCTCGAACTTGGTTACGTAGCTGTCGAGAACCGGGGCCGAAGCCTCCTCCCCGCCCACTGCCGTCAAGGCTTCGAAAGCCGCTTCCGCGGCCAGCATGCCGCTCTTCATGGCGTTGTGGCTGCCTTTGATCTTCGGCACGTTCAGGAAACCGGCGGAGCAGCCGATCAAAGCGCCACCGGGGAACACAAGACGCGGCAGGGACTGAAGCCCCCCCTCGTTCAGCGCCCGTGCACCGTAGGAAATGCGTTTCCCGCCCTCCAGCATGCTGCGGATCGCCGGGTGGGTCTTGAAGCGCTGGAATTCCTCGAAGGGCGAAAGATGGGGGTTATCGTAGTCGAGACCGACGACATAACCCACATAAGCCTGATTGTCTTCCAGGTGGTAGATGAAGGAGCCGCCCCAGGTGCTGTTGTTCATCGGCCATCCCGCCGTGTGAACGATGCTGCCTTGCTTATGCTTCTCGGGGTCCAGTTGCCAGAGTTCCTTGAGGCCGATCCCGTAGGTTTGCGGGTCGGAATCAGCCTGCAGATCGAAGCGTTCGAAAAGGGTTTTGGTCAGGGATCCGCGGCAACCTTCGCCGAAGAGGGTGTATTTGCCGTGCAGCTCCATGCCCTGCTGGTAACCGGCTTTCTGCTCACCGTCGCGTCCGACACCCATGTCGCCGGTCGCGACACCCTTCACCCGTCCGTTCTCGTGGCAAACCACCTCTGCGGCCGCGAACCCGGGGTAGATCTCCACCCCAAGCGCTTCGGCCTGTTCCCCCAGCCAACGGCAGACATTGCCGAGCGAGACGATGTAGTTCCCATTGTTATGAAGCTGCGGCGGCAGGAGACTGACGGGAATCGAGGTCTTGCCCTTCTCGGACAGGATCATGAACTTCTCTTCGACGACCGGGACATTCAACGGCGCGCCCAGTTCCTTCCAGTCCGGAAGCAGTTCGTCCAGCGCGCGCGGTTCCAGTACGGCCCCCGAGAGAATATGCGCGCCGACTTCGGAGCCTTTCTCCAGCACGCAAACCGAAATCTCCCGGCCGGATTCAGCCGACAACTGACGGAGCTTGATCGCCGCCGACAATCCGGCGGGGCCGGCGCCTACGATGACAACGTCATACTCCATGAACTCACGTTCCATTAACCCGATCCTCCGTAGCGCAGGTCCGAGGGCGCACCACCTTCGCCAACCTGCCTGTTACCACCTCGCCATCACCATGGCGGCTGCACACATCACACATTACGTCACTTTATTGACGTATACGTCAACTTAGAACATCGCCAGGCTCGGAGTTCCGTCCACCAGTCTCCAAGGGCGCAAGACCTGCGTTTCGCCCGAGACTTTTCAGTTCGAAGTCCCCGAGCACAAGCATTTTTATCTTTATCCTAATGCTGGTCCCGCAAATTCCAGCCGGCAAGACGTCCCATAGTAAAGAAATTCGATATTCTCCAAGACTCCGCGTTTCGGAACGCGCCATGTTTTGTTAGTTTCACGCCATGGTCAGAATTCCAGATCCAGATTCTCCGATAAACCAGGACGCCCTGGCCGCGCTCCAGTGGCTTGTCGACGCGGGTGCTGACGAGGCTATCGGAGACGAGGCACCTGACCGGACCGCGGTCCAGGCGATCCGGAGAACGGAGAAACAGGCCGTTTCGCCGCAGGTGACTTCATCCGGAGGCCAGAGCGACAGTCACCCGGGCCGCTTCCAGGAGGCTCCCCAGCCTCCCCTCTGGCAACCCAGCGCCGGCAATCTCTCTTCGGCCGAAGATACCCTGGTGACTGCGCGGAAACAGGCCCGCGAAGCCACGACCGTAGATGAACTGAGGGCCGCTGTTGCGTCGTTCGAGGGCTGCCCCCTCAAAAAGACAGCGATGAACCTCTGTTTTGCAGACGGCAATCCTGAAGCCCGTATCATGTTCATCGGGGAAGCGCCGGGCGCGCAGGAGGATCGCCAGGGGCTTCCCTTCGTCGGCGCCAGCGGTCAATTGCTGGACCGGATGCTGTCTTACATCGGCCTGGACCGGACCTCGGTCTACATCACCAACCTGCTGTTCTGGCGGCCACCGGGCAACCGGACCCCGACTGCGGGCGAAATTGCCTCCTGCCTGCCCTTCGTCGAACGCCATGTGGAACTGGTCAATCCCAGCCATATCGTGCTGGTGGGGGGCATTTCGGCCAAGACTCTGCTGGACCGCCGGGAGGGTATCCTCAAATTGCGCGGACAGTGGGGTCATTATCGCCCCGCCGGCCTGGAGCGGCCGATTCCGGCGCTCGCAACCCTGCATCCGGCCTATTTGCTGCGCCAACCGGCTCAAAAGCGCCTGGCATGGCGGGACCTGCTGTCGCTCGCGCAGGCCCTGGAGTCGGGTGAAGATCCTGTCGTCTCCGATTCGGGGCCGTAGCTCGGCCCGGTCAACCTGGAGACAGTAACCTTAACACCTTCTTTAGCCATATAGTTTAAGCCGTTTATTGCAGTCTCGCGCTGCATTGATTAACCTTGAGCGGTATCTCCGGGGGTCTCTTGAATCTGTCTGTGAATCCTTGCGTTTCGACGCTTCGCCGCGCCGGCGTCGCCGCTGGCTCATTTTTGGCCAAGGGCAAGAGCGTTCCAATCGCCGCGCTGTTGGTCTTTGGCGCACCGCTGATTTCTCCAGACTCATCGCTATCCTCTGCACCCCAGGCCCTCGCGGCCGAACGGTTGGAGGGGCATGCGGCGAAGCAACCCGTCGTTCAGACGGCCGCGGCTGCGAAACAAGCGCCGATCCCGGCCAAGGCGCAAACCGCGCCGAAAGTGCTTTCTGAGACTGACGCCCAGCTCTACCGCGACATTTTCGCTTTGCAGAAGGCGGGAAAATGGCGGAAAGCGGACAAAAAGATCGCCCGACTCGGTGACCAACGTCTCATGGGCCACCTTCTCGCCCAGCGCTATCTGCACCCCACCGCCTATCGCTCGAAGTACAAAGAGCTGAGCGCCTGGTTGAAAGCCTATGCGGATCATCCGCAGGCTCCTCGGCTTTATAAGCTTGCGCTGAAGCGCCGCCCTAAGAACTACCGGATGCCGACGCGCCCGGAAATTCGCAAGGCCGGCCCGCGCATCGCAGAGGCAAGTGTCACGACCGCGAAGCCGAAAAAACGATTCTACAAGCTGCCCAGCAAGAAGCTCAGCAAAGCAAATCGCCGGGCAGCAAACAGCCTGAAGCGGCAAATCCACAGAAACGCCCTGCGCACCCGTCTCAGCGTGACGGAGAAACTTCTGTCCGGCAAAAAGGCGAAGCGCCTGCTCCATCGGGCTGAGATCGATGACGGCTATAGCAAAATAGCTGCCGCCTGGTTCTATTACGGCAACGACCAGAGAGCCTATAATCTGGCAAGTTCCGCCGCCGCACGCTCCCGGAAGTACGTCCCCATTGCCGACTGGATCGCCGGTCTGGCGGCCTGGCGGCTGGGTGATCTGGAAAAGGCCGGTGAGCACTTCGCGCGTCTGGCGACCGCGGAACGCGCATCGGGTTGGAATAAAGCCTCCGGCGCCTATTGGGCCGCGCGGGTCAGTCTGAAGCTGCGCAAGCCCGCCGAAATGAGCCACTGGCTGAACATCGCGGCGCGCTACCCGCGGACTTTTTACGGATTGCTGGCGAGAGGCGCACTGGGGCTGAACCTGGAATTCACCTCGCACCTGACCGAAATCGACAGCACTGAGCTGGAGAAGCTGCAGAGCATCCCCGAGGGAGCGAGGGCCCTCGCCCTGGCCCAGGTCGGCCGCTGGAGCGACGCCCAGGACGAACTCCTGCGTCTGGTCAAAGCCAACGACCCGAACCTGACCGACGAGCTTCTCACGCTCTCCGAATTGGTCGGCATGCCGAACCTGGCCTATAAGCTGGGTTCGCAACTCGCCCGCCGTCAGCCGTCGGGTATGGACAATGATACGATCGACGCCGCACTCTACCCGATCCCGCCCTGGAGCCCCCAAGGCGGCTTTAAGCTGGACCGGGCCCTGATTTACGCGGTGATGCGTCAGGAATCCTCCTTTAATCCGCGCGCAAAAAGCCCGGACGGGGCCAGAGGCTTGCTGCAGCTGATGCCGGCAACCGCCGGCTATATCGCAAAGCAGAGCTTCCGCGGCAAAAGGAAGCGGCAGCTCTATGAGCCGACCCTGAACATGAAGCTCGGGCAGAGCTACATCAGGTACCTGCTGAAGCACAATTTCGTGCAGGGCGATCTCTTCCGCCTGACCACGGCATACAATGGCGGCCCAGGGAATCTCAACAAATGGCAGCGTAAAATGGAGTTCAATGACGACCCGCTGCTCTTCATTGAAAGCCTGCCGTCGCGCGAGACCCGCCTCTTCGTGGAACGGGTGCTGGCAAACCTCTGGATTTACCGGACCCGGCTTGGCCAGGCGACACCGTCACTCGAAGCCATTGCCGCGGGCGACTGGCCGCAGTATGAATCCCTCGACAACAACCGTACGAGGGTGGCCAGCAGCGGTGGAGATCCCCGCAGCGGCCGGTAAAAGCTATGGCGCGCATCGACGAATCACTCCCCTTTCTCCCCGTCAACATCGCGGTTCTCACTGTCTCGGACAGCCGTACTCTGGAGGACGATAAGTCCGGCCGGGTGCTCTGCGAGATGATCGAAGCCGACAATCACAAGGTCGCCAGCCGCGAAATCATTCGCGACGACTACGACGTGATCGTCGCAAAGCTGCGCGGTTACAGCGCAGACCCCGGGATCGATGTGGTCATCACCACCGGAGGAACCGGGGTGACCGGACGCGACACCACGCCGGAGGCCATGAAGGCGGTCCTGGAGAAGGAAATCGAAGGTTTCGGCGAGCTCTTCCGTTGGCTGAGCTACCAAAAGATCGGTACCTCGACGATCCAGAGCCGGGCGCTTGGCGGTGTGACCGATGGAACTTATATGTTCGCACTGCCCGGCTCGCCAGGGGCCTGTAAGGACGGTTGGGGCGATATCCTGAAGTTCCAGCTCGACTCCCGGCACCGTCCCTGCAATCTGGTTGAGCTAATGCCACGGCTGAAAGAGCACCTCAAGGCTACCGGCTGACAGCCCGCCGGTAGCGGTCGAGATCCGCGCCGGAATCGATATCGTCAAGCTGCTCCAGCAGGCCGTAAGACGCCCCGCGTAACCCGGAAAGGGTGTCGCTAAGGGTCTGCGGGCTGGACCAGCGCACCTGATCGAACGGCAGCGGCATGCGCAGACGGGGTCGCCGGGCGGCGCCGACCAGCCAGTAACCGCCATCCGCAGCCGGCCCGAACACCCAGCTTTTCCTGCCAAGCACGCGAAAGGCTCGGGTCAGGTGTCTCGGCTCGATTCCGGGAATGTCCGAGCCGATGATAACGACCGGACCGCGCGGAAGCCGCCGCAAAAACCGTCCCATTCTTTGTCCAAGATCGCCCCGGCCTTGCGGAACGACAGACACCTCGCGCGGAACACCGGCGACTTTAGAGACGGCCTGATCCGGCGTGATGGCCAAGCAAACCTGCCACCTGCGGTCGCGACCCAGGCGTCGCAAGAGTGCCTTGAGCGTATTTCGGTAAAATCGCCAGGCCGCGAGATCCCCGACATCGCGGGCCAGGCGACGCTTGCCCACACCGACCTGCGGCAGGCGGCCCATAACCACCAGGGTTCCGAGACTTCGGCGAGCCATCGCCTGTCAGTAGAGCCGGGTGAGCAGCCGCGGCGGCGTGCCGAGGCTGAAGAGCGCCAAGAGAGCGACATTGCGGATAGGCCGCAGCCACCAGCCATCCCGGCGATAGCGTACTGCCGATGTCGTGGCCGTCGCCGGCAGACAGCAAATCCGGCGCCGCCCGATCCGCCGCACCAAATCGACGTCTTCCATGAGCGGAAAGGGCCTGAAACCGCCAAGCTGCTTGTAGAAATCCCGGCTGATCAGCAGGCCCTGATCGCCGTAAGGCAGGCCCAGAACCCGGTTGCGCCAGTGGGTGATGCGCTCGACCCTGCGTGCGCGCGGATCAGGATCGTCCAGCGCGAAGCGAAAAACCGCAGCATGATCGCGATTTGCGGGATCTTCGATGAAGGCTGCAACGATCTGGTGCCATGCCGCATCGAGCCGCGTATCCGCATGCAGAAACAAGAACCACTCCGCAGTGGCCTGAGCGCCCCCTACCGAGAGTTGACCGCCCCGGCTCGCCGGCGCCTCAATCACTTTGGCGCCCAGTGTTTCGGCGACCTCCCGCGTGCCATCCTTCGAGCCGCCATCCACCACGATCACTTCATGGATGAGTGACCCTCCCTCCGTGTTTTTCAACGCCGAAGCAGTCCGCGGCAGGACAGCACGCGAATTGTATGTCGGGATCACAATTGAGAGAGATGCGGTCATTCCGCCTTTGTCACATAGCCATTGCCGGTGCTTCGGCTTTATCTTGCCGGGCGCGGCTTGTCCACCCACGCAGGTTTGCGCGAAGCAAAACCAAAGTCAGATTACCAGCAGCGTCAGAATTCGGAAAGTCATGAGCGTTATAGCAAACCTGTCCGCCCTCCTCGCCACGCTTCAGGAAATCGAAGGCTTCGCCAGCACCGCGCTGGAGGAACTCCAACCGCTTGAGGTCAAGGGACTCGCCCATGATCATGTGGAGGTGAAGGGCCGAAATCTGCTGCTGCGGGTGCCCAAGCAAAGCCAGTTCGCCATGGCGGCTGCGGAAAACCTCAATTATCAGGCGGCCTGTTTCCGTCGGGTCGGCCAGAGCGGCCACGCCCCCAGCCTCAAGGCGGTCATCGCCCCCAGTGAGTCCGTTCCCATGGGCGCACTCCTGGTCGAACAGATCAACGGCCGCCCGCCCTCCCTGCCCCAGGACCTGGGCGCCCTCGCGGAGTGCATGGCGCGGGTCCATGCCCTCCCGGTGCCAGGCAAAACTCAAAGACCGCCGCTTGGGGATCACGCGAACCCTGTGGCCGGTGCCATGAAGGAAATCGAACAGCAGGCCGAATTTCTGGACGAAGCCGCTCTCAGCAGTGAGTCCCGGCAGGAGATCGAAGCCGAGCTCGCCTGGGCCCGGCCCTTCGCGGCGGAAACCCAGGGACAATCGCAACCTCAAACTCTGGTTCTGACCGACACTCACCCTGGAAATTTCCTGATCGATCCAGAGGGGCGCGCCATCATCGTGGACCTCGAGAAAGCGCTCTACGGTTCTCCGGCGACGGACCTCGCCCACGCGACGATTTACTCTTCGACGACCTGGGACACAGATGTATATGCGGATCTGTCCATCGATGAGGTTGCAGGCTTTTACCGGCGCTATCTGGAGACAGTTCCAGAAGAGCTCGCGGAAACGCTACGTCCCTGGATGCTGCCGCTGCGGCGCATCACTATGCTGCGGGCGGTCACCTGGTGTGCGAAATGGCGGGTCGTGCAAAGCCGGAGCAAAACCGAGAACAAGCATTCGGCTGCTTCGACCGAGGATTGGTCGGCTGAAAACAACACATCGGACCTGATCGCCCATGTCGCAGGGCGTGTTGATGAATACCTGCAAGCGAAAACCCTGCGGCGCATGCGCGCCGAATGGTTGGGGCCGGCTTCCTTGCGCGCTTTTTTCTAGCCCGGGCCTAACACTTCCTAGTATCCCGAGTCTGAAATTCACTTCATTGAATTTCAGATTCAACGGGACACTATCTCATTGAATCTAGTGTGATTCAGTCTCTAAAATTCGCCGCACATTATGCGGCGAACTTCAGAAACATCACACTAGAGACTTTGCGGCGCACACCGGGTGTTCGGCAAGTCCTACAAAGACAGCATGATATGGCGACACTTCTTGCACGCAACGCAGCTCTCCTGGCCACTTTCGGCCCCGACAAGCGTGAAATAAGAGACGGCGGGCTTTTCATCAGAGATGGCGTTATCGAAGCTGTCGGTCCCACGGCTGAGCTTCCCGAAACCGCCGAGCGCGTGATCGATCTGCGCGGTCATGTCGTGCTGCCCGGTTTGATCAACACGCACCACCACCTCTATCAGAGCCTCACACGCGTTGTTCCGGCGGCGCAGGATGCCCTGCTCTTCGATTGGCTGAAGACGCTTTACCCGCTCTGGGGCCGCCTGACGCCATCGGCGCTCAAAACCGCGACGAAAACCGGGATCGCTGAATTGCTTCTCTCGGGCTGCACGACGACCAGCGATCATCTCTATCTCTTTCCCAATGGCACCCGGCTCGACGACAGCATCGAAGCCGCCCTGGAAACCGGCATCCGCTTCCATGCCACCCGTGGCAGCATGAGCATCGGCGAGTCCGAGGGCGGGCTTCCACCGGATTTCCTGGTTGAGGAGGAAGCCGACATCCTGCGGGACTGCCAGCGCGTCGTCGAGAGCTACCACGACCCGGCGGACTATGCGCGGATTCAGGTCGCTCTGGCCCCCTGCTCGCCCTTTTCCGTAAGCCGAGACCTGATGCGCGAAACCGCGGTCATGGCGCGCAGCTACGGTGTCAGGCTTCATACCCACCTGGCCGAAAACGCCCAGGATATCGTCTACTCCGAAGAGACCTTTGGCCAAAGACCGGGCGCCTATGCCGAAGAACTGGGCTGGGTCGGCGAAGACGTCTGGCATGCCCACTGCGTCCAGTTGGACGAGGGCGAGATCCAGCTCTTCGCCAGGACCGGCACAGCGGTCGCCCATTGCCCCTGCTCGAATATGCGTCTGGGTTCCGGCATAGCACCGCTTCGCCGCATGCTCGACAGCGGCATAGCCGTCGGTCTGGGTGTCGACGGTTCAGCGTCCAATGACGGTGCCGATCTGCTCGGCGAGGCACGGCAGGCCATGCTGCTGCAGCGGGTGCGCGAAGGCGCTGCAGGCATGTCCGCGCGCGAAGCCCTGAGCATCGCGACCAGAGGTGGCGCGCGGGCGCTCGGCCGGAAGGACCTGGGAGCACTTGCGCCGGGGATGGCAGGTGACTTTGCCGCCTTTTCCACCGAAACCGCCGTCATGGCGGGTGCCGGCAGCGATCCTCTGGCCGCGCTGGTGTTCTGCGGTCCGCACCGCGCGCGCTACACCGTCGTTGGCGGAGATGTGCTGGTCGATCAGGGAGAGATTACCAGCGTCGACCTGCCGCAGCTCTTAAGCGATCACAGGGCCGCTGCGGCAGATATCCTGCGGGACGAGGCCCGGTAACAGGCAGCTGGCAAACCGGCGCTTACGATACGGGCTCCAGACGAATCAGCGATCCTTCGGAATCGTCAATCAGCAGATAGAGCAGGCCGTCCGGTCCCTGGCGCACATCGCGCACCCGCTCATCGTAATCGACCAGCAGCTGCTCCTGGTGCACGACGCGCTCTCCGACCAGCTCCATGCGGATCAGGGCCCGTGCGGAGAGGCCGCCGACAAAGAGGTTACCCTCCCATTCCGGAAAGGCTTCGCCGTCGTAGAAGGCCAGTCCCGAGGGCGAAATCGACGGCACCCAGTAGGTGACGGGTTGCGCCATTCCCGACTTGCTTGTGCCCTCGCCGATCGAAAAGCCGGCGTAGCTGCGTCCGTAAGTGATAACCGGCCAACCAAAGTTCGTGCCGGCTTCGACCAGGTTCAACTCATCGCCGCCGCGCGGACCATGCTCGACCGTCCAGATCCGGTTGGTGCCGGGCTGTAACGCCATTCCCTGAGGGTTACGGTGTCCCCAGGAATAGATCTCCGGGTGGGCGTCGGCATTGTCTTTGAAGGGGTTATCGTCCGGCACTTCGCCATCCGCGGTCACGCGGATCACCTTACCGGCATGGTCCTTCAAATCCTGGGCCCGGTCCGGATCTCCCCGGTCTCCCGAGGTGATGTAGAGCATACCATCCGCGCCAAACATCAGGCGCGACCCGAAGTGCCGGCCGCCCCCCGACTTGGCCTCAACGGCAAAAATCTGTTCCACGTCGGTTAAGGCGTCACCCTCCAGACGCCCTCTGACCACTTCCGTTCCGGCACCACCTTCACCCGCACCCGAATAGGACAGATAGATCAGTTGGTTGCTTTCGAAGTCGGGATGGAGCACGACATCGAGCATCCCGCCCTGGCCGCTCTCGACGACTTCGGGGACACCGGAAACCGGTTTCGGTGCTTCACCCTCACGAACGATATTCAGGCGTCCCGGACGTTCGGTGACCAGCATCGTGCCATCGGGCAGAAACGCCAATCCCCAGGGATGCTCGAGATTGTCTGCAAGGGTGACGATCCGAAAGTCATGTTCTTCACTCTTGATGACGTCTGCGGAGGCCCGATCGGTCAGAAGCGCCGCTCCTGCAACCAGTGCGCCGGATGTAAAAACCGCTGAAAGCACCTTGATGGAACGCGTATTTGCTAAAGCTAGCCGCATAGATAGAGCCCCTCTTGCACCTTTGAGTTAACCGGACCGCCTGAGGTTTTCGATATAGGAACGAAGCCCTTCAAAAACCAGCAAGGCTTCGGCCGGAAGATGATTTCCACCAGGCGGAGCCGCGTCACTCTTCCGGAATTCCATCAAGGCGGAACTCCCACCATCCCAGCAAGCACTCCCCAAAATCCGGGCTCACAATACCGTCCAACAGGAAATAGGCACTGATACGCGACTGAACAACCAGAAGAGGCAGGTCCGAGGACTTGAGCATGTCGGCCTCGATCCAGTCGCAGGGGTCGAAACTCTCGTAGCGCAAAAAGGTGGCGCCAGCCGCGACAACAGCCAGACCGATGACGACAACAAGATACTTCATTCCTGCATCTTTCCAACATCACTCAAGAAAACGGCACATGTCTGCCGCATCGCAGCCGCAATGACCGCGCGCCCGATGGCCAGTGCCAGACTGCGCCGGGCGTCATCGTCTATTTTAGCGTCAAAGACAAATGATTAGGGTCTTTGTCATACATTTGATGGAGAATACACAGTCTTGACTCTTTCCATCGCCCAACTTCGGGCTCTCTCGGTTCGCATGTACAGGCATCATAAATCAGGGCAAGGTTTTATGTGTTTCCCCGGTTTGAAGCCATCTGCCGTCAAATTGATTCCAAATAAAAAGCTCATGTTCTAGACTCCGATCATGCAGGACCACGTCGGCGACATCACCGGAATTGCGATCGTAGCCGTCGCGGCGCTGGCTTGTGGCATCGGCATGCGACGGCTCGGCCAACCTGCGGTGCTTGGCTACATTCTGGCCGGCGCAATCCTTGGCCCCTCAGTCATTGGCGTCGTGGAAAACCGTGATGCGATCCGGACTCTCGCCGAGCTCGGGGTACTGACCCTGCTGTTTGCGATTGGAATGGAGCTCTCGCTGCGCGGCATTCGCGAGGTGTGGAAGGTCGCGCTGATCACAACCCTCCTGCAGATCGCCGTCGGCCTGGGGGGCATGTTCGCGCTGGGTTCATTCCTGGGATGGTCGTATGAGCTGAGCATCGTCATCGGCTTCGTTGTGGCCCTCTCGAGCACCGCAGTCGCGGTGAAGATGCTGGAGGAGATCGGCGAGCTGCGCACGCGGGTCGGGCAGGTTACGATCGGTATTCTGGTCGCCCAGGATCTCGCGGTGGTGCCGATGATGCTGATCGTCGGATCTTTCGGGGGCGAGGACGGCATTGGACTTGATGCGATCGCCAAGGTCGTTCTCTCGATCGCGTTCCTCGCCTTGCTGATCGTGTATCTCAGCCGCCGGCAGCGCTTGCGTCTGCCCTTTGTCAAATCAATCGGCGGCGATGCCGACCTCACACCCCTGGCCAGCCTGGCGTTCTGTTTCGGAACCGCGGCGGTTTCGGGTCTGATGGGACTGTCGCCGGCTTACGGCGCCTTCCTGGCGGGTCTCGTCATCGGCAACTCGACCAGCCGCAGAACCCTGCATCGCCATACCGCGCCGATCCAGAGCATCCTGCTGATGGTGTTCTTTCTCTCGATTGGGCTTCTGATCGACTTCAGGTATCTGATCGACAACATCGGAACCGTGCTGCTGATCGTCACCTTTGTCGCGATCTTCAAAACCGCGTTCAATATCCTTCTGATCGGGTTCCTGGGCGAAAACTGGCCGCGCGCGTTTCTATCAGGCGCGATCCTGGCCCAACTGGGCGAATTCTCCTTTATTCTTGCCGCGATCGGCCTGCGGTCCGGCGCACTGAGCGACGAAGATCACCGCCTCATTGTCGCGGTCACCGTGGTCTCGCTGCTCGGCAGCCCCTTTTGGCTCGAAACCGCGCGGCGCTTGCATCGCATTACCCTGCTCGGCATTACTTCCGGCCGCGAGACCGTTCGCCTGACCTACGGCAAAGAGCTGCTCGCGCTTTTTAAGTCGACCCGGCGGGCTGAGCACGCGATGATCAATCTGGCCAGCAGCGCAAGGCGTTGGGTCCGGGACATCACTCCAAAGCGCGAGCGCAGCCGCGGAGTCCGGAGCTCGGAAGATCAGGACAAACCCCCAAGCGCGTAGACGCGGCCAGGCATCCATTCAGAGCGTAAAAAGAAGCTTCTACAGGACAATGAAAGCAAAGACGGAAGAACTCTGTGGCTGAAAGCAATCATCGGCAAGACCAACTGAACTCAGCCATGTCCTCGCACCGCAGCGGGAACCTGAAGGTCGCCCTTGAGGGCTACAAGCGGTATCTCGAAGCAGCACCGAATCATCTGGAAATCTGCAGCCTCGCCGCCGAAGCGGCCTTCGGGCTGAAGGACTTCGAGCAGGCCGCCGAGTTGCTTGGGCGTATTGCCAAAGCACAGCCGACCAATCCGCAAGCCCACTTCAATCTGGGTGTCTCGCTCAAGGAGAGCGGCCAGCTTAAAATGGCGGAGAAAGCATTCCACCGTGCCCTTGGCCTAAAGCCAAGCTACAGCGCGGCTCAATTTCAACTGGCTCTCTTACTCACTGCGCAAGGGGACCGAGGGTCGGCGGTCGAAGCCTTCCGCCAAGTCATCGATTCAGATCCAGAAAATGTCGAGGCGTTGTCGAACTGCGCGGTCTTACTGAAAGAAATGGGACGCTTGAACGAATCGCTCTCATTTCATCGCCTTGCGGTCGGGAAGCGACCCGATCATCCGGGACTCAATTACAACTATGGTCTTGCCCTTGAACTCACCGAGCAGTTTGAACGCGCTGCCGCCGCGTTCCAAAAGGCAATCGATAACGACCCGAAGTTCGTCCTTGCGTTGTCCAGCCTGGGCCGCGTGATGGGACATCTGGGCCGTCACAAGGATTCTGTCGAGTGTTATCGAAAAGGCCTGGGTCTCTCTCCATCATCCGGGAACCTGAAATCGCAACTGGGTGTCGCCTTGCACGCAGCAGGTTCGTTTGAAGACGCGATTGACGCCCATCGGGACGCTATTGCGCTTGACCCGGCCTCGGTCGATTACCTTTGCGCTTACGGCTATACACTGACCGCGGCTCAGCACCACGAAGACGCCATTAAGATTTTTGATAGAGCGCTTCACCTAAAACCTGACCACCATGAAGCTTATTCCAGAAAAGCTCTGGCGCTCGAAGCTCTTGGCCGCGGCAAGGAAATCATTACCGATCTCCGCTCTGCCGTCGCGAAACATCCCGACATCGTAAATCTGCGTCTAAGCCTGGCTCGGACGCAACTCCATACCGGCGATGCCGCAGGCGCACTGGAAACATGTGATGACTGCCTTGCGAAACAGCCTGCTTCGACAGCAGCCCTGGCCTTTCGGTCCCAGGCTTTGAGAGAGCTGGGACGGGTCGAGGAGGCGAATGCACTCACCGACCTGGATGCGCTGATACTTCCCGTAAAAACGTCACACCCGGCAGGCTTTCAAACGATGGAAGCCTTCAACGCCGCATTGATATCGCACATCCTCAAGCACCCCACGCTCCTGAAGGATCCGCCCGGCCACGCTACAAAAGGCGGTCTGCATACGGGAGAACTCCTGATTGAGCCGAAAGGCCCATTCGATGACTTCGAGAAAACAATCAATGCCGCTGTTGTGCGCTATAAACAACAGTTGCGGCACTCGGCCGATCACCCCTTTGTGGCTCATCAACCCAAACGTTGGACTCTCAATGTCTGGTCAGTCGTCCTGGAAGCGGGCGGACATCAGGTTCCTCACATACACAGGGGCGCGTGGCTGAGCGGTGTTTACTACGCGAAGGTTCCTGAAGTGGTCCGACGCTCGGGAAACAGCCGCGCAGGTTGGATCGAATTCGGTCAACCACCAGAAAAACTGAACCCCACCGCGCCCCCCGAACTGCGTGAGATATGTCCGGAAGAAGGCTTAATGGTCCTGTTCCCGGCCTACTTTTATCATCGCACTGTTCCATTCGACGCGGATGGCACGCGGATCAGTATCGCGTTTGACATCGTGCCCTTCGGCGAGAGCTGAATCGCCATGCCGGATTTTTCGCTGATGCAAGAACTTGCCGTGGCGTTCGGGGCTCGGAAGATCAGGACAGACCTCCGCGGGCGCAACTGCTGGTGGATTTCGAAACGTCACGTTAACGAAAACCCCGTTAAGGTAATGAAAGCAAAGACGGAAGAACTCTGTGGCTGAAAGCAATCATCGGCAAGACCAACTGAACTCAGCCATGTCCTCGCACCGCAGCGGGAACCTGAAGGTCGCCCTTGAGGGCTACAAGCGGTATCTCGAAGCAGCACCGAATCATCTGGAAATCTGCAGCCTCGCCGCCGAAGCGGCCTTTGGGCTTAAGGACTTCGAGCAGGCCGCTGAGCTGCTTGGGCGCATTGCCAAAGCACAGCCCACCAATCCGCAGGCCCACTTCAACCACGGCGTTGCCTGTCAGGAAATCGGTAATTTCAGTGCTGCTGGTGCTGCCTTCGGTCGGGCGATTGCGATCCGGCCCGACTACGCCGCAGCGCAGTTTCAGCTTGGGGTTACGCTGTCGCAACTCAATCAGCACAATCTGGCCGTGGACGCCTATCGGCGTGCGATCGAGTTGCAGCCGAGCAATGTCGAGGCCCTGTCGAACTGCGCCGTTGCCCTGAAGGACTTGAGGCGTTTCAACGAATCCCTCGCGCTCTATCGCCGGGCGATCGCCTTGCAGCCGAGTCACGCCGGCCTGAACTACAACTTCGGCCTTGCACTGGAGAATACGGAGCGCATCGAACAGGCGGTCGCCGCCTTCCGGAAAGCAACCGATATCAATCCGAACCTGACCCTTGCTCACTCAAGCCTGGCCCGTTGCATGAGCCGGCTCGGGCAGCACGAAGAGGCGGTCATCCATTACCGCAGGGCACTCACCCTCAAGCCGGACTCAGAGGAACTGGAGTCAAGACTGGGCCTGGCGCTCCATGCGACCGGCGCTTTTGAAGAAGCCATCGAGATCCACAATCGGGCCATCGAAAGATCACCCCAGTCCGAAATCTGTTTTTGCGCGCTCGGCGAAACGCTGACGGCCTGTGGACGCCACGAAGAAGCCATCAATGCCTTTGACCGGGCGCTCGAACTTAAGCCGGATTACCACGAGGCCATCGCAAAGAAGGGCCTGGCCCTCGAGGAACTGGGGCGTTCAACCGAAATCGTCGCGGACCTGAAGCTGGCCCTGGCAAAGCAGCCGGACTCCGCCGATCTCGCCATGAGCCTCGCCCGTTCCTTACTGCAAAGCGGCGATGCGCAGGGCGCGATCGATGTCTGCGACCGCTGTCTGACGCGTCATCCCGGATTAACGACCGCGCTTGCCTATCGGGCTCTGGCACTCAGGGAGATCGACAAGATCGTCGCTGCACGGTCCCTCGTGGACCTGGAGAACTTCATCCAACCGCTGTCCATTAAAAAACCGAACAACTTTCAAAGCATCGCCGCATTCAACGAAGCTCTCGCCCGCCACATCCTGTCGCACCCGACACTCATGCAGGATCCGCCGGGACACGCGACCAAATCCGGGCGCCATACGGGCGAATTGCTGATCGATCCCAAGGGCCCCATTGCCGACCTGGCGGAGGCGATTAACGCAGCCGTCCGGAGCTATATGCAACAGCACCCGAAAGTTCCGGACCACCCGTTCCTGGCCCGCCAGCCCAAGAACTGGACCCTCAATATCTGGTCGGTCGTGCTGGAAGCCCAGGGGCATCAGATCCCTCACATTCATCCGGCGGCCTGGTTGAGCGGTGTCTACTATGTTCAGATTCCCGAGATTGTCGCGCGCTCCGGAAACAAACACGCCGGTTGGATAGAGTTCGGCCAACCTTCCGCAAACCTGAACTGCGCCGCCACGCCGGACTTACGCTACATTCAGCCGGAAGAAGGCTTAATGGTCCTGTTCCCGGCCTACTTTTACCATCGCACCGTGCCATTCGATGCGGATGGAACGCGGATCAGTATCGCCTTTGATATCCTGCCCTTCGGCGAGAGTTAGATCGCCATGCCGGATTTCTCGCTGGAGCAGGAACTCGCCGAAGACCTGCGCGACCTGCTGAAGGAGCCAAGGATTGTCGGTGTCGATGAAGTGGGCCGGGGCCCCTGGGCCGGCCCCGTCGTTGCCGCCGCGGTTTGGCTGGATCAGGATGCCCTGCCGGATAGTCTGTCGGGACGTCTCGACGATTCCAAGAAGCTCTCCAAACATGCCCGCGAGGACATCTGCGGGCAGCTGCAGGCGCTGGCCTCCGAAGACAAAGCCATACTTGCGCTGGGGCAGGCGGAGGTCGCGGAAATCGACAGTCTCAACATTCTGAAGGCCAGCCTGCTCGCCATGACCCGTGCCGTCGCGCGGCTGCCCTTTATACCGGATGCGGCGCTGATTGACGGCAACAAACTGCCCGAACTGCCCTGCCCCGGCCGGCCCGTGATCAAGGGTGACGGACGCAGTCTGAGCATTGCCGCGGCGTCGATCATCGCGAAAGTTTCGCGCGACGGCCAGATGGCGGCACTGGCACAAAGCCATCCCGGCTACGGCTGGGAACGCAACCAGGGCTATGGCACGGCCGAGCATCGCGCGGGGATCGCGCAACTGGGAATCACGGCCGCTCATCGGCGCTCTTTTCGACCAATTCGTGAAGCAGAGTAATTAACACTCTGAGACTCAAGACTCTTGACGCGGAGTCTCCGGTGACTCAGGATGCGTTTTTTCGCAAGGGGAACTGGTCGGGTGGAACTGGACGTCGTAAAAGTCGGTGATTGCGTGAAGCTCATGAACGACCTGCCGGAAGGCTCGGTCGACATGATATTTGCCGATCCGCCCTACAACCTTCAGCTTGCCGGCGACCTGGTACGTCCCGATCACTCAAAGGTCGACGCCGTCGACGACGACTGGGACAAGTTCGACAGCTTCAAGATCTATGACCGTTTCACCCGCGAGTGGCTGCGCGCCGCGCGCCGGATCCTCAAGGACAACGGCACGCTTTGGGTCATCGGCAGTTATCACAACATTTTTCGCGTCGGCACCAGCCTGCAGGACCTGGACTACTGGATCCTCAACGACGTGATCTGGCGCAAATCCAATCCCATGCCCAATTTCCGGGGCCGGCGCTTTACCAACGCTCATGAAACCATGATCTGGGCCGTAAAGGACAAGGACGCGCGCTACACCTTCAACTACGAAGCCATGAAGGCCCTGAACGACGACCTTCAGATGCGCAGTGACTGGCTGATACCGATCTGTACCGGGCACGAGCGCCTGCGGGACGACGAGGGTGAGAAAGCACATCCGACGCAAAAGCCGGAAGCGCTGCTGCACCGCATTATTCTCTCGTCCACGAAACCCGGCGAGGTCGTCCTCGATCCCTTCTTCGGCAGCGGCACGACCGGTGCGGTCGCACGCCGTCTTGGCCGTCATTTCATCGGCCTGGAGCGCGAAGACACCTATGCCCGCCTGGCCCGCAAACGCGTGTCCAAGGTCAAACCCGTCGATGACGTGAACCTGGTCGACACGCCTTCCAAGCGCGAGCAGCCCCGCATTCCCTTCGGCTGGCTGGTCGAGCGCGGTTTGCTGGAGCCCGGCACAATGCTTTACGGACCCGGCAGACGCTTCAATGCGAAGGTCCGCGCGGACGGCACCCTGATCACACGGGATTTCAAAGGCTCGATCCACCAGGTCGGTGCCCACGTTCAAGGCGCGCCCGCGTGTAATGGCTGGCAATTCTGGAACATCAACGTCGAGGGTAAACTCATGCCCATCGACGTCTTGCGCCAAAAGCTCCGCTCGGAAATGAACTGAGCCAAACCTCGCCGAGAGACCGAGCCTAGAGCGCGTCATGTTTTAACGGAAACACTCAGTGTTTTCGCTAAAATATGTGAACCCGCTCTACATCTTATAGTCAGAGCAGATTCACCGGTACGATGCATCGCCGGAGGCGATTCCATCTAAACCGGATCTGCTCTAGCGCGTCAGTGAACCCGGACCTGCCAAGAAACAGCCCTGGATGAAGCGGGCCTGGATGAAGCGGGCTTCGATGCGGAGTGCTTGGGTCTCAGGCCATCACGACTTTGCGGTAAAGACGCCAGGTCGCATGCCCGAGTACGGGCATCACCACGGCTAGCCCCACGAAAAACGGAATGGAACCGAGGACCAGAGCCCCGGCAACGATCATGCCCCAAACAGCCATTGTCACCGGGTTGGCGGCAACAGCCCGCACCGACGTGCGGATCGCAACCCCTGCCCCGACGTCCCGATCGAGCAGCAACGGGAAAGAGACCACGCTGATCGCGAGAACCAGCACGGCAAAAAGAAATCCGACACCACAGCCTACAAGAATCAGTGTCCAGCCCGCTGGTGTCGTAAAGACCTGAGTGGCGAACTCACCGATCGACGACGGCGTCACGGCACCAAAGGTCAGTTCATAAATAGCCAGGGCCGCAGCAAGCCAGATCAGAAAGATCACCATTAAAAGTGCACCAAGGGCCACAATTGAGCCAATGGACGGGGAATGGCGAATCTCGAAGGCACTTTTCCAGGAGACCTCGAGACCCTTTTCCCTGCGGCGGCTGAGCTCGTACAGGCCGATCGCCGCAAGGGGCCCGATCAGCGCGAAACCCGAGACCAGCGGAAAAATCAACGGCAGGACATCATAGCCCGCAGCAAGCCGGGCCGAGAGCAACCCAACGATCGGGTAGATCAGTGCAAGCATGAGGATGTGGCTCGGCTTTTCCTTAAAGTCGCTGAGACCCTTGACCAGGACTTCCTTCAGATCCGCAACTTCAACAGTCCGAACAACGGGAATGTCTGGGACTGCCTCCCGATCCGGCACCGTAGCTGTTTTGGCCATATTGATCGCTCCTGAACCTCGAACCATGAGATTGGGAGCCCGGTTCACGCAATTGCCCCGGTTCGGACAAAAACGACCGGGTTCCGGGTTCAAACGGGAACGGCGATGGTGCGCTGCAGGGATGCGGCCGGTTCGACCGCCGGTCAGAGAGGAGCAACCACGCGGGTTGCTGATCAGAGAAGGGTGGCGGTCAGATCGGCCATTCGCGAGCGGCCGCTCTCCGCAAATTGACCTCTATACTACGGCAAAGGTCGAAATTTGTCACTTCACCTGTCGTTCAGAGAGCCCAGGCAGAGAGCCCAGGCAGAGTGCACAGACAGAGAGCCCAAGGACATAGACTTCAGATTTTCCGGACGGATCGTTTACGCCGTCAGCTTCAGGGCGTGCTTGACGATCTTGCGCATAACACTGGGCAGCGCTTCCTCCGCCAAGCCATCTATCGATACCCACTTGCTGTCGTTCAGAGCCTCAGAGTCTCTGCCGACCCGGCCCGCCCAGACATCAATCTCAAAATGAAAATGCGTGAAGGTGTGCCGCACCATGCCAGGCAGCTCACGCCACTCCGTTGGGTAAGGCAGATGGCTCATGACCTCGCCTTCGCTCCAGGCTTCCTCACGCCAGGGAGTCGATGGGATTTCCATCATCCCACCCAAAAGTCCTTTGGGCGCGCGGCGGCGCAGCAGGATGCTGCCGTCGGGACGTTGTACCCAGAAGGCAATGGCCCGGCGGGTCGGACGCTCAGGCTTTGGTGCCTTGCGCGGCAGGGTTTCCGCAATCCCCTGGGCGCGGGCCATACAAGGCTCGGACAAGGGGCAGAGCATACATTTTGGCGACTTGGGCACGCAAACCGTCGCCCCCAGATCCATCATCGCCTGTGCGAAATCCCCGGGCCTTTCGTTCGGCGTCAACGAAGCCGTGCAGCGCTTTATCTCAGGTTTCACGCCGGGCAACGGATCGCTCAGGGCAAAGAGCCGGGAAACGACCCGTTCGATATTGCCATCGACCACCGTCGCGGGCCGGTCAAAGGCGATCGCTGCAATCGCCGCGGCCGTGTAGGGGCCGACACCGGGCAACTCCAGGAGCCCTTCCTCGGTGTCGGGAAAGATGCCGCCAAGCTCGTCCGCAACGAAGCAGGCACACCTGTGAAGATTGCGGGCCCTGGCGTAGTAGCCCAATCCGGCCCAGGCGGTGAGCACGTCGTCCAGACTCGCCGCGGCCAGGTCCTCCACGCGGGGCCAGGTCTCGGTGAAATTCATGAAATAGGGCGCCACCGCGGCCACGGTGGTCTGCTGCAACATGATTTCACTGAGCCAAACCCTGTAGGGGTCCGCCAACCACCCTTTGGTTTCAGAATCGCCCGCTTGGCTCTTTCCGGCGCTGTTGGGCGGCACACGCCACGGCAGCTCGCGCGCATGCCGGTCATACCAACGCAGCAGCGCCTGCGCCAAAGTCATCTCTACCTGCCCGATTGTCTTATCCACCCTGTCTCATGCCGCGAGGCATTGATATGCGATCGCTTGTGGTCATTGCCAACGCGGCCACTATACTGAGGGGCGGCGGGATGAAAACACCCCTGCTCCCCCAAAACGCAGAGCAAGCAACAGAGCTGTAGAGACACGGGATGACCGCTTCGCGAGGCAAAGACAGTAAAAAGGCGGATGCAAAGCGGGCGGTCACGCGCGCAAAACGCCGTGGCGGCAGTCCAAAGGCGCTGGCACAGGCGCTTCCGGCGATTACTAAACGCATCCTGGGCAAACGCGGCCTCGCCGAAGGCAGCCTGATCAGCGATTGGAGTTCCATTGTCGGCGAAGAGGTTGCGCGCCGCTGTATCCCAAAGCAACTGGCTTTCAAGCGCAGCAGCGAGCGGCGCGAAGGCACTCTGACCCTGCGGGTTGAGAGTGGATTCGCAACGGAACTGGTTTATCTCGAGCAACAGCTTCTTGAGCGGATCAACGCCCATTTTGGGTACCGGGCCGTCGCCAAGCTGAAACTTCTCCAGGGTCCGGTCATCGACCCGACACAGCGGACGCGAAGCCCCCTAAGGCCCCTCGCGCCGTCGGATAAAACGGCCCTGGAAGCGAAACTCGCCGATGTGGAAGACGAAGACCTGAGAAAGGCGCTCTCAGACCTGGGTGCAGCCGTTTTCAGCCGGCCCAAATCCTAGTGTGGTGGATTGAGAAACTGAGATGATCCTGATCGCTATCTGGATTGTTCTCGGCAGGAAAGAGTGCGAAAGCGGGCCCGTGAGCCCGGTGAGAGCGCTTGACGCCTCGAAATCGCTCCAGATAGCGGCCTTTCAGGCGATAAGCTCCCACGTTCTGGAACGGCGTCATGCCGCCGGTCACGATGCTTAAGTATCGCTCAGCTTCTAACTCCATACCAGAAAACGAAATCTTACCCTCAGGACCGTCTCACTTTTCGAGTGCGTGACCTAAACACTCTGGTCGTTCTCCAGATTTAGTGATAGGGAGGCTCATATCTCTGCTGGACAGATGACCTCTGAACGCCCAAATACCGCCATATTGCAGCGTTCGACTACGGCGGAGATGTCCGAGAAGAGGACGCTTGTCGAATCGGATGAGCGTCACTAGCATACACAACATATGGTGGATGAGTAATGAATAGACGGAAGATACTGACGACAACGGCCGCTGTGTCGGCACTGGCCGTGGGCAGCTCTTTAGGACTTCGGATCCCCTCGGCGAAGGCGGACGAGGTACCGCTGTACGACGACGATCGCTTTGTCGGCTCTCCGGATGCCCCGATTACAATCATCGAGTATGCGTCGCTGACCTGCCCGCATTGCGCATCCTTTCATGCAAACACCTATCCCGAACTGAAAAAGCAGTGGATCGACACCGGCAGAGCGAAGCTGGTTTTCCGCCACTTCCCGCTCGACGGCCTTGGCTTACGCGCCGCCGCAGTCAGCAACTGCCTGGAAGGGGACAGGCATTTCGGTTTCATCGAAATCCTGATGAAATCCATGCAACAGTGGGCGCGCGCCGCCGATCCGACCAAGGCGTTGGCACAGATTTCGGCGCTGGCCGGCATCAATCAGGAACAGTTTGAAAAGTGCTTCAACGATGAAGCCGAAATGGACAAAATTCTGGCGCGCCGTGCGGAAGCCAACACCGAGTACGATGTCAATTCGACTCCAAGCTTCCTGGTGAACGGCCGCCTCGTAACGGGTGCCCTGGATTTCACGGCATTTAACAGACTATTGGAAGATGAGGCCTGAGTTTTAAGGCCTGGGAACGTGCGGGCGGGCCAACCGGTTCGTGCCGCACGACTTAAATTCGGGGGAATATTCCGGGCGTGGTGCAATTTAAGAAGCTCCACCTGAGCGGTTTCAAATCGTTTGTCGATCCGACCGATCTGCTGATCGAGCGCGGTATGACCGGAGTCGTCGGCCCGAATGGCTGCGGCAAGTCGAATCTCGTCGAAGCGCTGCGCTGGGTCATGGGCGAAACCTCGGCCAAGAAAATGCGCGGCAGCGAGATGGATGACGTCATCTTCGCCGGCAGCTCGACCCGCCCCGCCCGCAACGTTGCCGAAGTCTCGCTGCACCTGGACAACCGGGAGCGCAAAGCCCCCGCCATGTTCAACGACAGTGATGAGCTGGAGGTCATCCGGCGCATCACCCGCGGCGGCGGGTCCAATTACCGGGTCAACGGCAAAGACGTCAGAGCCCGCGACGTGCAGCTTCTCTTTGCCGACGCCTCGAGCGGCGCCCATTCGACGGCGTTGGTCAGTCAGGGCCGGATCGGCGAAATCATCAACGCCAAGCCGACCAATCGCCGGGCGATCCTCGAAGAAGCGGCGGGTATTACCGGCCTGCACTCCCGGCGGCATGAGGCGGAGCTTCGGCTACGCGCGGCGGAAACCAATCTGGAACGCCTCGACGATGTGATCGTTACCCTTGAAGCCCAGCTCGCGAGCCTGAAAAAGCAAGCGCGCCAGGCCTCACGCTACCGAAACATCGCCGATCATATCCGGCGCAACGAAGCCATACTTTTCCACCTGGATGCCAAATCGTCGCGTCAGGAGGTCGAGGACAGCATGGCCAAGCTGCGTGCCTGCGAGCTTTCGGTCGGTCATGCCACGCAAAATGCCGCGGCCCGCTCCAGCGCACAGGTGGATGTCGTCGCGGCGATGCCGAAGCTGCGGCAGGATGAAGCAGAGGCCGCTGCGGCCCTGCAAAGGCTTCTGGTCGACCGCGAAAACCTGGACCGCGAGGTCAATCAGGCTAAAAATGCAAAGGCCGAGGCCGAGCAGCGCCTGGAGCAGATCAAGCAGGACCGGGAACGGGCCGCATCGCTCGACCGCGACGCCGCCAACGCCCAGGAACGCCTGGAGCAGGAGCGCGGCGAGCTGATCGCGGCGGCAGAAGGCGAAAAGGATGCCCATGAAGCCGCTGAGCAACAGCGTCAGCTGGCCAGCGAAAAGGTTACCCTCAGCGAACAGGAACTGGGCGATCTCTCGCAGCGGGTGGCCGGTGACGAAGCGAATGCAAATGCCCTGAGGCGTAACATCGCCGATCTGACCGGCCGCCATGAGCGCCTGAAACAGCAGGCCGAAAGCATCGCGAAACAGCGCGACAGCATGCAGGCCGTGCGGGAAGCGGACACCGAACTGGGTATCGCCGAAGCCACTCTTGCGGAGGCCGAGGAGCATATGAAGGCCTGCCGGGCGGAAGCCGAGGCCTGCGAGCAGCGGCTTGTTGCCGCCAGAGCCGCAGAGTCCGCCGCCCGTGAAGACTACCAAACCCAGGAGAATATCCGCACCAAACTGGATGCGGAGATCGCCGCGCTCTCGGCGGTCCTTTCGGTGGACGACGACGAAAACCGGGTGCCGGTTGTCGATAAGGTCTCGGTGGCGACCGGCTTCGAGAAAGCCTTTGGCGCATCCCTGGGCGACGATCTGGCAGCTTCGACCGATCAGGATGCCGCGGTTCACTGGGCGCAATTGCCGCCCCTCAGCGGAGGGCCTGAGCTCCCGGCGGGAATCGCCTCCTTGCTGGCCAAGGTGACCAACCCCGGCCCCCTTGCGCGCCGCCTCACACAGATCGGTATCGTGAAAGATGCCGCTGAGGGGCTGAAACGGCAGCAGGAACTGGCCGTCGGCCAACGTCTTGTGACGGCAGAAGGCGATCTCTGGCGCTGGGATGGATTGATCATAAAGGCGGACGCCCCCAGTGCGGCAGCCGTGCGTCTCGAACAGCGGAACCGTCTGAGCGAGCTCAAGTCCAAATACGACGCGGCGGCGCAGGCGAGCGAGACGGCCAAGGTCACGCGCGACGAGACCCGGACGGCACTGGAACAGCAACAGGGCAGTGAGCGCGAAGCCCGCAGGGCCATGAACGCGTCTTTTAACAGCGTGAACCAGGCGCGGACCCGGCAGGCCGATCTGGCGAAGAAATCAGCCACCATCACCTCTAGGCTCGCAGCTCTGGAAGAATCCGCGGAGCGTCTGGAGACCGATCTCAAGGAAGCCGCCGAGGCGCTGGCAGCGGCTCAAAAGGACCAGGCTGAATTGCCGGATCTGGAGTCCGAACGTGCCCGGCTCTCCGGACTGCGCGCCGATCTTGCGGAGAAGCGCAGCCACCTCGCCGCGCAGCATTCACAGGTTGAGCGTCTTCTGCGGGAAGCTGAAGCAAGAGCTCAGCGGCGGCTTTCGATCGAAAACGAGAAGAAGACCTGGATTCGCAGGGCTGAAGAATCAGGCGTACACATCGCCGATCTCGATCAGCGCCAGCAGCGCGCCCAGCAGGAAATCGAAGTCTGGGCCGCCAAGCCTGTCGAGCTGGAGGGTAAACGCGATGCCCTGATAAACCTGATCGAACAGGCGGAAGAAAAGCGCAAGGTCGCCGCAGATGCCCTGGCCAAAGGCGAAACCCGTCAGGCCGAGGCCGACCGGGCACTGAAAGAAGCGGAACAGGCGCTGGCAGCCGCAAGAGAAGACCGCGTGCGCGCCGAATCGGCCGTTTCTCAGGCAAATCTGGGCCTGGAGACCATCACGGAGCGTGTCCGGGAGCGGCTGGGCTGCGGGCTGAACGAGGTGCTGGAGATCGCAGAACTCGACCCGAGCCAGGATTTGCCGGCCCGCAATGACATCGAGACCAAACTCGAACGCCTGAGCCGGGAGCGCGAAAACATAGGCCCCGTCAATCTGCGCGCCGAAGCCGAGGCCAAGGAGCTGGACGAGCAGATCACCGGGATGCAGAACGAGAAAAACGATCTGATTTCAGCGATTTCGCGTCTGCGCCAGGGTATTGCCAGTCTCAACAAAGAAGGACGCGAACGCCTGCTTGCGGCCTTTGAGGTCGTCGATGCCCACTTCTCGGAACTCTTTGTCCGTTTGTTCGGCGGTGGACGGGCGCACCTGAAACTGACCGAGGCGGAGGACCCGCTGCAGGCCGGTCTGGAGATTATGGCGAGCCCTCCGGGTAAGCGGCTACAGGTCATGTCGCTGCTTTCGGGTGGTGAGCAGGCTCTGACCGCGCTCTCTCTTCTCTTTGCGGTTTTCCTGACCAACCCGGCGCCGATCTGTGTTCTCGACGAGGTCGACGCCCCGCTCGATGACGCTAACGTGGACCGTTTTTGCTCGTTGGTTGAAGAACTTACCCAGAATTCTTCTACCCGCTTCCTGGTCATCTCCCATCACCGCATGACCATGGCCCGTGTCGACCGCCTGTTCGGGGTCACAATGAGTGAGCGGGGAATCAGCCAGCTGGTTTCGGTGGATCTGGAAGCTGCCGAAGGCATCCGCGAGACCGCCTAAAGGGCCATCTCCAAACACACAATATCTTTGTAATTCAACGTCTTAATCCCTTAGGGATTCATCCTTGACAGCCCCCAAGAGCACCCCGTATGTTTCGCGCGCCTTTCGGGGTGCAGCATGAGCTGAAGATGGCGGATTACAAGGCGCCTGCGAATGACAGAGCCCGACGATCGATCGTCACTGAAGCAACTAGATGAGCGACTGAAAGCCGCGCGTACGCGTCACGATCAGGACCGGGGTTTGGACAACTCCGGGAAGAGCGGGGCCAACAACGTAGGCGTGGGTTTTCGAATTGCCGTCGAGATGATTGCAGCCTTGGCGGTTGGTGTCGGGATCGGTTTGCTTCTCGATAACTGGCTTGGAACGAAACCTTGGATGTTGATCGTCTTCTTCATCCTGGGATGCGGCGCGGGTTTTACGAATTTGATCCGGGTTGCACGGGAACTCGACAGGAAAACGCGGCTTGCCAAGCAGTCTAAGGACGCTGGCAACGGTCAAGAGGGTTAGAGGGGAAAGTCGTGGCGGCAGGCGAAAAGCAAAGCCCACTCGATCAGTTTACGATCAAGCCATTGAGCGGCGAGCCGACGATGGTCGGCGGCTTCGATATCTCGTTTACCAACTCGTCAGCTGCGATGTTGGCAACCGTGGCTGCTGTGACCCTTTTTCTCGTGTTCTCGATGCGCGGCCGCGCGCTGGTACCCGGCCGCTGGCAGAGCTGTGCCGAAATCTGCTACGAGATCGTCGCCAACATGCTGCGCGACAACGTGGGATCCGAGGGACGCAAATACTTCCCCTTCATCTTCACGATCTTCATGTTCGTCCTCTTCGGTAACTTCATCGGCATGATCCCGGGATCCTTCACCTTCACCAGCCACGTCATCGTGACCTTCGTGATGGCCTCGGTGATTTTCCTCGGTGTCACCGCAATCGGATTTGCGCGCCACGGGCTCGGCTATTGCCGCATGTTCTTCCCGCACGGTGCTCCGCTCTGGACGGCGGTCATCCTCGTACCCATCGAACTGGTCTCCTACCTCTCGCGCCCGCTCAGCCTGTCTGTCCGGTTGTTCGCGAACATGGTCGTCGGCCACGTCCTGCTGAAAGTGATCGCGGGATTTGTGATCGCGCTGGGTGTTTTCGGGATCGTGCCGCTGGCCTTTCTGGTCGGTATCACGGCGCTCGAATTCCTCGTTGCCGCGCTCCAGGCCTACATCTTCACAATCCTCACCTGCATCTACCTGCACGACGCCATTCACATGCACTAGGCGCGGCGGAGAGATCTCACAAGTCGTCACGGTTAAATTCAAACCAATTCAATCCAACCTCATTCAGCGTTAAGGGAGCTGGAAACATGGAAGCAGAAGCTGCAAGACTTATCGGTGCCGGACTGGCCACCATTGGTATGATCGGTGCCGGTATCGGTGTCGGTAACGTTTGGGCCAACTATTTCTCGGCCATTGCACGCAACCCGGCCGCCAAGGACGAAATCGGCGCAAGCATCTGGATCGGCTTTGCCGTGACCGAAGCTATTGCTCTCTTCTCGCTTCTTGTCGCACTGATGGTGCTCTTCGGTTAAGGCGAAACGGATTTGGCGGAGGTTTCCCGACGGGAAGCCTCTTGCGATCCAGGCGCCTGCTGGTCGGGCGCATTCGTTTTATCCATCACCTGGTAGTTAGGGCGCGTTGACCCATGCCCCAATTTGATCCGTCATCATTCTCGAGCCAGATTTTCTGGCTGGTCGTGATGTTCGTCATTCTCTACCTGCTTATGTCCAAAATCGCGCTGCCCCGTATCGCAGAGGTTTTGGAAGAGCGGCAGGACAAGATCGACGATGACCTCGCCAAGGCTGAAAAGCTGAAAACCGAAGCGGAGCAGGTGCTCGCCGAGTATGAGAAGGCAATCGCCGACGCTCGTTCCTCTGCGGCAACCGCTCTCAAGGAAGCGTCAGCCGAAATGGCTGCGGAAGCCGCCAAACGGGAAGAGGCTTTCGGCGCGGAACTCGCCGCCAAGATTTCGGAAGCCGAAGGGCGTATCGCCACTGCGCGGAACGAGGCCTTACAGAACCTGACAGCGGTCGCCACCGAGGTGACAGCTGCGGCAACCGATCGCCTGATCGGTGCCAAGCTTGACGAGGCAACGGTCCGCAAGGCCGTCGACGATGCCATGGGGGACGCCAGCTGATGTTTGGAAGCGAAACCTTTTGGGTCGCGGTCGCGCTGGTCCTCTTCCTGGCGCTGGCCTACAAGATGGGCTGGAAGTCGGTGACGGCCAGCTTGGATGCCCGCGGAGACAAAATCCGCAAAGACATCGAGGACGCGCAGACCCTGCGTGAGGAAGCTCAGAAGGCTCTGGCCGAGTATAAGCGTAAACAGCGCGACGCTCTTGCTGAAGCCGAGGAGATCATCGCCCACGCGAAGTCCGAGGCGAAACGTCTGCAGGAGCAGGCTCAGGTCGATCTGGAAGCATCGCTGGCACGCCGCGAACAGCTCGCTATGGAGAAGATCGCTCAGGCCGAAGCCTCGGCGATGGCAGAGGTGCGCGACAAGGCCGTCGACGTTGCCGTAGCCGCCACGGAACAGTTACTGCGGTCCAACCTCGATGCGGCTCAGTCAGGCGCTATCATGGACCGCGCCATCGGTGAACTCGGCGAAAAGCTGCACTGATTGAGCGGATAGTCCCGCTCCGGCAAAAAAGCCTCCTGTCCTTCGGCGGGAGGCTTTTTTCTTTGCCTGCAGGGGCATGAAACGAACCTTACGAAAGTTTAATCTACGCGAAAGGCGGTCGTAACGCGTGCCCCCCTACTTGTAGTGAACCAGACAACGCGAGGCATTCCGGTGTCTCCCTGAGTAAATCTGTTTCGATCCTAAGCGTGAGGGACTGCAAATGAGCCATTCGACCGCTGAGATTCTTTGCTCTCGTTTTCTCATTCGAGCCAAGTTTGGCCAGAAAACCGCCATCGCAGGGGGCATGGCGCTCATTCTGGTCGCCTCCGCAAGTATTGCCCAGGCCCGGTCGGCCCCCGACAGCTTCGCCGATCTGGTCGATAATGTCTCACCGGCGGTGGTAAACATCGCGACCATTAGCGAGCGGGGTTCCGGTGCCAGTCCGGGCGGTGGCGAGCGCGGAGAATCCCCGAACTTCCGCTCGCCCTTTCCCGAGGGGCATCCCTTCAACGACTTCTTCGATAGATTTCTCGAGCCCCGTCAGTTCGGCGACCGTCCAGGGCAACCGCAAAGGCCGCGGCAGAGGGTGAGCGGCGCGGGTTCGGGATTCATCATCGACGCGGAAGGTTACGTGGTGACCAACAGCCACGTGGTGGATGAGGCCAACAGTATTAAAATCACACTGCGCGACGGACGGAACTACGACGCGGAACTCATCGGTCAGGATCCCAAGACCGATCTCGCGCTTCTGAAAATCGACGCGGACAATCCCCTGCCTTTCGTCGAGTTCGGTAACTCCGACGAGACGCGCGTGGGTGACTGGGTACTCACGGTCGGCAACCCCTTCGGTCTTGGCGGTTCAGTCACGGCGGGCATCATCTCGGCGCGCGGCCGGGATCTGCCGGGCGGTACTCTGATCGATTTCATGCAGATCGATGCGCCCATCAATCCGGGCAACTCGGGTGGCCCCGCCTTTAACTCGGAGTCCGAAGTCATTGGCGTCAACACGGCGATCTTCTCGCCGAACGGCGGAAACGTGGGTATTGGTTTCGCGATCCCGTCGAACCTGGCAGCGGCAGTGATCGAAGACCTGCGTGACGACGGTCAGGTCGACCGCAGTTGGCTCGGCGTGCGGATCCAGGGTGTTACTGACGACATTGCCAAGGGTTTCGGCCTGGAGAAGCCGACCGGCGCGCTGGTCGCAGCCGTCGAGAACGGCAGTCCGGCGGCTGCGGCGGGCCTGAAGCAGGGTGATGTCATCCTGGAATGGGGCGACACCGTCATAGAATCCGTGAACGACTTGCCGCGCGCCGTCGCCTTCACCCCCGTCGGCACGACCCTGGAACTTGAAGTCTGGCGTGCCAAGAAAGCCGAGACTCTCCGGGTCACGACCGCCGCGCAACCAAGCGAGGAGTCCTTGGCGTCCTCTCCGAATCCGGCGGCAGGCAGTTCGGAGCGCGCATTTGACGAGACAGGCATCACGCTCAGCAATCTGACGCCTGATCTGCGCGACCGTTTCTCGGTCGCCGATACGCTCAATGGCGTGCTGGTCATTGACGTCGAACCTGGCAGCGAAGCCGAGAAAAAGGGACTGCTTCCGGGCGATGTAATCCTGAGTGTCGGACTGGACCCGGTCTCTTCGGCAGAAGAACTAGCTGGTGAGATCGACCAGCTCAGAGAAGAAAAGGTCACGGTCGTCACGCTTGGCCTGCAGCGGGCGGATCGTGAGAGCTTTGTGGCCTTGCGTCTCGACAACGCTTGAAACGTCTCCGACAGCGACAAGCTCATCCCCGGCCATAGCACTTCCCCCCAGCCGGGGTGAGTCGGCGGACCCGTGACGGTCTTACCCCCCGAACCGGGTCCGCCATTTTTTTTGCTTCTCACTCTGCGTGACGTTCCCAACATTGCTGACTGCCCTAATTGCTTGACTGCCGGACAGAAGCCCTCAAATCTGATGCGCGTCAAACGGCGCGCGCGACCAAAGCGCTATTGCATCGCAGGACCCGCAGAAAGGACGATTGAGGGTGTCAAACCCAAAGCCGCAAGAATCGAAGAGCCATGCGTATTCTGATTATTGAAGATGACAGCGAGACCGCCACATATGTCTCCAAGGGTCTGGGCGAAAAGGGTTATCTTGTTGATGTCGCTCATGACGGTAAAGATGGGTTGGTGCGGGCGATCGGCGAAGACTATGATCTGGCCATTGTTGACCGCATGCTTCCGGAACTTGACGGTTTGTCCATCGTCGAGACACTCCGTAAAGCGGAGAAGGACACCCCCATCATTTTCCTGAGCGCTCTGGGCGGGGTCAACGACCGGGTCAAAGGCCTGCGCAGTGGCGGCGATGATTACCTGGTAAAACCCTTTGCGTTTTCGGAGCTTCTGGCCCGCGTAGAGGCCTTGCTGCGGCGTCCGGCGAGCCGGGTCGTCGAAACCAGTTTGAGGGTTGCCGACCTCGAGATGGATTTACTCGCGCGACAGGTCAAACGCGCCGGGCAAATGATCGAACTGCAACCCCGGGAGTTCAGGCTGCTTGAATATCTCATGCGCCACGCCGAACAGGTCGTCACCCGCACCATGCTGCTGGAGAACGTGTGGGACTACCACTTCGATCCGCAAACCAACGTGATCGATGTTCATATCAGCCGCCTGCGGCAGAAGATCGATAAGAACTTCGAGCCTGCCCTGCTGCACACCATCCGGGGCGCCGGCTATTCCCTGCGCGATCCGGATTAAGCGCTGTGCCCGGAACCGGCCCTGCGACCAGATCTTACAACCGCCGCCTCTTCCATTCGCGGATCTTCCGCCTCGCGGTCATTTATCTTTGTCTTTTCACCGCCTCCGTGCTCGGGCTTTTGGGCTTTATCTACTGGTCTGCGACGGAATCCGTCACACGGCAGA
The DNA here is from genome assembly GCF_007004665.1 of Denitrobaculum tricleocarpae. Lineage (GTDB taxonomy): Bacteria > Pseudomonadota > Alphaproteobacteria > Kiloniellales > Kiloniellaceae > Denitrobaculum > Denitrobaculum tricleocarpae. The sequence continues at coordinate 558,601 of NZ_ML660052.1, read as the reverse complement.
TCGACAGCACCATCAATGCTGAGATCACCGGCCTGGCAGAGCAGTTCAATCAGCGTGGGCTGATCGGTCTGGTTCAGGCAATCGAGCGCCGCGCCGCCACGGCCGGCGCTTCCCGCGGGCTCTACATTCTTGCCGACGACTCCTTCGAGCGGATTGCAGGCAACCTCTCCCGCTGGCCTGACGAAAAGCCCGATTCAGAGGGCTGGATTACCTTCCGTCTCGAATATCCGGACGACACAGGCAGCAGTACGAACTTCGGCCGGGCCCGGATATTCGACCTGGGTCCCCGGTTTCACCTGCTGGTCGGACACGATATCGAAGAGCGCAGCCGGATCGCCGCGTCGATTCGAGGCACTCTGATATGGGGTGTCGTCATCGCCATCGGCGTATCTCTGGTCGGCGGCGTTCTAATGAGCCGATCCCTTCTGAAACAGATCGACAGCATAAATGAAACCAGCCGGGAGATCATGGCCGGCGACTTGAGCCGCAGGATCCCTATCGGCGAACGCGGTGACGAAATCGACGAGGTGGCAGGCAACCTGAATGCCATGCTGGATCAGATCGAGCGCCTGCTCGCCGGAATGAGTGAGATTTCCGACAACATCGCCCATGACTTACGCACACCGATATCCCGGCTGCGCACCGGTCTCGAATCCGCCCTGATCGGGCATGCCGATCCGGAAGACTACCGGGATGCCATCCGAAGCGCGATCGAGGAGGCGGACAACACGCTCAAGACCTTCAACGCCTTGCTCAACATTGCCCAGGCCGAGGCCGGCGCAACCGAAGCCCAGTTCGAGCCTCTAGAGCTTCAAGCCCTGCTGCAGGATGTCGGCGAACTCTACGAGCCGCTGGCGGAAGAACAGGGGATCGAGCTGAAACAGGACCTTACGTCTGACATCCTTCTCAAAGGTGACCGCAACCTGCTGTTCCAGGCGGTCGCCAATCTGACGGACAATGCCCTGAAATTCTCCGCTGCGGACTCCTGTGTCACCTTAACGCTCAGATATGAGACGGCAGATGAGGCGGCCTCAAAGAACGCCGAGATCGTCGTCACCGATCAGGGCCCGGGGATTCCCGAAGCAGATCGTGAGCGGGTTCTGGAGCGCTTTCATCGCCTGGAGGCCAGCCGCAGCACACCCGGCAATGGTCTCGGCCTCAGTCTGGTCTCAGCGGTTGCCAAGCTTCATGGCGGCACGCTGCGGCTGGAAGACAATGCACCCGGTTTGCGGGCCGTCCTGTCACTGCCTCTCACATAGGGACGGTTGCAACGCTTTCGTGTGCTTATTGACCAGGCCAGACATGACGCTGCGCCAGGCGAGTCATGATCTCCACCGCAGGTGCATGCCGCCGGCCGGCGACGGTGACCAGTGAGATTGTGCGCGACACCTCCGGCTCAGTGACCGGACGCAGAGCGATCCCCGGCATGGTTGGCAAGAACTCCGGCATGACGCTGCAGCCTAAACGTGCCAGGACCATCGCCTGAATCCAATCCTCACGTTCCGAGGAATAGCGCACCTTGACCTGATGCTCTTTCCGGCCGCCAAGTGCGTCGAAGTGATCGGAAAACTCGCAGTGGACCCGCACCAGATAATCTTCCTGGTCGAGTTCTTTCAAGGGAATCGCATTCATCTGCTCGAAACGGTGCCCCCTGCCGAAGGCGATGGTATAGCGCTCGGAATAGAGCGGCAGAGCCCGCAGGCGATCCGGAAGCTCGGGCAAGCCGATCAGCCCGATATCGATCTCACCCTCCAACAGAGCCTCCACCAGTGCCGACCCCGAAGCTTCACGGATATTCAGATCCAGCGCAGGCACTTCTGATCTGAGTTGACTGATAAAACCGATCATCTGCGATGGCCCGATGGTGGACATGACGCCGAGACTGACCGTCGTCTTTTCGCTCAGCTTGAAATCATCGGCATCAGCCTTGGCGGCTGTGGTCGCGGAAAAAATGGTCGAGAGATGGGGTTTCATCAGCCGCCCGAGGTCGGTCAGCTGGGTCTGGTTGCGTTCCCGCCGGAAGAGCTCGCCGCCCAGTTCCTCTTCCAGTTTTTTTATCGCCTTGGTTAACGAGGGCTGTGCGACACGGCAGGATTCCGCCGCCCGCGTAAAGTTCTGCGTCTCGCAAACCGCGAGGAAATAGCGCACCTGATGCATTTCCATAGCCAAAACCTCACGAAAACCGGCCCGCGCCTCACAGGATCGTGAAATTTTGTGCGATTTCAAGGCGTTTTATAGCCGCCAGCTATGAATCATATAGCTGATCAGTATTTCAAACCTGGTTTCGACGCCCTTATCTCAGTTCTGTCACTGAACGACAGCCTTAAAAAACACTCTCCGCAGAAAGCGGAACAAATCGGAGACAGAGACCATGACCAAGAGTTTTTACGCCAGTTCCCTGATCGCCGCCGGCATGATGGCCACAGCTTTCACCGCGCCGGCACAGGCCGCAGATGAAGTCCAGGTCATCGAGCTGACCCAGACGGCCTGCCAGTTCGTCGAAGTCGAGAGCAAGGACCACGGCTACACCTCCAACAGCAAGGCAGACTGCAACGAGATCAACAGCAAGACCGGTGCCGAACGCCTAGCCAATTCCGAAGTCCTGAAACTCAAGCCCGGAAAGTACATCTTCCGCGTCAAGAACGAGAACGTTCCCTATGCACTGGGTTTCTGGGTGCGCGGTGACGGCCTCGTCAATCGCGCCAGCCTGCCGAGCGTTTCCGGCGGCGGCCTGACCCAGGGTACCACCAAGGATTACGAGATTACGTTGAAGGCCGGTGAGTACGTCTTCTCCTGCCCCTTGAATCCGACGCCTGACTACAAGCTGGTCGTCGAGGGCTGATCCCTTCCGGGCCGACCCAGCATAACCGTATCGAGTGAGGAGACACGACAATGTCAGAGAAACAGGTCATCAAAGCCGACATCGCCATCATCGGCGCCGGGTCGGGCGGACTGAGCGTCGCAGCGGGCGCCGCCCAGATGGGCGCAAAGGTCGTCCTGATCGAAAAGGGTAAAATGGGCGGCGACTGCCTGAACTATGGCTGTGTCCCCTCCAAGGCGATGATCGCCGCAGGCGAAGCCGCCGAGATGGTTCGCACCTCCGGGAAGTTCGGTGTCAACGGCCATGAGCCCGCGATCGACTTTGCCAAGGTCAATGCCCACGTCCATGACGTGATTGGTGGTATCGCACCGCACGATTCGGTCGAGCGCTTCGAGGGTCTCGGGGTTCAGGTGATCCAGGCGTCAGGCCGCTTCATCAGCAAGAACGAGATCGAGGCCGGTGACTTTATCGTCAAAGCCCGCCGCTTTGTCGTCTCGACCGGCTCCTCGGCCTTCGTCCCGCCAATCCCCGGTCTGGATGAGGTTCCCTACCTGACCAATGAAACGGTGTTCAATCTGACCGACCGTCCGGAGCACCTGATCATCGTCGGCGGCGGCCCGATCGGCATCGAGATGGCGCAGGCACACCGCCGTCTCGGCGCCAAGGTCACGGTCGTCGAAGGCCTCTCGATCATGGGCAACGACGATCCCGAGGCCGTGGACGTGGTCCGGCAACGGCTGATCGCGGAAGGTATCGATATCCGCGAGCAGGCCAAGGTCGAGAGCGTGATCCGTGAAGGCAACGGCGTGTCGGTTCTGGTCAGCCACGAGGGCAAGAGTGAACGCGTCGATGGCTCCCACCTGCTGCTTGCGGTCGGGCGCCGGGCCAACGTCGCCAACCTGGGTCTGGAAGAGGCGGACATCGACTACTCGCCGCGTGGTATCGAAGTCGATCAACGGCTGCGGACCTCGAACAAGCGGGTCTTCGCCATCGGCGATGTGGCCGGCAGCTTTCAGTTCACCCACGTTGCCGGTTATCACGCCGGGATCGTCATCCGGAACGCCATGTTCAATCTGCCTTCAAAGGTCGATGTCAAGGCGGTCCCCTGGGTGACCTATACCGACCCTGAACTGGCGCATGTGGGTCTCAGCGAAGCCGCCGCCAAGGAACAGGGAATTGAAGCCAAGGCGGTCAGTTTCGGCTTTGACGGCAACGACCGTGCCAGAGCCGAACGCGCGACGGACGGCTTCATCAAGGCCGTCATCGGCAAGAAGGGCAAGATCCTGGGTGCCACCATCGTCGGGCGGCATGCGGGCGAACTGATCCTGCCCTGGGTACTCGCCGTGCAAAAGGGCCTCAAAGCATCTGATATGGCGGGGATCATTGCCCCCTATCCGACGCTTGGCGAGGTCTCCAAACGCGTCGCAGGTGCCTACTACACGCCTGCCCTCTTCTCTGACCGCACCAAGACGGTGGTCGGTCTCATGCAGCGGCTGCCTTAGGCAGCCGCCCCCAGCCTCCTGATAGTGACGGCTTATAGAACGCGGCGGGGCTCCCAGCAGGGTGCAGCCTCCGGGAAACACAAGGAACGAAACAATGAGTACGACGACCATCAATCAGCCGCGGCGCGGTTTTGCTCAGAAGGCGAAACGCTTTGCACCGATTGTCGCGATCCTCGCGGCCATTGCGGGGGCCTTTGCTCTCGGTATCGACGACTACCTCAGCTTCGACGCGCTGCGTGAGAACCGGGAAGTTCTGATGAGCTTCACCCAAAACAACGTTGTCGCCGCGGCGGCTCTCTTTATCGCCATCTACGCCGTTGCGACGGCCCTCTCGCTGCCCGGCGGCGCGGTTCTGAGCATTGCCGGCGGTTTTCTCTTCGGCAGCATTTTTGGAACGGCCTCGATTGTGTTAGCCGCCACCTTGGGCGCGGTCGGTATCTTCCTGGCAGCCCGCACGGCGCTCGGCGACTTCCTGAAGGCCAAAGCGGGCCCCTGGTTGAAGAAGATGGAAGCGGGTTTTCAGGACAATGCCTTCAGCTATCTGCTGGTCCTGCGCCTGGTGCCGCTTTTCCCCTTCGTTGTAGTGAACCTGGTGCCGGCCTTCCTGGGTGTGAAACTGCGTACCTTCGCGGCGGCAACCTTCATCGGGATTATTCCGGGCTCCTTCGTCTTCGCCTCGATCGGTGCCGGTCTTGGCAGCGTCTTTGATCGTGGTGACAGCTTTTCGCCGGCCAATGCCCTGACCCCCGAGGTCATCGTTGCCCTGGTGGGTCTCTCCGTCCTCTCGATCATCCCGGTGGTCTATAAGAAGATCAAGGCGCGCCGGACAGCTGCATAAACCGGATTCCGCCGCCTAGCCTGATAAAGACCGTTTGTATCGGGCCTTGGATTTAGAGAGCCCCGCCATAGTTCCTGTGGCGGGGCTCTTTCCATTCCAGAATTCAAGCAAATGCGGTCCAGGGGCGAAACATGGTCAAACTCGAATCCTTCGGCGATAGTCTGAACGTCGCGGTCGTCGGCGCAACAGGTGGCATCGGCAACGCGGTCGTCACGGCTCTTCAGGACCATCCTAAAATCGAGCGGGTCTTTGCCTTCTCCCGACGGAGTACGAACCACGCCGGCAGTCCGAATATCGTCCCGGGTCATCTTGATTTAACCCAAGAAGACAGCATCCGGGCTGCGGCGGATCTCGCAGCGGCAAGCGGGCCTTTGCATCTGGTCTTTGTCGCGACCGGCATGTTGCATCAGGGCAGCGGAGTGCAACCGGAAAAAACCTGGGGAGCCCTGACAGCGGAGTCGATGGAGCAAGCGTTCAGGATTAACAGCATGGGCCCGGCCCTGATCGCAAAGCACTTCCTGCCCTTGCTGGCAAAGGATCAGAAAGCTGTCTTCGCCGCGCTCTCCGCACGTGTCGGCAGTATCTCGGACAATCAGCTTGGCGGCTGGTACAGCTACCGCGCCTCCAAATCAGCCCTCAATATGTTCCTCAAGTGCTCAGCGATCGAACTCGCCCGGCGGAACGCTTCCGCGCTCTGCATAGGGCTTCATCCGGGAACGGTCGATACCGCCTTGTCCGAGCCTTTCCAGCGCGGCGTGCCGGACGGCAAGCTCTTCCCACCCAGTCTATCCGCCGATCACCTTCTACGCGTGATCGATGGTCTGACAGTTGAGGACAGCGGCAAGGTTTTCGCCTGGGACGGAGCCGAAATTCCAAGCTGAGTTTAGCAATGAAAAGGCCCGCCGAAGCGGATCCGGCGGGCCTTTTCCATGTGATAGCGCGACCCCTACTCGGCGGCGTCGCGATAACTCTCGATCGACGGACAGGAACAGGCCAGATTGCGGTCACCATAGACGTTGTCGACCCGCCCGACCGGCGGCCAGTACTTCGCGGCGCGCAGAGACTCGACAGGATAGACAGCCGCTTCCCGGCTGTAGGCCCGGTTCCACTGGTCAGAGACCAGATCTTCGGCTGTATGAGGCGCGTGGGCCAACGGGCTGTCATCGTGCGAAGTCTTACCGCTTTCGATCTCGGCGATCTCCGCGCGGATCGCAAGCATGGCGTCGCAGAAGCGGTCGAGCTCCTGCTTCGATTCCGACTCCGTCGGCTCGATCATCAGGGTCCCCGCAACCGGGAACGACATGGTTGGCGCATGGAAGCCATAATCGATCAGTCGCTTGGCCACGTCGTCGACGGTCACACCGGTCTGATCCTTGATCGGCCGCAGATCGATGATGCACTCATGTGCAATCATCCCGTTGGCCCCGGTATAGAGCACGGGAAAAGCCTGCTCCAAACGCCTGGCAATGTAGTTCGCGCTCAGAATGGCGACCTCGGTTGCCCTGCGCAGGCCGTCCGCGCCCATCAGCGCGATGTAAGCCCAAGAGATCGGCAAGATCCCCGCGGAGCCCCAAGGCGCGGAAGAAACAGCGCCGACGCCGCTTTCCGGTCCGGCTTCGGCGACCAGTGAGTGGTTCGGCAGGAAGGGCGCCAGGTGCGCGCCCACGCCGATCGGGCCGACACCCGGACCACCGCCGCCGTGCGGAATACAGAAGGTCTTGTGCAGATTGAGGTGCGAAACGTCCGAGCCGAACCTGCCCGGCTTCGCAACACCGACCATGGCATTGAGATTCGCGCCGTCCATGTAGACCTGTCCCCCGTGATCATGAATGATCTCACAGATTTCGGTGATACGGGCTTCGAAGACGCCGTGGGTCGAGGGATAGGTGACCATCAACGCGGCAAGGCGGTCCGAATACTCCTCCGCCCGCACGCGCAGATCGTCAACGTCGACGTTCCCGTCACTGTCGCAATTGGTCACCACAACTTTCATCCCGGCCATAGCGGCGCTTGCGGGGTTCGTGCCGTGTGCGGAGGAAGGGATCAGACAGATGTCACGCTGATGATCGCCACGGCTCTCATGATACTTCTTAATCGCCAGCAGACCGGCGTATTCGCCTTGCGATCCGGCGTTCGGCTGCAGAGAGACCGCATCATAGCCCGTGATCTCGGCCAGCATGTCCTCGAGCTCCTTGATCAGCTCGAGATATCCCTCCGCCTGGTCCATGGGGACGAAAGGATGGATCGCACCGAACTCCGGCCAGGTGATGGGGATCATCTCGGTGGTCGCGTTCAGTTTCATGGTGCAGGAGCCAAGGGGGATCATGGCCCGATCGAGCGCGATGTCCTTGTCAGCCAGCTTGCGCAGGTAGCGCAGCATCTCGGTTTCCGCGTGATATCGGTTGAAGACCTCGTGGGTCAGGATATCCGAGCTGCGCAACAGCGTCTGTGGCAGAGCATCGGCGGTCTGCCCGTCAAGCTGGGCGACACTCAATCCCTCGGCACCGAAGATCTTCCAGAGCAGTTCGACGTCGGCTGCGGTCGTCGTCTCATCGAGTGCGATACCCAGGGTATCGCCATCGACCTCGCGCAGATTGACCTGGTTTTGACGGGCCTTCCCGGCCACTTCGGCCGCACGCCCGGGAACTTTCAGCGTGATGGTATCGAAGAAGTGTTTCGTCTCGACATCGACGCCGCCCTGACGCAGCCCCTCAGCCAGGATCGCCGTCAGACGATGGACGCGCTTTGCAATGATCTTCAAACCTTGCGGACCGTGATAGACCGCGTACATGCTCGCGATCACGGCAAGCAGGACCTGTGCCGTACAGATATTGCTGGTGGCCTTTTCCCGGCGGATATGCTGCTCGCGGGTCTGCAGGGCTAGGCGAAGCGCGGGACGGCCGCTCGAATCCACGGAGACGCCGACCAGACGGCCCGGGACCGAACGCTTATGCTTGTCACGCACCGCCATGTACCCGGCGTGCGGGCCGCCGAAACCCAGCGGCACGCCAAAGCGCTGTGAGGTACCGACAACGACGTCGGCGCCCAGCTCACCCGGCGGCGTTAACAGCGTCAGGCTGAGCAAATCCGCCGACACGGCCACCATCGCACCGCGGCTCTGGAACTCCGCCATCACATCCCGGTCGTCGCGAATCTCGCCCGAACTGCCCGGATACTGCAGCAGCACCGCGAAAACCTCCGCGTCCCGGTCAGCACCGCGCGGATCACCGACCACCACCTCGATGTCGAGAGCGCTCGAGCGGGTCCGAAGCACGTCGATCGTCTGCGGATGACAGTCGGAATCCACCAGGAAGCGGTTGCTTTTGCTCTTGCCGACCCGCTGACAGAGGGTCATGGCCTCTGCGGCTGCGGTGCCCTCATCCAGCAGCGAAGAATTGGCCAGTTCCATCCCGGTCAGATCAGCGATCATGGTCTGAAAATTGAGGATGGCTTCCAGTCGGCCCTGGGAAATCTCCGCCTGATAGGGCGTGTAAGCCGTGTACCAGGCCGGGTTCTCCAGGATGTTGCGCAGAATGACCGTTGGTGTATGGGTATTGTGGTAACCCATTCCGATCATGGACTTGTAGACCTTGTTCTTGTCCGCGATCTCACGGATGCGCGCGAGAATGGCCGTCTCGCTGCGGCTCTGGTTCATGGCCAGAGGGCCGTCGTTCCTGATCGAATCCGGCACGGCCTTCTCGATCAGGCTCTGCAGCGACTCAATCTTCAGGTACCCCAGCATCTCGGCGACCTGCGCCTCATCCGGTCCGATGTGCCTGCGCAGAAATTCATCCTGCTGTTCGAGTTCACTCAGCGAAGTTACCGCGTCAGCCATGAACCTGTTTCCTCTATCATCTCGTGAAAGCCAGCCACCAAAATGCCGTGGGCCCGTGTCTCGCCCCCGCCCGGTCGCAGCTCGATCTCCAGTCAACCGGATGAGCGGCTTGCGCCGGGCATCCGCCAATCCGGTTGATCGCGTTCAGTCTTACGACTGCGTTTCGACGAAAGCCTTGTAGGCCGCCTCGTCCATCAAATCATCAAGCTGTCCGGCATCGGATATCTTGACCTTGAAGAACCAGCCTTCACCCTCCGGATCACTGTTGACCGCCGCCGGGTCATCGGCCAATCCGCTGTTGCTCTCGACAACCTCGCCGTCGATCGGCGCAAAGAGCTCGCTGGCCGCCTTGACGGATTCAACGACGGCAACTTCACCGCCCTTTTCGACACTTGTGCCGACCTCAGGCACCTCGACGTAAACCACGTCGCCGAGCTGCTGCTGGGCAAAGACCGTGATACCGATGGTGCCGACGTCCCCCTCGACACGAATCCACTCGTGATCTTCACTGAATTTAACGTCACTCATTCGTCTATTCCCCTGTTACAAAGTTATCCTCGATAGAAACTGTGCGCCACGAAGGGCATCTTCACAACTTCACACGGCCGCGGTTTGCCCCGCACCATGGCCTGAACGGTGGTTCCGGCAGATGCAAAAGCCGTCTCCAGGTAACCCATGGCCACGGGCCCGCCGACAGTCGGACCAAAACCGCCGGACGTAATCTTCCCGATGACGCGGCCGCTGTCGTCGGTCAGTTCGGTACCTTCCCGGCAGGGTGCGCGACCCTCGGGCTTTAAACCTACGAGACGGCGCGGCGCGCCGTCAGCCAATTGTTTCTGAATGACCGCAGCCCCCGGGAAACCGCCCTCTGTCCGCCTGCGCTTTTGCATCGCCCAGGTCAGGCCGGCTTCGACCGGAGTCGTCGTCGTGTCGATGTCATGGCCGTAAAGGCAGAGCCCGGCCTCCAGACGCAGCGAATCGCGCGCGCCCAGGCCGGACGCCGAAACGGCATCATGCTCAAGCAGAGCACGGGCCAGATCGACCGCCCGATCCGACTCCATGGCAATCTCGTAGCCATCTTCGCCGCTGTAGCCCGATCGGCTCACCCGGCAGTCAATGCCGGCGATTACGAAATCACGGGTCGACATGAAAGGCATGGTGGTTGCTTCCGGCGCCCACTGACCGAGAACCGCCGCGGACCCGGGCCCCTGAAGCGCGAGCAATGAGAGGCTGTCCAGCACCTCAAGCTTTACGTCGCCACTAAGGTTGGCCCGCAGGTGCGCGATATCCGCATCCTTGCAGGCCGCGTTGATCACCAGGATCAGGCCGTCCTCAGCCTGGGTGATCATCAGATCGTCCAGAATTCCGCCGGTCTCGTTGGTGAAAAAGCTATAGCGCGTTCTGCCGACCGCAAGAGTCTCGACATCCGCCGGAACCAGCGCTTCCAAAGCCGCCACACGATCGGCGCCAGTGATACGAACCTGCCCCATATGGGAAACATCGAAGAGGGCGGCAGACTCCCGGGCACGCTGATGTTCGAGCATGATTCCGGCGTCGGCATATTGAACCGGCAACATGTAGCCCGCGAAGGGCACCATCTTGCCGCCAAGCTCCACATGCAGCGCGTAAAGCGCGGTCTTCTTGTTTTGAGAGTCCTGATCCGTCACGGTTCGGTCCTTCAACACGGGGTGTAAGTCCATATCCACCAATATCCGGCAGCTATGGCCCCCTCTGTCTTCGAACCTGAGAGATTCACCCTGTCCAGGGCCGGATCACGGTCCCTGGAAGAGCTTACTCCTTCGGTGCATCCCGCCGCCATGCGACGGTTTGCTTTCCAGAGTTACCTTCCCTTAGCGGTCCACTGTGCCTGAGAGTTTCCGGGGCGGTTGCTCCTTCGGCGCCGGTGCCGTCTCAAGTGACGTTCCGGTCTCTCCCGCTAGGGATAAACGGTCAATGCTTGTCCGGCCAGGCCGGTCATTACCTTGAGGTCAAAGTAGCGGCTTTGGTTGGAATGTCAACTCAGAGCATAGAAACCAAAGCGTGACCCAGGCTAAAGCCCTTATTTTTCAACGATTTTCGCGATTATACTGCAATTCGTCCGCTGTCAGCTGAAGGCCGATATAGACCAGATAATCAGCACCATCACGCCCGGGGCGCAGGGGGATGTTGGGGAACACTTCTTCCAGTGCGATAACCCGCGTGCGATTTCCTTCGAAGGGAATGGTCAGGTCGAACTCTTCACGCGCCAGAATCTCGCGATTGGATGTTGCGACAGCCACGAAGTAGCTGAAAGACGCCGCCCGATCTGTATCCGCAGGTCCGCGTGCAGCGATCAGGCGGATCCCGAGCGCGCTCTCGATCTGGTCATCGTCATATTCGCAGGCCAGTTGAACGCCGTCGATATCCAGCTCGAAGCGGACATCGGTCAGATCACGGCCCGGCCCCTCGAACTTCACGAGACGCTCGGCATCCTTGATCACAATAGCCTCGGGACAGACAGGCGGCGCTTCGTCTTGCGACGCACAGGCCACAAGCAAAAGCGGCGCAAGCGTCAAGACAGAGGTACGGAACAAACCCATGCGGCGTAGGGCCGCTGCTATTACATGCATAAAGTCAATCAGACCAAGTGAATCAAAGATCGTTGTGAGAGCCGTCGCAGAAAGGCTTGCCTTCCGTTGCTTTGCAACCGCAAAAGAAGACGTTGTCAGCCTTTTCAGCCTTGAATTTCACGGGTGTTATATCAGTTCCCGAGTGCGACCCATCGCAGAAAGGTTGCTTTTTGCTCAATCCGCAAGCACACCAGAAATATGTGCGACCGGCTTCGACTGTCACTTCATAGGGTGACTTCTGGGCGGGAACGGGATCAGTCATGAATTCTCCTCTCAGTCAGTCTCATGCACTCGGTCTTTCGCGGGCCGTTTCCAGAGAGTCACCGCCATGCGGAAGCCGCAGAAAAAAACAGATGTTATCTGGATTTACGCGGTTTTCAGGGCGACTCCTCGAAATCTTGCTGGACTTTAGGGAACCGCTGGGACAAGTACAAGGGTATGGGCGATGTTCAAGTGAAGCCCAGAACCTCAGAGGCTTCCCGCGTCGCAAAGGAGGCCTCTTCAGCCAGCGTGTAGAGCGAAAATGAGCCAGCGTTCAAAACTCGATATCCTTCTCGCCAACCCTCGCGGGTTTTGCGCAGGCGTGGATCGCGCAATCGATATTGTCGAACGCGCCATCGAGAAGTACGGCGCACCGGTCTACGTTCGTCATGAGATTGTTCACAATCGCTATGTCGTTGAAACACTTGAGTCTCAAGGCGCGGTCTTTGTTGAGGAACTCGACGAAGTTCCCGAGAACGTTCCGGTCATTTTCTCCGCCCATGGCGTGCCCAAAGAGGTGCCGGCGGAAGCCCAGCGGCGCAACATGATCTACGTGGATGCGACCTGCCCCCTGGTCAGCAAGGTGCACCGGGAAGCCGAAACGCATCAGCGCGCGGGCCGGCAGATCATTCTGATCGGCCATGCCGGCCATCCTGAAGTCATCGGTACCATGGGGCAACTTCCCAAGGGCTCCATGCTGCTGGTCGAAAAGCTGGACGACGTGGCGGCACTTGAGGTGCGCGATCCCGAGAACCTCGCCTACATCACACAGACGACCCTCTCGGTCGATGATACGGCGGAGATCGTGGCGGCACTGCGGCAGCGCTTCACCTCGATCGAAGGTCCCAGGAAAGAAGATATCTGCTACGCGACCACCAACCGTCAGCTGGCGGTGAAGGCGATCGCGAAATCCTGCGACGCGCTGCTTGTGGTCGGCGCGCCAAACTCATCGAACTCCCGACGCCTGGTGGAGGTCGCGTTCAATCACGGCTGTGAGCGCGCGGCCCTGGTTCAGCGCGCAGAAGACATCAACTGGGATCAGCTCAGTGGCGTTACACGCCTGGGAATCACCGCCGGGGCATCGGCACCCGAGATCCTGGTGGACGAGGTCATCCAGGCGATCGAGGCCCGCTTCGAGGTCACCATCGAGGAGGTGTCGGTGACTGAAGAGGATGTGATCTTCAGGGTTCCGCGATCGCTCCTAGACCACAGCGAAACGGCCTGAGCCGGAGTCTCCATGGCCGTTTACACCGAAGTCTCGGACGAACACCTCGAAGCCTTTCTCACCGAATATGACATTGGTGAAATGCTCTCCTTGAAGGGGATCGCCGAAGGTGTCGAGAACTCGAACTTCCTGCTGCATACGACAAGCGGCAGCTATATTCTCACGCTCTATGAAAAACGCGTCGATCCGAGGGACCTGCCCTACTTCATCGGTCTGATGGAGCATCTCAGCGAACAGGGCTTCGACTGCCCCCTCCCCATTCATGGCAAGGATGGCAAGAGCCTGCGTCAGCTCTGCGGCCGTCCGGCGGCCATCATCTCTTTCCTGGAAGGCATGTCGCCACGCCGGATTCAGCCCTTCCACTGCCGCTCGCTCGGCGCGGCGCTTGCCCGCATGCACCTGGCGAGCGGTAGCTTCGACATGTCGCGTCCCAACACGCTCTCGATTTCATCCTGGCGCCCGCTGTTCGATCTGAGCAAGGACCGTGCGCACGAGGTTCTTCCCGGCCTTGCCGAGGAGCTGGACGGCGAGCTGACCATCCTGGAGGCGCGTTGGCCGGAGAATCTCCCCACAGGGGTGATCCACGCCGACCTTTTCACCGACAACGTCTTTTTTCTCGGTCAGGATCTCTCGGGTGTCATTGATTTCTATTTCGCCTGCAATGACGCCTTCGCCTACGACCTGGCGATCTGTCTGAATGCCTGGTGTTTCGAGCCCGACACCAGCTTCAATATCACCAAGGCTCAAATGATGCTGAAGAGCTATCGCGAGCTGCGCCCCTGCACCGAAGCCGAGGTCGAAGCGCTGCCCATCCTGGCGCGCGGAAGCGCTATGCGGTTCCTGCTGACTCGCCTCTATGACTGGCTAAACCACCCCGAAGGCGCTTTCGTGAAACCGAAAGACCCGATCGAATACTGGAAAAAACTCCAGTTTCATCAGCGCGTTAACGGCCCTTCTGCCTACGGGATCGATCTTTAACAGATAACAAAAAGGCATACGCGCCCAATGGATAGAGTCGAAATCTTCACCGACGGAGCCTGCTCCGGCAATCCGGGTCCCGGCGGCTGGGGCGCCATCCTGCGCTACAAGGGAACCGAAAAGGAAATCTTCGGGGGCGCGCCCGATACCACCAACAACCGCATGGAAATGATGGCGGCGATATCAGCGCTGGAAGCCCTGACCCGCGCCTCGAAGGTCGACCTGACCACGGACAGCAGTTACGTCAAGGACGGCATCACCAAGTGGATTCACGGCTGGAAAAAACGCGGCTGGAAGACCGCTGACAAAAAGCCGGTGAAAAATATGGATCTCTGGCAGCGCCTGGAACAGGCCCTGGAACGGCATGACGTGCAGTGGCACTGGGTCAAGGGACACGCCGGCCATCCGGAGAACGAACGCGCCGACGAGCTCGCCCGCCAGGGCGTCGAGCAAAACCGTTAGATCAGATCAAGTTTAGATGGAATCGCCAAAGGCGATCACTCCTGCTTGTGAATCTGATCTTGCTGCAAGAACCAGACAGGATTGTGCGGGTGCGGTTCAGTCCGACGCGAACCGCTTCCCGCAAACGAGAACGGCGACCCTTGCGAGGCCGCCGTTTATTTTGCATCCAGCAGTGCGCCGGAGGCAGTCACTGGCTTCAGAGTGCCGCCATGACGGCTTCGGCGCTCGAAACTTCGAAAGCCCCTGGCTGTTCGACATTCAGGGTCGTCACTTTGCCATCCTCGACGATCATGGCGTAACGCTGTGAACGGGTGCCCATGCCAAAGCCGCTGGCATCAAAGTCCAGGCCGATCGCCTTTGAAAAATCGCCGTTGCCGTCGGCAAGCATCAGAACGGAACCGTCGGCCCCCTGCTCCTTGCCCCAGGAGCCCATGACAAAGGCATCGTTGACTGAGAGGCAGGCGATGGTGTCGACACCCTTCGCCTTGATGGCATCGGCATTCGTGATAAAGCCCGGCAAGTGCTTCGCCGAACAGGTCGGTGTGTAGGCACCGGGAAGCGCGAAAAGAACCACCTTTTTGCCGGAAAAGAGATCTTCGGTCGAAACGTCGTCGAGGCCGCTGTCGGTTTTCACCTTAAAGGTCGCGCTTGGAATGCTGTCGCCCACCTGAATGGCCATGTTGGTCTCCCCTTCTTTGGATTTTCACTGACATCTACGTGCAGTTTGGAAATGAACCCACACGCTTGAGATTGGAATCTGATTAGCAAGATAGAGCCGCCATGGCGCTTTTCCAAGCGGGCTGTTTCACAATTTCACCATGTGGCAACATCGAACGGCCGTGATCCGCCGTTACGCGCAGCGGCTTACCCGGCTCACGCTTTGCCGCCGGATTGATAAAGACGGGCAACCGCGGAAAAGTCCTTCGCCCCCAGACCGTTCGCCTGCCCCTCCTGAAACCGCGCAATCACCTGATCCAGAAGCGGCGCGCTCATCCCCACATCCCGCGCAAGGTCCCGGGCGAGTTTCGAATCCTTGGTCATCAGATCCAGCATAAAGAGCGGCGAAAAGTCGCCGTCGCGCATGCGCGGGACCCGCTTCTCAAAATACCGCGAATAGGCAAAGCCACCCGCGTTGCATACGACATCGTAGAAACAATCCAGATCGGTATCGCTCGCTTCGCAGAGCGCAATTGCTTCGGCAACGGCAACTGCATTGGCGGCCACCAGAGTCTGATGGATCATCTTGATGCGGTTCGCCGAGCCGGCCGGCCCCGCATGTTTGGTGAAGCGTCCCAGTATATCGAGAAGAGGCTGAATTTTCTGGAGCGCAGCCGGATCTCCGCCGACCACAAACCCGATTTCGCCGCTCTCCGCCTGGGGTATGGAGCCGAGCATCGAGGCGTCCATATGCTGCGAATCCTGTTTCTTTGCCGCGTCGGCTACCCGCTGCGTGATCTTAGAACTGACCGTCGAGCAGTCTACCGTGATCCTGCCCGGGGTGAGTGCTCCGACAATGCCGCCATCCCCCAGGTAAACGCTCTCGACAACCTGGTCGTTGGGGAGACAGGTAAAGATGACCTCGGCCGCGCCGACAAGCTCTGCAATATTCTCAGCGAGGCGCACGCCATCCAGTTGGCCAGCCTTTGCCGATTGCTCAGGGTTTGCGTCCCAGACCGTCATGGGCACGCCGTTCTTTGCGAGCATCGTCGTCATGGGAAGTCCCATGGCGCCGATACCGATAAAGCCTGCTGAGATTATCATGAAACACCTCTCCCCCTGTTTTCGCTCATCAGGGCCGTCGGACCTGATCAGACTTGAAGGACGCCGCTTACGTATCCGCTATTGAATACATAAAAACGCCAAGAGGGTAGTGCGTTTTGCATGATCTGAAACTTCACCCGCGAAGGAACTGGCTCAGTACGCTGCGACCTATTGCGCAGTCTCTCCCGCCGCCAACTTGGCGCCATTATCGCCGGACGCCCGGGCAACAGCTTCTCGGACAGCATCGAGCGTGAGAAGCTCGGGCAGTGCGACGCCCTCGGGAGCACCCGGGCCATAAATCGCATTAAAAGGGATCCCGTAGCGTCCGAAGCTCGCCAGATATGCGGTGATCGTCTCGTCGGGCGAGGTCCAATCACCCCGCATGGCGACTGTCGTTTCCAGGTTCAGGATTTCCTGAACCTCTTCGCTATCCAGCACCAGTTTCTTGTTCACCTGACAGGTAATGCACCAATCGGCGGTCACATCGACAAAGACCAGGTTCCCCCCGTCGACGAGAGCAGCAATCTCGGCTTCGTCGAGCGGCGCCCAGTTGTCTTCGGTGACCTGAACCTTAGGTGCCTCAGCGAAACTGCTGGGCAGGGCGAAAGCGCCAAGGGCGAGCAGAAGCGCAATGCCTGTCGCCAGCGCGCCACGCGCCCTCGCGGGATTACGGCCGAGCCAGAGCACGATACCCAGTCCGATCAGCAGGGCCGCGGCCACTGCGGTCGCCAGCGTCCCAATCTGGCTTGCGAGCACGCTCAGCAGCCAGATGGCCGTCGCAATCAGGGCGAGGCCCAGGATATAGCGCAGCGTCACCATCCATCCGCCCGGTTTCGGCAAACGGCTGGCCAGTCCCGGGAAAGCGGCGACCAGAAGGAAGGGAGCCGCCAGGCCGATTCCCAGCATGGTGAAAATCAGGAAGATCTCGGACGCACCCCGCGCCAGTGCGAAACCGACCGCGGTCCCAAGGAAAGGCGCGGAACAGGGCGTCGCCAGGAGGGTGGCAAAAGCACCGCTGCCGAAATGGCCTGCAAGCTCGCGACCTTTGCTCTTTGGAACCTCGCCCTGCGGTGTTGGGCGCCCGAGCGCATTGGCGAGGCCGGAGGGCAATCCGATTTCAAAGAAGCCCAGCAAGTTGAACGCGAAAAGAGCAACAAGAAGCGTGATCGCCGTCAGGAAGAGCGGTTGCTGGAACTGAATCCCCCATCCCACCGCCGCACCACCCGACTTCAGCGCCACGGCAACAGCAGCCAGAGCCAGGAAGGACGTAATAATGCCTGCGGCGGACGCCAGGAAACCTGCGCGCACATCGCCACGGCTGCGTCCGCCCTGTTCGACCACGGAGAGAAGCTTGATGGAGAGGACCGGCAGGACGCAGGGCATGAGGTTCAGAATCAAGCCCCCGAGCAACGCCAACCCAAGGATTGGCAAAAGGGTGATCAAATCAAAGCCTGAGGTGCTGCCGGCGGCCATGCTATCGAAGCGCGCGATCGCCGCCTGCTCCATCCCCTGGTTCCCGTCCGTGACGGTCACCGTGAGTTGCTTGCCCTCGATCACGCCTTTCGCGACCGTGCTCTTGCCGACGGCGGCCCGTAAAAGCACGGTTTGGCCACCATCGCTGAGCTCGACCTCGGGCTTGCCGAAGGTGAAGCCCGGCGGGCCTTCCAGCAGAAGATCCGGCTCTGTAAAGGGCGACTTAGCCTTCGCCACGACTTCAATCGAAGGGGATTCCATATCCCCCACAAGCGATGTGGAAACCAGAGTCCAGCCGGCTCGGGTTCCGTCATCGGGAACAAGGGCACTGTAGCTGTCGATCAGGAAACCTTCCGGCGAGCGGCTGTCCGGCCCTGCCGCGAGATCGAGCGAGACCTCCTGGTTGTGGGGAATACAGATCTCGTCACAGACCAGATAATTGACCTGTCCGCGCAAGCTCAAACGGTCACCAACGCGCTCAAGCCTGGCCTTGATGGGAAAGACGACTTCGTCTCCGTAGCCAAAGGTCTCCAGCCCGAAGAGTGAGAAGCGGTGTGGCACAGGCCAGGACTGCGCGGCCTCTGCAAGATTGCTCGACGCGGCCCAATCGGTCGTCGGTGGGAAACCGGCGTCCCCCGGTGAACGCCAATAGATCTTCCAGCCATCCGACAGTCTGAAATGAAGTCCGAGTTGAACCTCGCCACTCTCGCCCGTGGTCGCGCCGGAAGCGATCAGACGCACAGCAGCCTGATCGTTTTCCGCCCAGGGGCCGGCTGCCGCCTGAACGTCCTGCAAAGACATCGCGGCAAGGGTCCCCGCGAGCGCGAAAACCGCGCCCAACCTGGCAAATCCCCGGTGCAAAGCAGTTAACGGCAAGGTTCTTTACATCCTCAATGAAACCATGTGAGATAATATAGGTGCGGAGGGGGATAGTGCACGCGTAACATTATCGTGTTGTTAAGTTGTTCGCGGCGGCGAACTTCAGACGCATACGAAGTAAATTGTGCCTTGAGCATTCTATGCCGGAGCATCGGTGTTATCGCGTCCGAACAGTTTCATGAAGAGAACGATCGATAGTCTCCTCTGATGGAACGAAGATCGACCAGACTCGAGGATCAATGAGCGAAGCCAGCGACGATACTTCTCTGACGGGTCAACTTCTCATCGCCATGCCGCAGATGATGGACCCCCGTTTTACGCGTACCGTCATATATGTTTGCGCGCATAACGAGAATGGCGCGATGGGACTGGTCATTAACCGTCTGGTCGGCGCGATCACCTTTCCTGACCTCCTGGAACAGCTCGGCGTTGCGCGCGGGAATGCCTCTGACGAAATCAAGGTGCATTTCGGCGGCCCGGTCGAATCCGCAAGGGGTTTCGTTTTGCACTCCGGCGAGTACGTTCAGGATTCCAGCCTGCAGGTGAATGATTCGGTGGCCCTGACCGCAACGATCGATATCCTGCAGGACATGGCCAGCGGAAACGGTCCGCGCCGCAGTCTCCTTGCCTTGGGTTATGCGGGTTGGGGGCCGGGACAGCTCGACGGTGAGATCCAGGCCAACGGCTGGCTGCACGCCGCCGCGGACGAAGAACTGATCTTCGACAAGAGCCTGGACGACAAGTGGGAACGTGCGATCGCAAAACTGGGGATCGATATTTCGATGCTCTCGGGTGACGCCGGGCACGCCTGACATCAACCCTATTCTCAGTCCTTAACCGCCCTTAACCGCTCCAGCCATCTGCCGGTGAACTCCGCGGGCGCTTGTCGTCGCGCAGGACCGCGAAGAGGCGGTGATCCTGCCACTGGGCATTGATCCGCAGATATTCCCGGGCGTAGCCCTCTTCAGAGAAGCCGACCTTTTGCAGCAGCCCCTGACTTGCCGCGTTGCTGGGCAGGCAGGCCGCCTCCAAGCGATGCAGGCCCAACTGTTCGAAGCCGTAGTCGAGCACGGCGACCAGGGCCTCGCTCATGAAGCCCTGGCGGGCGTAGCGTCGGCCGATCCAGTAACCGAGACTCGCACACTGCGCCACACCGCGGCGCAGGTTGGAGATGGTAATGCCCCCCATCAGGGCGTTGTCTTCGCCGCG
The DNA here is from genome assembly GCF_007004665.1 of Denitrobaculum tricleocarpae. Lineage (GTDB taxonomy): Bacteria > Pseudomonadota > Alphaproteobacteria > Kiloniellales > Kiloniellaceae > Denitrobaculum > Denitrobaculum tricleocarpae. The sequence continues at coordinate 538,748 of NZ_ML660052.1, read as the reverse complement.
GAAGACGAAAAAGCTGTAACCGACGCCCTGGCGCCATTCGCTGCCGTATTGGCGCAGGCGGCGGCGAAAAGCCCCCCGTGTCAGAGCATCATAGGACCAGGTGGGCTCCCAGGGGGTCAGAAAGTCGCGGCTCTGTGCGCGCACATCGGCCCAGTCCCGCCAGTCCCCAGGTTGCGGAGCGCGGAGAAAGACCCGTCGATTTATGAGACGCAGTGCCTTCGCATCCTGACTACGAAAGTTCGACAACAGCACCGATCTTCACCCCAGCCGATTACCGATTTCATCAATGGATGCGACCCCGGCGATCGGCCCGATGGTCGCAACGGTGGGTGCGGACGCAATCATCCGACGCGCCAGTGCGACAACCTGCGCCCCATCGATCGAGGAGATTCTCTCAACAATCTCGGCCGAGGTGACCGGGCGTCCATAGACCAGAAGCTGCTGCGCAAGCTGTTCACAGCGGGCGCTGCTGCTTTCCCTGCTCATCAGGATCGAGGCCTTGAGCTGCGCAGCCGCGCGCGCCACCTCTTCGTCGCTGACCGACTCGCACAGCTTCAGAACTTCCTCGCAAATGACCGGCACCATCTCGGCGGCTTGCGCTTCGCCGGTGCCGGCGTAGACGCCAAAGACACCATCGTCGCTGTAGGCCGACGCAAAGGAGTAGATGGAATAGACCAGGCCGCGCTTTTCACGGATTTCCTGAAACAAACGCGAGGACATGCCGCCGCCGAAGAGGGTCGACATCACCAGGCCGGCGTAATAGTCCGGGTCGTGGTAGTCGACGGAGTGAAAACCCAGCAGAAAGTGCACCTGCTCCAGGTCACGTTTCTCCCGGTACTCGCCCCCCCGGTAGTCGGCCTTTTCCTCCTCCAGCGATGTACCCGCCGACAGCCCGCCAAAATGCGCTTCGACCAGATCCACGAACTGGCGGTGCTCCACTTTGCCCGAAGCAGCCACCACCATGTTCTCCGCACCATAGTGATTGGCCATGTAGTCACGCAGGGTATCGCGCTGAAAACTCCCGACGATCTCGCTGGTCCCGAGAACCGGCCGGCCAAGTGCCTGCGATGGATATGCCGTTTCCTGGAAGTAATCGAATATAACGTCGTCCGGCGTATCCGCGGCTTGACCGATCTCCTGCAGCACGACCGCGCGCTCGCGTTGCAGCTCTTCCTGATCGAAGGTCGAGGACTGAAGGATGTCGCCGATGATATCGACCGCGAGTGGCACATCCTCCGCCAGGGTCCTGGCATAAAAGGCCGTATTCTCGCGGCTGGTGTAAGCGTTCATGTGCCCGCCGACCGCCTCGATCTCCTCGGCGATGGCGTAGGCCGAGCGGCGTTTGGTGCCCTTGAAGGCCATGTGTTCGAGCATGTGGGCCACACCGTTGACGGCCGCCGGTTCGTGGCGCGTGCCGACGCCCACCCAGGCGCCCAGAGACGCGGTCTCTACAGTATCGATCCGGTCGGTCGCGACCCGCAGACCATTGGAAAGCGTCGAAACCTCTACGCTCATGCCGAGCGCTCCGAGGAAACTGCGGCCCCCTGGTTGGAGGGCCATCGGTTACTCTCGACAAAAGACATCAGCTGGTTCAAATCGTTGGGCAGAGTGGACAGACGCTCCTCGCGCTCGTAAAGGTCACTTAGGTTGGCGGGTAATGCGGGCCTGATTCCACAGGCACGCTCGACGGCATCGGGAAACTTTGCAGGATGGGCTGTTGCCATGGCAATCATGACCGGAACGTCCGCCCGGCGTTTGACGCGCGCCGCCGCGATGCCGATGGCCGAGTGCGGGTCGATGACCTCGCCCGTCTCGCGCTGCAGGCGGGCGATCTCGGCCAGTGTGGTTTCGTCATCCAGCCGATAGCCATCGAAGAGACGCTGCGCGCGCTGCAGGCGTTCGGGCGCGAGCGCGAAGCGGCCTGTCGCGCGGAAACTGGACAGCGTCTCGGCAACGGCTGCGCCATCCTGGTCGAGAAGATCGAACAGCAGGCGCTCGAAATTGCTGGAGACCTGAATGTCCATGGAAGGCGAGAGGCTCGCTTCCACCGGCAGCATATCCATCGAGCCGGTCTCGAAGAAGCGCGTGAGGATGTCGTTGCGGTTCGACCCGACGACCAGTTGCGAAACCGGCAGGCCCATGCGTCCGGCGGCATAGGCGGCGAAGACATTGCCGAAGTTTCCGGTCGGCACCGAGAAGCCGATCGGCCGGTCCGGCGCCCCGAGAGCCACACCCGCGGCGAAGTAATAGACAATCTGGGCCATGATGCGGGCCCAGTTGATCGAATTGACCGCCGAGAGCGACACCCGGTCCCGGAATGCGCCATCGTTGAACATGGCCTTCACCGCGTCCTGGCAGTCATCAAAGGTGCCGTCCAATGCGATGTTGTAAACGTTCGCGGCCTGCACCGTGGTCATCTGACGCCGCTGAACCTCCGATACCCGGCCCTGGGGGTGCAGGATGAAGATATCGATCTGGGAGCGGTCCCTGCAGGCTTCGATGGCCGCAGATCCCGTATCACCCGACGTTGCGCCAACGATCGTCACCCGCTCGCCCCGGCGGGTCAGAACATAGTCAAACAAACGGCCGAGGAGTTGCAGCGCAAAGTCCTTAAAGGCCAGCGTCGGTCCGTGAAACAGCTCCATGAGCCAGAGGTCCGAGTCCAGCTGCTTGAGCGGCGCGACGGCGGCATGCCCGAAATCCGCATAGGCATCATCGATCAGCGCTTTCAAATCCTCTTCCGGGATGCAGTCGCCGACGAATGGCCGGACAATATGAAACGCCAGATCCGGGTAACGCATTCCCGCGAAAGACCTGATCTCCTTTGCCGAAAAACTCGGCCAGCTTTCCGGCAGATAGAGGCCGCCATCCCGCGCCAGGCCGGCAAGCAGGACCTCATCGAACGTCAGGATCGGGGCATTCCCCCTGGTAGAGTGGTACTTCATCTGCAGTTACCCAAAATTTAGGTGGGTAATCTAGACAGGGCCCGGGCTCGCAGCAAGTCTCGCTGCGGCAGATCCCGTTTTGGGGGCGCCATTTTATGGATCCGATAAAACGGGATCGGATTTAGCAGCTCGAACCATCATTCACAGCCGGCAGGTTTGTCCGGCACCTTGATGCCCGGTCAGTTCAGGTAGCGGTTCGCCAGATAGCCTTTGAAAATCTCCACATCAAGAGATTTACCGGTCGCCTGCTCCAGAAGCTCATCGGTTGTCAGGAGCGAACCTTTTGCATGCACATTGGTGCCCAGCCAAGCCATCAGGCGACTGAAGTCACCCTTGGCGATATCTGCGGGAATATCGGGTTCCGCCGCCTTTGCCGCGGCGAAGAGCTGTGCTGCCGCCATGGCGCCGAGCGTATAAGTCGGGAAATAGCCCCAGGCGCCGTCGAACCAATGAATGTCCTGAAGGCACCCCAGGCTGTCATCAGGCGGCGTAATACCGAGCAACTCCCCAAGCCCTTCATTCCAGGCCTCGGGAAGCTCCGCCAGGGGCATCTCGTCCTCGATGAGGGCCTTTTCCAGGCGGTAACGCAGGATGACATGCGCCGGATAGGTGACTTCATCTGCATCGACCCGGATGAAGTCCGGCTTCACCTGATTGTAGACCGCGAGCAGATTTTCAGGCGTCCAGGCCGCCCCCTCGGTGCCAAAGGCCTGTCGCGCCAGCGGTGCTGCAAAGGCCATGAATTCTGCGCTGCGGCATGCCTGCATCTCGATAAGAAGCGACTGGCTCTCATGGACGGCCATGCCACGTGCTTCGCCAACCGGCTGCAACCGCCAGTCCTGAGGCAATCCCCGTTCGTAAAGCGCGTGTCCCGTCTCGTGAAGAACGCCCATCAGGGCCTTCATGAAGTCGTCACTGTCGTACCGGGTCGTGATCCGGACGTCATCCGGCACCCCGCCGCAGAAGGGATGAAGACTGACGTCCAGACGTCCGTGTTCGAAGTTAAAGCCGACCGCCTGCATCATCTCGCGTGCCAGGGCTTCCTGCGCATCCAGGGGAAAGGGCCCCTCCAGCGCCAGAGGCTCCGGCTTCTGCGACTGCCAATCGAGAACATCGGACAGTAGATGCGGCAGGAACTCGGCCAGATCATCGAAAATATCGTCGATCGTCTCGGATGACCCGCCGGGCTCGTACTGATCCAGCAGCGCGTCATACATCGAGCAGTCGAAGACCTCCGCCTTGGCCGTCGCGGCCTCGCGTGACAGCTTCAGGACCTCGCCCAGAGCCGGCAGGACAGCAGCGAAATCCCCCTTTGGCCGGGCTTCCCGCCAGATCATCTCACAGCTCTTACAGGCTTTCATGGTCGCCTCGACCAGATCCGCGTCCAGGGCCGTGGCATGCCGCCAGCGTCTGCGCATCTCGCGCAGGTTCGCCTGCCTCCAGGTATCCTGCTGCAGGCCGCTTTCCTGCTCCGCCGCCTCAAAAAGATCCCGCATCTGGGGATCGACAAGAAGTTCGTGGCTGGTCACGCTCAGAACCGCCAGTTGTTCGGTGCGGGCCTGTGCACCGCCGGACGGCATCATGGTCGACATGTCCCAGTGCAACACGCCGGCAGCCTCATTGAGTGCATGCAAACGGCGGAAGCGGTTCTGAAGAGTATCGTAAGCGGTCATCGGCGGCCTCTCGCTACAGATGTAGTGAATTTCTCTTAATGGTTGGGTTTTATAGCACCGAGAATCTGAACGTTTTCCTTTAAATCAGAGAAAAAACGCGAATTGACCTGAATTTTTTCACCTATTGGACCCGGACTTGGGACCTCGAAGCCCGAGCCCGGAGGTTAACGCGGGTTAATCTTCGTCAGGACGGTAGTGGTATACGAAGTAAATCACCGCCAGGATGAGCGCCAGCGCGTACCAGGTGACCGCATATTCAAAGTGATCATTGCGCAGTTTGACCCTGGTTTGTCCGCCGATCGGGAAACCACCCGGATTCGCTTTGGGGCCAGCGTCCAGATAGGCCGTCTGAATTACGTTCTCAAGGCCGCTTGCAGCCGCCATGGCTTCGAAATCCACATAGAACCAGAAGTTCTTGACCGGGTCGTTGTCCGGGCGAATGAAATCGTAGCCCTTCCAGCCTCCGAAACGGACCAGTCCTTCGATCTCTTGCTCACCCTCGATCTGCCCTTCGCTGCGGGTTGCGGGGTCGCGCTTTTCACTGGGAACCCAGCCTCGATTGACCAGCAGGACCCTGCCATCGGCCATTTCAAAGGGCGTAATGATCTGCTGACCCACATTGCCGTTTGAGGAACGGGCCGCGAGATAGAGCTCTTTATCATGGAGAAAACGGCCTGTTATCCCGACATTGAAGAATTCCTTCCCGTCGGGTGCGTCCAGCACTGAGTCCAAGGAGACCGCGGGCGCGACGGAGCGCTCCTGCCGAAGCTCAATCTGATCGCGTTTCCACTCCAGGCGCTGAACCTGCCAGGTTCCAAGTCCGAGCATGATGATCATGGCCGGGATGGTTGCAACCGTTGCCCAGAAGGTGGGTTTGAAGCGGCGTTTACCGCCAAGAGGTGTCTCTGGTGCTGACATCAGTGTCTCAATCGTAATCGACAGAGCCGGAATCGCTGGCTTTGTGTTTGAACTGCAGGGCGATCATCAAGCCTTTGAGCGGCCGCAGCAACCCGACCGAACCGCCCAGAATCACCGCGGGCCAGATGGCCATATGCACCCACATGGGGGGTTCGGCCCTGGCTTCAAGCAGCAGGGCCATCGGTACGACCAAAGCACCCAGGATGAAAATGATGAAGACGGCAGGGCCATCGCCGCTGTCCGCCTTCTCCAGATCCGTGCCGCAAACCGAGCAGATTTTCGCGACGCTCAAAAACCCGTCGAAGAGCTTCCCCTTGCCGCATCTGGGACAACGGCAGGCAAGACCGGTCGCAAAGGGCGAGGGAGAGCCGTAGTCTCTGTGATCCGCCATTGAGCTCTCTCGGTGTTACACCTTGGGCACGCAGGCTGATATGGCAACCGGGGGCCGGGACCGCGCGTTCTTCCCCTGCCCCGGATTGGCAGACCGGCCAGTTATCAGCCGCCCCACCAATAGACTGCGGCAAAGAGGAACAGCCACACGACGTCGACAAAGTGCCAGTACCACGCCGCAGCTTCGAAACCGAAGTGGTGATCAGGCGTAAAGTGACCCTTAAACGCCCGAACCCAACAAACGGCCAGGAAGATCGTGCCGATAATCACGTGAAATCCGTGGAACCCGGTTGCCATGTAGAAGGTCGAAGCATAGATGCCGTCGGTGAAGCCGAAGGCCGCATGGCTGTACTCGAAAGCCTGCAAGGCGGTGAAAAGCACGCCCAGAATAACGGTCAATCCCAGACCATTCAGAAGCCCCCGCCGATCACCATGCTGGAGGGCATGATGCGCCCAGGTCACGGTGCAGCCGGAGAGCAGGAGGATCAGTGTGTTCAGGAACGGAAGATGGAAAGCATCAAAGGTTACGATGCCTTCGGGCGGCCACTGGAATCCGGTCGCTTCTTTCGGAAAGAGCGAAGCATCGAAAAAGGCCCAGAAGAAGGCCGCGAAGAACATCACCTCGGAGGCGATGAAAAGGATCATGCCGTAGCGCAGGCCAATCTGAACGATCGGCGTGTGGTGTCCCTGGAAGGTCGCCTCTTTCACGACCTCAGCCCACCAGCCATACATGGTCAGGATCACCAGACCTACGCCGACCGCGGTCACCCAGGGCGTGATTTCATGCATCAGCAGCACCAGCCCGACGGCCAGAACACCGGCCGAGAGGGAACCGATTAACGGCCAGGGGCTTGGATCAACCAAGTGATAGGGATGTTGCGGTTCGTGGGCTGCGCTCATGATCTTCCTCTTAGCACCTCACGCCGTCACAAAACATACGGCGCTTGTTAAGCAATTTCGTTGGCTCAACTAGTTTACGTCGGTCGCGGACCGCGATCCGTTCCCCAATCGGTTTTCCGTCGTCTGTCTCTCTTCTTCCGCCGGATCATCCATATCGTCAAGATCGCGGAAAAAGGTGTAGGACAAGGTAATGGTATTCACATCGCCCATTTCGGGATCATCCAGCATCGCAGGATCAACGAAAAAGCTCACCGGCATATCGATCTCTTGACCGGGCTCCAGCCGCTGCTCGGTGAAACAGAAACAAGCCACTTTACTGAAGTACTGCCCCGCCTTCAGGGGCGTCACGTTGAAGGTCGCGGTGCCGGTCACCGGCTTCTCACTGGTATTTTGAGCCTGGTAGAACACGAGACGGTTTTCGCCAACCTGCACCTTTACCTCGCGCTGAAGCGGCCCGAAGCGCCAGGGGAGCTTCCCGTTCACATCGGCATTGAAACGTACGGCGATGACCCGGTCGCTGACCTCCTGCGGTGCGCTCTCCGCGACCTGCGTGGTGCCGCCAAAGCCCGTGACTTGGCAAAAGAGGCGGTAGAGCGGAACCGACGCGAAAGACAAGCCGATCATGCCGACCACGACGCCGGCAAGCGTCAACGCGGTGCGCGCGTTCCTGTTCTTTCGCGGGGCTCCATGCAGTTCCTGATCAGCCATTGTACATCCCCATACGAACAATCGAAACGAAGTAGACGAGAACGATAAAAGCCACCAGCGCGGCCAGCAGGGTCCAGTTTTTTACCCTCTGACGCCGGTGCAGTTCGCTACGCTCTTTGTTGTCTTCCGCCATCGTCATCCTGCCGCCCCGGTCAGCCCGAAGAGGGAGAGAAGACCGGGCGCCCGGTCGAGCATCATAAGACCAAAGAGCGCAAAGAGATACATGATAGAGAAGCCGAACATCCGCTTGGCATAGCGGACGCCGTCATCGCGCAACACCTGCACAGACAGGTAGATAAACCGCAGGCCAAGAAGCACGGCCGCCGCACCATAGAGCGGTCCTGCCGTGCCCAGGAAACTTGGCAGCAAGGTAATCGGAACAAGGACCAATGTGTACAGCAGCATCTGACGCTTGGTCGATTCTGTGCCGGCAACCACAGGCAGCATCGGCACGCCGGCCTTTGCGTAATCGCCCTCGCGGAACAGTGCGAGCGCCCAGAAATGCGGGGGTGTCCACATGAAAATAATCAGGAAAAGCACAATCGACTGCAGATCCACCGAACCCGTCACGGCCGCCCAGCCGATCATGGGCGGGAACGCGCCCGCCGCGCCGCCGATCACGATGTTATGCGGCGTACTGCGCTTCAGCCACATGGTATAGATGAACACGTAAAAAGCATTCGCGGAAGCCAGCAGGATCGCGGCAGTCCAGTTGACCGCCAGTCCCATCAGCATGGTCGAGAAGAGCGTCAGGGTGACACCGAAGCTGAGGGCTTCCTCGGGAGATATCCGGCCTTTGGGCAAAGGCCGCGACTTGGTCCGTTCCATGATCGCGTCGATATCGCGGTCGTACCACATGTTGATCGCACCGGCCGCACCGGCACTGACTGCGATGCAGAGAACGGCGACCGCCGCCAACAAAGGATGCAGATACCCCGGCGCGACAATCAAACCGGCAAACCCCGAGAACACCACGAGAGACATCACGCGCGGCTTCAACAACGCGATGTAATCGCGAACACTGGCGCCGCCCGAGAGAGCGACGCCTGTTGTTTCAACTTTGATGTCTGCCGACGTGTCGGTCACTGCGTTTACTTACCTGCGTTGGAACGTTGGTGGTGCGACGCCGCCGGTTCCGAAAAAGAACCGGCGGCGATCCATAGCGAGCTTACTTGATTTGCGGAAGCTCGTTGAAAGTATGGAATGGCGGCGGAGACTCCACGGTCCACTCCAGAGTGGTCGCACCTTCGCCCCAGGGATTGGCCGCGGCGCGCCGGCCGGCAGCCAAGGTGTAAAGCAGGACGAACACGAAGAAGATCGTGGCCGCAAAGGAGATGTAGGATCCGATGGAGGAAACCAGGTTCCAGCCCGCAAAGGCTTCCGGATAATCGATGTAACGGCGCGGCATGCCCTGCAGTCCCAGGAAATGCTGCGGGAAGAAGGTCAGGTTGACGCCGATGAAAGTCACCCAGAAGTGCAGCTTGCCTGCCCACTCCGGATACTGGCGCCCGGACATCTTGCCCAGCCAGTAGTACATCGCCGCGAAGATCGCGAAAACGGCCCCCAGGCTCAACACATAGTGGAAATGTGCAACGACGTAATAGGTATCGTGCAGCGCCACATCGATGCCCGCGTTTGCCAGAACGACACCGGTCACTCCGCCCACCGTGAAGAGGAAGATGAAACCGACCGCCCAGAGCATCGGTGTATCGAAGCGCAGCGAGCCACCCCACATGGTCGCAATCCAGGAAAAGATCTTAATCCCCGTGGGAACGGCAATCACCAGAGTCGCCGCTGTGAAGTAGGCCCGCGTGTCGACGGAAAGCCCCACCGTGTACATGTGGTGCGCCCAGACGACGAAGCCGACAAAGCCGATCGACACCATCGCGTAGGCCATGCCGAGATAGCCGAACACCGGCTTACGGCTGAAGGTGGAGATGATGTGGCTGATGATGCCGAAGGCCGGCAGGATCATGATATAAACTTCGGGGTGGCCAAAGAACCAGAAGAGATGCTGGAACAGGATCGGATCGCCGCCGCCGGCCGGATCGAAGAAGGTCGTGCCGAAGTTACGATCGGTCAGCAGCATGGTGATCGCGCCACCAAGTACGGGCACCGCGAGAAGAAGCAGGAATGCCGTGATCAGCATGGACCAGACGAAGAGCGGCATCTTGTGCAGCGTCATGCCCGGTGCGCGCATGTTAAAGATGGTGGTGATAAAGTTCACCGCGCCCAAGATGGAGGACGCACCGGCCAGGTGCAGCGCGAAGATCGCCATATCGACCGACGGACCACTGTGTCCGAGCGTGCCCGAAAGCGGCGGATAAATCGTCCAGCCGGTTCCGGCACCTTGATCGACGAAAGCAGAACCAAGCAACAGAAAGAAGGCTGGGACCAGGAGCCAGAAAGAGATGTTGTTCATCCGCGGGAAAGCCATATCGGGCGCGCCGATCATGAGCGGAACGAACCAGTTGCCGAACCCGCCGATCAGCGCCGGCATGACCACGAAAAACACCATGATCAGGCCATGCGCGGTAATCACCACATTCCAGAACTGTCCGGGGTCATCCGACAGGCCGGGGAAGTAATCCAGACCGGGGTTCTGGAGTTCCATCCGCATCAGGACGGAGAACGCACCGCCGATCAGGCCTGCAATGATCGAAAACAGCAGATAGAGTGTGCCAATATCCTTATGGTTCGTGGAGCAGAACCAGCGGACAAAAAATCCGGGCTTGTGATCGTGATGATCATCGTGGCCGTGGGCCGCGGTTGTTTCGTTAGCCATAGTCATTCACCTCTTCGTGGGCTCGTCGCGCGGCAGGCCTATTGGGCGCCGAGTTCATTGGTGTTCAGATCCGTGTCAGCTGCGGCGTCCCCGGATGCGCCCTGGGCAATCCGAACAGAAGGTGCCGGCCCGTCGACCCTCGCGAACTCTTCCTTCGCGGTTTCGACCCAGGCTGCATACTCTTCTTTAGATACGATCGTGAACATGATCGGCATGTAGGCGTGTCGCGTGCCACAAATCTCAGAGCACTGGCCGTAGAAAGTACCGGTACGGTCGAAGTAGACGGCGGTTTCGTTAATCCGGCCGGGGACCGCGTCGATCTTGCGTTGCTGTGTCGGCATGGCGAAAGCATGAAGAACGTCTCCTGCCGTCACGAGCACGCGGATCTTGGTATCCACCGGAAGTACGACCGCATTGTCGGTCTGCAGCAGATAGGGTTGCCCTTCTTCCAGATCGTCTTCTTCGACCATGTAGGCGTCAAAGGTGAAGTTGCCGTGATCCGGATACTCGTAGCTCCAGTACCACTGCTTGCCGATCGCCTTGATGGTCATCTCGGCGTCGTCAATCTTGTCCTGGTTATACAGCAGGCGGAACGACGGGATGGCGATAACGACCAGGATAATAACCGGCACCGCCGTCCAGATCACCTCGATCAGCGTGTTGTGCGTTGTTTTCGACGGCGTCGGATTCCGTTTTTCCGAGAAGCGGAACATGACGTAAAGCAGAAGAGCCAGAACGAAAACGGTGATCGCCGTGATGATGATCAGCAATTCGTTGTGAAAGAGATGAACCTCGTTCGCATTCGGCGACGTCGGATTCTGGAAGCCCAGCCCCCAGTTCTTCAAACCGTTCAGGCTGTCAGAGTCTTGAGCCATCGCTCCCGAGACCATCGCTGAAACATTCGCAATCAAGGCGAAGATGCCGGCGACGATAGCTCCACGCTTCAAAAACGCCATGTAATTTTATCCTGTCTTGTGTCGGGTAAGTTACCCGTGATCTCCGCGATGGGCCTGACACCAAAGAAGCTGTCCCCATACTCACGGCCCCAGCTTTGTTGGGCCGCAAAGTAACTCAGCCTGTCCGTCCCGACAAGCCTTCGAAACAGGTCTTTTAGTCGCAGAAAGCCCGGTTTTTCCGTAAGAGGGTCTATAGTCAGTTCATTAAGGATTCGGCACTATGCGACGTAATGTCGCAAAGCAGATGCATAGCGAGGCCGGCTTACAACCCAATCTATGGCGGTTAGAGCCGTTTTCACTGGCTTTCAGCCGACACCGATACTAGGTCTATGGTCCGGATGCAGAGTCCCCACTGCCGCTTGCCGGCGCAAGACGCAGCGCCGCCGGGCAAGGACGAATATGGAGTAACTCGATGAGCCACGTAACCGATACGGACGATATCTTTTACACCCGCGCGGGGCTGGACCGCAGCCGTCTCGAATCCATCGTTGACGAGGCCCTGAAAGGTGCCGATGACGGTGAGCTCTACCTCGAGTATTGCCAGTCCGAAGGGCTCGCCTTCGATGACGGAAAACTGAAAAGCGCAAGCTTCGACACTACCCAGGGTTTCGGCCTGCGTGGTATTTCCGGTGAAGCGGCCGGATATGCTCACGCCAGCGAACTCTCGGAGGCCGCGATCAAGCGGGCCGCCGAAACCGTCAAAACCGTAAATTCAGGCCATGGAGGAACCATGGCCGAGGCCCCGCAGGGAACCAATGCCAAACTCTACAGCGACCTCAATCCGCTGAACGACGTTCCGTTCGATACCAAGGTCAAGCTCCTGGCCGAAATCGATGCCTATGCCCGAGCGAAAGATCCCAGGATCGTTCAGGTCAGCGCCTCGCTCTCGGGCGAATGGCAAGCCATCCAGATCCTGCGGGCCGGCGGCGACCGGATGGCCGATATCCGCCCCCTGGTGCGCCTGAACATCTCGGTGGTTGTCGCCGAGGGTGACCGGATGGAAAGTGGCGGGTACGGCGGCGGCGGGCGTTTCGCGTATGAGAGCCTGCTGGATCCCTCCTACTGGCAGGGTGGCGTCGACGAGGCTTTGCGCCGCGCCCTGGTGAATCTGGAATCGGTGGATGCGCCGGCGGGCGAGATGCAGGTGGTCCTGGGATCCGGCTGGCCCGGCATTCTTTTGCATGAGGCGGTCGGCCACGGACTGGAGGGCGATTTCAACCGAAAGAAGACCTCAGCCTTCTCAGGACTGATCGGCGAGCGGGTCGCGGCCCCGGGCGTGACGGTCGTCGACGACGGGACCATGCTGGACCGGCGCGGGTCCCTGACAATCGATGACGAAGGCACGCCGACCCAGTCCACCACCCTGATCGAGGACGGGATCCTGGTGGGCTACATGCAGGACCGGCAAAACGCCAGACTGATGGGCATGGCACCGACGGGCAACGGGCGCAGGCAGAGCTACGCGCACATTCCGATGCCCCGCATGACCAATACGGTCATGCTGGCCGGTGAGCGCGAGCCGGAGGAAATCCTGTCCTCGGTCAAGGACGGCCTCTATGCGGCAAACTTCGGTGGCGGGCAGGTCGACATCACCTCGGGTAAGTTCGTCTTTTCCTGCACGGAAGCCTATCTGATCGAAAACGGGAAGCTTGGGGCACCTGTCAAAGGGGCAACCCTGATCGGCAACGGCCCGGACGTCATGAAGAAGATTTCCATGATCGGCAACGATCTGGCGCTGGATGACGGTGTCGGCACCTGCGGCAAGGAAGGCCAGGGCGTGCCCGTCGGCGTCGGACAGCCCTCGATCTTGATTGACGGTATTACGGTGGGCGGTACGGCTGCGTGATAGTTGCGTAGAAATTCTACTTTTAAGCGCCGTTTTTTAACCGCTTTTTAAGATCTGGAGACCAAAGATAGGTTGTATAGTCTCCTATACACCCTCGCTTGTAAGAGAGCCGTAGCCCCCAACTGCGGCTCTCTTTCTTTTTGTCCGGTCCGGTCGCACACCGCTCTTCGGACGCGCGAAAACCTGCTCCAGATCAGAGATTTAGCCAAACAAGAGACTTAATACGCGTAGGTTTCGAACAGAGGATCGATCTTTCCGCCCCATTCGCCGTTAAACAGCGCCAGCTGTTCGTCAGCCGGGGTTTTTCCACTCTCAACCGTTTGCTTCAGCGGTTTCAGGAAAGAGGTTTCATCAAGCATGCTGCTGTCCGTGCGCTTGCGGTTCCGCAAACCCCGTTCAGCCAGGGAAACCATTTCGCCTGCCAGCTCACGCACCGTCGCGCCCCGGAAGGGCGTCGCCAAAGCCTGCCTCGGCACCTCGGCGCGCAGATAGTCGTGCTCTTCCATGGTCCAGTCCTTGACCATATCCCAGGCCGCATCGAGGGTTTCCTGATCATAGAGCAGACCGACCCAGAGGGCCGGCAAGCCGCAGAGCGAGCGCCAGGGCCCGCCATCGGCGCCGCGCATCTCGATGAACTTCTTCAAGCGCACCTCGGGAAAGAGGGTCGTGAGGTGATCCGCCCAGTCACCCATGGTCGGCAATTCACCCGGCCGCCCGGGCAGATTACCCGCCATGAAGTCGCGGAAAGACAGCCCGCTGACGTCGACGTAGGTTCCATCGCGGTAGATGAAATACATCGGCACATCGAGCACGTAATCGACATAACGCTCAAAGCTCATGCCCTCGTCGAAAACAAAGCTCGGGACTCCGCAACGGTCAGGGTCCGTATCGGTCCAGATATGACTGCGATAGCTTCGGAATCCGTTGGGCCGGCCATCGGTGAAGGGTGAGTTGGCGAAAAGCGCAGTTGCAACCGGCTGCAGCGCGAGACTGGTCCGGAACTTTTTGACCATGTCGGCTTCGGATTCGAAATCGAGATTAACCTGAACGGTGCAGGTCCGGAGCATCATATCGAGGCCGAGATTGCCTTTCGTGGGCATGTAGGCGCCCATGATCTTGTAGCGGCCCTTGGGCATCCAGGTGATGTCCTCGCGGCCCCACTTGGGCTGAAACCCCACCCCCAGCATATGCACACCGAGGGGCTCGGCCACTTCTTTGACCTGGGCCAGATGTGTGTGGACCTCATCACAGGTCTGGTGAATGTTCTCAAGCGGCGCGCCGGAGAGCTCGAACTGCCCGCCTGGCTCCAGCGTAATGCTGCAGCCGTCCTTGACCAGGGCGACCGGGTTCTCGCCCTCGAAAATCTTCTTCCAGCCGAACTTGTCGCTCAGGCCCTCAAGCAGCGCGCGGATCCCGACTTCGCCCTCGTAGGGGAGTGGTTTCAGGTCATCGACGCGAAACGCGAACTTCTCGTGCTCAGTGCCGATTCGCCACGCGCTGCGGGGCTTACAGCCGGCCGCAAGGTACTCGACAAGCTGGTCCTTGCCGGAGATCGGAGGGTTATCGGCGCCGGTGGCGACGGATTCAGGTTGCGCGGACATTCACTTCCCCAGCTGGTCAATCAGGTCGCGGACGCCCGCGGCCTTGCAGCACATTGTTACGCGAGGACCACCGATCAAGCATCCGATCGATCAGGCGGCCGTTTTTCCCAGTCGCCGAGTACGGCCTGCCAGCAGGCAAGCGCCGAAACGGCAGCCGTGTCGGCGCGGAGGATCCGAGGTCCAAGGCCGACAGGCGTAACAAAGGGCAGTTTCGTTAAGGCGTCAAGTTCACCTTTAGTAAAGCCTCCTTCGGGGCCGGTCATTATAGCCCATGGCTCCCTGCCCGCTTGCGGGTCACCGGCGCGAATATCCTGAAGAACCTCGCCGATGGGCTTCACGCCCCCCGATTCGGCACAGAGGAGGAGGCGGCGTTCCGTCGGCCAGTCCGCCAGAAGTTTTTCGAAGGAAATCACATCACGGACCAGCGGCAGGCTGAGGCGCTCGCACTGTTCCGCGGCTTCGCGCGCATTTGCCGCAAGGCGCTCGCTATTCACACGCGAAACGTCCGTGTAGCCTGTAAAGACCGGCTGCAAGAGCGAGCAGCCCAACTCAACCGCCTTCTCGGCGACGAAATCGAGGCGCGCCCGCTTGATGGGAGCAAACACCAGCCAGAGGTCGGGCTCGGGTTCCGGCAGGCGGCGCAGTTCCGTCACTTCAAGCGAGCACCAGCCCTTGCCGATACCGTCAATCCGTGCCAGCCACTCGCCGTCTTGTGCGTTGAAGACGGCCAGCATCGCACCCGGTTTCAGGCGCAATACGGAGCGCAGGAAGTGCGCACCGGCATGGTCGAGCCCCAGGGTCGTCCCCGCTTCGATGTGCGCATCGACGTGCAGTCTAGTCTCAATCTTCGCGGCCATTGTCCTAACGGACCTCCTGAGGGCTTTTCGTCCGCCTGTAACGAGAGTAAAGAATAGGCCATGAGCAGCCGGGGAAACGCAACGGTGAATGATACGACCCTCAGAAGCGACATCGTTCAGAGTCACTGGGCCTTGCGCCTGATGCCTAAAGCAGCCTGGCCTTACATGAAGCTCGCCCGGCTGGATAGGCCGATCGGCACCTGGCTTCTGCTGTTCCCCTGCTGGTGGAGCCTCTCTCTCGCGACCGCTGCATCTCCCGCCCACAGCCTTGATCCCAGCTTCGCTTGGCTCTTCCTGCTGTTTGCCGTGGGCGCCCTTGTCATGCGCGGCGCGGGCTGTACCTTCAATGACATCGTGGACCGGGACTTCGACATCAAGGTCGCCCGCACGGCGGACCGGCCCATCCCCAGCGGACAGGTTACGACCAAGCAGGCCGTCGCATTCCTGGGTCTGCAGCTGCTTGTCGGCCTGATCATCCTGTTGCAGCTGAACTGGTATGCCGTGGTGGTGGGAGCAGCCTCGCTGCTGCTGGTCTTCACCTACCCCTTCATGAAGCGAATCACCTACTGGCCCCAGGCCTGGCTTGGCCTGACCTTTAACTGGGGGGCTCTGGTCGGTTGGGCCACCATTCAGGGCATCCTGGATTGGCCCGCTGTGATCCTCTATGCCGCCGGTATTGCCTGGACCTTGGGCTACGACACGATCTACGCCCATCAGGACAAGGAAGACGACGCGCTCATCGGTGTGAAGTCGACCGCACTCAAATTCGGCAGCGCCACCAAGACCTGGCTCTGGTTCTTCTACGCCCTGACCAGCCTCTTGCTCGCCGCGACAGGGGCGAGCCTTGGCCTGCCCTGGCCCTTCTGGCTCGGATTGGCCGCTGTGGCCATCCATTTCTGCTGGCAGATTACGACCCTCGATACCGACAATCCGCAGGACTGCCTGACGAAATTCAAATCCAACCGCTTCGTCGGCTGGCTCTTGCTCGCCGGCCTGCTGCTCTCGAACGGTATCTAGAGCGCGTCATGTTTTAGCGGAAACACTCAGTGTTTCCGCTAAAACATGTGAACCCGCTCTACATCATATAGATAGAGCAGATTCACCGGTACGACGGATCGCCGAGGGCGATTCCATCTAAACCGGATCTGCTTTAGCGGATTAACTCGGAAACGTAGGGCGGCAGCGCGAAGGCGCCTTGATGAACCTCCGGCGTGTAGTAACGGCTCTCCACCGGTTCGGCATCGAAGCGTGCCCGCAGCTCTGCAAGTGCCGTCATCCGCAGTTCCGCGTTATCCGTCGCCCAGCCAAAGGCCATGGGACCACCCACGTAGGTCGGAATGGTCGCCAGATAGCAGGTGGCATCCTTGAACAGGGCCCGGAAAAAGGATACCGACGACGTCAACTCCTCAGCCTGGACAAAGGGCACTCCATTTTGAGTCACGAGAATACCGCCCTCGGTAAGACAGCATCGGCAATCGCGGTAGAAGCTCTCGGTGAAAAGCACCGCGCCCGGCCCGATAGGATCGGTGGAATCGATAATCACCAGATCATAACGGTCTTCACAGTTCGCAACGAAGTCACGCCCGTCGGCGATCACGAGATCCGCCCTCGGGTCGTCGAAGGCGCCGTTTGAAATCGAGGGCAGGTATGTCGTGCAGAGATCGACGACGCTACGGTCGATCTCGACCATGGTGACCTTCTCGATCGAAGGATGCTTGAGGGCTTCCTCGAGCATGCCGCCATCGCCGCCGCCGATAATCAGGACCTTCCGGACCGAGCCGTGAGCGTAGATCGGCAGGTGCGTGAGCATCTCGTGATAGATGAACTCGTCCTTCTCGGTCGTCTGCATGACGCCATCCAGCGCCATCGCCCGTCCGAAGGTCTCGTTCTCGAAAATCACCAGATGCTGATGTTCGGTCTGGCTGTCGAAAAGGACCCGGTCGATCTTCAGCTTGACGTGCAGATCCTCGTGCAGGGTCTCCTCGACCCAACCACTCATACCTCGCGCCCCCGGCGATGCTCCTCAACCTTCACCCGTTCAGGGCTAAAGGCCTTGCGAAGGACTTCGACCGCCTCGTGCGGCCGTGCATCACCACACATGAAGACGTCAAGCGCGGCGTAACCGCATTCCGGCCAGGTATGAATGCTGATATGCGATTCCGCGAGTACCGCGACACCCGACACACCGCCATTGGGCGTGAAGTGGTGCAGGTGGATATGCAACAGGGTCGCACCGGCGGCCGTGACACAGTCGCGCAAAGTTTCTTCGACGTAGGCGAGATCGTCGAGCTGCTCGGCCTGCATCAGATCGATGATCAGATGCGTGCCCGCGAAGCGCTCGCCATCGCGTTCGATGAAGAAGTCCTTGCGGTCTTCATCGCTGTTGTGCATCTGCGTTTCAGGCTTGGCCTGACACTCGAAAGTTACGTCTTCCGTTTGGGTGGTGCTTGAACCCTCATCCAAGTCCATCCCCAATTGGAAGAGGGCGTGTACATTGGACAAAGTCCGTCCTCCCCAACCAGTAGATGACCCGGGCAATGCCAGGAGCGGCGGATATAGAGACCACTGCGGCGAAATGCAATCACTTTCTGCGAAAATACCCGGACCTTGCGAAGTGGCCTGCCCGGAAAACCCTGGTCATGACCAGCCGGCCTGCGCCCTAGTGTGATGTTTCTGAAGTTCGTCGCATAATATGCGACGAATTTTAGAGACTGAATCACACTAGATTCAATGAGGTAGTGTCCCGTTGAATCTGAAATTCAATGACGTGAATTTCAGATTCGGGATACTAGGCCTGATCATTTCTGGTTAACGCCTGGACCGCGACGGTCCGGCAGGCCAGAGCCGGCCCGGATCTTGTGTGAAAATTCCAGAGCTAGCCCGGATCCACAGACCGGAAATGCGGTGCCGCCAAAGTGACTGCGTCGGCACGCAATGCCTCGATAACCCTCCGCCGAAGCTCAGCTTCTGCGATCACCGCCAGAATGAACTCGTCGAGACCGCGGTCCGGATAGAGCCTGTGTCGCACCGTCTCAAGAGCCTCCAACTGGCTTAAAGCCGGAAAACGCCGCTGAACCGCAGGCACGGCGGCAATCCCCGCCGGCTGGTCCGCGACCCGAAGACAGCCGGCACTGCTCAAGTAAACGAAAACGCGCTCCAGAGGCGGGATGGGACCCGCGGGCTGTCCCAGTGTCACATCCTCGAGACAGCCAAAACGATAGATCTCGGCGCCAAGCTCAGTATCGTGCATGCGCTGGAGCTGGGCGGCATTCAGCCAGGTGATAAAAACCTCCACGACGGCGCCCGGCGCATGCTGCAGATTTGCCGCAACCGCACCATAGCGGGTCATGTGGGCCGAATAGACAACTTCGTAATCGTGGAGTTGGGTCAGCGTAACGGGGATTTCGTCGGCCTGTGGATCCGCCCCTGCGCGCTGGGGCTTCAGGGCGGTCTCCCGATCTCCTGGATACTTGCGCGCCAGTTGCTCGGGCGCACGGTTGGATCCGTGGGCGATGACCGGCGTGCGATCCTTGAAGCACTCAGCAGGCCAGGTCGATGGCGGCGAGAGATCAGCCGCGCCCCGGCGAAACCGGTAGGACACTGGGGGCGCCTGGTAAGGATAACCTTTGGCAAGCTGCAGTCGTGCAGACTCACCGCTCGGTAAAGGCCAGGGCACTCAGAACCGGCTGCTCAGTCAGTGCAAGGCGGTGGAGCGTCAGGGTCGATGCGTTCAATACGATAACGTGTCGCACAGTCATCGACCGTTAGCCACGCTCGCTTTGCCCACTCTTCCCGCGCCGCTTCATAGTCTCCAAACGGCCCGATCCACTGTTCGTCGCCACCCACCGCATCCTGGAAGTGGGTATCGACGTATTCGCCACCAACTACGTAAAACTGCGCCATGTCTACTTCTCAGACGTTGCTTCGCATTTTAAATCCGGTCCGATTCATTCGACGCGGAACGTCGTCTCTCACCGTAACCGTATGGAATCATATTCCAATTCATAAAGTTGTAATAGTAACAAATAAACTCTTCATGAATCTTTCTGCCTTGAAAAAAAAACATACCTCAATTATTGCTTTTCGCCGTAGCCTTCCCGCATCAGAACCGCGTTTTTTGGCCGGCAGACCACCTTCGAGGCAACTGCCGAGCCTGATCGGCTGTTTGTGCGCCCACAAGAAAATACCGGTCCCAGTATTGCGGCGGTCTGAAATCTAATTTACGCCGTGAGATGGCAGTATCAGGGCAGAATTACGGCGTCTTTTGGGCGGTTGCCTGTGAAGACTGGCCCGGAATGCAAAGCGTTATTGCAGGCTAATACTTTCGCACTCCCGGCGTTGACGTTAGTATCGTATTAGACTGTGGATGATTAAATACGTCTCGAACCACCTGAACTTCCAGAGCCCGTTTTTTTAAGGGCCGTATTTAGAAAGCTTCTATATGCCAATCGAAATATCGACCTTCTCGATCTTCGTGATCGCTGTCCTGGTCTTTGCCCTGATTCTTATCTTCATGGGCGTCAAATCCGTGCCGCAGGGCATGCAGTACACTGTGGAGCGATTTGGGCGCTACACCAAGACACTCACGCCAGGCCTCAATCTGATCGTCCCGGTCATCGACAAGATCGGTGCGGAAATGAACATGATGGAAACAGTCATGGATGTGCCCTCGCAGGAGGTCATCACCAAAGACAACGCCGTCGTGCAGGTTGACGGTGTGGTCTTTTTCCAGGTTCTTGACGCCGCCAACGCCGCCTATCAGGTTCGAAATCTTGAGCGCGCAATCCTCAACCTGACCATGACCAATGTGAGAACGGTCATGGGCTCGATGGATCTGGATGAGCTGCTTTCCAAGCGCGACAAGATCAATGCCGAGCTCTTGCGCGTGGTCGACGATGCGACTGAGCCCTGGGGCGTCAAGGTCACCCGGATCGAGATCAAGGACATCACACCACCGGCGGATCTGGTCGACTCCATGGCCCGGCAGATGAAAGCCGAACGTGAAAAGCGCGCGACGATTCTGGAAGCCGAAGGTGAGCGGCAGGGGCAAATCCTGAAAGCAGAGGGTGCAAAGCAGGCTGCGGTCCTGGAAGCCGAAGGCCGGCGCGAAGCTGCCTTCAAGGATGCGGAAGCGCGAGAACGCGAGGCCGAGGCCGAGGCCAAAGCCACCACCATGGTCTCGTCCGCGATTTCAGAGGGCGATGTGAATGCCATCAACTACTTCGTGGCGCAGAAATATGTCGACGCCCTCGGCCAGTTCGCCAACTCTTCCAACCAGAAGACCTTCTTCCTCCCGGTCGATGCTGCCGGCGTCATCGGTGCCATCGGTGGTATAGCCGAAATCGCAAAGGACTCTTTGGCAGAGCGCGAAGCCAAGAAGGAAGAACGCCGCCGCGGTCCGTGGGATGGCGAAGGAAGCGCAGGATGACCGGCTTCGACCAGATCGAATTCTGGCATTGGTGGATCGCCGCTGTCGCCTTCGCTGCCATCGAGGTCTTCGCTCCCAGCGCAGCCTTCGTATGGATGGGCGCATCGGCCGGGCTGGTGGGTTTCCTTCTTCTGCTGTTTCCGGGCATGGGATGGGAAATTCAGTTTTTGATCTTCGCCATCTTTTCGGTCGCAACGGTTGCAGGCTGGCGTATCTACCGCGTCCGGCACCCGGCGGTGCTCAGCGATCCCAATCTCAACCGCCGCGGCAACGAATATGTGGACCGTAGCTTCACCATCGAGGAAGCCATCGTGAACGGCAACGCGAAGATGAAGATCGACGGCGTCATATGGAAAATCCGCGGCGAGGACCTGCCTGCCGGGAGCAGAGTCCGGGTGACCGCCGTCGAAAGCACCGTGCTTCGGGTGGAGGCCGACCCCTAGAGGGCGTCATGTTTTAACGGAAACACTCTGTGTTTTCGCTAAAACCTGTGAACCCGCTCTACATCATAGTGGTAGAGCAGATTCACCGGTACGACGGATCGCCGAAGGCGATTCCATCTAAACCGGATCTGCTCTAGCCCTGAATCCGAAACCTGCGGCTTTACCCTTGTCTCTGGCTGTCGGCATCGCATTTTTAAGAGCTCACACGCCCGTTCAGGACCATACTCTTAGACTTCGATCCGCCTCAGAAGCCCCGGTTTGAAATGGCCGGAAGAATCTGCGATCTATGACACTCGATAGACCACAGATGTTTCCCGTATTCGCCGGCTTCTTCAAGTCAGAGCGCGCCCGCAAGGATTACGACGCCGATGCCCTACACTTCGCTCCGCGATTTTATTGACCGTCTTGAGCAGAGCGGCCGCCTGAAACGCGTCACGGCCCCCGTTTCCGCAGAACTGGAAATCACCGAAATCCAGACCCGCCTGCTGGCTGAAGAGGGTCCGGCAGTCCTCTTCGAAAATGTACAGCGCGCGGATGGCACGGCCTATGACATGCCCGTTCTGGCAAATCTCTTCGGGACGGTCGAACGGGTAGCCTGGGGTATCGGTCGCGAACCCGAACAGCTGCGCGAGGTCGGGAAAACACTTGCGTTCCTGAGACAGCCGGAGCCTCCGGGAAGCCTCCGGGAAGCCTGGAATTCCCTCCCCCTGCTCAAGACCGTCATGGCCATGAAACCCAAGACGGTCTCCTCGGCCCCCTGCCAGGAGGTCGTGCTGCAGGGCGAAGATATCGATCTTTCCCGGATTCCGATTCAATCCTGCTGGCCGGGCGAACCTGCGCCGCTCATTACCTGGCCGCTAGTGGTCACCAAAGGGCCGGGCAAGGGCAAGACTGACGATTTCAATCTGGGCATCTACCGGATGCAGGTCCTCGGAAAAGACAAGACCCTCATGCGCTGGCTCAAGCATCGCGGCGGCGCACAGCATCACCAGCGCTGGAAAAACGAGAAGACCGAGCCCCTGCCCGCCGCTGTCGTGATCGGCGCGGACCCGGGGACGATCGTTGCCGCCGTGACCCCGGTGCCGGACACGCTGTCGGAATACCATTTCGCCGGCCTGTTGCGCGGACAGAAGGCGGAGCTGGTGGACTGCAAGACCGTCCCGCTCAAGGTGCCCGCTCAGGCAGAGATCGTCCTTGAGGGCTATGTCAGCCTGGACGACTACGGAGACGAAGGCCCCTACGGCGATCACACCGGCTATTACAATTCTGTCGAATCCTTCCCGGTCTTCACGGTCACAGCCATCACCCGGCGGCGCAATCCGATCTACCTGAGTACCTTTACCGGACGCCCACCGGACGAACCGTCGGTGCTGGGGGAAGCCCTCAACGAAGTCTTCATTCCCCTGCTTCAGCAGCAATTCCCGGAAATCGTGGATTTCTGGCTCCCGCCCGAGGGCTGCAGTTACCGTGTCGCGGTTGTCTCCATGAAGAAAGCCTACCCCGGGCACGCCAAGAGGGTCATGCTGGGTGTCTGGTCTTATCTGCGCCAGTTCATGTACACCAAATGGGTGATCGTCGTGGATCACGATATCAATGCGCGCGACTGGAAAGACGTCATCTGGGCCATGTCCACACGCATGGACCCGGCACGCGATATCACCCTGATCGAGAACACCCCGATCGACTACCTGGACTTCGCGTCGCCGGAGAGTGGCCTTGGCTCAAAGATCGGTCTGGATGCGACCGACAAGTGGCCGCCGGAGACCAAACGCGAATGGGGTCAGGAAATAGAAATGTCGAGCGACATTGTGGAAAAAGTCAATGAACGCTGGGCGGAGTATGGGCTTCCAGGCTCAGGAAAATCGATCTGGAAGTAAAATTGGGTTTGCATCAAGTTAACCAAAAAGCCAGTATTTTAGGCAGCTAGCACTGGTTGCACAAAAATTACGCTCTCAATCGAAACTATCTAGACTCATTTGGATGGCCAAAACTTCAACTCCGGACGGCCCAAGTAAAACCGAACCTGACCGCGAGAAGAGCGAGCAGGCGACCGAGAGTTTTCTGATTGCGAAGCCCGGGATTGCCGAAACCAGAATAGCCAACTGCACGCCGACCGCCGCAGCGGCCCTGGCATTGCGTTCGAAAATCAATCGTCAGGCACTGGATTACTGGATCCGGATCCGCGGCGAACGCATGATGCCCTCGCGTGCCGATCTCGACCCGCTCGATATCAGGCGAATCCTGCCGAATGTGGTGCTGATCGACGTCGCAAACGACCCATTGGATTTCCGCTACCGCCTTATCGGCACCAAGATCGCGTCTCAGCTCAACAACGATCATACCGGCAAATGGATGTCGGAAATCCCGCATCAGAAACCGCCGAGCAAAATTTGGTCGAGCTGCGAAACGGTGGTGAACGAGAAGATTCCTATGACCACCGAGGTTCCCTACGAGGGCCGAAACAAAGACTTTTCGGTGTCGGAAGATATCGTCATGCCGCTCTCCGCCGACGGAGCGACCGTCAACATGCTCTTCGTTGTCGTCGATTTCTTCAGCCGCTCGGTCGAAAACCTATAGCTCGGCAGCGCTTGCCGAGGAGCCGCCGCATACAGGCCTTGACGTTGCGAAAAAAGGCGGCGATGTTACAGCTATGACAAGCTTCGGACTGGACAGCATCCTACGACTTATTACCCCGGCCTCCTAGAGGAGTCCGGGAAAGATCATTTGCGATCTTCGTCCAAGTCGGTAACAGGTTGCGTTCGTTGTCCATAGGCCCGGTTGTTATGTCTGCTCACATCAGTTTTCGTTATTTGTCTTCCAGAAGTGCCGTCCCGACAGGCCCGGTCTGCGCAGTTTTGCGCGCGAATTCCTTCCTGGAACAGATGATTGAGCTACGACTTATTTGCGGTCGCCGGGCCTGATGCGGCACCCGGTGGCTGGAGATTCCAACCGCAAATACACAGCAATTCCAAAGATGAAGACACAATGTAACGCCGGCAGTTGCAGCTCGCTCTAAGCCCGAGCGCCGCCAGCCATCGAAGAGAGACTAAAGCCATGAACCGCATGCCGATCGAAAAGTACCGTTCCTTTCAGCCCGTGAATCTGCCGGACCGCCAATGGCCGGGCAAAGTTATCGAAAAAGCGCCGATCTGGTGCAGCGTGGACCTGCGGGATGGAAATCAGGCTCTGATCGAGCCCATGGATCCGGCCCGCAAGCGCCGCATGTTCGAAATGCTGGTCCGCATGGGCTTCAAGGAAATCGAAGTCGGCTTTCCCTCGGCCTCGCAGACCGATTTCGACTTCGTGCGGGAGCTGATAGAAGAGAACCTTATCCCCGATGATGTGACGATCCAGGTTCTCACGCAGGCCCGGGACCACCTGATTGAGCGCACGTTTGAATCCATCAAAGGTGCCAAGCGGGTCATCGTCCATCTTTACAACTCGACCTCGACCCTTCAGCGCCGTGTCGTCTTCGGCCTGGACCGGCAGGGCATCATCGATATCGCCGTCGAGGGCGCAAAGCTGGTCAAGGCCCTGATCCCAAGCGTGCCGGAGACAGAAATCATCCATCAGTACTCCCCGGAGAGCTTCACGGGAACCGAGATGGACTTCGCGGTTGAGGTCTGCGAAGCCGTCATGGACGTCTGGGAGCCGACACCGGAAAAGAAAGTGATCCTGAACCTGCCGGCAACGGTCGAAATGTCGACACCCAATATCTATGCTGATCAGATCGAGTGGTTCAGCCGCAACATCAAGAACCGCGACAGCGTCATTGTCAGCCTGCATCCCCACAACGACCGTGGAACCGGTGTTGCCGCGGCAGAACTGGGATTTGTTGCAGGTGCCGACCGCATCGAAGGGACCCTGTTCGGCAACGGCGAGCGCACGGGCAATGTCGACATCGTCAACATCGCCCTGAACATGTTTACCCAGGGTGTCGACCCTGACCTGGATATCAGCAATATCGACGAACTGCGCGAAACCGCGGAATACTGCAATCAGCTGCCGGTTCACCCCCGCCACCCCTACGCGGGTGACCTGGTCTACACAGCCTTCTCCGGGTCGCACCAGGACGCCATCAAAAAGGGCATGGCGGCCATGAAGCAAAGCAACAGCGGGGTTTGGGAAGTGCCCTACCTGCCGATCGATCCGCAGGACGTGGGCCGGAACTACGAAGCGATCATCCGCATCAACAGTCAGTCCGGCAAGGGCGGCGTCGCCTATATTCTGCAGAGCGAATATCACCTGGAGCTGCCGCGCGGCCTGCAGGTCGAGTTCACGCAGCGTATTCAGGAAGATGCCGACAACACCGGCAAGGAAATCAGCCCGGAGCACATCTGGGAAAGCTTTCAGGACACCTACCTCTCCAACAAAGGACCGATCGAGTTCGTCGACCACCGCTCGGTGCCCGATGCCCATGCCTCGGAACAGCGGGTGCTGACCGCGACCTTGAAGGTTAACGGCGAAGAACGGGAAATCACCGGTCACGGCAATGGTCCGATCGCGGCCTATACCGACGCGCTCAAGCAGGAAATCGATCAAGAGATCTCCGTGCTGAACTACTACGAGCATTCGACAGGCAGCAGCTCGGACGCCACCGCTGTGGCCTACGTTGAAGTGAAAACCGGCGATGGGCGCAAGGTCTGGGGCGTCGGACGGCATGCGAATATCGTGAAGGCTTCGCTCCTGGCAGTAACAAGCGCCGCCAACCAGGTGAACGAGGCAACGAACTAAGCCGTGCTGTCAAAAAGGAGTCTGGTCGTGGTCATCCGTGAGATAAGCGATGATCAGACTCCGCTGCACTCTCCCGACGCACGGCTCTGGAACTAACGCGGCGAAGACTGGCGCCTAGGCAGAAACAGCGATGCAGGTTGTGAATTGACAGAGTCCTGTGAGGAAATAGTGCCGCGTATCACTTTACGTCCGCTCAAACCCGAAAACGCCCGAAACTTCGCCCTGCTTCTGGGTGGCGTCACCAGGCCAGCCTCCATGATGGCCAGACTGCCCCACCCTTGCACACGCAGCAGCGCTCAAGACTGGATCGAGGCGCATTCAACGGCGGACTCCTGGGCTTTCGGTATCTTCAGAAACCGTGACAGGAATTTTTTGGGCGCCGTTGCCCTGAATACCGCTGAAGCCGTCCCGGAACTCGGTTACTGGGTGGGCCGTCCCTATTGGTCCTGTGGCTATGCGACTGAAGCGGTTCACGCCATCCAGCGCATTGCCGCGGATCGCGGAATCACCCGTCTCGCCGCGGAGACCTTTGCTCAGAACCAAGCCTCGCAGCGCGTGCTGCTCAAAGCCGGGTTCCGTCCCGAAGGCGCAGTCCCCCGAGACTTTCCGGCAGCACAGGGAACAAACGACGTTTATCGCTACGAAAAGGACCTGCGCTGCTCGCACTCGTTTTTTGCCCGCGCGGCCGGGACCGGCGAAAATCCGACCATCGAGCCGAAAAAAACCGCCGAATTGGCGGCTTTAAACCGCAGCCTAGCTGTTGACACTGCTGGTGTCTTCACAGCCACGGCACGTCTTCATACAGCTCACAATACCGAATAGATTGCCTTACCGCCCCCCATGCACCTATATGACCTTCTGACAGCATCATCACGCGACTCTTCTCTCAGCGCAGGATCTCCTCAATGACCACCGACAGCGAAGCCCTCAATCTGCTCGAGGACCTGATCAAAAAAGCCAAAGCTCTCGGCGCGGACGCCGCAGACGCCCTGGTTTTTGAATCGGCCTCGCTTTCTCACGCCCAACGCCTCGGTCAAACCGAACGTATGGAGCGGGAGGAGAGCCGTGATCTGGGCTTACGGGTCTTTAAGGGCAAACGGCAGGCCATGGTGTCCTCCACGGACATGAAGCCGGAAACCCTGAATGCCCTGGCGGAACGCGCCGTTGCCATGGCAGGCGAAGTGCCCGAAGACGAATACTGCGGCCTCGCCGACCCGGAACTTCTGGCAACCCAAATCCCCGAGATCGAGATGTTCGATCCGGAGGAACCCAGCCCCGATGCCCTGATCGAGCGGGCGCGCCGCTGCGAAGAAGCCGCCCGGGCCGTGCCCGGCATCACGAACTCCGAGGGCGCGGAAGCCGGCTGGGGCTCGACCCGCGTCGCTCTTGCCACCAGTACGGGATTCGCCGCCGCCTATGGCTCTTCCGGCCATTCCGTGGGTGTCGCCGTCCTAGGTGGCGAGGGCAGTGCGATGGAGCGAGACTACGATTTTTCCAGCGCGGTCTTCGCGGAAGACCTGGAAGATCCCGCAGAAATCGGGCGCCGGGCGGGCGAGAGAGCCGTTAAGCGTCTGAATCCGCAGAAGCCGCCGACCGGCCAGGCCAGCGTCGTCTTCGATCCCAGGGTCTCCGGCGGTCTGCTCAGGCATCTTGCGGGCGCCATCAACGGCGCCGGCATTGCCCGCGGCACAAGCTTTTTGAAGGACAAGCTCAACCAGCCAGTCTTCGCCGAGGGCATCACCATCGTCGACGATCCGCATCGTCCGCGCGGGCTCAGCTCCAAACCCTTCGACGGCGAGGGCGTCGCGAACAAGCGCCGCGCCATTGTGGAAAACGGGCGCCTGACAACCTGGATCATGGACCTGCGCTCCTCCCGGCAGCTCGGCCTGACGACAACCGGCCATGCCTCCCGCGGGACTTCGTCTCCGCCAAGCCCTTCGACCACGAACCTGCACATGGAGGCGGGATCTCAGTCACCGGAAGAGCTGATGGCCGATATTGCAGACGGCATTTATGTGACCGAATTGATGGGCATGGGCGTGAACGGCGTCACCGGCGACTACAGCCGCGGCGCCGCAGGCTTCTGGATCAAAAACGGTGTTATTGCACATCCGGTCTCCGAAGCGACCATTGCGGGCAACCTGAAGGACATGTTCCTGAATCTGACCCCCGCCAGCGACCTGACTTTCCGCTTCGGCACCAACGCACCAACCCTGCGGATCGAGGGAATGACCATCGCCGGCGCATAGTGCAAACGCAGCGGCATTTTCCTTCTTCCCGCTGACCTTCCGTCCGGCTTGCCTCTAGTATCCGGATCGCATTTCGCACGCTTTGCCGTGTTGCATGACAGGCAAGAGTAGAGCGTCTATGATACCGCAACGTGAGACAGCCACGGAATACCCGGCGACGGGACCCTACCCGGTCGAGTCCGCGCCGCTCAAGGGCATCCTGCTCTATCTTCCGGCCATGGCGATCGTGCCTGTCATGGATGGCATCGCAAAGCACCTGAGTACGGAGATGTCCGTGATGCAGGTGAGCTGGGCCCGGTATTTCGCGCATTTCGCGATCCTTCTGCCCTTGATCCTGATCAGACACCGGCCCGCGCAGCTGATCCCGAGCCAGCCCTTTCTGCAGGTGATCAGAGGCGGCCTCCTGCTCATCTCGACAGTCTGCTTTTTCTGGGCGATTTCCCTGATGCCGCTGGCCGACGCCCTGGCGATCGTCTTCGTTTCGCCCCTTGTCGTGACAGCGCTCTCACCCTGGCTCCTGCGCGAAACGGTGGGCGTGCGCCGCTGGAGCGCCGTCGTGGTCGGGTTTTTGGGCGCCTGCATCATTATCCGGCCCGGTCCCGACATGTTCAGCTCCGGCGCGCTGCTCGCGCTGGCGGCAGGTACTTTCTATGCGCTCTACCTGATCGCAACGCGTCGGCTGGCCGGCAGCGCACCGCCGCTGATTACGCTCTTTTATACGGCTCTGATCGGCGCCGTGCTGCTCTCGCTGATCGTGCCCTTCAGCTGGACAACGCCAAATCTCGAACAAATCGGCCTGATGGCAGCTCTGGGGGCGATCGCCGCGGTCGGCCACCTGCTGGTCATAAAGGCCTTTCAAATGGCGCCGGCGTCCCTGCTCGCACCCTACGGCTATTCCGAGATCGTTATGGCAACTATCGTCGGTTATCTCTTTTTCGGCGATTTCCCCGACTACTTGAGCTGGATCGGCGTCGCCATCGTTGTCGCGAGCGGGATATATGTCTCGCTTCGTGAACGCAAGACCTCAAAGTCAACCCCATAACAGCACTCTAGTGCAGGGCTCACGACGCGTGGTAAGCTCCGCGCGGATTTCACCTTGAAAAGACGTACTTTGACCGAAACATCTGCAGCCTCCGAGAAGCCGGCGAAAGTCAAGCTGGCGCTGGACGCAACCACTAAAGAACTCCTGGGCCGCCTGATCCGCGTTTATGTCCGGCCTCAACTCACCCGGATTATCCTGGCCATTATCTTCATGGTCATCGTTGCCGGCTGCACAGCCGCGTTTCCGCAGCTCATCAAGCCGATCATCAATGAGATCTTCGTCAGCAAAAACGAAGCCGCCCTGATCCCGATTGCCATCGCGTGCCTTCTGGTCTTCGCCGCCAAAGGCGCTGCCGACTTTGCCCAATCGGTCCTGATGAGCGTCGTGGGGCACAGGATCGTTGCGGATATCCAGACCCAGCTCTTCGAGCGCTTAATCACCGCACCTCTTGCATTTTTTCATGCCGCGGCACCGGGGGCTCTGATCGCGCGCTTCGTCAATGACGCCAATTTGCTGCGGGCCGCCGTCTCCACCTCCCTGACCTCTTTCGGCAAGGACACCTTTACGCTCATCGGCCTGGTCTCGGTGATGTTTTACGAGGACTGGCAGCTCTCGGCCCTGGCCTTGATCGCGTTCCCCACGGCAATCCTGCCGATCGTGCGCGTGGGCAAGCGTATGCGCAAAGTCTCCGGCAGCACTCAGGTCGAAGTCGGCAACCTGACGACTGTCCTTGACGAAGCGTTCCAGGGGATCCGCTACGTCAAAGCCTATTGCATGGAAGCGTACGAAACCAAGCGCGCCAGCCATACGATTAATCAGGTCTTCCACCTAAACGTGAAGGCGGCGCGCACACGCGCGATCCTGCGGCCGGTGATGGAGATTCTCTCCGGCCTGGCGATCGTCGCCGTCTTGATCTACGGCGGAAATCAGGTCATCGACGATGTGCGCGATCCGGGATCCTTCTTCGCCTTTATCTTCGCCCTTTTGCTGGCCTACGAACCGGTCAAAAAACTGGCACGCCTGCACGTCAATCTGCAGGAAGGCATGGCAGCTGCACAGCGGCTCTTTGCTATTCTGGACGAAGAAGAGACGATCGTTGAGAAGCCGGGCGCCAAGGCCCTGGCCCTTTCCGGTGGTGAAATCCTCTTCGACAAAGTCGATTTCAGCTACCACCCGGAAGCCCCGGCCGTTTACGATCTCTCTCTTAAGGTGCCCGCCGGCAAGACCGTCGCGCTTGTCGGGGCCTCCGGGGCCGGGAAGTCGACCCTGCTCAACCTCATTCCGCGCTTCTACGATGTGAACGCGGGCCGCATCACGATCGATGGGCAAGACGTCAGCGGCGTGCAGCTCAAGAGCCTGCGCAGCTCCATTGCCCTGGTGAGCCAGGAAGTCCTGCTGTTCGATGACAGCGTGCGCGCCAACATCGCCTATGGGCGCCCGGACGCGAGTGAAGCCGAAATCATCGCCGCCGCGCAACATGCCGGCGCACACGATTTTATTCTCGGCCTGCCCGACGGCTACGACACTCAGGTCGGGCCCCGAGGCAGTAAGCTCTCGGGCGGCCAGCGTCAGCGGATCGCCATCGCGCGGGCCATGGTCCGGGATGCCGCGATCCTGTTGCTCGATGAAGCCACCTCGGCCCTGGACAGCGAGTCCGAACGCAAGGTCCAGGCCGCGCTCAGTAAGCTGATGACCGGCAAAACCACGGTGGTGATCGCGCACCGGCTCTCGACCGTCGTCGAAGCGGATATCATCTATGTCATGGACAAGGGCCGCCTGATCGAAAGCGGCGGGCATGCGGAACTCTTGGCCAAAGGCGGCGCCTATGCCAAGCTCTACGCGCTTCAGTTCGCTGAACAAGGTGGGGATTCGGATGGCTCCGGCGAATTCAGAATTCAGGCTTAAAGGACCGCCCCAACAGACCCGTCAAGAGGGTGTCAGAGCTCTTTTTACCAGGCGCTTCCCTTTGCGAGGAAGGTGATCGCCCGAGCCCCGCAGGATTGATTTCACCGGTTATGCGTCTCTCCAAGCGTTTCTTCAAATCCAGCGCAGTGCAGGGTTCCATCGCCGCGCTGGCCGCCGGTTACGTGAGCCTGGTGACGCGCACGGTGCGTTGGACGCTGCAGGAATCCGAGGAATCCAGGCGCCTTCGCCTCGGGGACGCGCCCTTTATCGCCTGCTTCTGGCACGGGCGAATGCTTTACATGCGCCGGGCCTGGAACGATAAGCGCCCCATCCATGTGCTGATTTCCGCGCACAGCGACGGTGTGCTGATATCGCGCGCGATCGCGCGCCTGGGCGTCGCAACGGTCAAGGGGTCGAGCCGGAAAGGCGGCATGTCCGCCTTGCGGTCCATGCAGCGGATCCTGGAGCAGGAGGGCAACAACGTCGGCATCACACCGGATGGCCCGCGTGGTCCGCGCATGCGGGCGAAGTCGGGCTCGATCAAAGTCGCACAGTTGACCGGCGTTCCCATCATCCCGATCTCCGGAAACACTTCGCGCCGCAAGATCTTCGGCTCCTGGGACCGTTTTTGCCTGCCACTGCCCTTTTCACGCGGCATTATCATTGTAGGGACGCCGATCACAGTTCCCAAGGAGCCGAACGAAGCTGAGCTGGAATCCCTCCGCCTGCTCCTGGAGGCGCGCCTGAACGACATCACCGCGCAGGCCGATCGTTATTTCGGCCAGACAGCGATCGAGCCCGCCGATGCACGCCCCTGAATTCTGGTCCCGGAAAGGGCTTGTTTCCCTGCTTCTGTCGCCCTTTGCGGCAGTTTACAGCCTTGGCGGGGCACTGCGCCTGCGTCTCGTAGAACCCCAGCGCGCCCCGGTACCGGTCATTTGCATCGGCAACCTGGTGGCCGGGGGCGCCGGAAAAACGCCGGTTGCCCTAGCCATTATCGCGCGATTGAAGGCCGTCGGTTTGCAGGTCCATGCCCTGACCCGCGGATATGGCGGCAAAGAGCCGGGCCCGATTGCGGTATCGCCCGAACGACACACTGCCGCCGACGTTGGTGATGAAGCGCTGCTGCTGGCTCAAGAAGCGCCTACCTGGGTCTCTCGTGACCGGCCGGCGGGCGCGCGCGCGGCCGCCGAGGCTGGGGCGGAGATCATCGTCATGGATGACGGTTTTCAGAACCCCTCGCTCCATAAAGACTTGTCGTTGATCGTCATTGACGGCGGTTTCGGCTTCGGGAACGGCGCCGTGCTGCCTGCGGGTCCCCTGCGCGAACCGGCGGCCAGGGGTCTGGCCCGCGCACAGGGCGTTGTTCTGCTGGGAGAAACCAGTACCGATTTCATGAGAACGCTGACCGAAGAACTGGCCATCACTCCAATTCAGGCCAGACTAACACCCCGCGAAAACGGTAATGAACTCTCAGGCAGGCGTGTTCTGGCCTTTGCGGGAATCGGACGGCCCGAAAAATTCTATGCCACCTTGCGGGAATTATCGTTCGAGATTGCAGAAACACGGGACTTTGCCGACCATCACCCCTATACCGACAGCGAGATCGGCACTCTGCTTGAAAGGGCGGAGACCTTGAACGCCATCGCAATCACGACGGAAAAGGACGCCGTGCGCCTTTCACCCCGCCACCGCGCCAGGATCGCCACCTTGCCGATAGAAGTGTCATGGCAGACTCCTTTGGAGATCGATCGGCTGATCGAAGCCGTTACAGAAGGACCCTCCGCCCGTGGCTGACGCCAATTTCAAAAAGCTTTTCCAGAAACTTGTAAAACATCCGGTCGAAGCCGCCAGCCTCTTCATCGCGTTGGGAGTCTTCCGGCTTCTTCCGATCGATGTTTCCTCGAATATCGGCGGCTGGCTCGGACGCACCGTGGGCCCACGTCTTTCCACGTCGAACCGGGCCCGGCGCAATCTGCGGCTGGCCTTTCCGGAAATAAGCTCCGCGGAGATAGAACGCATTGTTCTGGGTGTTTGGGACAACCTGGGCCGGGTTCTCTTCGAGTACCCGCACCTTGACCAGATCACCGCCAGGGAGTCCGGCCGGGTTGAGCTGGTCGGGGCCGAACATGTTTACGCCGGCGCCGCCTCGGAGCGCAGCGCGATCCTGGCCGCCGGTCACCTGGCCAACTGGGAAGTGATGGCTTTCGTTGCAGCTCAGCACGATGTCGATCTGACTATCATCGTCCGTGAGCCCAATAATCCTTACGTGCAGCCCGCCGTCGACAAGCTGCGGGGCATGTCAGGCGGACAAAGGATCTCGAAAGGCACGGACGGCGCACGCCAGGCTCTGCAACTTCTCAAACGCGGCGGTGTCCTGGGGATTTTGTTCGATCAGAAGATGAGCGACGGAATTCCCGTTTCCTTTTTCGGTCATACGGCCATGACCCCGGCAGCGCCTGCGCAGCTCGGTCTTCGTTTCAAATCGGATATTATACCGATCCGCACGGAGCGGCTGGGTCCGGGGCGTTTCCGTATGACCTGCTTCCCGCCGATCGAACACCCCGACAGCGGCAACCGGAAACAGGACATTTCCGACACCATGGAACAACTCAACCGCTTGCTGGAAGGCTGGATCACCGAGAAGCCCGAGGACTGGCTCTGGCTGCATCGGCGCTGGCCCAAGGCTACCTATGACGCGATGGAAGCCAAGGATTGACGTTTTGCGTCTCGCCTGGCTCCACAGACCCAGAGCAGATCCGGTTTAGATGGAATCGCCTACGGCGATGCGTCGTACGGGTGAATCTGCTCTAATTATATGATGTAGAGCGGGTTCACATGTTTTAGCGAAAACACAGAGTGTTTCCGTTAAAACATGACGCGCTCTAGTTCGTTGCAGGCATCGGCCCCGCCAGAAGCTGCGGATCGATGCGTTCCTCGAACCAGTTCATCCGCCAGTCCAGATGCGGACCACTGGAGCGTCCGGTGCTGCCCAGTGTTCCGATCTCGGTGCCTTGCGTGATCTTCTGGCCAACCTCGACCGAGATTGAATCCATATGCAGGAAGGTCGAGGTCAGGCCGTGTCCGTGATCCAGAATGACGGTGCCGCCGCTGTAATAGAGGTCCGGCTCTGCAAGGGAGATAACTCCGTCCGCGGGCGCTGCGATCGGCGTGCCCTTGGGGGCGGCGATATCAACTCCGAAATGCGGCCGTCGCGGCTCGCCGTTAAAAATACGCTGACTGCCATACACGCCGCTGATCCGCCCGATGACCGGCCAGACGAATCCATTTTCGAACCAGGGTTCCGGCAGGTCGATCGCGCGCACACGGGCGATTTCCTCATTTTCGCGCCGGATCCGCGCCTGAACCTCCTCGGGCGGGGATACGTATTTCTGGGGCACGCCGTTAATCGATTCGACATCGTAGGTCCGGGGTTTGACCGGTAGAAGGCGGGCCTCCTTGGAACCATCCGGATAGGTAACGTTCAGTTCCGCTTCAGCCTCCGCATCCCGCCCGAAACCAAGCACGAAACGCCCCTCAGGCGAAACCCGCAGCACACGGTCGCCGATCTGGACTTCGGCACCCGGCGTCACGGTCCCGATAATCAAGCCGCCCTGGATCAGATTACCATCGAGAATCAGATCACCCGCGGCATGAGCCGGGCCGAGCAACGGCAACAAGAGAAAAAACGTTAGAAAGCTAGAATTCAGCTTTTGCCATGTCATAGCAAAGTTCCTTGAGGGTCGCCTTTGGAAGGGCTGCTACTTTTGGACTTTATTGGTTTCGTTTTTTTGACAACGGGCGGCTTGTCATCTGGTTGCCGAAGCGTCGGAGCGTCACCGGCCGTAACAGAAACCTGCCCATCATGGAACTCAATGTCCAGTTTCATGCCGTCGGCAACCTCCGCCGCACGACCGACGCTTCCCTTTTCACCGCGCACAACCGCGAAGCCGCGCTGCAGAACATTCTTGTACGAAACGCTCTCGAGGATGCGGCCCAGCTCGGCGACCACCCGCTGCCGTTCCCGGGTCAGATCGCGTCCTGATTCGCCAAGGCGCCGTCCGGCATCAATCCGCTGATACGCCTGACGGAAAGGTTCGACCAGACGCGGACGCAGGGATTTCAAGCGTTCGCTCTGCGCCGAGAGCTGTTGCCGGGACAAGCGTATTTGCTGTCTCGGATGCGGCAACTGCGCTGCCAGTTCAACCAGAGTGCCGCGCCGGTAACCAATGAAGTTGTTCATGGCATTGCCAAGCCGTTCGGCGGAGTCATCCAGGCGCTGAGTCTTTTCCTCGAGCAAACGTCTGGGATCCGGCAGGCCGCGTCCCAGACCCTCGACTTCCATGCGGCGCTCCGTCAGGAAACGGCCCGCCCCGGCGAGCAAACGCCGCTCGAGATCCAGAGTCTGCGCCGTCAGCTCCGCGCGTACGGGGACCGCGATCTCCGCCGCTGCCGTGGGAGTCGGCGCCCGCCGGTCCGAAGCAAAATCGATCAGGGTCGTATCGGTTTCATGCCCGACCGCGGAAATCAACGGGATGTCGGATTCGGCAGCCGCCCTGACAACGACTTCCTCGTTAAAGGCCCAGAGATCCTCCAGGCTTCCGCCGCCACGCGCAACGATCAACACCTCGGGACGGGGCACGGCCCCGGTTTCGGAGAGGCTGTTGAAGCCCCGAATGGCCGCGGCGATCTGGCCTGCCGCCGCATCGCCCTGCACGACCACAGGCCAAACCATAACCCGGCGCGGAAAGCGATCTGACAGACGATGCATGATATCGCGAATGACCGCCCCGGTGGGTGAGGTCACGACCCCGATCACTTCCGGCAGGAAAGGCAGGTCGCGTTTTCTCTCTGCTTCGAAGAGGCCTTCGGCCGCGAGCTTTTTCTTGCGGTCTTCGAGCAGCTTGAGAAGCGCGCCCGCGCCCGCCAGCTCCATGCGATCGATGACAATCTGATACTTCGAGCGCCCGGGATAGCTGGTCAGGCGGCCGGTGGCGATCACTTCCATGCCGTCTTCAGGCTGCATCCCCAACCGTCCGGCGACACCGCGCCAGCACACACCGTCGAGAACCGCGGAATCGTCTTTCAAAGCCATGTAGAGATGGCCGGAGGCCGCGCGCTTGA
Organism: Denitrobaculum tricleocarpae; assembly: GCF_007004665.1. GTDB lineage: Bacteria > Pseudomonadota > Alphaproteobacteria > Kiloniellales > Kiloniellaceae > Denitrobaculum > Denitrobaculum tricleocarpae. The sequence continues at coordinate 502,244 of NZ_ML660052.1, read as the reverse complement.
AACCGGAGATCTCACCGCGCACCCGGACCCGGTCGAAGCTGGTCTCCAGGGTCCGCTTGACGGCCTGAGAGATTTCAGAAACCGAGAACTCGGGCATATTAGACGGTTCTCCTGGAACCATCCCGCCGCCGTCTGTAGAAAAGTCGCTCATTGCGTCGGCATCCTATGCTAAAAAGCCGCGCGGAGTGAAGGATGACTTAGAAGGACGACTTAGACTGCACCTGTTTCCGATTGACGCCGTTGGGACCATGGATCGCTTTCTAAGCATGTGGAGGAGGAGCTGAGCTCCGTTTTTCACTGAGACAGTGAAAAACGATCAGACTCGAAGGTTTAGAAGAAAGTATTTTCAATGAAGGTTCTTGTAGTCGGTTCGGGCGGGCGCGAGCACGCACTTTGTTGGTCTCTTGCGAAGTCTCCGCTCTGCAGCGAGTTGTATTGCGCACCGGGCAATGCGGGCATCGCATCGCTTGCGACCTGCGTCGCCGTCGGCGCCGAGGACGTAGAGGCTATCGCCAATTATTGTGGCGAAAACAAGATCGATTTTGTCGTTGTCGGTCCCGAAGGCCCCCTGGTTCTGGGATTGGTCGACCGCCTGAACGCCCTGGGCATCAAGTCTTTCGGCCCTTCCGCCGCAGCAGCCGCGCTTGAGGGATCCAAAGGCTTCATGAAGGATATCTGCGCAAAGTACGACGTGCCCACGGCCGCCTACGGCCGCTTCCGGGATACGGAGTCGGCCAAGGCCTTCATCCGCCAGCAAGGCGCACCGATCGTGGTCAAGACCGACGGTCTGGCCGCGGGCAAGGGTGTGATTATCGCCGAGACGGTCGAGGCCGCCGAGCAGGCCGTCGATGCGGCCATGACCGACGCGGTCTTTGGCGACGCGGGTGCGGAACTGGTGATCGAAGAATTTATGACCGGGGAAGAAGCGAGCTTTTTCGTTCTGACCGATGGGCTCTCGGTCCTTTCCCTCCTTTCCGCCCAGGATCACAAACGCGTTGGTGATGGCGATACAGGACTCAATACCGGCGGTATGGGCGCTTATGCCCCCGCGCCGGTCCTGACGCCGGATCTGGAGCGGCAGGTCCTGGCCGAGATCATAAAACCGACGATTGACGGTCTGCGCGCGGAAGGAAAACCCTACACCGGGGTGCTCTATGCCGGCTTGATGCTGACCCCGGACGGACCAAAGCTGATCGAATACAACGTGCGTTTCGGCGACCCGGAGTGCCAGGTGCTGATGCTGCTGCTGGAATCCGATATCCTGCCAGCGCTGATCGCAACGCATGACGGAACCCTCGAACAGGCGGAGCTGCAATGGCATCAGGAAACGGCCCTGACCGTCGTCATGGCCGCCAAAGGCTACCCCGGCAGTTACAGCAAAGGCGATGAAATCCGTGGTCTGACCGAGGCCGGAGCGGAAGAGGGCGTCGTCATCTTCCACGCGGGTACGAAGGCCGGTGAGGCAGGTGAGATCCTCGCCAACGGCGGACGTGTGCTCAATGTCACGGCGAGGGCGCCCGATATCGCGAAAGCGCAGGCACGCGCCTATGTGGCGGTCGACCGCCTCGACTGGCCGGGCGGCTTCTGCCGCAGAGACATCGGCTGGCGGGCCATCAAACGCGGCTAGACTGCTTCCTCGTCACGCCCTGTTCGGGTGACGGAACCGTTCTCTTGGGATCTCTGCGATCGCCGTGATCTCAACCATCAGCCTGGGATCATAGAGTCGCGAGACCTCGACGGTCGTCGTCACAGGATAGGGTTCGGCGAAGAATTTCTTCCGCACCGCGCCCGAGGCCATGAAGGCCTCGATATCCGTCACATACTGCGTGAGCGAGACAACATCGGCCATGGTTCCGCCCACATGGGCCAGGACCGCTGAGATATTGCTCAGGGTCTGCCCGACCTGAGCCTGCATATCGTCCTGCCCGACCACTTCGCCGGCGGGATCCAGCGACACCTGCCCCTTCAGATAAAGAGTCTGTCCCTCACCCTGCACAACGCCCATGGAAAAGGCACCGAAAGGCGCCCAGACGTCGGGTGGATTGAAGCTCTCGATCATCGCGGCAAATTCCTTGTCAAATGGACGCTTATCGGTTCAGCCGTCTGGAACAGACTACCGACGCGCCTTGAAAAAATCGCGCAGAATTTCCGCGCAGGCGGTTTCTTCCATCCCTCCGATCACTTCGGGACGGTGATGACATGTCGGTTGCTCGAAGATCCGGGGACCATGATCGACGCCGCCGCCTTTCGGGTCGTAGGCGCCGAAGTAAACCCGTCGGAGGCGCGCAAAGGAAATCGCCGCCGCGCACATTGGGCAGGGCTCCAGTGTCACGTAAAGATCGGCTTGCTCCAGTCTCGTCTGTCCCAGTTTTTCAGCGGCCTCGCGGATGACAAGCAGTTCGGCGTGTGCCGTGGGATCATGCCGGGTCTCAACCAGATTGTGTCCCTCCGCGAGCAGCTCACCGCTCTTCCCATCCACAAGGACGGCACCGACCGGGACCTCGCCCGCCGCCGCGGCCGTACGTGCCAGAGCCAACGCCCTGTGCATGGGACCTGCTTGCTTCAGGGGCATGTCACGGACCTATCGCTTTTCAAACCGAGCGCCCCGGACTGTCACGTCCCGGACTGTCATTTCCCGCCATCGCGACCCTTCATGGCTTTCGGCTTCGCACCCGCCTGCTCGGCCCGCATCTGAATTTGCCGTGCACGATCGAGATAACCCGCCAGCTGCCCGAACTGCTGCTCCCAGAACTTGCGGTGCTTGCCGATCCATTTGTCGACGGACATCAGAGGTTCCGGCTGCAGGCTGCAGCGCCGCCACTGCGCGTCGGTTTCGCGCCGGACCAGACCGGCTTTTTCGAGCACCTTCAAATGCCGCGAAATAGCCGGCGCCGAAATGTCGAAAGGCGCCGCGAGTTCGCCGACGGGCGCTTTCCCTTTGGCCAGGCGTTCCAGAATAGCCCGCCGTGTCGGGTCTGCAAGCGCCGCAAAGGTCTGACTCAGAGGATCTGTCGAGGACATTGTTTAACAGTCTCCTTAATTAACATTTATGCTAATTATAGTCTTTTCCGGGCTTGGTCAAGACGAAGGCGCGACGCTCTCAAGCAGCAGAGGCAAAGCGCGCTATTGCTCCGGCCTGCCGGCGCGCCTACATTCGCGCCATGTCCGACAATCTCTCCCCGAACCGGCCCGTCGTGGGTCTTACCCTGGATTCCGAAGAGGCCGGTGGCTGGTCGAAGTTTCCCTGGTATGCGCTGCGGCAGAACTACTGTGCCGCAGTCGTGAAGGCGGGCGGCCTGCCGATCGCCCTGCCGCATGAACCGGATCTCGCCGAACACTATCTTGCGCAGCTTGACGGCCTGATCGTTACGGGCGGCGCCTTCGATGTCGATCCGGCACTCTTCGGCGCCAACGCCCGGCATGAGACGGTGACCACAAAGACCCGGCGCACGGACTTTGAGCTGGCGATCACGCGCGGTGCTCTTGCACGTGATATCCCGGTTCTGGGAATCTGCGGTGGTCAGCAGCTCCTGAACGTAGTCCTGGGTGGCACACTCATTCAGCATATTCCCGATGAGATCGCGGAACCTCTTGCCCACGAGCAACCCAATCCGCGCGATGAAGCCGGGCACGAGGTGACACTGCTCGACGGCGGCCTCCTGCACCAGATCTGCAAGACCAGGATCCTCGCGGTGAACTCGGCCCACCATCAGGCCGTGAAGTCGGTTGGCCCGGGTGTCATCGTCAATGCAACGGCCGGTGACGGTGTGATCGAGGGCATCGAAGCCCCGGCTTATCGTTTCTGCCTCGGCGTGCAGTGGCATCCCGAGTTTTCGATTTCCCCGGGCGACGACGCGATCCTGAATGCCTTTATCAGCGCCAGCCGTGCGCGAGACGAAAGACACGCAATTCATGCCTAGCAAGAGACAAGGGGCCGGTAAGAAACGAGACGCCCGCAAGACAACGGCTCCAAGTGCGAAGTCCGGAAACGTACGCCCCGCCAAGGCAAGTACGTACGAGAAAACACCGCGCACGCAGAACACTGTTTTCAAAACACCAAAGGACGACCAGCCCCACGCCGCCAAAGCGTCAAAAGGCGAGCGCATCGCGAAGATCATCGCGCGCGCCGGGCTCTGCTCCCGCCGGGATGCGGAACGCTGGATTGCTGAGGGACGGGTGAAGCTCGACGGCAAAACACTCGACACCGCCGCCGTCGTGGTCACTCCGGATCAATCGATCGTCGTTGACGGCCAGCCCCTGCCCGCCCCGGAGCAGACCCGCGTCTGGCGCTTTCACAAACCCAGGGGCGTGATGACGACGCGCAAAGATCCCGAAGGCCGGCCGACGGTCTTCGACGGCCTGCCGCGCGATCTGCCGCGTCTGGAGCCTGTCGGGCGTCTGGATTACAACTCAGAAGGTCTTCTGCTCTTCACCAATGACGGTGAGCTCAAGCGCAAGCTCGAACTGCCTTCCACCGGCTGGTCCCGCCGCTACCGGGTGCGGGTCCATGGCCGGGTCGATCCGGCTCAGATCAAGGCGCTGGAAAAAGGCATCACGGTCGAGGGTGTCAATTACGGCCCGATTCAAGCCCAGCTGGAGCACCAGGCGGCCAGCAATGCCTGGCTTGCCATGACCCTGCGCGAGGGAAAGAACCGGGAAATCCGGCGGATCTGCGAACACCTGGGCCTGACCGTCAACCGGCTGATCCGGGTCTCCTACGGCCCCTTTCAGCTCGGCGACCTGGCACCGGGCAAGATCGAGAGCATCCCGGCGCGCATTTTGCGCGACCAGCTGGGTGTCGAGAGCAGAGACGCCGCACCTGCGTCCACAGCGCCGGATGGGAAGCCGACCCGCACGACCAGGCCTGCCCGCAACAAGGTAAAGGCTGGACTGAAAGGCAAAGCGGGCGGCGAAAAACCAGGCACTGCGAAAACGAGTCCGGGGCGAACAAGCGCCGGCCGACCGCCGGCAAAATCAAAACCGCGCCTGCCAAAAGGCGCAACGGACCTCACCGATGCCACGACCAGGAAAACCAAAGGCGGAGGACGCAAAAGCAGCACGAACAGCCGCAAGCTGAGCAGCAAAGCGGCCACGCGCACGTCAAAAACGCCTGCGGCACCAGCGAAGCGGGGAGGTAAAAATGCGAATCGTCGGCGGACGACATAGGGGACGGCCCATCGATGCACCGGACGGACTTACCGTCCGCCCGACTGCGGACCGCACCCGGGAATCCATGTTCAACATTCTCTGCCAGGGTAAACTCGCCGAAGAGGGCAATCCGCTGATCGACGCGCAGGTGCTGGATGCCTTCGCGGGCACTGGTGCGCTGGGACTCGAGGCGCTGTCCCGCGGCGCTGCCAAAGTCACCTTCCTGGAAAACCTCGCGGCTTCGCTTACCGCCTGCCGCGCGAACGTAAAGTCCCTGGGTGAGGAAAACACCAGCGACGTCTTGCAGGCCGATGTATTGCGTCCGCCGCCCGCGCGTGAAGCCTGCTCGATCATCCTGATGGATCCGCCCTACAATCAGGACCTGCCGCGCCCCGCGATCCTGGCCCTGGACGCCGCCGGCTGGATCGCACCTGCTGCACTCGTGGTCGTGGAACTCATGGCGCAGGAGTCCTTCGAGGTGCCGGAAGGTTTCGAGGAACTGGACAATCGAAAGTACGGAAAAGCCCGCTTGATCTTTCTGCGCAAGCTTTAGGACGACGCGTGTTTCAAACAGCGTCGTCCGCCGTCTGTACCCGCCGCCGTAAGTTCTCCGCGAGAAAGAACACCACCGCCATAAAGCAGGCACCGGCGATATAGGGCCAGTCTGGTCCGATCTTCTGAAACAGGAATCCGGCCCAGAGGGGACCGACCACGCGGGCAAGGCTGCTGGCCGCCTGGCCCATCCCGAGGGCCACACCGGCAATCTCGGGCCGGCTGAGCTGCGTAATCAGGCTTTGGATCGAGGGGTTGCCCAGACCGAAGCCCGCCGCGAGACACGCAATGGCGAGCAGAACCTGGGTCACAGTCGTCGCACTGGGCACCAGAGCCATGCCGACGCCCAGCAGGATCGAGGAGAAGACGATCAGCCGCGCTTCACCGAAGCGCCGGGTCAGGGGACCGAGTAATCCAGCCTGAAAGATCACCGCAACCACGCCCGCAAAAGCAAAGAGGTATCCGACTTCCCGCGCTTCCCAACCGAAGGCAACGTCGGCCCAAAGCGCCAGGGTCGATTCCATATGGGCAAAGACAAAGCCGACCAAAAAGAGAATAACCGTCACCAGCGCAAGGTTCGGATAGTACAGCGCACGCAGGGACTCAATCATCCGATCCACCAGCGACCGGCCCAGCGCGGATGCACGTGCCGCATCGGCGGCGGCCACGCGCTCTGCCTTGGAGCTGATCTTGTGGGATTCGGGCAGGAAAAACAGCGCAAAAAAGAAAGCCGTCATGGAGAAGCTGGCTGCAAGAAGCGGCGGAAAAAAGTAATCCGGACCGGTCGCGGTCTCATCGAACAGCATGGCCGTAACGTTCAGCTCCGACAGGTATCCGCCGAAGCTCGCGCCGACGATAAAACTCATGGCGAAAGCGGCGCCCAGGATCCCCATCCCTCTCGCCCGGCGCTCCGGCGTCGTGATATCCGCCACGTAGGCTGGGGCTGCGGAGAGATCGCCGCTCAGCGCACCCGCCAGGGCGCGCGCCGCCACCAGAACCCAGAAGGACTGCGCAAACGCCAGCATCAGGAACGCGGTCGTGGTGGCGGCAAAGCTGATCAGCAGGACGGGTTTGCGGCCCCAGCGGTCACTCGCCCGACCCCAGAGCGGCGCTGCGAAGAGCTGCATCAGCGAATAGCTCGCGATCATCACCGTGACTTCGAGCGGCGAGGCCTCCAGACGCAAGGCCATGAAGGTCAGCAGCGGCACGATCAGGCCGAACCCGAGCAGGTCGATAAAAATACAGGTAAAAAGACGCGCCATAGGGGATTAACGGCGCCCGAAGAGTTTTTCGATGTCGGCGAGTTGCAGCTCGACGTAGGTCGGGCGGCCGTGATTGCACTGCCCGGAATGCGGCGTCGCTTCCATCTGCCGCAGCAATGCGTTCATCTCCTCCCCGTTGAGTTTGCGGCCTGCCCGCACCGACCCGTGGCAGGCCATGGTGCCGCAGACATGCTCCAGCTTCTCGCGCAGCGCCAGGGCTTCGCCAAGTTCCGCCAGTTCGTCGGCCAGATCCCGCAAAAGGCCCTGAACATCAACTTCACCCAGCAGCGCCGGCACCTCCCGCACCACCACGGCGCCCGGGCCGAAAGCTTCCAGATGCAGGCCGAGTTCCGCCAGTTCCTCCGCGCGGGCGGTCAGCCGCTCGACCGCCGTTTCCTCCAACTCGATCACTTCGGGAATCAGCAGCATCTGGCGTGCAACGCCGGTCTTCTCAAGCTGCTCCTTCATGCGCTCGTAAACCAGGCGCTCGTGCGCCGCATGCTGATCGACGATGACAATGCCGTTGCGGGTCTGCGCGATGACATAGGTGCCGTGAAGCTGCGCGCGCGCCGCGCCCAGGGGATAGGCTTCAAGCCCCTCCTGTTCCGCTGTGCCGGCAGTACCGCCACCAAAGCCGGGGGCGCCACCCTGCCCCTCGTAGTCCGGCATCGCCTGCGGTGAGGTATTGGCTCCGGGCGCCGCATCGAAACCGGGCAGCGGGGCATGATAGCCGGAAACCGCCTCCGACATGCCTGAAGGCAAGCGACCAGCGCCCTGCCAGCTATAATTGCCCTGGAATTGCCGTGGCGCAGTGCTTACGCCGGCACCCGGCGTGAAAGATCCCAGGGCCGCCGAGGCGACCGTGGTCGAGGCCCGGTGCCCGGCGGCGGCCAGGGCATGTTTACAGGCCCCGACGATCAGCCCCCGCACCAGCCCCGCCTCCCGGAAGCGCACTTCGGTCTTCGCGGGATGCACATTGACGTCAACCATCTCCGCGGGCAGGTCCACGAACAAGGCGACAAGCGGATGGCGGTCGCGCGCGAGAAAATCCTGATAGGCCCCGCGGACCGCGCCGTGCAGCAGCTTGTCGCGCACGGGCCGGCCATTCACGAAGAGATACTGATGCTGGGCGTTCCCCCGGTTCAAGGTCGGCAGGCCGATGTAGCCGGAAAGCCGCACGCCTTCCCGTTCCGCTTCGATCGGCAAAGCGTTGTCGGAGAATTCATGGCCCATTACCGCCGAGAGCCGCTTCAAACGGCTTTCGAAGAGGTCACCGCTGGCGGGTGCCAGGCGAATGATACGGCGGTTCTCATCCGACAGGGTGAAGCCGATTTCCGGATGCGCCATGGCAAGACGGTTGATGGCATCCTGCGCGTGGTTGATCTCGGTCCGCGCCGTCTTCAGGAACTTCAGGCGTGCCGGCGTCGCATAGAAGAGCTCGCGGACTTCTATGCGTGTCCCCGGCGCTTGCGCCGCGGGCACCGCGGGCAGAACGCTGCCGCCCTCGACGCTCAGGCTCCAACCCTCTTCGCTGCCCGGCGGGCGGCTGCTGACCGTCATGCGTGACACGGCGCCGATCGAAGGCAGGGCCTCGCCGCGAAAACCCAGTGTCCTGATATCGACCAGATCATCGGCAGGCAGTTTCGAGGTCGCGTGGCGCTCGACCGCCAGCATCAGCTCTTCCGCCGTCATGCCGCAACCGTCGTCCACGACGGAGAGAAAAGCCCGTCCGCCGTCGCGCATCACCACATCGATATGGCGCGCCCCGGCATCGATGGCGTTTTCGACCAGTTCCTTGACCGCGGCCGCCGGCCGCTCGATGACTTCGCCCGCCGCGATCTGATTGACCAGCGTGTTGGGCAGGCGGCGCAATACCCGGCGTTGCAGGCCTTCCTCTGCGCCCTGGCCGGTCGTCAGATTGATGTCTTGGTCAGCTGTGGTCATGTCGTCGCTTTACGCTGGAGCAGGCGTCCGAATCGCCTTGCCTGCGAGGAACGTAAAACTAACAGGGAAGCAGGCGGTCAAAAAGCCGTTTCCTGCTCAGAAACAACAAGGGCCAGCGCATTCACAGCACTGACCCTTACCGCACAGATAACTGTTCGTGTCAGAGGGTCAGGAACTGCCGTCCGGCGCCGCACGGGTGGCGGTGACATTCTCGGGGCGCCCCACCACCACGACGGTCAGAGCCTCCGGCTTGAAGAGTTCCGCCGCGACGCGCTGTGCCTGCTCCAGGGTCACCGCCTCGATGTAGCTGTTACGCCGCTCGAGGTAATCGATACCGAGACCCTGGATCTGCATACCGAGCATCATGCCCGCGATCCGGTCCGATCCGGAGAGGCGCAGCGGGAAGGATCCGGTCAGAAAGGTCTTGGCGTCGGCAAGATCCTGGGCGCTTGGCCCCTCCTCCGCCATCCGTTTCCACTCCGCCTTAATGATCTCCAGTGATTCCGACACCCGGGCGTTTTGCGTCGCAACCCCGCCGACCAGCAGAGCCGCATGATCCAGCGGGTTAAGATAGCTGTAGACCGAGTACGCCAGACCGCGCTTCTCGCGAACTTCCTCATAGAGCCGTGAGGACATCCCCCCGCCACCCAGGATGTAATTCACCACATAGGCCGCGTAGTAGTCCGGGTCGCTACGTTTCACGCCCTGATGCCCGAAGGTGACCACACTCTGCGGCAGGTTCTTGTCGACCACAATGACATCCCCGGTACCAGCGACCGCAACGTCGGGAACGACGGGCAAATCCGAGGTCGCCGGAAGTTCGCCGAAAGTACGGTCCAGCAGAGTCGCGAGTTCTTCCGGCGTCACACTACCGATTACAGCGATCTTCAGCCGATCCAGAGAGAAGCGTTCGCGCACCAGCGCACGCATATCCCCGACGGTGATCGCCGGGACGGTCTCAACGGTGCCTCCGCTTGAGCGACCATAGGGGTGATCATCGAAGAACAGCGTCCGAAGCGCCTTACCCGCGATCGCATCCGGCGACTCCTTTTCGCGTTCCAGGCCAACCATGATCTGGCTGCGGATGCGCGCGACAGCCTCCTCGTCGAAACGGGGCGAAGTCAGGGCAAGGCGCGCCAGGTTAAAGGCCAGATCCTTGGTCTCCGCCAGGGTGCGCAGAGATCCAGAAAACTCGTCCCGCCCCGCGTTGAAGCTCAGACCGATTGAGTTTTCATCCATGAGCCCGCGAAAGCCCTGGGAGTCGAGTTCTCCCGCGCCTTCATCGATCAGCGCAGCCGTCATAGTCGAGAGCCCGGCCTTGTCGGCCGGATCCAAAGCGGCACCGCCCTTGAACGAGAACTCCATGGCGATGATAGGATTCCGGTGATCCTGGACCAGCCAGGCCTCGATACCGCCCGGGCTGACCACCCGTTCGATTTCAACTGCGGCCGATACCGGCGCGGCCGCGGCAAGCACCAGTGCGAAGCCAGCCGCCAGTCCGGAGAGGGTTTTTTCCATGCTTGGCAGCACCGAGGACGCCGAGAGGTTTGAGAGTTTCATAAATCTATCCCGTTTCACGACGTCGGTTTCGGCAGAAGGAGGCCAGTCACGGAACTTTCATCCCTGAAGACGGCGCGGGCGGCAGCCAACACCTGTTCGAGAGTCACGCCATCGATCAGGTCCGGCCAGCTTTCGATTTCCTCGATGGTCCGGCCCGTGGCCAGCGAGATACCGATGATACGCGGCGCGGTTCCCAGATTATCACGGGCGTAGACCGACTCGGCGCGCTTGCGGCGCTTGGCTGACGCCAGTTCCTTGGCTGTGATACCATCCTTTAGAACAGCATCGATTTCAGCTCGCAATGCCGCTTCCAGCGCCTCAAGCTCAACACCCGGCTGAGGTGAGGCATAAAAGTTGAAGTCACTCAGATCCAGCGCGCTCGCGCTGTAGCGGCTGCCGACCGAAACCGCGAGCTTTTTGTCGACCACGAGAGACTTGTAGAGCCGGCTGGTGGACCCGCCGCTCAAGACTTCATCCAGCACCTGCAATGCATAGGCATGTTCGGTCTCACCCCTGCGGTAACTGGGGGCCAGATAGGTCATGGCAAGCAAGGGCTGGCGGACCCTCGGGCTCTCATGGATCACCCGGCGCGCCGAGGTCTGCGGGGGCTCTTCAATCCGCACCCGCTCCGGCACATCACGCGCCGGGATAACGCCGTAATATTTCTCCGCAAGTGGCCGGACCTCCTCGGCCGTCACATCACCGGCGACGATCAGGATCGCGTTATTCGGCGCGTACCATTTGCGGTAAAAGGCCAGAGCCGTCTCGGTGTTCAGAGCCTCGATCTCATGCTGCCAGCCGATAACCGGCAGACGGTAGGGATGGTTCAGATAGAGTGCCGCCTGCATCGTCTCGAAAAGCTTGGCACTTGGATTGTTGTCTGTCCGGCTGCGGCGCTCCTCGATCACCACGTCCCGCTCCGACGCCACGACGTCATCGGTCAGAACCAGGTTGGTCATCCGGTCCGCCTCATGCTTCATCATGATTTCCAGGCGGTCGCGCGCGATGGTCTGGAAGTAGGCCGTGTAGTCCTGGCTGGTAAAGGCGTTCTCACGTCCGCCGTTCAGTTGAATGATCTCGGAGAACTCACCCGGCGCCAGCGTCTTGGTGCCTTTGAAGAGCAGATGCTCAAGGAAGTGGGCATTACCGGACTCACCCGCGGATTCATCCGCTGCGCCGACCTTGTACCAAACCATATGGGTCACGATCGGTGCCCGGTGGTTCGGCACCACCACGACCTGCATCCCGTTATCCAAAGTGAAGGTTTCCGGATCGAAAACCCGGGCGGCAGCCTGTCCGGCCATCCAAACAATGGCACCCAGAACGGCGAAAGACAGAGCCAGAACTTGAAGCCAGGAGGGAAGTCGGAGCGGCGTCGAGCGTGAAGTTGGGGGCATGGCTTTCCCGGAAAAAAAGCGAATGGAAGGGCGAGGTCGACCGGTATCAGGTTAGCGAATTATGGTTAATATGGCGTTTACTTTCAGCGCCTCAAGCAAAGGCGCGAGTTCAGAGCATCACATATGCTTGAATTCCAGCAGGTCAATGCGAATGGCTTGCATTAAAAGCTCCAGAGATCAAACTGCGGGAACTCAATACCCAGGAGATCAAAACGCGATTGGATCAAGAGATTGCGCCGTGCGTAAAGAAAAGGCCAGCCCAACGCAAAGTCGGGCGGGCCTTGGAATTTTACAGCTAACCTGCGGAAGGCAGCATGTTGGGCGCTTAAAAGATACCTTCCAGGAAGGCTTTCTCTTCGCGGACAATCGTCGGGGTCTCACCTGATGTTACAGAGCGCCCCAGCGCGGCATTCTCACGGATCCGTTGAGATTCGCCTTCCGCATCGATCACCTCACCCGGCGGCGGCTGGTCCCGCCAGAACACCAGATCATTGACGAAGCTGTCATTTTCCTCGTTTAGGCGGCCTGTTTCGCGGTCCACGATCTGACGAATTCCCGGCTCGGCCTTGTCGGCTCCGGCGGCCATCAGAAGCGAACGTTCGCCAAGGGAGCGACCGTCGGCCGGAATACGCTCGTCCAACGTCGGACCTGTGGCATTGTCCGCACGAAAGACAGCGCGTTTGGCCCGATCTGTGGCAGTGCCTTCCTGAGGACGCACAGCGCCGGGCTCAGGCGGGCGCAGCGTAAACTCCGGTGGCAGGCTCAACGGCGCACGGGACACCACGCGGAACTCGTCCGGCGACTGTTTGTTCAGCCCCAGTTCGGAGCGGACATTTTCACAGGCAGTGAGCGACAGCGCCGCGCCAGCCAGGCAGAAAATGCGAAATGACTTTGTCAGAAACATAACGTTCCTCCCACTACAGCGTTTTGCGTTTGCCTTGAGCAACGAGGTTTAAAAGTTTGCGTTCGAAATCAGCTCTGTGCTGATCGAGAGTCTGCGAACGCTGGGTCAAATCAAACGCAATCTGCTTTAATCCTTACCTTTTACCCTCACTGACGCCGCCAAACAAGCTGGCAAACATCAGGACGGCGACACCCAGGAAGATCGCGGTATCTGCAACATTGAAAGCCGGCCAGTGCCAGCCGGCCAGGTGGAAGTCCAGAAAGTCCACCACCATGCCGATCCTAAGCCGGTCAATCACATTGCCGATCGCACCGCCAACCACCAGCCCCACGGCAAGGGCATTGGCCTTCTGATCCTGTTCACGCAGCCAAACCAGCAGCGCAACGACGATAACGGCAGCCACAGCACTCAGAATGTAAGGCATTATGGCCGCGTCATTACCGAAGAGGCCGAAGCTGACGCCCCGGTTGAAAGCCAGAACGATGTTGAAAAAGCCCGTTATTTCAAAAGTCTGGACCGGCTGCATCACGACTTCGAGGATCAGCCACTTTGTGAACTGATCAAGAGCGCACACAACGACAGCCAGAATGGCGGTCAGCTTATACATCTGGCTCATCAGGGGGATATTCCAACACTCAAACCCTATTCAGTGCTCCAGCTCGCGGAAAGCCCCTACTCAGCAGCCGCACGATAATACTGGACCGCATCGGCGCAGCGCGCACAGGTTCCCGGCGCACTCTCGAAGCTTCCAACTTCGGGAAGGATCTTCCAGCAGCGCTCGCACTTGCCGCCCTCCGCCATTTCCACCTTCACACCGACGCCGGCAACATCTTCCAGAGTAAAGGCGTCTTCCGGCGGGGTTCCGGCAACCAGAGCCAGGTCAGATGTAATGGCGATATCTGCCATATCAACCGTACTTACCGCTTCCATCAGTTCAGGGCGACCAATCGTCACAACAGGCTTGGCCTGAAGGCTTGACCCCAGGCGCTTGCCCGCCCGTTCCAGCTCGATCGCGCCGGTTACGACACGGCGAACTTCGCGGATTGCATACCATTTTTCCGCCAGCGCAGCATCGTGCCACTCGGCAGGAACATCCGGGAAGAGCCGCAGATGCACGCTCTCCTCGGGACCGGTTCCCCGTGCCAGCCAGGCTTCTTCCGCCGTGAAGCAGATGATCGGCGCCAGCCAGGTCACCAGGCAGTTGAAGGCATGGTCGATGACCGTACGGCAGGCCCGGCGCTGCTGGGAATCCGGACGGTCGCAGTAGAGCGTGTCCTTGCGGATATCGAAGTAAAAGGCAGAGAGATCGACCGCGCAGAAGTTATGCAGGCTCTTGTAAAGGTCATGGAAATCATAGCCTTCACAGCCCTTGCGTACCTGCCGGTCCAGTTCGTTGAGCCTGTGCAGCACCCAGCGCTCCAGCTCGGGCATCTCTTCCGCGGGCAGGCGCTCCTCTTCGGAGAAGCCTTCCAGCGCACCCAGCATGAAGCGAAGGGTGTTGCGCAGGCGGCGGTAGGCGTCGACCTGATAGCGCAGGATCTTGGGTCCAACCCGCAGATCGGCCGTGTAATCGGACGCCACCACCCAAAGGCGGATGATATCCGCGCCACTCTCGTTCATGACATCCTGCGGATCGATGCCGTTCCCGAGGGACTTGGACATCTTATGACCTTTCTCATCCATCAGGAAGCCATGGGTCAGGACCGCGTCGTAGGGCGCGCGTCCGCGCGTACCGGAAGATTCCAGCAGCGACGACTGGAACCAGCCGCGATGCTGGTCGGAGCCTTCGAGATAGAGCGAAGCCGGCCATTGCAGTTCGGGCCGGGCTTCCAGCACGAAAGAGTGCGTGCAGCCGGAATCGAACCAGACCTCGACCACGTCGGTGATCTGCTCGTAGTCCTCGGCGTTGTAATCGTTGCCCAGGAAGCGCGAAGGATCGCTGTTGAACCAGGCATCGCCGCCCTCTTCCTCAAAGGCTTTCGCCACCCGCTCGACGACGGCGGCGTCACGCAGGGGTTCGCCGCTGGCCTTCTCGACGAAGATCGGCAGAGGCACACCCCAGAGCCGCTGGCGGGACACGCACCAGTCCGGCCGGTTCTCGACCATAGACAGCAGACGCGTTCGGCCCGACGCAGGCACAAAGGTGGTGTCCTCGATGGCTTTCACCGCATTTTTCTGCAGATCGTTGGTTTCCATCGAAATGAACCACTGCGGCGTATTGCGGAAGATGAGGGGCGCTTTCGAGCGCCAGGAATGGGGATAGCTGTGGCGCAGGCTGCCCTTGGCGATCAGCGAACCGGCCTCCATCAATGCGCCGATCACCTTGCCGTTGGCGTCGCCCTCCTTGCCCTCACTAGTATAGACAACTGAACCGGCAAAGAGCGGGACATGCGCAAAGAAGCTGCCGTCCGCATCCACGGTCTGGGGGATTTCGAGACCGTTGGCCTTACCCAGTTCGAAGTCGTCCGCGCCATGACCCGGCGCAATGTGCACAAACCCGGTGCCCGCTTCCGTGGTCACGAAGTCGCCATTCAGGACCGGTGCGCCCGCGTCATACCCGGCGGACGCCAGCGGGTGATCGCAGCGCAGGCCCAGAAGCTCGGAACCAACCCCCTGCCAGAAGACCTCGTGCTCGGTGATTTCGCACTTTTCGGCGAAGGCGGCATAGAGTTCCTTGGCAAGCAACAGCTTCTCGCCGACCTTGGCGCGGCTCTTCTCGCCGACAGCCTTGACCTCGACCCCGATGTAATCGAACTCGGGCCCACAGGCGACTGCGCGGTTGCCGGGGATGGTCCAGGGCGTCGTGGTCCAGATGACCACCGAAGCGCCCTTCAGATTGTCCGGGCCCTCGACGACCGGGAAGCGCACCCAGATCGTCGGCGACTTGTGATCGTGATATTCGACCTCGGCGTCGGCCAGCGCGGTCTTCTCCACCACCGACCAAAGCACCGGCTTGGCCCCGGCATAAAGGCCGCCATTCATCAGAAACTTGCCGATTTCGCGCACAATCTGGGCTTCGGCGGCAAAGTTCATGGTGGTGTAAGGCTCTTCCCAGTCGCCTTCAACGCCCAGCCGCTTGAACTCCTGTGTCTGGATCTTGACCCATTTTTCGGCGAACTCCCGGCATTCCCGGCGGAATTCGAGGACCGGAACCTCATCCTTGTCCTGCCCGCGCTCCCGGTAACCTTCTTCGATCTTCCATTCGATCGGCAGGCCGTGGCAATCCCAGCCCGGCACGTAGTGGGCGTCCTTGCCCAGCATCTGCTGCGAGCGGTTGATGATGTCCTTCAGCACCTTGTTCAGGGCATGCCCCATGTGGAGGTGGCCGTTGGCATAGGGCGGTCCATCATGAAGAATGAACTTCTCACGCCCCTTGGACTCCTCGCGCAGCCGCTTGAAGAGGCCAATTTCCTCCCAGCGCGCAAGGATTTCGGGTTCGCGTTTCGGCAAGCCGGCACGCATCGGAAAATCCGTGCGCGGCAGGAATACGGTTGATTTGTAGTCAACGCTCATCGCGAGACTCTCTCTTGTTGCATCATCGAAAAGTAGCTGCCGGCACAGGCGGCTAACCGGACTTCTCCGGCTGTTACGCCGGGATCTCGGCCAGTCTTAGGCGCGCCTGCTCGCAGTCGGAGGTGATTTGTGCCTTTAAACTGTCCAGGCCGTCAAACTTCTTTTCCCCGCGCAGGAATTCGATCAACTGGACCCGGAGAAAGCGGCCGTATAGATCTTCGTTAAAATCGAAAAGATGAACCTCGAGCTGGACCCTGCTGCCGTCAACCGTCGGCCGCCGCCCCAGGTTCGCAATGCCATCGACCCAGCGATAGACATCGCCGACCGCATCACCGCCTTCCCGCATGCCCGCGCGCACTGCATAGACCCCAAGGCTGGGATGCATATAGGCTTCCATGGAAATATTGGCGGTCGGGAAACCTATGGTACGGCCCCGCTTGTCGCCGTGAAGGATCATGCCATCGACCTCCCAGGGCCGCCCCAACAGGGCTGCCGCGCCGGCCAGATCACCGGCTTTCAAGCATTCCCGGATCCGTGAAGAGGAGTAAATCTCAGCATCGTCCGTCTTCACCACCTCGGTAACCGTGACGCCGAAACCAAGCTCTGCGCCCCGCTCCGTCAAGAGCGCGGCATTGCCGCTGCGCTTGTGGCCGAAGCAAAAATCCCAGCCCACCACGATGTGATGGGCGCCCAGATCAGACTGGAGGACAGAAGTCATGAAGTCCTCGGCGCTGCGCCTGGAAAACTCCGGCGTAAAGTCCAGAACAAAGACGTGATCAACCCCCACGGCCTTGAGGGCCTCGACCTTTGCCGGCAGGGGGGTCAGACGAAAAGGCGGCAGATTGGGTTGGAAGACGGAACGCGGGTGCGGCTCGAAGGTCAGAACCGCAAGCGGCGCGTCCAGTCGCTGGGCAACCGCGCGCGCCTGAGCCAGCACGGCCTGGTGCCCCAAATGCACACCGTCGAAGTTCCCGATTGCGACCACCGCACCGCGGGCCTTCGCCGGTACACTCCTGGAACTGTGAAATATCGTCATTCGCCTTGTCCGCTCCCGGTTATCGCCCCGGATTGCCACAAACCCACCCAAACCGCCACTGATTTAGCACCGTCCGGCGCCAGGTCATCATCCGAACCCAATACAATGGCTGGAGAACCGACCATAACGCGCAATGAGGGGAGAGGATAGGGAATGACCGGCGGCGCTCTCACGCGCCGACGATAGTTCAGCTACAGGTGAAAAACACGGGGTCTCGGGCGGAATCTTTACGCCGCTTCCACATCTGCCCGGCGGCTGACCATCAGCATGGCATCGCCGTCGATAACGACCTTGTCCTCAACGCTGCAGACCGTATCGAAGACGACCCGGCATTTGGCCTCGTTGATTTCACGCACCGTCACGCGGGCCGTCACGGTGTCTCCCGCTTTCACCGCCGCTTTAAAGCGCAGGTTCTGACTCATGTATATACAACCCGGGCCCGGCAGTTTTGTGCCGAAAACGGTGGAAACGAAGCTGGCAGACAGCATCCCGTGGGCGATGCGATCCCCAAACATGGTCTTGTTTGCGAAGCTCGCGTCAAGATGCACCGGGTTCGTGTCACCGGAAATGCCTGCAAACATCACGATGTCGGCGTCGGTCACCGTCTTCGCGAAAATCGCCGTCATGCCGACGCTCAGATCTTCCAGGTAGTACCCGTGTTTCTCTCGCATAGCTTTATCCACAGATTGGCAACGCAGGTTGCACTTTCACAAAAAGAAATATTATTACTTAAATCTTTTTCATAACGTAACTTTACGAAAGACAATCTAGTACCATTGGTAACAAGACTGCAACCTTCTTTTCGCACCTGCACAATTTTATTGCGATGGCAGGCTCCAGGGACCGGGAATGCAGCTCAGTCTGATAAGAATAGCCCTTGAGGATTGGGTTTCCATTAACGGAGGCATGAGACGGACACCGCTCAGCACCCGGTGCAACGTCCAGGCACGCTTCAAGGCTGTTTTCTCGCCCGGACAGGCATGCGGCCTTTTTCCACAGCAGCCGGCATGCCATCAGACTCAATCGGCGGGATCGCGGCGTTTCAACTGCCGGGCCACGTCGGCACTCACCTCATCGCACTGCAGCAAAAACTCGGCTGCATTCAATTCAACAGCTGAAGCACCAGAACCCTACGCCCGCGGTTCGAAGAGCACGGCCCATCCGATGAGACGAAGGGTGTTTCAGCCAGCGCAGAGTTTTTCCAGGCGCTCTTTCGCCGCGGCGTCAAATCCAACGACGACCTCACCCGATACCTCAAATACCGGGCGTTTGATCAGGGTCGGCTGTTCCAGCATCAGACGTTTTACCTTGCCTTCATCGAGATCCTCCCGCTCCGCTTCCGGGAGTTTGCGCCAGGTGGTGCCACGCCGGTTTAAGAGCTTTTCCCAGCCTGCGGACTGTAACCATCTTGTGACCTCGGCCTCACTCAAACCGTCGGCGCGCAGGTCATGAAAACTGTGTTCGCGCCCCTGGGCCTTGAGTGCTTTGAGTGCATTGCGGCAGGTGTCGCAATTCTTGATACCGTAGACAGTGATCATAGAGAAAGCCTTGTTTTGAGGGGTTTTAGGCAGGTGCGATTCGCGTGAGGCAAACAGCATTCCCCACGCCACGCAAACAGGCAAGTCCATTAGCAACCGGGGCATTCCGCTTGCGCTCGACAGTTCGCCCGGGCCTCTTTTAGAATAGGCGCAACGCAGGTGTACGTTCTTGTAATGCGTCCGTACGGCCCCAGATTCAGATCACAACGAGGTACCGTCACAAAAGCAATACTGGACTTTTATACCCGAAGCATGATTCAAGTTAAGATGTTGGATATTATGCGATTCGCCGCCCGGCAGCCCCAATTTGATCAGAAAACTTTTTTTGGGCAGGTACATTGTTTTTGCAGCGATTGAAATTACCACAGGCCTTCTCAGCGGTACGTAACAACGCCGGCTTTCAAGCCCGTCATGGAGATGGAACGCAGAGCGACATGAAACCGACCCGCAGCAGGGCGAACTGGCTGTTTTTTAGGCAGTGGTTACGCAATCCCTTTTCGATCGGCGCGGTGATGCCAAGCGGCCGGGAGTTGGCCAATGCCATGGCAGAGGCCAGTGACAGTGACTCCGGCCGCTTTGTTGTTGAGCTCGGCGGCGGCACCGGCAACATTACCCAGGCTTTGCTGGATAGCGGCCTCCCCGCCGAACGGCTGATTGTGATCGAGCGCGACCGGCGGCTTTACCGGGTTTTGGCCGCACGCTTTCCCGAGATACGCATTTTGAACATGGATGCCGTGCAGGCGCTCGAAGTCCTCAACGAAGAATGCCACGGCAAAGTCGGATCCGTTGTCTCCGGCCTGCCGCTCCTCTCGATGCCACCGGAATTCCAGGAGCAGCTGCTGGCGGAAAGCTTCAAGCTGCTGGGCAAAAACGGCGACTTTATCCAGTTTACCTACGGACCGGTCTCGCCCGTCTCTCAACGGCGGCTCGGAAAGCTCGGACTGCGTGCTCAAAAGGTGTCACGCGCCCGGCTGAATATTCCGCCCGCGTCCGTGTGGCGCTTCGTCCGCATCAGCGAATGGCTGCAGGCCACGCGCGACGCAGCGCAGCGCAAGCAAAACCGCGCCGCCAACGCCGCCTAGCCGGCTTTGGGGTTCGCGAAGCTGCGTTAAAGCTTCAACTCGTGCGGTCGGACTGTTCTGCGGCCCGGTCGTTACCGGACGGTATTCCAAAAGCCGCTCTGAAAGCGCGGCGGAAGACCCTGCGATGATCGTACCCAAGCTGTTCGGCCACGCTCTTCACAGGCAGGTTCGAAGTCGCCACTATCTGCACGGCGCGGATCTGGCGCAGCTCCTTTACCAGATCTATCGGGCTGCAGCCGAATGTCTTGCCGGAAACGCTCGGCAAAAGTCTGATCAGGCTTTGAACTGGTCAGTCCATCTGGGCCATTTCCGGATCTTAGCCATTTCTGAGCCTGAGCCGGGGCGCATGCAAATGTGTGCACCCTTCGTGGCGGGTCAGGCGTTAAGCGCCTGACTGCAAGGCTGTTCTGGCTGAACCGAGATCTGGTCTTTGTCCGTGGCCACGATCGAGCGCGGGGCGTTGTTCACGCGGTCCCAATGGGCGTGGGTCACGCCCTGCGCAACCAGAGCCGCCTTAACTTCCCGCCAGATCTCCGGCGTCACCTGTCCATTACCGCCGATCAGTTCGGCCCAATCTCCACGCCGGTTTACCGTGCAGGAAAAATCATACTCGTCACCATGTCCGGAGAATTTCCGGCCCGCTCTAATAACCCCGGTCACCCACTCAATCTCTGCTGCCATCGTTTTCTCTGCGTCTCTTGAATTCATGCCCCAACGAACCGGCTTCGGCGGATCTGGGGCGGCCTTTGGATGAGCAGTCAGTGTGCGTGGTGGAGATTAACCAAGGCTTTCGTCAGCGGTGGCAAACTTGTGTCAAAACGGCGGTAAAAGTCGAGCCTCGCGCAGGACATAAGGCAACCGCAGCTCGGGCGAAGCGGCGGACACGGCTTTCGTTTTTGAGTGAATGACGCCCTAAGCGCCTGGAATTGAATGGTGCCCCCGGCCTGACTCGAACAGGCACGCCCGTGAAGGCAACAGATTTTGAGTCTGCCGCGTCTACCAATTCCGCCACGGGGGCCAGAGCCTGATCGCGCTAAACGAAAGCGCTCGCACCGGTTTCCGGATCAAGTTACCGGAAACCAACCCGCGTTCTTGGTGCTCTCATCAAGAACGACCCTGCTCGTGCGCGGCGATAATAGCCATGACATCCGGCTTGGCAATAGGCCAATGCGGCCGGAGCGGATTTTATCTTGGTATCCCGAGCCCGGGGTTCCGGTCCCGTATCCCCCCGTAACGGCGCACCTGGCGAATGCGGGAGGGTCCCGTCCTGTGGTGTGTAACGTCAAGTGCTATGGTATCGTTACCATGAATAGATCGCTGGTCATTTCTGATCGAAGTCCTTCCGCGTGCGGAACAAACCTTCACGGGACTCGCACTTGACTCTCGATAATTGGTAATTCTCCACAAGCTTTCGTGAGAATTTCAGTAGCTCTCGCACCACAAGTTGAGGTACAACTTAGCTAAAGGCTGTGGATTGTTGTCCAACAATTACAGCATTTCAGTGACTTAGCCGGAAACACCTCAGGGAAACAGCTTGAGACCCGGCAGCAAAATCGCTGATGTGCCGGTTGGATAGCTCTATGGCTATAACTTGAAGCAGTGCGGTCGTTACTTGGTTATTGAAATGCAAATACCTTCCGAGGGCTCTATTCGCGGAAAACAAGCGCGTGTAGGGAAGCCATGGGGGGTGCCAGTAATAGAGCGCCCATATGGGAGCTGTGTAGTAGAATGAACACCCATCGCAATTCTGATCGGATGGACGTGACCCACCGAGAAGTCAGTGCAGTGGTGAAGTGGTTTAATCCGACAAAGGGCTTTGGCTTCGTACAGCTTAGCGACGGTTCTCCGGATGCGTTTCTTCACATTTCGGCCGTAGAACGCGCCGGTCATCGCGATCTTCCTGACGGCACGACCCTTGTTTGCGATCTTTCCGCTGGCCAAAAAGGTCCGCAGGTGGCGCACATACATCACATTGAATCAATGCCCGACGTCCCGCCGCGCAGCAGTGGCGGCGATTATGGCGGCGGCGGCGGTGGTGGCGGTTACGGCGGCTTTGAAGATACTGGAAACGATGAAGTCGTCGAAGGCTCGGTGAAGTTCTTTAATGCCGAAAAAGGCTTTGGCTTCGTCGCACCGGACAATGGCGGGAAAGACGTCTTTGTGTCTGCCCGGACCCTGGAACGTGCAGGCGTCATGAACCTGGATCCTGAAGCACGAGTCCGCATGACGACGCGGATGGGGCAAAAAGGCCCAATGGCTTCCAGCGTAGAGCTGCTCTAGAAGCCAAACACTTCCCGGAAACCGCGTGTAGCGTGGTTTCATGCTCTCTCCAGGTAGGAGGGCCTATTTCTGCGTTCTCGGTAAAGCTGTGTTTAGGCAGACTCTGTGGCTGAAACAGTGCTGTACATCGGACTGCAGTTAGATTCCTGACTGTGCCGGATGCCGAGTGACAGCAAAAGCCATGCCCTGGCATATCTTTGGTTACTCTGAACGCCGGCAGGCGCTTTTTTTATACCGGAACGCGGCTGTCTTTGGCGATCCGCCCGATTTTCGCGCTTTGTGCGCTCCCTCACTGCAACGGACCGGTCTCGGTCTCTTCCTCCAGAGCAAGCGGAGAGACGTTACAGGGTCCCGCCTGATGATGAACCATGCGCCATTCACCGGCCTCGCGCGCGAAATAATTGGTCGCAACCAGGACGCTGTCTCCCACCTTTTCATAGCAAATGACAAAAGCGGTATCCTGGCCCGCGGCAAAGGCCTGCGCACCATGGCAGGAAACCTCGGGTGCATCGGGATTGGTCAGGATCGCCTCCCAGGAACCGAGCACTTCGTCCCGGCCGGAAATCGCAGGCCAGCCGGGATGCGCACAGGCGACCGGCAGATTTTCTGCCCACAGCTTCGCCATCATCGAGAGATCGCGCTGCCGGAATACGTGATAAAAGCTCTCGTTCAGGAACAGTACCTCGGCTTCGGCGTTCATACGCAGTCTCCTCCACCTCGTTCTGTTCCAGGGTCATCCCCCATCGCACCGCCCGATCCGGAAAACAGCATAGCAAATTTGGCCACGCCCCCCAACGGCTTCCATGACAAAACCCATCGGACCGTGACAAGGCGCGGTATGCGCACGTCTCGTCTGTTGCCCGTAACCGGACAAGCTGCTAAAGGGTCCGCACGCGAACCGGACACAGAACCTGTTCCACTTCCTTGCAGGGGCCAAAGGACGGTTCCTGCAAGGCATGATCCGATTTAGAGGGGATTACCAAGAGTGCTGCGACGTCTTTACGACTGGACCATGGATCTGGCCGCCCACCGCCATGCTCTCTGGGCCCTCGGGGCGATATCCTTCGTCGAATCCTCTTTTTTTCCCATTCCACCGGATGTGCTGATCATTCCGATGGTGTTGGCTGCGCGTGATCAGGCCTGGAAGATCGCGCTGATTGCCACCATAACCTCGGTTCTGGGTGGTCTGGCCGGCTACGGCATCGGTGTTTTCCTGTTCGACAGCGTGGGCCAGATGATCCTGGAGTTCTACGGCAAGGTCGACGCCTACGCGGATTTTCAGGTGCTCTACGCGGAATGGGGGGCCTGGATCGTCGCCGCGGCAGGCTTCACGCCGATTCCCTACAAGGTCTTCACGATTGCCAGCGGCGCCCTCAGCCTCGACCCCGCGGTCTTTACCTTCGCATCCGCGCTCTCCCGCGGCGCGCGCTTTTTCATCCTGGCCGGACTTCTCTGGTACTTCGGGCCGCCGATCAAAAGCTTTATCGAGAAGCATCTCCCCATTCTCGCAACTTTGTTTTTCGTAATGCTGTTTGCCGGCTTTCTCGCGATCCGTTACCTTTTCTAGCTTAAACGCGCAGATTCCGGCTCAGGCGCGCAGAAAGCTATGCCTGAATGCGTTCTCCACACCCGCCGCTACCTTTTGTAGCAGCGCCTTGAGAAGACTGGGAGACTGCGTCGCTTGGGGCTATAACTAAAGGCGTATGAGTTGCGATCACTGTTCCGGAGCCTGAATGTCTGCAATTGCTGAAACAAACCAGCTGTTTGAGAATCCGCGACTGATTCCGGCTGCGATCGTGGCGGTTTGCGTCGGAGCGCTGGGCAGTGCACTCGCCTCAGAGTATTGGGGGGGCCTGGATCCCTGCGTTCTTTGCATTTACCAGCGCTATGCCTATGTCGGCGCCATGACTTTGGGTCTGATCGGCCTGGTCCTCGCCCCGCGCGGAAAAGCCCTTAAAGCCGTTATTCTGCTTGCAGGGCTGGCCTTTTTGACCGGAGCCGGGATCGCCATGTTCCACGTCGGGGTCGAACAACACTGGTGGCGCGGCACCGAAGCCTGTCATGCGCCGGCCATCGATTTCAACGCCCCGATCGCGGAGATGCGCGAACAGCTTCTCGCCAAGCAGCCGGCAACCTGTGACACGATACCCTGGTCTTTTGCAGGTATTTCGATCGCGGGCTTCAATGTGATCGCCTCGCTCCTCTTCGCGGGGGGCTGCGTCTGGGCGGCACGCCGCGTCACTGAATCCTGAAGCAGCTGAAGGAGCCGGCAATGAAGGAAGATCAAGCAACAGCAGCGCCCGACAGTGCGGAAAAGCCGCATCACAGGCTGCCCGGCGACCTGCCCAAGGAAGAAGAACTGGCGCGCATGATCCGTGTGGATCAGGCCGGTGAGTATGGCGCCCGGCGGATCTACGAGGGCCAGCTTGCGGTCATGGGCCGGAACCATCCGAACGCCGCAACTGTGAAGCATATGCACGAGCAGGAGCTTCGGCACCTGGAAACCTTTGACCGGCTGGTTTGCGAACGCAGGATCCGTCCTACAGCCCTGCAGCCGATCTGGCACGTTGCAGGCTTCGCCCTGGGCGCGGCCACGGCGCTTATGGGCGACAAAGCCGCCATGGCCTGCACGGTGGCTGTGGAAGAAGTGATCGACGAGCACTACGCCGAACAATCCGCGCGCCTGGAAGACGATGAATCCGACCTGCGCGACACCATCGAGGAATTTCGGGCCGAAGAACTTGAGCATCGGGATACCGCGCTGGAGCACGGTGCGGCGCAGGCGCCCGGCTACGAAGTCTTGAGCGCTGCTATCAAGACCGGTTCGCGGCTCGCGATCTGGCTGTCCCAACGGGTGTAGGCACGACAATGCACATGGTGCAGCCTTCTGGCTTCAGTGCGGACACCTCATCCAGATAACGCCGCCTGACCCGATCAGGACTCCAGTTCGGAATCCCAATAGAGAAAGTCGTTCCAGCTTTCGTGGAGATAGTTGGGTGGAAAAGCGCGACCATTCTGCTGCAGTTCGTAAGTCGTCGGCGCCTCGACCGGACGCATGAGAGTCATGCCGCAGTTGCCGAGCATCTGATTGCCCTTTGCGAGATTACAGTCCTGACAGGCCGTCACCACATTGTCCCAGGTCGTGCGGCCGCCGCGCGAACGGGGAATGACGTGATCAAAGGTCAGTTCTTCCGACGGCAGATGGTCGCCACAATACTGGCAGAGAAACCCATCGCGCAGAAACACGTTGAAGCGAGTGAAGGCAGGCCTCCGGTCGAGATGGACATATTCCTTGAGGGAAATCACGCTTGGCAGCCTCATCTCGAAAGTTGGTGAGCGCACAGTGTGCTCATATTCCGAGATGATGTTGACGCGCCCCAGGAATGCGGCCTTGACCGAATCCTGCCACGACCAAAGAGACAAGGGAAAATAGCTCAACGGGCGAAAATCCGCATTGAGCACCAATGCCGGAAAAGCATTAGCTGTACTACCCACGCTGTGCACCTCCTTCTGTACTACTACATAGTGTGCATTCGCGTTTACTCGCCGGAAATCCGACGACGCTCTACTTCTTGATAGCGGACCTGCAGAGGATACACAACATATTGTGGTCAAAGCGTAAAGATCTTCACCGTCTTGTCATACGGCAAGACGTCGCAGGCCGGGCGCATTGATTCGGGGTCGAACCGCTGCTGCGTTCCAACTTCTTTAATTTCAGAGACTTAGGTCTCATTCTATTTTGAAAAAAGCCACGTCGTGCGGGACGGTCTTAAAGCTAGGATTCGCCCTCGTCGCCGGCCAATGCAAAGGTTTCCATGAGGAAACCGATCCCCATACGCAACCCGTTTTCATCGATACCATGGGCAAGACCGGGTATCATTTGGGAGTACACAGTCAAACCGTGACCCATAAGTGCCTTTTCAGCGGCGCCTAGGGCCTGCGGCGGCACAACGTCGTCATCTTCGCCGTGGATCAGCAAAACCCGCGGCTCGGACTTCAACTCGTCGTCAAGATATCCCGGGGCTATCAGCGCGCCGGAATAGCCGATAACCGCCGCACAGCTATTGGGGCGCCTCGTGGCCACATGCAGCGCCATCATGGTGCCTTGTGAAAACCCGAGAAGCACCAGCTTGTCATCCGTCAGACCGTGATTCTTGAGCTCTTCATCGAGAAAGTCGTCGAGGATCGGTGCGGCCGCGCGTACGCCAGACAGTATCTTTTCGGGATCCCGGTCCGCGAGGCTGAACCACTGATGACCCATGGGCGCCATATCACAGGGTTCCGGAGCATTTGGCGCAACGAAGGCCGCACTGGGAAAAGCCTGCGCCAGGATCGGCGCCAATCCAAAGAGGTCGTTCCCGTCGGCCCCAAGGCCGTGCAGCATAACGACCAGATACTCAGCCGCACCGCCTGAAGCAGGTGCTGCGCGTGGTCCGTCAAGTTTGTTCGCAACGGCCATTTTGGCGGAATCCTTCGGCAATCCAGTGTTCGTCATAGCCGATTCGGGCCGCGCCGTCACCCTTTCAGGGTTTCGGGGCTTACTTTTGTGACGAATTCAAACGCGTGCTTGCAGCTTTTTGGATTCAATCGGGCCATCAGACACCGCACGGCATGTCATTCGATCCGGCTCGCAGGCCGGGGCGCCCTCAAAACCCGCCTTCAGGCACTCCGGGATGACGATAGAGATGCCAGAGAAACCTGGCGGCTGCCGTGCGGTAGGGCCGCCAGTCTTCCGCAAGGGCAACCATCACATCCCCCACCGGACGCTCGGAAAGCCCCTTGAGTTTCTGGGCGGCCACCTGGACCGCGAGATCACCGGCAGGCCAGATGTCCGGCCGTTGCAGCGCAAAAAGCAGGTAGACCTCCGCCGTCCAGCGCCCGATGCCCTTCGCCTGCATCAAGGCAGCGGCGGCAGCTTCATCATCCAGTGAAGCAATCGCCTGCAGATCGATCCGGCCGGAGAGAATGTCTTCCGCCAATGCCCGACCATACCGCTGCTTCGGCCGGCTCAGTCCGATCTGCTTTTGGGTTTCATCGTCCAGCGCCAGGAATCCCTCAGCCGTAACCGGCTGCAAGGCAGCATCGAGACGACCGATAATTGCCTGCGCGGCCCGGGCCGACACCTGTTGCGCCGCCATGATCCGGATCAGTCCGGCAAAACCCGGTTCGTGACGCCGCACCGGCGGTAGGCCGCACACCTCATAAGCAATTGCGATGTCGCGGTCCCGTTCCGCGAGCGCTTCCATGGCGGGGCGCAGAGCTTCGTCGGCAGGCGCTACATTCGCCTTTGCCTCTTGATCCTGGCTGGTTTCCTTCTGGCTCATGACTGGACATTATCCAAGATCTCCTGGAAAGTCCGCCCCGGATTTATCCGCCCCAAAGATTTCGACAGACCCCAGCAAAGCGACGCGCAACCCCAATGACTGCCCGCACGGAAACCACCCGCTTCGCCCCCTCACCCAGTGGTCACCTCCATCTCGGCCACGCTTTCTCAGGGCTTTTTTCGGAGCTGGCGGCCCGACAAAGCGGTGGACGCTTTTTGCTGCGAATCGAGGATATCGACACCACGCGGTGCCGCCCCCTGTTCACCCAGGAGATGATCGAAGACCTGACATGGCTGGGCCTTCGATGGGATGCTCCGCCTCTGGCGCAGTCCACACGCAACGAAGCTTACAGGCAGGCGCTTGACCGTCTCTCCGGCATGGGTTTGCTCTATCCCTGTTTCTGCACACGCGCTGACATCAAGGCGGAAATTGAAAGCGCGGCAGCGGCACCTCATGGTCCCGACGGACCGCTTTATCCCGGTCTTTGCCGAAGGCTCTCGCCCGGTGAACGAGAGGACAGAGAGGCAGCGAACATACCTTATGCTCTAAGGCTCGACGTGCAGAAGGCGCGGAACCTCGCCGGACCACTGAGCTGGCAGGATCGGGGCAAGGGCGAGATGATCGCGCAGCCCGAGATCTTCGGCGATGTTGTGCTGGCGCGAAAGGATATCGGCACCAGCTATCATCTCGCGGTCACCCTGGACGACGCCTTCCAGAAAATCACCCTGGTGACCCGCGGCGAAGATCTCTTCCAGGCGACCCACGTCCACCGTCTATTGCAGGCGCTCCTCGAACTTCCGGTTCCACAGTGGCATCATCACGGCCTGATTGAGGACGAACAGGGACAACGTCTCGCCAAGCGTCACGGCGCACTGGCGCTGCGCCAACTGCGGCTGCAAGGCAAGTCCGCGCAGGAGGTGCGGGCCATGGCGGGCTGGGAAGATTGACGGCGCAAGGCCCAATCACTCAGCTTTTCTGGCCTGGCCCCGACTCAAGCCCTCGACGATCTCCTGATAATCAGGATCGTCCGGGCCGAGATATCCGTGACGGATTAGGAAATCGATGATGACGAGATTGACGTTAAACTTGAAGTCTTCGGTCTCGCGGACGCGCTCGATGACCTGCTCGATCGACCAGAGATAGAAGTCCTCGACCTCGCCATCCGTGTTGCGCGGGGTGAAGTCGGCGGGCAATTCAAGGTCAAAACAAAACGCCACGTCGTCGCGCAAACCATCCGTCCACTCGCAGAGGTACGAGACCGCGCCGGCCGGCCTGGCACGCTCGGCAAGAGAGCGCGGAATATCGGCCTCCTCCGCGCACTCCTTGATCAGGTTTTCCCTGATGCTCAGACCGTGGGGCTGGCCGCCCGCAACGATGTGATCGAGTTTGCCCGGTGCCGAGGGCTTGTTCAGGGCGCGGCGGCCGATCCACATCAGAGGCTGGCCATCGCGCTCTGTAATCCCGTTGACATGGACACCGAAGCTCCTGATCCCGAGGGGCGCGGCAGCGCACCTGTCGATGGCCATCACCGGCGCGTCGCCCCAGCGCCGTACCACCGGAAAGTCTTCACCGCGCCATTTGGGCAGATCACCGCTCTCGGTTAAGCGCATTACGGTCTCGGCAACCGCTTCGCTGCGGCCGGCAAAATCCCGCAGGCCGGCTGACAGCGTGACCTGCCCCGGCTCGACCGTGAAGACCGCCGGAAAGTCCGACAAGCGGCCCGCCAAGGCAGCCGATATGTAGCCATAGGAAATCCCATCGATGAGAAAAGGACGATAAGCCGCCGGATCCCAGCGATGACAGGTTCTGATTCGCTCAAGCAGACTCACGCCTGGTCCTCTCGGTCACTCAATTTCCCCCTAACCTATTGAAAGAGAAGTTGAATTGAAAGGACACTCGGTCAGAATACCGGCTTCTCCGACGTCAGGACGGTCTCGACCCCGTAAACCTGCCGCAAACAACGCGCAACGTAGTCGGCGGTGAGGCTATCCAGCCCCACGACCTGGAGGTCGATCGAGAGGTCGCGGTTCGAAGGCCCCATCACATCGCTATGCCAGCGGCTGGGCACCAGATTGCGTTTGGCAAAGAGCTCCAGAACCCTGGGCATGACGCCCGGCTCGGCAGCAGCGTGGATCGAGAAGCAGTGAACGGCTTTGCGGGGGGCGGGTGTAGAGCGTCCGGCGGGGCCGGGATAGGTATCAGCTGTCGAATGTACAGGCTGTGCAGACATCACAGTCGTCCTCAAAGATTGAATCGCGAATAACGAAAGGTCCCGGTCGCCCTATCGGCGCCGGGTCGCTAATTCGAATTGCGAAACCCTTGAGGTTGTGACTTGTCATAACTCGTCACCCTAACCGCAGCCGGACCGAAGGGTCAAGGCTCCAAAGACGGCACGAACGCCCGGAACGTGCAAAGACAGGCGAACGCCCGTTCGATCACAAAGCTGTTACTTGTTCGCAACCGCAGCTGCGACAGATTCAATCCTATCTTTTTTTTGTACAAACAATAAGGAAGCCACGATGAAGTCTCAGCCGCTCAAAACCCTGACCGGGTTCTCGCTCGCCTCCGCTTTTCTTGTGGCCGCTGCCTTGCCCGCAGGCGCAGCCGAATACAAGATCGATCCAACCCACTCCTTCATCGAATTCAAGACGAAACATCTGGGCATGAGCTGGCTGTCCGGCCGCTTCAATACGATTGATGGCACCATGTTCTACGACCCGGCGGCAGGCGCCGCCGCCCAGAAAGTCGAGCTTACCATCGACACCGCCAGCCTGGACACCAACCACGCGGAACGCGATAAGCACTTGCGCAGCGCCGACTTCTTCGACGTTGAGAAGCACCCGACCGCAACCTTTGTCAGCACGGGTTACGACGGCGACGAAAACGGCGGAACGCTCTCCGGCGATCTGACCCTGCTGGGTGTGACCAAACCCATCTCGTTTGAGATCACCAAACTCGGTGAAGGCGACGACCCCTGGGGTGGCTACCGCGCCGGCTTCGAGGGCAGCTACACCCTGGCCCGCAAGGACTTCGGCATGGGCTACAACCTTGGTCCGGCAGCAGAAAACGTCGTGGTTGACCTGATGATTGAAGCGATCAAACAGTAGAAAGCTGCCGCTTTGGCACTGCGCAATACCGCCACGGGCTATGGGCTGGTGAGCAAACTGCTTCACTGGCTCATAGCCGGATGCATCCTGGGCTTAACCGGCCTTGGCTGGTGGATGGTCGGTCTCAGCTACTATGACAGTTGGTACAACCGGGGGCTCGAACTGCATCGCGCTATCGGTATGATCGCGCTGTTGCTGGCGAGCCTCTTCCTGGTCTGGAAACTGATCTCGCGGTCGCCCGGATTACAGAGCGAACTGGCGCCCTGGGAGAAACTCGGTGCCCGCGCGGCGCACGGCATTCTCTTGCTGGCGATGTTCGCCATTCCCGTCACCGGCTACGCGATCTCGACCTCTGCGGGCAGCGGCTTCACCTTCTTCGGGCTCTTCGAGGTCCCGGCCCTTCTGAGCATATCGGACGCCGCCCGGGATCTTGCCATCGAACTGCACTACTACATCGCCTATGGCCTGTTAGGCGTCGTAGCCGTGCATGCCGGGGCGGCCATCAAGCATCAGTTCATCGACAAACACGGCACATTGAGGCGCATGCTGTTCTAAAACGGCTGTTTCAGGCCCGCCAGTGAGAAAAACACTTTCCACCTGCGGAAACAATTACAAGCAGATTTGCCCAAACGTTTCCGGAAACCACTGCCGCCTTCGAGGCTACGCCGCTTCTCGCGTGGTGCGCTCGACGATATCGAGGATGTCCGACAGGATCGCGGTCAGATCAAAATCCTTGGGTGTGTAGACCGCCGCAACGCCGGCCGCTTTCAGGGTCGCCTCGTCTTCGGGCGGAATGATTCCGCCGGCCACGACCGGCACGTCGTTCAAACCGGATGCGGTCATGCCTTTCATGACTCCCGTGACCAGCGGAACATGCGATCCCGAGAGGATCGACAAACCGACCACATGGACACCCTCTTCCAGCGCCGCATTCACGATCTGCGCGGGTGTGAGCCGGATTCCTTCGTACACCACCTCAAAACCGGCATCGCGGGCGCGAACGGCGATCTGCTCGGCGCCATTCGAATGGCCATCGAGCCCCGGCTTACCGACCAGCATCTTGACGCGCCGGCCAAGACGGTCGGAGAGTTCCGATACGCGCTCGCGCAATCCCTCCAGACTGTCACCGCCCTGAACCGCCACGGCCCGGCCAACACCCGTCGGGGCGCGGTATTCGCCGAAGACTTCGCGCAAGGCCGCCGACCACTCACCGGTCGTCACACCCGCGTGGGCGCAGGCAATGGAAGGTTCCATAATGTTGCTGCCGTCACGCGCGGCCTGCTTCAAGGCGGAAAGGCTTAACGCCACCGCGGCGGCGTCGCGGGCGGCCCGCCATTCCTGAAGGCGGGCAATCTGCCCGGCTTCCGCATCTGGGTCGCTGACCATATAGCCGCCGTCGCCGCCTTCGGTCAGGGGCGAAGGCTCGGATTCGGTATAGCGGTTCACGCCGATCACTGCCTGCTCGCCGCTTTCAATGGCGTTGAAGCGCGCCGTCGCGCTCTCGACCAGGCGCTCCTTCATGTAGGAGCTGTCGACCGCGGCTACGGCCCCGCCCATCTCCTCGATCCGCTCCAGCTCTTCCCTGGCTTCCGCCATCAGGGCTGCGACCTTATCCTCGACCACTGTCGAGCCGTTGAAGAGATCCTCGTACTCCAAGAGATCCGTCTCGAAGGCCACTATCTGCTGCAGCCGAAGGGACCACTGCTGATCCCACGGACGCGGCAACCCCAGCGCCTCGTTCCAGGCCGGAAGCTGCACTGCCCGGGCTCGTGCGTCCTTTGAGAGCACCACCGCCAGCATTTCGATGAGAATCCGATAGACGTTGTTCTCCGGCTGCTGCTCGGTCAAACCCAAGGAGTTAACCTGGACCCCATAACGGAAACGGCGGTACTTCTCTTCTTCGACGCCGTAGCGCGTGCGGCAAATCTCGTCCCAGAGCCGCGTGAAAGCGCGCATTTTACAGAGTTCGGTCACAAAACGAACTCCGGCATTTACGAAAAAGCTGATCCGGCCCACGACTTTCGGAAAATCCTCCGGCGGGACCTGGCCGGATGCCTTCACCGCATCCAGTACCGCGATCGCCGTAGCCAGCGCGAAGGCCAACTCCTGAACCGGTGTCGCCCCTGCTTCCTGCAGGTGGTAGGAGCAGACATTCATGGGGTTCCAGCGCGGAGAGTCTTTGTAGGTGTAGGCGATTACATCGGTGATCAGCTTCATCGAGGGCTTTGGCGGGAAGATATAGGTGCCGCGCGAGAGGTATTCCTTGATCAGATCGTTTTGCGTGGTTCCGGAAAGATCCGCCCGGGCCACGCCCTGGGTCTCGGCGCAGGCCGTATAGAGCGCGAGCAGCCAGGGCGCCGTCGCATTGATGGTCATGGAGGTGTTCATGCGGTCCAGAGGGATCTCGGCGAAGAGCGTCTGCATGTCCCCGAGATGAGAGATCGGAACGCCAACCTTACCGACCTCGCCGCGCGCGAGCTCATGGTCGGAATCGTATCCGGTCTGGGTCGGCAGATCGAAGGCCACAGACAGACCGGTCTGCCCCCGCGCAAGATTCTTGCGGTAGAGCGCATTCGAAGCGGCGGCTGTCGAATGTCCCGCATAGGTCCGAAACAGCCAGGGACGGTCTCGTTCGCCCTGAATACTGCCGCCCTGAGCATTGCCGCTCTGAGGACTGCCGCTGTGTGCGTTGCCGTGCGCAGGCGATGCGTCCGGAGCTGAGGAAGAGGGCTTTGCTGCACCTGCTGCCTGTGCGGGACCGGGGCGTTTCTCAGTCATACTCTCAACTCCAGCTGCATTATCATCAGTCTATTTTAACATAGTTAACGACAGAAAATTTCATTAATCATACTAAATTCGTAAAAATAAAATATTTTGTGCATTGCAAAAGACAGAAACTGGCGATAAATGTCAAGGGTATCTGGTGGCCTTTGGCGAGAATCCGTGGCAAAATCCACATTCACGTATCGCGCCGCCGAAATGAACTGCGAAACCGCCGTCCCGGCAGGCCATGTTAGCGCAAGGCGGGCAAGACGTGAAATCCAGAGCGGGACGTGCAGAACAGCGATGACAGGGGCCGCCGAAGATCAGGCGTGCCGCATGATCGCAAACGATGAGGTAGATGAACACGACACCGGAGCACTCCGGTCCGGATAGCACTGCGGGACACATCGGCCGATGCAGACGATCTTCAGGCCCTGACGGATCGTTCAAATCAGGTTTGGAACCGATGTCACCGCAGCACTTTGGACAGAGAGCCTCCGAGCCACTTGGGAGAGAGAGCCATGACCGACAGCGCAGAAGTAATGCAAGTGAAGCCCGGACAGGAGATGAAAGATCTCTACGAGGTCGGCGAGATTCCGCCGCTCGGTCATGTCCCCAAACAGATGTACGCCTGGACGATCCGCCGCGAGCGCCATGGTAACCCGGAAGAAGCCATGCAGGTCGAGGTCGTCGATGTTCCCGAACTCGACAGCCACGAAGTGCTGATCATGGTGATGGCGGCCGGTGTGAACTACAACGGCGTCTGGGCCGGCCTCGGCATTCCGATCTCCGTCTTTGACGTGCACAAATCCGATTATCACATCGCCGGCTCCGATGCGTCCGGCATCGTCTGGGCCGTTGGTTCCAAGGTCACACGCTGGAAGGTCGGCGATGAGGTGGTCGTCCACTGTAACCAGGATGACGGCGACGACGAGGAATGCAACGGCGGCGATCCCATGTACTCGCCCACGCAACGGATCTGGGGTTACGAGACGCCGGACGGCTCCTTCGCGCAGTTCTGTGCGGTTCAGTCCCAGCAGGTCATGGCCCGTCCCAAGCATCTGACCTGGGAAGAAAGCGGCTGCTACGTCCTGACCCTGGCAACGGCTTACCGTATGCTCTTCGGCCATCGCCCCCACATTCTGCGTCCGGGCCACAATGTCCTGGTCTGGGGTGCTTCGGGTGGTCTGGGCTCCATGGCGATCCAGCTGATCGCCGCGGCGGGCGCCAATGCCATCGGCATTATCTCGGATGAGAGCAAGCGCGACTTCGTACTGTCCCTGGGCGCCCGTGGTGTGATCAACCGGAAGGATTTCGATTGCTGGGGCCGGCTGCCGGAAGTCGGCGATCAGGCCGCCTACGCCGCCTACATGAAGGAATGCCGCAAGTTCGGTAAGGCGATCTGGGAGATCACCGGCAAGGGCAACGATGTCGACTTCGTGTTTGAGCATCCGGGCGAGCAGACCTTCCCGGTCAGCTGCTTCGTGGTCAAGCGCGGCGGCATGGTGGTATTCTGCGCCGGCACCACCGGCTTCAACATCACCTTTGACGCCCGTTTCGTCTGGATGCGCCAGAAGCGTATTCAGGGCAGCCACTTCGCCAATCTGAAGCAGTCATCCCAGTCCAATAAGCTGATGATTGAACGGCGGATCGATCCCTGCATGTCGGAGGTTTTCTCCTGGCATGATATCCCCCGGGCCCATACCAAGATGATGAACAACCAGCATAAACCGGGTAACATGGCAGTCTTGGTCCAGGCCAGGCGTCCCGGTGCGCGGACCCTGGAAGACGCCGTCGAAGATTGAGCAAACGCCAGCGCCGCGCAGAGGTTTTCCTTTGCGCGGCGCGGCGTGAAACGACGGAATCAGACACCCGGGACCGAATCAGACACCCGGACTGTGGGGCTGGTCATTTGAGTGACCAGCTATCAGTTTATGTCTCCACAACCCGGCATCAGCCGTAAACTCACACCCGCCCCATGGGACGCGCCGCCCCCATTGGACGCACCGAAACGGGAAGCGGGAAAAGGACAGACCTCATGAACCAGACCGCCGCACGGGAATTGCCCCAGACGGAAAGCGTATTTCTTCCGGATCTTCTGACGACTTGCGGCAGCGCCTTGACGGCCGCGGAGACCCTTCGGGAACAGGCCCGCGCATCGGTTGCGTCCATGGTCATGGGTCCAAACGGCAAACCGGATCCGGTCCTGCTGGAGCGTGAGCAGTTCGCGGTCCACGGCTTTGCCTGGCTCTGCACCTATGCCGCAGCTCTACGCGAAATGCTGAGCTGGGCCGAGCGCCTGGAAGCCGAGGGGGCGCTGAGGGATCTGGAAACGCTGATGCTTCAGGCCGCCTTTGGTGAGTATTTGAGCCAGATCCGCGGCGGCATCGCGCTGAGCCAGGTCGAGATTCTGCGTCTGGCCGACATGGGCCTGGAACCCCAAGCCGAGCGGGATTTTGAAACCGCAAGCGTGCGCACCCTGATTTCAGGCGGTAACACGGCCGCGGTCCGTCAGCAGCTTGCCCTTATGATGAGCGAGGGCGGTACCGGCGGCGATTACGGAAATCCTGCCCTGGGCGACGAAACCCTGGATATGATCCGCGACCAGTTTCACAAGTTCGCCGACGATCATATGGAAGAGGCCCACGAGTGGCACCTGAAGGACGAACTCATTCCCCTGGACGTGGTGAACCAGCTCGCGGAACTCGGCGTCTTCGGCCTGACCGTTCCGGAGGAATTCGGCGGCCTGGGCCTGGGCAAGCTTTCCATGTGCGTTGTGACCGAAGAGCTCTCGCGCGGCTACATCGGTCTCGGTTCGCTCGGCACCCGCTCGGAGATCGCCGCGGAACTGATCCGTCTCGGCGGCACCGAAGACCAGAAGAACAAGTGGCTGCCCGCGATTGCGTCGGGCGAGATCCTGCCCACGGCGGTCTTTACCGAGCCCAACACGGGCTCGGATCTGGGCTCGCTCCGGACGCGGGCGGTGCGCGACGGCGAGATTTACCGCATCAAAGGTAACAAGACCTGGATTACCCACGCAGCGCGCAGTGACATCATGACCCTGCTGGCCCGAACCAATCCGGATGAGAAGGGCTATAAGGGCCTTTCCATGTTTATTGCCGAGAAACCGCGCGGCGACGACGCCAATCCCTTCCCCGCGCCCGGTATGACCGGCGGGGAGATCAAGGTCCTGGGCTATCGCGGCATGAAGGAATACGAGCTCGGGTTCGACGACTTCGAGGTCAAGGCGGAGAATCTGCTCGGCGGCGCAGAGGGCGAGGGCTTCAAGCAGCTCATGGCAACTTTTGAGTCGGCACGAATTCAAACCGCCGCCCGCGCGGTCGGCGTTGCCCAGTGTGCACTGGAACTCGGCATGGCCTACGCCAGGGACCGTGCGCAGTTCGGCAAAGCGATCTACGAATTCCCGCGGGTGTCCGGCAAGCTGGCCTGGATGTCCGTGGAGACCATGATCGCCCGGCAGCTGACCTATGCCTCGGCACGCGAGAAGGATTCCGACCGGCGGTGCGATATCGAGGCCGGCATGGCCAAGCTACTGGGCGCGCGTGTTGCCTGGTCGAACGCCGACAATGCGCTGCAGATCCACGGCGGCAACGGCTATGCGGAGGAGTACAAGATCAGCCGGGTGCTTTGTGATGCCCGCATCCTCAACATCTTCGAGGGCGCAGCGGAAATTCAGGCCCAGGTGGTCGCCCGCGGCCTTCTGGCGGGCCGGAACTAGTTCCAACGCCCGGCTCCAGAGCAGCTGACAGGCCAGGAAACGCCGCCGGACTGAATTTTTTCGCGACACTCTGGTCGAGTGCAGTGGCACGGGATATATCTAGGCCATGTCTACATTCTTCAACATCATGATGGTGCTCGCGCTGCTTGCGGTGCTCGGCGCTTTGGGCGGAGGCCTCTACTCCATGGCCCGGGGTGGCGAATACAACAAGAAGAACGCCAATAGATTCATGCGTTGGCGGGTCATCCTGCAAGCCGTTGCACTCGTTATCCTGGCCGTCGGCATTTACGCGACCCGGAAGTAACGCTGTAAGTTCAGCGCAATCAGCAAGGAAAACAGGGCTTTGGCTTTGAAACGCGAGCCCTACTCGGGAGTCTTTTTGTGGTTCAACTGACGCGTATCTATACCAAAGGCGGCGACAAGGGTAAGACCTCGCTGAGCAGCGGCACCCGTGTTCACAAGCATGATCCGCGGGTGGCTGCTTACGGCACGGTCGATGAGACCAACGCGACGGTCGGGATGGTGCGTCTGCATACCGAGGGGGAAGTCGATCAGCTGCTGTCGCGGGTCCAGAACGATCTCTTCGACCTGGGGGCTGACCTGGCGACGCCGGAGGTCGAAAACCCGGAATGCCCGCCGCTGCGCATCACCGAAGCTCAGGTCGAGCGGCTGGAGCAGGAAATCGACCGCATCAATGCCAATCTGGCGCCCCTGAAATCCTTTATTCTGCCCGGCGGCTCCCCGGCGGCGGCACACCTGCATCTGGCGCGCACGGTCTCGCGCCGCGCCGAGCGGGAAATCACCGCCCTGGCCGAAAACGACAGCGTCAATCCGGAGGCAATCCGCTACATCAACCGCCTCTCGGATCTGTTGTTTGTGCTTTGCCGGCACGTGAATGACGACGGCGCAACCGACGTACTTTGGGTTCCGGGCGCAAATCGATAACAAGAGGTCGCAAAAGAGGCCGAATTTGCACTGCGGAGAGCCCCGGTGGATGCTTGGAAAATCTAGGCGGGACCTGATGTTTTCCGGTCGTTGACAGCCATGGAGGGGACACTTAATGTGCAGCCGCACAAAAAGCCGGGATGCTGGAAAAATAAGCACAGCAGCCTTTTGGGAGAGCACGGAATTCAGCGTGAAATCCCCGGCACTGGATCAACAACATACGACCGTGAGTGATCAATGAAGGTTCTTGTTCCGATTAAACGCGTTATCGACGCGAACGTTAAGGTCCGCGTCAAAGCGGATGAGAGCGGTGTTGAATTGACGAACGTCAAAATGGCGATGAATCCATTTTGCGAAATTGCGGTCGAAGAAGCGGTTCGCCTGAAAGAGGCCGGAACCGCGTCCGAGGTCATCGTCGTTGCCGCTGGCATCGCTCAGTCTCAGGAAACTCTGCGCACCGGCCTGGCCATGGGCGCCGACCGGGCGATCCTGATCCAGACCGACACTCCACTGGAACCACTGGCCGTCGCCAAGCTCTTGAAGGCGGTTGTCGACAAGGAAGAACCCGGATTGCTGCTGCTCGGCAAACAGGCAATCGACGGCGACAACAACCAGACCGCCCAGATGGTCTCGGCACTGCTGGGCTGGTCCCAGGCCACTTTCGCCTCGAAAGTGGCTGTCGACGGCGACAAGCTGAACGTCACCCGTGAGGTCGACGGCGGTCTTGAGAACGTCAATCTCAACATGCCGGCTGTGGTCAGCGTCGATCTGCGCCTCAACGAGCCGCGCTACGCATCGCTGCCGAACATCATGAAGGCCAAGAAGAAACCGCTTGAGACCGTCACGCCGGAAGATCTGGGCGTCGACGTGACCCCGAGGGTCGAGACGGTCAAGGTCAGCGAGCCCCCTGCACGCCAGGCCGGTGTGAAGGTTGCGAGCGTCGCTGAGCTGGTGGAGAAACTCAAGAACGAAGCGAAGGTAATCTGATGAGCATTCTGGTTGTAGCAGAGCACGATAACGCCGCTCTGAAGCCTGCCGTCCTGAACGCCGTGACGGCGGCTGTCGAACTTGCCGGACATGCCGGCGGTGACGTCCATCTGCTTGTCGCCGGCGAAGGTTCCGGCGCCGTCGCCGAGGAAGCCGCCAAGGTCGCCGGTGTCGCCAAGGTCCTGCACGCGGACGGCGCCGCATACGCGCATGGTCTCGCGGAAAACCTCGCCCCCTTGATCGTGAAGCTGGCATCCGGCTACAGCCACGTCATTGCCGCAGCCACGAGCTTCGGCAAGAACGTGATGCCCCGCGCCGCGGCCCTGCTGGACGTTCAGCAGGTCTCCGACATCTCCGCCATCGAGTCCGCCGACACCTTTATCCGTCCGATCTACGCGGGTAACGCCATGGCGACCGTGCGCTCCACCGACTCGGTCAAACTGATCACCATCCGTGGCACGGCCTTCGACGCCGCAGCAGCGGAAGGCGGATCGGCTGCCGTCGAGAGCACCGATGGAGCCGGTGACACGGGCCTGTCGCGTTTCATGGGCCAGGAGCTGACCAAGTCCGAGCGTCCGGAACTGACCACGGCGGGGATCGTTATCTCCGGTGGACGCGGCATGCAAAGCGGCGACAACTTCGCCATGCTCGAAAAGGTCGCCGACAAGCTGGGCGCCGCCATCGGTGCCTCGCGCGCCGCAGTCGACGCCGGCTTCGTGCCGAACGATTACCAGGTCGGCCAGACCGGCAAGGTGGTCGCGCCCGACCTCTACCTGGCGATCGGTATCTCCGGCGCGATCCAGCATCTTGCGGGCATGAAAGACTCCAAGATCATCGTCGCCATTAACAAGGACGAAGAGGCACCGATCTTCCAGGTCGCCGACTATGGCCTGGTTGCCGACCTCTTCCAGGCTGTGCCGGAACTTGAAGCAGCCCTTGACGGCTAACGCCTCGGGACTAGAGTTGCGGGTGTCAGCCCTGGTTTTCGAACTGGAGCCGACACCCGTACAAACCCGCGACGCAAGGCGTTAGCACTGGACGCGATCCCCATCGGACCCCGTACGACTGAAATAGAAAAACCGGACCCGCTCATGGCAGAAGCAGACATAACGGACATTAAGTCCATCGGCGTTTTAGGCGCCGGACAGATGGGCGCAGGTATTGCCCAGGTCTTTTCCCTGGCGGGATACGACGTCAAGCTGACGGATATCAGCGAAGAGACGCTCGCGGAGTCGCTGAAGACCATCGAACATCACATGAAGCGCCAGGTCGCAAAAGGCCGGGTGAATCCGGATGATGTATCGT
The DNA here is from genome assembly GCF_007004665.1 of Denitrobaculum tricleocarpae. GTDB lineage: Bacteria > Pseudomonadota > Alphaproteobacteria > Kiloniellales > Kiloniellaceae > Denitrobaculum > Denitrobaculum tricleocarpae. The sequence goes on along the minus strand of NZ_ML660052.1, from coordinate 461,858 downwards.
CAGCTTTAGCCCGGATCGAAACCGGGACCAGTTACAGCCTCTTCAGGGACTGCGACGTGGTCATCGAGGCCGCGACCGAGAACGAAGAGCTCAAGCGCGAGATCTTCAAGGAACTCTGCCCGGCGTTGAAGGCCGACGCCATTCTCTGCTCCAACACCTCTTCAATCTCCATTACGCGGCTGGCCTCCGTCACCGACCGCCCGGCAAAGTTCATGGGCATGCACTTCATGAATCCGGTGCCCGTGATGCAGCTGGTGGAGCTGATTCGCGGCATTGCGACGGAAGAAAGCACCTTCGACACGATCCGGACCCTCACGCAGGCGCTGGGCAAAACGACCGCCTCGGCAGAAGACTTCCCGGCCTTCATCGTCAATCGTGTGCTGCTGCCGATGATCAACGAAGCGGTGTACACCCTCTACGAGGGCGTCGGGTCCGTCGACGCCATCGACACGGCGATGCGTCTCGGGGCAAACCACCCGATGGGTCCGCTGGAGCTGGCCGATTTTATCGGTCTGGATACCTGCCTCGCCATTATGTCGGTGCTTTACGAGGGGCTCGCGGATACCAAATACCGCCCCTGCCCGCTTCTGGTGAAGTACGTGGAAGCCGGCTGGGTCGGCCAGAAGGCAGGCCGCGGTTTCTACGATTACTCCGGCGACACCCCGGTCCCGACGCGCTAATTCGGCCTTCCCCGCAGGATCAGCGGGCCGGCAGCGCAGCGGCGCTCCGTCTTACGCCGCGTTGAATTTCTCGTAGATGACCGATCCGGTCATCAGGTCCAGGTGTGCGCCGCCGCCGTTCTTGAAGAGAGTGATTGCATCCTGTCCGCTCCGGCCTTTGCCGCCGTTGCAGAGATCGTAGAAATCACCGCGGACGTCGCCTTCGGTGATAACACCCGCCGCCAGCGGGATTGCGAGCTCACCGATGTCCTCCATCGTGGTCTCGCGGGAGTCGACAAAGACCTCGGCCTTCCGCATGAGCTCATCGTCCGCCTCGCGCATGTCGGGGCGGTAAGCGCCGATCAGATCCACATGAGTCCCCGGCCGGATCCATTCACCTTTCAGGATCGGCGTCTTGGTCATTGTCGCGCAGGAGATAATGTCAGCCGACGCCGCAGCCTCGGAGAGGTCGGTCGCGACTTCGATGGTGAGGCCCTCGTCCGCAAGCTCTCGCGCAAGAGCATCCGCCTTCTCTCGATTGCGGTTCCAGATCGTGACGCCCCCAAGTCCGGGAAAGATTTCACGATAGGCCGACATCAGGGAACGCGCGACCGTACCCGCTCCGACCACCAGCAGACGCCTTGAGTCGGGCCGCGCCAGCAAACGGGCACCCAGAACCGAATCCCCAGCAGTCTTCCATTTGGTGACCAAAACCCCGTCCAACACCGCCTTCACCGCGCCGGTTTCACCGTCGAACAGCAGCATGGCGCCCTGGATCGAGGGCATGGGTGGTGTGCGGTCATTGTTTTCGGGAAAGACCGACATGGACTTCAGCGCCAGGCCCAGCCCCTTGATCCAGGCTCCTCTGTTGAGCAGCGCCCGGTCCCCGTCCCTCAGCAAAAGGTCCCCGACCTGGGCCTTCTCGAAGCGGTGACCGGCTTCCAGCGCATCAGCAATCGCGGTCCAGGTCAGTTTATGATCGATGTCGTCAAAGCCGATGTTCTGCATGCACCTGCACTCATTGAAGTTAGACGGTCTCTGGGAGGAGGAGTCTAATAGCACTTCAAGAGTTGGGTACCCAACGTGATTTTGGCGACTTCAGCCGTCACCCGCAGGGATCGGCTGATCCAGGTAGAATTGCATCAAAGCCTTCGACTCTTCTGAATCCCACTCGGCGGGCCCTTGCAGCATGCCGATGATGCGGTTGCGCCGGTCCACCAGAAGCGTTGTCGGCAGACCCTTGATCTCGAATTCACGCGCTGCGACACCCTTGGGGTCCAGGTAGATGCCCATGGCATCGAGATCGAGATCGTCATAGAAAGGTTGCACCACACCCAGGCCACGCCGGTCCTGAGAAATCGCAATGACCCGGAACCCCTGAGACGCCAGATCGCTGTGTAGCCGGTTAAGCGCCGGCATCTCGGCAACGCAGGGCGCGCACCAGGTGGCCCAGAAATTCACCAGGACGACTTCGCCTTTGAAATCCCGCAGACTCACGGTCTCTTCAGCGCCTCGGGTAAAAGCGGTCGGCGGCGCTGGTATCGGCGGTTCGAAGAAGGTAAAGTTCGCGCCGAAATCGCCTCCGAGGGGCGGTTCGCTGTTCTGCGCGGCGGCAGGCTGGACGGTGGCAATCACCGCAATTCCGAAGAGCACCGCAGCCAAACCGCGGATCGTTGCGCCTATGGCGATGTTTTTATGCATAGCGAATCAGGTCCACCCAGTCACATGACCTCAAAAAACACTCCAGCTGCCGATCAGTCCGCAGCCGACAAAACCGCCGAACTCTCGCCGCCAGCCAACTCCGGAGATGGCGCGAACAAGATGTGGGGCGGACGCTTTTCCATGGGCCCGGCCGAGGTGATGGAACAGATCAACGCGTCCATTTCCTTCGATCAGCGGCTCTACGCCCAGGACATCCAGGGGTCGAAAGCGCACTGTAACATGCTGATCGCCCAAGGCATCGTGTCCAACGAAGATGGGGACGCCATCCTGAAAGGTCTAGACACGATTTTGCGAGAGATTGAAGCGGGCGACTTCAAGTTCAGCGCGGCGCTGGAAGACATTCATATGAATATCGAAGCCCGGCTGCGCGAGTTGATCGGCGACGCCGCCGGCCGCCTGCACACCGCGCGCTCGCGCAACGACCAGGTGGCGGTCGATGTGCGTCTTTGGGTGAGGGACAGCCTCGATCAGCTCGACAGTAAACTGGCCGAGCTGCAGGAAGCCCTGATCGAAAAGGCGGAAGTCTATGCCGACAGCGTGATGCCGGGTTATACCCATCTTCAGGCGGCGCAGCCGGTCACCTTCGGACACCACCTGCTCAGCTACGTGGAGATGCTCGGGCGCGACCGGGGCCGGGTCAGGGATTGCCGTGCGCGGCTGAACGAATGCCCCCTGGGCGCGGCGGCGCTCGCGGGCACCTCTTTCCCCATCGACCGGCAGGCAACGGCCAAGGCGCTCGGTTTCGACCGCCCGACGGCCAATTCCATCGATTCCGTGTCGGATCGCGACTTCGCCCTGGAGTTTCTCTCGCTCGGGTCGATCCTGGCCATCCACCTCTCGCGCTTCGCCGAAGAACTGGTGATCTGGTGCAGCGAGGGCTTTCGTTTCGTGGATCTTTCGGACGCCTTCACGACCGGCAGCTCGATCATGCCACAGAAAAAGAACCCCGACGCGGCGGAGCTGGTGCGTGGCAAGGCAGGCCGGGTCATCGGATCCCTCAACACCCTGATGATGGTCATGAAGGGGCTGCCCCTGACCTACGGCAAGGACATGCAGGAAGACAAGGAGCCTCTGTTCGATGCCACGGATACGCTGGCCCTCTGCGTCGCGGCAACCACAGGCATGGTGCGGGACCTGAGCGCCAACGAAGCACGCTTAAAGGCCGCGACCGCCGCAGGCTTCCTGACCGCGACCGATCTGGCTGACTGGCTGGTGCGGGTGCTGAACCTGCCGTTCCGTGACGCGCACCATATCACCGGCTCGATCGTTCAGCGCGCGGAAGCCGCCGGCTGCGACATCAGCGAGCTGCCGCTCACCGAGATGCAGGCAGTCGAGCCTCGTATCACGGACGCGATCTTCGAGGTCCTCACGGTCGAAAGTTCGGCCGCCAGCCGCACCAGCCAGGGCGGCACGGCCCCGGAGCAGGTCCGAAAAGCCGCGGCAGAGGCCCGGACGCGGTTCCTGTAACCTTTCGGTGAGCAGGGTAGCCAGGGCCTTTGACTAGAGGGCCGTGCATCAATATCGTAGCAGCAACGCAGATGGCGCAGGCTGAGTTGGCACGCCCGGAGACAGGAATGAGAAGCACACCACCGACACGGCGCTGGGTCGTCATAGGCCTTGTTTCCGCCCTGGGTCTCGCCGGCTGCGGCAAAAAGGGCAAGCTCAGCCCGCCGGAGGGTGAAGAAGACCTTTACACCTACCCCCGGGCCTACCCTAAGGCTTCCTCACAGGTTCCGGGCTGGGACGATGATAAACCGCGCCAGAATACGGCACCGGACAATATCTCGATCTTCCCAGGCGAGCGTACCAAGACAAAAACCTACTAAAACCCCGGTCCAATCGCATATTGTGTCATCTGAGACCCAATGGCGGTTTTTCGGACCCCTGATCTCGTGCCTGTTAAGTCATTGTTCCTTATGAAAATTGACTGCAGGAAAACGAGCGGCAAAAAGAACTGAAACGAAGTGCTATGACATTCTATCCCTACAAGAACGGCCGCCTGCACATTGAAGGGGTCTCGCTTGACGAGCTCGCCGCGCGCGTCGGCACCCCTTTCTACTGCTATTCCGCCTCCGCCATGGAGACGGCCTATACCAGTTTCGTCGCCGCCCTGGGAGATCTGCCCGCGACCGTTTGCTATGCACTGAAGGCCAACTCCAACCAGGCCGTGATCAAAACCTTTGCACAGCTTGGTGCAGGTGCCGATGTGGTTTCGGAGGGTGAACTCCGGCGCGCGCTTGCGGCGGGTGTACCGGCAAAGAAGATCGTTTTTGCGGGTGTCGGGAAGCAGCCTTCGGAGATGGCGACAGCCCTGGATGCCGGCATCCTGCAGTTCAACGTGGAATCTCTGCCGGAGCTGGAAGCCCTGTCACGCGTGGCCCAGGAGAAAGGCAGCGTTGCGCCGGTCGCCCTGCGCATAAATCCGGACGTGGATGCACTGACCCACGCCAAGATCTCCACCGGCAAGGCAGAGAACAAGTTTGGGATCGATATCCCAAGCCTGCGGGGTTTCCTGGCGTCCGCCGCCGAACTTCCCGGTGTCCGGGTCGAAGGCCTGGCGGTGCACATCGGTTCGCAGGTCACCGACGTCAATCCGTACCGCACCGCATTTGAACGGCTGGTCGCCCTCTTCGTAGAACTCCGCGATGCGGGATGGCCCCTGGAGCGCCTCGACATGGGGGGCGGACTGGGCATCGCTTATCGGGACGGCGCGGCGCCTGACATCACCCGCTATGCCGAGATCGTGCGCGGCGCGGTCGCGGGAGTGGGTTGCAAACTGATCTTCGAGCCCGGGCGCTTCCTGACGGGTAATGCCGGACTTCTGGTCACGCGAACCGTCTACGTGAAGCACGGCACGGCACGGCGGTTCGTGATCGTCGATGCGGCCATGAACGATCTGATCCGCCCCACCCTTTACGATGCCTGGCACGATATTCTGCCGGTGGCGCAGTTTTCCCCGGATGCGGCGCGCGAGCCCTACGATATCGTCGGCCCTATCTGCGAAAGCAGCGATATTTTCGCGGAACAGAGGTCTCTTCCCACGGTCGCTCCCGATGACCTGCTCGCGATTTGTTCATCGGGCGCCTATGGCGCTGTCATGGCATCCAGCTATAATTCCAGGCCTCCGGCACCGGAAATCCTGGTCCGTGGCAAGGATTATGCGGTTATCCGGCCGCGAATGGACTATGATGCGCTTATCGGGCAGGATAGGCTTCCCGAGTGGCTGGATGACAGTCAGCAGAGTTCGGAACCGCGCGGCGCCGCCTGATCATCGGATTGAAAGGGCCAAAACCGCGTTGAGACGAAGATGAGACCGCCGGGTCGGGCCGGTGGGGGCGAACAAAGAGGCTGATTCACGGTTTTTCATTGCACCAATGAGAAAAAGAGCAGGTTCCAGAAGGATCGCATCAGATGACAGGCCAGCCGGTCGACAAACCTGGGCCGGGGCCTAAGTAAAACAGGGGAAGACAACGCTAACGACGTGAGGACGCGCAGTTGGTAGAGCGAAAAGACCCCGGGGCCGGATCGAGCGGCAGCGGAGACGCAGGCCGCGAAAGCCCCTTCATCCGCAGACCTGCAACTGATGCGATGAGTTTGGCGTCGCGCCTGACCCTCCAGTTGGGATTGGCGAAGTTTGCCCTCTTCTGGGAGCGTTTCTGGCCTGCAATCTGGCCCGTTGTGGGAATCGCCGGCCTTTTTCTCGCAATCGCGCTCTTCGACATTCTTCCCGCCCTGCCGAACTGGCTGCACACGGTTGTTCTGGCGGCCCTGGTGCTCTCGGCACTCTGGGGTGTCTGGTATTTCATAAAAAACTTCAGGCTTCCGGACGACAAGGAAACCCGGCGGCGCCTAGAACAGGATTCCGGACTGAAGCACCGTCCGCTCACGTCGCTCGACGACCGCCTGACCAAAGGCGATGGCACGACGCGTGCACTCTGGGCGCTGCATCGCTCGCGCCTCGTAAAACAAAGCGGCGCCTTCAAAGCCCAGCCTCCCCGCCCCAGGTTCGCCTATCTTGATCCGCTCGCACTGCGCTGCGGCCTGGCCGTGGTGATGGTCGTCGCTGTGGTTTCGGGTGCTGAGAATTGGACACAGCGTCTCGCCCGGGCGGTGACGCCGGAATTCTCTGCGACCGCATCCAGCCAGGGGGTTTCCTTTGACGTCTGGATCAACCCGCCCGCCTACACACGGAAAGCCCCGCAGTTTCTCGCCTCAACACCACAATCGGATCCATCCCTCTCCAGCCCTGCATTGGCGGTCCCCGCAGGCAGTGAGGTTCTGGCGCAGCTTCAGGGCCCGGTCGAAAGTCCGCAGTTACTGGTGGGCGCCGATGCGACTGACTTCGAGAGCACGGGTGTCGATTTCTACAAACTCTCGGGACGGATTGATGCAGGCGAGCGTATCGCCATTGTTCAGGACGGTGACACCCTGGCCGAGTGGCGCATGAGCGTCCTCCCGGACCGGGCGCCGGAAATTGCCTACCTGACAGCACCAAGCCGCAGCGAACGCGCCGCCCTCAGGCTGCAGTATCAGGCCAAGGACGATTACGGTATCGAAAAAATCGAGGCCCAGGTTCAGCGTCTGGATATGCCGGAGGCGGCTCCTTTCTTTCTCGAACTGGCACTTCCCAAATCGGGCGCGAGCGAGCTGGAGGCCATCAGTTATCACGACCTTACCCCGCACCACTGGGCCGGCCTTGCCGTCGAAATCACGCTCTTCGCTGAGGATGCGCTCGGACAAAAAGGTGAGAGTGAAGCTCTGCGAACCGTTCTTCCGGAACGTATTTTCAATCACCCGGTCGCCAGGGCCCTGGTGGAACTTCGCAAGCAACTGACCCTCGCGCCGCAAGAGCGTTTCTCCATCGTTCAGGGTCTGCGCGATATTTATAAGCGCCCGAGCCACTTCCATCACGATGTCGTCGTGGCTCTGGCCGTCGTGACTGCGGAGCGCCGCTTGATCCACGACCGCCGGACGGAAATCATTCCGTCGGTCCAACAGCTTCTCTGGGATACGGCCCTGCGGCTGGAAGAAGGTGAACTCGCCATTGCGGAGCGAGACATCCGGGAATTGCAGAAAGCCCTGCAGGAAGCTCTCGCCCGCGGTGCCGATCAGGCTGAAATCGAAGAACTCCTCGATAAACTGCAGGAAGCGCTTGATCGTTTCATGGAAGCCATGACCGAACAGATGCGCGAGCAACTCTCACAGGGCATGGAACCTCAACCTCTTCCGCCGGACGCTGAACGGCTGGAGAGCAGTGATCTCAGGGACTTGATAGAAAAAGCCCGGGAACTCGCCCGTAACGGCTCGACCGAAGCCGCCCAGGAACTGCTGTCCCAGTTGCAGGAAATTCTCGAAAATCTGCAGGCCGGAAACTTCGCGGATCAGATGAACCAGGCCATGCAGGATGCCCACGGCATGATGCAGGACATGGAAGAGATGATCCGCAAGCAGCAGGAGTTGCTCGACCGTAGTTTTGAGCGCCAGCAACAGGGCGATGGCCAGCAAGGCCAGGAAGGTGATCAGCGCGCGCAGGAACGCAACAGCGACGCAGGTGCACAGGAACAGCTGCGCAAGGACCTGGGCGAGATGATGCGTCAGCTCGGCGAGGCGCTTGGCGAGATTCCCCGCTCCCTTGGCCGGGCGGAGCAATCCATGCGGGACGCCCGCGACGCGCTCAGCGGCCAGGAAGGTCAGGATGCTGTGCCACCGCAGTCCAGATCCCTTGATCAGCTCCAGCAGGGCATGCAGGCCATGGCGGAGAGCTTCATGCAGCAGATGGGGCAGCAGGCGGAACGCGGCAGCGGCACGGTCGGATCGCAACCGGGTCAGAGTGCGGATCCCTTCGGACGGGAGACCGGACGCGGCGGTATCAACAGCTCGCGCACCGGCGTTGAGATCCCCGACGAAGGCGACATCGTACGCACGCGGGAGATCCTTCAGGAATTGCGGAAGCGGCGGGGCGAGCGTCAACGCCCGGCCAGCGAACTCGACTACATAGACCGCCTGCTTCGGCAGTTTTAGGTGAAGATGAAGAGCCGCGAACCGCGCGCAACGCCCCCGACTAAGCCCCTGACTAAACGGTCAGTGCGGGGTTCTGTTCCGGGCCGGGAACTCTCTTTGCGATCATCACCTCGTCAGCGACGGCGCAAATCTGTTTCAGGGTAAAAGGCTTGGTGATCACCCGGCAAATCAGTTCATCCAGATTGTGGGCCCGCTGCCGCTCGGCCGAGTATCCGGTCATCAACAGGATGGGCAGTTCCGGATAGTCCTTGGTCACTTTCAGCGCCAGGGCAATACCGTCCATCTCCGGCATGACAATGTCGGTGATAAGCAGCTCAAAACTGTTGACGCTCAGCTGTTCCAGTGCCTGTACGCCATCATCGGATGTCGTCACCGTGTGCCCTTTGTGAGCCAACGCCCGCGCGACGAAACTCTGTACCGCGCGATCGTCCTCGGCCACCAATATTCGAGCCATCACTCCACCTTACATTCATCGCGAATGACAGTTGCCGGCTTTGAAACCTGTTATTTGAACTGCATCCTGCGGAGACTTGATCGTTTCATCCAAAAATAAAAATTATACAGATCAAAGTCTTAGTCTATCGACATGAGAGAAATCCGGACACTCGATCACCTCGAGCAAGGTAGATCACACTCACTATTGCGCATATTGGGGTAATTAAGATTAACATGAGGTTAACGACCTAGGCAGTCTCACCTCAGAGACCTTGGGCTCTCGGCAGGCAACCGCATGGCAGCCCATGGCAGCGCGCGGGTTTACGGCAGAATGCTCGGCTCGTTTTGCGCCGTCTCTTCCGAGACGAAAATGATTGAAATACCAATGCCTTGGCGCCCCCAGCTGTCGGCAATGGAGGTTGCAAAGGTCACTTCACCTTCCGGTGTGATTTCCGCAGCTTCCGCCTCGAAATACCAGCGGGCAAGAATCTCAGCCTCGGCATTTGCGACAGTCGCCCGCAGGGTGGGAATCGGCTGATTCTGCTCGGTCTCGTTAACCACGATTCCTTCGACGACAATCATCGGCCGGCCATCGACGCGTTTGCGGCTTTTCAGAAGCTTTTCAGCCGGCAGCGAGAGACCTTCTCCCGGAATTTTCTGCCCGGGTTCGGCCTCTTCCTGGGCTTTCATGCCCACGAGGTCATAGAGATTCTGGAATCTTGGTTCGAAAGCAACGATCTGGCTCTGGCCGAAGTAGAATCCCCCGGCGAGCAAGACCAGCACGACGAAAAAGATGGTCCATCCCAAAACCGCGAATCGCCGCTCGCCGTCGTCCAGGACGTCTTCATCTTCCGATTCGAAGAGTTTGGGGCCACGCACTGGCGGCGGCGTTGTCCCGGCGGGCGCTTCTTCGGGTTCCGGCGCCGGCGGGGCTGGCTGCTCACTGCTCTCCTGCGATTCGGTCGGCTCTGGCGACTCGGGCTCTGGTAACTCGGGCTCAGGCGACTCGAGCTCAGGCGCATCCGCGGACTCAGGCTGCCCGGGCAGTTGATGCCAGCGGTGCCCGCATTCGCTGCAGCGCACTTTTCGGCCACGCTCTCCGAGCAGGGCCTCGTCAACGGTAAAGCTGGTATCGCAAGAGGGGCAGGTAACGATCATTTAACCGCCTTGATCCTCAGGGCCTGCGCTTTTCTGTCGGGGAACTCAGGAATTGCCACGAAATACTGCCTTTGTCTGCCGCTTTGCGGTCATAACCTCCGGGGTCCATTTCAGGCACCGGTCTAGCGCAAAACGGTTAAACTTATATGAGCCACTCGAAGGCAACGCAAGCGGAGCGCTCAACGCTTTACCTCGATGCGACCCCTGTGTCATTCTCACCTTATGAGCAGAGCCCTGCTGGAGTTGTCTCCTCAGGGACGCTATTTGCTCCCGACGTTGTTCAGATAAAGGCTGATGACGGCGTCGCTCTTATCAGGAGCGGGGCCTTCTGAATCCGCTATCTCGTTATAGGATCGCCTGCATCTTGGTTCGCTTTCAGGACGTTTCACTGCGCTATGGGGCGGGCCCTGAAATCCTCGATCGCGTGTCATTGGATCTGGCACCTGGCTCGTTCCACTTCGTTATTGGCGCAAGCGGCGCGGGAAAGTCTTCGCTTCTGAAGATGATGTACCTCGCCAACCGCCCGACCAGCGGACGCATCAGTCTGTTCGGACGCGACGTCTCCTCACTCAGCCGTCATGACGCTGCCCTCCTCCGGCGCCGGATCGGCGTCGTGTTTCAGGACTTCCGGCTTCTCGATCACCTCAGCACACTGGATAACGTTGCCTTGCCGCTGAAGGTCAGCGGTCAGCGCTCAGATGAAATCCGCAAGGATGTCGTGGAGCTGCTGACCTGGGTCGGTCTGGCCGATCATCTGGATGCAAAGCCCGCCACCCTCTCCGGCGGCCAGCAGCAGCGCGTCGCAATCGCGCGCGCGGTTGTGTCCCGGCCGAGCCTTTTGCTGGCCGACGAGCCCACCGGTAATGTCGACAACCGGATCGCCGAGCGCCTCCTCTACCTCTTTGAAGAACTCAACAAGCGCGGCACCACAATCGTCGTCGCGACCCACAACGAGGCCCTGATTTCCAGATTCAATTATCCGGTGATCCGTCTGGTGCGCGGCGAGGTTCGGCTTGAGCATGCGGAGACTCTGATCCGAACCAGTGACATGCCTGGGCGCGCAGCGGCTGATTACGGCACAAGAGATACCAGCTTGCCCGTAGAGGGCAATCCGGAAAGCGCAGGCTGAGATGTTGTTGCGCAAGTCCGTCGTCCCCCTGAACAGCGACGCCACCGGCCGCTTCCTGCCCTGGCTGGTCGCGGTAATGGTCTACCTGGCCGCACTGGCCCTGGTCAGCGCCATGGCGATGAGCAAGATCGTCACGCGCTGGGATCACGGCCTTTCAGGCCAGATTACGGTACAGCTGCCGGTCAGCGAAAACGACCTGACGGAAGCGGAGATCACGAACCGGCGGGAAGACGTGCTGACCCTTCTGCGTCAGAGTCCCGGCGTCCTCTCCGCCAATCATATCGGCCGGGAAGAAACAGCCGCCCTGCTTGAGCCCTGGCTCGGCCAAACCTCCGGTCTGTCGGAGCTGCCGCTACCGGACTTGATTGCCGTTGAAATCGACCAGCTCGACCCGCCGAGCACAGCGGGCCTGACCGCGCGCCTGATCGAAATTGTCCCAGGCGCGACGATCGACGATCATCAGCGCTGGCTGGGAAATCTCCTCAATCTGGCGCGGTCGATCGAAATTGTCGCTGCCCTGGTCGTCCTGCTGGTTGGATTATCGGCGGTGATCATGGTTGTCTTCGTGACCCGGATGGGTCTCGCCGTCCACTATCAGATTGTCGAGTTGCTGCATCTGATCGGCGCACAGGACGGCTACATCGCGCGGGAGTTCCAGACTCATTCTTTGAAACTGGGTTTTTTTGGCGGACTTGTTGGCGTTGCTTTGGCCGCGCTTACGATCTTTGGCATTACCCGGCTCCTGGGGCAGGCGGACACCGCGCTTCTGCCGGCGCTGTCCCTCAGACCGTTCGAGTGGGTCATTCTGGGGGCTCTGCCCTTCGCTTCGGCACTGGTTGCGATGGTGACCGCACGCCTTACGGTTTTGCGAACTCTCTCCCGCATCCCGTAAACCTGGTTCCCAGACACCCCAATCCCGCGATATAAGCGGGGAAGACATACCAGGAAGGAGGGTTATGAAAGGAGCACCAAAACGTTTTGCACATCGTCGCGGGCGGCGGTGGATTCTATATTGCCTCGTCCTGATCGCTGCCTTTGGATTCATGTGGACGGGCGGCCTGCTCTGGTTTGCCTCAACGCTGCCGAAAAGCGTGACCGACCCTCTGCGCAAAACGGATGCAATCGTTGTTCTGACCGGCGGCAGCGGCCGCCTGGAACAGGGTTTTGATCTGATCGAACAACAGCTGGCCAAGAAACTCTTCGTGTCGGGCGTACACCAGGGTGTCGAGGTCGAGGAGCTCCTCAAGATTTTTCAGCGCAGCCCGAGTGGTGTGACCTGCTGTATGACTCTGGGCCGTGCTGTCGATACCGTCGGAAACGCCGCGGAAACCGAAGAGTGGATGACGCAACAGGGTTATCAGTCGCTTCGGTTGGTCACGGCGGCCTACCACATGCCGCGCAGCCTGGTCGAATTCAACCGGGTTATGCCAACGATCCAGATCATTCCCAATCCCGTGTTTCCCGTTAACTTCAAGCAACATGACTGGTGGCGCTGGCCGGGAAGCGCGGGATTGATTGTCACCGAGTATAATAAATACCTTGTGGCGTTGCTGCGAAGTTACATTATCCCGGCATGAAAATGATCGTCCTCCGTTCCACGCTCTTTAACGCATTGTTCTTTGGCTGGAGCACCATCTACCTGACCATCTGCCTGCCGATTCTTATACTGCCTCCACGCGCGAGTTCCTGGGTGGGAAAGGTCTGGACCCGTATGACCTTCGCGATGCTCAAGTCGATCTGCAAGCTAGACCACGAGATCATCGGGCTGGAAAATCTGCCCGAACCGCCCTTTATCATCGCGTCCAAACACCAATCCGCCTGGGAAACCATGGTGTTCAGCATTCTGGTCGATCATCCCTGCATCGTCATGAAGCGGGAGCTGAATTGGATCCCTCTGTTCGGCTGGTTCACCGCACGCTCCGGTGCAATTGGGATCAACCGCTCCGGTGGCGCTTCGGCACTCAAACAGCTGGTTGCGCTGTCTCGGAAGGCTGTCGCGGAAAAACGGCCAATCATTATCTTTCCGGAAGGCACCCGGGTCGAACCGACAAAAAAAATTCCCTACCAGCCCGGTGTCGCCGCGCTCTATAGCCAACTCAAAGTCCCGGTGGTTCCCGTCGCATTGAATTCAGGCTACTTCTGGCGCCGCCGTGCCTTTGCCAAACGGCCGGGTAAAATCACGATGGAAATTCTGCCGGTTATTCCGCCCGGCCTGCCCCGCAAAGAATTTTTGCCGCTCCTGGAGGAGCGGATCGAAACGGCCTGCGCCAGACTGCCGGTTCCGGTGCACCACGATTCGCCGGCAAGCGTCGAAGAAAAACGCAATCGACGCAAGAATAAGGCCGCATATTAGCAGGGAACGCGAAAGATCATGGCTCAACGAATCTGTAAATCCTGTGGCGACCCGCTGGATGTTGATCAGGATATCTGCCGGTCTTGCGGCGCCAACAACCCGCTGGTCAATCCCTGGTACACCTATCCGCTGGGGGCCCTGATCGTCGCGGTGCTGGCCCTTCTCCTGATCGATTTTAACGACATTCGAAAGATATTCGAATAGCGCGCAGCTTGGGTCATTACTGATCAGACACCTGACGCGCATCGACCTCGCGGAGTAATTCCGCGAGATAGGGGTCATGCAGCCCGAGCGCTTCAAGGTGATGTACCGTGTTTTGCAGATAATCCCGGCAGGTTCCGCGCTGCCCACGTCCCTGAACCACCAGTTGGATCAACTCTTCGCGCGGCAGACGTCCGCTATACTGCTCATGCTCGGGATCGGCCACGAAGGTAATCGCCGTGACAACGCCGGTCTCGGTCGTGACGTCATGCCAGCCGGGCAGATAGACACCGGTCACCATTTCACGTTCGTCGAGATACTGCATAACCTCAACGCCTTCCGCAGCGGGCACGCGGAACACCAGGCCCTCGCAACTGCCGCCCTGGTCGAGACCCAACACCAGCCCCGGACAGTCCGGCGTACCGCGGTAGCGATGGGAATAGACGCAAAAGTGCCGGTGATAGCCCTCAAGAAACCCGGATCTGACCTCGACATGGGGAAATCCGGGATTCCAGATCAAGGAGCCATAGCCAAATACCCAAAAATCCTGGCCCTCCGGGGGCGTAAGCGTTTGGCTCCAATCCTTCATCCGATCCGCACCCAGGAAAACCCTCTCAGCCTTTGCACCGCAATGCATCATATCGAGACATATTCCCTGCCGAAAGGCTGGACAAGTGGGGCCGCTGCACCGAAGTTACAAAAACCCATTGAGATGAACGAGCCCTATGACCGTCGATACTCCGTCTCCAGCCCCGCGTTCCAGGAACCGCCGCATCTTGATGACTGCGGGCGGCCTGCTGCTCCTGGGTCTCCTCGTGACCGCCTACTGGCATTGGGCTGCAGGACAAGTCATGGCCGGTCTGGAGAACTGGCGGCAGCAGCAGATTGCACGGGGCTTTGTTGTCAACTTTGGCGAGGTGGATCTGACGGGCTATCCTTTCGCGCTCGATCTCTCGCTTTCGTCTCCAGAGGTGTCGGCACCTGACGGCCGCTACTGGCAGGGCCCGGCCGTGACCGGCAACGCGGCGCTCTGGGATCCCTTCACGATCAACGCAGATATCTCAGGCACGCACCGATTTGGCGGTTTTCATTACGGTGGCGAGTTTAGAGGGCTCGCGCAGCAGGCATCGCTGCAGGCCCATCTCGACTGGGATGGAACCCTCAATCATGCCGTGACCTCGGTGGCCGATATGCAGTTGCTCTATCAAGATGCGCAGCTTCTGCAAATCGGGACCCTCGATGCGGTTCTGGGTCCCCTGCGTCCTGCGGATGGAGAGCAGCTTCAGGAGCTCGACTTCGACGGTTCGGCGCACAGTATTCTTTTGCCTGAAGACGGGGATACCCCACTTGGCAACTTCGTCGAATCCCTATCGCTCAAAGCCACATTGCGCGGGCCTCTGCCTGCTCAAAAGGCCCGGCAAGCCCTGCCGATCTGGCGTGATGCGGGCGGCGAAGCCATTGTGCACAGTGCGGATGTCGCCTGGGGCCCGCTCAATCTGCATGCCAAGGGCGGCGCAAAACTGGATGCCTTCCTGCGCCCCGAAGGTCAGTTCGGCACCCGCATTTCCGGCCTGAGCGAAGTCATCAACAGACTGGTCGAGCGCGGGCAGATCAAACCCGCTCAGGCAGGCATGCTCAGCTTTGCGCTCCTGTCGCTCGGCGGCGGTGACGCAAGGAACATCGCCTTGCCTATATCCATGAAGGACGGACTTTTAAGCGCCGGGCCGGTGCCGATTGCTTCGCTCAAACCGGTTCTTTAAAGCGCAAGGCTATGCCTGACGACTGACTTCATTGGTCGGCTTTAGGTTCCCGCGGGTCGAAGCTTCCCGCCTGATGGGCCTCGACGACGCCCTGGCGGATTTCGCGGGTTCTGAAGAAGAGGTTTTCCAGGGTATCCCCCTCGCCCCAGCGGATCGCCCGCTGCAGCACAGTGATATCCTCACTGAAGCGTTGCAGCATCTCCAGCACCGCTTCGCGGTTGTTCAGGAACACATCGCGCCACATCACCGGATCGGAGCCTGCGATCCGCGTGAAGTCGCGAAAACCACCGGCGGAGAATTTGACGACCTCCGCCCGCTCGCTCTCTTCCAGATCCGTCGCGGTCCCCACAATGGTGTAGGCAATCAGGTGAGGCAGGTGCGACGTAATCGCCAGAACCTTGTCGTGATGCCCGGCTTCCATGATCTCGACCATGCTGCCGCAGCGCCGCCAGAGTTCAGTGACCGCCTCGACGGCACGATGGTCCGCACCCGGCGGCGGCGTGAGAATGCACCAGCGGCCATCGAAGAGTTCAGCGAAACCGGCATCCGGTCCGGACTTCTCCGTGCCCGCAATGGGATGCCCGGGTACAAAGTGGACGCCATCGGGGAGATACTGATCCACATCCCGGATCACCGCCTGCTTGACCGAGCCCACGTCGGTTACGATCACGCCCGGTTTCAAATGCGGGCCGATGACCGATGCGATGCTGTCATAGGTTCCGACCGGCGCGCAGAGAATCACAAGATCCGCACCCTCAACGGCTTTCACCGGGTCGCTGTGCGCGCTCTCGGCCAGGCCGAGTTCCAAAACCCGGTCGAGCGTCGCCTGGGACCGGGCGGAGACCGAGATCTGCCTGACGATGCGCCGGCTCCGGAAAGCCCGGGCAAGGGAAGAGCCGATCAAGCCGACGCCGATCAGCGCCACCTTCTCAAAGAGGAATTCACTATCTGCTTGAGCAACCATTTCAAAGCCTGTCTATCTTGCGCACGTCTCGCAAATTTCATCTTGGCCCCCGAAAACCGGGCGGCGGCAGGAGAAGACTAAGCACGCGCTTTGAAGATCAAATTAATTCAGAAATTTTCCGAGGGCCTCGACGACGCTTCTGGTCTCATCCTCGGTTCCAATCGTGACCCGCAGATAATCCGGCAGTCCGTAACCACCCATGGCCCGCACCAGAATACCGCGGGATTTCAGGTACTCGAGCGCCGCAGCTGCGGATTTATCTTGCGTATCCGGAAAGCGCACCAGGGCAAAGTTGCCCACACAGTTTCCGGGCTCGGCACCGAGTTTCGCCACCTCTTCGTTGAACCAAGCCAGCCACTTGGCGTTGTGCTCGACGGAACGTTTGACGTGAGCCTGGTCCCGAATGGCCTCCACGCCCGCCGCCTGGGCGGGGAGACTGACATTAAAAGGCCCGCGCAAACGGTTGAGAATATCCGCAACCGCGGGCGGACAATAGGCCCAGCCCAGACGCAACGACGCCAGCCCGTGGATCTTGGAGAAGGTACGCGTCATGACGACATTTTCGCACTCGGGGACCAGTTCCATTCCCGAGCTGTAATCATCGGCAGCGACATACTCCGCGTAAGCGGCGTCAATCACCAGCAACACCGACTCCGGAAGTCCACGGCGTAAACGGCGTAGTTCTTCAGCCGAGATATAGGTTCCGGTCGGATTGTTCGGATTTGCGACGAAGACCAGCTTCGTTCGGGGCGTGGTCTGCGCGAGCAGTTCGTCAACATCCGTCGTCAGATTATGCTCCGGCGACGCCACGGGTGTCGCACCGACCGTCTTGGCCGAGATCGGATACATCAAAAATCCGTGTTCGCTGTAGAGCACTTCATCCCCCGGCCCCGCATAAGCCCGCACGAGCAGGGAAATCAGTTCATCCGATCCCGCGCCGCAGACGATCCGGTTCCGGTCAAGGCCCTCGCTGTCGGCAATGGCATCTCTAAGGTCGTTGGATCCGCCATCCGGATAGCGGTGCAGTTCACCCTTCAGCTGCTCATAGGCTTCGATCGCCTTCGGACTGGGGCCGAGCGGGTTCTCGTTGGAAGCAAGGCGAACGACACGGTTGGCGCCTTCAACGGAGGCATCGCCGCCGACGTAAGGCGAAATGTCCAGAATTCCAGGACGAGGCTTCAAGGGAGACGTCATCGGCTTACAGTCACTCAGAACGGCCGGGCTCGTCCGCGCCGGCTGCAGGGGCCCTCAACACCAGGCTTGGGTCATTGCTGGTCTGCGCCGCGGCCGAAGCGCCGTCGAGGCCCAAATCCATGGGCACCGCGTAACCGCCAGCCGCCCAAACCCAGGCAATCTTGTTTTCATTTTCTTCTTTAAGCCGGACCAGGCGCGCGTCATCCGGACCCACGTATCCCAGGACCTCGACCAGATGCATCGGCGAACCGGGCTCGCGGTCCGGTGTCTGTACATCCGCGGTTTCCATCCCGACATCCGAAAAGAGCGCGCGAATGCCGCTGCGCGACATTTCTTCAGCGGTCTCCACAATGACATAGCTGCGATCGTCGCCGGTGTCCTCCTGCGGAACGAAACTGATGGTCAGGGCTTCGATACGGTTCCGGCTGGAGGCGTCGGTCTTGGTGAAGGGCAGCTTTGCGGTAATCCGCGGCGCATCCTCGAAATCGCGCGCCAGATAGCGCCACCAGCTCTCACTGTCCTCGGACTGAGGCACCGGCAAGACCCCTGCCGTCGCGCGGCGGTCGGACACGGCCCGCATGACGCCGGAAACGGTGCCGTAGGTCGAAATGGGTGTCAGAGCCCCAAAGTGATCCCGGGCCAGCGTGTAGAGATCAGGGTCGTGCTCGGGCGCGTAGACTGCAATGCTGAGATCACCCTGCAAGGTTGTCGCACTGGAAAAAATTTCGCGCCACACCCGAACCACGGCCGCCTTGGGCAAAACACCCGTGTGGCGCTCAACAAGACGGCGCAAAACCTGGGCCTCACGGCCCGGGCGCAGGTATACGGCTCCCTTGCCTTTGGCTTTGCCGACCTGCTCCGCAATCTCCGTGCGACGGATCAGCAGATCGTGAATTTCCGTATCGATTTCATCGATTTGAGCACGAAGTTTGCCCAGAGTATCTGCGTTATCTGACATAAGACCTATCGGCGAAGGGACTGGCGAGCCAAAAGAAATAGTCTCAGGGCCGCACAAAAGCAAAGAAAACATCGTGCAAGAAAGCGTTGACAGGGGAGCCATCCCACCAATAGCTATGCAGTCCCTGCTATGGGGTTGAAAAGACAAGACTTGGCGGCAAGACTGGACAAGATGATAAAGGGCGAAACATCACCGGCACTTGAAGCTCCGGCGCAGGCGCTTCCCGGCCACCGGGTCGATCTGGGTCACGACGAGCCCCTGAAGCTTGATTGCGGGGTCGAGCTCAACGCCTTTACGGTTGCCTACCAGACCTACGGCCGGCTGAATGCCGACCGCAGCAACGCTATTCTGGTATGTCACGCCCTGACCGGCGATCAGTTTATGACCGGCGACCACCCGGTCACCGGTAAACCGGGCTGGTGGCGGCAGCTTGTCGGTCCGGGACTGGTGCTCGACACGAATCGCTTTTTTCTGATCTGCAGCAACGTCATCGGCGGGTGCCTGGGAACAACCGGGCCCAAATCGATCAATCCGGAGACCGGTCAGCCTTGGGGACTCGATTTCCCGGTCATTACCATTCGCGATATGGTGCGGGCACAACGCCAGTTGATCGACCACCTGGGCATCGACAAGCTTTTCTGCGTCATCGGCGGCTCCATGGGCGGCATGCAGGTGCTGGAATGGGCGTCGTCTTATCCCGAAAGGATTTACGCGGCGGTGCCGCTGGCCACGGCGGCCCGGCACACGGCTCAAAACATCGCCTTTCATGAGGTTGGCCGCCAGGCGATCATGGCCGACCCCGAATGGCATGGCGGCAAGTATCAGGAAGCCGGCAAGATTCCGCGCGCCGGGCTCTCAGTTGCGCGCATGACCGCCCACATCACGTACCTCTCCGAGCCGGCCCTGCACCGGAAATTCGGACGCCGCCTGCAGGACCGCAAGGAGCTGACCTACGGCTTCGACGCCGACTTCCAGGTCGAGAGCTATTTGCGGCATCAGGGCTACTCCTTTGTCGAGCGCTTCGACGCGAACTCCTATCTCTACATCACACGGGCCATGGATTACTTCGATCTGGCCAGCGAGCACGACGGCGTCCTGGCCAACGCGTTCAAGAATACGCCGGTCCGGTTTTGCATCATCTCCTTCACCAGTGACTGGCTTTTTCCCACCAGTGAAAACCGGGACATCGTCCATGCCCTCAATGCGGTGGCGGCGGATGTCAGCTTCGTGGAAATCGAGAGCGACGCAGGACACGACGCCTTCCTGCTGGACGAGCCCGACTTCCGCAACACGCTGCGCGGCTTCCTAAACGGCTGCGCAGAACGCCTGGGGATCTCCGCGCAATGAGTCCCGACCAAGGCCTGCCAGCGATGAGCGCGCCCCCCCCTGAAAACCTCCCTGAGCGCAGCGAATTGCGCGCGGACCTCAAGCTGATCTCGGACATGATCGAGAAGGGCTCGCGGGTCCTGGACATCGGCTGCGAAGACGGGGCGCTCCTGGAGTATCTTTTCAGAGAGAAGCAGGTTACCGGGCGCGGGATCGAACTCTCGCAAGCCGGTGTGAATGCCTGTGTCGCCCGCGGGCTTTCGGTCATTCAGGGTAACGCGGACACCGACCTGGGCAACTATCCCGACGATGCTTTCGACTACGCCGTGCTCAGTCAAACCCTGCAGGCGGTCCATGCGCCCCATCTCGTGCTGGAGCAACTGGCCCGGATCGGGCGCAAGACCATCGTTTCATTTCCGAACTTCGGATATTGGAAGGTTCGGCGCCGCCTGCTCCTGCAGGGACGCATGCCGGTCACCCGGGTCCTGCCGGCCCAGTGGTATGAAACGCCAAACATTCATCTCTGTACGATCAGGGACTTCCTGCTGCTCTGCGAAGACCTGAATGTCGAGGTCGAGCGCTCGCTTATCCTCGATGAGCGCGGGCGCATGACCACAGCACGCTCGCTCTGGTGGGCCAACCTGATCGGCCAGCAGGCGATTTTTCTCCTGCGCCGCAAAAGCTGATCTCGGATCCGGCCCGAGAGGTCTAAACCCGGTTCCGGCGCGCGACCTGGGGCATCTGCACGACCCTTGGCCGGCGAACCTTGATGCGCTGTCGCGACGGGCTGGCCGCGTAGAGCTGCTTGCCCGCCTCGATCATCACGACGCCCGAGAAGGTCGGGAAGAAACGGCCACCCATACGCTCCCAGGCGGGTGCCGAGCGCAACAGGGTGTTGGAGCGTGTCGGCGGCACAAAAAGCGACCGCCCGGTCCGCATGGGCATGAACTGGTTTTGCCGCAACAACCGTGAGAGCTGAGCTTGCGAATAAGGATGTCCCCAACCCAAAGGGGTCCGGTCGCTGCGTGCCCAGATACCCCGCCGGTTAGGGACCACCACCAGAAGGCGCCCCTCGCCGGTCAGAACCCGCCAGACTTCGTGCAGCATGTCACGGAGATACTCCGTGCTCTCCACACCGTGCACCAGCAGCACCCGGTCAACCGAGTAGTCCGGTAACGGCAGCTCCGTCTCATCGACCAGCGAGACCATGCAGGGTCCTTCGGGTGGCCAATGATGCACGCCTTGCGAGGCCGGCATAAAGGCGACCAGCCGCTCGCATTCTTCCTTGAAGACCCGCAGATAAGGCGTCGAGTACCCCAGCCCCAAGAGGCACTGCCCCCGCAGGTCCGGCCACATGGACCTTATGCCAAGGCGCAGCATATGGCGGGCGACGTGCCCCATCCTGGACTCGTAAAACTCTCTTAGATCAACAACATCTGTCCACATAGCGCGCGAAGATACCACAATTGTTGCGAGAAGCCATAGGACCGGCCCAGGACTGCAGAGCATTATAGAGGCAGAAACCTTTTGGATTGCATAACCGGTCCGCAGTCTTAAGCTACCCGGCAGTCACCACCGCATCTTTCGTGAAGCATCCAAGACGGGAGTTTTTTCAGCGCCATGCATCTGCGCCATTCCGCAACCTCGCCCTATGCCCGTAAAGTCAGGGTTCTCGCCCAGGAAGCCGGGCTATCCGACCGAATTGAGCTCCACGATGATAATCCTATGGGCCCTGGATCCGACCTCAGCAGCATCAATCCGCTGGGGAAGGTTCCCGCCCTTATCCTGGACGACGGCATGGTACTCTGCGATTCGCCGGTGATCTGCCAGTACCTGGACAGTCTGCACGACGGCGAGAAGTTCACACCGGAGTCCGGCAGCGCCCGCTTCGCGGATCTGAACCTCGAGGCGCTCGCCGACGGGCTGCTTGATGCCGCCTTGGCCAGGATGGTGGAAATGCGGATGCGTCCGGAAAATCTGCGCTGGGAAGGCCATCATAAACGGATGCGCGCCAAGATCAGCCGCACTCTGGACCACTTCGAGAGCATGATTGCAGATGGAAGCCTGCCAAGTGTTCCTGCGGACAACAGACCGACGCTCGGCATCATCGCCGTGGGTTGCGCGCTCGGCTATCTGGATCTGAGGTTCGCCGTGGACAACTGGCGCGAGGGACGTCCGGGACTGACAAGTTGGTATGAAACCCTGAGCGCCCGCCCTTCGATGCAGGACACGCGTCCCCCGGAAAGCTGAAGACTAAAAGCTGAAAAACTAAAAGCTGAAGACTAAAAGCCGAAAGCAGAAAAGATGACCGCAACCGCCAGCGCGCAAGATATCATTGAATATCTCGGACTCACGGCACATCCGGAAGGCGGGCACTTCGTCGAGACCTATCGTCATAACGCCCGGAATGGTGCCCGTGGAGATCAGACTGCGATCTACTACCTCCTGAAGGCGGGGGAACGTTCACACTGGCACCGGGTCGATGCGGTTGAGATCTGGCACTGGTACGCCGGCGCCGCGCTCGATCTGGGAATCTCGGAAGACGGCATCGCGTCCAGGACCGAGCGATTGGGCAGTGATCTGCTCACGGGCGAGAAACCCCAGATCATAGTTCCGGCCAACGCCTGGCAAAGCGCGGAATCCTCTGGCGACTGGACCCTGGTCGGCTGCACGGTGGCCCCGGCATTCCAATTCGAAGGCTTCGAACTGGCCGCACCGGACTGGCGACCCGGCTGAGCGCTCGGATGCCTTAAAGGAGCTTTGCGGGTTACGTCCGGCGGCGCCTGATCATGTCGCTGGACGCCACCACGGCTCCGCAAACGATCAGAAGACAGGCAAGACCGACGAACCAGGTCGCCTCGGCCCGGCCGAATGCAATCAGGATCAGCGTGGACAGCAGGGGCGCCATGTAGGAGAAGGCGCCCAGAACCTGGATATTCCCGTGCTTGGTGCCGTAATCCCAGACGAAGAAAGCCGCCCCCACCGGCCCGAGGCCAAGCGCCAGGCACGCCAGCAGCTGCGTCACATCCGGGATCACCGTTTGCTCGAATACGAGGTGACAGAAAGTTCCCAGGACGGCGACAATCCCGCAGAAGCCGCCAACCACATCGGTCGGAACCGCGCCAAAGACCCTGTTGGTGACCGAATAACCTGACCAGATCAACGCGCATACCACCGCCGCCAGGTAACCGAGGCTGTAGGTCGCATCAAAGGAGATGCTGCCGCCCCGCGTCACCAGGAGAGCAGCTCCGCCCAAGCCCATGAGCGCACCGGCGAGATGGAACCACCTCAACTTCTCGCCCGGCAGAAGCGATGAAAAAACCACGATCAGAAGTGGCCAGAGGTAAGCGATCAGACTGGCTTCAACCGCGGGCGCGTTCCCCAGGGCAATAAAATAGAAGAGGTGATATCCGAACAGACCGCCGACACCCAGGATCCAGACCTTCGGCGCCTGCCTCAGGTTTTCCAGCGCCCGGCGCCCACGACAAATCCAATAGATACAGCTGACGAAAAAGGCGACGCTGAAGGTCATGCCCAAGAGCTGGAAAGGCGGGATATCACCTGCCCAGGTCGTGAAGAGCGCGAGCAGCGCCCAGAGCAAGACGGCCAGTCCACCGATTGCGGTGGCCTGGAAACTTGGTCCTTTTGGGGGTGCGATCTGAGACATGGTAAAGCCCTCTTAGACCAGCCCTGCACAATCCTGCAAGCAAAGCTTGAGGCTTAAGACTCGTCGGCGTGATCATCGCGCATACAACAAGGTCTTATGCACTTACTGAACAACGAAAAGCGGCGCTGCTTCAAAGCAACACCGCTTTTTCAAACTCTGCCGACAAAAAAAGGGTCAGCCCGACGGCCCCCGATCAGGCCATGTACTGTCCGCCATTCGCCGTAATGGTCGCGCCGGTGATAAAGCCGGCATTATCGGCCGCCAGGAAGGCCACACAGTCGGCGATCTCTTCCGGTTCACCCAGACGTCCAACCGGAATCTGCGGAATGATTTTGGTGTTCAGGACTTCTTCCGGCACGGCGCGGACCATCTCGGTTCCGATATAGCCGGGCGCTACCACGTTGACCGTAATGCCCTTGGCGGCGTTTTCCTGCGCGACGGCTTTCGAGAAGCCGACAACACCCGCTTTAGCAGCGGAGTAGTTTGCCTGCCCGAACTGACCTTTCTGACCATTGATCGAGGAGATGCTGATGATCCGGCCAAAGCCGCGCTCGCGCATACCTTCGATCACATTTCGCGTCATGTTGAAGAGCGAGTCCAGGTTGGTGCTGATCACGGCGCTCCACTTCTCGACCGTCATCTTGTGCAGGGTCGTATCACGCGTGATACCGGCATTGTTGACAAGGACATCCACGGGACCGACCTCGGCCTCGACGGCAGCGACGCCTGCCCGGCAGGCCTCAAAGTCTGAGACGTCCCACTTGAAAACGGGGATGCCGTGTTCTTCTTTGAACTTTGCTGCGGCTTCGTCATTTCCGCCATAAGTCGCGGCGACCGAGTAGCCCGCCTTTTTCAGTCCGATCGAAATGGCTGCCCCGATCCCTCGGGTTCCGCCCGTCACCAACGCCACACGCGCCATATTTTTCGCTCCCTAATTACTGCCTCGATTTTTGCGCCGCACAATTCCGCAAAGCGGAAATTCCACCTTAAATGTATGAAAGCATGTATTTCGAATTCATCCAACCGGAGAAGCTCGAATCGAAAGAAAAAAAACCGCGCTTTTCCCCAGCCTCTCGCAGGGGTGCAAAGCAGCTTTTGCAGTGGCGCCGAGCAAACGAAAAGCGGGCCGCCTCAACCAGGCAGCCCGCTCTCAAACTTCATCATGAGGGCACTTCATTTTGCACCCGCACGAGCCGGACCTTCGGCCCGGCTCCGGAAGACGCCGCTCATAGCTGATTGCATTTTTCATAAATCATCGCATCTCAAAACTTGCGTTCAAGATCAGCAATTTGCTGACCGAGAGGCAGCGAATTTTGAGTCCGATTAAATGCAAATTGCTTTAGTCGCGCTCGACGCACATGGCGATGCCCATGCCGCCGCCGATGCAGAGAGTAGCCAGACCTTTCTTGGCATCGCGCTTTTGCATCTCATGCAGAAGCGTGACGAAAACCCGTGCACCCGAAGCACCGACCGGATGGCCGATTGCGATGGCACCGCCGTTGACGTTGACCTTATCCGTGTCCCAACCCAGGTCCTTGTTCACCGCCAGAGCCTGTGCCGCGAAGGCCTCGTTCGCTTCGACCAGGTCCAGATCGTCAACCGACCAGCCGGCCTTCTCGAGCGCTTTACGGCTCGAAGGAATGGGTCCTGTGCCCATAATCGCAGGATCGACACCCTCGGTTGCCCAGGAGACGATGCGGGCCAGGGGCTTGATCCCGCGCTTTGCGGCCTCGTCAGCCGACATAAGCACCACTGCGGCAGCTCCGTCGTTGATGCCCGATGCGTTCCCCGCCGTCACGGTTCCTTCTTTGTCGAAGGCCGGGCGCAGCTTTGCCAGGGTGTCGGTCGTGGTGCCGTGCTTCGGGTATTCGTCCTTGTCGATAACGATATCGCCCTTGCGGGTCGAAATCGTGACCGGCACGATTTCATCCTCAAATCGGCCGGAGGTCTGCGCGGCTTCCGCCTTCTGCTGCGATGCAGCAGCAAAGGCGTCCTGCTCGTCACGGGTCAGCTGCCATTTCTTTGCGACGTTCTCGGCGGTGTTGCCCATGTGGTAACCGTTGAAAGCGCACCAGAGGCCATCGCGGATCATGCTGTCGACAAACTTGAGGTCGCCCATTTTCTGGCCGTTGCGCAGATGTGCCACGTGCGGTGCCTGGCTCATGCTCTCCTGACCGCCCGCAACCACGATGCCGGCATCGCCGCATTTGATGGCCTGATAGCCGAGAGCCACGGTCCGCAGACCTGATCCGCAAAGCTGGTTGACCTGATAAGCGGTCTTCTCCACTGGGATACCCGCATTGACGGCCGCCTGCCGCGCGGGATTCTGACCTGCGCCGCCGGTCAGAATTTGTCCCAGGATTGCTTCGTCGACGTCTTCGGGCGCGATCGATGCCCGGCTGATCGCTTCCTTGATCGCCACCGTTCCGAGATAAGAGGCGGGAACGCTTGAAAGTCCGCCATTGAATGAGCCCACAGGCGTCCGTGCCGCGCTCGCAATCACCACGTCAGTCATATCTGAGATCCTCCCATAATGGTGCCTGACCGGCGCTTACCCGCAACGGGCCATATCGACCGGACACCCAATCCATCGCCAGCCAGACCGCCGCTGAACGGTTTAGCTGCACTGCAAAACGTTTGTTAAGATATAACGACGCCCACACCGCCGGTGCAAGTGGTGCGTGCGTTAGAAAAGCAATAAATTCCGAAAGAACGTCCACACCCGGCGTGCAAGCCGGCAGCGCGTGCAAGTGGCCAACCCGCTCAGGTGCTAAAGCGCGCTCAAGTGGCCAGTGCGCTCAGCCAGGCGGCCAGAGGTTGCCAGGTATCCTCGCGTGCCTGTTGTCCGACGACCATACCCACGTGCCCGGATCTCGGACGCAAAAGCTCGACGGACCTGAGTGCTTTGCAAAGCGCAAGTGCGGAGCCGGGCGGAACGATCCGGTCCTGGGCGGGGACAATCGCGAGACAGGGTAAATCCAGATGCTCCGGCCGGACCTTCTCGCCATCGATTTCCCATTCGCCCCGCGCGGTCAGATTGCGCCGGTACCAGCCCTCCAGGCATTCGCCAGCCACAGGCGCTGCGAGCGGCACCCCGTCGTTGATCCAGTCCTCAACCGCGACAAACTCCCTGGCGCTCTGGCTGTCAGGGTCGAGCTTCGAAAAGCCGACAAATTTCCGGGTGACCGCCATCGGGTCCAAAAGCGCGAAAAGACTCTGCAGTGTATCGACAGGGAGATATCCGAGCCGCGATGCCAGGGGCAGACAGCTGCTGGAAACGGCAGCCAACTGGCCGTCAGGCAGGGCATTTTCACCGGCATGAAAATCCCAGGGCGTCGCCAGCAGGGCAAGACCGGAGACGTCCTCAGCACGGCGCTGCGCCAGAGCCAGCGTCAGGAGCCCGCCCATGCAGTAACCCAACAACACGGGAGGCCGGCCCGCGGTCACAGAGAGAACATGATCCAGTGCGCGTTCCAGATACCCGCAGGTATAATCTGAGAGACCAAACCGCTGCTCCGTTCCATTTGGCGCTCCCCAATCCATGAGGAAAGGCCGAAAGCCCTGGCCGGCAAGCCAGCGGCAGAGACTGCGTTTCTCGCTCAGATCAAGCACATAGGAACGATTGATCAGTGAAGGCACGACCAAAACTGCAGGCTTGCTTTTGGCACCCGGCCGCTTCGACCGGTGTTTCGCCAAACCAAAATCCAACAAGCGGGCGGAGCCCTCCTGCCAGGCAGAAGGCGGGTCCTCCAGATCACGACGGTAAGGGTGTGATCTGTAGGATTGGATACCGTCCAGTAAAGCGCGCAGCCGAGCACTGACCTCCTGTGTCAGCGCCTTGTTGAAATCGTCACCCTCGAGTCCCTCAATCTGACTTAAAAGGGTTTCAATTCCAAGCGCTTGTCCGTTTTCCGGATTACCGCTTGCGGGGTTGTTTGGATTCGAGAGCGGCCAGCCGTTCTTCAATAGCGTCAAGCCGGCGGAGGAGCTGGTCCAGGTTGTGCAGGCCATCGCCAGATGAAGCGGAAGCGGCCTTGGTCCCAAACGGGGCAGGCTCTCCCGGGGTGTTTTTCCTGGATGCCTGCGCGTTGCAGCCGTCATCTTGATCCTGGTTCCCATCTGCAGCCTTGGCCGACTCTTCGGACATGCTTCCTGCGGTTTTTGCCACGGAGGCCGCTGCCGCCATCATGGCAGGCCACGCCGCCCATTGCGCCGCAAGGTTCTCCGCAGGGCTTTCCGCGGCTTCCCGGTCAGCGGCAGGAAAGCCGAAGTCTCTCATGACCTTTGCCCAGTCGCCCTGTGCGGACAAGTTGGCGGCGACGGCCTGCGCCTGATCCTGCCAGAGATCGAGAAAGCGTTTCGCCAATTCGTCAGTGTCATTTTCTTCTGTCATGCCGCGGCAATATAAGCCGCCGACCGCGAGAATGCCATATCCGCGGTGCTTGTGTCCGGAGGACAGTCAAGTCTCAACAGCAGCAGGAAAACCCTGCGCTGAACAGCAACGAGTGTCATTTGCAGGATATGGTTAAATTTCTAGACGTTGACAGACCTTATCGCGCCGCAGCAATATCCAACCATAGTTGTCGGGAAAACTCAGATGTTTCAGAGCTTCGGCGGGATTTATCGCTGGAGCCGAAACGAAAGGCGAAAAAGTGTCGTCCAAGAAAAAGAACGGCGAAGATGGGCCGATTACAATCAAGAAGTATGCTAATCGCCGTTTATACAACACAGCGACCAGCAGCTACGTCACA
The DNA here is from genome assembly GCF_007004665.1 of Denitrobaculum tricleocarpae. Classification (GTDB taxonomy): domain Bacteria; phylum Pseudomonadota; class Alphaproteobacteria; order Kiloniellales; family Kiloniellaceae; genus Denitrobaculum; species Denitrobaculum tricleocarpae. The sequence continues at coordinate 433,560 of NZ_ML660052.1, read as the reverse complement.
CTCGATCACCTCTGCCAGATGGTTCAGGAAGACGTTGATTTCGTCGTTTATGACGCGAAAACCGGCGACGACATCACGCGCGCTGTCCTGACCCAGATTATTGTTGAGGAAGAAGCCAAGGGACAGAACCTGCTGCCGATCAACTTTCTGCGTCAGCTCATCGGCTTCTACGGCGACAACATGCAGTGGATGGTACCACGGTATCTCGAGCACATGATGGAAGGCTTCGCCACAAACCAGGAGAAGCTGCGCCAATCCATGCAGGAGACCTTCGGCGGTATTTTCCCCTTCGGCAATCTGGAGGAGATGGGCAAACAGAACATGGCCATGTTTGAAAACGCCATGAAGCTCTGGACCCCGCCCGCGCCGGATGCATCATCGGATGACGCGAAAGAAAGCGGCGCCCCGGACACAAAAACGGACTCGGACGCGGCTTCATCAGAATCTCTCGACGACCTGAAGACAAAGGTCGAGGAGCTGCAGAAACAGCTGGAGGTGATCAGCAAGTCGGAAAAGAAGGGGAGCTGACCCGCCTTCGCCTCGAATGGCTACGACCTGGTCCCTCTCGGACCGGGTCGTGTTTATGAGAACCGCGTGATAAGTCCGCCAAGGGGTTTTAACCCCCTCTCCATTCAATAAGAGCAGCTTCAGCGGATTGCCGTTCAGCCTCTATCTCACCCGAACTCTTCGCAACCGCATCTGCGTGTGAAGGCCGAGGAAACCGGCTCAAGACGTCGTCTCTTTTACCGCCACTCCCCGCGCACGCACCTGATTGTCGGCAATCAAACAGACCATCTCGAACATGACCGCGTTGGCCACCATCGACGTAATGCGGTTCGGGTTGTCGCGTGTCGGCATCAGACAGACCACGTCCCCGCCGATTACGTTCAGGCCGCGAACGGCATGCATCAGCCGCGTTGCCTGCGCGACCGTAAAGCCGGTCGACCCCGCTTCGATATTTGCCACTCCCGGTGCCACGGTTGGGTCGAGGCAATCCAGATCAAAGGTGATATAGACCGGACGGTCCCCGATACGGTCTCGAATCAGATCGACACAGGCGTCGGACCCGAGCGCTTCGTAGCGGTCCATGGTTAAGACTTCATAGCCGAGTTCGTCGCTCGGCTTGAGCCAGTTCAAAGTCCGCGGATTGCCGCGTATACCCACCTGCACGCTGCGCGACGCATCGACATGACCGTCGCGCACGAGATAAGCGGCCCAATGGGCGGCCGACTTCTTGGCTCCCAGGAAATGATCCATGTGCTGAAAGGTATCCGTGTGGGCATCGAAATGCAGGATCGAGACCTTCTCACCCCTGGTAAGCCTGGAACCCGGACCACTCAATGCCTGCAGAATACCGCCGGTAATCGAGTGATCGCCTCCGATGGAGACCGGGCGTGCGCCCGCGGTGTCTATCGCCCGGTAAAACTCGGCAATGTGCTCAATCGAACGCTCATTGTTGTTGCCTTCCGGCAGGGGCACATCTCCCAGATCATTGATCCGGCAGCTTTTCCAGGGATCGAGTTGGAACTTCATGTGCACACGCCGTCCCAAGGCCGAGACATCGCGCACGGCGCGGGGTCCCAGGTGTTGATCACGCTCCGTCGTACCGTTTCCGGTGCTGTGAGGCACGCCGACCAACGCGATATCGCAATCCTCCGCCGTTTCCGAGTAGGGGCAGCGAAACAACGTTGGAATCCCCCACCAGTAAAGCCCCTCCATAAAGACTTTGTGGTTGCGCGAAGTCTCGCGGTCGAATGAATCCCCGGTCACATCAACGCCCTTTCGAGAGATTTTCAGTTCTGCGATTGCCTTAGAAAAATTCAGCCAAAGCTGTTACGCTTTGAGTAAAATCATTGTTTTACCGGACTTCCAGCGATTTAAGCTGAAGCTAAGACTGATAAAAACTCATAGCGTGATGAACATGTACCGGCACCTGCCCCCACTGAACGCACTTCGCGCTTTCGAGGCTGCATCCCGTCACGGTAACTTCACCCGCGCCGCAGCCGAGCTCTTCGTCACTCAGGGCGCGATCAGCCGTCAGGTCAAAAATCTGGAAGACTATTTTGGTGTGAAGCTTTTCTCGCGTGGCACGAACTCACTAAACCTCACCGATGCGGGTCATCGGCTGGCGCCTTCGGTCACAGCGGCACTGAGCAGCCTTGATCAAGCCGCTCAGGTGTTACTCACGGACAAAAGCGTCCTCCGGCTTCAAGTGATGCCAACCTATGCCGTGCGGTGGTTGATGCCGCGCCTGCCCGACTTCGCACAGGTCCACCCGGCAATTGATGTAAGAGTCACCATTACGCTTCATCCCGATCAGCTCGACACGGACAGTTTCGATGTCGCTATCCTCTATGGCGATGGCGTCTGGCCCGGTACCCAGTCGACCTGCCTCTCGCAGGAGTGTCTGGCGCCGGTCGTTGCGGCTGATCCCCGGCCTGGTGATCCTCGGCGTAGTGACCCCGAGCGGGGTGATCCGGAGCACGATCACCGGATCGACCTTGGAAAGAGCGTTCTGCTCCACACCACGACAGATCGGCGCGACTGGCCCTGGTGGTTGAAGAAGATGGGTATGAAAGCCGTACAGGGCACCGAGGGTCCGGCATTTGAAACGCTCGACATGGCCGTGCGCGCGGCGGAAGCCGGCCACGGCATCGCCCTGGGTGATCTATCGCTCATTGCCGAGGATTTACATGCAGGGCGTTTGAGACTGGCTCTGCCCAACCCGCTCTATACGGGCCGTGGCGTCTACTTCGTTGAACCCTCGCCAACGCCGGCAAATCCGGCATTGGAGACCTTCCGAACCTGGCTGATCGAAACCGCGCCCATTACCAGCCGTCCCGAACGCGCTTTTCTCTAACGCTTACCAAAACTGGAAGGCATGGCTTCGAAGGCGTGACGAGCGCACAGGCCTTGAAGAACCCGCCCTTGACGACAGAGCTCGCCGGTGCCGCAATTCTCTCGTCAGAATTCAAACAGGGCCCACCCCGACTCCAGGGTTTGTGCTAACGTGACTGGCCGATCGCGGGCAGAGGAAGCAAAAACGCTGCCGCCGAGTCCTGATGCCCTGGCTCTTGATTTGCCGCCTCATCGGTGTTGACAGGCTCCCCGGAACCCTTGGCATTCCCCGCCACCGCTATGCGATCGACGGTGCGCCACGCGGGCAGAATGTCCGGTTTGCCGAAAAAATAACCCTGCAGAAGGTCGACGCCCTCAGACTTTAGGAAATCCGAATCCTCCCGGGTCTCGACGCACTCCGCGACGGTTTCAAGGTTCAGCGTCTTGGCCAGGGACAAGAGGTTGCGCACGAAAAGCTGATTGTCCGGGGAGGATTGAATGTCCCGCACAAACTCGCCGTCGATCTTGACGATATCCACCGGCAGGATCTTGAGGTGATGGAAGGTGGTATAGCCCGCACCGAAGTCATCAATCGCGACCCGGCAGCCGAGTGCCCGCACCGCCTCGACAAACTTCGCGGATTCATTGTTGTCGTAGAGCGAGGCCGTCTCGGTAATTTCCAGGATCAGGCGTTCGGCGATCTGGCGCTTGTCCCGCAGGCGGGATTGCAGGCTGCGCAGCCAAGAACGGTCAGCCACGGTCAGGCCCGATATATTGAACGCAAGCACCACGTCAGGCGTGCGCTCAAGGTCCTCCAGCACAAGGTCGAGAACACGGCGGTCCACAGCGCGCATCAAACCAAGCTTTTCAACGACCGGAATAAAGCGTCCCGCCGGAACCAGGCTGCCGTCGGGCGCGTACATGCGCAGCAAACACTCGTAACAGTTGGTTTCGCCGGTTTTCGCATCAACAAGCGGCTGATATGCGAGCGTCAGACGATCTTCCTTGATGGCCTGACGTACCTCGGCGCCGATCCCGACCGAAGCGCGATATTCGTTCCGCTGCTCCTCGGTCATTTCATAGGCGTGCACGCAGTCGCGCCCCTTTGCTTTCGCATCGAGCAAAGCACTTTCTGCGTGCGTGATGATATCGAGGCTGTTCTGACCCGCCGAGGGGTAGTTTGCAATGCCGGCGGAGGCGGAAACATGAAGACGACCTGCGTCGATATCGACAAAGAGGCTTCGGATGGAGCTCAAAACGCGGTCGGCGACGACATCGGCGTCACCCTCGTCACGGCCTTCCAGCACGATGCCGAAACGGTCGCCCCCCAGCCTGCCCACGGTGTCACTCATACGCAGGCAGTCATCGAGACAGCGCGCAACGTCGACCAGGATCGCATCCCCGGACTCGCAGCCGTAAGCGGTATTGATCATGCCGAGTTTATCGATGCCGATCACGACGAAAGCGCCGGTCTTACCGGAGCGCTCCGCGCGCGCCATGGACTGCTGAAGCGCCTCCCGCAGGCGCAGCTTGTTAAAATGACCTGTCAGTTCGTCATAGTTGACGAGATATTCGAGACGCGCCTCGGTCTGTTTCCTGCGGTCGATACACCTAAGGGTTCCACGCATCCGTTCGGGCACACCCGCGGCCGAAAGTTCAACACTGCCCCGGTCATGAACCCAGCGGAGTTTGCCGCCATCGGTGCGCACCCGATACTCGACATCGTATTCATTACGTCCTGCAAAGTGCTCGTTGAGCGCACGTGAGCGCTGTGGCAGATCTTCCGGACTGAGCAGAGCGTTCCAGCCGTCACCGGAAACCGGCAATGAGTCTGCGGGCAGACCGAGCATAACGTCGGAACGCCCCGTCCAACGGATCGAATCCGCCGCGAGATCCCAGTCGTAGAGGATATCTCCGGATGCATCGATGGCCGAGCGCAGCCGCCCGATCTCATCTAAAAGATGCCTTGTAGATTCCGACCGTGTCACGGCCATGCTCTCCTAGCTTAAAGCGCCTGTTTTCCTACTTGGAAAGGCGTGATTTCGTCGTTATGGCGCGCAGCAATACGACATTCACCAAAAAATACGGCATTTTTCTTAATGAAAGGTAAATAATTATTGACCTGCGGTTGTCGTAAGTTAAAATTTAATCGCGTTAAATGCTCGTAATTCATCACATTATGGGAACTTACATGGATCTTTATTGTTAATTTTTATAGTTAACGTCGGAACTCACGATTTTTTTATTCAATTTATATAAAATTAGATATAGATTAGTGAGGGAATAGCCCTAAATATCGAACCAGGGAATTGCTCTCGTAACCGCGCTGAACTTAGTGGAAAGAATGAACGAACTCAGCAGACTCAACCCCAGCACCGCAAAGGTGACAGTTGCACGCCCGATGGGCCGTGCGATGTCAAATGGTGGCGCACGGGAGGTCGAGGCTGTTGCACCGGTTGTTCTCGACAACGACGCAGCGCTTGGCTTTTTACGGGAGCACAGTCGGCAGCAAGCCACGGGCCAGCGCGAAAATCGCCTGAATCAGGATGATCGGACGCCAAACAGGCCTGATCTCGATACCCCGCAAAAGCGCGCAGGCTTCCACCGGGACAGCCAGATGCAAGCTGCCTACGGGGATCCAAGGGTTGTCGATCAACCCTCGCTCGACACCTCAGCGCATGTGGGCTTTGTCACCCACCTGATGGGTCAGAACGATGGCGAGGTTGTGGCTGTGTCTCCCACGGCGCAAAAACAGATGCTTCTTGATCGCTACAGTCAATCCAGCGAAGCCTATCGACGCGCCGGCGCGGAGCCTCTCTACTTCGGTGAAAGCTCTCAAGTCGTGAGAGTCGCCGTTTAACCACCCTCTCAACACGCCTGCTCATCCGGTTTTCGGGTCTTTCGGCAACAATTGCACTCCGCCGAGGTCATCGGGAGACATCGGCTGTAACGCTATACTCGCCGCATGTTCGCCGCCCAGCCCATCGCCAACAGCGGCAATCGGCTTCAGCTGCTTTACTTGATAACGTGCGCAGAAGCTCGGGTCCTGAAAACACCGCGGAAACGGAACCATCCAGATGCAGTGGCCTAAACGCAGCCGGTCAGACGAGCCCGCTTAGGTTCAGCGTCAACTCATGCGCACCGCTTGCGACAGCCTGCAAGCTTCGGAGCGAGCGAACAGCGGTCGGATTTTTATGCCGTCTATGGTTTCTTGAGCAGAAACGCACCCTTAAAAGTGTGTTATATGTTATTTTTCATGCCATAAGTGTATATCGCGACGAACAGCGGCAATCGACAAGCTGTAAGCCGGGGCGTAAGCCTCCCCGGCCATGGTTAAATAGGCAGTTGAAACTCGACTTCACGCAGAATCGCCCTAGTTTCATGAGTGCCGGAGGCGGAAAAACGTCAAGAAGCCCCGAAGACACAACCAAAAGGAAACACCGATCGCAGACTGTCAACAATCGAAAAGAGAAGATGGCAAGGAATGTGGTCAGAGAAGCAAGCCCGGAAAAAAAATTTGTATCAGTCCTTACAATACGCCGAATCAAACTAAGCTATTGATTAAAATTATTTTTTTTGTCTTTGAGACTTTTGTACAATGGAAACCAGATGTTAAAACCGTGGCTTTGACGCTTCGACTTTTTGGAAATTCCTGTTGTTTTTGCGTTCATACAATGCCATTGTGTCACAATCATAAGTAACATATTAATCGAAACACTCAACCGCACTACCCGCAAAGGTGAAATCGAGTGAGCAAATTTTCCCCCCAGACGAGAAAAATAGAAGTGCACGTCGGACAGAGGATTCGGACACGGCGTACGATGCTGGGGTTAACCCAGCAACACCTTGCCAATCTTATCGGGGTTACCTATCAGCAGGCCCATAAGTATGAGCGAGGAACAAACCGTGTCTCCGCCGGACGCCTGTATGAGATCGCTGAAGTCCTTGGCGTGGATGTCAGCTATTTCTACGACGGGATGGAAGAAAGTGAATCCGCGATTCCAGCCAGGCAGCGCGTGTGCCTCGATTTGGCCCGCAACTTCACGCGGATCACGAACGAGCGCCACCAGAACGCGGTGAGCCAACTCTGCCGGACTCTGGCCGACGAAGCATAAGAGTCAGCCTGTTTTGCACGCAAAGAATGCAAAGCAGGCTGAAACTCGCCCAATGATCTGAACAGTGATCTAACACCCCGGGCTGTTCGACAGTCGCGCGCGGCCTCACGTCAAGGCAGCTCAGCGCGGCGGTCGTGGCATGACAGTCGCGGGGCACCAGGCCGGGCCCTGATCAGAGGTTCAGACGGAATCGCCGAAAACGATTGAACGTGCCCGTCAATCTGCCCCCTTCCAGGCAGCAGTGACTGCAAAGTCAGGACGATGGCCCGGCAACCTTCACCACAAGCTTGCCAAAATTCCTGCCTTCAAGGAGCCCCATGAAGGCCTCCGGCGCAGTCTCAAGCCCCTCAACCATGTCTTCGCGGTAGCGCACCGATCCGTCTTTGAGCCATGCGGTCATCTCGCTGAAAAAAGCAGGGAAATCGGCATAGTGGTCAAAGATGATGAAGCCGCGGACCAGCAGCCGCTTGGTCAGGATGTTACGCATCAGCAGCGGCGTCCTGTCCGGTCCCTCCGGCAGCGCCGTTGCGTTATAGTGTGCAATCATGCCGCAGACCGGAATTCTGGCCCAGGTGTTCAAGAGGGGCACAACCGCCTGAAATACTGCTCCACCGACATTCTCATAGTAGATATCAATCCCGTCCGGACAGGCAGCGGCCAGTTGATCGGCGAAATCGGCGTCCTTGTAGTTCACACAGACATCGAAACCCAGTTCCTGGGTCACATAATCGCATTTCTCCGGTGTGCCCGCGACGCCGACCACGCGGCAACCTTTGAGTTTCGCGATCTGACCGACGACAGATCCAACGGCACCCGAGGCTGCAGAGACAACGACGGTCTCGCCGGCTTTTGGCTGACCGATGTGAAGCAAGCCGATATAGGCCGTAAAACCGGGCATGCCGAGCACTCCAAGCGCGTAAGACAGCGGCCCCGCATCCGGATCGAGCTTCCGGACCGCCTCGCCATCCGACAGGGCGTAGTCCTGCCAGCCGCTGCCGGCCAGCACGATATCTCCCGCCGTGTAACCTTCGAGCTTGGACTCGACGACCTCGCAAACGGTTCCCGCCGTCATGACGCCACCAACCGCCACCGGCTCCGCATAGGAGGGTCCATCGTTCATGCGCCCGCGCATGTAAGGATCGAGCGACAGGAAGAGGGTTCTCAGCAACATCTGGCCGGGCCCCGCCGTCGGCACCTCCCGCTCCACCAGATCGAAATTCTCGGCCGTGGGTGCGCCGCTGGGTCGCGCGGCCAGGAGGATTTGACGATTCTTCGCCTGTGTCATCTGTTCAGTTGCTCCATAAAAGTAGCGGCGGACGGAAAGGGATCTGAAAGTTCCATCTCCTGATACTTCGGGCGGTGAGCGAGTGCAATCGCACTCTCGGATTATCTTTAAAACCCCGGACTCTTTCTCAGGCAGGCGCGCGCTCGATATCTTCCTCCAGGAAAATATCGATCACCTCGTCGATCGAGCTATCAGTTACAAAACCAAGAGCCGTTGCTTCCGGCGTGTCGATCGAGACGGGCCAGGTGTCGACGATTTTCTGGATGGCCGGATCCAGCTCCCAGGAAATCAAACCGGCATCACCGCCCTTGCGCACCAGTGCCGCCACCATCTCCTCCAGAGCAACCGTAAGGCCGGGTAAATTGAGAGTCCGCCATGTGCCAAGCTTCTCCAAATCCAGATCGGCGCCGTGAATAAAAGCCGAGACAATGGAGCGCGGCGATGTCAGCCACACGCCCACGTCCTTGCGCACGGGGCAAACCATTGCCTGGCCCTGCAACGGCTCACGCAAAATAGAACTGGCGAAAGAAGACGCGGCGCGGTTCGGGCGGCCAGGTCTCACCACCACCGTCGGCAGGCGAAAGGCGATCCCCTGAATGAAGCCCTTCCGGGCGTAGTCGTTCAGCATCAGCTCGGCAATAGCCTTCTGGGTTCCGTATGACGTCAGAGGCCGGTTCGGCGTGCTGCTCAAGATCCGCCCACCCTCGGGCCCGAAGGCCGCAACCGAACTGGCGAAAAGAACTTTGGGGCAAGTCCCAAGACTGCGGCAACGCTCCAGCAGCAAGCGGGTGGCATCCAGATTGACGCGCATACCCAGATCGAAGTTCTCTTCGGCCTCTCCACTTACAACAGCCGCAAGATGGAATACCACCGCCGTGTCGGCATCGATCACCCGCTCAATCACCGCCGGGTCGGCAACGTCGCCGACGACAGCTCTGCAGCCCGCAGGCAGGATTCGCAGCTCGACATGATCCAACAGAAGAATTTCGTCAATCGCGGCCTGCCGCCCGCTCGCGTCCGCACAACTTCCTTTTTCGCTCAGAGCGATGGCCAGCTTGTTACCCAGGAAGCCCGCGCCTCCAGTGATCAAAACCTTCATTTTTATTTCTTCCCCTCACCGCGACATGGATGACCCGTAATCATCGGATGCGCGGTAACGCTACATTTGCTTGCTGGCCTTGTCACGCCGGCGTTGTTGAAAGACGGGAAGAAAGGCGGTGGCCTGACAAGAGTTCGCAGACAAAAAAACGCGACCGGAAAAAAACGCGACCGGAAAAAAACCGGCCGCGCAACAAACGTGATCAATGACGAACGAGGGCAAGCGCAAACTCAGTTCTTCTTGGTTGCCCCATTTGCTGCTTTCAGTATCTCTTCGGTTTGCTCCTCAACGGGCGTGAGGCTCTGCTGCGAAATTTCCGCGGCAATGCCGGTCAGAGTCCTGACCTCTTCGAAGTATTCGCGCATGGTCGACTGCATGAAGCTCGAGCAGACACTGAACGCCTCGATCGGTGACTTGCAGGCCATGAAGGACTTTTGCGCTTCCATGTCCTCGCTAAAGCGCATGCTTGCGAAACGGCTCATCTCTTCATTGAGGGTTGCCACGCCCTTCATCATGACATCACTCATCTTCGTGAAGGTCTGAATGTTCGCCGAGTTCATCTCCATAATCGCTTCGGAGCTAAAGGGCGTAAAAGTCGGCTCTTCGGTTTTGGTCGCGGATTCTTTTGCCTGTGCTGCACACATATTGAGTCTCCTTGGAGTTTCACAATGAGGTTGCCGCCCAACAAAGTTCAGGAGGGTGGGACTGGTACCACTTTTTACCAGCTTTGCATGCTATCAAAGCATTGCCCATGACTTGAATCAATCCGGGTTAAATAATTGTCACAGAAAGATAATTTATTATCGGAATCAGCTAAACCATTGCGCACTTCGCGCCGCAAACACTGCGCGCAACAGGTTCGGATTCACGCCGTCAGCGTAAATCCGATCTTGCGGTCTGCCGCCGGCTTTACCGCGACTTCCTGCTCCAAGAGGCGCAGGATCTCCTCCGCCCTGGATGCGGCAGCGCTCGCATCCGCGTCCTCATCCGCTTTCGCGGTGAGGAACTTCAGTTTCTTTGCCACGACGGCAAAATCACCGGGCGTCAGACTGGAAATCCTGCCGATCATCGCCGGCGCCTCGAAACCAAAGAAGCGCAGGAACGCAGAACGGACCTGAGCGTTGGACATGAAGCCGAACTTCACCTTGAAGGTGAAGCGCCGCAAAGCCGCGGCATCGATCTGCGCCATCTGGTTTGTCGTGCAGGCAAAGGGCTGATCATGAGTTTCCATGGCCAGCAAAAGCTCATTGACCATGGAGACTTCCCAGGAACGTTCAGCCGCTCCCCTGCCCCAAAGCAAAGAGTCCGCTTCATCGATGATCAGAAAGCGCTCATCCTCCCGCGCTTCGGCGAAAGCCTCGGCGATCAGCTCTTCAGTGCCGCCGACCCACTTGGACAAAAGATCAGACCCGCGCTTCTCGAGCACGTCGACGCCCATCTCGGCCGCAAGCTGACGAACGAACGCGCTCTTGCCCGTTCCCGGTGGGCCGTGACAACAGATCGAAAAATCGCGCGGCGCCTCCTCCCGTGAAAGAGACGCCTGCAGCTTCGACAAATCGATATCCGCATTCGCCAGCTCCACTTCGAAACGCACCGAGCCTTCGGAGTCTCGCTTGCGCCGCCCCTCACCATCGATCAACTTGGTCATGGCTTCCACGACGAAGTCAATGTCGGCACAAGCGCCGTCCGCCACAGCAACAGACCGTGTCGCCGTATTGATGACGCCGGGCCCGACCCGATGTCGCCTGGAAAGCGACGTCACCTCCTCAGGAGCCAGGGAAACACCATGGGCCTCCAACGCCTTGCGCCAAAGCTGGCGGCGTGTTGCCAGTGGCGGCAACTTGATCTCGGCGATGAACGACATCCGGCGTAAAAAAGCCGGATCAAACTCCTGAAGGCTGTTCGCGGTCCAAAAGACCGGGACGCGATTCCCCTCCAGCGTCCGGTTCATGAAGACCTTGGAACCCGCGCGCCGCAACCGCCCGCCGCCGTAACTCATGCGGACGTCGTTCTGCAGAATGTCCTCCATCTCGTCGAATAATAAAGCTGCCTGCCCCCGGCGCATGGCCAGGCGTTCCGCCAGGCGCAGGTCCGCCAGCCGGTCGTAGCGGTCGGGCTCATCGCCGTCTTCATCGCTCTCGCCGATCCCGAACAAAGACAGTCCGGCCTTCGCCGTCAGCATCTTGCACAGCTCGGTCTTGCCGGTGCCGGGCGGACCGTACAACAGGATATTGACGCCACGCTGCTTCGTTGCTGCTGCGCCACTCAGAAGGCGCGCCATGAAGTCGCGCTGGGGCGCCAGATGCTCGAAATCCGCCCAGTCCAAATCTGTCGACAACGGGGTTCCCATCAACGCCCGCTCGATCGCCTGGATGCCCTCGTTGGGCGGCAACAGCGCCCGGCGCAGCCGATAGGGAAGGCTGTAACTGAACTGACCCGCCCCATGTCCGTAACTGGTAATCAGCCCAAGACTGGCCAGAGGGCCCGCTGTCAGGCTTTGCCAGATTTCCGTCTGGCTCTCGCCGATCGCTGCGCCAATCACCCCGACGGAATCGATCATGCGGGTTGCCACCAGTTGATCGCACAAGGCGTCGAAGGCGTCCTCGCAACTACAGTGAAAGACAAAGGCGAAGACCTTGCTTTCCAAGGGTTGCAACGACATTGCATCGGCAAAGTGCTGCAGATTGGCCATTGGAATCCTGGTTGAAACAGCATCGGTGATGTCAGCGTTCTCCAGGGCAGCGCGCAGCTGTCCCCAGGCCTTTGCGGACAGAGGTTTATCTCCCGCCCTGGCCTTTCGGATCTTGCCGGATGCCGTAACCACCGTCGTGACTTTATCAAAGTCCAGTCCTACCAGACGTGACTGGCCACGCAGCCAGCCGCTCAGGACTTTGCCGGGCGCGGACTTCGGTTCAATGCCTGTCATCAACCCGGCGATATAGCGGGCGATCAGGCCTCTCGATTTTGCGGTTTCCATTTTTCTTCACATGTTTTTCGCACAGGCATCACATCACCGGAAAACAAGCGCAGGCGCGCCGCGTCCAACAGGCATGGGACAGCATGAGCGATAGGCTCTTTCTTAATCGAACCAACAGGCGCGACGGAATCCCGATGGCTTGATCAGGAAGGCTCGCAGCCCTGGTTCGATCGACTCTTTGTTTGATATCGCCGGTCTCGGATCACCGGCCTGGAAGCGCAACTAGCGCAGTCGGCGGGCAACCCAATCGAGATCCGGTGCGACATCTCTATCGCGAAACATTTTCACGTCGGTTCTCACTTGGTTGAAACACATCGCGTTCATCGCGAGGGACGCGGTGTTTAACAAACCCCGTTTTAGAAATCAAGTGCCAATGCGCCTGAGGGTTGCAGTCAGCAGCTGTTTGACTCAAGGAATTGATTTCGTTCGCATTCTTACGAGTCTATCTTTTCAGACAAAAATGCCTTATTCTGTGCGGCATTGGGGCATTAGAGGGGGGCTCTACCCAGTGAACACATCGAATGAAAAACGGACGTTCTTCGTTGAGTTAATCAAGCCGTCACACTACGACGACGAGGGTTACGTCATCCAGTGGCTCAAGGCCTGGATCCCCTCCAATACCCTCTCAAGCATCTACGGGATATCGATGGACCTGATTGAGCGCCGCGCCCTTGGCGACGACGTCGAAGTGATTCTGAAAGGTTACGACGAAACCAACAGCGTCATCCCCGTCAAGGACATCATCCGGCGGCAAAGCCAGCAGGATGCCAGAGGGGTTGTCTGTCTGGTGGGTGTTCAATCCAATCAGTTTCCCCGTGCCATGGACCTCGCCCGTCAATTCAGGGCCGCGGGCCTGCAGGTGGCGATCGGCGGTTTCCATCCGAGTGGCTGCCTTTCCATGCTGCCGAAACTGCCGCCCGATCTTCAGGAAGCGCTTGATCTGGGCATTTCCCTCTACGCAGGTGAGTCCGAAGGACGCCTGCAGGACTTTTACCTCGACGCCCTGCGCGGTGAGCTGAAACCGATCTACAACTACATGAACGATCTGCCGGGCATCGACAACGAGCCGACGCCTTTCCTGCCGGAAAAGATGGTACGGAAATACGGGGCCTCCATTGCCTGTTTCGATGCAGGCCGCGGCTGCCCCTTCCAGTGCAGCTTCTGCACCATCATCAACGTACAGGGCCGCAAGTCCCGCTTCCGCGAAGCGGATGACGTCGAACGGCTGGTACGCGCGAACGTGAAACAGGGGATCTACCGCTACTTCATCACCGACGACAACTTCGCCCGCAACAAAAACTGGGAAGCCATCTTCGACCGGCTCGGGGACCTGCGCGAAGAACTGGATCTACCCTTCTCGATCACGATCCAGGTCGACACCCTCTGTCACAAGATCAAGAACTTCATTTCGAAAGCCAAGCGCGCCGGTGTCGCGCGCGTCTTTATCGGCATGGAGAACATTAATCCGGACAACCTGATGCACGCCAAAAAACGGCAGAACCGGATTACCGAATACCGGACCATGCTTCAGATGTGGCGCGAGCAACAGATCATCACCTTCGCGGGCTACATCCTGGGCTTTCCGGCAGACACCCCGGAGAAGATCGCCAACGACATTGAGATCATCAAGCGCGAGCTGCCGGTCGATATACTGGAGTTCTTCTGCCTCACGCCGCTGCCCGGATCGGAAGATCATCAGAACCTCTACAAGCAGGGCATCCCCATGGATCCGGATATGAACATCTACGACCTGGAGCATGTCTGCACAGGTCACGCCATGATGTCCAAAGAGGAATGGCAGGGAATTTATAACAAGGCCTGGGAGCTCTATTACTCGGATGATCACGTCGCGACCATGATGAAACGCATGGTGGTCAGCGGCAACAAACCGGAACGCATCTGGATGCATACCCTGCAGTTCGCCGGATGCATACGCTACGAAAAGGTCCACCCCCTTCAGGGCGGCTACTTTCGCCGCAAGCTCCGCACCCAGCGCCGATCGGGCCTGCCGCTTGAGAGCCCGCTCGTCTTCTATCCGAAACGGGCCTGGGAGATCCTCACCACCTACGGCCCCTTTGCCGCCTACGCCGTCAGGCTCTTTATCCTGGCCAAAAGGATCAAACGCGATCCGGCAACCCAGTCCTACATGGACATCGCCTTGACCCCTGTCGACGAGCATGGCGAAGACGAGGACCTGGAGATGTTCGCCCTGACCGAAGCCGCGAAAGCGGCGGTGGCAAAGGCGCACAAGCAAACCGAGGCGCGCGAGAGCCGTCAGCAGGCCAAGCAGATCACAGCCGCGGAATAGAACGAAAGCAAGTTAGGGGGGATCACAGACTGCCCGCGACGACCTCGCAGGCTATCTCCTGCCCTTCCGCGACCGTTTCCAGTTCCTGAACCCGCTGGGCGCAGCGCTCTTGGGCAAGTGGACACCGGGTTCGGAATGCGCAGCCCGACGGCGGGTCCAGCGGTGAGGGCGGGTCGCCGCGCAGCATGATCCGTTGACGCGCCCGCGCCGTCTTGGGATCGGGCACGGGGGCCGCCGACAGCAGCGCGCGGGTATAGGGATGCTTTGGGTCCGCAAAGAGCATTGATTTCTCAGACAATTCCACCACCCGTCCGAGGTACAGGACCATGATGCGGTCGGAGATCAGGCGCATGATCGAAAGATCATGGCTGATAAAAATCATGGTCAGGCCGAACTTGCGTTTGAGCTCCTGCAGGAGGTTGATGATCTGGGCCTGGATCGAGACATCCAGTGCCGAGACCGGCTCGTCACAGACCACCAGCTTCGGCCGGGTGATGATGGCCCGGGCAATGCCGATGCGTTGCGCCTGACCGCCTGAGAACTCATGGGGATAGCGATTGAGCATGTCGCCCGACAGCCCCACTGTATCCATGACATCGAGCACGCGCGCACGCCGCTCCGCCTTGCTCAGACTGCGTTCGAACACGGTCAGCGGCTCGGCAATGATATCGCCAATGGTCATGCGAGGATCCAGGGACGCAATAGGATCCTGAAAGATCATTTGCATGTCCCGCCGTTTCAGGCGCATCTTTTCGGGCGAGAGGCCGGCAATATCCTCTCCCTGCCACAGGACCCGTCCCGCGGAGGGTTCAATCAATCGCAGGAGGCTGCGTCCCAGCGTTGATTTTCCGCAGCCGGACTCTCCAACGATCCCCAGGGTTTCACCTCGCCTGAGCGTGAAGCTCACATCATTGACCGCCCGCAGTCGTCTCTTCGGCTGAAAGAGGCCACCGCCGGAGACCGAAAACTCGGTCCTGATATCCTGAACCTCGAGAAGCGTTTCACTCATACCGGCTCCCTCTCTTCGGCCTCAACCAACAGGCAGGCGCAGGTCCGCTGGTTTGCGATGGATTTCAACGGCGGCCGCACATCATGACACTGCGCTTGGGCAAAGGCACAGCGCGCCGCGAAGGCACAGCCCTTGGGCAAGCGTTGCAGGTTCGGAGGGCGGCCCAGGATCGGCTCCAGGCTCTCAAGATCCGTATCTATCCTTGGTGTGGACGCCAGCAGGGCCTTGGTGTAGGGGTGCTTCGGGTCTTCGAAGAGATCATCGACCGGCGCCTCCTCGACCACCCGTCCGGCGTACATCACAAAGACCCGGTCGGCGAGCCCGGCGACCACCCCCAGATCATGGGTAATCAGTATCAGTGCAGTGTCGAAAGCCGTTTTCAGCTGCCCGAAGAGCTCCAGGATCTGGGCCTGGATGGTCACATCCAGCGCGGTCGTCGGCTCGTCTGCGATCAGCAGTTTGGGTTCGCAGAGTAAAGCCATCGCGATCATCACCCGCTGGCGCATGCCGCCGGAAAGCTCGTGCGGATACATCCTGAAGCGCCGCTTGGGATCCGGAATGCCGACAGCTTCCAGCATTGCAAGCGCCCTGGCATCGGCCTCCTTGCGTGTGCAGCCTTGATGCACTTCCAGGGTTTCGGTCAATTGGCGGGAAATCCGCAGCGAAGGGTTCAAGCCGGTCATGGGATCCTGGAACACCATGGAGATATCGCGGCCCCGGTAAACATCCAGCTCGCGCGGGCGCATCTTCAGCAGATCCCGACCCTCCAGGACGGCTTTCCCCGATGCCCGTCCGTTCCTGGCAAGCAGTCCCATCACCGAGAGGAAAGTCTGGCTCTTGCCCGATCCGGACTCCCCGACAATCGCAACCGTCTCGCCGGCCGCAATATCCAGGTTGAGTCCGGTGACGGCCTGCACTTCTCCCTCCGGCGTGTCGAAACGTACGGTCAGGTCTTCGCTTTTGAAGATGCTTTCAGTCATGGCTTCAGACATCCTTCGGATCAAAAGCATCGCGCAAGCCGTCACCAATGAAGGCGAGACTCAGCAGCA
Organism: Denitrobaculum tricleocarpae; assembly: GCF_007004665.1. Taxonomy (GTDB): domain Bacteria; phylum Pseudomonadota; class Alphaproteobacteria; order Kiloniellales; family Kiloniellaceae; genus Denitrobaculum; species Denitrobaculum tricleocarpae. The sequence goes on along the minus strand of NZ_ML660052.1, from coordinate 416,880 downwards.
TGGTGACTAGGAACGCGGCAGGAAAACCCAACAACCAGGGCATGACCTCCATGACATCGGCGCCCTCGGCAATCAGTGTGCCCAGCGAGGTCAGGGGCTCTTGTACACCGAAGCCGAGGTAAGACAGAAAGCTCTCGGTCACGATGATCTCCGGCACGGTCAGGGTGGCGAAGATCACGACAGGACCGACCAGGTTGGGCGCAATGTGCCGCCGAATGATCTGGAAGGGTTTGAGGCCCGCCGCCTTGGCGGCTTCGATAAACTCCCGCTCGCGCAGGGAGAGCGTCTGGCCGCGCACAATCCGTGCCATGGTCAACCACTCCACGGCGCCGATCCCGATAAAGAGCAGGATCACGTTGCGCCCGAAGATCACCATCAGAAGGATCACAAAGAGGATATAGGGCAGCGCATACATAATATCGACGAAGCGCATCATGATCGCATCGGTCCGCCCGCCGAGATAACCGGCAATCGACCCGTAGGTCACGCCGATCACGATGGAAACCAGGGTCGCGACCAGCGCCACCATCAAGGAGATACGGGTGCCGTAGAGGGTCCGCGCCAGGACGTCCCGGCCGTTCTGATCGGTTCCGAAATAGTGCCCGCTGGCGAAGTCGGGCGGCAAGCGGAAGGCCGCCCAGTCCGGATCCTCGTAGCCATAGGGAATGACGAAGGGCCCCAGCAACGCGGCCAGAACCAATCCCCCCAGGACATAGACCGAAGCCAGCGCGGCCCTGTTCCGGCGGAAGCGGCGCATGGCATCCTGGGTCAGGCTGCGGCCGGTGGGCGCAAAGCCGTCGCCGTGATGAGGTTCCAGGGCGTCGACCAGCGCGTCGCGCTTTTCCGATCCCAGCATCAGTCCACCTCTCCCATCAGCCCATCTCTTCCATCAGCGCGCCCTCACTTTAGGATCGAGCAAGGCATAGACCAGGTCGACCACCAGGTTCAGCAGAATGATCAGCACCATGTAAAAAATCACCGTGCCCAACACCATGCCGTAATCCCGATTGAGCGCGGCGTTGATAAAGTACTGCCCGATCCCCGGCAGACCGAAGATCGACTCCACCACCAGCGAGCCGGTCAGCAAATAACCGGCGGCAGGCCCAAGGTAGGAGACCACCGGCAGCAGCGCCGGCTTGATGGCGTGACGGGTGATCATCAGCCGCGCGCCGATCCCTTTGGCCCGAGCCGTGCGGATATAATTCGCGCCCAGCACTTCGATCATGGAGCCGCGCATCAGCCGTGAGATCCGGGCGACATGCGGCAGCGCCAGAATGATCACCGGAAGCACGAGATGAGAGAGTTCGCCGTCGCCCCAGCCGCCGACCGGAAGCCAACCGAGCGAGACCCCGAACACCAGTTGCAGGATCGGCGCCAGAAGAAAGTTCGGCACAATCAACCCGGTCATGACCACAAGCGCGATGGCATAGTCGGAACTGTTGTTTTGATTAAGCGCCCCGATCACCCCGGCGAAAACACCCAGCAGAATGGCGAGCGCGAAGGCGGCTCCACCCAGGATAAAGGTGTAAGGCAGTCCGATCGCGATGAGGTCCACGACGGTAAAGTCGTCCGTGATGTAGGAAGGGCCGAGATCTCCCATCAACACACCGGAGACGTAATCCCAGTATTGGACGAGCAGAGGTTTATCGAGATTGTAGTGCGCCCGGAGGTTGGCCAGGATACGTTCCGGCAATTGCCGTTCCGCGTCGAATGGCCCCCCAGGCGCCAGCCGCAGGATGAAAAAGCACAGTGTCAGCGCGATCCAGAGTACAGGTATCGTCGAAAGCAGCCTGCGCAGCGCAAAGCCCAGCATAATGTACACCACCCCTTAAGGCGGGCTGCCCCCCGAGTCCCCCTCAAGAGACAGCCCCTTTTTCCTTAAAGAGACTCTTTCCCGGCGCAGTGCCGAGTCAGACTCCCCCTCGAAAGACGATCACTCTTCTTTCGAGAGCCAGCGGGTGCGGTGAATATCGAAGGCATTGTCTTTGAAACCCTTGATCTTGGGTGAGACAACGTTCTCCGACAGGTAAAAATAGATCGGCGCGGCGGCGTTATCGTCCATCGCGATCCGTTCCGCTTGGGTCAGGAGTACCGCGCGTTTTTCCTGATCGGTCTCCATCGCAGCCTGATCCATGACCTTGTCGAATTCCGGACTGCTGTAGGCACCGTAATTGTTGCCGGTGCCGCCCTTGAGAAGATCGAGGAAGTTGACCGGATCGTTGTAATCGGCCAGCCATCCGGCGCGCGCCACATCGAACTCGCCCTTGCGGATCTCCGCGTAGTGCACCTTGAGCTCGGAGTTGAACAGCTTCGCCTCGACCCCCAGCGCCTTCCACATGGCGGTGATGGCAACCGCGACACGTTTGTGGTTATCGTTGGTGTTGTAGCGCAGGGTGACTTTCAGCGGATTATCCTTGCCGTAGCCCGCTTCGGCGATCAGCGCCTTGGCCATTTCGACTCTCTCGGGATAAGGCATCTCCGCCCAATCGACCTCGGCGGACTCGCCAGAGTTTGCCATACCGGGCGGCACCCAGGAGTAGGCCGGCAGCTCGCCGGTCCCCAGAACCTGCGGACCGATCACTTCGCGATTGATCGCCATGGAGAGCGCCTTGCGCACCCGTGCATCGTCGAAAGGCGGTTTGCGGTGATTAAAAACGTAGTAGTAGAGACCGGCAAAGGGCGCAACCCGGGCTTCACCCGGATGATTCTCCTGCAGCCACTGATACTGGTCCTTCGGGAAGTCGGTCAGGATGTCGAACTCACCGGCGCGGTAGCGCTTTAAGGCCGCGGCCTGGTCCTCCAGAACGTAGAACTTCACGCCGTCGATCTTCAGATTGGCAACATCGTAGTAGAGATCGTTCTTTGTCGTCGTTACGTGCGCGCCGGGAATCCACTCGACCGGCTTATAAGGACCGTTGACCACGATGTTTTCGATCTTTACCCAGTCGTTACCCTTGGCTTCGACCACGTGTTTGGGAACCGGATAAGCCGTATAGTGTGTCAGCGCGCCCAGAAAAAAGGGCGTCGGCCGCTCAAGCGTGATCTCGAGCGTCTTGTCGTCGATCGCCTTCACACCGAGCTGTCCGAGATCCGCAATGGCACCCGAATTGATCGCCTCGGCATTCTTGATGGGATACTGCAGGTAGGCGTATTCCGCCGCCGTTGCCGGGTTCATAATCCGCTGGAACGCAAAGACGAAATCACCGGCGGTTACCGGCTGGCCGTCCGACCAGTTGGCGTTATCCCGCAGTTTAAAGGTATAAACCAGGCCATCATCGGAGATGGTCCAGCTTTCCGCCTGACCGGCGATGGGCTTGGCCTCGACGTCTTCGGTCGTCAGGCCCTCGAAGATATCGCCAACGATCCGGTTCTCCCAGTCTCCGGAGACCTTGTGCGGATCCAGGGACGAGGGGTCGCCGCCGTTGTGAAGATTGAGCATCGCGGCGGAGACCGGCGCGGTTAGCGAAGCCGCAGCCATGAAAGCGGCGGCCAGAACAGCGGCACAAAGGCGGGGAAAAAACGCGGCCAAACGGTTTTTTGGCATCCTATGCACTCCCTTATTGGTTGTGAGTTGTCGTTAGCTTACGACAGACTCTCGCCAGCCTTCAGATCTTTTTCCGGCAATCCTCAAAAAAACACGGATGCTGCTTGGCGCAGCTGCAAGACGAAAGACAAGATCAATCGCCGATAGGCTGCGGATCAATCGTTTCGTGCAGGGATGAAAGGGAGGAACGAATCCGCCTGAGTGTTTCCCGTACTTCCTCGCCGCGCATATAGCCGACCTGAGTCGCCAGCACATCAATCACGCAGAGAAAGACCAACCGCGTGGCGGTTGGCTTGAAGATTTCGGGATGTTCGGGCAAGTCCAGCTCGATCACGACGTCGGAAACCCGGGTCAGTGGCGATCCGGGCTTTGTCAGCGACAAGGTAGCGGCGCCATATTGTCTGGCGATCGTCAGGCTGTCGATCAGTTCCTCCGGCCGGCCGGTCGCTGAGATCGCAACCGCCACGTCACCTTCGCCAAGGGTCGAGGCGTGCATGCGCTGCAGGTACCCGTCGGAATGTGCCGTCGCCATGACGCCAATCCGGAAGAAACGGTTGGCCGCGTCCTGCGCGACGATTGAAGACCCACCCCCGACGCCATAAAAAGCAACCTGACGCGCCGTGTCGATCATCTTGGCCGCTTTGTCGATTGCAACGGCATCCAGTTGATTGCGCGCCACTTTGAGGGTTTCGACCAGCGAGCTGAAGACCAGGTCGGAAAAGGCGGGCCGGTCATTGGCGGCGGTCGTCTCCGGATTGATGTACTGCAGGCTGACTGCCAGATTGCGCGCCAGCCGTATCTTGAAATCCTTGAAGCCTTCGCAGCCAAGACTGCGGCAGAAGCGGATGACAGTCGGTTCGCTGACCCCGACCGCCTCGGATATACCCGAAACCGTCGCAAGCGTGGCGCGCTCCAGATCATCCAGAATGAAGGCGGCAACCTGCTTTTCGCTGGCGGACAAACTGTCCACAACGTTCCGAAGCCTGAGAATGATGTCGATCGGCGGACCGGCCTGCGCCGCCGCTTGTTCCTCAGTCATGGCCGCCGCCATCCACTTCGTTTAGCCGTGAGGTCCACTCACTCGTTACCTGTGAGTTCCACTCACGTCTGGGGCTTGTAAGCCACGACATCGATCTCGATTTTCCCATCGACCATCAATTGCGAGCGCACAGTCGAGCGCGCCGGTTTGTTTTCCGGAAAGTACGATGCATAGACTCGGTTGAAAGTCCAGAAGTCGCGGGTGTCGTCGAGCCAGACATTGACCTTTACGACATCATCAAGGCCACAGTCAGCCGACGCGAGCACCTTCTGGACATTCTCCATGGTCTGGCGCGTCTGTGCCTCGATCCCGCCCGGCACGATCTCCCCGTTGCCTCCCATCGCGACCTGACCCGAGATAAAAACGAAGTCCCCGGCCCGCACAGCGGGTGAGAACGGTAGGGACTGGCCGCCAGCGCCACTGCGTTCCGCGCCGATAAAGTCAATGCTCATACTCTTAATCCTGATTTTCGATGCAATTCATAAATGTAATTAAACTACATGCATGATACGAAAAGCAAGCGGAGCCCCTTCAGTTTCGATCCATATTTTCAATTTTGAGGCTAGACATCAATATGAAAACCCCATTAATGTAGAAAAACTACAAATACGAAGGAGGGGGTGAATGCGCGAAACCGCAGGCCGCTTGAGCGAACGGCTGAATTGGCTGGTCGAGCGGGTCGTCGCCCTTCTGATGGTGCTTCTGGTCCTCGACGTCTGGCTCGGCGTGATCGACCGCTACCTCTTTCATTGGCAGCTCCCCTGGCCGGAGGTGGTCGCCCGTTATCTTATGATCTGGGCGGCCTTACTTGCCGTCTCCTGCGGAATAGCGCGGCGCGAACACATCGGCCTTTCCATCCTGATCAGCCGTATCCCGGGGCCCCTTCGGCGGATCGTGCTGGTCAGCATGGATGGCGTGGCCTTTCTCCTTTTTTTCTATATCGCCTGGTTCGGCATCGGCTTCGCGGGAGGCGGCGCTTCGCGGCAGGCCATGATCTTCGGCATGACGCTCGCCCTGCCCTTCGCCGCCATTCCGGTCTCCGCCGGCCTCGCCATGCTGCAGCTGGTCCTGACCGCAATTCGAGATCTCGGCACCCAAAGCCTCACCGGACAGGCGGAGGCCTGACCATGCTGGTCGCCCTCGCCTTCGTTGGTCTTATCCTGCTCGGCCTGCCGATCGGTTTCGCGATCGGGGCGGCAGGCGTGATCGGCCTATTCGAGATGGGCGGCGACAAGTTCCTGGCGCTCGGCCCCAGCAAGATCTTCAACGGTCTCAATATCTTTCCCTTCCTCGCCATGCCCTTCTTCATCCTGGCCGGCGAGATAATGAACCACACCGGAATCACCAGCCGCCTGGTCCATCTGGCCCAGGCCCTGGTCGGGCACTTCCGCGGGGGGCTCGCTCACACCAATATGCTGGCCTCGGTCTTCTTCGCCGGCCTGACCGGTGCAGCCACCGCCGATGCGGCCGCCTTTGGCAGAACACTGGTTCCGGCGATGGTTGAGCGCGGCTACAAGAAGGACTACGCCTGCGCGGTCACCGCCGCCGGTTCGATCATCGGCCCGACCATCCCCCCTTCGGGCTTGATGGTGGTCTACGGCTCTCTGATGGGGGTTTCCATCGGCGGCCTCTTCGCGGCCGGTATCCTGCCCGGCCTGATCATCTGCGCCACCTGCATGATTGTGATCGCGATCGGCGCCACGGCCAACGACCTGCCGAAGAGCGAAAAACGGGCTCAGTTGCGCGAGCTCGCACAGATCTTCCGTCAGTCGGTCCTGGCCCTCATGATGCCGATCATTATCCTGGGCGGTATTCTCGGCGGCATCGTAACTCCCACCGAGGCCGCTTCCATCGCGGTTGCCTACGCCCTCTTCATCGGCACCTTCGTCTACCGCAAGATCACCGTCGCAGACTTCATCCAGATGCTGATTCGTACAGCGCGGGTTACGGGTGTGATCTTTGTCATTATTGCCTTCGCTTCGATCCTCGGATGGTGGCTCAGTTTCAATCAGATCCCGCAGCAGGTCGCCCAGGCCTTCCTGCTGTTCGCCGACAATCCCTACGTCATCATATCGCTAATCATCGGCCTGTTGCTGATCATCGGCATGGTGATGGATATCACGGCGATCCTGATCATTCTGGCGCCGGTCCTGGTGCCGCTGACGGAACAAATCGGCATGAGCCCGATCCATGCGGGCATCGTCTTTGTGCTGGCGCTCAACATCTCACTGATGACGCCGCCAGTCGGTGCCTGCCTCTTCGTACTGTCTTCGGTCACGGGCGAGCGGCTTGAGCGGATAGCGGCCAAGCTTTGGCCGTTCCTGCTCGCCGAGGTCGCCATACTCTTTGTTTTTGCCCTCTGGGAAGACATGGCGCTGTTCATCCCGAGACTCCTGGGCTTTGCCTGATGGGGTCCGGAAAAATTTGCTGCAACGAACATCCGGCGACGATCTGCCGGGAAGATTTGTGCCGGTCATCCGCGACCAGACCTTTAAACGGTCGCTAACAAGAGACATCTGAACGGGAGGTATGAAATGAAAGCCTTAAAGTTTCTCGGTGCAGCCATCGCGGCCTCAGCTCTACTCGCGAGTGCCGGCGGGACCGCCAGTGCCCAAAGCAAGACCCTCAAATTCGGCCACGACAACAAGGCAGACCCCTTCGAGAACCCGGCTCACGCCTGCACGGCGGTCTTTGCCAATATTGTCGAGGCCGATACCAACGGTTCCATCAAGGTCGAGGTCTTCCCCTCGAATCAGCTCGGCTCCGCGAAGGAGCATGTGCAGATGGTGCGCGACGACGTGATCCAGGCCACGCTGACTTCGACCGGTGCGATCGCATCCTACTATCCGCGCATCGACGTCCTGAACCTTGCCTTTGCCTTCGACCACAACGCCGCCACCTACGATGTCTTCGACGGTCCCTTCGGGAACGCCCTGGCCCGCGACATTGAAGCCACGCTGGGCGACGTGGTGGTTGCAGGTTTCCCCGATACCGGCGGCTTCTTCGCGGTCACCAATTCCAAGCGTCCGATCAAAACCCTGGAAGACTTCGAAGGCGTGCGCATCCGCACCATGACCTTGCCGTCGCACCAGAAGATCATCCAATCGCTGGGCGGTGAAGCCTATCCGCTGGCTTGGGGCGAGGTCTATTCGGGCCTGCAGACCGGCGTGATCGACGGGCAGATGAATCCGGTCCCGATCATTTCCTTCGCCAAGTTCGCTGAAGTGCAGAAGTACATGACCCTGACCAATCACCTCTTCTCGCCCTATACCCTCATGCTTTCGAAAAGCTTCTGGGATGGCCTGAGCGACAGTGAGCAGCGGACGATCCGCTATGCTGCCGAGTCTTGCGTCACCGCCAGCCGGGGTCTCAGCCGTATCATCGAAGGTTCCGATAGAGGTCTCGCCGGTCTGATGGATAAGATCGAGGTCTCGGCCCTGTCCGCCCAGGACCGCGACAAGTTCAAGGCCGCCGCACAGCCGGTCGTGCTCAAGCACGTGGAGGAAACGCTTGGCAAAGACGGCGTGACGCTCCTGGAGATGTTCCAGGAGGAAGTCAGCAAAGCCAACGCAAAGCGCTACATGCAGTGAGCATTATGCAGTGACCATTCTGGCCGGGGGTTGCGTCTGCATTGGCGCGGCCTCCGGCAGCTCTGCACAACCCCTTACCCTCACGACAACGAGGATCTGAAATGCGCATTTTTTGCGCTTCCGTGGCAACAGAGACCAATACATTTTCTCCCCTGAAAACGGATATGACCGACTTCGAGGAGAGTTTTTACGCCGCGCCGGGCGAACACCCGGAAACACCCACTCTCTGCAGTGCCGTCTTTCCGGTCTGCCGCCGCCGCGCCCGCGCGGAGAACTGGACTCTGATTGAGGGCACGGCCACCTGGGCGGAACCTGGCGGTCTGATCAACGCAGCAACCTGGGAATATCTGCGTAATGAGATCCTGGAACAGGTGCAGGCGGCCCTGCCGCTCGATGGTATTATTCTGGGACTGCACGGTGCGATGGTCGCGCAAACCTGCGACGACTGCGAAGGCGATCTGCTCTCACGCATTCGAGAGGTGGCCGGACCCGATGTGGTGATCGGCGCCACGCTCGACCCCCATAGTCATCTAACCCGGAGGCGCCTTGAGGCAGCCGACATTCTGATCGCTTTCAAGGAATTCCCGCACACGGATTTCGTCGATTGTGCAGAATCCTGCGTGGACCTAACCTTGCGGGCTGCCCGTGGTGAAATCAAACCCCGCCTCTCTGCGTTCGACTGCCGCATGATTGAGGTCATGCCCACCAACGCAGAGCCGATGCGCGGATTTGTCGACCAGATCAAAGCGCATGAAGGCCGCGGCTCCGTCCTTTCGGTTTCCATCATCCATGGCTTCATGGCCGCCGATGTCCCGGATATCGGAGCCCACATCATGGTCATCACTGATGACCATCCCGAACTCGGTGCGTACCTGGCAAGAGACCTCGGCATGCAGCTTTTCGATTTTCGCGGCCGGACCAAGCCACAGTTACTCAGCGCCGGCGAGGCTCTCGAACAGGCTCAAAACGCGCCTGGTGGTCCTGTGGTCATCGCGGACATCTGGGACAATCCGGGCGGCGGTGTCCCCGGGGATTCGACAATCCTCACAAAATTGGCGCTGGATCGGCAGATGACCTCCCTGGCAGTGGGCAGCATCTGGGACCCCATGGCCGTGCGCATTTGCATGTCAGCGGGCGAAGGGGCCCGTCTGTTCCTGCGCTTCGGCGGCAAGACCTCGGCAACCGCGGGCGCACCCATCGATGCGGAGGTGGAGATCTTCAAACTTGTCCGCAACGCGGAACAGAGCTTCGGTCAGAGCCGCGTTCCCCTGGGAGACGCCGCCGCGATCCGGGTTGACGGCATTGAAGTCGTCTTAAACTCGGTCCGCAGTCAGGCCTTTTCGCCAGATCTCTTCTCCAATCTTGGCATCGACCCGAGCGCCCGTAAGATCCTGATCGTAAAATCAACAAACCACTTCCGGGGCGCTTTCGAAGCCCTTGCCTCCGACATTCTTTATGTCTCCATCGAGGGTCTTTACCCCAGCAATCCCCTGACCAACGGCTACAGGAAACTGACACGCCCGGTCTGGCCGATCGTCGAGAACCCGCATGCCGAACTGGAGAGCGCTTAGTGTTTGACGAATTGGAAACACCCGCGGTTCTGGTCGATCTGGATGTCGCCACGCGCAACATCCTTCGATATCAGAACTACTGCAACGAACACGGCCTTACCCTGCGTCCGCATATCAAGACCCACAAAACACCTGAGTTTGCCAGGCAGCAAGTCATGGCCGGCGCGGTCGGCATTACCTGTCAGAAGATCAGCGAGGCCCGGGTCATGGCCGAAGCCGGCCTCGACGATATTCTGATTACCTACAACATCGTGGGCGCATCGAAGCTCGCAAAGCTGCGCGCGCTCTCGAACCAGGTGAGACTCTCGGTCACAGCCGACAGCCTTTTCGTGATCGACGGGCTCAGCGATAGCTTTGAAGACTCACCCGAGCCTCTGAGCGTCCTGGTCGAATGTGACACCGGTGCATTGCGCTGCGGTGTCACCGAACCATCGGATGCGATCACGCTGGCTCAGGCGGTTGAGCGCGCCGCGGGCCTCTCCTTTGGCGGGCTGATGACCTATCCTGCCGTCGGCGGCACCCAAAATGTGCAGAGTTGGATGACGGAAGCGCTCGCGCTGTGCAAAGAAGCCGGTCTCGACTGTCCCCTCGTTTCCAGCGGCGGTTCGCCGGACATGTGGACGGCACATCATGCACCCGTCGTGACCGAATACCGGGTCGGAACCTACATCTACAACGACCGCTCTCTCGTGGAAGCCGGTGTCTGCAGCTGGCAGGATTGCGCACTCACTGTGTTGGCCACCGTGGTCAGCACCCCGGCCCCTGACCGTGCCGTGATTGACGCAGGCTCGAAAATTCTGACATCGGACCTGCTGGGCCTCGAAGGGCATGGCCACCTGCTTGGCCGCGATGATCTTTCCGTCCGATCTCTGTCTGAAGAACACGGCTGTATCACCGCAACAGAGGGTGCAACCGGGCTGGCAGTCGGCGAGCGTATGCGGATCGTGCCAAACCATTGCTGCGTCGTCAGCAACATGGTCGATCGTATCCTGCTGCACCGGGGCGACAGACTGGAAGGAGACCGTAAGGTTGCAGCCCGGGGCTGCGTCGCCTGAAATCCCACTTCCTACCGTCCCGGACTGCGACTCGCTCCCTTTGCCTCCCTTGGTCTATACTCACCTTTAAGATGGATAGGAGCCGGCGCTAACCCGAAGACAGAAAGAAAGACTTAGGGATGCAGGAGTTTTTCGACATAGCCCCCCTGGTGGATTGGCTGAGCGCCGCATACCAATGGCTAATCGAGCATGTCGCGGATCCCTGGAACTTTCTTCAACTCGTGCTCCTCGCTCTGCTTTATCCCCTGGCCCGTTTCGCCGCCCGCCGCCTCGGTCCGCTTCTTGAAGCCCGCCTCGCCAGCCTGACCGTTCGACCCGGTCTGGCGGCACTCTTCCGCGCGCTTCCTTCTCTGCTGGCACCCGTGGTGTTTTTAATTCTGCTCTGGTTTGTGATCGGCATTATGCAGGAGATGACCTGGCCCAGCCGGAGCTACCTGCTGCGCATTGTCGCCAGTCTGATGACGGCCTGGATCGTCATCAGACTCGGCTCGACCTTCATCCGCAATCCGGTGGTCGCCAAAACCCTGACCCTGGGGGTCTGGACCCTGGCCGCCTTGAACATCACCGGACTGCTCGGCCCCGCGATTGAGGTGATGGACGCCCTCTCCTTTAACGTCGGTGGCCTGCGCATTTCGCTCCTGACGGTGGTCAACGGCATGGCATCGCTGGCTCTGCTGCTGTGGGGCGCCTCGGCCTTGTCACGGATTCTGGAGGCCCGCATCAACCGCCTGCCGGACCTGACGCCATCGGTTCAGGTTCTGCTCGGCAAGCTGCTGAAGATCACGCTGCTGACCCTGGCGGTCGTGATCGCCTTGAACTCCGTCGGTATCGATCTCACGGCGCTTGCGGTCTTTTCCGGCGCAATCGGTGTCGGCATCGGTTTCGGGTTGCAGAAGGTGGTCTCCAACCTGATCAGCGGCGTGATCCTGCTGCTGGACAAGTCGATCAAACCCGGAGACGTCATCGAGCTCGAAGACACCTTCGGCTGGATCACGTCTCTGGGCGCGCGTTATGTCTCGGTGGTCACCCGGGACGGCAAGGAGTACCTGATCCCGAACGAAGACCTGATCACCCATCGGGTGGTCAACTGGTCCTTCAGTAACGATCTCGTCCGCCTGGAGATTCCATTTGGGGTCGACTATAGCTGCGACCCCCATGAAGTGCGCCGGGTTGCCAGGGAAGCCGCCGCGAAATCGCCCCGGGTCTCCGACGAGACTTCACCGGTCTGTCACCTTGTTGGCTTTGGGGACAGCTCACTTGATTTCCTGCTGCGCTTCTGGATCAAGGATCCCCAGGCCGGTGTGGTGAACATCAAGGGTGAGGTGTTGCTCGCAGTTTGGGATGCCTTTAAGGAACAGGGCATCGAAATCCCCTATCCGCACCGGAAAATGATTTTGCAGGAACCCATTATCGTCAAGACGGCGCCAGAAGCTCCCAACCCGCTGGAAGCCTCCACCTCGTAGCATCGTTTTCCTCCAGCCCAAGGCGCATCCGCACGCAGTTGTGAACGGCTCCTCCTGTGCCTCGGCCTCAGGAGCAGGCAGGATCTCTTAAAACTGGCTATTCCGTTTTCAGGGAGATTGATCATGCAGTTTCTTCGAAACTTGGGTTTTGCGGCACTTTTGATTGCGCTGGTTTTCCCCTATCAGGCAGCCCTTGCGCAAAGCGGTGACACCAAGCGTGAAATCACCCGGATCGCCGGGTCAATCGGCAACGCTGGCGCAATTGATCGGGTTTCGCCACCCTTGAATGAAAACGGCACCTGCGGATCCTGAGATGGATGCGCGGGTGCCGTCTTTTAAAGCCGTTCTGCGGGCGGATCAGGCTGCGCGAAGCGTCGCCAGGAACTTCTCCAGTTCGCTGCGCAGCGTATCGGACTGCGTGGTCAGTTGACCAACGACGTCGACCACCTTGTTTGCCGCGTCACTTGACTGCTGGGCCGCTGCGTTGACCTCAACGATATTGGTCGAGACATCCTGCGTACCGGTCGCCGTGCGCTGGATGTTCTGCGCAATCTCGTGGGTCGCGGCATTCTGCTCATCGACCGACGAAGCAACCTCAGTCGTCATCTCGCTGATGCGCGCCATCGCCTCGACCACTGCCTCGATCTCGGTCACGGTTTTCTGGGTCGATTCCTGCATGGTCCCGATCTGCTGGCTGATTTCCTCGGTTGCCTTGGCGGTTTGGTTCGCCAGAGACTTCACTTCGGACGCCACAACCGCAAAGCCCTTGCCGGCTTCCCCGGCGCGCGCCGCCTCGATAGTGGCATTCAGGGCGAGCAGATTGGTCTGTTCGGCAATGTCGTTGATCAGACTGACCACATCGCCGATCTTCTGCGCACCCTCGGCCAAGCCTTTTACCGTGACATTGGTCGATTCAGCCTGTCCCCTGCCGGTCGATGCCACGCTCTTGGCATCCCCGACCTGACGCGAGATTTCCTGGATCGATTTGGAAAGCTCTTCCGCGGCGGAGGCCACCGTTTGAGCGGTAACAGTCGCCTCTTCAGAGGCCGTTGCGACAGTGCCCGCCCGGCTGGTCGTTTGCTCGGAGGCTGCAGAAAGCGACTGTGCCGTCACCTTCATCTCGGTGGCCGCACCACCGACGCCATCCACAACGCTCTTTACGCTGGACTCCAGATCATCCGCCATCTTCAAGGTCGCCTGGCGTTTTTCTTCCTCGGCCCGTTTTTCGGCCACGGCCTGCTCTTTGCGCAGACGCTCGGTTTCGATGCCATTTTCCTTAAAGACCTGCACTGCCTTGGCCATAGCACCGATTTCGTCTTGCTTGTCCAGAGCAGGGACTTCGGCGTCCATGTCGCCGCTGGCGAGACGCTGCATGGTTCCGGTCATGCGATTGATCGGACCGACGACAGTGTTCTTGATCACGAACATTAGAGAAACCGAAACCGCAAGAAGCAGAAGGAGCACGCCGATGACAACGGTCTGCGCGGTCGAGACCACGGCTGCAGCCGTCTCGTCGGCCGAATCACTGATTGCGTCGGCCGCTTCCGCGACGATGTCAAGCGCAGACGCAACCCGGTCCGCATCGCTCTCCATCAGCTCCGTGGCTTCGTCCGCCTTGAACTCGGCCTCAAGCATGTCCCGGTGCGTGTCAAAGAGCTGCTCCGGCTCCTTGGCGGTCGAAACCCAGACGTTGAACGCTTTGATCAGAGTTTCGGCGTCCGCCTTGTCCTCTTCCGACTCGGCCAAGCGCTCGAGAACCTCAAAATGAGGCGTAGCCTTTCCTGCCGTTTCGCTGAAGCTATCGAGCAAATTCTGGAGTTTGGTAGGATCTTCAATGGCCATGTATTTCCGCGCGAGGGACTCCATCTCGATCACAAGCCGCTGCAGCTTCAGGGCCGCTTCAACGGCGGGATATTCATTTTCGAAGAGATTGCCGAGCACAGCATTGACATCCGCGGCTGAAGCCGTACCGGTGGCTTCGAGACGGTCGCCTTCGTCTTCCGCCTTGGCCATTTCCTCTTCATTCTCCACGGCGAATTCATCGAGCATGATCACGAGCTCGGAACCGGCGATGTCGAAGGCATCGAGCAATTGATCCGATTTTATTTCCTCTTCAAGCTCCGCGGTATGGAACTGGATCATTTCATTGCCGTGCTGCATGAACTCGTCGTGTTCCTTGAGGACCTCATCCAGCTCCACCAGCAGAGCTTCATCGGTCACCAGCCCCTTGAGCTCCTCGAAGGTCGCTGAAAACTCCACCGCCATCTGGGCAAATTCCTCTGCCAGACTGGCAACATCGCTCAGTTCCTCGTCGGCGATGATCTCCTCCGCGATCTTGTTCGATTCCCAGATGTTGGCGATCAGGTCATCGGACGTTTCGACGGTCGGCGCGGCGACATCTGTGATGCCATTGAGGGTATCCTCAATCGATCCGATATAGAACAGCCCGACACCGCCGGCGATAAAACCGAGCGCGATCAAACCAGCCAGGCCTGAAAACAGCTTTCGCGAAACCGTCAGGAACGACATCGGCTGATCGGAACCCTCTAAACTCTTTGCGTCATTTAATTCAGTCACGACACCACTCCAAGTAAGTGCGATATATTTCAGAAGTAAATTTCATTCCTGATAAAACAAAACTAAAATTTCTTTTCCGTTAAAAAATAGAAATACCATTTTTTGAGGTATATCAACGCAACCATGAATTCAGTTTCACTTCATTTTTGCATAGAAAATAGACGTTTCTCTTTATAAGTCCGTGCATGAAGAGAGAGTTCATTGCTCCTTACACGCCCTTTGCGTGTGAACTCTAGAACTATCACGAAACAGTAAGCCTCGGTCTGGCCGGAAACCGGCCGGGAATGGACCGGGATGAGACCCTGTGATGCGATCGCGGTTAATCCGAGAACCACCAGGAAAGAGCGGCACTCCAGCTCATACCAAGAGGCACTTCCGCTGCCGAATATGCAGGTGTATCGTCACGAGGGACTTAGCTTCAGAACGAAGGCCGGACCCCAGGCTGAAAGTCTTGATTGATAGCTCGCCTGGCAAATAAAGACGCAAATCAAAAAACGGAAACCGCAGGGACACCTCATGCCCCCATACAGTAACGACGACGAACTCTTCACACTTTTACGTAGCGAGCTCTTCACGGCCGTGGTCGGCGACATCCTCGATAAGCTCGGCTTTCAGCACCAATTCCTGCCGGCCGGGATCGCGCCGCTGAAGAGCGGCATGACGCTCGCAGGCCGGGCCATGCCTGTGCTGGAGGCGGATGTCTTCGAGGATAATCGAAAAGGCACGGGTGAAGCGGGCCGGGGGCCCCTCTCGGGAAAGCCCTTCGGCCTGATGCTGGAGGCGCTGGACGACCTGAAGCCAGGAGAGATCTATGTCGCCACCGGCGCATCCCTGCGCTATGCGCTCTGGGGCGAACTCATGTCGACGCGTGCGCAGCACCTAAAAGCCAACGGCGCGGTTCTGGATGGTTACCTGCGCGACGCGGACGCCATTGAGGCGCTTGGCTTCCCGGCTTTCTGCCGCGGGGTTTACGCGCAAGACCAGGGGCCGCGCGGCAAAGTCGTCGACTTCCGCTGCGGTATCGAAATCGGCGGCGTCTATATCGAGCCTGGCACGCTCCTGTTCGGCGACCGTGAAGGCGTCTTGACCATCCCCAAGCCAGCGGAGGAAGAGGTCATCCGCCTGTCGCTCGAAAAAGCCGCAGCCGAAAACAAAGTCGGCGAGGCGATCCGGGCGGGCATGGGCGCTGTGGAGGCTTTCGAAACCTTCGGCGTGATGTAGGCGCTGAGATGTACGCACCATGATTTAGGCGCCCGCTTGCCCGCGCGCTTCGCTATATCCCAGCACAGGTCTTACCACATCATCAGCACGCCCTCGCCCTGCTGCTGCGCATGGTAGAGCCTGACCCGCACGATGTAGCGACGCCCCTTGAAGAGGCGTTGCCGGATGTTCGCATTGAGCGATGACCCGCTGTCGTCGTCCCCTTCCAGGTAACGCGGTGTGCCATTGATCTCTTCAAACAGGACCATCACAGTATCCATCTGACCAAAAGTCTGGATCGTGTATTTGCGGCTGCGCGTGGGTTCGATCACATAGTTGACCTGTTCCCCTGCACCGATCCGCAGACGCTGAGACTGATAGGACTTGAGTGCAGGCATCCGGTTGATCGGCGGATAGAATTTACGGACGCGGTCGATGTCGACCTTTGAGAGACCAGGCGCCGGGATCAGATTTTCAGTCTGAAAGCGCTCGGGTTGTGTGATTAAGCCGGCAGCGAACTGATAATGCATGATCGAGTCTTTGTCCCAGCTCGAACCCTCCACCAGAGCCGGGTTGATCTTGCGCAGAATATTGTGGCGGATCTGCCCTTCGTTCCAGTTGTTGGGCGGGCCCGAAAAATAATCAATCACAGCCGGCTCGTTCCAGACAATGCCGGCATTGGGGTTTTGGTGTTCGTGCGGATAGCCGCAGGCATGACCGATTTCGTGCAGGGCCGTGTCGCGTCCATAGGGCGTGGTCACATCCCAGCCGAAATTCATGGTGCGCTCGGTGGGGTCCGACGCATGATCGATCGCGTCGCGGCCGACATAAGACCAGGCCCCCGCCCCACGCTCAAAGCCGATACGAATCTCGGCTTCCTGCGGGTCGTCGGTCTCCTGGAACTCCAAGCCGATGCCATGGCTTTTCCACTCGGCAAAGGCAGCGCGCACTGCATCTTTTTGCGCCTCGGACCCCCGCCAGCGGGTCGGGCTATCAAAGAAGTAGTAGTTCAAGACCGTGCCGTTGACCCATTTCTTTTCAATCGAACGAATGAGCGACAAACGGAAAGGATCGATACCGTCGTCGATTGGCCGCAAGGGCGCTTCGGGAACCGCACAGGCTGCAATGTCCTTCCGATACTCTGGCTCATACTTAGCGACCGACCTGCTGCTGCCGCGCGCCGCCCTGGCCTTGTAGGTCCTCGACTTCGTGGACACCCGGCTCTTGCTTGCAGGCTTGCGTTTCGACGTGGTCTTTGCTTTGCGTGCCATAACATCTCCCAGGGCTTAAAGTTTCATTTGTAGACTTACAATAATATTAACCATGTTTACTTTCCACCTTTAATTTGGAAGCGGTGGTCGGGAGTGACTCATGGAATTTCTGTGGCCTCCATGAGCAATAGTTGGCACCGTCTGTTACATCGCTCCAAAGCGTGCGAACCTTATTCCGGTGGACGGGCAGTATGCGCCCGGGAAACGGCCTCTACTGTCATGTCTCCCGGCACGGTATGATCTGACGTCACCCGTATGCCTCGGGATCAAAAGGGCAATCAGTTGGGTCAATCAAACAGGGAAGGAAAAAGACCCGTGGACGGAGATCATCAAAAGTATCCGGACGGCTTTTCAGTCAGCCACAGCAAAGATACACCCTTCGCGCCGGACGGCCTGCGAGCCTTTTTCGAATACCGGGACCTGGGCATCCGGGCCGCGACCAAAGGCCGGTTCGGCGCCCATGTCATCCGCGCTCGTCCCGGAACCGGGGCCGCACCGCAGTGGCATCGTCACAGCCTCGAATTCCAAATGGTTTACGTCACCAAGGGCTGGGTCGAGTTCGAATACGAAGGTGTCGGCGAAGTCCGTTTGGAGGCCGGTTCCTGTGTGCACCAGCCGCCGGGTATCCGGCATCGCGAGCTGGCCCATAGCGACGATATGGAACTGATCGAGATCACCTTGCCTGCGGACTTCGAGACCACACCGGCAGACTGAAAGACCAGCAGACTGAACGACCAGCAGACCGAACGGCGAGACCGGGCAGATGAAACGAAAAGATCGCCGGCAACCTCATCAAGGTCACCGGCGATCCATTCGGAAATATTTTAGCCACGTGGCTTAGAGCTTGGTTTGGAGCCGGGCTTAGGACGCCGCGGATCTTTCCGGGTGGCACCGTGATCCTTTTTGAGGGTCCTGTTCTTAATCTTACCCGGTCCTATATGTCCGTCGCCGTCGCAATCCAGCTGCACGTTGAACTTGACCGTGTAGTTGTTGTTGCTTTCCTTCATCTCGGCGACCTGTTTTTCGGCGTCCATGAATACCTTGACCGTATTCATGCCTTCCTTCAGATCGATCCTCCACTTCCGGAAATTGGTCAGATACCCGACCGGAACAGAAGCAGGCGCGAAGGCTTCGGTGTGAACCAGTGCGTTGCCGCGGTAGACTTTTGTGACGAAAGCACCATGATCCGCGAGTCCTGCGTTTTTCGGCTGCAGATCCATCTGCTTGAAGCGGCACATGTTGTTCTGCGGGCCGGCCTGGGTCATCTGAACGGATCCCGCGTGATCCAGAATAACGGTACCGCCGTCAGTCCATTTTTTTAAGGCCAGATAACCGACGGCTGCCGTGATATCCGGCTTTCCGACGGAGACGCCGCCGACACCTTGGGGGGTGTTTCCGGCCTGCACGCTGGCAACACCGGGCAGAACGATCGAAAGGGCGAGTGCAGCCGCGGTGGCACGGCTTGCGATTTTCAGGTTAACGGGCATATTCGAAACCTCATTTGTTTTGTTAACCCCAGAGAGCGGGGGTTTCGTGAGGTAGTCGCCCGATAGGCAAAATCGGTTCAAATAATCTGTATGTAAGTGTCGTCCGGCACGTCGTTAAAACCTGTAGCTCATTTCAAAATTATTCTTTAAGAACAAACAGAAAATACTATTTCATGCTAGAAAAACCAACGCGAGGATCCAATGTCGCTCCGTTTGCCGCAGAGCCTGTTCCAGACTTCTCAGCTTGAGACCGGTGCAAGTGTTCTGGATGGCGAAATTCTGGCCGAGAAGGCCGCCGCCCTCGGACACGCGGGAAAGCGGGCGGAGGAAGCATTGCTTCACTTAAGGAACTATTCAGGCCCAAAAGACGACCGTGCCGTCATCCTGCAAGCGGCCATCGACGCCGTCTACGCCTACTTCATCCAACGCGAGCTTTGCGGCTTTCCAAACCATGATGAGCCCATAGCCCACTACGGAATTCCTGCAGAAGTGCTGGTCAGGCTTGGGGCCAGATAAGTCGGATTAAAAGACCTTCCGAACCGGCAGGCCGGCACCAACGAAAAGTCGGCACCGGCAAAACCTCATCCGGCCTGCCTGGTGACCTGGAACCAGGTCTTCATCCCGGCGGCCTGATGCTCCAGCATGTGGCAATGGATCAGCCACTTGCCCGGATTATCGGCGACGAAGGCGACGGTCACTTTCTCATTTGCGGCCACCAGTTCCGTATCCCGCCAGGCGCCATTATCGACCGGCTGTCCGTTGCGCGCCATCACACGAAAATGGTGACCATGGATGTGCATGGCATGAGGCCAGGCGGTTTGATTATCGAATTCCAGGACGACACTGCGCCCGCGCTGGATACGCGCAAGGGGGATATCCGTCATTCCGGCGACGCCGTTGAGCGCCCAGACCTGTCCTTCGGCCACCAATTCCCGGATCGAGAGCTCCCGGCCGTCAAAGACTGCAGAACGCATCGCCCCCATAGCCCCGCCTTCCATGACAAGGTCGAGTTTCAGGGGGTCCGACAAATCAGGACGCGGCAGGTTGTTTGTCGGCAAGCGCGGCATTTCCCTGCCCGCCATGCCATCCGCAGCAACGCCGTTGCAAAGGAAGCTGCCGATCTCAACGCCCTCCTGACCGGTGACTTCCAGGATCTGCACGCGATCGCCAGGCTCCAGGAAAACATCCAGCAGAAGGTCCGCGCGCTGCGCGGGCGCCAGGGTCAGACGACCGGAGAAACCGATCTCCCGCACCTCAGGCAGGGGCTGACCGTCCAGCGCAATCACCAGCGGCGCCAGTTGATCGAGCTTTAAGGTGACGATCCGGGCATTGGCGCAGTTGATCAGGCGCAGACGCAAGCGTTCGCCGCGCTTTACCTCCAGCTGCGGCGCCGAGGCGCCGTTGATGGTCAGCCAGTTGCCGAGCCGCCCGCCGTGACTCCAGTCGCGCAGAGACCCGAAAGACTCAGCATGAACTTGCCCGTCTTCGCCCAAGCGCCAGTCGTCGATCACCAGCAGCATTTCCCGGTCCGCCGGCAGAGGATCGTGTTCCTCAATGATCAGAGGGCCGTAGAGGCCACGCGCCATCTGCTCCCAGCTTTTGTTGTGCGAGTGATACCAGTAGGTCCCTGCATCCGGCGCAATAAAGGAATAGTCGAACGAGCCGCCCGGAGGCACTACCTCCTGGGTCAGGCCGGGCACACCGTCCATGGCGTTGGCGATGCGGATGCCGTGCCAGTGGGTCGAGGTCGGCTCGGGCAGATTGTTGCGCAGCCGGACCTGGACCGGCTCGCCTTGGCGCGCCCGGATCACCGGACCGGGGGAGCTTCCGCCGTAGGCCCAGAGTGCGGTGGGCGGCCCCTCGGTTCCCAGCAAAGACGCGCGCGCCGGTCCCGCCTCAAGATCGAAAAACCCGTCATCGTTCTGCGCGGCCAGCCGCCAAAACGGCGCCGCAATCATCAGACCGGCACTCGCCACGGATGCGGCCAAAAAGCTCCGGCGTTTTACCATGACTTCACCACCTTCCCAAAAACCGTGACTGACCTCATCCCATTCATTCCCGCTGCTCCCCTGAAAAGAGATAGTCCGCGATGGCGGTGATGTCATCGTCGGTCATGTGGCTGGTCCCATGCTCCACAACTTCGCCCATGGCACCGTCAAAGGTGTCTCCGTCCGGCAGCAAACCTGTCTGAAGCGAGAGAATCAGATCTTCCCTGCTCCAGGGCTGGCGCGGATGATCGTACAGGGCGTCAATGGCGGGAACGGCGATGCCGTCAGGCCCGTGACGGTTCCCCGCAAGGGCACTGCCCTGGAATCCGCCCAGAAAATTTCGCTCTGTATGGCATTCGGCGCAATGCCCAGCGGCCCTTACCAGATAGGCACCCCGATTCCAGGTCTGACTTCGCGCCGGGTCCGGCTGGAAGCCTCCCGCAATGAAGTAAAGGACCTTCCAGGCGCCCAGAAGCTTACGGTCGGAGAAAGGCCAGGCCAGATCGTGGGGGCGGTTCGGTCTGGCAACCGGCTCGATCCCGTCGAGGTAAGCCTTCAGATCGGCGATATCCTGCGCCGTCAGTTTTGTGTAGGACGTATAAGGAAAAGACGGGAAATAGTGCTCGCCTTCCGGCGACAGGCCATCTGTTAGCGCGCGCGAAAACTGCGCCAGACTCCAGTTGCCGATCCCATGCTTCTTGTCCGGCGTGATGTTGGGACCGTAGAAGCTTCCAAAAGGCGTTTTTAGCGCCGAACCGCCGGCAAAGGTCCCACCGGTCTTCGCCACGTCACTGTGACAGGCGATACAGCCCGCAGTGCGCACAACGTAAGCACCCCGCTCGGCATCTCCTGTAACAGCGGTAAAATCCCTGGCGCTGTCGCTGCGGCCAAGATACGGCAAGACCGCAACGTAGAGCAGACTTGCACTCAGCAGAAAAACAGTTCCAGTGAGGAGAATCCAACGCGAGACAGGCACTGCGGTGTCAATCCTCAGGTTTGCGGAACGCGGTGTGGCAGGCCGAGCAAACCTTTGCCGTTTTGGCGAACTGCAGACGAACCGCGCGCTGCTCGCCTTCTCCGGCGATCACGGACAGGGCCCTGGATTCCCGCAGCATATCGGCAGCAAACTTGTCGAACCGCTCCTTCTGCTCCCAGATCACCGGCAAGGCTTCGGTGGCTTTACCATGTCGGCTTTCATGGCTATCCGGGAACAGCATCGGAATGTCCTGTGCATGCTGCCCGATCAGTTCCGCAGCGGCCTGGATCGCATCGGCGTCGTAGTCTACCTGTCCCTTGAACATCGCGCCGAGGTTCTTCATGGCTTCTCCCATGACCTCCATGGCGTCCATACGCTGTTTCACGACACCCGTGGCCCCGCCGTGGGCGAAGGCGGTCAGAGACGCTGCGACAAGCGCAGATGCCATCCCGACAGCCGTCGCAATGCGGACAAGCTGCTTGTACTTAGTCTGTATCATTCCTCCCCACTCTCTCACCTTGTCTTGGAACAGGTTTGCCTGATCGATCTTTTTCCCGCCCAGTTCGCGGTTCTGCTTGTGCCTAATTTTGACCCGCCTGACGGTTGATCTCCGCGTTGGCTTCTCGTGCGCGACCTCTCCATGTGCTTTTGATATAGGACAAAACGGCCTCTATCTCGGCATCCGACAAAACTTCGCCGAAGGCCGGCATATCGCTCTCATAATTCGGATCGCCTATGGCACCGGCAGTGCCCAGTTTGGTGATCTGAAACAACACCTCATCCGGATGATGCCAGGTATGTCCACTCTCATCGTGTGGTGGCGCGGCCAAGCGACCGTCGGGCTTGCGTATCCGCCAATCAGGCCAACCCGGTTCCCCGCTCAGATCGGCGCCATGGCAGGCCGCGCAATTCTCCGCATAGACCACCGCGCCCTGCGCAACCACCGCGGTGTCGTCGGGCCGCAGTCTCGGTGCAGTTTCACCTTTGGGGGTCAGCAGCCAAACGAGCCCACCCGCGGCTATCAGCATGAGCAGAGACATCGAGATCACGAAAGGACGAATCATAATCAGCCCGAACCAGAGCAGTGAGATTTCTGGAACGCTAAGGCTTCCAGGGACAGGAAGGTCAACAGGCTTTCATGCCGCATACCCCTCTATTTCCGGGAGACTTGCGGTCGCCTGGCGCAAGACTAAGAGACTAAAGTGTCCAGACAGGCACGGGCCGGTCGCGTCCACGGATCTTCTCGGGCCGGCAGGGCGTCAATCCCATCGCATGCGACTGATCCTGGTCGCTGAGAGCTGCGATCAGGTCGCCGCTCACAACCAGGCTGACATTGAGGTTGCGGGTTAAGCGCTCGAAACGGCTCGCCACATTGACGGTATCGCCCAGAACCGCAAACTCGAGCCGGCTCTCGTCCCCCACGTTCCCAAGCACGACCGGCCCGTAATGAAGACCGATACCGATCTCCAGCCGCGGTTCGCCTTTGCGTTCTCGCTTCTCGTTCCACTCGGCGACACCGGACAGGATCGCCCGGGCGCAGGCGAGCGCATCCCGGGCCTCGTGACCGTTGTTGCGCGGCGTACCGAAGGTCGCCATGACACCATCCCCGAGGTATTTGTCCAAGGTGCCATTGTGCAGAAAGACCTCGCGAGCCATCAGACTCAGCAACTCACGCAAAAGATTGAAAACCTTTTCCGGCGATTGCATCTCGGCAAGACGTGTGAAGCCGATCACATCGGCAAACAGGACAGCGGCGTCCTGGCTCCGCGCCTCACCCAGAGGCTCGTCGGCGTCCGCAAGCTCTTCGACAATGTTCGGCGAAAAGTATCTGGTCAGGTTCGAGCGTTTGCGCTCCGCCTCGGCATGTCCGATCAG
The DNA here is from genome assembly GCF_007004665.1 of Denitrobaculum tricleocarpae. GTDB lineage: Bacteria > Pseudomonadota > Alphaproteobacteria > Kiloniellales > Kiloniellaceae > Denitrobaculum > Denitrobaculum tricleocarpae. The sequence continues at coordinate 393,244 of NZ_ML660052.1, read as the reverse complement.
CAGCCCCTGAAAACGGGAAACCAGAAGAGCCAAGCATCCCGCGACCAGCATAAAGACGATGATCTGCGTGCCCAATGTGTTCAGGTCCACTCTCTCCGGAGCAAGGAAATAGGCTATTTCCTGCTGCTGACTTGAGAGCGCCCTGTACTCCTGCCAGCGAAACAGGCGGCTGTCCGGTTGCGACGCGATCCAGAGTGTCCCCAACGTCCAGGTCACGGCGACACAGACGCCCGACCAGATCAACATGAGCGGCCGGTAATAGAAGACTGCAGAGGCGATGATCGGAAAGAAATAGATCTCGTTTCCCAGTCGCAAGAGCATAGCCGCAGGCAGGTTTTCCTTATCGAGCGGATTGGGCGCAAGCAGAGTATAGGTCAGCAACGCGGCGTCCAGGAGCGGAAAGAGATAGAACACCCAATTCCGGGTCTCCTCACGCAATCGAAAATGATAGGGCAGCCACCCGGTCAGGATGAAAGCGGCCAGCAAAACCCAGTAGAAGGCCACCTCCTCGAGCGGTACCTGGAAAAACAGCCAGACGGCAATCACCGTCATGGTCACCGCGCGCACGATGGCACCGAGGCGCAGACCGATCCGTTCTTCCGCCTCGATAGCCGCCTTGGATCGGATGTGAGTGCTGCCCTTCCACAGGTTCATGTTTACTTCGTCACGCTTCTGAAGAGCCGCTTACCGGCGATCCACGGCAGCCGGCCAAAACGACCGGAATCTCCTCATGACTGTTAAACGCCATTGCTCAGTCCCTTTTTGCCTGACGGTTGCTAGACCGGATCATGTTTTGACGGAACCATTTTCTGGTTCCGTCAAAACATGTGAATCCGTTCTACATCTTATAGTTAGACCGGATTCACAAGCACGAGTGATCGCCCTCGGCGATTCCATCTAATCTTGATCTGATCTAAGGCACATATGCTGCGGCTGCCACCAGGCGCTGCACGTCTCTTAAACCGACTTTGCCCTTATAAAACCGTGCCCCCTCATTGGCGCGCGCTATCGCGTGAAAGAGAGTTTCGGGATCTGCATGAGCAACGGCGTCGGCGGTTTTGAAACCGGCCGCTGCAAGCACGCGTGCGAAGTTCGGGCTCACCCATTGAATACGGCACAAATCTGAAATCGACATGAAGTTCTTCAGCTGGTTCCGGTCGAAGTCGGTCTCCTTGTCCAGACCGGCTTCTCCGCTGGAAGCAGCTTCAAAAAGTTGCTGTGTGTTCTTGAGGCCAAGCTTATCCAGGCTGGCGACCGTCTTCTCGTCCAGCCAGTCCATGTCCTTGAACGCTCTTGGTTTTGGAAAGAATCCATTAACCGCCCGCCTCAAGGACTGAAGGTAATCAGCCTCGACAGCGGAGCGCCTTGAGAGCGATGTCAGGGATTTCTCCGTTTTCAGTGCGGTCCGCAAGTCCCCCAGGGATTGAACGCCCGCCTCTGCAAGCGCGTGCATTTTCTTCGAAACACCGTCAAGGAGCGGCTTCTGACTCGGGATCAGGTCCGTGTTTCGCAAACGCTCCTCCAGCCACTTCAGACCAAGCGACTGATCGTCAATATGGTAGCTCATCGCTGTGACACCCCGCGGCATGCTCGATTGCGGCAGTCTGTTCGACGCAGGAAACCCGTTCTTTCATGCGAAACGACAAAAGAATTGCCGCTACAACCCGGGTATCATAACGGCCCAAGTGTAAGTGACCTTGATAAGGATCATTTTGGAAGCTGTACGGGCGCGAACAGTCTCTGCCTCAAGCGGCGGTGGGTGCGCTGCGGATTTACGCGTTCTCAACTTCAAACACGGGCGGCAGTTAACAAGAAACACCAGGAGGCCCCGCGCAGCGCGCGGGACCTCCCGGCCTTGACCAGTGCCTACCTGTAGATCGGTCAAAGACGCAGTTTGATCAGTGAAGCTGAGGGATCACCAGGCTCCGTCGCTCAAACCCTCCGCCTGTCTTACAAGCTGCAGAAACTCGCCCCGGCGGCCATAGGGGTCGCTGCTGCGGCCGCTGTGCGCCAGGTCCAGGACGTCGTCGTAGTTGAACTCACCGGTATCGATCTCACCGCGCAGGATCTGACCGAAGGCCGCGACAGCCACCGCGAAACGGACATCCTCGGATGCATCTTCCAGGAGCTCGACTTCCTCGAACTTCGAGATTGCCTTACCCAGCTCGTGGCTGCTCCGGGTCCCCGGCGCTTTGTAACGCAGCTTGACGTAAGCGTATTCGTCCTCCGCCGCGACCATGCGTTTGAGATCGGGATCCTTTGAGGCCAGTTGGTAGCGGAAGCCCTGACGCGCCCGTGCCAAGTGCGGCACCAGGGTGATCTCATAGAGTGCCGTGACGCTGTGGCCGCTGCCCACGTCACCGGCATCGACCCGGTCGTTGCGGAAATCGCGGCTCCTGAGGGCACGGGTTTCGTACCCGATCAGACGGTAACCGGCGATGATGTCAGGATTGAATTCGATCTGGACCTTCACGTCCTCTGCAATGGGAATCAGGTTCGCGGTCACCTCGTCATCCAGCACCTTGCGGGCTTCCATCAGGCTGTCCAGATGTGCCGCCTGCCCGTTGCCGGCCTGGGCCAGCGCCTGCGCAATATGGTCGTTCACATTGCCGTCGCCGACGGTCAGCACCGTCAGATAAACGCCGCTCTTGCGCTTTTGCGTGATGAGCTTGCGCATCGCCGCCGGGTCGCTGGCCCCGAGGTTAAAGTCGCCGTCGCTGATCAGGATCACGCGGTTGACCGCGTCGGGGCTGAAGTGATGATCCGCGACGGAGTAGGCATGCTCCAGCCCTTTCTCACCACCGGTGCCGCCGCCCGCGCGCAACCGGTTGATCGCGCGCTCGATCGGGTGCTTGTACCTGGCGGAGGTCGGGTCGAGCACGGTGCGCGTGCCGTCGCTGAAAGTCACGATCGCAATTTGATCGTCTGCCCGCAGACCTTTGGTGAGACCTTTGAGAGAGCGTTTCGCGAGACCGAGACGGTCCTCGCCCTTCATGGAACCGGACACATCGATCAGGAAGACCAGATTGACCGGGGGCCGAGCGCGGCGCGGCACGCTATAGCCCTGCAGGCCGACATGCAAAAGCTGGGTTTCCGCGTTCCAGGGATTGGGCAGCACAGTGGTCGCGATCGCGAAGGGCTCCTCCCGATTGCGCGGCTGCGGATAGGCGTAGTCGAAGTAGTTCACCATCTCCTCGATGCGCACCGCATCGCGCGGCGGCATCTGCCGGCTTTTCAGGATGCGCCTGACATGGGCGTAGGCCGCGGTATCCACATCGACGCTGAAGGTCGAGCGCGGCTGCTCCCCGACCTGCTGAAAACCCTGATAGGGCAGGCTCGGATAGCGCTCACCGCCGTAAGTCGAGGAGTATTCGTTGCTTCCTTTGTAGCGGGCAACGCCGGTTGCAGGTGCCTGCGCGGCGCCTGGCCCGGAACCGTGCGCGCTGTACTCGGTATCCGATGCGCAGCCGGCCAGTGCCAGCGCGAGTGCGCCGGCGATCAAAACGCCGCCGAAAGTTCGTTTCATGATCATCGCCTTATCCCCCAAGGATTGAAAGGCCGGATCCTGGTCCCCTCCCAAGGCGGAAAGACGGAAAGGCTGTGGCAAATGTATGACATAACGCGACGATTTTGCGGCCGTGTTAAGCTTTATTAAAAAGAATCACCCTCACCTTCAGGATGTGATACAACCCGCGGCCGGAGACAAATCTCCGGCTCAAAAAGCAAAGGTAGACATGACATGAAACGACGACAGCGGCCGCGCAGGCCGAACCCCGCCGCCAGGGAACTGGCCGATCCGAAGTATCGAAAACGGGTGATCAAAGCCAAAAAGGGCAAAGCTTCTTACACAAGAAAAGGGCGTCAGGCATACCCGGACGCCCTTCCTTTTTGCCTTATTCGCGACGCCGCACGAACCACAGCATACAACCGCGCGATTGCCGCATAGCTGGTGTAATTTCCCTAACTAATTGAACTTAGTAATAAAAATGACATCCCCTTGCTACGCTGAAATCACACCTTTTAACCGGATTATTGAAGTAACTTCACGTGATGCGATCGCCGGACAGGCTGGTCGCCCCACTTGAGGGACGAGGGTCGCCTGCGATCACTCGCGTGAGATCAAAGTATGCCCAACAGCGAATTGGAACGGGTCGAGAATTTGTCTGGTGCAAACACCGGCCGGAATTTTTTCGATGAACTTGATGACCGTGAAGACTGTCTGCCGCCCCGCACGCGCTTGCTTCAGATTCTATCTGATACCGGGGATGTCCTGGAAGATATCGAAAACCGCTGCAGCGCTCTCCTCAGCGCGATCGAAAACGCAACCCTTCCATCCAGCGACGCCGCTTGCCTGAAAAAGAGAGTATGGCATATCGAGGATCTCTCGGTAAAAGCCGCCGAGCGGATCAACGGCCGGCACGACGAAGCAACGCCTTAACCGCGGAACCGCAGGAGTCTAAGACAAGCCCATAGCGCGCTGGCGTGCATGCTCGATGTGGAAAACCAATGCATCGACCGCGCCCTGCACATCCCGCGCCTGCATGGCCTTGACGACCTCGAGGTGTTCCTTCATCACCGGTACGACATGACCTTCAATCCTGGTCAGCTCCTGCCGAATTAAACGAATTTTCAGAGAATTCACACGGTAGGTCTTGATAGCGATTTCGTTTTTCAAAGAATCGATCAGGAAATCGTGGAAGCCCCAGTCAACGTTCTGGGCTCTGGCATCCAGATCCCTGGAGACCCCTGCATCCAATGCTTCATCCAGAATGTTCTGATGTTCGCAGCGAAGGCGTTCCAGGTCCGCGTCGGCGGCGGTCCGGGTGCAATGGGCAACAGCCTCCTTTTCGAGGATAACGCGAAACTGGTAGGCATCACGCACAAGATTAAAGTCAATCGCCGCGATCTGCATGCCGCGCTGCGGCACGGTGGTGATCAGACCTTCCGCCTCGAGACGCGGCACCAGCTCCCGGATAGCAGCCAGGGTCATACCGGTCAGCTCGACCAACTCGCGCTGAGAGACGAACTGACCGGGCCGGACATGACTGGCCAGCAGATGCTGCGTAAAGGACTGATACGCCTGTTCGCGCATTTTTTCTACGGCCATTACCTATCCCTGTTCACTCGTTCTCAACCCAGAAAAACCCTATGATGTCATCGCTGACTTCCCGCTTCACCCGGCCCTGGCAATCTTCAACTGGTCCAGCGCCTGCTCGAGCCGCTTGCCATCATCTTGCCCGATGCCCACAAGAGGCGCCCGCAGGTTGAACCAGACGGGATCGCCACTCTGGTGAGCAATCGCAGACTTGATTGCCGGTATGAGCGGGAATTTTTCGAGAAGGTCAATAAGATCGTTGATATAAGGCTCTTCCTTGCCATCACATGCCATGCGCCGGACAGCGGCGGGATCGAGATTCGCCATGCCGCAGATTGCGCCTGCGCCACCAAGGCGAACGGCAGCCGCCAGGTGGCGCTCCTCACCCACCAGAATCGAAATATCCTTGTGAGCATTCAGCAGTGCTTCTGTGTAACTCCAATCGCCGCTTGAATCCTTCACGCCGATAACTGCGTCACCCAGAGTCTCACGCAGACGTCCGATCAAGCCCACGCTGAGCGCAACCTGCGTCAGGGCAGGGATGTTGTAGAGGATGACGCTGACGGAACCCTGGTCCAACTGGCTCAGCACTTCACGATACCAGGCCTCGACACCCTCATCGCTCGGTTGCTTGAAATAGTAAGGCGGCGGCAGAAGGATCCGCCTGCACCCAACAACCTGTGCCGCTCTAATCTGCGCCACGGCATCCTTGACCGCCGTCGCGGAGATGCCGCAGACAAGCTGGTCACCAGTAATCCCAGCTGCCTTGAATTGAGTTAGAAGCCGAACGCGCTCCTCCCAACCCAGCGACGGTCCCTCGCCCGTGGTGCCAAAAAGCGTGACGCTATCGCACCCGCCGTCGAGGCACGTCCGGGCATGCGCCAGGAGTTGCGTATCCGCGATCTCACCCGAGGGCTCAAACGCTGTCGCCAGGGCAACGGATAATCCGAATCTCGTGTTTGAGGTCGTCACAAAACATCCTTTCAACGAACTAACATGTTACTCTGCGGATTTTGCGTTGCAAGCATTGATGTATCGTGGCAGTTTTTTATCAAGTCCAGTCATTTCTTGGATTTCCAAGCCGCAACGAAGCAGGCTTCAAAAAAATTGATTTGGGAGGAACGGCATGAATTTGATGAAACCCCTCGCACTGTCAGCCGCGCTTGGTGCTGTAACACTGGTCTCCGCATCAACTGCGATGACCGCTTTCGCCGCAGATAAGATCCAGTTGCGCATGTCCACGCCGGCCACGGAAACCGACTTCCGGTCTCAAGGTTTGGCAACAGTCTTCGCAGACGGTGTCAGCGAATTCGCAACCTACGAGCCGCATTACAACGACACACTTTTCAAGCAAGGGACGGAATTGGTCGCGATTGCACGCGGCAACCTGGAAATGTCGATCACATCTGCCCAGGAGTTGGCAAAACTGATTCCGGAATGGTCGATCTTCACGGCCGGCTATCTGATGCGCGACGCAGAGCATCAACGAAAAGTCTTCGAAGGTGATATCGGCAAGGAAATGTATCAGCTGGTCGAGGATAAACTCGGCGTCAAGCTGCTCTCGGTCATGTACTTCGGTACCCGTCAGCTCAATCTGCGGACCGACGCAAAGATCACGACCCCGGCCGACCTGGAAGGCGTCAAGCTGCGCATGCCTGGAACAGAGGCATGGCAATTCCTCGGCAGGGCGCTGGGTGCCAATCCGACGCCCATGGCCTTTACCGAGGTTTACACAGGCCTGCAGACGGGAGCGATCGACGGCCAGGACAATCCTCTGCCGACCAATAAAGACAAGAAGTTCCACGAAGTGACCAAGCAGATTGTTCTCACCGGTCATCTGGTGGATATGAACTTTCTTGCCTTCAGCAAGAAGACCTGGGACGGGCTTTCTACCGATCAGCAGGAAACCGTGATGGCGTCAGCGCAAAAGGCCTCTGCCGAAATAACCAAAACCATCCTCGCCAACGAGGCGCAGCTGGTCGACTTCTTTAAGGAACAGGGTCTGCAGGTTTATACGCCGGATGTCGACGCTTTTCGGAACCGTGCGCAGAGCATGTACCTCGAATCAGATTTTTCCAAGGATTGGCCCAAGGGTCTGCTCGAGCGCGTCAACGCGGTCAATTAACAGGCAGTTACGGGCATGAAGGCGGTTCGGCTCTGGCTCCATGCACGGGCAGATAACGTGGCGGTGGGTCTTCTCACCGCCATGTTTCTTTCCTTTATCCTGCAAATCTTCAGCCGCTACGTCATCAATCACCCCTTGGGCTGGACACTCGAAGCCTGTCTTTTGGCCTGGTTATGGACAGTCTTCTGGGGGTCCGCGTTCCTGCTTGAGGATAAGGATCACGTCAAATTCGATATCCTCTATTCCTCCGTTGCCCCCCGGGTGCGGCGAGTCTTCGCACTCCTGGCGGCAGTTGCGATTGTTGTGGCCCTGGGGGTGTCGCTGCCGGCAACGGCGGACTTCATCGCATTTATGAAGATCGAGAAGACCTCGCTTCTGGGCATTCGTTTCGACTATGTCTTCTCGATTTATCTGGTCTTCTTAACCGCGGTCATCCTCCGTTACACATTGCGCGCCTGGGCCGTTCTTCGCGGCAATACGCTCAATGAGAAGGACAACGACGGCCCCAAAAATGACGGCCCGGAGAATACGATTGAGACGGGTGACCGGGAATGAGTTCGGGTTTTCTCATCTGCCTGGCGGTCCTCTTCGGTCTCTCGGCCATCGGCGCGCCGATCGCCATCTCCATGATCGTCGCCGCAATCACCTATCTGGCCGTAACCGGTCAGGATCTGGGATTGGCGTCGGAGCAGATTCTCCAGGGTCTCTACAACAGCTTCATCCTGCTCGCGGTACCGCTTTTCATTGTCGCGGCGAACGTCATGAACGCAGGCACGATCAGTGACCGGTTGCTGACCTTCTGCGTCGCTCTGGTGGGCCGCTTCCGGGGTGGTCTTGGTTACGTCAACGTCGTCGCCAGTCTGATCTTTTCGGGAATGTCGGGGTCGGCGATCGCCGACGCAGCGGGGATCGGCAAGATCATCATTCAGATGATGACAAAGGAGGGCCGTTACAGCCCTGGTTTTGCAGCGGCCATCACTGCCGCCTCTGCAACGATCGGTCCGATCATTCCCCCTTCAATCCCCATGGTGATGTACGCGCTGGTCTCGGACACCTCAATTGGCTACCTCTTCCTGGGCGGCATTCTACCGGGTCTTCTTATGGGCCTTTCGCTCATGATTATTATCGCGGTTCTGGCCCGGCGGAAGAATTTGGTCCTCGAAGCCCCAATAGCGTTGCGGGCCATGCCAAAACTGACGCTTCAAGCCTTTCCGGCCCTGATGATGCCGGTGATCCTGCTGTTTGGCATTTACGGTGGCGCAACCACGCCAACTGAAGCCGCCGCGGTGGCCGCGGCGTATGCCTTTATTCTGGCGGCCGTCTTTTACCGCAGCCTCTCGCTGCGATCTCTCTATGCAATTCTTTCCGATAGCGCACGCTCGTCGGCAGCTGTCGGTCTGGTGATCGGCGGGGCGCTGATCTTCAATTTCATCGTGGCAAGTGAGAACATTCCCGCCAGTGTCGCCGCACTGCTGAAGTCAATAGACCTCTCGCCGATCGCATTCCTGCTGATTATCAATATTCTGCTACTCATTCTGGGCTGCATCCTGGATGCCGCCACAATTTTGCTTGTGATCGTTCCCCTCTTTATCCCCGCCTGCCGGGAGCTGGGTATAGATCTTGTTCACTTCGGCGTCGTGGTTGTCGTCAACACCATGATCGGCCTGATCACGCCACCCTATGGTATTCTGCTGTTCGTCATCAACGCGACGACCGGGATCCCGCTACGTTCCATGATCCGCGAGATTGTGCCCTTCTTTTGCGCGCTTTTGATCGCGCTCCTGCTGATCACCCTCATCCCAGAGATCGTTCTCACCCTGCCGAAGCAGTTCGGATACCGTTAACTCAGAAACCTCGCTTCAAAAACGCGAGACAGATCAGCCCAAGGGCCAGCGGCGGCAGAGTCGTCAGAAACTGGTAGAGCAAGGAAGCGGCAACGGCCCCTTCCTGTTCTGTTCCGAACGGGACCATGCCCAGAACAAACGCCGCCTGAAGCGTCCCGATGAATCCGGGGCTTGTCGGTAACGCCAAGCCGACAGCAGCGAGCACCAGAACCAGTATTGCAACAGCAAGCGGCACCTCCAGCTGAACAGCGTTGATGGTGAGGTAGAGCGTGATCAACATCAGCATCCAGGTCGCCAGACTTGTAACCACGAGTTTCAAGATCAGAGATGTCTGACGCAATGCCATCAAACCGCGGATGGCATCGTGAAGTTTGGGTGCCAGCCACGAAGCGACGTTTTGCGGACCGCAGGATAAAGCCCGGTCGATGATCCCTGCCGTGGCCTTCGGCTCGAGCAATAGAGCGATCAAGCATAAAGCTGCGAAAGTAAGGATACCGGCGAGCGACAGACCAAGCTGTTCGGCCAGTGGCGAAGGCGCATCCATGGCGATAAGAGCCCAGATCAGAAGCAAGAGCAGGGCAAAGAAGTCGAGGAGCTTTTCCAGGGCGATCCCAGAGAGTGCGGCAGCGGTGCCGATTTCATGATGCTTCGAGAGCAGGTATCCACGCCCCGCCTCCCCCGCCTGAAAGGGTAAAAGAACATTTCCCGCATAGCCGATCAGGACATAGGGCAGGAGACGCAGCGAAGAAATCTCGAGAACAGGTTCCAGAAGGTACCGCCAGCGCAATGCTTTACCCAGGAAAAACAACCCATAGGTCGTAGCCGCGACGAGTGTCAGCGTCATGTCGGTGTCGTGCTGCAGGATGTCGAATACGCCCGCGACATCTGTGTTGCCAAAGACCAGCCAGGCGGCCGCACCGCCGACAACAAGGCCGAAGAGCAGCAAATACCATGATTTTTTGTTTACGAGCCCGTTGAACACATGACCGCTCCTGGCTTCGTCATTGAAGCGGTTCAGACAGCAGGTATGTCCCGCCGACGTCCGGATTATCATGAACCTGCTCGAGTTGGGCGCGCAGAACACTCGTCAATTCGAACTCGGGCCAGTTTTCTCTCTTGAAACCTCTGGGGACTTCGAAGAAACGCTCCAAAAAGATCACACGCCCGTCGGCGCGCCAGGTCGTCTCGATGAGCTCATGGAGCGGTACGCCATCGAAGTCACGTCCCTTGGTCCGTGTCGCAAGGTCGCTCAAGTCTCCATCAAGCAAACGCGCGGATATCACCGGCGCCTGGAATTCCCCTACGAACGCCACCTGCGCAGCGGACAGATAGCGTAAGCTCTCTCCCAGACTGGCATCGCCCGTCACGATGACAAGATCCTCGGATTTGGCTTCGTCAATGACCCATGCCCCGACGACCCGGGCGTATTCGTGCGCAGGATCCCTGACCAACGCCATACCTCCCACTGCGTTGTGCAGTGAAAGAACAACGGCGAAGGCAACGACCCAGGCCCCTCGCCCCATCCGCATGCAAGGTTCTACCACAAGCGCCGCAAAGAGAAGAATGAGAGGCGGGAAAACCATGATCCAGGCCTCGAGGCCACCAGGGTTCAGACGCCCAACGACTGCGCCATTGATTGCAGTCCAAAGGAAGATCACCAGGAATGGGCGCTGCTTGAGAAACGTGATCGAAGGTATTCCAAGCACCACAAGGATACGCAACGATACCGTGGCCAGCGCGACCACCGTGACAATCGGCAGGTAAACCAGAAAACCCGCCCGCCTCGCCGAAAACACTTCCTCGTCGATAATATGGTACGAAAAGGCCTGCTGGATAAGTGCAATAACGGGATCGAAAGCGAAGACCCAATTCATCGACACCAGATCGTGTCCGATCGCAAAGGCCGAACGGATCATGGAAACAACCAGTGTCTTGAGAGAAAAGGTCGGAACAATAAACTCGCTGGATCGCTGTGAAAGGAAAGCCTCGAAGGCCGCGAGGCTGAAGGGTTCCGGCCAGAAGGCAAAAAAGCCAAGCAGGTAACCAGAGATAACAACAGCACCACCGGTGACCCCGTAAACACCCAGGTGGAACAGCCGCGCCCGATAGAGAAGTAGAAACGGGAAGGCAAAAAAGAGCGGAATGACGCTTGGCTGATAAAACAAGACGGTTATGCCGGATATGACCCCACATCCGGCGGACAGGAAGAGTCCTGACACGTCATCTCGTGTGCCGGACGTAATCCGCACCAGACTATGGAATACCAGAAGAATGAGAAAAATGGCCGGAACGTACACTTCCGCCTCAGCCGCATAGCGCCAAAATCCGTAACTGCAGCCGAGAACCGCCGCGGAAACAACCGCCGTTGCGGCTGATAACTTCAGATCGACAAAAACAATCCGCATCAGCAGCAACAAAGATGCCGCCGCACAGACCGCCGAGAAACCGCGCATCAGTACGAGCGCGGAAACATCCCATCCCAACAGGCCCGACGCGAGGAAGAGCAGGCGCATCGAAATGTGGTAGAGCATCAAGCGGGGATCGGAGAGATAATCGACCGGAAAGTTCTCGGCGCGGTATGCAAAGGCATAAACGTCGTCGGTTTCGCTGATGTTTCCGGCTGCCGTGAGGAGATAGAAAGCCACGAAGAGGCAGAACAGGAGTCCCGTCTTGCGCCATCCTCCTTGGGCGATCCCCCTCACCCAGTCGGCCCTTGTGTGTATCAGCGGTTCGGAGGTCACGGGCGCCCCACTCATGCGCCAAGAGCCGGCAAAAAGCTCGGCAGTGCTTGCTGTTGTTTCAGTTCATCGGCAAAGGTGCCGATCGGAGTCACTTCAAACATCCGGCTGTAGGCTTGGAGGGTCTCTGCCATGAACTGATTTTTCTCCTCCGCACTGCGCTTCATACCGGGCAGGTAGGTGAGAGGAACCGAATCATCACCGCCTAAAAAATCGCTGGCATGCAGCAAGAACGAGGGCGGCACAGCGCGCAGCTTGCAAAGCCTCAGCGCGGTCATGAAATAGCCCCGGGCAAGAGCAGGCGAAAAATCAGCAAGGTAATTCAGATAGGTTCCATGAAACGGCAGCCGCAGGATCGGCAGGGTCGTCACCGGTACTTCCATCAAAGCACCATCTTTCAAGGACCAGAGATAAGGCCTAAGCGACTGGCCGGTATCTTTCAGGCTGCCATAAAGGCCGCCGACAACCTTTTCATCGCTGCCGATTTTCGAAGCCTTACTACGATGCCAAAGCCGCGCCAACAGTCCCAAGCTGTTCGGGCAGGTGGAGGCATCGTAATCATACCCGAGTCCCGCGAGCACCTCGAGCAAATCCTGCGACAGACCAAAGGCGGGACCGCGGAAACCACGCGGCCGTTGTCCGGTCACTGTCTCGATAGCGTCCGCGGCGCGCCGGATTTCATCTTCGATCTCTTCGCGCGACTGCAGATGCAACGCGAGTTCATGATCGAAAGAATGGTTTCCAACTTCATGGCCCCGCACCACGATCTCAGAGAGCAGACCGAGGTTTGCAGGATCGGAAGCATCACGTCCGATAACGAAAAATGTCACCTTGAGATTCAGACGATCCAGAAAATCCAGAATCCTCGGAACCGCAATCTCCAGAAAGGACGGATAGCTGCGCCAGGTCTCAAGACCGAAGCTGCGCTGGTAACACCACAGGTTATCTAGATCTAGTGACAGGGTCGCGCGCGGTCGCTGGAGCGGGTTTGCTATGGCCGCATTCATTGCCCGGGCCTCGAGATGAACACAGGGTCTCTCGTCATGATCGAGGCAACCGCTTCGTTGGCAAGATTGACGCTTTCGTCCACCGACAGGGACGCATTCACGATCTGTGCGGAGTTCACGATATACAAGCCCGGTATCGAGGTCGCCATAGGTGGCAGGTTATCGGAATAATTCAATGTCGATACCGCCAGGACGTGACGGGTTCGCGTCACTTTAAATGCCTTGATCGCATCTCGCGTTAGATCAGGGAAGAGGCGTTGTAGCGCAGGCAGGAAAGCAGCCTCAATCTCAGCATCGTCCGCATCGAGCAGAGGATCATCCACAGGAAGATACTTTGGCAGGTACAGAAGGTGCCGGCCACCTATCTCGGAACGCTCAATCAACGACGACATCTCGATTACGGTTGTGAAGGGGATCGTCTCATCGGTGATGTACGTCAGATAAGCACCTCCCAGGGGCCGGTTGAGCAGCAGAGATGCACAAACGATGCCCTGATAGAGAATCGAATGATGCTGCTTCCGTTCTGCAGGCTTCAGCCCCTCGCATATGCGCATTGCGATCGGTGACGCGCAGGTGTTGATCACCCTGTCGAAGTGCCGTGTTTCGTCACCTGCGGTGACTTGAAAGCCTTTGCCCGAAGCAACAACCGACGCAACCGGCCTGCCGGTTTCAAGTGTGACACCAGAGTCCCTAAGCCGGTCGGCCAGCGCCGCGAGGATCCGGCGGTAGCCACCCGGCACGTAGCCGAACATCTCGGTTTTCAAACCGCCACGCCGCGCCGCATAGAAACGCCGGATTACCGACCAGATATAGGCGGCGGAAGCCTTGCCGTGGTTGCTGCCGAGTTTCGAGCGCAACAGAGGCCGCCATAGGTTTCGATAGGCCGAGCGGCCGGACCAGCGGCTGAGCCAGGACTCAGCACTGACTTTCTCCAGAGGCCGGCCGTTCTCTATTCGTGAACCGAAGACAATCGTCGCGCCGAGGCGCGCCTTATCGACCAGGCTTAGGACCGGCAAACGGATATAGTCGAACGAATTATTCAGCGGATACATTGATGTGCCGGTGAAGAAGTTGGTCTTTGTGACGCTCCAACGAATTTCGTCTTCCAGCTCAAGCTCGCTCAGCAGTGCCCGAAGCCGGGCGTCGGAAAGCATGATGACATGGTAGTAGCGATCCCAGACCACATCCTCGACCTGCCAGGCAGACGCGAGGCCTCCCAGTGACGGGGCAGCCTCCAAGACCGTGACTCTTTGACCGTTCTGAGTAAGCCGGAGGGCCAGCGTCAGACCGAGCATGCCGCCACCAACCACGGCCCAGTGGCCTGGCCGGCTCTCCGTCGGAGCGGCATCACGAACTGGGGCCTTAGCGTCCATCGTTGTGGTCGGCGCCCGCGGTTTGCATTTCGGAAGCCATCGGCTCGGGTTCAGGAAGCGGCCGCCCCAGCCAACGCTGCTTCGCCAAACGGAACGCCAGTCGCAGGTGTCCGGCAATCGTTCGGAAGACCCTGATCTTGGATTGACCAAGCAGTCTTGTCTCCAGAACCGCCGGGTATTCCACGATGCGGCGGCCGGCAAGATCCATCCGTCCCAAGATCTCGGTCACGCCGCAAAAGCCGGGGTCGCAAACGGTGATGCCTTCGATGGCATCGCGGCGATAGAGGCGAAAACAACTGGTATAGCTGGTCAGCTTGTGCCGCAGCACGCAGCGATACATAAAGGCCGAACCTCTGGACAGAAACGAACGCCAGGCAGGAACAGCGTGCATGACCCCTTGCGCGTGCGCAGGCGAGGCCGCGACGACGTCGACGTCGTCTCCCATCAGCGCCATCATCTCGAAAATCTGATCTGGCGCAAAGGTACAATCGGCATCCAGCGTCGCGGCAAATTCAGTTTGAACCTGTCCGAGACCAGTGATCAGAGCGGCCGCAATGCCCCTGTTGCCGTCATGGCGCAGCAATTGAAACCGATCCAGCGTTCCGAAGGCTTTGTGCAAAAGATCCCATGTTTCATCACTGCTGCCGTCATCGACAAGAATGCAGTAGAGATCAAAGATGGAATCGCCCTTTTCCGCAAAACGCGCCAGCGTCTTCTCAAGATACGGCAGAGTCTCAGCTTCGTTGTAACAAGGAATGACCAGAGTCAGGGGAATCTTACCCGCGTCGCTGCGGATCTCCGGAACCCAGTTCTCCGCCTCGACCGGCAGATCATCGAGCGGTCGCGGCGCAGCGGGCTGAAGCGCTAAATCGAGATGCTCCGCGATCGTTTGGAACTTGTAGCGCTCCAGATAGAACCGTACCTTTTCGGCCATGCCGTCCAAATTGCGATAGTGCCGCAGACGTTGGAGTAAGCTGGCTGCGGCAATCTTCGGCTGATCAGCTTCGAGTTCCCAACTGTGGAAATAGAGGACCAGGGGGTCGTTGTTTTCCGCGATCCAGTCTTCAACGCTCTTCTGAAGAAGCCAGGCCGGGAACTGGCGCAGATAATTGCCGCCACAGACCAAAAGTGGCCTTCCCATGACAGACAAACGAGATACCGGCACCTCGACGATACTGCCGAACGGCCCTCGGTGTTTATGTACCACGCCCTGAAGAGCCAAGGGCGCATGCAGGCTCGAATCGTATTTGAAACCCGCTTCCGCCAGCGCATCGAGTGCCCAGAGATCCTTCGGGCCAATCCAGCCACGCCCGATCCGAAAGCCTTCAACCCTTTGTCCCGTGGCATCTTCAACCGCAATCCGCGAGCGCCGGATATCCTTGGCGAAATCATCGTGAGAAAGTTCGCCGATCGGATGATGGAAGTAGTTCTGGCAGGCAATCTCATGCCCGGCATCGACAATCTTGCGCAGAATCCGTGGATGGTTGTCGGCGACCCAGCCACAGGTAAAAAAAGTTGCGCGGCTGTCGGTTTCTGCGAAGAGAGACAGGACCCGCTCGGTGTGGCGCTCAAGGTTGGTCTCAAATCGTCCCCAATAGCCGTTGGGGATCAGATGACTGAAAGCGCCAACCTGGAAGTAATCTTCGACCACCACGGTCAGAATGTGCTTACGGCCCGGTTTTTGCTCTGCAGTCATAGCGCGACCCTCTCTCTTTGAGGCTGCGCGCTGAGGTAATCGGCAAAGGCCTGAGCAATACGCATAGCGCTGCGCTGGTCACCAAAGGGGTTGGGAATCGGCTTTACCGATTTGACCCAGCTCTTCAGCCCATCCCAATCCTCCAGCAAGGCTTCCAATTGACCCGGCCATTCACCGGCAAGCCGCGCGACACCCGCTTCGATCGCTTCGGGACGCTCGGTCACACTGCGCAAAACCAGCAAGGCCTTACCCAGACTTGCGACCTCCTCCTGTATCCCGCCGGAGTCGGAAACAACCAGCCAGGCCCTCTGAATCAGTTGGAGAAAGCTCGCGTAGTCCAGCGGATCGATGAGAGCCACCCGCTCGGTATCCGACAGGATCCGCGCGACGGTCTCCTTTACGTTCGGGTTTGGATGCATCGGGACGATAAGTGCTGTCTCAGGGTGCTTAAGGACAAAGGCCCGCAACGTCCTCAGGTTCCGATCCAGGGTAACACCGAAACTCTCGCGCCGATGGGTCGTCAGGACAATTGGTTTCAGCCCCTCAAGACGGGTAAATACACCCTCAAGCGCGAGGGACGTAGAGGCGGTCCGCAAGGCATTCTGTAGTGAAGAAACGACCGGGTTTCCTGTTACGACAATATCCCGTGGCGCTATACCTTCGCGCACCAGTTCCGCACGATTGCGCCGGGTCGGCGCGCAATGCAGCGCCGCCATGTGCGAGATCAGCCTGCGGTTCGTCTCCTCGGGAAAGGGTTTATCCGCGTCGCCGGTCCGTAGCCCGGCTTCGATATGTGCGAGCGGGATCCCACGCATCCGCCCGGCAAGCGCCCCAGCCAAGGCAGAAGTGGTGTCACCCTGAACGACGATAAGGTCCGGCTGTTCTTTTGCAATGACCGGGTCCAGCGCGGCAACTGTTTTGGCCAGCAAAGCGTTCAAGGACTGCCCCGCCGACATGACGCTGAGACAGTAGTCGACTTCGGTATCGAGCAGATTAAGAAATGCCGGCAGCAAATCGGCCTGCTGGGCGGTTGAGACGATCACAACCCGGATATCGTCATAGCGCGCGAGCTCGCTTACAACCGGCGCGACCTTGATCAACTCAGGTCGCGTCCCGGCAATCATCATGATGCCGCCGTGCACTATGGAAGAAGACTTGCCCATTAACTTTTTTAAATCAATTCGTTAGCGCCAGATCGAATAGACTCTGGCTGCATTGCGCCTCATTTTTGACACAACACCGCCGATACTAAGTGAAAACCACGGTTATTCATACGCTGGATTGATTAAAAAACCCTGCGCAGCACAATCTGAGCGTTTGCGAAATCACGAATAACCCTGGGAATCCGGGTTCAGGCAGCCTTAAACTCGCGGGAAGTCAGGATCAGTTCCGGAACTCAGGTGTTCTTTCATACAAAATCGGTAACCGGCGGAACTCTCTCTGCCTGGCTCCCAACGCCTTTGCAAGTCCCTGGGACCACCTTTGGCCAGCAGGACGGTCGCGCTTTGGCATAAACCAATCCGGGACCTTTCAAATCACACGCATTTGGTGCATTATCACCCATATGGGGCACGACTCACGCGAGCACCGGCTCTATCGTGGAACTTCATTGGGTCATATCACTCGCAGAGACCTCCATATGGCCCTCATACGGACCCCAGTGACCATAGATGCGCCGTAACAGGCGCTAACCCCAGCGGCGGAGGCGCAATCCACCATGTGGCAAAGAAATACCGGAACTGCCCCCCGCAGCCTCATTGCCTGGACCACCCGGATCCGGAAGGATCTGCGCAAGGAGATCAGTGCGCTGCATATTCGGGAGCTGGATCGCGCCTTTATGGCGACGAAAAAGGGTATGCGCTATGCGCCTGTAGAAGACCGGCTCGAGAGCAAAAGCGAATGGCGACAAAAGCTTTAGGACGTCACTGCACCCCGACCATTTCTCAGAACTGAATGACCTGAAAACAGATTTCACTTACCGGCGCTCTCCACAAACGGGAGCGTCGAAATGCCTTTAGAGCAGATCCGGTTTAGATGGCATCGCCTTCGGCGATCCGTCGTACCGGCGAATCTGCTCTGACTATATGATGTAGAGCGGGTTCACATGTTTTATCGAAAACACTGAGTGTTTCCGTTAAAACATGGTCCGCTCTAGGGTCGGGACTCAATTAAGCCACCAAGTGATGGATGCGACCAAGAAGATGGTGGCGAGGAAGATGTCAGCTCGCTTATCGTAGCGTGTCGCTATTCTTCTGAAATCCTTGAGCCTGCAGAACATGCGCTCGACGAGGTTGCGGGCCCGGTAGGCGACTTTGTCGTAGGCGTGAGGATGCTTTCGGGTTGGGTTCGGTGGAATGACTGTCTCGCAGCCGCGTTCGCTCAACCAGTCTCGCAGTTTTGTGGCGTCATAGGCGCGGTCGGCCAGGAGCTGCTTGGGGGTAGGGATGCGCTCGAGAAGCATGGCAGCGCCGACCAGGTCATGCGCCTGTCCTGGCGTGATCGAGAGGGCGATGGGGCGGCCCAGCGCATCGGTTATGGCATGAATTTTAGTCGTCCGTCCGCCGCGCGATCGACCGATTGCCTGTTCGAAGTCCCCCCTTTTGCTCCCGCCGCCGAGCGGTGCGCCTTGATGTGGGTGGAATCCACCGCCGTGGTCGATACGACAACGCTCTTGCCGGTCAGGGCGTAGAAAATGTCCTCCCACACCCCCTGCTTGCTCCAGCGATTGAAGCGGTTGTAGATCGTCGTGTAAGGGCCGTATTCCGGCGGGCAGTCGCGCCAGCGCGCTCCGATCTTGAGCATATGGACGATCCCGGAGATCACCCGACGGTCATCTACACGATGAGCCCCGCGCCGGCCGCGCGGCAGATAAGGCTCGATCCGCGCCCACTCCTCCTCCGAAAGCCAATAAAGCCGCCCCATCCAATCCTCCCTGATTTAGGAAACTTGGATCATCGAATCACACCTGAAAACGCAGGGGAACACCTAATTGAGTACGGACCCTAGGTGGCAGCCGAGGCCAGATCACTCTTTGGGGCTGCGATGCTGACCGCCTTTCCAGGGAATGTGAAACGCACGATCGAGCCAACGCCGGTTTCAGGTGCCTCGGCGCTGATCGCGCCTCCGCGGGAATTAATGAGCCGGCGGATACCAAGGAGTCCGAAACCGCTCTCCGCGCGGAACTTGCCCCCACCCAGAAACACAATGGCCGGGTCGTCGAAACCACGCCCATTGTCGCGCACTTCAAATTCGAGATACTCCTCCGCGCCTTCCCGCACCGAGATGCGGACATCGACACTTTCCTTGCCGGCATGCTTGATCGCATTGTCCACGAGGTTGCGGAGAATAATCTGCAGCGCAATATCATCGGAGAAGAGCTCGGCTTGAACAGCCGAAAGCTCGTGCTTGTTCTGCGGGTCGAGCACCACAAAAATATTGGCGCAAAGTTCCTCAAGGCCGAAAACCGACTGCCGGGCCTGGGCGTTCGTCGCGCGGGCATAAGACAGAACATCGGTGATCAGAGATGTCGCCTGGACCCCCACATTCTCCAGGAGGTCGATGAGTTCCAGCTTGCCATCGCCGAGATCTTCAAAATCCTCACGCAGCATAAAGGCGATATTCTGGACATTGAGCATGGGTGAGCGCAGGTCATGCGCCGCCATCGAGATGAACTGCTCCATTTCCGAGGTGAGCGCTGTGATCTCCGCAGAGGCCTGAATCCGGTTCTGGTGCTGTTCGCGTTCGGACGACAGGTCAACGGTTGAGCCCACTAATTTCCGAACTTGACCATCCGGCTCGCTCAAAGGCGTCAGGGTTGTTCTCACGGTGCGTTCACCAACTTTTAGCGGCAGCGCGATTTCGTAGCTATCGGCTTTCCCCGATTTTGCCACCATGGCGTGACGCTCATAGGCGATGCGGCCCAAACGTCCCGGGTAAACCTCAAGCGCCGTCTTGCCGATCACGTCTTCCCGAGGGATAGCGCTCCTGTCAACTGCCGCCTGGTTCCAGGCAATGTACTGAAGCCAATTGGACGGCCTGAGATCCAGCACGAATACCGGATTGCCGATGCTGTCCAAGAGGTTAAGTTCGTTGCGGTCCATAACCCAAAACCATTCAAGCCTTCAATGTGCTGGCGCCGCGTCGGACTTGACGCGCAGAAGAGGTAGACATGTTGACCTCGAGAGCCACATTCGCGCCAGAAGACTGATACATCATGGTTAACATAGCACCGTTTCGAAAAATTTAACATTGAACGCCATCAAGAAAAACACTGAAAGAGATCAAGAAAAAACAGATCTCTATTTGGTGTATTTTTCCGTGATATATTTACACAAACTGGCTTATTCTTGTGGCGGACTTGCAAGGAATACGAATACAGCCAATCCCTCCAACGGCTAATGCTGGATATCAAGGCCGAGCATTCAATTCAACCGGTGCCGACACGCGAAATGGCGAACCTGCTAAGCGGCAAGACCGTCCTCGAGGTTTCATGACTGCTCGTCAGCAGGACGCAGAGCTCTGTTTCCAGAGTCTAACCATTGCGGCCAAGCGGACAATCGAGAAGCAAGGCACAGGGGATTACTAAGTGTCACAAGCATTTCTTGAAGAATTCATCACTGAGGTCCGTACGGAAGTCTGTGCGGCAGCTGCGCCGAACGACCGGCCCTTCGCACTGAGAGGTTTGTTGAAGGAAACCTCACGGGCGCGCGAAATCACTGAGCGTCAGGTTTCTATCAGCTCAGAGCCTCCACCAGTCGAACAGAGCATCGGAACGGGCTTCTCGCCTCACGACGCTACGAGACGTGTTTTCGACGCTCAAACAACTTTTCCCTGACACTGCCCGTGTAACGTCGACTTGATTGCGGTTTGCCTCATGCCGCTCTTATGAAAGTTGGGAAGTTTGGAACATCAGTTCGCCGTCTAACCCAAACGGTGCCAGCTAACTTGGTTTATTCATGTAGCGTTCATGCCCGGTAAAGCCTGATGTCATGTCGATGCGTTAAACTCGGCCACATGAATTAACCTGCACAGAGGGCCAACCAGGCAATTTTCCATTCATCTTGAACGCATCGTCAATCCAAACTGCAACCTAATGCTTTTGCGGTGACCGCACGCTGCAATCATACCCGACTTGCCCTCAAAGATACCCCACAAGCAGCGTGAAGAAACGTTCGGAACGCATTCCGGCGGACCGTAATGAACGATGCTTACAGTCCGCCGGAGTTTGGACTTGAATGGTTGCCTGATGTCAGTCCTATCGCTGCCCGAAGAGTATCTCGGGATTATGTAAAGCCAGGGAGGTGAACTATTGTGTCGCTTAGATCCGGTGAAGCCTTGCGGTGCCTCACCCTGTCTCCGCGAGCTGCGGAGATTGCCCTTACAGACCGTCGTGCAAGTGCTTTTGCCATTGGGTCAGACGTTTTGCTTCAGCGCCCTCACCATCACAATTCTGCTTGCAGCTCCAGCGCCATCCTGGTCAGAGAGTGATAACGACGCCGCCATAAAATATGATTTTGATGATCCACCCGATACCAAGCATCGGCTCATCAGGGATCTCACATACGGAAGTCAAACTACGCTCGGTTTCGAATACGAACAAGACTACGACCTGGATAGGGGAGAAGACGATGACCTCGCGACTCTTGAGCCCGAGTTGGAGGTTGCGCTTTCATACGACCCTGCCCCGTGGTTCCGTGCTTTTGCAAACCTGGATCTTAAGAGGCAGTTCCCGATAGAGGAGCCGGACGGAAGGGCATCGCAGAAGACCAGGCTTCGCGTGAAGGAAGCCTACGTGACGTTCCGCGAGGTCCTTCAAGGGGTGTCCGCAACAGTTGGAAGGCAGGAATTCAAAGACGAGCGCGAGTGGCTGTTTGATGAGGATTTGGACGCCGCGCGGCTCTTCTATCGCAACTCAAATTTTGGTCTTGAGGTTTCGGTCAGCCGCGAGGAACTGCTCGATAAAGATATCCTGAACGAAGAGTCTGTTGATCACATCAACAACTACTTTCTAGTGGGGCGTTACGCCCTTGGCGAGGATTCTGAATTAACCCCCTTTTTCCTGGTGCGCGACGATCGGACCAGCAGTGATGAGGATTTGGTGTTCCTTGGCATGAGCTCCACAGGTGAACTGACTTCTGATATCGATTACTGGGCGCAGTTCGCCCACGTGCGGGGCAGTGAGGATGGGGCCGATATCCGCGGATACGGATTTGACGTTGGCGCGACCTACACTTTAGATGTGGACTTCGAACCCTCCCTGACCTTGGGCGCCGCTTTCGGCAGCGGTGACAGCGACCCGGATAACAAAGACCGTAACTTTCGGCAAACCGGCCTGCAAGACAACAACGACCGCTTCAATGGCGTCACAAGCTTCAAGTACTACGGCGAGGTCTTGGATCCCGAGCTCAGTAACCTTTTCATCCTGACCGCAGGCGTTGGCGTTCGTCCGACCAAACGAAGTTCAATCGATCTGGTTTACCATCACTACCGGCAACACCAGGCATCCGACGATCTGCGTGACGTCTCGATTGATGAAGATCCTGATGGGCGAGAGCGGTCATTGGGGAACGGTCTGGATCTCATCGTCGGCTATCGGGAGATCGAAGACGTGAGTGCCGAGGCGGTCTTTGGCCTGTTCGACCCGGGGGCCGCCTTTTCGAGCGACGCCGATACCGCATACTTTATCGGCTTCGAGGTGGAGTTCAGCTTTTGAACAAAGCGGTTTCATATCTGCCGCCGGGTGCGGCGCCCCCCGGAACCGCCTGGTTCCTCGCAACATCGAAGAGTGGGCTGGGGCATCTGCGCCGTATCTCCAACATCGCGGTTCATTTGGCTCAGGACGATACGCGACCAGTGCTCGGGCTTATGACGAATGCCGAAGTATCCGGATTGGAAGAGAGGGATCAGGCAGCCTACAGTCATGTGAGACTCGCAGAACGGGCGCAAATGGCTTCGCGCCTTGCGGCGGAGAGCGTTTCAGGGGTGATCGTCGATACAGCCCTGGTTCCGGGTATCGAGCGGCAGGATAGTCCACTGGTTCTGGTTTTGCGGGAAATGCCGAAAGACCGCCTTGAGGGATTCCGGCTGCCCGGCGGCCGGCCCTGGGATCTGGTGATTGTTCCCAATCCAGAAGACCACTGGATGCCGGATACAGATTCAGGTTTTGCGAGAGACATTGCGGCGGTGGGATGGATATACCGGCCGTCTGATGCTTTACCTCGACCGCCGGCACCATCGCCCAGACTGCTGATTGCCACAGGTGGTGGTGGAAAAGCGGACGGGGCGACCAGGCTGCGCAGGCAGATTGACGATATGATCACTTCTTTGCGGCGCCGTATTTCCAAAGCCTTCACAGTAGAGCAGGCCCTGGCAGCGCGGGCACCGTCGCAAGCGCGTCTTAAGGAGGCAGACAGAGTATTCGATCCAGGGGGGGCGCTTAACGACTGTTTTGGCGCAGCGGACATCGTGGTCAGCACCGCGGGCTACAACTCTGTACTGGAATTGGCGGCCACCGATACTCCGACCATGTTGGTACCCATTGCCCGCTCAATCGATGATCAACTGGCGCGCGCAGAGCTCTGGGGGCCGCGCCTGGGCTGCTATCTGAATGTCGCGGCACCGGGTATGGGGTTGGATTGGCTGGCATATCAGATCGAGACGCCGTCCAGGCGACCGGTCTGGAACCTGGGGCCATCCGGCGGCGCAGAGGCCGCGCGGCGTATTCTAAGGCTTTTGTCATGAACGCACGTACATGGCGCGCCGGTCGGCAATTCTACAAGCGGGTCAGTGGCCCTGTTGAAGCTGGAGACTTGATCGTCCGGGCCAGTGAGCTCTCGCGCGCAGGAGGCAAGACACCGGTGCCCGGCTATTGTCCCGACCGGAGTGCTGTAAACTTTCCGATGATTGAGGGGGCAAGCGGTGTCGCACTGATTGACCAGGTGGCGCTGTCATATCTGCTGGCACCATTACAGCCCTTGCGGCGTGCCGGGATCTCGGAACTGCCGCCCTTTGATCCCTTTGCGAAGATTACAGTGCGCCTGAACGCGAAGACGCCTCAGTGGTTGAGAGCCCGCCTTGGGGCTTTAAAGGACATGCCCTTTGAAGCTGACGGCGTTGTTCACGGAGATTTTCACTGCGGCCAGATGATACTCGATGAATCCGGTAACCTTTGGCTGGTCGATCTGGATGATATGGCGCAGGGACCAGTGGAGGTTGATCTGGGGAACTTTGCGGCACATCTCGCGACCCGGCCGGAAACACGAAGACGCCGTTTGGCTGAAGGCCTGCCGTTCTGGGCCGAGCAGGTTCAGAAGGCCTGGGACGAGCTGGGTGAAGTCTGCAACCCGACGCTCTTTCGGCGTCACGTGGATATCGCAGTTATCCGAAGAGCTCTGAAGTTACATGATGCGCGGGGAGACAGCGAGATCATGGCTGCCTTGGAGCACTTACCCCTGCTCTCTCGATAGATCAAACTTCGAGATTCGATAGCGCAAGGTATCGCGCGTGATCCCCAGCAGATCTGCGGCTTTTGAGACGTTCCCGCCAGTATGTTGAAGCGCCGATTTCAGAGCGGAACGCTCGATCCGTTTGAGGTCAAGATCAGGCGCGGTTTGGCGGGACGCCGGTCCTTCAGCAAGGTAATGAATGTCGCCGCTGTCGATCCTGCGATCTCCCGCCGAGAGCACCGCGCGCCTTATACAATTCTGCAGCTCCATCGTATTGCCCGGCCAGTCGTGGGTCACGAGCTTGGCCCGCGCTTTGGGGGTAAAGCGGGGTTTGTGAAAACCGTGCTTACGTGCGACGCCACGGGCGAGAACCGCGGCAAGGGGCATGATGTCATCGCTCCGCTCACGAAGTGCGGGAACATCTATCCAACCGATCTGAATGCGATACTGGAGATCACGGTTAAATGCGCTTGAGTTGGCCAGAGGAGTACGCGCTTCATTGGTCGTGGCAAGAATCCACACGTTGTCCGCCAGACCGCTCTCAAGTGCATTGAGGAGTCCGGCCTGAGCTGCGCCGTCGAGAACGGAGATATTCTTGAGCAACAAGGTGCCACCCTCTGCTCTTTCGAGAAGGGAGCGCCAGAGGCCGTGCGCACAGGCATCTTCTTCATCGCCTGACAACAGCGAAACGCAATCAGTTACAACAAACGCGGCATGGCGGCGGGGGCCTTCTTCACGCAACGCGGCGGCAATCTTTGCCTTTGCCAAACCTGGTTCGCCGGAGATCAGCACGTGCGGCGGCTTTTCGACGTTCGATGCGGCGGCAAGCTTCTTGATTGACTGTCTCAAGGCGATGGCCTCGCTGGACCGGCCAAGGATTCGGCCGGCGCCTGTGGCTTGCTCCGTGGTGCTGAAGGGGTTGCCGACCAACTCCGATGCCATCATTGCGATGCTGGAAAGCGGCGCCGGCTTTGTCAGGAAGTCCCGTGCGCCGATTTTCATGGCTGCGACTGCAACTGCAATGTCGCCATGACCGGTCATAATCACGACCTGTGCTTCAGGATTTTCCTGACGAATTTGGCAGAGAACATCCAGGCCGCATTCGCGTCCAAGTTTGTAGTCGACGATGGTCAAGGCCGGCTGCTCCCGTTGAAAGAGTATCAGTCCTGAACGCGCATCGATCGCCCGGTGGCAGGAAAAGCCGCGCCGTTCCAAATAGCTCGCGATCGACCGGCCTAGTACCTCGTCGTCGTCTATGACCAGTAATTGTGTCATGGAAACCCGTCGCAAGTAGGTATGGTGCAGATGACCTCTACACCTCTGTTTTTACGGTTACGCAGTTCAAGCGACCCGCCAAGCCGCTCCAGGACCCGCCGCGCAAGGACGAGCCCCACGCCAAGACCGGTGGGTTTGCCGGTCTGGAACGGACGAAACAGCCGCCGCATGATCTCGGTGGGAATGCCGGAACCGTTATCCTCAACCAGGATATGTGTTTGACCGTCAGGTTGAGCCGCGCGGGAAATCTTGATCGTTCCGCCGGACTCCGTGGCCTCAATGCTGTTGGAAAGGATAGAATTCAAGACCTGCTCCAACTCGGCAGGCCGTGCCGTGACGAGCGGGCTACTGCCGTGCTTGACGAATTCCACCCGAATTCCGCGATCCTCCATCTGAGATTTAAAGTTCTTCAGGCATTTTGCGATGACATGATCGACACTGGCATTGCTGATGACTTGCACCGGGTCTTCAAGCGCGGAGGTCAGGAATGAGCGTATCCAGCTTTCCAGCCGGTCAGACTGATCGACAATGTCCTTCACCGGACCGCGTGCGCTCTCTGGCAAGTCATCATCAAGCGCCAGCTCGGCACAGGATCGGATAGCCGCAAGGGGATTGCGCAGACCGTGGGCAACTGAGGAGGCCATTTCGCCGATGCCGGCGAGACGTTCCCGTTCCATCAGCTTCGCCTCGTGCCGCTTCAGAACCCGGGTCGTATAGAGGACGACAATCAGCAGACAGCAGAATAGCAACGCCCCCGCCCAGGCTTCGCTGGTCCAGGTGAGGTAATAGACGCGGTCGATCGACCCGAGCAGAGTCTCCGGAACCTTACGGATTTCGATTGCGCCGACAACGGAGGTCTGGTCGTGTGACCAAATCGGAACGGTGAAGGTTACGAATGTTTTCGTACCATCGGGAACACCTGACTGGCTGCCGCTGTCTTCTAACGAAATAGGACGAACAACCGGATTCAATTCGCCGCTCAATGCTGCGGCCAGATGAAGGTTTCTCTCCTCTGTTAAGGTGTTGAGTGTTGGATCGGTTGACCAGATCATGGTGCCGTCAGCGCGGTAGACCGTCGCGAGATAAACGTCCGGAAGCACCTGAAGGTAGCGGAAAATTGCAGTCATCTCAGGTCGTTCAGCCGCATGGAAGCCTTCGCCAAAAGCGGGCGCAGCACCCTCGGCGTGAACCAGTGCATTGAGGGACTCGCTTGCTTCAATCGCGTCCTGAAGCGACATTTGCCGGGTCAGGTAGTCAGAGAGAAAAAAGCCCAATGTGGCGTTTGTCGCAACGATCGCGATAAAGCTCAGGATGACAAAGCGTCTCACAAGGCGAACATGGTGAGACGACTCCGGCAGACCCAGTTTTTGTGCCACGTTTTCCAACACCGGCTTATTGAACCCAAAGGCTGCGGAAGTGTTCATTGTTCAAACGCTGACCAATCCGGCCGGATCGACAAGATGCTTTTCAGCTTTGGTATGTTTCTGCACTTTTTGTGTCCTTGCATAATGCGTGTCAGCATGTTGCCAGCTAGAGCCTGACCGCGTTCGCCGGATCGATGGAAACAGGGTTCTTCTCTAGGCGACGGTCGTCATACAGGGATCAGATCCATTGAGATCTGACCAATGGGGTGACGGGCCTGTTGGGCGATACTGCCGGGAGAGAGTTTTGCGTTTAGCAACAGGTCTCATTCGGTCAGCATCGCAGACTTGGGTGAGACGCGACTGACAATGGCGTTAACGAAGTATGACGCCAACATTAACATTTTATGAACTTTTTAAGTCGAGGCATGTTCTCTGCTTTTGGTCCGCCCGACGTTGACACCTCGACTTTAACGCCTTGCCGTTGAGGCTGTGACAAAAGGTTTAGGCGTTGAGGCAGCGGCCGCTGGGTGAAATGCCCCAAATCCGGGTCTGTCGGCGGCTTACCACTGTCACTCGTCGCACTTAGGCTTGCCGGTGAACGTTAAACCGGAAGCTGGATATGCCCCAGGTCATTATTGTTGAAGATGAAGAGGTGCTTGGCCGCAACATTGCCACAGCCTTGACGCGTATGGGCATTGAGGCTGCCGTCGCTAAATCCTGCGCCGTCGCACGAGCACTGATTGCGGCTGCTTCGCCGGATCTTGTTATCGCCGACGTCAATCTGGGTGACGGCGACGGAATAGAGATGCTGGGCGATTGGCGGCAGGATCATCCAGATGTGCCGGTGATCGTCATGACCGGACAAGACAGCCTCTCAAACCGTCTGCGGGCTGAGCGGTTAGATGCAACAGCTTTCCTGTCCAAGCCTTTTGCAATGAGCCGTCTGAGAGAGCTCATTCTGATTCTTCTGGCTGAGGGAAACACCGGAACCGGGCCGGTGCCAAACGGTCCTTCGGTGATGATGTATTCTCACGACACCATTGGTCTTGGTCATATGCGTCGCAATGCTTCGATTGCAGCAGCATTGGTTGAACGGGTTCCGAATGCCTCCGTTTTGATGATGGTGGGATGCCCCGCCGGTATGGTGTTCGAACTAAAACCAGGCGTCGACTTCGTGAAGCTTCCTTCGCTCGCGAAACTCGGACGGAACCAATGGCGGCCAAGTCATCTTCGCGTCTCCTCCGACATGACGCGTTCGATCCGGATGGGCATTCTGGAGCGCGCCACCGATGCCTTCCGCCCCGATATCCTGCTCGTCGATCACGAACCGGCAGGTGTCTGGGATGAGTTGATTCCAATGCTTGAAACCCTTCGACTTCGCGGCGGCACGTCGGTGATCTTGGGACTGCGCGATATTCTCGATGACCCTGCGCGCACACGGGACCAGTGGGAACAGCAAGGCAAAGCGCAGGCCGTCCGCGACCTCTACGACGCGGTTTTCGTTTACGGCGACGAAAGGGTGTTCCCGTCTGCGGAGCATTACGGTCTCGAAACTCTGAGGCCGGGTCATGTCACCTACTGTGGTTACGTTACTTCGACGCATGACGCTCCAAAGCGGAAACTAAAGGGCACCGCGCCACGCCACATACTGGTTTCCGGTGGTGGCGGACGTGACGCCTATCCCGTTTTGCATGCGTCGCTTGAGGCTCTATCGACAATCGCGCCGGACGAGCGTCCCGATATGACGCTGATCGCAGGGCCTCTGATGGACGAGGAACTGAGTGCGCCACTTGCGCAAAGGGCGAGAGAACTTGGCGCCTGGTTTCTGCACCGCACATCCGACATGCCTGCCTTGCTGGATACAGCGGACCTTCTGGTCACCATGGGAGGTTACAACTCTGTCACGGAAGCGATTGCCGCGCGCTGCCCAACCATTGTCATACCGCGTGTCGGCCCCTCAAGCGAGCAGCGGTTGAGAGCGGAGTGTCTGGCGCGGCTCGGTCTCGTCGAGAGCATATCGCAAGAAGCGTTGAGTCCCACCCGTCTCGCTGAGCGTTTTCTCCAATTCGAACGGACGTCTGCGCCGCAGATCGACGTGCCGCTGAACGGTGCGGACAAGGCCGCAGCACTGATTGCCAAGCGCCTGTCGGACATGCAGCACGAAACCTCCGATCATGAGAGGAAGACCCATGCCTGAAACACAGCCTCTTCGTATTGGATATATCCTGAAGCGCTTTCCGCGCCTCAGTGAGACATTCATTCTGAACGAAATCCTCGCGCTTGAGCGGGCCGGGGTCGAGGTTGAGATCTTCTCGCTTCTCCGTCCGCCCAAGGAAGACCACCACGCACTTCTTTCGGAGTTGAAGGCGTCGGTGACTTATCTGCCATCCTCCGTCTCGGCTGCCCGTCTGACGTTGAAGACGGGAGTCGAGGCGGAGGCTGGCAGCCTGCCCGATTTCTATGATGAGCTCGAAGCTTCTCCGCCGCTTTTATCCGGCAAATCGCCTCAGGATGTAGCGCTGCTCCATCTGAAAGCAGGCCTTATCGCTTTTCTCGCGCATCGACGCGGCATCCGTCACTTTCACGCCCATTTCGGTTCCGACGCGGCCACCGCCGCGTTGTTGTCGAGCCGCCTGACCGGCGGGCGTTTCTCGTACACGGCGCATGCGCGCGACATTTATCACACCTATGTCTCGCCGCTGAAAGACGCGCAGATGCGCCGTGCCAAAATGATGGAAGCCGAATTCCTGGTGACCGTGTCGGACTACAACGCGAAATACCTTCGCAAGCTTTGTCCCGAAGCAGCGCATCGCGTCCACAGGCTTTACAATGGAATCGACCTCACGCGGTTTGTGCCGGACAGAGAGGCACGGCGTCGTGGCCGTATCATTTCCGTCGGCCGCTTTATCGAAAAAAAGGGCTTCCCTATCCTGATCGAAGCCTGCCGTATTCTGCGGGACCGTGGCCATGCCTTCGATTGCCTGATCCTTGGCGATGGACCTACGCGGGGTGAGCTTGAGGCACAGATCAAACAGCTCGGTCTGATGAATGAGGTCCGGCTCGGCGGGGCGCTTCCCCAGGAACGGCTGATCGCTGAAATGAAGACCGGCGCGATGGTCACTCTGCCCTGCATCGTGAGCGAAAGCGGCGATCGTGACGGATTGCCGACCGTTCTGCTCGAGGCCATGGCGCTTGGCCTGCCCGTGGTGACGACAACAGTGTCCGGCGGACCTGAAATCGTGGTCGATGGCGAGACAGGACAGCTCTGCCCGCCAGGCAATCCTTCCGCGCTTGCGGCAGCATTGGAAAGCCTGCTCGATGCCCCTGAGCGGGCCGCAGAGATGGGCGCCGCAGGCCGGATCCGTGCCGAGTGTCTTTTTGACCTGGAAAAGAATGTCGCTTCATTGCGGGCATTATTCGAGGACGCCTTGGCACCGGAAGCCACCATGGCGAAGGCAGCGTCATGAAGTTGGTCTATCTCAATGCGGACAATGGCATCCCCGTTTTCAGCGACAAAGGGGCATCAGTCCACATTCAGGAGATGGTACGGGCCTTCGTGCGCCTTGGCTGCGATGTGCGGCTTTTGACGGCACGCATGGGGTCCGATGTTCTGGACGACTTGGCAGCGCTCGCCGAAGCTGTCCAGGGATCAAGCCGGTCCGGCAGCCCGTCAGGCCGCGCGGAGAAGGAAAAACTCTATATCGAGACCGCCAAGCGGATTGAAGAGCGATTGATCGAGCTCCACGCGGTCTGGCCGTTCGAGCTGATATACGAACGTTACTCGCTCTGGTCGGCCGCCGGTGTCCGCGCAGCGCGCCGTCTCGGCATCACCTGCGTGGTCGAGGTGAATGCGCCGCTGGTCGATGAGCAAATGGCATACCGTAAACTTGTGTTGGACGAAATCGCGCGCGATATCGAAGCGGAGGTCTTCGCGAACGCCGACGGGTTGATGGTCGTTTCAAAGCCTCTGGGTGACTACGTTGTCGGGCAAGGGGCTGCGCAGGCGCGAGTTCATCTCACAGGCAATGCGGTGGATGGATCACGGTTTCATCCAGGCGTCGTGCCTGCCGAGGTTCCAGGTATCCCTCATGATGCCTACGTCATCGGTTTCTGCGGTTCTTTGAAACGCTGGCACGGCGTTGACGTCTTGCTGTCGGCGTTTCGGCATTTGAAACTCCGTCTGCCGGAGGCACACCTGCTGATCGTCGGCGATGGACCTAAACGCGGTTGGATCGAAGGTTTCATACAGGGGGCTGGCCTCGCGGACTCCGTCACAATGACGAGTTGGCAGCCGCATACCGCCCTTCCCGGTCTCATTGCGCGTATGGATGTTACCACAGCGCCCTATCCGCAGAGCGAAAGTCACTATTTCTCTCCCCTGAAGCTCTTCGAATACATGGCCGTTGGACGCCCGATCATCGCGAGCCATATCGGGCAAACGGCAGACGTTATCCAGCATCGCAAGAACGGTTTTCTGGTCCCGCCCGGCGACGCCGACAGCCTGGTTGAAGCCCTGATGACCCTGCGCATCGACCCTGAAATGGCACGCCGGCTTGCCGATGCAGCGGCGGACGAGGGTAGGAAGCATGACTGGAAGCGGAACGCACAAGCTGTGCTCGACACAGCCAATGCTGTCCGAAGGATCGCCTCATGAAGAGCGGAAAGTGCGAGAACAGATTCAAGATGAATCTGAACATTGAGGAGGGGCGCTTCGCCGGGCCGCGTCCGCCGGAGCTGTTCTCATGATGATGTCGGCGCTGAAATCCCGGGTATGTGTGCAACCGGATCCGGGCACGGTCACGGATCTGTTACAGCCGGATCACGGTCGCGAGCTCTTTGCCCGGTTTTGCGATGCCAGGGCCCATTGGGTGGAGCGGATGTATTTTTCCGCTTCCCGGCCACTGTCCCTTCACTACCGGGTTACGTTACCCGATGGGATGGAGCAAACGGTGCTCGCCCAGTGGCTTGGGAGGGACGCAGTGTCCTTTACCAAGGCTGAAGCAAGGCGTCTCCAGAAACCCAGGCGCGGCCAAATCTGCTTAGAGGGTGAAACCGTTCTACAGGGAGAAACCGGGTCCGGTCTGGTTCTGCGCCGCCCAGGCTTCGACGGCCGGCTCCCTGGTCTGCGATTGCTTCACGATCGTCAGGCAGCAAGAAGCTTCACAATGCCTGATGGCCAGGTCACGGCCAACCTCGCGGTCACCCTGCGGGCGCACAGGCTGGGAAAGCGCGCCGTTCTACAGTTCGATTCTTTTGACGCCGAGCCAAAGCGAGTTTTCGCGAAGCTTCGGCCGATCTCCAATACATCGGGCCGGCGCGCATACGAGCGGCACGTCGCCCTCTTCGAACGGCTGCGCGGGGCTGTGGAGCTGCCCCGACCCCTCGGTTTCGACCCAAATTATGGGGCTGCGTCGTTCTCCGCTCTGCCTGGTATTTCCCCCACTTTCGAAGGCAGTGAACCGGCTTTGATCGCGCAAGCTTTACGCCGCCTGCAACGGGTTCCGGACCTTCCGGTTGAACACCACACTGTTACCGACGAACTCACCATTTTGCGCGCCTGGTGTGATCGGATACATGAAGTCTTCCCGGACCGTACGGACCGCTTTGCCGAGGCCTTTGACCTGGTGCGCGATGATCTTCATCGCCTGCCGCATATGCCGCCCGTGCCCTGTCACCGGGATTTCC
This sequence comes from Denitrobaculum tricleocarpae, assembly GCF_007004665.1. Lineage (GTDB taxonomy): Bacteria > Pseudomonadota > Alphaproteobacteria > Kiloniellales > Kiloniellaceae > Denitrobaculum > Denitrobaculum tricleocarpae. Next base: position 360,598 of record NZ_ML660052.1, on the reverse strand, counting down.
ACGAGGGTCAAATTCTGGTTGATGGAAACAGCATCGGCTTGCTCGATTTTGACACGCTGCGGCTCAGCGACCCGGCATTGGACGTCGGTAACCTGATCGCGCACCTCCGCTTGGCGGGCATAAGAAGCGGCCGGAGACGGCTTGGCGCCGAAGCCGCCATTATAACAGCTATGGACCCGATTCCGGCAAACCGCATTTTGACCTGGACACGTGCTGCATTGCTGCGGCTTGCCGCAATCTACTCCTTCACCTCAGAACGGCGGGCGACACTGCGAAGTCTTATGGAGGATGTGATCTGGCCTGATGAGGGATTTTGACCGGGTGGCCTCCTTTGGCTGCTGTGCCGGCGCTGTCGTGCCCAAAAAAAACTGTGAGGAAGCGAAACAATGCTATTCAGAGTCCTGGCACTTGCCGTCGTGCTGAATACTGTCTCACCACTCCGTCCCGCAATTGCGGGTGATAGATCCGGGTTGATCTCCACTGATGTCAACCTGATTACCGCCGTTGACGTGTCGGATTCGATCACCCGTCATGAGGAGTGGCTGCAATACACCGGTCTCGCACGTGGGGTTGTCGATCCTCACTTTCTCTCGCTCGTCGATAAAGGTCTGACACAGCGCATCGGCTTCATGGCTTTTACCTGGTCGAGCGGCGGGCAGGTCAGGGTCATCGTGCCCTGGGCTGAAGTTGCCGATCGTGAGGACGCTGCCGAGGTAGCTGCGCAGCTCAGCACCGCTCCACGTATAGACCGTGCGCATTATGTCGGTCATGATCAGGCGCCTGATGCTGCTGAGCAGCCTGTTTCACTATCCGCTGGCGGCAGAACCGACGTTTCCCAAGCTGTCGCCATCGCCTCAAGATTTGCTCGGAGCGCACCTTTTCAGGGGCGCCGCACGATCATCAATATTCTGAGCAACGGCGCGGATAACATCGGCTCCGAGCCCAACCTGCAGCGTGACGAGGCGATCCGCCAGGGCGCAACTATAAACGGGGTGGTTTTCGGCGGCCGGCGCGATCTGCCGGCGTATTTCGAGCAGAACGTGATCGGAGGCCCGGGTGCCTTTTTGATGACCGTGCATGATCCCGCCGATCTGCCCGAAGCACTGGAGCGAAAGTTCTGGCATGACCTCCTCGCCGCCTCCACGGCATTGGGTAAAGATGGAAGTGGAGCGTCCTCATGGCAATAGAGTATCCGCGGAGCTGGGGGGCGCAGACATGACATCCTTCAAACCAGCGGAACAACGGGACAAGCGCTTTAAAGTCCGGAGCTTTTGGCAGCTGCTTGCACGCTTTGCTCCGCACCTGCGTCCATACCGCAAGGTCCTGGTGGGAACGGCTCTTTGCATGTTGGCGGTTACGGTCATGGAGCTGGCGCGCCCCTGGCCGCTCAAACTCATTTTCGATGAGATACTGATGCCTGAGCGCAGTCACGGCGGTTGGCTCGCCGACTTGGCACTTTTGACCGGGGGCGGTGCGACGCTGCTCGCTGTTGCCGCACTCTCTATCCTGGCCATTGCCCTGCTCGGAGGAGTGTTCGGGTTCGGACAGGCGTATTTTATGTCGATTGTGAGTCAGCGGGTTGGGGCCGCCATCCGTCTGCAGCTCTTCAGCCATATCCAACGGCTGTCGCAGTCTTTCCACGATGAGCGCAGCTCAGGCGATCTGATGGCCCGGCTGACCGGTGATGTCGGATTGATGCGTCAACTTTTGGTAGATACCGGATTCTTTCTGGCCGGACGTCTTCTGTTGGTGGCTAGTGCGATCATCGTGATGGCGCTGATGGACTGGCGCCTGACGCTCGTTGCGCTTCTGGTCTTGCTGCCTTTGGTCATCGTGACGGCCAGGCTGGTTCCGCAAATCAAGGGGGCCGCGCGAAAACAACGCCGGAAGGAAAGCCAGATCACGCAGGTGATGACCGAGGGCATCACGTCGATCAGGATCGTCCAGGCCTATGCACAAGAAGCACAGGAAGAGCAGCGTTTCGCACAACAGGTTGAAGGCAGCACTGAGGCCAGCCTCACAGGAACGAGGCTAGAGGCGCATCTCGAGCGACTGGTCCAGGTGATTTTAGCATTCGGCACCTGCGCCGTTGTCTGGTACGGCGTGGTGCGCGTGCAGGCTGGCGCGCTCACACCTGGCGATCTGCTGGTTTTTACCGCCTATCTGACCGGTATGTATAAGCCGATCCGGCGTCTGGCGTCGATATCCAGCCGCATTGCCAAAGCGACCGTCTGCGGTCAGCGGGTCGCGTCGATTCTGGACCTTGAGCCGGAAATCAGGGACCACGCCGATGCAAGACCGGCGCCGCCCTTTAAAGGTGAGATCCTGTTCGATCAGGTTAAGTTTGGGTATCGGCCCGATCGTCCTGCGCTGAGGAGTGTCGATTTCCGGATCGCCGCCGGCGAGACGGTCGCACTGATGGGCGAGAGCGGCTCAGGGAAGTCGACAATCGCGAACCTGATCCTCCGCTTCTATCAGCCCTCATCGGGTCGGGTCTGTATTGACGGCACCGAGGTCGGCGCCTACACGCTGGAATCCCTGCGCAAGCAAATCGCCATCGTGTTGCAGGATAGCGTGCTCTTTCGCGCATCAATCCGCGCCAACATTGCTTATGGCCACTTGGAGGCCACGATGGGCGAAGTCATCGCCGCTGCAAAAGCGGCCGATGCGCACGATTTCATTGAAGCCCTGCCTGATGGGTACGAAACGATTGTAGGGGAACGCGGGGCGTCTCTGTCAGGCGGCCAACGGCAGCGGATCGCCATTGCACGCGCCATGATTCGCGATGCGCCGATCATTATTCTCGACGAACCCATGGTGGGCCTGGATACCGCGAGCGAAGCCGAAGTATGCAAAGCGCTTAAACGATTGGTCGCACGGAAAACCTGTCTGGTGATTACTCATGATCCCCGCGGGGCGTTGGACGCCGACCGGACCCTGGTGCTACGCGAGGGAAAGATCATCGACGTCACTGACGTGACTAGAGATCAGGAGAGGACGACCAATGCCGGAATTACCGCATAATCGAGAGCACAGTCGTAGGAGAGCGTGATGCAAAAAGGCACGGACACAGTGCTCGAACAGACATTGAAGACCGGTGAAACCAGTGTTGTCTCGGAGCCACGCGCTGCTTTTCCCAATGATCCGATGATGCCCGGCATTCCTCTAGCAGTCGACCCGACGGCAATGCAGGCCATGTTCTCGGCCGAGCTGCTTCGGGTGAGCGGTGCTGAATACCGGATTAGGGAATGTCGCCTCTTGCGTATTCGCTATCGCCCGCGGGAACACTGTTTCGTGCATTATGAGCTCGACCTGGTTTCCGTGAAAACGGGGCCGTGTGAGGCAGTTTGGCTGACCGGAATCATCTATCCGGACGAGCGACCGCGCCGCCGTTTGAAAAAGCTTCTCGCCGCTTGTATTGAAGAGCCGGCGTCTGAAGGGTGGCATGCCTTCGGTCCCGCCTTTTATCTGCCAGCTCCACATATGTTGGTGCAGGCCTTCCCATGTGACCGTCGTTTGCCGAGTCTGCCAGGAATTGTTTCCGGCATGGCCGCGGAGCTCGAAGCCGGACTTGTCCAGACACTGGGCGCAGGCGGCTGGAAGATCACTCGACAGGATATCCAAACCGCACGCTATCGTGCTCTGTCCGGGGCTGTTTTGAGATTTTCCGTCGAAGCACTGGAGGAGCGAAACTGCCAGCGCAAGACGCAGAGGTCTTATGTCAAGGTGGGGCGGGCCGGGGAAGGCGCGCGCGAAGCCCTTCTGCTGCAGACGTTGCATGCCCAGGCGCAAGCGACGACACAAGCCTTCACTTTTACGAGGCCCGTTACATATCTCGAGGAACTCTCCGCCCTCATTGTCGAGGAAGCGCCCGGCGTTTCCTTTGAGCAGGCAATCCTGGATGGCGACGATATCGAGACAGCATCACGCAAAGCAGCGCATGGGCTGGCGGCATTCCATCTCTGGTCCGTCCAGCCGCCCGCGGCCGCAGATGCGGTGATTGCCAGAACCAAGGTGGCGGGTCAGTATGTTTCCTGGGCTTGCCCGGCGTTACTCGGCGATGTGCAGGCTATTGCAGATGTTGCTGCAGCGGCCCTAGCACGAACCCAACTTCGACCCGCGCATCTCGATCTCAAACCCGACCATATGTTTCTCGACGGCGAGCGGATTGTCTTTATCGACCTTGACACCTTCGGCGCAGCTGATCCTGTACTAGATGTCGCCACGATGCTGGCACGGTTGAGGGCGATGCCTCTTCGCTTTGGTGCTTTGCCGGAGCATGTCGAACTCGCTGCACGCGTATTCACTGAAGAATACTTCGCCAAAGTTCCCAGACACTGGCAATCCCGATTGGAAATAAATCATGCGGTAGCTGCGCTGCAGGTCGCGTCCGAGTTCTTCCGGCACCAGCACCCCGACTGGCGCGACCTGGTCCCGGCCTGGATTCTACGGGCCCGGCAAGCCGCCGACGCCAGCTCTTGGTAACCAAAATCTGTCAAACCGCAGCCTGCGTAAGTTACGAGGGCTCTCTTACAAAGAACCCGGTTATCGCTCTCTGGGCGTTAGGGAATGCAATTTTCCTGGATCGTGGTTGATGGATTTTCTCGAGTTTCGTCACTTTGGCGGAAGCGTGATCCTGCAATGCGTAAGCTGGCATCCCAAACACGGGATCAGCGGGTCTATCGTTAACATCGACCCATTGACGGCATGAGACAGGTCACGGCATTGGTAACTTAACCGCTGCTGAATCACGAAATCTCATACGAGTTTCGGCTATGCAGCCAATGCGACGCTCCGCCATTGAGCGTGAGCTTCACTGCGGAACTGCTGATTGGTCTTTCGTGAAATGAGGTGGCACTGCGTGTTGAAGAGGTTTTAGACAACAAAGCGAATAGCGAGAAATCGTTGGGCTGATCCTGGAGACTTGAAACCCAACATCTTTCGCTCTCTTCGTCGCACGGGTTGGTGCGAGTTTTCCGCCCTGTCGTTCTTGTACTGTCCTGTCTCATGGTAGGCCGTGAGATTCAGATCGCGGAATGCTGCACCCATGGTACTGGACAACGCTATGCATGGAGCCGCCTTCCTGGCCTATGTGGAGTAGGTGTTCGGCCCCACTCTGAAGCCCGGCGACATCGTCATCATAGAAAATCTGCCCGCCCAGAAGCCTATCGCCATCCGTGGGGCCATCGAAGCGACCGTTGCTGTGTTGCGTTTCCTGCCGCTCTACAGCCCAGACTGTAATCCAATAGAAATGGCCTTCTCAAAGCTCAGAGCTTTCCTTGAAAAGACCGCCGCTCGCACCAAAGACGATCGCGGGGACGCCATCACACTCGCCATCGAAACCTTCACGCCTAAAGAATGCGAAAACTGTTTCAGGGCCGCCGGGTACGACTTCAAATCATCAGAAAATGCTCTGGCGAACAGGTGCTTTCGCGATCGCCAACTTCGTGAGATGGAAACTACGGAGGCGGATCACTTCGAATAGACCAATTCAATTCGGAAATCGCCTTCGCTACTGCCTGAGCGCGATTCGCAACGCCAAGCTTTCGTGAGACGTTCTGCATATGGAAGAGAACTGTTCGTTCGCTAATACCGAGAATCTGCGCAATTTCCCAACTTGTCTTACCCTGGGCGCACCAACTCAGGCATTCGTCTTCTCGGTTCGTCATCGAACGCGCACCACTAACAACGAAATTGCGCTTGCTCAGACAGGCAGCCTCAAACACTACGTCCGCTAGAAGCCTAACAGGAGCCAGAGCGCTTTCAATACGGCATTGCGAGTGTGTTAGGGCGTCTCGGCACATCAAGCTCAACACTCCCCATTCGGAATTTGCTCCCCGCAAGGGGAAACTTATACCGCTGCCGATGCCGGATCTAGCAGCCTGCGCCATAAGTCTGTCCGGCGAGACACGAACCGCCATTGTTACTTTCGACGTTCCCCACCAGATGACTGGTGTCGAGCGCAATCGACAATGGGTAAATACTGGATCAATACGTGAAAACTTTTTGTCTTTGTACTGCTTCCACCATGTCGGCGGCAAATTGCTCGCGATTGGACTAACGTTCATTTCGGAACCAGACGAATCGCCCAATATCAGCTGATACCAGTCGAACCCATAGACCCTGGCAACTTTCTCTAAACCAGCGGCTAAAGCGTCGGTTGATCGGATATTCGTAAACACCGACATACACGAAAACAAATCCTTGGAAGAGCCGTCAACCTTGTCGATCTGTGTCATCGATTCCAACCTCATCGGAGCTACGGGTTATCCAGACTTTTGATCTCGATGGCGCTGTACTTGCCTTTCAAATGCAACATTAGGTCGGTTGCAAATAGGTTCGCCGAGTTCGGACTGAACGCAAGCTCTGTGCGGATAAAATTCTCACGCGGAAACAGGTCAAAGCCCTACAATAATCCTATTTTCTCGCCCTCTGATGCTCAAAGATTGTAATTGAAATCAACTTCCAACCACTCGTTGAATGCTATGATCTATCAATAGGCGATAGCACGTCACCTGTCTACTCTTACAGGTTGTCAATTTTGGCCTTTTCCTAATAGCGTGACTTTCAATTACTGCAGAGCGATGGATCGGCTATCGGAGAGCAGCGAGTCTGCTCTTTCGCGAATTTCTGGATGTATTGCGACAAGGCGTTATTTCATAGTGGGTCAGTGCTTCCATGAGCATGTTTAAAGGTCGACATTTCAGCGGAGAGGTCGTGTTGTGGGCGGTTCGCTGGTATTACCGGTATGGGATCAGCTACCGGGATCTTGAACAGATGATGGCCGGGCGAAGCATCCGCGCTGATCATGCCACGATCTACCGGTGGGTTCAGACCTTTGCTCCTGAGATAGAAAAACGGCTGCGCTGGCAATGGTGCCGTCCGGTTTCAGGCAGTTGGCGTGTTGACGAGACCTACGTCAAGGTTCGTAGCAAATGGGTATATCTCTACCGCGCCATGGACAAGTTCGGGAACACCATCGATTTCTATCTCTCTGCTACCCGGAATAACAAGGCGGCGAAGCGGTTCCTGGCCAAAGCCCTGAGGGCTCTGAAAGACTGGGCAAAGCTCCATACAATCAACACCGACAAGGCGCCAACATTTGGCGCTGCCAATTCCGAGTTGAAAGCGGATCGCAAATGTCCCAAAGAAACCAAACATCGCCAGGTCAAATACCTCAACAACATCGTTGAGGCCGGTCACAGCAAGCTGAAGCAACTAATCCGACCGATGCGCTGTTTTAAGACCCTGAAGTCCGCCTATGCGACAATCAAAGGGTTCGAAGTCATGCGCGCCCTGCGTAAAGGCCAGGCCGGCATCTTGAACTTCTCAAACGATGTCCTCGGTGAGGCATGCATTGTCGAGAGGGCGTTCGGCGTTGGTCCATGTGCCTCGGCCGAAGCGGTGACCATACTCAAAAACCATCTTAAGGCATTCAAAGCCGGCGAGGCACAACGCATGGCGTAATACAGTTGTCAAGTGAGAGTATACTGCAGTTTTGCAGGATTAATCTCAACTCTTAGTGGCGGCAAGACTGCTGAAACTTAGCGTATCAAAACGAGATTATTATGTATCAAGGCAACATATACAGAAACGATGATATCGGTTTTGCTAAGACTATTATATCAGACTATCCGCTTAGTTTGATTGTTAGCAAAGACAGTGAGGAGTTTTTCAGTTCTCATATCCCTCTCGTATGGAAAGAAACCGCTTCCAAATCAATACAGCTTGTTGGCCATCTCGACAATAATAACAGCCAGCTACTAGGGTTAAACGGCGCGGATGTGCTGGCCGTTTTTTCAGGTCCAGACAGCTACATTTCACCAAGTGACTATGTAACTCAGCAATTGCCCACGTGGAATTACATTCGGCTCCACGCCTACGGTACCGCCGCTGTCACAAGTCCGGGCGTGGAAATTCTCAAAGACATTGATGACCTTGCTGCGCAGTTAGAATGCGGGTCGAAGCCATGGAGACTCGATCATAGTTTGCCGCATTTACGTAATCTCAGCTCGATGATTACTCGGCTTGTCATCACCGTGCGTAAATTTGAGGGTCGCTTCAAACTATCTCAAGAGAAAGCAGAAAAAGACCGAAGAGCCGCATTGAAGCGCCTCTTAATGGAACGGGATGCCAAAAAGAACGCCAACATAAAAAGAATAGCTCTGTCAAATACCTAGTTACGAGTTGGAATATAGAAAATGGCGGCCCTGGCAATACCCAGCTGAAGAGACGGGAAAAGAAACGGCTGACTTATCAAGAGGCGATATTGGGAGTTCGGAACATGAATAAAACGGTAACTATGCCGGTTCAACCAACTTGGGACGTATCTCAAATCGATTATCGAGCGATCGTTAATGATTGGCACGCTGTTTGCCTGAGTAGTGAAGTAGAAGAAGACAAAATTTTGCCCATCCGGCTTATGGGGGAAGATCTGGTCGTATGGAGACATGACGGAGCCATCCATGCCTGGAAAGACTATTGCCGCCATCGTGGCGCCAAACTGTCCCTGGGTTGGGTCAAAGGTGATCGACTGGTTTGTCCTTATCACGGCTGGGAATATGATGGCCAAGGACAGTGTCGGCACTACCCGGCGCATCCTTCGCGCACGCCCGGGCCCCGCTCCAGAGCTTACACGCACAAAGCGGAGGAGCGTTACGGTTACATTTGGGTCTGCATCGGGGAACCAAAGGGTGAAGTTCCAGCATTTCCGAATTGGCTCGACGACGATTATCGTAAAGTAAGTGCCGGTCCGTACGTTTACCAGGCGAATGCTTTGCGCGCCATCGAGAACTTCCTCGACGTTGCCCACTTCCCATTTGTACATGCCGATCTAAACGGCGACCCCAATGCTCCGGATGAGCTTGAAACCTATGACGTGAACGTTACGCCCGAGGGATTAACGACAAGCGAGATAAAGGTTTTTCAGCCGTACGGGGATCACCGGGGGATACCGGTTACAGCGAAGTACGCCTTTTCATGCAGCAGCCCAACGACCGCATACTTTGAAAAAAAGACCGGAGACACGGAACGCTTCTGCACGCTTATGATGGCCACTCCGGTCGAACAGAACAAATGTATTGTTCGTCTGATTGTGGCGATCAATTTTGGCGAGGAACTGACGACCGAGCAGATTTTGAAGCGCCAGGACTTGGTTTTCAATCAAGATCGTCGAATGGTCGAAACACAACGGCCTCATCCCCTCCCTGTCAACGTCCGTGACGAAATCCACCTTAGCAGCGACAAGCTTGGCGTTGAATATCGCCGGTGGGTGCAACGCCGTGCAAAGGATCATGACTTATCAATATTAACGGAAGCTCCAACGGTTGATGCTTGATGTGGTCCGTATGTCCAAATCTCCTGATCTGAAGGCAACGAAGAACCCTAAAATGGAGCGAGTTCAACCGTGAAAAGTGCTGATATCATAATTGTTGGAGCCGGTGCGCTCGGCACCGCATTGGCTTACAACCTCGCTATTCGTTCGAACCTAAGCATAGCCCTGTTAGATTCCCATCAACCCGGATCACAGACGTCACCTCGAGCAGCTGGAATGGTCAGTCTGCTGAGAAAAAGTGCATCAATGATTAGATTAATCAAGCGTGCACGCGTCAAAATTGAGACTTTCACGAGAGATCTTGATCAACCTCTTATGTGGGAGAATAGCGGCAGTTTGAAAATTGCCCGTCGACCAGAAGATGACGCAGTTTTGGACGGGGATCTCAAGCGCGCGATCGAAAATGGGTTGAATGTCGAACGCATAAGTCCTGATGAAGGCGCTCGGCTGAACCCCTTTTTGCGCCCAGAAGGAATTACCGGGATCCTGCATATCCACGACGATTGTTACTTTGAGCCGCAGCAAATTGCCACTGGATACGCTGCCGCCGCAGTCAGGCACGGCGTTCACCTCCTTCCCAATACACCGGCAATAGACATCGTAACATCCAGAAATAAAGTTGTTGGAGTGAAAACGCCACGCGGCCAGATAAACACTCCTTATGTCGTCGATGCTGCTGGTGCTTGGTCCCGACAGATAGCCGCCAAATGCAGAATTGACCTGCCACTGATACCTACCCGTCATCAAGCAATAATAACCGAACCGCTAGATGGGGCGAGTGCGAAGACACCCATGGTGAGGATTATGGACGCTGCTGTTTATACCCGCACCTATGGCAAAGGCTTGCTCTGGGGGGTTTTTGAGGAAAACCCCAGAACGCTGAGCTCGCAAGATTTGGATAGCTCCTTCGACACAGCGGATCTTTCGCTCGACTTGTCGATTATGAAAGCCGCGGCGAAGGATGTGCGGGAACAATTACCCGTCCTAGAAAAGGTTGGTGTCGCCACGCTACGCGGTGGACTGCCGACCATGACACCCGATGGCAGGCACCTGCTGGGTCCATCTCCCGGATTGGACGGGTTCTATTTCGCAAGTGGATGCAATGTCGCAGGCCTTTCGATCGCACCGGCAATCGGCGAAGGCATGGCATCGTGGATCCTCGAAGGCACGCCACCGAGCGATTTTAAGTCCATGCACGCAGATCGTTTTGCAGAAGCCGAAGATGAAGATGAAGCCGATGTCGTTGCGAACTGCAGAAAGCAGTATCGCCACTTCTATGGATCGGCTTAGCCATGTTGCTCAACACCCCCTCCAGGGTATCGGTCAATAGGAAAATGAATGATGACACATGATGCTGACTACAATAGCCAAGAGACACAAGGTCCATTCATCGCGCGGGACCCGAATTGGCAACCCAAGGCCTATACAGCAGACTACAAATATACGATCGCGCGTGCGCCCAAGTTACCGGCACTCTCAGTGGCCAATACGGTTTCCGAAATGACCGGGCCAGTTTTCTCAAAGGAAATTTTGGGAAAACAAGACAATGATCTGATTCACAATTACGCAAGATCTGGCGAGGCCGCCACCGGTGAGCCTATCATTGTTCATGGCAAAGTTGTCGATGAACACAAACGGCCAATGAAGGGTGTACTTGTCGAGTTCTGGCAGACAAATGCGAGCGGCAGATATAGGCACAAGACCCACAACATAGCTGTGCCACTAGATCCAAACTTCGGCGGGTTTGGCCGCTTCATTACCGATAATGAAGGCCACTATTGGTTTCGTACCATTAGGCCTGGCGGCTACCCTTGGCCAAATGGCCCGAACGCCTGGCGTCCACCACATATACACTTCTCGGTATTTGGTTACGCCTTTGCGCAGAGACTCATATCCCAGATGTATTTTTCAGGCGACCCGCTTGTTTGGCAATGCCCCATTGTCAGGAGCATTTCTGATACCGATGCCATCGAAACTTTGCTTGCAAAGCCAGACATCGAAAATTCGGCACCGATGGACGCGTTAGCATATCGATTTGACGTCGTTTTGCGGGGCCGTCGAATGACATTTTTCGAAAACCATGAATGAGGAAAAGCGATGGCCTTCCAACACACTCAACTCAAAGAGTCGCCGTCTCAGACAGCTGGTCCGTTTGTGCAAATGGGATTAACTCCCAATTTTACCGGAATTCACAGTGTTTACGAAAACGACCTTGGAGGGGCGCTAATAAATGACAAGACGGAAGGAGAGCGCATAGTCGTGACCGGCCAAATCTTCGATGGGGTTGGTTCGCCGATAAACGATGCAATAATCGAGGTTTGGCAAGCTGATGCTAAAGGACGATACAACAGCCCCTTCGACCCTTCCGGAAAATGCGACAAAAACTTCTTCAGTTGGGGCCGCATTCCCGTAGATCCGGAAACTGGAATCTACTCATTTTCAACCATTAAGCCAGGCCGAGTTCCAATTGGAAGTGAAGCGCGAATGGCGCCTCACATTACCTTTTGGATTGTCGCGCGCGGCATCAATCTGGGGCTGCACACCCGAATGTACTTCGCAGACGAGGGTGACGCGAACGCGGAAGACGCTGTCCTGACAGAGCTCGAACACCAACATAGAGCTTCCACTCTGCTGGCAGAGTTGGAAGGCGACATCTACAAATTCAACATCTATTTGCAGGGGGCAAGAGAGACTGTCTTCTTGGACATATAAATCAATCTCTTGTTCGACTAATGGGCATGTCTTCTTTCTTCTTATTGCCGGGTGCTTGAACTCCCATCATCTCTAAGAAGCAAATCTGCGACATTTGTAATCCAAGAATCGGGAATCGTAGTTATGAAGAGCAAAACTTCAGTTTGCCAGACGAACCGCGTTTACGATTGCATCGGGATCGGGTTTGGCCCCTCAAACATTGCGTTGGCTATCGCTTTGGAAGAAAGAGGCTTACTCGAAAACGTTCTCTTTTTGGAGGCCCGTGATCACCATTCCTGGCATCCAAATATGATGCTCCCAGGTACTGACATCCAACACAATCCCCTACGAGATTTAGTGACACTAAGAAATCCTCAGAGCAAGTACGGGTTTTTGTGCTATTTGAAAGAGAATGACCGCCTTCTCGATTACTTGAACCTGAGTGCGCCCTTTCCGCCGAGAAGCGAATACACCGGATACATCGATTGGGTTGCCAGGCAGTTTTCAAATAATGCTAAGTTGAGTTGCGTAGTTTCGTCTATTGCTCCGGTGGAGGGAGATGATCCGCTAGTTAGAGTATGTGATTGTGAAGGATCGGAATACTTAGCTCGGTCGCTTTCCTTTGGGGCCGGACGTTCTCCCCACATACCCGAGAAGTTTTCAAAACTCATGGGAGATCGGGTCATTCATTTGACCGACTACCTTTCTTCGGTGGAAAGGTGGACCTCTGAACAATCGAATTTACATATCGGTGTTGTCGGAGGGAGCCAAAGTGCGATCGAGATAATACTAGACATAAATTCGCGAACTCCGTGGGTAAAGGTAACAAACATCAGCCGCGGATTTGGCTTTAAACAAAAAGACCTCAGTCCCTTTACCGAGCAGATATATTATCCCGAGTTTGTCGACTATTTTTATAGCTCATCAATAAATTCACAAAAATCACTGACCCGCGAACTATGGCGCAGCAATTACGGCGCCGCTGACCATGATGTGATCGATGAATTAAACTTTAAACTGTATGAACAAAAAGTTCAATCTGATGAAAAGATTGTACTGTTACAGAATAAGGAGATTGAAAACGTCTCCTCATCAAGCACTGATAAGAAAATCATGCTGGAATTGTCAGACAGGCATTCTTTAGAAAGGCAAACCGTTACTCTGGACGCAGTCATATTGGCAACGGGTTTTAAGAATTTCGGCACTGGGCCTGAACAAGAGCCCTATCATCCTCTGTTGGAAAATCTGATCGACTCTACAGTTTTCAGAGAGGATGGCGGTGTGTCCATAACGAGGGACTACCGTTTACAGAAACTGAATGGCGCAAAAACTCCGCCCATTTACATCAATGGGCTGTGCGAGAGTTCGCACGGGTTCGGCGATGCGGGTTCATTCAGTCTTCTGTCAATAAGGGCGGGAACTATAGCGCAATCTCTAGAAGAACATGTTGTTCCCACATGAAGACCAAGACTCAACCAGAGTAATAGTCCGTTTCAGGTCGGGAGAATTGCAAATGAAGACAAGTGTCGCGATCATTGGATCAGGTCCTGCTGGCTTACTTCTGGGTGCGCTTTTGACCGAGGCCGGCATTGACAATGTGATTGTCGAACGAGCAGACAAGCAGCGAATACTAAGCCGTGTCAGAGCCGGCGTCTTAGAACAGGGTACTGTAGGACTACTGGACCAAGCAGGTGTCGCAACACGCCTTCATTCGGAGGCACTCCATCATAGCGGAATACTGGTTGCACGTGGCGAAAACATTAAACGTTTGGACCTCGAGCAATTGACGGGTGGTACGGGCGTGACAGTTTACGGCCAGGTGGAGATTACTCGAGATTTAATGGAAAAACGGGAGTCGACAGGCGCACAAACAATTTACAACGCGTCTGATGTGAAGCTCTGGGACGTAAATGATGACCGACCTTACGTAACCTATGAAAAAGGCGGAAGTAAATTCAGCATAGACTGTGATTTTATAGCAGGATGCGACGGCAATCATGGAGTTAGCCGTCAATCACTGCCACCAAATACGCTGCGTCAATACGAACATATCTATCCGTTCTGTTGGCTGGGCCTTCTTGCGGAAGTGCGACCTTGTTCAGATGAACAAGTCTATTCGAAGCATTCGCGTGGTTTTGCTCTTTGCTCTATTCGTTCTAAGACAAGAACACGCTATTATCTTCAACTACCTGTCGGAACTCGCGTAGAAGACTGGACCGATGAGCGATTTTGGGATGAATTGAAACTGCGGCTGCCAGAGCGATTTAGCGACTCCTTAGTCACAGGGCCATCGTTCGATAAGACGGTTACACCTCTACGTTCGTTTGTTAGCGAGCCCATGCAATCCGGCAATCTCTTCCTCGCAGGTGACGCCGCACACCTTGTTCCGCCCACCGGCGCAAAAGGCTTGAACTTAGCTGCGAGCGACGTTCATTACCTTTTCACAGCATTTCATGACTTTTATAGCAAAGGGTCAGAAACTGGTCTTTCATCATATTCCGACTTGGCATTAGGTCGCGTCTGGAAGACCGTTCGTTTTGCATGGTGGATGACGACAATGCTTCATCAATTTCCAGAAGCAAACAGGTTCGACCAACGAATCCGAGAGTCTGAACTTGATTATGTACTTTCTTCAAAAGCTGCATCAACAGCTCTGGCAGAGAACTATGTTGGCCTACCTTACTAGCCAAGGCCTGCAATGCACTGATGCTATAGTACAAAAGAGTGAGAATGTAATGTCATCTACTCCACAAGATGCTCAAAATAGAAACCCTCAAGTAAAATATGAACGCCTAATTGGAGTTTGGAAATTCGTCAGCTACGTCCGAAAGGACTTACAATCAAATGAAATAAAGCATGTATTTGGTCAGAATCCGCGGGGATATCTAATCTATACGAGAGAGCAGAGGATGATGGCTCTTGTTATTCCAGAGACACGTGAAACCCTAAAAAATGATGCTGATCGGATAGATCATCACAAGAGGTTGGTATCCTACAGTGGCACCTATACCGTTTCTGATAACACCGTAACTCACCATGTGGATGTTGCGTGGAACGAAGCTTGGGTTGGCACTCATCAGAAGCGATTTTTTCAGATAGATGGGAGTCGATTGACGATTACAACTGTACCTACCGTCTACAACATCGGTGAGGGAGAACAAATAAGTACGCTGATACTGGACCGGTGCGCCGACACCACAATGTAATTGAAAGGCAGGTGACAAATGGCTGACATTTCAGACTTTCAAGAATCAGAGTCCGAAGTTCGCGTGTATTGCCGAAGTTATCCTACAGTTTTCACTACAGGAAAAGAGCATACGCTTTCTGACGAAGACGGCAACGAATACATCGACTTTCTTTCCGGTGCAGGCGCTTTAAACTACGGGCACAACAACGAGCTACTTCAAAAAATTCTACAAGACTATATTTCCGCAAACGGTGTAACAATGAGTTTGGATTTGTTCACATCTGCGAAACGCGATTTCATTTCAAAGTTTAACTCAACAATTCTCGCGCCGAGATCGATGCACTACAAAATGCAATTTGTTGGCCCGACCGGTACGAATTCTGTTGAAGCCGCCTTGAAGCTGGCTCGAAAAGTGACCGGCCGGTTCAACGTAGTCGCATTTACCAATGGCTTTCATGGAGTGACTCTGGGCGCCCTTGCAGCAACGGCAAACAAGAAACATCGAGAGGCAACGATCGGTGCATTGGGCAACGTAACGAGGTTTCCGTTCGACGGGTATTTCGGGCACAACATGGACAGTTTAATCTATGCCGAAGGTTTGCTGTCCGGAAAAGGGAGTGGTATCGAACCTCCGGCAGCTATATTACTTGAAACTATTCAAGGGGAGGGGGGAATTAATGTCGCTAGCGGCGACTGGCTAAGGGGTCTTCAAAGACTGTGCCGGGAAGTTGGCGCACTTCTCATTGTCGATGATATCCAGATGGGTTGTGGTCGCACGGGTACATTTTTCAGCTTTGAAGAACATGGCTTAGATCCAGATGTAATTTGCCTATCTAAGTCTATTTCAGGGTATGGATTGCCGATGGCTCTTACCCTCCTGAAACCTAAACTTGATATTTGGAGGCCTGGTGAGCACAACGGAACATTTCGAGGAAACAACCTCGCTTTTGTCACAGCATCGGCTGCACTCGACTATTGGCGATCAAGTGAGTTTTCTGACTCAATAGTCAAAAAGGGGCGGATTATTAGAGATAGCCTCGAACGAACAGCAGAGAAAATCCCACTTCAGTGGGTGAAAGAAATCCGAGGAAAAGGGATGGTATTCGGATTTGAGCTAAATGCGCCAGAGCTGGCTGAGACGGTGGTTAAAACAGCCTTCAAAAGTGGTCTAATAATTGAAACCTGTGGAGCAGATGACAACGTTCTCAAGGTTATGCCACCATTGACGATCTCAGAAGCTGGATTAATGAAAGGCTTGGACATACTGCATAGTTCTATCGTGAAAGCTTGTTCGATCCACTGAGTCGTCGAGCCTCACAGTCTTTCGAATCTGTTCAGCGTGATGTCCACACGCCGTGCCGAAACTGGGCCGGTCAATGCAGTGGCACAAACCAGAGTATCGGATTGCGAAGGTACGGGCACCGCACTCCCAACCTCTACCTGGAGAAAAATAGGTTCTTCTTCAGGCGCCGAACACTCTGCGCCGCCATCAGGGGCAAAGCGCGGATCATGAAGCCACTTGTGGATCAGACTGGCGTTCATAGAATAGCGTCAGGCAAATTGCGCGAGCGAAATAGCTGTCGTCCGCGTTTTCATGCAGATCGAGCGCTTCTCATCGTCCGATTAAAACCGCTTCTTCCCAGCCATAACCTGCATCAAGATGTCCACTATCGACGATGGGCACTATCGACCGCACTCTGTCAGACGTCAGGGCGGGCAGACTGGACCGATACGCCAACAACACGACCTGTCTGCTGAAATGCCGGCATGTTTGCGGCCTCAGAAAGGTCATTTTGGGATAACGCGAACCAACTGGTTTTAGGGCAACGTTTTATCGAAGTCACTTGCGCGGAAGCCCACGTGTCCCGGCCGCCACTCGGATCGGTATCGTGCTGACAGCGCCAATCCGCGTTCGCATGGTAGAAGCGCTCCACCGCCGTTTTCTGTCCCCTGAGCGAATGAGGGGGCGGAGTTTTCGAGTGTCTTCCGTCTTCAATGGGTTCGAAGTCTGCTGATGCAGTATCAGAGGTACTTCGCTATAGCCCAGTGTCCACGCCACTCCGGCTCCACGACCTCCATCATGGCTTCTTCGCGAACAGGCCGCTGCGAACATAGATAACGCTGTTGCCGCCAGGCCAAGAGACGCTGAAGAATGGTCCTGTTGTCGGGATCTTGATAAACAACGATGCTGCTATCGGTCTCTTCGTCACTCAGGCGCGGGATTGGCGTGTCCGCGTGGTGTGGCTCAATACGATCAGGTTTCATTGCTGGTCTCCTGACAATCTATTGGAAGATTGACAGATGCCGCACCATATTGAAAATTCAGACTTCAAATATGATGTATTGGAAAAATTTATATGCTGACTCATCGGCAGATCAGATACTTCCTCGCCGTTGCCGATGCAGGCCAAGTATCTGCAGCGGCGCGCGCACTGAACATCTCACAATCGGCGATCACGCTTTCTATCAAGGACATGGAGGCACATTTAGGAACAGCCCTGTTTGAGCGCCTGTCAACAGGCCTCAAATTGACACGTGCCGGCCAGCAGTTCCGACATCATGCGCATGACATTGCAGCTTCGTTTGAAGCCGCAGTAAAAAGCGTCGCTATCGGTGATGATGAGGTGTCCGGCATAGTCCGGCTTGGTATGAGCTGGACGCTGTCGAGCTACTTCGCAATTCCGGTAATCGAGCAGTTCAGCCGTCAGCATCCGGCAGTCGAGGTGAGGCTTATTGAAGAACGACTGGAGACTCTGGAAGAGCAGCTTGTCAATGGTCAACTTGACTTAGCGCTGGTTCTGACCTCGAACCTGACCGACGGCATCGGTCTCAAGAGCAAGATATTCCATAAATCGAGACGGCGACTCTGGACAAGCGTGGACCACCCCCTGACCAAGCGGAAAGCAGTGAAACTCGCAGAAGCGGCCCAATACCCCTATGCCGTTCTCCGATCTGATGACGCCGATAAACAAGGGCTCGCGCACTGGACCAAACAGACAGGCCATCCCGATGTTAAGTTTACATCTTCGTCTATCGAGGCGGTACGCAGCCTTGTCGCATGCGGACAGGCCGTCACCATCCTGAGCGATGTTGCCTACCGGCCTTGGACCCTAGATGGGCGGAGGGTCGAGCGGATCGATCTGGTCGAAACGGTCCCCACGATGGATGTCGGTGTCGCGTGGAAAGCCAAGCAAGCCCTTGGCCCGCCAGCCAAGCTACTGCGGGAAGCATTTAATAGATCGTAAGCGTCCGGTGCAGGTCGTTTTTGCTATTTCTTTGGTTGCCGCATACTGGCCAGACGCTTGATCGGCTGCAAGGTCACGGAAAAGCTGATTGCTGAAAACTGGCCGGATATCCTGCATGCCATCGCCACAATGGCGGTCGGGATTATGCCACCCAGCCAGCTGCTGAAGAAATTCGCGTCTTACCCGCGCCAGCATGAGCTGGTCCTAGCTCTCCGAGAAATCGGGCGCATCGAGCGCACCCTGTTCATCTTCGAATGGCTGCTCGATACTGACATGCAGCGCCGCGCTCAAATCGCCTGAACAAGGATGAGGCGCATCACGCTCTTAAGAACGCCCTGTGCATCGGACGCCGGGGCGAAATCCGTGATCGTACTGCCGAGGGTCAGCACTATCGCATGGCAGGGTTGAACCTGCTGGCCGTGATTGTGATTTACTGGAACACGTTACACATCGGACATGCCGTGACTGAGCGGTTGCAAGCCGGATTGCCTTGTCAGCCAGAGCTTCTCTCGCACATCTCGTCCCTCGGATGGGCGCATATCCTCCTCACGGGCGAGTACAGGTGGCTAAATCGGAGATGACCTACGCTAACTTACGATCCTGCCCCTACCGGAGCCGCCCCTCAACTGCCTGAAACCGACGGCACCATTGCCAGCGCAGCCGTTTTTCCATCTCAGGAGCAAAGATCTGAACCCACCGGTAGATCGTGGCATGATCAGCGCGGATGCCTCGCCCGGCCATCATCTGCTCAAGGTCCCGGTAGCTGATCCCATACCGGCAATACCAGCGAACCGCCCACAACACGACCTCTCCGCTGAAATGTCGCCCCTTAAACACGCTCATGGAAGCAACGACCCACTATGAAATAACGCCTTGTCGCGACACATCCAGAAATTCGCAATAGAGCCCAAATTACAGAACCTGTCCTTTATCAAAGTTTGAAAGCTGTGGTGACCCGGGTGTTAGCTGAAGAGCCTCGATAACTGTCTGCAAATGCGCACGCATTTCTACTTCGGCCGCTTTGGGGTCCCTATCATTGATCGCAGATACAATGCGCTGATGCTGGTCACTGTGCGACCCTTTGAATTCATTGATGCCAATATGTCTGTACGTGCGATCCCACTGAGATTGCCAAGTTGATCGACGCCTTGCTTCTGAGAGGAAAGTCAGAATTGAATACAGGATTCTATTTTTTGCCACCTCAGCGATAGTGCGGTGAAAGATGTCATCCGCCTGTTGGCATTCGAACCTGTCATTACCAACACGCCCGACTGAGATACATTCGTTCAGCCTAGCAATATCTGGCGCCGTCGCATTCCGAGCCGCTTCCGCAGCGATAGCTGGTTCGACGAGGTATCTTGCCTGTACTAATTCTTCAACGGACGTCACTTGAACCAGAAGACTTTTCCTGAGCGGAATCGCGCCGGGCCTTGGTCCATAAAACGTTCCTTGGCCCACATGCCGCCAAACCTCGTTTTCTTTCTCAAGCACGAGGAGAGCTCGTCGCACGGTTTCTCGGCTACAAGAGAACTGTAGCGCTAACACCCGTTCAGCAGGCAGCTTTTCACCAACCGCAACTTCACCGGTGTTTAGAAGTTCCCGGAGCAATGAAAGAACCTTAAACGTTTTCGTATTTCTCATATCAATTCTAGACCAATTTTTATACCAATTTAGCAAGCTGCTAAACACTCTCCAAAGAGTTTGGAGGGTTAAGCCTGTTCGAGTTACTCATTATCGTTTCTGCAGGATGTTTATGTGGGGCTTTGAACGCTATTGCTGGCGGTGGCACATTCGTTACATTGCCAGTTCTGATATGGCTAGGTATTCCGCCAATCGTTGCCAATGCCACTGCGACAACCATGGCGGTTCCCGGCTATATTGCAAGTGTTTGGGCCTATCGTCATGACATTCATGCCGAAGGTGCGCTTAGCCTAGGAATGATCGTCACGGTGGCAGCTCTCGGCGGCATGTTGGGTGCTATTCTGCTGATAGTTACATCTCCAGATGCTTTTCTGGTGATTGTTCCGTGGCTTCTACTAACAGCAACGCTTTTGTTCGGTTTTTCTCCACGTTTACGAAAACTGTCAGAGACCCACGCTGTCGGCATACCTTCAACTGGCGTGGCGGTCATCATCCTTCTTTTTGTGACAACCTATGGAGGTTATTTCAACGGTGGGCTTGGTATCATCATGCTCGCCGCTCTCGCGCTACAAGGCTATAGAAACCTTCATGGAATGAACGGGCTCAAGAATCTGCTTGCGTCTATTCTGTCCACGGTATCTGTTGTCACATTCATGACTGCGGACCTGATCGAATGGAAAGCAGCTTTCCCGATGGCTATGGCGAACATATGCGGTGCATACCTCACCTCGAGGATCGTGCGGCGTGTTGAGCGAGTGGACGTTCTTCGTCACGTAATTGTTGTCATTGGGAGTGCGATAACAATCACATTTTTCGTCGTGTTGTGAGGGTATCCCGCCTTAGAAAGGTTCACAGGTTGTCCGTCGTCAAGGTTTTGGGAACCAATGCGGGCCTAAGTTCAGGATCCATTGGTTTCCTGTGGACTGGGTGTTTCGCCGTTCGAAAAAAGAACGGTGACATGCTGATCTGAAATTGGCGTGACCTTAGATTTCGCAATTATACAGTCGGTTCTTCACCCATTTGAGAGCACAGACTACCATGTCGGTCATTCTGCCCGATACCTCGCCAGCTGCTAAACTCTGAAGGATGAGGATTGTCCTGTAATCAGGAAATCACAAATGATGGCGATGTGCTCTAAATCATATCCAGAATAACGCCGGTAAGTTCCAGATCGGATGTCATCGATGATCTGGTTGGACTCTGTCAGATGGGGCAAGATCAGCTTTTCAGCTTCGGTTCGGGACGCCATATCCAGGGATAATTTCCACTCCCGTTTACCCACACCCCCGCGCCAATCCTCGGGAACAACCCGGCGGAAATGAAGGATCCCGGATTTGTGCTTGAACGGCATGGATATAGCCATTTTTGTACCAGCGCCGAAATGACAAGCGCCGAGACTACCACAATCAGTAGCTTAGAAGGGAAATTGCGCGCCCGTAGGGATTAGATGCCTGCAGCCATTAATTGTTTAATTTCAATGTTTTATTGAATCACTCGATAATGCTTTTACACCAGAGATTTATACCAGCGGCAACTTTCAGTCGATGAACATCTATCTACATTTAGACGAACATAACGTCGTTTATTTCCCACTCATAGCTGCACTGAATCGAGATATGAGTCGCCTGGATAACTTGTCGTCCTTGCTGAGCGCTTGTCCCATGAGAGCGGCGATTTGACACTGTGCCGGAAAAGCGATTCACGAACATAGCGATTTAGCGCTGGAATTCCCAGCTGCAGTGGCATCGCTCCAACCAGAAGTCCGATGAGTCGCCAGTTGAGCACGCACTAACATCCGAAACAATAACACGCAGGTGAAGCTGATAGACTCGGCTTTCGTCTTTTGCATATTCATTACTTCCAACTTACTTGTCGTCTGAAGTAAACACGCCATTCCAGTTATCCGGCGGTGGCGCAACAATGAATTCCCGGATGCGGGTCTCGATCGTCTCGTAAAAGCTCTCCAGTCCGAAATTAGCGCTGAATAGGCGACAATTTTCCAGAGCTTCCAAAGCTTCCATCCAGCGTCGCTTCCTATATGCGGCAAGCATTTCGTTATTGAATCCGACAAGCGATGAAAACTCCGATGACGCGGCCACAACGCTATCCCCCACGAGAGCAAAGATTGTCTCCGGCTCCATTTTCCCCAACACCCGCACTAGATCAAGTTCCACAAGCGCAAAATCACGGGTAACGGCGGATGCTGTCCGCGAACCGACAATGATTGATACACCGTACAGCTTCGACTGGCCTTCAAGACGGGACGCCAGGTTAACTGAGTCCCCCAGAACAGAATAATCAAAATGGAGGTCGGAGCCCAAATTACCGACAACGCATTCGCCTGTGTTGATACCGACACCCAGGCGGAGCGGTAGAAAGGGCTGACTGAAAACCTTTGCTTCCTGACGCCTTTGTTCGTTCAGGATGTCCAAGCGTTTCAGCATCGCTAGCGCCGCATTACAAGCGTTCAATGGATGCCTTGGGTCTTCGAGCGGCGCATTCCAGAATGCCATAATCGCGTCGCCCATGTATTTATCAATGGTTCCCTGATATCGGACGATTTCATTCGACAAGGGTGTTAGGAGCCGGTTCATAAGCCGTGTCAGTCCCTGTGGGTCCGCTTTGTAGAGCTCTGAAATCATCGTGAACCCCCGAACGTCACAGAATAGAAAGCTCATCTGCTTGATCTCGCCTCCAAGGACCAGCTGATCAGGGTGCCGAACCAACTCATCGACCAACTCAGGAGACAGATACTGCCGAAAGGCATTGCGTATGTTCCGCCGATCTCCCTCCTCGCGGAAGTAATTCACGAATAACATAAGACTAAATACAGAGAAGCTTGCCGCCATAGGGAAAGAGACGTCGACGAGTGTCCCACTATCCATATAAAGATACCAGGAACCACCGAAGAGAGTAGCAGACAAAGCGGCCCCGAGAACCAGTGTGTAGAAAGCTCCGAGCAGCGGCACAAGTATGATCGCAAAAATACCCGCGCCCAAAGTCAGAATGATCTCTGCGCCCAAAGCATAATTAGGCCGATGTAGATAGGATCCCTCCAGAACCGTTTCGATGAGCTGTGCATGGACCTCGACCCCCGGCATAGCTGGATAGAGTGGTGTAACCTTGACATCGAACAATCCGGTTGCCGAGCTACCGATGATCACAAGTTTTCCGGCCAAAGAGCCAGGTGCCAATGATCCAGCCAGCACATCCTTCGCTGATAGGTAGCGGCGTTCATCAAAGGAGGAGAAGTTGATCCAAATCCGTCCACGCCGGTCGGTCGGCACTTCGATTTCTCCGACCACAATGTTTCGCACCCCCGCGTCATCGGTCCGGATCAGTATGGGCTGGAGATCTCCGGTCTGCTTCTCGTCAGAAAGTCGAAGCAGTTCCAATGCTAGAGCTGGCACAATGGTATAGCCGACGGTTGTCATCGCCGGAACACGCCGTATCACACCGTCTCGCTCCGGCAAGAGAGTGAAAAGCGCTAATCCTGCTGCGGCCTGCTCTAGCTCTGGCGTGTTGCGGATAATACCCGGAAACTGCACAAGGAAATGCCGCGGGTCTTGTCCGACAGTAGCAACAGGCACTCTTTTGACGACCCCAGCATTTTCACCCAGCCGTCTCTGATACCCTGATTGACCTAAAACGGATTTCCCCTTGGCAAGCGCTTCGGCAAAAACGCGATCATTGCTGGGCAATTGTTTCAGTAACGTCAGCAGTTCCTGGTCCAAACCTCCGATTGTCTCTCCAAATATATGCGGTGACATCCGGTCAGGTTCGGGGAATACAATGTCAAACCCGACGGCTAGAGTTCCGGCCTGGTACAGGTTTTCCAGCATCGTTGCGAGTAAGGTTCTGGGCCAGGGCCACTGACCAACAGCCGCAAGGCTCTCTTCGTCGATGTCGACAATGATAACTGGTCGTTCGACCGCTTCACGCGGATGAAGTATCTGAAAGAGATCAAAGGATCGCAAGCGCAACGCCTCAATAAGCAAAGGATCCCATATCCGAACAATTAAAGTCACTAGTAAGAGCGCCAATCCCATGCAGCGCCCGATGCCGAGGCGGCTGGCCCACTTACGCACAGGACCACCGAGTCTGCCGAGAGCCTGCGTCCAAGTGCCTCGTCATGAATCGCAGTTGGCGCGGCATTCAGGTAACGCGCACCGGGCTCCTCTTTTTAGTTTTGCAAAGTAATCTGGATAAAGGCCTGGGCCTTCTCCGTCACCGCGCATTGACGCGGTTTCGAGCCTGGGCGCAACACCGCATACCGGCCGCAGCTCCCGCCCCGTCAAATCGCCTGCCCCCAAATCATTGGATTGTCGCCGCATTCTCATATCTCGGAATACTAAACCAGCAAGACGAAGTCCTGTTCATCCACCAGGTCAGACGAGAGTCCGTCCAATACCACCAACAATTCACCTGTGTCGACGACTGAGACGACGGCGCGGTCGGATGCATCGGCGCTGATCGTAAGATCCGAGAACAACAGCCCATCCTCCAGGCCAATCTTATCGATGCCGTCTTCGAAGTCAGTCAGCAAATCCGCCAGATTGAGACTGTTTCCGCCATCGCCGCGCGCATAGGCGAAGATATCCGCCCCCGCACCGCCCGTGAGACTGTCCGCACCACTTCCGCCTCTGAGCAAATCGTCGCCTGCGCCGCCAAAGAAATCGTCATTGAGGCTGCCCCCCATGAAGATGGTGCTGTCACCTGCTATCGCGTCTGATTGCGCAATCAGTGCAAGACTGTGATCGTCATCGACGAGCTCGAACATAAAATCACGAACTACGCCCGATACGGCAATGGAGGTTTTTTCCTGATCAAACGTCATACCGGCATCAGCTTTCATGAACACGACTGCGTCACCGGTTTCGGCTTCATAGCCTTCGATAAAGGAGAAATCGATCAGACCGCTCAGAATGCTGGCCTCACCGGAAACCTCCATTAGATCGAATTGCCCTGCCCCCAAGCCGGCGGCTTCGATATCCAACACACCACTGCTCATCGTGAAGTCACCATTGATGATGGCCGTGCCCGGCGAGTTGCCGGTGATGTGCGTGCCGCCGAAAAGATTGATATTTCCGTTGACGGTTCCTTTGTCGGCCGTGTTGAGAGTACCGCCTTCCTCAATGTTGATATTCGTCGCGGTCAAGCTGCTGTCCTTGGCAACGACCACCAACCCGCTGGCCACAGCTGCTTGAGCAACGTCGCCATGCCCAATGGACAGAGTGTTGGTCACATTCCAGGATGCGGGCGCACCGGCCCCACCGAGAATTCCGACGGTAACGTTACCATCGCTGCCCACGGTATTCCCGATGCTGGCGCTGTTGCTCGTGATGGTGCCGCCGTTGGTGATGGTGAGGGCTGCGGTGCCCTCGTGCGCGACAGAAAGATGACTGGCGACATCGAAGTTGCCGCCATTCAAAAAAACGTTACCGTCACCACGAGCGAGGCCGCCAATATCTCCGTCCTCTATGGAGACATTGCCGCCGTTGATCACAAGTGAACCGGTAGCAGTGTCATCCTGTCCGAAGTCAGGATCGCTAATGGGGTCAAAAAAACCATTTCCAATGGAGAAAAAACCGTTGATCTGTAGCTGTGAAGTCGAATCGACAGTGACTGCCCCGGTCGCACCACCTGCATTGGCTATGACCCCGAAATCGCCGTTAGACGTGAATACAGCGCCATTTTGCAATAACAGGGTCCCGTTCCCTTGGGTGCCTACCTCAAGCCTCGTCGCATCGTTCCAAGTGCCGCCATCCATCACAACGACACCGATACCGCGTTCGTGATTGCCAATGCGCGTTTCGTTTGCGTTGACAGTTCCTCCAGTGAGGTTGAAGGTACCAAATGCAGAGGCGTCTATCCCGAAATCGGGATCACCTATGGGGTCATAAAACCCATGCCCGACTTGTATCAATCCAACATTGAGTTGCGATGTTGCATCCAATTCCACAGCGCCGTTCGAACCACCAGTCCATCCGATCCTGGCCCGTTCGGCGTTTACGGTAGCGTCATTTCGGATTTCGAGCGAACCGACATTCTCTCGACCGATGTTCATTCCATCGGCACCGATATCCCAAGTGGCGTTGTCTACAAGCGCTATCCCAACGCCTGTATCGAAGCTACCAACATCGACTCGAGAAACGGCAACACGGCCGCCGTCGCGGGTCTCCAAAGTACCCTGCCCCTCTCCTCCCACTATGATTCGAGTGCTAAATCCAGACGGACCTGCAATTGAGACGAGAGAGTCGGCTCCTTGCACAACAACGCTTCCCTCACCGCCAGCGCGATCACCTATTCTGAGCTGCGAGAACTCCGTGCCGCCATCCATGAAAAGTTGTGAGCCACTCAGGATGTTGAGCGTTCCACTAGAAGCATCTTCTCTACCAACCTCCATCGATACGCCTTCACCTGAGAGCTCCAAGACAGCTTGATTGCTCAGCGAAATATTTCCAGTACCTTCGCTCCCCACGGAAACAAACGTATCCTTGCCGGTTATGGAGATTTTCGACCCCAAACCATCAACTGACAACGCCCCGTCGCCCGTCGAGGTCCGGCCGACTTGCATACTGCTGTTATCTCCGGATACATTGATCTGACCGCCATTTTGGACTGTCATTGCACCGGTTCCGCCACGCCCGATTGTCAAAAACGGACCAAAAACACTATTTTCTGGGTCTGAAGGTGTCGTCTGGGTCATATTGACCGTAGCCGAATCGATCACGACAGTGCCCTGGCTTCCCTCATTCCGCGCGATCTGAAACCCAGGCTCGACTTCGGTTAAGCCACCGCTGATGTTGACGACCGCGCCGTTGAGTATATTCAACTCTCCGACATCACCATTATTCCGAGCCACCCGAAGAAAGCCTGCATCGTTTTCAAAAGGAGCGTTGAAATTCCCAAAACGGTTGTCGAGGTTTACGACGGTGCCTGCATCCTGGATGGTTGCCACGCCACTCAAACTGCCCGTCGCACCGCGGCCAATCTGGAAATTATAGGCGTTCAGGGTTGCTCCACCTGAGACAGTGAAATCGCCGAAACCGCCATCAAAACCACCAACAAAGAGTCCAGGATCGACTGCACCCGCGGCTCCTACCGTCAGTGTCGATCCAGAACCATTAAGCACCGCTGTTCCATTTCCTCCGGAGCCGATCTCCAACGTGCGGGTCGTTAACGATCCACCCTGTTCGATATTTAAGGTCCCTGCTGACCCAGCATTGGCTGCAACTTCGAAATATGAACCTGAATCAAGAAGCTCGACGGACGCAGAATTTCTGATCGTCATGTTGCCGGAACCCGAACCACCCACGGCAAAAAAAGCACTGTTCCCTGACAAGGCAACTTTCGAACCTGCTCCATCGACCAGAAGCGTTCCCTCACTCCCCGCGTCCCGACCAACTTCAAAACTTGTGTCATCACCGATCATACTGATCGTACCGCTATTCTGAACAGTTAAACGGCCGGTGCCTCCACGACCAACTTGAACAAAAGGACCAAAATCGTCGTTGCCCGGGTCCGACGGGGCCGACTGCGTAATGTTCACGTTTGAAGAGTCGATCAAGACCCCCCCTTGACTGCCTGCTTCTCGCGCGATTTGGATGCCGGGTTCTACTTCTCGAATGCCGGCGCCTATGTTCAATACAGCACCGTTAAGTATGCTCAACTCACCGATATCTCCGGCATCACGCGCAACCCGAAGGGCCCCACCGCTGTTCTCGAAAGGAGGTCCAAAGTTTCCGAAACGATTGTCCAAGTTTACGATAGTGCCAGGATCTCGAATGATACCAACGCCGCTTAAAGTTCCGGTTGCGCCTCGTCCGATATCGACGAACATCGACTCCAGGAGCGCGCCACCCGAAACCGTAAAGCTGCCGAACCCACCACCGGAACCACCGACCCTAATCCCCGTATCGACCAACATACTCTCGGCGCCGACCGTCACGAAGGTTCCACTTCCATCAACGACCAGCATTCCATCACCGCCGCGTCCAACCTCGATAGCGCGCGTGGTTAGCATTCCACCTTCACTTATCTCGAGATTACCGGTGGAACCAGCGATCTCAGCAATCGTTACCGACGACCCTGTTTCAGATACTTCTACGGACGCGCCGTTTCTGATGGTCGCACTTCCTGTACCGTCGGTCCCGATACTAAAGTGGGCACTATCACCAGAGAGCTGCACGCGAGATCCAAGACCATCGACAACAAAGGTGCCATCGGCCGTCGCAAACCGACCGACGAATAAGGCGGACTTTTCCCCGGTCATATTGATTTGGCCGCCATTTTGAACCGTTAACTCGCCTTGCCCCCCGCGTCCCACTCGTAAAAGAGGTCCACCCAAAGAACCCTCCGAGGGATTCGGATCAGCAGGCGTAGTCTGCAAGATATTCAGTGTTGCAGCATCGATGACGGCCATACCTCTGCTGCCTTGGTTACGCCCAAGTTGAAACTCAGGCTCAGTCTCTTGGAATCCGGCTTCAATGTTGACGACCGCACCATTGAGGATGTGCAATTCACCGACGTCGCCATCATTGCGTGCTGCGCGCAGGAAACCGCCGTTGTTCTCGGGCAGGCCAGACGGTCCCTCAAAGTCTCCGAAGCGACTATCGATGTTGACAACGGTGCCGGGGTCTTGAATGGTGGCAACGCCGCTAAGACTACCCGTCCTCCCGCGACCAACATCAAAGTTGAATGCGTTGAGTGTCGCGCCGCCTGAAACCGTAACCTCTCCAGTGCCGCCGTTGAAGCCGCCGACATAGAGCCCCGGATCGATGGCGTCAGCGGCCCCCACGGTCAACATAGAGCCAACACCATCAAGCAACAGAGTACCGGTTCCCCCTGAACCCACCTCCATCACAAGGGTCGTCAGAACTCCACCCTGATTGATGTCAACCGTGCCGTCAGAGCCGGCATTCGCCGCGATCACCGTTGAATCCGCAGAGACCTCGCCGCCATCGGCAATGGACAAAACGGCCGTTCCGAATTCAGCGACTATCAGGTCATTTGCAAAGAGCGTGGCTCCTGCACCGATGACATTCTCTACTGCGTCGTCGATGACCGTGGTGTTCTGCCGGCCGTTGATCGTGATGGTAACGCTCGCGGGGGCCGAGCCGCCATTGCCGTCCGAAACTCTGTAGGTGAAGTTATCGGTGGTCGACTCTCCAGGCTGGAGCTGGTCGAAAGCACCGTTGGGATCATAGTCGTAACTACCGTCTGCATTCACGGTGACGAGCGCGCCGGAGGACAGAGCGACCTGGTTCCCCACATTGGCGGCAGAACCTTCGACGGCGGAAACAGTCAGGACATCACCAGACTCGGGATCGCTGTCGTTCGAGAGCACGCCGTCGGCCGGCACAGACAGTACGGCATCTTCGTCGGTTTCGCCGGTATCTGCCGCCGCCAGAGGTACATCGTTGACGGCAACCAACAGCAGCGACGCGACAGCCGCGACGCTTGTCGCAACGCCGTCGCTCACGCTGTAGCGGATGTTCCTCTGGTTGTTCCCCCCTGCTGTCGGATCATCCGACAGGTTCCGATAGGTGATGGAGCGCAAAACCTGCTGATAGTTGGACCGGGAATCGTCCCCCGATAAATCCAGTTGACCGGTTGCAGAATCGTAGATTGCGAGGATGTTCGTGCCCGTTGTGACCGCGCTCAAGACTTCGTCGCCAGGATTCACGATATTCTCGATAACCACCGTAGCGCCGGCAAGATTGGCACTATCTTCATCGCTTATCACAAGGTCCGCATCGACAACCTGGGCCACGCCGCCTTCAATAAAGCTTGCGCCATCCTCCCCGTTTAGATCCACGACGGGTTCATCGTTGACCGGCAGGAAAGTGATGCCGGCAGCCGCCGGGGCCGTGCTGTCCTCGCCGTCACTCACCGACACCGAATAGGAAGGCTGCACCTCACCGCCATCGTGAACGAATTTTACGGCGCCCGCCGCGATCTGCGCCTGGCTGAACGAAGTGACCGCAACGCCAGGCGCGGCAACTAACTCGAACTGTCCGTGTTGGATGTTACTGACCGTAAAGATCAGGCCGGCGTCGTCGCTCTCAGTGTCCGTCGCACGCAGGTTCGATGCGTCCAGAACAACCGTCTCGCCTTCGTCCAGCTTCAAACGGTTCTCGACAACTTCAGGAAGGTCGTTCTCTTTTCTAAAGTCGACGACCGCCGGATCCGCTGGCGTAGTGTTGAAACCATCGCTCACCGACACGCCGTAGGATGGAGCCGTTTCTTCACCGTCATGGACGAACTGAACGAGCCCACCCGTGACTTGCGCTTGAGAGAAGGAAGTGATGGCAATGCCCGGCGACGCCACCAACTCAAACCGGCCGCCCGCAACCGAACTCACGGTAAAGACAAGATCTTCATCATCGCTTTCGATGTCGCTTGCACTGAGGCTGCCGGTGCCGAGAACGACCGTTTCACCCTCCTCGATAGTCAGATTGTTGTTGATGAGCAGAGGCGGCGAATTCGGTGCAATGAAATCAACCACGGCCGGAACGGGCACCGTGATGTTTGTACCATCGCCAACCGCAACCGAATAGGCAGCTGGATTTGTGCTCCCATCATGTACGAATAGGATTGCGCCCTGCGTTACCTCCAACTGCGTAAAGGATGTGACCGCCTGCCCTGGCGCCGCGGCCCGTTCGAACTGCCCGTTCTGCACGGCGCTCACCGCAAACACTAAATCCGCATCGGCAGTCTCCACATCCGTCGCACTGAGGTTCGCTGAGGTGAGAAAGACCGTCTCTCCTTTGTTCAAGCTTAAACTGTTTTCGATCAGGACAGGTGGTGTATCCGGTTTGACAGAAACAACGGCTGCAGCGACCTCACTCAAACTGTTGGCGCCGGCACCGTCATCCGCGCGCAATTCGATCTGCCTTTCACCTGCTGTCGGCGAAGCAGCCGTGTTCTGATAGGTGATGCGCTGCAGCACCTGCTGGTACTCGGCTAAGCTTGCCGCGCCGGACAATACAAGGCTGGAACTGCCATTCCCCGTAATGCTGATGCCAGTACCCGTGACATCGGTCTGCAGGACTTCAAAGCCGGTATCCCTGGGGTCCGCAATCGTTACGGTCACGCGTTTCAAAGAACCACTGTCGGGATCGATTATCTCCGCTGCGGGAATAATGGCGACCGGCTGCGCGCCCGCAGTGAAGTCCGCTAGCGCACCGGCCCCCCCGCCGCCTCCGTTCAAGTCCATCAGCGGCGCATCGTTGACATTGATGTAACCGCCAGTGTCGGCCACGGCCACGGGAGCTTCACTCTCACCGTTGCTGATGGCCACCGAATAGGACGGCGGATCTTCGCCACCGTCGTGCACGAACTGGACCGCACCTGCCTTCACGTCGGCTTGGGTGAAAGAGGTAATTGCCAAGCCAGGAGCCGCGACAAACTCGAATCGTCCGTTCTGGACTGCGCTGACACTGAAGACCAAGTCCGTGTCCGCGGTCTGGGCATCCGTCGCACTCAAGTTATCACTGTTCAGGATCGCCGTTCCGCCCTCGGCAACATCCAGGCTATTGTTGCCCAGCACTGGCGCTGGCTTGACCGGGATTGAGTCGGGTTGCGATGTTTCAGGTACCGGTTCTGTAATGATTGGCACCGACGTCTCGGATCTCGAAGAAGAAGTACTCACAGACGCAGGAAAAGTCTCGATAGCAACGGACTGATTTGAGGCCGAGGGCGGTGGACTCGTCGTGATCGTGGTGTTGCTGGACGACGAGGCCACGTCAGTCCCAATAATCCTCTCCGCCCCGAAGTCCGGCTCATCGAACGTACCGATCCCACCAGAAGGCAGGACTTGGCCGGGCGTCACAGGCCCGGCTCCGGTAACCAGCGGCGCAGGCTCATCTAGAAGCGCACTTTCTACGCTTTGGGCCAACTCAGATTCGGGATTCCCCACACCCGCGCTCTCGTCTTGCACAGCTCCGCCAGGTCCGCTGGAAGGCAGCTCTCCAGCTTGCGGAGTCGAGGCCTCGGCAGATGCTGTAGCTTGTGCCGTTTGCGTTTGACCTGGCACTGCCCTCTCAGCCACATCCGGGCCGCTGCTGGGCACTTGTTCCGTTTCCGACGCCTCTCCGCCCGCGGAAGCGGCAGCAGGCGTAGCGTCCGTTGCAGTCTCCTGGCCATCCGATGTACCTTGAGTTTCTCCGACACCGGGTTCGCCCTCTCCCTGTTGGGTGCTCGATGAGCTGCCGGATCTCGCGGTCTGATCCGATATTTCTTCTGGCTCAAACAGTTCAGCCCGCTGCAGTTCATCTTCAAACTGATCGTCGTCATCAAGGTCCGTTCGCTGTTCGGCTTGTGCCTGAACGGATCTCACTTCGATGGCACGCTCCCGCTCCTCCTCCAGAACATCGGGTGATTTTGGTGTTTCCTCTGGTGGCAGGCCGGGTTGACGAAAGGTAAAGAGGCTTTCGGTATCTCCGATAGGTTCAACACGTTCCCCTGTAAGCGGATTGAAAAATTCCACAGTCCCATCGCTGAGGGAGATCTGGACCGCGCCGTCCTCCAGCCCCAACGTCACATGGACCGTAGTCCCACGTATACCGATGTTGACGACGGGGGTATTGACCTGCATATCGCCGGTCGGTGCAATTTGCCCGGTGATGAAGGTGAAAGCCCCCTGGATCAGCGACATGATCATCGAATTGCCCGAGGCGTCCGGACTGTAGACGACCTCATTGAGAACCATCCGCGCGTTACCTGATAAGGAGAAGACCGTATCGTCAACAAAGCTGACATTCAGTCTTGTATCGGGACCCGTTTGAAGGACGTCACCTTGATAAACCGCAGCGCCTTCGCTCAGCTCAACAACGCTGCCGTCGGCCCGCGTCGCACGCGCGGTTCCACTCAGAGTCTCTACCTGTCCAACAGGTTCCGCAGTCGGCAGGGCGCCTGCCTGCGCATACTGGCCGGGCGCAGCAGGCCCTACCAAGGCTGCTATAAGATCGGATGACAACACCGCACCGGCGTCCGAAGCGAGATCTGGAGGCACGCCCAGCGCAAAGTAGTCCACGACGATGATGCTCGCACCATCATCACCACTCAGAACAAGACTATCACCCTCACGCTCAAATTCAGCGCTAAACAGATGATGAGCATCATCGATAAGGATCGGTGCGCCGGAACTTTCGGCCATTACGACGACCTGTTCCGACGTCAATCCTCCTGCATGATCATTTGCAACCATGTCCGGTCTCCCCAACAACCGACACTCGCAAACAAATCCGGGCTTCAATGTGGGAAAACACACACCTCGGGAGAGAAGATTCTACCCACAGTAAATATTTGATTTATTGATATTTATTTCTAATAAAGCGCAACCGAATTTGAACGCATTTATATGATTATATCGTATTTACAGAGAAAATTAAAACGATAGTTTATAAACTTACGACGCTATGCACCATAGAGTGTATTTTGCTGAACTCTGTGAACTTGCTTTCGCGACAGGCAAATGCATGTGGATGGAATACTACATCTGGGATCTGTCGAAAAGTTGCACGGAGCCATATAAAGAATCTGTCGCATCATTAGAGATGATCGCGTCATGGCAGATGGCCATTCTGCGTCTACGTAGCGAAGTAGGCAACCTGCCGAAACGACAAACGCCGAAATTACAACAAGTTGAGCACAATCAATGGCTTGAAAAGGAAATGGCGCGCCCGTAGGGATTCGAACCCCAAACCTCCTGATTCGTAGTCAGGTGCTCTATCCAGTTGAGCTACGGGCACGCCGAGCAACAAAAGTTGCAGCTTCTTGGTGAAGCGGGGCGGACACTACTTTAAGCCTGCCGCTCGTGCAAGCCCCAGAATGACAGAAAATTTACGCCGTCTTTTCGGTGCAATTCCTGTCCGGGAAAGCGCTGATTTCCGCCGAAATTTCAGTGCTACCATCGGCAGTCGCGATTCTAGAGAGCAAAAATACTAATGCTGGCGAATCTCCCGGTTTTTCCCGGATAATCTCACCGGGCCTCGTCTGATCCAGATTTCCCGAAACGGTCGGTGGTTTTCTGCCTTTCAGACGCCGAGAACAGAATGGCACGGATCAGTCGGTCGCGATTTGGACTGTGCGTGAAGCTGGGACAACATAACGATGGGTCATTACTCCGTATTTTCCCTGGTCAAGAACGCCATGACCGGTCACAGGAACTGGCAGCGCGCCTGGCGCTCGCCGGATCCCAAACCGCAGTATGACGTCATCATCGTCGGCGGCGGCGGACACGGTCTGGCCACCGCCTATTATCTGGCCAAGGAACACGGGATTACCAACGTGGCCGTCATCGAAAAGGGCTGGCTGGGCGGCGGCAATGTCGGACGCAATACGACAATTGTGCGCTCAAACTACATGCTGCCGGCCAATACCCGCTTCTACGAATGGAGCATGAAGCTATGGGAAGGCCTGTCTCAGGACCTCAACTACAATGTGATGTTCTCGTCGCGCGGCGTTCTGAACCTCGCTCACACCCCTTCGCAAATAGATGCCTACGCCCGCCGTGGGAATTCCATGCGCCTGCAGGGCGTCGACGCCGAGTTGCTGGACCGGGATCAAGTCGCCAGGATGGTCCCGGGACTCGACGTTTCTGAGACCGCACGCTTCCCGGTTATCGGGGGTCTCTGCCAACCGCGCGGCGGCACGGCACGGCATGACGCGGTGGCGTGGGGCTATGCGCGCGGAGCCAGCGACCGCGGGGTCGATATCATCGAACAGTGCGAAACCACCGGCTTCCTGTTCGACGATCAGGGAAGGGTCAGCGGGGTCAAAACCACGCGGGGCGATATCCAGGCCGCCAAGGTCGGCATAGCAGTCGCAGGCAATACCAGCAACGTGTTGAGAACCGCAGGTGTCGAGAGACTTCCGATAGAAAGCCACGTGTTGCAGGCCTTCGTCTCCGAACCCTTAAAGCCCCTGATTGATACGGTTGTGACCTTTGGCGCGGGACACCTCTACATCTCGCAGTCAGATAAGGGCGGGCTGGTGTTCGGCGGCGATATCGACGGCTATAATTCCTATGCGCAACGCGGCAATCTGCCGATCGTCGAACACGTTGCCGCCATGGCGGTCGCGATGTTTCCGAACCTGAGCCGTTTGCGTTTGCTGCGCCACTGGGGCGGGATCATGGATATGTCCATGGACGGCAGCCCAATCATCACACCCGGACCGCTTGAAGGTCTCTATTTGAATGCGGGCTGGTGTTACGGCGGCTTCAAGGCGACCCCGGCTTCGGGCTGGTGTTTCGCCTGGACCATCGCGAAAGACCGACCGCACGCGCTCAACGCGGACTTCACGCTGGAGCGCTTCCATCAGGGCCGGGTCATCGACGAGCGGGGCGCAGGACCGCAGCCGCGCCTCCATTAATTCAAGTTTTTCGTACCCCGAGGTTTCATCAATGCGTATTCCCTGTCCCATCTGCGGCGAACGTGACGTCGGTGAATTCACCTATGGCGGCGATGCAACAGTCGCCCGTCCGGCCATGGACGAGACCGATCCCGCAGTCTGGAACCGCTTCGTCTACGACCGCGAAAATCCGCGCGGTGCTCACCTGGAATTCTGGCAACACACCGGGGGCTGCCGGGCATGGATCAAGCTGCGGCGCAACGTTCTGACGCACCAGGTTGGCGCCTCAGAACTGGTCGGCCCCTGGTCGAAGCCGTCGGAAAAAGACGCGCAGACCAAAAGACAGGAGCCGGTGGAATGAGCGGATATCGTCTCGAGAACGGCGGCCTCATCGATCGGAGCAAACGGCTCAATTTCACCTTCGACGGCAAGCGTTACGGCGGCTTTTCCGGCGACACGCTTGCGTCCGCCCTGTTGGCCAATGGAGTCTCGCTCTTCGGCCGCAGCTTTAAATATCACCGGCCGCGCGGTGTTTATTCGGCGGGCCCGGAAGAGCCCAATGCCCTGGTTACCCTGCGCAGCGGCGGCCGTTCCGAACCTAATACAAAAGCCACCGTGATTGAGCTCTACGAAGGGCTCCAGGCCAGTAGCCAAAACCGCTGGCCAAACCTGCAGTACGATCTACTCAGTATCAACCAGATCGGCGGTTCGATGTTAGTCGCCGGTTTTTACTATAAAACCTTCATGGGACCGACCCGCAAAGCCTGGATGCTCTACGAGCACTTTATTCGCAAGGCGGCAGGTCTGGGCGCAGCCTCGAAAGAAGCCGACCCGGATCGGCACGAGAAATCCAACCTCTTCTGCGATGTACTGGTGGTGGGCGCCGGCCCGGCTGGTCTGGCAGCCGCCCTCGCAGCAGGACGGGCGGGCGCGCGCGTGGTGCTGGCGGACGAAAACGCACAGGCCGGTGGCGCGTTGCTTAGCGAACAAGAGGAAACAATCGACGGTCTGCCGGCACAGGATTGGGTCGCGCAGAGTCTCGCGGAACTCGCCGCCCTGCCCGACGTCTCGATCATGCCGCGCACCACGGTCTATGGCTACTACGACCATAACGTTCTGGGCGCGGTCGAACGGGTGGCCGATCATCTCGCTACGCCGAACGCCCATCAAGCGCGGCAGAAGCACTGGACCATCCGCTGTGCATCGGTTGTCCTGGCAACCGGGGCCATCGAGCGGCCGATTGTCTTCGACGGTAACGATAAACCCGGCGTCATGCTGGCGGATTCGGCGCGTCGTTTTGCGCAGCGCCAAGGCGTTGCGGTAGGGCGGCAGGTCGTCGTCTTTACCAACAACGACTCGGCCTATCGTGCGGCCCTGGACCTGAAAGACGCCGGCGTCGAAATTGCCGCCATCGTCGATCCGCGGGGCGATATTTCCAGTCCATTAAAAGATGCCGTTCAAAAGCGCGGTATCCGTTTGCTGGCCAGCCACGTCGTCACAGGCGCCAAGGGGAGCAAATCTCTGAAGACAGTCGAAATCGCACCCTTCGATCCGGAAAATCAGACCGTGGGTGAATCCAGGGAGTGGATCGCAGCGGACAGCCTCGCGGTATCCGGTGGCTGGACTCCAACGATCCATCTGGCAAGTCAGGCAGGCGGCAAACCGGTCTTCAACGCAGAAATCGCCTCCTTCGTTCCAGGCGAAGCCCTGCAGAACTGGCATGCCGCAGGTGCTTGCAACGGTGACTTTGCATTGGAAGACTGCTTGTCGGCCGGAGCGAATGCGGGCGCCGTGGCGGCGAGGGACGCCGGGTTTGCATCCGGCACCACAGACGTTTTCGATGTGACGGTCCCCGCACATGCAGGCAGTGGCAGCTCACTTTATCCCCTCTGGGAGATCACGCGCCCGAATGGACCGAAAGGCAAAAAGTTCGTCGACCTGCAACACGATGTCACGGCGGAAGACGTCCGGCTGGCTCAACGCGAGGGCTTCGAGTCCGTCGAGCACCTGAAGCGCTACACCACCCTGGGCATGGCCGCCGATCAGGGCAAAACCTCGAATGTGAACGGGCTTGCACTGATGGCCGCCGCGCTCGAACGCTCGATCCCCGAGGTCGGCACGACACGTTTCCGTCCGCCCTACACACCCGTCGCCCTCGGTGCGCTTGCCGGACGGGAAACGGGTTTTCACATCAGTCCGGTCCGGCGCACGCCTATGCACGATCTGCATGTCAAAGCCGGCGCGGACATGCTCACCGCGGGTCAGTGGATGCGCCCCCAGGTTTACCGCAAGTCGGGAGAGGACGTCTTTGATGCTTATGTCCGGGAAGCCAGGACAGTGCGTGAAGGTGTCGGCATGGTTGACGTCTCCACCCTGGGCAAGATCGATGTTCAAGGACCGGATGCGCAGGAATTCCTCAACCGGGTCTACAGCAACGGCTTTAAAAGCCTCCCGGTCGGCAAGGCGCGCTATGGCCTGATGCTCCGGGAAGACGGATGCCTCTTCGACGACGGAACGACCTGGTGTCTTGGAGAAACTCAATATCTGATGACAACAACAACCGCCAACGCCGCAGGCGTCTTGTCGCATCTGGAGTTTCTGCTCGCGACCGTCTGGCCCGAGATGCGGGTCCAGGTCACCTCCGTCACTGAACAGTGGGCTGGGGTAGCGGTTGCCGGACCCAAAAGCCGCGCCCTCTTGCAAAGTGTGATCAAAGACCTCGATCTCTCCGATGAAGGGGTGCCTTTCATGGGCGTCTACCCCGCAACCCTGGAGGATATTCCGGTACTGGTCGCCCGCCTCTCCTTCTCCGGCGAGCTCGCCTATGAAGTCTACGCCGGATCGAACTACGGCGCGGCGCTATGGGAAAAGCTCATATTGGCGGGTGAAGCCTTCGGCCTGGTGCCCTACGGGACCGAAGCCCTTGGCACGTTGCGCATCGAGAAGGGGCATGTGGCCGGACCGGAACTGGACGGCCGCACGACGGCGAGAGACCTCGGGCTCGGCGGCATGACCTCAAGCAAGAAGCATTACATCGGCCGTCCGCTGATGGAACGCGAAGCGCTGAACGAAGATAACCGGCAGAGGCTGGTCGGCGTGATCTCATCCAATGGAACGCCGCTGAGCGCCGGGTCGCATCTGGTTGAGGGTAAAACCGCGGAGCAGCCTGGCCGCAGTCTCGGGCACGTCTCCTCCACCACCTACAGCCCGGCAATCGACAAGTTTATTGCGCTTGCTCTGCTTGAAGGCGGTCTTGAAACCAACGCCGAGCGCATTCTCTATGCGGCCGACCCTCTGCGGGGCGGTCATGACCCGGTTGAGGTCGTTTCCCCCTGCTTCTTCGACAAAGATGGGAGCCGGATGCATGTCTAGCCTGGTTTATGCTCTTGCAGAAACAGCACGCCCGGGTGTTTACGGTGCGTCCCGTGCGGAAGGACCGGGCCTTGAGCTGCTGGAGCTTCGCCCTGCGACTATGCTGCAGCTCGGCGCCTGGCCGGATACAAAAGGGGCGCTCGAGGCCATCTTGAGCGATCATCTGAAACTCGAGGTTCCCGTAACGCCCGGACAAGCCGCTGTTTCGCCAGAAGGCACGCTCATGGTGATGGCCCCGGGCCGTTATCTGCTGGTGAGCGATAACGGAGATATCACACAGAGTCTGTTGGAAAAGATCGCGGTCGAGACCGGTGTCCTCACCGACCTCAGTCATGCCCGGGCCGGGATCAGAATCAGTGGGCGCAATGCAGCGGACGTACTGCTCAAGGGCGTCGTAATCGATCTCGATATCAGGGCCTTCACGGTGGGATCGGTGGCTCAAAGCAGCTTTCACCATGTGGGCCTGACGCTGCACAGGAAAGACGAAACGACATTCGATCTCTTCGTGTTTCGCGGTTTCGCGGTCTCTTTCTGGGAAGCCCTAACCGACGCGGCTTTGGAATACGGATACGAGGTGATGACTCCGGCTTGAACGGGCTAGGTCTGAGCCGCTCTGTCCCAATAGGGTGGAGATCCAAAACGCTGGGCCAGGAAGTCGATGAAGGCCTTGACCTTTTTCGAACCGCGTCGGTTGGGCAAATAGACGGCGTGGATTCCCTCAACCGACTCGCCGGCGTTTACCTCCCAATCGTCCAAGAGTCTGCACAAGCGACCTGCTTCAACGTCAGCCCCTATCAGCCAGCTGGGCATCAGAATGACCCCCGCGCCGTCAATTGCAGCGGTGCGCAACATCTCGGAGTTGTTGGCCCGCAGGCGGCCTTTCACGCGCACCGATTGTCCGCCTGACGGACCCGCGAATTTCCAGTGTTGATCACCCTTGCTATAGGAAAAGGTCAGGCAATCATGCTCCGTGAGGTCAGATGGCGCACGCGGTGTGCCGTGCTCTTCGAGGTAAGCCGGGCTGGCACAGAGCACACGGCGGTGCGGCGCCAGCTTTCGCGCCACGAGACTGGACGAGGTCAGGCTGCCGATCCGGACGGCCAGATCGACGCGCTCCTCAACGAGGCTCACCAGGCCGTCGCTCAAGAACAGATCGAGTTCGATGTCCGGACAGGCCCGCAAGAACTCCGGGATCGCGGGTGCGATGTGAAGCCGGGCAAAAGCAACCGGCAGCGAGATCCGAAGGAGACCGCGCGGAGGCCCCTCCCGTTCACTGACGCTCCGGTTGGCTTCTTCCAAATCCTCAAGAATCCGAACCGCCTGTTCGAAGTAGCGCGCGCCGGCATCGGTCAGCGTGACACTGCGTGTCGAGCGATTGAGAAGCAGGGTGCCGAGATGTGTCTCCAACGCGTTTACCTGACGCGTCAAGGACGACGTGGCCATCCCCATGCCGCGCGCGGCCTTGGCAAATCCGCCCTCCTCGACGACCGACACGAAGCCCTTACAGGCTGCAAAAAAATCCATCCACCAACCTTTGCATAAAACGCAACAATATTAGCTATTTTTGCCATATTATCATCAATGATGATCAATGCCATCTTCCTGATCAGAAAGGAGACGCGAAATGTCTATTTCAGTGAAGATGACATCGGATTTTATCTGCCCCTGGTGCCTCATCGGCGAGAGCCGCTTGTTTAAGGCCATCGAGATGCTTCCCGAGGGAATCGAGGTAGACGTGCAGTGGCTGCCGTTCGAGCTCAATCCCGATATGCAAAAGGAAGGGATGAACCGGAAGGTATACCGCTCACTCAAGTTCGGGAGCTGGGAAAAATCGCAAGCACTCGACGCCCACACCGTCGCGGCCGGAAAGGCGGACGGCATTACCTTCGACTATGACCGTATGGAGGTCACGCCGAACACCCTCGCAGCCCACCGGCTGTCCTGGCTGGCCGCACAGGAAGGCCGGCAACGCGAAGTGATTGAGGGCCTTTTACGCGCTTACTTCAGCAAGGGCCGCGACATTGGCGATCACGACGTTCTTGTTGAAATCGCATGTGAGGCGGGCCTCGACGAAAAAAGCGTGCGCCAATTCCTCGAGAGCGACGACGGTACAGACTCTGTCCGCTCCCTGGAGGCGTCCGCCACGGCGAAGGCTGTTCAAGGTGTCCCGCATTTCGATATCGAAGGGATCACCGTCACGGGGGCACAAAGGCCGGAAAAACTGCGGCAGGCGATCCTGGACGCTCACACGCGGAAGGCCCGCGATACCTCCGTGCAACAC
The DNA here is from genome assembly GCF_007004665.1 of Denitrobaculum tricleocarpae. Classification (GTDB taxonomy): domain Bacteria; phylum Pseudomonadota; class Alphaproteobacteria; order Kiloniellales; family Kiloniellaceae; genus Denitrobaculum; species Denitrobaculum tricleocarpae. The sequence continues at coordinate 319,487 of NZ_ML660052.1, read as the reverse complement.
CATGCCTGACTCCCATACCGCAGCAATCGACTTGCTTCCGGCGCAACGCCTGCCGTCTGCGCCGGGTTTCTTAACGAGGTACGAATCATGACAAACAGCAAATCCGCGCCAAAGCGAAAGGCCATCGTCATCGGTGGATCGCTTGGTGGCCTCTTCGCAGGCAACATGCTCAAAAGATCCGGCTGGGAGGTCGATATCTATGAACGCTCCAGGCATGACCTGGACAGCCGGGGCGGCGGAATCGTTCTGCAGCCTGATGTTGTGGAAATCATGCGCCAAACGGGACTGGATACGGCCTCCATCGATCTGGGTGTAAAGTCGAGATACCGGACAGTTTTCCGACCGGACGGTTCGCTGCTCAGCCAGCAGTTTGCACCGCAGACGCAAACATCGTGGTCGCTGATCTACAGCTCTATGAAATCGGTATTTGGGGATGCGCAGTATCATCGGGGCAAGACCCTGGTTGCGGTCACCCAGGACGAAGCCGCAAAAACCGTCACGGCCCGGTTTGAAGACGGCTCGGAGGCGACCGGCGACCTCTTGGTCGGAGCCGACGGCAACGGTTCAAGTGTGCGCCAACTTCTCTGGCCCAACGCGCACCCAAGCTACACTGGCTACCTCGCCTGGCGCGGTCTGGTCCCGGAGGATGAAATGCCCGAGACCGCACGCCGGTCTTTGCATGGTGACTTTGGTTTCGCCAACAGCACGGGATCTCACATCCTTGGTTATCTTGTGCCCGGCGCGCAGAACGACGCACGAGAAGGCCACCGGCTTTATAACTGGGTTTGGTATCGGGTCGCCGACGACGAAAGACTTCGCGACATCATGACGGACCTCGATGGCCGTAATCGTGGCTTCGCAATGCCCGAGGGCAAGCTGGCACCCAAATGGCAGGAGCACCTCTATGCCGAGGCAGACAAACTGCTGCCTCCCGGGTTCCGGGACGTTGTCAAAGCCACGCAAGCGCCTTTCGCGCAGGCGATCAGAGATCTCAAGATTGAGACCATGGTCAAAGGCCGGGTCATTCTGCTCGGCGACGCCGCTTTCATTCCACGCCCGCATACGGCTGCCAGCACATCGAAGGCCGCCGCCAATGCTCTCGCACTGGCGGACGCCATCAAAGACACCCCAGGGGATCTGGACCTGGCGCTGGCAAACTGGGAGCCGCAACAACTTACGCTCGGCAGGCATCTCTTCGAACAGGGCACCCGCGCCGGAGACTATCTCTTGTTCCAGAAACCGCCGGTCTCACCCGTGGGATAGCGCACCTGCGTTCTGAGCGAGGAGAGGTCCCGTCGCGGTCCCCTACGCTCATTCGTTCTTCCGGTCTCCGAATCGCCGGAACAGATAGGTGGCGGACAGCATGAAGCCCATGCAAAGAAGAACGAACAGTCCACCGAGGGTCAACTGATTCACCCCCGAGATCAGCCCCTCGAGCAACATCCAAAGCCCGCACAGAGGAAAGGCGAAGGTAAAGGCCGGACCGGCACCTATCCCCGGTATCAAGGCGTCTCCATCGGTAATGAAAAAGAGGAAACCGTACACCACCAGCCAGAGTGCCATGGGGGTCAACATCAGGACTGTGATCCAGGTGGGCATGCCGATAGTCTCCAGTTCCGCTTCGTCGCACGCCAAAAGAGAGGTGACGTCACCTTGGCGTTTTCATAAGTCGTCGCTCGCGCTGGAAGGGTTCAATAATTCTCGGGTCTCAGCTTGCAGACACGCGGAATTTGACTGATGCGCGCGGAAAGGTCACAAGTCATGCGATGCCTGTTACTCCGGGCTGGGCAGAAACACGACTGGGCGTTCTAAATGGAGTTCCCTACCGGCTTCGATTTGAAAGCGATCCGAACCTTCACCTTTGTGGTGGAGCTCGGCGGTATGACGCAGGCCGCCCAGCGGTTGGAGATGACTCAGTCCAGTGTGTCACAAACCATCAGTAACCTGGAAGAAGCCATCGGATCGGCTTTGTTCGACCGTACGGTCCGCCCCATTGCCCTCACCCCCACCGGGGTTACACTCTACGATCACAGCCGCGACATCCTCGCCGCCGCGGGCGATACCTTGCAGGCCTTGCGCGAACAACAGGGGCGCCGCTTGACCAGCCTGACGCTCGGGATGCCCGAGAGTTTTGCCAACACTGTCGGACCTATGCTCGCGGAGAGCCTCGATCGTTATGCCAGCCGCTGGCGCATCTGGTCCGGTATCTCACCGGAAAACCATGATGCGCTCATGAACCACGCGGTGGACATGATCGTGACGACCAGCGACGAACTCGATTCGCTGGAAGGATTGGAGATCCACCCGCTGCTGGAAGAACCTTTCGTACTGGTCTTTCCGGCAGACTATAAGCACCCTGCCACAGGCTTGGAGGCACATACGGATTTGCGTTTTATCCGCTACTCCCTGCGGTCCGCCATCGGCCGCCAGGTGGAGCGGCAGATCAACCGGCTGCGTCTGAACCTCCCAATCACGGCGGAGTTCGACACCGCATCCGGACAGCTGGCAGCCGTCGCGGCCGGCACGGGATGGAGCGTCACGACACCGCTTTGCCTCTTGCAGGAGTACGCAAAAGTCGGTGAGCAGGTTCGGGTCGAACCGATCAAACGGGGTCAGTTTTCGCGCAGCTTGAAACTCATTGCGCGGAAGGGTGCGCTCGGCGACGTCCCGCGATCGATTGCCGGCGAATCCAGAAAAATCTTACAGAACAAGGGACTCGAACTTCTCTTTGAACGGCATCCCTGGATTCGGAATTTGATTGTCTGGCCCGAGAGGCAAACCGGCTAGAGAGCGAACAACACTCACAAAGCGAGAATCCAACAGCCTGAATTTCACCGCCTGATGGACAGAAATGTGGTTAATGATCTGAAATCTTAATCTTGCTTTAACGTGCAAACGCCTAAAATATCTCGCAAAACAATGGTTGCATGAGGCTGAATCTCCTAGGAAATGCCACTTGTTCCCTTTTGGCCCTTCAAGTAGTATCGGCCAACGACGAGGGGGTCGGGCTGCACTTTTCTTGTCTCGATTCGGCTAGTGCTGCCCCCAAGATATTTGACGGATTACTCAATGGCAGTAAGAGACGCGATTCTCGCGCGCAGAGCCGCTTTCGTATTCAGTGCTTTCGTGATGTTAGGGGGATGTTCCTTTTCGGAGGATACATTGTGGCCTTCACTTTCTCCCGAAGAGTCCGAAGCAAATGCAACGCAGGCAGCTGACGAAGCCGCAAGCGATGCGCAGACCGCCGCTGCGCAGGCCGGCGAATCCGCCGTTGCCGCGAGCAGCACGAATTCCGGCGCCCCGCCAATCCTGGGAACCACTGTTTTCGAAGCACCGGGCGTAACGCCAGGTGAACCGACCGGCACCCATGTCGGCAAAAAAATCCAGGAGTTGCGCGGTGATCTCTCGCGGCTGCAGACCCGGGTAACATCCCACAACAATTCACTGCAGAGCGAGCGGGCGCGGGCGCGTGGAAGCGCAGGTGCATATCACGGTCTCGTGGGGGCAATGAACACCCGCTTGCAGGTCGGCACGACCCCGGGCAACCCCATCATGGTGAACCAGTGGAACCAGGCGCAGCGCGAGCTTGAGAAGGTCGGCGATTCGATCGCAACCCTCAACAGTCTCTCCAGTGAAGCCTCGTCGACATCCGCGCTTGCCGCCTTCATGCTCGAATCGACCCGGGCGACTTTCGAACTGCGTGGCGCGCTGGAGGAAGATCACCGGCAGCTCGCTGTTCTGGAAGACGAGGTCAACCAGACCGTGGTCATTATCGATCGCTTGCTCAACGAATTGACCGATGACGTCGCCCGCTCGCAGAACTACTTCTCGGGCGAACGCGCAAATCTGACCGCGATGCAGGTCGCCATCGACAACGGCGAATACATCGGCGGCAGCCTCGCCAGCCGCGCCTTCGGTGTGCCTGCCCCACCGCCTCAGGGCGGCGCCGCAGGCCTGGTCGGACAGCGTCAGCCGCTGGTCATTATTCGCTTTGACCGCCCGGACGTAGCCTACGAGCAGGCGTTGTTCACGGCGGTAAGCCGCGCTTTGGAGCGCCGACCGAATTCAGGTTTCGATCTGGTTTCCGTTGCCCCCGGTGTCGGAAATCCGGCGCAGGTTGCCCTCGCGACCAACGCATCACGCCGGAACGCGGAAGGTGTTCTACGCTCCCTGACAAACATGGGATTGGCTGCGGATCGCGTGAGCCTCTCTGCGACAAGCAGCCCAGCGGCCAGGGTCTCCGAGGTACACGTTTACGTCCGCTAACGGACCGCTAAAGATACCAGCGTAGCGCAATCGACGGCCGCTGGCATATCGTCTCTAAAACGGCCCTTGAATGTTCAGACGAGAGTCTCACTTTTCAAGGGCTGTTTTTTTGCGCGGGTCGGCGTCTTCCTGGCTTTCTGAGAGGCTGCAGCATGTCCTCCATCGAGATACAACCACTGGCGTCTTACCCCGAACTGGTTGAAATCTGCGCGGCCTGGAATTTGAACGAATTCGGCGCGTCGGAGGACTGGGGACTTGAGGAGTTGACCGGCGCATTGCGCGGGATCATCGAAAAGGACAGCGGCGAGCTGGCCTTGATCGCACACTGCGACGGCCTGCCTGCAGGCTTTGTGTTGCTGATCGAATGCGATCTCGAATCTCACAGCCACCTCAAACCCTGGCTCGCAAGCCTCGTGGTAGCCAGACCGTTCCAGCGGCGAGGAATTGGCCGTGCCCTGGTCGCAGCGATCGAGGCCGCTGCAGCCCGGCGCGGCGACAAGGAGCTCTTTCTCTACTCATCGATACCCGACTATTACCGGCCTCTTGGGTGGCATTTTCTCGAGGAATTGGAAAAAGAAGACCGGCGCTTCGAAATCATGTCGAAAAGACTTTGAAGTGCGGATAGGCCTGACCACCAGTCCCTTTCCACCCTGCAACGGCGTATGTAAAGTTTAGCCGGAAGGCGCTGCCACCGAGCAGGAAGAAAGGAAAGGCAATGAGTACCGGCTTCGACATAACCGGCCTCGATCACGTTGTTTTACGAATAACTGACCTCGCGGTCTCGCAGGCATTTTACGAGCAGGTCCTGGGCTGCAGTGTCGAGCGGGTTCAGGCGGAAATCGGCCTGACGCAGTTACGGGCAGGCCGCTCCCTGATTGATCTGGTTCCAGTGGATGGCACACTTGGTAAGATCGGCGGAGCCGCGCCCGGCGCTGAGGGGCGCAATGTCGACCATATATGTCTTGCTATCCTGCCGTTCGACGAAGCCAAACTACGGGCTCACCTGGAAGCGCATGGTGTCGAAATTCTCGATGAAGGCTTGCGCTACGGCGCCGAAGGAAAAGGCCCGTCGTTCTACATCCAGGATCCGGACGGGAATACGGTAGAGCTGAAGGGGCCTGCCATTCCGGAATGACAGCGGTGACGGCGAAGGAAGGCCCGCCCTCCCCCCTTATCATTCAGCGCAGGTTGGTTTTGTCGAGGATCTGGCCGAGGGCTTTTTCCAGGCTTGCGACCGACCGATCGACGTTGTGAAGCTTGTCCAGACCAAAGAGGCCCAGACGGAAGGTCCGGAAATCTTCCGGCTCGTCACACTGGAGAGGGACTCCCGCAGCAATCTGCATTCCCTGGGCCGCAAACTTCTTGCCGTTCTGAATCTCGGCATCGTCGGTGTAACAGACCACCACACCCGGCGCTTCAAAGCCCGGCGCCGCGACAGACTTGAAGCCTTTCCCGGCGAGCAGCGCACGGACCCGGTCACCGAGTTCCTGCTGTTCAGCCCGGACTTTCTCAAAGCCGTAAGCCTCGGTCTCCTTCATGGCGTCGCGAAAGGCGGCAAGAGCGTCGGTCGGCATGGTTGCGTGATAGGCATGGCCGCCGTTCAAATAGGCCTCCATGATCTGCAGCCACTTTTTCAGGTCACAAGCGAAGCTGGAACTGGCGGTCCCGTCGATCTTCTCGCGCGCCAATTCGCTCAGCATCACAAGTCCGCTGCAAGGCGACGCGCTCCAGCCCTTTTGGGGCGCGGAGATCAAGACGTCGACTCCAACAGCCTTCATGTCGACCCAGATCGTACCGGATGCAATGCAGTCCAAGACAAAGAGCCCACCCACCGCATGGACCGCTTCGCTAACCTTGCGAATATAGTCGTCGGGCAGGATCATCCCAGCTGAGGTCTCCACATGAGGCGCAAAAACCATCGCCGGTTTCTCCGCATGAATGGCCGCCACGACCTCCTCGACCGGAACCGGTGTAAAAGGGACCTGATGACCTTCCCCCGTCTGCCGGGCTTTCAGTACAATCGATTCGGAGGGAATACTGCCTGCATCAAAAATCTGGGACCAACGGAAGCTGAACCAACCATTGCGGATGACAAGGCACTTTTTTCCGGAAGCAAACTGCCGGGCGACGGCTTCCATGCCATAGGTTCCTCCGCCGGGAACAACGACGACGGCATGAGCATTGTAGACCTGCTTCAGCGTCTCGGAGATATCCCGCATGACGGCCTGGAAGGATTGCGACATGTGATTGAGCGAACGGTCAGTGAAAACGACTGAATATTCGAGAAGCCCGTCGGGGTCGACGTTAGGCAGCAGGCCGGTCATGCGTTCCTCCAGGAAGTAAAGACGGAATTTTACCCTGCTCGCATGACTATTGGAAATTATGCCAAGGAACAAGCAAGGACTGATAGAGTGAGCCGCAGCTCAAAAAACATGAACTGATTTATTCCTGTCCAAATCTCCGTTCACTGCAGATAAGGGCATGAATTCGTTGAATATTGAAAGACTAAAGACGCCTCTCAACTATCCAACTTCACGACCGAACAAGTCGCAAGACTGGTCACAGTCGGCCAAAAACACCAGTTCATCTGTCACAGGCTGTCTCGTACTGGTGCAGTCTTTCTCACACTGAGCTGGAGGCCGGTAACGATGATAAAATCACTGTTTTTAGCTGTAGCGTTTGTTCTGACAGCGTCTTTTTCTGCTTTGAAAGCGGAAGAGGCTCCAGTTCCGACCAGCGACCAAACGGCCATTCGCAGTGTGATCGAGGCCCAGCTTGAAGCCTTCCAGCGCGACGACGGACTGACAGCATTCTCCTACGCCTCTCCGACCATCAAACAGATTTTCGGCACGCCGGAACGGTTTATGTCCATGGTGCGGAGCGGCTATCCCGCAGTGTATCGGCCGCAAGCGACGGAATTCCGTAAGCTTCATCAGGAAGGCCCCACGCTCGTGCAGGAAATCCGCTTCGTCGGCCCGGACGGTCAGGCGGTGATCGCGCTCTACAGTCTTGTGAAGCAACCCGACGGTAACTGGCTCATCGATGGCGTGGTCATCATCCCGGCACCTGAGCAGGCGGTTTAGAACTGTTCGCCATAACTTTTCTCCCGAAAATCGACTCTACGGCGTTGTCGTAGAGGGCCGCTTTCGATTTAATCCGCCGATCGAAATTCAGAGAAACGCGCGGAAACCTCCAGGAGGCCACGCCAGACGCGTTCTCACAGGTTAGAGATCAGGGAGAATCCGACGTGTCATCCGACCAGCAGCAAAAAACCTTTCCCGTTTCCTGGGAGCAACTTCACCGCGATGCCAAAGCCCTTGCCTGGCGTCTCGTTGCCGAAGGCCCGTGGCAGGGCATCGCAGCGATTACCCGGGGAGGACTGGTTCCAGCCGCAGTCGTCGCACGGGAGCTGGATCTCCGCCTGATCGACACTCTTTGTATTGCAAGCTATGACGACCGGTCGCAGGGTGAGATGCGGATCATCAAGGATGTCCCTGGCGACGGCGACGGCTGGCTGATCATCGACGACCTGGTCGATACCGGCAGAACCGCTCAGGCCGTCAGGGAAATGATGCCAAAGGCCCACTTCGCAACGGTTTACGCCAAGCCTGCGGGGCGTCCGCTGGTGGATAGCTTCATCACCGAAGTCAGCCAGGATACCTGGATCCTGTTCCCGTGGGATATGGAGCTGCAGTCGGTTCCCCCGATCATCCACACAAGCCGGTAAGAGCCGCAAGCCGGCCCAGACCCGGCCCAGACAAAACCATTTCGGTTTAATCCCGAGTTGCGGGGAGCTTCACGGGCAGATTATCGATGATGCGCGTCGATCCGAGCCAAATGGCGGCAAAGATGCGCGCCGGCCCCTGTGACCGTTCGGCGTCGAAGAGCTCCAGGCTTTGTTCCTCTCTGATCTCCAGGTAGTCGACGGACGTAACGTGAGCCTCCGAGAGTTCCTCGCGAGCGCGCTCCAGCGCAGGTGAGAGCAAGTCGCCCGCCTCGATGGCTGCAACGGTCGAGGACAGCACGCGGTAAAGAGAGACGGCGCGGGCCCGCTCCTCGGGGTTCAAAAGTCGGTTGCGAGAGGACAGCGCGAGACCATCGGCTTCACGGATGGTCGCACCCCCTTTAATGCTGACCGGGATGTTCAGATCACGCACCATGCGCCGGATGATCTGAAGCTGCTGAAAGTCCTTCTCGCCGAAGATTGCAATATCAGGCAAGCTCTGCAGCAGCAGCTTGCTCACCACCGTGCTCACGCCATCAAAATGCCCTGGCCGATGCGCGCCGCAGAGACAAGAGGATAATGCGGGCAGGGAGACAACCGTCTGGAAACCCGGCGGATAGATCTCCCGGACCTCGGGCATATAGAGGAGATCGACGCCCAGCTCCGTCAGTAGCTTGATATCCCGTTCGTTGTCGCTGGGATAGCTCTGCAGATCCTCCGCACGATTGAACTGCTTCGGGTTGACAAAGATGGTCGCGACAACCCGCTCGCAGAGCGCCTGGCCTTCGCGCATCAGGGAAAGATGTCCCTCGTGCAGCGCCCCCATAGTCGGGACCAGTGCGACACGCTCTTTCCGCGCACGCCATCTGGAAACCCGCGCCCGTAAATCCGGAACAGTCCGAACGATTGGCAGGAGAGTGCCGTCGTGGTTGGAGCCAGCCGTATCGCGCTGCTGGTCAGACGACATCGTCGCTCTCCGTTGTCTCTTCAGTCCGTTTCGCCTGCGGCGCCGCGCCAAAGCAGTGTTCAGACGCCGGAAAGCTGCGGGCGCGCACTTCTTTGGCATAAGCGCCGACCGCAACCGATACCTCCGATCCCAGTTCTGCATACCGCTTGACGAACTTGGGCGTGAAGTCCGAGAACAGACCGAGCAGGTCTTCGGTGACCAGGATTTGTCCGTCGCAAGCCGCAGACGCACCAATTCCGATGGTCGGCACCACCACAGCGTTCGTGATCTCGGCAGCCAGCGTCTCAACCACACCTTCAACGACGATCGAGAAAGCACCGGCATCCGCGACTGCCCGCGCGTCGGCCAGAATTCGCGTGGCAGCCTCGGCCGTGCGGCCCTGAGTCCTGAAACCGCCCTGACTGTTGAAGGATTGCGGCAGCAATCCGACATGCCCCATCACGGGAATTCCGCGGGCGGTGAGGAAAGCGATAGTGGCCGCCATTTCCTGCCCGCCCTCCAGCTTTACGGCGGCACAGCCCGTCTCGGCGAGAATCCGCGCAGCATTGCGATAGGCCAACTCTTGCGATTCCTGGTAACTTCCAAAGGGCATGTCGACCACGACACAGGACGAGACCGCCCCTCGAACGACGGCCTTACCGTGCGCGCACATCATCTCGAGCGTGACACCGAGCGTCGTCTCCATCCCATAGATCACCATTCCAAGAGAATCACCCACCAGCAGCACATCAACGTGCGGATCGAGCAGGCGTGAAATCGGCGTGGTGTAGGCTGTCAGGGCGACGATGGGCGTCTGGTTCTTCCGTGCCCTAATTTCTTGTATCGTCGCCGCCTTTGCGGGCTTCTGCGCACTCAATGGCATGTCCTCCTGCAACGGACGGCATTTGCGACCGGAATCGCCGGGTTTACGAAATGGCTGGGTAACGACCGGCTCTGTCGGCTGCACTTTATGCATTGGCCTGTTGCACCGCAAATAGTTTGAGATCGCACATTTCACCGCAACACGCGCCGAATTCGACGGAATTCCGGCGAAAGCGCCGATTGGACTTGTGCAGCGCAACACAGCCATGTCTCCTGGTCTTGTATAGCCGTTCGTCGGGTTTGAACCCACGAATCGAATGAACCGGATTAGTCTCACGGCACAGCTTCACGCCGCCTTACCTTCCGAAAACCAGGCATCACAAGATTCTCCAATGTCAGCCTATCCAGACCTCCGCCTCAAACCCAATGCTCACAAACGGGTCCTGCGCGGTTCACCATGGGTTTTTTCCAACGAACTGGAACTGGACTCTGTTGCAAAAGCGCTCGAACCAGGCGCACTCGTGAACCTCAAGGGCTCGGACGGACATGCTTTGGGCGTCGCCATGTTCAACCGCCACCCCCTCATTGCCGCGCGACTCTTTTCCAGAGACCCGAAGACACAGATTGACACGGCTTTCCTGGCCACTTCCCTGGAGCGCGCGCTGAAGATCCGGGACCGTCTGTTCGAGCGCCCCTACTACCGTTTGATTCACGCGGAAGCCGACGGCTTGCCCGGCATGATTATCGACCGCTTCGGCGACGTGCTGGTGGCTCAGCTCAACACGGCAGGCGCCGAACGCCTGAAGCCTCATTTACTTGAAGCCCTCGATCATGTGCTGGCGCCAAAAACCGTGGTTTTGCGAGACGATTCGCCCGCCCGTCAACTGGAAGGCCTCCCGCCGTCATTCGAAGTCCCGGTCGGACAGCTGGGCGGACGAATAGAGGTTTTCGAGAACGATGCGCGTTACTTTGCCGATCTGGAGAGCGGACAAAAGACCGGCTGGTTTTACGATCAGCGTCTTAACCGCCGCTGGGCCGCCAAGTTCGCCGGCGAAAACCGGGTACTGGACTGCTACTCGTTCAGCGGCGGATTCACGATTCAGGCCGCCCTGGCGGGGGCAAGGGAAGTCGTAACCCTGGACCGCTCGCAAACGGCCATCGACCTGGCTAAAGAGGCCGCCGCCGCCAATGGCGTCGCCGAGGTCTGCCGATTTGTCAAAGGCGATGCCTTTACCCGCTTGGCCGAGCTCGCGAAGAACAAAGAGAGGTTTGAGCTGGTGATCGCCGATCCGCCGGCCTTCGTAAAGACCAAAAAAGATCTGGCGCAGGGCCTGAAGGGCTATCGCAAGGTGGCACGCCTGGCGGCCTCCCTGGTGGCCAGCGGGGGAACGCTCTTTATGGCCTCCTGCTCACATCATGCAGACCCGGCCAGCTTTACCGAACAGGTGAAACGGGGGCTCAATGATGTCGGGCGCCAGGGCAGGATTCTCTATAGCGGCGGTGCGGGTCCGGACCACCCGGTTCATCCGGCGCTGCCGGAAACCGCTTACCTGAAGGCACTTCTGATCGCCCTGGATTAGGTAGTGTGGCTGGTTACGCCGCGGCACGCCCGTTGGTCGTCAGTTTGGGCCGCGACTGTGTCATCGGCAGTATCAGGCAGAAGCAGGTGCCATCGGCATCCGAATTCTCCAACTCAATATCGCCACCGTGGGCACGCATCAGATCGCGCGCGATCGCCAAACCGAGACCGGTACCGTCGACCCGGGCAGATCCCTCAAAGGGCTGAAACAGTTTTTCGCGGGCACGTGGCGGCAGGCCGGGGCCATTGTCCTGGACCACAATCACGAAGCGGTCCCCGGATTGGCGCGCGGTAACCGCAACCTCGGTGGCGCCGGCTTGTATCGCGTTGTGACCCAGGTTCGCGAGGACCCTGAACAGCTGATCTCTATCGGCCTCGACATCAGTTCCAGCCTCAAGGCGGTTGAGCCAAACCGAGGAACCGTCAGCCGGCTCAGGGAGTTCCTCGCCAACGTCCTGTACCAGGTCACGGAGATCGAAGTGACTGAGATCCAGGACCGGCGGCCCTTCGCGCGTGAAATTCAATGTCTGTGCGCAGAGATTGACCGCGCGGTCGATGGCCCGGAGCAATGTCGGGGTTACCCTGCGGACCTCGGGGTCATCACTCCCGGTCAGGCGATCCGACACCAGGACAGCTGTGGCCAGAATGTTTCGGAGATCATGATTGATTTTGGTGACAGCCGTTCCCAGTGCAGCGAGGCGTGTTTTCTGCTGCAACGCGGAGCGCAAGCCTTCCTGCATCGACGTCAGCTCGCGCTGGGCGATACCGATTTCATCCCCACGGTCTGAATGCGGCAGGCTGATCGTGGCGTCTTCGGGCGCTGATCGGAATTCCACCATGCTGCCGGTGATGCGCCGCATCGGACGCACCATCAACCAGTGCAGACTGAGGTAGACCAGTGCAGCGGTAAAGAACGCAATGCCGAACGACAGCGCCAGAATTCGCTGCGAGTAATCCCACATCGCAGCACGCATGGGGGCTTCATCGAGCACCACATCCACCAGAGTGCCGGGATCTTTGGGCGATACTCCGACCACACGCAAGACCCTGTTGTCCGTATGCCAGAGAGACATGAAGGCATCACCGATCAGGCCAAAAAAGGTTCCTCTCCTCAGATCAAACGCGGCATCGACCTCACCGGGCTTGTCGACCATCAGCATGAGTTTGATGCTGTCTTCGGGTTTTGTCAGGGCAACAGAATAGGCGTTCACATGGTCCAGAAGCTCCTGCTCCAGGTCCTTGGTGACCATTTTGTCGTCAGTTGCCTCGAGCGCGAGTATGGCCAGATGACCGGCGGCAAGGCGTCCTTCAAGGAAAGACACCCGGAACCGGCCGATTGAAGGAGCATAGATGAGGACCTCGGACAACATGACGAAGGCAACGGTCAAGATCAGCAGTCTTGCGGAGAGACTTCTGGCTAACGGCGGCAGTTTGAGTCTGTGTCCTGTCATGCCCTGTGCTTAACGCCCGATCATCGGAGATATAGAATCGCGTAAACGGCACGGATTCAACGAATAATCACCCGAATCCTCGTGTAAACTCAACGACGATTAATCGAGAGCCTCTTTGCGGGCCTTCATTTTCTTGTAAACCACAGGTACCAGCGACAGCACAATCAGGCCAACAATCGGCAGCAAAACCTGTGGTTTGAAGATGATTCCCAGGTCGGGGGTCTCGTTGGCATCGAAAATCGCTCCCAGGCCGCTCCCTACGCTGGTGTACACAAACGTACCGGGAATGATGCCGAAAAAGGTTCCGATCATGTAGTTTCGCAATGACACGCCGAGAAAAGCCGGTACGAGATTGACCAGCCAGAACGGAAAAATAGGAATAAACCGCAGCACGAGAAGGTAATTCAGTTCGTTCTCCCGAAATCCGGCTTCCATTTTCTGGAGCGCTGGCCCGGCCTTGGCTCTCAGGACATCTCCGAGCGCTGTACGCGCGGCGAGAAACACGACCGTTGCCCCCAATGTCGCCCCGAAAAGAACGTAACTTCCGCCCAGCCAGGTCCCGAACAGGAAACCGCCGCCAATCGTCAGGAAAAGCCCGCCCGGAATTGAGAAGGCCGTGGCGGCGGCATAAATGCCCATAAATGCCAAACCCGCGAGCAACCCAAGGCTGTCAACCTGCCCCAGCAACCACTCCCGATTGTCCCGAAGAGTTTCATAACTCAGGTATTTGTGCCAACCCTGCGAGATGGCTAACGCCAAACCCGCAACGATGACGACAGCTGGAAGCACACGGGCGAGCGAAAAACCGCCTGGAGCGGCCTCTTTTTTGGGTTCAGTCATGAAATCATTCTCTGTGAGTCTGCCGCTTCATGGCAAGTACAGCCTCTGTGGCCCACGAAGTTTTGAATGTTTGTGAGTCGGATGCAGGCCCGATGGAACCGCAACCGCCCCGATTGCCCAAAACAAACCGTAGTTTACCAATGCTTTCCGAAACATACGTTAACGAACACTCTTGATGTTTTTCGTGAAAAACTGCTGGCGATCCGGCTTTTCCGACACTTAATGAAAGAATGATTCAGCGGGCCGTTGACAGACGTAGGCGGCCCGCTTATACAGCCTCGTCATTTTCCAACCATCCGTACTACGGAGAGTATTGCAGTGAAGCGCACATTTCAGCCCAGCGTGCTGGTCCGCAAGCGCCGCCATGGGTTTCGCGCCCGCAAAGCGACCGTCGGCGGACGCAAAGTCCTGGTAGCCCGTCGAGCCAAAGGCCGCAAGCGGCTGTCCGCCTAATCCGATGACGCCGGCCATCGGACGCCTGAAAACGCGTCCGGAGTTTCTTAAGGTCGCGGCATCGAGATGCAAGTGGGTAGCTCCCGGCCTAATTCTGCAGGTTCTGCAGCGAGGGTCGACAGGTCAATCGTCCGATCATTCCGCGCAAAGCGGCACAGGTCTGCGCGTTGGCTTTACCGTCAGCCGAAAGGTTGGCAATGCGGTAAAGCGTAATCGTGCGCGGCGCCGTTTGCGTGCCGTCGTGGACGAGGTCATGCCGGAACTCGGGCGTCCGGACCACGATTATGTGGTCATAGGTCGCGGGTCAACCTTGACTCGTGACTTCGAAGACCTGAAATCAGACTTGCGCGTGTCAATCGCACGGGCGACAACGAGCAAGGGCTTCGGAAGTAAACGAGGGTCGAAAGGCCGCAAGGGAAGCACCCGTGGTCCGACGACTGGCCCGGCGTCCAAAGGGAGCTAGAGCATGAAACTGATAAGCGGAGGCCTGATTGGTCTTGTTCGGCTCTATCAGTATGCCATCTCGCCCCTCATGCCCCCGCACTGCAGGTTCTACCCAAGCTGTTCGCACTACGCCTGTGACGCTTTGCGCACGCACGGCCCACTTCGCGGAAGCTGGCTGACACTCGTTCGACTGCTGCGCTGTCACCCCTGGGGTGGCGAGGGCTACGACCCGGTTCCCGAGCCGGGCGAACGGTTAAGCGGAAGCATTTCATCTCATCACCATTGTCAAGAACGTCACTGAGCAACAGGCACCATGGGACAACAGGACCAAAGAAACCTCTTACTCGCGATCGTTCTCTCGCTCGCTATCTTACTGGGCTTTCAGTATTTTCTGCCGCAAGAGCCGCCGCTCGAGGCACCGCAAAGCAGTGAACAGGTCATAGGACAACCAACGCCACAGCCGGGGCAGGCCGGAACGGTCCCCTCCACCATACCTGGAGCAACCGGTTCTGCGTCAGCCCCGTCCGTCCCCGGTATTCCGGGTGCAGTGGGTGTCTCCGCGGCACAGTCCCGCAGTGATCTTCTGGCCACGTCGCCACGGGTTAAAATTGAAACACCAAAGCTGAGCGGTTCGATCTCTTTGAACGGCGGACGCTTAGACGATCTTGTTCTGACCGAACTGCGCGAGACGATTGAAGAGGGCAGCCCCAACATTGTTCTCCTCTCACCGCTGGGCACTGCCGAACCCTACTACGCCAACTTCGGTTGGTCGGTCGGCGACGGTTCCGTCACTACGCCGGATGCTTCGAGTGTCTGGTCCGCGGATAAAACCACACTGACGCCGCAGCAGCCCGTCACGCTAAGCTGGGACAACGGCGAGGGCCTCACGTTCCAAAAGACCTTCGAAGTTGACGAAAACTACCTCTTCACGGTTCACCAGCGCGTCGTAAACAATAGCGACCAAACCTTCACCGCATTGCCCTACGGTTTAATCAACCGCACGGGAACACCCGACATTCTTGGTTTTTATATCCTTCACGAAGGCCTCGTGGGTGTTCTGAACGAGAACCTGCAGGAAATCGACTACAGCGACGTTCTCGAAGCGGAAAATGGAGTCATCAGCGAGAGCTCGAACGGTGGCTGGCTTGGCATCACGGATAAATACTGGGCTGCGGCGCTGATTCCGGACCAGTCGGTTTCGGTGACCACGCGCTTTACGGGCCAGAACCTGGCCGGCGTCGCTTCTTACCAGACCGACTACCTCTATAACGATGGCGTCGTGGTCGCCCCCGGCAGTTCCGTTGAAATCAGCAACTCTCTCTTCGCGGGCGCGAAAGTCGTTACCCAAATTGATGAATACGAGTCTGCGCTCGGGGTCAATCATTTCGACAAAATCGTCGATTTCGGCTGGTTCTACTACATCACTAAGCCGTTGTTTTACGCCATTCACTGGCTCAACGAGAAGATCGGTAATTTCGGCGTCGCCATCCTGGTGCTGACGGTTTTCATCAAACTGGCGTTCTTCCCGCTTGCGAACAAGTCCTACAAGGCCATGGCGAAAATGCGCAAGCTGCAGCCGGAGATGCTGGATCTGCGTGAGCGCTTCGGCGAGGACAAGCAACGCCTGAATCAGGAAATGATGGCGCTCTACAAGCGCGAGGGTGCCAACCCCATGTCCGGGTGTTTGCCGATCCTTATTCAGATCCCGGTCTTCTTTGCGCTCTACAAGGTGATGTTTGTCACCATCGAAATGCGCCAGGCGCCGTTCTTCGGGTGGATCAAGGACCTCTCCGCGCCGGATCCGACCTCCATCCTCAACGGCTTTGGCATCCTGCCCTGGGGTGTGCCGGAACTCGGCCTGCTCAATGTTCTCAACCTGGGTGTGTGGCCGCTGATCATGGGCATCACCATGTTCCTGCAGCAGAAACTCAATCCGCAGCCCCCCGATCCGATCCAGGCCAAGATCTTCCTGTTCATGCCGATCATGTTTACCTTCCTGCTGGCCACCTTCCCGGCCGGTCTGGTGATCTACTGGGCATGGAACAACACGCTTTCGATCATTCAACAGGCCGTCATCATGAAGCGGGCAGGTGTTCCCATCGGAAACCCCACCCCTCCAAGCAAGACGTAATCCTGACGCGATGGCAAACGATAGCGAGCCTGGTTCGCCCCTCGGCACCGACGGCGATGACCAGACCACGCGGCAGGAAGCTCTTGAGGTCGGCCGGCTGCTTTTTGCCAAGGAATGTCAGTTTCTGACGGCGGCAGCCCAGGACGGGCAATTGCCGAACTTGGGCCTCCCTGAGATCGCCTTTGCCGGCCGCTCCAACGTTGGCAAGTCCAGTCTGGTGAATGCGCTGACCGGCCGGAAAACGCTTGCCAGGACATCACATACGCCGGGACGCACGCAACAGCTCAACTTCTTCGGGCTTGGCGGACGGCTGGTTCTTGTGGATCTCCCTGGCTATGGCTATGCGCGGGCAGCCAAGACCGACGTGAAACGCTGGACCGGACTGACCCGCGACTACCTCAAGGGCCGGACTGAGTTGCGCAGGGTCTGTCTTCTGATCGATTCGCGGCACGGCCTGAAGGAAAATGACCGCGAGATCATGTCCGAACTCGACGTTGCCGCCGTATCCTATCAGGTGGTGCTCACCAAGACCGACAAGCTCAAAGCATCAGGCCTCGCGGCCGTGCTGAAGTCGGTCGAGACCGAGTTGGCAAAACGTCCTGCCGCTCACCCGGAAGTGGCCGTCACCTCGTCACACAAGGCGAAAGGCATCGCCGAGTTGCGGGCGATGCTCGCAACACTGGCAGACCCGGCGCCAGACCGTTAGACTTCGGCCATGACAAGCAAGAGTTTCAGCGACACCAAGAACTGGTTGAGAACCGCCCGGACCATTACCGAGGCCCTGCCCTTCATGCGACGCTATACGGGCAAGACCTTTGTGATCAAGTACGGCGGGCATGCCATGGGTAACCAGGAACTGGCGGATATCTTCGCCAGCGACATCGTTTTGCTCAAGCAGATCGGCATCAATCCGATTGTCGTCCATGGTGGCGGGCCGCAGATTGGACAGATGCTCGAGCGCCTCAAGGTACAGAGCGAATTCATTGACGGATTGCGCGTCACCGACGCCGCAACCGTCGAAATCGTCGAAATGGTGCTTTCCGGCTCGATCAACAAACAGATCGTCAGCGCGATCACCGCAGCGGGTGGAACCGCAATCGGCCTATCCGGCAAGGACGGCGGCCTGATCCAGGCCACCAAGCTGCGCCGGACGAAGCGCGACGAGGAATCAAATATCGAGAAGATTCTCGACCTAGGCTTCGTCGGGGAGCCCAGTCGCGTGAACCCTCAGATTCTGACCTCGCTGGAACGTTCCGGTATGATCCCGGTGATCGCCCCCATCGGCTTGGGAGCAGATGGGCAGACCTATAACATCAACGCGGATACAGTGGCCGGCGCGGTTGCGGCGGCCGTCGGCGCGTCACGCCTGCTGTTGCTGACGGATGTCGCAGGAGTCCTCGATAAAGAGGGTAATCTGCTGACAGATCTTACTACCGAGCGGGTGCGTGAACTCCGGGACGACGGCACCATCTACGGCGGCATGCTTCCGAAGCTGGAGACTTGCGTGAATGCTGTGGAAAACGGGGTCGACGCTTCGGTTATCATCGATGGCCGGATGCCGCACTCCATGCTGTTGGAAATCTTCACGGACCGGGGCATCGGAACCTTAATCGGCCGACAGTAGTCACTTCTGCCACATCCCGCGTTAGCCCCGCTTCAAGATTTCTGGAAGAGCTCCAACTGGAACTGCAGTTCCTCGTCACCCATGGGATAGCCACCGTTGTCCAGTGCATGCACCAATTGCTTGGGCGGAATCCCACCGAGCTGTTGCTGGATCTGCATGGCGAAGCGCATGGAACAGTCCGCCTTCCAGGCCAGGGCCGTGACCCCCTTTGCAGAACGAGAAGCGAGAATCTCGCTCACCTGATCCATCGAGAGCTTGGATCGAACGGCCAGTCCGCAGCGCACCAAACCCCGGTCACCGGAAATCAAGGCTTCCGACAGCGTCTCGTCATCCAGCTTACCTGCCGCATGGAGTTCTTGCGCCCGCTTAAGTGAATCATCATCGCCGCCCTCTTCCTCCTTAAGCCGGCGAGTCATCTCTGCTTCGAGCATCTGGGCCGTCTCTTCATCAAGCCCGGCGCGCCGCTCAAGTGTTTTCAGCAGGGCTTTGGCAACGAAAGTCGCAAGCCGACGGGTTGCCTTTGGCGAGAGCTGCGGACGCTCAACAAGAGGTTTATGCCAGACTTCAACCTGTGGCGCCTGCTCGACCAATTTGTCGAGCATCTCCTCGCGGATCTGCGCGGATTTGTTTTCAAGCAATGCCGTCACCGCGCCCCGGTCGTCCGTGGACACGATTGCGTCGGCGACCGCCTCCCCCAGGCCCTGCCGCTGGGAAATCGCACACAGGCGGCCGCTGGCGCAGCCACCGTCAATGATCTCAAGAAGATCCTCATCACTGAGGATTGGCGAGAACTGCAGGATCGGATTGGCGACAACATCTTCGACGTCCGCCGCCAGGCGCCGAATCACCGCCACGGGTGCATAAGTGGCATCTTTCAGAGTGTCCGCGAGGACCTGACGAACTCGCGTGGTCTGATCCTGCGCCAGGATATCAAGAACATCGGCGATGTAACGTCCGGCCTTTTCCCGCTGGTCACTGTCCAACTCAGGACGCAGCGCAGAGATCTTTGAAGCGAGATCGATCCGGACAGTTTCATCGCTATCCCTGGCCAGGATCAGATCAGCCTGGATCGGCGTCAGGCTGTTCGAAGCAATCTGACGGCGGACCTCCGCTGAGGGATCCTCGGCCAGGAAATAGAGGATCTCAGGGCGCACGTCACTTCTTCGCGCAAGATCGAGCCGAACGGAAATGTTTGAATCCTTCGCAAGCTCCTTGGATTCTTCGTATGATATTTGTGTCTGATCGGACACGGCTGCTGCTTTCCCCATTATTCGGTCACGCCAATTGCTGCGGCGACTTCAAAGCCGCCCTTCCCCCGCCGCTTCGCGGCATACATGGCGGTATCGGCCCGTTCCGCCAGCGAATTCAGGCTCTCCTGAGACCCCGGATCCCATGCTGCAATCCCAAGAGAGAAACCCAAGGGATGCTCGGGGCTACCGGACTGAGCCTTCAACTGCTCGGATGCCTTGAGCAGCTCCTTGGCTTTGCCTGCCACGGCATCAGCCGACATGTCATCGAAGAACAAAGCGAACTCATCACCGCCAAGACGCGCCGCAACATCCCTGTTGCGGATGTGGGCGCGCAGGATCTCGGTAACGCGCAAGAGGACGTCATCGCCGGCCTGGTGGCCGAAACGGTCGTTCACCTGCTTAAAATTATCCAGATCGATGTAAAACAAAGCCGCCGAGCTGCCACGCTTTCTGGCCCAGTCGAAGCGCGCTTCGAGTGCCTCGGTAAAGCTGCGACGGTTGAGCAGTCCGGTCAGCGGGTCGGTGGCGGACAGCCTTTCCAGTTCCTCCTGCCGGACAAGCTGACGGTTGGCGAGGCCCAACTGGGTGACGACTTCACGCAGGACGAAAAGATCTTCCGCTTGCCACGCGCGCGTTCCTTCACACCGCCAAACCGTTGCAACACCGTTGATCTCGCCCTCGTACTGGGTGGCCAGGGACAGGGCGACACCGGTTTCATCTCCGGTTTCGACCTCAACCGCCCCTTTCAGCACTGCTTCGACCTGTGCCGCGAGCATGGCCTCAGGGACCGCTTCACCAGCAACCGCAGCGGCAATCATCCCGCCATCTTCGCTTTTGCTGTGAATGACAGCGCCCGAGGCGGGCAAGGCCGGCAAGAGTGAACTGGCGGCCGTCGCGAGCATACGGTCCGGTTCGATCTGATCCCGCACCATCCGGAGGATATGTCCGAGTAAACGTTCCCGGTGATGGGCCCCGGCGCGCGCCACTTCCTGGCTGCGCAGATCCGTAACATCCCGGCACAGACCGCGAGCGCCTCCCCAAGCGCCCTCTGCAGTTGTCAACGGCAGGGCGGTCACCAGAAGACAGACATTTTCTCCGTCCGCGTCACGCACCCAGCATTCCTGCTCGCTGATCGCCGATGTCACACTGAAGGGAGACAGACCTTGCGGGTCAGCGAGCAAGGATCTTCCGGACTTCCCCGCAATCTCAGACGCCGCATAGCCAAGAGCGCCACGGGGTGAGACAAAGGTGAAGTCTCCATCTGCATCCGTCTCCCAGGAAAAGTCGGATGAGATTTCAACCAGATCTTTATAGCGCTGCCGCGATTCAACCAAGGCCGCACGCAAGCTGCGTTCCAGCGTGACATCACGGCCCAGCAGCAGAGCCGCCGCACCTTCAACCCACGGCAGAACCGCAACATCCAAGGCCTGCTCTACAGGTGCGTCGCCCCCCGATGCTTGCCGGCGGCCCGTCGCACTGTCTCCGGCCGCCGAGATACCGCCCGCGGCCTCGACATCGTCGAGGCCTCCGAACTGTGACCGGGAGCGCACGAGAAGTGGGTTCACCTGCGCGGATTTTCCGTAAAGCGCGGCCTCGATCGCCGCGAGAAGTTCTTGAGGAGGATCGCTGCGCAGCAGCCCCGCAAGTGCCGCAGCATCGGCATTCGCGCCCAGAACCAAACCATTCCGGCCGACCACCATGGCGGCACCGGGATAGCTCTCGAAGGGGCCGCCAGGAGCGAAAAGAGCGAGATCGGCAAAGCTGCCGGGCGAGCGTTTGTCCTGCTCATCTGGTGCCGGCTGCTGTGAAACCGCTAAAGGCTGTGTTTTCGCCATAATCGAACGCTCATCCTGAGAAACCAACTGTGCAACATTTTATGCCGGAGCCGATACCTTCAGCTCAGGTTCGAAACACTGCCGTAATCACGTTAACAGCCACTTAAATCCAGTGTTTCGGCACAAACAAAACACGCCTGAATTCATTCAATGCTGGATATTTAAATTATTTAAAAACAATGAGTTGTGAGACTCACAGCGGATATCGAATAGCTGTTATGCGACTTTTCGTTTTCTATCGGACCACGCCGAAACAGACTAAAGCACAGAACTCAGACAAAAGTAGTAAATACAAGTCGCATTGCTATCGTTGCGAAAAACGGACCTGCTGTCACCCGCAAAGGAAGCACTGTCGCCTGTTTCTAGGTGAAAAATTCGCCCGTCCAGAATCACGGTAAGCGCCCCATCTTCAACAGCGAGATAAGCCCGGAAACCCCTACCCCACAGGCCAGATTCACCTGCTTCGACACCGGGTTCGAGGCGTGTACGGGTCATCTCGAACTCGAGCCCGGGAAGGGCGGGCGAGAGCAGCCTGCGCACCCAGCCTGACCCATCATTTACGACTGCCTGCTCGACACGGCGCAACAGGATCACGCGAGGTGGAGCCTCGTCTTCGATCAGGCGGTCGATTGATGTCTTCAATGCTTGCGCAATTTGATGCAGGATCTGGATTGAAGCCACTTTGTCGCCCCGCTCCACGGCCGAGAGCATACTCACGCTCACAGACGCCTGCCCCGAGAGGTCTTGAAGAGAAAACCCACGTGATAAACGCAGACTTCGTATCCGGTCTCCAAGCTCCGCAACATCGAGTATTTCAGTCATTTATCCCAAAGCATCATTATAGTAGATTTTTTGCGCGATAGTGGAATCTAATTGAAATTGACAAAACCTGCCAGCATCAAGGGTTACTCCTCGTGACAAGAGCCCGGAGAAGACTCTGGCCCTACGGCCGGCGCAGCGCCTCCGGCTATCGCGAAGCAGAGCTCCAGGCCCTCCGCGGACCACAACCCACGCCTCCTCCCATAGGTCACAACAACGGCCCGCCGCTGGATCAATCGAACGCATGGGCGAGAGTCTGCTGGAAGAAGGCCAAGGAGGAAGTCTGGAAGTCGCCACCGATCGAGGTTGTCCGGATGCGAATTAAGCGCGCCAGGGAGCTTGGCATGACTTATCGCGAATACACCTTGGAGATTTTGGAACGCGGGCGCTACTTATAGCCGACGTGCGACCCCATCTCTAATGGCCAGTCCCGAGTTTAACGAGAGCGTTATGATCAGCCAGTCCGACATCCCAAGCCTCCGGGACAGCGATATCGAAAAAGATGCGGTATCCCTCTCACACATCGACACCTGGATCTTCGACCTGGACAACACGCTTTACCCGGAATCCTCCAGTCTTTTCGATCAAGTCGACCGGCGGATGGGTTTGTTTGTGGAACAGCTTCTGGGACTGGACCCTGTGAGCGCGCGCACACTTCAGAAGCAGTATTTTCGCGAGCATGGTACGACCTTGCGCGGCTTGATGACGCTCCATGACATAGATCCGCAGAGCTACCTCGAGTTCGTGCACGAAATCGACGTCTCCGGAATCACTCCCAATCGCGAGCTCGATCGTGTCCTGGGCAGCTTACCGGGACGCAAGGTCATCTTCACCAATGCTTCGGTGCCGCACGCATTGAACGTCATGAACCAGCTCGGCATTGCCACGCATTTCAGCGACATCTACGATATTGTACGCGCCAACTTCCTTCCAAAGCCGGCCCGTGAGACATATGAGGACTTCACTTCAAGCCTGCAGGTTGACCCGTCCAAAGCGATTTTTTTCGAGGATACAGCCCGGAATCTTGAGCCCGCTGCGGCCATGGGCATGACAACAGTGTGGCTGGAAACCTATGGTAACGGCAGCGCGCGTGGCTCGGAGAATACCTACGTGCACTATCGAACAAACGACCTTGTCGACTGGCTGACTTCGATCGCTCTGGACCCGGCCGCGGAGTGATCTGTCAATTTCTCGATTGTGAGCCGCTTGACGGCATCAGCACTGTAAGTGTCTTCCCCTGTTCTCCGCTGAAATTCGGCTCCGGAGCGGCCGCCAGAGTCATTGACAGAACCGGGCCCCTCGCGCATCTTCCCACGGCTCGATTCTGGCGCTTAACCGAGGTGCCGGGACCCGGCGTCGTTTAGGACCTTCACGCTATGGAATTGTTATGAACGCCTCTGACCTGCAAACCGCCATCGATGCCGCCTGGGACAACCGTGACCAGATCTCGACCACGACAACCGGCGAAGTCCGTGACGCCGTAAGTGAAGCCCTGAACGGCCTGGATGCAGGCACCTATCGCGTCGCCGAAAAAACCGCCGAGGGATGGCAGGTCAATCAGTGGCTCAAGAAAGCGGTCTTGCTGTCTTTCCGCCTCAACGACATGAGCCCGATTCCCGGCGGTCCAGGACAAGCAACCAACTGGTGGGACAAGGTCCCATCCAAGTTCGAGGGCTGGGGGGAAAACCGCTTTCGGGAAGCAGGCTTCCGCGCGGTGCCGAACTGCACCGTCCGCCACTCCGCCTACATCGCGCCCGGCGTCGTCTTGATGCCCAGCTTCGTGAATCTGGGCGCGCACGTCGATAGCGGCACCATGGTTGATACCTGGGCCACAGTCGGTTCCTGCGCCCAAATCGGCAAGAATGTCCACCTCTCGGGGGGCGCCGGAATCGGTGGTGTCCTGGAGCCCCTTCAGGCCGGACCTGTAATTATTGAAGACAACTGCTTTATCGGCGCCCGTTCCGAGGTGGTTGAAGGCGTCGTCGTTGAAGAAGGCTCGGTTCTTTCGATGGGTGTCTTTATCGGCGCATCGACCAAGATTATCAATCGGACAACCGGCGAGATCCATATGGGCCGGGTGCCGGCCTATTCGGTCGTCGTTCCTGGCGCTCTTCCCGGCAAACCGCTTCCCGATGGCACGCCCGGCCCCAGCCTCTACTGCGCGGTCATCATCAAACAGGTTGACGAGCGGACCAGGTCGAAGACCTCCATCAACGATCTATTGCGCGATTGATCGGAGGCAGAATAGATCGCGAGACATGACAGCTACTCCCAACGTCATTGAACTTAGCCAGCAATTGATCCGCTGTCCTTCGATCACGCCGGTCGAAGGCGGTGCACTGACTCTTCTTGAAAAAATTCTCACGGATCTGGGCTTTACCTGTCACCGTATGACATTCTCGGACGAGGGCACACCAGACGTTGAGAACCTCTACGCCCGTCTTGGCAGCAGCGGTCCCAACTTCTGTTACGCGGGTCACACCGATGTGGTCCCGGTCGGCGACGCCGCCGCCTGGAAGGTCGATCCTTTCGGTGGCGAGATTATCGACGGCGTGCTGTATGGACGTGGTGCCGTCGACATGAAAGGCTCCATCGCCTGCTTTGTCACGGCGCTGGCCGCTTTCCTGAATAAACGAGGCCGCGACTTGGATGGCTCGATCAGCCTGTTGATCACAGGCGACGAAGAAGACGTCAGCATCAACGGCACCCGCAAGGTGCTGCGGTGGATGAGCGCGCGGGGCGAAACACTCGATTGCTGCCTTGTCGGCGAACCCACCAGCAACGCTCGTCTCGGTGATATGATTAAGATCGGCCGGCGCGGCAGCATGAACGGCACCTTGACGGTGCGTGGCACACAGGGTCACACCGCCTATCCTCAGCTTGCCGACAACCCGGTCCACAGCCTCGTGTGTATGCTGCATGCGATATCGACGGAGCCGCTTGATGGCGGCAGCGAGCACTTTCCGCCGACCAGCCTGCAAATCACATCCGTCGATGTCGGCAATCCGGTGACAAACGTCATTCCGGCCGATGCCAGGGCAATGTTCAATGTCCGCTTTAACGATCTTTACAGCAGCAAGGGCGTGCTGGATTGGGTGCGTGAGCGCTTGGACAGGGTTGGCGGCCGTTACGACCTCGACTTCAAGGTTTCGGGTGAATCCTTCCTCTCCAAGCCAGGCCCCTTCAGCGACCTTGTTGTCAGCTCTGTCGCGAACGTCACGCAACAGACACCAGAACTCGGTACCACGGGTGGCACGTCGGACGCGCGCTTTATCAAGGATTTTTGCCCGGTTGCCGAGTTGGGGCTCTTGAACGACACGGCCCATAAAGTCGACGAGCAGGTTCCGCTTTCAGACCTTACACAACTGGAAGCGATCTACGGCGGAATACTGGAAGGTTATTTCAAGGCATGAAGCCCTCTTCAACAGAGGTTGGAACCGCGCTGTACGGCGCCTGGCGGCTTATGCGGTTTGATTCGAACGCCGTGAGCTACTTCGACAAGAGCGTCGACGGCTTTTGGAAATCCTTCTACGCGGCGGTCTTCTGGGTCCCGGTCATGACGATCGTATCCTTCATCTTTGCACCGCAACTGCCCGTCAATCTATTGAGCATTCTCAGCATGCTCATGAGCAACATCGCCTACCTTTTCGTCTTCCCACTGATTTTCATGGGCGTATGCAACGTCATAGGATGGGAGAAGAATTTTATCGGCTGTATCGTCGCGCTGAATTGGACGCGCGTATTTTACGCCTGTCTTCTTTTGCCAGTCGGTCTTATTTTTTCCACCATCATCGCGAACGCAGGAGATCCCTCATCCGTGGGGCTCGCCACGCCAGGTGAGGCAGCAAACCAGCCGTCCGGGCTTCTACTGCTCGTCTTCCTGGGGCTGGCGCTTTATGCTCTCGCCTACGAAATCTTTATCTACAGCCGGAGCCTGGAAATCTCGCTTCCCGCAGGTTTTGGTGCAGTCGTCATCGAGATGATGATCGCGCTGGTATGGACCCTGGCCCAGTCCATTATCATGGCCGTGACGGGTGGCATGTCCGGTACCGGCGGCTGAGGTAACGTCAGCATTCTCGGCAGTACGCGCCGGCGCACTTGAGTCAGCGGGAACTTGAGTCAGCGGGCACTTGAAGTCAGGATTTTAATTCCTCAAGCGCCAAACCTCGTAGATCACCAAGCTGGCAACACCACAAGCAGCAACCGTAATTGCCATGGGATAAGCGCTGCCGTCGTAAAAGGCATTGATCGCCGCAGCCCCCAAGGCCGCGCCTCCCATTTGGATCGCACTGAGCAGTGCAGAGGCAAGACCCACCCCGGTTCCCGCGGCTGCGAGGGCCCGGACCGGTGCCGTGACGAAAATAAATGCAAGTCCCAGCCCGAAAAAAGACATGGCACCTGCTAAGGCCAGCGGAGTTTCCAGGTTCGCCTGGAGCAGCAGCGGCAGAAGGCCGCCGCCCAATGCCATGAGAACAAGACTCGCCCGAAGAAGCCATTCGCTCGGGATCTTCTCGACAATGCGGTTGGCGATCAGGTTCCCGACGAAGTAAGCCCCAACGACAATAGCCTGATAATACCCATAGTTCTGAGGTTTCACGCCAAGACGGTCGATCAGGACAAAGGGCGCAGCGGCGATGAAGGCGAAGAGGCCGCCGAGCGAGAGTGCCAAAACGACGACGTAAATCATGTAGTCCGGTTTTCGCAAAAGGCCCAGGTATCCGTAGAACAGCCGACTTGGCCTCAAGGCATTGCGATCGGGAGTCGTCGTCTCGGAAAGGTACCGCCAGATCAGGAAGGTGATCAGAGCAATAAGAATGGACAGCAGCAGAAAGTTTGCCCGCCATCCGAACCAGACGAAAATATAGCCACCGATCAATGGGCCGATCGCAGGCGCAACGGATATGGACATCCCGTAGACCCCGAGCATCTTTGCGGCCTTGGTGTCATCGTAGAGATCGCGAATGACTGCCAGGATCAGAACCGCCTCGGCGCTCGCGGCAGCTCCTTGCATCGCGCGCGCGGTCACCAGCTGTCCGATCGATTGCGCACCGGCGCAGGCCAGAGTCGTCAGAAGAAAACCGATCATGCCGATCAGCAGAATGGGACGGCGGCCAAAACGGTCAGACAAGGGTCCGTGGATCAACTGCGCGAGCGCGAAACCTGCCAGGTTCAGGCTCATGGTCAGCTGCACGCTCTGGGCGTTGGTCGAAAAGTAGTCAGGTAGAGACGGCAGAGAGGGCAGATATAGATCCGTTGAGAGGACGCTGCAGAAACTTGCCGAGATCAGGACCACCGGGATCATGAGCGCCGTAAAGCGGTCAAACTGAGGCGCTCCCGGGCGCGAGCCGCTCATTCGGCCTCAGCCCCAAATCCAGACTTCATTCGAATGTCACCCCGACAAAATAGAGCCCATGGGCCGGCGCTGTCGGTCCGGCGGCAGAACGGTCGCAGGCCTCCAACGCCGCTCTAAAATCGTCGCTATTCCACTTGCCCTCGCCGACCAGCTTCAGGGTCCCCACGATGTTGCGCACCTGATGATGCAGAAAGGACTTCGCGGCGACTGTGATGTGGATATCCTCGCCATGGCGCGCGACCGAAATCTCATCCAGAGTTTTCATTGGCGAGTTAGCCTGACACTGACTGGCCCGGAACGAACTGAAATCATGGTGACCGACCAGACACTGGGCCGCCACATGCATCGCATCAGCATCCAGGGGCACCGGCACGAACCAGGCCAGCCCTTCATCCAGAGCCAACGGTGCACGCCGGTTCACGATCCGATAGCGGTAACGGCGGCCAGTTGCCGAAAACCGGGCGTGAAAGTCTTCCGCGACCGCATCCGCCTGAAGAACCGCAACCCTCACGTCCCGCAGATGCGCGTTGAGGGCTTTGCAGACCGTGTTCGCATCGGTGTCTTTGGAAATATCCAGTGTCACCACCTGCCCCAGCGCGTGAACCCCGGCATCCGTGCGCCCCGATGCCGAGGCCACGACCGTCTCTCCGCAAAAGTCTGCAACCGCCTGCTCAATAGAGGCCTGCACGCTGGGACCATTGTCCTGACGCTGCCAACCAACGAAGTCGCCGCCGTGATATTCGACGACAAGTTTATAGCGGGTCATGGACTCTTGCCTTGAAGCAAGTCGGTCCCGGCGGGGAGCGCAAATCCATTCAGAAAATCCTTCGCTGCCATGGCCCCCTTACCCGGGCGTTGAAGCCTGAGCAGACGTAAAGCACCCTCACCGCAGGCAACAGTCAGCGCGTCATCCAAAACCAAACCTGCCGGCCCTGACGTCTCGACCGCTTCAACTTCGAGCAGCTTGATACGATCTTTGCCAAGCGGGAAAACCGCGCCGGGCCACGGGGTGAAGGCACGCACCTGCCGCGCCAGTTCAACGGCCGGACGATGCCAGTCGATCTGACTTTCGGACTTCTCCAGTTTGGCGGCATAGGTCACGCCCTGGTCGGGCTGCGGTGTCGCTTCAAGTTCTCCTGCCGCGACCCCGCGCAGGGCGCCGACGATCAGTTTGCCACCCAGCTCGGCAAGACGGTCATGCAGGTCGGACGCCGTGGTTTGATCGGTGAGCGGCAGGCGCTCGCTGCAAAGCATTCCACCTGTATCCAATCCTTCATCCATCTGCATGATGGTCACACCGCTTTCCCTATCACCGGCGAGAATCGCCCGCTGGATCGGCGCGGCGCCGCGCCAGCGAGGCAAAAGGGACGCATGAACATTCAGGCATCCAAGCCGCGGCGCTTCAAGAATGGCTCTGGGCAAAATGAGTCCGTAAGCCGCGACGACAGCCACGTCCAGGTTCAGGGCCGCGAAGTCGGCCTGCTCCTGTTCGCTCTTAAGGCTTTTCGGGGTTCGAACTTGCCATCCTTGCGCGGCCGCATAGGCATGGACCGGCGACAGACGCTCCTTATGGCCCCTTCCCGCAGGACGCGGTGGCTGGGAGTAAACGGCTGCAATCTCGTGTCCGGCATCCGCTAGAGCGCGCAGGCTCGAGACCGCAAAGTCGGGCGTTCCCATGAAGGCTAGTTTCAGCCGCGTCATTACTCTTCCCTGAATCACGGAGACAACGCCTGCCACGCCGCAGATTTACAGGCGCGGTGACAGATCCTTCTTTATCAGGGAGTCGCGATGCTAGGCAATCCCGGCTGCCGCATAGTGGCTATGCCGTCCGGCCGATAGACCACAATGATCAGCCGGCTTTCTCAAGCTCCGAGGGCGCGGACGCTTTGCGGGCCTTCAGCAGTTTACGCAGGATCATGTTCCGCTTCAGGGCCGAGATGTGATCGACGAAGAGAATACCCTCGAGATGATCCATTTCGTGTTGAATGCAGGTCGCCAGGAGGCCTTCGGCAGCGAGTTCCTGATTCCGGCCCTGCTCATCCAGATATGCCACCTTGATTTCGGCGGGACGCACCACTTCGGCGTAGTGCTCCGGTAAAGAAAGACAGCCCTCGTCATAACTCGCGTCATGGTCAGACACCCAGGTCAGTTCAGGATTGACCATCTTAAGGGGTGCCTTCTCCTCGTCATCATGCGACACGTCGACCACGATCACGCGCCTTAAGTCTCCGACCTGCGGAGCCGCCAGACCAATGCCCGGTGCCTTGTACATGGTTTCGAGCATGTCATCGAGCAGTTTGCGAACCTCATCGTCCACCTGCTCAACGGGCGCGCAGACCTGTTTCAGCCGTGGGTCGGGGGCGGTAATGATGGGCAAAAGAGCCATAATCGATCTTCACATCAAGTCGTTCGAGTTGAGACTAACCCTTAGGTATTGCGGCGAGGTAAAGGCGTCAAGGCACTTCACCACTGAAACTCACCACCAGCAGGGCCAATTATCCAGGTAAATGCATAAAAAGTCTTCAACAGCAGGCCTGCCACGGAGGCGGTGGAAGTGTTAACCTGAGCGCTGCCGGATTCGATCAATTGCGGTGTGATCCTTCTGTGAATGGCTTGCAGAACGAAACAGAAACATAGAGACTGGTAGATATAACTCCGTTTGGAATGGATATGGATCTTACTCTCGTCGCTCTCGTCATCGCCGCCCTGGCGGTCGCTGCTCTTTGTTTCTGCGTTTTCGCGATGATCTCGATGCGTAAAGCGGCGGAGAAAGACGGTCGCGACGGCGTCGAGTTTACCGGGCGGATCAGCCAACTGACCGAGACTCTGGCAGCGACTCAGGCCCAGACCGCCGACCGCTTCCAGGCTCAGGAAAGGGCCATCGGCAAACTCCTGGAAGAACGCCTTGGCGACTTGACAAAACGGGTTGGGGATCGCTTGCAGGATCATGCCACGCGGAATCAGACCGCCCTGGGCGCTTTGGGCGAGCGCCTCGCGGTGATCGATCAGGCCCAGAAGAACATCACAGAACTCTCGTCTCAGGTGGTCGGACTGCAGGATATCCTGGCTAATAAACAGGCGCGCGGCGCTTTCGGCGAAGTCCAGCTCTCGGATATCGTCACCTCGATCCTGCCGCCCTCAGCCTACAGCTTTCAGGCGACAATTGGCGAAAACCGGCGCGTCGACTGCCTGCTGCACCTGCCAAATCCGCCGGGATCGATCGCGATTGACTCAAAGTTTCCGTTGGAAAGCTATCAGGCTCTACAAGAGGCGAAAGACGACGCGGCATCGCTTCAGGCACGCCGGACCTTCGTTGCGGACGTGCGCAAGCATGTAAAAGACATCGCCGAGCGTTACATCGTCGCTGGTGAAACTGCGGAATCTGCGCTGATGTTCCTTCCGAGCGAAGCGGTCTACGCCGAGCTGCACGCCAACTTCCGAAATGTCGTCGAGGATTCCTACAGGGCGCGCGTCTGGATCGTCTCTCCGACCACACTTATGGCGACCCTGAACACCGTACGCGCCGTTCTGAAAGACGTCCGCATGCGAGAGCAGGCCGGGGTCATCCAGTCAGAAGTTCAGAAGATGATGCTGGACGTCGGACGCCTGGATGACCGTGTGGACAAGCTGCAGCGGCATTTCCAGCAAGCGGACCGGGATATTCGCGACATCCGAACCTCCGCGGACAAGATCACCAAGCGCGGCGAACGGATCGAGGAACTGCAGCTTGAGGACGCCGAAGACGACGCAGCGGAACTTCCGCCACCGGCCCAACCGAGATTGGTCGTCGATTAATCCGACTTCAGGCCGGTAACACCACCCCGAACAATTTTGAGAGCCCCTTGCGGCCTGCATCCGTGATCGTCACGCTGCGGCTGCCCGTCTTGGTCTTAAGCCAGCCCTTCGCCTCGCAACGCGCGAGGAAAGCCGCGCCGAGCGCGCCGCCGATATGGGCCCGCCGTTCGCTCCAATCTAGACACCGCCGGGCGAAGGCGCGCCGCTTCCCGCGCAGGCTTTCGATCTCGACCCCAAAATCCTCCAGAGCGGCAATCCCCCTGTCGCTGACCTCGAAGTCGTTATCGCCCTCGGCCAGGTAACCGAGCTCGACGAAGCGCTCAACAACAGCTACCGCGACCTGCCCGGCAAGGTGGTCGTAGCAGGTGCGGGCAAAACGCATGGCTTCATCACGCGGGCCCGTCGGGCGATGGCGGGGCGCGCCCTGCTGCGCAACGACGGAGATCGCTTCAATTGCCTGCGCGATCTCGGGACCGGCCAGGCGAAAGTAGCGATGACGGCCCTGCCGCTCGACAGCCAGCATGTTGGCTTCCTTGAGTTTCGCCAGATGACCGCTCGCCGTTTGCGGCGTCACGCCGGCGACATGAGCGAGCTCGGTCGCCGTCAACGCGCGGCCATCCATGAGCGCCGAGAGCATATTGGCACGCGCGGGGTCACCAATCAGCGCCGCCGCCTCCGCAATGTAGGGACCTTCAATCATACTACGATCATAACCGAAGTGTTGTTGATGGACAAGCACACGCCGGGCAAGCAGAGTGAGAGCAGGGAATGAAAGAGGGGCGAAGGAATGACACTGACGGAATGGCTGACGTTTGCGGCGATTTGGACCGTTCTGAGCTTGCCGCTCGGCCCCAACGCCATCAACTGCATGACATCCGGAGTCTCAAACGGCACGCGCCGGGCGCTTTGGACCGTGCTGGGCATCGCCATCGCGGGCCTGACCCACATGACAATTGCGGTCTTGGGGCTCGGCACGCTGCTGCTGGCCTACGCGGAACTGTACCTCGCGCTCAAATGGCTGGGCATTGCCTACCTGACCTGGTTAGGCATCTCACTTTGGCGGAAGCCTGCAAAGCTATCGGCCATTGGATCGCGGGAAGTGGAACCTGCCGGTCTTTTGGTGCGCCGTGGTTTTACCATCTCCATGAGCAATCCCAAGGCAATCCTCAGCTATATGGCGGCCTTCCCGCAATTCATCGATCCGGGCAGTCCAATGGCGCCGCAATTGCTCGTGGTCGTGCCCACAGCGATCGTAATTGTTGTTGCGGTTTACGCTGGTTATACGGCAACCGGCTGCGGCCTTGCGCGAGTCCAAACGTCTGTCGCCCGCCAGCAGTTCTTCAACCGCGTGGCAGGCGGCTTTTACCTTGCGATTGCAGGCCTGCTCGCCGTCACCGATACACGCCACGCATAGTATTACTGGCGGCTGACACGCACCCGGTAGGTCAAGGCGGTGGAGCCTCCGGCCGGAACCTCCAGCTTCCAGACCACTTGGTTCGCGGTCTCTTTCTCGTGGGGGCTGGTCTCCGTCAGCATCTTCCAGCCTTGTGGAAAGAACCCGGCGACCTCAACACTGACCGCCTCGCCCTTGGCGTTCTCCACGACGATTTCCTGTTCGGATTCGTAGGTATCCCGGGAGATGCGGTCCACGGCGGTGTGTTTGGCGCGCGCCGTGATATCGAAGGCGTCGCCAAGGCGGAGTTCTGCTTTCTCGCCTTTAGGCGTGTGGCTCAGACTGTCCTCCCCGAGAAACAGGCTTCCAGCCCGGTCCGCCTGATAGACCCTGACGACACCTGCCGGCAGGGGCAGGCCAAGACCGGTCTCCTCGCCGTTTTCGATCTCCAGAGTAATCGACGCATTGACGGGTCCGATCTCATTGGCGCCCCCATGGGCACTGGCTAGACCGTCGAAGCGATAACTCTTGGCAACGGCGACCCCGTCAGCGGACAAGAGGCTGATTTGCTTGGTTTCCCGGGCGCCGATCGCAACCGGTCTCGCAAGGTCGTAAACGTAACGGTCACTGACCGATTGCGGCGCAGACATATCGGCTTCGGCAGCGCCGGCAAATTTAGCCTCAGATCTCATCATCATTGCAGGCGATGAATCCGCCGGGGCGTGGGTCCGCAGGTTTACCTGCCCGGCCACCAGCCGCAGAGCGGCGTCTTCGAACCGCGACGTCGTGTTGTTCCTGAGGGTCACCATGGCCGAGAGATCGAGCCGGTCTTCCGCCTCGTTCAATTCCGCGACGTAATCGGCACTCCAGGACAACCCGCCGGTCAGGTAGCGCAAAGCCAGTTCACTCTCTCCGCCCGCCTGGCTCTCGATTGACGTCACCAGTGTCGGCTTTTCCCGGAGACCTTCTGGGATTCGGTCAAAGACAATGCGTCCAGGCACGGAGGTTTCAATCCGGTCGCCGATTTGAAGTACGATGCCCTGGGAAACAGAGATCAGGCGCGCGGTGACCAGGGTTTCTTCACCGGTGGTTGGATGGGTCCGGATGACCCGGACATCCTGACCGACCGAGGCTTCCAGAAGTCTCTGTTGGGAGACGAGATTTGCATCGAAGCTTTGCTCCAGAACCCGGAACCCCTCGCCACCGATCCGCGCCGTTTGAGGAAGCAGACTGGCTGGCAGGCCTACAACGGCCAGCTTGCTCTGCCCGCTCGGCAAGTCAATGCGCCGGGTTTCACTGATCAGCGCCAGGTCCTGATTGTAAACTGTCAGAGATACAGTGCTGCGCGCGTCCTCGCCGACTCTCACCTCCGCTGCGAGAGATGCCGCGGCCAGGGTCGTTACCAAGACTCCCGCCACGGCCCCAGTAATACCGGCCCGGCGTGCTGAAGTCATAATGCCTGTCATGAAAATCTCCAAAGTTGTAATTCGCGAGGGAACCTGCGCAAGGATTGTGGCAGAAGCACGGCACAGTTATGAGAAAATGATCGTCGCGGCGAAATCGGCGTCAAGCGAAGATTAACCCGCCGGACGTCGCGCCTGTAGTGCCGCGGTCAGGGTGCCGTCGTCGAGGTAATCGAGCTCCCCGCCCACCGGCACGCCATGAGCCAGACGGGAGATCTTCACGTTGCTGCCGGCCAGGGTTTCGGCAACGTAATGCCCGGTCGTCTGGCCGTCCACCGTAGCTCCGAGTGCCAGGATAATCTCGGTCACGCTACCCTCGACCACGCGTCCGCGCAGAGACCCGATATTCAACTGCTCCGGTCCACGTCCATCCAATGCGGAGAGCGTTCCTCCGATCACGTGGTAGCGTCCCTTAAAAGCGCCACTGCGCTCCAGTGCCCACAGATCGCCGACTTCTTCAACGACACAAATGACCGTTGCATCCCGCTTGGGATCATTACAAATCGCGCAGGGATCGCTGGTGTCCAGATTACCGCAGGCGGAACAGGTTTGAATGTTGTCAGCTGCCCGCTGAATCGCTGTCCCCAACGGCAGCATCAGAGCTTCGCGCTTCTTGATCAGATGCAGCGCGGCGCGCCGTGCGGAACGCGGCCCCATTCCCGGCAGGCGGGCCAGAAGCTGGATCAGACGCTCGATATCGTTTTGTGCCATGAAGGACGCCGCAAGTGAGGTGGCTGCTGAAGACTTCCCGGAGTCAGGGATCAGAACGGCAGTTTAAAGCCCTCTGGCAGGTTCAATCCACCGGTCATGTCCTTCATCTTTTCAGCGACTTCGGCTTCGACCTTTTGTTTAGCGTCGTTGCTTGCCGCAACAATCAGGTCCTCCAGAACCTCCGGATCATTGGGATCGATGAGCGCGGGATCGATTTTGACGGAGCGCATCTCGCTCTTCCCGTTCAGGGTCACGCGCACCATGCCACCGCCCGCCACACCCGTGACTTCCAACTCGACCAGCTTTTCCTGCATTTCCGTCATTTTGGATTGCATCTGCTGCGCTTGTTTCATCATCTGAGCGAGGTTTTTCATATCACTTCCTATTCATCGATCGAGAGATCGTCGTCGATCGGGAGATCGTCAAGATCTGAGGTTTCATCGTCACGCCGCGGCGCGAAGTTCTCCTCAGGCGGAACCATGGTTCCGTTGCGGCGGGCAACCACCTTGGCGCCAGGGAAGGTGCCCATGACCGCCTTGACCAGCGGATCTTCCATCGCGACGGCGGTCAGGTTTGCTTCCAGTGTATCCTGTTGATTACGGATCGACGGCGCCCCCGCTTCACTGGAGACGCTGACCATCCAGCGCCGGCCGGTCCAATCCTGCAACAGATTACCCAGACGGTTCGCCAGATCGCGCGGCGCATCGTCATTGGGTCTGAACTCGATCGCGCCCTCGGCGAAGCTGACCAGGTGCACGTCATTGACCAAGTGAGCGGCGACAATGGCCTCACGCCGGCTTCGGGCCAGCTCAATCACGTCCGCAAAGGACTTGGGCCTCGGCAAGACCGGTGCTGTGGGAGACGGCGCGGCCTTCGGCTGAGGCTCTTCAGGAGAAGTCTCCGCCGCCAGTTCGGGGCTCTCCTGCGCTTCCGGCTCTACGGCCCGCAGCATGGCCGTGCCGGTTCCTCCATGACTGGTCACAACTGTCGCCGGTTGGGCAGCATCCTGGGGACGCTGTTCCGGGGATGAAACTGCGTCGCTGCGCATGCCGGCCCCCGCCTGAGCTCCAGACGGGGAGGCTCCCGCGCCGCCGGGGGCAGCTGCGGCATTCTGGGGCGTCGACTGCAACTGCTTTATCAGATCACCGGGTGTCGGCAGCTCGCTGGCATACGCGAGACGGATCAGGATCATCTCGGTTGCCTGCAGAGGATTGGGCGCGTTTTGCACTTCCCCCAGGCCCTTGAGCAGGATCTGCCAGGTCCGGGTCAGCACCGGCATGGAGAGCTTCTCGGCCAGCTCCTTGCCACGCCGGCGCTCCGCTTCCGGCACGCCGGGTGCATTGAGGCTTTCCGGCGTCAGGCGCGCGCGGGTCAGGAAGTGGGTGAAATCCATCAGGTCCTGCAGGACCACCGCCGGATCGGCCCCCGACGCGTACAAATCCTGCAGGATTCCAAGCGCCTCAGGAGTCGCGCCGCGCATGAGGGAATCGAAGAGATCCAGCACCCGCGTCCGATCGGCAAGTCCCAACATATCGCGGACCTGGCCGGCATCGATCTTACGCCCACCCAGGGCGATGGCCTGATCCAGCAGCGAAAGGCCATCACGAACCGAGCCATCGGCGGCACGGGCCAGCATCCCCAGCGCTTCATCGTCGATTTCAACGCTTTCGGCCT
Organism: Denitrobaculum tricleocarpae; assembly: GCF_007004665.1. Taxonomy (GTDB): domain Bacteria; phylum Pseudomonadota; class Alphaproteobacteria; order Kiloniellales; family Kiloniellaceae; genus Denitrobaculum; species Denitrobaculum tricleocarpae. The sequence continues at coordinate 282,914 of NZ_ML660052.1, read as the reverse complement.
TGGCGATCCGCGAAAAGTGAGCCGCGAGGATATCGTGTTCGACCCGCCGCAGATCAAACCGCTGACAGCGCGAAAGCACCGTCACTGGCACTTTGCGGATCTCAGTGGTCGCGAAAATGAAGATGACGTGCTCAGGCGGCTCCTCCAGCGTCTTCAACAAAGCATTGAAGGCATTGTTGGAGAGCATGTGCACTTCATCGATGATGTAGACTTTCATGCGCGCTGAGACCGGGCGGTAGCGCACACCTTCGATCAACTCGCGGATATCCGCCACACCGGTGCGGCTGGCGGCGTCCATCTCGATCACATCGACATGCCGGTCCTGGGCGATCGAGACACAGAACTCGCACTTCCCGCAGGGTTGCGGGGTCGGACCGCCATTGCCATCCGTACCGACACAGTTCAGGGCCCGGGCGATAATGCGGGCCGTGGTGGTTTTCCCGACTCCGCGCACACCGGTCAAAATGAAAGCATGTGCCATGCGGCCGGTTTCGAGCGCGTTGGTCAGCGTGCGAACGAGCGCTTCCTGGCCAATCAGATCATCGAAATTCGTAGGGCGATATTTTCGGGCGAGAACGCGATAAGGATCAGCGTTTGCAGGGGGACCAGACTCGCCGTCTGTCTGAGAATCAGCCGGTGAAGCTGAAGTTCCCAGTGTTGAATTCTCGCCTGTCGGTTGATCCGTCATCTTTGAGCGCTCGAAAACTGCGGCACCAAAGTCGGGTGCTCTCCCCGTTCATGCTCTCTCAGGCTTGTTACTTGCGCGGAAAACTGCGGCACTGCCTGATGAGGCGGGAGGCTGAACCGGCGACCCGGGCCAATCTCGTTACGGCTGCTTCCTTCCGGACCTGACCGGGTTGGCGAGCGGTCCGTCCGCGGCCAACCTCCCTGTCGGACTATATCAATCTTCTCGGCCTCCAAGGCAAGAGATTTAGATGTGGATTTTTGCAAATACTCGTTTCCAGGCCGGTTAACGGGGGTGTCAGCGGCAACACCAAAGCCTCTGACCCTCAGTCCTACATTAGGTATCCGGCATCCAGGGCATGTCAGTCGGGCCGATATCGAGCCCCTGTTGAGAGAAAAGCGTCGTCAGCTGACCCCGATGATGGGTCTGATGGTTGAACATATGGAGGACCAATTGCCATGTCACCTGACTGCGCGTTTTGCCGTCCGAACCGCTGGTCCAAGTCAGACTTCTCTCCAGCCAGGGCCTCCCGAGTCCGGACGTCCAATCCAGAATATCCTGATCCATCTCGGTCCGTGCTGCGCGCAAGACCTCGAAATCCTCGTAAAGATCGACACCAATGGGTTTGATCTCGTAGTCGCGACCGGTGAAACGCCCCATCCAGGCCCGGTCGCCAAACAAGATGTGGTTGAGCGTGCTGTGAATCGACTTGAAAAAAGCACCCTGATCGCGCTTGCGCAGATCATCGTCCAGAGTGCTGCAAACGTCATAAAGCTTGCCATTCATCCAGGCATTATACTTCGCGTAGCGCTGAAAGACCTCGGGCTCGATCAAGTTAGCTCTCCTCTATTCCATATCGTCCGTGATTGACGCCGGGTGGTCGCTCTCAAGCCGCTAACGCAACTGGACGACAAATTTGGCCCCGTCCTGGGCCAAATAACTCATCCGGACCAATGCACACCGCCTATCATACCAGAGAACACGCTGGATCTGTCCACCGAGCTCGTAACGGCGGGCTTCCACTGTCTCGCCCAGCACCTCAATGCGCTCCGGCCCCTGATCTTCGCCTCTTACAACCTTGACCTCGCCATCGACACCGTCCCAGAGGACTTGCGATGACGGCGTATCCCGGTGCCAGAAACTTGCGGGCACAACGAAGCCCGACACTGTAAAGGATTGGCCATTGACCCGCCCCCGAAAGATGCCCTCGATACGCTCGGCGCGCACCAGATAACGTGTCCCGTTGTCGTCGGTATCGCTGACAAAGGCCTGCAGGCGGCCAGCCAGCCAGCTTTCTTCAGCGTCGTGGCGATAGCGGTAAAGCAGTGTCGAACCGCGAGTCACTTCGATATCAATGGCGCTACGGACCAGAAGTTGCCCATCCCGGCGCGAGAATCTGAAGCTTTGCGAGCCTACAAGCGAGCCATTTCGGGAGATATCGAACTGGCGCTCTCCGTCGGCTGGAAACCTAACGCACTCCGCCGCGAGACCTGGGTTGGGAACCAGCAGAAAAACCGCGGCCAAGCCCAGACACCCTAGTGCGGTCGAGCAGATCGCCGGTCTGCGCTGCCTGACAGTTTCTGTGAAGTCTTGAAACCGACACCTCAAGTCATCCATCGGGAAAGACTGGCGCATGCTTCCGCGATTGACAAGCGTGCCGCTGTTCCCGCCAGATCAAACCCTGCCATTTCGGGCAATTGCGCTTGATGGCGACTTGTGCCAGTTTCACACCATGCCTTCGATAAATTTTTATAGCGGCAGCGGCCTGGACCGCGCAGAACATCTGCGCGCAGATGCTGAATGGCTAATAGCGCAACTCGCCAACCCGACCACGCGCCTGTTGCCGGTGTGGCGGACGAAGAACATGATCGAAACCCGCACGGCAATGCGGGAAGCGCCCCGCCCGGTCTGGTTGCCGAGCCTGAAGGCCGCGCATTTGGTAGAGTTGGCGGAAGAAATGATCTTCCTGGGCTTGCGCGACGGCGAAGTCCGTATCGCGCTGGATCTCTCTGCAGTGGACGAACCGGCGGCGCATCCTGACCTCGCCCCGCTGGGTGAATTCGTCGATCTGAGGGAGATCGGCCCGCTGCTGCCCCGGGACGAAGGCTCGATCCTGGCCTATGCCCGCGGGCTGGTGCACTGGCACAAAACGCACCAGTTCTGTGGCCGCTGCGGTCATCTGACCAAAAGCACAAACAGCGGCCATGTCCGGCGCTGCAGCAACGAGGACTGCGGCGCCTCGCACTTTCCGCGCAGTGATCCCGCGGTAATCATGCTGGTGCACGACGGCGACCGCTGCCTGCTCGGACGCCAGCCCTTCTGGCCGCCGGGCATGCACTCGGTCCTGGCCGGCTTCGTGGAACCAGGCGAAAGCCTGGAGGAGGCGGTGATCAGGGAAGTCTACGAAGAGGTTAAGCTGAAGGTGGACCGGGTGACCTATCACTCCTCCCAGCCCTGGCCCTTCCCTTCGTCCATCATGCTGGGTTTTTCGGCCCGCGCGCTCACCAGCGAAATCGAGGTCGATGAACGGGAACTGGAAAGCGCCCGCTGGTACACCCGCGAAGAGATGCAGAATTCCCCGGAAGACGAGACCTTTCGGCTGCCCAGAAGGGATTCTATCGCCCGGCGCCTGGTAGATGACTGGCTCAGCGGGACCTGAACGCCGCCGGCAACTGCGCGGCGCGAGCGTTACTCGTTTCCGTCCCGGAATCCGTTGGCAGGATAGACACCCAGGATCTTTACCTCTTTTGAGAAGAAGCTGAGTTCTTCAAGCGCCAGCCGGACGGATCGCTCGTCCGGATGCCCCTCAATGTCCGCGTAGAACTGCGCCACCGTGAAGCCACCATCGATGATGTAGCTCTCCAGCTTGGTGATATTGACGCCATTGGTCGCGAAACCGCCCAGCCCCTTGTAAAGCGCAGCCGGGACCGAACGCACCCGGAAGACGAAGGTGGTCACCACCGGTCCGTTATTGGGATCCGGATCCAGCGGCTCTTCGGCCATGATGATGAAGCGCGTCGTGTTGTGAGCCAGATCGTGGACATCACCGCGAATGGTATCCAATCCATAGATTTCGGCGGCCAAATCCGAGGCAATAGCGCCCTGGGCAGGATCGTTCATCTCGGCAACTTCGGCGGCAGCACCCGCGGTATCCGCATGATTGACAGGCTCAATACCGTGATCCCGCAGGAAGTTCCTGACCTGGGCAAGGGCCTGAACATGGCTATGCACCCGCTTGATACTCTCCAGGGTCGCGCCCTTCGGGGCGAGCAATTGGTGATCGACCTTCTGAAAGTGTTCGCCGATGATATGCAGGCCGGATGTCGGCAACAGGTGATGAATGTCGGCCACGCGCCCGGCACTGGAATTCTCAATCGGGATCATAGCGAGTTGGGCTTTGCCCTCCCGCACGGCCGCAAAGGTGTCTTCAAAGGATCCGCACGGCAAGGTCGTCAGTTCCGGAAACACCGCCCGGCAGGCTTTGTCCGAATAGGCACCGTGGACGCCTTGAAATGCGATCACCTGTCGAAGAATGTTTGCCTTAGTCATGTCTCGTTCCATGGGGAGCCAGGATCGGGGCCGCGCCCAATGCGCGCCAACCCGGGCCGGACCGCCAGCATTCCTTTGAATATCAGTCTTTTCCGGGCGCGAGAAGCTCCCGGGCCCGGATCAGGTCGGCGGGAGTATCGACACCGAAGGGAACGGTGTCAACGCGTGCCACGTCTATGCGCATCCCCGCCTCCAAGGCTCTGAGTTGCTCCAGATGCTCCCGTTCCTCGAGGATCGAGCTGGGCAGCGAGACGAAACGCGCCAGCGCGGCGCGGCGGAAGCCGTAGAGACCGATGTGATGGTAGAGCGGCAGGTTTTCGTTACCGCCGTCCCAGGGAATCGGCGCGCGGCTGAAATAAAGCGCGCGGGCGATGTGTTTTCCCGGTGCAAAGGGAGCGGCAACCTTCACGACACTGGATTCGGAGCGCTCCCGGGGATCGCTGATCCGCGCCGCGAGCGTGGAAATATCGACCGCCGGATCTTCCAGGGGCTGGAATACCGCCCGAACCGCATCAGGTTCGATGGTCGGCAAATCACCCTGAACATTGATCACCGCATCATGTTTCTCCTCAGGATCAACCTGTTGAAGCGCGTCGAAAATACGATCCGAGCCGGAGGGATGCTCCGGATCTGTCAATACTGCTTTCCCACCGGCGGCTTCAACCACCTCCGCAATCTCGGCCTCGGCGCAGGCAACGATAACCGGACCAATTTCCGCCTCCTCAGCACGCCGCCAGCAGTGCACAATCATCGCCTCGCCATGGATCTGCGCGAGCGGCTTATCCGGGAGGCGCGTCGAGGCCATCCGGGACGGGATCACGACAATGGGATTTCTCGGCAACGACATATCAGAAGGGTCTCTCAAAAAAGCATGCTATTTCGGCGCGCGGGCGCAGCATACCCGCGCTTTACCGGAACAAAACAGCTTTTTTGTCCGCCAAATCCTGCACTGCCCCTTTGACTCCGAGGCACAAGCCCTGATTCCCAAGCAGAGTATTCGTCATACGATCTGTGCGTTGTCTTCGGCGATCTTGCTTCCTTCGACCATGATCCAGGCAATCACCAGCAACACGCTTCCCAGGAACACCGTGCCCAGATGGTCTGAGGTGACCGAGACCGTCAAATGACGCGCACCGGGAGGATTGTGGAAGGTCAGCACGACGGAAATCAGGCTGCTTGAGACAATCTGCGCAAAAACCGACAGGATCGAGGCCAAGGCAAAACGACGCAAATACAACGCATGCAGGCTTGAGAAGATACGCCCCTGTCCATAGAGGCCGAAGAGCCGCCGAAGCTGGATCAGTCCGTAGATCAAGACCAAAACCGGGATCATGGAAATCGCGAATCCAAGTATCAAGGTGCCAGCACCATGGTTTCCGAAACGCAGATCCGGCACGGCCTGACCGACCATCGCCGGCCCCAGCGTCTCAAGATTGGCCCATATCAAGGCGAGTCCCAAGGGTAACACGACGATAATCGCCGAACAGAGTCCCGACATTACCCGGCCGGCCCGGCGAATGCGGTTCAGATTTGACATGTTTGTTCTCTTTTATCGCTGTGCATCGATAAAATTATTATAAAACAGTAATTTTTTTTCGCAAAACATAAATTATACAGATCTTTAGATTTCTACAGCAGTCTCGTGTCCCAGGCCTGGAAAGGCGTGATGCAGACAACGCCGAGCGGGGCGAAAACCCGGTCTGTGCAGTCGTGAAATGCCTGCAAGCCCCCGTGATCACGACCCTCCGGGAGCTGGTTTAAAGATGAGAGCAATCGCTCGAGAATGCGATGATTTGGCACATTTGTAACGGAGCTATTGAATGCGCTTGAGCCGACGGCTATTGTCCGCCAACTTTGTCCGCTGAAATCTGCGATATAAACGAGTTGAAGCATGTCCTCACTTGAGATGAACAAAATCGGTGCCGCTGTCTTGACGGCGGGTGTTATTGCGATGACCTCGGGCTTCGTCGCCGAATTGCTGTTCCAGAAGGAACCACTGGCCGAACACGCCTTCATGATCGAGATCGAAGGCGGCACCCAGGAAACCAGTGTTGCGGAAGCACCTGCGGAAGTGCCGATTTCAGTTCTTATGGCCTCGGCTGATGCCGCGGCCGGCGAGAAAAGCTTCAGGAAGTGCTCAGCTTGCCATACCGTCGAGAATGGTGGCAACAACAAGGTCGGACCGAACCTCTGGAATGTGGTCATGGGCCCGCACGCGCACCAGGCCAGCTTCAACTATTCCAGCGCCCTGACGGACCTGGCGGAAGAACCCTGGACTTATGAAGCGCTCGACGCCTTCCTCAAGTCGCCCAAGGAATACGCCCCAGGTACGAAAATGAGTTTTGCCGGCCTGCGAAAAGCGGATGAACGGGCGGACATTATCGCGTATCTGCGCAGTTTGAGTGACAGTCCCGTACCGCTTCCGGAGTGAGCTTCGAAAGCAGACGAGAGGGCGGCGTTTTGCGCCGCCTTTTCTTTTTGTAACTTCTGATCGTCTTGCAGGACCTGCTCCTGCCGAAAGCCGGGTTCTACCATGACATCGAACACATCCAGTGAGACATGCCCAGCGGAGTTTGTCCGGTTGGCGGAAGAGCTGGCCGAAGCCTCCGGCGGCGTAATCCGCCGATACTTCCGGCAAGCCGTCACCGTCGACGATAAAGCCGACCAGAGTCCGGTTACAGTCGCCGACAAGGAGACCGAGGCGACACTGCGCCGTCTGTTGACCGAACGCGTGCCCGACCACGGCGTCATCGGCGAGGAACAGGCCACCACCAATCCGGACGCGGATTATATCTGGGTGCTGGATCCCATCGATGGCACGAAACGCTTCATCACCGGGAACCCCCTCTTCGGCACACTGATCGCACTTCTGTACAAGGGGCAGCCGATCCTGGGTGTGATCGATATGCCGATGCTGGGCGAACGCTGGGTCGGCGCAAAGGGCCGCCCGACAAACTTCACCGATGCGACGGGAACCAGAGAAGCCAGGACCCGTCCCTGTCGCGGACTCGATCAGGCGGCACTGGCCAGCACTTCGCCAGAAATGTTCGAAGGTGGCAACGAAGCGGCCTTCGAGCGTGTGCGAAAGGCCACGAAATTGACCCAGTACGGCGGCGACTGCTTCAGCTATGGCCTCCTGGCCAGCGGCTTCACCGATGTGGTGATCGAGGCGGGTCTGGGAACCTATGACTACATGGCTCTGGCTGCGGTGATCGAAGGCGCAGGCGGCATCATCACCGATTGGGACGGTAAGACCCTGGAACTCGATTCGGACGGGAGAGTCATCGCCGCGGGTGACTTTGCCTGCCACGCGGAAGCGCTCAGACACCTCTCCGGAGAATGATTCGGAACGACTAATCGCTGTTCGGCACAGCCAATGAATAGATCGCGTGCCCTAAAAAGGTAGATCGGCCAGACAACAAAAGCGTGAAGTCGACTTGCGTAAAGCGCTCAGTAGCTTAAATTGCTTTACAGCCGTTGCCGACTGTCATTTGCTGGTGTCCATGCGTCGAATCCTTGCACCTCTGCTGTTAGCCGCCTTTTCCCTACCCGCAACATCTGCGATCGTTCCGGCTCAGACCGAGCAACTGCCCGCCGTACCGACGGTCAATGTTGCGACGGAACCCGCCTCACAGGTGGTCTACAAATCCCACGCCATTGCCATGCACGGCGAACCGAAGTATCCAGCGGACTTCAAACACTTTGATTACGTGAACCCAGATGCGCCGAAAGGCGGCGAGATTAGAACTGCGGCACGAGGCACGTTCGACAGCTTTAACCGGTTCATTGCCAAAGGAACACCGGCAGGCACGGGCTCCATAGAGAGCCTGACGGTCAGCAGCACGGACGAACCCTTTACCCAGTACGGCCTCTTGGCGGAGAGCATCGAATGGCCGGAGGACCGGTCCTGGGTTGCCTTCACCTTGCGCGAAGAAGCGCGGTGGCACGACGGCATGCCTGTCACCGTGGAAGATGTTATTTTCACGCTTGAAACGCTTAAGACAAAAGGCCACCCCTTTTACCGTTTTTACTACGGCAGCGTAGAACGCGCCGAGCGGGTTGGTGAGCGTAAGGTCAAGTTTGTCTTCAGTGAAAAGGGTAACCGGGAACTGCCGCTCATTGTGGGGCAGCTGGAAATTCTTCCCAAGCATTACTGGGAAGACAGGGAGTTTGACGAAACAACACTGGAACCACCGCTAGGCAGCGGACCCTATAAAGTTTCGCGGTTTGAAGCAGGTCGCTATATCATCCGCGAACGGGTTGAAGACTACTGGGGCAAGGATCTTCCCGTTAATGTGGGTCAAAACAATTTCGATCGCCTGCGCACAGACTTTTTTCTGGATACGACGGTCATCCGGCAAGCTCTGAAGTCAGGCACAATCGACTATCGAAACGAAAACCAGGCGAAAGCCTGGGCGTCGGCTTATGAGGTACCCGCCGTCAGAAGGGGCTGGCTTCAAAAAGAACAGATAAAACACGAGCGCCCGACTGGGATGCAGGCCTTCGTATTCAACATGCGCCGACAGCTTTTCCAGGACCCGCTGGTCCGACAGGCAATCAGCTACGCGTTCGATTTCGAGTGGAGCAATCCCACACTTTTTTTTGGCCAGTACAATCGAACTGAGAGCTATTTCAGTAACTCGGAACTTGCATCCAGTAGCCTGCCTCAGGATGAAGAGCTCGAAATTCTCGAGCGCTATCGCGGGCGCGTTCCGGACGAAGTTTTCACAAAGACGTTCGCTGCACCGCAGACCGACGGTCAGGGCTGGCCTCGCGACAACTTGGATAAAGCCTTTCGGCTTTTGAGTCAGGCCGGTTGGGTCGTTCGCGATTTAAAGCTCGTAAACGCAGAAACGAACGAACAGTTCGGGTTCGAAATTCTCCTTGTTAGCCCGGAATTCGAACGGATTGTCTTGCCCTTCAAACGAAATCTCGAGCGGCTCGGAATGAATATAAGAGTGCGAATCGTCGATACTTCACAATACGTCGATCGCCTCCGCAATAGAGACTATGACATGATCTCGACAGGTTGGGGCCAGTCTGAATCGCCCGGCAATGAACAACGAGACTTTTGGGGAAGCGTCGCAGCGGACCAGGCCGGCAGCAGAAATTACACGGGCGTCAAAGATCCAGTGGTCGATGAATTGATTGAACTTGTCATCACTGCACCAACCAGAGAGTCACTTATTCAACGCACCCGCGCTCTCGATCGTGTGCTATTATGGAGCCACTTGGTCGTCCCCGCTTGGCATCTGCAGTATGACCGTATTCTCTACTGGGATAAATTCTCCCGGCCCGATGTCACCCCTAAACGTGGCACCTCGACAAATTACTGGTGGTATGACGAAGCAAAAGCCGCTGCATTGCGAGAAGCAAGATCACGCGAAGCCCGCGATAGCAGGCCAGCAGACAGCGATACACCCGGTCTGACCACAACAGTCTTCGTGTTTCTTGGTCTTCTGCTCGTCGGGTTTTTCGTGTTCCGGCGCGTCATGGCAAAACCCAGCAGCTAAGGACGACATAAGATGACCGCCTACATCATCCGCCGGCTGCTGCTGATCGTCCCGACCCTTTTCGTCATTATGGTGATCAACTTCGCGATCATTCAGCTTGCACCGGGCGGCCCGGTAGAACAGCTCATTGGTCAGATCACCGGCACAGGCACCGATATTACAGAGCGCGTGACCAGAGGCGGCAGCGGTGCTGAAACCCTTACCGATACCTCTCAATCGGTACCAGGTGGAGGTGGTGGCGAAGCCTCTTCGAGCAGATACCGCGGCGCACAGGGGCTCGATCCCAAGTTCATTGAAGAGCTGGAAGAACAGTTCGGATTCGACAAACCTGTGCACGAGCGTTTTTTTCAGATGCTCGGCAGTTACATCATGTTCGATTTCGGCGAGAGCTTTTTTCGGGACAGAAAGGTCGTCGACCTGGTGATCGACAAGATGCCGGTCTCGATCTCGCTTGGGCTCTGGACCACACTGCTCGTCTATCTTATCTCAATTCCCCTGGGCGTGGCCAAAGCGGTTCGCGACGGTACGCCCTTTGATGTCTGGACCAGCGGTCTCGTCATAGTCGGCAATGCAATCCCGGCTTTCCTCTTCGCGGTCTTTCTGATCGTGGTCTTTGCCGGCGGCAGTTACTTCGATGTCTTCCCGCTCCGCGGTCTGACCTCGACCAACTGGGCGGAACTGTCCTGGCCCGATCGGATTGCGGACTACTTCTGGCATCTCGTCTTGCCGGTCACCTCGATGGTCATCGGCGGCTTTGCCTCCTTGACCATGCTGACCAAGAACTCCTTTCTGGATCAGATCAATCTACAGTACGTGACCACTGCGAGAGCCAAGGGATTGAACGAACGGCAGGTCCTTTACGGTCACGTCTTCCGCAATGCCATGCTGATTGTGATCGCAGGCTTTCCGTCCGCATTCATCGGTATCCTCTTCACCGGCTCGCTGTTCATCGAAATCATCTTCTCGCTCGACGGGCTTGGACTGTTGGGCTTTGAGGCTGCCTTCGCACGCGACTATCCGGTGATCTTCGGCACGCTGTTCTTCTTCTCGCTGCTCGGCCTGATCATGAGCCTCGTCGGCGATATTATGTACATGATCATCGATCCGCGCATCGACTTCGAGACGCGGGAGACCTGACATGACGACAGACCGCTTTCTCGGCATGAAGATCACACCCATCACGCGGCGGCGACTGCATAACTTTAAATCGAACCGGCGCGGCTATATTTCTTTCTGGATCTTCGCCGCCGTGTTGCTCCTCAGCCTCTTTGCGGAGTTTCTCGCCAACGACAAGCCTTTCGTTGTCTATTATGATGGCGGAATATACTCGCCAATCTTCAAAAGCTATCCGGAAACCACGTTCGGCGGCACCTTCGAAACCGAGGCTGACTACAGCGACCCGGTCGTGCGTGAGATGATCGAAGCCAAGGGCTGGTTCTGGATGCCGCTCATTCCCTACAATTACAGGACCGTCTCCTGGAATCTAGGCGTCGCAGCCCCCTCGCCCCCGGATGCAGAACACTGGCTTGGCACCGACGACCAGGCCCGGGACGTTGTTGCCCGCACGATCTACGGTTTCCGGATATCCGTGATCTTCGGCTTCGTGCTCACCGTGATTTCCGCGGTCATCGGTGTCGCCGCAGGCGCCGTTCAAGGTTACTTCGGGGGTTGGACCGACCTGCTGATGCAGCGCTTTATCGAGATCTGGTCCTCTCTGCCGACCCTTTACATCCTGATTATCCTTGCCAGCATCATCGAACCGAATTTCTGGTGGCTGCTTGGCGTGTTGTTGCTGTTCAGCTGGATGGGCTTCGTCGGCGTGGTCAGAGCTGAGTTCCTACGCGCCAGAAACTTCGACTATGTGCGCGCTGCGCGGGCGCTGGGCGCCTCGAACACCGTGATCATGTTCCGCCACGTCCTGCCCAACGCCGTGGTGGCAACCCTTACCTTCATGCCTTTTACGCTTGCCGGCTCCGTGACCGCTTTGACCGGTCTCGATTTTCTCGGCATCGGTTTGCCGCCTGGCTCGGCGTCACTGGGCGAATTGTTGGCCCAGGGTAAGGCAAACCTGCAGGCTCCCTGGTTAGGCCTGACAGGTTTCTTCGTTATCGCAATCATGCTCAGCCTTCTAACCTTTATCGGCGAAGCAGTGCGCGACGCGTTCGATCCGCGTAAGCTCTTCACCGGCGATCCGATCCCCGCGGAAGTCACAGAACCCGCCGGGAAACCTGCCAAGGAGGCGGCGCAATGACCACTCCCCTGCTTTCGGTTCGTAATCTGGGTGTGGAGTTCAGGGGCGCGGGCGGTGCGACCGCCGCGGTTCGCGGAACCTCTTTTGAAATCGAAAAAGGAAAAACCCTCGCGCTGGTCGGCGAGAGCGGATCCGGCAAATCGGTGACCGCGCTCTCGATACTGCAGCTTCTGCCCTACCCGCTGGCACAGCATCCGGCGGGCAGCTCGGTCAAGTTCAATGGCGAGGAGCTCATCGGCGCAGACAAACGGGCCCTTCGGCGGGTGCGTGGCAACGAGATTTCCATGATCTTTCAGGAACCGATGACTTCGCTCAATCCGCTGCACTCGGTTGAAAAACAGATCAACGAAACTTTGTTTTTGCATAAAGGCATGAGTAAGACGGCCGCCCGCAACCGAACACTTGAGCTCCTGGAGCTCGTCGGCATTCGCGACGCGGAACAGCGTCTGACCGCCTATCCTCATGAACTTTCCGGTGGCCAGCGGCAGCGTGTCATGATCGCGATGGCCCTGGCAAATGAACCGGATCTGCTGATCGCCGACGAGCCGACCACTGCGTTAGACGTCACCATTCAAGCGCAGATCCTCAAACTGCTGAAAGAACTGCAGCAGAAACTCGGTATGGCCATGCTGCTGATCACCCACGACCTGGGCATTGTGCGCAAGATGGCCGACCATATCTGCGTCATGACGGAGGGCGAGATTGTGGAAGCGGGTCCGCCCGACGCGATCTTCGAAAACCCGCAACACGCCTATACGCAGAAGCTTCTGGCCGCCGAACCTAAGGGAGACCCGCTGCCCGCGGACCTCTCGGCGCCGGTTATCATGTCGGGCAACGACATCAAGGTGCACTTCCCGATCAAGAAAGGATTGCTCAAACGGACCGTGGATTATGTCCGCGCCGTAGATGGCATCTCCGTCTCGGTCCGCGCCGGTCACACCATCGGTGTGGTGGGAGAGAGCGGCTCCGGCAAGACCACGCTCGGCATGGCGCTGCTGCGCCTGATCGGCAGCAACGGCAACATCGCCTTCAATGGGCGGGAGATCCAGGGGCTCGGCTCCGGCGAACTGCGGCCCTTGCGCCGCGAAATGCAGGTCGTATTCCAGGATCCCTTCGGTTCCCTGAGCCCACGCCTCTCAATCGGCCAGATCATCGAGGAAGGTCTGAAGATCCACGAACTCGGGGGCAGCGAGGATGAACGTGAGGCCTTGATCATCGAGGCCCTGCAGGAAGTCGGGCTCGACCCTGAGAGCAGGCATCGCTACCCCCATGAGTTCTCCGGCGGCCAGCGCCAGCGCGTCGCGATCGCCCGGGCCATGGTTTTGAAACCCCGCTTCGTGGTCCTGGATGAGCCGACGTCGGCCCTCGATATGTCGGTCCAGGCACAGATCGTCGATCTGCTGCGCGACCTTCAGGCCAAACACAACCTGGCCTATCTCTTTATCAGCCATGACTTGAAGGTCGTGCGCGCTCTGGCGGACGAGGTTATCGTGATGCGCGACGGCAAGGTCGTCGAGCAGGCAACCGCGGAAGAGATCTTTAACGCCCCGCAAAATCCCTATACACAGGCATTAATTAAAGCCGCCTTCGACCTCGAAGCCGTCGAGGGTGGCGTCGTTTCAATGTAACACGCAAACCGTGACCGGGATTCTATGGCGCTCCTCTTTAAATCCGATACCGACAGGGCTGATATCTGGCAGGATGCCATCGCGAAGCTGATGCCGGATCTGGAATTCCGAATCTGGCCGGAAATCGGCGAGCCGGCTGACATCGAATATGCGCTGATCTGGAATCCGCCCAAGGGCGCACTTTCCAAACTTCCGAATCTGAAGGTGATCTTTTCCATGGGCGCTGGGATCGATCACCTGGCTTCCGATCCGGATCTCCCCGCGAATGTCCCAGTTGTGCGCATGGTCGACGAAGGCTTGACCCTGGGTATGACCGAATTCGTCGTCATGGCAGTGCTAAGACACCACCGGCGTATCCATGACTATGAGATTCAGCAGCGTCAAAAACGCTGGGAGCAGATTGTCACCCCCCTGGCCCCGGATCGAAAAGTGGGCATTTTGGGTCTCGGGGTGCTGGGATCGGATGCGGCGGAGAAGCTGGCTTACCTGGGCTTCGACGTTGCGGGTTGGAGCCGAACGCAGAAGAATCTTCCCGGCATAGAGTGCTTCTCTGGTGAAGAAGGCCTGCGTACTTTCCTCAGACGCACGGAAATCCTGGTCTGCCTTTTGCCACTGACCGAGAGCACGAAAGGCATTCTCAAGGCTGAGAATCTTAACCTGCTGCCGCAGGGCGCCTGCCTGATCAACGTTGCGCGCGGTGGACATATGATCCCGGAAGATGTCCTGGCCGCTCTCGACAGCGGGCAACTGGCCGCTGCGACGCTGGACGTCTTCCCTGAAGAGCCCCTGCCAGAAAGCAGCCCTTTCTGGCAACATTCCAAGGTTCTGGTGATCCCGCACTGCGCCAGCGTGACACTGCCGACAACTGCCGCGGCGAAGGTTGTCGAAGGAATCGAGGCGGCCCGTAGCGGTAAACCTCTCCAAAACGTCGTTGATTTCGAACGAGGTTATTAACGCCGGCCAGATTGAACAGCAGCCACACTGATTGCGGTTGAACTTCAGAGTTCTTTGGCCTGCCCGCTCGCCATATCCGCAAACTCCCGAAGGAAAACCGAACCGGCGACTGTTCTCTGTACAAGGATCGAACGCCGGTCGTTTTCGTCGATCTTGCGACGCAGGAATTCCAGTTTCTCCAGGCGGTCAAGGGCGCGCGTGACGGCGGGTTTGGACATCTTCAGGTCTTTGGCAAGACCGCGGACGGTGTGCGGTGGCGGTGAAGTATAGATCTGCAACAACAGGGTAAACTGTCGCCAGGTCAAATCAGGCAGATCCTTACGCAACGCCGTTGCCATGACGCTGTGCCACAAGCTCAAGATATCATTTGGTTCGACCTGCACCCTTGCCTCCCTCCTGCAAGAGCGAATCACTTTTTGGCACCCCAGTCGCGGGCTCCCCAAAAGTTTTGAATCCGCTCTATCTCAACGACGAGGGCGGAAGCTCGTTACGCAGACGCAACAAGTCTTGTCGAGGTCACACGCGAAAGCAAGCCGTTGTTTTCAAACCGGAGCGCGATGGCCCGCGATTAACGGAGCGATAAAACTCAATTGCAGGCAAAAAGCTGTCAGGCAGAACCGCCTTGCGCAACGAATTCCTTGATCATGCCATAAGTCGCACGGACACCCATTGCTTCTCCACCTTCAGGACGGCCCGGGCGGGCGGCCAGATTCCAGGCCATAACATCGAAATGAACCCATGGTGTGGCGCCCTCCACAAAATGCTCGAGAAACAGCGCGGCTGTAATCGCGCCGCCATAAGGCCCGTTGGAAATGTTGCTCAGGTCCGCAACCTTGCTTTCAAGCTGCTTACGATAGGGTTGGTGCAAGGGCATCCGCCATACGGGGTCGCCCTCCAGTTCTCCGTGACGCAAAAGCATTGCGGCCACGGTGTCGTTGTTGCAGAACATTGCCGGCAGGTCAGTCCCCAAAGCAACCCGCGCGGCACCGGTCAGAGTCGCGAAATCAATCAGGAGATCAGGCTTTTCACTGCAGGCCTCGGTCAGGGCATCACTCAGCACAAGCCGGCCTTCAGCGTCCGTGTTGCCGACTTCGACGGTTAGGCCCTTGCGGGTATCGAGGACGTCGAGGGGGCGAAAAGCGTTCCCCGACACAGCGTTTTCCACGGCAGGAATCAACACGCGAAGACGTACGGGCAGTTTCGCCGCCATAATGATGGACGCGAGTCCCAGAACATGCGCAGATCCGCCCATGTCCTTTTTCATCATCTTCATGCCCCCTGCCGGTTTCAGGTCGAGACCACCGCTATCAAAACAAACGCCCTTGCCCACCAGCGTAACCCTGGGGCCTTTCGTCCCCCACTTCAGATCGATAAGTCTGGGAGTCTTCTCAGCTGCGCGGCCCACGGCATGAATCGAGGGAAAATTCTTCTTGAGCAGATCCTCACCGACAATCGCCTTGAATTTCCCTTTATGAGCCTTTGCAAGCGCCTTGGCCGCCTCCGCCAGTTCGGCGGGCCCCATGTCTTCCGCCGGGGTATTGATCAGATCGCGGGTCAGAGAAATTCCCTCGGCCATCCCGAGAGCTGCCTTTTGATCCGCAGTCTTTGGCCAAACAAGTGACGAAAGGCCACTCTCGAAACTCTTGTAGCGATCGAAACGATAGGTCCCGAGCAGCCAACCGAGTGCCACGGCTGTGGCGTCGTCTGCGCTCAGATCCGTCTCGATTCGATACCGCCCTAAGGGCAAGCCTGCCGGTAGGGCCGCGCAAGCCCAGAGCATGTCAGTCTCGTCTACCCCCACAAGCACACCGCCAATCCCCTTTTTATCGTCTGGCAACAGCGTGAAACGGCCGGGAGCGGCGTCGAAGGCAGAAGCTTCAAGCCACCGCCGGACCGCAACAGGTTTTCCCGTCAGCCACTCCTTCAAACCGCGCTGGTTAACCAGATGAATGGGACGCGTTTCAGCGTTGGCGCGTGATGTCAGGTATTTGGTCATGGGATCGCTTTTCCTGTTTTCTGCGTTCGGCAAGACGGCTAAACACTCGTGTGGTGGAACTGAAACTCGGAAGAGTTCATGGGTAGCCGACGACAGCTCCGACCTCAAGATGTAAGCGCTCCAATATGAGGAAAGAGAGCAATGCCTGACTTTACCATTGTCCTCGGCAACAAAGCCTATTCTTCGTGGTCACTACGCGGGTGGCTCCCCCTGAAACTCTGCGGCGCTGACTTCGATGAAGTCATCGTTCCCCTGCGCCAAAGCGACAGCAGGGAGCGCCTGCTTGAAGCCTCGCCCGCCGGCAAGGTTCCGGTCTTGAAGACAGATAAGGGCACAGTTTCGGACAGCCTGGCCATCGCAGAGTATCTGGCCGAGCGGTTTCCGGCCGCTGGCCTCTGGCCGGACGACCCCTGGGCCCGCGCCATGGCACGCTCAGTCACAGCCGAGATGCACAGCAGCTTTCCAAACCTGAGGAACGAATGTCCCATGGACGTGCGATCGCGCCATGAAGGCCGGCAACTCTCCGACGCGACCCGGAAAGATATCGAGCGGATCACGGAAATCTGGCGGGACTGCCGTGACAACTTCGGATCCGGTGGCGACTTCCTCTTCGGCAGCTTCGGTATTGCAGACGCGTTTTTTGCACCGGTGGTATCACGCTTCGTGACCTACGATGTCGACCTTGATCCGGTATGCAGCGCCTATCGTGACGCCGTCATGACGCGGCCGGAAATGCGCGAGTGGATAGAGGCCGGCCTGGCGGAGCCCTGGATTATCGAATTCGGCAACTAACAGCGCGGCAGAAGCTCTTACTCAATAACACCGATCTCGCGATAGTAGCGGCGGGCTCCATCGTGCAGGGGCACACCCAGACCGCTGATCGCTGTGTCGATGGTGATGAGCCTGCCTTTGGGATGGCCGCGCATCAGCATCTTACGCGTGTTCTCATGCCAAAGCGCGCGGGTGACTTGATAAATCAGCTCTTCGTCCGCGGCATCGGTGACGAGCCATTGCGCACCGACAGACAGGGTTCTGGTCGCAGGCACATTGAAGTAAGTTCCCGCCGCCACTGTTTCTTGGGCAAAAAAGGGATAAGCCTGACGCAGGGTTTCAGCTTCCTTACCGGCGATCGGTACCAGTGTGACAAGTGAGTCTGCGGCCAAGAACTTCACCGCGTTCACGGGCGTTCCCGCCACGATGAAAAACCCATCCAACTCTTCGGCGCGCAGCATGTCCGCGGCAATACCGGAGGGTACGGAAACCGCGTCGAAATCCTCAACACCGATACCGTAAGCCTCCAGAATCAGCAATGCATCGACCTGGGTTCCCGACCCCTCTAGATCAATGGAGATCCGCAGTCCCTTGAGATCCCTGACCGAGCGAATGCCACTGTTTCGGCGCACCACAAGGTGCACCGATTCAGGAAAGAGATTTGCGATCGCCCGAAGTCCGGGAATACCACCCTGCTCCTTGAAAAGCCCCTCGCCCCGATAAGCCCAGAAAGAGACATCCGCTTGGCTAAAGCCCGAGTCCAGCAGCCCGGCACCCAGCTGTTTCACATTCTCGACAGAACCTTCAGTCGATTGCGCGACGGCAATCAGCCCTGGTACGCCGCAGCTGCCGCCACGGTTACAGGCACGGCTGCCGGGTGGATTACTGATAGCATTGGCAAGGATGCCACCGACCGGAAAGTAAGTTCCCCCAGTCGATCCGGTTCCAATGCGAAAGAAACTGATGTCCTCGGCCCAGCTGGAACTCCAGGACAGCAGCCCCAGAAATACCGCAAAAACGGTCACTGACAAGCCGGCGGAAATACGCCGGGAGCATTTCAAAGACTTTAGCGCGCGGCCCACTGAAACCGCCCCTTTCAAAACATTTGGCACACCGTGGTTGGGCGTGTTTACCGTCCGATATATCGTTGCAATTTTGACAATACTAGGGCAACGGCGAGGCAATGGTTAAAATCAAAGTGAAAACCGCCGAGAAAAGAGAAAATAGTCTTCATTTCGGGCAAGAGGGAGGCAATCACCCGAACTTTAGCAGAAAGCGCACGATCTTCCGGGTCCGCTCGCCAAACAAAGCGTCGGTGTAGTAGCTGCCGGCAACGCGTTTGCCGACCTCGCTCAAAGTCGGGTAGGGCGCGATCGCATTGGCCATGGCGCCGATCTTGAGCCCCTGGCTCAAGGCAAGCACCCACGGCTGAAGCAACTCACCCGCGCGCGGGCCGCCGATCGAAGCCCCGAGGATTTTACCCCGCTTCCCGACCACGACCTTTATCAGACCCTCCGTCTCCCGCTCCGCCTGCGCTCTGTCGTTCTCCTCAAACGACCAGCGCAGAACCTTTACATCGTCACCGAGACTTTCCCTGGCCTGTGCTTCGGTCAGGCCGACATGGGCAATCTCGGGGTCGGTGAAGGTCACCCAGGGAACAAAGTCATGCGAAGCTTTTGCCGGAAGCCGGAAGAGCGCGTTCCTGATCACAATTCCCGCGTGGTAGCCGGCAACATGCGTAAACTGCAGACCACCCGCGACATCGCCAATAGCGAAAATCCGCTTGTTGCTGGTCCGAAGGCGCGCATCGACGTCAATGCCTTTGGGCGAATAGGTGACCCCTGCCGCTTCGAGCCCCAGGCCCTCGACATTCGCGCTACGTCCGGCCGCGACCAGGATGTGCGACCCCGTCACCGTCTCCTTTTGACCCTCCTCCTCTATCTCGACGGCAACATGACCGCCCGCAGCTGAAACCGACGCAATCTTGATACCTTCGCGTATCGTGACCCCGTCCTCGCTCAGCCGTTTGCGGGCAAATTCCGTCACTTCCGGATCGTCCTTTCCCAGAACCCGGAACATCTCCAGAAGTGTCACCCTGGCGCCGAGACGCCTGTGGGCCTGCGCGAGCTCGGATCCGATCGGGCCGCCACCAATCACGATCAAATGCTCCGGCCGCTCGGCAAGCTCGAAGACGGTTTCGTTGGTCAGGAACGGGACATCTTGGATGCCGGGAATGGGGGGAACCGCCGCAGAAGAGCCGGTGGCAATGACAAAGCGCTTGGCCCGAACGTTTATATCGCCGGCTTTCACCTCGCGTGGACCGGTGAAGACGGCAGCGTCCTTCAGAACCTTGACACCGAGTCCTTCGAAGCGTTCAACCGAGTCATGTGGTTCGATCGCGGCAATGACACTTCGGATATGATCACGGACAGCAGGGAAGTCGACCTCCGGTTCCATCGATTTAATGCCAAATCGGCCACCTCGACGCATGGCATCGGCTGCATGACCGGCGGCTATGATCGACTTGGATGGTACGCAACCATAGTTCAAGCAATCCCCGCCCATCTTGGCCTTCTCGATAAGCACGACCTCGGCACCCATCTGGGCAGCACCGGCAGCCACCGAGAGTCCGCCCGATCCACCACCAATGATGCAGAGGTCGGCATTAAGAGTCTGGCTCATAGTTACGTCCTCATTAAATTTGACCGCCATATGCCAGATCGCCCGAAGCATTCCGACACTTCGGCCAGGCGAACAGCGCCGGGCGCGGATCAACGACCATTGCTGGGGAGAAACGATACAGCGGCGGAACTCTCTTTTTGCGCGAGATCCTGCTTTTGTGCGAAAGCTTCTGCATTCAGAGAGATTACAGAGAATCCTGTGTCTCTAGTGCCCGCGCTAAAATCTGCTGCTGGCGATGAACGGAGTTGCCCGCTCCGTGCTGATCCTCATCCCCCTCTTCCTGCAGCGATGCCGCAGTGTTGCCAGTGCGGCCAAACGCCAACTGCCGCGCCAGATCCTGCTCGCCCGGTAAGACATCGTGGGCCACAGAACGTTCTTCTCCGCTTCCGTTTGCGATATCGGCATCGATAACCGCTTGGCGCAGATTGAGAGCCGCGGCGGTACTGCGGGCGTTGGGCCGTTTGTCCAATGCAACGGAACGTGCGTCCTCAACCGCTGAGGTCATCGCTTCCAGCGCTGCCAATCGAGAGGCATGCGCCTCCCCAAGAGCGCGCTCGACGCGGTAGGTCATTGGCAGGAGCACGCCCAACACGAGAAGCCAAAGGGGCAATAACCCTCCCAGCAATTCGCTTGTCCGACCTCCCTCGGCAAGCAGAGCCACGGGTGTTACGGAACTCGCTAGCCAAAAGTCGACGGTGATCGTAGCCGCGATCAGTAGGCTCCCGGCGACCAATAGGCTTCGCCAGCAGATAAACCCGGCAATCTGCGCGAGGAGAACCAGGGAAAAAGCGAAGATACCATAGGTGATCGAGCCGGCTGTCTCGAGTGACATCACGGCAAGAAGGACCGACTGCGCCACGAAACCGACTGTCAGGACATACCGGGCCACGACACGAACCGGATCACAAACCCACACAAGAGAGGGTAGCAGCGCAAAAAGCGTACTGGCGGCAATCACCAGAGCAAAATCCCGTTCCGACAGGTTGGAGAGTAACGCAACCACGCCGATTGCAAGCCAAAGTTCCGCCACGATCACACGGGCGGTAAGGCTCCGAATTCTGCCCAGATCCGGCGCTATGCTTGCCCTTCGACGCCTCGTTGCAAGGCTGGGCAGGTTCGCTTTTGCCAGTCCCGCCGCATCAAGATTGGCCGTTTTAGGATTCGATCTCACGTACCGCATCCGATCGTCTGTCGGATACCGCAGTAAGAAATACCTGCTCTATATCTGCGCACCACGTCCACACACCCCGTACTCTTAGGTGCCGTTGGTCCTCTTTCCGTCAGGATCACGAAATCTGCGCTTGCAAGACCGATCGTTTCCCGCCAGGTCAGCGAAGAAACATGACTTAGCCTCTGCTTCTTTCAGCTGGATCGCGATCCGCCCATGGACAGAAACTGTCGGGAGGAATCGCAATCCGGCGCGTCGTTTCCGTGTCACATCGGATGAACGGCACTGCTATTTTTATTGCCCCAGCATCTATATCACAGCAGCGAGCAAAGAGTCCGCTTCCTCGCGGCGAATCAGGGGTTGAATCAGTTCACTTCTTGTCGAGCCCGCCGCACCAGCCCCTTTTTAGGCCAGTTGCTCGATAATTTTCTCGGAACAGAGCCGCCCCAGGAGTTGATCGAGCTTAACTTCATCAACCTCCGGGAATGCCGTCTCGAGAGCGGGCTTATCGAATCGGGTCTGTTCCAGCATCCAGCTGACAAGCGGGCCGTCATCGTCCGGCTGAACCGACTTGAAACCTTCTGCCTGAGCAATCCATTGCTTCCCGCGCCGCACCACCCGCAAACCGTCGCGCAGGACCTGAAACCTGACCGGCGGCTCAAACTGCGGCAAAGAGAAACTGGGGCGCTTGACGGAAAAGCCGTTGCGTAGTTGCCTCGCGAGTTGCACCCCCTCCGGCCCTTGAGCAATCTCCTGGAAACGGCTCGAGAGACGTTCCAGGTGTTGGGCAAAGAGCTCTTCATCATCGGCGTTTCTGCATTGAGGCAGGTCTGCGCGAAAGAGAGGGTCACGCACCGCGAGCTCCCAGAGTTTTGTCAGCCACTCCAGTCCGATCGGTTCGCTACAGCTGAAAGTCACGTGAAGTGAGGCGTCGCTGCTGGCCAGTGCATCGTGGAACTGCCCGCGCGGAAGATAGAGAAGATCGCCCGGTCGCATGACGACCTCATCGGCGACCCGACCCTTCATGCGGTCGTACTCCGACTGTGGCATATTCAGGAAGGCGGGATGCTCGATGGGGTTTTCTGCTCGTCCCTCGTATATTTGCCAACGCTTTTCGCCCAGGATTTGAAGCGCATAGACCTCATGCCTGTCAAAATGCGAATCGAAAGCCTGACGTTGCTTCCAGGAACAATAGAGGTTAGCATTTCCGCGCCCCCCGTGGGCGGCCTCAATGACCTCCATGACCGAGCGAACACCCGGATGCAGAGTCTCAATCTCATTCAAAAGCAACGATGCGCCGCGTTTCAGGAACCCGAGCAGCTTGTCGGCATCCGGTTGCAGCACCTGCATCTGGTTACGATCCATGGTGTTGCGGCAGTAGGCAGCAGGTGGAATACGCTGTCTGTCGAGCGATAACTGCAGCGAGCGAGCGCTCCACACTGCCATATCAAGGATCCCGTTAAGATCATCCCAACTCATGACCGAGCCGAACTTTCCCGCCTGTCCCGGAATGTGCACAGGGCGCTTATGGCAATAGTCTTGAAAGAACTTTTCGGGCGGCACCGGATCTATCAACTGCCGGAAAGACGTTATGAGTTCGGACATTTACCTGCACTGCGTTGAGATATAACTGCGTGAGCAAACTATATGGCTTTGCGGCGCGCCAGCAGCAAGAATCGGAGCATGAAACGTTCAACTCCGTGACAGGAGCGCTGTTGTCCCGGATTTGGTTCTCGGGTGGACCGCAAGAGTTGGAGAATGGCTTCGAGGCTTGGCTCAGATGGCATGATCAGTAAAGAAACGCCAGCTGAACGTAGCGGCTGCCTTTCGTGACCGGCCGCGCCTCATGAAGCAGGGAACAACAGAACACCACCGCTTCACCAGTTGCGGGCCGGTAGCCGGCATTGCAATACTCCGGGAAGATCAGGTGTCCGCCCTCATGCTCCTCCGTATTGAGGTTGATCGACACGGCGAAGCGCCGATGGGCATTGACGCTACTGGTGTTATCACGGTGCGCACGGAAAAAGCCCCTATCCTCAGCGTCGTAACGCGCAAGCTTGAAAGCCTCGTGCGACTTCACCTCGAAGTGGAAGGCTTTCGCGATCTCCGGCACGATGCGACGCAGGTAGATCACTCTGATTTGTTCGGCTAAGGCGGTTTTACTCTCAACCACGAAATCGCGGCGCTTCTTGACCTTGTCATCGAATACGAGTGGCGTCCCATCCTGCCTTTGCTCGTTGAAGCCCGAGGGCTGATGAGCAGAATTTTCGAAGATATCAATAAGATGCCTGCAGCAGGACGGGTCAAATACGCTCGGGACGCGCAAGACCGGCGCATGTGTTCTGGCTTCTGAAAAGCCCGGCCGCTCCGGCAACAGCGACCGGACCGCTGAGAGAATATCCGCTTTCTCGAGCGAATCCGCGCGAGGATCAAACACGCCCACAACGCGCTGGTTTTCGTTCAGTAGCAGAGTCGACCCGACTTCGCGGAGATTGAAGGCGGAAGCGACGGAGCCGTTGGCATCTTTTAGCCACTCATAATCCGGATTTGAATTTGAACCGCCGAGAGGCGGAGCGTCGCGCGGCTGATCAGACGTCCTGGCAATTAGAATCAGCTTTACGTTCAGATTTGACAGATCCTGACAAATTTCAAAGAGCGAAGATAGGAATGAGGACTTCCCCGCATCTGCCCCGACTGGCTGTGCGGCACAAAGGTGCACAAGCAAGGGCCGGCCAGCGAATTGAGCCAGCACCCGCGACCGCCCGTCAGCGGTCTCGAGTTGAACATACGGAAATATATCGCCTACACCCAAGTGCCGCGACACGAGACTCGCGGTCATTGTTTTTTTGTCAGCACACTACGTTCCCCCCCCGGAAACACGCTGGCTGATTATGATCACAAGAGCGTGAAGAGGCAACTTACCATCCAGAAGATGTAAGTTACTTCATGACTTACTTAAGCTTTTCAATGACCTACATCTTGGCAGCGCCTAAGATATAGGCAAAAGGCCACGACAATACTAGGCTGGGTGCTGGCTTAACGACCCACGGAAAGCTCTCATCGGGTGCAAAACCCAGACTTACAGTCCCCAGTATTGAACGTCGGACCTCAGTTGACTGTCATCGAGCACCGATTTGACATCAATCAGTATGCCGCCCGGCTTCAAGCGATCGGTGAGCGCGGCCGTACCGCTGTTTAAAAACTCTTCATGCGACACAGCCAGGATCAGGCCATCGAGTTCCCGCAGATCACCCTCTGGGGAGACGGTCAGGCCAAACTCCTCTTCGGCCAGTTCAGGCGTTACAAAGGGGTCGAAAATAAGAGGCTCGAGACTGAACTCCCGCAACTCGGTCACAATGTCGGGGACCTTACTGTTGCGGATGTCGGGCACATTCTCCTTGAAGGTCAGGCCTAAAATGCCGATCCGCGCGCTGGCCGACATCCGGTCGCTCGCGAGCAGCATTTTAATGAGCTTGCGCGCCAGGAACGCCCCCATCCCGTCATTAATGCGGCGCCCCGCCAAAATGACTTCCGGATGATAACCCACCGCCTCTGCGCGTGCCGTCAGATAGTAGGGATCGACTCCGATGCAGTGTCCGCCGACAAGTCCAGGTGTGAACTTAAGGAAATTCCACTTGGTCGCAGCAGCAGCCAGGACATCCCTGGTCGAGATTTCCAGACGCTCGAAGATAATGGAGAGCTCGTTCATCAGGGCGATATTCAGATCGCGCTGGGTGTTTTCGATAACCTTGGCTGACTCGGCGACCTTGATCGACGGCGCCCGATGGACACCGGCGGCCGCGAAGCTGCCGTAAGCCGCTGCCACCCGGTCGAGAGTCTCGGCGTCTTCTCCCGAAACGACTTTCACAATGGCCTCGAGACCATGCTCCGTATCGCCCGGATTAATCCGCTCCGGCGAGTAGCCCAGCTTGAAATCGACCCCCTGACGCAGTCTCGAGGCCTCGGCAAGGATCGGGCCGCAGATGTCTTCAGTCACACCGGGATAGACCGTTGACTCCAGCACGACGACAGCACCTGGCTTCAAGTAGGGTGCAATCATTCGGCAGGCGCCTTTCACCGCGCCTAAATCCGGGCGCCGGTCGCCGTCAACCGGCGTCGGGACCGTGATCGCAAAAAACGTCGCACCTTCAAGATCAGCCGCGGTGTCGGTGAACCGGATGGAAGACGCCGCCAGATTTTCAGACGTGACCTCTCCCGTCCAATCCTCGTGTGCACGCAGGGCCGCGATCCGGCGGCTGTCGATATCGATGCCGATGACGGTCTCGAAGTGTTTCGCGAAAGCGACCGCCAATGGCAGTCCAACATAGCCCAGACCGATAACGGCAATCTTTTCTGAAGTCAGCATAGCAGTGTCAAATCCCGGATACATTCGGTGCGGTCCGTCCGGCGTAGCAGGACGAAGACCCATTGTTTTAGTGTTTGAGCTTCTAATCCCCCGTTAACGCGGCAAACGTCAAGGGACAAACAAATTACAAACGTGAGGTGGTGGTAAAGCCGTGGCCGGCAAATCAACGTTGGTTTAATGAGGTTAAAGTCAGACCAGACAGAGAATTGGTCAAGGATTTTAATACCTAAGACACCCGGGCAGCCGGATTATCCTCGGAAAAGCGCTCTATCTCCTCCAGTTTAGCCAAAACCGCATTGGCCAGATTTACAATATCAAGCCTGGCATCGCTCTTTGGTGCGAAGTCGCCAATCCATTTGCGTTCGCCAAAAGCATCGACAAAGGCGGTGCGCTGGCGCACCTCGGGACCAACGACGTCGCCCAGGTGGCGTAAAACATCGCCAATCCGACGTCCCGCGCCCGTGCGGTGGTCGATTTTCGAGGGGACCAGCAAGAAACTGAGGTCATTGCTGTCACGGATCGATCGCGAGGTCTCGATCAGGTTCAGAACATTGGTGGTTGCAATCAGATCCGGACCCGAAGCCGTGAGGGGAATGATCGCAAGCCGCGAGAGTCCCAGGGCTGTCTCGGTGACGGCACGGGAATGCGCCGGGCAATCGATCAATACGAAGTCGCTTTCGATCGACAGCACCTTCGTCATCCAACGTTGTGCTCCGCGCTCATCCTCCAGCGGAATAGTATAGATTTTCGCGGGATAGCGTCCCCTGGACATCCAGTGAGTGGACGTGCCTTGCGGATCCGCGTCCACCAGTGCGACCCGTCGTGACCCGCCTCCCAGTTCGCAGGCAAGATTGACCGCAATGTTGGATTTGCCGACGCCCCCCTTGAGGTTCGCCACGGTGATGATTCGCGCGGTCACGGTCCAACCCCCGTCAGCCGCACAAGCGGTCCGGCCTCTTTTGTCAGTCGGCACAGAGTCGTCGTCCTCATCGGTCGGATCATCATCGGTTGTGCACCCGAAGGCCTGTTTGAGTTCCCTCAACGATCGCAAAGCGCCGGGACCGTCCCTGAACCCGGCAGCTGAGATTCGCATGCTATCTCACTATCAACAAATGATTTTATAATCCCTTACTTGGCCGAATACTCTCCAGCACATTAACTAAAATCACACATATTTATATAGCTTTACCTTGCGAACGCGTTGACGGCATTCGCGTACATCCCCACACTCTGGCCACTGTTAATCTGGTGTTAACCAAAGCGTTGTTGAGCCTGAATGTTCAAAGGGATTTCAACGCGATCTGGGAAAGGTCAATCGGCATGACTGAGCAGCAATCGAACCTGTCGTCTACGGAAACGTCCGAGAAAAGCGAGTTGGACAGCCAGCGCACGGATGCATCTGTCGAAACAGGCACAGCAACTGCAATTGCGCTTGGTCAGGCTGCCGCGCCCGAACCCCTTGTCGTAACGCAGCCGGCAACCGGGCAAACCCAAGAGATCAGCCTGGAAGCCGGCCAACCGGTTCTCTTGACCATGGCCGCGGATGAGACCTTCATCGCGGTCGACGGCGCCAACTTCGTTTTGAGCTTCGATGGCGACGGTGATGGTGCAATAGACACCCGCGTGGTCTTCCTGAACCTGGTCGATCAGGCCGGCTCGGAAAACCCGCCGCAATTCGTCATCGGCGGACAGGTTGTCAGCAGCGGCTTGCTTGTGACCCAGACGATCGCGCTGGGCGGGGGTAACGGCGATCCTATTCCCTTCGAGACCGCGGCGGGGGAAGTTGCGGTCGGCGGCGGCAACAATGTCTATGACGATGATCTGGGCAGCGCCATCGACTTGCTGCTGGCGCAGGACGTCATTCCACCAACCGCTCTGGTCTTCGGTCTGCCCGATCCCGAGCCCGGATTAGCCCTTGATCTGACGTCGGACGTCCTTGACGACGTCCCCCCGCCACCGCCGCCGCCCAGCGAACTATTTGCGCCGGTCGATTTCGATATCTCGGTGACTGCAGAACGCAATTTCGGCCCAAACTCGCCGACCGCCCCCAATGTCACTGAAGGCGTTTTGGATATCGGGCTGGAAGAAGAAGTGCCTGGATTCTTTTTCGAATTCCAGGTCGGATTCGAGGAGTCACCCGACGACAATATCCGCGGCACAGACGTGGAAGACGGCACCACTGAGAACTTCACTATCACCAGCCTGCCTGAAGAAGGTTTCCTCGCCATCGACACCAACGGTGACGGCATTTTCGACACTGTCCTGGGCCCGGCAGATATCGGAACCGAACGGGCCGAAATAACCACAGCGAATGAGGTGCGCTACTTCCTGCCGTTAAACGGCGGCGATGCCGAACGCCCCGAACTCCCTGAGAGTGTCCGCTTTACTTACTTTACAACCGATTCTGACGGTCTGACCAGTGACGGCGCCGTTGTCACGATCGACTTCGAGAACGGTCTTCCTGGCGTGCTCACGGTCGAGCCGGACGTTGGAGATATCAGGCCAAACCGCGAGGGCGATGCCAACGCCCCTGAAACCTCGGTGACTATCGACGTGCTGGCGAACGACAGCCATTCTGAAGGGCTGCCCCTGACGCTTGAAAGCGTTGATTTCGATCCCGCATTGGGCACCGCCGTTATCGTGGACGACCAGATTGTCTTCACACCGGCAGCCGGCGTCACTGAGACAACGGTTCAGTTTACCTACACCGTTACGACCCCCGATGGCTTGAGTGAACAGACCACCGTCGATGTGACCATCGGCAAGGACGTCAGTGTGCAGAGCATTGTCGAAGTGCCGGATTCAAGTCCGCTGCGCGAAGAGCTATTGAGCCAAATCGTTGGTGGCGTCGATACATACGACGTAGACGGTGCAGATGGGACAGCGACTGATCCCTTCGACGTAAATGTCGAGCTCTACCCCAACAGCGACGTGACCTTTACCGTCACCGCTGACCCGGATTTGCCTGACGTCCTCGACCTTTATCTGCTGCAGGATCTTTCAGGCTCTTTCCGAGACGACCTGCCGGAGGTTCGCGGCGATCAGAATGCCAGCAGTGACGCCGGAGATCTCGGGCTGCTGGACGATCTGGTCAACGGGGTTGAGGGCTTGGCCGGCGACGTTCAGTTCGGTCTCGGTAGTTTCCGTGATGAAATAACCGAGGGTGACGATCCGGACCGGGACGCTGGCTCCCTTGAACTTGGCCAGTATGCGTTCCGGCATCACCTCGACCTGGCTCCAGGCGAGGGCGGCGAACGGCTCGACGGTGTGCCGACAGATGCACCGGGCAATCCCAATGAACCTGCGGGTGAAGGCGCAGCATATGACGAGCTGTTTGCCGGGGACCCTGACAGTGACGAAGCAACCGGGCTCGGTGGCGACAACCCCGAAAAGCAACTCTTCGCCTTGAACGAAGTCGCAAAAGATGCGGCGCGTGCAGAAGATAATGATGGCGGAACCTCGTCTGATTTTGGTTTCCGCAGTGGATCCGCAAAAGTCGTCGTTATCCTTACGGACGCAACTTCGCACGATACAAACAACGCGGCTTTCATGGAGCAGTTAAGGACCAACCTTCAGGTTTCGGGTATCATTCCGATCTTCTTGGTCGCCCCTGGCGTTGAGGGTGCCGATGTCATTAATGAGTTCTACGACAATCTGATCGAAGATCTGCAGGTTGGTGTCCGAGTTCCGCTCGAGGCAGATAGCAGCGATCTTGTTGAAGCCATCGAGAAAGGACTGAATCAGATCAATCAGGACCTGACGCTGGAAGTCGAAGGGGACGAAAACGGATATGTCTCGATCGGCGAACCGGATATAGACCCCGAGACCGGCGAACACATTTGGGAGGTTACTCTCTCTGCGCCACTGGACAAGGGCCATAACAATGACGACGACATCACACTGAAGGTCACCAACGATGCGTCGGGCGAACAGGTCGGTGGCGACATCAATGTCGACGTGACCACGGATGCCGCGGCAAATGGCGGCGATGACTTCGACATCGTCGAGGGTCACAACGGACAGAACGTCCTTAACGGCGGCGCCGGAAACGACCTGATTATCGGGCTCGGTGGTGACGATATTCTCATCGGCGGTGAAGGCAACGACGTCTTCGCGTTTGGCGCCCGTGACAACGGTGACGAGTTGGACTTCGACGGCAACGATATCATTCAGGATTTCACCATCGGCGAAGATCAGGTCAATCTGGAAGCTCTTCTGGATGCCCTGGGTATTGACGATGCCGACCGCAAAGACAGCGTGACCGTGGAAGAGGATGGTGGCAACACAGTGATCACCGTCGACGGCGCCACGGATTTCACTGTGACCCTGACCGGCATCACCGACACTCTGACGGTCGGCAACGACCCCAATAGCGACATCGTTATCTAAAAAACTGCCAGGCCGAGCAAAGGTCAGGATACGAAAAAAACGGCCGGCGTCTGCATCAAGGGGCCGGCCGTTTTCTTGTCTGCTGTCTTTTTTCGAACTTCAGTTCAGTGAAATCAATACACCCACAGTCGTCAACACCGCCGCCAGCTCATTCCGCGTGAAGTATCTCCGGAAGAGCTGTTAGAAGGTCGCGCTTAATCCAACGGAAATGGTGTTTTCCAAAAACTCATCGCTTGAGCTTTCGTCGGATTCACGAAGCCGGAAGGTATAATTGACGTTCGCAGAAATGTTTGTGAAGACGCTGTAGTTCAAGCCCGCTCGGAAAGTATATTCGTTCTCGATGCTGTTACCCAGATCGTTGTACTCATACTCGCCAGACGTGTTGACGCTCGTGCGATTGTTGAGGGTGCGGCCCCAGTTCGCGACAACCCCATATTCCGACTCGTCGTCGTCGTTGTCGTTGTCTTCGAGATTGGCACGGAAATTGAGGCCGAAACTATCGCGATCACGCGAACCGTTGATCCCGGCACGGAAAGTTTTAACGCGCGTGGTTTCATCATCTATGTCAAAAGGAACGTCGTTCGCCGAGTTGACCACCTGGCCAGTCTCAGTATTAACGAACTGTCCCGTGTCTGGATCGAATGCAATGTTATCAAAATTCTGGCCCAACGCCTCCTGGGACGTTCGCAGAACTTCGGAGTAGCTTGCGCTCAGGGTCGTGCGCGGCGTTATGTTATATCGCAGGTCGCCGTCAAAACTGACTTCGTTATCGCGCTGGCCGTAGCCAACCTCCAGCTGCGTACGGGAACTCGGCTGCCAGCGGGCGGCCGTGCGCCAAGTCGGATCATCGACTTCGTTGTCGTTATCGCCATCATCGAACTCTTGATAGCCGACCGATCCGATTAAGAAAAAGGAGCGCGTAACGGCATAGGTCGTCGAAAAGTTCACGTCGCGGCGTGAGACATCGTCGTCATCCGATGACATCGCTTCCGAGGCAGAGGCCGACAGTCCCCAGGAAAACTGCGTGAAGTCAGGTCCGCTGTTCAGGCTTAAACGTCCTTCGTGAGTCGAGGTATCGGACGCATCGTCCGAATCGACGAAAACCTGAGAGAAGGTGTAGCGGGACTCCATCCGCGCAAAATCGCCAAGCCGGTTGGTCACATAGGGGCTCAGGCGGTAATTCTGGACCGTCTCACGGTTCGAAGTGTTGTCGTCGGATCCGGAAGAGGATCCTTCGCTGGTCAGCACCTCCTGACTCACAGATGCATTACCATCAATGAAGAAAAGATCATTGAAGAGCTCGACAGTCCCCGAACTGTTCAAGTCGACATCCGCGTCAGCGCCCTCGTCATCTCCACCGTTCTGCTGGCGCAGTGCGACGTTACCTGAAAAGGCCCAGTTGATTCTTGCCGCATTGGCGAAAAATGTAATTCCGGGCCTGACGGTGCTGATAAACGCTGATTCCTCTTCACCGTCGGGGTCCTGGTCAACGTTATCGCTAAAGGTTTCCTGGAACGAGATTGTCGGCGTGACACGCCAGTCACCGGAGAAAAAGCCCTCGGGGATGATGATGACATCACCCGGCGCCATGGCAATGTTCGCAGTCGAGTCGCCGTCGTCGACCAGATCATCGAGCCGCAGAGGGATCTGACGCCGCGTGTCGCCCTCGCGCCGCAGCAAGACCGCTGAGTTGCCGTCCGCATTGCTCGAAAGACCACCGACGGCAATCAAGACATCCAGGGCGGTCATACGGTCGCGAAAGGCGACAGCCTGAGGTTGCTGGGCCTCGCCGACAACCCGGATCTGCTGGCGCAGGTCGCCGGAGAAACTGCGCACGATGACCGTTACGACCGGGTCCTGAATGTAAACGCTGAGTTTCTCTTCCAGCTCTCGGGACAGAGTTGTCGGGGTGTGCCCGACAACCATCAAATCCTCGATCAGTGGTGTCGAAACCCGGCCATCAGGGCGCACGGTATAAACGCCGGAAAGGTCAGGGTTGCGCAAAACCAGAAGTTCCACGACGTCGCCCGGCCCGATCAGATAGTCAGGAGACGCCACTTCGCCGCCGTACAGCGTGCCGGCAGGTTTCTGAGCCGCTTGATTTGCAAGGTTTTCCTGTGGATCTGTGACCTGCTCTGTTGCAGACGCCAGGCTACCAAAAGACAGACTCAACGCCGTAGCACTGACCCCACCCAACAAAAACCCCCGAGCGACAGACCGCAAACAACGGTCAGATGATATCGCTTTGCTCATATGCTCCGCGTTTGCTGCTGCGCCTTTAAGAACAATCAGACCCCCCAGATGCGCGTAAGACACCCGAATCCGTGCGTAAACAACTGTCTGTATATATCAACCTCGTTACGCAGTCGAGGCCCTGAGAAACGATTAATTGCCCGGTTTTGGCAGAAAACCACCATAATTATCGGCAGCTTAGGTTAAAAGAATCGGCCAGGCCACCCAATAACGGCGGTCCAGGCCTAGCACTGCGAACTTTAAGATATTCTTTACGTAACCGCTCATCGCCGTCTCATGAGCGGTTGCGGACTTTGTCGAATATCTCGAGCGGAACAACAAGTTTTGTTAGATCAACGCCTTAACGATGTCGAGAGGAACCGCTTGGCGCTACCTTCCAGAACAAGGCAGGTCAGGGCACCAGACGCGAACGCCCCCGTGTCAATACCGATTCGATTGCTGCGTACATCAGGACGCGCTGTCGGTGTATGTCCGTGAACGACCATCACACCGTGATCGACGCGGGAATTCAAAAACTCGCTTCGAATCCAAAGCAGATCGTCGGGATCTTGTTCTTCCAACGGACAGCCCGGGCGGATCCCAGCGTGGACAAAAAGATAGTCTCCCGCACGATACTGTAGCTTGAGCCCTTCCAGGAAGGCTTTATGCCGCGAAGGCACGCATGCCCGCATTTGGTCAGAGAGCTCTGCGTAGTAGGCTTTATCATCCAGAGACCTTGGCGCTTTAGCACCGTAACTCATGACCGTGGCCTCTCCGCCAAAGCCGAACCACTGCGGGCCGATTGCAGGATGCTCGAGAAATCTGAGCATCGCCTCCTCATGGTTACCCTTGAGGTGCACCGACTCCAGGCCTGCTAAGGGTTCGTCAAGCAGCAGGTCTATGACCTTCCGGCTTTCCGTGCCACGATCAATGTAGTCGCCCAGGTAAACGGCCACCGCTGAGTTGCGCCCTCCGGCAGCCTGATGGTCGTCGAGGATTTGACTGTGAAGCTCGGTGAGCAAGTCGGCACGGCCGTGAATGTCACCGATCGCGTAAACCCGCTGCCCCTCAGGAACCCGAAAGCCACCTCGGGAAGAGGCACTGGTGCCGGAAAAAAATCGTTTCAGGGAAGATAGAGAGCCGCGCATAAGCATGTCCTAACTTGCCTCATCAGACGCGACAACCCTTATCGAACCCGTCAAAGCACAGGCAACCCCATCGGCGGAGGTTAAACGCCAGTCGTCTCCCGGGGCCGCGCCTCAGGGGGCTGAGTCCTCTCATCTGTATTGGTGCTTATGATGATGGCGTGAGACCACAACGCGGGGAGCAATCGAAACTTCGGGCTAAAGCACTGATGTTTCGGGGTCTGGCAGATCGAAACGCGATCAATGCGGGGCATGCAACTGCCAAAACTCAGACCGGCGATAGCGCCGACAACGTAAAATCGTCCGCTATCTAAACAGCTGAGTCTTGCGCGTTTTCCGGCTGTTTCCGGAGATCGCCCCGCGTGCAATTCACACTGGGCTCGTCTCGGCCCGCCGGCTGAGTTTCAAGTCGGTTACCAAGGACCTCGTGAAGGCTGCGCAGGGGTCGATTGAGATAGGGACTAAGAGATTGATTAAATTTATTCTTTAGCATCTTATCCACAGCCTTATCCACAAGATGTAGTATGTTCGATCACTTAACCTACCTTATCTGGGGTTAACAAAGCGTTAATCGAAAGGTTTCAGTAACTATAATTTAGCTTGAAGACCGCTAAGGTCATGACAACAAAAGATAGTTTCTGATTGAAGCAATTCCGCACCCAAACTGGGGATAATTTCCGCAATCCTTAGATTGCAGGAACACAACTGAAATATCTCTCACGCCGGCGCCGGCGGCAACCTGCCAGCGTATCCGCAGTAACAGAGCTTGATCATGAGGAAAAACCTCCCAAATAGGAAGTAGGCGCCGTGCTGGAATGCAGACGCCATGACACCGGATGCTGCATGGCAGGTCCAAGGAAAAACACCACAGCCCTTGCTCATGGGAGAGGAGGACGCTGGTAGATGACACGGATGTCTCTATTCAACAGCCCGTTAATGCTTGGTTTCGAGCAGTTCGAACAAGCTATAGACCGGATTTCGAAGACTGCATCGGACGGATATCCGCCTTACAACGTTGAAAAACTTGCGGACAATCGGCTGAGGATTACGCTCGCCGTTGCGGGTTTTACGACCGACGATATGCAAGTTCAAATTGAAAGCAATCAACTTGTCATCCACGGCAAGCAAAACGACGAGCAAGGCCGTGTCTACCTCCACCGCGGCATCGCGGCACGCCAGTTTCATCGCAGTTTTGTGCTCGCCGACGGAGTCGAGGTCAGCGGTGCCGCGCTCGACAATGGCCTGCTGCACATCGACCTGGAATGGCCCCTGACCGAACCTGCCATCAAAACCATTGCGATCCGCAACGGTGGCGACCAAAAGCAGGTGAATATGAA
The DNA here is from genome assembly GCF_007004665.1 of Denitrobaculum tricleocarpae. GTDB lineage: Bacteria > Pseudomonadota > Alphaproteobacteria > Kiloniellales > Kiloniellaceae > Denitrobaculum > Denitrobaculum tricleocarpae. The sequence continues at coordinate 248,248 of NZ_ML660052.1, read as the reverse complement.
AACCTTGGAAAACTCCGAGCCAAAGAGCTGAACGCCCTTACTTGGAAAATCCCACACAAATGCCGCCATATATGGAGCTTGTTAACATCTGGGCGGTACGATCCAGGATGGAGGTAACGTAAAATGCAGAACTCTTTGGAATTCGCGAATAGCATTTCGACTCATGATCTTCGCGTTCTCGGGATCAATGAAGTCGCTTACATCAAGCCTCAAGAGTCGGACGGCCAAGTGTATTACACCATCCACGCCGCCGATGGGACAGAAGTGGCCCGTGTACCTGAACGCGAAGTTGCGGTGGTAACGGTACGCCAGAACAACATGGAACCGGCCAGCATCCACTAGGATACCAGCAGGTCGCTCGTCGCGGAATGAAGGGCGGCTCTTGCGGCCTGAGACCCTGAGGGCACGCCGTGCCCTCATCGCCTTCAATCGAAATAGTCCTGGTGCCTGGCGGCGAGACTCGAGAGGGTCTCGAGGATCGAACTCAGATGCGCCTTGGTGATGGCGAGCGCTGCCGCTTGATCTTGAAGCAAGACGGCATCAAGGATCTGCCGGTGTTCCGAGAGAAGTCTGTTTTGGTGGCCCTTGTCGCGCAGGGAGAGCGCGCGCAGGCGGTCCAGCAACATCTTTTCCCGCTCGAGAACGTGCGCAACCCTGGGATAACCAGTCGCCTCAGCCAGCAGACCGTGGAACCTGTCATCCAACAGGCGAAAGCGCAGGTCATCCTGCTGGGTAATCGCAAGCCCCTGGTCAATCAGGTTTTTTCTCAGAGCGGCCTGAGATGATGGCGGCAATCCCACCTCGACGAGCCTGCAGACATTCGCGACCTCTATAGCTTCGCGGAGGAACCGGGCCTCGAGGATCTTTTCACGGTTCAACCTGGTCACGAAGTTCCCGCGGCTTGGCAGTGTGGTGACCAATCCGGCTTCACGCAGTTGCATGAAAGCTTCGCGTACCGGTGTTCGGCTTGCTCCGAACTTGGATGCGATTTCGCTTTCCGAGAGAAAACAACCGGGCGGCAAAATCATTCTTAGTATCGCTGCCTTGAGCGTATCGAAGATCTGACTCCCGGCCGGACGGGTGAAATCAAGCGGCGCAAAGCGCAGACCGGAAACCGGGTCTGGGCCCGGTAAACTCTTCGCATTGGCTCTAACGGTCTGAGGCATCCGGCATCCATCCGCTTCCGATAACCCGGCTGCCGCACGAGAGAATTTGCAGCCGGTATACTGGTATGCTACAAAAACTCCTCAAGGTCGAGCCAAAAGCATTTCGACGTTTGTGCGGGGGGAAGATGAAGACAGCTTTGATAGGACTGGGTATGGTCGCACGCACCCACGTCCGCGCTATTGCCGCAACAAAAGGCAAAATCACCTTGCAAGGGGTTTGCTCTCGCGACGCGGGTAGAGCCGCAGCCTTCGCGAAGGACATTTCCAGTGAGCTGGGCATTGTTCCGAAAGCCTACGCTACACCACGGGAAATTGCGGAAGATCCTGAGATTGACTTCGTCATTGTCGCCACACCGCCAAACGCCCGCGCCGAGATCGTGCAGATTCTTGCAAACAGCGGCAAACACATCCTCCTGGAAAAACCTATCGAACGCAGCTCTGTCGCGGCGACGGAAATCGTCACATCATGCGAAGCGGCCGGCGTCAAACTCGGGATTGTCTTTCAGCATCGGATGCGCGCATCGGCGATCAAGCTCAAGGCACTCCTCAGCAACGGTGCGCTCGGGGAGCTCGCCGTCGCCGAAATTCTTGTGCCCTGGTGGCGCGAACAGTCCTATTACGACGAACCCGGCCGCGGGACCTATGCCCGGGACGGCGGCGGTGTCCTGATCTCACAGGCCATTCACACCCTCGATCTCGCCCTCACGTTCACAGGCCCCGTCCGGAAAGTACAAGCCTTCGCGCGGACAAGCGCACTGCACAAGATGGAATCCGAAGACTTCGTGTCGGCAGGCCTGGAGTTCGGCAACGGCGCTGCCGGGTCTCTGGTTGCCAGCACCGCGAGTTATCCGGGCCGGGCCGAATCCATTGCCCTGCACTTTACAAAGGCTTCGGTAAAGCTCGAGTCCGGCAAGCTCGATGTTGACTGGCACGACGGACAGCAGGAGAGCTTCGGCGAAGAAACTGCGACCGGCGGCGGTGCCGACCCGATGGCTTTTACCCATGAATGGCACCAAAAGATCATCGAGCGTTTTGCACAAGCCGTTGCAGAGGACAGTCAACCGGTTGCTTCCGGCCGCGAGACGCTTGCTGTTCACAGACTTATCGATGCGTTGCTAGAATCATCACGTGAGGAGCGCGCGGTCACCCTTCCCGCAGCGGAGTAATATATGACCAAGCCACTGAAATTCGCCGCATTGGGAATTGATCATCGGCATATCTTCGGCCAGATCCAGAACATGCTGGACGTCGGCGGCGAATTCGCCGGTTGGTGGACTGAAGGAACACCCGGAACGCTGGACGGTTTTTTAAAACGCTTTCCGGACGCCCCGCGATATGAAAACAGGGTCGACCTGCTGAGGGATACGGAGATTGACCTGATCCTGATTGCATCGGTTCCCGTCGACCGGGCCGGCCTCGCGATTGAAGCCATGGAGCATGGCAAGGACGTGATGACCGACAAGCCGGGCTGTACCACCCTGGACCAGCTGAGCGCCATCAGGGAAGCTGTAAGCCGCAGCAGCCGGATCTGGTCCATCGATTTTTCCGAGAGGTTCGAAGTTGCAAGTGTGACGCGCGCAGCGGAGCTTGTTCAGGCCGGCGCGATTGGAAGGGTGATACAGACTGTCGGTCTCGGACCGCACCGATTGAACGAGCAGACACGGCCCGGCTGGTTTTTCGAGCGCGAGAAGTACGGCGGTATTCTCTGCGACATCGCCTCTCACCAAATCGACCAGTTCCTCTACTTCACCGGTTCAAACGACGCGGAAATCACGCTGAGTTCCGTCGCGAATTACGCAAACCCCAAGCATCCCGGTCTACAGGACTTTGGTGAAGTCGCGCTGCGCAACGATAAGGGGCATGCCTACATCCGTGTCGACTGGTACACGCCTGACGCCCTGCCGACCTGGGGCGACGGCAGGCTCACGATTCTGGGAACCGAGGGCTACATCGAACTGCGCAAGTACGTCGACGTGGCCCGGGATGACGGCATCGATCACCTCTACCTCGTCAACGGCGAAAGATGCGAAAAGATCGACTGCTCGGACGCCGGCTTCCCTTATTTCGGGAAACTTGCCGACGACATCAGAAACCGGACGGAAACCGCCATGCCGCAGGCCCATGCTTTCAAGGTGATGGAACTCGCCTTGAAAGCGCAGATGAAGGCAGAGGGCGTAGCGGACGCACCGAGATGAGTGGAGCAATCCGCGTCGCAATCCTGGGCGCAGGCATAGGCCGTGAACATCTCGCCGCATACCGGCAATTGCCTGAGCGGTTCGAGGTAAAGGCGGTCTGTGATCTTGACCGCGACCGGGCGGCTTCGATTATCCAAGACAACGCCATCAGAATCGAGACGGACGCCGCGAGAATGCTCTCGGATCCTGAAATAGATCTGATCGATGTATGCCTTCCCCCGCACCTGCACTTCGAGATGGCGGTGCGCGCCCTGCAGGCCGGCAAACACGTCGTCTGCGAAAAGCCCTTAGTCTGCTCACTGAAAGAAGCAGATGCCCTGATCGAGGTCGCAGCTGGCTCAAAAGGCAGCCTGATCCCCGTCTTTCAATATCGCTACGGCCCTGCGATCACGCAGCTGCATGCGCTGATGGAAGCCGGTCTGACCGGACGACCCTATGCCGCAAGCCTGGAAACCCACTGGAACCGGAATGCCGAGTACTACGCCGTGCCCTGGCGCGGCACCTGGGCGGGGGAACAGGGCGGCGCGGTTCTCGGACATGCGATCCACAATCACGATCTCCTCATGCATATCCTGGGACCGGTGGCACGGCTCTCGGCAATGACGACAACCCGGGTCAACGGAATCGAAGTGGAAGACTGCGCCGCAATCTCTTTTCAAATGGAAAACGGGGCCGTGGCCTCCAGCTCCATCACCCTGGGCGCCGCCAGCGATACGACGCGTCTGCGTATCTGCTTCGAGGGTCTGACGGCCGAAAGCGGCCCGGAACCCTATGCACCGGCAACCGGACCCTGGCGCTTCGAAGCGAGAGAACCCGCAGATCAGACGCGAGTTGACGAAGTGGTGGCTTCGGTACCGGCGGTAAAGACCGGCTTCACGGGTTTCTTCGAGGCATTGGCGGACTCGCTGGCGGGACAGGGCGGCCGCGAAGTAACGCTCGCCGACGGACGGCGTTCGATTGAACTGGTGACCGCTATCTATCACGCCAGTAGATTTGATAAGGTGGTAAAATTACCTCTGGCTGCAGGCACCACACTCTACGAAAGCTGGATTCCAACGGAGACCTAGAACGACTGAAAATAAATTAGATGGGAGGAACCGAATGTTGAAAGCAAAACTCGTGGCGGCAACAACGCTGACGGCGGCAGTCCTGACGATTGCGCCCGGCGCGTTCTCGAGCGCAGTCGGCGAGGAGATCCGTTTTATGTGCTCTTCGGATGGAAACGAGTGCGTTGCGATCGAGGAGATTATCAAACGCTTCGAGGCCGAGAACCCGGGTGTCGATGTCATCATGGATGAGGTTTCCTATAAAGCAGTTCTGGAAAGCCTGCCTGTGCAACTGGCCGCGGGCACGGGGCCGGATCTGGCGAAGGTCACGGATCTCGGAGGTCTGAACAAATACTACCTCGATATAAAGCCCTACGTTGACGCCAACTACTGGGAAGAGTCATTTGGCGAAACCCTCAACTGGTATCGCAGCGGCCCGGATGACGATGGCATCTACGGCATGCACTCGCAGTTAACGATCACCGGCCCCTACATCAATCAGACCCTGTTCGAGCAGGCCGGTGTCGCGGTCCCGGCGGCAGATGCGGATTGGGACAGCTGGGCGGAAGCCGCCCGCCAGGTCGCAAAAGCAACAGAGACACGCTTCCCCATGGCCATGGACCGTTCCGGCCACAGAATCGCCGGACCCGCTATCTCCAATGGCGCCAAGCTGTTCGACGATAAAGGTGAGCCCATTCTGGTCGACGACGGCTTTACCGGATTCGTCGAGAAATTTGTCCGATGGCACAATGACGGCACCATGGCACGCGACGTCTGGGGCGGCAGCGGGGGTACCAGCTACCAGGATGCCGCTCAGGAGTTCATCAACGGCGAGTTGGTTTACTACTACTCGGGCAGTTGGCAGGTGCAGCGCATGGATACGGGCATCGGCGATGCTTTTGACTGGAAAGTCGTGGGCTCTCCCTGCGGTCCGGCTGCCTGTTCCGGCATGCCGGGCGGTGCGGGGATCGTCGGATTTAAAGCGACGAAGTCTCCTGAGACCGTGGCCAGGCTGATCGACTTCCTCGCTCAGGAACAGAACTACGCCGACCTCACTGCAAAGTCCTTGAACATCCCGGCTCATGCAGCTGTCGCCGCGAAAGGTGTCGACTATGCGGGCGCCTCCCCGACGGCTGCGAAGGCGTTGAATACCTGGGGCCAGCAGGTGTCGACCATATCCCCTGTTGCTTACGCCTATCAGGGTTACAAGAACAATCGCGCGATGTTCAACATTACCCTGCAACGCGTTTCACAGGCCATCGTCGGCGAGATGAGCGTCGAAGAAGCGATGAAACGTGCCAAAGACGACTTGAAACAGGCCCTGGCGGCTGCCGCCAACTAGAGTTTGAAGAAGGGCGCGGCTCTCCGTTTGCGCCCTTCGAACGCTCAAACCCGGGGGAAGAGACATGCTCGGATTGCTGTCACCCGTCATGCGGCTGATCGAAGTTCCGATGCTGGCTGCGCAGCGAAGGTTTGGGATTCAAAAGCTGGCCTGGGTTTTTCTGACCCCCAACTTGCTTCTCTTCGCCCTCTTCGCTTTCCTGCCCATCATTTTGAATCTCGTATATGCCCTGACCGGCAGCGATCAAATTCTGTTGCGTGACCGGCCCTTTGTCGGGCTGGAAAACTTTGGCACTCTCGCGGCTTGTGAGAACTATCTCGACCCGAATAGTTGCGAGAAGGATTTTTTCTGGCGGGCGGTTCACAACACGGTCGTATTTGTGATCCTGCAGGTCGGCTTCATGGTTGGCTTTTCATTGATTACCGCGCTGGTTCTCAATCAAAAGATCCGGGCACGCGGTTTTTTCCGCAGTGTTTTCTTTTTTCCGGTTCTCCTGTCTCCCGTTGTCGTCGCCCTGATATGGAAATGGATCCTGCAACGGCAGGGCATCCTCAATGCCGGTCTCGAAGGCATGGGATATGACAGTTTTCTGTGGCTCCTCGACCGCCAATGGGCCTTCGGCTGGTCCGTGTTCCTCTCGGTCTGGGCCCACATGGGCTTTTATACACTGATCCTTCTCGCCGGCCTGCAGGCGATCCCGCGGGATGTCTACGAGGCTGCCGTGATGGATGCGGCATCGCCGTTCCGTACCTTCTACCGCATCACACTCCCCCTTCTGATGCCGACCATGCTGGTCGTCATGGTTCTGGCTCTTATCAAGGGCGTTCAGACCTTCGATGAAGTCTACGCCTTTACCGGCGGCGGACCGGGCTCAGCAACGACACTGATCATTCAGTACATTTATGAAACCGGCTTTGCTGGCGCGCCCAGACTGTTCGGGCTGGCCTCGGCTGCATCGATTATCCTGGCGGTGGTGCTGGTGGTGCTGACGGGCCTGCAACTCTGGGCGACGAAGAAGAACGCGAATGGCTAGAGTCATCTCGTTTCTCACCAGAACGCGCGGCCGGGGCCGGCTGCATTGGACCGACTGGTTTACCTACGGCTATCTCTTCTCGGGCGTTCTTCTGATGTTCGGTCCCGTCCTTTGGCTCACCCTTTCCTCTTTCAAAACCGATGCCGAACTGGAGCGCTTCCCGCCGCGGTTTCTGCCCTACGCACAGGAAATGACCGAGGTAGAGGGCTATGACAAACCCCTGCCTGTTTTTACCGTAACGACAGGTGAACTGGCGGGTGCGCGGGTGGCGCAGGTCAGGCGCATCGGCCTGGTCGCACAGGTGGTGCGCCCGGAAAACCCGAGTGAAGTTATCAAGATCAGCATTAAGGACCGTCAAGCCGTCGAGAGCGTTTCCCTGGCAACGAAGAACTACACGGAACTCTTCGCTCGCTTCAATTTTATGCGGTTCCTCTGGAACAGCACCTTCATCACGGTCATGGCCACCCTGATCATGCTGCTGGTCAACTCCATGGCCGCTTTTGCCCTCTCCAAGTACGAATTTCGTGGACGGGGCACCGTGATGGCTCTCGTCATCGGCGTCCTGATGGTTCCGCAAACCGTCGTGCTGGTACCGCTGTTTCTGGTTACGCGAGAGCTGGGGATGCTGGATAGTCTCTGGGGCGTCATCATCCCAGGTGCCGCGACGCCCACCGGTGTATTTCTGTTGCGCCAGTACATGCTGACCATCCCGGATGAGATCCTGGACGCCGCGCGCATGGATAAGGCGAGCGAGTGGAAGATATACTGGCGGATCGTCCTGCCCCTGAGCGCGCCGGCCCTCGCCGTGCTCGCGATCCTGGCCATCATGTGGCGCTGGAACGACTTCCTGTGGCCCCTGATCGCCCTATCAAGGCCGGAAAAGTTCACGCTGCAACTGGCCCTGAACGCCTTTCAGGGCGAGATGGATACCAATTGGAGCAGCCTGCTTGCCATGACGGTTCTCACACTGCTGCCGATCGCACTGGTGTTCGCGTTCTTGCAAAAATACATCGCAACCGGAATCGCATCGACGGGCGGCAAGTAGATGCGCGAAGCGACATCAAAAAACGGGCGGTCGTAAAACGGGCGCAAAAAATAGTATGGGAGGTCTGTTACGTGGCAAAACTGGAGCTGCGCAACGTTGAGAAAGCTTACGGTGCGGCCAAGGTCATCAGGGGGATCGACCTGCATATAGAACACGGGGAATTCTGTGTGTTTGTCGGACCATCGGGATGCGGAAAATCGACCCTGCTGCGCATGATTTCCGGCCTTGAGAGCATTACGGACGGCTCCATCCTGATCGACGACGAGCTTGTGAACCGGATACCCGCCGCCGAACGGGGACTGGCCATGGTGTTCCAGTCCTATGCCCTCTATCCCCATATGACGGTACAGCAAAACCTGTCTTTCGGACTGGAAAACCTCAATACGCCCAAGCCGCAGATCGCCAAGAAGATCGAAGAGGTTTCCCGGATGCTGCAGATTGATCAACTCCTTCAACGCCGGCCGAAAGATCTCTCCGGTGGCCAGCGCCAACGGGTTGCTATCGGACGGGCCGTCGTGCGTGAACCTCGGGTTTTTCTGTTCGACGAACCACTCTCGAATCTGGATGCCGAACTGCGCGTGGACATGCGGGGCGAGATCGCACGGCTTCACAAGCGCTTGGGGAACACGATGATCTACGTGACCCACGACCAGGTGGAGGCCATGACCATGGCCGACAAGATCGCCGTGCTTCGGGACGGCGTAGTGGAGCAGTTCGGAACACCGCTGGACCTCTATAATGAACCGGACAACATCTTTGTCGCCGGCTTTATCGGCTCACCGAAGATGAACTTTTTAAAGGGCGTGATGGAAAAGGGCTCCGGCACAAGGCTTGTACTGGAAACCGGAGACAAGATCGAACTGCCGGACGATACGCCACAGGCTTCAGACGCCATGGCGGTGACGCTCGGAATCCGTCCCAACGGTCTTCATCTGGCATCGTCCGCGGATACCGGCGCCGTTCACGTCGACGTTAAGAGCGTGGAGCGCCTGGGCGGCGAATCCTATATCTATGCGGCCATGCCCAATGGAGATGCCATCACCGTACACAGTCCGGGACAAACTGAAATCGAGCCCGGATCACAGATCTTGCTGACAATCGATACGAGTCACATGCACCTCTTCTCGACGGAGAGCGGTAAAGCGCTCCCGCTCACGAGGTGAGATGAATGTCGTCAGAACGCCGGGGTTTCAAAGCGGGCCGCTCTGGCCAAGAACGTCTCATGAGCGGCAAAGTGCGGAACAATAAGTTTTTAGGGGAAGAGATGCTCTTCCCCTATGCGGAGGAAATCAGGCGGCGTTAGCCGTCGATTCGGTCAGCAGGGCGTAGATGCCATCAGTACTGTCCGTCCCGCGAAGCTTCTCGCAAACACTCCGGTTCCTGAGCAGACGCGACACCCTCGCAAGGGCCTTCAGGTGATCCGCACCAGCCGTTTCCGGCGCCAGGAGCATGCAGATGAGATCGACAGGCTGCTCATCGATAGCATCGAAGTCAATCGGCGTCTCCAGGCGCGCAAACATGCCGTAGAGACGGTCCAACCCTGAGAGTTTTCCGTGCGGGATGGCAATCCCATTGCCGACTCCGGTGGTTCCCAAGCGCTCCCGCTCGATCAGGACTTCGAACAGAACACGTTCAGGTTGCCCGGTCAGTTCGGAAGCACGCTTGGCGAGCTCCTGGAGTGCCTGCTTCTTGCTGGTCACCCGCAAGTTGGCAACAACACTCCCGTGGCTGATGAGATCGGCAATTTCCATGATAATATCTTGGTTGTGAAAGACTATTCGCCGCGATTGCCGCGGGGATCCACCCAGCCGATGTGACCATCGGGCCGCCGGTAGATCATATTCAGACCACCATGAGAACTATTTCGGAACATCATCGCCGGTAGATCCTCCAAATCCATACGCATGACCGCTTGTCCAGCTGTCAGGCTTGGGATATCCGTCGCCATCTCTGCGACGATCAAGGGCTTTCCATCTCCCTCGCTGTCATCGCCTTCATGCGCTTCAGCATCTCCAGATAGAATATACTGCTGCGCCATCTGAGTCTCAACATCATGATCGTTGGAATTTCCGTGATCACGAAGCTTACGCTTATGCCTGCGCAGCCGCTTGGACAGACGTTCGGCCGCAACATCAAAGGCGGGATAGGGCTCCGCCGCCGCGCCATTCGCCTGCAAGCGAATGTTCCGCCCGACATGGGCAGAGACGGTCGCGTGATAGAGATGGGCCTCGCGCGTGAGGGTCACGTTTACATCTATGGCATCGCCAAAATACTTGTCGAGAGTTCGCGACAGACTGTCCTCGATATGAGTGCGCATTGCGTCACCGACATCGAGCTGCTTCCCTTTTACGGATAGCTGCATGTTTCTATATTTCTCTAGGATTTCTGTGGGTTTTCGAAGTTTTTCGGCTTCTGCTCTGCCCAGGACGGCGCACATTAGTGTCGGGCCTGGACGGAGTCAATAGTAGCGCTATCACTGATGAGACTCCCGTTTCCGTCGAACCTCAGCTCTAGAGCCTGATCGTATTTTGCCGGACCGGCAAACTACGTGAATCAGCCTCTTGTTCAATAACTTAGTTAGCGATTTGCACCCCGATTTACTAGCCCCGGAAGTGAATACGCTCAACAAAACCGTAACCGAATTCTAAACCCTTCAAAGGCACTTTGCCAGCATACTCGCATCACAATTAACCAAAGTGAGGCCAGGTCCGGCTGACTCAGCGGAGAAGTCTCCTTTTTGCGGCACCGGGGTGTTGCTCCGCCAACGAGCGTCATGAGAAGCCAGTCTATTGGAGAGACACGCGGCTATCACCCAGCCAATGAAAGTTCAAACTCGGGGCAATCGCCTCAGCGTTGCGCGGCTTTCTCGCGGCGGCGTTGCACCGATGATGGAATGCGCATCGACTCGCGATATTTAGCCACCGTCCGGCGCGCGATGTCGATACCATCGCCCCGCAGCATGTCGACTATGGTATCGTCGGACAGAATCTTGGACGCGTTTTCGGCGTCGATCAGGACTTTGATCCGGTAACGCACCGCTTCCGCCGAGTGGGCTTCGCCATCAGCCCCTCCGATCGAGGCCGTGAAGAAGTACTTCAGTTCGTAAGTGCCTCGGGGGGTGACAATATACTTGTTGGATGTGACGCGGCTCACCGTCGATTCATGCATCTCGATCACTTCCGCAATGTGCCTGAGGGTGAGCGGTTTCATATGCTGCACACCCTTGCGGAAGAACGCATCCTGCTGGCGCACGATCTCGGCAGCCACCTTCAGAATCGTCGTCGCACGCTGATGCAGGGATTTCACCAGCCAGTTTGCGGTCTGATACTGGTTCGAGAGGTATTCGCGCTCTTCCTTGGTCCTGACACGCTCGGAAACGTTAGTGAAATAGCGGGTATTCACCAGCACGCGCGGCAAGGTATCGCTGTTCAATTCGACCAGCCAGGTTCCATCGGGCTGCGCCCGCATGAGAACGTCCGGGATAATCGGTTCTGCGGCATTATCATCGAAGGTTGCCGCGGGCCGCGGGTTGAGCGCTTTGATCTCGGCGATCATCTCCATGAAGTCTTCTTCGTCGACTCCGCAGATCTTACGCAACTCGGCAAACTGACGTTTGCCCAACAGATCGAGATTGTCGAGCAACCGCTCAATAGCCGGATCAAGCCTGTTCTGCTCCGATAACTGCAAGGCGAGGCATTCGCGCAGTGAACGGGCAAAGACGCCTGCCGGCTCCATCTTCTGCATTTTTGCCAGCGTTGCCTCAACCCGGCCGATATCACAGGCAAGGGTTTCGGACAGGTCGTTCAGATCACCGACAAGGTAACCGCTGACATCGAGCATATCGATCAAATGGACGCCAATCATTCGGTCGACCGGGTCGGTCACATCCATCTGAAGCTGGTCAAGCAGGTGCTGCCGAAGAGTTACCGCCTCGGTCAGCTGACTCTCGATCGACTGGTCACTATCTTCGAAGCGCGTGTTTCCACCCGCACCCCAGTTCGAAAACGACGTGTCATCCTGTCCCCGGTCGTCGCCGGGGCTGCTCTGGTAAACATTCTCAAAATCGGTGTCGAGCGGCGCATCATTGTCGCCGGGCAGACTTTCCGCGTTGGCAAGGTCAAGGGAATCAGGCGCAGACTCAGTCAGATCTGCCGCCGAGACTTCGGCCATTTGCTCTGCTGTGGCTTCGGAGCCCGCCGCGGATTCGCCTGGAACGCCTGTGTCGTGACCGTTCATGAGCGTAGCCTCGGGTGCCGCGGCACCATCAAGTGCTGCGTTCTCGCTGGCTCCGCCATCAGGACCGTCGTCTCGCTCGAGCAACGGGTTCTGCTCAAGCTCCCTGTCGATAAAAGCCGCAAGCTCTACGTTGGAGAGTTGCAGCAGTTTGATTGCCTGCTGCAGCTGCGGCGTCATGACAAGGGTCTGGCCCTGTCGGAGTTCTAACCTTTGGGTCACCGCCATATGGTTAAACCCTTAAAGGCTAAACCTTTCACCGAGGTAAACACGCCGCACATCTTCATGGGCGACGATCTCGGATGGGTTGCCTTCCATGAGCACCATTCCATCGTGAATAATGTAAGCGCGATCCACGATCTCCAGCGTTTCCCTCACGTTGTGATCCGTGATCAAGACGCCGATGCCTCTGTCTTTGAGGTGAGACACTAGATCACGGATATCGCCGACCGCAATCGGATCAATACCAGCCAGGGGTTCGTCCAGCAGGATAAAACTTGGCTGGGACGCCAGCGCGCGCGCGATTTCCACCCGGCGCCGTTCGCCGCCGGAAAGCGCCATAGCGGGCGTCTGCCGCAGATGCGTGATCGAAAACTCGGCCATCAGGTCTTCGAGCATGACCTCGCGCCGCTCCCGGTCTGACTCGGTTACTTCCAGCACGCCCCGGATATTCTGCTCGACGTTCAAGCCCCGAAAAATCGAGGCTTCCTGGGGCAGGTAACCGACTCCCATGCGCGAGCGCCGGTACATTGGCATATCGGTGATGTCGTTTCCGTCTAGGGTGACCCAGCCGTAGTCCGGCGAAAGCAGACCTGTGATGATATAGAAACTGGTCGTTTTACCGGCGCCGTTCGGCCCCAAAAGTCCTACGGCCTCGCCACGCTGGAGTTCCATCGAGATCCCCCGCAGGACGGGCCGCTTCTTGAAGCTCTTGCCGATGTTGACAGCCATCAGCCCGGAGTTATCGGCGACAAGTCTTGGTTTTCCGCGTTCGTCGTCCGCTTCATCGGTTCGACCGCTTTTTATTTCCCGCATTGCAACTTTCTCAATTCCCTCACCGCAATCCACCGCAGCTTCATTTCTTGATAGTTAACACGAACAGTCAAAAACCGCCCTTACTTTTCTCATTTTGCAGGCTTTGCGCTACTGGAGCTTCGCGTTTCACTCTGCGCAGGTATCCTGTGAACCGACGATCAGAGCATCGACCCGGCCGTCCTGCCCCGCAAGCATTCGACTGACGCCCGTGGCCAGATTGACCTCCGCTTCGCTTCCGTTCATCTGGTTGCCACACCGCGTAATCTTAACATTCCCAATCAGGCGCGCGACTTCCCGCTTGACGAAGTACTGGCCTTTATCAGCCCGCGCAAACTCCTGCTGCGTAGCCACTTCGACATTGTCGAAAGCGTCGACTCGCGCCAGTTCCAGCTGTTCATCCGCACCCTGTTCGAAGTGCGCAGTCAGAACGTCACCACGGATCCGCTTATCTTCCCGGGTCGCAACGGCATTGCCGCGCGCAACGGCAAGCTGTTTGCCTTCCCAATACTCCAGGCTATCCTGCGCCGTCAGAACGTCCTGTCCGCTGGTCAGCTTCAAGTTATTGCCCGTTAGAACCAGGATCCCGTTTTCGACGTCGTAGACACCGTTCTCGCCGTAGACCACCTCATTTGGTGTCACGATCCGCACATTGCCATGCACATCGATCCGATAGATGTCGGTGCTCGATTGCTCACTCGCCCTGTAGCTGGCGATCATGACGTCCGCGAAGACTTCGAGTTCCCCGCGCGCCGCCCTTGCATTGCCGCGTGCAACATAGGTTTGCTCGTCACGGCGCCATTCGATGCCGTCTTCCGCATTGATCTCCAGGGGCGAATCGCCTTCTTCCAGACCGGAGAGCCCCTGGGACTGGAGCGCCGGTGTTCCTGCCAACACAAGAATTGCAAGGCCGAGAACAAGAGTCTTCAGATTTTGAAACACTCTCAAATGCTGAAACACCGCCCCTCGCTCGAAATCGCTCACCGTCATCGGATGGCCTCCTGCGCGTCCGGATAGACAATCAGGCGGCTTTTGCCTGTAAAGAGGATTCTCGCACCTTCCTGCGTAATGCGAAAGCCCTCAGCGTTCAGACGCCCGGCCGGGCCATGGCCTTCGACAGCTTCCTCGCCCCAGGCATCCTTTGATTTAAGGTCAATAGAGGCGGATTCAGTCCGGATTTCAAAACCCTGATCGTGGAACATATCGACGTCGCCGGTCAGCTGCAGCTGCTGCTCTTCGTAAAAGAAACGGCCTGCCCGGGCCGTGAGGGCCAGCCAGGTTTCATCCTCCAGCGTAATATCGGCTTTCGGCAGCTCAAGTTCGTAGAGGTTGCGGTCTTCTTTGGATTGAGAAACCAGATCGGCGGTGACAGTGAATGGCCGGTCCTCATCGTCGACGCCATTCCAGCGGGGGTTCAGGACGCTGACTTCCCCGCCCTGCAGATCGATCTCCGGCAGCACAATTTCCTGTGGTGTGGTTCCGTCAAGCCTCGGCCAGGCGATCACGAGAATAATCAGGCCCACGGCTACTGCGGGCAGCAACACCTTGAGAACGCCCACAAACCGGCTATAGCTGCTGCGCCGGGAGAGGCGCGGCGGCGGCTGACGTTCACCAGCGGGTTCGGCTTCGACCTCATCAGTGATAAATGCCTGCGCCATACGTCCGTCCGGTCCCTTTACGCGACGCCGATGTGCAGACAGTCATGCATCCTGATGATCCCCACCGGGTGGTCATCTTCAAGCACAAAAAGGCTGGTGATCTTGTTGTCGTTCATAACTCCCAGAGCCTCCGCGGCCAGGGCTTGCGGCCTGATCGATTTCGGCGCCGGCGTCATGACCTCCCGTGCGGTGCGTTGCAGGAGTGAAGGATCCATGTGCCGGCGCAGATCGCCATCGGTTACCATGCCGATCAGTCTGTCGGTCCGATCGGCCACTCCAACACAGCCGAAACCGCCACCAGTCATAATCAGAATGGCGTCGGCAACAGTCGTATCGGGCTCGCAAAGCGGCAGCTCGTCCCGGCCACGCATGATCTCGGACACGCGCACCAGCTTCGTGCCCAGCGCTCCTCCCGGATGGAAGACGTGAAAATCCTGCGCGGAAAAGCCTTTGCATTCCAGAAGGGAAACCGCAAGAGCATCGCCAAGAGCGAGCGCCATGGTCGTTGAAGTCGTTGGCGCTTCAGTGATTGAACAGGCTTCCGCCGCACGCGGCAGGATCAAGGCCACATCAGCCGCCTCGGCCAGCGCGCTCTTTGCCCGGCTGGTCATGGCAATCAGGGGAATGGAGAAGCGGCGCGTATAGCCGACGATGTCTGTCAACTCGGTCGTGTTTCCGGAGTTCGACAAAGCCAGGACCACATCATCCCGGGCAATCATGCCCAAATCCCCGTGGCTCGCCTCGCCGGGGTGAACGAACTGGGACGGCGTGCCGGTCGAGGCCAGTGTCGCGGCGATCTTGCGGGCAATATGGCCGCTTTTCCCCATGCCGGTAATGATGGCACGGCCCCTCAAGGACGCCAAAAGATCGAGTGCCTGGACAAAACTCCCGTCCAGGTGTTCGGTCAGTTCCTGCAGGCCGCAGATTTCCCGCGCGAGAACGCGGCGGCCAAATTCAAGCCCGCGGCCGGTGTCAACCGCGGGACGACTGTTATCGGCCATTCCCGCGCCCTGCGCCGAAGCGTCGCCCGCCCGGGCTTCAATCCCGGTCGGACCTTCGCTGTCCCTCGGCGCGGCCAGGGAAGAGGAATTGGAAGAAGAATCGGTTGCTAGTGGCTTCATGCCGGCGCTCTCATTTCATTTCTCATCACAGTCACGCGGAACCGAATCCTCACCACAGCCTGATGTCATCCACGGAACTCAACCTGGTTCCCAGACTATACCTCTTCAGGGCCCGATGACATGATTGACGTCAAACGATCGGGCAGCCGGAGCATCAGCCCGATCAGTGCGCGAAGATGTCAACGTCGCTCCAACCCGTCAGATCGAGTGCCGAACGCGTGGGCAAAAACTCGAAACAACTCTTCGCCAGTTCGCTACGGCCTTCGCGCGCCAGCATTTCGTCGAGCTTGCGGCGGATTTCGTGCAGATAAAGCACGTCGGACGCAGCGTACTTCAACTGCTCGGGGGTCAGTGTCTCAGCCCCCCAGTCCGACGACTGCTGCTGCTTCGACATATCCTTGCCGATCAGTTCCCGGCAGAGGTCTTTCAATCCGTGCCGGTCGGTAAAGGTCCGTGCGAGTTTTGAAGCGATCTTCGTGCAGTAAACAGGGCTGCAGTCCACATCCAGATAGTGTTTCAAAGCCGCGAGGTCGAAACGCGCAAAGTGAAAGAGTTTGGTTACTTTCGGGTCCGTCAGCAGGGCTTTGAGATTTGGCGCGGCAAAGGTGCCATCACGCAGTTGAACCAAATGGCAAACGCCGTCACCGGCGGAAAGCTGTACCAGACATAAACGGTCACGCAGCGGATTCAACCCCATGGTCTCGGTATCTATGGCAACGGAATCACCAAAACGGACAGCATCTGGCAGATCGTCCTGGTGTAAATGTATCTCGGGTGCGTTCACGCGGTTGGACCTTTGCAGTGGCCGGAAATTCACAACCGGCCTGTAAAAACTCTGTGGAGGGCATTCTCACAACGCCGGAAGGCCTGTCAAGCTCTACGCCTCATGGATGTTCGGCACTGAAACGGACCATTCCAGCCGAACGGCAGTAAGTCGCGCGGCGGGATGAAGCCTGTTGTCCGCGTCAACGATTGCTTTTACCCTGACGCTTGCGTCCTAACCCTGGACTTTTCCGGAACGGGGCTCAGTTTGTCCGTAGGGTTGTTGAAACGAGGCGCCCTCGAGAGTCAGACCCAAAAAAACAGAGTTCCAAAACAACGGAGACGTTATGCCGCGCCAAAAAGTCACTATCTTCGGCGGATCGGGCTTTCTCGGACGCCACCTGGTCACCCGTCTCGCACGAACGGGCTGGTCGATCCTGCTGGCGGAACGGCATCCCTCGCGCGCGCACTTCCTGCAGCCCCTTGGCGATGTGGGCCAAATCGCGGCTGTGGCGGCACGGGTGCAGGACGAGGCCCGTGTGGCCGAGGTCGTCGCGGGTGCGGATGCCGTGGTGAACCTGACGGGCATTCTGTATGAGTCGGGAAACCAACGCTTTGACGGCGTTCACACGACTGGCGCGGCAAACATCGCCCGCGCTGCAGCCGGCGCTCAGGTTAAACGTCTCGTGCAGGTTTCCGCGATCGGGGCGGACCCCGACTCGGAGGCGGACTATGCGCGCTCAAAAGGCAAAGGAGAGGAAGCCGTCCGGCAAGCTTTTCCGGATGCCACGATCTTGCGCCCCAGCATCGTGATCGGACCCGAGGATGGCTTTTTCAATCGCTTCGCGGACATGACACGCATCTCTCCCTTTCTACCCCTAGTGGGCGGCGGGAAGACACGTTTTCAACCGGTTTATGTTGGTGACGTCGCCCAGGCAATCCAGATGGGCCTTGAGCAAAATGGCTTAGTGGGACAAACCTACGAACTCGGAGGTCCCGGTGTCTACAGCTTCAAGGCGCTTCTGCAAATGCTCCTGAAGGAGATAGGCAGACGCCGGTTGCTGCTCCCCCTGCCCTTCGCAATCGCCAGCCTTCAGGCCACCTTTCTGGAATTGCTGCCCGTCCCGCCCTTGACCCGTGATCAGGTGCGGATGCTGCGCAGTGACAATATCGTCTCCGAGGGCGCAAAAGGCTTCGCGGAACTGGGAATAACGCCGAAATCCGTAGAGACCATCATCCCGACCTACCTGGAACGGCATCGAGCCGGCGGCCGCTTCAGTGCGAAAACATCCCGCTGATGGAGTGGATTTCTAGTCTGGCCAACGATCTTTGAATCAGGCAATCCAGTAAAGAAGGGCGGCACCCAGCAAGAGCCGGTAAACCACGAAGGGTGCGAAGCCGGCATATTGCAGCCAGCGGATCATCAGGGCGATGGTCAAGAAAGCCACTGCGAAAGACATTCCCGCAGCCAGAACGACCTCATAACCGAACTGCACATCCGGTGTTTGGGTCACATCGTGCGCCAACAGCAGTCCCGGGCCGGCAATGGCCGGGATCGCCATCAGCAGCGAAAAACGCGCGGCCTCGGTCCGCTCATAGCCGAGCAGACGTGCCGCCGACATAGTGATGCCCGAGCGGCTTGCCCCCGGTATAAGTGCCAACACCTGACAGCAACCGATCAGAAGCGCCGCCCATACGGTCATATGTTCGATCCGGCGCAAGGTCATGCCGACACGATCCGTGACGAAGAGAACAAGGGCGAAAATGATCGTCGCCCAGGCCACAACCTCAATGTTGTGCAAAGACCCGGCAATCTCTTCCAGAAAGAAATACCCCACCAGAGCCAGCGGAATGCTTGCGATCACAACCAGCAACGCCAGTCGCGCGCCCGGGGTAATGCGCCCGGTCGCCAGGGCGAAGAAGCCGCCAAGCATCGCGATCAGGTCGCGGTAGTAGTACAGGCAAACCGCCAGGAGGGTTCCAACGTGGACAGCGATATCCAGGAGGAGCCGTGAATGCGCGGTCTCTTGCGGCACCTTCAGACCGAGGTAATCCACGCCCCCCCAGACCAACACGAGGTGTCCGGACGAGCTGATAGGAAGGAATTCTGTAAGTCCCTGCACGATTGCGAGGACAAATACATGAAGGAGCGCCAAGGCGTTTTCCTCTTAGACTTTTGCTGATCGCCTGCTTTCACACCCAATCATGTACTCAAACATTCTCCACATTTCGTTAACCAAAAATCCGGTTCTCGCCACTCGGCATCAAAGACCCGAGTCCACCGGCTAACTTTCGGTTTGCAATGCGTTTTTGGAGTTTCGGAACAATTGCTATCCGTGCGCCTTATAACACTACGCTGCAATTTTGACACAAGCTTTGACATAGATAAATTTTAGTCCACTTTCGGTACTATATATCAATTTCGGGACTCGGAAATTTCTCGTAACGTCGATCTCCCCCGAACCGTTAATCAAAATAGGTCAGTATATATGACATATTTTGCAAATTCCTGTCGCCTTCTTCCGCGGGATCGGGTATAGCTCTGGTGAAACGATGCTCCAAAACGGGCAGGAGATGCTTCGTGCCGTCCAGGCGGCGCAATGCCTTCTCCAGAACAAACGGCCCAAGGGCGTGAGCTCTTCAGGCTTCAGAGGTGAGGATTTCGGAATCTAGAAAGCTTGCGGATGTGAGCGGCTGCACGGGCTAATGCGCTGGCGGCGCGGCTAAATTCCGGAGACACCGCCCGGCGGACACCCGGCTGGGTCAGATGCTGGATACACGACAAAACACAAAAGCGGCGCAGCTCAAGAGCCGTCAGGAACGAGGTCGGAAAATGACAAAAAAAATGCTGCAGTTTGTCCACCGGGACCAGCATCTGCCGGAGAAACGAGACGCCTCAAAACGGCGTCAGGATTTCGACGAGATATACCAGGAGTACGATCCGGCCGCCGCCGCGGAGCAGGCGAGCCGTTGCTCGCAGTGCGGCGTACCCTTTTGCCAGGTGCATTGCCCGCTGCATAACAACATTCCCGATTGGCTGATGCTGACCGCGGAAGACCGCCTGGAAGAAGCTTACGAGCTCTCCCAATCGACCAACAATTTTCCGGAGATCTGTGGAAGAATCTGTCCGCAGGACCGCTTGTGCGAAGGCAACTGCGTCATCGAACAGGCGGGCCATGGCACCGTCACCATTGGATCCGTGGAAAAATACATCACCGACACGGCCTGGGAAAAAGGTTGGGTCAAGCCGGTCAAGCCCCTGCGTGAGCGTACGGAATCGGTGGGCATCATCGGTGCGGGCCCCGCCGGGCTTGCCGCCGCGGAAGAACTCCGCCGCAAAGGCTATCAGGTTCATGTCTACGACCGCTACGACCGGGTCGGCGGGTTGATGATCTATGGAATCCCGAACTTCAAGCTCGAGAAGGACATTGTCGAGCGGCGGGCAAATCTGCTGAGAGACTCCGCCGTGACGTTTCATCTGAATTTCGAAATCGGAAAAGATTCGACGCTGGAAGAGCTGCGTGCCAAACACGCCGCCGTTCTGATCGCGACCGGTGTCTACAAGGGCCGGGACATCAAAATGCCCGGAGTCGGCCTAAAGAATATCCTGCCCGCGCTGGATTTCCTGACCGCTTCAAACCGCAAAGGGTTGGGCGACGATGTGCCTGCATTCGACGACGGAAGCTTAAACGCCGCCGGAAAGAACGTTGTCGTGATTGGCGGCGGCGACACTGCCATGGACTGCGTGCGCACCGCGGTGCGCCAGGGTGCCAAGTCCGTCAAATGCCTTTATCGCCGGGACCGTCAGAACATGCCCGGCTCCCAGCGCGAGGTGAAGCACGCTGAGGAAGAAGGCGTCGAATTCATCTGGCTCTCCGCTCCGGAGGCTTTTATGGGCGATACCGAAGTGGAGGCCGTGCGTGCATCGCGGGTGCATCTTGGCGTCGCCGATGCGACCGGACGCCAGACGCCCCAGATTCTGGAGGGCTCGAGCTTCACGGTGGAAGCCGATATTGCCATTAAGGCCCTGGGCTTCGATCCTGAGGATCTGCCGCAGATGTTCGACTCCGCAGATCTCACAGTGACCCGCTGGGGCACCCTGAAAGTCGATTTCCGCACCATGATGACAAGCCTGGATGGTGTTTTCGGAGCCGGTGACATCGTCCGCGGTGCCTCGCTGGTGGTTTGGGCAGTGCGCGACGGCCGGGATGTCGCGGAGCAGATCCACAGCTATATCCAAAAGAACGCGGTGGCCGAACCGGCAATCGCCAAGCCGGTCACCGGGGAGCGCGCCGTCGCCTGACGACGCGCAGCCGCATCATGGACCTGACATCCGGGTTCGAAAAACAGATCGCTCCGTGTTGAGGAGCAAGGGGTTGTCGCATCAACGACAGCTCTTGAGGGAAGCAAGAATATGGAAAAGACAACCGATAGCCTGAGCCCTTCCAGCACTAACGGCGTCGAATTCGTGAAAGGCTGGGAAGATAACGCCAGCTACCTCACGGAAAATGGCCTCTACGACCCGGCCGACGAGCATTCGTCCTGCGGCGTCGGTCTGGTGGCCACGATCGACGGCTCCGCCAACCGCAGGGTCGTCGAAGCCGGTATCGAGGCACTCAAGGCCGTCTGGCATCGTGGCGCGGTGGATGCGGATGGCAAGACCGGTGACGGCTGCGGCATTCACGTTCAGATCCCGCAGGACTTTTTCCATGAGCATGTGGAGCGGACGGGACATACACCGATCGAAGGCAAGCTCGCCGTCGGCATGGTCTTTCTGCCGCGCACCGACTTCTCGGCCCAGGAACGCTGCCGCGTAATCGTAGAGCGGGAGATCCTGAATTTCGGCTACTCGATCTACGGCTGGCGTCAGGTTCCTGTGGACACGACGGTGATCGGCGAGAAGGCTGCGGCAAACCGGCCCGAAATCGAGCAGATCATGATTGCGAACAGCCGGGGCGTCTCGCTGGAGCAGTTCGAGACGGATCTCTACATCATCCGCCGGCGCATCGAGAAGGCCGCCGAGACGGACTCAATCAAGGATTTTTACATCTGCTCCCTGAGCTGCCGCTCGGTCATTTACAAAGGCATGTTCCTGGCCGAATCCCTGGCGGAGTTCTATCCGGATCTGAACGACGAACGCTTCGTCTCGAACTTTGCGATCTTTCATCAGCGCTATTCGACCAACACCTTTCCGACCTGGCATCTGGCGCAACCCTTCCGGATGGTCGCCCACAACGGCGAAATCAATACGGTGCGCGGCAACGTCAACTGGATGAAGGCCCACGAATGCCGTATGGCGTCCGAGACATTCGGCGACAACATCGAGGAACTGAAGCCGGTGATCCAGCCGGGCAGTTCCGACTCGGCCGCTCTGGACGCTGTCTTCGAACTTGTCGTCCGTGCGGGACGCAGCCTGCCCATGGCAAAAATCATGCTGGTCCCTGAAGCCTGGGACAACAATTCGGCCGTGCCGCAATCCCACAAGGACCTCTATGGCTACAGCAACGCCGTGATGGAGCCCTGGGATGGTCCGGCGGCGATCTGCGGCTACGGCGGGCGCTGGGTGATCGCGGGTCTGGACCGGAACGGCCTGCGCCCCATGCGATACACCATCACCCACGACGGCCTGCTCTTTTCAGGCTCCGAGACAGGCATGGTCCGGCTGGATGAAAACCTGATCCGCGAAAAAGGCCGCCTGGGCCCAGGCGAGATGATCGCCATCGACCTGGAGGAGGGCAAGCTCTACCGGGACCGCGACATCAAGGATTTTCTGGCGGAGCAGCAGCCTTTTGGTGAATGGGTCGGCAACATCACGGCGATCGACGATCTGGTCCGTGCAAGTTCCGACAAGGGCGAAAAATCCAAATTCGACCGTGATGAACTGCGCCGTCGCCAGCTCAGTTTCGGCCAGACCATGGAAGACCTGGAGCTGATCCTCCACCCCATGGTGGAAGAAGCAAAGGAAGCCATCGGGTCCATGGGCGATGACACACCCATGGCCGTTCTCTCAGATAGCTACCGTGCGCTCCACCACTTCTTCCGGCAGAACTTCAGCCAGGTCACCAATCCGCCGATCGACAGCCTGCGCGAACGCCGCGTCATGTCCCTGAAGACGCGCCTCGGCAATCTGGGCAACATCCTGGACGAGGATGAAACCCAGTGTAATCTGCTGCAGCTCGATTCGCCGGTACTCTCCAATGCCGAATTCGGTGCCATGCGCCGGCATATGGGCGACACGGTCACCTCGATTGACTGCACCTTCGACGCCGCGGAGGGTGAGTTCGCCTTGCGCAACGCGGTCGCCCGGATTCAGTTGGAAGCGGAGAACGCTGTTCGCGAGGGCTGCGAGCACCTGATCCTCAGCGACGAGAAGATGGGTGCAGAAAAAGCGGCCTTGCCGATGATTCTGGCGACGGCCGCGGTCCACTCTCATCTGGTCAAGCAAAAGCTGCGCACTTTCATCTCGCTGAACGTCCGCAGTGGCGAATGCATGGATGTTCACTACTTTGCCGTTCTGATCGGGGTTGGCGCGACCTCGGTCAACGCCTACCTGGCGCAGGAATCCATTGCCGACCGCCATCGGCGCGGTCTCTTCGGCGAGCTCTCGCTTGAAGACTGTGTCCGGCGCTTCAAAAAGGCGGTGGATGAAGGATTGCTCAAGGTCATGTCGAAAATGGGCATTGCCGTCATTTCCTCTTACCGAGGCGGCTATAACTTTGAAGCAGTCGGCTTGTCGCGGACTCTGGTCGACGAGTACTTCCCCGCCATGCCCAGCCGGATCTCGGGCATCGGCATGTCCGGTATCCAGCAAAAACTGCTCGATCTGCACCAGAAGGCCTGGAGCGAAGACTTTATCACCCTTCCAGTCGGCGGCTTTTACCGCTACCGGCGCGGCGGCGAGAGCCACGCCTGGGAAGCCGGGCTGATCCACACGCTTCAGTCGGCGGTCGCCAACGACGCCTATTCGACCTACCGAAAATACAGCGAAGGGGTCCGCAATCTGCCACCCAGCAGTCTGCGCGATCTGGTTGATTTCAAACGCGACGGGATTGAGCCTCTGGCGATCGAAGAAGTCGAATCGATCACTGCGATCCGCAAGCGTTTCGTGACGCCAGGCATGTCCCTGGGCGCTCTCAGCCCCGAAGCCCACGGCACGCTCAACATTGCCATGAACCGGATCGGCGCCAAGTCAGATTCCGGCGAGGGCGGGGAAGTGCCCGAGCGCTTCGTTCCCCGGCCCAACGGCGACAACGAGAATTCGGCGATCAAGCAGGTCGCATCGGGCCGCTTCGGGGTCACAGCGGAGTATCTGAACAACTGTCGCGAGATCGAGATTAAAGTTGCTCAGGGCGCCAAGCCCGGCGAAGGCGGACAACTGCCCGGTTTCAAGGTCACCGAGATGATCGCGAAACTGCGTCACGCCACGCCGGGCGTGATGCTGATTTCGCCGCCGCCGCACCATGACATCTACTCGATCGAGGATCTGGCCCAGCTGATCTACGATCTGAAACAGATCAACCCGGATGCAAAGGTTTGCGTCAAACTGGTCGCCCGCTCGGGCATCGGCACAATCGCGGCGGGTGTCGCCAAAGCCAAGGCAGACGTAATCCTGATTGCCGGCGGTAACGGCGGCACCGGTGCGTCGCCGCAGACTTCGATCAAGTTTGCCGGCGTGCCCTGGGAAATGGGCCTCAGCGAGGTTCAGCAGGTCCTGACCCTGAACCGCCTGCGCCACAACGTCACCCTGCGCACCGACGGCGGCATCAAGACCGGCCGCGACGTTGTCATCGCCGCGATCCTGGGTGCAGAGGAATACGGCATCGGCACGGCTTCATTGGTTGCCATGGGCTGTATCATGGTGCGCCAGTGCCACTCGAACACCTGCCCGGTCGGAGTTTGCGTGCAGGACGAAAAGCTGCGCGAGAAGTTCACCGGCACGCCGGAGAAGGTCGTGAACCTTTTCAGCTTTATGGCGGAGGAAGTTCGCGAAATACTGGCCTCCCTGGGCGTGCGTTCCCTGCAGGAGATCATCGGCCGGACCGATCTGCTGGTCCAGGTCAGCCGGGGTGCCGCCCATCTGGACGACCTTGACCTCAATCCGCTGCTCGCGCGGGCGGAAAGCGACGGCCATCCCGTCTACTGTACCACCAAGGGCCGTAATGAAGTGCCTGAGACACTCGACGCACAAATCATTGAGGACGCCCGTGCGCTTTTCGACGTGGGTGAGAAAATGCAGCTGCAGTATTCCATCCGCAATACGCACCGGGCCATCGGCACCAAGATGTCATCCATGATCACCCGGCGCTTCGGCATGAAGGGCCTGAAACCCGGCCACGTCACCGTGCGCTTGCGTGGCTCGGCAGGTCAATCCCTCGGCGCCTTCGCCGTGCAGGGCCTGAAGCTGGAAGTCTTTGGCGACGCCAACGACTATGTGGGCAAAGGCCTCTCCGGCGGCACCATTGTGGTCCGCCCGACCACCGCCAGCCCGCTGAACACCAACGAGAACACGATCATCGGCAACACCGTACTCTATGGTGCGACTGACGGGCGCCTCTTCGCGGCAGGTCAGGCCGGTGAACGTTTCTGCGTGCGAAACTCCGCCGCCGTTGCGGTGGTCGAAGGCTGCGGCTCCAACGGCTGCGAATATATGACCGGCGGCACTGCCGTGATCCTCGGGCAGGTCGGTCACAACTTCGGCGCGGGCATGACCGGCGGCATGGCCTTCATCTACGATGAGGAAGGCACCCTGCCCGACCGGATCAACAATGAGAGTGTGATCTTCCAGCGGATCGAGACCGACCACTGGGAAGAGGTACTGAAATCTCTGGTGAAGGAGCACGTCAAGGAGACCCAATCGCGCTTTGCCGAACGTCTGCTGATCGACTGGACGCACGAACGCGGCAAGTTCTGGCAGATCGTTCCAAAGGAAATGATCGACCGCCTGGAACATCCGGTCGGCGCGAGTTCTCGTGAAAAGCGGGCTTAAAAAGGCTGCTGATAAAGCCAGGGTGCCGTCGATCCAGAAATTGCAATCAGGACGGATCGCACCCCGGTGACAACAACGAAGCAGCATACCCTGTAACTGCTGTAGAACTGGAATGGGCGCTTCTCACGATGGAAGCGCCCAATTTTTTTGAGATTTTGAGTGTCAGAGAGCTCAAGTCGGGTTATTCACTTCGGCGCCGACAGATTTTCAAGAGTTCTGTAATTTTCTGTGATGCGTTACCTCTTTCATCTGCCTATCGATCCCCAATGCCGCAAAATCCGGATCCTGCTGGCCGAGAAAAAGCTTGAGTTCGATCTCGAGGTCGAACCCGTGTGGGAGCGGCGCGAGGGTTTTCTGCAGCTCAACCCGGCCTGCGAAGTCCCGGTTCTGACCGAAACGGACGGCACCGCCATTTCCGGGGGACCGGTGATCGCGGAGTATCTGGAAGATGCCTACGACGAGACTTCGTTTCTGGGCAAGACGCCTACGGAACGGGCGGAGACCCGGCGCATGGTGCTCTGGTTCGAGGGCAAGTTTCACCGGGAAGTCACGGCCAATCTGGTCGAGCAGAAGGTAACGAAACGCCTGTATAAGAGCGGCCAGCCCGACTCAGGGGCGATCCGAGCCGGACACAGCAACATTCACTACCATCTTGAATACATTGCCTGGCTCTGCGACCGGCGCCGCTGGCTCTCGGGGGATTCCTTCTCGCTCGCCGACATTGCCGCCGCCGCCCAGCTCTCATGCCTGGATTTCATCGGCGACGTGCCCTGGGAAAAGCATCCGGATGCAAAAGACTGGTACGCGCGCGTGAAATCCCGTCCCAGCATGCGGCCGATCCTGGCCGATCACGTCGTCGGCACCAAACCGCCCGAGCACTACGCCGACCCGGACTTTTAACGCGCAACCTGTCAATCCAGGCGGAAACCCTTGCGCCGGATAAAACGGCCGAAATCGGCACGTTCCGGGCGGCTGTATTGGCGCGCTTTGTCTTCCGACCAGCCATAGTCCTCGACCGGAACACACTCCGAAGCGAAGCGTTCCTGCTCGTAGGGTTGCGATTCGGCGCGCCGTTGGTCGTAGGCGGCAATGGTCTCCCCGGCTTCCTCATCGCGAAAGCGATCGTGATGGATGGTCGCCGAAAGCGGCAGACGTAGGCTCGGCTCGCCTGGTTCCAAAGGACGGCCGACCGCCAAGGCCGCGACCGGGAATACCAGATCAGGCAAGTCGAGGAGGTCACTTGCCTCCCGGGCACGGTTGCGGATCGCGGAGATGGGACAGGTGCCGAGCCCGGCGGCCTCCGCCGCGAGGACAAAAGCCGTCAGGGCAATCGCGGCATCGACGCTGGCGTTGAAGAAAGCATCGAGGTGATCGTTGGCAAAGGCATGACCCCGCAATTCATGAAGACTGCGCTGCCGCCGGTGATTGCCGCAGAAAACAATCAGCGCCGGCGCACCCTCGACCCATGCCTGATCGGACAGAATATCTTTCAGGGCACGCATCTGCTGCGCGTCCGTTACGATGATGATATCGCGCTGTTGCAGGTCGCTCTTGGTCGGCGCCGCGAGGGCAAGTCCCGCGAGCAGTTCAAGCTGTGCCAAGGGTGGCGGCGCCGGCGCGAAGCGGCGCACCGAGCCGCGCCCCGCCAGCTGCGTCCAGAACGCCGGCACCGGATCTTCCGCCGCTAGGTCCGTACTTTCGATCCTTGCGCTGGCATCGCCATAGCGCGCATCCAGCTGCGCGAAGAGTCTCTCAAGATCTGCCATGACGTCTCCCCAGGCAAAGCGTTACTCGACCTTCACATCGAGCTTTTCCAGGTTCTTCTGGGCGGCATCGCCGGTCGGCGTGCCCTCGGCAACCCGCGCGGCGGTCAGCCAATCGGTTCTGGCGCCCTGTTCGTCGCCTCCGAGACGCCGCAGAATCCCCCGCTCAAGCAGAGCTTCGGCATTTTCGGGCCGCAATGTGAGCGCACGGTTGACATCTTCCAGTGCCAACTCGTTGGCGTCCAGATAGCGGTAAGCCGTGGCACGGAAAATCAGCACATCGACGCGCTCCGGGGCCAGCTCTTCGGCCAGGTTGAGATCATCGATGGCTTCCCAGTAGTTCGAGGCCGCCGCCAGGGAGACGCTGCGGTCGATCAGCAGCTCGACATTTTCCGGATCGAGCTTCAGCGCCGCCGTCAGCACCTGATAGGAACGCTCGACGTTGCCATCCAGCAACCAGCCTTGGGCCGCCTGCGCCAGCACGTCGGCGCGCAGTGCGTTCGGCGAGCCGGTCATGTTCTGTGCCAACGCCTCCAGACGCTCCGCCGCCTTCCTGTACTGCCCGAGTCCGATCAGCGCGACATTGCCGCAATGGCGCGCCGCATCGCCGCCGCCCTGGGATTCCCACGCC
This sequence comes from Denitrobaculum tricleocarpae, assembly GCF_007004665.1. GTDB lineage: Bacteria > Pseudomonadota > Alphaproteobacteria > Kiloniellales > Kiloniellaceae > Denitrobaculum > Denitrobaculum tricleocarpae. The sequence continues at coordinate 220,235 of NZ_ML660052.1, read as the reverse complement.
AGCGCGGCCTCGAACGCCTCCTCCGGCTGGATCTGGCTCAATTGCATGCAGGCGGCATACTGTTCGGCGTGATCGATCTCCTGCGCGGATGCGGGCAACAGTGCCTGCACCACGAACAGCAAAGCCGTCAGACCGACGGTCACATCCGCTATCCTGGAAAACGCCAAATCAACACCCCAAAATCACTTCAAATCAGACCTGTTCGGTGTCATATCTTCGAACCGGGCGCTTAAAATCGGCTGTCGAGACACCATGATCAAGTGCGAAGTTGGTGGCATGCGCCGATAACCGCAATCAATCCCGAACCCACATAGGCAGGGCAGAAGCAGAGTTTATGAGCCAAACCCAAAACCATCTCTTTTGCTTCGGTCTGGGCTTTTCCGCCCGGACAATCGCCAAGCGCCTGCAGGCAAAGGGCTGGAGAATCACGGGCACGACCCGCACGCCGGAGAAAAAACACGCCCTTGCAGAGCAGGGCTTTGATCACGTTGTCATCTTCGACCGAGATCGGTGCCTGGACGATGCTTCACAGACCCTCCACGACGTCACCCATGTCCTGATTTCGGCGGGACCGGACGCCGAGGGAGACTCGGTGATTAATCAGCACGCCGCCGACATCGCGGCCATGCCCGGGCTGAAATGGCTTGGCTACCTCTCGACCACAGGGGTCTATGGCAATCACGACGGCGCCTGGGTCGATGAAGACGCGCCCTTGAGCCCCAGCAGCCCGCGCAGCGAATACCGGGTCGCCGCCGAGCGCGCATGGCTGGACCTCTATGCCGAACAGGCGCTCCCGGTCCACCTCTTCCGCCTGGCCGGAATCTACGGACCCGGCCGCAGCCTGCTGGATACGGTCAAAGCCGGGAAAGCCAAGCGCATCGACCGGCCGGGACAGGTCTTCAGCCGCATCCACGTGGAAGACATCGCAAGCGTGCTGGAGGCCTCCATCGCCAGGCCCAACCCGGGGCGCATCTACAACGTCTGCGACGACAAGGCCGCCTCTCCGGCGGAAGTCACCGCCCATGCCTGCGCGTTGCTGGGGGTGGAGCCGCCGCCCCTGGTGCCCTTCGAGGAAGCCGGGCTCTCGCCCATGGGCCGCACCTTCTGGCTCGACAACAAGCGGGTCTCGAACAGGCGCCTGCACGAGGAGTTAGGCGTGGAGCTGCGCTACCCGGACTACAAAGCCGGACTGGCGAGTTTGTTGTAGGCGTGGTGCCGGTTCGACGCTCGTCGAACCTAATCAAAAAAAACACGCCGTCAAAAGCGCCTAACCCACTTCTGCCACCAATTCATCCAATACCCGCATCAGCCGGGCGAGATCCTCGGGCTCCGAGAGCCGGTGGTCGCCCTTCTTGACCAGGGTCACCTCGACGTCTTCGCTCTCCAGGGCATCGGTCAGGCGCAGGGCGGTCTTCCAGGGTACGTCGTCATCGCGCATGCCCTGCAGCAGACGCACGGGACAGCGAATCGGCAGCGGCGCGCGCAGTAGCAGGTGTTCGCGCCCGTCTTCAATCAGCGCACGCGTGATAATGTAAGGATCGTCACCGTATTCACTGGGCTGCTCGAAACGGCCCGTACTCAGAACCTGATCCCGTTGTTCTTGCGTGAATTCCGCCCACATCAGGTCCTCGGTGAAATCCGGCGCCGCGGCAATGCCGATCAGGCCCGCGATCTGCTCGCGCCTAGCCAGTGCCGCCAGCAGCATGATCCAGCCGCCCATGGAGGAACCCACCAGAATCTGCGGCCCGTCGGTCAGGTCATCGAGCACAGCGACTGCGTCCTCGGCCCAGCGGCCAATCGTCCCATCCGCGAAGTTCCCCGAGGACTGGCCATGACCCAGATAGTCAAAGCGGAGAAAGTCCAACCCCCGCCCACGGCAGTGTTCTTCCAGCGTCAAGGCCTTGCTTCCGGTCATATCCGACATGAAGCCGCCCAGAAATACGACACCGGGTTGCGCAGATCCGCTTTTATCGCTCGAGATCTTATGATACGCGATGCTCGCGCCGTCTTTGCGTGTTAAAGTTTTAGGATTCGGGGACTGAGCGTCGGGCTTTGCGTCCCGATGGGAATCTGGCTGCTGGCTGGCCGAGGAAACTTGGCTACCCGGGAGCTCTTGGCTTGAGGACTTCGGTCCTGTGGGGAATTCTGCGGAAGACATGAACGTTCAATCACCTATGGCCTGGCAATGACAACTGTCACGCAGGTTATCACCCCAGCAGCCGGGACAAAAGATGGCGCGCCGACGGTTCTGCAGGTTGTTCCAAGCCTGGTCACGGGCGGTGTGGAGCGCGGCGCCGTGGATATGGCCGCCGCACTGACCAAGGCCGGCGGGACGGCCATCATCGCGTCCGAGGGCGGCCACCTGGAGTACGAGCTGCAGCGGATCGGCGCGACTCACCTGCGTCTGCCCATGGCCTCCAAGAATCCACTGGTGATGGCGCGCAACGTCACGCGCCTGAAAAAGGTCATCCTCGAGCACGACGTGGACATCGTCCATGCCCGTTCCCGGGCGCCTGCCTGGTCCGCCTACTTCGCGGCCAAGGGCACCGGGCGGCACTTCATAACCACCTTTCACGCGCCCTACAACATCGGCAACGGTTTCAAGCGGCGCTACAACGCGATCATGACCAAGGGCGAGCGGGTCATCGCGATCTCCCAGTTCATCGCGGCGCACATCGAAGAGAACTACAAGGTCGAGCGCACCAAGCTGCGGGTCGTGCAGCGCGGCGTCGACCTGCGCCACTTTGACCCGGATCAGGTCAGCGCCGAGCGGGTGATCAAGCTGGCGACCGACTGGCGCCTGCCGGACGGCGTGCCGCTGGTCATGCTGCCGGGCCGACTGACCCGCTGGAAAGGCCAGACGATCCTGCTCGAGGCCCTGAAGGAACTCCGCGACTTGGACTTCTGCTGCGCCCTGGTGGGTTCGGACCAGGGCCGGACCAGCTACCGTCAGGAGCTGGAGCGCCAGATCATCGCCAACGACCTGGCCGGCAAGGCCTTCATCTTCGACAACTGCACCGATATGGCGGCGGCCTACATGCTGTCCGACGTGGTGGTCTCCGCCTCCACCGACCCGGAGGGCTTCGGCCGCGTGGTCAGCGAGGGTCAGGCCATGGGCCGCCCGGTGGTGGCCAGCGATCACGGCGGCGCCCGCGAGCAGGTGATCCCCGGCACCACAGGCTTCCTGTTTGAGAACAACGACGCCTCCTCCTTCGCGAAAGCACTGCGCACGGCCCTGACCCTCAGCACCGAGGAGCGCGCCAAGCTCTCCCAGATCGCCATCAACCGCGTGCAGACCCTCTTCTCCAAGGACCGCATGTGCAACGCCACGCTCGGGCTCTACAACGAGCTGATGCGCAAGGATGCCCACAAGATCGGGTGATGCACATGAGACTGGGTGAAGCGCGGAGAGTCGGCTGTCTGCCCGCATCCAGCCAGCCCGCAGCCAGCGCGTTCAACGATCAAAAATGAAGAGGTACTTTTTCAGGGCCATCAGCATTTTGCGCGTATGCTTGAAGTCGGGAAAGTTAGCCGAAACATCGATTTTGTAGGTCTCGTCCCGCGTGACGATATGCAGCTCTCGCTTGGTGAAAGTGCCGCCCGTGCCCGCGCCATAGGCTTTGTGCGCGCGTTTTTTGATGAAAAAGGAGTCTTCGATGTCGCTCCAGGCATAGCTGCGGTCCTCCCCATACCTGCGCTTGAGCCGCAAAGACTCAGTTGAAATGTCGATTTCCGTGACAGGGTTCAGACGGAAGCTGTTGGCGAAGTGCCCACGCTCCCAGATGGACATCCGCCTGAAAGACTCGGTCAAGGACCTGAACTCAGCCTTCTTGGCCGCCGCCTTGAGCTCTGCTCCAGCCTCATTCGACACGCCGTTTTCCCTCTCATGCCGGGTTGGTTGTTTGAACCTGCTTTGACCGAGATGTGCACCCCGGTCGACTTCTACTAGACTGGAGAGGGAAATAACCTGATTTGACGATGCCAGGAGAAGCCATGAGCCCCACCCGAGCCTCAGCAGGCGCCGCCCCCTACCGCGCCGCGCAGCCCGACGGCAGCAATCCGACCGCCGACAATCCGATCGCCCCGGACGGCACGCCACAGCTCGATCGGGACTATCTCATCCCCGCCCGCCAGGGCCGGGCCGTCCGCCTGAAGCGCGGCCAGCGCCTCACGATCACCAATCCCCAGGGCCATCAGGTCTGCGATTTCTTCGCTATCACAGCAAATTCCCCGGCGGAATTCCTCTCCATGGAGCACTGCCGCACCGCCTTGGGCCGCATCTTTGTGAAGTCAGGCGACCGCCTGGTCACCAACCGCCGCCGCCCCCTGATCGAGATCGCGGAAGACAGCTCCCCCGGAGTCCACGACATCCTGATCGCCGCCTGCGACCACACCCGCTACCAGCAACTCGGCTGTACCGACTACCACGACAACTGCGCCGACAACTTCCGCATGAGCCTCGCCGCCATCGGCGAAACCCCGCGCCACGTGCCCTGCCCCTTCAACATCTGGATGAACATCCCGGTCGCCAAGGACGGGACGTATGACTGGGCAGCCCCGGTGTCAAAGCCGGGGGATTATGTGGTGCTGCGGGCACTGGAGGATTGCATCGCGATCATGTCCGCCTGCCCGCAGGATATGACCAGCGTGAATGGCGTAGGGACGGTTCCGGCGGAATTGGTGGTCAAGGTAGGTGAATAAACATGGAATCTTTGAAAAAAACCGAGTCGGGACCGATCGGATCACTTGTTGAGCTGAGGACACGAATGCTAGACGATCAAAGCGAGAAAAAACAACTCGACTAGCGGTGGGCCGCCAAATTGAATGCCACTCTTGAAGAACTTGAAAATCAGATATGGAGAGAGCCGGAGTTCGATTCTCATTTGGTTCTGACTTGCCACGAACTTCGGCGCAAACCTCTAGAGGAGTTCACCGTCGAGGATCTCCGAATCATGATCGGCCAGAACATCGGCTGAAAGCACCTGATGCCAAAAGCGCTTGATGTCCTCAAGAGAGCCCCCTTCACTGAGGGGGATTTCTATCCGGGCGATTTGCTTGCAAATGTCATCTCGGCTGAAAGCGACTATTTTCGAAGCAACCACGAATTCACATGTGAACTGGTAAGCATTTCCAAAGCTGCGATCCAGCAAATTGACAGAAATGGGATAGAACTCTCTTCACGCAAAGAAGAGATGCGGCATTGGCTTACGACTTTCATAGATAAATTCCCTGACAAATAGTCTGCCTGATAAAAACACTATCTGTTCAAACGCGACGGAAAGAACGCCGTCGTAGGCTCGAAGTCGGTTCAATCGCGTAATGCCGATTAACCTGCGACGTTTCCGCAGCCTGATCCCCGATGGCGTCCTAAGCCCCCACCATTCTTGACAGTCCCTGGAATCCTTCTACATTGCGCGTTTCGCACTGCGGCAGAGCTGCGGTGGTTGTTTTCATGTCCAGACACAAGAGGTTAAGAAGCTAAGTTTCATGGTTGCAATCAATCTGCCCGACGGAAGTCGGCGCGATTTCGAAGCGGCGGTTTCCGGCGCCGAAATCGCCGCCGCCATCGGCCCGCGCCTGGCGAAAGACGCCCTGGCGCTGAAGGCTGACGGCACGGTCAAGGATCTGGCCTTTCTTGTCGAGCAGGACACCACCGTCGAAATCGTCACGACCAAGCACGAGGACAGCCTTGAACTGCTGCGTCACGACTGCGCGCATGTGCTGGCCGAGGCCGTGCAGGAGCTCTATCCCGAGACCCAGGTGACCTTCGGCCCCGCGACCGAAAACGGCTTTTTTTACGACTTCGCGCGCAAGGAGCCCTTCACGACCGAGGACCTGGAGGTCATCGAAAAGCGCATGCATGAGATCGTCGACCGCGACGAGGCCATCACGCGCGAGGTCTGGGACCGGGATGACGCCATCCGCCTCTTCATGGAGATGGGCGAGAAATACAAGGCCGAGCATATCGAGACCCTGCCCCGCGACGCGGAGATCTCGATCTACCGGCAGGGCAACTGGCTCGACCTCTGCACGGGGCCGCACCTGCCCTCCACCGGCAAGCTGGGCCACGCCTTCAAGCTGCTGCGGGTGTCCGGCGCCTACTGGCGCGGCGATTCCAAGAACGAGCAGTTGCAGCGCATCTACGGCACCTGCTGGGCGAGCGAAAAGCAGCTGAAAGCCTACCTCCACATGATGGAAGAGGCCGAAAAGCGCGACCACCGGCGCCTGGGCAAGGAGATGAACCTCTTCCACCTGCAGGAAGAGGCGGTCGGCTCGGTCTTCTGGCACCCCAAGGGCTGGGAGCTTTACCGGGCGGTTGAGCGCTACATCCGCGCGCGCCTGGAGGCCGCCGACTACGTCGAGGTCAAGACGCCGCAGCTGATCGACCGCTCCCTCTGGGAGGCCTCGGGCCACTGGGAGAAGTTCCGCGAGCATATGTTCACGGCGGTCAGCGACGACGACCGGGTGCTGGCGGTCAAGCCCATGAACTGCCCGGCCCACGTCCAGATCTTCCGTCAGGGTCAGACCAGCTACCGCGACCTGCCCCTGCGCATGGCCGAATTCGGCAACTGCCACCGCAACGAGCCCTCGGGCGCGCTGCACGGCCTGATGCGGGTGCGCGCCTTTACCCAGGACGACGCCCATATCTTCTGCACGGAAGACCAGATTAACAGCGAGACGGTGATCTTCTGCGAGCTGCTGTCCAGCATCTACAAGGATCTGGGCTTCGAGGACTTCGTCGTGAAGTTCTCGGACCGGCCGGACGTGCGCGCGGGAACTGACGAGACCTGGGACAAGGCCGAGACGGCCCTGAAAGAGGCGGTCGAGAAGACCGGCATCGAGTATTCGCTCAATCCCGGCGAGGGCGCCTTTTACGGGCCGAAGCTGGAATTCGTGCTGCGCGACGCCATCGGCCGCGACTGGCAGTGCGGTACGCTGCAGGTCGATTTCGTCTTGCCGGAGCGCCTGGACGCCACCTATATCGGTGAGGACGACAAGCGTCACCGCCCGGTGATGCTGCATCGCGCAATCATTGGTTCCTTCGAGCGCTTCCTGGCGATCCTGATCGAGCACTTCGGCGGGCGCTTCCCGCTTTGGCTTGCGCCGGTGCAGGTCGCGGTGGCCCCGATCACCTCGGATGCAGACGACTATGGCCGTAAGGTGCAGGCTGCGCTAAAATCCGCGGGTCTGCGTACGGAAATTGACCTTCGTAACGAGAAGATCAATTATAAGATCCGTGAACACAGCCTGGCCAAGGTCCCTGTGATCGCAGTCGTGGGCCGGCGCGAGGCGGAAGAAGGCAAGGTGGCGCTGCGGCGTCTGGGCAGCAAGGAACAGCAGATCCTGAGCCTGGAAGACGCCGTCGCCCTGTTGGGGGAAGAGGCGACATCGCCGTCCGGAGCCTGATCGCATTGCCGAAAGGCAATGCGTGAATCAGCCTCCGAGTTTAGAGGATATGGAGAGCGAAAGCTCTCCAGGGAGCCTGATCGCACTGCCGAAAGGCAGCGCGTGAATCAGTCTCCGAATTCAAAGGGTATGGAGAGCGAAAGCTCTCCAGGGAGCCTGATCGCACCGCCGAAAGGCAGTGCGTGAATCAGCCTCCGATAAAAGGGTAAAGAGAGCGAGAGCTCTCTAACATGAAGTAAAACCGGACTTTTTTGGTCCGGCGAGAGGGGAAAATACCATATCGGCTCTCCGGCCCGGCTGTTTTCACGGCCGCGGGTGGCATCCGTTATGGAACAGAGTGACGTCGGGTTTAACGGAATCAATCATCCCAAAACACGATTTGCGCTCTATTATAGAGAAGATGAGGCTGACGGGCGTTTCCTTCGCTTCAGAGGGAACGGCCGGTCTCAAAGAATTATTTGGCTAACGGAGGAGTTTAGCAATAGCACGTCCACCCGTAGATCTCACGCCGTCCCGAGATGGACCGCGTGTGAACGAACAAATTGGCGTTCCAACGGTCCGCCTCGTCGATGAAAACGGCGAGCAGGTCGGGGTCGTTTCCAAGAGCGATGCGCTGCAGCGCGCCTTCGCCGCCGGTTTGGATCTCGTTGAGATTTCGCCCAATGCAGACCCACCCGTCTGTAAAATCCTGGATTACGGGCGATTCCGCTACGAGGCGCAGAAGAAAAAGAACGAGGCCCGGAAGAAGCAGAAGGTCATCGACGTCAAAGAGATCAAGATGCGACCGAATATCGATTCGCACGATTACGACGTGAAGATGCGCGCCGCCAACCGCTTCATCGGCGAAGGCGACAAGGTCAAGGTGACCATGCGCTTCCGGGGCCGCGAGATGGTCCACCAGGATCTGGGCCTGAAGGTCCTGCACAAGGTCCGCGGCGAGCTGGAGGAAGTTGCCAAGGTTGAGCAGTTTCCCAAGCTGGAAGGCCGTCAGATGATCATGGTTCTGGCGCCCCGTTGATGTAAAGGGCCGCCGGAACCGCCAGCCCCCGGCCGGGTGCCCGTACCCGCCGGTTGGAGCGAGCCTCAAACGGCTCTGAAATTGACTTACTTATCAATGAGATAGAATAAGTCATGGAGATCCCTGCGCGCCGCGCCGGGATCTCTTGCATTGCGTGACTTCGGCCGCTATAACCTGCGGCTTCAAACGAGCGGTCGGGCGAAAGGGCATGCCCAGCGGCTCACGAAAGGTTCGTTTCCAACGAAAGGAATGCAAAATGCCCAAGTTGAAGACCAAGTCAGGCGCCAAGAAGCGCTTCCGGCTCACCGGATCCGGAAAAGTTGTGATGAATCAGGCTGGTAAACGCCATATGCTGCGCCGCCGCAGTCAGTCGATGAAGCGCAAGGCGCGCGGCACGACCATCATGTGCGACGCCGATGCCCGGATCATCAAACGCAACTTCCTCCCCTACGCTTAAGGAAACCTGACAGATGGCAAGAGTAAGTCGAGGCGTCACGGCACGTGCGCGCCATAAAAAAGTCGTCAAGATGGCCAAGGGCTATCGGGGACGCGGTAAAAACGTTTTCCGGGTGGCCGTCGAGCGGGTGGAGAAGGGTCTCCAGTACGCTTACCGCGACCGCCGGGTCAAAAAACGCAATTTCCGTGGCCTGTGGATCCAGCGCATCAATGCTGGCGCCCGGGAGCACGGTTTGTCCTATTCGCAGTTTATGAACGGTATGAAACGCGCCGGCATCGAGCTGGACCGCAAGGTTCTTTCCGACCTCGCGATCCACGAGCCGGCCGCGTTTAAGAGCCTTGTCGATCAGGCTCAGGCCGCTCTCAAGACCGCTTAAAGACCAAGGCAATGGGCTGCTGCGACGGATCGCGGCGGCCCGCGCCGACCAGACGACCCCGCGAGACCCTTTGGCGCGTTCAGGCGAAAACCGGCCCCCGGTTTTGTCTTTCCCGCCCGAGCAGGCCTCGCCCCAACAAAAGCGAATAGGGACCGGCGGAGATCGGGGCTGGAAAGCCGGCGGATCTGACGCTGGCGAGACTCCAGGATCCCGGCAACTCCGACCGGGAAGCACATGGAGAACCTCGAAAACCTTCGCGACAGCCTGACAGCAGAGATCGCAGGCGCCGGCGACGTCGAGACGCTGGAGACGATCCGCGTTCAGGCCCTGGGCAAAAAAGGCCAGGTCACCCAGCTGATGAAAACGCTGGGCGGCTTGTCACCGGACGAACGCCGGGAAGCCGGTCAGGCCCTCAACGTCGTCAAGACCGCCCTGGCCGAAGCCATCGACGCCCGCCGCGAAACCCTTAAGGAAGCCGAGCTGGAAGCCCGTCTGGCGCAGGAGACCATCGACGTCTCCCTGCCCGCGCGCCCCAGCACTCTCGGCCACCTGCACCCGCTCAGCCAGACCGTCGAGGAACTGATCGCCATCTTCGGCGAGATGGGCTTCTCCGTGGCCGAAGGTCCGGATATCGAGGACGACTTTCACAACTTCACCGCCCTGAACATTCCGCCAGAGCATCCCGCGCGGCAGGAATTCGACACCTTTTATCTGCCCGAGCGCGAGGACGGCAGCCGGCAGGTGCTGCGGACCCATACCTCTCCGGTCCAGATCCGCACCATGCAGAGCACCACGCCGCCGATCCGCATCATTGTGCCGGGGCGCACCTACCGCGCCGATCACGACGCCACCCACTCGCCCATGTTCCATCAGGTCGAGGGTCTCGTGATCGACGATAAGACCCATATGGGCCATCTGAAAGGCACCCTGATCGAGTTCTGCCGGGCCTTCTTCGGCATCGACGACCTGCCGGTGCGCTTCCGCTCCAGCTACTTCCCCTTCACCGAACCCTCGGCGGAGGTCGATATCGGCTGCACCCGCGACGGCGGCCAGCTCAAGATCGGCGGCGCCGACTGGCTGGAAATCCTGGGCTGCGGCATGGTTCATCCCAAGGTGCTGGAACACTGCGGGATCGATGCCACCAAGTACCAGGGCTTCGCCTTCGGGATGGGGATCGAACGGATCGCCATGCTGAAGTACGGCATGCCCGACCTGCGCCCCTTCTACGATTCCGACCTGCGGTGGCTGCGGCACTTCGGCTTCCTGCCGCTCGAGACCCCCAGCATGGTGAGAGGACTCTAGGCTCATGAAGTTCACCCTCAGCTGGCTCAAGGACCACCTCGAAACCGAGGCTTCCCTGGACGAGATCGCCGCGGCCCTTTCCATGATCGGCCTGGAGGTCGAGGAGATCGAGGACCGCGCGGCGGCGCTCGCGCCCTTCAAATCCGCCCATGTCATCGAGGCCAAACAGCATCCCAACGCCGACCGCCTGCGGGTCTGCCGGGTGCAGACAGAGGACGGCGAGGTTCAGGTCGTCTGCGGCGCGCCCAACGCCCGCACCGGCATGGTCGGCGTCTTCGCGCCCTCGGGCAGCTATGTGCCCGGCACCGACATGGTGCTCAAGCCCGGCAACATCCGCGGCGAGGACTCCAACGGCATGCTGGTCTCCGAGCGCGAGATGGGCATCTCCGACGAGCATGACGGCATCATCGAACTGCCTCAAGGCACGGCCATCGGCGTGCCCTATGCGGAGCTCGCGGGCCTGAACGATCCGGTGATCGATATCGCCATCACGCCGAACCGGGGCGACTGCCTGGGCGTGCGCGGTGTGGCGCGGGATCTGGCGGCGGCGGGGCTGGGCAAGCTCAAGCCCCTCGCCTTCCCCTCGACCAAGGGCGACTTCGAATCGCCCATCAAGTGGCGCCGGGATCTGCCCGCCGATCAGCAGGATCTCTGCCCCTACGTGGCCGGGCGTTATTTCCGGGGCGTTAAGAACGGCCCTAGCCCCCGCTGGCTGCAGGACCGTCTGCGCGCCATCGGCCTGCGTCCGATTTCGGCGCTGGTCGATATCACCAACTATGTGACCTACGATTTGAACCGCCCGCTGCACGTTTTCGACGCCCAGAAGGTCAAAGGCGACGTAACCATGCGCCTGGCCCGCGAAGGCGAGGAAATCCTGGCGCTGGACGGAGATACCTACAAGTTCGACAACGAGATGGTCATCATCGCCGACGAAAATGGTCCCGAGGGGATCGGCGGCGTCATGGGTGGCGAGCTCTCCGGCTGCTCGGAAGAAACCACAGAGGTTTTCCTCGAGGTCGCTCTCTTCGATCCGGCGCGGGTCGCCATTACCGGCCGCAAGCTGGGCATTCTCTCCGACGCGCGCTACCGCTTCGAGCGCGGACTGGACCCGGACTCGGCCCTCTGGGGCGTCGAGGTTGCCAGCAAGCTGATCCTGGAACTCTGCGGCGGCGAAGCCAGCGAGACGGTTTCGGCGGGCGAACACCCTGCGGTCAAACGCAAGCTCTCGCTGCGCAAGGGCCGGGTTCAAACCCTGGGTGGCATCGAAATTCCCTTCGATGAGCAGGTCCGGATTCTCAAGGATCTCGAATTCGAGGTCACCGAAACCGCAGAAGGCCTGGATGCGGTCGTGCCGCTCTGGCGCAACGACGTCGAATGCGAAGCCTGCCTGGTCGAGGAGATCATGCGTATCCACGGCTTCGACAACATTCCCGTCGTGCCGCTGGACCGGGACCGGGTTCTGCCGCAAGGCGTGCTGACCCTCAGCCAGAAACGGCGCAGTTTCGTACGCAATGCCCTGGCCTGGCGTGGCCTGGAAGAATGCGTCACCTTCTCCTTCATCTCGCGCAAACAGGCCGGGCTCTTCGGCGGTGCGAAGGAGGAACTGACTCTGGTCAATCCGATCTCCAGCGACCTGGATGTGATGCGCCCTTCGGCCCTGCCGACCCTGGTGGCTTCGGCGGCGCGGAACAGCGACCGTGGCTTCCCGGACAACGCGCTCTTCGAGATCGGACCGCAATATCACGATGACAGCCCGACCGGCCAGATGCTGGTTGCTGCGGGTCTGCGCAGCGGCGCGCCGAAAGGCCGTCACTGGGAGGCCAAGGGCCGCCTGCTCGATGCCTTCGACGCCAAGGGCGACGCCATGGCCGCCCTGGAGGTGATCGGTGCTCCGGTCGCGAATCTGCAGGTCTCCGCCGATGCGCCTTCCTGGTACCATCCGGGTCGCTCCGGCGCCTTCCGGCTGGGTCCGAAGGTGATGGGGTATTTCGGTGAACTGCATCCGCGTGTGCTGAACGCCATGGACCTGAAGGGACCGGCGGTGGCCTTCGAAGTCTTCATTGACGCGGTTCCACAGCCCAAGGCCAAGGCTTCGGGCAAGATTAAGCCGGCGCTCGAACTTTCAATCTATCAGCCGGTCGAGCGGGACTTCGCCTTCGTCGTGGCCGCCGACACGCCGGCCGAGAAGCTGCTGCGCGCCGCCAAAGGTGCCGACAAGCAGCTGATCACCGACGTGGAGCTCTTCGATGTCTACAGCGGCAAAGGCATCGAAGAGGGCAAGAAGTCCCTCGCGATCTCCGTAACTTTGCAGCCGACGCAAAAGACCATGACCGACGAAGAAATCGACGCGGTCGCCGCCAAGGTTGTCGCTCAGGTTGCCAAGGCGACAGGCGGCACACTGCGGGGTTAGGCCCTCTGGAAAAAAACATGGCCGTCAAGTAACAAAGCTTGATGGCCATGTTTTCCAAACGCCAATCAAATTGCTAGCCCGTATCCCGCCAAAGCCGGAGTTAAAAGCGGTTAAACGCTACCAGACAATGGGGCGTTCCAGGCGATCCCAGAAAAGCCATCGGCGTTCTTCCAACGGCGCCTGATAACCTGCGAAGATTGGCACCTCTTGTCGTTTCGAAGGATCAAAGAGATGCAACATCCCGGAGTAGCTGGCAATCAGCACTCTTCCGGTACTCGGGCATACATCTACGTCACCCGCACTTGACCCGAACTCAACCTCCCAGAGAAGTTTTCTGTCGGGAGTCACACAGGCCGCAAAACCTGCACCGGCAAGCAGAAATGCTCCGGTCTCCTCCGCTGTCATTGATAGAGGTAGATAACCGGAAGCATAGACGCGCAAGTAATCGTTTAGTATTACATCCTCACCTGACGCCCTCTCCTTCTTATCGCTCCGATCTTCAATATCCGTTAATTTCGTGACGTAGGTTACGCCATTGTAAAAGCTACAAGAATTTGTCGCTAAAAATAAACTGTCATCACTGAAGCACACGTCGTGGGGATAATCGCTGTATGTTCCCAATTCGGCCAAGAAGGTAGGAGTTTCCAGATCATCTAAGCAAACCACATGGTGCCCTGAAGTCTGAGTACCAAATGCCGCAAATCTTCCATCAGGCGAAAGCGCTGCATGCAACATATCTAAGAATGGTCTGAACTTTTCATCAGCAAGCAAATCTTCCCGCATCTGTTCTTCCAGACCAAACGTCAAAGAAGGGAAGAGAAGCTGATGCGTCCAATCAGATTGCCTTTTGCTTAATAAAATGACGCCTCTGTAAAAGTCGGCCAGAAGGATCTTTTCACCATCGTCGGAGATCGAAATATGGGTGTAGGTGGCGGAGTCGTGCGGGAACTCAAGTCTTAGCCTGAGTTCTTCAGTCAGCCCCTCTGGGATGAATGCGGATCCGGGTACGCTGGGGATCGAGACAAGTGGCGTTTCGCCGAAACCTCTGCTTACAATCAAACGACCGTCATGTTGAATCGATAGAAAAAACTTGCGGTTCCGCGACCACGTGAATCCCTGAAGCGGATCGCAGACTTCAATCGAACCATCCTTGATATGCCAGGTTGTCATCTCCGAGAAAGGAGTGCCCTGGCAGACGAGAAACTCGTCGGGCCCCAAAATCGCGCACTGCGACAAACCGCGCCCTCCCATCTCCAACTCAGGAATAAAGGGCGCATGCGCCGGATCATATTGCCTTCTGACCTCGCCGCTGCGTCCTTCAGCGTTAAGGCTTACAACCTTCTGAAGCACGGTCTCGGCCAGTTCGGGGCTACGCGTATCCTCCATAAAAGACGGCGCTGGTTTTGCATCTTCATGCACCGCCTTCAGTTCTGCCAAATTGTGCAGTGCTACCCGGCGGCCAATCCCATTCCAGGAGGAAGTATCCATATCGCCACAACCAAGATTTCATTTCAAATCAGGATTGTATTAATTCTTTTTCCGCAACACCTAAAGCATTAATATGCCTTATCCACAGCGAGAAAATTTTGGGTTTCTGCCCATAAGAAAACGGCAGCCTCCAGCGAGACTGCCGTTTTCTCTTTTTAGACCTCAGACCGGATCATGTTTAGACGGAAACACTCAGCGTTTTCGTCTAAACATGTGTATCCGTTCTTGGTCTTATAGTTAGATCAGATTCACAAGCACGATGCATCGCCTTCGGCGATTCCATCTGAACTTGATCTGATCCAGGAAATCAGGCCGCCTTTCGCTGCCTCCGATGACGCAGGGCTGCGAAACCGAGCAAGCCAAAGCCGAACATGGCGATGGTCGAGGGTTCCGGCACGTCGACCGCCGTCACCGTTAGCCGGGCGAAGGGGCCGAAGTCGTCCCGAAGGAAGTCGGCTGCGTCACGGCTGAAGGGAATATCGCCATTGGGGCCTACAAATCCAGCATCGAGGATCTCGGCGCTCAGACCTTCGTGCAGCCCGATGACGCCGTTCTCCGACACCCCGGTGTCGGGAGCCGCCTGATTCAGGAAGGCGACGGCGGAGTTGTCCGCATTGTCCTCGGTGCCTGCATCGTAAATATCGGTACGGTCGAAGGTCAGAGAGAAGGGCGAGATAAAACTGCCGTTCGAATCAAAGAGCTCAACCGAGTCGTCCAGGCCGATAAAGGCGTCCTGCGACGGAATCAGCATGGTGGCAAAGACGAAGTGGGTGTTGATGTTGCCGTCAACGTCGATTTCGAAGGACACGCTCGATTGCGGACCGATCGGCCCGACGCCGGCATTCAGCGCGAAGCCTTGTGAGTCCGGAAAATTGGCTACGCGGTCATCCCGCAGCTGCGTGAAAGTACCATCTTCTGCGAGACGTTCGAAGACCGGGCTCGCCGCTTCGCCGACGTTGAAGATGTCGAAACCGGAGTTATCGTGGAAGGCGCCATACACCGGCGTAAAGAAGAACCCGCCGTTCTGTGCCAGATTTTCGAAGGTGATCAGGAGCCTTTTCGCCTCCACGTCCTTCGCACCGCCGGACGCAAAGGCCGCGGTCCCCAGCGCGACCGCGAGCGCCGCGGTTTTGATACCTTTTAACATGATAAAATTGTCCCCTCATGAGCTCAATTTTGGAGAGCTCGGTTGATAGCACTCGGGGGCAGTCTGCCTCGTTTCAATAAAAGGCAGGCGTCACGATAGATAAAATTTTATTGATCCGGAGTTGATACAACCACTGGACGCTGCTGCGCGAGATCATCAAAGATCATGCCAGTTGCTGGTTGTCTATGAAGCTCTTCACCAGGAGACGCACAAGCGGATCGCAATCGAGACTCACCTCGGGGTCCGCTTGCCGACGGCTGACATCCATGAGCGAGTCCACACCGGCCTGAAGTTCGCCACTCAGCGGCGTGT
Organism: Denitrobaculum tricleocarpae; assembly: GCF_007004665.1. Lineage (GTDB taxonomy): Bacteria > Pseudomonadota > Alphaproteobacteria > Kiloniellales > Kiloniellaceae > Denitrobaculum > Denitrobaculum tricleocarpae. The sequence goes on along the minus strand of NZ_ML660052.1, from coordinate 204,318 downwards.
AGCCCATGGCCCAATCGGCGAAACTCCGCTCGGGGACTTCACGGGCCGCGGCATGCAGAATACTGTGATGGCGGTCGTCAGCCCCGATCTTGTCATAAAGAGCCTTCACGTCCACTTCCGAGCCTTCCAGGACTTGAAAGAAAACACCGTCCCCGTACAGCAGCAGGCCGGTGATCTGCCGTTGGCGGTTGCCGCGCCGGGACGCTTCGAGAATATCGCGCAGTTCAGCGTCGCTCTGTTCCTTGCGCGCAGTGCTGTAATACATCAGTTGGTAGATCATCAGATGCCAGCCATGGTGGTGCCTTAGAAGTAAAGAAACAGATCGGAACAGACCGCAAAACTCTGAAAGCCAACTGCCCTTTCTGCCAAATATTTTTCAAAAACATAGAGTTGCACAGTATTTCACCGGCTTCAGCGCCTTGATCCGAAGCATTTACGGATCAGGGTAAAGTCAACGGCTTAACACTTCACTTCCTTTCACGCCATAGCTTGAAAACACTTCGCAGCAAAATCGGTCATATAACCCCCCGGAATCACCGATCACCGCGCATCACCTCTTGGCGTTCGGCCGTGCCGATGCTATAGCCAGCAGACCATGACAGAGCTTAAAAACATACGTAACTTCGCGATCATCGCGCACATCGATCACGGCAAGTCGACCCTTGCCGACCGCATGATTCAGCACTGCGGCGCGCTGGCGGACCGGGAGATGAAAGAGCAGGTTCTCGACTCCATGGATCTGGAGCGCGAGCGCGGGATTACCATCAAAGCCCAGACCGTGCGCCTGACCTACAAGGCATCCGACGGCGAGACCTACGCGCTGAACCTGATCGACACCCCGGGACACGTGGACTTTGCCTACGAAGTCAGCCGGTCCCTGGCGGCCTGCGAGGGCTCGCTCCTTCTGGTCGATGCCAGCCAGGGCGTCGAAGCGCAGACTCTCGCCAACGTCTACTTGGCCATCGACAACGACCACGAAGTTCTGCCGGTCCTTAATAAGGTCGATCTGCCGGCGGCAGAGCCCGAGCGGATCAAGGAACAGATCGAGGAGGTCATCGGTATCGATGCCTCGCAGGCCCTGGAGATTTCGGCCAAGACCGGCAAGGGCGTCCCCGAGGTGCTGGAAGCACTGGTGCAGCACGTCCCACCGCCCGAGGGCGACCGGGAAGCGCCCTTGAAGGCACTTCTGGTCGACAGCTGGTACGATGCCTATCTGGGGGTGATCACTCTGGTTCGCGTGGTCGATGGCGTCCTGAAACCGGGTCTGAAGGTGCGCATGATGGGTAGCGGCGCGACCCATACCATCGACAAGGTCGGTGCCTTTATGCCGAAAATGACGAATCTGACCGAGCTGGGGCCGGGAGAGATCGGCTTTATCACGGCGGGCATCAAATCGGTCGCCGACACGAACGTCGGCGATACGCTGACCGAGGAACGCCGCTTGGCGGAAGCGCCTCTGCCGGGCTTCAAGCCCAGCGTCCCGGTCGTCTTCTGCGGTCTCTTTCCTATTGACGCCGCCGATTACGAGAATCTGCGCGACAGTCTGGCCAAGCTGGCCCTGAACGATGCCAGCTTTCTTTTCGAGCCGGAATCCTCCGCTGCCCTCGGGTTCGGCTTCCGCTGCGGGTTTCTGGGCCTGCTGCATCTTGAGATTATTCAGGAGCGCCTGGAGCGCGAATTCAATCTGGACCTCATCACCACCGCGCCCAGCGTGGTCTACAAGATCAAGATGAATTCGGGCGAGGTGATCGACCTGCACAACCCGGCCGACTTCCCGGATGTGGTCAAGATCAGCTCGATCGAAGAACCCTGGATCAAGGCGACGATCCTGGTACCCGATGAGTTTCTCGGCTCCGTCCTCAAGCTTTGCGAAGACCGGCGCGGCGAGCAGATCGACCTCACCTACGCTGGCACGCGGGCCATGGTGGTCTACCGGCTGCCCCTCAACGAGGTTGTCTTCGATTTTTACGACCGCCTGAAGTCGGTATCTCGCGGCTACGCCAGCTTTGACTACCACCTGGACGGCTACGTTGAGAACGAACTGGTCAAAGTGGCCATTCTGGTCAATTCCGAGCCGGTCGATTCTCTTGCCATTATCGTTCACCGCAGTCAGGCGGAACCCCGCGGACGGATGCTCTGTGAGCGCCTGAAGGACCTGATTCCAAGACAGCTCTTCAAGATTGCCATTCAAGCGGCGATCGGCGGTAAGGTCGTGGCCCGCGAGACTATCTCTGCCTTGCGCAAGGATGTCACCGCAAAGTGTTACGGCGGCGATGTCTCGCGGAAACGCAAGCTCCTGGATAAGCAGAAGGCCGGTAAGAAACGGATGCGTCAGGTCGGCAATGTCGAGATCCCCCAGACGGCTTTCTTAGCGGCTCTCAAGATGGGCGACGGCTGAACCGGACCGTCGCGCAACGCCGAGACTGGCCAACGCAATGCTGAAGAGCACCTGGACAGCGGGTTCGGGGTTGTCATTCGCGACCTGCCCAATCGAACCGAGGTCCGGCGCAGCGTTCTTGCTCCCTTCAGCACGGCCCGTGAAATTCGCGTGCAGCGAAATACGGCCGATCAGGTTTGAGTGGTCAATTGCGCCGAAAAACCCGCCCTTATGGAGGGTCTTCATCTCCTTGGCCGCGATCAAATGGTCGGACATGTCGAATAGGCTGACGGTAATGTCTTTAAGCCCGTCGGCCATTTGGTAGAGATCAAACGCGACCGCGTTGATGCCGGGCGCGAAGAGGATATTCAGGTCTTCTGAAACGCTGTAGGGGCCGATCGCGACCCCCGTCCGCCCGTCTGTATTGAGAGCGGAAAGCCGGGCGTCGAAGATGGATGCGAAGGTGACCCCATCTTCTTTCTCGTTGAGAACCTGTCCAGTTTGAGTTCTTTGCCGCTGCCGGAACCCAGGCTGAGTGGCATCCTCCGAAAGGGTCTCGCCCAGGCTACCGATTTTCTTACAAGACCCGGAAAATCGATTGAACAGCGATCTCTCATTGAAAAACGCCATCCCCCTCTCCTCGGGAACCGTATGGAGATCCAGCCCATTGACGATGACCGAAGCATAGGCGACAGGCATCCACTCTTCCGGCATTACAACGCCTTTCCAAAAGTGCGGCCGCCATCTGTTAACGGGCGCTTGCTGTGGCCGCGAGAAGCGTCCCAATCAATCCGACGCCCAATTGCGCAAAGAATTTCCGCGCCTTAGCAATAAACGTCACCGAAGCTCCAATGCACTCGACCGATCCTCCTCGAGACGCGGCTCCAGATCTGGCGTATTCAAGTGAACCCGCTGAAATTCCACCAAAAATCCTCGCTGAAAAGATGTCACCTCAGGCTTTAGCAGCGGCGTAATCGCAGACGCTATGGCGGCAGACTATTCATCTGGTCTATGCTCATAACGCTCAAAGCTGCTCAAGAGAAGCCGTACCGCCGCACAAACGAAATGTAGTTCTGCACGTCACAGTCGGAGTGCTTTCCCTCAAACCTACGAAAAACCGCGGCACTCCAGAGAGAATATATGCTCAGCGTTCGCCGCCTTCGCCGTCCAGATCTGCTCGAAGCGAGCCTGACCCTTGCCGATGGCGAGTGTCTCGCTATCCGCGGCGCTTCCGGTTCAGGCAAGAGCCTTCTGCTGCGCGCCATCGCCGATCTTGACCCGAACGAGGGCGAAGTCACCTTGGATGGTGTTCACCGGGAGGACATTCCAGCGCCGGATTGGCGGCGTCAGGTCTGTTACCTGCCGGCCGAAGCCGGTTGGTGGGCAGACGACCTGGGCGCACACTTCAACGATTGGGACCGCGCCTCAGCCTTCTTCCAACGCCTCGGGCTCGAAGACGCCCGAAAGGACTGGCCAATTGCCCGGCTTTCAACCGGCGAACGCCAGCGCTTTGCTCTCAGCCGGGCACTGGCAATCAATCCGCGCGTGCTGTTGCTCGATGAACCGACATCGGGTCTGGATCAGGCCGCTATCACGGCGGTGGAAGGTCTGATCGCGGAACGCCTGCAGACCGGGACCGGCGTTATCTGGGTGACCCATGATCCTGTCCAGGCCGAACGTGTGGCGGATCGTTGGCTCTATCTGGAAAACGGCCGGCTTCGACAGGCATTGCCTCTTCCCGGGGAGGCAGTGCCGCGCGAGCCCGAAGCGCCTTTATCCAGCCACTCTGCAGAGATATCGGGAAAGGCCGTGCAATGAACGCAATCGCTCTTTCCAACTGGGATCTCGCCCTGGCGGCCCTTCTGATCGTGATCAACGGCGGACTCTCCCTCGCCCTTTCCCTGCGCCTTGAGCGCCAGTTGCTGATCTCGACGATCCGAATGATCGTTCAACTCACCTTGGTCGGACTGGTTCTGACGACGCTCTTTTCCCATGTGTCGCCGCTCTGGACCAGTCTTGCCGCTCTCGCCATGATCGCCTTTGCGGGACACGAGGTCACGGCAAGACAGGAACGCCGTCTCACAGGAGGGTGGAGCTACGGCCTCGGAACGGGCTGCATGCTGTTCGCTGCCGGTGTCGTGACGATCTTCGCGCTCTCGACCCAGGTCAGTCCGGACCCCTGGTACCATCCGCGCTATGCAATCCCTCTGCTGGGAATGGTTCTTGGCAACACCATGACCGGCGTCAGCCTTGGTCTGCACACCCTCACCTCGACGCTCACCCGCGAACGTGCCGCCGTCGAAGCCCGCCTGATGTTGGGCGCTGACCGCCATGAGGCGCTGCTGCCGGTGACGCGAACCGCCATGAAGGCAGCCATGATGCCGATCATCAATTCCATGGCCGCCACCGGTCTTGTGGCCCTGCCCGGCATGATGACCGGGCAGATCCTGGCCGGTGCTGATCCAGCCGAAGCCGTAAAGTATCAGATTCTGGTCATGTTCCTGATTGCCGGTGGCACCTCTATCGGCGCAACCGGCGTGGTTCTGGCCGGAGGCCGGCGTTTGACGGATGCACGGCACCGTCTGCGGTTGGATAGGCTGCAAGCGGGCAAAGCTGCTTGATCAGTTTGGGTCCCGGTCTCAGCGAAAGCGCCGTTTTTGGCCCTGCCAGTCACGACAGAGCAGCACTAGCAACAGGCCCGGAACCGCGAAGACTGCGACCGTCGGCCATTGCAGTACCGGCGCGATGACAGAATCCCAAACCTCGGGTGCAATCCGCCGCTCGACACCGGCCTGCAGCATGTTCAGGCTCGCGGAATGAAGTTTGAACCAGACTTCCCCCAGAGGAGCCAGCCGAAAGGTTTCACCGGCCGCGACTGCAACCAGATCCCGGCCGAGCGCAATGAAGGCAAGTGCAAGCAGAAACCATCCAAGAAAACGACCGAAAACTCTCACTTCACGCCTCAAGAATACTGATTCGTCAAACGTCTGCCGGAAGCCGCAACCGAGCGCGCAATCACACTCTAAATCTATGATTTAGCGGCTTATTTAGATACCGCCGTCTCTGAAATACGAGGGCCTGACCCCAAGCGCGCGAAGCATATCAGCTATTGGCGGGCTGTGCCAATTCACACAAATGCACTGTTCAGGCTATCGCGGGGCAGACCGGCATTTTACTTTCTCTGCTTTCGGGCATTGCATCTTGGGAACGGCTCGGCTAATTTCCCGCCGCGCATGATACGCGCGGTCGTAATCCCGAAAGATGCCGGGAAAACGGCAAAAGATGGAGGGGTGGCCGAGTGGCTGAAGGCGCACGCCTGGAAAGTGTGTATACGTTAATAGCGTATCGAGGGTTCGAATCCCTCTCCCTCCGCCACTAGCGTTTCGCAGGGCGAAACGCCTGCAGCATCTACAATAGTCAGCCGAGCGGCAGTCGTTTCGAAGAAATGACGAGAGCCCTCAGGGTTTGAATTTTCTCCCAACAGCACAGCCATTAAAGCAAGTTCCCACCGCACCCGCGATACGGCATTGACCTATCGGACCGGAATCGAGCCCGCAGTCGGGAAGGACATTGAGTTACCCGCTACGCAACCGCTTCAAGGCTCTCCGTGGAGATCGCTGCCTCAACCGCTTCCCAGGTCAAATCACCGCTGTAGCGATAGGCGATCCGGCCCTCGTCATCAAGCGCGAAGAGATGGAGCCAGCGGTTGTCGAACAGTGCCCGCACCCCCTCATGCCGCTGGAGAATGCCGGTCATGGCTTCGCGTGGCGCCTCAATGCAGACGGACAGACGCAGCGGGTCGTGGATATAGTTCTCGCCGTCATGGACCGACTGCCAGGGAAGACCGGCTCTCAAGGGCCCGCCGTTCCCCTCAAAGACTCCGATGCCGCCGACCACGTTGTGCAGCAGTTTGTTGCCGGAGCCGAAAGTGTCCGGCGCGACGGTCGAGCCGTAATACTGGAGGCTGATCCAGCTCGCAACCACAACCGGAGCGGTCATGATGAGTTCCAGCACACCGAAGCCCTTCTCGCTGTCCTGTTTCCAGTCGTAGTCATGCAGGAAAGCGCGGCCTTCGAGATTACGTCCCGCGGTGCGGGTGCGTGGGGCGGCGATGAAGGCCTTACAGCCGGCTAGAGCCCACTCGGGACGGACCTCGGCCCAGTCGCGGGCTCGAGCGGCAATGTCACCCTGACCTCCGGCGCGCGGCAGGCGCAGCGCCCGCTCGCCGCGGGTCACCTTGCCCGCCGCCACCAACCACTGACGCGCCTGCTTGAGATCGGCACCATGATCGGACGCCGCATAATTGAAGGCCGGCGCGTCCTTGTCGTAAAGTGTGACCGCATCGGTTGTCGTATCATGCAAGGCACCGACAAACAGCGTGTCCTCGGGAATGGTAATTCCCCGATCGACCAAACCTTTGCGAACGTCCGGGTCGTTGAAAAGCGACGCCAGCAAGCGTGCGTTGACCTCACCCGAGTAGCCGCCACAAGCTCCGCAGTGCAGGCCGCTGGCGTGCGGATTGTTGACCACATTCGCGCCGTGACCGGCGAGCAGAACCAGCCGTGCAAAACCATTGGTCAGCGACATGGCGCGCAGGACGGTCTCAGCTGAAGCGATCCGCGTTTCCAAATCAAGTTCAGGGTCGAAACGCGGTGCGGGATCGTTCGGCACGGGCGTTGGATTCAGTCCCAGCGCATCGCGCAGCAACTTGCCGATATAGACGGGCCCCATGGCTTCGACAAAAGCAAAGGAGGAGACCGCAGCCAGCTTGAAACGACCCCAGGCGCGCTTGGCGCGGGCGGAATAGCGCGTGGCCAGATCGTCTTTTTCATCTGCGGCATCGCCCGAGGTCGAAGAAATGGTCGGGTTCAGAAGCACAGGAAGCCGCAGTTCCTCGACGTCCGACGCAAAGCGCCGGTGCTTGGCGAAAACGCCGAAGAAACCGGCGAACCCCAGAGTACGGATCGCCGGATCGACCGCCTCCAGCGCACGGCGGAAAACTTCCGAACGCACGTCAATGCAGAAGGCGGCCTGCAGGGCGGGCCGTGTCTCATCTCCCGCAGGCGTTGGCGCCGCGAGCGTCTCCACAAGACCCCGCTGTACCGCGCGTTCGGCGGCCTCCTGCAGGATCTCATCAATGATTTCAGCCTCACCAGCGGCAATGGGGGTCTGGTGCTGCGCGCGCACTTTCGCCCACTCATCTTCGATCGCAGCCTCATGCTGTATGAACACGGCTTCTTCCCAAAGGAGCCGGATCGCAAGAAAATCGGTGATCGTGGTGTCGCTTTCCCCTCCCAACTCGGCACGCCAGAGCTGGTAGCGCGCATATTGCGCCCAGCCGCTGAGCGAAAAGAGAAGCTGATGAAAATAGCTGTCGAGGGCAGCTTCGCTCAGCCCAAGCCGCTGAGCCGCGCGGGCAATGGCCTCAAGCGGATTCTGCGGTGCATCCGCGGCAAAGCGGCCGAAGTCATGGAGCCCCATGATCTCAGGCGTCAAATCGTGGGTCGCATGAGCCAAATATGCGGTCCATGCCCGCCGTCCGCGCGGCGCGGCCCAGAGCGCTTGACCTTCGTCGAAATAGCCCGCGGCCCAGTTTCCGAAGCAGTCGGCAATCAGACCGGGCCAGTCCTCGCCATGGTCTCTGGCGGCGAGATCGGCAATCGTGGGCAGAGCCGCAGGCGCGGGCCGTGTTTTCGCCGCTGCCGCCTTCAGTGCAGCCACGTCGGAGGGCTTATCCGCATGGGGCGACGCGGCCAGGGCCGCAACGAGGTCGGCATCAGAAATTTTTCCTGCCGCGATGCGCTCCAGATACCAGTCACGCGGCATGGCCACCGGCGTTCCGCCGATACGCCCGAGCCGGGCTCCCACCTGGGCAAGTGTCTGCTCCGTCTGACCCAAAAAGGGATTGACCGCAACGTAGGACGCGAGGGGCCATACCGGCGGGATCTGGCGCGCGGCCCCGTCGGCAGCGGTGCTCACGGTCGAGAGATCGAGTAACTCGGTTTTAATTTCCACGGTTATGGCTTTCTTCTTCTCTCAGGAATCGGTCGGGGTGGTGGAGCGGCGGAGCGACCCATTGCCGATCAGGCGGTCAAAGACCGCATTGGCATAGAGTCCGTTCGACAGATGCACACGCAGGCCGGCGGCTGCCGGGTGATAAGCCCAGAGCGGGAATGTCGCCTGAGCAATGGCGACAAGACCGAAGCTGACGAGCGCGAGGACCAGCAACGCCCACTCGAGCGGCCCCGGCGCTGGGGTCGCGGGAAGGGTCCCGGCAGTGAGCCATTCCGTCGCCGTCTGCAGAGCAAAGTAGCTGATCGAGGCGGCGACCGCGTAGAGCGCCGTGCGCTGAGTCAGCACCCGAGGCGCAGCGTCGGCGAGACCCTGCGCGATTAGATAGGCGACGCCGAAGATCAAGATCGCACCCAGTGCAATGGCCTGCGGCGACTTGGCGTCGAACCCAAAGGCGAAGCCGATCACCACATAGATGGTGAGTGCTAGCGCAAAGGCACGGGCGACCGCCCGGCTATCAGGGATCGCGATAGGGCCGGGCCGGCGGATCGCCGCCACGAGATCCACCGCCGTGCCGGACGCCAGGAAGGCATGGGCCTTGTAGAGCGAATGGGCAACGATGTGCAGGAGCGCCAGCGGGAACAGGGCCAGGCCGCACTGCATGATCATGAAGCCCATCTGCGCGATCGTCGACCAGGCCAGCGATGTCTTGACGGCCGGCTGCGCCAGCATGGCGAGGCCGCCGAACAGTGCCGTGAAACCGCCGATCATCACCAGAACGGCGAGCACGCCCGGGGAGAGCAGCATCACATCGGCGAAGCGGATGAGCACGAAACCACCCGCGTTGATGACACCGGCGTGGAGCAGCGCGGATACCGGCGTCGGTGCCTCCATCACTTCGGTCAGCCAGCCATGGGTCGGAAACTGCGCGGACTTGAGGATCGCGGCCAATGCAATCAGGCCCGCCGCCCAGGGCGCAACGGCAGGCGTCACGCCCTCCCGCGCGGCGGTCAGGATCGCCGGGATGTCGAAGGTTCCATAGCCGAAGGCAAGCAGAACCGCCGCCAAGACGAGAGCGGCATCGCCAACCCGCGCGACGATGAACTTTTTGCGCGCCGCACGGGCGGCTTTGACACGGTCGCTGTAAAAAAGGATGAGCCGATGCAGGCAGAGGCTGGTCGCGATCCAGGCTGCGACCAAATGGACGAGGTTGCCCGCCTGAACCAGCAACAGCACCACGGCAAGTGTCGTCGCCATCCAACCAAGAAAAGCGCCCTGACGCGCGTCACCGTCGAGATAGGAGGCCGAGTAGCGCACGACCACCCAGCCAACGAAGGCGACGAGAACCAGCATCGTCGCACTCACCACATCGAGCCGGGTCGCAATCCCCACGCCGGCGATTCCCAGCAGCGGACCGCTGCCGGCGCCCTGAACCAGCAGGAGCACAGCCGAGGCAATTGCTGTTGCGAGCGCGATCAATGCAGCCGCTTCCGTGAGCTTCGGGACGAGGTCCGGACGCATTCCCTGCCGCTTCAATGCGAAAACGGCCACCGAAAGCAGGGCAGCAGGCGCGATCAGGGGAATCAGGTTGTAAAGCATAACAGGGGCGTTCCAGCAGGGTTCAAAACGCTCAAGGTTCTACGCGTCTCTTTGACTCAAGAAAAATACATTGTTTGTAAGTTTTTGTTCTGTTTAAGTGAACGTTATGACTGAATTGAACTATCACCATCTTCGGTATTTCCAGACCGTCGCCCACGAAGGCAACCTGACCCGGGCAGCGGCGCAGCTGAACGTGTCTCAGTCCGCTATCTCGACCCAGATCCGACAACTGGAGGAGCGCTTGGGCCAGGCTCTCTTCGAGCGCCGGGGACGCGCTCTATACCTGACCGAGGCCGGCCGGATCGCGCTCGACCATGCCGACTCCATCTTCGCGACCGGACGGGAGCTGATTGCCACTCTCCAACAGAGCGGCGAGCAGCGGCAGGCTCTGCGTGTCGGCTCTCTGGCCACACTCTCGCGGAACTTTCAGCTGGCTTTCCTGCGCCCTGTGCTGGGCCGGCCGGACGTGGAGGTCATTCTGCGCTCGGGAAGCGCCGGGGAGCTCTTCAGCGCACTCTCGGCGCTGCATCTGGATCTCGTCCTGACCAACCAGCCACCACCCGCCGATGCCCTCACCTCATTTGTCGTGCAGCGGCTGGATGAACAGACGCTTAGCCTGATCGGCGTCCCGGAACTCTGTCCGCCGGATCTCACTCTGCCTGAGCGCTTCAGCCGGTCGGCCCTCATTCTGCCCACTGCCGCCAGCGGCCTGCGAATGGGATTCGATGCCCTCGTCGACCGGCTCGGCGTCCGGCCGCAGATCGTTGCCGAAGTCGATGACATGGCGATGATGCGTCTCCTGGCGCGTGAGGGGATCGGCTTGGCGGTCATGCCGCCGATTGTTGTGCGCGATGAACTCGCGAGCGGCGCGCTTGTAGAAAGCGCGCAGCTCTCCAATCTGACGGAGACTTTTTACGGTGTAACCGTAGAGCGGCGCTTCCCCAACCCGCTCCTTGCCGAACTGATGAAGGAACGTCACTAAGTTAAGGACTCATATTCCTTGATGGTCTTGATCGTGTTTTGCCTGGTTTTAGGCAGGAGAGGTCTCGAAAGCGGGCCCGTAGGCCCGGTGAGAGGGCTCGACGCCCCTAAAACCAGGCAAAACAAGACCCCAAAGGGGCGGCGAGATTATGAGTTCTGGGAACCACGTTCTGGGAACCACGTTCTGGGCAGCGTCGTGTCGTCAGTCCAATTCTGGCTAAGCACGATGCTACAGCATCGCTCCATTCCTAACTCCTTGCCAGAAAACATAATTTTATCGTCAAGACCGTCAAAGAATATGAGTCCTCAACCTAGGACGTGCCGGTGATGATGCAATCCTGATGACTCTATTAAAGTTGTTTTCAGGCTCTCGAAAAATGCATTTAGAGTTGTTTTTGTTAATTATTTAGAGTCATGGTTTCTCTCTAATACGCTTTTGAAGTGTGTTCGTTTTCCGCCTATCCGGCGAGAACGATCAGATTTTAGGGAGTGCAGCATGACCGTGGACAATCTGACCTGGCCGGAAAAGACCAGAGAACTGCATAACCATCATATCGACTCAAGTGTTTGGAACGACTTTGCCTTTCGGAACGATGACATTGTTATCGCGACTTATGCAAAGTCAGGCGCAACCTGGCTGCAGCAGATTGTCGGGCAGCTAATCTTCAAGGGAAGGCCCAAGGTGCCGGTTGCGCAGATTTCGCCCTGGGTTGATCTGCGCGTGCCACCAAAGGAAGTGAAGCTGGCTGAACTGGAGAAACAGAAGCATCGGCGCTTTGTGAAAACGCATTTGCCGGTCGATGCACTCGTGTTCTCTCCCAAGGCCAAGTACATCTATGTCGGCAGGGACGGGCGTGACATCGCCTGGAGCCTGCATAACCACCACGCCAATGCCAGCCAGCTCTGGTACGATTTGCTGAACGACACACCCGGCCGCGAGGGTCCACCGATCGAACGGCCGTCACACTCTGTCCGGCAGTACTACTATGACTGGATTGAGAGCAACGGCTATCCCTTCTGGCCCTTTTGGGAGAATGTCAGGTCCTGGTGGCAGGTTCGGGACCTGCCGAATGTATTGCTGGTTCATTTTACCGATATGAAAGCCGATCTGCCGGGTGAAATCCGGCGCATCGCGGCCTTTTTGGAGATCCCTGTCAAAAAGGAAAACTGGGATGCCATCCTCGAGCATTGCGGCTTCGACTACATGAGAGAGCATGCGGCGCCGATTGTCGCTATGGGCGGCGCTTTTTGGGAAGGCGGAGCCAAAACCTTTCTGCACAAGGGTGAAAACGGCCGTTGGCGTGATGTCCTCAGTGCTGAGGACAACATGGCTTACCGGCAACGGGCGGAAGAGGAGCTCGGGCCCGACTGCGCGACATGGTTATTGGGCGAGCGTTAGAGCAGACCCGGTTTAGTTGGAATCGCCTTCGGCGATCCGTCGTACCGGTGAATCTGCTCTTATTATAAGATGTAGAGCGGGTTCACATGTTTTAGCGAAAACACAGAGTGTTTCCGTTAAAACATGACGCGCTCTAGTGTTGGACTGATACGATCAAGATGCGACTTTCATGACCGGTTTCCTCCGGGAAATAGTTAACGGACGCAAGATATTGTATGCAACCAACGGTATAGTTTTGCCTGTGGGTAACAAAAAATTTACTTGTAATATCAATAGCTAAGGCATTTTCGAGGCATCCAGGATTTCTCCCCGCTTCCGGCGTAAAACGCGCGTATCCGGTTGGTTTCATCTTTAAACTCTGGCCCAGAATACTCAGATATGTAGAGTGCTGTTCTCGAACAGGTCCTTCTCGCTATGGGAGTTTTCACATCGATGCAGAAATTCGACACCGCTATTCAATCGGCAGAAGCAGAAGTCCGTGAGGCCAAGGCAAAGGTCGCTGCCCTCTCGAGCCAGATTGAAGGGACGCGATCGCGTCTTAAGGAAGGTGGAGACATCGACATCGATATCGAAAATGCGACCCTGGACGACGTTCATTCCCACAATGAAGCGATGAATGCGAACATCGCGGATTTGATTATGGGGCTGGACGAGGTCACGGCCGGATTTTCAAAAGACTTCGACGAGATGCGCGAACGCTCTGGCATGGAGACGTTCGTCGGCTTTTTTTCCAGCGCAAAGTCGGACTCTATGCGCGAAGAGCGGATCCGCAATTCTTCCGTCGACGATAAGCTGCAGGATCTGATTTCCAAATCGGACGTCATCATCAAAATGCTGAGCGATCAGCTCGATGTCCTGAACATGCACAAAGAGCAGGTCAATACCAACCTGACCGAGACTCTGAACGACCGGGAGATCGTGGTTGCCGAACTGGAGGCCGAGCGGGCCGAAATCCTGGCCATGGATCCTCAGATCATCGATCTCGAAAACCGGATTTCCATGGAGCAGGACGCGGCCGCCCGTACAGCGCTCGAGACTGAACTTGCTGCGCTCAACACCCGTTATAACGAGCTGGTGCAAGGCGAGCAGGTCAAGCTGGCGCGGTCTCAGACCCTGGAGCGCTATATTGAAAAGGGCAAGTCCTGGGTCGACTCTCTGCAGAACCAGGCCGCCACTCAAATGGTGCTGATCAACAAACTGCAGACCGATACCAAGCAGCGGGTCGTTCTCTACGACGCCCTGACCAAGTCGTTGAAGACCGCGCAGCAGCAGGACGTTGCGCACCGCATCAACGAAATCGGCGTTGCAACCGACGAGAAGGCCCAGGCCGCAATGGCGGCCATTGGATCTGCGACGCAGAGCCGCATGGCCGAGATGATGGAAAACCACGAGGATCACATGGTCTTCGCGCGGAAGGTTCTCGAGGAAAAGGCGAAGTCCGATGAGCGCTTCGTCCGCCGCTTCGCCAAGATCGTCGAAAAGCACGATAAGAATCTCTACGGCGAGGAGAGTCTCTGAGGTTGCAGGCTGGGGAACGGACGCTGTGACAGACTCAGGAAGTGAGACACTCGAATTGCGCGACAACGCAGCTTGCCGGCGTTACTTTGCGAAATTTGAGCGGATTGTCGGGAACCTGCGGGCCGTGGCCGCGCTCGACCGTCCCGATGACGCGGAGAGTTTCGGCGCTTTGCAGCTCGATGTCATCGAGGGCTATCTCAAAGCGCTCTCGAACAGCTTCGAGGCTCTCTCCACCAAGTATCTCCTGACCGGAACCCTCGGAAAAGCCGTCTCCTCGGCGCTGGAAATCGACAGGACGGACTCGGGCTTCCCCGTATTCCGCGAGCTCCTGCAGATGGCCAACGATCTGTCTCAAGTCGATCATCATCTGGGCAGTCTGCCCTCACGCGATGTCCTCAAGCAGGAGATGGTGCAGCACATCCTGCAGAAGCGCGAAAAGCCGCGCGATCTGCAGTATGCCATGAGCCAGCGGGTCTACTACGAGATGCTGCGCGACCGGAACCTGTTCCTGGCGCAGAACCATCCGCAATTGGTGTGGCTGGGCAAGGACAAGCCGGTCGACACCTCCAAGCGGCGCCGCTATTTCGTCCATTGGGCGGTCTACGACAGCTCGCAGAATCTTCCCGTGCTCTATCAGATGATGATGGAGGACAGCAGCGACCGGGCGCTCTCAACCGATGAATTCCGATGGCCCAAGGTACAGACTCATCTTCTGGCGCAGTCCTTGTCGGATCTGAAACTGCTGACCATCGCCCGCGGTTTCGATAAGGACTTTCCCGACCTTCATCCGAAGTTTTTGCGCAGAGTCCATGTCGGCCCGATGTATTCTCATACCTTTACCCGGCAGCAGGGGCCGCTGCGCGAGATCCTGGCCGAGGCCTCCGGGGCGCCAGGTCTCGACTGGACCATGTCATGGTCGGTTGAAACCCTGCTGTCCAAAAAGACAGAGCAGAAAGCCGCCGGGATTTTCGGAAAAGTCGAGACCGAGGTCTTTCACATCGATCCCTATGACACGGCCTCTCAGGAAGCCGGTGTCACTCATTTGGAACGCTCGATCATTTTACCACACCGGCCCTACCAGGTGCTGATCGACAAAGACTTTTCCAGTTTGCGGAATGTTCGCAAGTACGTGGTCGCCGCCGATGGCAGCGTCATGACCGGCGCTTGAATCCATTGCTTGAGTTCGGCGCTTGAATAACGACGGGAGACAAAATGTCGGTCGCTAAAAATCTGATGGAGATCCGAGAACAGGATATTCGGAGCCATTACGAGCCGGCCTTTCACTTGCTCGAGGGTTTCGAGCATCACCCGCGGATCGGAACGGCGCGCGCCGGGGCCGTTACGGCGACGTCTCCGGAGGCTGCTGCACGCGGTGGAATTCCGGCCCGCCGGGCCTTTCGCTCGACAACGCCGGGATTGGCCGCACGCCGTCCCGCCCGTAAGGAGGGCGTCGTTCTGATCGGCCGCATCGAAGCAGCCGATGACGGGGATCCTCTGGTCAGCGCAACCCAGGCGACGGTTCTCTCGAGCCTGCGCCGGGCGATCGCCACGGCCCATGCGGTCAGCGATCTATACGATGAGCAGACGCCGCTTGGCGCTTTGAAACGCAGCAATCGCGACGGCAGTCTGGAAGCCGGTAAGAAGGCCGAGTTCGGTGAACTGCTCGCGGCCGCTTCGCTGATCGTGCTGCATGTCTTCGCAAATATGAGCGCGTTTCTGCTGGCGGCACACAGCGGCGAGGCGGGAGAGCACGAGGTCCAGGTCGAAGACCTGAAGGAAATCCTGACCGATAATCCGGCCCTGGCGCTCAAGGGGGCACTCTGGGAGCTGGACCAGGTTGTCGCCGAGAAGGCCAAGGTGGAAGCGGATCTGATCCCGGCAGTCGCCGCCTTCATGGAGCGACTGATGGAGGAGGTTTCCATCCGGGCCCAGTCGGCGCCGGGGCTCGAGGCCTTCCTGGCGGCCAGCTTCCGGGTCGAGGCGGACGACTTCCAGATCGACGGCTTCACCCCGGCGACCCGGGCGCGGTCCACCAGCCTGACCATGACCTTCAAAAAGCCTCACGAGGTGGTGGGCAATCATATCGCCAAGTATCAGTCGCTCAAGCTGGCGAAGATGCTCATGGCTTACGACTTCGACCGGCGCCTCAACCCCTTTGCGGAACTGGGCGGTTTTATCTTCACCTTCATGGGGGATGGCAAGCCCGGCACCGGTAAGACGACCCTGATCCAGATGATCGCGGGTCTGCTGAACGACTACTGCCAGAACGCCGGCTATCCCTTCCGTTACGAGAACCTCTCCTCGGACTCGATCGACAGCTATCAGGGAAAATCCGGCCAGAACGCCAAGGCCTTTATCCGCGCGGTTCTGGATCCCCATGTGATTGGCTTCGGGACCATCGACGACATCGACCAGATCGCGGGCAAGCGCGGCGACCGTCAGTCCTCCGCGGGCCAGCAGGAAGTGACGGCGGTGCTGATGGAGAGCTTCGCGGGTGCCAACACCGTGGTGCGGGGCAACTGCACCTTCGGTATGTTCTCCAACTATCCTGAGAATGTGGATGACGCGCTTCGTCAGCGCGCCGGCGCCCGGTTTCTGGTCGACGGCCCGCAGACGCGTGCGGACTACATCGACATTCTGCATCTGCTGCTGGGCTCGAACCACAACATCCCCGTCGGTGACCACGATCTCTTCGCGGCGCAGGAAATCAAGTCTGCGGTCGCGGCGTCCTATGCGCAACACAGCCGTCCGCAGGAAGAGCAACTGGCAAATGTCTTCGACCGCGCACGCGATGCCATCGGCGAACTGGATACCATCGAGAAGATGGGCGCATATCTGAAGGCCATCCAGGAGGCGGACGAGCGCTTTACCGGACGGGCGATCAAGAACATCACCGATGCGGTCAAGGTCCGGGCCATGGACTTCGAGCTTCCCGACGAGTGGATGGAGAACAGCGAGCTCTTCCTGCAAAAGGACTACGACACCAAGCTG
The DNA here is from genome assembly GCF_007004665.1 of Denitrobaculum tricleocarpae. GTDB lineage: Bacteria > Pseudomonadota > Alphaproteobacteria > Kiloniellales > Kiloniellaceae > Denitrobaculum > Denitrobaculum tricleocarpae. Next base: position 187,441 of record NZ_ML660052.1, on the reverse strand, counting down.
GCCATGATCCGCGAACTGACGCGCCCCATCACGCCGGAGATGGTGATCCAGGAGATCAACCGCTACGCGGACAGTGAATTCCGCTACGGCAACGCGTCCGACGAAGCGGCGATCGATGCGCAGGTCAAGGAGATGACCCGCATGGCCGCCGCGCGTGCGCGTTTCGCGGGCAAGGAGGGCTGACGTCATGCGCAGGCTGATCGAGCGCGGACTAATGTACGGCAACCTGGTGGAGGTCTCTTCGCCGACCCAGGTCGCGCGTTACAATGCGGCGCTGGAAAAGCTGACCGGGCGCCGCACGGCGCTGGAATCCTTTCACATCGATCTCTCCGGTTTCTCGCCGGAGATCGGAGAGGAACTTCGAGACGAAAACTACATCAATCCGAACGGCTGTAACCGGCAGTTCATTCTGCTGACCCTCGCGCAAGCCGCTTGCCCGCTGATGGGCGCGAAGTTTTCCACCAGCCGTGCAATCCTGAAGCAGTTCATCGAGGACAACCGCGATGTGCTTTTTGCGCTGACGGCCCGCGACGCGGTCATGGGCGAACTGGTGAACTCGGTCTACCGGATCGAGAGCGTCGATGATCTTCTGGCGATCCGTACGATCCGGGTCGAGGCCAACACACCGCGCGGACTGGTGTCCGACGCGGAAGACCTGCTCCTGGGGATCAGCAGGTTTCTGGAGAGCGACAATGCCTGGTGGGACGAGGATACGCTGGATGAGATGGTGTCTCTGGCGGAGCGGGTTGGGGATGTCTCGCGCCACCCGCTGAGCCCGACCGAAGTCACTTACCGGAAAGGCAATTTCTTTACTTCCCATCTGGGCGGACTTTATGTCTTCCGGGATGTGCGGCAGCCGGCTTTGGTTTATTGCGATCCCGGTTTCGATCCGGCGACGGCGGATATGACGGCGATTTCAATCCAGGATGCAGGTGCGGTTGCAGACTTCCTGCGCGCCAACAGGCTGGTCGAGACGGTGTTTGATGCGCGGGGTCTGGACGAGCGTGGGCTGCTGCGCCAACGGCTTGATTTTATCCTGGTCGATCACCTTGCGTCGAGTGGTGAGACCGGTGACCTCGAGAAGCTGACACGCGACGATCTGCGCTCCGCCGTTCATCGTCATCTGGATGCGCTGCCGGAAGAATTCCATCAGATCGCGGCGACCCTGCGTGCGATCGATCAGGGCAGTGCCCGCCCGCCCCTGAAGCCGGAAGAACCCTCATATTTTTATCACCTGCGCTCGGCGTCGCATGCCGACCGGGATCTGGTGAACCATCTGCTGGCCCATGTCACGCCGTTGGACGTGCGTCAGCTCTTTATCTGCAACAAGGACCGCTTTTATCTCCACTACCGGGAATGGGGCGATGCCAAGCGTACTTATGTCACGGAGTTCCTGGTCAAGGAATACGCGATCGACAAGCGTGGCGTGCGCGACGCGCTCTTCGGGCCCGAGCCTGGCATGGATGCGGTCGAGCAATCGGACGAGACTCGTCTTGAAGATCTGGAAATCGCAATTGAGCGCGAGGGCGGCTCGGTTCCATCGTCGGGTGCCTTGCCTGAGTCGCCCGACAAGCCGGTGGCCATTCCCATGCCGAACCCACGGCCGCAGTCCGGATCGAAGCCCCGACCACGCCCAAACGTAAACGCTGGTCCATGGGGGCCACGGACTCGAGGGAGACATTGATGCTGGCTTTGGTGATCAGGCTGGTGGTTCTTTTTGCCATACTGACGGTGATCTACGTAGTGCTGACAAAGTACTTCCGCTGGAACAGGGAGCGCGAGCTGCGTGACCGCTTTGACAGCGGTCAGGTCCGTGCGAACGACCGGGAGGGCTACGTTGCGCGCGGCATGGCAAAATATGAGAGTTCCCTGACCAAGAAGCTCCTGTTGGGCGTGTACCTCCTGCCCATCGGGATTGTCGTCCTGCTGATCTACATCGCGGACTTTACCTGAAAGGGACCGAGACCATGCGCCTAGTAAAATACGGACTGCTGGCCCTGCTGGTTCTGCTGGTGACGCTGTTTCTGAACTTCTATCTGCCTTCGAAGGACGTGGTCCGCATCGTCGGCACAGATGTAAAACGCATGGACGTGGTCAGCCGTGACTTCGTGGAAGAGGGCGACGGCAACACCCAGCGCAACACCCGTGACGTACGCTTTGTCAACGCGGTCTGGGAAAACGGCAAGCCCCGGGTTTACCGCAACGAAGAAACCGACTGGGGCTTTCCCTGGTATTTCAAGTTCGATAGCGGCAATGTCCAGGCCAAGGCGCAGAACCTGACCTCGACGGCGGAAAATCCCAAATGGGTCGTGGTCACCCACTATGGCTGGCGGATTCAGATCTTCTCCATGTTCCCCAATGCGGTGGATATCGAACAGGTCGACGGGCCCGGCTACACGCCGATTCCCTGGTTCAACATCGTGTTCCTGATCAGTCTGGGCGCACTGATATGGATTGTTCTGGCGTTCCTGATGCGCTTGCGCGAGCGCCACGTCGATCCGATTGTTGACCAATTCGAGGAAGATACCGCGGCTTACCGGGAAGCCGCCGAGAGCGGTGCCGAAGAAATCAAGCAGCAGGCCTCGGGGCTCTACGGACGCTGGCAACGCTGGCTGGATACTTGGCGTTCGAAGGAGAAGAAACGTTATCCGCGGCGCTAAAAAACGTTTCTTCTCGAGCGGTTTTCTCCCGGGTTCCCATCACGGCTCCAAAAGATTGAACGATTCTCCGGATAGGACCGACTAACGTGACAGCTGCTTTTTAACGCGGCGCTCCGACGGCAATTTCGCCGCTGGAGGAATTGCGTGTCGTTCACGCGCGGGTCTATTAGAGATTAAACCAGATGGCGCCTACCCCGAGCCTCTTGTGGCTTCTTCTCGTCATTTTTGTTCTGACTGTCGCGGTGGTGTATTTTCTGCCACTCGCCTTTACCACCAACCGATATTTTCTCATCGTCTGGGCGACCATTGGCGTTGCGATCGCCTGTTTTAGCTGGGCTCATCTGACGCCGCCGTCATTGCTCGCAGATGGCGTTTATGATGCCGGCCATTCTCGGCTCCTAAGTTTTCTGGTTATCCAATGGTTGTTCGCGGCTCTTGCGCAATTCGCAGATAAATTTGCGAAACGCCGGCGTGTTAATCGGCGGTGGCTCATTGTGATCGGAACCTGGGTTCTGTCGCTTGCAGTGGTGCTGGGAATGATCTGGCTGGTAAATCTCGTTTCGATATAATGCGGTGGATCTTAGCCGCTGATCTGCGTCTGAAGCCACCGCCGAAAGCGCCTGGCGCCGGCGGACAGTTCCCGGTCGGAGGGATAGTTCAGAAAGTAGTGATTCCCCGTGTCGACGGTCACGTCGAAGGGCAGCAGCATTCGTCCGACCGCGAGGTCTTCCTCAACCAGGGTGCGGAAGAAGAGCGCAATGCCGTGCCCCTCCATTGCGATCCTTCGCAAGGCGTTGGAGTCGTCAATTTTTGTCGCCGCCGGAAGCCCGGAGAGAGTGGTCCCCGACGCTGCGAACCAGTCGGCCCAATCCTCTCTGCGGAACTCATAGAACAAAGGTTGCTTGATAAGATCGCCTGGTTTCAGCGTTTGTTTTCTGTTGCCGAAAAATTCCGGTGCGCAGACTGGCGTCAACGACCCATCCAGGATTTTTTCAGCCTCGACGCCGGGCCATTGGCCGTGGCCCCAGTTGATGCCGAGATCAATCTGGTCGCGGCGGTAATCCGGCGGTTCGTAGGAGTGGTGAAGCCGCAGGTCGATCCCAGGGTTTGCCTCGATGAAGCCCATGATCCGCGGCGTGAGCCAGGAGGCTGAGAAGAACGGCGCTACGCTGACCGTCAGAATTTTTTGCCCCGGTTGCGAAGAAACGTCCCGGACGCCCGCCTCCATGATATCCATGCCTTCGCGAAGGGCGACCGAGAGCCTACTTCCGGCCGGCGATAAGCTGTTATGGGTGGGGTGACGTTCGACAAGACGGACACCCAGTTCCTGCTCCAGCGCTCTCATCTGGCGGCTGATCGCGGCCTGCGTTACGCCGAGCTCCTGCGCCGCGCCCGTAAAGCTGAGGGTTCGCGCGACAGCTTCGAACGCGCGTAAAGCCGCAAAAGGGGGGAGATGGCGTTTCGGCACAACATTACCTGAGATTATGAGCTTGCGAAGTATAGTTGTTTGCTTGTCGCAGCGCCACGCGTCTTTATGAGGCACGGAAGAGTCAAGTATTTAACTTACAGCCAAATTCGAGAGTTATTCCAATGCCCCACTCTATGTCTCATCTGCGAAGCGCGGCCGAAATTGTCAAAGGCGACATAAAAGTTATGACGCTTAGCGAAACGGACGTGATGCAAAGACTGGATCATGAGGCCCTGCTGGATGGCCTTGCCGATGGCTTTCGTGCGGTGGCGCGTGGCGAAATTCAGGCGCCGGGGCGACCTGAGATCAGGGTTCCCGGCAAGGGTTTTCTCCTTGCAATGTCGGCCTGGCGCGAAGGTTCGTCCATGATGGTCAAGACGGTCTGCGTCTTCGAGGAGAACCTGCAGCGGAATCTCCCCAATCACCTGGCAATGATAAACCTCTTCGATCCTATTACGGGTCAGCCGCTTTGCGTCATGGATGGAACCTACATTACCGGCATTCGGACGGCTGCTGCCGCGGCCCTCTCGGTCCGCGAACTCTCTCGAAGGGACTCGAAAGTGGTGACCGTCGTCGGTGCGGGAGTCCAGGGACGGGAGCACTTGAGCCTCTTGCCTCTGGTGCGTGACTTTGACGAAATCATGATCTCGTCTTTGCGGTTCGGGGATGCCCAGGTCCTGGCGCGCCTTATTCCGGGTGTGAAGGCCGTTGAAGATCTCGAAGCAGCCGTGCGCCGGTCGGACGTCGTCTGCCTGGCAAGTCACGCTTACCAGCCCATTATCGAGCCGGAATGGGTTCAGCCGGGCACCCATGTGACCTCCGTCGGCTATGCGCCGCCTCTGGGAGAGCTGCCCGTCGCGCTTGCCCGCGATCATACGCTCTACGTTGAGGACGACGCGTCCTTCGAGCCGCCGCCGGTCGGGTGCGGTGAGCTGCAGGACATCGATCGCGGATCAGCCATAAGACTTGGCGATGCCCTGATTGGTCGGGCATCGTTGCGAACCGCAGAGGATGAAATCACGGTTTACAAGGCTATGGGGATTGCGATGGAGGATCTCGTTGCCGCGGAACTTGTTTACCGAAGTGCCCTGTCGGATGGCGTTTCGACCGCTGCGATCCTTTAAGCCATTCCGCTTACGGCATAACGGATGTGCCGTCTGCTTCGTGAACTCTTCTCTCCCGGAGCCACTCTCCAGCGGCGATCCGGGTGACAGCTGTTCCTGGCCACAATGCTTCATGCCAGGGCTCTTGTGCGGGTATTGTGGCGTTCGTGCCGCGTTTCACTGAAATTTATGCGGCGTGGTCTTTTCCGGTTTTTGGCGGATTTCCGGAATTTTTCTGGGTTCCGGAGCACGACGGTTGTCCGGCGACTCATTTTTTTCATGATTCCGCCAAGGATTTGCCGTTCTCCTGCGTCCAATAACTGAATATGCGGATGAACACGAGCGATAGCGAGCTGGCATTGCAGGCGGGCAATGGCGATTCGGCGGCCTTTCAGGTGCTGCTGGAGCGGCATTACGACGGCATTTACCGCATTGCCTACCGCTTCACCGGCGTGCGCGAGGACGCCGAGGATATCGCGCAGGCTGTCTGCACGTCTCTGGCCGTCAAGCTCCGGTCCTTCAAGGGCGAGGCCCGCTTTACCACCTGGCTCTATCGGATCGTCGTCAATGCGGCGCAGGATCTGCGCCGGCGGCAAGGCGCCACCAGCCGCCTGCATGCGGCCTACGGCGAGGTGTCAGAGCTGATGCGCGGCGCGGAAGCGGACGCCGCCCGGGAGTTGAACTGGCTTTACGATGCCTTGCAGCGGGTCGGGCAGGATTTGCGGGAGACCGCGGTGCTGGTTCTGGCGGAAGGCCTCACCCATGCAGAGGCGGCGGATATTTTGGAAATCAAGGAGTCGACAGTGTCCTGGCGCATGCATGAGTTGCGCAAAGAACTCAAAGCCATGGTGAAAGCGGAAGCATGAGCGACGAACTGGAAAGAATGAGAGGTGCCTTCCGGCACCAGAAGTCCGTCCGGCCCGACGCCGCCGCGCGGCAGACAGCCCTGCGCGCGGCCATGGACGCGTTTCAAAAAGATAATTCAGAGGTCCGCCAAGGAACCGGCATCGGCGCGCGTCTTAGAGAGCGAAGCATGAATTTGCTGACCGCACTCAAGAGGAAACCGATGATGAACTTTGCCCATTTAAATCTGAGATACACCCTGGCGGGCGGCGTAAGCCTTGCCGTCCTGGCCTTTGTCGTCGTGAATGTCGAACAGATCGAGCATGCCTTGATCGATACCGCCTCGGAATACGAAATCGATGAAGCGCGCTTCCCAGCCGCTAGGGAAAAGGTGGCGGCTGTGCCCGCCGCCGAACCGGCAGCCAAGCCCGCGCCCACGCCAGAGCACGCGCCGACGCTAGAACCGGAGCTGGCGCCAGAGCCGGAGCCGGAGATCCAGGGACTGGCTGATCAATCCGCACCATCGCCTGCCGCATCAAAGCCTAAGGCCAGTCAGGAAGCTTTGGCCAGGGGTGCTCCGCCGCCCTCGACGGTCGGCCCCGCAACTGGACAGGCCGTTATCGAAGAGAGGGTGCAGCGTTTTGTCTTTACCCCTCAACAGGCGCCCAGCCAGGGCATTCGAAAGAGCAACGAGGTCGTGATCCCGCAGTATCAGGATCAGGGTCGCGACAGCTTCTCTAACATCGTTCCCAATCCGCTGAAGCTGGTGACCCAGTACCCGGTCTCGACCTTCTCGGTTGATGTGGATACGGCCTCATACGCCTTCGTGCGCGGCGCTTTGAACCGGGGGGTGCTGCCGCAGAAAGATGCGGTTCGTGTCGAGGAGTTGATCAACTATTTTGATTACAATTACCAGGCGTCGGACAGCCGCGAGGAACCTTTCAAGGCGAATGTCTCGATCATGCCGTCGCCCTGGAATCTGGACCGGAAGCTTCTGCGGATCGGTATCAAGGGTTACGAGTTACCCAAGACGGAGGCGCCGAGAGCCAACCTGGTCTTTCTGATCGATACCTCGGGCTCGATGAACGCGCCCGATAAGCTGCCGCTGCTGCGCAACTCCTTCAAGCTGCTCCTGTCCTCGCTCAAGCCTGACGATACCGTGGCGATTGTCGCCTATGCAGGCTCGGCCGGAACGGTTCTGGAACCAACGCAGGCGGCTGATAAAAACAAGATCCTCGCGGCCCTAGACCGCCTCAGCGCCGGCGGATCGACGGCGGGCGCTGAAGGAATCCGGCAGGCCTATCAGCTTGCCGAGCGTCAGCTCGATGAAAGCGGCGTCAACCGGGTGATCCTGGCAACCGATGGCGATTTCAACGTGGGTATTTCGGACCCGGATGAGCTGAAGAGCTTTGTTGAGCGCAAGCGCAAGACCGGTGTCACCCTCTCGGTCCTGGGGTTCGGTCATGGCAATTACAATGACGAACTGATGCAGACCCTGGCCCAGAACGGCAATGGAAACGCCGCTTACATCGACACGCTCAGTGAGGCCCGCAAGGTGTTGGTTGAAGAGGCCGGTTCCACGCTCTTTACCATCGCCAAGGACGTGAAGCTGCAACTGGAGTTCAACCCGGCCATGGTCAGCGAGTATCGCCTGATCGGCTATGAAACGCGCATGCTGAACCGGGAAGACTTCAATAATGACAAAGTTGATGCCGGTGATATCGGCGCCGGCCACAGAGTGACGGCGCTATATGAAGTCACGCCGACCGGTTCGTCCGCGCAACAGGTCGACGATCTTCGCTACCAGTCCGACCGCGCGGAGACGGAAACCGACCAGAGCGACGAATATGGGTTCCTGAAGATCCGTTACAAATTGCCGGACAGCGACAGCAGCACCCTGATTTCGACGGCCATCACCAAGGACGCGGAAGTCTCTTCGATTGCGCAGGCGCCCCAGTCCACGCGCTTTGCCGCCGCTGTTGCCGGTTTTGGGCAGATCCTGCGCGGCGGCCGCTACACGGGCGATTTCTCCCATGACGACGTGATCGCTCTGGCGCTCTCCGCCAAAGGCGAAGATCCCTTCGGTTACCGGGCGGAATTCATCAATCTGGTGCGCCTCGCCAAATCAGCTGCGGCGATCGAGCCGCAACGGCAATAGCCGAAGATTGAGGCGCCCGGCACACTTCAATGCCGGGCGCCTCAATCGCTTTCTCATCGTTCGATGACTTTACGGGCCCAAACGGGGGACTACTCGGCTGCGACGGCTTCGGGGTGACCGAGATCCTTCAATTCGGTCTCAATCAGCTTTTCGATGCGGGAGCGGGGTGTGGTGAAGCGGGCCAGCAGGTTGTAGAGGACAGGCGTGAGGAAGAGGGTGAGAGTGCCCGAGAGCATAAGTCCGCCAACGATAACCGTGCCGATTGCCATCCGGCTTTCCGCGCCCGCGCCACTTGCCAGAACCAGTGGAACGGCGCCCAGAATCGTGGATATCAACGTCATTACGATGGCCCGCAGGCGCAGCACGGTGGCTTCCAGCGCCGCATCGCGCACGCTCATCCCCTGATCACGCAGCTGGTTGGCGAATTCCACGATCAGAATTCCGTTCTTGGCCATTAGTCCGACCAACAGGATGATGCCGATCTGACTGTAGATATTTAGCGTGATCCCCGTGGCCGCCAGCGAGAAAACGGCCCCGGCGACACCCAGTGGTACCGTCAGCATAATCACCAGCGGGTGCACAAAGCTCTCGAACTGTGCGGCGAGTACCAGAAATACGATAAGAAGCGCGAGCAAAAAGGTGGTCGTGGCACCGCTGGAGGTTTCCCTGAACTGCAGCGACTGGCCGGCAAGCCCGATTTGCGCTTCGCTGGGGAGCGTGTCCGCGGCGGCCTGCTCCATGAAGGCGATGGCCTCGCCCAGGGTAAAGCCCTCGGCAAGCGATCCGGTCACCTGGATCGATGGCAGCCTGTCATAGCGCCGCAATTCGGCTGCCGCCGCGACCATATCCGCATCGATCAGCGCGCTGAGGGGCACCAGGGAGGTTCCGTCTCCCGCGCGAATGAAGATGAAATCGATGTCCGATGGCGAGACGCGGTCACTGTCTTCGGCCTGCAGGAGAACCGGGTACTCGCGGCCCCGGTCCACGAACTGCGTGACCTCGCTGGAGGCCAACAGGGTTTGCAGTGTGGAGGCGATGGTATCCACGTTGATGCCCAGGTCGTCGGCACGCTCGCGATCGACGGAGATGTCGATCTGCGGCTGGTTCTCCTCGTAGTCCATCTCCATATTTTCCAGGCCGGGATTATTCTGCGCGATGGCGAGCAGATCGCTGGCCCAGGTCTTTACGCTATCGAAATCCGGTCCACTGACCACGATGCGCAAGGGCGTGCGGCTTCCGCGCAGACCTAGCCCCGCCGGTGTAATAGGGCGGCCCCGGGCGGAGGTGATCTCACGCATGTTCGGGCTGATCGCCGCGGCCACATCGCGGTGGGAGCGCTCGCGCTCAGCCCAATCCGAGAGGCGGAGCACCACAAAGGCGCGGTTCTGATTGCCCCAACTCCCGCTATAGGTAAAAACGGTCTCAATGTCACCAGAAGCGCGGAGAGGCTCGACGATCCGCTCGACCTGCTGCGTCGCTGAGTCGGTGAAACCGACGGTACTGCCCTGCGGCGCTGAGAGAGGCACGAAGACCACGCCGCGATCCTCGCTGGGGCTGAGTTCTTGCGGCAGACCCTGATAAACAGCGAAGCCGACCCCTGCGATCGCCAGAGCCAGACTGATCACGACGATGGGGACGCCGACGGCAAAACTAACAGCTGCACGGAAGCCACGAACGAACACTCCTTCCTGTTCGGACGCGTCCGTGCTCCGGGGCAGCGCCATCACCTTTTCAGAGGCGGGTTTCGGGCCGCGCAGAAGCTTCGAGGCCAGGGCCGGACAGGCCGTGAGGGCCACGAAGGTAGAGATCAGCACCGCGCTCGCCATGACAAAGCCGAACTCGATAAAGAGGCGGCCAACCTGTCCCTGGAGAAAAGACAAGGGAACGAACACGGCGATCAGGGTGATCGAGGTGGCGATGACCGCGAAGGTAACCTGACGCGCGCCGAGCACGCTTGCTTTGAGCAGGCTCTCACCCTGGTCGAGACGTCTTTGAATGTTCTCGAGAACCACGATCGCGTCATCCACCACCAGGCCGATGGCCAGCAGCAGCGCGAGCAATGTGAGCACGTTGATGGAAAAGCCCATGGCGCCGATCAGCGCCAGCGTTCCGATGAGCGCGACGGGAATGGTGATTGCGGGTATCAGCGTTGCCCGCCAGGAGCGCAGAAATACAAGGATGACACCCACGACCAGAGCCAGCGAGATGCCGAGCGCCGTCAGGACTTCCTGGATCGACGCACCGACAAATATGGCATCGTCCGATCCCACTTCGATCGCCATGCCCGCCGGCAGGCCGTCCGACATCGCTTCAATGGCATCGCGCACGCCGTTGGAGATGGCGATGGTGTTGGACTGACTCTGGCGGATCACCGCGAGACCGACTGCCGTCACCCCGTTGTTGCGCACGATGGTGCTGTCGTCGGAGACCCCCGCCACCACGCGCGCCAGGTCGCCGAGGCGGATCGGATGGCCCGCAATCCGGTCGATAACCACATTGGCGAAGGCCTCGACCGTCGGAATGCGGCTGTTCAGACGGACGGTGAGCTGACGCGCAGCGGTCTCGAGTTCACCCGCGGGAAGTTCGACATTGGCGCGCTGGAGCGCCGTCTCGATGTCGGCCACGGTCAGATTGCGGGCTGCCATCGCGCGGCGGTCCAGCCAGATCCTGACCGCCATGGGACGGTCGCCGTAAAGATCGACACTGGCGACCCCCGGCACCGTCGACAAGCGGTCGACGATGTAGCGGTCCACATAGTCGGTGATTTCGGCGGCGGTCATATTAGGGTTGACCACGGCAAGACGCATGACCGGATCGTCGTCGGCGTCATTCTTGATGACCCGGGGTTCATCCACATCCTCGGGGAGTTCGGCACGGACCTGTGCGACAGCGTCGCGCACATCGTTCGCCGCTTCGTCGATGTCGCGGTCCACTTCAAATTCGATGGTAATGCTGCTGCTGCCGCGGCGGCTCCGGGAAGTGATGGTCTTGACCCCGGCGATGCCGGCCATGGAACTCTCCAGCACCTCGGTGATATCCGTGTCGACGATTTCGGGAGCCGCGCCGGTGTAAGCCGTGCGCACCGAAACCACCGCGGCATCGATATCAGGCAGCTCGCGGATCGGCAGCTGACTCAGGGCACCGAAACCGAACACGATGATGAGAAGACTGGCAACGGCTGCCAAAACCGGGCGCCGGATCGCGATGTCCGAGAGTGTCATGAGCTTCGCTGCCCTGCCGTGCCGGATGAAGGGGCAGGTTGACGGGCGGCGCCGGCCGGCGGCTGTAGATCCTCTCCGCCATCGGGAGGCGGTCTGACGAGAACATCCACGGGAATGCCGTCGCGCAAGGATTGGATCCCTCGCGAAACGACGACTTCCCCAGCCGCTATTCCAGACACCACCTCAACCATGCCGTCCCGGCGTGCACCAGCGGTAATGCGCCGTTGTACTGCCTTTCCGTTCTCGACGATGAAGAGATAGGCGTTTCCACCCTGGACCAGGATTGCCTCTTCCCGCACGATCACGGCATCACGCGCGCCCATCGCAAGACTGAGGCGCATGAACATACCTGCCGGCAGTTCCCGCTTTTCGTTGGGGAGTCGGGCACGGAGCTTAAAAGCGCGCGACGTCTGATCGATACGGCTGTCCACCGCGACGACGGTTCCGGTAAAACTGCGCCCTGGAAAGGCGGCGGCAACCGCTGTCACAGCCTGACCTTCCTCAATCTGCCCATAGACTGTTTCCGGCAGGCTGAATTCGATCTCCACCGCGGAGAGATCATCAAGGCTGGTGAGCACGGAATCCGTATCGACACGCGCGCCAAGATCGATTGCTTTGATCCCCAAAACGCCGGAAAAGGGCGCACGGACGACACGATCATCGAGCCGCCGCTGCGCCCGCTCTTGCGTTGCCCGCGCGATGGCCGTCTCCGCGCGCACCTGGTCGATGGTTGCCCGGCTGACGGTTTTGCTCTGGAAAAGCGTTTCAGCGCGTGCGAGGGCAGCCGACTTTTCATCAAGTGTTGCTTGCGCCTCGGTCAGTGTCGCCTGCTCGATTTCATCATCCAGCCGGGCAAGCAGCTGACCAGCCTCAACCTCGCGGCCAGCAACGATATCAATCTCCACAATGCGTCCTTCGGCATCGGGGACGATGTCGATGGAGCGCAGAGCCCGCGTTGTTCCAACCGCCTCCAAAATCCTGGCGAGCTTCCGGCTTTCGGCGGGCGCGACCTCGACAGCGATGCTCCGGGTGGCAGCTTGCGTCGTGTGGCCCTTTGACTCCGCCGAAGCGAGAAGCGCCTGCTGGTAATAGACGTAACCGCCGAGCGCGAGGCCGGCGAGGACTGTGACAAACAAGATCTGACGCAGAATGACCATCATCTCTCACCCCGCGTAGGGCCGCCGATTGCATTGCGCAGCTTCAAAGTCAGGTCTCCAAGAGCTCTCGGTTTTCGAACGACGCCGCGGCGATCTCTTCTCGGCGCTGCGAGCGCAGTGTGGTCTGCGGAGTGTGTCGGGTTCGAACTGTTAACGCAGTTTAGGTCGGAATACTCGACAGGATTACAAGACTTTACCCCACCACGGCGACAGTCTCAGCCGAAAAAGTGTCGCAAAATGTAACAGCGCTCGAATTTGTGACAAACGGCGACAAACTCACTGCCGGATGGTTCTTCTCCCGGCCAGAACAGCATCCATCTATCGGTATGGGAGCGAGACTTTAGGGAACGGCTATGCGCGTCAAAGCAAGAGTCCGTTGACCTGACGACCGTGAATATCCGCCCTTCTTAATTTCCCAAGGCAAACATCGGGAGATCTCAACTATGCAAAGAAACGCGACATATGGTTTCACGTCCCGCGTCAATCACTGGGTGATTGCAGCTGTGATGATCGGCATGCTGGGTTTCGGCCTTTATCTCGCGTACGGTGAGTTACCGCGCGACGAACGAGGGGACTTGATTGCCATTCACAAGTCCATTGGGGTTCTGGCGCTCGGCTTTGGCCTATGGCGCGTCCTCTGGCGGGTCGTGAGAGGGTTTCCAGCGGCCGTAGCGGGTATGCCCGCATGGCAGGAGAGGGCATCGAAGGTCGCCCATTGGGCTCTCTTGGCTAGTGTTCTACTCATGCCGCTATCGGGTGTCGTCGCGTCTTTATTTCGTGGTCGGCCGGTGGAGGTCTTCGGCTGGTTTACGATCCCCGCTCAGGCAGAAGTGACTTGGCTGGCTTCGCTCGGCTCTGGGATACATCAGTTTGCGGGCTATGCACTCGTCGCTCTTGTGGTCATACACATCGCTGCCGCGTTGAAGCATCATGTCTACGATCGTGATCCAACCCTCAAGCGCATGCTGAGCAGTGCGTCCCTGGCTCGCGGGATCGGAGACAACCGGCAGGGCTCTGATGGACTCAAGCTTTGAACAAGCCAATCTGTCTGTTCTGCTTGTGAGTTCTCGCAACGAGAGGTGACCCGAATTTGGCTAAGTTGAGGACTTGCGGAAGGCTTCACAGGGATCCTTTTCGTCAACCCGGGCGGTAAACCAGACGTAGTCGAACTGCTCAGGATCGAAGGACGGATAAGCCTCGGGATCAGCCACGTCCCGGACCACTTCGACAGCGGCCAAAGCAAGCATTTCATCCTCCAGCGGCAGGAGGTGCCAGGGCACGCCGCGGTCTCTGCGGACATGCTCGGCACCGGCAATCAGAATCGCACCATCCTCGGCGCCTTCATCGCGCATGACCTTTGCAATCCAGGCATCTCGCAGCCTCTGAACATCAGCCATGGCCGGCAAGACCTTCTCGGGCAGCATGCCGCAGTGGGAAAGCGCCAGAAGCTCCATCAGTCGGCGGCGCTGGTCATCGTTGTAGTCCCGCGACCATCCTATGTCCGCGGCGGTATCGGCATCCAGCGACCCGCCTTTGCCCAGGTTGCGCCTGACCGCAGGCGGGGCATCGCCCGCAGCCATGGTCATCCCATACTTCAGTGCCTGTTCGGCGATGGGTTGATACTCCGGCCAGCTCGGCCAGCCACGCTGTTCCCACTGAATGGCATCACCCAGGCCGTCCACCTGCTCAGCGGTCGCCGCCTTCAAAACCGCATCGTGTTCAGGTTGCGCCATTTCCCACACAAGCGCAGGGCGGCGTTCCCGTTCTCCCACAGCCCCGACGACCTCGGCCTGAATCCGGTGATGCTCTGCGTTATCGTGCTTTTCTCCAAGCAGGATCCAGCGCGCTTCCGCCGCCGCGGCGAAGAGTTCTTCAGGGCTGGCCTGGCGCTTCTCGCCGACGTGCCACAGCGTGCCGGCCAGAGGATGGTCCGTGAGCAATTCGGCGGGTTCCGCGCGTAGAGTGAGTGACCAGAAAGGCAGAAAGAGGCAGCACAGAAGCAGCTTTTTCATGAGATCTCTCTTTACATCAACCCGTTATCACCAAACGATGGACGATCCGCCGGACAAGCGGTGCGACCACCAGGACCGCCGGGAAGGCGACGAGCCAGGATGAAAACCAGTTCTCCATCCAGATGCCGAACAACCCTGGCTCGATCCCGACCGTCAGAACACTGGCGATCAGAGTGACCAGACAGGACATGAACCCCGATAGCAACAGTCCGAAGACAAGGGATTCGAAACGCTGTGGAATGAAGGGTTTCATTGCTTCACACCCGCGTCACACGATATCCGACACGGGGGAAGTGAATACAGATTTTGCCGACCTCGGCTGCTTCATGGTCGATCGCGATGCGGTCGCGCTCGACAAGATGCACAGGCCCCTCGACGCCGGTCTCACCGCCGTCCACGTCCGCGACGATACTCACCCTGTCGCCGACTTGAAGCTCAAGCGGGTCCAGCGGATCAACGCCCTCCGGCGTGATCGTCTCAGCTGCTTTTGCGATCTCTAAAGCCTCCTCGCCGGTCATGTCACTTGGCTCACCGTGGCCCAAGGCCGCGACACGTTTTTCCCAGGCTTCCAGTGCGGGGAATTGGCTCAGAAACTCCGGTCCCCTGGACCAACGGCCGCGGATGAACCAGACATGGTAGTAGGCGACGGCATCGGGTAGGCCGGGATGATCCCCCAGCATGAATTTGCGGCCACCGCTCAAACGTTGATCCATCCAGCCAAGCTGCGGCCTGACCTGCGAGATGACATGTGCGAGGTCGGCTTTAACCGCCTGCAAATCCGCGTTGGGGCCCAGATACAGGCGCCCGCGGTCTTTGGCGAAGGCTTCAGGCAGCTCATCGGCGGCCGCCCCCAGAACCAGCTTGACCGTGGTGTCGAAGAGGACGCCGTCGGTCCAGCGGCTCACGCCCCAGACCATGCCGTCCGCGCCACCGGGATAAAAGGTCGGCTCGGGAAAACGGCGCTCAAGCTCTCGCAGAATACACTGGCTGTCACAATAAACATCGGCGCCGATCTGCATCACAGGCGCGCGCCGATAGCCGCCGGTCAGAGGCATCAGAAGCGGTTTGGGCGGGATGCGCGGCACCTCGACGGAACGCCAGGCCAGGTTCTTGATGCCGAAGCCGACCCGGACCTTTTCCGACACCGGAGACTGGGGATAGGCATGAAAGATAATCTGATCCAAGGTTCGTTCCTTCTCTGAGCGGCGATTTATCGGCGATGAGCTCCGCAAGTCTTTTTTGCATTGACCGGGGCAGCCGTTACAATGTCCGCACGACAAACCAGAATTTCAAGATTTGCAAGCCTGGCTTAGTTCCCGGTGACCGGGTTTCGTTCAATCAAGCGTGAACGATTGCCATGCCTGCATGATAGCCAACTTTGACAGGTTAGCCATGCCACCGAAGAAAAACCCGCTCAAACTCAACAAACTGCAATTGCGGACTCTGGCTCTGGCGCAGGTTCTTGCACGAGATCCCGGCATGGCACAACGGGACGAAGCAACCGGCGAGGCCGCCCTGCTGCAACTGCCGCACGCCCACGGCAACCATCTGCATGTTGGAGACTTCACCATCTCGACACGGGATGCCAGTGGTCTCACCAATCCGGCGGTTTGGTCGGCGCTAACCCGCAAGGGGCTGACCCACAACAACAACCCCATGGCGGTCGCGACCTTAACTGCCGATGGCCTGGCCTATGACACCGGTCTCGGCCATCGCTTCATGACCCCTTCAGACCACTAAAAATCCCTCGTATCACTAAAATGTAGCGGCAGTTCACGGGTTTCTGAAGGGATGTCCTGTTTCGTTTATGTTATTGGAACTGATGATGGGAAAGGCAGGCGGACCTACGTCGGCTGGACCAACAACCTCGAAAAACGCGTCGAAAGACACAACGCGGGCACCGGCGCGAAATCGACGCGCGGCCGCCAATGGAAGCTGATCTATGCCGAGCGTTATCAAACCCGCGGGGAAGCCATGAGCCGGGAGTGGCATCTGAAACGGGATCGTTCCTTTCGCCGGATACTCGCCCCGGCGCCGGGATAAATTCGGGTTGGTATAACATCCGATAGCCGGACGAGAATTCCGGCCAAATCAGAGAGTCAGATCGAGCGTCGTTCCAAAGGACGCTCTCAGGAGGAAAGCACATGAGTTACCTGCCCGCCGAAAACCGCTACGAGAAGATGATTTACAATCGCTGCGGCAAAAGCGGTCTGCGGCTGCCGGCGATCTCTCTCGGGCTCTGGCACAACTTCGGCGACAATGCGCCGCGCGACAACGCTTTAGAGATCTGCCGCACGGCCTTCGATCTCGGCATCACCCACTTCGACCTCGCCAACAACTACGGGCCCCCTCCGGGCTCAGCGGAAGAGAACTTCGGCGATATGCTGCGCACGGATTTCGCCAATTACCGCGACGAAATGGTGATTTCGACCAAGGCCGGTTATCTCATGTGGCCCGGTCCTTACGGCGAATGGGGCAGCCGCAAGTATGTCCTCGCCAGTTTGGACCAGAGCCTGCTGCGCATGGGGCTCGATTACGTCGATATCTTCTATTCCCACCGTTTCGACCCCGACACGCCGCTGGAAGAAACCATGGGCGCGTTGGATACCGCGGTGCGCCAGGGCAAAGCGCTCTACGCCGGTATCTCCTCCTACAACGCCCAGCGTACCCGAGAGGCCGCCAAAATCCTGCGCGATCTGGGCACGCCCTGCCTGATTCACCAGCCGAGCTACTCCATGATCAACCGCTGGATCGAGGAAGACGGCCTGCTCGATACTCTGGACGAGGAAGGTATCGGCTCGATCATCTTCTCGCCGCTGGCCCAGGGCATGTTGAGCGACAAGTATCTGAAGGGCGTGCCGGAAGACAGCCGCGCCGCCAAGGGCGGGGCCCTGCGTCCGGCCTTCCTGACCGAAGACAATCTGACCCGGATTCGCGCTCTCAACAAGATCGCCAAAAAACGCGGCCAGACCCTGGCCCAGATGGCCATCGCCTGGGCCCTGCGTGGCGGACGCGTGACGACCGCGCTGATCGGTGCCAGCAAGCCCGAGCAGGTCCGCAACTCGGTAGAAGCTCTCGATAATCTGGAGTTCTCGGACAAGGAACTGAAGGAAATCGACCGCTATGCCGTCGAGGGCGGCGTGAATCTCTGGGCTGCATCAGCCGAACGCCAAGGCCCCGCCCGGAAGTGAACCCAACGCGGGCAAGAAGCCCTGATCAAGCGTAAACAAGGTAAGGAAAGCAGATGTCGGCCAAACACAAAACCCCACCCACTCACAAAATCGCTGTGATCGGCCTGGGGATCATGGGGCGGCGTCTGCTGGCCAACCTGCGCAACCATGTCGCCTTCGAGCCGGTCGCGGTCTGGGACCCTTCGAGCGAAGCCTGCAACAAGGCGCGCGAAGAAGCGCCCGAGGTACCGGTCGTAGGATCCGCAGAGGAAGCCATGGCCGCGGCGGAGGTCGTCTACCTCGCCTGCCCGCCGGTCCCGCGCAAAGCCTATGCCCTGACCGCTGCCGCCGCCGGAAAGGCCGTCTTTCTGGAAAAACCGCTCGGGATCGACATCGAGGAGAGCCGGGATCTGGTTGTGCACCTGGAGCAAGCCATGGTGCCCGCCGCCGTCAACTTCACCCAGGCGGCCGGGCGGGCGCTTTCCGAGATCCAGCGCGCCAAGAAAGCAGGAGAAATGGGTAAACTGGAAGGCGTTGATATCGTCGTCACCTATCCGGCCTGGCCGCGCGCCTGGCAGGTCGATGCCGACTGGCTGCGGTTCCGGGCCGAGGGCGGCTTTACCCGTGAAGTCATTTCACACTTTGTATTTTTCAGTGAGCGGGTGATCGGCCCGACCAGGCTGGTCGCTGCCCATCCCAGTTATCCGGTGGACGGAGACCTCTGCGAAACCCACGTCCTGGCGCGGCTCGAGAATGCCCAGGGCGTCCCTGTAACGATCCTGGGCTCGGTCGGCGGCACGCAACCGGACCGGCAGGAGGTGACGGTCAAAGGTTCGGAGCGCAGTTACCGGGTCTCGGAGTTCTATCAACTCTGGTCTTCGGAAGGAGAAGACTTTAGGGAGGTATTGCAACGTCCCGCCGATCCCCGGCGCGACAGTCTTCAGCGGCAGCTCAACGAACTGGACAACTGCCTGCAGCGGGAACCGCACCTCCTGGCGACGCCTGCCGAGGCCCTCAGCGTTCAGGAGAAGATCGAGACGATCCTGGCGTAACAACATATTTGCTCAGCAAGGCTCAGAGACATGATCGATCCGGCCCAGCTTCTCATTTTCATTCCCGCCGCCCTGGCACTCAACATGACGCCCGGCAGCGATATGCTCTTTTGCCTGGGACAAGGTTTGAAATCCGGACCGCGAGCCGGCGTCGCGGCGAGCCTGGGCGTCGCCACAGGTTCCTTCGTTCACTCGCTGCTCGCCGCTTTCGGGTTAGCCGCGTTGCTCGCGGCCTATCCTTTCGCTTTCGAGATCGTGCGCTGGGCCGGTGTGAGCTATCTGGTCTGGCTGGCGATCCAGGCGGTCCGCAGCCGCAATGCACCTCTGTCGGCTGCGCAGGTTGGATCAGGCGGTGTCTTCGCCGCCTGGCGCGACGGCGCAATCGTGAACCTCTTCAATCCCAAAGTGGCGATCTTCATCCTTGCTTTCGTCCCGCAGTTTGTGGACCCCTCGCGCGGGTCGACAATCCTCCAGTTCCTGATCTTCGGCGCGATCCTGAACGTCGGTGGTACGGTGATCAACGGGGTTGTCGGCGGCTTCTCCGGCGGGATCGGGCGCACACTGGCGTCGAGTGCGAAACTCATGGCCGTCTATCGCTGGCTGACCTGCTGCATCTTCCTCGGGCTCGCCGCGAAGCTGGCCTTCGACCGCCGCTGAATCGCGACGGCAAACATACAAATCTCTGGAACTGCATGCGCTTGCGTGATATCGATTTAGTCATTCCTAGGGGTGTCCTTTTGGCAAAGGACTGAGATGGCGCTGTTGCCGCGTCGGACTCTTAGAACCTGATCCGGGTCATGCCGGCGAAGGGAGTGGAGTCTCAATGTCACAGACAGATACATACCCACAGTTTCCCAGAGCTCTCCCCGGGTCTTTTCACTCGCAACCTATCCGGGAGATTTTTCGTGACTGAAACGACCTATTCCGAAACCGCGTCCGCAACGCCAAAGGTAACGACGGGCCCGCTGCCCGCGTCGATCAAGATTCACACCCATCCCGAGGCAAAACCGGACCTTAGCGTACCCTTTCGGGAAATCGCGCTGAGCGATCCGGCGGAAGCGCCGGTCCGTGTCTATGACACCTCCGGGCCTTACAGTGACCCGACCGTAAAGATCGATGTCGAGCAGGGCCTGCCCCGCCACCGGCTGTATTGGACGAACGACCGCGATGTCGAAGCCTGCGAAGGCCGCGATATCCGGCCCGAGGACAATGGCAACGTCAGCGGCGATCACCTCGCCCGCGCCTTCCCGATCCGGCACCGCCCGCTGCGCGGCAAGGGCGGCAAGCCCCTGACCCAGCTCCAGGCCGCCCGCGCCGGTATCATCACCGAAGAGATGGTCTACGTCGCGGAACGAGAGAACCTGGGTCGGCAACAGGCCCTGCCGGATGCCGCCGTAACGCTTGCCGGCGGCGAGAGTTTCGGGGCGGAGATCCCCGAGTTCATCACACCGGAGTTCGTGCGCAGCGAAATCGCAGCCGGACGCGCGATCATCCCAGCCAACATCAATCACCCGGAACTGGAGCCGATGATCATCGGCCGGAACTTCCTGGTGAAGATCAATGCCAACATCGGCAATTCGGCGGTGACCTCCTCGGTGGAGGAAGAGGTCGAGAAGATGGTCTGGGCGATCCGCTGGGGCGCGGACACGGTCATGGACCTCTCCACCGGCCGGAACATCCATAACACCCGCGAATGGATTATCCGCAACTCCCCCGTACCCATCGGGACGGTGCCGATCTATCAGGCCCTGGAAAAAGTGAACGGCGTGGCCGAAGACCTGACCTGGGAGGTTTTCCGCGACACCCTGATCGAGCAGGCGGAACAGGGCGTCGACTACTTCACGATCCATGCGGGCGTGCGGTTAGGCTACGTGCATCTGGCTGCCGAACGGGTCACCGGGATCGTCTCGCGCGGCGGTTCGATCATGGCCAAGTGGTGCCTTTTCCATCACAAGGAGAGCTTCCTCTACGAGCACTTCGCCGAGATCTGCGAGATCTGCAACAAGTATGACGTCTCCTTCTCCCTGGGAGACGGCATGCGGCCCGGCTCCATTGCCGACGCCAACGACCGCGCCCAGTTCGCCGAGCTGGAAACCCTGGGCGAGCTGACACAGGTCGCCTGGGACAAGGGCTGCCAGGTGATGATCGAAGGCCCCGGCCACGTGCCCATGCACAAGATCAAAGTCAACATGGACAAGCAGCTGCGCGAATGCGGCGAGGCCCCCTTCTACACGCTCGGCCCGCTGACCACCGACATCGCACCGGGTTACGATCACATCACCTCTGGTATCGGGGCCGCCATGATCGGCTGGTTCGGCTGCGCCATGCTTTGCTACGTCACGCCCAAGGAACACCTGGGGCTGCCCAACCGGGACGACGTGAAGGTCGGCGTGATCACCTATAAGATCGCGGCCCATGCCGCCGATCTCGCCAAGGGCCATCCGGGCGCGCAGATCCGGGACGACGCGGTCTCCAAGGCCCGCTTCGATTTCCGCTGGCAGGATCAGTTCAATCTCTCCCTGGACCCGGAAACCTCGCAGAAGTTCCATGACGAAACCCTGCCCAAGCAGGCCCACAAGGTCGCGCATTTCTGCTCCATGTGCGGCCCCAAGTTCTGTTCCATGAAGATCAGCCAGGAGGTCCGCGACTTCGCTGACCGCCTCAACGATAAAGAACAGGGCATGGCCCAGATGAGTGAGACCTTTAAACGCCTGGGCGGCGATCTCTATGTCGATGCCAAAGTCGCGGAGAAGGAATCCAATGCCGAACTCTAGCACCAATGCACCCCGGGTCGAGATTGTCGGCTCGGGGGTCGTCGGCCTGACCTGCGCCCTCACCTTCGCCGAGCGGGGCTGTCCGGTCACCCTGGTCGCGGGCAGCGCCGGACCGGATGCGAGTTGCTGTTCCTGGTGGGCCGGGGGCATGCTCGCGCCCGGCTGCGAAATGGAATCCGCGGAGCCCATCATCGGTGTCTTGGGGGCAGAGAGCATGGCCTTCTGGGACCAGTTGGATCCGAAGCCCGTGAAGAACGGTACTCTCGTAGTGGCCGCTGCCCGAGACACACCGGACCTCAAGCGCTTCGGACGGGTCACGGAAGGCTGGGAGCCCGCTGATTCCGCCCGCATCGCGGCCCTGGAGCCGGATCTGGCGGAGCGCTTCGCCACGGGTCTCTTCTTTCCCGAAGAGTCCCACTTCGATCCGCGCGAAGTCCTGCCGGCACTGGTCGAACGTCTGAAAAGCCTGGGGGTTTCCTTCCGCTTCGAGGAAGCGCTCTCGGACAGCCACCTGGAAGCCGAGCCCGACGCGGACTGGCGCCTCGACTGCCGGGGTCTGGCGGCGCGCGACAAGCTGCCGGATCTGCGCGGGGTCAAGGGTGAGATGCTGCTGCTCAAAAGCGATGAAGTCTCCCTCAGCCGGCCAATCCGCTTGCTGCATCCCCGCATTCCGCTCTATATCGTGCCCCGTAGCGGCGGCCTGTTCATGGTCGGGGCGACCATGATAGAAAGCGAAGAGCGGGAGCGCCCGACGGTGCGTTCCGTGCTGGAGCTGCTCTCGGCGGCCTACGCACTGCACCCGGCGTTCGGCGAGGCGGAAATTGTCGAAATCGGCGTCGACGCCCGTCCGGCCTTTCCCGACAATCTGCCGCGGATTCGCCGGGACGGACGCACGCTGCGGGTCAACGGGATGTACCGGCACGGCTATCTGGCCGCGCCTGCCGTTGCGCGCCGGGCGGCAGACTATCTGTTGGAGGGGAAGGTGCCGGAGGATATCGGCACCAGAGGAGATTACGAATGAGGGTCACGGTTAACGGTCAGCCGCATGAGACCGCGGCGGCCACGCTCGCCGAACTTCTGAGCGAACTGAACTACGACGGCGCGGTGGTCGCGACCGCGCTGAACGGCGAGTTCGCCCCCAAAGGCAAGCGTCTGGAACTGGCGGTGTCGGAAAACGATCAGATCGAAGTTATCGCCCCCATGAAGGGCGGATAACCCCATGAGCCTCGACTTTTACGGCACGAGCGTTCAGTCCCGTCTCCTGCTCGGCACTTCGCTCTATCCCTCGCCCGCGATCATGCTGGAGTCCCTGAAGGCCTCCGGCGCGCAGATCGCGACGGTCTCCCTGCGCCGGGAGTCGGGTACGGAGCGTGCCGGCCAGGCCTTCTGGTCGCTGATCAAGGAGTCCGGCGTCCGTGTCCTGCCCAACACCGCCGGCTGCAAGACGGTGAAGGAAGCGGTCACCACGGCGCAGATGGCGCGCGAGCTTTTCGACACGCCCTGGGTCAAGCTGGAGGTGATCGGCGAGGACGACACCCTGCAGCCGGACGTCTTCGGACTGGTGGAGGCCGCGCGCATTCTCTGTTCCGAAGGTTTCGAAGTCTTTCCCTACACCACCGAAGATCTGGTGGTCGCGGAAAAGCTGCTGGCTGCCGGCTGCGAAGTGCTGATGCCCTGGGGCGCGCCGATCGGCAGCGGGCGCGGCCTGAACAATCTCTACGGCCTGCGCAGCCTGCGCGCGCACTTTCCCAAGGTGCCCCTGGTGGTGGACGCCGGCATCGGCTTGCCCTCCCACGCCGCCCAGGCCATGGAACTGGGCTACGACGCCATCCTGCTCAACACCGCCGTCGCCAAGGCCGGAGATCCGGTCGCCATGGCCAGGGCCTTCGCCGCCGCGATCGAGGCCGGACGGACGGCTTTTGAGGCGGAGCCAATAGAAACCCGCGACATGGCTGCCCCCTCCACGCCCGTAGCAGGCACACCCTTTTGGAACAACTGATGCTCGATCCCTTTTACCTCATCATCGACGGCGTCAAATGGCTGCCACGGTTTTTGCCGCTGGGCCTGAAACTGGTGCAGCTACGCATCAAGGATAAGCCTGAGGCGGAACTGCGCGTGCAAATCGCCGAGGCCAAAACCCTCTGCGCCGAAGCCGGCTGCCAGCTGATCGTGAACGACTACTGGCAACTGGCATTAGAGCTGGGCTGCGACTATGTACATCTGGGCCAGGAAGATCTGGACGACGCCGATGTCACGGCCATCCGGGACGGCGGCCTGCGTCTTGGGGTCAGCACCCACGACGACAGGGAACTCGACCGCGCCCTCGCCCTGAAGCCTGATTATGTCGCGCTCGGCCCCGTCTACCCCACGATCCTCAAGGCCATGAAGTGGGCGCCGCAAGGCGTGGAAAAGGTCACCGGCTGGAAGGAAAAAGTGGGCGACGTGCCTCTGGTCGCCATCGGAGGCCTGACCATCGAGCGCGCACCTGCTGTCTTCGAGGCGGGCGCGGACTCCATCTCAGTCGTCACCGACGTGCTTCTGGCCGAAAGCCCGGAAACCCGCCTGAGGGAATGGCTCGAGCTGACCGCGCCACGGCGCAAGTAGAGCGGACCATTTGACCTGCGCGGGGTTTCTGCTGTAGTCCGGTCTGATCATTTTGGCGAGGGCGAAGGCGTGACTCCGATATCGAAAACAGGCGAAAGCGGCGAAGGTCTCCGCGAGGAAGACCCTCCCGAGGAAGCTGGCCCTGACCGCCGTTTCGCCACCACGCTGGCCCGGGGCCTAAGTGTCCTGCGCGCTTTCCGCACCTCCGACGGCCCTCTGGGCAATCAGGAGCTTTCCGAGCGCACCGGCCTGCCCAAGTCCACCGTATCGCGCATGACCTACACGCTTTCCCAACTGGGCTATCTCGACCACCTACGCTCGATCGAAAAGTACCGTCTCGGCCCGGCGGCGCTGGCACTGGGTAATATAGCCCGGGTGAACCTGCCGTTTCTGGAGATCGCCAATCCGATCATGCAGGAGCTTGCGGACGAGACCGGCACTCTGGTCGCCTTCACGGTCCGCGATCAGCTCTCGATGCTCTATGCCCATTGCTGGCGGCCCCGCGCGGCGGCGACGATCTGGCTGGAGGTCGGCCGCAAGATTCCCCTCGACAAGACGGCTTCAGGTCTCTGTTTTCTTGCCTCTGCCTCGGAACGCGAATGCCGCGGCCTGCGCCAGGAATTCGTGGCCTCCGGCGAACTGACCGGTGACGCCTTCGACAGCATAGTCAAGAGAGCGCGTCAGCAGTTGTTGTCCCTGGGCTACACCACCTCCATCGGCGGCTGGGTCGACACCATCAATGCCGTCGCGGTTCCGTTCCGGAGCCACGAAGCCTCCCAGGCTTTCGTCTTCAACTGCGGCGATCTCAGCAATAACCTCACGGAAGCCCGCATCACCGAGGAGGTCGGGCCTCTGCTGCGCCGCCGGGTCGGCGATCTGGAAGCCAGAATGGGCCAGAGCACTTAAGAATGGATCCTACCGCGTAGTTCCCGCAAGGCAAACAGAGTTCATTCCGCAACGGCCGTTATCTCCAGTTCAACCAGCCATGCCGGGTCGAGTGTCTGCACAACAATCGCAGTTGTCGGAACGCGCCTGTTTCCCAGGGCCCTTACGCGCGCTTCCTGATTCTTTTGGGCGAATTCAGGCTTCGTGAGATAGCTCGTAACCCGCACTATATTGTCCGTGGTCATCTGCGCCTCGGTCAGAATGCGCCGTAGATTTTGCCAGATCAGCTCAAGTTGCTCATCGAGTGCCGGCGGAGCATTGCCATGAATATCGAGCCCCATCGTCCCGCTGACAAAAAGCTGCCTTCGCGCACGGCGAACCTCCAGACCATGAACATAGTCCCCCGTGGCCGGGTAAATACCCGCAGCTGGATTGATAATTGATTCGAGCATACTGAATATCCTTTCGCTAAAATAAGGATATGCGGAATGAATTATAAAAATAGGGGCAATCTGAAAGATGAATCGAGAAGCAGAGGATGTTCAGCCAAAACTGAGGTCAAGCCGCCCATTGGACGACTTCGACCGAAGAATCTTAAGTGCTTTGACCCGGGACGCCCGCCAGACCTACGCCCAGGTCGGCCAGAGCGCAGGTCTCTCAGCTCCGGCGGTCCACGACCGGGTCAAACGCATGAAAGAAAGCGGTGCCATTGCCGGGACGAGCGCGATGATCAATGGACCGGCGGTCGGAAAGCCCTTTCTCGCCTTTATCCACGTCGATGCGGAGGGGTGGGGCAAGAGCCAACGCATGATGAAACTGAAGGCTTTTCCGGAGGTGGAAGAGATGCACTCGGTCGCGGGCGACACTTGCGTGATCCTGAAGGTAAGGACCGAGAGCGCGCTTGCCCTGGAACACTTCCTGTCACAGCTTTATGTCCTGCCGGGCGTTAAAGGCACCAAGAGCTTTGTCGTTTTGTCAACCTATCTGGAACGTCCGGTGCAGCCGGAGGTCACCGGCTCCTGGCCCGAGATCCCCCTCCCGCCAGAGTGACAGCAGTCCCGATCACACCCCAGGATTCGACATCCGAGACTGTTACGCGCATGAACCTGATCAGGTCCCGGAAGGTAAATTGAAATTCCGATATGCGGAATAGTATTTTATATATTGGAATAACGAAACCGGGTCGCTATTCTCTGAAAAATTCCACAGCTCACCGCCACCCTGGAAAGACGGTCGATGCCTGGTAGGGCTTGGTCTAGAGTAGCTCTGAGTTAACAATAAACGCAGCCGGGAGACTGTAATGAGTGAGGTGGTGCGGCTCGAACGCCACGGTGATATCGCAGCCATTGTCGTGGATAACCCGCCGGTCAATGCCCTGGGACAGGCTGTCCGTCAGGGCCTGAAGGAGCGGTTGAACGAGGCGGCCAATGACGACGCGGTCCGTGCGATCGTGATCCTCGGCGCGGAGCGAACCTTTATCGCCGGGGCCGATATCCGTGAGTTCGGCAAACCGCCGCAGCCGCCGTCGCTTCCCGAAGTGATCGAGGACATGGATGCCTGCCCCAAGCCGGTCATCGCCGCCCTGCACGGCACCGCACTCGGCGGTGGTTTCGAAGTCGCGCTCGGCTGTCATTACCGGGTCGCGCTCGACGGCGCGAAGGTCGGGCTGCCGGAAGTCAAACTCGGTATCCTGCCGGGGGCCGGCGGAACGCAGCGCACGCCGCGCCTGATCGGCGCCGCCAAGGCGCTTGATATGATCCTTTCCGGCGATTTCGTCGCGGCGGAAAAGGCCCTGTCCCTGGGTCTGATCGATGAAGTCTCCAAGGCCGAAACACCGCTCGAAGCCGGTCTCGCCTTCGCCCGCAAGGCCATCGACGAGGCCTATCCCCTGCGCCGCGTGCGTGACCTCGAAGACGAAATTCTCGCTGACCGTGGCAAGTCCGATGTCTTCGACGACGCCCGCGGGAAGCTGAAGAAAACCGCGCGCGGCCTCTTCTCCCCCCACAAGATCGTCGACGCGGTTCAGGCGGCGGTCGAGCTGCCCTTCGATGATGGCATCAAACGGGAACGCGAACTCTTTCAGGAATGCGTGGAATCGCCGCAACGCGCCGGTCTGATCCACGCCTTTTTCTCCGAACGGCAGGTCGGCAAGGTCCCCGGCCTGAAAGGCGCCGCGCGGCGGCCGCTGATTTCGGCCGGTGTTGTCGGCGGCGGCACCATGGGCGCGGGTATTGCCGTTTCCATGCTGCTTTCCGGTCTTCAGGTGATCATGATCGAGCGCGACGAAGAAAGTCTCGCCCGCGGCAAAGCGACCGTGGATAAGATCCTGGAGGCCTCTGTCAAACGCGGCAAGCTGACCGCGGGCAGCAAGGCCGCGGTGATGACGGAGAGTTTCTCCGGCTCGACCGACTATGCCGCGCTTTCCGATGTCGACATTGTTGTCGAAGCGGTTTTCGAAGACATGGAGGTCAAGAAAGGCGTCTTCGCGCAGCTCGATGCGGTCCTAAAAGCAGGCGCGATCCTGGCCACCAACACCTCCTATCTGGATGTCGACGCCTTGGCAGCCGGAACCTCACGTCCCTCCGACGTGATCGGCCTGCACTTCTTCTCCCCGGCTCATGTCATGAAGCTGCTTGAGATCGTGGTGGGCGATCAGACGGCACCGGAAGTCGTCGCCACCGGCTTCGCGCTGGCCAAACGCCTGGGCAAGGTGGGCGTGCGCGCAGGTGTCTGCGATGGTTTCATCGGTAACCGTATTCTCGCCACCTACCGCAAGCAGATCGACTATATGGTCGAGGACGGGGCCAGCCCCTATGAAGTCGATGATGCGATCCGCGCGTTCGGTTTCCCCATGGGGCCCTTCCAGGTCAGCGATCTGGCCGGTGTCGACATCGGCTGGATGACCCGCCGCCGCCTGGACGCCACCCGCGATCCCCGGGAACGCTACGTGGAGGTTGCCGACCGCCTCTATGAAGCCGGCCGCATGGGCCAGAAGTCCGGTGCCGGCTGGTATCTCTACAGCGAGGGGAACCGGCGGGGCGCCAAAGACCCGGTGGTGGAAAACATCGTCGTGCAGGAACGCGCCAAGAAGGACATCGAGCCCAAGAGCTTCACGCCGGAGCAGATCCAGCGCCGCTACCTGGCCGCCATGATCAACGAGGCCGCCAAGGTGCTGGAAGAAGGCATCGCCCTGCGGCCATTGGATATCGATGTCACCCTGCTCTACGGCTACGGCTTCCCGCGTTGGCGCGGCGGCCCCATGAAGTATGCCGATATGGTCGGTCTCGACCAGATCCTGGCCGACATTCGCAGCTACGCCGAAGAAGACGCCTTCGCCTGGCAGCCCGCCAAACTGCTGGTGGATCTGGTGGAGCGCGGCGAAAATTTTGAAAGCCTCAACAAATGAAAGGCGCAGCGTCATGGACATGAACTTTACGCCTGAAGAGATCGCCTTCCGTGACGAGGTCCGCGGTTTTCTGAAGGACAAGCTGCCGGAGGCTCTGGCCGCCAAGGTCAAGGGCGGCAAGCGCCTTCTGAAGGGTGACTACGAACTCTGGCACACGCGCCTGAACGAACGCGGCTGGCTTGCCTGGCACTGGCCAGTTGATCACGGCGGGACGGGTTGGACGCCGATTGAAAAACACATCTTCGAGGAAGAGTGCGTGGCCGCGGGCGCACCGCGTGTCGTACCTTTCGGCCTTAATATGCTGGGGCCGGTGCTGATCAAGTTCGGCAGCGACGAACAGCGCGCTCACTATCTGCCGCGCATCCTGAACGGTGACGATTGGTGGTGCCAGGGTTACTCGGAACCTGGGTCCGGTTCTGACCTTGCGTCGCTCAAGACCAAGGCTGTCCGGGACGGCGACCACTACTTGGTGAACGGTCAGAAGACCTGGACCACGCTCGGACACTTCGCCGACTGGATCTTCTGTCTGGTCCGCACCGACAGCGATTGCAAGCCGCAGCAGGGCATTTCCTTCCTGCTGATCGACATGAAGACACCGGGCATCACGGTCCGCCCGATTGTCACCCTGGACGGCGAGCATGAGGTCAACGAAGTTTTCTTCGAGGACGTTCGCGTCCCGGTCGGAAACCTGGTTGGCGAGGAAAACAAGGGCTGGACCTATGCCAAGTACCTGCTGACTTACGAGCGCACGGGCATCGCCGGTGTCGCCTTCGCCAAGAACGGCCTGGCCCACTTGAAACAGGTCGCCGCCAGGCAGATGAAGGGCCGCAAGCCCCTGGCCCAGGACCCGTTGTTTGCCTCCCGGGTCGCCCAGGTCGAGATCGATCTCATGGCCATGGAAACCTTCAACCTGCGGACCGTCTCGGCGGCGCAGCACGGTGGCGTTCCCGGTGTCGAGAGTTCCATGCTGAAGATCAAGGGTACGGAGATCCGTCAGGAGATCACCGATCTTCTGCGCCGGGCCCTCGGCCCCTACGCGGCCCCCTTCGTGCCGGAGGGCCTGGACGAGGGTTATAACGAACCGCCGATCGGACCGGATTACGCCAACCCGGTCGCCTCGCAGTATTTCAACATGCGCAAAGTCTCGATTTACGGCGGCTCGAACGAAATACAAAAGAACATCGTCGCGAAGATGATGCTGGGACTGTAATCCATGGACTTTAACCTCACTGACGACCGCCGCATGCTGAAAGAAAGCCTCTCGCGCTTTCTTCAGGACCGCTACGGCTTCGAAACCCGCAACGAGATCGCCGGATCCGAACAGGGCTTCAGCCGGGAGCTCTGGGCCCAGATGGCCGAATTGGGCCTGATCGGCGCCATGCTGCCGGAAGAGGTCGGCGGCTTCGGCGGCGAAGGCTTTGACGTTATGACCGTGATGGAAGAGCTCGGCCGCGCCATCGTGGTCGAGCCGGTGCTGCCGACAGCCGTTCTGGGCGCGGGCATCCTGGCCGAAGCGGGTTCCGACAGTCAGAAGGGTCTGTTGGAGAAGGTTATCTCCGGCGAGTTGCTGCTGGCTTTCGCCCACGGCGAACCGCAAAGCCGCTACAGCCTTTCGGACATCACTTGCCAGGCGGAAAGGACCAATGGCGATTGGGTCTTGGATGGGCAAAAAGCCGTGGTCCTGAACGGGGATGCAGCGGATAAAATCATCGTTTCAGCCCGGACGAGCGGCACCGATGACGACGAGGACGGCCTGACGCTGTTCCTGATCGACACGGATGCAAAAGGCATTTCCCGGCGCGGCTATGCAACGGTCGACGGCGGACGGGCAGCGGAAATCACTCTCGAGGACGTGGCGGTCGGCGAGGACGCAGTCATTGGTGAGTTGGGCAAGGCCTTCCCGGTGATCGAGGAAGCTATCGGTCGCGGCATCCTGGCAGTTTGCGCCGAGGCTTTGGGCGCCATGGATGTCGCCAAGGACATGACCCTGGAGTTCCTGCAGACCCGCAAACAGTTCGGTGTGCCGCTCGGCAAGTTTCAGGTTCTGCAGCACCGCATGGTCGAAATGTGCCTGGAGATCGAGCAGGCGCGCTCGGCAACGATTCTGGCTGCCGGACGCATGAAAGAGGACCGCGCCACGCGGGAGGCCGCCCTCAGTGCCGCCAAGAACCTGGTCGGACGCTCAGCCCGCCTGGTCGCCGAGGAATCCATTCAGATGCACGGCGGCATCGGTATGACCTGGGAGTACGCCCTGCCTCACTTCGCCAAACGCCTGACCATGATCGATCATCTCTTCGGCGATGCAGATCATCATCTGGAGCGTTTTGCGGCGCTCTCTCAAGCTTCGTAAAGCCCAGACTTCATGACCAGCGAAAACAAAAGTCACGGGCGGCGCGATGCTGACGGCGCGCTCATTTTCCAGAACGACACCGGCGCACAGGAATCCATGGGTTACATGGCACGGGTTTATCCCGAGCACACCGATGTTCTGCTGACCATCGGACCGCAGCACCGCAACCGGCGCGAGGTTCTGCATGGCGGCATCATCGTGACCGTGATGGACTCCGCCTGCGGCTATGCCTGCAGCCGCCACGCCGCCGAAGACGCGGGCATTCCCTTCGTCACCATGTCGCTGACCACAAACTTCATCGCCCCGGTCGCCGAAGGCACCATCCGTGCCACCGGGCGCGTAACAGGCGGCGGTTACAAGACACTCTTTTGCGAGGCGGAGGTGCGCAGCGAGGATGACCGCCTCATCGCCACGGCAACCGGTGTCTTCAAACGCTCGAAGTAGAAACGGCATGATCGAAACCAGGAAAGAGGGCGCGGTCCTCATCGTCGTCAACAGCGACCCGGGCACACGCAATGCCCTGACACCGGAGTTCTACAGGGGTTTCCGCGAGCTGCTCGAAGACGCGGGTGGGGACACCTCCGTTGCCGCCATTGTTTTAACCGGCGCCGGAGATTTCTTCTGCTCCGGTGGCAATCTGACCGTGCTCAAGGAACGCACGACCATGAAGGAGAGCGAGCGGCGCCAGGGCATCGACAAGCTGCACAGTCTGATCACCGCCATGCGCGCCTGCCCGAAACCCATTGTCGCCGCCATCGAGGGTGGCGCGGCCGGCGCCGGTGTTTCCATGGCCCTGGCCTGTGACATGGTCGTCGCCGCGCGCGACGCATACTTCTCCGTTGCCTACGTCAAGATCGGCCTGACACCGGATGGTGGCGCAACCGCCTTCCTGTCGCGCAGCCTGCCGCGCCAACTGGTCAGCGAGCTTTGCCTGACAGGTGACCGGGTCGGCGTGCAACGGCTTTATGATCTGGGCACCATCAACCGGATCGTGGAGACGGGCCAGGCGGTCGACGAAGCCACCGCCATTGCTCAGCGGCTCGCGCAGGGGCCGGAGGGCGCCATGGCGCGAATCAAACACCTGGTCGACAGCGGCGCGACAACAACGCTGGACGAGCAGCTCGAACTAGAAGCCCAATCCATGGCCGCCTCCTTCGGCACCGCCGAAGGCGCCGAGGGCATCGCCGCCTTTCTGGAAAAACGCAAGCCCCGCTTTCGCCCAATGGCGGACGACGAGGCTGGAGACCCCACCTGATGCCGGACAGCACGCTCCCCCTGACCTACAAAACCGCAGCCACGGAGCTCTTCGGCATCCGCCTGCCCATCGTCGCGGGCGGTCTGCAATGGCTCGCCAACGCCGACTATGTTTCGGCGGCGGGCCGGGCCGGAATCATCGGTTTCATCACCGCCGCCAGCTTCCCAGACATCGCATCTCTGCGCGATGAGATCCGCAAGTGCCGGGATCTCTGCGACGGCGCGCCCTTTGGAGTCAACGTCTCCATGCTGCCCAAGCTGGTGCAGGGCGAGCGGACCAACGAGATCTTCGATCTGATCGTCGGGGAGGGCGTGCGGTTCGTCGAGACGTCGGGCCGCAACCCGGAGCCCTATCTGCCGCCCCTGAAGGCCGCCGGTGTCGTCGTCCTCCACAAGGTTCCGGCGGTACGCTACGCCGCCAAGGCACAATCGGTCGGCGTGGATGCAGTTTCCATCGTCGGCGCGGAATGCGGCGGCCATCCGGGTCTGGACGTCATCGGCAGCTTCGTGCAGAGCGCCATGGCCGACGAGCAGATCGAAATCCCCTACCTGATCGGCGGCGGGGTCGGCACCGGAACACAGGTGATCGCGGCGCTCGCCATGGGCGCGGCGGGCGTGGTCGTCGGCACCCGCTTTACCATCGCCAAGGAAATATGGGCGCACGAAGGCTACAAGCAGCGCCTGATCGACGCCAGCGAACGCGACACCACTATGATCATGCAGTCCGTACGCAACACCGTGCGGGCCCTGCGCAACGAGACCACCGAGATCGTCGCGAAGATCGAGGCGGAACAGGACGAGGTCACGATCCAGGATCTGATTCCTTATGTGTCTGGCAAGATCGGCAAACAAGCTTACGAGACCGGCGATTGCAAGCGTGGCCTGCTTTCGGTCGGACAGTCGGTGGTCTTCGCCGATGCCATCGAACCCCTGGCGGATATCGTGCGCCGCTTCGAGCAGGAAATGCGCAAGGCCTCTTCAAGGCTGAACTCGATCTCGGCAGGTTAGAACGCCGGAAAATCCTTCCGCAAATTGCCCTAATGGCTCCACAGTTGGGCCTTAATTCCTGACGACACTCCCGCCCCATGGGAATCAAACGACGCAGCGTACTCGCTGGCGGATTGAGCCTCGCCGCGCTCTCGGGCTGGGCCTTTCTGGAACGCAAAAGCATCGGTCGCGCCGCCCCTCTGGTGCAGGCGGAACTGAAACAGGCGCTCGCCGGTCCGCCGGAACCCTATGCGGCTGCGCCACTGCCAGAACCCGACGCCTGGAACAGCCAACTGGTCACCGCTGCCGAAACCCAGATCGGCAGAACCGTCAGCTACGACCCGGCCTATGTGCGCATCGCTTATCCCAGCGGCGACATTCCCATCGAGCGCGGCGTCTGCACCGACGTGATCATCCGCGCCTACCGCGACGCCTTCGCCCTGGACCTGCAACGCCTGGTGCACGAGGACATGCGCAGCGACTTCAGTGCCTATCCGAAACTCTGGAATCTCAAAGGCCCGGACCGGAACATCGATCACCGGCGCGTCCCTAATCTCGCGACCTACTTCACCCGCCAGGGCGCCGCTCGCCAAAAGTCGAAGAAACCGGAAGACTATTTGCCCGGCGACATTGTGACTTATGTCTTCCCAAACAACCGGGTCCACATCGCCATCGTCAGCGCCCATGCCAGCCCGGACGGCAAGCGCCCGCTGATCATCCACAACGCAGGCTTCGGCACCCGCCGCAACGACATGCTCTTCTCCAACCGCATCACCGGCCACTTCCGCTTTCCGCCACCGCCGACCATAGGATGAGTTCCACGGACATCCGCCAAATGTGATATGGCTGTTTTGAACAGCAGCCGTGACGCACAGGAAACCGGATGAAGCGGATTACTCTTCTCGCAAGTCTCACCGCAGCGCTCGCCACCTTCAACGACTGTGCCTGGGCGTCCGTAAAGCTGGAAGGCTGGTTGATCGCTAAGGAGGCCTGCATCGCCTCCAAGTCCCTGCGGGGATCCAGCGGCCAGGAGCTGGAGCCGGGACGGGCTTATGTT
The DNA here is from genome assembly GCF_007004665.1 of Denitrobaculum tricleocarpae. Taxonomy (GTDB): domain Bacteria; phylum Pseudomonadota; class Alphaproteobacteria; order Kiloniellales; family Kiloniellaceae; genus Denitrobaculum; species Denitrobaculum tricleocarpae. The sequence goes on along the minus strand of NZ_ML660052.1, from coordinate 153,280 downwards.
CTGCGGGGTCAGAACCGGGCGGACAACCCCAGCCACTATCAGGTCCGCCTGGGTGAAAGCGGTAACAGCGACAGATGGGTCAGGATCGACTGCGGCGTCCATGTCGTGCGGGCCGGTCCGGGTGAACCGAGCAACGAGGATGAGATCGCTGCGCCCGCAACGCCGCTGTTGCTGGCCGTCTCCTGGCAACCGGCCTTCTGCGAAGCCCGCCCACGGCAGCGGGAATGCAAAAGCCAGCATAACGACCGCTTCGACGCATCCCACTTTGCACTCCACGGCCTCTGGCCGCAGCCGCGCGAGAATGTCTACTGCGATGTCAGCGCGCGCATGAAACGGGACGACAAGGACCGGCGCTGGGACTGGCTGCCCCTGCTCGACCTGGAAGCCTCGACGCGGAACGAGCTGAAAAAAGTTATGCCCGGAACCGCGTCGTTCCTCCATCGTCATGAATGGGTGAAACACGGCACCTGCTATTCGAGCGATCCGGAGACTTACTATCGGGACTCACTGCGCATGATGGCGCAGCTCAACTCTTCGGAGGTACAGAAACTATTTGTGGCAAATGTCGGTCAAAACGTTTCCGCGAAGGCCATCCGCGCGGCTTTTGAGACAGCGTTCGGACCCGGCAGCGGCACGCGCGTGCAGGTGACCTGCAGGGATGACGGCGACCGCCGGCTCATCACGGAACTGAAGATTTATCTGGGCGGTCCGCTCGCGGAACCCATAAGCTTCGCCGACGCCTTGCAGGCAGGCGAGAGAACCGCGCCGGGCTGCAGCGGCGGGATCGTGGATCCGGTCGGCCAGCAATAAATCGAATCGTATTCTGACCGGCCGGATCTCTAAGGAACTGAAACCTATACCCGTTCGATCACCATGGCGATGCCCTGCCCGGCACCGATGCACATGGAGAGCAGGCCATACCGGCCTCCGGTCCGCTCAAGCTGACGCAGGCCGGTCAGCACAATGCGCGCACCCGAAGCCCCCAGCGGATGGCCGACGGCAATTGCGCCGCCGTTGGGGTTGAGACGAGGATCCTCCGCATCCAGGCCCAGAATCTTGCAGCAGCCGAGCACCTGAGTCGCAAAAGCCTCATTGATTTCAATGAGATCCATATCCTTCATCTCAAGCCCGGCCCGTGCCAGCGCTTTGGGAATGGCGTAGGCGGGACCGACCCCCATGATGCGTGGCGGCACACCGGCAATGGCACCGGAAAGCACGCGCCCGCGCGGCGCGACGCCGGCCTTTTCACCGGCGGCGCGCGAGCCGACGATCAAGGCACCGGCCCCATCGTTGATGCCGGAAGCGTTGGCGGCCGTCACCACACCGCCCTCGAAGAGCGGCCGCAGAGACGCCATTTTTTCCAGGCTGGTATCGGGGCGCGGATGTTCATCCGCCGCCACGCTCAAGGGCGGTTTCTTGCGGCCCTGCGGCACTTCGGTGGCACAGATTTCTTCCTCGAAGAAGCCCGCCGCCCGGGCGGCTTCGAACTTCTGCTGGGAGCCGTAGGCAAAGACGTCCGAAGCTTCCCGGCCGATCTCATAGTCTTTGTCTATGTTGTCGGCGGTTTCCGGCATGGACTCGATCCCGAATTCCGCCGCGATCTTCTTGTTCGGAAAGCGGCTGCCGATCGCGCTGTCGTACATCTCGAAGGTCCGCTGATAGGGCGCTTCCGACTTGCCCATGACCAGCGGCGCCCGGCTCATGCTCTCGGTACCGCCGGCGATATAAAGGTCCGCCTCCTTCAGGGTGATCGAGCGCGCCACATCGAGCACCGCCGACATGCCCGAGCCGCAAAGGCGGTTTACCGTCAAACCGCCGGTCTCGACCGGCAGTCCCGCCAGAAGACCCGCAAAGCGCCCCACATTGCGGCTGTCTTCACCGGATTGGCAGACACAACCTACGACAACATCCTCGTAGTCTTCCTTGGCGAAGGGCGCGCGCTCCACGACCTGCCGGATCACATAACCGAGCAGATCGTCGGGCCTGACAGGCGCAAGGACGCCGCTGTGACGGCCAAAGGGAGTGCGCAAACCATCGTAGATATAAGCATCGAGCATTGTTGAAAATTCCAGGTTTTCCGGTGGATTGAAAATGGTTCGGTGGTCGGTTCAGCTCGCCAGTTCCTCTTTGGAATGAGCAAAGTGTTCCAGCAACTTGTGCTTCAGGATCTTGCCGGTTCCGGCGGCCGGTAGTTTTTCAGTCAGGACCATACGCGAGGGAACCTTGTAGGGCGCAAGCCGGTCCTTCACATGCTGCCTCAAGGCCTCTTCGGTCACATTTGCAGCTGGACGGATTTCGACAAATGCAATGACATCCTCATTGCCGTCTTTCAGGCGTTCGCCCACAACGGCGGACTGTACGACGCCGGGAAAGGAGTTGAGCGCCGTCTCGACCTCAGGCGGATAGACGTTGAAGCCGGAGCGGATAATCAGCTCTTTGCAGCGTCCCACGACATAGATCCAACCATTCTCGTCGAAACGTCCCAGATCTCCGGTGTGCAGGTAGCCCTCGGCGTCGAGGACTTTTGCGGTTGCTTCCGGATTCTTGTAGTAGCCCATCATCACGTTGGGCCCTTTGACCACAATCTCGCCAACGCTATCGCGCAGTTCGTCGTGGCCAGGCGGCGGGACCATGCGGACATCCAATCCCGGCAGGGGCGGGCCACAGCTGTCATCATTGCGCTCATAGCCGGGCACGGTCGCGGAGATCCCGGGCGAGGTTTCCGTCATGCCATAGCCGTTGTGCAGCGTCAGGCCGAAAAACCGCTCGATCTTGCGCTTCCAGTCCAGATCCAGAGGCGCGCCGCCGGCGGAGAGATACCGCAGTTTCGGGGCTTTCGGCTCGGTAATGTCGTGATCGGCGCAGTACTTCAGCAACTGCGCGTACATTGCGGGCACGCCCTGCATCACGACGACGCCCTCGGCGTAAGCAGCGAGCACATCCGCAGGCACAAAACGCGCCACATAGCGGATCATCGCGCCGGAATAGATCGAGGCCAGAAATGCGGACGCAAAGGCGAAGACATGCGTCATAGGCAAAACGCAGTAGAGATATTCCCCGGCGCTCAGGCCGCGCACAGTCGTTGAGGCCTCGGCCATGTAAAGCAGGTTGCGATGGCTCAACATCACACCTTTAGGATCGCCTGTCGTTCCGGTCGTGTAAAGCAACGCAGCCACCTGCTGCTCCGCAGCTTCAAAGACCGGCTCCGCCGCAACCTCAGGAAATTCGCAGAACATGACCTGTCCGAAGGCCGCCGGCGCCGATTCATGTGCCCCGTACCGTTCCGCATGGCGGGCGGCCGCATCGGAAGCTTTGTGTGTAAAAATCATGACGCGAGGCTGACAATGAGCAAGGATCCGGCCGATCTCATTGTCGGTCATGCGCGCGTTGAGCGGATTCACCCAGGCATCCAGGCGGCTGCAGGCCAGAACCATCGCCGCAGAAGCCACCGAATTCTCCGAGACGAGCGTCACCCGGTCGCCCGGCCCCACCCCGGCAGACCGAAGCAGGTCGGCGGCATCCGAAACCGCTTCGCCGAAGCCTTCGTAGGTCAATGTCCGGCCGTCGAAGTCGATGCAGGCCTGCTCCTTCGGTCTTTGCGTGAGCCATTGGTCCAACATTTCGTGGATCCGCCGCATTGCGTCGTTACCTTCCCAAAACCATCACCCTGTCCGTTCCCGGTTTTGTGCCCGGAGTTCGCGAACAGGTATATTCCAACGCAGATTATGCGCCACTCGGGCAAGTCATCCCACCCCGAACAGCGCTTGCAGTACAGTGGTATGTTGATTGCCGATTGCCCCACAGAAAATCACGCGCTAGCATTGCGGTCAATATGCGGAAACATATTCCGCATATTGGAATTGAACTCTGCCGGTCAATCAGGAAAGAAGTCGTGCCTGATCGCCGGTCTGAGCAGTGGAAAGACTGGAGCCCGAATGTTTGCTTTTGTGTCAGAATGAAATCTCACCCAATCTGCAGTGAGATCGAGTGCGATCGCGCAAGGGTCCAGATCTTACACGCATCAAAAGATCACTTAATCGGCAACACGGTTCGCAGAAACCGGCCTACAGGAAACACAGGCGGAGGAAAACGATGAGTTTATGGATGAAGTTTGCAGGCGCCACGGTCATTACAGCCGTCGCCGGCGCGTCACTGGCAACGACGGCCGACAGCGTTAAAGCCGAGACGGTTCTGACCTATGCTGAAGCGTCACCCAATCGCGGCGCGCGCGCCAAAGCCCTCAATTGGTTCGCGGATGAGATCGCCAAACGCTCGAACGGTGATCTGAAAATCGAATTTCAGTGGGGCGGCGCGCTTTTCGACGCCAAATCCTCGCTGAAAGGCATTGGCGACGGGGCCGCAGATCTGGGCTCCGTTATCGCAGCCTATGTTCCCAGACAGATGCACGCACTTGCCGTTGCGGATCTGCCGCTCGGCAATCCGGACGGCTGGGTCGGTATGCGGGCAACCTACGATCTTGCTTCGAACAACGAAGCGCTGAAGGCCTCCTTCGAAAAGCACAACGTCGGCTTTGTTGCAGCCTTTTCGACCTCGGCGGTCCAAATCGCCTGTAGAGGCTCCGCAATCCGGACCGTCGAAGACATCAAGGGCAAGAAAGTCCGCGGCATCGGCGCCTACGGCAAGGTCTTCAAGGACTTTGGCGCCAACATGGTGCGCATGAGCATCTACAAGGCCTATCAGGGTTTGGATACCGGCCTGATCGATTGCTCGCAAGGCTATACCTATGCCTACCGCGCACTGAAGCAGTATGAAGTCGCAGACAGTCTGACCATCTTCGATTGGGGTCAGATCGGTGCCTTTGCCATCCTGGGCAACAAGGACAGCCTGGCCGCGCTCTCGGATTCGCAGCGGGCCGTTCTGCGTGAGGTTTCCAGTGAATTCGCCGACCACTACGGCGCCATCCTCGCAACCGCCAATACAGACGCGGAACAGGCCTTCAGCGACGGGATCGATGGCCGCAAGATGGAGATCATCCGGCTGGAAGCTTCAGAGCGCGCCAAACTTCTCGAGGCCAGCAAAAAGTACGTCACGGAGTGGGTCGAGAAAGCCAACGACAGCGGTATGCCGGGCGAAGCCGTACTCGCCGAATACCAGGAGCTTATCGCCAAGTATCAGGCGGAACGTGACGAAAAAGGCTATCCATGGGCCCGGTAACTTCCGGCGGCTTCTGATTTCCTTTTAGCCTTCGCACAGGGGACACCGCGATGCTCGGAACACTCGAACGCGCTCTTTCCGGCGTCGCGGCCCTCTGCGTGATCGGCCTCTGCGTCGTGATCACAGGAACGGTCCTTTCCCGCGGGCTCCTTGGCTGGAGCATCCCCGATGACGTGATCATCGTGCGGGAACTCATGATCGGGGCGATCATTCTGCCCCTGGCTTACGTCACCAGCAGTCGCAGTCATATTGCGGTTGAAGTGCTCTATAACCATCTGGGCCGCCGTACACAGCTCTGCCTGATGGCTTTCGGGACCAGCTTTGGCTTCGTGACCCTGCTGCCGCTGCTCTATGCGGCGTGGAACGAGTTGCTTTATGCCCTAGAGGCGGAAACCTACTTCTTCGGCGATCTGGAACTTCCGGAATGGCCGGGAAAACTGGCGTTCTTCGTCGGATTGTTCTTTTTCATTTTCAGACTCAGCCTCCTGATGGCGAGCGACCTGCGGACCGCCTGGAATGGCGAAGGATCCGCCGATAACGCGAAGGAACTATAAAGCGTGGATCCCATCCTTCTCGGTGCGGCGGGCTTTCTCGTCGTTCTCGTCCTCCTTGCCTTGCGCGTGCCCATTGCATTCGCCCTCGCAGGCATGGCGACCATTTGCACTCTGATTTTTTTCGCGACGAAATCAGGCGACTTCGATCTGGTCCGCGCCTTCCGGCCAACGACGACGCTGCTGTTCTCAAATACCTTCGAGCTGATCCATTCCTATAACCTCAGCATGGTGCCGCTTTTCATTGCGCTGGGGCATGTCGCCTATCGGGCGGGGATCACCACGGACATCTATCACGCGGCACGTATCTGGCTGGCACGCGTTCCCGGCGGTGTCGCCATGGCCTCGGTGATCGGCTGCGGCGGCTTTTCGGCAATCACAGGCTCCAGCGTCGCCTGCGCCTCGGCCATGGGGCGCATCTGCGTTCCCGAAATGCTGCGCTTCAAGTACGATCCGCGCCTGGCCACCTCCTCCGTCGCCGCAGGCGGCACACTCGGCTCCCTCATCCCGCCGAGCGTCCTCTTCATCATCTATGGGATCTTTACCGAGACCTCCATCAACAAGCTGTTTCTGGCCGGCGTTATTCCGGGACTTCTGTCGCTCGCGGGTTTTGTGCTGGTGATCTACATCTGGGTCAAACGCGACCCCTCAGCCGGCCCAACACCGGACGAATCCGAGGTCTCGGGTGGGCAACGCAGCAGCGCGGCTCTCAAGGCCTGGCCTGCACTTCTGCTGTTCGTCATCGTCATAGGCGGGATCTATGGTGGCATCTTCACCGCCACCGAAGCCGCCGCCATCAGCCTTTCCATCACGCTTTTGGTCAGTGTCCTGCAACGCCGGCTGTCATTCGCTGATTTCAAAACCGCCATGTGGGAGACGGTCACTCAGACCTCGGCGATCTTTTTCATTGCGGCGAGCGCCAAGATGTTCGTCGCCTTTATCGCCCTGACCGGTATCGCGCCCACCCTTGTCGCCTCGGTCGAAGCGGCACAGCTGGCCCCCTGGCTGGTGCTGGCCGCAATTGTCGCGATCTATCTGGTCATGGGCATGTTTCTCGACCCGCTCGGCATCATGGTTCTCACCCTGCCCTTCATGGTGCCGCTGGTAGAAGGGATGGGCCTTGATATTATCTGGTTTGGCGTCGTGGTGGTGAAACTGCTGGAAATCGGTTTGATCACACCGCCGGTCGGCCTGAACGTCTTCGTCATCTCAAGTGTTGTCGGGTCCCAGGTCGCGTTGGAAAAGATCTTCGCCGGGATCCTCAGGTTCCTTGCCATGGATGTTATCGTGCTCGCCTTGCTGGTTGCCTTCCCGGTCCTTTCGCTGCTCCTGCCCAACAGCATGTGGCAATGACAAGCAATCGCAAATCAACTGCGTTTCATTCTCATCTATACTGTTGATTTATCACTATATTTCTTGTCAAAGCGCGGTGTTAACCCTACCTTCATAGGCGGTAGGTATTTGTCGCAATAGCTGCGGAACAAAATACAAGAAATCCGGTGTCCTGGTTCAGGCGTATAGTTGGAGCTATGCGCCGAACGCGGATTCGAACTGAGAGGTGGAGAGATGAAAGGCGACAAAAAAGTCATCGCATTCCTGAACGCGGTGCTTAAGAACGAGCTGACGGCGATCAATCAGTACTTCCTGCACTCAAGAATGCTGAAAGACTGGGGGATTACGAAACTCGCGGCGCACGAGTACGAAGAATCCATCGACGAAATGAAACACGCCGACGAACTGATCGAGCGCATCCTCTTCCTTGAAGGACTGCCCAATCTGCAGGAGCTTGGCAAGCTCATGATCGGCGAGAACGTCGAAGAGATTCTGAAGTGCGATCTCAAGCTCGAGGAGAATGCTCTACCAGAACTGCGTGAGGCCATCGCGCATTGTGAAGAGGTCAACGATTACGTCTCGCGAGAGCTGTTTCGGAGCATCCTGAGCAGCGAAGAAGAGCACGTTGACTACCTAGAGACCCAGTTCGACATGATCGAACGCATGGGGATCGAAAACTACATCCAGCTTCAGAGCAGTCCCGCCGGGGATTAGACCGGATCACGTTTTGGTCGGGAATTCATAGCCATGAACTCTCGACCGAGAGGTGTAGCTTCGCTCTAAATCATAGTGTTGGATCAGATTCACAAGCACGCGTTATCGCCTTAGGCGATTCGAACCAGACTTGATCTGATCCGGAGCAATTCACACTCAAACGGCCTCAAGATCCACTGCCTCTCGCTCAGCAAGTCGCTGATCTCGAACGCAAATCTTGAGGCGTTACGTTTCCAGAGGCATGTGAAACGCTCTAGTCAGCGGATTGGCGGGCGCGCGGAACTCTTCATCGGGTCTGCGCGCCGCTTCGCACAAGGCCGGGCCGCCTGCCAGAATTTAACTCTTGGAAAATGAAACCTGCGGTCTCTGGGTGACAGGCGCATCACCGCCCCCAACGGGCAAACCCGTTGCAGCGAGCTGCCGGTCGTTTGCCGTGGGATAGGATGAGCAGGCCGAGCTCTCCGATTCATGCACATCGTCGATGATATCTTGGGCCATATCAAGGCACTGTCCGCAGCGCGGACCACTTCCCATCGCGAAGTAAGCGCGTTTTGCACAGCGAACGCCGTCACGCGCGATTTCGCTGATCTCTGAATCCCGGTATCCGTTACAAAGGCAAACGTACATTCGCTTCTCCGCATGCGGGGGAGGCTATCCAGCTGCCCATAATCTCTAATTGGGGCTGTCCCATTCCGCGTGTGATCCATAGTTGATCATACTAAGAATGATTGTCAATTGCATAATTTGGTTAATATTTCGCGGAGATAGACCTCATGGCAAGCATTCGATCCGCATAAAGCCCCGCAAAACAAAGGCATGTGGATGTTTCCTGTCCGCCGATCCCGTTCCTGCAAAACCGGCATCTGCTCGTGAATTTATCATTGGATCGCTGTAAAAAGTATTTGATAATGATAATCATTCTTAATATGGTAGCTCACAGAGGCTTGGCGTGACGGAAGAGGTAGAGTGGATCCCTCCTGTTCCATGACTTCGCCAGCCGCTCAACCCGGCAACCCTGCCGCTGTTTCGGGATGCCAGAGTCAGACCAGGACCAATCCATTGCAGGAGCAGAGATTGCCCTTTCCGCAGCCCGGCCAACGAGATCAACCCTGGCCCACTTCCATGAACGAGCTCGATCCGTCGGAACGCCTTGTTATTTGGTCTTTTCGCAGGTGGGTGCTTGGCCTGAAGCAAAATACCGCTGCGCACTGGGACTTCGTGTGGAACGAGTTTGCCCGACAACTCGGCAGTCAGGATGGGCGCGAAGCGCTATCCGGCTTTGCCTGCATGGTCAAAGCCCTGCAGTGCAACGCCCGCCGGCGGATCCATTACCATCAACCCTGCTGCCCCGCCCTGGGGGCCGACGAGGTCAGTATTGCGTGTCTCGTCGCCGCTTGTCAGAACGGGCAATTGGGGTTGGCGCGCTCACTCGCCCAGTGGCTCGTCAAACCCGATGGCAGCGACGAAATGATCACAGCGGCCACCCGCCTTGCACAGCGTATGCAGTCTCGTGGTCTGGTCTTTCCCGAGCGCTGCGGCGCGCCGGCAATGCCGCCCATGACAGAGCCTGTACCGCAGGCCGTGGCCGCGCTGCATTGATCAAAGTCCGAAGTCGGGCCGCAGTTCACCTACGACGCTGCTCAGACGCCGCGCGTGGCCACCATGAAAATGCGCGGGAACCGCAACAGCCGCTTGCCATCGCTCCGCGCGGGATAGGCTTCATCCAGCGCAGCTTCATAGCGCACAAGAAACGACTCTTGCTCAGTCGCCGTCAGCCGACCCAGAAAAGGCCGAAGCCCCGTGCTCTTGAGCCAGTCAACAATAGCGCCCGAGCTCTCCATCACATGACAATAGGTGGTTTTCCAGATATCTACCGCCGCGCCTTCCGCAGATAGCCAGTCATAGTACTGCTCCATTGCCGGAATCGGCACGCGGACAGACCCGATATCTTTGAATTTTTCCCGCCATAGCTCCTCCGCGGCGACGCGCCGCATCAGAGCGTGCGATGGCTCGTCCAAATTGTCTGGCATCTGAATGGCAAGGGACCCGCCAGCCGACAACCACGAGAGCAAACGTGGGAACAGCGTCTGATGCCCCGGCAACCACTGCAGGACCGCGTTGGCGAAGACAAGATCGAAGGGTTTCTCCGGTGCCCAGGAGGCGATATCGGCTTCGAGGAACACCGCCTGCGGCAATCGCTCACGCGCCTTGGACAGCATATCGGGTGAGCTGTCCAGTCCCAGAATCTCGGCTTCCGGGTACCGGCGCGCGAGCAATTCCGTGCTGTTGCCCGGACCACAACCCAGATCGAGAACACGCAGCGGCGCTTCCAAAGTGACACGGCTCAGCATCTCGATAGATGGCCGGGTCCGGTCCGCCTCGAATTTCAGATATGAAGCCGCGTTCCAATCGCTCACAAAGACCTCTCGTCCGGGATTACTGCGGGTGTGCTGGAGAGCCCTCTCAGTACCACAACGAGCGAACGCCGAACATCACCGAAGGTTAAATTTCACGGGTATGACCAGATCCAGGTTAGCCTGGCGCATATCTTCAGGGATCGGCGGCAAGGGCTGCGCCCGCTCGATCATGCCCATGGCCTCCTTGTCGAGACGCTTGTAACCGGAACTTTCCTCAATCGCCGAGACCGAGACCATACCATCTCGATTCACCACAAAGCGGAGCATCACGACACCCTGTTCGTTCCTGAGCTTGGAACGGCGCGGGTAACGTTTGTGCTTTTCGAGCCAGGCCGTCACTTCGCGGTAGTAATCGCTGCTGGTCCCGGGCGCGCCGCCGCCGGCTGTGTTGTCGCCTTGTCCTGCTTCGCTCAGCCCGGAGTCCCCCGACTTCCCGCCTTGGCCGGCGACCTGATTGGCTGTCTCGGTTTTGCTAAGGCCGTCAGCAACCTCAGCGCGGGCCTCTTCACGCGGTTCGATATCACTTGCCGTTTCGGATACAGAACTTGTTTTGGGTTCAGCAACCTCTGCTTTCTGCACTTCTTGAACCAACGGTCGTTTCTCTGGCGCCGGACGTCGTTTGGGTAGCGGTGGCGTGGCAGCGTTCTCCGTCGCAACGACCTCCTCCGGCTCGACGGCCAGGGGCGTTACCGGCTTCACCTCCGCGGGTTCAACCTCGATGATCTCAGCTTCAGCGGTGGCGACCTCAGGTGCTGAGAGGTCGCTGACGTCGGCCACCTCCGCATTCAGTGCCAGATCAGGCTCGGGAAGAGTTGGTGCTGGCTCGGTCTCTTGGACTTCGGCAACTTCTGACGCCAACACAGCCTCTGGTTCGGGAACAGTTACTTCGTCCACGACCACAGGCTCAATGGTTGCTGTCTCCTGCAGAGTTTCCTGCAAAACCTGCTGCTCGACCGGCTTAACCGCCTCAAGGGTCTCGGTTTCAGGGGGAGTTATGTCCTCAAGGGTTTCAGAAGCCGGCTGTTCGGTGGCGACCTCGCCGCCCGCATCGCGACCGGCGGGACCCAACGACACAGTCATGCCGCCGTAGCCGAAGTTCGCCACCCCTTCATCTTTGTCGCCGGGAATCAGCAAAAGAGCGCCGCCGTGGATCGCCAGCGAAGCCAAGACGGCACAGCTTAGCGCCGCAAAGCGCCGGTTCTGCGTCGGTTCATACAGGTGCAGTTGGATATGCTGATATCTGGCCATGCTGGTCATGCGGCGATCACGTAGGGACAGCCGCGCTTTGGATGGAGCACGACGCTCACCGGTAATTCGAAGACCTCCTCGATCAGACCTTCGGTCAGCACCTCCGCCGGTGCACCTTGTGCAATAATCCGCCCTTCCTTTAGCATCACGATCCGATCGGCATACATGGCGGCCAGGTTCAGATCATGCAGGACCGCCACCACGCCGATGCGGCACTCGGCCGCGCGCACCGCGGTTTGCAAGGTCATGTGCTGGTGCGCGGGATCCAGACTCGATGTGGGTTCATCCAGAAGCAAAAAGCGCTCATTCTCTTCCGAAGGCCCCGGATCACACCGAGACGCACCCGGCTCAAGATCACAGAACCCAATCTGTGTCAAAACACGCGCCAGATGCACACGCTGGCGCTCGCCGCCCGACAGCGTCGTATAGACCCGGTCAGCCAAATGCAGTGTTTCTGTCTCTAGCAGTGCGAGCCGTGCAATCGCAAGATCAATTTCGTGAGAGCTGAAACCCGCATACGGCGAACGGCCGAGCAGGACCACTTCGAGTACCCTGAAGGGGAAGGTGAGTTCCGAGTGCTGCGGCAGAACGGCGCGTTTGCGGGCAAGCGTCTGCGACGGCCAGTCGCTCAAAGCCTCGCGGTCAAGTTCCACCACGCCAAGACGCGGTTTTAGCGCACCCGACATCGCAGCAAAGAGCGTCGACTTGCCGGCACCGTTGGGGCCGACGACAGAGACCACTTCTCCGGCGGAAACTTTCAGCGACAGATCATGCAGTATGTTAACGCCGCCAAGGTCGACCCGGATGTTCTTGACTTCCAGCATCACCAAACACCTCTGTTCCGGGCCCGCATGAGCAGCCAGAGAAAGAAGGGGCCGCCCACGCAGCTCGTCAGGATCCCGATCGGCAGTTCCGCAGGCAATACGACAGAGCGGGCCGCTAAGTCGGCGACGAGCAACAGACTGGCGCCGAGCAGCATGGAAGCCGGCAGCAGTGTTTTGTGATCCGCGCCCAGACTGAGGCGAACCAGATGCGGCACCACCAACCCGACAAAACCGATCACACCCGTCACCGCAACCGAGGCTCCGGTGGCCAGCGCCACCAGCAGGACAATGGCGCGCTTGATCCACTCGATCCGGAACCCCAGATGCTGCGCCTCGCGCTCGCCCAACAGCAACGCGTTGAGATGCCTGGAAAACAGTACAAGTGCGATGCTTGCCCCAAGGACAAAGGGGGCAACAGTCCCGATTTTGGTCCAGGTCACACCACCAAGGCTGCCAAGCATCCAGAAATTGAGATCGCGCAGCTGTTGATCGTCGCTCAGAAAAACGAGTAACCCGACTCCGGCCGCAGATATTGCATTCATGGCCACGCCGGCCAACAAAAGGGTCGCCACATCGGTTTGCCCGGCACGGGTGGCGATACGGTAAACCAGAAAAGTAGAGACAAGGCCGCCACAGAAGGCCGCAACCGGCAATGCCAAAAAGCCAAGCGACGAGCCCCCACTCGCCTGCAACTCGAAACCGAAGCGCGCGCTCAACGCTACTGCAAGGCTGTTTCCCAGCACGATCGTCGCCGCGGCCGCCAGCGCCGCGCCCGTCGATACACCAATCAGGCCCGGATCTGCGAGCGGATTTCGAAAGAGGCCCTGCAACGCGGCTCCCGAGACCGCGAGGGCCGTGCCGACCAGAATCGCGAGCACCGCGCGGGGCAAGCGAATAGCCAGCAGCACGGTCTCCTCCCGCCGTCCGAAGGCCCAGATGGATCCCTCTATGGATCCTTCTGCGGCCATATCGCCCCCGAACAGAGTTCCCAGGCCAAGAGACTTCAGAAGGATAGCGGCAATTTGGGCCGGCGAAATGCTGACGGCACCCCAGCCGACCGATACCACGAAGCCAACCACGAGCAAGCCGGCGAGAAGCAGCAGGATCACAAGCCTGCGCTGCTGCCGCTGCAAGGCGATCGGCAGGACATCATCGGCTGCAACACTAGCCATGGTGCCTTTGCCTCTTGTCATCGGTCATCACTGTCATCACGCACAACGCTTTGCCGCTATTGTTCCTTCGTCATCGAAAGATCCAGTCCGGGATGCAGTTTTTGCGCGAGCTGTGCCGCAGCTTCCGGTGTCCGCGGGCCAAAGCCGAGCAGGAGCAGATCGTCCATCGAGACGATCCGGCCGTCGCGGCCCGCCGGCGTCTGGGAAACCTCGGGACCTTCCCGGATAGCTTCGGCACCACCAAGCAGTCCCAGAGACCGGTCCGTCACCAGAACAACGTCTGGCCCGGACTCAACCAGAGCTTCCGGAGACAGAGCTTTGTAGCCCTCGAAAGCATCGATTGCGTTGTCGCCGCCGGCAAGTTCTATGATCGAAGCGGCCGATGTCGCCCGGCCCGCCGCCAGCGGCGCCCCGCCGTTACCGATCGAAAGCAGGAACAGAACCCTGGGCCGCGGGCCTGCGTCTGCCACGACTTTTCTGAGCTCTTCAAGACTGCTCTCGACCTGGGCGGAGAGTACACGCCCCTTTTCCGTTACGCCCATGACATCGGAAATCAAGTCGATCTTTTTCACAATCCCCTGCGGACTGGGGTCATCCGGGACCAGGACAACCTGAACACCGGCTTCGCGCAGCTGATCCAGCACCGCAGGTGGACCGGAATCTTCAATGGCGAGAACGAGCGAGGGGGCCATGGCCAGGATTGGTTCCGCCGAGAGCTGGCGCATATAGCCGACATTTGGGAGTTCGGTTGCCACGGCGGGAAATAGACTGGTGGCATCGACGGCGATCACGCGATCCGCCAGGCCGAGGGCGTAGAGGATCTCGGTCACCGATCCACCGACCGACACCACACTGGAGTTGTCATCGACCTGAATGCTCTGGCCGGTTGCATCGACAAGCTGCGCCTGTGCGTTGCCCACCGCAAATATCGCGAGCAGCATGGCAGCGAAAAGCATTGCCCGGGAAGGAAAGTGACTCAGAGCGAAGGCTACAGTCATGCCGCCCCTCCACCAGTCTCCAGAGATGCGACCAGGCGGCGCCAGTCTTCGCGTTCCAGTTCACCGGGCTTGCGCTTCCCGAACATCCAGGCGATCTGGGCGCCCGCCGCGTCATAGATTTCGAGCGAGGTCACGATGCCGTCGCGGGTCGGCTTCCGGATGATCCAGGCCGTGTCGATGGCATCCATTCGAAGGTGCAGGTTGAAACCTTCGTCCAGGACGTTGAACCAGGGACCAAGCTCTTTGAGCCTTTCGACAGGTCCGGTATGAATCTGAATCACACCGGGATTACCGGCGAAGATCATGATCGGGGTGGCGGTTTCGGCCGCCGCCTCCAAAGCAGCCTTGAAAGTCTCCAGTCCGACCCGGGTGGCGTAGTCTTCGCCCACCAGCCGGAAGGCCTGTGTGCGGCCGACGCCGACATCCTTCAGCATCGCATGAAAGTCATGAACGTCCTGCAGTTCGCACCAGCGCTTGCGCAGTAAGGTAGAATCGACTTCTGTGTCGGGCCGGTCCGGCTGGCGTGCGGGCAAAGAAGCGACTGCCTGCCCGGGTCCTTGATGCGGGTCCAGGTTCTGAGCGACCAGATCCTCATAAGCCTCCCGGTTACTGCCGTCTCTCAGATAAACCTTGTGAACGGCGGTGCCGTCTGAACCGAAAAACTGCAGACTATGCCGAACACCGCTGCGCGTGTTTTCCGTCACTGCATAGCCGCTCTGCCAGTGATCCAGGAACAGCCGCAGATCGATCGCCTCGTCAAGGACCAGGCCCATGGACTTGAAGATCGAAATTTTCGCGAAGGTTCCGACCTTCTCGTGAACGGCATGCTCGTTGCGGGTCAGCACCATGACCTCGCCAAGACTCGGAAAACTCTTGATGATTGCACCGAATGGGCCGGCCAAACGCCTAACGCCCTCGCCGCAGCGGCAGGCCACCAGCTCCGCCTCGGAAACGCCCAGCTTTTCGGCGGCGTCGCGCGCACGCAGCAAAGGTTGTTCGGAGCGTAAATCGTGCAAATCACCGCGCAGTTTCAGCGCGACTTCGGTCTCCGGCGATGGACTTTCTGCCGTCAGTGTATCTGTCAATTCTCTCTTCCTTTCCCACGCCACCCGCACCGAAGCGGCGTCTTTACTCACCATTTCAAGGAGTAGCTGACGAGGCCTTTGAAGTTGCGCCCCGGCTCATTTGCGTTGGTGTTCACCCGCTCATAGGACTTGTCGAAAATGTTGTCGACGCCAAGATCGACACGAATGCCCTGCAAGAGATCATCAGTGGGTTGCCAAGAGAAGTACACGTCGTGCACCGCGTAGCCGTCGCGCTCCTCGGCCTCGGTATCGACTTCGTCGAACTTGTCGGCGGCGAGCACGCGCCACCCCACCAGGGAGTTGATTTCGGGAAGTTTGACGGCTGTGTTGACCGTTACCTGATCCGGAGTAAGCGTGCCGATTTTTTCCCCGGTTTCCTCATTCTCCCCGTCGATACGCGAAAAGCCCAGAGAGACCAGGAAACGGTCGTTTTCGTAGGAAGCCTCGATTTCAGATCCCCAGAGCTTTGCTTCCGGTACGTTGAAAGTCGTCGTCGTGCCGTCGCAGTTCCCCGGGATAAAGGGGTTACAGTCGACAAAAGGCGTCGGCTGATCGACATCCTGGTCGATAAAATCTTCGCCCCAGATGAGGAAGTGCGAGGCCTTGAATTGCAGCAAATCGCCCGGCTCCATTACCTCGTTAAAGGTCAAGCCACCGCCGAACTCGAATGTCTGGGTGGTTTGTGGGCTCAGATCACTGTTGGGCACAAACCGGTTGACCACGCCTGGCCCGATAGGAATCTGGAAGTGCGTCCCCGTCGTGAAGAGCTCGTCGAAGGTGGGGGCCCGGAAAGCCTCGGCATAGTTGGCAAATACGAGGAGCCAGTCGGTCGGCAGATAGCTGACGCCGAGCCTGGGAGAGAGGGCAGTCTCTTCGTTGCTGTCCGCGATCGAACTGGACACCTCGTAACTGTCGAACCGGAGTCCGGGGATGATCAGAAAATCTCCGGGGATCACCCCGAAAGCCTCTGAAACCGTAATTTCCGCCTGGGAGAAAGCACCGAAAAAACTCGCCTCCGCGTCCGGTACGCCGTCCCGGTCACCGGAGCCGCGCGCGCCGTCCTGTTCGTCCTCATAGTACTCACCGCCATAGGTAAAGGTGACACCAATGTCTTCGGATAGAGAGAGACGGGAGCGGTTATCGAGTCGGAACCCATAGGTATCGACATTGCGTTTCAGAAGCTCACCCGTGACCGCGAAGGTCGCCGGATCCAGTTCGACTTCATCGACACGCTGATCCGTGTAATAGGCAATCACATCCAGGTTGATGAGATCGTTATTCGGATTATCGTATTTGTAGGCGACACGATAGTTGTCCGATTGCACTTCCTTGTCGAAGACGTCGCTCGTGGTCGCCTGGCCGTTGTTGGGCTCCTGCGCATCGTTGCGGAAGGTGGAAAACGAGCCCTCGATACTGTGGTGGTCGGCGAATTCGTAACTGCCTTTGAACAGGCCGGAAACGATGTCGTCGTCGGTATTGTTCAATTCACTGCCATCGCCCAGTTCAATCGAGCCGGACTCTCGCCGGGTGATGCTGCCGACGAAATCGAGGCCTTCGACCGGCGTGGCAAAACCGGTCATCGTGCCAAGCCTCTCCCGGTTTACGGTTTGATAGCCGGCCGAAACTTTTGCACCGAAGGTCTCATCAGGAGCCAGGAAGTCGCTGGCGTCGATGGTCTGAAATTCGATGACGCCGCCCGTACCGCCGCTGCCGTAAAGCGATGACGCGGGACCGCGCAGAACCTCAACCTGTTTCAGCAGACTGGGATCGACAAAGAAGCGCCCGTCATGGGCCGAGCCGAAATTCTGCCGCGCACCGTCAATCAGCACGATGACATCAGGGCCATCGAAACCACGAATACTTGGAACCTCGCCTGTGCGCCGCGGGCCACCGGTAAATTCCACGTTGGGAACGAAATTCAGAATATCGTCGGGGGTTGAAGCCTGACGGCTCTCGATCTCCTCGCGCCCCACCACGGTCACCATGCCGGGATACTCAAAGGCCTTGATCGGATTGCGGGTCGCCGTAACAGAAATCGGATCCAGGATCTTGTCGTGTGTTCCGTCAGATCCCTGTGCCTGGACAACGTCCTGCGCCTGAACCGCCGCTGTAAGCAAACAGGTCCCGAGTGTGGTGAGTGTAAACGCCTTGACCCTCTGTATCGGGCCCATAAAACCAGCCATATATTGCTTCCCCTTGGCTCATAAGCTTTGGTTGTCCTGGCTGGCTTGCGAAAGCGGCTTGGCCTTTGGGTGGCTGGCTTGGACTCTTCGTTCGTCACTGTCTAGACGACCGGATCGGTCTTTTGCCGTGGGTGAACTCCCATCTCGGCAAAACAGATCCAGCGCCGACCTGCTGTGGTTTATTTCGTGAGGATCAGTTTTCCTTTCTTGGTGGCGCGCAAACGATAGTGTTCGCCTTCGTGTTCAATCACGATCTCCCGGACGTCAGCGAAAAGATCCCGGCTATGAAGTATCCTGACCCCGCGCGGGGGAAGCATCGGCACTTCAGCGCCGTCCAAGCGAAGTTGGCTTCGCCCGCGTTCCTTCTCGCCTTCAATCATCCGTCTTCCTGACTCAATCCCCGGATCGACAGAGTTTGCGCAGTTATGCGTCTGTAGCTGCTCGACCGGAACGCAGGAGCCTCTTGACGCCCCTCGCTTTGCTTCTTTCTGGTCCAGAAACGCGTGGCCAAGCCACACGTCCTGTCGCATCAAGTCTCATGCGCTCAACCAATAATGCGAATGACTCTCATTTTCAATCATAAAATGGCAAAGCCGCAGAAATGAGCGGAAAATGTCCAGTTCGCGCTAAACAGCATCCCACTCTGCTCTGAAGAGTTGAATATCGCTGGTTGTTGCGTCCTGCATCCCGCTATACGAAAATGCAGGGGTCAGGCGCTTGTCTGCAGCCGGGCAATCCGTAACCTGATCGCTCACCGCCGATTCGCACGACAAACAAAAAGCAGCGACGACAGCAGATATTCGCTGAGTCATCGAACAGGATCGTAGTCTGGCCGCAGGCGCGACCCGGACCTTTGCAGGAGAAACGCCAATGCCCGACCGTCCTACCGTTCTGGTGACCCGTCGATTGACCGATGCCGTCCATGCCCGTCTGGAAAGAGACTATAATCCGGTCTTCAATCTGGATGACAGGGTCTTCGACCGGGACGAACTGATGGCCAACTGCCAATCCGTCGACGCCGTGATTCCCTGTCATTCGGAGCACTTCTCAGCCGATGTCATCGCCGCCCTGCCCGAGCGCCTGAAGGTGATCGCCAACCACTCCGTCGGTGTCGACCACGTCGACCTGGCGGCGGCAAAGAAAAAGGGCGTGATCGTGACCAACACGCCGGATGTCTTGTCCGACGCGACGGCCGAGATTGCCATGCTTTGTATGTTGAGTGCTGCGCGCCGGGCGAGCGAGGGCGACCGGATGGTTCGGGAAGGGCGCTGGGATTTCTGGAGTCCGGCCTTCATGGTGGGGGTTCAAACCACCGGCAAGCGCATGGGAATCATCGGTATGGGCCGCGTAGGACAGGTCACGGCCAAGCGTGCGCGAGGCTTCGGCATGGAGATCCACTACAGCAACCGCCGCCGCCTGCCGCCGGAAACCGAACAGGGCGCGATCTTTCATGAAACTGTCGAGGACCTCTTACCCCATTGCGACGTGCTGTCCTTGCACTGCCCATCCACACCGGAAACCAAGAGCCTGATGAATGCGGAACGCCTGGCGATGCTGCCGAAAGATGCAATCCTGGTCAATACGGCCCGCGGTCCCCTGGTCGACGAGGACGCCTTAATCGATGCCTTAAGAAACGGTGGTCTCTTTGCCGCCGGTCTCGACGTTTTCTGCGACGAACCGGGCGGCAATCCGGAACTGAGCAAACTGGACAACGTCTTCATGTTGCCCCATATCGGCTCGGCAACCAAAGACACCCGCGACGCCATGGGCTTCCGCGCGATCGACAATCTGGATGCTGTCTTTTCAGGCCGGGAGCCGGGCGACCGGGTGGCTTAAACCCTGTTCACGGGTCTAAGCGCAAAGTCTGGGTCATACATCCCTGGCGGCCGCTGATGGCCGCTTCGCACCGCCGGCACCACCGGACTCACTTCTCGCAGGAGTTGCCGCATCCCCATCAACCTGCGCCGTTCCTTCTTCAGATGCTGCCGCAGGATCGGACTCCGTCTCACGCGCAGCAGCAAGGGCTTCCATGACCTTGGCCTCTGCTTCCTGCGCAACCGAAGGCTCGAGTTCCGGCGCGCCCGGACGGCCGGCACATTCGAGGAAGACCCGGGCGGAGCAATTGCGGCAAGTGTCGTCGTCAAGCCGCGACACCAGTTGCTCGATAGCGGTTCCCTTGCTCTCGAAGACGTTCTCGGCGCCAATCGTCTCCATGACCCGCAGCTTGCGCAGGCGTTTCAACATCGGCGGATAGCGGGCGACGATGTAGAGCGCGCCGCCGCGCGCCCGGCGGCGCAGATGCTCTTCGACAATCATATCGGCGGCGGCCAGGTCGATCTCGCCAACGCCCTTGAGCACTAGGACCAGATGCTGCTGGCCGGGATGATCCCGCTCGAGCTTGCGGAACTCGGCTTCGATGGTCTCCACCGATCCGAAATAGACGGCACCGTCGATGCGCGCGAAGACAATCTCCGGACATTCGACGAGACTGTGGGCGATCACGTTGCGGAAACTGCGGCGGGTGCTGCTGGGATCCGGCGAACTGATCGCAAGTTTCGGCCGCGCCGATTTAGACAAAAAGATCAGTAGCGACAGGATGACACCGACGTAGATGGCGAATTCGAGCCGCACAAAAAGGCCGGCCAGGAGAGTCGCAATAACAACTGCGCTGTCCGAGCGGCTGGAGCGAAGGATGTGCCGGATTTCCTTGCGGTCAATCAGCTTCCAGGCCACGTAGAGGATGATCCCCGCCATCGCGGGCAAGGGCGTCAGGCTGATCAGGGGCGCGATGAAAAACAGCATCCCGCCCAGAAGGATCGAAGAGATGATCGCTGACAGTGGGGTCTTGGCGCCAGCCTCGTAATTCACGCCGCTGCGGGTAAAAGAGCCCGAACCAGGATAAGCCTGAAACATGCCGCCGACGAAATTGGACATGCCCTGCCCGATGATCTCCTGATTGGCATCAAAGCGCGTATGCGTCCGGGTCGCGAAGGCGCGGCCGATCGAAACCGCCTCCAGCAACGCGATCAGGGCAATAGCGAAAGCACTTTCCGAGAGCGCTCCGGCGCTCTCCAGAGTGATATCAGGCATATAGAAGCTGGGCGTGATCGAGGGCAGTTCCCCCACCATGGCCACGCCGTGATCCCGCGCATCGAGTAACCACGCAAGAAGGCCTCCACCCACCATAGCAAGCATGAAGCCGGGCAGGCGTTCGGAGATATGCCGGAACACCACGACCAGCGCCAGGGTGAAGCCTGCGATCACAATCGAGCGCCAATTGACCACATCGACCGATAGGAAGAGATTGTAAGCGCGCTCGACGACGGTTCCGCCGCGTGTGACCACGACGCCCAGGACGTCGCCCATCTGGCTGATGCCGATCAGAATAGCCGCTGCCGCCGTGAAGCCGACCAGTACGGAGTGAGACACGAAGGTCACCAGACGGCCGAGTTTGGCCAGGCCAAGCGCTAGCTGAAAAGCGCCAACCAGAAGCGTCAGGATCAGTGCCGATTCAATAAACTCCGGCGAGCCGGGGTCGTGCTTTAGATAAAGCGCATTGAAGACCACCGCCGAGATGGCGGTCGTCGGCCCGGAGATCATGACCATTGACGAGCCGAAGATCGCAGCGACGATCGGTGTGATCATCGCCGTATAGATGCCGAACTCCGGCGGCAAACCGGCAATGGTGGCGAAAGCGATGGCCTGCGGCAGGACAATCGTCGCGTTGGTGAAGCCGGCGAAAAGATCCGCGCGCAGAGTCGTCCTGTCGACCGTGGGAAGCCAGGTCAGGCAAGGCAGAAGCTTGCCCAGAAACGTACCACTGAAACTCACGCGCCGATCCCTTTCCGGCAACCACACCCGGCCGGCCGTACCGGGGGTTCCAGAGCCTGCTCACCCAGGCTTCAGCGCGCAGCGGAAACTGCGCGCTTCCCTCGATTATCTATGGCCGTAGTAAAGCGACACCGCATGTTCCGCTTCCGCGAAGAACAACCAACGCTCCGCCATCATGCCGATCAGATGCGACAGAACAGCGATCACCAGCAACCCTGCGCCACCGCCTGAGACGGCCGCGACCAGAAGTGCAAGCACGGGAACAGCCCCGCCCAGGACAACCGCCAGAAGCCTCAGCTTCTGCACGTGTTTGCGCCCGACCCGGTAAACCATCTCTTTCATCAGGTAGTTCGGCGAGGAATGCGGCGCTTCGAGCAACCGTACCTTCCCGATATTGCCGAGACCGGTCGCGGTCTCGGGCGAAGAGCCGATGGAAGCGAGCGTCGTGCGGTCGGCCCGGTTCCACCAGATGAACTTTGCCGCCCAGGCAATCACCATCAGGATTAGCGCGGCATAGAGAGAGCTTTGCGCACCGCTCCCCATCAGGGACGAAACCGTCGCAGCCAGCAAGGCCCCGCCGGCGCCCGCAAAGAGGAGATAGCAAAGCGGCGTCAGACCGGTGCGCCAACGCGGCACGGTTTTCAGCGAGCCATAGATCATTGCCGTGGCGTAAACCGTCACCAGCGAAAGAAGCGTCAGCAAAATTCCAACAATGGCCACGCGATCCGCGGCCAAGACCCATAGCGCGGCATAGATCGCGAAAAGGCCGAGGGTGACAATGG
Source organism: Denitrobaculum tricleocarpae (assembly GCF_007004665.1). Classification (GTDB taxonomy): domain Bacteria; phylum Pseudomonadota; class Alphaproteobacteria; order Kiloniellales; family Kiloniellaceae; genus Denitrobaculum; species Denitrobaculum tricleocarpae. The sequence continues at coordinate 130,968 of NZ_ML660052.1, read as the reverse complement.
CCAGCACGCCCTCTCGCGACAACCAGGAAGACCGCCATTGCGTCAGCGCCCGCCAGGCGCGCTCGGGATGCCCCAGATGGAACGTCGATGACGCTAGACCGATGCCGGTCAGGACGAACGCAAGCGCGCAGGCGACAAGACCCGCCGTACCATCGCTCGGCGCGGCGCCAAGGCCCAGCATGGCAATCAGACCGAAGCCCATTCCGGACAGGGTCGTAAATACGATAATGGAGGAAGCAGGATGCATTTTCTTATCCCATCTTCTCTAGAGCGGAATCGAGCCAGCCCAGGAAGCCCTTGGCTTCGGGCTCGGCCAGCGCAACCAAATCGCTCGGCGCGCTCTGGACGGGTCTGCTCTTGGGCCGTGGCGGAAGGTATTTATTGACGGGCTTGGTGCCCTGCTCCGGCATCAGGTCCATACCGCCGCGCTCGGCCACCATCACCGAAACATCGGAATTGGAGTCGCTGAGATCGCCAAAGTGGCGGGCATTGGCCGGGCAGGTTCGAACGCAGGCCGGCTCCCGGTCTTCTTCCGGAATATTCTCGTTGTAGATCCGGTCGACACAAAGGGTGCACTTTTTCATGACCCCTTCCGCGGCATCCATCTCGCGCGCACCATAAGGACAGGACCAGGCGCAGAGACCGCAGCCGATACACCAGTCCTCGTTCACCAGAACGATACCGTCCTCGCTGCGCTTGTAGCTGGCACCGGTCGGGCAAACCGTCACGCAGGGGGCATCGTCGCAGTGAAGGCAGGATTTTGGAAAGTGGACAACCCGCGCATCTTTGCCGTTCGAGAGGATTTGTGCCTCCGAACTGGAACAGCCGGAACCGTCACTTGCCTCGACCTCGAAGGTATGGATCCGGTTCAGCCATGATCCGACCGGGTCGGCACCATAGGGATTCTGGTCGGAAAGCGGCGCACCGTAGCCGCCGGTGTTCCATTCCTTGCAGTTCACCACGCAGGCATGGCAACCGACGCAGATATCCAGATCGATAACAAGGCCGAGCGACTTATCGGTATGTGTTGGCAAAGACGTCATTTCGTCCACTCCTTCCCATAGCGCAGTTCGGAAGGTCCGGCCTTCGCAGGTCCTTTCTGAGCATCGAAACGCGGCTCGCTCAATTCGTCGCCGGCCTCGGCCTTTTCCACGCGCACCCGCAGGTCGTACCAGGCCGCCTGGCCCGTGATGGGATCGGAATTCGACCAGCGCAACCCATCACCGTTGCCCGGGAGTAGTTCGTGAATCAGGTGGTTCAGCAGAAAGCCCTTCTTGGCTTCCGGCGCATCCTCGGACAGGCCCCAGGCGCCACCGCGCTTACCGATCGCGTTCCAGGTCCACAGCGTTTTGGAGTTCACCGCCTCCATGCGCATCACGGGAACCTTGATGCGACCATGCTGGGAAATCACCCAGGCCCAATCGCCGTCTTCGAGACCTTGAGCGTCGCAAACATCACCGGGCACATACATCGGATTGGTGCCGTGAATCTGCCGCAGCCATGCGTTCTGCGACCCCCAGGAGTGATACATAGCCGCGGGACGCTGCGTGATGGCGTGAAGGGGGAACTCCTTCTCGTCGATCTGCGTCCCTTCGAAGGGCGCGTACCAGATCGGCAAAGGATCGAAGCAATCGCGAATGCGCCCTTTGAGGTGTTCCGGCGGCGCCTGCTCGGCCAGTCCCTCCGCGGTCAGTTGGAACTTCCGCAGCGGTTCCAGGTAGAGCTGAAAGGTGACGGGCTGCGGAGCATCGTAGAAACCCATGCCCACGGCAAAGTCCTGATAGGCCGCGTTGGCGTGCTTGAAGAACTGCGCCTCTTCCGGGATGTGTTCGATCCAGAAGCCACCGTTTTCGATGTAGCGTTCGAGCTGATCCGGGTTCGGCGCGCCGCGGCCTTTCTGGTCGGCGTTTTCGCCGCGCCAGCCCGACAGAGGGCCAATGCCGGGTTTGCGCTCGTGATTGACCATATAATCGGCGTAATCACTGTACTTGGCCGAGCCGTCTTCCTTGACGAAACCCGGCAAACCAAGGCGCGCGCCGAGATCGATCATCACTGACTGGAAGCCGCGCACATCGCGGTCCGGCTCCACGACAGGCCAACGAATTGAATCCGCGGCAGCATCCGGCTCGCAGATCGGCCGGTCGAGCAGCGAGATACAGTCGTGCCGCTCCAGATAGGTCGTATCCGGCAGAACCAGATCTGCGTAGGCCACCATCTCGGAGGAATAGGCGTCCGAGTAGATGATCTTGGGAATTACGTACTCGCCGTCCTCATCTTTCGCTTCCAGCATCTCCATGACACCGCGCGAATTCATCGAGGAATTCCAGGACATGTTGGCCATGTACATGAAGAGCACGTCAACCGGATAGGGATCGCCGGCGTAGGCGTTCGAGATCACCATGTGCATCATGCCGTGGACGGACATGGGCGCATCCCAGGAGAAAGCCTTGTCGATGCGCTTTGCCGATCCGTCACCGTTCAGCGCCAGATCCTCGGGCCCGCGCGGGTAGCCCAGGTGCGGCCCGGGCAACGGGCTGTTCGCGGCGTATTCCGCGTGAGGCTTCGGATGGGCCTCCATGGGCTTCGGATAAGGCGGCTTGAAACGGAAGCCGCCGGGACACTCGATCGAACCCAGCAGAATCTGCAGAAGATGCAGGGCCCGGCAGGTCTGGAAACCGTTCGAGTGGGCCGAAATTCCACGCATGGCGTGAAAAGAGACGGGACGGCCGATCATCTTTTCGTGGCGTTCGCCCTTCATATCGGTCCAGGGCTGATCGATGACGATCTCTTCCTCGAAAGCCGTGTGCGCCAACTCAGCGGCCAAACGCTTGATCTGCGCCGCGGAAACACCGGTCTGCGCGCTGACGGCTTCAGGTGCATAGGCTGCATCCAAATACTTCGCGGCCAGAAGTTCGAAAGCGGGAACCGCGGTGCGGCCATCGGGCAGGGTTACCTCGCCTTTGAAGGCCGGCTTCGCACCCGGGGTCTTGTTGGAGACGCAGGCTTTCTTGGCCCGGTCCCAGATCAGAACCTCACCGTCGTCGCCCCGGGCGAAGAGGCCATGATCCTTGGTCCCGGGGTCCTTGATCACCAGCCAGGGGGCATTGGTGTAGCGGACCAGGTAGTCGAGATCGACCTTGCCGGCGCGCAGAAGTTCGTGAATGAGCGAAAGAATGAAAAGGCCGTCGGTGCCCGGCGTAATGGCTACCCATTCATCTGCGATCGCGTTGTAGCCCGTGCGCACCGGGTTTACACCGACGATCTTGGCGCCACGCTCCTTGAGGCGGCTCAGGCCCAGTTTGATCGGGTTGGAGTCATGATCTTCGGCAACCCCGAAAATCATAAACATCTTCGAGCGCTCCCAGTCCGGCTGGCCAAACTCCCAGAAGGCGCCGCCCATGGTGTAGATTCCGGCCGCCGCCATGTTGACGGAGCAAAAACCGCCGTGGGCCGCATAGTTCGGCGTCCCATAGGCCTGGGCCCAGAAACCGGTCAGCGACTGGCTTTGGTCCCGGCCGGTGAAAAATGCCAGGCGTTTCGGATCGTTTTCGCGAATATCCCCGAGCCAGGACGTGGCCGTTTCCAGCGCTTCTTCCCACTCGATCTCTTTGAATTCGCCCTTGCCGCGCGGACCAACCCGTTTCAGAGGTTTCTTCAGGCGCGCCGGCGAGTAATGCTGCATGATCCCGGCGGAACCCTTGGCGCAAAGAACGCCGCGGTTGACCGGGTGATCCCGGTTGCCCTCGATGTAGCGGACCTTGTTGTCCCGCAGATGCACATTGATGCCGCAGCGGCAGGCGCACATGTAACAGGTCGTCTTGCGGACCTCATCCGAGACCTTTGGAGACGGGTCAAGCGGGGCACGTTCAAACAGGCTCATGCGAATTCCTCTCCCTCAGTAAGGCAAGGGTTTCCACCTGCCATTAGTGCCCATTCTTCTCATGCCCTGGGCGAAACAGACTTCAAGGCATCCTGATGGTGAGAAAAGGCACCGGCAACACCTGAAGGTATCCGGAGTTTCCCCCATTAAGCGGAACGGCTTGGATAAACGAATAGGGCAGTTTGCCGACAAAAACCACCATAAATGAGACAAAAATTACCAAAAATGCGCAATTTCATGAAAAAAGCTCTCTTTAGGAGCATTTTTCAACCACACAATCAACCAACTGCTGGCGCGCGCTGTTTTGATCCCATTTTCCGGGTCGCGGCCGCGATCCCGGTATTGGTGCTCTCTTGTTCTCAGACATGCATCATCACCACTCGCAAAGCTGCCTCTAACAGGGAGGTTTTACCCCAGTTCAGGTATGATCGAACAGGCTTTTATCCCTCTGATCAGGCAGCTTTTGAGTCCAGACTCTCTTTCAGCAAAACCGGGATCTGGCTGGGGACGTCGGCAACCGCAACTCCGGCTGCTTCGAGCGCGGCGCGCTTTGCGTCATATCCGCCGGAACTGCCGGAGACAATGGCCCCGGCGTGCCCCATTTTCTTGCCCGGTGGTGACGCCCGCCCGGCGATAAAGGCGACGACGGGCTTGGACATCCCGGCCGCATACTCCGCTGCACTCTCCTCGGCCGATCCGCCGATCTCGCCGCAAAGAACCACCGCCTTTGTGCCAGCATCGGCGTCGAGAATCTCGAGGGCATCCCGGGAGGTCGTGCCGATCATGGGATCGCCGCCGACGCCGTAAAACGCCGATTGACCGAAACCGCTCTGGGTAAGGTTTAAACTGACCAGGGTACCGAGGCTTCCCGAGCGGGAGATGACGCCGATCTCCCCGGGCCGGAACACATTTGCATTGAAGGCCGGCATGATACCGACGAAACACTCGCCCGGCGTCACCAACCCCGCGGTATTGGGGCCGACGATCCGCACGCCGTTGGCCGCCGCAGCTGCATGCATCTCCATGACATCGTGGGCCGGAATATGCTCGGTCAGGCAGACCAGCAGCTTCACTCCGGCCTCACAGGCGTCGATCGCGGCGGCCTTCGCGGCCATCGGCGGGATGAACATCACCGAGACATCGATCCGGCTATCCCGCGCGGCATCCACAGCACAGGCGTAAACGGGAACACCGAGATGCTCGGTCCCCGCCTTCCGGGGATTCACACCGGCAACAACCGAAGTGCCATAATCCTGCATGGCTTTGGTCCAGAAGGTGCCCTGCTTGCCGGTAATCCCCTGGACCAGGACTTTGTGTTCTCTCCTGACGATCATCACGCCGCCTCCGCTGCTGCCGCGACCGCGGCTTTGACCGCGTCATCCATAAGATCGAAGGGCTCCAGTCCCAGCTCCGCGCGCACGATTTTTACGGCTTCTTCCTCACCGGTCCCGTGAATGGTGAAAAAGATCGGGATGTCGGGTGCCAGTTCCTTCCAGGCCGACACCAACCCCTCCGTCATCACATCCGTGCGCGCGAAGGCGCCGCAGAAATTGACCAGAAGGCTCCTGATTTCCTGGTTTTCCAGCAAGATCGAGAGGGCGATCTTCGCCTTGGTGTAAGCCTCGCCACCGATCTCGAGAAAGTTCGCCGGCTGACCGCCGTAATGCGTGATGGCATCCATGGATGTCATGGTCAGGCCGGCGCCGTTCGCGAGTACCCCGACGGAACCACCAAGCGCGATGTATTTCAGGCCGGCCTGCTGGGCTTTGGCCTCCAGCGCCGTCATAAGCTCCGGCGCCGCCTGCTCCGCAAGCTCGGCCTGGCGCGGAGCGGCGGAATCGTCGATCGTCAACTTGCAGTCCAGGGCGATCACCCGCTTGTCGTTCGTCAGTACCAGCGGGTTGATTTCCAGCAGTTCCGCATCGTAGCCGCGATAAGCCTGATACAGCTGGACGAGCACCTCCGCGACCGCGCCTTCCATCTCCGCAAGGCCACAGCCCTCAAGCGCATGCCGTGCCATTGCGAGATCGAATCCTCTCCTGATATCGACGGGGATCTTCCGCATGGCCTCCGGGTCGGTTTCTGCGACCTCCTCCACATCCATGCCGCCCATCATAGAAAAGAGGATCATCGGATTCCTGGAACCTGCGTCGTTCAGAACCGCCGCATAGAGTTCCCGGGAAATTGGAACCTGGGCCTCGACCAAGAGCTTCTCGACCCGGTAGCCGTCAATCTCCATACCCAGGATCGCCTGGGCATGGAATTTCGCTTCCTCGGGCGTCGCGGCCAGCTTGATGCCACCCGCCTTGCCGCGTTTGCCGGTCGGCACCTGGGCCTTGACCACGCATCTTCCGATTTTCTCGGCCGCTGCCCGCGCCGCGTCGGCATCCCGGACCAGCGCACTTTCCGGAACCGCAATGCCGCTCTTTGCGAGCAGCGGCTTTGCCCGGTATTCTTCAAAATTCATGAAACCCGTCCCTCCAACAAGAGATCACTTGCCGTACTTCGACCAGTAGCCGCCGAACAGAGCTTCTTCGGAGGGTTTGTCTTCGGCGATCGTCGTGACCAGATGGGTGATGTTGATAAAATGGCGGTAGTTCAGGTTCTCGCTGATGCTGTTGCCCGCCCAGGTTCCGCCGCCCATGGAGAGCGTGAACGGCAGCGTGTTGTTGAAGCTGCCGCCATTGCCGAAGGTATGGGCCTGATTGACCAGCACCCGAACCACGTCTGTTTCTTCGGCAAGTTCGCGGGCATGCGTGGGATTCGCTGTATGAATCCCGACGGAGTGTCCCTTGCCCTTTACCTCGAGAATGGCGTTCGTGATCCGTTTGGCATCGGCAAAATCGCGCGCGCGATAAACCGTCAGGACCAACGCAAGCTTTTCGTCGGAGAGCGGCCGGTCAGGGCCTGGCCGGTCATCTTCCACCATGGCGAACTTGGCCGTCGCTGCCGCGGCGGACAGACCAATCACCTCCGCAAAGACGTTCATGTCCTTGGCAATCACATGCCGGTTCAGATGGCCATTCTGCCAGAGGCCGTCCAGGACCTTGGATTTCTCGCCGGCATCGCAGAGATGACCGCCGGCGCGTTTCAAGGCGTCCAGTGCCTGGTCGTACACGGCATCGAGAATGACCACCGAGTTCTCCGACGAGCAAGAGGTAGCATTGTCGAAAATCTTCGAGGCGGTGATTTTTTCCGCCGCGTCATCCAGATCGGCAGTGTCGTCGATGATTACCGGCACATTGCCCGCGCCGACACCGATGGCCACCGTGCCGGAGGTCATGGCCCGCTTGACGTTGTTCTGAGACCCGGTCACCACCGCAAGGTCGCAGCTGTTGATCAGGGCCTGGGTCATCTCCTTGGTCACAGGTGCGGGCAGGATCTGAACCAGATCCTCCGGATGATTGCACTTCTTCAATTCGGCGCGCATCAGTTCGACGGTTCTCGCAGTCGTGCCGTAACCCGCGGGCGACGGTGCAATGACGACTGCGTTGCCGCCCTTGAGTGCCATCATGGCTTTGTTCACCGGCGTCGCTGCGGGATTGGTCGAAGGGCAGACAGCGCCCACCACGCCGACCGGCTTGCCGTACTTCACCATGCCCTTCGCCGGGTCTTCCTCGATGACACCGACCGTTTTTGCCCGCAGCAGGTCGCGCAGCGCGCCGAAGGTTTTCCGGGTGTTTTTGATGATCTTGGAGTCAACGTTGCCAAGGCCGGTGTCCTCGACCGCGAGTTCCGCCAGCAGTTTTGCGTTTTCCGGCTTATAGATCGACCATGCAAGAGCCGTCACGGCCTCGTCAACGCGGCCCTGATCATGGTTCTCGTAAGCGTCCATGGCGGCGTGGGCCCGCCGCATCAGGTCCGCGACCGCCAGCTCCGCAGATCCGGCTGCGGGTTCAAGCGCTGTTACCTTGGCAGACATGATTGTTCCTTCCTTGTCTTGCAATAGTGTCTCGCAGGGCATTGGTCTCTGTTGCCTGCGCATTTCTTTCATAAGGCTCAGTCGATGAGCGCCTTTTGCAGTTCACGTCCGCGAATCTCGTTCCAGATGCTGCTGGCGACCGTGAGCACAGCGGCGATCAGGAGAACCGCCGCGATCGGGCGTGAGAAGAAACCGAAGACGTCGTAATCCATCAGCTGCATGGACTTGGCGAAGGCGGATTCCCCGAGCTTGCCGAGGATCAGTCCGAGTACGATCCCGGCCGCCGAATATCCGGTGCGGCGCAGGAAGAACCCGATCGCGCCGGCCAGGAACATCACCCAGACATCGATCGTCAGATTACGCAGCGCAAACGCACCGATGGTGGCGAGCAGCAGGATGCCCGGTGCCAGCCAACGGAACGGCACGTTCAGAATGTGCACGACCGTCTTGGTCTGCAGCCAGCCGAGAAAAACGATGAAGAGATTGGCCCAGAACATGGCCGCAAAGGTCACCCAGACCAGATCGGAGGAGTTGATGAAAATAAGCGGCCCGGGCTCCATGCCGTGAATCTGGAATATACCCATGATCATCGCGGTCAGCGCACCGCCGGGAAGACCGAGCGCCAGCAGCGGGATCATGGCTGCGCCGGTCGCCGAATTGTTCGCGGTCTCGGAGGCGACCACGCCCGCCAGTTCGCCCTTGCCGAAACGCTCCGGCGTTTTCGACCAGCGGACCGCCTGGCTGTATCCGAGAAAGGCCGCCAGTGTCGCGCCGATGCCGGGAAGGATCCCGGCGAAGAAACCCAGGAACATGGAGCGCAGCATGGTAAAGCGGACCGACCAGAATTCGACGAGGGACGGGAATTCCAGGCTTGCCTTCGGACGCTTGCGTTTTCCCTCGGCAATGCTCATGGCCTGGACGAAGACTTCCGATACGGCGAAGAAGCCCAGGATCATAGGAATGAAGTGAATGCCGGCCGAGAGGTAGTAGGAGGAAAATTCAAAGCCCATGACAGAGCCGCCGTTAAAGCGCGGCACGCCGCCCACAGGATCGGTGCCAATAGTCGCGATCAGCAAACCCGCAAACACCGAGAGCCAGCCCTTCCAGAGGGTTTCCGCCCCGACCGAAGCGGACACCGCCAGACCGAAAAAGATCAGGGCAAAAATCTCCTGCGGCCCGAAGGCGCGCACTGCCCAGCCTGCGATCAAGGGTGTCGCCGCCATCATGATAATGGCCGACGCGACACCGCCGATTGCGGAGCAGGAGACAGCCGCGCCGATGGCTTTGCCCGACTTGCCCTGAACAGTCATGGGGTAGCCGTCGAAGCAGGTGGGCGCATTCTCGGGCGCACCGGGAATGTTGAAAAGAATCGCCGTGATGGCGCCGCCGAAAACACCCGCGCAATAGATGACGGAGAACAGCATCACAGCATGATTAGGGTCCATGTTGATGGTAAAGGGCAGCAGAACCGCGCCAAGGGTGAGCATATTCACGCCCGGTATCGCGCCGAACAGCATGCCGCCGATCAAGCCGAAACCAAAAATCATGACCGCTGTCGGGTCGCCGAAGAGTGTGAGGGTGCCATTCAAAAACTCAATCATGACACCCACTCACATTCCGGTCCGGACAAACGCGATTATCCAGTTGTTGAGGTCGTAAAAACCCTCGACACGTCCAACTGGCAGAGCGACATAGAAAAAGCGCGTGAAGATCAGCAGCACGAGCCCGTGGACGACGGCAGTCACGCTGATCAGCGCTTTAATGCTGCGCACCTCCAACAGCAGCAGGATGGCGAGAATGAAGAAGGGCGTCGCGACATAGAAGCCGATTTCCGGCATCACGTAGAGATAGAGGAAGGGCACCAGAAAAACCCCGGCGCGTTGGAGCTTTGCACCCAGCGTTAAACCTGAATGCGCCGGTTTGCTCTCCTGACCGGAAGACGGATCAGCCGGTTTTTCTCGCTCAGCGCGTCGGCGGGTGAGTTTGTAGAGCAATTGTGCGGTCGCACCAAATGCCAGGGCTGCACAGAGAACACGCGGCCAACCCGACGCCCCAAACTGGTATTCGGCAATCGGCTCATCAAAGTTATCGGTCAGCGCGTATACCATCCCGGCAAGCACCAGCCAAAACAACCACTCCAGCACAGGGGTTGAAAAAAGCGGGCTGATCGAAACGGTCAGGGTCTGACCATCAGGTCTGTGATCGGAAGAGGACACAACTTCCCTCATCTCTGTATCGCTTGTCGGGGAAAGACTGGCTGTTCAGAGAACGTGAACATGAGTCAGCCATGAGGTAGTAGAGGCCACACAAGTCTCCCTCCGCCAGGAGAAGCCTTAAGCTAACTTCCCGGCATGACATTTCCCGGCGAAAGGCGACTTGGTTCTTGTCTTCGCCGCAACTAAGCGGCAGCGGCGAGAGTTACTTTCCGATCCCCAGTTCCTTGTAGACGGCACGATAGGTCTGCACGGCGTCATTGATCAGCTTTACGGATCCTTCAGTATCGCGATAGCTGTTGATCAGGTTCATGAACTTCTTTTCGTTGAAAGCCTGGAACCCTTCCGTCTCGAAGCCCGCTTTACAGGCCGCGGCCAGGAACTCCGTGCGGTCCTTCGGCACGTCGCGCTTCACGTAGAATCCGCGGAAGCGGGTCAAGGCTTCGAAGTCCGCTCCGACTTCTTTATGAGTTGGCGTATCGGCGAAGACCTCGGGACGTTCATCCAGAAAGGTCAGAATCGGCTTCATCTGGCCGGAGTCCAGGAAACTGCGTACGTCGCCGGGCTGCTCGAACAATACGTCAACATGCCCACCGATCAAGGCGCCATAGCGCTCAGCCGGTTTATCGAAAGCGATCTGTTTGACCTTCACACCCAAGGCATTCTGCAATTGCGACATGACGACCAGTTCCATCGAACCGACCTTGCCCAGGTTGGCCATCGAGGCTTGACCGGGGTTGGCTTTTACAAACTCCATGAAAGACTTCCAGTCGGTGAAACGATCCTCGTCACCGCGGATATAGATCTGACTGAAGGTAATCTGCGTCATGCAGAGCGGCGTCCAGTCTTCAGCCGGGTTTTCACGGATATCGCCTTTCGCGTAGGCGGAAATGGCGTTGTCGATGTGCTCCATCACCGTGTAGCCATCGGCGGGCGAGAGCATAAAATCAGGAATCGCCGCCGTTCCACCGCCGCCGGGCTTATTCACCACCTGAAAATTCAGACCGGCCACTTCCTCCATGGCTTTCGCCATGGAACGGGCCAGTTGATCGGAGCCTCCGCCGGCACCAAAGGGCACGATCATGGTCAAAGGCCGAAGCCCAAACCCAGCCGGTTTTTCAGATAATTCCGAGGCCGAAAGACCATGAGACGCAGCGGAAAAAAGTAATGCACCAATGGCAAGGCCACAGGCCGTTGTTTTATTGATCACGTTTATCTCCCCATTTGTTTCTCAGGTAAGGCTCAACCTGATTTCGTTTCTTTTTTGTTAATTCAAAATACAACTCATCGATTTAGTTCGCCCAAAAACGCCCTCAGGATAGCAGCAATTTTTCTTCTACAAAGCGGATTTTTGTTCCATTATCATCAGGTTTTTTGGTGTTGTAGTGAGAATCAAAAGTGTCCATCAAACAGTTCAAAGCCTTGGTTGCCGCCAGTCAGCACGGCTCCTTCAGCGCTGCGGCGGATGCTCTTCATCTCACACAATCTGCGGTAAGCATGCAAGTCAATGCTCTGGAAAAAACACTCGGGACAGCGCTCTTTGACCGCAGCCACCGTCCCCTGCACCTGACTGCGTCCGGACAGATCGTTTTAGCGAAAGCGCGTGAAATTCTGCGCCATTACGATGGTATTCAGGATGCCTTGGCGGAAACCCAACCCTACTCCGGCGTTTTCCGCCTGGGGGCTGTACCTACAACTCTGACGAATATTCTCCCGCGCGCGGTTATGCTTCTCACCGAGCGCGAACCACGCCTGACCCTGAACGTGATCTCGGGTTTGTCGGGCGCTCTGGCCGAGCAGGTCCGCAAAAGCGAGATCGACGCCGCCCTGATCAGCGAACCCGCAAACCTGCAGGTCGATCTGGACTGGCAACCGGTGACACGTCAGAAAATCGTTGTCGTCGCACCGCCCGATTCTACAGAAAAAGACGTTCGCGACGTCTTCGGCACACACCCCTACATCCGCTTTAACCGGGGCGCCTGGGCGGCACCGCTCATCGAGAATCGCCTGGAGGAAATGGGCATATCGATGGACACACGGGCCGAGATCGAATCCATTGAGTCGATCTGCATGATGGTTGCCGCCGGCTTCGGTGCTTCGATCATTCCCGACACCGGCATGCGGATTCCCTTCTCACCTAGACTGCGCACTCTGGAATTCGGCGCGCCGCCGACATACCGCACCATCGGACTGCTCTCGCGCAGCGCCATGCAAAAAGAGAACATCCGCGCGAAGATTCACAGCGCCTTGACCAACGCGGTGAGCCTTGCTGTGGAGAACTAGGTTGGGAACTCCTATTCTTTGACGGTCTTGACGACAAAATTATATTTTCTGGCAAGGAGTTAGGAATGGAGCGATGCTGTAGCATCGTGCTTAGCCAGAATTGGACTGACGACACGACGCTGCCCAGAACGTGGTTCCCAGAACTCATAATCTTGCCGCCCCTTTGGGGTCGTGTTTTGCCTGGTTCTAGGGGCGTCGAGCCCTCTCACCGGGCCTACGGGCCCGCTTTCGAGACCTCTCCTGCCTAAAACCAGGCAAAACACGATCAAGACCATCAAGGAATAGGAGTCCTCAACCTAGCGTATGTCTTTACGCCCGGACGTCCTTTTGAGCCGGCAAGAGGTCAAGCACTGCATGCAGCCACCTCGACGTAGGTATCGTTGTAGCAGGCGCCGTCCATGATATCGGTTTTGAGGTCCGCCGAAATCAGGGCGTTGACCGTTTGGCCGGTTTCGCTCGTGCTCAGCCAGGTTCCCTTCGCCGAATAGAGCACGCCGGGCTGGACGTCATCACTGATCTCGGCGATGAGCGTGACTTTGCCAAGATCGTTCCAGATCGTCACTCTGTCGCCCTGTTCGATCCCGCGTGCCGCGGCGTCAAGCTCATGGATTTCCAGGCGCTCGGGTCCCCGGGATTCGGCTTGACCGCCGAAGGTGGCATTTGTGCGCTTGGAGGAAGACGGCGAGATCAGGGCCAGAGGATAGGTCGCCGGTACAGCCTCGTATCTGGGCACGCCGTAGCCAAACTGCGTCTCAAGATCTTGAGAGAAGAGCTCGATCTTACCGCTTGCCGTCGCGGGCACAACGCTCTCGCACATGATGAGCTCGTCGCCGCCGTTGCTGGTCATGGCAAGGGCGCCATCGAGTGGCAGTTGGCTGGGCCGTTGCCCCGCCAGCCGCGGATCCGCGGGATCGAAGGCGTCGTCCATCAACTCCGCGTCACTTGCCTTGAACATCGGGTCGTCAAAGCCGAAGCGTGCAGCCAGGCGCCGGAAGATCTCACTGTTCGGCAGGGCCTGACCGACCGGCGGAATCACAGCTTCGGCCCGCTGCAGGTAGGCCTGTCCATAGGCCGAATAGATATCGTCGTATTCAAAGTGTGTGGCCGCAGGCAGGATCACATCGGCGAAGGCCATGCTGTCATTCATCTCGACATCACAGCCGACAATGAAAATCTCCTCGCGGCTGAGCGCCGTCCGCAGGCGGTTCTGATCGGGATGGGTGCAAACCGCATTGTGATTATAGAGGAACACGGCGCGTATCGGCGGGTCGATATCGTCCGTCAGGAGATGCCGCGGAATATCCACGATGTTGAGCGTCCGCGTCCCCTCCGGCACAAGATCGGGCCGCTGCAGCTTCGCCGGTGTCGCGGGAAACGCGAATCCCGGCTTAGCGAAAACGCCCGCCCCCAGGCGGCCGAACTGGCCGGTCAGGGCTTGCAGTGCCATGGCGGACCGGATCGACGAACCACCGCTGTGTCCTCGCTCCGGTCCATTGCCGACCGATAGTGCAACCCTACCAGCTGCGGTATAGAGCTCGATGAAACGCTCGACCTCGGCCATCGAGAGACCGCAAACATCGCAGGCCTCGGCCAGACTGATCTTTCGCGCCTCCTCCATGTAGGCGTCAACGCCCTCGACCCATTGATCGATGAAGGCTTGATCGAAGGCGCCGCGCCGCTCAAGCTCGGCAGTCAGCGCGAGGAACAGGACCACGTCGGTCCCGGGCTTGATCTGGAGGAAAAGATCGGCCTGTGCCGCGATTTTCGTCCGCTTTGGATCAATGACGATCGACAGGGCGCCGTTCTCCTGGCGGGCTGCCTTGATCGCGCGCGCAAAGTGCAGATTGGACACCGTCACATTGTTGCCGACCACGACGATGAGGTCCGCATGACGCGCCTGCTCCGGTGGCATTCCTGGCGCTGCCCCAAAGACACTGGTGTAAGCCGCTCCGCGCACGCCGCCGCAAAGCGGGCCGCGATCGACAAGGCTGGCGCCCAGTTTATGGAAGAAACGCCGGTCCATGGAACCGCCGGCGATCTGGCCGTGCGGTCCGGCATAATTCAAAGGCACGACAGCTTGCGGACCGTCAGTGCCGATCACCGGCACAACGCGCTCATAGACCAGATCAAGCGCCTCTTCCCAGGAGACCGGGCAGTATTCGCCGCTACCGCGCGGGCCGGTCCGACGCAGCGGTGTCGTCAATCTGCGTTCGCCATGAACAAAATCCGGGTAGGAACTCGAGACTTTCTTGCAGATAACACCGGCCGTGTAAGGATTTGCTTCGGAGCCCCGCACCTTGAGCACCCTATGACCGTCGGTCTCGACCGACAGGCTACAGGTGTCCGGACAATCCAGGGGGCAAATGGACGGCTTGGTCGTAACGGTCTCTTGGCTGCTCATGACTCAGGCTTCCTCGCGGCTTAAGAATGAGCAAGCTACAGCCGTAAAGTGGCCCTGCCCAAGAGCCATTTCTGGAGAACCGGCAGGGCCAATCGGATAGAAAGCTTCTTCAAGCCTTTTTCAGGAAGTGCCGAATGACGTTCTCGAGCAATCTGGAGATATTGTTTTCGAAGTTGTTGTGGGGCAGGCTCCCGCAAAAGGTGATGGACCCGGTCGAGAAAACCGCGCCACCCCCCGGCAACTCGAAATAGGTCATGTCGGCCCGCAAGAGATGCTCGACCGGCTCTCCGGGCCAATTGGTGATGTGCGTCAGTTGCTCTTCGGGAACCAGGACAAAAGCGTCGCTGTGGCCCTCCGAGCTGGCCAGAATCTCGATGTTTTCAGGTGAGCCGAGACGGACGTCGGCACGGTCGAGCTCGAAACCCGCCGCACCGCCTCCGGACAGGCCGAAGTCCCCGAGGATTTCATCCTCGATCCCCTCAAAGACCCAGGCGGCGCTTGGCGGCGGGTTCTTCCTATTGCGCCGGTAGTAGGACCCCTCAAATTGCCCCTGGGCGGAGAAGCCGACACCGGCAATCTTTTGAGGCGGTCGTCCGCTTCGGCGCCAAAGTCCCCCGTAGGCACCGTCAAAAGCATTGAAATACTCGCCGGGCTCCGCAGCCCAGGCCCGAATTCCACCTTCTGCCCGGCGGATCTCAATGGCACCTGGTTCGCTTTCATGCAGTGCAACCCGCCAGTAAAATCCGTTGCCGCCGAGATAGAGCAGCTTGCCGCCCTGGTCCCGGTAGTCCGTAAGCGCGTCCAAGGTCTCGCGGGTGTGATACTCCGGGTGGCTGCCGGTGGTGACGGCGGCATAGCCGTCGATGGCCGAGACTCCCTCGTCATGCAGCTCCTGATCGGTCACGATGTCGTAGTCGAGGCCCTTGGCTTCCAACCAGGCGATCAGGTGACTATCGGCCTGAAAGTGTCGCAAACCTGAGCTTTCGCCATAACCGTAAGTGACATAGCCGGGCCGCAGGTTCATGAGGGGACGCCGGTGAGAGGCGTGACAGATCCCGCTGCCGTCACTGTGGAAGTTGTAGGTGGAGAGTCCATACTCCAAATGCTCTGCAGGATTCCAGGGATAGGCGTTCCAGGTCGCAAAGCGGTCTTTCCAGCTCGCTTCAAAATCCGGACGGGCGTGATTGCCGTAGACCGAGTAAGTGAAGGTCGAGACCAGAACACAGAGATCCGCCTGGCGGCGGCCTTTTGGCGGCAGCACGAAAAAGGGGATGGCATCTTCCTGGCCGTTGCAGCTCAGCCGTGCCGCGTAGATGCCCGGTTTGAGAGTCTCGGGAATCTCGAAGGTAAAATCCGTTTCCCAGCCGAAGTCATAGATATCGTCGTCATGAAAGTGAATCGCGCCGTATTCCGCAGGCGCGTGACGCCAGCACATCTCACGCGCCGTCCAGTTGGATCCGGTCATAGCCCGCGCGGGCAGATTGACGAGTTCCCCATGCAGACCCGATGGGCCGATGTCCTCGATCCCGGTTCCCGTGGTTCCGCGCGCGAAATCCCACTGTGCCAGCACGCCCTCCGCCGGGCCGCCACCAAGACCCGCCATCTCCTCGGGCGTCACTGCACGGCCAAACAGGACAGGAGCTTCAATCTTGCCGTTGAAACAGCCTGTTACAGCATCGCTCCGTGCGCCGCCTGCCATGGCAGCAATCAGAAGATCGCTGTCTGGTGCCGCAGGTTCGAAGCCCGCAACAGTCAAGGCACTGCGTTCTGCGGGGCGCGCGGCGTTTTCCAGTGGTGCGACACCAACCTCAAGTCTCTTTTCATCCGCATCGAAGCTGGCCCAGATTCTGACCCAGGCGCGGTTCTTCACCGCCCGGTCCGTAGAGGCCGTCACGGCATGACCCCGGGCATCCCCAATCCGGACCGAGGGGCGCCCGTCGGCATCGAGCATCAGGACGAAGCCATCCTCGGATCGGGCGCTGTTCCAGGAAAACACCGCCTGCTCCCTGCCGTTGCCAGGAAGAGTCGGCCAGATATTGGCCGCCACGGTAAAGCTCCGGATGGCAGGCGCGGCACGCCGGGGTGTAATACGCGCGTAAGACCCTGGAAAAAAGGGCTGGATCCGCGAGGGATAGGCACCCGCAAAATCCACGGCAATCTCTTCCTCAATAATTCCCGGTCCGGCGGGGTTGGGATCCGCCGACACACTCCGGACAAGCCACGCTTTATATGGCTCCGTCTCGGTGGAACTGACCTTGAACTCGATCTTGTCGCCAGGCCGGCCAGACAGGCGGTCGCAGTATCCGATAAGGGGTATCATAAGGCTTTCCCGGTATTTGAAGGTCACTGATGAAGTGTCTGACAGACGACTCGGACGAGAGGCCGGGATCATAACCGAGTTTCAGCTCGCGGGTCACCCAGACGGCGCGGACGTCCGCCCGGCAATCGCAATTTCCTGCGGCCTGCTAGCGACCGGGGCAAATGTCCCCGCTCTGGATCAATCCCCAACCGAAGATCGGGTCCTTCCCGCGCGCACCCAGATCGACCGTTCCCTCACGCAGTCTCCGGCGAAGATTGTCCGGGTCGATCTTTTGCCCCGGACTGATCATCCCCGCCGCAATTGCGGTCACAAAGGGCGCCGCGAAGGATGTGCCGTAATGGAACTTGCCATCCGAGTTGTCGCTGGCCGCCCAGATCTTCACGCCGGGCGCGGCGAGCGAGAGGTAATCACCGCGATTCGCGCGCCGATAAGGACGCCGCCTGCTGTCAACCGCCGTCACGGCAACAACGGTCTCGTAACCGGCAGGATAAGCCGTTGGTGCGGCCGGACCTCCGTTCCCCGCAGCGGCAACGACCAATACACCCGCGTTCTCAAGCCTTTTGATCGTCGCGCCCAATGCAATGTTGGGCGGACCGGCAAGGCTCATATTGATGACCGCAACATTCTGCGATGCCAGCCAGTTCAGGCTGGCGAGCAGGGAGACGACATTCGCCGCCGAACCTCCCTTCTCATCCTGATAAAAGGCATTGGCGGCAAAGAGCTCGGCGGCCGGCATAAGCCCGCGGACGCCTGACGGATCGGTCGAAACCATCAGGGCGGCAATCGCAGTCCCGTGACCATCGACCGCAACGATCTGATCCGGTTCGATGAAACTGCGCCGTGTAATGTTGCTGTTCTGCAAAGCCTTATGATTTAGATTCACGGTGGTGTCCACCATGCCGACTCGCACGCCGGCGCCGCAGCTGCCAGCCGCGTTGTTCCAGCCGATCATCGCCCTTCCCAAACACAGATCCGAACCGCAGGCCTCAGCCCCGATCTGCGTGGCCAACTCCGTCCGGGCGTCATTACCGACCCGATAGAGATGATTGAGCTCGTAGATGCCCGGCACGTTGTTCGCCAGTAGATTCCGGGCTTCGATCGCATCGGTCTGCGGCGGCAAACCAAGGCGCGTGACCACCAGCCCAAAGCGGTTCAGGATCGACTGAGACCGCACGACAAATCCGAGATCCGCTGCGCGCTGCAGGTCCTGAGCATCGGAGTTTACCGCTAGAACTTCATCAGGTTCGAAAGAGTATCCCTCACCGTCAGTCTCGCCGGAAGACTGTTCGTCTTCCTCATCGTCATCTTCGCCATCATCATCATCTTCGTCATCATCGTCGTCGTCATCATCGTCATCATCGTCATCATCGTCGTCGTCATCGTCGTCGTCGTCGTCGTCATCGTCGTCGTCGTCGTCGTCATCGTCGTCATCATCGTCATCATCGTCCGCCATCGCAGCGGGGAAGAGGATACTCTCGCCGTCCGTCAAGAAGGATTGAGGGCGTAACGGCGCGACCAACGCAAAAGCAATCAGCAGGACAATCAGAAAACGCGTGAGTTTGAAAAGAGACATCATCATTTCTCGATCATGGAACCGAATTTGACGAACATGGCCGCTACGTCGGACATGCTTAAACAGCACTTACAATGCTACAACGTCCGGCGGGAGAAAACCTTCCCATAAGTCTGATTTTTTTTGATGTTTACGGCAGCAAAAGTGCAGAGTGAGGAAAAATCCGAAAAAAATTTCCCGGAGCGGGAAGAAAATCGGATTTAGCCCGTTGTCTGAATATCACAACCGGATTGTTTGACCTGTGACGCAAGAGACCAAACAAGAAATGGTGGCCATGCTGCCGCGTTTACGGCGCTTTGCCTACGCTCTCACGGGATCGACGGATCTTGGGGACGATCTGGTGCAAGCCGCCTGTGAGCGGGCGCTAAGCCGTTTGGATCAATGGCAAAAAGGCACCCGGCTGGATAGCTGGATGTTTCGGATTATGCAGACGATATGGATAGATCAGATGCGGGCAAAGAAAGTCAGGGGCCACAAAATCGACCTGGAGACCGCGGGCGACGTTGCCGGCGAAGACGGCGAGCGCGCCATGGAAGCGCGCCTGACGCTGAAACGCGTGCGCAGCGCGGTCGAGGAGCTGCCGGAGGAGCAGCGGCTGGTCCTGACCCTGGTCTCCATCGACGGCCGATCCTACAAGGAAGCGGCGCAAATCCTTGATGTTCCAGTCGGAACTATCACCAGCCGCCTGGCGCGCGCGCGGCGCAGACTCTACGAAGTCGCGTACGAAACCACCGCGAACATCGCTCCCATCCCAAGCCTGGAACCGAACAATGGTTAAGCTCAATGACGAGACGCTGATCGCCTACTCGGACGGCGAACTGGACGAAAAGACCGCCGCCGAGGTCGAGGCCGCGTTGAAAGACGATCCGGTCGCCCGGGAAATTGTCCATAAATTTCAAGAGGCTGCCCGTCTGGCCGGTGAGGCCTTCGACGACCCGATGCAGGAAGAGGTGCCCGAGCGCCTGCTGAAACTCTTCGAAGAACCCCGATCCGAAGAGGCCGCGCCGGAAGCCCCCGGGGCACCCGCAGCAGAGAGCTCGAATATCGCCGATCTGTCCCAAATCCGGGCCGCGCGGGAAACGAAAAGACATACAAATGTCACAGCTATCGAAGAGCCGGGCACGGTCCGCCGCTTCGCCCTGCCCCTGGCCGCGTCGCTGGCACTGATCATCGGGATCGGCGGTGGGTTCGGTCTGTCGAATTTCACCGCGCCCTCCGCCCCCGACGTAATCGCCGCGGGAACGATCCCCCAGTCTTCCGTCCTGCACGCCGCGCTGGAGCGCAGCCCCAGCCTGCAGAGCCTCGAAGAGGTCTCCGGGGACGGTCTGACCAAAAACCAGATCGAGCCCCTGCTGAGCTTCGTCGACAACAACGACCGCCACTGCCGGGAGTACCGGATCACCAGCAGCAACGTGAGCGGCAGCCAGGACCTGACCGGCGTGGCCTGCCGCGGCGACGACGGCGCCTGGACCCAGCAGATCGCGGTGGTTCAGGAAATCCCGGCGAGCGGCGGCTACAGCCCGGCGTCGGGGCAGACCGACAGCGTACTGGAAAGCTTCCTGAACGGGATCATGAAGGACGAGCCCCTGGACGACGAAGCGGAAGCCCGCCTGCTCGATTCGGGCTGGCAATAGATGACAGTCCGATCCGACCTCAATCTTCGACCCGGGAGGAAAAGACGTCTCTCGACCCGGGTCGCCGGCCTGCTGCTTGCCATTACGCTCGGGTTCCCGTCATCCCAGGCGGCGAGCCTGCAACCCGAACGCCTGGACCGGGCCATCGAAGCGGCGCAGCAACAGCTCATCGGTGCGCAGTTGGAGAGCGGCTTTTTCGACTACGACTTCGACTTCCTGCGCGGCAAGCCCACCGGCAAGAGCAACATCGTCCGCCAGGCCGGCACGGCCTACGCCCTGGGCGAAGCCTACGCCCACCAGCGGACGGCGGAACTGAGAGAGCCGCTGCGGAAGGCCGTCGCCGCGCTGGCAGGAAAATCCATTCCGGTCGATCGGGGCGAGCTGATCTCCTTCAACGGCAAGCGCAGCGGCATCAAGGGCGGCGCGACCGCCCTGGCGCTGCTGGCGGAGCTTTACTATTACCGCAACAGCGGCGACGGCCGCTTTGCGCAGCAGCGCGAAGCCTGGCTGCAGGGCCTGCTCGGCCTGCGCCGGCCCGGCGCCGGTTTCCTGCGCGCGCCTGATTCGACCGAAGAGTCCCACTACTACAACGGCGAGGTCTGGCTGGCCCTCGCCTTCTACATTGCCACCTTCGAGAGCGCCCGCCTGGAGCGTCAACTCAGAGACATCGACCGCGCCATGATGGCGGCCTACGGAAAAGAACCGCACATCGGCTTCTTTCACTGGGGCGCCATGGCGGCGGAGCGGCGCTTTCGCGATACGGGCCGCGAAGAGCTCAAGCGTTTCGCGCAAAGCCAGGCCGAGAATTACCTCACAAGCCTGAGGCCAAAGCGCAGCCTCAACGCCAACACCTGCTATTCCCTGGAAGGGATGATCCCGGCCCTGAGCCTGACCGGCCCCGAGGATGCACTTTATCAGCCGCTGGAATCGCGCATTGAATGGGAGATGCGCAAAATCATGACCTTTCAGATCCAGCCGGGTCAAACCCAGCTCGACCTGGGGGACGGGATCCTGCTGACGTCGCCGGACCTGGCCGCCTTCGGGGGGGCCTTCATCGCAAACCGCAAGACCCCACTGACCCGAATCGACTACACCCAGCATTGCCTCTCCGCGATCATCAAATACAAGGAGTGGCGCGAAGCGGGATCTTGAATTTGCGATCGTCAGACGCTGTAGGATCAGGCCTTACAAAATCGCAACACCCAAGGCCGTGTTGACCACGTCGCGGACGATCTTGAGCGCGGCGTTGACGATTTTCTCGACCATGATCAGGACCTGATTGGTCACCAAGGCGATGGCGGCGGTCACGTTGTTGCGGACCATCTTCATGAGCATCTTGGCGGTGGCTTTGTTGATTTCGCCGTTCGCAAAGGCCCTGCCGATTTCCTTGATCCGCTTGGCGAGCGCCTTGAATTCGATTTTGACGACCGAGCGGATTTCGCCCCAGCTCGAGCCGGCGACATCTTTCGCGGCGGTCAGCATCGGAGGAAAAATGGTGGATACGTTGAGGGCTTTGAGATTCACCGACATCACTGGTCTCCCCGGTTTTTCTTGGCAACTTCATTCCTGATGGCAATCCGCACCGACTGATCGAGCAGCGGCCCGGCGATATCGACGATCACCCTGGGCAGGGAGCCGTTGGTTTTGTGCAATTCCTGCACCACGCCGTGGTTGTCCTGAACGACCTTCAGGATAACCACCGTGCAGTTTCCCATCGCAACCTCGTCCGCGCCTTCGCCATAGCTGCGTACGATCTCGGTCACGTTGGTATATTTGCCCAGCGGCAGTTCCTGGGCGTCGATGAAACCGGCACTTCGCTCGACCACGGCCTTGATGCCGCGCCCGAGGTAATCGGCGGCGACGCATTTGCCGCTGCTGTCGATGGCCTCTGCCCGTTCGACGAAGGTCTGGAGTTCGGCGGAGGTGCGGGCATAAAAAGCCTGAACCCCGGCAGAGTCGTATTCCCCCTCCGGCGCATTCGATAACGCGGCCATCCGGGCCATGAAGGCCGCCATTTCCCCCTGGTAATCCGATAAGCCCTGATCGAGAACCACATCGTAGTCTTCAACGAATTTGACCGCGCAGCCTGACAGTGCCAGCACCACGACGAGCGTTGCCAGTTTCCCCAGCAGCTTCGGCATCCTGTTCCCCTCCAAAGTAAACCCCTCACTCCGCGCGTCCGATACAGATGCTCCTCAGACCGGCGGAGCGAGAGGCTGTCGGACAGACCGCGTGAGTTATTAGCTTACTTATAAATTGAAGAAAATGATATGTCTGCAGACAATCTTCCGCACGGCCGTCATCGAAGACCCCGGTTAAAGCTGCGGGCCGGTGTGATTTAGGATCTGCTTTCGAAGGGCCTCGATGTAGAGCGGATCTTCGCGTTGCTCCGGCGAGAGAATGACCATTTCGTCGCGTTGGACCGTCGCGGGCGATCCCGCCATGACGATGATCCGCTGGCCGAGCTGGATCGCCTCGCGGCTATCGTGGGTCACGAAGAGCACGGTCATGGTCCGGGCTTTCCAGAAGCGCATTAAAAGCTGCCGTAGCTCGGCGGCCTTGCTTTCGTCCAGCGAGACGAAGGGTTCGTCCATGAGGAGCAGGTCCGGCTCGATCACCAGCGCACGGGCCAGGGCGACCCGGCGGCTCATACCCAGCGAGAGATCCCGCGGATAGGCGTCGTAACAGTCCGCGAGACCCATTTGCGAGAGCAGTTCCCGCTCAACGCCGCTGCCGGTCTGATCCGGGCGCATGACCAGTTTCAGGTTTTCGCCCACTGTCCGCCAGGGCAGCAGCGCCGGGCTCTGAAAAACATAGCCGATCCGGGCCTCCCGCTGCGCACGGGTGGCACGCAACGCAATGTTACCTACGAAATTCTTGTCGAGACCGGCCACCAGATTGAGCAGGGTCGTCTTGCCGCAACCGGATGGCCCCAGGATGCAGACGAACGCGCCGTATTCGATGCTCAAGGCGACGTTCTCGAGAACCGCCGTCGGAGCTTCGGACACGGCGCCGTCCCGGTCCGCGCGGGCACCCTTGTCATAGCTTTTCGGCCCATAACTCTTTCGGGCAACATCGATCGAAAGCCAATTCATGACCGCCACCTGTTGGCGTGGCGTTCCCAGGGCTTGAAGATGAAGATCTCGATCATCTGGATCACCGCCACGAAGGCGATGGTGTAGGCCAGTATGGAGGGCACGTCGAAGAGCTGAAAAAAGAGGTGCAGTTGAAATCCGACGCCGTTGCTGCGCCCGAGCAGCTCGACCACCAGAACGATCTTCCAGACCAGCGCCAGTCCCGAACGGGCGGACGCCGCGAAGAAAGGCGAGAGCTGGGGCAGGATGATATGCCGCAGGGTTTTCCAGGCGCCGAAACGGTAGCTGAGAGCGAGATCCATATACTGCCGCTCCAGCGCCCGCGCCCCTTCGCGCATGGTCGCGGCGACGTTCGGAATCTTATTGACGGAAACCGCCAGAACCGCGGCGACCTCGGTCAGGCCGAACCAGATGTAGCAGAGAATGATGACGACCAGCGCCGGGATATTGAGGAAAAGAATCAGCCAGGAGTCGAAGAAGCGGTCGACCCGGCGGCTGCGGCCCATGACCAGGCCGATGCTCGCACCGATAATCATCGAGAGCAGGAAGGCCACGAAGGTGCGCGCCAGGGTGACCGCGAGGTGATAGGGCAGTTCACCGGTCCCGGCCGCAAGGAAAAAGGTCTCGAGAACCGTCGCGGGAAACGGCAGGGCGGGGCTGTCTGTCCAGGCGGCCGCCAGTTGCCAGAGCAGAAGAAAAAGACCGAGCGACAGGATGAAGTTGACCGCAGATAACAGCCGTCCGCTCATGGGGTTTTGCTCATTGGGTTTTGGGGGCTCCCGCTTCGGCGGCTTTGGGTGTCCAGAAGGTGGTTGGATCAAAGCTCACCCCCCGCCCGACCAGTTTTTCGCCGCCGGTCGCCGAGAGGATCTCAAATAGCGCGGCGGCGTCCTTTTGGTCGCTGGGTGTGAAAGGCGACGCCGCACCGGCGCGAAAACCCTTTTTCAGAGCCTCGAATGACGCGTCCGTCCTGGCCCGCATGGCCGGACGCAGACGTTCCCACTCGCCGTCCGATTTTTCCAGGAGGGCATTGGTCGCCGCGACCGCGGAGAAGAAGCCTTCGACGGCACCGGGCCGGTCCTGCAGCAGGCGCTCGCGAAACACGTAACCCACCAGCGCGGCAGGTTTGAAGACGCCCAGGTCCGTGACCAGGTCGCCGACAGAGTGCAAGCGCTTTGCGCCCGCGGCCTCCAGGCGGGCCGCGTAAGGCCAGAAGGTCAGAACCGCATCGATCCGTCCGCTGCGCAGTTGCTCGTTCAAGAGAGGCGGTGCGGCGAAGACCGCCTCTGCGCTGTCGGCGATGTCGAAACCGTGAAGCTTCTGGCTCCAGGCCCGCAGGACCAGCCAGTTCTTATCCACCGGCCCGCCGGCAATTCCGATCTTCTTGCCTTTCAGGCCGGCGAGATCCGAAATGCTGCTCCCCTCACCCAGAACCAGTGCACCCAGGGCAGTGGAGTAGGGCACGAAGACGAAATCCTCGCCGCTGGCCCGCTGGCGGTTCACCCAGATCCAGTCGGAAACGATCATATCCACGTCACCGGCCTGCAGCGCGACGCTGGTGCCGTTCTTCGACGCCAAAGCCAGCACCTCGAGATCCAGGCCTGCGGCCTTGTCGAAGCCATTGAACTGCAGACTCTCCAACTGCCAGTTCACCGTGCCGAACTTCAGGACCCCGACCTTCAGCGTGTTAGGCTCGGCAACAGCCGCAAAGTTCGGAACCGCGGCGAGCCAGGCCAGAAGTCCGGATATCAATGCCACTCTACGCGAGATGCGAAACAGGGGCCTTAAGCTTCTCACGTGATCGGCCCTCCTCAGGGTTTCAGCAAGCGGTTGCGCGCGAGCCAGGAAATGCCGTGGCTCCAGGACTGATCCGTGTTGCCGCGAATGTCCGCCGAGGCGCTGCGGATCATCTCTCCGCTTTGCACGTCCCGCATATAGACGTTGATGTTGAGAATGAGATTGCTGACTTTCTGGACCACGCCGGTAATCGCGAGCTGCGCGTCAGCTTCGGCGGCAAGTTTGACCTCGCAGCCGTTGCAGCTGTGCAGGTAACCGGCATCGTCGATCTTCGCCTTCAAATGCGAGAGATCCGCGATTTCATAGAGTCCGGAGTCCGACAGCTTTTCGCGCAGGATGTCACTGATCAGGATAAGGCGCTTGCTCTCATTCTGATTGATGCCCTTCACCGCGCCTTCCAGGCTGGTATCGATCAGCTCGAAATCAAAGATCGCCGCGCGGGATTTTTCGGGCTCGGCCCGCAGCGGAGCGGCCAGGCAAAGCAAGAGAGCGAGGGCCGAAACGAAGAAGATACGCATCTGTCGTCACACTCCCCTTAGCTCGTGTCCCGCGGTTCAAGGAACAGGCGTCTCTCAGGTACTCCTCCCCAAAAAAACAGAGTCCCTCAGGGGATTCTCCGTAGGCACCTGAGCGGAACAATTGGCAAATAGTACTAGGTCTATCGCCCGAAACGCTATTTAGGGTGGCGCCTCTAAGTGGTATTTTGTTTGCCGGTCTAGACTACGGGAGCGCGCTGGCATCGAAATGACTCCGATCACGACCCTGGCGAAATACGAAGGCTGCCCAAGCGACGCCTTGGCACAGCCGGGCCGCAACTTCCGCGCAAAATCTCCGCACGCGACCGCTCTGCGCAAGCTGCTGAATGCACTCGGCTTCTTTGCCTTCCTTATGCCGATAACCGGGGGCCTGATGCCGATGATGGCGGGAACGGCGGCGGCGGAAAGCGAAGAAGTCGCGATTGCCTATATCAGCCAGATCGTCGAGCGGCCGCCGAAACTCTCCAACCTGGATATCCCGCCGGAAGATGAAGGCCTCGCCGGTGGCCTGCTCTCGATCAAGGACAACAATACAACCGGGCGTTTCATGAAGCAGGCCTATGCCTTGAAGCACCTGGAGGTTCCGGCCGACGGCGATGTGGTGGCTGCTTTCGACACGCTGCGGGCCGAAGGTCTGCAGCATTTTGTACTGAACGTGCCGGCAGACGCCCTGCTGAAAATGGCCGATCACGCGAAGGACCAGGACGTTCTGCTGTTCAATGCGGGCGCAAGGGACGATAGGCTGCGCGGCGCGGATTGCCGCGCCAACGTGCTCCATATCATCCCGAGCCGGGCGATGCTCGCCGACGCACTGGCGCAGTTCCTGGCCTGGAAACGCTGGCGCAACTGGTTCCTGGTGGTGGGACGCCGGGACAGCGACGCCCGCTTCGCCAAGGCCATCAGGCGGTCGGCAAAACGCTTCGGCACAAAGATCGTCGCGGAAAAGAACTGGGACTACGGTCCCGACGCCCGCCGCACCGCGCAGGCCGAAGTGCCCGCCTTTACCCAGGACGCCGACTATGATGTGCTGGTAGTCGCCGACGAGATCGGAGAGTTCGGCGAATACCTGGCTTACCGCACCTGGGATCCGCGCCCGATCGTGGGCACGCAGGGACTGACACCGACGACCTGGCACCGGACCCACGAGCAATGGGGCGCCGCGCAGCTGCAAAGCCGCTTTCTCAAGACAAACGGGCGCTTCATGGCCCCGCTCGACTATCACGTCTGGGCCGCGATCCGCACCATCGGCGAGGGCGCAACCCGCACCCAGTCGACGGCTTTCGCCGACATCGAGGGTTACATCCGCAGCCCGGATTTCGAGCTGGCGGGATTCAAAGGCCAGAAGCTGACCTTCCGCACCTGGAACGGGCAGCTCCGGCAGCCGATCCTGCTGACCGCGGCGCGGGCGCTGGTCTCGACCTCGCCGCAGCAGGGCTTCCTGCATGAACGATCGCTGCTGGATACCATGGGTTTGGACGAACCGGAATCGGAGTGCCGCTTCGAGTAGCGGAAGCTCCCACAGAATACGGCAAAGAAGACCGTCACTTCAGGAGGAACAGGGAAATATGAAAACGGCACTCAAGATGTTAGCGGCCGGTAAGTTTCTGGCCGCAGCGAGCCTGACGGCAAGTCTCGGCTTTGCGCCCTCGGCCGAGGCCTACACGGTCTACATCTCCAACGAAAAAGACAATACCATCAGCATCATCGACAGCACGACGCTGGAGGTCACCGACACCATTGCGGTGGGCCAGCGGCCGCGCGGGATCCTGCTGACCAACGACGGCAAGTATCTGCTGATCTGCGCCAGCGACGACGACACGGTTCAGGTCTTCGACGTGGAGACGAAACAGGTCGTCCGGGAACTGCCGTCCGGGCCCGATCCGGAGCTCTTCGTGCTGCACCCGAGCGGCAACCCACTCTACATCGCGAACGAGGACGACAATCTGGTCACGGTGGTCGACATCGTCGACAACAAGGTGCTGGCGGAAATTCCGGTGGGTGTGGAGCCGGAGGGGATGGGAATCAGCCCGGACGGCAAGGTCCTGGTGAACACCTCCGAGACCACCAACATGGCCCATTTTATCGACACCGAGACCAACGAGATCTTCGACAATCTCCTGGTCGACAGCCGGCCCCGCTTCGCCGAGTTCAATAAAGACGGCGAAAAGCTCTGGGTGACCTCGGAAATCGGCGGGACCGTGGCGGTCATCGATGCGAAAACCCGCAAGATGATTACCAAAATCTCCTTCGAAGTCCCGGGCGTGCAGCCGGAAGCGATCCAGCCGGTCGGACTTCGGGTGACAAAAGACGGCTCGCGCGCCTTTGTTGCCCTCGGCCCCTCGAACCGGGTTGCGGTGATCAACGGCGAGACCCACGAGGTCGAGAAGTACCTGCTGGTCGGGCAGCGGGTCTGGCAACTGGCCTTCACGCCGGATGAAAAGATGCTCTTCACCTCGAACGGCGTCAGTAACGACATCTCGGTGATCGACACCGAGAAGCTGCGGGTGATAAAATCGATCGGCGTCGGCCGCTTCCCCTGGGGCGTGGCGATCTCCCAAGAGTGACAATCCACTGACGTGCCGCGCCGCATAGAGGTCGATCCGTGACACTGTCCCAAGCAGCGCCCGAGGAGGTGACCGCGCCCGGCCGCCAGAGCACATTGCGCGCCCTGGAAGTGGCCGGCCTCACGCACAGCTTTGGTCCGAATAAAGCGCTCGACGAGGTGAGTTTCTCGATCGCGCCATCGCGGTTTTGCGTTTTGCTGGGGCTGAACGGCGCCGGAAAGACCACGCTGTTTTCGCTGATCACGCGCCTCTACAGCAATACCTCCGGCGCGATCCGCGTCTATGGGCACGATGTGCGGCGGTCGCCCGGCGAAGCCCTGCAGCGTCTGGGTGTGGTCTTTCAGCAGCGCACCCTGGACCTGGACCTGAGCGTCATGCAGAACCTGCTCTACCACGCGGCCCTGCACGGCTTTACCCCACGTGAAGCCCGCGAACGGGCGGAGGCGCAGCTGGAGCGGGTCAAGCTGGCGGACCGGGCGAAGGAGAAAGCGCGCCGCCTTTCCGGCGGTCAGATGCGCCGGGTCGAAATTGCCCGCGCGCTGCTGCACGATCCGAAACTGCTGCTGCTGGACGAACCGACCGTAGGGCTGGATATCGATTCCCGCCGCGATATCGTGGAACGGACCACCGCGCTCTGTCAGGACGACAAGCTCGCCGTACTCTGGGCGACCCACCTGATCGACGAGGTCACGCCCGCGAAACAGGTTGTGGTGCTGCATCACGGCAAGGTCGTGGCCGACGGCACCCACGACGCTGTGCTCGCCGCTACCGGTGCCACTGATATCGCCGCAGCCTTCGCGTCGCTGACGCAGGCCAAGACCGAGGCACCAAGCCTCGAGGGTGCGGGCGCATGACAACACCGCCAACAGAACAGGAAGTGCGGGGCCTCAGTCTGACAGGCTACCTGCACTGCCTGCGCGGCATCGTCTGGCGGGAGGCCTTGCGGTTCCTGCAGCAGCGTGAACGCTTCATCGCCGCGCTGGTGCGCCCTCTGGTCTGGCTCTTTATCTTCGCCGCCGGATTTCGGTCCGTGCTGGGCGTCTCGATCATCCCGCCCTACGAAACCTACGTGCTCTACGAGGTTTATGTGACGCCGGGTCTGGTGGCGATGATCCAGCTCTTCAACGGCATGCAGTCATCGCTTTCCATGGTCTACGACCGGGAGATGGGCAATATGCGCACGCTGCTCGTCAGCCCCTTTCCCCGCTGGTTCCTGCTGACCTCCAAACTGATGGCCGGGGTCGCGGTCTCCCTGCTGCAGGTCGCGGTCTTTCTCGCCATCACCTGGTTCTGGGAAGTGGAGCCGCCGCTCTGGGGTTATCTCGCGGTGATCCCGGCGCTAATCCTCTCGGGCCTGATGCTGGGGGCGCTGGGGATGCTGCTGTCATCGGGCATCAAGCAGCTGGAAAACTTCGCGGGCATCATGAACTTCGTGATCTTTCCGATGTTCTTTGCCTCTTCAGCGCTCTACCCGCTGTGGCGGATGAAGGAGACCAGCCCCCTGCTTTACGAGATCTGCCTGCTCAATCCCTTCACCTACGTGGTGGAACTGATTCGCTTTGCGCTTTACGGACAACTCAATCTGGAAGCGCTGGCCGTCGTCGCCGGCTTCACCATCCTGTTTCTCGGCGGCGCAATATTCGCATACAATCCTTCCAAGGGACTGATCGCCCGGCGCGGCGGTCCCGGCGGGAAGTAAAACCGAGGGTCTGTCGACAATTAGGAGCCCGTGGAACCGTGAAAGCAAATCTCAAAAACCTGTCGCGCACGGCCGTCCTGTTTGCCGCCGTAACGGCGTTGGCCTGGAGTATCGGTCATAGCAGCGCCTTCGCCACCGATCCGGAAAATCCCTACTGGCCCTGCGTTCAGCGCAAGGTGCCGCATATCTCCGCCGGCATGATGTGGGGCGGGCCGCTGGTGGACGAGAGCGACCGGAGCTGGCGCAAGGATGGCGAAGTCCGTGACCTGGTGCAGACTCTTTCGTCCCGCCGGGTGCCGATCGAGGAAGCCCAGGAGCGCATCGACGGTTACGCCAACACATTGAGCGACGGTAAGCAGACCAAGCTGACGGTGCTGTTCACAGGGTTGCTCAGTCACACCAACGCCGAACGCTCCGACATCATTGCGGGGATTGAAAAATTCGCGCGGCGGCAGATTGCGCTTGCCAAGAGAATCAAGGAGACGGCAGCGGAAGCCAACAAGCTGCAAAGCAAGAGCGACGCGACGGTGGAAGAATTGAAACGGGCGCAGGAACTGGACGAGCAACTGCTGTGGGATACGCGGGTCTTTGACGAGCGGGAGCAGTCCCTGACCTACGTCTGCGAGGTGCCGGTTCTGCTCGAGCAGCGCCTCTTCGCCCTGGCGCGCCAACTGGCGACGCACCTGGAGTAAAGCGGTCAAACCCGGCGGTTCCCCGAACCGCATGAGGTTCTATAACGAAAAAATACACGGAGGAGAGAAGCATGAGATTCACCAGATTTGTCTCGCACGCGGCCCTTACGCCAAGCGGTGCGGGCGGCGCATCCGGCGCCTTGGACGTCATGAAGACCACCACCATCGATCATCCGGCCGAGGAGGTCTGGGCGCTCATCGGCGAATACGGCCACCTGGACAAATGGCATCCGGCGGTGGTGAAGCTGGAACTTTCCGGCGACGGCGGCAACGGGGTCTACCGCTCGCTGACCCTGCCCGACGGCGCGATCCTGAAGGAGAAGCTGCATAGCTACTCCCTCGATGACATGACCTATAGCTACAGCATCGTCGAGGGTCCGCTGCCGGTGAAGAACTACGTCTCAAAGATCACCGTACGGCCGGGGGACAACGCCGGTCAGTCGGTGATCGAATGGTCCTCGACCTTCGATCCCGCAGGGGTCGAGGAAGCCGAAGCCAAAAAGATCGTCGGCGGCATCTACACCGCCGGCTTCGACGGGATCAACGACAAGCTGAAGTAGCCGGGCATTACTCTGAAGCGGGGGTTCCGCATCGAAAAAGGGGTTGGGACCCTTCAGTGACACCGAAGTTCCTGCCCGCCCCCCTGGCAACGCGCTTCCAAAAGACGCTCGGTTGCGGATTCTATGCTCGCCAGATAGCGCGCATGCCCCTCGATCAGGGGGAGCGACAGGGCGGCTGCGCCGGTCGAACCCTGCAACGCGAGCTGATGGCAGAACCAGTTGAGCACCGCGCCGCGCGGCAGATCGTCGGCGGGCGGAAACTCCCGTTCGACCGACGGTGCCGCCGCGATCTCTCCCGAGAGAAGTTTTGCGGGAAAGTCCGGATCGACGATAAAGGGACGGCCCATGCCGATAAGGTCGGTTTTCGCCTCGGCGATGGCCGCCTTCATGACGGCGCCTGAACGGAAGCCGCCGGTGACCATCAAGGGGATGGTCAGCGCCGACTTGATGGCGGCGGCGTAGTCCAGGAAATAGCCTTCGCGCGCGATGGTGCTTTGCTTTTTCGAGCTATGCTGATAGGCCGTCGGTGCCTCGAAGGTGCCGCCCGAGATCTCGATGAAATCCACCCCCTCGGCTTCGAGCATTTTGGCGACCAGCGCGCTTTCCTGATGATCGAAGCCGCCCTTTTCGAAGTCGGAGGAGTTCAGCTTCACCGCCAGGATAAAACCGGGTGCGACCCGCGCGCGGACGGCCCGGACAACCGAGAGAAGCAGGCGCGCGCGGTTTTCCAGAGCGCCACCCCAGCGGTCTTTGCGGATGTTGATGCGGGGCGATAAGGCGGAGCTCAAGAGATAGCCGTGGGCGGCATGAACCTCGACGCCGTCGAAGCCGGCCTCCTGGGCAAGCTCCGCAGAGCGCGTGAACTTTTCGGCGACGTCTTCGAGCTGCGCGTCCGTCGCGGCGACGGGCGCGCCGTAACCGGATAAGTTCAGACGTAGATCGGAAATCGACAGCGGCTGCGGGTTGATGGCTTCAGGGGTCTGCCGGCCGGCATGGGCGAGTTGCGCCAGGACCTTCGCACCGCCGGACTTCGCCCGCGCCGCCAACTCGGACACGCGGCCCATGTCGGACTGCGCGTCGAGCACGAAATTGCCGGCGTGCTCGAGATGCCAGGGATCGATCGGGGTGTTGCCTGTGATGAGCAGTCCGGCGCCGCCCGCGCCCCATCGCTCGAAGAGCTCCATCAGAGCAGCTGTCGGATTGTTCCGCGCGTCGGCCAGTGCTTCGGACATCGCGGACTTGACGATGCGGTTCTTCAGGACCACGCCGTTGGGGAGTTCGAGGGGCTGTTCGATCATGACTTGGTCAGCTCGCGGGTGAGCGCGGTCATGGCGGCTTCGATCGCTTCTTCATTCCGCGCGTAGAAGGTCCACTGGCCATGGCGTTCCGAGGTGACCAGCCCGGCGTCCTTCAGGAGGCCCATGTAGCTGGAAATCGTAGACTGCGACAGCTCGGCTTTTGCCTGAATGTAGGCAACACAGACCCCCTCCAGCTCCGCATGTTCCGCCAGAGCGGGCGGGAAGTTGGAACGGTCCTTGAGCCAGACAAGAATCTGCCGGCGCACCGGGTTGTTGAGGGCCGCGAGGGTTTTAGCGATATCCATATATCGAAATATATCGATATACCGGTTTTTGTCAACGGCAAAAGTCTGGAGCCTGGCAAGTTACCCGGCCTGTCCCGCCACGATGCTCTTGCGCGGAACAGGCGGATAGTCAATAAGGACGCCTCCATGCAGCCCGTTAGAATCAGCCCGTTCGCCGCGATCGGTCCGGGTTCAAAAGAGTTGTTCGCTCACTCCAGCAGTTAGGACACCGCCATGAGCATTCGCGTTGGCATTGTCGGTATCAGCGGTTTTGGCGGCGGCGAGGTTATGCGCCTGGTCGCGAACCACCCGTCTTTCGAGTTGGTCTACGCCGCCGGCGAGAGCAGCGCCGGCAGCCGGCTGGCGGACCGGTTTCCTGGCCTGTCGGGCAAGCTGGCTGAGCTGGTGATCGAGAAGTGGGATCCTGAGACCCTGCCGAAGCTCGACGTACTGTTTGCGTCACTGCCGACGGGGGCCTCAGCCGGAGCGCTGGCGCGCGTCCCCATGGACGTTAAAATCGTTGATATCGGGGGCGACCACCGCCACGTCGAGGGTTGGGCGTATGGCCTGGCCGACGTCTGGCCAGCCCAGATCAAGGGTCAGGTCCGGGTTGCGAACCCCGGTTGCTTCCCCGCGGCAACGCTGAACGCGCTGGCCCCGCTTCTGGTCGATAAGCTGATCGAGCCTGCCAATATCGTGATCGATGCCAAAACCGGAATATCCGGTGCTGGCCGGGGCGGATCCGACAGCAGGTTTGGCTACGCCGAGAGCAACGAGAACCTGATCCCCTATGGTCTGCTCAAGCACGTCCACATGCCCGAGATGGCTGAGACAATCGAGCGGCTGAGTGGCGGCAGTGCTAGCGGACTGGTGTTCACGCCACACCTGGTTCCCATGACCCGCGGCGTACTGGTCACCATCTACTGCCGCGGCCACGCCACCACGGACCAGTGCCTGGACGCGGCCCGGCGTTTCTATGCCGGACGGGCTTTCGTCCGCGTGACCGAGAAGCCGCCGCAGACCAAATGGGCGACCGGCTCGAACCTCGCATTCGTCAGCTATGCGGCCGATCCAGAGCGCAACCTGGTGATCGCGATGGGCGTGGTCGACAATCTCGGCAAGGGAGCGGCTGGTCAGGCCGTGCAGAATGCGAACCTGATCTGCAGCCTGCCAGAAACCGCAGGGCTGGAGGGCGCAGCCGTTTGGCCGTGATGTTTTGGGTTCGGCCGCAAGTTTCGTGGGTGCTGGAATCCGGAGAACGCCGTGAACGGCAGTTATGTCCGCTTCGCCGCTATAAGTGGTCCCGGATGCGAATGGCTGCTTCACCGGTTATTGGAAACGCCGTATTCAGACTTCGCTTGAAAGACTGACAAGCCTGCTCGGCAGGGAGGGCATTGTTGCCCAAAGGATCAAGTATCTCGCCGACAAGTGAGCCGTTTCATCGATTAAACGACGACACTCCGAGACGGCTACTGCACCATGGGGGCGGGTTCGGGGCCCGGCGCAAGCCGGGCCCCACGGCACCCGGTCACTCGTAGCGGCGGTCGAACGTAATGACGCTTCCGTCAGCACGGGTCAGGTTGCGTGCATAGATTTCGAGTGGGCCCAGATCGTCGTCGACGAAACCCTTGACGGTGACGGCCTCGCCCACATCTGCAGGCACCCAGTTCGGTCCGACATAGATGCGAACGCTGCCGGTCGCGTCGGCGAGGCGGAATTCGTCCTCGTCTGTAATGCGTTCGACAGTGCCCTGCACAGTCACCATGGTGCCCCGCTGGAGGTCGTCGATCGGCGTGATCGACCCGCTGGCAGAAGCGGCGGTTGTAAGGATGGCCGCGAAGGCCGTGGCGGTCGCGATGATCTTCATGTCACGGATCCTTTCAGAAGGACGAATTCGGGGCTGGAAGTGATTTTGTCGTCTTGGAGAGAGGCGGCGATCGCTTAGTCGATCGCTATTCCGACGAGGACGAGCAGGACCAGACCCGCCGCAACAACAAGCTTTCGGGAAACGCGAACCCCGATCTCGCCCGAAAGCCAATCTCCAGCGCGTTGCAGGTCGGTTCGATTTGGTTCGTTCATGATTTGCTCCTTTCAGGGATCTAAAGCAATTTGCGTTTAAACAGACACAAAATCCGCTGCCTCTCGATCAGCAAATTGCTGATCTTGAACGCAGATTTTGAGATGCACTGGTTCAAGAAAAACGCAAATCGCTATTAATCGATCAGATGAGAAGCTTTTACCGCTTGAACCTGACGGCAGTCTGACGACTTGCTATACCGAGGAGCGGAACGACAAGATAAACTCGGCCCCGCCACCAGGCGCGGGGCGGGCCTCGACGCTACCGGCCTGTGCGCGTTGGAGCCGATCGACGATGGCAAGACCGAGGCCCGCCCCACCAGGCACTGCGCCCGGGCCGCGCCAAAAGGGTTCGAAGAGGTGGCCCTGTGCCTCCGGAGGAAGGCCTGGCCCGTGATCTCGTACTCTGAGGACGGGTCCAGGACCGACGGAGATCTCGACCGGGCCGGCGCAGCCGTGAAGTATGGCATTCTCGACGAGATTTGAGAGCGCCAGCTCGACGCCTTCGGGGTCGGCACGCACCATGACACCGCCGTCCGGCAAGGTTAGAGACAGCTCGATCCCCTTGGAGTAGGCGAAGGGTGCAAGCGCGGCCGTGACGGCTTCAGCCATGTCGCGCAGGTCCACCGTGGTGTTCTCCGGCAGGGTCAGGACGTCCGCCCGCGATGCCGCCAACACCTGCTGCACGGTACGTGAGAGGGCGGAAAGGTCCGCGCGCAAGCGGTCCGTCGTCTCACCCGGTGGCAGGGCATCGAGCCGCGCGACCAGCACTGCGACCGGCGTTCGAAGGGCATGGGCTGCCTCGGCGGCATGGCGTTTTTCGGCGTCGAACGCCTCCGTCAGCCGGTCAAGCGAGCGCTGCGTCGCATCGATTAGATCGGCGATTTCGGCCGGCACCTGGGCTGCGGGGGGCTGCGGTGCCGGTTCGCCGGGGCGGAGACTGCGCGCCCATTCGGCAGCGGCTGCGATAGGTGCGAGTCCACGGCGGATCAGGAAGATATTCGCGCCGATGAGAAGGAGCACCAGCGGCAGTATCGGAAGCCAGACGTGATTATAGAACTCGCCCAAGAATGCGCGCCACAGAAGACGGGCGGGATCGGACGCCATGACAAATATCATCCGTAGTCCATGCTCGTGCTCGCCGTCCTGGTGCTGGCCGTCCTGTTGCTGGCCGTCCTCTTGCTCGCCGAACTCATGACCGGCCACCAGAAGATAGCCGCCGGGTGTGTCGAGGCGTGTGACCCAGTCGTCCGCAAAAAGGTTGATGGCCGCGGGCGGGATCAGCTCGGGGTTCATGGCCTCAAGGACGCTCCCGCCGCGATCCACGAGCGCGAATGCATAGGCGTCCGGATGGGCCGCGTAGAGCGTGCGGACGGCTGCGTCCTCCGGGACGCTGCGCCCGACGAGAGCGTCCTGCATTCGCTGCGTCTCGTGCGCGATTGCCTCATTTTCGAGCGCATTACGGTCCGAGCCATAGTAAATTCCGACAGCAAGGGAGTTCAGTAGAAAGACGATGACGGCTATCAGCGCCAGCCGCCGCGTCAGGAGCTGCGTCAGCGACGGAACGGCATCGGTCACCGCTCGTCCTCTCTTGGCAACATCCAGCCCACGCCGCGCACGGTCACGATGGGTATTTTGCAGCCGGCGGCTTCAAGACCCCGACGCAGCCGCGAGACAGACGCCTCGAGCGCATTCGGCCCGACTTCATCGTCAAAACCGTAGATTGCCTCTTCCAGCAAGCGCCGCGGCGCCACCCGACCGGCAGCCCGCATCAGATGCTCAAGGACACCCAACTCCCGGCGACCGAGCGGCAGCGGCACAGCATTTACGCTCGCGCTCCGCGCCGTGGTGTCGAGCGCCAGCGTCCCGATCTGCAGCGTCGTGCTGGAGCGATCGCCCGGCCGGCGGAGCACGGCTCGGCAGCGTGCGACGAGCTCGGGCATTTCCACCGGCTTCACAACGTAGTCGTCCGCCCCCGTGTCGAGCCCTGCAAGACGGTCAGAGAGGCGGCTGCGCGCCGTCAGCACGATAATTGGCACCCGCCCGCCGTCGCTTAGCGTTGGAAGCAGGCGCAGCCCGTCGCCGTCGGGAAGGCCGAGATCGAGCAGGACGAGCGCGTAATCAGCCAGAGCTGCCATCTCATCCGCCTCCTGCGCCGTGCCCGCATGATCGACGACGAAACCCGAGCGGTGCAGAGCATCCCGTACGGCTTCAGCAAGCGGCGGGTGATCCTCTACCAACAGGACGCGCATGTTCTCGATCTTCCCTCAGGTGGCGCACACGGCGGGTGCCCTGCAGGTTACTGGTGGCAGCGCCCATGTACAGCACCAATCACAACTGCACCCTCACAACGGAACTATCGCCCAGAAGCCTGACGGGAACCTGACGAGACGGCTCAGATTTCGTTTGAAAAGCAGACAAAACTGCTCATTCGGGAGATTGATGTTGCTCAAAGGGCCAATTGTAACGCCGACGCTTGAGGCATCTGATTTTTCCGATGACTTTCTGAGGCGACTACTCGGCCATGGGGACGGGTTCGGAGGCTTCTAGCTTGCCGCCGGCGCCGGTCCAGCCGTCGGTGCCTTGCGGGTACCAGTATACCTGGCTGTAGCCATAGGTCAGCGCGCGCTTGGCGGCATTCCAGGACATCCAGCAGTCGGCCAGGCAGTAGATCAGGATACCCGCCTCCTTATCGCCCTTGGTCAGCCGGGCCAGGTTTTCCTGAAAGTAGCTTTCGATCTCGGGGTTGAGCGCGCCGAAACCGACGTTGGGCAACCAGACCGAGCCGGGAATGTTGTCGCGCTGTCTCGGACGCCAGACCACGTCATCCGCCAGCCTGGCGGGCCTGGGCGGCCGCGGAAGCACATCGATAAAGACGACCTCGCCCGCCCCATGCAGATCCATGGCCTCTTTAGTCTGAACGGTCCTGGCCCCGGTCAGGCTCTCGGGCACCGGCGCACGGAAGGCTTTCATTCGGTAGCCTTCCGGCTCCGCGACCGCCTGGGCGCGCGCGCTACCGGCGGCGAAGACCGCAACTGTTCCAAGGACGAAAAGCGCGAAACGGAACCCGCGCTGAAGCTGGGCGCAGGACGCAGAACCCGCCATGATCAGCGCTTGATCAGCTGATCGTTTTCGTCGAGCAGCGGAACACCGAAGTCCACCAGGATCTTGTCGATTTCAGCCTGGTTGTTCTTGATGAAGTCGTTGAGCTGATGCTTCCAGTCCGGCTCCAGAGGCCGCAGGCCCATGGTGATGCGATAGCTCATCCGCGGGCCTTTGGTCTCCTGGGTCAAGGGCACGACGGTGATCGCGGTCTCATTTTGCTTGGCGTAGTAACCGCCCATGGGACCCCAGAGCACTCCGGCGTCGAGCGTGCCGTCGGCAATCTCGGTGACGATATCCTCGGCAGGCGATTTGACGCGGCGGTCCACCACAAGATGGAAGGGCTTGGCATCGCCCATCAGACCGTTCAGGGCCATCACCGTGGCCGGCGGCGTCCCGGCGATCACGCCGATTTTCTTGCCCGCCAACCTGGGATCGTCGAGGTTCTCTACGCCCTTCAGATCCGAATCGAAACGGTGCAGCAGAACATAGGTAGAGCGGAAATAGTGATTGGTGTTCTGCACCAGTTCATGGCCCTGGGCGAAGCCCATGATGACATCGCACTTGCGCAGGCGCAGGGTGCGGCGCACGAAGCCCGTCGCCTGCGGAAACCAGGTGTAGGTGACCGGCAGACCCAGCTTCTCGCCGAGCAGACCGGCGAGCTTGTTTTCGTAGCCGGTCTGCTCTTTGCTGGAGAAGGGCATATTTGCCGGATCGGCGCAGACCCTGAGCGCGGTCCGGTCAACCAGGTCCGAGGTCTGGGCCAGCGCCGGTGTTTGCGCGAAAAGCGCGAACCCCACCAGGAGCGGGCCCAGCAGACGCGAAAAGGCGTGTAGGGACGCGCTAGTCTTCAAGGCAGGAGTTCTCGTATTCACGGGTTGCATCCGTCTTAGCTTCCCTTTTCTTCGGACGGCCACGGGGCAACGCGTCGTCGGAACGGGCCTTCACGTAGACGTAAATATCATCGAGATAACAGATGACGTTCCGGTTCAGGCCGAATGAGGGCATCTTGCTGTTTTCGGAGGCGCCGATCTTTTCGCGGCCATTGATCACCACCTCCATGAAGCCCTCGTAATCCATGGTTTTCAGCGATTCGGTCAGACCGGGCGCGAAAGAGCTGCCCAGGGCATCGGGACCGTGACAGACATGGCATTCGGAATGATAACGCCGGAAACCGCTGTAGGTGAACCAGTCCACCGTCCCGTCTTCATCGATCTTGTAGATGGGATTGTCATCCTTGTCGAAATACTTGCCGTCTTCGGAGCTGGCAATTTCGCTGGATTGGGCCTCGCCGGAATGAGTGGCCACGCTCCAGGAAAGCAGCGGCAGAACAAACATCAAAGTCCAGGGCTGGCGAAGTTTCATCTCGTTTCCTTATGCTGGCTCAGGTGAGATCAAGGGTCATGTGTCGCTAAAGTTTTCGACAAGAGGGCCTGAAAAAAAATGCCCGCTATTACGATGGAGACAGCGCAATAGCGGGCAACAGGGATTAAGCCTCGGCTCAGTCCACGGCGAACACGGTCAGTTGTCCGCCAAGCGCCGTATAGTCGCTCAGGGCTGCATAACCGCCCACGGCCCCCA
Source organism: Denitrobaculum tricleocarpae (assembly GCF_007004665.1). GTDB lineage: Bacteria > Pseudomonadota > Alphaproteobacteria > Kiloniellales > Kiloniellaceae > Denitrobaculum > Denitrobaculum tricleocarpae. The sequence goes on along the minus strand of NZ_ML660052.1, from coordinate 91,458 downwards.
GACCGGCATTCGGATCGGTCAGACCCGCCGCCAGACCGATACCAGCCCAGCCGCCGACACCCGACAGCACGGCGATATATTGTTTGCCGCCATGCACGTAGGTGGTGACGTTACCGATGATGCCCGAAGGTGTTTTGAACTTGTAGAGTTCTTCACCCGTCTTGGCATCGACCGCCTTCAGGAAGCCTTCCAGCGTGCCGTAGAAGACCACGTCGCCAGCCGTTGCCAGAGCACCCGACCAGACCGAGAACTTCTCCTTGTTGGACCAGACGATTTCGCCTTTGGTCGCATCCCAGGCAATGAAGTTACCCATGTGGTCGCTGCCTTCCGGAGGATACATGGAAAGCGTTGCACCGACGTAGGGCTGACCGGCCGTGTAGGACACCCGGAAGGGCTCATAGTCCATGCAGACATGGTTGGTCGGCACGTAGTGCAGGCCGGACTTCGGCGAGAAGGCCGCCGGCTGCTGATCCTTGGTTCCAAGCGCTGCAGGGCAAATACCCGTCGTGTTGACGTCTTCGCCATTCTGCGCCGTGGAGTACTTGGAGACGACCTGCGGACGTCCGGTCTTCAGGTCGACATGGGTCGCCCAGTTGACCACCGGGTCAAATTTTTCCGCGATCAGAAGCTGACCGGTTTCACGGTCCATGGAATAGCCGAAGCCGTTCCGGTCGAAGTGCACCAGCAGCTTGCGCATCTCGCCGCCGACTTCCTGATCCGAGAGGATCATCTCGTTCACGCCGTCGAAATCCCACTCGTCATGCGGCGTCATCTGATAGACCCACTTGGCCATGCCGGTGTCCGGATTGCGGGCGAAGATGGCCATGGACCAGCGGTTATCACCAGGACGCTGAGACGGGTTCCAGGTGCTGGGGTTGCCGGTACCGTAGTAGATGAGATCCAGCTCAGGATCGTAGGCATACCAGCCCCAAGTGGTTCCCCCACCGATTTTCCACTGGTCGCCTTCCCAGGTGTTCATGCCCGAGTCCTTGCCGACCGGCTCACCCAGATGGGTGGTCTTTTCCGGATCGACCAGGATATCGGAGTCGGGTCCCATGGAGTAGGCGCGCCAGGCCCGCGAGCCATCGGCCAGATTGTATGCCGTCATGCTGCCCCGGACGCCGAATTCGCCGCCGGAGATCCCGATCATCACCTTGTCTTTGACGACCATGGGTGCGGAGGTGCCGGTTTCACCGACCTTGGGGTCGCCGTTCGCGACTTTCCACTCCACGGCGCCTGTTTCGGCATTGAGCGCAACGACCGTGGTATCGGCCTGGTGCAGGATAATCTTGCCATCACCATAAGCCACACCGCGGTTGACGGTGTCACAGCACATCACGGGGATCGTATCGGGATCCTGCTTGGGCTCGTACTTCCAGATGATCCGCCCGCTGTCATTCAGGTCGAGCGCGTAGACGATGTTCGGGAAGGGCGTATGCACGTACATGACATCGCCGATGATCAGCGGGCCGCCTTCATGGCCGCGCAGAACGCCGGTTGAGAATGTCCAGGCAACATTCAGGTCGCCCACGTTGTCCCGGTTGATCTGATCGAGCTCGCTGTAGCGGTGGTTGGCGTAATTGCCGGTCGGCATTACCCATTCATCCGCGTTGTCCTGCATTTTCAAAAGCTCGTCACTGGCTGAGGCCGCTGCAGACGCGAGCAAGGCCGTTGCCAAGACAACACCAGAATATTTGAGAGTCCTTATCACTCCGGTTCCTCCCTAATTTGTTGCCGACATGAGTTTTCTGGAATGAAAACTCTGTTCGTTGCCACCGATTTTTTCTCGGCAGCTCATGAACCTGCCGTACACGATGTGTCGTTTTTAGGTACCCGGCAGCTTGCGTTCCCGTCTTCCAACGAAAGCATTGCAAACATGCTCTTCAATCACTGACGCCCCGCAAAACCCAACACGATAAACGGCAAGTTGACGGGCTGGGCTTTGCAAGTACGCCAGCTTGCAAACATCCTAGGAAAGGCCTCTGGAGCGGGCAATTGTACCTTCGCACAACACAGGAAGAGCCGTGAGAGTCGCGGACGGCGGCGCAGGAAAAGCGCGCCCGGAGGGAAGAAGAGGAGGAAAGAAAAACGGCTTACGGCAGCGGCGGGGATGAAGCTCGGCTAACGCTTCAAGAGCGAATGGATCTTCCCTTGTCGTCCCAATCTTCCCAAACCGGGAATCCGATCGGCGTAACGCACTCCAAAGCCGATAGGTGTGAGCGCCAGTCGGACAGGTTTTGCCCGAGCCGTCTGCGCAGGCTCTCTTCGTCTTCATATCTGTAGCCATGCCCCTGCACACCGTAGGAAACGAAAGGCGGCAGAACCGAAAAACCCATGTAATGCAGTGAGTATTGAAGCGGCCACAGCATGGTGTCGAAATCACCGCCGCGACTGCCGGGGCCGAACGCGTCGCGCGGCGCACCTGTCGTAACCGAGATCAGCGCGCGTTTGCCCCTGAAGTAGCCCGTGTCATAGCGCATCCGGCTGGTGTAGAGGCCACCATTTACGAACACCCGGTCCATCCAGCCCTTCAGAATCGCTGGCGGTCCATGCCACCACAAAGGGAATTGCAGGATAACCAAGTCCGCCCGTTGGAGCTTGCCGATTTCGTCTTGCACCTCTTTCGACAGTGTCCCCTTTTCCCAGGCATGGCGCTGCTCGGCCAATGCCGCGAAAGCGTTCCCATCGAAGCGTTCCGCATAGTGCACCTCCCGTTCGACCGGGTCGAAATCCATTTGATGCAGATCGCTGACCGTCACGCTGCAGCCGCGATCCGACAGGGATTCCCGGGCAGCTCTTGTCAATGCGCCGTTGTAGGACGTCGGCTCCGGATGGGCATGAACGATATGCGCGTGCATGGGGATTATCCTTCGTGTGTTCTTGTTGGCACTATCCTACTATGTTCATTCCTGATAAAAAATTTGATGAATTTGCAAAGCGATATTTCATAAATGAACAACAAACTTGACTGGAACGACTACAGGGTCGCCCTTCAGATCGCGGACGCCGGGTCACTTTCCAAAGCCGCACAGCAGGCAGGTTCGAGCCACCCCACGATGTTTCGAAGGATTAACGCTGTCGAAGAAAAGCTTGGCGTGCGTCTGTTCGAGCGGTTCCGGAGCGGTTATCGGCCGACCGCCGCCGGCGAAGAAGTCGTGGCCGTTGCCCGCCGGATCGCCGAGCTGACAAATGAAACGGAGCGGCGCATGGCCGGCCGCGATCTCAGGCCGACAGGCCTGGTGCGCGTCGCGACGACCGACAGTCTTATGTTTGCGTTGCTCGCTCCGGAAATCGCCCGGTTAAGGCAGTCGGAACCTGGAGTCACACTTGAGTTCATCGTTTCAAATGAGATTTCCAACCTTTCGCTCCGCGAAGCGGACATTGCGATCCGGCCTGTATCAACACCGGATCCGCATCTGATCGGGCGCAAACTGGGCGTGATCAGGCAAGCGATCTATGCCCAGCGGGGCTTCGATGCGGGCAAAAGGGATAAGAAACAGTTACAGTCGTTGCCCTGGCTCGGTCCAAGTCCGTCGATGGCATATAGCCAACTGCAGGCCTGGATGAAAAAACGGGGATATGACCAAGCCTGTGTCTGCACCATGGACAGCGTGCTCGGACTTTACGCGGCGGTTCGCGCGGGGATGGGTTTGAGCGTCCTGCCCACCTATCTGGCGGAACCGGACGAGGGTCTGGAGCGACTCGGCGCCCATGTAAACGAAGTCGCCGTCGATCTCTGGCTCCTGACACATCCCGATCTGCGCAGCACCGCACGCGTGCGCGCGGTCCTTGATCACCTTGGCGGTTCCGGCCTGATCAAGGCGCGGCTCGACGATTAATCCGCTTTAGGACGGCCAGTACTCCGCCTTCAGGTGGCGTTTGATCAGCTTGCCCGTGGCGGTGCGGGGAAGTTCGCGGCGGAAGTCGACGCTCTTGGGTGTCTTGATCACCGAGAGTTTTGCACGGCAGTAGGCAATGAGCTCGGCCTCCAGTTCCGGGCCGGTGGCCTCAAAATCCACCGGCCTGACCACCGCCTTGACTTCCTCGCCGAGTTCTTCGTTGGGCACGCCGAAAACCGCGACGTCCGCCACAGCCGGATGGCTGACCATCAGATCCTCGGTCTCCTGCGGATAGACGTTCACACCGCCGGTTATGATGGTGTAGGACTTTCGGTCGGTGAGGTAGAGAAATCCGTCCTCGTCCAGCCAGCCGATATCGCCCAGCGTCGACCAGCCCTCCTTGGTGTAGGCCTCGGCGGTTTTTTCCGGGTCGTTGTGATAGGCGAACTTCAGACCGCTGTCGAAGTAGACGTTGCCCACCTCGCCGCGCGGAAGCTCAGTCCCCTCTTCGTCGAGAATACGCAGCGAGCCGACGAGTGCGCGCCCCACGGACCCGACGTGATCGAGCCACTGCGGCGTTGTCGTCGCCGTCACGCCGTTCCCTTCGGTTCCTGCGTAATACTCCAGCAGGATCGGGCCCCACCAATCGATCATCCTGTGTTTGATATCGACCGGACAGGGTGCAGCGACATGCAGCGCGCAGAGCAGACTGCTGCAGTCATAACGAAGGCGGACGTCCTCCGGCATCTTCAGCAGGCGCACGAACATGGTCGGCACCACCTGGGTATGGGTGACCTTGTGTGTCTCGATGGCCTGGAGATAGGCCTCTTCGTCGAAGCGCTCCATGATGATGGTGGTCGCCCCCAGCCCGGCGGCAACCATGGCGGCCCCGATGGGCGCGGAGTGATAGAGCGGCGTGGGGGAGAGGTAGACCGTCGCCTCGTCGACCTCGGCGATCTCGCCCAGCAGCTTCAGAAAAACCGGACTGAGCGCATCGATCGCCGTCGACTGCGTGCGCTTGAGAATGCCCTTCGGGCGTCCGGTCGTGCCCGAGGAATAAAGCATGGTCGCGCCGGCGGTCTGCTCGGCCAGTGGCTGCTCCGGCCTGGATGCGCTCAGGGCGCTCCAATCCTCGAAGCCCTCCGTCCTCGCCCCGATCATCAGATACTTAAGATCGCGCCCCGCAATGTCGCGGATCTTCTGTCCCACCTCCGCATAGCGCTGCGAAGTGATGAAGACCTTGGCACCGCAGTCGGCCACGATGTAAGCGGCTTCCTCAGGCTGCAGATACCGGCTGATCGGCGTAAAGACGACGCCCGATCTTTGCGCCGCCCAGCAGATCTCCATGAAGGCGAGGCAGTTTTCCATCAGAAAGGCGATGTGGTCGCCGGCCTGCACGCCCAGCGCACGCAAGGCATGAGCGCCCTGGTTCGAGCGGGCATCGAGCTCGGCAAAGGTGATCGACTCCTTCGAACCCGCCATCTGATAGGCGATTTTTTCCGGCGTGACGCGTGCGTGATGGACTGGGTGCTTCATCCCGTTATGACTCGTGCTTTTCATTCTGGAAGTATCGACGTAGCGGCAAAGGGAGGCCGGATGCAACGCGCAGAGTATGCCCGCAATGCCGCCCGAAGGTCAAAAGACCTGGTGATCCGCGCGCCGCTTTTTTGAAGCCTCCTCGTCCGCCTTGACAAGGGCCCCGATTCCCTGCGACATCTCCGGCATGATCCAGGCCCGCAAGAAGCTTTTCGCGCTGAAACGGCCCCCGCTACCGGGGCCAAGGGATCGCTGTGCGCGCTGACTGACGCACAGATACGAGATCACATTGAACCCCGCCGGTTTGGACGGGGTTTATTTTTGTCTCGTCTCCGGCACAACAGGAGACCGAGACAGATGGAAAAGGTGACAAGAGACCCCAACTCCCCCGGCTTGAGCGGCCTGTGGCTGCCGTTGATCACGCCCTTTCTGGAGGGTGCTCTCGACGAGGCTTCAACCCGGCGGCTCGTCGCCCATTACCTGGAAGAGCCGGTTGACGGCCTGATCCTGGCAGCCACGACCGGTGAAGGCCTGACCCTCGAGAAAGCGGAGGTCGAGCGGCTGGTTGCCGTCAGCGCCGAGACCATTGCTGAAAAGGGCCGGGACCTGCCGCTCTACCTCGGGCTCTCGGGCAGCGATACCCGCAAACTGGTCAAGGCCCTGGCGCGCACAGCGGACTGGCCCATCGTGGGCTATCTGATCGCCTGTCCCTACTACTCCCGGCCTTCGCAGGCCGGGCTGTTCCAGCATTTCACCGCCCTGGCAGAGGGCAGCAGCAAGCCGATCATGATCTACAACATTCCCTATAGAACCGGCGTGAACCTGGAGAACGAAACCCTGCTGCGCCTGGCCGAGCACCCGAACATCGTGGGGCTCAAGGATTGCTGCGCGGATGCCAGCCAATCCTTCGAGCTGCTGCGTGACCGGCCCGAGGGTTTCGCGGTGCTGACAGGAGAGGACGCGCTCTATTACAGCGCGCTGGTTCAAGGCGCCGATGGCGGTATTCTCGCCTCAGGCCATGTCATGACCGCAGACTTTGCAGGGATCCGGACGCGGCTGCTGCAGGGCGATCAACCCGCTGCGCTGAGGGCCTGGCAGCAGCTCTCGCCGATTCCGCGCTTGCTCTTTTCCGAGCCGAGTCCGGCGGCGGCGAAACACTGGCTCTGGCGCAGCGGCCTGATCGCCAGCCCCGAAGTACGCCTGCCCATAACCCCGGCCACGGAAGTCTTGGCGCGACAGATCGATCGCGAGATTGCCCAGTCTGTACCATCGGGCCTTATACCATAGCAGCATTGGGGCACCGCCCGGCTTTGCGTTAGTCTTCAGGCGTTACAGGAAGCTCCCGCCGCGTACGGCCCTCGCCCTTCCCCTGACAGGAACGGGCGAGGCGCCGCCTTGCAGGCGCTTCTCCTTGCGATTGGAGCCCCCTATGCCAACGCCCGTTGCAGTCCACACAACCGATCTCGTTTCAGACATCGGTATGCGCTTGCTGTGTGCGCTCGGCCTCACTGCCGCTCTCTTGAGTGCCCCGCCGGCACAGGGGCAGGACATGAGCGCGGAGCAGGTCGCGGCACAACTGGCCGCCGACGCCAAGGAGTCCAAACAACCGGATTTTTCAGGGCGTGATCTCTCCGGCTTGAAACTCTCCGGTCTCGATTTTCAGGCGGCGAACCTGCGCGGCACGAGCCTCAAGGACAGTGACCTCTCCAACGCCAATCTGCGCGGTGTCGAAGCCCAGAAGGCCGATCTGAGCGGCACAAACCTCTCGGGCGCCAATCTGGATCTGGCGATCCTCCGGGGCGCAAGTCTGGTCGGCGCGGACCTGCGGAACGCCAGCGCCTTTTCGACTGTCTTCGCCGAGAGCGACATGACCGGCAGCGACCTGCGGGGCGCACGGCTGGTCTCCAACTTCGAACGCGCGAAGCTTCAGAATGCCAACCTCTCCGGCGCGACGCTCTCGGCGGATATGAAAAACCAGCCCATGGGCCTGATGCGGGTTTCACTGATCAAGGCGGATCTGACCGGTGCCAATCTGGAGAACGCCGACCTGGCCATGGGCATGCTGGAATTCGCCGACTTCACCAACGCCAGACTGACCGGCGCGAACCTGATGCAAGTGGAGGCCGCGGGCGCGCGTTTCACGGGCGCCGAGCTCAGCGGTGCGGTGTTCCGGAAAGCGGACATCGAGAGCGCGCGCTTCAACGGTGCACAGGGCGTGGATCAGATCGTCGATCTCGATCAGGCGCTGAACGCGAAATACGCGGTTTTTGACTAGGGTCTGTTGAGATTCAGGATGTTGTCGTGGCGGGTCATATTTTATCAGCGGTTAGGAGCGAGTGGCGCGGTGTGGTGGACCCCACACAAGGCGCTCGCGACGCGACAGCTGACAAAATACGACCCGTCCTGGAAGGATTGCTCAGAGATAAAGCGAGTTGTCGTCGCTCGTCGTTGAATATGCCCAGCATGTTCTGCCTCCTCGCTCCTAACCTCGCTTTATCTCTGAGCAACCTCGGCAATATCCTGAATCTCAACAGACCCTCGGGCCGCCGCGTGATACGCCTCATCCTCACTGCCTTCCTGATGCTTTCGCAGAGCGCGGCGCATGCAGCCGAGGTGACTCCCGCCGAAGTCATTGAGGTCGCACCGGGTGCCTTCGTGCGACAGGGCGTGCATGCGCTGATCGATAAAAGCAACGCGGGGGGCATCGCCAACATCGGCTTCGTGATCGGCGGAGAGAGCATCGCGGTCATCGACAGCGGCGGCAGCTTTCTGGACGGCGCACGCCTGCGGGCCGCGATCAGACTGCGCAGCGACCTGCCGATCCGTTACGTCATCAACACCCATGTCCATCCGGATCATGTTTTCGGCAATGCCGCCTTCCTGCAGGATGCGCCCGGCTTTATCGGCCACCGCAATCTGGCGCGGGCGATGCAGGCGCGCGGCGCACATTACCTGGAAGCCAACAAGCTGTTGCTCGATTCCGCAGCCTTCGACGGCACGGAAATCATTCCGCCTTCGCAAGTGGTCGAGGCTCGGTCCGTGCTGGATCTCGGCGGACGGCGTCTGATCCTGGACGCCTATCAAACCGCCCACACCGATGCGGACCTGACGGTCCTGGACGAGACCACCGGCACGCTCTGGACCGGCGACCTGCTGTTTCAGAAACATCTGCCGGTGGTGGACGGCCGTCTGAAAGGCTGGCTTGAAGTGATGGATAAGCTCAAGGCGCTGCCGGTGGCCCGCGCGGTGCCCGGTCACGGCCCGGTCTCCCTGCCCTGGCCCGAAGCGCTTGCGCCGCAACGGGCCTATCTGACCAAGCTGGCGGCGGACCTGCGCGGCCTGATCGCGGAGGGCAAAACCATGCGCCATGCCTCCGGGCAGGCCGGACAGTCGGAGAAAGACAAGTGGCTGCTGTTCGAAGAGTTCAACACGCGCAACGCGACGGCGGGCTTCGCCGAGCTGGAATGGGAATAACGCAACCCTGAGTAATCCGACCCCGGTTGGCCACGCCTGAAGGGTGACGAAAGAAGAGAATTGGCATAGAATAGAGACCGCTTTGCAAGAGAGCGGTCCAGCGGATGGAGCTAAGACATGAGCGGTTTTAATCCTTTAAACGCAAAAATCACGCGGCGGCGCGTGGCGTCTCTCGCGCTGGGCGCAGGCGCTCTTTTGGCGGCCCGGCCCGTCTTTGCCGCCGAAGATACCTGGCCGGACCTCAAGGAAGAGGTCTTTGGAGACCAGCCGATTCTGGACGGCACGGACTGGGTGCAGCTCGAAGCCCCCTACCGCGCTCACGATGCCGCGGTGGTGCCGATCGACATCTCCGCGTTGCGCCCGCAGGAAAAAGACCGCTTCATCAAGACTATTACCCTGGTGATCGACGAGAACCCGGCGCCGGTCGCGGCTGTGTTCCACCTGGGTAAATCCATTGGCCTCGCGTCCCTCTCGACCAGGGTCAGGGTCAATGCCTATTCCCATGTCCGCGCCATCGCGGAGGCAAACGACGGGCAGCTCTATATGGTCAGCCGCTTCGTAAAGGCCTCGGGCGGCTGCTCGGCCCCTGCCACCAAGGATCCGGACGAAGCCCTGGCGAGCATGGGCAAAATGAAGCTGCGGCAGTTCTCCGCGCCCGCAAGCGCAACAGCCGCCAAACCGGCGATCAGCGAGCTGCGCGAGGCGCAGATCATGATCCGCCATCCGAATCATTCCGGCCTGCAGATGGATCAGCTCACCCGCTACTTTGTGCCCGCCCACTATGTCAGTGACATCGAAGTGCGCCAGGGCGACGAGGTGATCCTCGCGGTCGAAGGCGCCATCTCGCTCAGCGAAGATCCCTCGATCCGCTTTCACTACCTGCCAAACGGCAGCAGCCAGATCAATGTCGTGATCGAGGACACGGAAGATCAGATCTTCACCAAGTCCTGGGATATCGAATCCGCGCAATCAGAATCTTAAGACCGGCAAAATCATGTGACCGGCCAAGCCGTCAAACCAGGAGACTTGTCAAACCGAGAGGCCGGGCAGGTTTCAGAAGCAGCGGATCTCCGCTTCCGCCTGGGCGCGTTTCAAGTCGGAAACTGCGTTCTTGAATTCGACGCCGGCACGAAAGACCGTGCCTTTCTCGCCGCCCAGATGACGAAGCCGCAGCACGGTCTCGGCCTCGACATAACGCTCATAAGGCAGGAGCGAGGCAATGACGTCGATGCTGCAGGAACAGCGCTCGAGCACCTGGCGGCTCTGGCCGTTGCTCGACATGCAGGCGAACACATAGTCGGCCCGCGTGGCGGTGCTGTAGTCGTTGGTGATATCATGAGCGCGGGCCACCTGCCCGCCCAGGGGAGAGAGCATCACGGGGGACAGCAGAAGTATCATTGAGAGAGCGGCTGGCATCAGGCTTTTGGTCATCTCGACTCCTTGCTGTTTGACTGGGCTGTTTGACTGGGCTGTTTGACTGGGCTGTTTGACTGGGCTGTTTGACGGGCGTTGCGGGCTTTCTTTCGGGCCGCTTTCAGGGTCTGGTCACCTTTGACAGGTAGAAAAGTGATAGCAAGACCGCTGAACGGGAGCAATTGTGCCAATGAACAATAGGGGGGCCGGCATGGGCGCGGCAAGGCGGCTGTTTGCGACCGGTCACAGCATGACGGGATCCGGAGATTGACCCGGCTGGCCGAAATCGTGGCCGAGCTGATGCTCTTCGCCCAGGCCTTTACAGGTTACGCGCCCGTGGAACGTCCGCCGGAAGTCGCTTTCGTGCCGCAGAGCGAGCTTCAACAGCGCGCTTGCGATAACCCCTGCCAGGTTTTCGGCTGGCATCCTTACGGCAGCAACATCGTCTATCTCGATGACCGCATGGATCCGATCCGGGACCTGAAAGACCGCGGCATCCTGCTGCATGAACTGGTGCATTATCTGCAGCAGGAAAACCAGGCTTTCGATGCCGAGACCGCCTGCCTGTCCTGGGCCTACCGCGAGCAGGAGGCCTACCGTGTTCAGGGCGCCTGGCTGAGCCGGAACAATGTCTTTACGTCGCTCTATTCCAACGCGCGCCCGCCCTGGTTCGGTGTCTGCAACAATCAAACCGATCCCGAGCCAAACCGGGATCCATCTCAGAACACGCCTGCAGACCGCGGATAACAAGCGGGTTCAGGGCTGCTGTCCGGGGTTGCCGGCAGGTTCCGCCAGTGGGACCTGAACGTGAAACCCGGACGCCAGTCATGTGATACGAAAGTCTTATGCGGCAATCGCCGAAGGTATGGATAAACTGTTCCGGCAAGCAAGACTGTTGCAAAAGCCCTGCTCATACTTCAACGTTCATAGGCGGTTTATATAACTGTTTGATGGGTTTACGCGGAGTTGCAGGCAGGTTTACATCTGTGGGCGATCGCACGAATTTCGAAGATCCGCGCGGCCTTGCGCCATACGCGCTGAAGGATTGCCCCATCGACGATAAGAGGCACCGAGAGGTATTAACCCGACCCGAGAGGCGTTAATTCGACCCGAGAAACGTTAGTCTGAAAGGTCTCACCGACTGCCGATCCGGTCCATTCCGGGCGGACGGAACAAGAAACCAAGATTGGACCAGCGCGCATGCCGAGCTGGAACAGACTATGCAAAAAATTCTGATCGTCGACGATCATCCGCTTTTCCGTGAAGCTGTCTGCAGCTCGATCAGGCAGGCCTTCGATGACGCAGAGGTGCTGGAAGCGCGAAACCTGCAGGAGACGGTCGAGGCCATCTCCGACAACAGCGACATCGATCTGGTTCTGCTCGATCTGAACATTCCCGACACCACAGGCTTCAACGGCCTGCTGACGATCCGCACCCAGCACCCGAAGCTGCCCGTGGTCGTGGTGTCCGGCAATGACGACCGGCGGATCGTGGCCGAGGCTCTGAGCTACGGCGTGGTCGGTTTCATTCCGAAATCCTCGCCCAAATCCATGCTGAAGGAAGCCATCCTGGAGACCCTGGCCGGCGGCGTTTTCCTGCCCCCGAGTTACCAGCGCGACGGGGAAGATGCCGAGAGCGCACCGGGCAGCAACGGCGATCTCGCCAAGCAGCTCTCCACCCTGACCCCGCAGCAGTTCCGGGTACTGCGGATGCTGAGCGAAGGCAAGCTGAACAAACAGATCGCCTATGAACTGAGCGTCGGCGAGACCACGGTCAAAGCCCATGTCTCGGCAATCCTGCGTAAGCTCAAGGTCTACAGCCGCACCCAGGCGGTGATCAAGGCGCAGAACATCGAATTCGAAAACATTCTGGCCGCCGACGAGGAGAGCTAGCGGGGCGCTAAAACTCCGCTAAGGCCCGAAGCCTTTCCAATCCGTCCGCCGGTTGCCGCCAATACCTTGCCTAGCGCCATCTGCGTGTTATAATGTTTGTAATAACATTTGGACAACACGCTTATGACGAAATTAAAGGTACGCGCAGTCGGTAATTCCCTCGGGCTTGTTCTGCCCAAGGAAACCCTGACACGGCTCAACCTCAGAGACGGCGATCATCTTCATTTGACGGAAGCGCCTGACGGATCGATGCGGATCACCCCCTATGACCCGGAGTTCGAGGAGCAGATGCGTGCCGCGAGAGAGGGCATGGGCAAGTATCGCAACACCCTGCGCGAACTCTCCAAGTGAGCGAACCTGTCTGGCTGCAGCGCGCGGTCATCGACGCCATGCACGACATGTTACTGGCCGAGCACGGCGGACCTTCAGGTTTGCGCGACGAGGGTTTGCTTGAATCGGCACTGGCCCGTCCAAAAAACCTTTACAGCTATGGCGAGGCTGACCTCCATGCTTTAACCGCATCCTACGCTTTCGGTATTGTGAAGAACCATCCCTTCATGGATGGGAACAAGCGAACGGCTTTTCTCTCTGCCTACGTTTTTATGCGAAGAAACGCCTCACGGCTGTCCGCAGACGAGGTGGCTGCCACTGAAGCCGTTCTAGCGCTGGCATCAAGTGAGATGACCGAAGCAGACTTCGCTGCGTGGCTGCGCGAGAATTCGCAACCTTCATAGAAAAGTTGGCCTCGCTAAGCCAGAAGGTGCGACATCAGGGAGCGGAGTTCCGCCGGTTTCACAGGCTTCTGCAGCAGTTCGAAACCGGCGTCTTTCACCTCCAGCCGGACTGCGGAGGTGTGGTCGGCGGTGACGATGATGCCCGGCACCGGCGCGCGGCAATGGCGGCGGACTTCGGAGATGGCATCGATGCCCGTGCGGTCATCATCAAGATGGTAGTCAGCGATGATGAGATCCGGTGTAACCTGTTCATCGGCCATCATCCTGCTGGCCTCCACACCGTCATGTGCGCCGATCACATGGCAGGACCAGCGCTGCAGCAGTGCAGCCATCGCTTCCAGATTGTCTAAATCGTTCTCGATAAAAATCACCGTGGCGTTACCGAGGCCGTAGTTCTTATGCAATGCCGGGGTCAGCTCCATGGTGTTCAGGCCATTGGCCTTGCCGTAGGGCACTTCCACCGCAAACATCGAACCCCGTCCCGCCCGAGAATTTAGCTTCAGGGGATGTTTCAGAATGCGTGCGGACCGCTTGGCGATCGCAAGTCCCAGGCCGAAGCCGGTGTCAACGTCGGAATCCGGGTGCACGAAACGCTGAAACTCCTCGAAGACCACGCGCTGATGCTCCTCGCGGATGCCCGGCCCCGTATCCCAGATCTCGATGGAAAGGCTCTTGGCCTTGCGCCGGCAGCCGAGCAGCACCTGACCGCTTGACGTGTAACGCACCGCATTGCTGACGAAGTTCTGCAGGATCCTGCGCAGCAGCAGCATGTCGCTCTTGATCACCACATGGCTGGGCACAACCCGGAAGGAGAGGCCCTTGTTTTCCGCCAGAAGCGCGAACTCGCTGGCCAGGGCCTCAAGCAGAATATCGACCGGGAACTCGCGCCACTCCGGCGTCACCGTTCCCGTATCCAGCTTGGAAATATCGAACAGGGCCTTCAGCAGGCCGTCGACCGATTCGAGCGCCGTATAGACCCGTTCGGTCAGACGGTTGACCTCGGCGGAGGGATCGGAATCGAGCAGCGCCGATACGAAAAGCCGGGCGGCGTTAAGAGGCTGCAGCAGGTCGTGACTGGCCGCGGCGAGGAACTTGGTCTTGCTGAGGTTGGCCTCCTCGGCCATGGCCTTGGCGAGCGTGAGCTGTTCGTTGAGTTCGGTGAGCTCGGCCGTCCGTTCCTGCACCCGGACTTCGAGTGTCTCCTTGGCTTCCTCCAGCACCTTGGCGGTGCGGCGCTGCTCGGTGACGTCCGTGTAGGTGGAGACGAAGCCGCCATCCGGAATGGCATTGCGCCGCACTTCGATCACCACGCCGTCGCGGCGGTGATATTCAGCGCGGAAAGGCTGAGCACCGCCCTCGTAGCGCAACCAGTTGATCAGGTCCGTGACCATGTCCGTGTCGGGAAAAGCCCGCTTGACCTCGGGCGATCCCAGGATCTGATCGAAGCGCATGCCCTCGCGCACCATCGAGGGCGAGAGGCCGGTCAGCCAGGCGAAGTGCTTGTTCCAATAGGCAAGCTGATGGTGGTGGTCGAACACCGAAACGCCTTGTGCAAGGTTGTCCAGCGTGGCGGTGAGCTGGATCGACTTTTCTTCCAGCTCCCGCTCGCGCCGCTGGGACTCGACCTTCTTGATCTCCGTGACGTCGGTGTAGATCCCCACCGTTCCGTTCTTGGTCGGTCGCTCGCTGACCTGGATCCAACGGCCGTTTGTCAACGACAAGAGAACGGTATCGCTGGGATTGCGGTGTTGATGGAGCCGTTGCTCGATCCAGGTCTCGTGCTCGCTTTTGGGGATTGCCAGGGCGTCGTGTTCGAGAATGCTGCGCAGGAAAGCCTCAAAGGTCATCCCCGGCACGATCTCGTGCTCCACATCGGGATAAAAGGCCCGGAACTTGGAGTTGGACTGAACCAGGCGGTCGTCCGCGTCGAAAAGCGTAAAGCCCTCGGAAAGCGAGTCGATGGCGTCGGTCAGACGCGTCCGGGCGGTTTCAGCCTCTTCGTTGGCGTTGGTGAGCGCGGCGTTGGACTGTTCGAGGTTGCTGAGCGCATTGTTCAGTTCCTCGGTGCGATCGCGCACCTGGTTTTCCAGCAGGATCGCGGTTTGAAACAGCGAAAAGGAATTGCCGTGGTAATCGATGCTGCGCTCGACGCGCTTCATCAGGGCATCGTTGATTTTCGTCAGGCGCGTAACCTGCTGCTCGAGCTCTTCGATCCGCGTCGCCGGACTGCGGCGCTGGTCGAGCGATTCCACCTTGGCGGCGGTCAGACCGGACGGACGGTCAGACTCTCTCTTCGGTTTGGCTTCTGCGGGCGGGTCGCTATCCTGAATCGACATCAGTCTGCCTCGAGTCCAATCGCGACTGCAGTGAAGGTCTGGTTCACATGCATCGAATGATATTGTTCGCCGTAAGTGCTAAATCCAATCACCTTGTTGCCGAGCAGAATCTCCGAAATCGCCGATTTCACCTCCTTCCGCTCCATCTCCAGGCGCCGCAGGATACAGTCGCAACCGATAATCACCTGAATGTTGTTGAGCGAAGAGCGAAGCTCGTCGAACTGGCTTGCCAGATCCTGGACGATGTCGCCGCTCTCGGCCACGGTCAGGACGATGCCCTCGTCGATGGCGCAGAGAAAACTCAGACTGTCGTCGTCGTTCACCCGCTGGATCGAGCGTACATGATACTCGCCGCCGACCCGCACCACCAGGGGATGGGCCGCAAAAACCAGGGGATTGAGTTCCTCCTTGGGCAGGCCAATCACCCGCGCATACTCGCGGGCGGCCGGGACGGCATTCAGTTCCTCCACGCGCCGGTCGCTGCCCGCGGCGGTCACCACCATCTTCTTGCCGGTGCTGCTGAAGTGCTCGGTCTTGAAAATCTTGAAGGGATGCTTCGTGTGCACCAGCAGGAGCGCCGCGGAAGCGCTGTGGAACCGGCCGTTCTGAAAGACATAGGACGCCACGTAGGAGAGATCGTCACCCGCGGATCCTCCCAAGAGAGGAATATCCCCAAGCGCATTGAACACGGACGATGCGACCTGTTCCTCCTGTTGGGACATGCCATCAATCATGACGAAAGCGAAAGTGGTGCCGGGCGCGCGGTCGGGGACCTTTTGGTCCAAGCGCGCAATCGCGCCCTGGACAACCTCGCGCACCGTCGCAATGCTCAGGTCCTTGAGGTTTTCGATCACCTCGGAGACAGCGGTAAAGCCGGGCGCGGAAAATCCAACGCCGGTGATGCTGCCTTCGATATAGCCGCGCGGCGTGATCTCGCCGGCAGTGGTGCAGCCCACCAGATGCACGTCCCCAAAGAGAGCGTTTAACTCCGCACCCAGCTCAGCCAGATTGTATTGGGGCGAGCAGAAAAACAGAACCGTGTCGAGGTCCGGATGCCTGACCGCTTCGAAGAATTCACGTGCCGCGGTCACGGCGTCCTGAGCACAGGACACACCCGTGGTAATCTGCGCCGTCTCCTTTGCCAACTCCCCTGGAGCCGCCGGATACATAGCTGTCTCCCCGTTGCTGCTCCAAGCAGAATACGCACTGCGGGAACTGCTGATTTTTCTTCATTTTCTTTTGATCCTGCCTCGTCTCGGGCCAGAAATAAAGCACGTTGGCAAAGGGCCGGAATTGCTGCGACGCAATATAAACCCGATAGAGCGCGGCGGATCACGTCGCGGTGATAAGATCCAATCACCTCTTTAAATCAAGAAGATAGATACCACTTGTTGGTAACGTCGCGGTCCTGGATTGCAGGCAAAAACGACGCGCTGAATTCTGTTTGCAGGACGGGAAACTCTATCCTGTTTGACCAAGGGGAAAAGCGCGTAGTTTGGAATCTTTCAAGACTAAGACTTTAGTAGGGTGGGCGCGCAACGAGCGACTCGCTACCATGGTGCTTGTTGCAGCTATCCGCTCGCGGTTTACTGCAAATTCTAGCGGTGGAATTTGTTTGCGTCGCGAGACGATCATCCAGAGCACCGCCCGTTGACCAACCTGTTCTGAGGAGAAAATAATGAGCTGGGCAACCCCAAAAGTCATCGAGATCTCCGTCGGTATGGAAATCAACTGCTACGCTTGCGCGGAGCTTTGAAGCGATACTGCCAGATCGTTGTTTGAAGAGCCGGGTGCAGCTTCCGATCTTTCGGATTGAACGCTCCCGGCTTTTTCTTTTTGATAAAGAGAGTCCATAGGTTTCAGGGAGAGTTGCTTTGCTTCGCGTGCTGGTGCTTGGGGCTGCGGCAGGTGGCGGGTTTCCGCAGTGGAACAGCAATAACGAAGCATCTCAGCGGGCCCGCCGCGGCGATCCGGCGGCGCGGCCGTCCAGCCAGTCCTCGATTGCGGTCTCAGCCGACGGCGAGAATTGGGTGCTCTTTAACGCCTCGCCGGATATCCGCCAGCAGATCAACGACAATCCCCAAATGCACCCGCAGAGGGGCGTCCGGCACAGTCCTATCGCTGCCGTGGTGCTGACCAACGGTGACGTCGACCACGTCGCCGGGCTCTTGACCCTCCGCGAGCGCTACCCGCTGGCCGTCTACGCAACGGGCCGGGTTCTCGAGGTTCTCAGCGCCAACTCGATTTTCAACGTGCTCAATCCGGAATTCGTCGACCGGCGCTCCATCGCGCTGAACCAGGGCTTCGAGCCGAGAAAAAAGGACGGCAGCGGCACGGGCCTGCGCATCGTACCCTTTGCCGTGCCCGGCAAGGTCGCGCTCTATCTCGAAGACGAGTCTGCGGGCAGCAATTTCGGAACCGTCGAGGAAGACACCATCGCGCTGCGCGTCGAGGACCGCAAGAGCGGCACATATTTCCTTTACGTGCCTGCTTGCGCGAAACTCTCCGACACACTCACGAAGCAACTCGACGGCGCTTCCCTATTATTGTTTGATGGCACCCTCTGGCAGGACGACGAGATGCCGCTGCAGGGCGCCGGCAGCAAGACCGGGCAACGCATGGGCCACATGAGCCTCTCCGGTCCCGAAGGAACGCTTGCGGCTTTTGCGGAGAGCCCGGTCGAACGCAAGGTTCTCATTCATATCAACAATACCAATCCGATCCTGCTGTCCGATTCGCCCGAGCGCGCGGCGGTGGAAGACGCGGGCTGGCAGGTCGCTTACGACGGCATGGAGATCACGCTATGAACGCCATCGCTGAAGCCACGAGGCCCCCGAAACCCTCATCCCGGAGTTTTGATCCCGGTGAATTTCTGGATGCGGAGACGTTTGAAAGCCGCCTGCGCCGCATCGGTGCGGAGCGCTATCACAACCTGCATCCCTTTCACAAACTGCTGCATTCGGGCGGCTGCAGCCATGCCCAGGTGCAGGCCTGGGTCCTCAACCGCTTCTACTATCAGAGCCGGATCCCGCTGAAGGATGCCTCCCTGCTGTCACGGGCCGAAGATCTGGATTTGCGCCGGGAATGGCGGCAGCGCATCGAGGACCACGACGGGCATGCGGGCAACGAAGGCGGGATCGAGCGCTGGTTCGTGCTTGCCGAGGCCGTCGGTCTGGACCGCGACTACGTGGCCTCGACCGAGGGCATTCTGCCCGCGACAAAGTTCGCGGTGGAGGCCTACGTGCGCTTCGTGCGCGAAAAGTCGCTGCTGGAAGCCGTGGCATCGTCCCTGACCGAACTCTTCGCACCGAAGATCCATGAGGAACGGATTGCCGGGTTGCTGGAGCATTACGACTTCGCCAACGACCGCACCATCGCCTACTTTACCAACCGCCTGAACGAAGCCCCGAAGGACGTGAAATTCGGTCTGGCCTATGTCATTCGCGAAGCCAGAACCCGGGAACAGCAGGAACAGGTCATGGCCGCCCTGCGCTTCAAGACCGACGTGCTCTGGGCGCAGCTGGATGCGCTGTATCACGCCTATGTGGCACCGGGGCATATTCCGCCGGGCGCGTTCGTTCCCGACGGCCACAGCGGTGAAGTTCATCATAGGGTCGGCGCGGTCGCGGACGCAAAACCATGACGGCGGAACGGATCGAAATCACGGAAGCTTCGGTCCCGGCGCTGCCGCGCGGCGTCAAACTGCGCTTCGACAAGCAGCGCGATCAATGGGTGCTTCTGGCGCCAGAACGCCTTTTTGTGCTCGACAACATCGCGTTGGAAATCGTCAAACGCTGTAAGGGTGAAGCCAATATCGACGCCATCGCCGAGGATCTCGCCGCCAGCTTTTCCGCGCCTAAGGACGTGGTCCTGAAGGACGTCATCGCGCTGCTTCAGGATCTGACTGACAAGCGGATACTGACCGCATGAACAGTCCCTCCCCAGGTCCCGCGCCCTCCTTCCCGCTGGCGATCCTGGCGGAGCTGACCCATCGCTGTCCGCTGCAATGCCCCTATTGCTCGAACCCCGTGGCCCTGGAAGCAGCGAGCGCCGAACTGGATACGGCAAGCTGGCTGAAGGCCATCGAAGAAGCCGCGGATCTGGGCGCCTTGCAGATTCATTTTTCCGGGGGCGAACCGACCAGCCGCAAGGATCTGGAGCTTCTGATCGCCAAGGCCAACGAGGTGGGCCTCTACAGCAATCTGATCACGGCGGGTGTGTTGGTCGGCGAAGACCGCTTGAACAGCCTCTCCGATGCCGGACTGGATCACGTTCAGCTCTCGTTCCAGGATAGTGAGGCTGCAGGATGCGACCGGATCGGGGGCTTCAAGGGCGGTTTTGAAAAGAAACTGGCGTTCGCCAATTCGGTCAATGCCCTGGGTATTCCGCTCACAGCGAACATGGTTGTGCACCGGCAAAACCTGGGCAACCTGGAAAGCATGTTGGAACTGGCGGTCAAACTCTCCGCCCGACGGGTTGAGATCGCACATGTACAGTATTACGGCTGGGCCTACGTCAACCGCGCGGCCCTCATGCCGACGCGCGACCAGCTGGAACGCGCCACTGAAATTGTCGAGGAAGCCCGTGAGCGCCTGAAGGGCATTCTGGTCATCGACTACGTGGTGCCCGACTACTACGCCAAGCGCCCGAAGTCCTGCATGGGCGGCTGGGGTCAGCAGTTCCTGAACATCTCTCCGGCAGGCAAGGTCCTGCCCTGTCATGCGGCGGAATCCATCACCTCTCTCTCCTTCGACCGCTTCCCGGAGAAAAGCCTGCGGGAGATCTGGGAAAGCTCGGAAGCTTTTCTGAAATACCGGGGTACGGACTGGATGCCGGAACCCTGCCGGGGCTGCGAACGGCGGGAGATCGACTGGGGCGGCTGCCGCTGTCAGGCCTTCGCGCTCACCGGTTCCGCGGACAACGTCGACCCCGCCTGCGCCCTCTCCCCCGACCACGCAATGCTTGAGGCCTTGGCCGAAAAAGATTCCCATGGGCAGAACGATGAATTCATGTACCGGACGCGACGTCAGGGCATGGAGCTGGAGCAGGCTTAGTCTTTTTACCCGGCATGCAGTTTTCGAGCGCGAAAGTCGCAGGGCCAGCCAATTATCCAACCGACGGATAGGTTTATAACCTAACAGGAAAACCAAACCGTTCCTGCAGATCGAATGCCCGCCTTCGCTATAGCGGCGCAACACGATCAACGCCTCATGCAATCACGAGACACTCGCTCCGTTCTCATAAGGTTGGCCCGAGTTTCCGGTTGATCCAGTCGCCGAAATTCCAGGTCACGGCCCTGGGGCGCACTATCCAGGGGATTGCCGGTCCGAAAGCTCGATAGATGCGAACTGCAGCCGGAAACGGACAGATGAGGATGTCGCCCGTCAGCCGGCCATGCGCCAGCACATGCGTGACCTCTAAACAGCAACAGAAAGTTCTGCTGGAGAGTGTCCTCAGACTTGGATATGAGTGAAGTATCTGCTTTTGAAAGCAGGCAGAGCCGTAAAGTTGCCAATCAACAAACTTGAGTGAATCGTTCAGGTGTCCAGCTTCAAGCTGCCCAAGCATGTCTACCATCTGGTAGAGAAAACGAACTGGCACTCCATTGAGCGCCATGGGCTTTTGCCAACGGAACTCTTGTATGCGCTATCCGGCTATGCTGAAGATGAACGTAAAGTCTTGATTGCCAATCATCGGCCCGGCCATACAGTACTGCGCAGTGGGATTGAAATTCGGGATCAGGCTCCCATGCCGCCCGCCGCTCTGGAGAAGTGCCTGATCAGGATGACGCCTGCCGAATGGTACGCCAATCTGAATTCGCGCGTCTTCTTCTGGCTTGATATCGAACGCCTGCACCGTCAACGTTCAGCATGCGCACCGCGCCCGCAGATGATACTTACTTTCGATGCGGCGAGGCTCGTTGAGGCGTATCTGCCTTATGTGGCACTCAGTCCCATTAACACTGGATTTGCACGCCGGAAGCCCGCAGTGCGAGGGGAAGCGACATTTGTTCCCTACAGCGAATGGTCGCGATCCGGTTGGGAAAGCGAAATGAAAATGCTTGGAAAAACGGCCAGAAAAACATCGCATAGCCCCGTTGAATTGACAGTGCGGTGCGCCATACCGGACGCTCTGAAATTCGTGGCGGACATTCAGTCGCTTTAAACCGATTGCACTGGCAAAACTGTACACTCTCAGCCTTCACCCACGTCGCGGCGCAAAGGTCAGCCTGACATAAGCGCTATGGAACAGTGACCATCGCGCAGTGTGAAAACTCGTCTGCGACAATTGGGAATGCCCGTTCAGGAGGTCTTTTGAGGTCTGCTGCGACGCGTTGCCATTTTGCGTAGCGCCGGAGCGGTCAGATTGGGCTCAAACCGGCCATCCAAAAACGTTCGACGGCCTAGAGCTCCCGCCCCCATACGACGCCGATATTCACCCGGCCCAGTTTCGCCATGTTCTCCTGACTGCCTGGCCGATCGTCCAATGGCTTGCTCCCCAACTCCGCTTGACTCTTTTCCGGGTGTATGAAAAAATTTTCATTAGTTGATATTTTTTTCGAAACGGGCCATGGCAAGCAAATCGGCAAACGGCGCTCTCAAGGACAGCGAAGCGAGCACGGCCACCCGTGCGGCCTGGCTGCACTTCGCCGGCGGCCTGACCCAGTCCGAAGTTGCGAAGCGTCTGGGGCTGACCAGCCTGAAAGCCCATCGGCTGATCGCGCGCGCCAGCCGCGAGGGCCTGATCAAGGTCTACATCGACGGTGAAATCTCCGAATGCGTGCAGCTGGAAGAGAAGCTGAGCAGCCGCTACGGATTGGAATTCTGCCAGGTCGTGCCAGATCTGGACGATAGCGAGAGCGACAGCGCTGCTCTGCCGCTGAAGTCGCTGGGCATGGCGGGGGCGCAGTATCTCAAGCTCGCGCTGGAACGTGACAAAGACCAACTGATTGGTGTCGGCCACGGCCGTACACTGGCGGCCTGTATCGACTATCTGCCGCGAACCTCTGCCGGAAAGACCCGCTTCGTCTCCCTGCTGGGCGGCCTGACCCGCAAGTTCGCGGCAAACCCCCATGACGTGATCCACCGTCTGGCCGAGCGCACCGGCGCGGAAGCCTACGTCATGCCGGTTCCTTTCTTTGCAAACTCGATTGAAGACCGTTCCGTGCTGCTGAACCAGCGTGGCATCAGCGACATCTTCGAACTGGGCAAGCAGGCCAACCTGCTGCTGGTGGGGATCGGCACGGCGGAACCCGGCGCGTCGCTGGTGGAGACGGGAATGATCGAGCGCAAGGAGATCAACGAGATCAAACGCAAGGGCGGCTGCGGAGAATTGCTCGGGCACTTCTTCGACCGGACCGGCGCGGCGGTAGAGACCGAACTCTCCAGCCGGACGCTGTCTCTCTCCCGCGACGAACTCCTCGATCGGCGCATGGTCGCCGTGGCCGGAGGAACGGAAAAAACCGATGCAATCCGCTCGATCCTGAAAAGCGGATTCCTGAAGGGCCTGATCACCAACGAGAGCACGGCAAGCGCGCTCGCAGGCCAACTGCCAGCCCCAACGGAAAAATCGAAAGGCGTGGCAGAGGTTAGCTAACAGAGGCGGAAAAATCGCCCCACTTACATGGAGGGAACGTTATGTACGATAGGGAAAGAGACCTCTTTAAGTCTTACACGGCCGGGAAAATGAGCCGCCGTGAGTTGATCGAAAAATCGCTCAAGCTCGGTGTCGCCGCCGGAACCGCGAACTTCCTGTTGAACTCCGCCTCGACCGCGGCCATGGCGGCGGATTTCGACTGGATGAAACACAAGGGTAAATCGGTCAAGCTGCTGCTGAACAAGCATCCCTACGCGGATGCCATGATCGCCAACATCGACAACTTCAAGTCTTTGACCGGCGTCGATGTGACTTATGACATCTTCCCGGAGGATGTCTATTTCGACAAGGTCACCGCGGCGCTCTCGTCCAAGTCCAGCCAGTACGATGCCTTCATGACCGGCGCCTACCAGACCTGGCAATACGGGCCGGCCGGTTGGATCGCCGACATGAACGAGTTCATCAGCGATCCGGCGAAAACCAGCCCGACCTATGACTGGGACGACGTCCTGCCCGGCCTGCGCGCCTCGACCGCCTGGTCCGGTGTACCCGGTGCGGAACTCGGCGGCGCCGACTCAAAACAGTGGTGTGTGCCCTGGGGCTTTGAGCTGAACAACATTGCCTATAACCGCAAGATCTTCGACAAGCTGGGGCTCGCGCCGCCGCAGAACATGAACGAGATGATGGAGGTTGCTGCCAAGATCACCAACGATGCCGGCGGACCTTATGGCATCGGCGTGCGCGGCTCGCGGTCCTGGGCGACGATCCATCCGGGCTTCCTCTCCGCCTACACCAACTTCGGCGGCAAGGACCTGAAACAGGAGGACGGCAAGCTGCGTGCAGCCATGGACTCTGCTGAATCCAAGGCCTTTACAGCGCAGTGGGTCAAGATGATCCAGGATTCCGGACCCAAAGACTGGGCGACCTACACCTGGTATCAGGTCGGGACCGACCTGGGCGCAGGCGCCTCGGGCATGATCTACGACGCCGATATCCTGGGTTACTTCATGAACGGCGGCGACAACAAGGAAGCCGGTAATCTGGCCTACGCCTCCTTCAAGGCCAATCCCGATGCTCCGACCCCGACCTCCAACGTCTGGATCTGGTCCCTTGCCATGTCCAACTTCTCCAAGGAGCGGGACGCGGCCTGGTACTTCATGCAGTGGGCCTCCAGCGCCGAGCACGGTCTGTTCGGCGCCCGCAAGATGGACTTCGTCAATCCGGTCCGCGGCAAGGTCTGGAAGGATCAGGAATTCCGGGACCGGATCGCGAAGAGCTATCCCGGCTACATCGAACAGTACGAGGCATCAGCGCCCGACGCGAAGATCTACTTCACGCCGCAGCCGCTGTTCTCGACGCTCACCACCGAGTGGGCCGCAGGTCTGCAGAAGATGGTGACACGCGAGGTGCCGGTGGACGAAGGGCTCGATCAGCTGGCCGAAAGCGTCAACCGTCAGCTCAAGTCGGCTGGCCTGTAGGGGTTAAAGGGAATCCGGAGCAGGACTGCCCGGAGCCCTGCGGGGCGATCTTCTCTCCCAAGGTCTCCCCGCTTCCTTCGCCGAGCGAAGACAAAACGATAGAACAACAACGCGTATCGATCGGAGGTCGTTTCGGTGTTCCGCCGCGCCTTACCCTATATGTTGAGTTTGCCCGCCTTGCTGGTTTGCATCGGCATTCTCATTCCCTTTGGCACAGCGGTCTACTACTCGACCCAGCGCTATAATCTGTCCTTTCCACAGGCGCGGGCCT
Organism: Denitrobaculum tricleocarpae; assembly: GCF_007004665.1. Lineage (GTDB taxonomy): Bacteria > Pseudomonadota > Alphaproteobacteria > Kiloniellales > Kiloniellaceae > Denitrobaculum > Denitrobaculum tricleocarpae. Next base: position 66,889 of record NZ_ML660052.1, on the reverse strand, counting down.
TTATCGGGCTGGAGAACTATACCGACTTTCTCTCGGACAGTGCCTTCTGGAACACCATTGAAGTCTCTCTGCTCTATACCTTTTTGACGGTCACGCTGGAACTACTGCTCGGTCTTGGCATCGCCCTGCTGTTACGCAAACCGGGGCGCTTCAACAACATGGTCTCGATCCTTTTGCTGCTGCCGCTCATGACCGCGCCGGCGATCGCCGCCCTGATGTGGAAGCTGATGACCAATCCGAATTTTGGGGTGCTCAGCTACCTGATCGGCCTGATCGGGTTTGACGATTTCCGCTGGGCCTCATCGCCCTCTTCGGCCCTTTTCACCGTGGTGCTGGTGGATATGTGGGTCTATACGCCCTTCATCATGATCCTGCTGCTTGCGGGGCTGCGATCCCTGCCGCGCCAGCCCTTCGAGGCGGCGGAACTGGACGGCGTGCCGCGGTCTTTCGTCTTCTTCCGGATCACCCTGCCCATGCTGATGCCCTACATCATCACGGCGACGCTCTTCCGCCTGCTGGACTCGATCCAGCAGTTCGACATCATCTATGCCATGACCCAGGGCGGTCCGGGCGACAAGCTGATGGTGTTTCAGGTGCAGAGCTATCTGGAATTCTTCCAGTACACCAATGTGGGACGCTCGGCGGCCCTACTGATGGTGCTCTGGGTCATCACTTACATCCTCTCGAATCTTTTCGTCAAACACTGGCTGAAGCTGCGCGAACGCGCGCACGGCCACGCTTAAAGGGGCGCAGGCTATGCATCATACGTCCACAGCCGAGCGCATCCTCCGGGGCTTTCTCCTGACCCTGGTCCTGCTGTTCTTTCTCTTCCCGATCTTCTGGATCTTCCTGATGTCCTTCCAGACCAACGAGGACATCCTGCGCATTCCGCCCAGCCTTTTCTTCTCGCCGACGCTGGAGAATTACATCGCGCTGATTTCGGGACGCCTCTCGACGGTTGCGGGCGATCTGGACATCGCGTTCATGCGCAATCTCTGGAATTCAGTCCTACTCTCCAGCCTCTCGGTCGGGGTGGCGCTCATCCTCGGCGTGCCCGCGGCCTATGCCTTCGCGCGTTTCAAGTTCCGTCTGGGCGAGAACATTGCCTTCACCCTGCTGTCTTTCCGCTTTGCGCCGCCGCTGCTGGTGCTGCTGCCGCTTTCGCTCTACTTCAGCGAACTGGGGCTGAGCGACACCTACCTCGGCCTGGTCTGGGTTTACCAGCTGATCGCCCTGCCGCTGATTCTCTGGATCGTGCGTGGCTATTTCGAAGACATCAGCCCGGACATCGAAAACGCCTACCGGATCGACGGCCATTCCTGGGCCACCACCTTCCGCAAGATCGCCATTCCCCTGGCCCGGCCCGGCATCGCGGCGGCCAGCCTGCTGGCCTTTATCTTCTGCTGGAATAACTTCGTCTTCGCTCTGGTCCTCGCCTCCGCCGACAAGCAGCCGGTCACCGTCGGCGCCCTGGCCTTCGTGACGGCCTCGGGCATCCAATACGGCCAGGTGGCCGCCGCCATCGTGCTCTCGGTCACGCCGACCCTGATGCTGGCGCTCTATGCGCAACGTTATCTGGTTGAGGGCCTCTCCCTCGGTGCGGTAAAGGGATAGGGCCATGACCGCACTTGAACTCAACGGCATCAGCAAGTCCTTCAAGAACGACGAAGTCCTGTCGGGACTCTCCCTCTCAGCGGACGAAGGCGAAACGGTCGTCATTTTCGGACCGTCCGGGACCGGCAAGACGGTATTGCTGCGCCTGATATCGGGCATCTACGACCCCGATGACGGGGATATCCGCTTGAGCGGCAGTTCCGTGATCGGGATTGCGCCCGAACGGCGGGGCGTCGGCATGGCCTTTCAGAACTTCGCGCTCTACCCTCATATGGAAGCGGCCGAGAACATCGCCAGCCCCCTGCAGGCCCGGGGCGGAACCTCCGCGCAGATCGCCGACAAGGTGCGGGATATCGCGTCGTTACTGAAGATAGATCACGTCCTGAGCCACCGGCCCAAGGAACTCTCGAACGGGCAGAAGCAGCGCACCGCCCTGGCCCGCGCGCTGGTGGCGGGCCCGAAGATCCTGCTGCTGGACGATCCGCTGCGCAACGTGGATGCCAAGCTGCGCTTCGAGATGCGCCTGGAGCTCCCCAGACTGCTGAGGGAGTTTCAGTCGACGACACTCTACGTAACCCAGGACTATAAGGAAGCCATGGCGCTTGGCGACCGCATCGCGGTGCTCCTGGACGGCGGGTTCGCGCAGGTGGCCACGCCGGAAGACATCTACCGCGACCCGGTCAACATCGAGGTCGCCAAGCTCTTCGGTGATCCGACCATCAATCTGATCCCCAGCAGGATCGTGACCGCGAACGGCGGCACACATGCCGATCTCGCGGGCAGCCCGATCGATCTGGGTCCAGGCTACGCCCATGCCGCCGGGCGCGAGATCTACGCCGGTATCCGGCCCGAAGCCATTTCGATTTCCCAAACAGCCACTAAGGGTGCGCTCCCGGTCGAGCTGATTGCCGTGACACCGCTGAACGAACGCGTGGTGATGCTGCTGCATCTCGCCGACGGGACGGAGTTCTTCGCCTCGGCGCCGGAAGAAGGCGCCGCCGGCAGCCGGGAGCATGGCCCTGCCTTTGCCGGCATCTACCCCGCTGATCTGCTGATCTTTGCGCGCGACAGCGGACAGCGCATTCAACCGCAAACCTCCAATCGTCAGACCTTGTGAGCCCTGAAGCCGTGAAACCATCATCCCCAGGAACCTACATGGCCAACCAGGCACCGGAACAGCCCGCGCACGCTCCGGCAGCGGTCGCCCTTCATCTGGATGCCGTCGATAAATTCTACGGCGACCCGGCCAATCCGGCGGTCCACGCGGTGAAGAGTTTTTCCATGGAGGTCGGCCAGGGCGAGATCGTCGCGCTGCTGGGATCCTCCGGCTGCGGCAAGACCTCGACCCTGCGTATGATTGCCGGTTTCGAGACCGTCAGCCGGGGGGAAATCAATCTGGCCGGACGGCGGATCGACAGCCTGCCGCCGGCAAAGCGCAATGTCGCCATGGCCTTCGAGGGTTATTCGCTCTACCCGCCCTTGACGGTCCGTGACAACATCGCCTTTGCCCTAAAGGCAGCGAAACTCGAACAGAGCGAGGTCAAGCGGAAGGTCGATCATATCTCGGCGCTTCTGGAAATCGGGCCTATCCTGGACAAATATCCCTCGTCGCTCTCCGGCGGTCAGCAGCAGCGTGCCAGCCTGGCCCGTGCCCTGATCCGCAAAGCTGATCTCTATCTGCTCGATGAACCCATGTCGCAGCTGGAGCCGCAACTGCGCTCGGTTCTGCGCGGGCGGATCAAGAGCTACCTGATCGAGCAAGGCCTGACGTCGGTTTTCGTCACCCACGATCAGACCGAGGCAAACGCCCTCGCCGACAGGATCGCGGTGATGGAAGACGGCGTGCTGCAACAGATCGCCAGCCCCGCCGAACTCAAGGACCGGCCCGCGAACCTTTTTGTCGCGACCTTTATCGGCGAACCGCCCATGAACGTTTTTCCGGCGAAGCTCTCCGCACAGGACGGCCAGGTGAGTGTCGCGGTTGAAGGGGCCGGTTCCGCGAGCGGATTCAGCGTGGAGCTGGGCGAAATCGTCCGTCCTCCCGGCAGCGCTCTTCAGGACGGCGCATCGGTACATCTGGGCGTCCGACCGCACAGTGTGGCGCTGGGCAAAGGTGACACCCGGGGCCTGCTGGTGTCGAACCAATGGCTCGGCGACCAGACCCATGTGGTGATCGAGACGGCGGGACAGGCCATGGTGGCGGTCAGTTATGGCCGCGTTGACGACGCGCTCGGCGCCGAGGTCGCTTTTTCCATTCCGCCCCGGGCCGTTCACCTCTTCGCCGAGGACGACGGCAGAGCGCTTCTGCATGGCAGGGAGGTTGTCGGATGAAAGACATCCTGATCGGCATCGATGCCGGCACCTCCGTCATTAAATCGGTCGCCTTCTCGACCAGGGGCGAGCAGCTGGCGGTTTTCGCGCAGCCCAACAGTTACGAGAGCCTGCCGGACGGCGGGGTGGAACAGGATGTCGCCCGAACCTGGCAGGATACGCTCGATTCCATCGCGGGGCTTGCCGCGCAGCTGCCGGAACTCACGCACCGCACACTGGGAATTGCGGTTACGGGTCAGGGCGATGGGACCTGGCTGATTGATGCCGGCGGCGCGCCGGTCGGCCCGGCCTGGCTGTGGCTGGATTCCCGCGCCGCATCCATCGTGGATGAGCTGCGGGAATCGCCGGAGGACCGGGCACGCTTCGCCCACACCGGCACCGGTCTGGCGGCCTGTCAGCAGGGTCCGCAGCTGCTCTGGATGAAACGTCATCAGCCGGAGAGGCTGGAGAAAGCCGCCACCGCTTTTCACTGCAAGGACTGGCTCTACTACAAACTCTGTGGCGAGCGGGTGACCGATCCTTCGGAAGGGACCTTCACCTATGGCGACTTCAGAACCCGGACCTACTCCGACGAGGTGATCGCAAGTCTCGGACTGAGCGCGCAACGGCCTCTGTTGCCGGAAATGATCGAGGGCACCCGGCAGCACGGCAGCCTGAGCGACGAGGCGGCGCGTTCGACCGGCCTGCCGCAGGGGACGCCGGTGGTGCTCGGTTACGTCGATGTGATCTGCGCTGCGCTGGGCGCCGGACTCTACGACCCCGGCTCGGACCTGGGCTGCACCATCGTCGGTTCCACGGGCATGCATATGCGCTTCGTGAAATCGGCGGAGGATGTGGTGATCAATCCGCACGCCACCGGCTATACCATGCCCTTCCCGGTGCCCGGCAGCTACGCGCAGATGCAGTCGAACCTGGCAGGCACCCTCAACATCGATTGGCTGCTGGATTTGGCCTTGGGTGTGCTCTCCAGCGAAGGCGTCGAGCGTTCCCGTGCGGATCTTCTGGCGAAGGCCGACGGACTGGTCGCGGCAGCGCAACCGGCAAATCTGCTCTATCAACCCTACATTTCAGCGGCGGGCGAACGCGGTCCTTTCACGGATGCCAGCGCAAGCGCGGCCTTTCTCGGCCTCTCGACACGGCATGGTTACGGCGATCTTTTGCGGGCGACTTACGAAGGGCTCTCCCTGGCCGCGCGCGATTGCTACGAAGCCATGGGCGACCTGCCCAAGGAAGTGCGCCTGACCGGCGGCGCAGCACGCAGCACGCAGATCCGCCGCATTCTGAGCGCGGCTTTGGGCGCGGATGTCCGCACCAGCGAACGCGTTGAGGCGGGCGCAGCGGGCGTCGCCATGATGGCGGCGGTCTGCCTGGGCGTATACGCCGATATGGCCGACTGTGCGGAACAATGGGTCACGCCCTATCTCGGCGCGCGCGAAGCGCCCGATGCGGAACTGACCGCGATCTATGGAAAGACCTACACGCTCTATGAAGAAGCCCGGCGCAACATGCCGCCTCTCTGGCGATCTCTGGCACAGAGGAACGGAGCCTGATATGGCGAGTGAAATCACGATCATCGGTGACCGCTTCATGATGGCGGATGCCTTCAGCGACGCCATCGAGAAGGCCTGCGGCGGGGAACACCGGATCCGCAGCCTGGAGTTTCCCTGGCCGGACGAGCCCATGGAGCATGGCTACGCCAAACCGGGTCTCGACGGCCTCAAGGAATACATGGGCGATCCGGATGAAGTTGTGCGCTTCATCGGCGAGTCGGAGATTTTCGTCACGCATCTGGCGCCCCTGTCGGACGACATGATGGCGCAATTGCCGAACCTGAAGTTCGTCGCGGTCTCGCGCGGCGGACCGGTCAATATCGACATGGAGGCCGCCCGCAAACGCGATATCCGGGTCGTCAACGTACCGGGCCGCAACGCCAGCGCGGTTGCCGAATTCACCATCGGTGCCATCCTGGCGGAGACCCGCCTGATCCGCGTCGGACACGAAGCCCTGCGCAAGGGCGAATGGCGCGGCGATCTCTACCGCGCCGACCGGACCGGCCGGGAACTGAACGAGATGACCGTCGGCGTGATCGGCTACGGCAATATCGGGACCCGGGTCGTGCCCTTGCTGCGCGCCTTCGGCAGCCGGGTACTGGTCTGCGACCCCTATGTGCAGCTCTCGGCCGAAGACCTGAAGGCCGGTGTCGAGCAGGTCGACCTGCCGACACTTCTGGAACAGTCCGATGTGGTCACCCTGCATGCCCGCGTCACGCCGGAGACGACCAGGTTCATTGACGCCGGTGCTTTTGTCAGGATGAAACCCGGCAGCCTTTTCGTGAACACGGCACGCGGCCCGATGGTCGATTACGACGCCCTCTACGACGCCCTGGTCTCGGGTCACCTCGGCGGTGCCATGCTGGAGACCTTTGCCATCGAGCCGCCGCCGGAGGAGTGGCCACTGCTGCAGCTGCCGAATGTGACCCTGACGCCGCACATCGCCGGCGCCTCGGTCCGCACCGTAACCTATGCGGCGGAACAGGCGGCGGAGGAGGTGCGCAGGTTCCTGAGCGGCAAGCCGCCGATCAATCCCTGTTGAGCCACTGATGCCTGTTGATAAAGAGACCGCAATAGATTGACGAAGAGCCCAAGACAAGTAGATAGAGCGCAAGCGGCTTCGACACCCGAATGCAGCGGCGCGAAAGGATAACGGAGAGACCCATGACGGAACTCGAAATACGCAAGGCGATCATTGAGAACTGCCTGAAGATGAACGCGACTGGTCTCAACCAGGGCACTTCAGGTAATCTCAGCGCACGCTACAAAGATGTGATGATCATTACCCCCAGCGGAATCGCCTACGAAGCCCTGAAACCCGGTGATCTGGCCACCATGCCGATCAACAAGGATTACGGATCCTGGGAAGGCCCGCTTAAGCCCTCGACCGAATGGCGCTTCCATCTGGATATCATGATCGATCGGCCCGACGTGGGCGGCATCGTTCACACCCATTCCACTTACGCCACGATCCTCTCCATCGCAGGCAAGGAGATCCCGGCCTGTCACTACATGATCGCGGCCTTCGGCGGCCCGATGATCCGCTGTGCCGATTACGCCACCTTCGGGACCGAAGAACTCTCCGCCAATGCGTTAAAAGCCCTGAAGGACCGGACCGGCTGTATCCTGGCGAACCACGGCATGATCGCGACCGGCGCCAATATCGCAAAGGCCATGTGGCTGGCGGTCGAGCTGGAGACCATTGCCAAGCAGTACTACCAGAGCCTGCTGATCGGCGGCCCCAACCTGTTGAGTGACGCGGAGATCGCAAATGTGATGGAACGCTTCAAGGGCTACGGGCTGCAGGACAAGAAATCCGCGAACAGCAATGCCAAGCCCAAAACCCGAGCCAAAACCCCGGCTAAGACGAAAGCGGCTGGCAAAACGAGTGCAGCGGCCAAACCAAAAGTCGCGGCTAAGCGGAAGGCCCCAAGCAAAGCCAGAACTCAGACTAAAGCCGGGGCTCAGACTAAAGCCAGAACGCAAACTAAACCCAGAACGAGGAAGCAGGCGTAACGGCCGTTCGACTTTGAGTGGACGCATCGCAAAAACACCGGAACCATGACACCGTCGCCAACCGCACCGCACGCGCCGACAGCAGATACCGAAAGCGAGTCCGATCTTCTGGACCTCTGCGTGATCGGTGGCGGGGTCAACGGCACCGGGATTGCCCGGGATGCCGCCGGGCGGGGTCTCTCGGTCGTGCTCTGTGAAAAAGACGATCTTGCGCAGGGCACATCATCGCGGTCCGGTAAACTGGTGCACGGCGGCCTGCGATACCTGGAGTACTACGAATTCCGTCTGGTGCGTGAGGCCCTGATCGAACGTGAAGTTCTGATGGAGTCCGCGCCGCACATCATCTGGCCGCTGCGCTTCGTCCTGCCGCACAGCCCGCAGGATCGGCCGGCCTGGCTGATCCGGCTCGGTCTGTTCCTTTACGACCATCTGGGCGGCCGCAAGCGCCTGCCCGGAACCCGGACCCTGGATCTGCGCAGCGCTCCCGAGGGCCTAGCCCTGCGGGACAGCTACCACAAGGCCTTCGAATACTCGGACTGCTGGGTCGACGATGCGCGGCTGGTGGTTCTGAACGCGCTGGACGCGGCGGATCGGGGCGCGAAGATCTATCCCCGCACGACCTGCACCTCCGCCCGCCGGGAAGACGGTCACTGGCGGGTCGAACTCAAATCCGGCACGACGGGGCAAACCCGGGTTCTGAGGTGCAAAGCCCTGGTCAATGCCGCCGGTCCCTGGGTTCAGGAGGTCCTGGGCAAGGTCACCGGCTTCAATTCTTCGCGCAACATCAGGCTGGTCAAAGGCAGCCATCTGGTCGTGCCCAAGTTCTGGGACGGCCCGCAGGCATACCTGGTGCAGAACACCGACAAGCGGGTGATCTTCATCAATCCGTACGAGGACGACCTCTGCCTGATCGGGACCACGGACGTGCCCTACGAGGGGACCGCCGACGAAGTCGCCGTCGACCAGGCAGAAGTTGACTACCTGCTGAGCGCCGTCAACCGCTACTTCAAACAGCAGCTGAGCGAAGCAGACATCGTCCATCGTTTTTCCGGCGTGCGTCCGCTGTACGACGACGCGGCGGAAAATCCCAGCGCGGTCACACGCGACTATGTCTTCGATCTCGACGACCAGAGTGGCGCGCCGATGCTCTCCGTCTTCGGGGGTAAAATTACGACCTTCCGCAAACTGGCGGAACATGCGCTGCAGAAACTCCAACCCTATTTTCCCGATCTTGGGCCGGATTGGACGGCGCAGGGGAGTCTGCCCGGAGGCGATATTCCCGATGCGGATTTCGACAGTTTCCGTCAGTCCGTAACGAAGGACTATCCCTGGCTGCCGGCATCCCTCGCCGATCACCTCAGCCGCCTTTACGGCACACGGCTGCGCGATCTGCTTGGCCCGGCGCGCAGCCTGGAAGACCTGGGCAAACACTTCGGCGCTCAGCTCTATGAAGCTGAGGCGCACTATCTGATGGAGAGAGAATGGGCCGTCACGGCCGAAGACATTCTGGAACGCCGTACGAAGCACGGGCTGCATCTGAGCGCCCAGGAGCGCCGGAACTTTGAGACCTGGTGCGCGGGCAAAATGGCAAAGGCAGGTTAAACAATGACCCAAGAGACGACAGAGAACCGGGATGAGCTGGTCGCGCTGCGCAGACTTTCCGCCCGTATCGGCAAAGACCCGGCGTTGGTCCAGGCCGCAGGCGGCAACACCTCGATCAAGCAGGAGGGTGTGCTTTGGATCAAAGCATCGGGCACCTGGCTGAGCCAGGCGCTCGAGCGGAACATCATGGTGCCCGTGAGGCTCAAACCTCTGCTGACCGCCCTTGCCGCCAACGACCCAGCCGCCGAAAAAGCCCAGGGCTTCGTCATTGAGGACGCAAATCCCGAAAACCTGAGACCTTCCATCGAAACCACCCTACATGCCGCCATGCCGCAGAAGGTCGTGGTTCACGCCCACTGTGTGGAGACCATTGCCTGGTCCGCCCGGTGGGACGGCGAGACCGCCTTGCAGGATAAACTGCGCGACTTCGACTGGGCCTGGATTCCCTATGTCCGGCCCGGTCTGCCGCTTTCGCGCGCCATCGCCGAACGGACCAGCGCGACGACATCGGTCCTGGTCCTGGCCAATCACGGCCTGGTGGTTGCCGCAGACTCTGTCGCGGAAGCGGAAAAGCTGCTCGCCGCCGTCAGTGAAGCCTTGCGCAACCCGACGCGCGATCTTCCGGCTGCGAACCATGAAAAGCTGACGGCAATCGCAGCGGACCTGCCGTACCGCCTGCCGCGCCACAGCGACAGTCACGCGGTTGCCCTGGATCCTCTCTCGCGCCGGATCGCGAGCGGCGGTTCGCTCTATCCGGATCACGTGATTTTTCTGGGCTCCGGGGCCACCGCCCTCGCGCCGGGCGAAACACCAAAGCAGATGCTCGCCGGAAGGGAACAGGCCCCGGCCATCCTGTTGATCCCGGACGCAGGCACCTTGTTGCACGAGTCGGTCTCGGAAAGCGGTGAAGAACTGGCGCGCTGTTTGGCCCATGTGACAAGCCGGATTGCCGCAGAGACCCCGGTGCGCTATCTGACGGCCGAACAGGATGACGAACTTCTGAACTGGGACGCGGAAAAATACCGCAAGCAACTGGAAGCTCAACTATAGGAGAGCTGACCTGCGGCGCTTGCAGTGCTAAAAGCCGGGTGCAAAGTCTTTAGTGGGAAGAGAAACCTCTCGTGATCGGCGTTGACGAAAATTCGGGATCTGTAGCCCTTGGTATCGACGTGGGCACCACGGGTGTGCGAGCCGTCGCCATTGATGGCGCGAAGCATGAAGTGGCCAGGGCGGACACGCCCATGTCGGAAGCCGGGCCCAATCCACGCGATCCCAAGGTCTGGTGGGGCGCGACGATAAGAACGCTCGAGGATCTGATGCGCAGGCTTGATGGCGAACGGATCGCCGCGATCGCTGTGGACGGCACTTCGGGCACCCTGTTGCCCGTCGATAAAGCAGGCAATCCGCTCGGCAACGCCCTGATGTACAACGACGTGGTGACCACGCCCGAAGCCATCGCCGACATTGCCGCCCATGCGCCGGAAACCTCCGCGGCGCACGGCCCGACCTCCGGACTTCTGAAGGTTGTTCGCCTGCAGGACACCAAAGGAACGCAGAAGGTCATCCATCAAGCCGACTGGATAGCCGGTTGCCTGAGCGGACGTTTCGATGTCAGTGACGAGAACAATGCGCTGAAGACCGGGTATGATCCCATCGAGCGCCGTTGGCCAGACTGGCTGGACCGGACGGCCGCCAGACGCGCCCTCTTGCCGGAGGTCGCCGAACCCGGCAGCGTGATCGGCGAGATTACGAGAGAAGCCGCCGCGTTCCTGGGCATCTCACCCCGGGCGGTCATCGCGGCGGGCACCACAGACGGCTGCGCCTCCTTCCTGGCGACCGGAGCCGAAGAGCCCGGCGATGCCGTGACGGCGCTCGGGTCGACACTGGTCCTCAAGATGCTCTCGGATAAGCCGCTCTTTGCGCCCGAGTATGGACTTTACAGTCACCGCATTGGAGACCGATGGCTCGCGGGCGGTGCGTCGAACTCCGGCGGCGCAGTGCTGGCCAAGTATTTCAGCCCCGAGCAAATGCGCACGCTTTCAACGGAAATCAATCCGGATGCGCCCCTGGGCTACGACTATTATCCGCTCGCCACCGAGGGCGAGCGTTTTCCCATCAACGATCCCGAGCTGCAGCCGCGGCTGGAACCTCGGCCCCTGAAAGACGCGCAGTTTCTTCAGGCCCTCCTGGAGGGCGTCACCGCCGTGGAAGTTCTGGGCTATCAGCGCCTCAAGGAGCTGGGCGCGCCGGAGCTCAGATCCCTGCGCACGGTCGGAGGCGGCGCGCAGAACCCGACCTGGACGGCAATCCGCCAGCGTGTGCTGCCCGTACCGTTCCTGGCACCGGCTTCCCAGGACGCCGCTGCGGGAACCGCACGCCTCGCCCTCGCCGCTGCACGCGGGGCGGGTCTGATATGAGCTCATACCGTGCCGTCGGCGGACTGAGAGAAATCGCCGGGGATTATGATCTTTTCCTGATCGATCAGTTCGGGGTGCTGCACGACGGGCAAGCCCCCTATCCGGGCGCGATCCGGGTGCTCGAGAAGCTCAAATCGGAAGCTAAGACCGTGGTCCTGCTCTCCAACTCGGGCCGGCGGTCTACGGCGAATGCGACGCGCATGGAGGCGCTGGGCTTTCCAAGTGACCTTTACGATCATTTCGTCACCTCCGGCGAGGTCGCCTGGCACCAGCTTTCGGCGGGCAGCGGCGCTGGGCAAACCCGGCGTTGTCTTCTGCTGTCGCGCGGTGGAACCAGATCCGCGGTCGAGGGTCTGGGACTTGAACTGGTTGAGGACGGCGCGGATGCCGATCTGGTTCTGCTGGCCGGCAGTGACGGGGATAGCGTGCCCCTGGAGCACTACCTGGAGAACCTTCGGCCCGCGGCGGAGCGAAAAGTCCCCTGCCTCTGCACCAATCCCGACAAAATCATGATCACTGCCGCGGGACTGCGCTACGGCGCCGGACGGATCGCCGAAGAATACGAAGCGCTCGGCGGTCCTGTGGAATGGATCGGGAAGCCCTGGCCAAGCATCTACCGCTTTGCGCTGGAACGCTGCAGCGGTGCCGATGGCGAGGGAGAGGACAAACGCATCATCGGCATCGGCGACAGCATCGAACACGATATCGCGGGCGCCCGGGGCATCGGCGCGGCGAGCCTGCTGATCAAGGGCGGCATCCTGGCCGATGCGGATGAAGCCGAGCTGTCCGCTCTCTTCGCAAAGTACAAGGCGGCGCCCGACTTCCTGTCACAGAGCTTCGCCTGGGATTGAGCCTGCCTGCGCAGGCCGCTAAATCGCAAGCCGGAGCTTTACCCTCTCCGAGTCACGCGTTAAGACAACGCGTCGTCTCCATAGGTATCCATGTCTTCAATCCCCGCAAATGCTGCTGTCGGCACGCCGAGCCCCTCGACCGGGCGCGCGGTGGCATGGGTCTGCGTGGCGCTCCTGTCCTTCTCGACCATGGCGGTTGCGGGCCGGGAGGTGGCGCCGGACCTGGATACCTTTTCGATCATGTTCTACCGCAGCCTCTTCGGGCTGGCCGTGGTCCTCTGCATTCTGCCCTTCTCGCGCCAGGGTTTCTCGGCGGTCAAGACGCGCAGGCTGCCTCTGCATCTGACACGCAACGCCTTTCACTTCGCGGGACAAAACCTCTGGTTCTACGCGGTTTCGCTGGTCGCCCTGGCGCAGGTCTTCGCTCTTGAGCTGACCACGCCGATCTGGGTGGCCTTGCTGGCGCCCCTTCTGCTGGGCGAGCGCTTCACCGCATTGCGCATGGGCGCGATCCTGCTGGGCTTCGCCGGCATTCTAATCGTCATCCGGCCCGGCTTCACAGCCATTGGCCCGGGCGAGCTCGCGGCCATGGCCTGCGTCGCGGGCTTCGTCGGTACCGTCATCGCGACCAAGACCCTGACCCGGACGGAAAGCACCCTGACCATCATCTTCTGGATGACCTTCTCACAAGCCATCATGGCGCTGATCATGCTTTGGGGCCTGCCGGTGGTTCCTCAGGGAAAAGCCATTCTCTGGGTGCTTCTGATCGGCCTCTGCGGGCTGCTCGCCCACTTCAGCCTGACCCAGGCTTACCGCTACGCGGATGCCACCATTGTCGCGCCCATGGACTTTCTGCGCCTGCCGCTGATCACCGTGGTCGGCATGATCCTCTACCGCGAAGAACCCGATGTCTGGGTCTTCGTCGGCGGAGCCGTGGTTTTCACCGCGAACTACCTCACGATCCAGACCGCGCGCCGCAAAAACTGAGTCCCGGTCCCGTCACTTTCACCACCGTCTTTGTGAAGCCTCAGGCATCAGCCCCAGGCGGAGTCACAGCACTTTTGCACACCGTGGCGCTTGTGCTCGAATCAAATACGTTTGTATTTTTATGTACTACAAATGTTGACAATTCTCTCATAAGTATATATATCTATAGACATGATCATTCCTGAATTGCGCAATCCGGACACACATATATGGTCGAAAAGTCGGTTCCCCTGAGCGTTCGCATGAGCGCCAATGACATGGCGATGCTCTCGTCGCTCAACCTGCCCGGCGCGGTGACCCCGAGCGAAAAGCTCAGGAAGCTGGTGCGGGATGCCTACCGCCGCGAAACGGCGAAGCAGCAGTTCGATACCGCGCTCGAATTGAGCGAGGAACAGATCAACCCGACCGCGCACAACGTCAGGGTCGCGGAGGCAAAGCACCATATTCACTCGGAGTTTCTGCTCCAGGTTCTGAATTGGCTGCCCGATGTTATCGCTCTGACCACGACGCGGTCGGGTGAGAAAGAGCTGAAATCCGAGCAGCTTGTCGCGTTGGAGCAGGAGCTCTCGGACCGGGTTTTCGCCCTGATCATCGCCGTATTGAATATGTCGATCACGGCCGACCAACAGAGTTACGAGCAGAAGATCCTGCTCCAGCGTATGCCTGCGGTTCTCGAGGTTTCCCGCCTTCTGGACAAGGTTGTCACGATCAGCAATGGAGGACGAACATGAATGAAGCATTGGCCGGCCGCGTAAAGCGCCTGATTTCAGGGAGCGCCAACAGAGTCGTCTCGGCTGTCGAAGACCTGGCGCCGGAAATGGTGATGGAAGAAGCGGTCCGCGAGGTCGACCGGGCCATCGACGATATCCGTGCCGAATTGGGGCAGGTGATGACGCGGCAGTATCACGCCAGCCAGCGCATTGCCGCCGAGAACGAGCGTCACGAAGACCTCAACGAAAAGGTCCGCGTGGCACTCAAGGAGGAGCGCGCCGATCTGGCGGAAAGCGGCGTCGAACGCCTGCTCGATATCGAGGCACAGATTCCGGTGCTGGAATCGGTTCTGGCGGAAACCCGTGAAGCGCAGGCTGAACTGGAGGGCTACATCAGTGCCTTGCAGGCCCGGCGCCGGGAAATGAAGCAGGACCTGAAGGACTTCCGCTCCGCGCGGGAGGCTGCGGCCAATGCGCCTGAAGTCGTCGGTGCTGTGGAGACCGCAAGTGGTGTCGAACGCCGCGTCGAGAAGGCGTCCGAGAGCTTTAACCGCATTCTGGAGCGTACAGGCGGTGTCGGGCTTGGTGGCAGCGCTCTGGGTGGCAGCGCTCTGGGTGGCAGCGCCTTGGACCGTAAGGCCGCGGCAGCGACGGCGGAACTGGAAGAACTTGCCCGCAAGAACCGGGTCAAGGAACGCCTGGTGTCCCTCAGGGAACGCGTGTGATTTGCAGCGGTCACGTGCCGGAAATCTGAATGAACGATAGCTTTGCACAGCGGAAGAGGTCGGGCTCTGAACACTGCCACAGAGATCCAGAGATTTAAGGGGAAGTAGCCGATGATTGACTTGCTTTTAGCCACGGACACGCGGCCCTTCGCCGTCGCCCTGGCCATGATGGCCGGTCTCGCAGCGCTTGAAGTGGGTTTCCTGCTAAGTGGACTTGGAGGCCTGTCTCAACTGGTCGATGCGGTCCTGCCGGAAGGCCTGGGCGCCTCCGTTGACCTGGACCTCGATGCGGACGTAGATGCGGACATCGATGTCGATACCGATATAGCCGGCACTGGCGGCTCGACTGCTCTCAGCAGCGTCCTGGGATTTTTCGGCATTGGAACCGTGCCCTTCCTGGTGGTTCTGGTGGCCTTTCTGACCTGCTTCGGGTTTGTCGGTCTGGCGACGCAATATCTCTTCAGCACGATCACCGGCGCCTATCTGCCGGCAACGGTCGCTGCCATGCCGGCCCTGGTTATCGGTTCCTCGCTCAGCGGCCGCATCGCCGTCTTCTTCGGCAAGCTCATTCCGGCAGTCGAGACCGACGCGGTCTCCTCCGAGAGCTTTGTCGGACGTGTGGCGGAGATCACGCTAGGTACCGCCAGGGAGGGCGAACCCGCCCGGGCGCGCCTGAGAGACTCCAAGGGTCACAGCCACCGCGTTCTGGTCGAACCCGACCTGCCGGGCCAGACCCTGCCGCAAGGCACGCGCGTTCTTCTGGTTTCGCGCAACAGCAGCGTATTTCGAGCCATCCCCGCACCCAGCGAATCGCTCTAGGGGCTGCTGATTTCCAACTCAATTCGATAATGGGGTAAGGACGACAGATATGAATGATGTAATTGGTATTAGCATTACCGCAGGTCTCGCCCTGCTGGCATTGATCACCATAGGTTTGATTTTTGCCCGGCTCTACGTACGGGCGTCCAAAGAGGTGTCCTTTGTGCGGACCGGCCTGAGCGGACAAAAGGTCGTGCTCAATGGCGGCACCCTGGTCTTCCCGGTCCTGCATGAAGTCATCCCGGTGAATATGAATACCCTGCGGCTCGAGGTGCACCGTTCGAACGAACAGGCGCTGATTACGCGGGACCGGATGCGCGTCGACGTGCTCGCGGAGTTTTACCTGCGCGTCCAGCCGACCTCGGAATCCATCGCCGCCGCGGCCCAGACCCTGGGTCAACGCACCATGCAGCCCGACGCGCTGAAGGACCTGATCGAAGGCAAGTTCGTCGATGCCCTGCGCGCGGTGGCGGCGGAGATGACCATGGAAGAGCTGCACGAGCAGCGGGTCAGCTTTGTCCAGAAGGTGCAGAAAGCCGTCTCAGAGGATCTGCTGCAGAACGGTCTGGAGCTTGAATCGGTCTCGCTGACCGGCCTGGATCAGACCAAGAAGGAGTTCTTCAATTCCGACAACGCTTTCGACGCCGCCGGTCTGACCAAACTGACCGAAGAGATCGAAGCCAAGCGCAAGCGCCGCAACGATATCGAGCAGGATACGCGTGTTCAGATCGAACAGAAGAACCTGCAGGCCGAGCAGCAGCGTCTTGAGATTTCCCGTGACACTGAGTACGCGCGGCTCGAGCAGGAACGCGAAGTCGCGGTCCGCAAGGCCAGTCAGACCAGTGAGATCGCGCGGGAGGAAGCCGAGCGTTCACGGATCGCGGAGGAGGCACGCATCCTCGCGGCACAGGAAGTCGAGCTGGCCAAAATCAGCGCCGAACGCGAAACCGAAGAGCGGCGCATCGAGAAAGAACGGGCCATCCGCGAGAAGGACATCGACCGGGAGAAGACGGTCGAGGTCGCCAATCAGGACCGGACCATCGCGATTGCCGAGAAATCCAAGCAGCAGGCGGCGGCTCAGGCCGAGGCCGACCGGGCGCGCGCGGAAGCCGTACAGGCGGAAGAGCAGGTCGTGACGGTTCGCGAGACGGAACGCTCGGAGCGTGACAAGGCGATCGAGCTGATCGAGGCCCGAAAGCAGGCTGAGCGCAATGCTATCGCCGTCCAGGTCAGGGCGGAAGCCGAGAAGATGGCCGCGGAAGACGAGGCCGACGCCATCACGACTCTGGCCCAGGCGAGCGCGAGCAAGAGCCGCATCGAGGCCGAAGGTGATGCCGAAGCCGAGAAGGCCCGGGCGGAAGCCGCGAGGTTGCGATACGAAGTCGATGCCAAGGGCCGCATGGCGCTGAACGAAGCCGACAACCTGCTGTCAGAAGACATTGTACAGATGAAGGTCCGCCTGGCTCTGATCGAGCAGATGCGCGACATCATCCGCGAGTCGGTCAAACCAATGGAGAATATCGACTCCATCAAAATCCTGCAGCTCGACGGTATGGGCGCGGGAGGACCGAACGGTGGCGCCAGCGCAGGTAGTGCCGGCGGAGCTGGCGGCGGCGGCGCAGACCAGATCGTCCAGAGTGCTCTCAAATACCGGGCTCAGGCACCGCTGATCGACGGCCTGCTGAAGGAGCTGGGTTTGGAAAACGGCGACTGGAGCAACATGACAGCCGCACTCAACGAGCAGCTCGGTGCCGCACCCGCTCAGCCGGCCAAGATCCTGCCCATCAGCGAGACTCCGACTAGCGGGACTCCGACCAGCGGAATGTCGGCTCATGAAACGCCGATTGGTGAAGCGCCGGTTGGTGAAACGCCGGGCGGAGAGGCACCGCCGGAAGCGCCTGTCCCGCAAGCCTGACCTGGAAGTCAATTAAGTAGAACGAAAGCCCGCCGATCTCCTTAACCGGGAGGTCGGCGGGCGCATTTCAGGACCGGGCTTTTTCATTTCAGTCCGGTCAAGAGAAGGCACAGCTTTCACACGCGCTCAGGTCATGAGCACTCAAGTCACGGGCACTCAGGTGGGCGTTTCCTTGAGGGACAAAATGCGCCCGGGGTTCGCCGGATCAAAGAACATCGTAAGCTGCAGGCTTTCCCCAATGCGCTCGGCCCGGTCGATGAAGATCGCGCTCACCTCCGGGGCGCAAAGATCACGCGTGGTCTCGCGAAACAATGCCAGCCAGCGCAGGAAGTGCTCCGGCTCAACATTTTTGAGGCGGCTGTGAACGGCATTGGGTTTTCCCCGGTAGCGGCCGGTCATGCGCGTGATCGAGGACCAGAAGTCGAACATTTTTTGCAGATGCGGTTCCCAATCGTCGCCGATTTTGGCGGCGAAGATCGGACCCAGCTCCGGATCGGCCCGCACCTTTTCGTAAAAACCACGGACCAGCCGCTCGATCAGTTCTTCGGAAATATCAGGATGCAAAGGCTGCCGCAAGGGTCGTCGATCATCCGAACGGGGATCCGGGATCGCCAACAATTCATCTGCGGGCGCCGCCTTTAAAGCTCGTTTCGGTGCGCAGGGGACATCTGTCATGGCCGTCACTTCAAACTGCATGGTCGATACAAAAATCAGGGCTTCGACAGATCATATATTGCCTTCATGGCTTAAAAGCAATATTTTAAATGCATCTTATATGGGAGTTCATTGTGCGGCTGACGCGATATACGGATTACGCCCTGCGCCTACTTATGTTTTTGGGAACCCACCCCGACGAACTCTGCACCATTCAGCAGATCGCCGAGGTTTACGGTATCTCGAAAAATCACTTGATGAAGATCACTCATCAGCTCGGACAGGCGGGTTATGTGGAAACATTGCGCGGGCGCGGCGGCGGACTGCGCCTGGCCAAACCGCCATCGCGCATCCGGGTAGGCGACGTGATCCGCGTGACGGAAGAGGATCTGGATCTGGTGGAGTGCTTCAACAAGGATCGCAACAGCTGCGTGATCACGAAGGCTTGCCGCCTGCAGGGCGTTCTCTCCGAAGCGCTCGACGCCTACCTCGCCGTCCTGGACCGCTACAGCTTGGAAGACCTGCTCGCAGATGACAGCGCATTGCGGTCCCTGCTCTCGAATCTGCCGGGGAATGAGGCCAGGCGTCTGCCGGGCTGAGTACTCAAGCGTAGCTGACTCTCTTAAGCCGCCTTGATGCCTGCAATGAAGCCCTGAACGGTCTCACGCATGCGCTCGGCATGCTGCGAGAGCTCATCGGAAGCGGCCAGGACGTCCCTTGACGCGCCGCCGGTCTCGCCTGCGCCGCTTTTGACCTGGACGATGTTTTCGGTCACATCGGAAGTGCCCCGCGATGCCTCGGCCACATTCCGCGCGATCTCCTGAGTCGCCGAAGACTGCTCCTCGACCGCGGTTGCGATCGCGGATGTGATCTCATCCATCTGCCGAATGACGCTCGAGATATTATCAATGGCGTTCACCGCGTTCTCCGACTCTCCGCGAACGCTGTCGATCTGTGCCGAGATCTCTTCGGTGGCCTTCGCCGTCTGAGTCGCGAGCCCTTTGACCTCGCTGGCCACGACCGCAAAGCCCTTGCCCGCCTCACCGGCCCGTGCTGCCTCGATGGTAGCGTTCAGCGCAAGCAGATTAGTCTGTTCCGCGATCTCGTTGATCAGTTTGATCACGTCACCGATCGAATCGGATTGTGTCCGCAGGCCGTTGATGACCTGCGAGGTCTCGCCCGCCGCCGTCACCGCGGACTGAGCGACATCACTCGCCCGGGAGACCTGAGATGCGATTTCGGAGAGCGAGGAATTGATTTCCTCCGTCGCGGACGCCACCGTCTCCACGTTGGTCGAGGCCTGCTCCGCCGCCGCCGCGACACCGGCGCTCATCATCTCGGTACGTTCTGCGACCTCGGACATGGAGGTGGCGACAGACTTCAATTCGGTCGCACCCTCCGCGACACTGGACACCAACTCCCCAGAGGCCTGGTCGAACGCACTCGTCATTTCTTCGATCTTTTTGGCGCGCGAGGCTTTCTCCTC
This sequence comes from Denitrobaculum tricleocarpae, assembly GCF_007004665.1. Lineage (GTDB taxonomy): Bacteria > Pseudomonadota > Alphaproteobacteria > Kiloniellales > Kiloniellaceae > Denitrobaculum > Denitrobaculum tricleocarpae. The sequence goes on along the minus strand of NZ_ML660052.1, from coordinate 47,212 downwards.
ATTCTCGCGGGCCGCCTGTGCCTCCATCTGGCGGTTTTCAATCAGACGCTGCCGGAAAAACTCCACCGCCTTGGCCATCTGGCCGATTTCATCGCGGCGCTGCTGATACGCGGCGGGATCGTCGTAGTGGCCCTCCGCCATACGGCCCATGAACGCGGACATATCATTAATGGGTGCCGCAATTGCCCGCGAGAGAACAAACCAGGCAATAACCGAGAAAATCATGGCCACACCTGCGCCCGCCATAAGCACGACAAGCGTAATGTCGAACTCCCTGGCCACCATGCGCGCATTTTCATCCGTCAGCGAGACTGCCAACTCATTCAGCAGGGTGAGGTCTCTGTTGGCTTTTTCAAGCAGGCGTTCGCCCGTTCCGTTCGCTTCGAGCACCCGCGCCTCATCGACCGTCAAAGGGTTGCGCATCAAGCTGATCTGCCGGGCGACGATATCCGCCTGCCAGGTCGAGATCACCGCGTCGGCCGAATTCATGAGCGCATCCGCCTCCGCGATGTGAACGCGCGCCCGCAGTTCCTTGAGCAGCGACCTGTATAGCTCACCGGCGATTTCATATTCCGCGATGTATTCACGGTTTCCGCTGAGCAGGAGTCCCCGGACCGCAGCCTGCTGGCTCGAAACCTGCTGGCGCAGCGCCTCGATATCCAGGGTGATCCTGTTGATGCGGGACGTGTCCTCGACACGGGCTTGCGCTCTCTCAAGCTCAAAGAAGGTAATGCCGGCAAGACAGAAGATGATAAGAACCAGTGTGGCAAAAGCCGCGATCAGTTTATTGGAGATGCGCGTGTTATCGACGATTTTCATATTCTTTTCCTGTAATCCGGAGCAAATCAGACTTTTCCGGCATCGCGGCGCCGGCGCAACTCGGTGACGTTAACCTCCACCGTGATCGCACCGAGCAACTGTCCTTTGTGCACGATCGATAAATTGACCTGGGCGTTTTCGGTGCCCAGTTCCTCATTCAATTCAACCTCGTCGATAAAAACGGCATCGGGACCCACGAGATAGGTTTTCTGCCACTTGGCCTCGTCGCCCTGCCAGAAATCCGAGGTGATCGCGCTCTGCCCCGCGTTCAGGCCTTTCGCGTCCATCACGAATATCTCGGTATAGAGGCCATGCGAACCGGCCTGAATCTTTGTCAGATAACTCGAGAGAGGGTTGGAAAGCACAGCCGTGATCAGCGGCTGATCGGCTTTGCCCCGCTCGTCACGCCACTGTTTATCGAGCGCCTCGATTCCCGCCTGATCCAAGTCCGCGTAGCGGGCATTGCTCGCCTCCAGTGTCAGAAAAACAACGGGAGACGAGGCCCAGGACTGAATGTCTTGCACAACTTGATCACCAATTGTGTCTTCTTGTCCTGAGGCCGGACCGGCGAAAACCGCCGGCAGACAAACAACCGCCAAACCGGCAAAGCAGCGAAAACCCGACATCGAGATCATCCTCCGTGGCAGACGGGCAAAAACAACCTGCGATACCTAAGCGGCGAAATCTTAATTTTTTAATAAGTATCTATGTTTTTCAAATACCTAAAAGGCGTTTTCAGGTGCCAAACTTGCAACAAGGTTGAATGTCTGAGCTGGTTGTACGGGCTCGCCGGATGCGGGGATCTCTTGGCTTGGCGAAGCGCGGTCCGGATCACGGAGAGCGGGTCAAAAAAAATGAGCGGAGCACGTGAAGCTCCGCTCACTAAAAGGTGTTTCCGACAGAAACCGGATCAGCCGCCGCTTGCTTTCTCGGAGCGCCGATAACTGCCCTGAATGATCCGATCGATCACCATGGCGCAGAAGAGAATGGCCAGACCGGCGAGCATGCCCTGGCCCTTCGCGGCATACTGCAGGGCTTCGAGAATGTTCGCACCCAGTCCGCCGGCGCCGATCAGCGAAGCGATCACCACCATCGAGAGACACATCAGAATGGTCTGATTGATCCCGGTCATGATCGACGGCATGGCGAGCGGGATCTCCACATCACGCAAGAGCTGCCACTTGGTGCAGCCGAAGGCCACCGCGGCCTCCTTCGTGCCCGCCGGCACCTGGCGCATCCCCAGAGCCGTCAGGCGGATCACCGGCGGCATGGCGAAGATGATCGTCGCCAAGACACCCGGAGGCTTGCCGGTGCCGAAAAAGGCGATAATCGGGATCAGGTAAACAAAGGCCGGCATGGTCTGCATAAAGTCGAGGACAGGCAGTGCCGCGTTGTAGGCGCGCTGGCTCTTCCCGAACCAGATGCCCAGAGGAATCCCGAAGATCAGGCAGAGGAAAGCGGCGGCGCCCAGCAGTGCGACCGTGACCATGGAGACTTCCCAGAGCCCGAAGAAGGCCAGATAGGCTAGAGCCGCAGCCGAGAAAATCGCGACACGCGGCCCCGCCAGACGCCACGCCATAACGAAGATCACCAGCATCACCACCGGCCAGGGCGTGTCCACCAGAATAACTTCAAGCCCGTCCAGCACCCATTTGATCGAAGTCGTCACGCCCTTGAAAACCCCACCGAACTCAACGGCAAGCCAGTCGAAACCGCCCTCCATCCAGTTGGCGGTCGGGGTGAAGAACTCCTTGTCAATCGGGAAGGTCGTGATGAATTCATTCGGCTTCGACACCGTGAAGCGGTACAGCGTCAGGGGCCAGATCCCGAGCAACAGGAGCCCACCCAACGCGGCACTGGTGGTGTTCAGCCCAGAAGGCGTATTCTCGTCTGTACGCCAGCGCAGGTACTGCTTTTCGTAGGCGTAATTCGCGTAAAAACCTTCAAGCAGCTTCACCAGAACGAATAAGGCGATACCGATCAGGAGAATACCAAAGGCATCTGCCGCCGCGGCGTCAGCCGCCGCCTGCGCATTCGCCACGGCCTTTTCCAGGTTTTCAGCCACCTTGAGCGAAGAGTCCGCCGCGGCTTGATCCCCCGCTGCAAGCGCCTCACGTGCCCTTTCTCTGCGCGCCTCAATGTTTGCCGTCAGTCTCTCGACCCGCGCCAGACTTTCGGCTCCCAGGTCCGCCCAAAGCCCGCGTCCGAGCTGCACCAGAGCAAAGAGTTCGAGAACCAGGAAGGTCCAGAAGAAACCCCAGAGCCCGCGGTAGGCCCCCCAGAGTGGGCCGAAAACCGCCGCCATGAGATTCCAGGACCAGGCAAAACCCGTCGCGCCCTGGATCTTGGCAAATTCCGCCGTGTAGTAGTCTTCGCGTTCCTTGACGAATTCGCCGATGGAACTGTCGAGCGCCTTGGGCCCGAGTTCGAGGCCTGTATCGGTCATGCCTTGCCTCCCTGAATGCCCTTGAGCAATGTCGCTTTGTTGATCACACCGACGTCCTTACCGTCATCGTCCTGAATGACGATTGGCTGTTCGGTGGTGGTCGCAATGTCGATCAGTTGGTCCAGGTCCGTTCCGTGCGGTGCCCTGGGCGCCAGCGCGAGATCCTGTCCGGCTGTGACCTCGTAGCTCTCTATCGGCACCATGATGGAGTGCGCGAAAACCAGCTTGAGTTTGGAGATACCCTCGACGAAATCCCGCACGTAATCGTCGGCGGGCTGGGTGACGATCTGCTCGGGCGTGCCGATCTGAACGACGCGCCCGTCTTTCATAATGGCAATCCGGTTGCCGATGCGGATTGCTTCGTCCAGGTCATGGGTGATGAAGACCGTGGTCTTCTGCAGTTCATGCGACAGCGCCATGAACTGGTCCTGGAGCTGTCTGCGGATCAGGGGATCGAGCGCCGAGAAGGGCTCGTCCATCAGCAGGACTTCGGGGTCGGAAGCCAGCGCACGGGCCAGGCCAACGCGCTGCTGCATGCCGCCCGAGAGCTCCCGGGGAAACCGGTCCTCGTAGCCGTCGAGATTCACGCGGGAGAGACACTGCTGCGACACCTCCCAGCGTTTGGACTTCGGCTCACCGCGAACCTGCAGCGGGAAGCCGACGTTGTCGCGCACCGTGCGGTGCGGCAAGAGCGCCATGTGCTGAAAGACCATCCCGATGTGGACGGCCCGCATTTCCCGCAGCTCCTCGCCACCCAGCGAAATCATATCCCGCCCCAAGAGAGATATACGGCCCGCCGTAGGCTCGATCAGCCGGTTCAGATGGCGCACCATGGTCGACTTGCCGGACCCCGACAGTCCCATGACGCAAAAAATTTCACCGCGCTCCACGGTGAAGGAACAATCCGCAATTCCGACAACACAGCCGAACTCTTGAAGGACCTCGGCTTTGCTCAGGTCGCGGGATTTGACGGCTTCCATGGCTTCTTGGGCGCGCTCGCCGAAGATTTTCCAGACGCCCTCAAGCTCGATTACATTTTCCGGCACTTAGCTTCCCCCAGCTAGAGCCTGACCGTTTTCGCTGAAACCGAGAAAACGTCAATCAGCCTCATGACTATAGAGTGAGAGGGCGTTTCCCGCTCTTGACCCTATCCGTCAAGAACGTCCGCACTCTGAAGCCTGATCATTGCAACTTCGAACGATCAGCCTCTCAAACCTGCCGCTCCCATCCCCTTGAGCAACGAGTTTGACGCGAAAATGAGAGTCTGTTGTACGTGCACCACCGACCGGATGACGACAATCAGACTCACAAAACAGGATAGCGCGGGCGCCCTCAAGGAAGAGAGCGCCCGGCGTCATCACCAGTTCCGGACTTTAGTTCAGCCAGGAGTCAACCAGTGCCCCGTTTTCACTCACCCACTTCTTGGCGTAGGCTTCGGGATCCTGCTTCTCGACCACCAGTGCATAGGTCATGGCAGACACCGTGTCGGTATCGAGCTTGACATTTTTCAGCACCTCGGCGGCTGCCGGCTGCTCTTCTTCAAGCTTGGCGGCATAGTGGATGTGCAGGTAAGCCGTGTTCCAGGCAACCGCGGCGTCTGACTTCTCGAGCCATTCCGGATCGTCCGTCGGCTGAAGCACATTCCACTTGGCAGCGTCATGCTTCGGCTCTTTCAGGATGACAAGATCGTGCAGCGCGAACATGTGGTGCGGCGTGTAGCAGAAGAAAACGATGTCCTTCTTCTGGGCAACCGCGTTGTCCACTTCCGCCAGCGCGAGCGTTTCGTCCATTTCCTTGAGCTGCATGGTCTCGGAATAGCCATAGGACTTTGCGCGAACCTTCTCCACGTTGGTGGAGGCCCAGCCTGCGGCTCCGATCCAGATCTCGCCCTTGCCGTCGCCGTCCGTATCGAAGTTCTTGGCCATATCAGGGTTGGTCAGATCCGACAGCTCGGTAATTCCGGTCCGCTCGGCGGTGCCTTTGGTGACGCACATGGCCTGATCACCTGCCACGCCGTTCGGGTTGACCATCACGCTCTTGCGCTCATTGACGAACTTATTGTTCAGATTGGATTGGTTCGGCAGCCAGACTTCCGGGTGCACATGCATGGAGCCCGAATCCATGGCCTCGAAGACGACCGGGTTGGTGCCGTTCTGCAGCTCAACTTCCAGGCCGAGGTTGTCTTCCAGAACCACCTTGAGAACATGCGCGGTTACACGCACCGACGGCCAGTTCGGCACACCGATGATCACGTCCGCCGCATAGGCAGGCGCAGCCGTGGAAAGAACCGCAGCCACCGCAACACTTGATAAAACCTTATTCACTTTCATTGCCTCTTGCTCCTGTTTTAGTTTCTTTTTTAACACTCATGCTTCTGGTTTCTGGCCTCTTCACAGCGTCTTTGGCCGTGTTTCGAGGTCAATCTCGGGTTCCCGATGAAGCGCCCGAATTCCCCAATCCGAACGCATCTGTCTCTTCAAAACGTCTTTCCCTCAGGCAGTGTGCCTGATCTTTTCGGACCCGTTTCCGACCGACCGGGCCGCCGCCACGGCCTGCTTCAAGACTGCAGCTATGGTCCGGCAATCCGCCTCGCTCAGCCAAAGCGGCAAGCGAAAGTCGCAAAGCCGGCTCAGAATACGGTCCGCGTTGGGGACCGCGCCGGCCGCCGACCCATCAATATAGCGCCAGTGATCATGACGGCTGGTGAAGCCGACGGGATCGGTTGCGCCGAACCATTTTACATGGACGCCATGGGCGTCGGCATCCTGAATGAAGTGCGCAAGCTGCCCGTCATCCAGGAGATCGGGACTGACAGAAAACTGCATCGAAGTCGGCGCGAAGTCTTCTTCTGCGGGCCGTGCGGGGAGGACAAGTCCGTCAATCCCGGCAAGCTCGGCTGCCAGAGTGTCGTAAATTCGCCGCCAGCGGAGATTTCGCTCATCCAAACTCGCAAGCTGCGGGCGCAGCAGAGCCGCGACCAGCCCGGACATCCGCATGGAACAGTTGGGTGTTGAAAAACGATGGCGCTCGAAGACTTCCATCGGTGGCCGGGCGCGGTGCTGCGCGTAAAGCATGTAGCTGCCGGACAGCAGGATCGCGCGGGCCGCAAGATCCTCATCATCGGTGACGATCAGGCCACCCTCGCCGGAGTTGATCTGTTTGAAGGTTTGCGCACTGAAGCACCCGGCCTTGCCGAAGGTACCGGTCAGGCGACCGTTCCAGCCGCCGCCCATGGTATGGGCACAGTCTTCGATCATGGTAATGCCGTGCCGCGCGCAGATTTCGACGACCGCATCCATATCGGGGATATGACCGCGCATGAAGGACATGAGAAAGAAGCCTGCACCGCTCTCAGCCGCTTTGCGGTCCAGGTCCTCAAGGTCAACGACATAGCGATCGTTGATATCGACAAGGACAGGGTCGGCACCGGCATGAGAGATCGCGCCCGGAACCGGCGCCAGCGTGAAGGCGTTGACCAGGACCTTGTCACCGGCACAAACCCCTGCTGCCTTGAGAGCAAGGAAAATGGCACAGCCGCCGGAATTTACGGCAACGCAGTACTTGCGGCCCTGATAGGCCGCGAACTCCTGCTCCAGCAATGCGGCCTCGGGAATGGAACTGCGGTCCTCGCCATAGCGAAACAAGCGCCCGTCACGCAGCAAACGGACAGCGGCTTCAATTCCGGCCTCCGGAACCGGGTCCGGTGCGCTCAAATCCCCTGAAAAGGTGACTTCGGCCATTGATTCGCACTGCCCATCCACAGCCGATCTCACGTGCCGGCCTGTTGCGTCAGCTTGAAGACATTCTGCTTTGCTCGCAAACCCAGTCCCTGCAAACCCCGTCTCCGAAAAGTCTGTCCCTGGAAAGGCACCGCTCGCAGCTTGCGCCTTTCTGAAAGCGCTTTCAAAACGCCTCTCTTTTTCAAAACAGATCACATAGCTTGGTAGTGAGTCAACAAGGCAAGACAACTCCGGTCTTTGTAATTGAGTTGTATGGGAAAAATTTCTGTCTTCGTTTTGTTTGAAGAAAGAATATATGCTGGTCGACGGTTTGCTACGACGAAGCAGGAGGGTCAAAGGGCCGTCTCCATGGAAAGGCTTTCAGATTGAAGCGGCGCACAACCACGACTTTGGACGACGTCGCCCGGGCCGCCGGGGTTTCGCCGGCGACTGTTTCGCGCTGCATTAACCGGCCGGCGAGCGTGCGCGAGGAGAAACGCGAACGCATCCTGAACACTATCGAACGGCTGGGCTATGTCCCCAATGGTTCGGCACGCGCCCTTGCGTCCAAAAAGACCCGCATGATCGGTGCCATCATGCCCTCGCTCGACAACATGTTGTTCGGCGGCCCACTGGAGGCTTTTCAGAAGGAAGTGGGCAGCGCCGGTTACACGGTTGCGGTCGCCTGTTCCGAGTACGACCCGCAGCAGGAGAGGATCCACATCCGGAACTTCCTGGAGAGCCGGGTCGACGGACTCCTGCTGGTGGGGGCGCAGCGGGATCCGGACATATACCGCCAGCTCGAGCAACAGGGCGTTCCCTACGTATTGACATGGATCTCGAGCGACACGCGCAAAGAACACTGCGTCGGTTTTGATAACGCCGCCGCCGCAGAGCAACTGGTCGACTATCTGGTCACTCTGGGACACCGGCACTTCGCCATGATTTCCGGCTTTATTGAACATAACGACCGCGCGAAGGCCCGTTACTTCGGTGTCCGCAATGCACTGGAGCGTCATGGCCTGAGCCTGCCGCCGGACCAGCTGTTGCATCGCCCCTTTGAGCCGGACGCCGGCCGGGACGCTTTTCATCTCCTCATGTCCGCGGAAAATCCGCCGACCTGTATCCTCTGCGGCTCCGAACCCCACGCCTACGGCGCGCTCTTTGAAGCCAGGGATATGAACGTCGACGTCCCCGGCGAAGTGTCGGTGACGGGCTTCGACGACATGTGGCTGGCAAGTCAGATCTCACCGCCCCTGACCACAGTGCGGACACCGCGCGGCCGCATGGGGCGTCAGGCCGCCCATCACCTGCTCGCGCAGCTTCGGGGCGAGCGCCTTGTCGCGCCGCGGCCGATCGAGACAACGCTTGTGGTGCGAAAATCCACCGCGCCGCCCCGGCCGACACCCCTGTTGCAGCGCGTCGACACAGATCATTTTCAAGCCCGAACGCGCGTGAAGTCAGGATCGTAGAGACACGGCTCGGTTACAGCGGCGCCGACCGCTTCACCAATCACCTCAACCTCGAGCCTGGTCCCCAGTGACGCGAGTTCCGGCCCAACGAATCCCGCCGCGATGTTGTTACCGACGCGGTGGCCCCAGGACGCGGAGGTCACGGTCCCCACGACCTTGCCAGCCGAGAGGATTGAGTCGCCCGGCTGCGCCGGCGCCGTCTCACTCTCCAAAACCATGCTGACAAAAGAACGGCGCGGGCCCGCCGACATCATCTTCTCCAGGGCGGGCTTGCCGACAAAGTCTTTGTCCAGTTTGACGAAGCGCTGGAGCCCCGACTCAAAGGGATTGAATTCCGTTATGAGATCCGCTTTCCAGTGACGGAAGCCCTTTTCGAGGCGCATGGACTCGGTCGCGGCGAGGCCGAAAGGCTTCAGGCCGAATTCCCGCCCCGCCTCCCAAAGCGTCTCGAAGGCAAGGGAAAGCTGTTCGTTGGGAATGTGCAGCTCCCAGGCCAGTTCGCCAGAAAATGACACGGACATGGCCAGAGCCTCGGCATTGCCGATCATTACAGGGCGGGCCGAGAGCCAGGGGAACGCCGCCTTCGACCAATCGCAGCGCGGGGCGGCTTTCCTGAGCAGGTCCCGCGCGCGCGGACCCGCGACGACAAGAATGGTCATGCGGTTCGTGAGGCTCTCGATCCGGATCGAACCATCCCCGGGGAGTCTCTCGTGCAGCCAGTCCATATCGTGATACTCCGCGGCCGCCGCCGATCCGAACCACACCCGCTCCTGGGCCAGGTTTGCGAGCGTCGCCTCACCCTTCACGTTGCCGAGTTCGTTCAGAAAATAGGTCAGTGCCAGCTTGCCGGGCTTGCGCGGAACCCGCGAACAGACGATCCCATCCAGCCAATCCAGAACGCCCTCGCCGGCAATCTCGAAACGGTTAAAGCCGGAGACCTCCATGATGCCGACGCCGCTTTGAACCGCCTTAACCTCCGCGGCCACCACATCGAAACTGTTGTTGAAGCGGAAGGAATGTTCTTCCCTGAAGTCGGGATCCGGCTTGAAATAGAGCGCACGCTCCCAGCCGTTCACGACCCCGAACTCCGCGCCCAATTGCGCCAGGCGGGAAGTCAGCGGCGTGGTCTTCATGGGCCGCCCTGCTGGCCGGTGCTCATGGGGCATATGGAAGCGGAATTCGTTCTGATAATCCTCGATCGCCTTTAAGGCCGTATACTCAATGTTGGCATAACGCGTGAAACGCCGGGGATCGAGTGCCCAGGTGTCGTAGCAGGCTTCGCCGTGGACAATCATCTGCGCCAGGAGCCAGCCGTGCCCCCCGCCTTCGCCCAGACCCGCGCGCAAACCGGTCAGGCACCAGGCATTGCGCTTGCCGGGGATCTTGCCGACCAGCGGCACGCCGTCCGGCGTGTAGGTGATCGGCCCGTTGATGATGGTATGGATGCCGGCCTCCTGCAAACAGGGCAGCCGGGCGAAGGTTCCCTCCATGGTATCGATACAGCGGTCCAGATCGTCCGGGCAAAGCGCGTTGGTGAAATTCGGATCGATGCCGTCGAGACCCCAGGTCTTGCAGTCCTGCTCGTAAAACCCGACCAGCAGGCCGTGCTTCTCTTGACGGGAGTAAAAGTCATTGGTCGGGCAGCGCAGCAGCGGCACCCGGAAGTCCAGCGCCTCGATTTCAGGAATAGGTTCGGTCAGCAGATACTGGTGCTCCATGGAAGCGACCGGCAACTCGACGCCCATCATGGCTGAGATCTCATTGCAGCGGTAGCCGCCGGCATTGACGATCATCTCGCAATGAATATCGCCCTTCTCGGTGTGGACGATCCAGCTATCGTCGGGCTTTTGCGTGAGGTCCGTCACCGCCGTGTGCCGGTAAATCTCCGCGCCCGCCAAACGGGCCCTGCGGGCGAGTGCCTGGCAGAGCTGGGCGGGATCGATATCACCGTCGAGCGGATCCCAAAGCGCACCCAGAAGATTGTCGGTGGTGATCAGGGGATGGCGCCGCTTGCATTCCTCCGGGTCGAGCAGTTCGAAATCGACGCCCATGCCCTTGGCCAGGGACATGAAGTGCCGGTAGCCGTCCAGGTGATCCTGGGTCGAGGCCAGGCGCAATCCGCCAGTGGCATGGTGGTAGTTGATCGGGTACTCGGGATCGTCGGCCAGCTCCTTGTAGAGCCGGATGGAATGGCTCTTGAGGCCGACCATGACCTGGATACCGCCGAAATTCGTAACCTGCGCCGCCGAATGCCAGGTGGTGCCGGAGGTCAGCTCGTCGCGCTCCACCAGGACGACATCGCGCCAACCCTCCCGGGTCAGGTGATAAAGGGCGCTGCAGCCGCCGATGCCGCCGCCGATCACAACAACACGTGCGTGCGATTTCATGCCTGCTCTCTTAACTCATAACCATTGACTTCCTTGCACCCCGCCAGCATGCGCAAAGCCGGCAAGAGATTTCACGGTCAAAATCCAAGTTAAGGCAGATGGCGGGACAGTCTTCGGTTTTCCTGAAGCGCCTTCGCAGTCTTAGGCGGGGAGCCTCAAGATCGGGCAGACTGAATCCGGACAGGCGGGAGTGAATGGAGATGACGTCGGAAGAAACGCGGATCGGCCGGCGCGGTGGTGGCCGCGCAGCACGCAAGGCGGCACGCCTGGCCCCCGAAGTCGAAGTCGATCCCTGCACACCCGGCCAGCGCGGCGGTGCCTATCGCCCGCTTTCGGATGCCAAACTGAATACGATCTGCAACGAAGCTTTCCGCGTTCTCGAAGAAATCGGGATGAGCGAAGTCCCGCCGATGGTGCAGGAAATGGCGCTGGCCGGGGGCGCACGTCTCAACGACCTTGGCCGCCTTTGCTATCCGCGTTCCATGGTCGAAGACATCATTGCAGGCGCGGCCACAAGCCTTATCTATTATGGCCGCGACCCGAGACATGACTTCGAGGTCGGCGGTGACAAGGTCTACTTCGGCACGGGCGGCGCCGCGGTACAGACCCTGGACCGGAAGAGCGGCCTCTACCGGCCCTCGACCCTGGCGGATCTCTATGACTTCACGCGTTTAGTCGATACCCTGCCCAACGTGAGCTGGTTCACCCGCTGCTGTGTGGCGACCGATATCCCTGACAACTTCGATCTTGATATCAATACCGCCTACGCCCTGCTTGCGGGCACGACAAAGCCGGTCGGCACCTCCTTTACCCTGCCGGAGTACGTCGCGCCGGTGATTGAAATGTTCGATCTTGCCCTCGGCGGTGAAGGCCGGTTTAGAGAGCGGCCTTTCTGCAAAGCGCATATCAGCCCGGTGATCTCTCCCTTGCGCTACGGCGAGGATGCGGTCGGCGTCGCCCTGGAGTGCATCCGTCTGGGTGTCCCGATCAACAACATCGTGGCCGCCATGTCAGGCGCAACCGCGCCGGCCACCCCCGCCGGCTTTCTGGTGCAATCGACTGCGGAGACGCTGGCCGCCCTGGTGATGGTCAACCTCTTCGCGCCGGGCTATCCGATGATCTTTTCCAACTGGCCCCTGGTCATCGACCTCAGGACCGGCGCCTTTTGCGGCGGTGGCGGCGAGATCAGCATCATGAACGCAGCTTCCGGACAGATCAGCAATCACCTGGGTCTGCCCAGCGGCGTTGCGTCCTCCATGTCGGACGCCAAGGCCGTCGATGCCCAGATGGGGATGGAAAAAGGGATCTCCGCGCTCGCCGCGGGCCTGGGCGGCGCCAACATGATCTACGAGTCCTCCGGCATGATGGCCAGCCTGCTTGGCGCATCCTTTGAAGCCTTCGTGGCCGACGATGAGATGCTCAGCCACGTGCATCGGGCGATCCGCGGTATCGAAGTGAACGAAGAGACTCTGGGCTTCGAGACCATTCGCGAAGCCGTGACCGGCGAAGGCCACTTCCTGGGCGCGGCGCAAACCATGGACGCCATGCAGCGCGATTACTTCTATCCCGCGCTTGCCGACCGGAACGAGCCCCGCACCTGGGAGGAAGCCGGCGCGACCGACCTATGGACCCGCGCCAGGACCCGCGCGGATGAGATCCTGGCGAGCCACTATCCGGACTATATCGAGCCGGAGGTCGATAAAATCATCAGAGAACGCTTCAACATTCTGCTGCCGCGCGGCTGCATGAGATCCGGCGGCAGCTAACCGTGAAGTGCGGTATCCGTATCTGACAGGACCTCGAAAAGCGCGTCACCGGACCCCGAGAGCCGCCGCACCTGCGGTGTGACGCTGTCACCCAGGAAGTTCCGTATCAGATCGGCAACCCGTCCGGGCAAGGTCCCCAGCTCGCCGCGCCGGGCGACCAGGTAAACCTTGCGGGTGAGACGGGTGAAGGGAGACTGGATCACCTCGGTTCCGGCTTCGAAACGCGCACTGTCGAGGATGTTCAGCGGGGTCCCGAGACTCCAGCCGCCGACCATCGCGACCATGGCCAGGATCGAGCGGGAGGCCTCAAAAGAAAAACGTCTTTCGGCGGAAAAGCGATGCCGCCGCAGATGCTGCTCGACGAGACGGCCGATCGGCATCTTCTCGTCGTGATGCACAAAGGGCAACCGCTCCAGCTGGGGCCGGAGCGGCATATCAGGGCTCAGAGCGCCCCGGGCGGCAACGACCGCGAAGGTCTCCTGCAGTAAGGGAAAGACGTCGTAGATCGAGGGGTCGTCCGGCGGCAGGCCGGTGATCGCGATGTCCGCCTCGCGCCGGACAAAGACCTCGGTCATGCTGTCGGACCGGCCGGAGACCGCACTCAGGACGGTCTTGGGATAGGTTTCGTGCAGGGCACCGATCAGATGGGGTGTCACCGACGCATCGAAGTCGTCGATCACCGCGAAGCGAAGTTGCGGCAGGGACGAAAGATTGAGCTCCATCATCTGCGCCTGCGCCTCGGCGATCGACAACAGCACCTTACGGGCATGGCTCAGCAAAAGTGCCCCGGCGGGCGTCGGGCGGATCGGCCGCTCACCGCGATCCAGAAGCGTGGTTCGCGCAAAGGCTTCCAGGTTCGAGATCTGCTGAGAGACCGCCGCCGGGCTGGCACCCAGCCGCTCGGCCGCCCTTGCCATGGACCCGGCTTCATCGACAGCGACCAGGACGCGCAGGGCACGAACCGAGAGGTCGAGAGGGTTTTCCTGAGCCAAAGCAAGTTCCCTGAAGAGACAGACCTGTTGCCGGTCAAGCGGAGCGGCCAGCGTATCGATCATTAGCCGAACTAACGATAGCCGTAAATACACCTTAACCCGTCAGGGGCGCCAAATCGGTCAGAGCGCGTTCTTGATTCGATCAGCCTCGAAATCTGATGCTCATATGCCTAATTTTTATGCTGAACGAACATCTCGCATAATTTTTAGGCGATTTTCTGCATCCCCTGAAAGAAAAGGAAATGCGCCTCCGCAACTTTTCCAATTCTTTACAAAGCATTAATCACTTTATCTCCCGGCGGCGGAGTCTTGGCACGGCGCTTGTAATGACATGTTGCGACGCAACAAAAAAATGCACGGGAGAAGCATCATGTCTAAACTCAACTTCTTGCGGAAAGGGATCGGCGCCGCTGTCGTCAGCGCGGCCCTCCTGTCCGGCTCCGCGGTCGTTTCCGCCGAAGAAACCATCAAGGTCGGCGTTCTTCATTCCCTCTCCGGCACCATGGCCATTTCGGAAACCACTCTGAAAGACGTTATGCTGATGCTGGTCGAACAGCAGAACGCCAAGGGCGGACTACTCGGCAAGAAACTGGAAGCCGTTGTGGTGGACCCGGCCTCGGATTGGCCACTCTTTGCGGAAAAAGCCCGTGAGCTGATCGAGAAGGAAAAGGTCGCAGCTGTCTTTGGGGCCTGGACCTCTGTCTCGCGCAAGTCCGTTCTGCCGGTCTTCGAAGAGCTCAACAGCCTGCTGTTCTACCCGGTTCAGTACGAGGGCGAGGAGAGCTCCAAGAACGTCTTCTACACCGGTGCCGCGCCGAACCAGCAGGCCATCCCCGCCGTCGACTATCTGATGAGCGAAGAAGGCGGCGAGGTAAAGCGCTGGGTGCTGGCGGGAACTGACTACGTCTATCCCCGCACCACCAACAAGATCCTGGAATCTTACCTGAAGTCCAAAGGTGTCGCCGACGAAGACATCATGATCAACTACACGCCTTTCGGGCACTCCGACTGGCAGACGATCGTCTCGGACATCAAGAAGTTCGGCTCCGCCGGTAAGAAAACCGCCGTGGTTTCCACCATCAACGGCGACGCCAACGTGCCTTTCTACAAAGAACTCGGCAACCAGGGCATTGCCGCCGAAGATATTCCCGTCGTGGCTTTCTCGGTCGGTGAGGAAGAACTCGCCGGTCTGGACACCACGCCGCTGGTCGGGCATCTGGCGGCCTGGAACTACTTCCAGAGCGTCGAGGCCGAAATAAACGAGAGCTTCGTCGAAGAATGGAAAGCCTTCATCGGCGATGAAAAGCGCGTCACCAACGACCCCATGGAAGCGCACTTCATCGGCTTCAACATGTGGGCCGCCGCGGTTGAAAAGGCCGGCACGACCGACCCTGATGCGGTCGGCGACGCCATCATCGGCGTGACCGCGCCGAACCTCTCGGGCGGTTATTCGGCCATGATGCCGAACCACCACATCACCAAGCCGGTTCTGATCGGCGAGATCCAGGAAGACGGGCAGTTCGAAATCGTCTGGGAGACCCCCGGCATGGTCGTCGGCGATGCCTGGTCCGATTACCTGGCCGGTTCCGCGGACCTGATTTCCGACTGGCGCAAGCCCCTGGCCTGCGGAAACTTCAACACCAAAACCGGCAAGTGCGGCGGCAGCGGCAGCTAAAGAGGCGCAAATAAATAGGGGGACAGCTTGCACCACAGGGTGTGAGCTGTCCCCACACTTCGCTCTCTCAGCCAACAGCAGCCCCGGATATTCGTTTCAATGTATTGCCTGCGATTCCTCTTGATCCCGCTTCTTTGCGCGCTGATCTTCACCTCGAACACTTCTCAGCCAGCGCAGGCGGCTGATCTGGAAACCGCGCTCTCAGGGCTCGCGGAAAAAAGCTTTAAAGCCCGCCTCAAGGCCGTCGACGACATCGCAGCAACCCAGGACGAACGGGCAGCGGAAGTCCTGGACGCTCTCGTTAAGAGGCAGCTTTTTATCACCAAGGCCGATGGTCACATCGTCCTTCCCGATCCGGCCCAAGAAGGCTCTTACCTCTTCGCATTTAACGGCGAGACAGCGGGCGACTTTTCCAAGTCGGCGTTAAAAAGAGTAAAAATCAACAACCGGATGCGCTCCGCGGTCCGCAAAGCCCTGGGCACGCTGACCCTCGGCAGTGCGGACCGAAATCGGCGCCTTGCCGCGGCCCGCAGCATTTTCAACACGCGCGATTCCAGCGCGCTCGAGTTGCTCGACGGCGCCATCGCCAAGGAAACGGACAGCAGGGTTAAGCGTGAGATGGAACGCGCCCGCGCCGCCGCCCTTCTGGCCTCGGACGCGGAGGAAAGCGACAAGCTTGCCGCCATCGACGTCATTGCGCCCAAGGCCAATCAGGACGCGCTCGCACTGCTCACCCAGGTCGTGAGCAATGACAGCGGCGCAGTTGCGGAACGGGCCGAGCGGGCCATCGCCGAGATGCAAAGCGCCCTGGCGCTCTGGGCAACAGCACAGAACGTCGTTTACGGCATCAGTCTCGGATCGGTCCTGCTGCTGGCCGCCATCGGCCTGGCCATTACCTTCGGCGTGATGGGCGTCATCAACATGGCCCACGGCGAGATGGTCATGATCGGTGCCTATGTGACCTTCGTGGTGCAGGACGTGATCCGCACCTCAATGCCCGATCTCTTCGACTGGTCTCTGCTGATCGCGCTGCCCCTCGCTTTCGGAGTCACGGCTCTAATCGGGATCGCCATGGAGCGGGGCATTATCCGCTTCCTTTACGGACGGCCACTGGAGACCCTGCTCGCCACCTGGGGCGTCTCACTGATTCTGCAACAGGCGGTGCGCAGCATCTTCGGCCCCAACAACCGGCTGGTGGGCAATCCCTCCTGGATGTCCGGTTCGCTGGAACTGGGCCAGCTGACGCTCACCTACAACCGGATCTGCATCATAGCCTTCACCCTGGTGGTTTTCGCCGCGCTTTTCGTCGCCATGCGCAAAACCAGCTTTGGTCTGCAGATGCGTGCCGTGGTGCAGAACCGGCAGATGTCGGCCGCCATGGGTATCCGCACCAAGTGGGTCGATGCCCTGACCTTCGGGCTGGGCTCGGGCATCGCCGGGCTTGCCGGTGTGGCCATCAGCCAGATCGATAACGTCGGTCCGAACCTGGGTCAGAGCTACATCATCGACAGTTTCATGGTCGTGGTTTTCGGCGGAGTCGGAAATCTCTGGGGCACGCTGGTGGGCGCCATGACCCTGGGGGTCGCCAACAAGTTTCTGGAGCCTTACTCCGGCGCTGTGCTGGCGAAAATCCTGGTCCTGGTCTTTATCATCCTCTTCATCCAAAAGCGGCCGAAAGGGCTCTTCGCCCTCAAGGGCCGGGGGGCGGAAGCATGATCACAGGCATGCTGCTTCGTTCTCTCGACAAGGGAAGTTACTGGTTCCTGGGGCTCCTCGGCCTCATTGCTCTGCTGGTCCCGGCCCTGCATTTGCTGCTCCCGCCGGAAAGCGCCCTTCATGTGCCCGGCTATGCCGTCGCCCTGATGGGAAAATATCTCTGCTACGGGCTGCTGGCTCTCTCGGTGGATCTGGTCTGGGGCTACTGTGGCATCCTCTCACTCGGCCATGGCGCTTTTTTCGCGCTGGGCGGTTATGCCATGGGCATGTATCTCATGCGCCAGATCGGCGACCGTGGCGTCTATGCCAATCCGGAGCTGCCCGACTTCATGGTCTTCCTGAACTGGTCGGAGCTGCCCTGGTACTGGTACGGCTTCGACAGCTTTGGCTTCGCGTTGGCCATGGTGGTGCTCGCACCAGGCATCCTGGCTTTCGTTTTCGGCTGGCTCGCCTTCCGTTCGCGCGTGACCGGGGTCTACCTCTCGATAATCACCCAGGCCCTGACCTATGCCTTGATGCTGGCCTTCTTCCGCAACGAGATGGGCTTTGGCGGCAACAACGGCCTGACCGATTTCAAGGACATTCTTGGCTTTTCCCTGCAAAGCGATACGACCCGCACCGTGCTCTTTTCCGCCTCCGCCGTCGCGGTCGGACTGGGGTACGTCCTCTGCCGCCTGATCACCCGATCGCGGGCTGGCATGGTCCTGGCCGCCATCCGCGATGCCGAGAGCCGCACACGCTTTCTGGGCTACCGGGTCGAGCACTACAAGCTGATGGTTTTCGTTGTCTCCGCCTGTCTGGCGGGGATCGCAGGGGCGCTCTACGTGCCGCAGGTCGGCATTATCAATCCGGGCGAATTCGCCCCGGCCAACTCCATCGAGATCGTCATTGCGGTCGCGGTCGGCGGGCGCGGAACCCTGATCGGGGCGGTGTTGGGCGCGGTGCTGATCAGCTACGCGAAAACCTGGTTTACCGGCGAATTGCCCGAGTTCTGGCTCTTCGCGCTCGGCGGACTCTTTGTCGCCGTCACGCTCTTCCTGCCCAAGGGAATCGCGGGTTTCCTGATCGCACGCTGGCAAGGCTTCAAAGACCGCAAAAGTGCCCCTGGCACGGCAACGGTCGCAAACGAGGGGCCCGCCCAATGAGCGACCTGCCTTCTTCTGTCCTCTATCTCGACGGCATCACCGTCAGCTTCGATGGCTTCAAGGCGCTCAACAACCTCTCGCTCTACATTGAACCCGGCGAGATGCGCGCCATCATCGGCCCCAACGGCGCCGGAAAAACCACCATGATGGACGTCATTACAGGCAAGACCAAACCGGACAGCGGTGAAGTCTTTTTCGACGGCGCCGTCGATCTGGCCAAGCTGGACGAAGCCGACATCGCGCAGTTGGGCATCGGGCGTAAATTCCAGAAACCGACGGTCTTCGAAAATCAGACTGTCGCCGACAATCTGCAGCTCGCGCTCTCCGGTGTGCGCGGCGTCCTGGAGACCTTTCTCTGGTCCGCGAGCGCCAGAGACAAGACCCGGATCGATGAACTGCTTGAGATCATCCGCCTGACACACCTGCGGGACCGTATGGCCAATTCACTCTCGCATGGGCAAAAGCAGTGGCTGGAGATCGGCATGCTGCTGGCCCAGAATCCCAAGGTCCTGCTGGTCGACGAACCGGTCGCGGGAATGACGGATTCCGAGACGGTCGAGACCGCACGCCTGCTGCGCGAAATAGCCGAGAACCACTCCGTCATTGTGGTCGAGCACGACATGAGCTTTGTGCGCGACCTGGACGTCAAGGTCACGGTCCTGGCGGAAGGTTCGGTCCTCGCGGAAGGTTCCCTGGACAGTGTCAGCGCCGACGAGCGCGTCATTGAGAGTTACCTGGGGAGATAGGTTATGCTGAGCGTTTCGAACCTGGATCTCCACTATGGCGCCGCGCAAGCGCTGCGATCGGTCAGCCTGGAGGTCCCCAAGGACAAGGTCACCTGCCTGCTGGGGCGCAATGGCGTGGGCAAAACCAGCTTGCTGCGCGCGATCATGCGTCAGGCAGCCGTCTCGCGCGGGACCGTCACCTGGGACGGTCAAGATGTGACCAAAGCGAGCAGCGAAGATCTGGCCCGCGCGGGTCTGGCCTATGTCCCCCAGGGCCGGGAGATCTTCCCCCTGCTGAGCGTCCGGGAAAACCTGCAGACCGGGCTCTTCGTCCTGCCACGGCGGGAACGGCGCATATCGGATGAAATCTTCGAGCTCTTCCCGGTGCTGGGAGATATGCTTGGACGGCGCGGCGGGGATCTCTCCGGCGGCCAGCAACAGCAGCTCGCCATCGCGCGGGCCCTGGTGATGAAACCGCGCCTGCTGATTCTCGACGAGCCGACCGAGGGTATTCAACCCTCGATCATCAAGGATATCGAGCGGGTCATTCGCCTGTTGCGCAGCCGCGGTGGAATGAGCATCCTTCTGGTCGAACAGTATTTTGACTTCGTCCGCGCGCTGGCTGACAGCTACGCGGTCATGGACCGCGGGGAAATCGTCATGTCGGGCGAAATGAAAAGCGATGACGAGACGGCCATCATGAAGCACCTGACGATCTGACGGGACAGCGGCAGGCATGAATTTGGAGAGCTTGAGCAGAGCGGCGGTTCCGGAATTCCTTGATACGGCAGATAGCTCCCGGTCGAGGCCCGCGAAGCTGCAGCGCGCTCAGGGCGCTGTACGGCTGTCCTTCAAGCATGCCGCGGGCCGCAGCAGGATTGGCGATCTTTTCCAGCAGGGTTGCCTGAAAGCGCGCCTGCCCCGGATCGCCGCGCAAGGGCCGGAAGCGGTCCTGGTCAACACCTCCGGCGGCCTAACCGACCGCGACCATCTCTCGATCGAAGCCACCTGGGGAACAGGCACTGATGCGGTCGTCACCACCCAGGCCTGCGAGCGGATCTACAGGTCCCGCGCCGAGCCCGCCCGGATCGACAGCCGGATCGACGTCGCTGCCAACGCCTCGGCTTATTGGCTGCCGCAGGAGACCATTCTTTTCGACAGCGGCCAGCTGGACCGCCAAACCCAGGTCAGTCTGACCGCCTCCTCGCGGCTTGTCGCCTGCGAGTCGATAATCTTCGGCCGCCCCGCCATGGGCGAAGAGGTCCGCTCCGGCCTGCTGCGGGATTCCTGGCGGATCGAACGGGATGGTCAGTTACTCTTCGCCGACCGTCTGGGCTTTTCCGGCGATCCCGTAGCGCAGCTCAACCGCACCGCGATCGGCAACGAAGCCCGCGCCATCGCGAGCGTCATCGTTTGCGCGCCTGACAGCAGCACACTCCGCGACGCGATCCGCCCTCTTCTGGATCAGTCGGGCGTTGTGGCGAGCTGCAGTGATCTCGGCGGTGTTGTCCTGACCCGCATTCTCGCGCCCAGCGGCTACAGGCTGCGTGCCACCCTCATTCCACTTCTTGAAAGACTGCGCGGCGGCGCTCTGCCGCGCGTCTGGACCTGTTAGCGACCCGGAAGGACCGACATGAACCTGACCCCGAGAGAAAAGGACAAGCTGCTGATCAGCATGGCCGCCATGGTGGCGCGCCGCCGGCTGGAGCGCGGTGTCAAACTCAATCACCCGGAGGCCATCGCCCTGATCACCGACTTCGTGGTCGAGGGCGCGCGCGACGGCCGCAGCGTTGCCGAGCTCATGGCCGAGGGCGCGCAGGTCATCACCCGCGACCAGGTCATGGAGGGCATTGCCGAGATGATCCACGACGTCCAGGTTGAAGCCACCTTCCCCGACGGCACCAAGCTGGTGACCGTTCACGAACCGATTCGCTGAGCCCCCGGTCAAAGGAGACAGCCCCCATGATCCCAGGTGAAATCATCACGGCCGACGGCGAGATCACGCTGAACGAAGGCAGTGAAGCGACGACCCTTGAGGTTGCGAATAGCGGCGACCGCCCGGTGCAGGTCGGCTCCCACTATCACTTCTTCGAAGTCAACCCGGCCCTGCAGTTTGATCGCGAGGCGTCGCGCGGCCAGCGTCTGGACATCGCCGCCGGCACCGCCGTACGGTTCGAGCCCGGCCAGACCCGCGAAGTCACCCTGGTGCCTCTGCGCGGCAAGCGGGCCGTCTTCGGCTTTAACGCAAAAGTCATGGGAGGGCTCGACTGATGCCCGCAAAAATCTCCCGATCGACCTATGCCGCCATGTACGGCCCGACCACCGGGGACAAAGTGCGGCTCGCCGATACCGAGCTCTTTATCGAGGTAGAAAAAGACCTGACCACCTACGGCGAAGAGGTCAAGTTCGGCGGCGGCAAGGTCATCCGCGACGGCATGGGCCAGAGCCAAGCCTCCCGGGCCCAGGGGGCAGTGGATACGGTCATCACCAACGCCCTGATCGTCGATCACACAGGCATCTACAAAGCCGATGTCGGACTGAAAGACGGACGGATCGCCGGGATCGGCAAGGCGGGTAACCCGGATACCCAGCCGAACGTCGACATCATCGTCGGCATCTCGACGGAAGCGATCGCCGGGGAAGGCAAGATCCTGACGACCGGCGGCTTTGATGCCCATATTCATTTCATCTGCCCGCAGCAGATAGAGGAGGCTTTGACCTCCGGCGTAACCACCATGCTGGGTGGCGGCACCGGTCCCGCCACCGGCACCAACGCCACCACCTGCACGCCCGGTCCCTGGCACATCGGACGCATGCTGCAGGCCGCCGAGGCCTTTCCCATGAATCTGGCCTTTTCGGGCAAGGGCAATGCCTCGCAACCGGCCGGTCTGATCGAACAGATCGAAGCCGGCGCCTGTTCCCTGAAGCTGCACGAGGACTGGGGCACCACCCCGGCGGCTATCGACTGCTGCCTTTCGGTGGCGGAAGACATGGACGTGCAGGTCATGATCCACACCGACACCCTGAACGAGTCGGGCTTCGTGGAGCACACGATCGAGGCGCTGAAGGGCCGAACCATTCACGCCTTCCACACCGAGGGCGCGGGCGGCGGCCACGCCCCCGACATCATCAAGGTCTGCGGCCTGCAGAACGTCATTCCCTCCTCCACCAATCCGACCCGGCCCTACACGGTCAACACGGTGGATGAGCATCTGGACATGCTGATGGTCTGCCACCACCTGGATCCTTCCATTGCGGAGGACGTGGCCTTCGCGGAGAGCCGGATCCGGAAAGAGACCATCGCGGCGGAAGACATTCTGCACGACATCGGCGCCTTCTCGATCATCGCCTCGGACAGCCAGGCCATGGGCCGGGTCGGCGAGGTTCTGATCCGCACCTGGCAGACTGCCGACAAGATGAAGCGCCAGCGCGGAAAACTGCCCGAAGAGACCGGCGACAATGACAATCTCCGTGTCCGGCGCTACATCGCGAAATACACCATCAACCCGGCCATCGCCCACGGCATGTCGGCCCACATCGGCTCGCTGGAGGTCGGCAAACTGGCCGATCTGGTGCTCTGGTCCCCGGCCTTTTTCGGCGTGAAACCGGATCTGGTCCTGAAGATGGGCAGCATCGCCATGGCCCCCATGGGTGACCCCAACGCCTCGATCCCGACGCCTCAGCCGGTGCACTATCGCCCCATGTTCGCGGCCTTCGGCAAGTCCCTGCCCAAGAGCCGGGCGACCTTCGTCTCGGAAGCCGCGATGGCCGGGGATATCTGGGAAGATCTAGGCCTGGAGAGCGAAGTGCTGGCGGTCAGCGACATCCGCAAGGTGACCAAGGCCGATATGGTCCTGAACGACAAGACGCCGGAGATCGAAGTCGACCCGGAGACCTACGAGGTGCGCGCCGACGGCGAACTCCTGACCTGCGACCCGGCGGAAACCCTGCCCATGGCGCAGCGCTATTTCCTTTTCTAGGCGAAACAGAAGATGATCCGCGCCTCCCAGCACCTTCCCGCCGGCCAGTGGAACGGCCCGCCCGCCGACTCCGTCACCCTGGAGCAGGGTCAGCGGGACCGGCGGCGCATTGCGCTGACAAGCGACGGCGGCCTGCGGTTTCTGCTCGACCTGCCTGAGCGGGTGCTGCTGCGTCATGGCGACGGGCTGCGTCTGGAGGATGGGCGCACGCTGGAAGTGCGCGCTCTGCCGGAACCTCTGCTGGAGGTGCGCGCCAGGGACACACCGCACCTGCTGCGCCTGGCCTGGCACCTGGGCAACCGCCATCTGGAATCGCAGATCGAACCGGACCGCATCCTGATCCGCCGCGACCGGGTGATCGCCGATATGCTGGAGCGCCTGGGCGCCGAGGTCGGTAAGGTCGTGGAGCCTTTCAATCCGGAAGGCGGGGCTTACGATAGCGCCGGTCATGGTCACGGGCACAGCCATGAGCACGACCATAGTCACGCGCATAGCGACGGACACGGCCATGACCAGTGAGTCCTCTTCCGCTCTCTACCGCCTGCTCACCTGGCTTTCCCCCGCCTATCCGGTCGGCGCTTTTGCCTATAGCCAGGGGCTGGAAACCGCCATCGCGCGGGGGCTGGTGACGGACCGCGCGGGCACGCAGGACTGGATCGGGGACAGCCTGACAGGCGGGAGTCTCTGGAGCGACGCGGTGATCTTCGCCCGCGCCCATGAAGCGGCGCGGGAGCGCGACGGCCCAGACAATCCAACCCTCGCGGAGATCAACGCCTTCGCCCTCGCCTTCCAGCCCGCGAGAGAACTACGGGAAGAGACCCTGGCCCTGGGCAGCGCCTTCCTGCGCACGACACAGCAGGCCTGGCCCTGTGAAACGCTCACGCTTTTGGAAGAGGTGCTCGGTTCCGAAGCGGTTTATCCGCTTGCCGTCGCGGGCGCAGCGGCCGGTCACGGCATCGCAGCGGCGCCGGCCCTGGAGGCCTGGCTGCACGCCGGCGTCTCCAACCTGATTTCCGCCGCCATTCGCCTGGTGCCGCTCGGCCAGAGCGAAGGCCAGAGCCTCCTCGCTGGCCTGGAGCCGGTGATCGCAGAGACCGCCGCCCGCGCCGCCGCAACCCGGCTCGAGGACCTGACCACCAACAATATCATGGCCGAGATCTGCGCCATGGCCCATGAAACCCAGCACACGAGATTGTTCCGCTCATGAGCAGCCCCGATCCCACCGTCAATAGCGGCGCCCGCCCAGAGGGCCGGGCGGAATCCTCCACCAGTGCCGAAGCTCCCAGCCCGCTCCAAAAGTCCCCCTACGGCCCCTTACGCGTCGGCATCGGCGGCCCGGTGGGCTCCGGCAAAACCACCCTGACCCAGCGCCTCTGCGAAGCCCTCCGAGGCCGCTTGTCCGTCGGCGTGGTCACCAACGACATCTACACCCGCGAGGACGCGATGTATCTCGCCCGCGTCCAGGCCCTCGCCGAGGACCGCATCGTCGGGGTGGAAACCGGCGGCTGCCCCCACACAGCCATCCGCGAAGACGCCTCCCTCAACCTCGCCGCCGTCGCCGAACTCAACGCCCGCCACCCGGACCTGGACGTGGTCTTCATCGAATCCGGCGGTGACAACCTCGCCGCCACCTTCAGCCCCGAACTCGCCGACCTCTCGATCTATGTCATCTCCGTCTGCCAGGGCGAAGACATCCCGCGGAAGGGGGGACCGGCGATTACGCGGAGCGACCTGCTGGTGGTGAACAAGACGGATCTGGCCCCGCACGTGGGGGCGGATCTGGAGGTGATGAAGGCGGATGCCGCGAAGGGGCGCGGGGAACGGCCGGTGGTCTTTACCGACCTGAAGCGCCGGGCGGGGATTGAGGAGGTTGTTGGGTTTTTGGGGGAGGTTGGGGGGTTAGGGTTGCGCCTTCCTTGGAACCTTGTGATTTGCCATTCCTAAGCTGAATGAATGGCACCCTATTCTCAAATGCGGTGCCAACAGTGCGAGTATCGCTTCTTGGTCGACCTAAGACGCATGCATAAAGGCCTGCATGCAATAGGCCTCAGCTTGGCATTATCTTGTGGATATCTCTATATCTAGGCAAAGTCACCGTTGCTCACCGCTAGATATAGAGGTTTAATGGTGCGGAAAACACCAAAATGGTGAAGCTATGGCAAAATCGAGATTAGGCAAAAAACTAGTAGGATTAAGTATCAGTCTGGACGAAAGCGATCACAATGCCCTGAGAGCAATCGCAGAGACCTATGATGTCTCGACCTTGAGTGTGGGTCAGAGATGAAAAGAAGCGATCTTCCATTCGGCAGCGAGTTTTCCCCCTCTCAAATCGAGCTTGCTCGCGTTCTGGAGATGGCTGATGAACATGGCGGTGACTGGCACGCCTTTGAGGACGCCGTGCGGGCGACCTATTTCGATAACCACAAGACTACTGAGTACAACCGAGGGAAACTCGCCAACAATACCAAGCTAGGGATGATCGCATATGGGATCATCGACCGGGAGGCGGCCTTGACGGAGTTTGGACAGGAACTGCTCCTGCTCACGAATGATGAGCCATCTCTGTATGAGCGGTTTGCCAAACATATCCTTCTAAATCTCCACGGTATGACGCTTGTGCGCTGCATTCAGGACATGGTGGCCGCAGGTGAAGTTGTGACGCTAACAACGCTTCGAGAGGGACTTGCAGCGCGGGGCGTGCACTATCCCTCCGGCGGTAAGCATCCGAGCATGATGCGCTTGTGGCTTGCCAAAGCAGGTGTGTTTGTCGGGAGTAGATGGCAGGTTAATCCGCATCGCATCGAAGATATTCTTGGGCTTAATCCGGATGAGTTCGAGGCTCTGGCGGACTTTACACCTGAGCAGCGGACATTCTTGCGGGCGCTTGCCAATACTGGAGAGCGCGATCCGCAGCCTGCGAATAAAATCGTGAAACTGGCAACAGCTACCTACGGTATCAAGTTCCCTGAGAAGAGCCTGCCAAAGATGGTTCTGCATAGTCTGGTTGAGGCGGGATACATTACGGCGGACAAAACGACTACCGGACGCGGAGCAAAGCCGTTTCAGGTAGCACCAACCGACAAGCTGATTGCAGATGTTGTCGAGCCGCTTCTGGAACAGTTAAAGGGGCAAACCGATCCGAAGCTTCTTGCACTACTGCGCACGCCGCTCTCCGATATTTTGGAAGAGATCAAAGAGAAAGATCGTTACAAAGCGGGATTAGCACTCGAAGCGCTTGCCTTCAAGATTATGCGCCTCCTGGATATGACTTACGTGGCCACTCGCCTGCGCGCCAACCAGACCGGCGGGGCAGAGGTTGATCTGGTCTTTGAAAGTGCGCGCCTAGTGTTTTCGCGCTGGCAGATACAGTGTAAGAACACTGCGCGTGTCTCCCTTGACGACGTAGCAAAAGAGGTAGGCCTTACACATTTCCTGAAGAGCAATGTCATCGTGATGGTCACGACAGGGGATATCGGCAATGAAGCAAGGCGCTACGCCAATAGGATCATGGCCGACTCCAATCTTGCGATTGTGATGCTGGACGGGGGCGACTTGCACAACATCAGCGATAGCCCAGCTACAGTTATACGGGCCTTCGAGCGCGAGGCGCGTCATGCTATGAACTTAAAGAAACTCGATCTGTAAGGGAGACGAATATATGGCAAAACAAGAACCTCCGACAGTCTTCCACAATACAAAGCTCGGCAAGATTTTTCACGCCGACAGTCTGGCGGTGATGAAGCAGCGCAAAAAAGACTCCGTCAATTTGATTGTGACAAGTCCTCCGTTTGCACTGACTCGAAAGAAAGATTATGGCAACGAACAAGAGGATGCTTACCTGGAGTGGTTCCGGAGTTTTGCAGAGCAGTTCCATCGCATCCTGAAAGAGGACGGCAGCCTTGTCATAGATCTTGGCGGTGCGTGGAAACCAGGACTACCAGTGCGAAGCCTCTATCACTTCAAACTTCTCATCATGTTGTGTGAAGAGTACGGCTTTCATCTTTCTCAGGAGTTTTATTGGTGGAATCCGTCAAAATTGCCGACACCTGCTGAATGGGTAAATGTGCGTCGCATTCGCGTGAAAGACGGCATAAACACTGTCTGGTGGTTGTCCAAATCACCGTGGCCAAAGGCCAGCAATCGGCGCGTCCTGCAGCCCTACAGCGACAGCATGAAAAGTCTTTTGAGTAACGGTTACAAAGCAAAGCTCAGGCCGTCAGGTCACGACATTAGTGAAAAGTTCTCCATTGATAATGGGGCCTCCATTCCGCCGAACTTGATTGCACTACCCAATACCGAGAGCAACAGCAGTTACATGCGCTATTGCAAGGAACAGGGACTCAAAGCGCATCCTGCACGCTTTCCGGCGGCGTTGCCTGAGTATTTCATCCGAATGGTGACAGATCCTGGCGATCTCGTGCTCGACCCCTTTGGCGGAAGCTGCATTACCGGAGAGGTTTGTGAACGACTAGGAAGGCGATGGATCTGTGCTGAATTAGTTGAGTCATATCTCGAAGGCGCAAAAGGCCGCTTTGTAAAGCCTGTTGAACCTCCTAAGGCAAAGAATTCGAAAAAAGAAGATGATGGCTACTATCGGATCGCCCATCCAGGCCTTCTTTGGAACGGCGGTGATGAACGTGAATCTGCGCCCCTTCCCAAGGATGGTGGCAAACTACGTCCGGCGCACATGCGGAAACCAAAAGATGAACCCAAAGAAGTTACGATCATCGAGGCTGCAGAGTAGAGAATGGCGCCACTCCGAAAGCCTGCGCTGTTTCAACTATTCGAGGAATCTCTGTACCAAAGCGGGCAGAGCTTCCTAAGGCTTTCTGAAGAACGCACCCACCCCGCTGCATATCAGATCATGGATGGAGATAAATCCTTCAGGTTACGACTCTACATCTGGAATCTAACATTTGGCGGTCGCGCAAGCCTACCGAATGAGTGGCGGATACAAGTCACAGGGCTGCCTGAGATCGAGGGGCGACAGAGGTTTGTTCCAGAGGTTGGCGGGAAAACGGCAATCCTCGGCTGGTGTGACGATCTGCGTGTTTTTGCTGCCTATGACATTAGCCGCCATAGCGGCCCGCTTGGAGGGTCTCCGTCTATCCAAATACGGCAACCGGCTCTTGAATCGGCTCACATCAACGGACTGGCTCACCAGTTCAAAGGTGAAGAGGAAGTCGCTTTTGCGGTGAAGTCTGCCTATATGGGAACGTATCTGCGCTACATGGACGAACTCCATGCCTGCGGATCATCGGATGAGACGCTTCGACTTCTAGCGGAAATCTGCGAGAACCCTGAAAATATCGACGAGGCAGAGATTGAGGCAATTGTTCCCGAATCACGCCGATACGCTGTTGTATCCACAAAGAAAGCTCTTAGGGACGCTAACTTTAAAGACCGGGTTCTGACTGCCTATTCTCATGCCTGCGCGATGTGCGGTGTGCAGCTTAGACTTCTAGATGCCGCACATATTTTACCAGCAGCCCATCCCGAGAGTACAGATGAAACGTCGAACGGGGTCGCGTTGTGCGCGCTACATCACCGGGCTTATGACCGAGGTCTCGTAACATTCGATGCTGCTTACCGCGTTCACCGCAACGGGCGGATGGAGCAAGACCTGAGCACCAACAATTTGGATGCTGGCCTAGCTGATTTCAGGGACAAGCTGCTTCCTATCATCGCTGTGCCGCCCGCACATGCGGACAGGCCAGCACCAAATTACGTTAATCGTGTGAATGCCATGCGGGGCTGGTTCGTATAGGAGGCCTTCGCGAACCAGAGCACTATCTGCAAGATGCGCGACCAGGCAACCGTCGACTTCTTGATCCGGGAGTTTGGCTTTGAGAAGGGGAGTTAGACCGTCAAATGGTTTCAGATGAAACTCACACTCGCTCTCACCCACATCGAAACCGCCCTCAACCGCCCCCTGAACACCCCAACACAACCCGCTTTGCTCGTTTGATCTTTCTGGCCTATCCCCAGCCAGGCGCCGCTCTACTCTCACTCCGCCTTCAATCGATATCTTGCCCCTCTACCCGTCTGCAGCTTCTCCCCTGCTCGCTCAGCTTCCGCCTTAAGCTGCCCACATAAACATCCGCCACATTGGTCAGGGGGGCTTCGTTAGTGCTCCAGGCGGCTTTTGAGGATGCAACCGTGGGAGAAGACCAGGCCG
This sequence comes from Denitrobaculum tricleocarpae, assembly GCF_007004665.1. GTDB lineage: Bacteria > Pseudomonadota > Alphaproteobacteria > Kiloniellales > Kiloniellaceae > Denitrobaculum > Denitrobaculum tricleocarpae. Next base: position 18,192 of record NZ_ML660052.1, on the reverse strand, counting down.
GGTTTGCATAGAAGAGCTTCAGGATCTCGCGTTCCTTCGTGGTCGGGTTCAAGGGCGGGGTCTCGCGCTGATACGAACGCAAGCACTCAAGGCACTTCACCCCCTACCTCACGCTACTCAAATACCCCAGGTCCGACATCGGCAGCAGCAGCGCCAAAACCAGCGCGCAAGCGATCACGATCCACATGCGCCGTTTTGCGGCCCGCGAGCTCTGGTCGCGGCGGTAGCCGTAAGTAGCGAGGGCCGAGGCGATGAGGGCCAGGATCAGGCTGGCCAGGTTGGCGAAGGGGACTGTCATGGCGGTGGTGAAGCTGGGCGAAAGCTGATTGTGGGCGATGGCGCCCGCGAGGAGGCAGAGCGCGCCCAGCAGAAAGAGATGGGTCAGGACGCGGAGGATCATGGTCGCTCCTTTGGGTTGGGCCGGAGATCGGGAAGGCCAGAGAATTGAGTCGGCTGAAAGACACGCCAAAGGGGACACCCCGGGTTCTCTCGATCCGGGCCGCCCCCTCGGCTTGGTCAGCTGTAGACGCGCGTTTCGCGCATAGAGCAGTTTGCATTTAAGCGGCCTCGGAATTCACTGCCTCTCAATCAGCCGAGCGCTGATTTCGAACGCAAATTCCGAGACACTTTGCGGCACGCAAGCGCTAAGGGCTTAGAACGTGGCGTCGACGTAGGAGACGGTGCCGCTGCTGCCCGAGCCGTTGCCGCTCTCGATCTCGTTGCGGATGCTGCCCACGAGTTTCGACTTGCCCTCATCCATCTGAATGTGCACGAGGCCGCCGTCCTTGGTGATCTTGCCGGCGTGGACCGCGGCCACACAGATCACCGCGTTCAGGCTGTAGGAATCCGTGCCGGTGATGGCCCGGAGCCTGCCGCTGGGGGCTGCCGGACAGTTGAAGGTGAAACGCTGGCCGCGGAGTTTCTTGTAGGCGTAACCGGACTTGGTAAACTTCATGTCCCACTTGACCCGCGGGATGTAAGGCGCCCGCGCTTCGTCGGCGGCAGCGGTGTTGGCGGCATCGAGGAAGACCATGGAGCGCTTGGTGCCCGGCAGATTGGCGGAATCGACTTCGTTGCGGCTGCTGCCGGTGTAAGACTCGAGGCCAGGATTCACCTGAAGGGTGAAGGGGCCGCCGTCCGCTGCCGTGATCTTGCCCGCGTGCAAAGCGGCAACGCAGATCGGATTGTCGCTGGGATAGACGTCGGTGCCGTAGAGATCGTCGTTCTTGTCCCGGATGTTGCGGGGCGGGCAGGTCGCCGAAAAGCGCTGGCCGATAAACTTGTCGTTGTCGAAGTTGTAGCGCTTCAGTGTGTCGTTCCAGCCCAGCTCGGGGAGGTTCCGGCCCTCGTAGCGGGCAGTATCAATGCCAGAGGGAGCCTCCTGGGCGGCAGTGGTGCCGGTGGTTGTGTTCTGGCCGGTCGTGGCGTTTTGGGCCGCGGCCGTTCCGGTGAGACAAGCACTTGCAATGGAAGCGGCGGCGAAGAGTTTCAAGTTTCTGGTTCTCATAATGGACATCCCTTTTAGAATTTGATTCGAACGTAAGTGCGGCGGAGCCTGCCGATATTGAAATCTGATTTTTGAACATTCAGGTCCCTCTCCGCGGAGAGGCGGTGATAAAAATCGTTTGTCTACGAATTTATTTCACTTGTGCTTTATTAAGTCCGTCTGGCCACGAGAAGAACCCGCAAAACTGCATAATCAAAAAGTATTTCTGCAGAGACGATGTTCCTTCAGGCCGAATTCGGGAGGCCGGGCTTTCAGGTTTCGTGAGAACCACAGCGCGTTTGCCAAAAAGATGAGATCCTCCCAAAGCCCTGCTAAACCTCGTGTTTTTGGCCTATCCTGCAGGATTGCATGAAAGGCGTGCATTTATACGGGTTCATCAAGAGTTATACCGGGGGTACTTAAAGACCCGGGATCGTTCATGAGCTGATCAGTGACGAGCCCGATCGTTTCGCACCACCCATGAAAAAGCTGGGCAAGGCCATGCCAGATGAATTCGCAAAGCCGGAAGAAATCTCAAAGCCGGACAAGACCGCATCCCCCGAAGACTTTCCAAGGCCCGAAGACTTTCTACGGACGGACGCAGTGAAGCAGTTCCCCGCGAAGGGGCACGCCCGGACAAAGGTGATCGCACTGCATTGCTCCGGATGGAACGCGAAGCAGTGGCGCAGCCTTCATGACGTGCTTGGCCCCGACTTCGAACTGCACACGCCGGAGAACTACGGCACCGACAACCGGGGCGACTGGCCAGGGGAACAGCCCTTCACGCTCGCGGACGAAGCCGCCGGAGCCATCGAGATCATAGACGCAAGCGTGGACCCGGTGCATCTGATCGGACATTCCTACGGCGGCGCGCTGGCCCTCCACATCGCTCTGGCCCGCCCCCACAAAATTGCGAGCCTCGCGGTTTACGAACCCTGCGCCTACCACCTGCTGCGTCAAATCGGCAGAGAGGGCGAGGAGGGCTTCGCTGAAATCATGGAGCTGAACAGCTTTGTCAAAACCCGGGTCGCCGTTGGGGATTACAAAGCCGCCATGACCAGCTTTGTCGACTACTGGAACGGCGCCGACGCCTGGGTCACGATGCGGTCGGATCTTCAGAAACTGATGCTGCGCTGGGCCCCGAAGGCTCCCCTGGAGTTCTACGCCCTGATGGAAGAATCGGTGCTGTTGGGCTCTTATTCGGAACTGAACATGCCGGTGCTGCTTCTGCGGGGTGAGCACACGCCGACGCCCACCGAAGCCATTGCCGGTGCGCTCGCCGAGGTTCTGCCGAATGCCCGGCTGGTGGATGTATCCGGCGCCGGACACATGGGGCACGTCACCCACGCCGACGATGTCCACATGGCCATTATGGATCATCTGCTGGAAGCCAATCGGCCGCCACCACTGCGCAATACAGCATGAGCGCACGCCACGGGATGAACGGATAAGATGGACTGGAATAATCTGAAAGTGGCGCTGGCGATCAGCCGGACCGGCTCTCTGACGCGCGCGGCCCAGGTCCTCGGGGTCGACACCTCTACGGCGGGGCGGCGCTTGTCGAGCCTGGAAGCCGACCTGGGTGTACCGCTCTTCGTCAGGACCAAAGCCGGCTTTGCCCTGACCGATGCGGGCCAATCGACCATCAACCGTGTGATGGTGGTGCAGAACCAGATCGCGTCCCTGGTCGATGAAGTCACGGAATCGAATGAAGGCCCGGTTGGAACGGTGCGTCTCATCGCCAACGGCTGGATCATCAAACGCCTCACGGAAACGGCGGTCTCGGATTTCCTGCAGACAAACCCGCTGATCGATCTGCGCACCCTGACCCGCCCGCCGGACAACCTGGTGCGCAGCGGCGCATCGTTATCGCTCTGGTTCGAGACCGAGCCTAAAGACGGCGCCTTTACCATCGCCCTGGGAAAGATCCCCTATGCGGTGTACCGGTCGCGTGAGGTGGAGCACGATGTCGAAGGCTGGGTCGCGTTCCAGGACGAACTCTCAACCTTTCCCCTGCTCGAACGCGCGAACCGGCGGCTGCGCCAACGCAGCAAAGACATGCGTTTTACAGCGTCTGACGCGCAAATTCTGATGAGCGCCGTCGGCGTGGGGCTGGGGAACGGACTTCTGCCCATGTGTATCGCCGGGCAGGACGAGCGGCTGGTGCGGGTCAGCAATGGCGATCCCGAGCTTGAACGCACGCTCTACATTCACGCCTACCATGACACCGTACAGACTCTCAGGATCCAGGCCACGATCAAATGGTTGCGGGAATCGTTTGAGCGGGTGTTTCGTACGACATGAGGTTCCTGACGCGCTCTTTTGAGACTGGACCAAAAACACCCGGAGTGCGGTTTTACCCGGGTATAGAGTCTGCCTGAGCGCAGGCCGGGCGCGCACGTCAGTCCCCCCTCAGCCGGTAACCCGCCCCTCTGATGGTTTGCAGTTTGTCGCACTGCGTCCCGAGTTTGCGGCGCAGGCGGCCGACATAAACATCCACAACGTTGGTCAGGGGATCTTCATTGGTACCCCAAACGCTGTTGAGAATGCGCTCGCGTGAGAAGACGCGGCCGGGCTTGGAGAGAAAGAGTTTCAGAATCTCGCGCTCCTTGGCGGTCAGATCGAGCACCTCGCCCTCCACGGTCGCCTGCAGGCTCTCCAGATCCAATGCGATGGCGCCGACCTGCAACAGACTTTGAACGGGCGGATCGCTGAATTGAGTTGAGCGCCTTGCAAGGGCTTCGATACGGGCGATAAGCTCATCGAACTCGAAAGGCTTGCCCATGTAGTCGTCGGCACCGAGACGTAGACCCGCGACCCGTTCATCCAGCGCATCGAGCGCCGAGAGCATAAGAATAGGCGTCAGGTCCCGGCGCGCACGCAGTTTCCGGCAAAAGTCCTGCCCCTGCATGCCGGGCAGCACCAGATCCAGAACGATCACGTCGAAGCGGTCCTGCTGCGACAGCTCCATTGCGGTCTCGGCGTCGGGCGCATGGGTCACCACCCATCCCTCGGCGCGCAGGCCCCGGACGATGAAGTCGGCAACCCGGGCCTCGTCTTCCACAAGTAAAAGGTTCATGGTTCCAAATCCTCCCGGAGCCGATCATTCCGCGATTCGCAAGACGCGCGCATCGCTTGGGGAGAGAGAGACATATCGCCGTTCCTTCTGTTCGCGTGTGACACTTTGCAGCCAGGAGCGAACTTTCCGCTCAGCTACAACCTGCGCACACGGACCGCAAATGGTCTGTGTCAGATCCGGCCGGACGAGCGATCCAGCTGTAACTGAATCTCCCCGAAACGGGCCGGCTTTCATGACAACAACGGTCACTTCGGCGATTTAATCCCTGTAACGTTGTGACAAAAAAGGGGCGAGCAAAAAACTCACAGGCCCACTCGTTCCGCTGAAGTATAGCAGCTTCAGGTATCTTGCAGGTTGAGTGGGTTTTTCAATCAGAGCGAGTAACGTCTTGCATGCGCAAAATCGTCATGAGAAAGGGAAGTTTTTTTTAGGACGCCGCTTCGAGGCGTACGCGGTTTGGAAGCGTGAAGCGTGCCTCCACGCCTTCACCCGGTTCGCTTGTCAGGGCAATCTGACCGCCATGTGCCTCTACGATTGCCTTTGCCACCGGCAGGCCCAGGCCTGCGCCGCCATCGTAACGAATGGCGGCGTTCGAGCCACGGAAGAATCGCTCAAAAACATGCTCTTGGTCTGAATCGGTCAGGCCGGGCCCGTCATCAGCAATCGTCACCGCGAATCCCCCCGGGGCATAATCCAAACGGACCTGGACGTTCTCCCCACCGTAGCGCAGTGCATTCTCCAGCAGGATCGTCACGACCTGCTGAATCCGGCGCGGGTCGGCCTGCAGTTTGGCATCTGTAACAGAGGTCTCGAAGCTAACGGCCTTTGCGCTGCTTCCAAGCGCTTTCCCGGCTGTCACAGCCCGCTGCACGAGTTCCGCGAGATCGATTTCCCGGGGCCGGATCCGGACTTCGCCGCTTTCCTGACGGGCAACGAACAACAGATCGTCTACGATCCGGGCCGTGTGATCCGCCGCCTCGCGCGTCCGGTTCAAAACCTCCTGATATTCGCCGATGCTGCGATCCCCGCCGCGCAGGGCGACGTCGGCTTCGCCCCGGATAATGGTGAGCGGGGTTCGCAACTCGTGACTGACGTCCGCCAGCAGGCGTTTCCGGTTGTCCTCGGACTCCCGCAGAGTCTTGAGGAGTTTTTGCAATTGCTCAGTTCTGCGCGAGACTTCGTGCTCAAGCGCATCGCGCGACGCAGACAGGAGATCCTGCCGCTCGGCGACATTATCAATCATCTGGTTAAAGGCCTGTGCCACACTGCCAAGTTCCGTATCGCCGGGAACGTCGATACGATGATCGAGCTCGCCGCGTCCGACGGCCTCTGCCCCTCTCAACAGACGCTGCAAGGGCACAGTCAACCCCCGGCGCAGGAATAGAATGCCGAAAATGGCGGTTAAAGCGGCAATCACGCCAGCCAAAATAGCGGCAACCTCGAAGAGGACGATTGCGTATTGCATCTCCGCTGTAGTCTCGGCTACCTCCCCTTCCTCCTCCGCAAGGGCCTCCGCAATCAGGGCCTCGAAATCCGCATCTATCTTTTCATCCAGGAACTTGGAAAGCCGGTCCTGAAACTGCGCGGGATCCGAGGACTCGGCGCTGGTCTGCAGACGCTGGAACTCCTGTAAAACAGACTCGATCTTGCGTTCGATCTGCGCAAGGAGTTCGAGCTCTTCGATCTCCTCATCACCCACCAATTGGACTTCTTCGGCGATCAGGATGCGCAGTTCCCGGATATCGCTGCGAATAGCCGTGAGCAGCACGGCTTCACCGCGTCCCTGGTCTCGGTCACCGATCATCAGCGCATCGCCGAACTGCTTGAAGAGCTGGTAGGTATGGTTTGAGAGCGAGAGATATCGTCCGTGCACCTGGTACGCGAGCTGCGAACGCTCAAGGTGCCGCTCCGCAGACTGCGCGCTCCAGAGAGCAATACCGGCGGAAACCAGCGCAATTGCCAGGAGCGCACTGAAAGAGAGGGTGAGTTTGGTTAGATAGCGCAAGTCTACGCCAGCCCTTTTTATGCCACCCGGCGGGGTGCAAAGAATCGATTGGTCGGCCCCTCACAGGTGAGAAGTACTTCAGGCGGGCCGATTTCCAGTATTTTCCCGTCTTCTATAAACCATATCAGATCCATTCGGCGGGCAACAGCCAGATTGTGTGTGATCACCAGCGCGGTTGCATCGCTCTGCCGGACCAGGTTTTCGATCAGATCCGGGCCATCGGTATCGAGCGCATCGTCCGGCTCATCCAGGAGCATGAGCTTCGGGTCCGCAAGTGCGGCCCGCGCTAAAAGCAGCCTGCGCGCCTCGCCAGCCGAGAGATTCCGGCCCGCTTCCGAGACCTTTTCGTCAAGCCCGCCAAGCCGGTCGATCGTCTCGCATAATCCGAAGGTGTCCGCCGCCGCCAGTATCTTGCTGTCGTCGGGCCGGTCAGAGACGCCCATGGTAAGGGCACGGCGCAGACTGCCGGCGAGAATGGGTGAATGCTTGCCGACCAAAGACAAGAGGCTCCGGCGCTCTTTCGCGCTCAAACCGACCGGATTCCGGTCTCCAAGCAGTACCCTGCCGTTATCAGGCTGCTCCAATCCGGCAGCCAGGCCAAGAAGGGTGGACTTGCCCGCGCCGTTCCCGCCCACGATCGCGATCTTTTGCCCCGGTTCGGCGGTGATCGTTACATCATTCAAGAGCCCCGCTGAAACATTCGTGAACCGCAAACTGCAGGGTACAGAAGGGAGAGGTGCAGCCGGTTTATCGTTGGGAAGCTCGAGCTTCGGTGCTGCAAGCATCGCGTCACACTTATCACGCGCGGCGATCCAGGCGCGATGCCGGTCCCAAACGCCGGCCAGGTCGCGAATAGGCTGGATCAATAGTCCTACTGCGGCCATGGCACCCGCTGCATCGGCGCCGGACGCGCCGGCGCGCAGGGCTGTCCAGAAGACGGCAGCAGCAGCGAGCCCGGATATCACATCTGGTATCGCCGTCAGGACTGCGGCACCGCGCGCGCGCTCAAGAGCGGACGCGACAAGTTTTTTCGTGCGCCGGCGCAGATGCGAGGTTTCGATTTCGCTGCGCCCGAGGAGCCGCAGTTCGGGCGCATGGGGCACACGTTCACTCATATCGGCCGCCAGACGGGCACGGCGCGCCCGCAAGCGTTTGTGTGCCGGTCCGAGACTTGGCCCAATCAATGTCATGGCGATCAGGCCGAGTGCAATCGGCACCGCAGCGGCTGTCGCGAGCTTGGGATTCAGCAGGTAGAGAACGACGCCGGTCACAGGCAGAAGGATACAGGCGGAGATCAGTCGGGCGACGCCAAGGCTGACCCAGCCGCGGACCGATGCCAGATCTCCGACGAAGCGCATTGCCAGAGCGCCCTTTCGGCGCTGTGACACGCTCCGCGCGGACATGCGGGAAAGGTGCTTGAAGAGTTTCAGGCGCAAGGAGGCTGCATAGTCCTGCCCGACGCGTTCTGCCAACAGACGCTCTCCGACTCTTAAAACTGCGATGGCCAGACCGCCGATCACGATCAGGGCCAGAGCGAGCGTTGGCAGGATCGCGTCGTTCTCGCGAAAGGCTGCGAAGACATCGCGGGTCGCAAAGGCCGCAACCCCCGCGGCAATACCCTGGCCGAGGGCGAGGACCGCGACCAGAAGAATGCTGATCTTACGGCCCTCGCCGAAAATGCGCGGTAGGCGGCTCCGGACACCTCGGCCCTTGGACTGAGCATCCGGGCGCTGAACGCGCGTGAACAGCGAGGTCATGCTGCAACTCCGATTTCGGAAAGCTCCAGAGCGTGGGCGCCCTGTTTGGCAAGCATCTGTGCGACGAGTGCATTCGCCTGTGCAGGATCACAGAGTGCACTGCGCGTGACGACCTGAACACCTGTGGCAGCCTCTGCTTCGGCCGCTCCAAGCGGGGAACAGCTCACCATGCCTGTGACCGCAGCAGGCTCAATACCCATTGCGCGCAAAGCGGCGCAGCCACCGGCGGCAGCAAGGGCATCGGGTGCCGCGAAGACCATCCCGGCAAAGCCGTCGCGGACATGCGGTTTTTTCAGGAGATCCGCCGTCTCCTTCTGAAACACACCGTCCGCCAATTCGACGACGGCAACATCGCAGCCGTCACGCTTGGCATGCGCCAATAGCGTGTCCAGACCGGCTTCGATCCGGGCGAGAGGCTGCCGGTAGGTGGAGACCATTCCCGCGTCGGTAAAGTCCGCGACGTAGCGCGCGCCGGTATCCACAAAAGCATTGAAGTCGCCGAACGCCCCGGTGCCTGTCGCTTTGATAGCGGCGACCTGGTAACCGGCGCGACTCAAGCCGTGCGCAAGACCCGCAACCGCAGTGGTCTTGCCTGAATTCATAGACGCGCCCACAACGCCCACCACCCTCAAACCTTCTGGCCGGGTGACTTTCTCCAGTGCATAGTCCGCGAGGTTGACCGCTTTGCCCGCGGCATTTGCCAGCAATCCGAGAGGAGTGATGCGGGTTGGCGCCGACATTTTGGCATGGCGATGCCGCATCCGGCCCAGAACGCCGCCACCGGCCAGCATATCAGCGCCTTGCGGATCCAACTCAGCAAGTCCTTCGAACTGATCCGGAGCATAGCGGTCGCCACAAGCGAGCACGACCAGGTCACCGATGTAGAGTTCAGATGCGCGGCCTTGAGCCAACTGGATTTTTTTGTGGGATCCGATGCACTCGACACGGCCGAGAACAAGATCGCCAGAGGTGGCATAAGACAACATGTCAAGCAAACCAACTGCGTCTTCGCGAGCAACCCGGCGGGTAGAAAAGGCCCATTTAGCCTGGTCGAGTGTATTAAGAGCGATGGGAGTAAGGACGGTCATTTGATTTCTCCTGAATTTTCCAGCACGCGGTAAAGTGCGAAACTAAAGTGTTTTGAATTTGTTTGAGTGAGTATGGAGCAGTCTGTTGAAGAGCGTCTGTCACCTTGATGAACTGACCTTCAAGGGCCGATGAACACCAGATGAAGACCACTTCAGATCTGCTTCACGGCCTCCCCATCTTCCTGCTGTTGGGAGTAAAGTGAAGACTGCTCCAGAGCTGTTGCGACGCCATCCGGCAGGATCAGGCGGTCGAGGCCGCCATACTGAACGCAATCCTGAAAGTCGTGACCGCAGCCGGGCATAACCGAAAGCGTGATCCGGGGAGTCAAACCGCGCTCTGAAGCCGCCTTACAGAAGGCCGCGCTCCAGCGTCTGGCCCGCGTAAGGCGATCCCTGCCCTGTTGCGCGTCGATCTCCGGCCCCTGGCGCGTGTTATCGTCAGAGACGCAATCCTCTTCCCCGATGCAGACCTGAACCGGGATTCGCAGAAACTGGTCTAAACCTGCCGCGAAACGCGGGCCCCAGTCGTTGGTCTTTCCGGGCCGTTCGTTCAGGCCGTAAGGGAAAGCCGCATCATCCAGAAAGGTGTACCAGCCAGCCGATGATACGGTCAGGCGCGTTACCAGTTGAGGATATAGCATCGCAAAGCGGTGAGCGAACTGCGCCCCACCCGAGTAGCCACAGAGCTCGAAGTTTCGGGTCCGCCAGGTCCCGGTGAGACGCAATTCTGTCATCAATTCCAGCAGAGCGAGGTCGGCACGTTGACCCCGCACGACCTGCTGGTATTTAGGCCAATTCACCTTGTCGAACAGAGGCGCGATGACGGGACGTCCGAGTGCGGCGGCGCGGGGAGCGAGAGCCTCGGCCTGCTGTTTCGCACCGCGCCGGATACCATGGACCGCGACGATCGGCGTCGCGTCCGCCGGCATATTCGAAGGGAGCGCAAGCCAGCAGGAAAGTGCGCCTTTGCCTTTTGCGGGCCGGTAGAGAAGGGTGACCGTTTCCGAAGGTGCACAGCCCGGAAGCTCGGATACAGGGTTTAACATCAATTTATCCTTTTCAGGCGGCCGTGCCGAAAACGCGTTCGGCGGCAGCACGAGGTAGAAGATCGAAAATCATGTGAATCCGGTCCTGATCGCCGTCGTTGTAGGCTTCATGGACCTGTTTATTGTCAAACCACCACAGTTCGCCCTCCTGCATCCGGATTTCTTCATCTCCGGCCTTGAGCCAGGATCCGCAAGCCGATTTCAGAACCAGGTGATAGCGATTGCGGACGGCGTAGTATTCGCCGCGGTCAATATGCGGATAGACGCGCCGGCCGGCGGGTAGGCAAACGATCTTTCCGCGGCTGAGCAGGCTATCTTCCGCTTTCGCGGTATCGCGCAAAAACTGACAGGCGAGCGGAAAGTTGACCGAACCGCTTGTCCAGCGGCTTTCATGCACATCGCTGCGCTTGCGACCGGCGATGGCCGACTTTCGCAGACCACGCAACGGAATTGCCTGTGCTTCACGCTGGACTCTGATTTTATTCTGGCGACCGGTCGACTGATCCCACGCCCCCTCGACGGCTGCAATTTCGTCAAGATAAGGCTGAGTGTCGATGGCTGTTAGTAAGCGTCGGAAATACTGCATGTCGGACTCCTTGAGAGCTTCACAGGAGCACGCCACTCCTGTTGGGTTTTTGGCTTCTGTGGACCGGCAGCGACCTTGAGAGGCGCCGCCAATTTGTGAGTCCGCACTTATCACGGCGCGTCGCTCACTTGTGTTACTAAATTGTTTTTTAACGGCTATTTTCATTTTCGTTCACGCGTTCTTGCTTCTGCGTTCATTCCGACTTCATCTGAAATTCATCTTGTCGGACCCCGGTAATCAGTTGATCCGGACCCAGGCTTCTTCGACACCGTTACGCCTGTGCACTTCTCGATAAGCGATGGGACCCTCACCGGGAGCAAACCAGGTCGTCCGGACACGACGGCTGTCGTCACACTCGACAACATAAGCCGGTGTCGCGGCTCGGCCCTCGCGCAGAACATCAACTGCGTCGGTGACCTCGCAGCGGGTTTTTCGGCTGTAGCTGCGGCCTGTATGCGATACGGCGCTGCGCTGATAGCTTCCGACACTTCCGACGCGTAAAGGATAGAGAGAGTCGAGTTCGCGAACCTTGGCCTGACCCGTATGCCAGCTGCTCGAGGTTCCGCAATTTGCCCAGCTGTCGGACGGTGAAAACCAGTCGCCAGCGCGCGTCCATATGCATCCGTTTCCTTCGCGGACGCGCACGCCGTTGCCAAAGGATTTGACGTCAAAGGTCTTGCGGCTGCCGTTCTCAAGATCCGCGACGGTCATGCTGGACAGCGCGTTGGCCGAAGGCCGCTGCACCGGTGCAATCGATGCCGTCAATGGCCGTGTCTCAGGACCGACTGGCGCAAAGAGTGAGGTCACGGAAGAAATGGTCGGAATTTCGAAATCATCGGTGATGGAACAGGCCGCGAGCGGCAAGGCAATCAAAGGTGCTAAAAGACGTTTCATCGTTGTATCTCCTGTTTCGCGACCCTCTCGTTTGGGCCTTTTCAACAGAACAACGGGCGCAACCGGAAATCCTTCCCGAAAAAATTTGCTTTTATCGATTTTTTTCTAATTCTGTTTTGTATCAGCTAGTTAGAGTGACGTTTTTTTTCGACAACAGCACTCTATCCTCGGGAAAGCGCAGACTTTTTGCGCATAACGGATGCATGTGACTCGCAAAAGCCAATGCACTAAACTTCGCGCATCCTTGCCCGTGCGTGGAATCCTGCAGCGGAGTAAGCTGGCAATACAGCAACGGGGGAAAGCAGTTTATGAATAGGGATTGGCTCACCCGGATTTCAGCCTTGGGGCTTATAGTCTCTGCCTCGGCTGCTTTGGCCGGGGAGCCGTGGGAGGAGAGAGTCCATAAAACCCATGTAGACCAGACCCGCTATTCCGGCGACCTCGACCCCACCCGCTTGAATACGCTGACCGGTCACGGCGAACGGCTTTTCAAAGCGAAATTCACACTGCACGACGGCGTGGGGCGCCCCATGGCGACGCAGGCCATCATTCCCACAAAACGCAAACGCCTGCCGGAAAAGCAATTCCATCGCACCGCCGGACTCGATGCAAACAGCTGCGCCGGCTGTCACAACGACCCGGTCACCGGCGGCGCTGGCGATTTCTCGGTGAACGTCTTCGTGTCGGAAGGCTTCACCAATGCCGATTTCGACACGACCGATCCGCAGTTTTCCAACGAGCGCAATACGAACCACCTCATGGGTGCCGGCCTTATCGAGCTGCTGGCGCGCGAGATGACGGCGGATCTTCACGCCATCCGGCGCGAGGCATTGCGCGCCGCCCGCAGCAGTGCCGAAACGCAAACCCGGAAGCTTGTCACGAAAGGCGTGCAGTTTGGCCAAATCATGGCAGGTCCGGACGGCATCCTCGATCTGAGCAAGACCGAAGGCATCGACAGCGATCTTGTCGTGCGGCCCTTCGGACAAAAGGGCGTGATGACCTCGCTCCGGCAATTCACGATTAACGCGCTGAACCATCATCACGGCATGCAAGCTGACGAGCGCTTTGGCGCTCGCTGGACCGGAGAGACAGATTTCGATGAGGACGGTGTCTCCGGTGAGATCTCCACTGGAGACATCTCCGCGCTTGTCGCCTGGCAGGCAACACGACCGCCCCCCCTGCAAGTCACGCCAGAGGACCCTGCCTGGCGTGCAGCCGCCGGTAAAGGCGACCTGTTGTTCGATAGCGTTGGCTGTTCGAGCTGCCACATCAGAGCCCTCCCGCTCGAGGCGCTTTCGTTCGAAGACCCCGGACCCTTCGACGCCGCCGGCACACTGCGGCAGGGCGAGGTGGATGCAGCCTCCACCTACAATCTTGAACTGCTCGACTGGGCGAGGACACTGCCACGGAACACAAGCAACCAGATCATGGTACCGCTCTTCGGCGATCTGAAGCGTCACGCCATGACGGATCGCCAGGTGGCTACACTCGGGAACGAGTTGCTGTCGCAGCGTTTTGTCGAACGCAACGTTTTCCAGACCTCGGAGCTGTGGGGCATTGGCTCGACCGCGCCCTACGGCCATCGCGGCGACCTCACGACGCTCGACGAAGTCATCCGCGCGCACGGCGGCGAAGGACGGGAAAGCCGGGATAACTACCTTGCACTTTCCGACGGCGATAAGTCCGCGCTCATTGCATTTTTGAAGACTCTGGTGATACCGGAATGAAACGGCGGGGGCTCTCTCTGATCCTTGCCGGCTGCCTTGCAACGCCAGTCGCCACGGCCGAAACGCTGGACCAGAGGGCAGGGCCAGCGCTGGATATTCCCGTCATGCAGGAGCAGGCAGCTCTTGCCGGGATCGATCACCGCTACGGCGGTCCCTGGGAGCACTTCGTGGGCGGCGGGGTCGCGGCGTTCGACTGCAACGGCGACCGCATGCCGGATCTTGCCGTTGCCGGTGGCAGCAACGCAGCGAAAGTCTATATCAACCGCAGCCGTGCGGGTGGCGATCTCAAGTTCGAACACAAACCCGATGCCCTGAGCGAGGGCGTCTCCCGACGGACGACCGGCTTCTATCCTATCGATATTGATAACGACGGCATCAAGGATCTCGTGGTCTTGCGGGTCGGCGCGAACGCCCTTCTCAAGGGCGGCCCCGACTGCACCTTCACCCGCTCGAACCGCAGATTCTCCTATGACGGCGGGCGAAACTGGACCACGGCCTTTGCCGCGACCTTCGAGGCCGGCCAGGTTTTCCCGACCCTCGCCTTCGGTAACTATGTCGATCGGGCCGCGCCCGGTTCTCCCTGGGGCACCTGCCATGACAACCTCCTGCACCGGCCCGATGGAAACAGCGAAACACCGGATTACGCCAACTCCCAGCGACTGACACCCGGTTACTGCGCCCTCTCCATGCTCTTCACCGACTGGAACCGCTCCGGCGAACCGGCACTGCGGATCACCAATGACCGCCAGTATTATCGCGGCGGGCAGGAGCAACTCTGGCATCTGGAACCGGGCCGGCCAGGCCGCCCGTATCGCGCCGCCGACGGCTGGAAGAGCATCAAGATCTGGGGTATGGGCATCGCGGAAGCCGACCTCAACGCCGATGGCTTTCCGGAGTATGCCCTGACATCGATGGGCGATACGAAGCTGCAGACTCTCGATGCAGAGAGCGAGGAGGACCGCCCGACCTACCGGGACATCGCCTTCGAACGGGGCGCAACAGCCCACCGGCCCTACGTTGGGGAAGACCTCAAGCCTTCCACCGGCTGGCACGCCGACTTCTCGGATTTCAACAATGACGGCCGTCTGGATCTTTTCGTCGCAAAGGGCAATGTGGAACAGATGCCCGATTTCGCCGCTTACGACCCGGATAACCTGCTGCTCGGGCAGCACGACGGCAGTTTTTACGAGGCAGGTGCAGACGCGGGCATCGCACTTGATCGCCGGGGGCGTGGTGCCGCGGTTGCCGACTTCAACGCGGACGGCCTGCTCGACCTGGCGGTCGTCAACCGCGAAGAACCCCTGAGCCTCTTCAGAAACCGTGGCGCGCGCACCGGCTTCGGAACGCGCCCCATGGGAAACTGGCTGCAAATCGAGCTGCAGCAGGAGGATGCGAACCGGGACGCCGTCGGCGCATCCGTCACCATTAAGTCCGGCAACGACACCCGCATCCGCAAGGTTCAGGTCGGGGGTGGCCACGGGTCCGGAAAGCTTGGCTTTCTGCATGTGGGGTTGGGCACTGCAGAACGCGCCGAGATCCGTATCAAGTGGCCCGACGGAAGCTGGAGCGCGCCCTACCGCGTTTTTGCGAATAACTTTGTCGTCATCCGGCGCGGTGATGAAACCGCCCGCTACTGGTACCCGCCGGAATAAGGTTCAAACCGACGGCGGCTCAGGAGATAACTTCTTCTCAAAAAAAGAAAACCCCCGCCAGGCAGATCTGGCGGGGGCAAGTGTGGAAGGTCGTTCGTTCAGAAATCAGCCGAGTGTCGGCATGGTGAATTCCGGGTCCGTGCGTTGACCGGTCGGCCAGCGCGTCGTGGTCGTTTTGATCCGGGTGTAGAAGCGCACACCCTCCATGCCGTGCATGTGATGATCACCGAAAATCGAGGCTTTCCAACCGCCGAAGCTGTGGAAGGCCATGGGCACGGGGATCGGCACGTTGATGCCGACCATACCGACTTCGATATCCTGACTGAAGTTGCGCGCCACGTCACCGTCACGGGTGAAGACGGCGGTGCCGTTGGCATACTCATGCCCATGGATCAGATCAACGGCATCCTGATAGGATTGCTTGCGCACCACGGAGAGAACCGGACCGAAGATCTCGTTCCTGTAGCAGTCCATGTCCTCGGTCACGTTGTCCAGCAGCGTGCCGCCGATGAAGTAACCGTTCTCGTAGCCCTGTTTGTCCTGCTTGAAACCGCGGCCATCGACCACGACCCTGGCGCCCTGCGATTCGCCGCTGTCGATATAACCGCGCACCTTGTTCAGGTGC
Source organism: Denitrobaculum tricleocarpae (assembly GCF_007004665.1). Classification (GTDB taxonomy): domain Bacteria; phylum Pseudomonadota; class Alphaproteobacteria; order Kiloniellales; family Kiloniellaceae; genus Denitrobaculum; species Denitrobaculum tricleocarpae. Next base: position 2,247 of record NZ_ML660052.1, on the reverse strand, counting down.
TGTTCGGTCACCAGAGGACCCATCTCGGAATCGCGGTCGGCCGCGGGACCGATTTTCAGGGCTTCGATCTGCGGCACCAGCTTCTCGATCAGCGCATCGGCCACGGCATCCGTCACCGGGACCGCAACCGAGATCGCCATGCAGCGTTCACCGGCCGAGCCATAGCCTGCGCCCATGAGCGCACTGGCAGCCATGTCCAGATCAGCGTCGGGCATAATGACCATGTGGTTCTTCGCGCCGCCCAGGGCCTGGACGCGCTTACCCATGGAAGTGCCCGTCTGATGGATGTACTGCGCGATCGGGGTGGAACCGACGAAACTGACCGCTTTGATATCGGGATGATGCAGAATGGCGTCCACGGCTTCCTTATCGCCCTGAACGACATTGAACACGCCTTCCGGCAACCCGGCTTCGCTCAACCATTCGGCCAGCAAAAGCGAGGCGGAGGGATCGCGCTCGGATGGCTTCAACACGAAAGTGTTGCCGGTCACGATCGCAATCGGGAACATCCACATCGGCACCATGGCCGGAAAGTTGAAGGGCGTGATGCCCGCGCAGACACCCAGGCTCTGGCGGATCATCTGGCAGTCGATATCCGGTCCGACGTTTTCGGAGAATTCACCCTTCAGAAAGCTGGGCGCGCTGGTGGCGTACTCGACCACTTCCAGACCACGGGTCACTTCGCCCAGAGCGTCGTCGTGGGTCTTGCCGTGCTCGGAAGAAATCGCTTCGGCCAGTTGAGGCGCACGATCCCAGAGGATGGACTTGAACTTATCCATAATCCGGGCGCGGCGCAGGGCCGGTGTCTTCGACCAGGCGGGCCAGGCTGACTTTGCGGCGGCAACGGCTTTGTTCACCTCGTCCACGGATGCCAGCGCCACGGTTTTTTCGGATGTGCCCGTCGCCGGATTAAAGACGGGCTGGCTGCGGCCGGACATGCCTGCAACAGCAGCTCCGTTAACGTAATGCGCGAGTTCGGTCATGCTTTCCTCCTCCAGATCGGATTTACCGGACCGGCAGGTCGCCTTTGTCGCGCCCTTCTCATCCCGATCTCTTCTATTTGAATGCAAATCTATCGACTCCAACACTCCACCGATATACACAATCGAGATGATCTACTATTCATTTTTGGCGATAACACCAAGGAGCGTTAACAATGACCCTTGGTATCAGATATGAACTGGGATGACGCAAAGTACTTTATTGCGGTGGCTCGGGCAGGACAGATGCTCGGCGCTGCAACCCGGCTGGGCGTGAGTCAGGCTAAACTTAGTCGCCGTATCAATGCCTTAGAGCAAGCTCTCGACAGCAAACTCTTTGACCGCAGCACCGGCGGTTGCGAGCTGACGGCCGACGGCACGGCCCTTCTGGAAATCGCCACGCGGATCGAAAGCGAGTTCCTGGGCGCTCAGTCTGCACTCAAAGGATCCGAGAGCGACGTCTCGGGAACGATCCGCGTCGGCGCGCCCGACGGCTTCGGCATCGCGTTTCTGTCACCCCGCCTGCACAAGCTGACAGCGCGCTTCCCCGATCTGCAAATTCAATTGGTCCCGGCACCGCGCAGCTTTTCCCTGTCCCAACGTGAGGCAGATATTGCCATCATGGTGGGCCGGCCGGAAAAGGGGCGGCTCAGGGCACGCAAACTCACCGACTACAGCCTGGGGCTCTACGCTTCGCAAAGCTATCTGGAGCGTGCTGGCGCGCCCCTGCAATTGACCGATCTGCACGAACATCAACTGGTTGGCTATGTGGAGGATCTTATCTTTACACCGGCCTTGAATTACACCACGGAGATCCTGCGCGGCTGGCACTCAAGCATCGAGATCTCCAGCGCACTGGGCCAGTTCGAAGCCGTGAAATCAGGGGCCGGTGTGGGCGTGTTGCACGACTTCATGGCGGCGCCCTGTCCCGACCTCGTCCGCCTCTTTCCCGAGAAATCGTTGCAGCGAAGTTATTACACCGTGTGGCACGAAAGCATGAAAAACACGAAACGCATCGCGATCTTCGCGCAGTTCCTCGATGATCTCGTAAAGGCCGAACGGGCGATGTTTACGCCAAAGAGCTAGGGTCTGTTGAGGTTTGGTGTATCTCTTGGCATCCCCGGCGATGTCCTGGACCACACTAGGGTCGGGACTCAATTGATCCACCAAGTGATGGAAGCGGCGAGGCATATGGCCGCGAGGAAGGTGTCGGCACGCTTGTCGTAGCGGGTCGCTATCCTCCTGAAATCCTTGAGCCTGCAGAACA